>NZ_BCWX01000030.1 GCF_001894805.1 Rhodococcus globerulus NBRC 14531 | reverse complement strand
GTGGGGCGTCGAAGGTCTCGAGGATCTCCTCGAGGTCAAGACCATCGCCCGCCCGGCCTGATTCGTGCTCGATATTTCAGATAGCCAGGCTTTGAACAACATTCAGATTCACTCGAGAGGAAACTTCGATGGGCAGAGTTGAAGGTAAGGTCGCATTCATCACGGGCGCAGCCCGTGGACAGGGACGCAGTCACGCGGTGCGGCTTGCGGAGGAGGGCGCGGACATCATCGCGGTCGACCTGTGCCGCAACATCGAGACCAACTCCTATCCACTCGGGACACCCGAGGACCTGAAGGAGACCGTCCGTCTGGTCGAGGCGCAGGGCCGTCGTATCGTCGCCGTGGAAGCCGACGTGCGTGAGGCTTCGCAGTTGCGTTCGGCACTCGATCAGGGGATCTCGGAATTCGGCAAGCTCGACATCGTCGTCGCCAACGCCGGTATCGCCCCGATGTTGGGGGGCCCGAACATGCAAGGCTGGCTCGATGTCATCGGCGTCAACCTGATGGGTGCGCAGAATGCGATCCACGAGGCCCTGCCGCACCTGAAGGCGGGTGCGTCGATCATCGCGACCGGATCGACGGCGGCGTTCATGCCCAACGATGTGGTGGAAAATCCGGGAGCGGATCCGGGCGGATCCGGTTACAC
>NZ_BCWX01000029.1 GCF_001894805.1 Rhodococcus globerulus NBRC 14531 | reverse complement strand
CACTTCGATGATCTGCGTGGTCTGCTCGACGATGCTGATCTGGTTGCGGGCAGCTTGACTGCTGATGCTCCGTTGACTGCTGCGATGGTCGGTGCGGATGGTTTCTCGGTGACGGGAACTCTTGCGGCCGGCGAGAGCAAGACGGTGACGTACACCGTCACGGTCAAGGCTGATGCCGATCGCGTTGCGGCGAATGCCGACAACACGGTGCTCAACTTCGTTGTTCCGGGTACGACTCCTCCGGTTGATCCTCCGGAGGTGTGTGATCCGGCGACTCAGCTGTGCACCGAGCATCCGGTGAAGGTTCCGGGGTTCACGGTCGCGAAGACTGCGGATCCGGTGTCGGGTACGAATGTTGCTGCTGGTCAGACGATCACGTACTCGGTGACGGGTGCGAACACGGGTAACACGACCCTTGATCCGGTGGTGTTGACCGATGATCTGTCGAAGGTTCTCGACAACGCGACGCTCGTGGCCGGTTCGCTGAAGGCGACTGTTGACGGTGTCGACGCGACTGCTCCGACCCTCGAGGGCACCACGCTCTCGTGGACGGGTGCACTCGAAGCGGGTAAGTCGGTTGTTCTGACCTACCAGGTGAAGATCAACGACGGTGTTGCCGGCGGCGTTCTGATCAACAACAAGGTCACCGGTACTGCGAAGCCGCCGACCGGTCCGGAGATCACTCCTCCGCCGGTGACGACCGAGCATCCGGTGG
>NZ_BCWX01000028.1 GCF_001894805.1 Rhodococcus globerulus NBRC 14531 | reverse complement strand
TTTCTCAGCTCTCATCTGATTGGAGTTTTGTTATGCATTTTCACGATGATGCCTTGTTCCCGGAGGTTCAGGAGAAGCTTGTGATTACGGTTGCGCCGTATGGTCCGGAGTGGGAGCCGGACGATTTTGCGGAGGATCTGCCGTTGACGATGGACGAGCATGTTCAGACTGCGGTGGATTGCTACAACGCGGGTGCGACGGTGTTGCATATTCATGTTCGTGAGCTTGACGGTAAGGGTTCGAAGCGGCTTTCGAAGTTCAACGAGTTGTTGGGCCGTTTGCGTGAGGCTGTGCCGGAGATGATTTTGCAGGTGGGTGGGTCGATTTCGTTTGCGCCGGAAGGTGAAGGTGCGGATGCGAAGTGGCTTTCCGATGATGTGCGGCATATGTTGGCGACGTTGGATCCGGCTCCGGATCAGGTGACGATTGCGATCAATACGTCGCAGATGAACATCATGGAGTTGATGACCCCGGATGATATTGCGGGGACGTCGATGGAGCGTCCGGAGTTGGCGAATACGTATCGGGAGATGACGGTTCCGGCGGGTCCGGAGTGGGTGGCGGAGCATTTGCGTCGGTTGCAGGAGGCGGGTATTCAGCCGCATTTCCAGCTCTCGAGTATTCCGCAGCTCGAGACGGTGGAGCGGTTGATCCGCCGGGGGATCTATACGGGTCCGGTGAATTTGACGTGGGTGGCGATCGGTGGTGGGTTCGACGGTCCGAATCCGTACAACATGATGAATTTCGTTTCGCGGGTTCCTGATGGTGCGTGTCTGACGCTCGAGACGTTGATGCGCAGTGTGTTGCCGGTGAACACGATGGCGATCGCGATGGGGTTGCATGCGCGGTGCGGTAACGAGGACACGATTTGGGGCCGTAAGGGCGAGAAGATGACGTCGGTGCAGCAGATCGAGCAGTTGGTGCGTATTGCGGGTGAGTTGGGCCGTGAGGTGGCTACGGGTAAGGAAGCTCGCGATATTTA
>NZ_BCWX01000027.1 GCF_001894805.1 Rhodococcus globerulus NBRC 14531 | reverse complement strand
TCTTAGCTGGTCACGCCCTCAGCGTGCGCTGCGGCCGCGACGGCTTCCGCAACTGCGGTCGCCACGCGAGGGTCGAGTGGGCTCGGAACAATCTTGTCCACGGCCAACTCGTCGCCGACCACCGACAGGATCGCCTCGGCGGCAGCGAGCTTCATACCTTCGGTGATGCGACGGGCGCCGGCGTCGAGCGCGCCCTTGAACACACCGGGGAAGGCAAGCACATTGTTGATCTGGTTCGGGAAGTCACTGCGGCCGGTAGCCACGATCGCCGCGTACTTCGACGCGGTCTCGGGGTGAATCTCCGGATCCGGGTTCGAGAGCGCAAACACGATCGACTCGGGAGCCATCGACGCGATGAGCTCCTCGGGGATCTTGCCCGCCGAGACACCGAGGAAGACGTCCGCTCCGGCCAAAGCCTCGACGGCACCGCCGTGGACACTGCGCGGGTTGGTGCGCGACGCCAGCTCTACCTTGATCTCGTTGAGGTCGCTGCGCTCGCTGGAGATGATGCCCTTCGAGTCGAGCACGACGACGTCGCTGATACCGGCGGCGAGCAGAATGTTCGCACACGCGACACCCGCTGCACCCGCACCGGAGATGACAACCTTGAGTGTGGTGATGTCGCGGCTCTGCACCTTCACGGCGCCCTTGAGCGCAGCGAGAACCACAATCGCGGTGCCGTGCTGATCGTCGTGCATGACGGGGCAGTCAAGTGCCTCGATTACACGCTTTTCGATCTCGAAGCAACGCGGCGCCGAGATGTCCTCGAGGTTGACCGCGCCGAAGCTCGGACGCAGACGGATCAGGGTCTCGACAATCGCGTCGGGATCGGTGGTGTCGAGCACCAGCGGGATGGAGTTCAGTCCGGCAAAGCTCTTGAACAGAGCGGACTTGCCCTCCATGACGGGCAACGATGCGCGGGGTCCGATATCGCCCAGACCGAGAACCGCCGTGCCGTCACTGACGACGACAACCAGTCGATTGGTCCACGTGTAGCGATCGGCAAGGGTCTCGTCAGCTGCGATGGCGCGGCTCACCTGAGCCACACCCGGCGTGTACGCGATCGACAGAGCGCGCTGCGTATCGAGCGGCGCGGTGGTCTCGACCGACAGTTTGCCACCGACGTGAGCGGCAAAGATTTCTTCGTCGGTCAACTCGACCTTGGGTACGTTGATGGCTTCAGTCACAAGGGACACAATGACACTCCTG
>NZ_BCWX01000026.1 GCF_001894805.1 Rhodococcus globerulus NBRC 14531 | reverse complement strand
CGCGGCAGTGGTTTAGGTACGGGGAAAGTGCAGCAGGGCACGGGCATTGGTTTCGACCATCTTCTCGACTTCGTCATCGGGAACATCGATCATCGCGTCGTGTACTTTCTTGCGACTGTTCGGCCAGTTCGAATCCGAGTGCGGGTAGTCACCCTCCCAGGTGATGTTGTCGATACCGACGTCGTGACGGTTCTTGATACCGAAGTTGTCCTCGATGAAACAACCGAAGAGGTGCTTGGAGAACAATTCCGACGGACGCACTGTTTGGTTGATGTTCTGGTAGAACCGGTGCTTCTCCCACGTCTGATCCATCCGTTCGAGCATGTACGGAACCCAGCCGATCCCGCCCTCGGAGAGCAGGAACTTCAGTGTCGGATGGCGATGGAAAACCGGGGAGAACAACAGATCGGCGGTCGCGTACATCGAGTTGCACCCGAAGAGTGCCGTCATCACGGCCATCGGGGCTTCGGGGGCGGTGATCGGGGCCTTACCCGAGGTGCCGAAGTGCACGGTCAACGGGATGTCGACATCCTCACACGCCGAGAACAGCGGATCCCAGTGATCGGTGTGGAACGACGGAAGTCCTAGCGGTACAGGATTTTCGGGGAAGGAAATCGCTTTTGCGCCCTTGGCTGCGGTGCGGTAGACCTCTTTGACGCATTCCTCCACCGACCACAGCGGCAGGATCACCAGCGGGATCAACCGGTCCGGGGCGCTCGCGCACCATTCGTCGATGTGGTAATCGTTCCAGGCCTTGACCGAGAGCAACGCCAACTCCCGGTCCTTGCCTTCGAGGAAGACCGTTCCGGCGAACCGGGGGAACGAAGGAAAGGACAGTCCGGCTTGGACGCCGTCGATATCCATGTCCAGCACACGGGCTTTCGGGTCGAAGCAGCCGGCGATCATGTCCTCGTACCGGGTGGGCTCGGCGCCGTACTCCTCGGGTTTCTTCCCAGCCACCGCGTTGAGTCCGATGTACGGGTAGACACGGTCTTCGTAGATCCACACTTCGGCGAGTTTGGTGCCGGCATCACCGCGGGCGCCGTCACCGGCGTGCACCGATCGCGGCATCACCTTCTCGATGATCCGGGGTCCGGCGTCGAGGAACTTCTTCGGCAGACGATCCGACCAGAGCTTCGGATGCTCGATCAGGTGATCGTCGGTGGAAATCAGATGCATGTGGTTCTGCAGGGGCATGAGTCCTCCGGGGGTACCCTCAACGCACGCGAAAGGG
>NZ_BCWX01000025.1 GCF_001894805.1 Rhodococcus globerulus NBRC 14531 | reverse complement strand
TTGTGTGTTGTTTGAGAACTGCACAGTGGACGCGAGCATCTTTGTTGTAAGTAATGAAGAGCGTACGGTGGATGCCTTGGCACCAGGAGCCGATGAAGGACGTAGGAGGCTGCGATAAGCCTCGGGGAGCTGTCAACCGAGCTGTGATCCGAGGATGTCCGAATGGGGAAACCCAGCACGAGTGATGTCGTGTTACCCGCGCCTGAATATATAGGGCGTGTGGAGGGAACGTGGGGAAGTGAAACATCTCAGTACCCACAGGAAGAGAAAACAACCGTGATTCCGTGAGTAGTGGCGAGCGAAAGCGGAAGAGGCTAAACCATGGGTGTGTGATAGCCGGCAGGTGTTGCATTCGTGGGGTTGTGGGGTTCATTTTGTCAATACTGCCGTGTTGGCCAACAGTAAGAAATCATGAGGTTAGTGGAAGTGGTCTGGAACGGCCTGTCGTAGAGGGTGAGAATCCCGTACACGAAAACTTTGTGACTGTTGTAATGGAAACCCAAGTAGCACCGGGCCCGTGAAATCTGGTGTGAATCTGTCGGGACCACCCGATAAGCCTGAATACTCCCTGGTGACCGATAGCGGACTAGTACCGTGAGGGAAAGGTGAAAAGTACCCCGGGAGGGGAGTGAAATAGTACCTGAAACCGTGCGCTTACAATCCGTCAGAGCCTTTGCACACTTCGGTGTGGGGGGTGATGGCGTGCCTTTTGAAGAATGAGCCTGCGAGTTAGTGGCATGTCGCGAGGTTAACCCGTGTGGGGTAGCCGTAGCGAAAGCGAGTCCGAATAGGGCGATCATAGTGGCATGCTCTAGACCCGAAGCGGAGTGATCTACCCATGGCCAGGTTGAAGCGACGGTAAGACGTCGTGGAGGACCGAACCCACTTAGGTTGAAAACTGAGGGGATGAGTTGTGGGTAGGGGTGAAAGGCCAATCAAACTCCGTGATAGCTGGTTCTCCCCGAAATGCATTTAGGTGCAGCGTCGCGTGTTTCTCACCGGAGGTAGAGCTACTGGATGGTCTAGGGGGCCCACAAGCTTACCGAAATCAGCCAAACTCCGAATGCCGGTGAGTGAGAGCGCGGCAGTGAGACTGCGGGCGATAAGGTTCGTAGTCGAGAGGGAAACAGCCCAGATCGCCAGCTAAGGTCCCTAAGCGTGTACTAAGTGGAAAAGGATGTGGGGTCGCGAAGACAACCAGGAGGTTGGCTTAGAAGCAGCCACCCTTGAAAGAGTGCGTAATAGCTCACTGGTCAAGTGATCCTGCGCCGACAATGTAGCGGGGCTCAAGTACACCACCGAAGCTGCGGCATTCACGCAATAGCCCCCCTTCACTCTGCGGAGTGTTGGG
>NZ_BCWX01000024.1 GCF_001894805.1 Rhodococcus globerulus NBRC 14531 | reverse complement strand
GATTGGGCTCAATCGGTGGAAGCAACATTCGAGGTCAGGAGGGTGTTGTGGGTCGTCCATCGGATTGGGTGCGGGAGGTGACGGGCAGGGCTCCGATGAGGTCACCGGGAGCGCCGGGCCATCCTCGGTCTAAGGAACGAGATTTTTGGGAGCAGATCAGTACTGGCAAGCTACCTCGCGAGGCAGCTGACGCTGTCGGCGTGGCGCAAGCGGTTGGTCAGCGGTGGTTCCGGCACGCTGGCGGGATGACGCCGTACTCGTGGCCCGCGCCGGCAGGCAGGTACCTTTCTTTGGCAGAGCGTGAGGAAATCGCGATCCTGCACGCCACCGGCCACGGAGTGCGCGCGATCGCGAGTGCCATCGGGAGGAGCCCGTCGACGATCTCGCGGGAGTTGCGCCGCAACGCTGCCACGCGTGGAGGCACGCTCGAATACCGCGCCAGCGTGGCGCATTGGAAAGCCGAGTTGTTTGCCCGCCGCCCGAAGACCGCCAAGCTCACGGCCAACGATCGGTTACGGCACTACGTTGAGGGCCGACTCTCGGGCCAGATCACCATGCCTGGCGGCGATGCTGTCGCCGGACCGCTCGAACGGCAATGGAAAGGCTTGAACAAGCCCCATCGTCAGGACCGCCGATGGGTGAAAGCGTGGAGCCCCGAGCAGATTTCGAACCGGCTACCAATCGATTTCCCGGATGATCTGAGCATGAGAATCAGCCACGAAGCCATCTACCAGTCCCTGTTCATCGAGGGTCGCGGTGCGCTGCGCCGCGAACTCATCTTGTGCCTGCGCACCGGCCGTGCTCTGCGCATGCCGCGGGCAAGAGCAAAGCGTGCTGCCTGGGCTCACGTGACACCGGACGTACTGATCAGCGAGCGTCCCGAAGAAGCCGACGACCGTGCGATCCCCGGGCACCACGAGGGTGACCTCATCATCGGTACGGACAGGTCCGCAATCGGAACCGTCGTCGAGCGCACAACCGGATACACCACCCTCGTGCACCTGCCACGGGAGCGTGGGTGGCGACAGCAACCGATCACCAAGAACGGGCCAGCACTGTCGGGATACGGAGCGGTGTCGATGAACAGAGCGTTGGCACAGGCACTGGCGTCGATGCCCACCGAACTCAAACGCTCGCTGACCTGGGACCGCGGGAAAGAGATGTCCGCACACGCCCAGTTCACCATCGACACCGGTCTGAAGGTCTACTTCGCCGACCCACACAGCCCGTGGCAACGAGGCACCAACGAGAACACGAATGGACTACTGCGCCAATACTTTCCGAAGGGAACTGATCTCTCGCGATGGAGCCCAGACGATCTCGCGGCAGTCGCCCACGCTCTCAACACGCGACCACGGAAACGACTCCAATGGCGAACACCCGCTGAAGCTTGGGACGAACACCTACGATCAATTCAACAGCAACGTGTTGCTTCGA
>NZ_BCWX01000022.1 GCF_001894805.1 Rhodococcus globerulus NBRC 14531 | reverse complement strand
TAGACCGTGCCACACTTCGCCAAACCGGCCGCGGGAAGCTGGACCGAACAGTATCCCCACCTCGGCACCGCACCCGTCGACTACACCGACTCCATCGACCCCGAACACTACGAAGCCGAACGCGAAGCAATCTTCAAACGCACCTGGCTCAACGTCGGACGCGTCGAACGAGTCCCCCGCACCGGCAGCTACTTCACCAAAGAACTCGCCGCCGTCAACACCTCCCTGATCATCGTCAAAGGCGCCGACGGAACCATCCGCGCATTCCACAACGTCTGCCGCCACCGCGGAAACAAGCTGGTATGGAACGAAATCCCCGGCGACGAAACCTCAGGCACCTGCCGCCAGTTCACCTGCAAATACCACGCCTGGCGCTACGACCTCGACGGCAAACTCTCCTTCATCCAACAAGAAGGCGAATTCTTCGACGTCGACAAGCAGGACTACGGACTCGTCGAAGTCACCTGCGAAACCTGGCAAGGCTTCATCTTCGTCAACCTCAACCCCCAGCAAAGCCTCGAGGAATACCTCGGCCCCATGCTCAAGGGCGTCGAAGGCTACCCCTTCCACGAAATGACCGAGGTCTACAGCTACCGCGCCGAAATCGGCAGCAACTGGAAACTCTTCATCGACGCATTCGCCGAGTTCTACCACGCCCCCATCCTGCACCAGAAGCAGGCAACCAAGGCCGAAGCAGACAAACTCGCCGCCACCGGCTTCGAAGCACTCCACTACGAACTCGACGGACCCCACTCCCTCATCTCCTCATGGGGCGGAATGGCACCGCCGAAAGACCTCAACATGGTCAAGCCCATCGAACGCGCACTGCGCAGCGGACTCTTCGGCCCCTGGGACCGCCCCGACATCGAAGGCCTCGACCCCCTACCCCCCACACTCAACCCCGCACGCCACGCAGCCTGGGGCGAAGACAGCTTCACCATCTTCCCCAACTTCATGCTCCTCATCTGGGCACCAGGCTGGTACCTCACCTACCACTACTGGCCCACCGCAGTCGACAAACACATCTTCGAAGCCAGCCTCTACTTCGTACCCCCCAAGAACACCCGCGAACGACTCGCACACGAACTCGCCGCAGTCACCTTCAAGGAATACGCACTCCAAGACGCGAACACCCTCGAAGCCTCACAAACAATGATGGCCACCCGCACCGTCACCGAATTCCCCCTCTGCGACCAAGAACTCCTCATCCGCCACCTTCACCACACCGCACGAACACACGTCAAGGAGCACCGCGATGCCACTACCAACTGACTTCGCCGACCTCGAACGCTTCGCCGACTGGATCCTCCCCACCGAAGGCGAACGCTACGCAAAACGCCTCGCCTCCACCATGCCCGAAATGCAAGACTTCTACGACGCCGCCTTCAACCGACTCGAAGACGCCATCACCTACTGCGACAAATTCCCCCTCGACGACCTACCCGACGACGCACGAGCACTCGTACACCTCATGCAATCCTTCGTCATGGTCACCTTCCCCATCGAAGTCTGGAAACAACCCCGCGTCCCCGACAGCGGCGCAGCCTACGTAGCCGTCACCGTCGAACCCGTCGTCTGA
>NZ_BCWX01000021.1 GCF_001894805.1 Rhodococcus globerulus NBRC 14531 | reverse complement strand
TTCTCCAATCCAATGTCCACACAGGTGGATGGTTGGTTGGCAGAGCCTGTTTCGGACCCACTTGTGGTCCGGCAGGAGCTCATGGGTGGACGCTGACAAACTTCCTCGCATTACGTCAGATCACATGATCTGCCGGCGAGTGCAATATATCGACATACTGTTGGGTCCTGAGAGAACACGTGAGTGTTTCCTCTCTAGGAAGTAACGACAAATAACTGCAAGTTGTCATACCGCTCCACTGTGGTGGGTGTTGGTGTCAACGTGAATGTGGTTGTTTGTGTGTTGTTTGAGAACTGCACAGTGGACGCGAGCATCTTTGTTGTAAGTAATGAAGAGCGTACGGTGGATGCCTTGGCACCAGGAGCCGATGAAGGACGTAGGAGGCTGCGATAAGCCTCGGGGAGCTGTCAACCGAGCTGTGATCCGAGGATGTCCGAATGGGGAAACCCAGCACGAGTGATGTCGTGTTACCCGCGCCTGAATATATAGGGCGTGTGGAGGGAACGTGGGGAAGTGAAACATCTCAGTACCCACAGGAAGAGAAAACAACCGTGATTCCGTGAGTAGTGGCGAGCGAAAGCGGAAGAGGCTAAACCATGGGTGTGTGATAGCCGGCAGGTGTTGCATTCGTGGGGTTGTGGGGTTCATTTTGTCAATACTGCCGTGTTGGCCAACAGTAAGAAATCATGAGGTTAGTGGAAGTGGTCTGGAACGGCCTGTCGTAGAGGGTGAGAATCCCGTACACGAAAACTTTGTGACTGTTGTAATGGAAACCCAAGTAGCACCGGGCCCGTGAAATCTGGTGTGAATCTGTCGGGACCACCCGATAAGCCTGAATACTCCCTGGTGACCGATAGCGGACTAGTACCGTGAGGGAAAGGTGAAAAGTACCCCGGGAGGGGAGTGAAATAGTACCTGAAACCGTGCGCTTACAATCCGTCAGAGCCTTCGAACAGACTTGTCTGTTGGGGGTGATGGCGTGCCTTTTGAAGAATGAGCCTGCGAGTTAGTGGCATGTCGCGAGGTTAACCCGTGTGGGGTAGCCGTAGCGAAAGCGAGTCCGAATAGGGCGATCATAGTGGCATGCTCTAGACCCGAAGCGGAGTGATCTACCCATGGCCAGGTTGAAGCGACGGTAAGACGTCGTGGAGGACCGAACCCACTTAGGTTGAAAACTGAGGGGATGAGTTGTGGGTAGGGGTGAAAGGCCAATCAAACTCCGTGATAGCTGGTTCTCCCCGAAATGCATTTAGGTGCAGCGTCGCGTGTTTCTCACCGGAGGTAGAGCTACTGGATGGTCTAGGGGGCCCACAAGCTTACCGAAATCAGCCAAACTCCGAATGCCGGTGAGTGAGAGCGCGGCAGTGAGACTGCGGGCGATAAGGTTCGTAGTCGAGAGGGAAACAGCCCAGATCGCCAGCTAAGGTCCCTAAGCGTGTACTAAGTGGAAAAGGATGTGGGGTCGCGAAGACAACCAGGAGGTTGGCTTAGAAGCAGCCACCCTTGAAAGAGTGCGTAATAGCTCACTGGTCAAGTGATCCTGCGCCGACAATGTAGCGGGGCTCAAGTACACCACCGAAGCTGCGGCATTCACGCAATAGCCCCCAGTTGATCCAAGGATTTTCTGG
>NZ_BCWX01000020.1 GCF_001894805.1 Rhodococcus globerulus NBRC 14531 | reverse complement strand
CAGGTGTGTGGATGGGTAGGGGAGCGTCGTGTGGCCATGGAAGCGGCAGGGTGACCTAGCCGTGGAGGCCACACGAGTGAGAATGCAGGCATGAGTAGCGAAAGACGAGTGAGAAACTCGTCCGCCGAATGACCAAGGGTTCCTGGGCCAGGTTAATCCGCCCAGGGTGAGTCGGGACCTAAGACGAGGCCGACAGGCGTAGCCGATGGACAACGGGTTGATATTCCCGTACCCGTGTGAACGCGCCCATGGTGAATCAGTGATACTAACCGTCCTGAAGCCACGAGAAGACCTTCGGGTCTCGAGTTGGTGGATGCACGGGACCTGATCTGGTAGTAGCCAAGCGATGGGGTGACGCAGGAAGGTAGCTGGGCCGGTCAGTGGTAATACCGGTGTAAGCGTGTAGGGCGTGACCTAGGCAAATCCGGGTCGCATATAAGCCTGAGACGTGATGCGTAGCCGATTGAGGCGAATTCAGTGATCCTATGCTGCCGAGAAAAGCCTCTAGCGAGCTTTCACACGGCCCGTACCCCAAACCGACACAGGTGGTCAGGTAGAGAATACTAAGGCGATCGAGATAACTATGGTTAAGGAACTCGGCAAAATGCCCCCGTAACTTCGGGAGAAGGGGGGCCCTGTCTGGTGACGACATTTACTGTCTGAGCTGGGTGGGGCCGCAGAGACCAGTGAGAAGCGACTGTTTACTAAAAACACAGGTCCGTGCGAAGTCGTAAGACGATGTATACGGACTGACGCCTGCCCGGTGCTGGAAGGTTAAGAGGACCGGTTAGTTCCTTCGGGAGCGAAGCTGAGAATTTAAGCCCCAGTAAACGGCGGTGGTAACTATAACCATCCTAAGGTAGCGAAATTCCTTGTCGGGTAAGTTCCGACCTGCACGAATGGCGTAACGACTTCTCAGCTGTCTCAACCGTAGACTCGGCGAAATTGCATTACGAGTAAAGATGCTCGTTACGCGCGGCAGGACGAAAAGACCCCGGGACCTTCACTACAGCTTGGTATTGGTGTTCGGTTCGGTTTGTGTAGGATAGGTGGGAGACTGTGAAACGGTGACGCCAGTTATCGTGGAGTCGTTGTTGAAATACCACTCTGATCGAATTGGACCTCTAACCTCGGACCATGATCTGGTTCAGGGACAGTGCCTGGTGGGTAGTTTAACTGGGGCGGTTGCCTCCCAAAATGTAACGGAGGCGCCCAAAGGTTCCCTCAGCCTGGTTGGCAATCAGGTGTCGAGTGCAAGTGCACAAGGGAGCTTGACTGTGAGACTGACAGGTCGAGCAGGGACGAAAGTCGGGACTAGTGATCCGGCACCGGCAAGTGGAAGCGGTGTCGCTCAACGGATAAAAGGTACCCCGGGGATAACAGGCTGATCTTCCCCAAGAGTCCATATCGACGGGATGGTTTGGCACCTCGATGTCGGCTCGTCGCATCCTGGGGCTGGAGTAGGTCCCAAGGGTTGGGCTGTTCGCCCATTAAAGCGGCACGCGAGCTGGGTTTAGAACGTCGTGAGACAGTTCGGTCTCTATCCGCCGCGCGCGTAAGAAACTTGAGGAAGGCTGTCCCTAGTACGAGAGGACCGGGACGGACGAACCTCTGGTGTGCCAGTTGTTCCGCCAGGAGCACCGCTGGTTAGCTACGTTCGGAAGGGATAACCGCTGAAAGCATCTAAGCGGGAAGCCTGTTCCAAGATGAGGTTTCTCACCCCCTCGAGGGGGTAAGGCCCCCGGCAGACCACCGGGTTGATAGGCCAGAACTGGAAGTACAGTAATGTATGCAGGTGACTGGTACTAATAGGCCGAGGACTTACCACAAAGAAGCTACGCGTCCACTGTGCGGTATCTGAAACAACACACAGATACCTTGAATTCGATTCCCCATCATTCACCGACACTTGTCGG
>NZ_BCWX01000019.1 GCF_001894805.1 Rhodococcus globerulus NBRC 14531 | reverse complement strand
TCGTCTAGACACGGATTCGCGCGAAAGCTCTTGGGAAGCAAGCAAAACTGCACAGACCGTAGCGTCCGGCATGCACATCTTCACGCATGCCGGGCGTTGCGGTCTTTTCATTTTCGCCCGCACTGCCCGAGATATCGAAATATGTTGCACCACAATGCACAATTACGGACAAAGTCTTGGCATCACTGCCTAGGATACGAATACTCTTGTAACAGAATGCAATTCTTGACAATTGACGGCGCGCTGGGAAGCATCGGAAGCGCCGCCACTATAGAAGGACATCCGCATGGCACTCTTTCCCAAACCTGCCGAAGGAAGCTGGACCCAGCACTATCCGGACGTCGGAACCGGGCCGGTGTCCTATCAGGACTGCATTTCGCCCGAATTCTACGAAGCCGAACGCGAAGCAGTGTTCAAGCAGGCGTGGCTCAATGTCGGGCGCGTCGAGGACGTCGCCGACAAAGGTCGCTATTTCACCAAGGAAATCGAGGTCGCCAATACCTCGCTCATCATCGTGCGCGATCTGGAGGGGCAGGTTCGCGCCTTCCACAACATCTGCCGTCACCGCGGAAACAAGTTGGTGTGGAACGAGATTCCCAGTGCGGAGACCAGCGGCTCGTGCCGCGCCTTCACCTGCAAGTACCACGCGTGGCGTTACTCGCTCGACGGGTCGCTGACGTTTGTACAGCAGGAGGGCGAGTTCTTCGACTTGGACAAGGCCGATTACGGACTGGTCCCGGTGCATTGCGATGTCTGGGCCGGGTTCATCTTCGTCAATCTCGCCAAGGAACCTCCCACCACTCTTACCGAATTCCTCGGTTCGATGATCACCGATCTGGCGGGGTATCCGTTCGAGGAGATGCCCGAGCGCTACGATTTCAGCGCCGACATCGACTGCAACTGGAAAGTCTTCCTGGACGCATTCCAGGAGTACTACCACGTCCCGTCGCTGCATACCCAGGAAGCAACCCCCGACGCCAGGCCCCAGATGATGAAGGGATTCGAGGCGCCGCACTATCAACTCGACGGGCCCCATCGAATGGTGTCCACGTCCAGCGTTCCGCGTCGACTGTGGCCGGCCAATTTCCAGTATCCGATCGAAATGGAAACGCGCAGCGGCTTGTTCGGCCCGTGGAACGAACCCGATCTCGGGGGCGAGCTGTCCGGAACCAACCCTGGACGCATCAAGGCCTGGGCGGCCGACAACTTCCAGATCTTCCCCAACCTGGAGATCCTGATCTGGGCGAGCGGGTGGTACCTCGTCTACCGCTACTGGCCTACGTCGCACAACACGCACCGGTTCGAGGGCACACTCTTCTTCCCACCGGCCAAAAACGCCAGCGACCGCGCTGCACAGGAATGCGCCGTCGTCATGTTCAAGGAGTTCGCTCTGCAGGACGCCGGCACCCTCGTCGGAACTCAGCAGGGTCTCGACGCTTTGGGCAATTCGAGCGACTTCCCACTCAACGACCAGGAACTCCTCGTCCGGCATTTCCACAAGTCCGTTGCCGACTGGGTCGCGAACTACCAAGGCTCCGGGGTGAATGCATGACGAACATCAACCCTCTTCTCCCTCAGGAATTCTCGGAACTCGAGGGTTTTGCCGCCGTGTGGAGTCTCGAAACGGAGGCTGAACGCTGGAATATGCGGATGACGAGCAGCATGGCAACGATGCAGGCGTTCTACGACGCCGGTTTCCCCGTCCTTCAAGACGCTCTTGCCTACTGCGACAAGTTTCCGCTCGACGATCTCCCCGACGACGCGCGCAATCTGCTCCGCCTGGTGCACTCCGTCATCATGGTCGCGATGTGCGTCGAAATCTGGCATCAGCCCAAGGTCGTAGACGGCGGTGACGCGGTCCTGAACCGTCTCACCGAACCATCCTTCTGAAAATGTCCCACTGTTCGAAATGACCCACTGACTCAGGTGAGCAGCCCCTCGCCTCAAGAATCGAGACATACGCGCGAGCGATGTCGCGGGAAACGGTGTAGCCATGACCGACTTCGAGACCAAGAACTTTTTCAAAGACGACGATCTTGTCGTGGACCCGTATCCGTACTTCGAGGCGATGCGCGGTCAATGCCCCGTCAAGCGCGAACCGCACCACGACGTAGTCATGGTGACGGGGTACGAGGAAGCCGTGGAGGTGCTGCAGGACAGCGTGACATTCTCGTCGTGCACGTCGGTTACCGGGCCGTTTCCAGGTTTCCCGGTCCCGCTCGAAGGCGACGACGTCTCGGAATTGATCGAACTGCACCGCCACAAGCTCCCGATGAACGATCAGCTTCCGACACTCGATCCCCCGATGCACACCGACCACCGCGCCCTGCTCATGCGATTGATCACTCCCAAGCGCCTCAAAGAGAACGAGGACTGGATGTGGACCCTCGCAGACCAGTTGCTGGACAAGGCACTCGAGGGCGGCGAAGGTGAATTCATCAGCGAGTTCGCGCTGCCGTATGCGCTGCTGGCCATCGCCGATCTGCTCGGTGTTCCCGAGGACGATCGCAACAATTTTGTTCGGAATCTCGGGCAACCGCACGGCGGTGGTGGCGGCGGCGTCGGAAGCACCGGTGACGACACGATGGCCCACACTCCGATGGAATTCCTGTACGCACAGTTCACCGCCTACGTCGAGGACCGTCGCCGTGAACCACGTGACGATGTCATGACCGGTTTGGCCACCGCAACGTTCCCGGACGGCTCGACCCCCGATGTCGCAGACGTTGTACATGTTGCTGCCAACCTCTTCTCGGCCGGTCAGGAAACCACGGTCCGCCTGCTCAGCTCCGCACTGAAGATTCTTGCCGAAGAGCCGGAGCTCCAAGCACTTCTACGCAAGGAACGCGACCGCATTCCCAACTTCATCGAAGAGACACTGCGGATCGAAAGCCCGATCAAAGGCGATTTCCGGCTCTCTCGGGTTCCCACAACCATTGGCGGAGTGGATATCCCGGCAGGAACCACGGTGATGTTGGTCAACGGCGCCGCCAATCGCGATCCGCGCCAGTTCCCGGATGCTGCGACGTTCGACATCGATCGACCCAATTCCCGCACACACATCGCCTTCGGCCGCGGCATTCACAGCTGCCCCGGCGCCCCACTCGCTCGTACGGAAGCCCGGATTTGCCTCGAGCGCCTTCTGGACCGCACCACGGACATCCGAATTTCGGAGAGCATTCACGGAACGGCGGATAACCGTAATTTCCAGTATGTTCCGACGTTCATCCTCCGCGGTCTCACCAACTTGAATCTCGAGTACACGCTCGCCGAGGAGGGCGCCCGATGAAGGTCACTGTCGACCCGGACGGATGCAAGGGGCACGGCGTCTGCCTCACGATCGCCCCTGAGGTATTTACTCTCACCGACGACGGTTACGCCGAAGCGATTACCGACGTGGTTCCGACGGACACGGAAGGTGCAGTTCGTGACGCGGTCTCGAATTGCCCCGAGCGCGCAATCACCCTGACCTGACTTCACTTTCAACCATCAATCACGACAACCAGGAGTACGCAATGCCCAAGGGATATGTCATCTTGACCGAAGCCGTCAAGGACGAAGCCGGCATGAATGCCTATGGCCGGGCATCTGCGCCCTCACTGGCAAAGGGCGGCGCCACAGTTCTGTCGGTCGAGACGACACCTCGCGTACTCGAGGGCGATTGGCACGGCGACCGGACAGTCGTCCTCGAGTTCGCATCGGTCGAGGCGGCCCGCACTTGGTACGAGTCCGACGAGTACCAGGAGGCAAAGGTGTTGCGCGAGAGTGCTGCCGAGACCAATGCCGTGATCCTGTCAGGATTCGAGATGCCGAGTCGCCGTGGGTGATGTCGACCTCTAACGGGTCGAGCAGACCCTGAATCTCACGCGGTGTTCGTCTGTCGAACACCGCGTGTTTTTTGTGTGTAGACCGACCGAACCCGGCCAACGTTGACGACGGGTGAGGACTGTGGAAATATTGCGCTCAGTTAAAGAGAATGTGATTCTCAAAGATGAGATCGAAAATATTGCGCCTTTCGATGACAGCAAAGGAAACGAACATCTGATGCGGCTATCTCCGTTACCCGAAGCAGATTGGGACGACCAGGTCCGAATGTCGTTGCGCGGAATGCTGCCCCGTGAGCGGCAGAACCCGGAAGGTGCCGGACCGGCTCTGTCCACTCTGGTGAATCACCCTGAACTGACCAGGGACTTCCTCATCTTCAGCACGCGAATGCTGTACCGCAACAGCCTTCCGCCGCGCCTGCGCGAACTCGCCATCCTGAGGGTTGCAACGCGCCGAAACTGCGCTTACGAGAAGACCCACCACATCATCATCGCCCAGGAGGAAGCAGGCCTGACGCCGACCGAGATCGAATCGGCGATGCGCGGCGAAGCCCTCGTCGAACCCGACATCACGGTGTTGCGCGCCGTCGAAGAGCTCGAAGTCGATTCGATCGTCTCCGACGAGACCTGGGCTGCACTCAGCGAGTACTTCGACAAACGACAGCTGATGGATTTTGTCTTCACCGTCGGCTGCTATGGCCTGATGGCCATGGCCTTCAACTCATTTGGCATCGAGCCAGACCACGAAAGCGAG
>NZ_BCWX01000018.1 GCF_001894805.1 Rhodococcus globerulus NBRC 14531 | reverse complement strand
TAAGGGGCGCAGCCCGAGACGACGTCAGTGTCAGCTCGCACCCGAAGGTCGTTGCATCACAACATGTATCGTCCCGTTCCACTCGAATGCCTGTGTTGCCGCGCACTCGACCTTCCTGGTGATGGAGATCACGATAGCCGTGTCGAAGCAATCCAACTTGACGCATTGAGACAGGATTCTTGACCCTTGGGGCAGTCAAGGGTCGCATGACCGACTGAGATTACGAGTCCCGAAACGTCAATAGGCTTGTCTCATTATGTCAAATATCGATGGACCGATCCGGCTATCGTGACCCCGATACAAGAGTGTCGAGCGCCTCGTAGATCGCGCCGTCACAACGTAAATCGGGTTCCGCCCCCGGCGATCAACCACAGTGGCAGAACCGCGCCGGCGCTACGCCCCGAACATCACCAAACAACCCCGGAGACGGCAATGACCAACCCTTCCGCGAACGCCCCCTCAGTACCCACCGTCGTGATCGTGCCCGGCCTACGCGACCACGTCGACGAACACTGGCAGACTTTGCTGGAAAACAAGCTGGACCGGGTACGTAGCGTGCCTCCCCTCTCGGAGAACAAGCTCAGCCTGGCTGCCCGGATCGCAGCCCTCGACGCGGTGATCAGCGACATCGACGGACCGATCGTGCTTGTTGCCCACAGCGCCGGGGTCATGATCACAGTCCACTGGGCTCTACAGGCGAGTCACCCAATCGTGGGCGCGCTGCTGGCAACTCCCGCGGACCTGGAACGCCAACTACCCGAGGGTTATCCGATGCTGGAGGATCTCGACAGCAACGGATGGTTGCCCATTCCCCGTCGCCAACTGCCGTTCCCGAGCATCGTCGCAGTGAGTTCGAACGACCCGCTGGCCGATCGGCTCCGGGTGGCCAACATGGCCGAGGTCTGGGGCAGCCGTCTGGTCGACCTCGGCGACGTCGGACACCTGAATCCTGCCTCCGGGTACGGGGAATGGTCGCAGGCCGAGGAATTCATCGACGAGCTGACCCAGGTTCGCGAAGACGTGGTCTCGTAAACGCTGACCTGAGCTCCTACCTACACTTCGAAGGACACGCAGCGATGCTCAATTTATCTGCATTAATGGAAGATTCGGCTCGTCGATACCCGGATCGAGACGCCGTCGTGCTCGGCAACGCACGCCAGTCATACGCGGAACTGAACCGCCATGCCAACAAGATCGCAAGCCTGATCGTGGCCCGAGGCGTGCAACCCGGTGACAAGGTTGCGCTCTCCTGCCCGAATATCCCCGAGTTCCTCGCGGTGTATTACGGGATCCTCAAGGCCGGTGCAGTGGTGGTACCGCTCAACATCTTGCTGAAGGGCCGGGAGATTGCGTACCACCTCAACGACTCCGATGCGAAAGCATACTTCTGTTTCGAAGGTGGCTCCGACCTGCCGATCGGCGAGTACGGCCTCGACGGGTTCCAGGGTGCTCCCGCGTGCAGTCACATGTTCCTGATCACTGCCGATCCGCAGGGGCCGTCGCAACTCGCGGACGTCCACACGGTTGCCCAGGCGATCGCTGCGACGCCAAACGAGTTCGAAACCGTGGTGCGAGAACCGGCGGATACGGCAGTGATTCTCTACACCAGCGGAACCACGGGAGCTCCGAAAGGCGCAGAGCTCACCCACTCCAACATGGTTCTCAACGCGCTCTGCGCCAATCGCCTCTTCGACAGCACCCCAACACAACTCGATACGTGCCTGATCACGCTCCCACTGTTCCACTCCTTCGGCCAAACCGTCGCCATGAACTCCGCACTCTCCGTCGGCTCGACGCTGGTCCTGATGCCCCGGTTCGAGGCCGCCGCTGCGCTCGCGTTGATGGAGCAGGAAAACATCACGGTCTTTGCCGGCGTGCCCACTATGTACTGGGGTCTGCTCGGCGCGCTCGACGGAGGAAATGTGGATGTCGAGAAGATTGCGCGGAACATGCGCAAGGCGATCTCCGGCGGCGCAGCGTTGCCCGTGGAGATTCTCACCCAGTTCAAGCGGCAGTTCGGCGTCCAGATCCTCGAAGGCTACGGGCTGTCCGAGTCTTCGCCGTTGGCACTGTTCAGCGACCCGGAGCGTGATCCTCGGCCGGGATCGATCGGAGTCCCGATCTGGGGCATCGAGGCGCGACTGGTGGACAAGCACTGGAACACCGTCACCGGCCAGGAACAAGTCGGTGAGATCGCTCTGCGCGGCCACAACGTCATGAAGGGCTACTACAACCGCCCCGACGCCACTGCCGAAGTCATGCATGACGGCTGGTTCCGCACCGGCGACTTGGCTCGCGTCGACGACGACGGCTTCTACTACATAGTGGATCGCGCGAAGGACCTGATCGTTCGAGGTGGATTCAACGTCTACCCTCGCGAAATCGAAGAAGTCCTCGTGACCCACGACGCCGTTTCGCTCGCCGCCGTCGTCGGGTTGCCCGACGAGAGACATGGCGAGGAGATCAAGGCGTTTGTCATCCTCCACCCGGCAGCGCAGATCACGGCTGACGACCTGATCGCGTGGTCGAAAGAGCAGATGGCCAGTTACAAGTACCCCCGCCACGTCGAGTTCGTCACCGAACTGCCGATGACCGCAACCGGGAAAATTCTCAAGCGCGAACTCGCGGCCGCCTCAACCGCCCGCTAGACCTGCTCGTATCGAACAACAAACGGAGGAATGATGACCGAGGACACCAACAGCTATCCAGTAGTCGAGGCGATGAAGGCCGGCGGCGGCTGGAATACGCTCTGGGACGGGTTGTACGACATGGACCCGAACTGGACCGAACTGTATATGAAAATGGCGATGGAGCCGTACCAGAGCGGTGTCCTCTCACCGAAAGTTGTTCAGCTGCTGTGTATCGCCGTCGACGCCTCCGCCACCCACATGTATGCACCGGGTACCAGGCGCCACATTCAGGCAGCCTTGGACATGGGGGTGACACCGCAGGAGATTCTCGAGGTCCTCAAGCTGGCGACCGTGGTGGGTATCCACTCGTGCAACATCGGCGTTCCGATCCTCGTCGAGGAGATGGAAGCACACAAGCAGCGTCAGTCGGATAACTGACTTCGGCAGTTCTTTTGTGCCACAACATCAGCTGACAGACGAATGGGCACCTACTCGCAAATAGCGGGTAGGTGCCCATTCGAGTTGCAATGCCGGATCAGGCATTCATTGCAGGCGCTTTCTGAAGATTCTCCAGACGACGAATACCGGCCGGGTACGCACGCTTGCCCGCAATAAAGGCAACCACGGCGGCAATGTAGACCAAGGGTGAAAGCTGCAGCGCCCTCAGGAGTCCGAGATGATCGGCAAGAATGCCGATGACAAAGGGACCGAGCGCCAGTCCGAGCAGGTTGTTGGCGACCGTCAGCGTTCCCATGGCCGATGCACGGATCGAATGATGCGTGAGGTTGGCGACCATCGCCGCTGTCGGACCCGAACAGCCGGCGGAGAAGAATGCACCGATTCCCAGAAGTACGAGTTGCGCTGTGCCCGTGCCTAACCGGAGACCGATACCCAAGGACACCAGGGAGATCACACAGTAGACGATCGCCGTCGTCCACTTCTTTGCCGAGTTGTCACGGCTGAACCGGTCGGTGATGAATCCGCAGACCACCATGCCGCTGCCGACCAGGAGAACGAACACCGAAGCCATGACCCCGGCCTTGTCCGGCGCAAGATCGTAGTAGCGGTTGAAGAAACTCGGCAACCACGCCAGAAGTACAGCGGCAGTGAACATCTGCAGCCCGCCACCGATATAGGCGAACAGCACCGCCGGATTGGTGAACAATGTCGATACCGGCGCCCGGTACCCATCCGGTTCCACTGCGGCGCCGGCGGAACCCTCGACGGCGTGAGCGGCCAACTTCTTCTCGGTAACCAGAGCGCGGAACAGCGCAACGAGGATGAGACCGAAGATCGCCATCGCGGCAAAGGACCAACGCCAACTGAACTGAACGGCGATGAACCCGCCGATCGCAACACCGATCACCGAACCGAACGAACCACCGGCCATGAAGGCACCGGCCAGCATTGCATGCACTCGCGGCGCAAACACGCTGAGCACCAGGGCAATACCGACACTGCCGTATGCGGCTTCACCGACACCGACGAGGAATCGCGCACCGAGCATCTGTTCATAGGACTGGGCAATCGCGCACAGCAGAGTAGCGACACTCCACAACACGGCCATCAGGATCAGGCTCTTGACGCGGCCCCAACGATCGGCCAGAAGTGAGAGCGGGAACGTCAGCAACCCGACCATCAGCGCGACAACACTGCTCAACGACGCCAAGTGCGAATCGGAGAGATCCCAATCCGCTTTCAGGATCGGGAAAACCGCGCTGAGGACCTGTCTGGACATGTAGTCCGAGAGCAGGAGGCCGAAGGCCAGCGCAAAAACGATCCAGGGGTATATCTTTCGCCGTCCACCGCTGCTGCGTGCGGTGTCCACGCTGAGCGTGGAAGTAGCCTGTAATCCCATGATTCTCCTTGGAGCATTCGAGGAAGGAAGACGACGGCGGAACCCTGGTCGAGGTATAAGTTTCCGGAAATCGCCTGATGGACAAAAGGTTCGGAAATTCTGTAGCAACAAATTCTGGGGATGACTCGGGGGCATGAACTGTCTCAGCTCATGCCCCCTGAGAATTATTGTCAGGCGTGGTGGGTGAAACCCAACTGACCCGGCCGACGATTCGGCGCATAACCCAACTTCGCCAACGTCTCATCGGTATCGGCATACCTCTGACCGATCCGG
>NZ_BCWX01000017.1 GCF_001894805.1 Rhodococcus globerulus NBRC 14531 | reverse complement strand
AAAAGTTCGAGATACTGGCGATAACTGACAAGCTGCGTGGGGGGTCGAAGAAAGCCGACGCCGAACTGCATCCCCTACTGCCGAAGGTGCTCGCGTAAGGGCAACAAGTATGGGGCGTGCTCTTCGGCACTGTTCACGAAGGACACGCCCCATCTGGACAAACAAATAGGTCAGATCGCAGAGTCGAGTGTGTACTTGGCCAGTCCTGGCGCCCCTGCGAGAAGCGGTCCCAAATCCTTGATCATGCCTGGGCCGGCGCGCCATTCGCGGTATGCGGCATCCGCCTCGGCAGTAGACCATTTCTCGAAACACAGCCAGTGCGTTTCGTCGTCGGCATCAATCAATACGTCGACACCTTCGCAACCTTCGAAAGCACGGGTCTCAGTCAAGATTCGTCCCACCACCTCGCGTGCGGTAGCAAGACTCTCTTTCTTGAGTCGCAGGTCCAGAATCGCGGAAATCGTCACAGAAAACTCCTTGTTCTCAGGGGGTGAATTCGAATCATTCAGGAGCACCCACGTTTTCCAGGGTGCACAACTCCAAGGTGCACAACGCACGTCCGACAGACTTCAGACTGTCGAAAGCACACTCTCGGACAAACTGTTGATGTCCGAGAGTGTGCCGAACCGATAGCGACAACCTTGTCGAGAGGTCAGTAAAGGAACAACGGATTGATCAGGACACCCGTCGAACGGTGGATGGCAGTCGGAGCCGCTACGACAAGACCTGTCGACGTATTTGTCTGCTTCAACGCCGCCACGGCCGGGCCGAGTAAGCAGTTGTCCACCAGACACAAACCGATCGCATAGATCAGGTTGTGCACTTCCAACGAGCCGGCAGGGTTGTTCCGGGCATCGTGGAAGTCCCACAGCACCAAGCCCGGATCCTTCGATGCGATCCAGACTGCACCGTCCTCACCGATACCTGGGCGCGCCACTGCTGCGGCGCCGCTCGGGTAGATGTTGCCGGCCGCCTCGTAGCGATCGCGCCCCTGGTAGATGATCAGCGCATCGCCAGGCTCGAGGGTGACTCCGGTTGCCGCGAGCGCTACGTCCAGGTCCTCGCCGGTAACGGGGTGTTCGGCGTCGATCCACTCGACCCCTCGCGCTCCGGCGACATCGAGGACTACACCACGCGTGGCGATTCCATGGTTCGCCCACGCCACCATGGTGTCCTCGTCAGTCAGGGACGCCTCGGCGGGAATCGGCCCGTGCCAAGACCCTTCGGCACCGATGTGCGCCAAACCGTCCATGTGTGTGTTGTGGACTCCATGGGCGTCGTACTTGATCACGTCACCGCCGTGGGCCGAGCGCATACCGCGAACGCCGACCTGTACATCGAGTTCTACTGATCCGTGGCCGGAAGGCATCTCGGCAAGCCCCAGCTTTTCCCACTGCGCTGCCTCGAGTTCCGCAACAGCTCGACCATCGGCAAGGCGGCCGGGGCGGGTTTCCACCTCACGTTCGAGAGAGATGGCTTTCCCGTATCTGACAGCGGAAACGCCTCGCAGGCGGGCCGATTCATCGATGAGGTCCACGGAACCGCGGCACTGCACACCGTCCACGTGTCGGGATGAATCGTGCTCGTCCTTGATCTTACGGAGCCACGGGGCGAGGGGATCTGTTTCCAGGTCGTCGACTGTCATTCGTTTCTCCATATTCGTTTCCGAGGGGCAGAATCAGCTGATATTCGTTCCGAAGGGCAACGCCAGGCTGACAACGCCCCGATGCAGCGGTTGAGTTGCAGGGACTACTGAATCGAATCATCTTCACACACTGGGTATGTCGATCGGCACATCCGGTCCTGTTGTTCGATTCTGTCATAGATACTCGCCCAAACGAAGAAGTCGAGCGAGGCAATCTCTCCAGGCCGAAACTCCGTCGATCACATGGCCAGTCGTAGACACAAAAGATGTATCAGCTTGAACTGTGCCAGGTTTCGTCCGGAAACCGACTGCCTCGTTACCCGGACGCCATACACCCGTGGGCGACCCAGACATGCCCATTCCGCTAGCCGGAACATCCCGTTGACCAGGCATCCACGATGCAGTTATCTGAACCCCGGCGAACCATGTGCAGGCATCGTGATCTTTCGAAGCCGTCACTGGCCACTACATGGAGAATGCTATACGCTGAATTTATGGTAAATAGCTTGGGCACCAGCGGTTTACGATTCGAACGTGAAGGCTCGATCGGATGGTGCATCATCGACCGTCCGGCTGCCAGAAATGCGTTGACCTCCGCGATGTACTACGGATTGAAGCGAGCAGTACGCCTCGTGAATTCCGACCCGGAACTGTCGGCATTGATAATCACCGGGGCTGACGACGTATTCGCCCCCGGAGGAGATCTGGGAAGGCGATCGGACCCGGGAGATGCTTTACCGGAGGGCCTTTCGAGCATCGATATCGTTCCCTTCCTAACCATTCGAGACAGTCGCGCACCCGTCATTTCCGCGGTCAACGGAATC
This sequence comes from Rhodococcus globerulus NBRC 14531, assembly GCF_001894805.1. Taxonomy (GTDB): domain Bacteria; phylum Actinomycetota; class Actinomycetes; order Mycobacteriales; family Mycobacteriaceae; genus Rhodococcus_F; species Rhodococcus_F globerula. The sequence goes on along the minus strand of NZ_BCWX01000017.1, from coordinate 5,944 downwards.
TGCCAGGCCGGTGGACTACTGATTGCAATGATGTCCGATATCGCTGTCGTCAGCGACCGGGCGACATTCCGTGTTCCCGAACTTCTACGAGGCATCCCGGATGCGACTTTCGCCGCAGTGTTGCCGGCACACATCGGAATCGCCGCAGCACGCGACTTGATGTTTTCCGCGCGCAAGTTCGATGCGGCAGAAGCGCTTCGACTCGGAGTGATCTCCCGAGTTGTGCCACATGAGAACCTTCGGACTGCGGCACTCGAGGCTGCGCGTGAGGTACTGCAGACCGCACCTGTAGCCCGAGCCCAGGTCAAGCGAATGCTCAACGAGCGCTACGGGCAATTCGACTACGAAACCATGTTCGGCGCACTCGACACTTCTCCGGAACCACGTGAGGGAATGCAGGCGTTCATGGAAAAGCGTGACGCGTGCTGGATACCGGCGAATCTGCCGCGATAACGCGGCAGATTCGCCGCTCGTCATTCGTCGTTTGAAATCGAACCCGAACCTTCGAGCGCATCCCGCAAACCGTCACCGAACGTCGAGAATGCCAGGACGGTCAGCACAATCATGATCGCCGGTGCAGCAATCAGCTCCGGAGCTGTGTAGATATTGTCGAAAGCCTCACGCACCATTGAACCCCAGGAAGTCTGTGGCGGCTGAACACCGAGACCGAGAAAACTCAGACTTGCCTCGGCGACAATCGCGACACCCGCCGAGAACGAAAGCTGCACCAGTAAAGGCGAAGCCGCGTTTGGTAACACATGACTCCACAGCAGCCTGCCCTTGCCGCAGCCCAGCGCTCGGGCAGCTTCGATATACGTTTCCGTCGACACCGACTCCGCAGCACCTCGTGCCAACCTGTACAGCGATGGGGCCATAACCAGTCCGATCGCCATCATCGCGTTGGTCAATCCTGGACCGAAAATTCCGATGATCGCAATGGCGAGGATAAGAGGCGGCAAGGACTGCAGGGCATCAGAGATTCTACTGATCAGTCCCCCAGCCCATCCCCGGACAAGTCCCGCGAACAGCCCTGTGGGAATACCGATCACAGCCGCAACTCCCACCGCCTGGACAACCGCGAGCATGGTGACACTTGCCGAGGCGAGCAACCTGCTCATGACGTCACGACCATAGACGTCCGTACCGAGCCAGTGCTCCCCGGAAATTCCGGCCAAACTGTTTCCCAAGTTCTGCGCGTTCGGATCATCGGGCGCAATCATGGTGCCGAAACCCGCGACCAGAAACACCAGCACTAAGAAAACCAGCGAGATCATGGCCGGGATGTTCCTGCGCAGCAGTCGAAGTGGACGTGAAGTCCGCAGTGTGTGCATGAAGCGGCTTCGGCTCGAAAATGGTGTCGCGCGCCGCGGGTTATCGGGATCCGCAACAATACCGGTTTCACTCATGAAAATGCCTTTCGACAGCTGACCGGGTCAGGCCCGGGTCCTCGGGTTGAAGTAGCCGTAGGCCATATCGACGATCAAGTTGATGATCACGATGGCAACCGCCATGACCATGACGATGCCGAGGATCACCGGAATATCCCGGCTGAAAACAGAATTCACGGCAAGAGTCCCGAGGCCAGGTAGCGCGAAAACGAACTCGACTGTCACCGCGCCTGCAAATACTCGACTGACCTGTAGACCGAGGACCGTCACGATCGGAACTCCGGCGACCTTGAGGGCGTGCTTCAGCACGATCTGCTTGGTCCGCAGCCCCTTCGCCCGAGCAGTGCGGATGAAATCCTTGGCGAACGTGTCAACCATGGCCGCACGGGTTTGGCGCGCCACTTCCGCAGTGGAAATGGCCGCAATCGCGAGAGCCGGAAGAATCAGGTGTTGAAGCCAAACCCCAAACCCTTCGCTGAGCGGTGCGTACCCAGTCGCCGGAAAAACCGGCGCGGAGATTGCGAGGGCAATGACCAGAACCAAACCGATAATGAACGGTGGGACCGCCATCGCAACCGACGACACAGCCGTCAACGCGCGGTCGAGCATCGAATTGGCACGCATAGCGGCAATGATTCCGATCGGCAGACCGAGCAAGATCACAATTACCATGGTCACGACGGTCAAGGACAGAGTGGTCGGTATCCGATCCGCGAGGATCTGAGTGACGGACTGAGAACTGTAGAGCGAGGTGCCGAAATCACCGGTAATGATGTGACCGAGCCACTCGACGTACCGGATCAGCAGTGGCCGATCCAGACCCAGTTGTTCGCGAACCGAAGCGATTTCGTCCTGCGTTGCGTTGTCACCGGCAAGCCCAGCTGCAGCGTCTCCTGGCATGAAGTCAACCAGCACGTAAACGAAGAAGCTGAGGAACAGCAACAGTGGGATTGCCGAAAGCACCCGTTTTCCCAACAGATTCGCCATTATGACCCTCCCGTCGGTACTGAAACTCTGCGACGACGGTTCCTCGGGTCCGGAACTGCCGAGACCAGCATCTTGGTGTACGAGTGCTGCGGATTCTCGAACAACTCCTCCGCGGTCCCGGCTTCGACTACCTCGCCCCGGTACATAACGATGACGTGGTGGGCGAGATATCGCACGAGGGAGAGATCATGCGAGATGAAAATATAGGCCAAGCCGCGCTCGGCCTGCAGGTCGAGCAGCAGGTTGAGAACTTGAGCTTGGATTGAAACATCCAATGCAGCAACAGGTTCGTCACACACAATGAAGTCGGGATCGAGTGTGAGCGCCCGGGCAATCGCGATCCTCTGAAGCTGACCGCCGGAGAACTCTCGTGGATACTTGTCGAGTTGGTCCTCGCGCATACCGACCCTCTGCAGAATTTCCACGACACGCCGATCACGCTCTGCCCCAGCGATTCCGAAGTGGATCGACAACGGTTCGCCCACCGCGTTGCGAATCGTCATATGCGGATCGAGCGAGCTGAACGGATCCTGAAAGATCATCTGCGCGCGCCGCCGAAAGGACAGCAAATCCTTGCCCTTGAACTTACGGACATCGTGTCCGTCGAACCGGATCGTGCCGGAGTCGGGTTCGATCAAACGCAGAACCTGACGTCCGATCGTCGACTTCCCCGCTCCGGATTCGCCCACAATGCCGAGCGTTTCACCACGTTCCAGGGTAAAACTCACATCGTTGGTCACCACGGACCGCTCTCTCACGCGACCGAGAAAGTCTCTCTTGACCGGATACGACTTGCGTAGTCCGGAGACCTCCAATAACGGACTCATCCGGTAAGTCCCTTCAGATTCAGTTCGCCCTCACGCACGCAACGTACTGACCGATTGCGAGCGATGTCGTGCAGTATTATCGGTTCCGAATCGCATCGACCAGCATCTGCGTAGTTGCAACGATCCTGGAACCGGCACGTTTGCGGCCAGTCCCATGGAGCTGGAACTGCACCCGGAATCGACGACAGACGTATACCTTTGGCCCTCGGGTCGGGAATTGCTGCCAGCAGACCCTCCGAGTACGGATGGCGTGGGTCGTCGAACAGGTCATCGATCAAGGTCGATTCGACAACCTGCCCCGCATACATCACCGCCACTCGGTCGCACATCTCGGCAACGACCCCCAAATCGTGAGTGATGAACAGAATCGATACGTCGAACTCGTGTTGCAGATCCTTCATCAATCGCAACATCTCTTTCTGCACCGTCACGTCCAGCGCGGTCGTGGGTTCGTCCGCAATGAGCAGTTTCGGTCGACATACCATTGCGATTGCCAACATGACGCGCTGACACATGCCACCGGAGAACTCGTGCGGGTATGCCTTTGCCCGATTGCGTGCATCGGGAATACCGACCGCGTCGAGCATCTCGACAGCGCGGGCAAACGAGTCCTTCTTCGACAAACCTTGGTGACGACGGACAACCTCGGCGATCTGATCCCCGACAGTGAATGCCGGAGACAGACTTCGCCTTGGTTCTTGAAAGACCATCGATACGTCGACCCCACGAATGCCGGACAACTCCGACTCCGACAACCCCACCACCTCACGGCCGGCGATACGGATCGATCCAGTTACCCGACAACCCTGGGAAGGCAGTAATCCCATTGCAGCCAAGGAAGTTACGGTTTTCCCGGATCCGGATTCACCCACCAGCCCGACCGTCGTGCCGGGTGCTACTCGCAAGGACACGTCGTCGACGACTCGAGTCCAGCCGCGATCGGTATCGAAGTCGACCGAGAGATTCTCGATCCGCAGGATATCGCTGTCCGTCGCGTCGAGCGACGACAACGGTAGATCAGTTGCCATGGACAGGATCTCCTAGCGTCAGGTAGTGGACGGCGACAACGGGCGCACCGCCCAAACTGGATATGAGTGAGACTTCGACTATTCGCGCAGAATCATTTCGCGACACCGACGTAGCGCAGGTCCATCACCCCGGTGTAATGCGAAACGCCCATATTCGAAGCACCGATTACATTGTCTGCGAAGGCAAACTGTGTACTTACAGCACAGAGGAAGACGTCGAAAGCGTTCTCGACCGCAACGGCTGATGTCGCTTCGAGAGCAGCAGTACGGTCTACCTCGGACACGTTGGGATCAAACGCCGGCGCCAATGAGTTCTTGAACTCCGCGGGAAGTGTTCCCGGAAAAAGGCGTGGGACTGTGTAGTTGCGGTTGAGGAACTGTGCAGAACTCGGATCGCCAACTCGCACACTGACGATGGACGGTTGTGCCTTCGCTGCAAACTGAGCAGTCATGTCGACCAGATCCACCGGCTTGGCATTCATCGTGACACCGACTTCGGCGAACTGCGCTTGCAGGGCCGACGCGATCTCGTCCTGCGGCGAAAGTCCCGCACCGAGAAGCGTATTGAATGTGAGACCGTTGACCCCTGCCTCCGCGAGCAAAGCCCGCGCCCGATCCGGATCGTAGGTGTAATCGATCGGCGGATCCGAAAGGTGCCCGTCCGCGCCGACCGAAAGCGGTTGGCCGGAGACCTGGCACTGATTGTTGAGCAACGACGAGTTGATACCTTCCCGGTCAACGGCAAAGTTCAGCGCTTGACGCACCCGCACATCCGAGAACTCCGGGCTGTCGATATTCATGGCCATCGTGTACAGCTGTGCAGGCGGATAAGAAAAGAACCCGTATCCAGATCCGAGCGCCGATGCCTGCGGGTACTGACCGATCTTGGATATCATCAGATCGATCTGACCTGATCGCAGCGCGTTCAGTCGAGCATTGTCGTCGACGATGCCGGTGATCGTGATCGTCTTGGACAACTGTGCTGCAGGATCCCAGTACCCCTCCCGACGCTCGTATGTCACCGAATCACCTATCCGGACCGAGGTCGCGACGTACGGACCCGAACCCACCGGATTGATGTCCAGATCCGGATTGTCGAGAGCCTTCGGACTGATCAATGCCGCTTCCACACCGGAGAGCACAAACGGCAAATCTGCGGCGGGTCGGGTAGCGATGACCTTTACCCGGTTCGGATCGACCACCTCTACCGAATCGATCATCGAAAAGGTTGACGCCACAGTCGATCCCGCCGCCGTCTTCGCATGATCAAGCGTTGCCTTGACTGCGGCGGCATCGAGAACTTCACCATCGGTGAAAGTGATCCCGTCACGCAATGTGAAGACGACCTCACGGCCGTCCTCGGAAAACTCCCACTCGGTCGCAACCATCGGAGCTATCGCGAGAGACCCATCCTCGTCGACCATTTGGGTGAGCCTGTCGTACACCGGAGTCAGATACGGGTACGCGGCCGGCGCAGACGGCATCTTGTGCGGGTTCAGCGCCGGTGTCGCCACAGTGTGGCCGACCCGGAGATGTCCGTTCGGATCGGCGTCAGCGGCCGCTGCGCCGACGGCACCACCTAACGCCGGGGACGAATTGCCGGCACTTCCACTGCCACAGGCGGAAAGCACCAGGCTAAGAGCGGCAATGGCAACGCCGATACGTACGGAACGTGTGATCACTATCTTGGTGTTCCTCTCGATTGGGTTAGGTA
>NZ_BCWX01000016.1 GCF_001894805.1 Rhodococcus globerulus NBRC 14531 | reverse complement strand
TCCCGGCCGATACCGCTCTGCTTGTACCCACCGAACGGTGCCGACCGGTGATTCCACATCTGATCGTTGACCTGAATGGAGCTCGCCCGCATACCCTCGGCAACCCGCTGAGCCCGCTCGACATCCGCACTCCACACACCGCCGGCGAGACCGTAGATCGTGTTGTTCGAGATCGCGACCGCGTCGGCATCGTCCTCGTAGGGCAGCACACACAGCAACGGACCGAAGATCTCCTCCTGCGGCACCGTCGAGAGGGAATCGACGTCGGTGAGCACAGTCGGCTCGACCCAGAATCCCTTCTCGAAACGGTCACTGGCTTTACCACCCAACGCAATCCGCCCGGTCTGCTTCGCGATCTCGTAGTAGCGGAGCACCGATTCGTACTGACGCTTGTTGGCGAGCGGTCCCATGTAGTTGGCGATGTCGGTGGGATCGCCCCACGGAATCTGTTGCATCGACGCGACCGCAATTTCAACTGCCTCGTCGAGTCTCGCGCGGGGCACCAGCAGCCGCGAGTAAATACCGCAGCCCTGACCGGCATGGCTGAGAGTGGTAGCAGCCACAAACGGAATCGCAGAGGTGAAGTCCGCGTCGTCGAGCAGGATCGCCGACGACTTACCACCGAGCTCGAGAGTGAGACGTTTGACCGTCGGCGCAGCCGCCGCCATGATCCGCCGACCCGTGACAGTCGATCCGGTGAACGTAACCGCATCCACCTCCGGATGGGTCGTGAGCACAGACGCCACGTCATTGTCGTCAGTACTGACGATATTGACCACACCAGCCGGAATATCGGTGTGCTCGAGCAGGATACGACCGATCTCCAACGTGTTCCACGGAGTATCCGGCGCCGGCTTGAGGACCACGGTGCACCCCGCAGCCAACGCGGGAATCAACTTCGCGATCGCCAAGAAGATGGGGTAGTTCCATGCGGTGATCGCCGCGACGACACCGGCACCCTCACGCCGCACGATGCGGTGCGCCTTCTCGTCACCGGCAACCGGGGTGATGACCCGCTCGAACTCGAACGTGTCGAGGAGATCGATGTAATGACTGATCATTTCGATCGAGCCATCGAGCGCCACGTCGTAGGTCAACGCGAGCGGCAGGCCACCCTCTGCAACCATCACCGGCCGCATCTCTTCGGCGTTCTTGCGCAGAGCGGACTGCAACTGCACCAGGCACCGCTGACGGAACTCGGTGTCCGTCGACCACGTCGTGGTGTCGAAAGCCCGCCGCGCGGCCAGGATCGCCCGCTCGACATCGGCCACACCGGCATTCGGCGAAACACCGATGACTTCTTCGTTCGCCGGGTTGACATTCTCGTAGGTGCGGCCCCCCGTCGCGGCGACCAGCGCACCGTCGATCAACATGCGGTACTCGGAATTACTCATTTGTCACTTTCCTTTGAAGATCGGATCGTTACGGCAGGGCTGGCCTCTCCCCTGGTTCGTCAGAGGCTGCTGGAGACACTCACCAAAATCCACCTGTATTACATGTAATACTTTGTATATGTAGTGAGCTCCATCACGCAAACTGTAGAACTTCCGCTCGATAAGCACAAGTACTTCAGTTGAACTCCGGCTTCCCTCCACTGGCCACACCAAAATCTCTGTCTACAAGGAATTTCCACGGCTGGTCCAGTAGTCCCACCACACATTTCGAATCGGTGCCATGCGCCCGACACCACTACGCGCTACGTCTACCGCGACGCCGTATGCCCTAGAACTGAATCTGTGCGGCCATCCTGCCGCAATCTATGAGTGCGCTTGCACGATTCGACATCGTGCGCATTGCGTCTGACTCCGAATGTCCTCGTCGCCGGCAGCGGAAGCCAGGCTGTTGTCTGGACGCTTACGTTGAACTGTCACCCGCTCGATCACTCTGGCGCACCGCCGCAGCGCTTTTCGGGTACATGTGCGCCAACCGTGAAGACGACATAGAAGCACTGAAGGTGAAAGCGATCGTCGAGCGCCGGGCAGCCCGCTTCATCTATTCCGCTCTGAGACAATTCTGCCCCGGCGGTCCGTTGGATCACCGGGGCAGAAAGATTGTCCCAGAAGGGCTTCAGAGCACTGGTGCAAGCTTCCGGTCGCGGAGCAGGTACGAGAGCACCACACTTTCAAACTCGTCTTTGCGTTCGATCATCGCCCAATGCCCACAATCGTAGAAGACGTGCAGTTCACACTTCGGGATCAGTCGCATCGGGACAAGCGAGCTGTCCATGGGCGTTACACGGTCGTCGCGGCCGAAAGTGATCAGCGTCGGCGCCTGGATCTTCGTCAGTGCTCCAACCTGTTCGGCTGCGTTCGTACCCCGATTACGCATCGCCGCCAGCGAACGGAAATTGAACAATTTCTTGATGTCAGCAAGCGCGGCCGGGTCCGATGCGGCTCTCCACCGCATCTCGACGAACTCCTCCGTCAGAATGGAGGTGTCGTACACCATGGCCTCCATCCACGTCATCAACCGCTCACGTGTCGGGTCCTCGACGAACTGCACGAGAAGCTTGATGCCTTCCGGGGGCGACGGACTGAACACAGGCAGCCCGATGCCGCCAATCGTAACGAGTCGAGTCACTCGCTCAGGATGTCTGGATGCCAGCTGTGCCGCAATGTTTCCGCCCATCGAATTACCAACGACCGGAACAGAATCGAGCGACATACCGTCGAGGAAGTCCAACACCGCCGGCAGTCCGGCAATCATCGGATTGTCCTCGCACGAATAACTCTTGCCGAATCCAGGGAAGTCGAGAACGAGCGTCCTGAAATGCTCGGCGAAGACCGGTAGATTTCCCTGGAAGTTCGCCCAGCCACTGACCCCTGGACCCGAGCCGTGCAGCAAGAGCAATGGAGGACCGTCGCCGGCCTCGTGATAGTGCAGCGGCCCTCTGGGCGTCTGCAGAGTCCTGCTCGTGCCTTCAAACGTAAATTCAGCCATCAGTCGTGTCTCCTCCTCTTAGCTCGACGGTGCTTCCAGCCAACCAAAGTCATGCCAGTACGTCTCGAGTTCGGCTACCGGCTTCGGCCAGGTCTCGATGTAGGTGACGCCTTCGGACCCGGCCGTCATCGTGTACGCAGTGCCTGCGCGGCTGAGAAAGAACTCCCCCGGACGCACTCGCACGGTCTGCCACTCGCCGTCTTCCTCGTACTCAATGCTGTACTCGCCTGCGAAGACAAAGAGCAACTCGTCCATGTTGTGATGGTGGCGAGGTACCGTAAAGTTCGGTCGCACCCGCAAAGGGTTGCGATTGAAGCGCTTCACCTGAATTGGCTTTGTGGTCACCCACATCGACCCGCCGAACGTCGCCGCGAAATCCACTGGCGCGTCGATCAGCAAACCACCGTCCTTCCAGAAGTAACTCGGCGCCACATCAAGGCCCAGAGGAATCCAATCCGCATCGTCCACCAGATCACCAAAAGTAAGTGCCATTCCGAAATAGTATGTGCGGCTGTACATCCTGTCGCCGGAGAATTCCGTTTGATGGAACGGGTCTGACGAGCACGGTCACCTGCCCCCATTCCGTCCAACGGAACCTGTTGATGACACACCCTGTCATGTTCGACAGACTCCGGAGTATGGCAATCGAATACTTCAATCTGCTGTCCGAAGAAGAGGGTTGGATCGACCTGTCGGTCGATCAGGACCTTCCCTCTTACCTCTGGAATGAAGGCGGACTCCTCGCCGATGCGCCGATCGACATGGAACAGACCTTCAAGGGCAATATGTGGGTCTCGAACAAGGTAGACAGGTCGTTCAATCTCAACGGCCTTCGGTGCGCCCCGAACTTCTCGGTGCCTCGTCACCACCACAATCTTGACGAGTTGATCATCGTATTCGAGGGTGAGTTCCATGTCGCCTGGGGCCAAGACGGCGAGGAAGGTAGCCAGACCATCGGTCCAGGCGAATTCTGGATCAGTGAGGCCGGCACCCCCTACATCATGACTGCGGGGCCTGAAGGCGTCACTTACATCGAGACCTGGCCCGAACCGATGGAGAAGCTCGAGACGTACTGGCACGACGCAGGCTGGGTACATCGCTGAGTAGCAGCCGACCGCTCCTCGATCACTTGTGAGGTTGCCGCCCTGAACTTGTTCACAACAGAGAAACAGGGCGGCAGTTTTGCATCCACGAAATCATCGGAGCAACCGCGCGGTGCTAGCGTCTCCGTCTCCATGCACTGCCTCTTCCGATCAACGGGCGAGCCGGAGCGGTAGCGGATGCATTCCAATTATCTTTCTGGAGTTACCGATTGGCGCGTGTTGCTGGGGTCACGACCTCACAGATACGCGCGCACCGCTGTTCACCGCCCGACTTTTCCAAGGCCTCGAATCTTCCTGCGTGAATGTCGAATCCGTGCCACGTGGTCGAGCGTCCGCATGATCGAACTTTCTGTGAGTCCGGTCGCTTGTTGCTCGCTGTCGAGAAAGACGTGGGCATGCAGGCAAGGTTTCCATCCCGGCAATGCCACACTCTTCACCGACCGCGAATGATCCTGAAAGTGAACTGGAGTCGCGCGCCCGGGCCTGTCGCGGCCACGGACTTTTCACGGTCAACGGACTGAGCCTTCCAGTCATGGAGTATCTGGGGCGAGCGTGGTGAGTGTCCATCCCTCGACCTCCGCCCCCGGCCAGATCACCGATCGAGCGGCAACCACTGTCTGCCTCCTGAATGCCCTCCCTGAATGCAATGGTTACGTCGACGAATTCCGACGACGCCGCACTCATGCGCGATCTTCACAGCCTTCTCGACGCCGAACTCGCCACGATCGTCCAGCTCGCCGATGATGCAAGGCACCGTTCGCGTTCATAGAAGTCGAGGTCGACCCATCCGAGGTCAGCTGTGACTCTGTATCGTTCAACGAGTATCGCTGCGCCACTTACTTTTTGATGCTCAGTCGATTTCGAGGCCAGGCGCGGCCGCGCCACCTTGGTAAATTCCGAAGGCCGCGCACTCCGCAGCGGTCAGCATGGTCCACCTGTTTCCAATGCAGCGAAACGATCCCGACCACCCAAGATCCGGACCGTTGTACGCTCACTGTTGCGGCATTTCGCCGGCTTCCCAGGCCACGGCCGTTCCGGCTTCCCAGGCCACGGCCGTTCCGGCTTCCCAGGCCACGGCCGTTCCGGCTTCCCAGGCCGCTGCCGTTCCGGCTTCCCAGGCCGCTGCCGTTCGCCGAAGTTCGTGTCGACCTCATGACACTTGTGTCACGAGGAGCTTAGTTCGGCTTGTCAGCAATTTGCAGGATCGAAGGCAGCGGACAGCGCCACCGGAGCGAACTTTTTTGCTATTACTACCGATCTACGGGGTTGATCCACCGCCAATTTCCGTTCTCGGCCGGCTCACAACACCTCCCGATCAGTGCACGGCCGAGGTTGACCACCCGTTGCGTGCGTGACTCCCACCAGGCAATTACTGCGCCTACGCGGGCGATTTAGCTGATTCGACACGCGGGGGTTGACATGCGCGCTCGTTGATGTGACCCTGATTACAGGAATAAAGGACACTAATTTAGAAAACATTCCGGGATGTGCGCATGCAATCCTAGATTTGGACCGAATTAAGTGTCTATTAGTAGCCTGAATTGGGAGGTGGCAGCCGTGACATCGAGTTTGACGCAGTGCACGTCGATTTTGCCGATGGAATCAGTGGTCGATTCCATGGACGAGTACATATCGTCTATGGAGGTCGATCATGTCGGAACTGACGTCCGACTCCGACCCGAACGCACCGTGATGGGAAGGGTCGCTGCCATCATGGGGGCGTTCAACGGCAAACAGCAGGTGCTCGGTCTCGGCGATCTCAGTGAGAGCACTGGGCTGCCGAAATCGACGTTGCATCGACTTGCTGATCAACTGTGCCAAGTGGGATGGATCGAACGGGATCCTGACGGCTACCGCATCGGCATTCGCATGTTCGAGCTGGGAAGTCTTGCTGTCGAAGGAAACCAACTCTACGAAGCCGCGATTCCACATCTGCAAGCCCTCGCAGCCAAGACCGGAATGTCCACACAACTCGGCATTCTCGATCAGTCCGAGGTCGTATATCTCGAACGTATCGCGGTAGGCGCAGTCCGTTTGCCGACGCGACGCGGCGGACGAAATCCCGCGTACTGCACCGCATTAGGCAAGGCCATGACCGCCTTCGACGACGACGCCGTCCGCACAGTAACCTCCTCGCCCATGCTTAGGCGGACGGCGAATACGATCACGGACCCCGCAGCGCTACGGACCGAGCTCAGCCAAGTGCGCAGGGTCGGAATAGCGTTCGATCGTGGCGAGATCTACCAAGATTTCGTGTGTGTTTCCGCGCCGATCCGTAGCTCCGGAAACGTGATCGGAGCCGTTTCCGTTACCGCGCCGGCGGGCCGAATGAGATGGGGCATAGCGACCGAAGCAGTTCGGAGCACCGCCGCCGCGATCTGGAATGCAACCCACAGACTCGGCGGAGCAAGCACCCGATTGTAGTAACTTTTCGATGTGTCCACACGAGCATAACCGCCGTACCGGCCCCGAAGTGCTTCCGAATCTCTATGTAAAACCCGGACTCTGAGCACTTCGAGGCATCAGATCCCGCGCCGACGACTACCTGACCGACTCTCGGAGTCGGGTGGTCGTCAGCTCGAATTTCGACGGAATGTCGGAATTCACGACATTTCGAAAGGCAACCCGGCCGTGAGAATACCCAGGTGCGCCGGTCGAAGAGTCCCTCGGCTGAGACACCTCGACTGATCTGCCCAAGTTCGTTGCGACTCGTCGATCATCACCGCGGCGAGTATTGGAACTCGCCCCGTAAATTCGTCCTCGATCAGGTAGACGTTCCCAAACCTAGTGCCACCACGTGGTGAGCTCCTGTAGGTGGCGCCGCATGCGATGCTGAGCGAGCCCATCGTCCCCAAGGAGGATTGCCTCGAGGATCTTGTCGTGGGTGCACCGGACCTGCACCTCGACGGCCGGAGTCATGGACTCTTCGGAGCGACTCTGGCGGGTCCAGAGGTCGGTGATGACGCGCAAAAACAGTGTCAGAACCGGGTTGTCGGCAAGGTCTGCAACCTCGGTATGGAACATGTCGCCGGCGTCACCGTGCACAGTGGTGTGGTCAAGTGCAGCACGTAACCGCGAAGCTACATCGGGAGCAGTTGCGACGGCGGTGACGGTCTGGATGCACCCCAACTCGATCACTTCACGAACCAGGTGGAGGTGGTCGGGGCTCATACCCTCGAAATCGAGATAGAGAGCGATCGCACGAATACTGGCCGTTGGGTCGGGAGCCAGGACGACCAGTCCGCCGCCAGGTCCGCGGCGCATCCGAGCAACGCTGTGGTGTTCGAGGATCCGAATCGCTTCACGCAGGACCGCACGGCTAACCTCGTAGCGCGCCAAAAGATCTGGCTCCGATCCGAAGACCTCACCGATCTGCCAGCCGTCGCTGGTGATGTCGTCATGGATACGGCCGGCAATAACCTCGGCAAGTTTGGTGCCTTTTGTGGCGTTCGGGTTAGGGTCGCTGGGTCGAGTCCGCATGCGATGCGATGGACGTCGGATCCGGTTGGCCAGCATCCACTCCTCGATCTCTTCGAGATGGGCGCTTAGTTGGCTCTCCGAGGCTGCGGCGTCACCTGCGATTACCGCGTCTACGATTTGGACGTGCCGCGCGATGGCAACAGCCTTAGCCGCGGCCCCCGCCTCCCTCGACGTTGGCCCCCAGGCGCGAATGTAGCGGGACGTCAGCAGCATCACAACCTCGATGAACAGCTGCAGCACCGCGTTGCCGGACAGGCTTCCGAGCAAAATGTGAAACTCGTCGTCGAAGGACCAGTTCGGATCACCGATCTGCTCCTGCTCTTTCCCAACGATCGACCGCAATCGATCAATACCGTCCTCGGTGATCGCCCCCGCTGCCAACCGAGCTGCGAGCGGCTCGAGTAGCAATCGGGCGTGGAGCAGATCTTCGACGCTCACGCCTATGTACTCCAGGTAGATCACCAACGCACGCATGGACGCCGATGCGTTCGGGGCGCACACCACCAGCCCTCCGCCTGGACCGCTACGCATCCGCGCGACCGAATGGTGCTCGAGCAGCCGAATCGCTTCTCTCAGAACCGACCGAGACACTCCAAAGCGCTCCAGCAACTCGGGCTCCGAACCCAAGACCTCACCGACCGGCCATTTCCGGACGATGATCTCATCCTCGAGCTGCCGGGCAACCTGTGACGCGAGCTTCTCCGGACCCACCGACCATGTCTCTGTATCTTCCGCACTCGTCATCAAGCCGGTCGCTCCCAATCCCCAAGAAACACGGATCTCGAACACCGAGATCTTTGAATGTTCATTACGATACTGAGATCCGTGACCCGATAGAGTGTTCCCTACCTACGCTACCTATCAGCATGCTGAAGTCACCAAGATCCAATCGAGAATTGGCTCGCCAGGCCTCGACAACACATTCACGCAGAAGCGTTGGCCTCGATCCAGCGAGTGACCTGCTGCACGTACTCCTCATATCCGGAAGTCGCCGCGGACACGACCGCGGCGACTTCCTCGGGTTCGGTGTCCATGTACAGCTGGAGAAGAACGTTGTGCGGGCCTTCCGGAGGCACTAGAGCGGTTGCTAACTCCGCGTCGATCATCCCGGCCTTCTCGGCCGCACCGAACGAATCTGCCGATTTCTGCGGCACTTCACCCAGCACGCTTTCCAATACATGATTGTTGATCGCAACCGCCAATTCGACCAGTAGCGCCAGGATCCGTTCAAGGACAAGCCCTATCGCCGGATCGATTTCCAGTCGCTCGCGGTCCAACGAACCGACGCCGACGAGCTGTCCGACCGCTCTGCGCATCGTGATCAGTCTGTGTTCCACAAATCCCCGGTCCAGGCGAGGCTGTACCGCTCGACTATTTTGATTCGCGGACTGTCGCGGCTTCCAATCTGCCACGACAGCAAGCGCATTCATCATGCTCGTCGACTCTTCACTCGAACTGATCACCTATACATAGTCCCATACTCTCACGCCTCCGAAGCCTAGATCGACCTGTCGCTTGATGAAGCACTGTAAGCGCCTCCACCGAACCGACTGACCAAGTCAACCAGTTTCAGAGCTGAGCCATCACCTATGGTTCCGCCTGACGGAACAGACAGTAGACAACCGGGATATCAAGGCGGAGAGTCAATTTCCATGCAGTAATATCGGCTGTATTCGGCAACAACACCAGAGGTGAACTCGCTCAACGATCGAGTCGTCGATGCCGCTCTGTCAAAGCTGTTCCAACCAAGTTGGAGAGCATCCGCCCAGCCTGGGACTCGGCCGATCTCCATCGGGACACCAATCGGCCGGAAGAGCCAGTGACGCCACATCCCTGGGCGTGCGCAGCGAAACGTCAACGTCAACGAAGCATCGGCAATCGTGCATACGAGGGTAAGAAACTGGACCTAAATCACTGCCTTTCAGTTCTACATTAGATGTTCGAATGATTCTGGTGTACAACAATTTTCGGTTTCACCTGCGGACAAATCGCCCACGTAATGCGCCGCATCAGCCTGACCCCGAAAGCGCCTCGGACCCATCGTCACAGCCACCAGAACGGTCCACTAGACACGCCGGCCTGAATCTGTCGCAAAACCTGACACCTCCGACATCTCCCACACCTCATTGGGGCGACCTCCGAGGACATTTGCACTCAGGCGAAAACTTTCATCCCTAGCGCGCGTCGCCCGAGTGTGCCAATCCGCCCGCACGAGATCGCGATGCCACGCCACGTCACAGAGAGCATCTACCGCACCGAAGCCGACTTCGCTACAACCAACAAGGCAGCAAAGACCCTTGCCACCTTCATTCGATTAGGGCGGTGTTGAATTCGACGTGTCAGAAGGCAGCAAATAGTTCGATATCTAAGTTATCTATATCTTTACTCATCGCTGTCCAGTAATTGAGCTGGAGATTTTCCACTCAGCGCTCCTCGAACAGTAGCAGCTCCGGCAGTTCAACTGACATCGGTAAGTAGTACAAATCCGTTGCGCTGCAAGTACTTATTCGACATCACTACAACAGGCCGCACGGGCGGTTCGGGCACGACTCCCACCACAAGACGACCGACGACGCACTTGCGACCAACCCGGCCGAACCGAAACTTCACCCACTTAGTGACGTACATCATCATGTTGTGTCATAGTAGAAACCTGACTTAGTGACCTAAGTCTCTCGGGAGATGTCAACGCGGAGGTCAGAGGCCGTCGCGGCGACTAGCTAACTGACCCTGAGGTCATCCTCAACTGATCCGACAGCAGCAGCCACTCTTCCCTTTCTAGCGAAAGACCCAAGTGATGACCCAAGATCTCCAGTTCCTGCTCCTCGGGCTGGGTAACGGCGCTGTCTACGCAGCGCTCGCCCTGGCATTGGTCATGACCTACCGAAGCTCGGGCGTAGTGAACTTCGCGACCGGCGCTATCGCGCTTTACGT
The DNA here is from genome assembly GCF_001894805.1 of Rhodococcus globerulus NBRC 14531. Lineage (GTDB taxonomy): Bacteria > Actinomycetota > Actinomycetes > Mycobacteriales > Mycobacteriaceae > Rhodococcus_F > Rhodococcus_F globerula. The sequence continues at coordinate 7,807 of NZ_BCWX01000016.1, read as the reverse complement.
CGCCTATACGTACGCCTACCTACGCAGCGGCGAACTCCTGATCCCGATACCTGGCCTGCCCAAAACCCTGGATCTGGGTGGCCCGATAGGACTGATCCCAGCGATGGGCATAGCAATGGCCATCGCCGCAGCCCTAGGCGTGCTGATGTACTTCGCAGTATTCAGGCTGCTCAGGACCGCGCCGGCCACCGCCAAGGCCGTAGCCTCGATCGCTCTGATGCTTGCCGTTCAGGCTCTCTTGGCGGCGAGGGTCGGCACAACTCCGGTCTCGGTGAAAGCCATCCTGCCTACAAATGTCATGAAATTCGGCGGCATTCGTATACCGGCAGACCGAATCTGGTTCGCCGCCATCATCATCGTTCTGACCATCCTGCTCGTGCTCGCTTTCCGATTGACCCGATTCGGACTGGCAACCCGAGCGGCTGCCGAATCGGAGAAAGGCGCGATCGTCACCGGGCTCTCCCCCGAACGAATCGCCTACGCCAACTGGGCATTGAGCACCATGATCGCCGGGCTCAGCGGCATCCTCATCGCCCCGATCGTGCCGCTCATCCCGATCTCTTACACAATGTTCATCGTCCCGGCCCTCGCCGCGGCGTTAGTCGGAAACTTCAATTCCATCGGACCAGCCGTGGCTGCCGGACTCGGAATCGGTGTGCTCCAGTCGGAGATGACCCACCTGCAGGCAACGGTGAGCTGGCTACCACAAGCGGGAATGGCCGAGTTGATTCCGCTGATCCTGATCCTCATTTTTCTCGTCTTCCGCGGACGACCGCTCCCCACACGTGGTGCGATCATCCAGAACACCCTTGGCGCCGCGCCACGGCCCAAGAACTTGGTGATCCCCACAGTCACCTTCACCGTGATCGCGCTAGGATTTCTCGTCTTCACTCACGGCAGCTACCGCGGTGCGGTGATCTTGACGTTCACCCTCGCGGTCATCGCCATCTCACAGGTGGTGGTCACCGGATTCGCAGGACAAATATCGTTGGCGCAGTTAGCGCTTGCCGGAGTGGCCGCATTCATGCTCAGCCGCTTCACCACGGAGTGGGGAATCCCCTTCCCCATTGCCCCCGTCCTCGCAGCACTGGTGGCGATGGTGATCGGGGTAGTCGTCGGCCTGCCGGCACTACGCATCCGAGGACTACCCGTCGCGGTGGTGACGTTGAGCCTCGCAGTGTTTCTCGAGATGTTCTGGTTCCGCAACAACAAGTTGAACGGTGGAGTCAACGGAGCACGCGTCGACGACCCGTCGCTGTTCGGCATCGATCTCGGGATCGGATCCGGCGACTCCTATCCAAAAATCTCCTTCGGCATTCTCTGCCTCGCAGTACTGGTGATCATCGCCGTCGGTACGGCAAAACTACGAACCAGTCGACTCGGTGCATCAATGCTCGCGGTACGTGCAAACGAGCGATCTGCTGCCGCCTCCGGCATCAACGTTTCCCGCACGAAACTGATTGCCTTCGCGATCGGCGCGTTCATCGCCGGTCTCGGCGGGTCCTTGATGGCGTACCAACAAACCATGGCCGTTCCTGAATCCTTCTCTGCCATGGGCGGAATCGCGATGTTCGCAGTCGCCTACCTGGCAGGTGTCACCTGCGTCTCCGGCGGAATACTCGCCGGAGTCATGGGAGCCGGCGGAATAATGTTCATCTTCCTCGACCGCGTCGCCAACGTCGGTAGCTACTACGCAGTGATCACCGGGGTTCTCCTGGTTATCACCGTCATCATGAATCCAGAAGGAATCATCTCCGAAGTGCACAAGACGGTCGACTACCTGCGCCGCAAGATCACCCCCGCAACTACCGACCCAGAATCCGAGCACATCGAGTTCGAGTTGGACAGCACAACCCCGTACCTCGGCACTGCCCGTCCGATCGGTGACGTCGTCCTCTCCAGCCACGAAATCGGTGTCCGATATGGCGGCATCACCGCACTCGACGACGTCTCATTCGATGTCCGTGACGGCGAGATCATCGGCCTGATCGGCCCCAACGGAGCCGGCAAGACCACCTTTATCGATGCGATCAGCGGCTTCGCCGACGCCACCGGCAGTGTCACAATCGGCGACCTGAATCTCAACGGCAAGAGGGCTTTTCAACGCAGTCGCTCCGGACTCGGGCGCACCTTCCAAGGCATCGAGTTGTACGACGATCTCTCGGTCCGCGAAAACGTCTCCGTCGGCACAACTGCGTCACACCACCGAGGACCGGACAATCCGCCACTCGATTCCGCTGGCCTCGACGAACTATTCGAACTACTACACCTGAGCTCGGTCGCGGACCGACCGGTCAAGGAACTCTCTCAAGGACAACGCCAGTTGGTCTCGGTTGCCCGCGCTCTCGCCGGCCGGCCGCGCGTCGTACTGCTGGACGAACCTGCTGCCGGACTGGGCAGCACCGAAAGCATGTGGCTGGGGAATCGACTACGGGCCGTACGTGATTCAGGCCTGACGGTCGTCATGGTCGATCACGATATGGAGCTGGTCTTGGAAGTCTGCGACCGGATTGTCGTTCTCGATCTGGGTAAAGTCATCGCAATCGGCACTCCGGAAGAAATACGCAAGGACCCCGCAGTTACCCGGGCCTACCTCGGCGCGACGCACACCGGACAGGAGCTGAACGCATGACCGCGGTCTTGAAGTGCACCGATATGGATGCCGGCTATTCGCAGGGCCGACCCTGCGTTCGCGATTTCGATCTAGAATTACGTGAAGGCGAAATCCTCGCGCTCCTCGGACCGAACGGCGCAGGCAAGACAACTATGCTGCTCACGCTGGCAGGTTTGTTGCCCAGTCTCGGTGGCACGGTGGAGATCACCGGCCATCACGTCAAGTCCGGGCACGCACGCAGCGCATCCGACGCCGGGCTGGTGTTCGTCCCCGACGACCGCGCACTGTTCACCACCCTGACCGTGGAAGAGAACCTTCGACTGGCAGTGAAATCACGACGCGACTGGGCCGCATCGCGAGAGAAGATTCTCGGCTACTTTCCAGAGCTGGACAAGCGACTGAAAGTGCACGCCGGCGCACTCTCTGGTGGCGAACAGCAAATGCTTGCCATCGGGCGCGCGCTGATTCAACACCCGAAAGTTCTTCTCATCGACGAGCTGAGCATGGGTTTGGCACCTGTTATCGTCGAACGGCTTCTCCCGGTATTGCGGACAGTCGCCGATGCCACCGGAACTGCCGTCATACTCGTCGAGCAGCACGTGCAGCTCGCACTGACGGTGGCCGACACAGCACTCGTCCTGCGCCACGGTGACAACGTCTTGCAAGGGGATGCCGCCGAACTTGCGGCACACCCTCACCTGATCGAAGACGCATATCTGGGCGCAAACGAACGTCCGCGCACGGAAGCAGTAGAGACCGTGGACGCCGTTGAACAGAGCACGATCATCTGACACAGGGCTGACGAATACGCCGCTACGAGCAGGCATATCGAAACCCGGTGCGCTTCTGCCGTCTCCATCCACTTCACCCGGTCCGCCATGGCTTCAACGGCGGCCGATGTTATCCACCCCAACAGAAGGACCACCGATGAAACCCTCGAACGGCCTGCATGTTTCAAAGATAGTGGCGGCGTCCATTGCCGTCGTTGCGATGACAGCAATGACTGCTTGTAGCAGCGAGAGCGCAGGCGATACCTCCGACTCCTCATCGTCCTCCTCTTCGGCAGATCTACCCGCCGGCGCATTCCCCGGTATCGCCGCCACAGGCACACCTGTAAAGATCGGGTTCATCAATAACGAAAATGGGCAGGCTGTTTCACAGCCCGAAAACCGGGAAGCCGCCGAAGCTGCCGCAAAATATGCAAACGAGCAGCTCGGTGGCATCGGTGGCCGCCCTGTCGAATTGGTCATCTGCAAACAACAAGAAGAACCTGTCTCTGCACGCGATTGCGCAAACCAGATGGTCGAAGCAAAGGTATCCGCGGTGGTACTCCCCAGCAGTGGCCTCGGCCAGATCATCGCACCCATCATCACTTCAGCAGGGATCCCCTACGTCGCCGCACTCGGTGGCAGCGCCGTCGAGACCACTGGCGACGGCGCGTACATGTGGACCGCAGGTTCCAACACTTCCCAGGCCATGGCTCAATACGCCGGAGAGAAAGGGATGAAAAATGTTGTCGCATATACGATTGATCTTCCCGCGGCAACCGGATCTCTCGAACAGATCGGCGTACCCGCATTCGCCGCCAACGGCGCAAATCTGAAGATCATCCCCATCCCCTTCGGAACCCCCGACGCCACTCCACAGGTCAATGCGGGGCTCGACAGTAACCCGGACGGTATCGTCGTCTACGGCGAGTCAACGATCTGCACTTCCATCCTGAAAGCACTGAACACATTGGGCTCGACCACCGAGACCATGGCAGTTCAATCCTGCGCCAACGCGGACGTTGTCGACGCCGTCGGCGCCGCCATGGAGGGCACTAAGATCATCGGATCCGCGGACACAGTCTCCAACTCCCCCGAAAGCGTTCTGTATCGGGAAGTTATGAAAAAGTACTCACCCAACACTCCCGTCGAGGGTTACGCCGTGACCGGCTATCAGGGAATGCTCGGCCTGATTCGTGCCACCAAGTCTGTCACCGGTACCGATACGTCGCCGGCAGCACTAGACGCGGCAATCCGTTCCGCCAAGGACATCCCGCTGCCCGCCGGCGCAGGGCTGACCTTCACGTGCGACGGACAAGCAATCGCCGGATTCAAAGCCGTATGCGGCAACGGTCTTATCGTCTTGACCATGAAAGACGGTGTGCAAACCGACCCGACTACGGTAATCATCAAGTAACGCCGGAGTCGCCACACCGAATTTCCGGTAGATCGAAGGAAGCTGCTATCTCTGCTCTGTGTGGCAGAGATAGCAGCTGCGTTTACCCATCCGGCGATCAGCGATCAGTGCGGCGAAAATTTACAGGACTGACTATCCGGATCGTGGAGCACCGCGGGCGAGAGTTGCGATCACGTCCACTTAGCAATGGCCGCAACCAATTCCGACGTAGAAGCCGGGCAAAAAACAACCGACGTGTGCGAAGTTGTGAACCCCACACACGTCGGTGTCTTTCTGAACTAGGACGACAACTTTCCAGTCTCGAAGTAGCGGTCCAACACAGGCTTGAGATTCCGGCTGACAATCTCGATGCGTGGACCGGACGGACTGCAGTGATAGGCCCAATACGCAGTGCCGTCCGGCCAGTTGCCTACCGCCTCGACTGCGTAGCCTCGCCGCGTCAGTTCGGCGGACTCCGCACTGACATCGTCCACCCAATAGCCCAGATGGTGAATGCCAGAACCCTCAGTGGGAGTCCACACTGAGCCTGGAACACTCTGAACGATCTCCATTCGCGGTTCGGACAGTGAATACCAGGCTTTGAGCTCGACAGTTGTATCGACGGTCGTATCGCCGCTGGGCACGGTAACCGTAGTCGGGCCTCCCATCATTTCGCCCCATTCGTAGCCGAAGAGTTCCGAGAGCTCGAGCATCTTCGCTTCTGGATCATCAGTGACGATAGCGATGTGGTACTGATCTGCAGCCTTCATTCGATCACCTGAAATGGGGTGAACATACAATCTCCATTCTCTGCCACAGGTCCACCACTCACGAGAACATCAATGTAGGTGGTTGCCTGGACATACTCGACCTGGTTGGCGCGACATATTTCGGTGACGATGCACTCACGGCGTAGTGCAGCGAAGTTAGGTCTCGTTTGGAGAACGTGGCACCAAGACGACCTAACTGAACCGAATAGTACTGCAATAAAATAGATTTCGATGGAAGTTCGTAACAAGCGCCCTTTTGCACCAATACGCGCATCACTCATGCGAACGGGAATCCTGCCCACCACTGCCGGTAGGTCACCGACCGCTTCTCCCCCGAGATCCGCCTCGACAATGGTCAACTCACCCCGGACAGCATCGGGAACGGCGCCCGCGTTTGCGAGGAACATCTACATCCCACTAGCTCACTACATAGTTACATTTCTACAACTCAGAGGAGCTGAGGCCGATCCGTTCGTCGCGATACCAGGGCGGCAATTGATCTCATCATCATCCGTTGTGAACCCGATCAAGCACTTCGGGGTGCTTTACTAGGTATATGAAGTTGCTCCAGACCAAAGGCGAGGTAGACCAGTGACTGACATGACCGAGGCTCCGGCGTTCAACCTGCTCAGCACAACAGGGCGACCGGTCCGTACGCCGAAGACAGCCGAACTCGTTGCCGGCAAGCTCCGTCGCATGATCGTCGAAGGAAAACTGGTCGACGGCGATCACCTGCCCCACGAAGCAGAACTGATGGAACACTTCTCGGTCAGTCGACCGACTCTCCGCGAAGCCGTCCGAGTCCTCGAAGCAGAACGTCTCGTCGAGGTCCGTCGCGGATCACGTACCGGCGCCCGGGTCTGCGTGCCCGGACCGGAGATAGTGGCCCGCCCTGCATCATTACTCCTCGAACTCTCGGGGGCAACGGTTTCCGACGTGCTCGTCGCCCGCGAAGCTATCGAACCCGCCGCAGCCGGCCTTCTTGCGGTGAGCGGGACAGAGGCTGCGTTCGACGAACTCGAGCGATTCGTCGACGAGGATATCCCCGCTGGATATGCGGCCGACGACTTCGGCAGTGCTGCTGCACGTTTCCACCTCCTCATGGTTCAACTATCGGGAAATGCCACCCTTGCCCTGACCGCTGGCATGCTTCACGAGATCGTAGAACGCCACACTGTTTCCGTCGCGCTCGAGCGCAGTCGCAATGACGTCGAGACATATCAGGCAAACTACAAGTTGTTCGTACGGTCACAACGGCGACTGATCAAGCTTCTACGTGCACGTGACGAAGCCGGTGCGATAGCCCATTGGAAGAAACACATGGGTGTCGCACGTTCGATAATGCCGGCGGATCACCTGAGCGCCCAGGTTCGAGACATACTCCACTGAGTCTGTGGGCGCTGGCGCCCTGGAGAATCGCTCCTGCGGATGTCTTGCCAACATCACACTGTGCGAGCGCAGCGAATTCGATTCCGACACCCCATTCGGACCATTCACCGAGACGTGAACCGACACTTGGGTGTTCCTTCCAGATCCTTGTCGATCGTCAGGGGCGGCGAGAGTATCGTCACCCCTGACGATCATGGTCGTTTCGGCCCTCGACGTAAAACTCGCTGCCATCGTCGAACGAATATCACCGATACAGAGCGAATCCCTTGCCGAGGTTTGTTCAGCTGCATACCTAGCGCTCCGGCAACGGGGCCATAACTTTCAATTCACGCGCTGCAATCTCATCGGGATCTTCTACCCGAGAAACGTGTAGCCCCATTCCGGCAGTCCGTCCGTCGAGGTTGGTTACCGTGCTCGGTACCCAGTTGTAGACGTAACGCCACGTCCCATAGCGCAACCGCAACATTGCGACTCGGACTTCGGCCCCGGTGACGTCATCACGCTGCTATTTCCCGCACCAAATCAGCGGCCCCGTCGTCGTTGACCACCAGCGCGTACGACGTGGTGTCGCGACGTTGGTCCGACGCGCCAGATCTCGACCCCGATGCGAGGAGTCGATCTACTAATAGCGGGACCACCAGCAGCACAAAGAGGAATGATGCGTGTCCAAATCTCTTGTGTGCAGAGAATCCAAAGCCGCCTGCGAGCAAAAACGTGGATGGACGAAGTGGGACTTGCGCCACCCCGCAACACGACCTAGAGTTCATGTGGTCGAGATCACTGAGTAAACGAAGTAAAAGATGTAACCGTCGGGAGTCGGTAGGTGCCAGGAATGCATTCAGGTGTCGGCGCTGACGGACTGGATGTGGCC
>NZ_BCWX01000015.1 GCF_001894805.1 Rhodococcus globerulus NBRC 14531 | reverse complement strand
ATAACTTGTTTACCTATGTGGACGATAGCACGCACTGTTGTCCACGTCACTACGGCATGTTCGAACCAAAATGTCGCGGCGGAAGTGCCATTGCGACAGCATGTCCCGGCACCGTTGCCTGAACTCCTATCGAGCATCACCCGTCAGCCACCTAGAAAAAGTGAACTGCTTCACCTTTAGCTTATGTAGTGATGCAAGCAACATGGTATGACTAGTTAACCTAATTTGCCTTCTCGAGTTACCACAAATTCGAGATGACTGTCTCTCTCCGGCTTGCCGGATCCGCGATACGCGAGACACCTGAGCAACGACGGCGAGCCTTGCTCGGAACCGCTGGTCGAAGATCACCGGTCCGAGTTCACAAAGCACAGAGGAGATCGGACATGCAACAACTGAAGGCGAACGACCTGTCGGGCCCCGAATCCATGACTGTTGCATTGAGCCCGCGATGAAGATCGGATTCATCGGAGCGGGCAGAATGGGCGGGCCGATCGTCGAACGCTTGATCGCTGCCGGGAACGACGTCACTGTTCTGACTCGAGGATCCGAAACACGATCCACCGCAAAGGCCAAGGGGTGGAACACCTCCGACACAATCGAGCAAACAGTGCAGTCCGCCGAGTTGGTCATCAGCATCGTACTCAACGACGAGCAGGTGCAGGCCGCGCTGCTGGGATCGGGTGGCGCCGTCGCGGCCATGGCACCCGGTGCAATCCTGGTGCAGCACACCACCTGCGATCCCGACACAGCAGTCATGGTTGCCGACGCAGGGGCTGAACGGGGCGTGCACGTGCTTGACGCTGCCGTCTCCGGCAGCCCACAAGACACGGCTGCCGGTCGCCTCACGCTCTGGGTGGGAGGCGATGAATACGTACTCGACAGCGTCCGCCCCGTGCTCGAGTCCTATGGCTCCCCGGTGATGCACGTCGGTCCGATCGGTCATGGTCAGCGCGTCAAACTCGTCAACAATGCGCTCTTCGTCGCGCAGATCGGGCTCGCCGTCGACGCCGTGCGCCTCGCTGCGGCCGTCGGAATCGGTGAGGCAGAGATCCTGGCCGCCATCCAGCACGGCAGTGGCGACAGTCGAGCGCTGAGCAGCCTCGCCTGGATTGGGGTCGACGCCGTCGGCATCCGGCTCGCAGAGCTCATGCTCAAGGATGTAGATGTCATACGGCAGATCGCCGACCGGACCGGAGCTGATCTGGGACTGATCGGAGAAGTGCTTTCCTCAGAGTTGGTCGAACGCGAAGTGCTGTACTCGGGCGCGCCGCCGAACCGCGAGCTCATCGAGCAGACACCACTGACCCCAGGCTCGATGAAGCCGTCGATGTGAACACCACGCGGCCGATACCGCCACGCTTGCCGGCGCTCTGGAAGGACACTCATGACTGAAATCGGAATCGAGTACCAAACCGTCCTAGGCCTACCACCAGTGGACTTCGTCCACCTGGCAGCAGATCTCGGCTGCCACCACATCTCGATGAAGGTGGCCGGCGGCGGCGGACCGTACAACCCATACGGCCACCCGACGTATTCCATGCTCGACGACGTGGCTTTGCGTCGGCGTTTCATCGCAGCGATGCAGGATCGCGACGTGTCGATCTCACTGGGTGAAGGGTTTGTCGTCCAGCCGTTCCACGACCTTCGTGATGAAGATGCGAACCTGGATGTGATGGCCGAACTCGGGGTAACCCGGGTCAACGCCGTGACAATGGACCCTGACCTGCCGCGCAGCTTCGACCAACTGGCTACGTTCGTAGAGATGGCAGCCGGCCGAGGAATGACCACAACGATGGAATTCGCGAAGTCGCTCACCGTTCCCGACCTACCGACAGCGCTGCAGGCCGTCGGACACGTCGGCCGTCCGGACTTCAGTCTGCTCGTCGACACGATGCACTCCTCCCGATCCGGCCACGGCGCGGAAGATCTCATAATGCTCGACCACGAATATGTCGGCTACATCCAGCTCAGCGACAACACACTCGCGCAGCGAAACCCGGTGTATCGGGACGACTCGATCGATCGTTGTGTTCCCGGTCAGGGTGAACTGCCGGTGGTGGAGATAGTGGCAGCGCTTCCACCTGTCCCCGTGATCGGCGTCGAAGCTCCGATGCGGTCGTTGGCTGTTGCGGGCACCTCGGCGCAAGAGTGCGCGCGTCTTGCCGTTATCGGGGCGCGGAACGTGCTTCACGCCGCCGACGAGATCCGGCGGGTGCGCGCTCTCGGTTGCCACACGTGACACCCGATCCCCGTTCCTGAAGCCGGGCGAGACCGGTCATGACAGAAGGCAGAACAATGAACACCAAGAGCGATTACAACACCGCCACGACCGACCGAGCGCACCCGCGAGTGTCCGTGAGCGGCCTGTGCTTCCCGACTTTGTCGGCGATCGACGCGATCGAGGCGATCGGCGAACTCGGCGTCTCGAAGACGTCCATGACGTCGGCAAAGATCCGGGAAAGTGGTGTTGACGCAGTCGCAACGGCGAGCCGCAGACACGGGGTCAGCATGGTCACGACCACCGCTCTCCTGCGCTTCGATCTGACGCCCGGCGCCGATATCGAGGGTCAGATCGACGGGGCGCGCGCCGACATCGACCAGGCGGCAGCGGTCGGTGCCGGCTCCGTCTATACCCTGACCGGACGCCGCGCCTTCGCCGACTGGGATGCCAATGCGGCCGCATACGCCGAAGCCACGTCAGACCTCGTCCAGTACGCCGCCGACAAGGGCATCGCTGTAGCCGTAGAACCGACGAACTGGCTCTACGCCGACCTCAACTTCGTGCACAGCTTCCACGACGCGCTCCTGCTGGGCGTGCGCACCGGAATGGGCGTGTGCCTCGACCTCTTCCATGTCTGGACCGAGGCCGAGTTACTCGACGACATCCGCAAGAACATCGAACTCGTCTCGCACGTCCAGCTCAGCAACATGAGTGCCGGCATGCGATCGCTGCCCTGCCGGGATGTCCCCGGCGCCGGGGACATCCCGATCCGGCACATCGTGAAGGAACTGCTGGACTCCGGGTACACGGGAACCTTCGACCTGGAACTCAGTGGTCCGAGCATCGACGATCGCGGACACCGAGAAGCTGCCGCAGAGTCCGTCGCATGGCTCGGTGAACTACTGACCGAGCTGGGCGCCTAGCCGACCTCGTGGTCATCGACGGAATCCGCTGAGGGTCCGGACGAGCCCTCCGGGACCATGACTCTCCGATCACGTTGTCGCGGATCGATTTTCAGTTCCCGAATCGACACGAGGATCGACGTCACGTTCCCTGGCTCGACGCCACGCGTGGGTCGGCACCTCCCGAAGGGGAGGCGCCGACTTTCCACGAGCCGAAAGGCCGGCACCACCGATCGCGTGATCGTCAGACGCCGACCCGAACCGAAGAGGAAAGCGCACCGCCGAAATCATGTGTGGCGGATACCCCGTCGAGGATCTCGTGTAGCTTTGCTCGCCCACCGGGGTTGAGCAGGAATTTGCGAGCCTTCCCTTCGACGTTCGCACCGTAGTAGTGACTGTGCTCGGCGGAGAAAATCGAGAGCGGCGCGAGAGTCTCGACCATCGTCATCCACGTTTCCTGGTGAGCTGCAGTCGGTTCGAACCGATCGAACCCGTGCTCACGCGCATAGATCAACGTCTTCATAATCCAATCGACCTGATCCTGCGAGTAGCGGGGGTAGTTGCCGCCGCCTGCGCCGTGCGGACCGCCTGGGAAGAAGAAGTTCGGCATGTGGTGTGCACTGAACCCCCCGAAGTCGGACGGTCCGTCTACCCAATCCACGCTGAGGTCAAGGCCGCCATGGCCTTTCACGCCCATTCTCGTGAGGGCACCGGTTCCGAAATCGAATCCGGTCGCGTAGACGATGATGTCGTAATCGCGGTGCTGCTCGGTGGTTTCGATGCCCCTGGCATCGATGCGGACGATCGGTGTCTCCCGGAGCGCGATGAGCGAGGCGCTCGGCTTGTTGAACGACTCGAAATAGTCCGCGACAAAAGGCGGACGCTTCGCACCGAAGAGCTGATCCTTCGGAATGAGACGCTCGGCCGTTTCCGGGTCGTCTACGATCTTTCGGATCTTGTCCGCGAGAAATTCGCAAAACTCCAGATTGACCTCGCGATTCGTCGTCATGTCGTAATAATTCGCTGTCAACTTGGCGAAACCTGGACTCTTCCAGATCTTCTCGTAGAAGGCTTGCCTCTCCTCCGGCGAGTCGTCAGTCGAGAACTTTCCCGCCGGCTCATGCAGGAAGCCGGAAGGGCTCGTGTTCAAGACGGTGGCAATCTCGTCGAAGTTATCGCTGAGCCATTGCCACCGCTCATCCTCGATCGGCGCGTTATTCAGAGGCGTCGTCCACGTCGGCGTGCGCTGATAGAGGTCGACTGCTTCTACAACGTCGACAATCGCGGGCAGGAGCTGCGCGCCACTCGGCCCGTTGCCGATGATCGCGACGCGCTTGCCACTGAAGTCGAGCGGAGTGTGCGGCCACGCGCCGGTATGATGGGCCTCCCCCTGAAAGCTGTTCAGCCCGTCGATGTCCGGGTAGTTGGGAACCGAGAGACCGCCGGTTGCGGAAATGACCCAACGTGCGCGCAACGTGTCACCCTGCGCAGTCGTCACGACCCACACGTTGTCGGCCTCATCCCACAGCGCGGAAACGACTCGCGCTCCGGTGCGGATATGTCGGCGCAGCTCGAAGCGATCCACGACATGGTTGAGGTAGCTCTCGATTTCGGGCTGCGTCGCGAACTCTTCCGACCAACGCCACTCGTCGAAGAGCTCCTTGGAGAAGATGTAACCGTAGGTGTAGCTCTCCGAATCGAATCGCGCTGCGGGGTAACGATTCCAGTACCACACCCCGCCGACGCCGTCGCCGGCCTCCAGCGTCACGGCACTGAAACCGGCTTCGACCGCCCGATAGAGAGCGTAGATGCCGACCACTCCGGCACCGATCACCAACACGTCAACGTCGGCTTTATCGTCAGACATCATCGCCATTCGACTTACTCCCATTCGATTCCGTCCATATTTCACTTGCCACTAGATAAGCACATCTGCTCAAAAGCTCCAAGCAATTCCTCGTATTCTCACATTTAACCTGGGTTTTCGAGCTAGCATGTGATCTCATTACATGAGCGATCATGGTGAAAATTTGGTCGATTCAGTTCAAAGGAGAATGATGAACGACAGCACTGACCTTCGATTCGACGGACGAGTCGCCATCGTGACCGGCGGGGGTCGTGGACTCGGCCGAGCCCATGCACTGCTTCTCGCATCACGCGGCGCAAAGGTGGTGGTCAACGACCTCGGCGGCTCGAAGGAGGGCGAAGGCAGCGATACCGGCCCCGCGAACGACGTGGTGCAGGAAATCAAAGCAGCCGGGGGGGACGCTGTCGCCGATATACACAACGTGGGAATCGAGGAAGACTGCCAATCGCTCGTCGACACCGCCATCCGCGAGTTCGGGCGGATCGACATCGTCGTGAACAACGCGGGCATCTCCCGCTGGGCTACATTCCCGGAGGCGGACGCCGACAACCTCGAACGCACACTCGATGTGCACTTGCGAGGTACGTGGCACACTACGCGCGCGGCGTGGCCTTACATGGAAAAGCAAGGGTACGGCCGCATCATCACGACGACGTCGACCGGCATGCTCGGCCTACCGGACAATCTCGCCTACGCGACAGCGAAGGGCGCGCTCATCGGATTCACCCGGAGCCTTGCAGTCTCGTCAGCTCCGAAGGGCATCCTCGTCAACTGCATCGCCCCCAACGCCATTACCCGGCCCAGCATTTCGGCGAAGAAGCCCAACATCGTCACCACCACCCCGACAGATCCGGCCATTCTGCAGGCAATGGAAACCGGACTGGTTTCTCCCATGGTTGCGTTCCTCGCACACGAATCGTGCCCAGTGAACGGAGAGATCCTGGTCGCCGGCGCCAAGCGGTTCTCCCGATGGTTCCTCGGCATCACGCCGGGCTGGATCTCTGACGGCGAGCCTGCAATCGAGGATGTCGTCGAGCACTGGGACGAGATCAACGATCAAGATGGATACTACGTACCTGCGAGCCTCAAAGACTGGACGTCGACGTTCATGGCACATCTCGGCAGATAACTCATCGGCCCGGCCACGGGTTCCTCAGCGCCGGTTGCCGCGAAGACCGGCACCGAGGAACCCGTAGCGGGGAAGTGACGGTCACGCGTCCAATTGGACTCGAATCCCCAGGGACGCCATGTCAGTGCCCTTGGGATAGACATTTCCCAACAGTTCCGCGCCGGCAGTCGCCAACTTTGTTGGAACATCCTGCCAGACAAGCTCTTTCCACGAAAATTCTGGAGATGCGGCGTCGGTCACCACCATAGCAATGAGCTCGTCGGCATCACCGCGAACATGAGTAGCGAGTACTCCACCGCCTGGGCCCACGACGAGTTCCGGGTCCACGATCAGAACGTCCAAAAGACCATGATGCGCAACAAAGTGGACAGAGCCGCCAAAGGACAATCGCCAGTCGTCACCCTCTTGGACTGCCCGTCGCAGCGGAAACGCGAATTGCCCGTCTTCACCCTCAGTGACTCCGCCGGCGATCGTGTACTCGCCCCGTGCAATCAGAGTGACGTACCTGACGAACGATTCCCGGATTGCCCATACGAGCCTTCCTGTCGCGGCCACGAACTGGTCCACAACCACCGCTTCCGCGGATTCCGGGGCACTGACCGGGAGTCCACCGTCTGCGTCGCTCCAGGTTTCGTTGGGGCTCAGGGGAATTTGTCTGTTCAGCATGTTCTCACCCGATGAACGATCCGCCGTTGACGCTGAGCGTCTGACCTGTCACGTACGAAGCACCTTCGGAAACAAGGTATGACACGGCATTCGCGATGTCTTGACCGGTACCCTCGCGACCGACCGGGATGTACTTTGCTATGTCCTCTGCCGAGGGAATGGTTCCTTCCTCCCGCTTCTTCTGCACGCTCGGTGTGTCGATCGACGACGGTGCCACGGTGTTGACCGTTACGCCGCTTTTCGCGAACTCGACGGCCAGCGCCTTCGTCAGCGCAATCTGGCCGCCCTTCGACGCGGCGTAGTGGGCCATCCTCGGAGCACCGCGCTGCGCGCTGGACGAAGAGATGAGAACCACACGGCCCCAACCTGCTTCGACGAGATCCGGGAGGCACGTCTGAACGACGTTGAATGTGCCCGTCAGATTGACCTCGAGGGTGTGATTCCACTGTTCGAGCGTCATGCCCAAGAACTCCTGCTGTCGGGCAATCGCTGCATTCGCAACGACGACCGCGATGGGGCCGAGATGCGCGCGGGCTGCCTCGACAGCGATGTCGACCTGTTCACGGTTCGCAACGTCGGCACGGTATCCCTTGGCCTCGCCGCCCGCCGCGGTAATGGCGTCAGCCGCAGCCTCAGCTGCGCCGTCTACGACGTCGAGGACAGCGATCTTGAAACCGTCATCGGCCAGTCGCTGGGCGATCGCCAACCCGATACCTGCTGCTCCGCCGGAGACGACTGCAACTCGACCAGAAACCGTCATCGCGTTCGCACTCCCTTGTTCGCGGCACTGCATGGAAACCACATCGCGTTTCAATCCCTCTCGCTGACAGCCTGGTGTCCGGTGCGCGACCCATCGCCTGAAGAGCCTGACGCGCCAACACGCATTGCGTTGAATAGAACGACCGTTCCATTGAAGCCCAAGGCTCAAGGCTCGCTTGCGCTACGGTCTGTTGTCAAGCCTCTTCGGAAGAATACGAGTGAAATGGATGTGCGATGACCAAGCTGACAGATGAGGCCGAACAAGAGCCAGGCAACGAAGGGCGTCGACGGCAGCCCCTCGCGCGTGGAATCGAAATACTCACATTCATGATCGAAAGCGAACACGACTCACATGGCGTGCGAGAACTCGCTGGTCACCTCGATGTAAGCCCGAGCACTGCCCATCGACTGGTGACAGACCTCGAGAAGCTCGGCTTGATGCGACGCGCAGAGAACGGCTCCTACCGACTCGGACTGGAGTTCTTGCGGCTCGCCTGGACAACGACGAACAAGTATCCACTGCAATATCTGTCGGCCGAGACACTCAACGAACTCATGGAGAAGTCGGGAGAATCCGCATTCTTCTCGCTGTACAGCGAACAACGCCACGAGATGATGTTCACCCTCACAGCCGATTCTTCACATCCGCTTCGCTACACACTCCCGATGCGGCAGTGGCTCCCGTTGCACGCCGGCGCAAGCGGTCTCGCAATCCTCGCCTTTCTTCCCAAAGAGGTCCGACACGCAATCGTCCACGGCCGACTGACGGCTGCAACGAATCGAACGCTGACAGACCCCGATGAACTGCTCGCGCGACTGGACACCATCCGCCGCGACGGTTACTCGATCACGCACGGGGAACGTATCGAGGGGGCAATCGCGATAGCCGCGCCGATCTTCGGACGTTCCGAAACCGTGGTCGGCGCCGTTGGCATCACTCTTCCCGAAGCACGACTCAATGCGACGAATGCATCGACACTGGTAGCGCTTGTCCGCGAAGCTGCGGGGCGGCTAACCGAGCTGATCGCAGGAACGGAGGAGCGGTAACCCGCCCTCCCCCAGCTGAAGTCGTACGCTGCGGTAGTCCAACACAAGGTTGACAGTATCCCCTGTGCGGGTCGATACTTCTGTTGCGTTGTAGCGACCATGCGTTCCGTTAAACGGAACATAGCGCCAACGTGCAGTGCGCCCTCACCCGCTTGGGTCTCTGACAGATGGGCGGCTTCCGCGATCTGACACCACAGTAAGGACTTGAGCCATGACTGGATCCGACGCTCGGCGCCACATCCTTGTAGTCGGCGCATCGCTTGCAGGCACTCGCACTGCGCAATGCCTTCGCGCAAGCGGCTATTCGGGTCCGATAACTCTGGTCGGCGCCGAGGCTGATCTGCCCTACGATCGCCCGGCCCTGTCGAAAGGCTTACTCAGCTCAGAGTGGTCCGACGCTGCAGTGGAGGCGAACCGGCTCATCACCCGGCCGGAACTCGACGCCCTCGACATCGTTACGAGGCTCGGAACAGCGGCCACCGGCCTCGACACCACGACACGGACTGTCTCACTCGACGACGGCTCTACCGTCACCTACGACGTCCTTGTCATCGCCACCGGAGCTATCGCACGACCTTCGCCATGGCAGCCGACATCTGGAGTGTTCCAACTGCGCACTCTCGGCGAATCACGGGCCATTGCCGAGCGACTCAGCCTCCGCGAGGCTGTCGTTGTCGTCGGCGGAGGGTTTATCGGCACCGAAATCGCGTCTGCTGCAGTTAAACTCGGATGCCCGGTCACTGTCGTCGACCCAGTTCCCGAGCCGATGGAGCGACTCGTCGGACCCGAAATCGCGAGCCTCCTCGTCGACCTTCACCACCGCAACGGTGTAGAAACCAGATTCGGTGTCGGAGTTGCCGATATCCACGGTGAAGCCGGCTCCCTCACCGTAGTCCTGGATGACGGTACCCAACTCGAGGCATCGACGGCAGTCGTTGGAATCGGCTCCCTCCCCTCGACGGACTGGCTCCTCGGCTCCGGTCTCACTCTCGACAACGGTGTGCTGACCGACCGGCATCTCCGTGCGATCGGCTCAGACGACGTGTACGCCATCGGCGACGTCGCGCGCTGGCCGCATTCGGATCGAGGCATGGATGTGCGAGCCGAGCATTGGACGAACGCCAGTGATCAGGCCAGATTTGTCGCGAACGCGATCACCGGAGGCCTGGCCGAGGGGTACGACTCCTCGGACTACGTGTGGTCCGACCAATACGACTGGAAAGTGCACTCGGTCGGCCGCCGTGATCCGGCAGGCAGCTCGACAGTCTTCGGAGACCTCGAGGCGGGCGAGAGAGTCGCAGTCGTCCACGCCGACGAGACCGGAAGAGCATGTGGCGCTGTAACAGTGAACTGGGTGCGCGCCCTCAATCAAGCACGACGGGTTATCGCCGCAGGCGGCCCGACCGAAGAAATCGTCGACAAACTGCGGCAATGGGCCTAATTCATCCCAGCTGCAGAGGCAAGGAGAAAAGCCGTCATGGTCTACGTAGTCACAGAGGCGTGTGTTGACGTCCAGGACAAGAGTTGCATGCAGGAGTGCCCGGCCGATTGCATCTTCGAGGGAGGCCGGATGACGTACATCAATCCGGACCTGTGTATCGACTGCGGTGCCTGCGTACCGTCATGCCCGGTCGACGCAATCTTCTACGAAGCTGAGATCCCCGGCGATCAGGAGCATTACATCGGGGTGAACGAGCGGTTCTTCGCAGAGACGACGACGCCGAAGAGCGGCCGCAAGGGCGGAAAGATCGACTACGACGTCGACCTGATCACCGCGCTGGCCCCGAGGGGAGGCAGCTGATCGTGAGCACATTCAGAATCGCAGTCGTAGGGTCGGGGCCGTCGGGTTCGTACTGCGCACAATTACTGTCCGAGGAATCGGATCAACCGATCGAAGTCGATGTCTTCGAACAACTTCCGGCTCCGTTTGGCCTCGTGCGCTACGGTGTCGCCCCTGACCATCCGAAGATCAAATCCATCACTATGTCGTTCTCCGAGGTATTCGAGGAAACACCGGGTGTGCGCTTGCTCGGGAACGTGCGAGTCGGTGTGGACATCACCTCGAGTGAACTTCGTAGCCACTACGACGGGGTGGTGTTCGCCTCCGGGGCCCCGCTCGACCGACGACTGGGTGTGCCGGGGGAAGACCTTGCAGGCGCACACGCGGTTCGCGACTTCGTATCCTGGTACGGCGGTCATCCGGATACGCCGTCGAACGCATTTGTACTCGACGGGCACCGAGCGGTCGTGATCGGTGTGGGAAACGTGGCACTCGACGCCGCACGCATGCTCGTGCGCACCACCGAGGACCTGCGTGCCACCGATGTACCCCAGCACATCGTCGAGGCGTTCACGGCGAGCACCTTTTCCGAAGTCGTCATCGTCGGGCGCCGAGGCCCCGCGTATGCGAAGTTCACCAACAAGGAGTTCATCGAGCTACTAGACCTCGAGAACTGCGACGTCATCATCGACCCTGACGATCTCGAACTCGATGCCGCACAACAGGAATACCTCGATTCCAACCCCGCTGCGACGCGCTTGTTCGCTTCATTCCGCAAAGCGGCGGAGCGTGGTGCGCTCGGCCGAAAGTACAGGATTCGCTTCGTGTTCGATCGCACTCCCGTCGAGTTCCTCGGCGAGGACGGATCAGTGTCGGGTGTCCGACTGGCGAAGACCAGCGATCCGACTGTCACGGAGACTCTCGATACCGAACTCGTTTTCCGCTCGGTCGGATACATGGGCAAAGCAGTGCCAGGCCTTCCGTTCGACACCGAGACCGCCACCGTTCCCCATCGCGATTCACGGGTGATCGACGGCGAAGAAGAAGTTCCCGGGGTGTACATCGCAGGATGGATCAAACGGGGGCCGACGGGAGTCGTAGGGACCAACCGCCGATGCGCCTTGGACACTGTCACGTCGATCCTCGAGGACATCGGCTCGAAGTCCTCGTCGGCCTCCGCCTCGACCGTCGTGGACGAACTACTTCGCTCTCGCGGCGTCCAGGTTGTCGACTGGGCGGCCTGGCGAAGGATCGACGAGGCTGAGCGCGCGGCAGGCGAATCGACGGGACGTGAGCGCGTGAAACTGCACGACCGCAACGAAATGCTGCAGTTCGCTGCCGGCGACGTGATTCGACTCGGCTGATCGTAGCCACCGACCGGCCGTTCAACGGCCGGTCGGACGCTTCACCACGGTTACATCGTCGTCCCACTCACGTTGCCCGGAAACGACTTCGGCGTACCTGTAGATACGGCTGCATTCCACAACAGGTCTGCCCCTGCGGTAATAATCACCGCAGGGGCAGACCTGTTTCACCGTCTTACGTTGTGACGCTCACAGCCGACGGCACACCGACCACACCGTCTGTCACGAGTGCCGCTATCTCTTCGTCGGTGAGTCCCAATTCCGTCCTGAGAATGTCGTCCGAGTCCTCGCCGAGGGCAGGAGGATAGCCGGGCTCGACATCGGCGGTACCGACGAAACGGATTGGCATGGCGACATTCTCGAACTCGACCGTTTCGTTCCCCACAGTCACGAGCGATCCGTCATCGGCTTCTCTCGCATCGTCAAGAGCTTCGAGCACGTTCTTCACCGGAGCTACCGGAACCGACGCCGCGGTGAGCAGGCCGACCCACTCTGCAGCCGGGCGCTCGGCGATCCTGGCCTCGAGAATATCCGACAGAGCTTCCCTGTTCTGCAAGCGTGTCGCAGCATCCACGAAACGCTCGTCGACAATCAACTCGTCGAGCCCGACAACACGGCAGAGATCTTCCCACATGCGTGGTGTATTGGCCGTGACGACGAACTCGCGGCCGTCGCCACCACGGAAGGAACGGTAGGTCGCGATCGAATCATGTGCTGCCCCTTGAGGACCGGGCGCAACTCCGTTGAGGTTGGTATACAGGGCTTGGTAGGACAGCATCGCCAGCTGTCCGCGGAGCATGGAAACATCGACGATTCTCCCGCGACCGGACTCTCCGCGAGCATGAAGAGCGCCGAGGATACCGATCACTGCGTATAGCCCGGCAACCACGTCACCGGCTGGTATTCCGAGCCGGGCTGCTGGGGAGCCCGCATGTCCATTCAGACTCATCACACCGCTGAGCGCCTGCACGACCATGTCGTAAGCCGGTCGGTCGCGCCACGGACCTTCCTGCCCGAATCCACTGATCGACGCCCAGATCAACGCGGGATGTTCCTCCACGATCTGCTCGGGCACGAGTCCGAGCCTGGTGGTGACTCCTGGCCGAAAGTTCTCGATCACAACGTCAGCTCCGGCGATCAGGTCTCTGACGACATCTCGTCCACGCGGCGACTTGAGATCGACTGCAATACTTCGCTTATTGCGATTGTTGGCAAGGTAATACGCACTGTCACCGTCAAGCTCCGGACCGACGATCGACCGACTGGAATCGCCGCCGAGCGCCTCGACCTTGATCACGTCTGCACCGAGGTCTCCGAGAAGCTGTGTTGCAGACGGACCGGAGAGAAAAGTCGTCAGATCGATGACCCGGATCCCCTCCAATGCGGGCCGTTCCACCGTGATCACACGCCCTCGAAAATATGGATCGTGCAGGCGCCATGGTCCAGACCGGCCGTGCCACCACCGGTCACATGCGTCATCGCCCAGCGTGCGTCGTCGACCTGGCGTGCGCCGGCGTTGTCGGTGAGCTGCCAGAATGCCTCGGCGACCTGTGCCACGCCGCTGGCGCCGACTGGATGTCCCTTCGAGAGCAGCCCACCACTGGGGTTGACCACGACGTCTCCGCCGAAGGTGGTCTTTCCGTCGCGGAGAAGATCGATCGCACGTCCACGCTCGGCGAGGCCGAATGCCTCGTAATACACGAGTTCGGCGATGGAGAACGCGTCGTGCAGCTCGATCATGTCGAGGTCCTTGGGTCCGATCCCTGCCATCTCGTACGCGTCAGAAGCGGAATGCTGGCTGATCTCCGGCATCGTCATGTCGCGATACCCCTCCTTGACCTCGCCCGAATGCAGAATCGAGGCAGCGACACGCATCCCCTTCGGTGTGTTCAGACGGTTGCGAGCGCGCTCCGACGCGAGTACGACGACGGCTGCACCGTCGCCGGTCGGGCAGCACATCATGAGTGTGAGTGGATCGGCGATCGGACGTGCGCCGAGCACCTCGTCGACTGTCACCTCACTGCGGAACTGTGCGAAGGGATTGAGCGCCCCGTGCTTGCGCGCTTTCACACTGACAAGTGCGAGATCCTCGACCGTCGCTTCGGTTTCGTGGAGGTACCGCGTCGCACGCATCGCGTAGACGGCCGGCATCACGATGCCTTGCTTCACCTCTCGATCCTCGGGAGACAACGGAAGGGTCCCTCCGCCGAACTGGGTCAGTTTTTCGACTCCGACCACGACTGCGACGTCGACAAGCCCTTGTGAGATTGCCGTCCAAGCCTCGTGGATAGCCGTCGCACCGCTCGAGCATGCGTTGTCGACATTGACGGTGGGCACCGTCCCGAGGCCGATTTCCTTACAGATCCGTTGTCCGGTCATCATGCCGCCGAAAGAGTGTCCGACGTAGACCGCGTCAACGTCCGACTTCTCTATCCCCGCTCCGCGAAGGGCGTCGACGAGCGGTGCGACGGCGAGTCCGACATACGACGATGTGCGGTGTTTGCCGAACGGGATCATGGCCGCCGAAACGACAAAGACTTCTTCAGTCATCGGATTCTCCTCCATTCACACCGGATACCGGAGCGAAGAACCAATTGGAGCCATCCACGCCGAGTTCTACCTGCAGTCCGGGTTGCAATGACTTCCCGTTCTCACGGATATCGGCGAGTGTTCGAACATCACCCTCTAGGTCGACGTAGCCCAGGATGCGGACACCGTCGCCGCCGACATGCAGCCGAGTGAAGGTGTACAGCGAACCACTCGTCGGGAGCTCGATGCGACTCACCTCTGTGCTGACACAGGCACTGCAGACCACGCGGACGCCGATCATGGCGCGCCCACAGCGATCACATTTCGTGCCGACAAGCCGCGGCCCACCAGGAAAGGACCCGAGGAGGCCGTCACTGTCCAGATCGGCAATCGGTCGAGAGACCGTCGCCTCGGTCGTAGTTGTCATTGGGTATCGACTCCTTCTGCTCCAGCAGCACGAACGATGGAACGCGTCGGGCAGACGTCGATCGCCTGCTGAATGTTGTCGTGGTCGTCACCGTGATCGTCGATGACCACGGCGATGCTCATCTCGTCGAGGTCGAAGGTGGCCGGAGCATAGAACGTGCACTGCCCCGACCCCATGCACCGATCACGGTCGATGGTCAGTTCGCCCGATATCACGCGTCCGCCTGGGTGAATTCGAGATAGAGATGGGTATGCCCGCGGAACTTGTAGCTGCGGATGAGTTTCCATTCGCGTTCCCCTACGGGTCCGTGATACTGCTCGTTGATACGAATACTCTTGGTACGCTGCAGAATTCGCTGTATTGAGAAGACCGCCTCGGCGCGCGCAAGCGGCGCTCCCGGGCAGGTGTGGATACCGCGGCCGAATGCCAGGTGCTGCCGCGCGTTCGCGCGCTCAACCTGGAACTCGCCGGGGTTTTCAAAGACCTTCGGGTCGCGACCGGAAGCCCCGTTGATCAACATGATGACGGTGCCAGGTGCGAGGTCGAGGCCCCCGATACTTGTCGGCCTCTTGGTGAGCCGGAACGATCCCTTGATGGGCGCCTCGACGCGAAGGGCCTCTTCGATGAATTTCGGAATGAGTGACGAGTCGGCGCGCAACCGGTCCTGCAGTTCGGCGTCCTCGGCGATCCGCTGCATGGCGATGCCCAGGAGCTGGACGGTTGTCTCCTGCCCTGCCGCGAAGAGGTTGGAGGCGATCCGTGCGACCTCGATCGGCTCGGGAAGCGAACCATCCGGGAAGGTCGCAAGCGCCATTCCCGTGAGGACATCCTCTTGCGGTGTCTTCCGACGGTCCTCGATCTTGGCCACGAAGTAGTCGTACAGCGTCTCTAGGCCACCGTGGTGAACGGCTTGGAGTTCGAGATTTCCCAATACGGGCGCCGGCACGGAGGCCAGGAGGTCGAGGAGCATCGAGTGCTCTTCCTCCGGCATACCGAGCAGGTCAGCGACCGCGAGAACTGTGTACTTCTTCGCATAGTCCCAGATGAATTCACAGTTTCCGCGAGGGATGAGTTCGTCCAGGTAACGGTCGGCGGTGTCCTTGAGGAACTGCTCGTTCTCCTTGAGCCGCTTTGGCGTGATCAACCCCATCAAGATCGCGCGGTGATCCGTGTGAAGTGGTGGGTCGAAAGTGACGAGTTGATCGTTCGATGAGAAATATCCGCGGTGCTTCTCGAGGATCTCACTGATGTCGTCGCCGACGATTTCGAAGGGGAGGTCGACCACGGGGCCACCGGTGCGGTTGATCGACGAGTACACGTCGGGCTGGTGGTAGACCTGCAGTGCTTCTTCATAGCCGGTCACGATCACGACGCCGTACTTCGGCTCGCGGAATACCGGATGATTCGCCAGCATGTAATCGAAGTAGGGCTCCGCCTCCGCCGCGATGTCAGCATCGGTGAAGAAATCGGTCTCTCTGGGGTTGATCTCGACGCCAGTCATCTTTCGTCAATTTCCTTTCTTTGCGCGACCCGTACTTGCTCTGGTAGCAGGCTGAAGCACTGCCGAGTTCGTAGTAATTGATCGAGGCCGCCGCACCGTGCTCGTTAAGTTTCGTCAGCGGGATCGCCTGTATCGCAAACGCAACGAACAGATTCGATTCCCACTGGTCAGAGGTCAGGCACAGTTCCGGGCAGATGCGATATCCCGGCCTGCACGCAGCAGTCCGGGATATCGCGGCTGTTCATCGGAATTGCGCGGGAGCTCCGTCTAGCAGCACTGTCTTGGACTCCAGGTAGGGCAGGAGGCCCTGAAGGCCACCTTCCCGCCCGACGCCCGACTGCTTGAAGCCGCCATATCCCATCCTGGTGTCCGTCTTGAATCCGTTGTGCCCTACCGTGCCCGAACGAAGTCGACGTGCGACCTGGTAGGCACGGTCCACATCATTCGTGAAGACAGCTGAGTTGAGTCCATATGGCGTGTCATTCGCCAATGCGATTGCGTGCTCTTCGTTCTCGGCCGGGATCACCGACAGAACTGGCCCGAAGATCTCCTCCTGCGCGATGGTGGACCTGTTGTCGACATTCGAGAACACTGTCGGCTCCACGAAGAAGCCACGGTCGAGGTGCGCGGGACGGTTGCCGCCCGTCACGAGCGTCGCGCCCTCGTTCTGGGCAGTGTTGATGTAGCCCAGAACCCTCTCCTGCTGCCTGGCCAGGGCAAGCGGACCGAGCTGCGTCTGCGGGTCGAAGGGATCTCCGACCCGTACCGCTCCGAAGACCGAGCCCAGCGCCTCGGCGAACTCGTCGTGGCGCGACTTCGTGACGATGACGCGGGTGAGCGACATGCACACCTGGCCGTTCAATGAGGTCTCCTGCGCAGCGATCGCAGCAGCTGCTGTGGCGAGGTCGTAGTCGTCAAGGATGACCGCGGCCGACTTGCCGCCGAGTTCGAGGGTGTATCGAGCCAGACGCGCTCCACACGTTGCACCGATTTGACGTCCCACAGCACTCGAACCGGTGAAAGCGATCTTGTCGATCCGCGGGTCGGCAACAAGCTGCTCGGAAACCTGGCGGTATCCGTTCACGACGTTCAGCACGCCTGGCGGCAGGCCGATCTCCTCCGCGACCTCGGCGAGAATGTACAGCTCACCCGGCGCTTCCGGCGGGGCTTTGAGGACCATCGTGCAGCCTGCGAGAAGAGCCGGCGCGACCTTGTACGCGGCGAGAGAGAGTGGCGTGTTCCAGGGAACGATCGCCCCGACGACGCCGACCGGCTCGTTGACGACCGCACCGAACGCGGAGAACTCGGGCGTATCCTGCGTCGCCCACGGGTAGTTGGCGGCAAGGTCGGCGTAATACTCGAAGAGCGCGGGCACGCGGCTGAGCGCGCCGACAGACATACCGAAGATGACTCCGGCCTGACGTGTCCAGAATGTGCCAGCCTCTTGAGTGCGGGCACGCAGGCCGGCGGCCATCTTCCGGAGGTACTCAGCTCGCTCCGCGGGTTCGAGAAATGGCCACGGAGAGTTATCGAAAGCGTTGCGCGCCGCGGCAATTGCCGCGTCCATGTCTTCGGGACCGGTCTCGGCTACGCGGTAGAACGTTTCCTCCGTCGTGGCATCGATAATGTCGATACTGGAGGGATTGGCCGGAAGTTGCCACACGCCGTTGATGTACAGACGATCCGGATGCTTCAGATTGATTGCGGTGTCGCGAATGTCCAGGACGGTCACAGAAGTCTCCTTGGTTCAAGTTGGTAGATCTCGGGGAGCGAGTGCCCCTGACGCCGGGTGTTCGATGAACAATCCCGGCTCAGTTACCCGAGTTCGCGTGCTCGTTCTCGGCTGGAGTTACGCACTCGGCTGCTGCGAGAGGACGCCGCGAAGAGTCCACCCGAGCCGATCCGGCGCCAGCCCTGCGATCTGTAGCGCGTTCATGCCGAAGTCGACGGAGGTGTGCGTTCCCGACACGTAGCTCGCTAGGTCGCTACCGAGGAACGCGAGCACTTTCGCCATCTCTACCGACTCTGCAAGACGCCCTGCCGGCCCGAGGTCAGCTTCGACGGCTTCCTGACCGCCCTTCATCTCAGCGAATTCGGGCAGCATCCCCGAGATCGTCATGGCGGGGAGAACGGCGTTGATCCTGATTTTGCGCAGGCTTGCGAGCGGAGCGACCTGCTCCGCGACCCAGAAGTTGAGCAGACGCTTCGACATGATGTAGCCGAGCGATCCGGGAACACTGCCGAACTCCGCTTCGAACTTCTGAACCGTCTGTACGAGGTCGTTCCAGTTGTCGCCGCGGGTGAAGAGCTCCAATTCTTCACGCACTGCAGGGGTTTCCCAACGGACCCCACCATTTGACGTTACGAAGACGAGAGAACCGTTCTCCGTGATGCGATCAGCAAGAAAGGTGTCGGTGACGTACTTGTTCGCGATGAAGTTGACGGTGAGTGTCTCCAGGAAGCTGTTGTGAACACCGGAAACTCCCGCGACCCCGAAGAAGACATCGATCTGCAGTGGCAACTGTGCAAATGCCGCATCGATCGAGTCCTTGTTCCCGAGGTCCGCGATGATGGACTTCGTAACGCCGGCAACCGGGGGCTCCACTCGATCCAGTGCATACACATTCGCACCGAGATCAACCAAGATCTCGGTGAGCGCCTTCCCCATACCCGACGCGGCACCGGTGACGACGGCAGTCTTTCCGGCATATCCGAAGTAATCGTTCACTTAATTGCTCCTTGGTGTGTTGTGGACGGGACATGCAGGAGGCATCGGCCTCTGGCACCGCCGTCCGTTGCATTTCGGATTCACAGCGCTAGCGGAATTCGATGGGGCCATGTCGCCACCCTCTGCGACGGAAGGCGTGGCGTACCTGATACCGCAGATCCGACATTGTTGAATGTCCCTACCGAGGCAAGAATCCCTGAAAATGATTTTTGGACAACGGAATACACGTTGACTGCCCCACTCGCAAGGCTGGGCACGGCAGAGTGCACCACTGTGAACACGAACGAGCAGACTGCCAACATCAATATGGCAATTCTCGAGCCGAGTGGGCGCCGAGAATCGATTTCGGTCGGCACGAGTGTCGTCATGTCTTGTCACTCTCACATCGAGGTCTGCGGCGAAGGAACAATGCGTGTGGGAGTTGCCGGGGCCTCAACGAAACAGTTCGCTTCGACCGGGTGTGCTCCGTTTCGGTATGCACAGGACTGAGCTATGGCGGAGTCACCACACACAAACCCTGTTCGCTTTAACGGAACACCTGATCCGTACAACAGTAACAGTGTGCTGTACGACACCATTGGTGTCAATCGTCGCCCTGATAACAGACCTGGTGGTCACTGCACGATCATTCGTCAGCGAACAATGCCATTCGACCGATACGCGGTCCCCCCACAGGGAAACCCACAGACGCTTCGCCGACACTCTTACCTGAAAACGCAGTACACGCCGCCCACACCAGCACTGGGAGATAACTTGGGAGCCAGGAGTTTACAGCTCGAACAAAGCAACTCCCGCTGCCCGCGACACTCAATTCGACCCGGCAGTTCGGTATGCGCATTTCCCCGTGAACCACGCCGGGCGGGATACACCTACGCCAGAAAGTCAGAGCTACAACAACATTGACAAGGCATGCCTACGTGGATTTACTGCACCCCGGACGCAAGCAGTGCACCCGCAGCACACTGCAGACCTGATCGTCTGCATTGGTCATCGCATGACGTTCGCTGGCGTTTTCACGTGAAACTACGAAAGTGCAACGCGGGCAATTCAGATGAGTTGCCTCGTGGTCTAGACGCACGGCACTAATCGTGACTAAACTCTCGAAAATAAGCACTCCACCTCAAAAGTAGGAGGCGCTCATTCACGCCCCGCGCTGTTCGCCGATCAAGGGAGATCTCATGGCTACCACAGCCTTCTCGACGCAACGCATGGATCCGTACAGTCCCCCGCCCGAGCACCTGCGACTGCAGGAAGTCGAGCCGGTCAGCCAAGTTGGCTGGCAGAATGACGGCAAAATCTGGGCGATTACGAAGCACGCAGACGTTCGTGCCGTTCTGAGCGACAGCCGGTTCAGTTCGGATCGGACATTGCCCGGCCACCCGACAAATCTCGGATACGCTCCGGGTAACAAGCTCAAGCAGTTGATCGAGATGGACCCCCCGGAGCACACAGAGGCTCGAGGTCGTGTAATGGGGGAGTTCACCTTGAAGAAGATCAGTGCTATGCGTCCGCGCATCACCGAAATCGTCGACCAAGCCCTCGACGCGATGCTGCTGGGGAAGTCCGAGGCTGACCTCGTGGAAGCACTCGCACTCCCGGTACCGTCAGTTGTGATCGCCGAACTGCTCGGCGCACCGTACGAGGACCACGACTTCTTCCAGAAAAACAGCTCTGCTTTCGCCGATCCTCATGCATCCTCCGAAGTGCGCATGGAAGCGATGGGTCGACTCAAGGGATATATTGCCGATCTTGTGAATTCCCGCGTGGAAAATCCGGGCGACGACATCCTGAGTCGACAACTTGCGGCCGGAGCGAACCCGGAGGACCTGACCGGCCTCGGAGTCCTCCTGCTCATCGCCGGACACGAGACGACCGCCAACATGATCTCCCTCAGTATCGCAACGCTGCTGGACAAGCCCGAACTCCTTCAACAACTACGCGATAATCCAGAGCTCATCCCGGGCGCTGTGGAAGAACTGCTGCGCTACTTCACGATCGCCGAGATCGGTGGTCTGCGTCTGTCGACCGACGACATCGAGATCGGCGGTACGTTGATCCGGTCAGGCGAGGCAGTGTTCGCGGTATGCAATACCGCCAACCGCGACCCGGAGGTGTTCCCCGAGCCGAACAAGATCGACTTCACACGAGGAGCGCGTAATCACGTCGCTTTCGGTTTCGGTCCACATCAGTGTCTTGGACAGAATCTCGCTCGATTGGAGCTCGAAGTCGTTCTCTCCGCAGTCATCCGTCGGATTCCGACACTGCGTCTCGCCATTCCGTTCGGGGAAATTCCATTCAAGGAATACGGTCCCACCTATGGAATCTTCACGCTCCCGGTTGCGTGGTGACGATGCTGATTGTTGCCAACCAAAGCTCGTGCATAGGGTCTGGGCAGTGCGTCTTCACCGATCCCGACACGTTTGACCAGGACGACGACGGGGTGGTGGTCGTGCTTCGTTCGGAGCCGGCGGCCGACGACGAAGTGGCGCTGGCCAAGCAGGCTGTTGACGTTTGCCCGAGTCGCGCGCTCTCGCTTGTGGCAAGAAAGACTCCTGTGTGAGCCAGGGGGCACACAGGCATCGGATACCACAACCTCTGCGAACCTCCGCCCGTCGGAGTGGACTGGTTCGGCACTGAAGAGTTACTCACTGCAAACGAAACTGCGGTTTCCCCCTCACCTGCAACGAGGGGGAAACCGCAGATCTGGCCGAGGCCGCAAGCTCAATCGAACAGACTGATGATCGAATCTCGTTCGCGATTGCGATAAACGACTTCCGCAGCACCGTAGAGGTGCGCTCGCCAGTGCTTTTCCGCCGCAGCCGCGTTTCCTGCTTCGACCAATCGGACCAATTTCTCGTAGTCCGCGATCACACCGGGAATGTACGACGTGTCCGCAACCGCATCGGGATCTGCTCGACGTTGGATACTCACGACGCGATGAGCTCCGAGTACGTCCGCCAATGACTTGGATTGCGCCTCGAGTGTCTTGTTCCGGCAATGCAGCGCGATGAGATTATGGAAGTCTCCGGTGAGCGATACCCAGCGCGCAAAGTCCGCTCCAGTATCGACGCCTGCCTCCCACACTCGATACTGCTCTCGGACGCAGGCCGTCAACTCCTCCAAGCCTTCTCGGGTGCAGCGCTCTGCCAGCAATCGCACGCAGATGGCACCGAACTCCGCTCGCGCTTCGAGCAGATCCGCAAGAGTTGCACCGCGAGTCTGCAAGTACAGTCCGATATGCCTGGACGCAACGCTTAGGTCAGGTAAGCGCACCTGAGGTCCGCCTCGAGCTCCGGTCAGTACCGTGATCAAGCCCTCGCTTTCGAGAATACGAAAGGCCTCACGAAGCGTCGGCCGAGAGACGCCCAGATCTTCGACCATCCGTTTCTCCGTTGGAAGCATACCGCCGGGGAGAATCTCGCCTCGAACGATCTGTCCGCGCAGACGATCAGCAATTCGCTCCGAAGCCTTGGGTACACGCACGCTCGAATGCGTGGCCCCTCCCCCAAATTGAGAGTGCACGCCTTCACCGATCCTCTCCCCGTCACTGACATGACAACTCTAGCCCGCCTGGTTGGCATTACCTGATGTCCGTACCAGTGCATCATCGATCCCATCGACGAGTTTCTGCCAAAGGTTCTTCGAACTCGAAATCCAAGGCCGGACACCGCCGCCGCCTGCCGAACGCGGACTCACTGAGGCCCATCACATTACGTGCGACGTGCCGCAGTCGGTCCGAGACGCACGAGCACATGGCGGGCGGGGCGCTACTAGCCGATCATCATCAATCCACCGTCAACCGCAAGTAGTTGACCCGTGATGAATTTCGCCGCGTCACTCGACAGGAATGCCAACACCGGCCCCAGGTCCGACACCGGATTGCCCAGCTTGCCCCCAAGGGGAATTACCATCTTCAACTGCTGCTCGTACTGCTTGATCGCCTCCGGACTCATGGTGCCGAGCCTGCGGTCGGCGCCCGGCGTCTGGACAGCCGGCGCGAGCGCATTGACTGTCACGCCATCCGCACCCCACATTTTGGCCACCGACCGCGTCCACGAATGCACCGCAGCCTTCGCTGCCGCATAGGTCGCCGAGACCGGGCTTCCCGAAACTCCTTCGCTGGAGCCGAAGTTGATGATCTGGCCGCCGGATTCTTTCATCACTTCGTACGCAGCCTGATTTGCGAAGACCGTTGAACTGAAATTGACGTCGATCATGGTTCGGATGTTCTCTGCGTCGATGTGTCCCGGCGCGCCCAGTTGCCAACTGCCTGCCGCATGGATCAGTACGTCGAGACCGCCCAACGCTGCGACTGCTTTTGCCACGGCTTGTTGCACCGACGACTGATCAGTCACGTCACACCGAATCCAGGTTGCTGCCGACTCGGTATCGGGTTCGGTGTTGTGGAAGGTGCCCACCACCCGAGCCCCGGATGCAGCGAGCACTTGCACTGCAGCCGCTCCGATTCCGGTGGCGGCACCGGTAATCAATACACGCCTGTTTTCGAGAGACAGGTCCACTTCGTTCTCCTCCACGCTGCCGTAATTCTGACGCCGCCCGCCACGATTCAAGTAAAATTGAGCTTTACTGACTAATTCAGGCAGGGGCGCCGGAGGACGTGCTGACCAACAAAGCCCCGGCGTCGACCTTGAGCTGCTGACCGGTCACGTACCGCGCTGCATCCGAAGCCAGGTAATACACAGCCTCACTGATGTCACGCGGATCGATCGTGACGACCGGAAGTTGGTGTGCGATACCGAATGCGGGCTCGGCGTCCTCCCGAGTCGGGTTGGGTAGATCCGGACGGAACACCTTGTACATAGCGTCGTTCTGAAGCATGGGAGTGTCGATGTTTCCGGGATGCACTGCGTTGACCCGGATCGACAGCGGGGCG
This sequence comes from Rhodococcus globerulus NBRC 14531, assembly GCF_001894805.1. Taxonomy (GTDB): domain Bacteria; phylum Actinomycetota; class Actinomycetes; order Mycobacteriales; family Mycobacteriaceae; genus Rhodococcus_F; species Rhodococcus_F globerula. The sequence continues at coordinate 1,883 of NZ_BCWX01000015.1, read as the reverse complement.
AACTGCAAGGCTGCGTCGTGGACGAATCGCGCCACACCCCGCTTCGCGTACGCGTATCCCGCGGCACCGGGGCCGGCCTCAGGACTGGTCATCGTCTGGGACATCATCGCTGCCATCGATCCGGTACAGATTATCGATGCACCCGCACGTAGATAGGGGAACGCGGCTTCGACGGTGTTGACAACACCGACCAGATCCACCGATACCGTGTCGAGGAAAGCCGACGCGGCGACGTCCGGACCGAGTGGGCAGATACCTGCGTTCGCTACGACCACATCGATACGTCCGAACTCGTCGTAACCGGCCTGGGCCGCGGCGATGAGTGCGGAGCGATCACGTACATCTGCAATGCGCGGCAGAACCCGGCGACCGAGTGCGGTGATCAGCCGAGTCGTCTCGTCCAAATCAGACTCAGTGGCCATGGTATGCGTTGCGGATTCGATCTGTGCACAGATGTCGATCGCAATGATGTCGGCGCCTTCCTCGGCCAACTTGACCGCATGACTACGGCCTTGACCCTGACCTGCACCTGTAACGAAAGCTACTCGACCCGACAAACTTCCGGCCATTTCCGACTCCTTCTCCACGTATTCGTTCAAGCTGATTTCGAGATCCCACATAGTGCAGTGGCCGACCATCGCAGATGCGGTGTCATCGCCGGCGCCTAGCTATCCTCAAGCCCGCGACTTCTCGAGTCCGTCGGCCTGTACGCGGTCGTCGAGGTCCATCGGTCCGCGTTCGGCCGCGGCAAGAAGATCCTCGATATCGATCCCCAGATCCGCGGTGACAGTCCTGACGGAGGCAAGGTCCTTTCGCAGATAGCGGGGCAATCGGGCGCTGTAGGTCTGTGCATCCTGTTCGGACGCAGCGACGTAACGCGCGGCAGTGCTGCCTCCGCTACTTACAGCAAGTACGTCGAGAAGCTTGTTCTCATCCAATCCGAGGGATCGTCCTGCGGCAAGGGCCGAAAGCGTAAGTTGAGAACACGCTGCGAACAGAGCATTGTTCAGTAGCTTTGCGGCCAGCGCTGTACCCAACGGACCGGTCCGGTGAATATTCGACGCATACGCCGCAACAACGCCGGCTGCAACATCGACAGCATCGTCGTCGCCCGCAAGCAGCACTGTCAATTCCCCACGACGAATATCCTCAGGCTTCCCACTGAAGGGCGCCTCCACCACTGATACCCCACCCTTGTGCCCGATGTCGCGGAGTCGCTGGATCATCAACGGACTCCCCGTCGTGTGTGAGATGAACAGGGATCCCGGACTCATCTTCTCGATGATCGGCGTGCACTCCTGGAGTACGTGCGCATCACTGAACAGGCAGGTGACCACTACCGGAGCAGCCGCTAGCTCCTCCTGATGCGCCGCAATAATTGCGCCACGTCCGGCCAACCTATCCCGAACCTCCACGCGTCGGGCATAGACGGCCGTGCGTCGGCCCGTAGCGAGGAACTTCTCGACCATCGGTTCGCCGATCTGGCCGGCCCCGATGAATCCGATATCAGGCAGAGTCATTCATTTGCTCCATTGTTCGAGGACAGTCCGTGCCGCACGTGTCAGCGTCGCCGAGTCAACGCAGATGGGCGACAATCTTCGCTGCACTCACGGCAGACACGCAGGTAGGACTGAGGGCGAATGTGCCGTCGTCCGGCATCTCGAATTGATCGGAATCCAGGCGGCTGAACTAGTAATAAGTGAACTAGTTCTACCATGTGTCCTCCATCACGGCAAAGGATCGATAGCATTCCCGCCACGGGTCGAGATCGAGTGTACGAAGTTGCTGGATAGTGCAACTGACTACTACCGATCCGCAGGGTGGAATTCAGTAGTGACGTGGGCAACAGTGCATGCTACCGTCCACATAGGTAAACAAGTTAT
>NZ_BCWX01000014.1 GCF_001894805.1 Rhodococcus globerulus NBRC 14531 | reverse complement strand
CCAGCCAGGCTGCCGTCCATCGACTCGCTTCGCTCCTCTAAATTCCTGAATTGCCTTTGTCACCAGAGAATTTGATCGGAACTAAAAAACCGGTACCCAAAGTACCAAACGAAGCTGGGGAGGAGCGGGGGTCGCTCGAAGCTATCCCGTCTCGCGTCTGCCAGCTCATCGTCACCATGCTTCCCACCCTACAGGACCCCACCCCAAACCGCAAAACAATACAAAATCACGAAACGTCGAAATTGTAACCACCACAACATAATTCAAGCCTCACTAAAACACATCCATGTGTAACTACCGAAACCGATTACCCGCCAACCGATAACCCAAAGTTACTGAAACAGTACAACATTCAAAAACGCCCGAAAATCGACCTTTCCACGCCCGCCGAGCACACCGCTGCACCTTTGTCTACGAACCCGCCAGCTCCCACACCACACCCACCAAGCAGGGGGCCGACACCACCCCAATGACGACGTGAGGGGCCCGCCACTCTCGGGCCGGCCCCTCATCCATCAACTACCCAACAACTCCTCAGCCCGCAGAATCACGCGCATCCAAAAACCGCACCTAGATCCCCTCTGTGAACGACGGTCGAAACCTAGTCCATTCGCGACGGACGGAAACTAGACCACGCCGATGTATTCATTGTGCCGCGTTATCCGCTCTCACGGACGGCAACGTATCGATCCCGGTGTTTCTGAGTCGGTAACTCGCCCCTTTCAAGGTCAAAACCTCTGCGTGATGGACGATTCGGTCGATCATCGCGGCAGCGACTGCCTGATCGCCGAATACGTCACCCACCGGCCGAACGGCAGATTCGATGTCAGAATCAGTGAGGCATGCTCGTAACGAGACGACACCAACTGGAAAAACAGGTTCGCAGCGTCCTGTTCGAACGGGATGTAGCCGACTTCGTCGACGAGAATCAACCCGATCTGTCGTAGTCGCGCCAACTCTGCAGGTAGCTTTCCTCCGGCGTGCGCGGCCTTGAGTCTGGCCACCCAATCGACGGCGGTAGCGAATGCAACCCGATGTCCGGACTGAGCGGCCTTGATCCCCAACCCGATCGCCAGATGCGTTTTGCCGGTGCCCGGAGGCCCCAACAGCACCACATTGCGTGCCTGCGTCAAGAAGACTCCAGTTCCCAGATATGCCACCATTTCTCGACTGAGTGACGGTTGATAGTCGAAGTTGAACTCCTCCAACGATTTTCGTGTCGGAAATCCGGCCAATCGGATCCGGTTCTGAGTGCCGGACGATTCCCTCGCCGTGACTTCTCTCGACAGCACGGCGGCAAGGTAATCCTCGTGGCTCCATCCGTCGCTGCGGGCCTGCTCGGCTAGCCGTGCTGCCGATTCCCGTATGCGCGGCGCCTTCATTACCTGGGCGTAGTGCTCGATGTCCTTGAGTGGATCCACAGCGCCCATCACTGCACCCAATCATCATTACATGATGCAGTACAAGGGAATTCGACTCCGAATGCTCGGTCGTAGTCGCCCAGGTCCCGCATCAACCGGTCCTCGCCGGCAGCAGCCGGCATCGGCTGTTGGAATTGTTCTCGCAGCCTGGCGGCTGATTTCACGTGTAGTGGATCGGTGACGGTCAGCCCCCGAGACCATCGCCGTTCGTGCTCGGCCAGTACTCGTCCTTCACGAGTGACCGCTACCTGGCACAGATCCGCAGCGACCTCGACCAGGTGTCCGATCGCCCAGGGGTCTACCGAGTAGTCGTTTCCGTGGACCCGAACGTAGTAGTCGCGAGGCAGACGGATCTGCGAGTATGCGGCGGTCTGCGGTGGAACCGGCGGCAGTGACAACATCGCCGCGGTGTCGACGGACACCAAATCTATTGGGCGACCCCCGATCCGGCGGACAACCCGAGAATTCGCGATCGGAAGCCAGTCGGCCAGTTGGGTGTTGAAGTCGTCGGGTGAACGAAATGTTCGACCGGGTATGAACGAGGTTTCCAGAAATTGGTTGGCGCGCTCGACGATTCCTTTGGACTCGGGGTCGTACGGTTTGAGCTGGATCAGTGTCGTGGCAACCGTTCCGACGAATGCGGTCACCGGCTCCGTCAGCCTGCCGCGGCGACCGATACCGGACTCGTTGTCCCACCAGAGACAGTGTGGGATCGCACCGAGATCCTGTGAGAGCAGCTGCCACATGCCCGCGACCAGGTCCGTGGTGACCCGACTGGGCAGCATCGTCGCGGTGATGAACCGGGAGAACGCGGCAACCATGACGAGCACCGGCGGGGCGCCGGACTGGTCTCCGCCGAGCGGAATCGACGCCGGCGGAAACCAGAGATCGCACTGCACAACCTGGCCCGGATCGTGCTGGAGGCGGTCTGCTGGGTCGGCGGGGGCGTATTCGGGTCGGATTGCCCGGACTCGTTCGCGTAGCCAGCTGATCGATCCGCCCCATCCGATGCGTTCGGCGATCACTGTGGCCGGCATCGTCGGGTGCTGCGTGAGCAGCGCCCTGATCTTCGGTTCCACGGCACTTATCGCGGAGTCGACTGATGGTCGCTGATATTTCGGTGGACCCTCGCTGGTCAGGGCGTTGGTGACAGTGTCACGCGCAATGCCGAGTTTGGTAGCGATGGCACGTTTCGACAGCTTTTCGCTGTGATAGAGGTGCCTGATCAATGCCCAGTCTTCCATGGAGATCACCCATTCAATCTTGGTTGGGTGGCCTAGTTTTGGACCGGGTGGTCTCAATCGATCGTTGCAACAGGCCTGAGATTCTGGGGGTTATGTTGTCATCGTCTCGTCGTGTCAAGAAGGGGCCGGGCCGGCGCCCACTCTCCGACAAGCGTCGCCGCTTCATGGAGTTGCGAGGCCGTGGATGGAGCATCCGCGCAGCCGCCCGCGAAGTCGGAGTATCCCGCTCGTCCGGAACCAACTGGGCCCGCGGCTATTCGGTCTATCGCGCCGGACAACTGGTGCGGACCGTCGCTCCGTTGGACCGACTCGCAGTCCGCGCCATCAGTCCGCGGTTCCTGTCGGAAGACGAACGTATTCAGGTAGCCGATCTACGACGTGAACGGCTGAGTATCCGGCAGATCGCTGCACAGTTGAACCGATCGCCGTCGACGATCTCGCGCGAACTTCGACGCAACGCCTCTACCTCCGGGACGTATCGCCCCCACGAAGCCCAGCGACGGGCCGTCTCTCGGCGAGCACGCCATCGTCAGCGGCGAATCGAATCCTCTGCCGAATTGTTCGGCGCCGTGTCACAGTTGCTGGGACAACGGTGGAGTCCGCAGCAGATCAGCCGCCATCTGACGACTCGATTTCCCACCGAACCAGCAATGCGACTGTGCCACGAGAGCATCTACCAGGCCCTTTACCAGCCAGGATCCGAGCTGATGCGACCCTCACCACTAGCGCCGCAGCGGCAATCACCCTTACGCACCGGCCGCCGGAATCGTCGTGCTCACGTTGCCGGCGACCGCCGCCGTCCACGATTTGAACAGCCCATGCTCACTATCCATCAGCGCCCCGAGAGCGTCGCAGATCGGAGTGAAGCCGGCCATTGGGAATCTCAATGCTGTTGTCAAGCAACGAGAGGCCGGGCGGTGGGTGCAGGTTCCTGGTAGGTGGTGTGGTCGCGGAGCATGGCCCAGATGACGTTGATGCGGCGGCGAGCGAGCGCAATGAGAGCCTGTTTGTGCGATTTCCCTTCGCGACGTTTCCGGTCGTAGAACACCCTGGACGCCGGACTGTTCTTCAGACTCGACAGTGCAGCGAGGTAGCAGGTACGGAGCAGTCTGCGATTGAAGCGGTGGGGCCGATGAAGGTTGCCGCTGATCCGTCCGGAATCACGTGGGACCGGTGCCAGGCCGGCAACGGCAGCGAGTCGGTCGACGGTGTCGAAGCCGTCCAGGTTGCCGCCGATGTTCGCGAGAAACGTCGCGGCGAGCACGACTCCGAACCCGGGCAGGCTCAGCAGCACGTCGGCACTTTCGTGGCGGGTGAATCGTTCGGTGATCTGGGCGTCGAGTTCGACCAGTTCGTGGTCGAACGCCGTGATCTCGGCGGCTAACTTGGTCACCAAAACCGATCCTGTCGCCTGGGTTGCGAGCATCGTGTTCTGCGAGTTGGCCGCGTCGATGGCTTTCTGAGCGACGGCGGCGCTGTTGCGGCAGCCACGCTTCTTGAGCCAGGTGGTGAGCCTGGAAGTTCCGATGCGGCGCAACCCATCCGGCGTCTGATAGCCCGAAAGCAGTGTCAGCGCCGCCTTGCTCTTGGAGTAGTCGAAGGCCCGCTCGAGGGCCGGGAAGTACTCCAACAAGGTGGCTCGGAGTCGGTTGATCGCGCGGACCCGGTCGCAGATCAGGTCGGTGCGGCGGGCGGTGAGCAGTCGTAGGTCGACGCTGATCTGGTCTGCTCCGCGGACGGGCTGCAGGTCGGTGCGCATGCGTGCTTGATCGGCGATGATCCGGGCGTCTTTTGCGTCGGTCTTGCCGTCGCCGCGGTACGTGGCTGCGGCGTGGTGCACGATCCGTCCGGGGATGTAGAGCAACTGCTGGCCGTGAGCCGCCAGAAGTGTGATGAGCAGTGCCGCGCCGCCGGAGTTGAGATCCGTTGCCCAGCAGACGTTGTCGCCACCTGCAATCCCTGCAACTGTTTCGATGAGATCGAGCAGCACGGTTTCGTCGTTCTCGACGCGTTTGGAGAGCAGTACTGTCCCCGTCTGGTCGATGACGACGCAATGATGCGTCCACTTGCCCGAGTCGATTCCTGCCCACACAGCCTGCATGAGTGGCCTCTCCTTCTTTCGTTGGCCCTGTCGATAACCACGCCAGCACGTCCTTACCCAACGATCGATGTCGTAAGTCTCAATCAGCGGTCGAGTTATCGGCGGGTAGCGGGCGGCCATTCCCAGTGAGCCGTCCACGCGGCAGGGCGATCTGTGCCATACCCGCTGCCCGAGGGTGATCGCGACATTACGACACACACTCTCCGAAATCACCCACCACAACAACGTAAGGAAGGCGATCTCATCGTCGGTAAAGATGCTGGCTCAGCGATCGGCACCCTCGTCGAACGAAAAACCCGCATGATTCGACTACTCCATTTGACCCGTCGTGATGGCCAGACCCTTCGGCAGGCACTGATCGAGCGAATGGGCGATCTTCCACCGGATCTGCTGCGATCGATCACCTGGGACCAGGGCACCGAGATGGCTCAGCACCGGGCGATCACCGCCGCGCTCGGCGTGCCGGTGTACTTCTGCGATTCGCGATCACCGTGGCAACGCGGGTCGAACGAGAACTCCAATGGTCTGCTGCGGGACTACTTCCCCAAGGGCACTAACCTGAGCGTGCATTCGCCGCAGCATCTCCTGACGGTCGAGAACGAACTCAATCGCCGACCCCGTCAAGTAATTCAAGACTGCACTCCCACAGAACTATTCGAGTCACTGCTAACCTCAAGCCACGTCAACTGTTGCAACGATGACTAGAACCCGCCCCGTCGTTTCTGGACTAGTTTTCAACCGTCGTCAACACCCCTCTCTCACGACACCGAGAAAACCATCATCCACACCAGTCCACCGAGCGCGGTGCAATCCTGTCGACAGCGCTTTGTACGCTCCGATGATGACAAGACCGGACGATGCCGCACTAGAGGCCTGGATCGAGCAGTGCGTCGCACACCTGCGAGATGCGGAAAACTTCGATGTCTACAGACCCCACAAAGACGAGTTCCTCCTGCTCTATGGTCTCGCAGTTCGCGTCATGCGCTATAGCGACGCCTATCTCCGCCTAATTGGGTCTGGGTTCGTCGGTGAGGCCGTAGTGCTGGCGCGCACAGCGCTCGAACACGCCGTGACTCTCCAATGGGTCTTCATCGTGGATGGTGGCATCAACCGTTTCCAGGTCGATGTCCGCCACGATCGTCGCGACCATTACCGCAACCTTGCCGAATGGCTCAATGAGGTTCACCCCGAAAAGTGGACAGTGGTCACGCGACCATCAAGGTCGCGGTCAGTGACTTTTCGTAGTTCGTGGGGCTGAGCATTCCGATCGTGGAGTGCCTACGGCGAGTGTTGTAGATGTGCATCCAGTTGTCAACTACAGCAATCAATTCAGAGGCGTATGCGAAAGTGTGTCGGTAGTAGTACTCGTGCTTGAACGTGGACCACAGACTCTCCGCGCCGGCGTTGTCCCAGCATATTCCGGTAGCTCCCATCGAACGGCGCAGCCCGTACCGTTCGCACGCCTGCTTCATGATGTCGCCCGTATATTGACTTCCTCTGTCCGAGTGCATGATTGTGCCGGCGACATCCCCGCCGCGAGCTGCTACCGCCATGTCCAGGGCTTCGATGACCAGTTCGGTCCGCATGTGATCGGCCACCGACCATCCCAGAACCTTCTTCGAGTGCTCGTCCTTGATTGCGCACAGGTAGATGTCGCCTTCACCGCAGGTCAGGTACGTGATGTCGGAAGTCCACACGGCGTCGACGCGGCCCTGATCGAACCGTCGTTGCACCAGGTCGTCCGGAAAGGAAGCAAACGGGTCGACGACGGTGGTACGGATTTTGAACGTGCGCGGGCTGATTCCGACGATGCCGAGTGACCGCATGATCTTCGCGACGGTCTTCTCGGTGATGATCTCCCCGCCGTCGTGAAGTTCGGCGGTGATCCGCGGGGACCCGTACACACCTTTCGATTCTCTGTGGATGTCGAGGATCTTCACTTCCAGGTCCGCGCGCCGTTGTTGCCGTTCACCCAATCGTGTTCGGACACTGCGTTCTTGGTGTTTGTAGAAGCCGGAGGTCGAGACATTGAGGAGTCGCACCATCCGGTGGATCGCGAAGTTCGCGCACTCCGCAGCGATCAACGTGTAGCGCTCTACTTTTGTTGATGCGCCGCGAAGTACGCGGACGCTTTTTTCAGGAACGCTATGTCTTTCTCCTGCTCGGAGACCTGCTTGCGCAGCCTGGCCAGTTCGGTACGTTCCGCGGAGGTCAACGGTTGATCTCCGGACGTTGCGGCAGCGTCGATGCGTCGTCGTTCGTCGGCGACCCACCGCCCGAGCAGGTTCTCGCTCAATCCAAGGTCGCGGGCGACCTCGGCGATGGTGCTGCCGGAATCGATCACCCGGCGGGCGGCTTCGACCTTGTACTCGGTCGTGAACGACCTGCGCTTGCGGGACATGAGGACATCCTCCCAGCGGAACGATGAGTCCCGCTATCTCGGTGTCCACCATCCGGGTTGAACCTCACAACCATCAGGAACTTTCAGAAGCGGCGGCCTCGCTCGACTCCCCACCAGGAGGCAAACGGCTACCACCATTCATGAATATGCTCCGGGAACTCGACCACGGGAAGTTTCTTGAAACGAGCTACCACATCCTCTCTCAACACGTCCACGTCACCCACGCCGCCGTAGCTCAATTCCTCGAACAGGGCACCGACGAACTGCACATCAAATACGAGCCGAAGTACAGCTACCAACACCAAGCGACCTACGTCGTGGCGATCTCGTGCATGCTCGCTCGGTGGGTAGTAGCAAAGCTCACCGACGACCCCCAACTACTCGAACTGCTCGACAAAACCTCAGACAACCTCACCCTCCCCATGACTCTCATCGACAACGTCGAGCAGAAGAAACGGCGCAAGGGACTTTCCGAGGCAGCGCAGTGAAAGGTAATCCTGCTGAGGCCGGCGATCGCGTTCTCGGTGCTATGGGAATCGGCGGTGAAAGAAAGGAAAATTCTTGCAGACCAACCACAATCGGTCGGCACGTGTGTCCGCGCCGTCTTGAGTCGCTCGATAAACCTGTGTCGCATCGTCGACGCCAAACGCCGTTACGGACTAAGGCCGCAGTCCTGAAACCCAAATATCGAAGTTGCCTCAGGCCTCGGGCTTGCTGAACTCTACGGAGCCACCCCGAGCATGTCCTCGGGTGCACCTAACGAGCTTTCAGATGCTGTCCGGGAGTTGCGTGCATTCCACTATTTCAGTGATTTCGGCCTCCGCACCGGCGTGCAGCTCGATCCACCGGTTTCGCAGTAGCTCGTTGTGGCTGGGATGCGAGACATAAGGGAGTGTGGGCACGGTTGAGCGTAGGTTTTCACGTTCGCCCGGCCTTGCTCGTAGCCACTTCGTCCCGTCGCCCCACCCCATCCGATCGAGCAACGGTTGCCGATCGTCGGTGACCATCCATGCCAACGGCGGAAAGAAGACTTCAGCGAATGGCATCACGCTCTCCGGAGTTCCGTCAGGATCACGATGCGACCACGGTCCCCATCCGAAGAACCCACTGGTCATGCCACCGATGCGGGCCGCCGTTCCCCGGGCGAGCCCGAGGCGCAGCCGCAGTTCACTCGGCACGGTGAGAATATCTTGTTGGTCAACGATCTCTGCCGCGAGGTCGGGGTACCGGTCTCGCAACGTCGGCGCTATGCCGAACGCGCCGATGATGATGGCCCGAGCAGTCGATCCAGGGTCGAACGATGAAGCCGGGAGGTTGATCTGTGTTGCGGCGTAGTCGATCCCCAGCCCTTTCTTGCGGAGTGGCCTCAATATCTCGGTCAGTTCTTTGTAGGCGTCCTCGTAGCGAGACCCGAGGTTGTTGCACGACTCGCAGAGGCCGTAGACGTACAGGCCCCCTTCGACTGCGCGTCCCATCCGGGCTTTGCTGTTGTGGGTTCGCATGTAAGACCGTCCAACTAGGTGGTCGTTCCCCACGCACTGCGGTGGGACGTGAGCCTTGGTCATCTTGCTATGGATCCCGCACAATCCGCAGGCCCGCATTTGCCCCCTCCGCCGTTGCATCGTGAGATTCCTGGGGCCACGCGCTTCGTTGGCTGTCGGGGCGATCTCGGGCTTCTCGTCCACAATGAACCGCGCTTTCTAATCAGGGAGCATTCACCGACAGGATCGGAACCAGATGACACCTCAAAAGCGTCTTCCCGGTCCCGATCCCTGCCGCTTTGACTCGACATACTTTATTCGGTACGTGCAACATCTATCTTGATCGTCGTGTCGATTTAGTCCCTACGCTGGACCTGATTCTTGTGCGCTTTGCGCAGGCGACCAGCGCCTCGACGCTGAACTCAGCGCCCATTTGCATCAACCCGGATGTGGTGCGTAGGACAAAGCAAGATCGGATTGTCGTAACCGTCGGAGACGAACCACACCCGGTGAGCCAACCCGATCCGGTACCCGTGGACTCGAACGGACAACCTCTGAAGGTAGTGCGATTAGGTCGCCACCCAGACAACGATAAACTTGCTGCATTACAACAACTTTCACTGATCCGAAGATATACAGCAGGATCGGTGCGCACCCAAGAAATGGTCACGTCCCGGTTCCAAATGGCGGGATACCCCGATTCTAGTCGGAACTAGCTGTCCATGGCGCCCGCCGCCATCGATGGGGATCGCCTCCAATTCGGAGGAGGTACTCGGCAAATTGACTCCGAACAGAGTCCTCAGTACCAGCGTTTTCCACCCACTGCGGAACGGAGTACTTATCGCGCCAGGCAAACCATTCCTCGCCCAGAGCCGGACCCGAGGGAAACAGTTCGTAGAGATGCTCAGCCGTTAACGCGAAATGAGGCCGGCCCTTGGCATCTTCGGTAATTTTCCAAACGTCACCGCACTCCGTGGCCGGCTGCATGGTTGCAGCAAAAGTTGCAGTGGCACCAACTCGATCCGCAGCTTCCCAGAGCTTAGCCAGTTCACCATCAGTGAGCCCGCGCGCATTCACCTTGCACTCCCCGAAAATGAAATTGCCGTTGCTTAGTACTACTACGACATCTATCTCGGCGAAAACGGTGGCATCACCGAGTTCCCTGAGTTCAATTCCCGGATAGATTCCGAAGACGTGACCCCGGTCCGGACCGAAGACACTGCTGATATGGCGTGCCGAGAGAATACATGGCAGCACATCGTCATTTACCGCCCGAAGAAGGGTCTCTGCAGCGCGATATTTGTACTCAATAGCTCTGTTGCCATGCGGGTTTGGGATCTCTTGCCCGCAACCGTGACACACAAGGGCTGGGACCGTATCGGCGAACGGGCGCCATTGTTTGTGCGTGCATTGCGAGCAACTTGCCTCAACACCCCGAAGCAACAGCCCTTGACGGACTGCCCACTCGACCCACCTCTGTGTTTCAAGACCTTTCAACTTCATCAGTTGCTGAAGCTGAGTCAGTGATTTGTATCCGATCTCCCCGCTGTCAGGAGTACCGAGAGCAGCGTCGAGGCGGTCGGCCAAGATCTGGTACCGATCGCCTTTCTGTTCCTCTTTGTCAGCCTGCAGGAACTGGCCGAGTCGCCGTTTGATCACCGAACTGCTGCGCCCTCGGGTGAGCTGCTGGAAGGCGTCGGTTACCGCGGGTGAGGCGATCATATCGAGGTCACCGCCGACGGCACGCATAAGCTGCTCTGCCGCGCGCCCAGGCACACTCGGGCGCGCATCGAGTCCGTGATCCAGAAAGAGCGCTTGGAGAACTTCTAGTCCGGAGGGATGGAAAACTGTGGCGAACTCGCCACGCCGACCCCCTCCGGTCAGATAGCCGCCGAGGTAGCCTCCGTTAGCGAATCGATCTCGACGCATCGTCCTACTAAAGGGCAACCGCCGATCGGTCACCGTCACAGACAATTTCGTCCATGAATGAGTAACACCGAGAATGTGCTGGCCCAGCGCATCGATCTCGGTCGAGGAAACTGAAGGAACCGTCGACTTCCCTCCGATGAAGTGAACCATCTCCGTAGACGGCACTGAGCATCCCGGAATAGGCCGCAGCACATCCTCGGGAGAAACAACACTGAATCCCCTCCCCGTGGCAAGTTCGTTGAGCGCATCTGTATCAACCGAGATAGATGTCAGTCCGACATTGTGGTCCATTCCGAAGTAGTGGGCCGCATGTTCGTCGGTCCAATGGTCGAGCGCGGCGCCTGCAGAGTCGATGTAGGGGACGGCGAGCGGAAATCCATCTGGATGGCCGAATCGTGCACGCAGGGTCCACAACAGTGCCAAGTCGTCGACACTGCCGGGTCGATACACCACGACAAGGTTGGGACCGAACTTGCCTGCGGCGACCAGGTCACCCCATTTGAATCGTGAGGTGCTGGGGAACCCCTTGTTGAAGCTGGCTTGGGACTGTGCCAGTTTGACGAACGTGAGCTCTACTGCTGTCACGCTTTTCATATCGCGCAGAGCTGTCAAAATGCTTTCGGCACCAGGCTCACCCTCGGCCTCCTTGACGGTCAGCACCTCATCGTAGGTGAGCGTATCGACGAGTCTGTGACGGCGATTGGCATCAGAATCCGCGTGGGCTGGAAGATCCCCGAAAACTCCGAGATAGGCCACGTACCACGGGTCATCCGGTGAGATACCCCGTGAGGTGACGACGGAGTTGAGATCATTGATCCCCGTGAGGATCGGCAAGAGGCCCTGACGGTACCCGCCGTGAGTGTCTGAGTATTTGTCGATTTCAGTCTGGGGCAAGGGGCCACTGATGCCGTTGATCGGACTTTCCAAAAGGATCCGCGCCCAGGACGGCGCTATCACGGCATCGCCGGCAGTCACAGGAATAATCGGCATGCTCCCACCACCCCAAGAGCTGCACAGCTTCACGACAGCAGCGGTTGCCGCCGAAAGGTCGGACCTATCGACTGCCAGAGCTGCCGACGGCGGATGCAGCTGACGTTCAACTGCCTTCACACCTTCCAGCTGATCCTCTACCAACAGCGGCCACAGGTCATCCACGTTTCTTTCCCTTCCATTCCCTGAATACAGAGCCTTATCACTGAAAGATTGATCAGCTCAATCCATTACACGTAGATCACGGGATCTACTTCAGTAGCTTCGCGGAACGCAGCAGGACATCTCCGGTGTTGTTTTCTGGCCATATTCAGATCGACTGGAAAAGCAAGAAGAGGCACTGTTCAGCGGCGAAGCGCTGCCGCTGAAATCGGAAGCCCCGCCGCCACCAGACGGTCGCACACATCCGCCGGTGTCCGCGGAGGATTACGCCACCCCGCTGCGGTTGCACTGACCGCCTGATGAACCCGCACCCCGTCGAGGTTGAACAGATCCATCACGAACTCGTCCGGATGCTTCGCCTCGACACCGAATTGCGCGAGCTCGGAATCGGGGAAGTCCCGCAGATTCGCAGTCACGATGACCTGGGCTCCGGACCGGATCGCGGCGGCAAGCACATGCCGATCATCCACATCAGGCAATGTCAGTGAGGGGATGAGTTTCTCGTAACCGGTGATCAGACAATCCGGAACCGCGGCGTTCATCAACTTCCGCAACTTGTCCAGCTTCACGGTCGGGATGTCCGGGCGGTCCTGCGCCAAGTTTCGGAAGGTCTCGTCGAGGATGCGGTCCGTCCATCGTGCGTGGACAAGGCCGGTCTGCGCGAGCCGGATCAACACATCTCGTAGGACATTGGGGTACAGCACATTTGCGTCGTACAGCACAGTGAAGGTCACGTCAGTACAGCCCGAGATCTTCCGTCAGAGCAGCTAATTCGTCGGCGGCACTACGCGCGCCGCCGAGCTGAGACCGTTGATAGGCAATCAGCGACGATGCGAGGATCCGGCGATGTCGGCCGACCAACCGATACTCGATATGTCCTTCGTCGAGCAGTTTGATGACATGTGGGCGAGAGACATTGAGCATCTGCGCGGCCTGCTGCGTGGTCAACTCCGCATGCGCCGGGACGACGGTGACACCTTGCCCGGCAGCCATGTTCGCCAACACATCGCGGATCAACTCGAATGCCGCACTGGGTAGATGCACCGACTCTGCAGTCCCGGCGACCGTAACGTCCAGGGTCTGCCCGACTTCGGGTTCGACACCGCGCAGCACCTGCAACGCCTGACGTGCCTGTTCCTGCTCGATGACACTGGGCTGTTCGCCAGCAGACATGGCATTACCTCCTACACACACAAGTATCTTATAACCGAAATATACGCAACAGTCGAAATAAACGCAACAGGTTGGATCGGCGATCGATTGGCGTCACCTCCTGCCAGACACAGGCACTACGATCAGTCCGCACCGCCGAACCCCCAACTAGCCGCGCGAGAGTAGCCCCTGGCCGCGCCTTACAACGCCGACGCATCCGTCGTCGGTCAAACCCGATGCCTCACCGATATCGACCTTGCCGAGCAGGGCCACCCTCACGCGTTGACGAACGCAGCGCTAGGCCTGCTTTACCTCGACACAACCGAGATCGGCGAGCCACCGATTCTGCACGTCTACTTTGCCGATTCAGATACGCACAGCCCACCGGAGTGACACTCACACCCAAGCCGGTAGGCAACCCCTCATGTTCTGGGCGTCAGCTATGCATCCGACTGTGGATGCACTCGGCCTTCATTCATACTCGGGGACTTGATAATTGAACATGAGGTCAAGTCACGGACGATCCATCCGCGCACGGACACAGCGTCGATGTAGGTTTCAGCTCTCGTTTTGTGGACCGCGAAGGCAAGCAGGTGAGTGGGGCGAGATGCACCCACAAAAATCAATTCAGCCATGCGTTGACGTGTTTTGTCGGTGGCAGGAAAGCCTCCACCATCGAGGAAGCATCTCAACACCTCGTGGACATCGTGTCTATTACCCGATCGATCGAGGCATTCGAGGATCAGCGTCGCTGCGTGTGTCTCACCTTTGGCGCCCTGAATAGTTCCCACTACGCCGGTGACAGCACCGTCGTCCGGAACGACAGAGGAAACTCGTTGCTGTAGTGAACCGATCGCTGGCGGTACGTACGCGAACGCCTCCTTGTTCAGTCCGATCTTCTGATCATCTGTGAGCTCAACCAACAACAGGAAAAGCTGATTGATTATTGCTTCCCAACGCTTCTCGTCATCGAGCGGGTCAGTCAAGATGTCCAACAGCAGTGTCCGTGCACGGCCACCGGGCAAGTCATGATCGCGCGCTAAACGCCGCAAGCTCGGCAATGGTGTTGCCGACCGAACTCCACCGCGAATCGTGTTCCACAACTGCTCTACCGCAAAGTTGGCTTCGCCGGACAACCACCGGACACGAGCCGAACGAGCAACCCTGACCAGGGATCCCTCCCCCGTAATCGTTTTCACTGCAGCATATTCCGGAACATAGCAGCTGATAGATTTTGGGAATTTCTTCGAGGTTCCAGGATCTTTGCGTGAACCGAGTACTCGTGGAGGGCTGTTCAGGAGCAGCCCACGTGGCACGATTTCTGAGGCCATCTGTTCAAACGCACGAACTACTTCAGTGATGCAGTCGTCGTCGTAGAGCAAGACGGCGATCGTTCCCGGCGGCCCGACCCCTTCGATCGCTTGCGCCCGGTGAACTGTCAATCCACTGACCATCTCCGCGATGGCTGGACCGAATCTGGGGCTGACACGAAGTTCTAACGCGTCGCGCTGTGGAAAAGCAGACGGCCGATTGACCGACTTTCCTGTTTTCTCGGTAAAGATGCCCTGGTTGACGTCACCCACTCGTTGCACCACCGCCTCAGTGCCGGTGAAGACCTGATCGAGCAGCTGTTGTTGAGCGTCGTCGGTGTCCTGCATTTCGTCGAGCAGAACGAACGGAAAACGGTGTGCTGCCGCTGTCGCCAAACCTGTGTTCCGGGTGAGGTTGCGTTCGGCAATTGCGAACATGTCCGCGTAACGAAAGACCCCTTGCCAGGCGAGACGTCGTTTGAGTTTCGCAAATAATGCGCCACTCTCTGTGGTCGAACCGAAGGGGAGATCGCGAGACGTTCTGACCGCTAGTTCTCCTGCTTCCCAGACAAAATGCGCGCCTTCGACAAGATCTTCACCCTCCCGGAACTTGTTTTTCAGCGCCAAACGCAAGGTTCGAAACTCTGGGCTTCTGAACAGGCGTATCGCCGCGTCTGCGTACGCTGCATCGTCGATCGCCTGCACCTCTATCCCGAGAGAACGGAGTGCCGGCAGAGCAAAGAACATGTTCGTGAAGGACTGGATCGTGCCGATGAAATGGGGGTAGCGCAACAGTTTCGCACCGGCCGGAGATGCCATGAGTCGCGCGGTGATCTCGTCCTTGGCTGTGTTGGTGTGAGAGAGCACGCATACGCCGCGGGTCGTGCTGGTCCAGACCTGAGCGAGGAGAGCAAGTTTGAGGCCGATCAGGCTGGTCTTGCCGGATCCGGGCACTGCCTGCACGTCCAGGGAGCTGACACTCTGGATGAAGTCCCACTGTTCCTGTTGAGACAGGTCGATACCGAGGATTGCGGCTGCCGCGTCGACACGATCTTTGCTGAAGGCGTCGGGACTATACGGTGCGCTCATCGTGCGCTCGTGTCGCATAAATGGGCGAACGCGTCTTTAAGATAGTCGGGAAGATCGGCCTCCGCGATGGGCGTGGTTTCGAGTAGTCGTGCAGCGTGCTGGGCTGCAATCGCCTTGCTGGCGGTATTCATGCGGAGCGGCTTGTAAATGTCCAGCGCTGCGGCCGACAAGGTTTTTTCCGCTTTCTTCCAGTCGTCAATCTCTTGTTGGGCCGCAGACTCTATTTTTGCAAGCTTGGCTGTGTCGGGCCAGCTTTTTTTGGAAGCAACTGCTGAACGTGCTGCCTTGTGCATGAGAGCGGCCATTTTCCAGGAGGCCGCCGCCAGGTCGTATTCCAACGTCCAGTCGTCGGAGACGAAGGTTTTCACGTGCTCGCTGTCTCTGGCCGTCAGCTTGTCCACGTGGGCTGTAACCTGTGCCTGAGCCATCCCAGCAGAGCACTCGAGTTCCCCACGCATAGCGTCCGAGGTGCCCTCGGGAACCAGATCACGGTCACGGATGCAGGCGACTGCTACAGGTATCTGCTCACCGTCCCGCTGGAAAATTCTGCTGTAGCGGAACAGGCCGACTCCACCGACATTCACGACACTGACACCGGCTGCGTTGAAGGACTTTCCGACCGCGGCAGCAAGCGCGGGCACCAGGATGACCTCGGCGTCACCCTCGACGATCGCCACGGCGCGGGCGAAGAACAAGTTCGCCTTGGTGACGTCGAGGAAACGGGTCAAGAACGCATAATCGCCCGCTTCCAAGCGCGTCAGCCCTTGCGCGAGCCGGAACGTGCGCCCCCTTGCAACCAAGGTCAGATGTTCCACGGGCATCGATGACGCCACGTTCGGGCTGTGCGTGGTCACAATGACCTGCACCGGCGGTTTCGTACTCTCTCCGCCACGGCTTGCCCGCTCCTGAAGCAGATCCATCACACGAGTCTGGAGTTGAGGATGAAGATGCGCTTCAGGCTCCTCGATGAGCAGCAGAGGTGCGATGTCGCTGCCGCCGAGCAGGAGAAGTTCAGCGGCCATGAACAGAGCGTTGTTGTAGCCGAGTCCTCGCCGGGTCCGTCCTCCATCACCTGAGGTGAGCGTCAACTCCAAACGCTCCAGCGCACGTATCAGCGTTGCATCCCCTGACACTGATATCTCACCGTGCAGACTGTCCGAACCAATTGCGAACTTGTTCAGATAGTTGGCGTTGATGTCGTTTCGCGCAGCGGCCACGGCAGGGTTCTGGGCAAGGCGATGCTCAGCGCGACGCAAAATCCCGACCAACGTCTCGGCAGTATCGGACATTTCGTCGAAGTCGTCCTCACCCTGCTCCTTGATCGCCGGGTAGCCGACCATGATCTGCGACAGGCGCGATCCTCGCCCAGAGCGGAGTTCCGCCTCAGCATCACGGAGCGGGCGCAAGTACGTTGCCTTCAGCAATTCTCGCGCTGCCCCGTCCAATGCCGGACCACTGCCGTCAGGCCCGGTACGCGTTGTCACTGAAACACGTTGAGGGAGAAGTGGGTCCATGATCTGCGCCCTTACGGTGATGTGCAATGTCGCCGTACCAGAATCAGTGGTCAACAATTCCAGGAATGTTCTGGGAGGCACATGATTTGGTTACGGATGACGTCGATCACGGTGGCCGAGTCGCGGACGCCGGGTAGGCGTTCTACCAACGCGAAGCGCGTGTTCCGCTCGACGAGCGTGACGATCCCGGGGCTTGCGGGACCGACAACGAGATCGCCTTCCTTACGTTGTTGTATTGTCTGATTTCGGACCGTCTTAACGTTCGAATCACCCTTGGGCAGCGGGTATGGCACAGGCCTCCTTGCCGCGTTGGACGACTCATTGGGAATGGCCGCCCGCTACCCGCAGATAACTCGACCGCTGATTGAGACTTACGACATCATCGTTGGGTAAGGACGTGCCGGCGTGGTAACGACAGGGCCAACGAAAGAAGGAACGGGAGCGAAGGGACGGAGACACTCATGCCGGAAGTGTGGGCGGGAATCGACTCGGGCAAGTGGTCGCATCATTGCGTCGTCATCGACCGGACGGGGACAGTGCTGCCCTCCAAACGCGTGGAGAACGACGAAACCGTGCTGCTCGATCTCATCGAAACAGTTGTAGGGATCGCAGACGGCGACAACATCTGCTGGGCAACGGATCTTGGGCTCCGGTGGTGCGGCGCTACTGATCGCCTTGCTCGCCGCCCACTCTCAGCAACTGCTCTATATCCCGGGACGGATCGTGCACCACGCTGCAGCCACCTACCGCGGCGACGGCAAAACCGACGCGAAAGATGCTCGGATCATCGCCGATCAAGCACGGATGCGTACCGATCTGCAGCCCATCCGCGGGGCGGACCAGATCAGTGTCGGCCTCCGACTGCTCACCGCCCGCCGCACCGACGTGATCTGTGATCGGATCCGCGCGATCAACCGACTCCGTGCAACGCTGTTGGAGCACTTCCCGGCGCTCGAGCAGCCCTTCGACTACTCCAAGAGCAAGGCAGCCCTGACGTTGCTCTCCGGCTATCCGACGCCGGATGGGTTGCGCCGCATCGGAACTTCCCGGCTCACCGTTTGGCTGAAGAAACGAGGCTGCCGCAACAGTGCCGCCGTCGCGCAGACGCCCGTCGATGCTGCAGGCGCGCAGCGCACGGTGCTGGCGACCCAGGCGACGGGATCCGTGTTGGTCACGAAACTAGCGGCTGAGATCACGGTGATCGACCACGAACTGGCCGACCTCAATGCTCAGATCACCGAACGATTCACCAGCCACGAGAGCGCCGAGGTGCTGTTGAGCCTGCCGGGGTTCGGGGTCGTTCTTGCCGCGACGTTTCTCGCGAACATCGGCGGCAACCTGGACGGATTCGACACCGTCGATCGGCTCGCTGCCGTCGCCGGATTGGCACCGGTCCCAAGGGATTCCGGTCGGATCAGCGGCAACCTTCATCGGCCCCGCCGCTTCAATCGCAGACTGCTCCGCACCTGCTATCTCGCTGCGTTCTCCAGCCTGAAGAACAGTCCGGCATCCAGAGCGTTCTACGACCGGAAACGACACGAAGAGAAGTCTCATAAACAGGCTCTCGTTGCGCTCGCTCGCCGCCGCATCAATGTCATCTGGGCCATGCTCGATCACACCACCTACCAGGAACCCGGCCCCGCCAAACTGCCTCTCGTTGCTTGACTTGCTTGACAACAGCATTGAGATTCCGACTTCAATGATCGTCAGCGGGACGTCTGTTCGGGTTCGCTACCCGTAACGTTCCGTAGCAGGTCACATGGACTGACTCCTGAGATTCTTGTCGCCCAGGCAACGAGGTTGACTCAGATTGGGCGTGTTACCCGTGCGGTCTGTGTTCGCGGCGTGACTGAAGAGAGGCATGAACCCCGAATCGTCTTGTGCGGTACTGGAAGTCGGAGTGTCCGCCGCGGATCCCCACATCTCGTCGATCGGAAGTGACCCGTTCAGTGATCATTATCGGCATCGACCCACGCAAGTCCACCCACACGGCAACCGCCCTCGAACCCGCCACCAACACCGACCTCGGGTCACTACGCATCGAAGCGACACTCGCGGAGTACACACGCCGCTGACATGGTCGAAAACGTGGCCGCAGCAGACGTGGGCGATCGAAAACGCAGAAGGTCTCGGCCACCACCTAGCGCAATGGCTTCTGGCGGCGGGGGAATCGGTCCTCGACATTCCCACCACCGCAACAGCCCGTGTCCGGCAACTCTCGAAAAGTTCCCGACGCAAGAACGACCGCATCGGCGCAGCTGCAGCGGCATCCGTCGCGGCCATGCAAGGCGATGCCCGGCCGGTGCACCCTGAATCCATTACCGACATGCTCGCCCTGCTGGACGAACGTCGAAACAACCTGACCGCTGCCCGGACACGGACGGCGAATCAACTTCATGCCCTGCTGCGGCAACTCCTCGCGGGCGGCGTTCCCACCCAGCTCACCGCGAGCCGAGCTACAACCGCAATCCGCCGGATGAAACCACGAACAACGATCGATAGCATGCGAATGCGGTTGTGCCGCGACCTGATCGCCGATCTCAAACGCTACGACATCCAACTCGCCGATAACCACCGCGAGCTCGCATCATTGCTCGACCAACTCGGCACTACGCTCCGAGACGTACCAGGAGTCGGGACAATCCTGGCCGGCCGGCTGATCGGACGAACCGGCATAGCTCACCGATTCCCCACCGCAGCCGCATTCGCAACCTACACCGTCCAGATCGCCAGCGCTCAAAGCAATCGTCACCGGCTATCTCACTACGGTGATCGTCAACTCAACTCGGCGATCCATACCGTTGCGATGGTCCAGATACGGATGCCGGGTAGTGCCGGCCGCGCCTACTACGACAAGAAAAGAGCTGCTATGCGCTGCCTCAAACGTCATTTATCGAATCACCTGTGGCGCATCATGATCGCGGACGGACAGTGCCAGCACACCCACCGTACGTCACCCAACACAATGGCCGCCTGACCTCCGGAAACTCCTCGTTTCCCCAAGGGGTTGACATATAAAGAGGCGCCCAATTCCCAGGGACAGCACGATCGGCTGCGGAAGCGGTCCGGTCCGTGATCCGGCCCCCACTAACCACGGTCGGACATCGCGGGATGGCAATCGTGAGGCAGGTGTTCTGCGAGAACGACCTGAACGCAACGCCTTTGCGACGGTCAATTCGTGCCGTAACGATCCCGGCCTTGGACATAGAGTCTTGGTAGATTGTTTCGTGGGACACCCACAACTGCGGCTGGTTGGGGAACATCATCCGTTGTCTCCCTGCGATCTGCTGCGGAGAGTGCTTCTCGTTCAAGACTGTGACGACGAGTGGCCGCAGCTAATGGCAATCAAGTTTGCTTGCCCTTGTTCTCACGCGCGAGCGGCATCGTGTTGTGATGGGCACCTTCAAGTTGTTGAGATCGCCTGATTTGGGATGATGTGTTGGTGTCGTCGATGTACAAGGGGCGCCGGTTTCCACGGGACATAATCTCTCACTGCGTATGGCTGTATCACCGGTTCACCCTCTCGTTCCGAGAAATCGAGTTACTCATGGCCGCGTGGAATAGCGGTGTCGTACGAGACGATCCGCGCCTGGTGTGCCCAGTTCGGGCCCGAATTCGCCCGCCGGCTGCGCCGCCGTCAGCTGCAGGCCGAAGACAAGGGGCATCTCGACGAAGTCTTCGTCAAGGTCGGCGAAGTCCGCACATACCTGTGGCGGGCAGTCGATCAGCACGGCAACGTCCTCGACATATTGATCCAGGACAAGCGGGACGGCAAGGCTGCGACCAGGTTCTTCAGGAAACTACTGAAGAAACACGGCCACCCACTGCGGGTACTGATCACCGACAAAATCCCCAGCTACCAGGTCGCGCACCGGAAGACGATGTCGACAACTGAGCACCGGCAGAACAAGTACTTGAATAATCGGTGCGAGAACTCCCATCAACCGACCCGGCAACGCGAACGCGCCATGAAAGGGTTCCGCTCCGTCGGCTCAGCGCACAGGTTTCTGGCCTCGTTCAGTTGCATCTCCCGCACTTCCGCCCACCGAGGCACCGTATGACTGCCACCGATCATCGCACCGAAATTGCCGCTCGATTTCAGGTGTGGGATCAGGTCACGAAACAGGCCCTCGCTGCCTGAACACCGATCGGTGTGATGACGTGCTGCGCCCAAAAACAGTTGCACACCAAACAACTTGACAAGACCTCCCCGAGGCTGCGCGGGTTCGCCGTGGCCTCGCATTAGATGCCCACCCACTCCGCAACACCGTCGGCGAAATGCTGCCGCTTCCAGATCGGCACCTCCGCCTTGATGCTCTCGACGAGCGCTGCACACGCGGCAAAGGCCTCCAAGCGATGTGGTGCAGCTACCGCGGCGACGAGCGCCAGGTCGCCGATCACCAGCGCGCCAACCCGGTGGACTGCGGCCACCGGCAGCCCTGTCGCGGCGGACACCCGTTCACAGCAGCGCCTGAGGAACTGTTCCGCGTCCGGGTGGGCCTGATACTCCAGCGCTGAAACCGACTGCCCGCCATCGTGGTTGCGGACGACACCACTGAACAGCACGACGGCCCCGTGTTCGGGTGCGGCCACGGCGGAGTCCACCACGGCCGGGTCGAGGGGTTCTGAGGAGATCAGCGCGAGCAGTCCAGACAACGGAGTCTGGACGTCGTTCGGTGCCAGCGGCGCGGCAAGGTGTGGTGGTCTGCTCATGGTTTCCTTCGCTTCCTCAGCCGCCGGCGAACGGGGGCAGCACGTCTACGCGCGGCGCCGCCGCCCGCCCGGGGTCGCGGGTCAGCTCGTCGTCCTGCAGAAATGCCGCGACCGTCAGCACCCGCTCCATCTTCGGGCCGTGCCGCTCGACGAGCACCGACCTGAGCGCCCCGAGGTCGGCGCCGACGCCGATCTCGACGGATTCCTCTGTACACCCGGCCGCTTCCGCTGCCGCCGCGAAATACCGCACCCGAATCGCCTGGTCAGCCACCGATCGCCCCCATGCTCCGTCGCGGCGGTTCGAAGCCGTCCGCGTTGATCCCGTGACCGGCCCACTTGTTCCACATCGCGCCGCGCCACAGTCCCGCAAGTTCCTCGTCACTGGCACCCGAGCGCAGTCCCGCCCGCAGGTCGATCTCGTCGTCGCTGAACAGGCAGGACCGGACGGTGCCCTCCGCAGTGAGCCGGGTCCGGTCGCAGTCGCCGCAGAAGTTCCTGGTCACCGACGCGATGACCCCGACCGTCGCCGGTCCGCCATCCACCAGCCATTCCTCGGCCGGGGCGGAGGGGTCCTCGCGTCCGGTTTCGGTCAGCTCGAAGCGTTCGCCCAGCACCGCGAGCAGCCGCTGCGCAGAGACCATCGAGGACCGGTCCCAGGCGCGGTCCGCGTCGAGTGGCATCTCCTCGATGAACCGCAGATTCACCCCCTCTTCGAGGCACCATTCGAGTAGATTGCTTGCGCCGCTGAGCGTTTCGGGCATCAGTACCGCATTCACCTTCAGCGGCCTCAGCCCGGCACACGCTGCCGCACGGATTCCGGCCAGCACCGACGGCAGCCGGTCGCGGCGGGTGAGTTCGGCGAAGTGTGCGCGGTCGATCGAGTCGAGGGAGACATTCACCCGGGTCAGGCCGGCGGCGGCCAGCGCCTCGGCACGGTGCTCGAGCCCGACCGCGTTGGTGGTCATCGACAGTGGGGTGCCCGGCACCGCCGCGGCACAGCCGGCGATCATCTCCTCGAGGTCGGGGCGCATCAGCGGCTCGCCACCGGTGAACCGGACCTCCCGGACGCCGAGCTCCTCGACCGCGATCCGAGCCAGCCGGACGATCTCGGCCGCGGTCAACAACCGCCCACGCGGGATCTCCGGAAGGCCTTCGGCGGGCATGCAGTAGGTACAGCGCAGCGAGCACTTCTCGGTGATCGACACCCGCAGATCCCTGGCCACCCGGCCGAACCGGTCGACCAACTCGGGGGCGTCGGGACGATCGGCGATCGGCGGGTGATTGCTGCGGACGCGCGGCAGACCCATCACGACCGAGCCGGAAATCGACGTCACTGTGTTCCGCATTCGGACTCAACTGCTGCGCGCTGAGATTGCCCATGTGACCGTTCCCGGCCGCGCCCGGCGATGGTCATTGACGGGCCGCGGCGGTCATCGAAGGGGCCGGTGGTGGCGGATGAAGCGGCGCGCAGATTTGTGGTTGCCATCCCATCGAGAACCCGCGAGTGCGCCGAGGAGGCTGTTATGTGAAGCTGTCCGGTGCAGCGTGCGCCGTCCATGCCGGAGACGGCGAATCCCGCTCCCTCCGTTGCGACGATGAGAGGACCGAACTGATGCTCCGGATCGCCCGCACATACCACACCGAGCGCTGCGTCAATCAAATGAAACTGCAGCAGCGCGCGCGCACCGACGCTGTCGCGACGGCGGACCGCGTCCAGGAAAAGGCGGTCGACCTCGGTGAAGTCCTCGAGCACGAGCGGTCGAGAGAAGTACACACGCTGATACCTGTCGATGTGGGTGATCACCGACTTGGTCAGCTCCGTGAATACGGGAGAATACTTCTCGAGGAGCACGTCGTGGTACTTGCGATGCCAGTACTGAAAGTCCTTGGTGCTCGGACTCTCTCGCGTCATCTTCCATAACGCATTCTCCATCTGACCGAGTTCGTCCTCGCTGACATCGGGGACTATTGCCGCCAGTGCGTGCGGCTCTACGAGCAATCTGATGGCATAGGAGTTCTCCACGTCGGCCAGATTCGCGGGGGCTACGATGAAACCACGGTTGGCAGTAGAACAGACCAGGCGTTCACGTTCCAGTCGCTGTAATGCCTCACGCAGTGGCGTGCGGGACACACGAAGGTCACCGGCGATCTCGAGTTGCGACAGCCGAACACCCGGCCCGTATGTACCATCCACGATCCTTTCCCTGAGACTCTGGTAGACGAATTCCACT
Organism: Rhodococcus globerulus NBRC 14531; assembly: GCF_001894805.1. Taxonomy (GTDB): domain Bacteria; phylum Actinomycetota; class Actinomycetes; order Mycobacteriales; family Mycobacteriaceae; genus Rhodococcus_F; species Rhodococcus_F globerula. The sequence goes on along the minus strand of NZ_BCWX01000014.1, from coordinate 32,711 downwards.
GTCTGACCGCTGCGCTGTCCCGCCATGTGTTCTACCCCTTCGACTGCACGGATGCCGCTGTGTACATAGGTCCGCCCTCAGCTCTGACATCGAAGACCGCGAGTTCGCGCTTGCGCTGCTTCCCGTGCCTTCAAGAGCGCCGTAAGTCGAACGACTAGTTCTGGATTCAGTACTGCATACACTTCAACTGTCGCAGGCCGTGAAGATTTTCTCAAGACCCACGCCGCGATTTCCCGGACATAACGCTGACCAACACTGAACCCGGACAATGCATTCCACCGCTTGCGGCTCGAAATTATTTTCCACTCCCCCTTGCGCTTCCTTATGCGATGGGTCACACTCAAACTGTATTCAGTTGTGAATCCAGAAAAGGAGACGCCTGTGACGGCACCCGAGAAGACCCGGCTCTCGATCGCAGACTCGCGATACGTCGAGGTCGCTGACTTCCTGTACAAGGAGGCGGATCTACTCGACGACCTGCAAGAACGGGAATGGCTCGACGAGATGGTGAGCGATGAAATTGTGTACCAGGTGCCCATCCGACAGACCGTCGAGCGAGCCCGCGGGTCCGGATTCGAGACATCCACCTTCCACCTCAATGAAGACCACGTGTCGTTGAACGCCCGCGTCGCCCGCGGCGCGACCAAGTACGCCTGGGCCGAGGATCCGCCGTCCCGAGTACGTCACTTCATCACCAACATTCAAGTGTTCGCGGACATCGAAGAATCCGACGAGTTCGCCGCAAAGAGCAACATCCTGCTGTTCCGCACCCGCCAGGACCAAACCACGCCCCAACTGCTCTCCGGCCTGCGGAAAGACATCGTTGCCCGCGAGAACGGGGAACTGAGACTCCGCAGACGGATCGTCCTGCTCGATCACACGGTAATCGCGACGCACAACCTCTCGATGTTCTTCTAGCCCCACAGCGCTTCTCACACCGCGTGGTACACCGCGAGCCCGCACCCCGCATCACGACCATTCATGCAAGGAGTGGACCATGGCCGATCCGGCCGGCAACACATCACAGGAAGACACCGTCGAGCGCCTGATGCGCGAACTCGGCGAAGGACTGCCCTCGGGTCAGATCCCGGCGCCGATCTTCGGCAACAAGGAGGTCTACGATACCGAACTGCGCAAGATCTTCGCCCGTAGCTGGGTCTTCCTCGCCCACGAGTCCGAGATCGAGGCCAACGGGGACTACGTCGTCCGCAAGATCGGCGAAGACAACTTCATCGTTGCGCGCGACGAGTCCGGAGCGATCAACGTCATGTTCGATGCGTGTCGACACCGGGGAGTCGCCGTCTGTCGCTCCGACTCCGGAAACACCTCACACTTCCGGTGCCCGTACCACGGGTGGACGTATTCGACCGACGGCAAACTCGTCGGCGCCCCGCTGTGGAAAAACGCGTTCGGCGGCATGAACAAGGAGGACAACGGACTCATCAAAGCCGCAAAGTCGGATAGTTACCACGGGTTCATTTTCGCAACCCTGGACCAGTCCGCACCCGAACTTCGCGAGTATCTCGGCGGTATGGCCTACTACCTCGACCTCCTTTTCGGACTCGACGACGAGGGAGTGGAAGTCCTCGGCCCGCCGCAGCGATTCGTCGTCGACGCCAACTGGAAGTCCGGCATGGAGAACTTTTCCGGCGACGACTATCACCTCGGAACCCTGCACCGTTCTGTCTGGGAGATCGGCGCATTTCCCGTCCCCTTCCGCGAGAACATGATGGGCTACCACATTCAGGCTTCCCCAGGTCACTCGCTGTCATTCTCTATGGCTGAGGATGCGGACGAGCCAGGACCCAAGTTCTTCGGATTCCCCGAGGATCTGGCCGCGAAGTTCGACACCTCGCGGATCGACGCGGACCAACTGGAGGTAGCTCGCCGCTCACGCGTGATGGTCGGCAACGTCTTTCCGAACTTCTCACTTCTCGCGCTCCCGATGAGCGAGGACGGCACCAAACATGAGCCGACCGGAATCATCACGGTCCGCACCTGGCAGCCCAAGGGCCCCAACCAGATCGAGATCTGGAACTGGTTCGTCGGCTACAAGCAGATGACGGCCGCACAAAAGGAACGCTCCTACCGCGCGGGTCTGGCCACGTTCTCCGTCGGCGGGTCCTTCGAGATGGACGACACCGAACCGTGGATCACAATCGCCCGGACCGGCAAGTCCGTGGCGGCCGAGGCACTCGGCTTCAATCTCAACTACCAGATGGGTATGCCCGGCACCGGGATCGCACATGAGGTCGACGACTGGCCCGGACCCGGCATCGTCTACTGGTCCCGCTACGAAGAAGGCGTGCAGCGCAACGCCTATGACTTCTATCAGAAGTTGATGGAGGCCGAGAGCGGACAGTGGCCGGAGACGAAATTCGCCCCCGGGGTCGAATCCCGCTCGCGGCGCGAGCCGACGGCCGGCTGACCCGAGATGGAGCACTGATGAGCGAGATGCACGCTGTGCGGGCGCGATACGCAGCCGGAGGTTTGATGGGCCAGCTGTCTCGAGGTACGAGGTTCGGCCTGCTGGTGGTCGACTTCCAGACCGGGTTCACCGATTCAACGTGTGGGCCCGGGTTCGATCTCGACGCCGAGGTCCACGTGAGTGCGGAGTTGCTCCGGATCGCTCGAAGCAACGGGATTCCGGTGTATTTCACCGTCATCGGGTTCTCACCCGCCGAGCTCGAGCGTGGCAGCGTGTGGCTGGACAAGATGCCCGCCCTGCGCGAGCTGGAACTCGACTCGACCTGGGTTGACGTAGACCGGCGGCTGGCCCCGCGCAACGGCGACCGGATCTACGTCAAGACCACCGCCTCGGCGTTCAACGGCACGCAACTGCAGCGGGACCTGACTGCTGGTGGCGTCGATGCGCTGATCGTCGTCGGCGCCACTACCTCGGGCTGTGTGCGGGCCTCCGCAGTGGACGCCTGCGCGGCAAATATCGCTGCCTACGTTGTCCGCGAAGCCGTCGGCGACAGGGAAGCCGCACCCGCAGAGGCAGCTTTCCTCGACATTGATGCGAAGTATGGCCAGGTCATCAACCGCTCATTCGCAGTTGCCCTGATGGAGGAATGAGCTCATGACTCAGAAATACCTGGACACACTGACGGATGTACTTCCACCTACCAACCTTCCCGCGGTCGACGCGACGCCCGGTGGCGGAAGGCTGATTACGGCCGAATCGATGATCGGCCCGGTCTGCCTCGCGGACGAGATCTCGTCCGGATTCTTCAGCGACGCGGCGGACGGGGTGGATCTGCTCACCGAACTGGAGTCCGCCGGGCTCCGCGGACGCGGCGGCGCAGGATTCCCCGCCTACATCAAGTGGCGTGCGGTCGCTGCCGCGGCTGGCCAGAAGGTCGTCGTCGCCAACGGGCACGAGGGCGAGCCGGCATCGGAGAAGGACAAGTGGCTGCTCCTGCATCGCCCCTTCCTGGTACTCGCCGGGCTTATACGGGCGGCGGCAACGATCGGCGCCGCCCGGGCAATCGTCTATGTGTCCGACGCGCAAGCACTGCGCACCGTACGGGCATCGATCGACGCGGTCTACGCCTATGGCCTTGTCCCCCCGCAGCTTTCGCTCACCTACCATCAGGCCGAGCACACATACGTCGCGGGAGACGAGACAGCGGTCTGCCGATCCATCAACGGCGGCCTCGCCTTGCCGACCGCACGGCCACCGAGGCCGTGCGAGGCCGGCGTCGACGGTTTGCCGACACTGATCTCCAACGTCGAGACCCTCGCGGACGCCGAGTGGATCGCGGTCCACGGGAGCGGTGCTTTCCGCGCAACGGGCAGCGAGTCCTCCCCCGGAACCGCGTTGTTCACATTGCTCGGCGACATCGACCGACCAGGGATCTACGAAGCACCCCTTGGCATCTCACTACGGGACCTCATCGAGGCGGCCGGTGGTTCCACCGGCAATATCGGAACTCTCGTGATGGGCGGCTGGTTCGGCGGAATCATGATTGCCGAGCCAACCCTGAACTGCGACTACGACCGGGTCCGGGCCGCTGGAAGCGGGCTCGGATGTGCGTCGATCACGGTACTGAACGTCGAACGCAACACGATCGATATCGCGGCCAGGATCTCGCAGTGGTTCGAGGGGCAGTCCGCGCTGCAGTGCGGTGTCTGCAAGAACGGAACCAAGTCGATAGCCAAGACCCTCGCCGAGATCGCGGGGGGAAATCAATCACCCGAACTCACCGACAACCTCGAGCGGTGGGGCACGACCCTAATAGGTCGGGGCGCCTGCGCCTTCCTTGACGGCGCAGCCAGATTAGGCCGCACCGCAGCCCGACTCTCCCACACCACGCTGGACCTACCGACTCAGTCTGATTGGAGTACCGCAAATGAAGATGCAGGTTGATGCAACCAAATGTGAGGCGTTCGGCGCCTGCGCGGATCTGTGCCCGAGCCTGTTCATCCTCGACGAGTGGGGTTACGCGAGCGTGATTGGCGACGGCACCGTCCCCGACGGGGACGAGCAGGCCGCCGAGAACGCCCTCGCTGCCTGCCCAGAGATGGCGATCACCAAGGTCCACTGAATTCAGCGGCACGCAAAACCGACCATCACTAATCGAAACATAAGGGTATGCAATGGATTTGGGTCTGACAGGAAAGACCGCACTGGTGACGGCCGCATCGAGAGGCATTGGTCGGGCCGTCGCCGAGCGGCTCGCCGCCGAGGGCATGACAGTAGTCGCCACTTCGCGATCAGGGGACGGCACGGTCGAAACGGTCGCCGACGGCCGGATCGTCGCACAGTCGGTCGACCTCGGCGACCCGGACCGGACCGGCGCCCTGATCGACGATGTGGTGGCACAGTTTGGCGCCCTCGACACGCTGGTGATGAATACGCCGGGTCCGCCCATCAAGCCGGTGCTCGCAACTACCTGGGAGGACTGGGAAACCGCCCATGACACTTTGCTCCGCCCCGTGGTTCAGCTCGTCACCCGGGCAGCCGATGTCATGGCGGCGGGCAACGGCGGCACGATCATCCTGCTCACCTCGACCTGGGTCAAACAACCCAAGGAGGGAGGCGCACTGTCCGCAGCCTATCGCGCCGCGGCGGGCGCGATGCTCAAGACCCTTTCAAATGAGCTGGCGGCCAAGGGTGTTCGCATGCTGCAGGTGATGCCCGGCGCGACCGGAACCGACCGGATGACCAAAATCGTCGAAGCCAAGGCCAGTGCCAACGGCTCCACCGTTGCCGACGAGATCTCCAAGGTCGTCGCCGAGATCCCGCTCGGGCGCTGGGCCGAAGCCGACGAGATTGCGGACGTCGTCGCGTTTGCGGCCTCCGCGCGGTCCTCCTTCATGACCGGCTCCGCCATCACCGTCGACGGCGGCGCCGTCCGCACTGTCTTCTGAGAAAAGGAACCATACACATGAGCAAATCACTGATTGAAAACTTCGTCGACCAGTACCGACTGTGCGCGGTCAAGGAGAACGAGCTCGTCGGAGTCATCGCCGAACTGGGCCAGAAGGACGAATACGTCGAGGCCGCAGTGGCCGCGGCCCGTCAGCTGGGCGCAAGCGCCCTCGTGCTACACGCGTCCAGCCTGTCCAGCCCGATGTTGCCGCCGTACGCTCCGGACGGCCGTGAGGTGTCCGCACTTCTCGCCGCTGCGGGCGAATGCGATTTCGTAGTCGACGTCACCGTCGGCGGACTGATCCACTCCGACGTCCGCACCAGGATCACCGGCAACGGCAAACGAATGCTATTCGTCGCCGAGCCGGCCGATGTCCTCGAGCGCCTGATCGGCGACGGTGAACTTCGGGCCAGGGTAGAGGCCGGCGGACAATCCTTGCGCAAGGGCTCGACGCTGCGGGTGATCAGTTCCGCTGGAACAGATCTGACGGCCGACATCTCCGGCGAGGACCTGCCGATCACCCATCAATGGGGATATGTCGACGAACCTGGCCGCTGGGATCACTGGCCGAGCGGATTCGTAGCCTGCTTCCCTCGCGACCGAACCGCCGAGGGCACCATCGTGCTGCAGCCCGGCGACGCATTGATCCCGTGGCAACGTTACGTCCGCGACGAGGTCCGCATCGAGGTCGAGGCCGGGTATATCGTCAGCATCAAGGGTGGCGCGGATGCGGCCCTGCTCAATGACTACTTCCGGAGCTGGCAAGACCCCGAAGTATGGGCACTGAGCCACATGGGTTGGGGTCTGCTCGACCGTGCACGCTGGTCCGCGTTCGACGTCTACGATCCGCGCACCCTGTACGGCCAGGAGTTGCGATCCACAGCCGGAAACTTCATGTGGTCGACCGGCTCGAACCGCTTCGCGGACCGCGAGACACCCGCTCACCTCGACATTCCGATGCGCGGATGCACTGTCACCGTCGACGGCATCGAAGTCGTCTCCCACGGAACCCTCGTCTCCCACGGAACCCTCAAGGACAACTGACATGGACGGAACCACTCTCGAAACGGCGATCCTCACGCTCGCTCGCGACGACGCCCTGATGACCGAGGCCAAGCAAACTCCCGCGTCGGCCGCCGACAAACTCGGTCTGACCCCCGAATGGCTCAACATCATCCTCACCGGCCAGCGCGACCGGCTGCGATCGGCGGGAGTCAACGACGGTGTCACCATTCTGGTGAGCCGCTGGTTCAACGACAACGTCAACGATTCCGAGAGCAGCGGCGCGCTCCGGATCGACGAATCCGTCCCGCTGCCGGATCCCTCGATTCCGACCGGGCTCGTTTTTGCAGGCGGCTGCTCGCACGTGCCGGATCTCCTCGCCCGTCCGGAGATCGACCCGGTAGACGGCATCGGCCGCCTGTTGTCCGGGTACAGCGATCTCAAGGAGATCCTCACTGCCGCAAATCCCGACATCATCCTCGTCACCACCGACTGTCATTTCCAGAGCTTCGACACCTCGCACTTCGTGGTCGGCACCGCAGCCCAGCACGTCGGCTCCATGGAGTTCTTCAAGCGACCAGAACTGGACCTGGATCTGAAGGGTGCCCCGGAGTTCGCGGCCCTGATGGTCGAAGAGGTCCGAGCCGCCGGACTCGAAGTCGAACCGTCGCCGCGGGTGGATCTCGATCACGGTCTCGTCGTCCCCCTGCGACTGACCCTCCCGCACGGCGGGGTGCCGGTGATCCCGATCGTGACCCAGCCGCACCGCGCCTTCTCCCCGTATTCCGCACTACGATTCGGCCAGGCGTTGCGCGGCGCCATCGAGAAGTCCGGCAAGAGGATCGCGGTTCTCGCGACCGGCGGACTGTCGCATTGGTTAGATCCCGGCAAGTTCGGCGGCGTCGACGTCGAATTCGACACCTACATCCTCGATCTGCTCAAGGCGGGCCGAGGCCAGGATCTGGCGAACCTCGAGCCCTATCCACTGCTCGATCACGGCCAGTACGAGATCCAGAACTGGATAATCATGCTCGGTGTAGTAGGTCCGGCTGTACCCGCGGACGTCCTCGCATACGAGCCCATGGAGGCCTCCGGGGGCGGCTGGACCGTTGTGAATCTTCCCCTCACTCCACACTGAGAACAAGGAGCCGAATCGTTATGGCTGGAAACCGGGTACTGCGCATCGGGCTGACCCAATGGGATGCCTCGACACACATCGAACGCAACGTCAAATATGCCTGCAGTGCGATCACGTCGTGCGCCGAGGACGGTGCGGACGTTGTCCTGTTGCCCGAGAACGGATTGATGCTGGGCACCAACGCCGAGATGCGCGAGGCCGCGTTCACCCCCGACAGTGAATTGCTGCACAAGCTCGAGGAACACATCGCGAAATGTGGAGTTGTCACTGTGGTCGGCGGGTTGAAGTACCGGATCGGCGAGCACACCACCAACAGTGCGCTCGTGTATGGCGCGGACGGCACGCTGCGTGGCCGATACGACAAACTTCATCTGTTCGATGCGAACATCGGCGGCCAGTCGTTCGAGGCATCGACGGTTGAGGCACCCGGGGAACGCCTCACGATCCTCGAAGTCGCGGGGATCAAAATCGGCCTGCTCATCTGCTACGACATCCGCTTCCCCGAAGCATCGCGCAAACTTGCGGCAGCCGGTGCCGAGGTCCTGCTCTACCCAGCCGCCTTCCTGGAAAAGACCGGTTCTGCACACTGGCAGACCCTTCTGCAGTCACGCGCCATCGAGAACCTTGCATACGTGGTCGCGTCCACAACAGTTGCCTCGGACGACCCCTCCGTCGACCGCGGTTTCCGGACGTGGGGGCACGCGATGGCGGTAGGCCCGTGGGGTGAGGTCCTCGCGGACCTCGGCAGCGCACCGTATGCGACGCGGGTACTCGAACTGGACATGGCCGAAGTGGAGCGCACCCGAACGATCCTTCCCGTTCTCCACGGTGTCCGGCCCGCTCGCATCTACGACGCGACTCCCCTCTCGATCGCGGTCAGCTGAAAAGGAAAGGCGCACACTCATGCAATCCACACCTCCCCTTAACCGCGAAGAGGCCGACCACGTCCACGACGTCGATCCGGGCATCATCGAGACAGACCAATGGATCGGCATCGGCAACGAATTCGCCGGCGTGACGGTCCGCAAGGTCTGGACCCGCAACGGCGAGCGGCTCGAAGTCCGCATTCCCTTAAACGGGAAGCACATCCTCCTCGATCCGATGCAGCTCGAGGTAATCGCTGAGCAGAAGCCGCAGCTGTTCACCGACCTGATCAGGATCCGACTTGGATCCGAAGACGATGAGAGAACCGAGCCGCAATGACCAGCACGCGCAACGGGCAAACCGTCGATGTCGTCTATCAGATACTCAAGGACCGCATCGCGGACGGCACCTACGGACCGGGTATCCGGCTGCCGCAGATCCAGGTGGCGACGGACCTCAACGTCTCCCGCACGCCGCTTCGGGAAGCATTCCAACGGCTCGAACGGGAAGGGTTCGTCGTCTCGGAGGCCAATCGGAGTGTCGTGGTTGCGCCGTTGAGCGTCTCCGACGTCGAGGATTCCTACGCGGTGCGAATCCTCGTCGAACCCCACGCGTTGGCCTCGACGATCCCGCTGGTCACCGATGACGACATCGCCCGGATGGAGCGGGCGTTGTGGGAGATGAGCCGGGACAGTTTGAGCACCAAGGACTTCCAGTTCTGGCACAAGAAGTATCACAACGTGCTGCTCGAGAAGTATCCGCAGCCGTTCGGCGACCTCACGCGATCCCTGATCACGCACATCGACCGGCATCAGGCGGTGTATTTCACCCGGCCGCTGGCGTTGGAGGACGTGACCGAGGTCGACCGTATGTTCCTCGACGCCGTTCGACGTCACGACGTGGATTCTGCGCGGGCCCTGCTGCAGTTCCACCTGATCGACGCGGCACTCGGCATAGTGCGCACCTCCGCTCCTGAGCACACGTTCGTGCCCCTGCTCGCCGCGATCGAGGGCACCGGTTTCGAGTTCGCCGGCATCACGGACGGTCGTTGCCTGGACCGTCTGCATCTGCCCGTGTCGGATTCGCTTCCGCCCCTGCTCCATGGGCTGAGCACCACCAATGTCTTCGCCGGGTAGCCCTCGGCCTCCAGCAGATTCACCACCTCAAATGAAAGGCCCTCACATGAACGCAATTCGAGTCGGACTGGTCGTACCGAGTTCCAACACGACGATGGAGACCGAGATCCCGGCCATGCTGCACGCCCGGGAATCTGTGCTGCCGGAAAGGTTCACCTTCCATTCCTCCCGGATGCGGATGAAGCACGTCACTCCGGAAGAGCTCAAGGCGATGGACGACGACTCGTTGCGGTGTGCGGCCGAGCTCGCCGATGCACGGGTGAAAGTCCTCGCCTACGCCTGCCTGGTGGCGATCATGGCGCAGGGCAATGGATACCACTGCGTGTCGCAGGAGCGTTTGTCGAAGACCGTCGCGGCCGAGGGCGGTGGCGACGCCCCCGTGGTCACCTCGGCCGGCGCCCTGGTCAGCGCCCTTCATCACGTGGGCGCGAAGAAGATCGTGCTCGTCGCCCCGTATATGCGGGAACTGACCGACACCGTGATCTCGTACATCGAGAACGAAGGCATCAAAGTCATCGACTCAGTGGCGCTGGAGGAGCCCGACAACCTTAAGGTCGGCCTCCTCGACCCCGCAAACCTGCCCGGATACGTCAAGAACCTCAACACCGACGACGCGGACGCGATTGTCCTGAGCGCATGCGTGCAGATGCCCTCGCTGCCTGCCCTCGCCGAGGTGCAGCAGCAGTACGACATCCCGGTCCTGACGGCGGCGTCGGCCACGGTGTGGGAGATTCTCCGCAATCTGGGGCTCGACACCGTCGTCCCCGGCGCCGGAAAGCTCCTCAGCGGGGAGTAGTTGCCGTAAGCAGCCAGTCCAGCCCCGACACTGAAAGGACCCGTGTGTATTCCCATCTTGGTAGGCCAGGCCGCATCGCGCGCCGGCTCACCCGCAACCGGATCGTCAAGTCCCCTCAGATCAACTCCCCAGCCAACGCTGACGGCACGGTCACCGAGCGCACGGCCAACCACTACCGACGCCTCGGCGAAGCCAGGGTGATGTAGCGATGGGATCACTGGATGGACAGACCTGCATCATTGTCGGCGCTGCCGGCGGCATCGGTTCCGCGGTCGTCGCAAGGTTCCTGGCTGACGGCGCATCGGTGTTCGCCGTCGACATCGACCAGTGCCGCCTGGACCGTCTCGAGACCGCGTGCGGATCGGACAACCTGCAGGTCCACCGGTCCGACTGCCGCGACTGGCGGGCAGCGGTGGATACCGTATCGGTGGCCGCCGATCGCTTCGGACCTGTCGACGTGGTGGTGTCCTGCGCCGGCGTCTTCGACCAGGCCGTACCCATGATCGACATTCCCGGCGAGCTCCTCCATCAGGCTCTCACCGAGAGCGTTCGATCAAACGTCCTCGCCGAACTGCACCTGATCCGTGCGGCGCTACCGATGCTGGCCACCCGCGGCGGCCGAGTGGTCCTGACCGCATCGTTCGCGTCGAGCTCGCCCAGCGGCGGCGGGATCTTCTACACATGCGCCAAACATGCGCTGGCCGGCCTGGTCAAGCAGTTGGCGTACGAATTGGCGCCGCAGGTGCGGGTCAACGCCGTGGCTCCGGGAGTCGCCAACACCGTGATGACCGGCCTGTCCACCCTGGAACAGGGCCAGAAGGCAGCCGTCCTCGACGGAACGGAGACCGCGCTGCCTCTGGCAGTGATGCCGGATGCAGCGGATTACGGAGCCGTGTACTCGCTGCTGGCCAGCCCATCCGACTCCGCCGCCATCACCGGCTCGACCTTCGTCGTCGACTCCGGTCTTTCCATTCGTGGGCTCGGTCAGCCCGCAGGGAACACATTGTTCGAGAGATACCCAGAGTGACAACGATATTCGCCCGATCCGATCCCCAACACTGAGCTAGGGGCCCACAATGAAACCACCCGCGTTCGACTACGAAGCGCCCAGTTCGCTCGACCAAGTTCTCGATCTCCTCGCCGAAGCGCAGGACGGCGCCACACTGCTGGCCGGCGGCCAGAGCCTGATACCTCTGCTCAACATGCGGTTCGCACGGCCCGAACTGGTGATCGACATCAATCGGGTCGAGGGCCTCGACACCATCGCGATCTCGGATTCGGCGGTGTCCGTGGGCGCCACCGTCCGTCTGGCAACTCTCGAACACGATGACGGTGTCCGGGCGGCGCTCCCGGTGCTCGGTTCCGCGGCTTCGTATGTGGCGCATCCCCAAATTCGGGCTCGCACGACCGTGGGTGGCACCGTGAGCCACGCGGACCCCTCCGCCGAAATTCCCACCGTTGCGGTCGCGCTCGGCGCGACGATCCACCTGCGTTCGAAGGCTGGTTCGCGCGCCGTGCCGGCCGAGGACTTCTTCGAGTCTGTTTTCACCACCTCGAAGGAACCCGATGAAATCGTTGTGTCCGTCGACTTCCCCCTGCACCCCGGACTGACCTTCGTCTACGACGAGATCTCCCGCCGCCAGGGGGATTTCCCCTTCGCGGGTCTTTGCCTCGGCATCTCGGTCAAGGACGGCGTCGTTACCGCCGCGAGGGCTGCTGCCGCGGGCGTCTCGGAAGTGCCCCAACGTCTGTTCGGGTTGGAGAATGCCCTGACCGGGAGGGCGATTGCGGATGCAGTAGAACACGCCGCCGACGCGGCGTCGGCGGAGGTGAATCCGCCCACCGACATCCACGGAACCGCCGGCTTCCGCCGGGGACTCCTACGTTCACTCGTGCGACGAGTGCTGATCAAGCTCAACGAGGAGCAGTCATGACTGGACAAACGAAATCGATCACGTTGACGCTCAACGGCTCCGAATGCAGCGAGACCGTCCCGGTGCGGACGCTGCTCAGCGATTTCCTCCGGCACGATCAGGAGCTGACCGGCACCCACGTCGGGTGTGAGCAGGGTGTCTGCGGCGCCTGCACCATCCTGGTCGACGGCACTCCGGTGCGGTCGTGCCTGATGCTCGCCGTCCAGGCCGACGGTGCGACCGTCGAAACGGTCGAATCCCTCGCCACCGGTGACGAGCTGTCCTGTTTCCAAAAGGCGATGAAGTCAGAGCACGGCCTGCAGTGCGGGTTCTGCACGCCCGGGGTCCTGATGAGCGTCACCGCAGCGCAACGAGATGGCCGCACGGTCGAAGACACCGAGACCGAGGTCCTCGGCGGTCACATTTGCCGGTGCACCGGCTACGCGAGCATCCGCGCCGCGATCCGCAAGACATGGACGGAGGCCTCCGAATGACCACCACCGAAGCCGACAACAGCGCGGCCCTGATCGGCTCCCCCGTTCCCCGCGTCCAGGACGACCGCATGCTTCGCGGCCACGGCTGGTATGTCGACGACATCAAGGACGCCGGCACGTTGCATGCCGCGGTCCTCCGCAGCCCCATCGCAGCGGGGCGCCTGACGGAGTTCGACGCCGCCGAGGCTCAGAAGGATCCCGCAGTGATGCTGGTGCTCGGGCCGGACGATTTTGAGGCCGGCCTGCAGACGATTCCGGCGCCCTGGCTGATTCCCGGCCAGCAAGAGATCGACTTCGCCCTGTTCAGCCGCGTCATCCGGTACGTCGGCCAGCCGATCGCGGTGGTCGTCGCGCAGAGTCGGGCGGCGGCGGAAGATGCGATCGAATTGATCGACGTCACCTTCGACGAGTCGCTTGCGGTGGTCTCTATCGCTAACTCACGCGCGGAGGGCGCGCCCCTCGTCCACCCGGAACTCGGCTCCAACAGAGTCGGCCAGATCCATTTCGGCGACACCCTCGAAACGCTCGAAGGTGTGTTCGCTTCGGCGCACACCGTCATCGACCGCGAGTACACGGTGCCGCGGATCAGCCACAACTCGATGGAACCCCGCGGCATCGTCGCCGAGTGGACCCCGGCGGTCGGCCAGCTGACCGTCCACTCGAGCACCCAGGTCCCGCACCTGGTGCGCCAGGAAGTCGCGCGGGCGCTCAGCCTGCGCGCCGACCAGGTTCGCGTCGTCGCACCCGACGTCGGCGGCGCCTTCGGCCTCAAGACGCTCCTGTTCCCGGATGAGGCGATGGTCTGCCTGGCAGCCAAGACCATCGGCGCCCGCGTCAAGTGGATCGAAGACCGTGCCGAGGCGCTGGTGTCGAGCTACCAGGGCCGTGGCCAACTCGACCGTGCCCGCCTCGCGCTCGACGCCGACGGCACCTTCCTCGCGCTGCACGTTGATCTCCATGGTGACGTCGGCGCCTATTCCTGCACCGGCACCGGCGGCACCGGACCGTTCCAGGTATCCGGTCTGATGGTCGAGGGCCCGTACCGATACACCTCCGCCGCGGCTGCCACCGTCACCGCCTGGTACACCAATGCAGTGCCCACCGGCGCGTTCCGCGGCTACGGTATGCAGGAAGCCACCTACGTGCGCGAGCGGCTGATCGACGAGGCGGCCCGCGTGCTGGCCGTCGACCCCGTCGAACTGCGCCAGCGGAACATGATCACCTCGGCCGAACTGCCGGTCGTGACCCGGCTGCAGATGCCCTACGACACCGGCGACTACCCGCAGGCACTCCAGCGGGCGGCGGACATGTCCGCCGGCAAGAACCGCACCTCGACCGAACGCGTGCGCCGCGGCATCGGGTACTCCTCGATGACCGAGATCACCGGGTTCGCACCGACCGCCCTGTCCGAGATGTACGGAATCCATTGGAGCACCTGGGACTCGACCCGAGTCCGCGTCAACGAAGACGGTTCGGTCACCGTGTTCTCCGGCGTCACCTCGGTGGGGCAGGGCATCGAGACCGCTCTCGCCCAGATCGCGGCCGACACGCTTGGCGTCCCCATGCCTCTGATCTCCGTCCAGCTCGGCGACACGGCGGTCTCGCCGTACTCGAACATGGCATCTCAGGCGAGTCGGGCCGTCGCGGTCGGTGGCGCGGCGCTCCTCGGTGCGGCCGAACGCCTGAGCTGTCGCATGCAGACTCTCGCGGCGGCGGCGCTGAAGACCGAACCCGACCAGGTCACCTTCGACGGTCTGGTTTACACCACCGCCGATGGCGCACAGTCGATCTCGTGGGCGCAGGTCGCCCACCGCGGATGGATGGGCTGGGGACGAGGACCGACCGATCCGATCGCCCTCGAGGAAATTGGCGAATACGACCCCGCGAGCATCACCTACGGCTACGCCACCCATGCCGCGCAGGTCGCTGTCCACCTGGACACCGGAAAGGTCACCGTCGAGGCGTACTGGCTCGTTCACGATGCCGGAGTGCTGGTGAACCCCTTGATCGTCGAGGGCCAGATCGTCGGCGGGGTCGCGATGGGGTTTGGCGGCGCACTCCTCGAGGAGGTCGTCTACTCCGATACCGGCCAGCCTCTGACCACCACGTATCTCGACTACATTCTCCCTATGTCCGAGGACGTTCCGGACATCGAGATGGACCACATGGTTCACCCGAGTTCGTTCACACCGGGCGGGTTCAAGGGGGCAGGCGAGAGCGGCACCATTCCGACTCCCGCGGCCATCGCCAACGCGGTCGCTGCCGCGGTCCCAGAGATCGCCGAGGACCTCGTATTCCTGCCCATGTCCCCCACCCGGATCTGGACGCTCCTCGACAAGGCCGGACTCACCCGATGACCGGTTGCCCCATCCCGAAGCAACAAGGCGGAAAGCAATGATTTTCGAAAACAACTTCAATGTCCCCACCGAGATCGACGAGGCGTGGGCACTGCTGCTCGACGTCGAGCGCGTCGCGCCCTGCATGCCGGGGGCAACGCTCGATACCGTCGAGGGTGACGAGTTCACCGGCCGGATCCGCGTCAAGGTCGGTGCCATCCAGATGACCTACAAGATGAAGGGCCGCTTCGTCGAGCGCGACGAGGACAAGCGGCGGGTCGTCATCGAAGGCTCCGGCAAGGAAAACCGCGGGGCCGGGACCGTCAGCGCCACCATCACCCTGACCTTGACGCCGAACGGCGCGACCACGGACGCCCATGTAGCGACGGACCTCGCGATCACCGGGCGCCCCGCGCAGTTCGGTCGCGGTGTCATGGAGGACATCGGTACCAAGATCATCGGTCAGTTCGCCAAGAACCTGGCAGCTGAATTGGACAACACTCGGACCGAGCCGACCGCAGCCGAGGCCACAGCAACCACAACCACCTCTGCTGCCCCGACCACCGCCACCAAACTGGTCGAGAACGAGCCGCTGGACCTGGTGGGCGTCCTTGCCCCCAGCAAAGGCCGGATCATCGCGGTCGCTGCCGCGGCGGGGCTTTTGGCGGTGTTTGCAGCCATCTGGCTTCGCCGAGAGTCCAAGCGCAGCTAGGAAAGGACAGGCGGATGCGTGAGATTCTGCAGAAGGTCGCCGCATGGCACACGGCCGGAATGGACTGTGCCATCGCGACGATCATCAGCTCGACCGGGTCCATCCCGCGGCCCGTTGGCACCGTGATGGCGATCGCACGCGGCGGTGCGGTCGCCGGGAGCATCTCGGGCGGCTGCGTCGAAAGCGACATCGTCCACATCGCAGCGGAGGTGATGGATACCGGGGGAGCAACAATCCGCCGGTACTCCATCAGCGACGACGAAGCCGGGTCGATCGGGCTGATGTGCGGCGGGTCCATGGAGGTCCTCGTGCAACCGGCAGGTCCAGAGCATCTCCCCGGCATCGCCATGGTGCCGGGCGCGGTCGCGGCCGACCAGCCGTTGGCGACTGCGACGATCATCACCGATGGCGCCCATTTCAGCCGTTCGATGGTGGTGACCGGCAACTCGTGGGCCGGGTCCTGCGGTAATCCGCTCCTGGACGCGGCGGTCGTCGCGCAGGCCAGGCTTCACCTCGACGCTGGTGCCGTCACAACCGTGCGCATGGGCGAGACCGGCGATTGCGCGGAAGCCGATCTGTCGGTGATGATCTCCTCGATCGCCCGACCGCCGCGGATGCTCGTGTTCGGCGCGATCGACTTCGCACATGCACTCATCCGCGCCGCGAAGGTGCTCGGGTACTCGGTGACCCTGTGCGACGCGCGACCGGTGTTCACGACCAAGGAACGGTTCCCCGAGGCGGATGACGTGGTAGTGATGTGGCCGCACGACTATCTGAAGCAGACAACGATCACCGAATCCACCATGATCTGCGTGCTGACGCACGATCCCAAGTTCGACGTTCCCGTGCTCGAGGTCGCACTCCGATCGGATGCGGGCTACGTCGGGGCGATGGGCAGCAGACGCACCCACCTCGATCGACTGGAACGGCTCCGCTCCGCGGGCGTCACCGATTCCGAACTGGCCGGTCTGTCCTCACCTATCGGTCTGGATCTGGGGGCGGAAACCCCGCAAGAGACCGCGATTTCCATCCTTGCGGAGATCATCGCCCTGCGACGCAACGGCACGGGACGACGACTCGCCGAACTGGAGGGACCGATCCACCGGTCGGCGCCGGCGCCGTCTGATGATCACTCCCGGTTTCAGCGCGCCAGTTGAGCGATCCTGAGTCTGCCGTCCTCCGACAATGCAGGGTGGGTACCGCCTGGTCGCGAATTGAATCAATTGCATCGGTACGTTGCCGAGGTTGCTATACCGACACTGTTGACCGGACTCGCGCTACCCGGCCTGCTACCCCAACGCGACCTCAATGCTGTGCCACACGGGAGTCAACGGGGCATAGGCCGTGAGTATGCATTCGATCGGACGATGCCCGCTATCGAAGCGCGACTTGCCGAAGTTGCTCATGAAGTCAGCTTTGCAAGTCAACCTGCAGCGAATGAAACTGCTCCGGAATGACGTGATCAGTTACCTCAGTTGTGTATGACTACTGGCTGGCTGGCCAGTACAACCAACGCTGTTGCTCGCCAGACGAAATCGCCAACGGTGAACACCTTCTACTGCCTGGTCTGTGCTCGCTCGGCCGCAGCTTTCATTCGACGGAATCGATCTGCCAGAAGATAGTCGCCGACCAACTGTCCCGCCGCCGCAGGATGCAGCAGTCGATCACTGCGGAAGATGTCCGAGTGATTGAGATCAGAAAGGTCACGCTGCCACAGGTGGATCTTCGACTCATGAGTGAATGCGCCCCTGACCGACGGCAGTGCGTTGTCCCTCGTCACCCGCTGGTAGGGAGATTCCTTGATGATCTGGTACTCGAATCGCTCTTGTTACGCATGCGGCGATCCAGTCGGAGAACTGAATGTTCGAACTCAGGACACTGTCTATGTGCATTGGCGGCTCGATAATCCGCTTCATCTCAGGAAATCCGCTCGCTCGACCCAAGATGTGTTCGTACATGGCCAGCAGCCGAGCTGCACGCGTCTTCTCGTTGATCTGATCGATCATTGTCAACGGCATCTGAATTTTGGTTCTGGCCCACTTTCCGTGACGGTTCCAGCTTCGCGCCGCGTGTCGTTCCGGTAGGACGTGGACCGTGCGGGAGATGATCGTTGTAGTGTTCTGAGAACTGTTGTGATCTGCGTGTACTTCTTCCGCATCTGTCGGGGTCGACATCGATTCGGTCGATGCACCGCAGGTGGAGTCCGTATTCGTGCGGCGCCGTTGTCGACTTCGGCGAGCTGTCCTACCTGTGATGTTTCCTCGAAACGCGTGCACAGTCGGTACGAACGAATGCTCGCCGATACGGCCATCGCTGGACGATCGAGTTACGTCGTCTTGCAGGTACGTCGATTTCTGTGCTCGAACACCGGCTGTGACCGACGCACATTTGTCGAGCAGATCGACGGACTAACCAAGGCTTACACACGGACCACTCCGCTGCTGCGCGAAATCCTCGAGAAGATCGCACTCGCGTTGGCGCGACGAGCCGGATCGAGGTTGGCATCTACGCTAGGAGTTTCCGTCGGACGCTCTACCTTGTTGCGGCTGGTCCGAGCGTTACCGGATCCGCCCACGACCACTGTCGAAGTGCTTGGCATCGACGATTTCGCTCTCCGTCGGCGGCATCGTTACGGCACAGTTCTGATCGATATGGGCACTCACCGACCCGTCGATGTTCTCGCCGATCGGAAAGCCGAAACAGTTACCGAATGGCTGCGAGCACATCCCGGTACCGAGGTGATCTGCCGCGACCGCGCCGGCGCGTACGGAAGAAGCCGCACGCACCGGAGCACCCGAAGCGATCGAAGTCGCAGACCGCTGGCACCTGTGGCACAACCTTGCCGAGGCAGTGGAGAAAACCGTTGCAGCCCATCATCATTGCCTGAGGAAGGAGCCCGAGTCAGAGCCTGAACGTTCGATGGATCGCACCGCGTTGGAGCAACTGAGGATGGCCGCCGAACAGGTGCACGTAGCTCGTCAGGAGAGTTCGATACTTACCGTCCGCACGAAACGGCGATTCGAGGCGGTCACAACTCTCAAGAACGAAGGCATGGGAATCAGAACAATCGCACGGCAACTCGGACTGGCACGGGAGACCGTTCGTCGTTTCTACTACGCGAACAGTGTCGAGGAATTGCTGGGGGCGCCGTGGGCCGGCCGGCCCACGGTGTTGGACAGGTTCGCAGTCCACTTGCGGCCGGACCACTCCCACCACAGCGACTGGGAAGTCATCGCAGAATCCGCCATCGAATCGCGCGAGAATCTACTGCTCACCACCGCCGCCGGCTCCGTCATTTCAACCCTGGAACCAATCCCCTCCGGCCGCTACCACATTCGTGCCTACGCCCGCGGACGCGATATCAACGCAGGACTCGAAGTCCACGAACCCTCCGAGCACTACCTCTTCCACCTCTGGCCCCACGAACCCGACAGCATGATCGATCTCGAAGTGCGCCAGATCCTCGAAACCGACACCGCATGGTCCACCGAACCTTCCGCATCGAACCAACCCACCGAAGACGACATCGACAGTCGCATCGTGACCATCATCGGCCCCGACGGCGATCCGGTCCGGGTCGGGGTCTACAGCCCCGAAGCCGAAGCCGATCGCGCACAACGTGCACATTTCGGTGACCGCCCCTTGTCGGCGGAACTCGAATCGCTCTACTCAGCTCAATACATGGCAGGATTCGACCGCGAACTCGTCGAACGTATCGAACAACTCGACGAGACCGATCAACGCGCATTCGCACGCTGGTGCGTGCACCGCGCCTTCGACCGCGCCGGAATCTCCCACATCGACTGGATCGCCGAAGGATTGGACGCCGTGGACAAAGGCCGCAGCCGACCAGAAGCCTTCGAAAACGGTATGGTCTCCGCCGCCCGCCTCACCGCCGACCCACGAATCATCCGCACAATCAACACCGGAATCCCCGGCAGCGCCGACGTCATCCCGCAATACCAAGCGCTCGCCGCCTTCGAAAACGACACCGCTGAAGAACTTCCACCCTTGGAGGCCGCGATCAATGCACTTCAACATGCCGCCTGGACATACGGAATGGACTACCACGAGCTACTTCAATCCGCTCGCACCAACTTCCTCGACCGACTGTGAACGACGGTCGAAACCCGGTTCTGGCCCACTTTCCGTGATCAATTCTGAATACGTCAGCCGTTGAGGAGCATTCGTTTGCGAAACAGGTCGAACCCCGCACAGAAGGGCCGGATCAACGATCCGGTTACGGCGTGCACGCCCGGATCACAGCGCCGGCCAAGCTCAGCAGGGGCGTCAACGGTTGCTGAGCGTGCCGGTGTCCACATGCACTCCGACATGGACACCGACCTTGCTACCAAGATTGACCAGAGCATCGAGAGAGAACTTACTCAACTTTCCCCTATAGAGATCCGACAAACGCGGCTGAGTGACACCGAGATTCTGGGCAGCAACAACCTGCGACCAACCGAAACGGTCGATCTGCCCACGGATCGCAGTCATCAGATCCGCGCGGAGTCGACGGTTGTACGCCTCACCCGAGGTGTCACTCACCGCCTCCCATACCGACGCGGTCTCGACAATATCGTTCTCACTCATCGCTTCTCCTTCGCATGCGCCGACGCCGCCCTGTACCGCTGTCGACCCAACTCGATGTCAGACTTCGAAGTCTTCTGCGTCTTCTTCTGAAAACAGTGCAACACGTAAATCACCCCAGCGAAGCTCGCGAGGTAGAACGTGCGGAACGCTCCATCCGACGTCCGGACTCGGATTTCGCGGCAACCAGCCCCGACGTCCTTCATCGGCTTCCAGTCATCCGGCTCCAACCCCTGCTGCACTCGCCCGATCTGATATCCGAGATCGTCCTGCACATCGGCCGGAAGGTCACGCAAGTCGTCGAGCGCACTGCCCACCCACCGGATCGGTTTCTCGTCGCCTCGCTCCACCCCACCATCATATATCAATACCGATATATACCGCAGTCATCCACATAACCACGATCGGGCACGGCATGCCGTCCGCTGGTCAGAACCACGGACCCGCCCCAGATGTGGACGACTCCACCGCACCTAAGGCCTCGGGTGATTGCACGATCGTCGGCGTGATCGTTGCCGTCTTTTTGATTGTCGGCGAGGTACTCGCTCTGCGCCAACACGCCGAGACCTCGGTAACCAGCACTTCCGAGGCAGCGATGCCGATTTTGAGCACGGCCACCTGCTCTCGCCTGAGCACGCGCAGCCGAAGACCGTGGCCGCCAACGCCATGTCGATGATCTTCTCTTGGCAGCCCGGCCGCGACGATCAGGTTGGGAGGCGCTCAACCGCGCAACTCAGACCGATTTGTTGACCGGTGTCCTCGCGAAAGCTGCGGCTACCGAACCGAACCCACTGCCGCGTCCGGTCAGTAATTGGGCAACGTGGGAGCGCACCGGGGACACCGTCACAGCGGCCGGGGCCGCACAAGGCGCACCTGTTGTCACCTGCGAGAGCGCTACCGTCGAGGCACAGGTCCGACAGATCGTCATCCACTCTCAACCCTGCACTGATGCTGTTACCGGGATCGAGGACCATATCCCGCGTAGTCCTCGATTCCTGGTGATGTCGACGGGGATTACTGCGGGCGAGATTCATCGAGCAGGGCGGCTACGTCCAAGTCATTCGGCCACTGCATCGACTCCGCCGGAATCGACTGCACACCATCACCTCTCACCCAGACGGTTCCCTTGTGGTCGATCGTCACAGCGGGGGCGGGGGCGAAAATCGGTGTGCTCTTCACCGGTTCGAGAGTGCCCGCATCCAACAAGGTGAAAAGCCAGAACTGGCGGGTGCGGTCATACTCGGCAGGACCAGGTAGCGGCCACCACCGCGTTCGCGACGTCCCGTCCGGTGGGTGACCGATGATCCACACGAAGTCGCCGACCTGACCACCCCGGAAGACATCACCTCCGAGTTTCTCCACCGTCCCGTACGTCAGATCGGGACGCACCACCACCGCTATCTTGCCGCGGAAAACTCGAAGTGGTGAGCCTACGAGAAATGGCCTGGGAAAACCTTGCATCGGCGGCAAGTCCGGACCGACGGTCACATCACCGGAGACGTTCACTCGAATCAGCCGGTAGGTCGATGCCGCATCGGTATGTCGCTGCTCTGCCAGAACGACAAAGGACTCACCGTCGACGGCTATCGAACTGACGTAGCCGTCCGGCACGTCTACCGCGATAGGTTCGTGGTCCTGGGTGTGCAGCGACCACTTCGTGCCGGATGGGCAGGCCAGGAAGTGCTCGCCGATCACTGCACCGGCATGGACCGGGTGGTCCGAGATTTTGCGAGGGTCCTCCCCGATCACGCACCGGTACAGGCCGTCGTTGCCGCCCACCCAACATCCCGTCGGGGTGGCCCACAGGCGCCGCGAGTGTCCGATCTGACCGGGCAGAACATACTCGCGGGCAACATGATCGGGATCAACGCTCACCACGATCGGCAATAGCTGGTCCACGACCCACAACATCTCGCCCGACGCGGACACGTCACCCGGAACGATCGACGGGCGGGCCGGCACTGGAGGTACGTCGTCGAGATCGAGGTCCACGAGCACCCCGACACCGCGATCCACCTCGAAGAGATCGTCGCGCATGAACATGTCGTTGCCGAAGAAACGTGGTGCCGCCTCGATGTCGCGGAACGTACGGTGGCCCGGCACGATGCTCCACCCGTGACTCTCAGGCGGGCGCCGGTAGCGCGCGCTGACCAGCTGCACGCGGGTCACCCGCCCACGCACCCTGGTCGGGGTGTCATACCCCATCACTCCGTAGAAACGGCCGCTCAGCTCCACCTGTCCGGTGAGTGGCCGGAAGTCGCGCCATGACGCCGTCCAGCCGTCACCGCGCAACAATCCGTTCCATTCCCACCGGCGAGGCGAATCATGGCCGGTGTACTGGAAAATCGGATCCAGGGCACTTGCTTCCAGGAGCGCGCGAATCGTCACCGTGTTGGCATCGGCCGCGGGGTGTTCGACGAAGCGAAGCGGAAATTCGATCACGTCACCGAGACTCGGCGGCACGATTTGGCCATCCTCGATCGCGATGCTCTCGATCTGCACGACAAGCGTGCGTTGGCGCGTCATGCGCCTTTCAGTGGAGTCATACCGACGACCGTACCAATTCGTGTCGCCTTCACACCTGCCTCTGGATATGTATGGACAACGGCACCATTCGAACCAGCTGCCCTCTAGCGTCAGGCTTCTGCGTTGCTCAGGTTCGGATCCAGCTCCGTCGCAACGTGATTCACAAGGCCGTCGCGCCATCTACACGAAAAAACACATCACACGGGAAGCATCGGGATCGAGCCTTGTTCGAAACGGATCCGACGTCGTTGAACGATGGTTGTATCGTCAGGAGCGGTGACCTGACGCCCGAACGCTTCGCCGTTCGGACCCCCTAGTGCGTCGGGAACAACATGAACGACCAAGTGCGCGAGGTAATTCAACATCCTCGAACATTGCGCGTATTCGTCCCCGGATGGGTCATCGGCGATGGATCATTTCCCCACGCTGCAATCGGCGACGTCGTCGACGTGTCATTGGTACTTTATTCAGCTGGCGATACGCCGTCGGTGTGTGATGAAACGCGAACAGCAATCGCCTGCCCGGCATACGGCCGCGCCCCGGTGACCGGCCCTGATGGCGCTCTGCGGTGGCTGCACCTCGTCTACGGCGACGGGTGGAGCAGTCAATGGTGGACCGACCGTGCCATCCGCGAACCGGTCACCCTCACCGGGGTTTTCAGCGCAGACCTCGAGGACGACCGAGGCCAAGACAGACCAGGCCGGGTCTACGGCCGCGCGCGTCGAATCCAGCTCGTCGAGCGACGCGTAAGCCGCCTCGACAACGGCTGGGGCCAGATCCCCGGTTCGGATCGATTGTCGGAAGTCGGCGCAGTCCCAACCGACGTCAGCTGGTGGCCGACCGAAACAACACGAGACGGCGACTTCGTAGCAGTAGGCGTCCTGGTCGAACTCGACCTGAACACCCGATCGGACAGCACACCACCCTTCAAGGCCGGCGCTGTCGCTGCCTACGACAACATCGTGTGGGTCATGCACGCGTCGGATCCGATACTTCTTCGGGTGGACGCATCACGTGGCGGTCCGCCGAACATCGTTCGATATACCTTGCCTCTGCCTATCGAAGTCCTGGATGAACTGTGGACGCGCCGAGTCCACGCCGACGGCAACGACGGCTGCGGGATCACCTCCCCACACGACGTCCACCGCTGCACGCTCACCGGCGACGGCGAGTTGAACCTCGATCGCTACACCACTACAGGTGGCAGGGTCACTACCGTCCACCAGCACAAGCTCTACGTCGTAGGTCAGTCAAGAGCCAGGCTGTCCAACAATCGACGACACGGAACCGTGCGCACAGAACCGGACCTTCATCGCCTCCACGTCCTCGACGAGACGACCCGCCGCCTGATACCCGTTACCGATCCAGAATCGGAGCGCACCGTTGCGAAAGCGGCGACCCGAGCAGATGTAGCAGTCGATACATACGGAACCAAATGGAGCATTGCCGGCAGGGAGAAGTTACGAAGTATCAACCACCAGACAAGCGATACCTCGACAATCGCCCTGTCTGGACCGAGCAGAACCGGCGTTGTCCGCGTCACGACGCCGGATCCCTACGGCGACCCGATCAACGCCGCCCTCCTCGCAGCCATCACCGTCGAACCCACACGACTGAAGACCGCGCACCCACCAACCGAGACCAAGGACTAGAGCAGCCACAGCCACTCACCGAGGCCGCGCCGGTATCAATCACTAACGCACGTTCGAACACGGAGCCGCACCCGTCGTCCTCGTAGACCGGGTCGCCCATCTCTACCCGCACGCCTCTACCCGCACTCCGCGATGTTCGACACGATGCCCGTCGGATGGGCGTTGCAGCAGCAAACACTATTGGCGGCCCTCATAGTTGAGTTTCTTCGACCCACTCGGGATCTTCTCCGCTGGCATCGAACACCCAGGTACGAGATTCGTCGCCGATACGGTCGGGGTCGGCAAGCCAGCATGTTGCGTCGGGCGCCCATCCAGCGATGACGCTCGCCGTCTCGTCGTCGACGTCGATCGCGGTCCCCGCTGCGGCCAGGTATCCCATAACGGTGAGATGCACGCCCGCATAGTCTTTGGCGACGAGCTGCCAGTTGGGGATGACCCACCGCCCTGATGATCGCCCGGTAGTCCGGTACCAATCGTGCCGCTTCTCCGCGGTGACCTCGAGGGGGAACCGCCTGCAGAGTTCCGCCCACGCCGGCGCGCCGTCGATCTCGTAGATGCGAGCACCGGCGGGTGTACCGACAGCTCGTGTGACGATGCGTTCCCAGCCCATGCTGTCTTCGACGAACCACAATTCGGCCGGGGTTCCGTCGAACAGTGTCCGTGTCGAACACCGAACAGACGGATTTGACCACCAGCGACCGGACACGTTCGCTGTCGGATCGGTTGGGCGGTCAGCGCCTCGCGCTTCCGCTGCGAGGTTGCGCTCGTACCAGGGGCTCAGTAGTTCTGCAGCCGCCGGCTCGAAGGTATCGGGGCTGTCGTCGCCGCGGCTCACTATCACCCATTGCTCGGTCTCGGCGAGCGCGGTCGTCCACCACTGCGCGTGCGGGGATCGTGCGATGTGCTCAGCAATCCGTCGAAGCTCACGCCGCACCGGCTCGGTTGCGGCGAGGACGTCCTCACCGTCGGGATCCTGCCAGTAGCGCGCTGAGTCCGTCGCGGCAGAGAGCGCCGAACGGAGTGCCACCTCGGTGACCTCGGGAAGCAGCACCTGGGACAGGCGGTGCGCTACATCGTCGGCAGTGACAACGGCACGTAGAGGCTCAGGAGGCTCTCCAGCGCCGGACTCGTACGCCACGCGTGAATACGTCACGCTCGAGTCTCGCTCCGGGTCGAGATGATGCGACGCCCGGACAATCGCGGAACGGAACGAGTCGTCATGCGGCTCGGGTCGCCGGATCTGTTCGGCATCCATCACGTAGTCGAGCAGCATCCGGCGCCCGCGTGGGCCGGCCAACAACGCAGCCGCTGTAGTGGTTGTGCTCGATTTTTCCTCGAACTCCCCGGTCAAGGCGTGTACTTCCAGTCGAGTTGGTCATCGACCACAGTAGGTTTCCAGTATTTGTCGAATGTTGATCCGGTTTCGAGGCTCTCTGCCAGATCGGTCAGCATCGCGCTGAGCGAGACCCACCGTGGTCCGGCATCGTCTGCATCGACCTTGTCGAACTCCGTCACACACCCGTACAGATCCCCCGGGCGCGTATCGACGAACAACAGGTAACCGTCGAGTCCTGCGAATGGAATGAACTCCGGCATATAGGTGAATACCGCCGTGCCAGCCGTTGTTCCCTCCGGCGGCTCGTACTCCTCGATCTCATTCGTTTCGGCATAGACGTCGAGTTCCATCTCCCGCTCCTGGACGACCCGCTCGAGATCGAACAGGTCACGGCCCGGGAGAAGCCGAACCAACTCCTCAGGCGGAATCCCGTTGATCTGTTCGTAGAACTCGATCAACTCTGGTGGCCACGTCGTTCCGGTGGATTCGGCGGCATCTGCGATCTGGGCATCGGTTGCGCCGGCGATCGTGACGGGAGAGTGATGCGAGTCCAACCACGCCGTGATCCGTGCCCATTGCTCTGTTACCGATCCTGCGGGTGTCGAGGATCGGGTGATCGATTCGGACAGTTGATCATCTGGCTGCATGGTGACCTCTCGTCTGCTGTGTTCGACATATACGTGCACGAGCAAACAACTGCCCTTTTCGGGGATCGTATTGTCGGTGTCGATGACGAACCTATCCAAGGAGCAGCCCGCATGAGCAAAGTGACAGGTTCGGTAAGGGTTTGGTATATCGAGCAAGGGTGGGGTGTATTCGACTCCGCGGAGACTCCCGGCGGATGTTGGGCCGACGCCAAAGACGTGATGCCGATGGAGCAACCCCTCGATCTGCACCCAGGATCGCTAGTCAGGTTCGACTGGACGGACATCAGCCCGATACTTGTCGAAGGGTTCCGTTACCGCGCGCACTCCTTCTATCCGATCGACGAATCGCTGGATCTCGACGACGAGGATTACGAACTACTCGATCTCGAAGACGCGGTCATCCTCGATGACGATGACGAAACACCGAGGTCCGCGGCAGACTTCGTTCGGGACTCGGAGATCGGGGTCCAACCGAGATGAACGGTGCATCGAGCGGACCCGGGTCAGGCCGGACGACCTACCGAGACTTCGAATGGGTGACCCGCGACTACCCGTGGATCGCGAACGGACTTTTCGTGACGTATGTCAAGGATTCGGATCCCGCCACCGTGATCGAAGCAATGACAGTGGAAGGTCTGGGGACAGAGAGCGGCCTGGCCGGTGTCAACGAGCGCGGCTGGGAGGAGCCCACCATCATCGGGGCCGCATCCATGGAGGACTGGACGATCGCAATCGCACCTGCGGCGACCGCAGGCGCATCCGAGGAGTTGATGCGACCACTCTCCCTCGGGCGCGAGGTGCTGACCCACTTCCGCGACGTCAACGCACATGCCGGGTTCTATGTATGGGAGGACGGGGAACGCACGGTGCACTTCGATCCGCTGCAGCGTTGCGGCTTCGGACCCGGCCCGATGCCCGCGCAGTGGGTGCCCCGACTCGAAGAAGTCGGGGTCAATCCCGATGGCGACGAGTCCATGACGGAAGACGGAGACTTCCCCGTGATCGAGGCATCGCTGGCACTGGCGGCGAGCTACACCAGCGTGCGGATCACGCCCGAGTTCTTGTCGAGCGCAACCTTCATCGTGGGCAGCGCCGACTGATACCGCCGTGAGATACCGCAGTCGCAGCGCAGCGCAAGGGAGGGCTGAGAACCCCATGTCGTCGCTAGTGTGCGGGCAGATGAAGGTGCCGGTTGTGGACGACGGTGACGACCAGGGTGGGGACCACCATCACTAGTACGGCGAGTCCTGCACAAAGAAACGGCCCGAGCAGTGGCCGCTCAGACCAAAACTCCTGAGCCAGCACCAAAGCGCCGTACACCGAAAGACCCGCACAGACTGCTCGAAGCGCAGCCACACGCGCCGGCGGCCTGACGGGATACTGCCCAGTGACAATCGGCAGTCGACGCCCGGCATTGAGAGACGACAACCGCACCGCGTACAACCAGTTCACACCTGTCGCGATAACCAGTAAGCCAACACCGAGCACCACCATCCCCGGACCATACCGAAGGCGCGCCGACTAAAGTACGGTGCAACGGATCTGCACGGATAATTTCCTGCCGGCACGCATTTCCTCATTAAGTAGCAGCGAGCGAAAACTGCGACGACCAAGCAGAATTGAAGGAAAAATCGATCACTGTCAACGTGAATGCGTACGAGGCCCTTGGGCTTGTGGAAGGGCGCCTCTCTATATGTCAACCCCTTGGGAAAACGAGAAGTTTCCGGAGGTCAGCCGGCCATTGTGTTGGATGATATGCGGTGGGTGTGCTGGCGTTGTTCGTCGGCGATCATGATGCGCCACAGGTGATTCGACAAATGATGTTTGAGGCAGCGCATAGCAGATTTCGGTGGCATTCCTGCCGTTCTTTTCTTGTCGTAGTAGGCGCGGCCGGCGCTGCCCGGCATCCGCATCTGGACCATCGCAACGGTGTGGATCGCGGAGTTGAGTTGACGATCACCGTAGCGAGATAGTCGGTGACGATTGCTTTGCGCGCTCGCTGCGTCGATGCGGTCGTTCTTGCGTCGGGAACCTTTCGAGAGTTGCCGGACGCGGGCTGTTGCGGTGGTGGCAATGTCGAGGACCGATTCCCCCGCCGCCAGAAGCCATTGGCCGAGACCTTCTGCGTTTTCGATCGCCCAGGTCCGCTGCGGCCACGTTTTCGACCATGTCAGAAGGCGTGTGTACTCCGCGAGTGTCGCTTCGATGCGTAGTGATCCGAGGTCGGTATTGGTGGCGGGTTCGAGGGCGGTTGCCGTGTGGGTGGACTTGTGTCGGTCGATGCCGATGATGATCACTGAACGGGTCCCTTCCGATCGACGAGATGTGGGATCCGCGGCGGACACTCCGACTTCCAGTACCACACAAGAGGATCGGGGTTCATGCCTCTCTTCAGTCACGCCGCGAACGCAGACCGCACGAGTAACACGCCCAATCTAAGTCAACCTCGTTGCCGGGGCGACAAGAATCTCAGGAGTCAGTCCATACGACCTGCTACAGAACGTTACGGGTAGCGAACCCGAACAGACGTACCGCTGACGATCATTGAAGTCAGAATCTCAATAGGTTTTGTCAAGCGCGGCCGTAGGCCGTTCCCCTCGGACGGAACCGAAGGCTACGCAGGTCCGAAGAACTCGACCACGCCCGCGTCGAGCCAAGTCCGTCAGAGATGGCCGTCATATCGGGCACACTCCCTACGCGCGACGAACTGTTCGTAGCGAAACTGGTTCACAGCAGCATCCGCCAGATCGGCGTTCTCGCTGAAGGCAACAGATTCGTGGCAGTCGAACTCCTCATCGCACTCGAATAGATACCCGTTACCCCGAAGTCATTCGAACGAAAGATCGCACTATCGGGAGCACCTCGAGTTGAGTTTGGAGCATCTGCTGCAACGAAATTCGGACGTCCGCCGCAACTTGATCGTCATACTCGTGTGGCCAGGCATCAGGCTCCAGGACATGGAAGGAGTCGTTTGACTGCAACATCCAACGCGGCCACCGCCTCCAGCTCCCTGTCCCGGTCGTACAGCATCGTCAGCGCGAGACCGTCGCTCAGTGCAATCAGTGCATCGGCCACAGCAGAAGTTTCGACGTCTGCAGAAAGAGAACCTTCTCGCCGGCCCTGAGCGAGATACCCGGTGAGTGCTGCACGAATTTCCGTGTCGACTGCGATGGCGGCTTCGGAATAGGGTCGGTGCCCGATTGCTCGGACTGAAAATTCCGCCCAAATTCGGGCTTCGGCTCTTCGTTCGGCGTCGAGTGGAAGCGTGGCGAGCAACCAGCTCCGCACTACATCGACCAGGGCTCCGGTGCGATCGACTGAAAGGATCCTCGCTTGCACCCGCTCACCCACGAGTTGCAGTGCGAATTCAAGCATTTCGTCCTTGGTGCGGAAGTACTTCTGGATTGCACCGACGGAACAGCCGGCACGTTCAGCGACTGCTCGGATGTTTGCTCCTGCGAGGCCTTCGTCGGCGATCAATTCCAGCAGCATGTTTCCGACGTGTCGCCGACGCTCGGTTGGGTCGTATGTCTGGGGCACAGCATTCAGCATAGAATACAAATGTATTCTATGCTGAATGCTGTCAGTTGCGAACGAACGGAGTACGAAAAATGTCCGACTACAGGCCAATTCGTCGAGCTACCGATACGGAGCGCCTCGATGCAACGCTTCACCTGACGGATGCCTTGACCAGGGGCGCCTTGGACGGCGAGGAGTACAAGGATCGGATCGAACTCGTAAACAGCGCTCGGTCGATCGACCAGGTCACAGCCACGCTGGTCGACTTGCCTCCCTTACTGCCTGCCTCCACCGCGAGCGAGGAACGTAAGAGAGACGATCTACGAGAGTGGCTCAATGAGTGGCAGTACTGGCTTGGCGGTTCGGTGCTGATGGTTGGCATCTGGGGAGTGCAGAGTTTTATGGGCGGATCTGCGATCAGGTTCTGGCCGGGAGTTCCTATTGGAATATGGGCTGTCGTGCTAATCGCGTGCGTGTTCTGGCCGAGCGACGACCACGAAAGTAGTTGACCAGGCCGAGGTATCGGCGTTATTCGGTCATCGCCCACTTGCGGCCGCTGCCACAAGGGCCGATCCCGGTTGGTAGACCGCGTTTGTGAACGACGGTCGAAACCTGGTTCTGGCCCACTTTCCGTGATCGATTTTGAAAGTATCAGTCACTGAGGAGTATTCGTTTGCGGAGCAAACCGAATCCAACACGGCCGTACATTTGCCGTTTCAGCATCTTGATCCGGTTTACGTGCCCTTCGACAGCGCCGGAACTGTAGGGCAGGGTCAACCCGTTTCGGACGGCTGCGTGGTCGCTGTCTAGTCCTCGAACGAAGCGATGCAAGTGCGGAAGATCATCTGCCGAGACGGCAGACATCCACGAGTTCAATTGTTTCCCAAGGCGTTCGGTGAGCATCTCCGCGAACGAAGTGACATGTCCCGCAGTTGCTTCGATGTGTGGGCAGCTGGCGAGGATCTGTTTGAGTCCGATCTGCTCGTCGTCGATGAGGCTGTCGGGGTGTCGTAACATCCAGGAGGTGATCTGCCGGACCTTCGGGACCTGTTTTCTGGCTGGCGCAGCGCCGATGGTGCGCAACGGTCTCAAGTAGTCGCGGACGGAGCTGTAGCTGCCGCGATATCCCAATGTTCGAAGTTCTTCGTAAAGTGCAGCAGCGGAGGTGCATCCGTCGTTGAAACGCTCGTGCAGGTGGACGGCGAACCTGTCCAACATCGTGGGCCGGCCTGCTCGCGGCGCTCCCAACAACTCGTCGACACTGCTTGCGTAGTAGAAACGGCGGACGGTCTCCCGTGCCAGCCCGAGCTGGCGGGCGATCGTTCTGATTCCTATGCCTTCGTTCTTGAGATTTGTGACCGCCTCGAAGCGATTCTTCGTGCGAGCGGCGAGTATCGAACTCTCCTGACGGGTGGCGTGTACCTGTTCGGCGACAATCCTCAGTTGCTCCGACGCGGTGCGTTCGATCGAAGGTTTAGGCTCCAACTCAGGTCCCTTCTTCAGACAATGATGATGGGTTGCAACGGTTTTCTCCACTGCTTCGGCCAGGTTGTGCCACAGATGCCAGCGGTCGGCGACCTCGATCGCATCCGATGCTCCGGCACGGGCGGCTTCGGCATACGCGCCAGCGCGGTCGCGGCAGATCACCTCGGTTCCTGGGTGCGCCCGCAGCCATTCGGCGACGGTGCCGGCTTTCCTGTCGGCGAGAACATCGACCGGGCGATGCGTGTCCATGTCTATCAGGACAGTCCCATACCGATGTCGCCTTCGCAGCGCGAAGTCATCGATACCGAGCACCGTCACCACACCGGTTGGAGGGTCGGGCAACGCTCAGACCAGCCGTAACAAGGTGGAGCGTCCGACGGAAACTCCCAGCGTAGACGCCAACCTCGGTCCGGCTCGTCCGGCCAACGCCAGCGCGATCTTCTCGAGGATTCGGCGTAGCAGCGGAGTGGTCCGTGCGTAAGCCTTGGTCAGTCCGTCGATCTGCTAGACAAATGTGCGTCGGTCACAGCCGCTGTTCGAGCACAGAAATCGACGCACCTGCAAAACAAGGTAACTCGGTCGTCCAGCTATCGCCGTATCGGCGAGCATGCGTTCATACCGACTGTTGACCCGTTTCGAGGAAACACCACACGCCGGACAGCTCGCCGAAGTCGACAACGGCGACGCACGAATACGGACCCCACCTGCGGCCGCATCGATGTCGACACCCGCCAGATGCGGAAGAAGCACGCGCAGGTCACAACAGTTCTCAGAACACCAGAACGATCATCTCCCGCACGATCCAAGTCCTACCGGAACGACACGCGGCGCGAAGGTTGAACCGTGCCGGGTTTCTTGCCGCTCCTATGCTGGCGACATCTCCGGCTGGAGAATCGATAGTTGAGAGTAATAGGTGGCCTCGAACTCGTCGGGAGTGACGTAGTCCAAGGTGCTGTGCAGGCGGCGGGTATTGAACCAATCCACCCATTCCATCGTCGCGAATTCGATGTCGTCGATCGTCTTGATCGCCCCTTGCAGAAACGGACTGCTCTTGGAAACTGCTTCTGTCTTGAACAGTCCGATTGTCGACTCCGCAAGGGCGTTGTCGTAGGCGTCGCCGACGCTTCCAATTGAAGCTGCAATCCCTTCCAGCGCAAGCGTTTCTGCGAACGAAATTGATGTGTATT
>NZ_BCWX01000013.1 GCF_001894805.1 Rhodococcus globerulus NBRC 14531 | reverse complement strand
GGTCGCGAAAATGATGCTCTCGCAGTACATTCACGAAATCGCGCGCGCTCTCGCACCTCAGATGATTCGTGCGAACATCGTCCATCCGACGAACTGCAACACCGGCATGCTGCAGAGCGAGGCGATGTACAAGATTTTCCGTCCGGATCTCGAGAGCCCGACTCTCGACGATGCTGTCGGCCCTTTCCATGTTCAGCAGGCGATGCCGATTCCGTGGGTCGAGCCTGTCGACATCAGCAACGCCGTCCTCTACCTTGCCTCCGATGAAGCACGCTACGTCACCGGCACTCAGATGCGGGTCGATGCGGGCGGTTACCTGAAGATGCATTCCTTCCACCCGTAAACACCCACCGACAGCTCCGAAGGTCCTCGCCTCGGTGTGATGTGAAGGGAACCTCCGGTTGGGGTGTGGCTTATCGAAGCCCCGCCTCCGACCGGAGGTTTTGCTGTTCGTCGGTATGCCCGGAAGAACGATATCGACGGTGCCCGTTCGCTCGTTGGTTTCGGATACCGCGCCGAGATTCTGCGCACTGACACCAGCGAGGTCGGCCGACCAATATCGACCTAGTCGGGAAGCGCTCTGTGTACGACGTAATCGTCTGTACAGCAGTCCCTTTCCGCTTCATTGCAAGGTTTCGTGCATCGCCGGAACGTGGCAGTTCATGCTGCTGTAGGCACTCAGAGGTGGAATGAATCGTGAATCTGACGCAACTCGCCGGGCTATACGAGAGCAAGCTTGCCGTTGTCATGGGACGAACGGGAAAATCGCTGACGTATCGGCAACTCGAAGAACAGTCGAATGCGATTGCGCATCTATTTCGACTGCGAGGACTGATCGCAGGTGATCACATCGCGATCCTCATGGAGAACGAGATTGAAGTTTTCCCTGTCGTATGGGCGGCGCAACGCTCCGGGTTGTTGTACACGCCGGTGAATTGGCACCTCAGCGCCGATGAAGCGGCCTATATCGTCGAGGACTGTGGCGCTCGGCTACTTGTACATTCTGAATCGCTGAGTGAATTGGCGCTGAAGGCGGAAGCGTCAGCACCTCAGCTGAAGTCACGGTTGGTGGTGGGCTCGGGTGCCGGAGATTCGCTGGAAGCAGAGTTAGAAGGGGTGCCCGTCACGCCTATTCCGGACGAGTCCGAGGGCTATTACATGTTCTACTCGTCTGGCACCACGGGTCGGCCCAAGGGAATTGTGCCGGAACGGACAGACCAGCCCTTCGGGTCGGGGCTCCCGATTGATTCCAGGATGGCCTCAGCCTTCGGATTCGGACCTGAAGCGGTGTACCTCAGTACGGGTCCGCTTTACCATGCCGCACCCCTCGGTTGGTGCCTGGGAACAATGCGCAACGGAGGGACTGCCATTGTCATGGAGCGGTTCGACGCCGAGTCTGCGTTGGCCCTCATCGAGAGGTTCTCGATTACCCACGGCCAGTTCGTTCCCACGATGTTCGTGCGCTTGCTCAAACTCGACGACGTCACCCGCTTGCGATACAACGTCTCGAGCATGGAACTGGTTGTTCATGCAGCAGCTCCATGCTCCATCGAAATCAAAGAGCGAATGATCGACTGGTTCGGGCCGAAGTTGACCGAGTTCTACGGCGGTAGCGAGGGCACTGGATTCTTCATGATTGACTCCCCGAACTGGTTGGCGCATAAGGGTTCTGTCGGACGAGCTGTTATCGGTGTGGTTCATGTTTGTGACGACGAGGGGATGGAACTACCAGCTGGGAGTATCGGAACGGTGTGGTTCAGCGACATCCGCCGATTCGAGTATCACCGTGATCCTGTGAAGACCGCAGAGTCCTTCAACGACAAAGGGTGGAACACGCTCGGCGATCTTGGGCATGTCGACGAAGACGGATACCTCTATTTGTCTGCACGGCGCACCGATCTGATTCTCTCGGGCGGAGTCAACATCTATCCTCGGGAAATCGAAGACGAACTCGCCCTCCATCCTGCAGTCGACGATGTTGTCGTAGTCGGACTTCCCGATGACGAGATGGGGCAGAAGGTGCACGCAGTAGTCGCGGTGACGCCGGGTGTCGTAGCCGACGAAGCACTGGTTGAAGAGCTCATCGAATACTGTCGAGCGCGTCTTGCCCGATACAAAGCTCCGCGGTCGGTGAGTTTCGACGAGGTGCCCCGGCTACCCAGCGGAAAAATACTGCGCCGCGAGCTGATGGCACGTTTCGGCGAAGCATGAACGAAGCAACCGGTCAGCTCAGTTCTGGCGAGGTTCGGTCAAGATGTAATGCGTAGAAGCACTTTTCGCACGATCGCCGTCATGGTCTGACTGTGCGGTGGTAGTGCGCGCATGGCCAGGGGTGACGACGCTCGGTGTCGGTCAAAGATGTCAACTGAACTCGGGAGTTCTTTCCGCACAACGGAATACTCGGTATCGAGCACGTCGAAAATCTTGATAGCGTCCCATCGGGACCAACTTGTGTTTCTGACGGCTTGGCTCAGGGATGGAACTCCACCTTTCCGGACCGTACAAACCGCCCGAACGATACAGGATCGAAAATACGGATTGGCGGGGCTGATGGGGCATGTGAGCGAAGGCGTCGACGATTGGTTCGAGGGCAAGGTGGCAATTGTCACCGGGGCATCGCGCGGCATCGGACGCGCTGTGGTCGGGAAATTGGCAGTACGAGGTGCGTCGGTTGTCCTCAACGGGCGGGATCAGGTGGTTCTCGATCTCGCAGTGAAGGAAATCGAAAATGCCGGTGGCTCGGCGATCGGGGTTCAAGGCGACTTCGCTGACCCCGAATTTCCCGAAAAGCTGATCGGTGCTTGCCAATCCGAGTTCGGACGAATCGACTTCGTGGTCAACAATGCCGCGACCAGCGCTCATTCGGGACGGGTTCTGGATTGTGGAAGGGAAGCCTTCAGCAAGACAATCCTGTCCAATACTTGGCCGGCCGTGGCGATTATCCAAGCAGCCGTGGCAGGTGGCCTCCCCGAGGGTTCGTCGATCGTCAACATCTCTTCGGCTGGGGCGCAACGCGTTCACGAGACGGCGGGTGTCTACACTGCGGGAAAGTCCGCACTCGAGAGCTTGACCTTCACGCTGTCACGCGAACTCGGACCTCGTGGCGTGACAGTCAACGCCATCGAACCCGGCATCATCAAGACAGATCTCGCCGGTGCGATCTGGAAAGGCGAGCGCGAAGCAGCGGAGAGCCGGCTCATCCCGATGCAGCGCCTCGGAGACCCTTCCGATATTGCGAACGCCGTGCTCTATCTCCTCGGGCCCGATGCGCGTTGGGTCAACGGCTCAGTACTTCGCATCGATGGCGGACGCTTCCATGTGGGTGGGGAGTCCGCCCACAAGATCGGCGTTTTTCAATGACTTCTCCCTTCGAGATCCCCTAGATCGCAAGTGTGACTGCCAAGAACCGGAAGCTTCTTCGAACAGATGGGTAGAGAGACGATGACAGTAAGAGTTGGTGTGGTTGGTTTGAGCGCCACGGGAAGCTGGGCGTCATACGCGCATCTGCCCGCGCTGCGGGCCGTCGAGGGCTTCGAAGTGCGCGCGTTGGCAACGAGTTCCCCCGAATCAGCGCAAGCTGCAGCCGAGGCCTACGGGGTGCCGCTGGCGTTTT
This sequence comes from Rhodococcus globerulus NBRC 14531, assembly GCF_001894805.1. GTDB lineage: Bacteria > Actinomycetota > Actinomycetes > Mycobacteriales > Mycobacteriaceae > Rhodococcus_F > Rhodococcus_F globerula. The sequence goes on along the minus strand of NZ_BCWX01000013.1, from coordinate 73,412 downwards.
CGAGCGTCGAGGAACTCGCACGATGTGACGAGGTTGATCTCGTGGTGGTGGCAGTCAAGGTGCCTCACCATCGTGAGCTCGTCCTCGAGGCATTGTCCGCCGAGAAGCCGGTGCTGTGCGAGTGGCCCCTTGCCAACGGTGTTGCTGAGGCCGCCGAACTGGCCAGTGCCGCCGAAGGCAAGCATGCCTATGTCGGCTTTCAGGGAACAGCTGCGCCGGCTGTGCGCTACCTACAGGATCTGATCGCCGACGGATTTGTCGGTGAACTGGTCTCCACCAGCCTGATCGCAACTGCGGGCCCCTGGGGTGGGCCTGTCGGGAATCGCACCGAGTACCTGCTCGACAAGTCCAACGGTGCGACTCTGCTGTCTATCGTCTTTGGCCATCTTGTGGACTCGTTCAGCTACATCGTCGGCGACTTAGCCGACCTGAACGCCACTACGGGTATACGGCGCCCCACGGTGCTCAACACCGATTCCGGTGAGTTCGTCACTGCCACGGCAGAGGATGAGATTGTCGTGACGGGAACTCTCACCAATGGCGCGATCGCTTCGCTCCATCTCAGAGGGATGAATGATCACTCCAGTAAATTGATCTGGGAGATCAACGGCACCGAGGGGCACCTGAGGATCGACGGGACCGGGGGCACTCTGGCCAACCCGGTGACCATCCGGGGAGCGCGCGGTGACGATGTTTTGAGTGAACTTCCGGTTCCCGACGGCTACGATCACCACGCTGATTTGGTCGGCTCACCCGCCCACGCTGTCGCCCACGCCTACGACCGCCTTCGACTGGACCTCAATGGGGGCAGCAAGCAGGCACCGGACTTCGCGCACGGACTTCTGCGTCACCGGTTGCTCGACGCCATTGAGCGAGCAGCGGAAACCGGTTCGCGCCAGTGCATTCAGGGCCAGTGACCGAGTACCGCATGAACACAGACGACCTACTGCAGAAGTTGTGGACCGTCGAGTCCATCAAGCAGATGCGTGCCCGCGTTGCGCGATTCCTGGACACCAAGCGGTGGGACGAGTTCGGGAACTGCTTCACAGACGATGCAACGCTCGAAGCGCCCGAAGCGGATCTACGGTGGGAAGGGCGGGCGCGAATCGTGCAGGGAATCAGTGTCGGTATGGACGGTGTACGTACTGTTCACCACCTACACGCTCCGGAGATCGAGATCACCGGTCCGGACACTGCGACGGGCGTCTGGGCCATGTCGGACGTTCTCGAGCGCGTTTCTCCTCAGGGGTCCACGATCACGAATGGCTACGGGCATTACGTTGAGCACTACGAACGTCAGGATGGACAGTGGCGCATCCGATCTCTGCGCCTGGAACGACTCCGCATCGACATCTGATATATGGATAGTCGTCAAGAGTCATGGTGAGGCGCCGCCGGGAATCTACCCCGGCGGCGCCTCGTTGTTTCCTTGCCGAATCCAGTTCAGCGACTTCTCTCCCCGTGGTGAATTGATGCACAAGACTTGTCGCCGCTCGCCCCGTCGCAGTCGTTGAATCGGCCAGGTGCGTCCCTCGGAAGGCTCAGCGGTTGGTACGTCCGAGGTCGACGGGTAGCTGAATGCCGGTGACGTGACGGGCTTCGTTGGAGGCGATCCATGCTACGGCAGCGGCTATATCTTCAGACTCGCTAACCGGGTCGGGGAGACTTCCCATGAACAGCAATCCTAGGTCTTGACGCGCCTCCATCTTCTGATGCAGTTCGGGGACGGTGAGCCCGGTGGCGACACCGTGCGGATGAACGCTGTTGACCCGGATTCGGTACTTGGCAAGTTCGTTTGCCATCGTCTTCGCGAGGCCTGTTACACCGTGCTTTGCCGCTACGTAGTCTGCGAGGAACGGAAGACCCTTCAGGCCGGCGACTGAGCTGGTAAAGACGATCGAGCCGCCGGTTGCCTGCTCGATCAAGATCGGCACAGTGGCTTTGGCCGTGTAGAAGGCACCGTGCAAGTTATTGTCAATGGTGGCGTGCCAGTGATCGAGATCAATTTCCCAGGACAGCGAAGCGGTGGTCATGCCTGCATTGGCGACTACAACGTCAAGTCTGCCGAGCTGATCGACCCCGTTTTCGACCGCGGTTTTGAGAGCGCTGAAGTCTTTGACGTCTGTGACGCTGGTGACGACGCGTCGGCCGTGCTTTTCCACCAGTCGTGCGGTTTCGTCGAGATCTTCGGTTGTCGGGCCGGGGTATTCAGCAGTCGGGAGGTCTTCGCAGATGTCGAGAGCGATGATATCTGCGCCTTCGGCTGCGAAGCGGACTGCTTCAGCGCGTCCTTGTCCTCGGGCCGCTCCGGTGATGAACACAACCTTCCCTTCGTATCTATGGCCGTTGGGGGCGTCGGGGATCGGCGCTTCGGGAATCTCGATGGTCATTTCGCTCCTCGGTCGTGAAATGTGGCAGAGTGCCATCACGCACAGTATGTCTCCAAAGTGGCCTGCGCAACTTCAATTCGACTCTCTTGCAAAAGATTTCGTTCTGTCGGTCGATCGATATCGAGGTAGCCGGGGCAGGGATCGCAAGGTTGCTGTCGCACTCACTCCACACGAGTGAACTCACATGTTTCACCGGTATCGGTTGTGCAGCAACGATTTCGCCGAGGGGCAAGCCGAATTGTTGGTACGGGGCGATATCGGACTGGCACAGAACATTTCCGGGAGCGCGAGGATGGCAACAGGTCACGGTGTGGGTCGCTATCCGTTGATGTTCAGGAGTTACTGCTGATCAGTCGATCTCGGCATGATTGAACTTCAAATGCTCGGCTGATCGGTGTCATTCTCTTGGCTCCCGTGCAACATCGAATGACCGTGATTCGGGGTCAACCTGCCTTAAGTAACCAGATTCATTTCTGGGACCATCGGTCGTAGCCGCTGGACGCTACGGCCTGGCGCAGTGCCTGCGAGTTATAGGTAAAGAACTGGACCGGGTCGAACTCGACCACTACGCGGTTCGGCGTGTCGAGCAGCGACAACTGCTGGTTCATTGCTTCTTCGTCGGCGCCCATTCCGACTCGCTTCAGGAACAACGGCAGAAGCCAACGCACCAGATCGCGATCTCCGTCGTGAACTGTCGCGATCGTCTTGGAGGTGACCATGGCGCCGGTCATTCCGGTGCCCAGGCTCGAGACCACGACACAACTCTCGGGACGTGCGCGCAATGCCTGCACTCGCTTGCGGTTAGTCGTGGTGTGGACCCAGAACTTACCCTCCGATCGCACAAATGAATGTGGCATGGACACCGGCCATCCGTCCTTGTTCGTCCAGCTGACGGTGCACTCGTGCTGCAAGTCGAACAACTTCTCGCGGTCGTCCTCGGAGAGTTTGAAGGCCGACAGATCCTCGAGATTATCGATTCTTTTTGCCATGCTGATGGATGCTATGTGGGTCGCGCGCAAATAGGTCTTGACGATTCCGCTCAACGGTACAGCCTTTGACGAAACTTCCTGTGCGACATCGGTGGTCGCAAAGATCCCGTGCGGATTCTTCCTTCGGCCAGGGAGATCGTCGTCCGGGAGCATGCCCCGAGGGTGCTCCGGTCCGCCCTGGCAAAACCTCGAACGTGATGCCGGCTATCTGCTGTAGACGGAGTATGGAGGTCTATCTCGACTGTTCGCCCTTGTTTAGTTCAGTGCCGGCCTGCATGCAGGGCCGGGTCCAGCAACGATATCGATTCCGTCATCGCATTTTTTCCAGCGGTCAGGCAGAGATCGACTGAGCACAAGTAGATCTGGCTGCGGACCTGGCGTGACGACGCCGTAGATCTCGGGGCGACGACGCTGGAGTTTCGTCGAAGGAAGGGGATGCCCCGTGGATCATTGACAAACTGAGCTCTAGTGATTAATTTAACACATACCAGCTGGTCGTACGGCTTGTGAAAGGTTCTCCACGTAAGCGTGTGTGGAGGAAATGCTCTACTTCCCATGTTGCGAGTCATCCGAATGGTTTACGGAGAGGTGTCCGATGAGGACTGAAGACTTGATTCTTGTAAGCACGGACGATCATGTGATCGAGCCGACCCACCTATTTGAAGGTCGGCTTCCGAAGAAGTACGCCGATGCGGCACCCCGCTTCATCACTCGCGAAGACGGGACAATGGCGTGGGTGTACGGGGACGCCGTCGTGTTGAACCCCGCTGTACAGGCGGTTGTGGGCCGACCGAAGTCCGAGTGGGGCATGGACCCCGTGTGTCGGGAGGAAATGCGACCGGGCGTCTACGACATCCACGCGCGTGTCAAGGACATGGATGTCAACGGCATGCTGGGTTCGATGTGCTTCCCCTCGTTCGTCCGTTTTTCCGGTGCACTCTTCTTGGAAAACGGCGATCGTGATCAGTCCGCCGCCATGGTCCGCGCCTACAACGACTGGCATATCGACGAGTGGGCTGGTACCTACCCAGGCCGGTTCATTCCGCTGGCCATTCCGATTCTCTGGGATCCGGTATTGGCAGCCGAAGAGATTCGCCGAGTAGCGAAGAAGGGCTGCCACGCAGTTACTTTCACTTCCAATCCTTACGACTTGGGTCTGCCGAGCATTTACCAGGATCACTGGGATCCGTTCTGGCGTGCGTGTGAGGAAGAAGGAACCGTTGTGTGCATGCACATCGGCTCCAACTCGAAGGCGCCGACGACGTCCCCGGACGCACCTGTAGAGCTGATCTACTCGCTGTCGCCCATCGGCTCGTTCGAAGCTGCCGCGGATCTTGTATGGAGCAAACTGTTCATCAAGTTCCCCCGACTGCGCGTCGCACTATCGGAAGGTGGAATCGGTTGGGTTCCATACTTCCTGGAGCGTTTGGACTACCTGTACAACCACACTCAGCACTGGTCGGGTATGGATCTCGGTGGCCGTCTGCCTTCGGAACTGTTCAACTCGAACGTCATCACCTGTTTCATCGACGACGAGGTCGGCGTCGACAACCTGCATCGACTCAACATCGACAATGTCACCTGGGAATGCGACTACCCGCACTCCGACACGATGTGGCCCAACTCCCCAGAGGGAGCAATGCGCTACATGAACAGAATCTCCGATGAGACGATCAACAAGATCACCCACCTCAACGCGATGAAGCACTTCCAGTACGATCCGTTCGCTCATATTTCGCGAGAGCAGGCCACAGTCGGGGCGCTGCGCAGTCGCGTTCCGGATTGGGACACCAGTGTCGTACCCACCGCGCACATGCGTCCGGATGCCACTGTAGGAGCGTAATTTTCATGACCGGCATGTCCCGATGACCGGTCGCGGGAGTTGGGCGACGGCTCGAGGTTCGTCAACGTGATGAGGGCGGAATCTCTCCCTGAGTCGAAGCCCTGATGCCTGCGGTGCCTCCAGCAAGAGACCTGACTGAGTCCATAGAGGTCCGGTGGCGCCGCAGGCACCTTGCAATACGCGCTGTTCGGATCCAGCGCACCGGCAACACCGGGATCAATTGTCAGACGGAGTTCGTCGGTTAGGTGGAGTCGACACCGGATATGCCGATAATTCGCAACATGATTCGACTTTTCTCGTCGCGCTGGACAATCAGTGAAGTGCAACCGAAACTGATCCCTCCCCCCGCCGGTACGAGTCGTGGGTCGATAGCGATATGTGTTTGTTGCCCTCGGGGGCGTCGAATATCGAATAGATGAAACAGAGCTTCTGTCGCACTGCGATTAATCGCCGGACTCGAATTCGGTTAGCGGATGTAGAGAACGCCGACAACGGGTGTGGACTGAGAGAAAGTGACAAATGAGTAATTCCGAGTACCGCATGTTGATCGACGGTGCGCTGGTCGCCGCGACGGGGGGCCGCACCTACGAGAATGTCAACCCGGCGAACGAAGAAGTCATCGGTGTTTCGCCGAATGCCGGTGTGGCCGATGTCGAACGGGCGATCCTGGCTGCGCGGCGGGCTTTCGACACCACGACGTGGTCGACAGACACCGAGTTCCGTCAGCGGTGCCTGGTGCAGTTGCAGTCCGCTCTGCGCAAGAACGCCGAAGAGTTGCGACCGGTCATCGTCGCCGAAGCCGGCCTACCGGTTGCCTTGACCTACGACGTCGGGTTGGACCGCTCGATCGATTTGATGAGCCATTACATCGGTCTCCTCGATACGTTCGAGTTCGAGCGGGTCATTACCCCGGTTGCCGGTGACGAGAAGGCGCACCGCATCGTGCGGCGTGAGGGTGCCGGTGTCGTCGCGGCGATTACGCCGTGGAACTACCCGTTCCACCTGGCGCTCGGCAAGCTGGTTCCCGCGTTGGCTGCGGGGTGCACCGTGGTCCTCAAGCCGGCGCCGGATACTCCGTGGAACACGTTGGAGATCGGTCGTATCCTGCTCGAGCACACCGATATTCCGGCTGGTGTGGTCAATATCGTCAGTACTGACGACAATGACGTGGCGTCTGTGCTCACGACCCATCCGGAGGTGGATGCGGTTACGTTCACCGGATCGACTGTCACGGGTCGGCGGATCATGGCGGCGGCTGCGCCGACGGTCAAACGTCTCACCCTCGAGCTCGGTGGTAAGTCGTCATCGATCCTGCTCGACGACGCGGACTTCACCGCACTGATCCCCAGGGTGGTTGCCGGTACCTGCAGTCACGCGGGTCAAGGCTGTGGTGTCCCATCGCGGCTGCTGGTGCCGCGTTCGCGCCTCGGCGACGCAGTGGACTTGGCTGTGGCGGCTATGCAGAAGTTCCCGTGGGGTGACGTCAATGATCCTGCCAACTACATGGGGCCTGTAGCCAACAAGCGTCAGTACGAATCGGTGCTCCGCTACTACGAGATCGCGAAGCAGACCGGGCGGATTGCGTTGGGTGGTAAGGCCAGCGACCGTTTCGAGAAGGGATTCTGGGTCGAGCCGACTGTGCTCACCGACGTCGATTCCCTCTCGACCGTGCCGCAGGAGGAGATCTTCGGTCCGTTGCTGAGCGTGCTGCCCTACGAGGACGATGCCGACGCGGTCGCGATCTCGAACAACACGATCTACGGTCTCGCCGGCAGCGTGTGGAGTGCGGATGTGGAGCGGGCGATGCGGGTGGCAAAGGGTATGCGGACCGGAGCGATCAGCGTCAACGGCGCCACGTGGAATCACCCGACGGCACCGTTCGGTGGCTACAAGCAGAGCGGAATCGGCCGTGAGTGGGGCGTCGAAGGTCTAGAGGATCTCCTCGAGGTCAAGACCATCGCCCGTCCTGCCTAGTCAATGAACAACATTGAATGCCGACTGATTTTTTCGAAGGAGAATGCACCATGAACATTTATGTCGACCAGGACATCTGTCAGGGGCACACAATCTGCTCGATGGTCGCACCCGACCTCTTTGCGCTCAGGGACGAGGACGGTCATGCCTACGCGATCGACGGTGACGTCCCCGCCGAGCTCGAGGGCGCCGCGCGCGAGGCAATGCTCTCGTGCCCGGAGCGCGCGATCGTCGAGGTTTCCGAGCACGCAATTCAGGAAGCCTGAACCGTAATATCCTCTGGCGCTGCGTAAGAGCGCCTTGATCGCATCCCGGAGTAATCATGACAGCAGACGATGTTCGCAATGTCGAAAACCTGAAGAAGTGCCCGATCGACTATGAACGTCACGGGCCGAACTTTCGCGACGAGTTCGTGGAGAAGACACACGAGCTTCATGCGAAGTGCCCGATCGCGTGGAGCGATTCATACGATGGACACTGGGTTGCCAGCGGAATTGACGAACTGTTCGCAATTGCTCGCCGATCGGACGCGGTAACCAGTTTCCGGGACGTCGACGGAAGCAAGAACGGGTACAAGGGCATCTCGATCCCGGCGTACGCGCAGAGCGGTCCGTACACCGCGCCGTCGTTCCTCGAGCTGGATCCGCCGGAACAGACCGACTTCCGGACAATTCTCAATCCCTACCTGTCGCCGGCCGCCGTCGCGCGGTGGGTTCCGGTGATCGACGACCTCGTTCGTGCGTGCATTGACGACAACATCGAAAGCGGCAGTATCGATTTCGTCTTCGATCTGGCGAATGTCGTCCCGGCTGTCGTCACCATGGGACTGTTGGGCCTGCCGCTCACCGACTGGGTGATCCACAACGAGCCGGCTCACGCGCTGATGTACACACCTCCTCATTCTCCTGATTTCGGTCGGGTCAGGCAGATTTTCGAGGAGAGCAAGCTTGCGCTCATGGAGTCGGTGAAGGACGTTCGAGCGAATCCGCGACCTGGTTTGCTGGATGCACTAGTCAGGTCGACGGTAGCCGGTAAGCCTCTCTCCGATGAGCAGATCCGAGCTACGGCGGCGTTGTTGGTCGGTGGGGGGTTCGACACCACCACTGCACTGACCGGTCAGTCCATCCTGTGGCTGTCCCAACATCAGGCAGAGCGGGCTCGTCTCATCGACGAGATCGATACTCTTCTCGACCCTGCAACGGAGGAGTTCCTCCGCTACGTCACACCGGCGCAGGGTGATGGGCGGACCTTCAGCCAGGATGTCGAGATCAACGGCGTCGAGTTCAAGGAAGGTGAGCGTCTCTGGCTTTCGTGGGCCATGGCAAACCGCTCACCTGATGTGTTCCCGAACCCGGATGAGGTCGACTTCGACCGTCGCGGTAATCGGCACACAGCCTTCGGTCTCGGGATCCACCGCTGCATCGGCTCGAACGTCGCTCGCGTCCTCTTCAAACGGATGTTGACCGCGGTGCTCGAACGCATGCCCGACTTCGTCGTCGATCCTGAGAAGGTTGTGCACTACGAGTCAGTGGCGATGATCAACGGACTGGTGAACCTGCCGGCGACTTTCGCTCCGGGCAAACGCATCGGGCCGGGGTTGGAAGAAACTATCGAGCGAGTCCAGCAGATCGTCATCGAGCAGGGGCTGGCCGAGCCCGTGGCGTCAAGGAGAGGTGCTGCGTCGGTCGGCGGGTGATCTTGAACAAGGCTGGGAGGGCGGAGATTGAATTCCGCTCTCCCAGTGTAGTTTTCGTGTCATTATGCCATGACGGGTAATGCAGTTCTGTTGAGAATCTTCGATGCGGGATGTGGGGGAATAGATGAACAAAGTTGTTTGCGGTTCGGTCGGGGCCGAGACGTCGTCTCGCGCGTTCCGTCTGAGTCAGGCTGAATGCAACCGAATGGTTGAGTTCGGCGCGAGGTGGGTCCATTACGGCGCGGTGCCGGATGAGGAAGTTTTCGTAGAGTTCGGAATCAGCAGTCGGCAGTTCTACGAAAGACTGTCGGTTGTTGCGCTGAGTAAGCGAATGGAGTTGAGGTTCTCGCTGAGACGCGATCTGTTGGAATTGTGCCGCGCCAGACTGAGGACGTCGTCACTATTGGGTACGTAGTGCAGCGCGTTCGTTTCACTCATACCTTCATCGCCGAATTCTTCTCGGCACGGGGACTGTGACCCCGGGGGACACGGGCGCCGGGCGCGATCGAGTCGGCATCGAAGTCCTGACTTCGAGTACGTGACGTGCCGTACGAACGCCGGCGGTCACCGGATCAAGGCCTTCATTAACGGGAATCGAATCTAGCGCGGATACCGATATCGTCAATGATGTCGGTATCCGCGTCGCGCGTGGGTCAGTGGCTCCGGTGAACTACGCGCAATGATCGGAAGGTTTCGAAAAACACCGCACGGGCCATCAAGTTCCTCGTCGGAACTTACTTGGCGGAGATAGTGTTCCGCTTCAGTTGGCTAGGAGCCCGCCCTCGATCCGGAGCGGCATTGGCCGTTGCAGTGGCCGGCCCTAGCGATGCTTCAAGCCCTGAGGTGAAGAACTGGACCAGATCCTCGAGTAGGACGTCCATCGGCAGGGGGAGTTTCTCGCCAGACGCCAGAACCGCCTGATAGCGAGCCAGTGTATGAACGGTACCCGTGAGCATGTGCATGCAGCGCTCTTCGAGGACTTCTTCGGAAAGGTTGGACAGGAGTCGGCCCAATAGCCCCAGTACGGTACTGGCAGTGGCGGACGGAATTACAGTGTTGCTACTTACACTGAGCCGTGAATAGCCGCCATTCTCCAGAATGTAACGGGACATAAATGCAAGGTAATGATTGTCCTCGTCCAGATGGCTGGCCAGAGGGAAGACGAATAGTCGCACGAGGTCGGAAACTCGAGGCTGGCCGCGTACCATCAAATCTGCGAACATTTCCACACGACGTTCTTCGCTGGTGTGGGCCCTGTACGCGATAATTTCGCTCACCAGAGTTTCCCTGTCGCCGAAGTGGTACTGCACCACGGCATGGTTCTTCTGGCCGGCAGCGATGCCGATGTCCCTGAGGGGAACTGCTGCGATTCCGCGCTCGGCAAATAGCTGTTCGGCTGTGATGAGAAGTAGCAGTCGGGTCGCGTCGCCCCGTGAGTTTACTCGTTCCTTACCAGCGGAAGGCCGCATGTTCCCGCCGTCGCTCGAAGGTATCTTGTCCGCTGGTGCTATCGGCATATTTGCCCAGGGAAGTGCCTATGGTCCGGCGCTGTCCCCGCCCCCTCTCGTCTGCTCATCTCTATCCGCGGAGAGCGTATGCCTTGTGTCAATTTCCAGATCGGTTGATGTACCCGGCCCCGCTCCTGCGAATTTGGATTCTAACTTACGGTACCTCGAATCGGGCAGCCTTGGAATTAAGTATTATAGCTTATTTTGTTTCAGGGATGACGCCGCCAGATGATTCAGTGAAGGAACTGACACCTGTCGCCTGGGTCACACCTCTGGGCCCTGCGGTGCTGCAAATAATGTGCAGCGCAAATTACTATGAGTATGAATTAAGTTTGTCTGGTTAATCTTCGTGCCGTCTGGCTGTGCAGGCATCCGGTGTCCAGCAAGGGCCGGCTGGGGACGATTCTGCTGGGTGTTTGTCCGGCTTCCGGAACAGGCCTGTCGCCGTAGCCGGTGCGGCTACGGCGAGATTCAGGCGAGGCAGGAGCCGCCGTTGACACTGGCGGTCTGTCCGCACAGGTTGGCCGGCTGATCAGCCGGCCAACCTGTATTTCGATCAGTTCAGCCAGACCTTTTCCCAGTCCCATGCTGCACCTGAACCCGTCGGAACAACCGTGATGCCCTGGACCTTCTTGTCCGAGGCAATGTAGGCACCGATGTACTGCCAGATACGCATCGGAGCGTCCCGAGAGACCTCGGTGTTGACAATCTCGTACGCCTTGGCGACTTCAGCGGCGTCCTTCGACGAGCGGGTGAGCTCGAGTGCAGCGTCCACTGTGGGATTCGAATAGCCGGTCGCGTTCTGCGGTGCATTGGTGTAGAACAGGTCGAACAGCAGATCCTTGGACGCAGACTGATAAGTCGTGGTCATGAGTTGGAAGTCGCCCTTCCTCTGATTTGCCAAGAGAACTGGGGGATCGAGGGGCACGATCTTGACGGTCAGGCCGTTGATCTTCTGCAGTTGGGCCTGGAGCATCTGAGATGTCTGTTCCATCACCGGGAAACCCGCATAAGTCGTGAGCGAAATGGTCTCGCTCGTCTTCGAGGTCCTGCTCAGGTAGTCATCGAACAGTTTTTGTGCCTCGCTCAAGGCAAGTTCGGGGAACGCTGCGCCACTGTCCGAAGGCATGAACGCGTCAGCAGTCACGGTCTGGGTGCCGAGCGCCGCAACCATCTGGTCGGCATCGATTGCGTGCAGCATTGCGTTCCGTAGACCAGCGTCTTGGATGGTCGGATCCTTGTAATTGAAGATAACGCCGCTGCCGCCGATGAGCTGACCGCCATCGGTGTTGAAGCCGCTGTCCTCCATTTTCTCGGCATCGATAGTGCTGGAAAGGGGGGTCATCAAAGCTTCTCCACTGATAACCGCATTCATTTTCTGAGGATCGGAGCCAGCTTGTTTGATGGTCATCGCATCGAGGTAGGGCAAGCCTTGCTCGAAGTAGGTCGGATTACGGACGAGCTTCATTTCGGAGTTGCGGACCCATTCCTGCATGAGGAACGGGCCGGCTCCGACGGGCTTGTTGCCGACTTCCGCGCCTGCTGCCTTGATCCCGGTGGGCGAACCGATAGCACCGAGGCCCCTGACCAACTGCCAGGGCAGCTGGAAGTTCGCTTCGTCGAGCGTCACCTTGACGGTAAGCGGATCAACGATCTCCCACGCCATACCATTGGTGGCAGACGCTGCGGCCGAAAGCGTCGCGGGATCCTTGATGCGGTCCCAGTTGAACACGACCGCTTCAGCGTCAAACGGGGTGCCGTCGCTGAAGGTGACGCCCTCACGGAGTTTGAGCGTCCAGTTCGCCCCGTCCGAACTCTCGAATGATTCTGCGAGATACGGCACGAACGTGTCAGTCGCGGCGTCATAACGCACCAATGTGCCGAACACAGGTGAACAGCGGTGGTACGCAACCAAACCGCAGTTCGCCGGGTCCATGGACTGGGTTTCGCCTCCCATTGCATATGCCAACGTGCCGCCGGTCTTCGGCTCGCCTACGGAATCGCCCTCGCTTCCCGAAGAAGAAGAACAACTGGTCAGGGCGATACCCGTGACGACAATAGTCGCGAGGGCGCCAATGACCCGCCGAGACTTCATACCTTTTTGCGTGCGCAAAGTGAACTCCATTCTCATTTGCTTACCCGTCCCTGCTCGTGAGGGTTCGGAAGATGTCTGTGCTTGTGGGACTTCGTGTATCAGGCGGGATTTTTTGACAGCACCGAACTCTGACCAGTTGCCTGCAGGAGCGCCGAGTCGTCGAGAGGGAAGTGGCAGGCGACGAAGCGACCTGGACGAACCTCTCGAATTTCCGGCTCATCAGAGGCGCACTGTTCTTGCGCCAACGGGCAACGTGTCCTGAACCGGCACCCACTCGGCGGATTCAGCGGCGAAGGCAAGTCGCCAGAGAGTGCGGCCTCCCGAATCGGAGCATCGGGATCAGGTTCTGGAATCGACTGTGCGAGTGCACGAGTGTAGGGATGGGCCGGGGACGAGAAGAGTTCCTCCGAAGTTCCGATCTCACAGATCTTTCCGAGGTACATCACCACGATGCGGTCACTGAGGTTCTTGACCACGGCCAGATCATGGGCGATGAAGACCATCGTGAGCTGGTACCGCTCCTTCATTTCATGAAGCAGGTTCATGATCTGAGCCTGAACCGAAACATCCAGTGCCGATACCGGCTCGTCGCAGACAATCACCTCGGGATCGAGCACCATGGCGCGCGCGATGGAAATGCGCTGGCATTGACCACCCGAGAATTCGTGGGGACGGCGGTCTGCGGCAGTATCAGGGTCAAGTCCGACCCGCTCGATCATCGCCTGCGTCTTGGCCAGAACCTCCGACTTGCTCAGGTCGTCGTGTATGCGCAGACCCTCGGCGATGATGTCCTTGACCTTGCGCAACGGGTTCAGCGAGGAAATCGGATCCTGAAAGATCATCTGAATCTTGCGGCGTTGGCGGCGCAACGCAGCGCCTTTGAGACCGACAACGTTGACGCCATCGAACTCGACCGATCCGGAGGTAGGACCCGGAAGTTGCATGATTGCCTTCGCCACACTGGACTTGCCGCAACCGGACTCACCGACCAGGCCGATTGTCTCACCGCGGATAGCGTCAAAACTGACGTCCGACACTGCATAGACTCGCTGTCCGCCACGGCCGGCGTACTCCACCACCAGATTTCGAACGCTGAGAACGACGTCATCCTGGTCGCGTAGATGTGCTGTTCCACTACCAGCCATCAGATCATCACCTCATTACCAACCGGGGTACCCGCAGCAGTGAAGCCTGCTTCGGAATTTCGTAAACGAGCGGCATCTCCGTCAGCGGTGCCCAGCGGGAAGAAGCAGGCTGCCGAGTGTTCTGGCTGGAATGGATCTATCTGCAGGGTCGGGGTTTCCTCGAGACAACGAGATTGCGCTGAAGCACACCGCAAAGCGAAACTGCATCCCGCAGGTGGGTCGATCACAATCGGGGGACGCCCGGGAATGGACGGAAGCCGAGTATGGCTCGGATGAGAAACCTTGGGGATCGCATCAATAAGTGCCTTGGTATAGGGATGGCGCATGTTTGCGAACAATTGGCGTGTAGGCGCCTTCTCGACTACACGTCCGGCGTACATCACCGCAATGTTGTCAGCACGGCCGGCGACCACACCCAAATCGTGGGTAATGAGGATCATGGCCATTCCCGACGATTCCTGCAGATCCTGCAGAAGGTTCAGGATTTGATGCTGAACTGTCACATCCAGCGCGGTGGTCGGCTCGTCCGCGATAAGTAGTTTGGGTGAGCACGCGATGGCAAGTGCGATAGTAACGCGTTGACGCATACCTCCCGACAGATTATGCGGGTACTGGCTGAAGCGCTTCTCCGGTTCGGGGATGCCTACCATTCGGAGCAGTCGTGTCGCCTCTGCCGTGGCTTGCTTCTTGTCGAGACCGAGGTGGAAACTGAGCGTCTCGGTCAGTTGCTTTCCGATGGTGATCACCGGCGTCAGCGACGTCATCGGGTCTTGGAAAACCATCGATAGGTCCACGCCCCACAAATGCGGGTTGTCCTTGCGGGTAACTGTTGCCAGATCCACTCCGTTGAGGATGATTTTGCTACCCGGAAGGACATGCGCGTTGGGAGCGAGGATCTTCATGATCGCCCGGGACAGAACGGATTTGCCCGATCCGGATTCACCGACGATGCCCAATGTCTCACCGCGACGCAAATCGAGATCGACACCTTCAACGGCCCGGACCAGCCCTTTCGGCGTCTGAAACCACACCCGGAGATCCCTGACCCGAAGTACTTCGGTCGAGTCGACATCCGCCGAAGAATGTTCGTGCTCGGGAGACTTGATTGCCTGACTCATATCGCCGAATCCTTTCCAACACGTCCACGAACCCAGTCGCCAATCCTGTTGAAGGAGAAGACGGTTACGAAGAAGAACAGCGCTGGTATCAGTACAAGCTGAGGGTGCCGGCTCATCTGTTCGCGACCAGCTGCGAGCATGCCACCCCAGCTGGGAGTCGGCGGGGGAACACCCACGCCGAGGAAACTCAAAGATCCCTCGGCGATCACGAGAGTCGCCATCACGACCAACGCCAGCGACAGAATGGGTAGCATGACATTCGCCAGCAGTTCACGGAGCAGGATGCGTAGCGGTGATGCACCCAAAGATTTTGCAGCAGTAACGAACTCGCGTTCAGCAAAAGCCAACGTGTTGGCCCGAGCGACACGTGCGAAGTTCGGGATGCCCATGATGGCCAGCGCAATCACCAGTGTGCTCAGGCTCGGCTCGAGAACTGCCACCATGGCGATCAGGAAGATCAGCGGAGGAAAAGAAAGCGTGAAGTTGATGAACAACGAGATGAACTTGTCAACTGTTCCTCCGAAGTAGCCCGCGAGCATCCCTAGGGTTACGCCGAGGACAAGCGAGATGCTGGTGGCACCGATGGCAACTGCCAGCGACACACGGGCGCCGAATATTAGGCGAGACAAGACATCTCGACCTAGCGAATCGGTTCCGAGAATATGCCCGTCAGTTCCGGGAATCGCATTGAAAACGCTGGAAACGTCGTTCGGATCCGGCAGAGGCAGTACGTTCGCGAAAATCGCGCCCAGGCACACAACGGTAATCCAGATAACACCGATCAGGGCGCCGATATCACGCCGGCGCCGAATGGGCTTGATAACCACTTCTGGCAGTGGGGACTGCGCGTTCCGTTCCGCCACGGCGACGGATCCGGGCGAATCCTGGATAACTTCGCTCATGACGTCCTTTCCTTCCTGACTCTCGGGTCGAGTAGCGGATAGGTGAGGTCAACCAATGCGTTGATGAGTATGTATCCGACAGCGCAGACCAGCACCACAGCTTGCACCACGACGTAGTCGCGGGAGTGAATTCCATTGATGGCTAGTGTTCCCAAGCCGGGGAGAGAAAAGATCGCCTCAACCAAAATGGTGCCTCCGATGAGCCGGCCGATCACCATTCCGGACACAGTTACCAACGAGAAGGAAGACTGCTTCAATGCGTGCCCCGACAGGATGCGCCATGTCGGAAGCCCACGCGCGCGGGCCGACAGAACGTGGTCCTGCTGGAGAGTAGTCATCATATCGCCCTTGAGAATTCGTATGAAGAGCACGATTTCGGACGCGGCAAGAGTTACCACCGGAAGTATCAGTTTCTCAATATGTGCAATCGGGTCTTCCGAGAACGGCACCCACCCCATCGGCGGAAAGATATTCAGTGTCATTGCAAAAACAAAGATAAGCACGATTCCCAGAACAAAAGACGGTGTTGCCAACATGGCCGACGAAATGATCGTGGTCACCCGATCGACTATTCCGCCCGGACGGTATGCCGACCAGACTGCCGTCGGAATCGCTATGACCAGAGCCAAAATTATGGAAACCAGAGCAAGTTCAAGGGAGACGGGAAGCCGCTCCATGATCGACTCTCCGACGGAAACGCCCGTCTGATAGGACCTGCCGAAGTCACCATGGAGAACCCCTCCCATCCAACCGAAATACCGTTGCAGCAGTGGATCATTGAGTCCGTACGCATCCCTGGCGGCGGTTATCTGCTCAGGGGAGGCATCTGGTGGAAGAAGCGCATCCACTGGGTCGCCTGGAATCAGCTCGAGGAGCAAGAACACCGCCACCGATACCATGAACAGCAGCATCAGGAACTGGAACAGCGAACCAGCTCGCTGCGTGAAATTCCATGTTTTCACTTTTCTACCATCTCTTTACATCCCAATCTCTTTAACCCCACGGGACATCCTTCTTCCGGAATTTGCTCGAGAAGCGCAGTCAAGCGAGTGGGGAACAGCGGTGCGATGACAGTTACGAAGTGCGTCCGGATCGAAAGTGGACCGACGTGCCGGCCGAGAAGTCAGCTGAGGCGATATGCCTTCGGCCAGTTCACTTCCCATGCAGTTCTGGTGAGGAAGGTCTGCAGTTGAGCCGGCTCGGATACTGGCATCGTCGTCCTCACGCGGTCTCGGGATCTAACCAGTTCGTTGAGCACTCCTACGAAACAGCGCTCGTTATCGTTCCGGATAACGGAACGCATGTTCCGTGTTTCGATTAAGCTTGGCAGCTGAGGTTGTCAGCGTCAAGGGGTGTGCCCGGTCCTGTTCTTCAGGAGACCCATTCGCTCTGGACGATCAAGGTAATTTACTTGGTTTAAGAACTCAGTTCTCGGCAGAGTCCGATGTGTGTAGTGGTGCAGAGCCGTAATCTCGGTCGGCCGTAGAAGGTTGAAGTTTCGTGGATTCGGCGGCAATCGACCCAGTCGATCTTCCCGCCGGTTTACGAGTTCGGGCTGTTCACAGGCCAAAACGGCCTCTATGTCTGACGGGTTCGGGCGTGCTGCACTCACCGCATATCTTCACGAAGGCGTTGTCCTATCTGGCGATATCGCGCCGGTGCGGACACGATCAGGCCTCGGTAATTCGCGTCGCCCCTGGAGCTGCGGTGCTCAGTGGCGGCCTTGTGAAAGCTACAGATGTGAGCTGGGATCCGCAGTCGTTTCGGCGAATAGGTGCCGACAGATTGGCAATGCCTCCGGGTTTCAACGCTCAGATGACTAGATCGAATTAAGCGCCACTCGGTTTTGTCATCGCTCACAGCATGCGCCGTCGGCTACCCGGGGAGTGAATATTTCGACCATCGGTAGCCGTGCACATGCCCTTCGGTCATTGGAGTTACCACCAACACGACCGTACGGTCCTATTTGACTAAAATCGGCTGTCTGCAATGGATTTGGTACCCAGGCGCATCTGCCTGTCTCGAGCAGCCAGAGCCTTCGGGGCTACAAGACCGCGCCGTCAAGTGTCGACCCGCTAAAGCCGATTCCTGCAGCGATTCTTGTGGCGGGGGGAACGAATACGGAAGTCAGCCGAGATCAGCATGTTTCGGCGGAATCTGACATTCGGTCAACTCGTAGGTACAGTCCCGCCCATACTGACAGTGAGGATCTCGGCCGAGTGGACGACGAGTCCGGCAAGGACAGGTTCGTCTGTTTCGTTGAACCGACTCTCGGGGATCGTGACGCCGACATCGCCGAAAACCTCACCGGAGGGCCCGAACACGGGTGCGGCCACCGCCACGGCACCAACGATCCGTTCGGCTCGGGAACTGGCGTAGCCCTGGCGCTTAATCTCTGTAAGGCGTTCGGTGAGGCGCAACGTATCGTCGCTGATATCAGGCGATGTGCCGAGTTGTTTTTCCACGATCTCGCGGCGATCCTCATCGGGTAGGAACGCGAGGATCGCGAGTCCACTCGCGCCGGTGTGGACCGAGAGCCATTTGTTCAGTTGGAGCACGTAGCGGAGCGGATGAGCGGACTCGATGGACAAAGTGAACATCATCTGTTGACGTTGACTACTGTAAACACTGAGAAACGAGGTTTCTTCGCTGCGTCGAGTGAGCTCGCAGAGAACGTCGTTCGCCTTGTCGTGTAGTGGGAACTGGGCTATCGAGGTTCGGGCGATTCGCAGGAATTCCAGTCCGACTCGGTAGGTGCCGCTGGGTGTCCGATCTACCATTCCGAGTTGTTCAAGTTCGCCGAGTAGACGGTGGGCTGTGCTCGCGCTCGCGCCCAGTCGCGTACCTAATTCTCGGACACCGTAGGCCTCTTCACCGCTGTCGACCATGTGGACCAAAAGTTGTATTGCTCGCCCCAGTGGATCACGGCGCCGCCTGATTTCGTTCTGCTCCAACAGTTCCTGTGGACTTTCTACGACCAAGTTCATCTCCTCGGGATCTGCTCTTTGCGTCATTCGTCTTCTGTGTGGCACTTGACTCTTCACAGCGAAACGAGTGTCCCGTTCGATCGAACGTTAGCATCAACGTGGTCTCGCTGCGTGAAGTCGGGAGTCCAGCGCGACCCTTGCTCGGGTGTACTTCGGAAACCGCGTCGACATCAAGCAATGCATGTGACCGCACCATTTGTCGATGCTCGTGTCAGGTGATTGACACAATCCAAGCTACTATGCTTAATTGCTAGGATTCGATGTGGTCGGACCTGGATCGGTCCAACTCTGACCTGATCCAGGCATGGAGGCTGGCGCACTGCTGTGCGGCAGTCGGTCCGAGGTGAGTGCGAGGGACTGCCGGATCAGGGAGCGAGATGATCGCGAAGTGGTTGTGAACGACTGCAAGGGCTTTTTGCCATTTCCAGTAGGCATCGCGCTCGAACCGACACCCGCGAGGTAGTCGGCACCGTTCCGGATGTGTGCCGGTGTAGAGATCCCGGTACCGATACACAAACGCACCGGTGCACAACGATACCGGTGCGCAGAGGGAAATCGATCGATTGCATTGTCATGACACGAGAGGGTGACCATGTCTGAAAACACAAGAAGCATTATAAATGCTCAAGCTCGTGAGCGTGACTTTCGCGTCAAGATGATCTACCACCCTGTGCTTCACGTTGTTGATCTCGACGAAGCCGAAGATTTTTACCGGAGGGTTTTCGGCCGGTCGAGCACCCCCCTCGCGTCGGTAAGGAAAGCACCGCCGAAGCCGAATCATTCCATCGACCATTCGATATTTACTTCTGTTGGCGACGTTCTGATCGACAGTCTTGATCCGAAGCGGTACATCACTGGGGGAGTCCAGCGACCTGCAGTCGAGCAGGGACATTTGCAGACCTTCGGTTGGTACATCGAGGGAATGCCCGAGCTTTACCGCGAACTCAAGCATCAAGGCATCCGAGTTACCAACAGCCAGGACGAAATTGCCGAAGGCGACGAGCTGCCGATGGCCGGCCCGATTCCGCACTTCCATACGCTTCCGGTGGATGCCGGAATTCGTTACTACTTCTTTCCGCTGTTTCCCTTCAAGCCTGACCTCCGACTGACGCCTGACTGGTCTATTCCCGTTGTGTCAGAAGATGACCCGCTGGGCATCGAATACTGTTCGCACCACACGGTATTGACTGATAACCCGAACCGGGCACACAAGTTTGTCGTCGATGTCTTGGGTGGAACAGTCATCCATGAGGGTCACGACAATGTCCGGTGTGTCACCGGTTCGTACGTTCATCTTGCCGATGCGATCCTCCAGTACGCAGCACCGGATGCAGATTCGGCCGCGCAAGCAGACCTTGCTGCGAATGGTGCGGACGACGTGTATCACGCAATAACATGGAAAGTTGTCGACATCGATCGGGTCGAACGTCATGTCGAAGCCCAGGGCTTGCGCATCTTGACCCGCACTGACGACACGATCATTACCGACCCCTCTACGAGTCTCGGTGTCCCGTGGGGCTTTACAACCAAGAGGGTCCCAGGTGATCCGCGTTGAACATGTACGCCTGCGCGCACAGGGACGCCCAACCGCTGGGTTTCGAGAAGATTGCCGGAAAATATGCTTCCCATTTCTTAACAAACTGTGCTTAACTATCTGTGTTGGCAGTCACATCTCGAACCAAAATTGTGGGCATCCGCCGCCCATCCCACCCGCACCCTTCGATGCCCATTCCGTCTGTGTATCGATGTGCTGACCCAGGAGGTCGTATGAGTACGGAAACTCTGACCTACGCAGACGTTGTCGCAGGTGTCCAGGCCAGCCTCGCTGCATACACCCAGGCGATGGATTCTGGCCGTTTCGACGACGTCCTAGCCACATTCAGCAGCGACGCCGTATTCGAGATTCCCAATTTCGGTGTGGTTGCCGAGGGGCACGATGCGATCCGTGAGTACTACGCGACCACGACAGGTGGGGCGCCCTTACGGCATGTGGTCGTCAATACGCTTGTCTCCGATCAGAAGGAAGGCGAGGTAGAGGTGAGCAGTGACCTCCTCGTCCTTCAAAAGGGCGACGCCGGTTGGGGGCTCATCATGGTCGGTAAGTATCAGGACATCCTGCGGTCCGTCAGCGGCGCGTGGCTGTTCCAGCGCCGGACACTGTCCTTTGCAATCTGAGTTCCAAGGTCTTCGATCGACCGGCTGGTCAATTCGGAGTGCTCCGGGAACCAGCCGAAAGTCCGAGAATCAATCCGGTGCCTCCGGAAGATAATGCCGCGTTTGAAAGGTCCATGGTTATGGCCGTTAGGGATTGGTCGAAGTTCGTGAGTCTTTTTGAGGGATTGGGTCGGTGCTTGTGATGAAGCGTGTGGCGGTGGTGACCGGCGGCGGTTCAGGTATCGGTAGCGCAATTTGTCAGCGCCTAGGTGCCGACGGTTACGCGGTCGCTGTTCTCGACCTCAATGGTGACGGTGCCGAGTTGACAGCGAAAGAGATCGTAGCTGCCGGTGGCCAGGCTGTCGGGTATCAGCTTGACGTCAGTGATCGAACTGACGTCGATCGCGTCCTCGGAGAGGTCCGGGCAGAGCTGGGTTCAGTGAGTGTGCTGGTTACCAGTGCCGCGGTTGCCATTCAGGAGCCGTTCGCGGAAATCAGTGTGGAGTCCTGGAATCGGATCATGGCGATCAACCTCACCGGCACATTCAACTGTGCGCAATCGGTTTTGCCGGAAATGGTCGAATCTGGTTGGGGCCGCGTAGTTTTCATTTCCTCGTCGAGTGCACAGCGTGGCGGTCCGAAGATGGCCCATTACGCCGCGTCGAAGGGGGGTGTGATCGCGTTGACGAAGACGCTTGCTCTCGAATACTCGCCGTTGGGCGTGACGATCAACAACATTTCCCCGTCTTCGATCGACACCCCCAGTGTTCGCCGTAAGCAGGAAGCCGGTCTGGTCCCGTCGAATGAAGTGATGGGCCGACATATTCCAGTGGGCCGCATGGGCACCGGCGCAGATATCGCAGGGGCGTGTGCGTACCTGTGTTCTGACGACGCGTCCTTTGTTACCGGGCAGACCGTCAGCGTCAACGGCGGTTCCTACCTCGCCTG
Source organism: Rhodococcus globerulus NBRC 14531 (assembly GCF_001894805.1). Classification (GTDB taxonomy): domain Bacteria; phylum Actinomycetota; class Actinomycetes; order Mycobacteriales; family Mycobacteriaceae; genus Rhodococcus_F; species Rhodococcus_F globerula. The sequence goes on along the minus strand of NZ_BCWX01000013.1, from coordinate 51,663 downwards.
AACCTCGCCGTAGCCGCGCCGGCTACGGCGACAGGTCTATTCCGGACAGGAATCCTTTTCTCCAAGGAGACAACGTTTCATGAGTACCTTGACCATCAACACACTGACGGCGTCCATGGGCGCAGAGATCAGCGGCATCGGCCTCGACCAACTGCTTCACGACGACACTGTCCCGGAACTGATCTGGAACGCACTACGCGAGCACGGCGTCCTTCTTTTCCATGACCTCGGGTTCACTCCGGACACCCAACTCCAATTCAGTGAACGACTCGGCACCCTGGACCGCACCAACGGGGAGCAGTACAACGAACCCGGAATTCAGCGGGTCTCGATGGACCCGAAGAAGAACGGTGGCCAGGAGACCGTGCGCGGCACGTTCAACTGGCACATGGACGGCTGCACTCTGCCCGCCGAGAAGAACCCCTCACCGGCAACAATCCTCACCTGCGCGGTCACATCCGAGACCGGCGGCCAAACCGAATTCGCCAGCACCCGTGCATTCTTCGACTCGCTCAGCGATGAAGAGAAGGACCGGTTGTCGACGATGCGGGTTGTGCACTCCGTCGCCGGTTCCCGGCGACGAGTGATCCCGAACCCTACTCCGGAGCAGGAACAGGCCTGGGCGGCGATGCAGAGCCGTGAACACCCGATGGTCTGGCGGCACCGTGAGGGCCGCCCTTCGGTGATCATCGGCGGCACGTCGGACTACATCGTGGGTATGGGTAAGGACGAAAGTCGGTTGTTCCTCGACGATCTCGTTGCTCGGGCCACAACGCCGGATCGGGTGTACAGCCACGAATGGTCGGTCGGTGACACCGTGATCTGGGACAATCCGGGGATGCTGCACCGTGTGCAACCCTACGAAGACGGTTCCGCGCGCGAAATGATCCGCTGCACACTTGTCGGTGAGGAACCCACTGAGTAACACCCAGCTTGGGTTTGTAGGGTCTGCTGCACAGCCGCAGAAAACGTAAGGCAATATGTCAACGCGTAGACCGTGTGGGGGAGGTCGACAAAGGTGAGCGACCCCAGTCCGACTGGATCGTCAGTCCCGTCTACCAGAGCACAATGGAGTGACGCAGTGAGTGAACCCCGGATTGTTCCTCGCCCCCTGGAAGATTGGGACGAAGAAGTTCGAGACGCGTTGTCTGTCCTGAGCACGGGCAAGAGCAACTCGACTGTCGGCGCGCAGCCACCGGTCGTGACTCCTCCCCAGCCCCGATCAGTGCCCAACATCATCGCTATCTACGCGTGGCACCCTGAGTTGAGTCGCAGTTGGCTGACGTTTTCCAATCATCTGCGCGATTCGACGTTGAATGAACGGGACCGGGAGCTACTCACGCTCGGGACTTCATGGTTACGACGAGGTGAGTACGAGTGGGCGCAACATACAGGAATGGGTCGAGCTGCGGGGCTCTCCGATGACGAGATCGAGGCCGTCAAAATTGGCTCATCGGCGACTATCTGGAGTCCGATGGATGCGGCTTTGCTCTGCGCCGTAGAAGAAATCTGCCAGGACCGTTACGTTTCCGACGCCACCTGGGCTGAGCTTGCAACATACTTCGATCGCAAGCAGATGATGGACGTGGTTTTCCTGATCGGCGCCTACGACATGCATTGCATGGTGTTCAACACCTTCGGGCTGCAACTGGAACCTGGAATGCAAGGTTTCTAGTCGCCCTGGACTCCCCACGATGAAAGTCCTTGTGGAGCAGTCGGTCAATTCGCAGGGGGACGTACCCACTGGTGCGGCCCGCCCCGACGGCCTGTGGGGGACGTTTGTCGATGCCGCGAATCGGAGTCGCCGGGTCCAACACCTGTGATGCACTGCGCTGTTCGGGGCAGTCGACCGGTTAGGCGCTCGAGCGTCCACTACCGCTGAAAGGATCGGATCCGATTCCGCCTGATGGTATGAGCGGTGGACTCGATGCCTTCCGAGCGGCGACAGTCAATGTGTTGTGGGCTCGGTGATCTGCACACGCTCGTGGCGAGCGCCCACTCATATCTACAAGGCTGAAGGTGAGGTTTCGGATGAAATCATTGAGTGATCTGCTACGTAACTGTATGCAACTCGGATATGTGGCAGACGATATCGATGCCGCCGCAGAATTTCTCGAGAAAACGCTGGGGACAGTCCAGTGCGTGAAACACTATCGATCGTCATTGGGTCGTCGGCCTGATGAGATTGCGGCCGAAGAGTCCTCACGTGCGAATGGGAATGAACCCCAGGGATCGTTCGTAGTTGTCGGAGGAACAATAGCCGAAGAATGGGTGATCGATGTCGCGTTGGTCAACGCCGGCGCAACCAACATCGAGATCATTCGGCCGGTCAGTGGCGCGGTCGATCTTTACCGGGGCGCACTGCGCGGCGGTGCTCCAGCGACACTCCATCACATGGGTTTTCGCGTGGACGATTTCGACGAGGCATCCGCAATCGTTGCCGAAAGTGGGCGTACGTGGGCGCAATACGGAAGAAGCGGCGGTATCCGGTTCGGTTATCTGGATCTGACGGCGGAACTCGGTCACTTCGTCGAGGTGATGGAACTCGACGAAGCCGGTGCGAGCGGATTCGCGAAGCTGGAAGCGGCCTCGAACGTGGTCAATTGATTTCCGCTACATCGCGTGTCGCGCATTTCCGGTAATACACGAGAGGAATGAAAGTGGAAAGCAATAAGATTGATGACATCTACGATGTCATCGTCGTCGGTTCAGGTGCCGGGTTGGTCGGTGCACTCGCTGCGGCTTCGCGCGGTCTGCAGACTCTTGTCATCGAGAAGACCGAGTTCATCGGTGGTACAACCGCATACTCGGGGTCTGGCCTGTGGCTGCCAGGCAATGCCGCGGAGCGTCGCGCCGGGGTCGACTCCGGTCCGGATCAAGCCCGGCCTTATCTGGATGCGATCGTCGGTGACGATGCTCCCTCTGCGCTGAGAGAAGCCTTTCTGCAGGTGGGGGCGCCGATGATCGACGAACTGGAGAGCCATGAATGGCTTGGACAGTTTTACTGGCAGGGCGTTCCTGACTACTTCGAGAAGGCTCCGGGCAGCTTGTCGACCGGGCGCACGATTTTTCCTGAGCCGCTTGATCGTTCGGCTTTGGGTGACCTCGAGCCGCTGGTTCGGCGACCGCAGTGGGCTGAGCGTTCGGGTGCAGAGCCGGGGCCCGTCATGACTGGCGGGCAGGCGCTGATCGCTCGACTGTTGCTTGCCTTCGTAGCCACTGGTAACGGAACGATCCGCACAAACACCGGTCTGGAGCGGCTCGTTCTGGAGGGCGACCGCGTAGTTGGGGTCGACGCGACCACGGATGGTGGATCGATAACTATCCGTGCGCGTCAAGGCGTGCTCCTTGCAGCCGGTGGCTACGAGAGGAACGCTGAACTGCGTCAGAAATATCAACCGGAAGTGACGGATGAATGGTCCCAGGGAGCGCCCGGCAATACTGGTGATGCTCTAGTTGCCGGCATGGAAATCGGTGCTGCGACTGATCTACTCGAGGAAGCCTGGTTTGCTCCGGGACTGGTGGTTCCCAATGAGCGTCCGGTGTTCTATACCTCTGTGTGGAGTGGCATTTGGGTGAACGATGCCGGTGAGCGTTTCATGAATGAACGACTTCCGTACGACAGGTCGGGTCATGAGATACTTCGTGCGCACCGAGCGTCGGAGGTGTCGCATCTGCCGACGCATTGGGTGTTCGATCAACGCCAGTTCGACAACGAACGGGCATTTGCATCGCCTCCGGTCGCACCGCAGTCCACGAATTGGTTCGATGTGGACAAGTTCCTCGCTGCCGGTGTTCTCCGAAAGGCTGACACACTCGAGGAGTTGGCAGAGCTTATCGGTATTCCGGCAGGCGCCCTGACGAAGAGCGTCGAGCAGTTCAACGAGTACGCGCGCAGCGGCAAGGATGAAGCGTTCGGCCGAGGCGACGCACCGTGGGATCGAATCATCGTCGGTATGTGTGGCAGTCACGAGGACGGCCCGAATCCGTGCCTGGGTGTAATCGACAAGGGGCCGTTCTACGCGGCGCAGATCGTACTGTCGGATCTCGGGACGAAGGGCGGACTGAAGACGGACGAGAACTCCAGAGTTCTGCGGGAGGATGGGTCTGTGATTTCAGGTCTCTATGCCTCGGGCAACACGATGGCACCGATGACTGGTCGGATTTACCCCGGTGCGGGTGGTCCGGTGGGATCGTCGATGGTCTTCTCGTACCTGGCTGCTTTGGACATGGCTGGTCCGAACGGCTGATTCGCGAAGTGTCAGATGAAAGTCGATGGCCCCGAAGGATTTCCTTCGGGGCCATCGACTTTCTGATCTGGTGTTTATGCAGCGTCGGTTGAGTGACCAGGAAAGAGCGAGAGTGCAGGATCCAAGGCGACGGCTGCGTTGTTGACAGCTGTGGCAACCTCGCCGAACCCGACCGACATGAGCCGAACCTTGCCTGTGTACGACGTGATATCGCCGGCCGCATAGACATGTGCGGCGGTGGTCTGCATACGAGTGTCGACGACGATCGTGCGGCGGTCCAAGTCCATGCCCCATTCAGTCAGCGGTCCGAGATTGCTGATGAATCCCAAGGCGGCGACTACCGCGTCCGCCGGGAGGATTCGAGGCTCACTCTGACCGTCGATTCGAATGTGGGCTTGCTGCAGTGTGCCGTTTCCGTGGAGCGCCTCTACCTGTGCGTCGGTAATGATCTCGACGCCGCTGTCCATCAATTCCTGAACACTCGCCGCGTGGGCTCGGAACGCGCTGCGGCGGTGTACCAAAGTGACGGATCGAGCGATCTTCCGCAGGGCAAGGGCCCAATCTACGGCGCTGTCGCCGCCGCCCACGACGAGTACGTCGCGGTCAGTGTGTTCCTGCGGGTCGGGTACGAAATAGCTCAGGCCACGATCGAGAAACTCTTCTCCGGCCGGGAGTGTGCGGGGAGTGAAGGTCCCGATGCCGGCGGTGACGATCACTGCACCGGCATTGACAACGGTGCCATCGGAGAGTGTGACAACAGGGCGACCGTCGGTGTAACCGAGAGTGACTGCTTGGCGCCCTAGAAGGTAGATCGGTTTGAAAGCGTCGGCTTGTGCCTTCAGCGCAGCGACAACTTCCCGGCCGAGAGAGCCCGGGACGGCTGCGATATCGCGGATCTCCTTCTCGGGATACAGTGCGGTGATCTGTCCTCCGCACTGGGGAAGGGCATCGACGAGCACTGTGGACAAGCCGCGAAAACCTGCAGAGTATGCACCGAACAGTCCAACGGGACCTGCACCGATGATGAGGATGTCTGTCGTAACGGTCTCGGCCATGGGCCAACCTCCTGATGTGTGGCAACGATGAGTTTGGTCTGCTACCGAAGCGTGTCGGCAGACCAACGTGTAGATGTCAGATCTTGTTGGCTTCTAGATCGGCTGCTGGCGGTGCGACGCCGTCAGCGGTATCCGATGCTGGGTTCGGGCTGTTGACCGAGAACTCCTCGAAGCTTTCGCCACGCCGCTCGCGGAGAACCGTGGCACCGACGACGAGGGCAACGACACAGATAGCGGCCGAGATCCACAGCCACATGGTGATGCCCTGGTCTTGGTAGAACACACCACCTTCCGGTGCGGCCATCATGTAGGGAGCCAGGACAGCGAACATGACGACGGGAAGAATCGAGGATGCTCCTGTCGTACACAACTGAACCGTGCCGGCGGTCGATCCTTGGTCGCCGACGGGAGTAGCACGCATAACCAGATTCGGGATCGCAGCGTTGGACACGCCGCCTGCCAGACCGAGGAGCAGACTGCCGATCATCACGGTGGCGAAAGTATCGTGTGCCAGCGCGAGCGAGATCAACGCCGTCGCAAAGAGGGCGACTCCAAGGGTCAGGAATATCCGCGGGTTCCGCCCCCGTGCAAGGAGGAAGCCGATGACGACGCCGCCGATGACCGTGGCCAGTTGTTTCGGAGTCGCGATGCCCGAGAATTCGATGGTGTTCAGTCCGAGACCGTATGTGCCGCCGTTGTCCTTCGAGGTCATGGCGAGCAGGGGGATCAGCTGGTAGATCGAGGCGGATATCGAGTATGAAATCGCTCCGGCGAACGCCACGAAGACGAGGGGCTTACGTCGGAAGAGCGAAAGATTGATGATGGGCTCGTTGGCATTACGGGTGTGTCGCACAAACAGGAATCCCAGCGCGATGCCGATGAGCAGGAGCGGTGAGGCTTCAAGCCAGCCCCAAGTCCGGCCCATACTCACGTAGAGCATCACAGGCAGGACAGCACCAGCCAGGATGAGGCCGCCTAGTAGATCCGGCTTGGTCTCGCGGCGCATCTTCGATTCGGGCAGGGTCACCCAGATAGCAACGCAGAGGCCGAGAGTCCATATGGCATCGAACAGGAACATTCCGCGGAAGCCGTAGTTTGCCAGTAGCCAACCGATGACTGTAGGTGCCGCGAGGGAGAAGGCGCCCATTCCTGTCACGGTGATACTGGCCGCGAATGCGGCTTGTTTGGGCGGGTAGATGTCACGGACGAAAGAGGGGATCAGCGAGAGCGTTGCGAGGATGGGACCCTGGAGTACACGACCGATCAGCAGGATCGTGAAGTTCGGAGCGACGGCACAGATGAGGGCACCAACTCCGGACACCATCATCGTGATCAGCAGCACCCGGCGTTTGCCGTAGAGGTCGGCAGTTTTACCGAGCAGCGGTGCACATACCGCGCCGACGAGGAAGTAGACGGTTGTCAGCCAACCGCCCTGCGTCGTCGGGAATGCCTTCAGAATGTCGGGCAGGCCGATTGAAACCATGCTGGTGCCCAGCGAGAGCGCTTCGAGCACCATCGCCATGAGAATTGTTCCGACTATCAGGCGGACGGTCCAACCCTGCGCGGATCCGGGGTCGCTGCCATTCTTTGTCATCGAAAGTGCCATCTGAGATCTCTTCTCATTGAGGTAAGGACGAACCTGCAGGCACGCAGCCTCGCGAGTGTTCGCTCTATGAGGGACTAGGTGTAGCTGTGGTGCAGAAGACGGTCGGCGACGTTGCATGATCCGGCAATGTGGGGTCTTCAGGGCCGCAACGACTTCCGTAACGATGCTGAGACGAATGGCCGGCGTCAGATTGCCGTCGGCACGAGGAGGGGATTGTGCGTGTTGTCGGCGCAAGTGCAGTAGCCGCGCCCTCACACGCGGGTCCGTCATTGTCCGGCAAGCATAAATCGTGTTCATGCAAGTTACATAGTCCCGGTTCCGTTTGATGGAATGGCGAATGGACATTCGGAAACGACTGGTGGAGAGTATTTTTCAGGCCGGATATATGGGTTTCGGCGGGTGGCAGTGACTCCTCGCGAACGTGCAGATCTGGTTAGGACGTTGTTCGAGCAGTCGGTCGCGCATCGCTAGATTGCGCCTAGGCACTGCCGTCAACAGTCGCTGCGTATCGGATTGCTGTCGGGGAAGTAAACCTTCTGCGAGGCCCCGGAAAAGCTAGTGGACGAGGAAGGCATATCGCATGAGTGACGAAGTTCGAGTGTGGATCGAACACAACCTGTGTACTGGAGATGGACTGTGTGTTCAGTACGCCCCCGATGTCTTCGAGTTCGACGCGGGTGGGGTAGCACACGTCAAGAACGACCCTGCTGGACCCTTGTTGACCGATGAGGGGGCGTCGGCGAATGTGCCAGAACACCTTCGCCTCGATGTCATAGATGCAGCAGACGAATGTCCCGGTAACTGCATCCACGTTGCCCGCCTGTCAGACGGTGTCGAAATCGCCGGTCCGAACGCCGGCTAGTCGTTGTCCCAGTTTCCCGTGCAGACACGCACGATTGAGCATCAGTTACAAGAGGAGTGATTGTCGATGTCCGTTCTGGATGAATCCAAGGTCGATCGGGTTGTTCCGTGGTTCGAGGGTGATGTTCCGGCGGAGCAGGTTCCTGAGAAGTACCGTCTGGGAAGAGCTTTCATTCCGAAGACTCGCTTCCTTGATCAAGAGTTCTTGGATCTCGAGCTCGGTAAGATGTTCACTCGGACGTGGCAGATTGCGTGTCGGGTTGAGGAGTTGCCGAGTGTCGGTTGCTTCGTGGAGTACGAGATCGGTCGTTATTCCATTCTGGTGGTGCGTGAGTCGAAGGATTCGATTCGTGCGTATCACAATGCGTGTCGGCATCGCGGTACTCGCCTTGCGCGTGGGCGTGGTCGGGTGGGTTCGTTGATCTGTCCTTTCCACGGGTGGCGGTGGAATTTGGACGGTTCGATCAAGTTGGTGCTCGACCGTGAGGAGTTCGTGCCGCGTTCGGATGACGATCTGGGTTTGGGGAAGGTGCGAGCGGAGCAGTGGGCGGGTTTCGTATTCATCAATATGGATCCTGAGGCGAAGCCGCTGCTCGAGTATCTGGACCCTATCGCGAGGATTTTCGAGCCGTTCCAGATCGAGAATTTTCGGATCCGGTGGGGCAAGGGCGTTGTGATGGAGTGCAACTGGAAGACGGCGTTGGATGCGTTTCTCGAGGCGTATCACGTTGCGGGTACGCATCCTCAGCTGTTTCGTCTTGATCGCACCAATGACAAGATTGCGTCGTTGCGCGAGCTTGATATTCGTCCGTGGGCGCCGACGACGGTGTATGAGCGGCATGCTCATTATTCGGCGCTCGGACCGAAGTCGTCGGCGTCGAAGGATGCGGGCAAGGATCCGTCGAAGCGTAGTGGCGACGGTAAGTCCGATGAGCGCTTGTCGGTAGCGAATGCAGTGCAGTACCTGCACGAGGATATGGGTGGGCTGGAGAACGAGCGTAGTTGGCGTGCTGCGGAGGCGTTGAAGACGTCGGAGGTGCCTGAGGGTATGTCGGCGGGTCAGTATTTCCTTCAGTTGTATCGGGAGCTTTCGATTGCGGAGGGCTACGACTGGCCGGTTATTACGCCCGAGCAGTGGACGGAGGCGGGTAGTGCGTGGAATGTGTTCCCCAACAGCATTATTCTTCCTGGTCAGGGGTCTGTGTTCTGGTATCGGTCGCGTCCGGTCGACAATGATCCGAACAAGTGTCTGTTCGAGGTTTTCAGTCTTGATCAGATTCCGGTTGCCGACTACGACAAGAAGCGTGAGTTTACGCCGGAGTATTTCGATGATTACCGCGATGCCGATATGGGGCAGGTTTTCAATCAGGACTTCGCGAATATGAAGGAAGTGACGGTGGGAATGCATTCGCCGAGCTTTGATGGTCATCGGCTCAGCGAGGAGCAGGAGATGACGATTTGGAATCATCATCGTGTTGCGGATCGCTATATCTGGACCGACTGACCTCGGCACGCAGCAATTCGTGTTTTGTTTTGTTCGTTTTTCTTTGCGTCATTTGACGATTGGAGTGGAAAATGGGGATTCGATCTCTCGGCTATGTCAGGCTGAATGCACCTGACATCGATGCGTGGAAGACATTCGGGGAGGACTTCCTCGGGCTGATGCGTATCGACGGAGACAATCCGGACTCGCTCTATTTCCGAATGGACCACTATCCACCGCGTCTGGTGGTATCTGCGGCGGAAGAGTCCTCGCTCGGGGCACTGGGTTTCGAGGTGCTGAACCAACGTGACCTGGCTGAAGTCGTGACTGCCGTAGAAGCAGAGGGAATCAAGGTCACCGCTGGTTCGACTGAAGAATGTGCTGAGCGACGGGTTACAGGATTCGCTCGGTTCGACGATCCGGCTGGAAATCCGGTCGAATTGTTTTACGGACCCGTGCTCGATCACGTTCTCATCAACACGCCATTGGTGAGTCGTTTCGTCACCGGTGACATGGGAATGGGACATGCCATCGTCTCCGCCGAGGATGTGCCGTCGGCGTTCGACTTCTATTCTCGCGTACTTGGATTCGTCGAGCGGAACACAGCGGGCCCGACGTACTTCATGGGTTGCAACCCGCGACATCATTCATTCGGTCTTGCTCCCACGCCTGGCCCGGGCAAACTGCTCCACTTGATGGTCGAAATGGCTTCGATCGATGATGTCGGTCGTGCCCTCGACCGCGCCGCTGACCTGAACATTCCGATGATGAACACACTCGGCAAGCACACGAACGACCAGATGCTGTCGTTCTACGTCTATTCGCCGGAGTTGTACGCGATCGAATGTGGTTGGGAAGGCATTCGGGTTGAGACCGAGGAACCGACCTACGCGATAACCGAAGGGGCGCTCTGGGGACACAAGTTCACCCCGCCGCCGCTCCCCGCCTGATTGCAGACATGATGCCCCGGTGCTCTTTTTGAGCGCCGGGGCATCAGTCATATAGCGCGTAAGTTCCTGCACGGAAATCTAACTGGCTTGCCGGTCCGGATGAACAACGTTCGGCAATAACTCGTCCAGGCGGATCAGTTGAGGATGTCGCGGACTTGTGTGTTTTCGTTGCCGGCCAGCAGCATTGCCTGTGCGGCCTTCATGTGTTTACTCCAGTGAGTCGATGCGCCGTCGCCGTCGCGTTCGCGGAGGAGTTTGATGAGTTTTCGCAGCGATCGGATGAACAACCTGTATCGCTGCTGAGCGGCTTCGGCGTTGGACATGGCGCTTTCGCGGGCGATATTGCCGGAATGGCGTTCGAAAATTTCTTGGAGCATTCCGCCTATCAGTGCAAGTGTGGCGTTTCCCGACAACTGGACCATTCGGAGGTGAAACCGTGCTGCGGCAGGGCCGAAATCACCTACTGCGAAGGCCGCGGGTACTTCCTCGTCGATCAGCCGTTCGAGTTCGTCGAAGTCTTCAGTTGACCCGGTTTCGGCGAGGATCCGAGCTGCTGCTGGTTCGATAGCTTCGCGGGCGGCAAAGACGTCGACGACGGTGGCACCCGATAGCTCCAGTAGGAGCGAGGCAGGCCGGGCGACCACTTCGGGGCCTGGTACACACACGCGTGCACCGGATCTCGATCCGCGACGGACTTCGACGAGTCGTTCGGATTCGAGGACTCGAACCGCTTCTCTGAGTGTCGGACGGCTCACCGCGAAGTGTTCCATCAGTTCAGCCTCGTGTGGGAGGTGGTCGCCGTCCTTCAGTTCGCCGTCAACGATCATGCTGCGAAGCTTGAGTGCAACCAGCTCCGCGGTCTTCGGGGTGCGGATGGCGCGCCCGGAAGGTGATCGTTGCTCGAAGACGGGCGCTATGGCGGCGTCATCGGTCATGGGTACGTACACCTTCTCTAGTCAACGGTAACTATGCATACTCAGTAAAGCATCCTATTTAGAACATTGGCGGGAGCTGGGCGCATTGTCACTACGGTGTGGGTGGGCACGTGTGGAAGTTCTCGAACCTCGTGGTTGCCGAATACGGACAGCATGAGTGTGTTCCGTTCTCGATTCCCTGGATTTCACGGACTGATAATGTCACATAACATAGTAAACTATGTTACCTTCGTTGAAATGGACGGTGTGGTAGCTCACCGTGATACTGACTGCCGGATTTCCGGCACACGCCAAGGAGCGGCAATGTTGACGACACGGTTTACCGAGGAATTTGGCGTTGAGCACCCCATTGTGCAGGGCGGCATGATGTGGGTTGGACGAGCAGAACTTGCAGCAGCGGTGTCCGAGGCCGGGGGTCTCGGTATCATCACGGCGCTGACGCAGCCGACTCCGGCGGCGCTTGCGCTCGAAATCGAGCGGTGTAAGGCGCTGACGGACAAGCCTTTCGGCGTAAATTTGACACTCACTTTGTCGGTTAATCCACCTCCGTACGCCGAGTTCCGGCAGGTGATCATCGATTCCGGTGTAAAGATCGTGGAGACAGCCGGTTCCGATCCGACGGTGCACGTCGAGCACCTGAAAGAAAACGGTATCAAGGTCATTCACAAGTGCACCAGTGTGAGGCACGCACTCAAAGCGGAGCGGATCGGCGTCGATGCCGTGAGCATCGATGGATTCGAGTGCGCAGGACATCCGGGAGAGGACGATGTCCCGGGCCTGGTACTGATTCCTGCGGCGGCGGATGCGCTGAAGATTCCGTTCATCGCTTCTGGCGGCTTCGCCGACGGCCGCGGACTTGCTGCGGCACTCGCCCTGGGCGCGGACGGAATCAATATGGGCACTCGGTTCATGTGCACCCAGGAGAGCCCCATTCACGAGAACATCAAGCAGCAAATCGTGGGAGCCTCAGAACTCGATACCCAATTGATCTTCCGCCAGCTCCGCAACACGATGCGCGCAGCGCGAAACTCGGTCAGTGAGGAGGTTGTCGAAATCCTTGACAAGGGTGGGCGATTCAAGGATGTCAAGGATCTTGTCGTGGGTACCCGCGGCCGCAAGGTCTACGAGTACGGGGATCCGGAGGCCGGCATCTGGACCGTTGGTGTCGTTCAGGGATTGATCCATGATGTTCCTTCGGCCGGTGACCTCGTGCGCCGAATCGCTGCGGATGCGGAGACTCTGCTGGGAAACCTCGCCCGCAATGTTGTTGTCAGCCCTGTGACTGCGGGCTGAGCTTCTCATGACAGAGACTGGTTCAGCAGTCGTGAAAACTGACGAGTCGCCGCTTCTGGTCGAGCGAGACGGACACGTCACGGTCTTGACACTCAATCGTCCGGAACGTCGCAATGCGATCAACCGAGCAATGCGAAAGGCGATCAAGAAAGAACTCTGGAAGGCCGACGCCGACGACGACGTCCGCGTCGTTGTCATCACCGGTGCCGGCACCTCGTTCTCCGCAGGAGTCGATCTCCCCGAGGCGCTTTCAGGCCCGTCTCCGCGAACAGAAGGTGCTACGCCGACACAGGTATTGAGAGGAATTTCGAAACCTGTCATCGCCGCTGTGAACGGACCGTGCTATACCGGCGGTTACGAACTCGTGGTGAGTTGCTCGTTCATCATTGCCTCGGACCTCGCGGAGTTCGCCGATACTCATGCGCAGATCGGCCTGCTCAACGGATGGGGCGGCAGCGCGATGCTCCCACGAATGGTGGGGTTGCCCGCAGCCGTACAGTTCATGCTCAGCGGGGAACCGATAGACGGTGCGACCGCAGCACGGATCGGGCTCGCGAATGAGGTTGTAGTGCATGACCAACTCATGGACCGCACCCTCGAGATTGCTCACAAGATCGCGGCCGGTCACCCTGGTGCGATCCAGCGAATGTTGCGTCTTCTCAAGGAAGGCGCAGGAGCATCCACGTCGCACGCCCTCGGTCTCGAAATCGAGGCGTCGGTGGGCTTCCGCACGAACGGTGCCGATGTCGGTGCTCGTTTCGGCAAGCGTCGCGCTGAAAAAGACTGATCCAGAGAAGTTTTCGAACCAAGCAAGGGGAGGTGGCCGCGGTGGAAATGGCTTCTACGGCAGTACTCGACGCGCATATCGGCGACTGGCGTGTTCGCCTGACCGCACTACTCGACGACTATCGGGCACGTACGCGTCCGGCTACGTCCCGGGCTCGATTCGAAGAGTCGGTGTCCTGGCAGAGTGAACTCGTCGACGCGGGTTTGGCGGCCCCCGGCTGGCCCGCCGAGGTCGGCGGAATGGAACTCCCACTCGAAGACCAGCTCGACTACTACCGGATGACATCGCAGGCCGGAGTTCCGAAGCATCCATGTGCTATGTCGATGATTGTGGCACCCACGATCATCGTCCACGGGACCCAAGAGCAAAAGGACCGTTTCCTCGATCCACTCTTACGTGCGGATGAACTCTGGTGCCAAGGCTTTTCCGAACCAGGCGCCGGAAGTGACCTCGCATCACTGTCCACCCGCGCAGTCCGTGACGGAGATGTCTATCGGGTGACAGGTCAGAAGATCTGGACAACGAAGGCCGACAAGGCCGATTGGATCTTTGCGCTTGTCCGGACCGGACCGGCCGGTCGAGGAACATCGGGCATCACCTACCTGTTGATCCCGATGAACTCACCGGGAATCGAGGTGCGACCCTTGCGCGATGCTGCCGGAGGCCACCATTTTGCCGAGGTCTTCCTCGACGACGTCGAGGTACCGGTTGCGAACCGCCTCGGGGTCGAAGGCGAGGGATGGTCCATCATGCGGACATCTCTCGGCCATGAACGCGCTACCGCCTTTCTCGCGGACGAGTTCCGTTACCGAGGGACCGTCGACAAAGTTGTCCGTCTGGCGATTGATCAGGGCTATGGAAGCGACCCACTGATTCGTCAGGAGCTTGCACAGCTCGAGACGTCGGTGCGGAGCATCGCGGCGAATAGCGCGAGGGCGCTTGATGCGGTACTGCGCGGTGAAGATCCAGGCGGTGTCGCGTCGATCAACAGGCTGGTCAAATCCGAATTCGAACAGCGTTTGCATTCGTTGGCGCTGCGGCTGACCGGGAACGCGGTCGTTCTCGGCGCGCGTTCGACCGGAGTGGTTGAAAATGGACGGTGGACTTTCGGATATCTGATGTCACGAGCAGCCACGATCGGCGCCGGAACCGCGGAGATCCAACGCAACACGATTGCGGAGGGCGTGCTCGGACTGCCGTCGCATCGAGGCGAAGGTCGGCGGATTCCCACGGTGACACCCGGCCGGCCGCTCGTCACCCCGGAAGAGGACGAAGCAGCATTGCGTGAGGTCGTGGGTTCGATGGTGTCCTCGGGTGTAGAGACCGAGCGGCTTCTTGCCCGGGAAGTGGCACCCGCCGACTACGACATCGGGCTCTGGGACAATTTGGTCAGCTTCGGGCTACCCGGTTTGGCCGCACCGAGCTCTCTCGGTGGAGGGGACGCTTCACTGCGTCTGTTGTGCGTTGCCGTCGAGGAAGCCGCATACCATCTCGCGCCCGTGCCGCTGGTCCCCACGGCAATCGCTCTGGAGTTGCTCCTTGCGGTCGGGGCGCAGGACGCGGCCGAAGCTGTCATCGGTGGAGCGACCGCGGCCTTCGTCGCCGCGGTGGACGATCGTGGATGGGTTCGCGACGTGGGATTGCCGGTTGTCGAGGACGGCCGGCTGACCGGCACCGTGGAACGTGTCGTGGGTGCGCCGGTAGCCGATGTGCTGGTGGTGCTCGCGACTGATGCGGCTACCGGCGATCCGGTGCTCGCGACCATTACATCGGAGGAGTTCACAGCTACGACACAGAACCCGGTGGATCTGACTTCGACGGTAGGCATAGTTACGTTCGATCGGGCGGCGGCGACGACCGTGGCCTCTGGAACCGATGTAGTTCGTGCACTCGAGTCCGCAGGTCGTGTAGCCCGTTTGCTGGTTGCCGCGGACTCGGTCGGTGTTGCGAATCGGGCGCTCGCACTCGCAGTCGAGTGGGCAGGCCGGCGTGAACAGTTCGGTCATGCCATCGGTTCGTTCCAGGCGATCGCTCACAAATGCGCGGACCTGCTGGTCCTCGCGGAAGGCGCTCGAGCCCAGGTGCTCGAGGCTGCGGATCGTGATGCTGCTGATCCGGATGCTGCAATAGCTGCCGATCTTGCTGCGGCAGAGGCGTTGTCGGCGGCGGTGAAGGCAACCGAGGAATGTATCCAGATTCATGGTGGTATCGGTTTCACCTGGGAGCATCCATCGCATCTGCTCCTTCGGCGAGCAATGGCGAATGAGGCTTCGATCTGTCGGCCCGAGGTGCTGAGGGATCTCGCCGCCGGCGAGTTGATCGCCCGTCTGGGGTAATCAGCGTGATCAGTGTGATCCGGACATGACGAAGGCCGTGAACCCTGGGTGACCAGGCTTCACGGCCTTTTATTGCGTATGTGGTTGACCGGTATAAAGATTGGGAAACGTTCGATGGCGCAGGGGATCGGCGTTCAGAGCGGAAAGCGGAGCAGGCCCTCCTGCGTTGTACTTGCCACCAGCGTGCCTTTCCGGTCGAAAAGGCGGCCTGTGCTGATTCCGCGTCCGCCACCCATCCAGTATCCGTGCTGTTCGTATAGATGCCATTCGTCAGATCTGAACGGTGCGTGCAACCACACCGCGTGGTTCATGCTCGCCAGCTGGAGTCCGGGTGTGTCGATATGTCGGGCATGGGGAGGGAGGGTCGCCGAAAGCAGGAACAGGTCTGAGCAATATGCGAACCCCGCGGCATGGATCAGACGTTCGTCCCCCAGGGGTTCCAGCGTGCGAATCCACGCGCGTTGCCGCGGCGGTCCGTTCTCTCCTCGTCGGCAGGCGAGTCGTGGGTACTTTTCGGGAAAGCGGAACTCGATTCCGACGCCGGCCATCAATGGCGGGAGCCAATTCGCCTCGGCGGCTTCCGAAATGGTGAGGCTGTCCTGAAAGTGAGGTAGATCCTCCGGTAGCGGTGGTACAGGAGACGGCTCTATATCTTGATGTCGCAGTCCCTCTTCATCTCGTTGGAAAGATGCCGTAGCCAGGAGTAGCGTCCGTCCACCTTGAACGGCGCGTACGTGGCGGGTGGTGAAGCTCGCGCCATCGCGCACGCGCTCGACGTGGTAGTCCACTGGGAGATCGGACCTTCCCGGGTGGACGAAATTTGCGTGCAGTGAATGGGGGTGGTGCTCGTGCTCGATGGTACGGCCTGCCGCGAGGAGCGACTGTCCCAAGGTCTGTCCCCCATAGACGCGGCGGACACCAGTGTGTGATTCACCGCGAAAGCTGTTCGAATCGAGTTGCGCGAGTTCAAGGATCGAGCTGACCGGTGGACGGGAAAGGCTGGCTAGGGCGGGCGTCGCCAATGGATGAGGCATAGCTGAAAAGTATAACTAGGTAATCTTGAATCAGTATTGCGGGCGCGCCCGCGGCCGATTCGGCACGTCGACACGAATCAGCCACGGCAGGAGGGGGATTGGCGAATCAGGTCGCTGGAACTAGCGGGGTGCGAATCGCTGTCCGGCGTCCAGGCGCAGGGCCTGTCCATTGAGCATTGGATTGTCGACGACCGCGAGTGCGAGCTTGGCGTATTCCTCCGGTCGGCCCATTCGCTTCGGGAACGCCGCGTCCTCGACGAGAGGTGCGACCTGCTCGTCGGTGAACTTCGCGGTGGCGCCGGTGGCGAACAAGCTGGGTGCAATTGCGACGACGCGGATGCCCTGCGGTCCGAGGTCTCGTGCCATGACCAGTGCCATCGCGGCGATGCCGGCCTTTGCGGCGCTGTAGGCGACCTGGCCGATCTGACCCTCGAAGGCGGCGATGGAGGAGGTGTTGACGATGACTCCGCGCTCCTCGTCCTCGGGGTCGTTGCTGGACATGTGGAAGGCCTGCAGCCGATTGAGGTTGAAGGTGGAAATCAAGTTGAGATCGATGATCTTTCGAAAGCTGTCGAGGTCGTGGGGGCCGTTGCGGCCGAGGGTCTTCTTCACGGATCCGCCACCGGCGGTGTTGACGGCGATGTGAAGTCCGCCCAGTTCGGTCACGGCGTTGCCGAGAGCTTGTTCGGCTCCCTCGAAATCAGTGATGTCGATCGGATGGAAGATGCCGCCGATGTCGGTGGCGATTTCTTTGCCGTCACTGGTCTCCCGATCGAGAATTGCGACCTTGGCTCCCGCCGCGGCGAGGGCTTCGGCCGTCGCCCGGCCCATGCCCGATGCGCCGCCTACCACTACGGCCTTCTTTCCGGTGATATTCATACGTCGTCCTTAATCGTGTAGGTGTTCGCCTGTGAAGGCTTGAGTTAACTTATAGTACTATCTAAACTATGTGACGCGCGCTACCTTTAGGGGGCATAGGTGCGTTGTCCGAAGAATTCTCAGTGGCCGTGCGCGGCCGAACTGCTTGTCCCCATGAACGGAGCAATCGTGATTCTCAAGGTCGGTCAATCGTTGGCCAGCAATGTCGACACCACCACACTGATCGTGGTTCGCTCTCCTCAGGGAGGTGACGTGACACTGACCTGCGGTGGCTCTGCGATGGAAGAGGGCAAGAAGCCCTCGGGAGACGGTTCCACGATCGATCCGGCGAACACCGGTGGCGCCCTGCTCGGCAAGCGGTACGTCGACGAGTCTTCGGGTCTGGAGGTGCTGTGCACCAAGTCCGGTCAGGGGCAGCTCGCATTGGACGGGGTCGCGCTTGTGCTCAAGACCGCAAAGCCGCTTCCGTCCTCCGACTAGCAGTCTGCTTTTCGGCCAAGTAGTGCGTACCCAGAACGAAGACGAGTGGAGTGACGGATGAATATTTCGATGCTGCTGGACATGGCGGTCGATGGTTTCGGCGACCGCGTTGTCATCGGATCGAAAGACGCGGGCATCTCCGCGACGAGGTTGAACGAACTGGCAGTGGCCGGCGCAGACATGATCCGGAAATCGGGTGCTGATGCAGTGGTGTATCTGGCAGTCAACGGTCCGGCTTTTCCGGTCGCGATGTTTGCCGCTGCGCGCGCAGGCGTGCCGCTGGTTCCGGTCAACTACCGTTTGGGTCGCGAGCAGCTCGATTCACTTCTGTCGAATCATCCCCGAGCGCTGGGTATCGCTGACCCGAACCAGGCTGCCGTTCTGGCGAGTGCCGGACTGAGTGTGCATACGCCGGAAGAGTGGATGCGCTTGCTCTCGGGTTCGGACGTGACGACGGCCGATGAGGAGGAGACTCTCGATGACGACGGCCCGGCGGTCGTCATCTATACCTCCGGCACGACCTCCGCGCCGAAAGGCGTGCTTCTTCGCCACGAGAATCTGTCGTCGTACGTGTTCGGATCGGTCGAATTTGCAAGCGCGGAGGATACGGACGCGGCCTTGGTCAGTGTTCCGCCCTATCATATTGCGGCAGTAGCGAATGTGATCACGAATCTCTACGCCGGTCGTCGAACGATGGTCCTCGAGCAGTTCACGCCGGAGCAGTGGCTCGATACGGTTCGCAGTGAAGGCGTCACAAACGCTCTCGTGGTTCCCACGATGTTGGCCCGAATTGTGGATTCCGATGCACCAAAGGATATTCCGTCCTTGCGGGGCCTTGCATACGGCGGAGCGCCGATGCCCACTCGGGTTATCGAGCGAGCGCTGCACTTGTGGCCCGAGATCGGTTTTGTCAATGCTTATGGATTGACCGAGACCAGCTCGACCATCGCAGTTCTCGGCCCTGATGATCATCGAACAGCGATTGTCGGCGATGACGAAAAGGCCAGGGCACGACTTGGTTCGGTGGGTCGTCCGGTCCCCGGGGTCGAGATCGAGATTCGCGGAGACGATGAAACGGTCTTGGGGGCAGGAGAAGTGGGCCGAATCTGTGTGGCCGGTGACCAGGTGTCGGCAGAGTATGCAGGAGTTGGTCGGATGGTTGACGGCCGCGGCTTCTTCGATACGCGGGACAAAGGATATCTCGACGACGAGGGCTATCTTTTTGTCGGAGGTCGTGTCGACGACACCATTATTCGAGGCGCGGAGAACATCGCTCCCGCCGAGATCGAAGATGTGATTCTGCGGCACCCGGCCGTGCTGGATGTTGCCGTCGTCGGGATGCCGGACGAAGAGTGGGGGCAGCGAATCGAGGCGGCGGTTGTGCTTCGTCCGGGCGAGGGTGCCGATGTGGACGAATTGCGCGCCTTTGTGCGCGAGAAGTTGCGCAGTAGCAAGACACCTGAGCGAATCGTGTACTGGGACGAACTCCCGCGCACGGAGACGGGCAAGCTTGTCCGACGACATGTGGTCGAACGGCTCGGTACGCAGGTAGCACCTATCTGATCTGGTTACGTTCAGCTGCAGTCGATTTCGACTTCGCATCTTGGTTCGTGCCAACATCCGATCCTTGGAATCTCTTACATATATTACTAAGTTGACCTACTATTGGGTGGGGTCGAGTTGGATCATGCCGCTCGCCCAGTTGGCGTATCGGCATAGACATCATTTGCGCCCTATCGATCACGGAGGAATTCCATGAGCACATCGGAGATCACGGAAGCCGAACCCGAGGTTTACAGCTTCCTCGAGGACGACATTCAGCGGGCCCGGGACCTGGTCGGCATTTACCACGCCGTCACCCAGCGCGAGCAGTTCAGCCGGGTCACGCCGGACGTGGTGCGCAACTTCGCCCGCAGTTACGGAGACGACAATCCGTTGTTCGTCGATGAAGAATATGGACGTGACACACGCTGGGGTGGCCAGATTGCACCGCCGATGATCAACATCGGACTGCGCAAGGAACTGCTCGCAGATCGTGTCCCGCGCGAACAGCGTCGCCCGGCCTTCCGTGGTATCCACGTGTTTGTCTCCGGCAGCACAACCGACTGGTACCGACCTGTGTACGATGGTGACACCGTCTACTCGTTCCACGGCTTCGAGAAGGTCGAGCTCAAAGAGTCCGAATTCGCGGGCCGATCGCTACTCGTCACGCGTATTCACGTGCAGTTCAACCAGCGCGCAGAGGTCGTGCAGGCGCAGCGCGTGCTTACGATCCACACGGAGCGGCACGAGTCGAAGAAGCGAAAGAAGTATGACGCAATCGAGCCTGCGACATACACGCCCGAGGACATTGCGAAGATCGACGAGATCTACGCGGCCGAGAAGCCGCGAGGTGCAGAGCCTCGATACTGGGACGACGTACAGGTCGGCGAGAGCCTCGACCAGATGGCAAAGGGCCCGTTGACAGCTACCGACATGATGGTTTTCCATTCCGGTGGTTACGGTTTCGCGCCTTATACGCCGTCGGCCTCGCGCCTGACATACAAGAATCGGCAGCGCATCGCCCCGTTCTACATTCCCAACGAACAGGGCGTTCCGGATGTGGCGCAACGCATCCATTGGGATAGTGAGTACGCCCGCTCCATCGGCCTTCCGGCTGCATACGACTATGGAATGATGCGTGACTGCTGGCTGACGCACGTCCTGACCGACTGGATCGGTGACGGAGGCTGGATCGAGACGATGTCCAGTCAGATGCGTAAGTTCAACTACCTCGGTGATACCCACATCTTCACTGGAGAGGTTGTGGGGAAGAGAATAGAAGGCGACCGACACCTGATCGACATCGAACTCCGGGGAACAAGTCAGCGTGGCGAGGTGACCTGTCCGGCTACAGCGACGGTGTCGCTGCCGAGTCGGGAGTCCGACCTTGCCGTTCTCCCGACCGCGCCGGCGGAGTGGGAGCGGATTGCCGCGCAGATGCTCAAGCGCAACGGTGAGTTGCGTGCGCAGGCACGTTCTGGCTCGAAGGCTTGAGCAACCGCGCCGATCCGCTCACGTGCCGGCGAGTCGGGTAGCTCGGTGGCTGAGAAATTTCGTTACGGTGTGTCCCTAACTTCAGGAGGACCTGTGGACTTGAGCAGTTTGACGACGGTGATCGCAGAGCAGAACGATCATGTTCTGACGATTACGTTGAACCGCCCCGATCGGATGAATTCGTTCACCAATGTCATGCGGAGCGAGTTCCGTTCGCTGTGGCACTACGCGGCGGAGACGGACGACGTCCATGTTGTGGTCCTGCGGGCAAACGGGGACCGCGCATTCAGCACCGGGATGGACGTCAAGGAAGGGACGTACGTCGCCGAGAACGTATTCACCCGCCGAGACCCGGGCGCTGACCTGTCACCGAAGCAGAACGGGTGCTGGAAGCCGTTGGTCTGTGCGGTGCATGGCATGGTCGCGGGCGGTGCGCTGTACTGGATCAATGAGGCGGACATCATCATTGCAAGTGATGATGCGCAATTCTTCGACCCGCACGTTTCTTACGGCCTGGTCGCGGCGCTCGAGCCGATCGGGTTGGCGCACCGCATCCCGATCGGGGAGGTGCTGCGCATGGTTCTGCTCGGTCTCGACGAGCGGATGTCCGCGGAGCGTGCCCGCGAGATCGGACTGGTCAGTGAGATCGTGTCGCGCGGTGATCTGTGGGACCGCGCGCAGGATCTTGCCGGCCGGATCGCGGCCAAGCCGGCGGCCGCGATCCAGGGAAGTATTCGTGCGATCTGGGAGTCGAAGGACTCGACTCGTTCGCACGCACTCGCCACGGCGATGTCGTACACATCGTTGGGCAATCCGATCGGCAAGGCTCAGGTCAGCCGATCAGAGGTGCCTACGCGAAAGTACGAGGTTCGATGACCGCCGCGTTGGCGCACTGCGCCGGCACAAAGCGCAAAGGGAGCTGAGATGGACTACGGCATGACTGCCGAACTCGAGGATTTCCGCGCCGAGGTGCGGGCATTCGTGAAGGCCAACGCGCCTGCGATCGCGCCCAAGGCGGGGGTGCGCACGGCAGAGGATGCGGAAGAGCTTGCGTTACTGAAGGACTGGACACGAAAGCTCTTCGATGCTGGATACGTGGGTGAGTCGTGGCCGG
This sequence comes from Rhodococcus globerulus NBRC 14531, assembly GCF_001894805.1. GTDB lineage: Bacteria > Actinomycetota > Actinomycetes > Mycobacteriales > Mycobacteriaceae > Rhodococcus_F > Rhodococcus_F globerula. The sequence goes on along the minus strand of NZ_BCWX01000013.1, from coordinate 29,564 downwards.
AACGTTTCGGGGGGCAAGGTAATCCGGAATCGATGGAACGCGAGGTGATTGTGGGGGAAGAGTTGGCTCGCGGCCGCACCCCCGCCGCGGTTCAGGGGGCCTCCAAACTTGTCTCGAACGCACTGCTCGACTATGGAACCGAGGAACAGCGAAAGGCGTTCCTGCCCGGCATTCGTTCCGGTGAGCTGATCTTCTGTCAACTTTTCAGCGAGCCGAGTTCCGGTAGCGACCTGGCTTCACTGCGTACGAAGGCGATACGTACCGACGACGGCGGGTTCCGGATCAGCGGACAGAAGGTCTGGACGACCAACGGTCAGTGGGCTGATTACGGCTATCTGCTGGCGCGCACGGATCCGGAAGCGTCGAAGCATCGGGGGATCAGTGCTTTCATCATTGATATGCGATTGCCGGGCGTGGAGGTGCGCCCCCTCCGCGAGATGACTGGCACTTCAGACTTCAATGAGGTGTTTCTCGACAATGTCGAGGTAGGTCCCGATGCCCTGATCGGTGATCTGAACCAGGGCTGGGTGATTGCCAATTCCAGTCTTGGACATGAACGCAGCGCAGTCGCAGCCAGCGCAGCCCGGCTGCAGCAGAATGTTTCCGCTCTCGTCGATCTCGCCAAGAAGGTGACGAGGAACGGACGTCCCGCTATCGAAGACGGCGCCGTACTGGACAAGCTCGGTCAGTTGACTGCGTCGGTCGAAGCGCTCTCGGCGATGGTGTACGCCAACGTAAGTCGGTGGTCACGGAAGACAGAACGGGTCTTCGACGGCCCGATGGCAAAACTGTTCTTCAGCGAATTGGGAGTCGAGATCGCGCGATTCGCGCTCGAGCTCAGTGGTGAGGCCGGCGTTCTTGTCGAGCGCGACCCGAATGCAATCGATTGCGGGCGTTGGCAAGACGAATTCCTGTATGCCCGCGCTTATACGATCGCGGGCGGAAGTTCCGAGATCATGCGCAACATTATCGCGGAACGTGGATTGTCAATGCCGCGCTGACGCAGGGATTTACATAGCCGGCGCCGCCGATTTCAGGATGTGCATCGCTCCGCCAAGGGGAGACTCGTGATATTCGAGTCTCCCCTTTTTTGTTCGGAGCCATCACCGAAGAAATAAAAGAATTGACCTAGTTAACTATGTGATCTATCTTATAGTTACACGCGTTCTATCGGCGCGATCGGATGCCGGGTGGCGCCTTATGGGCGGGCCGGGGGAGCAATGGCTTCCTCGTCGGCAGAACTGGAGGCAGTCAATGGCGGGAATCAGAGACGGGTTGGGTGCTCTGTGGTTGGCACCCGATGGCGCGAACATGATCCAGCAGGATGGTCGATGGGTCACATGGGGTGAGGTTCGCGTCCTCGCTGAACGTATCGACGAGCAACTCAGCCGGGTGGGATGCGACGAGGGTTCTCGTGTCGGCGTTGTTCTGGGAAACAGGATGGAGTCCGTCGCGGCCCTCGTGGCCATCCTCGGCAAAGGGCGAACAATCGTCACGCTGAACCCGATGCAGCCGGCTGCACGTCTGTCATCGGACCTGGTGAGTTCCAAACCGCAGGTCGTTCTCGGCCCCTCGAGTGCCTGGAAGGAGACTGAATTCTTCTCGGCTGCTGAGGATTCGGGAATTGTGGGCTTCGCTGTAGATGGCGTCGAGCTCCGACAATGCAGTGGCGGATCCTCGGCAACGATCGAAGCCCTGCACACCGAGGGGCATCCGGTGGCGGTGGAAATGTTCACCTCTGGAACAACAGGACCTCCGAAACGGGTCCCGCTGACATGGCGCCAGCTCGATTCCGCGATGTCAGCGGTGCACGGCCATACCGGTGCGGCCGGCCCCGAACGCGACCCGCTCACCGGACGGGTGTCATTGGTGTTCTTGGCGATGGTTCACATCGGCGGCCTGTGGGCAGTTCTGCAGGCGCTCACCGAAGCTCGACCCTTTGTCCTACTCTCGCGATTCACCGTAGACGGGTGGGTCACCGCGGTATCCGAGCATCAGCTGCGGGTCGCCAGCTTGCCCCCGGCGGCAATGCGATCGGTACTCAGTGCCGATATCCCGGCAGAGAAGCTGTCGAGCTTGCGTGCGGTGACGGCAGGCACGACCTACGTCGGGCCGGATCTGGCCGAGGAGTTCACGCACCGGTACGGCGTGCCCGTATTGATCATGTACGGCGCCACCGAGTTTTCCGGTGCCATCGCCGGATGGACCAAGCCGCTGCATACCGAATGGTGGGCGCGCAAGCGTGGCAGCGTCGGGCGGCCGTTTCCGGGCGTGCATCTGCAGACTGTCGACGACAACGGCGAGGTCCTGCCGGTCAACGAGACCGGAAAGCTCGAAGTGCGGGCGGGTCAGACCGGTAAAGGTGCGAACGGTTGGCTGCGCACCAGCGATCTCGCGCACATCGACGAGGACGGATTCCTGTATATCGACGGTCGAGCTGACGACGCAATTGTCCGGGGCGGCTTCAAAGTTCACCCGGAGGTCGTTTCGAACGCCTTGCGCGCACATCCGTCGATCCTCGACGCGAGTGTGTACGGGAAAGCTGACGATCGACTAGGACAGGTGCCGGTCGCTGTTGTCGAGCTTGTGGACGGTGCGATTCCTTTGGTCGAGGACGAAGTGAAGACATTCCTCCGTGGCCAGTTGACCGGTTACGAGGTGCCCGTCGATATCCACACCGTCGACGAACTTCCGCGGGGAGTATCACTCAAGATCGATCGTCGCCGACTGCTGGAGTTGGTGGCAGATCTCGAAGCTGCCCGAGTTTGACGCAGGCGATCGTTAAACGCCTTTTCGAATCGCTCGTGGTACCACTCAAACGAATTCGGGCTGCTGCCCGGTAATGCAAGGAGTACAACATGACTGCAGTCATCGTAGAAGCAGTGCGCACCCCGGTCGGCCGACGCAACGGCGGATTGTCGAGCGTTCATCCGGCCGATCTGTCGGCCGTAGTTCTCAATGCGTTGGTCGAGCGCGCCGGTATCGACCCTTCAATTGTCGAGGATGTCATCTGGGGTTGCGTCCAGCAGGTCGGAGACCAGGCCAACGACGTTGCTCGCAATGCGGTGCTGGCCGCCGGCTGGCCTGAATCCGTTCCGGGGGTGACGGTCGACCGTCAGTGCGGTTCGTCGCAGCAGGCGCTCAACTTTGCCGTCGCCAGTGTTGCAGCGGGACACTACGACGTTGTCGTTGCCGGTGGTGTCGAGTCGATGTCCCGAGTGCCGATGGGGTCCGCGGGAACCTTCGAGGGGAGCCCGTACAGCCCGGCTTACATGGAGCGCTACAACGGAGTCAAGCCGAACCAGGGCGTTGGTGCAGAGGCGATCGCGGAGAAGTGGGGTCTGACGCGAAATGACCTGGACACGTTCGCAGTTCAGTCACATGAACGTGCAGCAGCTGCTCAGGATGCAGGGCTGTTCGACCACCAGATCGTTTCGGTGACGACGCCGGACGGCACCGTGGTCTCGCGAGATGAGGGAATCCGTCGCGGCTCTTCTGTCGAATCACTCGGAAAGCTCAAGACGGTCTTCAAGGAAGACGGTGTCATCCATGCGGGTAACGCGTCACAGATCTCGGACGGCGCGTCGGCGCTGCTGATCATGAGCGAAGAGGCCGCTGCGCGGTACGGGGTGACTCCGATAGCGAAGATTCACTCGGTCGCTGTTGTCGGAGACGACCCGATCATCATGCTCACAGCTCCGATCCCGGCCACGAAGAAGGTGCTCGAGAAAGCTGGTCTGACTGTCGACGATATCGGTGTCTTCGAAGTCAACGAAGCTTTCGCGAGCGTGCCACTTGCGTGGCTGGCAGAGGTCGGAGCGGACCCCGCGCGGGTCAACCCCAACGGAGGTGCAATTGCTCTCGGGCATCCCCTCGGTGGATCGGGCGGACGAATTCTGACGGACATGCTGCATCACATGCTTCGCAACAACATCCAATACGGCTTGCAGACGATGTGCGAGGGCGGCGGACAAGCCAACGCCACCATCCTCGAGCTCGTGAACGCGCGCTGAAACCCGATCCAGCACAAGGAGGAGACAACAGTGAGCGAAACGAACGAACCCGCGGTTCTCGTAGAGCGAGTGGGCAATGTCATGGTGATTACGATCAACCGTCCGTCAGCACGTAACGCGGTGAACTCCGCAGTAAGTGCGGGCGTCGGCGGAGCATTGGACGAAGCTGCCGCGGACCCCGATGTGCGTGCGATTGTTCTGACAGGAGCAGGGGAGAAGTCCTTCTGTGCGGGTGCTGACCTCAAGGCTATTTCGAGAGGTGAATCGGTGTACGCGCCGAATAATCGGGAATGGGGATTTGCCGGTTTCGTCAACAAGTACACCGACAAGCCCACGATTGCCGCGGTTAACGGAACGGCACTGGGCGGTGGCACGGAGTTGGCGATGTCCGCGGATCTCATCGTTGCGGCCGAAAATGCAACCTTCGGTTTGCCCGAGGTCAAGCGTGGGCTTATTGCGGGCGCTGGTGGTGTCTTCAGGTTGCCTGAACAGATGCCGCAGCGACTGGCAATGGAAATGATCTTTACCGGCGATCCGATCAGTGCCGCCCGCGCACTCGAGGTCGGTCTGATCAACCAGGTTGTGCCCGAGGGGCAGGTTGTCAGTGCGGCTGTCGAACTGGCACAGCGGATTGCGGTCAACGCGCCGTTGTCGGTGCAAGCCAGTAAGCGCGTCGCTTACGGTGTCGTGGACTCGATCCGCGTCGAGGAGGCTGACCGGTGGGTTTTGTCGGCCGCCGAGTGGGATCAGCTCGCAACTAGTGAGGACTCCAAGGAGGGGCCTCGCGCGTTTGCGGAAAAGCGCGAGCCGGTCTGGAAAGCACGCTGAACCGAGTTCTCTGATTATTCCGAAACGACCCGGGTTGCACTTACTCAAATGCAATCCGGGTCGTTTTGTGTTGGCTTGCTGCCTCGTAGTCTTGGTTCGGCTCAGACGTTGACGAGGCGGCGACGGTGGTAGCTCACCGAACCGTCGAGTAGCTCGTCGACTTTGATTCGGCGGATGAGTAGATGCAGGTCGTGCTCCCAGGTGAATCCGATTCCGCCGTGTACTTGCAGCGCCGTCTGAGCGGCGGAGCTGGTTCCCTCACCGGTGAACGCTGCGGCCGCCGCGACGGCCCGAGCGCGGACACCGGGGTCGTCCCCGTCGAGAGCCACAGCCGCGGCCCACAATGCCGCGCGCGATGCCTCGATTGACAGGGCCATATTTGCGCAATGGTGTTTAACGGACTGGAAGCTTCCGATCGGTTGCCCGAACTGCGTGCGTTGCCCTGCGTATTCGACCGTGAGGGCGAGGAGTGCTTCTGCGGCGCCGAGCGCGTCGACGGCTCGGAAGGTTGCCAACTGATCACGAACGAAACCCACTGTGCCGCTGGATAGCAGCGTCCACTCGCCGGCTTCGAAGGTGAGATCAATCTCGGCTACCGCCCATGACCGCGTTACATCCAGAGTTTCGAGGACACGCGTGCTGACGGCTGCGATGTCCACTACTGCGGCGACCTCGGCGCCGTCGATAGTGGATGTGACGAGAAGGAGTCGGTGGGCGTCTATCAGGCCCGTTATCGGAGCCGTAGTTCCCTGTACTCGAAGTGATGTCCCTTCGACTGTGGCATGCAGCGCGGAGTTTTCGGGTGAGCTGAGCGCCGGCACGACCAAGGACGCCCCGTCAGTGGTCTCGTCGAGGGCCTGGTGGCCGATTTGTTCGAGTAAGCGGGCCGCCGCAGCCAACTCGGCCACGGGTACGGGGCTTCCTGCGCGGCCGTGCTCCTCTGCCAGCACCAGCAGATCGACGTGCGTGCCACCCATCTCTGTTGTGAGAAGACCGATCAGACCCGACTCGGCAAGACGGCGAAGGCGTGCCGGCGAAACTCGCGCCGGAGCATCGTCTATCAACGGGCGGCGTTCCATGAGGGGTGAGTTCTTCACCAACCAGGCCCGTTCGGCCTCCGCTAGGGCTACCTGCTCGTCACTCAGCGCGAAGTCCATGGCTCTCCTCTATAAGTCGTATTTCTTGACATAGTTAACCATGTCATCTACCTTTTCGGTAGTGACGCCAAGGAGTGCGTCTGCATCGAGAGTCCACTTCCTTCCTTCGTTGTCTGGTCTGGCGTCGAGTGGTCGTCGCTGCATCCGTGTGGCTCGCTCAGGATAGTGTGCACCACTTATTCGGCGGTCGCGCTGAGCGGCCTGAAACCTCCTCGGAAAATCAAACGTCACACTTTGGCGTAGTTGTCTCTGCGTCTTCACGTTATCCAGATAACTTAGTTATGTAAGAAGAGAGGGGAGTGCGACGGTGGAATTCCTGCGTGTCGAACGTCGCGACGGTGTCGTAACGGTTGTGATGTCGCGTCCGGAGAAGAAGAACGCGGCGAATTTGGAGATGTGGCGCGAACTGGCCGAGACGTTCACCAGTGTCGAGCATTCACATACCGACCGCGTGTTGGTGCTGACGGGAGACGGCGGCGACTTTTGTTCCGGCGCCGATCTGGCAAGTGTGAACGGTGATCCTCTCGACTTCATGTCCGATGCGAGTGATGCGGCACGCGCGTTGCACGCGTTGACAATTCCGACGATCGCCAAGGTGGACGGTGTCGCCGTCGGCGCGGGGTGGAACCTCGCGCTGGGCTGTGATCTGGTGGTTGCCAGCGATCGAGCTCGGTTCTCGCAGATCTTCGTTCGTCGTGCGCTCTCCGTCGACATGGGCGGTTCCTGGTTACTCCCAAGGTTGGTCGGAATTCAGAAGGCGAAGGAAATCGCTTTTTTCGGTGACATGTTTTCCGCGGCGGAGGCAGCAGAAATGGGTTTGGTCACGCGGCTGGTGCCGGTAGCCGACCTCGACGCAACTGTGGACGAGATGGCCGAGCGGCTCGCTGCGGGACCCGCGCGTGCGCTCTCCCTGACAAAACAGCTTCTCGATGCGTCTGCAGACGGGGGGAGTCTGGAGTCTGCATTGAGGTTGGAAGCACAGGCTCAGGGCAACAACATCACGGGTGGCGATGCGGCTGAAGCGAAGGCGGCGTTCCTCGGGAAGCGGGCGCCGGTATTCCGCTGAGACTGTTCGAGGGTTATCCGATGCCGCCCCAACATCTTTCATGAAACAGGTCAACTAGCGTGACCGTGCGTCGCGCAGATCGTCACGACAGCGAGGCGTGTTCTAGTACGGGCGGTCGCCGGAGATAGTGACTCGATGCATTTCGCGAACGCCTTCGCCGGTGTCGTGGCACGCGTAGTGCTGAGTGGTGCGGTTGTCCCAGAACGCGACTGATCCCTCTCTCCAACTGAACCGGCACTGGTACTCAGGCTTTGTCGCCTGCCGGTACAGGAATTGGAGGAGAGAGTCGCTCTCGCGAAGGTCCATGCCGACGATTCGGGTCGTGAAAATTTCGTTGACGTAGAGCAAAGGTGCTCCGGTGTCCGGATTGGTTCGCACAACCGGATGCTCGACGGGCGGAAAGCGTTTGGCCATAGCTGCGCGATCTTCTGGCGCCAGTCCTGGTCCGAAGGCTCGGTCGAAGTCGTGGATTGCGCGTAGTGGCCGCAGTGCTCCCTGCATCTGGGGGCTCAGACCCGCGAATGCTGCTTCCATGTCTGCCCATAGGGTGTCACCGCCGACGGGGGGAATTTCGACGGCGCGCAAGATCGAGCCGAATGACGGATGCTCACGCCAACTGACATCGGAGTGCCAATAGTCCTCGCCGTACGGGAAATTCGCGCGTGCAGTAGCGACATCCGGTGCCCTCCGGAGCGTCATCAACTCGGATCGATCGGCAGTGGCCACGGGATGTGCTTCGAGCGTGCCGAACAGGCGACCGAAGTCGAGGTGCTTGTCAGGGGTCATGCGTGTCTGATCGCGAAAAAAGAGAACCTTGAATTCGACCAGCGCTTTCCTTAGTTCGGCGACTATTTCTGGACGGAGGGTTCCGTCGAGTTCGACGCCGTGAACTTCTGCGCCGATGCGGCTGCTGAGAGGGCGAACATGGATCATGAGACCTCGTTTCCGGGTTGAGTGGAGACGGCGCATGCATTCGATTTGTCGAATACGAACGTAGGATTGCGTTGCAATCAAACAACTGTTTTAAACTAAATCACATGCCTTACTGCAGGGTCAATGGTTGAGAGGAGGGGCGTGAGAGAATCAGAACCATGCGCGAGGCGTCACAGTTGTCGGTCCGTGAACGAAACCCCGTCGAGTTATTGCAGGTAGCGGAGCAGCTCTTTGCTGTCCACGGGATCGACGGTGTATCCCTACGGCAAATCGGCAGTGCGGCGGGCCATCGCAATCCCGCAGTTGTGCAATACCACTTCGGGTCGAAAACGGCTCTGCTGCAGGCGATCCTCGAGTATCGACTGCCCCCGATCAACGCCGCACGACTCGAGTTTCTCGATCGGATGCGCAGCGAGGGACGTCAGGATGAATTACGTGCCCTCGTCGAGTCCATGGTGCGACCTCTGGTTGACCTCGATCCGCACACCAACCACTACGTGGCATTTCTTGCTCGACTGATGTCCGACCCGGAGAAACGCTCCGGTGCATATGCCACCACGATCGACCATGTGGTGAGCGCGCAAATTGCGGCTGAGGGGATTAAGGCAGCGCTCACTGAACTGTCCGAACCGCTGCGTCGGCATCGGCACTCGATGGCTGTCGAGCTGATGATGCACACGATTGCGAATCGTCAATCTCGGATGGTTGCGGGCGAAGACCAGGAACTGACCCGCGAAGAGTTCGAGACCGACCTAGTCGATGCGATGGTCGGATTGCTCACGGCGCCTCCGACATTTGTCGAGGGCCGCTAGGAAGCTGACTGCTCGAGTCACGATTGAGGAGTGCGTTACGAACTGCTCGTATTGGGTGGCGATGCGGCCGACGTCACGCGATCGCTTCCACTTCCCGAGTATTCCGCGAGGGCCATTTCACGTTCGGCGCCAAGCTTCTCCGAGTGTCGTGGAACATTGACGGTATCCAAGTCGTTTGATGCTGTGTCCAACACGATGTCGGAGAGTTGCTGGATACCTGTTTTGGTTCCGAGGACGGCATTGGGCATGAAAATGGTACAGATCAGGGCGATGACGGCGAACGGAACCGAATAGAGGAATACCTCCCCGACGCCTTGGCCGTATGCAGACTCGACAGTGTTGCGCACCTGATCGGACAAGGCCGGGAGGTTCGGGAGATTACCGTCCGTTAGTCCGCTTGCCGATCGCGCGATGTCTGCTTGCTGTAGGCCCTGCTCGATCTCGGTATCGACTCGAGTGGAGAGGACAGCGCCGAACACTGTCACGGCCAGGACACCGCCCAGGCTACGGAAGAACGTGGTGGCGGAGCTGGCAGCGCCGATCTCTAGTACGCTCGCGGAATTTTGTACGACGAGAGTCAGGTTCTGCATCAGCATGCCGAGGCCGAGACCGACCAGTGGTGTGGCCAGGAAAATCACAGCAAAAGGAGTGTCGACTCGCAGGGTCGAGAGCAGGAAAACGCCGACGGTGAGGAGGGAAGCGCCTGTGATCAACCATCGCTTCCACTTCCCTGTCCTGCTGATGAGAGCGCCGACAACGGTGGAGGCGATGAGGTTGCAAGCAACCTGCGGCAAGGTGATCAGACCCGCTCCTGTGGCTGTGGCGCCACGACTGAGCTGCATGTACTGGCTGAGGAAGATCGAGACGCTGTAAATGATGATGCCGACGGACACGCTGGCCACGACCGCCAACGTGAAGGTCCGTTGCCGGAACATGTGCAGGGGGAGGACGGGGTTCTTCACTTTGCTCTCGACGATCAGGGTTACGACGATCAGCACTACTGCACCGACTCCCAGACACCACGACAGCAAGGATTCCCACGCGAATTGCTTGCCGCCCAGCGAGAGCCAGATGAGAAGCGTCGAGATCGCGGCAATGAGCAGAATCGACCCGGCATAGTCGATATTGGTGGCGCCCCTACGTGTCGGCACAATGAGCTTCAACTGGATGACGATCATCGCGATCACTGCAACGGGAATAACGAGGTAGAAGTTCCAGCGCCAGCCGACTGTGTCGGTGACAAAGCCGCCGAGGAGTGGGCCGCCGGCTGTGCCGGTTACGACGACAGCACCGAGGACGCCCATGTACTTTCCACGCTCGCGAGGGCTGATGATGTCAGCGATCGCGACTTGGGAGAGTGCCATCAGTCCGCCGGTTCCGACTCCCTGTATCAACCGCGCTCCGATCATCAGCGTGGGCTCGTGTGCAAATCCGGCGGCGAGTGAACCGGCGATGAAGATAGCGAGTGCGATTTGCAACAGACGTCTGCGATTGAAGAGGTCGGCCAGTTTGCCCCAGATCGGGGTGCTCACCGTGGTCGTGAGCAGGGCTCCGGTGACAATCCAGGTGAGCGTCGATTGATCACCGTGAAGATCGGACACGATACGCGGGAGAGAAGTGTTGACCACCGAGGTCGACAAGATGCCAACCAGCATTCCAATGAGGATGCCGGCGAATGCTTCGTTCACTTGGCGTCGGGACATCGTCGGCGATGAGCCGTTCTCGGCCGTCGTTCCGGTCATGGGATTCCTCGAGAGCTGTGCGATCCGAAAAGTATGTGACGAAAGTCAAACATATATAGTTGATTTAAGCAACTAAAATCGACGGAAGATGCGCAGTGTGTGTCGTGGCAAGATCTATGCTGATCCTGTGAGTTCGACACAACGTGAAGCCGATATCCGCTCGATTCAAGCGGGGATCAGTCAGCTCGTGCGGGGTTCGAGGAAGGCGTTGATCACAAATGTGGCTCTGATAGCGCCCGAGATGGCGCCGGCCGCTTTTGTCATCATGACGCAAATTGCGGACACGTTTCCGGCATCGCCGGCAGCACTGATTGCCGCCACAGGATTGGACAGAAGTGTGGTGAGTCGACATCTCACGGCTCTCACCAGGGACGGCTATCTGGTCTCTGAGCCTGATCCCCATGACGGCCGCGTGGCTTTGTTCTCCCCGACGCCCGATGCCGCGGAGAAGTTCAGTGCGGTCAGTAAGGCGAGGCACGGCTGGACAGCAGACGTGGTATCGGATTGGACGCAGCAGGATGTGTCGGTGTTCGTCTTGTTGCTGGATAGGTTCAATCAATCTGCCTACGGAAATTGAGGACTGTAGCGACCAATGAAAGCAACTGGGCAAGACGAGTATTCGTGGTGTTCGTAATCCGCGGAATCGAAATCGGTGCGCTGTTTCCTCGCATGCCGATTTCGATTCCGTTCTGATCTCGGACTAGACCGGGCCCATACGAATCGCGCCGTCGATTCGGATGGTCTCGCCGTTGATCATGGCGTTGTCGACGATCGCCAGCGCGAGCTTGGCGTACTCCGTCGGAGCGCCCAAACGGGACGGATGGGGGACCTGGGAGGCGAGCGACTCCCTCACTTTGTCGGACAGGCCGCCGAGGATCGGCGTCTCGAAGGTACCGGGCGCGATCGTAACGACGCGTACGAACTTGCGTGCCAGATCGCGAGCCGCGACGATGGTCAGCCCCGCAACGCCGGCCTTGGAAGACGAGTAGGCGGCCTGGCCGATCTGTCCTTCGAAGGCAGCCACGGATGCGGTCATGATGATGATGCCGCGCTCTCCGTCGACCACGTCGTTCTTGACCATGCGGGCAGCGGCCAGTCGCAATACGTTGAACGTTCCGACGAGATTTGTACTGATGACATCTTGATAGAGCTCCAGGCTCCCTGGTGTGCCGTCTTTTTCGACCACGCGCAGTTTTCCGCCGCGTCCAGCGCAGTGCACGACTGCCCGCAACGGGGCTTTGCTCTCCGCCTCGGCGAGGGCGGCGTCGACAGCCTCGGGATCACGGACGTCGGCCGGCATGAATGTAGCCAGGTCGCCTAGTTCCTTGGCTACTACTTCGCCGTTCGAGGATGGCAGATCGATGATTACTGTCGGGACGCCGCGGGCTAGGAAAGCCTCTGCGGTCGCCCGCCCGAGGCCGGAAGCGCCGCCGGTAACTGCAGCAGACGCGTTGGTGAGGTCCATGAGGTGTGCCTTTCGATGAGGTGAGTGCGGAATTGGTCGTTTCGAACGAGCCGGGAGGTCCACCCTTGTTTATAACTTAGTTATAGAGGTAATATTTGTCTATTAAACCGGCAGTTCGAGGAGTGATGTGCTGTCGATCAGACGGATGGAGTGGTAGTGAATTCGATCGACACGGGACTGCTGATCCTGCGGGTCTGCTTGGGCCTGACCATGGCCGCGCACGGATACGGGAAACTCTTCCGAGGTGGCCGAATCCCAGGCACTGCACGATGGTTCGAGAGCATCGGCATGCGACCGGGACTGGTGCACGCGTGGTTGGCTGCTGCCACCGAAGTTGCTGCGGGCATCTCTCTTGCGTTGGGCCTGCTCACTCCGTTCGCTGCTGCGGGCTTTGTCGCCCTGATGTTTGTCGCGGCGTGGACTGTGCACCGCGACAAGGGATTCTTCATCGCCGGAGACGGGTGGGAGTACAACATGGTGCTCGCAGTGGGTGCTGTCGTCGTCGCGATCACCGGACCCGGAACGGCAAGCCTCGATAACCAGTTCTTCGGTGGCGAGTTGTTCGCCGGCTGGGCAGGCGGTCTCACGGCGGCGGTCGGCGGCCTAGTGGCGGCGGGAATTCTGCTCGGAAGTGCCTATCGCCCCGAAGTTGTTGCCGCAGAACCTGCTCGAGGTTGACCGTGAAAACTGTTGAAGGTCAACATGTTAACTGGATCAGTAGTGTCCGGAGTCGCGTGTGACCGGCCGGGGGTTGGTCAATCTCCGGGACGTCGGCGGTTTGCCGCTCCTAGGCAAGGGCGCGACCGCGCACGGCATCCTGTATCGCGGAGACGCTCCTTACCCCGGCGATTCCGTGATTCCCGAAATTGCATTGTGGCCACCCAAGAGCGTCATTGATCTGCGAGGTGCAAGGGAACGTGCTCGGTTCGCCTATGAATGGCCGGTAGGAACCAGCGTGCATCACGTACCGCTTTCTGCCGCTGCGGCCCCCGACGCTCAGCCGAGCGATCTGCCAGTCGTCTACGCGCGCATGATCGACCGCGGCAGTTCCTGGGTGGGTGAACTTCTTGATCTGGTTACCCAGCCAGAGGGCCCAGTTTTGTTGCACTGCACGGCCGGTAAGGACCGTACCGGTGTTGCGGTAGCGGTATTGCTTCTTGCTGCAGGCGTGCGGCCCGAGGCCGTCGTCGATGACTACGTGCGTACCGAGCGGACTCTGCCTGACCTCATGGCTCGATGGTTCGACGTCGGTGTGCGCACCGCGAAGTCGCCGCCGCTTCCGGAGCAGTACATGCACGCGCCGTCCTCGGCGATCGAACCGATCGTCGAACGAATCACCGCAACGCGTGGGGGACCGGCGCAGTGGATGCTCGATCACGGTGCGGATCCTGTCCTGCTCGACATGTGGCGAACTCGACTGCACGGAGTCCCGGTGCCGGCGCTCATCCAGCGGGCGTATGGAGCGTGAAGGGTTTGTCGGGTTCGATGTGCACGGCTGAGGTCATCAGTGATCTCAGCGAATTGTGGTACCGAGAGGGTTTTCACACACACCGAAGTTGGGTCGACGTTCTACTCGAGAAATGTGCGGAGAATGCGCTTACCCGAATCGTGTACGTCGGGGCCGACGGCGCGCAGAGCGAGACCACGGTTGGTGAGATCTACTCTGCTGCAGAAGATGTTGCTTCGGCCCTGCGAGGGTACGGCATCGGTTCGGGTGACTCGGTGGCAGTTCAGCTGCCCAGTTGTTTCGAGGCGTCGGTAGCCTACGTCGCCGTACTTCTGGCAGGCGCGGTACTGGTTCCGATTGTGCATGTGTACGGCCCGAACGAGGTGCAGTTCATTCTCGAGCAATCAGAGGCGAAGCTGTTCATCCAGCCGAACCAATGGCGCTCGATCAACTACGGTGATCGGGTCGGGGATTATCGGGATATCGTCACCCTCGAACGAATTGTCGTGGTTGGTGACGACGGCCCGGATGGTTGTCTCGCATGGTCGGATTTGAGCACGCATGCGACATACACAGCTCCCGCAGTAGATGCGGACGACATTGCGCTGCTTATCTATACCTCCGGGACCACAGCGGCCCCGAAGGGTGTTCAGCACAGCCATAATTCGCTGCTTTCGGAGGTCAGGTCTGCTTCCCGCTATCTCCGCGGCCGCGACGATTCGGTGCAACTCGTATCCTTTCCGCCCGGACACATTGCCGGCGTCTCCAGTGTGCTGCGCCCTCTTGTACACGGATGGAACGCGGTGTACATGCAGATGTGGGATCCGGAACTTGCTGTCGAACTGATCTCGTCCCATCGGGTGACTGCGACAGGTGGGACCCCATTTCACCTTGCCGGGATCCTCGACGTAGAGGGTGTTGCCGACAAGCTGACGACGTTGTCCGACTTCCTCATTGGTGCATCCACGGTGCCGGAGGATCTCGTGCGTCGGGCGCAGAGAGTCGGTATTGCAACTTTTCGTTGCTACGGATCCACTGAGCATCCGACGGCCACATCAGGGTGCGCCGACGATCCCGAGGATGCGCGTTTGGGAACAGACGGCGCACCGATGGACGGGGTACGTGTGCGTGTCGTCGATGAACTCGGCATCGATGTTCCGGTCGGGGGCGACGGCGAGATCATACTTCGAGGTCCGGACCAATTTGTCGGCTATCGCGACAGTAGCCTCAATGCCGAGGCATTCACAGAGGACGGGTGGATGCGGACCGGCGATCTCGGGCACCTGGATGTCGATGGTCGGCTGACGATCACCGATCGTATGAAGGATGTCGTCATCAGGGCTGGTGAGACGATGTCTTCCGGCCAGATCGAAGACGTGCTCGTCACGCACCCGGCGATCCGGGAGGGCGCGATCGTTGCAGCTGCGGACGAACGTTACGGCGAAGTGGTCGCGGCGGTTGTCGTACTTTCTCCGGGCATGAAACTTGAACTCGCCGGACTTCGTGAGCATTTCGCGGCGTCCGGGCTCGCCAGAGTGAAGACACCCGAGCGGCTTGTTGTCGTTGACGAGCTCCCTCGAACAGCGCTCGGCAAGATTCGTAAGGCGGAGCTCCGCTCCGCGCATTTCACCTGAGAATAGTCCGCGGAAGATGCTCTCGGAGTTCAGTCTTCAGATTCCGGGTATATTCCGGGCCTGGTTCTGCTGAGTGGAATGCGTCTATTGACATCGTGCCGAAACCTCAGAATCATGTTCCCAGAATGACAATCTCACTTTTGGATTGTCCGAAATCCGAAGGATCTTCCATGACAACGGAATCCGAACATACCGAACTCCTCGCCGATCTGAGCGTCCGAGCTGGCGATGCCAGTCGCAGTTGGCAAACAAATCTCGAGGTTTCCAACGTGCGGCCACTGACCGGCGGAACATCGAGCCTGACATTCATCGCCGACGTTTCGGGTGGGGCAATCGACGAATCTGTCGTCCTCAAGGTTGCGCCCCCAGGACTGGCACCCGTTCGAAATCGAGACGTGCTACGTCAGGGACGTGTCATGCAGGCGTTGCAGGGTGCTGCCGGGGTGTCGACACCGGCAGTCTATTTCGAGGACGCGGGTGATCCTCCTTTCGTGGCAATGCAAATGGTCGCTGGAGAATGTGTGGAACCACTGCTCGATGCTCAACGTCCTCGAGACGGAGTGGCGCGTGCGCAAACACGCGAGAGGTACCTCTCCGCTACGCGGATGCTTGCTCATCTGCATTCGGTCAAGCCTTCCGATATTGGTCTGGGTGACGAGCCGGTGGTGTCGCTGGGCGATGAAATCGACAGGTGGACCAGAGCATTCGAGACAGTTTCGGATGATCTGAGCGGTGACTATCTGCGATGTGCAAAGGCATTGCATGCGACGATGCCAGTCCCGGCGGAACCCGTCGTCAACCACGGTGACTATCGATTGGGTAACACGCTCTGTGAAGGAGATCGTGTCACAGCGTTGATCGACTGGGAAATCTGGTCGGTCGGTGACCCGCGAATCGATCTCACCTGGCTCACCTACTTCACCGATGAGGCCGCCCACCCCGCGGCCTACTCAGAAAAGCCTTGCGGTACACCAACTGTCGACGAGGTTGTCCGGATCTACGAGCAGACCCTGGGTCGGCCAGTCGAGGACATCGAATGGTTTCACGCACTCACGCGGTACAAGGAAGCCGCCGCGACAGCACTATTGATCAAACGCGGACGCAAACGCGGAGCATTGAGCCCGGCATTCCAGAAGATGGAACCCGCCCTGCCTGGCCTGCTGACAGAAGCACTCGCGCTGATCGGATATTGATCGCGGCAATCGAAGAACGAGAGCATACGTGATGTCCGAACCACGTCGCGATGTAGATAACGCACCGCCGGTGATCGCGGGTGGGAGTCAACTCCGTCGAGTGCCTAAGCCTGGTCGGCAGGCCTCGTACGACGGCGAGGTGAAGTTACTGATCCGGGCTACCCAGACTGTGATGTTGAGTAAGGGGTGTACCGATCAGCCCAAAATTGCCGAAATCGTCCGCGAGGCGGGAATGTCGAATCAGGCCTTCTACCGGCACTTCCGGAGTCGAGACGACATCATCGTCGCGCTCTACGAGCAGGGGCTCCTGAACATCCATGCCTACCTGAAGTATCGAGTATTCAAGCAGTCCGGATTTCAAGGGCGTCTCGCCGCCTGGATCGACGGAGTCTTGGCGCAGATCGAAGATCCTGATCTCTCCGATGTCAGCCGGGTAATCATCTGGAACATGGGCCAGATTGCCAGAACTAAAAGCGAGATCAAGCCAGTCGGACTCAGCCGTATCCGGGATCTACTCTGCGGCATCCTTATCGAGGGCAACGTCCCGGACCCCGAACGCACCGCCATGTTCATTCAGACCTTGGTAATGGGCCTGACGACAACATATCTCGAAGCCGATCACACCCCCATACAAGAAGAACGCGAGCATCTGCTGCAGTTTTGTCTCAAAGCCGTAACCGAACACTGAAGTTCGCCCGACCGTGCGTGTCGCTCGAGTGTGAACCCCGTACTAACAAAGGACTCATACGATGTGGAATTTCCAGACCGATCCTGAATTTCAGGCAAAGCTCGACTGGGCGGCGACATTCGTTCGCGAGGAGTGCGAGCCGCTGGACCTGCTCTTCCCTCACCTCGGTCAGCCGTACAACATGGAAAACAAGGCCGCACGGGCCATACTCGGCCCGTTACGAGACCGGGTCAAAGAACAGGGTCTGTGGGCGTGCCATCTCGGTCCGGAGCTCGGCGGGCAGGGTTACGGTCAGCTCAAGCTTGCGTTGCTGAATGAGGTTCTAGGTCGGTCCATGTGGGCTCCAACGGTTTTCGGTACCGCGGCACCGGACACCGGAAACGCCGAAATTCTCGCGATGTACGGAACCGATGCACAAAAGGCGAAGTATCTGCAGCCGCTGCTGGATGGCGACATCGTTTCATGCTTCTCGATGACCGAGCCGCAGGCAGGGTCTGATCCCAAGGAGTTCGTCTGCGCGGCACGCAAGGACGGTGACGAGTGGGTTATCAACGGCGAGAAGTGGTTCTCGTCGAATGCGCGCTACGCGTCGTTCCTCATCGTCATGGCGGTGACGGACACCGAAGCGTCGCCGTACCGCCGGATGTCGATGTTCGTCGTGCCCGCTGAAACCCCAGGAATCGAGATCGTCCGCAACGTCTCCGTCATGGGTGATCGAGACGAACTCGACGAGGGAACGCACGCCTACATCCGTTACAACGACGTGCGCCTGCCGGCCGACGCGATCCTCGGTGGCCCCGGACAGGGCTTCGAAGTGGCTCAGTCTCGACTCGGCGGCGGCCGCGTCCATCACGCCATGCGCACCGTCGGCAAATGCCAGCGTGCCCTGGACATGATGGGCGAGCGAGTGCTCTCGCGTCGTACGCAAGGCGAGACCCTTGCGAAGAAGCAGATGGTGCAGCAGTTCATCGCCGATTCGGCGATCGAACTCGAGCAGTACCGACTGCTGGTGATCAAGACCGCATGGGTCATCGACAACGAACCACACGGTGCGGCACGCACTTACATCGCCATGTGCAAGGTTGCGATGGCGAAGATCTATCACGACATCATTCACCGCGCGATCCAGATTCACGGTTCACTGGGAGCCACGACTGAAACCCCGCTGCATATCTGGTGGAGCGGCGTCATCTCGATGGGCTTGGCGGACGGACCGACCGAAGTGCACAAGGTTGCCGTCGCACGCGGTGTACTCGCGAACTACGAGCCCACTGAAAACTTGTTCCCCAGCGAGCACATTCCCACCCGATTGGCCGAGGCAAAAATCAAGCATGCCGCTATTCTCGAGGAGCACGGAATCGCATGAGCAATCACTTTTCTCTCGAAGGTAAGGTCGCCCTCGTCACCGGTGGCAGTCGAGGACTGGGACGTCAAATGGTGTTGGCCTTCGCTGAAGCTGGCGCCGACGTCGTGATCACCAGCCGCAAAGCGGAAGCGTGCGCCGAGGTCGCCAAAGAGGTAGAAGCCCTGGGCCGCAAGGCTCTTCCGGTGAGCTGTCACGTCGGTAAGTGGAACGAAATCGATGCACTGGTCGAGAAGGCCTACGAGGTGTTCGGGCGGATCGACGTCTTGGTCAACAACGCCGGTATGTCTCCACTCGCGCCGTCGTCGGCTGAAACCAGCGAGGAGCTTTTCGACAAGGTCATCGGCGTCAACTTCAAAGGCCCGTTCCATCTGTCATCGTTGGTCGGTGAGCGCATGGCAGCAGGCGACGGCGGATCGATTATCAACATCTCGTCTTCGGGAGCGCTCTTCCCGCAGCCGCGATTCGGCCCTTACGCCGGCGCGAAGGCGGCTCTGAACACGCTGACGGGAGTATTTGCACGCGAGTACGGACCCAAAGTGCGAGTCAATACGATCTCCGCGGGTCCGTTCTTGACCGACATCTCCAAGTCGTGGGCTGAAGAGAAGCGGCACACTACGCAGAGTGCGATCGGAAGGCCTGGAAACCCCGAAGAGATCATCACTACTGCCCTGTACCTTGCGAGTCCCGCATCCAGCTACACCACCTCGTCATTGATCCGCGTCGACGGCGGCTTGTACTGAACGGCAAAGGCGCGCGTTTACCGAACTTCGGTTCCAGTGAACGCGCGCCTTTGCGGTAGGTGCGCCGCTCAAATTCGTTTCAAATCAACAGATACGGAGTACGCAATGGGAAATCGAAATTTGACTGATCGACGTGTCATCATCACCGGAGGCGCTAGTGGAATGGGCGGCGCGTTAGTCAAGGCGTTCGGTGAATCGGGCGCAAAGGTAGTCTCCTTCGACGTCACAGCGGACGAGGGAGCGCGGATTGCCGCTGAGGCAGGCGCGGAGTTCATTCGGTGCGACGTCACCGACAAGGAATCGGTTGACCAGGCCTTCGCGCGGGGTGTGAAATCCTTGAAGGGCCTCGACGTATTGATCCACGCCGCTGGAATCGCTCCTGGCGCGCCGGCAGAATCCACGCCGCTGTCAATGTGGGAGTCCACTATGGCGGTCAACGCCACGGGGACGTTCCTTACTAACCAAGCGGCATTCGAGTACCTGAAAGATGGAGGCGGGCGCATCATCAACTTTGCCTCCGCAGCAGGTGCAAAAGGCTTGATGGGTAAGGCCGCGTACGCAGCGAGTAAGGGCGCCGTGCTGGGCTGGAGTCGGACCGTAGCGGCCGAATGGGCGCAGTACGGGATTACCGTCAACTCAATCGCTCCGGCAATTCGTACGCCGATGTACGAGACGACGCGGGCGTCGATGACACCTGAGCAACTGGTCGAGCACGACCGGAAAATGACAAACCTGATTCCGCTCGGTGGCAAACTCGGAAACGTCGAGGATCTGGTTCCAGTACTCGAATTTGTTGCAGGCGAAGGCTCACGATTCATGACGGGGCAGATCTTCGCAGTCGACGGCGGGTCGCTCATGGTCAGGTAGCGGGCGGGCGGCAGCGCGATAACACCAAAAGTGGAAAACCCAAGCAAACCCCACTCGGCAGGAAGGCCATAGCATGCGAGCAGCGCGGTGTGAGATCCACGGAGATCCGGACAAGATTGTGATCCGTGAAATACCCGATCCAGTAGCCGGACCGTCGGAGGTGCTTGTGGGAATCGAGGCTGCCGCCGTGAATTATCCGGACGTCCTCATCGCTGCGGATCGCTATCAGGTGACGGTGCCGACTCCGTTCACTACGGGAAGCGAATTCGCTGGGCGGGTGCTGGCAGTCGGAGCCGAGGTCACGAACTTCGTACCCGGGGATGCCGTGATGGGCACGGCATTCGGCGGTGCATTTGCGGAGCAGATCACCGTTCCGCACACCGCACTGTCGCCGGCCCCTGCAGGGTTGGACATGATCCATGCCGCAGCATTCAACGTCACTTACCGAACCGCATACCACTCTCTGACGACATTCGGAGATATGAAACCTGGGAACTGGGTGGTGGTTCTCGGCGCCGCTGGTGGTGTGGGCACTGCCTGTATCGACATCGCGACTCGTCTCGGAGCTAAGGTGATCGCCGCAGTGTCCACCGCGGAACGCGCTGAAGCCTGTCGTGCGCTCGGCGCCGTGGAAACGATCGCCTACGACGACGAGGATCTCAAACTGCGGATCAAGGAAATCACCGGCACGGGTGCTGATGTGGTGATCGATCCGGTGGGTGGTGCGTACTCGGAGCAAGCGATTCGAGCGATCGGGTGGGGCGGGCGCTATGTCTGCCTAGGTTTTGCGCAAGGTGATATTCCGCGGATCCCGATGAATCTAGTTCTCCTGAAAGGCGCGATCCTGCGAGGGTTCGAGATTCGTACGCTCGCCGCTCATCTACCGCAAGCTGTCGAGGAGGGTCGCAAGGAGATCGAACGTCTTGTCGGACAAGGAATGAAGCCCTACGTCTCCGAAATCTACACACTCGATGAAGTGCCGCTCGCCTTGACTCGTATGTCGGAACGGCTCACTACAGGCAAACTGGTCATCGACATGACCCGGCGTTGATACCAGCCGATGCCTACGACTGCTTTCGAGTGGCCGTAGGCATCGGCCATTTTTATTACCGGCCTTGCCAGTTCGGCGTTCGACGTTCCGAAAATGCAGCCGCGCCTTCGCGCGCATCAGCGGAAGCGAAGACCGGATCCGTGTATGTGTTCTGGCGCTCGAAGGCTTCCGAATCGGTCCAGGTCCGTGATTGAAGCGCCAGAGCCTTGCTGGCGCGCACCGCCAGCGGAGCGTTTGCACTGATCGCTGTTGCCAAAGCGCGTGCGCCTTCCGCCGCGGAACCGTCGTCAACCACTCGATTGACCAGGCCATGCGTGAGCGCAGTCTGCGCGTCGATCGGTTCGCCGGTGAGCAGCATCTCGAGTGCGACAGCGCGGGGCAGGGTTCGGGGAGCACGGAAGATTCCGCCGGCGCGCGCGGCAAGGCCGCGCTTTACCTCCGGAAGTCCGAACTTGGCACCACTGCCTGCGACAACCAGGTCACAGGCCAGAACCATTTCGAATCCTCCGCCCAGTGCCCATCCTTCGACCGCGGCGATCAGGGGCTTCGCTGGTGGCGCTTCGACGAGGCCACCGAAACCGCGGCCCTGAACCACTGGCCGCTCACCGAGCTGAAATCTCTTCAAGTCCATTCCCGCGCAGAATGTTCCGCCACTGCCAGTGAGAATTGCAACCGACAGATCCGGGTCCTCGTCGAGACGAGTCAACGCCGCGGCGATCTCGGTCGCAGCGGTCAGCGTCATCGCATTGCGTTGTGCAGGACGGTTGATGGTGATCGTGAGAATCCCGGCATCAGCTTCCACGAGCACGTCGGCCGTTGTCAGTGCGCTCATCGAGGCGCCATCCGGATCGCGCCGTCCAGTCGAATAGTTTCACCGTTCGCGTACGAATTCGTCAGGAGTGCAGTGGCCATTGCCGCATAGTCCTGCGGGCGACCCAGTCGCTTCGGGAAGGGCACGCCTGCGGCAAGGCCCTCACGGATGTCCGAGCGAAGTCGCGCGAGCATGGGAGTGTCGAACAATCCCGGAGCGATCGTGTTGACTCGGATCCCGAAGCTTGCGAGATCGCGTGCCGCGACGAGTGTCATGCCGTGAACAGCGGCTTTCGATGCGGTGTAGGAGGTTTGGCCGATCTGACCGTCGAATGCAGCCACCGATGCAGTGAGCACGATGCTGCCTCGCTCACCGTCGAGGGGCTCGTTGCGTGCCATCCTGGCTGCGGTGCAGCGGAGGACATTGTAGGTGCCGATGAGGTTGATCTCGAGGACGTTGCGGAAGCTTTCCAAGTCGTTCGGATTGCCTTCTTTGTCCAGAATGCGTAGACGATCGCCGCCGCGCCCGGCACAGTGCACGACTCCGCGCAGGGGGCCGATCGCCTCGGCAGCGTCGAGTGCGGGACCGAATGACGCCTCATCGGTGATATCGATCGGCGCAAAGACGGCCGCGTCGCCCAGGCGTGCTGCGGTCGCTTTTCCGTCGGACTCGGCAAGATCGGCGATCACCACGCGCGCACCGGCCTCGACGAGAACGGTGGCCGTTGCTTCACCGAGGCCGGAGGCTGCTCCGGTAACCAGGAATGTGTTGTCTCGCAATTGCATGTGTCAGGCTTTCTTCGGAAGGGGAGGGGAGGATCGAGGGGTGTGTGTCATGAGGAGAATCGGGCGGCTACGTCGCGGCCGATGATTTCTTTCATGATTTCTGTTGTGCCGCCGACGATGGTTTGCACTCTGGCGTCGGCGTAGGCACGTGAGATCGGGTACTCGTCCATGTACCCGTATCCGCCGTGCAACTGCAGGCATCCGTTGACGACGCGATTCTGCAACTCGGTGGACCACCACTTGGCCTTCGCTCCGAGGGTAGCGTCGAATGTGCCGTCGTTGTACGCGAGAATGGACTGCTCCAGGAACGTTCGTGTGATGTCTACTTCGGTCGTCATCTCCGCAAGCCGGAATCGCGTGTTCTGGAGGTCGATGATGCGTTGGCCGAATGCCTTTCGCTCGCTGGTGTAGCGGCCCGTCCACTCCAGTGCCGCCTCGGCCGCGCACAGGGCGCGCCATGCAATCGACAGGCGTTCGAGTGGAAGCTGCGCCGTCAGGTGGTGGAACCCACGGCCTTCCTCACCGACGAGATTAGACGTAGGGACACGCAGGTTATCGAAGGCGATCTCGGCCGTGTCCTGGGCGTGCAAGCCCAGTTTGCGCAGCTTGCGACCCCGTACGAATCCGTCGGTGGTGGTGGGTACGAGGATGAGCGACAGTCGGGGGCGTCCATCGACCTCGCCGGTACGTGCGGCGACGAGAACTAGGTCGGAAGAGAATCCACTTGTGATAAATGTCTTGGAGCCGTTGATGACCCAATCGTCGCCGTCTCGCACCGCCGACGTCTTCATCGCACGGAGGTCGCTGCCGGCCGAGGGCTCCGACATGGCAATGGACGTGACGATGGAGCCCTCGGCCATCCCGGGGAGCCACTCTTTTTGCTGTTCGGCCGTCCCGAATGTCGTCAGGTACGACGCGACGATATCCTCGTTGATCGAGAACCCGGAAGCGAGGGATGCCGCTCCGACTGCGGCAAGTTCCTCCTGGATCACACAGCGGAAGCGATAGTCCTTCATTCCGCCTCCGCCGAGGTCTTCGGCGATTCGGATACCGAGAATTCCGTGTGCGCCTGCGGATTTCCATACGTCGCGGCCAGTGCTTGCGTCCTCCTCCCATCGGTCGAGGTTCGGGGTGACTTCACGCTTCACGAATGCGCGCACCAGTGCGCGGAACTGGTTGTGGTCATCGTCGTAAAATGGTTGAGGCACTTGGCTTCTCCTAAATTGATCGGTAATACTCGTGCTCGGCGTCCAGTTTGTCGACATGGGCGAGCCTGCGGTTCAATCTACCGACAGACTAATTTGAAACCAAGGGATGGATGACATGAAATCTAGTGCGCCGCTTAGTGGTCTGCGAGTTGTCGAGTTTCTCGGATTGGGACCGTCTCCGTTCGGTTGCATGCTGCTGGCCGATTTGGGAGCTGAGATCCTGACCTTGCGCCGCCCCGGATCGGAGATACCGGCGTTGGTGCGTAACCGGTCGACGATGGAAGTCGACCTCAAAGATCCAGACTCGATTCGGTTCGTACACAATGCCATCGGATCTGCTGATGTCTTGGTGGAAGGGTTTCGTCCCGGTGTCATGGAGCGTCTCGGATTGGGTCCGGATGATCTCGCCGCTGTCAACAATCGTCTGATCTATGCCCGGATGACCGGATGGGGCCAGACGGGTCCGCTTGCGTTCACCGCCGGGCACGATATCAATTACATCGCACTGACAGGTGCGCTGCACTCCGCCACCAGAGCGGGTTCGGTGCCCATGCCGCCGGCTAACCTTCTCGGTGATTTCGGTGGCGGCGCAATGTATCTCGTCACAGCGATTCTGGCAGCTGTCTTCGAGCGCGACCGGACCGGCACGGGGTCGGTTCTCGATATCGGGATTCTCGACGGCACCAACTATCTGACCTCGATGCTTCACGAATACCGCGCGACTGGACGGTGGTCCGACGAACCCGGTACGAATCGGCTGGACACAGGCGCTCCTTACTACGATGTTTATCCCTGCGCTGACGGTAAGTTCGTGGCTGTAGGAGCTCTGGAAGATCCGTTCTTCGATGTGCTCCTCGAGGTCCTCGGGCTCGAACCCGAATTGGCCCAGGGTAGGCACGATCCCCAGGCGTGGCCTGCTCTTCGAGATCGAATTGCGGCGGCCGTCGCGACGAGAACCCGTGACGAATGGGCTGACCTCGCCGGCCACACCGACGCATGCTTGACGCCGGTTCTCAGCCTGGCGGAGGCGCCGCACCATCCGCACGTTGCCGCACGGGGCATCCTCGTCGCCGAGGACGGTGATGCATGGACTCCGCGACTGCCGATCGGATACTCCGACGCCGCTAAGCCAGTAGACGACATCCTCCGGTTGTGGGGTCAAGGGACGGCGGGCCCGTAAATCTCTGTGCCGTATTGGTTTCACCGTCCCGATGACTGACAACCGTCATCGGGACGGTTCGTAAGTGCGCAAGATCAAACGGCGACCACGGTCCGCGTCACTCGACGAGTTCGTAGATCGTTGCGTTGGCAGTTCCGCCGCCCTCGCAGATGGTCTGCAACCCGTATTTGAGTCCGCGATCGCGCATGTGGTGAACGAGCCGGGTTGTCAGGATCGCCCCTGACGCACCGAGGGGGTGCCCCACCGCGATTGCGCCACCGAGTGGATTGATGCGTTCGAGATCCGCACCGAGTTCGATCTGCCATGCCAGCGGAACCGGCGCAAACGCTTCGTTGATCTCGATTGCGCCGATGTCGTTGATTCCGAGACCGGCACGGGCGAGAACTTTCTGCGTGGCGGGAATGGGAGCAGTGAGCATCATGACGGGATCTGCACCGACAACCGAGCCGGCGAGCAGACGAACGATGGGGACCAGCCCCAACTCTGCGGCCTTTTCCGGCGTCGTGATCATTACTGCCGATGCGCCGTCGGAGATTTGTGACGCGTTTCCGGCGTGGATCACACCGTCGTCGCGGAATGACGGCTTCAGCTTGGCAAGCGTCTCCGGCGACGTTCCGCGCCGCAGACCTTCGTCGACAGCGAGCTGTGCTTCGCCGATGTCTACCGTTACAAGTTGTGAGTCGAACGCTCCGCCGTCGATTGCCTTGGCTGCGAGTTCATGAGATCTGGAGGCGAACTCGTCAAGCATCTGACGCGAGAGATTCCACTTCTGGGAAATCAGTTCCGCGCCGATTCCTTGGTCGAGCTTGTCGACGTCGTATCGGTCGAGAACGGTTTGACCATAAGGGAAGCCGGAAGCTCGGGCTGCGCCGAGTGGAATTCGAGACATCATCTCGACCCCTCCCGCGACAGCAATATCGTAGGCGCCCGACATCACCGCGTGGGCCGCTGATTCGATGGCCTGTTGACCTGATCCGCACGCACGGTTGACGGTGACAGCCGGTACGCTTTCCGGCCAGCCCGCCGCCAAGGTTGCGAATCGCGCGACATTGCTGGACTGGTCACCGAGTTGAGTGACACAGCCCCACATGACGTCGTCGATCAACGACGGGTCGACTCCGGTCCGTCGGATCAGCTCATTGAGCACCAAAGCGGATAGATCAACTGGGTGGACGCTGCTCAACGACCCGTTCCGCTTGCCGATCGGCGTGCGTACCGCCTCGACGATGACGGCTTCTCTGATTCGCATGCTGTTTTGACTCCTGTCGTTCAAGCGGATGGATTGTGTTGGGCGCCAGCTAGGTAACGGCTCCGGCGATCTTGAGTTCGATGAGTCGTTCATCGTCGAAGCCGAGCTCGCGCAGAATGTCGTCGGTGTGCTCGGCGAACTGTGGGGCGCGGGTCATCTGCACTGGGGAATTATCAAATTTGACTGGATTTGCGACGAGTTTCTGCGGCACGCCGTCAGCATCTGTGACCTCGACGATGCGGCCGTTGGCGACGAGCGATTCGTCGTGACCCAACTCCCAGCTGTTCTGCACGGGAGCCCACGGTCCGCTGAGATTCGTGAGGACTGCGGTCCACTCGTCGTAGGGGCGCGAGGCGATCGCGTCGGCGAACCAGCCGGTGATTTCTTCACTGTGCTCGGTGATGGACTCCATGGTCTGGAATCGGCTGTCCCCGGCGAGATGCTCGAGGCCCAGAGCGGTCACGAACTCGTTCCAGAACTTTGTGGGCTGGAGCATGGAGAATTGCAGCCAGCGGTTATCCGAAGTGCGATAGGAGCCGGTCAGAGGATTTCCTGCCGCGGCGGACTTCTTGCGTACCTTGGGTAGTGGTCCGCCGGTGAACAGCGCCAGGTTGACCGTGAACTGTGTAGCCCAGGCACCTACTCCGAGTAGGGAGACGTCGACAACCGATGGCTCGCCGGTGCGTTCACGGCCGGCGATCGCGGCTGCGATACCACCCGCGATGGTCATACCACCGATGTTGTCGCCGTAAGCGCCTGCCGGCATGAACGCCATGTGTTCGGTATCCGGCGGCATCAGGCCGTCGGCACTGCCACCGCGAGCCCAGAATCCGGTCGCGTCGAATGAACCACTGTTGGCGTCGGGACCTTCGCTGCCGAAACCGCTCCCGGTGACGTAGATGATGTCGGGATTGATTGCCCGGATTTCTTCGAGCGTTAAACCTAGCTTGGTGCGCAGGCCGGGCAGGTAGTTGGTGAGGAACACGTCGCTTCGGCGTACGAGTTCGGTGAGAACCGTGCGTGATTCAGGATTCGCGAGGTCGATGCCGATGCTGCGTTTGCTGCGGTTCGGTCCTTCCATAATCGGTGCGAACGACGACCCAGGGCGGTTGGCGTCGTAGCCGAGAACGCGGACGAGTCCTCGCTGCGCGTCTCCGTTCACGGCGTGTTCCACTTTGGTGATGTCGGCACCCCAGTCCGCGAGCACAGCCGCGGCAGCGGGCACAAATGTGTATTGGGCTACTTCGAGGATGCGGATACCTTCGAGTGGTCGTTGCATGTCAGCTCCTGATGATGGGAGGTTCGGGGTGAGTGGAATCAGTCGGCGCGCAGCAAAATTGCTCCAGATGGCACTCCGCCACCCGAGGTAACTACTGCGACGCGTGGATCTGTGACTTGACGGCCAGGTGCTTGCCGGCGAAGTTGCAGCACGGCCTCTCGGAAGAATCCGTAACCATGGGTCCGACCGGCAGAAAGCTGGCCTCCGTGCGGATTGAGCGGTAGACGCCCGTCGATCGCGATACCGCGGCCACCGTCGATGAAGTCCCCCGCGCCGCCGAATTCGCAGAACCCGAGGGCTTCCAGCCAGGACAACGCATTGAAAGTGAACCCGTCGTAGAGCAAGGCGACGTCGACGTCATCCGGCCGCAGGTCGGTGCGACTCCACAAATGCGCGCTGGGTCCGAGAGATTGCGGTAAATGGGTAAGAGTGCCTTGATCCCAGGAGAGATTTTCCATCATCTGAGTACCGACAGCCTCGACGAACACGGGCTTGTGGCGCAGGTCCTGCACGGTGTCGACGGCCGAGACGATGACCGCTACCGCGCCGTCGACGGGAACGTCGCAGTCGTACAGGCCGAACGGTGTGGAGACCGGGCGGGCGGTGAGGTAATCCTCCATGGTGATGGGGGTGCGGTATACGGCCTCCGGATTAGCGGAGGCGTTGTCGCGGGTATTTACGGCGATTGCCCCGAGAGCGTCCTTCGCATCGCCGTAGCGGTGGAAGTAGTGCGACGCTTGGCAGGCAATCCAGTTAGCCGCAGACATCGCGCCGAAAGGATGACGGAATTCGAACATGTCCGTGGCTCGGCCGGCGCCGGACGCCCAAGCGCCGGAGCG
The DNA here is from genome assembly GCF_001894805.1 of Rhodococcus globerulus NBRC 14531. Classification (GTDB taxonomy): domain Bacteria; phylum Actinomycetota; class Actinomycetes; order Mycobacteriales; family Mycobacteriaceae; genus Rhodococcus_F; species Rhodococcus_F globerula. Next base: position 1,211 of record NZ_BCWX01000013.1, on the reverse strand, counting down.
GACGAGTTCCGAGTGCGAGGATTCCCACACCGTTCTGAAACACAGCACGTGCCGGCATAGTCCTGAGGCCACCGCAAGCATCGCGGCCACGATCGATCCGTTCTGCCCGGGTAGTTCACCGCCTGCGTTGACCCAGGTCGGACGTATCCGCAGTGCTTGCTCGACGGGCATGATTCCGCCTTCGGACATGCCGCCGACGGATCTGCCTGGGTAGGTGGACAATCCGTCGATGTCATCGAGCGACAGACCGGCATCGGTGACGGCGGCCAAGCATGCATCGACAGTGAGTGAGAGCGGGTCGACCATGAGTCGGCGGCCGATTTTCGACTGTCCGACCCCGCTGATTGCGACCCGATCCTCGAACCGGTTGGTGCTCGCCGGTTGGCGCAGCCGGGATTTGTAGTTTTCGGGTTCGGGGAGCGGGCCGGGCTCGTCGGCATCGGGATCGATCTCGAAGAGCGGCAACCAGATTGATTCCTCGACCTGCTCGAATACGACACGGACTCGAGTGCCGACCTGGACAGCAGTTGGCTCACACCCGACGATATTCGTCGTCAGGCGAACCTGCGGATCTTCCGCCAACGCGACAATCGCAATGACGTACGGCGGCGGGAAGTTCGGAAGCCACTGTTGGACATTGATCGTCACGCCGACGACAACAGCCTTTCCCGATACTGGATGCAGGGGGAGCTTGCGACCATGACAGTCCGGGCACAGCACCGACTGTGGATGTGTGCGTTTACCGCAATCCGAGCATTGGGCGATCCGCAGGATGCCATCGGCGCCCGAGGCCCAGAACTCGGCGCTTGCCAGTGTCGGCTGGGGCAGTGGCCGGCCGGTATCCACGATGGGACTCACGTGTTCTCCGCTCGAAGTTGCGATTTCGTTGTTCGTCGTTGGCGCGGGACACCGCTGACCCGTTGGTGCCGGCGCCGCTGCAGGGTGTCGGATTGCACAGCGTTACAGGGTATTCGGTGCACGATGGCGATCCCGGATGGCAACCATGGCAGCGATTCTGCGCCGCCGGTCGGAGTGGCTGAACAGGCCGGCGTCGGCGTCATCCGGAGATTCGAGGCGTTCTTTCTCGGCTTTGATCTCCGCGTCCAGTAATTCGCCTGCCAGGTCTCGCGTGAGCAGGTCCTGGTCGACCCAATCATCTTCTGGGAACTGCTCGATCAGTTCTTCCATGGCATTCCTCCCGGTTTCTCGGT
>NZ_BCWX01000012.1 GCF_001894805.1 Rhodococcus globerulus NBRC 14531 | reverse complement strand
TATCGCTCACCCGAAAGCAAGCTAAATCAGTCATAGACAAAAAGAGTCAAATCACTAGCAAAAAAACTCAACTAGCAAAAAATGTGTCGGCAACCATTCAGACGGAAGAATGAACAATCACCGACGAAAAATACTCACACCCCGAACATCAGAACCGAAACCCGAAGGCCCGGAACATCATTCGACATGTGAAGTACCAAATAATTTTGGCACTGACATTCATCGACACACTGTTGAGTTCTCAAAGAACACGCGCACACCATCACCGCGACCTTCAGGCCACTCGCTCCGGGGCAACTTTTCCAGCCTATCCGATTCTCCGCACCGGCGCAAACCGGGCTGATCTTCGAAACTAACTGGAGTGTTCGCCAGGCACTTCGTACAACCTCGTGTCACTCACCCTCGCAGGTGGGAGTCGGTGTCCGTGTCGCTCTGACCTGGAATAAGTTACGCGAAGATCAACACAACACCAAATCGCCTGGTCACAGCGCTGCGAATAGTTAACAGAGGGAAATACTCACCAAGATCCCCGCTCCCCCGATGATTTTCTGCGTCTCGGATGGTCTGCATCTGTGAAAGGAACCAAACAACAGCGGTTCCACCCGACAGCAAGGAGTACCTGATGTCCCGACTGCTCTTCGTCAACATGCCTGTGAAGGATGTTTCCGCCACCCGTTCTTTCTTTGCCGGGCTCGGCTTCGAGTTCAACGACATGTTCAGTGACGAGAACACCGTGTCGATGATCGTCAGCGATGCGGCGACTGTCATGTTCCTGAACGAGCCCCGATTCGGCGACTTCATCGCGGACGACATCTGTGACACGTCGAAAGCCCGCGAAGCACTCATGTGCATCTCTGCCGAGAGCAGAGAAGAGGTGGACAGCTTTGTCGATGCGGCCATCGCGGCCGGCGGCACCAAGTGGATGGAGCCTCAGGATCACGGCTTCATGTACGGACGTGCATTCCGCGACCTCGACAATCACGTCTGGGAGGTCATGTGGATGGACCCGGCTGCGGCAAATCCCCAGTAGCGGCGAATCCGCACTAAGACTGCAACCGTCAGGGGTTGGGCGCGGGTTCGCGTGCAACCCCTGATTTATTACAGCTCGGCTGGTAGACCGAACCTGGGGAACAGACTGAGATCGAAGAAGCAGGTCACATGCGATATCCCCGACTCGGTAACGTCGAGAACATGCAGCTGGAAGGCATGGTGAATACCGTCCTCCTGACGCATGTAGAGCCCGAACGCCGGCTGACCGTTGGCCGATGTAGGTAGTAGACGCATTGCCCCTGGCCCGTCGGCCGGGCATTTGTCCCCGATGAGCTGGCCGATCGCCTCGGGGCCGCGGTACCAACCCTCGAACGGCGGCATCTCCCAGACCGCGTCGCGCGTGAACAGCGCGACGATGGCGTCGACGTCGTAGCTCTCGAAGCTACGGACGTATTCACGCAGCAATGTTCGCGCTTCTCCGGAACTGGGTTCGATGAGAGTGTCTTCGGTAGGCGCGATATTGCTGATCTGTGCGCGCGCTCGTTGTAGAACGCTGTTGACCGCGGTCGTGGTGGTATCGAGAGCTTCGGCCACCTCTGCCGCTTTCCACTGCAACACGTCGCGCAACACCAACACTGCTCGCTGCCTCGGAGAGAGATGCTGCAGCGCCGCGATCAGAGCCAGTCGCACGGAATCTCGCTGCACCACCATGACGGCCGGATCGTTCACATCACCCAACGACGAGTCGGCAATAGGTTCGAGCCACGCGATCTCGCTGCGCTCGATCAACTCGTCGGATGGATCCGAACTGGGCGCACCCAACCCTGTCGGAAGTGGTCGCTTGGCGCGCCCTTCCAAGGCGGTCAAACACGTATTCGTCGCGATACGATAAAGCCAGGTTCGAAACGACGATTGGCCGCGGAAACCGTCGAACCCCCGCCACGCGCGGATGAATGTTTCCTGGACCTGGTCCTCAGCATCATGGATGGAACCCATCATGCGATAGCAGTGCGCCAGAAGCTCTCGCCGATACGGATCGGCAAGTGTCAGAAAATCGCTGTCCAACGCCTGATCGACTGTCATTTCCTCAGACTAGTTGCCAAAGCCGAGATACACAGGAGGACTCGAGGCAACAATGCATGTCATTTCCTGCCCCACAAACGAGAGGTTCCTATGCACGACACCACATCGATCAGCCGCACTTTCGACGCTATCGCTCTCAAAGAGATGGACCCAGCACTCCTTGCGCTCGCAGTCTTGGAGGCAGCGGAGCGGGCGTCCATTTCCGTCGAAGCCTTGCAGCAAGCGATGAATGTAGCCGCGCTCGCTCACATCGACCAGAACCGCAAGAACGGAATCAAAAACCCGGAGGACCCCTATATCGTCCACCCGTTGCGCAATGTTCTCAGGCTCCTCCGATACGGATGCGTCGATGCCGACGTTCTGGCGGCCACGGCTCTCCACGACACGGTGGAAGATCAACCCCGCGCCGTTATCGAACTGTTGTCCGGCCACCCGACCTCCGAAGAGGACAAATCCTTACTCCAACAGTTGGCGTCACAGGCCATTTCGAATACCTTCGGCAGTCGAGTAGCGAATATCGTTGCAGCCGTTACTAATCCGATCAACGACAGTCAAGATGGAAATGCTGTCAGTTATCAGGATCATGTCGTGGCGGCAATTGAAGATCCCGCCGTATTTCTCGTCAAATTCAGCGATTTCGTCGACAACGCGGGCAGCGTGAAGCATCTCGGCGAGCCGACGCGAACAAGGCTGTCCGCCAAGTACGCCCCCCTGGTCCGGTATTTCCGCACGGGGGCAAGCACACTCGGTAACCAGTTGAATCTTCCCCAGTCCGGACTTGACGACATCACTCACCATCTCGACGAACTGGAGGCTCGACTTCCGGTCGAGAGCTCAGATCCCCGCGAGCCCGAAAGCACTTCTACAGCAACGTAACTGGCAGTCATCGCAGTGAGGCCTGGGTTGAACCCTTGCCGCGAGTCACTCGGGGCCGCGCCGCGGTAGATCCGATTAAACCTGTGAGACGCAATTTCCTTGCTCTGCATTTGCGTGGCGTTAACGTACTCGCCAGTAGTACCGACGGGTAACACTGGCCAGTAGCATAGGGCAAATTCAAAACTACTGCGCCAGAATCGAATTTGTTACCCACGAGTATTCGTTTTCGGCCCCGACTCGGCGCTCCGTGATCCGCATCACAACGCCGAAAGTGTCTGTGGCACAGCCAATTAAACGATAAGCGTTACCGCAGTTCACGTTGACTAATATTCTTGAATTCGCCCAGGTGACATGTGGGCGCACATACTGCATCCTTAGATAAACCAGGGACTCCCTGGAGGCAGAAACACTATGTTGCTATTTCGTGATTGGAGCGGTTCTGAGTCCATGCCACAGGCGTGACGCGTGCACTCGGCGTCACCGGACTCACGAACCCACATGGCAAACACCTGCAGATGCGTATCCGGGGGCTAGCAATTCGCATCACCGCAGTTTTTGTCACAGCAGCAGTGCCCACAACCCGGAGCAAGTCAAAACCACAGCATGACGGTATGTGACGCACGATCAGCCCATATCGCGTCGTACGCGACGTATGAATCTCATCAAGGACGGTGGCAGTGACAATGTTCAAACGAATCGCAGTGGTCAATCGAGGTGAGGCCGCAGTCCGCCTGATCAGGGCAGTACGCGAACTGAATGCTGAACACGACTACGGCATTCGCGTCATTGCACTGCACACAGAGGCCGAGCGTCGGGCCATGTTCGTTCGCCAGGCAGACGAGGGCGTAACGCTGCGCAGCACCGGGACCGGCAGCCCGTATCTCGACTACGTCGAACTCGAACGGGCGTTGCTGGCAGCCAAGGCCGACGCAGTCTGGGTCGGCTGGGGCTTTGTCGCCGAAGACCCGGCCTTCGCGGAGATCGTGGCGAAACTTGGCATCACGTTCATCGGCCCCAGTGCCGACGCCATGCGACTGCTCGGTGACAAGGTTGCCGCAAAGATCCTCGCTGAGAAGGTCGGCGTCCCCGTCGCGCCGTGGAGCGGTGGACCAGTCGACACGCGCGCCGACGCTCGTCGCCACGCACAGGCCATCGGCTACCCGCTGATCATCAAGGCTCGCAGTGGCGGTGGTGGACGTGGAATCCGCAAGGTCTGGGCCGAGGACGAACTCGAAGTTGCGCTCGAGCGCACCCAGGGTGAAGCCGAGCGTTCATTCGGCGATCCCGTCGTCTTCCTCGAACGCCTGGTCACCGACGCACGCCACGTCGAGGTGCAGATCATCGCCGACAACCACGGCAATGTCTGGGCCCCCGGCGTCCGCGACTGCTCGATTCAGCGTCGCAACCAGAAGGTCATCGAGGAATCTGCCTCCCCCGTCCTGACCGAAGAGCAGTCGGATCACCTCAAAGAGGTGTCGGCAGAACTCGTCAAGGCTGCGGGATACCAGGGCGCAGGCACTGTCGAGTACCTGTACCAGCCCGAGAACAAGCTGTTCACGTTCCTCGAGGTCAACACGCGCCTGCAGGTCGAGCACCCCATCACCGAGGTCACCACGGGCATCGACCTGGTCAAGCTGCAGATCCTTGTTGCCAGCGGTGAGGAATTGGTCGGCGATTGCCCGCCCGCATTCGGTCACGCCGTCGAGGCTCGTCTCAACGCCGAAGACGCCGACAACGATTTTGCGCCGGCACCCGGCACCGTCCAGTTGCTGAAGTTCCCCCTCGGCTCGGGTATCCGCGTCGACACCGGAATCGCAGCAGGCGACGTCATTCCTCCCGACTACGACTCGATGGTCGCCAAGGTCATCGCCTGGGGACGCACCCGCCCGGAAGCCCTCGCACGCCTGCGCACAGCGTTGCGGGAAACCACCGTCGTACTCGACGGCGGCACCACTACCAAGTCGTTCCTCCTCGATCTTCTCGATCGTGACGAGGTCATCTCGGCGTCCGCCGACACCGGTTGGCTGGACCGCACCGGCGCTCTGGATTCCACGACGCGTCGCGCCGACGTCGCTCTTGTCGCCACCGCGATCGACGCCTACGACGCCGAGGAATCGCTCGAGCGCGCAGCATTCCTCGCGTCCGCCCGTGGTGGCCGCCCCCGCGCCAACCACGCGATCGGCCGCACCGTCGAGCTGAACTACCAAGGTCAGGCGTACAAGCTGACCGTCGGCCGTACCGGTCCGCACAGCTATCGCGTCGACGGCGATGCCGGTGATGTCGAGGTGGACGTCGATCGGCTCGGCGACTTCGAGTCACGCCTTGTCATCGGTGATCGACGTTTCCACATCGTCTCCGTCGCAAGCCCGTCGCGCTACCTCGTCGAGGTCGACGGCATCAGCCACCAGATCAGCCAGGACGACGCCGGTGTTGTCCGCGCGCCCGCTCCCGCTGTGGTTGTCGCAGTGCCGGTTTCCGTCGGTGACGACGTCGAAGCCGGTTCTACCCTTGTGGTTCTCGAATCCATGAAGATGGAAACCGCGGTTCGCGCGCCGTATGCCGGAAAGGTCCGCGAGGTCCTTGCGACGGTCAACTCGCAGGTCGACGCGGGAGCACCGCTGCTGCGTGTCGATCAGGTAGGCGACGAAGCTGTCACCGAGAAGGCTCCGCGCGTCGAATTCGATCTGTCCGCTTCGACTTCCGGTTCGGACACCCGCTCCGACGCTCTGGCCCAGCTCGAAGCCCTGACCGCGATGATCAGCGGTTACGACGTCAGCGGCAAGCATGCCAATGCGGTTCTCGCCGAGTACGACGCACTGCGCAGCGCTCTCGAGTCGGAAGATCGCGAACTGGTGCAGGCGGAACTTGCCGTTCTGACCACGTTTGCCGATATCTGCGAGCTCTCCCGCAACAAGCCCACGTCAGGCGAGACGGAGAAGGACGAGTCCGTCCACAGCCCGCGCGAGCATTTCCACACGTTCCTGCATTCGCTGGACGTCGAACGTGAGGGCGTCCCGGCGTCGTTCCGCACTCGCCTCGAGCGCGCCCTGCGCCACTACGACGTCACCGATCTCGACGATCGTGTCGCCGTCGAAGAAGCTGTCTACCGACTCTTCCTCGCATTGCAGCGCATGGAAGCCCAGATCCCGGTCATCGCAGCACTTCTCGAAGGCTGGCTCGCAGGCGACAAGGCTCCCGGCTGCTCGGCGCAGGAACTGAACGAGGTCCTCGACCGGCTGATCGTGGCAACGCAGGTGCGCTTCCCGGTTATCGGTGACGTCGCCCGCAACCTTCGATTCCGGTTCTTCGACGAGCCGCGCATCCGCAAGGTTCGCGAAGACGTGTACGACGGTGTGCGCGGAAACATCGCGTACCTCGAAGAGCAGCCGGACGCTGCAGACCGCGCCAAGCGGATCGCCAATCTCGTGGCAACGCCGGAACCGCTGCTCGATCTCTTGGGCCGCAAGATCGGTCTGGGTAGCCGTGACGGCGGACCGTTGGTCGAGGTCATCACGCGCCGCTACTACAAGATTCACTCCTTCGAGGACGTGCGGGCATTCGAGCATGTCGACCGCCGCTTTGTCACCGGTAACTTCGACCTCAAGGGTGACGGCCTCCATCTGGTCTCGACCGTGGCCGAATTCGATGCTCTCGGAACCGCTCTCGACGACGTCACCACGATCGCGCAGGACGCCCCGGCCGGTCGCGGTCTGGTGATCGACATCTACCTCGACTGGCCGAACCAGCCGGCCGACGGTGACACGCTTGTCGAAACACTCCGAACTGCGCTCTCTCGCAACGAAACCGTCAACCGCTCACGCCGCGTGACGGTCATCGTCTGCAACCCGAACGGTGATCCGGTCCGCTGGGTCACGTTCCGTCCCGTTGACGGAGAACTGGTCGAGGACCAGATCATTCGCGACATGCACCCGTTGACCGGTCAGCGTCTCGACATGTGGCGTCTGAAGAACTTCAACGGCAAGCGCCTTCCCGCCCCGGAGAACACCTACCTGTTCCACCTCTCCGCCAAGGAAAACCCGTCGGACGAGCGTCTGATCGCGCTGGCCGAGATTCGCGACGTGACACCACAACTCGACGACGAAGGCCGGATGGTTGCGCTTCCCGCAATCGAACGCACCCTCGCCGCGTGCCTCGACGGTATCCGCCGCGCCCAGAGCCAACGCGGCGACAAGCGTCGTCTTGCCGCCAACCGGGTTGTTCTCTACGTGTGGCCACTTGCCGACGTTCCCGCTGATCGATTCTCCGTGATCGCACAGAACGCCGCCCGCCTCACTGTCGGCGCCGGAATCGAAGAGATCACCCTGATCACGCGTCTCAAGGATCCCAAGGGTGGAGCGCCCGAGGAAGTTGCGTTGCGCTTCTCGTACCGCGCCGGCGCCGGAGTGGTCATCAACAAGACCACCCCGCCCACCGAGCCGCTGCTCCCCCTCGACTCGTACGCCCAGAAGGTGCAGAGCTCACGCGCTCGCGGCACCGTCTACCCGTACGAACTGGTGCCACTCCTCACCGGCAACAAGGGCACGTTCGTCGAGCACGATTTCGACGACGCCGGAGTTCTGGCTCCCGTCGACCGCCCGTTCGGCCTCAACAAGGCCGGAATTGTTGTCGGACTTGTCAACACGCCGACACCTCGCTACCCCGAGGGCATGACCCGCGTCGCACTGTTCGGTGATCCCACGAAAGCACTGGGAACTGTTGCCGAGGCCGAGTGCTCCCGCGTTGTCGCTGCCATCGACCTGGCTGAGAAGCTGAACGTGCCCGTCGAGTGGTTTGCACTGTCCTCCGGTGCCACCATCTCCATGGACAGCGGCACCGAGAACATGGACTGGGTCTCCCGCGGCCTGCGCCGGATCATCACGTTCACGCAGAACGGCGGCGAGATCAACATCGTTGTCACCGGCATCAACGTCGGCGCGCAGCCGTACTGGAACGCCGAAGCCACGATGCTCATGCACACCAAGGGCATTCTGGTGATGACCCCGGACAGCGCCATGGTTCTGACCGGCAAGCAGTCACTGGACTACTCCGGTGGTGTCTCGGCTGAAGACAACTTCGGCATCGGCGGCTACGACCGCGTCATGGGCCCCAACGGCCAGGCACAGTACTGGGCACCCGACCTCACGGCCGCGTGCGAAATCCTGTTCCGCCACTACGCGCACTCGTACCTCGCTCCCGGAGAACGCTTCCCGCGTCGGGCGAACACAGCCGACCCGGTCGACCGTGACGTGCGTAGTTTCCCGCACACCCACCCGTCGAGCGACTTCGAGACCGTCGGCGACGTCTTCTCGTCCGTCAAGAACCCGGATCGCAAGAAGCCCTTCGACATTCGGACGGTCATGCGTTCGGTGGTCGACCAGGACCACTCCGTGCTCGAGCGGTGGGCCGACATGGCCGGCGCAGACACCTCCGTGGTGATCGACGCGCACCTCTCCGGATACCCGGTCACCGTTGTCGGCATCGAGTCTCGCGCAATTCCGCGTAAGGGACACTTCCCCGCCGACGGTCCGGACACCTGGACGTCGGGAACGCTGTTCCCGAACTCGTCGAAGAAGACGGCCCGCGCCATCAACGCTGCAAGTGGCAACCGTCCGATCGTGGTGCTGGCCAACCTGTCCGGCTTCGACGGCTCCCCCGAGTCGCTGCGCAACATTCAGCTGGAATACGGCGCCGAGATCGGCCGGGCCATCGTCAACTTCGACGGCCCGATCGTGTTCTGCGTCGTCTCCCGCTACCACGGTGGCGCGTTTGTGGTGTTCTCCGGAGCACTCAACGACAACATGGAAGTTCTGGCCGTGGAAGGATCGTTTGCGTCCGTCCTCGGCGGCGCACCCGCCGCAGCGGTGGTGTTCACTCGCGACGTGAACACCCGCACCAACAAGGACCCGAAGGTTCAGCAGCTGGAATCGGATCTTGCCGCAGCGAAGGACGACACCGAAAAGGCACGCCTGCGAGTCGAACTGAGTGCCCAGCGCATCGCAGTGCGCTCCGACAAGCTCGGCGAGGTGGCATCGGAGTTCGAGGCCATCCACAACATCCAGCGCGCCCGTGAGGTCGGATCGGTGGATGCGATCGTGCCTGCCGCCGAACTGCGTCCGCAGATCATCGCGGCCGTCGAGCGTGGCATGAAGCGCGCAGTCGCGCAGCAGTAATCACAGCAGACAGATGGCCCCCGTCGGATAATTCCGGCGGGGGCCATCTGTGTTTCAGCTCTTGTTCTCGGGCAGCACCAACCGCTCGATGACGGGCGAGGCGACGGCAGCTAGAGTCGTTGCGCCGCACGCACATCCGATTGCCTGTGCCCAGGCAAGCGGACCGAGTGGAGTGCAACCGAGGAACTGGCTCACGACCGGGGTACTGACAAGAATGCTGAGCACCCCAACAGACCCCACAGCCGTCGCGACTACCAGTGGACTTCTCGATTCGATCAAGGTTTGACCGAGCTGAGTACCCACCAACGCCACCAGAGCCACCGTCGACGCACGCCGCGCTCGACCGGTCATCCGGGCAAGAATCCACGCGGACAGAGCACCGGCCGCGGTTGCGCCGCCGCGGACGGCAATGGTGCGCCACAAAGCGTCTGCGTCCGTGGCCGGCGTATCGCTGCGGCCCTCGGCAGTCGGCGTACTCACTGCCAATGCCGCGGCGGGCAACGCATCGGTCATAAGATTGACCAGCAACATCTGCCGCGCATTGAGCGGAGATATCCCGGACAAAGCGCTACCCATCAAGGCAAACGCCACTTCACCCGCGTTACCGCCGAGCAGGACACCCACCGCGGAGCGCACCCGCTGCCATAACTGCGCTCCTTCGTCGAGCGCGTCGATCAGTCCACTGACCCGACCTTCCAGAAGGACGATGTCCGCGGCGCCCCTGGCAGGATCGCTTCCGCTGGACGCAACTCCGATACCCACGCTGGCAGCGCGGATCGCTGCAGCGTCGTTAGCGCCGTCACCCACCATCGCGCACACCGAGCCACTGGACTCCAGAGCATGGACAACCTGCACCTTGTGCTCAGGTGTCATCCGCGCGAACACGGTTCGTTCCGCGACCGCTGCCTCCTTTTCGGTGTGGGACATGTTCTCCCACTCCGAACCGGTGAGCACGTCATCCGGGTCCACGTCCAACCCCAACTCCCCCGCAACCGCTGCCGCGGTCAGTGGATGATCGCCGGTAATGACCCGCACGCCCAGTCCCCGATCGCGAAGTTCCGCGACAAGTTGCCCGGCATCGGAGCGGAGGGTGTCGGAAAGCCCGAGCAGTCCCACCGGCTCCAGATCATGTGCGCAGCACTCTTCCAGAAACTCGGGATCGTGCGCAGCACGCTGCGCGGCCGACTCGGACAGCTCACGCTGAGCCACCGCGATGACCCGGAGTCCGCGCTTTGCCATCTTCTTGACATGCCCTGAGGACACACGCTTTTTCGATGCGGCTGCATGCGAAACGAACTCGGGTGAACCTTTGAGGGCAATCCGATGCCCGATCAACGCGGCAGAATACGGCCGGCCGGATCGGAACGGCACCATCGCCGACGCTTCCGCATCCTCGAATACAAGTGGATGCGCCAAAACGTCGTCGGCTGCACTGACAACAGCCGCGTCGGTCGAGTGAAAGACCTGATCTCCACTGTTACTCAAGGCACTTCGCGCGGCAACTTCCAGAATCCGATTTCCCCGCCACCCGTCGACCCGCTCTACTGCCGCGACATGCAGATGGTTCTCGCTCAGCGTTCCGGTTTTGTCGAAGCACACCACGTCCACACGCCCCAGCGCTTCGATCGAACGCGGTGAACGTACCAGCGCTCCCACCGAGGTCAGTCTGCGCGCAGCGGCCTGCTGCGCCAGAGTGGCAACCAACGGCAGACCTTCCGGCACAGCGGCAACGGCAACAGCGACGCCACCGGTCACCGCCTGCCGTAGCGCGGTGCCACGTAGCAGTCCTAGCGCGGTCACCAACGCCCCGCCGCCGAGACTGACGGGGAGCGTTTTTCGGGTGAGATCTCGGAGTCTGTGCGTCAATCCCACTTCGGGGCCACGCTGCGGTGCCCGGACATCGACTTTGCGCGCTTCGGTCTGCGAGCCCACGGCGGTCACCACTGCGCGAGCCGCGCCGGCAACGACGGTTGTGCCGGCGTAGATCATGCAGCTTCGCTCGGCCACCGGCACTCCCGGCGTTGGCTCGGTCTGCTTCTCCACCGGCATGGATTCACCGGTCAAGGAGGATTCGTCGACCTCGAGCGAATCGACGTCGAGAAGCCGAGCATCGGCAGGCACCACATCTCCGGATTCGAGAACGAGGATATTGCCGATTCCCAATTGATCTGCTGGAACCCGCTCGGGCTCCGACCCGTTCGATACCCGTCGCGCCAACGGCTCCTGCACCCGAAGGAGTTCACGAACAACATGTTCCGAGTGCAGTCGCTGTATCGCAGACAGAGTGGCATTGCCGGTCAATACGGAGCCCACCAGAAATGCATCGATCGGCGAGCCCAGAATTGCACTGGCCGCCGATCCCGTCGCCAGCACCGGCGTCAAGGGATCCGACAACTCGGATCGGACTGCATCCAGAACGTCACGGCCCACCCGGACCGGCGCAGCGACGCGCGCCAAGCTTCCGGATCGTGTTTCAGCCGGCGCCTTCTCGTCGGGCGACGGTAGTTCGTGTAGCACTTCGTCGGTACCCAGTTCATGCCAGTCGTTACGCGAGGAACCTTCGGGTACTTCGACACCGACTGCCGAGCGCGCCAACCTGAACCCGGTCCACAGCGCGGCGCCTGCCCCGACCGTAATCGGCCCCGGCCCGCGTCCGCGTACGCCGGGAAGCATGACCAATGCACCCAGGACCGAAGCACCGCTGGATAATTCGACGCCGCGTCTCGTCGCCGCCCGCGCCGCCGGCAGAGCATGCAGCACGCGCCATACTCCGGCAAGGTCGTGTTCGAGGATATCCGCCGACGGCGGCGCCCGATCAGGCTCGGCCACACCGATCCTGAGCTCAGCGGGCCCGGAGAGGCTGACTGAACTGACCACGCAGACATGTGCGCCGGCTTCCGACAGCGTCGTCAGCGCCGATTCCAAAGCCCGGTCGACGTCTCGGTCGCTGTCGCCGGGAGCCTCGAGGAGTTCGTCGAAACCGCCGCGCAGAGACCCGAGAGTGTCGACATCGAGGCTGACGGCGCGCACCCCAGCAATCCGCAATTCCGCTACTACGGCTTGTGCCAACGGTTTTCGGGTGGGACGCACAAGCACATCCGCACCGCCGATCCGATGCCAGCCAACAGTAAGCTTGTCGTTTCCCAGTTTTCGCCGCGAACGGTTCCAGATATGAACCCGGTCCGAGTCCGCGACACCGCGGATGTCTGCCACCCGAAGCTCCTGTGTGAGGAGTACACGCGGATCGATCAGAACTGTGTCGACCCGGTCGAGCCTCCGAGCGGCACCGGGGTCGACAACCAGCGATCCCTCGCGCTGCCACAGCTCCCTCGTCAGTACTGCGGCAAACGCCTCTCGGGAAATCCGCAACGCCCGCGGCGCCGCAACGCGCACTGCCGTCGATGCGATCTCGGAATTCTGTGTGACAGCACCGATCACAGCACCACTTGCCAACTGGGCCAGCGCTACTCGCTCCGCGTGACGCTCACCTTGCCCGCGGCTCTCGCCGTCCGGCACCTCCGACGACACGGCAACACCCCACTCCTGCGATGCATTGCGCAGGCTCCAGGCCTCGCCGAGCAGCAGCGACCGCATGCCGAGATCAACCGTCAACGCCGCAGGGGCCTGTGTCACCACGTCGGTCACCGACTTGGCCGATTCGAGGATCAGATCGGTCAATTCGCGCCCGAGCATACGTTCCAACTGCTGACGCAGAGCCGGTTGATGATGCAGGACCGAGACGCCGGCCGCGAGCAACGACGATCCAGGCAGGTTCGGTACCCGCGTCACCGAACCTGCCAGTGCCGGAACAATTCCCGCGGCCGCAATGGCCGTACTGAAGGCCCGTCCGATCAATTGGCGCTCGGCCGTGGATCGAAACGGCGTGGACAGAAGTCCGGTGAGTCCGGCTGGGAACATACTCACGCCACCGGTCCCGGTTTGGTCGTATATTTTTCCGGCGTGCCCACACCTGCCACCTGCACAGAACCAGGCGTCTGGGCGGCACCCAGTTCCGCTCTCCCAGTCTTTTCGATTTTCTTCGCCTCACCTTCTCTCTCACCGTCGTGACGATCCCGATCACCGTCGGGACGATCCCACTGCCGTAGCACGACGGCCGCGCCGCCCACGCCCAGTAAGATCGGCCACTCGACCAAACCGGCAGCACCCATCGCCGCAAGTGTGAGAACAGCCGTCGGCGTCGACTTGCTACCCGCTCGCATACCGTTGCGCATGCCACCGACGGCGCCCCGGATTCCGCCGTTCACTCCTCCGACAACGCCACCACCCACGGCTCCCACCGCACTGGTGGTCACGCTCGCCGCGCCCGTTACTACCCGCGTCGCTTCACTGACCATCGACATCGGACTCTCCTTCTCACAGTCCGTCGAACAAGGTTCATTACCAATTGGCCATACCCCACACCGCCAGAGGCAATCACGAACAGCAACGATTTCGACCCGCTCTCCGGACGCCACACCCCCCTACGAGACTGCTACGCGGTACGGTTCGAACGTCGGCGAATGGCGTCGACGTTGCATCGACGGGAGTTCTGCGCAGTGGCGAAAATCGGCAGCTCGGATATCGACATTTTTCGGTTGTCCTTGGGCGGCAACCCCTTCGGGTGGACCGCTGACGAGGCGACGTCCTTCGAGATACTCGACGCCTTTGCCGAATCCGGCGCGAACTTCATCGACACCTCGGACTCGTACACCGCCTCCGCACCGGGTAACTCCGGCGGAGAATCCGAAACCATCATCGGAAAGTGGATCACCGATCGCGGACTCCGGGAAGACATAGTCGTTGCCACCAAGGTCGGCAGCCACCCCGATTTCAAGGGTTTGAAGGCAGAAACCATCGCCGCGGCAGCGGACGCGTCACTTCGCCGCCTTCAAGCCGACCGCATCGATCTGTACTACGCACACTTCGACGACCCGAGTACACCGCTCGAGGAAACTCTCGAAGCGCTCAACGCACTGGTCGAGAGCGGCAAGGTTCGATACCTCGGAATCTCGAACTACACCCCCGAACGCGTGCGCGAATGGTTGCGAATCACCGAGGAGAACGGGTACGCGCGACCCATAGCGCTGCAGCCCCACTACAACCTGGTGCACCGGAAATCGTACGAACCGGAGCTCGCGAAGATCGCCACCGACAACAACATCAGCGTCTTTCCCTACTTTGCACTCGCGTCCGGGTTCCTCACCGGAAAGTACCGAACCCGCGCGGATATCGACGGAAGTCCCCGCGAACGCATCACGGCAAGTTACTTCAGCGACGCAGGCCTGGCGGTGGTCGACGCGATTGCCGAGATCGCCGAAAATCACACCTGTGAAATGTCGACCGTCGCTTTGGCCTGGCTGCTGACCCGGCCCGGTATCACCGCGCCCATTGCCAGCGTCAGCCGAGTGGAACAGCTTCCGGCGCTACTCGACGCACCGGATCTGGTGCTCACGTCGGATGAGCTCGACCTGCTCGAACAAGTGTCTGCAGCAGTGGGAGCTTAGGCGCAGTGACGGGAGCTTAGGCGCTTCGGCGGTGCCGCGAACCCAACGCGGCGCCGTCGACAGTCCAGAACACCCAACCGTCGTAGCTCTCGATATCTCCGGAAATATGTCCGGTGACAGCATTCGCAGCAGCTGTCGGGTTGGGGAACCTTCGTCCCTCCATGGGGCCACGCATGATTTCGAGTACACCGCTCGTTTCGTCGAATCGACCGATCCAGCGGTACCCGTGGCAATCGGCGCTCACCTCGACGCGCAGATCGATCACCGGGATCTCGTCGTCGGCGGCGCTCGCACGACGCTTCTTGACGACAACCGCAGTCTTCGCGCGCTTCGGTGCTACCGGCGCTGCAACCTGGATGCTCGGATCCTTGACCGCAGCGACGCCCAGAACGTCCCAGCGGTCATGACCGTGGGCAACTCGTCCACGCGCAATCGCGTGATGCCCCGTCCGGGTGCGACCCGGGGTGTCCATCATCCACAGATCGACCTCGGACCGGATATCGTCCGCCACCTCCACCGACGGCAGCATGAAGAACTGGTGAGGCGTAATCGCAAGATCGACAAAAACCCAGAACTCGGAGCGAGTGTCGTCGCTCTCGATCGACTCGTCCTGGCGCCTGGCCTGCCAATCACCATCGAGCTTGGACCGAACCCGGACGATGCGGGTACTGCCGTCATTGCCCGTCACCTGCACCGGGTTGCGGCGCGAATGCGTCAACCGCACGGCCTGGCCCCCACGCTGGGTTACTTCGGAAATGAACGCGTTGATGCCACGACTTGCGGTGTCTTCCATGGTCGACTTTCTTGAAGCTGTTGCGCCCGGTATCGCCAGATCGGCCTGCGGGTGAGGCGCCAGCGAACAATTGTCGCGTCCAACGCCCGGCGAATCCGGCTCACGGCCGGCTACTTACCTCGACCTTACCGCGCCCTCGCTTCAACACCTAAGGTGCGGGCCGCTCGTTCCCAGAGGTCAGAAGTGCGATGTCGCCGTACAGCGCCGCACGGTGGGCGAACATCAACTCCTCGACACCGTCGAATTGATCCCCGACATAGTGCGTGTTGGCTGCCGACAACTCCCGCGATCCGGACCGCGCGAGCAGGTCGTCGATGCGGCTGTCCAAGCTCGCGGCATGTGCAACCGCGCGCTGCGAACTCAGCTGATCTTCGGCCCGGGAGACCAGGTCACCGATCCGCGCCAATGCCGCAACTCGCTCGACCAACTGATCCCACACTGCGCCGAGGGCCCGTATTCGCGAGTCGATCGACGCTCGGGTTGCCTCGTCGCGCGCAAGGCCAGCGGCCTCGTCGAGTTCGGCGAGAATCGACCGCAACGCAACCGTATCCACGGATATCTGGGTGATCTCGTCGGCAAGGTCAAGTTGATTGCGTTGGACGACAAAATGATCGGAATGCCAGGCATTCGATGACTCGATGCGGTCGTACACGTTGCCGGCCAGATAGAGCAGCGCGTCATATTTCCCGGCCAGGCCGCCGTCGTCGTGTGTCGCCAAGCCGTCGAGCACCTCGGCCACACGACGGCCGGCGTCGGCGAGGACTCCGGAACCCTCGATACTTGCCAACCGTCCGGCGAGTTTGTCGAGTGCCGCGCTCCCGCTACCGGCAACGGAGCCCAGTCCAGTAGTCGACTTCGCCGGAACCGGCGTACGCGTGAGTCCGACGAACAGGGCTTCGCGCTGCTCCACGTCGAGATGTAATCCGTCACGCCGATCCTTGCGAATAGCGCGGACGCTGCTGGCAAAATGGCGATTGGACCGAACGACCGCCGAGCGCGCGGTGTTGACGCGTTTCTCCAGGGCCTGCACACGTCGTTCCAGAACAACCTGCACCGGACCGATTCGGGCAGCGCTCAGCCGTCGACATGTTCGCGTGTACTCGTCCGTCAGGTACCTCAGTTCGGACCAACCACCGATATCCGGGAACGACCGTCCGACCGCGCGGCGATCGGCCATGATCGCCCGGGTCTCGTCGTCGACGTAGCCACCGGCCAACAACAGCGCGACTTCGGTGGACAACTCAGGGCGATTCGATTCGACGATTCCTGCTTCACACCAGGTTCGAACATGGCTGGAAATCAGGGCACGACGTTCGGTGACCGACACATCTGCACCACTGTTAACTTCCGCCCCACTGGTTCCATCACCCACCGTGACGCCGTGAATTTCTGCCATGTCAAGCCTCCCAGGTGCCGCTGTCCACTCTCCCAGAATCTCGACATCCGCGCCGATACCCCGAGTGAAAGTCGACACACCCCTGCCTTACCGTAGGCAAGTGATCTCGCTGCGAACCGACAGAACGGCAGAGCGACCGACGCTCCCCGCGTCGGCGATCGCACACGTGATG
Source organism: Rhodococcus globerulus NBRC 14531 (assembly GCF_001894805.1). GTDB lineage: Bacteria > Actinomycetota > Actinomycetes > Mycobacteriales > Mycobacteriaceae > Rhodococcus_F > Rhodococcus_F globerula. The sequence goes on along the minus strand of NZ_BCWX01000012.1, from coordinate 62,219 downwards.
TCACTACTCGAGACGCGGTCACCGTCGATACCCGAGTGGTTCGAGGTTGCCGAGGCCTACCGATACGTTGCCCCCGCACCAACTGTTCCCGCACTCATGGAGGCTGCCCGCACGTACCTCGAGCATCGCGAGGCACTCCTTCGCCTCGCGGGACCGCGCGGACAGTATCTTGCAGACCACAATCCAGCCTGGGCACAACTACGGCGCGTCGGATCACGCCGCGACGAACTGTGGCTCTCACCGGACCCGGACGATCGACTTGCCTGGTTCGACTACATCCGAACAGTTGACCCCGCGCTCGCAACGGAAGAACTCGACATCGCGTGGGACAACGAACCCGCAGATTTACGGCGTGAGTTCCTGAGCCGGTTGAGCGTCGGCCTGGGCGAGCACGACTACGACATTCTCGAACGCGGACTCGACGATCCGTCGCCGCCGGTCCGTGAGCGTTCGATCCAACTGCTCCGCCAACTTCCCGAGTCCCCGTTTGCCGAACGTATGGCTACCCGGGCTCACACCTGGGTGCGGCTAGAGACCAAACCCCTGCGGCCTCGCCTCGTCATTCGACTGCCCGGTTCACTCGACGACAAAGCCCCACGCGACGGTATCGAAGATGTCGGGGCCCAGTACAAGGGAATCGGCAAATGGTGGCTGCGGCAAGTGGTCACGGCTACTCCCTTGGCATTATGGGAAGCGATGGTAGGTTCACCACACGACGTTCTTCGCATTCCCATCGAGAAACAATGGCATGAAGTGATGACCGAATCGTGGACCGCCGCAACAGTTCTGCAGAAGAACCCGGCCTGGGCATCAGCTTTACTCGAGCGGGACGGCCGAAACACCGACCGCCGCGTCGTCGCAATTGCACATCCCCGCGAACGGATCGCGTACATCCTTGCCGGCCATGCCGACAGCTACCTTCTCGGCGTCGACGGCAGTGCCCTGTTGGACGGCATCGACCGCCCCTGGCCTCTGGCGATTGCCCACAAACTTGTCAGCGCCCTCGAATGCGAAGCCGCCAAACACGCTGCCTCCGGCGAAGAATTGGGCATCCACTCTCGCCACAGCCATTACTCGACGCTGCGAAGCGCGCAAGCCAGGTTCCCCCTCGAGGCCGGTGCACTACTGCTGGACGCGGCCGAGCGCACTGCGTCCACCGACTGGCAACGGGCGTTCACCGAGACCGCCGCACACATCGAAGCGCGCCGAATCCGGTTGGACGTGCTGCGGGGCGGACAGTGACAAAATCGGGGCCGCACCCCGCGACTGCGGAATGCGACCCCGATCAGCTCTCGTGAAAGATCAGACCGCAGTGACCATTTCATGGTCGGCAACGCCCGCAGCCAACACACGCAAGTGATCCTCGGTGCTGCCAAGCGTGTGTTCGATGGCAACAAGCCTGCTCACGTAATGACCCACCGGATACTCCGCCGTCATACCGATGCCGCCGTGCATCTGAATTGCTTCCTGACCGATCAGCCGAGCCGATCGCCCGATCTGCAACTTGACCCGAGACGCGATGACCGGATCGACCACACCGTCGGCCAGCGACATAGTCGCGTACAAACTCATGCTGCGCGCCAACTCGAGTGACACGTACAGGTCTGCTGCGCGATGCGTCAGCGTCTGGAACTTGGCCAGCGGAACCCCGAACTGCTTGCGGGTCTTGAGGTATTCGGTGGTCAGGCGCAGTGCCTCTTCCATCGCCCCGACAGCCTCGGCACACAAGGCGGCCTGCTCACGGATCTGAGCGGCCTGGATCAGCGCCGAAGCGTCGCCGCCCTCACCGAGCGCCTCGGCGGGAGTATCGGTGAACTCGACCTGCGCACCACGCAAACCGTCGTGAGTTGCGTATGACTTGCGCACCAGACCCGATGCGTCACTCTTGACCAGGAACAGGCCCACTCCGCCGCTCGGCAAGCTCGCGCTCACAACCAGGATGTCCGCAGTCCCACCGTGGCCGACCGGATTCTTGATGCCGGTGATGCTCCAGCCGTCACCTGCCGGCGTTGCCGTCGTCGCGCGCTGCGTTGCAGGCCAACGAATTCCAGGTTCCTGATCGGCAAACGCCAGGAACGTGACACCTTCGGCGACTCCAGGAAGGATGGACGATCGCTGCTCGGCGCTGCCGCCTTCGGAGATCAGTCCACCCGGCGTCACGACTGCGTCCAGAACCGGCTCGGGCGCAAGTCTGCGACCGATCTCGGTCATGACGGCACCGATCTCGACGGGACCCGCGTCCATTCCGCCGTCGTCCTCCGAGAACGTCAGACCAAGCAGTCCGACCTCCGCCAACTGCTTCCACACCTGCGGGCTCCACCCAGGCTCTGCGTCGGTAATGGCATTTCGTTTTTCCGCGTCGTAGCTACGTGCGAGAAGATCCTTGGTGGTGTCACGAAGAAGCTTCTGTTCGTCATTGAGTTCGAAGTCCATGCCACGCCTCACAATCCGAGGATCGAGGAGGCGATGATGCTGCGCTGCACTTCGCTCGATCCGCTGTAGATGGATACCTTGCGGTAGTTCAGGTAAGCCGGGGCCGAGTGCTGTGCCCAGCCCGCCGACGCGATGTCGGTGCCAGCGTCGAACGGCAGCGAATCGGGGCCGGCGACATCCATCAGCAACTCGGTGCTGGCCTGCTGCAATTCGGAGCCACGCAACTTCAGCAAGGAGGAAGCCGGGTTCGGCTTACCGTCCGCGGACCCTGCGACGACACGCAGTTGAGTGAGCTCCAGCGCAAGCAACTCGTTTTCGAGCTCGGCCAGGCGCGCGGCGAACAAGGGGTCTTCGAGAAGCGTCCCGTTCCCGACCTTGACTTCGGCTGCACGCGCTTTTGCCTGAGCCACACGAACTTTGGAGAAACCGACGCGGGTGACGCCGGTGCGCTCGTTGCCGAGCAGGAACTTGGCGTAGCCCCAGCCCTGATTCTCCTCGCCGACCAGATTCTCGCCCGGAACGCGGACGTCCTCGAAAAAGACCTCGTTGACCTCGTAGCCACCGTCGATCAGTTTGATCGGACGGACCGTCACACCCGGCGTCTTCAGATCGACCAGGATGAACGAGATTCCCGCTTGCCGCTTGGGCGCATCGGGATTGGTGCGAACGAGGCAGAAGATCCAGTCTGCGTGCTGACCGAGCGTGGTCCAGGTTTTCTGGCCGTTGATCACCCAGTCGTTACCGTCACGGACAGCGCGAGTCTTGAGCGACGCGAGATCGGAACCTGCCTCTGGCTCCGAAAATCCTTGGCACCACCAGATATCGAGGTTGGCCGTCGCGGGGAGGAACTTCTCTTTCTGTTCCTGCGAACCGAAAGCCGCGATGACCGGTCCGACCATGTTCGCGTTGAACGCAAGTGGCTCCGGAACAGACGCCAACTGCAGCTCGTCGAGCCAGATGTTGTGCTGAACCGGAGTCCAATCCTTACCGCCCCACTCGACCGGCCAGTGCGGCACGGCCAGGCCGTGGGCGTTGAGGATTTGCTGCGACTCGACCATCCGGTCGCGCCCCAGCTCTTCCCCGTGGGCGTACGCGTTCCTGGTCGATTCAGGAATCTGTGTGCGGAAGAAAGTCCGCATTTCGTCCCGGAACGCCAGTTCCTCGTCGGTCAACGCCAGATTCATCGTGATTCCTTCGCACTCGAAACCGGATTCATGTTCGACTCGACCGTACCCCGATCGCTCACGACAAGGCTAGGACACCCGGAGAAAAGGCGGACCGAATCCGACTACACGGTTTTCAAAACCAAAAGGAACCCACCACCAGCTGGGTCGATGCTTGTTTCGACGTTCAGATCCGGGGCCAATCGCGAGAGCCGATCGAGCAACCACTCCGACGCGTCCTGGGCGTCGTCCTTGCCGGGGCAGCGTGCAACCGCGACCCGGCCGCCTTTACGTTCGAGTTGCTCCACAACACCGATGATGGGCGCGGGATCAACCACGAACAACCGATCCGGCCACGCCACAACAGGTTTGACAGCACCCTTCTTGGTGTTGCACGCGCGGTGTGCGAGTCGCTCCATACCGCCCTTGGACTTGCCGCCCTTCTTGGCGGTGTTGATGCTGTCGACACTCGGGCCACGCGGATCGTTCACCGACATATCGGGGTCGACGGGCTCGTCACACAGCCAGCAGCGCCAGGATTCACGATCGCCGACTTCTTGAAGAGTAATCATGGGTAGCAACGCTACCCGTGCGCACTTTTGGCAGCGTGAACAGCCAAAAGTGCGCACGTGCGGCTCCGCCGCCTAGAGGTCTGCGATCGCCTCCAGCGGCTTCGTCTTGGCCGCTCGATTGGCCGGCCACAGTGCCGCGAGCACACCGACGATGCCGGAACCGACCAGCATCAACGCAACCTGACCCCACGGAATCGTGATCTCGCCCAGGCCCTGATCCCGGAGCGTGCTGACGAATCCCCAACCGAATCCGATGCCGAGCACCACACCGACGGCCGCACCGTAGACCGCGATGAGAACGGATTCGAGGTAGATCGTGCGCCGCATCTGAGCCCGCTGCATACCGACCGCCCGCAGCATGCCGATCTCTCGACGGCGTTCCACAACCGAAAGAGCCAAGGTGTTGATGATGCCCAGAATCGCGATCACCACCGCCAGCGCCAGGAGTCCGTACAAAATCGCAAGCAACGTATTGATCTGCTGCCCTTGGGTTCCCTTGAACTCCTCACGATCCTGAACCTGGACAACCACGTACTTTTCCGTGGCCTGCTCGAGTTCGCCGCGCAAGGCCGTCACATCGGCACCCGGCTTCGCTTTCACGAGAACCGCAAAATCAGGCAGGCTGGTTACCGGCATCAAGGCCTGATACGCCTCGTCCGAGACGATCCACGAACCGATCAACTGGTTATCCTCGAACACTCCTGCAACAACAACCGGGTACTGGGTCCCGTCCGCGCCGACCAATGTCTGCGTCGATCCGACTGTCCAGCCGTTGTCGGTCGACGTGGTCTGCGAGACCATCATGTTGTTTCCGGACAGGTCGGCAGTTCCGTCGACGATGTTGTAGTCGAGCACCCCGTCGATCGGACCGTCCAACGACGCACCCTGCTCGTCCTGTCCGTTCACGGTCGCCCGAACCCCGTGCAGCGACGTTGCACTCTGCACATCCGGGAGCGCGCGCACTGCGTCGGCTGCGCCTCGCGGCACGCCCACCGCATTGGGACCCGTCAGGATGTAATCCGCGGTCACGCCAACGTCGATCAGCGCATTGATACTCGCCTTGGCCGAAGAACCGAACACCCCGATGACCGTCACCAGCATCAAGCCCAAGGTCAGGGCAAAGGCCGTGGCCGCGGTACGACGAGGATTGCGGACCGCATTGGTACGCGCCAGACGGCCCACCGAGCCGAACGGTTTCGCGAAGACAACACCGAGCGCACCCACGATGGGCTGCGACAGCGCAGGAGAACCGAGCAGAACTGCGATGATCAGCGCAAAGGCTCCGCCGCCGACGGTCAGCGCCGCACCCTGACCGGTGCCCCTCGAACCGACAACCACCAGGACGACGCCGAGAACACCGAGAATTGCGCCGATCAGCGTCCGGACACGGAGCGAGTCACCGGTAGAAGCGAACTCCTCGCGCATCGCGGCAACCGGCGGAACCTTGGACGCCCGCCGCGCAGGCGCATAGGCACTGAGCGTCGTCACGACAACGCCGACAACCAACGCGACAACAACCGTCCGTGGGCTGACCTGCAGCGAGCCCTCCGGCAATCCGACGTCGAAGGCATTGAGCAACCCGCGCAACCCGTAGGCCAGTCCGATACCGGCCAGCAATCCGATGACGCTGCCGATCAATCCGACGATCAGCGCTTCGGTGACGACGGATCGGCCGACCTGAGCCCGGCTCGCACCCACGGCACGCAACAGTGCCAATTCACGCAGCCGCTGCGCCACGATCATCGAGAAGGTGTTGTAGATGATGAACGTGCCGACCAAGAGAGCAATAGCGCCGAACGCCAGCAGGAAGTAGTTGATGAAGCTGAGCGCGGTATCGACCTCGGCCTTGGTCTCCTCACGGACCTCGTCTCCGGTCTGCACCTGCAAGTCCGGGAAGACCTGCTCCACCCGTTGCTGCATCTCGGTCTGCGACAGACCGGTACCGGCTACGTCGATGTAGTCGACATGCTTACCGTCCGTGAACAGGCTGCGTGCCTGCTCGTCGGTGAACAACGCTCCGATGAAACCTCCGGTGTCACTACCGGACCCCTCGTAGATACCTGTCACCGTGACATCGACGATTCCTCTTGCCGGCACCAGTATCCGAGCCTGGTCGCCGACCGACAAACCCGCCTTCTCCATCGCACTCGCATTCAATGCGATATCCCCGGCAGCCTCAGGTGGGCCACCTTCCGAGTACGGATCGGGCGGTGTGATCGCCCGCTCTGCCGGCAGGTACGACGTACCGATGCTCGGAGCGCCGCCTGTTTGCACGGCACCACCGTCTGCGTTGATCAGAACGATCTGTCCACTCACCGCAGGTGCCACGGCACGAACTCCGTCGATGGCTGCCAGCTTGTCGACATCCTCGATCGGAACGCCACTGGTGTTGCGATCCGGCATCGACACCCGGACGTCGACGCCCTGAGCAGTGTTCTCGAAAATCGAGTCGAACGTCTTCTGCAACGTATCCGTGAACACAAACGACCCGGCGACAAACGCCGTACCAAGCACCACCGACAACACGGTGAGCGCCAACCGCACCTTGTGCGCCGCCAGGTTACGCAACGACACCTTGCGCATCGGCGAATTGGTTATCGAAGCCATATCGTCAAGCTCCGGCTTCTACGTTGACCGGAACCTGCGGAGCATCCAGACGCTTCATCCGATCCAGAACGGAATCGGCCGTCGGCTCACGCAGTTCGTCGACGATCTTGCCGTCCGCCAGAAATACGACGCGATCCGCATACGCAGCAGCGCGCGGATCATGCGTCACGATCACCACGGTCTGACCGAACTCGTCCACCGCGGACCGCAGAATCGACAGAACCTCACCGGAGGAACGCGAATCGAGATTGCCCGTTGGCTCATCACCGAAAATGATCTCGGGCTGACCGGCCAGAGCCCGCGCACACGCAACACGCTGTTGCTGCCCACCCGACAACTCACCCGGCCGGTGATCCAGGCGGTCCTTCAAACCGAGCTTCGTCAGTACATTGTCCAACCACGCCGGATCGGCCTTGCGCCCCGCGATATCGAGCGGCAACGTGATGTTCTCGAGTGCCGTCAGCGTCGGCACCAGATTGAACGCCTGAAAAACGAATCCGATGCGGTCGCGTCGTAGCGCCGTCATCTGTTTGTCCGACAGTCCGGTCAATTCGGTGTCACCGATGAGCACCGAACCGGAACTCGCCGAATCCAGACCCGCCAGGCAATGCATCAGCGTCGACTTGCCCGAACCAGACGGGCCCATGATCGCCGTGAACTCACCCCGAGCAAAATCGGCGGATACAGCGCTGAGTGCATGCACCTGGGTATCCCCGGTGCCGTACGTCTTGGACAGGCCGACAGCGCGGGCCGCGACATCTTGGGCGTGCGAACTCATGATCGCCTTTCGTCTTCACTTCGGTGGGTCTTCGTCGGTGGAACTTCTTCGATGGAACTTCTTCGGTGGATCGAGCACCCCACAGCACGCGGGCGCCAACTGGCACTGCTCCATCCTGTCGTCTACTCGGCGCCACCGCTATCAGGGACCACCCTGATTTCCACAGGGACTCCCCTGAGTTGTCAACGGAAAACACACATGCGGACGCCAACCGCCCACTAGCCTTGTGACACACATCACTCGAGAAAGGTGGTCCGATGTCCGACGCCGCCACTGCAATCATCTTCGATCAACTCGAACACTGGGCGAGCGTCAAACCCGAAGAACCGGCCGTGACGTTCCAGGAAACCACCTATACGTGGGCCCAGTGGCACGGTCGCATCCTGCGCATCGCGGGCGCACTCGCCGAATCCGGGATCGGACCGGGAGACACCGTCGCCTTCCTGGACAAGAACCATCTCTCCTGTCTCGAAATCACTTATGCCGCTTCACTACTCGGGGCCGCAAATGCCATTCCGAACTGGCGGCTCGCCGGCGAGGAACTCGACTACATCCTTGGCGACTGCGGGGCACGCATCCTATTTGTCGGTAACGAACTCCTCCCTCAGGTCGTTGCCATGCGCGATCGCCTCACCGCCGTCGAACTGATCATCGCCGTCGGTAGCGAGAACGACGAATTCGAACCGTGGCTCGACGAAGCCCCGCCGTTGGCAGCTCGTCCCGTAGTCACCGCCGACAGCACAGCCCTGATCCTCTACAGCTCCGGAACGACCGGACGCCCCAAGGGAGTTCAACTCACCCACCGAAACCTGTTCGCGCACAGCAACAATGTCCTCGAACTCCTACCGAAACACGATGACGACATATTCCTGGTCGCCATGCCGATGTTCCACGTCGGAGGAACCTGCTACGCCATCATGGCAATTCACGCAGGCGGACACTGTTATTTCACCCGCGAAGCTGACGGACCGTCGATCTTCGCCGGCCTCGCCGCAGGCGCAAACATCGCATTCCTGGTGCCACCCGTGATCGCCGGTGTCCTGGCAGCAGGCGATCAGGCCGTCGCCGCCTTCCGCGCCTTCAAACGCATCACCTACGGCGCAGCCCCTATGCCTCTGCCTTTGCTGCGAGGAGCGCTGGCGGCCTGGCCGGACACCGAGTTCGTCCAGGTCTACGGCATGACCGAAATGGCCGGTGTTGTCACCGCTCTCATGCCCGACGTCCACCGCGACGAATCGCAAGTCGAACGCATGGCATCGGCGGGCACTGCCATTCCGGGGGTCGAGATGCGCATCGTCGATCCCGTCACTCTCGAGGACACCCCCGCCGGAACCGTCGGAGAACTCTGGTGGCGATCGGAGCAATGCACGCCGGGATATCTCAACAAGCCCGAAGCCACTGCTGAAACAATCACACCGGACGGTTGGCTGCGCAGCGGCGACATGGGCCGCGCCGATTCCGAGGGATTTGTCTTCATCGAAGATCGCCTCAAAGACATGATCATCACCGGCGGAGAGAACGTCTACTCACCCGAAATCGAACGAGTCCTTGTCGAGCACCCCGCCGTCGCCGAAGTCGCCGTAATCGGCGTACCGGACAACCGGTGGGGCGAAACCGTCAAAGCCGTGGTCGTCCTGCATGCCGACACCCAGATCGCCGAAGCCGAACTGATCACCTATACCCAGGGGCGTCTCGCAAAGTTCAAGTGCCCCACCAGTATCGATATTGTCGAGATACTCCCGAGGAATCCGACGGGCAAGATCCTCAAACGAGATCTTCGTAAGCCGTACTGGGACAACCACGAAAGCAAGCTGGTCTGAGCTCGCGTGCTGTAATGGGGTGGTGACCTCACGCCGCCCCATTACCGCCCAACTCTGCCCGTGTGGCACCGGCAATTCCGTCGCCGACTGCTGCGGCAAATATCTCGAGGGTGGTGCGTCCGCACCGACCGCTGAAACTCTCATGCGCTCGAGGTACACGGCATTTGCCCTCATGGACACCGACTATCTGAAACGGACCTGGCATCCCGATCACCGTCCCGCCACATTGGATCTGGACCCGCACCAGCGTTGGACCGGGCTCGAGATTCTTTCCACCGAGCGCGGAAGCCTGTTCGATTCCGACGGCACAGTCGAATTCCGCGCCCACTACTCCTACGGGACCGAACGCGGAAACCTCCACGAGCGCAGCAGATTTGCTCGAATCGACGGCCGCTGGCTCTACGTCGACGGCGATATCGGTTAGGTAACTCCGCGCACGCCGTCGCAGAGCCACGGACTGAGAGTCCTACGATCGAACCATGACAACGAACCGGACTAAATCAGTTGCCGCCATCGCTGCCATCATCGTGGGGGCCGGCCTGACCGCGTGCTCACAGACCGCAGAGACCACACCGACCGCCGTCACCACCTCGGTCTCCGCGACCACGAGCGCCGCAGCCGCAGAACCCGCGCCAACCGACAGCTCGGACAAAACCGCCGCAGCCGTCGCAGAATCGAAGCTGACCGTCACCGACGTCCGGATCGGCTCGCACGAGAACTTCGACCGCGTCGTGTACGAGATGGGTGGAACCGGAACCCCCGGATGGCGCGTCAAGTACGTCGACGCGGCTGTTCAAGAAGGCAGCGGCAAGCCCATGGAGATTGCCGGCGGCGCAATAATCCAGGTGCTGATCGACGGTTCCGCCTACCCGTTCGACAGCGGCGTGGAACAGTACTCCGGCCCGAACCCCGTCCCCGGAATCGCTGGTGGAGTTGTCACCGAAGTCAACGGGTCGTCGGTCTTCGAAGGTGTCACACAGTCGTTCGTCGGCGTAACGGAAAAGCAGCCATTCTCGGTGACGCTGCTGACGAACCCCACGCGTGTGGTGGTAGACGTAGCCAAGTAGTGGGCTTGACCTCAAGCACACTCGAGGTTTTACCTTCGTGTCGTACCGGCCGCGTAATCTTCGTGGCCGGCGACCGAAGGGCCTGACACATGAGTATGGAAGTCACCGCGTGGAACGCTATGTACAACGCGATGCACGCGCAAGACGACAAGCGGCCTTTTTCGAAGGCGACGCTGAAAAGAATCGCGACGTTCGCGATTCCGCAGAAACGCAACCTCAGCTGGTACCTCCTTCTGAGCGTGGTGACGGCGGCACTCGCCGTCGCAACACCGGTCCTGGCAGGCCGGGTGGTCAACGCGATAGTCGGCGGCGACGCCGTCAAGGTTGTGGTCATCCTGGCGGTGTTGATCGCGATTGTGGCGATTCTCGAAGCCGCACTCGGACTGCTGACGCGCTGGCTCTCCGCGAGTATCGGCGAAGACCTGATCTTGCTCCTGCGGACCACGGTGTTCGACCACGTCCAGAAAATGCCTATCGCGTTCTTCACCCGCACGCGCACGGGAGCTTTGGTCAGCCGCCTCAACAACGACGTCATCGGCGCCCAACGCGCGTTCAGTGACACCCTGTCCGGAGTGGTCAGCAATCTGGTCACGCTGGTGATCACGCTGATCGTCATGCTCGGGATCTCCTGGCAGATCACCGTCCTCGCACTACTGCTCCTGCCGATCTTCGTGATTCCGGCCAGGCGCATGGGTGCCCGGCTGGCGGCTCTCAATCGTGAAGCCGCCAACCATAATTCGGTGATGAGCACCCAGATGACCGAGCGTTTCTCGGCGCCGGGCGCAACGCTGGTCAAACTGTTCGGACGCCCGACACAAGAGTCGGTCGAGTTCGCGGTGCGTGCCCGACGCGTGCGCAACATCGGCGTGCGGACGGCCATGCTTCAGTCCGTTTTCGTCACGGCCCTGACGCTCGTCTCAGCCTTGGCTCTAGCCCTCGTCTACGGCCTCGGCGGCTACTACGCCTTGCGCGGGCAGTTGGACGCCGGTGCCGTTGTCTCGATGGCGTTGCTGCTGACTCGGCTGTACTCCCCGCTGACGGCTCTCGCGAGCGCCCGAATGGACGTCATGAGCGCCCTCGTCAGTTTCGAGCGAGTCTTCGAAATACTCGATCTCGCGCCGTTGATCACCGAGAAGCCCAACGCTGTCGCTGTACCGGACGGGCCCGTGTCCGTCGAGTTCAAGAACGTGAAGTTCGCATATCCGTCGGCGGACAAAGTGTCCCTCGCATCGCTCGAAGAAGTGGCGATTCTCGACAGCCGCGGCGGCGAGAACGTACTCCATGAACTGTCCTTCCGCACCGAAGCCGGCCAGATGGTTGCGCTCGTCGGAACATCCGGTGCCGGTAAATCCACCATCGCCCAAATGATTCCGCGCCTCTACGACGTGGATTCAGGTTCCGTCGAACTCGCCGGCGTCGACGTTCGCGACCTCAGCGCCGATTCCATTCGCGAAACTGTCGGTATGGTCACCCAGGACGGGCACCTGTTCCACGAGAGTCTCCGGTCCAACCTGCTACTCGCACGACCTGGTGCATCCGAGACCGAACTCCGCGAGGTCCTCGAGCGAGCGCGCCTCACCGCTCTGGTCGCGTCACTGCCGGAAGGACTCGACACGGTTGTCGGCGAGCGCGGCTACCGTCTCTCCGGCGGTGAGCGTCAACGCCTGACCATCGCGCGGTTGTTGCTCGCCCAACCTCGCGTTGTCATCCTCGACGAAGCCACCGCCCATCTGGATTCGACCTCCGAAGCTGCGGTTCAGGAAGCACTCGGTGAAGCTCTTGCCGGCCGGACAGCAGTCGTGATCGCGCACCGCCTGTCCACCATTCGCGCGGCCGATCTCATCCTGGTCGTCGAAGCGGGCCGCATCATCGAGCGCGGAACGCACACCGAACTGCTCGCTCACAGCGGTCGGTACGCCGAGCTGTACCGAACCCAATTCAACACCGGCAGTAAAGATTCCCACGATCTCGAGCCCAGCACCCTCTGATACAGAAACAGGCTACAAAAAACAGGCGCTGCTCCCCTTGAACGGGGAGCAGCGCCTGTTAGTTTTCGAGACGAAGATCAGCTGTCGTAGCGATCGCGTCCGCCACCCCGACTGTCGCGTCCACCACGGTCGTCACGACCACCGCGGCCGCTCGGGCGTCCCTGCGGCGGGCCGAAGTCAGGCTGCAACTGGATCAGGACGCCGGAGATACGCGTCCGTCGCAGAGCCTCGAGGGTCTCGTTGGACAGATCTGCCGGCAACTCCACGATGGAGTGATCGGGACGAATGCTGATGTGTCCGAAGTCGCTGCGACGCAAGCCGCCCTCGTTGGCGATGGCACCGACGATGGCACCCGGCACTACGCGATGACGCTTACCGACCGCGATGCGGTACGCCGCCAACTCCTGGCCCTCGGGTCCACGCGAACGCGGAGCCGGACCGTCGTCGAATCGGCGCGGCGGACGCGGTTCGCGCGGCTCACGCTCACGACGCGGCGGTGCCGGCGGCTCGGGAGCGAGCAGGAAGGCGTCGCCGTCACGCGACTGCACTGCCAAGGCGGCAGCGATGTCGATGAGCGGAACATCGTGTTCCTGGTCGTAGTCCTCGATCATCTTGCGGAACAGCGCCAGGTTCTCGGATGCCAGGCTCTCGGTGATGGAGTCACCGAACTTGGAAACACGCTGCGCGTTCACGTCGTCGACGCTGGGCAACTGCATCTCGGCCAGGGGCTGGCGGGTTGCCTTTTCGATGGACTTGAGCAGATGACGCTCACGCGGAGCGACGAACAGCAGAGCGTCACCCTGGCGTCCGGCGCGACCCGTACGGCCGATGCGGTGGACGTATGACTCGGTGTCGTGCGGGATGTCGTAGTTCACGACATGCGAGATGCGGTCGACATCCAGGCCACGCGCAGCGACGTCGGTGGCCACGAGGATGTCGAGTGCACCGTTCTTGAGCTGACCGATGGTCCGCTCACGCTGCGTCTGCACGATGTCACCGTTGATGGCGGCAGCGGAGTGCCCGCGAGCGCGCAGCTTTTCTGCCAGCTCTTCGGTGGCCTGCTTGGTGCGGACGAAGATGATCATCGCCTCGAAGGCCTCGACCTCGAGGACACGGGTCAACGCGTCGAGCTTGCGCTGGTGCGCGACCTGGATGTAGCGCTGCGTGATGTTCGACGCCGTCGAGGTCTTGGACTTGACCGTGATCTCGACCGGGTTGTTCAGGTACTGCTTCGAGATGCGGCGGATGGAACCGGGCATCGTCGCGGAGAACAGGGCAACCTGCTTCTCGCTGGGGGTGTCGCGGAGGATGCGCTCGACGTCCTCCTGGAAACCCATCTTCAGCATCTCGTCGGCCTCGTCGAGAACGAGGTACTTGAGGTTGGTCAGGTCCAGAGTGCCCTTTTCGAGGTGGTCGATGACACGACCGGGCGTACCGACCACAACGTGCGCGCCGCGCCGCAGGCCGGACAGCTGGACACCGTAGCTCTGGCCGCCGTAGATCGGCAGGACGTTAAGGCCGGGGATGTGCGCGGAGTACTTGCCGAATGCCTCGGCAACCTGCAACGCGAGCTCACGTGTCGGAGCCAGCACCAGTGCCTGCGTCTGCTTGATCGACGTGTCGATCCGCGACAGGACGGGAACCGCGAAGGCCGCGGTCTTACCGGTACCGGTCTGGGCAAGTCCGACGACGTCCTTGCCTTCGAGCAGCGGCGGAATGGTGGCAGCCTGGATCGGCGAGGGCGACTCGTAGCCCACGTCAGACAGTGCCTTCAGTACCCGATCATCGATGTCGAGGTCGGCAAATGTTGGGGGTTCGGGGTCACGCTCAATATCACTCATTTGACCAGCAGTTTAGCCGAAGGAGTATAGACACGAGAACCGACCTGCTGAACTATTCCGGTGCATCCGCGTTCACCGGGCGTTTCGCCTAGCGTAAGAAGCATGACTGAAGACGCCGCCAACAGCCCCTCTCGGACCGTCGTTGCCGTTGCCCAGTTCGCCCCCGACATGAACAAGGAGGCGAACCTGAAGTCACTGCGCACTCTGGCGTCCGATGCCGCTGGTCAGGGTGCAAAAGTGCTGGTCGCTCCCGAGTACTCGATGTTCACGCCGCCGCGCAGCGACGAGCGCCTGATCGAGTCCGCCGAGGACCTCGGCGGTGACTTCGGAACCGGGCTGTCCGCCATTGCCGCGGAGTTCGGGATCTTCGTCGTCGCCGGAATGAACGAACGTCTGCCCAACGTGAGCAGGATCTCCAACACGCTTGTCGCGATGGACCCGCGCGGCGAATTGGTTGCCACGTATCGCAAGCTTCACCTCTACGACGCGTTCGGCTACCTCGAATCGGCAGTGATCGCGCCTGGCCAGATCGAGGACCCACAGACCTTTCAGTGCGACGGCTTCACATTCGGGCTCCAGACCTGCTACGACCTCCGGTTCCCCGAAGTCACCCGCAGGATCGTCGACGCCGGTGCTGACGTCCTGCTCCTACCGGCGCAGTGGGTACCCGGGCCGTTGAAGGAAGACCACTGGACCACGCTGATCCGAGCGCGCGCGATCGAGAACACCATGTACATCGCCGCAGCGGATCAAAGCGCCCGCGGCGGCGCCGGTGCCAGCATGATCGTCGACCCCATGGGTGTGGTGCTGTGCTCTCTCGGCGAGCAGGTGGGTGTGGCGACCGCGCAGGTCAGCCGCAGGCGAATCGACGAGGTCCGCGAAAAGAATCCCGCCCTCTCACTGCGTCGGTTCACAGTTACCGAACGGTGACGGGAGAACCGAGTAGCGTCGGAAGTATCGAGGTCACACCTCAATCAGGACAGCTATGGCACAGTACCGAGACCGATTTGCCGCAGGCCGGGCCCTCGCTGCGATGTTCGCCCGGTCGCTGGACGCCGCGCGACTCCACGATCCCGTCGTTCTCGGACTGCCGCGCGGCGGCGTTCCTGTCGCGGTCGAGGTCGCGTCGGCGCTGGATGCACCGCTCGACATCCTCGTAGTACGCAAACTCGGCTCCCCCCGAAATCCCGAACTGGCTCTCGGTGCCATCGGCGAAGGTGACACCCGCGTACTCAACCACGACGTGATTGCCGCCGAGCGGGTATCACCGCAAGCGCTGGCGCGGGTCGAAGAGTCCGAGCGAGCAGAACTCGAGCGTCGGGCACACCTCCTCCGGGCCGGCCGCCCGGCAGTTCCGCTCAGCGGGCGAACGGCCGTCATCGTCGACGACGGAATGGCGACGGGAGCGAGTGCCGCTGTGGCGTCGGCATGTGCCAGGGCGCAGGGTGCAACGGGAGTGATCGTTGCCGTCCCCGTCGCATCACCGGAATCGATCCGCCTGCTTGCCGATTCGGCCGACCGCGTCATATGTCCCTTCGTTCCGGCGATACTCGGTGGGGTCGGCGCGGCCTTCGACGACTTCCATCAGCTGACCGACTCCGAGGTCGTTGACCTGCTCGAAGGATGAACTTCTCGACTTTTCAGAAAACTTGTGTGATGTGTGCAACATTTTGCGCCTCGGTGCCGATAGCCCGTGTGGAGCAGAAACGACACAGGCAGTTTTCTGGAGGACATCGTGAGCATCTCGACCGATACCGTCGACGTAGTCGCAGCAGCATGCCGCGACCGATTAGGCGACCCCTCTGCATGGGTGGCTTCCGACGCCTACCGCGCGAGCCTGGCCCTGTGCATCATCGAGTCCGTGCAGTCCAGTTGCGGCCACAGCGAAGTTGCCGTCGTCGACCGGTACCTCGCCTACCGGCAAGCTCGTGAATCCTTACCAGTGACCGACGGCGCACGTGAACTCCTCCGAACCTTCGAGGAAGCGGGCAGTTCCGACCAATGGGCCGGCAAGATCGGCTCGTACAAGCGTCGATACACCGCGACCGGCGTTCCGATCGAGGCACGACACATCCAGCAGGTCGCCGAGCGCTTGCATCACCTGCACATCAACTCTGTCGAAGATCTTCTCGCCGCCGCTGATTCCGATCACTCACTCGACGCCGTCCGGCAAGCGTGGACCGAAGCGTGCGGCGACGACGCGGAAGTCACCTGGGCACATCTGCTGATGCTGGCAGGTATCCCCCACACCGATCTGGGCACCGCCGCCGACACGTTCATCAGCACAACACTCGGCACGACGGAACCTCTGACGGACGCGGCCGAGATACTCGCAGCAACCGCGGAGCAACTGGGAGTGGATTCAGACAGATTGGACTACGCAATCAGGCGCTGGCTGTCGATCCACGGGCGGTCGTTGGAGCGCGCCGCATAAGTAACCCGCAACATCGAGTAACACTAATTCCCTGGTCGGGGCCCAACTGGATCTACCGAATAGTAACGACAGTGCAAAATAACGACTAATGTGATGCAATGCACATCGAAGTTATCGGTAGTCACTGGAGGGGTCAAAGTGCGTGAGTTTTCAGTTCCACAGACGTTCACAATTCCGGAGAACGCGTCAATGGCGGATTCGGTGTTCCGGCACGCCAGCGAAGACCCCACATTCGTGCCGTTCCAGCGACTCGTCAACGGCGCGTGGGTCGATGTCACAGCAGCCGAATTCGCCAAGCAGGTCTCGGCCGTAGCGAAGGGGCTGATCGCGTCCGGAGTCGAGCTCGGCGACCGCGTCGCTATCCTCTCGGCAACACGCTACGAGTGGGTTGTCACCGACTACGCGATCTGGACAGCCGGCGGCTGCACCGTCGCCATTTACGAAACCTCTTCCCCCGATCAGGCGCAGTGGATCCTCGAGGATTCGGCTACGTCTCTGCTGATCGTCGAGACTGCCGATCACGCCACGAACATCAAGGACGTCACCGAAGCCGCCGCGGCGCTTCGTGAGGTCCTCGTCATCGAATCAGGCGCTCTCGAAGACCTGACGAGTCGCGGTGCCGCAATCACCGACGAAGAACTCGAAACCCGTCGTCACCAGGTCACGGCCGCATCGCCGGCAACGTTGATCTACACCTCCGGCACCACTGGCCGCCCCAAGGGCGTCCAGCTGACACACGCCAACTTCTACGCAGAGTCCGCCGCGTGCCGCCTGGCCATGCCGGAATCCATGGTTCCCGGCAAGAAGACCCTGATGTTCCTGCCGCTCGCTCACGTCTTCGCGCGGGCAATCTCCTTCGGCGCCTTCGACTCCAAGGTCACCGTTGGCCACACGTCGGACCTCACGACACTCCTCGAGCAGTTTGCCGTGTTCAAGCCGACCTTCATTCTCTCGGTTCCGCGAGTATTCGAGAAGGTGTTCAACTCGGCACGCCAGAAGGCAGTCGACGGCGGCAAGGGCAGCATCTTCGACAAGGCAGCAGCAACGGCCATCGAGTACAGCGAAGCGCTCGAAAAGGGCGGCCCCGGCATCGCACTCAAGCTCAAGCACGCTGTGTTCGACAAGCTTGTGTACTCGAAGCTGCGTGCGGCCCTCGGCGGCGACTGCGAACGTGCGGTCTCCGGCGGCGCTGCACTCGGAGCCCGCCTGGGTCACTTCTTCCGTGGCGTCGGCATCCCGATCTACGAGGGCTACGGCCTCACCGAGACCAGCGCCGCCATCACGGTCAACACCTCCGCCGCGCAGCGCGTCGGAACCGTGGGCAAGCCGATCAACGGTCATGCCGCTCGCATCGCAGACGACGGTGAACTCCTGGTGCAGGGTCCGGTGGTCTTTGCCGGCTACTGGCACAACGAGAAGGCCACTGCAGAGTCGATCATCGACGGCTGGTTCCACACCGGTGACCTCGGATCGATCGACAACGAAGGCTACGTCTCGATCACCGGGCGCAAGAAAGAAATCATCGTCACCGCAGGCGGAAAGAACGTCGCACCGGCCGGTCTCGAGGATTCACTCCGCGCTCACGCTCTGATCAGCCAGTGCCTCGTGGTCGGTGACGGCCAACCATTCATCGGCGCACTGATCACACTCGACCTGGAAACCCTGCCCGGTTGGGTCGAGCGCAACGGCCTGCCGGCCGGAAGCCCCATCGCCGATCTGATCAAGAATGCCGATCTGATCGCCGAAATCGACTCCGCGGTCGCGGACGCGAACAAGAAGGTCTCGAACCCGGAGCAGATCAAGAAGTACACGATCCTCGAGGTCGACTTCACCCAGGAGGGCGGCGAACTGACCCCGACGCTCAAACTCAAGCGAAACATCATTCACGAAGCACACAAGGGTGCGATCACGGATCTGTACGCCTGATCTCACAGCAAGCATGTGGCCCGGTTCGCCAATGATTCACATCGTTGGCGAACCGGGCCATTTCTGTATGACTGCTCAGATACCGCGACCGGGGTTCAGGATGTTCCTCGGGTCGAAGGCGGCTTTCACCGAGAGCATCAACTCACGTTCGACCGAACCGATCATGTCGGACATGTACGGCGCCTTGAGAACTCCGATGCCGTGCTCACCGCTGATCGTGCCGTCCAGTTCGAGTGCCGCGTGCACGATGTCGTCGAACGCCCCACGCGCGCGATCCTGCGCGCCCACTTCCCCGGCGTCGAACACGATGGTGGGATGGAGATTTCCGTCTGCCGCATGACCGAAGGTTCCGATGGTCACCGAGTGCCGCTCAGCCGCGTCCTGGATACGTTCGAGCATTCGGGGCAACGCCGGTACCGGGACGGCAACGTCGTCGAGTAGCACGGTTCCCATCGCCTCGAGCGCAGGCAACGCCATGCGACGCGCGGCGGTGAACGCGTCACCTTCCTCGGGATCGTCGGTGTGGAACACCTCGGTTGCGCCGACGCGCGTGCAGGCCGCCGCGCAGTCTGCCGCTTCCTGCACGGCAGATCTACCGTCGCATTGAATGAGAAGCATCGCCCCTGCCGATTCGTCGAGACCCATTCTCGTGAAGCGGTTTACAGCGTCGATGGTCACTGCGTCCATCAACTCCAACTGACACGGTTCGGCAACCGCGGCGACGGCCAGGACCGCCTCGATCGCTTTCTCCGCCGAGTCGAAGAACGCAACAACCGTGGTTGCAGCCGTGGGCGCGGTCCGCAGCCGCATCGTGGCTTCGACGATGACGGCAAGCGTCCCCTCGGAACCAACCAGGAGATGGGTCAGGTCCAGACCTGCCACATTCTTGCGAGTCTTTGCTCCGGTGCGGATCACGCGACCGTCGGCGAGAACTGCGGTGAGCGCCGCGACATGGTCGCCGGTGACTCCGTATTTGGCGCAACAGATACCACCGGCATTGGTGGCCAAGTTACCGCCGATGCTCGAGATTGCCCGGCTACCGGGGTCCGGAACATACCAAAGTCCTTGTGCGCGAGCCGCCTCCGCAAGATCGCCGTTGATCACACCAGGCTCCACTGTTGCCGTGCGGGCCGCGGCATCTATGTCGAGAATGCGATTCATACCCGCAACGCTGAGCACAATGCACCCGTCGAGAGCATTGGCAGCACCGGCCAAACCGGTTCCTGCGCCGCGTGTCACGACCGGAATGGAGAGTTCGTGGGCAACCGTCATCGCCGCGGCGACATCATCGACTGACGTTGCCTTGACCAGAGCCGCCGGAACACCGGCGGTGGTCAGCAAGGATTGGTCCCGGGTATAGGCGCCCATCCGATCGGGATCTGTGGTCGCCTTCTCCCCCAGCACTTCCCGCAGTCGGTCTCCCAACATGTCCACCGTTGTCGTCATTTCGAGTGTCCTTCGTAGAAACCTCGCACATGCTTCTCGACAAGCTGTGCCGCATAATCGGATTCACCGGCCGCAATCGCATCGGCGATGGCTTCGTGTTCCGCGAGCAGCACCCCGAGAGTGGCCGCCGAGTCCTCGACCGCCGCGAGTTCACTCATCAGATAACCGGCGATACACTCGCGCAGAACCGTCATCACCAGCGCAAAGGCGCGGTTCCCGCTGGCACCCGCCAAGGCGACGTGAAAGTCGACATCCGCGTCGTGGAACGCGGACGCGTTGTTGTTCTCGGTGGCGCGACGCATCTCCTCGATGGCAACGCGCGCAGCACCAGGAACCTCACGGACACCGCGCAGTGCCGCGGCTTCGAGGAGCACCCGCAATTCGACCAGGTCCGGAAGCGGAACCGCACCCACCTGCACAGCCGTGCTCAACGCCGTGGCTGCAGAATCGGCTGTGTTCTCGTGCGTCACCTTGGGACGCGCCGTCGACACGGTGTCGGCACCGGTCACCAACCCTTGCGCCTGAAGTACGCGCAGCGCTTCGCGGACGGTGGAGCGGCCCACCGAAAAAGCCTGTGCCAGTTCCTGCTCCGTTGGCAAGGACTCGCCGACCGGTAGAGACCCGTCGAGAATCGCGTCTCGGAGCCTGCCGGACACCGCAAGGCTCAGCGGAATACGCGAGAGCGGAGTTATGTCCATGTCGCCGACGCTACCTCTTGCCTGCTTGTCAGACAAACTGTTTAATGAAAGTGGCCCGAAACACACAACCAAAGGTGTCGACATGACCGAAAAGCTCGAGTTGGACCCCGCAACCACCGCAGTCGTGCTCATCGAATACCAGAACGACTTCACCACCGAAGGCGGCGTCCTTCATGACGCTGTCGCTCCCGTGATGGAATCGACCGGACTACTGGCGAACACCACGGCACTGGTCGAGGCCGCTCGCTCCGCCGGTGTCACAGTTATGCACGCGCCGATCACGTTTGCCGAGGGCTACAACGAGATCACCTCGCACCCGTACGGAATCCTCAAGGGCGTCGTGGACGGAAAGGCATTCGTCAAGGGCAGCTGGGGAGCGGCAATCGTCGACGAACTGACTCCACAGGACGGCGACATCCTCGTCGAAGGCAAGCGCGGTCTCGATACTTTCGCGAGCACCAACCTCGATTTCATCCTGCGCAGCAAGGGAATCCGCACGATCATCCTCGGCGGATTCCTGACCAACTGCTGTGTCGAGTCCACCATGCGCACCGGCTACGAAAACGGTTACCGCGTCATCACTCTCACCGACTGCGTCGCTGGAACCTCAGCAGCAGAACACGAGAACGCCATCACCTACGACTACCCGATGTTCTCGCACCCCGTGACGTCCAAGGAAGTGCTCGACGCACTCGCCTGATTCAACGACTGTGCGCGAGAAGGAAATCGCGGCTCACGGCAGTGACGCTGGTGTGCACCTTCTCGTGCAACAGGTCGTGGCCCGCATCCTCGAATTCCCGCATCTCCACATTCGGCAGCGCCGACGCCCAGGTGCGCACCGGCTCGATCGGTGCCATCCGGTCGTCGACGCCGTGCACCACCAGAACCGGGATCCCGGAATCGGCCAAGTCCGCCCACCCGCTCTGGGCAACCGCGTTGCGCGGGATTCCACACAGGACAGCCGACACAAAATGATGATCCTGATGCGTCAGCATCGACAGCGCGGTCACGGCGCCGAGGGAATGCCCCATGACCGCCTGCGGGATACCTGGTAGCGCTTCGCGGGCGATATCCGCCAAGGTCGCGGCATCAGCGGCGAGATCGGACAACGGCGCCGCCACGCCCGGTTCCCCTTCGGACAGTCCGTGCCCGGTGTGGTCGATCGCCCAGACCTCGATGCCGGAAGACGTGAGAGCGTCCGCAAATCGGTGGTACTGACCGCTGTGTTGCCCCAGCCCGTGCAGGAACACCAGTGACATCGCCAGCGACTCGTCGCAGGAAGCGGGCCACCGCCGAAAATGGACCTGACCGCGTCGACCGTCAAAAAAGGGCATGGTGGACATTCTGCCTGGCTCACGGGCATTGCGACGTGCCTGACATGTCCAACCCGCCGTTTTGTCGGTCATCGCTGGCACAATCGCCCCTGTGTTCCTCCTCGATGATCAGATCATCTACAGCGCCAGTGACCTCTCGGCGGCCGCTACATGCGAATTCGGCCTACTGCGGCGACTCGACGCGCGAACCGGGCTGATCAAGGCGGAGGGCGTCGACGCCGATCCGATACTGGAACGAACGTCCGCGCTCGGTCAACACCACGAGCGCGAACAGTTGGAGCGGTTCATCGCCGAACACGGCGACGGTGTGGTTGTCATGGAACGGCCCGAACACACCCGCGCCGGGCTTACCGAAGCAGCACTCGCCACCGTCGAAGCCCTACGCTCCGGTGCCCCCGTCATCTACCAGGGAACGTTCTTCGACGGCCGGTTCCTGGGGTTCTGTGATTTCCTGGTGCGCGAGGGCGATCGGTACGCGGTGTACGACAGCAAGCTGTCGCGGCACGCGAAGGTATCGGCACTCCTACAGTTGGCCGCCTATGCGGACGCGCTGGGCCGCAACGCAATCGCCGCCTCCGACCAGGTGCATCTGATGCTCGGCGACGGCAGCACGTCGTCCCACGACATCGGTGACATCGCGCCGGTGTTCTCGGCAAGCCGAGTCAAGCTCGAGCAGGTTCTCGACGAACATCACGCCGAGGGAACACCCGCCGAGTGGCTCGACGGCCGGTACCTGCGCTGCGGACGGTGCGATACGTGCAGCGTGGAAGTCGAGAACCATCGTGACCTGCTCCTGGTGGCTGGTCTCCGGGGCAATCAGCGGATGCAGCTGATTGCCGCCGGCATCGGGTCGATCGATCAACTGGCCGTCAGCACCGAACCCGTCGACGGTATCCGCCGCGACACTCTGGACAAGTTGCGCGCGCAGGCCGCGTTGCAGTTGCGCCAGGAACAATCCGGCGAGGCCGAGTTCCACATCTACAACGCGTCCGTGCTCGGGGGGCTACCCGTGCCGGACGACGGAGACATCTTCTTCGACTTCGAGGGTGATCCCCTGTGGGCGGAGGACGGTTCCACCGATTGGGGGCTGGAGTACCTGTTCGGCGTCGTCGAAGGTCCGGCGGAGAACTACGTGTTCAAGCCGTTCTGGGCACACGACCGCGCCGGTGAACGCCAAGCGCTCGTCGACTTTCTCGACTACGTGACCGCGCGGCGCGAGGCTCATCCGGGCATGCACGTCTATCACTACGCGGCCTACGAGAAGTCCGCACTTTTGCGACTCGCCGCGCGTCACGGCGTGGGCGAGCAGGTAGTGGACACGCTGCTGCGCGAGAGTGTGCTCGTGGATCTGTATCCGCTCGTCCGCTCGGCCATGCGAATCGGGGCTCGCTCGTACAGCATCAAGAAACTCGAACCGCTGTACATGGGAGAACACGGCCGGGACGGCGACGTCGTCAATGCCGCGGCGTCCGTGGTTGCGTACTCCGACTACTGCGAGCTACGCGAGCGCGGCAAGGACGACGAAGCCAGTGAACTGCTGCAAGGCATCTCCGACTACAACGAGTACGACTGCGAATCGACTCTCCGACTGCGTAATTGGTTGGTCGATCGAGCAGCCGAACACGACATCACCTTGCGTCCGCCGACAGGACAGATCGCCCTGCCCGTCGAAGACCTCACCGAAACCGAAATCGCATTGCGTGAATTCGCCGGGCACAAAGCCGGCCCGACGCGAACCGCCGAGCAACACGCCGCAGCCCTCCTCGCTGCGGCGGTCGGGTACCACAGCCGAGAGAAGAAGCCGCACTGGTGGGCGCACTTCGATCGCTTGTCGGCCCCCATCGAAGATCTTGTCGATGTCCGTGACGTGATGGTGGTCGACGTGCCAGACATTCAAGCAGACTGGCACAAGAACACCGCCAGGCAGAAGCCGCGACGGCACATCCAGTTGACGGGCACCCTGGGCACCGGCACGACGTTGAGCCCCGGCACCGACATGTTCGCGCTGTACGACGTTCCCTCTCCCGACGCCGTTGCCGGCGACAATCCGGCGCAGCGCGGCACCAACGGCGTGAAGATAGTCTCGGTCGAAAAATCCGGCAATCTCGACGTTGTCACCATCGAGGAACTACTCCGAGGTGACGAGTTCTCCGAGACTCCCGTTGCGTTGGCTCCCGGACGCCCTATTCCGACGGTGCCGATGGAAAAGTCCATCGCTGCAGCGGCATCAGAAGCCTGCGACGGATTGCCCGGGTTGCCGCGCCGCGCGGCGGTCGACATTCTGCGTCGACTCACGCCTCGAACCCTGTCCGGCGACGCGCTTCCACCGGTCGGCGAAGGCAACGACTACGCGTCCGCGATCACGGCTGCCGTCCTCGATCTGGACGACTCCTATGTTGCGGTGCAGGGCCCACCCGGTACCGGTAAGACGTACACCGGGGCGCGAGTGGTCAAGGCTCTGGTGGAGCAGCACCAGTGGCGTATCGGTGTTGTTGCGCAATCGCATTCGGTGGTGGAGAACATGCTGGGCGGCATAGTCAAGGCCGGCCTCGATCCGGCTCTGGTCGCCAAGAAGGGCAGCCGGAGCCGAATTGCGGAGTGGACCGACATCACGCCCCAGGAGTTCCCCCGCTTCCTGTCCGAAGCGGAATCCACTGGTTGCGTCATCGGTGGCACCGCGTGGGATTTTGCGAACACCGATCGAGTGCCCCCTGGCAGCCTCGATCTCCTTGTCGTCGACGAAGCCGGACAGTTCGCGCTGGCCAACACCATTGCCGTTGCCGTCTCCGCTCGGAATCTGCTGCTGCTCGGCGATCCGCAACAACTGCCGCAGGTCAGCCAGGGAACTCATCCCGAACCTGTTGACGAATCCGCTCTCGGCTGGCTGGCCGAAGGGCACGGCGCCCTGCCGCCGGAGTTGGGATACTTCCTCGAAAAGACGTGGCGGATGCACCCCGACCTGTGCGCGCCGGTGTCGGCGCTGTCCTACGAGGGCAAGCTGCTGTCCCAGGAAACGGTAAGCGCTGCACGGAAACTCGACGGTCTGGCAGCGGGCGTACACACGGTGTACGTCGACCATTCCGGCAACTCGACGTACTCCCCCGAAGAGTCTGCCGTCATCGTGACGCAGATCCGCGAACTCCTCGGCACGCCATGGACCGATCCCAGCGAGTTCGACGGCACCCGGCCCCTGACCGAGGCGGACATTCTGGTGGTCGCGCCCTACAACGCCCAGGTGGGCACCATCGAGCGCGATCTCACCGAAGCGGGATTCACCGACGTCGAGGTGGGTACCGTCGACAAGTTCCAGGGACGTGAAGCGGCAGTCGCCATTGTGTCGATGGCAGCGTCCGCAATCGAGGACGTTCCACGAGGCATGTCATTCCTACTCTCGCGCAACCGCCTCAATGTTGCTGTCTCACGCGGAAAATGGTGCGCCATCATCGTCCGGTCGTATGCACTGACGCAGTACATGCCGACCACGCCGGCGGGACTGGTGGAACTCGGCGCTTTCATGCGCCTGACAGCCGGCTAGCCGAAGCACTGCCCGTCGCCGCGATACGTCGGTACCGCGGTGGCGGTGCCGTCGGCATCGACCAGATTCACGTGGTCGAAACGCTCACACAATTCGCCGGCCTTTGCGTGGCGGAACCACACTCGGTCACCGATCGCGATGTCGCCGGCAACCCGTCCTGTGACCGGCGTCTGCACCTCGCCTGCGCCTTCGTTGCGGAGCAATTTCAGACCGAGTGGGCGCATCGGTTTCGGAACCCTCGCGGCGCCGGCCGGTCCGGAGGCTATGTACCCGCCGCCGAAGAGGGTGGTGACCTTCGGGGTCGGCTTGCGAACCGCGGAGAGTGCGAAGAACAGGGCGGGGTCCGGCCGGAAGGCCCGGTACCTGTCGAAGAGCGTCGGCACATACAGCCCCGAACCCGCCGTCACCTCGGTGACCACCGGATCGGCAGAACTGACTTCGAGTGATCCGGTACCGCCACTGTTCACGATCTCGAGGGTGCCCACCGCATCCGTGACCGCAGAAACGACAGCACCTCGCCGGTGTGACAGTTCCCGGGCGGAGGCCTTCTTGACCCAGCCGATCGGCGCGCTGGTGTCCGGCAGTCCGGCAATCTGCGCTTCGTAGAACATGACACCGACGACGGAAAATCCACGGGACCGCGCACGCACAGCCAGTGCGGCAACATCATTCGGTTCGCGGAGCGGAGAGCGTCGTACCCCCAGGTGAATCGGCCCGATCCGCAGGGACGCGTCCACGTCGAGGCACACCCGAATCGGCGCGGCGCCTAGCGCAGCTGATCTGATGACATCGAGCTGAGCGTCGTCGTCGATCATCAGCGTGATCGCCGTTATCGCAACCGGATCACCGGCGAGTTCGGCCAACGCTCCACGATCCACGGTGGGATATCCCATCAGGATGTCGCGGGCGCCGAGACCGACCAACCACAATGCCTCCCGCAGTGAGTAGGCCATGATTCCACGAAAGCCACCCTGCTCGGTGAGCCCACCGCCCAGTGTTTCCTCGAGAACGGCGCGGCACCGGACCGACTTACTCGCAACGCGCACCGGTGTTCCCCCGGCCCGGCGAATCAGATCGGCAGCATTGCTGCGCAGAGTTGTCAGGTCGAGAGCGGCCAGGGGCGGGTCGAAATCAGCAGTAGCGGATGTCAGTCGATCCAGTGTTGTGGTCACGTGTGTCCCATCGTCGCGGCGTCGCGGTCAAGTCAACACCTGAATTGGACGCATGTCCATGACGGGGTCAGTGCTGCGCCTCGATCGCCTTGCCTGCGATGACCTGAACCATTTCGCCGAATTCCGCAATGGTGGCGTCGGAATCACGATCAACCAGCCAGCGCAAGACCAATCCGTCGATCATCGCCAGACTCCATCTCGCCAACGACTGCAAAGACTCTGTCCAGACAGTTCCGGAAATCGTGGCGCATTCTTCGAGAAATGCAATGGCATGCTCGTCCATGATCCGGTACTGATCGCTGGCGACGGCACCGGCACGCTCGGCCCCGAGGTTGCGGCTACGCAGAGCTTGCGCGGTGATTTCGTAGGTCAGCAACTGCCGATCAGGCGTCACCTCGATGAGCGGCCACATCCCGGTCAACCCGATGTGCAGCAGTTCCTTCAGCCCTTGGATCCCGGTCAGGTCAGGCGCGTGGCGAACCTGCCCGAAGGCATGCTGGAGCGATTCGCTGAGCTGAACAATCAACGTCTCGCCCATCGCGGCGATGAGCTCCTCTTTGCTCTCGAAACAGTAGTGAACTACGCCGAGCGATACGCCCGCCTCTTCGGCTACAGCACGGACCGTCACTGAACTCACGCCGCGCTGTTCGGCAATGGAAATGGCGGATTCGATCAATTGTGTGCGGCGCTCGTCCGCCGGAAGCCTGTTGAGCATCCCATGATGTTAGAACGGAGATCGGAAAAACTAGGCACAATGCTTGCTTGGACGAACGTCCAAGTACATGATTGTCCAATGGCTTCGGATATCTGGCAGAACTGGGCAGGCACTCAGAGGGCTTCACCACGACAATGGGCAACCCCGCGGAACACCCGTGAACTCGCAGCACTTGTCGTCGAAGCCGCAACACGAGGGTGGCACGTGAAGGCAGTCGGAGCTGGCCATTCCTTTACAGGTGCGGCGGTCACAGACGGAGTTCTTGTCAGCCTCGACAACTTCTCCGGGATCGAATCGATCACCCCCACCGACGACGGGGCGCTGGTGACGGTTCTCGCAGGCACGCGCCTGCGCGCCCTCAACGAGGCGTTATGGCAACGCGGGTACGCCATGACCAACCTCGGCGACATCGACGCCCAATCTCTCGCGGGAGCCCTTGGCACCGGAACCCATGGAACCGGCGCCGCGTTCGGTGGACTTGCGACGCAGATTCACGGCCTCGAAATCGTGACAGCCGACGGAGCAATCGTCACCGCGTCCGCGGATCAAAATCCGGAACTGTTCGAAGCTGCCCGCATCGGCCTTGGCGCAATCGGCATCATCACCAAGGTCACCCTCGCGTGTTCGCCTCGGTTCACATTGCGCGCCATCGAAAAACCCGACACGCTGTCCCACATTTTGGACACCCTGGACGACGAGTGCCGCACCGTCGACCACTTCGAGTTCTACTGGTTCCCCCACACCGATCGGGTCCTCACCAAACGGAACACACGCCTGCCCGGCGACACACCGTTGAAGCCCGTCAGCGCGATCCGAACCTTTGTCGAGGACGAATTCATGTCGAACACGCTCTTCGAGGGCGTCAACCGCATCGCCACCCTGGCGCCGGCCGCGATCCCCACCATCAACCAGATATCGTCACGCCTGCTCGGCGCCCGGGAATTTACCGACCGCAGCTATCGGGTCTTTGCATCGCCGCGTCGCGTGAAGTTCAAGGAAATGGAATACGCCGTCCCGGTCGAACACGTCAAAGGTCTACTCCACGAGATCAATCAGTGGCTGCAAAGGACTGGAACCAACGTCGCGTTCCCCGTCGAGGTTCGTTTTGCCGCCGCCGACGACCTCTGGCTTTCCACCGCCAACGGACGCGATACCGCGTACGTCGCCGTGCACCAGTATCACCGCCGGTCCGAGACCGAGTACTTTGCCGCAGTCGAAGCGATGGCAAAGGCCGTCGACGGCCGGCCGCACTGGGGGAAAATGCACAACCGGACCATCGACGACTTACGCCCGACGTACGACAAACTCGACAACTTCATTGCTGTGCGAGACAAGTACGACGCGGATCGTGTGTTCGACAACGACTACCTACGCCAAGTGCTCGGCGCCTGAGTTCGCTTCGCTAACGCAGCAATTCCGCTTTCCGCGATTCACTGGCAAACGACGCCTTGATGGAATTGCGGGCCAACGTCTCACGTTCGGACTCGGTCAGCCCGATTGCTCGACCGAGTTCGGCGAAGTTGTCGTCGACGTACCCGCCAAAATATGCCGGATCGTCGGAGTTGACCGTCACGATCAGCCCGAGGTCGAGCATCGTTCGCAACGGATGATCCTCGAGCTTGTCGAACACCCGAAGACGAACGTTCGACAACGGGCAGACCGTCAGCGGAATCTCCTCGTCGACCAACCGCTCGACAAGCGCCGGATCCTCGAGTGCGCGGACACCGTGATCGATACGTTCAGCACCGAGGATGTCGAGCGCCTGCCGGATGTACTCCGGCGGGCCTTCCTCACCGGCGTGGGCGACCACGTGAAGCCCCTCGGCGCGAGCCCGCGCAAACACGTCCTCGAAGAGCGACGGCGGGTTACCCACCTCCGCAGAATCGAGGCCCAGACCGACAATCGGAGCCTGCAACCGGATGATCTCCGAGAAGATCTCCTCGGCATCTCTGACGGGTTGATCGCGCAGAATCGCGGCAATCGCGCTGCTGCTGAGTCCGAACTCCCGCTCGCTCGATGCAACGGCGTCCATGATTCCGTCGAGAACCTCGGTCAACGGAACACCCCGGACCACGTGCGCTTGCGGGTTGAAGAAGAACTCGGCGTGCGATACGCCGGCAGCGGCAGCACGGCGGAAGTACGCCCGCGTGAGATCCGCAAAATCCTCGGCTGTACGCAGAACGGCCATGTTGGCAAAGTACAGATCGAGGAACGACTGCAAATCCGAGAACTCGTACCGTGACTTCAGATCTTCGATGTCCTTGTACGGCAAGTCCATTCGATTTCGCTCGGCGAGGCGGTAGATCTGCTCGGGCTCTAGAGAACCCTCGATGTGCATGTGCAATTCGGCAACTGGTGTAGCCATGTCGTGTTACCGACCCTTCCATACCGGCGCGCGCTTCTCGGCAAAAGCCGTCGCGCCTTCACGTGCGTCCTCGGATACGAAAATCGGTGCCAACAACTGCATCTGGTTGGCAAATGCCTCGTCGTCCGACCATCCGGCGGCCTTGACCATGATCTCTTTGGTGACCGTGACGGCGAGCGGACCGTTACGGCTGATGCGGTCGGCGAGATCCAGCGCACCGTCCAACGCCTGACCTGGTTCTGTCAGTGTGTTCACAAAACCGTACGAGTGCGCTTCCTCCGCTGTGAAAGCGTCTCCGGTCAAGGCATATTCCAGGGCCTTCTGATACGGAATGCGCTTGGGTAGACGGAACAATCCGCCGGCGCCTGCGACCAGACCCCGCTTGACCTCGGGGATACCGAACTTGGCTTCGCGAGAGGCAACCACCAGATCGGTGGCCAGCACCAACTCGGTGCCGCCTGCCAAGGCAAAGCCCTCGACCGCCGAAATGATCGGCTTTCGCGGCGGCCCCTCGGTGAAACCGAGACCGCGGCCCGGAACCAGTACGTTCTCGCCGGCCACAAACGCCTTGAGGTCCATACCGGCACAGAAATTTCCGCCCGCACCGGTCAGCACTGCCAACGACAGCTCGTCGTTACCGTCGAGTTCTTCGACAGCTGCTGCCAATCCGTGGCTGACCGCGGCGTTGATCGCGTTTCGTGCCTCGGGCCGGTTGATCGTGATGATCAGCGTCCGCCCACGCCGCTCGGTGAGAACCTCGTCTGCCATGCATCTCCCTCTCGTAGTCTTTCGACACCGCGCATGCTCATGCTGCGTTTCGTTCGACAATACGGACGAAGCCCTCCGCATCGATCTGTGCGGTGTCATGGGTGCAGAACCAGCCCTGCATGAAACGCGACGACGTCACTTCCGGCGAATTCCAGTACCGACGCGCGACACTCGGCCCGCGGCACCACAGTTCGCCGTATCCCCCCGGTGCATCGGGGCCGTACAACGCGACTTCCATTCCGCCAAAAGCGATTCCCACGCTCCCTAAATGTGTCGAAGCCGATTCGATCGGCAAGATCAGACCTCCGCCACACGTCTCGGTCTTTCCCCAACCCATCACATGCTGAGCGGCCGGAAACGCCGCCAGTAGCTTGTCTTCCTGCTCGGCCGTTACCGGAGACCCACTGCAGTCCACCCACTTCACCGATCGCGAGGCTGCTCGCGCCGCCGGACCCACCGCAAGCAATCGTGGTTCGAGGAGATCCTCGGGGCGCCCGGTGAGAATGTCGACGGTATGGGCGGACTCACGCCAAAAATCACCCGCCACAACAACGGTGCCGCCGATCACCAACGTGGCGAGCACATGAACAAGCTCCCGGACGGATCGAAAATCGCTGTCCACCAGAAGATTCCGCACACCCTCGACGCCGTAGTCACGCGAATGCAGAAGCCCTTCGATTGTCGAGAGCACATTCTCGTTGCTCAATTCGACGCCAAGCATCGCGCCGGACGGATCCGCCGTGTACGCCAGAACCGCCAACTCGTCCGGCGCAGCACCGTCGTCGATGAACGGAACCCCGTGCGGCAATTCCCCATCGAGCACCAACACCGATCCACTGTCCGCAATCACCGCGGAAACCTCCGCGTCGCCCCACGCCATGCCGAGAGACACCGGAACCCCACCGGCCAGAATGACTCCGAGGCACGCTTCCAGCCACCGAACGCCGGCCGCAAACCGGATGGCCACCCGATCGCCGATCTCGATTCCCCGCGACTTCAACCCGCCGGCCACCCGAGACGCTTCAGCCCACAGTTCGGCGTAGGTGACCTGTTCTCCGTGCACTTCCTCGACCGCAGTTCGCCCGGCGAACCGGTGCACCGCAACGTCGAGTAACTCCGACAACGACGGATCCAACTGCCGGTAACGCAGCAGACCGTCCGTCGCCCGACTGACCCGCGTATCCGTGAGCAGCCCATTCGAACAGTGATACTCCACAAGCCTCGACCGCATCTGTACCTCCACAGACCGTGACCAACCCACACCCGCGCCATTCGACTATATGACGTGAGTCACAGGTAGTGGAGCACTCTGGCGATACCCGTGTGCTTACTTGCCTGTGTAGACGGCCTTTCCTGGACCTACATCGAGGAAGCTGCGCACAGCGCCGCGAAGGTCCTCGGTCTCGAACAGCGCCCCCGACACTGTCGGTGTCACCGCATCGGCATGAGCGATACCGCCGGAACGCCACGCCGCCACGATCTGCTTGGTCGCATCATGTGCCCGCGTCGGCCCGTCAGCCAACCGCGCTACCAGTGCCCGCGCGGCTGCGTCGACATCGTCGTGAACGGCATTGACCACACCCCATGATGCAAGCGTCGCCGCGTCGTACAGATCGCCCGTCATCACCAGTTCGCGAGCGCGTCCGGAACCCGCACGCTCGGCCAGGCGTTGCGGCCCACCCATCGACGGCGTCAACCCGACCACTGTCTCCACCAAACCGAACTTCGCCTTGGGCGCGGCGAGAATGATGTCGCAGGCCAGCGAAATCTCGAACGCAGCCGTCAGCGTCAACCCATGCGCGGCGTAGACCACCGGACACGGCAGTGCCTCGAGTGGATGGCATATCTGCGCAAAAAGCTCGCGCCACAACTCGGCGCCCTGCTCGGCGGTCAAACCGTCGAAAACATGGACGTCGACGCCGGCCGAGTTGACCTTGCCCTCGGCCCTCAGCAACACCGCGCGCGGCGGCGCAGCCGTCAACGACGCGATATCCGCGATCACTGCGTCGAACATCGCCTGATCGAACAAATTGAGCGGTCCGTGAGCAAACGTCAGCACGGCAACCTCGGCACCGCCATCGGTGATGATTCGCTCGAGACGGGTGGGATGCGTTTCGGAAGCAGTCATGGCCGTCACATTGCCACACCGCGGGCGACATACGATCAGGGAGTGGACGGTCTGAGAAAAGCGCTTGCCGACGTTGTGGGACAACGGTTCGTCACCGACGATCCCGATGTTCTGCGCTCCCGCTCGGTCGATCACACGGGCAGATACAGTGGACGTGCCCAGGCCCTGGTCCGCCCGGCCGACACCTCCGAAGTGGCCGCAGCACTCAACATCTGCCGACAATTCGGCGCACCCGTCACCGTGCAGGGTGGACGCACCGGACTTGTCGCCGGAACCGTGCCCGAACACGACGACGTCCTGCTCTCCACCGAACGTCTCACGACGATCGGCGAGGTCGATGCCGCCGCGGGGAGGATCACCGTCGACGCGGGAGTGACACTCGCACAAGTACATTCCGCTGCTGCCCATGCCGGACTGAAGTTCGGCGTCGACATCGCGTCGCGTGATACCGCGACAATCGGCGGTATGGCTGCCACCAACGCCGGTGGGCTGCACACGGTTCGATACGGCAACATGGCGGAGCAGGTCACCGGACTCGAAGTTGTTCTTCCAGACGGCACCACCGTGCGCCGTGAGGTAGCCGTCCGCGTCGACAACTCCGGCTACAACCTGCCGGCGCTCTGGGTGGGCAGCGAGGGAACTCTCGGGGTGATCACACGCGTCGACCTGGCACTTCACCCCGTGCCGAAACACCGCGTCACAACACTCACCGGGTTCGATTCACTGGGCGCCGTTGTCGACGCGGGACGCATTCTGCGCACCGTCGGCGGCGTCGACGCGCTTGAACTACTCGACGGCCGCGGATTGGAACTTGCTGCGAACCGACTGGGCGCCGGCGTTCCGACGGGACGCCGATGGTATCTGCTGGCCGAGGTATCCGGCGCCCACGACCCTTCGGAAGACGTCAGCGCAATCATGGACCGGATCAATCCACCGGACGCGCCCGCCGTAGCGCTCGACACGGCCGGTTCAGCCCGATTATGGTCTGCACGTGAATGTTTCGCGGAAGTCGTAGGATTGTTCGGACCACCTCTCAAGTTCGACGCGGCACTCCCCCTTGACACACTGGCGGCATTCGCGGAGTCGGCGGTCGGCGTTGTCGCAGAATACGCACCGGAAGCGATCCCGATCCTGTTCGGTCATGTGGCCGAAGGAAACATCCATCTGAACGTCCTGAATTGCCCCGACGCCGACGCCGTCTACCTCCGCATTCTCGAACTGGTGCGTCACTACGGCGGAAATATCAGTTCCGAACACGGAGTCGGCTCGCTCAAACGCAATTACCTCGACATGGCACTCACGCCGGAGGACATCGGCGCGATGTGGGCGATCAAGCGAGCCTTCGACCCCGACGACTTTCTCAATCGTGCAGTGATGTTTCCCGACTCCCTTCGGCGCTGACTACTAGACGCTGTGGACCTTTCGGCTTCGGTTGTCCTGCAGGGCAGTCAACGCGCACCTTGCCGCACAGCGTGCCGCGGCGAGAACCACAGGATGCCTGGCTACCGTCCACGCCCGTCTGGCAATTGACGGGGCAGTCTCATTCTGCATGTCGGCGTTCGAGTTCAGTGCCCGTGGTGAGCGTGTGCGTGCTCTGACACGGGCGCGGTCGCATTGTCGGCAGTCAGAGTGAATTCGGCCGTACGCACCACTCCGTCGTGTTTGAAGTCCAAGAACAATCGGTAATCCTCAGCGCTCGGCATGGTGGCGTAGAAGGTGATTGCCGGTCCGGCCGGGGTAACACCGTCACCGGGATGGCCGTCCGGGTGGACGTGGAGATACGCGAGGTCGGAGGCGCGCAGCGCAACCAGATGCCCATAGGCGGCGAGGTAGGGCTGCAAGTCTGTGACCGGGTGACCGCCTCGGCTGACCGAGAGCGTGAGCTTCGATGTCTGGCCGGCGTGGGCTGCGCCGTCGAGGGAGACGATGTAGCCGTCGACCGTCGTGGTGGCGGCCGCAGCAGGCAACGGCCGGGGGTCATAGGCGCCGGAAACTTGTACATCCGCACTCAGCGTGATTCCGTCGCCCCCGTCAGGAGTGAAGTCAGCGAAGACCCGATACTCCCCTGCATGCGCGAAATCTACTGAAACATGCCAGGTTCCGGACGCGTCCAGTTCGGGATGCACGTGCTGGAATCCGGTCAGGTCGCGGCCGACCACGATCAGATGTAGCTGCTTGTCGTGAGTATCCGTGTACCGGATCAACGGAGATCCGGTCGCATCCACGATCCGGAACTGCAGGGGTACGCGACTGCCGACGGCCGCCTCCGACGTTGCCAATTCCAATGTGTAGCCGTTTTCGCTGAACATCTTGCCCTCCAAAGGTTGGGTCGACGGCACTTCCGTTGCCGTCTGCGTTGGGTTCTTCACTTCTTGAAGTCGAACCTGTTGCAATTTGTACCATACCCCCCTAGGGTATGCAACGAACAAAACAAATCACTCCGAATTCACTCGAAGGAGATCCGATGCGCACCTACGCCGAGCGCCGGCCGATCGAGTTCGAAAAGCGCACTATTTCCGGGCATTTCATCGATCCGCAGCCTCGATGTCGCGACGCCTCGACTATGACACTCCCAGACCTCGCAAACATGATGCATACCCCGTACCCGTAAGGAACTCAGAATGTCCACACAACCTAGATCCACCCGTAAGTGGTGGGCGTTGGCGTTGATCGCCGCCGCTCAGTTCATGGTCATCATGGACACCTCGATCATCGGTGTCGCTCTCCCCCAGATGCAGAGCGATCTCGGCTTCTCCCAGGAAGGCCTGACCTGGGTCTTCAATGCCTACGTCATCGCCTTCGGCGGGCTGCTCCTCCTCGGCGGGCGTCTGTCGGATCTGTTCGGCGCGCGCCGAGTGTTCACCGCCGGTTGGGTGATCCTGCTGATCGGTTCCGTCGTCGCCGGTGCCGCCGGCAACGTCGCCGTCGAACTTGCCGGTCGCGCAGTTCAGGGCGCAGGAGCAGCACTCATCGCGCCGTCCGCCCTGACCCTGCTGATGATGCTGTTCGGCAGCACGCAGAAAGAGATGACCAAGGCGCTGTCCATCTACGGCGCTGCCGCCCCGGCAGGCGGTACGGCCGGCGTGTTCCTCGGCGGCGCCATAACCGAATACGCCAGCTGGCCTTGGGTTTTCTATCTGAACATCCCCATCGCAGTCATCGCGCTGATCGCCACGCCCATCCTGATGCCGAATGCACCGGCACGCACCGGATCGATCGACTTCCTCGGCGCACTGGCGGTCACCGCAGGCCTCGCCGTCGGAGTCTTCGGCATCGTCAGAGCACCTGACGTCGGTTGGGGATCCGGGCAGACATGGCTTGCGCTCGCCGTCTCGGCCGCATTGTTGGGCGCATTCGTGTTGATCCAGTCCAAGCGTCGGGAACCACTGGTGCGGCTGGGAATCTTCAAGGCGCCCAACCTCGGTGCCGCGAACGTCGCTCAGCTCGTCCTCGGCGCGGCCTGGATACCGATGTGGTTCTTCCTGAACCTGTACCTGCAGCAAGTGCTCGGATACAGCGCCTTCCCCGCCGGCGCAGCTCTGCTGCCGATGACGATCTTCGTCATGCTCGGCATGATCGTCGTCGCGCCACGGGCCATGGCGCGCTTCGGTGCGAAAGCAATGATCGTCGCCGGTTTGCTGGTGCTGGGAATCGGATTGGGGTGGATGTCCTTGATCCGGCCCACCGGCAACTTCTGGGTAGACGTGCTGCCGGCATCGTTGATGGCCGCGGCCGGTATGACGCTGGCGTTCATTCCTTCACTCGGTACGGCGATTTCGGCTGCACGCCCGGAAGAGGGCGGATTGGCTTCGGGCATCGTCAATGTCAGTTACCAGGTCGGCTCGGCTGTCGGTCTCGCGGTGATGACTGCGATTGCTGCGGTGTTCGGCGCTGATCAACTCGGCAATCCGACCGAGCTGACGAACGGGTTCTCCGCGGTGTTCTTCGGTGCCGCCGTCATCGCAGTGGTGGGCGCAGCAATCACCGCGGTCGTGATGCGGTCGACCAAGGTCGAAGAGCCTGAAACCGTTCAATCCACCGTCAATTCTTGACCAACCCCGGTGGTGGGTTCGGCCGGCGATCACCCGCCGAACCCACCACCGGCGGAACCACGGAGGACTCGTTATGTCGCGCCTTGCATCTCTCACACCGGCCACCGCTGTCGGTGCATCGAAAGACCTTCTCGCCGAACTCGTCAACCGTCACGGACAGGTCGGTGACATGGTCGCGGCGATGGCTCATTCGCCCGCCGTACTGGGTGGCTATCTGCAACTCAGCCGGGCAATGAAGCGAGCGAAACTCAGCCAATGATCGACCTCGGACTTCGCGTCTATCGAGAGCCTGCCTCGATTTCCGACGAACACATCGCGGGCCTTCGAGCGTACGGCTACGGTGATCGCGAGATCGCCGATGTAGTCGGGATCGTCGCCCTCAATATCCTGACCGGAGCTTTCAATCTTGTCGCGGGAGTGAAACCAGATGAACCGGACCGCTAGGACCGCACCGGAACGGAACAGCCTGCGTCTGTTCGCGATTCGCGACTACCGCCTACTCTTCAGCGCCCAGATCATCGCACTGTTCGGCACAGGGTTGGCGACGGTGGCACTCGGCCTGCTCGCGTATGACTTGGCGGGACCGTCTGCAGGGGCGGTGCTCGCCACCGCGTTGACGATCAAGATGTCCATGTACGTCCTGATCGCCCCACTCGCGGCGGCGTACGTCGACCGATTGCCGAGACGGGCTTTCCTCGTCGCACTCGATGTCATTCGCGCATCGGTGGTGCTCGCGTTGCCCTTCGTCAGCGAGATCTGGCACATCTACGTGCTGGTGGGTGTTCTCCAAGCTGCGTCGGCAGCGTTCACACCCACATTCCAGGCGGTCATCCCGGACATCGTGACCGACGAGGCCGATTTCACCCGCGCCCTGTCGGCATCGCAGGTCGCCTACACGATGGAAAGCCTGCTCAGCCCGGTTCTCGCAGCGGTAGCGCTGTCCTTCATGACGTTCAACCTGCTCTTTGTCGCCACCTCCGTGGGCTTTGCCGTCTCCGCGCTGCTCGTGCTGGCCACCCGAATCCCCAACGCCCGTCCCAGCACTCACCGAAACGCGTGGGACCGGATCGCGTCGGGAGTGCGGATCTTCGTGACCACGCCGCGACTGCGCGGCATCATGGCACTCAATCTCGTGGTGGCAGCAGCGGGCTCGATCGTCGTGGTCAACACCGTCAACTACGTCCGCGACCAACTCGGCGGAACCCAATCCGACGTGGCCTGGATGCTGGCCGCATCGGGTAGCGGTACGTTGCTGACCGCGCTGGCTCTTCCCCGCGTCCTCGACCGAACCGCCGAACGCACCGTGATGACAGCAGGTTCCGTCGTCCTGGTCTTCAGCGCAAGTGCGGCAGCGTCCCTCGCCGTTGCCGGTGTGTTCACGTGGATTCTCACCGCCGCGGTGTGGGCGCTCATCGGCGCCGGGATGGCCATGATCGTCACCCCGACCGGAAAGGTACTTCGACGGTCGGTAGACCCCGCAGGTATTCCGGAAGTGTTCGCAGCCCAATTCTCCCTGTCACACCTTGCCTGGCTGCTCACCTATCCGATTGCCGGATGGGTTGGCACCACCGCGGGATTCGCGCTCACCTGGAGCATCCTCGCAGCCCTTGCCGCGGTGGGAGCCGCCTCGGGATGGGTGCTGTGGCCTCGCGAGGCGAGCACCGAAATGCCCGCCCCGTCGACCGCTGGTGCAACGCACGACGCTACACAAGGAGAATGCACCTTGGCCGCAACCCAGTGCGCCTGCGCTCGCCCCATCTGAGCCGGGACGACTTTCTCAATCCTTCAGTGATGTTTCCCGACTCGCTTCGGCGCTGACAGCCATCGCCGTGTCATGGGCGTCGCCGCGCTGCGGCCGTTCGAAGCACACCGACGCCACGAATCCGACGAGGAGTACCGCGGCCGGGAGCCACACGGACTGCGACATTGCGGTGCTGAACGGTTCGCGGACTACCTCGGGCAGATGTCCGACGCCGGCTTCGGAACTGCCGCCGGTGAGGCCCTGTGCAGCCAACCGCGCGGTGATCAACGCGCCGATCGCGGCGCTACCGAGAACCGCACCCACCTGGCGTGTCGTGTTGTAGACACCGGCTCCGGCACCCGCTTGCAGGGGCGGCAGATTGTGCGTGGCTGTGGCGGCCAGCGGCGACCAGATGCACGCATTCGCAAATCCGATGAGGCCGATCGGCAGCAACAGCTCCCAAATCGCGACATCGGGGGTCATCACCATCGCCAGCCAACCCAGTGCGATGGCAAACAACGCGAAGCCGGTTCCGGCAATGTAGCGCGGGTGCGTCTTGTCGACGAGTTTGCCGACGATCGGCGCAAAAATACCCGTCAGCACGGCCATCGGAACGAGCAGCAATGCCGATTGTGTCGGCGAGAGTCCGCGTACCGCCTGGGTGTAGAACATCAGCGGCAGCACCATCGACGTGATGGCAAAGCCCATTGCCGTGATGGCGACGTTGGCGAGTGAGAAGTTGCGATCCTTGAAGAGTCCGAGCGGCAGCAGTGGTTCGTTCTTGTTGCGTGACTGGTAGAAGACGAACACGACGAGCAGCAGCACGCCCGCGCCGATCAGGCTCCACACAAATCCGTTCCAGTCGTACGAGCTTCCCTCCTGGATTCCGAACACCAGCAGGAACATGCCCGCTGCACTGAGAATCACCCCGGGGATGTCGAATTTGTGTTCGCTCGTGGGCAGCGACGGAACCAGCTTCCACGCCAGCAGGAAGGCAATCACACCAACCGGGACGTTGACGATGAAGATCCATTCCCAGCCGAGATTGTCGACCAGAACGCCACCGGCGAGCGGTCCGACCAGGGTGGCAACACCGGCAACGGCGCCCCACAGACCCATGGCCGCGCCGCGCTTGTTCGGCGCAAAGGTACGGGTGATGACGGCCATCGTCTGCGGCGTCATCATCGCGGCACCAAAGCCCTGGAAAGCCCTTGCAACGATGAGAAGTTCGACGCTGCCGGACAAACCGCACCACAATGAAGCGGCGGTGAACAGGACGAGTCCGATCATGTACAGGTTCTTGGGCCCGAACCGATCACCCAATCGACCCGTAACCAGCAGCGGCACAGCGTAAGCCAGAAGGTAGGCGCTCGTTACCCAGACCACCTTGTTGATGTCGGTTCCGAGGTCCTCCATGATCGCCGGATTGGCCACCGCAACGATCGTGCTGTCCACGAGAATCATGAAGAACCCGATACACAGCGCCCACAGCGCGTGCCAGGGATTGACCTGCTTTTCCATCTTCAGTCCTTAGATAGTGCGGACGAGCCTGCTGAGCCGGCCAGCCGGTCGAGAAGTTCTTGTGAGAGCCAGGGCATTTCGCCGCTCTCGATGTCTGTCACCAACACGCCGATCCACTCTCGTTCGGCGACGGTCAGTGCGTGGGCGTAATCGGCGCCCACCGTGAAGATTCGTGGCTTTTCCGCGGCCTTCAACGCTTCGTAGTCGGCCTCGAATTTCGCAATCGTCTCGTCGAGATGCGCGAGACGTATCCGGAGCATCCGACACGCAGTTGCGGCGGACAGGTTATGCATTTCTGCGAGCGCAAGAGGCAGGCGCGGATACTCCCGGACCGGAACCGCCAACATCTCCCGCAATTGGTGCTCGAGGGCGCTCCGGCCTCGATCGGTGATCTCGTACGTCGTCCGCTCCGGCCGATTGCCTTCACGATCCGTCCCGATCGAAGTGAGCAGTTCCTGCTTTTCCAGCCTGGAAACCGTGTGATAAAGCGAGCCCGGCTTGATTTTCACCAACTGGTCCCCTCGGCGGACCGAGGCGAGTTGATACATCTCGTACGGGTGCATCGAACGCTCGGACAGCAGGCCCAGAACGGTGATTCCCAAGGGCGTCAATGAGACGTCACCCATGAGATCCCCCTTCCTGACAAGCCGCAATTGACTATTTCTTGACTATTCCACCCGAAATAGTCCACATGGAATATACGACGCCGGGCCATCTCGATCAACCCACCCGAACCGGACTAGCGTGTAGCGAGTGGACGACCATCATCTCGACATCATCCGACTCACGTGGGCCCGAGAACTGGGCTTGGGCGACGCCGCATTGCGTCCGGCGCATACCGCGCGCGTCGACGACGATCACAACGATCTGATCCACGTACTGCAACTCGCCGAGGCAGCAGCCGTCGTCGGACCGCAATGGTTCACGCTGCGCACCGCGAACGAGGACGCCGCCTCACTGCTGGAACCAACGCGACTTCTCGAACTCACCAAGGATCACGGCGGCCGACTCATATCGCATACCGAGCTCGCATTCCTTCCCGACTACACGGATCACACACCCGCAGAACAACTTCTGATCAGCCGCGAGCGATCCGACGCAATGAGCGTGGCCAGATCCTGCCCACCCGACGACGTCACAGTTGCCGATCTGAGCGCCAAGGACCAGTGGTTCACAGCGCTCGGGGATGATCACCAACCGCTCGCTTGCGCGGCCTACCGCGAGTTCCAAGGATTCGTCGCGGATCTCACGGTGCTCACCGATCCCG
The DNA here is from genome assembly GCF_001894805.1 of Rhodococcus globerulus NBRC 14531. Lineage (GTDB taxonomy): Bacteria > Actinomycetota > Actinomycetes > Mycobacteriales > Mycobacteriaceae > Rhodococcus_F > Rhodococcus_F globerula. The sequence goes on along the minus strand of NZ_BCWX01000012.1, from coordinate 20,848 downwards.
CGCAGCGGCGGCGCGGTTTGGCTTGCGGAACAGTCTTTCTCGCTGCCGAAGACGCTCTCGATGCCGGTCTGATACCGCAACTTCGCATCCCGAGCGGACATCTCGGCGGCGCTGCAATCGCACGCGCACTCGATTTCACTGTCCTGGGAATACACACCACGGCGCAGGTCCAACGACGTATTGTGTAGAGACACGCGATCGAGAGGAATCTCCATGAACGCGGACAACTCTGCAACATTTGTCGAAGAAGGCCGCGAATTCACTCGCGACACCAACTACATTGCCGCACGTATCACCGAGGACGGCCGCGACGGATATCCCGTCGAACCGAATCGCTATCGATTGATTGTCGCGCGCGCCTGCCCATGGGCGAACCGCGCCATCATCGTCCGCCGGCTCCTGGGCCTGGAAGATGTTCTGTCGATGGGAATCTGCGGACCGGTCCACGACAAACGCAGTTGGACTTTTGATCTCGACCCCGGCGGCGTCGATCCGGTTCTGAAAATCCCCCGACTCCAGGACGCATATTTTGCCCGCGACCCCAATTACTCGCGCGGCATCACGGTGCCGGCGATGGTGGAGATCGCGACCGGCAAGGTCGTCACAAACAACTTCCCGCAGATCACACTGGATCTGTCCACCGAGTGGAAGAAGTACCACCGAGAAGGGGCACCGGATCTGTATCCGGAGGCTCTCCGCACCGAAATCGACGATGTTGCAGAACAAGTGTTCCGCGACGTCAACAACGGTGTCTATCGCTGCGGCTTTGCCGGATCCCAGGAAGCCTACGACAAGGCATACGACCAACTGTTCGCGCGACTGGACTGGCTGACGGAACGCCTTGCACGGCAACGTTTCCTGGTCGGCGACACCATTACCGAAGCGGACGTCCGACTGTTCACGACGCTAGCCCGATTCGATCCCGTCTACCACGGCCACTTCAAGTGCAACAGAAGCAAACTCACCGAGATGCCGGTGCTGTGGGACTATGCCCGTGACCTCTTCCAGACCCCCGGGTTCGGCGACACCATCGACTTCACCCAGATCAAGCAGCACTATTACATCGTTCATTCCGACGTCAATCCCAGCCAGATCGTTCCCAAGGGACCCGAACTGACGCACTGGCTCGAACCGCATGGCCGCGAACAACTCGGCGGCCGGCCGTTCGGAGACGGCACACCGCCACATCCCCCGATCCCGAGCGAGGTAGTGCCGCAAGAACATTGGGCGACACGGTAACCCGAGATCGGGCAAAGAACTACTCCCCGCCGTACGTTCCGAAACTCCAGAACACGCCCTCAGGATCACGGCACGTGAAACCCCGCGAACCGTAGTCCTCGTCGCGAAGACCCTGCGTGATCACGGCGCCGGCGGCAACAGCCCGATCATGGAGGCCGTCGGCATCGTCGACAACGATGTACACAGAACCCACTCCCGGCGGTAGACCGGCAATCGACGAATCGGCGCGGGGCGAACCCAACATGACCCCACCGCCACCGGGCCAGTCGAGCTGAGCATGCGCAACGACGTCACCGTCGGCGTACAGCGCTTTCTCCACAAAGCCGAAGGCCTTCACAAGAAAATCGACAGCCGCTCGGGCATCGGCATACACCAGCGTCGGCCACACTACGGTTCCCACAGCATCGGTTCGCACAGCATCGGTTCCCACAGCAGTCCCCTTCCCTCTAGTACTACGCAGCACAAGCCTATGGCGCAGGCCACCTGCTCCGCTGTAAAACTTCACCTATCCTCGACAGCGAAGTTCACCGATTGCAGAGTGGACACCTGTGGAGGGGCAGAGCGATGGCCAAGTCGATCGACAACGCAAGCAGCAACGACGCCGGGCGGGTCGAGAAAATCCTCATCTCGGTACTCGACAACGGCAGCCGCCTCCAGGCGCCCGCCGTCGCCAAGTACGTAGAGCACGTCAGGCACTCGCATCCGGACGAGTCTCCGGCCCAGATCATCGATCGACTTGAGAAGATGTTTCTCCTGGCCGTCACAGGAAGTGGCAGCGCGGTCGGCGCCACAGCCGCAATCCCCGGCGTCGGAACTGTGGCATCGATCGCCGCGGTCGGCGCGGAGTCGGCATTCTTCCTCGAAGCATCGGCACTTCTCACTCTGGCAGTCGCGTCGGTCCACGGAATCTCCATCGAGAACCACCAACAACGACGCGCCCTCGTCCTCGCTGTCGCCCTCGGCGAATCCGGCATGGAAATCGTCCAGAAGGTCACCGGGGTCACCGCCAAGAACTGGGGCACCGCGATCACCAGCAAAATCCCGAGTTCCACGATGCGCGGAATGAACAGCACGCTGGTCCGCAAGTTCGTGATGAAATACGCCGCAAAGCGAAGCGCACTCATACTCGGCAAGCTGGTCCCCGCCGGGATCGGCGCGGTCATCGGTGGCGCAGGCAACCGCGTCATCGGTAAGGGCGTCGTCAAGAATGCGCGCGACGCCTTTGGCCCGGCCCCGGCGCGCTGGACCGATCACCTCGTCATTCTCCCCGAGGACGACTTCACGCCCGATCCCGCCACCACCACTCGGGTACTCCGCGGATAACAGCCGAGAACGTAGGCTCGACACAACACAACGTCCGTCGACGCGGGAGCATCTTTGACCAGTAGTGCACCGGGGCGGGTCTCCGCGCCCATCGAAGTTCGCGGTTTGACCAAGACGTTCAAAGCGGCACGGGCGGTCAACGACCTGAGCTTCGACGTCCACGCCGGCTCGATCACCGGCTTGCTCGGCCCCTCAGGCGCCGGAAAAACCACGACTCTGCGCATGCTGCTCGGTTTAGTGACGCCCAGCGATGGATCCGCGACGATCAACGGTCTCCCCATCTCGAAATTGGCATCGCCCGCCCGGACTGTGGGTGCCGTCCTCGACACACGTGGCCTCCATCCAGCGCGGACGGCGCGCGCTCACCTCGACATCTACGCTGCCGCGATCGGCCTGCCCGCCCAGCGAGCGACACAGGTTCTCGCGGCAGTCGGACTCAGTTCGGCGTCCGACCGGAGAACCGGGCTTTTCTCATTGGGAATGCAGCAACGGCTCGCACTTTCCACCGCGCTGCTCGGGGACCCGGAAATCCTGGTGCTCGACCAACCCACCCACGGACTCGAACCCGAAGGCACGGCCTGGTTACAGCAGTTCTTGACGACGTTTGCCGAGTCCGGGCGAACCGTGCTGATCACGGGCCAGGCGCTACGCGAGGTGGAACCCGTCGTGGACAACCTGGTGCTTCTGAGCGCCGGTTCTCTGGTCTACGACGGCAGTGTCGAGGCCCTCCGCGCATCACATCAGAGTCGACTGATGGTCTCGTGCTCCAACCCCGCGCTGTTCGCGACGGCGCTGGCCGCCCGCGGGATCACGGCGGCCACGATCGCACCGGACGGCCGACTCGCCGTCAGCGGTACCGACAGCGACGCACTTGCTCCGGTTGCGGCAGCCTCCGGCGTCACGATCTTCAGTGTCGTCGCTGATCACGCGGATCTCGAGCAACTGTTCGTGGCCATGACCACACCGCACTATGCCACCGGCCATCCCGGACACGGTCCGCCATCCAGCCATTACGGCCCGCCATCCGGTCACTACAGTCCACCGTCGGGCTACTACGGTCCCACCGCCTACGGACCGTCGGGAGGCCACCGGTGACGACGCTCGCACAAGCAGAAATCAAGAAGGTCCTCTCGCTGCGCTATTGGTGGGCACTCGCTGTGGCACCCGTCGTTGTTGCGCTCGCGGCCGCGTCGTTCACTCGTCCGATTGTCGAGGCCATTGCCGAGCGAGCCGACACCGCGTTCGACGTGAATCTCGTGTCCACTGCCATCGCGGTTGGCGGACCCACCACCATCGCCCTCGTCTTTGCGGCGTTGTTCGGTGCAACCGCCGCGGGCAACGAATTCACCTACGCCACATACACCACGACATTCCTCACCGCCCGCGGACGCGACGCGGTGTTGGCCGCCAAATTGGGTGTTGTTGCCGCATTCGCGGTCGGATACGCACTGGTAGTGCAGGTCGTTGCCGTCGGCGCGATGATCCTGTTCACTCGCGACTTCAGCTTCACCGCGGATCTGTTTGCGATCTGTGGCGTCGGAATAGTCGCCTGCGCGCTGTGGGCATTGATCGGTGCAGGCGTCACACTGCTCGCCGGCTCACAAGTGGTCGGCATGCTGTCCGTGGTCGGCTGGTTCGTCTTCGGTGAATGGATTCTGCGAGCCTTGGCCTTTGCCGTCGGTGCCGACGGTATCGGCAAGGCACTGCCGGTGTCGGCCACCCTCGGAGTGCTGGTCAATGCCGCGCCGTCGATCGACATCGACGTGTTGAGTTCCTGGCCGGGTGCAGCGATGATCCTCGCCGCGTGGGTCGTCGCACTCGTCGGGGGCGGCTGGCTGCGCACCAGGATGCGCGACATCACCTGAGTGATCAAGCGTGTCTGCCCCCGGGTCTACCGTGGATCGAGATGAACACGATCGCTGACAACCCGGGGTGGATACGCCGACTGGTCCATGCCTGCTGGCTGCACCGCCGGCTGGCAATCGGCGCGCTCACCGTGACGGTGGTCGCCGCAACCATCGACATTTCCTTCCCGCTGCTCACCCGCTATGCCCTCGATGCGGCCGGCGAGCAGAACGCCGGCACCGTCATCACACTCACCGCACTCGCTATCGCCGGCTTGGCGATCGTGCGCTTCGCCTGTCAGTACGGCCGACGAATGCTGGCCGGTCGTCTCTCACTCGACGTCCAGCACGACTTGCGACTCGCGTTGCTCGGTTCCTTGCAGCGACTCGACGGCCGCGGGCAGGACGACATCCGCACCGGGCAGGTCGTCTCGCGCTCGATCTCCGATCTGCAACTCGTGCAGGGTCTGCTCGCGATGGTCCCGATGTCCGCCGGCGCCCTGCTGCAATTTGTGCTGGCCATCGGCATCATGACGTGGCTCTCGCCCCTGCTCACCCTCATCGCGCTGGCGATCATCCCCGCTGTCGGGCTTGTGGTCTTCCTGATGCGACCGACCCTCTACGCCGCCACCTGGTCGGCGCAGCAGCGCGCCGCCGACCTCGCCCAGCACGTCGAGGAAACCGTCACCGGGGTTCGGGTGGTGAAGGGATTCGGGCAAGAAGAACGAGCAATCGATCAACTCGAGAAACACGGCCGAACGCTCTATGGCGAACGGATGCGCGTGGCCCGGATCAACTCCCGTTTCACGCCGACGATGGCCGCACTACCCCAACTGGGACAGGTGGCAGTGATCGCTGTCGGTGGTTATCTTGCACTCCACGGCCAGATCACCATCGGTACTTTCCTCGCGTTCGCGACCTACATCGTGACGATGACCGCGGTCACGCGCACGCTGTCCTCCGTCGTGGTGATGGCACAACTCGCCCGCGCCGCCGTCGAACGCGTCTACGACGTAATCGGCGCGGGGCCCGACATCGCCGAACCCGACCATCCGCTCGATCTCCCCGACGGACCGCTCGGGGTCACGTTCGACGACGTCACTTTCGGCTTCGATTCCGACCGCCGTGTCTTGTCCGGTCTCGACCTGCAGATCAAACCAGGCGAGACCGTCGCCGTCGTCGGACCAGCCGGTTCGGGAAAAACAGCACTGTCGCTGCTGCTCCCCCGCTTCTACGCGCCCGAGTCCGGGACCATCAGTCTCGACAGCGCCGACGCGTCGCTGCCGATCAGCGAACTTCGCAGCGAGCAACTCCGCGCTGCAATCGGCCTGGCCTTCGACGAGCCGTTCCTGTTCTCCGACACCGTCGCCGCCAACATCGCCCTAGGCCGCGCGGACGCGTCCGCCGACGACATCCGCGCAGCGGCCGCAATGGCCCACGCCGACGAGTTCATCGAGGCGCTTCCGGACGGTTACGACACCGTTGTCGGTGAACGCGGTCTGACGCTCTCAGGCGGGCAACGTCAGCGCATCGCGCTCGCGCGCGCCCTACTCGTGAACCCTCGAATCCTCATCCTCGACGACGCCACCTCGGCCGTCGATGCTGCCACCGAAGCGGCGATCTTCGACGCGTTCCGGGCCAGGCGCAGGCAGACAACTCTCATCCTTGCGCACCGCCGATCGACCCTGACCCTGGCTGATCGAATTGCCGTCCTCGACCAGGGGCGGATCATCGACTCCGGGACGGTCGACGAGTTGGAAGCGCGGTGCCCACTGTTTCGGGCCCTTTTCGCCACCTCGAGCGATGAGCCGGCAGCCACCGACCCTGCACTTACCGACATCGAACCATTCGATCCAGACCACTCCGAACCCACTGCCGAGCAACTGTGGCCGGCGGTATCCCCTGCCGATTCGGCAGGTGCGGCCGGTGCTCTGGCCATCACACCGTCGTTGGAGGCTGCGCTCGACGCGTTGCCTCCGCTGCGCGAGGCTCCGACCACCGACACTGCGCACCTTCGCGAGTCAGATCCGCAGTTCTCACTGCTTCGGATACTCCGCCCGGTTCGCTGGATTCTGGTGGCAGTCGTCGTGTGCCTGACTCTTGATTCCGCTGCGACGATTGCCTTCCCGTCACTGGTTCGGTACGCGATCGACCACGGGGTTGTCGACAAGAACTCAGGGACTCTCACCGTCGCGGCGATACTGGGCGCGCTGCTGGTGGTGGCGGGCTGGGCGATAGTCGCTGTGATGACGGTCCTCACCGCCCGAGCGGGCGAGCGGGTCCTGTTCGGGCTACGTATCCGCAGCTACGCACACCTGCAGAGGCTTGGTCTCGACTACTACGAGCGCGAACTGTCCGGGCGGATCATGACCCGGATGACCACGGACGTCGACGCACTGTCGTCGTTCATCCAGACCGGAATGTCGACCGCAATCGTGAGTGTCCTGACGATAGGCGGCATCGCGATCGCCCTCCTCGTCACCGATGTGACCCTGGCGTTGGTGGCGCTCGCCGTCATTCCGCCGCTCATCATCTCGACCCTGATCTTCCGAAAGTTCTCCGCAGTGGCGTACAGCCAGTCCCGCGAGCGGATCTCCATGGTCAACGCGGATTTCCAGGAGAACATCACCGGGTTGCGGGCAGCGCAGGCCTACCGCCGGGAAGAGGGCGCCGCACGCCGATTTGCCGAGCGCGCCGAAAGCTACCGCCGGTCACGGATGCGTTCACAGCGGGCAATTTCGCTGTACTTCCCGTTCATCGCGTTTCTCTCCGATCTCGCGCTTGCGGGTGTGGTCTTCGTCGGAGCCCGTCAGGTGTCCGACGGCTCGACGTCCGCGGGTGTTCTGATCGCCTTTGTTCTGTACCTGGGCCTGTTGTTCGGACCGATTCAGCAACTCTCACAGGTGTTCGACGGTTACCAACAGGCAAACGTGGGGCTCAAGCGGATCGGGGATCTTCTCCGGACGCCCAGTTCCATCGAAACAGCCGACTCCGCGGACCTGATCTCCCTCGACGGACACCTGGACGGCGACGTTCATCTGCGGGATGTCGGCTTTCGATATTCCGGCGCCGAGGTCGACGCCCTCACCGATATCGACTTACACATCCCGGCCGGAACAACCGTGGCGCTGGTCGGACGGACGGGCGCCGGGAAGTCGACAGTGGTCAAACTACTGGCCAGATTCTACGATCCGACCAGCGGATCAGTGCAGGTCGACGGCACCGACATCCGTGATTTTCACCTGACGCAGTACCGCCACAGGTTGGGCGTCGTACCGCAGGAAGCGCATCTGTTCACCGGCAGCGTCGCGGAGAACATCGCCTTCGGTAGACCTGACGCGTCGAATGTCGACATCGAGCAGGCCGCACGCGCCGTCGGTGCACTGCGCGCGATCGCCGACATGCGCGGCGGCATGAATCATCCGGTCGGGGAACGCGGGCAAGGACTGTCGGCCGGACAGCGACAGCTCATCGCACTCGCGCGCGCCGAGTTGGTCGACCCGGACCTCCTGCTGCTCGACGAAGCGACCGCGACGCTTGATCCCGCGACCGAGAAAATGGTCCTCGAAGCAAGTCGGTCGGTCACCCGGAAAAGGACCTCGATCGTTGTTGCACACCGCCTCGCGACGGCCGCACGTGCCGACCTGATTGTCGTAGTTGACCGGGGACGTATCGTTGAATACGGCCCGCACGCGCTCCTGCGGTATGCCAATGGTCACTACTCGAGACTCTGGGATGCATCTCGGGCGCGCGAAGGGAATAATCTGTCAGCGAGAACTGTCGTCGAAGGTAACCCCGTCGCACGGCAGTAGTGACAGATTTGTACCGCCGAGTGGCGTCGCGAAGTCGAAAGATTACGCGCCGCCGTGAGACAGATCACAAATTGTGTGCCGCACAATTGCTGGTCACACGCTCGGGCTAATCTCATGTATATAGGCGCTCTGATCGGGTACCGAAATAGAAACGAGGCGAACACCTGCCGTGAGCAGCAGTTCTACATCCCAATTCGGACAGAACCAGTGGCTGGTTGACGAGATGTACCAACGCTTCCAGGACGATCCGTCGTCCGTGGATCCGAGTTGGCACGAATTCTTGACCGATTACTCGCCGGAGTCGGCGAACACGGGGGGTGGAAACGGAACTGCCACGAACGGCAACGCAGCCGCCCCCGCCGCTGTGCGCACTCCGCCTGCTGCTCCTAAGGCCGCTCCGCCCGCACCCCCGGCTCCACCGAAGGCCGCTGCGCCCGCGGCCAAGCCCGCCGCAGCGCCCGCGGCCAAGCCCGCCGCAGCGCCTGCGGCCAAGCCCGCCCCGGCCGCCAAGGCCGCTCCCGCGAAGCCGGCTCCGGCCGGCGGCGCGGAAGAGACGAAGGTTCTTCGCGGCGCGGCAGCCGCAGTAGTCAAGAACATGTCGGCCTCGCTCGAGATCCCGACCGCTACCAGCGTTCGCGCGATCCCCGCGAAGCTGATGTTCGACAACCGCATCGTCATCAACAACCACCTCGCGCGCACTCGCGGCGGCAAGATCTCGTTCACCCACCTGCTGGGCTACGCGATCATCCAGGCCGTCAACGCGTTCCCCAACATGAACCGCCACTTCGCCGAGATCAACGGCAAGCCGCATGCGGTCACCCCCGAGCACACCAATCTCGGACTGGCGATCGATCTTCCCGGTAAGGACGGCAACCGCTCACTGGTCGTCGCCGCTATCCGGAACACCGAGGCGATGAACTTCGTCCAGTTCCACGCCGCGTACGAGGACATCGTCCGCCGCGCCCGTGAAGGCAAGCTCACCGGCGAAGACTTCACCGGCGTCACCATCTCGCTGACCAACCCGGGCGGCATCGGCACGGTTCACTCCGTCCCCCGCCTGATGAAGGGCCAGGGTGCCATCATCGGTGCCGGCGCGATGGAGTACCCCGCCGAGTTCCAGGGCGCAAGCGACGAGAAGCTGGCCGAGATGGGCGTCGGCAAGCTGATGACGCTCACGTCGACGTACGACCACCGCATCATCCAGGGTGCCGAATCGGGCGATTTCCTTCGCACGATCCACAACCTGCTGATCAGCGACGAGTTCTACGACGAGATCTTCCACGCACTCGGCAACCCGTACGAGCCGGTTCGCTGGCGCAAGGACGTGCCGGAAGGCGCGGTCGACAAGAACACCCGCGTTCTCGAACTGATCGCGGCCTACCGTGACCGCGGCCACCTCATGGCCGATACGGACCCCTTGCAGTTCGTCAAGGACAAGTTCCACAGCCACCCCGACCTCGACGTCATCAGCCACGGCTTGACGCTGTGGGATCTGGACCGCGAGTTCAAGGTCGGCGGCTTCCACGGCAAAGAGAAGATGAAGCTGCGCGACGTGCTCAGCGTGCTTCGCGACGCGTACTGCCGCCACGTCGGTGTCGAGTACACGCACATCCTCGAGACGGATCAGCGTCAGTGGATCCAGGATCGCGTCGAAGGGCATCACGCCAAGCCGACGGTTGCTCAGCAGAAGTACATCCTGAGCAAGCTCAACGCTGCCGAGGCTTTCGAGACCTTCCTGCAGACCAAGTACGTCGGTCAGAAGCGCTTCTCGCTCGAGGGTGCCGAGACCGTCATTCCGATGATGGACGCCGTCATCGACCAGGCTGCCGAGCATCAGCTCGACGAGGTTGTCATCGGCATGCCGCACCGCGGTCGCCTCAACGTGCTGGCCAACATCGTCGGCAAGCCGTACTCGAAGATCTTCACCGAGTTCGAGGGCAACATGAACCCGGCCGCCGCTCACGGCTCCGGCGACGTGAAGTACCACCTCGGCGCTTCGGGCACCTACATCCAGATGTTCGGTGACAACGACATCGCCGTGTCCCTGACGGCCAACCCGTCGCACCTCGAGGCCGTCGACCCGGTTCTCGAAGGCCTGGTTCGCGCCAAGCAGGACATCCTCGACAAGGGCGAAGAGGGCTTCACCGTTCTCCCGCTCATGCTTCACGGTGACGCGGCATTTGCCGGTCAGGGTGTTGTCGCGGAAACGTTGAACCTCTCGCTGCTGCGCGGATACCGCACCGGCGGCACCGTGCACATCGTCGTGAACAACCAGGTCGGTTTCACCACCGCACCGGAGCACTCACGCTCGTCCGAGTACTGCACGGACGTCGCGAAGATGATCGCCGCACCGGTATTCCACGTCAACGGCGACGACCCCGAGGCATGTGTCTGGGTTGCTCAGCTGGCTGTCGACTTCCGTGAGAAGTTCGGCAAGGACGTTGTCATCGACCTCATCTGCTACCGCCGCCGCGGTCACAACGAGGGCGACGACCCGTCGATGACCCAGCCGGCGATGTACGACGTCATCGACACCAAGCGCAGCGTTCGTAAGAGCTACACCGAGTCCCTCATCGGTCGCGGTGACATCTCGCTCAAGGAAGCCGAAGACGCACTTCGCGACTACCAGGGCCAGCTCGAACGGGTCTTCAACGAGGTCCGTGAGCTCGAGAAGTTCCAGCCCGAACCGTCGGAGTCCGTCGAACTCGACCAGACTCCCCCGGCTCGCCTCACGACGGCTGTTGCTCCCGACGTTCTCGAGCGCATCGGCGACGCGTTTGTCAACGTTCCGGAGGGCTTCACCACCCACCCGCGTGTCAAGCCTGTCGCGGAGAAGCGACGCGAAATGGCCCGCGAGGGTCACGTCGACTGGGCGTTCGCCGAGTTGCTCGCGTTCGGTTCACTGGCCGAGCAGGGTGCACTGATTCGCCTTGCGGGTCAGGACTCCAAGCGTGGAACGTTCACGCAGCGTCACTCTGTGCTGATCGACCGGAAGACCGGCAACGAGTACAGCCCGATCGCCGAGATCGCTGCCAACGCCGGCAACGGTGGCAAGTTCATGGTCTACGACTCCGCACTCACCGAGTACGCGGGTCTGGGCTTCGAATACGGCTACTCCGTGGGCAACCCGGACGCTCTTGTGCTGTGGGAAGCGCAGTTCGGTGACTTCGTCAACGGCGCGCAGACCATCATCGACGAGTTCATCAGCTCGGGCGAAGCCAAGTGGGGTCAGCTCTCCGACGTCGTGCTGCTTCTGCCGCACGGCCACGAAGGCCAGGGCCCGGACCACACGTCCGGCCGCATCGAGCGTTTCCTCCAGCTGTGCGCCGAGGGTTCGATGACGGTTGCCGTTCCGTCCACCCCGGCAAGCTACTTCCACTTGCTGCGTCGCCATCACCTCGACGGCATCCGCCGCCCGCTGGTGGTCTTCACGCCCAAGTCGATGCTGCGTAACAAGGCTGCGGTCAGCAACGTCGAAGACTTCACCACCGGCAAGTTCCGGTCTGTCTTCGAAGAGCCGAACATCGAGAGCGGCGAAGAGTCGCGCGATCAGGTCAAGCGCGTTCTGCTGGTCAGCGGCAAGCTGTACTGGGAGCTCCTGGCGAAGAAGCACAAGGACAACCGCAACGACGTCGCCATCGTGCGCGTCGAGCAGCTGTACCCGGTGCCGAAGCGTCGCCTGCAGGAAACCTTGGACCGGTACCCGAATGCAACCGAGTACCGCTGGGTTCAGGAAGAGCCGGCCAACCAGGGCGCATGGCCGTTCCTCGGCCTGGCTCTGCCGGAACTCCTGCCCGGCACGTTGAGCGGTATCCGTCGCATCTCGCGTCGTTCGATGTCTGCACCTTCCTCGGGTTCGAGCAAGGTTCACGCCGTCGAGCAGCAGGAGATCCTCGACGAGGCATTCCTGCCGACCAACTGATTTCTTGAAGTAGGGGCCGGGCCTCACATTCCGTACGGAGTGTGAGGCCCGGCCTTTTCTCTGTTCGCCGGTGCTATCGCAGCAGTTCCGGCGTGACGGTCAGCCCTGCGGCAGCGGACGCAAGAGCAGGCAGAGCGTTCACCGTGAGCTCGATGAGTTCTTCGCGGCTGATTGCCGGGGATCGGAGCCAGCTGATGGTTGCTTCCTCGACAAACGCGATCCAGCCTCGTACTGCCAGCTCGACCTGCGGGGTCCTCGGCAACCCGATGGTGGGTAGCTGATCGAGAGTTCGCGCCGCCATGACGTCGCGGGTCTGTTCGAACACTTCTCGCATGTGCGGATCTCCGCTGGCGGTTCCCCGCAACAACGAGACATACGTAGTGCGATTTTCAGTGACGTAATCGACGTACGATGCCAGAACCGACCGTAATGTCGCGATCGGATCATCGGTTTCGATGGGCTCGGTTCGGGCGAGCATCTGTTGGCTGGTGTGCCGGACTATCGCCAGGTGGAACTCGCTTTTGGACGCGAAGTAGTGGAACAGCAAGCCTCGGGAGACACCTGCTTGATCGGCAATGTCTTCGACCGATATCTGTTCAAGTGGCCGTTCGGCGAGCATGCGAGCGCCGAGGTCGATCAGTTGCGCTCGGCGTTCGTCCGGACTCAGTCGCGTGCGCTTGGCTCCGTCCATAATCGACAGACTACTGAATAAACGTCAATAAGCTATTGACCGTTCGTCAACAACGGCATATCGTTCCATACATGAGTCTCCCAGTTACAGATACTTCAGCATCTGCCGCGGATACGCGCTACGTGAACACGCTGATCATCGGCAGCGGTTTTGCCGGTCTCGGCGCTGCCATCAAACTGGCGCAGGCCGGGATCACCGACTACGTAGTTGTCGAGCGAGGCAACGACGTCGGCGGAACCTGGCGTGACAACAGCTACCCGGGCGCTGCGTGCGACGTGCCGTCGCATTTGTACTCGTACTCGTTTGCACTCAACCCCGAGTGGACGCGTTCCTTCTCCACTCAGCCCGAGATCTACAAGTACATCCAGTCCGTCGCAAACCGTCACAAGGTACTGGACAAGCACATCTTCGGCTGCGACGTTCTCTCCGCGCACTGGGACAACGATCGCGCACACTGGAAGGTCTCCACCACCAAGGGCGAGTTTGTCGCCAAGATCGTCGTGTCGGCTGTAGGCGCTCTGTGCGAGCCCGCCCTCCCCGACATCAAGGGCATCGACGGCTTCAAGGGCGAGATCTTCCACTCCTCACGCTGGAACCACGACGCCGACCTGACCGGCAAGCGCGTCGCCGTTATCGGCACCGGAGCGTCGGCCATCCAGATCGTCCCGGCCATCGGCAAGAAGGTGTCACAGCTCGACGTGTACCAGCGCACCGCGCCGTGGATTCTGCCCCGCGCAGATCGCGAGTACACCAAGATCGAGCACCTCGCGTTCCAGTACCTCCCCGGTTTCCAGAAGCTGTGCCGCACCGGCATCTACTGGATGCGCGAGACCCAGGTTGTCGGCCTGGCAAAGGCGCCGATCTTCATGAAGCCCCTGCAGTTTGCCGCCGAGCGTCATCTCAAGGCCCAGATCAAGGACAAGGCCCTTCGCAAGAAGGTCACCCCCAACTTCCAGATCGGCTGCAAGCGCATGCTGATCTCCAACAACTACTTCCCCACCCTTGCCCAGGACAACGTCGACCTGGTGACAGAAGGAATCGAGGAAGTTACCGCCACCGGCATCGTGTCGAAGACGGGAACCACGCGTGAGATCGACGCCATCGTCGTGGCCACCGGTTTCCACGTCACCGACTCCCCCACCTTTGCGGGAATCTTCGGCAAGGACGGACGCTCGCTCGCCGAGGTCTTCGAGGACACCGGCATGCAGGGATACAAGGGCGCAGCCGTTGCCAACTTCCCCAACATGTTCTTCCTCGTCGGCCCCAACACCGGTCTCGGCCACTCGTCCATGGTGTTCATGATCGAATCGCAGCTCAACTACCTCGTCGACGCGATCGCCACCATCGACAAGTACGACATCGGCACCATCGAGGTTCGCAGCGACAAGCAGGAAAAGTACAACAAGGACCTGCAGGCAGCGATGTCCAAGAGCGTCTGGAACAACGGCGGTTGCGCCAGCTGGTACATGGACAAGCACGGAAACAACACCACCCTGTGGCCCGGTTTCACCTTCCAGTTCCGCAATGCCACCAAGCATTTCGACCTCGCGGCGTACCGTAGCGTCGCCACGTCCGATCTCGGCGCCGTCGGCACCGGAACCACATCACAGATCGACCTCGACGACGAGAAAGCAGTAGCACAATGAGTGATTTTGTTGGCAAGGTTGTTGTCATCACCGGAGCGGGATCGGGTATCGGCCGCGCACTCGCACTGAACCTGGCCGGGCAGGGTGTGAAGTTGGCGATCTCCGACGTCGACACCGTCGGCCTCACCGAGACCACCCGCCTCGTGGAAGCTCTTGGTGCCCAGGTGAAGTCGGACCACCTCGACGTCACCCAGCGCGAAGCGGTTCTCGAGTACGCCGACGCAGTTGCCACCCACTTCGGCAAGATCAACCAGATCTACAACAATGCGGGTATCGCGTACCACGGCACTTTCGAGAAGTCCGAATTCAAGGACTTCGAACGCGTCATGGATGTCGATTTCTGGGGAGTTGTCAACGGCACCAAAGCATTCCTGCCACATGTCATCGCATCCGGCGACGGCCACATCATCAACATCTCGAGCCTGTTCGGCTTGCTGTCGATGCCCGGTCAGAGTGCATACAACTCGGCAAAGTTCGCAGTTCGCGGCTTCACCGAGTCACTGCGCCAGGAGATGCTGATCGCCAAGAGCCCGGTGAAGGTGACCTGCGTGCACCCCGGCGGAATCAAGACGGCCATCGCGCGCAATGCTACTGCCGGACCGGGCGAGGACCTCGCGTCGTTCTCCGAGTTCTTCGATCGCAAGTTGGCGCGCACCACTCCTGAGGATGCAGCCAAGACCATCGTGAACGGGGTTCGCAAGGGCAAGCCACGCGTCCTCATCGGCATGGACGCCATCGCACTCGACGCCTGGGTCCGCCTGGTCGGTTCGGGATACCAACGCGTCGTGGCCACCATCGCCGGCCGCGTGATGCCCAAGTCCCACTGAGCTTTCCACTTTCACACAGTCAGGAGCCCTGCCGGTGAGCACGTTCACCCTTCCGCTATCCGTTGTCGCCTTCTTGTTGAAGCCGTACTTCCGTCTGGCCTTCAACTCGCGACTGCCGTATCGGGTTCAGCGTTTACTGCTCGAGGCCGGAGCTCCCCTGCAGCAGATTCCAGCGGGCGCCGTTGTGCGTCCGCTGGAACTCGCCTGCCGACCCGCCGAGCGGATCACAGTCGGAGCAACCGAACGCCCGTTGGCAGTGCTCTACTTGCACGGCGGCGCCTACACGCTGGGCTCGCTGAGCACACACCGCAGCCTGGCAGCACATCTGGCACGCGAATCTTCCCGCGCTGTCTTCACGTTGGACTACCGGCTGGCTCCGGAGAATCCTTACCCCGCAGCGCTCGACGACGCCGCAGCGGCGTACATGCAACTGATCACCGAATTCGACTACCGACCCGAGCAGGTTGCCATTGCCGGCGACAGCGCCGGCGGCGGTTTGGCGGTCGCAACGGCACTTCGCCTCATCGAGCGTCACGGCGTACAGCCCGGGGCGTTGGCACTGATCTCACCCTGGGTGGATCCCGGGGATCGCAGCGCCGGGAAGAAAGCCGATCTGGTCGTCAACACCGGCTGGTCGTTCGATGCCGCCGACGCCTACCTCGGACACGGCAACCGCACGGATCCCGGCTACGCACCCATACATGGAAACCTCGAAACACTGCCGCCCACAAGGATTCACATCGGATCGGGTGAAGTCCTCTACCCTCAGGTCGTGGAGTTCGCAGACAAACTCACCGCGGCCGGCGTCGACGTGTCGCTGGTCGAATACGCACGGTTGTGGCATGTCGCGCACGCCCAGGCGTCGCTGGTCTCGGAAGCCGCCGACGCGGTAGCCGATCTGGGGCAATTCCTGGAATCACACGGAGCCAGGGCAGCGGACAATTCAGCCGATGCGGCCAGTCATTGACGGGTGTCCCACCAGGATCGCGCCACCGCTGACGGCGTCGCCTGCCCGCGTCGGACCTGGTCGATCATCGCGGCAAGGTCTGTCGTGGACAGTTCACCCGCAACAACACTGAGCGCCTTCACTGCTGAATCACTCAGCGCTCCGGTCCGAAACAGTGGAACAACGTTCTGCGCAGCCAGGATGTGATCCGGATCGGCCAGCACTGTGACAGCGGTTGACTGAGCCAGGGGCGAGAGCGTCGTAGTTCCGAAGGCGGTGGGTTCGGTCGCAACAGTGTCCGATATGTCGGCTGCCGATTGCTCGACGCGCGCAAAAGTACAGTCAGCGCCTTCCGCTAATTGTTCCAGTGCACCATCTTCGATAAACCGTGGTGATACAACGGCAACGGTCTCGGCGCACGAGGGTGCAAATGCCCCGAGGGTGCGCGACTGAGTCCCCGATGCGGAATCGCGTCCCAACGCCAGGACGGCCCGGTCTTCCGCGATTGCATAGTCTGCAACCGAAAGACCCTCGGGCAGAGAACGACTCAACGCTTCGAAGACGTCGTCAGCGGTGCGGGCCGGATTCTGCGGTTCGTAGTAAGTCAGTAGCGAACCGGTGAACTCTGGTACCAACGTCACACGCGCGGCATCGAGCGCAGCAAGTGCGTCCGACCGTCCCCCGGTGAGTTCCTCGACTCGACTTGGAACCCCGGACGACGCCAACACGGTTGCGTACACTTCGGCCAGGACCGAACCCTCCACCGACTCCCCCGACGCCACAACTACCTGCTCGGTCGGGGCACCGGCGTCGTTCCCTATCACCGAATCGCCGGTGCTGCATCCGGTCAGAACGGGCAGGACCAGCACTGCTGCAACAACTGTCGAATACCTCGCGCGTGCAGATAGCACCGAACCCTCACATTCCGTTCCCACTGATCGAATACCGTGCCTTGTCGGTACCTATCGTTACACTTGCCTGGCGATGCGCGGTAACCAGTCCTACTCGAGTGACACTCGGGTGACGGGAATGGTTGTCGACGCCCGAAACACGGAAGGACGCACATGCGCACCTCACGATTTCGTTCCAGCCGTCTGCTCGTAGCAGCGGCAACTGTCCTCTCACTCGCTGCGCTCACTGCGTGTGGCAGCAGTGACAACAGCGACAGCAGTTCGGACCCCAACACCGTCGTCGTGGGTTCGGCAAACTTCACCGAGTCCGAGATCATTGCCAACATCTATGCGGAAGCACTTCGCGTCAACGGTTTCGACGTGTCCACTTCGTTCAACATCGGTAGCCGCGAGGCCTACATTCCGGCGTTGAAGGACGGCTCGATCACCCTCATTCCCGACTACACGGGCAATCTTCTGCAGTATCTCGATCCCGCTGCCACCGCGACCAGTTCCGCGGACGTCCTGGCGGCTCTGCCGGCCGCGTTGGGTAGCGAACTGGCCATCACCACGCCCGCGTCGGCGGAGGACAAAGATGCCGTAGTCGTCACCAAGGAAACGGCCGACAAGTGGAACCTGAAGACCATCGCCGACCTGGCGCCGCATTCCGCCGAGGTCAAGTTCGGCGCGCCGGCCGAATTCCAGGAGCGTCCCGTCGGCCTGCCCGGGTTGAAGGCAAACTACGGACTCGACATCTCGGCCTCCAATTTTGTCCCGATCGCGGACGGCGGTGGCCCGGCAACGGTCAAGGCACTCGCATCCGGTGACATCACCGCCGCAAACATTTTCACGACGTCGGCGTCGATTCCGGCCAACAACTTTGTTGTCCTCGAAGACCCGAAGAACAATTTCCCCGCCCAGAACGTCGTGCCGGTGCTGCGCGCATCGGCATCGTCCGACAAGCTCGCAGCCGTCCTCGACGCGGTCTCGGCAAAGCTGACCACCGAGGAACTGCTCGATCTCAACGTGGCGGTGTCCGGCGACGCCAAGACGGAACCGGCCGCAGCAGCCAAGGCGTGGATCTCGGCGCAGGGCCTCGACAAGCCGGTCTCGTAACCCACGTGATCACCTTCGAGGGAGTCACCAAGCAGTTCCCGGACGGCACCACCGCAGTTGATCGACTCGATCTCACCATCGAGGCCGAGTCGTTCACGGTGTTCGTCGGTCCGTCCGGGTGTGGCAAAACAACGTCGATGCGGATGATCAACCGGATGATCACGCCCACGTCGGGCACAATCCGCGTCGACGGCCGCGACATCTCGCAGACCGACGCGGTGACCTTGCGACTCGGTATCGGCTACGTCATCCAGAATGCCGGGCTGTTGCCGCACCGGACCGTCGTCGACAACGTCGCAACGGTTCCGGTGCTGCGGGGTGAATCTCGCCGCGCCGCACGTAAAGCCGCACTGGGTGTTCTCGAACGCGTGGGTCTCGATCCGTCACTGGCGACGCGCTACCCGGCGCAGTTGTCCGGCGGGCAGCAGCAGCGAGTGGGTGTCGCCCGCGCGTTGGCTGCCGATCCGCCGATTCTGTTGATGGACGAACCCTTCAGCGCCGTCGATCCGGTGGTTCGTGAGGACCTGCAAGCCGAAATGCTGCGCCTGCAAAGCGAACTGAAGAAGACCATCGTCTTTGTCACGCACGATATCGACGAAGCAGTCAAACTGGGCGACCACATCGCGGTCTTCGGTCCGGGCGGTCGCCTCCAGCAGGTAGCCGCGCCGCGCGACGTATTGGCCGCGCCGGCTACGGATTTCGTGGCCGGTTTTGTCGGACGTGATCGCGGATATCGAGGACTGTCCTTCCGCAGCGCGGACGAGGTGCCGCTGCACTCCATCCGGACGGCCACCGAGTTGGAACTGACATCCCTGAGACTCGAATTGGGTGAATGGGTGCTCGTTGTCAGCGAGTCCGGTTCACCCCTAGGCTGGATCGATGTCACCGGTGTCGAGGGCACACGCGCCGGACACACTCTGGCACAGTCGACGTCAGCCGGCGGCTCTCTCTTCGGCCCGGGCGGCGATCTTCGGCAGGCGCTCGACGCGGCCATCTCGTCACCGTCCGGAATCGGTGTTGCCGTGGATGCCGAAGGTGCGGTGATCGGCGGCATTCTGGGCTCCGAGGTTGTGGCCAAATTGGCCGAGCAACGTCGGCGCGAGGACCAGGAACGCAATCGACTCGCCTTCACCGAAGGATTCGGGGTGTAGCGGCGTGCGCTGGCTCATCGACAATTTCTCGACGGTTCTGGATTACACACGAACACATCTGTATCTCGCACTGGTGCCGTTGGCGGTGGGCTTGGTCATTGCCCTTCCCGTCGGCACGGCAATTCGGAATATCCGATGGCTGCGCCGAATCACGTTGACCTTGGCCAGCATTGCGTTCACCATTCCGTCATTGGCACTGTTTGTCACCATCCCGCAGATTTTCGGACTCAAGACACTCGATCCGCTCAATGTCATCATCGCGCTCAGTGTGTACTCCACCGCACTGCTCGTCCGCGCGGTCCCGGAAGCATTGGATTCGGTACCCGCCAACGTCATCGATGCCTCGACGGCCATCGGCTTCACCGCACTGCGCCGGGCGTTAACCGTCGAACTGCCCCTTGCGCTGCCGGTTCTGATCGCAAATGTCAGAGTGATTGCGGTGACCAACATTTCGCTGGTGTCGGTGGGTTCGCTGATCGGTATCGGCGGTCTGGGAGTTCTGTTCAAACAGGGCTACGACCGGGACTACCCCGACCAGATCGTGGCCGGCATCATCGCCATCGTGGTCCTTGCACTGGCCCTCGATTTGATCCTGTATCTGCTCGGCAGGTTCCTGACCCCGTGGACCAGAACTCCGTCCGCATCGAAGGTCCCTGCGATCGTCACGGCCGAAGGTGAGCCGGTATGAGTATCTTCACCGGCGCCTGGGAGTACCTGACCAATCCCGACAACTGGAGCGGCGACACCGGAATCGGCACCCGAATCCTGCAGCACCTCTGGTACAGCCTGCTGGCCGTCGCCCTCGCCGCAGTGATCGCGGTCCCGATCGGCCTGATCATCGGGCATCTACGACGCGGTCAGATCGTGGTGGTCAGTCTTGTCAACGCACTGCGCTCACTACCCACGCTCGGCTTGCTGACGTTCCTCGTCCTGCTCATGGGACTGGGAGTGATGCCCCCGATCCTCGCACTGGTCATCCTCGGCATTCCGCCATTGCTAGCCGGAACGTATGCCGGCATCGCCAGTGTCGACCGTGACGTCGTCGACGCGGCGCGCGCAATGGGGATGACCGAGACGCAAGTACTGCTACGCGTCGAGGTTCCCAATGCGCTTCCGCTCATTCTGGGTGGGCTCCGAAACGCCACACTGCAAGTCATCGCGACCGCGACTGTTGCCGCCTACGTCAATCTGGGCGGCATCGGACGGTACATCTTCGACGGAATCGCGCTGTACAAGTACGACCGCGTTGTTGTCGGCGCAATCTTGGTCGCGGTGGTTGCGCTTGTCGTGGACGGCGTACTTGCACTGGTCGTGTGGGCTTCCGTCCCGGGAACCGGCAGACTGCGACGCACCCCGAACCTCGCACGCGTGTAGCTGCCCACGCAAAAACCCCGACCGAAACCTTGTGTGCGGGTTTCGATCGGGGCTTTCGAGGAGTCCC
>NZ_BCWX01000011.1 GCF_001894805.1 Rhodococcus globerulus NBRC 14531 | reverse complement strand
TTCCCCTGGGAGTCACGCGGTAAACCACGGGGGTCGAGCGCTTCGCCGGATAGAGCGGAGTGGGGGAGTTTACCGCGGTAAACCGGCACAGTCGGTGCTAGGAAATCGGAGATCGCCCTATCGCGAGAAATGGGGGCACTGAGCTCCGTCCTCTTGATCGCGTATGTGTGCAAACCTGTACCGTACTCCGGTTCGTAATCACGGATATAAATCGTGGCGCGCTTTGTAGCGCGGTGCAAGATATAGGAATGAAGGGCCAACTGCCAGATCGCATATAGAAATTGTTCGGCTTGGTAAAACCAGTAAACATATCGTCACTGTGACGTAATGGCCGGTGGTGAATGATCGCCAATGAATCAGGGCGGGTGTGGCGAATTTTGTCTGAGCGCTTCGGAGCTGAAAGACATAGTCGATTGCGTGAATCGCCTTGTAGCAGAGTATCTTTCGATAAGAAGTTAGGTTGATAGGTCAATCCCACACAGTTACGGCGCCGGTGAGCAATCAGACTTGTTCTCCACTGTGAGATTGCGGCAACCGGTCTGCCGCAACTGGGGTTTGCCCGTGCAGATTGTTTCCACGTTCGACTGCTCCAGTAGTGCAGAACTGTTGAATGGCAGGTCAGTTGGCCTCCACGTGTGTTGGCAGTAAGTGGATCGCGAGCGCGTTCGACATCTGTTGCCGCGAAGCTCTTTGTGGCTTATGGTGATTGCCGCATGTCGATTTACGGATTCACGTGCGGACCCCGTAGAGTGAACTTGACACGCCCGCTGCTTCGAAGTGGTTGCGGCGGCGAAAGTCCGAAGTAGCTCCCCTTATTGGGGAGCGAAGTATACGGAGGTTATATATGGCTGTGCACGTGGTTTTGAATCAAAAGGGTGGAGTGGGAAAATCCACCCTGACAATGAATCTCGCGGCGGTGAAAGCTCACGCGCTGACCGGTGATGCGGATGTCGAATCGCCTGTGGCGGCGATCTCGGTTGACCCTCAGGGATCGGCAGTGTGGTGGGCCGATCGTGTCGAAGGTTCCGGCAACGAACTTCCCTTCAAAATCGCTCAGGCACATGACAATCCAAAGATTCTGAGCCAGCTCAACAATCTTCCCGGTATCAGTCACGTCTATGTTGACACACCGGGGTGGATCGATTTCTCCAGCAACGGCGACGGTGCAGACTCTTTGGGTGTCGGCGCGTCCGGTGACGCACTGCGCGCAGTCCTCTCGATTGCTGATTTGGTCATCGTTCCGATCGAACCCGAGCCGCTGTGCTTCGACCCGACGGCTCGCACGATCAAGAAGGTCATCGAGCCCCTCGGCAAGAAGTTCGTTGTCGTTATCAATAACTGGGACCCGCGAGATGGCAAGGTTGATCTGGAGCAGACTCGCGCGTTCGTCAATGCTCACGGTTGGCCGCTCGCCCGGACTGTGGTGCGCCACTACAAGGTTCACACACGTGCGGCTGCGGACGGCCGCGTGGTGACCGAATACGACGCCAATCGCGTTTCTCTGCAGGCCCGCGAAGATTTCTACAAACTGAGCCTCGAGTTGGAAGCTGGTGGACACTGATGGCGCGCAGGGGCGGCAGGATCGACTTGGCGTCGCTGGCCGGTTCCGTCGGCGACAACTCTTCCGTCGATAGTAAGCCTGTAACGCCCGCGAAAACCACACCCGCAGGCGTTCCTTCCGATGCCAGCACGTATATCGATGGTCAGCTCCTCGCGAATGTTCCCTTAGGGGAGTTGGTCGGCAACCCACGTAACCCGCGGCGCCGGATCGGTGACTTGTCAGATCTGTCGACGATCGCCGAACGGCAGCTCCAACCAGGCGTCGCCATCACCAGGGCGACCTGGCTGAAGATATTTCCTGCTGACGAAAAGCTCATCGGTGCAGCACGTTACATCGTCGTCAACGGTAACCGGCGTCTTGCGGCGTCAAAAGAATTCGGCCGCACAGGCATGGACGTCGTTGTCCGCGACAGTATCGCAACGAGCTCAGAATCGATTCTCGAAGCCGCGATCATCGAGAACATCGGCCGCAGCGATTTCGATGTCCTGGAAGAAGCAGAAGCAGTCCAAGCGCTCGTTGCCGAGTGCGGCAGTGCCGACGCCGCAGCCCAGCGACTCGGTCGTTCCAAAGGTTGGGTATCGCAGCGCCGCGCGTTACTCAAGCTTTCTCCTGAACTTCAGGAGAAGCTTCGCGGGGGAGAGATCGCCATCAGATTGGCACGTTCCCTCGCGCAGGTCCCGCTCGAAGGTCAGGTCAAGGCCTGGCGCGCCGCGCAGGAGCGTGCCGAAAAACAGTCTGCGCAAGAGGAATCGAAGGAAACAGATCCGCCCACCGAGACTTCAAGCAGTAGCACAATTGTTACGGCCAAGGCTGTCCGTTCACTGCGTTCGCTCCGTAAGGTCGGTGTAAATCCGGAAGTGCTGGCGAAAGCCTTGCGCGAGATTTACACCGACGAGGAACAGCGTTCACTGCGCGATGCACTCGGGCAATAACAGCACGCGATTCCTGTAATTCTGGCTGATATTCTTGCCGTGGCGAGCCGATGTCGATGGTCATCGGTTTTTCGCGTCAACACCTGTCAGCGAACATATTTCGACACCAACACGGTCGTAACCAGCGGAGTCGATGGCTGGCATCGGTGATTGGTAGAGATCATGGGGTGGAAGGACGGAGCACGTCCGTTTTAGCATGCCGGATGTACTCGGCTCGCGTGTATTGAAAGGTGCGGCATACAAAGTAGATTCACGCGAACGCGCGAGGCATCTCGACGATGCCGCACTCCTGGCCTGCGCGATGGAGGACCTGGAGGTGGAGGAGTCGCGATGGAAGGATCTGACGGAGGGACGCATACAGATTGTGTACGCGGAATTCGAAGATCCCTCGCACCGATCGTGGCTTGCCTTTCGGGATGCCTACCGTACTCATAGTCACGATTGCCTGAGGATTTTGTCGTCTAATCCTCAAACCGTTCAGCGTCGCAAGGATTTGGGTCGAAAGTAGCCGCTAGGTTTCTCGCCATGCCCCACGTTTTTCGCGCTGGTTGGGGGGTGCTGAACGCCGAGCATATGTCGGCGCGAGTGCGGCGTGCCCGGGGTGTTGCCGGTCCGAGCGCCGCAGGAGGTCAAGCGCTGACCCACTTGGTGCGCACAGTATCTCGGTGTTCTGCTCGGTCCCACGCCCGCTCGCACCGGAGCAGTTGTCGTCGAAAAGAACGACGGATTACGCCAAGCAGCGATCGATGCGGGCCGGACGCCTCCGTCGGATCGAACGTTGCGGCGTGGGCGCAGCAGGGACCCATCCCCCACCCCGGAGGTTTTCGAGCATGCCCAACGCCGGGCTGCGATCGAGCGTCTCGGAGGAATCGATGCTGTCGCACAGAAAATCGGCCGTTCCAGATCTGCAGTGTCCAGTTGTAGGTCGGGGGAGACGAACAAACTGCGTGCCGATGCGAAGAAGAAACTCAAAAACGTCAAAGCCCGCGACATCATGGACTGTGCCGGCGGTCGTCGTGGACCGCTGGCCCCGTTTTCCTGTTTAGTCCCTTCTTCTTCGCGAACACCGATCAGAGATGTTCCTGCGGACACAACCGAGCGACACGGTTCTCGCCGACGATGATGCCTCGGTTCGGTAATTCGTCGGCGATGAATCGGTATCCGAAAGCTGGGTCGTCGGTGTGAATGTCGTAGGCGGCGTTGATCAAATGCGCATCGTCCCAATCCTTTTGTGTCACAGGGCTGGCACGCCATCTATGGAACGCCTGAGTTGAGAAACTGAGCATCTGGCACGGCACCGTGACCGGAAATCCACCTGTGGCGAGGTCGCGGACCATCGGGAACAGCATTTTGGGAGAAGGAAACCTGGGCCTTGGCCCAAGACCTGACACTAGATCGGTCAGACAGCATTTAATGCACCTGCCGCTTGAGTGCATCCGCGCGGAACTTATAGTCCGAGAGCATTATTGGTGAAATTTCGAGTCGTCCAGTCTTGTGTGCCGTGGCGTAATGCGAATTAGATGTCTCGGAGGTGCAGCAGAGAAGCGAGTCTTCGAGAGCAAGAACGGCAAAGCACGCCTGGCAAACCCCGCCACCTGAGTGGCGAGAACGCCATCAGCGCAGCAGCATCGGGTGTCAAGGGTGCACCGTTCGGGTTGCGGCGCATCACGCTGCCCGCCGGCAACTCGCTGGCGTTGCCCGCGAAACTTCCCCTCCCACACCCGCATATGCTCGCCGATCAACCAGTGCAGACGTGGGTCACATCCGTCAGCCTCGACAGCTTGCAAGCCCCTGTTGCGGACGGCGGTATTGGCGCCGAACTCGACGATCTCGACATCACCGAAGCCTGGGTGTACCCGGAGCAGGGCCGCGCCCTCGACAAATGGGCAAAGATCTTGCGTGAGGGCCGCAAAGTTGCGGTCGATACCGGTGACATCGCGATGAAGCGGTTCCTCGGTGCCTGCTATAAGGGCTACATCGGGCGAATGGTGAACCCGGACATGTGGACTGCCAAGCAGATGCAGCACCATCGCCAGCCGCTCTGGCGTGCGTCGATCATTGCGCATTGCCGCTGGCGTGGCCGCCGGGTCGCGATGCGCATTGCACGCGAGAGCGGGCGGTGGCCGGTGCGAACGGTGACCGACTCCTGGGTCTACATGCTCGGCGAGGGAGAGGACATTGCCCATGACAGTGATGCGCTGGGCAAAATGTCCGTGGAGAAACGTACTACCCTCAGCGAAGCAATGATCGACGCGTTCAGCAAGGCGGACGACACCCACGAGATGAATCTCGTCATCAAAGACGCATTCACACCACGCGACGACGAAGGGCAGTAGCGATGGCCCTACATCTCCCAAAACCCCGATCGAAAAAACCCGTCCAGCAGGCGGTCGGACTCGACGGGCTGAAAGTGTCCGTCGCCAACGCCGCAACCAGCGGAGTCAAAAAGTCCAAAACCGTCAAAACCGGAGGCTTGGCCGGGCTGACCAGCAAAGTTACCGTCAGGCAGATCCGCACACAGATCGGCAACGACGGACTACGTCAAGCCGCGGTCGACGCCGGCCGCACACCACCGTCGGATCGCACCTTGCGCCGGTGGGCACAACAAGGCCGCATCCCGCACGTGGACGTCGCTGAGCGGGCGCAACGCCGCGCGGCGATCGAGCGTCTCGGCGGTATCAGCGCAGTAGCGAAGAAGATCGGCCGCTCGCCGTCCGCTGTCTCTCGGTACAGGTCGGGAGCGACGAATGAGCTGCGCGCGGATGCGAAGAAGAAACTCAAGAAAGTCAAAGCCGACGACATCATGACGCGCGCTGGCGTTCTGCGCCCGGACGGTACCCCCAAGAAGGCAACCATCCGCGTCAAGGGTGGTGTCTCGGTACGCAACGGATCGGAAGAGGGATACGACTATCGCGTTCGCACATTGGATTTCGCGAACTCGGATGTACCGTTCACGGCGGAGGAATCGCGCGAACTCGCTGCTGCTCTCGCCAACGACGACAACGCCCGCGTGGTCGCATTGCTCGAGCGACATGCCACACTGGACTATCCCGAAAACAAGGGATTCGATCGGTACAGCAACGATTTCGGCTTCCATTTCGACTCGATCGAGTCCGTCCACATCGACTGGAATTAGCCGCCAGCGTTAGTTGTTCGACTGAATGGCACCGGCGAGTCCGGAGACTTTGATGTACCCCGAGTTTCGTGGAGTCGTCATATTGACTTCAGGCTACGGGTTGACGTGTGAAGTGTACGTTCTCGAACTCGATCGGTGTCAGCATCCCGAGGGCACTGTGCCGACGTTGGCGATTGTGGAAGATCTCGCGGTACTCGAACATGGCGTTGGCCAATTCGATCCTCGTTTTCCATCGTTTCCGATTCAAGAGCTCGGTTTGCATTCTGCCCCAGAAAGATTCGATCACGGCGTTGTCATAGCAATCGCCGATCGATCCCATCGATGGAACCAGACCCGAGTCGTGCGCCCGGCGGGTGAATGCCCAGGACGTGAACTGCACTCCGTGGTCCGAGTGAATGAGTGTGCCGGGTGTCGGGCCTCGATTGGAAATGGCCATTCCCAGAGCGTTTGTCACCAATGTCGCTGTCTGCGAACGGTACCCGAGTCTGTGATGTACACGTTTCCATCGGAATCGACATCTATGGCGCTCGGGTAGTCGAGGCCCTCGAACGATAGGACGTCAGCATCCCCGGTACTGGGTCCCGCACTGCAGCCAGCCAAAGTCGAGATCGCGACCGCTGCAGCAGTCAGGAATGCCGCGCGGTGAAGAGACACGTTCGAGAGCGTTCGGGCGCGAATCATGAAGGTACTCCTGTGAGGTCGAGTGGCGACCTCAGATGACCGCCGGGATGACCTTACGGGCCTCAGTACCTGAAACCGACCAAGCCGCCCGAAGTGGAATCCGATAGTCGGCCTCGGCCAGTTCCAGACAAACACCTTGGGATAACAGGGTGCTGCCGCGACACCGCTGACGCGATGCCTTGCCCTTTCACAATGTGCTGGTGACGTCAGTTAAGTGGTGGAGCTGGAGTCGGGTTCCGAGCGTAGGTTCTTCTCGCGTGCGACGTATTTGTAGACACCGGGTTTGCTGAGGTTGAACATTTTTGCCAGCTCCGCAATGGAATGCTCGCGCCGAGAGTGCAGGTCGAAGAGTTTTGCTTGCTGCTTTGCGTCGAGGAGTGGGGTGCGGCCGGCGAAGCCGCCGGTGGCTTTGCGGCGAGCGTTTCCTTCCATCGTGCGCAGATGGATCAGGCCGGTCTCGAACGTGCTGAAGGTTTTCGAGAGCATGTCGAACACGGTTGCTCCGATGGGGTCCTTCGGGTCGTGGACTGTGCCGGCGAACATCAACAGCACGTCCCGTTGTGCGAGGTCCGTGGCGATTTCGCTGAGGTCGGTGACCGACCTAGCCAGCCGTTCGAGCGTCGTGACGACGAGGGTGTCCCGAGCCGAGAGAGCGGACAATGCAGCTGTCAGTGCAGGTCTGGGCCGGTCTGTCCCGGTCAGACCGTGGTCGATATGGATGGAGTCGGCATCGACGCCGAGTGCGACGAGTGCAGCGCGTTGGCCTTGCTCGTCGCCGTCCATCGACGAAGCGCAGCGTGCGTATCCGATCAACATTCCACTATCGTATTCTACGAATAGACCTCTGTATGTATTACATGGTGAGTGGGGCGGATCGGGCAGAATCTGACCGAAGGCGTTCCGATGACCGTGCCCAAGTCCGCGAAACAGATACACTGATCGAACAACTTACCTGGTCAACACTGGTCCATCGAAGATGGAGGGAGTCGCAGATGTCCGCAGTCCTGTCGAAAGTCGTCCGGAAGAAACTCGTACACGAAGCGGTCCTGGACAAGATTGACCGCGAACACCTCTCGATCAACACCGACAAGGTGCGCGCCAGATTGCAGACCAACCGTGAGCACGTTCACGGGAACATGCTCCGCAAGTGCCTGGACCAGTGGGAACGCATCATCGCGGACAACGACATCGACACCGTTCGCAAGATCAGCGTCTCCGATACCGAGACCGACCGTGAGATGCGAAACATGTCGCCCCTGTCGGTGTTGTTGAGCGAGAGCGAACGCCTGCGCGTACTCGACCTTCTCAAGAGAACTCGCGAGTGAAACGAAGCGACCTCGAAAAAGCAGTTATCGCTGCGTGCGGGTGGGTGGAGGAATCGCAGGTGGTGATCTTCGGGTCTCAATCGGTACTCGGAAGCTACGACGAAGCCTCGCTGCCGGAAGAAGCTATACGTTCGATGGAAGTCGACATGATTCCGGCCAGCGCTTTCACCACCGGCGCCGATGTCACTGAGAAGGTGAGCACGCTCAACGTCTGGGTAGGGGAGGACTCGCCGTTTCACCTTCGCCACGGCGTTTATGTCGAGGGGATCCACAGGGACACCGTGGTCCTTCCCCGCGGCTGGGAGAACAGGCTCGTTGCCTTCACTGCCAGCGGAACCGGTGACGCTCAAAACTACGGGCGCACCGGACTGTGCCTGCACCCGATCGACCTGTGTGTCTCGAAACTGATTGCAGGCCGGGAGAAAGATCACGAGTTCGTCGGAGCGTTGATCCGCGACAACATCATCGACCCTGCCGAGGTTCTCGATCGGATCGACAAAGCCGGTATCGACTGGTCGAGAGGCTATCCCGACAACCGCGATCTTGCCGTCTCCCGGGCGCGGAGCTGGCTCCAGTCCCAGCAGACACCGGCCGCCGAGGATTACAGCGACATCGCCCGAGCGTTGTCGACGGTGTCCCGCTCTCACCCGCGCACGATTCGCGAGCACCTCAACACCAATTCCTCAGGCACCCAAGACAAACCAGGGCTGCGGCTGCCATGACATCACCGGGCACGTTCCACTCCAACCACGTGTCGATGACGAGCTTCAATACCTCAGGCCGAAGGCGTTTGGTCTTTTCGATGTCAACGACTCGGTCCTTGACCTTCGCAACCCACTCGGACGGGAATGTACGGCAAGCGTTCGCTGATCCGAGCAACCCGCACCGGGGACTTTCGGAGTTCGCTGGCCGGGAAGGAATCAATCAGCGACAACATCTGGCGGGAGGTCGGCGCTAGAGGCTTCCCGGCGATTCCCCAGTTCAGAACCTTATTTCCTGCACTTTCATCACATGGGCAGTCCTTGTTCGCGAAGTCGTGCCGGATCTGTCACAGCAGATGCCTTGCCAAGTGCCCGGGGTCGGGCGGCGCAGCCTCATCATCTTGGTACTCGGCCTCGGCCTCGGCCTCGGCGGCAAGCGGCTGGCTGGTCCGTCACGTGACGAATGGCTACGGAACCGACTGTGCCTCGGCCGATTTCAAGGTGCCGAGCTTCTGCGTTGTCAGTGGCCCCGAATGGGCAGACATGCGCGCAGAGCCAGGTCGCATACTCGACGTAGCTGGTCCTCGTCGGCGCCGTCGCGGGCGTAGGACGACAACCCGACGAGAAGGGCCTGTGTGAAGGCGGCCAGGGTCTCTGGGTCGACGGACGACTCGCTGTCGGACACTTTCCGCAACTGGTCCGCCGTGATCGCTCGGTTCCGGCCGCGGTTCCCACTCAACTCGGGCTCGGTGTTGACGAGGCAGCCACGCGGGTGTTCCTGGCTCGGATACTCCTTCGTGGCGCGGTCGAACATCGCCCGCAGCACCTCACGTTGCGTTGTTCCGGTACCACCTGCGGTGGTCACCGACTCAGGACTGGCCTCGTAGCGCGCGACGGCCTCGTCGAAGAGTTCACGTTTGCTCCCGAATGCCGCATACAGGCTGGGTGGCCCTATGCCGAGCTCATGTGTGAGGTCAGTGACGCTGGTCTGCTCGTAGCCGCGCTCCCAGAAGAGGAGCATCGCCTTTTCCAGAGCGGCATCTCGGTTGAAGTTGCGTGGGCGTCCCATACCCGGATTTTATAGCGGACGCTACGGATGTGATAACTTTTTGTATCGATCACTACATAACTGTGATCGGGAACCCTGATTAGAAACGAGACGCCCCATGGCTGCCACCACACAAACCACAGCAGAAACGACCGAAGCCTTCCTGACACGGCTCGGTGCGCAAGACGCAGTAGGACTGGGTGAACTGTTCGCAGAGGAGATCGACTGGTTCGTACCCGGAGACCCGGCGCTGGCACCCTGGGTCGGTCAGCGCTCGCGCAAAAGCGAAGTCCCCGAATACTTCCGCGCACTGTGGGCAGTGCTCGAACCGGGCAAGAGTGTCGTAGGGGTCGAGGCCGTGGTCACCGACGGCGACGAGGCCGTCATCTTCGGTGCATTCGACCACGTTGCAGCCCCAACTGGGCGACCCTTTCATACCGATGTCGCACTGCGCCTGACCGTGTCGGCCGGAAAGATTACCCGCATGCACCTCTTCGAAGACACCGCCGCGACAGCAGCGGCATTCACGGCCTGAGGGCACCGGTAACCACTAGGAAGTGCGGCTAGACGCGGCCGGCTGGCGGGTGCACCCGCCAGCCGGCCTCTCAATGACGAGCAGGGGCATCAGCCCAACCGCGTAGCGACGATGCGCGGTCGTGTCCGTCGCGCGGAGGCGTCGTCTGACCGCCGAGGTTGCCTCGGCCGAGAACATCGTCGGCGATGTACTTCGAGTATTTGTGCACAGCACAGCGGTGACAAACCCGTCTGCATAGCTGCCGCAACGGCGGTGGTTTCAGTGGCGGAGCCGCGAGGGACCTGGCACCGCTACCTGAGGGTGTCCGTCGCATCGTCATGGTGCGCAGTACATCCGTGATGCGGTTTGATACCGCCTTCTGGCTCGGTCGCAGGGTGCTGTTAGTGAAATACTTTCTTCTTGATTGTGTGACTGATCGTGCTGCTGTTTCGCGCAGCAGGCAGGGGCCACAACGAATACGAGATGGGACAACATTGGTGAGGGTAGGCGTCGACCCGACCGGACTGGTAGGTAGAGACCGCGAACTTGCCGAGCTCACAGAGTTCGTAGGCAGGGCGTCGACGGATGGAGCCGCCGTCCTGCTCACCGGAGAGCCGGGAGTGGGGAAAACCGCGCTCCTGGACGCGACCGCTGACCTTGCCCTCGCGAAGGATATGCGGGTCATCCGCGGCAGTGGCGTCGAACATGAAACGGACATCAGCTTCGCTGGTCTCCACGAACTCGTCGTCTCGCTATCTCGCGAGATCAACGGTTTGCCCGATGCCATGAGAGAGGTCCTCAAGGTCGCGCTCGGTCTCGGCATCGGCCACACACCCGACCGGATCGCTGTACTGAACGCGGCGCTATTGCTATTCATCGAGGCCGCGAAAGAGCAACCGCTACTCGTCATCGTCGACGATCTTCATGTCTTCGACGACGCGAGCCGATCCACGTTGTCGTTCGTCGCCAGGAGGCTCGCCGGCCGCCGAATCGGACTGCTCGGAGCCTGGCGCACCGAGACCGATGACTTGTTCCAGTCCCTCGGCCTCGCCGAACTCAAGATCGCGCCGCTCAACGACACGGACGCACTGAACTTGCTCTCCAGGAGTTTCGTTCATCTACCTCCCCGAATCCTGCGGACGGTGGCAGGGGAAGCGCAGGGGAACCCACTCGCACTGCTCGAGTTCGCCGGGGCCACCAGTGCGTCCGGCGCCAGGGACCTCCGTGGATCGGGGTGGACGAGCGGGCAGGGCCGAGATGTCCGCGCTCTCTATGCCCTCCGCGTCGCGCGACTACCTCAGAGAACCCGCGACCTACTCCTGCTCGCGGCTCTCGAGGGCTCCGGTGACCTCGGTCTCCTCGCGGCGGCCGGCGGTCCGAGCACCCTGGGCAGGCTCGCTCCTGCCGAACGTGACCATCTCCTCAAAGTCACTGAAGACGGTCGCACCGTTCGATTTCGGCACCCGCTGGTCAGGTCCGCCGTGGTCGACGCCGCAACCGGAGAGCAGCGGCGCAGCGCGCACCACCGCTTGGCTGACGCGCTGATTGGGCAACCGGAACGCCGCGGTGACCACCTCTCCCGAGCCACGACGGTGCCCGACGAGGGGGTGGCCTTGGTCGTGGAGACCGCGGCACAGAGCAGTCTGCAGCGCGGTGACGCTGCCGGCGCCGTCGCTCGTCTGCGGCGAGCTGCCCAACTGAGTCCAGACCCTGGGAACCGAACGCGCCGCCTCTCCCGAGCGGCCTACCTCGCCGCATGGGTGGCGGGCCATCTGGATACCTCACACGAGATCATGCGCGAGATGCACGGGGATCCGGCGCCGTCACCGACAACGGCCGCAGCCGCAGCCTTTCTCGTGCTCGTCACCGAAGGCGATGCAGATACCGCCCACGCGTTGTTGATGAAGCTGATCGAAGAGGCCCTGGTCCCGTCCGACCCGCCGCGTGGCGAACTCGAGACTGCACTCTTCACCCTGACCCTCGCCAGCCACTACTCGGGACGCGACGAACACTGGCAGCCCCTGATCGAGATTCTCAGACAGCTTCCGGACGATTCGCCCGCGGCAGCAGTGTCCGTGGCCCGCATTCACTATGCTCCAGGGGCCGTCACTGACGACATGCTCCGTCGACTGGACCACGAGATCTTGCGACTGAAAGACCAGACCGATGCCGACGTCGTGATCCGCACTGCCCTGGCCGCCTCGTACCTCGACCGGCTCCCAGGCTGCCGCGAGGCTGTTTCTCGCATTGTCGGCGATGACGACGCGATGGGAGCGAGCATGCCCGGAATGATGTTCGTTGCTCTGGACGACCTGTACCGCGGCCGGTGGCAGTCCTCGGCCGACGCTGCCGCAGAGCTCATCGTGCTGTGCGAGGAGACGGGCTATCGCCTGTTCGGTCAAGTCGGCCGCTACGTCGCGGCGATGGTCGACGCCCAGCGCGGGGATCTCGATGCGTGCCGTGCCCACTGTCAGGACATCTGGAGCTGGTCCGGGCCCAGGGGACTACGGCGGTTGGAGAACTGCGCTCACCAGGCTGCGGCCCGCGCTGCCATCGGCGCCGCTGACTTCGACACAGCCTTCCGGCACGCTACGGCGATCTGTCCACCTGGCTCGCTGCCGCCCTTCAACCCCGAAGCCCTCTGGTCCGCAACGGATCTCGTCGAGTCGGCACTGCGCACGGGGCACAGTGCGGAGGCGCGGCGGCACGCCGACGCGCTGCGTGCGTCGGGTGTCGCGCGCCTGTCACCACGATGGGCGCTGAGCGTGGCGACGGCTACAGCTATGACGTCGGAGCCCGACGACATAGTCCAGCGGTTCGAGGAGGCGCTCGCGCTGCCAGGTATCGAGCACTGGCCGTTCGAGGTAGGCCGTGCGCGTCTGGCGTACGGCGAGGAGCTGCGCAGGCGAGGACGCACCCGTGACGCCCGGACACAGCTGAAGGCTGCCTGTGACCAATTCGGGAGGGTCGGCGCCCGGCCCTGGGAGGCACGGGCGAAGGCCGAGCTCCGCGCCACCGGGATGACACGCGTCTCCCGCGGCAAAGCCGGCACAAGCCTCACACCACAGGAGATGGAGATCGCTCGGCTCGCAGCGACGGGGCTGTCGAATCCCCAGATCGCGTCGCAGCTCTTCCTGTCGCCGCGGACGGTCTCGTCACATCTCTATCGGTTGTTTCCGAAACTGGGGATCACATCCCGTGGCGCCCTCCGAGACGCCCTCGAAGCTCTTCCACCTGAGCCGCCGACCACCCGATAGTGGGTTCCACGGGCGGGGCGTCCGGCTGCAGCGGATCGCACTTGAGTAAACGGCCATGAAATGGCAGTCAACTGACCGAAGCTGTCACGACCACGCTCGAGCGACGCTGGTGGAGTCAAGAATTCGCCCGATACCGGGCCGAACGGGAGGAGCCCACCATGCCCTTCGTCGCCACCGACGACGGAGTCGAGATCTTCTACAAGGACTGGGGCGCCGGCCAGCCGATCATGTTCCACCACGGCTGGCCGCTGAGTTCGGATGACTGGGACGCTCAGCTGCTGTTCTTCGCCCGCCACGGCTACCGTGTCGTCGCGCACGACCGGCGCGGGCACGGGCGCTCTACCCATGTCGGGCACGGACACGACATGGACCATTACGCCTCGGATGCCGCCGCCGTCGTGACGCACCTAGGCCTGAACGACGTCGTGCACGTCGGCCACTCCGCCGGTGGCGGAGAGGTGGCTCGTTACGTTGCCAGGCACGGCGCCGGCCGAGTGGCTAAAGTCGTCCTCATCGGAGCAGTCCCGCCGACCATGGTCCTGACCGAATCGAACCCGGCTGGGTTGCCGATCGAAGTGTTCGAAGGATTCCGGGAACGACTGGCTACCAACCGTTCCCAGTTCTATCTCGACGTCGCGTCCGGACCGTTCTACGGGTTCAATCGACCGGGTGCGAAGCCATCTCAGGGCGCTATCTTGCACTGGTGGAACCAGGGAATGGCAGGTAACGCAAAGGCGCACTACGACGGCATCGAAGCCTTCTCGGAGACCGATTTCACCGAGGATCTCCGGGCGATCGACGTTCCCACGCTTCTCCTGCACGGCACCGATGACCAAATCGTTCCCATCGCCGACTCGTCGGAGCTGGCGGTGACATTGATCGAGAACGCAACCCTGAAGGTCTATCCGGGCCTGTCCCACGGAATGTGCACGGTGAACGCCGAGACCATCAACGCCGACCTACTTGCCTTCGTCGAGAGCTGACCAGGAAACACCACCAGACAAATAACGGTCGGGCCAGCCTTTGGCGCGGGCTCGGCCGGAACCCCTCAACGAACGGAAGAACCGAACATGACTGCCACACCCAACGGGTACGTGACCGTGATCTGGGAAGCGCACGCAAAAGCCGGTAAGGAGGCTGACCTGAAGGCCTTCATCACCGCGGCCGTCACGCCGTCCCGGAACGACCCCGGCAACATCGACTACGAGGCGCACGAGGTCGCCGGCGAGCCCGGCACGTTCATCATCTACGAGCGCTGGGAAAACCACGAGCTGCTCGACGCTCACCTGAGCGCACCGCGCATGCAGGAACTCGTCCCGCAGATGCTTGAACTGATCGACGGTTCCATCGAGGACGGCATTCGTTTGCTGCTGCCCTTTCGGCCCGATCACTAGAAGGGTCCTCGTCGGCGGTCCCCTTCCATCCCGGGTGGCGACAAGTCTTACCGCCACCACGAAAGTCGCTGGTGCTCCGCGTGTTTCTCCGTGCAGGGTAGCGGCACCACCACATACCAGAAAGAGAACTATGACCACGACATTGATCACCGGCGGTAACAGGGGCCTCGGCCACGAAGTGGCACGCCGCCTCGTCCAGGCCGGACAGACAGTCTGGATCGGAGCCCGAGACGCCGAGAACGGCCGTGCGTCCGCCGACCGGCTCGGTGCGCACTTCATCCAACTGGACGTGACCGACGACGCGTCGGTCAACGCTGCAGTCGAGACGCTGCGTAGGCAAGCCGGGCACCTCGACATCCTCGTCAACAACGCCGGAATTCTCGGTGAAGTCACGGCACCCGAAGACATGACTGCCGACCAGATCCGCCACGTA
Source organism: Rhodococcus globerulus NBRC 14531 (assembly GCF_001894805.1). Taxonomy (GTDB): domain Bacteria; phylum Actinomycetota; class Actinomycetes; order Mycobacteriales; family Mycobacteriaceae; genus Rhodococcus_F; species Rhodococcus_F globerula. Next base: position 91,262 of record NZ_BCWX01000011.1, on the reverse strand, counting down.
TACGAAACCAACGTCTTCGGCCTGGTGCGCGTCACCCACGCATTCCTGCCTCTTCTGCGAGCTGCGAGCACCCCCTCGGTCATCAATGTCACCAGCGGCCTCGGGTCGTTCACGCTGACCCAGGATCCCGAACAAGTCGAGTCGCAGTACCCGCTCGCAGCCTACGGCTCGTCGAAGAGTGCGGTCACTATGCTGACCATGCAGTATGCCAAGACGATCCCCGATGTTCGCTTCAACGCGGTGGATCCCGGCCAGACCGCAACCGAATTCACCGGCCGGATCGGGCACAGTGTCGAGGACGGAGCCGAGGCGGCTGTTCGCATCGCCACCCTGGGACCCGACACGCCCACGGGCACGGTCACCGACCGCGCCGGCGTGCTCCCCTGGTGACACGGCAGGCTCAACGCCGCGACAACCCCGAGAGCAAACGGGCGGCGCCGCTGGAGTTGTTCTACGACCTCGTGTTCGTCTTCGCCATCAGTCAGGTCTCACACCTCTTACTCGAGCACCTGACCTTGGCAGGCGCTGGCCGAGCGGTGATGATCCTGCTCGCGGTCTGGTGGTCGTGGAACTACACCACGTGGGCCACCAACGAGCTCGACCCGGAAACCAACGCCGTGCGCATCCTGCTGATCGCGCTGATGCTCGCAAGTCTGATCATGGCGATAGCTGCCCCGGAGGCCTTCGGCGATAAAGGACTGCTGTTCGCTGGCGCCTACGTCTCGATCCAGGTCGGTCGGCACCTCTTTCTGACGTTCGTGGTCGCCGAGAAGGGCACGCTCGAGCGTGAGCGTGCTGGCCGGATCCTCACTTGGTTAATTGCCGCCGGCGTGTTTTGGATTGCGGGTGCCCTGACAACTGATGTCGCACGCGTAGGTTTGTGGATCATTGCGCTCGCGCTCGACTTCTCTGCGCCGCTGGTCTTCTTCCGTGTCCCCGGCCGGCCTCGGCTGGCGGGGGAGACATGGGATCTCGCCACCGATCACTTCGTCGAACGGTTCGGGCTCTTCGTCATTGCAGCCCTCGGAGAGACGATTGTCATCACGGGTACCACAGTGGCCCATCTTCAACTCGATGTGATGACCGTGATAGCGTTCGGTGGAGCGTTCGTCGGGACTGCGGCTTTGTGGTGGTTGTACTTCACCGCGACCCGCGAGATTGCTCGACACGCGCTTGCTGAATCATCGGCTCGCACACAGTTGGCTCGCGACTATTACACCTACGGGCACGTTCTGATCATCGCGGGCATCATTCTGACGGCGGTCGGTGACGAGTTGGTCATCGCACACCCCACAGACCGCTTATCGTCTGCGCAGATGATCGCCGTCATTGGCGGCCCCGCTGTCTATCTCGTGGCCCAAACAGCGCTTCGGCTTCGGGTCACACGCACCCTCAGTCGTCCCCTGATAAGTGGAGTGCTCGCATGCGCAGCCATCGGACTCGTCGGCGGTGCCTGGCCAGGCATGATTGTCAGCGCGCTCCTTGTCACAGTCTTGGTTGTCGTTGCCCTTGTTGAGGAAGCAAACCAGCTCAAAGGCTTCCCAGTGGAACCGGATCGACGCGGCCGCCAGGGTCGTCCAGTCGATTAATCCGTTGCCGTCAGTGCTCCAACTGGTAGAGAGCAAATCCGAAACACAATTTCGAAGACGAAAGTTTCTGCGCGCCTTGGATCGTCACAATCTGTTCACCAGGGGATGGGGCCGGCGTCGTCGAAAAATCCGCCTCGGGGTCCGTTGTCGGGGAGGGTGGCGAGTGCGACGGCGATGGCGGCACCTTGCTCTGGCGAGCGGCCCGAGTTGTGGCCGGTGAAGTCGGTGGCGACATAACCGGGACAGCACGCGTTGATGACGACGTTCGTGTTCGACAGTGCCCGGGCGTACTGGGCGGTGATGCTGTTGAGCAAGGTTTTCGACGGCGCATAGGCGGCCATCTGGGGGCCCGTTTGTAGTGCGAGGGAGCCCATGTTGCTGGACACGTTGACGATGCGCGGTGAGTCGGATTGCCGCAGCAGTGGGAGAACGGCATTGGTGACCCGGATGGCACCGAAAACATTGGTCTCCAGGACGTGCTGCAGGACATCGAGATCCATCGTGGTCGGGTCTTGCGCGCCGTCATCGGTCCGGCCGCCGATGCCGGCGTTGTTGATCAGCACATCGAGCCTGCCGGCCTCGCGCTCGATGGTGGCTGCTGCTGCCGCGACGCTGGCGTCGGAGGTCACATCGAGGGCAACGCCGAAGGCCTCGATACCGTCGTTGCGGAGACGAGCCACAGCGTCGGTGCGGCGGGCGTCGTCGCGGGCTCCGAGCGCGATGCGGAACCCCTGTGTGCCGAGTTCATGTGCGACCGCATAGCCGATTCCCTTGTTTGAGCCGGTGACCAGCGCTGTCTTGGTGGTGTTCACTTCTTGATTGTCGCCGCGTGGGGTCGTGCTGTCCAAGACCGATCACCTCTTCTGTGATACCCGGGGAGTATCAGAGGTATCGTGGTGGACGTGTCTGATCTGGAAACGCGTGAGCTCCGGTATTTCCTCGCCGTTGCCGACGAGCTGCACTTCAGTAGGGCTGCAGACCGGCTCGGTATCGCGCAGCCGCCGCTGTCGCGTGCGATCCAGCGACTCGAGTCGAGGCTCGGCGTGAAGGTGTTCGAGCGCGACCGTCGCGGCGTCGAGCTCACCGGCGCCGGACGGGTCCTGGTGAGCGAGGCGCGCATGGTGATCGAGGCGGTCGAGGCTGCGGCTCACCGGACTCGGCGAGCCGGAAGCCCTCGGGGACAGCTGGTGCTTGCGACGAAAGCAGGTGCGTCCCTTGAGCTGCTGCAACGGCTGCTTGAGGAGGCTGCCAAGCGGAGTGACATTCCTGATATCGAGGTGCTGCTGTGTGAGGTCGGGGAGCAGGCGGCGCTGCTGCGTGGTGGCCGGGCCGATGTGGCGATCATGCACCGGCCGGTCGATGATCTCGACGGCTTCGACACCGAAGATATGCTCGCCGAGGGGCAGGTGGCCATTGTTCCTGCGGGCCACTTTCTCGCGACGCGGACGCATGTCACGCTTTCCCTGATTCGAGATATCCCCGATCTGCCGTTGGCCCGGTGGCCGAAACTTGACGGCAGCTACCCGGAGGGTCCTGGGCCGGAGGTGCGTACCCAATCGGCTATAGCCCAGCTAGTCGCATTGGGCAAGGCGCTCTTGGTAATTCCTGCCTCCAGTCGTGCGTGGCAGTGGCCACAACATGTGGCGATCCCGGTCACCGACGCCGCCGCGGTCACCACGGTGCTGGCGTGGCCGGCAGGTAGTCGTTCCGCGGACATCGGGGCCCTGGCGCGATTGGCGGCCGAGGTCGATAGGTAAGAGGAACAGCCGGAACCAGCGTCGAGGTGCTGCGATAGCAGCTCTGTGCGCTGTCGGCATCCGACGAGAACAAGAATCAATCACGACCGCCAGATACACCCCAAGCCCCATACGTATGTTAGTGAGCTAGCAACAACACATGTGGTACAGCCGCGTGGACTTGCGTTGCACTAGTGTGCTGGTTCTGGAATCTTCGATATATATTGGCGAGGAGACGAGAATTTCTTCGGCGGTCTTGCGCCAGACGAAGGGTTTCGGGTTCTGGTTCCAGTTGTCGATCCAGACGTCTTTCTCCAGTGCCGCAACGCTTTTGCGGTCTTTTGGGCTGGTGAGGAACTCGCGCCAAAACTCGAACGAGGCACTGTCGCCGACTGCGGTGAACTATGACAACGACGAAATGGCTGACCTTCGACTGCTACGGAACCCTGGTCGATTGGCGGTCCGGCATGACAGCAGCTCTTCATAGTGTCGCAGGTACCGATGCCGACCGGCTGCTCACGGAGTACCACCGCCACGAGCCGAATGTCCAGACCGAACACCCGGAGTGGGCGTACCGAGCGGTACTCGCTGAAGGTCTCCGTCGAGCAGCTGAGCGATGCGAGATCGAACTTGACGAGGAACAATTGGACGTACTCGGCAGAACACTGCCGACTTGGCCGATGTTTCCCGACACCAACGAAGCGTTGAAGGCGTTGGAAGCCAGGGGTTACAGACTGGGCATACTCTCGAACGTGGACCGCGAAATGCTGTTGCTCACATTGGAAAGCTTCGAAGTGGGGATCGATGAGATCGTGACCAGCTCGGACATCGGAAGTTACAAACCTGCCGCCCCTCATTTCGAGACTTTTCGCGACCGAACCGGCACGGACTGCACCACCTGGATTCATGTCGCATGCAGTTTGTTCCATGATGTAGAAGCCGCGGATAGCGTCGGCATCAGATCGATCTACATCAACCGCGAGAATACCAACTACCCGGCCGAACTCGTGGCAGCCGAGATGCCTGATCTCAAGAGACTCCCAGAGGTTGTGGAGGAACTGTTCGGCCAGGAGCCCAGCTAACTGAGCTCGATCGAAAGACCGCGGTTATTGTCTCAATTTGCAACATGATGCGGCCCTGGGTCGAACCGGCCCAGGGCTGCAATGGCTGGTTCAGCTGGTTTGCAGGACTTGACCTGCACGGGTACTGCGGCTTCAGGGCGCCCGCTACGAGTTCATAAATGCATGGATGAGCAACTATGGTGTGCGAAAGGAATGCTCCATGTTCACCGTGAACTATGAGGAGTGGGGCAGTCTGCGGCGGGCCTGACTTTTCGAGCAGCTCGCGAAGGATTGCCTGGGGATTGCTTCCTTCCTGCATCTAGAACCGTGTCGACGACGGGTGAAAACTGAACGGATGTCGTCGGACGAAAATTAACCACCTTGCGTGAGTGTGGTGGGGTGATTTCAGTGGAAGATTGGGCGGAGATCCGCCGTTTGCATCGGGCTGAGAGCCTGTCGATCAGCGAGATCGCGCGGCGGTTGGGGGTGACTCGCAATACCGTGCGCTCGGCGTTGGCATCGGATCGTCCTCCGAAGTATCAACGAAAACCGCAACGCACCCTCGCCGATACAGTCGAGCCGCAGGTGCGGGCACTGTTGTCGGAATTCCCTCGGATGCCGGCAACGGTGATCGCCGAGCGCATCGGGTGGCAGCATTCGATCACCACGATCAAGGACCGCATTCGTGAGATCCGTCCGGAGTACGTGGGTGTCGATCCGGTGGATCGTTTCGTCTACAAGCCTGGCGCGATCGCGCAGTGCGACTTGTGGTTTCCCGAGACCGTGGTGCCGGTCGGTGGCGGTCAGGAACGGGTACTGCCGGTGTTGGTGATGACGTCGGGATACTCGCGGTTCATCTCGGCAGTGATGATCCCGTCCAGGCAAGGTGGTGACATCTTGTCGGGGATGTGGGAACTAATCTCAGGGTTGGGTAAGGTCCCGAAAACGCTGGTGTGGGACCGAGAGTCAGCAATCGGCGGCACCGGGAAAGTCACCACACCTGCTGCTGCGTTTGCCGGAACCTTAGCGACCCGGATCCAGTTGGCGCCACCGCGAGACCCGGAATACAAGGGCATGGTCGAACGCGCCAACGGCTACCTGGAGACCTCGTTTCTGCCTGGCCGACGCTTCACCTCACCGACTGATTTCAACACTCAACTCCATGACTGGCTCACACGGGCGAATACTCGCACTGTGAGGGCGATCGGTGGCCGACCGGTCGATCTGCTCGCCACCGACGTTGCGGCGATGATCGAACTGCCACCGGTCATTCCGGCGATCGGACTCACGCACCGGATCCGGTTGGCACGGGATTACTACGTGCGTGTCGACGGCGCCGACTATTCGATCGATCCGCGAGTGATCGGCCGGTTCGTCGATGTGAGCGCCAGCCCGACTCGTGTGGTGGCACGCTGCGACGGACAGATCGTGGCTCGTCATGACCGATCGTGGGCGAAGCATGTGGTCGTCACCGATCCCGATCACGTCAGTGTTGCCGCGCAACTGCGCCGCGGATTGGCGGACGAACGCCGCCGCCGCACAGCAGCGGCCACACGCCGGCACATCGACGGGCATCCCGTCTCGTTGCGGGCATTGCCAGACTACGACGCCTTGTTCGGCGTCGATTTCGAATCCACCCCGACAACAGTGAGGACCACATCATGACAACTGCAACCAAGAAGAAAGCCACCGAAACCGTCTCGGCACCGCCAGCGGATGGGGTTCCGTCCCAGATCGCTTATCTGACAAGAGTATTGAAGACTCCAACGATCGGGCGAGTGTGGGAAGAGCTCGCCGATCATGCCCGCGACGAGAACTGGTCGCACGAGGAATACCTCGCTGCAGTATTGGGTCGCCAACTCGCTGATCGTGAGTCGGCGGGCACGATCATGCGGATCCGCACGGCGCACTTCCCGGCAGTGAAAACTCTCGAGGACTTCAATCTCGATCATCTGCCGAGCTTGCGACGTGATGTGTTGGCGCACTTGGCGACTGGAATGTTCGTTCCGAAAGCGGAAAATGTCATCCTGCTTGGGCCTCCTGGTATCGGCAAGACGCACATCGCGATCGGACTCGGAGTCAAGGCCGCCTACGCCGGGTATTCCGTCCTGTTCGATACTGCCAGCAACTGGATCACGCGGTTGAGCACCGCGCATCATGCCGGGCAGCTCGAAACCGAGCTCAAGAAGATCCGTCGTTACAAGTTGATCATCATCGACGAGGTCGGGTACATCCCATTCGATCAGGACGCGGCGAACTTGTTCTTCCAGCTGATCGCATCCCGGTACGAGCAAGGCTCGGTCATGGTCACCTCCAATCTCCCGTTCGGGCGATGGGGTGAGACGTTTTCCGACGACGTCGTCGCCGCAGCGATGATCGACCGACTCGTCCATCACGCCGAAGTGCTCACCCTCAGCGGTGACTCCTATCGCACCCGATCACGCCGAGAACTTCTGACCAAGAACCGATCCAGCAGGGATTAATCCAAGCCGGGTGGTGAATTTTCGTCCGACGATCACCGATCACTTTTCATCCGACGTTGACAAACCGCAACATGGTTACGGGATGATCTACAAATACGGCGACGCCGAGCACGGTCTGAGTGGGGTTCCGGGCTGTGTGCAATGGATCAGCTCGTCTGGCGGAGCTTTCTTGCGAGGGTTCGTTTGAGGCTCCAGATTCATCTACCGCGACGTCGAACGGCTGCGGGAGATCATGCGCGTACCGGCACGTCGTCAGCTACCGCAGATCGAAGCGGCGATGGGAATCAGTCTGATGTCGCTACTGCGGCAGTTCAACGCCGCCTGCACAGCAGCTGGTACCGTGCCCGACATTTCAGTCTTCGGATCGAAGTCCGATGCCGCCGATGCGGTGATGTTGGCGAACACCGTGCGTACCGATGCCGCGTTGGCCATTCGGGTCCTAGCCCGCGCCCAGCAGGACGCGATCTGGTCTCGGCAACGCTTCCAGAACTATTTGCTGGTGATGCTCGGGTCTGTGCAGACGGTCGGAAGGAGCTCGTCGCCCTCGCCGACGGCTTCCGCGAATCGACTTCAGTCCTGGGTGAACCTGCTGCGCGACTGCCGCCGCCGAGGGATGTGGGCCCCGGTGCTGGTGGTCGGGGACGGCGCACTGGGGGTTCCGGAAGGCGTTGAGGGAAGTGTTCCCCGCGACCCGGTCGCAGCGCTGTTGGTTCCCCAAGAAAGTCAATGTGCCTGCTGCGCTACCGAAGTCAGCCCGCCGGCGTGCATTGGCAGCGATGAAGAAGATCTATAACGCCGAGGATATAGACAAGGCGGTCGCGACGATCGCCGACGACGCCGAGCCACAAGATTGGACTATTTCTCACCGGAAGATCTCATCGAAACAGTTGTAGGGATCGCAGACGACGACAACGTCTGCGCGGCAACGGATCTTGGGCTCCGGTGGCGCGGCACTACTGATCGCCTTCCTTAGCACCCACTCCCAGCAGTTGTTCTATATCCCGGGACGGATCGTGCACCGCGCGGCAGCCACCTACCGTGGCGACGGTATGACCGACGCGAAAGATGCTCGGATCATCGCCGATCAAACACGGATGCGCACCAACGTGCACGTACGTCCGCGGAGCGGACCAGATCAGTGTCGACCTACGACTGACTGCTCACAGCCCGCCGCACCGACCGGGACCGCGCGATCAGCGACTGTTTTCGATCACCGATCGCGTCGCCCATCATGCGAGGAAAACGCGTCTGTGATTGTCCGGCCGGGCATCGTGGTCCGGCCTTGTCGTTGCGGTGTTGGCTAGACTCGCGCTACCGAAACCGACTTGAACCGGCGAATCACGTTGGCACGAGCGGAAAGGACACGACTCCGGAAATTGGAATCCGGCAGCATCTCAACTACACACAGGTCGGTTTGCCACATCCGAACATAGATTCGGATGTGGCAAACATGATCGGTGAACCTCTCAGATCGCCGGCGACATCTCGTACGCGATCGAGGCTAACGAGCGGCGATGATCGGATGTGAAAGGCCTTCAACCAGCGTCAGCCTATAGGCCCGTGTGCCGCAAATGCCTCCATCGGTGCTCTACGGTCGTCTGGGATGAACCGGCCGTAATGCTCGATGATGTCCTTAAGCGCCATTCTGGCGGCATCAGCTCCATTGCCTTGTTCGATCTGTTCGAGAACCAATCCGTGCCGACGACAGCTGTCAATCATCATTTCTTCGACGTCGAAGGATGCCTTGAGTTTGATTTCAATCAGGTTCATGACCACGCCGCACGCGACATCGTTGCATACTTTCAGTAATCCGCTGTTCGCGGATTCAGCCACCGCTTGGTGAAATTTTACGTCCGCCGCAGAGAACGCTTCGTACCCTGATCTAATTGCACTGGCAGCCTCGGAATGTGCCTTTTTCATATTCTCCAGCTGTTCGGCCGTGTGGGCCACCGCTGCGAGAAATGTGGCCGATCCTTCGATGGACATGCGGAACTGAAGTAGATCCGCCAGGTCGAAGTGCTCGAGATGGACCATGGTGGTCAGCGATCGGTTCAAGGCAGTAGGTGAGAATTCCTGCACCACCGCACCTCCCGTAGGGTCGCCCTGGCGTGACTGGATCAGTCCGGAACTTTCCAATACCCGCAGAGCCTCACGAACTGTGGTGCGGCTGACTGCGAACTCCGTCGTGAGTTCGCGTTCACTTGGGAGCCTGTGACCTGGCCGTAGCTCGCCCCTCAGTATCGCGTCCTCGATCTGTTTGACAATGCTCTCGTACGCACGCACTCGTTTGGCCGGAGCGAACTGCCGGCGTGGTTCCGTGGTGGGTTTCGCTGGCACGAGTTCGGCTCCCTAGTGCGTAAGTGGTCGGACCGCTATCACTCTACCCCCCGATAGCCGACATCATCCGCCGTGCGCGGCGAGGCGGTCGGCGATCTTCTGCGCCTGAGCTACAGCTCTGCTGTGGGTCAGGGTCGCGCACACATTGTCGCCATCGAAAACCTCGACGGTGAAGTGAAGGCGTCTGCCGTCGCGCTCGACGAGTGTCGCACGAGCTGTCAACGTTGCTCCTACCGCACTGGGCAGCAAGTGCTCGATCGTAGCGGCGGTGCCCACAGTGAGTTCTCCGTCTTGCAGCTCACCGGCAACGATGTTGTGGCATGCCACTTCCGCCAGGCCCAGCACGAACGGCGTTGATGCCGCCTTGGGGAAGTTGGGTCCAAACATTGCTGCAGTGTCCACATCGCTGACGGTCTGCGATAACGATCCTGTTAACGACATATGTTCTCCCTGTTGATGATCCAGCTCCCGGTAGGTGCGTCGGGTCACTGTTTTTTTAATTTTCCGAAACGGCTTGTGCCGTCGGCCACAAAGCATACTATCCATAGTGGCTAGACCACTAGTCGTTTCGTTTACTGCCTGAAGCGCGGTTCGACCGATTGGCTTTAGCCGGCTCAGTGCGGCACCCATTCCTACGAGGAGATCTACCGTGAAGCCCCACCCTCTCGACGACGCACCGCTGTCCGGATTCCACAAACGCTTGGCGCTGTACGCGTCAGGCGGTCCATTCCTTGACGGTTACATCTTGAGCAGCATCGGGGTTGCGTTGGTCGCCGCTGGTCCCGAACTGGAACTATCGACTGTGATGAAAGGGCTGATCGGCGCCGGCGCCCTGATCGGCATGCTCTTCGGGGGGGCCGTATCAGGCTTCCTTACCGACCGCTTCGGGCGACAGGTGATGTTCACCCTCGATTTGGGACTGATAGCAGCAATTTCCGTGTCCCAGTTCTTCGTCACCGAAGGATGGATGCTGCTCGTTGCCCGACTGTTCCTCGGCGCCTGCGTGGCGGCCGATTACCCGATGGCATCATCTCTGCTTACCGAATTCTCGCCCCGAAAATACCGAGGACAATTTCTCAGCGGCCTCGTATGCATGTTCTTCATCGGCGCAGCGGCGGCGTACTTCGTCGGCGACGTCATGCTCAGGCACCTGGGCGATGACGGCTGGCGCTGGTTCCTCGCCAGCGCTGCTGTTCCGGCGCTCACCCTGCTTCTTCTGCGGCTCGGAACCCCAGAGTCTCCTCGATGGCTGCTGAGCCGAGGGCGCGAGAGCGAAGCACAACAGGTACTCACCCGGGTGTACGGGGGACATGTGACCGTCGCAGACATCGCCCCGGACGCGGGTCGCACCAGCACGTGGCGTGACCTCCTGCGACGTGGCTACCTCGGACGTCTTGTCTACGTCGTAGTCTTCTACACCTGTTCCAACATCCCAGTTTTCGCGATCTACACCTTCGGGCCCGAGATCCTCGGAGCGTTCGGCTTGGAATCCATATCCGACAACATCGGATCCGCTGTGCTCGAATTCCTGTTTCTCATCGGGGTAGTGTCAGCGTTGTTGGTCATCAACAAGACCGGACGCAGGCGAATGGTCATCTGGGGCTCGATCCTTGCTGGACTCGCCCTACTAGTTCTCGGTCTGGCTCCCGAGGCCTCGCCCCTCGTTGTAGTTACCGCGTTCACATGTTTCGCGGTTTTTAACGGCGGACCCCAGGTGCTGACATGGGTCTACCCCAACGAACTGTTTCCCACTGCCATCCGTGCAACCGCAGTGGGCATGGTGACGGCATTGACACGCGTCGGCTCTGCAGTAGGCGTCTTTCTCGTCCCCCTGTCGCTCGATCACCTTGGAATCGGTGGCACGATGCTGATCGCAGCTGCGATTCTGATATTCGGCGGCGTGGTGTCCATCATCTGGGCCCCAGAGACCACTGGCTTATCTCTCGACGAAGCCAGCAGCATCAACAATGGAGCAGACGGGCAACGGCCTGCTGTGCAGACCGGACAATCACCCCTGGCCGCAAAATCCGAACGCTACTGACGCCCAGTAACGCGTTCCCGAACGCTAGAACATGTGGCATGTCTCGTCTCGAACCGAGGCGAGCCATGTCGTGTCGCCAACAAACGGGGAGACGATGCGGCCGGTCGCGGCACTGGGAACTCCCGCAACGGCCCGCGTGCGAAGACGGTGTTCACCGAGATCGGACCGGAGCAGATCGAGGTACCCAGGACGCCGATTCCTCGCTCGCGCCGCAGATCGTCAAGAAGTATAAACGACGCTTGACCAGTATCGACGAGATCGTATTGTCCCTCACGACAAAGGGCTCAACGGCCGCAGAAGGCGCCGTCAAGTTGTTGAGCTCGCTTGATCTGAGATGGTGCAGTGGTGTGTGGTTGGCACCTTCACCGTCACCACGCGGGCCCAGAGTTCCTGGTTGACACGACGAGCACGGGGTGGGGACTTTTATCTGGCCACCAGTGGGGACTTCGACTTGGCCACCCGTGGGTACTTTTTCATGGCCACTGACAACTTTCCGTGGTCGGTCCTGAATGTGTCAGCGACTGAGAAGTATTCGTTTGCGGAGCAAGTCGAATGCAGCGCGTCCGTACATTTGTCGTTTGAGCATCTTGATCCTTATGTGGAATCTGACCACGCGGACGATCATGTTCTCCTCGAGATTGACAACGGAACTGAGGAGACGATACGAGCGGCACGGTGACGCTGGAGAACAAGTGGCCGGTGCTGGGCCGGCATGCACAGGCGACCGAGTGGCTGTGACTATCGGGGGAGACCTACCGTCGAATACGACTGCAGGTCTCCGGTGTAGTCGGGGTCTAGTTCGTGCGAGCTGGTTCGTGGCCGGCGATCTGGCGGTGTAGATCAATAATCGAGAGCCGTTTGTGCCTTTGCGGCTATTGCGCGGTGTAGCCGCCATCGATGTTTATGACAGCTTGAGTCGAGACCACCGTGACGGCTAGACCCAGACCCATCTGCGACTCGCCGGACCGGTGGTGACGGTTTGAGCTGAGCCCACCTCAGAGTTGGTGCCATCTGGCTTTTCGGATGCCAGCAACTGGTGGAGGGCAGTGATGGAGACTCGGATGGAGTTGTTCGCCCGCATTCGACGTGACGCCAGGATCGAGGGGTGCTCGATCCGACAGTTGGCCCGCCGCCACCAGGTCGGCCGGGCAACGGTGCGGATGGCGTTGGCGCAGGCGGAGCCGCCGCCGAGGAAGATCCCGGTTCGCTGCTCACCGAAGCTCGATCCGTTCAAAGCCGCGATCGACGCCATGCTCACCGCCGATATCGACGCACCACGAAAACAACGCCACACGGCCCGCCGAATCCTCGCCAGGCTTGCTGACGAATATGGAGCGCAGCACCTTTCGTATTCAACGGTGCGTGACTACGTGCGGGTCCGGCGAGCGCAGATCGACGTCGAAGCCGGACGCCGAATCGAAGTATTCGTCCCGCAGGAACACGCTCCCGGAGCCGAAGCGGAAGTCGATTTCGGTGAAGTGTGGGTGATCTTGGCCGGGGTGAAAACCAAATGCCACATGTTCGCCTTCCGGCTCTCGCATTCGGGAAAATCCGTGCACCGCGTGTATTCGACGCAAGGGCAGGAAGCGTTCCTCGAAGGACATATCGCCGCGTTCGACGAGATCGGCGGTGTCCCAACCCGTCACATCCGCTACGACAACCTCACCAGTGCCGTGCAGAAAGTGATCTACGGGCAATCCCGTGCCCGGGTGGAGAACCAGCGATGGGTGCTGTTCCGCTCGCATTTCGGGTTCGACCCGTTTTACTGCCAGCCTGGTATCTCCGGGGCGCATGAGAAGGGCGGCGTGGAGGGCGAGGTGGGCCGGTTCCGCCGAAACCGATTGTCCCCGATGCCCGTTGTCGATTCCCTCGATGAGCTCAACGAGAAGATCCGTGGCTGGGATGCCGCCGATGACGGTCGGCGCATCAATGACCGGATCCGCACTGTCGGGCAGGATTTCGCCGTCGAAGCACCGCTTCTGCACCCTGTTCCAGTCGAGGGTTTCGATCCTGGATTGTCGCTGGAACCACGAGTCGATCGGTCAGCGTTGATCACGGTGCGAATGGCGAAATACTCTGTCCCAGCACGTTTCATCGGCAGGCAAGTGCGGGTGTCGTTGCGGGCATCGGAAGTGGTGGTCTTCGACGGACGGGCGGTGATCGCTCGCCATCAACGGGTTATCGCCCGGGGCGGCCAGAGCCTCGATCTCGACCACTACCTGGAAGTACTGCGCACCAAACCCGGTGCCCTGCCAGGGGCGAGCGCTTTGGCCGCAGCCCGCAGGAACGGGACGTTCACCGCAGCGCATGACGCGTTCTGGGCGGCGGCCCGCAAAACCGACGGTGACGCCGGCGGAACCCGCCAACTCATCGACGTCCTACTCCTGCACCGCACCATCGATAGCGATGACGTAATCGCGGGCATCGAAGCGGCGCTGACCGTGGGCGCAGTGACCGCCGACGTCTACACCCGGGAGTGGCTGAACTCGGGCGTCGTGGATGCGGGGTCTCAGACACGGTACAGATCTGCCAGTCAGGAGTGTCGGCATGATTCCGCTCCGGGCCGCCGTGATGATCGGGTTCGCCGTCGTCATGATCATCGCCGGTGCCCGTATGCTCGCCGACCGCGGCGATACCGGGACTACCTGCAGCGTAGGTGATTCCGGCATCAACTGGCGGCGCTGCGCACCTCGCGCGATCCCCGACGGCTTCGCAGTCGGCGTTCTGACGGGGCTCTTCGGAGTCGGCGGCGGATTCCTCATCATCCCCGCGCTGGTGCTCATGCTGGGCATCGATATGCAGATCGCGGTCGGAACATCGCTTCTCATCATCGTCGCGAACTCCTCAGCCAGCCTGATCTCGTACCTGGGTGGCGGCGTCACCATCGATCCGGCCATAACGATCGGTTTTTCCGGCGCTGCGATCGTTGCATCACTGGTTTCAAGCCGGTTAGGCAACTGCGTCAACAAGGGCAAACTCCAAGACTAGTTCGCTACCTGGTGTTCGCCGTCGCCGCCTACATTCTGGTCGACACTCTCGTTCTGGGTCGCTGACACCGTGATAGACGAAAGCCGGACGCCGAATACCCACGGCTCGCCCTGATCGTGGGTAGCGCATGACGGGCACAGGAAAATGAGTGCTGATGACAAGTGAACTCCTAGTCGGGTCGGTGGCGTAAGCACCTATTGACCAACCAGGAGTTCACTCATTTTCCGGTTGTCGCACGCCGATGATCCCCAAATTCAGAGTATTCGGATGCTCTCTGAGAGAAATACTATGGATTGGAGAACTTCGGGGCATTGCCAGCGAGGAAGGCGTCGAGACCGATCTGGAGATCAGGGTTGGATGCAACGGCCCAGCGGTGCTCAAGCTTGCCATCAATTCCCCGACCAGCCGCAGCGTCGATCATCTCTTTTGCTGCCTGCTGGGTGATGGAGGATCGGCTGGCGATCGTGTCCGCCAACGCCGCCGCACGTGTTCGAAGGCGGTCGACTGGTACGACCTCCGCGAAGATTCCCGCAGTCAGTGCAGTATCTGCGCCTACCCGGTCACCGGTGATCACCAGCCGTTTCGCGGTTGCTGGCCCCAGGGTGCGCACCAACCTGGTGATCGTCCGGGCCGGGTAGATCACGCCGAGTTTCGCGGGTGTCACCGCGAACTCGGCGTTCTCGGCGGCAATGCGAATGTCGCACGCGAGCGCGAGTTGTGCGCCACCGCCTATGCAGTAGCCCGCGATTGCCGCGACCGTCGGTTTGGGAAATGCCGCGAGTGCCTCTTCCGCGTCGGTTACCCGATCTTCCATGCGGATGCCGGACTCTCTTGCTGACCGCAGTTCTCGGATGTCCATCCCGGCACAGAAGTGCGGTCCAGAGCCGGTCACCATGACTACAGAGACGGCAGGATCGACCGAGAGTCGAGCGAGTGTGGTCGTCAGCTCGTCGAGCATCTCTCCGGTAAGAGCGTTATGGCGGCTGGGATGATCGATCGTGATGACCGCCACGCGCCGCTCAATAGAGGTCTGGATCCTGCCAGGAAGGGTGGGCGTACTCATCTGTCCGCCTCGAAGTCCTCGATGAGCAGCTTCTTCTGCACCTTTCCCATGGCATTGCGTGGAAGGGCGTCTACAACGCGAATTTCTCGGGGACGCTTGTGAACTGACAGGGTCTGAGCGACGAAGTTCGAGAGCTCGCTATGATCGGGACAGTCACCGACTACGTAGGCTACGATCCGCTGTCCGAGATCGTCGTCCGCCACGCCGATGACCGCGGACTCTCGGACGCCGGGGTGGCTTAGAAGGGCCTGTTCCACCTCGCCGGCACCGATCCGGTAGCCACCGGATTTGATCATGTCGATCGACTCCCGTCCCACGATGCGGTGGAAGTCGCCGTCCGCAATGGCGATGTCGCCAGTCTTGAACCAGCCGTCGTCGGTTATCGATTCGGCTGTTTTATCGAAATTGCCGAGATAGCCGTCGAAGAGGGTCGGTCCCGCGATCTCCAACTGTCCGAGGGTTTCTCCGTCATGCGGCACGAGATTGCCGGACTGGTCCCGTAGTCGGGTTGTGACTCCCTTGATCGGAAACCCGACCCAACCGGGTCGTCGTTCGCCGTCGAACCGGGTGCTCAGTGTGATGAGGGTCTCACTCATCCCGTAGCGCTCGATCGGAGCAGACCCGGTGAGAGCAGTCAGGCGCTCGAAGACGGGCACTGGCAGGGGAGCACTGCCTGAAACGAGGAGTCTCGCGGAGGCGAGGGCTCGGGCAGTCGACTCGTCGGCGCACATTCGAGACCACACGGTGGGGACGCCGAAGTACAGTGAACCGCCCGCTTCTGCATACGCGTCCGGAGAGGGACGCACTGTGTGCACGAGAGGTGAGCCGTGCCGGAGTGCTCCCACGACGCCGAGGATGAGCCCGTGCACGTGGAACAGTGGTAGCCCGTGGACGAGGGTGTCGTCCGGACTCCAGTCCCAGGCCTCGGCGAGTCCGTCCAGTCCCGCCGCCACAGCAGCACGGGAGAGCACGACGCCCTTCGGGGCACCGGTCGTTCCTGAGGTGTACATGATCATCGCGGTAGTTCCGGGGTCGGGTTCGCGGTGCGTCGACCCTGACCGCGCTCGCGCATCGATCGGGACGCGGGGGAGCGTGACCCCCTCTCGCTGACCTCCGAGCCAGAGTTGTGAGTTCGAGTCCTTCAGGATGTGGTTCCGTTCGGCTGGCCCCGAGTCCGGTGGCACCGGAACCGCCGCCACGCCGGCCAAGAGGCATCCCGTCACCGCGATGACAGTCTCGATGGTTGCAGTTGCATCGATGGCAACCCTTGTGGCGCCGGCGATCTCGTCGGCCACGGCAGCAGCCGCAGCGATCAATTCGGAGCGGGAGAGTGCGTCGCCCCCGACACGCACCGCGCTGCGGTTGTCGACGCAGGCGTCCGGATTGACGAGCGATGCCAGAAGCGGTCGAGGTATAAGAATGGTCATCGGCGACGGCCCTTTCTCGAAATCCTACTAGGCAGGTTCGGTCCACTATATGGACCGTTGTGCTACATTGTGGTCCAGATAACGTATAGCCCGCACTGCTCGCAGTCAACCGACGTGTGTGAAAGGTCTTGAATGAACAGCGTCCTCACCGCACTTCGAGTATTCGAGGAGGTTGCAGCCACACAGCCCGTCGGCCTGTCCGAGCTGAGCAAGCGGCTCGACGTTCCAAAGAGCACGGTTCAGCGATGTCTCAAGACCCTCGCTGACGCCGGCTGGCTTCGCGCCGCGACCAACGATCCGGGGCGGTGGGTGATCACTGGTCGAGCCTTCAGCCTGGGCAGTGCCCTCTCGGCGGGAGACGACCTACGTGACGTGGCACTGCCGGAGTTGAGTCGGCTGCAGACCGAGACGGGGGAGACTGTTCATCTGGCGGTTCCAGAGGGGGACGAGTTGGTGCTGGTCGAGCGTCTCGACAGTGCCCACCAGTTGCGGGCTTTTCTTCCGTTGGGGACAAGACTGCCCTTGCATGCGTCGTCGAACGGTAAGGCGTACCTCGCATCGCTTCTGGACGTCGAGATCGAGGAGTTTCTGTCGGCCGAGCTGGCCCCGCTAACCGGCCGCACCGTGACCGATCCGGAGGTATTGCGGCGGGAGATCGCGGAGATCCGCCGCCGTGGGTACGCCGTGACTGATCAGGGACTGCACGACGGCATTGCGGCCGTCGCGGTCGCCTTACGTGGGCGGGGTGGCGCTGTGCGTGGGTGCTTCAGCGTCTCCGGTCCGGCATCTCGCCTGACCTCGGACCTCTATCAAGAGTACGGCGAGAAGGCGCTGGCCGCGCGGGCTGTGATCGAGCGGCTCTTGTCCTGACGGCGAATGAAGTCAGGAATGGGTGTGCTTCGCCTGTAGCTTAGGTTTTCCGGCCGTCTTCTTCGGTTGGGCAGTGGTTTCGGCCGGAGTCCCCGCGTCGGGCAGGGGTTCGAACAGCACAGCGGTGTTTATAGTGGCGAGCTCGCGACTGGCCGCTTCGTAGAGGCCGGTGAGCACCTGCATCGATCGAACTGCATGGTTCATCTTGGTGGTGATGTCGCTCAATTCCTCGAGGTTTGACACCAGGGTTTGTCGACGCAGTAGTGCGTAACGATCGGTGATCTCGCGACCCTTCGCGGTAACTGTGAAGACCGACGAGGTGCCGGACTTGGTGCGTTCGAGAAGACCAATGCTCACCAGTTTGCGCAGATTGTACTGCAGGTTCGGTAAATCGTCGCGGTTGGTCAGCTGCGCAATCGTTGCGGTGTCCTTCGATCGTTCCTGCATCCGTACGACGTGTAGAGCCACGACCTCGTTGAACCCTAGATCGATTTCGGCTGCGACGCGGATCGACTGGACCGCAAAACGCTGGAATCCGCCCTCTACTTGCAGAATTGCGAACTCGAATGCTGTGAGCGCTTCCTCATAGGCATTCTCCGCGAGGTGCCAGCGACGTCCCCGCGCCAGTGAATCGGGCTCTCCGGGCGACTGGGGGTCGGTGATGCTCATGTTCTCTTTCTCTATTCGCTCGGCGGATGACCTGCGTGGCGCGGTAGCTGGAGGGATGCGCGGTTAATTGCAACGGTATCAGGGGTAACTGCTGCACTCATTCGGAGATCATTCATAGAAAATCTATTGACACTTCATGAATAACTGATACTGTGACTCGCAACACCCAAGGTGTTTCAACTTCTACACAACCTGCGGCCCACAGCCCGGACCATCGCGCAGCTGGCACATTCACCCAGCGCAAAAGCCAATCCATCCAGACCACACGGAGGTCTCTTCGATGACTACGTCGTCTCACAGCGGCTCGTCTGCCGGCGTCACCCGCCAATACGCGCCCTATGTCAAGGCCGATTGGGGCTACGCCAACCACTGGTACCCCGCACTGCTCTCCGACGAACTCGAAGACGGCACCGCCAAAGGCGTTACTATCGGCGGGCACGACATCGCCGTGCGCCGCTCGGCGGGCAAGGCCTACGCGGTATCGGATCGCTGCATCCATCGCGGAGTGAAGCTCTCGGCCAAGCCGATGTGCCTGTCCGAGGGCACCATCACGTGCTGGTATCACGGATTTACCTACGGCCTCGAGGACGGCAGCCTCACGACGATCGTCGGCAATCCCGACGACTCGCTGATCGGTAACGCCGGCATCCGCACGTACCCCGCCGAGGAAGCCAACGGAATCATTTACGTGTTCGTCGGAGACGAGGATTACGGGACCCCGCCGCCGCTCAGCAGCGACCTTCCTGCTCCAGTCACCAACGACCCCAACAACACTCCGGTACCGCACCTCCTGGACGAGGGCATCGTCATTAGAGGCATCCACCGCAAGCTGGTCGGGAACTGGCGTCTCGCGGCGGAGAACGGCCTTGACCCGGGTCACCTCCTCGTGCACTGGGACAACCAGATCCTGGTTGCGCTGGACCGCGCACTACCGCTCGGCGTCAACGCCCTCACCGATTCGGCGACCGAGGAGATCGACATTCCTGATGGACCGAAGGGCGTGATGAACCGGTACGACTGCCCAGACCTCTACCAGCCCGTGCTGGACAACCCCAAGGTCAACATGAAGGCGCGCGGCACGGTGCCGCATTACTTTCGTACCTCGCTGTGGGTTCCGGGCGTCCTCATGGTGGAGCACTGGCCCATCACGGACGTCGTCCAATACGAGTTCTACGTGCCGATCGACGATCACCACCACGAGTACTGGGAGGTGCTCGCCACGCGTGCGACCACCGACGAGGACATCGCCGAGTTCAACTTCAAGTACGACAACTTCATGCTGCCGCTGGCGCTCGAAGGCTTCAATAACAGCGACGTCTTCGCCCGTGAAGCCACAGAGGAGCATTACACCCGGTTTGACGGCTGGAACAACGAAATGCTTTGCGACATGGACTATTCCATCATTGCTTGGCGAAAGATGGCTGCGCGCCATCCGCGTGGCTTCTTCGAGTCGCCATTCCAGGACGAGGACTGACCATGTCGATCGCCCCGACTGACGCAATTCCGGAGCATGCAGTGACCACTGAGAACAACGTCCATCTGAAGTTCGCGGACGGAACCAAGACCATCGCGGTGCCGGCCGGTGCCACCATTCTCGAAGCAGCGAACTCGGCCGGTGTCCGGCTGGTCAGTCAGTGCACCATCGGCACTTGCGGAACCTGCGTCGGTCGGGTCGCGTGTGGTGACATTGTGATGCCCGAGGGGCGGGTGTACTCGCTGCGGCAGGACGAGATGGCCGCCGGCCACCGGCTGCTGTGTCAGTCGCACGCCTTCTCGGAGTCCGAGGTGGAGCTCGACTACCCGGCAGCCATGCTGGACGAATACCCGGTGATCGGCACCACCTCGAAGGTCGGTGCGGTCACCTGGCTCGGCGAGTCGGTGGTGGAGTTGCAGCTCAAACTCCCGAAGTCGGTTCGCTTCTCGTTTCGGGCAGGTCAGTACGTGAGGATGCGCGTCCCCGATACCGAGGAGTGGCGCTCGTACTCAATGGCATCAGGTGAGCGCGAGCGCAAGAAGCTGACGTTCACGATCCGAGTGCTCCCTTCCGGCGCAATGTCGGACTACCTGCGGAACACTGTCGCGATCGGCGATCTGATCGAGTTGGAAGGGCCAATCGGGGGATTCGGGCTCGCGGACGATCCGGGACCGACCCTGATGATCGCGGGCGGCACCGGTCTGGCTCCGATGCTCTCGATGCTCGAGACGCTGCAGACTGCACGCACCGATTCTCCGATACGGCTGGTCTTCGGCTGCACCCGAGAGTCCGACCTGTTTCACCTGGACGAACTCGACGCGCGCCAGAGCTTCATGCGCAATCTGGGGGTCCGAGTTGTTGTCGACGAGCCCGTTGTAGCACCCGACATACTGATGGGCAATCCCGTCAGCGTCCTGACCTCCGAGGACGTCGCGCATCCGCAGACTTCCGCATACCTGTGCGGTCCTCCGGGGATGCTGCAGGCAGCCGAGGAACGCCTGCTCGAACTAGGAATGCCGGCGGAGCGAATCCACGCCGAGCAGTTCCTTCCCAGCTAGATCACGATCGAGCTGCGCCGTGATGCAGTTCGACTTCCGAACAGAGGCAAGAGATGAGTATTTCCCGTCTGGGCGCTCTGAGCGTCGACGTCACCGATCTCGAGGCTTGGCGCCACGTGCTGGTCGACCTTCTCGGGCTTCACGCCCGACCTCGCGAGTCCGATCAAGACCCGCTGTTGATCCGAATCGACGATCGTCATCACCGCATCGCGCTGTACCCCGCCTCCGAGGACCGGATCCGGACCATCATGTGGGAGGTCGACAGCCCCCAAGAACTCCAGGAGACGGCAGAGCGAGTGAGCGCCGAAGGTATCGCTGTCGAATGGACCAACACAGTTGCGCCGGAGGAGCGAATGGCGCTGGCGGCCTTCCGATTCGTCGACAGAGACGGATTCCCAAACGAGGTCTGCTTCGGGCCGACCGTCGATCACCTCCCTCTGGAGCAGGGCCGCGTCATCGGTGGTTTCGTGACCGGTGAACTCGGTCTCGGTCACGTCGTCCTCATGTGCAAGGACTACCCGGCGGCAGTCGATTTCTACACCCGGGTCCTCGGGTTCCAATTGACGGACTACATCGTGTGGGACGGCGCGGACGCGACCTTTATGCACTGCAATGCTCGTCATCACAGCTTGGCCCTGATGAACGAGTGCTTCAGCTTCAAGGGTGGGGACTTCAACCACCTCATGCTAGAGGTGGCGTCACTTGACGACGTCGGTCGTGCGTACGACATCGTCAACGAGGCCGGCATCGCACTGCAGATGACATTCGGCCGCCATACCAACGACGGTGTCACCTCGTTCTACCTACGTACCCCGTCGGGCTTCGGAATCGAAATCGGGTACGGCGGCGAGAAGGTGAACTCCGACGACTGGGAAGTCAAGACCTTCCGATCGCCGTCACGCTGGGGCCACGAGCCGCAGAAGGCGGGGTGATCGCGTTGTCCGGCGCCACCTCCCCGTTCGCGAACATCTTAACCGACGAGAACCTCAGCGTCTCCGCGGTCGAGCACTGTCTGGAACGAATCGACCAGCGCGACAACATAATTAGGGCGTGGGCTCACCTCGATCCGGAACTTGCCCTGGAGCAGGCCCGATCGCGAGACTCCGAGCCACGACGGTCGGCACTGCATGGGATCCCGTTCGGTCTCAAGGACATCATCGAGACCGCTGATCAACCCACCGGCTACGGCTCCGAACTGTGGGCGGGGTGGCAGCCCGAACGTGACGCGAAAGTTGTCCGGCGGCTCCGCCGCGACGGGGCAGTGATCCTCGGCAAGACGACTACCACAGAGTTCGCCACGTATCGCCCGACGAACACCCGCAATCCCCACGGGCTGGAACACACCCCTGGCGGATCGTCGAGCGGCTCGGCCGCCGCGGTCGCAGACGGGCAGGTGCCACTGGCCCTTGGCACCCAGACCGCGGGCTCGGTACTGCGTCCCGGTTCGTTCTGCGGTGTCTTCACGCTCAAGCCAACCTACGGCCGATGGCCATTCGACGGGGTACTTCCGGTGGCGCTCACATTCGACACCGTAGGTGGCTTCGCGCGGCATCCGGCGTGGCTGGGCGCCCTCGACGAGTCCCTTGCCTCGGATGGTGCCCACACCCCCTCCGCGACGGTTCTGCCCGCGTTGCAGGACATACGAATTGGCGTGCTGCGTCCGCCATGGGCAGACCGGGCGAGCCCCGCTGCTGCAGCGTTGCTCGAGGAGTTCGGGTCGAGCCTGCGACACGTGGTGGCGGATCTCCGCCAGATCGAGGTACCACCGGAAATGGCAGATCTCGACGACGCGCACACGCTCATCATGTCGACTGAGGCGTCCGCCGCCCTCACCGAGAAGATCCACCGATCCCACCCGGAAAGGGTCAGTGACCAACTGCAGGCCTTCCTGTACGCGGGCCGTACCGCGCAGTCGAGCGAGATCCAGCAGGCACGTCTAGTGCTGCGTTCCGCTCGATCATTCGTCGCCAAGGCCTTCGGCGATGTGGACCTCTTGCTGACCCTTGCAGCACCCGGGGAAGCGCCGGCCGGACTGACCAGCACCGGAGATCCCGTCTTCAACAAGCTGGCGAGCGTGAGTGGCTGTCCCGCTGTCGGGCTGCCCGCAGGACGCGGTGCACACGGCCTACCCCTCGGGATCCAGCTCATCGCGCCCGCGCACGCCGACCAGGCACTCGTTCGAGTGGCGACCTGCCTGACCGACCGCGTCGGGCTGGCAATGCGTCCGGAAGTAGCGGAGGAGACCGACCGTGCCTGAGACATCGCCAACCGTACGACTGCCGCTGGACGACACACGCAGGGAGATGTACGAGGAGGTCTGCCGGAAGCTCGATCCGGACCGGTTCCGGGACCTACTGGTCGATCTCATCGATATTCACAGCCCGACGGGCCGAGAGCGGGCTGCGTCCGAGTATCTGACGACCCACCTGAGAGATCAGGTCGGTATCGACGCCCGATACCAGCCGATCTCCGAGCACACTGGAAATGCGATCGGTGAGATTGCCGGTACGGGCGGTGGGAGCCGGTTGCTGCTGTACGCGCCGATCGATACCCACATCGATCCCGAGTCGGACGTGCCGTGGGTAGGAAAGTCGTTGCGTCCCGACATGATTCCAGATGCCAAGGTGGACGGCGACTTGGTCGTCGGGCTGGGTGCCGCAAATCCGAAATGCATGGTCGCCGGTCTGACCGAAGTGATGCATGCCGTTGTCGACGCGGATCTTCCACTGATCGGTGACCTCGCGATCGGATTCGCCGGCGGTGGCATGCCGGTGACGATGAGCGGTCGAGACCACGTCGGCATGAGTAGCGGTGTGTTCCATATGCTTACGCACGGCATGGTCCCCGACCACGCGATTGTACTGAAGCCGTGGTGGGCCGTGTACCCCGAGGAGCCGGGGATGTGCTGGTTCAAGGTGTCCGTGCGTGGCACGTATGGATATGCGGGAATCTCCAGGGGCACAGAGGGTTTCCGCTCGTCCATCGTTCCGGCAGCGACGGTGATCCAGGAGATTGAGGGGTGGCTGCCCGAATACACCGCGCACAACACATCGGGCTCCACCATCCCCGAGGGCTGGATCTCGGCGGTACGGTCGGGGAGCCCGGACAAGCCGGCATTCCCGTCGGCCACCACCGAAATCTACCTCGATGTCCGAGTCAACCCCCGGGTTACACCGGGAGACGTCCGGCACCAGTTTGCGCAGATGATCTCCGCAGTCCGCCATAGACATCCCGAGGTCGAGATGGACTGGGAGATGTACGGTTCGTTGCCCGGCGGCGCAACCGACCCCGACAACTGGATCATTCAATCTTGCCGGCGCGGTTGGGAGGAGGTCGAGGGCTCGCCGTACGAGACGACGCCACTGCTCGGCGGCCAGACCGATGGCACTCTCATTCGGAGACTCGGAATTCCCTGTGCGCGAATCGGTTACCCGTGGCCGCCGGCCACCGCACCGAAAGAACTCAACGAGGGGCTCGGCGGCATGGGCGTCGCTTCGGTCTCCGACGTCATGATGGCGACGCGTGCCGTCGCGTACGCCGTCGTAGACACCCTTACCCGTACCCGAGAGGAACTCGATCTATGAAGCGCGTACTCAACATCATTCCGGTTCCGGTCCCGCCGGAATCGCTGGATGCCTTCGCATCCCAGCTCTCCGGTGATTTCGTCCATCCCGACTTCGAGAACGTGTTCGTGTCGGCACGCGCAGGCGGTGGCACGCTCGACAGTGCGTACGAGACGACACTGGCGGACGCCTTCGTGCTCGATGCAGGATGCCGCGCCGAGGAACAGGGCTACGCGGCTGTATGCGTGAACTCGATGAGCGATTCGGCGTTGGCCGCACTCCGTTCTCGGCTGACGATCCCGGTTGTCGCACCCAGCCAGGCAACCATGTTGCTCGCATGCCTGCTGGGCAAGCGCTTCTCGGTGGTGACGATGTGGCCCGAGTGGCACGAGCTGTACCACAAGGCAGCCCGCGAGAACGGGCTCACCGGACGACTGGCATCGGTGCGTGACATCGGTGTCCGGCCCGATGCGGCGGAGTTGCTGGCCGGCAAAGAGGAGTTCGTGTTCGCGGCGGTCGAGCGGGAGGCGCGGGCCGCCGTCGAGGAGGACGGCGCGGACGTGATCATTCTCGGCTCGACGACGATGCACCAGAGCCACGCATATCTGTCGTCGGTGCTCGACGTTCCGGTCCTCAACCCTGGAGTCGTCGCCTACAAGCTGTGTGAACTGCTGGTGCAGACCGGACTGGCACACAGCAAACGCGCCTACCCGTCCCCGGAGCGTGTACAGGACGAGCTCCTCTCGACCGTGGCCTCCGTATTCGCGAGCAAGGATTGACAATGATTACTGAATCCAACCCGGAGATCGGCCAGCTCCTACGCACCGGATCCTTCGACACGAACTACCACGACGTCGGGACCGGCACTCCCATACTCCTGTTGCACGGATCCGGGGCCGGAGTCTCAGCCTGGGCCAACTGGCGTGGCCTGATTCCGGTTCTGGCACAGAACTTTCGAGTGATCGCGCCGGACCTGGTGGGATTCGGCTACACCTCGCTACCCGAACCCGCGCAGTTCGAAATCTTCGACACCTGGATCGACCAGATCCTGGCGCTGCTCGACGGGCTCGACATCCCGAAGGTGCACGTGGTCGGGAACTCTTTCGGTGGCGGGTTGGCGCTGCACCTGGCGACTCGGCACCCGGATCGGCTCGGCCGAATCGTCCTGATGGGCGCGGGCGGCGTGAAGTTCGACTTCACGCCCGAGCTCGACGCGCTATGGGGCTATACCCCGTCGGTGGAGAACATGAAGAAGATCATGGACATCATGGCGTACGACAGGGCACTGGTGACCGATGAACTCGCCGAGTTGCGCTACCGGGCGACGCTGCGGCCGGGGGCGCAGGAAGCGTTCGAGAAGGTGTTCCCGCCGCCGCGGCAGCGGTGGCTCGATGCGCAGATCGTGCCCGACACCGAGTTGGCGAAGATCGAGCATGAGGTGCTCATCCTCCACGGTCGTGAGGACCGGGTGGTGCCGGTGGCTGCGTCCCGGCGCATGTTCGAGACGATCCCCAACGCGCAGTTACACGTGTTCGGGAAGTGTGGACACTGGACGCAGATCGAGCATGCGTCCCGCTTCCAGCAGCTGGTGGGGCAGTTCCTCGGTGAGGCGCTCGAGCTTGAGGAGGCATCGGCGTGAGTCCGCGGCGAGCCGAGTTCCCGCGACCGGTGGTCGTCGAGGGCGGTGTGGTCCGGTGAGGGTTGCGATTATCGGAGCAGGTGTCGCCGGCTTGTCCTCGGCAAAGGTGCTGAAACAGTTCGGGTTCGATGTCACCGTGTTCGACCGAGCCCCGGATGTCGGCGGTGTGTGGAGTGTAACGCGTCGCTATCCGGGGGTGACGACCCAGAACAACAAGGGCACCTATGCCTTCTCCGACTATCCGATGCCGCGGGACTACCCCGAGTGGCCTACGGGGGAGCAGGTGCAGAGGTATCTCGACGGGTACGCCGAGTGCTTCGGGCTACGCCCGCACCTGCGTCTGGGCACAGAGGTGACGTCGGCGACGCAGGACGAGGACTCCGGGACCTGGTCGGTGAGGACCTGCGAGGTCGATACCGGCCGGGTCGCGGAGCAGCAGTACGACCGCCTCGTGATCGCGAACGGTATCTTCTGCGAACCGTTCGTTCCCCCATATCCAGGTGTGACGGAGTATGAGGTGGCAGGGGGTCGGCTGTGCGCAGCCTCCGACTTCCACCATCTCGAGGACGCGGCCGGCAAGGATGTCCTGGTCGTGGGGTACGGAAAGTCTGCATGTGACGTCGCGGAGGCCCTGAGTGAGGTCACGTCCTCCATGACGGTGGTGGCACGCGAGGTCACGTGGAAGATGCCCCGAAAGCTGGGAAATACGCTGAACTACAAGTACATCCTTCTCACTCGACTTAGCGAGGGGATGTTCGAGCACATCGAACAGTGCGGATTCGGCAGGTTTCTCACTGGCCCGGGCAGGTTCCTGCGCAACGGTCTGCTTAGTGCCGTCCAGGCGATCACGCAGCGACAACTCCTTCTCGATCGCGTCGGATTGGTTCCCGAGGGGTCATTCGAGCGGATAGTACGGCACGCGGTGAGCCTCGCGACGGAACAGTTCTATGAGAAGGTGACTGACGGCACGATTCGAGTCCGGCGAGGAACAACCATCGCTTCGCTGCACGAGAAGGACGGTAAGCCGGTCGCCGAACTTAGCGACGGCTCCGTGGTTGCCGCAGACATTATCGTGTGCGCCACAGGATTTCGGCAGAGAGTGCCATTCCTAACCGACGGTCTGCAGACACGGCTGACAGACGTGGACGGCAACTTCGAGCTCTATCGGCAAATATTGCCGCTCGATGTGCCGAACCTCTACTTCGTGGGCTATGGCTCGTCGCTGTTCAGTCCCCTCAGTGCCGAGGCTGCGGCGCTATGGTCTGCCGACCACATGCTTGGAGGCACTCAGTTGCCGCCACTTGCGGATCGGCGTGATTTCGTTCGGACCCGGCTGGACTGGATGATCGAGCGGAGCGAAGGCAAGCCGGCCCGCGGGACCAACATCATCCCGTTCTCGTTGCGGCAGATCGACGAGGTGCTCGACGAAATCGATGCGAATGTGGGACCGCTGACACGACTGACGCAGTGGTTCCTGCCCGCGAGGCCAGCCTCCTATCAGCGGTCGACTCGAAAGTTGATTCGGCGCCATGGCATCACAGCGGAATCAGTGCCGCGATCGGACTCGTCGCCTTCTTCGGAGGCGGCGGCACACTGCGCTGAGCACGCTGACAAGCGCCGATAACAGCGTTCGGCCGGTCGATGTAGATATCGACCGGCCGAATCGGGACAGTACTTGATCCAGCCTTCCTTCGACTTCCGTGATCGCACACACCGGCGCGATAAAATTGTGTAGCCCATCGGCAAGCCAAACCGGCGCACCAGTTGCCCGATTTCGTTTCCGCACTTCTGTAGACGCTTCGGTCCACGAGCCGTGCCCCGAAATTCCGTCCGACACCAAACCCACCTGGCCGTCAACAGTACGACTTTCGATTGATGCGCACTGCCCGCTGCGAACCGTAGGGTCACCCCGTGACGGAAAACGCATCGGCCGCAGCGCTCTCTCCTGCCTTACGCATATCCAAGTGGTGGAGCCTCGTCGTACTCGCGCTTGGCCTGGCGATGATCGTCATGGACGGCACCATTGTGGCCGTCGCCCTCCCGACAATCATCGACGACCTGCACCTGAACATTACCGACGCACAGTGGGTGAACTCGCTCTACGCGATCGTGTTCGCCGCGCTGCTGCTGACCACTGGCAACCTCGGCGATCGCCTGGGCCGACGCAATATTTTCCTCGTCGGCATCGCTCTGTTCCTCGCCGGCAGCCTCTGGGCGGCCAAGTCCGGAAGCGCCGAGATGCTCATCTCCGCGCGCGCACTCCAAGGCGTCGGTGGCGCGTGCATCCTCCCGTCCACCCTCTCGACAGTCAACGCGACCTTCCGCGGCAAGGACCGGGCCGCCGCATTCGGTGTCTGGGGGGCGGTCATGGCCGGCGCCGCCGCACTCGGCCCGCTGCTCGGCGGCTGGCTTACCAGCTCGTTCAGCTGGCAATGGATCTTCTACGTCAACATCCCCATCGGCCTTGTCCTGATAGTCGCAGCACTGGTTGTGATCCCCGAGACCCGCTCCGGCGACACCCGCCCCGGCTTCGACGCGGATGGGCTATTGCTCAGTGCGATCGGCTTCGGCGCACTCGTCTTCGCGATCATCGAGGGAAGCACCCTCGGCTGGTGGAAGCCACTCAAAGACTTGAGCCTCTTCGGTATGACGTGGTCTGCGGACATGCCCCTCTCGATCGTGCCGATCCTGCTACTCGTGGCCACCGTAGTGTTGACGCTGTTCGTGTTCTGGGAACGCCACCGTGCCAGAGTCAATCGGTCCGCACTTCTAGACCTGCACATGTTCTACACCCCCACCTTCAGCTGGGGGAACATCGCCGCGATGATGATCGCAGTCGGCGAGTTCGGCCTGATCTTCGCGCTGCCGCTGTTCCTGATCAATGCCATCGGCCTGAGCACCCTCGGTGCCGGCTTCGTGCTGGCAACGATGGCAGCCGGCGCCTTTCTCTCCGGCACCATGGCCCGTCACCTGGCGGCTGCGATCGGTGCTGCCGGCACAGTCGTCGTCGGCGTCGTCCTCGAGATCATCGGCGTGCTGACACTCGTTCTCGTCATCAGCGCGGACGTCTCCCCTGTCACGGTCGGCGCAGTGCTCGTGATCTACGGTGTCGGCCTCGGCCTGGCGTCCGCGCAACTTACCAGCACGGTGCTGTCCGATATACCGGTAGACCTGTCCGGGCAGGGCTCCGCCACGCAGAGCACCGTTCGACAGATCGGCTCGGCGCTCGGCTCCGCAGTCGTCGGCGCGGTCCTGTCGATCGGGCTGGCCCACTACCTCGGCAGTATCGAGGGTCCAGCGGAGAACTTCACCGACGCCACCCGAGAATCGGCGGGCGGTGCGATCGCCGGCTTACGCGAGAGTCATGGCCCCGACGAGGTCATCCATCAGTTGTCCGAGGCCTTCGCCTCAGCCACTCAATGGGCGATGTTCGCCGCGCTCGCGTTCCTCATTCTCGGACTAGTCGCCTCGCTGCGGGTACTGCAGGTTTCACGCCGGGAGAGCTCGACAGATGACTCGACGGGCGAAGATGAGCCGCTAGCCGACCCCACCGGCGCCCACGCCTGACCCCACTTGATGAGACCGTTCCTGCTCGGTGGTGGAGATATACCACCGGAAGTAGTCCGTCTCGTCACAAGCAAAGAATCGACAGAGTCCACCCTCGCCGACCGTTTGCTGGATAGCAATCCGACCACCCGCGGTGACTGAACCGCACACGCAGGAGAACGTATGATGACAACCAACGAGACACTCGCGCAGTACAGCGACTGGGCCTTCAAGTCCGCCTTCACCGTGCTCGTGCTGGCATTTGTACTGCTCATCGTGCAGTACGCGTCGGCCAGAGCCAAGGCGGTTCAGGACAAGGAACTGGTCTCCGCCGGCGGTGTCGACGCGTCCGTGCCTGGCAGGGTCGAGGAGACTCCGAGCAAGTCGCTGTCGGAGCGATTCGGCGGAATGGGCCGAGCTGTCCTGGTCGTCGGAACGGTACTGATCATCGCGTCGATCGTTCTCCGTGGGTTTGCGACCGAACGATTCCCGCTCGGCAACATGTACGAATTCGTGGCGATGGCGTGTGCGGCGTCGTTGCTGGTCGGGCACGTCCTGTTGATCAAGCCGGCGTCCCGTCCGATGTGGGTCTTCCTGCTTGTTCCCGTTCTGATTCTGATCTTCCTCGCCGGCACGATTCTTTACGCCGACGCGGCTCCCGTGGTTCCGGCGCTGCGCTCGTACTGGCTTCCGATTCACGTGACGATCGTCAGCGTCGGCTCCGGCATCTTCATCATCGGCGGTATCGCCAGCCTCCTGTTCCTGCTGCGACTGAAGTTCCCACCCGGTGACGAAGGCACGAGCATCGGCGGCCGGATCGCAGAGCGACTGCCGGACGCCCAGACGCTCGACCGCTTGGCATACAAGAGCACGATCATCGCGTTTCCGCTGTTCGGCGCAGGCGTAATCCTCGGTGCCATCTGGGCGGAAGCTGCGTGGGGACGCTTCTGGGGTTGGGATCCGAAGGAGACGATGTCCTTCATCGCCTGGGTGATCTACGCGGCCTACCTGCACGCGAGGGCAACGTCCGGGTGGCGCGAGACGAAGGCCGCCTGGATCAACATCGCCGGTTTCGTTGCGATGCTGCTCAATCTCTTCATCATCAACATGGTCGTCTCCGGCTTGCACTCCTACGCGGGACTTAGCTGAATTCTGCCGATCCAACCACTGTCTCGGAGACAACCGAAACTCCCCAGGGACTGCCTCGCCTGACATTGCTGGCAGACACTCCTCGAATTGGTCAGTGCCACACTGGCGTCAACCAACGTATTCGGATTTCTCGCTGGTTTTTCAGGACCGTGACAGCACGAGATCGGTCTCTGCCGGCTAGTGATCGAGTGAATGGAGGAGCGAAGCGGAGTCTGCGGGGTGATGCCGCACCCTGCTGCGACGGGGTTGTGCAGGCTTCTCATCAAGCCACCGAAACTAAGTCAGAGCCTGGCGTCGCCGCCGCAATCGATGGACAATCCCCCACCCAGTGCACTCCGAGAGGCAAAGCAGTCCTTGAGTCACATATGTTGCGGCGACGATACCGATCCTGTCAGCCGGCCCAGGCAAGCCGCTATCAACACTTACAGGCAGCCCCGTCTATAGCACTACCGTTCAGCGTGACGGTCGGGTCGTTTTGTCGGTCGCTGGGCCTCGCCGGGCAAGTTGGCTCACCCCTTGCAGCGACGCGCTGTCTCTATCCAAAGTCGTAGACGAAGTTCACCGTTCTTCCGATGTGCCGGGGCCAAAATTCCTGTGGGATGAAAGGTGTGAAGATACTTGTCAATTCCGCGTTCGGGTACGCCGTCGCGGGTCTTGCGTCGGGCCTGTACTACCGGGAGCTGACCAAAGCCCAGGACTTCGACGGTCCGACTCAACTGTCCATCGTGCACACCCACCTTCTGGTCCTCGGGGTGCTGTTCCTGCTGATCGTCGCGATCTTCGAGCGCCTGTTCGTGCTTTCGACGAGCCCCCTCTACCGGTGGTTCACCGTCACCTTCCACGCCGGCCTGCTCCTCACTGTCGCGATGCAGCTCGTCCACGGGACCATGCAGGTCTTCGACAAGGACGCGTCGGCCGCCATCTCGGGAATTGCCGGTATCGGTCATGTCTTACTGACCGTCGCCTTCGTCGTCTTCTTCCTCGCACTTCGCACCGCAGTCGCAAGCGAGCCGGGACGCACCAGTGCCTCCGAAAACGTAAGCGCACCAAAGAATGCGGAGGAAATCGCATGAACGACAGGGAGTCACGTCCAGAAAAGAACTCGGATGCCCGCATCCTGGTGCGGGCATTCCGTATCGTTGCGACGCTGGAAGCGGTGACCTGGCTCGGGCTGCTGGTCGGTATGTACTTGAAGTGGATCGCGAAGAGCACCGAGGTCGGCGTCCGCATCTTCGGTTCCCTGCACGGGGCAGTGTTCGTGACATTCGTTGTGCTCTCGATCGCGATGTACGTCAGGCTCGGATGGCGCCTGCGGACCCTACTGTTGGCGTTGGTTTCTTCTCTGCCGCCGTTCGCCACGATCGCATTCGAGGTGTGGGCTGCCCGCACCGGGCGCTTCGTCCCAGGGGCGGACCGCTACTCCGATTTCTCATCCCGCTATCCGACATCGGTGCGATGAACGCATTCCAGTCGGGATTGGACGCCACGATATGAAATCACGCTTCATGAACACTCTCTTCGGGTCCCGACGTCGGGCCGGCATCGTCGTGCTGCTGTGGATCATCCTGGTGGGTGCCCTCGCAAGTTTTGCGCCCGCCTTGGAAGATGTCGAAAACAATGCGGGAGCAAACGATCCGCCCCCGTCATCGCAATCGGTGCAAGCCGCCGAACTCGCCGCCCGCGAGTTCCCTCGAAGTGAGGGAACTCCCGCAATCGTCGTCGTGAACGGCGCCGACAGGTCTGAGACCTCGGCGGCAGTGAACCGGATTGTCACGACCATCAACGGCGCAAGAGTCGAGAATTCCTCGATCGCCTCGGTGATCACCGCCGACAACCCTGGCGGCGACAATCTGCGCACCACCGACGGTGACAGTGAGATGATTGTCGTCTCGCTCACAGGCGACCCGACCGACGAATCGTTCCAGGACACGGTCGGTGAGCTGCGCGATCTGGTCAGCGAGGCCGCCGGACCTGCTGATGTGGCCGTCACCGGTCCGGCAGGAATCGCCACCGACACCGTGAAGGTGTTCAGCAGCGGCGACAAGATCCTGCTCCTCGGAACGATCCTTCTGGTCGCGATCATCCTCCTGGTGATCTATCGGTCGCCGGTCCTCGTGGTTGTCGCGCTGGCCGGTGTGGGCGTCGCGATGCGGCTCGCCGAAACGGTAGGCGCGATGATGGCCGACGCAGGATGGTTCGACATCAGTTCGCAGACCGCTTCGATCATGACCGTACTGCTGTTCGGTGTCGGCACCGACTACGCACTGATCGTCACCGCCCGCTACCGTGAAGCCCTCGCGGAGGAACAGGATCGCTCCGCCGCGATGATGCGGGCGCTGCGGGGAGTGTCCGAATCGATCTTGTCGAGTGTTTCGACGATCGTCCTGGCCATGCTGGCTCTGCTGGCAGCGGTCTCTCCCGCATTGCGTGGGTTCGGCCCGTATCTCGCGCTGGGTGTCGCCTCGATGGGACTGGTCGCCTTCACCTTCACTCCTGCATTGATGTTGCTTTTCGGAGGAAAACTGTTCTGGCCCTCCACAACCCAGGCCGCGTCAAGCCGCGCCGGTGGCAAGGTCTGGGAACGGATCGCGGATCTGGTCGACCGATCCCCGAAAGCAGTGCTGGTCTCCACACTCCTCGGCCTTCTCGTGATGACCGCGGGCCTGGCGGGCTACCGCGAAAGCTACGACTTCATCAGTGGATTCCGCGTCGAGACCCAATCCGAGTCCGGCCAGAACATGATCGCCGATGCCTTCGGACCCGGGGAGATCGCACCCTCGACCGTCTACGTCACCACACCACCCGGGACGCCATCGCCCGACTGGAACCGGATCACCCGCGAGCTGTCGGATACGGCCGGGGTAGCCCGGTTGGGGGAGCGTCCCACGGTCAGCGCGGACGGGACAACAGCAGCATTCCAAGTCGTCTTCACCGACAACCCGTACAGCCCAGAGGCACTGGATCGCGTCGGCACTCTCGCGTCCGCGGCGCAGTCCGCCGCTGACAGCGCCGGGATCGCCAACGCGCAGGTCCTCGTCGGTGGCGAAAGTGCTCACGCCGCCGATATTCGGTCAGGCCTCGATCGTGACAACTGGGTTGTTGCGGCACTGGTCCTCGTGATCGTCGCCGCTGTACTGGCGCTGTTGCTGCGGTCCGTACTCGCACCTCTCTACCTGATCGGGACCTTGGTGTTGTCGTTCACCGCGACACTGGGACTCACGACCTTCATCACCGTCACGGTGCTCGGCGACGCCGGAATCGGAAACCGGGTAGCGATCTACATCTTCGTGTTCCTGGTTGCGCTGGGCGTCGACTACACCATCTTCCTTATGAGCCGCTACCGGCAGGAACTGTCGACGCATCCACCACGAGCGGCGTTACGAATAGCGCTCATCCGATCTGGCGGAGTGATCTCGTCCGCGGGACTCATCCTGGCAGCGACCTTCGCTGTGCTGACCACCCAACCGATCCGCGAACTCTTCCAGTTCGGATTGGCGATGGCAATCGGAATCCTGCTCGACACCTTCGTAGTCCGGCCGCTGCTCGTTCCTGCGATCATGCGACTACTCGGAGAGAAGGCCCTGTGGCCGTCCGCCCCGCAGATGGTGACGAAGCGCGCGCCGACGATGTCTCCCCTGTGACGCGCTGTCAGCGAGTTACCTCGGCCTTTCCTCAGAGCAGGAGCAATCCGGACGATCGCCGCCGTTTCGGCCCGTCGACCTGTTCGATCCGACTGATCGCAGCAACCCGAACGTCCCGCAGCAGGTGTGAGGAACACACTCCTCAGACCACAGTCATGACCCCCGATCGGCACTACAGCTACCGTGTGTCGTGATGGTTGAGGAGTTCTCGTTCGCGCGAATCGCACGCCTTCGTCTGGGACTGCACGTTCTCGTAGTGGTTCTGGCGTTGATCGTGTTGCTGCGGGCGGTACTGCTCTCCGAGGCATCCGCAGGATGGATCGGTGCGTTGACGGCGGCATTCCTCGTCGTTTACATCGTGGGCGCCGGCTCACTTCGTGCTCCGGTAGCGCGGTTCGCTTGGCTGGGGTCGCTGTGTGCGGTGTGGGTTGCCATGGCGCTCCTTGGCGCCGACGCGGCCTATGTGTCGTTCGGGCTCATCCTGCTCTTCATGACTGAAGTGCCACTGATCCCTGCGGTCTCAGCGGTCGCGGCGATCACCCTCGTCAACGCGTTGATCGGTGTCCTTACTCGGGGTCAGTGGGGTGGCGCGCTGGTCGGATCGTTGCTAGGGGCTGTTGTCGGTGTCGTTATCGGCCTGGGTTTCCGGGTGCTGTTTCACGAAACGGAGCGACGACAACAACTGATCGAGGACTTGCATCACACCCGCTCGGAGCTGGCGAAGACCGAACGAGCTGCGGGCGAACTTGCCGAACGGGAACGGTTGGCCAGAGAGATTCACGACACCGTCGCGCAGGGGCTGAGCAGCATCGAGATGCTGCTGCACGCAGCCGAGGCCGAAATCCTACCGCCGGGTGCTGAGGGCAAGATCGTGATGGCCCGACGGACTGCATCGGCAGGGTTGGCCGATACACGTCGCCTGATCGCGGCACTCTCGCCCGCCGACTTGGCGGGAAGCTCGCTCGTCGACGCGTTGAGCAGGGTATGTGAGCGAGCCGCAGCCGGGACTTGCGACATACGTCTTCTTGTCGAGGGGCCGGCTGTGTCCTTGCCGATGCCGGTGGAATCGGCTCTGGTGCGACTTGGACAAGGGGCGGTCGCGAACGTCATGCGCCATGCTGATGCCCACCGCGCCGTAGTCACCCTCACCTATGGTCCTGACGCCGTACACCTGGATGTGGTCGACGACGGGCACGGATTCGACGTTGCGATCCTCGACGATTCCTCTACACACAACTTCGGTCTCAAGGCCATGCAGGCCCGTGTCGAGCAGCTCAGCGGCCAGTGGACCATCGAATCCGAGCCCGGCCACACCGCGATGTCGGTGACGTTTCCGCTCGCGCATCAGCAGGAGGAGCAGCAATGATTCGGCTGGTACTCGCGGACGACCATGTGATCGTGCGCGCCGGGCTACGGGCACTGCTCGAACGGTACTCGGACGAAGTCTTGATTGTCGCCGAAGCCGCCACAGGCGAAGAAGCTGTCGCACTGTGCAGCGAGAGGGCGATCGATCTCGTCCTCATGGACCTGCGGTTCGGGACCGGGCTGAGCGGTGTGGAGGCAACCAGCCAGATCCGATCCCTACCGAACGCTCCGCGGGTCCTGGTGGTGACGAACTACGACACCGACGCCGAGATTCTGCGCGCGATTGAGGCCGGTGCCAGTGGTTACCTCCTCAAGGGCACTGCCGCGGCCGAACTCTACACAGCGATCGTCGCAGCAGCAGGAGGTGAAAGCGCATTGTCACCCGCGGTTGCCTCGAAACTGATGGCGCAGCTGCGGGATCCCAGCGCGGCACTCACCCAGCGCGAAGTGGAGGTGTTGGAGGCCGTCGCCGTCGGCCACTCGAACCGGGAGATCGCTCGTCGAATGTTTCTCAGCGAGGGCACAGTAAAGACGCATCTGACGAATGCGTTCGGAAAGCTGGGCGTGCGATCGCGGACGGCAGCAGTTGCACAGGCCCGCGGGCGGGGGATTATTGGAGGCGACACTCACTAGGTGTGTCTCCAAATGCGGCTTATGTAGACAAACAGTGTGGATGATGAGTGGAGCGCCGCCTTATTCAAGTGCTTGAGCGGCGTCAACTTAACTGAATGCAACTGGGAATCAACAGCACTAGGTCAAGTTGAGGCGAATTCTGTTGGCGAGAAACCGGTTCAGGCTACAGATGGTGTGCCGGTAACGTCGTTCCAGCAGGCGAATCGGCCGGTCATTTATGAGCGGTAATCGCTCGCGGTGAGCTTGTGTCGCCGGGCCGAAGTGCGGCGAAATCGCGCTGAACACCGCCAGGAACCGTTGCGCTGTACCCGGTGAGCGAAAAAGCTTCATTGCCCGTTCGAGTTGCCAAAGAAGCGTTTCGCCGCCTTCGCATTGCGCCGGGACTGGACCAGAACTTCAAGGACATTGCCGTCCTGATCGACCGCCCGCCACAGGTACCGCCGTTTTCCGCCGATCTTGACGAACACCTATATCGAGAGGTGGTTGTGGGTGTCGGTGAATCCGGGTAACAGCCAGCGCCCACCTAGATCAACCGTGTGGTCGGCAGAGGAAGCGGCTAGTTCAGCCGGGCCGACTGCTACGATTCGCCCACCGCGAATCTGGACTACGGAAGCTTCCGAATAACGCGGGTTCATAGTTTTGACCCTTGTATTGATCAGTGCGATCAATACAAGGGATCAGCAAACATTGTCCGTTTTCTCTCCGGGCTGTGAGTACGATGCGAATCAACCCGAAAGATGGATGGTGTTGCGCGGCTTTCGGTTTCGCATTCGATGACCGTCCCCGGCCGATGAGGCTGTGCATCGCGCTGGATCTGTTGGCGTCATCGGTGGTGTCAGTCGGGTTGACCGGATCTGCTTACCCGGTGCTGACGGTTCGCTATTTGTTCCTGATTGGGCACTGTTTCCTTCGTGACGGCTGCTGCGAAGAGCCTTGCCAGTCGCGACGCTACCGTCAGGTCTCGGTGATCGACCAACTCAGTGGAACGGCGGCGTAGTGGAGACTGCGACGGCAAGTCCAGGCTCTGAGCTGGTGTTGCGCCGAGGAAGCGCGAAGGCGACGAGTGCGCTGGCCAGTCCGACGAGACCGCACATAGCGAAAGCGACCATGATGCCGGTGTTGGTGTACAGGGTTTCGCCATCCGCCTGTGGTCCCATGAACCATCCGTTGAGGACGCTGAAGATCAGTACAGGCACGACAGCAGGCAACAAGTTCCCCGAGGTCGACGCGATAGCACCCGCCGTCGCCTGAATCTGTGGAGGCACGGCCGCGATGAGAAGATTCGGTGTGGCGGCAAAGCCCATGCCCGC
This sequence comes from Rhodococcus globerulus NBRC 14531, assembly GCF_001894805.1. GTDB lineage: Bacteria > Actinomycetota > Actinomycetes > Mycobacteriales > Mycobacteriaceae > Rhodococcus_F > Rhodococcus_F globerula. Next base: position 53,620 of record NZ_BCWX01000011.1, on the reverse strand, counting down.
ACCGAGGCCGACGATTGCGCCGAACAAGGCGACTGCGGGCAAGGAGCCGTGATATAGCGCCATGAGCAGGCAGCCAGCACCAGCTATGGTGCCGCCCGCGATCATCAGGGTGCGTGCGGAGACGCGCCGGACGACGAGTCGGCCGACCAGGATACCGCCGATGAGGGTGGCGAGGCCAATCGGCACCTGGATCAGGGCGTAGCCGAGGTAGCCCAATCCGAGTCCGTAGCCGAGGCCTAGGTCACTCGTCTGCATTGCCATCATGGGCACGAGCACGCTGAATGCGGCGATGAGGGCCCATGCCAGGCCGGAGCTGACCGTGGTCGCGAGTACGGTCGGCTCGCGCAGCACCGCGAGGTCGATGACCGGATCTTGGAATACCCGCGCGGAGATGTACCACGCGAGCAGCAGCACTGCTCCGCCGGCGAGGGATACAACGGTGGCGGGTGAAGTCCAGCCCCAGGTCGAGCCCATGCTCATCGCGAGAAGAACCGTGCCGAGGCCTCCGGCCAGCAAGACGGCGCCGACGGGATCCATCCGCGATTGCAGACGTACCGGCGACTCGTCGGTGGTGTATCGGATGATGACGGTGATTGCGGCCAGGGCAATTGCGCAGAACCAGAAGATGCTGCGCCAGCCGCCGGCCGTCATGAGTAGCCCGGCAACGATCGGTGCGGGTATCGCCACCAGTCCCATGCCAGTTGTCGAAATGCTCACGGCCATCGGTACGGTTTCGGGTGGATACACATCACGAATGAGTGAGTACACCAGGAAGAGGCAGGGGCTGAGCAGACCGGCCAGTGACCAGCCCGCCAGGAGGATTCCGAAGTTCGGGGCGAGTGCGGCGACGGTTGAGCCGACCGCGGACAAGCTGATACACCAGAGCATGATTTTGCGCTTACCGTGCGTGTCGGCGAGCTTGCCGATGAGCGGCGACGAGGCTGTTGCCACGAGGAGGAACGTTGTGAAGAGCCATACCCCCTGATTCGTCGCGAACTCTTTTCCGATGCTCGGCAGTGCGACGGAGAGCATCATGTAGCTGCTCGCCAGCAGTTCCAGTAGCAGCACCATCGAGATGAACGACATCCACAACCGGGGAGTCCAGCGTTCGGAAGTGCCGGTAGAATTGGCGGGGGCAGCGTCGGGTACAGCGCCGGAGGAGTCGAGTTCCATGTGTTTCGAACACCTTTCGTAGAGGTTGGTCGATTGATATCTGGATCTGCAAAGCTGGTGACCGTACATGGTCGAACCCGATGCGAAGCGTCCTAGGACGCTTCGAGGCGGCGTCGTTTGCCGCGACGCCGCCCCTGGCTGGGGAAGCTAGCGAGAATCTCGGATATGTCCGGTTTCGCGTGCCGGAAGCCGGGCTGTGGCCTTCATCTCGACCCGGGCTCCAGGCAGTCCTGCCCCGATCTGTGCGACTCCGATCGCAGTCCACGCCGGCCACGGTTCGCTCAGATAGCGATCACGGACCGCGGTGAAAGCCGCGAGGTCTGCCTCGAGGTCGCAGTGGAAGGTGATCATGTCCACCACATCCGACAAGTCAGCGCCTGCGGCGCGCAGGACATGGCGAAGATTTTCGAACGCGGCGGCGAACTGGCCGTCGAGATCCTCGGGCACTTTCCCGCTTGCATCGGTGCCGAGCACCCCCGAGCACATCACCAAGTTGTCGACGACGACAGCCGGTGCGATGTGCCACTGGTAGTAGTAGGCCGTCATTCCTGGGGGGATGACCTGTGTGAAGGCGTTCACCGTACTGTCGCCGTTGACTCGACTGATTTCTCTGCAACAGAACCGGATTCGTCCCAATGCGCATGGAACACCTCGTGCGGGATGGTGTCGTTCCACGGTCCCTGGGAAAGCATCGCGGCGAGGCGGCCGATCTCGTCCGCGGACATCGCGCCGCGTTCGCCTTCGACGGCGATCACGGTACGCTCGTCCACCCGATCGATGTAGGGACGATCAGTAAGTGTCGCCGACACCAGGCCAGGTCGTGTGAGGTACCGCGGAAACTTCCGCCCAGGCAGGAGATCACTCAACACGTCCGCTGCCTCGGCGATATCGGACTGATTACCACCGGTGCGCACCCATTCAGCGATCTGCTCGGTGGTGTCGAGCGGGCAATTCAGCAAACTACCCCCGGCGAGTTTGAGGTACCACTTTCCGTCCGGGTAGGGGCGCGGCTGCATCACTATCCCACCGAAGAGCGAATTTCCGTCCCGGTATTTCAGGAACATCATCGTCGGCATGTCCAACGACTCCGGATCCTCGACCTCCGCGAGTACGACAGTGGCGCCGAAAGTGGACATCGACAACGGCCTGGGGAGCAGCCCTGTGGCGTTACTTGCAGCACCCGTAGCGAGCACAACCTGCCTGGCCGTCCAGGTTTCGCCCGATCGCCCGGTGAGTCGGACACCACCGGCAATCGTTTCCGTGTTCACGATTTCATCGCGAATCAGCCGTGCGCCGGACTTCGCAGCGGCGGCGAGTTCCGCTCGGACGAGTGCTCGCGGGTTGAGGACGAAAGCATCCGGCTGCACGAGGGCGACGTGTCCGGGTTCGAAGGAAAGGCCTGGGTAGGTTGCGCGCAGACCTTCCTCGTCGAGTTCGTGGACCTTCACCCCGAGATCACGCGCGTTCGCGGCCAATAATTCACGGTTGAACCACGTGGACGCTGTGCCGTCGCCGAGATCGGTGGGCAGGACAGTAACTGAATGAGTGGGGGTGGTGAACTCGATTCCGGTGCTCTCGCGCAGCGCGTCGAAGCGCCGGATCGAGCGCATGGTGAGCATCGAGGTCATCAGTGGCACCTCGAGTACGTGGGCCAGGCGCCCCTCGTCGTAGTGCCCGGCCCACGTGCCCTGGTGGTCTGCGAAAGTGGTGGGTTCGGCGGGGCCGATGACGGCCACGTCGACGCCCTGTTCGGCGAGGTGCCGTGTGGTGGCAGACCCGATCGGGCCGGCGCCCACTACGGCGACGTCAAAGTTGTTTTTGTCCACGTGTTCGTTTCTCCTCGTCGGTGTTGCTTGTTCTCGGGAGAGCGTGCCACAGTTCCACCCTTAACGACACATAGTGTGTCGTTACGTTTGTGTAACGTCTCACAGATCAGACGCGGAGTAAGAGACTCGAGGCGCTGTAGTGTGCATTTCGGCCGGATATGCAGGTGTCAGTGGTTGATGAGAGGTAAGTTCGCGTGGACGCAGCAGCCGATCGGGTGCGCACCCGATCCGGAGGGCGCAGTGAGCAGGTTCGCCGCGCTGTCGGCGAGGCGACACTAGCGTTCCTCGCCGAGGGGCAGTTCAACTTCACCATGGTCGACGTCGCTGCTCGAGCAGGGGTGGGTCGACGCACCGTCTACCGCTGGTGGCCGAGCCGGGACGACCTTCTTGTCGAAGCACTCTCGACGCACGTGCGCAAAGCGCCGACGGTGATCGATACCGGTTCATGGGAGCGGGACTTACGGACCCTCGCGCACAAACTCGCCGAGTTCGCTTCGGATCCAATAGAAATCGCGATTTCCTCGATCATGGCCGGCGGCCAGAACCAAGTTTTCAATGCTTTGGTCATCACGCAGTGGGAACCCTCGATGAATACCTGGCGCGAATTCGTCCGACGTGCCATCGACCGTGGAGAAGTCCGCGCCGAGTGCAGTCCATCGACGATTGTAAATTCACTGTTGGCGCCGATGTTCCTCGCACCCCTGACACTCCGGCGTTCTATGGGTGAGGCGGATGTGGATGCTCTGGTTGACCTGCTGCTCTCCGGGACCGGCCCTGCAGCCGGAGGCAATAGAGAGGGCGTTCCGCTCGTAGGGCCCTCGCGCAATTAACTAGGTACGGGCTGCGCCGTTGCCATCTTCGCCCGCGTACCTATCGATCGCTTTGCCGGAGGACGCATCGATCTGTTGGTCTGCTGATATCGCCAGGCACTCTCGTCGTTAATTTGCCTATCAAGCGTCTCGGCCCAGCGGCGTTCATGGTGCCGAAAGTTCGGGCTCTCTCGGGAAAGTCTTAAGCCGTGGAGATGAACAATCTTTTTCGTGAATATTGACGCAAAAGTCTATGCACGTGTTGATCCCGCTCGCGCAAATCGATCGAAAGTTCACTGGTCACACGTCGGCCTTAAACTATTGTAAAGGCCGTCAGTTTGCCCTGGCCACGCAACGGCCCATGTCGCAGCGCCTCTCGCTGACGTGGCGGCTAATTTTCGAAGGAGATGGCAGAGGACCAGATGTCCTCGACAGTAATATTAGTGTCCTCATTCTGAAGAACTTGTGCAATAAGGAGTTTTCCTGTTCGAACCAGGTGATCGCGCATTGCTGCTTCGGCGCTGTTGGAGTCGCCGGCGAGGATGGCGGCGATAATCGGGGCGTGTTCGTTTTCGATCTCAGTCAGGGATCTGGTCTTGCCAGCGGTTGACGCGCCCAGAAGTCTGATCGTCTCACGGAGGGAGGTGACGATTGCGCGTGAGCAGCCGTTGTCCGCAGCCTCGAGAATTAGGTCGTGTAGCTGGAAATCGTGCTGGGCGAACACGGATTTATTGCCCTCTATTGCGGCGGATTGCATCAGCTGACGATTCATGATTAACGCCCGTCTGAAAGAGGGGTCTGTCGTGCCAGCTGCCCTCCTCACAGCGGGGAGCTCAAGGGCTAACCTGACTGCGAAGATTTCAGCGATCTCTTTGGGTTGTGGTAACACGATGCGGAAGCCTTGGCGTGCTTCGAACTTGATGAGTCCGGCCTCCTCAAGGCGGAGAAGTGCCTCTCTTACCGGTGTGCGTGAGATGCCGAGCGCTTCGGCGAGTTGGTAGACAGAGTACTTCAGACCCGGCTTCATGCGGCCGTCGTCGATCGCGGCTCGTACCGCCGCGATCACTTGCTCCATGCGTCGGACTGTCGACGGAGGAAGAAGTTCCAAATCGAGCTTTGCATCGGTCACAGGGTTCACTGTAACAACGAAAAACCTTCCGTAGCATGCTACGAAGTTGTAGCATGCTACGGATGATCCCCGTTGATGCTTTTGCTGCCGAGCTGCGTCGTTCAGGCCTGCGTGATGTACTCGTTGACGACACCTCACGAGCTGCATACTCGTCTGACGCATCGCTGTACCGGGTGCGGCCGATGGCTGTGGCCCGGCCCCGAGGCGCCGAGGAGGTCGCCGCAGCGCTCGACGTTTGTCGTCGCGAGGGTGTACCGCTGACCTCCCGTGGGGGCGGTACCTCGGTGGCCGGTAACGCGGTCGGCACCGGCCTTGTGCTCGATTTCAGCCGGCACATGAACAAAGTGATCTCGTTGGACGCCGACGGAAAAACCGCAACCGTGGAGCCGGGTACGGTCCAGGTTATGTTGCAGCAGGCTGCCGCCTCGCACGGATTGCGGTTCGGCCCAGACCCATCGACGTTCACACGCTGCACGATCGGCGGGATGATCGGCAATAACGCCTGCGGATCGCGGACGCTCGGATACGGACGCACCTCGGACAACGTTATGGGCTTACAGGTGCTGACGGGTACTGGAGAATTTCTGGAATTGAGTTCGGCCGAGACCGGCGCTGCCACGGGAGCTTCCTCGGCGGTGCTGTCCGGGTTGAAGGATGTCACACGGGGCGGGTTGGCGACGATTCGCACTGAGTTCGGCCGATTCGGCCGCCAGGTCTCGGGGTATGCACTGGAGCACCTGCTGCCGGAGAACGGATTCGATGTGGCTCGCCTGTTGGTCGGCAGCGAGGGCACACTTGCTGTAGCGACCCAGGCCACAGTGCGGCTCGTTACCGAACCTCCGCATCGGGTGTTGGTGGTGCTGGGCTACTCCGACATCGCCGCTGCGGGGGATGCCGCTCCGCTGGTCCTGAAGTTTAAGCCCACCGCCTGTGAGGGCATCGACTCTCGCATCGTCGATGTTGTGCGCAACCGCCGCGGATCGGACGCGGTGCCACCGTTGCCTTCCGGGGGGGCATGGTTATTCGTCGAGGTGGTCGGCGACAACCTCGACGAGACGATCGCGATGGCCGAGCAGGTAGGCGATGCGTGCGCGTCGGTGGATAGTCTCGTAGTCACCGACGCGGCGCGCGCCTTAGAGCTGTGGCAGATCCGCGCCGATGGAGCCGGACTTGCCGGACGCAGCCCCGCCGGTCTGCCGGCGTACGCAGGTTGGGAGGACGCAGCAGTCCCCCCCGCCATGTTGGGAAACTACCTGCGCGACTTTGACGCCTTGATGACCGAATATAATGTCACAGGCCTACCGTACGGACATTTCGGTGACGGATGCATGCACGTCCGGATCGACTGGCCGTTGGCCGGCCCGGGGGGGACTGGGGTCTTCCGGAAGTTTCTGGTCGCTGCCAGCACACTGGTCGCCGGTTACGGGGGCTCGCTATCTGGAGAACATGGTGACGGCCGTGCCCGCAGCGAGCTCTTGCCACTCATGTACTCGCCGGAGGCGATCAATCTTTTTGCTGCCGTGAAGAACACCTTTGACCCGGACAACATCCTTAATCCCGGCATCGTGGTGGACCCGCGTCCAGTAGACGCCGATCTGCGGGTTTCAGCTGCTCCAGTCCTGCGCCGCAATCTAGCGCTGGCCTATCACGACGATGGCGGGAACTTTACCCAGGCGGTGCACCGATGCACAGGCGTCGGCAAGTGTCGCGCGGACAACACCGCTACCGGTGGCGTGATGTGCCCTTCGTACCAGGCGACTCGGGAGGAGAAGGACTCCACTCGTGGCCGTGCCCGGGTGTTGCAGGAGATGATCAACGGCACAGTTGTCACTGGCGGGTGGCGCTCGCCAGAGGTGCACGAGGCCCTCGACCTTTGCCTGTCCTGCAAGGGGTGCTCCACGGATTGCCCTACCGGCGTCGACATGGCTGCATTAAAATCCGAAGTGCTGCACCAAAGTTACAAGGGACGTATTCGCCCCGCCTCGCACTACTCGCTAGGGTGGTTGCCGCGCTGGGCAAAGGTCGCCAGCCTTACTCCACGAATAGTCAACGCCACCATGCGAATCCCCGGTATCGGCCCGCTCGCACTATCGTCGGCAGGGGTCGACGAGCGTCGCGCTATCCCTCCTTTCGCCGTGCAGACCTTCCGATCATGGTTTAAGGCCACCGAACATGACCGTGTCACCACCGGCGAACCGGTGCTGCTCTTTGTAGATTCGTTCACCAACTACTTCACTCCCGAGGTGGGGCATGCGACGGTTCGGGTGCTAGAAGCCGCAGGATACCGGCCGCAGTTGCTCGATAAGCAACAGTGTTGTGGACTGACCTGGATCTCTACAGGTCAGCTGACGGCAGCGAAGAAGATACTCAGCCGCACCGTCGATGCCTTATCCGAGTACGTCGGCGCCGGTATTCCGATCGTCGGGATGGAACCCTCCTGTACCGGGGTGCTGCGTTCCGACGCCGCCGAACTGCTCGGTCGTCAGGCCGCAGAGCCGATCGCGGAGAACACCCACACCCTGGCTGAGTTGCTTACCGACCGAGGCTGGGAACCACCCTCTCTAAAAGGGCAGGCCATTATCGCACAGCCTCATTGTCACCACCATTCCGTGATGGGATGGAGTCCAGACGCGCAACTGCTCGAAAAGGCTGGAGCGAGCGTGCAGCGTCTTGGCGGGTGTTGCGGTCTAGCTGGCAACTTTGGGGTCGAAAAGGGGCACTACGAGGTATCTGTGGCCGTCGCCGAGCAACAACTAATCCCAGCTGTTACGGCGGCGGACGCGAACACCGTTATTCTCGCTGACGGTTACTCATGCCGTACTCAGCTGTCGGACCTGACTGATCGTTCAGGTGAGCACTTGGCGCAACTACTGGCCTCCCGGCTCGATGCGGGCGGGTGGTAGTTACACCACGACCGCCACTGCTCCGACGCTCACGGAATGGTGGTGTCAGGCCCAGTGGGGTCTACGACCGCGCGCACGATCTCCGTGATCGCGCGGACGGTGGGTCGAGCATCGGAATTGGAGAGCCTGATTAGCACGATGCGCCGGGTGATGTTCTGGGTCAGGCCGACTCGTACGATCGGCACCGAGGAATTAAGGCTGACCATCATGTCTGTGACGAACGTGGCGCCTAGTCCCTTACCTGCCAGCGCGAGGGACACTGCGGTATCGAAACTTTCATGCCGCACGACTGGCTCGAACCCCACTTGTCGGCATGCGGTGCGTACTGCACGCCCGAATTGGCTGTCAGGCGGAGGCATGATCCAGTTCCAGTCTGCGGCGTCGCGTAGGTCGATCGTGAATTCAGTGCGGATGCCATATGCGCCGGCGGACACCGCAAGGTCGAATCGTTCGGTCCGCAGGGTGATCATCTCGATGTCGGAACTCCGTTGCATCGGGTTGCTTGGATAGTCCAGCCCGAAAGCTACGTCGACCTGTCGGCGTTGAACCGCTGTGACCACCTCGTCAAGTTCGAGTTCCCGACTGCTCAATTTTAGATGCGGATACCTGCGTTGTGCTGCGGCCACTACTGGGGGTAACAATGTGGCCGCGGTGCTACCGAAGGTGCCCACAAGCAGGGGAGCAGCAACTTCTTCTTTAACTGCGCGTAAGGCATCGAGTGCGGAGAGTTCGGCGGCGAGAATCCGTTCGGCATGTTCGGCCAGCACGGTGCCCGAATCGGTGAGCGCTACATTGCGACCCATCTTTGTGATGAGCTGGGCGCCGACGTTCTTCTCTAAGGCAGCGATCTGTTGTGACACGGCACCTGCCGTATAACCGAGGTATTCGGCCACAGCGAGCATAGTTCCACGTCGCGATAGCTCCCGCAGAGTCACTAAATGCGCCAGACTCATATTCATATAGAAAGTCTAAATGGTAGAGGTGAATCTTCGTCGCTGGTGCTATCGATTCAAGTGGGCGAACATCAAGATGCGGTGCAACCCACCAGATGCGTTGGATCGGCCTCGTGCCCACCGTCTCGCCACTCGACTCTGGAGCCCTACGTCATGCCGATTACCCAGCAGTGGGAACTGCGAGCTGAGTTCGCTCGCCGCCTCTCATATCTATATGGGCGGGAAGTTCCCGCCTATACCACCCTTCTGATGGAGTCTCAGGCCGTCAACGACACCGTGCTATCCGAACTTGGCGCCGATGCCGAACGGCTTGGCTCCAGTGCCCGCGTCACCGCCGAACGCCACGGCGCTATCCGCGTCGGGACTCCTGAGGAGATGTCGCAGGTCGCTCGCATCTTCGCCGCCATGGGCATGTACCCGGTCGGGTTCTACGACCTACGCGAGACTGCCGCAACCTCGATTCCGGTCGTCTCCACTGCCTTCCGGCCCACCGATCCGGACGAACTGACGCGCAACCCGTTCAGGGTATTCACCTCGATGCTCGTTCCGTCGGACCGTCGCTTCTTCAATGAGGACCTCCAGCGCAGACTGCAGAATTTCCTCGCTACACGCCGGCTCTTCAGCACTGAGCTGCTCGTGCTCGCCGACCGTGCGACCGAATATCAGGGCTTGGACGCCGGAGATGCCGAGATGTTCCTGTCCCTGGCAACGACGGCGTTCGAGCTATCGACCGAGGCAGTGGACCGGGCGTGGTACCGCGAACTTGAGCAGGTCTCCTCAGTGGCCGCTGACATCGGGGGCGTTACCAGCACTCACATCAATCACCTGACCCCACGCGTGCTCGACATCGATGCTCTCTACCGTCGCATGAAGGGGCGCGAAATCGAGATGATAGATACCATCCAAGGTCCCCCCCGTTGGGCGGGTCCGGACCTGCTGCTCCGCCAGACCTCCTTCCGTGCGCTTGCCGAGCCTCGAATGTTTCGGGAAGTCGACGGAAGCATCGCCCAAGATACGCTCCGGGTTCGTTTCGGTGAGGTCGAATCCCGGGGAATCGCCGCCACCGTCCGTGGCCGCGAAATCTACGACCGGCTGACGGTCGAGATTGAGTGCGCTGCCGCAGAATTGGCAACGACGACCCCGATCTCGGCCACCGAGCGCACCGAGATCGCCGCAAATTTGTGGAGTCAGCAGGTGCCTGCCACCGAACAGGACCTGGCCTCGCACGATCTCGCCTACTTCACCTATCAGATTGACACCGCGAAACAACGGGACGGAGATGTTCCCACAGCGTCGCTGCGGGACTTGATCGCTCAGCGGTGGATTCGTCCGGAACCGATTGTCTACGAAGACTTTCTCCCGAAATCCGCTGCTGGGATTTTTCAGTCCAATCTGACCTCTGACGGGCACAAGGACACCACCCAGTCCACCATCGCAATCGACGCAGCCTGGATGGAAGGAGTCCTGAATCGTACGTTGCACGATCCGTACGAGCTTTATGACGGCATCCGGCGTGAATCCCTCACCCATGTTGCTCGTCAATTGGGGATCCGCGGTCCCATCGAACAACCGTCATCTATCGCTACCAAGGAGTCAAATAAATGAGCACCGCTGTCACTGGCACCATCGTCTTGCCCACCACCGAAGATCTGCGCACGCTCAGCCGGACCAGTCTGCAGCGCTGTGGTGTCGACCTGATGGTCCTCGACACTCCGATGAAGAACGCCGTCACCGCACGGACCCCAGTCACCGGGGAGGACCTCTTCGACTACCCGGCCGCCGACTCCGTCGGTGTCGAGGCAGCCATCGAGGCCGCTCACGAGGCCTTCCTGCAGTGGCGCACCGTCCCCGGCCCGGTCCGAGGAGCCCTCATCAAGCGGCTCGGTGAACTCCTGACCGAACATAAGGAAGACGTCGCCAATCTCATTAGCATCGAAGTCGGCAAGATCGCGTCCGAGGCCCTCGGCGAGGTCCAGGAAATGATCGACATATGTGATTTCGCGGTCGGCCTGTCTCGGCAGCTCGACGGCAGGACCATGCCTTCAGAACGTCCCGGCCATCGACTCATGGAAACGTGGCATCCGCTTGGTGTGGTCGGCGTCGTCTCCGCCTTCAATTTTCCGGCCGCCGTATGGTCCTGGAATCTAGCTCTGGCAATCGTTTGCGGCGACGCGGTGATCTGGAAACCTGCGCAGCTCGCCACCCTGACCGCCGCCGCCTGCTCGGCGCTTTTCGATCGTGCAGCTGCCGAATCCGGTGCCCCGGCCAACCTGAACGTCACAGTCTCAGCCAGTGCGGCCGATACCCAGGCGCTGATCGACAGTCCTAAGGTGCCGCTAATCAGTGCTACCGGCTCCGAGCGCATGGGTGAGCAGATCGCACCTCGCGTCGCCGCCCGTTTCGGCCGCGCCATCCTCGAGTTAGGTGGTAACAACGCGGCAGTCGTGACCCCGTCCGCGGACTTGGACCTCGCCACTCGCGGTATCGTCTTCTCCGCTGCCGGCACCGCCGGCCAGCGCTGTACCTCTATGCGCCGCATCATTGTTCACCAGGACATCGTCGATGAACTCGTTGACCGCATCTCTCAGGTCTACAGCCGCCTCCTGATCGGGGACCCATTCGCTGAGGGCACACTCGTGGGCCCGCTCATCGACGGTAAGTCCTACGCCAATATGATTGCGGCCCTTGAGAAGGCAGTTGAGCAAGGTGGTGAGATCCTTGTCGGCGGCAAACGTCGCCCGAGCAGCAATGATTCGTACTATGTCGAGCCGGCCATTGTGCGGATGCCGACCCAATCCGAAATCGTCAAGGACGAGACCTTCGCTCCTATCCTCTATGTGCTGACGTACAACACTCTCGAGGAGGCGATTGCCCTACATAACGACGTGCCCCAAGGGCTTTCGTCGTCGATCTTTACGACCGATCAGCGTGAGGCCGAGCAGTTCATTGCTGCTGACGGCTCGGACTGCGGCATCGTCAACGTCAACATCGGCACCTCCGGTGCCGAGGTCGGCGGCGCTTTCGGCGGCGAGAAGACCACCGGTGGCGGCCGCGAGTCCGGCTCGGACGCATGGCGCTCTTACATGCGCCGCGCGACCAATACCATCAACTATTCCCGCGAATTGCCCTTAGCTCAGGGCGTCAGCTTCGCCTGAACTTCCTCTTCGAATCATAAGGAGCGCTAAGATGTTCGAACTGATTGACGAATGGGGACCGGAAAAGATCGTGTGCGTCTCGGACGCTCGCACCGGTATGCGTGGAGTGTTGGTCATCGACAACACTGCCAGGGGAATGGGCAAGGGCGGCACCCGTATGTCATCGACAGTCAGCGTCGGCGAGGTTGCACGACTGGCCCGTAACATGACTTGGAAGTGGGCCGGAGTCGACCTGTTCTACGGCGGAGCCAAGGCAGGAATTTGGGCCGACCCTCACGCCCGCTCGAAAGAAGCGGTGCTACGCGCCTTTGTCAGGGCGCTACGCAACGAGGTACCCGAAGAGTATGTCTTTGGGCTCGATGTCGGCCTAACCGAGAAGGACGCAGCGATTCTGCTCGACGAAGTCGGCGGACGCGGAGGCTCAGTAGGCACACCCCACGCTCTTGGCGGGTTGCCCTACGACGAGCTCGGTGTCACCGGTTACGGGGTCGCAGAGGCGGCTGACGCCGCCGCACAGGCTATTGGGCTAACCACTAGTTCCCTGAGCGTATCGATTCAGGGCTTCGGGGCCGTCGGGGCCGCCACTGCCAAGCGGTTTGCCGAACTCGGAGCCACCGTTGTGGCTGTGTCCACGTCGCAAGGCGGCCTCCACAATCCTGATGGACTGGACGTGTCCAGCCTGCTCGATCTGCGCAGGCAGTACGGGGACAGCCTGGTCAGCCATTATTCGGATGCCAAGCCACTCGCTGCAAGCGAGGAACTGTCGATAGCCGCGGATGTCCTCATCCCAGCGGCGTTGCAGGACGTCATCGATGCCGATCTTGCCCGGACCTTGCCGGCCACGATCGTCGTTGAAGGTGCGAACCTGCCGAGCAGCCCCCAAGCGCAATCGGTATTATTCGAACGCGGAGTGACTGTAGTTCCGGACTTCATTGCCAATGCCGGTGGTGTGGTTGCCGCCGCAGTCGCAATGGATTTCCGCCATTCCGGAATGCGGCCCGAACCTGCCGCGGTCTTCGAGAACATCTCGAAGAAGTTGCGGGCCTGCGCCACTGAAACCCTCGAAGCGTCATACGTACAGGGTCGCACGACACATGAGGTGGCCCGCTCTGCCGCCCAGGACCGCGTTCGCGAGGCTATGGTGTTCCGCGGTCGCGTTCCCGGCAACACTGCCTTCTAGGATTCGCGCGTAAATGCGCCCGCCCACCGTCAGCTTAGATGCGGCGGGCGGGCGCATTCGTGTCTTGGACGCGCCGTTGCGAGCTACGCGGACGGGACTGGTGTTTCCAAGGCTCCGAGGTCTTCTTCTAACCATCGCAACACATGCTCGCCATACGACGCCGAGAGCCAGACTTGAAACCCGGTTTCTGTCCCACCAGTGGATCGGAGGACGCTTGCCGGAAGCACGAGCGCCCGTATTCGTGCAAAGCGGGTGAATACCGCACGCCTGTCGCGTTCAACGATCTGTCGGTCCAGCGCACACGCGGAGGCCCAAGCCTCGTCGGCCACCTCTGCAGGGACAACGAGGCGAATCCAAACGTCGGTGACGTCAAGACCATCGTATTCTGCGGTAGTAGTGGTCTGGACAAGCCAACGCCCAGAGTCGATACGAACGGCAAGCATCTCGCTGTCGGCAAACACGGATCCCACGCTGGATGGGCCGTCAGCAAAAGGTGGCCTCGGCTGGTTCGGCCAAACCACGACTTCAATTAGGCGCTCCTGGTTGATCGCAGCAATCAGCTCGTGCATCCTTGCTCCTTCGTAACCAGTCGTGCATCGAACCGGTGGCCATCGTGTAGGACCACGACGGTGTCACGGAGGTGGACGCCCGCATCAAAGCTGGCCATGCCCACCCATGCGAGGGCTGAGTTGCCGTGTGCTACCGACGTAACATGTCCGACGATATGATCTTTACTGTCCAATACCAGTGCACCCGCGACCGGACCAGTGCAGGTGTCAAAAGCCTTGAGTTGGAGCTGGTTTCGCAGGCTCGGTGCGGTGCCGGCGGTAATTTCACGTCCTCCACTCGGCAACCCTGCCCGAGCCCGCACAGCTCGATACTCGTCGTAACCCAGCGGCGTGCAGCCTGCTTTGAGGAGATATTGCCAAAGCGCAACTGCACGGGAGCGACGCACGAGAATGCGACGAGTACCTACCGGGTCGATTGCACTGGACCAGGTTGATTCGATCATGTGTGTCGGCACCTCAGCGCCATGATGCAAGAAAGTAACGAACCCATCGCTGACGTCGGTGACGATGTACGGGGAGGGAAGCGCAATGTCGCTCAGCCGTTCGGTTACCCACTCGCACAAAGACATCTGCTGCAAAGTGTGTCCGATCACCGCCGGATGGCCGTCAATATCTGAGATGTCGACTAGAGCCTCGACTGCGTCGTGCTGGCCAATCCCCAAACTTAATCGATTATCGATGAGTAATCCGGTCAGGCCATCGAATAACTCGTGGGTATAGCGTCCGCGCACGATGCACGTTTCTAGGCCGGTGAGTTCGGTGATCCAGGCGTTAGGTGGAACGCCGGTTGGATCACCGCCACGGGCACCGACCATCCAGGAGCCCTCAACCTGAAGCTTCCACCCGAGCGCTCGCCATTCGTCCAAGAGTGGTCCCCGGCGCACGGGACGTGAAGTCGCCTTCGACCGGGCGCCTGCCAGGGCGCCAAGGGGTACCGGCGATGACGGAGGTCGACGACCGGAGGTACCCACTTCCTCCGGAGTCTCATCCAAAAGTTCCGACAAAACCTGAGCGGCTGGGACGGCAGCGAGTCTCCCTTGGTCGGCGCCGGTCCCAAGCGTAGTGAATCGCTTCATATGTTGGATGGACCGTAACCCGACAGCCACACCGACGTTTAGGTCTGCAGTGGTCACATCCCGATGTTGGTCGACGAAACAAGTGCATGCATGTTGCCGGTGTAGGCAACGCACTGGTGGAATTGACTTCCCAAGTTGTAGTTTGGTTTTACCGTCGGGGCGTATCTGCAAGTGGTCGCGAGCGTCGGACCCGCCGCTGACCGCGATGAGATTACATTCGAGCGTTTGCTCCAGACCGGAATAGCCCCTGACGACAGCTGAACTCACTCGGTCAACTCCGCGAGCTTCCACCAGGCGTCCTGGAAGCTGGTTGATTCCGGAAGACTCCAGGCTGTCTTGAGAAGTCAGCCCGGGACCGAGCATTAGAGTGACGTGAGCGCCGGCAGCAGCGAGATCGCGCGCGAGATCGGCCCCGGTGGCGTCGGCGGTTGCGATGACGACGCGGTCTCCGGGCAGAACCGCATAACGGTGCAGGTAAACGGCGACTGACCGAGCAAGCATGACTGCCGGAAGATCATTGCCAGGGAAGATAAGGGGCCGCTCGGTAGCGCCAGTCGCAGTGAGCACTTCGGCCGCTCGAATTCGCCACAGAGTATTGACGTCTCCGCCGCAATCCAGCGCAGCAACCAATCCGTCGGCCTCGGTGAAAACTGCACGGGTTCGGTGCAGATAGTCGGCTGCGAGCGCCCGGTCAAGGGTTTGGTCGCGGAAGTCGTCATCGATGAGCAGCACCGATCTCCCGGCTGTTACCGCCGCTGTTGCCGCCACTCGACCGGCCTCGCCACCGCCCACCACGAGTAGATCGGTATGACGCTGGCGCACTATGTATTTCCGTGCGTCAGGAGAGCTGAGATCCGTCCGACCGGACCATGGTGAAACGTCCATTCCGTCGACGAGTTCGGTGGTGGTCGCCCAAGCCAACGAACGGGCGCATGTGCCGCGGATACTGACCAAGCTATTAGGCTCGTCCCAACCATGGGAGACGGTGCCCCGGGGGCGTTTTCGATGCAAGCTGTGCCCGGTCACCGCGACTCCGGAGGCGAGCAGTGCAGAGGCAATCGTGTCGCCGCGGTAGCCGGTCAGGGGCTGGTTCTTCCATCGAAATTTCAATACTTGCGAACGATCGATCCGCCCGCCATTCGGTAACCGCTTCATCAGAGTATCTTCACGTCTAACAACCGGTCATCCACAAGGTCTCGTCGTACGGCGAGTGACAGTGTGCAACCGAAGGTGTGCCGCCAATGTTCCTGATGCTCGTCGGATGCGAGTTCGCCTGCGTAGCTGAACTCCGTGTCTTCGCGAGGTCCGCATACCGGACAGGTCACGATCATGATGTCTCCTCAATGCGCCACCAACCCTGTCGAAGGGATGGTCGACTGTCCGTCGAAGCGGTGGTGGTCGTAGCCGGCTAGCAAGGTCGGGATCATTCCATCCGCGACCGCTGTTGCGAGAAGCTCCCCCAGGATGGGGGTGGCCTTGAAACCGCCTGTACCCCAACCGCAATTGATAACTACCCCACTTGGCTGGTCGATTCCGATCAATGGTCGTCCGTCGGGGGTCAGATCTACCGAACCCGCCCACGCGCGTAGCAAGTGCGCCCGGCGCAGTGCGGGAATCAGGTCGATCACGCGTGGTAGCTGCTCTTCCAGAAGATCCAGCGAGGAGCGACGGTGTAGTGCTGGTCGCGAGTCCAGCGGTAAACCCATTACCAGTTCGCCCTTCGCGGCCTGGGATAAAAACAGCTGGGCGGCCCGCGACATCAGCATAGGAGTGCCGAGGGGCGCCAACAGTTCGGTCACGTAGGCCTGCAGCGGTCGAATCTGCAGAGGAAGTGGTGCACGGAGCCGGTTCAGTAGGGTTGGAGTGCCGCCCGCCGCGCACAATACTACGGCGCCAGTCTCGATTGGGCCGAAATTTGTATCGATACCCGTCACACGATCTCCGTGCCGGATGAAGTCCAGCACCGTGCACCCCTCGACGATGTCGACGCCGAGCCGTTGGGCTGCTGCGGCGTAGCCCCACGCGACCCGGTCGTGTTTTGCGGTCCCAGCGTCCTCGAACCAGAATGCCCCCCGTACCGGTAGGGCGCCATCTTCGGAGACGTTCACCAGCGGTGCGACCTCGCAAAGGCTCTTTGGCGAGACGAAACTGGCGCTGCGACCGGCGTGCTGGAGGCCGTTGATCAGTCGCCACCCCTCGGCAAGGTCGATGTCATCGTGAGCCAAAGAGACCAGTCCGCAACGTTCGAATTGGGTAGCGTAATCGAGCTCGTCATCGAGGGTTTCCCACGCCGCCATGGCATCGAGGTGCAACTGTCGGTCGTCGGCGCGGAGAAAATTTGCTCGGATAATCGCGGCGTTCCGGGCGGTATTGCCACCACCAAGCCAGTCGCGTTCGATGACTGCAACGTTGTTGATACCGAATTTTGAGGCTAATGCATGTGCGGTCGCCAGTCCGTGGCCGCCGGCGCCGACCACCACCACGTCGTAGGACGTGGACGGGGACACCGACTGCCACAGCGGTCGGTGAGTGATCGGTTTCGACATCAGCTGCGGGTGCTCAAGGCTGCAACCGCTTCAGGCTCGCGGGCGAGATAGTCGGCGAATGAGAGCGCGGGACGACCCAGCAGTAGCTGGACCCCGGGTTCGACCGCCCCTGACCCACCATCGCGGATACGGGCGAAGTGATTGATAAGGGCTGCGATGTGGGCACTGACTAGGCCGTTGCCTTGCAGGTAAACCGTCATCTCCTCGTCGTCGACATCGGCGTGCTCGATAGTGCGCCCTAACACGGAAGTCAGCGTCTGTGCGAGCTCTGCAAAGGTGAGCGAGCTCGGGCCGGAGAGTTCATGGATACCTGTAACCGCTGGGATCGAGGTGAGCGCAGATTGAGCGCAGGCAGCAATATCGTCAGCGTCGATGAAGCTCACGGCGCCGTCCTGAGTGGGCGCCAAGAGCTTTCGGTGCTCTTGGATACCACGTGCGAACATTCCGTACGCGAAGTTTTGATAGAACCAGGTGGGCCGTAGAGAGAACCAGGGAATTTCGAGACCCGCGAGCATATGCTCGAGCTTGAGTGAAGGGAGGTCCTTGTTGAGCTGTTCGGCATTGCGCACTGACAGTAGGCCGATTTGCTCGATCGCGGAACGCTCAAGCGCGCGATGCACAAACTTCTCAATAGTTGCCGAAACGTCGTAGACTCCTTCTGCCTGAGGCACGATCCATAGTCGAGTCGCATCAGTTAGCAGGGCGTCCCAAGTCGAGGTATCGTTCCAATCGAACTTCCGCGCCCGTGTTCCTTTCGGAGTTCGGGAGGCAGCGACATATTCGGCGCCGGTCTGCTGCAATCGATTTACCAGATACCCACCGACCTTGCCGGTAGCTCCTGTTACGACGATGGTCATGGACTATCTCCCTGGGAAAATGTAGAGGTTAAGTTGCATTGTTACTAAGCGAATTCGGTTGTGTCCCTTGCAGGTATCTCAAGGTTGCCGGGTGGCAAGGTTGATGCCGGGCGTTTCTAAACTGATCTGCTCGTAGCCACCCACTCTAAGGATGCGTGCGTATTCACCGGAGTTCACCAGTTCCTCAAAGGCTGCGAGGATTACGTCACGCAATTCAGTGTCATTCTTGGCGAAAATCGCACCGAGATAGGTAGTTTCGCCGAAATCGAGGTCAATAATATCGGCATGTTCCCATGAGGGGGCAGAAGAATTTTCTCGAATCACCGCATCGACGCGGCCGGATTCGAGGGCAAGGCGGGATGCAGCGATGCTTTCGATGTTCACTTGTTCTGGAGCTGTTTTACCAGCGTTTTTGCATTGTTGCTCGATCTTGTTGAATAATCCTTCGTCGGGGGTGCCGCGGACGACCGAGAGCTTGATACCGCAGGCCCCAGCTGTGCCGCCAAAGATTTCCTTGGGATTGCCCTTTTCCACGAAGAACACTTGCTTTGCCTTGAAATAGTCGACGAAATCTACCTTCGTTTCGCGTTCCTCGGTATCTGTCAGCCCGGAAAGCGACGTCGAGTAACGGTTGGTCGTCAACCCGATCATAATTTGGTCGAACGGCGCAGCGACGATCTCCACTCTGGTGCCGAGTGGTTTCGCCAGCGCCTTCGCGAGGTCGACGTTGATGCCTTGGAATTCGGTGGTTCCCGGCTTGAAGGAATTCAACCCCGCGAAGTTGGGATCCATTGCGACGGTGATGGGTTGGGAATGGTACTTGCTGGGAAGTTGGTCGTAGAGAGACGCTGACGAGCTGTAGCTTCCTGCAATATTAGGATTGTCGACGCCAGCTGTATCCGCGGGATCCGGGGGGGAGCCTGCGCTGCTACACGCAGAGATACCACCGAATGCGAGCGCGAATACCAGTGCGATAGACCGACGAAAAATCTTGGATGTCATTGGAGGCGACCAATCTTGAAGTTCGAGGGCGCTCGGAATGGATTGAAGAGGTGCTTGAGACGAACCCATTCTATGGGCGATTTTCATCACGGTCAATATTTTTACTATATGCACATATGCACATATGCACAGATAATGTAATGAAACTTACACGTTGTTTTCTCGTGCTTCCGCTGACCTCGGGGTGGTAGCTAGAAAACCAAATGAATTCTCCGTGTGTCGATTTCATGATCTGATCTTGGGTCATGCATCAGTTGTGATGGTGTGCGCGCCAGAATCGTCCTGCGTAGACCTTTCTCGGGCGTTTGTGATTGATCGGCCTCGGACACTTGTGAGTGACACGTTCGAAGCAGCATGGTTCGATGAAATCGACTGTCAGTAGTGAAGTCGCCGGCGATAGATTCGGGTGTGCGGTATGTCTTTTGTGCGGACGTCCCCCCACATCATCTTTGAATCGATTTAAGCTCTGTGAATTCGAGGATGCCGTGAATTCCGAGTTCTCGGCCCGATCCTGACGATTTGGTGCCGCCGAATGGTGCCTGGAGGTTCCAGGCTGCCCCATTAATATCTACCTGGCCGGTACGCAGTCGGCGTGCAACCAACGTGGCGCGATCAGGGTCGGATGACCAGACCGCCCCGCCGAGACCGTAGGGGGAGAAGTTTGCAAGCCGGACAGCCTCCGATGTGTCAGCAGCCCCCTGAATTACTAAAACAGGTCCGAAGACCTCCTCCTGAGCGATCGCAGAGGCCGGATCGGCCCCGTTGACGATCGCGGGGGGAACAAAATAGCCCGGCAGGTCGGTCGTTAGATCGGCCTGCCGGACGACAGCACCAGTTCGGCGGGCACTCTCCAGCATCCCGGTGACTCTGTCGTACTGGGCGCGGGATGCGAGGGGGCCGAGATCGACGTCCAGCTGCGGGTCACCGACGCGTAGCGCTGCGGCGCCTTCACGCGCGAGCTCGGTTACCTGGTCGGCCAACTTCGCAGGAACGATGAGCCGGGTGCATGCACTGCATGTCTGTCCGCTGTTCACTGTCGCCGACCGTACAGACCAAGCGACGGCCGTCTCGAGATCGGCGTCGTCAAGGACAATCGACGCCGACTTTCCGCCGAGCTCGAGCGCGACCGGGATCATGCGCCGAGCCCCGATCTCAGCAATGCTGCGCCCCACCGTAGTTGAGCCGGTGAAGGAAATTGCGTCGATGTCCCTGGACATCACCAGCGTCTGCCCGACTGTGTCACCGGTTCCGAAGACGATATTGACGACCCCTGCCGGCACCGTCGAGGCTAAAAGTGCGTCGCCTAGCAGATAGGCACTGAGAGGTGTGACTTCGGAAGGCTTGAGGACAACGGTGCAACCGGCCGCGATCGCGCCGCCGACCTTAGCAGCGATCTGATGGGTCGGGTAGTTCCACGGGGTGATGCAGGCAACCACGCCCAACGCTTCGCGCACGACCAGAGAGTTGCCAATTTCGGTCTCGAAGGAGAATTTGCCGAGCGCATCGGCGAACCCCTCCAGATCTGCAATCGTCGCAGCGACATGTATATCCCGGGCAACCCGTTCCGGTGTGCCAAGCTCCGCGACGAGTATTGCGACGAGTTCATTCGCTCGCAGGCGCACCTGCGCGGCGAGGTCCAACAGGGCGGCCTGACGCTCCTCGGAGCTGGAGAGGGACCAGCCGGGCAGAGCTGCCGACGCTGCCTCGATAGCAACCGCGGCGTCTGCACCCGTGCCCGCCGCCGTCGTGCCCACAGTTTCCAGCGTTGCGGGGTTCTCGACTGGAGTGGGATGGCCTGCGTTGGTTACCCATTCGCCTGCGATGAGGTGTTCGTTGCGCGTCCAGTTCATGCGTGGTCCTCAGGTATTTCGATGATCGTTGGACAGTCTGCTGCCCAGGCAGCGGACATGCTCTTCGCGATGGAGGTTGCGTCGGTGGCCTTGAGGTAGTGGCATCCGAAGGCCTCGGCGAGTGCTTGAAGCCGAGGTGGAGCGAAATCGACGGCGTGCACGGTGTCGAGTGTCTCTGCCATCTGTCGTCGAATTTCGCCGTACCCGCCGTTGGTGACGACGATGACGGGAAGAGCGAGGCCGAGGTGGGCCGCAGCAGTCAGCTCGTTAACACTGAACATCAGTCCGCCGTCGCCCTCGATGCAGACAATTCGAGAGTCGGGGGCAGCGAGAGCAGCGCCGACACTGGCAGGAAGTCCATAGCCGAGAGTTCCGAAGCCAGTCGGGTAGAGATAGTGGTGCGGTTTGGCGAGTGGAACTGTAGATCCGACACCGTAGTAGCAGGCCATAGTGCTGTCGCCGACAATAATGGAGTCGGCATCGACTGCATCAGTGAGGCCTTCGATGAGGTGCATCCATCGTTGTGCCTTGGTCGATGCATCGTCCTTCGCTGCTTCGATAACTCTTGCAGCCCAGAGAGGTTCGACATGGACGGTAGACGCGAGCTCCGCTCGAAGAGCGGCGAGGGCGGGTCCCGCTTCGGCTACCATCGTGACCTCGGCCCGGGCATTGCGGAGCACGGCGTGCGGGTCGACGTCGATTCGGATTAGACGTTTTTCTGGGATGCGTCCGTACCAAAGATCCGAGGGGGCAAGTTCCGTTCCCACGGCAAGGATCACATCGGCTTCGGCCATCGATTTGTAGATGGCGGGTCGGCCGAGCCCTGCTCCTGCTGAAAGTTGGTGGTTCTCAGGGAAACAGCCTTTACCGTTGAACGTCGTCACCACCGGCGCGCCTAGGTATTCGGCGAGTGCCTTCAATTGAGGCGCGGCCTCGGCGCCTACCCCACCGCCAGCGATGATCAGTGGTCGGCGGGCTTGTGTGAGAATGGCGGTTGCGTCGGACACTGCCTTCTCTTCGACGCGCAACTTCGGCAACTGGACGGGGTCGACGTCGCGGACCTCGGCGCCCCAATGAAGCAGGTCGAAGGGAAGTTCGAGGTGGACCGGCCGCGGCCGACCGGCAAGCATGTCGACAAAGCACGCCGCCACCGTGGCGGGGATCTCCTCGACAGTCTGTACCCGGTAGCTGGACTTGACAATTGAGCTGAGAGTGGCGCTCTGGCTGCGCATCTCATGTAATTCCCCAGTCCCGAGCGCAGGGTGATTGGTAGGCATTCCAGGTGATATGACTAGTACCGGCACGGAGTCCGACATCGACTGTGCTAGCGCGGCGGCTGAATTAAGAAGCCCTGGGCCTGTGGTGGTGATGACGACACCTGGCCGTCTGGACACGCGCGCGTACCCGTCCGCGGCATATGCACAACCTTGCTCATGGCGCATTAGTACGTGTCGGATGCCTACATCGGCCAGAGCTCCGTAAATCGGAATGTTGTGCGTACCAGGAATTCCGAAGACAGTGTCCACTCCGTGATGCGCGAGTGCGTCGACAAGGATCCGGGCTGCGCTGCGTGCGCCGAAACTGGCGTTGGAAGTGGCTGTGACGGTCATGCAGAGGACGTTAAAGGCGTGCAACGAGAAATGTCAAGGATGTTACTAATTTACCGAAGGGCATGTCTAACGTAAAATTTATAACACACGGTTGACTGCTGAGGTTGTGCGACGGAGGGCCCCTCTGGGCGGTACGCCGCCCTGCTTGAGTGTAATGTTATCGACAAATATTGATAGTGAGGGAATTCACGTAAAAGTCTTGACAGTGATGTGTCGCACTTACTACGGTTCTGAAACGTGTCGCTCACTCAGTCTGTTGTCAGAGTCCAGCGACTGTCCCAAAGGAGAACAGCGATGATCAAGACTGCCCGAGACCGCCGCGTCACACGCGGATTCGCCACCGTTGGCATAGCCCTTTCGCTGCTGACGGTCACCGCATGCGGTGGATCGAGTGACTCGGCGACGAACCCGAACGTCGTCCATGTGGACCCGGAGGCACCGCTATACAGGATGCTGCCAGCCCAGTATCAGGATAAGACAATCAACATTGCATTGGATCCTAGCTTCGGAGTCCTAAACTCAGTCAAACCCGGCACTAGCGAGTTTGACGGTCTTAACGCGGACTTGGCCAAAGCCATTGCCGAAGAACTCGGAATGCAAATCGAGCTGGTTCCCAGCGCATTCGCGCAAATCGTACTCGGGGTTGGTAGCGGACGGTTCGACATGTCAATGTCCGCGGTCACTGACACCGTTGAGCGTCAGAACACGGTTGACTTCGTTGATTACCTCGAGGTCAAGCAGGCCTTGTTCGTCCAGCAGGGTAACCCTAAAGGGGTATCGCCTTCCTTGGATTCGGCGTGCGGGCTGAATCTGAGCGTGGTTCGCGGCACCCCGGACGAGGACTTGTTTAGCAAAATTTCCGATGTGTGCCTAAAGGCCGGTAAGGAAGCACCCCAAGCCGTGAGTATCGAAAATGTCGACGCGGGTTACTTGGCCATCGAATCTGGTCGGATAGATGCCATGATCAGGGAGAATTCTTCCGGTCGATCGGGCGCCAAGGTTGAGCGCATCGACGTAGAAAACGGTCTGAAATATTACTTCGGCGCTATCTTTTCAAAAGACGAAACCGCATTGCGGGATACCTGGTTGGCAGGGATCGAGAGGATTATCGAGTCCGGTAAGTATGCATCGATCCTTGAAGAAAACGACAAATCAGCAATCGCGCTAACTGTGCCGGGGATCAATCTTCAAAAGTAGCGGGGGGATCAATCTTCAAATTATTTGATCGCCAAACATAGCCAGTAGGAACCGCTCCGGCTATCTCGAGGAGGCACTATGAACATCGCTGCTATCCGGCCTACCGCCGAGGAGTCGGTTCATTCCGAACACCGACTCAAAATCCATCACCGTTTTCCGTGGGGCACGACACTTGCCGGCACCGCCTTTTTTGTATTCGGTTTTCTAGTGGCACGGGAGTTAGTGACAAACCCGCGGATGGGCTGGGATGTCGTCGGAGACTTCCTGTTCAACCAAGCCATCCTCGAGGGCGTGGTTGTCACCATCGAGCTAACTGTATTAAGCCAGCTGATCGGTACAGTTCTTGGATTCTTCCTTGCAACTGCCGGCGCCTCGCGGAACCCGGTAGCGCGCGCGGTGAATTTCAGTTTCATCGCCGTTTTCCGTGGCACTCCGCTGCTGGTGCAGCTGCTTATTTGGTACAACCTAGCACTGTTTTTGCCTCAGATAACGTTGGTTGTGCCGTGGACAGGGTGGTCACAAACCTGGGGCACGAACGAGATGATCACCGGTTTCACCGCCGCCCTGCTGGGACTTGCGCTCAACGAAGCTGCGTACATGTCGGAGATCTTCCGAGGTGGGTTCGCGGCTGTCCCAAGGGGGCAGACCGAGGCCGCGCTCAGTATAGGCATGCGGCCGAGAGCCGTGACGTGGCGAATCGTGCTGCCTCAGAGTATCCGGATCATTTCCCCTGCTGTAGGCAACCAACTCATCCTGCTGTTGAAGACCACTTCCCTGGTGGCGGTCATAGGTGGAGGCGACTTATTGAGCCGAGCGCAGCAAATATACGGTCAGAACCTGCAGATCATCCCCCTGTTGATAGTGGCGACCATCTGGTACCTGGCAATGATCGCTGTCGCCCAGTTAGGCCAGTACTGCCTTGAACGGCGCTTCAGCGTGGGCCCCAAGCGCGTGTCAGTGGCCAAGCGTCTCGCGACCGGAATGAGCGGAAGGAACGTCCGATGACCTCCCTGATCGACACATCGCTGGTGAAGGCGCGAGGCGTCCAGAAGTGGTACGGCTCCAACCATATATTGAAGGGCATCGATCTTGACGTGCATCGCGGTGAGGTCGTTGCGCTCATCGGTCCGTCCGGTTCAGGTAAGACCACGTTCCTGCGTTGTATCAACTTCCTGGAGAAGTACCAAGCCGGCTCGATCGAGGTCGATGGTTCGTCCGTGGGGCATGTCGTCGAGGGCGAAAAAACCTTTGAACGCGGCACGCGCGACTTGGCCGCTATGCGCAGCACGATTGGCATGGTGTTTCAGCATTTCAACCTCTTTCCCCATATGACAGTGGCCCAAAATATCGCCTACGGGCCTCGCGTAGTAAAGAAGCAGCGCCGCGACGTCTCCCTCGATCACGCCAGAGAACTGCTTGCTCGGGTCGGCCTCGCAGACAAGGCAGACCAGATGCCCGGCAGCCTCTCTGGGGGGCAGCAGCAGAGGGTGGGTATCGCTCGCGCCCTGGCCATGAAACCAAAACTGTTGCTCCTGGACGAGCCCACAAGCTCTCTTGATCCGGAGCTCGTCGGGGAAGTGCTCTCTGTGATCAGGGATGTCGCTGACCAAGGGATGACAATGATCATCGTCACCCACGAGCTTGCCTTCGCCCGCGATGTCGCGGACCAGGTTGTTTTCATGGACGGTGGTGTCGTTGTCGAAAGCGGCCCGCCCGATCAGGTCCTCGGGTTTCCGAGCGAGGACCGTACCAAAGCCTTTCTCCATCGCTATCTCTGATCTCCCACGAAAGGGCGACCATGTCTCGAATACCCGTCATCGCCGGCGTGGCCGAGTCCGATCTCGGTATCACAGGAAAGACACACTATGAACTTCAAGCCCAGGCGGTTTCCCGTGCATTGCACGAGGCCGGGCTCGAATTACGCGACGTCGACGGCTACTGCACCTCCGACCTCGCCGGGGAGTACGCACCCTCTGTTCGTATGAGTGAGTATCTCGGCATTGCTCCCCGTTTCTTCGGTAATTCCTCACTTGGAGGTGCGTCCTTCATCTCTCAGGTCGCTGACGCAGGGCGGGCAATTCGCGATCGACGAGCTGACGTCGTTGTGGTTGCATATGCGCGGGCCCCGCGGACGGCTGCTATCCAGGGACCATCGCCTCGTCCGGTCGGTCCAGCTCAGTACGAGCGGATCTGGGGTGCACCGTTTCCAGTTGCGGGATACGCACTTGCCGCGGCACGATACATGCATGAACACAAAGCCTCAAGCGTAGATCTCGCCAACGTAGCGGTATCCACCCGACGATGGGCCGAACTTAACCCAGCTGCCTTCCATCGTGACCCGCTCGACGTCGACGAAGTCCTCTCCTCACGGATGATCGCAGATCCGATCCACAAGCTCGACTGTTGCCTCGTAACCGACGGAGGCGGCGCCGTCGTTCTCACCTCGTTGGATCGTGCTCAAGACCTCCCTCAGAAGCCGATCTATCTCCTTGGTCACGGTGAAGCCACTACGCACATGAATGTGACATATTCCCCCGACCTCACCACGACCCCGGCCCGTTCGAGTGCGGCCATCGCCCTAGGTCAGGCGGGAACAACGTTCGGCGACATCGATCTTTTCGAAATCTACGACTCTTTCACGATCACAGTGTTGTTGACGATGGAGTCGATGGGTCTGTGTGAGCCTGGCGAGGCGCCGGAATGGTTTGCTACCGGGCGCACCGGTCCCGGCGGTGACCGGCCCGTGAATACCAACGGTGGCGGCCTGTCATACGGACACCCCGGTGAATACGGGATTTTCGCGGTGATTGAGGCAGTCCGGCAGTTGCAAGGGTCGGCCGGCGACCGACAGGTTTCCGACGCTGATCTGGCCCTAGTCAACGGCACTGGCGGAGAACTAAGCGTTACTTCCACTCTAATTCTGGGAGGGCAGGCGGCATGAGCGGATATTTGATCCCAGTCGTAGATGACGAGTCACGTCAGTTCTGGGAGGGTGTCGAAGTGGGGCTGTTGCGCTTGCCGTCGTGTCTCTCATGTAACCGTGCGCACTATTACCCTCGGGTGATCTGTCCCCACTGCGGCTCGACTGAACTTGAGTGGCTTGAGATGAGCGGAGAAGGCATCGTTTATTCCGTCACGGTGTGCCATCGACGCGGCGTCGACGGTCCGTTCGAGCAGGTGATCGCACTAGTAGACCTCAACGAGGGTCCGCGGATGCTTTGCGAAATTCGAGACGGAGAGCGAGTGGAGATCGGTGATCGAATTACTTTCTCCCCGACTGGAGAACCCGCTTTGCCCTTCTTTTCTCGAAGTGGGGCAGTAGAGCAATGATCGTGACCACTACCCAGGCCCCGACCAAGCCGCTGAAAATGCTGCTCACGGCCCGCTCGGTGGCCATCGTGGGTGTGCGCGAAGAGTCATTCTGGTCTCAGCGAGCAGTGCAAAACATGCGGGCTTTCGGTTTCGATGGCGACGTGCACCTCGTCCACCCCACCCGACAAAAGCAGTTCGACCTACCGTGTGCGCCGTCGATATCTGGTATCGGAGAGCGAATCGACCTCGTCTTGTCTTTGACCGGGCCATTGCATCTCCCTGCGATCTTGGCGGACGCGGCCGAATCAGGTGCCCGCGGGCTGGTTTCGATTGCCTCTGGTCTCGCTGAGCACAGCGAGACGGGTCGGCAGCTTCAAGATCAGCTGGTTGCCGACGCGAACAACCGTGGGATCAGTCTGCTCGGCCCGAACTGTGTGGGATTCGTCGACTTCCGTACCGGGCTTGCACCGTTCACCGACCGAATCAGCCCGCCGATGCAACCGGGGCCCGTTGGCGTTGTCAGTCAGAGCGGCGCACTATTGCAGCTCATTCATCGTGCTGCTCAAAGGAATTCTGCCGGACTAGGCGCAATGTTCTCGGTAGGAAACGAAGCCATGTTGACTGCAGTCGACGTTATTGACGAATTGTTGGACCGCAGCGACATCCGTTGCGTCGCGGGATATATCGAGGGAGTGAAGGATCCACGACGATTTGTAGAGGTGGCGCGGAAGGCTCTGTCTCTTGGCAAACCCATCGTGTTACTCAAGGCTGGACGTTCCAATGGTGCCGCCAGATTGGCGATGGCGCACACGGGCTCGTTGACCGGGGACGACCGCGTCGTAGATGCAGTGTTCGAAAAGTACGGGGTTACTCGCGTTTCGAGTCCTGAGGAATTGATCGAAACCGCGGCAGCACTCAGCAGACTGTCGGCTCCAGCAGGTCGGCGTATTGCAGTCGTAAGTAGCTCCGGTGGTGCTTGCTCAATTGCGGCCGATTTGATCGAGGCAAGCGAACTTGAGCTCCCAGAGCTTTCCGCGGCTACGAGTAAGGAACTGCGAGGTTCGTTGCCTGAGTTCGGCACACCGCAAAATCCGCTCGATACGACCGGAATCGTGGTCGACAAACCGAAGCTGCTCGGCGAGTGCCTGGAGATCTTGGGGCGGTCTGATGAGTTTGACCAGATTTTGGTCAACCTGGACCTGCCACCGCACACGGACGGCGAGGATGATCTGCGGGGTCGTCTCGACGCCGTTGCAGCCATGTGTCACAGCGTCCCGATACCGGTCCTGCTTTCGAGCACTATTGCTGGTGATGTGTGCCAGGAGCGGCGTGCGCACGTCGCAGGGCTCGATCAGCACATGTGCGACGGCCTCGCACAGGCTGTCGCCGTGGCCAACCATCTCGCCCGGTACGGAATCGCTCGAAATCGAGCTCGTGTCGAAGACATCCCTGCAGGGCAGAAACGCCTCGTCAGTTCGAGGAGACCCGCCCTGAGCGAACTTGAGAGTATGACCCTTCTCTCCGAACTCGGATTGCCTGTGAATCCGACGCGCCGCGTGACTACCGCCGATGAGGCAATTGCTGCGGCGAAGGAATTGGGGATGCCCGTGGTAGCCAAGATTCATTCAGACACCATCCTGCATAAATCCGATATCGGCGGAGTCAAGGTTGGCCTCACCGATGAGGCCGCGGTCCGTGCGGCATTCTGCGAACTCAGCGCACTCGCAGAAGACCACGACGTGGATGGGGTGCTGATCGCTCGGATGATCGAGGGGACGCGAGTGGAACTCATCGCGGGCGTGGTGATAGAGGACACTTGGGATCCCGTTGTGGCGATAGGCGCGGGTGGTGTCTTTACGGAGGTGATCAGCGATATTGCGCTGGGTGTGGCGCCGCTGAGTTCCTCCGATGCAGCAGAACTGTTAGCCAAGACGCGGGCATCGGTGCTGATGGCCGGATTTCGTGGCGAAGCTCCGCTCGATACAGCGCCTGTGATCGAGTTCCTCGTTGCGCTCTCGCAGGCTGCGGTCACTCTGTCCGAAAGCGTCGCAGCAATCGACATTAACCCGCTGTTCGTGGTGGACGGATTCGTTGTGGCAGGTGACGCGCTGGTGGTGCTGAAGGACAGATCTGATTTCAGAAAATACGGTGATAACGGTGAGTAAACCATCTGTATCGGTGACTGAGGCAATTCGTGAGCACTCGGTAGCGTTTACCAGTGCTGACAAGAAGATCGTTAGGGCGCTGCAGGACGACTATCCTCGGGCTGGGTTGGAGTCTTTACCGAAGCTCGCGGCTCGTGCGAACGTGAGTGCGCCCACGGTTCTGCGGTTGCTGGCAAAGATCGGGTACCCCGGCTATGGGGAGTTTCAGACGGCATTGCACGATGAAGTGACGGCCCGGATGAGTGCTCCTACGAACCGGCATGCGCCCCCGGAAGTGTCCGACGGGGACGTGGTCCTTGGCAATCTCTCGATTCTCGCCGAATCGGTGTCGTCGACTGCGCGTCGTATCGACAGCGCGGAGTTCGATGCAGTGGTCGATTTGCTGACAAACACGAAGCGTCCGGTCAGCACGTTCGGTGGGTTCGAAAGCGAGGTGTGTGCCAACCATTTGGCCACACTGCTGTCGCAGGTGCGCTCGGGGGTCCGCTTCCAAACCCGTGGATCGACAAGCGCAGTCTTCGAAGCTCTCGATATCAAACGCCAGAGCGTGGTCATCGCCTTTGATTTCCGCCGTTACCAGACCAGCACTCTAAGTTCGGTGCGCTTCGCCAAGGATCGCGGCGCTACGGTGATCCTTTTCACCGACCGTTGGATCTCGCCAGCAGCGGACTTCGCCGAGCATGTCTTCGTGTGTGACTCGCACGGGGTAGGGCGCTTCGACTCACGAGTTTCATGCATCGCATTGATCGAGGCAATCGTCGCAGAGGCCACTAGTCGACTAGGACTCGGTGTCGAACAGCGTATCGCGGCAGTCTACGAACTCCTCAGCGGATCGACATGGGCAGAAACACTTCCGGAGGACGCCAACATGCCCTCTGATGACACTGAAATAGGAGAAAAAGACTCATGAGGTTTACAAACAACACTGCCATCGTGACCGGCGCTGCCGGTGGAATCGGTGCTGCGGTGGCTCAACGTTTGGCAGATGAAGGAGCGAAGGTTGCGGTCGTGGACCTTTCTGTGGAGGCAGGTAAGTCCACTGTTGAGTCTATCGTCGCTGCCGGGGGTATTGCCCGGGCGTTCAGTGCTGATGTGACCACTTCGCTGGAGGCTGAGAACTGTGTAGACGCAGTCAAATCAGCATTCGGCTCCGTCGATATTTTGGTCACCTGCGCGGGGATCTTGCGAGACAACTTGGTGTTTAAGACGTCTGATGACGACTGGAATGCTGTCATTGCCACACATCTCACCGGCACCTTCAACTTCGCTCGGGCTGCCCAGCGAGTCATGGTTTCGCAGAAGTATGGCAAGTTGGTCTTCTTCTCTTCGGACTCCGCTCGCGGTAGCAGAGGGCAGACGAACTATTCCGCTGCTAAAGCCGGCATTGAGGGAATGATGCGAACATTGGCGCTGGAGCTTGGCCGATTCGGTATTAACGTCAACGCAGTGGCGCCGGGATTCGTGGAGACCGCCATGACTAGGGCCACGGCCGAGCGTCTGGGTGTCACCTACGAGGAATTCGTTGCGTCCTCTGCCGAGAAGGTGGCACTGCAGCGAGTATCCACCCCGCAGGATATCGCCGGCGTCGTAGCATTTCTGGCTAGTGAAGATGCCCGCATGGTTACAGGACAGACACTTAGCGTGCGGGGTGCACCGTGACCAGGATGATTTTCGATGGACCTGACGAATTGACGCGCGCAGTCGGTATTCGGCTCGGGCCGACTCAGTGGCGCGTCATCGACCAGGAGTCGGTGGTGCAGTTCGGCCGGTTGACCGATGACATGCAATGGATACACACCGATCCTGAGCGTGCGGCCAGGTCTCTGTTCGGAGGCACGATTGTGCACGGATTTTTCACGCTGGCCTTGTGTTCGTCGATTCTGGACGAGTTACAGACGACGATAGGTTTCAGCCACGGATTGAACTACGGCTTGAACCGGGTGCGGTTCCCGGCTCCTTTGCGCACCGGGACGGCGGTGACCGGCTCGGCCGAGTTGTTGACGGTTGACGGGCGAGATGCAGGAATTCAAGCGGTCTGGCGTATCGCGCTGTATGGACAGGGCAATGAGCGGCCTGTATGCGTTGCGGACATGGTAAGCCAATACGTTCTGTAAATTTCCTTACTTATCATTGTTTTATGTCAGTTTATGTACCATAATTAACATCATGACTAAACGAGATGAGGGGGCAGAGTAGATGCCTACGTCATATGATGTGGTGGTAGTCGGCGCAGGTATCAACGGCTGCGCTGCAGCAGCGGAACTTGCGTTGAGGGGACACAAGGTCGTCATCGTAGAGAAGGACGATGTGGCGTTCGAAGCCAGCGGTCGAAACATGGGCGCCATCGGGATTCTCGGCAAGCACGCCTCTGATCTCGCCGGTGCCAGCATCAAAAAATGGGATGAGGCCGTCAATACGCTGCCCGAACCCTTTGAATACCAGAGGATGGGTCGGGTCTGCCCGGCATACACGCCGCACGACGAGATGATCCTCCACGAGATGCTGAGCACCGCCCGAGACCACGGCGGAAATATCGAATTACTTGGTACCGAAACGGTTTACGACAAGTTCCCTGAACTGGGACCGGGCATCAGCCTGGCTGCTTACTCCGCGAACGACGCGCTCCTTGAGCCGATCAGTGCCACCCGAGCTTTTGCTGCGCTTGCACGAGAACGAGGTGTTCAGTTCCAGACCGCCACTCTCGTGTCCCGGGTTACCAGCCGGGAGGGTCGAGTCACCGGTGTGGAGCTCGCCGATGGTGAGCTGATCACCGCCAAGCAGGTTTTGTTGGTCGCCGGTGTGTGGACCAATAGGCTTCTAAACAAGCTCAACGTTCGTATGCCAGTGCAGTTCGCGACCATCTATCACGGAGAAACCCAACCGCTCGACAGCGCATTCGACTACTTCCTACGTGGCCCTGCCTTTGGTGCGAGACAGCTGGCGGATGGTGTCATTAGGGTAACGGGTGGCTACGAACAGCTCGGTGCCGGCCACTATCTAAGCTTTCACGATTTCCGTGATCTCGATCTCTGGGCGCCACGACTGTGGGCCCGTCGCAAAGAGGTACAGATGCGCCTCGATCCGCGAATCATGGGATACGAAATGCAGGCGGCCTGGCGTAACCGGCCAGCACCGGTCGGTTACGAACCGACAATCCCGAAGAACTTCCCCGAGCGCAAGCTCGCCGAGCTTCAGAAGGCGATGCCATCGCTCGCTGGCGCCCGCATCGTCAAGAAGATCGCCGGCGCGGTCGACATGACGCCGGACTCTTTACCCATCATAGGTCGTGTCGAAAACTATGAGGGTCTGTTCATGGCTGCAGGGTTCAACGGACAGGGTTTCGGTTTCGGCCCCGTCGTGGGAGAGCTACTCGCGCAGCAGATGTCGGACGAGAAACTGTCGATCGATCTCACACCGTATCGGCTCGCACGGTTCGAGAACCGACGCGAGATTCCGATGCCGGCACGGCTGGTCTGAAGGGTGAAGGAATGACTAGGCAGGGCAAGTTTGCTACTGAGGTCCGCAAGTGGATCGAGGACAATCGTATTGAGGGACTGCCTCGAGATGGTGACGTGTGGGGACCCCTTGAGGTGGGCACCCCAATGCAGAAATGGGTCGACCTAGTCCGGGACCGTGGTTGGTTGTGCGCCTCATGGCCCCCCGAATACGGCGGCGCCGGTCTTGGGCCGCTCGAAGTGAACATCCTCGATGAGCAGTTCGCGCTGGCCGGGGTGCCACGACCAATGCTCGGATTCGGTGAGTCCTTGGTCGGGCCCGCACTCATCGCTCACGCCAGTGAAGAACAGAAACGCCGCCTCCTTCCTCGGATCATAAACCTGCAAGATTTCTATTGTCAGGGATTCTCCGAGCCAGGCGCCGGATCAGACCTCGCCAGCGTGAGGACAAAGGGCGTTGTTGATGGTGACGTGCTGCGCATCAGTGGACAGAAGATTTGGACGTCGGAAGCAGCTACGGCCAACTGGAGTTTCGTGCTATGCCGTACCGATTTTTCCGCGTCGAAGCACGCCGGACTGACGTTCGTGTTGGTGCCAATGACCGATAACAACGTCGAGGTACGCCCGATCCGACAGATCGATGGACGTTCGGACTACTGCGAGGTGTATTTCGACGGTGCAGTCGCTGAGATGGCCGACGTCATCGACGGACTTGGGAACGGCTGGCAGGTCACGATGACCACTCTCGGGGCCGAGCGGGCGATGGGATACGCCTCGCGGCACTTTGAGTTCATGCTCGAATTCCGCGACGTACTCGGGCAACTCGCGGAAACCGAACGACTTGATGATCGGCTTGTGCGGCAGGAACTCGCTCAGGCATACACGCTCATTGAGGTTGTGCGTTCGATGGGCATGAGCCAAATGACCAGGTTGCTTCAGGGTGGCCCGGAAGGCCCGGAAGGCACGATTTACAAATATGTGTGGAGTGAGTCCCACAGACGGATGGGTCGTCACTATCTCAATGCGATCGGTGCACGATCGACCTTCCGTGCAGACGAAGAAAGTTACACCCTCAGCGCTGCACAGGACACTTTGTTCCTGGGCGAGGGAGAAACAATATATGCGGGGGCGAGTGAAGTGCAGCGCAACATTATCTCCGAACGCTTGCTGGGACTTCCGAAGGAGCGCAAGGCATGACGCTGGCAGGTTATGACGGTCATCTCGCCGAGATCGTTGCACTGATCGATAGATACGCCGAGGATCAGAAATCCCTCGAGAACGCCCGTAATATCGACGGATCTGGATGGTACGGAGACGATTGGAAAGCTATCTGCGAGACGACAGCTCTGTCCGCAGTCTGCGTTCCCGAAGAACTCGGCGGGCTCGGACTAGGTGTCGATGTGCTCATCGCCGCGGCCGAACCGATAGGCAAACATCTCTTCGCTGTGCCGTACCTGAGTTCCGCCACCATCGCCACCCTGACACTGTCCGCCTGCGGGGAGACCGGCCATTCGCTGCTAGTGCTGATGGCAGAGGGCAGCGCCACCACCACTGTGGCCTGGGCAGAGGATGCATCGTCGTGGCTGGTGCCCACCACGCCGCGAGTACGTGCCGTAGCGACGGACGATAACAGCGGTTATCTTCTATCAGGAGTTAAACCGCTCGTTTTGGACGCCGACGTTGCCGACCACGTTCTCGTCTTCGCCGCTGAATCCGACGGCGTCCCCGGACTCTTCCTGTGCCGCAGTGACGCGCCCGGTTTAACGATCAACGGGGAGAAGAGCCTGGATCCGGTGACCCGCAGTGGGCGCTGCGACTTTCAGAAGGTCGAGGCCATCCGAATCGCCGAGGGCGAGTTGGCTGTGCGAGCTCTGGAGGACGCCATCGATATAGGCCGACTCGTATTGTCGGCCATGCAAATCGGGGCGGCGCGTGCGACATTCGACACGACGATGGAGTACCTCGGTCAACGTCGGCAATTCGATCGAACAATTTCGTCCTTCCAAGCAGTCAAGCATCAGCTCGCAGATATGACAGTTGATGTGGAGACAGGATGGGCGTTGATCGCCAATGCAACCCGAACGGCGGCCGAGGTGCCCGAGCAGCGTCGCATATTTGCGCCGCTGGTGGCTGCTTACGTCTCGGACGTTTACTTCAAGGTCGCAGAGTCTGCACTGCACCTACACGGCGGTATCGGATTTACCTGGGAGGCTGACCCTCATCTCTATCTCAAGAATGCGATTGCAACGGAAGCCATCCTCGGCAGCCCGGTAGAACTGCGGGAGTTGGTAGCTGAACGAACTTCTTTGGCGGCCGATTTCGCGCCCCTAGCAGTCGGACGGGAGGCATGAACATGGAGTTCATCAATCCGCCGATTCTGGGTAAGGCTATTGCTCCGTACTCTCAAGGTGTTGTGGTGAATGGTGTATTACACGCAGCGGGGCAAGTCGCGCTCGACGCGGAGGGAAGAATCGTCGGTGCCGGCGATGTGGAGACGCAGGTCCACTGCGTCCTCGATCGACTCGAATGCATCTTGGGTGAACGCGGAGCGACGCTGCGCGACGTTGCCTGGGCGACGGTCTATCTCACCGATCGTGTCCTGTATACCGGATTGAACAGGGCATGGAGCGAACGATTCGGGGACCACCGACCAGTCAGATCTCTCGTGGTGGCAGATCTGGTAAAGCCGGGGCTTCTTGTCGAGATACAGGCGTCGGCCACCCTGCGTGAATGATGGCTCCGCAGTGGATACCGAAGGGGCTGCCCGGTCGTTTTCACACTTACCGGGATAGCCATTTTCTTGATGCCCCAAAATGTTGGTGAACTGTGGATCGACGGATCCGTTTGCGGTCGTATATCCGGGTATTGTCAATTTTTTTGGAGTGCAGTTTTTCTCGGGTGCATCTGGGCCCAACGCGGAGCGGTGTTCAGGCAACAGGGTGCAGTTCGGTGACTTCACTCCTCGCTTGGAATCGGTGCACATTTCAATGCGGTAATCGGTGACGGTCATGCCGTGCCGGTGTGGGTGGAAGTGCTGGGGATATGCGACTGAACGAGACCAGGAAACGTTGCGCTGCACTCCATCCCGACTGGAATGCGTTCAGTGCACCGATGTCGGATGGCGGGGTGCAAACTCGGAGTAGTGGTCCGCCCGGTCGGGAACTTCTGAGCGAACCGTCACGAACGTGTATTGCGAAAACTGTTCGCACCGAGTGCACGAGCCACAGGAAGATCGGAAGAGTAAGAAGTTCCACAGCAAGACGCTGTGAGCAAGGAGGAGTCGCAATCATGAACCGTCTTACCGAAGCAGAGGCCCGATCCGAGTACGACAAGTTGGTTCCGATCATGGCACTCGAAGGGCGCACGATGGACGCTGCCAGTCAAGCAGTGTTCGTCGAATACCTTCAGGATAAACTCACGATCGACGATCTTGTTGCCATTGCGAAACGTCGCAACGGAGTGACCGCGTAGTGGAGGGAACTTAAGAAATTCTCTCTGGAGGGGGTCAACTGTTTTATCCCTCGACGGTGCGCTGGGATGAAAACAGGTTTCCCCGACGTCTTTACAGAAGTTGCAGGAGCAGTCCGTCAGGATCACTGTCACTACCGTCCGGGGCCATGTCGCGAAGGGTGGGTGACGTACAAACTGTTCGGAATTCATGCGAGACCCTGTCCCTGGAAACTACGATTTTCGCGCTTGTAATTAATCCACTACAACCTTTTTGCGGGAGCTATCCGTGGGCCGGATTTCACGTTCTTACGCCGCCGACTGCGAGTCGGTCGGATGTCAGAAAAGTGTGTCCTGACCCTTGCCCGGTTCGGTCTTTGCACGAAACAACGCGTCCTCGTCGTAGTGGAATCGCAGGGCTGCCAACGGCATCTGAATCTTGACCCCTTCCCGGCATCTTGGGTTCTAATCAACGTCGCAACACCGACGGATCTTGTGTGTCTAGTAGAGCCGTGAACAGCTGTGTCGGACAACGGTCTTGGAGGACGACCCTGGGACTGCTGTTGAGTTCGTTCTCGACGGCCAGCAGATGCTCCGGCGAATGGATGGCGAGGTCCGTTCCCTTCGGGAAGTAGTCACGCAACAGTGGAGGGGACCCCGAAAGCGCTATGTGTCAAGTCAAGTGAGACAGTGACGTTCAGTTGATCTGCGATTCCGAGACCGGTTCGTTGATGAAGAATACTGTCGGCATCTCGGGCGGACTTGGCCGGCGCGAAAACCGGGCAGGGTTCGCGACGTAAGCCTCGTTCAGAGTGATCTGCCGGGCCTCGTCGACCGCGTCAGCGGTCCCGAAGTGCACCGACGCCGGCGTATGTCAGGCAATTCCCGAATGGCGGTGAATGTGGTTGTACTCGTTGAAGAATCCTTCCAAGAACACTCGTGCATCATCCAGTGATGCAAACGAAGTCGGGAAATCATGCAGGTATTTCAGAGTCTTGAATTGCGACTCGGAGTACGGGTTGTCGTTCGATACTCGCGGTCGTGAATGCGACCGGGTGATGCCGAGGTTGGTGAGCAGTTCCGACACCAATCCTGAGGTCATCGAAGTGCCGCGGTCCGCGTTGGATTGTCTTTTCGAGTCGGGTGAGGCGTTCTTCGAGGGCGCCGGTGATGGCGAGGAGCCCGAGCAGGGCGGGTTCGGCGATGTCGCGGCCTTGATCGGCGTGGGCGAGCAATGTGGTGCGCAGGAGTTGGCACATGATGGCGCCGTCGCTGATGGGGAGTTGCGCGATCTTCGCGACGAGGGAATCGGTGGTGGGGGAGGTCACGGTGGGGGCTCCTGCGGGTGTGGACCGTGCCGGCACGGTGGGACGTGAGTTCCGGCTGGGCTGGTGTGGGCAGGTGTGTTGGAACCGCGGCGGAAAGCAGCGCACCACTTTCGGGGATGTTACTGGGTCCGGAGCGTGGAATGAGTTACCGGAACGGGAGAGGGCTCGCCCGTTCCGAGGGAACCCCGGCGCCGTGATCGATTGACCAGCCCGGCTGCTGAGACAGGGCGCCGGACTGGGACCCATCCCGAATTCTAGCTAGAATCGTGTACATGACGACTCTTCCGGTGGCAGATGCACGGGCGCAGCTCTCTCGTCTCGTCGACGAGGCCGAGCGCACCCACGAGCGCTTCGAGATCACTCGCAACGGGCACCGCGCCGCCGTGCTCCTCGGCGCCGACGACTACGACGCCCTGCGTGAGACCATCGCCGTCCTCGCCGACGAGTCGTTGCTCGCCGACCACATCACCGGCATGGCCGAGGTCCAGGCCGACGACGTCCTCGACGCCGATTCGCTCGCCGAGTTCCTCGCTGCCGCGAAGACCGACGACGAGTGAGCGCGCCCGACCAGCCGTACACCCTCACCATCGCCAGGTCGGCGGCCCGCGCACTGAAACAGAACTTGCCCGAGAAGGTTGCGGCCGCGGTCTACGAGTTCATCACCGGAGTGCTGCTCGAGAACCCACACCGTGTCGGCAAGAAGCTCTCTGCGCCGCTTGCGCCGGCCTACTCCGCGCGGCGCGGTACGTACCGGGTGCTGTACCTCATCGACGAGGACACGCGCCGAGTGCAGGTCACCGCCATCTCTCACCGCGTCGACGCCTACCGCACCTAGACCCATGCCAGGACTTCGAGCTGGACCGGAAGAGAGGATTTTCTTAAATGTCGGGAAATGCCGGACACACTCGTACCCGCCCAGGATCAGTGAAATGGATGTGACCCATGCCCTTCCTACACACGCGCGTCGGCCGACTCTCGCGGTGGACTCGAACGTTTCGTCTCGGCCGCCGAACACCCGCGTCGACGCAGCGAAACCAGCCGCCGGCCGAGGCGCTGACCTACGACGAGCAAGTGGAGTTGCTTGACGCCTACCGTGCACTCCGTGACGCCGAGAAGCGGACCGGTGCCACCCTCGGATACGCCCGAGGCGCCGACATGAGCGACGCCGCGACCGTCCGCGCCTTGGCGAAGATGCTCGATGGCCTAGGAGCCGGCAGCGGCGGCACCGACAACTGAAATCCGAAGCGGTATATCGGCTCTCGACTGGCTCGAGGAGCCGGAAGTTGCCTCGCGTGATGCGTTCGACCGCGGCGTTAGCTTGCGCGTCGGTGAAGTCATCGGGGTTGAGGGTTCGGTTGAGACGTTTCCCATGTCGGTCGAGAGCGAAGAGGAATTCGTCGTGTCGGAGGGACACTCGGGGCGGTCGGGCATCCTCATGCCTCGAGAAGGCCCTTTTCGGCATCGTGGGACACCTGCGGCGATGAAATGACTTTCCGAGACACTGTCGCGGTCTACATCCCGCGCCGAGCTGAGGCTCGAATCCGGTCGGCTCGCTGTCTCGGAAAGCTGTAGGTTTTCGAGACCCCCGGGGTTTCGATTCGACATCGCACGTGACCATGTATCTCTGCGAAAAGACCGCCACTTAACGATGCGATTCACGATGCAGGTCAGATCCTTTCAGATCTGTCGAGAACCCGTGTTGAAAATCTATGTCGAATTGCTGGCGCGGCATGGTTTTTCGACGGGGTGTTGGTCGATCTGCCCCCAAACCCCACGACCGCGGTTCAACGCAGGGAAGGGCGGAGGATGCACATTCCCTGCGTCCTCCCGCTGTGTCGGCCGGGCTTTCGAAACCAACCGGTGCGTCCACTTTGTCGCGCGTGTCCGATACTGTCTTGCAGCCAGGATAAACAGCGACGGAGTTCGGAGTTCTCGATGGTTGAACCGCTCAGGATGGACAGGGCCAAGCAGGGCTTCGATAGGGCTGTCGGGGGCTTCGGCAAGTTCGCGCGGAATAGCTCAAAGCAGCTGGTCGAGCAGACCGGCGATCTCAAGGACGCCGCTGTGGACACCGTCGAGAAGCTGACGGCGAAGAAGCCCGATCCCTATGAAGAGGTCATAGCCGAGTACAACGGCGCGTTCACCTTGATGAACGACAAGGGCCTTTCTCTCCTACGCCAGCGGGAGCGTTCGACGGACCTGATCGAGCTTGTTGAGCTGTTGGTGAACAGCGTCGCTCACACCCCGAAGTCGTTCGAGACCGACTTCGACGAGATTGGCGTCCACAAGACTGAGTTTCTGGAGGCGGAGGAGTTCGCACGCAAGGACCTCGAGGCCGCGCGAAAGTCGGCTGCCGGCGCCGGTGCCGGGCTTGTTGCGGGTGCCGCAGTCGCGAGCATTGCCCCGACAGCAGCGTTATGGGTCGCCACCACCTTCGGCACCGCATCGACTGGCACCGCGATCTCCACTCTCTCCGGAGCCGTCGCGACCAAGGCTGCTCTGGCCTGGCTCGGAGGAGGAGCCATCGCGGCCGGAGGCGGAGGCACTGCAGCAGGCACTGCGCTACTCGCTCTCGCCGGCCCCATCGGCTGGACAGTCGCCGGGGCCACCCTCCTCGCATCAATCGGGCTGTTCGCGAAGAACAAGTTCGAGAACCGCGAGGCGAAACAGGAGGCGCTGACCGCGGTGAAGCACAACACCGCGCTCGTCAATACTATGGACGCCCAGATTGATTACCTCCTCCGGCGCACGGCCTCCCTTCGCGAGCTGCTCCTGCAGAGTTACGGCGAAGCGCTAGGGTGCTTCGGAGCCGACTTCCTCGCGCTGTCTGCGGCCCAGCAATCCCAGCTCGTCGCGCTGGTGAACAACACAAAGGCATGTGCCGCGCTGCTGAGCGAGCACATCAAGCAGCGCACCCAAGGGCATTGAGCAGCGCGCCGTTGATGAGTGACGCGGCAACACTAAGCAAGAGCAACCAGGAGCAGGCGGTCGCCGCCTGGGTGAACTACCTCAACCAGCTCCGGCTGGACAACCTGCTGAGCGCCCTCAACCGGCAGGACGTGAACCTCAAGGACGCGCTCGCCAGCCTCCACGACGCGACGAGGAAAATCGACCTGGAAGTCGTCGCCGCTAACCGCGGCGGAGTCAAGGGCATGCACGGCTTCATCGCCGAGGTCGCAGAGGTGGGCGTCGGCAACGCTCGGAGCCAGATCCTCGGTAAGGGCGCTGTCTACCAGTGGGTCAATGACAACGGCCCCGTGGACCTGATGCGCGGCGGGGTGGAGATTCAGCAGAAGTTCGTCGCGGCCGGTGGCCGCTTCGGCCTCGGCGCGATTACCGAACACCTCGAGAAGTATCCCGGCTTCGTCAAAAGCGGTGGGAAATACCAGATCCCCCGCGACCACTTCGAGGTGATCCAGAAGCTGCACGCCATGCCGCAGGAGGATGCTGGCAAGCTCCTGACGCTCGGCGCCGACGGCCCATCGCTCAAGGACTGGAACCGGATCCAAGCCTTCTTCGCCGAGGGCTCTATCGGCATCGAGTCCCTCGAACCCTCGCACCTGGAGTACTCCGAGGTGCAGAGGGGCGCCTACGGCGTGACGCTAAAGACGGAGGAGGGTTCCCTCCGCTCCACCGACCAGTCCCTGCGCGACGATGCCTACCAGCAAAGCCGCCCGACCCTGCAGGAGGGCGCGAAGGCCACGCTCGTGGCCGCCGCCATCGAGGGTGGGACCGCTTTGGTGCTGGCCGTGGTCGAGAAGCGCCGTGCGGGCACGCAGCTCAAGGATCTCACCTGCGAGGACTGGGCCGATGTTGCGGGCGAAGGCGGTTTCGGCGTCGCCAAGGGCGGTGTCCGAGGGTTCAGCATCTACGCGCTCACGAACTTCACCGCGACCTCCGCCGCTGTCGCCAGCTCGATCGTCACCGCGGCCTTCGGCGTCGCGGAGCAGGCAAACAAACTCCGCCGCGGCGAGATCGACGAGCTCGAGTTCATCGAAAACGCGGAGCTCGTCTGCCTCGAGACCGCCGTCAGCGCCCTGTCCTCCTGCGTCGGACAGGCTCTCATCCCGGTACCGGTCCTCGGCGCCGTGATCGGCAACACCGTCGGCCTCATCATGTACAAGTCCATCTCGTCTTCCCTCTCCAAGCGGGAGGCGTTGCTGATCGAGGGCTACCTCGGCGAGCAGCGGGCGCTCGACGAGCAACTTGCCGCTGAGTACCGGGAGCTCGTCGAGAAGCTCGATGCGAGCATGTCCGACTACCTCGGGGTGCTCGAACGGGCCTTCTCCCCTGACGTGGAGGTTGCCCTCCTCGGATCGGTCGAGCTCGCACTCGAGCTCGGGGTGGCTTCGGAAGAGGTCTTGGATTCCGACGTGAAGGTCCTCGCCTACTTTCTCGACTAGCAAGTCCCCCGAGGTTCCCCAGGAAAAGTGGACGGGGTTATGCAGCCGAAGCTGCCATTGACGAGGCTGGCCTCAAACCGGATCGGGCTGATCTGGCCGATGCTCGAATGCCGCCGACCCGTACGAGATCGGTTGTGGATGAGGATAATTCGGAGCTGAGGACTGCGCGTTGGGCTGCCGAATACACCAATCGAGTGACCTCGATGTCACCGAACATCCCGTCGGTGTGGGCACGACCGGTCTCGATCGCTGCGGCAGCTTTGTAAATCCGCCGCATGGAGACCTTGATGGAATGCGGCGCGTTCTTGTAGCTGTCCTCGCTGATCACGTAGCCGGTCGTGCGGCGATGGAGGGCGGCACGGAAGTTGACGTACATCGCAGCGAAGAAGGAGACGATCGCCGCCGCCACCACCAAGAAGACAGCTAGCAAGGCTTGCAGGTCGGAGGGAATGGAGACAACCATCCACCAGAGGGCGGCCACGATCAGCGAGAGCATGGCGACCTTGAACAACCAGAAGTGACGCGAGGGATCCACACGATCAGGGTCCGCGACCCGAGCGAGGTGCTTGCGGATCTTGTAAAAAGCCATCACGCCACCGACACCACCGGCCGCCAACGCGGAAAACGGGTTGCTCACATCAGCTTTGGACACAGCCCATGATCACATGCCCTGCCGACATTTCTATCCGATCGCAGCCGGGTCCGGTTCTTGCGCTTCGAGCCGCACCTCGTCTCCGGCTTCGATGGACCGCGGCGCAAGACCGTTGGCGATGACGAACGTCATCAGCCGGCCGAGGGAATCTTCGATCTCGCGCAGCATCGCCAATCGGGGGGACTTCGGGTCGCTGAACGCCTCGAACAGGTTGATCTGTCCGCATACCCGTG
The DNA here is from genome assembly GCF_001894805.1 of Rhodococcus globerulus NBRC 14531. Classification (GTDB taxonomy): domain Bacteria; phylum Actinomycetota; class Actinomycetes; order Mycobacteriales; family Mycobacteriaceae; genus Rhodococcus_F; species Rhodococcus_F globerula. The sequence continues at coordinate 10,790 of NZ_BCWX01000011.1, read as the reverse complement.
TCTCGGCGTCAGCGAGTTGGTACCAGAGGTTCTGGTCGAACGGCAGATCGAGCATCTTGCGAGCGTGCTCGACTGTCACCCGCAGCACGAGTGTCTTGAGATCGAGTGCTGAGCTCTGTTCGTCGCCTCCGCCGGCGACAGCGCCAGCGGCAAGAGCGCCGCCTGCACCTGCCAATCCTCCGAGCATCGCCAGTCCCCCGACCATGCCGCCGGGGCCGAAACCTGCGAGACCGCCGACGATTGCGGCTGCACCAGCGCCGCCAACCGGTGCAGCGGCGATCAACCCGACTGGACCCGCCGCCAACAGTGCGAGCCCCGCGGCTGCGCCCAGCACCCGACCCCACGGCACACCGCCTCGGCGATCGAGTGCCTTCTGCACGTCCTCGATTGCGCGAACGACTTTCTCTCCGACATCGGTGCTGAAGCCGAGCGCGAACGCGACCGCGGGAATAGCTTGTACCGGTGCGCGGTCGACGTCGATCTCGTACGGATCGACCACATTCGTCAAAGCAAGGACGGCGAGTTCACCGACCGCTTCGTGTAGTTCCCACAGATGCGGCACAGTCGGGACGCCGCCGTCGATCAACTGGTGCAGTTCAGCCGCCAGGGGCTGCTGGCCGACAGTGGCGAATTCTTCGATCTCGGCAACGACGTGGTCCTGCCGAAGTCGGAGCGCACCGGCGTAGCGTGCGGCAGCGGCCGGGTCCTTGATATATCGGACGAGGGTGTGGCCGTAGTGCAGAAGCAAGAGAAGTGATGCCTGCGAATCAGTTAGGCGCACAGCGATCCCCGACTTGGCCAGTACCAGGCTCTTGCTGGGGTAGGTGATCTGCGCGACGAGATTCGCTACTGCCGGATGCCCGAGGTAGTTGCCCGCGCCGTGTTCGAGAAATCCGATGTCGATGGCGAAGTCCTGCGCTGCAGGAAACGTCGGCGCCAGTCCCCGCCCTCCGGTCACAAGATCGGCGGGGTTGAAGATGTTGGACCAGTCATCGACCCGCGCGTACGGAAACCTCTTCAACAACCGCTCACTGCCTTCGTGGAGTGAAGGCGCGGCGGCGGGGCTGCCGATCGTGATGAAACGCCGGACGCGGATGTTCTCGGGCAGGTGATCGAGTAAGTCGATCGCGATGACACTGCCGAGGCTGTGGCCGATCAAGATGATCTCGTCGCCGAAGTCCTGATCGAGTAGGTGACGAAGCACCGCGCCTCGAAGGGCCTCGTTGCGCACATATCGTCGCACCTGGGTGAGGTCGTACGCGGAAAGATGCCCGACCGCGAAACCCTGCATCGTGTTCAGCGGACCGTCGGGCATCAAATGCGCACCGAGCCCCGATGCCGTCGACGGTAGTCCCAGGCTTCGCTGGATCCTGGCCTGACGCCTCGCGAATTCGAAGCGGGCTTTCGAATCGTCCTTGACGCGGTAGGTGACCGGTGGCATTTTCGCCCCGATCCCCTCGGTGGACAGGATCGCACTGTAGCGGGGAGCGAGTGTGTTTGCGCGGTCGATCGGTTCGTATCCCGCCTGCGTCAGTCCGCGATTGAGCCCTTCCAGCCAGCCTCCACGCGGATCTCCATCACCGATGCCGTGCAGGAAGACAACCTTGACCGCCACACCAACCACCTTCTCTTGGGCACTCACCTAGTGCTCGGGCACAAGCTACAGCAGAGGTCAGACACCCCAGTGCAACTCACCAATTTCATGCAGCTACGTTGCACCTCTTGACCAGTGGCGCCCCTTGGTTTCGGCACCCACGCACGCCATTAGGTCATTGTGACCAGCGCCTACGCAGCTACCCTCGGCCGCAACCGTGGAGCGGCAACAGTCGCCCTCAGTGTGCGCCGCTGGGCTAACCGCTTCGCGAATGCGACAGAGTCCGGTATCAGGCTAGCTATGGGCGTGCGAACTCCGTCGGGCTGCGCCAAATGCCGGTCACGATGTCGGAGAGTTCCTTGGCGCGGGCGGTGACCGCGCTCTCGTCCCATACCTCGGCGGCCCCGATGCGGGCATTGAGCTGAAGCTTCGACTGCTCCACCAGTGCTGGACGTTTCACATCCCATGCGCTGTCACTGAGCGATCCGTTGAACGAGCCCGTGATCAGTGTGAGGTTGCCGATACGGTCGACGTGCTGCTGACGATGCTGTTCGGCGGCGACGCGATCGGATTCGTCGGAAATGGCGACCGGCCAGTTCGCCGGCCAGTTCCGCGGCATGATGTGTTCGATTTGTAGAACGTCGTAATCGAACTGTCCTTGTTCGGTTTTCGTGTTGCGGGCGCGCAGGGCTCGGTCGATTTCGGATAGAAGTAACCGTATACGCCCACGACTGAGCACGCCGTCGTAGAAGCGTCTGGTGGTGAAGCTTTCGGTGATCTCCTCGTCGGTCGGCCACCATCGACCTCGTCCGGTCCCGTCCAACGCGGCCGCGGTCGCAGCTGCAATCGGTCCGGTCTCTGCTACCGCGCCTTGCGCTGCTTGGAGGACCTCGATGAAGGTCCGTCCGTATCCTCGTGTATTTGCGTTGACCAAAGCTCTTCGCATGAGCCAGGATTCGACGGCTGAGACCGCGGCGAGGTGCTCATCGGGAGACAAGACCTCCTCGGATCGGGTGCTCAGCCACAGCAGAAGCGGTGTCGCGGTCACGACCTCGAGGGCATTGATCCGGCGATATGCCGTCGCGATACGGTCGTCCGTGAGCGGATAACGCCCGTGCAGACGGCCGTACGCGCGGGCGTAGGCATAGATGTCGGCCAGTACCTCTTTCGTCGACAGATCAGCGACCGCGAGGTAGTTACGGACCTCGCCGTAGAGATGCCCGACATTGACCTCATGACCTGTTGCTGCCGTCAGCCACGCGGACAGCACCACATCGCGCCGACCACGAGCGGCGTGACCGCGGCCGATCTCCACTTTCCACCACGGGTCGTCGAACTCGGCCCAGTAGGTGTCGTAGAGCTCCTCGACGTCGGAGTCTTCGGTGAACTCCCCGCGCAGGAACAGCAAATTCTTGACCAAGTCGGAGGCTGACAAGGGGGTCTGCCGCCCGTTGAGAACTTCGAAGATGACCTGAGCGTCGTCATTGTCTTCGAGGTCGATGACCACCAGCTTGAACAGACCGACCAATGCATGAACCAGTGCCGCGGATCGATCCGATCCGTCCTCGCTGGTCATCGCCTCACGCGCTTGCTGCGCGAAGAACCGCCGAGCTTGCTCGTAGAGGTGATTTCCCGTCGGGACGATCTCGTCGTCCATGACGGTTCGCCACACATTACGATCTTTACGGCGCGGCCAGAGCTTGTACCGCTGATGAGACTCCTTCGCGAGATCAGCGGGATTCCACAGCAAGCGATGAACCTGGCTGACCAGGTCTGAGTCACGTTCGATCAGGGCATCGAGAACGCCTCGGGTCAAAAGCATCAACGTGGTCAGTCGCTGCTGCCCGTCGATGACAGCACGCTCGTCTATCCCGCCGGTCAACGAGGGAAGTTGATCGCACACGATCGCGCCGAGGAAGTGAGGGGCCACCATCTTCTCGAACATCGCCGCAGGTTTCTTTATCGCCTGGGCGTCATGACGGGCTTGGACAAGCCGCTCGGCAGCTGAAACCAGGTCCTCGAACAGCAGTTTCCACTGACCGTCTTCGGTCCATTCGTAATCTCGTTGAAATGTCGGAATGACGTACTGGGTCGGTGGCATCAGAACCTGCTTGAGTTCCCGCGTATCGGCCTTCACGAATGTCTCCTCGAATACGTGGTGACAGCCGCCACCGGATCAGAATGTTCAGTGTTCCAGCAGTCCCCGAGGTTGAATTAAGGGCAGTGGTGGACGACGATCAGAAAGTTGGGCACCGAAGGGTCTGCCGATGTCCTGGGCTACAGTGCCTGGATCTTGAGAATGTATCTGCAGGTCGTCTCAGCTGGGAACATTCGGCACTTCAGTTGATTCATATCAACTAGGTCGCAGGTGGATAATCGCCGTACAGACGCTGATCTGGATCATCCGATCTGTGTTGTCTTTCAGCTCGATCGGCTATCTCGTTCTCGTGGAGCTTTTTGGTGGCCAGTCTTTCTCTTGCCGCCCACAAGAGGGCGCCCACAGCGATAGCCAAGCCGAAGGCGGCGGCACCGAGATCCGTCGCGATGTTGCCGATTCCCCCTATGAGGCCGAAGACAGCCAGGGCGAGAGCAGTGACGAACCGCCGGCGGATTCTCGTCGCTGCGTCCGGATGGGTGTAGAAAACGCGAACAGTTTCGAATGACCGTTTGAAGAATCCCGGCTGCTGGGGCGCTGCGGTGTTGGGCGGGACAGGGTATTGAGATGTCGGCTGCTGATATGCCTGAAAAGTCGGCGCTGGCGGTGCCACCGGCCGATACCCCGGGAAAGGAGGCTGTGGGGCAGCAGGGGGGAGCGAGTCGAGCAAGCCGTGGAGACTCATCTGATGGCCGCACTGCCGGCACTTCTTCTTCGTCGCCATCGCAGCCTCGGAAACGCCCGCAGTGAGCACCAGGGCTGTGGTGCGGCCCGCGCGTCTACCGGCGTGCGCGAATGCCGAGTTGGTGCAATTCTTGCAATCGCGGCACGCGGTGTAAACCCTGGCAGTCATCGAGGATCTCTTTTCTTTCTTACTTCATGTTGTTCGAACCAAATGAACTGGTGATAGCAGTGACATCGCTTTTCAACGAGGCGATGTTAGTTGTATACGGCATAAACGTAGTTACTCGGTGTCGGCGGTAAGCGGCGGGCGCTTGAACTGCATCCGCCTCGTGGTGACCCGGCCACCTGCGGTATCCCCCGAAATGAACTGTTGCGCAGGGCGGCCAGACCCCTACGGCGGTATAAATGCCAGCCCTGCCTATGAAGCTGATGCGGAAAAGGTTCTGGTTCAGGCGTAATCAAGCTGGACCTACCCCGATCCGAATTTACTTCGGGGTTTCCTCTGAGGGGGAGGGCGGGCGCGTCATGCCGGTCACCAAGCTTCCCGGATCCACGCCCAGCACGGTGGCGAGGGTGAGGATGTTGAGCAGGCTGATGTTGCGTTCACCGCGTTCGACCGAGCCCACGTACGTCCGGTGCAGGCCGGCCCGGTGCGCCAACTCCTCTTGGGACAGTCCCGCGGCTGAGCGCGTGCTCCTGATCCGAAGGCCGAACTCTGCGAGTGCCCGGCCATCGTCATCCACGCAGACAAGCTTGTGTCGGTGATGACTAAAGGTCGACAGACTATAAGTACATCAGTGGTAGGGGCATCACACCGAGCAAAGGACCGCAGTGGCCACGAGCAAGACGAAAAAGAGCAAGCAGAACCGCAACCGCAAGACCGCAGCCGCGAAAGCGCACCGCCGGGCCGACCGAAAGGTCAAAAGCGCCGAGATTCAGGACCACAGAGTGACCGTGATCGAGGCACCGATTTGGGAGTACCCCCGTATGGCCGCGGCGATGGCTGAACAAAACCCATCGCTGACTTACGAGGAGGCGCTCGCAGTTCTACTGGCGCACCCGGCCTACGTCTCCAAGGACTGCGCTCCGCCGGGGAAGATGGTGCCGGCAAGGCAGATACAGCAGTCGGGGGAAGCCGTGGAGGAATTCATCGGCAGCCTCGAGGAACTGCACCGGATCGGGGTCATGAAGTGGGACCCGATCACCCGGATCCATCACATGACCTCGGATTTCGAAGCTCAGATTCTCAGCTCGAGAGCCGCAGAGGCTGCGCCCCGCGGGTGACAAGTCCGACCATGCCGCCGCATCTCGGCTTCGCCGAGTGTGTCGGGTGCGGCGCGTGTCTCCGAGTCGGTATGAAGCCACACAGCAGCGAGCGCGGCGCCGTCCGACAGCCGCCGTTACGTCAGGAGAACACAGCACATGGACTCGTACAGTTACAGCTTCACCGAATACGCCGATAAAGCCAGCGTCTACAACCGCAGTGATGCCGATTATGTTCGCGGCGAAAATCCCTACATCCTCGAGCGCGGTCAACTTTGGCATCGCGCACAAACCACGAGTGCGCTCAGTGCGACCCTGCGCAGCTGCCCGGATGGGCACAGTGTTCTCGTAGAACTCGTCCCCGAACCCGAAAATCCCTTCGACGCAACCGCTGTCGCCGTCGACTTTCGTGATTCGACCGTCGGCTACCTCGGTCCTACCTTTGCCGCCTACTGGCACCCGGTCATCCTGGCGCTCAACGCAACCGGACGTCATGCACTCGCCTATGGCGTCATCGGCAACAAGGGCGATACACCCAGCGGACTACCCTCTGTCATTCTGGACTTACCCCAATGGGATGGGTGGGATTCGGTTGCTGCGGACGCGGACTACGACAACGGTTTCGACGCCTTGTGGGCGAGCCTTTCGGAAATCAGCCGCACAGTCCTGCTCGAGACCTACGGGTCGAACATCAGTGCCGAGGTGTACGACGAGCTGCGCAGCAACGCGCACCTGATGCCCAATTACCGCTGGAATGGTGGCCGTTTTGCGGTGCCGTTCCCGATCGTGCATGCGATACGTCAGGAAGCCAACCGGGAGAAGGTCATTCGCCGGAAGCGGCGAGAGCAAGCCAAGCAGGACAAGCTCGACGAACGGATTACGCGTCGGCAACGTGCGTATGAGATGCGTACCGCAGGTGAGACATTCACGGCTATCGCTGAAGAGCTCGGCGTGTCCAACCCGACCGCATCGGCGCTGTACCGCGAATATCTTGCAGACGCCGAGAATATGTCGTGAGATCAATCGAGTGCGCTCGGATTTTGACCATCGCCAGAAGAAGCGGGGCACACAAGGGGAGTCGTTCGATTGAACGTTGGCTGTGGTGCTGAACTTGTCGCGGTATCGATGCGACGTGCATCTGCCTCGAGTTATTCACCCGGGGTTGAGGTGATGTTGCATGACTTCGAGGAAGGACCGCATGAACGATATTGTGCCCCTTCAAAATAGGAGCTGTGGGCCGGAGTTAGTTCTAGACCGATCGTCGCCCGAGGTGTGGAGTTTTCGCCGGCAACGGACGATCAGAGCTCCAGTTCCCGGCGGAACGCCTCCAGCTCTTGTTCTGCCGTGCTCACCCCGGTAAGCACTCGTCGGGCCGCGGCTTCGTCCGCTTCGGTGACGGTGCCGCCGGCGAGACGAACAACCCCGGTCGCGAACTGCACCGACTCTTCGATCCCGCGCGAGGCAGTGCGCGTGGTGATCTTGCGTGCAGTGGTCATACTGCCCAACCTTCCCGTGCGATACGCTCGATCGCTTCCATCAGCTTACGGGTGAATGACCTATATCTGCAGTTCAGTGGGAAGGCTAACAATCGACAGTTGCCTAACGCAATACTTGTTTCCTACAAATATTTATGTGGGCCTGTAATAGACCGAAATGAGCCTGCTCACCGGTGCAGGCGAATGACTTCGCGAAGGAGATAGGAGCGTACCTGCGCACCCAGTTAACGACAGACGGGACCCGAATGTGGACGGACTCGCCGCAGCGCGCACCGCCCTCGCCCGCCAACAAGAGTCCTCGCCCGAGCACCCCACCCCCGCGCTGGCACTCCCCGAGCGTAGCTGTTCGTCGAAGACCTCGGCCAGGGTTCGCTAGTCGTGGAGCTTGCGGGGCCAGTTGTTGATCGCCAGAGCGACAGCTTCGAGGTCCTCGGCGGACCACCTAGACAGATCGGTGCCCTTCGGAAAATGCTGGCGCAGTAGCCCATTCGATGCTCTTATGTTTGTCAACCAGAAAATCTGGGCGTTGGCATCTCTAGTAGCGGACTCCATCACGCGGTAGAGTTTCCTGGCAAGGGTTCGTTAGAGGCAGCGTCGAATGTCGCGGTGTGTGTTACCTTCCAAGGTTCGGAGGGTCTCGTAGGCGCGGCTCTGCGGATGACACCGCAACCGGGTGATCGCGACGGTGTGCAGTGCCCGATTCAGCGCACGGTCTCCTCCTCTGTTGAGTCGGTGCCGGTTTCAGCTCACTGTCGGGAAATCCATTCTCGGACAACGTCATTAACGTCGATGAACTCCTCGTCGAGTTGCCGAATGCTACGGATAGAGCCCAGGCCGTAGTTCACATTTTGGGTGAGACGCATGAACTGGATTGGGCGCACAACCGGACCTTGGTCGAGGTCCTGCGCGCCCGTGGGATCGACGTCCCTTATTCGTGCCTTTCCGGCGAGTGCGGATCCTGTGCCGCCACGGTGGTCAACGGAGAAGTCCGGATGGCGAAGACCGCGATCCTTGGTCCCGAGGATCTCGACAATGCTTGCCCGCCAAGTTCACCGACTCATGGGGCGACATTCTGGCATGTCAAGCGCGGTCGGTGTCTGGATCCGTCGAAGTGGAGTTCTGACTTCGAGATTGATGCTCACCCTGACCGACGGCCAGGGTGAGCAATAGGTGTGTGGGACTCGGTATTATACGAGTGTCTCTGGACATCAAAGCTGGTCAGCGTGCGCCCAGTGATGAGACGGATCCCAACGAAAAACTGGTGCATGCTCAGGTGACTTGTGTCGAATCGTGTTTACGGCAATGTTGACGACAGCCCGCGGAGTTGGACGCAGGGATTGGTCACAGGCGTCAACTGCTACTCGTAACTACCAGGACCGAAGGTGTCCCAATCATCAGGGTCATGCCCTATCCACACCTCGGCGCCGGACTCCTGCTGGATCGACTGCAAACGTTTGATTGAGGACACTGCTGCCGTGCTGTCCTGGTCCAGTGAAAACGGACAGGCGGATTTGAATGCTGCACGTGTATGGCTGACATCGCCTGAAAGAATGATGGTCCGGTTGGGTAACTGAACCTTCATCGCCAGCGACCCGGGGGAGTGTCCGGGGAGGAGGAGTAGCGAGATGCTGCCGTCTCCGAACAGGTCGTGGTCTCCGCCGGCTACCGTGTGCGTGCGGTAGTTGCGAACTGCCTTGAGCTCTTCTGGTCGGTACAGCCCGCACAGATGGGTGTCGGGATTCAGTGCATAGTCCATTTCACCTTCGCCGAGGTAGAACAGTGCATCCGGGAAAAGTGCGACCCCACCGGTGTGATCGAAGTGCAGGTGCGACAGTACGACGTGCTCGACGTCAGATGGTTTGAAGCCGATACTGTCCAACTGGCGGTCGAGCCGTTGCTCCTGGGAGTATTCGATCCGTGAACTCACGGCGCTTTCGCCGTAGACGGAAGCGGGATTGCCGGCCGCCTCGGGCGAAAGACCGGTGTCGAAGAGGACAAGACCGCCGGAATGCTCGATGAGGTAGCTGGGGAACGGAGTCATCCAGTCTCCCGACGACCCTGCTTCTATCATGCTCTTGTCAATCGTTGCATTTGGTGCGTCAAATGCCCACATGCGTTTTGCAGTAGAGTGTTTCGCCATAGATTGGACCTTGTCAGAAGTTGGTGGTCACTCATGTGAATTCATTACTCGGAAAACTGTTGCCCTGGGAGGATATCCACATGATTCGTCAGAGGTCAAGAGTGAAAAGTCCATTATCGCTCTGTCTCAACACAATTCGGAAACTACACGCAGGCCTTGATAACACGCACAACGGTCGGCTGAACTGTCTTGCTCACCGGATGGGAAAGTCTTCGGGTTCTGGCCCACTTCCGTCATAACTTCTGGGATTGTTCAATCGCTGAGGTGTATTTGTCGGTCGTCCGGACCTTCGGCACCTGTTTCGGCCGATACGGCTCGGGTGATGCCACGCGGCTGCACGGCCTCCCGGTTTTCCCGCAGCAAGGGTTAACCGGCACTGTAGATCGACACCCAGTGCAACGGCAGTGATGAATTCCCTTTCCAGTGACACCCCCTGGCGTTCCGCCACCGCAATTGCTGCGGGGATCACCGGCGACGAAATGTGTGCGGCGTCGGGATGTAGGTCGTTGAAATCCTGACAGTTGGCCATCGCCCCGTTCACATAACTTGCTAGCCAAGCAGGGCTTTCCTGCCGAACCCCAACAAAGTGGCTTCTTCGTTCCCACCGAGATCGAGGGCCAGATCAGCCAAGGCCTTGGCTTCGGGCGACGTAGTGCTGGCCGGGAGGATCACACCAGTGGTGTCGAGAATCGTCTTGCTTGTCATCTCTGCCACCCGCTCAGAAGATCCTCATAAGTGAGATCCGCAGCATGCCGAGCGATGTTGACGGCCGCTTCCTCGATGTTTGCTCGACATATTCAATGGTCGTATTTGCCCTTCGGATCGTTGGTAGGCGGTGCGCGTCGGCTCTCAGGAGACCGCGCATTGCCGCAAATCGTCGAAACCGGCAGCGCGACAGGCGCATATCGGAACGACCGACGATTCGGAACCCGAACAATGACATACGGTCTACACAACACTTGTACTATCCAATTATTCGGAGATGAAGGTATCTTCCATCGACTTCGGGTTATGAACAAGAGCACTCGAAGAATGATTCCGGCAGAGGAGAAGATCGCACCGGTGTTGGTCGACAAGCCGGACCGAGGTTGAATCGCACCGGAGTGTCCGGAGACTTTGATGTACCCCGAGTTTCGTGGAGTCGTCATATTTGACTTCAGGCTACGGGTTGACGTGTGAAGTGTACGTTCTCGAACTCGATCGGGTCAGCATCCCGAGTGCACTGTGCCGCCGTGGGCGATTGTGGAAGATCTTGAGGTGCTCGAACATGGCGTTGGCCAATTCGATCCTCGTTTTCCATCGTTTCCGATTCAAAAGTTCGGTTTGCATTCTGCCCCAGAAAGATTCGATCACTGCGTTGTCATAGCAATCGCCGATCGATCCCATCGATGGGACCAGCCCTGAGTCGTGCGCCCGGCGGGTGAACGCCCAGGACGTGAACTGGGCGTATTCAACCGG
>NZ_BCWX01000010.1 GCF_001894805.1 Rhodococcus globerulus NBRC 14531 | reverse complement strand
TGTGAAACGCCGGGATATTCGGCGATCACCGATTCGACCTCGACGGGGTACACGTTCTCGCCACCGGAGATGATCATGTCCTTGATCCGATCGGTGATGTAGACGTATCCATCGTCGTCGATCCGTCCGACATCGCCGGTGTGAAACCAACCGTCTGCATCGATCGCAGCCGCCGTCTCAGTCGGACGTTCGTAGTAGCCCTGCGTAGTCTGCTCGGATCTGATGCAGATCTCCCCCGACTCTCCAAGTGCTACCGACTCTCCAAGCATTCCTTCGGATGTTCCCGCGCCCACAACCTTCAACTCCACCCAGGGGTACGGCTTGCCCACCGACCGCAACAGCGAGGCTCTCTCTCCGTCAACCGAATGGTCGGCCGCATCGAGTTGTGTTACAGCTCCGTGTGTTTCGGTCAAACCGTAGACCTGAAACAGCGGGGTGTCGAATGTGTCGAGAGCTCGCCTCAACACTGCCGGTGTGATCGGAGAGGACCCGTAGGCGATAGATCTGAGCGCTGCAAAATCTCGGTCTCGCGCGCCCGGTACTTCGACCATCATCCCGATCACCGAAGGCACCAGGAATGTATTCGTGATGCTCATGGTCTCCAACACGTCCAGCAGGTCAGGCGGCGTGAACTCCGACAGAATCACGTTGTGCGCGCCGTTCGCGAGACCGACGAGGACCCAACCCAATCCACCGATGTGAAACAGCGGCATCGCACACAAGCTGACGGATGATTCGTCGAATCCCCACGGGCCACCGGTCTGTGTGCACGCCCCGAGGTTCCGGTTCGACGTGAGAACACCTTTGGGCTTTGCCGTCGTACCGGACGTATAGAGTTGCAGAACAACGTCATCCGAGCCTCCACGCCAACCGGGATCCACCGCGCTCGCACCAGCCAATCGAGCTTCGTAGTCCAATGGGCCGGTGCCGTCGATCTGAACCCACCGCTGCATCGGCGCTCCGGATTCCCGGACTGCGGAGACCACCCCGTCGAATTCACTGTGAAAGAACAACACTTGCGCTTCCGAATCGGCGAGCACCTCGGCGGCCTCCACACCGGACAATCGCCAATTCACCGGGATGGTCACTGCCCCGATCTTCGCCGCGGCCAGCACTGCCTCGACCACCTGCGTGGAACTTCTGTCCACGACCGCCACCCGAGAGCCCGGACCACAACCGAGCGCGATCAGAACATTCGCAAGCCTGTTTGTTCGAATGTCCAACTCCGCGAAAGTGATCGAACCATCACGGCCAGTCAGAGCAAGGGCGTCGGGGCGAGCAAGAGCATGACGACGACTCTCGTCGGCGAGGCGGTACTCCGTAATCATGTGAGTAGATCTTTCTCAGTTCGAAGGAGCGGATTCATGTGCGGCAGGGCAGCCGCGAAGCTTGCCGCTACGACAGGGCCCCGAGGTGTTTCATGACATCGGGGTACCGACGCAAATGCGCACCGCCATTGACGTCGAGAACCTCCCCCGTTGTCCACGACGACGCGTCGGAGGCCAGGTAGAGCACAGCTTCCGCAACATCGCGCGGCGACCCGTTACGTCCGAGCGGGGTGTTCTCCGTGAAATCTGCCTGGATGACCGGGACAGATGTCAGCCCCTCGACAAGGGGTGTCTCGACCAGACCGGGTGAGACGGCGTTAACCCTGATTCCGCGCTCACCGAGCTCGAGCGCTGCAACCTCGGTGAGCATGGCGAGACCTGCTTTGGCGGAGCAGTATCCCGCAAACCCTGCGGCAGCCTGGCGTGCGTTCAGAGAGGTGATCGAGACGATCGCTCCCCCGGCCTCCATCGCTCGGGCAGCATGTTTGATGACGAAGAACCCACCGGTCAGGCAGATATCCACCGTGCGCCTCCACGTATCGGCGTCCAACTCGGTGATGAATCCGGGCAGATTCAAGCCGGCGCAGTTGACCGCAATGTCCACCCGACCGAGCCTCGCCCGAGTTTCTTCGAAGACCGTGCGAACCGATTCCTCGTCGACAACATCGACGCACACGGCTTCGGCTCCCCTGCCGAGTTCGACGGCGCGGGACCGTCCACCTTCGACATCGATGTCTCCGATCACGACAGTTGCACCTTCTGACGCCAGCAATTGTGCTGTTGCCCAACCGATGCCGGATGCTCCGCCGATGACGACCGCCACTTTCCCCGCAACACGTGTCGACATCAGCGAGGAATGTTCTCGTAGTAGGGGACCACGATTTCGTCCGTGCTGGTGACGTCGCCGAGCATCATTGTCGTAATGGGGTGGACGACGTGTGGATCCACCTCGACGTTGATGCATGCGGGCACCCCAGCGTCGAATGCACGCTTCATCGCGTCGGCGATAGATGCAACATCCTTCACTCGCTCGCCGTACCCGCCGAAGGCCTCGGCAACCTTGTCATATGCGCTGTCCGCGAGCTCTGAGACGACGATACCTTCATCCCCGTACACAGCTTCCTGACCATGGATCGACATCCCCCACACTGCGTTGTTGAATACCACTGTCACAACGGGTATTCCGTGACGGGCCATGGTGTCGAATTCCTGGATGTGGAATCCTGCAGCACCGTCGCCGGTGATCAGCACGACGGGCGATTCCGGGCGCGCACGATGTGCGCCGATGGCAAATCCCGGCCCGACTCCCAGACAACCGAGATATCCGAGGCGCAGAACGCCACCCACTTGTTCTGTCGTCGTGAAGAATTCACCCCATGACGGCGCCTCGGCACCGTCCATGACAAAGGTCGTGCCGGGAGGGCAAGCCTCTACGATCGCGCGCGCCGCAAAGTACGGATGCGCCTTGCCGGTCTGCGTCTGCTCATCCGTGAATCCATGACGATGTGCGTGCTTCGCACTGGTGGCGGCCTCGACCCAGGTCCTCCAGTCGGGCCATTGACGTTGATCAGCAGCAGTTTTCAACGCAACGAGTGCCTCGCGGCAGTCGGCGAGGATCGGAACCTCGACATCCTGCATACGTCCGATTTCGGACGCGTCGACGTCGATCTGTATCAATCGCGCGCCAGGGAACAAGCTGGTGCGCCCGCCGGTGAACATTCCGGCCCGGGCTCCGACTATCAGCACTACGTCGGGAGTGGGCTGTCCGAGCGCAGGCAAAGACCCGATCGCCAACAGTCCACCGCCGGCGAGACGATGACTTGCGGGTATCGCTCCATCCGACTTTCCCGGGTAGAACACGGGTACATCCACTGCTTCCGCGAATGCCACCAGAGCCTCGCCGGCGCGGGAGAACGTGACACCACCGCCGATGACTATCGCAGGATTGTTCGCTTCGCCAAGAACATCGAGTGCGGCTTCGACGGCCGAGGCAGTTGGACCGGGCCGGGCGTCGACTGTGTAGTTCGCGGGGAATCTCACGGCGTTTTCGTCGGCCTCGCCGAACATCACGTCGATCGGAACTTCGAGCAGCACCGGACCCGGAATTCCGGTCGTAGCCTTACGAATAGCCAGTGCAACGATTTCGGGCACGCGTGCGGGGTCGGTTATGCGATAGGCCCACTTGGTCACCGGTGTGGCCGCTGCTATCTGATCGAACCCACCTTGCAGCGGATTTGTCTCGGTCTCGCGCATCGGCGGAGCGCCCACAACGAAGATGGTCGGGGTGCGATCGAGGAGCGCATTTGTCAGCGCGGTGTAGACGTTGGTAAAGCCAGGACCGGACGTGACGACACAAACGCCGTACGTCCCGGTCACCCGCGCGTAGGCGTCGGCGGCATGTCCGGCAGTGGCTTCGTGACGGGTGTCGGTGAGGCGAATGCCGTTTCGCCGACAGGCAACGAGGAAAGCATCCAAATGCCCTCCGTGCAGGGTGAATACCTCGGTAGTTCCAGCTTCGGCCAGGGCTCTGGCAAGTAGTTCGCCACCATTGACAGTCATGTGTTGTCCTTCCGGAAATCATGGCGCTTGATTAACGATCGCTAAGTATCTGAACAGTAGCGTGGGTCACAGTGCGGCGCCAGAGTGGCATTATGCGAACACATGGCACGTAACTCACCGCAGACCGATCGCATCGTCATGCTCACCGAACTGTTGGCATCCGATCCCAAAACTGGGCGAAGCCTCGCCGACATTGCTCGGCACCTAGGGGTCGCAAAGGCAACCTGCTATCCCATGGTCGTCGCGCTGGCGGAGTCGGGCTGGCTCGTCCGCCATCCCGTTCGCAAGACGTACCAACTCGGCCCCGCCCTGGTCCCGATCGGTCAGGCCGCCTCTCACGCAACCGATGTCGTCGATCTCGCCCGAACCGTCATGCACGAATTGGCCGACACGTCAGAACTGGCATGCCTGGGATTCATCCGGTCAGGCGCCGATCTGGTTGTCGCAGAAGTTGTTCAACCGATCTCCGGACGCAGCGGAACGCTCGGACTACGCGTCGGCGACAAGGTGTTGATGGCACCACCATTAGGCGCCGCACTGGCAGCTTGGTACGGGCAGGATCAACTCGACGAGTGGCTTCAACTCGGTACAAAAGCCCTGAGCACGGAGACCGACTTTTTACAGGCAGAGTACGAACCGATCCTCGACACTGTCCGGGAGCGCGGATTTGCCGTGGAATGCCTTTGGCAACAGGACCGTTCGATCTCCGATGCGGTCGCAGAGTTGCGCACACCGGGGGTTGGCGGACAGCGGGCCGCGCTCGCACTGAGAGAGGCACGTCGACTGCTGTCCGCGGACGTTGCCGTGGGAACAATCGACCCGAACGCGCACTACCAACTGCTGTCCGTGAACGCGACCGCTTTCGATCAAGACACATCACCCGCACTGATTCTCTGCCTGGTCGACGCACCGTCATCCGTAACCGGGGAACGCATTACCGAACTCGGCGTACTTGTGCGCGAAGCCGCCGAACGGGTCACCACGCTGATGCATGGCCGTTCACCCAACCCATTGACATCTGAAGACCGTGCAACATAGCTTATATAGCGATCGCTAAGCTATGTTCAGAGCAATAACCGCGACCGAAGAGCAAGGAAGTATCCCGTGGGCATACGGTCCAGTGACCAGTACCGAAAAGGCCTCAACGACGACCGTCGGGTCTTCTACCGAGGGAAGAAGATATCCGACGTCTACGCGGAGCCTGAACTGACTCTTGCAGTGGATCATTCGGCACTGTGCTACGACATCGCCGACGACCGACCCGACCTCGCGATCACCGAAGTGGATGGCGAACCAGTCAGCGCGTTCTACGTCGCACCGAACTCCGCCGAAGACCTCGTGCGCCGCGGAGCACTCATCGAAGAAGTATCACGACGCGGCGGCGGAACCATCGTCCTCAAAGAGGTCGGCAGCGACGCATTGTTTGCACTCCTACGCGCCACCACCGGCGAAGGGCTCGACAACGCCCGCGCCTTCTACCAGCGGGTGTGCGAAGGCGACCTGTCCCTGGCCGTCGCCCAAACCGACGTCAAAGGCGACCGCTCACTCGCGCCGCGTCAACAGGCCGACCCCGACCTCTACCTGCACATCGTCGACGAAGACGCCGACTCCATCACCGTGCGCGGCGCCAAATGCCACACCTCGTTCTCTGCGAACGCCGACGAGCTCATCGTGCTGCCCACCCGCGCCATGGGACCCGACGACGCCGACTACGCGGTCTCCTTCGCCATCCCGATCGACACGCCGGGCCTCGAACTGTACGTCTCCCCGTACGCTGCCGGGGAACGCAACTCGTTCGAGTTCCCGATCTCCACGAAGCACAAGCTGCTCGAATCGCTCACCGTCTTCAACGACGTACGCGTACCGAAGAATCGGGTCTTCCTCAACCGCCAACCCGAACTCGCCGGACCGCTCGCACTGGCTTTCGTCGACTACCACCGCTTCACCGCCATCAACTACAAACTGCCCCTGCTCGACATCATGGTCGGCGCGGCATCGCTGATCGCCGAAGCCAACGGCATCAGCAAAGCCGGCCACGTCAAAGGCAAGATCACGGAACTGATCACCTGGAGCGAAACCGTCCGTGGGCTGGCGCAACTGGCCGCCGTCCGGTCCAAGCCGGGTGCGCACGGCGTTCAGCAGCCCGATCCGCTCGCCGTCAACATGGCCAAATACCACTTCGCCCACGGATTTCACAACGCGGTCGCAATACTCACCGACCTCTCGGGCGGCCTGCTCGCCACCGGTCCCGGAGGCGAAGACTGGGACAACCCCGACATTCGCGCAGTACTCGAAAAGTATTACGCTGCAGCAGTTCCTGCCGAAAAGCGTTTGAGGCTACTCAACTTCATCGCCGACCTCACCGCCCGCGACTACGGCGGATACCAATCCGTACTCGCAACCCACGCAGAAGGCTCACTAGAAGCCGAGAAACTGCAGATCGCACGCTCCTTCGATTCCACGAAGGCACGAAACTACGTCAGCGACCTGGCCGGAATCAGCCACCTCTGACCGACTTCCACTCCGACGCAACAGCAAGGACCCTCATGATCTCAACAGCATTCACGGAAACGTTCGGTGTTCGCCATCCCATCGTGCAGGGCGGTATGCAGTGGGTAGGGCGAGCGGAACTCGTTGCTGCCGTGGCCAATGCCGGCGCACTCGGATTCATCACCGCATTGACACAACCGACACCCGCGGACCTGGCCAACGAAATCGCCCGCTGCCGCGACCTCACCGACCAGCCGTTCGGCGTCAACCTCACGATCCTGCCGTCCATCACACCGCCGCCATATGACGAGTACCGCCAGGTGATCGTCGATTCGGGCGTGAAGATCGTCGAGACCGCCGGCTCCAACCCCGGACCGCACCTGCCGATGTTCCACGACGCCGGAATCAAGGTGCTCCACAAGTGCACCACCGTGCGCCACGCGGTGAAGGCTCAGGACCTCGGTGTCGACGGCATCAGCATCGACGGCTTCGAATGCGCCGGTCACCCCGGCGAAGACGACGTAGCCGGGTTGGTTCTGATCCCCGCAGCGGCAGAGAAGATTTCGATTCCGATGATCGCCTCCGGCGGATTTGCCGACGCCCGCGGACTCGTCGCCGCCCTTGCTCTCGGCGCCGACGGCATCAACATGGGCACACGCTTCATGTGCACCGTCGAATCGCCGATTCATCAGAACATCAAAGAAGCCATCGTCGCCGCCGACGAGACCCAGACCGAACTCATCTTCCGGCCACTGCGCAACACCGCTCGCGTCGCCAGCAACACGGTCAGCCGCGAGGTGGTCGACATCCTCTCACGTGGAGGACAATTCGAAGACGTCCGCGAACTGGTCGCCGGCGCCCGCGGACGCACCGTCTACGAGAAGGGCGATCCCGACGCCGGCATCTGGACCGTCGGAACCTCGCAGGGACTGATCCACGACATCCCTACCGTCGACGACATGGTGCAGCGCATGGTCTCCGAAGCCGAGGACATCATCGGAGCGCGTCTGCGCTCGATGACCGAACGCGTTTCCGTCTAGGACAGGAGGGGAAGTATGCGTCGCACACTCTTCACCGAAGATCACGAAGCCTATCGAGATTCCGTCCGCGAGTTCATCGCCCGTGAGGTGAGCCCACACTACGACAACTGGGAAGAAAACCGTCTCGTGGACCGATCGGCATGGCTTGCCGCCGGTAAGATGGGCATCGTCGGCTTGGCCGTACCCGAACAGTACGGCGGGTCAGGAGAACTCGACTACCGCTACCGTTACATCGTTGCCGAAGAGATCGCCCGTAGCGCCACCACTTCGTTCGGCGCCGGGCTCGGACTCCAGGACGATATCGTCATCCCGTACATCGCCGATCTCGGTACCGACGAGCAGAAACAACGCTGGCTTCCGGGAATGGCTGCCGGAGAGATCATCTGCGCCATTGCGATGACCGAACCGGGAACCGGTAGCGATCTGCAGGGCATCAAGACCACTGCCGTTCGTGACGGGGACGACTGGATCTTGAACGGCCAGAAGACATTCATCACGAGCGGTATCCATGCCGACATCGTGATCGTCGCTGCCCGTACCGATCCCAGCGCAGGATCGCGCGGCTTCAGCCTCCTGGTCGTCGAACGTGGGATGGAAGGGTTCACCCGCGGTCGCAAGCTCTACAAAGTGGGTCTTGCAGGCCAGGACACAGCCGAATTGTCATTCGAGAACGTCCGTGTTCCGGCAAGCAACCTACTCGGTACAGAGGGCGGCGGACTCATCCATTTGATGGAACGACTTCCCCGCGAGCGACTCTCGATTGCCGTCAGCGCAATCTGCGTGGCACGTGCAGCCTACGAATGGACCAAGGCCTATGCCTTCGACCGCCGTGCCTTCGGAAAGCCCATCGGCGACTTCCAGAACACACGATTTGCGCTCGCCGAGATGCTCACCGAAATCGACGTGACACAGGCGTACGTCGACAATGCAGTCCTGGCGATCAACGACGGGGAACTCTCCGCCGTCGAAGCGGCGCAGGCAAAATGGTGGGCAAGTGAACTACAAAAGCGTGTCGTGGACCGATGCGTCCAATTGCACGGCGGGTACGGCTACATGATGGAATACCCGATTGGGCGAGCTTACGTCGACAGTCGAATTCAAACGATCTACGGTGGGACCACCGAGATCATGAAGGAGATCATCGGTCGGGACATCGCCAAGAACTGACAGGCGTTGAGACGATCGAAACCGTCGGACCCACACCACCACTGGTATGGGTCCGACGTGCACTCAGCGGACAATCTTGCCCTGCCGGTACTCACAGCCGCCCCAGACCCCGGTCTGCGCAGTATCGGCCGCGTAGGCGCCGCACGCGATGGTGATGGGGCACCGGGCGCAGGTCTCGGCCGCGTAGTCGAACGCCTCACTCGGGTGGGGGAACCACCGGTCTGGGTGCCGATCACCTCGGCAGGCGGCGACGGCCCAGTCTCCGACCTCCTCCGAGACAGGCAGCAGGTCAGCCAAGGTCATCATCGTCGTCATGAGATGTGCCTCCTTCCAAGGCAATTCAGAGATGAGGAGTCAATTCACGCCAGATCGTGTGTTGGCGTTTGCGGTCGGTGCGAGGCGTTCGAGGTACCCAGAGGAGCGGCATGCCTGACTCTTCCGGGGTCTGATCGGACTTGGCGTTATTGCAGGTCAGGCAGCACGCTACGAGGTTCGACCAGCTGTTGTTTCCGCCTCGGCTACGTGGGTACACGTGGTCGACCGTCGTCGCCCCCGCCGCGCCGCAATACGCGCACCGATAGTGGTCTCGCGCCAGAACGCCGGCGAAACTCGCGCGGGTGTCGTCGTCGATCGTCGGACGTGGCGGGGTGTGCACGTACTCGAACAGCTGGATCGTCCGCGGCAGCGGGATTGCCACATGCTGGGAGCGCACGACGAAGCGCGGAGAGTGCTCGACCAGAGTGAGTGCAAGATCCTCGACGAGCAGCACGATCGCGCGAGCGGCTGGTACGAGGTCGAAGTCCTCGTAGGTGGCGTTGAGGACTCGCACGTGCGCGTTCATCCAGGTGCGGGTGGTGATGGCGATGGGTGGGCGAGGCATGACAATCGACAACCTTGTTCTCTCACAGAGGGAGTGGTGGTTCTCGAGGTGTGATCGTCCGGGGTGGCCGAGGTCGGCCGTGAGGTCACCCGTTGGGTGAGCTGGTATCGGGACGCACACGCCCCGAGTGGTGGGGCTTCAGCACATGCGGAATCCGGCGGCCGTGCCGGAGTTTTCGGCCAGCCGGTCCAGGAAACGAATCATCGACTGCGACTTGCGGTACGAGTACAAGCTGGCGTGCATTCGAGCGTCCTTCCTGATCGTGTGCGTCGGCTGTGAGTCACCCAGTGTGCCACGTCAAAGCTGAGATGTATTGCAAATATTCACGGACGGCAACCCGTCGCTCAGTTCACCCGGCCTACTGCTACCCACCGAACACCGCCGCCCGCTTGCCTTGGAACGCCGCAACACCTTCCGCAAAATCAGCACCGGCGAGTAGTGAGATCTGTCCGGCACGCTCACGCTCGAAGGCAGAGTCCAGTTCGGTCAGGGTGGCGTCGTTGATCGCGTCCTTGGTCTGCTGGAATGCCTTGCCCGGCCCGCTACCCAGGCGACGAATCAGCTCCGCAAGCTCGTCGTCGAATGCGTCGTCCGGGCAGACCTGCGAGATCAGTCCACTGTCGAAAGCGTCTCGTGCCGAAAGTTTTTCCGCTAAGAGTGCCATTCGCATGGCCCGAGCCCGGCCGATCGACGCCGCAACAAGAGCTGTTGCACCGCCGTCAGGCATCAAGCCCACCTTGGTGAAGGCGAGCAGGAGGTAACTGGACTCCGCAGCTAGGGTGAGATCACACGCCAATGCCAGTGAAACACCCACTCCTGCAGCGGGACCTCGCACCGCTGCGATCACGGGGGTGGGGAACGACCTGATGGCACGCGCCAGGTCGTTGGCGGCATCGATGGTGTCCGCGGAGGGCGGACCCGACAACACTGCATCGGCCAGGTCCGCCCCGGTGCAGAATGCTCTGCCTGCTCCCTCGAGTACCGCTACCCGTACGTCGCCGCGACGCGCGTGATCGTCGAAGATCGTAGAGAGATTCTGCAACGCTTCGGTGTTCACCGCATTCATTCGATGCGGGCGGTTGATCACAACACGAAGTACGCCGTTGTCATGGGTCGAGTAGACGTCTGGTCGTGTTGCAGTCATGTCGGGTCCTTGTCGTTCAGGCAGTCGTCCGGTCGGGGCAGGAAGCGGCGACGGAAGGGTCTTGCCGAAGTAAGCGATTCACTGATATTCATACCTTAGCGAGCGATAAGTAACAAGGAGAAACAGACTATGTCCGACCTACTCGAAATCAGTACACCGACGCCGGGCATTGCCCTGCTCACTCTCAATCGACCCGAACGACTCAACGCGCTCGACGTCCATCTGGTCGCGGCACTAACTGCAGCGCTGGACGACATCGCGTCGGATAGAACATGTCGTGTCGTGGTCATCACCGGTGCGGGACGAGCGTTCTGCGCTGGGCTCGACCTCAAGGGCTACGGCGACTCCGAGCGAGACGAGGCAGAAGGCAGAACCCTTGCGGCGTTCGGACGACAGCAGGACATTGCACATCTGACCGAGCGAATCAATTCACTCCCCCAGCCTGTGATCGCCGCGGTGAACGGGCCGGCGGCGGGTGGCGGACTAGCACTCGTCTGCGCCAGTGACATCCGGATATCCGCACCCGAGGCAGTATTTGCGGTCTCGTTCATCACCGCCGGATACTCGGCGTGCGATATCGGCGTCTCGTGGTTGTTGCCACGCATCGTCGGGGCCGGCAATGCACACGAACTGATGCTGACCGGGCGTCGATTCGACGCCGCGCATGCGCGATCCATCGGGCTCGTTTCCCAAGTTGTCGACTCGGAAAACCTTCTCACCGAGGCACTTCGAATCGCCGGTGAGATCCTGAACAATCCGCCGGTCTCGGTCGAGATGACAAAGAAGGGCATGTGGTTGGCACTGGAAACCCCGACCCTGCATGCGGCGATCGAGTTCGAGAACCGCCAGCAGGTCATTACCGCTCTCACCGAGGACGCTGCAGAAGCTACTGCGGCATTTCTCGATAAGCGGGCTCCGACCTACCGGCGGCGTTGACGATCTGGGGGGAACCTGCCTTCAGGTCCCCCCCATTTCAGGTGCCCGCCACTTCAGGCCCCAAGCCAGTCGCTCAACACGGCTGCTGTATCCGCGCCGGGTTTGGGCGCCCCCGCGGGCTGAGTCGTTGCTGTCCGGGAGAATCGCGGTGCCGGCGCCGACTGCACTATTCCGTCGGCTTCGACCAAAGTTCCACGGTGCGCCAGGTGTGGGTGAGTTGCAGCTTCCGCCGGACTCAGCACCGGCGCAACGCACGCATCCGTCGATTCGAAGAGCGCCGTCCACTCGTCACGTGTACGTGCGGCAAACGCTTCTGTGAATCGCTCGCGCAGTTCCGGCCAGCCATCCTGATCCATCTGTTCGGGCAGTGACGCGGGATCGAATCCCAGACCGTCGAGCAGCGCTCGGTAGAACTGCGGCTCGAGTGCACCGACAGCAACGAACTTGCCGTCCGAGCAGCGATACGTGTCGTAGAACGGAGTCGAACCGTCCAGCAGATTGGTTGCGCGAGAATCACTCCACTGCCCGCTGCCCCGCAGCGACCAGATCATCTGTGCCAGTACTGACGTTCCGTCGACTATGGCCGCGTCGATCACCTGGCCTTTACCGGACTTCTCGCGTTCGTACAGCGCGGAGACGATTCCCAGGATCAAGAACATCGAGCCACCACCGAAGTCGCCCACGAGATTCAACGGGACGACGGGCTTGTCGGCTGGGCCGATCGTATGGAGGACACCGGTCAGCGCAAGATAGGTGATGTCGTGCCCCGCACGCTGAGCGAGTGGGCCGTCCTGCCCCCAACCCGTCATACGGGCGTAGATCAGTCGGTCGTTGATCTTCCCGCAGTCGTCCGGACCGAACCCCAGCCGTTCAGTAACGCCGGGGCGGAAACCTTCCACCAACACATCGGTTTTCGCAATGAGGGCCCTGACGAGTTCCCGTCCCGCGTCGGTCTTGAGATCAGCCTCGATCGAGCGGCGACCGCGCAACAATTGGTCCTGATCCTTGGGCGAGATTTCCAGCCCGCCCGACGGACGTTCGACGCGGACGACATCGGCTCCTAGATCGGCCAGCATCATCGCAGCGTGCGGTCCCGGCCCGAGGCCGGCGAACTCCAGTACGCGCACTCCATGCAACGGGCCGCTCATCGTGCGCCGGCATTGTCTGAATAACGAGCACGCAGTGTGCCTTTGACAAGTTTTCCGGTAGGGGTGCGCGGAAGATCGGTGCTGAACACGAGCCGCTTCGGCAGCTTGTACTTCGCAATCTGCCCCCGCAGATGATCGAGCAATTCGTCGCGAAGCGCATCATCTGCTTCCAGACCGGGAACAGGCTCCACAACTGCCATCACGATCTCGCCCATCTCGTCGTCGGGAACACCGATCACTGCCGCATCCAACACCGACGGATGTTCGATCAGCGCGTTCTCGATTTCCTGCGGATAGATGTTCACACCACCGGAGATGATCATGAACGACTTACGATCAGTCAGGAACAGATAGCCGTCCTCGTCGACATATCCGACATCACCCGTCGTTGTCCATGTCGGATGTTCGGGATGCTGTGCCTCCCGGGTCTTTTCAGGTGCGTTGTGGTAGTTGAATGGAAGTGCATCACGTTCGAAGTACAGGGTGCCCACCTCTCCCACAGGCAGATCCTCACCGTTCTCGCCGCAGATATGCAGAACACCCAAGGCCGCCTGGCCCACCGTTCCCGGTTTACGCAACCATTCGTCGGAATGGACGATAGTCATACCGTTCAACTCCGTCGACGAGTAGTACTCGTCGAGAATCGGGCCCCACCACTCGATCATCCGACGCTTCACGTCAACCGGGCACGGCGCCGCAGCATGCACCGCCAGACGCAACGACGAAATGTCGTAACGCTCTCGCGTTTCCTGTGGAAGTTTGAGCATCCGAACAAACATCGTCGGAACCCACTGGCTGTACGTCACGCGGTACTTCTCGATGTACTCGAGTGCCTTCTCTTCATTGAACCTGTTCATCACCACGACGGTTCCGCCCAATGCCTGTACCGATGCACAGGTACGAAGCGGCGCAGCGTGATACAGCGGAGCCGGCGAAAGATAGACGTCGGAATCCGTAACGCCCCAAGCAGTCTGATTCATCACCGTCATCTGATCACCGGCATCCTGAATCTGACGATCAGGCAACGCCGGCTTGATCCCCTTGGGCCGACCGGTCGTTCCCGACGAGTACAACATGTCGGCACCACGAGGCTGATCCGGCAACGGCACATCGGACTCGAGCGCCGCCGCCGCGTCGAGCGAGGCATATCCCTCGAGCTCGCCGCCGAAGGACAACCGAATCACATTCGCCGGAATGAGATCGGCCAATGTTCCCGCCAATTCGGGTAGCGCTGAATCGACGATGACAATCTTGGCGTCACAATCCTCGACAATGTAGGCACCCTCGGGAGCGGTCAAATGCCAGTTCACCATCGTGAGATAAACACCCGACCGCATGGCGGCCCAGTAGATGTCGAAAACTTGAATGTTGTTGGTCGCGAGTACCGCCAGATTGTCGCCGCGGCGCAAACCCAATTCGTGCAGAACACGCGCGATGCGAATCGAATTCGTTTCCAACTCCGCAAACGTCACCACCGCACCGGTCTCCGCGACGATGACAGCAGCTTTGTCCGGGGTTGTTGCGACATAGGCTCCGGGGTACATGGTTTTCACTCCAAGGTTTCGTTCACGAAAGATGAATGGTTCCAGCTCATTCGAAGGACAGAGCCACTTTTCCGACAGCAGACCGGTCTTTCAGGGATGTCAACGCATCCACGGCACGATCTGACGGATAGAGAGTCGGTTCGGGCACTCGCAGAACTCCGGACTCGAGCAAAGGGTAAAGCACATTCCATTGACGGGCAAGGTATCCGGGATCGGTTCGCAGATACTCACCCCATCCGGCGCCCATCACCGAAATATTGTTCAGCAGAAGTCGATTGACCTTGACAGTCGGTATCTCACCGCCAGTGAAGCCCAAGACGATCAGGCGACCGTTGGGAGCGAGACTGCGCAAGCTGTCCGTGAAACGATCACCACCGACGGGGTCGAGAATGATATCGACGCCGCGACCGTTCGTGATCTCGCGAACTTGATCTTTCCAGCCGTCAACCAAGACGACATGCGATGCTCCCGACTCGGCAGCCAGTGCGGCCTTCTCCGGCGTGCTCACGACCGCAATGGTTTCGAGCCCGAGCGCGGCAGCGACATGCAATGCGGCAATACCCACTCCACCAGCAGCGCCGTGAACCAACACCGTCTCACCAGCTCGATACCGAGCTCGCTCGTCGAGCGCGAAATGCACAGTCAGGTAGTTGACCAGAAATCCGGATCCTGCTGTGAGAGAAACGGAATCAGGGAGCGGGAAGACCGAGGACGGCTTCACGACCACAGTACGCTGCCAGGATCCGTCCTCCGTGGACAACACGGCTACGCGGTCACCCGGGGACAGATCCGACCCTGCCGGCACACTACGAACAACGCCCGCGCCTTCCAACCCGAGAACACATGGCAAGTCACGCGCCATCTGATAACTGCCGGTGGTCTGCAGAAGATCCGGAAAACACACTCCGGCGGCATGCAGATCCACCACTACCCGCGTCGGGTCTGTCGGTTCGGCGATATCCACCGAGCGCAACCCTTCCGGCCCGATCAATTCGGCTAGCTGAACTGCGTGCATTCGCGCTCCTCGTGGTGATTCGACATCTTTGACTGTTCGGGCACGCCCGTGATAACAGTTTAACGAGCGCTAGGTAAGACTTTACGACGAGAGGCAGTCCATGGCAATCACGCCCGAGCACCAGACATCCGAAGCAGCAGCACTGTACGAGGTTCGTGGGCAGGTTGCGATCATCACCCTGAATCGGCCGCGGGCCCTGAACGCGGTGAACGCGGCTCTGTCGACCGCGGTCGGCACCCTGCTGGAACAGGCCGAAGCCGACGCCGACGTGCGCGTCGTCGTGATCACCGGTTCCGGACGCGCGTTCTGCGCCGGCGCGGACCTCAAAGCGCTGTCGGCGGGAGTAAGCACCGACGCCGACGGCCATCCCGAATGGGGTTTCGCGGGTTACGTACAGCACTGGATCAGCAAGCCGACCATAGCCGCGGTCAACGGATTTGCGCTCGGCGGTGGCACCGAACTGGTGCTCGCGAGCGACCTTGCGGTGGTCGACGAGAACGCACAACTCGGTCTGCCCGAGGTCAAGCGCGGATTGTTCGCCGCTGCCGGAGGTGTGATCCGGCTGCAGCAACAAGTCCCTCGGAAGGTGGCGCTCGAAATTGCGTTGACCGGCGAACCGATCACGGCCGCTCAGGGCAAGGAACTCGGCTTGGTCAACCGCGTGGCAACGGCGGGAACCGCACTGGACATTGCACTCGAATTGGCGGAGCAGATTGCGGCAAACGCGCCGCTGTCGGTACGGGAGTCGAAGTCGATGATTCATCGAACCGCAACGGCATCGGATTGGGAGCCTGATGTGTGGGCAGCCAACGCCGCTGCAATGAAGGTGGTCTTCACCAGCGCCGACGCACAGGAAGGCCCGCTGGCCTTTGCACAGAAGCGCCCGGCTGTCTGGACCGGCCGCTGAGCCGTTCCCTATGCGCCACCGGAATCCTCGATTCCGGTGGCGGGTACGGGTTTCCGTCACCACTGTGGTTCCATCACCACTGCGGTCGCGGGAGATGTTCCGAGAACAGGTCAGGCATCGCGTCGCTGCACCGATCCGGGAAGTTCGCGTCACGCTTGCCGAGGAAGGCGCTGATGCCTTCCCGGACGTCCTCTTGCGCCCCTCTGGCGTTGATCCCGATGCTCTCGATCCGATGCGCCACCATGGGATGTGGGGCGCCCAGCAGGCGCCAGACCATCTGACGCGAGAGAGCAACAGAAACCGGAGCGCTGTGGCGAGTAAGGCTGCGCGCGAGGGCAATAGCCTCGCCAAGCAGATCGTCGGCAGAATAGAGCTGGTAGACCAATCCGGCGGCGTGGGCTTCGGTAGCCGGAAAGATGCGCCCGGAGTAAATCCAGTCGAGCGCTCGTTGCAGCGGAACCAACTTCGGCAGCAGCCATGAGGAACAAGATTCGGGCACAAGGCCTCGGCGATTGAAGACGAACCCCATCCGGGCGTCGTCGGCCGCCAATCGGAAGTCCGCTGCGAGAGTCATGGTGATACCGACGCCGACCGCAGGACCATTGATCGCCGCGATGATCGGCTTCAGCGAGTCGAACATCCGTAACACCACACGACCACCGCCATCGCGCCGTTCGCCGGCACTACTCTCCTCTGCTTCGTTCTGCTCGGCGCTCCATTCGGTGAAGGTATCCGGCCCGGAGGACAGATCGGCGCCGGCACAGAACGCTCGGCCTGCTCCGGTCAGAATCACGGCGCGTACGGAATCGTCAGCATCGGTGATGTTGAACGCCTCGATCAGCTCGTTTTCCATGATTGTGGTGAAGGCGTTCAGCTTGTCCGGTCGATCGAGAGTAATGACGGCAATGCCATCGTCCACGGTCAGCGATATGTGCTGCACAGGCAATTCTCCTCTTATTAACGAACGATAAGTTCACAGGACGTGGATCTTCACAGTTCACGGCGGATATTTGCTGCCCGTCGAACGTTGTGATCGTTCGGCTACTACGCTGTGTCCGGATACCGGAAGACGTGCAGAACGCGAGGAGACAAGAAAAATGAGCGTGGCAAAAACTGCCGCAGTCCGGCAGCTCATTCTCGATTCCGCCGTCCGAAACATGAACGAACGCGGCTACCACGGCACATCCATGCGCGACATCGCTGCAGGCGCCGATCTGACAGTCGCATCCATCTATCACCACTTCAAATCCAAGCAGGACATTCTGCAGGAAATAATGCTCCAGGCACTGCGAGACGCTCACGGCATGACGCGTAGCGCGCTGCTCCGCTCGGGCGGAGAGCCGAAAGACCAACTGCAAGCGCTGGTTCGCGCCTGGGTCATGTTCCACACGACGCGGCGCGAAGACGCTCTTGTCGGAGCAACCGAGCTGCGCAGTCTCGACGAGCCGGGGCACCGCCTGGTAGTCGCACTGCGCGACGAACAGGAAAACATCTTCCGGGATGTCATCGAACGCGGAGTGGAAGAAGGCGCGTTTCGCACCGAATACCCACGAGACGCCGTTCGCGCCATCATCAATATGGGGCAGCAGGTCTGCGTATGGTGGCGTGCCGACGGGCCCCTGAGCGCGCAGGACATCGCGGATCGCTACTGCGCTTTGGCCACTGCGATGGTCGAACCGGCCTGACCGGCCCGAACAATCCTTCCTTTGCACGCGTTTCACCGGAATCCACACCTCCACCATCCGTGAGACCTGCGTCACTAAATGCCCATAATGTCAGGCGAACGATCGTTTGGCAAGCGGTTCGATCATCGTTGCTCCCGCACCAATGTTCGCAGGAAGTTCGATATTTATTCATGGTTGACATTTGTCGATCGTTCCATTGATGATGATCCACAGCCGAACGATCGTTCGGCTGTGTTTCCATCGAAAGGAGCGTGCATCGAATGTCCGCGGCATCATCGACGACGTCCGACGCAGGCCGCGTCGTCTCCGGACTCGACCTCGACGCACTCTCCACGTACCTGTCGACACATCTCGCTGGCGGGATCGACGGAGAGATCACGGCGTCACTCATCAGCGGCGGGCGATCCAACCCCACCTACCGCGTCGCAGACGGCTCGAACACCTGGGTATTACGGCGTCCGCCGTTCGGTCACGTACTTCCGAGCGCTCACGACATGGTTCGGGAATTCACCGTCATCGACGCGCTCGCATCCACGTCGGTGCCGGTACCTGAGGCGTTCCTTCTCTGCGAGGACGAAGACGTACTCGGCGCGACGTTCTATCTGATGGAACTGATAGAGGGCAATTCCATCGGCACCCCGGAATCCGCCGCCGCCCTGTCTCCGGCCGATCGAGAACGCGCCGGACTTGCCTTTGCCGATGTCCTCGCCGATCTTCATTCTGTCGATCCTGATTCAGTGGGACTCAACACTTTCGGGCGAACCAACGGATACCTGGAGCGACAACTGGACCGATGGTCTAGGCAATGGGACGCCTCTCGAACCACTGATCGCCCCGAGGTCGCGGCACTCCTCGACAAACTTCGCCGTGCCGTTCCCACCACATCCCTACCCGGGATCGTGCACGGGGACGTCAAACTCGACAATGTTCTCTACTCCCGCTCCGATCCCGGAAAGATTGTTGCCCTTCTGGACTGGGAGATGGCAACACTCGGAGACACACTCGCCGACGTCGGCATCATGCTCAGCTTCTGGGATCAACCCGGAGCCGTCGACAACCCGATCACTCGCGGACTTGCTCGATTGGACGGATTTCCCAGTCGCGCTGCGTTACTCGAACGATATGCCGACCGCCGTAACATCGATCTGCCGGATATCGACTGGTACACGGTGTTCGCCGACTTCAAGATTGCCGTCATCCTCGAGGGCATCAATGCCAGACACGCCAAGGGCGACACTGTCGGCGAAGGATTCGACGACGTCGCCGACATGGTCGGCCCGCTTCTACAGCGTGCGCTCGATCTGACCCGCACTTCCTCTGTTCACGAACTGCGCCGCTGAATTTTTGTGCGACGCGCCCCGAGATTGGAACCACCGACGTGGATTTCGAATACAGTCCGAAAGTCAAAGAGCTGCAACAGAAGCTGACGACTTTCATGCAAGAGCACGTCCTACCCGCCGAAGCCGTTGCAGCGCAGCAACTGGCGGCAGACCCCAGCCACTGGGGCGCACCACCGATCATGGCCGAACTCAAGGCAACGGCCAAGGAATCGGGCCTGTGGAACCTCTTCCTCCCGGCCCGCGAGGGCGCCGGCCTGAGCAACCTCGAATACGCACCGTTGGCGGAATTGACGGGCTGGAGTCCGTTGATCGGTCCCGAAGCCGTCAACTGCAATCCACCGGACACCGGCAATATGGAACTGCTCCATCTCTACGGCACCGAGCAGCAGAAGGCCGAGTGGCTGACCCCACTTCTCGACGGCGATTTCCGATCGTGCTTCTCGATGACCGAACCCGAGGTCGCGAGTTCCGATGCAAACAACGTGTGTCTCGATATCGCGGAGGACGGTGACGAGTGGGTGCTGACCGGACGCAAGTGGTGGTCCACTGCCGCTCTTCGCGAAGACTGCAAGGTTGCGATGGTCATGGGCGTGACCGACTCCGATGCTCCGGTCGGTAGCCGCCACAGCATCGTGCTGGTACCCATGGACACCCCCGGCCTGCAGATCGTCCGTTCCACAACGGTTCTCGGCTTCGACGACCGTCACGAGGGTGGACACGGCGAAATCGTCTTCGACAGTGTTCGTGTCCCCAGGGAAAACCTGCTCGGTCCCCGCGGTCGGGGTTTTGCAGTCGCTCAGGCACGCTTGGGTCCAGGACGCATTCATCACTGCATGCGGTTGATCGGTATGGCAGAGCGCGCAATCGCACTGCTCACCGAACGTGCCAGGACCAGAGTCGCTTTCGGGTCGCCCCTCGCCGATCTCGGTGTTGTACAGGCCAACCTTGCTGATTCCAGGATCAAGCTCGACGCCGCCCGGTTGCTCGTTCTGCGCGCCGCCTGGCGGATGGACGTCGAGGGGAACAAGGCTGCGCGCCATGACATTGCAGCGGCCAAAGTTCTGGTTCCACTGACAGTCAAGGACATCATCGACAACGCCATTCAGGTGTTCGGCGGCGCCGGGCTGTCGCAGGACACCATTCTTCCGGTCCTGTATGCGCAGGCACGGTTCCTGCAGATCGCGGACGGCCCGGACGAAGTCCACCGTCGCTCGCTCGCTCGCGCCGAATTCGCCGCAACTCCAGTCCTCAACGAACCCAAGTGAACGATCCCACAGAGAGTGAATCGTGATGACCAACAACACCGAATCAGCGGTGCAGCGCCAGGGTAGGTCCCGGCGCGCGTCCTTCGCAGCGGCCATCTCCACTTCCCTGGAGTGGTACGACTTCTTCATCTACGCGACTGCTGCGGCACTCGTGTTCAACTCGACGTTCTTCGCCACCGACAGCGAGGTGGTTGCAGCAATGAGTTCGTTTGCCACCGTTGCAGTCGGTTTCATCGCTCGCCCCATCGGCGGCGTGCTCGCGGGACATTTTGGTGACCGCTACGGCCGCAAGCCGGTGTTGGTGGCCGCGGTTGTCCTGATGGCCATTGCCACGTCGCTGGTCGGCTTCGTCCCGAACACCAATGTGATCTGGCTGGCCCCGGCTATCCTTGTCACTCTGCGAATCTGCCAGGGCTTGGCCGTCGGCGCACAGTGGGGCGGCGCAGTGCTGCTGGCAACCGAGAACGCCCCAGCCGACCGTCGTGGATTGTTCGGAAGCTTTGCGCAACTGGGCGTTCCGATTGGCGTCGTGCTCGGAAATATCGTCTTCCTCATTCTTACAGCCACTCTCGCCGCGGATTCGTTCCTCGCCTGGGGCTGGCGCATCCCGTTCTGGATCAGTTTGGTGATGCTCCCGGTCGCGTTCCTCATTCACCGTTATCTCGAGGAGACGCCTGAATTCAAGGCTATTGCCGAGAAGCTCGCAGAATCGCCGGTTGTCCGCAAGTCCCCCATTCTCGAGGTCCTCAAGAAGAACCCGGGCACGGTTCTTGCCGCGGCAGGCGCCAATGCAATCGGTGTGATTTTCTTCTACACGATGATCACCGGATCCGTGCAGTTCGCGACGACGTATCTGGATATCCCGCGGTCGACGGTATTGACGTACATCCTGATTGCCTGCGCCATTCAGATTCCCCTGGTCCCGCTGGCCGGTTACCTCTCCGATCTGTACGGCCGCAAGCTCGTCTTCGGTCTCGGCACCGCGGCGATGATGCTGTGGGGCATTCCGATGTGGCTGATGATCGGCGGCTCCAGTCCGGACACGATCTGGCCGTTCGCAGTGGCCGTGATCGTCGGCGTCGTTGCGATGTCGCTCCAAACCGGCACTCAAGGAACACTCTTCGCAGAATTGTTCCCGCCGGAGATCCGATTCTCCGGAGCGTCGCTCGGCTATCAGATCTCGGCCATCATCGGCGGTTTTGCGCCGATGATCATGGTGATGCTGATCAACGGTAATCCGGACAATGCGTGGAAGGTCGGTTCATTCCTTGCCGCTGCCGGAGCGATCGGGCTGATCTGCCTCTACATCATCGTTCGCCGGTACTCGGGAACGTCGACACCCGCGTCGACCGCGACACGAACGGATGCACAGTACGCGTCCTGATCGAAACGACGAGGTGGGTGGGCGGTTCTTGATACCGCCCACCCACCGTTTTCTCTGCATCAGGTGCGCATGTTGGATGTCGGAGCGTAACGATAGGGTCTTGGTGAACGTCGCCGAGCGCGTAACCAGGCCCTAGGAGTGTGTCAGTCAAGGTGGCAGTGGAATCTTCGGTGCTGCTGAAGTGGTATGCCGATAGCGCCCGTGATCTTCCGTGGCGACGCGACGGAGTCAGTGCCTGGCAGATTCTGATGAGCGAGATCATGCTCCAGCAGACGCCGGTGGTACGGGTCGCGCCGATCTGGGAGGAATGGGTCCAGCGCTGGCCGGTTCCGTCGGCAATGGCGGCGTCGAGCCAGGCTGAGGTACTGCGGGCGTGGGGCAAGCTCGGTTACCCACGCCGCGCACTGCGCCTGCACGAGTGTGCCGGCGTCCTGGCCACCGAACACGGCGACGTGGTCCCCAGCGACGTGGACACTTTGCTGTCACTGCCGGGTATCGGCTCCTATACGGCGCGTGCCGTGGCGTGCTTTGCTTACGGACAACGAGTTCCCGTCGTCGACACCAACGTTCGCCGCGTTGTTGCCCGTGCCGTGCACGGCAACGCAGAGCCGGGCAATCCGTCGAACACGCGCGATCTCGCGGACGTCGCCGCACTGTTGCCCCGCACCCGCGCACGAGCGGCTACCTACAGTGCTGCGCTGATGGAACTCGGCGCCGTGATCTGCACGGCGCGTACACCCAGCTGCGACAACTGCCCGCTGCCCAATTGCGCTTGGGTTGCCTCCGGAAAACCGGCACACACCGGTCCACCGAAGAAAGTGCAGAAATTCGCCGGTACCGATCGCCAGGTCCGCGGCAAGTTGATGGCCGTTCTTCGAGAGACCCACCATCCCGTCGAACGTGCGCGCCTCGACATCGTCTGGCTCACCGACCCCGGTCAACGCGACCGCGCACTGCATTCACTGCTTGTCGACGGATTGGTGGAACAAACCGAAGACGGCCTGTTTGCACTGGCCGGTGAGGGCAACCGCTGACAGCGGGTTAAGCGCTAACACTCCGGCGAATCTCGAGCTATGGCCCTACGTCCTCACTCTCTGGGCACAAAAGCCCGTGGTGAGGCTGGATTATCGGCCGGACACCGGATTCCCTCGAGAAGAATTGTGCCCGAATTGCCCTAATTAGGGCATCAATTCTCCGTACCAGTTACTATTTCGGAAGCACACGAAGAATTGGACATTTCACCCAATCTCTCTGTGCCTGTCGGTCCGAAGATTGCAAGCACGAGCACAACGGGGATTAGGAACACAAGGATGTCGGGGCGGGAGGGGGACGCAACTGTCGAGGGCGTCAATCACTCTGCCATCGCCAGACCATTCCCCCGTCAGGCGCTCTTTGCAAAGTTGGATCGCCGGACTCCCCTGACAATTGTGCGCGCCCCGAACGGATACGGTAAATCCGACCTCCTGAAATCCTGGCTCGAATCTTCCGACACCTCGGACCACGATCTCGTGTGGGTTCCGGCTCCACCGCTCAATTCGAGCGCATCGGAATACCTCACCACGATCCTCCGCCAGAGCAGGCAGTCCGGCATTGTTGCCCCACACGTATCCGGCGATCCGTTCACCGACCTCGCCGCCGCATTCTCCGCCGTCACCAATCCAGTTCTCCTGGTATTGATTCGGCCGGATCTCATCCCAAACCACGCACTCGAAGAGCAACTTGTCGAACTAGTCACCCGCTGTCACCAGTTGGACATCGCCGTGACATTGTCGGGACTCACCCTGTTTGCCGAACCATATTTCCTCGAGGTAGATCACGAACTGATCCGTGCCGAGGAACTACTCTTCAACTCGGCCGACACGGCAAACCTACTGACGTTCATCGGGTCGAATCCCCTTCCCGGCGAAGCCGAGAAGATCACGACTATGACCGGCGGCCTGCCAACTCTCGTACATGCCGGCGCCGTGGTCGTCGAATTACTACCCACACAACACGATCGAGATCAACTCCTTGAGCTGAACCTGCAACAGACGATCGACGAGTACACCCGGCGCACGACCCTCGATAACACCGACATCGCTGACCATCGGGACTTCCTCGTATCCTGCTCGACAGCGCGAACCCTCGATGTGAGCACTGCAGCGCACCTGTTCGCCTCCCCCGAATCCCGTGACCGGATTCGTGAACGTCTACTCGAGCTGGAATCGGCAGGCACACTCTCCCGGATCGAAATCGGAACTGACGAAAGCTGGGAACTTCCAGCGGCAGTTCGCGCGTCACTGATGGCAACGCAACCACAGCTCGGACTCGATCCGACAGAGCAATTGTCCTCGCTGGCACATTTCCGACTCGATTCCGGCCGACACGCGTCGGCGCTGAAGTACGCGACCGAAGGCGGCGACTGGGATCTTGCCATCAATATTATCGAAAATAATTGGGTAACAATGCTTTCCGAAAGCTTTGATATCGTACGCCGCGCATTGCAACAGATACCGCCCGCAACGGCGAAGAAGAGTTCGATTGCTCTGGCGGGCCGCGACCTGTTCACCATGCAGCCGGGCGACATCCCCAAGCCGATCACCGCGCTGCCTCGCTCTGCCGAAGAACTCCGAGCGATCGGCGCAAGCAAGGACGCCCGCGACGTACTCAATGTCGGCTGTGTTCACTCGATCATGCTGCGCGTCGCCGGAAAATACGGGCCTGCAGCCGAAACGACCCGCCGCCTGGCCCAGATCAGCAGAAGCGCACTCGCTACGAACCCCGACGACATCAGCCCGCAACTCCCGTTGATGCGCGTGCAATGGGGTATCACCTTTCAACTGAGCGGACGGTTCGCCGAATCCACCACCGAGATGCGCATGGCGTACTGGGGCGGTGAATCACAAGGCATCGACTTCATCGCCCGCAATGCGGCGGGAGGTGTAGCCATGAATTGGGCGATTGTCGGGGAACCCACTCTGTCGCAGGGATGGTCACGGCTCGAGCGCAAACATCCGAACACATATGGATGGCTCCACTCGATGGTACGAACGCCAGGACTGGTAGCCCGTGCGTTGACTGCACTGTGCACTCTCGACCTCCAGGATGCACGTGAGGCCGTCGCAACCCTGGGAGAGCCCGACAACAACGAGGAACTGTGGGCATTTGTCCTCTACACGCACTGCCAGTACGCACTCGCCTGCCGTGAAGAAGCCGCAGCTATCACGTTGCTGCGCAAGGCAATTTCCGACAACCCCACAAAGCTGAAACCCGATTCGTTTGCGCTACCGTTGTTGCGCTCCACCAAAATCGATCTCGCCCTCGCGCTCGGGGACGGAAACTTGGCAATGGCACTGTCGTCGGACATTGCCGAGCCGGCCGCCAACCCCTGGACACTGGTTTCCGTCGCGCGCCTGTATCAGCGGGCCGGTCAGAATGAATCTGCAATCGCGCTGTGCCACCAATTCGATTGGGCGCGAGAGTCGTACCCACGCCCACAAATCGAGGCACTCCTGATTCAAGCCGTCGCGCATTCGCGAGGTGGCGAGCCGCGACGCGCCGCCGAAGCCTGGTCGAATGCGTGCAGCATCGCAGACCAAACCGGCAATCTCCGATCGTTCTCGACCATATCTCGACACGACGTCGATCACCTTGAATCCATAGCGGGTACCGGATCGAGCGCACTTGCCAAATTCCTGAAACTTGCTCCAGGAGAGACATTTCCACACGAACTGAACCTGGTCACCTTGACCGAGCGAGAAAGACAAGTTCTTGATCTGATCGCGTCCGACGCCAGTTTGACGGAGATGGCAAACGCACTCTTCATCTCCGTCAACACGGTCAAGACGCAGGTGCGCACGCTGTACCGAAAGCTTCAAGTCCACAATCGACGCGAAGCACTCGCACGCGGACGGGAGCTACGTCTGCTCTGATCCACCGACGGGATACATTCTGTAGTCATGAGCCATTCCTGCGTCTTCTGCAACATCATCTCGGCAGACGAGCCCGCAATTCGTGTTTTCGAAACCGAAACCGTGCTCGCTTTTCTCGACGCCCGCCCGGTCAGTCGCGGACACACCCTTGTTGTGCCCAAACGCCACGCCACCAACCTCGACGGACTCGAAAACCACGAGGGCGCAGAGATGTTCCGGGTAGGCACACTCATCGCCGGCGCGCTGCGGAGGTGCGACATCGCTGCAGACGGCGTCAACATCCTGGTCAACGACGGTCGTGCTGCCGGTCAGACCGTCTTTCACTCCCATCTGCACGTCGTGCCGCGACACAGCGGAGACAAAGCCAAGTTCGCAGCCGGGCTCCTGGCGAGGCGAGCCGTCGAACTCGAAGAAGCGGGAGCGTCGATCCGAAGTCAGCTCTGATCAACCAGGAACGCCGTCACTTCGTCGCGGTACCGGTCTGGTTGATCATCGTGGACAAGGTGACCGGCGTCGGCAATGCGCACATACCGAGTTCCCGGACGCTCTGCCATCTCGCGCATCTGGCCTTGCGGGGTAATCGTGAACTCACCCTCGATGAGAAGCGTGGGCACCTCGATTGCACTCCACTGATCCCAGAAATGTCGCGTGCCCCATTCTTCCGAGATATCGCGGAAGGTCGACACGTCACCGTGCAGGTACCACCCGTCGTCGCGGCGGTCGAACGAATCCAGAAAGTATTGTCCTGCAACCGGACCGAAGAATTCCTTCACCGCGTCATCGGTGGCAAACGGTTGCGGCCACGACGACACCATCTGAGCCCAGTCCTCCGCAGTGCGCCCGCGGAAATCCGGTGCCATGTCCTCGAGAACCAACGCACGCACTCGGTCCGGATGTGCGGCGGCAAAACACCACGCGTGCAGGGCACCCATCGAGTGCCCGATCACGATCATCGGCTCGTCGATGATCGTGACGGCCGACGCAAGGTCTTCGACAAAGGCCTCGGTCGTCAATTCTGCGGGCGCCGGCCGTCCGTGACCGGCCGCGTCGAACGTGTAGACGTGGCCGAACTCGCGAATCCAGGGCACATGCCGGCGCCACGTCCGGGCACTACCCATGAGGCCGTGCAACAACAGAATCGGCTGGCCGGTACCACCTTCGTCATGCAACACGAATGTCACCGTACGCGGTGGAGCCGCGCGGTAATGTCGCTTACATGGCAGTCGTGAAGATCAATGCAATCGAAATCCCCGAGGGCGCGGGCCCCGAACTGGAAAAGCGCTTCGCAGCACGCGCTCATGCCGTGGAGAATTCTCCCGGATTCCTCGGATTCCAGCTCCTGCGCCCCACCGCCGGAGAGAACCGCTACTTCGTGGTCACGCAGTGGGAAAACGAAGAGGCGTTCGCCGACTGGCGTGACGGCCCGGCCCGCGCAGCGCACTCAGGTGAGCGCGCCAAGCCCGTCGCCTCGGGAGCGTCGCTGCTCGAGTTCGAGGTAGTTCTGGACGTCCCCGCCAAGAGTTGATCCGTGATCGTGAAGGATTTTGCTCGCCTAGCGAACAAAATCCTTCACGATTTTCGTGTGTTCACTGCTAAAGTGCGCTCTGTACACGCGATGGTCGACAGGAATCCGGTGAAAGCCCGGAGCGGTCGCGCCACTGTAATTCGAGGTGAAACCACCTCGACAGCCAGACACTCCGGCCATCGCATCTGACCTAGGGGACGCGAAAATCCCAGGAGGCTTCGATGGCACTCGCCTACTCTCCCGACTCGTCGATCGATTCGACTCGTCTTGCCTTCCTCGCCGCAGCTGTTGTGCTGTTCGCGATGCTGGCTCTCTACCTGGTCGGATTCGACCAGGGCGCAATCTCACGCACAGGCATGTACATGCATGAGCTGATGCACGACGGACGCCACTTGATGGGCCTCCCGTGCCACTAGTCGACAATTTCACGAAGCTTCTGATTCGTGGCTTGTTGGCTGGTTTGATCGCAGGCATCCTTGCCGGCGGAGTTGCATTTGTGCTGGGTGAACCGCACGTCAACGCTGCCATCGCGATCGAAGAAGCCAACAGTGCCGCCGGCGAAACTGCCGGACACTCGCACGGCGACGAAGAAGCTCCACTCGTCAGTCGTGACGGTCAACGCGCTGGACTCTTCCTCGCAACGTCGCTCGCGGGCTTGGCCCTCGGTGCCATCTTCGCCGTAGTCGCCAACTACGCGCGGCGGATCACCACCATGTCCGGACCGTTGTTGGTGATGGCCATCGCACTGGGAGGCTGGCTCGCCATCGAGGCGGTGCCCTTCTTCAAGTACCCGGCCAACCCACCAGCCGTCGGCGATCCCGACACGATCAACCAGCGAACCTGGCTGTGGCTCGCGACCGTGATCCTCGGACTGCTGGCCGTCACCGCGGCCGCCGCGGCGGCAAAAGCTGTATCCGCCCACGAGTTCCTCAGTGTGCGCGTCGCCGCTCCGGTGGCTGCGTTCCTTGTCATCGTGGCAATCGGTTACCTCTCGCTGCCCACGATCAACGAGGTGGGCGACGACTTCCCGGCAACTCTGCTGTGGGAGTTCCGCCTCTCGTCCGTCGCTACACAGGCAACCTTGTGGCTTGCACTCGGATTGGCATTTGCCTTCCTCACCGAGCGCGCGACCAAGGATGCCGACGTCGCGAAAAAGTTCGCCCTGCGCTGACCCTGCTGTGCGCCTTTGTTAACCGCCCGCGGTTAAAAAGGCGCACAGCAGTTTGTTTTTCAGCTCAGATGATGCACTTCCTGCAGCCCGTACACCGGCGTCGGAATGCCCTCGTAGCGCGCCTTCAACTGCAGCGCCAGATACAGCGAGTAGTGGCGAGACTGATGCAGATTGCCGCCGTGAAACCACAGCGCTTCCTGCTGCGTCGGCTTCCACATGTTGCGCTGCTCGCCCTCCCACGGTCCTGGATCCTTGGTGGTGTTCGACCCCAGGCCCCAGACCTTGCCCACCTTGTCGGCAGTGTCCTGACCGATCAGATCGGCCACCCAGCCGTTCATCGAGCCGTAGCCGGTTGCGTAGACCACCACGTCGGCCGGTAGTTCCGTTCCGTCTTCGAGAATCACGCTGTTCTCGGTCAGCTCACGAATGTTGCCGTGCGCGAGCTTGATGTCCCCGTTCGCGACCAGTTCGGCAGCGCCGACGTCGATGTAGTAACCCGAGCCGCGTCGTAGGTACTTCATGAACAGGCCAGAACCGTCGTCGCCCCAGTCGTGCTCGAAGCCGGCCTTTTCGAGGCGATCGTAGAAGTCCTTGTCGCGCTCACGGATTGCGTCGTACACCGGGATCTGGAACTCGTGCATGATCCGGTACGGCAGCGAACCGAACGTGAGGTCGGCCTTGTGTGTCGTCATACCGGCGGCGAGTGCGCGTTCCGAATACAGATCACCCAAGCCCAGATCCATCAGCGAATCCGACTTCACGATGTGCGTCGAGCTGCGCTGCACCATCGTCACGTCGATGCCGTTCTCCCACAGAGCGCCGCAGATGTCGTGCGAGGAGTTGTTCGCCCCGATGACCACAACCTTCTTGCCCACGTACTGATCCGGGCCGGGGTGCTTGCTCGAGTGGTGCTGATCGCCCAGGAACTTGTCCTGCCCGGGGAAGGTCGGAACATTGGCCTTGCCGGACATACCGGTCGCCATCACCAACTGCTTGGGACGCAACGTCAGCTTCTCGCCGTTGCGGTTGACCTCGACGGTCCATTCCTGGACCTTCTCGTCGAATGACGCCGACGTGCAGGTCGTGGAACTCCAGTACGGAACCTCCATGACCTTGGTATACATCTCGAGCCAGTCGCCGATCTTGTCCTTGGGCGCGAACACCGGCCAGTTGTCGGGGAACGGCATGTAGGGCAGGTGGTCGTACCAAACCGGATCGTGCAGGCACAGGGACTTGTAGCGTCCGCGCCACTGATCTCCCGGCCGCTCGTGGCTGTCGATCACGATGGCCGGAACTCCGAGCTGGCGCATGCGCGCTCCGAGCGCGATTCCGCCCTGGCCGCCGCCGACGATCACGACGTAAGGCTGTGTGGTGTAGCCGAGTTCGCGGTCCTCGATCTCCTTCTGTTCGGCCCAGGTGATGCGGTCCGGGTCTGCCCCGTGCTTCGCGCCGCGTGGCCGGCGGGTGCCCTTGCCCTCTTCGTGTCCCTTGAGTTCCTGCAATGACGTCAGCAGCGTCCAAGCAACAGGCTCGCCGAGTTCGTCCTTGAGCCGAAGGTGTCCGTGCGCGCGGCCCGTCGCGGTCTCGAATTCGATCCAGGCCGACGTGACGCCGTCGGCTTCGTCGGGGGTCTCGGTGGTCCGGAATCCTGAAGGATCAGTGTCGTCGAGACGCTCGGAAAGCATGTCGGCAATCTGCTCGCGACCTTCGACGGTCTTGATGTTCCAGGTGAACGAAACCAAGTCTCGCCAGAAGCTGTCGAGGGCGAATTTTGCTGCGACCCGTTCGATGTCACGAGCGGCGAGCGCCGACTCGAAATCCGCCAGCCAGGCGTCGACGCGCTCCTGAGGTGTCACAGCCGTCGAGCTTTCCGCGGCTACGACTGCGGAATCGATGGTTTGCGTCATCACTTCTCCTTCTTTGGGAATGTGATACACAGCACATCGCATAAGTGGCCCGGGTCACAAGCGTTGCAATCCGTTGCAATCCCCGGGCCGTTGAAGTTCTCCCGGGCTGTGCCCGCTACGTTCGCGGCCAGGGACGTCCGGCTAGTTTCTCGACGTCGGAATTGAACCTCCGAAGCCACATCGCAAACGTCGCCACATCCTCAGGTTCCCAATCGGCCACGACCCGATCCAGGCCGTCCACGTTGCTAGCCCGATCCGCACCGA
This sequence comes from Rhodococcus globerulus NBRC 14531, assembly GCF_001894805.1. Classification (GTDB taxonomy): domain Bacteria; phylum Actinomycetota; class Actinomycetes; order Mycobacteriales; family Mycobacteriaceae; genus Rhodococcus_F; species Rhodococcus_F globerula. Next base: position 98,384 of record NZ_BCWX01000010.1, on the reverse strand, counting down.
GTCGGCGCATCCCCTCGTCGGTGATGCGGAACTTGATTGCCACCATGCTTGTACTGCGGCGGATGGAGGCCGACGTGTCGCCCGAGCAGCATGGTTTCGAACTCGATCAAATGCGTGGGCTTGTCCATGCCAGTCCTTCTACCGATCCATTCTCGATCCGCGCACCGAATCTCGACACGACGGTACGCACGACTAGATGCTCTCAGCGTGATCATCGCCGTGCTGATCTGGTCTTCGTTCCCGCCACCCCGGTACACAACACCGGCGGACGCTTCGATCTGATCGGGGCACTCGGACTGGGAGTCGGATTGGTCTCGCTTCTGCTGGCTGTGTCCAAGGGCGCGGACTGGGGCTTGCTGATCGTGAGCTGCATCTGCAACGCCGGAATCGGCCTTGCCTACGGCTCGATGCCCGCCCTCATCATGGGCGCGGTTCCGCCGTCCGCCACGGCGTCGGCCAACAGCTTCAACACCCTGATGCGGTCCGTCGGCACCTCGATCTCCGCCGCTGTCGTTGGCGTTGTCCTGGCTCAGATGAGTATGGACTTCGCCGGTCACACCCTCCCGACGGAAGCCGGGTTCCGTACAGGTCTGCTCATCGCCTGCGGTGCCGCACTGATCGCCGGTGCAATCGCGCTGCTGATTCCCGCACGAAAGAACGCGGCGCAGAAGGAAACTGCCGCAGAGTCAGCACCCCTCACGAAAGTCTGACCTACGCGATTGGTTGCCCGCATGCATTTGCGGGCAACCAGTTCACGCGGATCCAGGCTTCAATCGGCCAAGCCCCAGCGACTGGAAGCCGACAACGTAGAACAACGTCCACAGCACCGTCCAGTCCACGAAACCCAGTGCATTGCCGTGCAATCCGTCGGCCACTGCGGGTTCGTGAAGAATGTGCTCGGCAGCAAAACGGTAGTAGAAGAGGAACGTCACCACTGCCAGCCCCAACGTGAGCACTGCGCGGATCAACAGGTTCACCCCGTCAGCGAACCCAGTCGGCTTGTTTCCGAATGCATTGGCCCAGAAGATCATCCAGAAGGCCCAGCACACACCGAGTTGAGCCGGAAACTGATTCACGACGCCACCCAACTCGGCAACCGCAGCACTTCCCAGCAGAACCTTCACAACAGACAGTGCCACGAAGTACAGCCCGGTTCCCAGTGCAAAATTGCCCACCGTAGCCGCGAGTGCGGTTTTCCCTCCACTACCGAACAGCCGCCACGGCCAATTTTCCAGAGTCTGACCGGTCAAGATCACGACCACCACAACGCAGTAGAACCACCCGAGCACGGTGTCGACGGTCATCAATGGATTGGTTGCGGACAGCGATACGGACGGCAGCCCGAAAACGAAATACAGGGCAAGCGTCGGTACCGCGACAAACGCGATCTCGCACAGACCCACCAACGGCTGCTTCATCCCGATGGAGACCCACGGCCAATGCTGCCAGTTCAGCACCACCATCACCCAGGTTCCGAACCCGAACAGCACAAACAACGCACCGGCGAAGTAGCCGAGACCGCCGGCGCGGCCTGCCGCGAAGTCCGGATACAGACTCCCGATTCCGTTGGCGAGCAACCACGTCACCACAACCGCGAACACGGCTGTCGCTGCCATGATTGCAACGCCTCTGGCCGGCTGCGGCAGTCGATCGAATCCGGCAAACTCGCAGTTGAAGCCGATGAACACCACAAAAAGTATGGCCCAGAACAGCGCTGCATTGAACGGCAACGGATAGAAATTCCAGGGGCTGGTCACCGGATCGGCCAGAAGATACCAACTCGCCAGAGCCAGAACCAGAACGATCACAAGATTTGCAGCACCGAACGGAATCCAGCGGCGCGAGGGTCGACGGCTCGGCGTCGCCGAACCCTTCGGAACATCGACTGTTGCAGTCATATCTTCTTCTCCCGGTTTGTGCCACAAAGCAATTCGCGAAGTGGTCGCGCAACTATGAAGGCACCGAACCGGACACAGGGAGAGTTGCCGACAGTTGCAATCGATGTCCGATTGTTCGGGTTTGCAACGCGATGCAACCCTTCTATAGTGTGGTCGTCATCACATATAACTCACTCATCGGCTTACCCGCCAACGAGGAGACACTGAATATGAGCATCACCGGCAAAGTTGCACTGGTCACCGGAGCAGGCCAAGGGATCGGACGTGGAATCGCACTCCGGCTCGCCCACGACGGCGCAGACATCGCGCTAGTCGATCTCGACCAGACCAAGCTGGATGCCGTCGCCAAAGAGATTCGCGAAATCGGCCGTCGGACAACCACGTTCATCGCCGATGTCAGCGACCGCGACCAGGTGCAGGCAAGCATTGAACACGCACATTCAACGTTGGGCGGCTTCGATATCATCGTCAACAATGCCGGAATAGCACTGGTAGGCCCCCTGTCCGACGTCACCCCCGAGGAAGTCTCCAAGATTTGGAGCGTCAACGTCGACGGCGTGGTGTGGGGTATTCAAGCCGCGGCCGCGAAGTTCAAGGAACTCGGTCAGCGCGGGAAAATCATCAACGCGTCGTCCATTGCAGGCCACGACGGTTTTGCCATGTTGGGTGTGTACAGCGCAACTAAATTCGCCGTCCGGGCACTTACCCAAGCTGCGGCCAAGGAATACGCATCAGACGGCATCACAGTCAACGCGTACTGCCCCGGAGTTGTGGGAACCGACATGTGGGTCACCATCGACAAGCGATTCTCCGAACTCACCGGGGCACCGGAAGGTGCGACCTACGAAAAGTTTGTCGGCGGCATTGCTCTGGGTCGAGCCGAGACTCCCGACGACGTGGCGGGGTTCGTCTCCTATCTGGCCGGACCGGATTCTGATTACATGACCGGCCAAGCCGGACTCATCGACGGAGGGTTGGTATATCGCTGACATGGCCACACCCACAACGCGGTTGCCCGAGCCCGCGATGCCACCCGGTGAGGATCCTCGCAACTACGCGAGGACCCTCGCCGCGGTGTACGACGCCACGATGGCCGGTGATCGATCCCCCGCTCGTCCCCGCGACGTGATCCGCAAGTCCTGGCAGCGGCTGAGAGAGCTGGGAGTCGATCCTGAACAGAGCCGAATCGAACCGTCGATGGATGTGGCAGAACTCGACCTTCGTCGCCGTGAATCGGGCCTGTACGACGTACTCGACGACGTGACCCGCGGACTCGAATCGGTGACAGCGAGCGGCGAGAACATCATGGTTGTCGCGGACATACGTGGAACAGTGCTGTGGCGCAGCGGATCCAATCGGGTACTGGATCAGGCGGGGCGGCTCGGATTTATCGAGGGTGCAAACTGGGCCGAGGACTCTGTCGGCACCAATGCCATCGGCACCGCATTGGTGTCGCATCAAGCCGTTCAGATCTTTTCGGCGGAACACTATGCGCGCAGCCATCATCCGTGGACCTGCGCGGGTGCACCTATTCGAGATCCACGAGACGATCGGGTAATCGGCGTGGTCGACATCAGCGGGCCGGCCAAGACCATTCACCCCACCACACTCGCCTTGGTCGACGCCGTCGCACGTCTTGCCCAATCACACCTGCGTGACAAGCACCGCGACAACCTCGACCAATTACGGTCTGTTGCAGCGCCGATGCTCGCACGCGGCGGATCACCCGCACTGGTCACCGACGCTCATGGCTGGGTTGCGGCGGTCGATTCTCTGCCACATCGCACTCGAATCCTGCTGCCCTCGGCGCTGACTCCCGGCCGGACGTGGTTCCCGGCCCTCGGGCTGTGCGAATTGGATCCGCTACCAGGAGGTTGGCTGATCAGGCCGACCTCCACCGGAAGCAACGTCGCTGCTCCCACAGTGCACGTCGATCTGCGTGATTCCGAGAGCATGTCGGTAACAGTGTCTTCGGAGTTGGGTGAATGGACGTACTCCCCCACCCAGCGCCATGCGGAAATTCTGTTTCTCCTGGGATCGGAGCGAAGAGGGCGCACCGCGTCGCAATTAGCTCAGGACCTGTTCGACGACCCAGCCCGCACGGTGACCGTACGGGCCGAGATGTCCCGCCTACGCAAGAATCTTGCTGGAGTAGTTGCAGCACAACCGTATCGGTTTGTCGATGCAGCGCAGGTCACGCTCTCCTGCCCCGACATCGGTGCACATCTGCTCCCGTTCTCGAACGCTCCAGCCGTCCGGGCCGCCCGAATCAGGGAATGAGGGCCTTGATGTCGGGGACTGCAGTGATCGAGAGAATCTTGCAGTTGTCATCGAACTCGAAGAGATCTGTAGACGCAAAATCCTCCAAACCTTCGCGCTCGACACGCATTTGCATCGCAGCAAACTTGCCCACAACAGTGACAGGGGTCAGCAGACTCACGGTGAACGGCGTGTCCTCACTCTCGGCGAAGAATGCCCGAATCTCGTCAAAACCCCGATTGGTGCGAACACCGACGGGCTCGTGCTGCACAGCACCCTGATGGAACAATTCCATCAACTCATCGATCTGGTGCGATCCGAGCAGCTTGACGTAGCTGTCGACAACGGCGCAGATCTCGTCACGAGAAGGCATGTAGGACTCCTTAATTGAGGGTTGAGTTATCAGCAGATCGAGAAATCAGTGAATGATTCCGCGTTCGAGCAGATGCCGGATTATCTGATCAGCGGCATCGAGAGTCGACGATGACGTCGTATCGATACGAATATCCGGCGAGACCGGAGTTTCGTACGGCGAGTCGATGCCGGTAAAGTTCTTCAACGCACCACTGCGCGCCTTCTTGTACAACCCCTTGGGATCTCGCTTTTCGGCGACAGCCAGCGGGGTGTCGACGAACACCTCGAAGAACTGATCGGCGCCGATGGTTTCCTTGGCGGATTGACGTTCGATCTGAAACGGTGAGATGAACGAAGCGAGGACGATCAGTCCGGCATCGGCCATAAGTTTAGCGACTTCTGTTACGCGGCGGATGTTTTCGACACGATCAGCTTCGGTGAATCCGAGATCACGGTTGAGTCCGTGGCGAACGTTGTCGCCGTCGAGAAGATAGGTATGGCAGCCTAGCGCATGGAGTTTACGCTCCAACTCGTTGGCAATCGCCGACTTACCCGAGCCGGACAACCCGGTGAACCACACTACGCACGGTTTGTGACTGTTGAGCGTCTCTCGCGCCTTCTCGTCGATATCGACGGCCTGCCAGTGAATGTTGTCCGAACGCCGAAGAGAATGCTGGATGAGTCCGGCGCCGACGGTGGTGTTCGTCAACCTGTCGATGAGGATGAATCCACCGGTATCACGGTTGTCGGCGTACGGGTCGAATGGCACCGGACGGTCGAAACTCAGGTTGCAGACACCGATTTCGTTCAGTGCAAGCGTGTCGGTCGCCGTCTTCTCCATAGTATTGACATTGATCTTGTGCTTGGGCTTGGTGATTCGAGCCTGGACCGTCATAGTGCCGATCTGGCAGAGGTACGGCCGCTCCGGGAGCATCTCATGCTCACCCATCCACACCACGTGGGCTTCGAACTGGTCGGCTACCGGGGGCAGCGCATCCGATGAAGCGAGCATGTCGCCGCGGCTGATGTCGATCTCGTCGGTCAGTGTGATGGTCACGGATTGGCCGGCGATGGCTTCGATGAGATCACCGTCCATCGTGACGATGCGCGCGACGGTCGATTCCTTTCCGCTGGGAAGCGCTCGAATCCGATCACCCGGGCGGATGATGCCGGAAGTGACCTGGCCGGAGAAGCCGCGGAAATCGAGGTCGGGGCGGTTGACCCATTGCACCGGCATACGGAACGGGCGTTGCTGCACATCATCGTCGATCTCGACGGTTTCGAGGTGATCGATAAGTGTCGGACCGTCGTACCACGGGGTATTCGCGCTGCGCTCGGTGAGGTTGTCCCCCATATATGCCGACATGGGAATCGGAACGACGTTCTTCAAACCGATTTCGTCTGCAAAAGCACGGTATTCGGCGACAATGTTGTCGAACACCTCCTGCGAGTAGTCGACAAGATCGAGTTTGTTGACGGCGATGACTACATGTCGAATACCGAGCAGTGAAACCAAGTACGAATGGCGGCGGGTTTGAGTGAGCACACCTTTGCGAGCATCGATGAGGATGACCGCGAGGTCAGCTGTCGATGCGCCGGTGACCATGTTGCGGGTGTACTGCTCATGACCAGGAGTATCGGCGACGACAAATTTGCGACGCTCGGTCGTGAAGTACCGGTACGCGACGTCGATAGTGATGCCCTGCTCACGTTCGGCAGCCAGTCCGTCGACGAGGAGCGCGAAATCGAGACCTTCGCCCTGTGTGCCGACCTTGCGTGAGTCGTTTTCCAGAGCCGTAAGTTGGTCTTCGAAAACCAATTTCGATTCGTAGAGAAGGCGACCGATGAGCGTGCTCTTGCCGTCGTCGACACTGCCGCAGGTGATGAAGCGGAGCATCGTCTTGTTGGCATGACGTTCGAGATACTGTTCGATATCGTCGGCAATCAGATCCGAGGAAACGGTCATCAGAAGTACCCCTCTTGCTTCTTCTTCTCCATCGACGCGCTCGAGTCGTGGTCGATGACCCGGCCTTGGCGTTCGGATGTGGTGGTCAACAACATCTCTTGGATGATGTCGGTCAAGGATGTCGCGGTCGATTCGACAGCGCCGGTCAGCGGATAGCACCCGAGGGTTCGGAAACGAACACTCTTGAGTTCCGGTGTTTCACCCGGCAGCAACGGCATCCGGTCGTCGTCGACCATGATCAACGCGCCGTCACGTTCGACGACGGGACGCTTGGCGGCGAAGTACAGCGGGACAATCGGAATCTGTTCCTGGCGTATGTATTCCCACACGTCGAGCTCGGTCCAGTTCGAGAGCGGGAACACGCGCAAGCTCTCCCCCGGCGATTTGCGGACGTTGTACATCCGCCACAATTCCGGGCGCTGTTGCTTGGGATCCCAGCGGTGCGCTGCCGATCGGATCGAGAAGATCCGTTCCTTGGCGCGGGATTTTTCTTCGTCACGGCGGGCGCCACCGAATGCGGCGTCGAACTTGTAGTGATCGAGGGCTTGCTTGAGTCCCTCGGTTTTCCACATGTCGGCGTGGACGGCACTGCCGTGGGTGAAGGGGTTGATTCCCTTCTCCACACATTCCGGATTCTTGTACACGAGGAGATCGAGGTCCGGCGCCGCTGCTGTCTCGTCGCGAAGGCCGTACATCTCGCGGAACTTCCACGTAGTGTCCACGTGCAGCAACGGAAACGGAAGCTTCGACGGATAGAACGCCTTGCGCGCCAAGTGCAGCATCACGGCGGAGTCCTTGCCCACCGAATACAGCATCACCGGATTTTCACTCTCGGCGAGCGCTTCTCGCATGATATGGATACTCTCGGCTTCGAGCCGTTCGAGATGCGTCAGCGTGGTAGTCATCGGTTCAGCACCTCCAGTGCGGTAGCAGCAAGTTCAGGGCGGCAGATCAACAAGTCGGGCAACCAAGGGTTCTCTTGGTTGTAGTGCAGAGCAGAGCCATCGATTCGTGAAACATGCAGGCCGGCAGCCTGAGCCACGGCAACCGGGGCGGCAGAATCCCACTCGTACTGTCCGCCGGCATGGGCGTAGATGTCAGCGTCGCCGCGCACTACCGCCATGGCTTTGGCTCCAGCCGAGCCCATCTCGATCAACTCGGCATCCAACGCTCGGGCCAGTGCCATCACTGGCTCCGGCCTCCGAGTGCGACTTACGACAACCCGAGGGTTGGACGGCACGACGTTGTACAGCGGTACCGGGTCTCTACTCGAGTGCGTTATTCCCAGACCCGGGAGCGCCACGGCTCCTGCTGTGAGAGAGCCGTTTTCGAACAATGCAACGTGCACAGCCCAGTCACCGCGGCCGATCTCACCGAACTCGCGGGTTCCGTCGAGTGGGTCGACGATCCAGACACGCGACGCACCGAGCCGCACAGCATTGTCAGGTGATTCTTCCGAGAGCACCGCGTCGCCGCTGAATCGGCGAGCCAGTTCCCCAGCGATGAATTCCTGACTGACTCGGTCTGCACCCTTTCGGAACGCGACGGGATCGACATCGTCGGGAGTCAACGCTTCGCGATACCGGAGGAGCAGTTCTCCTGCGGCAGTGCTGATATCGATGGCAGCGGTTGTATCGCACGTCGCTTCGGGTGGGTCGTCATGATGCGTGGTAGTTCGCGTCATCGATACTCCAGTCAGTGTGTAATTGCCCTCGCTAGCCCGTCTGCCGAGTACGTGATGTACTCCGTCGGATCGAGGTCTTGGGCCCAGTTGTTGACGATGGTGTCGGCCAGCCCCATGAGGCCGGCCCAGACGAAGGGGATCAGGGAAGGTCCCTCACGGAGTGAAAGCCCCTGTGCACCCGCTGCGTCTTCGAGAGCTGTCCGCAACTCTGCGAATTGTGCTTCGGTGGAATGTCGTAAGTCTTGGACCGCTTGCCCGTCGGAGTTCGAAGCGTCTTCGGTCGTTCGCCACACAGATGCCACGTGCCCGACTCGGGCCCATTGTTTGGTGGTTTCAGGCACGATAGCTGCGATCAGGGCCGATATGCCTTGATCGCGTGGCAATTCGGCAATGAACACGGTCAACTCCTGCTGACTCTCGAAGAGGAGAGCTGCAAAGATGTCGCGTTTGTCGACAAAGTACTGGTAGATGAGTCCGGGACTCATACCGGCTTCTTTGGCGACGCTCCGAATCGTCAGTGCGGCGTAGCCACCCACATCCAGGATGGCTGCTGCAGCATCGAGGATCCCTCGGCGCCGTGCTTCCGTATCTCCGCGGACAGACGTGGTGTTCGTTGCGTTCATCCACACACACTAGCTGCTCGCTAAACAATGTTCAACAGCTATTGAACATTGTTCACAAACTGGCTACTGTCACACCTCATGACATCAAGCACCGAAGACAGAGCAACTGATTCTATTGCGAAAAGTGTTGTGGCATTCGACTTTTCTTCCTCCCGAGTGCTCGTAACCGGAGGGTCCAACGGCCTCGGACTTGCGATTGCCCACCGCTTCGTCGACGCCGGCGCGCACGTGACGATTACCGGAACCAAAGCGTCGGCCGACGACTACGAGCACGACCTCTCGGCATTCGTCTACCGGCAGTGCGTCATGACAGATCGCGAGCAGATCGCCGCCGTCGCGGCAGGGCTGTCCACACTGGACATCTTGGTCAACAACGCCGGTCAGACACTTACCCAGAAGGGCGAGTGGAACCCGGAGGTATTCGAGGAATCGCTTGCCGTGAACGTCGTGAGCGGATTCCGGATGTCTTCCGCGGTTCTCCCACTACTCAAGGAAAGCACCCAGAGCGGCGGCGCTTCCATCATCAACGTCGCGTCGATGGCGTCGTACTTCGCCGTCGACGTCGTGCCCGGATACGGCGCATCGAAGGGCGCCGTCGTCCAGATGACCAAGACGATGGGATCGAATTGGGCCAAGGACGGCATTCGAGTCAACGCCATAGCCCCTGGACTGACGGCAACAAAAATGACGGCAGGACTCCAGCAGCGCCCTGAACACAGCAAACCGTCACTCGATCGCACACCGATGGCCCGGTGGGCAGACCCGTCCGTGGACGTCGCTCCCGTCGTACTGTTCCTTGCCAGCCCGGCCGCACAATTCGTTACCGGACAGACCTTGCCCGTCGACGGCGGATTCTCGATCAGAGGATGACTTCGATGCCGTCGTCCACCGCGCAACCTGAAGCAACCTCACCGAAACGCGTGCGCATCACCGACCTCCGTTACCCCGTACTCACCGAATCCCAGCAACAGACGTGGGCCTACGCCGAAGCGAACCCGATAACCCTGTCCGTGGACAGCGTTCTCTCCGCCGCGCGAGAACAAACAGGCCTCGGCGATTTCGGTCCTGACGACTTCCGCGAGCGACTGGCGTTGTGGCTCGACGAGATCGACGCCGATCCCAACCGTTCACCGGTCTCCCGGATGACTACTCACGCAGCGTGCACCCGCTACGCGGCCAACCGACTTCGAGTACTGGATGTCCTGCGTCGCCACCCCGAGATTCACGACGAGGAGATCGTGGCTCCCATCATCGTTGTGGGACTGCCGCGTTCGGGTACCACGCATCTCCTGAACCTCATGTCGGCTGATTCCCGTTTCCGGTCGCTGCCACTCTGGGAAAGTCAGGAACCCGTCCCCTTCGCGGGTGACGAACTCGGCGTGGACGGCGTCGACCCGAGATTGCTTCGGAGCCAAGAACGTTGGAACCAGATGCAGGCCAAGAGCCCTCTGGTGGCAGCAATGCATCCGATGACCCCGGAACATATTCACGAGGAACTCGAACTCGAAAGCCTCGATTTCTCGAGTTACAACTTCGAGTGGATGTCGTCGATGGCACCTCGCTGGCGCGATTACTATCTCGCCCACGATCAGCGCCCCCATTACGAGTTCATCAAGACGATGCTCAAACTCCTTCAGTGGCAACGTGGTCCGAACCGTTGGATTCTCAAGTGCCCGCAGCACCTCGAGCAACTCGGTCCACTCATGGACACCTTCCCCGACGCCACCGTCGTCATGACACACCGCGATCCGGTGTCGGTAGTCCAGTCTGCAGCGACGATGGTCGGCTACGGCGCCCGGATGAACTTTCACGAGCTCGACCTGGATGCGGTGTGCGACTACTGGATCGACCGCGTCAGCCGGTTGCTCGATGCGGGAACCCGCGATCTCGCCCTGATCCCCGACGAGCGGCGAGTGGATGTGTACTTCGACCAATTCATGGCGAACGACATCGGAACTGTCGAGCACATCTACAACCGCGCCGGCCTCGAGATGACCGAGCAGGCGCGAGGAGAGATCCGCGAGTACATGTCCAGTCACAAACGCGGTTCGGGCGGTCAGGTTGTGTACGACCTGCGAGCAGACTTCGGCCGAGAACCGGCCGAACTGCGCACTCGATTTGCCAACTATTTTGACGCCTTCTCTGTGAAAGTAGAGGTTCTGTGAACCAGCACATCTCCGATCAAGTCGACGCTCTGATCGCACAACGACCGGGAAAGACCCTGCTCGAACCTGAGTACACCGACGAAGCGATCACGATCAACGATTTCATCTACCGCAGCGGCGGCACCAGCTCGGCGTACATGATCGTCACGCCGGCCGGCCGGATCATCGTCAACACCGGCTGCGGATTCGAAGGACCGCATCATCGAAAGCTGTTCGACGACATCTACTCCGGGCCGACCAGGTACATCATCACCACTCAAGGCCATACCGACCACGTCGGTGGAGTTCACGCCTTTCGTGAGCCGGGTGCCGTCTACGTGGCCAACGAGCTGAACCAGTCCGTTCAGCTCGACGATGCTCGTGTCATCAAGCGGATGCGTCAATGGGCACCCGTATGGTTCGGCCGGGACGGCGATACCGTCGCACGCTTTGCCGCAGAATTCCCATCCGTGTCCAATGCACAGGACGAGCCGATCCCGGATCTCACTTTCACAGATCGTCTCGACCTCACGGTCGGCGGACTGGATGTCGAATTACATTCTGGTGTAGGCGAAACAGTCGACGGCGCAATGGTGTGGCTTCCGCAGCATCGCATCGCGATGATCAGCAATCTGCTCGGCCCTCTCTTCGGCCACTTCCCCAATCTCAATACCGTTCGCGGACAACGATACCGCTTTGTCGAGCCGTACCTGAAGACAATTCGCACGCTGCGTGATCTGCGTCCGCAGACACTGATCACCGGCCGCGGCGAGCCCATCGAGGGCGAAGAACTGATCGACGCCGTCTTGAAGCGGATGTACGACGCCGTCGACTACGTTCACCGCACGACGCTCGACGGAATCAACGCGGGTAAGTCCGTCGAATCGCTGATGCGCGAAATCGCCTTGCCGCCACACCTTTACGTCGGACAGGGCTACGGTCAGGTCAAGTGGGGAGTCAAGACCATCTGGGAAACCTACCTGGGATGGTTCCATCACGACTCCACCACAGCGCTCTACGATCTGCCCCGAACGAAGACTCTGGCTGATCTCGTCGAACTGGCCGGAGTGGAGCGTGCAATCGAACTCGCCGAAACGAGACTCGCCGAAGGAGCAGTGGTCGAAGCCACCGCGCTGTCCGAGGCTGCTCTCGCATTCGAGCCCGATAACGGACCTGCTACCCGCGTCCTCCTGGCCTGCCACCGGGAACTGCTGACACAGCCGTCCACCGAGGCGAACTTCTGGGAATCCGGGTGGCTGGCACACCAGATCAAGAAGCTCGAAGCAGCTGTCGCAGAATTGGATACGAGCCGATGACCACACTGGAGGCCTTCGCGCCTGCGAAGTTGGGACCGGCGACGCTCCGGAACCGAATCATCAAATCGGCCACGTTCGAGGGAATGACACCCAACGGCGTCGTCACCGACGAACTGATCGACTTTCATCGCAAGTTCGCTGCCGGCGGCGTCGGTATGACAACAGTTGCCTACTGCGCCGTCGCACCGGAAGGGCGTGCGGCCGGCGGGCAACTCCAATGGACCGAGGAAACCGCGCCCGGGTTGCGCCGGTTGACTGATGCGATTCACGCCGAAGGTGCGGCAGTCTCAGCGCAGATCGGCCATGCGGGTGCTGTCGCACCACCGAAAGCGACTGGCCAGAAGGCACTTTCAGCGAGTAGACACTTTCACCTGACAACCCTCAGTTTTGCCGAAGCCGCCTCCGAGGCAGACATCGATCGGATCGTCGAGGCTCACGCCCACGCTGCCAGAGCGGCCGTCGAGGCAGGCTTCGATGCCATCGAACTACATTTCGGTCACGGTTACCTCATCAGTTCATTCCTGAGCCCAAAACTGAACCACCGCACCGATTCCTACGGGGGAAGCCTGGAGAATCGGGCACGCTTCGCGCGTCGAACCGCACGCGCCGTCCGAGACGCGGTCGGTACGAAAATCGCCGTGATCGCCAAGGTCAGCATGGATGACGGCGTGCCTGGTGGATTCTGGCTCGAAGAGGCAATCACAGTTGTGCGCTGGCTCGAAGAAGACGGAACCCTGGACGGGGTGGTCCTCACAGCCGGAAGCTCACTCGAGAACCCCCTCTACACGTTCCGAGGTGACGCACCGCTACGGGAATTCGGGGCACTCATGCCGCAGCCACAGAAGCTGGGAATAAAACTGGTGGGAAAGCACTTCCTGCGCACCTACCCGTACACCGACGCCTACCTACTCGATCACGCGCGCCAGATCCGCGACGCAGTAGACCTCCCGCTGGTGTTGCTCGGCGGAATCACGGGCAAGGAATCGATCGACCTCGCCATGCGTGAGGGATTCGAGTTCGTCCAAATGGGCCGCGCACTGCTCAGCGACCCGAACTTGATCAAGACGATCGAGGAAGAAGGTCACGGGCAGACGCTCTGCATTCACTGCAACAAATGTATTACCACGATCTACGGGGGAACTCGCTGCGTATTGCGGCCGTGACCCATCCCTGACAGCGCCTCTGCGCACGCGCTGTCAGGGATGTTCGCTGTCAGGCCGGCTCGGAAGCCTGCGTGAGCAGCTGCAGGAACACCTCTTCGGGCTGAGCGCCGGACACAGCGACCGCACGGTTGGCGACGAAGAACGGAACGCCGCTGACCTGGAGCTGGCGGGCCATGGACAGATCCTCGCGCACTGACTCGGCGGCGGCATCGGAGTTGAGCTGCTCACGCACGGTGTCCGCGTCGAGGCCGACACTCACAGCCAGATCTACCAGCACCTCACGATCGTCGATCACCTTTCCGTCGCTGAAGTGAGCCTTGAACAGTGCTTCGAGGAGTTCGTTCTGTCGCTCACCGGCGAGATGTAGCAGTCTGTGCGCATCAAAAGTGTTGGCGGCGATCACGGTGTCGAAGTCCAGGGTCAATCCGACCTCGGCGGCCGTCGCGCTCACATGCGAGAACATCTGGCGTACCTGATCAGGCGCCATTCCCTTCATCTCGACCAAGGCGTCGAGTTCCGTGCGGCCCTCTCCCACCGGAGTCTCCGGCGCAAGCTGGTACGAGCGCCAGATGACGTTGACGCGGTCCTTGTTCTCGAAACGATCCAGGGCCGAGAGGAACCTGGTCTTTCCGATGTAGCACCACGGACAAGCAACGTCCGACCACACTTCGATGGTCACGTCTTGGTCAATCACGATTTGATCAGTCACCGAAGGTCCAACAACAGCAGCAGCGAGATTAGTCCTTACATCACACGACGAGACCGCAGCGGTACGCAACCAACGATGCACGCACCCGATTGTTCACTCCGAGTTTCGAGAACAACGACGAGACGTGCGATTTGATCGTTGTTTCACCGAGGTACATACGCTCCGCGATTTCACCGTTTCCCAGACCTGTGGCCAACTGCACCAGAACTTCGCGCTCACGGTCGGTGAGCACCGCCAACGCCGTCTGGTCCCGAACAGGTTCACGGGGAGTGGACTCGGCGATAGCCCGCAGAGAATCCCGGCTGAACAGCGCATGGTCGGATGCAACGACGCGCACGGCCTGCTGAAAGGCTTCGGGTGCAGCATCTTTCCGCATGAAGCTGTGCGCGCCGGCCTCGACCGCCTCGATCACCAGGCCGTCGACGTCGAAAGCCGTCATTGCGATGACCTTGGGAGGGTTGGGCATCAACATCAACTGGCGAGTTGCTTCCAAGCCCCCGACGCGGACCATTTTGAGGTCCATCAGTACCACGTGGGGACGAAATCGAGTGACCTTGGCTGGCACTTGGTCGCCGTCCTCGGCCTCTGCAACCACCACGATGTCGGGTGTGGCTTCGAGGATGTCCTTCATCCCGCGCCTCACCCAGGCGTCGTTGTCGACAATCAGCGTCGTCACCCGCGAGTCTGTGTTCATGGTGGGCTGAACACTACCGAGCGCCACCGACAAAATTATGCGAACCAGGGCACCCAGCAACTGACGAGGAAGTCCTCCCCCAGCGCGCCGGCCTCGACCTTGCCGCCGATCTCGCGTGCCTGCTCGGCCAATCCGCGGAGCCCCGAACGCGAACCGATCGACGTCATCGGAGGCAGATCGCTGAGCTTGTTACGTGCCAGAATGCGAATTCCGTCATGCGGTGATCCAGTGACGGAAATGACGAGCATTTGATCGCTCGCGTATTTCTGAACATTGGTGAGCGCTTCCTGCACTACGCGATAACACACGTGACCAGCCAGCATTCCCACGTCACCCGGAAGCAGTTCCGATTCCAGACGGCAGTGAATGCCGGCCGCACGAGCACCGTTGACCAGATCACCGATCGCATCGATTCCCTGGTGCCCACCGTGCTCACGACGATCACCACTTCCCCTGAGCACTCCGACGATGCCCTTCAATTCGTCCAAAGCCTCGTGTGCGGTGGTTCGGATCATGGCTGCGGTATTGACGACCTTCTCCGGATTGTCTGCAGCACTGACTTGCAACCCGCCGGCAAACAACGAAATTCGACTCAAGCTGGCCGCGATTGTGTCGTGCATGTCGCGGGCGATCCGGGTGCGTTCCTCGGTGCGAATCATTTCGTCGCGCATCGCATCGGTCTGTTCCGTCGCCAGATCCCGCACGTGCTCGGCCTCGACGAGTTCGGTTTTGGTACGAACGAGAAGCGAGAGCGCCACCACGACGGCGACCATGACGGCTGCGACCAGCCATGGAATCCACAGCGCCAGGTCGTACTGCGCGAGCTCTGTGCCGTCCTTCGGCGCAGCAGTTCCGATTGTCAGCACCGAAAACTCGCGATCCCGAAAGGCGTCGTAGGTCAACGAGATTCCGCATGCGACGTACACCGCCGCGCCCGCGACCGCCAATTGATTTCCGCGGGCGATTCGAGCAACTGCAAACAAAGCGATGAGCGCCGCCGTCGCATCTGTGGGAAAGAACAGAGGACCGACCAGCGTGATCGCCAGAACCGCCCAGGGACGTTGACGCCGCCACACCAGCGATATCCCACCAGCTGCGCCGAGAACAAAGCCGATTCCGACCAGCACCGGTGGCACATTTCCCGACGAGCCGGCGATAGTCGCCGTCATGATCGAGCAGAAAATGCTGAATGCGACGGCGACGGTTGTCCATACGCGTCGTCGCACTGCAGTTCCTCGGGTGGTGATCACCGAGTAAGCGTATAGACCACCACCGACTCCTCGAATCAGCCGATTGGACCACCACGCGCGCAAACAACGACCGAAAGGAGGAGATCACCCGATCTTTCGGCTGACGCGAAAGGCATCCCGGACATCGTTGACTAGTGCCATACCCGCTCTCGAAAGGCACCCATCATGCGATCACTCCGCACTCCCCTCGCCGTCCTCGCCGTCGGCGCAGCCCTGTTCGCAACCATCGCGTCAGGCGAAACCGATGAAGCGAAGAAGGTCGACGACAACGGTTCGTCCGCCGCACCCGCTGCCGCTTTCGGTATCGGTGACGTCGTCGAACTCGGTGACTGGCGCGTTCAGGTACACGGCGTTGTCGATCCGTACGTCTCGACCAATCAGTTCATCACCGCTGATCCCGGAAACCGCTACGTCGTGGTTGACACCGAGGTCACCAACAACAGTGACAAGCCCACCGCGGTGTCGTCGATGATGTGCTTCGAACTGCAGGACTCGGCAAACAAGTCATACAACATCACGTTCACCGACAGCAGCACGTCGAGCGTCGACGGAGAGCTAGCGCCGGGTGCGGCCAAGCGCGGTGAATTGTCGTACGAGGTCCCCGAAGCCGCCACCGGTCTGCGTTTGCAGTTCAAATGCGATCTGTTCTCGTCCGGCTCGGCAACCATCAACCTGTCGTGAGGCGTCCGGGCGATCTGCTGCTGAGTCCGTGGGCCCTGGTTTCGGTGGCGATCATTCTGATCAACGACCACGTGCTCAAGGGCGCCTTCGGAAACACGATGACGGGCAAGCTGTCCGACATAGCCGGTGTGTTCCTGTTTCCACTGCTTCTGCTCTCGGTTCTCGAAGTGCCCAGACGCAGCCTGGTGGGGCGAGCAGCGATCGCCTGGTCCATCGCAGTCACGGGAATAGGCTTTGCCGCCGTGAAAATGGTTGCGCCGGTTGGCGACGCGTACGAGTGGGTGATCGGATTTCTCCGTTGGGCCGCAGCAGGATTACGCGGAAACCTCTTGCCGATCCTCGTCGTCCGCGATCCTTCGGATCTGTGGGTGCTCCCGATACTGCTCGCGAGCTACCTGGTGATCAGAGGTGCTCGAGCGCCGAAAACGGCGCCCGAGCACGAGAAGATCAGTCCAGCGCTGCATCCAATGTGATGTCGACGCCTGTCAAAGCCTTACTGACCGGGCATGTTTCCTTTGCGGCCTGGGCTACCTTGGCAAAACCGTCGGCGTCGAGGCCGTCCACCTCGGCGCGAACGGTGAGCTTGATTCCGGTCAGCTTGAAGCCGACCGTGTCAGGGCCCAACGAGACATCCGCCGTGATGTCGAGGCTCTGCGGAGTTCCCCCGGCCTCGGCGATGAGCGCTGACAACTGCATCGCGTAGCAGGACGAATGTGCCGCGGCGATCAGTTCTTCTGGGCTGGTGGTTCCGCCGGCTTCCTCAGCTGCTCGTTTGGGGAACGACACGTCGAATGTCGCGACTCCGGAACTGGTGAGTTCCACCTGCCCCGATCCGGCTTCCAAGGTGCCGTTCCAGGCAGTGCGTGCGGTACGAGTTGGCATTGGGTGTCCCTACTTCCGTCTGCGGATTGTGTGAAACGCCTTGCCACTCGAACTTACCCGCGACTATCCGAGAAGTGTCACCGACAGAAGTGCCGCGACGCGTTCGGCTTCCGAGAATCGGACGACGCGGCCGACATCGAGAACCAGTCCCAGCGCCGCGTGAACAAGAAATCGAGCCGACGCGACAGTGAGCTCGGGCCGGGCGTCGACGCACAGGTGCGCCCACTCCTCGACATTGCGTCGCTGAATCTTCCGTAGTTCCTTGCCGGCATCGGCAGGGAGATTTCCGACTTCCGCGAAATAGACGGCAAGCAACTCACTCTGAGCGAGGAAGACGGCAACGTACAGCTCAGCAAGTGTGTGCACAGCCTGGCGCGGAGTCTCGGATTCTGCCAGGGCGGAGCCCAACGTGACGGTCAATTGTTCGGACGCCCGATGAAAGGCTGCGGCCAGTAGATCTGCCTTGCTCGGAAAATGCCGGTACACACTCGATGCGGTGATCCCGGCGGCGGCTCCGATTTCCTCGATGCTGACCTCGTGATACCCACGTTCATGGAAAAGCAGCACCGCTTCGTGAAGCAGCACTTCACGTTTCGATGTACGTTCGAGTCCTGGAATCTTATTGACGCCTTGCAAAGGCGCTACCGACGAGACTCGCCGCGGGAGTTCCATATCGATCACAGACCAGCAGACGGAGAGCATCAAGGACTCGATCTGCTTGGGCGGCAACGCCGATCGATGCCCCGTGACACTACCGATCACACTCAGAATCGCTGCCGTGACGAGGTCGAGATCGGCACGACCGAGCTCCGGGCGGACCGCAGCCAACGGCTCTGACACCCGCAGGCGCAACGCCACCACCTCCAGGCGCAGGTTCTCGCGGTCCACCTTCTCCAGGTAGCGGCCTTCCCAACGATAGAGCCCGCCCCGACGCCGATTCTCGAGGGTGACACCGATGACCGCGACCATGACGGCTTGCAACTGTTGCCGTGGATCGTCGCTCTCGCAGTGCGCGGAATCGGCCGCATCGAGCAGTGCCCGAGACAAGTTTTCGACCGCGTGAACGAACAGTGCGTATTTGGTGGGGAAATGGCGGTACAGCGCGGGACCGGACACGCCGACGGCAGACGCTATGTCGTCGATACCCACCGCGTGGTACCCGCGCTCACTGAACGCCTCGGCTGCAACCGCCGCGATCTGAGCCTTGCGATTCTTCGGCCGCGTACGCGAAGTGGATTCATCGCCACGTGCGACGACGCGTGTCCGTCCGGGCATGAATCCCTCCATTCGTTTCACAGCTACCGTATCGGATTCTCCGAACACCCTTGACACTGCCACTCGAGGTGTTATGTTAACCGCTATTCGCACAATCTCGCAGATAGATTCACCACTGAAGAGACCCTCCTGCGGCACGAGTTACGGTCTACGCCAAGGGAACACATTTCGCCAGATCAACCGTGAGAAGGAAGCTGTGTGCTGATGATTCGCATGTGTTGTACCGTTTCCCCGAGTTCGTCATGACCTCGTCCACAGCGGGTCTCCTGACGGAACTCGACAACGGCATTCTGCGTTTGACCTTCAACCGCCCCGAACGCATGAACGCAGCCGACTTCGAGACCATGAAAAGTCTCATCGACGCTGTTACCGACGCCGGCGACAACCCGGATGTGCGCACCATCGTCATCACCGGAGCAGGCCGCGCGTTCTGTACGGGAGCAGACCTCGCAGCTATCACAACCAATCCGACAGATCCCCAGATCGTCATGGACACCGCAAACACCGTGATTCGCGCCATCACCAGCACCTCCGTGCCCGTGATCGCCGCAGTCAACGGGCCTGCCGCAGGTGTAGGCGTCTCCATCGCCCTCGCCGCAGACCTGACCTATGCTGCCGAAAGTGCCTACTTCCTCATGTCTTTCGTCAACATCGGACTGATGTCCGACGGCGGCGCCAGCGCATTGATTCCGGCAGCGATCGGCCGGGCGCGTGCAGCCGAGATGCTTCTGCTGGGTGAGCGTCTATCCGCTACAGATGCAGCGCAATTCGGGCTCGTCTCCAAAACCCTTCCCGACGATCAGTTCGCTGCACACATCGAGTCCGTCGCGAAGCGCACCAGCGCAGCGCCCCGTCGTGCTCTCCAACTCACCAAAGCCGCACTGAACGCCGCAACACTCGATCGCATCGACTCCGCTCTGGAACTCGAAAAGACCGGTCAAGCAGAACTTCTTGTCGGAGCCGACTTCGCCGAAGGCGCGACCGCAATGCTTCAGAAACGCGCACCCCACTTCAAGTGATTGAGAGGAAACAGTAGATGCCCTCCACCGATACAGCGTCCGAGGTACAGCGCCTGCGACGCACCAACTGGAACAATCAGGTTGCCCGCCACGCGCAGATGATCCCGGACCGCATCGCGCTGCGATTCCAGGGCGATTCCATCACCTGGAGCACGCTGAACGAGCGCGTCGAAAAACTGGCAGACGCGCTCTCCCGGCGCGGTGTCAGTTTTGGTGACCGCGTTCTGATCCTGATGCTCAACCGCCCCGAGTACCTCGAGATTGTTCTCGCGACCAATGCGTTGGGCGCGATCGCTGTCCCGGTGAACTTCCGACTGACCCCACCTGAGGTCGCCTACCTTGTCAACGACTCGGGCTCCAAAGTCATTGTCGCGGAGGGCCCGTTGGCTCCGTTGGCCGCCGCAGCCCGCGCAGCGTCCGAGGGCATCGACATCTCCATCACGGTGGGCGCACACGCTGAGGGCGACAGCTTGAACTACGAGGACTTGATCAGCGAACCGGGTGAACCTCATGCATTGATCGACATCCCGGACGACACACCGGCTCTCATCATGTACACCTCGGGAACCACAGGACGCCCCAAAGGTTCCGTGCTCTCGCATTCCAATCTCTCGTCACAAGCGTTGACCTGCATTCGTGCCTTCCACCTGTTCAACGAGGATTCCATCGGCTTCTGTGCGTCGCCGATGTTCCACATCGCTGCCCTCGGTTCCATCGCCCCAAGCCTGCAACTGGGCACTACCACGGTGATCCACCCGGTTGGCGCATTCGACCCGGGTCAGCTTCTCGATATCCTCGAAGCCGAGAAGGTCACCAGCTTGTTCCTCGTGCCCGTGCAGTGGCAGGCGGTGTGTGCAGTTCAGAAAGCCCAACCTCGAGCCCTCTCGCTCAAGAACATTTCCTGGGGTGCCGCCCCGTCGTCGGACACGATCTTGCGGGCAATGGCCGAAACCTTCCCTGATGCGTTCAACGTCGCAGTCTTCGGCCAAACCGAAATGTCTCCCATCACTTGCGTACTCGACGGCGATGACGCCATCCGTAAGCTCGGTTCAGTCGGCCGGGTCATCCCCACCATCTCGGCTCGCGTCGTCGACGAGAACATGGATGACGTGGCACCCGGCGAAATCGGGGAAATTGTCTACCGCGGACCCACAATGATGAGTGAGTACTGGAATAACCCCCAGGCCACCGCAGATGCCTTCCACGGCGGGTGGTTTCACTCCGGAGACCTGGTCCGTGTCGACGACGAAGGATTTGTGTACGTCGTCGACCGCAAGAAGGACATGATCATCTCCGGCGGTGAGAACATCTACTGCGCCGAGGTCGAGAACGTTCTGTACGAACACGAATTGATAGTCGAAGCCGCAGTCGTCGGGCGTCCCGACGCCAAGTGGGGCGAGGTTCCGGTAGCGATCATCGCGATGACCCCCGGTTCAACCGTGGACCTGACCATCGAGGAGCTGAGCACCTTCCTCAATGATCGCCTGGCACGGTACAAGCACCCCAAGGACATCATCGTCGTGGAAGCCTTGCCGCGCAATGCAAGTGGCAAGGTAGTCAAGGGTGAACTGCGTGAACAGGCTCGGGCTGTAGACGTAGTGTCCTGAACGTCATGTCCTGAACGTCAAAGAGCGGGCGGCATCTCGATCGAGAGGTGCCGCCCGTTTGCGTGTCGTCAGGCGCCGCGTGAGTGCAGCATGCGGTGCAGTTCGCGGACCTCATCGACCAGCTCCGGAACCGGCCCTTCCACCGGAAGATTCGGCGCAACCTCGTTGATCGGGAGGGATCGTACCGGCCCCGAGGCCACTCCCCACTCCGTAAGCCATTCACTCAACTGCGCAGACGAACACACGTACACGATCCGGCCCAATCCCACCCAGGCATGAGCAGCCGAACACATCGGACAATGCTCGCCGGAGGTGAATACCGTTGCCGTAGAGCGCTCTTCCGTCGTCAGATACTGCGCAGCCCACCGCGCCAACTCGAATTCCGGATGTCGTGTGCTGTCGCCTCCCGCAATTCGGTTTCGATCTTCCGCGAGGAAAGTCCCGTCAGCGGCAGCAAGTACCGATCCAAACGGTTCGTCGCCTTCGTCCAATGCCTCTCGCGCCAATTCGACACAACGACGCAGATGGCCCATCTCGATCTCGTTCATGAATATGCTCTCTCCCCGTGATACACAAAACGGGCGGCACCGGTAAGGGTGCCGCCCGTTTTCGTTTACAGCTCTGTACTACTTACTCTGCGGCGCTTTCGCTCTCGCCTGCCTTGGACAGTTCGATCGGCGGTGCGTCCGGCACGTCGATCGGCTTCTTCGTAGGCGTGAACGTGAACTTCGCGTCCTCGCCCGAGCCTTCGCCGTCCCAGCCTTCGACGTCGACGAGCACGATGTGTCCCGGTCCGATCTCTCCGAAGAGGATCTTCTCGGACATCTGGTCCTCGATCTCGCGCTGGATGGTGCGACGCAGCGGCCGCGCACCCAGTACCGGATCGAATCCGCGCTTGGCCAGAAGCGACTTGGCCTTGTCGGTGACCTCCATGGCCATGTCCTTGTTCTTGAGTGCCTTCTCGACGCGAGCAAGCATCAGGTCCACCATCTGAACGATCTGCTCGTTCGTGAGCTGATGGAACACGACGATGTCGTCGATACGGTTCAAGAACTCGGGGCGGAAGTGCTTCTTCAGCTCATCGTGCACCTTGAGCTTCATCCGCTCGTAGTTCGAGCCGGTGCCCGTTCCCGAGCTGAAGCCCAGGCCGACAGCCTTGGAGATATCCGACGTACCGAGGTTGGACGTGAAGATCAGCACCGTGTTCTTGAAGTCGACGGTACGACCCTGACCGTCGGTGAGACGGCCGTCCTCGAGCACCTGCAGGAGGGTGTTGTAGATCTCCTGGTGTGCCTTCTCGATCTCGTCGAACAGCACGACGCTGAACGGCTTGCGACGGACCTTCTCGGTGAGCTGGCCACCCTCTTCGTATCCGACGTACCCGGGAGGGGCACCGAACAGACGCGAAGCGGTGAAGCGGTCGTGGAACTCGCCCATGTCGATCTGGATCAGAGCGTCGTCGTCGCCGAACAGGAAGTTGGCGAGCGACTTCGCGAGCTCCGTCTTACCGACACCGGACGGGCCGGCGAAGATGAAGGAGCCCGAGGGACGCTTGGGATCCTTCAGACCTGCACGCGTACGACGGATCGCCTTCGAGACGGACTTGACTGCCTCTTCCTGGCCGATGATCCGCTTGTGCAGTTCCTCTTCCATACGGAGCAGACGAGTGGTCTCCTCCTCCGTGAGCTTGAAGACGGGGATGCCGGTCCAGTTGCCCAGAACCTCGGCGATCTGCTCGTCGTCGACCTCAGCGATGACGTCCAGGTCGCCCGCACGCCACTGCTTCTCACGCTCAGCGCGCTGAGCAACGAGGGTCTTTTCCTTGTCACGCAGGTTCGCGGCCTTCTCGAAGTCCTGCGCGTCGATCGCGGACTCCTTCTCGCGACGCGCGTCGGCGATGCGATCGTCGAATTCGCGCAGGTCCGGCGGTGCAGTCATCCGACGGATGCGCATTCGCGCGCCCGCCTCGTCGATGAGGTCGATCGCCTTGTCCGGCAAGAAGCGGTCGTTGATGTAGCGGTCGGCCAGCGTCGCAGCTGCCACGAGAGCACCGTCCGTGATGGACACACGGTGGTGAGCCTCGTAGCGGTCACGAAGACCCTTGAGGATCTCGATGGTGTGCTCGACGGTGGGCTCGCCCACCTGAACGGGCTGGAAACGACGCTCGAGTGCGGCATCCTTCTCGATGTACTTGCGGTACTCGTCGAGAGTGGTGGCACCGATGGTCTGCAGCTCACCGCGGGCAAGCTTGGGCTTGAGGATGGAGGCCGCGTCGATAGCGCCCTCAGCCGCGCCCGCACCCACGAGAGTGTGCAGCTCGTCGATGAACAGGATGATGTCGCCGCGGGTGTTGATCTCCTTGAGAACCTTCTTCAGGCGCTCTTCGAAGTCACCGCGGTAACGGCTGCCGGCCACGAGCGACCCGAGGTCGAGCGTGTACAGCTGCTTGTCCTTGAGGGTCTCGGGGACCTCACCGTTGACGATTGCCTGAGCCAGGCCCTCGACAACAGCGGTCTTACCGACACCGGGTTCACCGATGAGGACCGGGTTGTTCTTGGTACGACGCGAGAGAACCTGCATGACACGCTCGATTTCCTTCGAGCGGCCGATGACCGGGTCCAGCTTGCCTTCGAGGGCAGCTTGCGTCAGGTTGCGACCGAACTGGTCGAGCACGAGCGAGGTGGACGGCGTGCCGGCCTCTCCGCGAGTGCCACCGGTTTCGGTGGGCTCTTTGCCCTGGTAGCCCGACAGCAGCTGGATGACCTGCTGGCGGACACGGTTGAGATCGGCACCGAGCTTGACCAGAACCTGGGCTGCAACGCCCTCACCCTCGCGGATGAGACCGAGCAGGATGTGCTCCGTACCGATGTAGTTGTGTCCGAGCTGCAGCGCTTCGCGCAGACTCAGCTCGAGGACTTTCTTGGCGCGCGGTGTGAAGGGGATGTGACCGGACGGAGCCTGCTGGCCCTGGCCGATGATCTCCTCGACCTGGCTGCGGACTCCCTCGAGGGAGATACCCAACGACTCCAACGACTTGGCGGCAACACCTTCGCCCTCGTGAATGAGGCCGAGGAGGATGTGCTCCGTACCGATGTAGTTGTGGTTGAGCATCCTGGCTTCTTCTTGAGCCAGGACAACAACGCGCCGCGCGCGATCGGTGAACCTCTCGAACATCGCTCTCCCTCACACTCTCCGGCGTGCAGGTTCGAGACCGGATGTCTCGTCCCTGGTCGCCGCGTTTCGCTCCGGCACTACAGACTGATCGCCTCGCCGGTCAGCAGACATGGCGTCTACGAATCGACTGAGGTTGCACGACCCCACTTATTACTCTAGAGGGCGCGAAGTCCACCTGCTGCTCCTCCACCCGATTGGCAGGGGATACCGGCTTACTTACATCTCACAACGTCGCAGCTCCGGCAATCGTTTCCCACTTCCTGTACGCCTGAAGCGAACAGGTACGTATATCGAGTTCGGCGCTGAGATCAGCCGATAATCGGGAGCACTCGATCACACGGGATTTCACGGGTCGTCGACGGATCGAGTGCCGCCAGCGTCAACGCTGCCGTTCTCTGTGACGCCACCACGGCAATGTGGTCCGACCGGTCCTGCGGGCAACCATCCTGCACCACGATGTTGGACGCATTCGACGCCGCGAGTATTCCGCTGGTGTACGGAACCACTACTTGGTCGTAGCGAGTCACGATATTGGAGTACTCGACGGTGTCCGCGTACACGCCGGCGTCACGCAGCTCGGACACAAAGCTCGCGTTGTCGAAATCCGGACCGCCGACGCCTTTCGGCGGACCGACGTCGGAACCGTTCCACAGCGGGGCTATCGACACGATCTTCGAGACCTTGTCGTCACCGCCTGAGAACTTGGCGTAGTACCCACTGACGGTCGTCCCCTGCGAATGTCCGACGAGATCGACTTTCGAGGCACCCGTCGCCTCCAGTACTCCGTCGACGAAGTCCGACAACTGCTGTGCACTCTCCGGCAGCGGCGCGAGGCCACCTGCAGCCGACAACGGCCATGGCAGGTCGGATCGGTTCCCGAACGTGAGTGCAAAAACGCAATAACCCTCGTTCGCGAGAACCGGCGCAAGTACCGCCCAATTGGTCTGACGGTTTGCCGCGGTTCCGTGGACGAGGACCACGGGATCCGGATGCGCCACCGAAGGCGTGCACGAGTAGTTGTTGGTTCCCGGCACTGATCCCCCGGGGTCGAGCGCTTCCAGCGCAATCCCGCTGGCGAAACCGAACGGAACAGGCAGTGTTGAAGTGACAGACGGTGTAGTCACGGGCGGCGTATCCGCCGACGCACGTTCCGGCGCGGCAGCAGCCCCCAGTACTGCTGCCGCAACCGCCGCGCAGGCTAGTGCCCGTATGCCCATCGCACGCCTCCATGCTCTGCTCAACCCACGATGGGCCACACCGGATGACACGGTACCGGTCGCGGGTGCGATGGATCGAGCGCATTGAGAGCAAATGTCGCAGCGCGCAGCGATGCCGCGATGGCGAGGTGATCGGAGATGTCTTGCTCACAACCGTCCTGGACAACAATGTTGGTGGCGTTCAGCCCAGGCTCGAGACCATTTGTGTACGGAAGAACCAGCTCGTCGTATCGCGTCGTGATGTTCGTGTAGTGAACACCCGACGCGTAGACGCCACCGGCACGAAGATTCTCGATGAACTCCGATCCCGCGCCCATGTTCAAGCAGGCTTTACAGATCGGGAATCCGGCCTGCGCTGCCTCGGACACCCCGAGATCACGCATGGTGCGCCCGATGCTGACCTGCTCGTTTCCGAGCGTTCCCTTCCACAGCGGCGCAACCGAGATGATGTTGTCCACTTTGTCGGCGCCACCGAGGAACTTCGCGTAATACCCGTTGATGATCGTGCCCTGCGAATGTCCGATCAGATCTACCGACGACGCTCCGGTAGCACCAAGAACCTGATCGACAAAACTCGACAATTGCGCTGCACTGGAAGGTATTTCCTGCATCCCACCGATCGCCGACAGCGGCCACGGCTGTTCCGGAAAATTGCCGTAGGTCAGCGCGAAAACGCAGTAACCCTCATTGGCGAGCAATGGCGAATAGGTAGCCCAGTTGGTCGCCCTGTTGCCGGCCGTACCATGCACGAGCACAACAGGATTCGGATGTTCAGCAGTCGACTTACACGAAAAGTCGTTGGATCCGGGAGCCGAACCACCAGGATTCCCCAACTCCTGGGGAACGCCGGCAAGAAACGCACTGGGAACGGGCAACGGTGCCTGCGCCGACGCCGTCGACCCCATCCCGACGAGGATCGCCGCCGCGAGTACAACTCCCCCGAAAATCCCAGTTCTGCGCACGATCGACTCCTCTGACGGCAGATACAAACCGTGCAGACGCTAACAAACTAGAACGCGTTATCAATCGCTTTTCGGAAAACGCGCCCACAATGTGCTGATTCAACCCTCTGGATCGGCCACCACCGAAGATCGATGTGGAACCCGGCCAACCTCAGCCTATCGCCACCAAATTCGGTCTCACCTATGACATTCCACCCGATTGGCGAAATAACTCAGGCTCAGTCGCCGGGTGGACCACCACTGAGGACACCATTATCTTTGGCGCACTTGGGGACAACCGGTCGCAACGGCGTCGACATCGACACCGTCGCACAAGAATGGGTCCACAAAGCCGATCTCATTTTTTCCGACAAGCAGGGCACCCACGCCACCATCGCCTACAGAGAACCAACTCACTTCACCATTTCCGGACGCCCCGCTGTCCGATACACCGTAACCGCCACCAACATCCCCCCAGACAACGAATGCGACCCGTCATCAGCAACATTCGACATCGTCGCCACACCTGGATACGCCACGGCGGAAGTGATGATCTTCCTGATCCAGTCAGATCAGGGTCACCCCGAGTCCCTCGACAAGGCAGCGATCGACCAGATCATCTCGACGATCCGAAAGTCGGAGACCACGGACGCAACAGTTCGTTGAACTGGCGGGCCCGAATCCGTCGGGGAACAGAAAAAGGGTTCGACCACAACAGTGTGCGGTCGAACCCTTTTCAGGAAAATCTAGCGAGCAGAAGGACGCACGATCGGGAACAGGATCGTCTCGCGGATTCCGAGGCCGGTGAGCGCCATCAGTAGTCGATCGATACCCATGCCGGTTCCCGTGGTGGGCGGCATGCCCTGCTCCATGGCGGCAAGGAATTCCTCGTCCAGCACCATTGCTTCGTCATCGCCGGCCGACGCGAGGCGCGCCTGATCGACAAAACGCTCACGCTGGATGACCGGGTCGACCAGCTCGGAGTAGCCTGTCGCCAGCTCGAATCCGCGAATGTAGAGGTCCCACTTCTCGGTGACACCCTTCTTACTGCGGTGATCACGAGTCAGGGGCGACGTCTCGACCGGGAAGTCCCGCACGAACGTCGGCACGTACAGCTGATCGCCGCACTGGTGCTCCCACAGCTCCTCGACAAGCTTGCCGTGGCCGTAACCCTTGTCCTTGGGAACCTCGAGGCCGACCTTCTCCGCCAAGGCGAGAAGCTCGTCGACCGTCGTATCCGGCGTGACCTCGGTGCCGATGGCAGCCGACAGCGACGGGTACATCTCGAGAACCTGCCACTCGCCACTGACGTCGTACTCGGAACCGTCGGCGAGGGTGAGGACCTGCGTGCCGAATGCTTCCTGCGCAACTTCCTGGACGAGCTCACGAATCATCTTCGCGGAATCGTCGTACGTGCCGTAGGCCTCGTACGTCTCGAGCATCGCGAACTCGGGCGAGTGAGTGGAGTCGACGCCCTCGTTGCGGAAGTTGCGGTTGATCTCGAAGACCTTCTCGATACCGCCGACGACGCAACGCTTGAGGAACAGTTCCGGCGCGATACGCAGGTACAGGTCGATGTCGAGGGCGTTGGAGTGCGTGACGAACGGGCGAGCTGCGGCGCCGCCGTGCAGCGTCTGCAGCATCGGCGTCTCGACCTCGAGGAAGCCGCGGCTCTCGAGCGCATTACGCAGCGCACGGACAACAGCGACACGCTTGCGGGCGTTGTCCCGAGCCTCGGGCCGAACGATCAGGTCCGCGTAGCGCTGACGCACACGGGACTCTTCACTCATTTCCTTGTGAGCGACCGGCAGGGGACGCAGCGCCTTGGACGCGATCTGCCAGGCGTCGGCCATCACGCTGAGCTCACCCCGACGGGAGCTGATGACCTCACCGTGGATGAAGACGAAGTCGCCGAGATCGACGTCGGACTTCCAGGCGGCCAGTGCCTCTTCGCCGACGCCGGCGAGGCTGATCATGGCCTGCAGCTGGGTACCGTCGCCCTCCTGCAAAGTCGCGAAGCACAGCTTGCCGGTGTTGCGCATGAAGATGACGCGGCCGACGACGCCGACAATCACGCCGGTAGCGGTGTCAGCTTCGAGTTCCGGGAACTCGGCACGGATCTGCGCCAAAGTATGCGTGCGATCAACCGAGACCGGGTACGCCTCCTGCCCCTGCGCCAGGATCCGTTCACGCTTCTCGCGCCGGATACGGAGCTGCTCGGGGGTGTCGTCGACTGGCTGGGCTTCTACATCACTCACGGGGTACAAGACTACTGGGCCGTGTCCACCGCGTTTGTTGCTGGTAGCACCGCGGCCACCGCGAGCACGATTCCCGACAGGAGGTACAGCCCAACCCTGACGTGATTCCATATCGTCCAACCGGCCTCGTATGACGACCATGCGCCTGCGTCGGTACCGCTGACCGAGGCAAAAGCGTCGTTGCGTGGAACGTGGTAGATCGCTGTCACCGCGAAGGACGCGAGCACCCCGACGCAACCGACAACAGCGAGCACCCAACCGTCCGGTCTCGAGATCGATGCCCAGATTCCGGCGGCGATCGCGGTGAGCGCCGATCCGACGAGGGGCAGCATCAAGGCACTCCGCGGTGCTTCCACGTTGAACGCCTGCATCGACGTAATCGCGGTATGTGCATCCACCGAGCGCAGGGCCGGCATCACGAAGGCGGAGAATGCGAACAGCGCACCGCCGGCGACCAGTGCACCGAACGCAGTCACGCCGACCAGCAACTCCAGAAAGATCTCGGATTTCTTCACGACCAGACCCCCGTTCGAGCAGCCTCGGCGGCAAAAGTGGTGAAATCTCGAGCGGGTCGTTTCAGGACCTCTTCGACGACGCCGGTCACACTTTGATTTCGTCCGTCGAGAACCTCGGCAAACAGGTACGTGAGCAACTCGACGACATCACTCGGGACGCCAACTTCTGCCATGCCGTCGGAAAACTGTTGCAGTCCAATCGTTTCGAATGACACCGCACGCCCCGACGCCGCCGAAATCGCCTCAACGGCCTCCGCGAAGGTGAGCAACTCCGGACCCGTCACCTCGAGAGCTCGGCCGAGGAGGTCGGTTCGAGTCAATCCGGCCACCGCCACATCGGCGAGATCGTCGACGTCGATGAACGGCTCCCCCACCTCGCCTACCGGAAGTTCCAGGTGACCTTCCCGAATCGGATCAAGTAGATACCCCTCACTGAAGTTCTGGGCAAACCAACTGGCCCGCACCACAGCCCATTCCAGACCGCTGTCGGCCAGAACCTGCTCGGCTTTCTGCGCCGCAGGTTCACCGCGCCCGGACAGGAGCACCATTCGCCTGACCCCTTCGCGATCCGCGAGATTCGCAAACTCCTCGATGTGTGTGCTCGATCCCGGAACAGCCAGATCCGGCGCATACGTCACGTATGCCACTTCGACGCCGGACACTGCGGGCTGCCACGTCGTCTGATCGTTCCAGTCGAAAAGCGTCCCGGATGTTCTCGACGCGATTCGGGTACGGATTCCCACCGCCGTAAGCCTCTGCGCAACGCGCGCACCGGTCTTGCCGGTACCACCGATCACCACTGCCGATTGAATGTCGCTTGTTGTAGTCATGAACTCATTCGACCCCGCGACGGCAATACGATCCATAGCCGAAGGTCGCAAAAACATACGCCAGCGTCTACCGTCCAATCATGGATGCATTGTCGATGATGCTCGCCGGATCGCGGGCGGAGGGCGCTTTTCTGCTGCGCTCGCTGCTCGATCCGCCCTGGTCATTACGTATCGAGGACCACGCGCCCGTCACCGTGCTGATTCTGGTTCGCGGCACCGCAGTCGTCGTCTCGGACACCGGACAGACCGAGAACCTCGAGGCCGGCGACATTGCACTCCTGCGCGGCCCCGATCCCTATACGGTCGCCGATAACCTAAGCACCCCGATCCACGTACTCATCGACGAGGCACAGAACTGCGCCGCAGTCGACGGATCACCACTCGAGGACATGTCGGTTCTCGGCGTTCGCACGTGGGGCAACTCGACCAGCGGCCAGACCGTCATGCTCACGGGCACATACCGTTTGGACTCTTACGTCAGCGGGCAGATTCTCGACAGCCTGACACCCGTCGCGGTAGTCCGTCGCAGCATGGAAACCACGCCGATGACGACGCTTCTGGAACAACAAATCGCCGCGGACGGGCCAGGACAGGAAGTGTTGTTGGACAGGCTCCTCGACCTGGTTCTGATCTCGGCGGTCCGTACCTGGTTCGCGGCGAACCCGGATCGATCACCGCGATGGATCAAGGCCTACGAGGATCCCATCATCGGGCATGCCTTGCGGCTCATACACAATCGGCCGGAACACCCCTGGACGGTCGCGACTTTGGCCCAGGAGGCCGGCTGTTCGCGAGCGGCCTTCGCGCGCCGGTTCACCGGTCTCATGGGGATCGGACCCGTCGGCTATCTGACCGAGTGGCGCTTGTCGGTGGCGGCGGATCTACTCGCAGACCCGGCACGAACAGTGTCGTCGATCGCGCGAGAAGTGGGTTACTCGAGCCCCTTTGCCCTCACAACCGCCTTCACACGACATCACGGGGTGAGCCCGAAAGCGTTCCGGCAAACCCGCCGGCCGCCTCAGTGGGCGGAAACCGCCGCCAACTCACGGGTGCAATGACGCACTCCGCTGAGCGCACCGAGCAAGCCCGCAGCCTTGATCGCCTTGTACCCGCCAACCAGATCGGTGGCGTTACGCAGGCCGAGTTGCTGCAACGACGCAGCGGCCAGACTGGAGGTGTAGCCCTCGGAGCAGACGATCACCCACTCGACGTCGTGGTCGGTGGCCAACGCGAGGTGTGCGCTGCTGGTGGGGTCGAGTCGCCACTCGAGAACGTTCCGCTCGATCGCGAGTGCGCCGGGAAGAGTTCCCTCGATGGCGCGCTGCGCCTGCGGGCGAATGTCGACGAAGATCGCCCCGCGATGAAAGGCTTCGGTGAGCGAGAAGACGTACATACGATCGATCTGTGCGCGAGCGTCGTCGAGCATTTGGTCGATAGTCATTTTCAAACTCCCTCGGGCTGGTCGGTCAGCTCGGTACGTGTGCGACGAAGTGTGTTGTTGTCCGTGACTTCGTAGTAGGACATTGCCGTCAATGGCGGCGAGTAGGCATGGACGCTCAAAGTCGGTGAATCAGAGCTTATTTCGATCTTCGATCCGGGCTGCGGCGGTGTCCATACGACATCGTGTACCCAACCGAGCTGGAATGCCGCCTGATCGCCGGCGTCGAGCTGACGCTCCACCAATTCTTCACCTGCCCAGCGATATTCGGTGAGCGAACCACTGAGAACCGTGAGGGCCCCGAAAGAACCTGCGTGGTCATGTAATTCGGTGTTACGTTCCGGAACCCAGCTGATGAGCCAGACGTCGACGTCGTCGTCGGCATACAAGCGAGTGGACCACCGCTCGACGGTCGGGAACGCCTCGGGAATGAGGTGATCGAAACGTCCGTCGAGAACACCGTTTGCCCCCTCGTCGGTGAGGCGCAGAAGATCAGCGGGACGCAAGCGGGTGGGCAACGAAGCCCGGTTCTGACGTCGTCCGGACGAACCGCGATTAGCACCGTTACCTGCGGAAACACCACGACCAGATGCAAGAGTAGGGGTCAAAACAGAGAGATCTGCAGAATATGTGGGTAGCACGAGCTAGCTCCAAGGAGATGTGAATTGGTCAAGGCAGCGGTCAGCCTCGACAACACTCCTGAGCACTCTTGCAGCGATTCACGTTGACCATTGTGGCACAACTTCTGCGATCGCGAAACCTGTGGAGAGAATTCCCTACGTCACACATGGACGGTCACGCTATCGGCCGTCGACCCGATCCCCTACGCGCCTGATTGCGCTCGAACACCAACCGCAACCCCTCGAGCGTGAGATCCCGTTCGAGGTGCTCGATGGTGGCGGACTCCGGAATGATCAGCGGTGCACTGTCTCCCGTGGCGATCACCGCGACGTCCAAGCCACCGAACTCCGGCAACTCCTCGCGAACGCGTCGTACCAATCCGTCTACAAGACCGGCAAAGCCGAACACCGCTCCGGACTGCATGCACTCCACGGTGTTCTTTCCGACCACCGAACGCGGACGCACCAATTCCACTTTCCGCAGTGCGGCAGACTGCGACGCCAAGGCGTCGGTCGAGATCTCGAGGCCCGGCGCAATACAGCCGCCCAGAAACTCACCCTTGCCCGACACGACGTCGATACACGTCGACGTTCCGAAATCGACAACGATGCAGGGGCTCTCGTAAAGATAATGCGCCGCAAGGCTGTTCACGATCCTGTCGGCGCCCACCTCTTTGGGATTGTCCACCAGCAGCGGCACTCCGGTTCGCACACCTGGTTCAACCACAACGTGCGGAACATGTCCCCAGTACCGCCCGAGCATCACGCGAATCTCACGCAGCACCGACGGTACCGTCGACAACGCCGCGACACCGGTGATCTGATCGACGTGCTGCCCCAGCAGCCCGCGGAACGTCAACGCCAATTCATCAGCCGTCATCCGCGGATCGGTACGCATCCGCCAGTCCTGCAACAACTTCGAATACTCACCAACCCCGGAGAACAATCCCAGAACGATGTTGGTGTTCCGCACGTCGACCGTGAGCAGCACGGTTAGACCAGACTGGATTCGCGCTCGGCGTCCAGGGTCGACAGCATACGAGGAGTGATCAGACCGGAACCTTCGGGTGCGTGTGCCGGGTCGGAACCAAGTTCCACCTGGTTGTTGTCGGCGTCGACGAACACTACTCGCGGGTTGTACTCCTTGACTTCCTGCGCGTTCATCACGCCGTACGCAATGAGGATCACGAGATCGCCAGGCTTGACCAGATGCGCTGCCGCACCGTTGATTCCGATGACACCGCTGCCGCGCTCACCCGCAATGACGTAGGTCTCGAGGCGGGCACCGTTGTCGATGTCCACGATGCACACCTGCTCACCTTCGAGCAGATCGGCGGCATCCATCAGATCCTCGTCGACCGTGACCGAGCCGACGTAATGCAGATCGGCATGAGTCACCGTCGCGCGGTGGATCTTCGACTTCATCATGGTGCGAAACATATCCAAGGTCCTTTACTCGTGAGGGGGCTCAGTGAGACAGCAGGTCGTCAACAGCGTCGGCGGAAGGGTCGGTGTCACGTTCGAGGAATCCGGTTCCCACCGCGACTCCCACGTTGTCGATCAACCGGGTGGTACCGAGCTTGGCGGCCACCAACAGTCGGCCGTCGCCGCGCTCCGGGGCGGGTCCGAGATCAACACCACGAACTTCGAGGTAATCGACCTCGATCTCGGGGACTGCGGCCAGAACGGCGCGCGCAGTCTCGAGGATCGCTTCTGCACCACCGGCGGCAGCATGAGCGCCGGCGATCAGCGCCGCCGACAGTGCCACGGCCGCGGTCCGCTGGCTCTCGTCGAGGTACCGGTTACGGGAGGACAATGCGAGTCCGTCGAACTCGCGGACCGTCGGAACACCGATGATCTGCACGTCGAAGTTGAGATCCCACACCATCTGACGGATCAGCGTCAGCTGCTGGTAGTCCTTTTCCCCGAAGTACGCGTGGTTGGGAGCCACGATCTGCAGCAGCTTCGCCACCACCGTCAGCATGCCTGCGAAGTGCGTCGGGCGGGCGCCGCCTTCGAGTTCGCTGCCCAACGGACCCGGCATTACTGTCGTGCGCTGACCGCGCGGGTACATCGTCTTCGCGCTCGGCGCGAAGACCAACTCGACGCCCTCGGCCCGAAGCAGATCGAGGTCCGCGTCGAGAGTGCGCGGGTACGCGTCCAGGTCCTCGCCCGCACTGAACTGCAGCGGATTCACGAAGATGGAGACGACGACAACCGCTCCGGTGATCTTGGCCTGACGAACCAACTCGATGTGCCCCGCGTGAAGAGCGCCCATCGTCGGAACCAACGCCACCTGGCGACCCACTCCGCGCAAGGCCTTCGACACACGCCGAATCATGTCCGGCTCGTGGTGCACTGTCAGTTCGCCGCGCTTGTATCCGCCCTGCAAATCACTCACGACGGTCACCTCCCGTTTCAGTCAAGATGTCGAACAATGTGGTGGGGGCGCCCACCCGCTGGGCCGATCGCAAGGACATCGCTCGATATCCGGCTGCAAGCTCCGGGTCGAGATCCGTCAGTACTCGTAAATGTGTCTCGACAGCCGCGGCATCACCGCGAGCCACCGGACCCGTCAATGCCGACGGGCCGCGTC
This sequence comes from Rhodococcus globerulus NBRC 14531, assembly GCF_001894805.1. Classification (GTDB taxonomy): domain Bacteria; phylum Actinomycetota; class Actinomycetes; order Mycobacteriales; family Mycobacteriaceae; genus Rhodococcus_F; species Rhodococcus_F globerula. Next base: position 63,271 of record NZ_BCWX01000010.1, on the reverse strand, counting down.
GTAATGCGTTGTCCAAGGCAGCGGAGAGAAGTGGCTGCAAAACCCGCTCTGCAACTCCTCCGGGATCGCCGTCGATCAACTGCTGACCGAGCAACTCATCTCCCTGCAACGACGCGCGCAGCGCCTCGACGGCATCCACGACCAGTGTGACGAGGTGATTGCTGCCGTGCGCCAATGCAGCGTGGTACAGCGCACGGTTCTCCTCGCGGACCCGAACCGGTTCGCCGCCGATCTCGAGGACCAGCGATTGAGCGATCGCGTACCCGATGTCATCTGCAGCGGTGATCCCGAAGCACGCCGACGACAACCGAGCGGTGTCCTCGTCATGCCCGGTGAACGTCATCGCCGGATGGATAGCCAAAGGCAGCGCGCCCAGTTCCGTCAACGGAGCCAGGATGGAAATCCCATTGGCGCCGGATGTGTGGGCCACAAGTGTTCCGGGCTTGACTGCGTTCGTAGCTGCCAGGCCCTTGACCAGATCCGCCAGTTGATCGTCCGGAACTGCAAGGATCAACAATTCCGAACGAGCTGCAACATCGGCGGCAGGCAGGATCTCGGAATCGGGCAGTCGTTTAGCCGCCCGCGCAACTGATGCCGCAGATACAGCAGAGCATGCGCCGACAATGTGTCCAGCACGCTCGAGTGCGGCACCTACCGCAGTTCCGACCCGCCCTGCCGAGACAATTCCAACCGTCAATCGCGCAGGCACAGGTCCGTTAGTGATCCCGAAGGAAGTCACCGGATTCCTCTCGTTCGTTCCAGTCCCGCTCTGCGGGTACCAGACGTTCTTCGACGAGGATATCCCCCGCGCCAGACGCGACGCTATGGACGAGCGAGTGATCTAGGACTCAACGGCTCTCAATCTTCACGGCGCCGACGGCGCCCTGAGCCTTCCGCCGGATTCGCAGAACTGAGATTTGCCATGATCTCGGCCACCGTCAAACCGTTGGAGTGAGCACCGCTGTCGGCACTGTCCGGGACTGCGCGACGCCGACGACGTGGTTCCTCCGTGGGTTCGGATGTTGGCTCAGGAGCACTGCTTGCAGGTGTGACAATTGGCTCAGGAGCACTGCTTGCAGGTGCGACCGCTGGCTCTTCGACTACTTCGGCGACCACTGGCTCTTCGACAACTTCGGCGACTACCTCGACCACTTCTTCGACTACTGGCTCGTCAACGACAGGCTTGACGGTCTCAGGCTTCACAACTACAGGCTTCGCGATCGGCGGCGTGACAACGACAGGCTTCGCTGCGGCAACAGCAGGCTCACGGTTTTCGCCGCGCTGCGCGCCTTGCGCCTGCTGCGAATTGCGTTTGACCTGAGCATTTTTGGCGGCCGCATTCTTCGCAGCTGCCTCGCGCCACGCGACTTCCTCGAACACGACGGTGGTTTCGGCGGTGACCGGACCGTCGTTCGGCGACGCCAACCCACCTACCTGGGGGCTCGGGGAATTGGTGGCGTTCTGACCGGCACCGGGTACGTACAGGCCCGATGCTGCGGGTTGATATGCGCTGTAGGAACCGCCGCCGAGTTCTCCGACGCGCGTCGAGTCGGCCTTCAAAGCCGGGCGTTCGGGGAGCAATCCACCTTCGAAGAGCGCTTCGAGATTGCGTCGAAGCGCCACCAATTCTTCGCGAAGTGCCGACAGTTCTGCCGAGTCGGTGCCGACTTCACGGCGGATGCGACTTTCGACACTCAACTCGTATTCGCGTCGAGCGGAAATCTCACGCTCCAGCTGCAGCTCGTACACGGTCTGCAAGTCCGCGACCTTTGCTTTGTCGAGCGCTGATTCGCGGCGGTACTTCGTCATCGCGATCGCACCCAGCGTGGCTGCCCAGAGCGCCACCACCAGTCCGACACGAAGGAGTTGAACACTGTTACTGAAGATCAGAAACAGTGAGGCGATGACGGCGAGAGCAAGAAGACCGGCAACGATCATCTGGCTCGCGCTGCGCTTGCTACGGCGCGCAGACTTCGATCGACCAGAATTCGTCATGGTTGCCAGGGTACTTGTCGAGAGCGCAGGTGCCATGGACCTTACCCATGCGATTCGCCTACCGCAGCGCTCAGTGCGCCGGCTCGTCAGGTGTATCTTCTGGCGTCTTACAACAGTGTTCGAGCCACAGCGCGGCTGCTACCAGCGCAATTGCTGCACCAAGTCCGACCCACGCCCCCGGCGTGTCCTCGGCGGCAGCTTTCAAAACGGATCGTTGTGGGATCAGATACACCAGTGCTCCGATCCACACCCCAGTGGTAGCTGAACCGACCAGTACTGACGCTTTTGCGAGCGCGAGGGCGCGTGCCGCAGCGATCGGGTGCAGTTGTCGATAACCGTCGCCGATCTGGCTTCCCTTGATCCGGGACCGAATGACAAACGCGAGGATCACCTCGGCGATCGCGGCCAGATACAGCGACGCGCCCGCGTACACCGGGATGGGCGGCATCGAACCGTAGAACACACGAATCAGAATCCAGGTGGCAACCGCGGCCACACCGGTCAAAACCAGTAGCTCGCTGATTTTTGTCGGTTTCATGCCCCGATCCTGTTCGGTCACCGAATCAGCACCGAATCCGTGACGCGCACTCCGTCGCGCTCCGAGCGATCGAGGTTCGCGAGCACCTGCGCAACAGCCCGAACCTCCTGATCGACCATCAGGGTTGCACCTGGTTCGACGTCAAGCCAGGGAATGAGTACAAAGGCCCGCAGATGTGCCCGCGGGTGCGGCAGCGTCAGCTCCGGATCAGCACTGACAATTCCTTCACAATCCACCACGTCGACGTCCAAGCTCCGCGGACCCCATCGCTGATCACGCACCCGATCGGCGTCTTCCTCGAGTTTGCGCGACCGCAGCAGCCAGTCGTAGCTTCCGGCCGTCGGATCGTCCACGAGTAGGACGGCGTTGAGAAAATCCTGCTGTTCGACGCCACCCCACGGCGCGGTCGAATACACCGGTGACACAGCCACTACGGCGTCTCCGAGACCGTCGACCGCAGATTGCAAATGGGCCAGGCTATCGCCGATGTTCGAGCCGATCGACAGAACGGCCCGAGTCATTTCTGCCTCGTCCGATGAGCAACGACGGCAACGTCTGCGAACACGAGTGGGATCGGTGCCGACGGCTTGTGGACAACAACTTCGACGCTCTGCACCCGCGTATCCGTCATGACGTTGTCGGCGATCTCGGCAGCAACGGTTTCGATGAGATCGCGTGACGGTCCACCGACAATCGCTGCGGCAGCCTCGGCCAACTCGCCGTAGTGCAGCGTGTGTTCGAGATTGTCCGACGCGGCTGCCGGGGCCAAGTCCATCCACACCGTGATGTCGATGAAGAAGTCCTGACCGTCACGCTTCTCATGGTCGAAAACACCATGATTGCCACGGACTTTCAGTCCTCGTAACTCGATCCGATCGCCCATGTCAGTCCCTTTCCCGTCCACGAGACCACGCTTCCACAACAGCGATAGCGTCGAGTGACGCCTGGGCGTCGTGAACACGAACACCCCACGCGCCATCACGTGCGGCAAGCGCGGAGACCACCGCCGTCGCAGTTTCCCGACCGGCCGGCGGCCGCGGCGTCCCGTCGGAATCGCTGAGCAGCGACCCGAGGAAACGCTTACGCGACGCCCCCACCAGAACAGGAAAACCCAACGCCGTGAACTCCGGCAATGCCCGCAGCAGTGCCCAGTTGTGGTCGGCGTTCTTCGCGAACCCCAGGCCCGGATCGAGGATGATGGCAGAGGAATCGACACCCGCTTTCAGCGCGAGGTCAACCTGAGTCAGCAGTTCGTCACGAACGTCGCTGACAACGTCGTCGTAGTGATCGGCGCTGCCGCGGTGAACGTAGTCACTCGCCGAACGCCAGTGCATCAGAACCCACGGAATCCCGGCATCGGCAACCACCGACGCCATGTCGGCATCTGCGCGACCGCCGGATACGTCGTTGACGATGTCGACGCCGGCTTCGATCGCGGCAGCGGCAACCGATGCGCGCATGGTGTCGACGCTGACGCGAATGCCCGCGGCCACCAACTCCTCGATGACCGGCGCTACCCGTCCCGCTTCCACTTTCGGATCAACCCTCGAGGCTCCCGGCCGGGTCGATTCGCCACCGACATCGACGATGTCTACGCCCAGAGCTTTCAGTTCCAGTCCGCGGGCAAGCGCCGCATCTCGATCGAGGAACTGGCCACCGTCCGAGAATGAATCAGCGGTGACGTTGAGGACCCCCATCACCAGCGTCCGACCCGGATCCGTCGACACGCCGCCCGCGGAGTTCACTGCGCTCACTTACGAAGAATGAGGTCCAGAGCCTCGGAACGCGAGGCCGCGCTGGACTGCAGGAGCCCACGAACAGCCGACGTCGTCGTGTTCGCGCCGGGCTTGCGGATACCACGCATCGCCATGCACAGATGCTCGGCCTCGATGACCACGATGGCACCGCGCGGATCGAGCTTGCGCATCAACGCATCGGCGATCTGGCTTGTCAGCCGTTCTTGGACCTGCGGCCGCTTTGCGTACAGATCGACAACTCGCGCCAACTTGGACAGTCCGGTGACCTTGCCGGATTTACCCGGGATATAGCCGACATGTGCCACCCCGTGGAACGAGACCAAGTGGTGCTCGCAGGTCGAGTACATCGGAATGTCGCGCACGAGCACCAGTTCCTGGTGTCCTTCGTCGAACGTGGTGTTGAGTGCCTGATCCGGTTCGGAGTACAGCCCGGCAAAGATCTCCTTGTACGACCGAGCCACCCGTGCGGGTGTATCGAGCAAACCGGGACGGTCCGGATCCTCGCCCACCGCGATCAACAGTTCACGAACCGCTGCTTCTGCACGGGCCTGATCGAACGGCCGTCCTGTTTCAACCGATACCAGTTCACTGACCACTTCATTCACCGACAACCGAACGCTCCTCGAGAGTTTGTTTCATACCCCGCCGCATGAGCCTAACGGCGGTTGGTCAGCGAGATCCGTCCGGTCCGTCCCAGCGCATGGTGCTCGGTCCGTCGTCGCTCGACGCGGCGTTGGGATCCGACTCCGGCGCCAGCCACTGATCCTGACCCTCGACGCCCGTGTTTCCACCGGCATTTCCACGGTTCGGATCGGCAAACGGCCCACCGTCCGGGTACTGCACCGGGTAGCTCGGTTGACCCTGTTGACCCGTGTAATGCTGGGTCGGGTACTGAGGCTGGCCCTGGTACTGCTGGCCCGGATTCTGCTGCTGGCCCGGATTCTGCTGACCATAGGCCTGCTCACCCGGATGGCTCTGCGGCTGACCGTACTGACCGGGTGCGGGCTGGCTGTACTGACCCGGTGCCGGCTGGCTGTACTGACCCGGTGCCGGCTGACCGTACTGGCCCGGCGCAGGCTGTGCCTGGTTGGGAGCGCCCTGGTTGGGCGTGCCCTGGTATCCGCCGGTCTGCTGGCCGGGGTACGCCTGCGTCTCGTTCTCGCGCGGCGGCCAACCCGGAGCCGACCAACCGGCCGGTGCTCCGTAGTCGGGAGTACCCGGCGCGGGTGCGGGTTGCTGGGGGGCCGCAGGCTGCTGCTGCGGAGCATTGGGTTGCGCGTAACCGTTGGAACCGCCGATGCTCGAGGCAGCGGGCGCACCCGACTTCACGAGCACGGGCGCCGGGGCCGGCTCCGGCCACGTCTCGCCACGTTCGATCGCCAATTCACGAGGCGTCTTGACCGGCGGACGATCCGACGGCGTGCGGCCGCCGAAATCATTGAAAGCCGTGATGCGCGGACGCTTTTCGACGCCGGCAAGAATCTTCTCGAGATCCTTGCGGGTCAACGTCTCACGCTCGAGCAGTTCGCTGGCAATGAGGTCGAGGGCGTCACGGTACTCGCTGAGAATTGCCCACGCTTCGGTGTGCGCGGCCTCGATGAGGTTGCGCACCTCCTCGTCGATCTCGCGGGCGATCTCATGCGAGTAGTCGGACTGCACTCCCATCGAACGGCCGAGGAACGGATCGCCGCCCTCCTGCCCGTAGCGGACTGCACCGAGCTTGGCGCTCATGCCGTATTCGGTGACCATCGCGCGAGCGATCTTGGTGGCCATGTCGATATCGGACGACGCGCCGGTGGTGGGCTCGTGGAAGACCAATTCCTCCGCGGCGCGTCCACCCATCGCCATCACGAGACGCGCGATCATCTCGGAGCGCGTCATCAAACCCTTGTCGTCCTCTGGCACCGTCATCGCGTGGCCGCCGGTGCGACCGCGAGCGAGAATGGTGACCTTGTAGACGGGCTCGATGTCGGGCATCGCCCACGCCGCGAGTGTGTGTCCACCCTCGTGGTACGCGGTGATCTTCTTCTCGTGCTCGCTGATGATGCGGCTCTTGCGACGCGGTCCACCGACAACGCGGTCGACGGATTCCTCCAGTGCGGCTTCCGTGATGACGGTGCCGTTCTCGCGCGCCGTGAGCAGTGCGGCCTCGTTGATGACGTTGGCCAGATCAGCGCCCGACATACCGACGGTCCGCTTGGCGAGACCCTCGAGGTCTGCGTTGGGATCGATCGGCTTGCCCTGCGAATGAACACGCAGGATGGCGCGTCGGCCGGCGAGGTCGGGGGCACCGACGGGAATCTGGCGGTCGAAGCGGCCCGGACGGAGCAGAGCCGGGTCGAGAATGTCTGGGCGGTTGGTTGCGGCGATCAGGATGATGCCGGTGCGGTCACCGAAACCGTCCATCTCGACGAGCAACTGGTTAAGAGTCTGTTCACGTTCGTCGTGCCCGCCGCCGAGGCCTGCGCCACGCTGACGACCGACGGCGTCGATCTCGTCGACAAAGATGATGCAAGGGCTGTTCTGCTTGGCCTGCTCGAACATGTCACGAACACGCGACGCGCCGACACCGACAAACATCTCGACAAAATCGGAACCGGAGATGGTGAAGAACGGGACACCGGCTTCGCCTGCAACAGCGCGAGCGAGGAGCGTCTTACCGGTACCGGGAGGCCCGTACAGCAGGACACCGCGCGGGATCTTGGCACCGAGGGCCTGGTAGCGCGTCGGGTTCTGGAGGAAGTCCTTGATTTCGTACAGCTCTTCGACAGCTTCGTCCGCACCGGCGACATCGGCGAACGTGGTCTTGGGCATGTCCTTGGACAGCTGCTTGGCCTTCGACTTACCGAAGCCCATCACACCGCCGCGTCCCCCGCCGCCCTGCATGCGGTTCATGACGAAGAAGAAGATGCCGAACAGAATGATCATCGGCAGGACGAACAACAGAATCGACGTCAGCCAACTCTGAGTGGTGACGGTGGTGTTGAACTTCTCGAGCCCGGCACCCTCGATGTCCTGGAAGATCTGCTGGGACGCACTCTCGGGGTACTTCGCCAAGATCTGCGTCTGGCCACCAGTCGCGTCGTTACCTTCCTTGAGCCACAGGCGAACCTGCTGCTCACGGTCGTCGATCTGCGCAGACGTGACGTTTTTGGCGTCTATCTGGGAGATCGCGACCGACGTATCGACGGTCTTGAAGCCACGGGTGTCGTTACCGAAGTAGCTGAAGGCGTAGATCACCATCAGCACGACGGCTACGAGTAGCACGTTACGGAACACAGTCTTACGGTTCATACAGGTCGGCCGAAGTGGCCGGTCCTTTCGGGAGTGCGGGTCTGCCGGTCGCCGCCGGCTGTCAACCGGACACCTGCAGGTTACCGTGGTCGGTCCTGTCTGTGCCCGTCAGCAGCCGTCGACGTCGATCGAAACGATCGTCTGCAATTTCAACGACGACCAAGACCACGAGGTTCCCGAGCAACCACAGCGCATAGTTCCCTGTAAGCGAACACGCACTCCTACCTCACGCGAGGCAGCGAGTTCAGCCGCCGTAAACCTCGGGATCCAGCAATCCGATGTACGGCAGATCGCGGTAACGCTCGGCGTAGTCGAGTCCGTAACCGACGACGAACTCGTTGGGAATGTCGAAGCCCACGTCACGAACGTCGACGTCGATCTTCACGGCGTCGGGCTTGCGGAGCAGCGTGACGACCTCGAGCGACGCGGGGTTCCGGGTCTTGAGGTTGCGCATCAGCCAGGAAAGCGTGAGACCGGAGTCGATGATGTCCTCGACGATCAGCACGTGGCGGCCGGCGATGTCCTTGTCGAGGTCCTTGAGAATGCGGACGACGCCCGAAGACGAGGTCGAGGACCCGTAAGAGCTGACGGCCATGAACTCCATCTGAGACGGAATCGGGAGAGCCCGGGCAAAGTCCGTCATGAAGAAGACTGCGCCTTTGAGAACACCGATCAGAAGCAGGTCACCCTCGGGTGCACCGACGGGATAACGCGCCGCGATCTCCTCCGCGAGTTCGGCCGTTCGCTGACGAATCTGTTCCTCGGTAATCAGTACCGATGCGATGTCACCCTCGTACACGCGTCAAACCCTTCGTCGGTCTTCGAATCCGACGGTCAGCCTGCCACGTCGACGAACCACCACCAACCTCGACTCCGGGGTTCCGCCACCGATCGCGACACCACCTTGCCCCCGCCAATCGGCAATCAAGGCATCGATGGCTCGTAACTGCTTGTCCGTCAACGCTTTTGCACCACTGCCGAGAAGCCAGCTCCGAAGAACGCGCCGTCGGATCGCACCGGCCGATTCGGCAAGTGTGTCCACTTCCACTTCCCCGTCGACAACAACGCGAAGCAGTACGGCGCCGGCAAGCGCGTCGAGAACCTGCCCGTCCTCACGTAGTTGTGTGGCAGTGCGGGCCAGTGCTTCGGCAACTCCGCCCGCAAGAATTTCTTCGAGTAGCGGCAAGGCCTCGTGCCGCAATCGAACCCTCGTGAACTCGTCGTCGGTGTTGTGCGGGTCCTCCCACGGCGTGATCGACAAGTCCTCACACGCGGCTCGGGTCACGCCGCGTCGCACGCCGAGCAGCGGCCGGCCCCACGGATCGTCGAAGGCCTGCATTCCCTGAATGGATCGACCACCGGATCCGCGGGAGAGTCCGAGAAGAACCGTTTCGGCCTGGTCGTCGAGGGTGTGTCCGAGCAGAACCGGTGCATCTCCCCGGCTGCCGTCCAGTGCCTCGTAGCGCGCATCGCGGGCGGCGGCCTCCAGGCTGCCGTTGCCGTGGACGTCGACAGTGAGTACCCGCGCCGAGCGAACTCCCAGAGCCAGTGCCTGGTCAGCGGCGGCACGAGCGACGACGTCCGAGCCCTCCTGCAGACGATGGTCGACGATCAGCGCGTCCACCGACTCCGCTTCGGCCACCGCAGCGGCAGTGAGCGCCAAGGAATCAGCACCACCGGACAGCGCCACACACACCCGGCCGTGGGAGTGGTAGCGACGCAGCCACCCCCGCAGCGCCAGCCGCATTTCCAGCAGTGACGCAGTTTCAGGCAGCACCGTCTAACCGAGCACGCGTGTCACCCACGCGTCGGGATGGTCGATCTCGTCGAGCAACGGCAATGTTTCCGGGCCGGTCCAGATGGTGTTGAACTGCTCCATCCCGACTTTGAGAACCACGGCGTCGACAAACGCCTTGCCTCGGACGTACTGCGCCATCTTGGCGTCCATGCCGAGCAGCATCTTGATGATGCGCTGGACCGGATTGGACTTGCGTTGCCGACGCTTGTCGAAGGCGGCGCGAATCGTGGCGACGGACGGCACAACGGCAGGCCCGACTGCATCCATCACGTGGTCGGCGTGACCTTCGAGCAGAGTGCCGAGAACCAGCATGCGATCAAGTGCTTCGCGTTGCGGCTCCGCCTGCGACGCACGCAGCAGCCCGATGATTCCGCCGGGGGTGGCGTCGTCACCGTCGGCTGCAGGGTTCTTCCTGGACCGCAGTTCGGCGGTGAGACGACCAACGACATCCGTCATCGACTCGTCGACGCTCGCGCTCAATGTTTCGACGGATTCCTTCATGTAATCCGCCAACCACGGTGACGACGAGAATTGCACGCGATGCGTCACTTCGTGGAGGCAGACCCATAGCCGGAAATCACTCGGGTTGAGTCGGAGCGAACGCTCGACGGACACGATATTCGGCGTGACCAGAAGCAGCGTGCCGTTTTCGCCGGTGAAGGGGTCGTACTGCCCGAGAATCGCCGACGACAGGTAGGCGAGCATCGCACCTGCCTGCAAACCCGCGGGTTTGCCGACCAGCAGATTTCCGTTGCCGTCCGGATCGGCGCCGGTGAGATGGGCCATCGACCGCGACGCCGCGGTGATCCAGCCGGCTCGGTCGAGAACGTCCGCTGCCGGGACGGGCAGGCCGTCGGCCAGACCGGTGACATCGCGCACCGGCAGTTCGGCGCGCTTCGACGCGTCAGCCAGCTCCGCGGTAGCGGTTTCGGCGGTGTAGCGCGACATGGCCGGACCACCGCGCGCCAATCTGATGCCGGCTTTGGTCGCGAGACTCCAGTCGACCGCTCCACCCAGAGTTGTCGAGTCGTTCTCTGCTGCCACTATTGGCACCCGCAATTCCTCAATGCTCCGGCGATGGCGTCCAAAGCCGGACGGCTGACTTCCGGTGGCCGATCGTTCGACATGAGCGCAAAGGTGAGCACTCGTCCGTTTTGATCCACCACAAAACCTGACAACGCACTAGCCGTCGACAGAGTTCCCGTCTTGGCACGCACCCAGCCTGCGCCGGTCCGATTGCCCGACGCATATCGGTCGGACAAGCTGCCGGTCCCACCGGCAACGGGCAGGTAGTCGAGCAGAGGCCGCAGCTTCGGGTCGCCGTCTCCCGCTGCGGCGGTCATCACTCGATCGAGAACCTCCGCGGGAATGAGATCGTCGACGGAGAGTCCGCTGGAGTCGAACAGCGTCACACCGGTGTAATCGAAGCCGGCGGCGCGCAGAGTCTTGGCGGTTCCCTCCACTGCCCCAGCGAACGACGCTTCGGTGCCTGACGCAATCGCCACCTCGCGCCCGATGGTCTCGGCGAGCACGTTGTCGGAATGTTCCATCATCTGGATCAGACGGTCACTGAGCGGTGCGGACTGCACGCTCGCGATCGCTTTGGCGCCGGCGGGCGCAGTTCCTGCCGAGACTTTGGCCACGTCGACGCCCAGTGCCTGTGCCAGAACCTTCCCCGCGTCCAATGCGGGAGTTTCCGAACGCGGTGATTCGTCCATGGAGCCGTCGAATCGACCGCCCTCGATCATCACCGATTCGATGGGTGTGATGTATCCCGCAGCGATATCGGCCGGGAACCATCCCTGCGCCATGGTGTCACCTTTGAACAGACCACTGTCGACGACGATGCTGTCCACCGGCGTTCCCGACGCTTTGATCTGATCGACAAGATCGGCAATATGCGCAGCGTTTGCGTAGTACCCGCTCTGCCCCTTCGGCGTTGCGGTCAATGTCGGGTCACCGCCACCGACCAGCACCAACTGCCCCGGCGCAGCACCCTGGACCACTGTCGTAGACAGTCGATGATCGAGCGGCAATGCCAGCAGCGCAGCAGCTGCGGTCAGCACTTTGGTGGTGGATGCCGGTGTCATGGGCGTCGACGGGTCGGCGCTCCACAGAACCTGCCCGGTGAGCGCATCAGCGACAACGCCGGTGAATTTCCCAAGGTCAGGGTTCGCGACAGCCGGTCCGATAGCCGCGGCAATTCCAGCCTCCGACGGTATCGGCGCGTCTGCCGGAACAGGAACTACCTGCGGCGACGGCGTCACCGGGCTCGGTTGTGGCGATGTCGTGACAATCGCGTTCTGCGTGGGTTCTTCGGAAGTTCCCAGTGCGACAACCAGCACTGCCGCGATCGCGACTACCGCGACCACACACACCGCCAGCAGAATGCGCACTGTGCGTCGTTTGCGCTCTTCCAACGAGCCGATCTTTTTCTTTCCCTGGCCCGCCAACGCCCCTCCGTCTGTGCTCGCCCTGCTGGGTGGTCAGCCAACCTTATCCTTGACCCGATATCCTTCCGGACGAATCATTACCGACACGACAGCGAGGAATCGGCGTGGAGTTCGACGTCACCATCGAGATCCCCAAGGGTCAGCGCAACAAGTACGAGGTCGACCACGTGACCGGCCGCGTCAAGCTGGACCGTTACCTCTACACCGCCTTCGGCTACCCGGCTGACTACGGATACATCGAGAACACCCTCGGCGAGGACGGCGATCCTCTGGACGCCATGGTTCTGCTGCCCGAGTCGGTGTACCCCGGCGTAATCGTCGAAGCTCGTCCCGTTGCCATGTTCAAAATGGTCGACGAAGCCGGCGGAGACGACAAGGTCCTGTGCGTTCCTGCAGGTGATCCGCGTTGGGATCACATCCAGGACCTCAGCGACATTTCGCAGTTCGAGCTTGACGCGATCAAGCACTTCTTCGTCCACTACAAGGACTTGGAGCCGAACAAGCACGTCGAGGCTGCAAACTGGGTCGGCCGCGCCGAGGCAGAGGCCGAGGTCGAGGCTTCGATCAAGCGTCTCGCTGCCAACGGCGGTCACTGAAAGATCTGCGCACAAAAAATCCCCGCTCACCTTCCGGTGCGCGGGGATTTTCGTTTGCCTACTCCCCGTTTGCCTACTCCCCGTTTGCCTACTCCCCGTTTGTCTACTCCCCCGTGAAGACCGGCGGGCGCTTCTGGAAGACCGAGGTGATGGCTTCCGTCAGGTCCTGCGACGGCAGGAACGCCGCGTTCCAGGCTGCGACGTAGCGCAGGCTGTCGTCGACGCTCGCGCTGCGCGAGTGATCGAGCACGTCCTTGATGCCGTGGACGACGAGCGGCGGGTTGAGCGCAATTTCCTGGGCAGTTGCGCGGGCTGCGGCAAGCACGGCGTCTGCGTCGTCGAACACGTCGTTGACGAGGCCGATCTTCTCGGCGCGCGCAGCGTTGATGTCCTTTCCGGTCAACGCGAGTTCGCGCAGGTGTCCGTCGCCGATGATCGCGGGCAGACGGGCGAGGCTGCCCATGTCCGCAACGATGGCGACCTTGACCTCACGGATGCTGAACTTGGCGTCGGCGCTTGCGTAGCGAATGTCTGCTGCCGTGATGAGGTCGACGCCGCCGCCGATGCACCAACCCTGAACTGCGGCAATCACCGGCTTGCGGCAATCCGCGACTGCATTGATGCCGGACTGCATGCGCTTGATCATGTCGTGGAACTTGGTTCGCGGACCGGCCTGAGCCTTGTCCGCGAGGACAGCACCGAATTCACCGCTCATCGCCGGCAGATCAAGACCGAACGAGAAGTGCTTGCCGGAACCGGCGATGACGACAGCGCGCACATCGGGATCGGCGTCGAGGTCCGAAAAGATCTCGGGAAGTTCACTCCAGAAATCCGGACCCATCGCGTTGCCCTTGCCAGGGCCGATCAACGTGACCTGGGCAATGTGGTCTTCGCGCTCTACGGTGAACGCATTCCAGCTCTTCTGTTCGCTCATTACTCAAGAGTAACCTCGAGTTGCGATCAGCCGAAGAGCCCGGCCTCATCCAGCACCAAGATCACAAGCGACACTGCAATCAGCGCCCACATCGTCTGCATCGCGATCCGCGCGGCGCGTTCGCTCGTCGGAGGAAAAACCCGCACCGTCGGGTGCTCTTCGATGTACTGAGCCAGCGGGACGGTCCGCACGCTCGAACTTCTCGGATTCCTGGTCTCCACAGTAGTAGCCATTACGCGATCCTCTCGACTCCGCATTCTCGTCGCAGGTTCCAAAAGTCAAGCCTGCGGCGAAGTTCGACTACTTCAATGTAGACCCGCTTCCCGAAGAATTCAGCTCGAGATTCCTGCGAATCCGCTGAGAACCGGAAATGCTGAGAACCGGAAAACGGGTACCCGGTTGATCGAGCCTGCGCACGAGGAGCGATCACTATGGCGACGACCGCCGAACCGAGCACTCCTAGACGTCGGCTGAGGTCGTGGCTGCTCGCAGACATCACCGAAGAACCCGGCGGACACCTGGGTCCACACCGCATCACGTCAAAGCAGGAACATCGCCACCCGTGGTGGAAAGTCATGTGCCTGACCGGGGTCGATTACTTCTCGACGCTCGGCTACCAACCTGGGATCGCCGCCCTCGCAGCCGGCACCTTGGCCCCGTTGGCCACGGTTGTGCTCATCCTTCTCACCCTGTTCGGCGCACTACCCGTCTACCGACGCGTGGCGCGGGAGAGTCCGCACGGCGAAGGTTCGATTGCAATGCTCGAACGACTGCTTCCGAAGTGGCGCGGCAAGATATTCGTCTTGGCGTTACTGGGATTTGCCGCAACGGACTTCATGATCACGATGACGCTCTCGGCTGCGGATGCAACCGCCCACCTCGTCGAAAATCCTTTTGCGCCAACATTTCTCTCCGGACAGACCGTTGTCATCACGCTGGTTCTCCTGGCACTGCTGTCAGCGGTGTTCCTTCGCGGTTTCACCGAGGCCATCGGCATCGCGGTTGGACTCGTCGCGGTGTACCTGACGCTGAATCTCGTGGTGATCGGCGTGAGCCTGTGGCACATCGTGAGCGCTCCCGCATTGGTCACCGATTGGACCCGAGCCATGTCGACGGAACACGGCAATCCCGCGATGATGATCCTGATCGCTCTGATCGTATTCCCGAAACTTGCTCTGGGCCTTTCGGGTTTCGAGACCGGTGTTGCCGTGATGCCGCAGATCGAAGGCGGGCCACGCGACACCGAAGCGCAACCGGAGGGCCGTATCCGCGGCACTAAACATCTACTCACCGCGGCCGCCTTGATCATGAGTGGGTTCTTGCTGACGTCGAGCCTGGTGACAACAATTCTCATCCCGGAGAACGAGTTTCAGCCGGGTGGCGCTGCAAATGGGCGTGCCTTGGCGTTTCTTGCTCACGACTATCTCGGGCAGATATTCGGCACCGTCTACGACCTCAGCACGATCCTCATCCTGTGGTTTGCCGGCGCTTCCGCGATGGCCGGTCTCCTCAATCTTGTTCCCCGATATCTCCCCCGGTACGGAATGGCCCCGTCGTGGGCTCGCGCGGTCCGCCCACTCGTGCTCGTGTTCAGCGTCATCGCGATCACCGTGACGTTCTACTTCGATGCAAGCGTCGACGCCCAGAGTTCCGCGTACGCAACCGGCGTGTTGGTTCTCATCTCCTCCGCGGCGGTGGCAGTCACCCTGTCCGTGCGCAGACGTGGAAATCGAAAACTGTTCGTAGCCTTCAGTTTTGTTGCAGCTCTCTTTGTCTACACAACCATCGCCAATATCATCGAACGACCGGACGGGGTGAAAGTTGCATCGTTCTTCATCGCTGCGATCATGGTCGTATCCCTCCTGTCGAGGGTGACGCGCGCGTTCGAGCTGCGCGCTAAATCCGTCGAATTCGACGACACCGCTGTGCAATTCATCAACGAAGCCACGCACCGGGGCTATCTCGCAATTGTCGCGCACGACGCCGCCCACCTCAGCGAAAAGGAGTACCGAGTCAAGGAACTCCAGCAACGAGTGCACAGCAACATCCCCAGAGGTGAATCGATCATCTTCATGGAAGTCAATGTCACCGACTCCTCCGATTTCAGCACTGATCTTGTTGTCCACGGCCGACGCCGCGGCAGACACCGAGTCCTGCGAGTGGACAGTCCGGCAGTGCCGAACACCATCGCAGCCGTTCTCCTGAAGGCTCGCGATCTCACTGGCGTGATCCCGGATGTCTACTTCGAATGGTCCGAGGGAAATCCTCTGACCAACCTGCTTCGTTTCCTGTTCATCGGCGAAGGCGAAACCGCTCCGGTAACCCGCGAAGTGCTGCGCCGCGCCGAACGTCGACGCTCCCGCCGGCCCCATGTTCACGTCGGTTGAACGGATTTCCCACGTGTTAAGAACCTGAAAATTCGAGCTGGCAAACCTTCCCATTCGCAGGTAAACGTCGGATCATCGATGGTGATCGCACATCTGGCAAACCCGTGGCAGGACGCCCAACACTGCCTCAGGAACCGACCGGGAGGGCACATGCTGCTACATCAGTCGATCGGGTTGGAACGCTTCAACGAACTGCCCCGCCCGAAGGCAATCCATGCGCTGTACGAATGCTGTTGCTCGATGACGTGGGCTGGATGGGTCAGCGACGGTCGCCCGTTTGCCAGTTACGCGGAGATCCTGGCCCGAGCGGAGAACGCACTGCTCAACCTGTCCGACGCAGATGTCGAAAATGCCCTGCACTGCCATCCGCCCGTCGGCGTCCGCGCCCAAAGTGCGCCATCCCACCTCGAACAATGCGCGATCTGGGATTCCGACGAGTCACTGATGGCCACCATCCGCCGAGCCGGTGAGGAATACGAGTCGACCTTCGGGTTCCGATACATCTGGTGCTCACACGGGCACGATGCCCAGGATCTCCTCGAGAACATCCGCGTCCGCCTGACTAATCCGGCATCCGTGGAACGCAAGATCTGCGTCGACGAGTTGGCAAAGATCACATGTACCCGGATCGAGCGCATGCTCGGCCCCGAGGACGGTTACCCGGAGTACTGACGAGACAAAAGCGGGTGCGGTGCCAGTGGCACCGCACCCGCTTTCTGCAAGAGAACTATCAGAGATCGAATTCCGAGGGAGCAATTCCGACCGCAAAACACATGTCCCGCACTACTGCGCGCTCATGCTGATCGAAGTTGCCGTCGGCGCCGCCGATGATGATGCCGATCTGAATGACCGCGCGAGCCTGATCCTGCTTGGACTTGAGCTTGGAAATTGCCGCGGTTGCCTCTAGCTTTCCGAACTCGAAGTCCGACGTCAGCTTGCTGCAGTACCAATCGAACTGCTGACTCAGCTCTGCCGGCGGGAAGACCGCCAGCGACTCGTTGCTCATGATCAATGCCGACGTCTTCTGACGCTCTGCCGGGTCGATCGAGCCGTCTGCGGCCGCGATCAACGCGCACATCGCCATACTTGCGTTCTTGAACTCCTTGTTCTGGAACTGGCTCGTCTTGGTCTTGAGCTGGCTGTTCATTTCCTGAGCCTTAGCCTTCAGCTGATCCCAGAATGCCATGAGTCTCCTCGGGTAGAGCCGCCACGCACCGCGCGTAGTCGTACCAACCACTTTGCCTGGGAGCCCCGAATTTTGCCATCCACCCCTACAATTAAAACCTTCCGGTAGGTTCTTATATGCTTGCGGCCCTGCAATCAGTCAAGATCGAGGAGCACTTCCGTGACCGGGTCGCCCGAACAACCCGCTGCGCCGCCGCGCGATCCCGGTCTCTCCAGCCGCGAAATCGAAGTGCTCCGGCACTGGCTCAAATCCGACAGTAAAACCGTCGTGTCCGCGCAACTGCTCATCTCGATCGGGACAATCAACACACATCTGATGCGAATTCGAGGGAAATACGCGGCCGTCGGTCGGCGAGCCCCCACGAAGATGAGCCTGCTTGCACGTGCATTGCAGGACGGGATTATTACGCTCGACGAACTCTGATCGAGTCAGAGTTTGTCGAATGCGGCAAAGAGTTGCGGTTGCGTGGCCGGATTGAGGGTGTCCGGGACCAAGACCCAGTGCGAGCCCGTCCACGGATCGTGGACGTCGATCTCACCTGCCGCCGGAACGTGGCGGCACCCATGTGCCAAGGCCACGATGCTCTCCTCGGTCGAACTCGACTCGTCATCTCCGACAAGCAGTATCGACAATCCGATCATCGGTCCGTGCTCGGCGAGAAACATGATCGCCTCGGCGTCCTGCGCCGAATACCCATGCGGGAAGTCGCCGAGTATCAGTAGTCGTGGAGTGCTCGGGCCGGCGTCGTGAGACATCGCGAACTCCTGGCCGCTGTTTCTTGCCAGCCCCGCCAAATCCACAGCTTGGGCCAACTCCGTCAACCGCGCAGAAATCTCCTGATGCGTGCGAATTACCGGCCCGGCCAACTGCGCGGACAAACGATCCGTCAGCAACGTGTACGACCCGGTCAGATCGACGACGTCAAGCAACGGCATCGGCCCGGCAGCCATGATTCGCAGCGTCAACGCACTGACCACAGCGACCGCCGCTGCCCCGGAGGTGCTGTCCACCCAGATCGGCCGTGGCAGTGGGAGCGGCATGCAGTAGGGCACACTCAGTGAACTTCGGTCAGGTGCGGACAACATGCCAAGTCGCACACCATCACTCGACGTCAGAGATTCCCTCGCCGAACCCGCCGCCCATACCGGTGATTCCCAGGACGCCATCGCCCGCGGAATCACCGAATCCACGACGGTCAGCTCATGGGCCAATTGCGCGGAATCTCGTGTATGGCTCTCGCGGGCTGTCGCCACCAGTTCGTCGTGACGCTTCTGCGCAGCTTCACGGGCGGCAATACCGGCCGGCGAGTTGCGGGTGCTCGCGTCAGCTACCGCTACCGACAGTTCCTCGTCCAACCTCGTCATCGCGTATTCGCTGCTCGATATCAGCGACGCCGCCGACCTCGATGCGTCTTCGAAGATCATCCACATACGTTCGAGTGCGCGGCCCTCTTCGACGGGCTCCACAACCTGATCGTCGCGCACCGGCGCAGTAGGGCTTCCCGCGTTTGCCGGCGCGTCGTCTACCTCGACTCCGTGAACGCCGATGAGTTCGGCCAAACCGCCCGCATAGCCTTGTCCGACTGCTCGAACCTTCCACGCGCCGTTTCGCCGGTACAGCTCCCAGCAGATGACTGCGGTCTCCGAACCTGCGGTGGGAATGTCGAATTCGCCGAGTACCGAACCGGATTCATCGCTCAGCCGCGCAGACAAACCGGCAACCCGAAAGGCCCCGGCTGTGGCGGCACTCGGATCGACGCTCACGATGCACAGCACCGCTGCCGCATCGGGGTGAAGACGATCGAGATCGACCCGGACGACGTCGCCTGTCAGCTGCACGCCGGCCGTCGACGGCTGGTTGTAGAAGACAAAAGCGTCGGACGAAAGGGCTTGCAGGCGCGCATCCGTCACCATCGCAGACACGTCGAACGGCGTCTGGCTGGACGCACGAAACGTCACGACGGATGTTTGCAGCGGCGCATTCTGTCCAGGAACGAACTCCACAGTCACAGCCGAGAACTATGCCACGCCGATGGGGTTCGCTCGCAGATCTGCCACAATTCGGCCTGCAACTTCGGTCATTCCGCTCGCTGTGAAATGCAAACGCTGCGCCGTCGACTCCGAGAACATGCCCTCGAACCACCGCTGTTCCGGCGCAGCACAGGCGTCGTGTCCACCCGCTACCGCGTCCGTGGCGATGTCGATGACGTGAACGCCGTACCGGCCGGCGATCGCGGCAAATTGTGTGTTGAAACGCGCGTAGTAGTTCATGAACCACGCCGCGTCACCGTCCGAGAACGGGACATTGGGCCAGCACGCCCTGGCACCGATCATCCCGCCTGCTCCGACCATGTAGATCCGCGCCTGCGGAGCCCGCTGCGTCAGCGCAGCCAGAGTCTTGTCGAGCGAATCGGCAGCCTGATCGATGCCGGACTGCGCAAGGGACTCGGTGAGCGGATCGTTGCGACATCCGCGATCGACGCCCGGTGCGGGAGCAGCACACAGTGCCCCCACGATCAGGGTGTTCGAGTCGTTGCCCCCGACCGAGAGGGTGATCAGATTCGTGTCCGGGTGTACTGCATCCAATTGGACCGGCCACTGCGTCGGAATCAGTTGGGGTGTGGAGATGATGTTCTCGCTACGAGCAGCACTGCATGACACGTCCGCGAACTCCGAGGTTCCGAGTTCGCGCGATATCTTGCCCGCAAAGTTCTCGTACGACCGCGAGCACCCGTCGGGGTACATCGGTTCCAAGCGTGGTCCCGACGCCCGGGAGTCTCCGAGAGCGGTGTACTTGATGCCTGCGTTCTCTCCGGAGTCCACGGGAACCGACGCGTGTGCGGCGCCGGCACCCGCCAACGTCAGAACCAGTCCCACCACGGTGGCCGCAACTGAACCGAACCGAATCCCACGATTAATCATCTACCGAGCCAAGCCCTTTCACACCCCAACCGAATTTCACTCACTACGCCATCAGGAAACGGCCCAGCTGTGGTGCGGCTTCGCCGGCGTGCTTTGCCTGGATGCCCTCGCCGATCGCCTGCAGCTTCCATTCACCGTTCTGCCGGTACACCTTTGCCATCACCATTCCGGTGAACGCCATACCGCCCTGCATCGTGTACCGAGCCAGTTCGGAGTTGGTGGTGCTGTCGACCAAACGGCAGAACGCATTCTGCACCTGCTCGAAAGTGTGCCCGCGGTACGACGTAACCGTGAAGATCACCGCGTTGACGTGCGCAGGCACGCGCTGGAGATCGACCGTCATCACTTCGTCGTCACCATCACCGTCGCCGGTCAGGTTGTCACCCATGTGACGCACCGACCCGTCCTTCGACGTGAGCTGTCCGTAGTAGCAGACGTCGACCAGATTGCCGTCGGCGTACAGGAGCGCCGACGCATCGAGGTCGACATTGGCCGTGCGGCTGCCGAACATGCCGCTCTTCTTGATCGGGTCCCAGCCCAACCCCATCTGGATCAGAGTGAGTGCAACGCCGCCCTCCTTGCGGAGCGTGACCTTCTGCCCCTTGGTGAGGCTGACGGGGCGACCCTTCACCAGGCTCACCTCAGCCGGTGCGGCAGGAGGCTGGTTGTACACCGGCGGCGCGGGCGGGGCCGGCGGCGCGTTGTACGACGGCTGCTGTTGCGGCGGCTGGTTGTACACCGGCTGCTGCTGCGGCGGCTGGTTGTAGGCCGGCTGCTGCTGGGGCGGCTGGTTGTACACCGGCTGCTGCTGCGGCGGCGGGCTGTAGGCCGGTTGCGGGGGTGCGGCCTGGGCAGCGGGTGCTGGTGCGTCGTCGACGGAGACACCGTGATCCGTCACCAACGCTGCAAATCCACCGGCATAGCCCTGCCCGACGGCGCGGACCTTCCACGCGCCCTGACGTCGGTACACCTCGAGCGCGATGACGATGGACTCGCTGGACAGCCCGTCGATCACGTACTCGTACAGCACGTTTCCGGCGGCATCCGATACCCGAGCCGTCGGCGCCGCGGTGCGCCCGAAATTCGAGGAAGTGTCGTCGAGAGTGATCACCGCACGAACCTGCTCGATGTCGGCAGGCACACCGGCCAGCGAAACCTTGAGCGACGCGATGCCACCCGGGTTGGGAACCAACTGCACGCCTGGCCCGGTGGGCTGATTGAAGAAGACGAAGTCCGCGTCGGAGCGCACTTTGCCGTTGCCGGCCACGAGCAGTGCGGAGAGGTCAGCGGCGGCGGCCAACTGCACTGAGACAATCACCTCCGGCACATCCAACGGACCGTTCTGACCTTTGGCAAGCGATACAGACAACTACATCTCCTTCATTTCAGAGCGTGCATTACTTAGAGAGCTGCTCGGACTCTTGCGGTGTTCCGACCGTCATCGCGGCAACATGGGCGGAGAACCAACGCACAATCTCCGCACTCGCCGCGATACCGGATCCTTCTGTCACAGTAACGGTCGGCCGTTGCCAGTTGAGTTCTTCCAGCTCACCGTGCCGGGGCCGGATCGCGAAGTCCGCATATTCGAGCATGTCCGCATCGAGTGCACCGTCTCCGGCCGACAGGACAGTGGCGTCGGGCGTGAGTTCGCCCGCGTCGACGAGGCGGGCTCGCACCTCGGCGAGGGCTCGAGATTTCGAGACCGCGTCCGGCATCGTGTAGATCTTCCGGCCTTGGCGCGAGACGTTCCATCCGCGTGAGGTGCACCAGGCACTCCAGTCCGCTTCGAAATCGGCCGGGATGGTCGACAAGTCCACTACCAAGTACGGGAACAGCTCGTCTGCCACCCGCATGGAACTGACCCAGCTGACGTCGATGCGGGTTTCCAGTTCACTGTGAACGTGCGCCAGCTCCATCCCGGCAGTGCGGGTCGATCGGTCGATCTCGCTGCGCCAGCGGAGATCGGGCTTTCCGTCCACCAGGATGTTGCCGCCGTTGCTCGTGATCGCGTATTTCCACGGAGCGCCCGGCAGGTCGATGCGCTGGAACTGCGCGATAGTCCGGGTGGTCGTGGGAATCACCGGCGTTGCCGCGCTGAGCGCCCGGAGCTGATCGATGGTCTCGGTGCTCATGTGGGACAGCGGACCGCCGTCGTAGTACTCGACGCACACGTAGTGCTGTGCCGAGGTCAGATCGGTGCCGGTGGGATCCCCGCCGATCGCGTTTTTCGAATAGATCATCGTGCGATCCAGATCGGTCGCAACCAGTACCGGTGACGCACTCATGTGATGTCCTTGATCAATCCGACGCAGGAGTACGCAAGATCGGGCACTTCCTCGACCGGGACGCCGCGAGCTTCGGCCAGCAGACGGATATGTGCGTGTTCGGGCGCGGCCCTCTGACGTACGAGTACCTTCCACGGCAGACGACGAAGCAGCACGCGGGTGGTCTCGCCGACACCCGGTTTCACGAAGTTCACGGTCGAAATCCCGTATTCCGCCTGCACCTTCTCCACCGATTCCCAGCCGGCCCAGGTCGGTGTCCGATCCGAAGCGCGCACAGCGGCAAGTGAATCCGCGACATCGCTCCGTACGTTGTCGAATTCCGCCGAGACGACGTCGAGTAGACGGTTGGACACATCGACATCGGCCAGATCGGCGTAGAACTTCGCGCCGTGAAAGTCCCCGGGTCCGATGAGGGTGTCGTTGAGAACCGTCCGTGAGACCAGACCGGACACAGTCGAATTGAGGCACGCCGACGCGATCAGGAAATCGTCTCGAGTGCCGTAGGTCCGAACGCAGTATCCGGGATCCGCGAGAACAGCGAGGTCCGGATTGAATTCGGCGCCGCCCGCCGCATGATATTCGGTGAGAGCGGCCTCGAGTTCCCGGGCAATAGCACCCTTGCCCGTCCAGCCGTCGACAAAGACGATGTTCGACGCATCATGATGGCGCGCAAGATAATCGAGCGCGACAGAATCGATGCCTTTACCCCGCACGATCGACACGGCGTAGTGCGGCAAGGTCAATCCGTGGACGTGCTGCGCCCACCGCCGCATCAAAATTCCCACCGGAGTGCCCGCGCGGGCCAGCGAGACCAATACGACGTCGGAGCCGCGCTCGGCCAGCACCAGGTCTGTGACCGTTCCGACCGCACGCGCCAACCTGGGCGCACTCTCCGACAACACGGTTTCGAACAGTTCGCGATACGCCGCATCGGGCTGGTACTCGATGGGAAGGGATTCGGCATAATGTGCTTCACCCGACTGAATACGCTTCTCCCGCAGCGCAACATCCGCTTCGAGGTCCACGTGAGACAGATCCTTGAGCAACCACGTCACTTCGTCGGGTGCATACGAACCGAACTCCGGTCCGACCAGAGGCGCCGTCATGTGCCTTCACCTTCTCTCGAATCCCGCAACATCGACGGGTCCGCGCCGCGCACCGTTGCCACGACAACATCGGTCCCGGCATTTCTCAGTGCCTCCACGACACCGCCGGACGCCATCAGGCGATCGGTGTCGGCAGGTTCGTCCACGATCAGCACGACAAGTGCGTCGACGGCCTCGTCCGGCCACTGCGCGTTGTACAGAAAGCGCGGCTCGTTCTCGCCGGATTCCGGTGCGACAAAGGTGAATCCACGACGCAGCGGGTAGCCAACATGGTCCATGACGTATGCCGGAGACCGCGTGGTCGTCTGGTACCGCACCTGGCGGCCGCCGCGTTCGAGACCGCTCGCAATGCGAAGAGGGAGATACATCAACTCTTCGTGACCGACCACGATCAGTGCACGGTCTGGCGCCACCGTCGAATCCAGAACCCTGACAGCGGCTTCGACCGCGCTGTCGAAACCTGCCGAATCCGCGTCGAGGAATCCGTGACGGCCTCCGTCCGGCACTGCCGCCGGCCACGGAATGTCCACTCTGGTGACCGAACCGCGATCGGTACCGGCAATATTGAGAGTGGGAGCATCCAGCGCCGTCACTCGTTCCGTCAGACCGAGCGGCAGAACAGTGGAACCCGATGCGAGACTGACGTAATCGATAGCCACTCCCAATTCTGCCGCGGCAGCCTCACTGGCCGCGCGATGCTCGTCGGTTCTCATGTCCACCAGCGAGGCCACGACGTACCGCTCGCGCGGGCACTGGCCGTGCAGTGCGCGAATGGCATCGATAGCTGTTGCACCGGTTGATATTTCGTCGTCTACCAACACCAGGGGCAAATTGTTCTCGAACAGTTCCGCCGACGTCGGTTGCATCAGGTGACTTGTCGCATGCGAGTGCCCCTCCTCGAACCCGGCCAACGTAGTAGCCCCTGGTACGTCGCGGCGCGTCGAATGCAAGTAGCAGTGAGCATGCAGGCGGGCAGCAACGCAGTGGCCCAAACCTGTTGCAGTTTCGGCAAATCCGAGCACAACAACGTCAACGCCGACGCCCAGGCGCTCGCGCACCAGATCACCCAGATCGTCGGCGGCCCCGATGACGACCGATGGCGGCGTCGGGATGTGCTTGCCGAGTACCGTCGATACCAACAGGTGCGCACGGCGCGGATTGCGACGCAGTCCGGGAATCACCAACTCCGGCACCGTCCGTCCGACAGCAGAGTCGCCGTGTACAAGATCCAATCCGAATTCTTCTGTGGCCCAGGGAACCGACCCCACGCTGCTGGTCATCGATCAACCAACGCCGTCAGCAGTTCGACAAACGTGATCCCCTTGTTGGTCACGCCGAAAACACGTGCGCGCAAGGCCGTCTGCCTAGCCCAGTTGCGATGCGGCTTCATCTCGTTCATCTTGTTCCGATAGCCGGACGCCTGCACCCCACCCACCTCGACGCCCAGAATGTCGAGAGCGTCGTGGTACTCCTCATGCGTGACTGCGGACAATGCATTGACCGCGGCAACGTGCGACGGGTGGATAACCGTCTTACCTTGAATGCCGTTGGCCCGATCCAAAGCGATTTCCCGCAACAAACCGTCCAGGTCGCGGCTCACCAAGTGCTGCCGGAACCGCACCGCGTCGTGCTCCTCGAACGGCGTCGCACGCAGCATCGGGCGGAACATACGCTCATGGTCCGCGAAGTACTCCCACACCGGCCCGGTGATGACAAAACCCGAACCATCGGCTCGGCCAAGGTAATTGACGATGTCGGCGATGACATCGACAACTACACGCACGTCGTAGATCGTCAAGTCGCGGTCACGGCGGATACCGAACGTGCTGCACATGTCGGTGGCACCGATGCGAACCGCGAGAATGCGATCCCGATGACGAGTAAGAAGCTCCTGGACACTGCGTAATTCATGATCGCGGGTATCACGGTGTACCAGTTCCGGCGATTCGAGCACGGGCATGGCGTACAGATGCTTTCCGAGCGCTTCGGACGCGTCAGCGATGGCATCGAGGAATGACTCGCCGGATTCACTCCCGAATTTCGGGATGACGAATCCGGTCAGCGCAGCGCGCCCAATCGTCAGCGATTGTGCGATGTCCGCGATGTCGGACACTTCACGGACCCGGACGAAGAGCAACATGCCGACCGCATCCGTTGCCGCGATCTTGTCGAGCGCGGCCACGGCATTGGCCCGCGCTGTTTCCACCTCGTCGTCCGCGACGGCGTCCTCGAGATCGAGAACCATCGAACTGACACCTTCGGCAGCGCGCTTCTCCACGATCTCGGCCAACCCTGCCCGCGTGGCGGGAACGTAGAGAGTCGCACCCAAAGCGATCGCCAGCAGATCTCGCTCGTCGGAATCGCTGAAGGTCCGGGGAGCGTGCAGGAACAGTTGTTCCCGCACATCATCCTCGAGGTGTTGAAAGTGCTGCATGTCTCTTCTCTCTATGACCGATGGCAATTACACGTTTCATGCCCCCCACTTGATTTTTCGGGTGTCCATCCCGATCCCCCGATCGGTCCCGACCTGCATATTCAGTTCTTGGTCAGCGTCTTCCTGCTTGCGTCCGCATCTTTTCGACGACTTCGGCAATGAACGCCGAAACCGAATCCAACTGCATGACATACGACCAGTAGTCCGGATGAGTTCCCGTCAGTGACGCAGCCGCCCGTTCGATCCGCGCCAACTGCGCATCGAGCACGGACCCCCATTCCGCCACCAAACCGTGATTGACGGCAAACATCTGCGCGTCTTTCAAACGAAAACGGACCTGACGCTCTTTTTCTGTCGGATCTGCCCGAACTGCCCGAAGTGTTGTCAAACGATCCGTCACAGCATCGACGCAGGCTTCCGCCTCGGCAAGATGAAGACGCGCATCTGCCATCAACGCCAACGCATGCTCCGGATTGCCCACATCCAAAGCCTGCATTGCCTCGTTCAAATCGGCAGCGGCGTTATCGATATGTTCACGACTCCGACTGCTGTTGTTGACCAGATCTGCTGAACTCGCGGCATTGAACTCCCGGAGCAATGCCGAATACGCAGGGTCGAGGCGGTCCACCCGCGTTCGCACCGCCGCCAGCCTCGTCGACACAGCCGACACCGTCGTCTGCGCATGTCGCTGTGTGGACGGTGCCTGGGCCAATGCTTCCGTGAGTGCTGCTGCCGCGGCGTTGACCCGCTCGGCTTCGACCCGGATTTCGTCTGCCCGCTCACCGTGTTCCGCCCGAGCGAGCGCGGCAACGGACGCGTCCAGATGCTCCGACGACGCAACTACCGACGGGTACTCGCAATAGCGCCGATCGGTATCACTCAACGCGCGGCGAGCGGCTTCGGCAGCCGTGCGCGCCTGCTGACCGAGAACCGGAATCGTGGACATCGTCGCCGTGGCCTGCTCGAGGTGGCTTCGATTGCCGTTGTAGAAGGCATCAATGCTTTGAGCTGCGGATACCAGTTCGGCCACCGACTTCTCGAAGGCCGCAGTGGCAGTGCGCGCATCACGATGGAGAGCTTGGTCGTTCCCGTACTGCTCGCTCGTGGACAGGTAGTTCGACACCGCCACGTAGCACTTGTCCCTCACCGGTTTCCAGGCCTCGCCCAGACCACGCTCGGGGAAGAGCTCGGTCGACGCTTTGACAGCAGCGGAAGCAATCGTCTGACGCTTGTCCATGTCGAGAAACGCCGAGACCATCGCAGTCTGCGCCTCCCGCGCACGACTGATCGACTCCTCCACGCTCACCCCCCGATTGAAGCGCTCCGACCATCTGCCTACCACGATTGAATCCTACGGGGCCGACTGCTTGCGCTTCCGTTTCGATTTCCACTGTTACCGCAGCCACACCCGAAGTGCCGTTAGGGTGGAGGAGGTAAACACATTCCCAAGACGGCCAATCGTCGTCGCGGGCCATGTCTCTTCTCTTGAAAGGACCCCTGAATGGGCGTCAGCTTGACCAAAGGCGGCAATGTCTCTCTCACGAAGGAGGCCCCGAACCTGACCGCAGTGGTTGTCGGCCTGGGCTGGGACGCACGTTCCACCACCGGCGCAGCCTTCGACCTCGACGCCAGCGCAATCGGCGCAGGTGCAGACAAGAAGGTCGTCTCCGACCAGCACTTCATCTTCTTCAACAACCTGCGTTCGCCCGACGGCTCGATCGAGCACAAGGGTGACAACACCGACGGTGAAGGCGAAGGCGACGACGAGCAGATCGACGTGAACCTCGCCGCTGTTCCGGCCAACATCGAGAGCGTCGTCTTCCCCGTCTCGATCTACGACGCAGAAGCACGCTCGCAGTCCTTCGGCCAGGTCCGCAACGCGTACATCCGCGTTGTCGACAAGTCCAACGGCAACGAACTTGCCCGCTACGACCTGTCCGAGGATGCCTCCACCGAGACCGCAATGGTCTTCGGCGAGCTGTACCGCAACGGCGCAGAGTGGAAGTTCCGCGCTATCGGCCAGGGCTACGCCTCGGGCCTCGCGGGCATCGCACGCGACTACGGCGTCAACGTCTGATAGTCGACCTACCGTCGAGCTGACCAAAGGGAGAGTTCCGCAGTACGCTGTGGAACTCTCCCCGGCTTCGTATCGATTGCGGTGAGATAACCGCTGCAGTAACCACTGCGCACTGACCAACTAGAAAGGGCCACGCTCCGTGGTACTGCGAATATTCGGTTTATCGATCGGCATTTCGATCATCGCGATGATCGTCGCGTTCATCTACGGCGGACCCGAGGCTCTGTTCCTCGTTGTCATCCTGTCAATTCTGGAAATTTCGCTTTCCTTCGACAACGCCGTCATCAATGCCACCGTTCTGCGAAGAATGAGTGATTTCTGGCAGAAGATCTTCCTCACCGTCGGCATCGTCATCGCGGTGTTCGGTATGCGTCTGGTGTTCCCGCTTGTCATCGTGTGGGCGGCATCGGGCCTGGGTCCGATCGCGGCACTCGACCTCGCGCTGAACCCGCCGGCCGACGACGCCGCCTACTTCCCCAACGGCGATCCGAGCTACGAAACACTGATCACCGACGCTCACCCGACCATCGCCGCCTTCGGTGGCATGTTCCTGCTGATGCTGTTCCTCGGCTTCATCTTCGAAGAGCGTGAGATCACCTGGCTGTCCTGGCTCGAGAAGCCCCTTGCGCGGATCGGCAAGCTGGATCAGCTCGCTGTTGTCGTTGCCGGCCTCACTCTGGTTCTGGCAGGTTCGTTCCTCGCCGCAGACGACAAGGTCACGACGGTCATGATCTCCGGCGTGCTCGGCATGATCACGTACATCGCCGTCAACGGGTTGGGTGAACTCTTCAACCTTCCCGAAGAGGACGAAGACGAAGAGACCGTCAGGTCCGGCGGACCCACCGAGCTGGCCAAGGCAACAGGTAAGGCCGGATTCTTCCTGTTCCTGTACCTCGAGGTCCTCGACGCGTCCTTCTCCTTCGACGGCGTCATCGGCGCGTTTGCGATCACCTCGGACCCGATCATCATCGCTCTCGGCCTCGGCTTTGTCGGCGCGATGTTCGTCCGCTCCATCACCGTCTTCCTCGTCCGCAAGGGCACGCTGTCCGATTACGTCTACCTCGAGCACGGCGCTCACTGGGCCATCGGCGCTCTGGCCGTCATCCTGATGGTGTCCATCGGTGTTCACATCAACGAGATCATCACCGGCCTTGTTGGTGTCTTCTTGATCGGCGCGGCCTTTATCAGCAGCGTTATCCGAAACAAGCGGATCGCGAACGAAGATCCGAAACTCGACGAGAACACTCCAGCAACAGTCTGAGTTTCTTTGCTCGAACGCCCGCGGCCGATTCCGGTCGCGGGCGTTTTGTTTGCTATGCCGGAATTGATGTGGTTGCCGCGCGGCTAATGTTCAGCCGCGCGGCCAGTTGTCCCTGCGGGCGCACAATTGGCGCGCGGCACCGAATATCCGCGACTGCGACGCCACCCAGACGCCGATGCGTTAGCTGGTAGGCAAACCGGCCCGCGCGACTGCGCCTGCAAATAGAGCGGTCACTGCGGCGCCCATTGCTTGTTGATCGACTTCTTCCGGGTCCACGGAGTGTTCGAGAACCAATCCGGATATCAAGGCCATCAACGAGATTGCGGTAGTCCGCACATCGAAGGCATCCTCGACGCCCCATTCCCGGGCTCGCGCACCGATCAATTCCACTAGTTGACTGCGTAGGTGCCGACGCTCTCGGAGGTATGCCTGGGCGATCTGGGGGTCACGTCCGGCGAGGACTCCGAATTCGAGGACGAGCAGCAACCACCCGGGGTTGCCCGCCATCCACGACGCGATTGCCTCGCCGCTTTTGCCGGCGGCGTCGGTGGGGCTCATGCCCGCGATCTCGGCGAGCACCCTTCCGGCAAGTTCGAGTGACCGTTGCGCAAATAGTTCGGCAAACAGGTCTTGCTTGGACTCGAAGTTGGAGTAGACGGCGCCCTTCGTGAAGCCCGCTCGGCGGGCCACTTCGGTGAGACGTGCAGCACTGAATCCTTGCTCCCCAAATTCTTCCGCCGCAGCGTCGAGCAGTCTTTGCCGCACAACATCGCGTCCGGGGCGGGTTACCGGCACGAAGTCCGGTTGACGGGATTCGGTCACGATACCTAGAGTATTCAATACCTCGGGTATTGACAAGCTCTTTACTTTCGACAAGATCAGGACTCATCGTGACCACAACGCATCCGGCACACGCCGCACCGGAAACACCCACGCCTCCGCACGAACACCCCAGCGACAACTTGCTGGCCAAATACGGCGCCCCGAAAGTCATGGTCGCGCTGTTCGTCGGCATGATCCTGCTCCAGATGGGCTTCATCCTCAGCTATGTCGCCGCGTTCCATCAGCCGACGCCACGTGACATCGAGATTGTGGTCATCGCAGATCAGGGCACACCGGCCGGCATGGATCAGCAGATCGCCGACAAGCTCAACGCCATCGACGGCAGCCCGCTCGACGCACGCGTTGGCGACAACACCGCCGCAGCGCGTCGGATGCTCCACGATCGCGAGATCCAGGGTGCGTTTGTCATCAATCCGGCGGGAGCCGACACCCTGATCACCGCCAGTGCGGGCGGTAGCTCCATTGCAACGTCACTCGAATCGATCTTTGCCCAGGTCGAGAGCAGCCAGAACCGCGAGTTCGTGGTGCGCGACGAGATCCCGGTGGGCGCTCACGACAACCGCGGCCTGTCCGGCTTCTACCTCTCGATCGGCTGGGTTGTGGGCGGCTACCTCTTTGCCGCAGCAATCGGCCTGTTCATCGGTGCACCGAAGACGCTTCGCCAGGCAGCTGCGCATACCGGTGTGATCGCCGTGTACTCGGTGATTTCCGGGGCGTTTGGCGCACTCATCACGTCGCATGTTCTCGGGACCTTTGCCGGGCACTGGCTCCCGCTCTCACTGCTGGGAAGTGCCGTCGTGTTCGGTACGGCAATGTTCACGGTCGGACTCCGCGCGGCAATCGGCGTTCTCGCCGTCCCGTTGGCGATCGCAGTGTTTGTCATCCTCGGCAATCCCAGTGCCGGAGGCGCTTTCGGCTCGAATGTGCTCCCGTCGTTCTATGCCGCGATCGGCCGGTGGATCACTCCGGGCGCCGGCACCGAGGGTGTTCGAAGCATCGTGTACTTCGGCAACGTCGGAGTCGGCCAGCCCGTGCTGACGCTTTTCCTGTACGCCGTGGTCGGCGCCGCCATGTTGTTCGGATTTACAATCAGGAAGAACCGAAAGTCCGCCGACACAGTGCCAACTCCGGCTGTGACAATCGCCGACTAGTCCTACTCTTGAATTCATGACGAGCCTCCTCCACCCCAACGCCTCGCACGTCGCCGAAACCCTGATCGCTCGCGGTCATCACGGCGTCATCGTCACGCAAGCCGACGCGACGCACACTGCCGAAGAAGCAGCGGCAGCTGTCGGGGTGGAGGTGGGCGCGATCACCAAGTCACTCGTCTTCCTACTCGACGACGATCCAGTGTTGTTGCTGGTCTCAGGCGCGCACCAGGTGAATCTGCAGGCAACGGGTGAGCGCCTCGAAGGCAAACTGACCCGGGCTCCGCTGGAGATGGCCAAGGCCGCAACGGGTCAACCCATCGGCGGAGTGGCGCCGCTCGGGCACCCCACCAACCTGCCGACGTACGTCGACACCGCGCTCGAGCAGTATCCGATCCTGTGGGCCGCGGCGGGCCATCCGAACACAGTCTTCCGCACGACGTATCCGGAACTGCTGCGCATCACGGCCGGCCTTGCCGTGGATATGGACTAAGGACGGTCAGACGCGCGCTTATAGTGGGTCGAAAGACCAAATTTCCCACCGGAGAGCCCCGTTGACTGACACGCCGAACGATATTTCCAACCCAACCACACCCGACGCGACCACCGCGCCCGAGTTGTCCACCGGCATCTGCGCCGCCGACTACCGGGCCGCACTGGGCCGTCACCCCGCGGGAGTCACTGTTGTCACCCTCGACTCCGGCACCGGACCGGTAGGGTTCACGGCGACCTCGTTCTCGTCGCTCTCGCTCGAGCCGCCGCTCGTGTCGTTCAACATCGCGGAGACGTCGTCGAGCATCACCGCCCTGAAGGCCGCAAAGTCCTTGGTGATTCATCTTCTCGGTGAACACCAACAACATTTGGCCCAGCGCTTTGCGCGCAGCGCCGATCAGCGTTTTGCCGATCAATCACTCTGGGCTGTCCTCGATACCGGCGAGCCGGTTCTGCACGGCACGCCCAGTTGGATGCGCGTCACGGTCGATCAGTTGATTCCGGTGGGCGACCACACCCTTGTTGTCGGGCTTGTCACCCGAGTTCACGCCGACGAAGACGATGATTCCGCCGCGGCGCCGCTTCTTTATCACGAGGGCAAGTACTACCGCCCCACTCCGCTGGGACAATAACCTCGAACAACGAAGGCCTCGCCGGGAATCCGGCGAGGCCTTCGTTGTTCGCGGAAGAACTTACAGCGCTACGTACTTGGTGTCGAGGTACTCGTCGATACCTTCGGTTCCGCCTTCGCGACCGAAGCCTGATTCCTTGACACCACCGAACGGTGCTGCGGCATCGGAGATCGCGCCGCGGTTGACGCCGACCATGCCGGTGTCCAGCTTCGCCGAGACGCGCATCGCGCGATCGATGTCACGGGTGTAGAAGTACGCCACAAGCCCGAACTCGGTGTTGTTCGCTGCGGCGATGGCTTCGTCTTCGGTGTCGAAACCGACTACGGCTGCAACAGGTCCGAAGATTTCTTCCTTCAGCAGGCGCGCGTCGGCGGGCACCTGGTCGAGAACGGTCGGGGTGAAGAAGAACCCCGGGCCTTCGGGCGCCGATCCACCGGTGCGAACGCGCGCACCCTTGGACACGGCGTCGTCGACGAGTCCGGTGACGGTGGCGAGTTGCTTGGTGTTGATCAGCGGGCCGATGTTGGTACCCTCGGCGTCACCTGCGCCCACCTTCAAGGCCGCAACCTTGGCGGTGAACTTGTCGGTGAATTCTTCGCGCACCGAGTTGGCAACGTAAATGCGGTTAGCTGCGGTGCACGCCTCGCCGCCGTTACGCATCTTCGCAAGCATCGCACCGTCGACAGCTGCATCGATGTCGGCATCGTCGAAGACGATGAACGGAGCGTTGCCACCCAGTTCCATGGACGTGCGGAGAAGCTTGTCAGCGGCATTGCGCACCAACAGCTTTCCGACGCCGGTGGAACCGGTGAACGTAACCTTGCGCAGACGTGCGTCTTCCATCAGCGGTCCGCTGATAGCTGCGGCGTCGGAGGTCGGGAGGATCGAGAGCACACCGTCAGGCAGGCCGGCGTCGGCAAATACCTGGCCGAGAAGCTGCATGGTGAGCGGAGTGTCCTCGGCCGGCTTGACGATGATGGTGCAGCCGGCCGCAAGTGCCGGTCCGATCTTTCGGGTTCCCATGGCCAACGGGAAATTCCACGGCGTGATCGCCAGAACCGGTCCGACGGCTTCTTTGGTGACAAGGATGCGACCGTTACCGGCCGGAGCCTGTGTGAAACGTCCACCGATGCGGACGGCTTCCTCACTGAACCAACGCAGGAACTCGCCACCGTAGTTGACCTCACCGCGACTCTCGGCCAACGACTTACCCATTTCCAGGGTCATCATCAGCGCGAAGTCCTCGGCGCGGGCGTGCAACAACTCGAACGCGCGACGCAAGATCTCGCCACGGTTCCGAGCAGGCGTCGCGGCCCAATCATCTTGTGCCGCAGCAGCGAGATCGAGGGCGCGGATACCGTCAGCTGCAGTGGCGTCGGCTACCTGAGCCAACTCTTCGCCGGTTGCCGGGTTGTAGACCGCAAAGGTCTTCTCGGCCGGCGTGAGCTTGCCGCCCAGCCAGAGACCTTGGGGTACGGAATCGAGAAGTTCCGAGACGTTCGACATGTCAGTTCTCCTGTGCTGCAGTGCGAATAGCAGACTCGAGGACGGTCAGGGCGTCGTCGAGCAGTTCTTCGGAAATGACCAACGGAGGGAGTAGACGAATGACGTTACCGTAAGTGCCGCACGTGAGGATCACAACGCCTGCCGCGAGGCACGCAGCTGCGATGGCCTTCGTGATGTCGGCATCCGGCTCCTGTCCGCCGGGCTTGACCAGCTCGATGGCGAGCATGGCGCCGCGTCCACGAACGTCGCCGATGACGTCGAGTTCCTTTGCCAGCGCGTTCATTCGACCGACGACGGTGGTCTCGATGGTGCGGGCGCGACCACAGAGGTCCAGCTCGTGCATCTGGTCGATGGATGCCAGCGCCGCGGCGCAGGCGACGGGGTTACCGCCGTACGTGCCGCCGAGACCGCCCGGGTGGACTGCGTCGATCAGGTCGGCGCGGCCTGTGACAGCTGCGAGCGGCATGCCGCCGGCGATGCCCTTGGCAAGCGTGACCAGGTCCGGGACGATTCCCTCGTGGTCGCTGGCGAACCAGGCACCGGTGCGAGCAAAGCCTGCCTGGACCTCGTCGGCGATGAAGACGACACCGTTTTCCTTGGCCCACGCGACGAGCGTCGGGAGGAATCCTTCTGCGGGAACGATGAATCCGCCCTCACCCTGGATGGGCTCGATGAGGATGGCTGCCGTGTTCGACGCGCCGATCTGCTTCTCGATCATCGTGATGGCGCGCTGTGCGGCCTGCTCACCGGTGATCTTCGAACCGTCGACGTTCAGGCCCTCGCGGTACGGGTAGGACATCGGAACGCGGTAGACCTCGGGGGCAAAGGGACCGAAGCCACTCTTGTACGGCATGGATTTTGCCGTCAGTGCCATCGTGAGGTTGGTGCGGCCGTGGTACGCGTGATCGAACACCACAACGGCGTCGCGACCCGTTGCGTGACGCGCGATCTTGACGGCGTTCTCGACGGCTTCGGCGCCGGAGTTGAACAGAACGGAACGCTTCTCGTGGTCACCGGGGGTGAGTTCGGCCAGGCGCTCGGCGACCTCGATGTAGCCCTCGTACGGAGCGACCATGAAACAGGTGTGGGTGAAGTGTGCAACCTGATCCTGAACTGCGGCGACAACAGCCGGGTTGGATGCACCGACGCTGGTCACGGCGATACCGGCACCGAGATCGACGAGCGAGTTGCCGTCGACATCGACGATCACTCCGCCGTCCGCGTCAGCGACGTACACCGGAAGGGTGGACGCGACGCCTGCGCCGACAACCTTCTTACGACGCTCTGCGAGCGCAGCCGAGCGCGGGCCCGGGAACTCCGTGACGATGCGACGTTCCTGCGGAAGCCGGTATTCGATTGCACTCATGTGACCACCCTCTCGGTTGTGTATTGCATTCGAGTATGCGACGCGCGAGCACCATCGAGCAGTGCCGAAATGGATATCTACCTACTCAGGCCTACTCCATATCGGCAGCTCCCGCTAGCCTTGAACTCGTGACCGTTCCGATCTCCTGGCTACTGCGTCAGAAGCACCTGTCGCTGACATTGCTGACCGACCCGTCCTCATCCACTCAGCCGGTCACGTTTGCACAGGCCACAGAGCTGACGGACCCCACTCCGTGGCTCTCGGGCGGGGAACTGGTGCTCACCACCGGGCTTGCATTCGTGGGCGCTACTGCCACTGATTTTGCCGACTACGTCGACCGTTTGGCGTCGGCGGAAGTGTCAGCACTGGGGTTCGGAACGGGACTTTCTCACAAAGAGGTCCCGCCGGAGCTTCTCGCAGCTGCCCGCGGTCGCGGACTTCCCCTGCTCGACGTTCCGTTCACCACCCCGTTCGCGGCAGTCACCCGCGCGGTGATGACCCGGCTGAGTCAGCAGGAGTACGAGTCCGTCCTGCGCGCGGCAGAAGTACAGACGCGCATCACCCGAGTTGCGCTGCGCGGCGGTGTCTCCGCGATCGTGCGCGAACTGGCTACGGCGACAAAAACTTCGGTTGCGTTTGTCGGCGACCGCATTACCGCCGTACATCCCGCAAATCAGAAGTCGCTGATCGCCGAGGTGCGTGCCGTGGCCGCGACAACTCGCGATCCCAATGCACCGGCATCGATTTCGCAGAGCACCCCCGAGCGGACGCTTACGCTCTCCCCAGTCGGCGTGACCGACAGTTGGCACGGCTACCTTGCACTGGCCGGTTCTGGACCACTGAGCAACATCGACAGAGTGCTTCTCGGACATGCTGTTTCACTGTTGACCCTGGAACTCGAGAAGCCAGTGCGCCTGCGGGCCGAACGATCCAAGCTGAACTCGATGGCATTCGGACTGCTACTCGACGGACGAATCGCCGAAGACTCCGTGCCGTCGTATCTCGGCGAAGCGAGCGACACCAACGGATTGGTACGCGTCGTCCACATCCGAGGATCAGCGCTGGGACCTGCTCTACGCGAGCTGGACAGCGCACTTGCACGCGCAGGAAGACCTCTTTTTGCCCAAGTGGAGAACACCGCACTCACCGTGCTGCTTCGTGGCACCGATACCGTCGACACCGCACAAGCGCTTCTGGCGCAGCTGTCTCCGAGCGAATCCAAAGCTGTTCGCGCCGGGATCAGCACGCCGCACCCAATCCTCGACGCTGCGCGCGCACTTGTCCAAGCCCGCGCTGCAGCCAACCTCACAACGGCTACAGCGCGCATTCTCGAATTCGATGCACTGACGGGTTCGACGATTCTTGCGTCCGAACCCGCAAGAGAAGCGCTTGTTGCCATGGCCGCCGACACGATTCCCGTGCTGACCGAACACGACGACAAACACGGAACAGCCCTCGCGATCTCGCTCCGCGCCTACCTCGAGGCCAACGGCCAATGGGAATCTGCCGCTTCCGAACTCGGTATCCACCGGCACACTCTCCGAGGTCGCATCACCCGCGTCGAAGAACTCTTGCGATGCGACCTCGGCGAGGCCAGGGTCAGAGCTGAACTGCTGCTGTCGCTACTCGCTTGGGAGAGCCGCTGACAAGAACGACGATGTGCCGCGGATCAGCAGTTCGAGTTCCGCGTCGACGGTGCACAGTCGCGCAGTGTCGAGCGAACCGCTGCGGCGAACACTGGACATCAACGTCGTAAATCGGTGCACAGCATCGAGATTGGCGCTCGACCACCGCTGCACCACACCGTCGCGATCGTCGTCGAGAGCACCTGATACCAGATCCGCAAATCGCGTCGTCAATCGAGCATGAACGGCAGCGCTGCCCATGACCTCCCAGTGTGAAGCTCCGACGGCAACGTCGACGCCGCCGAGTACGTCACCCAGATCAAGCTCTGCAGCGAGCTCACGGTAGACGGTCGCAGCCGCCTGGACCGACGTATTCTCCTGCAGTGCAAGGTCGGCCAACGCCAGAGCTCCGAAGGACACCTCGATACGTTCGCTCGAGTTCAGCCCCGCCGTGAGTTCGCGCACCGGCCCCGACCATCGATCGATGTCTGCCCGCGGGTTCACCGCAAACCGTCCGGCCGCTCCTGGCCGTCGCAGCACCCAGCTCATTTCGGACTCGAGCAACTGTTGCAGTCGATCAAGTGCCTGAAGTTGTTCGGCAGCATCAAGATCGGAGTTCAGAATGTCGCGGCGCAGACCCTCGGTGCCGAGCACCTCACTGACCACCGCATACGCCAACGACGCTTCCGGACTGCGCACACCCAAGTGCTCTTCCAGCCGGAACAGCACACCCGGCCCTACGCGGTTGACCAGTTCGTCGACCACCGAAGTGATGATGATGTCGCGTCCGAGCCGGTGCGCCTGCACAGCCTCTGGCGCTGCCTCGACCACCGACGGCGGGAAGTACTGCGTCAGCCGGTCGGCAAAGATCTTGTTGTCAGGGGCCTCGGAAGCACCCAACTCGGCAGTCAGCACATTCTTCGACTGAGCAACCAGCACAGCAAGTTCGGGGCGAAGAAGCCCCTGACCTGCCCGGGCCCGCACGGCAAGCGACTTGGCATCCGGCAGCGATTCTTCGACGCGTTTCATGGCGCCCGCCGCAATCAGATTCTCGATCAGCCGCTCATGCTGGTCGAGAAGTGCCGGCGCTCGATGCTCGGCCAGGCTGATGGCAAGGGTTTGGTCCTCGCTGGCCTTCAGTACCGACGCGGCTACCTCGTCCTGGGCCGACGCCAGAAGCGCATTTCGTGAGCCGGAATCCAACCCCGCAAGAGCGATCTTGATGTTGACCTCTCGGTCCGACGTCGCAACACCGGCCGCATTGTCGATGAAGTCGGCGTTGATTCGTCCACCGCCGGCAGAGTATTCGATCCGCGCGCGCTGTGTGAAACCGAGATTGCCGCCCTCCCCCACCACGCCGGCACGCAATTCGTCCGCACTCACACGAACACCGTCGTTGGACGGATCGGCCGCGTCGACGTTGCTCTCGCCCGACGCCTTCACATAGGTGCCAACGCCCCCGTTCCACAACAGGTCGACCGGCGCACACAGGATCGCTCGGATCAATTCCTGCGGGGTGAGCTTCTCCTCGGTGATTCCGAGTGCGTCGCGGGCCTCGCGCGGAAGACTGATGGACTTTGCGCTGCGCGGCCACACGCCGCCGCCGCTCGATATCACGGTGCGATCGAAGTCGTCCCAGGACGAGCGCGGCACGGTGAAGAGGCGGGCGCGTTCACTGAACGTGGCCTCCAGGTCCGGGTTCGGGTCGATGAAGATGTGGCGGTGGTCGAACGCCGCAACCAGACGAATCTTGTGCGAGAGCAACATTCCGTTGCCGAACACGTCGCCGGACATGTCGCCGATCCCCGCGACGGTGAAAGGATCAGTGTCGACGTCCACACCACGTTCGGCAAAATGGCGTCGCACAGCCACCCACGCGCCGCGGGCGGTGATGCCCATGGCCTTGTGGTCGTAGCCGGCCGAACCACCCGACGCAAAGGCGTCGCCCAGCCAGAAACCACGCTCGATCGCAATGCCGTTCGCCACGTCGGAGAACCGGGCGGTTCCCTTGTCCGCTGCCACGACAAGATACGAGTCTTCACCGTCGTAGGCGATCACTTCGGCCGGATGTACCGGCGAGCCGTCGACGATGTTGTCCACCACGTCGAGCAGTCCGCGAATGAACGTGCTGTACGACTCCTGCACCTGGTCCGGTGTGGGCGTGGATGTTCCGCGCACGACAAAAGCGCCCTTGGCTCCGGTCGGAACGATGGGCGAGTTCTTGACACTCTGGGTTTTCATGAGGCTCAAGGCCTCGGTGCGGAAGTCCTCGAAGCGATCGGACCATCGCAGGCCGCCACGGGCCACCGACGAGCTACGCAGGTGAACGCCCTCGACGTTGGGTGCGCTGACGTAGATCTCGCGGAACGGAACGGTTTTCTGCGGCGTCGACAGAACCTGGGAGTCGATCTTGAACGACGCATACGACAACGGATTGCCGGCGCCGTCGCGCAGGTACCAGTTGGTCCGCAATGTTGCCTGGAGAAACGAGCGAACACCGCGAAGAACCCGATCTTCGTCGAGAGTGTCTGCGCTGTCGACCAACTCGTCGATCAAGGTGATCGCGGCGGCAACCGCCACACTGCGCTTCGGCACTGCCGGGTCGAATCGCGCAGTGAACAGTCCGAGTGCCGCCCGAACGAATAGGGGCTTCGCTTGCAATACTCCCACGATGTAGCCTTCGGACAGCCCGATGCGTGCCTGCGCGAGGAACCGGCACGCCGCGCGCAGCAACTCTGCGTCACGCCACGTGATGTCGGCTCGGCCGATCAGGCTGGAGAAGTTGTCCATCCGGGTCCTACCGGCAACAACAGCTTCGAAAGCCGAGGCCATCTTCTCGAGTGCACCGCCGTCGAAGGCGCAGGGCTCGAAGGTGAAATGATGCGCCGATCCGAGAACTGTCGGAAGCGGGCGGTGCGTCGACACTCGAAGTCCGAGGGATTCGAAGTTCTCGCACAGATCGGAGAGGGAGGGCTCTCCGGACGGCCACAGAACCACGCCGGTCAGTTCGTCGCCCTGACGAAATACCAGTCGTTGCCCTGCTGCTGCCAACTCGGCAACCAGTCCCAACGCTGGATCCGCTGAGTCCGCGAATTCTGACTTGGTTGCCGTTGATGTGCTCGCCATTGAACACCCTCCTGGAAAGTATTGGATCCGAACACTTTCCAGTGTTACGTGCATCACCGAATAAAGTTCGTGCCCGATAGGAGTACAAACCCTCCCCGGACACGACAATCCGGCAGTTGCAAATCTCGGGTCAG
Source organism: Rhodococcus globerulus NBRC 14531 (assembly GCF_001894805.1). Taxonomy (GTDB): domain Bacteria; phylum Actinomycetota; class Actinomycetes; order Mycobacteriales; family Mycobacteriaceae; genus Rhodococcus_F; species Rhodococcus_F globerula. Next base: position 23,377 of record NZ_BCWX01000010.1, on the reverse strand, counting down.
TCACCCAGCCGGATCGGCGCCAGATCCGCAAAGACGTCCCCAGGACCAGGATTCCCGGACGGCGTAGAACCGCCCAGATGGTGGACGACGCCCCACACTGCGTTGATCGCCGTCTGGATCGCTCCCTCGGCCCAGCCCGCCGTCCAGGAGATGTCATCGCCCGCGAGGAAGATTCCGCGATGACGCGGTTCCAGGTCACTTTGCACGAAGTGCGAGAACAGCCGCTCCTGGTACCGGTAATGCCCGGGCAGATTTGCCTTGAAGGCACCCATGAAGTCGCGTTCGGTTTCCCAGGACAGCGTGACCGGACTCGAGATGATGTGACTACGGAAATCGACGCCTGGGTAGATCTCTTCCAAGGAGCGCAACATGATCTCCATGCGCTCGGTAGCGTTCAGCGCCAACAACTTCAACGAATCATCCGACCACGTGTACGACAGACAGATCAGGCCGGGTTTCCCTTCCCCTTGATCGAGGAGGTACGTGCCGCGACTCATGCGGTCGGTCAGTGTCATAGACACCGAATCGCGACCGGTCTCGGGATCCTTGTCTTTCCAGAACGGACGATCGACAAGAACAAATACCTTGGTCGAGCCCATGTAATGGGTTCGCTCGATCGCAGTCCAATGATCGATCGGGAACAGATCGTCGGCGCAGCGAATGTTGTTGAGAAGCATCCAGCTCTGCACAGTCACAATGGCACTCGCATATGTTCTGATGAAACCCTCGGCATCGACAACCGTAAACCGACACGGTTCGGTGCGTCGCAGTTCAGTGACGCGCGGCCGGGTTTTCCCGCCATTGAGCGAAGACACGGTTGTGCCTGCCGGCCAGTGCTTCATCTGCGCGGGGGTTCGGTCCCACAGCCGTAACGGCAACTGCTGCGATCCACCGACGATGCCACGGTGATCGTCATCGGCTGCTGTGATGACCACGCGAAGGATCTCGAGGATCGAATTGGGATAATCCGTATCCCAGCCGCCTGTACCAAATCCGACCTGCCCGAACACTTCCCGCATGTGGAAAGACTTGAAGTGCTTCGATGCGGCAAGGAATCCGTAGAACGTCTGGTCGTCGTATCGCACCACCAACTCGTTCCAGATCCGCTTGATCTCAGCGGTATCGCGGTCCCGAATTGCCTGCTGCATGGGAATCAAATCGGCGTAGTCTTCCAGAGTGCGTGCCCACGCCTGTGCGACCTCGGTGAAGATCGGCGGCAAATCCTCGAGTGTGTGCGCATAGTGGCTTTCGCCCTTGAGGTCGATGACGGTACTCGGGGTCACCTCCGCCAGCGGGTTGGCGAACTCCTGGGTCTCTAGCGCCATCTCGTCGAGGTAATGGAAGAGCGTTGTCGACGACGGCGGGAATCGCATCGCACCCATCTCCGCGACTACGCCCGGGTAGCCGTCGAATTCGACCGAGCGCATTCGGCCGCCAATCTGATCTGCCTCGTAGACAACCGGTTTGAGTCCGATTCTGAGCAGCTCGTACGCCGCGATCATGCCGGCAAGCCCGCCGCCGATCACCGCGATTTCGGTACCGAACGCGACGTCGGGCACCGATCCCAACCCAGCCGGGTCGGCAACGTAATCGTCGTAGGCAAAGGGGAAGTCGGGGCCGAACATCGTCAGCGGAGGCAACGGCCCCGGCTCGGAGGAACTGTCCGGAGCTACGGGAACGGTCATCGGCGGCCCTCTCGCTGGGAGCGATAGTCGGGATACAGATCGAGTCGACGATCATCGAGATGTGTATTGAGCGAACGTGATCGAGTGACAACCGCGGCGGAGATATCGGTAAGAATCAGTTCCTGCGCGGCACCCGCTCGGGCCAGTTCCCTACCGGTCGGATCGATCGCACACGACAACCCGCAATAGGTGAGTTCGGACTCCGAACCACAGCGATTGACGTAGGTCACAAACATCTGGCTCTCGTAGGCACGAGCCGGAACAACTTGCTGTGCGATGTGTTCGTACGGAGCCATCAGTCCGGTGGGCACGATCAACCACTGGGTTCCGGCATCAGCATGGGCACGAACAGCTTCGGGGAATTCGACGTCGTAACAGATCAACAGACCACACCGGATTCCGTCGAGATCGAATCCGATAACCAAAGTGTCACCTGGCACAAAATTCTCACGATCGAGCGCGCCGAAGAGATGCGTCTTGCGGTAGTTGGCAAGCGATAGGCCGTTGCGCCCTACTACCTGCACGCTGTTGTAGACATCGCTGCCGGAGAGTTCAGGATAGCCGTAGACAATGGTGATTCCGGTGCTGACCGCGACCGCCGCAATCGCGTCGAAGATCGGTCCGTCCGCCGGTTCCGCGCGCGTTCCGACCAGTCCACCGATGTTGTATCCCGTTGCGGACATCTCCGGCGTCACCAGGATGGATGCCCCCGACGCCGCCGCTGTGCGTGCTGCGGCCCCGATCGCTTCTACATTGCACTCCACCGACGCAATGGCATCTTTCGACGTGAGCGGGCCTTGAAACAGTCCGACGCGGAGGGAATCGACCTTCATCGTGCGCTCCTCGAGAAGTTCCGTGACGTCAGTATGCGACGGGGACGACTACAAAGGGTGATCGGCAACGCCCAATCTGTCAACTAGAGTTTCCTAAAATTCAACCTGGGAAATCAGGTGGGAACGCGTGGACCCTCCGGCAAAGCCGGATTCAACACCCACAGAACCTTGGCCTGCACGGCGCCCTCAGCCGAGAAACTGTGGTTGTGACGCGGAGCAAAGGTGAACGAATCCCCCACTTGGAGGACCACGTCCTCCGCGTCGACGGACTCACTTTCCGGGTCGGTTCTCCCACCCTCGAAAGACACCCGCAAACCACCTTCGAGGACGTGAACGAAGTTCACATCGGCCGGCAGACTGTAGTACTCCCGCCCACTTCCCCCACCGGGTTCGATTTCGCTCATCAGCACCTGGATGCGACGCTCATTCGACGGCGTGAGCAGGAATTCCGCCATCTTTTCGCCGCCAAAGCTGATCTGTGGCCTAGCGTCGGCGCGCACCACCTCGCCTGCTGTCGCGTTCTCGAACAGCGAGCCGACCGGGATCTCCAGTGCAGCGCACACCTTGATCAGGGTCGCCACCGACGCGTTGACGTGATCGCGCTCGAGTTTCGACAGATATCCCTTGGTCACTCCGCACGAAGCGGCCAGGTCGTCGAGGGTCAACCGCTTCGACTGACGGGCAGCCTTGAGCCTGGCCCCGATCTGCGGCCCACCAGGCTCCGAACTGTCCTTCATCTTCACCACGCGGTAACTCCTTCAACACAATCTGTCCCTTATAGGAAACAAGAGTTGACAAATAGGCTTCTTGAAGAAACCATACTTGCACAGAGAGCTACATCACCGATGTGCCGTTCACAAGCAGGGACCCCACACATGGCCACCAACGACGCCGGATCATTCATCGGACCAGTCGACGCGACTCGAGTCCCCCGATACGCCGAACCGACCACCTTTGCGCGCCTGCCGCGTCTGGACGAGGTTTCGCGCGCCGACGTGACCATCCTGGGAATCCCCTTCGACTCAGGGGTCAGCTACCGTCCCGGCGCGCGCTTCGGCCCTGGTCACATCCGCGCCGCGTCGAAGTTGCTGCGTCCGTACAACCCGGCTTTGAAGGTCTCCCCCTTCGCCAACCAGCAGGTTGCCGACTTCGGCGACATCGGCGTCAATCCCTTCGACATCCAAGAAGCGTTGACGACGATTCAATCCGCGGTCACCGACCTGCGCGCCGACGGCTCCTCGGTGCTCACGCTCGGTGGCGACCACACCATCGCGCTGCCGATCCTGCGATCACTCGCACGCGATCACGGACCCATCGCCGTGCTGCACTTCGATGCCCACCTCGATACGTGGGACACCTATTTCGGCCAACCCTTCACGCACGGAACACCTTTCCGCCGCGCCAGCGAAGAGGGCCTCATCGATATGGAGCGCTCACAGCACATCGGCATCCGCGGACCGCTCTACAGCGAGAAGGACCTCGAGGACGACCGAGTGCTCGGCTTCCAGGTGATTCGCAGCGACGATTACGAGGTCGACGGCGTCGCCAGCATCGTCGAGCGCATGCGTAAACGCCTCGACGGTGGCCCGGTGTATGTCTCCGTCGACATCGACGTACTCGATCCCGCCCACGCTCCGGGTACCGGAACACCCGAAGCGGGCGGCATGACGTCGCGCGAATTGCTGAACACACTGCGAGGTTTGGTGGGCCTCAACGTGGTCGGCGCCGACATCGTCGAGGTCGCGCCGGCATACGACCACGCCGAGATCACCGGTATCGCAGCGGCCCACGTCGCTTACGAGCTGCTGTCGGTACTCGCACTCAATCGCTGAAGCAGCACAACGGTATCCGTGGTGTGATGCATCTCGGGGTTCGCGGGAAGATCGCGCTCCCGCGACTCCGAGACCAACACCTTCCACCCATCCGTGAACAGCGACTCCACGTAGTCCGGCGTGTGCAGCATTGCCCGATGGTGCTCCGTCGGCGACTCGTGGGGCGAATGGCCGACAATCAGCAGATGGCCACCCGGTGCAACCAGTTCACCGAGAACTCGGAACAGTTCCCCGCGTGCGGGTTCGAGCATGTGGAAGAACTGCGCGGACACCAGATCGAACGAACGGCCCTGCGGATCCCACTTGGTCAGGTCTGCTTCCAGCCACTCGATATCAACGCCAGAGCCCTCGACGTGGGCCTTAGCGCGACTGAGCGCCACCGACGAAATATCCGTGCCCGTGACCTTCCACCCGCGGCGTGCCAACCACAGAGCGTCGGCGCCCTCGCCGCAGCCGACGTCGAGTGCGGTACCCGGCGCGAGGTCGGAAGCCTCGGCGATCAACTGCGGGTTGGGGTTTCCACTCCAGCGGGCGGGGCGTTCCTCGTACAGCGAGTTCCAGAATTGGGCATCCGCCTTGGCATACGGGTTCTCGGTCGCGTCAGCGTGGTTGTCGTGGTTCTGGTGTGCGTGGTCATGGTGTTCGGGGTCATGGTGTTCGGGGTCATGGTGTTCGGGGTCATGGTGTTCGTGGCTCATGCATTCCAGGATGAGCAATCTCCACGGCCGGCGCAACGTTCCTTGCCGAAACAGCAAATGACGCCGACGTGACTCTGACTGCGTCCCGCTTCGCGTTTGTCTCAGAGAAGTCGGAGCCGGCCTCGCCCGCCGCGTCACACCCACAGACAACGGATTTATGGCATGCTCCGCTGGACCGGCACTCGTTCGATTCTCGGGAAAGGACCTCGCGATAGCCGCTCCTCGCGCTGATGTCGCCCTTGCCGTCGCGGCCGCGACGGTCCTCGGTGTTGGTATCGGAGTCCTTCTCACCGACGTTCTTGCGGGCCTCGCTGTCGGCCTTGGCGCTGCGGTCTTGTTCCGTTTTGCGCTTCGGATGATCAATACCCGCAGGTGACGGCTGCGGAATAACTTCCAGGACCCGGTCGTTGTACTGGCTGTCGGTGTTCGGTTCTTTGCCCCGGGTACCACCCCAGAAATGCCGCTTCGAGCGGCCACTTGCCGAGAGGCGCAAGGCGGGCACTGACACTTGCGAAGCCGTCGACACCATCAGGTGCCGACGGTTTCCTAATTTCCAGGCCCACCGGCGGTCAGACAGATGTGAGAATATGCGGTGTATGTCTGCCATCACCGATTACTTCGCAGCCCCCTCGGATGCCGCCGCAGCCACCGCATTGGACGACGGGCCGATCGACCCTGTGCAAGCCAAGGGCGTCGACCCGATCGTCTCGCTCAGCCGCCTCGAGTCGGTGCTCACCGGCAGGACATATGACGAGATCACAGCCGGACTCAGGCGAGGATCGCTGGTTGCCGTCAACGACGACGGTGACGCTTACATCCTGACCGTCGCCGACGAACTACGGGACGCACTAGCCGGTTTGGATGCCGAAGGTGTGATGGCAGCGGCTCGCGCTTGGGCAATCGACGAGACGGTCGAGCCTTCCGAGGAATCGGTGCCATTTCTCGCCGCGCTTGCCGAACTGGCAACCGGGGCAGTGCACCGTGGCGACCGCATCTACTGCCACATGGTCATCTGAGCGTATGTACGAGGACGGAACCGTCCGGATCGACGAGCACGGCATCACAGTCCGTCACTTCACTCAGCCCTGAATTCCCGCCAAGAATGCGGTTTGGTCCGCCAGATACCCGGGCGCGAAGAGCGAACGAGGTGCAAGGACGGCCACCAGGGTCGACATCAGTTCGGAGTCTTCGAGGTTCTTTTCCACCAGCGAATGAGTCGCTTCAGGGTACTTCTTGACCACCAATTGCCCTGGTGAGTCGAGCAATTCGCGATACACCGATTCCGTATCTGCCACGTCGACGTTCACGTCATGTCCGCCGAGAATCAAGAGCACCGGAACATCCACGGTTTCGAGATCGGCTCGGGCATCAGACCGATAGTTTTTCCGGATGAAGTTCCAGCGATCTTCGGTGAGACCGTCAGCCTCACCGGATACCACGAGATCGTCGAACGACGCGTCCCTGGCCAACTGTTCCAAGTTCTTCGCTCGGTCGGCCCGGGCCTTCCCGAACTCGCCGGCCGACGCATTCCGTTCGGAAAGCTCTGCACGAGTATTGAATTCACCTTGCTCTAGCCAGTTGATCGCGGGACCCACAGCAATGACGAACGCGATGTCCGAATCGAGGTTTACCACCTTGGGCATCACCCAGCCTGCCTGACTTGCACCCCACAGGCCGATGCGAGCCGGATCGATATCCGAGCGTCCCCGCGCCCACTCGATCGCCGCTTCTGTCTCCGCGGCTCGATCATCCATGCTCTGATCCAGCCAATTGCCCGGCGCCCCGTTGACCCCCGGCTTGTCCCACGAAAGTGACGCGTAGCCTGCCTGCGCGAACGACTCCCAGAACGGCCGGTAGAAGGTCTCGTGTGTTGCATCGATCGGTCCGTCTCCGTGGACGAAAACCACGAGCCCGAAGGGACCGTCACCGCGATCGGGAAGTGCCAGGACTCCCTGAAGCGGCACCAATCCCCCGGTGATCGTCACTTTTTCCTCACGGATGTCGTAGGTGTCTTGGTACAGGGTCCAGCCGACTAGACCAATGATCAGTAGAACGACCACCCCCAGAGAAGTGATCACCCACCTGCGTAAACGTGGGATGTTCGTCCTCTCGCTCACCGATTGCACCGCCATCTCCCCGCCCTAACGTACGAATGTCAAACGATCGTTTCTAATTGGATAGTACAGTTAGGGGCGAAGATGTCGATAAGAAAAGAAAGGGCCGGGCAATGACCGACACAGCTGTCGACGTACCCACGCGGATTCTGATCGAGGGACTTCTGCGCGCAGACGGAACTGTCGACGGGCACACCCTGTATGCCACCGCCGGCGCCCTCGACATGACGGACCAGCAGGTTCGACTGTGCATCAAGCGGTTGGTCGCCGAGGGAAAGTTCACACAGGAGGGGCGTGGGCGCAAGGCCACGCTGCGGGCAACCGCGAAAGCCGTGCGGGAGATGGAACCCGACGTCGAGTTCGTTCGGCTCGCCTTTCAACAAGATCGAGGCACCGAGGCGCCGTGGGATGGGCGCTGGCATGTGGTGGGATTCGCAATTCCGGAGTCGTCGCGGAAAGCGCGAGATGCACTGCGCACCAGGGTGACCTATCTCGGTGGAGCCCTGGTGCAGGGCGGCTTGTACGTCTCGCCGCACGCGTGGGAACCCTATGTTCTCGATGCGGCCGCCCAACTCGACGTCGAACAGTATCTGTCTTCGCTGACCACTCGCGACCTGAAAGTGGGCACCCTCGAAGACCCGTCGAAGATTGCCGCACAATTGTGGCCACTGGATCAGATTGCGGCCGGATACGATCAGCTACTGAACGTGGCGACCGCGCGCCTGCAAAAACTGCGGAACACCTCAGCCTTCACTGCCACCGATGCCGTCACGATGACCGTCGAACTCGCCGCGGAATTCACGCGAGCGATGGAACCCGATCCGCTCCTGCCACCGGAACTACTGCCCACCAACTGGATCGGCAAGAGAGCGCGGTCGATCACTGCGCAGTGCTGGACACTTCTGGCACAGGTGGACGGCGCCGACCAACTACCCTCGCTGTTCCACCTGTACGCAGATGCAATCGGTGATCAGGACGCGAGAGTGCGCTGACGCTGGGGCAATCCGAAGCGACCGAGAACTTCGTCGACAGCGGTGGCCGGAGTCACCAATCCCCGCGACTGCAGCCACGGAATGGTTTCGCCGACAAGATGTTCGAGGGTTCGAGGCAACGACAACGGGAGCAAAGTCACACCGTCTGCGACGTCGGCAGCTCGAATATCGGCAATCAAACTGCCGAGCCCGGACGGCGTACCGACGTAATGCAGCGACGCCGGGACTCGCGGGACGTTCAGCGCACTGTCCAACTGCGCCAACTCTTTACGCGCGGCCCGTGCTTCCGGAGCGATCAGAACTTCGAGATCGACCAACACTGCAACAGAGTCGGGATCGCGGCCGTCCTCGGCGATCGCTGCACGAATCTGGGCGCGCTGAGCCTGCGCATCGCGCAGGTCGCTGGCCCGGATACGAATGACATTGACAGGGAAGGCCGTTAGATCGAGAAGGGTGTCACCTTCGGTGAGATCCACCCAGTAATCCGCGCCGATGAGCGGAAGGTTTCCAGGAGCTCCTTCGGCGGCGGGGTGGTGGCCGAATCCGGTGAGTTCAACAGCTACATGCAGGGAATGAGATGCGATAGAAGACATGTGTTTCTCCGAAAGTATGGAGGGAGGGGTGAGCGCGAGACGATCGTCAGCTCGTACACATTCCAAACGTCGCAGTTGTCATGTCTGCCATGTTAGTTGCCTATTTCGATCAGTGCATCCGGATGTGGGCTCAGACGCATTCGGCTGCGCCGGCGTCGCCGGCGGTGCCACCAAGGAAAGTGCGGGTCTCGGGCACGGGATTCCATGCACCGGCGGTCTTTTCGTAGTTCCAATCACGCTGATTCGAAACCAGGATGCTCACGGCGTTGATCAGGCGGGTGACGTCGTCGGAGCTGCTGCCCAACCCGAGGCTGGCGCGCACGGCACCGCCGGACAGGCCGAGACGCGAGAGCAGCGGGTGCGCGCAGAAGCGTCCGTCGCGGACGCCGATGCCGTGTTCTGCGGAGAGGAATGCGGCAACCTCGCCGGCCTCGTAGCCGTCGACCGTGAAGGTGACGATTCCGACGGCGTCGGGAGCATCGGCCCACAACCGGAGCAAGTTGACGCCGGCGATGGCGGCCAGTCCGTCGGTCAACTGAGCGGTGAGCGCCTTCTCGTGCTCCGAGATGGCGTCGAAGTCGAGCGCGGTCAGTGCGTCGCAGGCTGCGGCGATTGCAGCAGCACCGAGGACGTTGGGCGAACCGGCCTCGTGACGGGCGGGAGCACAGGCCCACTCGGTGGATTCCAGCGTCACCTCACGGACAGCGCCGCCACCGGCAAGGTACGGCTTGGCCTCGTCGAGCCAGTCGCGGCGACCGACGAGGACGCCGGCACCGAACGGTGCGTACAGCTTGTGACCCGAGAACGCGAGGTAGTCGACTCCGCATTCCTGCAGATCGATACGACGATGGGGAGCCAACTGAGCGGCGTCGACGAGGATGCGTGCACCACAACGGTGTGCAATGTCCGCGAGGCGTGCGATCGGCAGGATCTCGCCGGTCACGTTGGACGCTCCCGTGATGGCGAGGAGCGCGGCGGGCTTGGTGCACAGTTCCGCAATCAGGCGCTCGATGGTCTCTTCGACGGTATCGGCGGCCGTGACGATGCGAGCGTCGTTCCAGGGCAACAGGTTTGCGTGATGCTCGACGTCGAGAACGACGGTGCTGCCGGGCACGGACTGAGCGAGAAGATTGAGCGAGTCCGTGGTGTTGCGGGTGAAGACGACAACCTGATCGTCAGCGCAGTTCACGAAGCGAGCAACCGATTCGCGAGCGTTCTCGTAGGTCAGCGTGGAGATCCGGGAGGCGTATCCGGCACCGCGGTGAACGCTGGCGTACGTGGGAAGAAGTTCCGCAATGCGATCGGTGACCTGGGCCAATGCGGGCGCGCTCGCTGCGTAGTCGAAGTTCGCGTAGGAACACTCACCACCCTGGACGAGGGGAACCTGTAGGTCGGCGCCAGAAACCTTGGCAATGGGAGCGGTGCAGGTATCGGCACTCAGAACAGCAGTCATCGAAGACAATCCTCACGTTCAAGGACTCATTCGTTCGGGTGATGTCCCCGGAAGAGTCCGCGCTTGCCGAATCCGTTTTCGGATACAGCCGGGTCGTCACCCGGAGCACCCCACCGCGGAGGAGGGTTGCCGACCAGCAAGCCGGGGCTGAACACTGGTACTCGTGACCTGCAAACGAGAATGGCAGGAGTCAACCGGCTTGTCAACCCCAACGCAGAACACGCTCTCGACTCCGACAAATCGCCCGACATCTCTTCGTGGTGACCACCATCACGGTAACGTTTCGGCCTCCGTGGCACCGCAACCTTCCGAGGAGCCTTCACGGGCCATAAGCGCTTGACCTACAGAATCATTCACCGAGTTTGACAAATACGATTCGTTCCGAATCTCGCATTGACCCTTCATTCCTTGCATTCCAGAGAGATTCGAACAGATTTCGAGCAAACGATTACGAGAATCCTTAAACAGCAACAAAATACAGATCGATAGTCGAACAAGACCGGCAGATTCGTCAACACTGCACCATCTTTCATTCATTTGAGTCGCCAGAACTGCGCAGCTACGTTGAATTGCAAAGCAATAGCCCGGTCTTTACTGCGATGGTGCGAGCGCATGCCCACCTACGTGACCTGTGGCCGCCGTACGAGGGCTGAGCGCGTCGACGATGTCGCCGGAGTGCGACAAGAACGCTGAACTGTGTGAAGGAGCGAGATGACTGCGGTCAAAAACGCGTGGAGGGGACTACGGAAACCCGTATTCGTCCCGGCATCGATAGTGATCTTCGGGTTGATCGCCTTTGCTGTGATCTACTCCGGGACTGCGTCCGACGCCTTCCAGAGCCTCAACAACGCCATCACCGATGGTGTCGGCTGGTGGTACATCCTGTCTGCCACCGGATTTGTGGTCTTTGCGCTCTACTGCGCGATCAGCCGGATCGGCAACATCAGACTCGGCCGCGACGACGAACAGCCCGAGTTCGGCATGATGTCCTGGTTTGCCATGCTCTTCAGTGCAGGCATGGGCATCGGTCTGGTGTTTTACGGAGTGGCAGAACCACTTTCGCACTACGTGGACCCGCCGGTCGCGGGCCGGGTAGCAGGATCGACCGACGCGGCCGCAAATCAGGCAATGGAACTGACGATGTTCCACTGGGGCCTGCACGCGTGGGCAATCTACGTTGTCGTCGGCCTCGGACTGGCGTACATGACCTACCGCAAGGGTCGCCCGCTGTCGATCCGCTGGCTCCTCGAACCCCTGCTCGGACGCGCCCGCATCGAGGGCAAGATCGGGCACGCCATCGACGTCGTTGCGATCGTCGGCACCCTGTTCGGCGTCGCTACCTCGCTCGGATTCGGTGTTCAGCAGATTACCGCCGGCCTCGACTACCTCGGCTGGGTGGAGACCGACAACTGGTTGGTCATCGCCATCATTGTCATCGTGACAGGTATGGCTACTTTCTCCGTGGTCTCCGGCGTCACCAAGGGACTGAAGTGGCTCTCCAACATCAACATGATCCTGGCCGCGGTTCTGGCTCTGTTCGTGCTGATCCTCGGCCCCACGCTGTTCCTCCTGCAGTCCTGGGTGCAGAACCTCGGCGGCTACGTTCAGGCTCTTCCGGAACTGATGCTGCGTACCTCACCGTTTGCCGACGACGGCTGGGCCGGCGCGTGGACGATCTTCTACTGGGGATGGTGGATGAGTTGGGCGCCGTTTGTCGGCATGTTCATCGCCCGCATTTCGCGTGGACGCACCATCCGTGAATTTGTGTTCGGTGTTCTGCTCGCGCCCACACTCGTCGGTTCGCTGTGGTTCACGATCTTCGGCAACTCCGGCATCCTGCGTCAGCGCAACGAGGGCACCATGCTCGACGCGTCCGGCGCCGTCGATACCAACACGTCGCTGTTCACGCTGCTCGACGGTCTTCCGCTCGGCACGATCTCGAGTATTCTCGCCATCGTTGTCATCGTGTTCTTCTTCGTGACGTCGGCCGACTCGGGCTCGATCGTCATCGACATTCTCGCGACGGGCGGCAATCTCGAGACATCCAAGATCACCCGGGTCTACTGGACCTTCCTGTCCGGCGCCGCCGCAGCTGTTCTGCTTCTTGTCGGCGGCAGTGGATCACTGACCGCCCTGCAAACCGTGGCTATCGCGACGGCTGTGCCGTTCTCGATCATCATGGTGCTGGCGTGCCTGTCGATGCTCAAGGCGTTCCGATACGAGGTTGCCGCGGCTCCCCGGTACTTGCGGATCTCGACTACGAACAGCTCGGTCGATGTGCCACAACCGTCGACCAAACGATTGCGTGATCTGAACATCTCGTCGAGCTTCGCCGGGCTGACGCCGTCGCAATCAGGAATCACCACTGATCCGAGTGACACCCACATGTTCGTCGCAGTCCACGAAGTCCCGCAGCACGCGGTCAACATCAACCCGGATACCGGCGTCGTCGACATCTCCGCAGATTCTCGTGCCGTCGATCCGCTGGGCGGCGAAGTGTTCGACACTCCGGAGTTCGCCGATTCGGCTGAAGGGCACCTGCAGAGCGTCACAAACTCGGAATAAGCGCCGCGTCGGCATGTTGCATTAGGCAGAACTGTTCACCAACTCGCAAACTTGTCATGAGATAACAACTCGACAGGTCGCACGACTGAGATTCATGAGCAGAACAGGATCAACGGGTTTGCCACTCCAGCCGCACGCGGAAACGGAATCGTCTTTCGGGATTCCGTCCGTATTTCTCCGCTCGACGCAGGCACCTGCGCCGCGCACCCTCATCGACATCGTGCGGGCATCCGCGCAGGCCAACCCCGAAGCACCTGCCATCGACGACGGTGAGACGACGCTGTCGTACGCCGAACTGCTGGGCGAAATCGAACAGGGCGCGCGCTGGCTCGCCGATGCCGGAGTCGGCGCGGGTGATCGCGTCGGCATCCGGATGCCGTCCGGTTCGCGTTCGCTGTACGTGGCAATCCTGTCGATCCTCGCGGCCGGCGCTGCCTACGTACCCGTCGACGCCGATGATCCGGAAGAGCGCGCCGAACTCGTTTTCGGTGAAGCCCAGGTAGCCGCGATCATCACGGGTGACGGCATCGGGCCTGGCACGGCACCGAAGCGGCTGGAGCACCCACCCGTGCGCGATCCCCTGCCCGAAGACGACGCCTGGATCATCTTCACCTCCGGGTCCACCGGCACACCCAAGGGCGTCGCCGTCACCCACCTCAATGCCGCAGCGTTTGTCGACGCCGAGGCCCGCATGTTCCTTCAGGACGAGCCGATCGGGCCCGGTGACCGTGTTCTCGCGGGACTGTCCGTCGCCTTCGACGCGTCGTGTGAGGAAATGTGGCTCGCGTGGCGTCATGCCGCCTGCCTGGTTCCCGCACCACGATCACTCGTGCGCAGTGGCATGGACCTCGGGCCGTGGCTGGTCTCCCGCGACGTCAGCATCGTCTCCACTGTTCCCACGTTGGCGTCGTTGTGGCCGGCCGAGGCCCTCGAAGCTGTCCGCCTCCTGATCTTCGGCGGTGAAGCCTGCCCGCCCGAGTTGGCCGAACGCCTGGCCGTCGAAGGCCGCGAGGTGTGGAACACGTACGGACCGACCGAAGCGACGGTTGTTGCGTGCGGGGCTTTGATGGACGGCAAGAGTCCCGTCAGCATCGGTCTCCCCCTCGACGGCTGGGACCTCGCAGTCGTCGACGCTCAGAACAACCCCGTCGCAGTCGGGGAGGTGGGCGAACTGGTGATCGGTGGCGTCGGCCTCGCCCGCTATCTCGACCCGGCAAAAGACGCCGAGAAGTACGCGTCGATGCCCTCACTCGGTTGGGAGCGTGCCTATCGCAGTGGCGACCTCGTCCGACTCGAGCTCGAGGGGCTCATGTTCCAGGGCCGGGCCGACGATCAGGTCAAGCTCGGTGGCCGACGGATCGAACTCGGCGAGGTCGACAACGCGCTGCAGAACCTTCCCGGTGTCAGTGGTGCCGCAGCCGCGGTCAAGAAGACTGCGGCCGGAAACCAAATACTCGTGGGATACATCGCGAGTACCGACCCCGATTTCGACCTCAAGGCCGCACACGCGACGCTCAGCGAACAGTTGCCGGCAGCGCTCGTCCCGCGTCTGGCGTTGATGGACGAACTCCCGACACGCACCTCCGGCAAAGTCGACCGCAACGCTCTCCCCTGGCCCCTGCCCGGTGCCGGCGAAGATGCCGGAGCCGCACTCGGACTCGACGGAACCGCGGCCTGGGTCGCGGGACTGTGGGGTTCTATCCTCGGCGCCCAGATCACCGGCCTCGACAACGATTTCTTCGAAGTGGGCGGCGGATCACTCTCCGCGGCCCAGCTGGTGACGGCACTACGCGAACGCTTCCCCGAGGTCACCGTCGCCCAACTCTACGATCATCCACGGTTGGGGTCCCTGGCCGAATACCTCGACGAATTGGCTCCTACGGAAACCGTCGAGCCACGTATCGTCACGCCCACGCCTCTGAAAACCCAACTGGCTCAGGTTGCGGCAACGGTTCCGATCACGACCCTCGCCGGTCTCCAGTGGGTTACCTGGATCGCGATCGCGAACAACGTTCTCGCGTGGTTCGTCGACGTCAGCTGGGCGCCGACGGTCTCGTGGTGGTGGATTCTGTTGGCGTTCCTCGTCTTCATCACGCCGATCGGCCGTATGACCATCGCGGTGATCGGCACCCGAGCCCTGCTGCGCAACCTACAGCCGGGCACCTACCCGCGCGGCGGCAGTGAACACATGCGACTGTGGATCGCCCAGCGACTCACCGAAGCCAGTGGCGCAGCAAATCTTTCGGGCGCACCGTGGATGTTGTACTACGCGCGAGCCCTCGGAGCCGACATCGGCCACGGCGTCGACCTGCACACGTTGCCGCCCGTCACCGGCATGCTCGAACTCGGCGACGGGTGCTCCGTCGAACCCGAAGTCGACCTGTCCGGTCACTGGATCGACGGCGATCTCATTCATATCGGCGAGATCAAGATCGGGGCCGGTGCTTCTATCGGATCGCGTTCCACACTTCTGCCCGGTGCCCGTGTCGGACGCGGCGCCGTCGTCGAACCCGGATCAGCTGTGTTCGGCCGGGTGAAAGCCAATCAGCAGTGGGCAGGTTCGCCAGCCACCAAGGTCGGCAAAGCGAATCATCCTTGGCCGTCGGAACATCCGAAGCGCGCCCCCGGCTGGGTTCCGGTGTACGGCATCACGTCCGTCTTCCTTGCCGGTGTCCCGATCTTTGCTCTCGTGGCCGGAATCGTGTTGATCGGTTGGTGGATTCGCAACACCGAAACCCTCGGTAGCGCAATTGCCCAGTCGCTCATCATGCTTCCCTTCGCGACGATTCTGAGCCTGCTGGTCTTTGCCGTCATCACGCTAGTCTCAGTACGCCTGTTGTCGATCGGATTGACCGAGGGATACCACCCCGTCCGCAGCCGGATCGGCTGGCAGGTCTGGGCCACCGAGCGTCTGCTCGACTCCGCCCGCACCTTCCTCTTCCCGCTGTACGCCAGCCTGCTCACGCCCGGCTGGTTGCGCCTTCTCGGCGCCAAGATCGGCAAGAACGTCGAAGCGTCCACGGTCCTGCTCCTTCCCAAGTTCACGACCGTCGCAGACGGCGCGTTCCTCGCCGACGACACCATGGTCGCCAGCTACGGGCTCGGCGGCGGCTGGATGCACATCGAGCACGCCAAGATCGGCAAGCGCGCATTCCTCGGCAACTCCGGAATGACCGCCCCCGGCCGACGCGTCCCCAAGAACGGGCTTGTTGCGGTGTTGTCCGCGACGCCGTCGAAGGCGAAGTCCGGATCCTCCTGGCTCGGTAGCCCGCCCGTGCGCCTGCGTCGTGCAGTCGGAGACACCGACGCGGCCCGCACCTTCAATCCCCCGACGCGTCTCAAGATCGCCCGCGGCGTCGTGGAAACCTGCCGACTCATCCCCGTCATGGTCACCTTCGGCATCGGCCTTGGCGTGCTGTTTGCACTCGAAGCCCTCGCCGGAGCCGTCGGATTCTGGTTTGCCGCCCTGCTGAGCGGCGTCGTCCTGCTGATCGCGGGCGCCGTTGCCGGGACGATCACCGTCGCGGCCAAGTGGCTTGTCGTCGGCAAGATCAAGAAGGTGGAGCATCCACTCTGGAGTTCCTTCGTCTGGCGCAACGAGGTTGCTGACGCCTTTGTCGAGACTGTTGCCGCTCCCTGGTTCGCACGAGCAGCAACTGGCACTGCCGTACTGAACATTTTCTTGCGCGGACTCGGCGCCAAAATAGGCAAAGGGGTTTGGTGCGAGTCGTACTGGCTACCCGAAGCAGATCTCGTGACTTTGGGTGACGGGGCAACCGTCGAACGGGGGTGCGTCGTGCAAACTCACCTCTTCCATGATCGGATTATGGCCATGGACACCGTCACCTTGGGAGCAGGAGCAACGCTGGGACCACACTGTGTCGCGCTACCCGCAGCCGGAATCGGCGCAGGCGCAACCGTCGGACCTGCATCATTGGTCATGCGAGGTGACACCGTTCCGCCGTCGACCCGGTGGCAGGGCAACCCCATTGCCCCATGGGCGGCTTCGTGAAGCCGAACAAGATGCTCGACGAGCCGATCGATCCGTACCTGCCGCAGAACGGCAACCGCGGATATCGCGTATCCCGGTACGAATTGGAACTGACCTACAAGGTTTTCAGTAACCGTCTGGCAGGCAAAGCCGTCATCACCGCCGTCACCACCGAGAACCGATCCAAGTTCAGCTTCGATCTTGCCCAGAACCTGCAGGTGTCCAAGGTGTCGGTCAACGGCGCCCGCGGCGCCAAGTACTCCCGCCAGAACAACAAGCTGATCGTCACGCCCGGCACCAAGATTCCCGCCGGCGGAGCGCTCTCGGTCACCGTTCAGTACACCGGAAATCCCGAACCCATCAAAGGTCTCTGGGGTGAAGTCGGCTGGGAAGAACTCACCGAAGGAACCCTCGTCGCGAGCCAGCCCAACGGGGCCGCGTCGTGGTTCCCATGCGACGACCACCCCAGTTCCAAAGCGTCGTACCGCATTTCGATCACCACCGATTCCCCGTTCTACGCACTCGCCAACGGCGCATTGGTGCGCAAGCAAACCCGCGCCAGCGCAACCACCTGGGTGTACGAGCAGACCGAGCCCATGGCCACCTACTTGGCGACCATTCAGATCGGGCAGTACGAGCATCGGCAGGTCAGCTCCGGCCGGGTCCCGATCTTCGCGGTTCATCCACCCCGGTTGCACAACGAGTTCGACGTCGACTTCTCACGCCAGCCGCAGATGCTCGACGTCTTCGGCAAACTGTTCGGCCCGTACCCCTTTGCCGACTACACCGCCGTGGTCACCGACGACGAACTCGAGATTCCCATCGAAGCACAGGGGCTCTCGATTTTCGGCGCCAATCACTGCACCGGCCGACGCGGATCCGAACGCCTTGTCGCACACGAGTTGGCACACCAGTGGTTCGGCAACAGCCTCACGATCGGGGCGTGGTGCGACATCTGGCTACACGAAGGTTTTGCCTGTTACGCGGAGTGGATCTGGTCCGAGAACTCTGGTGGCCCGTCGTCCGAAACCCTTGCGGCCAACGCCTATCAAGGACTGATGCGCAAGCCTCAGGATCTCATCCTCGGCAATCCCGGGCCGGCCATGATGTTCGACGATCGAATCTACAAACGCGGCGCTCTTACCCTGCACACTTTGCGCAGGGTACTGGGAGACGACAAGTTCTTCGAACTCCTCCGTCAGTGGACTACCAAGCACCGCCACAGCACTGTCAGCACCGAGCAGTTCACCGATCTGGCATCACGATTCACCGACATCCCGCTGCGTCCACTGTGGGACGCGTGGCTCAATCAGAAACCCCTACCGCGCCGGACCTGAGTCATCGATCAGTCCACCTCAGCTCAGGGTTTTGAGGCTCTCCAACCTTTTCAGGATCGGCGCCCGCCATTCCTCGACATCTTCCGGACCGTTCTCGGCCCACAACTCGTAGAGTTCGGAAGTTTCGGGGTCGGCAATTGTGCGCTCGAGTGTCGTGAGAATCCATTCGCGCTGCTCCGGGGTCAAGGACGCGGTGTAAGCAACGGCATCGATACCGTCGAGTTGCTCAGGGGCCGGTAGGAGTCCATGTGCCACCGCAACAATCTCAGCGATCGCGATTGCCGCCTGCGAATCGTCCACCTCGACGTACTCGTCGTCGACATGGCTGGTGAAATCGGCGATGTCGAACTCACCGGCCCGAACCGCCACAAGCAAATCGCCGGCCGCGTCGTTTTCGAACGGTCCCGAACCCCAAGTCCCCATTGAGTATTCCTCCTGATTCGTGGGCCAGGCTCAGCCCGCCTTGACCATAGCCGATTCATCCGCCGGGAGATGCGACCGGGATTTGAACAGTACAAGTACGAGGCAGGCCGCAGCTGCCGCAGAGCCGAACAACAGGGTTGCCGTATAGCTCAGCGCCGGAATGCTTTCCGACAGCATCGCCAAGACCGCCGGAACCGCGAACCCGATGTAGGTGATCGAGTAGAACACCGCAGTCAGGCCGGCGAGGTCATCCGGCCCGGCTATGCGCTGAATCTCGAGCAGGCCGGACACCAACGCCATTCCGTACCCGCAGCCCAGGATCGCAGCCGCAACAATCGCGGCGGCAACTGTCAGCGTCGACGCCACCAAGGCCGCTGCAGCCATACCGATTACCAGGAACACCAGCGCGACGACGGCGCCACGTGCACTGCTGTTCGTGTCGATCTTGCGTCCGAGGGACTGGATCGCAAATCCGCAGGCCAAGGCAACAACACAGAGGAACGCCGAGAAGGCGACCGGCGCGTTGCCACTGTGGCCGGTCATCAGCGCGGGGATGACTGCGTACCCGACACTTGCTGCTCCGAACACCCACGGCGCCAACGGAACAACTACGTACAGGAATCGGCGATGACCGGCGGACGGAATCTTCAGGTCGTCGATCAACCGTCGACGCTCGGTCTTCGGTTGCGCGGCGCGAGTCTCAGGTGCGCGCCACAAGGCAACTCCCGCAAGCACAGTGATCACGATATGCAAGACATAAGCCAACGCGCTGGGCAGTGGCGCCCACTGTGCCAACACGCCGGCGAAGCCCGCACCCAACGCAAAACCGGCGGTCAAACTCATCGCGGCACGCCTGGCACCAGAGCCCTCGGTGGCATCCGGATCCCAAGGAGCTGCAGAAAGTTCCTTCACCCAGGAACCGCCGACGGCCATTCCGATACCCAGCGCGATACCGCAGAGAATACGTCCGACAATCAGGACGGCTGCGGAATCTGCTCCGAAGGCCAGCAGCGTCGAGCCTGCGATCGCGATGAACGGGGCCGGGAGCATGATCGGGCGTCGACCCAGCCGATCGGACAGCGGGCCACCGAGCAAAAGCGCAGGAACGATCCCCACGACGTAGGCAAAGAGGAAGAAGTCGACCATCACGGGCGAATAGCCGTGGTCGATTCGGTACATCACCAACAGCGGTGTGAATTCGTTGCCGCCCCAGGCAACTGCGAACATACTGGCGGCAACCATGAGCCAGGCTCGGGCAGAACGGTTTTCCGTTGACCTGTTCGACAACAGGGTTTCGACGCTCATCACAGGCCCCCGCGCAGTCCGAGACCATGAACACGACGCATATGCGCCAGCACCGCGTCGTTGTATGCATCGGCATCGCCGGCCTCGACAAGGCTGACCAGTTCGGCGTGGTCTTCGAGAATCTTGGGGAGCTTGCCGGGGTCGAGCGAGATCGATCGTGCCGTCATGCGCCGCTGTCGATCCCGCAGACCGGCGTAGAAGGTATCGAGCAGAGGGTTATCACCCGCAGCAACGATCATCTTATGGAAATCTGCGTCGGCGGCGCTGAATGCTGCGACGTCGCCGCCGTCGGCTAGCTCGCGCTGCTCGGCCATGCTCGCCTGCAAAGCTGCAATCAATCCGCTGCGAGCCTGCGGTCGGTCAGCTACAACACGCACACTCTGCGTCTCTACCAGTTGCCGCGCCGCGACAACATGCTCGGCCTCTCCGTCCGCCACGGGGACGATCAATGCACCCTTCTTCGGGTACAGGCGCATCCACCCTTCGGCTTCGAGCCGCAGAAACGCCTCACGCACGGGAGTACGACTGCACTCCATTCGACTGGCGATCTCGCCCTCGCTGATGAGCTCACCACCGGGTAACTCCCCGGACAGGATGAGTTCCTTCACTTCGCGGAATACCGACTCCGCCGTGGAATGCAACATAGACACAAGATGTATTTATACTCCTTCGTGCAGGTCAGTAGTACACCGGCCCCGGAATACCACCGCCGACAGCAACCGCGTCACCCGTGATCGCGACACTGCGCGGCGACGCCAGGAACGTGACGACGTCGGCCACCTCGGCGGCGTCGACGATCTTGCGAATCGAGTTGGTGGCAATCCCCGCTTCCACCTCGGCGAGCGATTGCCCCGTCAGATTTATCTCGTCTTCGATCCGTGCATTCAGTCGTTCGGTTCGAGTCACTCCAGGATGAACCACCGTTACATTGATTCCACTGGGGCCCAACTCGTCCGCCAGGTTCTTCGTCAGCGCGGAGACACTGACATTGCGCACCGTATGCGCAATCGAGGTGGCGGTACGCGCGCCCAGGCCACTGATGTTGATGATCCTGCCCCAGCCCTGCGCCACCATGTGCGGGGCGACTGCCCGGGCCGTACGGAGATAGCCGAGAACCTTCACCTCGACTTCTCCCCGCACTACGTCATCGGTCGTCGACCAGAAATCCGTTGGCCTTCCAGCGCTCCACGGGGTTGCCGCAGAGTTGACCAGAATGTCGACGCCACCCAACGTCGCGACAACCTCACGTACCGCCGCCTGAATCGCGTCGTCGTCTCGCGTATCGGCGGCCACACCGATTGCTCGAATCCCGAACTCCGACGCCAGTTCTCGGGCCGTGTCGGTCACTGACTGTTCTGTTCGGGCAAGTATCGCGAGATCGACGCCTTCCTCGGCTAAACCTCTGGCGATCGCAAGCCCGATCCCCTTGCTACCACCAGCAACAATTGCGCGTTTTCCCGAAAGTCGAAGATCCATGCCGCGAGACTATCCACACGAGGGGAATCAGTCCCGGACAGGCGGTGCCATACGCGAAGTGACGGCAATGCGGTTCCATGCATTGATGGTCAAGATGACACTGATGAGCTGAGCCAGTTCGGCGTCGGCAAAGTGCTCAGCCGCTTCGTTGTACACGGCGTCGGGGACAAACCCGTCGGTGAGAACTGTGACGGCCTCCGTCAATGCGAGGGCTGCGCGCTCCTTGTCGGAGTAGAGATCCCGGGCTTCCTCCCATGCGTTCAGCAGGTACAGCTTCTGCTCCGTCACGCCGGCTTTGCGCGCATCACGTGTGTGCATGTCCAAGCACCATGCACAATGATTCAACTGCGACGCACGCGTCAGCATCAACTCGACCAGTGTGGGATCCAGGCCCTTACGTGCAGCACTGTCCAGCGCGACCATGGCCTTGTAAACGTCGGGTGCCAGCTGTGCGATGTTGAGTCGTTGCCCTGTTGTTGTCATACCTAGAACGATAATCTCGCAATGCCCCTCAAACATGGTTCAATTTGCGAGTGAATTCGTGGGCCAATCTCGGTTTCGATCTGCACATCGAACTGCCGCACGGCGTCGGCGTCAAAGCAGCGCTTCTGCAGGCACTTCGCGACGCGATCGACGGCGGTGTCTTGAAGCCTGGCACCAGACTCCCGCCGTCGCGCACTCTTGCACACGACCTCGGCATAGCGCGAAACACCGTAGCCGATTGCTACGCCGAACTCGCCGCAGCCGGGTGGCTCGCGACACGTCAGGGCTCCGGCACCGTCGTCGCTTCGCTCGCGGACTCCCGCAATGACGCGGCGCCCGCACCATCGACAGTGCGCTTCACACACAGTTTGATGCCCGGATCGCCTGACGTATCAGCTTTTCCTCGTTCTGCCTGGATTTCGTCTGCCCGACGGGCTTTGACCGCAGCACCTAACGACGCGTTTGGCGCCACCGACCCCCGAGGTCGCGTCGAACTTCGCAATGCCCTCTCCGGGTACCTGGGCCGAACCAGAGGGGTGCGGGTAGACCCGAATCGAATAGTGGTCAGCGCCGGTTCAGGTCACGGGATCGCGCTTCTAGCCCGCACCCTCGGCGGAAAATTTGCAGTGGATGCTTACAGTCTTCATCTACACCGGAAGTTACTGATCGACGAGGGCATACGAACCGTTCCTATCTCGGTTGACGAATCAGGCACGTGCACAGACGAATTGGCATCCACTACCGCCGGAGCCGCACTTCTGACGCCGACGCACCAGTTTCCACTCGGCGGACCGCTCACACCCGCACGACGGGCAACTGCCGTCGAATGGGCGTCGAGCACTGGCGGAGTAATACTGGAGGACGACTACGACGGTGAATTCCGTTACGACAGAAAGCCCGTCGGCGCACTACAGGGGATCGCCCCACAACACGTCGCCTACCTCGGAACCGCGAGCAAAACCCTCTCGCCGGCCATTCGTATCGGCTGGATGGTGTTGCCGGACAGATTGATCGAACCGGTACTCGAGGTCAAAGGGCCGTACGAGCGTTGGGTCAGTTCAACCGATCAGCTGACGCTGGCAGATTTCATCGAGTCAGGACGGTTCGACAGTCACATTCGGAAGATGCGGGTTTCCTACCGACAACGACGCGATCAACTGGTTGCGATCCTCTCCGCGCGAGTACCCGAAGTTCGGGTCGAGGGGATCTCCGCGGGACTTCATGCCGTAGTTCGATTGCCCCGTGGCAGCGAACAAGCAGTAATGGCTGCCGCGAATTCGCGCGGCCTCGGCCTTGAAGGGCTGTCAACATTCCGGCACCCCGACGCGTCTTCCGCCGGCTCCGACGGCATTGTTGTCGGATACAGCACGCCCTCGCCGTCCCAGTACCCTCGGGCACTCGAAATGCTCTGCGAGACATTGGAATCAGCGCTGTAACAGAGTCCAGTTCGCCTCGATTGCCCCGCCAGTGATGGTGCGAACGGTACGTTCGGTCGATCCGAGGCGACGGGTGTACCGTTCGCTCAATCCCCGGGGGTGTTTTTGGGGTGAAACGAGAAAAGCCCCCCCAACAATGTTGGGGGGGCTTTCTCAAGTTG
>NZ_BCWX01000009.1 GCF_001894805.1 Rhodococcus globerulus NBRC 14531 | reverse complement strand
CCAGCTCTCGCGCGTCAATTCCGATACACCTACGAGAATAGATCTGCACCCCCATAGACCAGTCTGCGTAGCCAGAGTTTCACCTCCAGTTCATTCCGCTAAGGCACGTCTGACAACTACACAAGGAGCCACTCCATGTCAGGCTCTATCCGGCATTTCGCTGGTGTGAGGTTTGTCGGGTCACTCAAGAACGTTAGCGGCGGAATGTAGTGATGCCCACCTGAGGCCGAAATACGCTCAGGGTAGCGGTAGAACTGACCGATCCGAGAAGATCTTCTTAGACCAATTCCCCTATCAGACAACAACAGTCAAGAATATCTTCGGTCTCAAAGTGGGAATAGCCTCGCAAATAGTTGAATACTGGCTGTTATCAACATGATTGCGCGTCCTCAAAATTCGCGAGTTGGAAGTTCGAGTGGATTCCATTCTGTAAGAATGGGTTTCATGGCAATGACACTGCAGAGACAGCAGGTATCGGAGGGATCATTGTGCCCGCGACTTTCGGGCGACTGTCGCTCGGATAAGCGCTAGGGCAGCCGCTCGAACGGACGGAGAAGCAACACGTTGATTCCGAGCGGCGGCCTCGTTTGCCGCAGTCCGTCGCTCTTCGTCGCGTTGGTTCTTGGCAGCGACAGCGAGTTCGGTTGGGGAGGGGACAGACCAGTTGATACGGGCTAGGCGCCAGTGCAGGAATCGGACCGGATCCTTCAGGTCAGAGGAGTTAGGCCATATCCAGCCTCGCAATTTGGTGTCTTCGGTGAGGGTCCGGGCGATATCTCGACCCGACCAGCGGTTGGTGTCGATCGAGTGGCGGATGAGGGCGTCGCTGATCACTCCGATGTGCCCGGGGGGCATAAGTGCGGGCGCGTATCGAATTAGTTCGGCCGCTGCTCGCTGAAGGTTAAGGGGTTTGGGCTTGCGGGTTTTGAATTTCTTCTGGCGGCCTTTGCGCGTGCGCGCGTTTGTGTAGTTCTTCCTAACGGAAGAAGAAGAACTAAAAGCAAGTACAACAGATAGGGGGTCAGGGATGTTTGTTTGTGGATAAGTTTTGGTTGGAGTGTGGTCGCACTCTGGGGCCTGTGGGGTTGTTTGTGATGAGGGTTCGGTTGGAGTGTTTGGTGAAGTGAGACGTTGAAGTACCGATTTGGGTGAGATGAGTGCCCAGACGCTCGCTGCGCGGGTTTGATGGCCGCCGTGGTGTGCTTCGGCGGCCCAGCATTCGATGGTGCGTAGGAAGCGTCCTCGGGCCATTTCTTTAGCTACGTAGAGCGCGGATAGAACTCGTCGGGCGCGTTGTACTACAGAGACCGAGGTTCCGGTTCGTTCGGCGAGCGCGGTTCGGGATGCGGCGACGCGTCGGCCTGTTCGTTGTTCGGCGAATCCTGCCATGGTGACTGCGACTGCGAAGACGCGTTGTGGGTCTACTTGATGTTGGCGGCAGGCGTCTGTGCCGGTGGGAGTATTCAGAAGCTCTCGAACTTGGCGTTGCCATTTGGCTCTACCTGTCCATAGGGGGGTTCGCGCTTGTTCTGTGTGATCGACGGGTAGGCACCAGGATTGTCCGCGTTGTTCGCTGTCCGTGTTAAGTGTGGTGATTTGGTTGATGCGTTCTTCCGCGCGGGCGATTGAATCGGCAAGATCAGGGTTGGATATGCCGTTTACGGGGGCGTTTGTTGCCGATATCACTCGAATTTGCGCGGAATGGCTGTTTTTTTGTTGAAGATAGCTTGAAACAGATTCAGGGTATGGGCTACCCTGAGACGTACCTACCACGGTGAGTCCCTTCGGAGAGAGCAACAGATGAGGCAGAAGGGCCAACTTCCGCTTCATCAAAATGAAAATTAGACAGAAAAAGCCAATCGGTCTTTTTCTGTTTAAGATCCAAAATGGGGTCGACAATTAACCCCCCTTCGGGGGTTACCGATTTTGGATTGTGAGATATGTAATTGTGCTCTTATTACTGTTCAGTAACTTAGTTCTCCTTACTCTTCTGAATACAATTCACCCCATATCCCATCACAAATACCCGCCCTAATGGTGGAACGGCGCATGGTGTGTTTTGACACATAATAATGGGGTACGAATGTCTCCGTTTACGTGCTCGCGCGTTTGAATCACAGACTGCTCTGAGTAGTCACCATTTGTAACCAAAGACTGACTACCAGGATTTGCTAGGCGCTGCAGCCGCCTGTGATTGCTCGGGTTTTCATGCACTGATGGTGAGACCGACTTTCGGAACGAAGTCGATAATCGTCCGCACAGTTGTAGCGCTGAACGTCGGCGCCTGTGGGCTGTCGACGCCTCTGGTGGTCGGCCGTTCCGTAATCACCGTTCCTGCTGGGCTCGATCCGCTGTCCTCCCAGACACGCCGTGTTGATGGCGAGCGACCGGTATGCAGTAGCCAATGGCACCCGGTCGATGGCGGTATTCCTTGAACCGCATATTCGCTCGGACATGCCGACAGGGTCGGTGGGATGGGCTGTACCAGTGGCCGACATGCGCCGCTTCGGTGATGTTGTTTCGTTTCGTGCCGAGCTTTACGGATGCGGGGTGTCGATTGGCGACGACGCTGCCGGCCGCGAGGCCGCGGCATGTGAGGCAGTCGAAAGATCCTGCGGCAACGTCGTACCCGAAGATCTGCTCCTCATCAGTGCGGCAACACTTGATCACCGTGCGCACCACATAACTTGCACCTTCCGGTTTCCCTGGCATGACGTCGGTGGTTGCAGACCGGGGAACCGAGATCATTCGAGAGTTGGTCGACGTAGTTGTTCCCGGACGCTTGCCACCGAAGTTTAAGCTGATTCGCTCGTGCGTGGTGGATTCGGTGCGTTTCTCGGAGCGGTCGGATGACTCGGTAGGCGCTGGGTACTGCTTCGATCTCGGCGATCCAGGCCGACCTCTGCAGCGATCGGCGAAGTCGTGGAGCGTTATTGCTGCAACATCGTCAGTAACCGATTATCCATATGGGTGGTAGCGGTTTAACCAGAGCCAAGATCGTCGCTCTGATCACGGACTCGGATAAGTGGGTGCCGGCAGAACTTGTCCGGGGTTCGTATCCGCATACGTCGCCCGGACCAGCTCGGCGATCTCGCCGGTGGCTTATGCAGGTCTGGCAGCAGGATCTTTGACGGAGTTTGTCGTCCGAAGCGTACTCCGCGAGATGGTGGACGCGATGACATTGTCTTGGACAGGAAGACGTGGAATGTGGCCTGTCTCAGGTGTTCTCGCTTCACTGACTCAGCAGGGTGAGTACCTTGAACTCGGTGGCTGGCATTCAACAGCGAGGTCGACATTTCGGTGCTCGGTGCTTTGGTTCGCGACAGAGTCGCCGGGTACTTCGTCATAGGCGCAGCGTGCCATGAGAGCGCCCACTGCCGCCATCAAGGCCCTTGGCGGAGCGCTTTGGTTGCAACTGCTTTCCGTGACTACGACGACCCGGAGAGTGGTATCGGCCGTACTGCGGCTGCCCCGCCCGTACTGCGGCTGCCCCGCTAGGCCTCCCTTTGGCCCTGGCGAGCCTGCCGGAGATATACGACGATCTATCGTCTGGACGTTGCCGACATCATGGACTGCGGATGCCACGTGCAACTCCATCTCGATCCGGAATCCCAGGTACGCTTCGCGTGTCAATTGGCGGATTCCGTTGTCGGTGAAGTCGAATTCGATTCGTTGACAACGCATACGGATACCGAAACAGACATGCGGCGTGCTGGATTCGAACCGACGTGGGTGGTCTCACCTCGATTGATGTCCTGCACGTCGACCGTTTCGTTGTTCCCGGGTGCCTCACCAATACCTGCCGGGTTGCCGTTTTTCTGGTCCGCCGGGCTTCGTCGTCGCCTTGCCGGATGTGCGGCTCGCACTATGCCCCTGCCGCATTGACCGCATGCAAAGGTGCGTAGTCTCCGCCAAGAAGCTATCCGCTCGGCTTTGGCCGGCAGGAAATGGCGTTGTGATGTTCGACGGCAATCTGTTCCTGGCGAAGGGTGCCGAAACGATCGGTGAACGGTCATACACGTGCGCAGTGCGTGCAGTTCGCGCAGCGAATGCGACGCCGAAAAGTAGCGAGAAGTTCTGCAGCACAGTCAATTTCATCAAAGCCTCATGTTTCTACCGACCGTGCGCAGCGGCCCTGCATATGCGTAGTGTGCGGAAGTTGCACCTCTGGTCTTCGCTGCCATCTCACGTCTCCGCGTCCTCGGAGCTGAACGCCATGTTTTGATGTTCTCGACCTTCGCCTCCGCAAGGCCGTCACCGGACTCGCAATGACTGGCGACAGCGCCTGTCATCACGAGACGCACGAAATGAGTGAGATTCCAGGGAGGGCCGGCCTCCGGTCGCCGGAATTGCTCTAGTTGAGTGTGCTTTACGTGCATGCCGTAGCCCTTGGCGTGGCCGTGCCAACCCGTCGGGCCTGATCGGGTCAAGATGTTTCGCAGGTGGCAAACCTGCCGAGGGTTTTGCCCAGTTGCGGTCAGGAGCCATCGATTTCGCTCGGCAGTGTTTTGGAATGAGCCTTGAAATCGGTGAACCCGGTGCGCCTTCCGAAACATGCGACACACCGAATGGGCGCGCCTACCCGTATCAGTTACAGATTGGTTCTAGTCTTTCCTCATGGCACAGCACAATAAGGGACCTCGCGGACACATCGCGACTCGTGCTCCCCTCAAGCAGCACAAGGTGTACGAGGATCGGGCCGCCGAACTCGGGATCCCTGCTGGGGACTATTCCGTGCTCATCTTGGCCATCACGCACGGACTGGACATACCGGACTACATCAGCGACAAGCTGCGTCCGGATCAGCTTCGTTTGCTCGAAGTCGAAGCTGCGGGTTCGTTGCAACGCATCGAGCAGCTTGCGATCGGCGCATGAACTACCCCTAGACAGCGAACAACCCCCAGGGCTTGGCGGCATCGGGGGCTGTCCGTTTATGCGGTTGTGGGAGCTTCCCAGTTCCCTGACCACCACAAACCCGGTTAAGGAAGAGGCGGTGCTTATTCGATGATATCGCAGAAACATAATTCCGCCATACACATAGGCGTCTCAGCGGTGTCTTTTTCAGCACACCCGCATCACAATTTGGTCTGGATGATTTCCGCATCACACTGCGTGGATCGACGAATTTCCGTGTCTGCCCAGGTCAGCGCCGTGTCTATGAAGGCACCTTCCCGCTGCCGGCGGATCCGATCCTTGTTCCGACATTCTGCTGGTCCGCGAACGTGTGTTTCGTGGACTCGCGTGAACGGGGGCTGCCTGTAGCTAGTGGCGGACGAGGGATCTCGATATCCAATTACACAGCGCAGACCTCTCGAAACACACAGGCCCCCCGAAGGGGGGGATCTGGAGCGGACCGCATCGCGGCGAATAAGGACTGGCAGGTCCTTGACGGACTGAGAACTGGCAGGTTCTCGGTCATATGTTCTCGAAACGTTCTCGAGAGGTGAGCTTCGAAAGTTGACGCTTTCTCGGCTCGAACTGCATCCCCGGAAAGGGACTACCTATGGCAGGTATGTCTCAGGGTAGCTCATACCCTGAATACGGATCAGCAAATTCTCTATCACTCGTTTTGGGCGTGTCGCGCAGCACCCCCCCTGTTCCCGACGTTCCCGCCGTTTCGGCGGCCGTCGTCGACGAATGGGAAGCCGCAGTCAACGCGGCAGTCGCACGTGTCGCCCAAATTGAAGAGGCGACACAGCAACTGAACAAGGCCTCTGAACAGCGCGGATTCTCCTGGGCGTTACCTGTGGAGCCAACCGAACAAGCCCGGGTCCCTGTGTGGACATCGCGCAGTGAATGGCTCCGTCAATTTCGGTATCACACCAATTCTTCTGCGGGTAAGGCTTTGTGTGCGCGCAGGTTGATCAAGCCCGACAAGGCGTATGTAGTTGCCGAGGCACACGCTCATTTCGCAGAGTCCCGGACAGGGCGCGGAGTGACGGCATCGAAATCAACGATCGCGGCGCGCGCCAAAGTCAGTGAATCTGCTGTCAATCGAGCACGTCGCGTCCTTATCGACCTAGGGATGGGTGTTGAGCACGTCCGGGGTCGAAAGCTGAGAACTATCGAATTTCTTGCAGCAGAAGCGCACCACGGAGGTCAACAGCGCCGCGCGGCGTCAACGTGGGCCTTGTCGTCCCCCCGATCAATCGTAGAGTCGACACCGCCAACCAAATCGTTGAAGAATCGCCCCTCCCGGGCGGCTGAACGGACCTCCAGATATCGGAACCGCAATTCCCGGCGTTGCCGTTTCGCCGCCGAGTATCCGCCGTCCCAGGTTCCGTCGGCGACGACTGTCGCTGACACCCTATCTAGAGGTGGTCTTTTATCTTGTGAAGTTCTTCCGTTAGGAAGAACTCACCAAAGCGCAAGTGCGCGAACACAACCGCGAAGCATGAAACCTAGCGGCGGCTACGATTATCCTCGGCCGCTCCAACTTCAGCGAGCAGCCGCTGAACTCGTCAAGCATGCTCCCGCTCTCGCACCGCCTGGCCATATCGGCGCGGTTTGCGATGTGTTGAGTCGTGCAGGAATCGATCACACTCGTTGGACAGGTCGCGATATCGCTCGAACGCTTTCCCTAGATACCAAGGAACGAGGTTGGATCTGGCCCACAGCGGCCAGTCTCACTTCTCCCTTGGCATATCTCAAATACAGGATTAGCGGGATCGATTGGGCCCGAGAATCACCCAGTGAACAGCGTAAAGCTGCAGATCTGGCGAGACGAAAGGAGCAAAAACAGTTCGAACGAACACAGCAGCGACGTACTCGAAGTGCCGCAAGTCCTGAACATCGGGCGCAGGCGTTAACCGATATTCGAGCGAATCTGAGCGCAAAGCTGCGACTACGGTGAAAGTTCGTCCACTGCGTCGTGTACTCGCGCAGGGACAGCGTAAAGCTGAATTCGTGGAGTAGGAAGAAATTAGCGCTGAGCTGCCAAAATCTGCCAGTTTGGGTGGCTTTCGGTGCCGGTTCTTGTGCTAAACGGCTTGAGGTGTTTCCAGTTCGGTGGCGCCGTGGCTACGTTTCTATATCACAAGTTTTGTGAGTGCGAGAGAACGCGGAGCGGGAGGTTTGGATGCCGTGCGTTCGTGATGTCGACTCTTCAGTGGTGATCGACTCTGTGGGGTCCGGTCTTCGCGTCCGGCGTATTGACGGAGGTCAGAGTGTCGTCGTTGTCTTTTGGTGTTCGGGTTAGGCGATTGCACGCAGCTTGGATGTAGTTTTCCGGTCTTCGATCCCGTGGGAGTACTTGCGTCGTTTACGTGGTTGTGGCATTTGCGTATGACGCGCGGACGCGAAGCATTGCGTGCGTAAAGCACTACACCTGGTGTGTGGCGCGTCTTAAGATGTCGTTTTTTGCGTGCTCGAACGGTGATCGAAGTGGGACCCGCGTCTACTCCCCTCGGTGTCACTGTTGGAGGGACGCAGACCGCGGCGGAGACTTCCAGATTCTGATAGCAGTTTCCCGCTGAGGCTGTGTGGATCCGCGATCCTCCGCGGAGGCCGTTGGAGATGAGATTTTCGTGCTCCTCTAGGGCGCGCTAGATATGTCACTGTGACGTTTTGAGTAGGGATGGAAGGACTGTGTCGAAGTCGGTGTCAATACGTATGTATTGTTTCATTTGGCCGATCAACACGTATTCCGACATCTTTAGCCATCGCGGCTGTGGTGATTCGCTCGCGCAATAAGAATCCCGCCGCACTTGACTCCCCCGTTCCGGCTAGTTCCGGCGTTCGGGGCGTGTGTTGTGCATGTCGGCGTTGTATCGATCCGCCGTGCAAGCCGTGAGGATCAGCCTGCTCGAACCGGTCGATGGACTCGAATATCAGTGTTCTCCAGGACTTCTCGTTCAATCGACCGGTCGAGTGACCTGTTTATAGATTCATTCCGCGGTTCGAACTGGTTGATCCTTTGCTGTCTAAGTCGAAGAGGCCGGTATGTCGCCTTGGCTGCGCCGCGAGTTCCGCTGTTCGCATCTGGTGCATGCATTGCGAGTGCTGCGTGCAGTGTCTGCGTGAATGGGCCGCGTTCGACAAATGGAGGTGTTTTCCTTGCGCTGCAATGCTCGTCGGGAAGTGAAGTGTGGGAGGAATGATGTGTCGGATCTTGGGTGTAGATCGGATCTTGTAGATGTGGAAATATCTCTACCTGGGCATATGTAGTGCGTGCATTGCGTGCAATGCACGCGAACCGTATGTCCATTAGCTTGCCTGCGTGTAGTGCATGCCTTGCGTGCAGTCGACCTGGAGTGATGAATGCGGGGCGTGCATGTAATGCGTAGTGTGCGCTGAATGCATGCATAGCATGCAGTGCGCTGTACGTATAAGTTGCATAGCTCGCGCTACATGCATGCCACGCGCTTAGTGCTAAGCATGCGTCGCTCTCAATGTGAGCGCGACACGCACGCGTTGCTATGCGTACACAAAGTGCAACGCACGCGTGTTATGTTGTGCATGCATACCGTGCATTCATAGCCTTTCGTGCAAGCCTTGTTTATAACGCGCGCATGACGTGCAATGCATGCAACGCTTTACTTGCACGCGCTGCGCTCGGTGTACCTGACGCGCGCAATGCGCTCGTGAACGAATTCGACGGAAGGTCCGCAATGCAGCCACGCAAAATTGCACTGGGTAACCAGAAGGGTGGCGTCGGCAAGACGGCGTCAACGCTCGGATTGGCCAGCGCTATAACGGCGGTCGGAGGTAAAGTGCTCGTCGTTGACATGGACCAACAGGGAAACACCACCAGCGGATTGGGTGTCGAACTCGAAGACGGAATGCTGACGGCTTACCACCTTATGAACCAAACCAGGGAAGGTGTTGCGGCCGAGGCTATCGTTGCTACGCCGTGGGACGGGGTTGACCTGATTCCGGCTGACGAGGAGCTCGGGAAAATTGAGTCGGACGGATCCAACGATCTCGTGTTTCGTCTTGATGTGGCATTTGAAGGGCTGGATCTTTCGCCTTATGACGCTGTGCTCTTCGACTGCCCGCCCAATATGGGCAAGGTCTTGTTTGCGGTCCTGATTGCGGCAGACGGTGTTGTAGCTATTACCGAACCCACCATTGACAGTGTTCGTGGTGTTCAGAAGCTTGAGCAGACGATTGACACCGTCCGTAAACGCGCTAACCCGAAGCTTGCGTTCGACAAGATTGTCATCAGTCGTAGACGTGCGACGGGGGAGCATGATTTTCGCGAGAACGAACTTCGCGAAACTTACGGTGATCTAGTGGCGAAGACTGTCATTCCGGAACTCGCTGCCCGACAAGATGCGCATTCCAATCACACACCTATCCATCAGTTCAAGGGAGGGAAGGCGTTGACGCTCAAGCTTGCTTACACGGATCTCCTCGCTGAGCTGCCTGTCGAGATTGGGGCGACGGCATGAGTGTCAAACGTGAACCGGCGATCCGTAAGACTCATCCTGCGGAACTGATCCCGGAACGGCCGCCGAGGGGCGAATCGGCAGTTGTGTCAACGACGCAACCTTCCGTTGCGTCCGTACCTGTTGCGCCGGCCGCGGTTCAGCCTGCGGGCTCTAGTGGCCGTAGGGAGGGGGAGAAGCTGTCGATGACGCACAACACCCGGATTAAACCCTCCACCAAGGACCGCCTCCGCCGTGGTGTCGACAAGCTGCGATATGAGACGGGCGATCGTGAGATTAGCGAAGCGTCGATGACGGAAGCTGCCTTGGATGAATATTTGAACGCCAGGGGTCTGTGAGTCGCAATCCGGTGGTGCATGCACGGCGTGCACGCAGTGCATGCATAGTTTGAATGCTCTACTGTGCCTGTGATCGCACATAGAACTAGCCGGGAGACTGTGCAGTGACGTGCAACGCTTCATGCGCGAACCTCGTACGCCATGTGCACCAAGTCGCTTCCGCCAGCTGGGCCAGTGAGTTCACATGCACGCACCTGCATCGGCATCGCCAAAATTGTGTGGATGTGGCAACGCAGCACGCAGGGAAGAGATGTCGAACTACTTATTTCGCCCTGAACTGATGGCTGGGACAGACGCTGTCACATTGCTTGTGCAGAAGCGGCATCAAGCCACAGAACCCGACCAGTGCATTGTTGTCCTAGACCGGGCTTCACCGTGACGATCGCAACCGACAGGAATCCGACATGACCGAGCCAATCAACGACCTGCGACCGGTGGGCAATCCGGTGCGTACGCGTCGGCCACGTCAGCAGCGCGCAACGATCACAAAAGCGAACATCCTCGAAGCCGCAGCAAGATCATTTGCCTATGACGGTTACGCCGCAACGTCACTCGCCGATTTACTCGCCGCCTCCGGGACGACCAAAGGCGCTGTGTACTTCCATTTCGATTCGAAGGAAGCAATAGCTCGGGAACTCGTCGCTCACTGGTCGGCGGCGCTTACGCACGCGTCCGTCGCAGCGCACGACTTGCAGCCGCCTTCCGTTGCCCAGATCAGTTCATTTTTTGGGGACCTTGCAGCGAGCATCTCGGTCAGTTCGCTTGCCCGTGCGGGACTTCGACTCACTACCGAATCCGGGATCGACGGGGCGCGAGAGGCATTTGCTCAGTGGATGGATATCACGAGCAGTCTCGTCGATGCAGCAATCGCATCAGGACAGCTGCCCGACAATTCCACGACGCGGCAGCTTTCGTGGAACCTGTGCGCAGGGTTCATCGGGACCGTGAACATCATCCGGGCTCTCGGTGATACCGGCGATTTCACCGCTCGCATGCACAGCCTGGTCACTGTGCACCTGGCTGCATGTACGGCCGCGAAATCAAGCTGACAGTTTCGTTGGACGAAACCGCAGTAGTTTTAGAGTGAGGCTGTTATCGCAGCGAATTATCGATGCATGGCTTTGGTACGTTTTCGCTGGCGGTCAGAGTTTTGGTTGGTTCCCTGCCGATGCTGGCGGATTGGCTACCGTCCGGTCGGGCACGTCAACGGACTGGGATTCAATTCGGATCCCACTGCGGTACCATTTCGGGATGTCACAGATTTCCATCCGGCTCCCCGACGAGATGGTGGCGTACCTCGACGGTGAAGTGAATGGCCATCGCGCGTCTTCACGCGCAGCGTTAGTTCTGAGGGCGCTCGAGCGGGAACGTCGCAGACAGATTGCAGCGCGGGATGCGGAGATTCTAGCCAAGGTGTCGAGCGAGGACGATATGGATTCTCTCGCAACGCATGTCGATAATTTATCAAGGGATTTGGCCTGATGCGGCCGATTCATGAAGCGAAACTCGACAAGGTTCGTCCCGTGCTCGTCCTGTCACGGGAAGTGGTGCGCCCGCACCTGAACCGGGTGACTGTTGCACCGATCACCACCACCATCCGCGGGTTGTCCACCGAGGTGGCTGTCGGACGTATGAACGGCCTCGACGGGGATTCGGTGATCAGTTGCGACAGCATCACGACTATCCCTGTGAGCGCACTTGGTCCGGGAATCGGGTATTTCTTTCCAGCGCAAGAGGAATCGCTTACTCGCGCGATTCGCGGCGCGTTCGATCTCGAATGACAACCATGACGACGGCACGGGGTGGAACATGGCACTGAGGAAGGGCGAGCAGTTCACTCTGTTCGACGTTGACGTGCCCGAGCCGGCTCCCTCGGACGTGCAGGCTCACGAAGCGTTGCAGCCGTCACTGTTCGATGTTGTCGAGGGCGAGTCGGCTGAACAAAACAACGAATTAGACGACGCGACAGTCGAACCCACAACTAACGATGCAACGGTTGATGACGCGGAACCTGACATCTCAGAAACCACACCAACTGAACCTCTAACCATTTCACTGCCGCCGGCAGGTGAGAGTGCTGACGGACATGCTGTCATCGTGACGGCAGCGGGGACGTACACCCCTTCCGGGCAGGTTCTCACAGGACCGGTGGACTCGGTCGAGAAGCTCGACAAACTGATTCGCTGGGCGACGTTGACACCTCTCGGCGCTCCAGCTCAAATATGGGTCGTCGGAATCGATGCTTGTGAGATGCTCGGCTGGGTCATCGACCCTGGCAGCGAAGACGACGTCGACGATATGGAAGTTCTCCGCACGCGCGCGGCGCAAGAGCTGACCGGTGTTCTGCAGGCCACGTTGAATCCGATGCTGACCGCGGGGTGGGAACTGCGCGGAGATCCCGGCCACGTCGTTCATCTTTCTCGTACGACAGGGAAATTCACTTCGATGGTCGATATCGTCATCGAGCCGTATGTGTGGACGTACTGGAACAAGGATTTCGGGTGGGGAAACCGAGTTGGGGACATGGGGATCCTCGGATCACCCACCGCTGGAACGTATCTCCCTGACGATGACCTGCCTGCAGCCCGCGAGCTTGGGCGTCGACTCGCTTGGTGTGCACAGCATCTCGGTGTTCTTCCCGGGCCCACGCCCGCTCGCACCGGAGCAGCTGTCGTCGACAAGATCAAGCGGGAACGTACCCGCAGTGGGAAGGGGATCGTCGTCACTGCGGCGGGTCCGGTGCCACCCCTTGATGGTGAACATC
This sequence comes from Rhodococcus globerulus NBRC 14531, assembly GCF_001894805.1. Lineage (GTDB taxonomy): Bacteria > Actinomycetota > Actinomycetes > Mycobacteriales > Mycobacteriaceae > Rhodococcus_F > Rhodococcus_F globerula. The sequence goes on along the minus strand of NZ_BCWX01000009.1, from coordinate 123,180 downwards.
GTGGTGATCTCGAGCCCGCTGTGGGGTGGACGCGCGTTCCCGATCCGGAAGAACTCGACGGCGCTGCTGTGCTCGTGTCGATCGACCAACGTGCTGCGTACCTTGCGTCCGCGGGAATGCTCGAATTCGGTTACGGGAAACCGCGCCATTTTCGCGCCGAGGCCGCTCGCGCCGCCGCGGAGGAAGCGAAAACTCCGTTCGGGCTCTGGCGCGTCACCCTGCCAGCGGGGAACATGCTCACCCTCCCGGACAAAATGCCATTGCCGCACCCCCATATGCTTGCCGATCAACCGGTGCACACGTGGGTCACAACTGTCAGCCTCGATGCATTCTGTGCCCCGGTCGCCGACGGCGGTATCGGCGCCGAACTCGACGACCTCGACATCACCGAAGCTTGGGTGTATCCGGAACAAGGTCGTGCCCTGGACAAGTGGGCCAAGATACTGCGTGAAGCCCGCAAAGTAGCTGTCGACACCAACGACGCCGCCATGAAACGTTTCCTCGGAGCTTGCTACAAAGGTTACATCGGCCGAATGGTCAACCCGGACATGTGGACTGCGAAACAAATGCAGCATCACCACCAACCATTGTGGCGTGCGGCGATCATCGCGCACTGCCGCTGGCGTGGCCGCCGCGTCGCGATGCGCATCGCCCGCGAAACCGGCCGGTGGCCACTACGTACCGTCACCGACTCCTGGGTCTACCCACTGCCCGAAGGCATCGATATAGCCGACGAGAGTGATGCTTTGGGCAAGATGACGCTCGAAAAACGCGCCGCTCTCACCGACGATCTGGTCACCGCTCTCACAGATGCCCGCGATACACACGAGATCAATCTCGCGATCAAGGCAGTCTTTACCGACGAAGATGAAGGAAACAACTAGTGGCACTGCACCTTCCGAAGCCACGAACCAAGCAACCCGCGCAAAAAACAGTCGGCCTCGACGGCCTCAACGTTTCCGTCTCCACCGCCGCGACGAGTGGGATCGAAAAATCCAAAACCGTCAAAAGTGGAGGACTGGCGGGATTGACCAGCAAAGTGTCGATCCGGCAGATTCGCTCGGAGATCGGTAACGACGGATTGCGCCAAGCAGCGATCGATGCCGGCCGGACGCCGCCGTCGGATCGAACGTTGCGGCGGTGGGCGCAACAGGGACGCATCCCGCACCCGGAGGTCTTCGAGCGTGCCCAACGCCGGGCTGCAATCGAGCGTCTCGGGGGAATCGATGCTGTCGCACAGAAAATCGGCCGTTCCCGCTCGGCGGTCTCGCGGTATCGGTCGGGGGAGACGAACGAACTGCGTGCCGATGCGAAGAAGAAACTCAAAAACGTCAAAGCCCGCGACATCATGGACCGTGCCGGCGTCTTGCGACCCGATGGACAACCGAAAAGAGCAACCATCCGAGTGCGTGGGGGAGTCTCGGTCCGTAACGGCTCCGAAGATGGCTATGACTATCGCGTGCGCACCCTGGATTTCGCCAACTCCGAGAGTCCCTTCAGCCTCGACGAAACACGAGAACTCGCTGCAGCTTTGGCCAACGACGACCACGCCCGTGTGGTGGCCATCCTCGAACGTCATGCGACGATGGACTATCCGGAGAACAAGGGCTTCGACCAATACAACGATGCCTTTGGGTTCCACTTCGATTCCATCGAATCCGTCCACATCGACTGGACTTAGATCTGGTAGCGCCCATCGAATCTTCGGCCAGGATGATAGGGCGAGTGAGCGGGTCTATCTCGCTAACGGTGTTTCTCTGGTCAAGATGATTCGAAATTCAGACGCCAGATCGTGCGGCAGGAAGGTTTGTTCGTTGAACCGGAATCGCTTCGCGCGTCATTGGCACTGTGAGAGTCGATTCGATTGGTTTACAGAGTTGTCCTCTGTTTGCCTTATCGCGTTCGGTAGTGGATGACTGGGCCCCGCGGTCGGGGCCCAGTCACGACATGGTGTCGAGCCCTTCCCGAGGATGGGATGCGAGTTCGGCAGTCTCTTATGAGTTGGCCGTCGTCGTCAAGGAGTCTGCCAGACTGAGGTTCTGAGCTTTCTGTTACTACGCCCAGTATCTGGTGACGACGGTGGCCGGTTTGAGCGCCGCGAGCACGCTGGAGGCTGAGCTGAGACGTCGGTGGGTGTTGCGATGAGCGGCGCAATCTGTCTGTGGAGAGTGCCAGCAGTAGTCGAGGGGGAGGCGATCTCGTGTGAGGTGGCCAGCAGTGTGGACATTCTACGTTGGTCGCGGTGTAGGCGATCGTCTTCAATGTCAGGAAATAGTAGCGTGATCGATCAATACTCATTGTAAGACAGTGGCATTGGCTGGTAGATCAAAGGTCCCAGAAGTCGAGTAGTGCTGTTCGCAGGCTAGGGGAGCGGACGTAGTGGTCGGTTCGCAGTCTCGACCCTGGGTGTCCGAGTTCGGTGAGTCGACTCTCGGAATCTGTGAGGGGGAGCGGAGACAGATCGGTTCGGATACGGAGGAAGTGTAAGACTGCGCCGCCTGCGTGCGGGATTCGGATTGGTTCGGAGACTACAACTGCCGGCGGGTAAATCCACTCGTTGTCGACAGAGACGAAGACGATCACGTCGCCGCGCTTGATGCGGCTGGGTTTGTCGATGCGCAGCGATTCAAGTTGGTACTTTGCCGTCGGTCCGGCTGTGGTTCGCTTCCGTGGTTGCTGCTCGTCCATTATGTGTTGTTCGGTGGGGCTGGGCTTGTAGTCGACGACGTGTTTGATGAACATCCGGGTGAGCGGTGAGGGCAGAAAATCGGCTTCGAGGTCGTGGACGCGACCGCTGATACCGGGGATTGGTACGGCGCGGCCGATTTCCCATTCCCGGGTGGCGTTGTCGATAAATACTTGATCGACCTCGGTGATCTCGTCGATGTTGTCGATGAACGTGCGGACCTGGGAGAGGATATTGGGATCGTCGGTGATGATGACGGCATCCTGGGCGAATATGGAGTTCACGGACGCATTCGCCGAGCCGATCACCGCTAGTCGGTTCGTGGCGATCACGTTGGCATGAAGAGTTGGCGATGACAGGACCCGTACATCCCTGCCGAGGTAGTACGCGAGAATGGCAGGGGAGGTGGCATGTGCGCGAAGTGCCGCTTTGGAAGCGTTGACGATCAGGACGTCCCCGGCGCGCAGCGGAAGTAGTTCAGGTGCTTCCAGGCCGAGATAGGCGATCGCGGCCAGGCGTGCACCTCGTGTGCGGATAGCGCGGGTGATGTGCGGCCACGGGTCCGGGCCGTGGAAGGTTGTCCCCATACTGGAACGGTAACGTGAGAGTCAGGGGAACTAGGTCGTTGGCTTTGTCCGTTGGGTCGGTTTGGGTGTGTTCTGCATTTGCATCCGTGCAGATTCCAGTTCACGTTCTGCAGTATGTTCGGTGATTTCAAAGGAAATCGAAGACATACGGGTCGCGCATTAACTGCGTGCTGAGTGTGATCACAGTTTCCGGACGGAGGATGATCCTGGAGTTTTGAGGGTGCGCACCGGTTCGGCGACACACGCCGCTGTTGTTCTGATTCTGAAGTACGTTGCGGGACTGGTAGTGCTTGGCTGTTGTTCCGGCACACTAGCCCTGGTCGGACTGATCGCCCAGTTTGTTGAGTGAGACCGTCACATGGTCCACGGCATTTGGCCAACGGGTTGTTGGCCAATTGCGTCCCTGTTTCAGTTACTCGGGATCTGCCGCGAGGATTTCAAGTTGGTCTTGAATGAATCGAATGCGTTGCGCCGCATGTGGGTACGCAACGCAGGTAGGAACGATGCAGTATCGCCACTAGTGCATCGCAGTGGAAAGTCGTTCACGGACAGAGATTTCGCCAATTTCAGCGCTAGCAGGGCCCAGAGGAAGTGCGATATGAGGGCCCAACCGGTGGGGTTGTCCACCAGTGAACTTCGGCAGGAGACGTCCGCCTATGCGCCCCTCCGGGATTTGCCAGCATCGAACTGGCAGCTTGCTTGCGATCCGCTCGCGCGCCTTTCGTTGACCTTTTCTGCGTACAGCTGCAGCAACCTTGGGATTGTGTTCGTCGGATTTGGAATTTTATATTGTTGTGGTGCTGTCTATTTCGCTGTTTTTAGATGCTCGTGATCTGTTGGGCTGGTTGCATTTACCTTTTGTGTTTCGGTGACTATCCTTACTTATCGGTAATTATCCAAAAAAGATATACGCATATTCCCGTCGTGGTGGGAGCGTGCCACCACGAGGGAACGCAACTATCTTGGCGACGATCTCCACGCTCAGTGGGGATCAGCCGCGGTCGGCGAAGGTCGCCGAGGCGATGCGATCGACTGCTTCGGGAACAAGTGAGGTACGCGATTCAGCGATTAAACGTGGTCTGATCTGGTCTCCTGAGCATGGGCGGATTGCGTTTACGGTTCCGTGGATGGTCGATTTCATTCGGCGCCAGCAGTTGGATTGACAACAGAGGAGCTGCGCTGCAGGTGGGCGCAGGTCGGGTAGTTCGTGCCGACCGGAGTCCGATTAGATTGATTGTCGCGACGCCCAACTGTGCGGGTCGTTCTCCACTTCACTTCTGTTGCAGTGTATTAACTCGGCGACTGGACGATCCGCACCGAGTTAGTCGCGCGGGACGGTACGTGCGCCTTGGACATGTCAGAGCATTCCGCACGGCGGGTGGGGGAACGGATCCCCTGCCCGTGCCGTTGTGCGACGGCGACGCATTGTTCAGGGTTGTTTCGCGTCGGGGAGTCCGCCAGGCGTGTGCGTGAGTGGTCATGCGTTGCCTCCTTTTTGCGGACTGGTGAGTTCGGTGTGGTGATGCCGTATCGGATTGGTCGGATCATCTTGGCTTCGGCCACATGCTGGGCGGAGGGCATCCCTCGATTCGATGTTGTTGTCGTTGGGGTCTTGGCGTGCCCGTTGCGTGGTGGGTAGTGATTTGCCCTAGGTGGTTTTAGGGCTTCTGTTGGCGGAGATCGACATGCGACTGTGGTCCGTTTGTGTGACTCCGGGAGCTTCGTGTGTCACATTGTTGGCCTTGATCTGCAAGTTCTTCTATGATGATGGGATTATTGGAGACAGGACGGGTGATGGTTGCAGCGGCGGTGGTGCCTCGGGTTTCGCGGCGTCAGGTGAGGCCTGATTCTGTGCGGGCTCGAATTCTGGGTTCGACGGAGCGGTTTTGGCACCATGACGAGCTCTCTGGTTCGTCGAAGACGATCAGCAACGTGTTCTCCGAGCTTGTCCGTGAGGGTGAGTTGTTTCCGGTGCGGCGCGGTGTGTACTGGCGTGGAGTGAAGACGCCGTTGGGTATGAGTCCACCGCCGGACTCTGCTGTGGTGGCCGAGCTGGTGGGCGATATGAAGGGTGTCGGTCCTGCGGGGTTGTCCGCGGCGAGCGCGTTGCGGTTGTCGACGCAGGTCCCCAGGTTCCGGCAGATCGCTGTGCCCGGTAGGGCGCCGGTCGGGACGTCGACGGTGAAGTTTTTGACGCGTTCGGCGCGTCCGGGTCGGGTCAAGGCGGATCTGACGGGTCTTGAGGTGGCTTTTTTGGAAGTGCTCGGTGATCTGTCGGTCAGTGAACTTAGCGCGCAGTTGTCGTGGGCCCGGTTGCGCGAGGTGCTCGGGTCCGAGTCGGTACGTCCGGACAAGTTGGCGGTTGCTGCGGTGACGGAGCCTGGTGTCACGCGTGCTCGGTTGCGGGCGATGTTGACCAGTTGTGGGCGGGATCGGTTGTCGGCGCGGATTCCACCGGCGGACAAGCGGACCGCGGCGCGTGCACTCGATTTCGAGTACGAGAAGTGAGTTCACGCCCGGTCGTGTTGTGGCGGAGTGAGAATGAGTCGATTTTTTCTCAGACCGTAGCGGCGGCAGCATCGAAGTTGAACATTTCGGAGTTGGCGGTCGCCAAGGATTACTGGGTGTGCGAGGCACTGCGCGCTGTTATTTCGCACGCCGGCGATGACCTTGTTTTCAAGGGTGGCACCAGTCTGGAGAAGATGCGTCTCGTGCAACGGTTCTCCGAGGACCTCGACCTGTTGGTCACCGGCCGGTACGGCAACAAGCGGGCAACGGAACGAGCGTTGAAGGCCATGTGTGAGGCTGCTGCCGGCGCAATTCCCGATGCGGTCGCGCTCAAACCTGACAACGGTTCCGGCGGAGAGAAAGGGGCCGAGGGCGCCGACGACAGTTTTTGGCGCAAGGCCTATATCGAAGTACCTCTCGCTCCTGAGTTGGAGACGATGGGGATCGCGGATCCGACCCGCATCATGCTCGAGCTCGGGCAGGCCGGGGGACCGACACCGACACAGGTGATGCCGGTGACCAGTCTGCTTGGACGTGAACTCGCGACGGCGGGTGTGCCGATCGCCGAGTATCCAGATCTGGCGAGTTTTGAGGTACGGATGCTGCATCCGGGACGGACGTTGATCGAAAAATTGTTGCGTATGAACAATTTCGTGACACGAACCCGCAGCGGTAGGGGACAGGCTGATGGGTGGTCGAGGATCGGACGGCAACTCTATGACGTGTGGGCGTTGCTCGGCGATCGCACCGTGCTGGAGTTGTTGTCCGACAAGGAAACCGCTCGTGCGATCGTTCGTGACTGCATCGTCGTGTCGCAGGCCTACCCTCTGCCGGATGAGGAACCTCCGGTAGGGGGATTTGCGGCCTCGGAAATCTTTTCTCGCGAGTGGAGACATTCGGGGATGTTGCGGGTGGAGCATGAGAAGGCGATGCGGGGCCTCTACTACGGCGTGGACGCGCCGTCGTTCGATGTGGTGCTCGATCGAGTGGAACAGCATCGGAGCTTACTTGACATGAACAGTTCGGACCGGAACTGAAAACATCTGCAAGACAATAGGATAGATCTGTTCCATCGGCTCAATATGCGCGACTGAATCGGCCGGATGATGAGAGATCCATACCAGCATGTCGTTGGCGGCCGGGATCGGGTGGGCGTGGACGAACACTGAATGCAACTGATCGCACTTCCGAGTCACAGGCGAAACATGCACGGTGACAGTCGCACTCGATCACCGTGATCTCGGCCGCCAGCTTGGTCAGTGTCGACCTCCGACTGGAGCTAAATCAGCGCAGACTATGAAGCGCGCTACACGCAGCTCGAAGGTCAAATCTTCATGGCTATGAACTGAAACGCAGGACGGAGGAAATCTTGATCAAGCCGGAGCGCACGCACCGTCACGAATCCCTCAACATCACCCGCGAAAGCATCTGCTCCATCTGAGGCCACCCCAACGACAAATTTGCGCCCTGCATACTCAACCGGGTATTCCACTCCGGAGCAAACGCATCAAACATCACCCTCGCAGCTGGAGCCAAGACATCACGCTCAACCGTGAACACAGTCTCCACATCCCAAAGATGCTCCCCATCAACAAAATCCGGCTCCCCGAACATCGACGTTAAACGCTCGCGCACATAACCTAGCGCAACCAAATCCGATGCACTGTAAGAATCCTTGCCCATAAAAGCCCCGCATCACACCTCGACAACAACCTCCACATCATCTTGCCGCAACCGATCAACCACCGCCGAACACTGGCATCACCAAAAATGTCGGAGCCTTCGGATACCATCAAAATCGCGACGAGCACCAGGTCGCCACACTGACCAGACCGCAGCGAAAGCTAAAGTCCTGACCTGCACAAACGTTTGCAGGTCGGTCACACGTGGCGGCCTGATTCTCATTCACCAGCAGAAACCAGACCGAGCGCTTCCCCGTAGCGATCGTCATCGTCGAACGCACCGACGACCCGAGTGGAACGCCGTAGCGGGCGTGTCCGCGAACTCACCACACATGTCGACTTCGACTTCGACGTCGATGACCTGTGTCGGAGGATCGAGACCATCGCGCACTCGACCGTCCACGTCACCGACGGGTTCGACGCCGTTGTGCACCCAGCACGTCAACCTATCGACTCGAGGACAAACCCGATAGCGCACCCTTCAATGCGGTGCACTGCGACCGCGAGGCCCTGAACGACCGCATACAAGGACACCGCGAAGAACTATGCCGCCAGGAGCACGAACAGGCGACGAGCGAACACCAGCGCACACCGTCGCCCGCCATGTCGAGCAGGAGAACCAACGTCGCGGCCCGCGCAGGTGATCGTCGCTGAGTTACTGATCCGTGTCAGATGACGGAGAGGGGAGGTCGTCTCAGAGCGCTCGCCACCAGGCAGCGATCCGATCCCGCCACTTCAACGGTGTGGGTGCATCGTTCATGTGAATGGCACCAGTCGGAGGAACAACTTCTCGTGGGCGCTGGGCCTGTGTCGAGCTGGGTAGGCCGTGTCCGATGATCTGTCGATCAGCTGCGCTCGGAGGGCGACGGACCTCAACTCCGATGTCGGCGAGGATGCTGAGATCGAGAGTCCATACCCCGTGTGAGCGGATCTTCCACTCGTCGAACGCGGCGGCAATATGGCGCCGCGCCTGCGGCCGGGTCATTCCGGTCACCGCCGTGAGGTGCTGCAGGGCTTCTTCTTCGTTGCCTTTGATTTGTGCGAGACCGAAGTGAGTCACTCGGTGGCAGGGCGTGCAGACGCAGATGAGCCGACCCAGCCGTTGCACCTTGGTGGGCCAGTCGTATTGCCACCTCTCGTGTACCTCGAGCCACCGCTGCGTCTGCTTGTCTTCCGGGAAGCCACATATCTCGCACTGCATTCCCGCCCGCCGTGTGACCATGCGGCGCAGTCTTTCCCAATCCTTGGGTTCGACACAGAACCGGACGTTGGTGAACCAGCAGGTATCGGGGACGAGGTCGACGAATAACCCGTGCCCGAGAGATCGGTCTTCGCCCGGCAGGATCTCCGGAATGTCGGGGGTCGCAGCCCACCGCGTCAGGCCTGCCATCGCAGCCTTGGACGCATACCAGCGCTTTGCAGCCGGGTCCCATTTCGCGCCTTCGGCCTTCGCTAAGTCCTTTTCCGCATACGGAACATCCAGCCATATCCGATCAACCACTCTCGCCGCTCCCCTCAGCCTGCTCGACGAACAGGACTCTACCGATCTCACATCGCCGCCGATGAGGCCTACACGTGGTCGCTGTCCGCGTCGGTGATGAGTCCGTGATTTTGAAGGGACGGATTCAAGAATCAGGCAGAGGGCCGTCTCGAACAACAACGTCGAGCGCGTCGGCGAGACGTCCAGTGCATGACCGCACTGCGCTGACAGGTCTACTGGGTCGAGTGGGGGCATATCCCAACGCATGCAGAAGTCCTCTGCGCTTTGCAGCCTCGACAAATCCAAACTTTAGAAGTACTTTTAATGTATGACTGCGCCTGAAGTATCGTTCTCGGATCTGCAACTGCGCGGTAAGGCAGTGGCGGATCAGCTGCGCCGGACACCGGGGCAGTCGTTGTTGGTGCGCCGGCGCGACGCCGAGGACTTGGTGCTCACTACAGCCGAGCGGGCGGAGCAGGAACATACGGTCTCCGCGGCGACGACGCGGATGTTCGTGGCATTGATGCGCCGCGACGGTGCTGCTCGTGAGTTGGTGACCGATGTTCTACCGGATGCGTTTCCGTGGGTGAAGTTTTTGCCGCGCGATGATGTGCAGGCGTTCGTCGTTGAGCTGGTTTCGGTTCTCCGCGCTGCGGAGTCGATCGAGAATCCGGCTCCGGTGGTAGCGGTGATCGAGGGTTGGCGTCATACCGCGATGGTGTTCGCGGATCCGGCGTTGGCAGCGGTTCTTGCCGGTTCCACAGATGACGATTTTGGTGCTGTTCCGGAACCGTCGACGCGGTGAGCCCGAAGCGAGGCGATCGTGTGGCGCCGCCGGCGGTGCCGGGTGGCTGGGAATTGAGGTTCGCTACCAGCGACGCGAGCAAAGGTTGGGAGGAGTTGTGTCAGCAGGCACCGGGAAACTCGCGTGGAGCGTGGAATGAATTGAGTTCGCGCCCAGATAAACCTGTGGCGACTCCGCGTCATCATCAGTTGAAGGGGTCGTTGGCGACAGCATCGCATCGTGGGGTGCAGATGGAGCAGTGGCAGGTGGAGGTCACTGGTGGGGGTCGGGTTTGGTATCTGGTCGATGGTGAGCGGCGGACGTTGTGGTTCAAGGTGGCGAGCACGGGCCATCCGAAGGCGACGGAGTAGAACCCGCGCGTTGCTGTAGGGAATTCAGTTCGGTCAGGGTGCAACTGAGATAGCCCCGAAAAAACAGGGCTGTAATTGGTGAGGGCTGGTTCTCATCAGTTCTTCGAGGATCGATGTTCCTGGGCGTATTGCTATGTGGTGTGCCGGATTTGGAGGGTGAACCAATCGGTGAGCCATTGGAGTGCGTTGCGGCCGGAGTTGTCGACGGTGAGTTGCGTGTAGTTGGTGTGTGCGCCGGAGGCGACGAACGAGGCCGCTTGGAGTCCCTGGCCGAGGAGTGCCGCTAAATCTTCCGTGTCCTGTGTTCCGGCCATCGCGGTCAGGGAACTGGTCAGCCCGCGCAGGTCCATGGTTTGGGCTTGGCGCGTGATCTGCGTAGACGAGACTGATGGGGCGGCTTCTTCGCCCAAGAGGGAAGTCTCGGTCTTGGTTGCTGTGCCGGTGAGCATTGTTGTTGCGGCAGAGGCGAGGTCGAGTCCGATCGGCAGCAGTCCGGCGAGTGCGGCCGGGTTTCCTTCGAGGACCGACCAGGCGATTTCTTGGATCTGCCCGACGTTGTGAGCGATGCGGATGATGTCGGCTCCGGAGAGGAGATTGCAGACGACGGCCGCGATGTGCGCGGTGCCGGTCGGGTCCGGGAGGGCGGAGAGGATCTGCGATACCCATGCGAGGTCGACGTCGGCGGCCATTTTCACCAGTGGTGCGAACTGGTTGTTGAGGTCTCCGGCGATCTGATGTGCTCCGGCGACGTCGAGTGCGGCCACTTTCTGCGGCAGCATCGCAAGATCATTGAGGATCGCGGGGTAGTTGATCGAGGTGATGCCGGTGACGATGTTGAGAACTTGATCGACCACAACCTGAGGCTTGAGAACAGAGAGCACGCGCGATGCCTGGCCGAGGATCTCTGGCGGTGTGGCGGTCAAGGGCGCTACTTGGTTGTCGAGTGTTGCGGCGGTGGCGGCGAGCGTGGCAGCTTCCGGTCCACTTCCGGACAGGGATGAATTCCCTGTCTCGATCAATTGCGTTGCAGCGGCCGCGATCCTGTTTACGTTTGACAACGCTCCGGGGAGATCCGAATCGTGGGTGCTTTCGAGTATTCGGCTGGCAGCGTTCTCCGCGGTACCTGCAGGGGCGCTGGACAAGGCGCTGGTCGCCGCCGGGTTCGCCGCCCCGGACGTGAGAAGCTCCGCCAACGGGCTCAAGGTGCCCAGCAATGACGTTGCACTGTGGGCGATGTTCGAGACGTTGATTGCTTGCCCTGCGGGAGGATTGACCGCTGCTGTCAGGTCTGCAACGTCGGCGCCGATACCGCTCAGGTCGGCATGGGAGAAATCGGACGTCAGCGCCGTTGCCAGACGAGAGCCGCCGCCGACGACTGCGGAGTCGGTGGATGCGCCGGGCGAATGACTCAGAACGGTTCCGAGCGCTCCGAGAACACTGTTGCGGCCTTTGTCGATCGAGCAGTAAAGATCTTTCGGATCGCAGATCGTCGCGACCCGCCCTCTGAGCGTGCCCATTCCGAGGGGTCGGGGGTCTGCGATCCCGGTTCCGGCCGCGGATGGGCCGACGACGGATTCACCGGCTGTTCCTCGGCCGGGGTCCGCGAGCAGTCCGACGGCGAGGACCTTGTCGGCGCTGATCGGGCCTTTGCCGTTCCCGATGTTGGAGGCGATGTCTCCGGTGGCATCGGCGCCTTGGGAGTAGCCGGCGAAGATGAATTCCGTCTGGGGGCATTTCGCGGCGACAGTGCTTATCTTGTTGTTGACTGCATCGATGGCCGTTGTTTTGCTGTCGCCGTAGGTTTTTCCTTGATCGAATGCCGAGGCAGCGTACGGGGTGTAGAACAGATCGACTGTGTCGCCGTACTTCGATTTCAGCGTGTTTCCCACTGTTGCGAGCATTCCGACGGGAACGCCGGGATCAGCGTCGGACGTGGTTTCCCACGTCCCCGGGGTCATCACTGCAAGGACGTCGGTGCATCCCGGCGGTGTCGCGGCTGCGAGTGAGGGGGCTGCGAGAGTTAAGCTGGCGGCACTGAGCGTGGACATGGCGAGTCCGAGCGCTAGTGCGCGGCGGCTCGAATCCGTCTTTCTGGTATGTCGGCGACCGAATGATGTTGGTGCGGTGGACATGTGAGGTGGTGTCCGTTTCTGCCGGGATGATGTTGCGGCTCAGTGTCGGCGACAGGGGGTACGGACGACAAAGTCACTGTGGATAACTTTGCTGGTGGGGGCCGGTGTGTGGCGGGGAGTGTCCATTCGAGGAAGGGTGGACGGACATCCCCGTCTCCGCGACTGTTGGAGGGACAGACTTCGGCCGATCTCGCGCTCGATCCCGCCGCTCATCGCCGGCTTGAACGGCTGGCGTCCGAGGAGTGTTGGCGACTGATACCGGAGCGGTGGCGGTAAGAATCGACGAGCAGGTCAGTTGTGGAAGACTCGGTGCCGTGCCGGTCGCCCAGATTATCCTGAGTTCACTGACCTTGATTGTTGCCCTGATCACTGGATTCTTGGTGTGGAAAGCGAACACTGGCGCAACCGATCAGCGTGAGCTGCAGGCCAAACGTGAAGAGTGGTGGCGGCGGTTTCAGTACGCCGCCGAGCTCGCCTTGGACGAGAATAACGAACGCCGCGCCAACATCGGTGTTCTCATGGTGCGGAAGATGGTGACCAGCACTCTTGCAGGTCCAGATGAGCTGGCCGCCGCTGACGTCATTCTTGATGAAGTGCTCGCATTGGGCGATACTGACAGTGAAGACTCGGAGGATCAGCCATGACGGACTCGACACCACAGGGCGCGGCGCATGTTACTGACGCGCAGATCAATGCAGCGCGGACCAAGTTGATCATCGACAAGAAGTTGAAGAGGGCGTCGAAGCCTCAGATCAAGAAATTGGCTCAGCTCAAAACCAGTGGTGAGCGGCGCCTCATCGCCAGCTGACCTCTCAATTCAATGCTCGGCCGGCAATGTTCGGCCGTATCCTGAAAAGAACCAACGCCGCCCCGGATCCGGGACGGCGTTGGTGTTGTTTGTAGGGCCTCTACTCTGACGCCGGCACCGCCTGTCGGAGGGACACTCCAGCGGGTCCAGCGCTCGATGCCGACCGGCCACTCATCGGAAGCTGCACAGCCTGCCCCGCGGTGCTTCCCGACAGATGTGTGGCTCTCGATCCCTCTACAGCGGAGCTGTGAAATACGTTGTCTTCTGAAACTGGCGTATGCGATTACACGCTGTGACCTATCCAGCGTTCGTACTCCTCGGCTGGGGCCAACTTCGGAAAGAATTCGCGGCGGAGGTCGGCAATGAGTTGCAGATAGTCGGATCCGTCGGTGATTGCAGCGGTCCGCAGGCTGTTGAACACAGCAGAGAGCGGTTTCTCCATGCTTGCGTCGATCAACGCGCGACTGGCGACAAGCGCAGCCGACGCTTTTGTCTCTCCGTTGTCATCTGTGGTCGACAGTTCGATCCGGGGCTCGGACTGAAAGGCCTCCCACACATGTGCACCGGCGTGATCGTCGAACGGGTACGGCAACGGAGCGGCGGCGTCCAATGCGTCGAGTCCGGCGCGGATCCATTCGATCTGGGCGATGCCGGCGATCGTGTACGCGCGACGCGCTGACCATGCCGCGATTCGCCGCAGTTTCGGTGCTCGACATCGGGCCAGGGCGTCGACGAGCATCCTGTCGTGACCTGCGAATTCCTGGGCGTAGTACTGGCCTCGGAGTGTGTCCGTGGGTGGGCGTCCACCCCATCGGATTGCTTCTTCCTTGGCCCACGTAGCCATCTGCTCGTAGCCGTACTTCAAGTAGAGGGTCGCATCTCCCGCCGGATCAGGATCCCAGAAGTTCCGAACCGCATGGGTCACGATCTCGTCGTTCCAAGCGGTATCGGTCTTGTGAAGTCTGCGCATGGCAGCGGGCTGGGTCACCTTCCACACCTGCACCAAATATGATTCCGTTGGTTCGGTCACGGTGAGGTCCCAGTTGAGGTCGCGGCCCTGCGCCGACACACGGAACGTGTTCATTCCCTTGGTGATCGGCACTCGTGCGAAGTCCGGTAATAGCTCCCCATCCATGGTGATGACCCGGACAGGTTTGCTGACTTTGATCGTCGCTTTTTCCACTACCTCCCACTCGGCGGAAGAAGGATCGAGCTCGTCAGGTTCGTGGTCTAACACCTCGATGGTCAACGAGACAGGGCCGTGCGCGATCCCGGTCATGATGGTGACAAAGTTTGGGCCTACCTCGATCACACTGCCAGTTTCCGACGGCTCGTACGTCTCGGCTGTCTGCGATCCGACGACGAACTGATGGTGGTCGACAACAGCGGTCCCGGTCTGTTTCACCCCTGGAACCTATCCCACTGTTCACGGTCCCGAATGCAGCGCAGCGCTGTGCTGCTTGGTTTCGAAGATCGAGCGCCGCAGGTGCGGCGTATCTGTCCAGAAGGCGTCCCGGGAGCTTGCTATTGCAGAAATGTTGAGGTGGGTAACCGTGGGTAACCACTGGGGCAGTGGCGCGTTGAGCCCTTCGCACTTCGTTACGTGCACCCCTCAGTACCAGTACCTCCGTCGCGAGTGTGTGAAGGGATGGTGCGCGAGAATGGGTGTGGTCGGGGGAGAATCCGTGAATGAACGAACAGAACGGCGAAACCAATGCCGTGACGGGTGTTGGCTCTCGGGTCACTGTGTCTGGTCCCGGCAGCGGCGGCGTGGCCTATGCGGGTGTGGTGATCGAGGACTACGCGGACATGGTGATCGATTCGGAGTCGGTGGGTCGGGATTGGGCTCCGGTTCATCGGTGGGCTATCGCCTTGGATGACGGAAGGCTGATTTTTGCCGATGACGACGATCTTGCGGCCCCCGACTGATGGATTGTTCGGGTTCATGCGGGCGTTCTCGTCGAGAGTTGTTCCCTCAGGTGTTGCATGATCTCGGCGCGCGTGTGAGCGTGGGCGACGTGTGAATCCCGCTCACGGGCTTCGCGTCGACGTGCTGTTTGTTCGGCTAGACGAGTTCGGTCGTGTTCACGGGCACGTTCGGCGGGGGAAGGTTGTGACCAGTCGATCTGTGCCAGTCGCCAGCGCAGGAACGCAGTCGGTCGTGTGAGCTGCGCGGGCCAGACCCAGCCCCGAGATTGGGTGTCTGTGGTGAGTTCGCGGGCGATGTCGCGGCCGGTCCATCGGGCGGTGTCAATGTCGGTGTTGGCCAGAACATCGCAGATGTGGCCGACATGTTTGGTTGTTTTAAGCGCCGGGATGTGGGCGATCAGGTGGGCGGTGGTGCGTTGCAGCTCGATTGGGCGCGGCGTGGATTTTCGTGTGTTCTTCGGTCTGCCCGCTCGCGTGTGCGCGTGCGTTGGTGAGAACTTGAAAACAAGAGATTGAAGAACAAATCCCCCGGAGGGGGATAGGGGGCCACGGCCACTCGGGTGTGGAGAAGTTCGCGAAGCTGTTCGGACGCGGTACGCGGCACTGCGGAGGGCTGCGCGGGTGGCGCGGGTGGCGCGGGTGGCCTTCTTCATTGGGGGTGCGAGCGCCTGGACCGCAGCGCGGGGTGAGATCAGGGCCCAGACAGAGGCTGCCCTGAACTGCCTGTGCCCATGGTGTGCTTCGGCGGCCATCGATTCGAGTTTCGTGAGGTAGCGGCCTCGTTCTTGCTCGACGGCCATGCCGAGGGCGCCCAGGACTCGTCGGGCTCGTTTGACGACGGAGACGCTGACGCCGGCGCGGTTGGCGATCCTCTCGCGTGATGCGGTGACGCCGCGCCCGGTCTTTCCCTCAGCGAAGCAGGCGTGGGTGACGGCGACAGCGAATGCTGCTTCAGTGCTGATGGTGTTTTTCTTGCAGATTTCCGTGCCGGTGGGGGAGTTGAGCAGGGTTCGGACTTGGTGCTGCCATTGGGCGCGACCGGACCAGACGGGGGTTCGTGCGCGGCGGCCAGTGGTTACTGGCAGAGCCCAGGAGTTTCCTCGCTGCCCGCTTTCGGCGTTCAGCGCTTCGATGCGGGCGACGTTTTCGGTGGCCTCACGTACTGCTGTGGCCCATTCGTCGGCGTCTTCTGTCGTGGGTCCGGCAGCACTCGTGGCGGCAGCGTCGGTATGCGACGCGCCGAAAGCGCTGTTTTTGTTAACTGTTGTGCCTGGTTCAGGGTGTGAGCTACCCTGAGACAAGACCTGCACGGTTTTGTCCCTTCGGGGATATGCAGTACCGAAGTCGAAGCGGCAAACTTCTTCTTCACCAGTTACGACCGGAGCCCGGCCAGGGGCTCTCGTTTAGCTCGACGAACTTTGTTTCACAAACCCCCGCAAGGGGGTTTCGTCGTATCTGGGGGTTGTACTGCGGCTATGGAGTTAGATATCGAGGTCGTTCACATGCGCGTACTCAGTGGGTGCGAAAAAGCCTTTCGGTAGATGGACATAGCCACCCCACATCACAGCACGCGCCAGCACCTTTTTCGGGGAGCCACGCGGAGCCGGATTCAGCCATCGGGGCAGCTCAAGCACCTTTCCGGAGATGGTGTACTGCATCGTCATGAGTGAGCCTCAGACAGCGAAAACAGTGCTCCGACAACGCCTACCAGCCCAAGGGCAACAGTGAGAATCAGTGCCGTCATCGTTGACCAACTTCCGCGAGAGCTTCGCGAAGAGCGAGGAGTCCGCGCAGTGCGATCGCGACTTCTCTGATCTGATCGACTGACGCTGTTTCGGGATCGCTCGCGACGAGGTTGGTGACGTCTGTGAGGGTGCTGTACGCGAGGCCGTCGCGGGAGCCGGCGAGCATGTCGATGGTCTCGCGAATGATGGTCTCGGCGAGACGCCGGACTTCTACGGTTTCGTGCGGTGTGGGGGAGTTGATGCCGCTTTCCCTCAACAGTGAGTTCGCAGCGGTAGCGATCATGGAGTCGACGACGCGGGAGCGGTAGATAGTTGTCACGATGCAACACCTAGATGTTTCGTCTGGACGGTGATTGTGGGCTGTGCCCAGTGCTCGACAGCGGCGGTGATGGTTGCGCGGGCAGAATCGGAGTCTTGGGCGTTGATGATCGCGGTGAAGGCGGATGCGACGGCCTCACTGCCGGAGACGTCGAGCCCTTGGCAATGGTCGAGTCCGTCGGTGATGAGTTCGATGGCAGCGCTGAGTGCTTCCCAATGTCCGGTTGTGCCTGGAGTGTGTTCGGCTATCTGCTCTGCGGCAGGTAACTGCTCGGCGGACCACAGTTCACGCAGGTTCAGGGGGTGGACTGCATTCGCTGTCAGCCGGCAGAGCCTGGCGACTGGTGCACAGACGTCGTCGATACCGTCGACGATCGCAGCCATCCCCCACGTCGGATGGGTGAGGAGGTCCGCTAGCCACAGCCACCGATCAGCCGCCAAACCGGTCCAGGCCGGGGAGATCAGTTCTCCACTGCTCAATCCGAACACGATCTCGGAGAGAGGACGTCTTCCGTTCTTGAGGTCGCACAGCAGTCGGTCAGTACTCATACCGAGGACTCCGATCCGGGTACAGCGACTACCAGGGGTGCGATCATCGCGCATCGGGGGAGATCGCTGTATCCGAGGTGCAACGGCTTGGGAACCGGTGAATGCGTGGGCTCGACCGTCAAAGGCCCGTGTGCATCGATCAAATCGCGGGCACTGAGTACGGCTCGGGAATCGACATCGATCAGGCCGTGGATGTCGGGGGAGTCGTTGACATGTGGAGAGTCGCGAACGAACGCGCGTCGACTGCGGAGGCGGCCGGCGACTTCCACGAGTACCCACAGACGGTGATAGCGGTCCCTTACGGGTAGGTGACCTGCGGAATCTGCAAGCGTTCCGTACGCGCCCCATACCGCGTCGAAGGTGGGGGTGACCAATGTCGGCGCTTTGTTCATGCTGCTGCACCCGACCGCTGAGACGAGGTCCGCTTGACTGAGCTGGAGCGACCGTCGCGGCGAGCGATGAACTCTTTGAGAAAATCGAGGCGGATTTCAGTCCCGACCTCGTCGTAGGGAATTGCTGCCCAGATCATCGAGCTAGGCGGGCGACCGGTCGCGAACTCATGAGCTGCGGCGATCTGGCACATCGTCAGTAGCGGGCAAGCGCTGCAGGTGCCGATGGCGGCGAGTGCGCCTCGATGAGTGGTTTGATCCATATCCCACAGCGCAGGATTCGCCTGACACGGCCGCTGCTCGCGGGCCTCCACCCGCGAGTCGGCAGCAGTGGACGCGGGGCGCGGGTGGGGCGTGATCGATGACTCGTCTCGACGATTGAACTCTTTACGGACACATCGCAATGTGGGGCAGTCGATCAGCTTGTCGGTGTAGACGAATCCGCAACGCGCGCAACGACCTCCACCCGGGACAGGGGAGTGCTGTGCAGCGATCCGAAAGAGTTGATCCGATGACGAAGTGTGGAGAACGTTCGTCTGACCTCGCATTTCGGTCTTCTTGACGCTCGGAGCGTCAGCTAATCTGTGCATTGCAGAACTCGCTTTCTGCGTAGGAAATCGCTGGACGGGCTGTAACCCCGTGTGGCTCGGTCCCCTGGCCGTTGGCGCGGCTGGGGGACTTTCTTCGTCTGGTCTCGACCATCTGGCGGGCGGTTGCCTTTGAGTGGTCGACTCACCGCTAACACTTACGTAACACACATATATTGGTGTTGTGAACATATCTAATGCGCATGCATTTACGCAACACTTATATAGTTGAATGTGTGATGACGTGTGAACCGACAGTGTCGGGCAATTGGGTTTTCTTTAAGTACGCTGCTCCCATGCCCGATATGCAGCAGTTCGCCGACGTGGTCCATGTGCGTCGACGACAGTTGGGTCTGAGCCTTGCTGCAGTCGCTGCACAGGGAGGCCCCTCTGAGCCGACGATGGTGCGGATCGAAAGTGGTGAGTCCCCTCCTCTCCGAATGGCAACATTCTCCAAACTGGACCATGTATTGCAATGGACTGAGGGCAGTGCTGCGACTGCATACGAGGGTGGTCACCCGACACCTCGGGGATCGGCAGTTGTGGGGGCCCCCGCCGGCGAAGTGGTCATTTCGTATTCGGCGTTGGGTGATTTCGTTGAGGTGAGTGCGGAACTTAGGCGATTGGCCGATGAGATCGACAACTCTGAACTTTCGGACGTAGTCGACCGGTTGCGTACTCTCATCTCGCCACATATCGGCAAAGTAGCGTCAGCGATGCTCCGCAGCCAGGGTGAAAGCGGCCATGTCAGCCCTACCTGGGTTGCCCAAGCGCTCGAGGATTTCTGGGCAGTGCCGCCGGACGACATCACTCCGGCGCGCACGAACGCCAACAAGCGACGTCGCGCATTGGCTCGGGAACTAAGACGGGAGGAGAGCGATGATTGAGGAAGTCACCACCAAGCAGAAAGTCGAGCTTCTGCTGAGTGTGACCGGCTTGAGTAGTGGAGAGGTCGCGCAGGCTCTCGGGTGCTCCGAAGCGCAGCTCCGCGCCGGCGACCTCACGGCCGAACAGCAACAACATTTTGTTGATTTCAGCGAGGTTTTCAAAAGCAGCAGCACGGCCAACGCCACCTACTTCGGGGTTTCTGGAGAAAATGAGGCGTACACAGAGCTGCGGTTATTGCAGGTGCTTGTTGCCGCCGGACCGGAATGCGTGATGCTGCGAGGTTCTGCCAACGCCAGCCAGCGCAAGGCGCTTCTTGTCAGCCTTGAAGGGATTTCGCATCCCACCGCTTCGCAAGATTGAACACGTCACGAGCGCTGATGTGCGTCTCTGCGAGAAGCTCGGATCGGTTGCCGTCGAGATTGCGTTCCAGAAGATCAGAGCGAGTGGCTGTTTCGGGATCAATTCCTAGTTCGTAGATGGCATCGATGCACTCGGTGATCATCCGGACAACCCGGGCGTCAGGCTCGAAGTGCCGCATATCGAACTTCACACCTGGTGCCGCATCAGTGAGGTCTTCCCATAGTCGTCGTAGCTCTGTGACGTTAACGGCAGATCGAACAGACGACCGCTCTGCCGTGCGTCGGATTACGGCGGCAGAACCCACGAGTGCGACAACCAAGGTGAAGTACGCAAACAGGTTGCCATTTGTGTTTCGCTGCAATTGCTCGGCCGGACCGATGTCACCAGTCGCTGCCCGCACGGCGTACCAAAGCAGACTTATTGCATTGAGGCCTGTCGCCAGAAAGAGCGCAGCTGTCGCCGCGGCCGGCGCAAGCAGCCCCGCATGTGGCTTGTCGGTTCGAATGGCAGCGGCGAGGACTATCACTGCGTAGACCTCGAAGACCACGATCGCGCCGGCGTAAATGGTGAAGTAGGACAGCGAGAACACCTCAGGATCGACGGATTCGATGACCTGCGCCCGATTGCCGGCAAAAGCATCAAGAGATGCCAGACCGACCGTCGCGGCAACGAGGCCGAAGATCAGAAGCCCTGGCCGAAGCCGTCCTACCGCGCTGGCAGCCGCCCATGCAGCGGCGGCCGCGGCCGCTACACAGAGAATGTGAGCTATCAGTCGGACGGCCCGGGCGTCTATCGCTGAGGTCAGTACATCGTTGATCGGTCCGAACTTAAGAGTGTTGACTGCGGTGAAGCACAGAATCAGTACGGTCACAATCTGCGCATGCCGTGTGCATACCAGCACAAATCGAGCGGAAACAACGATCCAGGCAAAGACAAGGATGGCAAGATCAATCGAAAGTGGGAGGTGGTTTCTCATCGGCTTCCATACGCTTGAATCATGTTGTTGGCGCAAATTACCTGCACCGACCTGCGCAGAGCCTCGAAGTCGAGATCATCGAAAAGCGTCAAGAGTAGGAGCTTTGTCGCCAGATACTCGGCACCATGTTCTGTGGTCGTGTCGTAGTCAGTGCGTTTGAGGGCGTTTTTCAACAGCGCCGGTGACAATGAGGGAAACCATGCGCTGAGCATCTGGTCGTCTAAGACTTCGGTCATTGCACAGCTGTGATCGAGAAGGATGTGCGCGAGTTCGTGACAGATGATCAATGTCGCGCGCCACGATCCCGTTCTGTGGTCGTAGAACACATAGTCGACATTGTTGCGAGCGCGGAGCAGGAACCCGGAAGGGCGATCTTCTACTTCGGTGACCGGGAACGGAACTAGAACGACGGTTCTGCCAGTGCGATCGAAACAAAATTGACGCAGGTCGTCAATGGTGACCACTTGCCGTTTCATTGCTTGAGCAACGATCCGACGGGCCTTCAGTCGGGTGAGTTGCTTTCTTATTCCTGTCATCTCGCACTCCTGAGCATTGCGCGGATGGAGTCCGAGTCTATGCATTCCGCGACCTCCTGCGGTCCGATACCCACCCTGCGTAGCACCGGCCCTTGGCCGTCGTCGAGGACAGTCATACGGCCGGTAACGGTCGACAGGCCTGCCCTGAGAGGATCGACTAGGCAGGCAGCGGTGACGCCGTCGTGTGCCGGGACTTTCCACAGCACCTGAGGGTCGTATCCGTACGTACCGCCTCGTTGGACCCCATACGCGTGGTGGATACGGCGCAGCGAGCCGCCGAGAGTGTCTTCACCGAAATCTCCGTCCTCAAGGAGGACTGCGCGGGTGACGTCGATTCCCACCCAGACCACCGGAAGCGCAGAATCTGCGACAGTCTGCGTAGCTTGAGGATTGTGACGGGTATTGGTATCTCCTACCTCGTTCAGCCAATCGTCGCGGTTCTGTCCGTGGCCGGCCATGACCACCACACGGCTCAATAACTCGGGCAGCCGAGGTTCGAGCGTGAGTGCAGCTGCCAAATTGGTCAGCGGGCCGATGCACAGCACTTCCGCCTCACCGGCATGGTCTCTGGCGAACTGCACAATCCTCTCAGCTGCACCTCGCGGGCCAGTCCAGGAAGGTCGAGGCTGCTCGGTGTCACCGAGCCCGTCAGAGCCGTGCGCATCACCGCGCCGCCACGAATCCTTCGGAGGGGAACCTGCGACAACAGGAATGTCGATCGCGCCGGCCATATCCAAGATGTACTTCGCATTGGACGCGGCTTCGGGGGCTGTGCAGTTGCCCCACGTGGACACTACGCAAGCGAGAATAATGTCCGCGGTGTGCGCGACGTAACCGAGCGCAAGTGCGTCGTCGACGCCACAGTCGGTGTCGACAAGAACGTATCGCAAACTGACCCCGCATCGTTTGAGCTGTCTCTGTGCTTGCTTATCGCTAACGTAGTGGTGCTACGTGTCCATGTTTTTGTGTGATCGGGTCAGAATATCGGACATTTGGGATCCCGTCGTAGTCCCGGACTGACCCGCGGGTCAGTAGAACCGGGCCGTCTCGACAACCTTCCACGCGATGCATCATGAAGACCTTATGAAGAAACCCCTGGTCATACTCGCCGTCGGTCATTGCGCTGATCAGTATCGGATGTTGTCGATGAGCCACTCTCCACCATGTTTGGTGAGGGTGATCCATACGGTTGTATCCGGTGTGACCGTTGTTGTCTCGTCGTCGGCAATTGCGGTTTGGTGGATGCTGGCCACGCGGTGAATGAGGATGTCGGTATCGGGTGGGCAGCCCGAGCAGCCCACGTTCACGTCAGCGACAATTTTCGCGTTGTCCGACGCCCACTGACTCCATTGTGTGCCGGGGCCACGCCCGGTATCGACGTCGACGAGCAGCAAGGCGGCCAAGGGTTCGGTGAACCACTTCCGTGCGCGTGCATAGGCATCAGTGGGGCTGCGATCGGTAGCCGGATACCACGTGAACGCGACGGAAAGCGCTTGACGCACAGTGTCTTCCGCTGCATCGGTATCCGGATTCGACGGGACATCGACGACTGCGGGCGATGTCACCGTGATTGTCGCGGCCGTGGACGGTGTCGCTGAGAAGGGGGCTGGCGTTGCGGTGCCGGTGTCCTCGCTCTGGAAGTCGAAGAACAAGAACACCAGCCCTGCAACGATCGCTGCCGCTACGACCAGAAGAACAAATATGCGTGTGTTGCTCATATGACCCTCCGGGCTTTCATATCGTTCTGCAGCGGACCTTGTTTGACGACGTCCCCGGTGGTGGGGGCGTGAATCATCTGGCCGTTTCCGATCGCGACTCCGACGTGGCCGGGCCCAGATGCTGACCATGATCCGAAGACCAGGTCGCCGGGTTGTGCTTGGGCGATCGGGATCTCGACGCCGACGGACCATTGCTGCTCCGACGTGCGAGGCAAGGTGACCGTGTTGCCGCTGCCTGTGTAGATGGCGTAGCTGGTCAGTCCGGAGCAGTCGAACCCGCCGCCAGTCGGTCCCCCGATTCCGCCGCCGCCCCAGACATACGGGGTGCCGAGGTACTGACGTGAAGCTTCGACGACCTGCGCACCGGAAGCAGATGCGGGAAAGACCACCAACTCACCGCGGCCACCGGGTTGCTCGAACTCGGGAATGAACGAGAGCACTTTCTGCACGTAGGGCTGAGTTTCGCTGGTGTAGTCGCCGCCGGAAGGCATTCCGCCGGCATTCTTGATCGCGTACTCGCCTGCGTTGTATCCGGCGATATACAGCGATCGCGCATCGCCTGTGACTGATCCGTCGGCGATCCAGCCATCGACCTGCCTTGCGATTTCGCAGAAATATCGGCCTTGCGCCATGACCGCGTCGCCGACGTCGCCTTGCGAGATAATGCCGTTTCCATCGTCGTCTTTGCCGTAAGCAACCCAGGTCGGATCCATGAATTGGGTGTAGCCCTTCGCTCCTTTGGGGCTGGTGACGGCGCGGAATCCGCTTTCAGCTTTGGTGTCCGCGGCGAGCAGTGCCGGGCTGATCTGGGGGCACAGGGATCCGGCTTTGCGGAACCACGGCTCGAATTCCGCTGGCACACTTCCCGGTTTGAGATCGCCGCCGCCGGCGACACCGAAACCACCGCAGTCGATCGAGGACGACGATGCGGCCAACGCGATGCTCGGCCCGCCGGCGTCAACGTCATCGGTAGGTGAGGACGCTCCGCCGAGTTTGGTCATCGGGTCGATCGCGAATCCGCCCTGGAGTCGTCCTCCTTCCCAGTATTCGAAATGCAGGTGCGGGCCGGTGGATCCGCCGGCGTTGCCGATGTTGGCGATATGGTCACCGGCTTTGACCTGTTGGCCGGGGGTGATGAGGACGCCGTCGGTGAACATGTGCCCGTAGACCGTGCTCACGGGTTTGTCGTCGACGAGCGAATCGATGACGATCCAATTCTCGAAGCCGACGCCGGGTCCTTCACCGGAGGGGCCGGCTTTGACCGCGATGCCGTCGAGGGCGGCGTAGATCGGGGTACCGACGGGGCCGGCGAAGTCGACGCCTTTGTGCTCGGTTCCCCAGCGCGGCCCGAAGCCGGAGGTTTGTGTTGTCGTACCGGCTTTGGTGGGTTGGGTGATCGGACCTGATGCTTTCAGTTCCGTAGGGCCCGCAAGTGTTGCCGGACCTTTATCGGACGTCGACGATGTTCCGCAGCGTGATTTCTTGATGACCGGGTGCGCCGCGAAACCTCCACATGCAGTGACCGAGAGCATGGTTGCGGCGGCCAGCAGGGAAAGAATAATCCTCGCTCGAATGCCGGAAATGGGTTGTCGAGTAGGGATTTTCGCCATCACATGGCCCCTGGCAGCGGCGTATCCAGGTCGGGAATCGGGATGGGGCCGGGTGCCGGTGTGGGGAGAGGTTCCTGCGAGGTCGACGGCGGCTGCAATGTGGTCGGCGCGGAGTTCTGAGGGGCCCGCGTCGTCGTCGCACTGTTCGATGCCGTCGTAGTCGGGGCGGTGGTCGCGGTGGGATCCGAATTGTCGGAACCAGTATCGAGGGTCGGCAGAGGTGTGGTCACGAGCCAGGGCCGCGTCCCGGATTCGCTCTGCACGAGGTGGACTTTCAACGCTCCGGCGGACGTCGGCACAGTCACTGTCGTAGCGTTCGGCCCGTCTGCGGGCGCTGGTGCCGTGTGTGTCGGGCCAGTGATCGCGACGGCAACGGTCGGGCG
Organism: Rhodococcus globerulus NBRC 14531; assembly: GCF_001894805.1. GTDB lineage: Bacteria > Actinomycetota > Actinomycetes > Mycobacteriales > Mycobacteriaceae > Rhodococcus_F > Rhodococcus_F globerula. Next base: position 98,154 of record NZ_BCWX01000009.1, on the reverse strand, counting down.
GGCGGCGCGAAAATTCGGTGTCAGTGCGCCGTCAGGGACCAGCACCGCGAGTCCGGAAGCCCAGGCGTCGGCAGTTGCGGCGTGATCGGTGTAGAGGTGCGCGTACGTCATCGCTGTCGCTTGCGCGCTCAATGCCACGTCGGCATTCGACATCGCAGCGGTGTGCGCTTGCGTGACTTCCTCGCTTGCATGCGGCGCACTCATGGGCTGTGTGGTGTCCGTGATGTCGTGGCCGGACCCTGCGGTTGACGGTAATTCGGCGGCAGGGGTCGTAGTTTCCGGTGATCCGAGGATCTGGCCGAGTATGACGAGTCCGGCGAAGATGCCGATGGTGGAGATTGCGAGATTCGTGCGTGAGTAGAGAACCCACCGACGGATCGGGGTCAGGACTGGGTTGTGGCCGATTGCAGGCATGTCAGTTCGACCTCTCTCGATCGACAGCAGGCCGAGCCGGTGGAGTCCACACCGATGAGGTGGGCGGGCGCGCGCTTCTGCGAGATGAATCGCTGGAGCCGGACATGCCACCGGTGGTCACGTCTGCGGCGGCTCTGTGTTCGCTCGACGTGGTGGTGGGTGTGAAAACCTTCATCGGCGCGATGACCGAGCTGGTTCCGCCGTTCCATTCCTCGTCGACCGACGGACGTTGTGGAGCTTGCCCGAATCTGCGGTTGCGTTCGTCGTGGAGGTCGGCATCGGTACGGGCACGTTCGCTGTGGCCGCGCCGTCGAGCAAAATCAATGTCGTCCTCTGCGGAGTCGTCGGCATCGGTATCGATGCCGGCAGAGGAGATTCCGGTCTTGGGTCGCAGCGCTGCCGCACCTGATGCGGCAGCGATCCCGGCGATATGTGCATCTCGCTCGCTCTCGCGCCGGAGGGAGGTGCCCGGCACCCGGTCGGAAGCAGCGCGCGCGGCAGCGCGGGCATTGTCGGAGTCTTGCTGACGGCGGGCGATGAGTCCGCGGCCTTCGGGGCGCACGGGTGTGGTGTCGTCGCCGTCGTTGTTGTCGCTGCTGCGGTGGAACGCTCCGACTGTCTTTTTCGCCATCGCGGCGGGTCCGCCGACAGCCAACGATGCGGCATCGAACGCTTTGTGTTTGATCGACGATTTCGCGCGGACAGCTTTGCGGTTGAGTGCACCGGCGGAGTTTTGTCGGAAGGTGCTCGAGATCCGTTTGAACGGGCGCATGATGAACCAGCAGATCAACGACAGAATCACCATGAACCACAGGCGCCACGAACCGTCGACCGAGCCGTTGTCGACGTGGTAGAGCTTCACGAGGGCAACGAGATACAGCGCCACGATCGTCGCTCCTGCGACACCCCAGAGGTAGGCGGTGCCGATCATCCGCATGACACGTTCGAGGAATCCTCCGGAGAGGACGACGAACGGAACCCACATCGGAGCGAACAGGATCGCGAATCGGATAGAAAGCAGCGCAACAATTTTCAGGATCGAGGCGCCGGACCACAGAAGTGACGGCAACCCGACCTTCACCATGGCCAGGAACCCGGTCGAGGTTCGGCCACTGTCCTTTCCTTGAAACTGTGTGTATGAAAGGTTCTGTGCGGATAGGGGTTTGATGATCTCGTCCTGGAACCGCGCCGCTTTCGACTCGGCGAGTTCGTTCGCGGCCTCGGTGTCTCCCTTGACCCGTTCCTGTTCGTCGTAGGTGAAGGCGAGTGTGTCGCGGAGTTTGGGTTGGAGTTGCTGATCCGGCGGTACGCCGGATTCGTCGAAGTTCGGCCCGAACCAGCCTTTGGAGATGTCCGGCAGGAGAATTTTGTCCATGAGGACGTTGCGCGGATCGGTTTCCAGACCCGCCGCCTCGAACACTTCACCTTGGGTTCCGGTGATCAGCTGCCCGAACGTTTCGTCCGCGACATTCATCGCCTTCTGGGGCGCTCCGACCATCAACGCCCCCAACGTCACACCGGCGGCGGCGAGCATCACTGTCTTGGTGACAGCCGCGGCGTTGGACTTGAGCGCGTTCCACAAGATGACTGTTGCCCCGCACATCAATGCCAGCCCGATCCATTTTCCGTAGACACCGGATGTGCCGGTGGCGATGGAGGCGACGATCGTGTCGAACTGATCGAGCGCGGGAGTGATTCCGGATTGGGCTGCTTCGGTCCCGGACTTCGTTTGATCGTCGAGCCAGAACGCGATCGCGGCCAACGACTGCCCGACCATCAGAAACGCGTTGCCGGTGCTTGTGTCCGCGACAGCGCCGGGCGCGCGGACCAAGTCTTCACCGCAGCCGAGGTCGTAGGTGTACCAACGTAATCCGGCCCACCCGTAGGTCTGGTAACCGGTGGGGTTTCCGTTGTGGGGTGGCTCGGTGGCGCTGCGGGAATCGAAGACCGTGGGAAAGACTGCGTTCGGGAACTGCGGTGACGGGGCTTCCTTGCAGTCGAAACCGCCCGCGTGCGCGGTGCCCAACTGTGGGCCGACCAGTGAGATCACCACGATCGTGAATACTGCGAACAACCGGATGAGCTTTGCGGGCACGCCCAATGTCGGGACGTTCGGCGCAGCGTCGTTCACGGCGTACCACCGGCGATGGTTGTGGCCGCTCGTGGACGGGAGTCGAGGGCCTGAAAGACGTGCGCGAGGTGGGTGAAATTGGTCCAATCGCAGCGGACGATCTCGATGTCGTCGGCCATCTTCATCACGAACCGCCTAGCTTGGTCCATGTGCGAGGTGTCCGTGTCCGGGTCCAACGTGTCTTCTCCGCCGCCCCCGAGATCGGCCAACGTCGCCTCGTATCCCTGCCCGGCGGGCAGGTTCAGCAACTTCAATGCGCCCTCGATGGCGTGTTCGTTGCCGCCGAGGTCTCCGATGATGACCTCATAAGTCAGCGCCGACTTGTCGTCGGTGCCGTCGACACCGAGGTAGTCGTCGGGTAGCTGCGAGCACACCAGGGCGCGCACGTTGAATTTGCGGCTGTCACGTGCGATCCGGAGATTCAGCGTGCGTCCCGCGCCGGTTTGTTCGAGGTACTTGTTTTCGTCGAGGAACAGGATTTTGCGGGCCTGGCGCGGCTTGTCGTAGATGAGCCGGTTGGCCTGCCACGCTGCCATGTGCATCAGCGGCGCGGCCATCCGTTGTTGCGGTGTCCACTGCGAGGACGGAACGCCTTCCGGAGGGAGCTGCAAGCCGGGCATCGTCAGGATGGTTAGGCGCTCGTCGAAGGTGGTGTCGGCGTCGAATCCGCCGAGTGTGCCGGGCTTGGGGAACAGCACCCGAGCTTCAGCGAGTTGGGACATCATGTGCAGTTTCTGATGAATGCTGCGGGCGGTCGTCTTGACCTCGGTGTCCTGTTCGTTTTCCGCCATTGCGGCGAGTTGATCGAGAACCTGACCGAGGTGATGGTCGGCGTCGCCGCCGACGTTGTGCGCTGCCGTGTGGAGGACACTTTCCGTCCATCGCTGCTCGACGTCCTTGTCGGTGAGCATCATTTTCAGCACCGACACGGCGCATTCCATGCGTTCGGCGGCAGCTGCACGCAGATCCGCTTGGTACTGATCTGCCGCTGCTGCGGCCGGATCGGGATCGAGTGCGTAGTGCGAATGTGTGGGGGAGTACTCGGGATCGTCGGGGTCCGGGTCGGCGATCACGCGGTACGGGTTGAGTGCGCCCGGACGTGAGCGCCCGGTCAATGCGTAGACCCTCGTGAACGGCGCCAACTCCGGCAGTGTGGCCAGCCGGGCGAGCGGACCGGACGGGTCGAGAATGACTCCGTAGGCCCCGGCGCGCACAGCTTGGTAGACCGTCATTCCGGCCAGGAACGTCTTGCCCGACCCGGGGACGGCAACGATCGGGGTGAGCCCGGATTTGTCCTTGTTCTCCGGGCCTGCGAAGCAGTTCCACACAGCCGGCCTCGGTGCGATCGACGCAGTCTGTCCGACAATCAGTCCTGTCCGGTCACCGATACGGTCCCCGACCGCCGCCATGCCCGCGGAGGCGTCGTAGACGCTCATGCGGCGCGCGTGGGCGATGTTCGCTTGCCGCTGGCCGGGAATGAACTCGCGGAGTAGTTGGTACTGCCCATGCTCGTGCTCGAGGATGATGTGCGGGGAGTACATCTCCTGCAGGGTCGAGACCTTACGGCGCACCTCGTCGGCGTTCGCTCCCACAACCGCCATCCGCCACCACCCCTTGACCCGGGTCGAGAGCCCCGAATGATCATGTTCGAGATGCGTTTTGATCTTCTGCGCCGCCGCATGCTGCTCCTGCAATTCAGTCGGCGGGCTTTCGTCGTGTTCGACCGTGTAATGCTTGAACTGGTTGGTGATCTTGTCGGTCACGAAGCGCATCGCGCGGGCGGTCGCGGTCTTCTCTTCGAGCGTGATGCGTTCGGACCATTCGAGAGGCTCACCCGATCCGTCGCCGATCACCTGCCACGGCAACATCTGCTCCGGGATCGGCATCGGCGCCATACGGCCGATCGTCAAAACGATCACGGCAGCGCTGTATCGGCGCCCGTCGACGAGACCGGAAACGGTAGTGAAGCCGTCGCCCGGGGTGAGCGAGAGATCGGCGAGGTCTTCGAGGGAGGCAATGTCGGTGTCCGTCCAATCGCCACCGCCCGAGATCACGCCGTCGATATCGAGCGGGAGACCGATCGCCGCGGAGCGCCGCAACAGGTAGTCCATCTGCCCTGCGGTGGCCGGGCGTGCATCGGCTCCGCGTGCGGCCATGATCCGGGCCAGGGTCGCCAGATGCTCGTCGAGCATGGCCGTTTCGCTGTCGAACGACTCGTCCGCCCACCGCGTTACGGCTGCACCGATCCGGCCGAAGCCGGACAGCCACATCGCAAGGTAGTCGAGCCCCCTGCTCGACATCGAGCGCGCCGGCAATTCGATGCCCCAGTATCGGCCCTTAATCGTCGGTTCGGACCAGAGCATGCCGTGCTGCTGACCGCGCAGGTAGTCGTTCCACGAGAGAGCGCCGTCGACATCGGGCAGGGGTGTCGCCCACTCGTGATGTGAACGTGCCCATGCTCGGACCGGCCACGGCGCGCGGGTGAGCCGACGGTGCAGGTGCTCGACGCCCGCCTCGCGGAGGTTGGCCAGGATCAGCGCTTCGTCGCGTATGTAGCGGCGCTGCTTGGGCGTCGGGCGCATGTTCCACGGTCCGGGCGGCTGCACGAACCATGCGGTCGCAGTCCTCGGTGTGCGGGTGATGTGTCCTGCTGTGCCGCACAGTTCCAACTTCACGCTCTTGCGGTTCTTCGCGACCCTGCGGGCAGCGCGTTCCTGCGCCTTGAGCGTCTCGGACTTTTTCGCGCAGGCGGACTTACCGCTCGTGCCGCGCCCACGTCGTCGACCGCGAGCTTTGTCGGGGATCTCGTCGGCGGTCGTCATGCTCGCGGCGTCGTCTGTCTCGACCGGTTCGGGCCCGGCCCACACATCGGGGATGTGCGGCGGGTCAGGCTCATGACGATCCGGTGGCGCAGCGGTACGCCCCGCAGCCCAGGACGGAGGCAGAGCGCCGGGCGGAACAACGGGAATGTGGCCGGTGCTGCGTGGGTCGAACAGAGACGCAACGTCGTTCTCGTGCGTGGTCATCAGATGCTCGCCTCATAGGGGCTAGCGCAAAGGTCGTGGCCACCAACGCCACGGCGAGTTCGATCAGGTGGTGGAAGGGTGACGTAGATGCTTTCGCCAGCCTTGGGTGGGCGCGGAGAGGTGAGGTCGTTGTAGGCGGCTGTGATCACCGAACGCAACGGCCGGTCCGCGCTGATGTACTTGGTGATTCGGCTCGACACCGCGACCGTCGAGACGACAAGAATCAGAAATGTGCCGTAGCTCAAGGAGAGGTGAAGGACGGATCGGGCGATGATGAACAGTGCGAAGAACGTGCTCAGGCCCACGCCTACAGCCGAGTAGCGGATCGGCACAGGAAGGGTCTTGCCGGTCGGCCCCAGGTAGTGGTTGTCGACGCGGTAGATCAGGTCGTCGGTTTCGATCACGGGTGCTCCTCGGCGGTGAACTCGGATGCGGTTGGTGCTCAGGGCTTTTCAGATGCCGAGCAGCCCTAACGCCCACTGGCCGAGGGCGTCTTGGGCGGATTGATTGGCTGCCAGCGCAACGAACAGCAGCCCGACCACCGAGAGTCCGCCGATCGTGACGACCTTCGAGACATTGCCCTTGAGTGCACCGAGAAGAAGCGCGCAGGCAATGATCGCGATGATGGTGACCGCACCGTTCGACCTGATCCAGCCGGTCAGCCCCTCGGTGCTCGGCTCGGCGAGATAGGTGACCGTGGATTGGTGGACGGGCCGATAAGCGGTCTGCGCGATTGTGCTGACGGTGTGTGTGAGGGCAATCATCTTCGTCTCCAACGTGTGTGATTGTGCGGCGTCCCGCATGGGTGGGATGAGTGCAGACGGTAGGTAGGGAGTGGACGGTTTCCAAAGTGACTGTGGATAACTCGCGGCACCGACCGAAAATGGCGGTCGCTGAACGCTGGGTGCGATGCGGGTAGCGGAGCGATCGAACAGGTGCGGTGAGCGAGTTGTGTGCGCGTGCCGACTTATTTGCTTCCAGCGCGATGATCCAGTGCTACCGTGCGGGCGCGCCGAGCGTGACGACGGATCGCGATGGAAACAGCGCTCGCAATAGCAGGCTGGTTGTACGCGAGTCGAGGCGGGCGGGGCAGGCGTCCGAACGAGCACCCCTGGTGGGGGTCACTCCCCCCTCCGTTCCTCCGGGGGGAGTGTACTTGCTGAAATTGCGTCGCGCACAGTCAGTTTCGAGAGCGCTCCAAATATCGCCAGATCAGACGCTACGGCGAGCGGTCTCACACTCGGAGGTCCGGCCGCTTCTTCCAAGCAGTGGAGCCTCGCTCGTCGACCGTCGAAAGAGCGCCCTCCGAACGCCTTTGAGAGCGCTCCGACAAGCGCTTCCGAAAATAGTTATCCACAGTCACATTGCAAGGAATTTTCGCCCCTCGTAGCGTCCTGCCCTGACACCCGCCGCGAACGTCGCGGTAGCGGTGAACAGAAGGGGGGAGAATGATGGCGGAACCGGATCCGATCCGCGACTTCATCGCCGACCTGTTCGTCGACATGTTCGCCAGCGACAAGAAACGTCCAGCCAGGGATAGCATCGACGACCTGGCAGCGCGCCGCTTCCTTCCCGTCTCCCCATTCTTCGCCGCCCTGGCTGCGGTGGCCTACGTCGCACCGGATCTCGCTGCACAACTACAACTCCCGACCGAGAACTTCGCGCAGATCGCCGCCGTACTTGATCGCCTGCACAGCGTCACCGGCGCACTGTTCGCACTCACCATCGTTGCGGTCACGGTCGACACCGGCCGGTTCCACTCGCACCGTCACCGCGTCACCATGGCCGCCCAACTGCGTCAAACCACCGGGCACAGAGCGCTCGCCGTGCGCGTGCCGATGCTTTCGCGGCGCTCAGCGGTCAAATCCGCACGGATCAAGCTTCCCGTCGGCGCGGTCATCCGCCCGAAGCAGATGGACGAGTTCACAGCGGCAGTGGCGAATAGTGTTCGCGGCTCGAAGTGGACGATGAAGATCTCGCACGAAGCACACAAGAACGCTCTGATGATCGCGAGAGCGTTGACCGTGGCAGATCAGCGCAGCGTCCGACACAAGGCACTCGCCGGTTCACTCGAAGGTGCCTCGATCCTCAAAGACGCGAAGGTGAGCGTGCATTCGTACGGAGACGACGGAGTCGAGACCGGCTACCGCATCGGATTCACCCCCAACCTCAACAGCGGATCAGGGGCGTTTCAGTACCGCGTCAACGAAGCCCTGATCGCCATCGCCGGCGAACACGAATCCGGACAAAACTGGGACGTGCAATGGTCACCCGACGCGGGAGAATTGCTGCTGACTCTCAAAGCGCCTCTGCCCACACGGGTATCGCACCCCGCTCCCAGTGAGCTGACGTCAATCGCCAGCCGCTATCTGCCCTACGCAACCGGGGCGGCCGGCGCGGTAGCCTACTGGGACGTCTCGACCAAATCGAACAAGCCGCACTGCCTGATCGTCGGCCCGACCGGAGGCGGCAAAACCTCCGCCATCCGCACGATCTTGACCGAAGCGTCCTTGCGCGGAATCCCCTTTATCGGCGTCGACCCGAAGATGATCGAACTCGACGGCCTCGAGGGTTACCCCGGCTGCGGCGCGATCGTCTACGACCCGATCAGGGCAGCGATCTTCATCCGCGCGTTGCACGCGGAAATGATGGCGCGCAACCAGTACGTCCACGTGAAGAAAATCGAACCGTCCCAACTTCCGCTGTTGATCGCGGTCCTCGACGAGTTCTTCATCCTCTCCGCTGCGTGGACACGCCTGAAGAAAGATCCCGACGAGGACACTCGCACGCTGATCGCGACGTTGGACCCGCTCGGAGCGTGGGCGGAACTTTCCGTGCTCGCTCGTTCTTCCGGAATCCGTCTCCTTCTGGGAGTGCAACGTCCCGACGCGTCGTTGTTCGGTGGGGCCTCGGGAAACGCGCGCGATAACTTCGGTACTCGGCTTTCGCTGGCGAACCTCTCCCAGGACGGTGCACAGATGGTGTGGGGTGACGCGCACCAAGGCCGCAGTATCGATACCTCGATCCCCGGCCGCGCCATGGCCACCGGCCCCGACGGAACACCGATGGAAGCGCAGGTGTGGTGGACACCGAATGTCGACCGTCACCCGAACAAGTGGAATCAACTCTCGGCGGCAGATATCGCGATTATCGACGCACTGCAACCCAGCGCGGCGCCGGAATTCATGTGCTACTCACGAGAACTGCGCGAATTCCTCGAAACGGAACGCGCGCTGGCGACGAAGAAGCGCGAGCACGGAAGCGTGGCAGAACCCGTCCTTCTCGGAGACGTTCCGGTCGCCGATATCGCGGACGCGATACCCGCCCACGCACTCAAGCCGGGAACCACGATCCTGCTCACGGACGAGCACGGTGGCTCGGACATCGTCACCGTCGCCTCCGTCGACGCGAAAACCACCGGAACGACCATCACCATCGACACCGGTGGCCGAACCCGCGCCAAGGTGACCTTCGATCCGGGCGAAATCGTGCTTCTCGCGGGCGCCGATCGTGAGACCGAATTCGCCATGTAACCCGCCGCCCCAACCAACGAACTGAATCCGCGACTGACCGTTCGCGCGACACCCGCGAACTGACCGATCAGATCGATCCGACCCACCGAGAGGAACCACACATGGCCAGCCGCCGAATCTCCCAATCCATCAGCCCCACACCCACCGATGTCGAGGCGCTCCGTGGGCCATTCGTAGCCAAGGGAGCCAACGACCCCGTCATCCTCGAACTGCGTACCGCCCTGAAAGAGGGAACGCCGGAGTGGCTGCCCAAGCTCGACGAGAGGGTAGAACTCACGGTCGAGCGCCTGGCCCAGATCAAGGAATCGGCAGGTTTTCGGCGCGCGATCATCGGCGCGTTACCCGCAGGAGCAGCCCGCGACGGAGCCCTCACACAGCTGGCTCGGACCGAGGAAACGATCGACGAAATGTTGAGCGAACTGGGCGCTGTCGGCGCGTTCGGAGCGGGTTCCTGATGAACACCAGTCTCTGGCCGCGAGCGGAGATCACCGGGGCACGGTGGTCGCGGCGCCATCGCTACGCCACCACATGCGTCGTGCTGATCGGCGCAACGCTGACACTCAGCGGATGTGGCGGCGATGGAGGTCGAGACGCGAAAAGCGTTTCCGCCACCAACACCGGGCAGATCGTCAGCCAGTCCAGAAACGACTACGACAACATCATCATCGGCTGGGGCGAAAAGCACTCGCCCACCGAAATCACCACGCCCTCGCCCGACGACGTCACCGCACGGTGCTTCGGCAACGGCGATGACCTCTCCGCCGTGATCACCGCTCCCTACGGATGGAAGATTTCCGTCTCCCACCCCTCCGAAGTCCTGAGCGTTCAGAACACCGAACAAGACCTCACAGCGGAACTGGACACCTCGAACAAGTACTACCCGGATCTGCGAGAAATCGACTGGTCCACCCCTGACCATGTCGACATCGCCGCCGCACCCCGAGTGCCCGACGACTGGTACTCGCCCTACGGAGCGAACCAGCAGATGTACGTCTCCATCCACGTCGACTGCAGCTGACCGAAGTACGTCCACACGCCTGTATCGCCTCCGAAACGAAAGGACCATCATGAGGACCGACCAGATCGTCGCCGCAACGGACAACGACCGGTCCACCCCCCCCATCGACTGGGGTGAACGCGTGACGGCGGCGTTGGCTGTCGAGGTCACCTCGGAGACGACCGCACGTGTGAGCGGTGGATCGGGGACTGCGAACGTAGAACTGGCAGCTGTTAACGAAAAAGCGCTCTTTCACGCGATCGAAGAATTCGCCAAGACGGAAGCCGCCGATTCCGGCGAGTCCGTCGAGGTATCGGTGAGCGGCTTCGGCGCCACCACGCGGTTGACCGTCACCCCCGAAGGACACGTCGCGGTCTCCGGGCCACCACCCGGCCCGATCTCCCCGGTAGCCGTACCCACGCCCACAGTCGACGAACCGGTGAGCGTGTGCGCTACTGCGGTGAACCCGCCGCGCCCACTCGCCCCGACGCAGGATCAGCACAGCGACACCCCCCACGTCCACCACGCCGACGCAGAACAGCGCCCCACGAACATCGGTACTGGCAGCCCCACAGATCACCTCAGGTTCAAACGATCCCTCCCGCATAGGAATCCGCGGCCGACTCAACGCTGTCCTCAACCTGCGGTTGGCACCGAAAGCTGGGTCCGCCGAAATGCGTCACCGCACCGCAGTCGCCGCGATCACCGGCCCGATCCCGGACTTCTCGGTGATCACTCTCGCCAATCCCAAGGGCGGCGTCGGCAAGACTCCACTTGCTGCGGGACTAGCGGCCGTCATCGCAGAGCACCGAGGAGCGGGAACGCTCGTCTGCGCAGATCTCGCCGAGATCGGCGGCAGCCTCGCCGACCGCGTCGCCGTGCCTCCGCGCCAAGGACAAGACGTCTCCGCACTTCTCACCGCCGCCGCAACAGCACGGGGCAGTATCCGCCCATCGACACTCTCGCGGTACCTCGTTCGCCAGCCCAGCGGAGAGGACATCATCGCAGGAAACCAGACAAACACCGCCGCCGCACTGGAATACGACGACGGAACGAGCTTGGCCGATGTTCTGGCCCAGCACCGCGAGATCCTCATCGCCGACACCGGCAACAGCAGCCTCGCCGGAAGTTGGCAATGGGCCGCCGCGGCCGCGAATGTGCTTGTTGTTCCTGTGCCGCTGCGCCGCGACGCTGCTGCAGCAGCGCACCGCATGCTCCTCGACATCATCGCCACTGCTGGCCCGCACGTACTCGCCCACGCCGTCGTCGTCATCACCGACGGACCGGGCGATGCGCCGATGGTCGAAACCGAAGCTGTCGACGCGTTCATCGAACTCGGCGTGCGCGCGGTTCTGCGGATGCCGTTCGAGCCGCTGTTCGCCTCCGGCGAGCGGATCGCGGCGAACCAGCTGCGCCGCAACACGACTGACGCTTTGACCGTCCTCGCGGCAACGGTCATCGGCCTGATCGCGGGCGCGCCGGACTGAACAACTCCGCGCAGGCAAATCTTCCTATTTTCGCGCACTTCACATTCACACAACTCGAATCCCGCTCTCACGAAAGGCTTCACCATGAATGTCGACATCACTCCAGGTAACCGAGCCACGCGCCGCGCACAGCAGGGTGGTCGCCGTCACCGCCGGCAGACAGCCGTCGCCGTGCTTGCAGCCGCGGCAGTGGCCGCAGGTATCGCCCTCGCGCCGCCCGCGATCGCAACCCCCGGCCAAGCAGGTATCACCGACGGCGGGGGACAGGCTGGCATCACCGGCGGTGGCGGCGGCCAGTCCGGTGTGACCACCGAACCCGCCTCGCCCCCTGCTGCGACTGCGCCGGTTCAAACCGAGCCGATCTACTGGGTCGCCCCGCCCCCGCAGTACCAGAACATCACCTACCAGCCGCTACAAAACTGGGACTACGACGCCAATACCTACAAAGCCCCGAACAACACCGATGACGCCACACCGATCGATTACAGCCAGCTTCACCTCCCCGGCCCGGTCGAGATCATCGCGCCGATCATCGCTCCCCGCGACACCCTCCGCTTCGGTACATTCCACATGGCGCAGCCGAACTGGGTTTCCGACGCCGACCTCGAAAGGACCAACAACACGACCTCTGTCGTCGAGTCGATGGTCGCGACATTTTGGCATTCGACCGGTGTTGCAGTCGACAAGGCAAGCCGTGAGTCCGCAGCGCAGATCGCCGGCGCAGCCAGCGGAGCGTTGACCGGCGGATTAGCGCTCGCAGCGCCGTTCGCCACAGGAGGCGCGTTGATCGGCGGCACCATCGGCGGCAACATCGGAATGGGCCTGGGTAACGTGTTCGTTCCCGGAATCGGCTGGGTGGCAGGAGGATTGGCCGGAACCGGCGCAGGCGCAGGTATCGGTGCACTGGCATTAGGTGTTCCGGCTTTCCTCACGGGCGCAGTCGGCGGCGGAATTGGCGGCTTCGTGGCGGCAACCGCGTACGGCGCCGGCGAACTTGGAGAACCCGTCGACATCGAGATCCCCGACATCGATCAGCCTGCAGTGACCACCCAGACGCACGACACGCTCACCGAGTGGGAGAACTCCGGACCAGTCGGCGTCGCCGTCGCCACCACTGTTCGAGACACCGTCGCCGCCGCACCTGCGATCGATGCGCAGGTCCGAGGTTTCGTCGCCGCACAGCCCGGCGGCGAGCAGATCATTGAGCAAGTCGATTCCGCACTGAAGGACTTCTTCACCACTGCCACTCCTGGCCTGGCTTCCTCGCTGATCAGCGACGCAGTCGGAGCAGGCATTCCGGCGTAAACCCGTTCGATCAGAGACGTTCGGGGGCGGGTGACAGCTTGTCGTCCGCCCCGGACCATTCCTCCAGCACCGCAGAACCATGCTCGGCCACCGAAAGGGCAACCAGCGATGAAGAACACGAGCAGGCACCCCGCAGTGATCGACCTACTCGGCGGCGCGCCCCTGCCCACAAGCACCGACAGACCCGCAGTCGTCACCTCGCCCCAGCCGGACAAAGTATCGAAACCGCCGCGCGAGAAACGCTCTCGATCACCTCGCTTGCGCTACTTAGCTGCCCTGATTGTCGTGGCCGCGCTACTCGGGTGGTTCCTCCTGCGCATCTTTTCCGGCCAGGGCGACACCGTGCCGCCGCACCTCGTAGGGGAGTCAAACGCATCGAATCCAACCCAGGATGCCGCTCCGCAGACACTCGCGGCCGAACCCACCTCCGCGGTAGATCCCGGCGCCTGCCGCACGGACCGCGGTGACCAGAAGAGTGGCCCTGGCGTTATCGCAGCCTTCGAGTACGCCTACTACATCACTCGCTCCGGAGCAGCGGTCCGCGCACTCACCACCCCCGAGACCTCACTGCCGCCGGCAGAGAAGATTCAAGCCGGAATCGACACCGTCCCAACAGGTACCACCCACTGCGTACGCATCACCCCGATCGCGACCGATGTCTACTCCGTCGCACTTGCAGAGATGCGCCCCGGCGCCGAGCCTGCACAGTTCGCCCAGACCATCACCACCAAAAACATCGACGGCCGGTGGTTCGTCGACGTCATCAGCTAGAAACCCACACCACTTCTGCACACGCACAAGGAGATCTCGTGAACCCCAGAACACTGATAGCAGGCGATCCATCCTCGCCAGTCATCTTGCACGTCCCGCACGCCTCCCGCACAATTCCAGGCGCGATCCGCTCGACCCTGACCGTGACCGATGCTCAACTCACCGTAGAGCTGGACGAGATCACCGACGCCTACACTGACGTCATCGCGCAGCAGGCCGCCCGATTCGCCGGTTTCCCACCGTGGATATTGCGCAACGACCTCTCCCGTTTGGTGATCGATCCTGAACGATTCCCCGACGAACGCGAAGAACTCAATGCCGTCGGGCGCGGTGCGGTCTACACCCGAACCTGCAACGGAGCCGTCCTCCGCAACGAGGATGATGACGCGCGAGATGCGCTGCTCGATACCTACTTTCACCCGTACGCTGCCGCGATGTCCGATCTCGTCACCGATCGGATCGCCGCCACCGGCCGTGCCGTGATCATCGATGTCCACTCTTACCCGACCCTGCCGTCGGCGTACGAGATGCTCCCAGACGGGGACCGCCCAGCGCTGTGCATCGGCACCGACCCACACCACACACCACAATGGCTCACCGACGCCGCCCACGCCGCGTTCTCACCCCTGACCGATATCGGCAGGAACACCCCATTCTGTGGTACGTACGTACCACTCGACCACTACCGCACCGATCCCCGCGTGTACTCGGTGATGATCGAACTACGCCGCGATCAATACCTCACCGAGAACGGCGAACTCGTCGACATCGCCGCCGAAAACCTCGGAGCCATGCTCGGTCGACTCGTCGATGCGGCGGAGCGGGGGAGCCGGTAGATGTGCCAGAAGTACCCCGGCCCCCGCTGCACCCCACACGTACGAGCACGCCTCGACAGCGCCCGCAAACGACTCGGCTCCGCACAGACATTGTTCGACGCGAACCCGGCGATCACCCGCAACCGACAACGATTGGATTCCGCGAAAGCGAACCTCGACGCCAGATCCGCCGAATACGACGCCACTCCCGGCGGACAAACCGAGTTGCGCAACCAACTCGGCACAGAGGACGATCCAGGTAAGCGAGAAAAGCTGCAGCGTCGCCTCCAAGGGGGCAAAGCGCTACGCGAGCAGCAGATTAGAGCAGCATCAGGTTTCACCCACGACGACCCGAAGGACAACAGCAATGGCCACGAACGAGACACCGACTCTGACGCAGGAAGAGCGCGAATCGTTCTGGCGTCGGTGGGGATGGAGTCCGGAGTTGCCGAAAGCCGAGCGCTTGGCGATCGAGCAGGAGTGGCACGACACGGCGATCGAACTGGCGAAGTTCCACGGCTTCTGATCGACGACCGGCACATCACGCCGGTCGCTGTGCATCGACTGCAGGACGAACGCGCCCAGCATCTTCGCAGTCGGGGGGAAAGCACTCCGGAGCTGTACGAACTGCACCCGCGGGATGCCGAGACATACCGACGCCAAATGGAAACACTGCGTGACGGCAACAGGTTCGCAGCTTCCGTCTACGTCTACAGCGACGACGAATACGCAGGGATGCGGCTACTCGTGACCGACGACGGTCGCTCCGGTATCGCACTCAAAGACGACGAAATCGTCTCCCTCTACGCACATCACGACAGCAGCCATCCCGGCGCCGCGAACTCGATGCTCGAAACGGCCGTCGCCGCAGGTGGGCGTCGGCTGGACTGCTTCGACACTGTTCTACCTGCCATCTACGCGAAGTCCGGATTCGTCTCCGTCGCGCGGCTTCGATGGAACGACGACTACGCCCCCGATGGCTGGGACTACAACACATACGCGGCGTTCAATGGTGGTCGCCCTGACGTGGTGTTCATGGCCTACGACCCGGCATCTGTGGATTCGCGCTACCAGCGCGGATCCGGTCGCTACGTCAACTCGTACGACGACGGAATCGATGCGGTCCGCGCCCGACTCGGACGATAAGAGATGGGCCAGCACAGCGCCCGAGTCCGTCCATCGGTCCTGCAAATTGCGATAAAGATCTGAATTGAAAAGCTCATCTAATCCAATCAGAGTCGAGTACTCAAAAATTGTCGGACCGCTAAGATTGACTGCAATGACCAGCGATGCCGAACAACAAGCAACAGAGGCCGGAGAGCCGCCGACCACAGTGACTTACGTGCACAGTTGCAGTGCCGGCAAACAGTCCACGGTATTTACAAATAGTCTTCCGAAACAGATGCGGGAGACCTACCAACACTACGTCGCGCATAGACCTGAACCATCTCGAGAAGCACGAATTCGAGTCGAAGCCTTCATCACCAACCACCAAACCTGCGATGATCTCGTCTTCGAAAAGCGCGTTGCCGCAGCTCTGATCACTGAAGACTTCCTCGTAGCGCTCCACTCGGAAGTTACGGCTCTCTGGGAAACGCTCGAATCACACACCGATTCCATCACAGCGACGTCGTCCTGCGTCATCGGCGACGACAGAAGGTACGTTTTCGCAGTCACACCCATTCGGAACCAGGGCTTCTTTCGCCGAAACCGTCACCGGGCCAACATTATCGAGTTGGTCGGCGCTAGCGGATTTACACTCGTCGCTGCGGGAGGCGCTTGAGAAATAGCGGATCCCTGTCCGCGCTGTTCTGGGTGAGATGCCACCCGCCCAGTAAAACGAGTGCGCTACATAAAGGCTCCTTGGAGCTATTGCAGGTACAGCGCGCAATCGCATGGCGATGTTTACATGTATGGTCGAAGTGTAAGCGTTGATGTCGCTGTCGGCGTCTTACCGGTCTCGTCGGTCCCCTGTCTTGTGTGGCCGTCGAGACCGGCCCGGCTTCAACGACAAGCGCAACGTTGTGCCTTCCCTGCTGGCTCCTTGGTGAGAGGGCGATGTCCTGCGCCCTGGCAGCTAGTCTGCAGGGATTCCGGCTTCAGAACGTGTCCATCACGGCGACACCCCGGTCCATCGCCTGCAATGCGCGGGTAGGGGACTCTCGACCGTCAGCGGAAAGCTCACCGGCGCTAGCGTGTGAATGCGGAGCGCCGGTGAGCAGAGCGCACCGAACCTGATCACGGTGCACCTTCTCCTTCTGTCACCTTCCGGCCGTAGCGGTCGGCTGGCGGGTCAAGTGCGACAGCCTCACGCCCGCGAAAATGCTGCCCACACCTTGTATGCCCAAACAGTGAAAACTTGAATCCCAACAAGCGAATGTCGCCGACGAAACTGTCGGGAATCGCTGCTGGGATCTGTCGCCGCGACGCTGCGAACTCTCGCGGCTTTTCTCATCTTCGATCAACGCTCTCAGGGTGCATGTCCCCTTTCCTGCGCAGTGCTGCGATGCTCCCTGGGACGCTGAATTCTGTCTTGCGGCGAGTGCATGCACGGCTGCGCGCATCCGTGCTTGCATAGATGCGAGCAAGCAGTGCATGCGAGTGGGGAAGGTGGTAGTCCTCGTGGTCGGATCGAAGCCAAAGTCATCGATGCTTTCGGTAGCGCATCTTGAAAAGTATTGGACAGCATCTTTTTTCACTGACGACCGACAAATAGCACGTCAAGTCCGGTGGCTCTTGTGGGTGAGAGAAAGGGAAGTTGAGGCGAGGTCGGGGCCACCCTCGGCGGTGAAGACCAAGTGGCCGTCGTCGAGGGCGATCACCCACCGCTGCGCCGGCGCCCGGTCCGCCGCAGTTCGGAATTGTCGATGACGGACTCGGCGAAGTCCTCGACCACAACACGGACCAAAGGTTGGGCATTGCTGGACCTCGATCCGCCGCCGCCGTCAGGAACCGGTTGCACGTATCCGGGCGGGGCGATCGTCATCGATCTGCACTCGTGTGGGCAATGATCATGAGAGAAACGCGAGAGGGGAACATGATGAACGAACCGATGACGCAGGAACGCCGCGAGAAGTTCTGGAGGCAGTACGGCTGGAATCCGGAACTGCCGGAGGACCAGCGCAAGGCGATCGAAGCACGCTTTCCGGACTGGGGGATCGAAGAAGCCGAAGCCCTCGGCTTCTGATAGGCGGCCACCAGATCCAACCGGTCACCGACCACCCTCGCTACTGACGAACGCGAAGCTTCGCCACGCGCGGACTCTCCGCTCCCACGCTCTACGAACTGGCACCTACCGACGCTGGCGGCTACCGCGAGCAGATGCTCGAGCTCACCTACAAGAATCCGCACGCCGCCTCGGTCCATGTCTACGACGAGGACGAGTATCGGCAGATGCGACTGTTGGTCACTGACGACGGAAAGGCCGGCGTCGCACTCAAAGACGACGAAATCGTCTCGGCATTCGGACACAAGGACTGCGCGCACCCGAAGGCTGTGCAGTCGATGCTCCGCCAGGCCACCCGGCTCGGAGGGCATCGCCTTGACTGCTTCGACACTGTCCTGCCGACGCTGTACGCGGACGCCGGATTCGTCCCCGTTGCGCGACTGGCCTGGAACGACGACTACGCACCCGACGGCTGGGACTACCAACAGTTCGGCCGATTCAACGGCGGACGACCCGACGCGGTGTTCATGGCGTATGTCCCCGACCGCGTCGGCGGCATGTACACACCCGGGGCGGGGGAGTACGTCGACGACTACGACATCGGGATCGCCCGCGCCCACGCGCACCGGCCCGGCATGTCGAAAATATGAGTGGCGCAAGCATTATGGCACGACATACCCGTGGACAGCAGGAGTGTCCTGGATTATCAGATACTGCAGATAACATGAACGACATACTCATTCAGCATTACAACGACAAGGATTCTCTGTGGCCGAAATATTCATCCGCCAATTCATCGACGATCTCGACGGAAAACCCATCGACACCGGCTTGGAACACGAAGTCACCTTCTCCTACCAGGGTGCCGATTATCGAATCGATCTACGCCCCACCAATGCCGACAAGATCGAAGCGGTCTTCGCCCCGTATATCAATGCGGCGGAGAAGGCTTCCTCTGCCGGCAAGGCCCGTACGAAAACCTCGGCTGCGGCCAAGACGTCGGGTTCTGGTCGATCCGCCGAGCAACTGAAAGCAATCCGGGACTGGGCCGGCAAGAACGGCTTTGACGTCTCTCCACGCGGGCGAATCAAAGCCGAGGTCATCGATGCGTTCGACGCCGCACATTAAGGACCTGTGATCGTGCACGATCATATCGACACCGTCTCAGCCATCAGCACACGGACAAGGCGGAGTGCAACCCAGCGGAGGGCGATCGCGACGCGGGACGGCATTGCTTCGGCTGCGGCCGAACATTTCAATACGGTCGGGTACGCCGGGGCGAGGATCGCTGACATCGTGGCCACGACTGGGGTCTCGAAGGGCTCGATGTATCACCACTTTCCGTCCAAAGAGTCTCTGGCGCAGTACCTGGTGCAGGGATGGGGCACTGTTCTTGTCGACACCATCGCCGACGTCACTGCCGCAGACGAGCCTGCCCTGCGCCAGGTCGCGAGCGTTCAGCGCAGACTCGCGGAGATCATCACGCAGGATCACGTAGCGCGGGCCGGATTGATTTTGAGCCTCGAGCGAGCTGTCGACGAGAGCGCAAAGGTGTACACCGCATGGACGAGCGCCGTCAGCGTCATTGTCGAGGACGCAATTCGGGCTGGTCAACTCGATGACACAGCCGAACACTCACGGCTCGGAGAAACCTTGTGCGCGGGTTTCGTGGGCGCCGTTCACGTCGCCACCAGTCTCGGTGAACCCGAGACGATCAGTCGCCGTGTCGATGATCTTCTGATGCTGTGGCTCGGCAGTGATCCTGCAATGCCGGTGGCTGCCCGATGAGAATGAACCAGCCTGCGCAGCAGATCCGTCCGAGACCCGCCTCTGTTACTGAAATACTCCACCGGGAATTGTTTTCCGATTTCCAGGAACCACCGACTGCATTGTTCGAAACCAGCCCGGCCCGGTAATGCCGAGGTACCTAACACCCGCACGGACGGCCCGCCGCGGCCCGCAGGTCGCGTACCTGGATTTCCTGAGCGGGCCAGATGTGCTGCTGGTGACGTCAGTTAAGTGGTAGAGCTGCCATGGGGACATCGGTAGTTCGAGCGGATGAGTGCTCGATAGGTGCCCGAGAAACATTCGATTCAGACATTCTCGGGTGAGACACGAGTCCACATAGTGAAGAAACGCACGGATACCGTCGAGTAGAGGTGCTAGGCAGTCGATCTCGATCGAAACCACACCACGCCCGACACGACGATGATCACGAGACCCATGAAAGCCACGACATTGGCGGAGTCCGACTTGAATCGAGTCCTGAGGCGCCGTACTCACGCGCGTAGCCCATCTTCATTCCCGCTCCCGATTTTCGCCGTTCACGACGTCCCGGACGCAAACTGTCCGCTAGAACCTATGCCATACCGGACGAATCCAACGGACACATAAACCGGACGAAATCGCGAGAATTTCCCCACGTCATTTCACGCAGAAGCCCGTTGGCGATCGTCCGGTATGACGATGGTCAAAACGCACACCCAAACCCGCAGAAACGATCTCAGTGCGAGTCGGTTGTGGGGCTGAAGAATGAATTTCGCGTGTACGCATCAGTGTCCGGCACCGACGGTGCGAGCTGCCCGACGTCAGAAACCGGCGAGCAAGGGACGATGGGAATAGAATGGCCGCGAGCATTTCCGCCTAGCTGATCGGGAACTACTCTCGGCAACTATTGGGCTGCTCTTGATGCTTTTCCGCACGTCGCAGTTCGGCGGCTGATTCCTCAAGGTCGGTGTGGCTGATTGCTCGTCCGATCCAGAAGGCAGCTAACGTGCCCAGGACGATCCAGACAGCGACAATTCCGACAATCCACCACATAGCTGGAAGTGTGCCACACGACTGCAGTCATGTGGGACGTAAGTCCTGCCGAGGTGGAAGATTCACCCATGAATTCATCCGCCCAGAACTATTCAGGCAAAAATTGCCAGTTTTATCGATGGTCAAAATGCACACCCAAACCCGCAGGGAAGCGCTCAGCGGACTTTCGAAGTTACGAATCGCGGAGAAGTCCACCGAACTCCGCCTTCGGTGTGTCGTCCCCGAGACCTGGGTCGAGCGCACCAGTCGAAGAGAAAACCGCGCGAATACTACGAGAATTGCTACTTATCGTAGTATTCCGGTGACGGTTCGATCGCCCTGAGGGGCGGATTCCGTACTGCAGAGATCGCGGAGCTCGGATCGAGCTCGATGAACTAATCGTTGATGACCTCGTTCAGGACCTCCTCAGTAACCCTATCTGTACAAGAATCGTATGCAGCGAGCTTCTGATTGCCCGGAGGCATATCCGCTACATTGTCGAAACACTGTTCTTTTCTTTTATCGATTTCTTGTAGAAGTTCTTCTGAAGATCGGCCGTCGTATGATGCGATGCCTAGAACGACAAGAGATACAACAACGAAAGACAACCCAAATCCTGATATTACCTTCGGGCGATGATTCGTCGGTGCGCTTTTGTTGGAACTTCCGATTGCCAATTTTTCTTGAAGCAGCGTGAGCAGTAAAGTGAAAATGGAGGCTAAATAGATAATATTGAGAGAAATTCCAATGAGGATAGGAACTAGAGATCCGTTGTCGGAACCCAAAGCATCTTCCGCTAGAGTTTTGCCGAAATAGAAGGGTAGTAGTCCGAAAAGTGCCACCAAGAATGCCATTAAAATATACACTAATAGCTGTACCAGATAGCCCGAATTAGATGATTTTGACACAGAAGACAGATTACATCCCTCACGCGAATACCCAGTCTCCGGAGGTAGACGATTCGGTTCTTGCGTTCCGCGCGTCGTGCTAGGGGCCGCAGTAAAAAGGCTCGAGTTCGGCCGGAGGAACGTCGCCGCCGCGCTCGTAGAGGCGTCGATGCCCGCCCACTCCAAACGTGGCGATATCCGACTTCTCGAGGTCGCTTCGGTTCACTCACGAGTTCTCTCGACGAGAAGGTCGAGTACCCGCAGTCGTTCGCTCTCGCTCAACAAGACCGACAGAGGCGACATGTTTCGCATCTCGCGGTCGGTCTCGGTATCGGAGACGCTGATCTTGCGAACGGTGTCGATGTCGTTGTCCGCGATGATGCGTTCCCACTGGTCCAGGCACTTGCGGAGCATGTTCCCGTGAACGTGCTCACGGTTGGTCTGCAATCTGGCGCGCACCTTGTCGGTGTTGATGGAGAGGTGTTCGCGGTCGATCTTGTCCAGGACCGCTTCGTGTACGAGTTTCTTCCGGACGACTTTCGACGGGACTGCGGACATCTGCGGCTCCCTTCATCCTCGATGGACCAGGGTAGACCAGCCCGTTGTTCGATCAGCGTATGTGTTTCGCAGCCTCGATTATTGTCATCGGAACATCGTCAGGATAAGTTTGGCTCCGACGTCCATCGACATCTCGCCTGACGGGCCTCACCGCGCCAAATAATTCAGGGAGTTGCAGCACGAGACCTGGACGTACCTCACAAGTGATGGTGTTTCACAACTCATCGATAGCCCATCTAACGAACCATCCATATCGGACACGAGTTTCGGAACATGCGTCGTCGAGTTCACCGAAAATTGTTCCATGGCTCCCGAAAGGGACCGTTTATGAAACATCGTTCGGCGCCGCCGAAAATCGGGGCCGATCGACTGCCAAGACCGCCACGGGCTCATCCGAGGTCGCCGGCAGGTGGGTGTTGTCGGCATCGGTGTCGGTTGGAGTGTCCTGAATTATCAGATACTCCAGATAATATGAACTGGACATCCTTCCAACACGCAACGAAGAGGGTTCCTGTGGCCGTAATATTTATTCGCCAACTTATCGACGATCTCGACGGAAAACCCATCGACGCCGGATTAGGCCACGAGATCAACTTCTCCTATCAGGGCGCCGACTACCGGATTGATCTTCGACCCGCCAATGCCGACAAGATCGAAGCGGTATTCGCTCCCTATATCAAGGTCGCGGAGAAGGTCTCCTCTGCCGGCAAGGCCCGTGCGAAAACCTCGAATGCGTCCAGGGCATCGTCGGGTTCTGGTCGATCAGCCGAGCAGCTGAAAGTGATTCGGGACTGGGCCGGCAAGAACGGCTTCGACGTCTCCCCACGTGGGCGGATCAAGGCCGACGTCATCGACGCTTTCGACGTCGCACATTGAGATTGTGAACAGCGTATTTTTTCACTGACACTCAACGTGTGTCGTACTTCTATCTCGTGATTCTTCTCGGTGAGAGAGGGAAAGATTCAGGCGAGCTCAAGGCCACCCTCGGCGGCGAAGACCAAACGGCCGTCGTCGAGGGCGATCGCCCACCGCAGCACCGGCGCCCAATCCCGCCCCAGGTCAGAGCTATCGATGACGGTATCGTCGTAGTCCTCGACCACGGTACCGACCTGGGCTTCGGTGTCTCCGGACTGTGATTCGAAGGTCGGGATCACCGTGACCCGAGAACCCACCACGATGGAATTAGCGGGTTGAGCGTCAGAATCGGACATAAACCTGATTCTGGCAGAGAATCCGACAGGCGCACTCGTCGACATCGCATGGGTGTTCAGTTGATTCTAATTCGAGACAAATCAATCACGCGCAGACGAGTAGTGGGAACTACCAGCGTTATGTGTCGGTCAGAGTTGATTGACACAAGTGTCCAGTACTTAAATCGCGTTCAGAGCATTCTGCGGATTCGTCGTGCGTGTGAGCCTTTGTCGTACTGGACGGCTCAGAACCTCCGTCTGTGTATCGCGCGTATGGGTGGCCCGCTGCAGTGCAGGTGAGTGTTCACTGCAGCGGGCCGTTACGCATCACCGCTTCGGGGGTGCGGTGATGCAGCAGGGACTATACGGACCACGCCGGTGCCGGTGCCGTTGATTTACGGCGAGTCGGGTAAGGGGGGCAACCGATCATCGTCGTCTCGTGTCGGTACGGTGCTCGATGATTGTCCGATCGGTATTCTGCGGGCAAAGGACTAGGAAGGATTCTCCTCGTGTGAGGGACGAGGCACTATGGGGCCTTTTGTGAGAGGGGACGACGATGTCACCGATTTTTCCTACCCGGTACCAATTTCTCATCGACGGAGAAGTGTCGGATCGTGTGAAAGCCGCTTTTCCGCAGATGCAGGTAGGACGCTCAGTAGGCGGCTTCACCACGCTTTTTGGTCTTGTCTCCGACCATTCGAGTCTGCGCAGTATCATGGCGCGGCTCGATGTCCTCGGGCTTACGTTGGCAGAGTTACGGCGTTTGCCGGATTGAATTCTCACGCGTTCCCGCACGCGGGGAGAGTTTCTGCATGGACGAAAAATACGCTGAAACCGGCGTTTTCGGTGCCGGCATAAGGGGGTATGCGTGTGATGCGGCGTTTTCACTGGCGTGGGGCTGTCGCGCTTAATCCGCCAACCGGCTGCCACGGTCGGATGGTGGCAGTAGGGGAAGGCGCACCGTATTTCGTGCGGTGCTCTGAGCTCACCGGCGCTCCGCATTCACACGCTTGCGCCGGTGAGCTTTCCATCGTCACCGTCGAACCTTCACGACCATCTCGCCCCACCTGCACGAGCACCTCGCCCCACCTGCACGAGCACCTCGGCCGGTAGGGAATCGTCCCGTCTTGATTATCGGGCACAGGAAACGCATCGCGGGACTTCGCAATGACGTGGGTTTATGACATCGCTGCCGTGATCGTGGTTTGACGGCGCCGACCTGAACCGGCGAGTCCTGTTGGAACGAGCGGAAAGAATACGACTCCGGGAAGTGGAATCCGGCAGCACCCCACTGCAACGGGTCGGTCTGTCACATCCGGATACAGATTCGGGCCGTAAAAACATGATCGGCGAACCGATCAGGCTGGCAGCGGCCTCTCATGCAAAATTGAGGTTAGGTTCGGAGTCGCTGGACTTGAAATCCGGAAGTCGGGATCACTGTGAACCAAGAGTCAACCGTAATGGTATCGGGAGGTACAGGACCAGAATCGGACATGGACTCGATTTTGGCAGAAATCCACGCTCAATTGCATTACCTGGAAGGGAAATTTCCACCAAAGAGAAAATCGAGGTAGATGAAGCAGGTCGCCGAATTGTTTGCATTATGGGCATCGAGGGCCTTTCTGGCACGGCTGGCTCCCGTACTCAGTTTGGAGAGGGCCTCAATCTTCCGCGCTTCACTCGAACACGGGTAGAACCTCCCCGAGAACCCTTTGGGATCGTTCATTGCAGCGAGCTGTTTGGAATTGAGATCCTCAAGAAGACCGCAGATATCCCACACAGCGACGTAAGTGGACTGTGTGGTGATGTACTGTGCTGCACGCATTTCCAGATAGAACGATGAGATAGGGACGTTGTTGTAGTACTTCCAGGCCTTCGCCAGGCGGGTGAGCTTCTTGGCGGCACCCTTCATACCATCGCGGTTGTTGCACTCGTTGACATAGTCCAGGTGTGCTCTGGGCGCGGTGTCGATCCACCCGCTATCAGCGCCTGGGATGTCGTATACGAGGGTATCGGAGTTGCCGCGACCAGTGAGGAAACCGGGAATGACTTCGATGGTCTCCGCTCCACCTGCGAACTCAACAACAACGGCGGGCCTACTCGTGCGTACCGTAGTGAAAGGGAAAGATGCAGTCAGAGCGTCCCGAACCCACCTTAATGCGGTGTCGGAAGAGTTTGGTTTGTTCTTCAAGCTGACGAGGAGATCGATATCTGCATGTCCGCGTATACCGGTGCCGTGATGGAACGAGCCCGTCTCCCAAACTACCGACACATCAAGGGCGTTGCGCAATGATTTTTCGATGCTCGCGCGGTGGGATGATGCTGCAGATTGCTGACTGGATAGCGGTGTAAGGCTCGACATGAATACGTCGAACCCTTGATCAACTGTTCTCGCCATCGTTTTTCCTCAGTGTTCTGTATCGGATTGGTTCGAGCTTTCATCTACCGCGTAAACCTGGCCGCCGCTACCAATATTGTCTTGGGCCTTCTTTCTAGCCCGACCGTTTATGACTTCGGCAGTCTTGTTCTGCTCATCACGTCGAGCAGTCAATTCGGCCAAGATCGTCCGTGCCTCGTCTACGTCCTGCCCAGGGACGTCGATAAGTCGGGCCTGACGGGCCGCCGTCTGGATCTCAAGGTATGCGTTCGCTGCCGCGGAAGCTTGGTTCATTCGGTGAGATGCGTTAAGCGTCGTCAAGATCGCACTTCCCGCTGCTGCAGCCAAGGCCAAGATGCCGCCGACTACCGCATGCCCCATATCCGATAAAACTGTGGCACCAGACACGGCTGCCAGAAGGCTCGTGAGAGTCCCGAGCCCGAGATTGACGCTGCGCCACTGTTTGGCTTGCTCGAATTGCCCCTGAGACGAATACATCGAGCTCTCTTCGAGACGCTTCAGCTCGTCTCGAATAACTTCTCGTCGAGCGTTGTCGTCGAACGCACTCTCATCTTCATCGGGCACTGAGCAAGAGTATCGAAGGCCACCGACAGAGTTGATATGTATTCATGTCAAGTTTTCATGGAGGGAGTGGACTCGGTCGAGAAAACTAGTTTTTGCGGTTGTGAACGTGCAGGATATCCTTGTCTCATCGAGAGCGGCATTGACGATGATGTGCTACGCGGAACCCTATCCACCAATATATTGGTGGTTTTCTGTCTGGAGGACGCCAAGGGACTGCGCGTTCTTCAGCGATTTTTGTAGATGATCTTTGATCATCTTGGTTCGTCGTTTGCGCCCGAATGTCTGAAGGACGGAGGTTTCTAATCGGTCAATATCCATCGGTCCTTCACGAAGTAGGAACCGGGCGGCGTTTACGATTTCCACCGGGCTGACCTCGTCGAAACGGCGGGTGCTTGTACTTGCATTCGGGCGAAACTCTGCCCACGTCGTTCTGTCGATGTGGTTGGGCCAGACGAACTTGTCCTCGCTCTGGTATCCGAGTTGTGTGATCTGGTAGACGAGTTTTTTCGAGCGAGCGGCATGGAGGCGTTGCACTCCGAACGATTGTGCGGTGAGGCTGGCCAGTCGATCGATCTGGATGGGTCCTTCGTACTCGACGATCTCGGCGGCGACAGCTCGAACCGCCTCTTTCGCAACCTTTTTGGGTAGCGCATCTAGAACGGCGATGTCACCAACGGGAACGACGACCCACGGTTCGAACTCAAAACGCTGTTCACCGATGGTGGGAGTCTCGGTGTCCTCGCCTCGTGTAAGAACGGACTTATCAGGTTCGACGTACTCGCCACCCTCTTCATCGTCGACCTGCTCGCTGAAACTTGTTGTTGCGAGGCCGGCGTCAGCAACGACGTGCGTGAGGGCGTCGTTACGTTGGGCCTCAGCTTCAGCGGTTCCCTCGTGGTCACCAAGATGACTGAGCAGGCGTACGACGAAGTCGAGGGCACGCCATACGTCGAGCGACGAGAAATCGTCATTGTGTGCCCACCTGTTGCGAACGATGCGTAGTTCGCCGCCGAGTACGGACACCGTCCGGGTGGGGTCGTCGAAGGGAAACCCGAGCTTGCCCAGCCTTTCGGTGAGCATGCGCAGTTGCGCCTGAAGATCGCCGGTGGAGTGTTGACGTGGGGTATATCCCTTGGCTCGATCAAGTTCGGTCAGTACCGCCGTCCATGGAAGGCCTCCGAGCTCGTCTGCCAGTGCGGCAGCGAAGTAGGGATTGAGTCGAGAGGCGAGGTGGTCGAGACCTTTTTGGATCGCCGCGCGATTGTCCATGCGTTTCCTATCGTCATCAGGTTGCCCGGCGTTCATCCATGCGGTTACACCCACCAGCCGATCACGTCGGCGACGTACGCAGAGCGGGTGAATCGGGCAGAGGTGTACGCCTGGAATGGTTTGAATTCTCAGATATTTACTGCACTAAGTGGAGCTACAGGGAATCGACGATGTCCTTGACTTTCTGTCCATCGCTCGAGGAGAGTCCTTCGTTTATCTGCACGAAGATCAACGCATTTTCCGACCCGTAGCGGTGTGGCCCGGCCAGAAAGGCAGCGTCGTCATAGCTTTTCACTGTTTTGCGGTACTGATCGGCATTGTCGAAGATCATGACGGTCCCGCCCTCCCCCGGCACCGAGGGGAGATCGAAGTCGTATTTCTCAGTTGCTGCCACAGCGAGCCCGCCGGGATCTCCCGGTGCGCAGTTCTCGCCGATACCAGCGTCTTCGATCTGCGCACACACACTTTCCGGTGTTGCAGCTCCATCGGAGGAATCGGACGAACAACCCGACGTGAGGAGAAGCGCGGCGGTAGCCGAGACAGCGGCGAAGATCTTCAACGAGTTCATTTCATAGGTCTTTTCTTCAAGTCGCTAATTACGGCGGCGTTAATGAGAACCTTCACTTAAGCAGACAAGTCCGACAGGTTTCGGCCGACGCACCGAATAACTGGGTGCGATCGAGCGTCCGCGAGCATGTTTGAAAGACTCATCCCATCCGGACGACGAGTTCGGTGCATTTCCTGGATCCTCCAGGGCTGACACTCGAACGGAGCGATATTTCCCGTGACGCGGATCTTCGACAACATCCATCTGAAACTGGGCTCTCACCTGCAGAAGACACTGCAGGTATCAGAGCGGATGGACGTCGCCGTCGGGTACTTCAACCTGCGAGGGTGGTCCGTTTTCGACTCTCTGGTAAAGGAGAAAGCGGAACAGGGAAAGCCCGTGCCGGTCGTGCGAATCCTGATCGGCATGGTTATGACCGGGCCGCAGGAAGAAGCACTCGAGGAACTGCAAGCTGCGGTCGAAGGCACCGAAGTGCTCGATGCAGACTTCACTGTCGGTCGTGAACGCAAAGCGCAACTCCTCGAACAACTGCGCACCCAGCTCATGCGAGGACTGCCCACCACTGCGGATCGTGCCGCGCTGCAGTCACTTCGAGATCTCCTCGAATCCAAAGCTGTCGAGATCAAGGTCTTCACCCGCCGGCCACTGCACGGCAAGGCATACATTTTCCACCGGGAAGACCTGAACAATCCGATCACAGGATTCGTCGGATCCTCGAACCTCACCGCCCCCGGTTTGACTCATAACTATGAACTCAACGTCGACGTCATCGACACAAATGCCGCGGAGGCGTTGGCGGAGTGGTTCGAGGACCGATGGACCGACAAGTTCAGTCGCGAAGTCACCGCGGATCTGTTGACGATGTTGGATGAATCATGGGCCCGCAAAGAGCCACGTCGGCCGTACGAGGTGTTCCTCAAGGTCTGCTACGACCTCTCCCGCGACGTGCGCGAAGGGCTGGCCGAGTACTCCGTCCCGTCCGAGGTCAGCTCTCAGCTCCTCGAATATCAGTCCACCGCCGTCCGGACGTTGGCGCGGCGGATCATGACCAAACAGGGCACCATGCTCGGCGACGTCGTCGGTTTGGGTAAAACCCTGACCGCGATCGCTGTGGCGCTGATGCTGCGGGACGAACACGGTTACATGCCATTGGTGGTGTGCCCGAAGAACCTGGTCAAGATGTGGGAAGAGCATTTCGAGGCGTACAACCTGTATGGGCGCGTCGTGCCGTACAGCATGGCCCATACGATCCTTCCGGATCTACGCCGGTACGCATTCGTGATCGTCGACGAGTCTCACACGCTGCGCAACGACGAACGCCGCGACTACAAGGCGATCCAGGAATACATTCATGCCAACGACAGCAAAACGCTATTGCTGACCGCGACCCCGTACAACATCCGATTCCGGGACGTTGCCAACCAGCTCTCGCTCTACATCGACGACGATGACGACCTCGGTATCTCCCCGACCAACGCCATGGCTGCCGACCCAAGGCTCATCGACAAAGTTGATGGCAAGATCACCACGATGGCGGCCTTCCGTAAATCGGAGGATCCGGACGACTGGAAACGCCTGATGAGTGAGCATCTGGTGCGCCGTACCC
Organism: Rhodococcus globerulus NBRC 14531; assembly: GCF_001894805.1. Taxonomy (GTDB): domain Bacteria; phylum Actinomycetota; class Actinomycetes; order Mycobacteriales; family Mycobacteriaceae; genus Rhodococcus_F; species Rhodococcus_F globerula. Next base: position 68,670 of record NZ_BCWX01000009.1, on the reverse strand, counting down.
GTACCTTCATCAAGAACAACTTTTCCCAGATCGACGAGAACGGTCGTCAGTACCTCGAATTCTCCAACGGGACACGGTTCGCGTTCCCGGAGCGCATCCCTAAGCCCGTCGATCACTCCTTCGGGCCGAACGACCCGGCGGCGATCATGTCGAGCGATACCACCCTCGACACCCTCACGAACTTGGTCCTGCCTCGTTACGAGCTCGGAAAATACTTGAAGAAGACGGCGAAGCTGACGGATGAGGAGAAGGAGTTCGTCGACAATCTCAAACGCGGCCGCGGCAATGTCGCCGGCTTCGTCCGCACCACGTTCTACAAACGGCTTTCCTCATGCGGGCACTCGTTCACACTGTCGTTGCAACGGCATATCGCCCGCAACGAGTTGTTCGGCTACGCGATCGACAACGGCCTACGTATCCCGACGGGCACGATCGTCGATACTAGTCTCACCGATGACGACGACCCCACAGCCTCCGACCTCGACACCGCCGAGAGTCTCACCGACGACCCCGGCCGACGCTACGAAGCGCTCGTATCCTCGAATCCTGCTGCCGTGACATGGATTCGGCCGGAGCTTTTCACCACCGAGCTGCGTAACGACCTCGACCGCGACACCACCGAATTGCATGGTCTGCTGAAGTCGTACGGCGGGTGGGAAGTAGCGACCGACTCCAAACTCGATGCCCTGAAAAAACTGCTGACCGCCGATCACCCTGGTGACAAAGTCCTCGTGTTCACCGAATACAAGGACACCGCCAACTACATCGCCGCTGCACTACGAGAAGCCGGCATCAGCGGCGTCGGATTGGCGACTGGAGACAGCGACGACCCCACTGCCCTCGCACACCGATTCTCCCCACGCTCAAACGCCTTACCTGGGCACGACAGTTTCGACATCGACAACGAACTACGCGTCTTGATCGCCACCGACGTCCTCAGCGAAGGCCAGAACCTGCAGGATGCGCACATCGTCGTCAACTACGACCTGCCCTGGGCGATCATCCGACTGATCCAGCGTGCCGGCCGTGTCGACCGCGTCGGCCAGCAATCCGACGAGGTACTGCTGTACTCGTTCTTCCACGAATCTGTCGACAACGTCATCTCCCTGCGTCAACGCATCAGCGATCGGCTCAGCGCAAACGCAGAAGCATTCGGATCCGACGAACAATTCTTCGGCAGCGACGGCGAAGTACAAGCCATCGCGGACTTGTACAACGGCACCCTCGACGACCAGGACTCCGCCGACGACGTCGATGCATCCAGCTTGGCATATCAACTTTGGCATCAAGCACAGGAAAAAGATCCTGACCTTGCCGCGCGGATCGCGGCACTGCCGGACATGATCGATGCCACCCGCGCAAAACGGTTGAGCGACAAGGACGAAGGCGTGATCTGCTACGTGCGCACTGATTCCGGAATGGACGGATTCGGGATTGCCACCCCGGACGGTGAAACCCGATTGCTCACCGGGCATGAGGTTCTACGCGCCTTCGAAGCAACACCGGAGGAACTCGGTCTCGAACACCGAGCAGACCACGACGAGCTGATCGAAAAGCTGGTTCGCGGCCCGCTCGCGACACCGACTGTGGCTGCCGGTCGTCTGCGCGGAGTCCGACGCACCTTGTGGCGTCGGCTCGGCGAGACGCTGCATAAGCACGACAACGAGACCGAAAAGGCTCTTGACGAGTTGTTCCAGCACCCCCTGCAGCGCGATGCGGAGAACCGACTCAAACGCTCCGTCCGCAACGGCGCCAGCGACGACGACCTCACCACCATGATCAGGACACTGCACCGCGATCAGCGACTGGTCATCGCCACCCGAACAGGTAAGGACCCGATCCGGGTCGTCAGCAGCATGGGAGTCACATCATGACCGAACACCGCCTACTCGACCTCGTCGACGCCCGCGACTTCCGGACCCTGTTCATTGACGAACTCGGCTGGGGAAACCCGGACCAACCTGATCTTGACCTGGACATCGACGACGAAACCTTCACCCTTACCCAAGTCGCCGGATACAAAGGTTTACGTATCTGGCACTGCCAGGTAATTCCGCCGCGAAAGACTCAACGACTGATTGATGTGCTTGTCGGTAAAGACAACCACGAACGACTGATTATCTTCAGCAGTGAACACAAGCAGGAATGGCGTTGGCCGCGCCGGGCTCAACTCGGTAGTGCCAATGCGAAACTTCTCGTTCACGAACACCTTGCTGGCGACCGCACGACACATCTGACGCAACGACTCCAGGCAATCGAACTCGACTTCGACGAGAATCTTCCTCTCGTCGCCTTGCTCGACAAAATGCGGGATGCCTTCGATGCAGAGGCTGAAACTGCCTCAGTCGCTGCGGCTCGCCTGATGGGCGCGCTGTACCTTGAGCTCGAAACCGCCGGTGTCGGTGAACGCGATGCGACTCTGCTACTCGCCCGACTGTTGTTTTTGCTCTTCGGTGACGACGCCGACATGTGGAAACCTGCGGGTCAATTCGAGCGATACCTTCGCGAAAACACTTCTGCTCAGAACCTTCATACTGAGTTACTGGAACTATTTTCTGTCCTCAACACTGATGAGCGAAAGCGCACCCTTCCCGCCGATAGCCCGCTTGCTCAGTTTCGATATATCAACGGTGGACTGTTTCATGACACGATTCGGTTACCGGAGCTCACCACGAGATTTCGCTCCACGCTGGTAGAAGCATGTGAGTTCGATTGGTCAATCATTTCGCCCGCCGTGTTTGGATCGATGTTTCAGACGGTCAAGAGCAAGGAAGCCCGCAGACACGGGGGTGAGCACTACACTACTGAGGAGAACATCCTCAAGACTATCCGGCCGTTGTTCCTCGACGAGTACCGAGAGCGGTTGGAACGAGCCTGGGACGACAAAGCTCAGCTTACGAAGTTACATAACGACCTCGGCAGGCTCAGATTCCTTGACCCTGCTTGTGGGTGTGGAAACTTCCTAATCGTCGCCTACCGAGAACTTCGAGCGCTCGAACTGGATATTCTCAAACGGCGTCGAGACCTCGATATGACTGAGGCATTGTCTAAAAAGGTGGAACGAGCGCAGCTAAGCCTTGACGTCACCGGTGACATAAAGGTAACCCTCGATCACTTTTACGGTATAGAAATTGAAGAATGGCCGGCACGGATTGCTGAAACTGCAATGCTCCTCGTCGACCACTTGGCGAACCAGCAGATGGCTCTAGATTTTGGTTTCGCTCCCGACCGACTTCCGATCGCAATATCCCCTACCATTCATCACCAAAATGCACTCCATATAGACTGGGCTACGATTATTCCACCGTCGGATGATGTTGTCATCCTCGGGAACCCGCCATTTATCGGGCAATATACCAAAACTCCGCGACAGACTGCAGATGCCAAATCAATCTGGGGTAAGCGATATAATGGTTATCTCGATTATGTCACTTGCTGGTATGCCAAAGCCATCGATTATTACGGTAACTACGCCGGACGGTGGGGCTTTGTTTCCACAAACTCGATTTGTCAAGGCGAGGCCGTCGAATTTTTGTGGCGTCCCATTTTGGAATCTGGATGGAGATGCCGATTTGCGCACCGATCTTTCCAGTGGGTTACCGAGTCTACGGGAGGGGCAGCGGTTCACGTTTCTATCGTCGGCTTCGATAAACTTTCCTCGCCAAGGCCGATATTGTGGACCTATCAAGAAGGAGGGAAAAGTCAAGGTTTCCCGAATCGGGTTCCGAATATCAACCCTTACCTCGTCGCAGCGCCAAATGTCCTTGTCAGCAACCGATCTGCACCTCTGAGTGTTGAGATGCCCGCTGTCACCAAAGGGAATCAGCCGACAGACGGGGGTAGCTTATTGATTTCCCCGGCCGAGTACGAAGATGTCGCAGCAGATCCTATTGCTGCTCAATATATTCGACGATTCGTTGGGGCTCGTGAGCTCATTCACGATCTGCCGAGATGGTGTCTTTGGCTGGATGGAGCCCGGATATCGGACCTCTCATCTAGTCCTGTGCTTCGGGAGCGAATAGCGGCGGTGAAAGCAATGCGGCAGGATAGTTCGAAAGCTGCGACAGTCAAGAAGGCGTCCACGCCACACTTGTTTGACGAACGACGGCACCCCGATACGAGCTACCTTGCGATTCCCCGGCATGTTGGTGAGCTACGTCGTTACTTCACTGCCAGACGTTTTGCACCCGACACGATATGCGGCGATGCGAACTCTTTAGCACCCGATCCTGATGGATTTCTCCTAGGTGTCTTGTCTTCGTCGATGTTTATCGCGTGGATGAGGGCTGTAGGTGGCCGTATCAAGTCCGATCTCCGATTTTCAAACACATTCACTTACAACACGTTCCCTCTTCCGGAAGTGACAGCTAGACAGCGGCGATCGATCACGGAAGCCGCGTCGGGAATTGTGGTAGCGCGCGAAGCGCATCCGGGCATGTCGTTAGCGAAACTCTACGATCCGGCGGGCATGCCCGGCGACTTAATCGAGGCGCACAACACTCTGGATCATTTCGTAGACCAACTTTTCGGACGAGTTGACCTAAGTACAGAGGCCGCTCGGCAAAAAGTGCTGTTCCGGCAATACGCCGCTCTCACTGGACAGGCGATGCTCCTGTAGGTGAGGAAAAAGATCTTTTCTATATAAAGGCGACTGAACAAAGCGCTCAGGCGGCGAGCTTGCCGGCTGAGCACGTGTAAGGCAGGCGTTGTGTCTGTGTGCCGATGCGAATGTCGCGGATACGCTCAAGGTACGGGCGCGCCAGCGCTCGACGACAAGCAAAATGCGATCCCGCGCGAAGTGAAAGGTTCTGGCGCCTCGATGACCACGATGGCTCACGCGCTCGTAAGTCAGTCGATCAACCCCTATCGCAACCTTAACCAGACGTTTGTTGCACAAGGTTAGTCCGTGCAGTGTCGAAGGCGACGCTGGCAAGGAAGACTCGTAGATCGTGCATACCCTGCATGAAGCAGCCACTGGGCAAACGGCGGCGTTTGGCGGGCTTGCCGCGATGCGCGGTTGTTTCGTTGGCGCCGAACAGGTGAATCAGGCACGTTAAGGGCGTAGCCAGCCCACCGCGGTGGCACAGAGCATCCCCGACCCAAGGAGCGGTTGCTTAGGGCCAACCTCATGGTGTAACCGGATTGAACCGCCCGGATTCTTCTGTTGACGCAAATTCTGAAGCATTGATCTCCCGGCGATCATCAGAACGTCCTCTGGATTCCAGGGTCAAGTTGTCACACCCAAAATCATGTAACTCTGGCAGAAGTTTTTCCAGGCACTTCCGGCGGCCTCGTTCCCCTCTCTCGCTGAGTGCGCACCGAACTGCTACAAAACCTCCTACGGGCATTCGCTGATTGCCTTGACAGCTTTTCTATGGCGGGCGTTCGTCGTCATCACGCCAATCGATCTTTCGCTCGCCAGGTAGTTTGAGTTCTTCCATCCCGCTACGGATCGTGTCTAAGTCTTCAGAAAAACTCAACGCAACAGCCAAATGTATGTTCCTGGATCCATGGATCCGTTGGACTGCGACTCGTCATCCCAAGCTGTCAACATGCGCTTTAGTTACTCGTTCTCATTCCGACCATCGATGGTCTTGCCACTTCGGTTTCCTACGATCTCGACGCCATCAGTCTTGAGATTGAGGCACAGAACCCCATCTATAAGATGCGGCGTGTACCTGCGCGAGATGCTCGTATCAATGTCGAAGTACAGGGTGAATGCTGTGCCAGCTACAAGAACAGGCCCGGTATCTCTGGTTTGTGATTGAGGCCGGACGGCGTAACCATGCGCTACCTCGTCACCCACAGGACGCATGCCGATGATCCCATCTTCCTTGTCGAAGAGCAGTTCAACCGTCCCGGCCTCGTTTAACAGGCTGTGCGCAGCTCGGTTCAAGGAAAATATCCCCTTCCTCTGGACGGTGACGCTGGGGGACCTGCCCAGTGCAGTGTTTCGCTTGTCGAAAACTTCGAATGCCATGTGTGCCATCTCCTGACTCACGTCTTGAATGAAGGTGCGTGACGAGTGTTGACAGTCAACTTGTTGTGTGCTGATTCGATATGAATCGTTTTGTGACAACTCCAAGTCGTGGCCATCTCATTGAGGTTAGTCTCGTTGACGCTCCAAGTTGTTGTGGATGGGTCCGCGTTTTTTCCGGGCGGAAGTCGAACTTTCCGGCGAACGCTTCCAGGATGCTGTGAATGGGAGTGTCAGTGGAGAGGAGATTCTTCAGGGGACGAGCGCTGCACTTCAGGATGAAGGATGCTCCCAAAAGGCCGCGTGCAGACAAGGTCGCCTCGGAGGACGCCCCACCGTCATGACGCCGGACAAGATCGAAGTCGCCCGGACACTACGAGGTCGAGGCAAGAGCTTGGACGCGATCGCATCAACCTTTGGCGTAGGACGGTCCTCCGTCAGCTGCGCATTACCGCAGACCAGAACGTCAACTAACTGAGCTGCCTTAATCGGCCAATCACGACCGCGAGCTTTGAGCCATTCACCGCTGCGCCGCCGCGTAGATTCTTCGCTCAGCACCGAAATCGTCCCACTGCCACTCCACTCAGCCTCTGGGGTGCGTGCGGTGGCGCTCAAATCAATATTTGACTTCACTGACCGAATCAGAGTCGTGGGGAAAGGCCAAGTCGTAGGGAAAGGCCAAAATGACACTGTCGCCAAAGACGTCAGGCGCTCGTCGCTTCCGTATTTCTTCCAGTTCGAGAGTCAAAATCAGAACACCGCCGGAATCGTAAGCCCACTCCGAGCGCATTGGCCCTAGTCCGGAATGTAAGTCTTGTCGAAAATGGATCGGTTTACGTCACCCGGCATGCGATCGTGTTTGTACAGTTCAGAGCTATCCGGGTATGTCGAGAACTCGTGTCGAAAATCTATGTCGGATTGCTACCGGTGGCAGGGGGTTCTCGACGGTTGCCGGCAGGGTTTCTGGTGTCGGCGGAAACGGGGCCATCCGGAGCCGAACGATGACGGCCGCTTCTCAAATTCGGCTCCCTCCGACGTCGAGGAAGCCGGGGAGAGCCGAACGTCGTCCGTGTTGAGCACACAACACGGCGACCCAATATCCGTGCCGAGTTGACCCCTCATGTCCAATCTCTGTGCAACCACGGTAAGTCAGCGCATCAGATTCGATACAGATTTCTGCGCAAGTTCATTAGATTTACTAGCTGGGTGCGGGATTCGGCCGATCTGGTAGTGCCGGCCGGGAAGTATCGATCCTGGTTTTGGCTGTGCAGGTACGATGCCGCGATCACGCTGTCGACCATTGTGTTCGCGTTGACGAACCAGCATCACGGCGCAGCTGTGACGTTCCCGTATCCGGTGAGAGTGGCGCGCTGGTCGATCGCGATCACCGACACCGAATTACTTCCCCAGTTGGTGACGTAGGCGCGGGTGCCGTCGGGGGTGATCGCCACCCCGACCGGAAAACTCCCGACGGCGAGGGACGTGGTGGAGACGTCGCCGGTGGCGGTGTCGATCACCGTCACCGAGTTGCCGTAGTAGTTGGTGACGTAAGCGCGGGTGCCGTCGGGGGTGATGGCCACCCCGACCGGAGATGCGCCTACTCCGAGGGGCGTGGTGGTGAGGGTGATAGCGGCGGTGTCGATCACCGAGATGCGGCCTCGGCTGGTGATGTAGGCGCGGGTGCCGTCGGGGGTGATGGCCACCCCGACCGGCGAAGCGCCCGTGACGAGAATTTTAGCGGCGGTTTTGGTGGCGGTGTCGATTACCGACACCGAGCGGCTGTTCTGGTTGGTGACGTAAGCGCAGGTGCCGTCGGGGGTGAGCGCGACCCCCCACGGTTGCGCTCCGACCGTGATGGTGGCAACGACGTCGTTGGTGGCGGTGTCGATTACCGACACCGAATTACTGAACTCGTTGGTGACGTAGACGTGGGCACCAACAGGGGTGATGGCTACCCCGCACGGAGACGAGCCGACCGTGATGGTGTCCACGGCTGTTTTGGTGGCGGTCTCGATTACCGACACCGAGCGGCTGTTCTGGTTGGTGACGTAGGCGCGGGTGCCGTCGGGGGTGATCGCCACCCCGACCGGATTCGCGCTGACTCCGATGGTGTCCACGGCTGTGTTGGTGGCGGTGTCGATCACCGTCACCGAATCGTCGTAGTAGTTGGTCACGTAGGCACAGGTGCCGTCGGGGGTGATCGCTACCCCGCAGGGAGACGCGCCGACTGCGATCGGGTTGATGATGGTGTCGGCGGCAGTCCTGGAGCATTGCGTGCGCGGGTGAGGTCGTTCGACGGCGATGACGGTGCTCCCTTCGGAGGTGCAGTCCACACCCCAAGTGAGGGCATTTGTCCAGGGAAAGAGCAAGTGCACTTTGTCGCAAAAGACAAGTGAACTTGGTCACAAAGGTATCTGACTCAGGAACGGACGAGCAACCGGGTAGTGCCGAGAGCTACCGCCCGTGCGCGGCCCCCGGCGAGGTATGGGGTTCCTGCGAATAGGCAGCAGTAAATTGGAGACCGGTGTCAGAGTTCGAGATCGCGGCGCAAGTGACTGTTCGGTGATGCCCGCGGTGTGAGGCAGGTGACCTGCCCTGCGCTGGGTACTGATGCGTTCGATGCCGTGGTTGACGGTGTTGTTCCGGAACGTTCTGCGGTGTCGATCCCTGGGCTGCGTGCCGACGTCCACTTCTGGCGGGAAGGGGGTGGGGTCTGTACCGGAGATGCGTGCGTCACCGGACACCAGGTGTCGACATGCGCGTGTTGCACACTTTGGGAAAGTACACCCCGCAGGGTTGCGTTAGGCGAAACGCAGGAATGTGCCGAAAAAATCGGATCAACGGCAGCGGAAGGTCAGGATCAAGCTAGACCGGAGGAGCTGCGAGGAGGAGTTGATTCTGCATAGTGCACCGTGCAGGAGAGTCGGCGATGTGAAGCGGACATCGACTCCCGGCCATGACATGAGCAGGAAAAGCGCACCGACTCGCTGGCTCGTTCAAGCCGGCAGACTCCGACGGCCACACAGAACAGGGGACCGACGGCGCTGATAAGACGCTGGTGGCGATATCAACTATGCTTACATTTCGACTCTATATGTAACTCTTGCGGGCCGCAGGACTTTTCTTCTCTCCTCGCACATCAAATCGGAGTGAATTGCTTGTAAGTGTTTGCAGGGTCCGGAATGTCTACCCCAATTGCTGTAGATATTCTCTTGCGGTTTCGAGAGCTATGGTCGCCGATTGATTCTGGGCGATAGGTGCCGGAGAACGAGTTGCCGGGGAGCGGTTCGATGGGGACATTGTTCTGACGCGAGATACTCCGAAATCAGGATCCCTGCGCCGCGCGCAGTCTGATCGAGCGCAGGCCGACAGCGCCCTGAACATCTCGCCGGTGTGGCATCGCGCCGGGATGAGCACTTGGAGGCGTTTCGAACTCTGGATGATCGAAAATGAACATGAGAGCGGGAAGGCGGAGTTCAGGGTTTTTTCGCGCCACTGCGGGTAAGGATGAGTCCGGTGCCGACAATTCCGATGAGAGACACCGCGATGGCAATGCTCGGCCAACCGCCCGTCTGCCAGTAGACATCTTCGAGGGTGATCAACAATGCAGCCTCGTCGACAATGAGTCCAAGTGCCACACCCAACGCGATGCCCATCCATGTCCGGGTGCGCGGACTACGGTCGACGAGCCCGAAAACGGCCACCCCGGCCAACAACAGAATTCCCCACAGGTAGTGGTGGAGGTGGGTGCCGCCGGCGCTGACGTCGCCGATGTCTCGTGTATCGATCTGGATAAGCCATGTCACCAGTCGGGCGCCGCCGAAGGTGAGGGTGAACGCGAGCCAGGCCAGCACCAGGCCGCGGCGTGATTCGTCGACCTGGTTCCATGTGCGGGGGAATCGGAACCGCTCGTCCGTGTCGTCGTTGCGAGGGGTTTTACGTTCTGGAGTAAGCATCATTGATGTTTACCTCGCAGCCCGCAGAGGTTGGGAGTGGGGTGGTTGCCGCCCGCCGCAACCGCCCCGCCGCAATCGCTTCGCCGTCGGCGTTGCCGGGACTGCGCCCCCATGCTGCGGGTTCTTCACGCAGGCAGCGAAAACGGCCCTGCACGGCTGAGGTGAGATGACGATGCTGTGAGCTGGCGAGTCGACGGTGCACGTTCCTCACGCGCGGACATTGTCGTTGCTCAATACCGGTGCCGGCACGACGCACGGGCATTCACAAGTCGACACATCCGTCCCACTCGGCAGGATGTCGCGGATGGGAGTTGATTGAGGTGCAAGGATGTAGACATGTTGGCACTCATAGGTTTTCTTCTCATAGTCTGGCTGGTGTTCGTGGTACTGGGTTTCGCCGTCAAGGGATTATTGTGGTTGGCGTTCATCGGGGCCATCCTGTTCGTCGCGACTGCGGTATGGGGATGGCTTAAGCGCAAGGCCACATAGATCGGCGGATTCGGGGGATCGGCGCAATGCATGAACTGGAGATGCGCCCGCTCTCGCGTTGAGCTGCAACAGTTTTCTCCATCACCGCGATGTCCCCACATACTTTCTGTGGGGCCATGCTGATCGCAGCAGACCATCAATTTTTTGATGGCTCATCGGATTGCGTGTGACCGCTGCACCGATGAGCCAGCGCTCGGACCTGGCAAGGAAGAGCACTCGAATATATTACTGTTCCATTACCTTGCGGTCGTCGTGCGGGCCGGGTTCGGTAGATGGGTATCGATCAACAATTTTTTTACAGGTAAGTCGCAGATGGTTCGGCGGGGGCACGTTCTCCCAGTGGCTGCCACCCTGACTATCCTTCCGGAGTTATGTTCTCTGCTCGGTCTCGTTGAAGGTGGCCGGTGCCGGTGCCGGTGCCGGTGGTCTCGGCTCACGCTGTCATAAACCAGGGGATTCCTCGGCGGGTGCGCTGACATAGTTGTGATGGCGAGGTGCGGCGAACCTGACAGCACAGGCACGGGCAGCTACGGATCTTCAATTCCTCTTTGCGCTCGTGCATGCCGAGAGATGTACCTCGGCCAGGTTCTGCATCCGAGTGGTGAAGTCGCCCGGGTCGCCGACGACTCGGATGATGGTGACGGTTCCGAGGAATCCCGCGCACAGGTTCCACGGGAGTTGACGCGTTACGGAGTTGTCCGGGAGCTCTCCTGCTTCGATCGCAGCATCAACGAGCAGGCTCGTGATATCAACCCAATTAGTGAATGCTTCTCGGGCGCCGTCGATTCCGGTTTCCGTAGCGAGTCGGAGACCGGCTCGTGCCAGTGAACTGGCTGCCAGGCTTGCCGCGAGGTCCCGGAAGAATGAGCTGATGTCGGCGACGGACTGCTGCGGTGATTCCTGTGCGGCTGAGTACGCGTGATGCAGTGCGCTCGACCAGCGTGTGAGGAGTTCTCGCGCTATCGCTTCTTTCGAGTCGAAGTGGAAATAGATTGCGCCCTTCGTTGATGACGAGGCAGCAACGAGGTCGTTCAGTGAGGTGGCGTCATAGCCGTCGTAGGCGAAGGATCGCGCAGCGGCTTCGAGGATTCTTGCTTTGGTGATCGTTGCCCGCGGTTGGCGTGGGCGGCGTGAATGTACTTGCGGGGTGGCCGGGTGTACGTGATGGGTGGGTTCGGTCATGTCGCGTTCCTGTTGTGGGGGGCCAACTGTCGTGTTCTCGGCCCACACCGGGATGTGACGGTTCTGTGTCGTAGTGCTTCGTCGTGGTCCTGAAAAAACGTAGTGATGCAGTAAAGGGCCGCACCCGGGCGGGTGCGGCCCTCTACTTGAGGTCTTTAACTAGACGGTGCGCACATTGGTGGCCTGGGGGCCCTTCTGGCCCTGGCCGACCTCGAACTCCACACGCTGGTTCTCGTCGAGCGACTTGTAGCCGTTGCCTGAGATTTCGGAGAAGTGAACGAACACGTCCGGTGTTCCGTCGTCGGGAGCGATGAAACCAAAGCCCTTTTCGCCGTTGAACCACTTCACGATGCCCTGTGCCATACAAATACTCCCTACAAAATCGATCCGGGTTTCACATCGAAGTCCCGATCTCGATGGCTCTATCCTCCCACGCCGTACACGTCGGCGGTCATGGCGGAGTGAATACGCAGGGGCCGACACTCGGAATCAGGGTTGTTCGGGCGTGTTACCGGACCCGTGAGTTTGCTGCTGGGTGTGTCGAAGTTCGGCGTTGATGCGTCGGGCTTCGGTGAGTTGGTCTTCGAGGATGATGATGCGACACGCCGACTCCAGAGGGGTACCGGAGGCGACGAGTTCGTGGGCGCGGGCGGCGATACGGAGTTGGTAGCGGGAGTAGCGGCGGTGTCCGCCGCCGGAGCGTTGCGGGGTGAGGAGTTTCGCGGCGTCGAGACTGCGCAGGAATGCTTGCCGGACGCCGAGGATGTCGGCGGCCTGACCCATGCTGTAGGCGGGGTAGTTTTCGTCGTCGAATTTGTCGGACAGTGCACTGCCGGGTGGTTCTACCTGAATGGGTCGCTTCTTCCTGTCCACGGACGGGACCCCCGGCGCCGTGGAGGCCGCCGGGGGTCTGGGTTGAACTTCCTTACACACTGCACTCTTTCGAGCTGCCGAACTCAATTGCATTGTCCGGTAGCCGCTCTCAAGGGGCTGCCGAGGCCACACACATCTCACGCAACTTCGGCCTCGAACCTGCCCTGCCCTGCGGTACTGCTTGCGGGTAGTTCATCTCTCCCGCACCTTGTGATTCATTCTCTCGGTACAACAGAAAAGATACAACACTCGTACGCGAATGTCTACTCTCGTCGCTGTAGATATTTTCCAGCTGTTTCGAGAACTCCTGTGGACGTCCTACCGGTCGATTGGTCGGGGCTCGTCCTTACGTGTTTCGTTGGGTGAGCGGGAATGCGCGCATTCATCGTCGCTGCCGCTCTCGCGTATAGGGCGTCGTTCTTTTCGAGTCGGAGGTAGCTCCTGCCGATCTGCCATCCCCTGGCCGCAGTATTGTCTGACCGTTTCCCTTTCGGCCGGTGACGCGTTTCCCTTCCGGCCGGTGACGACTGGATTGGGGGCTGTTCTTGACGCGAGTGTGCGGCGAGCGGCTTGTGTCTGACTCTCGGGATAGGATCGGCCCAGTCCCTGGTCAAGGCACGGCTACAGGATGTGAGGACACGCCGGGCAGTGCTGCGTCGGCCAGATCGAATAGATAGGTTGACCATGCCGTTGACAGCGAAATACTCGGAAAAATACAACGACGCGTTGATCGCATTGGCCGCGGCCACCCAGCGTCCCACCAATGTCGTCAACCTCGACGGAAGCTACGCCATCCGCGTCGATCTCGAGTACAACCGCTATGTCGTTGCCACCAACACGGCGCGAGGGTTGTCGGACGAGCCTGACACGAACGGTTCGTGGCTGGTACGCATCTTTCGATCCGACCTCGCCGGCCTCTCGGACGAGTTGCTCACCGAGTCCACCGCTGCATGGTTGATCGATGCCTTCGATTCCGCGTTGGCGCGACTCGAGTCAGGCGGAAACAAAATCGAGGCCGATGCCGACTTCGGGGACATCAGCCGTTCCGAAGGTTCGACCTCTCGCACTCTCTCGACGAGCTAGGTTCGGTGGCGTTCAGTGGAACCGGCGATCACACCCTTGTATTGACTGCCTCGCTCGATTACGCTCCGGTACCTTGAGCTAGGCGCTCCTTCAGAATGGTGTTCTCGGTTTCCAGTGAAAGAATGCGGCGAACTCCCACTAGATTGATGCCTTCGTCGATCAGCGTGGTGATCCGGAGCAAGGTATCGAGGTCTGCTTCGCTGTATCGACGGGTGCCTCCGCTGGTGCGGGTGGGGGTCAGCAGCCCGCGCCGCTCGTAGAGTCGTAGTGTCTGCGGTCCCACGCCGGACAGTTCCGACATCACCGAAATCCCGTACACCCCGAGTAGTGCACGCGGCGCAGGCATTGCTGTCATTGCTGTCTGTACTGTCAATGTCGCCTCCCGAAGTTCGTCGCCCCCCCCCGGGTCGCCTCGCGCAAGGTCTTCGACCGTACCGGGTGGCAGCATTCGGTTTTTCATGCTCGGTGGCCGGAATAACCTTCCTTTCAGGCTACACATTTTATGCTTCTGCCGGAGGACATGTGACGAGTGCGACGATCGGTTGTATCTAGCGTCGGCGCTGAGCCACGCTCGGGTCAAGACCGGCGTCGTGCATGTTCTCCGGGGCACAGCGTGCCGCCACCGTTCATTCCCCGCGATCTCGCGAACAGCGGCGGCCCCGCATCCCTGAGACGTTCGCGACCGACGTCGTGATCCGGGGTGAAGCCGTGGTGACTCGCCCGTCACTCGCCCAGCCGTCAGGGACGGTCATTGCGCGTGGAAGGTATAGCGTCGGCGCATCGCTTCGAGGGCGTGGGTGTCCTCGTCGGTGAAGCTCGATGCGTGTGCCCAGGCCAATGCCTGACGATAATCGCGGCGGCATTGGTCCAGGTCCTCGGGCGGCAGTCCCGCGTACCGGCTCTCGGCCGGGTTTTCCTCGGGATCGGGAGACGGGACGAACTGGGCCAAGTACGCGGCGAGTGCAGCGGCGTGGCGACGACGATCTGCCGGCATGAGGGTTTCACCTTTTCGGTCGAGACATACGTCGGTAACGCGACGCGCGTACGCCTCTCGCCGCACCAGTGGTCGGCGAGCCGCAGCGGCTCGTCGCCTGGGAAGAGATTGCAGCAATAATCTAGTTATCTACGGTGTCTGCTCGAGTGTTACAGCAGAAAGGGTTGTGTTTCCTCTTCCTGCACGTGCCGTGCCACCTTAACTGTGCACGGGCAGCACAGAATTCTTCCGAGCGTGTGCCTTCGGATTCTCCTCTGGGCGTGTTCTCGGAAGCTGTTATCCGGCATTGAGGTTTCCTGGTGCGGGGATGAGAAGGTGAACGTTTTTGAACTCGGCGACACCTGTCGGAAAACTTTCAATAGCGGTAGTTTTCGACACATGTTGTTCGGTTATGCACGCGTATCCAGTGCGGAGCAGAATCCCGCCCACCAGATCGACGCGTTGGTGCGGGCCGGGCTCGACGCCGAAAACATTCATACCGACCGCGCGAGTGGTGCGAAGGCATCACGCCCACAGCTCGATGTAGTTATGCAGCGACTGCGTAGCGGTGACACCCTGGTCATCACCCGGCTGGACCGGTTGGGGCGTTCGGTGTTGCATCTGATCACCCTCGGCGCGCAGCTGCGCGAGCGTGGGATCGGATTGAAGGTCCTCGATGCGGCACGCGGCGTCGAGGGGGTTGCCGACGACGCCGGGAAGCGGACCGGCGCCACTCTCGGATGCGCCCGAGGCGCCGACATGAGTGACGCCGCGACCGTCCGGGCCTTGACGAAAATTCTCTGAAGTCCAAAAGCGGTATCTCGGCTCTCAATTGGCTCGACCCGATCAGGGAGACAGAAAGAGAGCAGGAAGACTCAGATCCCAGGAAGTTTCAGATCCACTGTTCGGTGGATGCCGCGAGAAGTCGGTCCATCGTCTCTGCCGAGAAGGTGTTGGTCGGGATCGGGGGAGCGTTGCGGCCACGGCGCGGTGCACCCAGTTCGGGGTACAGCGACCGCGAGACCTCACGGGCAGCGTCGACTACCAACGGGGCGACTCGCTCGAGCTGAGCGGTCCGTATGTCGCCGCACAATGCAATGCTGCCGACGGGGCCGTCGTGCCCACGAATCGCGGCTGCCACGCATGCGACACCGCGTGCGGATTCACCGCGCTCGAAGGCCAAGCCCCGACGCTGACGGATGCGGTTGAGTTCCTGATGCAGAACGCCGATCTCCGCGATGGTGTTCTCGGTACAGCGCGGAAGCGTCGCGCCGAACAAGGCGTCGACGCGTTCGGGGTCGATCCATGCGAGCATCGCCTTGCCGCCCGCGGTGGAGTGCGCAAGAACCCGGCCACCGACACGGGACGGGAGCGTTGCGGCAAATCGGCCGCCGACCTTGTCGAGGTAGAGGGTTTCGCGGCCGTCGAGCACCGAGAGGTGCACAACCATGCCGGTCTGCAGGTGCAGTTCGTGCAGGACGGGTGCAGCGGCTTCACGGATCTGGCTGTGTCCACCGTCGCCGCCGATGCCGCGTGCCCGCCGTCCGAGGTGGTAGCCGAACGATGCGTGATCTACCCAGTCGAGCTTGACGAGCTGTTCGAGAATGCGGTGGACGGTGGAGCGCGGCAGCTGCGTGCGGCACGCCACCTCTTCCAGAGTGAGCCGTGCTGCGCGTCCGTCGAAGGCGTCGAGAATCAGCGTCATTCGCTCGATCATCGACGGTGGCAAGTCCTTTTTGGCCTGAGCGCTGCTCAGTTGAGCAGTGGTCATGGTGTCGTTGATGTCGACGATGGTCATGGACACCTCCCGAAAACTAGAATGTATTTCATTTTACTGTACGCCTGTCGCGCTCGGTCGACGTTGAGTCGCAGGTCCACACTCTGTTGCGGTGCGGCAGAGGCGTCAGGCGCTGCTCCGAGCGTCGCGCTGGCGTGTTCCTTTTCTCGGCGTCGAGGCCGGGTTTCCGAACACTCTGGCGCGGGCGTGGACGGAAATGAGCGACACCTTCGTTGCGCCGGCTGACACACTGCCGTGGCACCCGCTGCTGCGGTACTTGCTCTGTCGAAAACCCTCGGATGAGAGTATTTTCGACAGATGTTATTCGGTTACGCACGCGTCTCGAGCGCAGATCAGAACCCTGCCCATCAGATCGACGCCCTGACGCGAGCCGGTATCGACGCCGACAACATTCACACCGACCAGGCCGGCGGCGCCAAAGCCTCACGTCCACAACTCGATGCGGTCCTGACCCGACTGCGTAGCGGCGACACCCTGGTCGTCACCCGCCTGGATCGGTTGGGGCGTTCGGTGTTGCATCTGATCACCCTCGGCGCACAGCTGCGGGAGCGGGGGATCGGATTGAAGGTCCTCGAGCAGGGTATCGACACCGCCACCGCGGAGGGGCGGGCGATGTTTGGGATGTTATCCGTTCTCGCGGAACTCCAGCGTGAGTTGATCGTGGCGAACACCCGGGACGGTTTGGCGGCGGCGCGGGCGCGGGGCCGCACCGGTGGTCGCCCGTCGAAACTCTCAGGTGATCAGATCGGACTCGCCCAACAGCTCTACGACGGCGGGGAGAAGACGGTCGCGCAGATCGCGGCGATATTAGGTGTTCCTCGCACTACCGTCTACGGGCACCTGAACAAACGCGCGCCGGCGTCGAGTGCGTCGGCGGCTGCTCCCAAGGTCGTGCCGGCCGTGGATTCTGTTGCGGCGGTGCGGTCGCCGCGGATCTGCCCGAGTTGCGGCTACGAGCCGAGCACCAGAGCCGAAGCCGCCCACCAACGCGCGGACCTGGCCGTGATCTGGCTGCACCCGAACCTCGACGATCCGAATGCGGTGATCGATCGATCGCATTGCCACCAGTGTGAACCCGCGCCGCCGGCGTTCGATGTCGCGTGCGCGGTGTGCGGTGACGGTCCGATCCTCGCCAGCGCCTTCGCACAGACTGCACAAGGCGGGATCCTTCCGGATCCGGTGCGGCAGTGGCTGATAGCGAGCGGATGGACGGTGGTCCCGGAGTTGCGGTGCCCGGATCACACCTAGGCAGACGGTGATACGGAACCGCTTTCCTCTTACGGCTCGGTTGACGCTGTCGTATTTTGCTCGCTTGACAACCGATACATCGGAGTAAGTTGACCGTGCCGGGTTTGATGCCGCATCCGTATCGTTAAAGCCGACTTTCCGAGGTGGTTCTCCGACTTGTGTTCGTACCCAGTTCCTGACGGTCTCGACGCAGATGTCCAGCAGAGTAGCTTGCGACCTCGAGCTCGCTGCTGGGGTCGTTGGACTGGTCAAGTCCGATCATATTCAACGGATCGGAGACTACGGGTGAAGGCGTTACGTCAGGGCCTTGCCGCGGTCTGATATCTCAGGTGTAAGTGCCGTGCTATGTGTGCGCAGGATCGCAAGGGCCGCGCGGAGACTGCGGCTGGCATCTGCAAGGTGCGTGGTGATGTCTTGGGTGTCGGCTTCATCGGCGAGGAAAGTTTCGATGTAATCAGGGCAGGTGGGCCCCGCGTATAGCGAGCGCAGTAATTCACGTGCGTCGCCGATGTCGGCCAGCGCATGTTCGAGTACGCCGAACATGGAACGGAGCTTACTTTTGGCAGCCTGCGAATCACCTAGTAGTTCAGCGGCGAGTTCATGATTGACGCAGTTGAGTTCGGGGGTGAAGGCGAATCCTGCCTTGTCCATGATGTCCTCGAGTCTCGATAGCGAAAATGGTGTGGCCCCGATGATCGAGGAAACCGCACGAATTGTCAGGTCTGTTGCGGTTTCACGGCGTCGGGGAAGGTCGACGACTTCGAAAGTCGGTCGATGTCGCGAGGTGAGTCGGGGCCTCCAGCTGCTGTTTCTCACATAGTGAGCGCTCCTAGTACGAAGCGAAAAACTACCGTAGTACCGAGTGTGATTGCCAAGCCTGTGGCGACGTCAGCAAGGAGATACCCCACCGTGAGGCCTAGGACAACAGCTGCCGCGACCACTAAGGCGACATCGATGAAAGACCCGAGGTTGGCGACTCGCAGAATCGAGACGACACCTCGCTCGACTCCCTCTGTGTCCCAGCTCGCGCGGTCGAGTTGATCTCGCTGTGCCGAGTCGGCGGGACGGCGATCGTCATTATCGGGCTCCCGACTGTGTGAGTGTCATTATTCGTATCTGCTTCAACAACACCCTAAAATCTATACCATGGGATGCAGATTATGAAAGGCTACCGCGGTGTCTACTGATCGGAAACGAGCTGCGCCGTTGATTGTGTAGTGCGGGGCGCCTGCGGAGATTCCGTCCTCTGTCAGAAGGGGCCCTTGGGGGCGAAAAGAAAGTACGTGCTGTTCAGGAGCTGGCAGAGCGTGCCTTGGCGCCCCGGAGGTTGAACGTCGACGCGCGCCGATGTGGAGGAGTAATTGGTGGAATGGTTCGTATCGATGTGGGATGAGCGATCAGGTTTTCGTCGCTATCGCGGCGGTCACGGGTCCGATCGTGTGTGGGTGATCGAGCAGGTGGTTGCGGCGGGTCGCGCGTTAGCGTTCCGTGGTGATGGTTCGGTGGTCGGCGTTGTGGGAAACGCCGTTATCGCTGGTACACCCGTGGATTCTATCGCCTTCGGAGACTCGGCAGTCAGCGATGGAGATCTGGCCCGGTTGATCGGCGCACGTTTCGATCGTGTGTGGGGCTGTGTACCGCCAACGTGAGTTTCCTGCATTCTTCGCGTCTCTGTCGGACTTAATTCCCCGACGAACTTACTTATTCCACTGTAGAAAATTTGTATCGTGAAGATTAGATTTATTATTTCTGTACGTATGCAACCGGAAAGCGTGATGATGTCGGTCGAATTCGCCCTGGTGTGTCAATGACGAACAAGCGTCCAAAGCAAGGGGGCTACGGGATTTCGGTGACGTCCGAGCTTTCCGGAGTCGGCCCACAACGTTACGACTGTACGAGCGCCGCGGGCGAGTGACCCTACTCCGCTGGCGGGGGTACGCGGTGGTACAGCGAAGCTGATTTGGACACCTTGCGCCCGCATGATGGTTCTCGACTACCTTGAGGTGATCGGCGAACCCGCACCAGCCGCTTCGACCATCTGCTGGATTGAATCCGGTCGATAACGCCCCGGCGACGTGGTCGAGTGGCTTTCTCGATGCACAGTTTAGTTGGACGCATCCTCGTGATCGTGCCGAGTTCCGTGGTTGAATATGTCAATCTCATTCAGTTCCAGTAGGGCGGCTTGGTCCGGACCCACCTCAGGCTGATTGTTGGGCTCGGGTATGTGTATGTGCAAGTCGGTAGGAGTCGGTGCCGGTTTCGATGATGTTGCCGCCGAACGTGAGCCGATCCACGATGGCAGCGCAAAGCCTCGGATCGGTGAATGTTTTGGTCCAGCCGGAGAAGGATTCGTTCGAGGCGATAGCGACGGAATTCTTTTCCTCCCGTTCGGTGAGCACCTGGAGAGTAGCTCCGCACCTCGCTTGTCGAGTTCCATGTAACCGAGTTCGTCCAGCAAAAGTAGATCCACTCTGCCGTAACGTGTCCCTATGGTTTCCGTCAAGCTGCTGCAGCGGAAGATGTTTGGTAGAGAGTCTTGTTCTTGAGCATTGCGAACAGCCCGTCGCAGCGGCGTCGGGCGAGACAGATCAGAGCGGCATTGTGTTTCTTGCCTTCAGCCCGTTTGCGGTCGTAATAGGAGCGACTGGTCGAGTCGTGCAGGGCCGCGAACGCGGACAGGAACAGCGCACGTTTGAGTTTGCGGTTTCCTGATCATGCAGGGTGCTCACCGCGGATCGAAGAGCCCGACCTGTGGGTCACCGGCGCGATCCCGGCGTAGGCGGCAAGGTGGCCCGCGGACTTGAATGCGGACCCGTCACCGACCTCGAGCAGGATCCGGGCTCCAGTCCTGACCCCGATGCCAGGCATCGAGATCAGGACTGGGGAAAGAGGGTGGTCATCGAGCATCCTCTCGACATCGTCACCAATGCTCTTCCGCTGCAGCAGAGTCTCTTTCAAGGATTCGGCAAGTTTCGGCAGGACGATCTCCGCAGCATTGCTGCCGGGCACTATCACCGTTTGCGTACTGAGTGCGGCGATGATCTGGTCGGCCAGTCGAGCGCCCATGCGCGGTGCGTGTTTGACCGCTAGGTTGGTGAGTTTGCGTTTGCCTGCGACGCGGATTCCGTTCGGCCCGCCGCAGCGGGTCAGGATTTCCAGAACAGCGGGATGGCTGATGCGGGGCCCGACGACCCGTTCCAGTGCCGGATGGATGCCGGTGAGTAGTCCGCGGATGCGGTTGCTGATCCGGGTGGCTTCGCCGGCAAGATCGTCGTCGAACCCGACGAGCACGCCGAGCTCGGCCAATACTTCGTCGCCGGTATCGACCGGCGCAGAGTATGCGGCATGGCCCTTGCTGTATCGGCAATGATGAATGCATCTCTCGCGTCGGTTTTCGCCTGACCGGGGTAAAGGTCTGCGATCCTGCGCATCGACAGTCCGGGCAAGTATGCGACGTCGTGGCCGCAGGCCCTGGCAACGGTGACCGGCAGGGCTCCGATGGTGCCCACGTTGATCGACGATCACCAGTACTGGTCCGCATTGGGCGAGGTTGTCGAATACGGCCCGCAGTTTCATTTCGTCATTGGGCAGCGGTTTGTCGTACAGCCGGTCACCTGAGGCGTCCAACCCGACGGCGTGATGCTCGCCTTTGCCCACTTCGATGCCGCAAAACACGGCGTAACTCGTGTTCATTCGCAGTCCTTCGTCCGACCTGTCCGGTCGCCGATCCAGCATCGATACCCGACACCCACGCCTGCGAAGGAGACCTACCATCAGATTCGGTGGCCGTGTCCCTATTAGCGGTCCATCGATGCCACCAGGTTCGGCGACACCACCCCCCGGATCATTCGAGAGACAGGGGCAAGAAGTCATACCGAACATGGCGACCGTGGCCCCGTCGTTCAGGACCACCTACACCTAAACGGTAACGGGGGAGAGAGAGTCGGAAGGCAAGCTCATCCTCATCGGGCCCGGCGAGAGTGCTCGTCACCATCTTCTGCACCATCAGAATGCCAAAGCTATGAGGGCTCCGCGCGTCAGCGGCTCGGAAGCGTGTTGACGCGACTCATGTCGCCGTCGTAGTACGCAAGCAGTCGTTTGTCCATGATCTTGCGCCACAGCGGCGGAACCCAGGCGCAGACGATCATCACGGCATAACCGGCGGGCAATTGCGGCGCTGCCGGGGCACTACGCAAGCTTTGGTAACGCAGGCGCGGATTCGCGTGATGATCACTGTGCCGCTGCAACTGATAGAGAAACAGGTTGCTCACGACGTGATCGCTGTTCCAGCTGTCTTCCGGCGAGCATCGAACATAGGAACCATCGGTGCGTTTGCCGCGCAGCAGACCGTAGTGCTCAAGGTAGTTCACTGTTTCGAGGAAAGTGAATCCGGCGACTGCCTGCACGACCAGCCACGGTGCGATCTCCCAGCCGAAGACAGCGATGAGACTGCCGAACAACACCACAGTCATCGCCCAGGCATTGAGGATGTTGTTCTTGTACGTCCACGTGCGTGAGCTCTGACGTTCGAGGCGAGCCTTTTCGATGCGCCAACCCGAGCGCAGACCACCGAAAACACTCCGAGGCAGGAAGAACCAGAAATTCTCCCGATATCGTGAACTCGCGGGATCTTCGGGGGTCGCCACCCGCACGTGGTGCCCGTGATTGTGCTCGACGTAAAAATGACCGTAGAAAGACTGTGCCAGTGCGATTTTCGCTAACCACTTCTCAAGTGTCTCGCTCTTGTGGCCCAGCTCGTGTGCCGCGTTGATGCCGACGCCGGCAACAACGCCGACGGTCATGGCGAGGGCGAATTTCTCCCCCGACGCCATCGGCGAGTTCACCCAGCACCAGCAGGCGAACACCAGACCCATGTACTGCAGTGGCAGGAACAGGTACGTGCACCAACGGTAGAAGCGATCCTCTTGCAACTCCGGGATCTTCTCGTCCGGTGGACTGTTTCCGTCCTCCCCGGCCAGCACGTCGAGGAGCGGGATGACGATGACGATCAGCCATGCCCCGGCTGCCCAGAACAAACCCAGACTCAACTTCTCCACCAGGAACCAGGCTGCGAACGGACTCAACGGCACCAGCAGGCTTAGCGGCCACAGATATCGCTTCTTGTCTCGCCATAGCGGCGCCGTGGACTTGCCCGGTGTCACCGACCGAGTTCGACGATCGGTACTAAAGGCGTTCACAAGCCACCGTTTCCATCTCTCACAGACAATCAGTACCCGCTGATACTCATCCAATTATTGGCCAGACTACGGACAGGCATTACGTAGTCGGCAGCCAGGTAACCGGACGGTCGATTTGTCGATCTCGTCTCTGATGTCGCACTCCGCATCAGTAATTTTTTTGAG
Organism: Rhodococcus globerulus NBRC 14531; assembly: GCF_001894805.1. GTDB lineage: Bacteria > Actinomycetota > Actinomycetes > Mycobacteriales > Mycobacteriaceae > Rhodococcus_F > Rhodococcus_F globerula. Next base: position 45,728 of record NZ_BCWX01000009.1, on the reverse strand, counting down.
CGCTTCCTCCCACCCCGCCTCGAAACTCCGGGCCTGCGCAGGAACATCTCCGGACAGGGACAGGGCGCTCCGAGAGCTCGACGCGCCGAGGGGAACCCATACCGCCGCGATCGATTGACCAGCCCGGCTGCCGAGCCAGAGTGCCGGACTGGGATCCATCCCAAATTTTAGCTAGAATTGTGTACATGACGACTCTTCCGGTGGCAGATGCACGGGCGCAGCTCTCTCGTCTCGTCGACGAGGCCGAGCGCACCCATGAGCGCTTCGAGATCACTCGCAACGGGCACCGTGCCGCCGTGCTCCTCGGCGCCGACGACTACGACGCCCTGCGTGAGACCATTGCTGTCCTCGCTGACGAGTCGTTGCTCGCTGACCACATCACCGGCATGGCCGAGGTCCGGGCCGACGACGTCTTCGATGCCGGTTCGCTCGCCGAGTTCTTCGCTGTCGCGAAGACCGACGACGAGTGAGCGCGCCTGATCAGCCGTACACCCTCACCATCGCCAGGTCGGCGGCCCGCGCACTGAAACAGAATCTGCCCGAGAAGGTTGCGGCCGCGGTCTACGAGTTCATCACCGGAGTGCTGCTCGAGAACCCACATCGTGTCGGCAAGAAGCTCTCTGCGCCGCTTGCGCCGGCCTACTCCGCGCGGCGCGGTACATACCGGGTGCTGTACCTCATCGACGAGGACACGCGCCGAGTGCAGGTCACCGCCATCTCTCACCGCGTCGACGCCTACCGCACCTAGACCCATGCCAGGACTTCGAGCTGGACCGGAAGAGAGGATTTTCCGAATGTCAGGAAATACCGAACGCACTCGTACCCGCCCAGGATCAGTGAAATGGATGTGACCCATGCCCTTCCTACACACGCGCATCGCCCGACTCTGGCAGTGGACTCGAACGTTTCGCCTCGGCCGCCGAGCACCCGCGTCGACGCAGCGAAACCGGCCGCTGGCCAGGATGCTGACCTACGACGCGCAAGTGGAGTTGCTTGACGCCTACCGCGCACTCCGTGATGGCAGAGAAGCGGACCGGTGCCACCCTCGGATGCGCCCGAGGCGCCGACATGAGCGACGCCGCGACCGTCCACGCCTTGGCGAAGACGCTCGACGGCCTAGGGGACGGCAGCGTCGGCACCAACAGCTGAAATCCGAAGCGGTATATCGGCTCTCGATGGCTCGAGTAGATTCGGATCGAGTCGACATTCCAGGCCTCGATATAGGAGGGACCCGGTAGGGCAATGGTCAATCCTCGATGAAGGAGAATCAGTATGGGTAGAGTCGGAATCCTCACCGAGAAGCCCTCGGCCGCCCGCAATTTCGCGGCTGCGTTGGGTGGTATGAGCGGCACGTTCGACGGCACGGACTACGTCATCGTGAATGCTCGTGGCCATCTGTTGGAATTGAAGGACCCCGCAGTGATGGTGCCCGCGTCCCTGTCCGAGCAGTACAAGAGCTGGGATCTGCAACACCTGCCGTGGGCGGCCGGCGACTTCCGCTGGGAGCGCGAGGTCAGACGCAAGGTCTCTGGCGGGAAGCTGGTCACCGACCCCGATGCGAAGAGTCTGCTCGACGCACTCAAAGAGACCTTGTCGACGTGCGAGACCGTATGCAACGCCGCCGATCTCGATCCGACCGGCGAAGGTTCGCTGCTGGGGTGGGAAATCGTGGAATACCTGGGTCTGGAGGGCAAGAAGCTCGAGCGGATGGAGTTTCTCGACGAAACCCCGGCGTCGCTGCGCAAGGCGTTCACGAATCGCCGCGCGGTGACCTCGATCGAGTCCGAAGGTGACTACCGCAAGGCCGACTTCCGATCGAAGTGGGACATGCTCTCGATGCAGTTCACACGGGCGGCGACGAAAGTGTCCGGCTCAAACACCGTAGTGCGTAACGGGCGACTCAAGTCGGCGATGGTCGTGATCGTCGGTGACGGCCTCGACGCCCACAAAAACTATGTCAAGAAAGCGTTCTACGAGAATCGTTTTCGTGACGAGAACAAGGTCACTTACACCGACCCCGACATCGACCGGTTCGAGAGCAAGATTGCCGTCCCCGGCGGACTTGAGTCCTCACCGGTGGTCCATGACGGGACCACCCGCAAGAAGACCGGGCCACCGAAGTTGATGGACCTGGCAGCTCTCTCGTCGCTGCTGTCGAAGAAGGGCTTCGAAGCCAAGAAGGTCCTCGAGACGTATCAGAGGATGTACGAGACGCAGGTGGTGTCCTACCCACGTACCGAGGACAAGTTCATCTCGGTCGAGCAGTTCAATGAGCTGCTCTCGCTGGTCGACAAGATCGCCGGCGTCGTCGGAGTGGATCCGGCCGCGCTCACCCACCGCGGCCCACGCAAGAGTCACATCAAGTCCGGCGGCGCCCACGGTGCCAACCGTCCCGGCCCGAACGTGCCGCCGAGTTTGGCTGCGGTGGAACAGAAATTCGGCGAACTGGGTAAGGAAATCTACGAACTGTTGGCGAAGAACTACCTGACGATGCTCGCCCCGGACTACGAGTACGATCAGCATCGCGGGCATGTCGAGAAGTACCCGAGCTTCGTCGGTTCGCTCAACGTCCCGGCGGTGCTCGGCTGGAAAGGCGTCCTCGTCGTCGAGGACGACGAGGACGAGCCGGACGAGGCAGCATCGGGTGCGACTGCGCTCGGGACCGTCGCCAAGCCGTTCGTCCACGAGGGGTTTCCGACGCGGCCACCGCACCCGACGATGGGGTGGCTGATGAAGCAGCTGGAAGAACGCAGCGTGGGTACCGGTGCCACCCGGACGAGCACGTATGCCGAGGTCACCAACAACGCCACCGGCAAGGCGTTGATGCGCGAGCAGCGCGGCAGGATCACGCTCAGTGCGGTCGGCGAACTCAACCACCGGATTCTGCCGGGCACGCACATCGGCGATCTGACGATCACCGAGAAGGTTTTCGAGCAGATGGCACAGGTCGAGGCGGGCACAGCAGCGGCTCCTGACTTCCTGGCGCTGGTGGCACCCCTGGTGCGCCACGACCTCGAGAAGATGAAGGTCAACGCGAGCAGGTTGCCGGCCGAACTCAAGGGTCGAATGGCCAAGGCAGGCGTGATCCGTGAGCCGGTCGAGAACATCACCTTGCCGCCGGCGCTGCATTTCACCCACGGCGACACCGTGGTCACCACCGCGAAGCGGGGGTTCGGCGGGCACCGGTTCACCGACGCCGAGGTAGCCGCGTTGGTGTCTGGCGGCGTCATCGAGATCACGGCGACCAGCACCAAGACCGGCAAGCCGTATACAGCCACAGGCAAGCTCGAAGCCGGGGTGATGGAGAAGAACGGGAAGACGTACCCGTTCGTGGGCTTCAAGCCCCAGTTCGAGGAACGAGCACCGAGAACGGATTTGGTCGAAGGTCTGTGGAAGGGAAAGAAAGTCGCGTTCAAGGGCCGCGGCTGGGGTGCCAACGAGCACTGGTCGGGCAAGGACTTCACCGAGCAGGAACTGGCAAAGCTACTGGCCGGGGAGACCATCGAATTCGAGGCCAAGGGCAAGACCGGCAGACCCTACACGGCAAAAGGTGCGCTGGCCGCAAAGACTTTCAACGGCCAGAAGGTGTTCGGTTTCACGTTGAAGTTCGACGGCCGAAAGGCTCCCACCGGGGCGAAGCGCAAGGTCGGCAAGTAGTGGCAGCCAGCCGCAAGACCGCAACTACAACAGAGGAGAACCGAATTAATGGCCCTTCGTGAAGCCACCCCCGATGAGATCGCCGCTGGTAGCGGGCCGCTCGTGGTCGAGCCGATCCCGCAAGACGACTGGTTCACCGCCGAACAGCTCATGGGCCTTGGCTACAAACCAGAGGTCCTCGAAGAACTCTTCGGCCCGCCCACGGCAGGACCAGAAGGACTCACGGGCTGGACAGTGTCTTCCGTCCGCAAGATTGAACAGGCAGTCATTGCGCCCGCCGCGCGACTCGTGGAGCGCATCTTCTCCGACGAGGACGCTGCGGCCGATCTTCTCGTCCGGCACAGTACTGCGTAGCGCACGAAACTATCGAGCAGTACGCAACACCTGGCCTGAACTTCTCGTACGGGCGCCTACGGCGCGTTGCCGCTACGCGGCCACCGGTGTCGGGAAGGTCGTCGTACGAGTCGCCTCAGCTCACCATGCCGGGGGCCCGACCAGTCAACCCACGCTTCGCTCTACGGGGTTGACAGCCCGCCCGTTATCTTCTTGATGGTCCCTTCGCCGGGGCCGGTCGTCCGACCGCGAAAAACCACGCGGAACTAGCTCAACCCTGCGCAGACTCGACATATGAGCCCTGCGGCTGGAAAGCCAGTGCCGCCGATCCTCGCTACACTGGGACATCCCCCGACCGGTGAGCGCTGGGCATTGTGGTCGCGCAACGGCAATCAGGTCAGCGATTTATTCCCCGAGATCGTCGCCCTCGACAAGGGCGTTCCGTCCTTCGCAAAGCGCAAAGCGCAAAGCGCTGTGTTTGCGGATCATCCGCCTCGGGCCGGTGCGAGTAGCGGTGAGATCGCTTCGGTGATGCGTAGTGTGTTCTGTGTTCTGCAGTTTGATGTTCGTTGGTGAGTCGGCAGATGTCGTCTTGCAGCTCCGAGTTGGCGGCGACGGCCGGTGCCGCCGGCCTCGCGTTGGCGGGCCTGTGAGGGCGTTGGCGGGCCTGTGAGGAGAACACGATGAGCAAAGACCACCGAAGTGCCTTCGCCGGCAACCTTCGATCGCTGCCACCACTGCATGTCGACGGACCTCGAGCAGACCCGCCGAACTGCCATCTGGTGGTCGGATTCGACCGCAATGCGGAATCGCACTCGGCGCTGAAGTTCGCCGTGGAGTTCGCACAGCACGTCAATGCTGCCCTGCACGTCGGGCACAGTGTCGACCCGAACGATTTTCCTGTCGCTCCCGATTCTCCGGACTACGAGAACGATTTCGCTGCAGGTCTCGAATCCGAACGTCTCGACGTGTGCGGCATACTTGCACCGTTTACGGGGAACTGGTCTTACGACTGCAGCCAGGACGATCCGATGCACCTGTTGTCCTCGATGGCCGAACACCACAATGCACTGATGATCATCATCGGCACACCACACCGCGGGTTCACGTCGATGTTCGAACGGATATCCGGTGAATCGGTGTCGGCGCATCTGATTCATCACAGCCACCGGCCACTGCTGATGATCCCGCCTGATGCCCAGTTCAGTGGATGGGTGCCCGGTAATCCCGCCTCGTGAACAGCGGATCGGCACATCAATGGGTCGATCGCCGATAGTTCTACCCGGATAGGTCAGAACGCAGAATCGTCCATGGCGCAGGCTCGTTGCCTATGTAGGAGGGTGCGCACCGAGTTGTCGTCGAGTTGGTAGTGCATGTTCCGCCCGCTCTTTGTTCGCGACACGATCTTGCGGTCGCGGAGTTTGCGGACCGCGTGGGAGATCGCGGTGACGGTCATCCCGGTGGCGTGAGCGAGGTCGGTGACACGCATGGGGCCGGTACTCAGACAGTGCAGGATTCGCAGTCTGGTCGGGTCTGCCATCGCCTCGAATCGGGTGCGCCACAAGCCGATGTCACAACGGGAAAAATCCTCGGGTGGATGGGTGCATTGGGTGCATTGGGGGCGGCGGGCAGGTTGCGGGCCCTTCTGGCCGTTCGTCGCTGCGTTGGCAGCGTCGATGAACGGGGCGATGACGGATTCGAATGTGTCGGCATTCGATTGTCGCAAGTCGATCCGGTAGTCGATTCCGCGGAAGGAGAACTCCACCCTTTGGGCGTCGTCGGCAATCAGACCGCCGTCGAGGTCGTCGACCAGGTATCGGATGAATGTTTCAGCCACCGGGGCCCTCCCGTCTGCATGCACCGCGACTCCGGTTGAGGCGGCGCGATCCGATCGTAAGAGCCTCATACTCGGGAATACCGCATGTTTCGCATAATGCACATCCGCCAGTCGAACTGGTAGCAACTGCCATCACCCATCCTCTGGCTACAAAGTCAGGTTCACCGTTCTTGTTTCCCAGCCGCACCGTTCCCGGGACGGCTCGCCACGCCCGCCCGGTGGGGGTCGCGATGACCGCCCTCGATATCCCGGTCAGGATCAGCCGCAACTCCGCCCTTCGTATTCTCGCCGAAGATCTACCTGCGCCGGTGGTCGCCGACCTGCTCGGGTTGCATATCCACGCCGTCAGTCGGTGGGCCGACTACGCTCGCCGCGACTGGGCGCACTACCTCGATGCCCGAACCAATGGACCGAATCGAAGGTAACCGTCTACTTATCGGAGTTTGATCCGGCAGGTTGGATTAGACGCCCTATTGGAGCCCGGTGAGGAAACGCTGCACCTCGGAGCGGGAGTTGGCGAACGATCATCGACGTCAGCGGCGAATTCTGGTGCATGCGGACTTTGAGTCACAGAAAAAGCCAATGCACCGAGTGCGACGGTACTGTGAAGACCTCTGGCTTGTTCGGGAGTAGGAGAGAAAAATGTGTGCTGCCGCCAAAGTTGCCTCGTCGGTGATGCAAGTAGCCAACTTGGATCGGTCGGTGAGTTACTACTGCGACGTGTTTTCCTGCCGTGTCGCCTTGAGTGAACGCGAGGCGGCGCTCCTTCTGACGCCGGATGATTTTCAGATCTACATGTATGTGCAAAAGGGCGCATCCCGGCGAAACATGAGCAACATCGGCGTCCACTACGTGATGTGGTCCGCCGATACAGAAGAGGAACTTACGCGGATCAGTGAGCGTCTACGCGCATATGATGCCTCCACCTTCACCCAGGTAGTCGGTGGAGTGACCTTCGTCGACGGCTGCGATCCCGACGGTATACGTGTCATCGTCGCCTATCCGGGCCCAGAGCAACTACCCCGAGAGCTGATCGCACAACGATTCCACGGATAACTTGCCCAACGCACCGCAGGTAGCGGTGCGTTGGGTAAGTCAGTCCTCGCTGCTCACACGGTCACCGATCCACTCCAGGAGGTCGGGATCGGATGACGTCAGACGCTCAACTTCCTCGCCCCCGTCGCAGCGCCGTAGTGAGACCGTGATCGATGTGGAGGTGCGCCGTAGAACCCGCCACGTCGCTCCCGAATCCGACCACCGCGAAAGAGTTTCCACTGGTGGGTCTTCCGTCATGGCGGCTCCGCTCAGGTATTGGCCCAGCTGTCCGGTCCGAATACCTCGTAGTGGATATTCTGCGGCGGGACGTCCCGTTCGAGCAACGATGCGCGCATCGCCAACATGAACGGCATCGGCCCGCAGAGGAAGGCTTGGGTATCGGGCTCCACTGCAATGTCTTGCAAATCCGCCCGTCCTTCGTGAACAGATCCGAACGCCACGTGCGTGCCGAGATCCTCGTACCAACGATGCAGGGTTGCGGCGGGAATCTTCTCGACGAGTGTGCTGAGTTCTGCGCGGTGAGCATGGTCCGCAATCGATCGGTCAGCATGAATGACTGAGACCGAACGCTCGGCGCCGGTGTCCACGAGATGATTGAGCATCCCGATCATCGGTGTGCAACCGATTCCGGCCGACGCGAGGAGCAATGGTGAGTCGTCGTCGGGCATCATCAGATCGCCGAACGGTGTGGTTACCGACAGCTCGGAACCTTCGAACGCGTTGTTGTAGAGGAAGTTCGACACCTCGCCGCCGGGAGTTCCCGAGATTCGCTTCACACTGATCCGCCAGTCCGCGCTGCTCGGCACGGAGCAGAGGCTGTATTGACGAATCTGGCGAGCGCCGTCTGGAAGCACCACGCCGACCGAAAGGTACTGTCCGGGAGCGAAGGTGGGGAGAACCCTGCCGTCGAGTGAGGCGAGTGTCAGTGACACGGTATCGGCGGACTGAAGAACTCGTTCGCTGATCCTGACCGTGCGCCAGACGTCACCGGCATCGACGCCGGCGAGCTGGTAGAGGCCTCGCTCCATCGTGATGAGGGTTTCCGCCATCAGCCAGTAGACTTCGTCCCAGGCTGCTGCGACGTCGGGAGTGACTGCATCGCCTAGTATTTCGACGATCGCGGCAAAGAGGTGTTCGTGCACGATTGCGTACTGGTCAGGAGTGATTCCCAACGACGCATGCTTGTGAGCGATACGCGAAAGGATGAGATCGACCTTGGCGCTGTCCGGCTCGAGCTGAAGCGTCGCGAATGCCGCGATGGCGCCCGCAAGTGCTTTCTGCTGTTCGCCCTGCTTCTGATTGCCGCGATTGAACAAATCACGTTCGAGTTCAGGATGTGCGTCGAACATCTTGCGGTAGAACAGGGTTGTGATATCGCCGATGGCGGCGCCGACCACGGGAAGGGTGGCGCGAATGACCTCGGTTGACTGTGGGGAAAGCATGAGCTGCTCCGTTCGGTCGAAATTGACGTTGATCAGCTTGCTTCGTCGCTCCGAGTGGTGAGGCGAAGCAGAACAGTTTTGGACGGCTGCCGGATGACGTCTTCGATCGTGACCGCGTCGAGCGAGACGAAAAACGCTTCCTGCGCTTCTCGCAAAGCGCTCCGAAGGAGGCACCCGCCGCGCAGTGGGCACGGCTTGTCGCCTTCGCAGTCGACGACTTCACCCGGGCCTTCGAGGCGTCTGGCCAGCCAGCCGATGGTGGCGGTGCGGCCGAGTTCGGTGATGGAAAGCCCACCACCGCGCCCGCGCTTGGTGATCACGATGCCCAACTCGCCGAGCCGCGTAACCACCTTGGTGGCATGGGAATACGACACGTTGAGCTGCTCCGCAATTACCCGGGTACTGGGGGAGGCATCGGCGTCGAGTACGGCCAACCGCATTACGACGCGCAATCCCAGATCGGTGAACTGCGTCAGCTGCATGACCTGAACCTACATAATTCACATCTGAGATGACTATTTATGTGAGGCGGATCTCAAACGAAGGCCCAACGCACCACATCGACATGGTCGAGAACGCTGTGAAGCGGCACCGACCGTGCAACATGGGTTTGTTGCCGAAAGGTCGAGTCGAGCACATCGTCCCGTAGTGCACTCTCAGAGGGCGGAGGTAAATCCGTACCGTCGACGCATTTCTTTGAGGTTGGCGACGTCGTTCGTGCTGAAACTCGTTGCAGCTGACCATTGCAACGCTTGCTCGTAGTCCTCTCGCCACTGGTCGATCTCACGGGCGGTGAGGCGAGTGACGGTCGGTTTCTGTCCCCCGGCTACGGGTTCGAATTGTGCCAGAAACACGGCGAGCAATGCGGCTTCGCGCCGACATCTGCTCGTCATGGCGCCACCGCCTTAACGCTGATTGCGGCCGTACGGAACGGTGCTGCAATGATCCCGCAAGCATCGATCGGATCTCGGTGAGACAGCTCGATGCGTCGAACGCAACGACGAACAAATAATGTACAGGGACTTTCGTTCCGGAAAAGCACTGTGCTACATAGTTTCATTGCAGGTGGAGCTCCATTCGGCCCCGACCTCATGAAGAACGAACAACTTTCAAGTAACTCACCGTAACAGTACAATCCGGATTATCGCTAACCCCAAGCTATCGACGGTTCGCTCACCGTACATCGCACCCAAACGGCAACTGTCGACGGTGTAACGGCTATGGGACTCGATCTGGAATCGGTCTGCCGCCGAAGACCGTCGTACACTTTTGCGTCGAGCGACTTATCAACAGTCGAGCTCGAGATCGCACGTGTAGGCATCGGCCCCATGGTGCACGGTTCGGTCCGTCGCGCGCTGTCCACAAGGGTCGGCAGGAACAGGCTTTTAGATATGAAACCACTCCCGACCAGCAGTGCTGTGCCGGGTCCAGTACAGCCGAGGGTGGTCGGTGAGAACCTGTATGCCCGACCGGATGATGAAGACCATCAGAAACAGATTGAGAAAGTGTTGCGCACCCAACCATGCAGGAAGGGCAGACGTTTCCCCTGGGCGGACCTCGCCGACTCCGGGGTGCTGTTCGATGAACACCTGCACCGACGACAACCCACGCAAGTGCTGTGCCGCAGCCATCGCCGCGATCAGGACGACGAATCCGATAGTGAGCAGCCAGAGCAGGTTGAACCACTTGCTGTGGCCGATGCGCATACGAGGTGTGATGCCGGTGGCATATGGCACCGAACCCGCCCATGTGACAGGGTCGACGACGTCCGCGCCTGGGATCAATTGCGTGCGGAAGCTTTGCGCCACAGTAGGAGTCCGCACGGCATCGGGGTCCGCTCTCGGCGCTGTAGACGGATCGGTGGAGTCAACCATCGGTTACATCCAAACGCTGTAGGTGACACCGGCTAGGTAACTGGCGTGCAAAAATTGTTCGAGGACCTGACCCTGCTCATCACTATTGGTCGGAAAGTCGGCTTACCTGAGTTTTGTCGGCTACCGCGTCGTATCTCGGAGCGTATATGCGGACATGTCGGGAACGATCCATTCCTCGCCGACTTCGTCGATCGGGAGAACATCGAGGACGATGTCCGGATCCAACGGTATTGCTCCCAGGATCCGGGGAACCCGTGTGTCTGCACCAGGAGGTGATGGGTTGCGCTCGTCCCATCTGATCGAGACCCCCGCTGCAAGGAGAGCATCCTGATCGACAACTACCACTACCAGTGGAAGTCGGAGGTCTCCGTACACTGTCGCGAGAACATTCTCGAGATCCCCTGCAGTGGCAGCGTGGACGAAGCCAACCTGATCGAGAGTCTTTGCGCGGGTTGATCCTTCATATTCTCCGAATCGTTGAGCGCCTTCCCAGTCATCAGCAAGGGCTATGTGAAAAATGCATTCGTTCATCGGGAACCTTTCGTGGAAGTGGTCCGGGTGTCAGTGAAGACATGCGGTCAACACCTGGAACAGTGAGATGATCGCACTGATCAACAACACGACCTTCAGCAACTCGAAAGCGATGTACACCAGATGCATCTTCGACCGTGGTAGGACTTCTCCGGCAAGGACCCGGTCGGAACGTTTACCCAGCCGCGGTCGGATCACCACAACCTGAACAACGAGCACCAACGCAGCCAGCACGAAGAACGTCAACGCTGGGGTGTCAGGTTTCGCGACCACACACGATGCCGCCAATATCAGTGCCAGAACCAACTCCACGGCGTTCAGTGCGGTGAAGACCTTCCGGCCGATTCCGAGCCCGATGGCCAGGCTCACTCCTGGAGCGCGAAACTTGATCGGTGCTTCCAGGAAGGAAATCGCAGCGACCATCCCGAGCCAGAAGACCGGCAAAATCAATTGCGCGTAGCGTGCCGCTTCGGTCATATGTCATCGGCCTCACCGGACGGGATCGAGTTCGGTTCGTTCACTGTGGAGGTGACAGTCTTCCTTCTACCTGCATGTTCTTCGGTCCTCATTCGTTCGACCATGTGCGGGTAATGCAGTTCGAATGCGGGACGCTCGGAGCGGATCCGCGGCAGCTCGGTGAAGTTGTGCCGCGGCGGCGGACAACTTGTGGCCCATTCGAGCGAATTTCCGTAACCCCACGGATCGTCGACCGTCACGACCTCTCCGTAGCGGTAGGACGTGAAAACATTCCACACGAACGGCAACAGTGACGCTCCGAGAACAAACGAACCGATCGTCGAGATCGAGTTCAGCGTGGTGAATCCGTCCGAGGGTAAGTAGTCGGCATACCGCCGCGGCATGCCTTCGGCGCCGAGCCAATGTTGAACCAGAAAGGTTGTATGGAAACCGACGAAAGTCGTCCAGAAATGCCACCTACCGAGTCGTTCGTTCATGAATCGTCCGGTGATCTTCGGGAACCAGAAATAGATCCCGGCGTATGTGGCGAAGACGATAGTCCCGAAGAGAACGTAGTGGAAGTGCGCGACGAGGAAATACGAATCGGTGACGTGGAAGTCGAGGGGCGGGCTCGCCAGTATCACCCCCGACAGACCGCCGAAGAGGAAAGTGATCAGAAATCCGATCGAGAACAGCATCGGCGACTCGAAGGTCAATTGTCCTTTCCACATCGTTCCGATCCAGTTGAAGAATTTGACCCCGGTGGGTATGGCAATGAGAAAACTCATCATCGAAAAGAACGGCAGCAGAACGGCTCCCGTGGCAAACATGTGATGTGCCCACACTGCCGCCGACAGCGCAGAGATGGCGATCGTCGCGTAGACGAGTCCGGCGTAGCCGAAGATCGGCTTGCGGGAGAAGACGGGAAATATCTCCGAGACGATACCGAAGAACGGTATGGCCACGATGTACACCTCGGGATGTCCGAAGAACCAGAACAGATGTTGCCACAGGATCGCACCACCGGTGGCGGGATCGAAGAGATGCCCGCCCAAGTGTCGGTCCACGAGCAGACCCATCAGCGCTGCGGTGAGAATAGGAAAAGCCAACAACACCAGGATCATGGTGATGAAGACATTCCACGTGAAGATGGGCATCCGGAACATCGTCATCCCGGGTGCTCGCAAACAGATCACGGTGGTGATCATGTTGACCCCGCCCAAGATGGTCCCGACGCCGGCCAGTGCGAGTCCCATGATCCACAGATCTCCGCCGACACCTGGTGAATGCAGTGCACTGGTCAGCGGGGTATATCCCGTCCATCCGAAGTCAGCGGCTCCGCCCGGGGTGAGGAATCCGGATACGGTGATGAGCGCACCGAACAGGTACAGCCAGTAGCTGAGCGCGTTCAGTCGCGGGAACGCGACATCCGGTGCACCGATTTGCAGAGGAAGTATGTAGTTCGCGAAGCCGAAGACGATCGGAGTCGCATACAGCAGCAACATGATCGTGCCGTGCATAGTGAAGAGCTGGTTGTACTGCTCGTTCGAGAGAAACTGAAGACCGGGGACGGCAAGTTCGGTCCGGATCAGCAGGGCCATCAATCCGCCCAACATGAAGAAGGCGAACGAGGTGACCAGATACATCACGCCCAGCTTCTTGGGATCGGTCGTGGTGGCAGCGGAATAGAGGAACGTGCCCTTGAACCCCCGGCGTTTCGGGTAGGGCCGCGAAGGAAGGAGTTCTGTCACAACGGGAGTCATTGCCGTTCCTCCCGCGCGGGGGATGACGGTCCGATATCCGGATGATTCGAGTGCGGATAACCGCCTACCAGCTCCGTATCGACGCCTACGCGACCGAGATTCATGGATCCCCCCGGTGATCCCACTATCTCGGCCGCTCCGGGCAGTGGCCGATGGAAGAAGCGGGCGTTGTCGTCGATGAAATCTTCCCAGCGGGCGGGGACGTCGGATTCGTACGAGATGGCCTCGACCGGGCAGACCGGTTCGCACGCACCGCAGTCGATGCATTCGTCGGGGTGGATGTAGAGCGACCGTGCCCCTTCGTAGATGCAGTCCACCGGACATTCCTCGACGCATCCTCGGTCCATCACGTCGATACATGGTGCAGCGATCACGTACGTCATGAGCGGCCTCCAGGACACTGCCTATTTTCGAGGACATCTTTCCTCTAAAGTCTTACAGTATGGCGATACGAAAAGGAACCGGGTCGGCACGCGCCGGTACTCACGCGGTACTGGCGTCACGGCGGCGAGTCCAACTGCTGGACGCCCTGCGAGCCGGCGCGGAATCGATGACCGCCGCCGAACTGGCGGATCTGTGCGATCTGCATGTGACCACGGTTCGATTCCACCTGAACGCGTTGATCGAGGTCGGTCTGATCGCGAAGGAGACCGAACACAACGTCACCCGTGGGCGTCCACGCCAGCTCTACCGGGCACAGAATGCACTCGGCTCGGGAGTCGGTGCTACCTCCGGATACGAAAAGTTGGCTCACGTTCTGGCGGCCCACTTCGCACGCCAGAGCGACGGCACCCCGGAGAACCTCGCCGAGGCTGCAGGCAGACAGTGGGCACTCGATGAACTCGGCGCAACCTCCGGAGCCGACCGGCCGACAGAAGAAGCAGCGCTCGTCGTCACCACCTTGTTCGCGGAGATGGGGTTCGATCCGGAACTCGAAACCTCGAATACCGAAACCCGTATCCGATTGCACGCCTGTCCGTTCGAGAGCGTCGCCCGACAAAGTCCCGGCGTTGTCTGCTCCTTGCACCTGGGCTTGATACGCGGGGTCCTGACGCGACTCGGCGCACGTCAGATCGAGAGCTCGCTCACCCCCTGGGATACCCCGCGTACGTGCCTCGCGCAACTGGAGCGGCAATGACACACAGGACCGTGTATATCGACGTTGCTGTCGCGCAGTCGCATTCCCCTCCCCGCCCGTTGTGGGACCGCTGATGTGCACGCACGATCGAACGTATTTGCCGTTTCGGCGGACCGCACCGAGACATGAACAGCTGGAAACTTCCTCACGGCAAGGGATTACATCCCATGAGCATCTATCGCATCATCTGGTGGGTCGCCGCAGCGATCCTTACCGCTTCAGGAGGGATCGTCGCAGCCGCCACCGTCCCTACCGACATTCTGGTATCGGCGGTAATTGCCGCAGTATTGATCGGAGGGGGTTCACCCTGGTTGCGACCGATCACGCTTCGCACTACTCCACCGCCCCGAACTCTCCTGACGATTGCGCTACGAGACGGCGCTACGTGGGCGGCAGTCGTGGTCACTGTCATCGGATTGATCGCGCTCTCCGGCGCTGCTGCCTTACCGTTGATACTGTTGATGACCCTCACCTCGGCTCCGGTGGGTCGCTACATCGGCGGCAGAGTCGAGTTCACACAGGCACTACCATGCTCGCCGAAAAGTCCCCTGATACGCACCAGCACCGTCGATGTGCCGCTTCTTCCGCTGCCGGACTGCAGCCAACTCTCGGACGAAGCCCTGTGCCGATGTTGGCGCATGAGCTGGCCCGCGCTGCAGAACGGCCCCTCGCCATCGCCCTCGGCTACGGACGCGCTGCACCTCGCGCGTACCCGCGAGCGGTACCTCGACGAAATCGAACGTCGAGATCCAAGGGGATTCGCCCGATGGCTAGATAGCGGCGCCCGCGCCGGCAGTGACCCCGCCACGTTCCTCACCGCACGAGATCACCCCCCACCGCCACCACAGCAGCCCTGATTCAACGCCCCCCGAAATACACATGAACCAACTGAGGAACCTCCTCATGGCCGGACCCAGTCGAGAACGATTGAAATCCCTGGCCAGCACCGCATAAAGAAAGAGAACATCGTGGAAAAGATGTCATTGACAGCGCTAGCTCGCCAACTTGCCGACAAGTCGGGAAACTCGCAGAGTGGCCGTAGCGCTCGTACCGTGTACGGCGGCCACGAACACGTCCTGCGCCAAACCGTCATCGCGCTGGCCGATGGGCAAAAACTCGACGAGCACGAGAACCCCGGGGAAGCGACCGTCTACGTCCTCACCGGCCGGGTACGCCTGTGCGCAGCCGAAAACGCGTGGGAAGGATCATCCGGCGATCTGTTGATCGTCCCGAATTCTCGACATTCTCTCGAAGCGCTGGAGGCCTCGTGCGTACTACTGACTGTCGCTAAAGCAATCTGAAGTATCGACCAGGCCTTCACCGCCATTGATATGACCGTAGTTTCTTACTCTGCTTCGTCATCGACCATGCTCCAGTCGCGGAGCTGTGCCCCGCATCACTCACGTGCACGGTTCGCGGTACTTCTACGTGTCGATGACAACCGTCCTGTTTTAGGTAATGCATTGAACCGATTCGAGACCAAAGATCCGAACACCACTGATTCCTCGGAGTCCACTGTCGGCGGCATGTCTGGCCCATTTAACTCTGCCCTGCTTGATGCGTTGAATCAGCGCGTTGTCATCGGCGACGGAGCGATGGGCACCATGTTGCAGGCCGCGGACCTCACACTAGATTATTTCCTCGGCCTCGAGGTTCACGGCATCGGTGTACAGCTCACCGAATCGCTGGCCGAGTACTGGCATCGCCGGGTCCGTGAGGAACTGGTTCTGTCGGGCGGCCACACGGTTGCCGAGCAGGATCCCACCGAGGTGTCCGGCTACTTCGACCTCGAATACCGCGGGGCGTGTTACTCCTTCGGGTACGGCGCCTGCCCGGATCTCGAGGACCGCGCCACGTTGGTCGCGCTGCTCGAGCCGGAACGGATCGGCGTCCATCTCTCTGAGGAACTGCAGTTGCATCCGGAACAGTCCACTGACGCATTTGTCCTGCACCACCCGGAAGCCAAGTACTTCAATGTCTGAAATTCTGAACGAAACATCCGAACACAACAAGGCTCCCTCTTCGTTCGCTCGCCGTGTTCTCGATGAAATCGACCGTGTCCCAGAAGGGCGAGTGATGACATATGGGGCGATCGCATCCCGCGTTCACGCACACCCCCGCCACATCGGCCGGGTCTTGACCCAATGGGCAGACGAAACCCATTGGCACCGCGTTGTGTATGCAGACGGCACCCCAGCAACGTGCCACGGGAACAGTGCTGCCGATTTACTTCGCGACGAGGGAACTCCGATGTATGCCGGGCGGGTCGACGTGAGACGCGCACACTGGGACGGGTGATCAGTGGAATCTGCAGGACCGGATTTCACCCTCCTGGAATGGACGATGGGAAGGGCCTCTACCCCAAGTCGGTGGACGGATACCAGATACGGGTTCCGTCCACCTTCGCAAAAGAAGTCAACGTGTGCGCTTTCACCGAGGTGAGAGTCATGATGTCCAAAACTTCGTAACCACGCACAAGTAGCGCATCACCGATCATCGACCGATGACAGCGCCACGGCACGGCCTCGGCGCACATGATCACGGTGACGCGATCCTTCGCGATCTCACATAGCTCGTCGACTGCTTCCGAAAATGCGTCAGTTTGCATATAGTCCGCGTAGCCACGAAAAGACGCATTGCGCCACGCTCCATTGACAGTGTTCTTCACGGCGTGCCGCAGACCACCGAGAGCCTCGAGTCGCAGATAACCGATCTCTCGGTACCCAAGAGATCTGTCGAGCGCTTCCTGACCGAACTGTGGATTGTGCCGCGACTTCGGAATGGTGCGTACATCGACGAGTTGCTCCACCCCATGTGCCAAAAGTAAATCGAGGAATTGGTCGACCGGGCGCGTGGAATGACCGACGGTGTAGACAACCGATCGCATATCGCTCCTTCCTGAATCGCACCAGTTCGTTTGTTGTCAGTATGGACGTTGCTAACGCGGGACTGAAGTGGACGGGCTGGTGCCGACCGCGGCAGAGGGCATCGTCATAGCTCGTCGAAGGTCACGAAACCCTGCGGAACCTGGGCTTGAATCGTCGTCTGCTCATCGGCTCGGACGGCGAGAACAACGCAACCCCAGGTCAATGTGACTTTCGGAATTATTTGGCACGTTTTTCACGGAATTATCTGGCACGGTGACGGCTGTCAGAGGTAGCGGTAGAGGGTGGTTCGTCGGACGCCGAGAGCCTGGGCGATCTCTGTGACGGTGGCACCGTCGTTTTTCATCGTGCGTGCCTGCGCGACGGTGGTGCCGGTGAGAACACGGGGTCGCCCGGGGCATCGGCCGCGTTCTCTGGCCGCGGCAAGCCCGATCCTGGCGTTTTCACAGTTGATGGCGTGTTGGCAGTCCTTCAGCACCGCAACGATCGCCAGAAGAGGTACACCGGTGCCGCGGTCAGTGGTGTCGATATCCTCGGTGATCGACCACAGGCCGGCTCCGGCGAGTTGGATCCTGTCGACGGTTACGAGCAGATGCGTCAGTGATCGTGCCAGCCGGTCCAGTGACCATACGATCAGCAGGTCTGAGGGTTCGAGTCACCGCGAACTGCGCAGGTATTGATACACCGTCTGCCTGCTGACCCCGAACTCTCGGGCCAAGCCTGCCTTGGATTCGCCGGCCGCGGCCCGACGACCCAGCTCCTCGCTCTGGGTGCTGGTCAACGACCTTTTTCGGCCCTTGTATGCGCCCCGCCGCCGGGCCAGGGCAATTCCCTCTCGCTGGCGCTCACCGATCAGGGCTCGTTCGAACTCGGCGACGGCGCCCATCACCGACAGCAACAGTTGCGCCATCGGTGAATCCTCGCCGGTGAAGGTCAGCTGTTCGGTGACGAACTCCACCCGCACCCCGTGGCCGGTGAGCGTCCGGACCAGGCCGCGTAGATCGTCGAGGTTGCGGGCGAGGCGGTCCATCGAATGCACGATCACGGTGTCCCCGTCGCTGACGAATCCGAGCAGCGCGTCCAACTGCGGACGGTGAATATCGCGTCCCGAGGCACTGTCCGCGAACATCTTGTCCACCATGACTCCATCGAGTTGCCTGGCGGGACTCTGATCCAGAGTGCTCACCCGGATATAGCCCACCCGCTGGCCGGCGATGGTGTCCTCCCACCCGAAAGTGTCAAGATAAAATCTAAGACCCATGTCAGTGGGCGTCAAGCAATGCCGATCGGAACCCTAACCGGACGCCGTCACGTTCGTGGCCTGACGTCAGTCAGAGGTGCACCTCAACTGGACAGACCGTGCCAAATAATTCCGTGAAAAAACGTGCCAAATAATTCCGAAAGTCACAAGGCCCGACGCGGGTTTCAACCCTCCTCGGCTACGCCCGTGTGTCCACAACCGATCAGAACCCCGAACTTCAGTTGGACGCATTGAACGCGGCCGGGTGCTTCCGAGTGTGGACCGACAAGGCATCCGGAGTTAAGACAGACCGACCGGAGTTGGCAGCCGTCATGGATGCACTGCGGCCGGGGGACACTCTCGTCGTATGGCGAATCGACAGGCTTGGTCGCTCGTTGAGTCATCTGATCGACACCGTCGAAACACTAGAGAAGCGTGGAGTGGCATTCCGATCACTCAACGACCCCATTGACACGACGACGTCGAGCGGGAAGCTTATCTTCCAAATATTCGGTGCGCTAAGCGAATTCGAGAGAAATCTCGTCCGTGAACGCACGATGGCCGGACTGTCCGCCGCCCGCGAACGGGGGCGCATCGGAGGCCGGCCATCATCGTTGACGGCCGCGAAGAAACGGCAGGCGAAGAAGATGAAAGGAGACGGCGTCTCCATGCGCGAAATCGCAGAAGTCTTGGGAGTCGCCCGAAGCACCTTGTATCGCAACTTGCCTTGAGAAGACAGTTGAACGGGATCTGGGCAGCCAAAGAAGCAGTCGGACCGACGATGATAAATCTACATTTAGAGAGGTCTGCATATATACTCGATGTGATCTCTCAATGAAGGAGAAACAGCATGGGGAAAGTCGGAATTCTTACCGAGAAACTCTCGGCGGCAAGGAATTTCGCTGGCTCACTCGGTGGCATGAGTGGCACATTCGGTGGCACGGGATACGTCATCGTGAACGCTGGCGAACATTTGCTGAACCTTACTGCCTGCAACCGTAAAGACCTGAAAGGAGTAGCCGCATGACAACCGACGAGGTGGACACGACATTCGAGGATTGCGTGAGCGAAGCAGTCGAGCAGGCGCGTACGGACTTGCTCGCACTCGCACAGAACCCGGAATTTCAAATGTCGGCATGGAATCTTGCGGACGTGGTCACCGCCGCAGTAGCAGCGTTGCGCGCTGCAGCGAAAACCGGAAGCGACGACACGGGAATCGAATCCGACGAATCTGTCCTTGCCCGCGATGAGGTACTGATCGACGCACTGAACGATGCGACACATGCCCTCGCCCGTTACCCCTACGATCCTTTCCGCAGCTACACGGCCGGTTGGCAGGCATGTAACCGGATGGACATCGCCGCCCAGCACACCCGCCGTCAGCTGAACGAGATGTGGATACCGTCGCCCTATCGTCCCGTCACCTACGCGAATTCGCTCTACGGACCGTTCCCTGCAGAACCCGCGTGGCCGCCATCGAAAATTGAGCACGAAGGAGAAAATGGAGGCGATCAGGAATGAGTCGACGCTACGCAGATGAACCTCAGCCCAAGGATATGTCCGAGGAGGAGTTCAACGAGGCGGTGACGACGTTCGGCGCCGAGTACAGATCGCTGCTGTTGCCTCGTCCCGGCAATCTCCTTGACGTGCTGACGATGGTCTACGGCGGCGACGTCGAGAAGATCACCGCCTGGCTCGATGATCCCACTACGGAAGTCGACGAGTACCTCGCTCACTGGACGCTGACCCCGGTGATCGCACGGTTGGGTGTGTATCGACAATCAGCACCGTTGGCTGGGAAGACGTTCGCGGAGCTTTGCGCTGAAACCCGCGCCCTAGCCGAGTCGGGGGGTATCTCGCCACGTGCCCGGAGTTTCTCAGACTCATTCGGCAAGGTGTTCGCGACTCCCAGCGGCTTCGAGTCGTTACCTGGCGCAGATCTACGAGAAGAGGGATGAATAGCATGGGCAAAGTCGGGATTCTCACGGAAAAGCCTTCGGCGGCCCGCAATTTCGCGGCTGCTTTGGGTGGTATGAGCGGCACCTTCGACGGCACGGAATACGTGATCGTGAATGCTCGCGGTCACCTCTTGGAATTGAAAGACCCCGCGGCGATGGTGCCCCCACCCCTCTCCGAGCAGTACAAGAGCTGGGATCTGCAACACCTTCCGTGGAATGCTGGCGACTTCCGCTGGGAGCGCGAGGTTAGACGCAAGTCCGTCGGCGGGAAGCTGGTCACCGACGCTGACGCGAAGAGCTTGCTTGACGCACTCAAGGCGACCTTGTCGACGTGCGAGACCGTATGCAACGCCGCCGATCTCGATCCGACTGGTGAGGGTTCGCTGCTGGGTTGGGAAATCGTAGAGTACCTGGGCCTGGAAGGTAAGAAGCTCGAGCGGATGGAGTTTCTCGACGAAACCCCGGCATCGTTGCGCAAGGCGTTCACGAATCGCCGCCCGGTGACGTCGATCGAGTCCGAAGGTGACTACCGCAAGGCTGACTTCCGGTCGAAGTGGGACATGCTGTCGATGCAGTTCACGCGGGCGGCGACGAAAGTGTCCGGCTCAAACACCGTGGTGCGTAACGGTCGACTCAAGTCGGCGATGGTTGTGATCGTCGGTGACGGCCTCGACGCGCACAAGGGTTACGTCAAGAAAGCGTTCTACGAGAACCGTTTTCGTGACGAGAACAAGGTCATCTACACCGACCCCGACATCGACCGGTTCGAGAGCAAGAGCGCCGTCCCCGGCGGGCTCGAGTCCTCACCGGTGGTCCATGACGGGACCACCCGCAAGAAGACCGGGCCACCGAAATTGATGGATCTCGCCGGCCTCTCGTCGCTGCTGTCGAAGAAGGGCTTCGAAGCCAAGCAGGTCCTCGACACGTACCAGCGCATGTACGAGGCACAAGTGGTGTCCTACCCACGTACCGAGGACAAGTTCATCTCGATCGAGCAGTTCAACGAGCTGCTCCCGCTGGTCGACAAGATCGCAGGCGTGGTCGGAGTGAACCCGGCCGCGCTTAGTCACCGCGGCCCACGCAAGAGTCACATCAAGTCCGGCGGCGCCCACGGTGCCAACCGTCCCGGCCCGAACGTCCCCCCGAATTTGGCTGCGGTGGAACAGAAATTCGGCGAACTGGGCAAGGAAATCTACGAACTATTGGCGAAGAACTACCTGACGATGCTTGCCCCGGACTACGAGTACGACCAGCACCGTGGGCATGTCGAGAAGTACCCGAGCTTCGTCGGTTCGCTCAACGTCCCGGCGGTGCTCGGATGGAAAGGCGTGTTCGTCGTCGAGGACGACGAGGACGAGCAGGACGAAGCAGCCTCGGGTGCGACTGCGCTTGGGACCGTCGCGACACCGTTTATCCACGAGGGGTTTCCGACGCGGCCACCGCACCCGACGATGGGGTGGCTGATGAAGCAGCTGGAAAAACGCAGCGTGGGTACCGGTGCCACCCGGACGAGCACGTACGCCGAGGTCACCAACAACGCCACCGGCAAGGCGTTGATGCGCGAGCAGCGCGGCAAGATCACGCTCAGTGCGGTCGGCGAACTCAACCACCGGATTCTCCCAGGTACGCACATCGGCGATCTGACGATCACCGAGAAGGTTTTCGAGCAGATGGCACAGGTCGAGGCGGGTACCGGCGTGACTCCCGACTTCCTGGCTCTGGTGGCAGACCTGGTGCGCCACGACCTCGAGAAGATGAAGGCGAACGCGAGCAGGTTGCCGGCCGAACTCAAGGGGCGAATGGCCAAGGCCGGAGTGATCCGTGAGCCGGTCGAGAACATCACCTTGCCGCCGGCACTGCATTTCACCCACGACGGCACCGTGGTCACCACCGCGAAGAGGGGGTTCGGTGGGCACCGGTTCACCGACGCCGAGGTAGCCGCGCTGGTGGCGGGCGGCGTCATCGAGATCACGGCGACGAGCACGAAGACCGGCAAGCCGTACACCTGCAAGGGCACGCTCGAGGCCGGGGTGATGGAGAAGAGTGGGAAGAAGTATCCGTTTGTGGGTTTCAAGCCTCAGTTCGAGGAGCGAGCACCGCGAACCGACCTGGTCGAAGGTGTGTGGAAGGGCAAGAAAGTCCAGTTCAAGGGCCGCGGGTGGGGCGCCAACGAGCACTGGGCAGGCAAGGATTTCACCGAGCAGGAACTGGTAAAGCTGCTGGCCGGGGAGACCATCGAATTCGAGGCCAAGGGCAAGGCCGGCAAACCGTACACGGCCAAGGGCGCGCTGGCCGCAAAGACTTTCAACGGCCAGAAGGTGTTCGGGTTCACGTTGAAGTTCGAGGACCGAAAAGCTCCTACCGGAACGAGAAAGCGCAAGATCGGTAAATAGCGGCTCCCAAATCCCACAACTACAACAGAGGAGAACCGAATTAATGGCCCTTCGTGAAGCCACCCCCGATGAGATCGCCGCCGGTAGCGGGCCACTCGTGGTCGAGCCGATCCCGCAAGACGACTGGTACACCGCCGAACAGCTCATGGGTCTTGGCTACAAACCAGAGGTCCTCGAAGAACTCTTCGGCCCGCCCACCGCAGGACCAGAAGGACTCACGGGCTGGACAGTGTCCTCCGTCCGCAAGATTGAACAGACAGTCATTGCGCCCGCCGCGCTACTCGTAGAGCGCATCTTCTCCGACGAGGACGCTGCGGCCGATCTTCTTGTCCGGGACAGTACTGCGTAGCGCACGAAACTATCGAGCAGTACGCAACACCTGGCCTGAACTTCTCGTACGGGCGCCTACGGTGCGTTGCCGCTACGCGGCCAGCGGTGGTCGAGAAGGTCGTCGTACGAGTCGCCTCAGCTCACCATGCCGGGGGCCCGACCAGTCAACCCACGCTTCGCTCTACGGGGTTGACCGCCCACCCGTTATCTTCTTGATGGTCCCTTCGCCGGGGCCGGTCGTCCGTTCCGGTATGGCTTACACGCCCACTGGCCGATTGCAGGTCTCGTCGAGTGACGCCGCCGGATCGGATGGCGGCGGTTCACCGCTGATAGAGGCATGGCCAGAACGAACACCGATGGGTCTGCATAACGTGGGTGACGGGGATCGGTGCCATGACCGTCAACGCTGGCAACCGAAATGGAGTGTCTACGTGAGCGAACCGATCTATGACGTCTTCTGCGGAATCGACGTCGGCAAAACATCCCATCATGCCGTTGCGCTGGCACCTGACGGCCAGCGGCTCTGCGGCACTGACCTGCCGCAGGACGAGAGCAGAATCCGTTGCCTGTTAGAAGATCTCGCACGGCGCGGCCGAGTGTTGATGGTTGTCGATCAACCGAGCAACATCGGTGCCTTGCCAGTCTCCGTAGCTCGCGAGTGCGGAGTAGACATCGCCTACCTGCCTGGATTGCGGATGCGCCGCATTGCGGACCTGTACCCGGGTCGAAGACTGATGCGCGGGATGCGTTCGTGATCGCCGACGCGGCACGAACATTGCCGGACACCCTTCTGCGGATCGACGCACAGAACTCCGTGGTTGAAGGACTGCGACTGCTGGCGAGATTCGACGCAGACCTTGCCAGCGAAGAGAACCGCCTGGTCAACCGAATACGATCGGTCCTTCTCTCCGTTCATCCCGCTCTGGAACGCACAATCGGTCGGCAGATGCATCGACCGGTCGGCCCTGGACTACTCGCCGATTTCGGCGGGCCCGAAGGTTTCACCGCGGCAACACGGCAAGCCTTAGACGAGAGTGCCCGAGCTTTCGCACCTCGGTTGTGGAAGAAGATCACCGATGAGATCGTCGACGCGCTCGGTCAGCAGTCGGTGACCGTGCCTGGCACGGACAAGGCGGACTTCGTCATTCGTACGCTGGCACGGCATCTGCTCGAGGTGCGGCGTGCACGCGCCGAGCTCGCGGAACAGTTCGAAACCGAACTGGGCAAGCACCCTGACGGGCCGATCCTGAGGTGAAAGACCTGCGCCGTTGTGCTGTCGCAGCAGCATAGCGAAGCTGGGGGCAGTCTGAACCGGGAGACGCCGGTGAGGACGGCAAGCAGCCCCGACAACGACGGGACAGGCCAGCACTACCGGATGGTCTGGGTCCGGCAAGCATGAGGAGAAGGTGTACGAGAGAAACCAGTGTTCTAACGCCTCTCAAGTCTCCCGCCAGCTCTAACCCGGTGGATTCGGGCTGGTCTGCGATGCGCACCAACACCACTCGCGTTTCGGTGTTGGGAACTCCGGTTGCGGTTTAGGTCGCTGCCGCTGGAGGCCACGGTGAATGCCTGCGGCGTAGCCGTGGCGATATCGCAGGGGCATAGCTGGGCACCTCACTCCTCGAGCGGTTAGCAGTGAACGTGGGAACCGCCATGAGGCTCCCGAACGCTGACCTTTTCCAGAGGTCAGCGGATCGGGTTGACGCGTCGTCTGTCGATGGCCTCGTGGTGGGGCGGAGGGGCCGTAGTAGTCCGAGCGAGGGAAAGCCTCGTACATGGCGAAGGGCCCCAGCGGAATTGATGCAGCGAACGAAACACGAACGGAGGCACTGGTGAATACTGGTGAGCTGTCATGGCCCGATCCCGATCGGGCGGCATGGCGGGTACGGCAGATGCAACGCAAGCTGCACCACTGGGCGGTCGATGATCCCGACCGTCTCTTTGATGATGTGTTCAACCTCGTTCACCACCCGGATTTTCTCACCGTCGCGTGGGACCGGGTGCGGGGCAACAAGGGCGCGCGGTCAGCCGGTGTAGATCGGCTGTCACCTGCGTCCATTACGGGGGACGCCGAGACGGTGGCTTTCCTGAGTCAGGTTCGAGTCGATCTGAAGTCTCGAACATTTGCTCCACTTCCGGTGCGGGAGATACTCATTCCTAAGCCGGGGAGCAGCAAACTCAGGCGACTCGGTATCCCCACGGCGATGGACCGCACAGTGCAAGCGTCGTTGTTGTTGGTGTTGGAGCCGATCTTCGAGGCGGATTTCAAGCCGGTCAGCTACGGTTTCCGCCCCAGACGTCGCGCTCAGGACGCGATCGCCGAGATACATGCTTTGGGGACCCGGACTTATCATTGGGTCTTCGAGGCGGATATTGCGGCGTGTTTCGACGAACTGGCCCACTCTGCGATCATGGAGCGGGTACGTACGCGGATCGTCGACAAACGTGTTCTGACCTTGATCAAGGCATTCCTGAAGGCGGGCATCATGTCCGGCGACGGAACGGTCAGGGAATCCGTTACCGGAACACCCCAGGGCGGCATACTTTCGCCGCTGCTTGCCAACATCGCTCTGACGGTGTTGGACGCACATTTCTGTGCGAAATGGGATGCCCATCTGACATCCCAGCGGCGAGATGCACACCGCAAACGTGGCGGGGCCACCTATCGGATCGTGCGTTACGCAGACGATTTCGCGATCATGGTGGCCGGAACCAAAGCGCACGCGGACGCATTGTGGGACGAAGTCGCGGATGTCATTGCCCCGCTGGGGTTGCGGCTATCCGTGGAAAAGACCCGAGTGTGTCACCTGGACGAGGGGTTCGACTTTCTGGGGTTCCGTATCCAGCGGCGGCGCAAAAAGGGAACCAACAAGATGAGTGTCTACACCTATCCGTCGAAGAAGGCGTTGCTTTCGATCATGGCGAAGGTGCGGGCGCTGACGAAGAAGGCACGTCATCATGGACTTGCTGATCTCCTCGGACGCCTTAATCCGGTGCTTCGAGGATGGTGTGCGTATTTCCGTCACGGTGTGTCGAAAGCGACCTTCGGATACCTCGATTCCTTTGCCTGGCATCGGGTTACCCAATGGCTGCTCAAACGGCACAAACGGATCACGTGGGCGGATCTCTATCGGCGTTTCCTGACCGGCAGGCCAGGTAATCGTCCGCAAGAGAACGGGATCATCATGTTCGATACCACCACCGTTCCGATTACTCGGTATCGGTGGCGGGCGAGCAATATCCCCACACCGTGGACCAGCGCGGGGGTTTCGGTCCCTGCCTGACAGTGGTAGTCCGTGGAGCGCCGGATGCGATGAGAGTCGCACGTCCGGTGCGGAGGGCGGGCCGGGGAAACGGGCTGGGAGTGATCCTGGCACCGCGCCCCGGTCCGACCCCTACATCACCGGCGCCCACAACCAATCCGCGATCGGCACGCTCGTCGAGCGCCAGAGGCGGATGGTTCGGTTGCTGCATCTTCCCTTCCGTGACGGCGATTCTCTCCATGCGGCGCTGACCGCGCGGATGCGCGATCTGCCGGCGGCGTTGCTGCGGTCGATCACCTGGGATCAGGGCTCCGAAATGGCCCGTCACACTACGATCGCGCGCTCGCTGGGCGCACCGGTCTACTTCTGCGATTCACGTTCCCCGTGGCAGCGCGGTTCGAACGAGAACGCCAACGGGCTGTTGCGTGACTATTTCCCGAAGGGAACAGATCTCGCCATCCATTCGCCGGAGCATCTGCTGGCCGTTGAGAACGAACTCAACAGCCGTCCCAGGGTCGTCCTCCAAGACCGTTGTCCGACAGAGTTGTTCACGGCTCTACTAGACTCACAGAATCCGTCGGTGTTGCGACGTTGACTAGAACCCAAGATGCCGGAAAGGGGTCAAACTTCAGATGCCGTTGACATCTTATACATCGACGACCCTGGCATACCCAAGTGCCGAAGTAACCAGCTCCGCGAAACCAAAGTAGAAGTGGCTTAACTGAATCATGGCCGAGATGCAGGCGTACTTGTAGAATGTCTCATCATCCGGGTCAGTCGTCATTTCTGCCAGACGTTCACGCTGCTTTCCCCAATGCAGCGTGTCACCGTAGTTGTACGTCCTGATTATGGCATGACCCCCGTGAAGTGACCCGCAAGTTATGAGAATCCTTCCGCCCTGATCAAGGGCATGAAAGGCTTCATCTCATGGCTGGACGTAAACGGCATACGCCCGAACAGATCATCTGAAAACTGCGCCACGGCGACGAACTCGCCGCCAAAGGCACCGACGTCGAGGAAATCGCCCGACAGCTCGATGTCTCGGTGCCGACGCTCTACAACTGGCGTAAACAGTACGGCGGCATGAAGGCTGACGACGCCAAAGAGTTCAAGGAACTCAAGAACGAGAACGCCCTGCTCAAGAAGCTTCTCGCCGAAGCTGAGCTCGAAAAGGCTGCCCTCAAGGAGATCGCGAAGGACGCTCCTATAGACGTCAAGTGGTCAGTGCGCGGTAGTCACGTCGGAGTGCGGTGAAGACTTCTCGGGCGAGGTAGCGCTTCTGGCAGCGGATAATTTCGGGCATCGATTTTCCCTCTGACGTGCGACGTTGCGCGTAGGAGCGGGCGTTGTCGCTGTATCGGAGGCGGACGATGACGCCGGTGTGAAGTGCTTGGTTGGCGCGTCGGTCGCCGCCACGATGCAGTCGGTGACGAGTGGTCTTGCCTGATGAAGCGGGAATCGGTGCTACTCCGCAGAGGTGAGCGAAGGATGATTCCGATTTCAAGCGGCCCGGATTGTCTCCGACGGTGACCAGAAGTGCGGCGGTGGTGTCGGGACCGAGCCCAAAGACGGCCGACGTGGTGGGTGCTACCTCATTGACCAGTTTGGCGAGGTGTTTTTTCAGTTCGTTTGCTTCTCTGCGTAATTGACGTGTCCGGTTGGCGAGTGAGCGCAGTGCCAGAATGGTTGCGTTGACAGGGTCGGCCAGTTGGGCAACGTCTGCGTCGAGTGCGGTGCAGGCATCGAGCAGTGCCGTGGTGCTACGTCCGCGCAGCCGTGCACGCAACGTGTCCGGTGCGGTGACGAGCATGGCGCGGATGGCGTTCATCGATGCGGTCGCAGCTTTGACAGCGCTGGATCTGGCGACACGCAGTGCGCGGATCGCTTCGATGGGACCGTCGCCGTGTTTGGGTTCGGAGAGTTGATGGCGTGCCAAGACTGCCCGAGCTGCGGCTTCGGCGTCGATGGGATCGCTCTTGCCGACGCTGCGGCGGAGTTTGCGGTTCGGGCGGGGCACTTCGACGACCGTGATCTTGAGGTGGCGTAGGTGTCGGGCGATGCCGGCGCCATAGGAGGAGGTGCCTTCGATGCCGACCGCGATGGGTTCTCCGAGCTCGCGAATCCACAGTGTCAGGTCGTCGTATCCGATTGCAGTGGTGTCGAATTGACGGTGTTCGAGCAGAATTCCGGTGTCGGTGATGACGGCGGCATGGTGGGTGTCGGCATGGGTGTCGATGCCGCAGTAGATACGCTGTCGGTTGGCAATTTGTCTCACGTGGTGGCCTCTCCTCGGCTCGGATGTGGCGCGAGGTTCGGACAGGCCAGTGACGGGCCGGATGAGGCTGGCAGGCTCCTACGAGGTCACGTACGTCGCGTGCTCCACTGTGGTGTTGTGGTGGCCCGCTGACGGTCGGTCGACGGGTCCTGAGAAAGGCACACGTAAGGCCAGGAAAATTCTGGGTCAGGCCGTTCCGTCAACGGGTTGATTCCATTATCACTGGAAAATTCTGAGCCCGACCGCCAAACGAAACGCTGTCGTCATGCTCCAGGAAACAATGGGGCTCTCGCAGCGATTCGCCTGCAGAATCGTCGGGCAACCGCGATCGACCCAACGGAAAGAGCTTGCGAGACACACCCCGGCCGATCCGGATGCCGATCTGCGGAAGTGGTTGCGAGACTGGGCCAAAGCCAACCAGCGAAAAGGGTTCCGGCGGGCGTGGGCGGATTTGCGTGCCGCGGGCTGGGCGATTAACAAGAAGAAGGTTCAACGCCTCTGGCGCGAAGAAGGATTGCGAGTGAACGTCCGCAAGATACGTAAACGGGCCGGCGCCTCGACTACTCCGATCACCGAGGCAGATGCACCGAAGGTGGTGTGGGCGATCGACTTTCAGTTCGACTCGACCACCGACGGCCGGAAGTTCAAGATCGCGTCGATGGTCGACGAACACACCCGTCAGTCCGTACTGAACATTGTCGAGAGATCCATCCCGGCAGAGGATCTCGTCGCCGCCTTGAAGAAGGCGTTCGCACTCTGGGGCGGCCCACCGCAGGTCCTGCGGTGCGACAACGGGCCCGAGTTCATCTCCGAGGCACTGAGGACGTTCTGCGAGGATCAGGTCGGTATCGGCTACGTTCCACCTGGTCAGCCGTGGAAGAACGGGTACATCGAGTCGTTCAACAACCGTGTTCGGGACGAATGCTTGAACATGAACGAATTCCACAGCCTCCTCGAAGCTCGGGTGGTCATCGAGGACTGGAAGGAGGATTACAACAACCGGCACCGTCATTCATCGCTGGCGTATCGAACTCCAAATGAGTACGCTGCCAGCTGTATTCAAACGCATTGATTCTCTGATAGCGAGTGGCTCACCAAATGGGGTCCTACCAGCAATGAACGTTCCGAGGGTGGCCGGTTTCGCCACTCGTAGAAACCAGACTCGGACACCTCCAGAACCCGGCATGCCGTCTGCACGGGTAGTCCTTCCTTGGCCATCACTTCGATCGCTTCGAACCGCCTTTTGGGAGCACCACCGACTTCAGTAACTCGGTGGACCGTGTGGCAATGGCCAGTTCGGTCTCCAACTGAGCGATGCGGCGGCGGGCAGCGGCGAGTTCCGCGCTCTCGATCGAGCTCAGCCCCGGCTTCTGTCCGGTATCGATGAGCTCCTGATTGCGCCAGTTGTAGATCGTCTGCTCGGTGACATCGAGACCTGAGGCGACCTCGGCAACCGTGCGGCCTGACTTCAACAGATCGAGGACTTTCCGGCGGAACTCGGGTGGATAACGTCGGGGCATCGTGGACCTCTCTCGGGTGCATCAATGCCTGAAGTAAAACAAACGAACTCCGGAAAACTCGGGGTACATCAGTCTCCGGAAACTCCGGTTCGATTCAGTTTCTGGTGCACCTGTGATTACTGCGTCTCGGTAGAGAGTCAGTAGATGGTGTTCGAGCATTTCGGTGTCGTGGCAGCTCGTCCAACCGGTCTCGTCGTTCATTTGTAAGTATTGGATCAAGGCGTTATGGAGTTCAGGTATCCGACCGCCCACTTTTACTGATACCGTGAGTTACATTAAATCTGACCGGCCGAGTGTGATCGTGCAAGCGGCCCTCGATTCCACCGACCACCGCGAGAAGTACCTGCGGTGAGAACTGCAGGGGAGATGTCATGACGCTCGCGGTGCCGCTCGACAAGCGCGCAGAAGTATCCGAGGACTCGTACAACGAGACGCTTCGGCTCCTGTCGGAGGGTTCGGTGCACAAGCATTTCGATCCGTATCTCGACATCGATTGGGATTCTCCCGAGTTCGCTGTTGTTGCGAACGATCGCCGTTGGATCCTGCCGGTCGAGTCTGATCCGTTGGGGGCTCATCCGTGGTATCAGGCGCAGCCGGAGGCCAGGCAGATCGAGATCGGTATGTGGCGTCAGGCGAACATTGCGAAGGTTGGTCTTCAGTTCGAGAACATTCTGATTCGCGGTTTGATGCAGTACGTCTTCTCGTTGCCCAACGATTCGGTCGAGGCGCGTTATTGCACGCACGAGTCGGTCGAAGAGTGCAATCACACGATGATGTTCCAGGAGATGGTCAACCGCATCGGTGTCGATGCTCCGGGTA
Source organism: Rhodococcus globerulus NBRC 14531 (assembly GCF_001894805.1). Lineage (GTDB taxonomy): Bacteria > Actinomycetota > Actinomycetes > Mycobacteriales > Mycobacteriaceae > Rhodococcus_F > Rhodococcus_F globerula. Next base: position 14,958 of record NZ_BCWX01000009.1, on the reverse strand, counting down.
TGAGCCGTCCGATGAAGATGCTTGCTCCTTTCGTCCCTCTCGTTGCGGGTCCGTTCCCGGAGCTGTTCTTCGTCGGTGTCCTTGCCGGTGAGGAGCCGATCGATCACATTCAGAAGAGCGTGTTGCGTGGTGGTGGCCGGATCCATCCGATCATGGAGTCGGTCATGGCCATTCATGTGGCCGAGGAAGCACGTCATATCTCGTTCGCGCACAAGCTTCTGAGCCGTCGCATCCCGCTGATGTCACGCCCGAACCGGTTCGTCCTCTCGCTGCTGTTCCCGATCGTCATGCGCATTCTCTGTGACGCCATCGTCGTGCCGCCGAAGTCGTTCTGGAAGCAGTTCGACATCCCGAAGTCCGTGAAGAAGGACCTGTTCTGGGATCTGTCCGAGTCGCGTCAGACTCTGCGTAACTACTTCGGTGACGTCCGCATGCTGGCTACCGACGCCGGCCTGATGAACCGCGGGTCGCGCCTGGTGTGGAAGGCCTGCAAGATGGACGGCCGTGCATCGCGTTTTCGTAGTGAGCCTGATCGCAGCGCGCACAACGCCGCGGCCTAGGGGGCGGCGCCTCTCCCGGGCCGCTGCGTTTACCGAGGTTTCCCAACGGCCTTATGCACATGACTATTTCGACGTATTGTGCAGATGGTGCAGACGTCTGTCTCTGTGGGTCAGGATTACCATCCATCCATCCTGCCCTGTGATTCGGATATGGCTGATTGTTTTTAAACAGGTTGTGCTGCAACATATTTTAGACGCACTTCCGTCTAGGGTGATCCAATCCTTCGACAAGGCACGCACACGACATTTTACAATTCGGCACCCGTCAATCCCGCTCGTTCAGGAACGCTGGAGCGGAATCTCCGCAAGCGTACCGGCGATCGCGAATCCGCCTGCGATCGCGCAGCCCGCGATTCGAGTGCGTCGCGGCAGATTGGCTGTCATGGCGAAGGCGCCGGTATCCCAGACATCGACCGCCACGCCGGCTCGCAGCAGCGTTCGAACTGCTTTCGGGGCGCACAGAGTCGCAGCGAAAAGGCCGCCACCGATGTAGATTTCACGGATTCCGAAGGTTCGAGCCGTTGCGCGGACGGTTGCACGTGCCGCGTCAGGTCCGGCGATGAGGTCGTTGGCGCGGGTGGGCGCGATCATATGTGCCACGCCGATCGCCGTACGAGCCAGACCCACAATTTCGGGGAGGTGGCGGACGAGAGTTGAGCGGCGGGCGGACGATGTCGAACCGAAGGTCATCTGTGTGTTCCTTACCTCGAGAGAGTTGTCTGTTCGCGTGCGATACGCCGGAGAAGTCCCACCGATTTTTTGATCCCGTATGCCACCACCGTTTTTCGGCCGTTGGGATGCGTCCATTGGAGCAAAGCTGATCCTTCGTTCACGGAGCCGTCGAGAACGGTCGGCTCACCCAGGAGGGGGAGTGGGCCGACCACTTTGATCGACAGTCCCAGGATTTCGGTCCAGAAGTAGTCGTCGGTCGGAGGGCATGTGGGTTCGAGACCCAGTGCCGAAGCGGCTGCGACTTTCCCCTGGGCGACTGCGTTCGACCAGAACGGTTGCCTGCGCTGTGGCACCGAGCTACAAAAATGGGTGACGTCTCCGGCAGCGAAGACATTCGGTATTGCGGTCGCGCACCGGGCGTCGATACCGACGCCCTGTGTGTCGGCGGCACCGGAACTTTCGAGCCAGTGCGAGTCGGGAATTTCGCCGGCGCAGGTCACGACGAGATCCGCATGTAGTTCTCGATCCGAGAGGGCTATTCCGGTGACGGGATCGCCGATCAGTTCGACGGGCCGATCGGTGCGCACTATCTGCACCGGCGAGGATCGCGCACGGGCGGTGATTGCCCCGGACAGAAACGACCCGAGGATACGTTGGAGCGGTGCATCGACGTCTACCACGGTGACTGCGATGCCGCGCGCTGCACATACACTGGCGACTTCCATTCCCAGAAAGCCGGCGCCGACGACGATCGCCGAATCGGCCGCGTCGAGCCGAGTGCCCAGCTCCCGGGCGTCGGCGAATGTTCGCAACACCAACTCCCCGTGTTGGGTGGGGGCACCGATACGGCGGGCTCGAGCTCCGGTTGCGACGATGAGGGCATCGAAGCGAACTTGGCGTCCATCAGTGAGTAGAACTGCTTGTAGGTCGGTGTCGAGGCCGGTCGCGGTGCCGCGGATGGCAGTGATGTCGAGGTCCGATAGATCCCACACCTCGGCTTCCTTCGCCCCCTCTTTGAGGATGTGCTTGGACAACGGTGGCCGGGCGTAGGAGCCGTCGCTGTCTGCCCCGATCATCGTGATGGGTCCGAGGTGGCCGCGCGCACGGAGTTCGCGTGCAGCTGTGCATCCTGCAATGGAATCGCCGACGATGACGATGTGGCGATCGGAGGTACTCACTGTTGCTCTTTCAGCGCGGCAACGGGGCAGGCGCCGATCGCCGAGCGGGCGCCGGGAGCGAGCTCGTCCGGAATGTCTGTATTTTCGTACGCATAGGAGAGTTCGCCTTCGTCGTCGAGGCTGAACACCTTCGGCGCCTGTTCGGTGCAGATACCGTGGCCTTCGCAGCGGTCCCAGTCGACGCTGATCTTCATGAGAGTGCCTTTCCTGCTGCGACCAGCTTCAAGGGAAGCCGCTCGTATCGGTGAATGACGTTGTTGATTGCACGTTCCGCGCTGCCTGCAGGTTCGATACGGGCGACGCGCCGGGCGAGGATGCGCAAGATGGTCTGTGTTTCGAGACGGGCCAAGCCTTGGCCTGCGCAGCCGTGTGTTCCGGAGCCGAATCCGAGCTGGCGTGCAGCGTCGCGTGTGATGTCGAATGAATCCGGATCGTGCCACTCGCGCGGGTCTCGGTTGGCGGAGGCGTACACCACCAGCACTCGACCGCCTGCGGGGATCATCGAGCCTCCCACGTCGGTGTCCCGTGTCGCTCGGCGGGAGAACGCGCGGATCGGCGACTCGAAGCGAACGACTTCGTTGACCGCGTTCGGGATCAGATCGGGGTTCTCGCGAACGGCCTGCCATTGGTCGGGGTGTTGCGCGAACAGATTCAGCGCGCCCGAGATTGCGCCGATCGTTGTGTCCAGAGAGGGTGCGAGGTAATCGATCATCAAGGCAGGACACTGTGACTTGTCGATCTTGTTTTCGTCGGCGGCGATGAGAACGTCTTCGCCCATGCTGCCGGGAAGTACGGATCGCTCTCGGACAACCCTTTTGGAGAAGGCCAGCATCTCGGCCGCGGCTTTCGTTGCGCCGACAGCATGTCGGTTGATCGGGCCGAGGGCATCGAATGTGGCCCCGGCCCAACGCAGCAAGTCGTCGCGACCGTCTTCGGGCCACCCGACGAGATCAGGCACAATCGACATGGGTAAGGCTGTCGCGAGGTCGTCGACTCCGTCCACCCACTGCTTACGGAGGGCATTCTCGACTATGCTTTCGGCCTTTTCCTCGATTGCAGACGTCATCTTCCGAACAGCCTTGGGAGTCAACCGATGCGCCAGGACGGATCGCTTCAGAGTGTGCTCGTCTCCATCGCTGTTGAGGGTCGTACCCTGACCCAACTTGTTGGCGACCGGATTGAGCCCTACACCGTCGCCGGAAATGAATGTTTCGTCGTCGAGCAGCACGGATTTGCACTCGGCGTACCGGGAAACGGCAAAAACGCGATGGCGAGCAAGCCATACCACCGGGCCCAACGCGCGTAACTCGGCGTAGTGCGGATACGGATCGAGAATCGCCTCTGTCGAGTAGATGTTCGCACGGTATTGCGGGGTGGAGATGTCTGTAGCCATGAGGTTCCTAAATGAGGATGAGGACAGAGTCGAGGGCTGCGAGAACTGGGCCAGCCCGACGGTCAAGCCGGCCTGGCCGCGCCGACGGGGGCCGGCAGCACAGGTACTCGGGTGTGCAGTGAAGACAGGGACCGGGAGGACGCCATCACTGTTCGATCCGGACGTACGATCGCTGCGCAGGACCGGCCGCGCCGCAGCCATGTTCCCAGAGGCGAAGATTTTTCGACTACCAAGACGTGGGCGCCCCGGCGGGTCATTTCTCGTCGCTGTCCGTCGCTCGGGGGTGTCATTGTCACGACGACCGTCTGGTCGGGCGCGATTTCGTCGAACCGGGTTGATTTGTCCACCAACGCATTTGGGCAAAGTGTTCCTGCGAGTCCGTGAATCGTCGGAACGCTACGGCGAACGAACTGCGATGGACGCAGGCTGGGGGTCGCGCTGTCGGTCACTTTGGCCGCGATGCCGGGAAGCTTGATCAGCGGCGGGAGGACACGTTTTCGCACTGCGGCAGTCCGATGGCCGCCCCCGGTCATCGCCCAGCCGACCATCACGGCCCGTTTGATCATCGCGGTAGCGTGCGGGCTGCGTTCGATCTGGTAACTGTCGAGCGCGGATGCGGGGAGCAGACCTTCCCGGACCGCGACCAGTTTCCACATCAGGTTTTTTGCATCACGAAGGCCGGCGCCCAGGCCTTGTCCGATGAACGGAGGCGTGAGGTGGGCTGCGTCGCCGAGCAAAAATACTCGGCGATCGCGCCACCGGTCGGCGACCTGCGCGTGAAAGGTGTATTCCGCGACCCGGATCAGCTCCACATCCGAGTTGACGACAGCTCCGAGCCACGGGTCGAACAGCGGACGCAAGGTATCGAGGTCACGATAATCGTCCACGGTTTCGTGATCCTGCAATCGGAATTCCCACCGATAGCGCGTCTCACCGATCCGCATGTAAGTTCCCGCGCGGTGCGGGTCGCACAGTTGGTGGACGCCATCCCATAGCTGCAAGTCGGCGGTGGTGGCGATGTCGACGACCAGCCACCGTTGCTCGAATCCCAAGTGCGTCATCCGTGATCCGATCGCGGAGCGCACGACGCTGTTGGCCCCATCGCAGCCCAATACGTAGTCCGCCGTGACCGAATGTACTCGCCCAGTGTCTCTTTCAGTGTAGATCACGCGTACCGTATCGCGTTCGTTGATGACGTCGGAGACTTCGCAATGGCCACGAAATGTCACATTGCCGCCTTGGTCCATTCTTGCTCGCAGTACCGCTTCGAGTGCGGGCTGGTCGAACATGTTGGCCGCGGGGAATCCGTGTGGTTGTTCCGTCGGGTTGCGGGTGAATTCTGCGATCGTGCTCATGTCCGAGTCGATCAACCGTAGACCCTGTCCGGCTCGTGAGATCGAGCCGAACTCCTCGGCGATACCTAGATCGCCGAGGATGCGATAGATCTCGTCATCGAGGTGAACGGCTCGCGGTTGCGCGAAAACGCTCGCCCACCTGTCGAGCACAAGACAGTTCGTGGAGTATCGGCCCAGTAGTGACGCGGCGGTCATTCCGGATGGACCGGCCCCGACGATTACCACGGGGTAGTGCTTTAAGGTCATGACGCCACTGCGGTTCGGCACGTAGTGGAAGTACCGAGCCGAGGCAAAGTTTCGCCTGTCCCGAGATTCATCGCGCGTACTTCACCTTCGTGCGCTGGATTCCGAGGTCGAGCATGAAGTCATCCGTTGCGATGCTCACTTCGACCACATCCCCGTCCTTCAAGTAGTGGGGATTGGCCGACTGCTTGTTGAAGAACAGCTTCCATTTGAGCGCGGGCGGTAAGAACCCGCCGATGATCTCGATCGGTTTGGCGGGCACCTTGAGGGCCGTTCCGCCGGGTGTGCCGGTGAGAATCAAGTCCCCGACATCGAGGCGTTGAAATTTGCTCAGGGTCTCCAACGCCTTTGACGGCGGATAGATCATGTCTCGGACCGTACTGTTCTGTCGCAGTTCACCATTGACGCGAAGCATCAGTCGGAGCTTGTCGAAACGGGCGAAGTCGCCTTCCTCGAGAATGAGCAGCACCGGACCGACGGGAGTGAAGGTCGGGTATGACTTCGCCTCGTAGAACTGTGTTTTCGGCAACTGAACATCGCGGGCGGACACATCATTGGTGATCACCAGTGCTGCGATATGGTCGGCGGCGGTGGAGTTGTCCACGGGAGTGCCGACAGGGAACGGCTTTCCGATGACGAGTCCGATCTCCGCCTCGTAGTCGAGTAGATTCACGTGTGCGGGTTTGACGATGGCGTCCGTGGGTCCACTGATCGAGCCGGACGATTTCCGGAAGAAGGTTAGCGGGACCGTGTCGGGGTTCATGCCCGAATCCTTGACGTGTGAAACGTAATTGGTCATCTGTGCGACGACCCGGCACGGGGCGGTGACTGGTGAAATCAGGTCAAGTGTCTCGAGCGGTACGGTGTCTGTGCTGTTGGATGCGGCATCGACTGCTGTGCGATCGCTGAGCAGTTCGGCCGTGGTCGTTGCCGAGGTGTCGATGCGTGCTGCGCCGGCGGGTAGCTGTACCCACCAGGCGTCGGGGGTGCGGAGGACCGGGATGCTCATGAGGAGGCTACTTTCAACAGGCCGCGGAGGCGTTCGGGGTCGAATTCGTTGTCGCGGTGTAGGGCCGAGATGATCGATCGGAGTTCGTGGAGAGCGTCTTTGCCGGGAGCGAGGCCGAGGAAGTCCTTGCTCACAGGTGGTCCCCATTGGGCCAATCCTGTTGCGGTCATCGGTGCCCACCCCGGTTCGAGGGAGGAATCGAAGAGGTCGCCGTCACTGAAGTGTTCGACGAGGAAACCGTCCGGGTCCCGCCAGTAGTCGAATATCTGGCTGCCTTGGATGTGGCGGCCGATGCCCCACGAGTGCTTGTATCCGCGTTCGGTGAGGTATCGGTGGCCTGCCCCGATGGCGTCGAGGTCGCACACCTGGTACGCCGAGTGCACGTAGCGGTCCGAGGGGCCCAACGTCATGGCGAGTGTGTGATGGTCGGTGGGGGTCTCGCCGCGATCGCAGCGAATGAAGCTCATCACTGGACCGCGTTCGCGTTGGCCGTCGTAGAAGAGGAAGTCGCTCACGATCAGCCCGAGGTGTTCGAGGTACCAGTCGAGATTCTCGAGGTAGCGGGTGCGCTGGAGAACGACGTGTCCCAGTCGTTCCACTCGCGCAGGTTCACGCGGAGTTCGCTGGGTGGAGTTCAGTCGGGGAGCGATCTGGGGTGCGGTGTGCGAGACACCGAAGTTCAGGGCGTGCACCTGCTGTCGCGGCAGTTGCGCCCCGCCGTCGATTTCGGCGACCACCCGCACTGCCTGACCGCTCGGATCGGTCAAGCTCACCGCGACCCCGCCGATGGCGTCGGGAAGTCGATCGACGCGGCGATCGGCCGCCTCGGCCAGTTTCACCACGTCGGCGACATCGGCGGCCAGGAAGGCCGCGCCGACGTAGCTCGAGCGGCCCCCCTTGCGGATGATCACACACGGGGAACCGACATCGGTACCTCGCAAATGCAGTTCATCCGGCGTACGTAGCGTGACCGAAAATCCGAAAGCCTCGGCAAAGGCTTGTGCTTTGACCAGATCCGGCTTCCGGAACTCGAGCCACGCGATGTCGTGGACCTTGATGACCGGATTCCTGGCGCGCCCGGGATGTTCACCCGGCAATGATCCTTGGTCGACGTGAATGTTCTGGTGGCCGTCGACGCCTGACCGGGGGTTGATGTCTGTCGGCATATTGAATCCTCCGAAGCTGTTGACGATATCGTCACTTATTGCAGGAGGCCGCGTCAACCCTTTTTGACGAAATCGTCATTTTGTTATGGTGGCGTTAGACTGGGCTCCTTGCGTGACGGAAGGGAAGCATCAAGTGATGGAGGACAGCCGCGTCGAACGCCGCAAAGCTCGCACCCGAGCGGCACTCGTCCGAGCCGCACTGGATTTTGTTGCAAATGGCAACGTCAACGCGCCGGTTCTGGAGATCACCCAAGCTGCCGATGTAGGCAACGGATCCTTCTACAATTATTTCGCCAGCAAAGAGGAACTGTGGAGCGCCGCCGTCGACGAGGCGCTGGAATCCGTCGGCGCGTACCTCGATACCCTCACGGTGGGCCTGGATGATCCCGTCGAGAAGTTCACGCAGTCCTTCAGGCTGTCCGGGCGCCTGTTTCGAATGGAGCCGCAGCTGAGTCGGGTTCTGCTCACCGCGGAAGCGGCAGTGGTTGCGTCCGAGCGAGGTTTGGCGCCGCGCTCGCGCCGAGACATCGAATCGGCGACGAAACAGGGACGATTCGACGTCGAGGACTCCGAACTTGCCTTGGCTCTTGTGTCGGGCACCCTGTTGTCGATGGGCCGTTTGCTCCTTGAAGATTCGGATCGAGACGAGGCGAGCACCGTCGACCGAACGACCGTACGAGTTCTCCGGGCGCTGGGTGTACCTGCATGCGAGGCGGAAGAGTTGTGCAGCAAGGCCCTTCCACAGTCTTACCGTGGAGCGTTGCACACCGTCATCGCCCCGGCGTCAGTCCTACCGGATGGCACCTAGAGGCGCAGCATGGTGACAGTCCGATGCCTGCGCAGGGCGCCGGCACCTCGGCTGCCTGCGCGACCGGAGGAGCGTGAATCAGGTACCCCAAGTCCTCGCGGTGGAGACTCTCCCACATCGCACATATCCGCGAGCGTTCTACGGTCCATGTCGGACGAAGGAGTTTCGGTACTCGTCGAGAAACTCTTATTCGCCCTTGACTGACGACTTGATCATAAGTGATGATTACGTCAGAAAGTGGAGTGAACGCCTCCAACACATCGACATCGACGTGTTGGTCAACAATGCGGGCGAAAGCCAATGCGGCCCAATCGAAGAGCTGCCCATTGACGCCGTGAGGCGTCTTTTTCAGCTCAACGTCTTCGGTCCGGTGGAACTGACCCAGCGCGTGCTACCCGGCATGAGGGTGCGTGGGCGCGGCACAGTCGTCAACGTCGGATCGATGCTGGCGAGCTTCCCCCTGGCCTACCGCTCTTCGTACGCGGGAACCAAAGCCGCGATCAAGGCCTTCTCGACGGCAGCCCGTTACGAACTGAAACCGTTCGGCATCGACATCACTACCGTCGAGCCCGGCTCGATCGACACCGGACTCTCCACACGGCGCACCAAATACTGCGGACCGCATTCTCCATATCAACGCGACTTCACAACTGTGATCGCGAAGCTCGACGCTAAAGAAGGACAAGGCATTTCGCCAGACACCGTGGCGAGAACCGTCCTGAAAGCCGTCGAGGCAAAACGCACACGCCCAGTCTACGCAGTCGGAAGCAATGCACCCGTGGTCCTCCTGGCGCAGCGGATGCTCCCACGCACAGTTATGGAGACATTGACGGCCAGGGCATACGGACTCCCCAGTCGGCGTCCGATTTGAGGGCTGCTGTTGGTTGTTCGATACGAAACGTGTTGGGAGGGAGGGGGTGCCTCGGCACTCCGATATCCTTGCTTCCGCTACACGCTGGTATCGATTTGGCGGTGGTGGGCGAGCTGGACAAAGAAACATTGACGTGTGCGCGAAATGTGGCCAATGCTCGATAGGCAGACAATCTGAGCGCGTATATTGACCGATAATCCGCCCACCGCTCGATCGTGCACTTCAGAAAAGATCTAGTGTGCATATAGGCCAGTTGACTGCTGATGTCGTGGCTCTAAGGCCAACAAGGCGACACGGCCCGCCGAATCCTCGCCAGGCCTGCCAGCATTGGTCGGCACGGCTCGAACATGGTTCTGCGCCCAAGATCAGACCTCTCACCACTGCAGCCAAGCGCACAATTTCTGCCCCTCATCAGAGTGGGTGAATGATCATCGGCACGAGAGAAACAGCTAAATCACAGTGAGCACATGTCGTCATGCCGCCGAAGACTTTGACTCCACGGTCAGCACCGCAACGCCGGCCGCTGCTGCGAGTGATGAGCCGACGGTGGAGGAGGCTACCGCACTATCTTGGTCGGAGGGTTCTTCCGGCGTGTTGGGGAGTGAATCCCAGACAGCTGCAGGCAGCGACTCCGACGGCGGCGATGAGTTTCTGACCCCGGGACACGTCGCTGCGCTTTTCCACGTCACCCCGAAAACCGTCGGCCGCTGGGCCATCGAAGGAAAAATTGGATACATTACGACTGTCGGTGGGCACCGCCGTTACCGCCGCGCGGAAATTCATGCTCTCCTGCGCGCACTCAGTTGCCCGAAAACTGACTGAGTCCAAGCCCAAGGCTCCGAGCCCGGCACTGCCGTAGGTCATGGAGAGGAGAACCTTTCGTGGATTTCGTTGTTCGGGCGGTCTCGACTCTGCCGAAGGTGGCCGGTTCGGTGGTGGAGTCGAACAACTGGCGACTGTATGAAGGGTATCCGTGGGTTGACTGGTTGTTGATTGCTCGTCTGAGCGTGCTGGTGGTCAGGGTCCGACCCGCCAACTGGGAATTCGACGATTGGGTGCGGTGCGGTGAGCAGAGCGGTCTGTTCGGCCCGGATTGTCGTGTGTGGGAGGAGTTCTTCACTCAGCCGCTGACTGTCGGGAGCGAAGGCTCCTGGGTGGACGGCCGTCACCGTGCTGCGCTGATTGCAGCGTCGGGGGCACCTCGGGTGGTCGTAACTGATCCCCGATGGCGTCCCGCGTGGGCATGAGAGGGGCTGACAGGTTCAAAGCTTCACAGGCCCCAATCGGAAACCCTAACCGCACCACCGCCCAGCGAGTCAGCAGCTGGACGGTCTTGGTCCTCGTCCTGACGGGCACGACATGTTCGGGCCGGTCGTGCGTGAGCCCGAAACGGCATCACTTTGCTCGCAGTGCTTAACTTTTGTCGCGCCACCTAACAGTCCCTTGACGACTGGATAAGCCGTCCGGGCACCGTAAAGGACATACGAGATTTGCGACCGGCAAGTCTGGTTTGATCATCCTGTGAAAATTACTCGTTCGGCCGTGTTCGCGGCCACAGCCATCTGTGCCCTTCTTCTCGCAGCATGTGGAAGTAGTGACAAGACGTCGACCGCGATTTCGACTACTTCAGTGGCCGTAACGTCCCCGACGTCCACCGCGAAGGTAGTTCCGTCGGAATCGGCCGGTAACCCAGCAGCCAAGACGGCTTCAGATCCTCGTTGCGCTCCCGCCAGCGCAGAGCTGACATCTCTCGTTAGCTCCGGACTATCGACCAGTGGCTATGGGTTGACCAACGGAACTGTGATCACCGATGGTCCGCTCACCTTCTACGGGGCGACCACAGTCGATGGCGCGGGAAAGACCAAGAACCGCTCCGACGTGTGGGTAATCAACGGCAATGTCGCGTACGCCTCGACTGGTGGCGCACGAAACGGTGGAAGCTGGAGCAAAGCAAGTGATGCACCCTTGAAGATTTCAGCAGGCGACGAGCGGGTTCAGGCCGTCGACAAGTGCGTCGTCAACATCACCACGGGCTGAACCGCACGGGCAAGGCCGGTGCGCACCCAGACAGATAATCCTTTGCCAGTTACCGTATTTCAACGGTAGCTGGTTCCAGGAGTAGGTACAGCGCGCTATTTTGCCGCCGTCCCCAATGAACTAGTTCGGTGGGCGATGCCAGTCGAGAGTCTGGTTGTGGGCCGGCCTTGAATGCGTAGGCGATTCGTTGTCTGCAGTGATGAGTGCCCTGGATCCACTCAAGGGCTTCGAGCACTACGCCCGGGGAATGAACGCGCCACGTATTGGGGAATCTGCAGCACAGCTCGCCGACCGCGATTTCCGGGATCTGCGTCCTGGTCCTCTCGTGTTGCGTTACCAGCAACATTATTTGATCAATTGCGGTTTGTTTTTTCCGTTCCGGGTTGTGTGAAGCCGGGCAGTGTCCACTTGGCGATCATGCGGTCCTTCAGTTCTGGTCCTTGTCCGAGGAGATAGATCAGGAAGTATCGATCTTCCTGGGGTTCGAATTTGATCCGGAATCCTCTTGCAGTGCCGGCGTCCAAGGCCGCGAGAGCTTCCTCTGAATTGACTACCTTCGCCGACCCGTGGATGACCCCGGCATCGCCGAGAGCGAGTTCCTTGGATCCCAGCTTGAGCGTGAAATCCTTCCACGTGAAGTGAGCGGGGCCGCTTTCTGTGAGCTGTGTGCGTAGTTTCGGTGAGTCCAAACCGGACAGAGGCGCAGTCCAGTTGGTGATTCGGGGTGAGGCTGTGAGGTGTCCGTCGATGATGATCCGCGCGACGCGCAGGTTCACCCGCTCCCAGGGGGTTATTTCTTCCGGAATTGCGAAGGAGTGGTTGCAGAATTCCTGTACCACGCTGAGATCGAGTGCGATGCCGTATATCTCGGCGAGTTCTTGTTCCAGTGCCGGGTCGGTCGGCTCCCCGTTGGTTTGATGGGATGCCAGGAAGTCGTCTTTGATGTAGACCTTGAAGATCCCGGGCGACCGCAACGAATCGAGGAGGTCGAGAACAGCTAGTGCATCCTTGGGGCGAATTCTGTGAAAATTGTACGAGAGACGGGATTCTCCCGATCCCCCTGTGCTGATCGGAGCCAAAAGCTCAACCTCTAGGTGCTCGTAGAACGAGATTTCGAGTGAGTAGCCGACTGATCCGTGGTTGATGTACGTGATTCGACCTTCGTGCGCTGACCTGAGTGTCCCGTCGGTGCCGAAGAAGCGAAGCTCAGCGAACTCGCCGACCGCAGGGTTGTCGTTGAGTGGCTCCATCCGGACCGTGACATTGCCGGGTGTACCGGCAATGGCTTGGGGCCCCCGGATCACCATGTTGTTGACGACGTGCGGCGGTAGCACGATTGCTCCGGAGGCGCCGAAATTCATCGACTGCTCAAATTTTCTGCGCACATCGTCGTGTTCAGGGCCGAAGACGCTGTCGAAGCTCACGGTGATGGGGCTTTTCTTATGAGCGTCAGTGTCTTTGGGGCGGACCGTGTAGGTAACTTTGTCGCCTACCCGGGAAAAGTCGGTGGCCCAGAAGAGGTCGGTGGAGTCTGCTTGTGCTCCGAGGTCCAGTATCCGGCGGGTGAGCGGTTTGGAACTGCCGGTGAGCGTCTCCGTTTCGAGACGATACAACTCGACTTCAGGTCGCAGGTGATCGCGCCGGAGGTAACGATAGACGTCCGGAAACTCGGCAATCAGGACGTCCAATCCCACACGGTCGAGAATGGTGACGGGCGGCCGGTCGGGTCCTCCTAATCCCTCAACGAATGTTCGTTCGCCAGGAGTGAGCTTTGCGGGGATCACGAGAATCCACTCGGATGGGGGCGGCGACAGCTTCGTCGCTCGTTCGAATGAGTTGCGAATCTGTTTGTGGCGGGTTGTCTTCTTATCTCCGGAGAATCCGTCTGGGAAGTACTTCAACTGGTGGATGCGCCGGCGATCACTCTGTCGAACTTCGACGTCGATTCCGCCGTCACCGCCCCGCCCGTCCGGGCAGGTCACTGTCGCAATGCCCTGCCACTTCCGCGTCAGCAGCGTCTCGACGATTCTTTCGAAGTCGTCCTTCCCGATCTTGTCCCAGTCCACGCTCAATTCAATAGCCTTTCAGTCGTCATCGCAGAAAGTAATCACCATGTGTGCGCTTGCACCACCAGCAGTTGTTCCATTTATCCCGCCTCAGGCAGGGGCTAGGAACTCGCCGATGCGTAGCGTGGGTGGAGTTGGCGTGCGGCTTGTCGAAGGTGTTGTGGGCATTTCCGTCCGACGCGTGGGTCTACTGAGGCGTGTGTTTCCCAGAGGGTGATTGCGGCCTCTGTAGTGGTGAGGGAGGCGTAGAGCAGGTCTGCGACGACGCTGGTCAGATCGGTGGCTCCGAGTAGGTATCGTGTCGGCCAGGTTGATCCGTGTGCGATACCTGATGCGATCGAATATTTTTCGCGTGTCAGGTTGGCCATCGGCCGGCCTGACTTCACTAGCCTGTTGGCATCGATCCATTCGGCCGCCGCGTCGATGGTCTGTTCCATGGTGAGTGCGCCTTTGACCCCGGAATCGATCAGTGTTTGCATCACGGATTCTGCGTTGCGTTTCTGCGTCTTGAGCTCGATCAAGTAGGCGGGTGTCTCAAACGCCATCGGCGCGCTGGCGGAGTTCGCAGCGGCTTTGTCCAATCGATTTACCTGTTCGGTGACATATTTCTTGTGGCGTTGCACTTCTTCCCGCGTAATCCTCAGCGCCCGGCTGCGGCGTTCGTCGCGGTCTGGCTCGCAGAGCACCCACACGGCGCGGGATGCAGACTCGAGCGCAGATCGGCAAAGCGTGATTATCGAGATTGTCCGCATCTTCCCTGTTGGTTCCCATTGGTCGATGAGGTGAGCTACCGTCGTCAAATTCTCCGCCGCGCTCATCGCGGGGAAGAGGGAATGGTGCAGTACGAGAGTCTCGGTGCCGATGAAGTCGCTGACTGCGGCAGGAAATCCTTTGTCGTCAAGATCGACGGAGCTACCCGGTTGAACTCCGCTTGGTGCGCGTTGCCACGGGATCAGAAGCTTTGCGGCGGATGCACGTTCTGAAGCACGGGCTTGGGCAGGAATAAATGCCGATGCAATTGCGCGAGCTGCGACCGCGTCCGGTTCGGTAAGGCGCCGGCGGTCGGCTTGAGATCTTTTGCGGGTCGCTTGTTTGAATCTACCCATGGAAATTTCCCTTCGGTGCAGCCCGTCGATCTCGGCTTGGTACGGAGATTATGACAGTCCCGTCAGGCGAGCCTGACGGGAATTATTGAATGGGGAGTGGTGCCGGGGCGGGTGGGGGTGTTGTGGGGCTCGTTTTAGGTGTTTTTGAATGTTGTTGTATGTCAGTAGGTTTCGATATTCGGTTGGTGTTGAGTTGGATTCGTGAGTTATGCACGATGCTGTTTTTGTGAACACCGAATGTTGTTGTGGTAGTGATAGTTTCGGTGTTTTGTGTTTTCGGGTTGTTTTGCGGTTTAGTGGGCGGGGTGTATGATTGGGAGCATGATGATGACGAGGCAGTGGACGCGAGACGGGGCGCTTTTCGTGACCCTCCCCCTCCTCCCCAGCCTCGTTCGGGTGTCGGGTACCGGTTCAGACGTTGCGATGTATTCGATTGGTGAAAACGAAGATTCGGAATTGAGAGGAGCGAAGCGACTCGATCGACGGCAACGGCA
>NZ_BCWX01000008.1 GCF_001894805.1 Rhodococcus globerulus NBRC 14531 | reverse complement strand
TCGGATCGGTCAGAGGTATGCCGATACCGATGAGACGTTGGCGAAGTTGGGTTATGCGCCGAATCGTCGGCCGGGTCAGTTGGGTTTCACCCACCACGCCTGATTTTTCGTCAACCTGCATGTTTTGTCCGGGGCGCGCCAGTACTGCCGTGCCCCGGACACGCTCAGTACAGCCGCCGGCGCATTTTGCGCACACCAATTGTGTTGGCTCGCATCCCGGTTCGTAGCGACTACCTTCACAAGACACTAAAGGGTATGAGAAAAGTCAGATGAGTTCACAACGTTCTTGGGCACGGAAGGCGGCGGTCATCGCCGCCACTACAGCGACCGCATTCAGTTTGGGTGCCTGCGGCAGTGATTCTGCCTCTGCCGACGGCTCTGTCATGAAGATCGGAATCACTCAGGGAGTGCCAGGCGATCTGCTCACCGTCGTTGCTGAAAACGAGGGTTTCTTCGACAAGCGTGGGGTCAACGTCGAACTGATGCCTCCCTCCTTGACCACCGCCCTCTCCGCCGCCGTCATTTCGAACGACATCACTGTCGGGACCATGGTGCCCGGGACCTTGTGGCCGGCAATCGACAAGGGCGCCTGTGCAAAGGCTTTGGGCTCCACGCTCGGAAACACGATGGATGTGATTGCGCAGCCAGGCACCGAGATCGCCGGTGACCCCACCGATCCCAACACCACTATGGCGAGCATCAAAGGAAAGACCATCGGTGTCACTTCCCGTGGATCCGGCATGGAACTGTGGATTACGCAGCTGCTCAACGATGCCGGTCTGGACCCGGCCAAGGACGTCACGTTCGTGGGAGTCGGAGCGCCGGCCACAGCAATCCAGGCGTTCAAGGCCAAGCAGGTTGACGTTCTCTACTACGGCCCCACTATGGCCGAGCAGTTGCCCGAATCCGAAGTAGTGCGCGTGACGGACATTATCGGCAAGCCCGGGAATGCGCTTTCCTCGCTTGTTCAGGGATATCCCTCGGCGTCCTGCAACACGATCGAGCAACGCCCGAACGACTTGTTGAACTACTGCAAGGCGATGTGGGACACCTACGATTTTGCGCAGGATCCCAAAAACGCTGCGGCGATGGGCAAATGGATGTCCGAGCTGATCGGTGTCTCGCCTGCCGGGGGACCGGCAGCCTGGGACGCACTGAAATCGACGTATCTGCCGATGACCATCACGCAGGAATCGTGGGAAGCGCAAGCCGAGTTGGCTGGTTCGCCGGCTCCCGTTGCGCCGGATTTCGCCAGCTCGGTCTACGAGCCGTGCACGGGTGGTGATCCGCGATGACCCCTCCCGCTGCCGTCGCGACGACGCGCGTCGACCCGGTACTTCAACCTGTCCCACCAGAGGAAAAGAAGCCGAAGGGTAAGAAAGTTGTTGTCGGCGCTACCGGCGCCAAGGCCAAACTTTCCGGCGGATCATTACTCGCGGTGCAGATAGCGCTGCTGATCGCGATACTGGCTGCCTGGCAGATCAGCTACAACTACGCCGGTGAGAACAAGCTGGTGGTGTCGAACCCGAAGCTCGTGTGGGAGGCCTTTCTGGCTTGGCAGGAGAAAGGCACTTTCTGGCCTGACCTGTGGTCGACGGTGTCTGCGGCCTTCATCGCATTGATTCTGAGCGCGGTGATCGGTATTGCCGCGGGCATCGGGCTCGCGCTGGCGCCGAGCGTCGAGGCCGTGGTTTCTCCGTTCCTGGACGCGATCAATGCGATGCCGCGCATTGCTCTTGCCCCGGTGTTCGTCATCTACTTCGGTATCGGTTCGACCTCGAAAATCGTCCTGGCATTCACGCTGGTTGTCTTCATCATCACCATCAATACCAGGGCCGGTGTATCGAGTGCCGACTCGGAATTGCTTCGGCTGTCCGTGGTCATGGGAGCGAGTAAGTGGCAGCGCTTCTACAAGGTGCTCTTGCCGGTGGCCGTGCCGTCCATCTTCGCCGGTCTTCGGCTAGGCCTGATCTACTCGCTCCTCGGCGTAGTCGGCGCAGAACTCATCGCCTCGACAAGTGGCTTGGGGCAGCAGATCTCGGCATCCTCGGCTGCGTTCGACCTCGGGACGGTGTACGCCGCGCTGATCGTTCTTGCAGTGATCGCCGCAGTGTTCAACGCTGCCGCCGGGCGTATCGAGAAGTCGATTCTTCGTTGGCAACCCCCGCAGGACGCATGATGACGTATACAGGAGTGAAAGCTGTGGGAACCGACAACGCCGTTGCAGTCGAAGACCCCGCGTTCGAGATTCGTTCTGCAACATTGGATTACACGCCAGCTGGCGCGAGCACCTTCTCCGGAGTTCGAGATCTCTCGCTCACGGGTAAGCGGGGTGAGCTGTTGGTACTGGTAGGACACAGTGGCTGCGGAAAGACAACAGCGCTGAATCTGATGGGGGGATTGATTCATCCGACCACCGGCTCCGTCTCGGTGCTGGGCACCAGTCCGGCGCAGGCGCGTTCGGAGATGGGATACATGTTCGCCCGTGACGCGCTGTATCCGTGGCGTACGGCCAGGCAGAATGTGGAGCTCGGTATGGAGCTTGCTCATGTCGGAAAGGCCGAGCGGCGTGAGCGGTCGATGGAGATGCTGCGCAGAGTCGGACTCGAGGCTGCAGCGGACCGGTACCCGTGGCAACTGTCGCAGGGCATGCGTCAGCGTGCGGCTCTCGCCCGGACGTGGGTGATGAAGCCGGCATTGATCCTCATGGATGAGCCGTTCTCGGCGCTGGATGCGCAGACCCGCGACGTGGTTCGCGACGAATTCCTTGATGTGTGGAGCCAGGAACGGCAGACCGTGGTTTTCGTGACACACGATCTGAACGAGGCATTGCTCATCGCGGATCGGGTAGTTGCCATGCGCGCCGGTGAGGTTGTGGTGGATATGAAAATCGAGATGGATCGACCTCGAGATGAGGCCGGCCTGGAAAGCAGCAAGGAGTTCCGTGACATGTTGGGGGAGTTGCGCGCAACGCTGAACTCGCACTGATTCTCGCGCAGCGAGCACGCGCGGCGGTTGGCCCGTAAGGCAGCCGTGATTGATTAGTTGACCCCGCCAGTGAGAAGGCCCTGTCGCGAACACACGTGACAGGGCAGAGGTGTGGCGGTCGATCATGCACATCGTCGCGATCGGATGGGCGAGGGATCGCCAGAGTGCGCTGAACCGTCCACAGCGAAGGCGTCGGTCACGCCCTGACGCGAAAGGGTTCTCCAGGGATGCGGGCTCGATCTAACTCGGCCGATGATGCAGGGCGGGCAGATATCGCAGCCAGTGAATTCACCCGCGGCGGGCGAAGGCAGCGGTTCCACGGGCGATTAGCGTCGTCGTTGATCTGTTGGTTCGAGAAGGGACGCCCCGTGACCGAGATCGTAACCCGAGACAACTTCGTCGAGGCTGAAACCGCGCACTACTTCCGGGAGCAGCTCACCAAGGCCCCGGTCAACAGGTACTTTCACTCCAGGGTGCCGGTGAACGTCGAAACCCAGGTCGTGATCCGGTCGAACGTGGACCTGATCTACTCCTTCGCCGTCGTCGACGTGACCGAGGAAGCCACCTTCTCGCTCGCGCCGTCCAGCGAATACCAGGTGGCCGAGATCATCGACGAGAACCATTACGTCGTCGGTGTCATCTACCCCGGTGAGATTTTGACAGTGCGCAACGCCGACCTGTCCACCGGCACTCATGTGTATGTGGCGGGCCGCACCGCGACCGGGGGCGGGCTCGCCCGCGCCCACGAGTTGCAGGACGCACGCCGGATCACCGCCGCGACGTCCAATCCGTACCGAGGCCGGGAGTTCGACGAGGACACCCGCAAGTCGGTCGGCGCCGAGCTGGAAACTCATGCCGCCGAGGCGGACTTCTCCAAGGGCTTCGGTACCCCCGTCAGTACGGATTCTTACCAGCACCTGTTGGGCGCCCGCCTGGGCTGGGGTGGTCTGCCGCCCGAGGATGCCCAATACTTCCAGGCGGTGGCCACATCCACCGGTGTGGATGTGTGGACCTTTGCTGTTCCGCCGCTGGACTACGAGCGCAACGGATACTTCTCGGTGATCAAGTACGACGGGATGGGCTGGCTCGACGTCGACCGACCTGGCCTGTCCGACAGCGAACTGGTTCGCAACGACGACGGCACCATCAGCATCTGGTTCGGTGACGACCGCGTAGCGAACAAGCCGAACGTCATCCGCGCGACGGAGGGGCAGAAGTTCTATTACGGCATGCGCCTCTACCGTCCGCGTGATGCCGAGGAAACCCGCGAGTTCATCGAGAAGGTTCGGTCGACACCGATTACTCCAGTTGGCTGACGGCTGTACCGCCAGTCGGTCCACTATTGCCTACCTCGGACATCATCGAAGCAGCCGGTGAACGGCCCAGAGTTACTGTTGCGACCAGACCTTCGGACTGCATCCGAACTGTTGGCGGAACCACCTCGAGAACGCGCTCAACTCGGAAAACCCGAGTTCCACCGAGATTTCGGTGAGGGAACGATCTCCGCGCTCGATCGACATTGTGGCCTGATCGCGTCGCACCGCATCCAGGATCGACGAGTACGTCTCACCCGACTGCGCTAGTCGCCGATGCAATGTCCGCCTGTCCATCCCCAGACTGCGCGCGATACGCGTCACCGAGCAATGCTCTGTCGGTAGCAGTGTGGCGATCAGGTCTCGGACCTGTCCGGCCAGGGACGGGTTCTCCGGCGGTGCGAGTAGTCCGAGATACTCTTGGGCGAACGGACGAAGTACGGGGTTGGACAGTCGATTTGGTGCATCCAAATCGCTTGTTGCAATGATGATTCCGTCGATCTCGTGATCGAAGTGGATGGACGGGCCGAAGATGCGAATGTGCATCTCGTCGTCGGCGGGCGCCGCATGCGTGAAACAGGTGGATATCGGTAGCCATTCGTCGGGCAGGAAATCGCACAGGACTCGTAGGGTCGACGCGACAACCAGATCCACCGATTGCTGTCCCAGGATCATCCCGTCCATCGGCGTCACTCGAATCGTGGCCAGGCCGCGAGATTCTGTCAAATCGAGACGGATTGCTTCGTTGTGTAATTTCATGTGGCGCAATACGATTCCGAGTGCGCTCCGTACGTCGGGCTCCTCGCGTGCGATCAGGCCCACCGGACCGAGGTTCGACACACCGCGATCAAGGGACATTCTGAGGCCGAAATCGTCACGGCCCGATTGTGATGCGGAGAGTTCGAGCAACTCGCTCACGGACTTCGCTGCGATCCATCCCTGCGTCGAGGCAAACGAGGCGGGGTCGATCCCGGCAACCCGCATCAGGGGGTGAGGATTCAGTCCAACCGACTGTGCCACTTCGACATATCCGTTCAAGACAGCACTACGTAGCCTCAGCATCGACGGCCCGAACTCTCGACGTGTTGTCCCATGTTGTCAAGGATATCGACCCAATCTGTCAACGCGGTCGCCGGGGACGACTGTAGCGTGATGGTCGTCACATCGATTGGGCCGAGCATTGCCCCGCGACATGCTCGGTGCCCGAAAACCCTGTTGTCCACACCGTTTTGTCGGCACGAATTTCTTCGAGAAAGGGATTGTGCATGAAACTTCTCAACCGGGTTGCGGTTGTCACGGGCGCCGGACAAGGTCTTGGCCGGGCTATCGCACTCGCGATGGCCGAGGAAGGCGCGAACCTTGTCCTGTGTGATGTTCAGGGTGACAAACTCGCAGAGGTATAAGCCGAGATCGAGGGCTTGGGGCGCGAGAGTCTTCCGGTTCGTTGTGATGTCTCGTCGAAAAGTGAAGTGGCCGAGATGTTCACGGCTGCAGCAGAGAGATTCGGTACCGTCCACATTCTCGTGAACAATGCGGCAATTGTGCCGACCTCGCCGGCCGACGAGATTCGACGTAACAAGCACTACGAGTACGTCACGACACCTGTTCCTCGGCGCGCAGTCGGAATTACCAGCAGCCTCGATGATGACGACTGGCTCCGGTGGTGGGATGTCAACGTGCACGGCCTGTTTTACTGCACCCGCGAGGCACTGAAGTACATGGAACCTCAGCAGTACGGCCGGATCGTCAACATTTCCTCTGTCGCCGGTATATCCACCGCAAGCATGCACAGTCCTGGTTACTCCGCGAGCAAGGCCGCCGTAGCGAACCTGACCAAGACTGTTGCCCTGGATGTAGCCGGCGCCAACATCTTTGTGAACGCAATCGCGTGCGGAGGTGTGCTCACTCCGCCGTTCGAGGCCTACCTCGAACATGCCACCGACGAGGAAAAGCGGAATCTCTATCAAATGATCCCGGTCGGACGGCTCGGAAAGCCTGAGGAATATGCGTCCCTGGCGCTCTACCTAGCCGGTGAAAACCACTATCTCGTCGGCCAGGTGATCAGCGCCAACGGCGGCGTCGTCATCTAGTCCAGGCTCCACATTCCGTCACCCACTTGAGTATTCGAGGACATCAGTTGAACACGCAAAGTTTCCGGACATCGAAGACGATGTTCATCGCCGCTACGACAGTTGCCGCATTCACTTTGGGAGCATGCGGGAGTGATGCCGCTTCGGCAGAGGGTTCCGTCATGAGGATCGGAGTCACCCAAGGGGTGCCCACCGACCTGCTTACCGTCGTCGCCGAGAACGAGGGGTTCTTCGACAAGCATGGAGTCAACGTCGAATTGAATCCACCTGCCTTGACCAATGCTGTTGCCGCCGCTGTCATCTCCAACGACCTCACGGTCGGTTCGATGGTGCCGGCGATGCTGTGGCCGGCGATCGAGAAGGGCGCATGCGTGAAAGCTCTTGGCTCCCTGGTGGGCAACACGATGGATGTGATCGCGCAACCGGGAACCGAGATTGCAGGTGACCCCACCGATCCCGACACCACGATGGCAAGCATCAAAGGCAAAACGATCGGCGTGACAGCCCGTGGCGCGGGAATGGAATTGTGGATCAGCCAGATGGCACAAGAGGCGGGTATGGATCCGGCCAAGGACATAACTTTTGTCGGAGTCGGAGCGCCGGCCACCGCAATCGCGGCGTTCAAGGCCAAACAGGTCGACGTCCTCTATTACGGTCCCACCATGGCGTCGCAGCTCTCCGAATCCGAGTTCGTGCGTGTCACGGACATCATCGGTAAGCCCGGCAATGCGCTGTCGGGTCTCAATCACGGTTATCCCACCGCGTCCTGCAGCACGATCGCAGAGCGTCCGAATGACGTCATGAATTACTGCAAGGCGATGTGGGACACCTACGATTTCTCGCAGGATCCGCAAAACGCCGCCGTAATGGGGAAGTGGATGGCAGAGCTGACCGGCGTGGCTCCGGAGGCGGGAACTGCGGCCTGGGAAGCGTTGAAGGACGCCTACCTGCCGATGACCATCACCAAGGAATCATGGAAAGAGCAGGCGCCCCTCGCTGGTTCGCCGGCACCTACCGTCCCGGATTTCGCGAGTTCGGTCTACGAGCCTTGTGCAGGCGGTGATCCCCGCTGACCCCTGCCTTCAGTCCCGGTCGCGTTCTCGTTCCCCACGTTCCTCTCGCTGACGCTGAAGGAACGGACTGGGGTTCTGGCCGCCGATCGGACCGTGTCCGAGGACGCCGTGCTCGTAGGCGGACTCGGCGTGCAGTGCGACGTCGATTCCGCGGGCCTCGTCTTCGCGCGAGATGCGGAAGCCGAAGGTTCGATCGATCAGCTTGCCGAGGCCGTAGGTGACACCGAAGGCATAGAGCGCGACGACGACAACACCGACAAACTGCTTGCCGAGCTGTGCAAGACCGCCACCGTAGAAGAGTCCTTCAGGGCCGCCGGTCATGACGGCCGTCGCGAGGAGTCCGATCAACAGGGATCCGATGATGCCGCCGACGAGGTGCACGCCGACCACGTCGAGGGAGTCGTCGTAGCCGAGTTTGTGCTTCCAGCCAACGGCATAGGAGCAGACGATGCCGGCGATCAGTCCGATGATCACGGCCCCGAACATATTGACGGTTCCGCAGGACGGCGTGATTGCCACAAGGCCGGCAACGACGCCGGACGCGGCGCCGAAGGTCGTGGGATGGCCGTCGCGGTTCTGCTCGACGAACAGCCAGCCCAACAGACCGGTGCAACCGGCGACGAGGGTGTTGAGGAAGATCTGCGCGGCCATACCGTCGGCGGCAAGAGCGGAACCGGCGTTGAAACCGAACCACCCGAACCACAGCAGACCGACGCCGAGCAGGACGAAGGGAAGGTTGTGCGGACGCATCGACTCGGCTTTGAATCCCATGCGCTGACCGAGGACCAGAGCCAGCGCGAGGCCCGACGCGCCGGAGACGATCTCGACGACCAAGCCGCCCGCGTAGTCGAGGGCTCCCATTCGAGCCAGCCAACCGTCCGGATTCCACACCCAGTGAGCGACCGGTGCGTAGACGAGGAGGGACCAGATCGGGACGAAGATCATCCAGGCGGAAAACTTTGCCCGGTCTGCGATGGCGCCACTGATCAGTGCTGCGGTCAGGATGGCGAACGTCAGTTGGAAGGTCGCGAACAGCACTTCCGGAACGTTCCCGTGCACGGTCGACGGGTCGATACCTGCCATCCCGAGGTGTTCGAGTCCGCCGATGATGCCGCCGTGATCGTCACCGAATACGAGGCTGTAACCCACGAACAGCCAGGCCACGGTGACAAGCGCGATGGAGACGAAGCTCATCATGATCATGTTCAGTACGCCGGTCGAGCGGACCATGCCGCCGTAGAACAAGGCAAGGCCTGGAGTCATCAGTAGAACGAGTGCGGTGCTGATGAGCAACCAGGCGGTTGCTCCGGCGTCGATGGTGGCGGGCACAGTTTTCTCCTCCCACATGCGGACCTGTCCGCATGCTCGGCATCCACGATGGGTGCGTGTGGTTTCCACTGCGCTGCGACCATGTTGCGAACATGTTTCGTATCCGTCTGGGCGTTGCACCCGCACCGGGCGAGCTGTCGTACCTCGCCGGTAGTCTTTGCGCGTGGCCCTGTACCGGAAGTATCGACCGGCGTCCTTCGCCGAGGTGGTGGGGCAGGAACATGTCACCGCACCACTGAGCACCGCCCTCGACGCAGGGCGTATCAACCATGCCTATCTGTTCTCCGGCCCTCGTGGCTGCGGAAAGACGTCGTCAGCTCGTATTCTGGCGCGCTCACTGAACTGCAAGGAAGGCCCGACGTCGACGCCGTGTGGAGTGTGCAACTCCTGTATCGCGCTCGGTCCTGGCGGTTCCGGCAACGTCGATGTCACCGAACTCGACGCCGCGAGTCACGGTGGTGTCGACGACACCCGTGAGCTTCGCGACAAAGCCTTCTACGCGCCGGCCGAGTCGAACTACCGCATCTTCATCATCGACGAGGCCCACATGGTCACGGCGGCGGGTTTCAATGCACTCCTCAAGATCGTGGAAGAGCCGCCCGAGCATCTCATCTTCGTCTTCGCGACCACGGAACCTGAAAAGGTCCTTCCGACCATTCGGTCGCGTACGCACCACTATCCGTTCCGGCTTCTCGCGCCGTCCACGATGCGCGGGCTCCTCGAGAACGTGTGTGCGCAAGAGAACGTCGCTGTCGAGCCGGCGGTGTACCCATTGGTCATCAAGGCCGGTGGCGGATCGCCGCGTGACTCCCTCAGCGTTCTCGATCAGCTCCTGGCCGGAGCCGGCGACGAAGGCGTCACCTACCCGCGGGCTCTCTCACTTCTCGGCGTTACCGACGTGGCCCTCATCGACGAGGCCGTGGACGCACTGTCCGCCGGTAACGGTGCCGCGCTGTTCGGAACCGTCGAACGTGTCATGGACGCCGGCCACGATCCCCGTAGATTTGCACTCGACCTTCTGGAACGCCTCCGCGATCTCATCCTGATGCAAGCAGTTCCCGACGCTGCCGAAACAGGATTGGTCGACGCACCCGAAGCTGAACTGGTCACCATGCGTGAACAGATTCAGAACGTCGGACCGGCCACCCTGACGCGTTTTGCCGAGACCGTCCACGCCGGGCTGGGTGAGATGCGCGGCGCCACCGCCCCTCGTCTGTTGCTCGAAGTGATGTGCGCGAGGATGCTGCTGCCATCGGCGTCGGATTCCGAATCGGCTCTGCTTCAGCGGTTGGAAAAGGTCGAAAGAGGTATCCCGGCAGCAGGTTTCGCGCCGGTAGGGTCCGCTGTTGCTGCTTCGAGTACGGCTCCGCCGCCAGTGCATGCTGCGCCGACGCCGTCCCCAGAGCCCCCAGTGGAGTCCAAGTTCCAGCGTCCGTCGCAGCGCAAAGCAGAGCCGGAGGTTGTGCCGCCCGCGCCTGTAGTCGAGGCCGCGCCGGAACCCGCGCCTGCGCCGGTTGTCGAGGTTGTACCTGCGCCTGAGTCGATTGTTGAGCCCGAACCTGCTCCGGTAGTTGAGGCTGCACCCGAACCTGCGCCTGAGCCCGTTGTCGAGCCCGCGCCGGTTGCCGAACCGGAACCCGAGCCCACTCCGGTTGCGGAAGAGGTTCCGGTCGCTGCCCCAGCTTCGGCAGGCCCGACCGTCGAAACACTCCGCGAGTCGTGGAATACGTTGCGCAACAAGGTGGGTGAGCGAAACAAGGTCCTGCCGGCCATGCTGTCGGCCGCGACGGTTCACGATGTGCGTGGCCATGTGTTGGTGATTGCGCATGTCACTCCGGTGCTCGGTGCGCGTGTCACCTCGCCGCACAATGCGGCGGTCATCTGTGAAGTGCTTTCCGAAATGTTCGGTGGCACTTGGCAAGTGGAATACCAGGAGGGTGCACCGGTTGTCCCGGCCGGTTCGGGTCCGGCAGCCAAGGCGGCCGAGGCTCCGGCGCGCCCGGCGGCAGCGCCACGGTTCTCGCGGCCAAGTCAGGAGCGGGCGGCCAAGGCTCCTGCGTCGACATCGCGGCCGCAGGGCGCAGATCGCGGTTCCGACGACATTCCGCCGCCCGAGGCTCCGGATTACCCGGACGACCCTGGACCGGCCCCCGAGGTCGACTACGAAGCGACACCTGCCGCGGCAACGCCGGAAGAAGAAAAGCAGATGTTCGCGGAGGCTGCGCAACCTGCCGATCCGACAACCCGTCGCGACCCGGAGGAAGTGGCAAAGGAACTGCTCAAGGACGTCCTGGGAGCACGCAAGCTCGAGTAGGTGCGGCCCGTCTGATCCTCTCGGTCATCAAGCACGATCGCTTTGGTCCTTCCCAATAATTTGGAACACGTTCTACAGTGGGTGGACCGGAGGTCTGACTGCAGGCCGGTTCGACGAATTAGACGGAAGGAACACCTCACAGTGACCACAGAGGCATTCATTTATGAAGCCATCCGTACCCCGCGAGGCCGCGGCAAGAAGACAGGGTCTTTGCACTCGGTCAAGCCGATTTCGCTGGTCACGGGTCTGATCCAGGAACTGCGCGTGCGCTTCCCCGATCTCGACGAAGACCGGATCTCCGATCTCATCCTCGGGATCGTCGGGCCGGTGGGCGATCAGGGTGCCGACATGGCGCGCATCGCTGTCAACGACGCGAAGCTTCCTGACACCGTCGGTGGCGTGCAGATCAACCGCTTCTGTGCGTCCGGTTTGGAAGCCGTGAACATGGCAGCCCAGAAGGTTCGCTCCGGTTGGGACGAGCTCGTGATCGCCGGTGGCGTCGAGTCCATGTCGAGGGTCCCGATGGGCTCGGACGGCGGACCGTGGGCACTGGACCCGGCCACCAACTACGACAACTACTTCGTTCCGCAGGGCGTCGGCGCAGACCTCATCGCCACCATCGAGGGTTTCTCGCGTGACGATGTCGACGCGTACGCCGTCCGCTCGCAGGATCTGGCCGCGAAGGCTTGGACCGGCGGATACTTTGCCAAGTCCGTTGTCCCGGTCAAGGACATCAACGGCATCACCGTTCTCGACAACGACGAGCACATGCGTCCGGGCACCACGGCGGCAAACCTTGCCGGACTTGCACCCGCGTTCAGTGTCGTCGGTGAGGTCGGCGGCTTCGACGCGGTAGCGCTCCAGAAGTACCACTGGGTCGAGAAGATCAACCACGTTCACCACGGTGGTAACAGCTCGGGAATCGTCGACGGCGCCGCACTGGTGCTCGTGGGCTCCGAGAGTGCCGGTCAGGCAATGAATTTGACCCCGCGTGCCCGCGTCGTCGCGACGGCGACCAGCGGTGCCGATTCCACGATCATGCTCACCGGCCCGACGCCGGCAACCAAGAAGGTTCTGGCTGCGGCCGGCCTGACGGTTGACGACATCGACCTGTTCGAGATCAACGAGGCTTTTGCCTCCGTCGTCCTGAAGTTCCAGAAGGACCTCAACATTCCGGACGAGAAGCTCAACGTCAACGGTGGCGCAATCGCCATGGGACACCCGCTCGGCGCCACTGGCGCAATGATTCTCGGCACGATGGTCGACGAACTCGAGCGTCGCGGTGGCAAGCGTGCTCTCGTCACGCTGTGCATCGGCGGCGGTATGGGCGTTGCCACCATCATCGAGCGCGTCTGACGCGACCGGACTACAGGAGACGAATCAGCGTGACCGAGAACAACATGATCAACTGGGAGCAGGACTCCGACGGCATCGTCCTGCTCACCATGGACGACCCCAACCAGGGCGCCAACACCATGAACGACCTGTACAAGGCGTCGATGCAGGCCACTGTCGACCGCTTGTACGAGGAGAAGGACTCCATCACCGGAGTTGTCCTCACTTCGGCCAAGAAGACGTTCTTCGCGGGCGGTGACCTCAAGAACATGATCAAGGTCGGGCCAGAGCAGGCTCCCGACATCTTCGCCGAGGTCGGAACCATCAAGGCCGCGTTGCGTCGCCTCGAGACCCTCGGCAAGCCCGTGGTTTCCGCGATCAACGGTGCAGCGCTCGGCGGCGGCCTCGAAATTGCCCTCGCGACGCACTACCGCATTGCCGCTGACGTCAAGGGCGTCAAGATCGGTCTGCCCGAGGTCACTCTCGGACTGCTCCCCGGCGGCGGCGGCATCGTGCGCACCGTCCGTCTGCTCGGCCTGCAGAACGCCCTCCTGAACCTGCTCCTGCAGGGTCAGCAGCGCGGACCGGTAGAGGCCAAGGAAGTTGGCATCGTCGACGAGGTTGTCGGTTCCGTCGAGGAACTGGTTCCGGCCGCGAAGGCATGGATCAAGGCCAATCCCGAAGGCGGCGTTCAGCCTTGGGACAAGAAGGGCTACAAGATCCCCGGTGGAACTCCGTCCACCCCGGCCTTTGCCGCCAACCTTCCGGCGTTCCCGGCGAACCTGCGTAAGCAGCTCAAGGGTGCTCCCATGCCCGCTCCGCGTGCCATCATGGCCGCAGCGGTCGAGGGCTCGCAGGTCGACATCGACAACGCAATGCTCATCGAGGCTCGTTACTTCACGTCCCTTGTGACGGGTCGTGTTGCGAAGAACATGATCCAGGCGTTCTTCTTCGACCTGCAGGCCATCAACGGCGGCGGCTCACGTCCCGCCGGTATCGGGAAGACCCCGATCACCAAGGTCGGCGTTCTCGGTGCAGGCATGATGGGTGCAGGCATTGCCTACGTGTCCGCGAAGGCGGGCTTCGAGGTGGTCCTCAAGGACGTCACCATCGAGGCTGCCAACAAGGGCAAGGCTTACTCCGAAGGTATTGAAGCCAAGGCACTTTCGCGTGGCAAGACCACGCAGGAGAAGTCCGACGCACTTCTTGCCAAGATCACCCCGACGGCTGACCCCGCCGATTTCGCGGGCGTCGACTTCGTCATCGAGGCAGTTTTCGAGAGCCAGGAACTCAAGCACAAGGTGTTCCAGGAGATCGAGGACATCGTTGCGCCCAACGCGCTACTGGGTTCCAACACCTCGACGCTTCCCATCACGGGTCTGGCGACCGGTGTGAAGCGCCAGGAAGATTTCATCGGCATCCACTTCTTCTCGCCTGTCGACAAGATGCCGCTGGTGGAGATCATCCGCGGTGAGAAGACGTCCGACGAGGCATTGGCTCGCGTATTCGACTACGTCCAGGCCATCCGAAAGACGCCGATCGTGGTCAACGACTCGCGCGGCTTCTTCACCTCGCGCGTCATCGGCACCTTCATCAACGAAGCCATCGGCATGCTGGCCGAGGGTATCGAGCCGGCCACCATCGAGCAGGCCGGTATGCAGGCAGGGTACCCGGCTGCGCCGCTGCAGCTTTCGGATGAGCTCAACCTCACCCTGATGCAGAAGATCCGCAAGGAAAGCGCGGATGCCGCCAAGGCCGAAGGCAAGGAATTGCCCGCAGATCCGGCCGGCGACGTCATCAACACCCTCGTCGACGGTGGTCGCACCGGTCGTCTCGGCGGCGGCGGATTCTACGAGTACGCAGACGGCAAGCGCACTGGTCTGTGGCCGGGTCTGCGTGATGCCTTCAAGTCGGGATCGACGGAAGCGCCGCTCCAGGATCTCATCGACCGCATGCTGTTCATCGAAGCCATCGAGACCGTCAAGTGCTTCGACGAAGGTGTCCTCATGACGACGGCCGACGCCAACATCGGCTCCATCATGGGTATCGGCTACCCGGCCTGGACGGGTGGCGTCAGCCAGTTCGTCACCGGTTACGAGGGCGGCAAGGCTGGATTTGTCGCTCGCGCCGAGGAATTGGCAGCCAAGTACGGTGAGCGGTTCACGCCGCCGGCGTCGCTGAAGGGCTGATTCAGACCCACCTGAAAAGAGCGAACGTACCTTTCGGCGCATCTAACGCGCTGAAAGGTACGTTCGCTCAGTTCTGGGGAGAGAAAAGCACACGGGAGCCGAAGGCCCCTACCCCTTCCACCACGGGCGCAACGGCACATGTGCCTCGCCCTTGGCGCCGAGTTTGACGGCCAGAACCTGGTGCAGCTGAACGACATTGCGCTCGAAGCCCAGGCGTGAGCCGGCCATGTAGAGGCCCCACACGCGAGCGGTACCTTCACCGACCTCCGCGACGCAGACATCCCAGTTGTCGACCAGATTCTGGCACCACGCCGCAAGGGTCAGGGCGTAGTGCTCGCGGATGTTCTCCTCGTGCCGCACTTCGAGTCCCACGTTCTGGATCTCGGAGATGATGCGGCCGGAACCGGTGAGCTCCCCGTCTGGGAAGACGTACCGGTCGATGAACCCGCCGGCCTTGGCACTGCTGCGATTGTCCGGTCGGGTGATGCAGTGGTTGAGCAGACGCCCACCTTCGCGAAGTTTGCCCTTGAGGAATTCGAAGTACGCCGGGTAGTTCCCGACGCCGATGTGTTCGGTCAGTCCGATGGAAGAGATTGCATCGAAACCGGATTCGGCAACGTCGCGATAGTCGGAGAAACGAACCTGGGCGAGGTCGGCGAGCCCCTCGTCCTCGATGGCTTTCTGTGCCCAGTCGGCTTGTTCGCGGGAGAGGGTCACACCGATCACCTTGACGCCGCGGCGGGCGGCGTAGCGGACCATCGAACCCCAACCACAGCCGATGTCGAGGAGGCGGTCGCCTGCTTGGAGTCCGAGCTTCTCGAACACCAAGCGGTACTTGTTCTCCTGTGCCTGCTCGAGAGTCTGTTCGGCGTTCTCGTAGGTCGCGCAGGTGTAGGTCATCGAGGGGCCGAGGACGTACTCGTAGAAAGTGTTGGAGACGTCGTAGTGGTGATGGATGACTTCGGCGTCACGAGATTTGGAGTGCCGCAGTCCTTCTGCGACGCGGCGCCAGCGGGGAAGGTGTTCCTGCGGCGGCGGCGCGATGGGACGCAACAAATCCCAGCCGAGGGAGCGGGTGATGCTGGCAAGCGTCAGTGCGGAGGGGCGCTTGAGGTGTAGTTCGTCGCCCATGACGCGGAGGATCTCGTACGGGTCGCCGGGATGAACACCCTCGGCTTCGAGGTCGCCGGAGACGTAGGCGCGTGCCATGCCGAGATCGCCGGGAGCTGTTGCAAGATAGGTGGTTCCGCGGGTCGACTTGAGGTGGAGGCCGTAGTCGGCATCCTCGGGTCCGGCGACACTACCGTCGTAGGCGGTGAATCGAAGCGGCAGCATGCCGTCGGAAAGCGTCTCGAGAATCTCTGCGATGGAGAGCTTTTCTTGGTTCTTGGAATCCTTGAACGTGGTCATTTCCGTTGCACCGCCTTAGAAAATAGGTCCAATAAACGCGAATTGGGGTCGTAGCGATCCTTGAGGTGCAGGTAGCGGTCGCCGCCGTAGTACTGCGCCTCGAAGTCTTCCTTCGAGTAATAGGAGTCCGAGTAGAGGGACTTGTGTCCGTCGAAGTCGCCGACCTTGTCCTCGATCAATCTGTTTGCTGCTCCCTCGCGCTCACCGGGAACGATCGGTACCGAAGACCAGAATCCGATGTTGACGTAGGTGCGCTTGGGTTCGAGGGGGTACAACGGCCAAGGCCGCGCTGCGGAGGCTCCGGCGGGACTGGGCTCGCGAAGACGCAACGGGCACAACCACAGCGGTTCGATCGGGATCTCCTCGAGGAACCAGGAGACAAAATCCGCGGTTCGTTCGATGGGCACCTCGACGTCCTGGACGACGCGTTCACGTGGGGGCTTTCCCTTGCGCTTTTCGAGGCGATCGCCGATGTCGTACTTGTGGTCGAGGGCGATCAGTTTCCAGTAGAAGCTGCTGCGGAGGTACTGCTTGGGCCACAAGCGCCGGATCTTGGGGTTCTGGGCTCCGAAGGCCCGCGAGCACCAGAACCAGTCGGTGTCCCAGCGCCACAGGTAGTCCCGGATGGTGAGGCGGTCGGGTTTTGGATGTACCAGCGACGGATGCTGGATCGAACGGTAGAAGATGTTCTGTCCCGTGTAGTCGCTGACCGGCCCATCGTCGTCGGTCTGAACACCGAGCGTGAGGTAGCTCTCGGCATCGGTAAAGACGACACCGTCGAGGTAATCGACCGCGACGCCGTCGTACTCCCGGTCGGTGACGATGCGGTCCATCGTGGTCTCGAGCGTCTTCAGTGAATCGAAACGCAGATGGCGCAGGGCTACATACTTTTTCACCGGTTCGAGGCTGATCTTGAGCCGCGTGGAATAGCCGAGGGTGCCGTAGGAATTGGGGAAACCGAAGAACAGTTCGGCGTGTTCACCGTCAGGTGTGGCGGTGATGATCTCGCCGTTTCCGGTGAGGATGTCGATCTCCAGAACGGATTCGTGCGGCAATCCGTTTCGGAAGGACGTGGATTCGATTCCCAACCCGGTGACGGCGCCACCGAGCGTGATGGTCTTGAGTTGGGGCACGACGAGTGGCGCCAGCCCGTACGCAAGCGTTGCGTCGACAAGGTCCTCGTACGTGCACATGCCGGCGACGTCTGCCGTCCGCGCCACCGGGTCGACGGCGATCACACCGGTGAGCCCGCTGACGTCGAGGCCGGGAGTCGACGACTTGGCACGGGCCCGGAACAGGTTGGAGGTCTTCTTGGCCAGTCGGACCGAACCATCGGGGGGTATCGCGTGATACGACGCGAGAAGTCGCGCAACGCCTTCCCGGTGCCGCGCAAAACCGGTTTCGCGCGCGCCGTCGGAACCCGGACGCTTACCCGCCCGGATCCTGGAAAACTTCGGAACTACCCCATTGAACGAGAGAGTCACAACCTCGACGCTATCCCTAGCGGTTGCTGGGGGCCATCGGTAGGGGTCGATTTGCGGGAATTTGATCGAGTTGTTGCAAACGGTCGCGGATTCGCGGCACCGATAGTGAACCAGCTCACATGATCTGGTCGATAGTCGAGATACCGGGCCGGAACAGGCAGTATGGAAACAAGGGTCTGTGCAGCATGCAGGTAGTCAACTGAGGAGTAGTACGGGTAATGGGTCAGGTCAACGCAATGAGTTCGACGGTCGTTCCACATACACCGGAGCAGGTGCTCGCGGCACTCTCCGATTACGAGACGGTGCGCCCGCGCATTCTGTCGGAGCAGTACCTCGACTACAAGGTGCTCAGTGGTGGCCAGGGCAACGGAACAGTTGCGGAGTGGACCCTCAAGGCGACGGAAAAGCGTTCGCGCAACGTCAAGGCGACGGTCACGGTCGAGGGCAACGTCATCACGGAGAAGGATGCCAATTCCAGCATGGTGACCACGTGGACCGTGGCCCCCAACGGTACGGGCACTACGGTGACAACGCTGACTCAGTGGCAGGGCGCTACGGGTATCGGCGGATTCTTCGAGCGGACGTTTGCGCCCAAGGGCTTGCAGCGCATTCAGGCTACTGTGCTGGACAACCTCAAGCGTGAACTCGGATAGTTCCTGCTCACTTCCCGCTGATGATCCGGCCCAGAGTTTTCAGGGCCGGATTTTCTGCATTCCAGTAGTCGCTGTGCACTGCCAACCCCGGTGAGCCTGGTGCGCTCGTGAATACCTGGGCGCCGAACGTGGGGTCGGCCGGATCGAAACCGTGAATCCCGAGCGCTCTCGGTATCAGCTGCACGGGGTCCCAGAATGCTGTTGTTGCGTAGACGTGTTCACCCATATCGGCTCCCGCCGTCGTATCGAGTCGTAATTCGTCGACGCGCTCCGCGTCGACACCTGGGCTCGCGACGAAGACCAGATCGTCGACGTTCAGTGAGCCTCCGTCGGTGGTGGCGGCGCCGATGACGGTGCTGCCGTAGGAATGCCCGATGACCACGTTGTGCGAGGCAGGACCGTCGTGGGATGCGCGTAAGCCGTCCTGGAATGCGTCCAGCGCGGGCGCGGCAGTATCGGCGTAGCGGTCGAGCCCCGCATCGGGAATGGTTGGCGGCGAATCGTATCCGGACCAGAGAATGACCGAGTTGACGGATCCGGGCGATGCCACGCGGGCCGCGTCGTACATCGCCCTGGTTCTCTGAAGGTCTCCGCCGATTCCGCCGACGGTGGTCCCCGTTCCGGGAACCAGGGTTGCGACATTGTCTGCGGTATCGGGATTTCCGAGTGCGATGGCGGTGTGTCCGTCGGGGCTCACCGCCAGGAGGAACATGTCCGGCCGTAGCTCTGCGGCGACGGCGGCGTAGGTGCTTGGCGATGTTTCGCGCATCGATTCCAAGTAGCGCCGGTTGTAGTAGTCGCGGTCAAGCGCAGGCAGTCCGTCTCGACTTCCGATTGCCGGATCGCGCAGTGCCAGTGCGTCTTTTTCGCCGGGGGAGATGCTGTTCCAGTAGTTGCTCAGTGCGGCGGGGTTGCCGGGAAGGCCTATGGGGTCACTGACAACCGCGACCGGAGGACCCAGAAGCTCTGCGAGTTGGCCCAATGCCGTTGCCAAAGCCTCGGCGGCAGTGTGGTCGGCCTGCTTCACGGCGTCGAGGGCCTCGGAGAGCCTGATGCCAAAAGTTGCTGCAGCCTCGGCATATTGGTCTCCTTGCAGAATATCTGCCAGACTCCCCGGTGTTGCAGGCGCCGGTGGAAAGACCTCGCCGTTGTCGGTGACGGTCAGACCGTGCGTGAGAGTCGCGTCGTCGATGATCATGTTGACTGCGCGGTACGCATGACCGAGCGTATTTGCCGCTCCGGCATAACAGTCCGCCACATTTCGCACAGCAATGGAGATTCGACCGGACACGCGGAGTGTGGCCGAGAGTTCGGCGGCGGCCGCTGTTGCCGCTTCGCCTTTCCAGACGTCGAATTCGCGCTCTACCGTGCGTCGGGCCGCGTCGAGTATGTCTTCGGCCCGCCGATCTGCCTCGATCAGTTGGGAACTCGCGGTCCGCAGTGGCTCAAGCGAGAAGGCGCGAACGTCGGAGATAGTCGGACGCATCGAAATTCAGATCCTGTGAAGCGCGGCAGCGAAGTCACGGTCTGCCGCTCCGAGCAGGCGCGCGGTGTGGGCGGTGGCGTCTGCCAATGCCGAGATTCGCCCGGCCATGAACAGATAGGCGTCGGCGACCGGTGCGATGGCGTCGACTCCGGCAACCTCGTCGGCTCGAGCTTGGAGATTCGTCGAAAGTTGCTGTAGTGCATCAAGATCTGCTTGAAGGAACGTGCCCATGCCGGAACGGTAGCTGGCGCGGCGCCGCTGTGGCGCTTGCGAAATCAGCCTGTGGATAAGCTGTGGTTATCCACAGGAAGGTTGTCCCCAGAAAGGTTGTCCACAGAAAGCCGACTACTGGCTTGTCAGAAACGCCTGCACGCCATCCGAGATCGCCGAGGCGTATTCGGCTTGGCCTGCGGGGCTGCTCATCCGGGCGGCTTCGGCGGCGTTACGCATGTTTCCCAGTTCCACGAGAATCGACGGTCGCTGCGCCAGATTGAGTCCGGTGAGGTCTGCGCGTGGCGACAGGCCGTTCTCGCCGATGTACGTCGACGGTGTGAGTCCGGCGCCGATCAAGGAGTCGCGCATGGTTTCGGCCAGTGTCACGGAAGGTCCGGCCTGAACAGGGTTGAGGGGCGGCGCGGAGTAGCAGACGTGAAAGCCTTCTGCGCTGGCGTCGGCGCCGTCGGCGTGAATGCTGACCACGATGTCGGCGCCGGACGCATTGGCTGCCTCGGCTCGGGCGTCGACGCATGATCCGACGCTCGTGTCGTCTGGCCGACTCAGGAGGACGGTGGCGCCTTCGGCTTCGAGTTCACTCTTGACCAGGCTTGTGACTTCCCAGTTGAAGGTGTGTTCGGCAAATCCGGCGTCGGTGTTGGTGCCGGTGGTCTGGCAGTTCTTGGTGCCGCCGCGGCCGGTGGGGACCTGGGTGTTGACGGTGTCGTCGTTCGCGCCGTTGTGTCCGGGATCGAGGAAGACGACTTTGCCGATTAGTGGTTCGGTAGCGGGCGCAGCCGCCGGTGTGACCGCAGCGGCGCTCTCGGCTGTGCCCGTCGGGATAGTGCATCCAGCGGTGATCAAGGTAGCTGCGAGAGCCACACCAAGCGTGAGGCTACGACGATTAGGCAGTTTTGTGATCTCTGACGGGTTTCGGCGCACCCGCTCACGGTAGCGTGCACCGACTACGCTGGTGGGGATAACTCTGGAGAAAGGACCGCACGTGCAACCAGGTGGAGCACCCGATATGTCCGCATTGCTGGCTCAGGCTCAGCAGATGCAGCAGCAGTTGATGGCTGCGCAGCAGGAAATGGCACAGGCGGAGGTGACTGGCCAGGCCGGTGGCGGATTGGTTATTGCCACGGTCAAGGGCACCGGTGAGGTGGTCGGTCTGCAGATCGATCCCAAGGTCGTCGACCCTGACGATGTCGAAACCCTGCAGGATCTTGTGATCGGCGCCATCGAAGACGCATCGCGCAAGGCTCAGGATGTTGCAGCAGAGAAGCTCGGCCCCTTGGCCGGCGGACTCGGCGGAGGCCTTCCCGGTCTCCCCGGTTTCTAGAGACGAGCCCGCGTGTACGAAGGTCCCGTTCAGGATCTGATCGACGAACTCGGAAAACTTCCCGGGGTCGGTCCCAAGAGCGCCCAGCGCATCGCCTTTCATCTTCTGTCGGTTGAACCGCCGGAGATCGACAGGTTGAAGAATGCACTGCAGCGCATCCGCGACGGCGTTCAGTTCTGCACGGTGTGCGGAACTGTGTCCGATCAGGAGAAGTGCAGGATCTGCGCGGATTCTCGTCGCGACCGAACGGTGATCTGCGTCGTAGAAGAACCGAAAGACGTTCAGGCGGTGGAGCGGACAAGGGAGTTCAAGGGGCGCTATCACGTTCTCGGTGGAGCACTCAATCCGTTGTCCGGCGTCGGGCCGGATCAGCTCCGCATTCGGGAGTTGTTGGCCCGCATCGCAAACCAAGAGGATGGCGTGGACGTGTCCGAGGTGATCATCGCGACCGACCCCAACACCGAGGGGGAGGCAACGGCGACGTATCTGGTTCGGATGATGCGCGACATTCCGGGTTTGACGGTCTCGCGCTTGGCTTCCGGTCTGCCGATGGGTGGCGATCTCGAATTCGCGGACGAGCTGACCTTGGGCAGGGCATTGTCCGGACGCCGCGAATTGTCCAGGAACGCCTGATGACGAGTACGCGGTCGGGGCGTCGTAGTTCGGAGGAGACGCGCGCGCAGATCATGGAATCTGCCGGCAAGGCCTTCGCTACGCGGCCCTATCGAGAAATCACGCTCAAGGACATCGCGGAAGACGTCGGGGTCAGCGCACCGCTCATCATCAAGTACTTCGGTTCGAAAGAGCAGTTGTACGACGAGTTGGTCGACTTCCGGGCGGCGGCGAATACCGTTTTCGACGCTCCGAACGATTCTCTCGGTGAGCGGATGGTGTCGCTGTTCACCAAACCGCAGGAACCGTACAAGCCGTTGTCGGTGAGCCTGCTCTTCATGAGTGGGGTGAGTGAGGAAAGCAACCGCAAACTGCGTGAGAACTATTCGACGCAGATGATCGACGCGCTGGCCGCTCGGTTGTCGGGGCCGGACGCGCGACTACGCGCCGAACTGGCGATGTCGATGGTGGCGGGAGTGGCCGTCATGCGTCGACGGATGTTGGCCGGTCACGCGACGGGCACTCAGGCCGAGGTTGTCGCGATTTATGCGCCGTTGGTGCAGAAACTTCTCGACGGGTGATCGTAGTCACTGTACTTGCGGGGTAAATATCCGTTCACCTACTGTAGGTGAACGGATATTTACTATTAGAGAACAGGTGGCGGTAGGTTGACGACGCTGGACCGTGCACCAGCAGTCCCACCGGTTGTAGCGCGCTCCCGTTTCCTGTTCCCCATCGTTTCCGCAGGCGCTGTTTTTCAGGCCGTCTTGCAAACCGTCATAGTTCCGCTGCTTCCCGAACTTCCGCACTTCACCGGCGCCAGTCGCACCGCGGTGTCTTGGCTTGTGACGGTGACACTTCTGGTCGGCGCCGTCGTCACGCCCATCTTCGGGCGTCTAGCCGACATGTTCGGCAAGAAGAAAATGTTGTTGGTCGCGTTCTTCTTGATGACGCTCGGATCGATGCTGTGCGCGGTGTCCTCGAATATCTCCGTGCTCATCTTCGCGCGAGCTCTCCAAGGTGCAGGCGCCGCTGTCATCCCCATCGGAATTTCCCTGCTGCGCGACGAACTGCCCCGGAACAAGGTGAACGGCGCCGTCGCCATGATGAGTTCGACGCTCGGAGTTGGTACCGCTCTGGGTATTCCGTTCTCGGCGATGATCGCTCAGTACTCGAACTGGCATGTGCTGTTCTGGATCACCACGGCAATCGGGTTGTCGGTGACTCTTGCCGCCGCGTTGTTCATCCGTGAGTCGGAAGTCAGTCCGTCCGGCCGTTTCGACGGGGTCGGTGCGGTGGGCCTGAGCGCCGCGCTCGTCTTGCTGCTTGTCCCGATGACACAGGGCAGCAGTTGGGGATGGGCGAGCGGTTCGGTGATCTCGATGCTGTTGTCGTCGGCGCTTCTCTTCACGCTCTGGGTGTTTCAGCAACGACGCAATGTCAATCCTCTGGTGGACGTTCGCGCCCTGGTCAAGCGTGCGGTGCTGATCCCGCATATCGCCGCGCTTCTGGTCGGCTTTGCGTTCTTCGGGAACACGCTGATCACCACGCAGTTATTGCAAGGCGCACAGGGTCCTGGGGCCGGATACGGGTTGACCATCATCGCCGCGGCGCTGTGCCAGATTCCCGCCAGCATCGCGATGGTTCTGTTCTCGCCGGTCGCCGTGCGCATCACCGACCGATTCGGTTCGCGTACAGCGATGTTGACCGGCGCTGCATTTCTTGCCGGTGGCTACGGAATTCACGCTGTTGCGGGTAAACCCCTGTGGGGAGTGGTTGTCGCGTTGTTCATTACGGCTATCGGAACCGCGATCGTCTACAGCACCCTCTCGCTGCTTATTCTCGTAGCGGTGCCGCGTCAGCGCCTTGCGGCGGCAAACGGGGTCAACTCGTTGTTGCGTACCTCCGGCAGCACTCTCTGCAGTGCGACGGTGGCAACTATCCTGGCCGCTTATGTTGTCGCCGGTAGTGAGCATTCGACGTCGTGGGCAGGTTTTGCCGTCGCCTATCTGGTGTGCGCTGCGTGCGCGGTGGTTGTCTTCGGAGTGTCGTTCCTGCTCCCGCAAGGCCGCACCTCGATCGATATCGAGCTGCCGGAACTCAGGATTTAGGCGGGATTCGGAAACCGGAGAGGAAGAGCGTGATCATCAGATCGGCAAACTCCTCGGTGGTGTACTTCTGGCGGTCCGGCCAATGGTTTGTCGACCACAAGGTGTCGCGCACCGACCGATAGAAGATCTCGGGGGCGATGTCCTTGCGAAAGATCCCCTGTTCGACGCCTTCCGCAATGGCCTTGAGCCAATGCTCGCGAACCTCGCGAGAGGGGCCGTCGACGGACTGCAGCAGATCGTTGTCGCGAAGGTATGTCCGTTCGTTCTGGTAGATCGCGGTGGGGTGCGGGTGAAGTTCGATCACGATCAAGGTCTCCCGGATGAGGCCCCGCAACACCGCCTCCGGCCCGTCGGCCGATCGCTCGACCTGGTTGAACCGTTCCTGAATATCCGCCATGAAGACCCGGAGCAGTTCGGCGACAATCGCGTTCTTGGATTTGAAGTAGTGGTACAGGCTGCCGGAGAACACGCCTGCTGATTCGCCGATATCGCGGACCGTCGTGGATGCGACGCCCTTCTTCGCGAACAGTTCGGCCGAGCTTTCCAAGATTGTGTCTCGACGATCGGGTGTGGCTGCCACATGCTCTCCGCTGCTGATCTGTCCCGTTTCGGGCAGGTGTTCTCTTTCGAGCAATCCTGCCTGACGGCCTGAGTTCGTACCCGATCAGGTGTGATCCGGCGCCGTATTTCAACTTCCCGGCTCCTATGCTAACTTCAGGATCAAGCGCTTGATCAACTCTAACCCTACTGGAGGTTTCAGTGCAGAGCTTGGAGGCACAGTTCCCGCAATTCATCGGGACGGAGGCCGAACCGCCACGAGTTGCGCGTTACGCCGTCAACGAGGCGATGATTCGCAACTGGGTGGAAGCACACGAGGACAACAACCCGGTCTACGTGGACGCCGACGCGGCCAGGGCGACCGGTAGGCGCGACGTCGTCTGCCCGCCCGCGATGATCTCGACCTGGGTGATGTCCGGGTACCGGCGCTATCGCGAGGTTCAGCAGCTCCGCGCCGACGGCGTCACCGAGGACTTTTCCTACTCACGCCTACTCGCACTGCTCGACGAAGCCGGCTACACCTCGGTTGTCGCCACCAATGTGGAGCAGGAGTACTTCGCGGAACTGAATCCGGGCGACCACGTCACCGCTCACTTCACGATCGAGTCCATATCGCCTTTCAAGCAGACCGGCCTCGGGCACGGCTGTTTCATCACGTTGTTCAAGAACTACGTCGACGGCAACGGCAAGACCTTGGTGGAAGAGCGATTTCGGATCTTGAGGTTCAACCCCGATACGCAGGAGGTGCCCGCATGAGCGCGGCCGAAACATCGACAAACGCAGTACCTGTTCCCCGGACCTCGGTGCCCGGGCTGACCGTCACCGGAGACAACGACTTCTTCTTCGAGGCAGCCAAGGAAGGCCGTCTCGAGATTCAGCGTTGTGCCGACTGCAAGACGCTTCGCCACCCACCTGCGCCCGCCTGCCCGTCGTGCCGTTCGTTCAGCTGGGACACAGTCGAATCCACGCGTCGCTGCACACTGCACAGTTTCACGGTGATTCACCACCCCAAGGATCCCGCCTTCGAGTACCCGCTTGCCGTCGGCTTGGTCGACCTGGAAGAAGGGACCCGTCTGGTTGCCGACATCGCCGGAATCGACCACGACGACTTGGCATTCGGCATGGAACTCGAAGTCGGCTTCTCCGAGCACGCTCACGGTGAGATCCTGCCGCAGCTTCGGCGCCGCGGGGAGGCCTGAGAGATGACCTTTCCCCAGTGTGATGTGGGCTCGAACCTTCCCACACTCGAACTGCCGTTGGACCGGACGCTCATTGTCGCGGCGGCCATCTCGTCGCAGGATTTCGAGGACGTGCACCACGATCCTGGCAAGGCCCAGGAACGTGGCACCCCGGACATTTTCATGAGCATCAACTCCACGAACGGGTTCATCGACCGGTACATCACCGATTGGTCCGGACCGAATTCTCGAATCGTCAAAACTTCACTGCGGCTGGGAGTTCCGAACTTTCCCGGTGACACGATGACCTTCACCGGCGAGGTAGTGGAGAAGGTCGGCCCGGCCGTCACGATCGCCGTGGTCGGACGCAACGAACGAGGAACACACGTCAGTGCCAAGGTGACCGTGGCACCGGTAGAAGGAGTGTCGGCATGAGTCGAGGATTTTCCGGAGCAGCGGCAATCGCCGGCATCGGAGCGACGGAGTTCTCCAAGAATTCCGGGCGCAGCGAATGGCAGTTGGCGTGCGAATCGGTGATCGCCGCGCTCGACGACGCTCAGATCGAGGCAGAAGAGGTGAACGGATTTTCGCTGTTCACCATGGAGAACAACCCCGAGATCGCCGTCGCGCGCGCCCTCGGTATCCCGGAACTGAGCTTCTTCAGCCGGATCCCGCACGGCGGTGGCGGCGCGTGTGCGCCCGTTCAGCAGGCCGCACTGGCCGTTTCGAGCGGTGTTGCCGACGTCGTGGTCGTCTACCGCGCCATGAACGAGCGTTCCGGGCATCGCTTCGGGGCCGGTCCGCCCGCCTTTGCGTACAACCAGACCACCGACCAGGAATACCGGAACTGGATCAACCCGTACGGATTACTCACTCCCGCTCAGCAGGAAGCGTTCCTGGCCAAGCTCTACATGCACAAGTACGGTGCAACCAGTGCGGATTTCGGGCAGATCTCGGTCCTCTCACGCAAGCACGCTGCCAACAACCCCAAAGCCTGGTTCTACGAGCGGCCGATCACGATCGAGGATCATCAGAACTCGCGCATGATCGCCGATCCGATCCGTCTGCTGGACTGCTGCCAGGAGAGCGACGGCGGGCAGGCGTTGGTCATCGTGAGTGCCGAGCGCGCACGGGATCTGCCGCACAAGCCGGCCATCATCACCGGAGCAGCACAAGGTGTTGGTCCACAACAGATTTCGATGAGCAGCTACTACCGTGACGACATCGACAGCATGCCGGAGGTCGAACTGGTCGCTCGTCAGTTGTGGAACCAGGCGGGTATCGGCCCGGACGACATCGACGCCGCGATTCTTTACGACGCTTTCACTCCGATGGTGCTGCTGCAGCTCGAGGAGTACGGCTTCTGTGGACGCGGCGAGGCCAAGGACTTCATTGCCGACGGCAATCTGGAACTGAACGGCCGTCTGCCGATCAACACACACGGCGGTCAACTCGGTGAGGGATACATCCACGGCGTCAACGGAATTGCCGAAGGTGTTCGGCTGATCCGGGGAACCTCCACCAACCAACCCACCAAAACTCTGGACAACGTGCTCGTGACCGGCGGTTCTCCCGTCCCGCACAGTGCGCTCGTCCTCTCGGCAGATCGCTGAATCTGCCGCACATATTCGAGAAAGCAGGAACAAAGATGAGCGAGCGGATCACCTACGCCAGGGCCACCCACGGCGAGGAAGAAATACAGGCGGTTGTCGACGTACTGCGCAGCGGGCACCAGGGCCTGCGCATCGGCAAGAACGTCTTCGAGATGGAAGAACGCATCGCGGCCTTGGCGGGCAAGAAGTTCGGCGTCATGTGCAACTCGGGATCCTCGGGTCTGTACCTGGCAGTCGAGCTGCTCGGACTCCCCGCCGGTAGCGAGGTCATCACATCGCCGTTGACGTTCTCCACCGACATCGCACCGATCGTGCGTGCCGGCCTGGTGCCGGTGTTCGTGGACGTTGAACCCAACACGTTCAACGTCGACGTCACCAAGATCGAGGCCATGGTCACCGAGAAGACCGGTGCCATCCTGATGCCGAACCTGGCCGGCAACTGCCCGGACTGGGACGTCATTCGCGATATCGCAGATCGCCACGGGCTCAAGGTGATCGAAGATTCGTGTGATGCGATCGGAGCCACGCTCCGCGGCACTCCGACCGGCTCCCGGGCAGACATCGTCGTCACCAGCTTCTCCATGGCACACATCATCACGTGCGCGGGAACCGGCGGAATGGTGTGTGTCGACGACGAAGCCAGCCGCGACAAGGCTCTGCTGCTTCGCCGCTGGGGCCGTCGTAGCGAGCCGAACCTGTTCGGCAGCACCAAGTCCGGCCGAGTCTTCCGTGAAACACTCGACGGCGTCGACTACGACAACGACTTCATCTTCGAGCTCATGTCGTGGAACTTCGAGCCCTCCGAGCTCGGCGCAGCCTATGGCGTCGTGCAGCTCGACAAGCTGGAAGAGAACTACAAGACGCGTAAGGCCACGTTTGCTGCTTTCACGGCGGCGTACGGTGCTCACCCCGAATTCTTCACGACGCCGGTAGAACTCGACGGTCTCGATACGGCGTGGCTGTGCTACCCCGTGATGATCAACGAGAACGCACCATTCACGCGTAGCGACCTGCAGGAAGCCATCGAGGCCGACGGCATCGACACTCGAACTGTGTGGAGCGGCAACGTCACTCGTCACCCGATGATGAACAACATCGAGTTCCGTCAGCCGGCCGAAGGATTGCCGGAAGCCGACGCGGTCTTTGCCCGAGGAATGACACTCGGCATGAGTCACGGCCTACGTGACGACGAAGTTGCCCGGATTGCGGAGAGCATCAATCGCTTCGCCTCGAAGTTCAAATAGCATGACGAGGCGCTTTGACGGCCGCCGGGCGCTTGTCACCGGTTCCAGTCGTGGAATCGGTGCGGGCGTCGCAGAAAGACTGGCAGCGGAGGGTGCCGACGTGGCCCTCGTGGCTCGGACGCTCGGTGCCCACGCGACCCTGCCTGGCAGTCTCGAGGAGACTGCCGCTCGAATTGCGAAGTACGGAACCAA
This sequence comes from Rhodococcus globerulus NBRC 14531, assembly GCF_001894805.1. Classification (GTDB taxonomy): domain Bacteria; phylum Actinomycetota; class Actinomycetes; order Mycobacteriales; family Mycobacteriaceae; genus Rhodococcus_F; species Rhodococcus_F globerula. Next base: position 115,518 of record NZ_BCWX01000008.1, on the reverse strand, counting down.
GGTCGAGATAGTGGTCGCGGATCTGACCGACGAGCAGCAGCGCGACACCGTCGTGGCTCAGGCAATCGAGAAGCTCGGCGGGACTATCGACATCTTGGTGAACAACGCGGCAGCAGCGATATACGCGCCGCTGTCCGAGTACCCGCTCCGTCGGCGGCGTGTGGTCTTCGAGGCAAACGTCCACGCGCCACTCGACCTGATGCAAGCCGTGATACCCGGCATGGTGGCAAACGGATACGGCTGGATCGTCAATGTGTCCAGCGGAACCACGAAACAGTGGCAAGGTCCGCCGTTCACCTTGATCGAACCGGGAACCGCGATGACCGTGTACGGCGCCTCCAAGTCCGCGCTGAACCGCATCAGCAACGGAATGGGTGTCGAACTCTACGGCGAGGGCGTGCGCGTCAACACGATCGAACCGCGGGCAGCGGTGCTCAGTGAGGGCGCAAGAGTCCTGGTCGGTGAGACTATTCGGCCGGATCAGGTCGAATCTATGGAACAAATGGTGGAAGCGGTCACGGCGCTGTGTGATTGCGACACCGAGTTCACCGCGCGTTCGTGCGTCAGCTTGGACCTGATCGACGAGTGGGCCTTGACCGTGCGCGGTCTGGACGGAACTGCATTACCGGACACAACAGCACTACCGGACTTGACAGCATTACGAACCGAGGAGTTGGCATGAAGCCCGTCATCGTGGACGCAGCACGAACACCGTTCGGCAAGCGTGAGGGATGGCTGTCCGGTGTTCACGCGGCGGAACTGTTGGGTTATGCGCAGTCCGGTGTGCTGGATCGGGTGGGAGTGGATCCGAAGGCCGTCGATCAGGTCATCGGTGGCTGCGTCACGCCGCTCGGCGAACAGTTCGGCAATATCGTGCGGACATCCTGGATGCATGCCGGGCTTCCGCTGAAGGCCGGCTGCACCACGATCGACGCTCAGTGCGGAACCGCGCAGCAGTCGGTGCAGTTGCTGGCGGGCCAGATTGCCATCGGAGCCGTCGACGTGGGTGTGGCCTGCGGGGTGGAACTGATGTCGCGGGCTCCGCTCACCTACAAGGTGGGCACCGGTCTCGGAACGCCGCGGCCCGAGTCGTGGTCACTCGATACCGTCGATCAGTACACCGCAGCAGACCGTATTGCCGTCAAACGTGGTTTCAGCCGCGAGGATCTCGACGCCTTCGGGCTGCGCTCGCAACAGCGGGCCGCTGCAGCGTGGGACGCCGGCCGATTCGACTCGCACATCATCGACGTGGTGGTTCCAGGGTCGGACACTCCGGTTCACCGTGATCAGGGACTGCGCGAGTCGAGCCTGGAAGGGCTCGCCAAGCTGCGCACCGTTCAAGAGGGTGGATTGCACACCGCTGGAACGTCTTCGCAGGTCTCGGACGGTGCGAGTGCTGCTCTGCTGATGTCGGCAACTCGCGCTTCGGCACTGGGCGTGCGGCCGCGGGCCCGGATACTGGCGCAATGCGTCATCGGCGGCGACACCGAGTTCATGCTCGACGGTCCCGTGGACGCCGCGTCCATCGTGTTGGAACGCACGGGCCTGACGATCGCCGACATTGATCTTTTCGAGGTCAACGAAGCGTTTGCATCGGTGCCCATGTCCTTTGCGCAAGCACACGGCGTCGACCACGACCTCCTGAACGTCAACGGTGGCGCCATTGCGCTCGGTCACCCGGCCGGGGCAACCGGTATTCGTCTGCTGGCCAATGCGATCGACGAATTGGAACGACGCGACAAGTCCATCGCCCTCATCGCGATCTGCGCGTCGGCCGCAACCACCTGTCTGATTCTCGAACGTATCTGACGCCGAAGTAGAAACCGAAGATTGAGGAACCCACCATGGCACTGTCCCTGCTCGAAGACCACCGTGATCTCGCCGAAGCGGTAGCCGCGTTTGCGGCCCGCAACAGCGCAGTTGCCGATACCCGAGCCAATTTCACGCGCTACGCAGCCGGCGAGCAACCGGATTCCTGGAAGGCGTTGGTCAGCCAGGGTCTGCATGCGGTGCATCTGCCGGAGGAATACGGCGGTGACGGTGCCGGTCTTGCAGAACTTGCAGTGGTCGTCGAGCAGTTGGGAATGACGCTCTACCCCGGATCGTATGTTCCGACTGTCATCACCGGTGGAGTCCTTGCGACCGGTTCCGGTAGCGCGGCGGCAACCATGCTGGGCGAGTTGGGAAATGGTGCCACCGGTGCGGTCTGCAGCGGTTCTCTGGTCGCGGAGCGCTCGGCCGCCGGGTGGACTGTCAGTGGTACTGCCGACCCCGCCCTTGGCCTGCCCGGCGCGGATGTCGTTCTGGTACAGGCTCGTAGCAGCGAAGGTGCGCTGTGGTTCCGGCTTACGCCGGCAGCCACCGCGGTAGTGGAGGTCGAGGACGGAATCGACCTGACACGCTCCATCGGCACATTGACTCTGACCGAGCATCAGGTGTCGGCCGCGGAGATTGTCGACGGATTATCGCCGCACCGCGTCGAGTTGATCGTCAATACCGTGTACGCCGCCGAGGCCAGCGGGCTTGCGGGTTGGGCGCTGCGCACAGCAGTCGAGTACGTCAAGACTCGGGTTCAGTTCGGCAGCCCGGTAGGCAGCTTCCAGGCCGTGCAGCACAAAGCGGCCATGATGCTCGTGCGTTCCGAAATTGCCTGTGCAGCAGCGTGGGACGCAGCACGGTCGGAAGAACACGACGTGGACCAGCAGAAGCTCGTTTCCGCTCAGGCTGCTCTTGCGGCGTTGCCGATCGGGATCGAGAACGCACTCGAATGTGTCACGTTGCTCGGCGGCGTCGGCTTCACCTGGGAGCACGACGCGCATCTGTACTGGCGTCGCGCGCTCAGCATCGCGGCTGTTGTCGGCGCGGAGGAGCGGTGGGCGCACACACTGGGTGAGCGCTCGGCTGACGCGGTTCGTGACTTCTCGTTTGTCGATCCCGACATGTTGCCGGAATTGCGGGCTGAAGTACGTCGGGTGTTTGCCGACGTGGAACTGCTGCCAGACGACGGAACCACCGACGCGAGTTGGGCTCCGGCCAAGGGAAGCGCCAGGCGTGCTCGTTTTGCCGAGGCCAAACTTGTTGCCCCGCATTACCGCGAGCCCTACGGTTTGGGGGCAGGTCCCCAGGAACAGGCAGTGATCGCTCACGAGTTCGCCATACGTGGATGGGCGCAACCGTCCACCGTGATCGGTGAATGGGTGCTGCCGACGATCCTCGAACACGGCAATGCCGAGCAGCAGGACAGGTTCGTCGACCCGACTCTGCGCGCAGACATCATCTGGTGCCAACTCTTCAGCGAGCCGGGAGCAGGCTCCGACCTGGCCGGATTGAGCACCAAGGCGCGCAAGGTGGACGGCGGCTGGGTCATCTCGGGGCAGAAGGTATGGAACTCGGGTGCGCACGAAGCGGACTGGGGCGTCTGCCTCGCCCGCACCGACGCGGATGCTCCGAAACATCGTGGGCTGTCGTACTTCTTGGTCGACATGACGTCGGCGGGCATCGACGTCCGGCCGCTCAAGCAGTCCACCGGCAAGTCGGAGTTCAACGAGGTGTTCCTGGACGACGTGTTCGTCCCGGACGAGTGCCTGGTGGCCGAACCGGGACAGGGCTGGAAGCTTGCAGCGACCACACTGTCCAACGAACGTCTGAGCATGGGTTCGCGTCTGCATCACGGTTCGAGTGAGCAGTTCCGTCAGGTTATCGCCGACGGTAGTCACGACTGCTCGCGCGAGGATGCAGTGGAAGGTCTGGGGCGCAGTATTTCTCGCGAACTGGCACTATCCGCCATGAACCTGCGTGGCGTTTCGGCTCGACTGGCCGGTCAAGAACCCGGCGCCGAGATCAGCGTCTCCAAGGTATACAACGCACTGGCCCAGCGTGAGGGATCACGAGACCTGCTCCGCTTGCTGGGACCACGTGCGGCAGTGGTCGATCCCCGTGCCAACTACGGCATCGATCACATCGGTTTGCCATCGATTCTCTTCGGCGGCGGAACCGTCGAAATTCAACTCAATGTCATCGCGCAGCGCGTTCTCGGCCTGCCGCGCTCCTAGCCATATTCTCGAGGAGTCTTACCCATGTACCTGGATTTGTCAGAGGAGTCGAAGACTCTGCGCAAGGAACTGCGCGCGTACTTCGCCGAAATCATCAACGACGAGGATCGCCGCGCGTTGGTCGATCAGACCGAAGGCGGACCCGTCTTCGATCGCATCCTGCGCCAGATGGGCAAGGACGGCTGGTTGGGCTTGGGGTGGCCGGAGGAATTCGGTGGCCGCGGGGAGAACCCCGAAGCTCTGTACGTGTTCTACGACGAGGTGATTCGCGCCAATGCACCGCTGTCGCTTGTCACGCTGAACACGGTTGGCCCCGCGTTGATCAAGCATGGAACCCAGGCGCAGAAGGACTTCTTCCTGCGCCCGATCCTGGCCGGCGAGTTGATCTTTGCCATCGGCTACACCGAGCCCAACGCCGGTACCGACCTCGCTGCTCTCGAAACGCGAGCTCGCATCGAGGGTGACGAGCTTGTCATCAACGGCAACAAGATCTTCACCAGCGCCGGCGTCTTTGCCGACTGGGTGTGGCTGGCCGTGCGCACCGATCCGGATGCCCCGACACATCAGGGCATTTCGGTGGTACTGGTACCGACAAGCGCTCCCGGATTCTCCGTAACCGAAATTCACACGGTTGGCGGAATCAGCACCTCGGCAACCTATTACGAAGATGTGCGGGTACCGCTCACCAACGTTGTCGGTGAACTCAATCAGGGTTGGAAGCTCATCACCAACCAGCTCAACCACGAGCGGGTTGCCTTGGCCGCCCGCGGTGGTATCGCCAACGAGCTTTTTGCCGAGGTAGTCGAGTGGGCGAAGACGGAACCGGCCGGTGACGGCCACGTCTACGACATCCCATGGGTCCGGGAAAAGCTGGCAGAGGTCTACGCGCTGCTCAGTGCAGCCGATCTGATGAACTTGCGACTCGTTGCCGACGTTGCCGCAAACACCTTGGGCGGTGGTGATTCTGCTGCCGCCAAGATCTTCGGCACCGAAGCCGTCGTGACTACGTACGGAATGCTGCAGGAAGTGCTGGGAGCCAAGGGATTGCTGCGTCCGGGAACTCCGGGTGCAGTGCTCGAAGGCCGCGTCGAGAACCTCGGCCGACGCGCTCAGAACAACACCTTCGGCGGTGGCACCAACGAAGTCATGCGTGAAATTGTCGCGGCCAAGTGCCTGGGTATGACGCTTGCTGCGCGTCGTCGCCCCGCTGCAACACCGAACGAAAAGAGCTGACATGGAATTCGAATTCGACGACAATCTGTCCGCGGTGCGGGATCTGAGTGAATCGATCTTTGCTGCGAAGTCCGGAGTCGACCGACTACGTACGGTGGAGAGTGCAGGCGGCTTCGACGCCGACCTGTGGAAGGTGCTGGCCGATTCCGACGTTCTGGGAATCGCCCTGCCCGAAGAGGTGGGCGGCGCGGGCCTCGGAATGCTTGGGCTCGCTGCAGTTCTCGAGCAGCAGGGTCGACGCGTTGCCCAGGTACCGCTGTGGTCGGTCGTCGCAACGGCGGCGCTGCCGATTGCAGAGTTCGGCAGCGAAGAGCAGAAAGTGTCGTGGCTTCCAGGACTGCTCGACGGTTCCGTGATTGTCACCGGCGCGTTCGACATCGGACACGGTGCCAACCTGCGGGTGCGGGCAGAGGCAACGGGTGACGGATGGACGCTGCGCGGAACCGTCGATTCGGTGTCCGCTGCTGACGTTGCCGACGCTGTGGTTGTTCCGGTGGCGATGCCCGGCGGCGGAACCAGCGTGATGATCGTGCGCACCGATCGTCTTTCGCGCACCACGTTGAACGTGACAAACCGTGAAAGTAACAGCACTGTGCAGTTCGACGGGGCCACCGTCAGCGCCGCTGACGTTCTGCCTGGCGACGGCACTGCCACTTACGAATGGACGCTGCGCCGAGCACGGGTTGCTCTGGCAGCCTTGGCTGTTGGTGTGTGCGAAGAGGCGCTGGCCATGGCAGCAAAGTACACCTCGGAGCGTATCCAGTTCGGTCGACCCATCTCCACCAACCAGGCTGTGTCCGTCCGGGCCGCCGACGCGTATCTCGATACCGAGAGCATCCGACTGACCGCGCAACGCGCGGCCTGGCTGATGGACACCGGAGTGGAGAGTGAAGCGGAAGCTGCTGCACTGGTGGCCAAGTGGTGGGCATCGCGCGGTGGACTCCGAGTTGTTCACGCAACGCAGCATCTGCACGGCGGTATCGGCGCTGATGTCGACTACCCGATCCATCGCTACTTCCTGTGGGGGCGTCAGATCGCCTTCTCGCTCGGCAGCGCAGGCGCGATCGGCATGGAACTGGGCAATATTCTGGAGAAGGGTGCTTCGATCGGCGCACCTGTATGACCACGGGGGAGAACCTGGCGGTGCGCGTCCTGCGCGCACCACAGGGTCTTCCACAGGCGGAAGACTTTTCGGTCGAGAAGGCTTCAATTCAGCAGCCGCAAGACGGTGAGGTGTTGTTCCGGGCTTGCTATCTGGCGATCGATCCCAGCGCCAGGCGGCGCCTACCGTCCGCTGACGGACGCCCAGGACCGCTCGGAGCGGTGGCCGGGATCGGCGACATCGTGCTGGCAGGGGTGAGCCCTCCGCAGGCAGGCCTCGACGGTGCGTTGGTTGGTGAGGTTGTCACGTCACGCCACCCGGATTTTGTGCCAGGGGACCTGGTTCGTGGCGGAAATACGTGGCAGGTCTTTCACACGGTCCGAGGCGAGCACCTGGACTTGTTGGAGCCACGTCCGGGATTTCGACTGGAAGCGGAACTGGGAGTACTCGGTAGGCCGGGATTTGTGGCGTACTGCGGACTGCACTTCGCGTCGACGCTCGAAGCCGGTATGACGGTGGTGATCTCGGCTGCGGGCGGCGCCGTCGGGATGGTGGCCGGACAATTGGCTGCGCTGGCCGGCGCCCGCGTCGTCGGCATCGCAAGTGGTGACAAGGTCGCCTACGTCGTGAACGAACTCGGTTTTGCAGACTGCATCGATCGGACCGACGAGACGATCGCTGCGGGACTGGCGAGGACCTGCCCGGATGGCGTCGACCTGTATTTCGACAATGTCGGCGGTGAGACGCTGGCCGCGGTGTTCGAGCAGCTCAACGACTTCGGTCAGGTTGTGGTGTGCGGCATGGCAAGTGAGTACAACGGCGCCGAAGCCGACTTCGGGCCACCACTGCGCCCGGTTCTTCGCAAGCGACTGAAAATTCAAGGCTTTGTGGTGTACGACCATTACGAGCACTATCCGCGCTACCGCGAGTGGGCAATCGAACAACTCGACGCAAGGCGGTTGCGTTATCGCGAGGACGTCGTAGACGGGTTGGAGAATGCCCCGCAGGCGTTGGAAAACGTACTGACCGGCCGGAACCGCGGCCGTCAGCTTGTACAACTTGGTCCTCTGCCGCAAGTTCTGCGGTAGCGGACGCGTCAAGGAACCCAGCCCGACACGGTGGTCGGGGAAATGGAAGGTGTAACGCATGACGAATGACAGCACCAGATTCACAGGCCTCGCGGTCGTCACGGGAGCCAGCCGGGGAATCGGCCGGGCGATTGCGAGACGCATTGCAGCAGAGGGGATACCGGTTGCGGCGGTCTCGCGCACATTGCGTGCCGGCGACGGAAGCCTGCAAGGCTCGCTCGAGGAAACCGTCGGATTGATCAATGCGGCAGGAGGAACCGCGAAAAGCTTTGCCGTCGATCTGGGGACTCCTGAACTTGATCGCGCCGCGCTGATCGCCCGGATCGAGGACAGCTTCGGTCGACCGGTGAGCATCCTCGTCAACAACGTGGCTGCGTCGCGGCGCTACGAGACACTGTTTGCGGACATGCCGCGAGAGTGGTTCTACGACTCCGTCGAAACGAACGTGTGGAACACCTGGGACCTGATGAAGGCGGTCATCCCGAGCATGCGCGCGAACGGCGCGGGGTGGATCGTCAACATCTCGTCTCGGCAGGCCGGGCCACGCGTCGGGCCGCCTTTTGCGCCGCATCCGCTGGCCGGATCAGTTCTGTACGGCGGAACGAAGGCGATGATGGACCGGATCAGCACTGGATCCGCGATGGAGCTGTACAGCGACAACATTGCGGTGAATTCGCTTGCGCCCAACCGTGGCGTCGCAACCGAGCACGCTGCCGCAGCGGTTCCGGGATGGCCGTCCGAACCCGAGGACACGATGGCCGAAGCGGCACTCCTGCTCTGCACTGCTGAACCGTCCGAGGTGACCGGCCGTGTCGCATACAGTCTGCCCCTGCTCAAAGAGTTCGGTCGTTCCGTACATGCGCTCGACGGCAGTGGTCTGCTCGCCGGCTGGCAGCCCGACGACCTCGACGAGGACGGCTTCCCTGGGGACTATCTCACCTTCAACCCGCCCGCCCCGGTGCCGGCTGAACTACTGAAGTAAGGAGCGACGTGGATACGTACGCAGAAATCATTCGAAGCCGCGCCGAGGACGACAAAGTTGGACTTCGATACGAAGACAACTCGTGGTCGTGGCGTGAGGTGGTGCAGGAAAGTGCCGATCGTGCAGCGGCATTGACGTCGTTGGTGCCGCAACCAGGCGACCGTCAGATCCACGTGGGCATCCTGCTCGAGAATGTTCCGGACTTCGTATTCTGGCTGGGCGCCGGACCTTTGGCCGGCGCGGCCGTTGTCGGTATCAACGCCAGTCGCAGTGGCGCGGAGCTGGCACATGACATCAGCCACGGAGACGTGGACGTCGTCATCACCGAGAACGCCTTGGCGCATCTCGTCGACGGCACGGGCCACGGTCTGCCACCCGAGCGCATCCTGAACATCGACAGCCCCGAGTACGCCGAGTTCCTGGCGCCGTTCCGCGGAGCAGCACTACCCGAGACTGTGCCGACACCGGAAGAAAAAGCGCTGCTGCTCTTCAGTTCCGGTTCGACGGGTGCACCGAAGGCCGTGATCGTCGGACAGGGACGGTTGGCACGCTTGACAGCTGCCATGGTCGATCGGGTATCGCTGCGCCGCGATTCCGTGACCTACCTGTGCATGCCGCTCTTCCATGGCAACGCGGTGATGTTGAACCTGGCGCCGGCGATGTGCGTCGGCGCGACGGTTGCGATGACAAGGAAGTTCTCGGCCAGCAAGTTCGGTCCGGATATCCACCGCTACGGCGTCACGTACGTCAACTATGTCGGCCGGGCACTGTCGTACACGTTGAGCAGCCCCGAGGATCCCCGGGATGCGCAGAGCACCCTGGAGTTGGCCTTCGGCACCGAGGCGTCGGAAACCGACGTCCGACGATTCTCCGAGCGGTACGGATGCACCGTGATGGAGGGCTACGGGCTCAGCGAAGGGGTGTTCCGGATCGGGCGCACACCGCAGACGCCCCGGGACTCTCTGGGTATTCCGCAGAACGGTCTCGACATCCGGGTTCTCGACGAAGCGACAGGTATCGAATGCCCGCCTGCGGAATTCGACAGCGACGGTCGTCTGGTCAACGCCGAGGCGATCGGTGAGATGGTGGCAATCGGCCTGGCTCACACGTTCGAGGGGTACTACAAGAACCCCGGGGCGATGGCGGATCGAGTCAAGGGCGCCGATTTCTGGTCCGGCGACCTGGCCTACCGTGACAGCGACGGCTACTTCTATTTTGCCGGACGGTCCTCCGACTGGTTGCGCGTGGACAGCGAGAACTTCTCTGCCGCGCCGGTTGAGCGTGTCTTGCAACGGGTTCCGGGAGTGGCTGCCGCTCCGATCTTCGCCGTTCCGGACCCGCGGACCGGTGACCAGGTCATGGTTGTGGTCGAGATGGAAGACGGCGTGAGCTTCGACCCCAAGAGCTTCGGTGATTTCCTCGACGAGCAGCCGGACATGGGCGCAAAGTGGTGGCCACGATTCGTTCGGGTCATCGATCGGTTGCCCCTGACCGGAAGCAACAAGGTCAACAAGACGCCGCTACGGCGCGCAGCTTGGGCCACAGACGATTCCGTGTACACCAGGGTGGGACGAACGCGTGAGTACGTCTTACTCGACGACGGTGGCCGAGACGCCATAGAAGCGGAATTTCGCGCACATGGCCGATTGGCGATGTTGCCGAGCTAGCGTGCTGTGCGCCTTTGTTAACCGCGGGCGGTTGACAAAGGCGCACAGTGGTTAGGTGCCAGTTGTATCCAGTTCGATGATGCTGCTCGCGGAATAGGTTTGTCCCGCAGGTAGTTCAGCGACATAGGGCACCAGCTGATCTGCGAACTCTTCTACTGTGAAGACCCCGTCCGCGGCAACAAACTTCTGTTGCACCGTGGGCGGGGCCATCAACGCCACCATGTCGCCGTAGACGACAAACACCTGGCCGTTGATCGTCTGTGCTGCCGGAGTTGCCAGGAAAGAGACGAAGGTAGCAACACGTTCGGGTGCCATGATGTCGAGTCCCGTATCCGGTTCACCGTCGGCAAAGACGCCTGCCGTCATCTCGGTGCGGGCACGTGGGCAGATCGCGTTGGCGGTGACGCCGTACTTCGCCAGTCCACGTGAGGTGGACAGCGTCAGTGCCACGATGCCCGCTTTGGCGGCAGCGTAATTGGCTTGACCAGCACCGCCGAGCAGAAACGCTTCGGACGCCGTGTTGATGACGCGTCCGTACACCGGGCCACCAGCAGCCTTGCCCGCGGCGCGCCAATGCACCGCAGCCGAGCGGGAGAGCGCCGCATGGCCTTTGAGGTGAATCGCGATGACGTCGTCCCACTGCTTCTCGGTCATGTTGAAGAGCATCGCGTCGCGGGTGATTCCGGCATTGTTGACCACGATGTCCAAGCTGCCGAAGGTATCGACCGCGGCTTCCACCAGGCGATCTCCCAGCGACCAGTCGCTGACGTCGCCGGTCACCGCAATAGCACGGGATCCGAGAGCTTCGATTTCGCGCACGACATCGTCTGCAGCAGAACCGATGTCGTTGACCACGACACTGGCACCGCGAGAGGCCAATGCGAGTGCTTCGGTGCGGCCCAAGCCGGCTCCGGCGCCGGTGACGACAGCGGTGCGGCCGGTGAGCGAGGTATCAACTGAATTAGGCAAGAGCTGGCTCCCTGGGTAGTCCGAGAATGAGTTCGCCGATCTGGTTGCGGAGGATTTCCGACGTACCACCGGCGATGGTCTGGAAGCGCACTTCCAGAAAACTGTGATGGACAGGCATTTTCAGTTCGCTGCCTGCGGGCAGGAAGCCGGAGAGCAGCAGTCCGGCGTCGGCGAGTCGCTGACCGTGTTCGCTGCCGACGAGTTTCAGGACCGCGCCCTCGGGGCCCGGTCCTGCGCCGAGCACCGCGAGTTCCGCGATTCGGGTGGTCAATGCCCGCAGCGCCAGATCCTCGGCAACCAGGTCGGCCACCGTGTCATCCATGCCCGAGTTCTGTTCGCGCACCACGGTGAACAGATCGTGGATGCTGTAGGTGACGCCCAGACCGAGTCGTTCCCGGCCGATGGTGACACGCTCGTTTCCGAGTGCGGACCGCGCAACTCCCCAGCCGCCGTTGACTTCACCGAGCACATCGGCATCGGGAACAAACACGTCGTCGAGGAAAACCTCGGAGAAATGCGAATCGCCGGTGATCTGCTTGATCGGACGTACCTGCACGCCGGGCGCAGACATGTCGATCAGCATCATGGTGATGCCCTTGTGCTTTCGTGCCTCCGGGTCGGTGCGAACAGTTGCCATGCCGTGCGTGGAGGTCACGCCGCCGCTGGTCCAGGTCTTCTGGCCGTTGACAATCCAGCCGCCGTCGACGCGCCGAGCCCTGGTAGTGATGCCTGCTGCGTCGGAACCGGCGCCGGGTTCGCTGAACAGCTGGCACCATTTCACGGTGCCCATGAGGCTGGCGTCGACAAAGCGTTCGTGTTGTTCCGCCGTGCCGTGTCCGACAACGGTGAGGAGGACCCATTCGCCGATTCCGTACTGCGGCAACTCGAGTGCCGACAGTTCCTCTTCCAGAACCAACTGCTCGATGGCACCTGCACCCCGGCCCCACGGCTTCGGCCAATGGGGAACGGCATAACCCGAGTCGACGAGTAGGCGTCGAAGCTGATCAGCGGGTGCGGCGACGGCTTCTTTGACGAAAGCCCGAGCCTGCGTGCGGTACTCGTCGGCCTCGGCGGGCAGTTCGATGCTCGATTCGCGTCGGATGCCGGCGGCGGTGGCGTCGGCGATATCGGCTCGGGCGACAACGGGGGAGAAGGAGGCGTTCAATGCGCCCGCGCGACGCAGATACAGGTGGGCGTCGTGCTCCCACGTGTAGCCGATTCCGCCGTGCACCTGGATGCACTTCTGGGCTACCCGCATGGCGGCGGGGAGGGCGGTCACCACGGCAACAGCTGCGGCGAGGGCGCTCTGATCCTTGTTGTCGGAGGCTGCCTGGGCCGCATCCCACGCTGCAGCGGTCGACATTTCGCGGTCCACGAGCATGTTGGCAAGGATGTGCTTTACCGACTGGAAGGAGCCGATTGCGCGGCCGAAAGCAAAGCGGGCCTTGGCATATTCGACAGCCAGGTTCGTGGCCGCGGTGATCACGCCCGCGGCTTCGACAGCCGCCAGGGTGCGTCCGATCGACACTGCGTTGGCACTCGCGCCGGGCAGAACCGCAACGGCGTCGACGCTACCGTTTGTGGTCACCGCAGAGAGCGGGCGCGTCGGATCGAGCGTCGGGGCGCCGGTGATCTGTACCTGTTCGCGCCGTAGTACAACAACGTCCTCGCCGATCGAGACCAGAAGGATGTCGGCCATCGCGGCGCACAGAACCTCGACGGGTTCGGCAATCTCGACACTGACGCCCGATAGGGTGGCCGTCGCGGCGATTCCGACTGCTGCGACAGCGGTTCCGTCGATCAGACCCGGAAGCAGTTCGGCCTGTTGTTCGATAGCTCCTGCCGCGGCAATCACCGCCGATGCCCACACCGTCGGAAGCAGCGGCCCGGGAGTCACCGCGGATCCCAATTCTTCTACCACCACGGACAATTCAGGCAAGCCGAACCCGGCGCCACCGTATTCCTCCGGCAGGTGGACGCCCAACCAGCCAAGCTCGGCGAAAGTCGACCACCCCGACGGCAATTCGTGCGTCGGATTGTCGAGACTCTCGCGAGCCTCGGCGAGTGGGTCCGCTCGCGAGATGTAACTGCGAACCGACTGCGCAAGAGCGCGCTGGTCTTCGGAAAGTGCAATGGACATGGAGAACTACCTCGTTACGCGACTGAGCCCGCAGGCTGATTGTCACTGCCGCAGGACTACCGCAGACAGGAGTTGTTCCCTCTACACGTATCACGACAAACCCGGCTGTAGTGGACAATCTCGCTGAGTGGGTCCAGCGCATCCGCTATCGGAGCGCTACTCTGCGAACCGTGAGTCGTATCAATTCATTCATCCGGCCGTTGGTTCCCCGTGATCCGCATGAGGCACATCGAGTAGCCACACCACTCGAACTGCTGACGGACCTGTGCTTTGTCGTGGCAGTTGCCCAGGCAGCCACGGGCCTTCACCACGCGATCAGTGAAGGGCACGCGGCCACAGGTGTCGGGCACTTCGCGATGGCGTTCTTCGCAATCTGGTGGACGTGGCTCAACTTCACGTGGTTTGCCTCCGCCTACGACAACGACGACGGCATTGCACGACTTCTGACGATCTTCCAGATTCTGGGCGCGCTGGTACTGGCAGCCGGGATTCCGCGCTTCTTCGACAACGATCCGCTGCTGATCATTCTCGGCTACGTCATCATGCGAATAGCCCTGGTGATTCAATGGGTTCGAGTGTCGAGGAACGATCCCGAACACGCACTCACCGCCCGTAGATACGCCCTCGGCATCGTGCTCGTTCAACTCGGGTGGATCGGCTTCTACTTTGTACCGGCCGCGATCTACGTTCCGACGTTCCTGTTCCTGGTGCTGTGCGAATTTGCTGTGCCGGTGTGGTCGGAGAAGCCGGGAATGACGCCCTGGCACCCGCACCACATCGCGGAACGGTACTCACTGTTCTTCATCATCGTTCTCGGCGAAACGATTCTGTCCACCACCGTCGCGATTCAGGACGCGGTGTCCGGTGAACATCCGGCGGCCAAAGTGGCGTACGTCGTGGTCGGCGGAATCCTGATCGTCTTCAGCCTGTGGTGGCTGTACTTCCAGCGAAACGCCGGCGACGCTCTCGGCGGCGACAACGTCTCGCCCTTCGTCTGGGGTTTCGGGCACTACTTCATCTTTGCCTCCGCCGCTGCCATCGGTGCCGGATTGGCTTCCCGCGTCGACTACTGGACCGGTCACGCCGAAGGCAGCGCGTTGGTGACCGGTGCGGCCGTCACGGTGCCGGTGGCCATCATCCTGGCAGCGCTGTGGTTCATTCACATCCGCTTGCACGATTCGTCGACGCGAACCCTCGTGCCATTCGGCGTCGCTATTGCGGTGATCCTGGGCGGTACTTTCACCGCCGTCCCGGAATTGGTGGCCGGTCTGGCCTGCGCGGCACTGCTGGCAGTGGAGTTGGTTCTCACCGAGGGAACGAAGGGCTCTGCCGCGCACTGATCGCGAGGCGTGTTCTCGAAATGACGACCAGAGTAAGGCCGTCGGTTCAGTCTCGCATCGTCGAAAATCCAGATCCCAGGCACAGATCCAGATTTCCGACGATGCGTTGCAAACCGAGTCTCTACAGACACCACACGGGAGTCGGAGAAGGTCCGCCCAATGACCTCGTTGCCGTTCTCGACGTCCTCGGAGTTTCAGCTGCCGGGACTACTCGACCTTGTCGAGGTCGACTCCCTTGGTCTCGCGGCTTGCCAAGAGGGCGATCACAGTGATCGACATCGTGATCACCAGGTAACCCACGACCATGCCGACGCCGTGGTTCTCGATGAGCCAGATGGCGATGAACGGGGCGGGTGCACCGGCGAGGATCGACGAGCCTTGGAACACCAGCGAGGAGCCGGCATAACGGTAGCGGGTCGGGAACAACTCGGTGATCCAGGCTGCTTCCGGTCCGGCGAGCATGCCGTGGAACAGTGCGCCGACGCACACACCGAGCCACAGCATCGGAAGACTCTCGAGCTGCACGAGCCAGAAGAAGACCGGCGCCCAGATCATGAGGACGACAGCGGGCACGAGCATTGCGATGCGGCGGCCGACACGGTCCGACCACGCTCCGCCACCGATCATGCCGACGAACTGGAACACCGAGGCGAAGGTAACGGCCATGATGACATCGCCGCGCGCAAAGTCGAAATATGTGGTGGCGTAAGCGATAACGAAGATCGTATAGATGTAGAAAGCGATGTTTTCGCCGATGCGCATACCGAGACCGATGAGCACCACACTCGGTCGCGACAAGGCTTCGAAAATGCTCGAGCGTTCTTCCTGCGGAGCCTGTGCGGCTTGCTCCTGTGCGGCCTTGAACACAGGCGATTCCTCGACGCCGCGACGCACCCAGAAGCCGATGGCGAGCAGCGGGATCGCGAACAGGAAGGCGATGCGCCAACCCCACTGGTCGAACGCCTCGTCCGGGACTGCGAATACGAGAATCGAGACCACGACAGTGGCCAGAACCGTACCCATCGGAGCACCGGCCTGCGGCCACGAGGCCCAGAAACCACGACGCTTGGGTTCGCCGTACTCACTGACCAGCAGCACTGCGGCACCGAACTCGCCGCCGAGCGCGAAGCCCTGGATCATGCGCAGTACCACCAACCCGACAGTGGCCCAGATGCCCACCTGTTCGTAGGTGGGTAGCAATCCGATCGCGGCAGTCGCCGTACCCAGCAGAATGAAGGTGGTCACCAGCATCGGCTTGCGGCCGTACTTGTCGCCAAGGTGCCCGAATACGATGCCGCCGAGCGGCCGGGCGACGAAGCCCAGGCCCTGGGTGGCGAGTGCGAGCAGCAGCTTCGCAACGCCGCTGTCGCCCGGGAAGAAAAGCGGCCCCAGTACGGTGGCGGCGAGGATGCCGTAGATCGCGAAGTCATACCACTCGAGAACGGCACCAGCCATGCTGCCGGTCAGTACGCGCTTGAAACTACTGCGGGGAACGGCGTCGCTGACGGGAGGTTCTTTCAGGTCGGAGACCTGGGTTGTCTGTGATCCCATGAGGATCCTTTCGGGTCGGGAAGAAACGGGGAAATGTGGGTCAGAGCGCGAGTGTGATCTTCTGTCCGCAGGCGCGCGAGCAGCAGGTCATCATCGATTTATTCTGAGCGCGTTCGGTTTTCGTGAGCACCATGTCTCGGTGATCCACCTCGCCGTCGAGTACGGGGGCCTCGCACGAACCGCACAGGCCTTCCTCGCAATCGCTGGGGATGTCGATATTGGAGGCACGCAACGCGTCGAGGACGGTCTGATCGGCAGCGACCTGGATTGTCAGACCTGAGTCGCGGAGTTCGACCTCGAACGCGTGCTCGTTGGACGGGTCGAGTGTCGCGAGCGTCGAGGTGAAATGCTCGACGTGCAGCGAGTCTTCCGGCCAGTGCGCAGTAGCCTCCTCGAGCGCGGAGAGCAGTCGTTCAGGACCACAGGAGTAGATCTGAGTGTGTGCCGTCGCAGTGGAGAACACTGTCGCGATGTCGAGACGGTTGCCAGCGGCGCTGGAATGCACGACAAGGTGGTCGCTGTGATCGGCATTCAGCCTGTCGAGCATCGCCATCGTGGCGACATCGCGTCCGCAGTAATGGATCTCGTAGTCCTTGCCGGCGGCCTTGGCGTGATCGGCCATTGCCACGATCGGCGTGATACCGATGCCGCCTGCCACGAAGACGTAGCGCTCGGCAGCCGGATCGAGCTTGAAATGGTTGCGGGGCCCACGCATCTTGAGGGTGTTTCCGGCTTCGAGAGTGTGATGCACGTAGCGCGAGCCGCCCCGGCTCTCGGACTCTTCGCGCACGGCGATCTCGTAGCGGGACAGATCGTGAGGGTTGCCGCACAGCGAGTACTGCCGCGTCAGATCGCCGAGATCGATGTCGATGTGCGCGCCCGGCGTCCACTTCGGAAGTGCTTTGCCGGAAGGATCGGAAAGGGTCACCGTGACCACGCCGTCGGCGGCGGGAGTGATCGCCTCCACTCGCACCGTGCGCGAGATATTGGTCTTGGACGGCTCGCCGACCTTCACGGGCTGTCGTCGCAGGAGAATCGAAGCATCGCGGAGTTCAGGGTTTGCGTCCGGATTCCACTGCACCCAAACATGATCCGGACCTCTGAATGAGGTGTTCGGTAGGTAGGTGAACTCCTGATCGGGGACGAGTTCCAGGTGTGGGAGTCGTGTGGTGATCTCCTCGAGGAAGATCTGCATCTCCATGCGAGCCAGATTCTTGCCCATGCACTGATGGCTGCCGTAGCCGAAAGTGAGGTGATCGCTGGAGTTCTCGCGACGGATGTCGAACTCGTCCCCGCTCTCGAAATGGCGGTCGTCGCGGTTCGCGGACGATGTGACGATCAGGAGCTTGGAGCCCTTCGGGATGTCGATGTCGCCGATTCGGGTGTCGGCAGTGGCCAGTCGGCGCCACGCGGCAACTGAGCCAGAGTGTCGCAGGCACTCCTCGACGGCGTTCGGGATCAGACTGGGATCCTCGCAGATCTCCTGCCACACGCTCCGGTTTTCGAGCAACAAGCGGAATGCGTTTGCTGATGCGTTGGCGGTGGTCTCATGAGCGGCAACGATTCCCGCCATCATCATCGAGTGCAGATAGGAGTCGGTGACGACCTCCGGTTGTTCCTTCTGAACGCGGAGACCGTAGGGCATCCAGCCGTGGCCGGAGGGATCCTTGCGCATCTTTTCGAGCACCGTGCCTGCGTACTGCCAGAACTTGCCTACGGCTTCGGCGACCGCGACCTGTTCCTCGGGTGCAGGTCGGCCCCAGGTGTTGACGGTGTGCGCGATCGAGTACTTGCGTAGGTCGTCCATGTCCTCCTCCGGCACGCCGAGGAAGTGCAGCGCCACGGTGAGCGGGACCTCCCACAGCATTTCGTCGACGAGGTCGACCTTGCCTGAGTTCACGAAGCGGTCGACGTACTCGCGGACGAGGCGCCGAACCATCGGCTCGTGGTGCACGAGTTCCGCCGGCGTGAACGGATCCATCAACGCGCGGCGACGCGGCATGTGCGCCGGCTCGTCTTCGTTCACCAGGGTGCGCGACATCCCGTAATCGTATTTGGCGAGGGTGGCGGTGGCTTCCTCCGAGACAGGGGTGATCTTCTCCAGTGCGATGGACGGCGAGAACAGGATGTTGTCGCGGAAGACGGCCTTGACGTCCGAATAACGAGTGACGACCCAGTAGCCGATTTCGGGACTGAAGAACACGGGCTCCTCGTCACGGGACCAGCGCAGCGACGCAGCGGGGTCCACCTGGTAGTCGCCGCCGAAGGGATTGAAGCTGGCTGCCTTTCCGGATACCGGACATCCCGAGTTAAGAGCCGCATGATCGATCGGGCATCCGTTCATGACTTCTGACATCTCTATAAACCGTCCTGAACTGTGAAGTTACTAATAGCGCACATAGTGTGCTTTGAGCGCACTTCGCACAGGGTAAGTGAGGTCACATTCAAAGGTCAAGATGGCTGAAAAACACAGTCGGGCGAAGATTTCCCCGACGGAACGATCAGGCAGAGATGAGGCGTTCGAGTTCTCGCGCTGTGGTCATCACGGCTTGGGCAGCGAGTTCGGTGTCGAGACCGTCGATCGCCACGACGCCGACGCTGCGCTCGAGGTTCGTAGCCGATCCGAGGTTCTCCGGCAGTGCAATCCCGGAGGCAATGCCGATGGCGCCGTGCTCGAGTTGCCCCACAGTCAGGCTGTATCCGTCCTTGCGTGCCCGTTTGATCTCTTCGGAATCAGACGCAGCGTCGGGCCGCATGGCCAATATCGCGATACCGGCAGCACCCTTGTCGAGGGGGTGTCGCGTGCCGGTTCTGTATCCCACTCGGATGAGAGTGTCTTCGGGTTCGGCGACCATCAGTACAACGCAATCCTGGCCTTGCGCAACGGATATGAAGGCGGTTGCACGCGTGGTGTTTGCCAGTGAGTGGAGTAGTGACTGCCCGTCCCGGTTGAGCTGTGGCTCGAAGCAAGAACCGAGAACCGCGGCTCCGACACCAAGACGAATCCGTCCATCCTCGATGCGAGCGATCAGCGAATGTGCTTCGAGTGTCGAAACGATGCGATAGCAGATGGCTCGGTGCACGTCGAGCTCACGAGCAAGGTCCGCAACCGAAATCCCGGTCGGGAACTGGGCAATGATGTCGAGCGCACGCAGCCCACGATCCAGAGTTTGCAGGGTACTCATTGGCGTCCTGTTCGTGGTCGGGCGGTCCGTGTCGACTTTACGTTTCCAGGCGCCCTGGTGCGGTAAGCAGAAGTGCCGGGATGCAGAAGCGCTCCAACTCTACAGATCAGCGAACCGAGAGTCGTTCCTTGCGAAGCTGATCGACCTCGGGCAGGTGCAGGGGCTCGAGTGAGTCCACGCCCAGAGCGCGCATCAGTAACAGGTCTGCCAACTCGGGATTGCGGGCCAGGACCGGTCCGTGCATGTACGTGCCGATGACGGAACCCTGGGTGACGCCCTCCAGGCCGTCGCCGACACCGTTGCCGACACCGTGCGTGACGCGTGCGAAGCCGGACGCGTCGGCGCCGAGAGTGGTTCCACCACGATGGTTTTCGAAACCAGACAGCGGTGCGGTGAGCCCCTTGATCAAGGGCTTCGTGATGACTTCACCGATCGAGCGCTTTTCCTGCGGTGCGGTCGTGACGTCGAGCATCGACACGCCGTCGACGCGCTCGCCACTCGAGGTTTCGTACCAGTTTCCCAGAACCTGGATGGCAGCGCAGATAGCGAGGACGGGTGCGCCGCGTTCGGCTGCACGCTGCAGCCCGGGGTATTTCGCGAGATGCCGGGTAGCGAGGCGCTGCGCAGAATCCTCCGCACCGCCGAGGGCGTAGACGTCGAGTGAATCCGGCACCGGGTCGTTGAGCGTGATGTCGACGATCTCGGCGTCGTAGCCGCGCATGCGCAGGCGCTGACGCAGAATCAGGGCGTTACCGCCGTCGCCGTAGGTGCCCATGACGTCGGGAAGGACAAGCCCGATGCGCACTGTCGAATCAGACATCGCGAGTCTCCTTGGCGATTGCGGTGTTCAGATCGCGGAATGCCGTGTAGTTGGCAAGAACTTCGACGCGACCGGGCGGGCAGGACGCGATGGCGCGCAAGGGATCCGGCTCCAGGGTGTGCTCGACGCCGGCGTAGGTGAGGCGCACCGCGAGGTCGGTTCCGCGCTCACCCGCCGCGACTACCTTGACGCCTTCGAAGTGTTCGAACTTCACGTCCCACAGCCAGGAGAGATCCTCGCCGTCGGGGACCTGCCCGTTCACGGCGATGACCAAGCCGTCGACGGAAGGGTCGATCATCGACAGTGCTTCCTGCCAGCCGGCGGGATTCTTCGCGAGGAGCATGTGGACGGAATGGGAGCCCACCTGGACGGTGCTGTATCGCCCGGCAACTTCCTGGACCGTCGACGCGGCGGTAACTGCGCCGACCGGATCCGCGCCCAAGGCCACTGCAGCAGCGACGGCCTGAGCTGCGTTGCCGCGGTTGGCTTTTCCGGGAAGCGTCAGCGTCATCGGAATCTTCAAGCCATCAGGGCCGTAGAGATTGTCGTCGTCGAGCCACCACGCCGGCTCGGGCCGCGCGAAGTCCGAACCGGTACTGCGCCAGTGCTTTCCCTCCCACACGATGGGTTCGCCGGTGCGCGGGCAGCTGACGGAATCGCTTGCCCAGCCGCCGCCGGCCGCAACCCACACGACGTTGGGGGCGTCGTATGCCACGGAGGTGACCAGCACGTCGTCACAGTTGGCGACGATGACCGCATTCGGGTGCGCATTGACGCATGCCCGCAGTTTGCGTTCGATCATGTTGATCTCGCCGACGCGGTCCAGCTGATCGCGGCTCAGATTCAGGAGCACGATCACTTCGGGGTTCACGGCGTCGGCGACATGGGGAACGTGAAGTTCGTCGACTTCGAGTGCCGCGACCGGCGCGTTCATCCGGTTTGCCAGTGCCGCGACGATTCCGGCGTCCATGTTGGCGCCGTCGGCCTGTGTTGCTACGTCACCAAGCGTCGCGAGTGCCGCTGCCGTCATGCGCGTTGTTGTCGACTTGCCGTTGGTGCCGGTGACGACAACGGTTCGCTTCCCGCGTCCGAGTTGGGTCATCAGCGTCGGGTCGATCTTGAGGGCGATGAGCCCACCGATCATGGAGCCCTTGCCGCGGCCGGCTTTCTGCGATGCCCAGGAGGCTGTGGCGGCAGCGCGCAGGGCGAGCTTTCCGCGTGTCGTGATCGATAGTCCAGTTCCCACGGCCCGAGTTTGGCACAGCGCGCCGTCAGACTTCGAGTCGTGCAGGTGCTTGTCGTACGGGTGTGTTCGACGGAACAGCGGCCTTGGGGGTGCGTCGGATCTGGGCGGCGCTTGCCCCGGCGATCACGACTACGGCTCCCACCAGTGACAATGCGCTGGGATTTTCGTGCAGGAACAGCCAGGATGCGCCGATTCCCACTACCGGGACGAGCAGCGAGAGTGGTGCGACCGTGCCTGCGGGATAGCGTCCCATCAGGATGGTCCAGATGCCCGACCCGGCGATGGTGCCGATCAACACGATGTACGCGAGTCCGATCAGCGCCGGCCACCCGTCGGCACTGAACGAGGTTCCGAGGGCCTCCCAGCCCGTGCTCGGACCTTCGACGGCAGCGGACAGGGCAAGCATCGGCAGCGGAGGAATGACGCACATCCACAACATCAGGCGCATGGGCGCTGGGTCCCCGGTGGTACCCGCGGCCGCGAGGCGGCTACCGAGGTTGCCGAAAGCCCAGGACAAGCCGGCCAGCAGGGTCAGGATCACTGGTAACAACGCGGCCTGGTGCGAGCGATCCCATCCGATCAGGGCCATGCCCGCCACGGCAACACCGATGCCGGACACCTGCCACGCGCTGAGCTTCTCCCGCAACAGAACTGCGCCCAGCAGAACAGTGAAGGGAGCGGACGACTGCAGGACCAACGAGGCGAGACCGGTCGGCATACCCGTGTGCATCGCCCAGTACAGGAAGACGAATTGGCCGAAACCGAAACCGAAGCCGTAGAGCAACAGCCATCGCGCCGGAACCTGAGGGCGCGGCACGAAGATCATCACGGGAATCGCGATGAGTAAAAAGCGCAGCGCGGCGAAGAAGTACGGCGGGAAGTGGTCGAGTCCGACCCGGATCGCCAGGAAGTTCAATCCCCACATGATCGCGACGGTCAATCCGAGAAGGCGGTCGCGAGGAGTCATGTCGTTAATCGTGAGCTGTGTAAAGCATCAGGACAAGCGAATAAAGATGGACCATTAATGTAGTTTTTCTACATGGATGCAACCCGGTTGAGAGTGCTGCGTGAGCTGGCGGACAGAGGAACGGTCGGAAGCACCGCCGACGCCCTCTCCATGACTCCGTCCGCAGTCTCCCAGCAGCTCAAGATCCTCGCCCGCGAGGCCGGTGTGCCGCTCCTGGAACCGGACGGGCGCAAACTCAGGCTCACCGACGCCGGCCGTGCGTTGGTGCTGCGCGCCGACGACGTGGTGGCCGCTCTCGAACGTGCGGACGCGGAGATGGCGTCGTACCGGGGTTCGCCGCGAGGCAAGGTGCGGGTGGCGTTCTTTCCGTCCGGGGCGGCGTTGCTGCTGCCCAGGGTGTTGACGGCACTCGAAGGGTCCGGCGTCGACATCGATGCGTGCGACGTGGATCAGCCGGCGTCTGCGGTGCCGCGGCTTCTGGCCGATCACGACGTGATCCTCACCCATCGCGACGAACGCGCTGCGGAGACGTCGTTTCCGCGGGTGAGCGTGCAGCCTCTGATGCGTGAGCCCATCGACTTGGTGCTGCGGCCGGATCATCCTCTGGCAAAGCAGGATTCGGTTCGGTTGGATCAGTTGGTGGACGAGAACTGGATCAGTGTGCGCGGAGGATTTCCGGTCGACGACGTACTGATGTCAGTTGCGGCTGTTACCGGTGTGCAACCTCGCGTCGGACATCGGATAAACGATTTCCGGGTTATCGAGGAACTGGTCGCCGCCGGTCACGGAGTGGCGTTGATGCCGCGGCACGCGATCACACATCCTGCAGTGTCGAGGAAACCGATCGCCGGTGTGCGTGCTGCCCGGGTCTATGAATTGGCCACGCGATTGCACGCCGATCGAAGTCCCGCGATCGCAGTGGTGCTCGCGGCGTTCCGCGACGTTGCACGGGCCGTCGGAGAATAAACAAAACGGGAGCGACACGATTAGTGCCGCTCCCGCTTTGGTGGTGCAACCTGCAATTGAACTGAAGATGAATCAGGCTGCCAGAGCCTTGGCCTTCAGGGAGGCGAATTCGTCTTCGGTAATGGTGCCGGCGTCGAGAAGTGCCTTCGCGTCTGCGATTGCCTCGGCGGGAGACTTACCCGCTACCTCACGAATGTAGCTGTCCTGTGCCTGCTTGACCTGGTGCGCTGCCTCCATGGAGCGCTGAGCCATACCGTCGCTCTTGACGATCAGGTAGATGAGCGCCGTGAGCCAGGGAATGACGAAGAGGAAGAATACCCAGATAGCCTTCTTCCAGCCTGAAGTCTTGTGGTCGCGGAACAGGTCCGTAATGATTGAGAACAGCAGAATCAGGTATGCGACGAACGCAAAACTGACGAGTATCACCCAGAGGAAATCCCAGAAGGAATCCATGTCGAGCCCCATTTCGCAGGTCGGAATTGTCTGAGATGAACTATCTCACGCGGTGACCACATCCGCATCATCCTCAAAGGATGAAATAACGGTAATGAATTCTTTAATATCCGATTCAGGACGTACGTCGTTCATCGAAAATCGATGTGAAGTTCAGACAAGTGTGGCTCCTATCCGAATGGATAGGAGCCACACTCGACAGTTGTCCTAGCTAGCGCGGTTAACTGCCGAAACCACTGCTCGCAGCGACGCCGTCGTAATCGAGGTAGCGATACCGACGCCCCAGACGACGGTGCTCTGACCGTCGGGGCCGGTCACGGCGCACTCGACGTATGCGGCAGCCTGAGCGTCGTCACCAGCGGACATGGCGTGCTCGGAGTAATCGAGAACGCGAACGTCGAAGTTGATGCTTCCCAGAGCGTCGACAAAGGCAGCGAGCGGGCCGTTACCGGTACCCGAGATCTCCTGCTCCTTGCCGTTCACCTTTACGATCGCGGTGATCGCATCAGTGCCACCGTCCTCCTCGGACGCGGTGACCTTCTGCTTCATGCGCTCGAGCGGGCGGACGGGAGCCAGGTACTCCTCGTGGAAGACGTCCCACATTTCCTTCGGCGAAACCTCGCCGCCCTCGCCGTCGGTGATCTTCTGGACGGACTGCGAGAACTCGATCTGCAGACGACGCGGCAGCACGAGACCGTGATCGGCCTTCATGATGTACGCGACGCCACCCTTGCCGGACTGCGAGTTCACGCGGATGACGGCCTCGTAGCTGCGGCCGACGTCCTTGGGGTCGATGGGCAGGTACGGAACCTGCCACACGATGTCGTCGACGTCGGCGTTCTGGCCGTCGGCGTCGATCTTCATGGCGTCGAGGCCCTTGTTGATGGCGTCCTGGTGACTGCCGGAGAACGCGGTGTAGACCAGGTCGCCGCCGTACGGATGACGCTCGTGGACGGGCAGTTGGTTGCAGTACTCGACCGTACGACGGATCTCGTCGATGTTGGAGAAGTCGATCTGAGGGTCGACGCCACGCGTGAACATGTTCAGGGCGAGGGTGACCAGGCAGACGTTGCCGGTGCGCTCGCCGTTGCCGAACAGGCAGCCTTCGATGCGGTCGGCGCCGGCCTGGTAGCCCAGCTCGGCTGCAGCGACGCCGGTGCCACGGTCGTTGTGGGGGTGCAGCGACAGGATGACCGAGTCGCGGCGAGCCAGGTTGCGGTGCATCCACTCGATGGAGTCGGCGTACACGTTGGGCGTGGCCATCTCGACCGTCGCGGGCAGGTTCAGGATCACCGGGTTTGCCGGCGTGGCACCCAGGGTTTCGGTGACGGCATCACATACTTCCTTGGCGTACTCCAGCTCGGTGCCGGTGTAGGACTCGGGGGAGTACTCCCAGCGCCAGTTGGTGTCCGGGTACTTCTTCGACTCAGCGAGCACCAGTTCGGCGGCGTCGGTGGCGATCTTCTTGATCGTGGCCTTGTCGGCGCGGAAGACGACACGACGCTGCAGGATCGAGGTGGAGTTGTAGAAGTGCACGATCGCGTTCTCAGCGCCTTCACACGCCTCGAACGTGCGCTTGATCAGCTCGGGACGCGACTGCGTCAGCACCTGGATGGTCACATCGGACGGGATTGCGCCGTCTTCGATGATTTCGCGGACGAAGTCGAAGTCCGTCTGGCTTGCCGACGGGAAGCCGACCTCGATCTCCTTGTAACCCATCCGGACCAGCAGATCGAACATACGACGCTTACGCGCCGGGCTCATCGGGTCGATCAGGGCCTGGTTGCCGTCACGCAGGTCCACCGCGCACCACTGCGGGGCGCGGTCGATGACTTTGTCCGGCCAAGTGCGGTCCGGCAGCGTGACCGTTTCGACTTCTTCGGAGAATGGCCGGTAACGGAACGTGGGCATCGACGAGTTCTTCTGCGTGTTCCACGCAGGCTGGTCGGCCGGTGCCGGCTTGGTGGGAGGCGTGATGATGCGAGTGCCGGTGGTGAATGCGTCAGCGGGGGACATGGGGTGATCTCCAACGATTGTGGACCCGGCCTGATGACCTGTTGGTCAAGACCGAAAGTCCGGAAGGCTTGGTCGACCGGCGCACACAAAACCCCGCGACGGGAGGCCAGTCTGGATCAGACCCCGTCGCGGCAACCAAGAAGGAGTGCGCGCTGCATGCACTGCACTCTACTCCTGGAATGTCGGCGAATGAGGTGGGGTATCGGCGACATGCCGAAATTGTCGTTGAACGGTGCTGTTGTTTCGTGCTCCGAAATGATCGACTGATCGCATGGATGATCCTCGAATTGCTGTGGCGCGCACGTACCTCGATGCGCTTCTCTCACACGACGGTAATTCAGTGCCGCTGGCTCCGGATGCCGTGCGACACGAGGCGGGGATCAAAACCGGGTTTTCGGGAAATCACTTGCGGCGCAGCCTGTCCGGTGGTCCGCAGTTTCGTCTGGTGCGTGCGATCCGAGATGTGGGGTGGAGCGTCGACGGCGATAATGTCGTAGCCGAGTACCTCCTCGACGCAGGGTTGTTCGGCAAGAATCTGATGACGGTCAACGTGCACGAGACCTTCCGGATACCTCCCGACGACCTCCGTATTCACCGCATCACGGCCAAGATCAAGCCCACTCGCGGCAATCGCCCGTGACCCGAGTGTCGCGATGGATACTCTGCTGTGTCCTGATCGTGACCGGTGCGTTGAGCACCGCGGCCTCGGTAGTGGCGCTGTTCGTCCACACTCAGGTGAACAACACCGACAGTTATGTCGACACGGTTGCGCCGTTGGCGTCCGAACCGGCAGTGCAGGAAGCGGTCGCAGACCGATTGACCGAAGAACTGACTGGGCGGCCCACGCACAACTTGCCGCGGCGGTGACCGGCCGGGCGACCGACGGCATCATGAGGGCGGATGAAGACGGAACCGTCACGCTGTCCCTCGAGCCGGTCATGACGGATCTACGGGCTCGGGTGTACGACCGCGGGTTTACTGTCGTCGATCGCCTCCCGACATTCGATCCGCAGTTCGAGATCCTGCAATCCGACGAACTGGTGTCGGCCCAGCGGTACTCGAATGCCCTCGACCGCGCCGCCTTGTGGTTGCCGTGGGCGGCCGCGCTCTGTGCCGTGGTCGCTATCGCGATTGCGCCGAAGCGAATGCGCGCACTCTCACTGGTCGGGCTGGCAACGGCGGTTGGCATGATTGCCCTGCTCGTGGCGCTGGCTGTCGTGCGCCGGGATTATTTACACAATCAAGACATCGTGTCCCCTGACGCGGCCGCTGCAGTGTTCGACACCGTCGCGAGTTCACTGGTCAGCAGCATCCGCATCCTCCTCGCCTGCGGAGTTGCCGTCGCCGTTGTCGGTTACGTTGCCGGTGGTTCGCGTTCAGCGACGTCAATGCGAAACGGGATCTCGCAACTGATCCGGCGTGAATCCGAACCCGAGGTAAGGGCCGAGGTCAGTACGCGTCGGGAAGTCCCAGGGCCACGTCGGTAAGCTCGACCTCTGGTATCTGTAAACAATTTCGACCTGGAGGTAGAAACGCGTGGCTCTCGTCGTCCAGAAGTACGGCGGATCCTCGGTGGCAACCGCCGAGCGCATCCGACGAGTCGCTGAACGGATCGTCGAGACCAAGAAGGCCGGCAATGATGTCGTCGTCGTGGTGTCAGCGATGGGCGATACCACCGATGAGCTTCTCGACTTGGCTCAGCAGGTGTGCCCTTCCCCGCCGGCCCGTGAAATGGACATGCTGCTGACCTCGGGTGAGCGCATCTCCAACTCCTTGGTTGCGATGGCAATTCATTCTCTCGGCGCTGAGGCTCGTTCGTTCTCGGGCTCACAAGCCGGAGTCATCACGACCGGCAGCCACGGAAACGCCAAGATCATCGACGTCACGCCCGGCCGTGTTCGCACGGCGCTCGACGAAGGCTCGATCGTTCTGGTCGCCGGATTCCAAGGCGTCAGCCAGGACAGTAAAGACATCACGACGCTCGGACGCGGTGGATCGGACACCACCGCCGTAGCGTTGGCAGCTGCGCTCAACGCCGACGTGTGCGAGATCTACACCGACGTCGACGGCGTTTTCTCCGCCGACCCGCGCATCGTCCCCGACGCTCACCGCCTCGAGACGGTTTCCTTCGAGGAAATGCTCGAACTCGCAGCGTGTGGTGCCAAGGTACTCATGCTCCGGTGCGTCGAGTACGCCCGTCGTTACAACGTGCCCGTGCACGTCCGTTCGTCATACACCACCAAGCCCGGAACAATCGTGTCCGGATCGATGGAGGACATTCCTGTGGAAGAGGCCCTGATCACCGGAGTCGCGCACGATCGCGGCGAAGCCAAGATCACCGTTGTCGGATTGCCGGACACACCGGGACATGCTGCCAAGGTGTTCCGCGCTGTCTCCGATGCCGAGATCAACATCGACATGGTGCTGCAGAACATCTCCAAGGTGGAGACCAACAAGACGGACATCACCTTCACGCTGCCGACCGCCGACGGCCCCCGCGCCGTCGAGATCCTGACCAAGCGTCAGGAAGACATCGGCTTCACACAGATCTTGTTCGACGACCACATCGGCAAGGTTTCCCTGGTCGGTGCCGGAATGCGGAGCCACCCGGGCGTCACGGCCACGTTCTGTGAGGCACTGGCCAAGGCCGACATCAACATCGATCTCATCTCGACCTCCGAGATCCGCATCTCCGTGCTGGTCAAGGACACCGAACTCGACGATGCCGTGCGCGTTATCCACGCCGCTTTCGGTCTCGGCGGCGACGAAGAAGCTGTAGTACACGCAGGAACAGGACGGTAATTTCTGATGACAACAATCGCTGTTGTCGGTGCGACCGGTCAGGTCGGCATCGTCATGCGCACTCTGCTCGAAGAACGTAACTTCCCCGCGGACAAGGTGCGGTTCTTTGCATCGGCACGCTCCGCCGGTAAGAAGCTGACGTTCCGCGGCGAAGAGATCGTTGTCGAGGATGCCGCAGCAACGTCCGACGAGGATCTGAAGGGCATCGACATCGCCCTCTTCTCCGCCGGTGCGACGCTGTCTCGTGCGCAGGCTCCGCGCTTTGCCGCGGCCGGTGCGACGGTTGTCGACAACTCTTCCGCATGGCGCAAGGATCCCGAGGTTCCCCTCGTGGTCAGCGAGGTCAACCCGCAGGACGCGAAGAACCTGGTCAAGGGCATCATTGCGAACCCGAACTGCACCACCATGGCAGCGATGCCGGTGCTGAAGGTTCTGCACGACGAAGCCGGTCTGCAGCGATTGATCGTCTCCAGCTACCAGGCTGTGTCCGGTAGCGGCATCGCCGGCGTCGAGGAACTCCTCGGCCAGGTGCGCGCCGTTGTCGGTGACGCCGAGAAGCTGGTTCACGACGGCAGCGCTGTCGACTTCCCGGCCCCGAACAACTACGTCGCCCCAATCGCGTTCAACGTCCTGCCCCTGGCAGGTTCGCTGGTCGATGACGGCAGCGGCGAGACCGACGAGGATCAGAAGCTCCGCAACGAGAGCCGCAAGATCCTCGGGCTTCCCGATTTGTTGGTTTCGGGCACCTGCGTGCGCGTACCCGTCGTGACCGGGCACTCGCTCGCGATCAACGCGGAATTCGCCAACCCGCTCTCGGTCGCTCGCGCCAAGGAACTGCTGGCCGACGCTCCGGGCGTCGAGCTGGTCGAGGTTCCGACGCCGCTCGCCGCCGCCGGTGGCAACGCGTCGCTGGTCGGTCGCATCCGTCAGGACGAGGGTGTCCCCGAAGGCCGCGGACTCGCGCTCTTCGTCTCGGGCGACAACCTGCGTAAGGGTGCCGCGCTCAACACGATTCAGATTGCCGAGCTGCTGGTCGGCTAGTCCTTTGTTCGGTATCGGCCCCGCACCTAGGTGTGGGGCCGATGTCGTTTCGACAGGGGTTCTAGTCGAGTTCGGAAATAGCGACGAGTCCGCCGAGGTACTCGGCATCCGAATACGCCTTGGCGAGAAGCACACCGAGTTCACCAAGAGCTTCGTGGTCGCCGCCGTACGCAACAAACATGCCCGCTTCGGGATCGGTGCCGAATCGGCCCTCCAGATGTGGTGCGTCGCGACCAACCACTGCATGGGCCACCGACGCCCAGTCGTAGCCGGAACCTTCGAAGCCCTCTACCTGCTCGAATACCGCTGCCACCTTGCCGAAGTGCTGGTCGGTGAGCATCAGTGACCAGTTTCCGGGAGATGTTTCGAAGAGCTGCAGCGGTTCGATCGATGGTGATGTCATGCGTGTATTGAAGCAGATCCGACCGACAGGTTTCAGTGGTCTGCTAACGCCCGACCGACTGGGCGAGAGCAACCGCAAAAGCGGAAAGTCGTTCTCGGGTATAGGCTTCGGGGTCGCTGACGGCCAGTCGTCCGAGCATTTCGGCAAACGACATCATGGTGTGTGCGAGGAGAACCGGATCAAGGCCTTCGAGCTTCGGTTCGAGGGCAATCCCGGCGCGCGCCAGTTCTTCGGCGCGGGCGAAGACAGCTCCGCGAGAGAGCTTCAGCAAGCCGTGATACTCGCTGGGGGCGTTCTCGACAGACGTCAGAATCAGGCGCCAGCGCGTCGGGTTCTCGAGTACGGCGTCGACGAAGGCGCCAACGGTCCCGGTGTATGACGCCGCTGGGCCGAGCTCGCTCAGATCTGTCGGCATGGTTTCGAGCACCTGAGTGATGGCTCGCTCGTGCTCGCGGCGTAGGAGTGCGGCGACGAGATCGGTCCTGGTGTCGAAAATCGTGTAGAGGACAGGCTTGCCGACGCCGGCTTCGGCAGCGACGGATTCCATGCTGAGGTTGTGCAGGCCAACGCGGCCGGTGATCTCGAATGCTGCGTCGAGGAGCTGTTCGCGTCGTTGCTCGGGCGCCATGCGAGGGGCGTATTTGCGTCGCGGTGTGTCCGTTGTGTCTGCCTGTGACCTGGTCATCGTGTGCCTCACCTCCGCTCCCACCCTAATCTGCCTGCCACTTCTTCGTGAATAATACGCAACCGTTGTATTCGGCGTCTGCAATTGTTACGGTGGCGTTGTATTCAATGGTGGTTGGTGGGGCGGCAGAGATGAAGGGGACCTCGAATGTCTGGACTGGCTATGGATCGACCGCGTGAGGATTACGGCTTCTTCGGCCCAAGATCACCCAGTTGGAAGATCTGGGCCGCGCCGACAGCATTGATCGGCTTCCAGCGGTCGGTGGTGCTCGAGCACTTCGACCCCTTCCTTGCCGCGGCGGTGGCAGATATGAGTGGTATCTACAGTGATCCAGCGGGGCGACTCGACCGAACACTGGCATACTTCCTGACCGTCGCGACCGCCGATGGGCGGACGGTGATGGCCTTGTCCGACCATCTCATGACGGTTCATGCTCAGGCCACGGGCATCGAACCGATCACCGGAACTCGTTACAGTGCAAACAATCCGGCCTCGCAACTCTGGATCCATGTGACCGGTTGGCATTCGGTGCTCAAGTGCTACGAAATGTACGGTCCGGGTACACTTTCTGCCGTCGAAGAGCAGCGGTACTGGGAGGAATGTGTAGTTGCCGCGCAGTTGCAGACATGCAAGGCATCCGACGTTCCACGCTCCCGCGAAGAGGTACGTGAGTACTTTGCAGAAGTCAGGCCCAGATTGTGTACCTCCGAACGTGCCAACCGAGCGATGCACTATCTGCTGAGAACGCCCAGGGCGCAGGGGAAAACGAAGTTCGCGACTTTCAGTCGATTGGTCGCGCCGGCAACAATCGCAACATTGCCTGGCTGGATGCGAACCATGGGTGGATTTGATCAACCGGCGTTGCTGGACAAGGCAATTGCACCGGCAGTGCGAACTGCGGTGCGTGTGGGTAGTTCGCCGAAGAATATGACCGCTGCTCTGAAAGTCATTGCGCCGATGACCGGCAAGGTGCTGGAGCGTCATCTGCGTGACGAGCAACCTCTCGACCCGAGGGTGGTCACGCCGGCGGAAATTCGGGAGCGATTCCCGCGCATCACCAAAGTTCCGCAGGCAGTCTGACTGAACCCACGGCTTTTGGCACCGCATCGAGGTCTCCTTCGATGCGGTGCTCGGCCGTGTTCTGTTGTGCCTGAGACGTTTTCTCAGGTTCGATAGGTGTTGTTTGCCGGTCTGGGGTGTTGCTGCGGGTCGATCGCCGGCGGCGGAATGAACCAGGGTTTGTTGTCGGCGCCCATCCGAATCTCCCATTTGCCAACAAATCCGGTTTTGCGGTGCATGAGCCGATGATGTGAACGACACAGCAGGACAAGGTTGTTCATCACCGTCGGCCCGCCGTTCGACCAGTGACGGATATGGTGGGCGTCGGTCCATGCCGGCACGCACTCACACCCTGGGAAGGCGCAGCCTTTGTCCCGGGCGATCAATGCGACCCGTTGTTCGGCTGTGACCAATCGTTTTCCGGGTCTCGCATCGAGTGGCGCTCCGTGGTCGTCGAGTAGGACTGTCGACAGGAAGCAGTCGCAGCCGAGCAGTCTGGTCTGCGAGACCGACAGTGGTCCCATCCACGGCATGTGGCCCACGTCGAGATCGGAGAGGTCCGGATCGAGTGAAGCTTCTTCCTCTGCAACGGCTTCCTGCGCCGCGCAGTCGCGATGTTCGGCGAGATCTCGGGCATTGATGTGCACGTTCAGATGCGGCCGCTGGCCGCCGTCGATACCGGTTTTTGCGCAATCGAGATAGCGGCGGATCAGTTCGGTGAATCCGTCGGCTGTTCGCTTGGCTGCCGACCGGGCATCGGGGGTTCCATCCGCAGCGGGGGTGGGCATGGTCAGATTCGACAGGGCCGAGAGAATCATTTCGCCGGTGACGGCGTCGAAATCGCCTCGAACGACAACCCGACCGTTCAACGTCGACGCGATCCGGAGCTCGTTCCGGTCGATATCTTCGGCCGGTGGAATGTTGTCGGACTCGAACATTCGCTCCAACGTGGCGATGACGTACCGCAGCTTGGTTGTTGTCGCGTCGACTCCTGATGCTGCAGCCAGGAGAACGTCGATGCACTGGGGAAGTGCCTCGGCCGGCATTCCTTTTGGTGGGGACTCGCAGAACGAAATAATCAGTGCCGCATGATCGAACGAGCAATCTCCGGCGTCGAAGCGTTGTGCGACTGCGGGAAACGCCCGCAGTGCGACGCCAAGGGCGGCGATCTTGTTTCCGGCAGGGATCTGCAGCATCGTATTTGCTGCCAGCCATCGGCCGACGCCGCGGTAGCAGAGCACCTGGTCGTCCGGGCGCAGCGAGAGTTCGTCGACCACGGCCACGCGGATCGCTTCGAGTCGCAAAATCTCCGCGCTCGCCTCGATTGCGGCCGAACGAAGGTCAGCTACCGGCGCTTGCCACAGCCTGGACCGTAATCCCACGGCAGAACCGGAAACCACATCTGACGTATCGATTCTCATTGAATTCCCCCGATTCGGATCCCCCGATCCGCATAACTCCATCCTAATCGAACACAGTTTCGAGTTCAAGGGTTTTCTCGAACTCTCGACTCGGTCTCGTCGATCAGGATTTCGAGTCCTCGGCGGAAGGCAGTCGGTGTTTGACCTCGAAGCCGCAGGGGTAATCCGGTCCGGATGCCGTCAGCGATAGGGGCCTGTAGTGGATGAACCTGTGGTGGGCAAGCCGCACAAGATCCGTCGACGCGCGGTGCTGCAGGGCTTGGGATTGATGGCAGGACTTGGCGCGCTGTCGGTGGGGTCCGCTTCAGCTCGGGAATCTGCGCACGCAGCTTTGCCTGACATCGACCCGCTGCGGCCGCTCCAATTGCCTTCGCCACGGTTGGAACCCTTTCGTGAGGCGCTGGTATTTCCGCCGAAATTGGCCGGTAGCGACCTGGAGCTTCGTGCCGCGTCGTCGATGCACCGGTTCCATCCTGACCTGGCGCCTTCGCCTTCGCTGGGGTACGGCGGGATGGACTACCTCGGGCCGACGATCGAGGCTCATGTCGAGCAGTCGTTAACGCTGCGGTACGCCAACGACATCACCACGCATCCTCTTGCCGCTGATGTGGATTCGCGTCTGCACGGTCTCAGCGACAACGATCGGACACAGGTTCCCACGTCGCTGCACCTGCATGGCGGTGTCACCGCGCCGCAGTACGACGGGAATCCCGAGTTGATTCAGCGTCCGGGCGAAGGATTGGTGCACGAGTTCGGCAATGCCCCCGGTAACGGGAATCCCAGCGGTAGCGGTAATCACTGGTATCACGACCACGCCATGGGGATGACTCGGCTGAACGTCTACGCGGGCTTGGCCGGTATGTATCTGCTTCGCGACAACTACGACACCGGTACGGCCGGCAATCCGCTCGGCTTACCGTCGGGGGAGTTCGAACTGCCACTGATATTGCAGGACAAGGTATTCACCTCCGACGGACGGCAAAGCGTCAGGTCGACGTGGACAACACCACAGGGTGCCTGGGATCCAGCGACGCCCGGAGACGTTGGCGTGGTGAACGGCGTTGTGTGGCCCAGAATCGAAGTGGCGCGGGGGTTGTACCGCCTGCGTGTCCTCAATGCCGCGTCGTACTCGGTGTGGAATCTGTACTTCGGAAATCGTATGCGATTCTGGGTGATCGGCTCCGAATCCGGATTGCTCGCAGCGTCAGCGCCGACGGATCATGTGCGTCTGAGCCCGGGCGAGCGGGTTGATCTCCTGGTCGACTTCGGCTTGCTCGAACCGGGTACCAGTGTGGAACTGCGCAACGATGAACCGGTGCCTTTGGCTGTGGCGCAACGCGGTACGCAGGTGATGCCCCTGTTCGCGCGGTTCGACCTGAGTAGCGCGAAGGGTTTCACCGGGTCGGTGCCGCAGCAATTGAGTTCCGCTGCCCCACCACCCCCGGCCGTGCCCGACGTAGTCCGCAATCTGACGATCATGCAACTGTCCCGGCCGTCGAGCTATCCGTCGATCACCATGTCGCTCAACAACTTGCGGTATACCGACTCGGATATCGAATTGCCGCGTCAGGGAACCGTCGAGCAGTGGAATCTGATCAACGTCACAACAGAGCCGCATCCGATTCACCTACACCTGGTGACTTTCCGGGTCTTGGGTAGGCAGAGCATCAACACACCTGCGTACACGGCTGCGTACCCGTTGCCGGATCTCGGGACGCGCTGGACGCCGTCGGCGGACGATTTCGTGACCTCGCCGATGCGGGCGCCGGAAGTGTGGGAGACGGGCGCCAAGGATACCGTCATCGTGGATGCCAACTCCATCACGCGCATCATCGTGCGCTTCCCGACGGCCGACGAACTGGGCTTCGATCCCGACGCCACGTTCCCCCGAGCTGCGGTGGTAGATCCTGCGATGAAGGAACCTGCGATGGAACACAGTGGACACGGTGGTGGATCAGGCGATCTGCAAGGGTACGTCTGGCACTGCCACATGCTCGATCACGAGGATCACGACATGATGTTGAGGTATCGGCTGGTGACGTAACCTTTCGTAGGGAGAGACGTTCCCACGAGGAGGCTGCTGTGTCGGAAGGTGCGCCCACCGGGCCCCTGGACGGATACCGGGTAATCGAGCTCGGCACGTTGATTGCCGGACCCTTCGCCGGGAAACTGCTCGGCGACATGGGTGCCGACGTGATCAAGATCGAGTCGCCGGATCGCCCAGACCCGCTTCGCACCTGGGGACAGGCGGAGCAGGACGGTCACCGATTCTTCTGGACGGTCCACGCCCGCAACAAGCGCTGCGTCACGCTGGATCTGCGGGTCGAGAAAGGTCGGGAACTGTTTCTGGATCTGGTCGAACACGCGGATGTCGTGGTCGAGAACTTTCGCCCGGGCACTCTCGAGAAGTGGGGTCTGGGGTTCGACGTGCTCAGCGAGCGCAATCCGAAACTGGTGCTGGCCAGAGTATCCGGGTATGGGCAGACCGGGCCGAAGGCCAAGAGCGCTGGGTATGCCTCGGTGGCCGAAGCTGTCAGCGGTTTCCGGCACCTGAACGGTTATCCCGGCCAGGCACCGCCGCGTATCGCACTCTCACTCGGGGATTCGCTCGGCGGGATGTTCGCGGTACAAGGTGTGCTGGCGGCGCTTCTGTCCCGTGAGCGAACCGGCCGCGGCCAGGTTGTGGACGTTGCACTCACAGAATCGTGTCTGGCAGTGCAGGAATCGACGATTCCCGACTACGATCGCGGCGGCATCATCCGTCAACCCTCGGGAACCAGGCTCGAAGGAATCGCGCCTTCCAACATCTATCAGACCTCCGAGGGGAACTGGGTGGTCATCGCGGCCAATCAGGACACGCTCTTCGTGCGGCTGTGCACGATAATGGGTCGACCGGAACTGGCACAGGACGACCGATTCTCCAATCATGTTGCGCGCGGTAAACATCAGGACGAGCTCGACGAGTTGATCGGCGCGTGGGTCGCGCTGCAGGACCCCGACAGTCTGGTGGAGCGTCTGACGGAGGTGGGAGTTGTTGCCGGACCGATCAATACCGTCGAAGACGTGGTCAAGGATCCACAGTTGATCGAGCGCGGAATGCTGGTCGGTCACTACGACGACCGGATCGGTGAGGACGTCCTGGGCTTGGGCGTTGTGCCGACCTTCAGTGCGACACCAGGTTCTGTGCGGAATGCGGGAGCGTCGTCTCCGGGTCAGGACAACGCCTCCGTCTGGGGTGGACTCCTCGGGCTTTCGGACGACGAGCAGGCAACGTTGCTCGAGAAGGGAGTGATCTGACATGACGGTTACCGAAGTCAGCATTCGTGAAGTGGGTCCGCGCGACGGGCTCCAGATCGAGGCCCCGGTGCCATTGTCGGAGAAACTTCGACTCGTAGAAGCTCTTGTTGCAACCGGTGTTCCGCGCATCGAGGCCACGTCATTCGTGTCACCGCGCGCCGTTCCGGCTCTAGCCGACGCAGAAGCGCTGGCAGCAGAACTGCACCGGTGGCCAGGTGTCGAGTTCTCCGCGTTGGTGGCCGGAATCGGCGGCGCAAAACGGGCGGTAGCGGCCGGTATGGGAACCGTCGAATATGTCGTCTCGGCCTCGAACGGTCACAGTGAAGCCAATACTCGATCCACCACCGAGCAGGCTACCGAGCGGATCGGGGAGGTGGTCAAGATTGTTCACGACGCCGGAGGTCGAGTCGAAGTCATCGTTTCGACGGCGTGGGACTGCCCGTTCGACGGACCTACCCATCCTGATCGAGTGTTGCGGATTGCGGAGCAGGCCAGGGAATTCGGCGCCGATCAGTTCTCGATCGCGGATACTATCGGCACGGCAACTCCGGGACGCGTCGCGCAGTTGATCGATGCGGTTGACACCCATGTCGGCGACTTCAATTTAGGTGTTCATTTCCACAACACACGCGGCAGTGGTCTTGCCTGCGCGCTGACAGCGGTGCAGCACGGAGTTCGGAACCTCGACGCCTCCACGGGTGGGCTGGGTGGTTGCCCGTTTGCTCCCGGCGCCAGTGGAAACATCGCCACCGAAGAACTGGTCTACATGCTGGGAGACATGGGCATTGCGACGGGGATCGATCTGGACGCGTCCATCCGCGCGGCAGGTGTCGCGGAAGAGATCGTGGGTCATGCCGTTCCCAGCAACCTCCTGCGAGCGGGTGACCGGATCAGGTAGCGGGAGAGTCGAGGTCATCGGACCGTACGATATTTCAGCATCATGTCGTGGTCCTCGTGGTCGAGAATATGGCAGTGCCACACATAGCCCTGGATCTGTTGTGCCGCAGTGTGATGGCCAGGGTGAGCTGGGTCGTCCGGGCTGAATAATGCGTCCGGATCGAATCCGAGTTCCTCGGCGGTGGGGAACCTTACGATGATTCGGGTGACGGTGCCGCCGTCGATCCGCACGGTGTCCTTCCATCCGGACTCCCACGGCGCCGGCCCGATCATGGGGCCCCCGAGAAATCCGTCGGCAGCAGGCGTCCACTTGTAACCGATAGGCGGTTGAGGATGTGCCGCTTGATATTCGAGGGTCTTCAAGGGTGCGCGTCCGAGAATGCGGAACATCACAAGGTGGATGGGATGTGGATCGGGCGTGATGTTGACGATGTCCCATTGTTCTACGGTGCCCTGCCGGGGCATTTCGATGTCGGTGCTGTCGAAGCGCAGATTGTTGAGAGACATGACGGCGGGTGGCAGGCGGAGTGCGTACGGCTGAGAGACGGTCACCGTTCGGACCACTGTGGGAACCTCGAGCGGCGGAAGCGCCGACGGTTGCCGTGCGCCGCCGCGAAGCGAGTTCGGCACAGTGCCGGTGAACCCGCGACGGGAATCGGCGACAAAACGGCAGAACACCGGCATCGCTACCTCGCCTAGCATTGCAGCCTGGAAGGGTGGTTGCTCGTCGTTGATCAATTCGACGGCATCACCTTCGCGGAAGCCGGTGAAATCCACGAGCACGTCGATGCGTTCGCCGGGTGAAAGCCGAAAGCTTGTCGTGCGTACCGGAGCGTCGAGTAGGCCATGTTCGTTGCCGATGACCGCGAAGTGCATCCCGTTGCTGAAGTGCAGGTTCCACACGCTGTACGACCCGGCATTGATGATGCGGAAACGGTACAAACCGCGTGCCACATTCATCCGCGGCCATACCTTGCCGTTGACCACACCGACGTCTCCGACGGCACCGCCCTCCCAGGAGCCCTGCGGGACGATCGGGGTGGAACGCACGGATTGATACCCGTCGGCCGTGAAGATCTTCTCCTGGAGAATCAGGGGCATCTCGTACTCTTCGGCGGGTAGTCCCAGTGGGTTTCCCTCTCGGCCGGTGTCGAATCGTCACGCAGGAAATACTGACCGGCCAACCCGGCGTAGACATTCAAGCGGGTGATGCCCATGGCGTGATCGTGGTACCACAAATGGCCCGCGTGCTGTTCGTTCGGAAAATGGTGAGTGATGCTGCGTCCGGGAGCTATGGCTAGAAGCGGATGCCCATCGCTGCCGGGTGGTGTGACACCGCCGTGAAGGTGCAGCGACGACGGGGGAGCCAGCCGGTGATCTTCGGTGACTCCGTGGATGCTGGTGTCCATGTCGTCTGCCAGTGGATGGCGTTCGAGCCGGTTGGTGAAGTTCAGTGTGAGTGCCTCTCCGACATGGCATTCGATGGTGGGGCCCAGGTAGTGGTCACCGCCGAACCCCAGCGACGGCACAGCATCGAAGTCCCGGTGGAATTGGTGGCGGTGTACAGCGGCGTCGAGTGAGAGAGTGGTTCCGGAAATAACACGCGGCCGGGGGAGTTCGTCGACGAAGGGCGTCATGGGAGGTGAGTAAAAGATCAGTGGACTGCGCAGTTCGCTCCGGGTCGGAGTATGCGTAGCCGACACCAAAGCCGCGCTGGTTCCAGCGAGGCCGATCGCACGAAACAAAGCACGCCTCGTGAACCTTTGGCTCACCGATTGCACCTCCTCCGAGATTCAGTCTTCCATACCGCACCGTATGGTATGGATGTCGGCTATGTCCACAACTCGGTGAAATGCAGCTCGGTGCAGGAGAATTCGAATCACCCGCGGCGTAGGTCAGGCAACGAACTGGCGCTGCAAAGGTGGACGTGGGGTCACGCAGTGATGCGATGGACCAGCCGTAGGCATCTATGATCGAGGAGTGAGAGTGAGAACTGAACGCGCCCGCGAGAACGGCCTGCGCTGATGGCGCGGGCCAACCGTCTGAGCGTCGAGAGTTGGCTCGACGCGGCCTTTGATCTTCTCGTGCGAGAGGGGGTTTCCGGGGTCAAGATTTCCACGTTGTGCGACGAACTCGGAGTCACCAAAGGCAGCTTCTACTGGCATTTCGACGATCTCGGCGCGCTGATGGAAGCGATGGCCGACTATTGGTGCGGCACACAGAACGACGCTGTGCGAGGGCTCGCGTCCGTCGAATCAATTCCGGTGGAGCAGCGATTCGAGATGATGGCCCAACTGCTGATCGACGAGCGCAATTGGTCCGTCGAAATCGCGGTGCGAGAATGGGCACGAAGTGACGAGAAAGTAGCCGAGGCCGTACGTCAGCTCGATCAACGAATCTTCGATATCATCCAGGAAGCACTGTTGGAGTTGAATTTTGACGCCGAAGGTGCGCGCCTGCGGGCAGGTGCTCTGGTGTATGCCGGAATCGGATTCGTTCACGGCCGAGGCAGTCTCCCGACGCCCACCAGCGCCGAGCTCCGAAAAATCTTCACGTTGCTGACGCAGGAAAGCTGATGGCGCAACGTCGACACTCGAATGCCTCATCGCTCATTTGAGCGCAACCATCTCGTGCAGAGTTGATCCTGTCCGCTCGATCATTTCTCCGTCGATCGTCACCTTCAGAACGAAGTCGGAACGGAAACGAAAATATCCGGGGCGGCCGAGAAGTCGATTCAGTACGGGCTTGACCAGTCGGGTTCGGGCTACCGGAACGTCAGCCAGGAAGTCGTGCGCATGAACTACCTCGCGCACCGTCAGCGTGAGATCCACCGACCCCGGAATGTGCAGACGCAGCGTCGACGGAAACGAGCGATTCGCGACGTCGTGGAAGACCGTCGGCCCTTCGGTCATTTCCAGTTCACCGTTGCTCAGAACGACACTGTCACCGCGGGCCAGCATCAGCGGCAGCGACCAGTGCTCGCCGTATTTCTTCTGGGTGTGCACGGTGGCGTAGACCAGTGAGAAGTCGTCGACATACAACCGCCCCCAGTACCAGCGATCGATGATCCGCTTCATGTCCCCGACGCCCCAGTTGTGGTCGTGATAGCCGCGACCACGGGCATCGAGTGTGGCGCCGCCGATAGTGACGGTGCCCGTCACCGAGGCGCGCGGTGCGCCGACAACCCAGGCGAAGAACTCGGTGTCCCCGTACGTGGTCTGTCCGCGTCCGGGCATCCAACTCGGTACCTCGTTGCGAAATTCGAGATCGAACACAATGTCTTCTTCTTCGAGATGCACTCTGTGTACCGGCAGGTCTCCCGAATCGAATTCGGCTACAGCGCTGTTCGGGCCTATCCGAACATCGCACTTGTCCGTTGATGCACTGACGTCGGCGGAGGAATACGGCTTGACGACTTCCCGGCGCGTACCGTCCGGGGAATAGATATGGATTTCGATTCCGGGTTTGCGATTGACGAGTTCGCGCAGTTGTAGCATCGCAACCACGATGTGCCCACTGTCGAGGTGAGCGTCGAAGTA
Organism: Rhodococcus globerulus NBRC 14531; assembly: GCF_001894805.1. Classification (GTDB taxonomy): domain Bacteria; phylum Actinomycetota; class Actinomycetes; order Mycobacteriales; family Mycobacteriaceae; genus Rhodococcus_F; species Rhodococcus_F globerula. Next base: position 74,597 of record NZ_BCWX01000008.1, on the reverse strand, counting down.
CCAGTGTTCGAAAGCAAACTTGTTGTCTGATGGATGCGCGCCGTTGTCGCTCGGGTGCGTTCGAGTGATCTCACCGTCTTTGCGTCCCGGTCCGTTCCACGCTTCCACGATATTCATTGTCGTCATCGAGCGACTCCTATCGTCGTAGTGCGCCACTTGCATCGAATTCGGCCTCGCGGCCCTTCATTTGAGCCTGGTACCAGTTCTCGCGGTGCTTGACCATCACCTTTTCCACGATCGCGCCGGTTCCGGGGACGCAGCGCCTGATCAATTCCATCGCGGTGATGAGTGGCAATCTCAGGACGGGTATGAATAGCCAGGGAATGACACCGGGCATCCGGTACTTGCGCCGTGTACCAGGGGCCATGAACATCGCGGCGTACACCGAATTGATGCGAAAGTTGTACGCCTCTCGTAGCCGGGTGAGTCCGCGGTGGCCGTCGCGTGGCGCAAAAGCCTTCGGGTAACTCTCGATCAACTCACTGCCGTGCTTGCCGGAGTCGTAGGACCGCGACACGATCGTCATGGCCAGTGCGCGTAGGGAATCCGTGGCAGTTTCCGGGTACCACGTGGTGCGCACCCCCAAAAGGTGTCCCATGTACTTCTGGAAGTGGATCAGAGCCCGGATCTCGGACGGCGTCGTGTGGTAGCCGAGTGTCCACAGTGCGAGGCCAGGGGTGACGCTGCCGGCGATCAAAGTCAGGAGCATGTAGCTCTGACTGATAGGAAGCCCCCACTTCGAGGTATCCCATTCCGGGTGATTGGCTACTCGCGACCGCACGGACACGTGCATCACGCGAACCTTGAGAGCTGTTGCGCGACCGGCGGATCCAGGTTGGAGCAGTGCGCCCGGTTGGGATACGTCGATCCAGAATCGGCAGGTTTCGAGGAACCGGCGCAATGCGTTGTCGCCCGCATACCCGCCGGCGAGGGAGAGCGGCGTGGCAACTGCGGATTCGGTGTAGATTTCCAGTGTTTCCGCTCCTGCGAAACTGAACAACATTGTGCCCCAGCGCCGCCAGATTGCAGCGCCCTGCTCGACCAGTGCCGGATCAACCCAGTCCGGTACCGTTTCGAATTCCTCGAACAGTGCGCGCATGGATTCCGGAGCGTCCGGCACGGCGTCGATGCCATGGGTAAGTGCGGTTTCGAGCATGGCGCGGCCGGTTTTCGCCCCGGTCTCGCCGCGATAGACCTCGTCGACAAATCGTTCGGCGACGGGATCTCCGGTGAAGAGATCATTGCAGAACTGTTGTGCCTGTTCGGTAGTGGGGAAGATGTCGGCACCGGTCAGCCTTTTGACGATTGTGCGTGCGCGAGCAATTCCGGGCTTTTGTATGCCTTCCCAATAGGGGAATGCCGTAGGGGTTCGATCGCTTGCTGTCATGTCACCGCCTGATAGCAGAGTCGCGAGATTAACCATACTATACCGTATGGTACGGATTGTGAAAGTTTATTTGAAGTCAGCCTGGACTGTTTCCTGTTTTCGATCTACAGTCACTATGTGACCGAGACCACTTCCGATGTGAAAGTAAGCCGTACGCAGGCAGAACGTACGGCCACGATGCGTGGGCGACTACTCGACGCAGCCATTGAATCGCTGGTCGAACTGGGTTACGCGCGGACAAGCACCCAGGAGATCGCTCGGCGAGCGGGTGTATCCCGCGGTACTCAGCTCCATCATTTCCCGACCAAGGAATCGCTGGTCGTCGCCGCTGTCGAATACCTGGTGGACAAACGGCTGGCGGAAATCCTTTCGGCAGAGGTGGACAGTGGCCGCGGACTGGAGATACTGGCCGACGCGTTTTCCGGTCCACTGTTCTATGCAGCCCTCGAACTGTGGGTGGCGGCGCGCACCGACCCCGCACTGCATGCGGCGACCGTGCCACTCGAGCGCAAGGTGAGTGAGGCGCTCGAGTTCGGTAGCGCCGAAGTCTTCGGTGATCGCTTCGACTCCGAGGCAGTCGAATTGACTGTCGAACTTGTCCGAGGGCTTGCGGTGTCAGCCCTGTTCCGTACCCCGGAAGCCGACGAAGCGCTGCGCGCGCGGCTGCTACCGGCCTGGCAATCCCGAGTGGAGAACAAGTGAAACTTCCCGAACATGTCGAAACACTGATCGTCGGTGCCGGATTCGCCGGTATGGGTCTGGCGGCCAGAGTTCTTCGCGACGACCCGGCAACGGATGTGGTGTTGATCGAGCGAGCCGCCGACGTCGGTGGCACGTGGCGAGACAACACCTACCCCGGTTGTGCGTGTGATGTGCCGACGGCGTTGTACTCGTATTCCTTTGCCCCGAGCGCAGACTGGAGTCATACCTTTGCACGTCAGCCCGAGATCTATGCCTACCTGAAGAAGGTGGCCGCCGATACCGGCGTCGGAGATCGAGTGGTTCTGAACTGCGAACTCGAGGCCGCGATCTGGGACGAGGGAATGTCACTGTGGCACATACAGACGTCCCAAGGAGCGTTGACGGCGAAGGCTCTGGTCGCTGCGACCGGAGCGCTGTCCACGCCCAAGGTTCCCGACTTTCCCGGTCTCGACCAATTCTCCGGTACCACTTTCCATTCCGCGACGTGGAACCACGAGCACGACCTGCGCGGTGAGCGCATCGCGGTGATCGGTACCGGCGCCTCGGCAGTGCAATTCGTTCCCGAAATTGTGGAGGAGGCTACTCATGTCACCGTGTTCCAGCGAACTCCTGCCTGGGTGATTCCGCGGGCGGATAGATCACTCCCCCCAATTCAAAAGGCTCTGTACACCAAGGTCCCCGCTGCGCAGAAGGCTGTTCGCGGTACCGTCTACGGCTTTCGGGAAGCTTTGGGTGCGGCGATGTCGCATGCCACCTGGGTTTTACCGGCTTTCGAGATGGTGGCAAAGGCGCACCTGCGAAAGCAGGTGAAAGACCCCGAGCTGCGCCGGAAATTGACCCCCGATTTCACCATCGGCTGCAAGCGAATGCTCCTGTCCAATGACTGGTTGCGAACTCTCGATCGGGCGGACGTGAGCCTTGTCGACAGTGGGCTCGTCTCGGTCACTGAAGACGGAGTGGTGGACGGGCACGGAATCGAGCACAAAGTCGACACCATCATTTTTGCGACGGGATTCACGCCGACGGAACCACCTGTCGCACACCTGATAACGGGGAGGAGCGGTGCAACGCTGGCCGAACAGTGGAACGGTAGCCCCAGCGCGTACAAGGGAACGACGGTCAGCGGCTTCCCGAATTTGTTCCTGATGTACGGTCCCAACACCAACCTCGGCCACAGCTCGATCGTGTACATGCTCGAGTCTCAGGCCGAGTATGTCAACGACGCGTTGAACACCATGAAGCGGGAGGGGCTCGACGCCCTCGACGTCAATGAGTCGGTACAGGTGCAGTACAACAAGGGAATTCAGCACGAATTGAAGCGCACGGTGTGGAACAAGGGTGGTTGCTCGAGTTGGTACATCGATGCGGAGGGACGTAACTCGGTGCAGTGGCCGACGTTCACTTTCACATTCCGTTCTCTGCTGGGGAATTTCGATCGGGAGAACTACTCGGCCCGGAAGATCGAAAGCGTCGAGGCATGACGGCAACGCACTACGACGTCGTAGTCATCGGGTCGGGGTTCGGCGGTAGCGTCGCCGCTCTTCGTCTGACGGAGAAGGGCTATCGCGTCGGAGTGCTCGAGTCTGGTCGCAGATTCGCCGACGACGAGCTCCCCGAAACCAGCTGGCGTCTGCGAAAGTACTTGTGGGCACCGTGGATCGGGTGCTACGGGGTTCAACGTATTCACCTGCTCCCGGATGTTCTGGTCATGGCAGGTTCCGGAGTTGGTGGCGGATCACTCAACTACGCCAACACCCTCTATCAGCCGCCCAAGCGGTTCTTCGAGGATCGTCAATGGGCGCACATCACCGACTGGCATGACGAGTTGGCGCCGTACTACGACCAGGCGAAACGAATGCTCGGGGTGCGAACCAACCCTTCGTTCACGCCCTCCGACGCCGTAATGAAGGAAGTCGCGGAAGAAATGGGTGTGGGCGAGACATTCACGTCTACCCCTGTTGGCGTCTTCTTCGGGGACGCCGGAGTGTCGGTGCCCGATCCGTTCTTCGGAGGTAAAGGACCGGAGAGAACTGGGTGTACCGAATGCGGTGGCTGCATGACGGGGTGCCGTGTCGGTGCAAAGAACACATTGGTCAAGAATTATCTGCACTTGGCCGAACACGCCGGGGCGCGAGTTCATCCGCTGACCACTGTGCGGGAACTTCGGCCACGCAAGGGCGGTGGGTATCAACTTCTCGCGCGCCGGACCGACGGTATTCGAAAGCGCGAACAGATTTTCACCGCCGACCAGGTGGTAGTGGCTGCTGGTACCTATGGGACGGCGCGATTGTTGCTCGGGATGAAGGAATCCGGAACGCTGCCGCATCTGTCGAATGCACTGGGCACTGTGGTTCGCACCAATTCCGAAGCGGTGCTTGCGGCAACATCGAAGTCCCGTCGACGCGATTTCACGCAGGGCGTTGCGATCACGTCGTCGTTTCATCCAGACGATCACACGCACATCGAACCCGTGCGATACGGCAAGGGCAGCAATGCAATAGGTCTCCTGCAGACTGTTCTCAGCGACGGCGGCGGCAAGGTGCCGCGAGTCCTGAAGACGCTGGCAGTTGCCGCACGTCACCCGAGCGCATTTGCCCGGTCTTTATCTGTGCGGAACTGGTCCGAGCGGACTGTCATCGCGCTGGTCATGCAGACGGACGACAATTCGCTCGAACTGTCGAAGAACACAAGAAGGTTCGGGCGTTCTCTGACCAGTCGCCCCGGCCCCGGTGATCCGCCACCGACGTGGATTCCACAAGGTCACACTGCTATTCGTAAAGTTGCGCAGAAGATCGACGGTGATCCAGGTGGTTCCATCGCCGAAATCGTGAATATTCCGATGACGGCACACTTCCTCGGTGGGTGCGCGATAGGTGATTCGCCGTCGACCGGCGTGGTAGATCCTTATCTGCGCGCCTACGGGCACAACGGGTTACACGTGATGGACGGCTCGGTGGTGAGTGCCAATCTCGGTGTGAACCCCTCGCTGACCATCACCGCTCAAGCTGAGCGGGCGTGCGCGCTGTGGCCGAACGCCGGCGGCGATGACGCCCGGCCGGCTGTAGGTGATCCGTACGTTCGGCTCGTCCCGACGCCGCCGTCCAATCCGGTAGTGCCCGAGCATGCTTCGGGCGCCCTGAGACTTCCCCTGATTTTTCCAACCGAGAAGGTGTCCGATGTGGAGCGTCCCTGAATCTGCAAGCGAACGCACGGACTGGCCGGCGAGTGATCCGCCGCCGTGGCCGGCGCGGCTGCGGGCCACGTTGTGGTGGCATCGGAGCACGTCGGCGGCAGGTGAACTCGGGCCGGAGGGCAGAACTATCCCGATGACCTTGGCGATGATGGTCGATTATCTGGACTCTCCGGTGGGGCCGTATCGAGAAATCTTGGCGAGTCCGGTCCTGCGGGCGCCGGGTAGGCGGATCGGGCCGATGCCTCGGATGGCGGTGCCCTTCATCGCAGTGGATTCGGAATCTTCGGTGCACGGTGGCCGCACCCATTGGGAACTACCGAAGGTTCTCGCGCAGTTCGACGGGGATGTCCTGGGCCGTGTGGCTGCGAAGGGGGACGGTTGGCAGGTGAACACCACTGCGCGGGCAAAGGGACCGCGCCTGCCCATCGTAGGAGCTCTGGGCTTTGCGCAACCCACCGAGGGTGGTCGGTTGGCTCTCGCGTCGGCGCGGCTCACGGGCAGATTCCGTTACGCGCGCGTCGACGTCGAATCCGAGGGATCGACCTTGCCGAACTGGCTGGTAGCAGGCTCGCACCACGGAATTGTCATCACGGACGGAAGGATGAGGACGGGCCCCGCCAAGCGCGTCTAGACCGAGAAACAGGTGAAGGCCGTACAGCAAAACGCTGTACGGCCTTCGGCGTCGACGCCCCACAGGCGCCTCTCGGCGGTAGGTCGCTCGCAGCGACAATGGGGTGGGGCCCGGGGCTTGTTCGGGCGCCGACGGAGTGATCAACGGACGCCCGAGCTGTTTTGTTCCCTGGCCAAGGCTATGAGCCGCGTCACTTATTTGGTTAGGGAACCCTTTTCTTGACTAATTCCAGAAAAGGCGCATACTGGAACCATGCAAGATGACGGGCAGGATCTCGACCTCCGGGCGCAACTGCGTGCGGCCGGGTTGCGAGTCACTGCGCCTCGTCTTGCAGTTCTGAATGCGGTTACAGCCCAACCGCATTCGGACGCAGATTCTGTTGCAGCGCAGGTGCGGCAACAGTTGGGATCCGTATCCACCCAGGCCGTTTACGACGTGCTGAAGGCATGCGTAAGCGCAGGGTTGCTACGACGCATCGAGCCTGCGGGTTCACCCGCACGATTCGAGACGAGAACCGGGGACAACCATCACCACCTCGTCTGTCGTAGCTGCGGCAAGGTCGTCGACGTCGATTGTGTTGTCGGCCAAGCTCCCTGCCTTGAACCGTCCGACCATCACGGCTTCGAGATCGATGAAGCCGAGGTCGTGTTCTGGGGCCGTTGCAACGATTGCCTGAAGAGTTCTGCCGAGTCGGGCATTGTTTCCGACGCGGTTTCACAGAATCACGATGCAGCCCGCTAGCAGTACGGCCCATATTGCCGCACAGCCCATTTGACTTTTAGGAGGCTTCGCCATGACCAAGCCCACCACGAACAACTTCGGTATTCCCGTAGCCAGCGACGACGAGTCGTTGACTGCAGGTACTCAGGGACCGGTCCTGCTTCACGACCACTACCTGATCGAGAAGCTGGCCCAGTTCAACCGTGAGCGCGTCCCGGAGCGCGTCGTTCATGCCAAGGGCGGCGGCGCTTTTGGTGAACTGGTCATCACGAACGACGTCAGCAAGTACACCAAGGCCAAGTTCCTGCAGCCCGGGAAGAAGACCGAGTCGCTGGTGCGTTTCTCGACCGTCGCCGGTGAGCAAGGTTCTCCGGACACATGGCGCGACCCGCGCGGTTTTGCCATGAAGTTCTACACCGAAGAGGGCAACTACGACCTCGTCGGCAACAACACTCCCGTGTTCTTCATCAAGGACGCCATCAAGTTCCCCGACTTCATCCGTTCGCAGAAGCGTCTGCCGGGTTCGGGTCTGCGCGATCACGACATGCAGTGGGATTTCTGGACTTTGCGTCCCGAATCCGCGCACCAGGTGACGTGGCTGATGGGCGACCGCGGCATTCCGAAGACGTGGCGCAACATGGACGGCTTCGGCTCGCACACGTACCAGTGGGTCAACGCCGCCGGTGAGCGGTTCTGGGTGAAGTACCACTTCAAGACCGATCAGGGCATCGAGTTCCTGACGCAGGCAGAGGCCGACAGCCTCGCCGGCAGCGATCCCGACTACCACCGCGCGGATCTGTACAACGCAATCGAAGCCGGCAACTTCCCGAGCTGGACCATGAACGTTCAGATCATGCCGGTCGACGAGGCCGAGGGCTACCGCTTCAACCCGTTCGACCTCACGAAGGTGTGGTCCCAGAAGGACTACCCCCTCATCGAGGTCGGCAAGTGGACTCTCAATCGCAACCCGGAGAACTTCTTCGCGCAGATCGAGCAGGCGTCGTTCGAGCCGTCGAACGTCGTGCCGGGCATCGGTTTCAGCCCGGACAAGATGCTCCTCGGCCGTGTGTTCTCCTACGCCGACGCCCATCGTTACCGCATCGGCACCAACTACGCCGATCTGCCGGTCAACGCACCGAAGAACGAGGTGAACTCCTACTCCAAGGAGGGCGCCATGCGTTACAGCTTCAACTCGCCGTCGACGCCGGTGTACGCGCCGAACTCATATGGCGGACCGCACGCCGATCCGTCGGTTGCCGGTGACGAAGGCCTGTGGTCGTTCGACGGTGAAGCAGTTCGCGCCGGATACATCGAGCACGCTGAGGACGGCGACTTCACTCAGGCCGGAACCTTGGTCCGTGAGGTCCTCGACGACGCAGCGCGTGAGCGCCTCGTGAGCAACATCGTCGGTCACGCAAGTGCCGGAGTAAGCGAAGCAGTTCTGCTGCGCGTCTTCGAGTACTGGAAGAACGTGGACGCCGATCTGGGCAAGCGCGTCGAAGAAGGCGTGCGCGCCGGTCAGTAAGAGGCAACCTCGTACGTAAGAATGCGGGCCGCTGCAAGGGAATCCAACTCCTTGCAGCGGCCCGCATTTTCTCGTTTCAGAGCAGCCCCCACCAGTAGAACAGCGTTGCAAGAATGAATTCGACGACAAAATCCACGACGATTCTCCTTCACTTTTCACGTACATTCCATGATCCGCGCCAGCCGAGACTGTTTCGACTGAGGCTTCGGCGGGCAGTCGAGTCGTAGGACTGTCAGTGCGGCCAATTCGGCACTGCGCAGCCCTTTCGGCACTCGGGTTGAGGAGATGATCGGCCATGATGCGTATCGGCTACACGTTGATGACGGAGCAGGCTGGGCCAAAGGACCTGGTCCGACATGCGGTTCGGGCCGAGCAGGCCGGGTTCGACTTCGAGGTGATGAGTGATCACTACTCGCCGTGGCTGACCGAACAGGGGCACGCCCCGTACGCCTGGTCCGTTCTCGGAGCGATTGCGCACGCCACCGGATCGGTTGATCTGATGACGTATGTGACGTGTCCGAGTATTCGCTATCACCCCGTGGTGATCGCTCAGAAGGCCGCGACGGTGCAGATACTCGCGGACGGGCGGTTCACGCTCGGATTAGGGACCGGGGAGTGTCTCAACGAGCATGTGGTCGGTGACGGATGGCCGTCGATCGATGCCAGGATGGACATGCTGGAGGAAGCGGTTGCCATCATTCGGGCGCTGCATTCCGGAGATCTGGTGACCTGGAAGGGTGAGTACTTCGACGTTCAGTCGGCACGTATCTGGGACTTGCCCGAAATTCCTGTCCCACTCGCGATTGCGATGTCCGGTGACAAGTCCGTCGAGCGATTCGGGCCGATGGCGGACGATCTGATCGGTGTGGAACCTGATTCGCGGCTCGTTCATCAATGGAAGCATGTTCATGGTCGCGCGTTCGGACTTCCTCCGGCGCGCACGGCAATCGGTCAGATTCCGATTTCCTGGGATGACGATCGAGACGTCGCCATCGCCAGGGCGCATCAGCAATTCCGATGGTTCGGCCTCGGCTGGCCCGTCAACTCCGAGCTGCCGACCCCGGCCGGGTTTGCTGCCGCGTCGCAGTTCGTCCGCAAAGAAGATGTGGCAGAAAACATCCCGTGTGGTCCAGATCTGGACGCGATCGTCGAAGCGGTCAAAGCCTACAAGGATGCGGGCTTCACCGATGTGGCGCTGGTGCAGATCGGTGGCGATACGCAAGACCGCTTTTTCGACGAGGCTGCAAAACCGCTGTTGGAGGCCCTGCACGTCGAATTGGGTTGATGGAGAAGGTCAATCGGGTTCCGCCGAGAGGGCTTGCGTCGAGTCGTGCGCTGCCACCGTGCAATTGAGCCTGTTGAGCGACAAGGGCAAGTCCGAGGCCGCTCCCGGATTCGCCTGCGCCGGTTCCGCGAACAAAGCGTTCGAACATCGCTTCCCTCTCGGCCGGGGCTATGACGGCACCGTTGTCGTCGACGAATATCGTGGCGGATCCCGTGCTTACCCCGGCTCGGACGGTGATCTCGACCGCGTCGGCGTGGCCGTGCCGGACGGAGTTGGTGACGGCGTTGGTCAGCACCAGACGAATGCCTGCGGGAAATGCCTGGACCGAAAGCTCGTCCGGCGCTTTCAAACGGACGGAGACCTGGGGGTGCAGTCGAGCGACATCTGCGACGGCGCGATCGGCTACCTCCACGAGATCGACGTCGGCGCAGTCCTTCGGATCGGCCACGTCACCCAGGGCGAGTGTTTCCAGATCGGTGAGGGTGCGCTCGATCTGGCGCTGCGCCTCCAACAACTCGCCGGCCAGTTCGCGGCGTTGACTTTCCGTGAGGTCCAGCGTCGCGAGAACTTCCAGATCGGTGCGCATCGACGTCAGCGGGGTACGCAGCTCGTGAGCGGAGACGCGAGCGAAATCGCGTGCCGACTCCAACGCTTCCTCGGTGCGGCTTCGATCGCTTTCGATCCGGCTGAGCATGCTGTGGATTGCTTCGGACAGTTCCTCGGCTTCGCGCGTCCCACGGACTGACGGTGCCCGGAGGGAGAGTCCTTCGACGTCGAGGTTGTTGCCGATCGAACTGGTGGTCTCGGTTAATTGCTGCAGGGGGCGGACAGCTCGGCCGGTGAGGAACCAACCGAGCCCGGCCGCGGCGAGAATCGCGACCACTGCCGCAGCCGCCACCTGGAACTGCTGCTCGCGGATTGCCTGCGCGAGTGGATCTTCGGGGATGGTGACGGCGAGTGCAGCTCCGCTGTCGCCCGGGAGGAGCACATCTCGACTGCGGACGTCGGTAGTAGCCAACGCGCTGATACCCGTGGCATTGAAGCCGTGGTCGACTACGAGCGGTTGTGTTGTTGCGGTGGGTGACTCGAACAGAATTGCAGCCGGAGAAGTCGACGCAATGCCGAGAGTGACCGAATCGAGAGTGCGTTCCAGTTGTTCGGAGCCGCCCACGCGCAGGAAGACCGCAAACGCAATTCCGATCGCGGCAATGACGATGCCGGCGGCCAGACCCGACGCGATGGCTACTCGGGTCTGCAGTGACAGCGGCCGCTTCACCGTTCGGCCCTCAAGACGAAGCCGACCCCGCGGACTGTGTGGATTACCCGAGGTGCACCGTCGATCTCGAGTTTCTTGCGTAGGTAGGTGACAAACACATCGACGACATTGGTGTCGGCGGCAAAATCGTAGCCCCAGACGAGTCGCAGGAGTTGTGCGCGGTTCAGCACCACGCCGGCATGCTCGGCGAGGACGGACAACAGGTCGAATTCTCGTTTGGTGAGTTCGATTCGCCGGCCGCCGATATGGGCGCGATGACCGCGGAGATCCACAGTCAGAGGTCCCACTGTGATCGGGTGATCGAGAGTCGGGGCGCTTCGCGTCGTGCGTCGTAGCAAGGCGCGCAGTCTGGCAACAAGCTCCGCCAACTCGAAAGGCTTGGTGAGGTAGTCGTCGGCGCCCGCCTCCAACCCGGCAATGCGATCGCCCACCGAACTTCGGGCGCTGAGTACACAAATCGGAACGTCGTTGCCGATCGCCCGCAAGGCTGTCACTACCCCGACACCGTCAAGGCCGGGCATATTGACATCGAGAACGAGGGCCGACGGGCACTGCTTGCTCACCGAGGCCAAGGCAGAACGGCCGTCTACCGCTGTTGCCGTGTCGAAGCCGGACAGTCGCAGTCCACGTTCGAGCGAATTCAGTACCTTTGCGTCGTCGTCAACGATCAGGATGCGCTCGCGTGTACTCACCCCAGCCATAGTGCCACCGGATTTCGGTCGACGGTCTCGCGCCGAGCGAGCGCCACCGCATTCTCATCAACTCCTAAGAAACCGACAACAGATCTGCAGGGTTGGCTTCATAGCCTCGGGTTTCTCGGATGCGACCGCGCCGAGAATTCGAGGACGTTCGATCAAGGAGAACAACGATGACGCGATTGACAGTGAACGGCAAGCGGGCCAGGCGGACCGGTGTGGTGGTGGCATCCATGGCGGTACTCGGGCTGGCCGTGACTCCGGGAATCGCCTGGGCTTCCAACCCCATTGCCGATGGATCGCCGGTGGCCGTGCGATCCATCGCGACTGCTCCGTCCGAGGCCGGTGTGGCAGCGGAAGTAGCGTGCGGTGCCGCGACGCCGATTTCCGACGAGGAGCTGCAGAAGCTCATCGACGAGGGCAAGGTTGTGCGCGCGGAGGAGGCCGGTACAGCGGCGCTCACGATTGAAGTACCGAGCGAAGCTGCGATCTTCATTGCACGTGAGGGAATGCCGGCGCTGCCGACCGTCGAGTGGGCCCCGACGATCGAGGGTGTTCCGGCAGAAGTACTCGACGTGGCGGGCGTCGCTCCGCTGGTTGAAGGGGTTGCTCTGTCTTGCGCTGTCGCCGCGGGGTGACACGCGAAAGGTCTCAGCGGGGTGACACGCGAAGGGACTCAGCGGGGTAACACGTGAAAGGAGCTACGCATGAACCGTTTTGACCGGGAACGGTACGACCGTACTGAACTCGAGAACGACGACGGTGAAGTCTGTCGGTAGCACTTGCTACGTTCGTGGCGGTCTCGGCGAGCATGCCGAGGCCGTCGCCGTCGGCGTCATGTGTGTGGTGTCTTGTGTCGAGTCCGATGGACTCGACCCAGGGCGCGTTTCGAAAGGTGTTGTGTTTCATGGTCATGGGCCCCACCCACGCGATGTCCGGTGCTGCTGTGGGTCTGGTGGTTGCCGAACTCTTGCCCCTCGACTGGGGTGGGCCTACCTCCACTGCCGAAACCCTGACGTTTGCCGGGGTGTGCGCGGGTGCTGCGTTGCTTCCGGATCTCGACACGAGCCAGTCGACGGTTTCCCGGTCGTTCGGACCACTGAGCAAGGCGCTGGCACAGGGTGTGGACGCGATATCGGTTGCCTTCTATCGGATCACCAAAGGCAAGAAGGACGGTAAGCGGCGTGGTGGTCACCGGACACTCACCCACACGGCTTTGTTTGCGGCCGGGTTGGGCGCCGGCGTTTCCGCGCTGGTTGTCCAGTTCGGAAAGCCCGCAATCATCATCACGTTGTTCTTCTGTCTGGGGTTGGCGATTCGCGGTCTGGCGGGGGACTTTGCGAAGGACAAGGGCTGGCTGGTCGTCTCCGCGTTGGCGCTGGTCCTGTCTGCGGTGACGTGGCAGCAGTATCCGAGCGAGGCTGGGTCCACTGGATTGGGCGTCGCAGTTGCGCTCGGATGTGCGACGCATTGTCTGGGTGATGCCATCACCAAGGAAGGCGTGCCGTTTCTTGCGCCGCTCATTCCGTTGGGTGGCAAACGGTGGTGGGAACAGCGACTTCCGTCGTTCCTGTCGATCCGCGCGGGTGGCAACCTCGAAAAGGTGTTGATCGGCCCGGCGCTCACGCTCCTCACTGTCTGGCTGATCGTCGGTGCGTTCGACGGTGCGTCCGAAGCCATCTATGCGGTGTTCTCACCGACTCCGTAACTTTTTATTACGGAACCACTGGCATCGTAATGGAACTTGTTCTAGGTTCATCTCTAACGTAAGTCCGATTCGGCAGAGACGAGTAGTCCGTGGAACGCAGCGGTTCAGCAGATCAAAGCGCAGTGGATCGACCATCCAACGCCGGATCCGTCAGCAGGCGGGGATTCCTGGCGGCCGGTGTCGGCGCCGCTGCGCTCGCAGGGCTGACCTGGTCGCCGGCCGGAGCGGTGCCATGGGGCCCACAATCCACCCTCGCCCCGCCGCCCGACTTCCCGGCCGGTATCCCGCTTTCCCAGCAGGCCTACGCCAACTGGTCCAAGGAGATCGTTCTCGATCACGTGTGGACGGCAACGGCTCGCAGCTCCGATGACGTGGTGACCCTTGCCAACTGGGCGCACCGCAACGGGTACACCGTCCGCGCTCGCGGCACGATGCACGGGTGGAGCCCGCTGACAGTGGTCCCGGGTGCACCAGTGGATCGAGTGCTGTTGGTGGACACAATGGTTCACCTGAATTCCGTCGAGGTGCACAGCGACGGAGAGCAATCCGTCGTAACCGCCGGTGCCGGTGCCAGCATCGAGTCGATCCTCACGGCGCTGCAGGACCATGGCTTGGGTTGGGCCAACTCTCCGGCCATCGGGGATCTGTCCATTGCCGGCGCGCTCGCAATCGGAGCCCACGGCGCAACCTATCCTGCAGCGGGAGAAACCATTACCCCCGGACAGTCGTTCGGATCACTGAGCAACCTGATCACGGCCATGACCGTCGTGGTGTGGGACAGCAGTTCGGGGAGCTACACGCTCCGCGAATTCGCCCGCTCCGATGTCGAGAGCACGGCATTTCTGACCCATCTCGGGCGCACATTCGTCACCTCCGTCACCCTGCAAGCCGGCGAGAACTACCGGCTGCGCTGCCAGAGTTTCACCGATATCCCGTGGCAGGAACTCTTTGCGCCGCCAGGATCACCGGGTCGCACCTACGCGAGCTTTGTCGAAGCGTCCGGACGCGTCGAAGCTATCTGGTTCCCCTTCACGTCCACTCCGTGGCTGAAAATCTGGACACCGACGCCGGTCAAACCGCCCGAGTCGAGGGAAGTGCACGGCCCGTACAACTACTTCTTCTCCGATGCACTCCCCGAAGCAGTCACCACCCCACTCGGGATGGTGGCCAAGGGATTGCAAGCGGCTACGCCGCTGTTCGGCGCTTCCCAGTTCGGCGCCGTTGCAGCCGGATTGGTGCTCACGGACACCGACGACCTGTGGGGCTGGTCCAAGGACGTGCTGTTCTATCTGCGACACACCACGGTGCGAGTTGTCGCGGGCGGCGGTGCGGTCATCACGAAGCGTTCCAACATCGCCCGTGTCATCCACGAGATGACAACGTGGTTGAACGAGCGGATGACGCACCTCGCATCGATGGGGCAGTATCCCGTGAACATGCCCTTCGAAGTGCGCCTGTGCGGCGTCGACGACAACGGCGAAGTCCTGGTGGACAGTGCCGGCGTGCCGGATCTATCGGCGGTGCGGCCGCGGTCGGATCGCGACGACTGGGACACCGCCATCTGGATGAATGTGGTGTCCATTCCCGGAACTCCGGGTTTGCCGGCGTTCCTTCGGGATATGGAACGGTGGATGGTCGCGAACTACTCCGGTGATTACGCCACCTTCCGGCCCGAATGGTCGAAGGGTTGGGCATTCACCAACGACGCCGCCTATCAGGACGACGAATTCCTCACGCGCACAATCCCTGCCACCTTCCGGGCGGGCGGTGACGGAAATTGGGACGCCGCCCTCGCGACCTTCGACAAATACGATCCGCACCGAGTCTTCAGCAACACCTTCATCGACCGGTTCATGCCGTCTGCCTGAGTCTCACCGTGCAAGTTTTTCTGCGTCAGCCGACGTCCGCTGCTGCCTTCGTTTCCTGCTCGGGTGACGAGAACGGCTTGTTCGGGATGAGTGCCGTGGCGATCAGGCCAACTACAACAAATCCGGCCGCAAGGTATCCGCCGAGTGTGATGCCATGTGTCATTGCGGATTGGGCTGCGTCGGCAACGAAGGCAGTGCTCGGCGAGCCGGCCAGCGAGTCGATGGCCGCGCCGGCGCTGTCGGTGACCGCCCGCGTCAACTGATCGGCCTGAGCTTGGTCGACACCGGATTCGGTGAGGTCGTTGTTCAGAGTGGAATTGAGAGTGCTGAAGAAGACCGTGGTGAGGATGGCGATACCCAGTGCGGATCCGAGTTGGCGGAACGCACTCTGAATGCCGGAGCCTTGACCGGCGCTCTGTTCGGGAATTTCCTCGAGCACGACGTTGGTTACCTGCGCCGTCGCGAATCCGACGCCGATGCCGTAGAAGAACAGCACTGCGGCAATGGTCCACCAGGGGCTGTCTGTCGCAGCGATGAATCCGAGACCAGCGAGGCCGAGCGCTTCGAGAGCCAGACCGATACGGACCAAGCCCAACGGCGAGACCTTCGATGCCAGTCCGAAACTGGCGCCACTGGCGACAAAGCTGCCGATGGCAATGGGGACCAGGGCGAGTCCGGCTTGGAGTGCGCTGTATCCAAGCGTGAACTGAAGCCAGAGTGGAAGCACCGCAACGATTCCGAACTCACCGAGTCCGATGATCAGCGTCGCGATGTTGCCGTTGCGGAACGACGAGATGGAGAACAACCGCACGTCCATCAGTGCCCGCGACGGATCGTCACTACGGGTGAGCATGGTTTGCCGGTAGGCGAATGCGCCGAGCGAGATGACGGCGAGAACTAGCGCGATCAGAACCGGTGACGGTCCGCTGGACCATGACAGGCCGAACAGTTCGAAGGGCTGCTTCGTGGTCAGCCACCCGTACGTACGTCCCTCGACGAGGCCGAAGGCCAGCAGGCCCAGGCCGGCGATGGACAGTGCCGCTCCGGTGGCGTCGATGCGCCCAGCGGTGCGGGGTGAGGGCGCGATGAACAGCACTGCGCCGATGAGAATGAGCGCAGCAAGCGGAATGTTGATCCCGAATGCCCAACGCCACGAAGCGTGTTCGGCAAGCCAGCCGCCGAGCAATGGGCCGAGGGCGGAAGCTGCACCGATGGTGGAACCCCACACTGCGAAGGCCTGGCCGCGGGCTTTGCCGGTGAACATCGCGTTCAGAAGCGACAGTGAAGTGGGCAGGATCATGGCCGCGCCGGCGCCCTGCAGGAATCGCGCCAGGATGAGCAGGCCGCCGTTCGGTGCCAGTCCGGCCAGCAGGCTCGTTGCGCCGAACACGACGACACCGGCGATGAAGACGCGACGGGCGCCGACCAGGTCGGCAACTCTGCCGACCAGAAGCAGGAGTGCCGCGAACACGATTGCATAGGACTCTTGGATCCATTGAGCCTGAACGGAATTGATTCCGAGATCTTCGATGATCGAGGGGACTATGACGTTGACGATGGTGGTGTCGACGACGATCAGTGCCACGCCGAGTGCAATGGCGATCAGGCCCAACCACTTGCGGGTGGTGGGTGAGATGTTCATGAATAAACCTCCATTGTGAAGTAACTTTATGATAAAGGTATATTTGGGGCGGTAAGTTGTCAATGTGCGCGCTGGGCTCGACCGGCCGCCATCTGGCACAGGAAAGGTGGGATCACCGAGGTGGAAGCACCGCGCAACATCTCCGCGGAGCGGGAGCGGCTGATGGATGAATTCCGCGCGTACGGTGCGACGTTCACCGAATTCAGCCATCGATTCGCGTCGTGGCTTGGTCTGCATTCCACCGACGCAACTGCTCTGATGGAAATCACCGCGGCTGAGGAGAAAGGTGCGCCGCTCTCACCCGCACGTCTTGGAGAGCGGATCTCACTGACGTCGGGCGCCACTACCGCGTTGCTCAACCGCCTGGAAAAGGCGGGACATATCGTCCGGACCCGCGAGAATGCAGACCGTCGAGTGGTCACGCTGCACAGCAGTGCGCATGTGCAGGACCTGGCTGACGAGTTCTTCGGACCACTCGCCGTACGACTCGACGCCATGATGGAGAAATACCCGCCTGAACTGCTCAGTCGATTCGAGGAATTTCTCGTCGACCTGCACTCGACGATGAACGAACACCTCGAGCAAGACAATCGCTGAACAAAAATGCCGCTCGACTCCGGAGAGTCGACCGGTTCACGCCCTAGTTTGCAGCGGTCCCGCGATCCACCGTTCGATGTCGGCATGGGTCCGTAGGCAGACAATCGTGAGGTCCGGTCGCCGATCTCGCAGTGCCGCGATCCGGAGTGCACTCGTACGGTGCGTGTTCCAGGCCCAGCGAACGATGTGATCTCGGTCGGAGAAGAACGTGTGTAGTGGTGGCTCGATATTGCCGTTCCACAAGACTTTTCGCCCCAGCCGCCTCTGTACCGTCCGAACGATAACCTGGCGCATCACGGTGCAGCGCGACAGGTCCAGCCACACAAGAAGATCCGCTTCATCGGCGAGTAGATCGCGAACGGACCGGTACTGCCATTCCGTCACCCACCGCGGCGCCGAACTGAATGTTGTGACGTCGAACAGGAATTGCTCTCGCGGTGTCCAGTTCGGGCCGTGATAGAGACCGTCGATCTCGACGTGTTCGATGCCGAGAAGCGTTCCAATTCGGGAGGCCAAGGTCGTTTTTACGGAACCGGATGTTCCCGCTACGAGAATGCGCTTTGGGCATCCGGGCAAGCGATCTTCTGGACCGAGAAGAGGCACGAGAACACTGTAGCCATCGGCCGAATCAAAAAAAACGGCGAGGGAAATAGCAATTCCCCTCGCCGTCTTCTGTCGTAACTACTTTCCGAGCTTGGCCTGCAGGTCCTCGAGAACCAAGTTGGCGCCTGTCGGGCCGAGACCCAGGAACCAGGTTTCGTCGCTGACTTCGCTGGCGCGACCGTCCTTGACGGCGTCCATCGTTGCCCACAAGGGGCCGGCGGTGACGGTGGTTTGACCGGTGTCAGCGGGACTTCCGTAGCTGGAGTAGAAGATCTGATCGCCCTCGGCTTGGGTGATCGTTTCCGGGCTAACCTCGACGGCCAGTTCGTCGATGTCCTGGATTGCCGGACGGGGGAGTCCGACGTCCTTCAGGATGACGCCGATGAAGGACAGGTTTCCGTACAGACGCAGCTTGCCGGACATGAAGCGGACCAGCGAGATGGTCGGGGAACCGTCGATCGACGCGCGGACCTCGTCGGCATGGGCCTGGTAGTCGTTGAGGATCTGCTCGGCTTTCGTCTCTTCACCCAGTGCGTCACCGGCAAGGAGGAAGTTCTCCTTCCACGGGAATCCGGGACGGATGCTGAAGACCGTCGGCGCGATCGCGGACAGCTGCGGGTACAGCTTGTCCTGGCGCAGTTTGCTGCCCAGAATCAGATCGGGCTTCAGGGCAGTGATGGCTTCGAGGTTGAGATTGTTGGTGGTGCCGACATCGGGGACGCCCACCAACTTGTCGGCGAGGTACGACGGCTGGCCGGCTGCGCTTTCCGGGCTGGCGATACCGACCGGGGTGATGCCGAGTGAGAGGACTTCGTCCAACTCTCCGCTGTCCAGGACGACGACTCGGGTCGGCTTGGTCTCGAGTGTGACCTCGCCCAGTGCATGTGTGACGGTGCGCGGGAACTCGCCGGGAGCGGAGTCACTACCGAGCTTCGCGGTTTCCGTGTCGGCGGTGCTGAACAGCTTGCCGCCGGTCGCGACGTCGGTGTTTCCGTTGGCGTTACTTCCGGCGTCGGAAGTTCCACAGGCTGTTGCTGCAAATACTGTCGCCAGCGCAACCATGGCGATCCGGACCGATGTGCGGGTCCGGAATGAAGTACGAGTGAGCATTAGGCAAGGCTACGCTTGTGGTATTGGGCACTTTTAGCTGGTCTCGGGGCGAACATTGCTGATCCCGACTAACGGAACCTACTCCGCATTTTGCATTCGGCGACTCGGTAAAAGTGTTAGCTTCGCGAAAGACCTGCCAATTGTGAGCGAAGACACGTGAGGAACCCGATGACCCTGAACGTTGCCGATCTGTTCGAGGCCGTTGCCGATGCGATTCCCGATCGAACACCGCTGATTCTCGAGGAAAGGCGTCTCACTTATCGGGAACTCGAACTACGGTCCAACCGATTGGCGCACCACCTTCAGTCCGTCGGCGTCAAACCGGGGCAGCACGTCGGAATCCACATGAGGAACTGCGTTGAATATGTGGAAGCGCTACTGGCCTGCATGAAGATCAGGGCCGTTCCGATCAACGTCAACTTCCGCTACACCGACGTCGAACTTGCGTACGTCTATACCAACTCGAAGATGGTGGCATTACTGGTCGAGGATGAATTCGCGGAGATTGCATTGGGCGTTGTACCGCAGTGCCCCGAGATCGACCACGTTCTCATCGTCGGCGACGAGTACGAAACTGCACTGGCCGCAGCGTCCGACGTCCGGGATTTCGAGACTCGCTCAGACGATGACCATTTCATCATCTACACCGGCGGAACTACGGGTATGCCCAAAGGCGTTGTCTGGCGCCACGAAGACTTCTTCTTCGCTGCTCTGTCCGGAGCCAACCTCAGCGGGCCGCCGCGTCGTAGTCTCGAAGAAGTGGTCGACGCTGCGATTGCGAATACCAATCCCACTGTGCTGCTGCTCATTCCACCGCTCATGCATGGCGCTGCCATCTACTCGCTGCTCACTGCCTTTCTGATGGGAGCGCCGCGAGTCCTGACCCGGAGCTTCGACCCCCTCGACGTGCTCAGGCTCGTCGAGGCCGAGAAGATCACCGGCATCACTGTTGTCGGCGACGCGATCGCCCGTCCGATCGCCGATGCGATCGCCGCGGCCGACGGTAAGTACGACATCTCCTCGTTGAAACTGATCGGATCCGGCGGCGCGCTGTTCTCGCCGAACCTCAAGGAAGAGTTGAAGTTTCGAATTCCCGGGTTGGTGATCAAAGATGCGTTCGGTGCCTCCGAATCCGGTAACGACGGCGTCGTCGAATTCGGCGAGGACGGAACGAAGCGAATTCGCTCCAACCCCAACATGATTCTGGTCGACGAGGAATTCCGTCGGATCGAACCGGGCTCGGATACCGTCGGCTACATCGCACGAGCGGGGCATGTGCCACTGGCCTACTTCGACGATCCGGAGAAATCAGCCGCGACGTTCCCCGTTGTCGACGGTGTACGGATGGCAGTCCTGGGCGATATGGGAACGATGGAAGTGGACGGCACGATCGTGCTGCTCGGACGCGGTTCCATGTGCATCAACTCGGGCGGAGAGAAGGTGTATCCCGAAGAGGTGGAACAGGCGCTCAAGACTCACCCAGCGGTTTTCGACGCCCTCGTGGCGGGTGCACCCGACGCGCGGTTCGGGGAGAAAGTGGCTGCGGTTGTCCAGATCAGGCCTGGGTTCGAAGATGTGGAACCAGATGCCCTGTCCGAGCACTGCCGGATTCATGTGGCGGGGTACAAGATTCCCCGTTCGATCGTTCTTGTACCGGCGATCCTCCGCTCACCGAGCGGAAAAGCGGATTACCGTTGGGCCAAGGAAACCGTCGCTGGGGTGTAAGCGCCGCGCAGCGGTTTGCGGACACCTGTGCTGGAGATCGCTGGGAGTCGTGTGTGGCTGGGAACGATGCAGGTGCAGGGCATGTGTTTGTTGTTCGCGGACGGCTCGAATCGGTTGACTGGGACGCAGCTGTCGTCTCGACGAGCGGTAGTTTCCTACCACGCGAGCACTGGTGGCCTGTGCTTGGACTCACTGCACAGTTGGACTTCGCACCGGCCGGCGCTGGTCGGGTTCGGTCCTTTCCGAAGGAGGGGCGTCCAGCTTGGCTGTTGAATGTCGCGTCGCGGATTTCGGTGGACTGGTTGGTGGAGGGCGTCTACGAAGTCCTTGACGTGATCGCCAGAACTGGAATTCAGCCGGGCGGTAGCCGAGTCAAACCGCTCGTTGCGTTGCCGACGTTCGGAGTGGGCTTGGGTGGCCAGGGTGGAGTACGCGGCCACGTAATCAAGGCACTGATCGACGCCGCAGCAGTGTGCGCCGACAAATACGACTTCGATATAGCATTTGTCGTTGCCAATGCCGCCGATTATGCTGCCTACCAATCTGTTCGGCGTGGGCATCTGTGTAGCGCCGGAGTACCTCCGCAGGTCCAGCAGCTAGCAGATCGACTGCGTGCCGGTGACGTCTCGTTGTTGTTGGGTGCGGGAGTCAGTATTCCGGCCGGATTGCCTTCGTGGGACAGTCTCCTTGACCGGATTCGAAGCGAAGCGCTTCCGTCTATCGATGCCGAATTGTTCTCCGGTCTCGGAGTTTTGGATCGCGCACAACTGCTGTCCAAGGCATTGCATCCTCAAGGATTGGGCGCCAGCGTTGTCGAGTTGACCGGGGGTGGCGCCAAGCCGACGCTGTCTCATTGCCTACTTGCTTCACTGGGCGTGACCAAAGTGGTCACCACCAACTACGACTCGCTCTACGAGAAAGCTTTCGAATCTGCTCACGGCCGAGGTTCGATAGCGGTGCTCCCAAGGGAGGAAGCAACCGCAAGCCGCCCCTGGATACTCAAGATGCATGGCGACAGCGGAGACCCGGACAGTATCGTGCTGAGCAGACGAGATTTCGTCAGATACGACGCAGAGCGGCGCCCGCTGGGATCAATTGTTCAGTCCCTCATGGCTACTGGTCACCTGGTTGTTGTCGGGGCTTCAATGACCGATGACAACGTGCTCAGGCTTGCTCACGAGGTGCTCGCTCTCGACGAACATAACGGTCGACAGAGAAAGATCGGAACAGTGATAACTCTGCGCCAAGACAATCTGCGAACTGAATTATGGAAGAATGACTTCGACTATGTCGCGGCGTCGGAAGCAGATAACGACTCTGCTGCCGCTCGCGATCTCGAGATATTTCTCGACAACCTTGCAATTCTGACAACCGTCGACACGCCGTATCTCTTGGATGTGAACTACAGCGGGTTGCTCGATGGTGAAGAGATCGCACTTGCAGATTCCTTGCGCGAAGTTGCCAAGATCGTTCGTTCTCTGCCGGAATCAAGTCGCGAACGATGGGGAGTTCTGGAAGCGACGCTGCACAGGTTGGGTGCGGAAACGCGGCCTATGCGTCGTCGCCGGGGTGTAAACGATCGGGCGAACATTTCGCGAAGCGGGTAGTGGTTGTTTACCCTTTTCATGCCCGCTTTGTCTCGATTAGGCTGGATCGGAGATTTGTCGTGCCTGCCAAACAACTGACCTCAGTGGATTTCGAATTGATTCCCGCAAATATGGAAACCCGCTCCACTGATGTCCTGACGATTTTCCTGTTCGATTCGGGTGACTCGACTCCGCTCGACAAGAAGGAACTACTCGAGTTCCTCGGTGCACGCGCGTCGAGGATCCCACAATTGCGGTGGACCGTGACCACAGTTCCCGGCGGGTTCGGGTTTCCCTATTGGATCGACTCCGCACCCTTCGATATCACCAAGCATGTCGAAGACAATGTCGAAATATCCTCGTGGAAAGGTGTTTTCGAATACTTCGCCGACATTGCCGCACGGATCGTCGATCCCTACGAATGTCTGTGGCGGTTGCACGTTGTTCGAGGTGTTCGTGATGCCCCAGGGGTGCAGGGTGAAGCAACGGTGGTGATCCTCAAGGGCTCGCATGCATTAGGTGACGGGCATGTGTACAACGCGATTGTTCACGACCTGTTCTCGTCGAAGCATTTACCCGACTTCATTCCGGAACTCACGGCGCCGAACCCGTGGTGGTCGTCCGTCAAAGGACTCCTCGGAACTCCGCGCCGGTATGTCCGCGCATTTCGTGCTCTGCCGGAAACCCGGAAATACGACGCACCGGATTCCGGCGGTGGTGCCGTGACCTTTACGGGCAAGCGGTCGGCTGCCGCCATCATGCTCGATCTGGTGGCGATTCGAGAAGCCAAGAAAATGTGGCCAGGCGTGACAGTGACGGCTATCGCCCAGACGATCATCTCGTTATCACTGGAAGAACATTTTGGTGACAAGAGTCCACGCTCGATGCAGGTGATGTCCGGCGCCCCCGTAGGGGCAGAGGTGCGCGGACAAAATCACATGGGTTGCTATCACGTCGATCTGGCGATGGATAAACAAGATATTGCGGAACGACTTGCCGCGATCACCACAAACAACAACCACGGCAAAGCGGAATATCCTGACGCATACCGGGCCGTACGTGCGCTGCAATACGAACTTCCGGCTATTGCGGTCAAACCTGAATTGTCATCGGATCCGAAACTGGGAACTGTAGCGAGCAGCGTCAATCGTGGACCGGCCGTCATGACTCTCGGCGATTCAAGAATCGTTTCGACCACGTCATTTCCGTACGTGTCGCCGCGGAGCCCGTTCAATCACGGGATCTACTCGGTGGGTGACGTGCTTGCGATCTCGGTACTCAGCGGAACCCCGGACAGCGGTGACATCGATATCTACGCGGCTGTCCTGGAGAAGAACGCGGCCCGCGTCCTGGCGTGCCTCGAGGAACGAAGTACTAAAGCCACGGCTCGATAGGCTTCTTCACCCACATGATCTTCTCGTCGGCGTGCGTGCGCTGCGCCTCAGCGCGATCAGGATGCGCCGCTGCCCACTGATCCTTCTCGTCGATGAGACCGGCTGCGATGGTCCAGGTCTCCCGGGTGCTCGGGGGATTCGCGTCGGCGGCACGCGCGAGTTTGCGCAGTCGATCGTCGGGCATGTCGAGTAGTTCGGCGGCGGTGATCCCACGATTCCATGCGAACTTGGCCAGACCCACCGCCTTCTCATGTCGACTGCGACTGGCGATGTCGTTGTGCGCGAAGTCCTCGTTCTTGCCCATGGGTAACCACCTCCTGGAGAGCACGGTACAACAAAAGAAGGCACCTTCTCCGCGAGGAAAAAGTGCCTTCTTCAAGTTCTTCACTGTCGGGGTGGCGGGATTTGAACCCACGACCTCTTCGTCCCGAACGAAGCGCGCTACCAAGCTGCGCCACACCCCGTGTCGAACCTCGGTTAGCTTACAGCACGAAGTCGGCAGGCATTAAATCCGCAGGTCAGTTGCGTAAAACCGGCGCAGCTGAGTGAGCGGAACCGCGCTCGGTGGAGTGCTCCGGTTCGCGGCCGGTAGACGGCACCAACGTCAACAGGGTTGCCTCGGGGCGGCAGCAGAAACGTACCGGAGCCCACGGCGAGGTTCCGATGCCGGCAGACACGTGAAGCTGTGTGTGAGCACCCCACTTGGACGGGCCCTTCACGCGGGAGCGGTCCAACTCGCAGTTGGTGACAAGCGCGCCGTAGAACGGCAGGCACAGCTGCCCGCCGTGTGTATGGCCGGCGAGAACAAGGTCGTAGCCGTCCTCGGCGAACCGATCCAACACCCGGGGTTCGGGGGAGTGCGTCAAACCGAGCTTGAGCTGAGCCAGGGGATTGGGCGGGCCCGCGATGGTGTCGTAACGATCGCGCTTGAGATGCGGATCGTCGACGCCGGCCGTCGCGATCTTGATGCCAGACACCTCGAGTTCGCGTCGTACATGCGTCACGTCGAGCCAACCACGCTCGGTAAATGCAGCCCGCAGGTCTCCCCACGGCAGCGGATCGCCCGTGATGCGCTTCTTCTTGTCGAAGAGGTAGCTCAACGGGTTCTTCGGCTTCGGAGCGAAGTAGTCGTTGCTGCCGAACACGAATAGACCGGGGCGTGCGAGCAGGTCGCCCAGTGCCTGGACAACTGCGGGGACACTGCGCTGGTGCGACAGGTTGTCGCCGGTGTTCACCACGAGATCCGGGTCGAGGCTTTCGAGCTCACGCAACCAGTTCTGCTTCAATCGCTGGTTAGGCATCATATGCAGATCGCTGAGGTGGAGAACCCGCAACGACGACGACCCCGGCTCGAGTACGGGCATCGTCACCTCGCGCAACGTAAAAGCATTGCGTTCGATGCCGGATGCGTACCCGATTCCGAGTGCAGCGACGCCCGCGGCACCAAGTGCGGTGCGGGTCAGGTTGGTGCGGAACTGGTCAGACACCAGTCAAGGATATAACTAAGGGGACGGGAGGCGGGGCGTGCGCGTAGCGTTTCCCCCATGTCCGACACGACAGCAACGCTCAAAGACAAACTCCGTTCCGACATGGTCGCATCCATGAAGGCCAAGGATCCGCTTCGCACCGGCACCCTCCGGATGCTCATCGCAGCAGTTCAGACCGAAGAGGTTGCCGGTAAGGAAGCGCGAGTCCTCACCGACGAAGAAATCATCAAGGTTCTTGCCAAGGAATCGAAGAAGCGCGGGGAATCCGCCGAAATCTACACCGAGAACGGCCGTGGTGAACTTGCCGCGAAAGAGCGCGCCGAAGCGCAGATCATCGACGAGTACCTGCCGACGCCGTTGACCGACGCAGAACTTGTCGACGTCGTCGACACGGCGATGGCGCAGGTAGCCGAGGAGCTCGGCGAGCGTCCGGGTATGCGTCAGATGGGTCAGGTCATCAAGGCCGCCAGTGCTTTGGCCAAGGGTAAGGCTGACGGCGCGCGTATCTCCGCTGCCGTGAAGTCTCGCCTGTAGGCGTCACCGACAGCGCTTGTCAGCTCCACCGACAGCGCTTGTCAGCTCCACCGACAAAAGAGAACGGCCGCAACCTCGTGTGAGGGTGCGGCCGTTCTTTCGTGTGGATGCTAGCGCGGTTGTGGCGCTCCGGGTGCCGGCGAATCGGGTGCCGGTGAGGCCGGAGCAGGTGAGCCGTCCGGTGCCGCCGGTGCCGCCGGTGCGCGTACCGACCCGTCACTGATGTAGATCGTGATGGTGGAACCCGGTATCGCCGAGCCGGACGGAGATGCGCCGGTGACAGTTCCGGCACGCGCGCCCGATGCGGACGTCACCGCGTTGACGGTGAATCCCGACTCCTGCAGGCGGGACGTGGCAGCGGACTGGCTCAATCCGACAACCTCGGGAACCTGTCCGTTCTGCGAGCCACGTGCATACTTCTGATCGATCGGCGGAAGCGCCGTCGGACCGAAATTGTTGGCAACCGGCATCATCGCGGCGAACCAGCTCCGAGCCGGTTCGGTACCGCCGTACAGGTTTCCGCTGTAGCACGGGCGAAGCGGAGTCGAGCAGATCTCACCCGGAGTCGGGGAGTCGCCGAAGATGTAGACGGCGGCGGCCAGATTGTTCGTGAAGCCGAGGAACGCCGAAGACTTGTGGGTCTCCGTGGTACCGGTCTTACCGGACATCGGCAGAGACCATCCAGCGCTGCCTGCGGCACCCGCAGATGTACCTGCACCCACGTCGTCGCGGCTGAGCGCATTGGCGAGGGTATCGGCCAATCCGGGCTCGACTACCTGCTCGCAGCCCTGTTCCGTGACCGTCACCGGCTTGCCGTTGCGGTCGACGACGGAATCGATCGGACTGGGCGGGCACCACTTGCCGTGCGACGCCAATGTTGCCGCGACGTTCGACAGTTCGAGCGGATTGATCCAGGTCGGGCCGAGCGTGAACGAGCCGAGATTCTGTTCCTTCTGGAAGTCGGCCATGCTGCGATCGTCGAAGCCCGATGTATTGGGCTCGGCATACGAACGCAGGCCGAGACGCACGGCCATATCGACTGTCGGCGTCACACCGGTTGCTGCGATGAGCTTCACGAACGCGGTGTTGGGCGACTGCGCGAGAGCATCCGTCACCGACATCGTCGCCGGATAGTTACCGACGTTCTCGACGCAGTACGTGGACACCGGACATCCCGCCGCGCCGCCACTACCGAAGCCCTTTGCGTCGAAGCGGCGGGGAACCTCGAGCATCGCGTCGATGCCGAGGCCCTTCTCCATGGCGGCGGCGGTCGTGAAGACCTTGAACACCGAGCCTGCACCGTCACCGGACAGTGAATACGGCTGAGCCAGGACGGTTTCGCTGGCGTCGGCGTCGAGACCGTACGTGCGGCTGCTGGCCATCGCCACGACCTTGTGCGAGTCCTGGCCGGGCCGAATCACGCTCATGACGTTGGCGATGCCGTCGAGGTCCGCCTTGGCGTTTGCATTGAGACCAGCCTTGGTGGATGCCTGCACCGCCGGGTCGAGCGTGGTTTTGATGAGGTAGCCGCCCTCATTGATCTGTTCGCGACTGATCCCGGCGTCCGAGAGGTATTTGAGTGCGTAGTCGCAGAAGAATCCGCGGTCACCGGCCGCGATGCATCCGCGCGGGAGCGTATTTGGGGTGGGTAGAACACCCAACGGTTCGTCTTTGGCCGCCCGGAACTCGTTGGCCCGGTCGGAAATGTTGGTGATCATGGTGTCGAGCACGGTGTTGCGGCGCTCGGTGACACCTTCGACGTTGGTGTACGGGTTCAAGGCCGAACTCGACTGAACCATGCCGGCGAGCATCGCGGACTGCGGAACGCTCAAGTCTTTGGCGTCGATGCCGAAGTACGTCTGAGCGGCATCCTGGATTCCGAAGGAACCGTTACCGAACGGCACCAGGTTCAGGTAGCGGGTGAGGATCTCGTCCTTCGTGAGTTCCTTGTCCAGGGTGAGCGCCATCCGGATTTCGCGGATCTTGCGAGCCGGAGTGGTCTCGATCGCGGCGCGGCGCTCGGCATCGGTTTTTGCGACGACCAACAGTTGGTAGTTCTTCACGTACTGCTGATCGAGCGTCGACGCACCCTGCTGGACCTCACCGGAGGTGGTGTTGGTCAGGAAGGCGCGCAGCGTTCCCTGCCAGTCCACTCCCTTGTGATCGGGGAATCGACGGTCCTCGATGGAGACGATCGCCAACTTCATGTTGTTCGAGATCTGGTCGCTCGGGACTTCGAACCGGCGCTGCTCGTACAGCCAGGCGATGGGATTGCCCGCCGAATCGACCATCGTCGATACCGCGGGGACCGTGCCGTCGACCAACTCCGCTGAAACGTTGTCGACCGTGTCCGCGGCTCGATTGGATGCGAATCCGAGTCCGCCTGCCAGCGGAAACATCACTCCGGCAACGAGGACACCGGCCAAGGCAGAGCTTCCGGCGAGCTTCGCCACTGTTTTTGCAATCGACACGATCTACAGAGTACGTGTGCGCACCCCATGGACGTGGCACGCGAAGAATTCGTGCCGAATAAAACGTCCTGAACACCCGGTTTGTACTGCCGTACCAAAAAAGGTGGACGCCCGTCTTGCGTCTGGGCGTTTCTTTACCTAAATTGTGTGAACGGTGTGATTGACATAACACTCGATCACGAATGTGTCTCAGCTTTCGTCGTGATATCCCGCGACGGAAGCAGAGATGTTGTGCTGCTCGCCCTCGAGGCGACGGACATACTTTGTAGAGGGGACCAGAGAATGTACACAGCCACCCCGAGTAGCCGTTTGGATGTCGAACAAGCAGAGGCTCGCATCGCCTGGGTAACACAGGCGCGCTGCCGCGAAGTAGATCCGGATCAGCTTTTCGTTCGAGGTGCCGCGCAACGTAAGGCAGCAACAATCTGCCGACACTGCCCGGTCCTGATGCAGTGCGGCGCCGACGCTCTCGACAACCGCGTCGAATTCGGAGTGTGGGGCGGTATGACCGAACGCCAGCGACGCGCTCTCCTCAAGCAGCACCCCGACGTCGACTCGTGGTCCGAATTCTTCGAGGACCGACGCCACCAGCAGTCAACTGCTGTCTGACCTAGCTTTTTCTGGTCTAGCCTTTCCTGATCTAGCCCTTCCGAGTGAGCTGGTCGCCCACAGCGCGCAGTGCCTCGAGGTCCGATACCTCGAACGGCAGTGACGGAACGCCGATCAGCGGCACCCTCGGATGAGCTGCGGTAAACCGGCTCAGCAGCGCCACTTCACGTTTGGCGATTGCTGCGCGGTGAGCATGAATGCGAAGTACCGCCTCCGTCAGCGCCTCGGCGTCGGTCGGATTCTCCTTGGCTGAGAGTTTGTCCGCAGCCGTTGCCGCGTGATCAGCCGGCAGCGCGGTCAGAGTCGGATGTGTTCGGTTCAACACCAACCCGGCCAGCGGCATCGAATCTCCGGCCAGGCGGTCCACGAAAAACGCCGCTTCCCGCAACGCGTCAGGTTCCGCAGCAGCGATCACCAGAAAATGGGTGCCTGGCTGACGCAGGAGTTCGTACGTCTTGGTTGCGCGCTCGCGGAAGCCACCGAACATCGAATCGAGCGACTGAACAAACGCCGATGCGTCAGCGAGCATCGCGCTTCCGACGATCGTCGACACACCCTTCAGCGCCAATCCCATCGCGCCGGCAACAAGCTTGGTCAAACCTCGCCCCGGAGCTGAGAGCAACCGGATCATCCGGCCGTCGAGGAAGGTTCCCAGTCGCTGCGGAGCGTCCAGGAAATCGAGTGCGTTCCGGGACGGCGGCGTATCCACGATCACCAGGTCCCACTTGTCGTTCGACGCAAGCTGTCCCAGCTTCTCCATCGCCATGTATTCCTGAGTTCCGGAGAACGATGTGGCAACGGTTTGGTAGAAGGGGTTCGCGAGGATCTGCTGAGCCTTCTCGGGGCTGGAGTGCTCGAGCACCATCTCGTCGAACGTGCGCCGCATGTTGAGCATCATCGCGTGCAACTCGCCCGTTGCTTCCGGACCGAGTTTCACCGGTTGTGGTGTGTTGTCGAGTTCCGCGACGCCCAGAGCCTGAGCCAGCCGCCTCGCCGGATCGATCGTGAGAACGACGACGCGTCGGCCCTGCTCGGCCGCCCGCAACGCCAGCGATGCCGCCGTGGTGGTCTTGCCGACGCCGCCCGCGCCGCAACACACCACAATTCGTGCGGTCGGATCGTTGATGATCGCCGAGATGTCGAGTACCGGAGCACTGCGGCGGCCGGTTCTGGAACTGCCGACCATGACATTGTCAGGGACCGCGTTTTCGGTGGTTTCGGTCATCGGACACCCTGTTCCATGAGGTATTCGGCCAGTTCGTAGAGGCCACCCAGATCGACGCCGTCGGCCAGAGCCGGCAAGTGCAGTCGGGCGCCGTCGATCTCCTGCAGTTTCTCCGAACTGGATTCCTGCGCTTCGAGAACAGACGCGTGCTCGATGGTTTCGGTCAGCAGTCCGGCGAAGTCGTCGTCCGACAGTTCGAGGCCGACATCCGTGAGCGTGGATCGAATGGACGCGGCATCGATCTCTCCGGCCGCAGCACCCGCCAGAGTGCCCTCCGGCAAGAACTTCGGGCTGGTGCGGTTGACGATGATCGCGCCGAGATTGAGCTCGTCGCGCGCCAATTCCAAGGCGGCATCCGCGGTTTCCTGCACGGGCAGAGCCTCGAGTAGCGCCACCAGATGCACCACTGTTTCCGGCGAGTGCAGCAGTCGCACGACGCCCTCACTCTGCGAATGCACCGGCCCACCTTTGGCGAGATCGGCCATAGCCTTCGTGACGTCGAGGAAACTGCCGATCCGGCCCGTCGGCGGGGCGTCGACGACAACGGCGTCGTACACCCGTTTCCCGGTCCGATCAGTGCGGATGACGCACTCCTTGATCTTGCCGGTGAGCAGTACGTCACGCAGGCCAGGTGCAATGGTCGTGGCGAACTCGATGGCGCCGAACTTGCGCATCGCGCGGCCCGCGAAGCCCAGGTTGTAGAACATCTCCAAATACTCGAGGAAAGCCGTCTCGATATCGACGGCCAACGCCATCACCTCACCGCCACCCTCGGCAGCTGCGACTTTCGTTTCCTGTGGGGGTAGCGGTGGCACGTCGAAGAGCTGCGCAATTCCCTGGCGGCCCTCCACTTCCACCAGCAGAACGCGTCGGCCGCCTTCGGCTAACGCGAGCGCCAAGGCGGCGGCTACCGTCGACTTACCGGTCCCGCCTTTTCCCGACACAAAATGCAGGCGGGCCTTCGATGCGGACTCCGGCCAGCTCTTGCTCAGCTCATCTTGGGATGCAACCACACCGCGAGCCTATAAGTCTGGGGCCGAAGATGTGCGCGGGATAGGCTCACCACATGAGTGAATTGACTTCCTGGGAATACACCGTTACTCCGTTGCTGGTCCACAACCCGAAGGCCATCCTCGACAATTGGGGCGTCGACGGTTGGGAGCTGGTGACGGTTCTTCCGAGCGCGTCGGGCGAACAGCACGTCGCATACCTCAAGCGTCCGAAGGTTGCAGGCGCATGACCGAAACAACACAGACCTGGTCAGCGCGTCTCGCGGAACTCGGCATCGAACTGCCCGCGGTTGCGGCGCCGGTCGCTGCCTATGTCCCTGCGGTTCGTAGTGGCGATCACGTCTACACCTCGGGCCAGTTGCCTTTTGTCGACGGAAAGCTGTCGCTGACGGGCAAGCTAGGCGCGGACGCGTCGGATGCTGACGCAAAGGCCGCCGCGCGTGTCTGCGCGCTCAACGCTCTTGCCGCGATCAACGCCCTGGTTGGCATCGACAACCTGGTTCGGGTGGTCAAGGTCGTCGGATTTGTCGCCTCCGCGCAAGGCTTCACCGGTCAGCCCGGCGTGATCAACGGCGCGTCCGAATTCCTCGTCGAGGTCTTCGGCGACGCAGGCATTCACGCTCGCTCCGCTGTCGGTGTTGCAGAACTTCCCCTCGGCTCCGCTGTCGAGGTGGAACTGATCGTAGAAGTTCGCTGATGACAACGGTTCATCCCGCATACGCGCAGTTTCGCCGCGTCACCGACATCGCGTCGGTCATGCTCGAGAACAACCCGGGCATGATGACGCTCGACGGCACCAACACCTGGATTCTGCGAGCGCCGGGCAGTGACGAGTTTGTAGTTGTCGATCCCGGTGACAACGACGAAGAACATCTGCAGCGAGTGGCCGGAGTCGGCGCGGTGGCGTTGGTCCTGATCACGCATCGGCACTTCGATCACACCGGCGGAGTGAGCCGTTTTCACGAATTGACCTCGGCGCCAGTGCGTTCCGTTTCTCCCGAGTTTCTGCGCGGCAGCGGTACGACGCTTGTCGACGGTGAACTCATCGAGGTTGCCGGGCTGCGCCTGCGTATCGTGGCAACTCCTGGTCATACCGCGGACTCCGTCTCGATCGTCATCGAGAACGAGGGCAGTGTGCTGACCGGTGACACGATACTCGGCCGTGGCACAACGGTTCTCGATGATTCGGACGGCGATCTGGGGGACTACCTCGCATCGCTGCGTGCGCTCATCGAACTCGGTGACGGGCGAACCGTTCTTCCTGGGCATGGCCCGGAATTGCCTGACCTGCAGGAGATTTCGAAGCACTACCTCGCGCATCGCGAAGAACGGCTCGATCAGGTGCGAGCGGCATTGGTCTCGCTCGGCGATTCCGCGTCGGTACGCGACGTGGTCGAGCACGTCTATTCGGATGTCGATCCGAAACTCTGGCCGGTGGCAGAAAAATCGGTCAATGTGCAGTTGGCGTATCTGCGTCGTTGAACTGTGTTGCGGAACTGCCGCCGGGGCGAGCGAAGCGACGGGGATGTGCCCGTTATGCCAATTGAGGTATAGCTGGCGGCAGTTTTTGCATTTGTTTGATATGGGTTCGGGGCCAATAGTTAGTCCATGACCTCACAATGCGACGGATGGATCCGCAACTACGTGGATGGCTCCTATGTCGAACCCGACGCGTCGTCGAGCTTCGACCAGGTGGACCCCGCAACCGGCCGTGTTCTTGCCAAGGTCCATGAGGCCGACAAGGCCCTGGTCGATCGGGCTGTGACCTCGGCCAGACGTGCTCTGGACAACGGTTGGGCCGATACGCCGGTCCGTGAGCGGACGGCGCTGCTACGACGCGCCGCGGATCGGATCGAGGAGCGGTTCGAGGAATTTGTCGCCGCGGAGATGGCGGATACGGGCAAGCCGATCACGCAGGCGCGCGAACTCGACGTTGCTCGCGCCCTGACGAACTTCCGTACGTTTGCCGACATCGTCGCCGCAGCGGGGCAGGAATCGTTTGTCACGGATCTGGCCGGCGGCAAGCAGGCGCTGAACTACGCGATCCGCAAGCCGCTCGGTGTGGTTGCGGTCATCGTGCCGTGGAACCTGCCGCTGCTTCTCCTGACCTGGAAGGTGGCGCCCGCTCTGGCGTGCGGAAACTCCGTG
This sequence comes from Rhodococcus globerulus NBRC 14531, assembly GCF_001894805.1. Taxonomy (GTDB): domain Bacteria; phylum Actinomycetota; class Actinomycetes; order Mycobacteriales; family Mycobacteriaceae; genus Rhodococcus_F; species Rhodococcus_F globerula. The sequence continues at coordinate 41,466 of NZ_BCWX01000008.1, read as the reverse complement.
GTGGTCAAGCCTTCCGAAGAGACGCCGGCGACGGCGTCGTTGCTGGCCGAGGTGCTCGAAGAAGTCGGCCTGCCTGCCGGCGTCTACAACGTCGTGCACGGATTCGGTGCGAATTCTGCGGGCGAGTTCCTCACCACCCACCCCGGTATCGACGGTGTCACCTTCACCGGATCTTCGGTAACCGGCTCGCACGTGATGAAAACCGTTGCACCACGGGTGCGTCCGGTCTCGTTCGAGCTTGGCGGCAAGAACGCCGCGATCGTGTTCGACGACGTCGACATCGACGAAGCGTTGACGGGTCTGACCAAATCGGTGTTCACCAACACAGGCCAGGTCTGCCTGTGCACCGAACGGGTGTACGTGCACCGCAGCATTTTCGACGACATCGCCGGTGGACTTGTCGAGCGGGCAGCAGGATTGCGTCTGGGTGACCCGACGCTCACTGCGACGACGACAGGCCCGCTCATCTCGCAGGCGCACCGGAAGAAGGTTCTCGACTACTTCGAGATCGCCGAGCAGGAGGGCGCGAAAGTTCTTACCGGTGGCGGAATTCCGGATCTCGGGCAGGATTTGTCCGGTGGATCGTGGATCGAACCCACCCTGTGGACTGGCTTGACCAACAAGAATCGCGTAGTGCGCGAGGAGATCTTCGGACCCGTCGCAGCACTCATCCCGTTCGATACCGAGGCAGAAGCGATCGCCTTGGCAAACGACACCGAGTACGGCTTGGCGGCCTCCGTGTGGACCAACGACCTGCGTCGCGGACACCGCGTCGCCCAGAAGATGAACGTCGGAATCTCCTGGGTCAACACGTGGTTCACCCGTGAACTGCGGTCTCCCTTCGGCGGCATGGGCCTGTCCGGCATCGGGCGTGAGGGTGGCGAGTCCTCGCTGCACTTCTACACCGAACCGACAAATGTGTGTGTGCAACTGTGAACATCGAAACCGCAGGAAGTTCCAGAGAAATGAGCGAGGCGTGATGACAGCCCCAGAAGACACCGTATCCGCGCTCGCGCGTCGCCTCGACGACGCTGCGCAGAGTCGCACCGACACTCCGAGCCTCGCCGACGATCACACTATCGATATCGACGACGCCTACCGGATTCAGAACGAACTCATCGAACGACGCACTGCCCGTGGCGAATCGGTGGTGGGCATCAAGCTCGGCTTCACCAGCCAAGCGAAGATGGCGCAGATGGGTGTCTCCGAAGTGATCGTCGGGCAGTTGACCGACGCGATGGCGGTGACGGACGGCGGTGACCTGGAACTATCGACGTTCATCCACCCCAAGATCGAACCCGAAGTCGCGTACCGGCTGTCGAAGGACGTCGATCTCGACGACCCGAGCGTGGACATCGAATCCTGCGTCGACGCGGTTGCTCCGGCGATGGAGATCATCGATTCGCGCTACCGCGACTTCCGCTTCACCTACACCGACGTTGTCGCCGACAACACCAGTGCCGCCGGATATGTCATCGGCCCGTGGCAGTCGATGCGCAGTGCCGCGAACTTGGTGGTGCGCATGGAGGTAGGAAGCGAAACGGTAACCGGTTCCACGGCAGCAATCCTCGGAGATCCCGTGCACGCGTTGCATGCCCTGGTGGATATCGCCCGCCGTCGGCACATTCCGCTCCGGGCCGGCTACGTGATTCTGGCCGGCGCAGCGACTGCTGCCGTGCGACTCGACGAGGGAGTCGCACAGTGCAGCATCGACGGACTGGGTACCGTCTCGGTGAATGGTGTACGGCGATGAGTGGGGCGCAGGTCATCGAGAAGATGGCAAAGCCGCGCGGAAAGTTCCCGCACGTCAAGGTGGTAGGTGACTTCGTCTACGTCTCCGGTACCAGTTCACGTCGGCCCGACAATACGTTTGTGGGCGTGGAGGTCGACGAGATGGGCACCACGGCGCTCGACATTCGCGCGCAGACACGTGCCGTCATCGAGAACATCGCGGCGATCCTCGCCGAGGTGGGTGGTGAACTGCGTGATCTGGTTCAGGTCACGTCATACCTGGTGTCGATGAACGACTTCGGCGGATACAACGAGGTCTACGCCGAACTATTCGATGAAAACGGTCCGACGAGAACCACAGTGGCAGTTCACCAATTGCCCCACCCGCACTTGCTCATCGAGATTTCCGGTGTGGCCTACGTGCCTGCCTCCCGACGGCTGTCAATCGAGAACCCCGCCGCCCGACGGCTGTCAATCGAGAACACGGAGAACCCATCATGACCACTATTCCTCCCGTCATCGACTTCAAGAAATGGATCGACGACAACCGCCACCTGCTGCAGCCACCGGTCAACAACCAGACGATGGCACTCGGAGACGACTTCATCGTGCAGGTTGTCGGTGGGCCCAACCAGCGGACCGACTACCACCTCGACCCGTACGAGGAGTGGTTCTACCAGGTCGAGGGCGACATCCACGTCAACGTCATGACCGAAGACGGACCGGTGCGGGTCGACATCCGCGAGGGCGAGAGCTGGTTGCTGCCGGGAAACCTGCCGCATTCACCGCAGCGCCCCACCTCGGGATCGATCGGCCTGGTGATCGAAAGAGTGAGACAGGAAGGAACATTGGAGCACTTCCAGTGGTACTGCCTGGAGTGCAATCACAAGATCTACGAAGTCGAACTTCAGGTGCGCGACATCGTGGCCGACCTTCCGCCCGTCTTTGTCACGTTCTACGAGAGTGAAGACGCCCGCACGTGTGACAAGTGCGGCACGCTCCATCCCGGCAAGGGCTGAGCGATGAGCAACATGATCGACATCCACACCCACTACGTGCCCAACGGGTGGCCCGATCTCACGGCTGATGCCGGCCCGGATGCGCCGTGGCTGAAAGTGGAGTCGGAAACCGAAGCCATGATCATGATGGGCACCAAGGAGTTCCGACGGATCCAGTCCGACGCCTGGGACGCCGAGGTGCGCCTGCGTGACATGGATGCCGACGGTATCCATACCCAGGTCGTCTCGCCGACACCGGCATTCTTCAACTACGGCCGAACAGGCGAGCAGGCCAGTCGTATCTCTCGGATCTTCAACGACCTGGCGCTCGAGATCGTCGAACCGGCAAAAGATCGACTTATCCCGTTCTGTCAGGTTCCGTTGCAGGACACCGATGCTGCGTGCCGCGAACTCGAACGATGCATCGCCAACGGGCACCGAGGCGTCGAGATCGGCAATCACGTCGGCGACCTCGATCTCGACAGCGAAGGAGTCGTGACATTCCTGCAGCACTGCGCGTCACTGGATGTTCCGGTCTTCGTGCACCCGTGGGACATGGCGTCCTCACCGCGCCTGGATCGGTGGATGGCGCAGTGGCTCACCGCAATGCCCGCAGAAACGCATCTGTCGATACTCGCGCTGATTCTCGGCGGCGTGTTCGACAAGATCGACGACCGACTCAAGATCGGATTTGCCCACGGCGGCGGATCCTTCGCGTTCTGGCTCGGCCGGATGGAAAACGCCTGGCACGGCCGCAACGACATTATCGGTACATCGGAATTCCCGCCGTCGCACTATCTGGGCCGGTTCTACGTGGATTCTGTCGTCTTCGACGAACGCGCATTGCGACTACTGGTCGACACAGTGGGCGTTGACCGGGTGATGGTGGGAAGCGATTACCCGTATCCCCTCGGCGAGCGACCGGTGGGTGAGGTGGTGCGCAAGAGTGAGTTCTTGGACGAGACTGCACGCCAACTGATCTCGCGGGGAAATGCGGAACGCTTCTTGGGGATCGGCTGATCCTTCAGCTATACCATTTCCGGTATGCCGCACGGTGATTTCGGCATTTGTGAGTCATGTCTCTAATGAGCATAATTCAGGCAACCTTTGAAACATGCTCGGCAAAAACAGATTTCACCGTACCGTACTGCCACTCATCCAATCGATAGGTATCCGCGATGACCACAAGCGTAACCAGTGACGGAAAGCCGTTGCCGGAGAAAGCTGCCCGCAGCCGGGTTGCCATGGCAACCCTCGCCGGCACAACCCTCGAATGGTACGACTTCTTTCTTTACGGAACAGCCGCAGCGCTGATCTTCAACAAGCAGTTCTTCCCGAGTCTGAGTCCGACCGCCGGCACCCTCGCAGCCTTCAGCACCTTTGCGGTCGGGTTCATCGCCAGGCCCGTCGGCGGCTTGGTGTTCGGGCACTTCGGTGACCGGATCGGTCGCAAGGCGACGCTTGTGGTGTCTCTGGTGATGATGGGAGTCGGGTCCACACTGATCGGACTCATTCCGAATTACGATTCCATCGGTTTCTGGGCGCCGGTACTTCTGGTGGCGATGAGAGTTGTCCAGGGTATCGGCCTCGGCGGTGAGGGCGCCGGTGCCACGCTGATGTCGATGGAGCACGCACCAGCCGGGCAGAAGAACCTGTATGCGGGTTTCCCGCAGATGGGCACCCCCGCCGGACTTGTTCTGGCCAATGGCATCTTCCTGACCACCAGTGCATTGATGTCGGACTCGGCCTTCCAATCGTGGGGTTGGCGCATACCGTTCCTGCTCAGCTTCGTTCTGGTGGCGATCGGTCTGGTGATCCGGTTGCGGGTTACCGAATCGCCCTCGTTTGCCGGGATCATGGAGAAGGGCGAGATAGTCCGGTTCCCGCTGCGTGAGTCGCTCAAGGTCGGGTTCCCCCGGTTGTCACTGACGCTGGCCGCGTGTTTGGCGAACTCCGCCGTGGCATATGCCTTCATGGTGTTCACTCTGTCGTACGGAACTCAGCATCTGGGCTACGACAAACAATTCCTGGTGCTCAGTGTCACCGCGGCAGCGGTCCTGTGGTTCCTTTCCATCCCGATCTGGACCAAGGTGGCCGACAAGTACGGTCGACGGCACATGTTCATCGGAGGATCCGCCGCAATCCTGTTGTGGTGCATCGCGTTCTTCCCGCTGCTGAACACCGAGAACAAGGTCGTTGCAGTTGTGGCGTTCCTGGGAATGGGACTGATCATTCCGGTGACTCATTGTGTCCAGGGAAGCATCATTGCCGACACGTTCCCGGCCAAGGTTCGATACTCGGGTTCGTCGTTGATTCTGCAGAGTGGTGCAATTCTGGGCGGCGGATTGGCTCCGATGATTGCGACGGCTCTGCTGGACGCCACGGGATCATCTGTGGGCGTGACGTGGTACCTGGCGTCGATCTGCTCGATCAGTCTGGTTGGCGCGATAGCGCTGTTCAAGGTGGTGCCCGACTCATCGCGGGGATTGCAGCACGAAGAGCAGCGGGTGGCAGAAAACGCCTGACGTGTAACGATATTCGAAGCCCGCTCCCGCTCCGGGAGCGGGCTTTCGAACGTTTACTGGTTCATGAGTTCTTCCGCGAAACTGCGCAACGACGCGATAAGTGCCTGTGCCGACGGACTGGACGTCCTCGTCGCCGACGATGTGAGACCGACGCTGTGACCGATGGGATCCAGGGTGATCGGGAGTGTGGTCAAGCGGGTGTCGTCGCGATGAATCAGACTCGGAAGGACAGCGATCATGTCGGTTTCCAGCAAGAGCTGTCGCACCGTGAGGAAAGACGTTGCCTCTACCCGGTTCTCGGGTAAGGGGAGACCGTTCCTGGCGAAGAACTCCTCGAGTTCGCGTCGGAGCACCGTTTCGACGCCGGGCAGGATCCAGGGGAACTCGCGGAGTTCGTCGAGCTGCACCTCGTCACGGTTGGTCAGTGGATGATCCACGCGGGTAACAAGTTCAACTGACTCGGCGTAGAGATTGCGTCTGACGGCGCGGTCGTCTGTCGGTGCTGTGAGTCGGCCGACGATGAGGTCGATACGACCGGCCTCCAAGTCGGTGAGTAACTGCTCCGGAGTGCCTTCGCGGACGATCACGGTCAGTAGCGGATGCTGAACTTTCAGCCGCGCAATGGCGCCGGGCAGCAAGACGTTGGAACCGGCGAGATGTGTTCCCACGATGACGGTTCCGCGGTGTGCGTCGGCCAATTCGACGACGTGTCGGCCCGCTTCGGTGAGCTGAGCGATAACCGCCCGAGCGTGGGTGGTGAAGGCCTCGCCGAATATTGTCGGGGTGATGCCGCGTGGTCCGCGATCGAACAGGGAGACGCCGAGGATGGACTCTATGTCGTGGAGGCTGCGGGTTGCCACAGGTTGTGTGATGTGCAGTGCGGCAGCGGCGCCGACCACGCTGCCCTGACGGCTCAGGGCGTCGACCAGAAGCAGGTGGCGAAGTTTGAGTCGCCCGTCGAGGAGCTTGGGCATGTCCATATCTGCAATCCTAGCGGGGATTGCCGCCCGAAGTTGCTCAGGTGAAGGTGATTCCGATCGGTTCGTCGGGCGAGAACTTCTTCCAGGTGTTCTCGTTGTCCGGACTTCCGTTATGTGCAAACGAAGTCCAGAGCGTGCGGATGCGTCTACCCATTTCGTCGACGGTGGTCCAGTCGGCTATGCCCAGCATGGGTGAACCGTGCCAAGACTTTTCGGTGCCGAGGATGAACGGAAGTTCGATGCAATGCGTAGCACCGAAGATGTTCTCGGGAGGTGTCCAGTCGAATCGGTAGGTGTAGACCGAGGTACCCGCCTGAGTGAAGGTATCGGCCAGTTCTGCGACCGTCTCGGCAAACATGTTCTGCGTCAACGTGGTTTCGTCGGCCATGGAGCCGCCGGGGAGCCCGCGAACGAAGGCAGATCCCTCGTCGTGGGTATATCCGATGACTACTTCTGTCACGCCACTGTCGGCGCTTCCGGTAAGTGGTGCAACGTCGGATATCGGGGCAAAGGGTGGCTGAACAACATTTTCAGACCGTCTGCCGAACTCGACGGCTGTGGCGCGGAAGGCGTCCAGGATTAGGGGGAGGGGAGCGGTATTCGGATCGCCGTCGAGCAGTCGGGCAAAGGTCTCGCCGTTCTCGATCGCAGCGGTCCTGGTTAAGTTGAGGTCCAGCCGCGGGGTGCTTTGCAGAATTGCTCGGTGGAACAAAGGCCGAGAGTTATTACTGTTCAACAGGTTCACGATGGAATGAGCGCCGGCGGACTGGCCGAACACGGTGATCGAATTGGGATCACCACCGAATCCCGCGATGTTCTCGCGTACCCACTCGAGGGCCGCGATCTGATCGTGGACGCCGAGGTTGCCCTCGCTGACGCCCTCGAGGAGGAGATAGCCGAGTACGCCTACGCGATAGTTGACCGATACGACCACGACATCGCCTTCGGCCGACAACGCGCCGCCGTCGTACCACGCCAGTGAACCTCCGCCGCTGGAGTATCCACCGCCGTGCAGCCACACCATGACGGGCCGGCTACCGGACAACGAGGGCGTCGTGACTGTGACGGTGAAACTGTCCTCACTCTGCTCAGGCTCGGGGTGCGGCGCCCCCATGACACGCTCGAGTCGCGACGGTGGTTGAGGAAACACGGTGCCTGGCATGGTGGCGTCGAGAATGCCGGTATGAGACGCGGCAGGTTCGGGCCGTTGGAATCTGGCCGCGGTTGCGTAGCGGATCGCGCCGAAATACAACGAACCGTCGCGTCGGATGCCGCGGAACTTCCCCGCAGCAGCGGAAGCGATTATCTCGGACATGCATCCCCTTGGAGTCGTGGCTGTTCCAACGAGCATGCCAGCGCTCGCACGTGACACAAATGCCTATGTGGTTGCGCGCTATACCCGTCGCGCCGAGCGTCGGAAACGACTTCGGCCGCCCCCACCGATGTGGGAGCGGCCGAAAGAGTCGAGACGGTAGAACTAGCGTGCGAGACGCGCGAGACGCTCGGAATCCGAAATCAGGACGCTCTTGCCTTCGAGGCGCAGCCATCCGCGATGAGCGAAGTCGGCCAGGGCCTTGTTGACGGTCTCACGGGAAGCGCCGACCAGCTGGGCGATCTCTTCCTGGGTGAGGTCGTGAGTGACGCGCAGCGCGCCACCTTCCTGGGTGCCGAAGCGCTGTGCGAGCTGCAGCAGTGCCTTGGCGACACGGCCGGGAACGTCCGTGAAGATCAGGTCGGCGAGCGTGTTGTTGGTACGACGCAGGCGACGTGCGAGAACGCGGAGCAGCTGCTCGGCGATTTCGGGGCGCTGCTGGATCCAAGCCTTGAGAGCGTCGCGGTCCATGCTCACGGCACGAACCTCGGTGACGGTGGTGGCCGTCGAGGTGCGGGGACCCGGGTCGAAGATGGACAGTTCGCCGAACATGTCGGACGGACCCATGATCGTCAGCAGGTTCTCGCGACCGTCAGGTGAGCGTCGACCGATCTTCACCTTGCCGGACACGATGATGTACAGGCGGTCACCGGGTTCACCCTCGTTGAAGATGACATGTCCACGGGGGAAGTCGACGGGTTGCAGCTGCTTGGTCAGCGCCGCTACCGCTGAGGGCTCGACTCCTTGGAAGATGCCGGCTCTTGCCAGGACGTCGTCCACGTGCGCTCCTTGTTGGGATTTGTTCGTTTGTGGTGTCATTTTTTGCGCTATCTAACTTTGTACCCGGTTGTGCTTGGTTTGTACGCACGAACCGCCCAGACGCAGGCCTTCACTCGTGCGAGCGAGACGCTGCGTCAGACACAGTCCGTGTTGAATACAACAGGTACGGCATCGAAGTCTACGTCCCACGCGCTCGGCACGAGTGATTGATGCCACGAAAGCGTCGAAATTATCCTGATGGCGAATAAAATTGACTACCTTGTATGCCTCTTCGATCGCCTTAGCGAGTGGGCAGTTCTTCTGCGCCCGATTGCCGCGGAGCGATGGCCGGTCGACCCTTCCGGCGCAGGTGGAAGCGGGCAAACGCATGCGGGAACCCATCGGTCGCCAGCGACGCGACGTCGTCGGGACCAGCCTGGTCGAGGAACTCCGCCACCTCGTTCTCCCTGACCGAGAGTCGACGCAGTCTCCGTTCGACCCGTTCCATGGCCAGCGCGAAAAGCATCAACAGCACTGGGAAGAGAATCACGGCGAGTCCTTGCATAGAGGAGAGTAAACACGGCCAACATCTCGGAATCGACACGACCAAATGTCATGTCGGGGAGTATCCGTACAGTTGTCTGAGTGCAGACCACCCCGACCGAGCGCTCAGCGACCCGCCGGTCTGCCGGCGCTCGCGACGAGGAATCCCATCTCGCGCTGGTCCGTCGCGCGCGTCGGATGAACCGGAAACTAGCCGTTGCCTTCCCACATGTGTACTGCGAACTGGACTTCACGACGCCCCTCGAGCTGACGGTGGCGACCATTCTGTCGGCACAGTGCACCGACGTCCGCGTCAATATGGTCACCCCGGCGTTGTTCGCCCGTTATCCCGACGCCAAGGCTTACGCCGAAGCCGACCGGACCGAGCTCGAGGAGTACATCCGGTCAACGGGCTTCTACCGGAACAAGGCCAACTCGCTGATCGGATTGGGTCAGGCGCTGCTCGAGCGTTACGACGGCGAAGTGCCGAACAAACTTGCAGACCTCGTGACGTTGCCGGGAGTCGGTCGCAAGACAGCCAACGTGGTTCTGGGGAATGCGTTCGACGTCCCGGGAATCACCGTCGACACCCACTTCGGGCGTTTGGTACGTCGGTGGAAGTGGACGGACGAAGAAGATGCCGTCAAGGTCGAACATGCTGTCGGGGCTTTGATCGAACGTAAGGAATGGACCCTGCTGTCACATCGTGTGATCTTCCACGGACGACGCGTCTGTCACGCGCGTAAGCCGGCGTGCGGAGTGTGCGTTCTGGCCAAGGACTGCCCGTCCTACGGCCTTGGTCCTACCGACAAAACTGAAGCTGCTGCGCTGGTGAAGGGCCCGGAGACGGAGCATCTGCTTGCTCTGGCCGGGTTGTGACCCAGATGTCCAATGCTGCTCGGTGGTCCCTTGTTGTGCTTGCGGTTGTCGTTGCGCTCGCTGTTGCGATCTGGCCGCGCGGGGGAGATGACACCCCGGTTTCGGCTGGCGGTTCCTCGACGTCCGCCTATCGGCCGCCGACGTTCACCCCGTCGACCGAATCGCTCGATCAGCTTCGTGGGCAAGCCGGACTGACAGCGTGCCCGACGCCTACCACCGAAGCTCCGGCCGGCGCCGCACTCGCTGGGATCACGCTCGACTGTGTTGCAGACGGAAGCTCGGTCGATCTTGCTGCCGCGCTGGGAGGTAAGCCCGCGCTGCTGAATTTGTGGGCGTACTGGTGCGCGCCATGCGCCGAAGAACTGCCGCATTTGCAGGAATTTGCGGATCGCGCGGGGGACAGTATCACTGTGCTGACCGTGCATTCCGATCCGAACCAGGAAAACGCTTTGACCCGACTGATCGACTATTCCGTTCGACTACCCGGAGTTCAGGACGGTTCGAGCAAGGTGCAGATTGCCGTCGGCGCGCCACCTGTGCTGCCGGTCTCTGTGCTCATTCGTCCCGACGGAACCGTCGCGAAGGTGTTGCCTCAACCGTTCCGCAGTGCGGATGAGATAGCTGCCGCCACGGCGCAGTATTTGGGAGTTGTCGTATGAGCTCATCCGTTCCCGAATGGTTACGTGCTGTAGCCAGCACCCAACCCACTGATCCACATCGACTCAACCCCGTGCTCGACCGTCGCCCGCCGCGCGGGACGACCACCAGGCCAGCCGCGGTGCTCGTCCTCTTCGGAGGATCCCGAGAGGCTGATCCCATGTGCCTCGGTGGGATGCCGGACGACGCTGACGTACTACTGACACAACGCGCGTCGACTATGCGCCAGCACAGTGGACAGGTCGCTTTCCCCGGCGGTGCCGCCGACGACGGTGACGACGGTCCGATCGGCACAGCGCTGCGCGAGGCGCACGAAGAAACAGGTCTCGACCCGCGCGGTGTGCTCCCGCTGGCGACGTTGCCCGAAATCTTCATTCCACCGTCCGGATTCGACGTGACCCCGGTGATCGCTTATTGGGAAGACCCGGTCTCGGTGGGCATCCAGGATTCCGGCGAGGTCGGCCGTGTCGCGCGGGTTCCGCTGCGCACTCTGCTCGACCCCGACAACCGCTTCCAGGTGCGTCACCAGGCCGGATACCAAGGTCCGGCGTTTTTGGCCGACGGCATGCTCGTGTGGGGCTTCACTGCCGGAATACTGGCCGGACTCTTCGAGGTGTCCGGTTGGGAAATCCCCTGGGATCATCACGACGTGCGTGATCTGGACACAGCGCTCGCAGAACTGGGCGAAGACATCGAAGATTCGGCGGTTCCCCGATGACAGGTTCGCGGTGGGTCGATCTTGCGATCGTGGTGGTGGCTCTCATCGCCGCGACATCGGGATGGCGTCAGGGCGCGGTAGCGTCGGCGTTGGCTTTTGTCGGTGTGATTCTGGGTGCTGTCGCCGGAATTCTGCTGGCACCGCATGTTCTGGTGCATGTGACCGAGGGCAAGCTGCGCATCCTCGCCGGCATCTCACTGATCGTCGTGTTGGTGATCATCGGCGAAGTTGCCGGCATGGTTCTGGGCCGAGCCGCGCGCAGCGGTATGCATTCTCCGGCCGCAAGATCAGTGGACAGCGTGATCGGTGCAGGGCTTCAAGCAGTGGCCGTGGTGGTTGCCGCGTGGCTTTTGGCAATTCCGCTGACGTCGTCGTCTCAGCCCAACGTCGCAGCAGCAGTCCGAGGGTCGAACGTGTTGGCCGGTGTCGACGACCTCGCGCCGCAATGGTTGCGGCAGATTCCGACGGAATTCTCGGCGCTGCTCGACACCTCGGGATTGCCCGATGTCATCGGTCCGTTCGGCCGCACACCCATCACCGAAGTGGAAGCGCCGGACGCGAGTGTTCTGGCGAGCCCGCTGGCCGCGCAGTTGCGTCCGAGCGTTCTGCGCATCAACGGCGTCGCGCCGAGTTGCCAGCGCGCGCTCGAAGGTTCCGGGTTCATCGTCGCGCCTGAGCGTGTCATGACCAACGCACACGTCGTGGCGGGTACCGAGAGCATCACCGTCGACACGATGCAAGGTGCACTACCCGCCCAGGTTGTGCTCTTCGACTCGGCCGTCGACATCGCGATCCTCGCGGTGCCCGGACTCGAGGCGCCGGTTCTGCCGTTTGCCGCTCAGCCCGCTCAAACGGGGGACAACGCACTGGTGCTCGGATATCCGGGTGGAGGTCCGTACACGGCCAGCGCGGCTCGTGTTCGCGAAATCCTGAACCTCAACGGTCCTGACATCTACAAAGCCGGCACCACACAGCGTGAGGTGTACACCGTTCGTGGATCGATTCGACAGGGCAATTCCGGTGGGCCCATGGTCAACGATCAGGGTGAGGTGCTCGGTGTCGTGTTCGGTGCCGCCATCGACGACACCGACACCGGGTTCGTCCTCACTGCCAATGAGGTGTCGCGCCAACTCGCCATGGCGGAAAGCGCGTCGACGCCGGTCTCCACCGGCGTCTGCATTCTCTGAGTAGCTAGTCGGCTGCCAGGAAGTCCCGGAGCGCGTCGTTGACGCGCTGTGGGGCTTCCCAATGGGCGTAATGACCGACTCCGGAGACGGGGTGCAACTGTTCGCCGGGCGCCCAACGCCGACCGCGTCGTATTGTCCGCGTGAGAATGTACGGGTCGAGTTCGCCGTGTATCTGCAGGATCGGAATGTGCAGTGTCTGATCCATCAGACGCATGAACCGGCGCCCCTCGGTGCGAAGCTGACTTCGGAACGCCCACCGCTGGTACTCCAGCGTCGAATGAGCGACCCCCGGAATGCGGATCGCTGAACGTAACTTGGAGACAACGTCACCGAACTCGGCCTGCTCGGGCCACGCAGGACCCGAGCGGGAGCGCACCAGACGCTCCACTTCGGCGCCGTTGTCGGCAGTCAGACGCCGTTCCGGGCGGAACGGAAGCTGGTTCGCCAGGAACGACGGGAAGAGTGCCTTGCGCTGGTAGCGGTCGCGGAGGACGGATTGTTTGAGCGCATGCGGATGCGGCGACGACACCAGAGCGATCGACCGCACCAGTCGCGGGTGCAGGATCGCGGTTGCCCAGCACACCAGGCCGCCGTCGGCGTGACCGATCAGCGTGGCCTTGCCGAATCCCATCGCCCGGATCAGTCCGGCCACGTCGCCGGCCAGCGTCCAACCGTCGTATCCGCGGGGCGGTTTGTCGGAGTCACCGTAGCCGCGTAGATCAATGGCAACCACTCGGAAACCCTGCGTGGACAGTGCCGTCAACTGGTGGCGCCATGACCACCAGAAGTCGGCAAAACCGTGCAGGAGAACCACCAACGGGGCATCCGGATCAGCGTCGCCGACCTCGACGACGTGAAACCGGATGCCGTTGGCATGAATGTCCCGGTGAATCCAGGGGCCGTCGAATCTGACGGTGGATGGATCTGGGGCTGACACAGCTGCTTCGTTACCTGCGCGCGTTGAAGTCGACCGACGGCTTTGTGTCGTCGTGGCTGCCGGGAATGACGCTCTTTGCGGCTCTGAGCGATTCGATCGTCTTCTCGGGAGCCCGCAACTTGCGAACCCGCAGATAACCGAGAAGTGCGAGTACTGCGGTGGTCAGCACCATGATCAGGAACACGATCAGGAAAGCGGCCCAACGCTCGAGCCACACGCTGAGCAATTCCGCCAGGAAAAAGAAGAAGAAGAATGAACTGAACAGCAGAACAGTGAAGGCCAGAATGAAGAAGACGCTGCCCTGCAGCCCCTTCTTGACCTCACCGGTGACTTCGGCCTTGGCAAGCTCGACTTCGGCACGCACCAGTGTCGAAACCTGAGCCGTCGCATCCCTGACCAGTGCACCGATCGAGGCTTCAGCCGGTGTTCGGGCGTCTACGTCGGTGAGAGGAATGGACGACACCGTGTTCGGCACCCCATCTCCGGTGAAGCGTTGGCTCTCTCCGTTGGTCACGCTCACTTGTCGACCTCTCCAGGTAGTTCTCTCGCGTCTGTGGCTATGGCATTGGCTTCAGCTCGCGCCGCATGAACCCGTCCACGTCGCCACAGCAGCGCTGATCCGATCAGCGACGCTATCAACGATGTCACGAGAACTGCGGCCTTCGCTATTTCGGCCTCGCTGCCATCGCCGACCCCGTCCAGTGCGAGGTCTGCTACAAGCAGGCTAACGGTGAACCCGATGCCGCCGAGCACTGAGAGGGCAAACATGTCTCTGCGTTCGAGTGTCTTGGGCTTCGTGGCTATGCCCAATTTGATCGCGAGCAGGGAAATTCCGAAGATTCCCACAGTTTTTCCGACGAGGAGGCCGACAAAGACCGATTGCCCGACGGGGTCGGTGAAGATGTCGCCGAGTACCTCGGCGTTGATGGGAACGCCGGACGCGAACAGTGCGAAGACCGGAACGCAGAAGCCGGCAGAGTACGGCTGGATGCGATGTTCGAGTCGGGTGCCGGGGGCGTATTCCTCGTCCTTGTCGCGGACAACTCGGGTGAGCAGGCCGAGCGCGACGCCGGCGAGCGTGGCGTGGATACCGGCCTCGTGCATCGAGTACCAGGTGAGCAGGGCAAGTGGCACGTAGAGGAACGGCGTCGTGATGCGTTTGTGTTGGGCGTAGGCGTACACCGCAAGCGCCGCAGCGGCGGTGAGCAGCCACAACATCGCGATCGACGCGGTAAAGAGCACCGCGATCAAGATGATGGCCAGGAGGTCGTCGACTACCGCAAGACTGAGTAGGAACACGCGGGCGCTGGCCGGTATCCGGGAACCGGTCAGGGCGAGGATGCCGAGGGCAAACGCGATGTCGGTGGCAACGGGGATCGCCCAACCCTTGTCCATCCCAGGAGTGCCGAAGCCGATCGACGCCGCGATGAGCGCGGGAACGAGAACTCCGCCACATGCCGCGATGATCGGAAGCGCTGCAGCTTTGCGATCGGAGAGCTCTCCGACAACCAGTTCGCGCTTGAGCTCGAGGCCGGCCACGAAGAAGAAAATGGCCAGCAGACCGTCCTGCGCCCAGGTGCCGAGACTGAGGTTCAGGTGCAGCGCCGACGGTCCGATCTGGAAGTCGCGCAGCGCGATGTAACTGTCGCCGAGTGGTGAATTCACCCAGATCAGAGCAATGGCAGCGGCGATCAGCAGGATAGAGCCGCCAACGGTTTCGGTGCGTAGGTATCGGGACAGTTCGGAACGCATTGTGGAGATCACGCGGGAGCAACGCCTTTGTTCGGTTTGCAGACATGTGGACGCGACGAATCACGTGCCGACCAGACTTCCCGGCTCACCTTTACGGAATTTTATCGCGGATTCGGTCCAGAACCCGAATTTGCGCGAGAAAACGCGCAGGGTGTTCAATTCCTACTGACTGAGATTCATCCCACCAATTGGGCAATGTTCGTATAGCGCAATGTTCGTACAGCTGCAGGAGCACCACGAGTGAGCACGTCACTGAGTAAGAACCCGCCGACGCCGGCCGGCGGCGAAACCGTCGGCGGCGTACCTCGCCGTCGAATCGTTGTCGCGAGCATGATCGGCACGTCGATCGAGTTCTACGATTTCTACATCTACGCAACGGCAGCGGTGTCGGTCTTCCCGCTTCTGTTCTTCCCCAAAGGCAACGACACCACCGCGCTCCTCGCGTCGCTGGCGACATTCGGTCTGGCATTCGTGGCGCGTCCGCTCGGGTCGATTCTGTTCGGTCACTTCGGCGACCGGGTCGGACGTAAAGCGACCCTCGTCGGCTCGCTCCTGACGATGGGCGTCGCAACCTTCCTCATCGGCCTCCTGCCGACCTATTCACAAGTCGGGCTGCTCGCGCCTGCGCTACTCGCGCTGATGCGCTTCTGTCAGGGCCTCGGCCTCGGCGGTGAATGGTCCGGAGCAGCGCTGCTCGCCACCGAAACCGCAAAGGAAGGCAAACGGGCCTGGGCGGCCATGTGGCCACAGTTGGGTGCACCCATCGGCTTCTTCCTTGCCAACGGACTGTTCCTGACCATCTCGTTGATGATGGACCACGACAGCGCCAACCCGGACCTCGATGGCGCGTTCCTCTCGTGGGGCTGGCGAATTCCGTTCCTGCTCAGCGCAATCATGGTGATGATCGGTCTGTACGTGCGTCTGCGGCTCGAAGAAACGCCGGTGTTCGCGCGCGCCGTCGAGCGCGGCGAGAAGGTCAAGACACCCCTCGCCGAGGTATTCAAGACAAGCTGGCGTCAGCTGATCATCGGCACATTCGTCATGCTCGCCACCTACACGCTGTTCTACCTCATGACCACGTGGGTCCTGAGCTACGGAATCGGCAAAACCGCTGCGGACGGCGGTACGGGAGCGGGCTTCAAGTACACCGATTTCCTTGTCCTGCAGCTCATTGCGGTCGTGTTCTTCGCAGCTGCGGTCCCGGTGTCCGGGTGGCTGGCCGACCGCTACGGTCGACGGATCACGCTGCTCGTCATCACCGCGACAATGATGCTGTTCGGCCTCACATTCGGACTCTTCCTGCACACCGACGGTATGAGTGACGGTCGCATGCTGGCCTTCCTGGTTGTGGGCATGATCCTCATGGGCCTGACCTTCGGACCGATGAGTGCTGTTCTCCCGGAACTGTTCCCGACCAACGTCCGGTACACGGGCTCCGGTATCGCCTACAACACCGCAAGCATCCTCGGTGCGGCAGTAGCGCCGTTCATCGCGGTCTACCTGGTCGACCACTACGGCGTCGGCTGGGTCGGGATCTACCTACTCGTCGCGTCGGCTCTGACGTTTGTTGCATTGCTCGTCATGCGTGAGACGAAGGACGAATCGCTCGATGATGTAGGGGCGTAGCCCCTGTGCGCCTTTCCGGTAGTGGGGACTACCAGAAAGGCGCACGGGGGCCGCAGGCCCTACTTACCGCGGATTGCGTCGAATACCTTGGGGTCGACCAGGGTTGAGGTGTCTCCGAGGTCGCGGCCTTCGGCGACGTCGCGCAGGAGGCGGCGCATGATCTTGCCGGATCGGGTCTTCGGCAGTTCCGGCACGATCGTGATCTGACGGGGCTTGGCGATGGGGCTGATGTCGGTGGAGACCTGAGCCTTCAACTCTGCGATGAGGATGTCGCCGGTGTTTTCGACGCCTTCGCGCAGGATGACGAACGCGACGATGCCCTGTCCGGTGGTCTCGTCCGCGGCGCCGACGACGGCGGCTTCGGCGACGCCGTGATGGTTGACCAGTGCCGATTCCACTTCGGAGGTGGAGATGCGGTGGCCGGAGACGTTCATGACGTCGTCGACGCGGCCGAGGACCCACAGGGCGCCGTCCTCGTCGTACTTGGCGCCGTCACCGGCGAAGTACCAGCCTTCTTCGGCGTAGCGGGACCAGTAGGTGTCGCGGTAACGCTCCATGTCGCCCCAGATGCCGCGGAGCATCGCCGGCCACGGCTCGTCGAGGACGAGGTAGCCGTTGCCGCCGGGGCCGAGGGGCTTGGCGTCGTCGTCGACGATCTTCGCGGAGATACCCGGTAGCGGCGCCATCGCGGATCCGGGTTTGGTGGCGGTGATACCGGGCAGCGGGGAGATCATGATCGCGCCGGTCTCGGTCTGCCACCAGGTGTCGACGATGGGGGCCTTGTTGCCGCCGATGACGTCGCGGAACCAGCGCCACGCTTCGGGGTTGATCGGTTCGCCGACGGAGCCGAGGAGGCGGATGGAGGACAGGTCGTGGGCGTCGGGGATCTCGCGCCCCCACTTCATGAAGGTGCGCACGAGGGTGGGTGCGGTGTAGTAGATGGAGACGCCGTACTTCTCGATGATGTCGAAGTGGCGGTGCTCGTTCGGGGAGTTGGGGGTGCCTTCGTAGACGACCTGGGTGACACCGTTGGAGAGGGGTCCGTAGACGATGTAGGAGTGTCCGGTGACCCAGCCGATGTCGGCGGTGCACCAGTACACGTCCTTGCCGGGCTTGTGATCGAAGACGTTGTGGTGGGTGTAGGAGGCTTGGGTGAGGTAGCCGCCGGAGGTGTGGATGATGCCCTTGGGCTTACCGGTGGTGCCGGACGTGTAGAGGATGAACAGGGGATGTTCGGCGTCGAACGGCTGTGCCTCGTGCTCGGGTGAAGCCTGGGCGACGGTCTCGTGCCACCACAGGTCGCGACCGGGCGTCCACTCGACGTCGATGCCGGTTCGGTTGACTACCAACACGTTCTGTACGGAGTCGGCTCCGGCGACGGACTCGTCGACCGCTGTTTTGATGGGTGCTGCGGCGCCGCGTCGCCACTGACCGTCCACGGTGACAACAAGTTTGGCTTGCGCATCGTCGATGCGTGAGCGCAGCGCGGTGGCGGAGAATCCGGCGAAGACGACCGAATGGGTCAGGCCGAGGCGGGCGCACGCGAGCATGGTGACGATCGCTTCGGGGATCATCGGCATGTAGATGGCGACGCGGTCGCCGGCGACGAGGCCGAGGTCGGTGAAAGTGTTTGCGGCGCGGCTGACTTCGGCGAGAAGGTCGTTGTAGGTCAGATCGCGGGAATCGCCCGGTTCGCCTTCGAAGTGAATGGCGACGCGGTCACCGTTGCCGGCGAGGACGTGGCGGTCGACGCAGTTGTAGGCGACATTCAACTGTCCGCCGACGAACCACTTGGCGACGGGGGCGTCGGTCCAGTCGAGGACGTCGGTCCATTTCTGGTGCCAGTGAAGGCGCTCAGCCTGATTCGCCCAAAAAGCAAGGCGGTCGGTATCTGCGGCAGCCTGCAGTTCCGGTCCCGCGTTGGCGGCCGCAGCGAACTCTGCGCTCGGCGGATATGCCTGGGGGACGTCCGTTTCGGCTGCGCTTGTCATGGCTGACGGCCTTCTTTCCATATTGATCGACACTTTTCTGACTCCGTGTGAGGGTAGTCACAAGCTCGCGCAAACGCACCGTTGCATCACGTTGCAACTCGTTGTCCTGCGACGATCGGTCGAATCGATGCGACGGGTGGTCGCTTCCGACGACGAATGAATGTGTCCGAATTGAATTACCCCCAAATTTCCAACAATGGGTGCGGTGCGCACTTCGAGGTTGATGTGTCTATTGTCAAACCATTATTCGACCGCAACTCGAAGTTACGTTCATCTTCAGTTGTAGGCGACACGACGCCGGCAGTTACGGCTGTCGGCAGGCCACGAGCATGCTCGGGGTCTATTAGATGTGGAAGGAACTCCTTTGCGTATCTCACGCATAGCGACCGGTGCGGTCGCGCTCGGAATGACGGCAGTGCTGATCACGGCATGTTCGTCCGACGATTCGTCGGGCGGATCGTCCAGCGGGGTCGTCAACGCCTGGGCGGGCGAGCCCCAGAACCCGTTGATCCCTACGAACACGGGCGAGAACATGGGCGGCCGCGTCGTCGACGCCGTATTTGCCGGCCTCGTTTCGTACACCGCCGCTGGTGGCACGGAGAACGAGGTGGCCGAGTCCATCGACAGTACGGATGGTCAGAACTTCACCGTCAAGCTCAAGGAGGGCTGGACCTTCACCGACGGCACCCCGGTCACCGCGAAGTCGTTCGTCGACGCGTGGAACTACGGCGCTCTCTCCACCAATGCTCAGATTCAGGCTTCGTTCTTCGATCCGATCAAGGGCTTCGACGAAGTTGCAGCCGAGGTCCCGACGGCGCAGACGATGTCGGGTCTGAAGGTAGTGGACGACTCCACCTTCACGATCGAACTCAAGCAGCCCGAATCGGCGTTCCCCGACCGCCTCGGCCACTCGGCGTACTACCCGCTGCCTGAGGTCGCTTACCAGGACATGACCGCGTTCGGTGAGAATCCGATCGGTAACGGTCCGTACAAGCTCGACGGAACGGGTGCGTGGCAGCACAACGTCCGTATCGACACGGTCGTGAACCCGGATTACAACGGCAACCGCAAGCCGAAGAACGCCGGCGTCGACTTCATCATGTACAACAGCCTCGACACGGCGTACACCGATCTCCTGGCCAACAATGTCGATGTTCTCGACCAGGTTCCGCCGAGCGCGGTCACGACCTTCGAGTCGGACCTGCCCGGACGCACGGTCAACCAGCCGTCGGCAACCATCGAATTGGTCACGATCCCGGGGCGCCTGCCGCACTTCAGCGGCGAAGAGGGCATGCTCCGCCGTCAGGCGATCTCGATGGCGATCAACCGCGATCAGATCACGCAGCAGATCTACAACAAGACCAGGACGCCTGCGCTCGACTTCACCAGTCCCGCAATCGAGGGTTGGAACGACTCGCTGACCGGAAACGGCAACGTGAAGTTCGATCCCGAGGCAGCCAAGGCTGCTTGGGCGAAGGCCGATGCAATTGCTCCGTGGTCGGGCAGCTTCGAGATCGCGTACAACTCCGATGGTGGACACCAGGAATGGGTCGACGCCACGTCGAACAGCATCCGCAACACCCTCGGCATCGACGCAAAGGGCAAGCAGTACCCCACCTTTGCTCAGATCCGTACCGAAGCCACCAACCGCACCATCCAGAGTGCATTCCGTGCCGGCTGGCAGGGTGACTACCCGCAGCAGTACGGCTTCCTGGCGCAGAACTACCAGACCGGTGGCAGCTCCAACGACGGTGACTACTCCAACCCCGAGTTCGACCGCCTCCTGCGCGAATCGGCCGGCCAGACCGATCAGGCGAAGGCTCAGGAACTGCTCGACCAGGCTCAGGAAGTCCTGCTCAAGGACCTGCCTGCAGTTCCGACGTGGTACCGCAACGCAGCCAGTGGATGGTCGGAGAACGTCTCCAACGTCACCATCAGCTGGAATGGTATTCCGGTCTACGAAGACATCGAAAAGAACTGACGCGTAGAACGATTCGCATCTGAAACGTGAGTTCGGGGTGGCAGGCGCTCTGCCTGCCGCCCCGAACTCGTGTTCACGTCGGATTGTCCGCTGACGGACACGATCATCGACAAGGAGGTGATCCGATGCTCTGGTACATCGGTCGCCGAGTGCTTCAAATGATCCCGGTTTTTCTCGGGGCCACTCTTCTGATCTACGCCATGGTCTTCTTGCTTCCCGGTGATCCGATTGCCGCGTTGGCGGGCGACAAGGCGCTCAGTCCGGCTGTTGCACAGCAGCTTCGGGAGCGCTACCACCTCGATCTCCCCTTCTATCAGCAGTACCTGCTGTACTTGAAGGGCATCTTCACGCTGGACTTCGGCACGTCGTTCTCCGGACGGCCTGTCAGTGAAGTTCTGGCACAGGCATTTCCGATCACGATGAAACTTGCCTTCATGGCACTGATCGTCGAGACGGTCTTCGGTGTCGGCTTCGGCCTCATCGCCGGCCTGCGTAAGGGCGGATTCTTCGACAGCACCGTCCTGCTGTTCAGCCTCGTTCTCATCGCCATCCCGATCTTCGTGATCGGCTTCCTGGCTCAGTTCTTCATCGGCGTCAAATGGGGCATCGTCCCGCCGACGGTCGGTGGCAACACCAGCTTCAAGAATCTCCTGCTCCCCGCCCTGGTTCTGGGTTCGGTCTCGTTTGCCTACGTACTGCGACTTACCCGAACGTCCGTGGCGGAGAACCTGAGTGCCGACTACGTGCGAACAGCCACCGCCAAGGGACTTTCCCGCGGACGAGTGGTTCGCGTGCACGTGTTGCGCAACTCGCTGATCCCCGTGGTCACCTTCCTGGGTGCCGACCTCGCGACGTTGATGGGCGGCGCCATCGTCACCGAGGGCATCTTCAACATCAACGGCGTCGGCGGCACGATCTACCAGGCGGTGACCAGAGGTGAAGCGCCGACGGTGGTTTCGTTTGTCACCATCCTGATCGTGATCTACCTGATCGCGAATCTGCTCGTCGACCTCTTGTACGCCGCGCTCGATCCGAGGATCCGCTATGTCTGAGACCGTGAAGACCGGACGTGCAGTCCGGCAAAGTCATTTCGTGGCACCGCCCGAAGTTGCGGCACCGGGGGAGACGGACGCCGTCAAGCTCGATCAGGCGCCGACAAGCATGTGGACCGACGCGTGGCGCGATCTGCGCAAGCGTCCCCTGTTCATCATCTCGACGATCATCATCCTCGCGGTCATCGTCATCGCAGCGTTTCCGAGCTTGTTCACGAGCACCGATCCGCGGTTCTGCGATCTGACCTACAGCATGCAGGGGCCGACCTCAGGGCACTGGTTCGGTTTCGATCGTCAGGGCTGTGACGTCTACTCGCGCACCATCTACGGTGCTCGCGCATCCGTACTCGTGGGCGTCGGCGTCACGGCGTCGGTGCTGGTGATCGGAGTGATCTTCGGTGCACTGTCCGGGTTCTACGGGGGCTGGACCGATTCGATTCTCTCCCGTGTCGCCGACATCTTCTTCGGTATCCCGCTGATCCTCGCTGCCATCGTTCTGATGCAGCTGTTCACCGATCGCACCATCTGGACCGTCGTCGGCGTCCTGGCGCTCTTCGGCTGGCCGCAGATGGCAAGAATTGCTCGTGGTGCGGTGATTTCGGCGAAGAACAACGATTACGTCATGGCTTCGGAAGCGTTGGGTGTCTCGAAGCTCAAGACCCTGATTCGCCACGTCATCCCGAACTCGTTGGCTCCCATCATCGTGGTGGCCACCATCTCGCTCGGCACGTACATCGTTGCCGAGGCGACGCTGTCCTTCCTCGGTATCGGGCTCCCGTCCACCGAGGTTTCGTGGGGCGGTGACATCAGCAACGCTCAGGTGACGCTGCGTCAGGGATCGACCATTCTGTTCTACCCGGCAACGGCTTTGGCGATCACCGTCCTCGGATTCATCATGATGGGTGACGCGCTGCGCGACGCCCTCGATCCCAAGTCGCGGAAGCGGTGAGCACGATGACCACCAAGGAAACTCTCACCTCGGAGGAAACTCCGCTGCTCGAGATTCGTGATCTCGAGGTGTCGTTCCAGTCCAATTCCGGTCCGGTTCCGGCAGTTCGAGGCGTCAGCCTGACTGTCTATCCGGGTCAGACGGTCGCCATCGTCGGCGAATCGGGTTCGGGTAAGTCCACTACCGCGCACTCGATCATCAATCTGCTTCCCGGCACCGGCAAGGTGACGGCAGGCGAGATCATCTTCGACGGCAAGGACATCTCGAAGGTCTCGGAGAAGGACTTCGTCCACATCCGGGGCAGCCAGATCGGTTTGGTTCCGCAGGACCCGATGTCGAATCTGAACCCGGTGTGGAAAGTGGGCTTCCAGATCGAGGAAGCACTGGTCGCCAACGGGATCGCCAAGGGCAAGGCAGCCAAGGTTCGCGCCGCGGAGTTGCTCGAGGAGGCAGGTCTCGCTGACGCCGAGAGCCGGCTGGGGCAGTACCCCCACGAGTTCTCGGGCGGTATGCGTCAGCGTGCGCTCATCGCGATCGGATTGTCAGCTCGTCCGAAACTCCTGATCGCGGACGAGCCGACGTCGGCGCTCGACGTCACGGTTCAGCGTCAGATTCTCGACCACCTCGACGGTCTGACAACGGAACTCGGCACCGCCGTTCTGCTCATCACCCACGATCTGGGGTTGGCCGCCGAGCGTGCCGAGCACCTGATCGTGATGAGCAAGGGTCGCATCGTCGAATCCGGTCCGGCACTGGAGATTCTGAAGCGACCGCAACACCCGTACACGCAGAAGCTGGTCGCTGCTGCGCCGTCGTTGGCGTCGAAGCGGCTCAGTTCGTCGGTGGCCCGCGCCGAGATTCGGGAACAGGCGGAAGAGGTCGCCGAAGCGGTCAAGGCCGAGGAAAGTACGGCAGAGTCCTTCGGCAAGGCGACCGACGACGTTCTTGTTGTCGATCATCTGACCAAGGTGTTCAAGCTGCGCAAGGGTTTCCGCAAGACCACCGACTTCACAGCTGTGAACGACGTGTCCTTCAAGGTCCGCCGCGGAACCACCACGGCGATCGTCGGCGAATCGGGTTCCGGTAAGTCGACGGTCGCGCAGATGGTTCTCGGTTTGCTCGAGCCCACTGCAGGCAACGTGGTCTTCGACGGTCAGGACGTGTCCGAACTCGGTGCGAAGGAAACTTTTGCGTTCCGTCGCCGAGTGCAGCCGATCTTCCAGAACCCTTACGGCACGCTCGACCCGATGTACTCGATCTACCGCACGATCGAAGAGCCGCTGCGTACCCACAAGGTCGGGACCAAAGCCGAGCGTGAGGCTCGCGTCCGCGAACTTCTCGACAAGGTCGGTCTGCCCCAGTCGGTCATGCGACGGTTCCCGAACGAGCTGTCCGGTGGACAGCGTCAGCGCGTCGCAATTGCGCGAGCGTTGGCCTTGCAGCCGGAGGTCGTGATCTGCGACGAGGCGGTGTCCGCTCTCGACGTGCTCGTACAGGATCAGATCTTGACCCTGCTCAACGACCTGCAGGCAGAGTTCGGGTTGACGTACCTCTTCATCACGCACGACCTGGCCGTGGTCCGTCAGATCGCGGACAACGTGTTGGTGATGTCGCGTGGCTCGATCGTCGAATCGGCGCCGATCGACGACGTGTTCGGCAATCCGCAGCAGGACTACACACGCAAGTTGCTCGACGCGATTCCCGGTGGGTCCATCAAGCTGGGAAGCTGACGCAACAGGTAGGTAGGCAAGTCCACAGAGGGGCTGCAAGGGTACCGTCGTTGATCGTGACGGACCCCTTGCAGCCCCTCGTCGATCTTCCAGGCGTACGCGCCGCCGCTGATCACGCGCGCGACGCACTCGGTGAGGTGCATCGGCACAAAACCAACCGCCGCGGATGGCCGACGACGGCTGCCGAAGCTGCAGTCCGCGCCGCTCGGGCATCGGCGTCTTTGGCGGGAGGGTCGACGGAGCTGCCGGCAGAGGGGATGGCCGGTGATCCGATTCTTGCCGGCGCCCTGCGGGTTGCGCAGGCGCTGGACGGTGACGGTCTGCCACTGATGGAGTCCACGTGGAAACGGGCGCCGCTGCAGGCTTTGGCCAGGTTGCACCTACTGGCGGCGGCAGATCTGGTCGAGGATCCTGACGAACTGGGACGACCTCGCATGGATCCGGGCGTCGGCGAGCGTCTCGACGCTCTCGCCCAACTGGTGACGGGTGGAACGTCGGCGCCGGCTCCGGTTCTTGCGGCAGTCGTGCACGGCGAATTGTTGGCACTGAGTCCGTTCGGTACCGCCGACGGCATTGTGGCGCGCGCCGCGTCCCGACTCGTCGCAGTCTCGTCCGGTTTGGATCCCCACAACCTCGGCGTCCCTGAGGTCAGTTGGCTGCGTAGGCCGCAGGCGTACGCCGATGGAGCCGCGGGATTTGCTTCCGGTCGTCCGGAAGGCGTCGGGAGTTGGGTAATTCTGTGTTGCGGCGCGCTTGAAGCTGGTGCTCGCGAGGCAACGTCGATTGCCGACGCCGCGAGTCCGAGCTAACCCACATCGGGCTGGTTCCACATCGGGCTCGTTCCACATGGGGCTCGTTCCACATGGGGCTCGTTCCACACACAAAACGGGCGGCGCTGCCGATTATCGACTTCGCCGCCCGTTAGCACGGACTACTCGTTACCAAGCGTGCTCGGTGGGTTGTGTGGATGGCCTCGGCGAGGGATCGCCATTTTGAGGTCGTCCCCGCAACTTGTGCGGAGTCCTCGCTCAAATTGAACGAATCTCGCAGGCCCACAACACTTCTGCCCTTATAGTGGCTTGTGCTCCGCGTGGGTGCCCTAGTGCCCGTGCTGGGAATCCGGGTTGGGGAAACGGTCCTTCTCTTCTGAGCCGTTCCTGGCCTTCCGTTCTTCCGTAACTCCTTTGTACCCTGTGTTGCGGCTCACAGCAAGTATCAATTTTTGTTTGTGTGCTTGAAGTTTCACCGTTTTCGGCGAAGTAGTGCAAACGTCACAACACCGGCTGTCACAGCTCCGATTCCGAGCGCTGCAGTAGTCGCCACAGCGGTGCCCGACTGTGCTGACAGCCGAGCGCGAAGCGAGACCGGATTCGAGAAAGTCAGTATGGGCCAACCATTTCCGGCTGCTGCCTTGCGAAGCGCGCGGTCGGGGTTGACGGCGCTCGGATGTCCGACGGCCTCGAGCATCGGCAAGTCGGTGATCGAGTCGGAATAGGCGTAACTCGCGGAGAGGTCGTATCCGTACTCGGCTGCGAGTTTTTCCATGGCTTCCACTTTGCCGGGGCCGTAGCAGTAGAAGTCGACCTCGCCCGTGTAGTGCCCGTCCTCTTCCTTCATCGACGTCGCGACCGAGTGTGTTGCTCCCAGTGCGCGGGCGATCGGAGCGACGATCTCCTCGCCCGACGCGGACACCACGATGACATCGTGGCCGCGCACCTTGTGGTCGGCAATCAAGTCGGCGGCCTCGGCGTAGACGAGGGGGTCGACAATGTCGTGCAGAGTCTCCGCGACGATCGACTTGACCTGTTCCACATCCCAGCCGGCACACATCGCGGTGATGTGTGCGCGCAAGCGCTCCATCTGATCGTGATCGGCGCCCGAGAGCAGGAACAGGAACTGCGCGTAGCTGCTCTTGAGAACCGAGCGCCGGTTGATCAATCCTTGCGCAAAGAACGGTCTGCTGAAAGCCAACGTGCTGGATTTGGCTATGACGGTTTTGTCGAGGTCGAAGAAAGCGGCAGTCCGCCCGGTTGTCAGTCCATTCCCAAGCTTGTCGGTCACAGCTACCGAGGATAGTCCGACAGTCGGTTCGGTTGCGTCACCACAACCGGGAAATGAACGGCGACACTTACGAATCGCTGCTGTTCAGGCTTGCATTTCCCGGACATTTGCAGTGTAGGATTACGGCAGTTCGACTTGCTCGGACTGTGTTCAGCCCAACCCCCCGGGGCTGAACAGACAAGACAACCCCCGCCTCCCCCCAGGCGGGGGTTGTCCACTTTCTCGGGTACATCAACTCGGCTTCGTCAACTGAGAGTTATCCACAGAACCCGAGTTGTCCACAGCTCGATTCGGGTATCTGTTCTTTACCGGCGACAACGCTCAGGCTCGTGCTCATGAACTCGAATGCTTCAGGGGAATCAGGGCATGCCGACGCGGATGTCCTTGTGTTGGTCGAAGATCCGCTGGTTCTTGCCAGCGTGCGGCGCGTCGTGGCTGCCGTTGATCAGTCGGCGGACGAGGGGCCACAACCGGTGTCGCGCCAACAATGGAACAGGGCATCCGCGGTGGTGCTGGACATTGCACACGCGAAGGCGTGCTCGAGCCGCAACCCGAGGCGTTCACGCGTCTTCCTTGTCGGTGAGTCCGAACCGACGCTCGACGAGTGGAAATACGCGACCTCGATCGGCGCCCAGGCGGTATTCACACTGCCGGCGGACGAGAATGCGCTGGTTGCAGTGTTAGCCGAGCACTTGGTGAGCCGTGGCGAGGGCACAGTTGTCGCCGTTGTCGGCGCGTGTGGTGGAGCTGGTGCCTCGGTAAGCGCCGCGGCGATCGCCTTGGCGTCCGCCGCCCGTCGCATCCCGACGATGCTTGTCGACGTCGACGCACTTGGTTGCGGCGCGGACGTCGTGCTCGGTGTCGAAAATGTTCCAGGGTTGCGATGGGCGGCGTTGACGGTTGAGGGTGGGCGTTTGTCGGCGGATGCGCTTCGTGATGCTCTGCCCGCTCGCGGGCAGCACCTGCGGGTGCTCTCGTGCAGCCGCGGGGAGATCGGTGGTCCTTCGGTCACTGCGCTCGGGGCGGTGCTCGACGCCGGCCGACGATCCGGCGGTCTTGTCGTGTGCGATGTTTCCGGTTGTCGAGGACTGGAGGGTGAGGCCGTATTGGAGGGTTCGGATGCCGTCGTGATGGTTGTTCCGGCGACGGTGGCAGCCTGCGTCGCTGCGGAGAAGGTGGGAATGTGGGCGGCGCAACATAATTCGAATGTCGGGTTGTTGGTGCGCGGACCGGCTCCGGGTGGTCTGCGCGGGGCCGATGTTGCGACCATGCTCGGGTTGCCGTTGATCGCAGTTGTCCGGGGACACCGCTCGCTCGGGTCGATGCTCGAACGCGGCGGGCTGGAATTACGACGCAAGTGCGCGCTGACCCTCGGAGCGGACGCGGTGCTGGACGGACTCGCGGCGGGATCACGTTCCTGGAGTGCTGCAGCATGAGTGGTCTGGTCACGGCGGAACTGCTCGATCGGGTCCGTGATCGGTTGGCGGCGTCGACGGCCGCTGAGCCGACAGCGGCGACGGTCGCCGACGCCGTTCGGGCTGAGTCCGCCGGAGTGCTCGGTGATACAGATCTGCTCGAGGTCGTGCGAATTCTCCAGACCGAGCTGACCGGCGCCGGGCCGCTCGAGTCTTTGTTGCATGAACCAGGAGTCGCGGATGTCCTGGTGACTGCTCCGGACCAGGTGTGGGTCGATCGTGGGGTGGGACTGGAACGAACGAGCGTGAAATTTGCGGACGAGGCAGCGGTGCGACGCCTTGCTGCGCGTTTGGCCTTGTCGTCCGGAAGACGACTTGACGACGCACAGCCGTGGGTCGACGGCCGGTTACGCGGAGTCGGCGACGGGCATTTCGGTGTCAGGTTGCACGCTGTTCTCGCACCGGTCGCACAAGGGGGAACCTGCTTGTCGCTACGGGTGCTCAGACCTGCAACGCAAGGTCTTGACGCATTGTGCGCTCGCGGAGCGATCGAACCGGAGGCACGTGCGCTGCTTGATCGAATCATCATGTGCCGTTTGGCTTTTCTGGTGATCGGTGGCACCGGTGCGGGGAAAACGACATTGCTGTCGGCTGCGCTCGGTGCCGTCGACCCCAGGGAACGGATCATCTGCGTCGAGGATGCGGCCGAGCTGGCGCCGCCACATCCGCATGTGGTTCGTCTGGTCGCACGCGCGCCGAACGTGGAGGGCGTCGGCGAGGTAGCGGTACGTGATCTCGTGCGACAGGCGTTGCGCATGCGACCCGACCGCATTGTCGTGGGCGAAGTACGGGGAGCCGAGGTCATCGACCTTCTGACGGCCCTGAATACGGGCCATGACGGCGGGGCAGGCACCATCCACGCGAATTCACCCGAGGAAGTGCCGGCGCGGTTGGAGGCGTTGGCCGCGTTGGGCGGAATGGATCGACATGCGTTGCACAGTCAACTTGCAGCCGCCGTCCAGGTGGTTCTGCACGTGCACCGCTCCGCCGACGGTTCTCGGCGACTCGAGCAGATCGGGGTCATCAACCGCGGCGCAGACGGATTCGTACACATCAACCAGGCATGGCCGGCTGCGGGTCCGGGGCGCGATCAACTCGAAAGAATGCTGCGCCTCCGTGATCGGGATGGGCGCAGTGATCGGGACGGGCTGCCGGCATGAGCGCCACGTTGCTGCTGTGCGCGCTGTCGGTGATGGTTGCTCCGACGGTGAATTCGCGTTCCAGGCTCCTCGAATTCGCAGATTCGCGGGGGAAGGCATCATTCACCGTGCCGTGGACGTTGATTGTCGCTGCACTGCCACTGGTACTGGGTGCGTTGTTCGGAGGTATCTCTGCATTGGTCGCCGCCGCGATTGCAGTGGGAACTGTGCTCTTTCGTGCTCGGCGGACGAAGGCATCGTTGGCAAGGGAGTCGGAACTGGCGTTGCTGCTTGCCGGATTGGAGGTCCTGATTGCAGAGTTGCGGATCGGTGCGCACCCGGCGTCCGCGTGTTCCATTGCCGGTGAGGAGTGCTCGGGCGCTGTGGGGGAAGTATTCCGTCGCGGTTCGGCGCGAGCTCGGTTGGGTGGCAGTGCAGCCGATGCATTCCGATCCGGTGGTTCGCTCGTCGACAGGGAGTTGGTGCGTGTTGCGTCAGCGTGGTCTGTCGCTGAACGATACGGTCTGGCGCTGGCCGAACTTCTAGGAGCTGTGCGGACGGATATGTTGGGTCGCAACCGTTTCCGTCAGCGCACCGAAGCCGGCCTGGCCGGCGCGCGAGCTACCGCGACGGTGCTTGCAGGGTTGCCGGTCCTCGGCATCGGATTGGGTGAGCTGATGGGGGCTGCTCCGTTGCAGGTGCTGTTCGGGGGTGGCGCCGGCGGAGTGATGCTGGTAGTCGGAACGGGGTTGGTAGCTCTCGGCCTCCTGTGGACCGACAAGATCACGTCGAAGGTGACCTCGTGATCTGGCTGGGAGTAGTGACGATCGCGATGTCGTTATGGATAGTTCCGGACACGCGAATGTCACTGCCGCGCATGACAACAATGCTCCACCGAGGTTCTGTGGACCCAATTCGGCCGGACGAGCCACCGGTCGGCGATCCTCTGGCAGTCGCAGCAAGTTTCGACCTTCTAGCTGCATGCCTTCGTGGCGGTTTACCGGTTGCGGAAGCAGTGGGGGCTGTTGCCGCTACGGCGCCGGCGCCGATGGACGCCGCTTTGCGGCGTGTATCGGATCTGCTCACCCTTGGCGCCGATCCGGATGTGGCCTGGGGTGAAGCTGCGTTGGATCCCGACACCGAATCACTTGCCCGACTGGCGCGCCGGTCGTCACGGTCGGGGACGTCGCTGTCCGTCTCGATGACGGAACTTGCAGAACGCCGTCGAGATGACGCGGAGGATGTTGCTGCCGCGTCCGCCGAACGCGCGGGCGTGCTGATCAGTGGTCCGCTCGGACTCTGTTTCCTGCCTGCGTTTCTCGCGCTGGGGATAGTGCCGGTGGTGATCGGATTGGCGTCGTCGGTACTCGGCGACGGGCTTATCTGAGTAGAACCGCGATTCTTCCGCGGCAGAACAACTGTCGTGGTCTTACAGGAGGGGGAAAACGATGTTCGGAATGATGGGAAAGTTGTCAGCGAGGTTGACGTTGCTCGTCGCCGAGGATGACGGAATGTCCACGGCAGAATATGCAATCGGGACCATTGCCGCCGCGGCATTCGGAGCGGTTCTCTATTCGGTGGTCACCGGCGATTCCATTGTCACGGCGCTCACCGGGATCATCGACAAAGCGCTCAAGACAGCTGTGTGATGTTGTCCACGAGGAGCATCCGCGAGGCTGATGACGGTGCAGTCACGGTCGAGGCAGCAATTGCACTCGCCTCGATGATCACTGTGGTGGTGCTGTGCGTCGGCGCGGTACTGGCGGTGACGATGCAGGTTCGGTGTGTGGATGCTGCTCGTGAGGCTGCGAGATTGACTGCCCGCGGTGATGGGGACAACGCGGTCACCACGTCGCGCCGAATCGCACCCTCCGACGCCCGGATTTCCGTGCAGATCGTGGACGGATTTGCCGTGGCGGTGGTGAGCGCCGACAGCGTTTTGCTACCGATGTTGGACATCACCGCAGAAGCAGTCGCAGCTGTGGAACCCGGAGCGGACTGATGACTCTGCAGGCGGACGACGGTATCGCAACAGTGTTTTCGTGTATTGCGCTGGCCGGGATCGTCGCGGTGACGGGTGGGCTGCTGCACGTGGGTTCGGCGGTCACCGCTCGTCACACCGCCCAGTCGTCTGCGGATCTCTCGGCCTTGGCGGGGGCCGGAGCGCTCGAGCGCGGCGCGGAGGCAGGCTGCGCCGCGGCAATCGACGTTGCGACGCGGATGCGAACAGTACTTGCGGAGTGCACTGTCGAGGACTGGGATGTCATTGTTCAGGTGCGGGCGCCGGTATTGTTGTCCCGCTTCGGTATCGGCGATGCGGAGGCATCGGCGCGCGCTGGCCCTGTCGACTAGTCAGCTGATGGTGTCGATGACGGCCGTCAGGATCTTCACGGCGCCGTCCTTGTCGAGTGGATCGTTTCCGTTGCCGCACTTGGGGGAGTAGACGCACGATGGGCAACCGTGTGCGCACTCGCACGAGGTAATTGCGTCGCGGGTTGCGGAAAGCCAGCGTGAGAGTTCACTGTGCCCCCGGTCGGCAAATCCCGCGCCACCGGCGTGGCCGTCGTAGACGAACACGGTGGGCAGACCGGTGTCGGCGTGGATTGCCGTCGACACTCCGCCGATGTCGCCTCGGTCGCAGATGGCGACCAGTGGCAGGAGGCCGATCGCTGCATGCTCTGCCGCATGCAGCGCCCCGGGGAACCGCTCGGGCGAGACGCCGACGGATTCGAGCAGTTCCGGTGTGACCGTGTACATCACGGCCCTGGTCTCGAGCGTATGTGCGGGCATATCCAATTCGATGGAATCGAGGACTTCGCCGGAGTTGAGGCGTCGGAGGTACCCCACAACCTGATGGGTCACTTCGACGCGCACGAGTGCGACGGTGATGTCGCCGTAATTCTTGTGTTCGAGTTGTTCGGTGATGATGATCTCGGTGGTTTCGCGCGCCGAGGTGGTCCAGTCCGGATTTTCCGCATGGACCAGTGCCAGACCGACTTCGAGGTCGAGTTCGTCCACCACGTACGCATCGCCCTGGTGAATGTGGACCGCACCGGGGTGGACGGTGGCGGGTGCCCGTCCGGTGTCGACGGTTCCCAGCATCCGCCCGGATTCGCCGTCGACAATTGCTACCTGGGTGCCGATGCCGCCGCGGATGTCCAGTGAGCCGTGGGGGTTGGCGTCTGCCGTGATGAACCAACCGTGGGTGCGCCGCCGGATCTTGCCTTCTTCGGCGAGCTTGGTGAGGACGTCGATGGCTCCGAACGAGTCGACCTCGGCGTCGGAGAGCGGGAGTTCCATTGCTGCGCAGAGCAATTGTGGTCCCAGGATGTAGGGATTTCCGGGGTCCGTCACGGTTGCCTCGACGGGTTTCTCGAGGATGGCCGAAGGATGGTGAACAAGGTAGGTGTCGAGGGGATCGTCTCGGGCGATCAGGACCACCAGCGACCCCTCGCCGCGTCGACCGGAGCGTCCGGCCTGTTGCCAGAACGAGGCAACGGTCCCCGGGAAACCAGCTACGACAACGGCATCGAGCCCTGCAATGTCCACGCCCAGTTCGAGCGCGTTGGTTGTTGCCGCACCAAGCAGAGTGCCGTCCGCAAGTGCTGCTTCCAGTTCGCGGCGGTCTTCGGCGAGGTATCCCGCGCGGTACGAGGCGACTCGTTCGGCCAGATCGGTGTCGACTTCTGCGAGTAGCCGTTTGGTGGTCATGGCGGTCAGTTCCGCGCCGCGGCGTGAGCGTACGAAGGTGAGGGTGCGTGCGCCTTCGATCATCAGATCCGCCATGATCCGGGCGGCCTCGGCGCCGGCGGGGCGACGGACTGGACTGCCGTTCTCGCCGGTGAGTGCCGGCACGAGTGGAGGCTCCCAGAGTGCGACGGTTCGCGGCCCGTGGGGTGATCCGTCGTCGGTGACCTCGGTGCAATGCGCCCCGATCAACCGGGAAGCCGCTGTTCCGGGGTCTGCGGTGGTGGCGCTGGCCAGGATGAACGTGGGCTCGGCGCCGTATCGGGCCGCGATGCGTCGGAGTCGGCGAATGATGAGGGCGACATTCGATCCGAAGACACCACGGTAGGAGTGACATTCGTCGACGATCACGTATTTCAGATTGCGGAAGAAATGCGCCCAGCGTTGATGGGTGCGGAGCAGTGAGATGTGCAGCATGTCGGGGTTCGTGAACAGCCAACGGGAGTTTTCGCGCGCCCATGTGCGCAGTTCCTGTGACGTGTCCCCGTCGTACGCGCTCGGATTGGTTCCCCGCAGTTCGGCGTCGAAGTCGGTGAGGGACAGCACTGCCCGTAGTTGGTCGCTGCCGAGAGCTTTGGTGGGGGAGAGGTAGAGCGCGGTGGCAAGAGGGTCCGAAGCCATCGCGGTCAGGACGGGGAGTTGGTATGCCAGTGACTTTCCCGAGGCGGTGCCGGTGGCGACCACAACATGGTTTCCGCTGTGTGCAAGGTCTGCGGCTGTGCGCTGGTGGATCCACGGAGCGGTCACACTGTGCTCGTTCAGG
Source organism: Rhodococcus globerulus NBRC 14531 (assembly GCF_001894805.1). GTDB lineage: Bacteria > Actinomycetota > Actinomycetes > Mycobacteriales > Mycobacteriaceae > Rhodococcus_F > Rhodococcus_F globerula. The sequence continues at coordinate 7,914 of NZ_BCWX01000008.1, read as the reverse complement.
GAACGGACCAGGCTGGGGTGCAACCACTCCGGCCATTCGGTGAACCGGGCGCTGCGAGCGGGTAGTTGAGCGGTGAACGTCAGTGGATCTTCGTTCCCGCTCACGCCGGCGACGACGCGACCGAGGAGCATCTGTCCGTAGGTTTCGCTCGGCGCCGCGTCGGGATCAGGAATGCGGGAGGCTGCGTTCACGTGACTCTCCGGGATCGGCGTTCGGGTGTCCCGACAGTTCGAAACTGCCGTTACCTGCAGTTTTGATGATACGCATCGGCTGGCGGAAGTGGCGGCACGGGGTGGCGGCCGACTGCGGCGGGTCGAAGCCGGTGATATTCGGTAGCAAATTCTTAACGTATTTCGACTGTTGTGCACGCGCAGAACATGGTTGACTGACAACCGGTCGCAGCTTCTGTGTTCGTAGGCTTGAGAAAGTGCACGCTCGCAGGATCTTTTGTTGCGGACGTGGTGCTCTTGCCCTTTCCTGCGAGGATGCAAGCCTGGGGGGAAATCAGCTGGTACTGCGGCCGGAACGGGCCCGATGGATTGAATAAGCGCAGTTCATCGAATCCGGTGTTAGAAAGAGAAGGAAAAGCATGGCACAGGGCACTGTGAAGTGGTTCAACGCTGAAAAGGGCTTCGGCTTCATCGCTCCCGAAGACGGTTCCGCAGACGTCTTCGTTCATTACTCCGAGATTCAGGGCAACGGTTTCCGTACCCTCGAGGAGAACCAGCGTGTGGAGTTCGAGGTAGGGCAGGGCAACAAGGGGCCCCAGGCGACAGGCGTTCGCGCGGTCTGATTCTTCCGAGCTGGACACGGTCTGTCCCTCGTTGCCTCGCCGCAATGGGGGACAGACCTTTTCGTAATAGGTCCCATTATTTATGCCGCAACGGTCCTCGTGCCCTACGTTGCACTCTGTGAGCCAACTGTCCTTTTTCTCCGCCGAGTCGATTCCCCCTGCCGTGACAGACCTGGCCGGCATGCTGGCTGGACACGGTCAGGTGGTGACAAACGAAGATCGTGCTCGGATCTCGATCGTCGTAGATCGAGACTGGCGGGCCCAGGCCATTGCCGAGCTGATTGCGCAATGCGGACTCGGCGCGGAAGTGACGCGTAGTGATGAAGGAAGCCCGCTCGTCCGAACTCAGGCGACGCCGGCCCTGCTGCCCCTGTCCGTGCAGTGGACCAAAGGTGCCGTGAAGTCCGTCCCGGCTGGATGGGTTCCGAATCCCCGCCAGCTCCGGGTCTGGGCAGTCTCGTCCGGCAGGATGGAAGAGGACGGCGAACGCTTCGTTTTCGGCCTCGATCCGCACGCGACTCAGACTCACGCGCCGTTGGCGCAAGCCTTGATGCGAGTGGGTATCGCACCTACTCAGCTGGGCAACCGGACGCCCGGTCCAGGGCTTCGTATCGCCGGCAAGAAGCGACTGACCAAGCTCGTCGAATACCTGGGCGAGGCACCCCGTCACGTGGACCTCGAAGCGGCCTGGCCACAGATCTGACCGTGTCCATACTGTACTGATCTGCACGAATGTCGTGCGGGTATGTCACTCTGTAAAGAGAGACACGGGGTATAACTTGCTCCACACGTCTAGTTCTGAAGAACTGCCGACGGCAGTGATCGTCCAAAGGAAGGTTCGGGCAGCAGGTGGCTAAAGCGGACAACGGCAGCGGTCAGGGAGCGTCCGGTAACCCTCGTCGCCTCGTGATCGTCGAGTCACCGACCAAGGCGCGCAAAATCGCTCCTTACCTCGGTAAGGACTACGTAGTCGAGGCATCGGTCGGTCACATTCGCGACCTGCCGCGCGGCGCAGCGGATGTTCCGGCCAAGTACAAGGGCGAGCCGTGGGCCCGTCTCGGCGTCAACGTCGATCACGACTTCGAGCCGCTCTACGTCGTCAGCCCGGAGAAGAAGGGCAAGGTCGCCGAACTCAAGTCACTCTTGAAGGACGCTGACGAACTCTTCCTCGCAACTGACCCCGACCGCGAGGGTGAGGCCATTGCGTGGCATCTCCTCGAGACCCTGAAGCCCAAGATTCCGGTTCGTCGAATGGTCTTCCACGAGATCACCGAACCGGCAATTCGTGCTGCTGCCGAAGACACCCGCGAGCTCGACATCGACCTCGTCGACGCTCAGGAAACCCGCCGTATCCTCGACCGTCTCTATGGTTACGAGGTCAGCCCGGTGCTCTGGAAGAAGGTCATGCCGAGGCTCTCGGCGGGCCGCGTCCAGTCGGTTGCTACCCGTGTCATCGTCCAGCGTGAGCGTGAGCGCATGGCGTTCAAGTCGGCTTCGTACTGGGACATCTCCGCCACGCTTGATGCCGGCGCCGACGCCAGCCCCCGCAGTTTCGGTGCGCGTCTTGTCTCGGTCGACGGTTCCCGCGTTGCTTCCGGTCGCGATTTCGGACCGGACGGAAAGCTCAAGGGCAGTGCGGTCACTGTGCTGGACGAGGCGTACGCGCGTCGACTGGCCGAGGCTTTGCACGGCGTCGACCTCACGGTTTCGTCTGCAGAAGACAAGCCGTACACCCGTAAGCCGTATCCGCCGTTCATGACGTCGACGCTGCAGCAGGAGGCCGGTCGCAAGCTTCGCTTCACGTCCGAGCGGGCCATGCGTATCGCGCAGCGTCTGTACGAAAACGGCTACATCACCTACATGCGTACCGACTCGACGACGCTGTCCGAGTCGGCGATCGCTGCTGCTCGTGCGCAGGCCACCGAGTTGTACGGCCCGGAGTACGTCCATCCGACGCCGCGTCAGTACACCCGCAAGGTCAAGAACGCGCAGGAAGCGCACGAGGCAATCCGTCCGGCCGGCGATGTGTTCCAGACGCCGGGGCAGTTGCACTCCAAGCTCGACGCCGACGAGTTCAAGTTGTACGAACTCATCTGGCAGCGCACCGTGGCTTCGCAGATGGCCGACGCTCGGGGCAACACGCTGACGCTTCGCATTTCCGGCACGGCCGGCACGGGTGAGGACTGCACGTTCTCCGCGTCCGGTCGCACCATCGTATTTGCGGGCTTCCTCAAGGCTTACGTCGAGAGCGTCGACGAAGAGGCAGGCGGTCAGTCCGACGATGCCGAATCCAGGCTTCCGATACTGGTCAAGGGCCAGGAAGTCACGGCAACCAAGCTCGATCCCGACGGTCACAGCACCAACCCGCCGGCGCGGTACACCGAAGCCAGCCTGATCAAGACTCTGGAAGAGCTCGGTATCGGCCGACCGTCGACGTATTCGTCGATCATCAAGACCATCCTCGACCGCGGATACGTCTACAAGCGGGGCAGCGCACTGGTTCCGGCGTGGGTTGCCTTCGCCGTGGTCGGTCTGCTCGAGGCGCACTTCGGCCGGTTGGTCGACTTCGATTTCACCGCAGGCATGGAAGACGACCTCGACGCTATTGCCGGTGGACGTGAGCAGCGCGGTAACTGGCTGAGCAGCTTCTACTTCGGTGGCGAGCACGGTGCCGAAGGTTCGGTCGCCCGCGAAGGCGGCCTCAAGAAGATGGTCGGCGTCAATCTCGAGGAGATCGACGCCCGCGAGGTCAACTCCATCCGGCTGTTCGACGACGCCGAGGGTCGTGAGGTTCACGTACGTGTCGGCCGATTCGGTCCGTACCTCGAGCGCATGGTTCAGAATCCGGACGATCCCGAAGGCGATCTGATCTCGCAGCGGGCCAATCTTCCCGATGACCTGCCGCCGGACGAGCTCACCCCCGAGTACGCCGAGAAGCTGTTCGCGACGCCTCAAGAAGGTCGCAAGCTGGGCGTCGATCCTCTGACCGGAAACGAGATTGTCGCGAAGGAGGGCCGCTTCGGTCCTTACGTGACCGAGATTCTCCCCGAACCGCCGGCCGAGCCGGAGCCGGACATCGTGCCGGTTCCGGAACCGGAAGAGGTCAGCGCGGGAACCACCAAGACTGCGGTGAAGAAGGCCGCAGCCAAGAAGGCTCCCGCGAAGAAGGCTGCCAAGAAGGTTGCGGGCCCCAAGCCGCGCACCGGATCGCTGCTCAAGTCCATGGACTTGGCGACGGTCACCTTGGAGGATGCACTTCGGTTGCTGTCCCTTCCGCGCGTCGTGGGTGTCGATCCCGAGAGCAAGGAAGAGATCACCGCTCAGAACGGCCGATACGGTCCGTATCTGAAGAAGGGCACCGACTCGCGTTCCCTGGCCGACGAAGAGCAGATGTTCACGGTCACCCTCGACGACGCGCTCAAGATCTACGCAGAGCCCAAGCGACGTGGACGTCAGGCGTCGGCTACTCCGCCGCTGCGTGAGCTGGGTGTCGACCCGGTCAGTGAGAAGCCGATGGTGATCAAGGACGGTCGTTTCGGTCCGTACGTCACCGACGGTGAGACCAACGCCAGCCTGCGCAAGGACGATGCCGTCGAATCCATCTCGGATGCTCGTGCGTCGGAGTTGCTCGCTGACCGTCGTGCCCGCGGACCGGTGAAGAAGAAGGCCGCTGCGAAGAAAGCCCCGGCGAAGAAGGCCGCTGCGAAGAAGACCGCCGCCAAGAAGGCCCCGGCCAAGAAAGCGGCTGCCAAGAAGGCTCCGGCGAAGAAGGACTGAGCCGGACTCGTCGGTGCCGACGGTTAAGGTTTTTGCATGAGTAGTGATGTGACCGAACGTGGTGTGTTCGGTCGGCTGGTAGGTCAACACGACGTCGAGCAGAGTTTGCGAGCCGCCGCGCTGTCCGCCAGAGGCGACTCCAGCGGATCCGATATGACCCATGCGTGGCTCTTCACGGGGCCTCCCGGATCCGGGCGGTCCGTGGCGGCGCTGTGCTTTGCCGCAGCCCTGCAGTGCACGTCCGACGGCGAACCGGGATGCGGGCAGTGCCATGCGTGCACAACCACGATGGCGGGAACCCATGGTGACGTACGACGGATCATTCCCGACGGATTGAGCATCAGCGTCAAAGGCATGCGCGAGATCGTCAATATCGCGTCGCGCAGGCCAACGACCGGTCGTTGGCAGGTCATCGTCGTCGAGGACGCGGATCGATTGACCGAGGGCGCGGCCAATGCGCTTCTGAAAGTTGTCGAGGAGCCGCCGGACCGCACGGTGATCCTGCTCTGCGCTCCCACCACGGACCCAGAGGACATGTCGGTCACACTCCGTTCGCGATGTCGGCACTTGGCTCTCGTGACGCCGTCTGTCGAGTCGATCGCCCAGGTGTTGATCGGGCGTGACGGATTGGCTCCCGACCAGGCAAGATTTGCCGCATCGATCAGCGGTGGTCACGTCGGTCGAGCGCGACGCTTGGCTACCGACGATGTCGCGCGGGACGAACGTGCGCGGTCGCTCCGGCTTGCCTTTGATGCCGCGTCCGCATCGACGGCGTACAAAGCAGCCGAAAATCTGGTGAAGTCGATCGAGTCCGAAACCAAGACACTCTTCACCGACGTCAAGGAACGTGAACTCGAAGAACTGAAGGTCTCGCTCGGCGGCGGCGGAACCGGTAAGGGCACAGCCGGCACGCTCCGAGGGTCTGCCGGATTGATCAAGGAACTCGAAGCGCGGCAGAAATCGAGGGATACGCGGGCCAAGCGTGATCTTCTCGACCGGACGCTGATCGATCTTGCCGGCATGTACCGCGACGCCTTGTCGTACGCGTTGGGGTCGTCGTCCACGTCCACTCATCCCGATATGGCCGAGCGGGCTTCCGATCTGGCATCGCGGACGTCACCGGAAGGTCTACTGAAGTGCATCGAAGCCGTGCTTGCATGTCGCGAAGCCGTCGATTTCAACGTCAAGTTGCAGTGGGCTCTCGACGCGATGGTTGCGAGTATCGGCGAAGCCTTCCGACCCCCGTTTTCGCGTTCCGGGGGTTGACCAGTTAGACTCGCCATCGCCGAAAGGCACGCTGCCTTAGCTCAGTCGGTAGAGCATTTCACTCGTAATGAAAAGGTCGAGAGTTCGATTCTCTCAGGCAGCTCGGCCAAGAGCCCCGTCCCAGGAAATTCTGGTGCGGGGCTCTTGTCGTTTACCGGTAAATACTCGATGCCCCGTTTATCCTGATCCTGCGTACACGCGCCTGAGCAGGGGAGAATCGCCATGTCGGAGCAGAACTGGGGATCTGGCGAGCAGCCGAACCAGCCACCGCAGTACGGGCAGCAACCGCAGTACGGACAGCCACCTCAGTACGGGCAGATGCCTCCCGTGTCGTCGCAGGGATATGGGCCTCCGCAACCTGCCTACCCGTACGCCTCCTGGATTTCGCGTGTCGGCGCGTATTTGCTCGATTACCTCATCGTGCCGCTACCTGGCGTGATCGTCGCGATCATCGGCGCGGTGATCGCGTTCTCGGGAGCGGAGGTCACCACGTATGACGACGGAACCGTCACTACGGAAGGTGCAAATTCGGTCGGCCTCTTGGTCATCGGGATCGGGATTGTTCTGACCCTCCTGATCGAGGTCTGGAACTACGTCTTCCGTCAGGGCAATACCGGCCAGTCATTGGGGAAGAAGTGGCTGGGCATCTCCGTGGTTCGAGAGTCCGACGGTGTTCCGCTGGGACCACCCATGGCTCTCCTGCGATGGATACTGGAAGCGATCCTCGGCGGAGCGTGCTTCCTCAACTACTTGTGGCCGCTCTGGGATTCGAAGAGCCAGTGCTGGCACGACATGATTGTTCGCTCAGTCGTTATTCGAGCGAGATAGAACGGGTTCGCGTGGCCGCAGCTGTCGGTGGCCACCAGCTTCTACAGTGGATCGTATGAAGACCGAGACCTCCGCAGTGCGGGGCTGGCGGGCGCTGAGCGCTCCGGCCGGCGTCGCTGCAGTGGGGGTCTCGGCTTTTGTGCTTTTGCACGTCCGAGATCCGCACAATTCCGGAAGCTACGGGGTCTGTCCCATGTATGCGGTGACAGGTCTGTGGTGCCCGGCGTGTGGTGGCCTTCGAGCAGTCAACGACCTGACGCATCTCGATATCGGTGCGTCGTTGTCGAGCAATGTGTTGATCGTTCCGTTGATCGCGGTACTGGTTGTCGCGTGGGGGCGGTGGGTTGTGCGCAGATGGAACGGGTTGACCGATCGGATGATCGTGCTTGCGCCGGCAATGACAATCGCGGTGCTCGGAACGCTTGTTGCCTTTACGGTTGTGCGGAACACCCCTTGGGGTAGCTGGCTAGCGCCGGCCTGAATTTGAGTGAGGTCGAAATGGCAATGCAGGTTTTCTCACTGATCGTGCTTCTCGGTGCACTGATCGTCTTGATCCCGACAGCCAGACGGGTCTTCGGCAAGAAGGATGACGAGTAAGTACTCGACATCGTCTGGTCTGAGGCACATGCTGGCGGTATGGCTGATTCGTTGAAGGCCCGCGTGCGCGAGAAGTTGTTGCGCCAACTCTCCGAGGATGGCCGACGCCCGATTCACGATGCAGAAGGTGACGATTCCCGATTGTTGTCGGTGTCGGACGACCTCGAAGCCCTCGAATTGGCGCAAGAGGGAGATCCGATCATCGAAGAACTGGCGCAGAGGTACTGGGTTCCCTGAAGTTTACAAAGCGCAGCGCTGTGACCAGGCGATTTGGTGTTGTGTTGATCTTCGCGTAACTTATTCCAGGTCAGAGCGACACGGACACCGACTCCCACCTGCGAGGGTGAGTGACACGAGGTTGTACGAAGTGCCTGGCGAACACTCCAGTTAGTTGATGAAGATCAGCCCGGTTTGCGCCGGTGCGGAGAATCGGATAGGCTGGAAAAGTTGCCCCGGAGCGAGTGGCCTGAAGGTCGCGGTGATGGTGTGCGCGTGTTCTTTGAGAACTCAACAGTGTGTCGATGAATGTCAGTGCCAAAATTATTTGGTACTTCACATGTCGAATGATGTTCCGGGCCTTCGGGTTTCGGTTCTGATGTTCGGGGTGTGAGTATTTTTCGTCGGTGATTGTTCATTCTTCCGTCTGAATGGTT
>NZ_BCWX01000007.1 GCF_001894805.1 Rhodococcus globerulus NBRC 14531 | reverse complement strand
GGATTGAACCTGCCGGTTCAAAGACTCGCGGGGTTCACGCAGACTAGATGGGGAGAGTTTTTCGTAAGGCGGCCAACGGATCTGAATCATCGCGTCGTCCTCGGGGGCCGGCGCTCTCGGGATTCACGAATCGGCCTTCGTCGGAGCGGGTCCATTCGCGTACGGCCCATCGTTCCTTGATTGCCCAACGCCCATTTCGACGCTCCATGTGGTCGATGAAGCGTGCGCCGCTGGTGAAGTTGATCATTCCGACGCCTTCGGGACCGCCCCAATGCGTTGACATCGAGTATGCCTCGCTGATCGCGTGGTCGCCGTGCAGCTCGACGAGGTGGTTGCCGATGTGATGCATGGTGCCGCCGATGACGGAGAGTTTGGGCTTCACCCAGGCAATGTATTCGTCGATGTTGCCGTCGAATCCGGTGTGATGATCGATGGCGTCGGGGTGATAGGCGCTGCGAACGAGATCGAAATCGAGCCGGTCGATGCCTCGGGCATACGTCAAAACGACTTCACGAATAGCCTGCTTGTCCAGCAGATCCTGCAATTGCTGTTCCATTTCAGGACTCCTTGACGCTGATCATCCAGTCGAGCAGTTCCGGTAGTTCTTCGCTGGCACAGTCGAATACGACCGGACGGAAGACGACGACGGATGCGCCGCGGTGGGACCAGTCGTGAGCCTTCTCAGCAGTGGCTTCGAGGTCGACGGTTCCGTTGTCACGACGAACCGGCGATGCAGACACCTGCACGCGCGCGGTATCGGGATCGCGATCGTGAGCTTCGAATGTGTTGCGTAGCAGCGCAACGCTGTCCGTGAATGTATCCAAATCGGCAGGGTTGACGGTCCAGCCGTCGGCGACACGTGCGACGCGGTCGAAGTTCCGCTGGCTGGGCCCGAACCCGAAGAGGACAGGAACGCGGTCTTGGGTCGAGAGCGGAATGCTGTGGTAGTTCTCGAAGGAGAAGTCGCGCCCCTTGAAGTTGGCGGGAGCCTGTGTCCAGAGTTCACGGCACGCTGCGACGGTTTCCTCCATGCGCCCGAATCTGGCATCGAAAGGCATGTTCGTGGCGGTGTATTCGGCCTCTTGCCACCCGACTCCGAAGCCCATGGTCACGCGTCCGTCCGACAGTGCGTCGAGGGTGGCGACTTGTTTGGCGAGCAGTGCCGGTGGTCGAACCGTTGCAATGAGAACCGACACTCCGAGGCGAGCGCGTTCGGTGACTGCAGCAATCGAGGAGAGCAGCGAAATCGGCTCGTACCAAGGATGATCGAGCGGGAACAGGAAGTTGTGTTCGCTGACGCGCTGCGCATGAGCGTCAGCATTGAACCCGAGGTGATCGCCGGTGCAGATCAAGTCGACGCCGGCCCGATCGGCGGCAGCGGCGAAATCGAGAACCGGTCTGATCTTTCCCTCGAACAGTGCCTCGAGGCCCAATACGTTGACACCGATTTCCATGCAAACAGTCCTTTCCGAAAATCTGCGGGAACGACGGGCGGGTCTCAGCTCTGCGGCAATTCGCGCTCGTCGGTAACAAACTGAATGATCTTGCTTTGATCGAGAAAGTTGGATTCGTCGGCCCGAATTCGATCGCCGACCTCCGGGCGGGCATGAGTGGCCAGCATGTCTTCGTACCCGGCCTTGTCGTGGAACCACAATTCGGTGATGACATCGAAAGCCGGGTCGGGGACGCCGTCTGCGCGCAGAGCCTGAGCGAGATCGGGGTAATTCCGCCGGTACTCGATGATCGACGGGAAGGTTGCGGCAATCAGTGGGGCATGGTTGTTCTCGTAGTAGTCGATGAACTCTTCTTTCGTGAGTCCCGGCTTACGAGTGAGTAGCGCGATTGCCTTGAACATCGTTCGTCTCCCCGTTGAAGGTGCTGCGAGATGTGCTCAGAGTGACCGGTTGGCATGAGCAGACATATCACCCATGTTGTCCATGCAGAAAAGCCGTGATGCAAACTGCCACGATCCGTCAACACACGTGAATCGATCGAAGTAGCGTCCGGACAAAATGGGTTGCAGGGCAAAATCTTCGGTGCCCTGGATAACCGTGATGTAGGACAGTGCCGACGCTTCGTTCCCGTCAACCGAGATACGGGTATTGGTCAGCAGGTGTTTGGTTCGCGGGACCGCGGGAGTGCCGTACATCCGGATGAAGCTGCTGCACGCGGCGAACACAGCGTCGGCATCGGACGAAATCAGAGTTGTTGCAACACCGTCCGCGCCGCACTGGCCGTAATCGGAGTGCGCAAACAATGATGCGACATCACGCAACCTACCCTGATCGATCAGGTGCGTGTACTCGCAGAGCAGGTCACGGATCGCCGACTCGGCGACGATCCGTGACAGCTCTTCGGTCATACCGTGATCTCGCGGCGAACCATCTTTCCGGTTGCGTTGCGGGGCAACAGATCGCCGGTTATACGCCACTTCGAGGGCACCTTGAAGTACGACAGACGCTCAGCCGCGAATTCGCGGAGGTCTTCCTCGGTGGTGACTGCACCGGCGCGCAGAACGACAACTGCTGACACTTCCTGGCCGAGGTCCGGGTGAGGCGAACCGATAACGGCGCATTCGATGACGTCGGGATGCTCGTCGAGGGTCTGTTCGATCTCTGTGGGGTAGACGTTCTCGCCGCCACGCAGAATGAGATCCGACCGGCGTCCCGTCAGACGGAGGCGACCGTTCTCGATCACGCCGAAATCGCCGGTGCGGAGCCAGCGTCCGGGAGAAATTGCCGAAGCGGTGGCTTCTTCGTTCTCCCAGTAACCGAGCATCACGAACGGGCTGCGCACGCAGACCTCACCCTCGATGCCGTCGGGCAGCCATTCACCGAAGGGGTCACGAATTTCCATGGACACGGTGATGATGGGACGTCCGAGCGTCCCGGGGAACTCTTCGAGCTCAGCTCCGACGGCAACGGCGATAGCCGTGCTGCACTCGGTGAGGCCGTAGCTGTCGACCAGGGCGTTGCGGGCGAACGGTACCTGCTCCTTGAGGCGTTCCTTGAACGCGGGCGACGACGGCGCCGATGCCAGGGAGAATGCCGTCAGCGAGGACACGTCGTACTTGCCGATGTTGCCGTGTTCGAGCAACCGCGACGCCATGGTGGGAACCGCGCCCCAGTTGGTGATGCGTTCGCGTTCGACCAATCCGAGCACCTTGTCCACGTCGAAGCCGCCGTCGATCATCACGACAGCGCTGCCGGTAGCCAGACGCGGGATGACCAGGTTATGGAGGCTCGCGATGTGGAACAGGGGAGAGGTCAGGAGGTAGCGGAGCGGGCTGGGCTTGGAGCCGTCGTACTCGCGGCCCGTGAACGCAGCGCCGATGGCGTCGCTGTACTTGTGGTAGTCGACAACAGCCATCACGTTGCGGTGTGAGTGCAGGGCGCCCTTGGGGCGGCCGCTGGTGCCACTGGTGAAAAGGATGACAGCCGGATCGTCCTCGTCGATGTCCGTGGCGGGTACATCTGCGCCGGCGTATTCGGCGATGAGTGCGGGCAGATCCTCTTCCATGGTCAGAACGCTGATGCTTGCCGGCAGTTCGGGAAGCGCAGCGCCGCGCTTGGCGTCGACTACCAGCACCTTCGGGCTCGACAGCTCGATGCCGTGTGTCACCTCGCGCGGAACCCACCAGCCGTTGAGACCGACCGCGATGGCGCCGAGTGCCTGCGTCGCGAAGAAGGTCATGACCCATTCAGGGTTGTTGGCGGCAAGAATTCCCACTCGATCGCCCTTGCGGACGCCGTACTTGTCGCGAAGCGCAGTCGCCAGCGCGGCTACAGCGTCGGCATGCTCCGTGAAGGAAATCCGACGGTCGCTCGTGACGAGATAGTCGCCGTCGCCCCAGGCCCGGGACGCGGAGATGAGCTCACCGATGGCATGTCCGCGATTCTTCATCACGGGCATGACGGTGCCGAGAACCTCTTCTTCGACGATCTCGAACGGCCCACCGGGACCGGTGAGGCGCGAGACCGCCTGGTCCAGGAGCAACTGCGGATCTGCGGGGGCAGTCATGGAATGGCCTTTCGTATTGTGGCGCTTTTCACGTCACAAAATGTCACGGGACAATCCTATCTGTGGGGCGGTTACCACTGAGCGAGACTGAGCGGGTTACTGACATAACGCGCAGTTAGCGTTCCGAAAGAATCGCAGCCGAAGGAATGAGCGTGAGCGCACACGAATTCCCTCCCTCTCGAGTAGGACACAGGATCACGATGACGAACACCGCCACCGAAGCACCTCCGAGCAGTTCCGTTGCCACTCCGCAGCGCGCGGACGTCGCACAGATGTTGATCGATCGTGTCGGTGATCAGCATCTGGGACTGCGGACGCGTACTCAGGACTGGACGTGGGACGAGGTTGTCCATGAAAGTGCCGCCCGCGGTTCGTACGCCAAGTCGCTTCGCGCGCCGGGCCCCTTCCACATCGGTGTTCTCCTCGAGAACGAGCCCGAGTTCCTGTTCTGGCTTGGCGGCGCCGCACTGACGGGCGCCACGATCGTCGGAATCAACCCGACTCGTCGCGGTGCCGAACTCGAAGCCGAGGTCCGGTATGTCGATTGCCAGATGATCGTCACCGACAAGGCCGGCCACGAGAAGCTCGCTGGTCTCGATCTCGGTCTGACCGACGACCGCTTCATCCTCGTCGACGACGCGTCGTATGCCGAAACCGTTGCTGCGCATCGCGTCGAGACGCCGCAGATCGACCTGGGCGTCGATGCGTCGACGCTTTTCCTTCTCCTCTTCACCTCCGGCACTACCGGTATGTCGAAGGCTGTCCGATGCAGCCAGGGTCGTCTGACGCGTCTGGCATACGCGAACTGTGCCAAGTACGACATCGATCGCGATGACGTCTGCTACTGCTGCATGCCGCTCTTCCACGGCAACGCGCTGATGGCACTGTGGGCTCCCGCGCTGTCGCAGGGCGCTACGGTCTGCCTCGTTCGCAAGTTCACCGCTTCGGGCTTCATGCCCGACGTCCGGTTCTACGGCGCAACATATTTCACGTATGTCGGCAAGGCACTCGGCTACCTGATGGCGACGCCGGAGCAGTCCGACGACATCGAGAACACCCTTACACACGGTTTTGGTACCGAAGCGTCGCCGGGTGACAAGGCCGAGTTCATTCGTCGCTTCGGCGCACAGCTTTTCGAGGGCTACGGCTCGAGCGAAGGCGCCGGTTCGGTGGTTCTCGATCCGAACCAGCCCGCGGGAGCGTTGGGACGTCCGGCTAACGAGAACATCGTCATCGTCAATCCCGACACCAAGGAAGAGCGTCCGCGCGCGATCCTGGACGAGCACGGCCATGTGCTCAACTCGGACGAGTCCATCGGCGAAATGGTCGACAAGGCAGGTTCGCAGAAGTTCGAGGGCTACTACAAGAACGAAGACGCCATGGCGGAGAAGATCCGTGACGGTTGGTACTGGACAGGCGATCTCGGTTACGTCGACGAAGCGGGATTCATCTACTTCGCCGGCCGTAAGGGTGACTGGATCCGCGTGGACGGTGAGAACACGTCGGCTCTGATGATCGAGCACATCCTGCGTCGCCACCCCAAGGTGATCGCAACCGGTGTGTTTGCCGTACCTGACCCGCGCTCGGGTGATCAGGTCATGGCGGGCATCGAGGTTGCGGATCTGGCGGATTTCGACCCCGTCGAATTTGCGGCTTACCTTGCCGCACAGGCAGATTTGGGAACAAAGTCGGCGCCGCGCTTCATTCGCGTATCGACCAACCTGCCCGTCACCGGTTCCAACAAGGTGCTCAAGCGTGACCTTCAGGTCGATCGCTGGCGGACCGACGAGCCGGTGTACCACTGGGTGGGCCGCGGCGCTCCCGAGTACACGCTGATGACAGAAGCTGATATCGAGAGCCTCGAGAAAGAGTTCGAGACTCACGGTCGTTCGAGGTTCCTGTGAACCGAGTTGCGCTGGTAACCGGGGCTTCTCGCGGTATCGGCCGCGAATGTGCACTGGCATTTGCTCGCGCCGGGTTCGATGTCGCGATCACTGCCCGCACCGTCCGTGAAGGTGAAGGCAGAGCCGCACCGCGAACGCGCGACGGCGAGCAGGTTATCCCTGTTACCGGAAGCCTCGAGACGACAGTTTCCGAAATCGAGGCCTGCGGCGTGCGGGCCATGGCCGTTCCGATGGACCTCCTCGATCGGGCATCGGTTGTTGCGGCCGGTGAGCAGGTACTGCGCGAGTGGGGCCGGGTGGATGTGCTGGTCAACAACGCCTATGCACAGACCGTCGGCAACATGGACCGGATTCTCGACATCGAGATCGACGATGCCCAGGCAATGGTTGTCGGCAACTATCTGCATCAGCTCGCCTTGGTCCAGGTGATCCTTCCGTCGATGATCAAGAGCGGCAACGGTGTTGTCATCGGTCTCGCATCCGGTTCGGCCACCATGGACCCACCGGCGCCTCCCGGTGAAGGCGGCTGGGGCCTGTCGTATGCAGCGTCGAAGGCCGGCTTCGGGCGTATCGCGGGTGCGATCAATTCGGAGTACCGCGGCGCCGGTATCAAGGCATTCAATCTGAGTCCGGGGTTTGTGATCACGGAATCGGGTAAGGCTCGCGGCGGTGCGGACGCGATCGTGGACGCAGGATTTGCCGCCACACCGGCGTCGGTTCCGGCAGCCGCCGCAGTCTGGCTTGCAACCGACCCCGATGCCGACCGCTTCCTCGGCCGAGTGGTGGACGGTCCGAAACTGATGGCGACGCTTCACGAGAAGAAATGAAGCTTGGGGTTCATCGACGAGAAGGCCGAATACTCGAGCAGTTGACGGCAAATTCGTAGCACCCCACAGCTCTCGATCACGGTGTTAGCATCCGATGGTGCCCGGGTGAACAGCTCGGGCACGAGCGATGTTTGCTGTCTTTGGCCAGCGAAAGCGCAAGTACAGCAACCCTTCACATAAGGAGTTTCACATGGGATCGATCGCCGATCTTCTTGCCCAGAGCCAGGCTTTGGCTGCGTTCAAGTACCTCCTCGGTGTGCTCGGTGGAGCGTTCGGTAGCTGATAGCGCGCCCGGACTGCGGTGACTACCAGTAGTCGCCACCGCACTTCAACGTGCGCTCTATCCGAGCGCGATCAATTTTCTCGAAAAGGCCGGTTTCTTCGGCCTGGTCCAATCATGGAGGCACACAATGGGTTCCCTTTCGACAATTCTCATGATCCCGGTCGGTAGCGCAGACCTCGTCCTCAAGGGCGTGTTCGAATCTCTGACGAACACCGTGAACAGTCTCGTCGTGGTTTTCGGTGGGTTGAGCTAGTTCCGCATCGAATCGACCGAGAAGGTCCGCGCGCCTCTGGCATGCGGACCTTCTCTGGTTTGAGGCTACGGCCGTGCGCTCGTGTCGTAGGCATATACCGAGACCCAATCGAGCATCAGGTTCCCGTTGCTGGTTCCCGTGCCTTTTGTCTCGGTCTGCAACTGCCAGCGCATCGGGGTGGACGGAACCCAGGACGTGCTTTCCAGGACTACCTGGTTGTCGAGTAGATATTTGATCCGCCCGGGCGACCACTCGATCGTGTATGTGTGCCAGTCGGTGAACCGCGCTCCGATGTCCGTTGCGAGGTCCTGACACCCGCCTACGCAAGAACCCGCACCGGAGTAGTGGTGGAAACCGCCTGCAGTGCCGGACAGTCCACCTTCGGGGAAGTCGAATTCACCATCGCGCGGCCATACTTCGGACTGCGGCCATAACAACCAGGCAACGTAATATTCGTTGAGATTCGGGTTGTCGACCTTGAATCTCGCAGAATAGCGGCCGTAGGTTTGATTTTGATTCTGGCCGTTGATGACGGGTGACGGGCTTGCCCCCGCCGGTTGCCCGTTGACATTGTGCAGATTGAAATTGAGGACGCCATTCTTGACGCTGAGAACTTGGTCGGCGCGATACGGCCGCTGTTGATATGTATCGAGATAACAAGACGGGTATGTTCGCCACCTTTGCCCTTGTGCGCCGGTGTAGACGATCTTGTTGGGATCACACGTATTTGCCCACGTCCCCAGCGCAGCGTCTTTGGTGAAGTCGTCGTAGAAGATCTGGCGCCATCCATTGAGATTGCCGACCGGTACCGCAACCCCTGACGGAGACGGAAGCGTCACGATGGCTCCGGTGTACGACCAACTCTGCGCCTGTGTGCCATCGCATACCTGTACGACAGCTGGATTTCCGTTTGCATTGACACCACCGCGATTCTCGACGCAGAGTCCGTTGACCTGGCTTCGAACGGTACCTCCGGGACCGGAGGTCCATTTTTGGAATGCTGCGCCTGTGCAATTCGATATGACCAGGGCAGTCCCTGCCGCCAGAGAACCACCCTGGGGACCCAGGCATTTCGTCTGTACCCGGACGGTGCCATCGCTTTCAACGCTCCAGATCTGTGCGGCCGAGCCGTTGCAGTCGTAGATCTGAACCGGGTTGCCGTCCGATGTCACGCCCCACTTGTTTTCCAGGCATCGCCCACTGGGTGTCTTGACCGCGCCGATCACGGCAGCCTCGGACACGGCAGGAGAAACTACCAGTGCGCCCATCGCCATGACGATGGACGCGATGAGAAAACAAACGGTTTGTTTCGAATGTCGATCCTTTGTTGACGATTCCCCCGAAATATACGAAAACACAGTCACTCTCATTGTGATTCCATTCTTTTGTGCGGCGAGAACCTAGCCCGGTGGAAACAATTCCACAGGCTTTGTTGGCGAAATGCTACACAAAAGGATCGGGGTTATTTGCACCTTTCGGGAAGGTTGAAATAGTGCAGATATTGACGAAATTCGCCGATGCGTGATGCTCTTCGGTTGCTGCCGGCGTCAGTCGAGTGAAGGAGCGTCTGTGGCTTCCGAATCGAGGATCATTTCGCCGTTCGTGGACTCTTCAGGGAAGACGAATTTGCGCATCGCCCACCAACGGAAGGCCGTTGCGAGCAGCGTGCCGATGATGGAGCCACTGATGAAGTCGGCGAAGTTCTCCATCAATACGGAGACGTTTGGCTGGCGGAGGTCGAATACGTAGCTCGAGATCCAGAGTGGCACCTGGTTGATGGCCAGGCCGATACCGGCGACGATGAAGAACAGTGCCGCCTCGTGATGACGTTGGCGTCCACCCCGCTCAGCGAACGACCATTCCCGGTTCAGTACGTACGACAGGACCGTCGCGACCAGGACCGCGATGATGTTGGCGGTAACCGGATGTTGCGGCAGTACGGTCCACTTGATGCCGAAGAACAACACCGTGGTGACGATGAAGGCGATGCCGCCGACCACCAGAAACTTGAGCATCTCCGCGTGCGGCAAAACCCGTACGAGAATCTTCTCAGGAAGCCAATTGACCAGTTTTCCTACAAACGCCATTGGTCGAGGCTAACCGTGTCGGTGCCGTTAGGCATAAAAATCGCAAGCGCCGGAGCGTTCGGAAAGTCAGAAACCATACCCCATGACTGCGGGGCGCGTGGTGCCGAAAGCGAAGTCGAAGTCGCGTATCTCCTGAGGGGTGGAGGCCTGGACGCGCCCTGCTGCCGCGAAGATTCGAGCCTGATGCGAACCCAGGTAGATGCTGGACAAGATATCGGACGGCATCGTGATCTGTGCGTCGGCGTCCGTGGGTCGGCAGGTGGCCTTTCCACCCCGAATGCTGAGCGCGAACGTACCACCGGAGTCGAGGAACGGATCCTCGATCTTGATGACAGTGTCGAGGTCAGCGACATATTCACGAGCTTCGAGCGCTGCTGGAACATCCATGATTCGCAGCCACAGACGGTCGGATCGACGGGTTGTCCGCACCGAACGGTAGTCCGTCAGCATCAGTCGCAGCGGATCTTCAGGATGCTGCTCGGCTTCGATGCGGGTCACGAGATCGAGCCCGCACATTGTCCGCCACAGCGCGGCGTAGGCGTCGTCGTTGATGGCAACGAACTCGGCGATGTCGACGACGCTGTCGGAGCCGTCACTTCGGTGGCGGTAGGAAACGTAGCCGTCGGGATGTGTCAGAAAGAACAGTCCCGAGGCGCCGGCACGATGGTCGGACGGGTCGGCAAATGTGAAATCCCAATGCGCCTGCGGACGCCTTTGCGCGCCTGGAGTGACGAGGCGCCAGCGGTCGTAGATTGCGGGCAGTAGCGTGGCTGCGGTCTGCGCGTCGGTGATCCGCACGCCGCTTCCGGTTGGGGCCTGCGGGCGGAAATCGGCAAAACGTCGATCGATCGTGATGCTCTCGCTGACGGTTGCGGGGCCGTAGCCGAACCGGTTGTAGATACGCGCGTCGCTGGCCGTCAGAGCTACCAGGGGAGCACCCGTCGACGCGATGTGGTGGTGCAACCGGACGAACATCGAGCGCAGGATTCCGCGGCGACGGTGCGTCGGGGCGACGGACACCCATGTGATTCCGCGAGTGGGTAGCTGGTTCCCGCCCGGAACCGTGATTTCCATGTCGAACTCGATGGCCAGTCCGACAACTTGATCACCTTCTGTCGCGACGACGATGTCCTCGGGGCGGTAGAGCGTCCGAGTGAGTGTTTTGTCGGCGCTCGACGGATGAAACCCGAACCCAGTCGAGTCGAGCAACTGGATCGCCGGCCAGTCGGCTTCAGTGGCAGTTCGGATGGTGATCTGGTTGTCGGTGCTCACGCTCATTGATGCTGGCACAGATTGCGCGGTGACGCACGTAGCGCGCGAGTCGACGTTTCACCGGCGATTCTTGGGGGTACCGTCCGACGAACCGGCCCCGCGACAGGAGTGAATACAGTGGCGATCACCGATATCAAGGAATATGCGCACCTCACCGAGGAAGACGTCGAGGCGCTCGGGCGTGAATTGGACGCTATTCGGCTCGACATCGAGGAGAAGCGCGGTGCGCGTGACGCTCGATACGTTCAGCGAACTATCGCGTTTCAACGCTCTCTCATGGTGGCCGGTCGTG
This sequence comes from Rhodococcus globerulus NBRC 14531, assembly GCF_001894805.1. Taxonomy (GTDB): domain Bacteria; phylum Actinomycetota; class Actinomycetes; order Mycobacteriales; family Mycobacteriaceae; genus Rhodococcus_F; species Rhodococcus_F globerula. The sequence continues at coordinate 140,782 of NZ_BCWX01000007.1, read as the reverse complement.
TCGTCCTGTTTGCCAGCAAGAAGAAGCCCGCATGGATCCTGGGAACAGCGCTTCTGGGGGTCGGCAAGATTATCGAGAACATGGAACTCGGCCACAACATCATTCACGGTCAGTGGGACTGGATGAACGATCCCGAGATTCATTCGAGCAACTGGGAGTGGGACAACACCTGCCCATCGTCGGGTTGGAAGCACTCGCACAACTTCACCCATCACAAGTTCACCAATATCGTCGGTCTCGACAATGACGTGGGCTACGGCATCATGCGCGTCACGCGAGATCAGAAGTGGCACGCGGACTATCTATTCCAGCCGATCACCAATTTCGCGTTGGCAACACTGTTCGAATGGGGCGTCGCACTTCACCATCTAGAGACAGACAAACTTCGCAAGGGGCAGGTGAAGTGGTCCGACAAATCCGAGATGGCAAAGGAAATCGGCAAGAAGATCGCACGGCAGGTGACCAAGGACTACATTCTGTTCCCAGCTCTGACCGGCCCAGCGTGGAAGACCACGCTGACGGCAAATATCGTCGCAAATCTCATTCGCAATTACTGGAGTTACGCAGTCATCTTCTGCGGGCATTTTCCCGACGGAGCCGAGAAGTTCACTCTCGAGGAATTCGAGAACGAATCGCGCGCGCAATGGTACCTACGACAGATGCTCGGCTCGGCCAACTTTCACGCCGGACCGATCATGGCATTTATGAGCGGCAACCTCTGCTACCAGATCGAGCATCATTGCTTCCCCGACTTGCCGAGCAACCGATACTCGGAAATCGCTGTGCCACTTCGTGAATTATGTGACAAGTACGATCTCCCGTACACAACAGGTCCGCTGTGGAAGCAGTACGGACTGACATTGCGCACCATCTGGAAGTTGTCGCTCCCCAACAGGTTTCTCTCCGCCTCCCAGGACGACGCACCGGAAACGCACTCCGAGTTGAAGTTTCGCGTTCGTGGCGGCATCAAGGAAGTATTCGGAGTCGATCCGCACACGGGTAAGCGTCGTGGGTTGCGAACGGCCATCGCCATGATGGCGAGTTGACGCTCGCCTTTAACTGCCGAGCAGAATGACCGGCACGTCCTCAGCGAAGTCCACAACCAATTCGCGACGAGAAAACAGCCAGGTGCCGTCGACCTTGTCGAAACTGTCCTGGTAGCGAATCTCGATTCGGTTGTTCCGGAACCCCTCGCCGCGGGGATAGATGTGATGCGCGGAGCAGTAAGCCTCGCCGTGGGCCGTGGTGGCGCTGTCCTGATCGAGGACTTGCTGCTCGACGATGTGCCGCGTCGAGTGCAGGTGTGCGACGGCGCCGACTATCGAATCGGACAGAGTCGACCGGCCCTGAATTTCGGTCGGCCCGTCGGTGCCGTTCAATGCGGGCGGCAGGACAAAGGTGGCGTTTTCGGTGAACAGAGCCGCGAGAGCAGCCGGATTTCGTCGGTCGACTGCCTGTGCGTACCTGGCAGCCAAGTCGGTGAGGGCGATCCGATCCGAAGGTTCCATGGCAGCATTTCACCTTATGTGACGGCGCTCATGTTTCGCCTTCCCGCTCAACGAGACACATTCAGCGCCCAAAGATGCATCTAGTTAGCGTCCAGATCAAAGTTGCTAGCCATGAATGCCATAGGAGAACCGCGATGGATCTGAGGGAATCGCCCGAGCAGCAGGAGCTCCGCAAGGAGCTGCGCGCGTACTTCGCGACGCTGCTGCCGGAGGAGAAGCGCCGCGCTGCCGGTGAACAGGGTGTTGGCGGCGAATACTTCCGTGAAATCGTGAAGTTGCTGGGCAAGGACGGCTGGCTCGGTATCGGCTGGCCCAAGGAATTCGGTGGCCAGGGACGCTCCATCGAAGAGCAGTTCGTGTTCTTCGACGAGGTTCAGCGCGCGGGATTGCCGTTCCCCTTCGTGACGGTCAATACCGTCGGGCCGACATTGATGAAGTACGGCACCGAAGAGCAGAAGGAACGATTCCTGCCGGGCATTCTTGCCGGCGACATCGTTTTTGCCATCGGCTACACCGAGCCGGAGGCCGGAACGGACTTGGCTTCGCTCAAGACCCGTGCAGTCCTCGACGGTGACGAGTGGATCGTCGACGGCAACAAGATCTTCACCAGTGGCGCCAACACTGCCGACTACGTGTGGCTGGCCTGCCGCACCGACGCGGACGCCCCCAAGCACAAGGGCATCTCGATCCTGATCGTCCCCACGGAGGACGCAGGCTTCGAGTGGTCACCGATCAACACCGTCGGCGGCTTGATGGTGACGTCGACGTACTACTCCGGCATTCGCGTCCCGTCGAAGGACGTTGTCGGCGAGGTCAACGGCGGCTGGCAGCTCATCACGGCGCAGCTCAACCACGAGCGAATCGGTTTGGCGGCCATCGGTGGCCGCACCTACGGCCTGTGGAACCTGGTCCTGGACTGGGCCAAGGAAAACGGCGCCATCGACATCCCGTGGGTGCAGCAGGACTTCGCTCGCACACACGCCAAGCTCGAGGCCATGCGACTGCTGAACTGGAAGATGACGGCAGCCGTCGCACAGGACACGCTCTCCGGAGCCGACGCCGGCGCTACCAAGACATACGGGACCGAGACTCACGTCGACGTCTACCGCACCCTGCTCGGAATTCTCGGCTCCGCCGGACGCATCCGTCCCGAGTCTCCGGGCGCTTTGCTTGCCGGTCAGATCGAGCAGATCTCGCGTCAGGGTGTCGTGAACACCTTCGGTGGCGGCGTCAACGAGGTTCTGCGTGACATGGTCGGCACCATCGGCTTGGGACTCGTTCGCGAAAAGAGGGTCAAGTGAGCGACATTTCGGCGCAACTCGACGCTTTTGTCGGCCAGACGCTTGTTCCCACCACCTGGGGACCCGACGAGGTCAACATCCCCATGATCCGGCATTGGGCCGAGACCATGGGCGATACCAACCCCGTCTACCTCGACGACGAAGCTGCCCGCGCCACCGGCCGTGACGGCGTCGTCGCTCCCGCTCAGATGCTTCAGGTCTGGATCATGCGGACGTTCACCGACAAGATGGCGGGCAACGACCCGTCACAGGTGTGGACCGATCTGATCGCCACCCTCGACGCTGCGGGCTACAGTTCCGTCGTCGCCACCGATTCCGATCAGGAGTTCTTCGGCGAACTGCGCCCAGGCGATCGTGTGAACTACACCGAGGTCATCGAGTCGATTTCCCCGGAAAAGAAGACCGGACTCGGCGTCGGACACTTCGTGACGACGCTCAAGACCTACCGCAACGGCGACGACGAAGTTGTCGGCACGCAGCGGTGGCGGACGCTGCGGTTCAAACCGCAGGAAGCCAAGGCTCCGGAGGCTCCGCGCGCACTGCGTCCGCGTCCGGCTCTCAATGCGGACAACGCTTTCTGGTTCGAAGCGGCCAAGGAACACCGTCTGGTGATCCAGCGCTGCACGTCCTGCAAGACGTTGCGTCATCCCACCGGACCGATGTGCGGCGAGTGCCAGTCACTCGAGTGGGACACGATCGATGCGTCGGGCCGTGGCACGGTGTACAGCTTCGTGGTCAATCACCATCCCAAGATCGACGCGTTCGACTACCCGCTCATCGTTGCGGTCATCGAACTCGAAGAGGGAACCCGATTGATCGCCAACATGGTGGGTATCGCGCCCGAAGATGTCGTGGTCGACATGCCCGTGGAACTTGACTGGATCGACGCCGACCCGGATTTGACGCTTCCCGCGTTCCGGCCGGCCGCACGCGAGGAGCACTGATGGACTTCAATTTCAGCGAAGAGCAGGACGCGATTCGCTCACTGGCCGACGAGGTCTTCACCAGCAAGGCCACGATCGAGCGCACCAAGGAGATCGAACTCTCCGCCGAGCGCGTCGACCGTGAACTGTGGCGCGAACTCGCGACCACCGGCTTGCTCGGTATCGCCCTGCCCGAAGAGTTCGGCGGCGGCGGACTCGGCTTGTCCGAGCTGTACACCCTGCTCGAGGAACAGGGCCGCCACGTTGCGGCCGTACCGATCTGGGAAACGGCGCTCGCCGCGTTGGCGATCAACGAGTTCGGTTCCGATTCCCTTCGCGCAGAGCTCCTTCCGAGTGTTGCCGACGGCAGTCGATTCCTGACGATCGGGCTCGAGGAATTCGGGCCGTACACGGGCGGCGACCCGCTGACGACGGCTGCCGAGGATGCCGACGGTAACTGGACGCTGACCGGTGAGAAGGCCGTTGTGCCGATCACGAACATCGCGAACCTCGCGCTCGTCTCGGCAACCACGTCCACGGGAACGGCTCTGTTGCTGGTGGATCTGAATGCAGACGGTGTCACGGTGGAGCAGACGCAGTCCACCAACCACGAGATCTGTGCCAACCTCACGTTTGCCGCTGCCCCCGCGCAGCTGATCGGCGCGGCTGACGGCACCACGGTTCCGTGGCTGATCGACCGAGTTGAGCTGGCATTGGCCGCAATTCAATGGGGCGTCGGCTCCGGTGCTGTTGCACAGGCCGTCACGTACCTGAACGGCCGCATGCAGTTCGGCCGTCCGCTCGCGACCTTCCAGGCGGTCAACCACCAGCTCGCTGATTGCTACATCGATCTCGAAGCGATGCGAGTGACACTGTGGCAGGCTGCATGGCGCATCTCCGTGGGATTGGATCTCGGCACCTCGGTACTCGTCGCCAAGTGGTGGGCCACCGACGGCGGACAGCGCGTCGTGCATCGCACCACGCATGTCCACGGTGGTATGGGCGTCGACACCGACTACCCGGTTCACCGTCACCTCTTGTGGGGCAAGCAGATTGCTGCCACCCTCGGCGGTTCCAGCTCCGATCTCGCGCGTCTGGGTGCGCAGCTCGCATCCGGTGTGGAGGTGCTCGCATGACCGTTCTTGCCGGTCGTAGCTACGCAGACGTCGTTGTCGGAGAGGCATTGCCCGAGTTGGCGATCCCGCTGACCCGCACGTTGATCGTCGCCACGGCAATCGCCACTCGCGATTTTCAGGACGTGCACCACGATCCGAGCCTGGCCCAGGAGCGTGGCTCGAAGGATGTCTTCATGAACATCCTCACGAGCAACGGTCTCGTCGGCCGGTACGTCACGGATTGGGCTGGATCGGCATCGACCCTGCGTCGCATCGCCATTCGTCTCGGCGCGCCCAACTACCCGGGTGACACCATGACGATGACCGGTGAGGTCGTGTCCAAGGAAGACGGTGTTGTCGTGGTCAAGGTGCAGGGCGCAAACAGCCTCGGCAACCATGCATCCGGCACCGTCACAGTTGCTTTCAAAGAAGAGGGGAAGCCCTGATGGCGATCAGCCCGCTCTCAGGAGCCGCTGCCATCGTCGGCATCGGATCCACCGAGTTCTCCAAGAACTCCGGTCGCACCGAACTGCAGTTGGCCTGTGAGGCCATCGTCGCTGCACTCGCGGACGCGGGTATCGCCCCGTCCGAGGTTGACGGACTTTCGACCTTCACCGCGGAAACCAACGGCGAAGCCATTGTGGCTCGCAACTGTGGTCTCGGCGAGCTGAAGTTCTTCTCCCGCATCGGTTACGGCGGTGGCGCCGCATGCGGCCCCGTGCAGCAGGCAGCCATGGCCGTTGCGACGGGTGTCGCCGATGTCGTGGTCTGCTACCGCGCTTTCAACGAGCGCTCCGGTGAGCGTTACGGCCTGGGTCAGCATGATCGCCCGATGGCAACCACAGCGGACCGCGCGGCTTATGCGTGGATGACCCCGCAGGGCCTGTCGACTCCCGCTCAGTGGGTCGCTATGTTCGCACGGCGGTACATGCACCAGTACGGTGCGACGAGTGAGGACTTCGGACGAGTTGCAGTGGTGGCGCGCAAGCACGCTGCCAACAACCCGGCTGCCTGGTTCTACGAGCGTCCGATCACACTCGAGGATCACCAGAATTCCCGCTGGATCGCCGAACCGCTGCACTTGCTCGACTGCTGCCAGGAAACAGACGGTGGCCAGGCGCTCGTCGTCGTCTCCGCTGAGCGCGCCAAGGATCTGGCCAACAAGCCGGCCTTCATCAAGGCCGCTGCTCAGGGCAGTGGCAAGGATCAGCACATGATGACCAGTTACTACCGACCCGACATCACGGGTATCCCGGAGATGGGTCTGGTCGGCCGTCAGCTGTACAGCCAGAGCGGCCTGACACCGGACGACATCAACGCGGCGATCCTGTACGACCACTTCACTCCGCTGGTCCTCCCACAGCTCGAAGAACTGGGATTCTGCAAGCCCGGCGAGGCCAAGGACTTCATCCGCGAAGGCAACCTGGAACTCGGTGGACGCCTGCCGGCGAACACTCACGGTGGTCAGGTCGGCGAGGCGTACCTGCACGGTGTCAACGGTGTTGCCGAAGGTGTGCGGCTCATTCGTGGCACGTCGACCAATCAGCCCGATGGTGTCGAGAACGTATTGGTCACTGCCGGAACAGCAGTACCTACCAGTGGTCTCATTCTCGGCGTGGTGTGAGAGAGGAATTGAACGTGACTACTTCGGAAACTGCGAAGACTGCCGGCGATTGGCGCGGAGCCGATCTCGGTACCCGCACCGTGTCGTACACCGAGCGCGACGCGATCCTGTACGCACTTGCCGTGGGCGCCAAGGCAACCGAGTTGGACCTCGTTTTCGAGGATCAGCTTCGGGTGCTGCCGACATTTGCTCTGACACTGGCGCAGTGGGCTCCCGACGCTCTGGGCTCGGCGGGCGCTTTCGACACCTCGACGGCACTGCACGGCTCGCAAGAGTTGAAAGTGCTTGCTCCGCTTCCGCGTAGCGGTGAGGTGACGCTGAAGGCTTCGGTCGGCGAGGTGTGGGACAAGGGTGCTGCAGCCGTCTTCGAAGTGAAGGTCGAGTGCGAGTACTTCGTCGCGACCTGGTCGCTGTTCGCTCCCGGCGCCGGTGGATTCGGCGGAGAACGTGGGCCGTCCCGTCCCGCAGAGCCGACGGGCGAGCCTTCACTCACCGGTGTGCTGACCACGGCGGAGAATCAGACGGCGATGTATCGCCTGCTGGGCGACATGCACCACATCCACATCGATCCAGAGGCCGCGGCACGGATCAATCAGCCGCGTCCGATCATGCACGGCCTGTGCACGTTGGCTGCCAGCACACTCGAGCTTGCCCGGGTCGCCGGAGTGCATCCGGCAGACCTCGTGAGCCTCGAGGGTCGATTTGCGGCGGCCATTCATCCGGGTGAGGCGCCGTCCATCGTTGCGTGGGGTACTCCTGACGACCTGGCCTTCCAGGTCCACAAGGATGGTCAGGTAGCGATTTCCGGTGCGCGAGTGAGCTTCTCCGCTCGCTAGCATCCGCAGACTCAACTGCGGGGCGCTTGACCCCCCCGTCGCGCCCCGCAGTTGTTCACACAAAACGAGGAAGCCCTCGAGCAATTGCTCGAGGGCTTCCTTGGCTGCTCGGTCTTACGAGCTGGTTCGCGAAAACAGCTCGGGGTGGGTAGCAAGGTAACGGGCCGGGTATTCGCCGCCACCGTGGACGGCGATGTCGGTTCCCGTCACGTACGACGAGAGCGAACTTGCCAGGAACAGGCAGGAATTCGCGATGTCCGACGGTACGGCCATGCGCTCCATCGGGATGATCTCGGTGACGGCCGCGCCGCCGTCTGCGCCGTAGACCTCTGCGGCTGCTTCCGTGCGGATCAAGCCGGTGGTGATGTGGTTGATGCGGACCTTGGGGGCCCATTCGAGCGCCAAAGCCTTTGTCAGGACCAACAGTCCGGCCTTGGCGGCGCTGTATGCCGCGGTGCCGGGCTGCGGGTCGATGCCCGAGACACTGCCGATGTTGATGATGGCGCCGCCGTTGTCCTGTGTCTGCATGACGGCGTTTGCAGCCTGAGCAACGTTGAAGGGGGCCAGCAGATTCAGCGCCACGATCTTCTCCACGAAGCGCGGGGAGACGGTGGCTGCGTCGGCGTCGGGGGAGCCGCCGGCATTGTTGATCAGAACGTCCAGTCGGCCGAAGCGATCGACGGCATCCTGGACGAGCGCTGCGGCGTCTGCAGGATCGCGGACGTCCGTGGCTTTGAATGCTGCAGTGCGTCCGTCAGCCGACGGGAGCTTTTCGGGCTCGTTTCGGCCACAGACCAGTACGTTTGCCCCGGCAGCCAGGAAGGTTTCGGCGATGACAAAGCCGATGCCCTTGGTGCCGCCGGTGACGATCACCGAGCGTCCGCTGAAATCGACGGGGTTGGGGAGTGTCACGGTGGAGCCTTCCTGATGTTGGGGCCGAGCCGATTTGCCGCCCAGTGTGATTGACGCGACAGTGCCGGTCGTCATAGGGTCAAGCAAATGCTTGGTTGCTTAGTTCGTTGAGTGTAGACGACCAACACCGGCAGTCACCAGAATCGACCAGTCCCCGCAGGCAACAGGACATTGGAGCAATCACATGGGCACGCTTGACGGCAAAGTTGCACTCATCACCGGTGCAGGTCAGGGAATCGGGCAAGGCATTGCCTTGGCATTGGCGAAAGAAGGCGCCGAGATCGCGGTAGCCGGTCGCACCGAGTCCAAGCTCCACACCACGTGCGGGCTGCTCGCCGACATCGGTGCCCGCGGCGAGGTAGTCGTGTGTGACGTCAGCAAGAAGGACGACATCACCGCCGCCGTGGACCGTACCGTCGAACTGTTCGGCGGAATCGACATCCTGATCAACAACGCCAACGACTGCAAGCCCGGCCCGCTGCTCAGCGTGCTCGACGAAGACTTCGAACGCTCCTTCGCGACGGGACCGCTCGCCACCCTGCGCATGATGCAGGCGTCGTATCCCCACATGAACAGCCGCGGCGGCGGCGTCATCATCAACATGGTCACCTCCGCGGCCGTGCGCTGGGATGCCAGCAACTACGGTGCCTACGGCTCCATCAAGGAGGGCATGCGCGCACTAACCCGCGCTGCGGCCTGCGAGTGGGGCAAGGACAATATCCGTGTCCTCAACGTTGCGCCACACGCGCAGACCCCGGCCCTGCAGTGGTGGATGGACAAGAACCCGGAAGAAGCGGCAGCCTTTGTCGCGGGAATCCCGCTGGGTCGCGTCGGCGATCCCGAAACCGACATCGGGCGTGCCGTCGTCTTCCTGGTCGGCGAAGATGCCGGTTACCTGACCGGCGCAACCATCCCCCTCGACGGTGGACAGTCGCGCTGGGGGTAATTCCGTCAGGTGCGGTCGAGCCACTCCCTGGCGTCCCCCGGGAAATCCGTGGTCGTGCCGTCCACTCCGAGTTCGAGGGCTCGTGCTGCATCTGCCGGAGTGCGCAGGGGCCACGCGTGAACCTGCAGTCCGGCTTCATGGAGGTCGCGGACCAGGTCGGCCGTCAGGCCGTCCCAGCCGCAGTAGAACGCGCCGGAACCGGTGGCCGCAAGAACGGATTCGATACCAGCCGGGTGAGCGTCGGCGCTTGGATACGCCGACACGATCAATCCGCGCGGGATGAACGGTGCTGCCTCGGCAACTGCGAGCAGAGCCTCGGCCGAGAAGCTCGTGAACTGAATGCGCTGAGCGTCTTCCGGCCGCGCCACCACGATCCGTCCGAGTTCCGGCACCACCTCGATGGCCTTGATCTCCACCTGCAAGGTCACCGTGGTGTTGTCGAGCGCTTCGTCGAAGGTCAGGACGCCGCGTCCGGAGTCCAATTCGATGTCTTTGATCTGGTCGAACGTGAGTTCCGCCACGGGTCCGAGCCCACGCCCGGAATCGTCGGCGGCGGTGCGATCGAGCGTCGCGTCGTGGAGCACGATCGCAACGCCGTCGGCGGTCAAGCGCACGTCGAGTTCGATCTCGTCGACGCCCATCTCCTCGGCGAGACGAAATGACGCAATGCTGTTCTCGGGTGCGTGAGCCATGGCGCCGCGATGGCCTACCAAGGTGAATGATTCGGATCGCATGGTCAGGCCACCTTGCTTTCGTAGAGTTTGCGCACGGATTCCGTGTCTGCGCGCAGCTTGGTTGCCGTTGCCTTCAAAGTTGCGCCGGCGTCGGCATTTTCGGTGTACAGCTTCTGAATTGCGGTGCGCATTTCCGTGATGGTGCTCTGGACGTACCGTCGAACGGCGTCAGGCTGGCGGGCGAGCTCGAGTTGGTCGACGGCCAGTTTGTAGTTCGGATTGTCGGACATGACCTGACGCACCTTGGTGGAGTTTGCCGCGGAGATTGTCGAGGGCAGGTATCCCGTTCCGACGGTCCAGGTCGACGACGCTTCCTCGCCGGACAGATACGCGAGTACCTGCGCGGCAGCTTCCTTGCGTTCCGGGCTGGCATTCTTCATGATTCCGAGTCCGGCACCACCGGTCGGCACGCCGTGTGTGGTCTGTTGAGGCAGGAAGCCGGCACCGACCTCGAACTGGGCGCCCTTGATCAGTCCGGTCAGTGATCCGGTGGAGTTCGTGATGGTTGCGACCTGGCCGTTGATGAAGTCATTGTTGATTTCCTGCGCGAGGTACGCGATCTTGTCGTCGTTGATCACGGCCCGGTCGAACTCTGCGGCGGCAATTGCAGCTGCGGAGTCCACGGTGACGTCGAGTCCGTCGGAGATCGATCCGCCGAAGTTCCAGAGCAGTCCCTGCATGTACCAGTCGTCGGCGCCGGTGTATGCGCGCATCTTCAGAGAATTACCATTGTAGTTCTGGCCGGTGATTTGTTTTCCCCACGAACGGAATTCATCCCAGGTGGCGGGGGCGCGATCCGGCAAACCTGCGGACGAGAAGATCTCTTTGTTGTAGTAGAACAGTGGTGTCGATCGGCCGAACGGGATCCAGTAGGACTCGCCGCGGACAACGCCCTCGGTGAACAGGCGCTCATTGAACGTGCTCGGACCGAAGTTGTTGTCGAAGTATCCGCCGAGCGGTTCGAGTGTGTCGTTGAGGAAGAACTTGTTCCACGAGACGTCGGAGAAGACGCCGATGTCGGGGATCTGCCTGGCCTGGAGTCCGGCGGCGATCTTCTCGGTGACGCCGTCGTACCCGTTGAACTGCTGAACTTCTGCGTAGATATCGGATTGTGAGCGGTTGAATCCGTCGACGACTCCGGTGAAGACCTCGTGGTTGTTGCCCGACCACGGACTCCAGATGACGACGTTGGTCCTCCCGGCAAATTCGCTGGGGGCCTTGACGTCCGGTGCTGAGAACGAAGCCGTGCCGCCGGCGTTTCCGCACGCCGCGAGTACGGGGAGTGCGATCGCGGTCATACCGGCAGCAGTGAGAAAGCTGCGGCGAGAGATGTTCACAGGTTTCTGCGCGGAGCCTGATCGGGCAAAAAACGACATGATGGGTATCTCCTGGAGGATGCTGAACTGGCAGGGGAAGGTCGGAAAACTGATCAGCGTCGAACGGACGCTCCGGCAAGCCCGGCAACGATGAACCGCTGGGCAAAGAGAAAGAGCAACAGCATGGGGAGGACAACCATGGTGGTTCCGGCCATGATCGCGCCCCAGTTGTCAACACCCTCACTCTCTTTGAGTGCCATCAAACCGATGGGAAGAGTGCGCATCTGAACGGAATTGGTGACGAGAAGAGGCCAGATGAAGTCGTTCCACTCGTCGATGACAGCGATCAGCGCAACGGTGACAACCGCCGGAACTGACATCGGTAATGCAAAGTAGAACAGCTTGCGGATGTGTCCGGCGCCGTCGAGCTCTGCAGCCTCCATGACTTCCTTCGGGAGACTCAGAAAGTGCTGGCGTAGAAGGAATGTTCCGAATGCGCTCGCGAGTCCAGGCAGGATTATCCCCGCGTAGGTGTTGATCATTCCGAGATTGCCGATGGTGATGTAGTTGAGCAACAGTGTCACGTGCCCCGGCACCATCAAGGCTCCCAGGACCGCGAGGAAGATCCACTTCTTGCCGGGAAAGGGAAGGAAGGCAAAGGCATAGGCGCTGAACACTGCCAAGGTGACCTTCGCAGTGGCACCGACGATCGTGACGATCAGTGAGTTGACGAAGAAGTCGCCGAACGGAACGGCATTCCACGCGTGGCTGAAGTTCTCCCACGCCAGACGGCTGGGGACGAATTGCAGTGGCCACTGGTAGATCTCGCTCTCCGGCTTGAACGCCGACGAGATCATCCAGTAGAACGGGATGGCAAAGACGAGGCCGACAACAACCAGTCCGATCCAGGACAAGCGAAATCGAATGCGCGTCTTGTTCGGGGTTGTCGTTCTGCTGGGTGCGGACATCAGTAGTGCACTTTCTTCTCGACGAATCGCATTTGGAACACTGTGACGCCCATCAGGACGACAAACATCACCATGGATCCGGCGGCGGCAGTGCCGGCACTGAAGGCCTTGAATCCTTCTTGGTAGATGAACCAGCTGAGAGTGGTTGTGGCGCCTGCGGGTCCGCCGCTGGTCATCATCGCGATGACGTCGAAGGACTGAAAGGCGCTGATGACCTGGGTGATCAGGAGGAAGAACGTTGTCGGTGAGAGTAGCGGCATGGTGATGTGGCGGAATGTCTGCCATGCCCCTGCCCCGTCGAGACGTGCCGCCTCGAGGACGTCGGCCGGCATCGACTGAAGCGCAGCTAGATAGACGATGGCTACAAAGCCGACACCTTTCCAGATCGAGACGATGATCAGCGCGGGCATCGCCCATGAACTCGAGGTTGTCCAGTGTGGTGAATCTGCTCCGAACAACCCGAACAGCGCTCGGGACAGTCCGTAGTTCGGATCGAAGATGAACAACCAGATCGCGGCCACCGCCGCGCCCGAGAGGATGTGCGGCGAAAATGCCAAAGCGGAAACGGCTGCGCGTCCTCGTGATTGGCGATTGAACAGGCACGCCAGGGCCAGTCCCACGCTCAGGCTGATGCCGACAATCGCAACAACCCATACCAAGGTCAGGCGTAACACCCGGAGAAACGCAGGATCGTGCAGCAACTTCGTGTAGTTGTCGACGCCGACGAACAGCGGCGTCGGCGCGATCATGTCCCATTCAGTGAGGCTGAGGTAGATGTTGCCGATAACGGGCCAATATGCGAAGACCGCTATCAGCAGCAGGTTCGGGAAGGTGAAGAGCACAAAGAGCTTGTAGCCCTTGCGTTCACGCCTTCGGGTAGGGCGACCCCGGGTTGATCCGCGACTCACAGGGGCGGAGACCGTCGGCGGTGCCGGGCGTTGAGTTGTCAACGACATGTCGAGACCATTTCTTCCGGGGGTGTCGCTTTCTTGATGCGAGACGGTGAAGATCACATCGACGGTGTTACGTCTTCGTTGATCGCAGTGATCGTTTCACTCGTGCGGATGGTCGTCAAATGGTCGAAACGGGCAGATTTCGCGAGTGTGAAATCTCCACGAGACGTTCTAAATCTGCTGTTACACAGCAGATTTAGTTAATTATGCGTCTGCGGTTCTGGCGGTGACCGAGCTGAAGTTTCAGTTTGTCATGCCTAAGCTTCTCGACTCGTTCATCGAGCATTCATATCAGGAAGAGTGATATAAATGACTCGTAATCACACCAGCTACAGCAAGGTCTTGGATGAGTCGACGATTGATCACCCACACCAGGCAAGAACGGCTGGACGGCATTCTCGAATGCTTGATGGCAGATGAATCGGCGTCCGCACAATCGCTGGCCGCTCACTTCGATATGTCGTTGATGACGGTCCACCGTGATCTCGACGAACTTCAACGCCGCGGAATAGTCCGAAAGTTCAGGGGCGGAGTCAGCATCGAACGAACCAGCAGTTACGAGATTGCAGCACCGCTGAGGCGTCGCATCGCCACCGAACAAAAGTTGGCGATCGGCGCTGCTGCTGCCACCGAGGTTGCTCCGGGGCAGGTGATAATGCTCGACGATTCCACCACCGCCTCCCACATGATCCGCCACTTGATCGAGATCGAAGAACTTCGGGTTGTGACGAACTATCTGCCCTCACTTCGTGAACTGTCCGAAGTGACCGGCATTTCGGTGACCGCTATCGGCGGCGACTTCGATTCCGGTCATGAATCGTTTGTCGGCGAGGGTGCAGCCAAGGCCGTGCGCGAACTGCGCGTCGACGCTCTGTACTTCTCGACGTCGAGTGCTGATCGCGACGGCATGTATCACCAGGAAGAGAAAGTCGTTCGGCTCAAATCGGAGATGATTCGGTGTGCCGGTCGGCGGGTTCTCCTGATGGACAGTTCCAAATTGGCGCACACCTCGCTACATCGAGTGTGTGGTTGGGACGTGATCGACGAGTTGATCACCGATGACGGTGCACCACTGGGGATTATCGAGGATATCCGTGCACAGGGTGTTGTGGTGCGCGTCGTTGGATCCGATCGTGTTGAGCTACAAGAGGAAGGAAAGTCCTGATGCTGCAAGCGGTCTTCTGGGACATGGACGGCACACTGGTGGACACCGAGCCGAGTTGGTTTGCGGCGGAGCGTGCCTTGATGTCGAGGTACGGGGTGGAGTGGTCTGACGAACAGGCAACAGCACTGGTGGGGAAGGCCTTGCCCGACTCTGCTGCGATCCTTCGCGCGGCGGGGGCGGATCTCACGATCCGCGAGATAGTCGATGAACTGGTGGCCGCCGTCGTGGCGGGTGTTCGGCAGTCCATCGAGTGGCGTCCGGGTGCCCGTGAGTTGTTGGCGCAGGTTCGCGACGCCGGAATACCCAGTGTGTTGGTGACGATGAGCGAGGCGCCGTTGGCGGAGGCTGTTGCGAGCGCGCTCCCACCGGGAACATTTCAGTTGATGGTTACCGGAGACATGGTCGAGCACGGTAAGCCGCACCCGGAGCCGTACTTGCGGGCCAGAACAGATCTCTCGGCGCTGACCGGCCCGATTTCCATGGATCGGGTTGTGGCGATCGAGGACTCGATTCCGGGATTGGCGTCGGCGATTGCCGCGGGCGCCGTCGCAGTGGGCGTGCCGAACATGGTGAGTCTGAGGGAAGATCCAGGCGTTGTCCTGTGGGCGACGTTGGCCGGAAAGTCAGTCACGGACCTCGAGGAGTTAGTCGCTGGGCGAGCAGCGTCGCTCGAATTGCAGTCGATCTGAAGACGTGAAGGTCCCGCCGCACACGAAACTGCGGCGGGACCTTCGAGAATCAGGGCTTACACGTGCACAGCGGTGTCATCGGTGGACAGGCGGGTGCCGGTGGTCGGGTCGAAGAGGTGCATGCTTTCGGCTACGGGAAGAACGTCGAATCGTGAGCCGATCGGCGGCGCACTATTTCCTTCCTCGCGAATCACCAACTCATGGCGCTTGCCGTTGATCATGGTGTGGCCGTAGACAAATGCGTCGGCGCCCAGTTCTTCGACAACGTCGACAACGACGGTAATTCCCTTGTCCACCCGCACAAACGACTCCGGCCGGATACCCACTGTGACGTGGGGAGTCAGTGAGGCATCGGCGACGGAACGTGGAACGCGGTACGCCGTCCCGCCGAGTGACATCTCACCGTCGTCGAGGTCGAGATCGATGAAGCTCATGGCGGGTGAGCCGATGAATCCGGCAACAAAGATGTTGGCGGGACTCGTGTACAGGCGGCGAGGCGTATCTACCTGCTGCAACACACCGTCTTTGAGTACCGCAACACGATCACCCATGGTCATCGCTTCGACCTGGTCGTGGGTGACGTACACGGTGGTGACACCGAGTCGGCGGGTCAGGGAGGCAATCTGCGTTCGAGTCTGCACTCGCAGTTTGGCGTCGAGATTGGACAGCGGCTCGTCCATAAGGAATACCTGGGGATTGCGAACAATGGCCCTACCCATGGCAACTCGTTGCCTTTGCCCACCCGAGAGTGCCTTCGGTTTGCGATCGAGGTACTGCTCGAGATCCAGCACTCGGGCGGCTTCGAGCACTCGAGCTTCCCGTTCCTGCTTCGGAACCCCGGCAATCTTGAGGGCAAAGCCCATGTTTGCTCCCACGCTCATGTGTGGATAGAGCGCGTAATTCTGGAAAACCATCGCGATATCGCGATGCTGCGGTTCCACATCGGTGACATCACGATCGCCGATCAGAATTCGGCCCGAATCAACGGGTTCGAGTCCGGCAAGCATCCGCAGAGACGTCGATTTCCCGCAGCCCGACGGCCCGACGAGTACAAGGAACTCTCCGTCTGCGATATCCAGCTCGAGTTGGTCGAGTGCGGGTCGATCGGTTCCCCCGTATGAACGAGTTGCGCGGTCGAAAGTAACGCTGGCCATGGTGATTCCCTTCACGGGCAGGAACGTGCCCGACGATCCGAGTGAATGAGTGAGCGAGAGTATCGCCTCTGCAACTGAACACGAGCCGGGTGAACGGAGTGTGGCGCACAGCAGAAATGCCGGGTATCGCACTTCCATTGAACTACAATGCAGCGCATGCTGATTCATCCGACACTTCGCGTACAGTCCTGGGGCTTCGTGATCGGATCGACGCTCTTTGCGCTTGGTTCAGCCCCCTACTTGTCGTCGCTTTTCGGAGCAACGCTCGTGAATCTTCTCTTCTTTGTCGGGTCGTGGTTCTTCACCGCAGCGGCGATTGTTCAATTGGCGCTCGCCGGTCCCGTCATCATCACTGATTCGGGTAGGCCTGCGGTACGCGTTGTGTGGTTGTCTGCAGCGGTGCAATTGCTCGGCACCATCATGTTCAATATCAGCACCGGATCAGCTATGCGCACGCTCAATGTTCGTGGAGAGATCAACCTCGTGTGGAATCCCGACGCCGAGGGGTCGATTGCGTTCTTGGCGTCAAGTTTTCTGGCGATACTCATGCTGTGGCGCTCGAATACGCGCTGGGCGTCTCGATCGGCGGAATGGCAAAGTGTGTGGCTCAACGCTCTCGGATCTATCGCATTTGGCGTGTCCGCAGTCGGTTCGTTCATTCTGAAAGACGGGAACACGCTTGATCCCAACGTGGCGAACATCGGCACCTTTGTCGGCGCACTGTTCTTCCTGTTCGCTTCTGCGGTATTCCTCGGAAGAAGTCGCCCCGGTGCGCTAGTGGCGGAACCGGCCTAGCAAGACTGTGATGCTCGGAAGGAGCCGCCTTGCGCGATCAGTTTTAGTCACTTAGACTAAAACTCATGAACACGGTGAAGAACGATCTCGAAACTGTCGAGGCGGCAACAACCTCGACCGAGCTGTTCGGAAGTGCCACCACTTATTCGGAATCGCGCCGGCAGGCGAAGCGTCAATTCCATTGCTTGGTTGCTGCGATCCATCCGGATCGGGCGCAGGCGAGTGATGTTGCGCGATACGCTGCCGCAACAACTCGGTTGAATGAGCTGTACCGCAGTTGGGTGGCGGAAGCCGAAGCAGTGCAGTCATCCGCGACATATGTCGGGGACAACAACGAGTACGTGTTGGGTGATGTCCTCGCCCGAGGTTCGGTGGCAACTCTCTACCGTGCGCAGGACCGATCCGGGGCATCTGTTGTGGTGAAGATCCCTCGGAGTCGGCGAGCGAACCCGCTGATGGAGACTGAGAGGTCGGCGCTCACCGACATCCGCGGCGCGCCGTACCTCCCGACGCTGGTCGACCGCATTTCGGCGGCCGACCCAGCTTCGGGGGAAGTTCGCCGGATCAATGTGCTCGATGATCTGTCCACCGGCTTTGTCACCCTCGCCGATGTTCGCCGCGCTTACCCGAACGGCCTCGATCCACGAGACTGGGCCTGGATGCACCGACGCCTGTTGCGCGCACTTGCGGCAGCACACCAGGCGGATTGGGTCCATACAGCGATCGTCGAGGAAAATGTGCTGATACAGCCCGAATTACATGGCGTGGTGCTGGTGGGCTGGTCGTTTGCGACTCGTTCAGGAATGCGGCCGGCAGCAAAGATCAGTTCCTGCCGAAGTGCCTATCCGCCGGAACTTGGCGAAGCAGCTTCCCCGGGGTGGGACGTCTACATGGCGCATCAGTTGATGACGACTATGCTCGGCGACCGAATCCCCAGTCGTATGAAGACTTTTGCACTGGGGTGTATGCAAGACAATCCACGACTACGACCCGACGCCACTGATCTCCTCGGCGAGTTCGACGAACTCCTCGACCTTCTATACGGCGAACGCACCTTTCGGGCGTTTACCGTCCGCCCAATCTGAAAGGCAGTGATTCATCATGGGATACGGATATTGGGACGACAACACATACCTGGCGGGCAAGACATTCCGTGCCGCACGCGGTGTCGACGATTTCGGGTACACCGACACGCTACGGTCGCGTCCGCGAAACAGTTGGAAAGCAGATCCCACTCTCGATCCGTTCGGTGTAGACAAACGAGAATGCCGGGATTCGGATGGACACCCTGATTCTTTGCCTATTGCAGTACTTTTCGACGTCACCGGTTCGATGGGTGCCGTTCCGCGCATCATGCAGGACAAGCTCGGGAAGCTGCACGGATTGCTGCAACGCAAAGGATATGCAGACGACCCGCAGATTCTGTTCGGTGGAATCGGAGACGCGGATTCCGATCGGGTTCCCCTGCAGGTAGGGCAATTCGAATCGGGTAACGCGATGGACGAGCAGTTGCGCACCATCTTCCTCGAAGGGAACGGTGGTGGCCAGAAATCGGAAAGCTACGAACTGGCAGCATATTTCATGGCTCGTCACACGAGCACCGACGCTTGGGAGAAGAGGGGCCGCAAAGGTTACCTGTTCATCATCGGCGACGAATTGAACAAGCCGCGACTGTCGGGTCGTCACATTCGCGACGTGATCGGCGACAAGGTTCGACGCGATATTTCCGTTCCCTCGGTGTATCGGGAACTGGAGCAAAAGTGGAACGTCTACTTCGTGTTGCCCAATCAGTCGTCGTACTACAACGATCCGGAGATCGCGGACCACTGGACGGATCTCCTGGGTGAACGCTTCCTCAAGCTCGACGATCCTGCCGCCGTGTGCGAACTCATCGCCCTGACCGTGGGGATCGGTGAAGACCGCATCGACTTGAGTGACGGATTGGCCGACCTTCGCGATGTGGGATCGGCAGCCGAGGCCAAGACGGTGCACAAGGCACTGGCGAGAATCACGAGAAGGACGCCCGCACGGGCGGCTGCATTGCCGAAGGATCTCGGAACAGGCTCGGATGACGTCGATTTCGACTGAGTTAGGACACAGACTGAGGGAGGACACAATGGACGCTCGGAGTGACATTATTGTCGTCGACCTCGGCTTCGGCGACGCCGGAAAGGGTGCCACGGTCGACTGGCTCTGCTCACCGCAGGCGGATCTCGATGTTGCGGCAGTGGTTCGATTCAACGGAGGTGCGCAGGCCGCTCACAATGTCGTGAACGGAGAACGCCACCACACCTTCTCGCAATTCGGATCGGGGACGCTCAACGGTGTCCCCACGTTTCTCTCCCAATTCATGCTGGTCGAGCCGATCTCTTTGGCGAGGGAAGCGCGAGCGTTGGAAGCTGTTGGCGTGCAAGATCCATTCGACCTGTTGACCATCGACGGGCGGGCACTGTTGACCACGCCGATTCACGTTGCGGCCAATCGGGCTCGTGAGGATGCGCGAGGTGGCAATCGACATGGCTCGTGTGGCAAGGGAATCGGTGAGACGGCGGCGTACGCGCTCGAGCGCCCTGATGCGCCGACTGTCGGGGACTGCCGACGGCCGGATGTGCTTGCTCGCAAGCTCGAGAACATGGCGGCGTACTACGGACCGTTGATCACCGACAGTCGTCATGGGTTTCCAGAGATAGTGGACATGGTCGACATGTACGCGGAATGTGCTGCAGTAGTGGATATTGTCGGCCCTGGGGCGCTGGAGTCCATCGGTGCACGTGGCCGATTGGTCTTCGAAGGCGCACAGGGTGTCCTCCTGGACGAGTGGCGTGGATTTCACCCGCACACCACGTGGTCGACGGTGGAACCGTCCAATGCCCGCACGATGGTCTCCGAAATAGGCAGGGAGAGTTATGTGCTCGGCGTGACCCGCACGTACACCACGCGTCACGGTGCCGGGCCCCTTCCGACGGAGGACAGCGCGCTCGGGGCGGTCCTGCCGGAACCGCACAACGGCGTCGGCGAGTACCAGGGGTCATTTCGGGTAGGGCACCTCGACACACTGCTGCTGCGGTACGCGATCGAGGTCTGCGGCGGCGTCGACGGGTTGGCCCTCACGCACCTCGACGCGCTGGAGCGTGCGACAACGGCGGGAACCCCGATCCAGGGTGTGGACAGGTATGACGGGTGCGCGGGTATACCCGTCGGAAAGATCCCTGTCGGAGAGTGGAAGGATCTCGAACACCAGGCAGCGTTGACGGAAGCGCTGCGGGCCATGTCGGCTGTGAGACGGGACGTTCCGGCAGAAGCCGAGCCGTTTATCGATTACCTGGGTAGCGAGGCCGGCGTTCCGGTAGTGCTTACTTCGGACGGACCGGACCGGGCCGACCGTCGGCTTCGCGCCGGCGTGCCTGCATGATGGATGGCGTGGAACAGTCACTTGTCTCGATCGACGTTATCGCTCTGCGTTTCGACAATCCGGAACCGGGCCAGTTGCGTTTTGCCGTCGCGCAGCGGCAGGCAGAACCGTACACCGGGCAGCGTGCGTTGCCCGGTGTACTGCTCGGTGCGGGTGAACGGCTCCAGGATGCGGCTCGGCGAGCGGTGACCACCAAGCTCGGGCTGCCCGACGATGCGATTCTGGCGAGCGGACAGTTGGCAGTGTTCGACGAACCTCATCGAGACCCGCGTGGTCCGACACTGTCGGTAACCATGTGGGCCGTTATCACCTCCGAAGATGTGCCTATGGGTGACATCACTCCGGAATGGGTGAGCTGGGACAACCCGGGTGATCTTGCATTCGATCACAATCGGATAGTGGCGGATACCCGGCCGATCCTTGCGGACTCTCTGTTGTGGCGCGATGAGGTCTTCACTCGGGCACTGACCGGTGCGTCGTTTCCGGCGTCCTATGCGTTGGCCGTCGCCGAGGAACTTTCCGGCGCCCGTCCGGACCCTGGCAATCTCAACCGCACACTCAAATCCTTACCCGGACTGGAACGTACCGACGAGCGGGTGCGGGTCAGTACAACGGGTCGCCCGTCTGTTGTGTGGCAGTGGAGCGCAGACACCTAGAAGTTTCCGCGCATCGCCTGCTCACGCTCGATCGCCTCGAACAGTGCCTTGAAGTTGCCCAAGCCGAAACCGAGTGAGCCGTGGCGTTCGATGAGTTCGAAGAACACGGTGGGTCGGTCGCCGATCGGTTTGGTGAAAATCTGCAAGAGGTAGCCGTCCTCGTCTCGATCGACGAGGATGCCTCGTTTCTGTAGTTCGTCGATGGGGACCCGCACCTTCCCGATTCGGGCCCGCAGCTCGGGATCTTCGTAGTACGACGCCGGTGTCGACAGGAACTCGATTCCTTCGGCAACAAGTGCGTCGACGGCGGCCAGGATGTCGGCAGTGGCGAGTGCCAGATGTTGGGCGCCCGGGCCTTGGTAGAACTCCAGGTACTCGTCGATCTGTGATCGCTTCTTCGCGATGGCGGGTTCATTGAGCGGAAACTTGACGCGGTGGTCGCCGCTGGAGACCACTTTGCTCATCAGCGCGGAGTAGTCGGTTGCGATGTCCCCACCGACGAACTCCGCCATGTTGGTGAACCCCATGACGCGGCGGTAGAAGTCGACCCACTCGTCCATCTTCCCGAGTTCAACATTCCCGACGACGTGATCGAGAGCTTGGAAGATGTGCTCGGGTGCACCCTGACGGGCAACGAATGACGATGTGCGACTGACATATCCGGGCAGATACGGTCCGTGGTATCCGGACCTGTCGACAAGTGTGTGTCGCGTGTCGCCGTACGTCGCGATGGTGGCGAGGCGGACGCTGCCGTGATCATCGGCAATATCGTGCGGTTCGGCAATGACCCGCGCGCCCTGCGTAATTGCGTGCGCTATGGCTTTGTCGACATCGGGGACGTTCAAGGTGATGTCGCGGATACCGTCGCCGTGTACGCGATGGTGCTCGATCAACTCGCTTGCCGGGTCTACTGCTCCCTTGACGATGAAACGCACTGCGCCGCTTTCGAGTACAAACGCGTGGTGGTCGCGGTTACCGGTGGATGGACCCGAGTAGGCCACCAATGTCATGCCGAAGGCGGACTGATAGAAGTGGGAAGTCTGGGTGGCGTTGCCGACGATCCACTCGAGTCCGTCCCATCCGTGGACCGGAAAGGGATCCGAAGCGTCGTCGTATTCGACCAGTCCCACCAGTTGGCGTAGTTGTTCGAGATCGAGTCCGGCCAGTCGTTCCTCGTCGGTGATGCTGTGTTCGATGGTCATCTCGTGTCCTCCCAGCGGTGTCGATGCATGTAGCTAAGTCCGGCGCGATGCAGCTAGTCAACGGGCGTGCTTCCTGCTAGCCGTTTCGACGGAATACCGCTAGATGGGTGTGGTTTTCCAGTCGCTGTGTATAGGTTGGAAGCCATGGTGGAATCGGTACGCAGTGCAGTGTCGATCGACGGTCTGGACCTGGCGCTGCTCGAAGCGATGCACACGCATCCGCGGGCGGGGGCACTCGAACTGTCGAGGGTGACCAGGGTAGCTCGGGCCACTGTGCAGGCCAGACTGCGCCGGCTCGAGGACGGCGGAATCATCGCCGGCTACGAGCCCCATATCGACCTGGCTGCAGCAGGTTTCGGCGTGCAGGCATTTGTGACCCTGGAGATTGCCCAAGGTGCGCTCGACACCGTCACGGTCAAACTCGAAGCCATACCCGGTGTGATCGAAGCGTTTGCGACCACGGGAGCCGGTGACGTTCTGTGTCGAGTCGCCGCAGCGTCGCATCAAGGTTTGCAGCAGACCCTGCTCGACCTCAATCGTTCGGGAGTGGCCACGCGCTCCACCAGCGTGATGGTTCTGTCGGTGGTTGTGCCGTTCCGGGCGTTGCCGTTGCTCGAGACCCTGGAGACTCGCAGCTCTGCCAAGGCGCCCGCGTATCGGGCGTGACTATTTCCCTGGTCAGCGCAGGTGCTCGCGGCGGGCCATCGTGCTGCGCAACCCTTCGGCGGCTGCACGCAGGACGGTTACCTGGCTTTCGGGCTTGAACCGAGTGGTGGGGCCGGTGACGCTGATGGCTGCCACCAGTTTGTCGTTGCTTCCGAATACCGGCGCGGCCACACACGTGAGGCCCGGCGCTGATTCTTCGCGTTCGAAGGCGACACCGGTTTCGAAGACCCGATCCAGCTGATTGCTCAGGATGCCTGGCGCGACGATCGTGTGCGGGGTGCGTCGGGTCATCGGTGCCGCGAGCACTTCGCGGCGAAACTCCGGATCCGAGTACGCCAGCAAAGCCTTGCCGATTGCCGTGCAGTACAGCGGAATTCGTCCACCGGTGCGCGAGGGGGAGTTGGCTTGGCGATGCCCACCGATCTTGGCGATGTACACGACGTCATGACCGTCGCGCACACCGAGATGCACAGTTTCATGGGTTCGCTCGTACAGGTCTTGCAGGAACGGCATCGCCATTTCCAGGAGGCTGCGCTCGAGCGAGGCGAGCATGCCGAGTTCGAACAGGCCGCCGCTCAGGCGGTAGCCACCCTCGACGCGGTCGAGTAGCCGGTTCGCGACCAGTTCACCGGCGAGGCGGTGCACTGTCGCCTTGTGCAATCCGGTCCGCGCGACAAGCGTCGCGAGGGGCACGGCGTGGTCGTCGGGGCGGAAGGCGCGCAAGATCGTCACGGCTTTACCGAGCACGGTGTCGAGGTTTGCGGCACCAGTCATTCGTCAATCGTATCGGTGAGTGAGACATCAGCCTGGCGTAGTGGGGTACAAGCCTGGAAAGTAGGGGTCATGAGCCAGCCCTCGAATTCCAGTACAGCGAGCGAGACCGACATCGCCGCTGCCGCGGATCGCCTCGCGACCGCCGCCGCAACCGGCGTGCCCTGCGCACCCGTGCGGGATCTGATCGGAAGTGAAGACCTCGTTGCCGCATACGCCGTGCAGCGCCGCGTCGACGAAATCCGTCGCAATGCCGGTGCCGTCGTTGTGGGCCGCAAGATCGGCCTGACCTCGGTGGCAGTCCAGCAGCAACTCGGCGTCGATCAGCCCGACCTCGGTGTTCTGTACGCCGATATGGACTTCACCGGCAGCGAGTCGATCCCGATGGACCGCCTGATCCAGCCCAAGGTCGAGGCCGAGGTTGCCTTCGTACTTGGCGCCGACCTCGTCGACGGCCCGCTGGACAACGCCCAGGTCCGCGACGCGATCGAATACTCCGTCGCGGCGATCGAGATCTGCGACAGTCGCATCGAGTCCTGGGACATCAAGTTCGGTGACACCGTGGCCGATAACGCGTCGTCCGGCGTGTACGTCCTCGGCACCGAGCGTCACACCCTCGCCGAGGTTGAACCTGCTGACGTTGTCATGTCGATGAGCGTCGACGGCACCGAGGTGTCCACCGGCGTCGGAACCGCCTGCTTGGGCGATCCCATCGAGGCAGTTGTCTGGCTCGCCCGCACGGCCCGCGAACTCGGTCAGCCGTTGACTGCAGGTCAGGTCATTCTCTCCGGCGCTCTCGGCCCCATGGCGCCGGTTGTAGCGGGAAATGTCGTCACCGTGAACGTATCCGGACTCGGTTCGGTCACCACAAGTTTTTCCACTAAAGGGGACATCGCATGAGCAAGGTCAAGGTCGCGATCATCGGATCGGGCAACATCGGCACCGATCTGATGATCAAGGTGCTGCGTAATTCCGACTACCTGGAGATGGGTGCCATGGTCGGCATCGATCCCGCGTCGGACGGTTTGGCTCGCGCGGCGCGCCTGAACGTGCCGATCACCGCCGAAGGCGTCGAGGGCCTCGTCGGTCTGCCGAACTTCGACGAGATCGAGATCGTCTTCGACGCAACGTCGGCAAAGGCGCACGTCGCCAACAACGCACGCCTGGCACCGCTCGGCAAGCGCATGATCGACCTGACACCTGCCGCGATCGGCCCGTACGTCGTGCCGGCCGTCAACGCGGACGAGCACCTGGACGCACCTAACGTCAACATGGTGACGTGTGGTGGCCAGGCCACGATCCCGATGGTTGCCGCTGTTTCTCGGGTCGTCCCGGTGGCGTACGCGGAGATCGTCGCGTCCATTGCCTCCAAGTCGGCCGGTCCCGGAACGCGCGCCAACATCGACGAGTTCACCGAGACCACATCCGAGGCGATCGTGGCAGTCGGCGGCGCTCGCCGCGGCAAGGCCATCATCATCCTCAATCCGGCTGAGCCGCCGCTGATCATGCGCGACACCGTCTTCTGCCTCGTCGACGCCCCGGACCCGGCTGTTCACGAGGAGATCCGTGCGTCGATCGAGAAGATGGTCGGCGACGTCTCCGCCTACGTCCCGGGCTACCGCCTCAAGCAGGAAGTCCAGATCACCGAGATCCCGGCCGACCAGCCGGTCGAGACGTTGCTCGTCGACGGCAATCGCCCCACCCACCAGGTGTCGGTATTCCTCGAGGTCGAGGGTGCTGCACACTACCTGCCCGCGTACGCCGGCAACCTCGACATCATGACGTCCGCCGGAATGCAGATCGCGGAGCGCATCGCCCAGCAGAAGGAAGCAACCAAGTGAGCAACCGCAAGATCTTCGTCCAGGACGTCACCCTTCGTGACGGCATGCACGCTGTCCGCCACCGCATTTCGCCCACCGACGTCAAGCGGATCGTCACCGCTCTCGACGCTGCCGGCGTCGACGCGATCGAAGTTGCACACGGCGACGGTCTCGCCGGCGGCTCGCTCAACTACGGTCCCGGCTCGAACACCGACTGGGAATGGATCGAAGCAGCGGCCGAGGTGCTCGAGCACGCTCGCCTCACCACGCTGCTGCTTCCGGGTGTCGGCACGATCAGTGAACTCAAGCATGCCTACGACCTGGGCGTTCGCTCGGTTCGCGTTGCCACACACTGCACCGAGGCCGACGTCTCCGCGCAGCACATCGAGACCGCCCGCGAGATCGGCATGGACGTCTCCGGCTTCCTGATGATGAGCCACATGGCGCCTGCCGAAGAACTGGCGAAGCAGGCCAAGTTGATGGAGTCGTACGGCGCGCACTGCGTCTACGTCACCGACTCGGGTGGACGTCTGGTGATGAACGACGTCGCCGACCGTGTTCGCGCGTACCGCGACATCCTCGACGAGGGCACCGAAATCGGTATCCACGCGCATGAGAACCTGTCGCTCTCGGTTGCCAATTCCGTTGTGGCAGTTCAGAACGGCGTCACCCGCGTCGATGCATCGCTCGCCGGTCACGGTGCCGGTGCCGGTAACTGCCCCCTCGAGGCATTCATCGCCGTCGCCAACATCGAGGAGTGGGAGCACGGCTGCGACCTGTTCGCATTGCAGGATGCTGCCGACGACATCGTCCGTCCGCTGCAGGACCGGCCCGTTCGTGTCGACCGTGAAACCCTCACGCTCGGCTACGCAGGTGTCTACTCGAGCTTCCTGCGCCACGCGGAGACCGCGTCGGAGCGCTACGGCATCGATGTCCGCACGTTGCTGCTCGAAGCCGGCCAGCGTCGTCTGGTGGGCGGTCAGGAAGACATGATCGTCGACATCGCGCTCACCCTCGCTGCAGAACGTGACCGCGCATCCGCCTGACACTCACTAGCTGTCAAGCCAAAGGCGCTGCTGTCGATTCCGACGGCAGCGCCTTTGCGGTTTTCTGCCGTCCGGGTGCCCAGAATCCGAGGATGACCGCAGAGACCCAGATGATCACGGCCAAGGTCAGTGCAGCTTGGTTCATGCCTTCGATGAAGGCTTCACGGGCGAAGTCCGCCAGTTGATCGCCTTGTGAGCCCGCGCTTTCCGCGATGTGCAGGGCCGCGGCCAAGGAACCCGAGACCGGTTCCTTGGCCGGCTCGGGCAGCATATCCACAGCAGGTTGAACATGCCGAGCGTACGTCGTGGCCAGGATGCTGCCCGCAAGCGCAACGCCTATCGCAGAACCGATTTCACGGGTGACGTCATTGATCGCCGACGCGACGCCCTGTTTGGCATCCGGTGTATTGGACACGATTGCAGCGGTAGCGGGTGTGGTGCACAGTCCCAACCCGATGGCCGCGACGATCAGGGGAATGCACACGTCGACGTAGCTCGATCCCAACTCCAACCGGGTCACGAGTGCGATTCCTGTGCCGAGAAGCGCAATTCCCACCGAGGTGAGAATTCGGAGTCCGACGAGCGGGATCAGCAGCGGCGACACGACGGACAGAGCCATGACGGGGACGGCCATCGGAAGAAGTGCGAGTGCTGATTGAAGTGGCGAGTAATCGAGCACGAGTTGCAGGTACTGCACAAGCATGAAGAACATTCCGAATGTGGCGAGGAACTGAAGTACGAGTGATGTTGCGCTACTACCGAATGCACGGTTCGCAAACAGTCCGACATCGAGAAGTGGATGGGCCGAACGCAATTCCACGAAGCTGAATACAACACCCGTGGCGATTCCGCCGATCAGAAGCGCAAGAACCACAGGGTTCAGCCACCCGCGGACGGGTGCTTCGATCATGCCGAGGACAAAAAGGCCGATCGCCGTGGCAATCAGTGCAGTGCCCAGAAAATCGAGTGGAGTTGTCTCCTCGTCCTTCGAAGACGCGATGGTGAACGAGGCCACCAGGATTAGTCCCGAGACGACGGCGAGGCTGATGAATATCGAATGCCACGACCACTTTTCGATCAGGAAACCGGATATCACAAGTCCGGCGATGGCGCCCGAGCCGGCCACGCCGGACCACACGCCGACGGCTCGACTGCGTTGGGTAGCCGGAAAACCGGCCGTGAGCAGTGAGAGTGTCGCAGGCATGACAAATGCGGCACCCACTCCCGAGACGACGCGGGAGGCGATGATCCACGACGGTTCGTCGATGAAGACGGGGATCGCGCTGCCTGCTGCAAAGACGACCAACCCGAACATCAGCAGTTCGCGTCGGCCGTAGCGGTCACCGAGTGCTCCGGCGGCCAGCAGCAGGCAGGCGAGCACGAGTGTGTAGCCGTCGACGATCCAGGTGAGCTGAGTTTGGGTGGCGCCGGTGTCGCGGGCTATGTCGGGGAGTGCGGTGTTGAGTGCAGCCATGGCTGCGACCACCAATGCCACCGCGCAGCACGAGACGGTCAGCATCCAGATCTGCCGCGGCGTCCAGGTGCTCTGTTCGATCTCCGTCTTACTGGTCACGAAGCCTCCCATAGAAACGAGACCATCAGTATTGTTGGGAGAATGCTAGTTCCACAACCCCAGGTTGGGTATAACTGTGGTTGTGACAACGGTTCGCTCTGATCGGCAGGCAGCAGACGAGGATCCGCGCAAACTGCGATCCCGGACTCGATTGCTCGATGCTGCAACAACACTTCTTGCCGAAGGCGGAGTCGACGCGGTGACGATCGACGCCGTCACCAAGCTCGCGAATGTTGCTCGCGCGACGTTGTATCGGCACTTCGACAGCGGCACCGAGTTGGTGGCTGCTGCCTTTGCGCGGCTACTGCCGTCCGTACCGGCACTATCGGGAGAGGGCGATCTGCGAGCGCAGCTGCTCGAGCTTCTCACCAATCAAGCCAAGGCCATCGAGAGCGCTCCCGTACAGGTCACAGCGATGTGCTGGCTCGGCTTGGGGCCTGATCTGACGGGCTACTCGAGCGCGGCCGCGTTGACCGAGCGCCAACCGGAGATGCGGTCGCTGCGGCAGATGATCATCGAGCAGTACCGGGACGCGTTCGACCGGGTCTTGCGTACGCCCGAGGCCATCGAGGAATTGGGGGAGTACGACTACGACGTTGCGCTCGCGCAGTTGGTCGGTCCGTTGGTGCTCACGAAGTTGGCAACCCTCACCCCGTTGGGGGAATCGGCGTGTGCGCAGATAGTCGACGATTTCCTCGCTGCAAGGCGAGCGTGAGATAGCTGCGGTGCGAGATCTTTAGGGTTCGAGATTACGGTTCGAGATTGCGTCGTAGTACGTACTGCTCGAGGCGGTCGATGCCCCGCACGCGTCGCGGCCGGAGGTGTCGGAGCTTGAAATTGGCGTCGTCACTCACTGCGGCGGCCAATTCCGAATCGATCAGTACCGTTCCGGGGCGCGCGGAACTGGTGAGCCTGGCAGCTTTGTTGACCACCGACCCGTACAGATCGCCGAAACGCACGAGCGTCGGACCCATGGCAAGACCCACGCGCAGTTGTGGATCGTCGTGGTCGGCGAGCACGGCGCTTTGAATCTGCAAGGCGATTTCGGCAGCGTGACGGGGGCTTTCCACAGCGAACATCACCTCGTCACCGACAGTTTTGACGACCCACCCGAAGTTTCGGCCGATGATTTCGGTTGACGCGGATTCGAAGCGTTCGAGCAAATCGTTCAGCTCGGTGGGATCCAGTCCCCGAGTCAGCGAGGTGTATCCGACTATGTCGGCAAAACCGACGATCAAGATTCGGCTGGAGAATTCTTCTCCGGGATTTCCGACGTTCCGTCCCGTCGACGAAGCGATGTGCCTCTTCCACACGTAGGTCTGGAGCGATTCGACAGCGGGGATGATCTCGGCGCCGAGTCGCAGAATTTGCTTCCGGATCGCCTCGGGATCGTCATCCGCGGACTCCGTCAATTGATCGACGATGTGAGTGCCGATGATCGACACCTGCCATTCGGCGAGACGCGACATCGATTGGCCCAGCGCGCGCGCCGCAGCGACTTCGCTACTGCGCGAGATGATTCCACGATCGACCATGGTGATGATGCCCTGCAACGCATCGGCGTCCTGTTGGGTGAACATGACGGCGTCCGGGTCGTCGTCGACGGCAAATCCCATCGCGACCCACAGGCGATCTGCGCGCTCGCGGGAAACACCCGCGAATTCGGCGATCTGAGACTGCGTGTAACAACGAGGACCGCCGAGGAGGAACTCTTCGACGTCGGACTGAATGCGGCTGAAGGTAGGGGCGTCGAACCCACTTCGCGACAGTGACGCGGATGGTTCGGTGCCCTCGTCGATCGGTGCTGACTCCGAACTGCTCACTGTGCTCCTTGCGTCCCATGTTGCGGTGTTGTCGACACTATCTTTCACGTGCTGCCTGCCGAACAGTACTGAATTCGGCGAACCTGAGCGGCGCTGCGCGGGAACACGTCGGTGCCCTGTGCAAGAGTTGCCCCGAGAAAAGCTCTACCGACACTCTCGAAAGGATTTGCGCATGCCACCCCGTAGACGTTCCGGCGCTACCGCATCAACGCCGGATCACCTCACTGCGGAAAATTTGGCAGCTCTCGCCACGGCAGTCGCCGAAGGCAAACGCGCCACCGTATACCTGCGCGAGGCAACTCCCAGCCTCGGCATCGACGCAGGCACTTCCGCGAAGGTGGTGTCGGTGGACGGAAATACCGTGCTGATCCGCCCCAAGGGCGTCAATGACGAATTGCCCTTCGAGGCAGAGGAATTGCGCATCAACCGCGTGGCATCGACGCCCCCCAAGCCGGCGCCCCGCCCTAAACCAGTTGTGGAGTCCGAACCGCTCATGGAACCACTCGTCGAAACTCGGCCGAAGCCCCGAACCGTACCGGCAGCAGCCGCTCCGGCCCCTGCGCCCGTTGCGGCTCCCGCGCCTCGTCCGGCGGTCAAGCGTGCCAAGAAACTGCCGCCAGGAGTCAGCGTCACCATCCATGCCGGCGCCGACAACGACTGGAGCGTCACCGTCACTTTGGGAGCCAAGCGGCCGGGCAAAGCGGTTCCGGTGGCACCCGATGCAGTTGAGCGCGCAATCCGCGAACTGGGTGAGCCGACGGCCATCGAAGCTGTCGAATCGATCATCGTGGAGGCGCGCGACGCAGCGGCCGCGAGGGTGGACGAGCTCAGCCGTCAACTCGAAGAAGCACGCAAGATGCTCGAAGCGCTGGGGACCAACGAGTAACTCTCCTGCGTAGGTGCCGAGTATCCGGGGTATGCGATTTGTGCAGCGGGGACTATCTCGGCGGGGAGTGTGTGATGTTGCAGAGAATCATTTCCGTTTTGGCGGCGGTCGTAATTGCACTGGGACTCGGGTTGGTGGTCACAGGGACGGCCGTTGCCGCGGCAACACCCCTCGGCGGGGGCAGCGGCATCATCATCATCAGCGACGAGACGATATGTACGTTGACAACGATCGGGCGTGACAACGGCGGTCGGCTGGTGGGGATCACTGCAGGTCACTGTGGCGGACCTGGTTCGACGGTTGTTCCGGAGGATGACGAGGGAGCCGGGGTCGTCGGCACCTTCGTCGAGTCCAATTCGGAGCTCGACTACGCCATCATCGAGTTCAATCCGGCAAAAGTGACGCCCGTGCGGACCGTCGACAGTGCCACCATCACGTCAATCGGCCAGCCGGCGAGCTTCCCGGCCATCGCCTGCAAAGAAGGTCGGACAACGGGGCAGACGTGCGGCGTCGTGTGGGGAAATCTGAGCGCCGACGCCCAAACCTGGACGCAGGTGTGTGTTGATCACGGCGATTCCGGAGCCCCTGTCACCGTCGGAACCACATTGGTGGCGATGGTGAACGCCTACCTGTACGTGCCGTGTCTGGGGCCGGAACTCGGCACCAACATGTCCTCGATCATCGCGGATATCAATTCCGATGGAGGCGTCGGTGCCGGGTTCCAGCCGATCTAGATCGGTGCGCTGTCTGGCATCAGCGCGCTACCTGTTCGGGTTCAGCCGCACACTGCTCCACCTGACGCTGATCCCACCAGCTTGGTGTACTTCGCCAGCACACCGCGTGTGTAGCGCGGCGGAAGTGGCTCCCAACCTTCTTTGCGGGCAAGCAGTTCCGAGTCGTCGACAAGCAGTTCCAACAGTCCGGTACTGACATCGAGCCGGATCTGATCGCCGTCACGAACAAACGCGATGGGACCGCCGTCCACCGCCTCGGGCGCGACGTGCCCGACGCATAGGCCGGTCGTTCCGCCGGAGAATCGTCCGTCGGTCAGCAGCAGGACGTCTTTGCCCAGGCCGGCGCCCTTGATGGCGCCCGTAATGGCCAGCATCTCGCGCATTCCGGGGCCGCCCTTGGGTCCTTCGTATCGGATCACCACAACATCGCCGGCAGTGATCGTGCCGTCCTCGAGAGCGTCCATAGCGGCCCGTTCGCGTTCGAAAACTCGTGCAGTACCGGTGAATACGTCGGATTCGAAGCCGGCTGACTTGACGACTGCGCCGCCGGGAGCCAACGAGCCCTTGAGGATCGTGATGCCGCCGGTCGGGTGAATGGGCTTGTTCATCGCCCGTAGAACCTTGCCGTCCGGATCGGGCGGGGTGATGTGCGCCAGATTCTCCGCCACGGTCTTGCCGGTAACGGTCAGGCAATCGCCGTGCATGAGACCGGCGTCGAGCAACGCCTTCATGATGACGGGAACTCCGCCGATGCGGTCGACGTCGGTCATGACGTGTTTTCCGAAAGGCTTCACGTCGGCGAGGTGCGGAACCTTGGCTCCGACACGAGCAAAATCGTCGAGTGTCAGAGGGACATACGCTTCGTGTGCGATCGCGAGGAGATGGAGCACCGCATTGGTGGAACCACCAAATGCCATGACAACCGCTATCGCGTTCTCGAATGCTTCCTTGGTGAGGATGTCGCGGGTGGTGATTCCCCGACGAAGGAGTTCGACGACGGCTTTGCCGCTCTCGCGCGCGAATCCGTCGCGTCGACGGTCGGGCGCAGGCGGCGACGCGCTGCCGGGAAGGGACATACCCATGGCCTCCGCAGCACTGGCCATGGTGTTTGCGGTGTACATGCCGCCGCATGCACCCTCGCCGGGGCAGATGGCGCGCTCGATGGTGTCGACGTCTTCGCGGCTCATCAGCCCGCGGGCACACGCTCCTACGGCTTCGAAGGCGTCGATGACGGTGACTTCGCGTTCAGTGCCGTCGGACAGCTTTGCGACGCCAGGCAACGTGGAACCGGCGTAGAGGAACACGCTGGCGAGGTCGAGGCGAGCAGCCGCCATCAACATGCCAGGTAGTGACTTGTCGCAGCCGGCAAGGAGGACGGAACCGTCGAGGCGCTCGGCTTGCATGACGGTTTCCACGCTGTCCGCAATGACTTCACGGGAGACGAGGGAGAAGTGCATACCCTCGTGACCCATCGAAATGCCGTCGGACACGGAGATTGTGCCGAATTCGAGGGGGAACCCACCGCCCTCCCGGACACCTTCCTTGACGGCTTTGGCAAGGCGGTCGAGGGACAGGTTGCACGGGGTGATCTCGTTCCAGGAGGACGCGACGCCGATCTGGGACTTGACCCAGTCGTCGTCACCCATTCCTACTGCTCGCAACATGCCTCGCGCTGCGGTCTTTTCCAGTCCGTCGGTGACGTCACGACTTCTGGGCTTGATGTCGGGTTCGGTCATTTGCCAAGCATAGGCTCCACCTGTGCGCCTTTCTGGTAGCCGGCACTACCGAAAAGGCGCACAGGCGAAGCCTGGGTGAACATTCCGAAGCTCTCTTGAACATCTGTTCAGATGCAGATTCACTCCTAGCGTGCACACGAATGCCTTTGATCGAATAACCAGACGTGGCCTCCTGCAGAGCTCGGCAGCACTTGCCGGTGCAGTGGGCCTCGGTGTCGCCTCGGCGAACCGTGCGAGTGCTGCGGTGCCCGTCGGCTTCAACCACGGAGTTGCGTCCGGCGACCCACTGCCGGACGCCGTCATCATCTGGACGCGCATCACGCCGACGGCTGACGCGACCCCGGGTTCGGGGATCGGGCCGGCAGTGACGCTGAACTGGCACGTCGCGACCGATGAGGGGTTTGCGACTGTTGTGGCGTCGGGAAGTGTTGTGGCTTCGGCAGGTTCGGATCACACTGCCAAAGTTGATGTGACGGGACTCGATTCCTCCACTACGTACTGGTACCGATTCACCGCCGGTTCGGTAGTTTCGCCCGTCGGCCGCACACGCACCGCTCCGTCGAATTCGGCAGATCTCGAACGGATGCGCTTCGGTGTTGTCTCCTGCTCCAACTGGGAGGCCGGGTATTTCGGTGCCTACCGCCATCTCGGGTTCCGGGAGGATCTCGATGCGATCATCCACTTGGGCGATTACATCTACGAATACGGTCAGGGGGAATACGGCGCGAGAAACGGATCGGTACGGCTGCACGAACCGGCACACGAGATCATTTCCCTGGCCGACTACCGAATCCGGCACGCGCAGTACAAGACCGACCCGGACCTTGCTGCTCTGCATCTGAAACTGCCGTTCATCACCACGTGGGACGATCACGAATCGGCGGACAATGCGTTCCGGGACGGCGCCGAAAACCACACTCCCGGTGTCGAAGGCGATTGGGCGGATCGAAAGGCCAACTCCGCCAAGGCCTATTTCGAGTGGATGCCGGTTCGTCCCTCGGGCAGTGGTTCGAGCGTTCAACTGTACCGCCGGTTCCGATTCGGAAATCTGGCCGAGATTTCGATGCTGGATTTGCGCACGTACCGCGACGAGCAGCCCATATTGCGTCAGGTCGACGACCCGAATCGCACCATTACCGGACGCGCGCAAATGGATTGGCTCACCAGCGGCATCGTCAGCTCGCCGGCGCAATGGAAGATCGTCGGCAATCCCGTCATGATCACCCCATGTGTGTTTCCGCCGCTCGAACCGGCTACTACCGCGGCGCTGACCGAACTGGTGGGAATCCCGCAGGCCGGGTTCCCGTACAACACCGATCAGTGGGACGGCTACACCGCCGACCGCACACGACTGTTCGACGCCATCACGTCGAACAACGTTGACAACACAGTCTTTATCACCGGTGACATTCACACGTCGTGGGCGTGTGACCTGCCCACTAACGCCGCCAACTATCCGGGTGGACCGACCGTCGGAGCCGAGTTCGTCGTTCCGTCGGTGACCTCTCCCAACATCGACGACATGTTGAAAGTGCCGCCGCGAACCGCATCCGTTGCGGCAGAAGAAGCGTTCAAGACGGTCAATCGCCACGTTCGGTACGTCGAATTGGATTCGCACGGATACGGCATATTCGACATCGCCCGCGACGGTACCCAGATGGATTGGTACTTCGTCGACAACGTCACCGATCCACAAAGCAACGCCCACTACGCAACCAGCTACCGCCTACCTGCCGGTGCTGGGAGCAGGGTCTCTCCGTCCTTCAGTCCGCTCGACCCGAACTCGTACCGACCAGGAGTCAACCAGTGAGCCTCGAACTCTCCCGCCGCAACGTCTTGATCGGCGGAAGTGTGCTTGCCGGAACAGCTTTGCTCGGTGCGCCCGCGCACGCGGGTGTGCCTACCGGTGGCGGTCTGCCCGATGTCGACGTCTACGTCGTCGTTGTGGACGGTATGCGCCCGGACGAACTGCGAGCAGATCTCACTCCGATGCTGACCGGCCTGGCCGCGGGCGGTGTCCACTACCCGAATGCCAGCGCGATCAACATCGCCGAGACGCTTCCCAACCACACGGCGATGATGACGGGTGTGTACCCCGTGCGTTCGGGTGTGCCGGCCAATTCCGTCTACGACCCGGCGATCGGCAAGAAGCGCGACCTCGATCAGGCGTCGGACCTGCGGACGTCGACGGTCCTCGACCGCGTGCGCACCGAACTCGGATTGACCACTGCGAGTGTGCTGTCCAAGCAATACCTGCACGGGCTGTTCGGTGATCGCGCATCCGTCGTCTGGGATCCGCAACCGCTGCTTCCCGGCACCGAGCACGCCCCGGACAACTTCACGATCGACGCGTTGATCCGGATCGTCGGCGAGAGCTCACCGCGGTTGTCGTTCACCAACCTCGGCGACGTGGACCGTGTTGGTCACCTTGATCTTTCGGGACCGTCGATTCGGATCGCGCGTACCGCCGCACTGCAGAACACCGACAATCAGGTACGACGCTTTGTCGATTTCCTTCACAGCACCGGACGGTGGAATCGGAGCGTCCTGATTGTACTGGCCGATCACTCGATGGACTGGTCGGACCCGACGCGACTCATCGGGCTGGATCGTCCACTTGACGCAGATCCGTTGTTGGCCGGGAAGATCCGCATCGCGCAGAACGGTGGCGCCGATCTGATCTACTTCGTAGGACCGGATCAGGAACGTGCAGAGGCTGTTCGACGTATTCAGGAAATTGTCTCCGCCGTCGACGGTGTCGAATCGAGCCATCTGCCGGCGGAATTCAATCTCGGTGACAATGCCGGCGATGTTGTTGCGTTCTGCGCACAGGGGTGGCGGTTCAGTGATCCGACACCGCTGTCCAACCCGATCCCTGGCAATCACGGCCACTCCGTGACACTGCCGATTCCGTTCTTCCTCAGTGGTGGGCATCCTGGCCTCGACGGCGGCCGCCGCGTCGACACCCCCGTGCGCACGATCGACGTGGCGCCGACAGTGGCGGCACTCTTGGGTCTTCCGGCACCGACTGGCGGGTGGGACGGTGCCGCTCGCACGGCGGGTGTCGCGGTAGGTGTCTAGCGGCGGTCAGTAGCATGACGAGGTGACGATCAACCGCAGTCGCAAAGCCCGATACGCGCGCAAACGCAAGCGCCGGATGGACAGCACGACACACGACCTCAGCACCGAGCAGTGGGCCGCGCTCAGATCCTCGTGGGGTGGGTGCGCCTACTGCGGCGCGCAAGACGTACCGCTGCAACGTGATTGTGTTCTCGCGATCTCGCGGGGAGGCCGATACACGCTCGACAACATTGCGCCGGCCTGCGCGTCGTGCAACGCCAGCAAATACAACAGCGAAGTCACACTCTGGTTGCGTCGCAAAGGGTACGACGAGAAGTCGTTCTTACTCCGTCACGCCGAGATCGGTATCGATCTGAGAGCGCGTTTCTCGGAGGCAGAACTCCTTTAGCGCGTCTCCTTCAGCGCGGATCACGGCCGGTCAGTGCCATCAACTTGTCCTGCAGAGGCGAGTCCTCGGGAATCTCGACCGGGGCGGCAAACAAACCGCTTTCGGCCAGCATGTCGCGTTGACCGTCGAGATCGGACCAGACGGCTTCGACGAGCGTCGGGTCCAATCGGTCGTCCGCACCAACTGCCCGTGCCAGATCCCACGCGTGAATGGTGACGTCGGACGTCTGCTGACGCAGATACGGCTCCATGTTCACCGTGCCGTAGGACAGATGAACCTGCGTATCGAGATTTGTCGATTTCCAGGCGTTGATCGCGGCTTCGGAGTACTTCTGCCATTCGGTCCACAGGTCGTCACCAACCGGAACGATGTCCGGCGTCGCTTCGCCCACGGTGAGCCCGGACAGCAGCGGAGGCACCCACTGTTGTTCCTCGATCACATGACGAACCAGGTGTTCCACGTGCCAGTCGGAATCGGGGGTAGGCACATTCCAGTCCTCGACCTGAGCGAGTCGCGAACCGAATTCGCGGTGGGCAGTGAGCACGAGTTCGAGCCAGTCAAATTCCACACTGGAGGGTAACCCGATCTTGGCGGGCTCAATCGTTGTTTTCGATTTTGCTGTCGGAGGTGATGGCTAGTCTTCACGAGTATGAGCGAAGTAGTGTCTCCGGCCGCGGCGCGTCGCATCGCGCTTGCAGCTCAAGGGTTTGGAAAAGCGCATCCTGCAGCCGTGACACGACGCAATCTGATCGGGGTGATGGACCGCTTGCAGGTGCTCCAGATCGATTCGGTCAATGTATTCGAGCGCAGTCATTATCTGCCGATCTATGCGCGAATGGGTGCGTACGACAAGTCGAGACTCGACCAGCTCGCCTTCGCACCGGGATCGGGATACCTCGAATACTGGGGCCACGAAGCGACATTCCTACCCGTCGACATGTGGCCGCTGTTCCGTTGGCGAATGGATCAGTTTCGGGCCAAGGCCCTCGCAGACAAGAATGGATGGGCATCCGATCGGCTCGACTTTCTCGAGTGGTTGCGCAGCGAATTGCGGGACAACGGGCCGATGGCGGCGAGCGAGGTCGAGCACGACGCGAACACGCGACGCGGACCCTGGTGGGGGTGGTCCGACGTGAAGGTCGGCCTGGAGACACTGTTCCGATGGGGCGAGGTGGTATCGGCAGGTCGAACGGGGTTCGAACGTCGCTACGCACTCGCCGAGAACACACTGCCGCCGGCGATACTCGACGCCAGGGTGGAACGGCCGGACGCGATCCGTGAGCTTGTGCTGCGCGGAGTGCGGGCACACGGACTGGGCACTCTCGACGATATCGCCGACTACTTTCGACTCCCCAGCGCCGAGACACGAGTTGCACTGCGAGAGCTCGAAGACGCCGGCAGCGTGCGCCCTGCCTCCGTCGAAGGTTGGGAGCGTCGAGGAAAGCCGCGAGAGGTATGGATCGATCCTCAGGCTAAACGGCCAAGGGCAATTCGGGCCGACGCTCTGTTGTCTCCCTTCGATCCGGTCGTATGGGCGCGTGATCGAGCGTTGCGGCTCTTCGACTTTCACTACCGGATCGAGATCTACACGCCCGCCCACAAGCGGGTCCACGGTTACTATGTCCTGCCGGTGCTGATCGACGACAAGATCTGTGCGCGAGTCGATCTCAAGAATGACCGTCAGAACCGTCAATTGCTCGTGCGCTCCGCCTGGGCAGAACCCGACGCCGACGCAGATACTGCACCGCGCCTGGCGGCGCTGCTCCGACGAACCGCACTCTGGCAGGGCTGCGAGACCGTCGTGGTGGAGAACAAGGGAACGATGGCGGCGGAGTTGGCGGACGCGATGAGAGCTGTGCCCGACGCAGCTTTAACGCACTGAGTGCGCCTCCCCTGATATCGGGGGAGACGCACTCAGTGATTGCTACGTGTTCAGCGAAGAGCGGCCAGCGCGTCGATGCGCTTGACGGCGTCTTCCATGATGCTGTCGATCAGTTCCTTGCAGCTGGGCAGATCGTTGATCATGCCGACAACCTGACCCGACGCCAGCACACCGGCTTCGGTGTTACCTTCCACCAGACCGGCTTTGAGCAACATCGGGGTGTTGGCGGCCATGATGATCTGCATGATGGTGCGGTCGCCGGATCGCTTCATCGCGATTCCGTCCTTGGCGAGCGTTGACCACTTCATGCCGGTCATTGCCTTGAACTTCATGGCGTTCTTGGCGGCAGCGATCAAACCGGTTGCGTAGCTGGAACCTTCGAGACTGTTGACCAGGTCGGTGTTGAGCACGCGGTGCGGCATGCCGTCGACCTTGCGTGAAACGGTCGTATCCGTCAGTCCGCGCTTGAGATATTCCTGCTTGACGGAATCCGGTACCGAGGAATCGCTCGTGAGCAGGAAACGCGTGCCCATTGCGACGCCGGCAGCACCGTACGCGAGTGCAGCCGTAAGTCCACGACCGTCGAAGAATCCGCCACCGGCGATAACCGGAATGTCGACGGCGTCGAGGACCGAGGGGAGCAGAAGGGTTGTTGCCACACCGCCGGTGTGACCGCCACCCTCGCCGCCCTGGACGACGACGGCGTCCGCGCCCCAGGACGCAACCTTCACGGCATGCTTTGCAGCACCGATGGACGGAACGACAACAATGCCGTTGTCCTTGAGCTTGGAGATCAGATCCTTCTTGGGAGCCAAGGCAAAAGACGCAACCTTGACACCTTCGCGGATGAGCAGATCGATACGCTGCTTCGCGTCGGTGGCGTCGGCGCGCATGTTGACGCCGAAGGGCTTGTTCGTGAGCTGCTTCGTCTTCTTGATCGCGTGCTCGAGCTCGTCGTACGTCATCGTGGCCGAAGCCAGGATGCCCAGACCACCGGCGTTAGCCGTCGCCGACGTGAGAGCGGGACCGGAAACCCAGCCCATGCCTGTCTGCACGATCGGGTAGTCCACGCCGACCAGTTCGGTCAGCGCAGTCTTGAGGGTGGGGGTCATGCCGAGACCTCACGGTCCCGCAGGTTGCGCGGGTCGAGGGTCTCGCGAATGAGGTGGAGCTCTTCTACTGTGGGTTCGCGGGTGACGCCTGCCTCGGCGAGTCCGGCAACCTCGAACGAGGTGTTCTCGGCAACCTCTTCGGCCGTGACGCCGGGGTGAAGGCTCAACGCGCGGAAGGTGTTTCCTGGTCCGCCGAAGTCGAAGACACCGAGATTGGTGACAACGCGGGGGATGTTGAGGTACTTGTATGCCGGGTTCTCGGGATCGATCTGGTCGTAGCCGACGCCGCACACCACGTCGACCTTGTCGACGAACACTCGCTTGGAGTGCTTGGGGACGAAGTAGCTCGTGGCGTGGTTGATCGTGTTACCCGGAGCGCCGCGCACACCGAACATCTGACGCGACGGCTGCTGAAGCGGGCCGAAAGCGGAGAGGTTCTGGTTACCGTGGCGGTCGAGCTGGTTTGCGCCCATGACCACGTGGCGACGACCGGAAGCGACCACGTCGAACACCTTGCGGAACGGCATCCATCCTTCGATGGGGCCCTTCGTTCCCACTGCCGGGGTGTCCTCGAGGATGAGGGCTTCGCCGTCGGTGATCAGGAGATCGGGTTCGGTGGTCAGGCGGGCAAGGCGAGCGCCGATGGTCGATGACGTCGACATCGGGCTGGCCATGATTTCACCTGCGCCGGAGAAGATTTCGGCGCAAGCCAGGACTACGTACTCTGCGCGGGTGACGGTGGATTCGCTCATGACGCCTGCTCCTCTGCAAACTTCTTTACTGCGGCCTGGTAGTCCTCTTCGCTGCCGGAGAGGAAGGTGTCGACAAATGCCTGCCACGACTCGGGGGTCTTCGCGGCTTCGGCGTAGTGACGCTGGAACTTCTCGTCGCGGCCGTAGCTTTCGCCGGCGAGGGTGAAGTGCGCGCCGTTCGGGGCCTCGACGACACCGTCGACCATCATGCGGTTGATCAGAAGATTCTGCAGCGGAACGGATTTGACCAGTTCCTCGGTTTCGACGATGCGTTCCACCGAGACGTAACGCTTCTCCGCTGCCATGCAGTACAGGTCGTCGAAGTACGGGTCGACGCCGTTGTATGCGGCATTGCCGTGCTTGTCGCCGAGGTTGAGGTGAACGAACGACGCGTCGAGGTTGAGCGCGGGCATTGCGATCAGGGTCTCGGAGCGGCCGTCGGCCTCGGGGTACGGGGAGGTGACGGTCTTGAGTTCGTCGCCCCAGAAGTTACGGACATCGGATCCCAGACCTGCGCGGATCGGCAGGAAGGGGAGACGGGCAGCTGCAGCTTCGAGGCCGCACTTGACCATTCCCTCGTCCATTTCGCGGGACTCGATCTCACCGTTGGTGCGTGCCTTGGCAAACCACGGGTCGTAGAACGGAGCCGAGTCCAGGGACACGAAGCCGTAGTACGCCTTCTTGACCTTGCCGGCCGAGCACAGCAGGCCGAGATCCGGTCCACCGTACGTGACGACGGTCAGGTCCTTGATGTCCGAACGCAGGATCGCGCGCACGAAAGCCATCGGCTTGCGGCGAGATCCCCAGCCGCCCAATCCGATGGTCATTCCGGAGCGAAGCTCGCCGACAACCTCGTCGAGCGACATTGTCTTGTCACGCTTGCTAGCCATGATGTCTCAGCCTTCCTTCTGGGTTGCGTTTTCACGCGGCTTGCCGGTTGCGACGAACTCGTCGCGATGCTCGTCGGACACACCGAGCAGGTTGAGCTCGAAGGTGTATCCCTGCTCGAGGCGGTAGCTGCTCTTGACGTCGACGGGGTCGATGCCG
The DNA here is from genome assembly GCF_001894805.1 of Rhodococcus globerulus NBRC 14531. Taxonomy (GTDB): domain Bacteria; phylum Actinomycetota; class Actinomycetes; order Mycobacteriales; family Mycobacteriaceae; genus Rhodococcus_F; species Rhodococcus_F globerula. Next base: position 99,256 of record NZ_BCWX01000007.1, on the reverse strand, counting down.
TTGATGGCTTCCTTCGCACACCGGATGATGCGGGTGTCCTTGGCAGCGATCTTGGCGGCGATCTCGCGGGCGCAATCGTCGAGCTTCTCGCGCGGGACGACGTCGTAGACGCTGCCGAACTGCTTGAGTGTGTGGGCGTCGACGCTCTGCGCCGTGTAGTACAGCGTGCGCATCATGTGCTGCGGTACCAGGCGAGCGAGGTGGGTGGCTGCGCCGAGTGCACCGCGGTCGACCTCAGGGAGGGAGAAGATCGCGTCGTCGGACGCGACGATGACGTCAGCGTTGCCGACCAGGCCGATGCCGCCGCCGACGCAGAAGCCGTTGACTGCCACGACAACCGGAACGGCGCAGTCGTAGACCGCGGCAAAAGCAGCAGCGCAACCGCGGTTGGCAGCAACCAGAGCGTCGTAGCCGTCGGTGGCCTGCATCTCCTTGATGTCGACGCCGGCGTTGAAACCACGGCCTTCGGCTCGCAGGATCACGACGTGGGTATTGAGGTCCTTACCTGCGGCAAGGATCGCGTCGGCGAGATCGAACCAACCCTGCGAGGGGATTGCATTGACCGGTGCGTAGTCGATGGTGACCGTGGTGATGCCGGTCCCGTCGGAGGAGGTGCTGATGCCCATAGCGGGTTTCCTTACGTCTGTGTACCAAACCAAGCGATTGCTTGGTAAGTTAGCACACAAGCGGAGCCGACAAGCCCGAGCAGAGTGCAATAGGAGATAAAAATGAGTGGATTGGTCGATGGACGCGTAGTCATCATCACCGGGGCAGGTCGCGGTATCGGACGCGCGCACGCACTGGCATTCGCGGCAGAGGGCGCCAAGGTTGTCGTCAACGACATCGGCGCAGGCGCGGACGGCTCCGCAACCGGCGAGAGCCCGGCCGAGCAGGTAGTCGCCGAAATCATCGCAGCCGGCGGCGAGGCCGTCGTCAACGGTGACGACGTCGCAGACTGGGCGGGTGCGGAAAACCTCATCAAGACCGCCATCGACAACTTCGGTCGCCTCGACGTGCTCGTCAACAACGCCGGCTTCCTGCGTGACCGCATGCTCGTCGGCATGAGCGAAGCCGAATGGGACGCCGTCACCCGCGTCCACCTCAAGGGTCACTTCGCGCCCCTGCGCCACGCCGCTGCCTACTGGCGCGCCGAGGCCAAGGCAGGCAACCCGATCGACGCACGCATCATCAACACCAGTTCGGGCGCCGGACTGCAGGGCTCCATCGGCCAGGGCAACTACGCCGCAGCCAAGGCCGGCATCGCCGAGATGACCATCCAGGCAGCAGCAGAGTTCAAGAATTACGGCGTCAGCGTCAACGCAATCGCGCCGTCCGCGCGTACCCGCATGACGGTCGGTGCCGGCGGCGCCATGGCCGAGATGATGGCAGCTCCGGAAGAGGGCTTCGACGCCATGGCTCCGGAGAACGTCTCACCGCTCGTCGTGTGGCTCGGTAGCGCCGAGTCCAAGGACGTCACGGGACGCGTCTTCGAGATCGAGGGCGGCAAGATCACCGTCGCAGAAGGATGGCGTCACGGCCCGAGCGAAGACAAGGGTGATCGCTGGGATCCGAAGGAAATCGGACCCGTTGTGGCATCGCTGTTGGAGAAGGCCGAGACCCCGACGCCGGTGTACGGAGCTTAGGGCCTTCGGCCCCGTGCGCCTTTTTGGTAGTGCGAACTACCAAAAAGGCGCACGGGGCTTTGCCCCTACCAGATCTTTACGCGCTTTTCGGGCTCCAAATACAGTGCATCACCGGGCTTGACGTCGAACGCCTCGTGAAAGACATCGAGGTTGCGGACGACGCCGTTGCAGCGGAACTCCGGCGGTGAATGCGGGTCGACGGCGAGTCGGCGCAATGCCTCGGCCTCGCGCGCCTTGGTCCGCCACACCTGAGCCCAGCCGAAGAACACGCGCTGCAAACCGGTGAGACCGTCGATGACGGGCGGTTCGGTGCCTTCGGTCGCAATCTTGTACGCCGCGATCGCGATGGACAGCCCACCCAGATCGCCGATGTTCTCGCCGATCGTGAACTCGCCGTTGACATGATGACCCGGCAGTTCCTTGGGTTCGAATTCGTTGTACTGCTCGATCAAAGCTTTTGTGCGCTTGCCGAATTCGGTGCGATCGTCGTCGGTCCACCAGTCGACCATGTTGCCGTCGCCGTCGTACTTGGCGCCCTGATCGTCGAAACCGTGCCCGATCTCGTGACCGATAACAGCACCGATTCCGCCGTAGTTGGCGGCGTCGTCAGCGGCGGCGTCGAAGAACGGCGGCTGCAAAATGGCTGCGGGGAAAACGATTTCGTTCATACCGGGGTTGTAGTACGCGTTAACCGTCTGAGGGGTCATGAACCACTCGTCGCGGTCGACGGGGCCGCCCAACTTTGCGAGGTCGCGGTCATATTCCGCGGCGTATCCGCGGCGATAGTTGCCGACGACGTCGGTGGCCGAGATCTCGAGACCCGAGTAGTCACGCCACTTGTCGGGGTAGCCGATCTTGGGAGTGAACTTGTCCAGCTTGGCCAGTGCGGCCTTGCGGGTATCCGGACTCATCCACTCGAGTTCGGAGATGTTGCGACGGTAGGCTTCCTGCAGATTGCCGACCAACTCCAGCATGCGTACTTTGGCTTCGGCCGGGAAATGACGCTCCACGTACAGCTTGCCGACGGCCTCGCCGAGCAGGTCTTGGACCAGGCCGACGCCACGCTTCCAGCGCTCACGGTTCTCTTCGGTGCCCGAGAGCGCGGTGCCGTAGAACGCGAAGTTCTCGTCCACCAACGAGGAATGCAGGTACGGAGCGCGCGCATGGATGACTTTCCAGGCAGCCCATGCCTTCCAGTCGTCGAGTTCTTCCGACGCCCACAGTGCGGTGAAGGTGTGCAGGAATCCGGGCTGGCGAACCACGATTTCCGAGAACTTCTCGGACGTCGTTCCCAAGCCGGACAGCCAAGCAGCCCAATCCAATCCGGGGTTCTGCTCGGTGAGCTCCTCGAATTCGACGAGGTTGTAGCTCAACTCGGCGTCACGACGCTTCACGACGTCCCAGTGCCCGGCCGCGATCTTCTTCTCGAGGTCGAATACCCGCTGCGCCTCGTAGCCGAGTCCGGCGAGGTTGAACATCTTCTCGACGTGGGCGACGAACTTGTCGCGAATTTCGGTGTAGTTGTCTTCGCGGTAGTACGACTCGTCGGGAAGGCTGATACCCGACTGACTGAAGTGAATGAGGTAGCGCTCGGAGTTCTTGGCGTCGGTGTCGACGTAGTGCGCGATGGCGCCGCCGACACCCGTGCGCTGATGGCGTCCGATCACGGTAGCCAGCGAAGAACGATCGGCCGCGTCCGCAATTGCGTCGAGTTCGTCGTCGATCGGGGTGAGACCGGCAGCCTCGATAGCGTCGGCATCCATGAAACTCGAGTACAGATCGCCGATGCGTTGGGCATCGGTACCGGACTCCGGTGACGACGCGGAAGCCTCGGTGATGATGGTCTGCACATCTTCCTCGGCCTTGTCGTACAGCGTGCGGAAAGCGCCGTCGACTGCGCGGTCTGCGGGAATCTCGTATTCGGCGAGCCATTTCCCGTTGACATGGACGAACAGGTCGTCCTGCGCGCGGGTCTCGCTGTCTAGGTGGGTGAGGTCGATGCCTGAGCGATGAGCCGTGGTCATTTCTCCATCCTTACACGATCACCACAATCCGCTCAGTCGTTATCGTGAGCCGTTCAGTGCTCGGGCGATCTGCGTCACCACAAGTTCGGGTGTGAGCGTCAATTGATGCCAACTGAACCGCCCGCTTCCGGTGATCGGGGTCAGGCGTCGATACCCAGATTGATGACGGCGAGGTATGACCCGTCCGACTGCTTTTCGACGGTCATCATGCCGGTGTCGGAGAAGATGTTGTCGTTGGAATTGTTGGTGTTGTTCTCACGGCCCGTGTGCTCGCTGTACGGGCTGACGGAATACACCTCGTCGAGAAGGGTCTCCTCGAAGAAGGTCTGCGTGGTGAGGACAGTCTTCTTGTCGATGTGAACCTTGACATGGATGTGCGTGGTGCGGCCCATGTACCAGCCCGGGAAAATGGTGGTGAACTGCGCGATGCCGTTTGCGTCCGTGGTCTGGGCGCCACGCAGGTAGGTGCCGTCGTCGGTGGTGGTGGCTTCGCTGTCACCGACGCTGTACGAGCCGTCGGAAGTTTCGCCGGAGCCGCCCATAGAACCCATGTCGCCGCCCATACCGCCGCCGGGTGCGCCCGACGGCGGCTGACCCATTCCGCCTGCCGGGGGTTCGCCCATGCCGCCGGACGGAGGCGTTCCACCGCCGCCGCCACCGTTTGCGCTCAGTGAACCGGACTCGAAGCCGGAGTACACGCCGCCTGCGTCGCAGTGCCAGATTTCGACGACGGCGTTGCTGACGGCGCCGATGGTGCCGTCGGCGTTGCAGATGCTGTTGTCCTGCACCCGCAGTGCGACCTGGAGGGTGGTGCCTGGTCGATCTTCGCGGATATCACTGCGGATGGAGTCGACGTCGAACCAGTACGGGCCCTGAGTTTCTTCCTCGCTCATGACGCACTGTGGTGCCTTGGCGAGCAGCGCGGTGACAGCGTCGCCGGAGGCAGCAGCGGCGCTGGTGTCGGCGGTGGTCGTGGAGGCCGCAGCGGTGGACGTGGTGGTTGAATTGCCGCTGTGGCCGGAACATGCGGCGATGAGTCCACCGAGGCTGATGGTCCCGCCGAGCGCCAGTGCTCGCCTGCGACTCACTCGTTGCCGACTGGCTTCGATGTCTTTGTTCACGCGTCTACCTCCATTGATCTGGGCTGTTGAATCAATGGTGGACGAGCGGTCTGGCGCGGGGCTGGTTATCAGCTGTGAACTTGCTGGGAGATCATCTGGACGCTCGAGGTGGCGCGGATGTAGACCTGACCGGTGTTGTCCACGATGCGCGATTCGATGAGTGCGAGCCTACGTCCGGCGCGGATCACGTTGGCTTCGCCGCGCATGACGGGACCACCGATGGCGGGTGAGCGCAGGAAGTCGATCTTGTGATCGAGGACGCGGTAATCCTGTTCGGCGGTAGTCAGGGTTTGCGCGGCGAGCCCGGTGATGGCGTCGGTGGCGGAGATGAGTACACCGCCCTGTACTGCGCCGAGCGGGTTGGCCATCCATTCGACCGGCGCAAGTTCGCCGACGACAGCGCCTGGCGTTACCTCGGTCAGCGTGAGGTCGAGGAGTCCGGCGAGCGGTCCACGCATGATAGTTCCGGCCAGGATTCCTTCGACGACGTCGGATCCGCTCAGTCCACTCAGGTCACTGACTTCTTCGGGAACCGGCACATCGAGGGCAGGGCCGGCGATGTAGTCGTCGGGTGCAACGACGGGTGGCCGCGAGACAATCATGGCGCGCCCGGCCATCACTGCCAGAAGTGTGCTGTCGTCACCGCGTAGTTGTCCCGACGCCAGTCCGACTCCGTCGTCGAGGTGCACGAGTGCACCGGTGGCTCCAACTGTTCCCGTCGACGGGATATCGGCGGCCGCACTGACCGTGACCTGTGCGAGCACCGATTGGTGACCCGAAGTGAGCCCCGAGTAGACAGCCCCACCCATGGCGCCGTCGATCATGACGCCGAGCGATCCGAGCACTGTGCGTCCGCGGTGGTCGTGGAAGCGGTCCCCGATTGTCTGCGCGAAGCTGAGATCGCCAGGAGTGATCGCTACTGCGCGTACATCCATCAAGGTGTTGAGGGGATCAAGTTTGACGGTGGGCGCGGAGTTGTCGATGCTCATGTATCGAGTATCGCCCGTACCGGAGATGGGACCGGTCGCCGGGTCTCAGCCACCGATACGTGCGTGCATTTCCCAGACCAGCACTTCGGCACCGGTTTCGGAGGTGACGAGTTGTCCGCCGGAGTCGCTCATGCGGACGGCATCACCTTCGTAGAGGGTGCCGGTGCCCTCCATGTCTGCGGTTCCTTCGGCCACGAAAACGTGGAGGAACGGGGCGTTCGGCAGGGTCACACTTGTGCCGGGGAGAATCCGCGCCACATGCAGTGCCGCGTACTTGTTGTTGATGCGGATGGCCGAATGATCTTTGTAGCGATCCATTCCGGAGGCGACGGGTATGAGTCCGCCGCGTAGGAGTTCGTCGTCGATTTCGAGTTGTTCGTATCCGGGAGTCAGTCCACCCTCGTCGGGCGCAACCCACATCTGGATGAAGTGCACCGGATCGGAGTGCTGTTGGCCGCCCAGACGCCACGAGTCGTTCTTCTCGCTGTGCATGATCCCGGTGCCTGCGCTCATCCGTTGCGCGAGTCCGGGATAGATGACACCGGAGTGCCCGATGGAGTCTTGGTGAACGAGCGAACCGCGCAGCACCCAGGTAACGATTTCCATGTCCTTGTGCGGATGGGTGTCGAATCCGGTACCCGCGAGCACGGTGTCGTCGTTGTTGACGAGGAGCAGGCCGTGGTGGGTGTTGTCGGGGTCGTAGTGCTGCCCGAACGAGAAGGAATGCTTCGAATCAAGCCAGGAGATGCGGGATTTCAGGCGATCACCGCTGCGGTGGACGTCGATGTGCGGGGTTGTGAGCGCCGACATGGCGTTCCTCCTTTGGGGCCGAATGCTTTCAGCGTACGAGATGGGGCCGCAGTCCGGCGTGCATCTCCCAGATCAGAACTTCTGCGGGTTCCGCGGCGGTGACTCGATGTCCGCCGGTTTCCTTGAGTCGCAACGAATCTCCGGTCGAGAGAGTGTCGACGCCCTCGACTGTGACGGAGCCCTGCGGGATGTAGGCGTGAACATACGGGGCGTCCGGCAGGGTTATCGTCTGACCGATGTCGAGGCGTGCAACGTGCAGCGCCGCAAACTTGTTGTGAAGCGTGATCGCGCTGTGATCGCGATGCGCGGGCATTCCCGACGCCAAGGTGATCAAGCCACCGGCGTCGAGTTCGGTGTTGACGTTGAGTTCCTGATAGCTCGGAGTGATCCCGGATTCGTCTGGTGGAATCCACATTTGGACGACGTGGACCGGTTCTGTGTGGCGGGTACCGTCGGCGCGCCGGGTGTCGTTGCGCTCGGAATGCAGTATCCCGGTTCCGGCGCTCATTCGTTGCGCGAGGCCGCGATGAATTTCGCCGGTGTGCCCAGCTGAATCCTGGTGGACCAGGGAACCGCTGAGCACCCACGTCACGATTTCGGTGTCGAGGTGTTGATGGGTGTCGAAACCGGAGCCGGCTTCGACGATGTCGTCGTTGTTGACCAGAAGTAATCCGTGCGCGTAAGCGGCGTGGTCGAAGTTTCCGGCGAAGGGGAAGCTGTGACGGGACGTGAGCCAGCCGTAGTTCAGGTGCGCACGTTCATGCGCACGCTGAACTACTACCGATTTCATGTCAGCTCAGAGTTTCGTGGGCTGCCGGGATGGAACCGAGGCGTCCGGCCTGGAAGTCCTCGAATGCCTGCATGACCTCGGACTTCGTGTTCATGACAAACGGTCCGGCCATGGCGATGGGCTCGCGGATCGGCTTGCCGCCGAGGATGAAGACCTCGAGCGATTCGGTCCGTGAATCCTGGCGATCGGATGCGGCGATGGTGATGGAGTCGCCGCGTCCGTACACGGCGGTCTGGCCTGCGCGGATCGGCCGACGCTCTGCGCCGACGGTTCCCTCACCGGCAAGAACATAGGCGATGGCGTTGAACTCGGGGTTCCACGGCAACGTGACGCTGGCGCCAGGTGCGATGGTCGTGTGGGACAACGCGATGGGCGTGTACGTCGATCCCGGTCCGGCGTGGCCGGCGATCTCGCCTGCGATGACGCGTACCAATGCGCCGCCGTCGTGCGACGAGAGCAGAGCGACCTTGTTTCCGGTGATGTCCTGGTACCGCGGCGCTGCCATCTTGTTGTCTCGGGGGAGGTTCACCCACAGTTGGACGCCGTGGAAGAGGCCGCCGCTGACAACGAGGTGCTCCGGGGGCGTCTCGATGTGGAGGATGCCGCCACCTGCGGTCATCCACTGGGTGTCACCGCCGCCGATAATGCCGCCGCCGCCGTTGGAGTCCTGGTGCTCCATGATGCCGTCGATCATGTAGGTGACGGTTTCGAAGCCGCGGTGCGGGTGCCAGGGCGTGCCCTTGGGTTCTCCGGGGGCGTAGTTGACCTCACCCATCTGGTCCATGTGGATGAACGGGTCGAGTGCTGAGAGATCGATGCCCGCGAATGCGCGGTGTACGGGGAAGCCTTCGCCTTCGTAGCCGACGGGAGCGGTGGTGATGCTCTTGACGGGACGGCTGACTGCGGACGCTGCAGGCTCGTCGAGCCGGGGCAGGGCCAAAATGTTCTCGACTGTCACAGCAGGCATGTCGTAACTCCTTGCACTTAGGTAGTTGATTGTTCAACTATCTCATGCTGACTCAACAATGTCGAGCCTGCGATATTCCCGAGGCTCGACATTGCGGCGATCAGCGCAACAAGCTTCCCAGTTTTTGTGCGGCGGCGATAACCTCCGCGCCGAGTGCGTCTTGGTCCTCGGCGTGGAAAGCGGAGATTCCGATACTGGTGATGGCGTCGCCGCGGCGTCCGGGAACTGCCGCCGAAATGCCGTGGACGGAAGGGGTGATCTCGCCGATCGTCGACGCGTAACCGCGCGCACGGGCAATGCGCACTTCGTCTCGTTCACCGTCGACGGGTGGGAGTGAGGCCAGCATGGACAGGCCGGCGGAGCCGCGGTCGATCGGATCGACCTGGCCGGGACGGAAGGCGACGTGCATTCGGGCGCTGCGTGGCTCGACGACCATCAGTGCGCGAACTTCGGTCTCGCTCTCGCGGACCACGAGGTGGGCCGTGGCTTCGGTGGCGTCGGCAAGTTCTTCGAGGATCGGGCGGGCGAGGGTTCGCAAATCCTGCTCCACCGGTTCGGCGAGGGTGACCAGTCCTGCGCCGAGTGTGACGCGTTTGAAAGTGTCCTTGCGGCACAAGTGATGTGCCTCGAGAGTCCGGATGAGTCGGTGCGCGACCGTCCGGTGAACTCCGATGCCGTCGGCGATGTCTGTGACCGACAACCCGTGCGGATAGGAGGTGAGGAGCTCCAGAATCTCGAGTCCGTGATGGAGAGTTTTCGACATGCCGGAGTCCACTTGAACTGGACTTATTCGGGGTCGATGGTCATCACTGAGTTCGCGCATCGAGTTCGCTCCTTGACGTTTGTGAGGTGGGCCACCTACGCTTTGTTCATATCGCACGGCCTGTGCGATTATCGCACACATTCGACAGGTGGGCAACCCTTCAGGGGAGTCCAGCGCAGTGTTTTCCGGAGAGAACATCCTCATGACTGACTACCGCGGAGTGGCGGCCGGCGACGTTGCCGCAATCCACCAGTTGTATGCATTGCAGAGTCATCTCATCGACTCCGGGCGTCAACGTGATTGGGCGGCAACATTTACGACTGACGGTGAGTTCCATTCGCCCAGCTATCCGGAACCGGTAGTCGGTTCTTCGGATCTCGAAGCTTTTGCCGGCCGGTTCTACTCCGGAGCCGAAGCGGCGGACGAGGTTCATCGGCACGTGATCACCAACTTGTTGGTGGAAACGGCAGTCGAAGCCGAGTTGACGGTGCGCGGCTATCTGCAGATCGTCGCGACCAAGCGCGGTGGGGACACGCGATTGGTTCGGATGACAACGATCACGGATCGAGTGATTCGAGTCGGTGACGAGTGGAAGATCGCCCGCCGCATCGTGTCCCGCGACGACGCGCCACGCAATCCCTAACCGTCTTTCACGTTTGTGCACAACAGAATTCAGTAGGAGACCAAATATCATGACCGTTAACGCCGATCAGACGAACCCGGGCCGCACCGTTGCCACGCAAATGTCGGCGGTGTACCCGGAGTTGGCAGGCAAGGTTGCCGTAGTGACCGGCGCTGCCCAGGGAATGGGTGCGACGTTCGCGGAAGGTCTGGCGTCACGCGGAGTCAACGTAGTCGGTGCAGACATCAACGAAGAGCAGATGCTGGAAACTGCCCAGACAATCAATGCTGCACTGAGCGCAAACTCCTTGGCGGACAAGCCCGGCCGTGTGATCGGTGCCCGCGTCGACGTCACCAAGCCCGACGATCACGAGACGCTGGCCAAGCTGGCACTCGCGGAGTTCGGACAGGTCGACTTCTGGATCAACAACGCCGGTATCTTCCCGTTTGCGCTGGCCGAGGAGATCACACCCGAGCAGATCGGTGCGACGTTGAGCGTCAACGTCGAAGGCGTCCTGTACGGCGCTCAGGCCGCCGCTCGCCACATGAAGCCCGGTGGTGCCATCGTGAACATGTCCTCGGTGTCCGCTCTGCGCGTCCGTAAGGGCCGTGGTGCGTATTGCACGTCGAAGGCAGCCGTCGCGCACCTCACCGAATCTCTCGCAGTCGAATTCGGCGACAAGGGACTTCGTGTCAACTCCATAGCGCCCGGGTACATCGACACCGCCATGACCAAATGGGTCCAGGAAGATCCGGCCGCACTGGCCAAGGCTCTCGACGCTGTTCCGCTGCACCGGTTGGGTTCCCCGGAAGAGGTCTTCGGCCCGGTGCTGTTCCTGCTCTCGGACAGCGCGCGTTACGTCACCGGTCACAGCATTGCCGTCGACGGCGGTTCGCGACATGTCTGATCGCACGAATTATCCTGGTGTCGTTCTGGTTACGGGTGGTGCCGGGGGAATGGGAGCACACCACTCGCGCACGCTGGCGGCTCGTGGTTCCCACGTGTGCATCGCGGATGTGGCGGATTCCTCCGCTCTGGTCGAGGAGATCATCTCAGGCGGAGGTTCGGCGTCCGCGCATTCGCTCGATGTCACCGACCCCTCCGCGTGGGCGCGAGTTGTCGACGAAATCCGCTCTGCGCACGGTGAACTGGGCGGGCTGATCAATAATGCCGGTATCTCTCGGCGGCTCGAATTCATGGACACCCCTGATGACATCTGGGAACTGACCATGAAGATCAACCTCTTCGGGCCGTTTTACGGCATGAAGGCGGTGGCTCCGTTGATGCAGGAGAGCGGAGGCGGATCCATCGTCAACATCTCGTCCATCGCCGGTCAGGTCGGATACTTCTCACCGGCCTACTCCTCGAGCAAATGGGGCCTGACCGGGCTGTCGAAATCAGCGGCAGGCAACTTTGCGCAGTGGGGAATTCGTGTCAACTCGGTGCACCCGGGTCTGGTCGGTACGGACTTGCTCGGTGGAGCAAGCGATTTTGTTGCCGCGTCACTGAAGTCGGTTCCCTTCGGGCGCATGGCAACTCTGGACGAGATCACCGAGGCAGTTCTGTTCCTGCTGTCCGACAAGTCGACCTACACGAGTGGAACCGAAATCACTGTGGACGGCGGACTGGTCTCGAACGGCTTGTACCACCGCATCATTGCGGAGACTGGAGAACTTTCGTGAGTGATCACTGGGATGTTGTTGTCATCGGCGGCGGCGGAGCGGGACTCGCAGCTGCGGTATCGGCAGCCGAAGAGGGCGCTTCCGTGCTGCTGTTCGAATCCGAGACCGAACTTGGCGGCTCCACAGCACTTTCCGCCGGCATCTTCACGGCTGCCGGCACCAGCGTGCAGTCCGGCCTGGGTATCGACGACACCGCGGAGAAGTTCTTCCAGCACTACATGGATCTCAACCAGTGGGTGCTTGCACCCGGATTGATTCGTGCGTTCTGCGAGAACGCCGCACCGACGCTCGAGTGGCTGATCGGCCTCGGCGTCGAGATCCCGGCCGCGATCTCGGGTAACGCCCATCAGCCGGGGCTGGCACAGGCCGGAGTCGAAGATGTCTGGCGTGGCCACGTTCCGAAAGACCAGGGATACGGTCTGATTCAGGTACTGGACAAGGCTCGGCGCAAGCACGGCATCGAAGTTATCTTCGGCACGCGGGTGCAGAAGCTGATCGAGGAAGACGGTCGGGTTGTCGGCGTAGTTGCCGACGACATCGAGGTTCCTGCGGGTGCCGTCGTCGTTGCTTCCGGTGGTTTCGCTCAGGATCCGGCTCTGGTCGATCGCTATTTCCCCGACGCCAACAAAGCTGAAGAATCGTTGTTCGTCGTTGCCGCCGACGGTAGTCGCGGCGACCACCTGCGGTTCGCCGAGGATCTCGGCGCGTCGATTGCCGGTGACGGCTGGGGCCTCATCATGCCGACCGTCTACTTCCAGCGGTTCCATCACTGGCAGTCAGGGTTTCCGCCGAAGTCCCGCGTCAACGTCAATCAGAACGGTCGGCGTTTTATGGACGAGGACGCGTCGTACGCGGTCTCGACGGGCATCATCGACCAGCAGGGCGGCTACGGCTGGATGATCTTCGACGAGGACGCCCGAGTGAATCAGACTCCCGGTTATGCAGACTGGAACCCCGAGCGTGTCGCCGAAGAAGCTGCTGCCGGTCGCACACTTCGAGCCGACACGGTCGAGGAACTCGCCGAACTGATCGGCGTTCCGGCGCAGACATTGACGGCAACGGTAGATCGTTGGAACGAGCAATTGCCCAACGGATACGACGACGACTTCCTGCGTCACCGCACGTTGCGAAACAAAGGTGCGGTCGGCAATCCGGACCGGATCGGCACCGCACCGTTCTACGCGGCAAAGATCCTTCCCGCCGAACTGGTGTGCACACACGCCGGTCTGGAAATCAACAGCAGTGCAGCAGTTCTCGGAAAAACCGGTGTTCCGATCGAGGGACTTTACGCCGCCGGCGAGGCCGGTGCCGGCATTCTGGGACTGCGCTACGTGGGCGGTGGCAACGCGGTTGCAAACGCTCTGACCATGGGTCGTATTGCGGGACGCAATGCGGCGAGTTTCACGAAGACCGACGCCGCGGGCGTACCGGTCAATTCCATTGCGCACGCCTGACGTCTATCGTTTGCGCTGCACGACTTCAGTCAGTAGGGACCAACATGTCAGAGAATGAGACCATGGCGCGCGCCGAGGGCGGCGTCGAAGACAGTGGCACTCCAGCCGAACGCCAGTCCACCGTCAAGGTGATTCGCGCGGCCATCGTCGGTACCGTCGTCGAGTACTACGACTTCGGTATCTACGGATACATGGCAACCACCATCGCCGCGCTGTTCTTCGTGTCCTCCGATCCGAATGCGGCGCTGCTCGGTACTTTCGCGGCGTTTGCCGTGGCCTTCTTCCTCCGTGTTCCCGGCGGAATCTTCTTCGGTCATATCGGCGACCGGTACGGCCGTAAGAACGCGCTGTCGTGGACCATCTTGCTGATGGTTATCGCCACCGCCGGTATGGGTCTGCTACCGACCTATGCCACGTTGGGCATGTGGGCGACATCGATCCTGGTGTTGGCTCGTTGCCTTCAAGGCTTCGCAGCCGGCGGTGAGCTCGGCGGTGCCAACGCATTTGTCTCCGAGTCCGCTCCGGCGCGGTGGCGTGCGACCCAGACGTCGATGGTCAACACCGGAACCTACCTGGGCTCTCTCGCGGCTTCGCTGATCGCACTCGGCCTCACGTCGGTGTTCTCCGAAGAACAGGTCCTCGAATGGGCATGGCGTCTGCCGTTCCTGCTCAGCCTGCTGATCGGTGGTATCGGTATCTGGATCCGTAGCCAGATGGAAGACACCCCGCAGTTCGAGGAGCTCCAGGAAAAGGGTGAGACCGAGTCCCTCCCGATCAAGGAACTGCTGCGCAGTTCAGGTGGCAGCGTCGTCAAGATCATCCTTCTCGGAGCGCTCATCACCGGCGGCTACTACATCGCTTCGGTGTACGCCGCGACGTACCTCCAGACTGCCGGCGGACACTCCAAGCAGGTTGCATTCCTGTCCACGTCGCTCGCCCTGGTGCTCGGCGTGATCACACTCCCCATCGCGGGTTACATGGCCGACAAGTACGGACGTCGTCCGGTGCTGTTTGCCGGTAGTGCCGCGTCGGTGGTCCTGGGCGTCCCGATGTTCATGCTGATGGCGAGTTCGGGCACGTGGGCTGCAGTGGCCGGTCAGTCGGTTCTGTTCATCTGCGTCTCCGTAGTCAACGGTGCGTCGTACGTGACGTACGTCGAGATGCTCAAGGCGTCAGTGCGATACAGCGGCCTCGCCTTGGGTAACAACGTCACCAACATGCTTCTCGGTGGTACCGCACCGTTCATCGCGACGTACCTGATCAGCGTGACCGACAACAATCTGGCGCCGGCCGGCTACTTCGTGTTCTGCGCCCTGATCACATTTGTCACGGTGTTCTTCGTGAAGGAAACCAAGGGCGTCGCGCTGCAGATCGACTGAGCCCTGCTGTGCGCCTTTGTTAACCGCGGGCGGTTGACAAAGGCGCACAGTGCGTTACAGCTTTACACTCACCACGCGGGTTTCCAGGAAATCGTGGACCCCGGCTTCGCCACCCTCCCGGCCGAAGCCACTGCTCTTCACTCCGCCGAAGGGAAGTTCGACTTCGAGGGCATTGTGGGTATTGACCCACACCTGACCGGCATCGATCTGTTCGGCCACCTCGACTGCGGCGGCTTGTTCTCCCCAGACAGATGCACCGAGTCCGAACTCCTGACTGTTCAGGAGGGAGACAACGTCGTCGACGTTGGTGTAGGCCACGACGGGGAATGCCAAACCGAACTGCTCGAACTTGACGATGTCGCTGGAGTCGTCCACACCGCGCACCAAAGCGGGTTCCATGAAATACCCGGGCAGAGTGGTGATTCGATTTCCGCCGGTGATGTTTGCGCCGTCAGCTCTGGCCTTGTCGAGCAGGCCCTGCACGTACTCGAGTTGCGCAGAATTGTGCAGGGGACCGACCGTGGTGCCGGCTGCGGCCCCGTCGCCCACCACCATTGTCGACATGACCGCTTCGAACGTGGCGCAGAAGGCGTCGACCGTGTCGGCGGGCACGTACGCGCGCTTGGGGGCGATGCACATCTGCCCGCTGTTGAAGAAGGCGGAGTGCGCCAAAAATCCTGCGGCGTAATTGATATCTGCGCTGTCGAGGAGGATCGCGGGATCGTTGCCACCAAGCTCGAGGGTGACCGGCGTGATCGTTTCGGCGGCCTGCTTCATGATCGCCTTGCCAACCCCCGTTGAACCGGTGAACGAGACCTTGCGTACGGCAGCGTGTTCGATCAACGCCTTGCCGGTATCCGGTCCGCCGTAGACGATGTCGAGTACGCCCTCGGGAAGAATGCTTTGCAGGATGCGGACAACCTCACCGACTACCAGCGACACCGACTCGGCAGGTTTGACCAGAACTGTGTTTCCTGCGGCCAGTGCGGGCGCAATCTTGGCCATCATGAGGAAGATCGGGAAGTTCCACGGCACGATAGCCGCAACGACGCCCAACGGGCGGTGCTGAATTCGAGCGTCGCGTATCGGCGATGCCGGAGCTTGCGATTCGTCCGCCCAGTCGAGGCGGGCGAAGTGTGCGAGGCAGCGGGCCGAGATCCAGACTTCGCCGCTCGAATCGGTGAGCGACTTACCCTGCTCCGCGGTGAGTAGGGCGGAGATCGCCGGGGACTGCCGCATCAATTCGTAGGAACAAGCAGCGAGTAGACCCTGCCGGGTGCTCCGCGACGTTCGCCAGGACTGGAAGGCGGACTGGGCGGCAACAGCTTTCGCGTCGAGCTCGGGCGCCGTGGTGACGGCGGTGCGCCCCACTTCTTCGAGAGTCGCCGGATTGATCGAGATCAGTTCGTTGTCGGTGCTCATAGTGGTTCTCCTGACTAGGCGCTGGTCGCCATCGCGGCCATGGCCGGCGCGATGTACGAACGGAAGATCATGGCGCTGAATCCGCCGTCGATCGGGATGTCTGCTCCGCTGATCCAGGCCGCGTCTGAGGAGGCGAGGAAGATGATGGCGTCGGCGATCTCGCCTGGCTGGGCATGACGGCCCGCCCAGGTGACGGCACCGGAGATAGCGGCGTCACCCATGGTGGCCGTGAAGTCCTTCAGGAGCGGCGTGCCGACTGTGCCGGGGGATACAGAGTTGGAACGTAGTCCGATGTGCTTGCCGTCGACGGCCAGGTTGCCCGCATTGATGATGGCGGCTTCCTTGGAGAGGTTGTAGCAGACATCCTCGATACCGGGGAAGTCTGCGAGAGATTCGAGGGCGTCGTCCCAATTATCGATGGCGAGAAAGGCATTGAGCCGGGCAAAGTTCTGCTGCCACAGAAAACCTGCCTGTGACGCGGTCGTGACTACCGCCGGGTCGACGGCAAATTTCGGCAGGAGAAGGCGAGTGAGATCGCGTGGAGCGAGCGCGTTGATCGACATGACGGTTCGCCACGGCAGTGTTGCCGCGACGCCGGCGTTGTTGATCAGCACATCGACGGGGCCGTCGATCTGCGCGGCGATGTCAGCGACGCCCGACTGGGTGGAGAGGTCGCCGACAATCATCTGGGTGATCGAGTTGTCGGTCGAGGCAACTCGGTCGACACCGATCACGCGGGCGCCGAGAGCGGCAAGTTTGGTGGCGGCCTCGGCTCCGATTCCGGACGAACATCCGGTGAGGACAACGGTTTTGCCGGTGAAACTGATCATGATTGATGCTCCTGACGTAAGGGGGTGGCTACCAGGTGACGGGAAGTGAGAAGACTCCGTTGATCCCGGACCACACTTTGAACTGCAGTTCTTCGGGCGGAGCGGCCAGTTTCAGCGTCGGCACCCGGCGGGCCAGGGTTTCGAAGATGATCTGTAGTTCGAGACGAGCCAGGGCCTGACCGATGCATTGATGAACGCCGTAGCCGAAAGCGAAGTGGTCACGTGCTTTTCGATGGATGTCGAGTGCGTCTGCACCGGGGAAGTGGGCGTCGTCGCGGTTGGCCGACAGGTTGAGCGGGATGATGGCTTCGCCCGCGGGAATGGTGACGCCACCGATTTCGATGTCCTCGGTCGAGGATCGGAGGATGACAAGATGGACGACGGTCAGGTAGCGCAGCAGTTCTTCGACGGCATTGCGAACCAACGCCGGGTTCTCCTGCATCTGCGCCCACTGCTCAGGGTGCTGCAGCAAGGTGTACATGCCAAGGGCGGTCATGTTGGTGGTGGTGTCATGCCCGGCGATGATGAGGAGGAATCCGGAGTTCTCGACGTCCATCATCGTGATGGTGCCTGCCCGTTCGGCGGCCACCAACTGACCGATGATGTCGTCACCCGGATCATCAAGTGCTGCTCGTTCGTTCGCGATCTTGCGGATATACCCGCGTAGATCGTTCATGGCTGCAATGGCTCGGCCCATCGCGTCGGGGTTCGTGAGGTCATTGGCCATCAGAGCCTCGTCGGCGGCCTTGTTGAAGAATGCGCGGTCCTCGGCGTGCACGCCCAGAATCCAGCTCAGAACCGTGCTGGGGATGGGGAGCGCAACGGCCTTCACGAAGTCGGTCTGGCCTTCGGGAGTGGCCAGCATCGCGTCGATGGTGGTGTCGACGAGTTCCTGCAGCGCCGGCCGGATCTTCTTCATCGCGGTGAGCGTGAAGTTTTTGGCCAGCAGGTTGCGGAAGATCTCGTGCTCGGCGCCGTCCATCCGCAAGAAAAGTCGCTGGTCTTCGGGTTCGGGTGGTGCGCCGAATCGGGGATATCCGGGATTGCGGCTGTCGGCGCTGACTCGCGGATCGGACAGGATCGAGCGTACGTCGTCGTAACGGGTTACGAGCCAGGCATATTCGCCGCCGAAGATATCGACTCGCGTGACGGGGGCGTTCTCACGCAACCACTGGTACTCGGCCGGCGGGTCGATCGGAGGGCGAGGCCAGGGGAAGGGCGCGCTCGGGTGTTCGGTGACGGACGGGACGGTACTCGTCATGGTGAATCCTTTGTCTGGGTGAGATTTGTGCGCCACTTGAAAGGCAGTGGGGGATGAAATCACCAGGTGCACTGCAGGATTGCAGGTCTGTGATTGCGAATGATGGAGAGGCAACAGGATTTGACGTGGGTGCGATAACGCCGGTCCCGGTGAGTGGGACTGAGCCTGTCCGGTGCTTGAATGCGCTGGGCTCGGCACTATTGACACGTGTCAAAAACTTCCATACGATGTGGTTCGGCTCACAAACTGATCGACGTGAAGGTGGATTGTGGAATCGGCTGTGCGAGACGGTGTTGATGCCGGAAGGTCGGATAAAGGTGAACTTCGGCGGGAGTCGATTCTGCGTGCCTTGGAAAACCTTTTGGAGACAACAACTCTCCATGAACTGAATGTCCGCGATATTTCCAAGGCTGCCGGGGTAACCCGTTCGGCCTTCTACTTCTATTTCGACAACAAAGCTGCGGCAGTCAGCGAACTCAGCAAAGCGGTGGACGAAGAGGTTGCAGCAGCGTCGGCAATCTATTCGGGCGGGACTGATGATCCCGCGCGGCAAGTCGGGCAGATGATCGGTGCGGTTCGTGATACCTGGATGCGCCACCCACATTTGTTCCGGGCAATGCGCGACGCCAGATCATCGGACCCCGGGGTGGACGACCTGTGGAACCGTGGGTTGGAAGGGTTTGTCGAACCTGTTGCGGCAGTGATCGATTCGGAGCGGGAATCCGGCCGCGCGCCTGTCGGTGCCGACAGTCGGATGCTTGCGCTTGTTCTGTTGGAAAGCATTGCCCGCATGGGCGATCGCTACTGGATCGGTGATCAAAAGGCTGCTGATGTGGCTGCGGCAACGCAGGCACTGTGCGCGGTCTGGATGGGGTCGATTTATGGACGTGTATAGCAAGTCAACTGGCATCGACGCTGGAGAAGCGCTGTCCCGATACGCGCCGGAAGTATCAGAAGTGCTGTACCGCATGATCTTTAGCAGTAGCGGTGTGCTCGACGCGCAGGTGCGCTCGACCTGCGCCGAGGCTTTGTCGCTGTCTGCCTTGCCGTTGCCGCCGTCGACTGACTTCGCCCAGGAATCGGTAGCGCACGATTTTGCCGAGCAGTTCAGCATCGACGTGTCGAATGTCGACAGCAGTCTGCGCGGCGCGTTGTTGAACGAACTGGGATCGCAGGCCAAGGAATTCGTGTTTGCGGTGTATGTGGCGGACTGGTTTCCGCGGCTACTGCATGCATTGGATCTGCTGTTCAGGCCGTCGACAATGCAATGGCCGCCACCGCAGGACTGGCGCGAAACAGAACTGTCGGTGGACAGTGCAGAATTCTCGCGCAGCGTGGCGCGGTTGCGGGTTCTCGATCCGGTCACCACCGAACTTGTGCGGCTGCGCCAAGCTCGCCAACACAATTGCAGATTGTGCAAGTCCCTGCGAATGAGTTCTGCGCTCGAGGCCGGTGCCGACGAAGCCCTCTTCGACGAGGTCGACAACTACCAGGGCAGCGGGTTGTCGGATCGCCACAAGGCGGCTTTGGCGCTGGCTGACGCGATGGTGTGGCAACCCGGCTACATCCCGGCTCACGTGATCAGTGAAGTGCACGAACATTTCTCGCCGGCTGAGGCCGTGGAACTGGTTCTGGATATGACCAGAAACGCAAGCTCGAAAGTGGCTGTCGCGTTCGGTTCGGACGCCCCACACGTGGATGAAGGCGTGGAAATCTACGAGGTGGACGAGGACGGGCAGGTCACGTTCGGGTTGGGCTTCCGTGTCTAGATCCGACGACCCTTCGTGCATACCTACATTCGACTGATTCCGGCGCAGAGAAGTTCGACCAGGCGCCGATAAACGCGGTCGGGATCTGTGCCGGCTGGGTGGCCTTCTTGGGACTCCAACACGCAGAAGCCGTGCAGTGCGCTTCGCAACGACCACGCTGCCTGCTCCGAGTCGTCTTCACCGAGGCCGTATCCGGCAATGACTCGGTTGATGACGTCGACAACTTCTCCGACCGCTGCGACGAGGTCTGCGTGTGGGGCTGTCGGGTAGCGGTCGGTGATCGCGTACAGCCCGGGGTGGATGCGAACAAATTCTCGCCACGCGTCGGCGAGTGCCACGACGGCGTCGTCGCGGGAGAGGCCGACTGCGGCGTCGCGGAGGTGCTGGGCGAGCAGTTTCCGGGCGAGGAGGCTGAGCTGGTGTTGGACGTCGTCGACGCCGTCAACGTGCTTGTAGAGAGCTGATTGCCGCACGTCGAGGGTGTCGGCGAGTTGGCTGAGAACCAGTGCGTCCGGGCCTTTGCTGTCCACAAGTTCGGCTGCGGCCGAGATGACACGTTCGCGGGTAACCGGGGTTCTCATGGCTCTATCTTCCCTTGTGGGGCAGATCTCACTGTCAGTGATACATTATCACCATGAGTGATGATGTATCTTCGGGACTCGCCTCGGCGCGGACCGGCGACGAGCAACGCCGTCGAGATCTGCGAGTGGTTGTCTCTGGTGCATGCATTCTCGGCCTCACGTCGATCCTGTACGACCTGTCCGGGGTGTCGCCCGCGACCGGCGCGTTCTTCCGGTGCGTCTACGCCTTGATTCCGCTCGGGATCCTCGTCTGGGTTCAACGACGCCGCCAACCGGGAAAGACCTCGACGAGGCCGTGGATAGTCAAGGCTGTTCTTGCTGGAGTGTTCCTGGGCGTCGACCTCGTTCTGTGGCATGAGGCGATTCACTCGATTGGCGCCGGTTTGTCGACGGTGCTCTTGAATCTGCAGGTGCTCTTTGTGGCTGTCCTGGGCTACATAGTGCTACGCCAGCGCATTACGAAGGAACTGGTGACGAGCCTGCCACTTCTCCTGGTGGGTGTGGCGTTGGTTGCGGGAATGAGTACGACGCTCACCGGAGCCAACCCTGCTGTAGGTGCGACGTTCGCGGTGATCGCTGCCGGCGCGTATGCCGTGTATATCTTCCTGATGGGATTGGCGACGCGAGCTGCGGGCCGGACTGCATTGCCGGTGCTGGTTTCCACGATCGCTACCGGACTTACATCCGGCTTGATCGGAATTGTCACCGGAACTCTTGATCCTGCACCAGCTTTACCTGCTCAAGGGTGGCTCATCCTGCTGGCCTTGGTATCTCAAGTGGTGGGGTGGCTATTGGTGGCAAGTGCGAGCCAGCGGTTGCCAGCTGGTTCCGTTGCCGCCAGCTTGGTGCTGCAATCGGCGTCGGCGTTATTGTTCGGTGCCTTTCTGCTTTCTCAGATCCCCAGCGTCGTGCAGATTGTCGGTGCGGCGCTGATTCTTGCCGGAGTGGTTGTCGCGACGCGGCAGCCTGCAGCGAAAACACCGACAGCCGTTGTCGGTGAACGAATGGAGACACGAGCATGACCGTGACGGCCGACCGCATCTACATCAACGGCGACATCAAGACCATGGACGGATCGAGCGCTGTTACGCCGACGGCCATGGCAAGCAAGGACGGCAGATTTGTGGCCGTCGGATCCGATGCCGAGATCACGGTGCTGGCCGGACCTGACGCGGAGATCGTGGATCTGGACGGAGCGGTGGTAGTTCCCGGATTCATCGAAACCCATCTGCATCCGATGATGTGGGGATTGATGCTCGGGGACGTCGAGGCCACGACGGGTGCGTGCCCCACAATCGACGCGGTTGTTGCTGCATTGGCCGCGCGCGCGGAGACGACGCCGCCTGGTGAGGCAATCCAGGCGTGGGGATTCGACGACAGTCTTGTGGCCGAGGACCGGGGATTGACGACAGCAGATCTCGACCGCGCGTCGACGCAACATCCGATTTTGGTGCGTCACCTGTCTGCTCACGGGATCTACGTCAACTCGCTTGCACTGGAAATGGCTGGGATCACGCAGGCTACCGTCGACCCCGAGGGTGGCGTCATCGTCCGCGATGCCGACGGCACACCTACCGGGGAGCTGTGCGAGATTCCGGCAATGTCGTTGGTGCACAATCTGGCTCCTGCAATGGACCCGGGCGACTCCAAGCTGGCGCTACTGCGAGCGCAAGATGTGATGGCATCCGTAGGCGTGACCAGCTTCCACGACATGTACGTCACCTCGGAGATGTACGACGCCTACCGCGAGCTTGACGACGAGGGCGAACTGCGCCTACGTGCGCGGCTGTACCTGGGTCATGGTGTGCACGATCAGTTGGGCGAACTAGCTGATTCGACCAGCCATGTAGCGGTTGGCGGCGTGAAACTGATTTCGGACGGTTCCATTCAGCTGCACACTGCGGCGCTGAGCGAGCCGTATCACGATTTGGGTGGATGTCATTGTGGTGGAATGGCAATCCCGTCGGGTGCGCTCGATGCTCTGGTGAGCGAGCATCACGGCGCGGGACGGCAGGTAGCGATTCACACCAACGGTGATCAGGCTATCGACCATGCGCTCGACGCCATTGCCCTCGCCAAGGCCGCGTACCCTGACATCGACATTGCGCACCGGCTCGAGCACGTGCAGACGCTTCGCGAGGATCAAATTCGGCGAATGGTCGAAGTAGGTGTTGTTGCATCGATTTTCGTCAATCACGTCTACTACTGGGGTGATCGTCACCGTGATCGTTTTCTCGGTCCCGGCCGAGGTGAACGAATCAGCCCGGTAGCGTCGGTCGTGGCTGCCGGACTTCCCTACGGTTTGCATTGTGATTGCCCGGTCACTCCGGTGAATCCGCTCTTCACCATGAATACCGCTGTCCATCGGCTGACACGCGAAGGTCATGTTCTCGGTGCGCAGCAACGTGTGAGTACGCACGATGCGTTGTCCGGCTACACACATGCCGCCGCACGCATCACCGGCGAAGAGGTGGACAAGGGCAGAATCGCAGTAGGTCTGCTGGCGGATTTTGTTGTCCTTGACGGAGATCCGCTTGTAGATGACACTGTCGATCTGGCGGCACTTCGGGTACTGCGGACTGTTGTGGGCGGAGAAACGATCTTCACGGTGTGACGGTCAGGAGCAGACTCTGATGGCGCCTCACGAACAGGCTCGGCACCCATTCGGGAGGCGCACCGTCTGTCAGGCTCACGTGTTGGCTCTTCTCGAGCAGCATTGTGAGTGCGATCTTTGCTTCCAGTCGAGCAAGAGCGGCGCCGACGCAGAAGTGGGCTCCCTTGCCGAAAGCCAAATGCGAGCGAAGATTTGGCCGTCCGATGTTCAGGATGTCCGGATCCGGGAAGGCGGCCGGATCGCGATTGGCCGAGCCCCACAAGAGGATGAGATGGCTTCCCGCAGAAAGTGGGACGCCGCCTAGCGTCGTATCGCGGGTGACATGGCGATGGTGTCCGCGGAACGGGGACTCGAGTCGTAGGGATTCTTCGAGGAACGGTGGAATCAATTCGTGATTCTCTCGAAGTTCTTGCTGTAGTAGAGGATTGTCGGCCAGTATCCGAGCGGAATTAGCGATCAAACCTGCGGTGGACTCGCCTCCAGCGCCGACAAGTTGGACGAGAATCAATACTGCGACGGTTGTATCGATATCGCCGTTGGTGTTGGCGCGCACCAGATCGCCGAGTAGGTTCTCGCCTGGTGCGGCCTGGGCGGCTTCCAGTTTGTTGTACAGGTACCCGGCGAGTTGGGTGGCTGCGTTCACGACTTCGGGCAGGCGTTCAGCGCTCACTAACCCGCTGAGCAACTCAGTGCTGTCGTAAGACCACGTCAGTAGTTGCGGCACATCCGCTTCGGGTAGTCCGATCAGATGGGCGACCATCTGCAGTGGTAGTCGATCGGCGAGCGCAGAAACCCACTCGATGTGCCGTCCATCGAAGTGGTTGTTCCACAACCGTTCTGCGTAGTCGGCGATGGCAGGTTCCATGGTACGGATTCGTTTGGCGACCAGTGTGGGTAGAACCTGTTTGCGATGTCTTTGATGGCTGGGATCGTCAGCGGTGGCAAGGACGTGAATCGCTTGCCCATTGCCATCCATGTCGAACGTGACCGGTGGACCTTCTGCCGGGTGGACCAGAACACCGGTGAGATGGGACGAGAAGTCTTCGGTCCGGGTGAGTGCCTCGGTGACAAGTTTCCAACTCGAGACGAGGTAGAAGTTGGTACCGGGAACCCGGTACGCCGGGCACTTTTGTCGCAGTGACGCATACAGCGGGTACGGATTTTCGATGTTTGTGATGGCAAATGGGTTGATGTCGGTCGAGGCGGTCATCGGCCTAAGAATTCTCCGCTCGCACAGGCATTGTCAACACCGAAAAATAGGAGTTGACCAGGGAGTTTCATAAATTCTCACCCGATTCGTCGTTCTCGCATTCGATGCTGGTCACAGCAGTGGAATGGGTCCGAAGATGAGAATCTTTGGCTATCTTTGTCTCATGGTGAGACATATTGAACCGAGAGGCGCAGACTGGCTGGCCGGCGGTAATCGTCATGAGTTGGCGGTGGAACGCATCTATGCGGCCGCCGCCGAACTCATTCTCGAGCGCGGATTCCAACGAATCAGCGTCGACGAGGTGGCTGAGCGCGCGGGGTGCTCGCGGGCAACGCTGTACCGCTACGTCGGCGGGAAGAAGGCGATCCAAGACGGAGTGATCTCCCGTGCGGTTGAAGCGGTAGCGCTCGAGGTGTCAGCTGCCGTCGAACCATTGGAAGGGGATCGGCGGGTAGTCGAAGCCGTGCTTGCTTCGGTGCGTGCGATCCGGGCGAACGCTGCAGTCAGTGCAGGATTCGCGTCTGCCCGGGGCAAGGGAATGGACGAGTACCTCATGTCGTCGCCGCTGCTGGGTGAGTCGGCGAAGCATCTTGCGGGGCTGGGCGCCGGCGACGAAACCTCACAGTGGGTGGTCAGGATAGTTCTCACGCTACTTGCCTGGCCGTTGGCTGATGAAGAATCAGAACGACGCATGGTCGAATCTTTTATCGGGAGGTGATTGCCCCTTCTGCCTCCGCAGCGATGCGTAGATCGCGCTTGAGGACCTTACCGGCAGCAGAGAGGGGCAGAGCGTCGACGAACTGCATCGAGCGGGGTGCCTTGTACGCGGAGACAAGCGATTTCACGTGATCGCGAAGTTCCTCGAACTCGACGTGAACGCCGGGATGCAGAACCACCACGGCATGTACTCGCTCGCCCCACTTCGGATCGCGCACTCCCACAACAGAACACGCAGCGACAGCAGAATGCCTGGCCAGCGCGTTCTCCACCTCCGTGGAATAGACGTTCTCACCTCCGGTGATGATCATGTCCTTGATCCGGTCGACGATGAACAGATAACCGCGTTCGTCGAGGTATCCCGCGTCGCCGGTGTGCATCCAGCCGCCGGCGAGAGCCTCGGCCGTCTCGGCAGGAAGATTCCGGTATCCGAGCATCAGATGGTCACCGCGAGTAACTATTTCGCCGACGGTTCCGGTTGGTGCCTCGTTTCCGGCGGGATCGACGATCCGCACTTCGCAGTGCGGAAGTGCGCGACCGGCAGAGCGAAGCAATTCGCCGCCTTTCAGGTGATCTGCAGCGCTCAGGACGGTGATGTGCGCTGTTTCGGTCATCCCGTAACCCTGAGTGAAACCGCTATGCGGAAACACCTCCATGGCGCGTTCGAGCAGAGCCGGCGAAATGGGGGAGGCGCCGTACCTGACGACTTGGACACTCGAACGGTCGTAGGAATCGAGATCGTCTGCGGCAACCAACATGTGAAGCATCGTCGGTACGACGCCCACCGTGGTGGGACGATGTCGGTCGATCGCCTCGAGCATGGCCCTGGCCGAGAACACCGGCAGGAATACCTGCGTGCCGCCCATGAGGTTCTGCGCCATCCAGCTCGCGATGCCGGCGATGTGGAACAGTGGATTCGCAAGCAGATTCACGCCGTCGGCGATGGCGGGTTTGCCGGCAGCCAGCGTTCCGAACGTCGACGTCATCAGGCCTTTGTGGCTGACCATCACCCCTTTGGGACGGCCAGTCGTTCCACCTGTGTAGAGCAGAAGCGCAACGGCGTCGTCGCCGATCCGTAGGTCGGGGACAGGTTCCGATTCGGCGATGAGACGGTCGTAGTCGATCATGCCCGTGGGGACAGCCCCCGAGCCGGCGTACACGACGCGGTCCAGGGTGGGGCAGAGTTCGCGGAGTTCGGGAACCAGTGGGGCGGAATTCTCGTCGACGATCAGAATCGTGGATCCGGAATCCTCGAGGGCAAAGGCGATTTCCGGCGCGGTCCACCGTGAGTTGAGCGGGCTGACCGTTGCGCCTGACCACCAACCAGCCAAGATCGTCTCGTGACATCGATCCGAATTGAGCGACAGGAGTGAGACGCAATCGCCCGTACCGGTGCCCAGTCCGTTCGCGAGTCGCGCCACGCGATCAGCAGATTCGGTGGTGCTGAAGGTTCGATCGCCGAACACCGTCATGGGGCGTCCCGGCGATTCGCGCAGGGACCGATGAATGAACTGGGTCAAAAACATGACTGTCCTCCGGCGGCAGTGAATCAACGACTCCGAAATCATCGCATCAGGCCTCCACCGAGCGATTTTTCGGACTAATCCGACTGGTTTCGAAATCCTGTTCTATTCGAACAGGATTTCGATTATGGTTGGGGAATGTTCGATCCGGGGGTGGGAAGTTTCGGTATCTCGGCACAGCTGAGTGGTACCGAAACTGATTGCGCCCTCGTTGATTTGATGGCCCAGTTGCATTCGTGCGAGGCGATGTTGGTCGAGCGGAAACTGGCCGTGGTGGCGGAGTTTTTCACCCGCCGTAGCGCCGAGCATGTCGAGGGTGGCACGTGGACGTCGTCGGCGCACGAGTTGGCCGAATCCGAGGTCAGCGCGGTCCTGACGATGGGACGGGCTGCTGCCGGGAAGCTCATCGGGTTGGGTTTTGCGTTGAAGACGCGGTTGCATCGCACGCGGGCGGCGATGGCCCGCGGTGAACTCGACTTCTACCGGGTTGGGCTGATCGAGTCCGCGACCGCGAATGTCAGCGACGAGCTGATCGACGAAGTCGAACGCTTGCTGCTCGAGCAGGTGTTGGCTCCACCGGTGGACGGTGGGACGGGGTTGACGGGTCGGCGGTTGACGGCGGCGATCGACCGGATCGTGGCCCGCGTCGATCCGGAAGGCATGCGGGAACGACGACGCCGAGCCCTCGCCGATCGGTTCGTGGGGGTTAGTGCCGCCGAAGACGGGATGGCCCGCATCCTCGGCAGTATCCCGGCGGAGCAAGCCCGCGCCTTCGACGGCCGGTTGCGGGAACTGGCGATGTCGGTGTGCCGCCACGACTCCCGCACCTATGAGCAGCGCCGAGCGGATGCGTTGGGCGCTTTGGTGAGTGGTTCGACGGTGTTGGTGTGCGACTGCGAGCGCGGTGATTGCCCGCAGGACCGCAGTGGTTTGGTGATCATGCGCCGGCCGTTGGTACATGTCGTAGTACACGATTCCACCCTGAGCCCAGGATCGAACGAACCTGCACATCTCGACGGCTTTGGCGTCATCAGCGCAGAGCATGCCCGCAACATCGCGAAAGACGCAGACGTTCGGGAAGTGCGAGTCCCGGCAGATGCTGAACCTGAACCTGAACCTGAACCGACACCTGAGCCGGCATCGGCGTTGGTGTACCGCCCCGGCGCGGCACTCGACACGTGGCTGCGGATCATCTCGGGCAGCTGCCAATGGCCGCACTGCGATGTCCCCGCCTGGAATTGCGACCTCGACCACAACGACCCGTTCAACCACACCGACCCCGCCCAGGGTGGCAAGACGGTTGCGTCGAATCTGAGCGCGTTCTGCCGCAACCATCACCGCCTCAAGCACTCCGGGAAGTGGCAGCTCAATCCGAACCCGGATCGGAGCATCACCCTGACCTCGCAGACCGGTCATTGCTACCGCACCAGAGATGCCGGACTACTCGCCGGTCAACAGGAACCGCCGCCACCGGAAGGCGGAACCCGGCGACGGACACGACTCGAAAACAAAGTGGCCCAAATCCGAAGCGAACGAAAACACCGTCGCGTCAAGATTCAACACCGGGCGGCACAACATGCCGAACGGAAACGCCGCCAAACCTTCCCGATTTCCACACCCCGCAAGCCCATGCCCCGAGAAACCATCGACTACGGCAACGACCCACCCCCATTCTGAGGTGTCACAGCCTCCACGAATTTGCCACGACAGGCACAATGGGCACATGCGCAGTGTTACGTGGAACCCCGAAATCTACGGTCGATACGCCGACGAACGCTCACGCCCCTATATCGACTTGACTTCGCGGATAGCGGCGCAGGCGCCGGCGCGAGTCGCGGACCTCGGATGCGGATCAGGGTCACTGACCGGGATACTCGGTGAGCGTTGGCCGGATGCTCGTGTGGTGGGGACTGATTCGTCGCCCGAGATGGTGGCACAGGCGCCCACCGATCTGCCCGGCAACGTCACCATCACGCTGCAGGACATCAATGAGTTCGATGCCACCGGCTACGACGTCATTGTGAGTAATGCTGCATTGCAATGGGTTCCGAACCATCGTGAGCTGATCGACGGATGGGCCGAGACCATGGCGCCCGGAGCGTGGATTGCGTGGCAGGTTCCCGGTAACTTCGACGCCCCGTCGCACGCTTTGATGCGTGAACTTGCCGAGTCGTCCACATGGCGTGATCGTGTGGGTGGAGTTTTGCGTGGCCCTGAGGGTGTTGACGACCCGGCGCACTACGCAGCCAGACTGCAGGCTCACGGGTTCGACGTCGATGCCTGGGAAACCACGTACATCCATGTACTGACTGGCGAAGACCCTGTGCTGGGCTGGGTTCGGGGGACAGGCCTGCGTCCGGTGCTTGATGTGCTCAGTGAAGCCGACTCGCTCGAATTCGAGCAGGAGTACTCCGCAAGGCTCCGCGAGGCCTATCCCTCCACGGCCGCAGGCACACTGTTCCCGTTCCGAAGAGTCTTCTGCGTGGGGCGAAAAATGAGTGACTAGTCCGCTGTCACAAACCCTTCCGACACCATCCAATCTCGGGCAACCTCTGCGGGTTCCTTGCCTTCGACATCCACTTGGCGATTCAGTTCGGTCATCACCTCGTCGGTGAGACGAGCCGAAATCGGCGCCATGACCTCAGCTACCTGCGGATGATCCTCGGCAAAGCTCGCACGCATGACAAGGGCTGGATTGTATTTGGGGAAGAAGGACAGATCGTCCTCGAGTAGCTCGAGGTCGAGGGCGATGATGCGTCCGTCGGTGGTGAACACCTCGCCGAACTTGCACTGATCACCGTCGGCTGTCGCCTGGTAGATGATGCCGGTCTGCAATATCTGGCGCTGGGCACGCGAAGCGTCGAATCCGTATTTTTCTGCGAGACCGGGGTATCCGTCTTGACGGACGTTGAACTCGGTCTCGACGCATGTCACTGCAGCACCGGGATCGGATTCGACCAACTTAGCGTAGTCGGAGACAGTCTTGACTCCGGTCTTCTCGGCCGTCTCCTTGCTCATCGCCAAGGCATACGTATTGTTCATCGGCGCCGGATCGGTCCACACCATGTCGTTTGCAGCCAGGTCCGCATCGCGGACTGCCTCGAACTGAGCCTGCGAATTGGGAAGCGGTGTCTCGTTTCCGAGGTAGTTGATCCATCCGGTGCCCGTGTACTCGTAGGCAAGATCGATCTGCCCGTTGAGTTGCGCGTCGCGGGTGCTGTTGGAGCCCTGGATGTTGGTGAGGTCGCGAACTTCGGCGCCGGCCGCAGACATCGCGAATTCGATGATGTATCCCAGGATGATCTGCTCGGTGAAGTCTTTGGAACCGACGGTGATCTTCACGCCTTCGAGTTCCGGAACTGGCTGGATACTTCCCGGACCGACCGCGAGGGGTAGTGCGCCGCCGGATTCCAAACCACACGACGCCACAAGGGCAAACCCGAGTGCGGCTGCGGTAATTTTCCAACCGCGCATGCGTCGTCGATTCATCGCAATCCCTTTGGCCCGAGGAACTGTTCGGCGAGTGCGCCCAACCAGTCGATGAGCAAAGCGAGCGATACCGCAAGCACCGCGCCTACTACCAGCGTCACGTTGTCGCGCAGTTTGTACCCGGTGTCGATCATGATCCCCAGTCCGCCGGCACTGACCAGGAAACACAGTGTTGCTGTTCCTACGGCAAGAACCAATGAAGTACGAAGACCGGCAAGGATATAGGGCACTGCCATCGGGAATTCGAGCTGTCGCAAAATGGTGAACGTTGACATGCCTTGGCCGCGCCCGGCGTCGATCAGTGTCTCGTCCACCTGCTGATAGCCGAGAATCGTGTTGCGCAGCACCGGAAGCAGTGAATAGAACGCGATGGGGAATACACCGATCCAGAATCCGGTGGTGCGAGTGGCGAGATAGAACAGGACCAGAAGGCCGATGGCCGGTGCAGCCGCGCCGATGTTGGCTATTCCCACGAAGAACGGCGCCAGACGGGTGAATCTCGGTCTGGTCAGCAGAGTGCCGAGCGGCACGGCCACCGCGACGACGATGATGACCACCGCGGCTGTGAGCAAGATGTGCTGCCAGGTGAGCGTCGTAATGTTGTCGACGTTGATACTGGCTTTCTGCGTTGCGTTGAGATCGCGGCTGAAGGCCCAGACCAGTACTCCGACTACAAGTATCAGGACGACAACCGGCTGAACCAGTAGCCGGATCCTTTCTGCTCTACGTGTGGCGGCATTTTCGGCGGCACCGAGATCCGCGCCGCCATCAATATCTGCGGCTCCAGCAGCGGGCGGCGCTGCCAGGTCCTCCGTCGACGCGCTCACTCCGGAACATCCTCGTCATGATCGTGTGCGTGTTCCTCACGCATCTCCGAAAGATGGCTGACCAGTGTGTCGATGGTGATGAGACCGACGTATTCGCCGCGCCGGCCGGTGACTACCGTCGACGCATTGCTTTCGGCAAGCAGCGCTTCGAGTGCATCTTGCAGTGTCGACTGAACGGACACGGCTTCCCCGATTTCGTTCCCAACGCCACGCAGCGACGACGCGTGTGCCAGATGTGACGGTGAGACCCAGCGGAGTGGGCGTCCGCGCTGATCGAGAATGAGGGCCCACTTCCACTTACGTGCTGCGAGTGAACTTCTCAGCTCGTCCACCGAGTCGGTCTCCCGCGCGGTGAGGCATTGCTTGAGTTTGATCTGCCGCACCCGCGTCAACGTCAGCTGCTTGAGGGAGGCGTCGGCGCCGACGAAGCCCGCGACCATGTCATTGGCCGGATTGGCGAGGATAGCTTCGGGAGTGTCGTACTGCATGATCGTGGATTGATTGCCCAGCACGGCAATTCGATCGCCGAGTTTGACTGCTTCGTTGAAATCGTGGGTGACGAATACGATCGTCTTCCCGAGTTCCGTTTGCAGACGCATCAACTCGTCCTGCAGTAGTCCGCGCGTGATGGGGTCGACAGCACCGAAGGGCTCGTCCATCAACAGGACTGGGGGATCAGCGGCAAGTGCCCTCGCGACCCCGACACGCTGCTGCTGACCACCGGACAGCTGCCGGGGATAGCGGTCTCGATACGTATCCGGATCCAGCCCCACGAGATCCAGCATCTCGTCGGTGCGGGCAGCAATCCGCTTCTTGTCCCAACCGATCAATCCCGGCACCGTCGCCACGTTCTTGGCAATCGTGAAGTGTGGAAACAGGCCGGCCTGTTGGATCGAGTAGCCGATGCCGCGTCGCAGCTTGTCCGGGTCGATCGACAAGGCATCTTTGCCGTCGATGGTGATCTTTCCGGACGTGGGTTCGATGAGACGATTGATCATGCGCATCGTGGTGGTCTTGCCGCAGCCGGACGGGCCGACGAAGACAACGATCTCACCTGCAGGAACAGTGAGGGACACGTTGTCGACTGCCGCGTCTTTCTGTCCTGGGTATCGCTTGGTCACGGATTCCAGAACGATCTCGACTCCGGAAACCGTGGGATCGCTGGTGACGTCATGGGGGATGGTTTCAGTCACTGGAGACCCTTCGAGGTAGTGAGCCGACCGATGACGACGTAGATGGCGTCGAGTATCAGAGCCAGAATGACGATGAGTACCGTGCCGGTCAGTGCTTGAGGAACAGCTGTTGGGCTGCCGACGCGAGATAGTCCGGAGAAGATCAAGTTGCCCAGACCTGGGCCTTTTGCGTACGCCGCGATAGCCAGAATGCCCATGAGCATCTGAGTGCTGACCCGCATACCGGTCAGGATCGACGGCCACGCGAGAGGCAGTTCGATGCGGCCGAGTACACGCAGTCGATTCATACCGACACCGCGTGCAGCATCGGTGATGGCCGGATTCACCGAGTCGAGACCGATGATGGTGTTTCTGATGATCGGAAGTAGTGCATAGAGAATCAGTGCGGTGATGGTCGGCGCGACACCCAGACCGAGAATCGGAATGAGAAGTCCGAGAAGAGCGAACGATGGAACAGTCAAGATCGTGCTGGCCAGCGCTGTTGCCACTGATGAACCAATAGGACTGCGATACACGAGAATTCCGATGGCAACCGCGGCAATGGTTGCAATAATCACCGACTGAATGACGGCCGAAACATGGAGATACGAATCGGTCAATAGCTGTTGTCGTCGTTCGACGACAAATTCCCACAGTGCGCCCATTTTCCGAACCGACCCTCTTTCGGACTGTTGCTGACTCGAACGTGTACCCGTCCCGCAGTTCGGATACACAGGCGTCGTTCGAGTCGTGAAGTGTTTACGTCGACCCTCGTCCAAAAAGTTCAGTACTGCAACTATTTCGGATAGCTGCGTGTCGGATGTTGCTCAACAGACGAAAAGCCGGCGTCACCCGCAGGTATATGCGGTGTGACGCCGGCTGTTCGGCAATCGTAGGTTCGGGTCAGATTTGTCGCTCTGGATAAATGACGGACTACGGGCTGGAAGTTCCTACTGCAACTGGCTCATCCGCTACTTCGCTGGAGGTGGCCTTGGCTCGTCTGAGGTTGTCCAAAGCAGCAGCGCCCGGCCCGATGAAGACCAGCAGGAGCAAGGACCAGCAGAACAGGACAACCGAGTCTCCCTCGTTCTGGATGGGTAGCAAGCCGTCGGGCTGATGCTTCCAGAAGTAGGCAACGGCCATGGAACCTGAGGCAATGAAAGCTGCTGCACGAGTGCCGAGTCCGATGATTATCAACGTGCCGGCCACCAGCTCGATCGTTGCTGCCCAGCCGCCGGGCCAGTCCGTCCACGACGATGTGTTTCCGCCCCATGGAGCTACCGGCCATCCGGTCAGTGTCGACAGGCCATGGCAGAGAAACAGGAAACCGACAACGATGCGGAATGCTGCGATGCCCCATGGTGCCGCCGTGCTGGATATGTTTTTCACCGGAGGAGCATTACACACTCGAGTATGGTTTGCCTACCCTAATAACTGGACGGGTGTCCGAGGTCCTTCCATGTGGGTTTACATCCCAAATGTGCGGCAAGGTAACTGAGGCAAGGGCGTCGGAGATTTTGCTGCGAGTTCAAAGAATGCGGCCTAGGGTAAATCCACCAATCCGCCCTTATGGGAGTGTGACATGGACAAGCCGAATACGGAGACCACACCCGAGCCCGACAAGTCTGCAGTCAAGAACAAGTGGGCCGCCCTGATCGTACTGGTCGGCGGTCTGGCGATGATCGTCATCGACGGCACCATCGTCGGAGTAGCGCTCCCGGTTCTGATCGACGATCTGAAGTTGAATTTCGACGACGCGCAATGGGTCAACAGTCTCTATTCGGTGATCTTTGCTGCGCTTCTGCTCACTGCAGGTCGGTTAGGCGACAGATTGGGCCGCCGACGTCTGTACGTCGTCGGTATCGCGATATTCGTGGTCGGTAGCTTGTTGGCCTCTACCGCGGACGGCGCAACCAGCCTGATTGTGGCCAGAGCGATTCAAGGCGTCGGTGGTGCGTGCGTACTGCCCGCCACGCTGTCCTCGATGAACTCGATCTTCAGAGGCAAGGACAGGGCGGTGGCGTTCGGCGTGTGGGGTGCCGTCATCGCCGGCGTTGCTGCGATAGGTCCGCTACTCGGTGGCTGGATCACCACGTACTTCACCTGGCCGTGGATTTTTGTCATCAACGTGCCGATCGGCATCGCCCTGATGATCGCGACATACATGGTGGTTCCCGAAACCCGAGCCGGGGTCGTCGAACCGGGGCTCGATGTTCTGGGACTGTTCTTGAGCGCCTTCGGTTTCGGTGCGTTGATCTTTGCACTTATCGAGGGCGGCACACTCGGTTGGTGGAGTCAGAAGGCGGATCTGCATCTCTTCGGTATCACGTGGTCCGCCGACGCACCACTATCCGTGGTTCCGACGATCGGCACGATCGGTATCCTCCTGCTGCTGGGATTTGTGTTGTGGGAGAGGCATCGTGGACGAATTCACCGATCTGCGATTCTGGACATGAATTTGTTCTTCACGCCCACCTTCAGCTGGGGCAACGTGACTGCCATGACGGTCGCGATCGCCGAATTCGGCTTGTTGTTCGTACTGCCGCTCTATCTCGTCAACGCATTGGGTCTGAGTACGATGGGCGCAGGCTTCGTGCTTGCCGCGATGGCCGGTGGCGCTTTCATATCCGGCTCGCTCGCAAGGCATCTCACTGCGCTGATCGGCGCACCCCGAACAGTGATTCTGGGATTGCTCCTGGAAGTTGTCGGTGTTGTCGTAGTTGCTGTTTTTGTCAGTTCGACTGTCGCGCCGTGGCTTCTGGCGCTGCTTCTGGTGGTCTACGGAACCGGCCTCGGATTGGCCTCCGCGCAGCTCACCGGAATTACCCTGGCAGACATACCGACCGAAGAATCCGGTCAGGGATCAGCGACGCAGAGCACGGTTCGCCAGCTGGGCTCGGCCATCGGAAGTGCCGTCGTCGGCGCAGTATTGGCGTTCGGGTTGTCGAGAAACATGCCAGGCACACTCGAATCCGGGGGAGTGCCGTCGTCCGAAGCAATCCAACTGTCAGACGCGACACGAGAATCCGCAGGCAGTTCTATCGGAGTCCTGCGGGAGCAGGGGACGCACGGACAACTGGGCGAAGCCGGCCCAGATGTCGTGCGTCTGCTCTCCGACGGATTTGCGGAAGCGACGCGCTACTCGCTTTACGTGTCGGCGGCGTTCCTCGTCCTGGGTCTGATCGGAGCGTTTCGAGTGCAGGCGAGCGCCAGACTCAGGCCCAGCTGAGTGCGTCTTCGTTGGACAGGCGCGGCAGGCGGTCGAACCACGGGTTCTCGCCGGGATGGCCGATGTTGACCACGAGGGTGGTCTTGAAGCGGCCGTCGGCGAAGAACTCGCCGTCGATGCCCGCAGCGTCGAATCCGGCCATCGGGCCGGCGACCAGGCCCTGTGCGCGGATCGCGAGAATCACGTAGCCGGCCTGCAGGGCGGCGTTGAACCGACTGGTCGACGTGGCAGCAGCCTCGTCGGACGCGAAGTGGTCCTTCATTTCCGGGCGGATCGGGAAGAGCGCCGGGATGTGCTCGTAGAACTTGGTGTCGACAGCGAGGACCGCGACTGCCGGCGCGGAAGCAGTCTTGGCTTTGTTGCCGTCGGCCATGTGCTCTACAAGGCGCGCTTTACCCTCCTCTGTCCGTACGAAGAGCACGCGAAGCGGGTTGGTGTTGGCTGCGGTCGGCGCCCACTTCGCGAGTTCCCAGATCGCGGTGAGTTCGTCGTCGGTCACAGGTTCGTTAGAGAATGAGTTGGCCGTGCGAGCTTCGGTGAAGAGAAGTTCGCGGCTGGCGGTGTCGAGCTGCTTTGCGGTAAATGGGGTGGCTGCGTCGATTGACATCGGTGGTTCCGTTCCGTGATGGCTTGCCAGGCATCTCCGGCAAGACGAGTTGCTAGTAAAAACAAAGTGACTATGAGTACGTTAGCACTGACGCTAGGATGGTGAAGTGGAGAGTAAGAGTGGAACTGATCATCAACCCCGCGTCTGTGATGCGGCGTTGGCACGGGCTTTCCGCTTTCTCGGCAAACGCTGGAACGGTGTCATCCTCGCAACGCTGCTCGGTGGGCCTGCGGGATTCGCGGAACTGAAGCGTGCGGTCGGGGGAATCAGTGATTCCGTACTATCTGACCGGTTGACCGAACTGGCGAGCGCAGGGCTGGTGACACGGACCGTCGACGCCGGACCGCCCATTGCCGTGGAGTACCAACTCACGGTGTCTGGCCAGGCCTTGCTCCCTGCGTTGAGTGAATTGACGACCTGGGCTGCCGAGAATCTGCCGGCCGAGGGTTGTACGAGCTGAACTACCGCGTGTGTACGGTTCGGTGTGATTCGTACCAGGTGTCACCAGCAGGCTCTCCGCCCAA
Organism: Rhodococcus globerulus NBRC 14531; assembly: GCF_001894805.1. Classification (GTDB taxonomy): domain Bacteria; phylum Actinomycetota; class Actinomycetes; order Mycobacteriales; family Mycobacteriaceae; genus Rhodococcus_F; species Rhodococcus_F globerula. The sequence goes on along the minus strand of NZ_BCWX01000007.1, from coordinate 63,237 downwards.
GTTCCAACTCCACGAGATTGTCGGCGTGATGCGTGAGTAGACCCCGGGGCCGACCATGCCCACCCTGTCGATCGGCGGTTCGGCAATGCCGTAGATCCTGATTCCGCGCGCGACGAATGGCTCGAACGACGGCATGTCATCGATGACCAGTGCAACCTCGTAGTGCCCTGAGCGGATGTTGCGGAATTTGCGGGTATTGACGACGGCCTCGCCGACCCCACCTATCCATAGGTGAGTGCCGTCGTATTCGAAGGCCAACGGCACGACGTCCGGTTGACCGTCTGGGCCCACAGTGGCAACTCTCGCAAGAGGTTGCGACGCCATGTACTCGATTTCCTGGTCTGTGAACGACATCAATTGATCCTTCCGCAGGTTCGCGACAAGTCCGCAACGTAGTTGCAACGTATGCGCCAATAGTGTTCTGGATCACACCGAGTTTCCGCGTCGGAAACTGGTGCGCAGTATCGGTCCAGGTTCGCTACCGGTGGCGATCACGGACAAGGCTCCGTGGGTTGACAACACAGCCCACGGAACCGTCCCCTCCGGCCAGGTGGGGCGAACCGCCCGGACACCGGCCGACAAGGAGTCCAGGTGTCTGTCGCGGCGGATACGTCTGTAGTGGACCTCGGGTGCTCCGAGCTTCCCGAAACTTTCCCCGAGCTTCTTCCAGGACCGCCGTCGTTGGCGATGTGCCTGACGGAACCGCCACGAGGGCTCGCCGACATTGCCTCGCTGGTGCTCGCGGCACCGTGGTTGCTCCGTTCGCCGCGAGGTGACGGACACCCGATTCTGGTCCTGCCGGGATTGTTGGCGTCCGACACGTCGACGATGGCAATGCGCGCGTACTTGCGGTTTCTCGGATATCGAGTCCACGGCTGGAACCTCGGCATCAATACCGGGCCGACGCCTCAGGTTGTCGACGGTCTGCCTGGGGTCCTCGCAGGTCTGGCGGATCGCTACGACAAACCGGTGTCGGTGATCGGGTGGAGCTTGGGCGGTATCTATGCCCGCCAACTTGCGCGGGATCTCCCGCACTCCGTGCGACAGGTGATCACCCTGGGAAGTCCATTCGGGTTGAGCAACCTGCAGCAGACGCGTGTCGGTGCGCTGTACTCACGTATGTCCGGCAACCATGCGATTCTTCCACCCGTCAACGGTATCGAGTGGGAACTCGGTCACCCGTTACCCGTTCCGGCAACGGCGCTCTACTCCAAGCGGGACGGTGTGGTTCCGTGGCAGGTGTGCCGCGACTTCCCGTCGGATCGTTCGGAAAGTGTTGCGGTACATGGCAGTCACATGGGGTTGACGCACAATCCTTCGGCGTTGTGGGCCGTGGCCGACCGGCTCGCGCAGGCCGCAGATACCTGGAATCCGTTTGTCGTTCCCAGGCATCTGCGGCGACTGTATCCGCGCTGAACCGTCGTCTGGCCTCTAGGCCTTGGGTACGCGGACGATCAGTGCGTCGCCCTGCCCGCCGCCGCCGCACAGTGCGGCCGCGCCGATGCCGCCGCCGCGGCGCGCCAACTCGAGCGCGAGGTGCAGCGCGATCCGGGCACCGGACATCCCGAGGGGGTGCCCGACGGCGATGGCGCCGCCGTTGACGTTCACCTTCGCCGGGTCGAGGCCGAGCTCACGCGTGGAGGCGATACCGACGGCCGCGAACGCCTCGTTGATCTCGACGAGATCGAGATCGGTGGGGTTGATGCCTTCCTTCGCGCAGGCCTTCGCGATGGCCCGCGCCGGCTGGGACTGCAGGGTCGAATCGGGTCCGGCGACCACACCGTGGGCACCGATCTCCGCGATCCACGCCACACCGAGTTCTTCGGCCTTGGCCTTGCTCATCACGACCACGGCGGCGGCGCCGTCGGAGATCGGGGAGGCGGAGCCGGCGGTGATGGTGCCGTCCTTGCTGAACGCGGGACGCAGTTTGCCGAGGGATTCGACGGTGGTGTCGGCGCGGATGCCCTCGTCCTGCGTGAAGACGATCGGATCGCCCTTGCGCTGCGGGATCGAGACGGGGACGACCTCGTTGTCGAAGAGGCCGTCCTTCCAGGCGCGGGCGGCGTTCTGGTGTGAGGCCGCGGCAAACGCGTCCTGCTCCGCGCGGGTGATGTGGGTGTCGTCCTGTTGGTTGACCTGTTCGGTGAGCAGGCCCATCGCCTGGTCGGTGAAGATGTCGTGCAGGCCGTCGTACGCCATGTGGTCGCGCATCGTGACGTCGCCGTACTTGAACCCTTCGCGGCTTTTTTCGAGCATGTGCGGTGCGCGGGACATCGATTCCTGACCGCCGGCGACGACGACGTCGAATTCGCCGGCGCGGATCAGCTGATCGGCCAGGGCGATGGCGTCGACACCGGAGAGGCAGACCTTGTTGATGCTCAGGGCGGGAACGTTCATCGGGATGCCCGCGGCGACGGCGGCCTGACGGGCGGGCATCTGACCGGCGCCGGCGGTGAGAACCTGACCCATGATGACGTACTCGACCTGCTCCGGGGCGACACCGGCCTTCTCGAGGGCGCCCTTGATGGCGATGCCACCGAGATCGGACCCGGACAGGTCCTTCAACGAACCCATGAGTCGACCCATCGGGGTACGGGCTCCGGCAACAATCACAGAACTGGTCATGTCAGGTCTACTTTCAATTCGGTGCCGGTGGCACTGACAACGTCATCGACAGTGACGCCGGGGGCCAATTCACGCAAGGTAAGTGTGCCGCCGTCGGTGACGTCGATGACTGCAAGGTTGGTGATGATGCGATCTACGACGCCTTGGCCGGTCAGCGGCAGGGTGCATGCGTCGACAATCTTGGGGTTGCCGTCGCGATCGGTGTGTTCCATGACGACGATGACACGACGGGCACCATGGACAAGATCCATCGCGCCGCCCATGCCCTTGACCATTTTGCCGGGGACCATCCAGTTGGCGAGGTCGCCGGTCTTCGAGACCTGCATGCCGCCGAGAACTGCGGTGTCGATGTGGCCGCCGCGGATCATGCCGAAGGAAAGAGCGGAATCGAAGTATGCCGCACCGGGATTGACGGTGACGGTTTCCTTGCCCGCGTTGATCAGATCCGGGTCGACGTTGTCCTCGGTGGGGTACGGGCCGGTGCCCAGGATGCCGTTCTCCGAGTGCAGAACTACCCGAACGTCCGAGCTGAGGTATCCGGGGATCAAGGTGGGCAGACCGATTCCGAGGTTCACGTATTCGCCGTCGATCATCTCGGCCGCGGCACGAGCCGCCATGTCGTTGCGGGTCCAACCGGTCACTGTGGCTGATGCGGTCATCGTGTTGCTCCTTCGGACGCGCTGACGGTTCGCTTTTCGATTCGTTTGTTCTGGGGCCCGGTGTGGACAACACGCTGGACGAAAACCCCAGGAAGATGAACTGAAGCCGGGTCGATCTCGCCAGGCTCGACAAGCCGTTCCACCTGGGCGATGGTGATTCGCCCGGCCATAGCGGCGAGTGGGTTGAAGTTCATCGCCGTCTTGTCGAAGACGAGGTTGCCCTCGGTGTCACCCATGACGGCGTGAACCAGGGCGTAATCGGCCGTGATTGCTTCTTCCATCACGTATCGCTTGGTTCCGAAGGTGCGAGTTTCCTTGGGCGGGGACGCAATTGCGATGGAACCGTCGCTGTTGTAGCGCCAGGGCATGCCGCCGTCGGAGATAGGGCTACCGACACCTGCCGGAGTGAAGAACGCCGGGATTCCGGTTCCGCCGGCGCGCAGGCGTTCTGCCAGTGTTCCTTGCGGTGTCAGTTCCACTTCGAGTTCGCCAGCCAGGTACTGACGCGCGAATTCCTTGTTCTCGCCGACGTACGACGCCGTCACGCGCCGAATTCGACCGGCAGACAGCAGGATTCCGAGTCCGTGATCGTCAACGCCGCAGTTGTTGGAGAACACTTCGAGTTCCCGTGCGCTGGTTGCCGCGATCGCTTCGATCAAGGCGTCAGGGATTCCGCACAGTCCGAATCCGCCGACGGCCAGGGTCGAGGCGTCGGTGATGTCGGCGACCGCATCGGTCGCGGACTGGTACACCTTCGTTGCCATCGTCATCTCCCCATCTTGCGTTCATCTGATGAACGCATTGTTTTTCTCTGGATGAATTCAACTATGCGCAGCTCCAGCAATCAATGACGGCTGGAAAGATGATAGAAAATGGTCGCTGGGCGACCAATTCTCGTGAATACGTTCATTCAGTGAACGCTAAGATGGTCACATGACATCGAGAGAGCAAGCGCCGCACATGGTGGCTCGGGTGGCAGCGGTATTGCGTGCGGTCGCCGCGTCGGAACCAGACGGTGCAACGACCACTGAGCTGAGCAAGGCGGCCGATCTCGCTCGTCCGACGGCTCACAGGCTGCTTACGTCGCTGGCGGAGGAGGGTCTGGTGGACCGCGACGCGAAGAGCGGTCGTTGGTCTCTGGGGCCGGAGTTGTACCTCCTCGGTACCGCTGCGGGCAGTCGATATGACATCACCGACTCGGCGCGCGATGTTCTCGAGGATCTGGCCCGATTGACGGGGGAGAGTGCCTTCTTGTCCGCACGGCGCGGCGACGAAACAGTGTGTGTCGTGAGGCAGGAGGGGAGCTTTCCCCTGAGATCCCATGTGCTTTATGAAGGAAAACGATTTCCACTAGGCGTCGCGTCGGCTGGTCTGGTGATCCTGAGTCACTCGCCTGCCGGTGAGGTCGACAGTTATTTCGCGCGCAGAGATCTCACCGCGGAGTGGGGAGACGACCACAGTGAGGAAGCCGTTCGCCGTCGAATCAGCCTGACCCGCGCCGCCGGCTACGCGGTCAATCCGGCTCTCCTCGTCGAGGGGAGTTGGGGGATGGGCGCCGCCGTCTTCGACCGACGGGGACGGCCGGCGTGGGCCCTGAGCTTGACCGGTGTCGAGACTCGATTCCGGCCGGACCGGATCCCCGAACTGGGAAGACTCCTGCTCGAGCAGGCACATGTCCTGACGACTCGGCTCAAAACCCACTCCGTACCGTAGAACTTGCCGCGTCACTACCGGAGGAGGAACTCGAGCGTGACTCGTTCGAATGCTTCTTTCGCTTCGACCATGACCCAGTGTCCGCAGTTAGGGAAGATGTGCAACTCGGCGTTCGGTATGAGTCGTAGTGGGATCATCGGCATGTCCGGCGGGCACTGACGGTCGTCGAGGCCCCAGGTCAGCAATGTCGGGCATTGCACGGCGTGCATCATGGACCAGTACGGTGGTCGATTCGACTCGGACGTCATTTTCTGCTGCGCGGCAAAGGCTTTGGACCCGTACATCGCTGCAAGACTCTTGTGGGATTCCGGATCCTTGGCGCTCTCCCAGCGTTCCTCGATGCGTTCTTCGGTAATGATGCCGGGGTCATGCACCATGCATCGAAGCCATCGAATCAACTTCTCCCGTGTGGGACCGTCGGCAAATTCCTGAAGCAGTCGAGTGCCCTCGCTCGGGTTCTGGCTGAAAATGTTGGGGCCAACACCGCCGATCGTGACCAGTTTCTTCACTCGCTCGGGGTGCCGCATCGCCACGTTCGACCCGACGACACCGCCCATCGAGTTGCCGATCATCGCAGCGGATTCGATGTCCAAAGCATTCATGAAGCGAGTGACTGAGGAACCTGCGGTGACGACGGGATGGCCGTCGACGGGATCGCTGATACCGAAGCCGGGGAATTCCAGTACGTAACAATGGAAGTGCTGCGCGAAGGTGGCAAGGTTGCCGCGGTAGTTTCGCCATCCACTGACTCCGATTCCGGATCCGTGCAACAGAATCAGCGGTGGACCGTCGCCCGCCTCGTGATAACGCAATACCCCTTTGTCGGTAGCGATTTCTCTCTTGGTTCCCTCGTAGCTCACGTCCATTCGGCAATGCTAGAACAGGTTTCAGTTTTGAGGTGCGTTTCTGTCGGGGTCAACCCTGATTGCGACTCGGGGTAGCACTGATACCTGAGGATGAACCGTGGCCGGAAAGATGGGTCCTGCGCCCGATGTGCGGCGCGGCAGTTCGGCGGATAGTTGATGTCAACGCGGCAGTCGCCGCGACACGTACCGAAAGGTCAATCCATGACGTCATCGATGAAGACCCGCAAGCTCACTCGCGCACGGTCGGGCGCAATGTTCGGCGGTGTGTGCGCCGGCATTGCACGCTACTTCGGGTGGAAGGCGTCGACTGTTCGGTTGCTGTTCGTACTGTCGTGCTTGCTGCCCGGACCGCAGTTTCTGATCTACCTCGTGATGTGGATTTTCATTCCGCGCGAGGCGATCTGAGCGCGCTGTTCAGCGTTTGCGAGATTTGAGTATCAGCTTTGCCTCATGCAGCTCGTCCGGCGTCAGGGGTGGCAAAGGTAAGGGGTCTCGGTGTTTGCCCTCGGCGCGGAGTCCGTCGAGCATCACCGACAGGAACCGGCGCCACACCGTCGGGTTGACGGGTTGGGCGAACTCGGTGACCGCTCCCACCATGAAGATGAGTCCGAAGAGGTCGGTGGACACCGCATCGGGGCGCAGCATTCCGGCGTCTCGTGCTCGCCGAAAGATCTCTTCGACGGCAGGTTCGATGATGGATCGCTGACTCGCGACCTGCTCGCATCCCTCGTCTGTTCCGTTGAGTACGTCCTTGAGTCCGCGGTTGACAGACATTCGGCCACAAGCGAATTCGGCAAATGTCACCAAGGCGTCCCAGGGGTCCGGGTTGGCGAGCGACGCCTCGGTGGCAGCGGCCATGTCGGCGAAGTTCTGCTGGAAGACGCCGTCGATCAATTCTTCTTTGTTTGCGAACCGTCGGTACACCGTGCCGACGCCGACACCCGCGCGGCGAGCCACGTCGTCGAGTGTGACGTCGATGCCTTCTTCCGCGTACAACTCACGCGCGGCGTCGATGATCAATCGCCTGTTGCGGGCGGCGTCGGCGCGAAGAGGGCGCTCCATTGCGGTGCTCATGATGTCCAGTTTACTCGCCAAGTGGAGACATGATCTCCATTTGGGTGTAGCGTTTTTGCTAACCGGAGAAGCCATCTCCGCATAGCTCGGGCGAGGGAACATGTCAGAAACTGCTGAGTGGACTGAAATCGACAAGTCCCCGGCGCCTTCAGGGGACAACCACGCAAAACGGTGGCTGATTCTCGCGGTTCTGGGAATTGCGCAGCTCATGGTGGTCTTGGACGCCACTATCGTCAACATCGCGCTGCCGGCAGCGCAGCGTTCATTGGAATTCGGTGATTCCGATCGTCAGTGGATCATCACCGCGTACGCCTTGGCCTTCGGCAGCTTGCTGCTGCTCGGTGGCCGGTTGAGCGACCTGTTCGGCCGCAGGCGCACCTTTATCGTCGGGCTGATCGGATTTGCGGTTACCTCGGCAATCGGCGGCGCGGCGGTCAATTTCGAAATGCTGGTCGCCGCGCGTGCAGGTCAGGGCGTCTTCGGTGCACTACTTGCTCCGGCGGCACTGTCACTACTGTCGGTGACCTTCACGGATCCGGCAGAACGGGCAAAGGCCTTCGGCATCTTCGGCGCAGTGGCCGGCGGCGGCGGCGCTATCGGATTGCTCCTCGGCGGTGCGCTTACCGAATGGGTGGACTGGCGCTGGTGCCTGTACGTGAACCTGTTCTTCGCGGCAATCGCGCTGGTCGGAGCCGTGCTGCTGTTTGCGCCCCACGTCACTACCGGAGCCAGGCCGAAACTCGACATCCCCGGAACCGTTCTGGTGTCGATCAGCCTCTTCAGCATCGTCTTCGGATTCTCGAAGGCTGAATCGAACGGTTGGGGTGCCGGTACCACCATTGCGTGGCTGACCGCGGGCGTCGTATTCATGGCCGCATTCATCTACTGGCAAACCAAGTCCGACCATCCGCTGCTCCCGCTGCGAGTGGTCACCGATCGAATCCGCGCCGGCTCGTACCTGGCTATCTTCCTTTCCGGCGCAGGCATGTTCGCGGTCTTCTTGTTCTTGACGTACTACATGCAGTTGATCCTCGGATACACGCCGATCGTGACCGGTCTGGCCTTCATGCCCATGGTGTTCGGAATCGTCACGGCGGCAACGCTGTCCACGGCAGTACTTCTGCCGAGATTCGGTCCTCGTATCCTGATCACCAGCGGAATGGTGATCGCCGCAATCGGAATGACAATTCTGGCGCAGATTTCGGTGGACAGCACGTACGCCGTCCACATTCTGCCCGGACTGGTCGTCACCGGCCTCGGTATGGGCAGCATCTTCGCGCCGTCGATGCAGGGCGCAACCTCGGGTGTGCGCTACGAAGATGCCGGAGTTGCGTCGGCAACGGTCAACACGATGCAACAGGTGGGCGGTTCCATCGGGACAGCACTACTGAGCACCATCGCGGCATCCGCGTCTACGAATTACCTCGTCGGCCGTGAGGTCAACCCCATCACGCAGGCGCAGGCCGCCGTCGAAAGTTACACCACGACGTTCTACTGGGCTGCAGCCATTTTTGCGGTCGGCGCTGTGCTGACGGCATTGGTTGTTCGGAGCGGACTACTCCCGACGGCACCTGAGGGTGAACCGGTTCTGGTGCACTGAGACAAAGGTCGGGGCCGCTGTCTGAATGAACTGGTCAGTAGGCGGCCCTGACCTCCTCGACTCAGCAGGGGCCGTCCGGTCCACTTCCGTAACGGTGCATGACGTGGTCGAGTTGTTCGGTCGTGAGGGCCGGCACGGGAAGTTCACGGTGCGTGGTCCGCGATGCACGCAAGCCGTCGATGATGAAGCCGAGAACGCGGCGGTATGCCTCCGGAGCATCGTCGCCCGTGAAATTCTGCGACAGCTTGATGGTCTGGATGAGAAGTGGAACGTCGCTGATTTCGAAGTCGTCGCGCAAGGTGCCCTCATCCTTCGCACGGTTGACGAGGGCGGCGGTACTGCGAGTGATGCTGGCACGGGCACGGGTGAACGCGTCGGACGTGAAACGGGCGTCCATCAGAATGTCGCCGAATCCGCGACTGTCTGCCATACGACGCGAGATCGCTTCGAGGTAGTGGACAAGCCCGTCCCAGGCGCCGGGAATCTCGAGTGACGTTGTCGCAAGGGATTCGATCTCCGCGCAGCGGGAGTCGAACAAGGCCTGGATCAATTCGTCCTTGCTGGCGAATCGTCTGTAGACGGTGCCGACTCCGACGCCCGCGTGACGTGCGACATCCGCCAGCGTGGCATCGAGGCCCTGGGCTCCGAAGACTTCACGCGCGGAACAGAGGATGCGTTCGAGGTTCGCCTGGGCGTCGGCACGCAGACGTGGCTGTCCGCAAATGTCCGACGATCCCACTAGTGCATCGGGGTGACTTGTCGGCATCCTCACAGTCTACGACACTAAGCGGAACATACGGTTCCGCTAGTGTTATATTGCTAAGCGGAACGAATGGTTCCGATTAACTTCACGAGAGAAGCCATTTATGAGCACGTCTGACATCTGGGTCGGGAGTAAAACGACCTCGATGATGGGTACGCGGAATATCGGCTTCTCGGGCCGCGCACTGCGGGCTCTCTCCGGTGACGGTGCGTTCATCCAGCTCATCCGATTCGCTCTTGTCGGCGGCATCAGTAACATCCTGTACTTCGCCGCGTTCCTTGCTCTGCATGGCGACGGAGTCCTTGTCGCCAACGCCGTGGGCGCGGTGCTCAGCACTATTCTTGCCAACGAACTTCATCGGCGGCTCACGTTCCACGCCGCTGACCGCGTCCACTGGTTCACCGCGCAGTGGGAAGGCGGCGGACTGGCACTTGTCGGACTGCTCGCCAGCTCGGCTGCCATCAGCGCACTGGGTTTCCTGTTCCCCGGCGCAACTGGCGTTGTACAAGCCGGCCTCGTGATCGGAGTCAGCGCACTCGTCGGAGGCCTGCGCTTTGTCGCCCTCCGTGGATGGGTGTTCTGACCGAACCAGACGCAGCGTGCGGAACACTGTGAGTCATGAGCATGTCGATAGCCGACTCCGGTATCCGTCTCGGGCTGCTCTGTCTGGCGATGGCGGTGTTGGCGGCGCTCGTTTATCGCTTCACTCGCATCGGCAGTGTTCGTGTCGTCCCCGGTGCGCTGGTGCGTGGCGCCATCCAATTGGCAGCGATTTCCTTGATCCTGGCTGCTGCTCTCGCTCACCTCTGGTCGGCGGTACTCGTGCTGATCGGGATGTTTGCGGCCGCGTCATTCACGGCTGCGCGTAGATCGAACTCCGGTCGCTCCGGCGTTTGGCTGAGTGCCGCTGTGCTCGCGGGCATCGCCGTTGTGCTCCCACTCATGCTCATATCAGGGGTGGTTCCCTTGGAGGGGGTTGCGATCGTGCCGATCGGCGGGATCGTGATGGGCGGCGCTATGACCGCGACATCGATGGCCGCTAAACGTGGACTCGACGCCATCGACTCCCGATACGGTGAGGTCGAAGCTGCCCTCAGCCTTGGTTTTTCGCAGCGCGACGCCCGGTGGGAGGTGGCGAGAACTGCCGCCGCCGACGCTTTGCTGCCAGGAGTCGACCAGACGCGAACCGTCGGCCTGGTGACTTTGCCCGGAGCGTTTGTCGGCGTTCTGCTTGCGACGGGATCCGCGGTGCAGGCCGGGGCTGTGCAGATCCTTGTATTGGCAGGGTTGTTGTTGGCGCAAACCTGCGCGGTAGCTGTTGCCGTGGAGTTGGTTGCGCGAGGCCGCGTCTACCGAGGTAGGCGAGTCAGAGCTGCGCGAGTTCGTTGATCTTGTTGCTGCGCAGGACACGATCGGGCAGATCAGGGGCGTTCGACGCGAGAGTGATCATTGCCGTACCGATGTTCTCACTTGTTGTGACGCTTGCCGGCAGCACAATGCGCAGCAGTGGGTACAACCCCGCTGACAGTTGATAGAACGCCTTGTACCACCACGTCTTCGACGGTGATCCGGGGCGCGGGCGGATAAACCCCGGCCGGAAGATGTAGACGGTCAGAGGCAGTGCCAGCAGTGCGTTCTCGGTTGCGCCACGTACTCGCTTCCACATGGTCGTGCTGGTCTCGGTGGAGTCGGCACTCTCGCCGGAAACGTAGACGAACACCATGTGCGGATTCAGCCGTGCGAGTGTCGTCGCGGCAGCGAGCGTGAAGTCGCGGGTGATCCGGGTGTAGTCGGTTTCGTTCATTCCGGCAGACGAGGCACCGAGGCAGAAGAAGCAGGCATCGGCGCCGATGAGGTCTCCCTCGATGCTCGTGAGATCAAGCAGATCGCGATGAACGATGTCGACTATTTTTGCGTCGCCGATCGTGATCGGATTACGGCCGACGGTCACTACCGTGTCGATTCGCGAATCCGTCAGGCACTCGCGCAGAACACTGTTGCCCACCATTCCCGTTGCCCCGAAAATTACGACCTTCATCTGTGTTGCCCCCCGTTGTCGAATTCTGCGTTGTCGAATTCTGCGAACACACTACGCAGCGGTGTCGGGGCGGAGTATGCCGGAGCACCAACTGAACGTTTGACCTGCAACGATTGGTCTCTTTCATCCAACTTGCGACCAAAGTCTCTACAAACCGTCCGGACGGTAGGGAGAGGATGGGTGCATGGACGAAGCGGGGGACGAGCTACATGTGCTCGGGTCGGAAACCGCCGGTCGATGTGTGGAGGCGTTGACCATCATCGTTTTCGGCGCGCTGTGTGCTGTTGTCGCAGGTTCCGCGATGTGCCTTCTCATCGGTGTGGTGGTGGGACTCGTTCGACTGGTCTACCTGTTTGCGCGCGAGTTGTTCTTCGAGAACGACATGTGGTCGTTGATGCTCCCGAACGTCGAGTGGAAGCGATCCAGGATGTAATTCTGACGCATGTTCCAGGGCGACTTCGATCCCTGCTTCGGGAATTGTTCGACGGCACGCAACACATATCCCGACTCGAGATCGAGAATGGGGCGTTGATCCATGTCTTCGGTTACCTGCGGAACGCAGGTGGAGTATCCGCGCTTGTCCATCTCGGCGAGCAGGCGGCACACGTACATAGACGTCAGGTCTGCCCGCAGCGTCCACGACGCGTTGGTGTACCCGACGCACATCGCGAGATTCGGAACTTCGCTGATCATCATGCCTTTGTAGACGTATCGATCGCCAAGGGATACCGGCTCACCGTCGACGTCGAGGGACATTCCGCCACAGGCTTCCATCTTCAATCCTGTTGCTGTGACCACGATGTCCGCGTCGAGTTCAGTGCCGGACATCAAGCGGATCCCGGACTCGGTGAACGTCTCGATGCGATCGGTTTCGATGGAGGCCTTGCCGGATTTCAGCGCCTTGAACAGATCGCCGTCGGGTACGACGCATAGTCGCTGATCCCACGGGTCATAGTCGGGCGTGAAGTGCGGATCGATCGGAACATCATGGGGGAGTTGCCGCTTGGCGGCTATGCTCAGTAGCTTCTTCGCGCGTGCCGGGCTGCGACGGCACAGTTGGTAGAAGCCGAGATTGACCAGGACGCTCTTCCATCGGGCCACGCTGTGTGCCACCTTGCTCGGCAGGTACTTGCGGAAGGAATCCGCGATCTTGTCTTTCGACGCCAACGTGAGAATGTACGACGGTGACCGCTGCAGCATCGTGACGTGCTCGGCGCTCTTGGACATCGTGGGAACCAAAGTGACTGCGGTAGCGCCACTTCCGATCACAACCACCTTCTTGCCGGTGTAATCGAGATCGTCCGGCCAGAACTGTGGATGCACGACGGTTCCGCCAAACGTTTCCAAGCCTGGGAAATCGGGTGTGTATCCGGCGTCGTAGCTGTAGTACCCGCTGCAGAGATAGAGAAAATTGCAGGTGAGTGTGTGTTCCCGATCCTCGGACACGACAGTGAGCGTCCAGACCGACGTTTCCGACGACCAGGACGCCGCAGTCACTTTCTGGTTGTACCGAATCTTCTGATCGATACCGTTCTCACTGGCGGTGTCCCGGACGTATTGCAGGATCGACGGGCCGTCGGCGATTGCCTTGGCATCGGTCCACGGGCGGAACGGATACCCCAGCGTGAACATGTCGGAGTCGGAGCGAATGCCGGGATACTTGAACAGATCCCAGGTTCCGCCACTGTTCGAGCGGGCCTCGAGAATGGCGTACGACTTTCCGGGAAGCTCGGTTTGAAGGCGATACGCAGCACCGATACCCGACAGGCCTGCACCGACGATCAGTACATCGAGGTGTTCGGTGCTCATCTGTGTACTCCGTATCGAGTGCGCCGTCCCGGTGAAAAGGTGGTCGAAACCCAGCCTACTGACCGATGCGCCGGCGATCGAAATCGGAACCTCGCGCCGCGAAGCTCCACAATTCGCGGCTGTTATGGCAGATGATGGGATGTCCGAGTACACGTCATGGGCATTGTTATGGAGAAAAGAAAACATGGGCTGTTCGAGTAGGGTCGGCGCGGCACTGGTGGTTGTGTGTACAGCGCTGTCACTGAATGCGACAGTTGCGCGCGCGGAAGAACCGATCGCGGGATCGGTTGTCTCTCATATGCCACTCGCCGCGGCGACGCTACCGATTGGAGCCGCCGTTTCCGAACAGATTGTCTACCGAACTCTTCGGACGGCCGATCGGCAAGGAATCTCGTCGGGTTCGATATTCCTGCCGGAGGGGGCACCGCCGACGGGTGGGTGGCCGGTGATCTCGTACGCCCACGGAACGGTGGGCAGCGCTGATCGCTGCGCGCCTTCGGCGGCCGGGTTCTACGAGACCGAACGACGCCCCATCGAGCGATGGTTGGCGGAGGGCTACGCAGTTGTGGCGACGGACTACTCGGGACTCGGGACCGAGGGCGCTCTGGCCTACCTCGACGGCCCAGCCGCGGGTGCCAACGCAATCGACATCGTTCGCGCCGCGCACGAGGTGTACGGCGACGTGCTGGACGAACGCTGGATGGTGGCGGGTCTGTCGGAAGGTGGGCATGCTGCCTACTTCGCCGGCCATGAAGCAAGTTCCCGCGCACCGGAATTGGATTTCCGGGGCACAGTGGTTGTTGCCGGACCTACTCACCTGGAGGGGTTGTTCCCGCTCGGTGGCCCGTTGTTCCCGGAGTTGGGTATTCCCGGCCTCGTGGTTTATGTCCTCTACCTTCTCGGTGGGATCGATGATCAGCGCCCGGAAGAGAATGTCCGACAGTATCTTTCGCCACTCGGAATTTCGTGGATGGAGAAGGCTGCGACGCAGTGTGCGGTCGATATCGGTAAGACTGTTGCAAGCGAGAGGGTTCCCTTGGGCGCTCTCTTTTCTCAATCGCTGTGGACGCCACACATTTACGAATTGATGCGAGAGATGCTTCAGGTTCCTGTCGACGGTTACGACCGGCAGTTGCGCATCGTTCAGTCCACCGCCGACACAACACTCCCCATTCCGTTCACCTGGGCGCAACTCGTCGATCTACGTTCCAGAGGTACGCAATTCGAGTATCAAGAAATCCAGGGAGTCCCCCACAGTCAGTCCGTGATTGCATCGATGGATCAGACTGTCGAGTTCACGCAGCGAGTAATGCGCTAGCGCATGCGGCGATGAAAATCGCTGTCGCCGGTCTGCGCGAACCACACTATTGCCGCGATCGCGTACAGGATGACGAAGATCAACAGCAGCCCGCCCGCTATCACGAGTGATATCTGTCCAAGCCTCTTGACCCGGTCCGATGCGTAGCGTGAACCGTCCGCGTCGCCGTCCGCCCACAACGGATACACGTTGAACGCGTGGTTGAAAGCCGAGAAGGCCAGCGGCCAGAAGAAGAGCAAGGACACCACCGCCCACCCGGCATTGACCGGTGGGCGGTCGGGGTTCCGTGGGAAGGCTGCAGACGTGGGTTGCGCAGCGGTGGGTTGCGACCGAGGGGGTTGTTCCGAACTTGTCATGATGGGCTCCTGACATGAGGGTTCTCCTCGACGCTACTGCGATTCAGCTCGAGAATCATCGGAGTAACCCAACTAGGCGGAAACCGATGTGTGATCCGCGAGCAACCTGGCTACCGGAAGAACGTCCTTGACGGCCATGTCGATACGTTCGAATACCTCAGGGTTGAGGATGGTCGTCCCGTCGAAATCACCGGCGCTGAGATAGATGCCGACAGGAGCCGTCCATGCTTGGAAGAACGCAAAGAGTGGCCGCAGTGCCTGTTCGAGAACCAGTGCATGCCGATCACTTCCACCGGTTGCCGCGAGAATGACAGGCGTGTTCGCGAGAGCATATTGATCGACGAGATCGAAGAAATGCTTGAACATTCCGGTGTACGAACCGCGGAACACAGGCGACGCCGCAATCACGATGTCTGCGTTTTCGACCGCGTTCAGCGCGTCGGCGGTGGCTGCGTCGACGTGGTCACGATCGAGTGCGCCGGCCAAGCCGGGAACCAGATCCACGATCTCGATCACCCGAGCGTCGACTTGCTCGACGTCTCCCATCGTCTCGATGACGAGGTCGACCAGTGCCCGGGTTTTCGACGGCCTGGACATGCTGCCGACAACGGCAACAACTTTCAGGGGTGTTGTCATGAGTTGTCCTACTTCTCGGTTGGTGTCAGGGATTCGATTTCCTTGCGGACGACGGGAGCGACTTCGGTGCCCAGGATCTCGATGGCTCGGAGCATGTCCTTCTGGGGAACGTTGCCGAAACCCATCTGGATCATGATCCGGTCGTGGTGAAACAGTTCGTACTGCGCCATTGTCTTGTCGATGATCTCTTGCGGACCACCGAGGAAGAAGGCTCCGGCTGTTGTCGCCTGCGCTTCGTATGCCCTGCGCGGCATGGGAACTCCGTTGCCACGCTGGTGGTGGTTCTGCATCCAACCGGCTTGGAAGTACGGGTACGACGTATCGAGAGCGGCCTGCTTCGACGTGTCGACGAAGCCTGGCGACGCAATCGAAACCTTCAGGTTCTTCGGGTCGTGGCCGAACTCCACGGCGGCCCGGCGGTACAGGTCGACAAAGGGTTCGAACTGCTGGTAACTACCGCCGATGATGGCCAGCGACAACGGAAGTCCCAGCTTGGCTGCTCGAACTACCGACGCCGGGGTGCCGCCGACAGCGATCCACACCGGGATCTGACGGTCAGGCCGAGGTGTTACGTCACCGTCGACAAGGCTGGGACGCAGGTGTCCCTCCCAAGTGATCGGATTCTCGTCCCGCAGTTTCAGGAGCAGATCGAGCTTTTCGGCAAAAAGCTCGTTGTACTGGGACAGGTCGTATCCGAACAGTGGGAACGATTCGGTGTACGACCCGCGTCCGGCGATGATCTCCGCTCGTCCCTCGGACAGGAGGTCGAGCGTCGAGAACTGCTGGAAGACGCGGACCGGATCGTCGGAGCTGAGTACGGTGACAGCGCTGGAGAGTTTGATGGAGTCGGTGGCCTGCGCCATCGCGGCGAGCACCACAGCGGGCGACGAGACCGCGAAGTCCGTCCGATGATGCTCGCCGACTCCGAAGACGTCCAACCCGACCTGGTCGGCAACGGTTGCCTGCTCCACCAAATGTCGAAGGTGGACACCGGGGTTCATCGTCTTGCCGGTTTCGGGGTCGGGCGTGAGTTCGCCGAAATGGTAGATGCCGAGTTCGAATGCCATGGTGATTCTCTCTATCGTGTCGTGGGGGTGATGGGGAGGCGCGTGCCGCCGACATCACAGGTGTCAGTTGTTGTGGTGTGGTGAGCTGCGAGGCGGCTGAAGAAGCGATCGAGGACCGGAAGTTCTTCCGCTTCGACCAGGTCGGCGAAGTACTCCGCTATTCCGCGCGAATGAATGGCAGATGCGGCTCGCAGAGTTTCCTTGCCTGCGGGCGTCATCGAGACCGTGACGACCCGTCGGTCGGCGTCGGGGCGCACTCGCTCCACCAGTCCGGCGTTGACTAGTCGATCCGCGACTCGGGTGACGCCACTGGTGGTCACCAGGACTTGCTGGGCGAGGTCGCCCATACGCAGTGAATTGCCGGGGGCTTCGTGCAGTCGCAGCAGTACGTCGTACTGACCGAGCGTCAGCCCGGTGTTTGCGCGCAGGTCAGCCTCCATTTTTCCGAGGATGACGCTGTGCGCGACGACAAGATTGCGCCACACCCGGCCGCGCGTCTGTTTGTCCTGGTCCATCGCCCTCGCTCCTCGATTTATTTGCTTACGCAAGTATTGCTTACTCAACTATTACGCTGGGAGGGCGGAATCTATTCCTGAACGCTCTGAGAGGTCCGGATCTCGATAGTGTTCCCGCATGGAGTTGGTACGCGGAGCGAACACAACGGTCGACGGACACACGCTGAGAGTGGCGGTGACGGGTGCCGCCCCTGGCAGCGTCGACCTGATGGTTTTCCAGCTCGACGGCAACAACAAGGTCCGCAGCGACGCGGATTTCATCTTTTTCAATCAGCCGAATTCGCCGGAAGGTGCGGTACGCCTGAGCGACGGAGGAGTTGTCGAGATCGACAGCGCCGGCGTGCCGGCCGGCATCATGATACTCAGCGTTGCGGTCGCGCTCGACGGCAATGTGTCCGGTGCTCTTGCCGACGTGCCGCAGTTGGGGGCCATGGTTGATCAGGCAGGGGGCGATCAGGCAGGCGGTGAACGGATCGCTGCCCCTGCGCTGGGCTTGACCACCGAACGGGCGGCTGTGCTAGTCGAGATCTACCGCCGCGGTGAGGCATGGAAGATCCGCAACGTCTCAGCCGGGTGGGACGGGGGATTGGCGGACCTGGTAACGACTTTCGGGGTCTCGGTCGACGATGAGCCTGCAGAAGCCTCGACGGACGGTATTCGCAGCGTTCCCGACGAAGCCAAGCTGTCGATGGTCAAGCGTGAGAAGCTCGATCTTCGTAAACGAGAAGTCGCGAAGGTGCTGTTGACCAAGGGCGGCAACGGAATCCGAGCCCGCGTGATCCTGGTGATCGACAAAACCGGCAGCATGAGCAAGCAGTACAGGTCGAAGGTGGTTCACCGGGTCGTCGAGCGAATGGTTCCCGTCGCGATCCAACTCGACGACGACGGCAAGCTCGAGCCGTACCTGTATGCGGTTGGCTTCCATAAACTTCCGGAGATATCGGTGCACGACGCCGAATCCTGGTCGGACGAATACCTGCACCTGCGCGGATCGCACGGCGGATTCGACTACGACGCGATCGGTGCGTCCAACCGCGAAATTCCGATCATGACGGAAATCGTCTCCGGCTTGCGCTCCGGTACGGCGCCAACGCTTGTCCTCTTCTTCACCGACGGAGGATTCACCGAGCGTCGGGAAATTACGGCTCTGATGCGCGACGCGTCGGCGCTACCGGCGTTCTGGCAGTTCGTCGGGATCGGCAAGGCCAAGTACGGAGTGCTCGAGAAGCTCGACGACATGGACGGGCGAGTGGTCGACAACGCCGGGTTCTTTGCCCTCGACGACATCGATTCCGTTTCCGACTCCGAGCTCTATTCACGGTTGTTGAGCGAATTCCCGGACTGGCACAAGAGTGCCGTCGCAGCCGGAATCACGAGATAGCGTCTCGCGGTTCGAGTGCTTCGGCGATGAAACGTAGAGCGTCGTCGAAGCTGCCGGTGTTATCCGTGTTGTCGGCTGCTGGCGGCCGCGAGTACTGAACCGATGAGATATACACGGCAGCAGCTGTCTGAGCGAGAAAATGGGCCGAGAAGTCCGTGCGCACTTCGCCGTCGACGATTCCGCGATCGAGTAGTCGACGGATTTGATCGTGGAACTGTTCGGTGCGTTCGGGACTGATCTGTTCGCGCGCCGGGTCTCGCTCGAGTTCGCCGGCGCGGAGGTACTCCCTGAATCTGTGCGTTGCGTCGGCGACGTCTTCGAGGACGAGGCGAATCCGTTCATTTGTCGTCATTTCACGCTCGAGCAGTCCGTCGATCAGAACGCCCAGCTTCTGCATGTGGCCGTCGTGTAGTGCCGAGACCACCGCATCCTTGCTGGGGAAGTAATTGAAGAACGTCGCGCGCGAGACATCGGCTGCTTCGGCGAGGTCATCGATGGTGGTACCTGAAACGCCCCTTTCGGCAAACAATGTGCGGGCTGCGCTCAGGAGTCGCTGGCGTGTCTCGTACTTGTTGCGCTCGCGGCGTGAGAGCGGCATCTGTTCGTCGGTCATCAATTCTCCCGAAAACCTTCCACAAAACTAAACTCAAGTCTATATTTGGCCTGCAGTACAGAAAGTTTAGCCCAATCACGGAACTTTTGACGCTGCCGGCGATTTTCTCGGAGTCGAAGATGCGGCGCGAACGTGAATCGAGTGGAGGAAGGCTCCCTGAAGTGACAACGAGCATGCCGGACGACGTGGAAGCGTCGATCACCACAACGGAGACCGACCTCGAGGTTGTCTCTGCGCAACTCGAAAAGTGGCTTGTCGGAACGCTCGGCGCCGCCACCGATGTGCGTGTGTACAACGTGAGCAGGCCGGCCCATTCGGGAATGTCCAGTGTCTCAGTGCTGTTCGATCTGGACTGGACCGAGGACGGAACCTCGCAGACGGCACAGTTGGTAGCGCGACTGGCACCTGAGGTCTCGGCGTTTCCTGTTTTCCCCACGTACGACCTCCAATATCAGTTCGATGTCCTGACCGCGGTACGCGAGCGAAGTGACGTGCCCGTCCCGCACGTTCGCTGGGTCGAGACCTCACCAGAAGCCCTCGGGACCCCGTTCCTGGTCATGGACCGAGTGACCGGCGCAGTCCCGGTGGACAACCCGCCCTACGTATTTGGTGGATGGCTTCTGGAATCGAGCAGTGAAGACCAGGCGCGTGTTCAGTCGAGCAGTATCGATATTCTGGCGCGGATTCACGGCATCGACGCAGAACTGCCCTTTCTGAGTGGCATGTCAGGCCTGCGCCGACACTTCGAGGGCGAGCGTGCATACTACGACTGGACCCGCCGCGACGACGGACTACGAATCCCGCTGTTGGAAGCTGCTTTCGAATGGCTCGAAGCCCACTGGCCGAAAGAGCCGAGTGCAGATGTGTTGTGCTGGGGTGACTCTCGGGTTGGCAACATCATGTTCCAAGGAACCACTCCGGTCGCGGTCCTCGACTGGGAATCAGCAGCCGGGGCGCCGCGCGAAGTTGATCTCGGTTGGTTCATATTCTTCCACCGTCAGTTCCAGGACCTGGCGGAACAGTTCTCCAGGCCCGGACTGCCGAAGATGTTCCGACGCGAAGACGTAGTCGCACAATACGAGCAGGCGACGGGTGTGACGGTTCGTGACCTCGACTTCTATCTGGTGTACGCGGCGTTGCGGCACGGAATCGTCATGTCACAGATCGCTCGACGTCGAATCCACTTCGGGGAGATAGAGGCTCCGGAGAATCCCGACGAATACGTACTGCATCACCGCATGCTTGCCGACCTCATCGATGGAACCTACGAATGGGACAAGAAATGAAGCCGATCGATCTGGACGAATACCCGGTGCACCAGGCGCCGCTGTCCATGGCGCGCGTTGCCAGCACGGACCGCAATTTCTACGACCGATGCTACTTCAACGCCCACGACCGCACCGGGGACGTCTTCCTCGTGACCGGACTCGGGGTGTACCCCAACCTCGGCGTCGTCGACGCATTTGCCACCGTCCGCACCGGTGATACGCAAGTGGCAGTGCGATTTTCGGATGCACACGACGGTGCGTCGACGAAGACCGAAGTAGGTGGGTACCGGGTCGAGGTGATCAAGCCGCTGCAGACCTTGCGGGTTGTCTGCGAACATGAAGACCTTTCCTTCGACATGACATGGGAGGGTGCCTTCGATTCGGTTCTCGAGGAACACCACACTTTGATGTCGGGTCCGCGAGCGATCCTCGACGCCACCCGCTTTGCACAGGTCGGCAGTTGGTCCGGCATGATGAGCGTGCGCGGCACCGATATTGCCGTCGATCCGGCAGTGTGGACGGGAAGTCGTGACCGCTCGTGGGGGATCAGACCCGTCGGCGAGCCGGATCCAGCGGGCCGCATGGGCGACGAGCCCCCCGGCGGTCACTGGTGGACGTATGTGCCGCTTCGATTCGAAGATTTTGCGCTGATGATCATCGTGCAGGAAAGCCCCGACGGCTACCGCACTCTGAGCCACGCGACGCGGACCTTCCCGGACGGACGAGTCGAGCAATTGGGTTGGCCGCGTACCGAAATCGCGTACCGACCCGGGACCAGGCATCCCGAGAGCGCACGTATTCACCTGACTACGCCAGCCGGTGAGGCTCTGGTTGTCGATATCGACACCATCGGATTTGTTGCTCTCAACGTCGGTGCCGGCTACGGCGGCGACAGCGACTGGACGCATGGAGAATGGCGCGGCCGTAACTGGAGCTCGTCGTCGGTGTACGACCTCACCGACCCGGCGATCGTTGCCAAGCTTCCCTACGGAACAATCGACCACATCGCGCGGGCAACCTGCAACGGGTCCGAGGGGTGGGGCATGTTCGAACACGCCGTCATGGGGCGCCACGACCCGTCCGGCTTTGTGGGTTGGCTCGACATGGCGAAGTGAACGTGTATCTAGAGAGCCGTAACCATCTGCTGGGTAACGTCTTTCAAGAAGCTGTCGATGTGCGCCCAGGTGGAGTTCTCTGACGTCGGGCCGGCCACAATGCCGAGGTGGCTTCCCGGCACCTCCTCGAATCGAACGGACGGTGATCCGGTCAGGACCGACCGGATTGCCGCCACCGAGGCGGCGGGTGCGATGACATCGGATGTTCCGCCGATGGCGAGTACCGGCACATTCAGTTCGGACAGGTCGATGCTTCGGCCTCCCAGAACGATTGTGTTCTTGTACAACCCGTTTCCCAGGATGAGCTGCCTACAGATCTGCCTGAATGCCCGCCCAGGGTAGCCGGGCATGTCCGCCATGAAGGTGTCGATCGATTCCATGCGGGCAAGGGTCTCGGTGTTGTGCAGGTTCTTGGCGATGAACCACGGCTTGAGTAGTTCCCGTTGCGGCGCGGTCACGCGATAACTGGCTTGCACCAGGGGAGCAGGAAGCCCGCCGATCAGATCGGTGGCCGTCGTGAGTGGGCGATCGCCGGTGTATCCACCGATCAGCCGAAGTGGGCTGATTGTGGGAATTTTGGTGTAGTCGACCGGGGTGCCGATCGCCGTGATCGACGCTATCGGCAGGTCGGAGTGAGCCGACGCGGTCAACAGCGTCATGGTTCCACCGAGGCTCCAGCCGATGACGGAAACATCTGTGCCGTCGTGCAATTCGGAGACCGCACGTATGGCATCGGGGATGATGCCGTCGATCCAGGATTCAAATCCCATGTGCCGATCTGTGTATTGCATCGTTCCGTAGTCGAGCGCGTACGGCGTATGTCCACCTCGAACGAGATGGGAAGCGAGACTCTGGCCGGGCCGGAGATCGTAACAATATGCGGGGACAGCCAACGGGGGCACCAGGAGTACGGGTCGTCCCTGGATTTCTCCGAAGCGGTACAGATCGCGGTGCGGACCTTCGGAGATCAGGGTGGACGGGGTGCGCCGGCGCCCTTCGACTCCGTCGCCGAAGGACAGACCCCACGCGTTACGAGCACTCGTGATCAAACGCCTCGTATCCAACACAGCTGTCCCCTCGCAGTCGGCAGCCGTGCTTCGGCCACAACGAGTGTATGTTACCTACGATCACATACACCCGCTGCAGTGTGTTCGAATCAGTCCAGGAACAGATCAAGCTGCGGATTGTCGCCGCCGCCGTAGACCGACAGGTCCGTGATTCCCGACTCGATGAGTACATCGGCGTCGATGAAGCAGTTGCCGGTGGTCTTCGTGGACGGCTGGGAGAAGATCTCGACGGCCGCGTCGGCCATGATTTCCGGACTACGTGACGAGGACAGCAGGCTGTCTCCGTCGGCCATGTTGGCGACCGCTGCAGTGGCGATGTACGTCTGTGGCCACAAGCAATTCGCGGCGATGCCGGCGTCGGCAAATTCCGCCGCAAAGCCCAAGGTGAGCAGGCTCATTCCGTACTTCGAGAGCGTGTATGCGGGGTGTGCGCCGAGCCAGTACGGGTTCATGTTCACCGGTGGTGCGATGGTGAGGATGTGTGCGTTTTCCGACTCGCGCAGGTGTGGCAGGGCGGCCTGTGTGAGTAGGAACGTGCCTCGCGAATTGATTTCCTGCATGAGGTCGTACTTCTTTGCCGGCAGGTTTTCCGTGCTTTCGAGGGCTATTGCACTCGCATTGTTGACGCAGATGTCGACGCCACCGAAATTCTCGACCGCGACGGCGACAGCGCGCCTGGCGTCTTCTTCTTTCCGGACGTCGCCGACGACGGCAACGGCCTTTCCGCCGGTAGCTTGGATGCCTTCGACGGCTGTGTGCACGGTTCCCTGAAGTCTCGGGTGTGGTTCGCCGGTCTTGGCGAGCAGAACGACGTTCGCTCCGTACTTGGCTGCTGCGGTGGCGATGGCAAGGCCGATTCCACGGCTTCCGCCGGAAATGACCAAGGTGCGATCGGTGAGTGCGTTCTGGCTGGGCATCGTTCTCCTAAGTTCTCGTTCTCTGGAATGGTATTGGCATTCTCATTTTTTGCAAGTACCGTATTCAACGATGAACGACTTCACGGAAACCTCGTCCGGCATCCCTCTCGCTCCGGTCTACGGACCGGAGGACAGGACTGTCGATCCGCCCGCACCGGGCGCGTACCCCTTCACCCGCGGCAACTTCTCCTCGGGATATCGAGGGCGCTTGTGGACTTTTCGGCAGTACTCCGGGTTCGGCACCGCGGAAGAGTCCAACGCTCGCTATCGCTATCTCCTCGCGCAAGGCGGCACCGGACTCTCGGTTGCCCTCGACCTGCCCACCCAATGCGGCTACGACTCCGATGACCCAGAGGTCACCGAAGAAGTCGGGCGCGTCGGTGTAGCCGTCGATACCCTTGCCGACGCGGAGGTGCTGTTCGAGGACATCCCGCTCGACAAGATCAGCACCAGTTTCACGATCAACGGAACGGCCGCGATTCTGCTGGCGTTCTACGTGGCTGCCGCTGAACGCAAGGGTGTTCCGCGGGAGAAGCTCACCGGGACAATCCAGAACGACATCCTGAAGGAATATGCCTCCCGAGGTACGTGGATCTGGCCCCCGGAGCCGTCGCTGCGGTTGATTGCCGACACCATCGAGTTCTGCGCCGCCGAGGTGCCCAGGTTCAATGCAATCTCGGTGGCCGGAGCGCACTTCCGTGATGCCGGCGCCACCGCCGTCCAGGAGATGGCCTTCACCCTCGCGGACGGTGTCACCTACTGCGACACAGTGGTCGAGCGTGGACGCATGACCATCGACGAGTTTGCGCCGCAGATTTCGTTCTTCTTCTACACGCACGGCGACTTCTTCGAGGAGATCGCCAAATATCGTGCCGGACGCCGTCGTTGGGCCACCATCGTCCGCGAGCGTTACGGCGCCACCACCGACAAGGCGTCGATGTTCCGATTCGGTTGTGTCGCCGGTGGCGCGTCGCTGTACGCGCCTCAGGCGCAGAACAACCTCGTGCGTGTGGCGTACGAGTCCATGGCGTCGGTACTCGGCGGCGTCCAGTCCATGTTCACAGCGGCCTGGGACGAGCCCTTTGCTCTTCCCAGTGAAGAGTCCGCAACGTTGGCCCTGCGTACCCAGCAGATCCTCGCTTACGAGACCGGAGTGACGCGGGTGGCCGACCCGCTCGGTGGGTCCTACTTCGTCGAAGCCCTTACGGACGCAACGGAAGAGCGGCTCATCGAGATCATGGCGGATCTCGAGGCGCACGGCGGCATGGTTCGAGCCATCGAGGACGGCTATTTGCAGGGGCTGATCGCCGATGAGGCCTACCAACTCCACAAGGACGTCGAATCGGGCGTAAAGCCGGTTGTCGGTGTCAACCGGTTTGTCTCCGAGGAACCCGCGCCGGAGATTTCGACTTACGAGCTCAACGCCGAAGGGCGTGAGCTGCAACTGAAACGGCTCGCGAGGGTCAAAGCGGACCGTGATCCTGACGAGGTGGCGAGGTCACTGACGGCACTGTCCCGAGCAGCGGAAGGAACGGACAATCTGATGCACAAGTTGATCGACTGCGCCAACGCGTACTGCACAGTCGGCGAGATGGTTTCGTCCCTCAAGGCAGTATGGGGCGAATTCCAGCAGCCGGTGGTGTTCTGATGAGCGCCCGCGTTCTTGTTGCAAAGCCAGGCCTCGACGGCCACGACCGTGGTGCCAAGATCGTTGCGCGAGCGTTGCGCGACGCAGGATTCGAAGTTATCTATACCGGTATCAGGCGAACGGTCGAAGACATCGTCACCATTGCACTACAAGAAGATGTGGCCGTTGTCGGACTCAGTATTCTCTCCGGTGCTCACGTCGCGCTCACATCTCGAACCGTCGAGGCTCTTCGGGCTGCGGACGCAGGAGACATCAAAGTTGTTGTAGGCGGCACAATCCCGCAGTCGGATGTGCCGCGCCTGCTCGAGGCCGGTGCCTCGGCAGTGTTTCCCACCGGCGCTTCACTGGAAGAACTGGTCAGCGGAGTACGCGCATTGACTGAAACATCGGCAACAGCAAATCTGGAGGAACCGTGCGCATCGGAGTGATGATCGGCCCCGAGCGGGGCGACTCCGCGAAGAAGGTCGCCCGCATGATGGCGGACGTGGAGTGGGCAGAGGCCGCCGGTCTCGACAGTGTCTGGGTGCCGCAGGTTCCCAGCGACTTCGACGCGTTGACGGCTGTGTCCCTGATGGGCACGCGGACGTCGAGAATCGAAATCGGCACAGCCGTGGTTCCGCTGCAGGCACAACATCCGATTGCACTGGCGCGGCAAGCACTCTCGGCTCACGCGGCAACCGACGGGCGGTTGGCGCTCGGTGTCGGTCCGTCGCATCACTGGATCATCGAGGACATGCTCGGCTTGCCCTACGACAAGCCGGCCGGGCTCACCCGCGACTACCTCGAGGTCCTTGCCGCTGCCCTCAACGGCCCCGGTCCGGTAGACGTGGAGAACTCGACGTTCACGGTGCACAATCCGCTCGAGATCGGTCCCGTATCTCCGATGCCAGTTCTGGTTGCCGCTCTCGGACCAGTCATGCTGAAGATCGCCGGCGAGCGCGCCGACGGAACCATACTGTGGATGGCAGACCAGCGTGCGATCGAAGATCACGTCGTTCCTCGGATCAGCAAGGCAGCAGCCGACGCCGGCCGTCCCGATCCGCGCATCATCGCCGGCATCCCGGTCTGTCTGTGCAGTCCGTCCGAAGTCGACAAAGCGCGCGAGCGAGCCAACCGGATCCTCGGTGAAGCCGAGGTGTCGCCGAACTATCAGAAACTCTTGGAAAAGGGTGGCGCCAAGGACATTGGTGATCTGTGCGTTGTGGGTGACGAGAATGCGATACTCGAGGGATTCCGCAGCTACGAGGCTGCCGGGGTTACCGATCTTTCGATGCGACTACTCCCCATCGGTGACAACCGGGACGAGCTGATCGCCTCCAAATACCGGACGCGCGAAGTGATCGCACAGATCGCAGCGGAGTTCCGGTGACCTCCGGGCCGCTGGCAGGCATCCGGATCCTCGAGATCGGGCACATGCTCGCCGGACCGTACGCGACCATGATGCTGGCTGATCTCGGCGCAGATGTCATCAAGATCGAACCGCCGAGTGGAGACATATCGCGCCAGGTCAGCGATTCTTACTTCGCGAGCCTCAATCGCGGCAAGCGGAGTATCTGCATCGACCTCACGACAGAGGCCGGGCAGGCGCGACTCGGCGAATTGGTGGAGGAATCCGATGCGCTGCTGGCAAACCTGAAACCGTCGGCCATCCACCGGTACGGCCTGACCTACGAGGCTCTGCGTAAATGGAACGAACAAATCGTATGCGTTGCACTTACCGGATTCGGGCTGGCCGCCGGTGACGATCCTGCCTTCGACTACGTCATTCAGGCAGCAACCGGCGTAGCTTCGCTGACCGGGGACCCGTCCGGTCCGCCGACGCTTCCCGGATACTCCTCGGCAGACAATTCCTCCGGACTTACTGCGGCTCTTGGACTTCTGGCGCAGATCGTATCGGGTAGTGGGGGACAGGTCGAGGTGTCGTTGCAAGACGTCATGCTCTCGCAGCTCAACTATCGAGCGTCGTCCTACCTCAACGACGGTGTGGAGCCGCGTCGACTCCCTTCAGGCGCGCATTCGTACTATGTTCCCGCTCAACTATTTCCGACGGCAGACGGACACCTCGCACTGTTCATCACACACGACGGTTTCTGGCGCTCGTTTGCCGGCGAAGCCGGCATCGTGGGATTCGAGACGATGGCTGAGCGAGCTGAGCGCAGAGACGAGGTACTGGGCGCCGTTACCGAAGTGTTGGCCACGGACACCGCCGCCAACTGGGAATCTCGCCTGCGCCCATTAGGAGTGCCCGCATCTGCAGTGCGTTCACTACCTGACGCGCTCGACGCGCTTCCGGAGGCGATAGTGACCGCGGGGGACTACCGTCTGGTCGGAAGTCCGATCCGCGTCGCTGGTTACGAACCCGAGTACGGCCCGCCGCCCCTGCTCGGTGAGCACGGGGACATTCCGGCTCGGATCTGATGTCACGCCGGCCGTGCACCGAGCTCGAATTGCGCTACTTGCGGAAAGTTGTCCGTGAAATATTCTCGCGCAAGGGATTTGAATGCGTGCACGGTCGGGGGAACCGAGTGACTTCGGTTGATGACTCCGATCTTCGTGGGAATCGGGGGATTGATGGAGTCGATTCGAAACCCCGGCAAGCCGAGTACCGATACTCGGTCTGCAATCGTGGAACCCAAACCCATTCGTGCCATGTCCACGCGTGACTCGAAATTCTCGCTCTCGATGCAGACCTTCATCTGCAATGACTGTTCGATGAAGATACGCTCCAACCCCACCCGCACAGGGCTGCCCGCAGACGGTGCGATCAACTCCAACTCCGCGACGTCTGGCCAACTGAGAACTCTCGGCGGGCAGTCGTCGGCAGTAGCGGCGCTCAGCACCACCAGTTCGCTCTCGTACAAGACCTGGAAGTCGAGCCCGGGTAAACGTCCGCCGATCCGGCAGAACCCCACGTCGCACTTGCCTTGATCGACAGCGTCGAAGACCTCCTCGTCGGTCATCGGATCCGTGACGTCGATGGAGACCAATGGGTACTTCTCGTGAAAGCGGCGCACCAACTCGGTGGTCGTACGCATGAACGTCCGGCGTGTGGCGATCCGCAATGCACCCGTCGTGACGCCTTTGATGCTGTCGACGACGGAATTCAATTCGCCGAGACTGTGCAACACTCGCCGGGCTGAATCGACAACTCTGGCGCCGTCCACGCTCACTTCCGCCCCGCGCGGGGTCCGAACGAAAATCTTGAGCTCTAGTTCCTTCTCGAGCTTCGCGATGGCATTGGACAGTGCCGGTTGAGTGAGGTGCAAAGACTGTGCGGCGCGGGTGAAATGGGCGTAGTCGGCAACGGCGACGATGCAGCGGAGTTGCTGTACTTCCATGCGCGCGAGTCTACCTGCCGGGATGTCGTGTCCCGGCAGGTAGAACGGTGCCCCGCTACTCGACCTGGAGCGCGATTCTGATGACATCCTTCTCCGGAATGATCTGCGTACCGGCCTCGATCCGAACCTGGTGCAGCACTCCGTTCCACGCGAAAGGCGGACGGTAGCTGTTACTGACCGGGAGGCCGCGGTCGTACCCGAGCGTCATCGATGTGCCGCCGTGTTGCCAGGCATGGGGCAGAGAATGATCGCTGTGCCCGGTCCCGACAATGTTGCCGTCGACGAAAATCTGCACGCGCGCACCGCCTTCGGGTACAGGACTGAGAACACACCCGAGCTGATGACGTCCACTGGTGAGTTTCCGATCGGCCGAGAGCAGGATCTCCCCGCCCGGTGTCGCCACCGTGACGGTAAGGACCCCGTCGCAGACGTACGCCGCGAAGCCACCGGTCCAATCTCCGAGAGCAAACAGAACGCCCTCGGGATTCTCGGCTGCCACATCGACGTCAGCGGTGATACGCCCGCCTGCAAAAAGTCGGGGAATCGCCTCGTCCGAGACCGGACCGCCCTTCGGATAGAGCGTGATGTCCGAGCCGACGGGATAGTCCCGCGGCACAATGCTTGCAGTGCGGCCCCGCAGGTTGTCGGCGATCGGTGTGACGTTGTTCCGTTCCGCCTCGGCGAACCACAGCTGCTCGAGTTTCGCTACGACGTCGGGGAATTCGTCGGCCACGTCGTTGGCTTCGGAGAAGTCGGATTCCAGGTTGAACAACGACCAACGGTCGTTGTCGAAATCGCGACTGCCCTCCATCAGCAGTTCCTCGTCCATCACACCCATCGACACGTGATTGGTTGTTGCCTTCCACCCGTCCGCCACGATCGATCGTGAACCGAGCATCTCGAAATACTGAACAGTCCGCGGGTCGGGAGCAGATGCGTCGCTGAACGTCGACAGCAGGCTTGCCCCGTCGACCGACTGCTGTGCGACGCCTCCGACTGTATCGGGAGCGGTGACGCCGCAGGCTTCCAAGATTGTGGGGAAGACGTCGATAACGTGCGCGAACTGCCCACGCACCGCGCCGCCAGAGCTGATGCCCTTGGGCCAGTGCGCAATCATCGGGACACGAGTACCGCCGAGCCAGGTGTATCGCTTCCACAGTTGGAACGGAGTGTTACCGGCCCAGGCCCAACCCCAGGCGTAGTGCGGGTATCCGTGAATTCCACCCCAATCCTCGAGTTGATCGAGACTCTCCTCGATGTTGTCGTGAATGCGGTGCGTGAACCGGTGTTCGTTGGATGTGCCGGCGACCCCACCCTCAGCACTGGCACCGTTGTCTGACATCACGAATATCAGTGTGTTGTCGAGGATCCCCAATTCCTCGAGACTGTCCACGACGCGGCCGATCTGAGCGTCGGTGTGTGTCAGGAACCCGGCGTACACCTCGTGCATACGTGAGTACAGGCGCCGCTCGTCAGAGGTGAGCTGCTCCCAGTCCGGAACCCACGACGGTCGCTCCGTCAGTATCGTATCGGCGGGGACGATTCCTTCGGCCACCTGCCGCTCGAAGACGTTCTGGCGCCATCGATCCCAGCCGAGGTCGAATTGACCGGCGTAGTCGTCCGCCCATTTCCTCTCGACATGGTGCGGCGCATGCATGGCGCCGGTGGCGAAATAGAGGAAGAAGGGTTTGCCCGGCGCCGACTCCTGCTGGTTGACCACCATCCGAATAGCCTCGTCTGCAAGATCTTCGGTGAGGTGATAGCCGTCCTCTGGGCCGCTCGGAGGATCTACGTACGAGTTGTCGCGGACCAACTCGGGAGCCCAGTGGTTGGCGTCGCCGCGCAGGAAACCGTAGTACTTCTCGAAGCCAAGTCCCGACGGCCACCGATCGTACGGTCCGGCGCTGCTGCGTTCACCGGACGGGAGTAGGTGCCACTTGCCGACGGCCATTGTGTTCCACCCAGCGTCACGCAGGATGCGGGGGACGGTTGCCGCTTCCGGCGGAATCTTGGCGGTGTAGCCGGGATCCGACGTCGGGATATCGGCGAGAAACCCCATTCCAACGGCATGGTGATTGCGCCCGGTCAAGAGGGCGGCACGCGTCGGCGAGCACAGAGCGGTGACATGAAATCGGTTGTAGCGCAGTCCACCCTGGGCCAGTTTGTCGATGTTCGGAGTCTCGATATCCGAACCGTAGCAGCCGAATTGGCCGAAGCCCAGATCATCGAGAACGATGACGACGACGTTGGGTGAACCTTCTGGTGCCTTGCGGCTGTGCGCATTCGCGGACATCCCACTCCTTCGGTGAACGGTGTGTTGACGGGTCAGTTCTGGAACCAGAGTTCCTCGGGTAGTGAAGATCCAAGGCCGTACATTTGCGCGCCATGTACATTTTTGCCGGTGATGACGGACGGGGACGACCGCACGTACCAGATCCCGGGATTCAATGCGACCAGACGATTCTGCACTGTTTCGTACGCTTCCTTGCGCGCAGCCGGGTCTTCGGCAACGCGGCCGGCGTCCAGCGCAGCGGTGAGCTCTCGATCGTCGACGCCGATCGTGTTTCCGCGTGAGGTCGAGTGAAAGGCGTTCCACAGACCGGAATCCGGATCCTGGATGAGCGCAGACGTGATGGTCATATCGAAATCGTGCGCCGCGGTGCGCGCCGTGGCGGCAGCAAAGTCGACGACATCGATCTTGGCTTCGACGTTCTCGAATGCACTCAACTGGGCCTGAACGCTCTCGGCCGTTGCCTTGGCTTCCGGCGTCGGGTAGGTGGTGAAGGCAAAGGAGACAGGCTTGCCTTCGGCTGCCAGTTCGTCGAACAGTTTCTGAGCTTCGACCTTGTCCGGACTCGGCAGCGCAATATCGGTGAAGTAGGGGGAGTTCTTCTGGAACAGGGTGGCGGGAACTTGCCCCTTGCCGTTGTACACGGCGACATTGACCGATTCCGGATCGATCGCGAGAATGACTGCCCGGCGAGCCCTGGGATCGTCGAAAGGTGCTCGGCGGAAATTCATTCCGATGAACTGGCCGCCGCCCAGCGGCACCGTCTGAGTGGGGAATCCGGCCTCTTCTGCCTTTGCGAGGTTCGCCCAACTCGTTTCTGCTGCGACGTCGACAGCGCCAGTCGTGACCGCGTTGAGTCGCTGAGCGTTATCGCTCGCGGCGCGGAGGGTAATGCTGTCGAGGTATGGACGTGGCGCGTCCCAGTAACCCGTGTTCTTCGACAGTTCGATGACATCTTGGCGCATCCACTTGGCGAGGGTGAATGGACCGGCTCCGACGGGTTCCGCGTCGAATGCCGCCTGTCCCTTCTGTAGAGCCGTGGGTGAGGCTATCCAGTTCATGGCGCCGGCGAGCAGGTTCTGCGGGAAGTGCGGACTGGGGGAGGTCATGGTGACGCGAAG
Organism: Rhodococcus globerulus NBRC 14531; assembly: GCF_001894805.1. Lineage (GTDB taxonomy): Bacteria > Actinomycetota > Actinomycetes > Mycobacteriales > Mycobacteriaceae > Rhodococcus_F > Rhodococcus_F globerula. The sequence continues at coordinate 31,440 of NZ_BCWX01000007.1, read as the reverse complement.
TGTGGTTGCGTCCACCACATCGTTGCTCGCGACCTGCGCGGCCTGTCGGAGCGACGTCGATGCCAACGCAGGGTCGCGCAATCGGTCCCAGTTGAACTTCACGGCAGCGGCATCGAGCGCAGTGCCGTCGGTGAACTGAAGCCCCGGGCGAAGCTTCAACATGAAGGTCCGGCCGCCGTCGGTGGTAGAGAAGTCCGTGGCCATCTTGTACTCGATCGCGAGGGTATCGACGTTGTTGACGATCAACGTTCCGTACAGTGCGTTACCCAGAACCGCCTGGTGTGCCCACGTGTTGGACAGTGCTGCAGGGTCGAGGGTGCGAGGCTCGCTGTTGTACGTGAGCGCTGCGCTGCCGCCGGCCACCGGATCTCCTGCAGTGGTCGATGTTTGATCGACAGCAGTTCCGCCGCCGCAAGCACTCAGGAAGAGCACCGCCGCACACGCCAAGACTAGTGTCGTTCTAGCTTGCCGTGTGGGTCGAAACTTTCTCAAAGACACTCGCTGCGCTCGAGTCATCGTCAGCCTTTCGGAGGAATCGCGTGCCGGGGAAGTTGCCTGATCGGCAAGGGGTGCTTGTTATTACAAGTCAGCGCCAGGCGGTACGTCCAATAGACATTTCGTATCGAGACAATCATTGGAATGTATCGACGCCGCGTGTCCTGTGACTTCGGCCTTGCCGGACGACGAAGATGGTCCCGCGAGTTCGCAACTCGCGGGACCATAGTTGTGTCTTCAGTTGTGGAAGATCAGTTGGTCATCCAGAACTCCTCGGGCAGTGGTGATCCGAAGCCGTACATCACAACGCCATGTGCATTCTTTGCAGTGATGACCGACGGTGCAGACTTTGCGTACCAAATACCCGGATTGAGTGCTACCAGACGCTTCTGCACGGTTTCGTACGCCGCGCGGCGTTCCTCGATCGTCTTCCCGACACGGCCGGCGTCCAGGGCGCCGGTGAGTTGCTGGTCGCTGATTCCGGTGATGTTTCCCTGCGAGGAGGAATGAAATGCGGTCCACAGCGCGGCATCGGGATCCTGGAACAATGCCGATGCAATGATCATGTCGAAATCGTGAGTGGCATTGCGGGAATTTCCGGTCGCGGCATCCACAACTTCGATATCCATGGACACATTCTTGAAGGCGCTCAGTTGCGCCTGCACAGTTTCGGCGGTTGCCTTGTTCTCCGGCAGTGCATAGGTGGTGAAGGTGAAGGACAGGGGTTTGCCCTCGGCGGCCAACTCGTCGAAGAGTTTCTGCGCCGTTTCCTTGTTGGGGGTCGTCAGTGGAATGTCAGAGAAGAACGGGGACGTTTCCGGGAAGAGTGTTTGCGGGACAACGCCTTTGCCGTCGTTGATCACGGTGTTGACTGCTTCGAGATCCACAGCCATGGAGACTGCCCGACGGGCGCGTTCGTCGTCGAACGGTGCGCGCCGCACGTTCATGCCCATGTAGAGTCCGCCGCCGAACGATACTGTGTCGGTGGACAAACCGGCGTCCTGCGCCTGAGCCAGGCTCGCCCAGTTCGTTTCCATGGCAAAGTCTGCGCCGCCCGCGATCATCGTGTTGAGGCGTTGCGTGGCGTCAGCGACCGTTCGGAGGGTCAGCCCGTCGAGGTACGGCTTCGGTGCATCCCAGTACCGCGGGTTCTTCTTCAACTCCATGACGTCCTGGCGTGTCCACCTCGTCAGCGTGAACGGTCCGGCACCGACGGGGTTTTCGTCGAAGGCGGCTTGCCCCTTCTGCAATGCAGTTGGTGAGGCGATCCAGTTCATGGCACCGGTCACCAGCGCCTGTGGGAAGACCGGACTGGGCGCTGCCATCACGACGTTCAGAGTCGTGGCGTCCACCACCTCGGTGGACGCCACCTGCGACGCCTGCCTGATCGAATCGGATGGATTCGCAGGATCACGCAGACGATCCCAGTTGAACTTCACGGCAGCCGCATCCAACGGTGTTTCGTCGGAAAATGTCAGCCCGGGGCGAAGTTTCAGTGTGAACGTCGATCCACCGTCGACTGTGGAGAAGTCTGTCGCCATGGTGAACTTCATGTCGAGCGTCGAGGGATCCTCGATCATCAACGTCCCGTACAGCGCGTTTCCGAGAAGGCTTTGCCGCGTCCACGAATTACCCAGTCCAGCCGGGTCGAGAGTGCGAGGTTCGCCGATGACAATGGCGCGCGCCACCCCACCCGCTACCGGGTCACCGGCATCGGCGCTGGTTCCGGTGGTTTCTGCGGGGCTGGTGCCGCACGCACTGACAAAAACTGCCACGGAACACACCGCGGCCAGAGTCGCGGCTAGTGCGCGCCTCGTTCGGATCATGGTCGACCTTTCAGAAGTAATGCAGCTGGCAAGTCGAGTTCACCCGGCGACGCTGTCCACCAGAAGGTTCTTGCTCGCCGGAGCCAGGGGGAAGTGACACGCTGCGAACTGGCCGGGACGAACCTCTCTCATCTCAGGTTCCTCCGTAACGCAACGTTCTTCGACTTGGGGGCACCGGGTGCGGAATCGGCATCCGCTCGGCGGTGAAAGCGGCGACGGCACATCCCCTTCCAGCGCTGGCCCGGCAAAGCCCTTCTCCGGATCGGTCAGCGGTACGGAATCGAGTAGTGCGCGGGTGTAAGGGTGTGCGGGGTCGTCATAGACCTCGACGGAGTCGCCGAATTCGCAGACTTTGCCCAAGTACATGACCATGACGTTGTCGCTGACCGTTCGCACCACACCGAGGTCGTGGGCGATGAAGACAACGGTGAGGTCGAACTCGCTCTTGAGTACCTCGATGAGGTTCAGGATCTGTGCCTGCACGGAGACGTCGAGTGCGGAGACGGGTTCGTCGCAGATCAACAGTCGTGGGCTCAGTGCGAGTGCGCGCGCGATCGCTACACGCTGTGCCTGGCCGCCGGAAAGTTGGCGCGGCAACATCTCTGCGAACCGCGTACCGGACAGGCCGACCTGTTCGAGTACCGATGCCGAGGTGGTGACTTTTTCTGCGGTGGGGGCGCCGGCGACTGCCATGCCCTCGACGACGATGTCCTTGACGGAACGCCGCGGGTTCAGCGACGCTACCGGATCTTGGAAGATCATCTGCATGTCGCGGCGCAGTTTACGCATCTGCGATTCGTCGGCGTTTTCGATCCAGTCCTCGCCGAAGCGGATTCGGCCTGCGGTGACTCGGTCCAGACGCAGAACTGCGCGTCCGGTGGTGGACTTTCCGCAACCGGATTCGCCGACGATGCCGAGGGTTTCGCCGGGCAGGACGTCGAAACTGATCTTGGATACGGCCTGAACGGTTCCGGAACTTGTGTGGTATTCCACGACAAGATCTTGAACACTCAGGAGAGCGTCGTCGCCCCGTAGATGGGCGCTACCACTACCAGCCATGAGATTCTTTACCTTCCGGACATTGCCGACGCCGGAACGGCGACCGGGTTGAGGCACGCCACGTCATGGTCTGCGCCAACTGATTCCAACTGCAGGCCGGGAGTGGAACACTCTGCGACGGCCTGACCGCAGCGTGGCTCGAAGCGGCAACCCTCGGGTGGGGATGTGGGGTCGGGGAGCGATCCGTCGATCAAACGCAACGGTGAGTGGCGTTCGTGGTCGATGGTGGGCGTTGCTCCCAGGAGGGCGTGGGTGTAGCGGTGGCGTGGCTCGTCGAATACTTCTCGGGTGGAGCCGATTTCGGCGATCTTTCCGGCATACATGACGGAGACGCGGTCGGTTCGGCCGGCGACGACAGCCAGGTCGTGGCTGATCAGCAGCATCGAGGTGCCACGTTCGCGTTGGATGCGTCGCAGCAGGTCCAGGATCTGGCGCTGAATCGTCACGTCCAATGCCGTGGTGGGCTCGTCGGCGATCAACAGATCCGGCTCGCACGCGAGTGCGATCGCGATCATGACGCGTTGGCGCATGCCGCCGGACATTTCGTGGGGGTAGTTGCTCAGACGTCGTTCGGGGTCGGGCACCCCGACCTCCTTGAGGAGGTCGAGGGCCCGACTGTGAGCTTCGGAACGGCTGACTCCGAGATGGCGGCGCATCCCTTCGGTCATCTGTCGTTCCACTTTGACTACAGGGTTGAGTGATCTGCCCGGATCTTGGAAGACCATGGCGATCTGGTTGCCCCAGATCTCGAGCTTTTCCTTCTTCGTCAGCGACAGTAGATCGCGTCCTTGGAAGGTGACTTCCCCTGATCGGCCCGAACGCGGTGGCATCAGGCCCATGATGGCCCGTGCCATGACGGACTTGCCGGAGCCGGATTCACCGACGATTCCCAGTGCTTGACTTCGGTCCAAGGTCAAGGAGACCCCGTCCACGGCACGCACGATTCCGCGTGGTGTGCCGATGTGGGCACGTAGGTTCCTCACTTCGAGGAGTGGCTGAGAGTTCATGGTGATCCGGCCCTTTGATCTGTAGTCGGCTACTGCGTCGAATTGCTTTCGGCTACTTCGCGATCCACATAGCGTCGGTGAGCGGCGAGCCCGAGCCGTACATGGTGACGCCCTGTACGTCCTTGCCCGTCACGGTCGACGGTGCTGCGCGGATGTACCAGAGTCCGACGGTGAGGTCGGCGAGGCGCTCCTGCACGGTCGTGTACGCGGCCTTGCGCTCGTCCTGCGACTGCGAGGTACGGCCGACATCGAGTGCGTCGCTCAGTTCCTGATCGTCGACACCGATGATGTTGCCAGGGGACTTGTTGTGGAAGGTCGACCACATGGAATCCGGATCCTGGATGATCGCGGAGGAGATCACCATGTCGAAGTCCTTGGTGCCCATCTTGGCGGTAGCGGCGGCGTAGTCGACCACGTCGACCTTGGCCTCGACGTTCTTGTAGGCGCTCAACTGTGCCTGCAGTGCCTCACCGGCGGTCTTGCTCTCTGCCGTCGGGTACGACGTGAAGGTGAACGAGACAGGCTTGCCTTCAGCGGCGAGCTCGTCGAAGAGCTTCTGCGCTTCGGCCTTGTTGTACTCGCCCAACTTGATGTCCGCGTAGAACGGGGAGGATTCCTGGAACAGGGTCTCCGGGACCTCGCCCTTGCCGCTGTAGACGACGGTGTTCATGGCGTCGAGGTCAACTGCGAGTGACACTGCACGACGGGCACGCTCGTCGTTGAAGGGGGCGCGTCGGAAGTTCATGGACAAGTACTGGCCGCCGCCCATCGGAACGATTTCGGTCGGGAAGCCCGCGGTCTCGGCGGTATCCAACGTCTGCCAGTTCGATTCGTTGATCAGATCAGCGCCACCGGTCGAGAGTGTGTTGTAACGCTGATTGGTGTCAGCGGCCACACGGATGGTGAGGGTATCCAGGTACGGGCGCGGTGCGTCGTAATACGTGGGGTTCTTTGCCAATTCGATGGAGTCCTGTCGCGCCCACTTGGTGAGCGTGAACGGTCCGGCACCGATGGGGTTCTCGTCGAATCCGGCCTGACCCTTCTGCAGTGCGGCCGGTGAGGCGATCCAGTTCATCGAGCTGGCGATGAGGGTCTGCGAGTAGTGCGGGGTAGGCGTAACCATCGTGACCGCGAGGTTGGCCGGATCGACGACGCTCAAATTTGCGATCTGTGCGACGTAGCGAGCAGACGTCGAACCGAGAGCCGGGTCCTTGAGGCGCTCCCAGTTGAACTTGACCGCCTCGGCGTCGAGAGGTGTTCCGTCCGAGAACTTCAGGTTCGGGCGAAGTTTCAGGTTGAACGTGGCACCACCGTCGGCGGTCGAGAAGTCCTCGGCCATGGTGTACGTGACATCGAGGGTCTTGGTGTCGTTGATCATCAACGTGCCGTACAGCGAGTTGCCGAGGATGCCCTGGTGTGCCCAGGTGTTGGACAGCGTGGCCGGGTCGAGGGACCGCGGCTCGCCCGCCATGATCGCGCGGCCGGCACCGCCGGATACGGGATCGCCTGCAGCCGTGGTGCCCTCGTTGCTGCTGCCGGAATCGGAGCCGCAGGCGGTCAGCACGAATGCTGCGGTACACACCATCGCGACCGCTGTCAGTAAGCGTCTTTTTCGGATCATGGAAAGCCCTCTCAGGTGGAACGTGGAAATGAGTACGTCGTGTCGAGCGGGAAAACGGTCTTGGTCGTTCAGTCGTGCAGTCCTCGAGGTTCAGTCGTGCAGAGTGCGGTCGAACTTGTTGCGGAGGAAGTCACCTGCCTGATTGAGGGCGAACACCGTGAAGAAGATCGCCAACGAAGGAACGAAGACCAAGTATGGGTAGTCGGCAATGTAGTTCTTGCCGTCGCCGATCATTCCGCCCCAACTGGGCTGTGGCGGTGGGATTCCCAGGCCGAGGAAGCTCAGTGAGCCTTCGGCGACGATCAGGGCGGCCATGATGATCGGCAGGAACGCAGCCAGGGGAGCGAGGACGTTCGGCAGGATTTCCTTGAACAGGATTCGCCAGTGGCCGGCGCCCATGTTCCGTGCGGCCCGGACGAATTCCCTCGAGCTCCACGCCATTGTGTTGGCTCTGGCCAGACGGATGAATCCGGGGATGACGACCAAGGTCAGTCCGAGCAGCATGGTCGGAATGGAGGGTGTCAGGACGGACGCCAGCGCCAGCAGCAGGATCAACGGCGGGAATGCGAGCATCGCGTCGGCAAGGAGGGTGACGCCGGAATCGAGACGCCTACCGAAGTAGCCGCCGATCAGGCCGATGAAGGAGCCCACCACAAATCCGATCAATCCGGCTACAGTGCCGACAAGGAGCGAGACACGGGCGCCGTAGATGATGCGGGAGAGCATCGATCGCCCGAGGGTGTCCGTCCCCAGCAGCAGATCGAGGGATTCGAACGACGGTGAAAGGCGCGGTGCGCCAACCGGAACGGAGTAGGAAGCAATGGGCAGGACATTTGCCAGCGCCGCTGCGAGAAGCACAGTGACGAGCCAACCGAAGGAGAGGTACACCAGAATGGATCGTGACTTCTTCGCCGGTGGCACCAGAGGTGCCGGCGGGTCCGACGGTTGCTCGTCCTGCGAGCCGGTCCGGTCTTCGACTACTGATCGCGTCATGCTCCGACAACCTTCCTGACCCGTGGGTCGATCAATCCGTAGCTGAGGTCGACCAGGGTGTTGATACCCACGTACACAATCGCGATGAAGACCACGATTCCCTGGACCATGATCACGTCGCGCGACGTGATGGACGAGGAGATGAGCTGTCCCAAACCGGGTAGACCGAAGAGTGTTTCGACGATGACGGTGCCACCGATGAGTCGACCGAGACTGATGCCGGCAACGGTGATCAGGGAGAACGACGACGGTCGGAGCGCGTGCCGGAACATCACGTACCACCCGGGCATTCCCTTCGCCCGAGCCGCTGCCACGTAGTCCTCGCGCAGGGTTCCGATCAGGTCGGTGCGCAGCAGACGGTGGAATGCGGCGATCTCGGTCAACGCGATTGCGATCGCGGGCAGCAGTGCGCTCTGGAGGTTTGCACCGAGGCCTTCGCTCATACGCGACCAGCCTGTCACCGGGAAGAGCTGGAATTTGATCGCGAAGTAGTAGATCAGGACCGGGCCGGCGATGAACGCGGGAACCGAGAGGCACACAGCCGAAACGACATTGATGCCGCGGTCGAGCTTGCTTCCTGGGCGCGACGCGGAGGCGACGGCCATCAGGACGGCAACAACCAGAGCAATGATCAGGCCCATAGCGGCCAACTGCAGAGTGACAGGGAGGCGCTCGACGATCGCCTCGCTGACTGACTGTCCGGTGAGCGGTGAGGTTCCGAAGTCTCCGCGGAATGCGTCACCGAGCCAATTGAAGTACTGAGTCCAGACGGGAACGTCGAGTCCCATCTTTGCTTCCATCGCCGCAACGGCCTCGGGGGTAGCGTTTTCACCCAGGATCACCTCGGCGGCAGACCCGGGCGCCAGGCTCAACAGCAGAACAGCTGCTGCCGCTACCAACAAGACGACCACCAAGCTGCGGCCTACACGCCTCGTAATTGTGAGAATCATCCAACTCGACTTTCATCATGCAAGCACGGCCAAAGTTCCTTGTATGCAGAGATTTTGGACTGTTACGAAGCTTGCGTGTGATTATGCGCACTCTTGGCGCACCTGGATTTGTTGTAATATATTCAATGATCGCTGCGAATAGCAAGAGAAACCTGGATCGAACTCCCGTTGGTGCATTTCGACGTTCGCTGATTTCCAGTTAATGATCTTGTAATTCAACAGGATTGAGGGTCTTCAAAGTAGCGCCCTCAGCGTGTCTGCCGAAATTGGGCGCGGCGATGTTGCTCATGTCGGCGAGCTGATGGCCCCGAGCGAATGCGTCAATTCTGTTGTTTTACAACGACTTTTGGCCTGGAATCTCCTGTCTCACTCGTACTTCACCGTGATCGACTCGGAGTCGGGTATTGCCTGGCAGGTCAGAACGTAGCCGTCCGACACCTCCTCGTCGGTCAGTGCGTCATTGATTCTCATCACGGCGCTTCCCGAGGTGACGTGTGCCATGCAGGTTGCGCAGTTTCCGGCTTCGCAGGAGAACGGCGGCGTAAGTCCAGCGCGCCGAGCACTTTCCAGCAGAGTCTCGTTGGGGTGTCGTGGTACCGAGGTCTTCTTTCGCCCGAGAACGATGGTCACTGTTCCGGTGACTTCGGTGGAAGTTGGTTCGGTAGCGGCAGATTCACCGGTGCTCACCGGTTCGGCCACAATCGGTTCGGCCACAATCGGTTCGGCCGCACTGCCGAATCGTTCGCTGAAGACGCGGCCCGGTCCGGGTAGGGCCGATTCGATCAGGTCCATGAAGGGTTCGGGGCCGCACAGGTAACTGTCGGCTCCCACGTGCTTGCCGACAAAGTCGAGTACTGCGGCCTTGTCGAGGAATCCGTTCTTGTCGTCGAGGTGGCGTGTGACGGTGAGTCGACCGGGGTAGCGGTCGACGAGTTCCGAGAGAACGCGCTCGAAGATCATCGAGTCGTGATCACGATCGGCGCACAGAAGGTGAACCTCGCGATCGGTGGTGGCGAGAGTGGTCTTGGCGAGCGACAGGATCGGGGTGATGCCGCTGCCGCCGCTGAACCCGAGCAACGGCGCCTCGGATTCGCGAAGGCGAAACGTGCCGGCCGGCCTGGTGACGACCACCTCGTCGCCTTCGGAGACATTGTCGTGTAGCCAGTTCGAGACCTTGCCTCCGGCAACACGTTTGACGGTGGTCATCAATTCGTTGTCGGTGTCCGGTGAGCTCGACATCGAGTACGAGCGGAACAGTTCGGTGCCGTCGACCTCGACGCGGAACGTGCAGAACTGCCCGGCGCTGTAGGTGAACGGACCGTCTGCCGGAGCGAGAACAAATGTGCGCGCGTCGGAGCTCTCTTTGACGATCCGGGTGACGGTCGCTCGTTGGAACAACGGTGGTCTCGCCATGGCTACCTCCTGCTGATATTGAGATTCTATAAGTTTGAGAATACTATTCTCTCAAACGAGATAGGATCTTCTCAATGAAGCATTTGTACACGCGAGACGGGGGATGCGCTAGCCCCCATCCCCCAGTGAGGAGCCAAGGATGAGCGGGCAGAGCGTCCTTGTGTTCGACGAACAGAAATACAGCCGAGACGAGCTGGAGGCGCTAGCCGACGCGCTTGCATCGCGGCTGGTTCGGGATGGTGTCACTGCTGGTCAACGCGTTGCTCTCATGTCGTCGAATCGTCCGGAGTTTGTCGTCGCGGTACTTGCGATCTGGCGCGCGGGCGCCGCTGTCGTGCTGATCAGTCCGGCGTGGAAGAGCGTCGAGGTTGCGCACGCACTGGCGACAACGAGCCCCGTGTATGCAATCGGAGACAATCCTGTGCTAGCGGAACTGATGCCGATGCTGAGCCTTGACGAGTCGGTCACGTGCAGCGCCGATACCGAAACGTTCGGCGAGCCCGATCCCGCGTCGGATGCCGTTCTCGTCTTCAGTTCGGGAACAACCGGCTTACCCAAGGCAGTCCGGCACACTCATGCGTCGTTTGCCGTTGCCGTCGAGCAGTGGCGAGACGTGCTGGAGCTGACGGAACGCGATCGCATGCAGATCGTGACTCCGCCTTCGCACATACTCGGGCTGCTCAACATCGTGACGGCACTCGAGTCCGGTGCATGGCTGCGGCTTCACCGCCGATTCGATCTCGATACGATGCTGCACCACATCGAGGTAGACCGGATTACCGTCGAAATGGCCGTGGCGCCCATCGCTCTGGCAATCGCCTCGCATCCGAAACTCGAATCGTACGATCTCTCGTCGCTGCGCTACATCATGTGGGGCGCAACGCCGGTGACACCCAGCGTTGCCGAGGAAGTCACGCGGCGAACAGGTGTCGGGTGGATGCCGGCGTACGGTGCCAGCGAGCTGCCCGTCATCGCGTGCAACCCCGTCGAGGGTGCACAACTCGACGGCGTGGGGCGTGCGGCACCGGGCGTGAGCCTTCGAATCGTGTCCACCGAAACCGGCGAGGTGCTCGGCACCGGCGAGACCGGAGAAATCCAGGCACTGTCGGCTTCGGTCATGGCTGGGTATCTTCCCGACGAGGAAACCGCCGGTGCGTTCGCCGGCGGTTGGTACCGCACCGGTGACGTCGGACATCTCGACGACGGCGGTTGGCTGCGAATCACCGACCGCCTCAAGGAAATGATCAAGGTACGCGGCTTCCAGGTAGCCCCGGCCGAGATCGAAGCAGTCCTCCACGGACACCCCGGCGTCGCGGATTGCGCGGTGTTCGGAATCCCCGACCCGAAAGACGGCGAAGCGATCGTCGCGGCTGTCGCGACAAGCGGCTCGATCGGGGAAGTGGAACTCATGGAACTCGTAGCCGGCCGGATGGCCGGCTACAAACGCCTGAGGCGAGTGGTGTTCGTGCCCGAAATTCCTCGCCTGCCCTCCGGCAAGGTGTTGCGCCGAGAACTCAAGGAGCGCTATGGACGTACGTCTGACTAATGAACAGCGGCAGCTGCGTGACGCTGCCGCAAAACTGGCCGACGATTTGGGACCGGGTTCGGTCCTCGATTTGGAGGACGGCTCTCGCATCGCTCGTCTGGAGAAGGCGGTGGCCACAACCGGCTGGCGTTCACTCCGCTCGGACGGAGCGTCTGGCGTCGAAGTTGCTATCGTCGCAGAGGAATTCGGCCGCGGACTGGTCGACGTTCCATTTCTCGGACCGGTGCTTGCCGACGATCTACGTCGTCATGTCGCCGATGATCAGCTCACGTGGGCAATAGCTGTCGGTGACGAGGCGGTCGACGCGACCGGTCTCGACCACGCTCTCGTCTTGCGTGAGAACAAGGCATTTGCCGGCCGCGTCGGACCGGTAGCTGCAGGCGCCGATCTGACCAGAGGTTTTGCCGAGTTGCTCGATCCGACGGATTCCCTCGGGGAGATATCGACGGACGACGTGACGCGGTGGGAGGCACTTGCGCTCGTCGCTACCTGTGCCGATCTGGTCGGCACGGCGCGGGGTGCTCACCATGTTGCGACCGAGTACGCCAAGGTCCGTGAGCAGTACGGCACGGCGATCGGGTCGTACCAGGCTGTTGCACATCTGCTAGCCGAAGGCCTCGCGCTGATCGAAGGATCGGTGAGTGTGCTCCGGTACGCGGCGTGGGCCGTGGACGAGCTGCCGCCGACCGAGGCGATCGCAGCGGCGCGGATCGCAAAGATCTACTGCGCGCGGGCAACTCGAACCGTGTGTGAAACCGCAGTGCAGGTGCACGGCGGAATCGGCAACACGTGGGAGTGCCTCGTGCATGTGTACCTGCGGCGGGCATTGACGTCCACCGAACTGTTTCCCGTAAGGCTGGAGGAGATCGACCTTGGACTTTCGTGATTCGCCGGAAGAAGCCACTTTCCGAGACCGACTGCGGTCATGGGCAGCTGAGCGGGCAAAGACATTCCCGAGCTCGGGAGACGAGTACTGGGCACGGCAGGGCGAGTGGCATCAGGCGCTCTACAGCGGCGGATTCTTCGGCGCATCGTGGCCCAAAGAATATGGCGGACAGGAACTGCCGCCCGTCTACGACGTCATCGTCGACGAGGAACTGGCCATAGCGGGTGCTCCGCCTCGGCCCAGCCTCGGATACCTGGTACACGGACTCGGCAGGCACGGCAGTGAGGATCTTCGGAGTCGTTTCCTTCCCGGAATGATCAACGGCACCGAACGCTGGTGCCAGGGATTCAGTGAGCCAGGTGCCGGTTCGGACCTTGCCTCGCTCACGACCACTGCCGTCCGTGAGGGCGACGAGTACGTCATACACGGCCACAAGATCTGGACAAGCTACAGCGATGTCGCCGACTGGTGCCTGCTCTTGGCGCGGACGGAACCCGATGCAAAGCGTCACCGCGGACTGACCGCATTCATCGTCTCGATGGACCAGTCCGGTATCGAGCAGCGTCCGCTCAAGATGATGAACGGTGTCACCAAGGAGTTCGGCCAGGTGCTCTTCGACGGTGCTCGTGTGCCGGTCGATCAGATGGTCGGTGCTCCCGGTGAAGGCTGGGCGTTGGCCATGACGGTTGTCGGGCACGAACGTGAACCCTCCACGCTGGGCTATGCGGCGCGCTACGGCAAACTGGTCCGCCAGCTCGCAGCCAGGAGCGACGGACCGCCGTCGACGGAATTAGCTTGGGCTGCAGTGGAAACGGAGATGTTGCGGCTACACGTGCGTCGCCGGTTGTCCGAGCAGTTGGACGGACTCTCCCACGGTTCTGAGGGCTCGCTCGACAAGCTCCTGATGACCTGGGTGGATCAGGCCGTCGGGCACGCAGCGTTGACGGAGGCGGGTAGCCGCGACACCGAGATGCTCGGTTCGTACCTGTACAGCCGCGCCCAGAGCGTCATGGGTGGGACATCACAAATTCAGAAGAACATCATTGCCTCGCGCATTCTCGGATTGGGAGTTTGACATGTACGACATGCCCGAAGAGATCGACGTCCGCGCAGAAGGCTCGTTGCGGATCATCACTCTCAATCGACCGGACGCGCTCAACGCCGTCAACGACAGTCTGCATACCGGCTTGGCGGAGTTGTGGCCACGGCTCAGCGCGGATCGTGACGCCCGTGCCGCAGTACTCACCGGCAACGGTAAGGCTTTCTCGGCGGGTGGCGATTTTGCCTACCTCGCAGAGTTGGCCGAAGACTCCGAAATGCGGGCTCGCACAATCGCGCACGGTCGTGATCTGGTGCTCGGAATGGCTCGGTGCCGTGTCCCCGTGATCGCGGCTGTCAACGGCCCGGCCGTCGGCCTGGGATGCAGCCTCGTTGCACTGAGCGACATCGTCTACATCGCAGAATCCGCCTACCTGGCCGACCCGCACGTACAGGTCGGACTGGTTGCCGCCGACGGTGGACCGCTGACGTGGCCGCTGCAGATCAGTCTGCTGCTGGCAAAGGAATACGCATTGACCGGGACGCGCATCGGAGCGGAGAAGGCCTGCACGCTCGGCCTGGCCAACCATGTGTCGCTCGATCCACTTGCCGACGCCATCGAATGCGCGAAAAAGATTGCCTCGCAGCCGCGTCAGGCCGTCGAGAGCACCAAGCGACTGCTGAACATGCACCTCGAGCGGGCGATTCTCGCGACACTCGACTTTGCGACGACGGCCGAAGAGCTGACATTCCAGAGCGAGGATTTCCGGGACAACATCGCGAAGCTCACCGCCGTCAAGAGCTGAATCGGAGAAAGTGGAAGAGGCTGGGCACCAGGGGATCTGTGCCCAGCCTTTTCTTTCACGTCACAGGCACTTGGAGACGATCTCTTCGGCGAACTTCTCGATCGGCGCTCGGTACTGCTCCGCGCTTCCCTTCAGGTGCGAGTGGTCTCCGCTGTGCTGGAGGTCCCAGTTGGCCCACGGTGAGCACATGACGCCGGTGATCCCGATGTCTTCTGCCCGCTTGTACAGGTCAGGTGTCCGCTCGTCGAACAATCCGAGAATGATCTCGAAAGGCTCGTTTTCGCGTCCGTATTCGCGGCGGTAGCCCTTGATTCGGTCGATCCACACTGTGGCTTCTTCGAGCGTGTACGCGGTCCCGACCCAGCCGTCGCAGTAACGTGCTGCGCGTTTGAGGGCGGCAGCGGATTCGCCGCCGCAGAGGATCGGGACATGGGCAGGCGGGTGCGGTTCGATCATCATTTCCGGGATGTCGTAGTACTCGCCTTTCCACGACACCCAGCCGCCCTTCCAGAGGGCCCGCAGTGCCTGGATCATTTCGTTGAGTCGTGGTCCACGGTTGTCGAAGTCCTGGCCGAGTAGTTCGAATTCCTCACGCATCCAGCCGGCTGAGAGTCCGATGGACACGCGTCCGTTGGACAGTGCACCCGCGGTGCCCACCTGTTTGGCGACCTCGAGGATGGGGCGCGCGGGAGCGATGTAGACGTTGTTGCCGAAATGCAGGTTCTCCGTCACCGCGGCCATTGCGCCGATGAGAACCCAGGCATCGGGCCACTCGGTGTCGGGTTGCCAGTACGGCACGCCGCTTTCCGTTGCCGGATAACGTGTTTTGAGTTCACGCGGGAAGATGAGGTGGTCCGATACGAGGACGCCGTGGTAGCCGTTTTCGTCGAGCATCTTTGCGACGGAGGGCATCTCGGCGGTGTTCATGAAGGCTGTGCCGGTCCAGAATTTCATGCTTCTGCCCTACGCTGGCCGCTGGTTGTCGAATGTATGGAAGTCATGCGGACACAGTATGGGACTGGCATTCAAGTTGTCGGATAACCAGAATCTTTGATTGTTATTGCAGAACAAAGGTTTTCATAGTGTTTCGCGAACGGTCGGGGGCGTCGCACTGGCGTCGACGCCCCCTGGCGTCGCGGTCCGGCAATTTACTTCGGGGGGAACCGCAGTGCGCCGTCGAGGCGGATGACCTCGCCGTTGAGGTAGTCGTTCTCCACGATCGAGGAGACCAGCGTGGCGTACTCCGGCGAGCGGCCCATGCGCTGGGGATGCGGAACCTGCGGTCCCCAGTACGCCTCGAGCTGATCGCCGGCCTTTCCGTATGCGGGCGTCAGGAAAGTGCCGGGAGCGATCGTCACGACGCGGATGCCGAGCGGCGAGAGGTCGCGTGCGGCAACAAGAGTCATGCCGACAACGCCGCCCTTGGCTGCGGAGTATGGCAGCTGGCCGATCTGGCCTTCGTACGCGGCGATGGACGCCGTGTTGATGATGACGCCGCGCCCACTCTCGAGAGCCTCCTGACGACCCATCGCTGCTGCCGACAGG
This sequence comes from Rhodococcus globerulus NBRC 14531, assembly GCF_001894805.1. Lineage (GTDB taxonomy): Bacteria > Actinomycetota > Actinomycetes > Mycobacteriales > Mycobacteriaceae > Rhodococcus_F > Rhodococcus_F globerula. The sequence goes on along the minus strand of NZ_BCWX01000007.1, from coordinate 16,255 downwards.
CGCATCACGTTGAACACCGAGATCAAGTACGAATTGATCGTGGTCGTGAACGCCTCGAGGCTCATGGCGCTGCCGTCCTTGCCGACCAGGCGGCCGCCACCGGCGGGGCCGCCGTGGCAGTCGACCGAGATGCGCAGCGGACCCAGTGATTCGGCTTCGGCGATTGCGGCAAGAACGCTGTCTTCGTCGCCGGCATCGGTGCGGACGTATCGAACGCCGAGTTCGCGTTCGAGTTCCTTGCCCTTGTCGTCGGCAACGTCGGCCACGACGACCTTGGCTCCCTCCGAGTGGAGACGGCGAACCGTAGCCTCGCCGAGCCCTCCGGTGCCACCGACGACGATGGCGGAACAACCGTTGATCTGCATTTTGATTTCCCTTCTTGCAAGTATTGATCTCTGTTGAGAGAATAATGTTCTCATGAACATCACCATGATTGCAGAAATGGCCGCATCGAGTTGCGATCGGGCCGTAGTGACCGTCGAAAATCGGTCATTGACCGCCGCGCAACTCCTTGCCCTTGCCCGCCGCGCCGCCGACCGATTCCGGCAATACCCTGCCGTGCTCTACCTCGGCACCAACCACCTCGCGTACCCCGTCGCGCTGTTCGGCGCCGCGATGGCCGGGGTTCCGTTCGTGCCACTCAACTACCGATTGGGCGATCAGCAGTTGACTGCCCTGATCGACCGCCACCCCGGTGCACTGGTGCTGCGTCTCGACGATCTCGACGAACTGATCGACATCGAAGCGATACAGCAGGATTCGGCCGAATCCGAAGCTCCGGCTCCATCCGATGCTCCGGCTCCACAGTGGGACGGGGACAGCATCGCCGCAATCATCTACACCAGCGGAACCACCGCTGATCCCAAGCCCGCGATACTTCGGCATCGGCATCTACTCGCCTACGTGCTCAACACCATGGAGTTCTCGTCGGCCGACGAGAGCGACGCGTCGTTGGTCTCTGTTCCGCCCTACCACATCGCAGGTCTGACGAACCTGCTCTCGAACCTCTACACCGGGCGTCGGATCGTCTATCTGGCCGCTTTCGACGCCAACGTGTGGCTCGACACCGTCCGGAGCCAAAGCGTCACTCACGCAATGCTCGTTCCCACGATGCTGGCGCGTGTTGTCGCCGAATTGGGGGAGAACGATGCAAATACTCCCTCGCTGGCAAGTTTGGCGTACGGCGGATCGAGAACACCCCGGCCGGTACTCGAGCACGCGCTGCGAAGCTTCCCGGATACCGGATTCGTCAATGCCTACGGACTCACGGAGACAGCGTCGTCGGTGGCAGTTCTCGGCCCCGACGATCACCGGATTGCGTTTGCCTCTACCGATCCGGCAGTGCGTGATCGTCTCGGATCGGTCGGAAAAACGCTGCCGGGCATCGAAATCGAGGTGCGCAGCGAGGACGGTGATCCGGTCGGTGCCGGGGTTACCGGCCTGGTGTTCGTTCGAGGCGAGCAGATTTCCGGTGAGTACGGAAATCGGAGCGTCCTCGACGAGAACGGCTGGTTCGCCACGCGTGATCTCGGCCGACTCGACTCCGACGGTTTCCTGTTCATCGAGGGGCGCGCGGACGACACCATCATCCGAGGGGGTGAGAACATCGCCCCCGCAGAAATCGAGGACGTGCTTCTTGCGCATCCCGCCATCATCGAGGCTGCTGTGATCGGCGTTCCGGATCCTGAATGGGGACAGCGGATAGTTGCTGTTCTCGTCGGTGAGGTCGATCAGGCAGAGATCAAGGCGTGGGTCAAGGAACGACTGCGTTCGTCCAAGACTCCCGACATCGTCGTGTTCCGACACGAACTCCCGAAGACCGAAACCGGAAAACTACTGCGCCGCGTTCTGCTGGCCGAATTGGAGAACACCCATGCCTGAAGCAATTATCGTCTCCGCTCTGCGAACCCCCATCGGTACCGCGGGTAAGGGAACGTTGCGAGACACCACCGCTCACGACCTCGCGCACCATGTCGTCGCGGCGGCAGCAGAAACTCTCGACGCGAGTCAGATCGACGACGTCATGCTCGCCGAGGGACTGTACGGCGGCGGCGTGATCGCCCGCCACGCGGCAATTACCGCGGGCCTGACTACGGTGCCAGGCCTGGCACTGAACCGGCACTGTGCGGCTAGCCTGGGCGCCGTGCAGGCCGCTGCAGGGTCCATCCGTTCCGGGATGGACAAGCTGATCATCGCCGGTGGCGTCAACTCCTCGTCGACCAGCCCGCGGTCGTTGTTCCGCGTCGACGGCGAATTTGTGCCGTGGATGTCCCCGACGCACCCGGATCGCCCCGATGCGCCGAACAAGGACATGTCGATCACGGTGGGCTGGAATGCCGCGGTGAAGGCCGGAGTCTCGCGCGAGGACATGGACGCGTGGGCTCTGCTCTCGCACCAGAAGGCAGTGAGCGCCATTGACGAGGGGCGGTTCAAAGAAGAGATCGTGCCCATCAGCACACCGCACGGACTCTTCTCCGTCGACGAGCATCCGCGCCGTGAGACGAGCCTGGAGAAGCTCGGCTCGCTCAAGGTGCTGCACCCCGAGATCGAAGGCTTCAGCATCACCGCCGGAAATGCGAGCGGCGCCAACGATGCTGCTGCGGTTCTCACCATCGCCAGCAGCGATCTGGGGATGCCTGGACTGGGAACGGTAAAGTCGTGGGCATCCGTCGCGGTCGATCCCGCATTCACGGGTCTGGCTCCTGTCGAGGCAATTCCGAAGGCGTTGGCACGCGCGGGAATGTCGCTGGCCGACGTGGATCTGTTCGAGATCAACGAGGCGTTCGCAGCTATGTGCGTGGCGACGATCAAGATGCTCGGAATCGATGCCGATCGTGTAAATGTCAGCGGCAGTGGATGTTCTCTCGGGCATCCCGTGGCAGCCACCGGTGCGCGCATGCTGGTGACCCTGGTGCACGAGCTGCGACGCCGCGGCGGTGGAATCGGTGTGGCAGCTATGTGCGCCGGTGGCGGTATGGGTTCGGCGGTTGTCATCGAGGTTCCGGCTCCGTGATGTCGACTCCGGATATCGACTGGCACCGAGAGGTATTCGAGTAATCGATGACGGTCATTACTGTTGCAACGATCGAGGATCTTGTCACCGCGGCGCGCTCAGGTTCACTGCGCGCCGCGGGTCGGCTGTTGAGTCTGGTCGAGAGTAGTCGGAGAGAAGAAGTTCTCGACATCGTCGGCTCACGACCGGTGCGGGTGGTCGGAGTGACCGGTCCGCCGGGCGCAGGCAAGTCGACCACCATCGCAGTCCTCGTGCGGGCCTACCGTCAGCGCGGACTGCGGGTTGCCGTTCTTGCGGTCGATCCTTCCTCGCCGTACAGCGGCGGGGCATTGTTGGGCGATCGAATCAGGATGGCAGAGCACATCGACGACGCCGACGTCCTCATCCGCTCGGTGGCCACTCGCGGTCACCTGGGCGGTCTGGCCGTTGCCGTACCCGCAGCGATCCGCCTCCTCGCGGCGCTCGACTACGATCTGATTCTGCTCGAATCGGTGGGCGTCGGGCAGTCCGAAATCGAGATCTCGGCCATCGCCGATCCCGCAGTGGTCGTTCTCAATCCCGGTGCGGGGGATGCAGTTCAAGCGGCCAAGGCCGGACTGCTCGAGGTTGCCGACATCCTGGTAGTGAACAAAGCGGATCGAGAGGGCGCGGATCAGACCGTCCGGGACTTGCGCGCCGAGGCCGGCGTCCCCATTCTCAAGCTGATTGCGTCCAAAGGTGTTGGTGCGGAAGAACTGGCTGATGCCATCGACGCTCACCAGCGTGCAGACACCCTTGCCCGGCGAACGGCTCGGGCAAGGGTGCAGATTCTGTCGTTGGCGCAATCGAGGTTGCGTGCCCACGCAGACCTCGACGAACTTGCCGCTGCCGTCGCAGCGGGCCGCAGCGATGCGTACACCGCTGCGGCGCGACTGCTCGGAACGTAGGAAAGCCAGCTAGCTCAGATGCGCGACAATCTGCGGAAGATCGTGTGTCGTACGAATTCCCGGAGCTGCATCACAGACAGAAGGAATGGCGTTGACTGCCCGGTTTGCCGTGTAGGCCGGGGCGGTCTCGCTCATCCTCTCCAAGGGGATGGGGAAACGAAGATCGATGTCGAGTGGCGCATCGCCGTCGACGTCGATGTGCCAGCCGGTGTCACGAATCTTCCAATCCACGTCGAGTTCGCTCGAGCAGTACCACGTTGCGCAGAAGCTCAGCAGTTCTCGGCCGGCATGTTTGCCGCTCACGGTGATCCGTTGAGCGGCAACGGTGCCCGCCTCCAGGGTTCCCGCTGCGATCTGGACTGTAGTTCGGGTGGTGGCCAGCTCGCCGTGGGCGTCGACGGAGTCCAGTGGCATACCGATCGACTCGGCGACCAGCTGGAGAGACGGACCGAAGTTCGACTTCACGTGTGCGATTCGGTTCTCGTCGAAATCGGTCGGGGTGAGCCCGAATCCCATGACATCGAAGAGTATCCCGGGTGAATTACGTTGGGAGAGATCGGCGAATTCACTGATCGCGAGGTGGTTCAGGCGACGTTGAATCGAGCTCAACACCAGGGGGAGTGCCTCGGTCACGAATCCGGGACTGCTGCCGGTGCTGTGGATCGACGTTCCTCCGGTTCGGCACGCGGCTTCGATCCGCTCGCGCAGTGCTGGGTCCATGCCGGCAGGGTAGTGAAATTCTCCACGAGTGGTGACGATGTTCGAGCCGGCCGCGAGAATGCGGCATACTTCGTCGGCGTCGAACTGGCGTGGCATGTACAGCACACAATCCGCGGCCAGTCCGATGACGTCGTCGATGCTGTTGGTGGCCACCACCCCGGCGTCGTCGATACCGCACAGTTCACCGGCGTCTCGACCGGCCTTGTCAGCCGAATGCACGTATACCCCGGCCAATTCCAGATTTGAATGTTCGATGACGCCGCGCAACGAGCGGGTGCCGATGTTGCCGGTCGCCCACTGAACCACCCGGTAGGGTCTCACGGCAGAGATTCTCTGAACAGAGCTGTCGGACAGTGTATTTGAACTCATGTCACACCTAACTGATCGGTCGGTGCTACCGAGAATCGGTTGTCACGGTAGGCGGAGCAGGGCTTCCTGTGCATACGAGGCAACGAGGTTGCCGTCCTCGGAGTACACGTCGCCGCGGCCGAAGCAGCGCCCGTGAGCAGTCACGGGGCTGTCCTGACGCAGCAATAGCCACGAGTCGGTCGTGAAGGGTCGGTGAAACCACAGATTGTGTGAGGTGACTGCGGACGTGAAGGTGGTTCCGTTGCCGAGTTGGCTCAATCCGTCGACCGGGCGTAGGGCGGTGCCGATCAGCGTGAGGTCGGTGGCGTAGGTGGCGATGGCGGGCGCGAGGTTCTGGCTGACCGGTGGGGTGCGCATCCACATTTCGAACTCGGGCGCGCCGGTGTCGGTGGAGTTGAGGTCGACGTCGGTGCGTATTTCCCACGGGATCAGGTCGACGTCGGTCCGGAACTCTTCGCCGAGTGGCGACGCAATTGTGTTCTCTGACTGACGATCCGGGCCGTCCTCGGGAGCATGCATTGAGATCAGGGACGTGGCGATGACGCCTTTGGATTGGCGCGCAATGATGGTCAATGTTGCGAAGGAACGGCCTTCGTGTTGACGCGTCACTTCATAGCGGACGGTTTCGTCGGCGCTGCCTTCCCTGGCAAACAGGGAATGAAGCGACTTGATGCTCTTGTTCGGACAGGTCAATTCGGCCGCGCGGACGAACTGACCGAGAATTTGCCCGCCGAAAAGTCGGTGGTACGTCAAATGCAGGTTGGGACCCTCGAAAACGAGGGTTGTCGCATTCTCGTCGGTATCAGTTCGTCCGGTCTGCGGTTGCAGGTCGAGGCAGGCGAGGAGGTCGTTCCATAACTCGGACATCGGCCGAGTGTATATAAAATTTCCTCAATTGAGAATGAAGTTCTCAATCCTGTTTTTCAGCCCTTGTGTGCGAACCCCTGTGAACAGAAGGCCCAGACCTCGTCGGAGGAAATGGGATGGACGGTCGCGTCGTCCGGGGCGCCGCTGGACTGCGCAATGAACATCACCGTCTGCATGGTCATGGCGGCAATTCGGCGGGGGTTGACGCCCTCGCGCAACTGTCCTGCTTCGCTCACCTTTTCCATCAGTTCGACGAAGAACGCGAGAAGCGAGGAGTGGGCAACCTTGACCTCGGCCGGATGCGACAGCAACAACTGGGGGGCGAAATCGGTGAACAGCGGACGCTGCGCAGCCGGGTCGGGGCGACAGAACTCGAAAAGAAGCTCGACGGCGATCTTGAGTTGGTCCATCGGTTCGGATGTACCGGCGGTCGCTGCACGGATCTGTTCGGCGCTACGGCTCAGGGCGTCTTCGAACAATGCCAACAGTAGTTCGTGCTTACCGTCGAATTGGAGGTAGAAGCTACGCAAGGACAGTTTGGACCGGTCGACCACCTCTTGCACGGTGAAGTCGGTGGTGCCTTTTTCGGTGATGATCGACTGTGCCGCATCGAGAAATCGCTGCACGCGTTGCTCTGCGCGAAGCTTTGCGGTCTTGATGGAACGCTCGACCGACCGTTGCTTCCATGCCGGCTCTTCGCTGGGCGTGGTCACCACTGCACCAGCCCCCTTCCGATTGTCAAAAACATGTTTGCACTGTACCGGAGATGTCTGTGTCACAGTGGAACGACCAAGTGTTATTTACATTTTCGAGACTATTACTATCGCTAAGCGAGAATGCTATTCTCAAACAATAATGCACCGCAGCTCCGACAGGGAGGCAGTTCGGGATGCTCTTCGAGTTCGACTCCGATCAGCGACTATGGCAAAACACCGTGCGCGAAGTGACGGCAAAGGAATGCCCGTCGTCGCTGATCCGGGAGGTCGTCGACAACGACGCCAACCCGATACAAATTTGGAAAACTTACGTTTCGCTCGGTTGGACCGAGTTGACCGATCCTGATACCGCAGTTGAATTGGCAATCGTCTTGGAAGAGTTGGGCCGAGCGACGGATCCCACTCCCTACCTGGCGACAATGACACAATTTGCTCCACTTTCGAGTGAGCCGATCGATCCTGAGCAGCCGGGAACGGCAGTATTCGAGGGCGTCAGTGCCAGCCGTGACGGAAACGGGTGGCGTCTGGACGGCACGGCGCACCGCGTACTCGACGGTGATCGCGCCGAGAAGTTGGCCGTCGTCACGTCGGCGGGAGTCTTTGTTGTTCCGGCCGCGGACGTCACAGCGACGCGCAGTCCGATTTTCGATCCGGTACTTCATGTTGCGGAAGTGTCGTTCGACGGCGTGCGGGTCGGCGTCGACCAGCGCAGTAGCGCAGATCCGGCACGGGCCATGGACCTCGCGCTCACCGGAATGGCGCTCACGACAGTCGGAGCGTGTCAGCGCGTCCTTGATCTTGCACTCGACCATGTGCGGAACCGCAAGCAGTTCGGTTCCCTCATCGGATCGTTCCAGGCTGTCCAGCACAAAGCTGCCGACATGCACCTCGCAATCGAGCGTGCCCGTGCCCTCGCGTACTACGCAGCGCTGACGATTGCCGAGAACGACCCGAGACGGCGGCTGGCCGCGTCCATGGCCAAGGCTGCAGCCGGGGAGTGCCAATCGTTGGTGTTCCGCAACGGAATGCAGCTGTTCGGAGCGATGAGCTTCACCTGGGAAAACGACCTACAGTTTGCGCTCAAGCGTGCCAAAGCCGGTGAGCTACTGCTCGGCGGTGCGGCACAGCATCGGGCGCTGATCGCCGAGGAGTACCGTGCAACTCAACTTTGACGCCGACGTCGAGGAATTCCGGGCAGAGTTCCGCGCTTTCCTGGACGAGAATCTTCCCAGCGAGGCGCAGGCCGCGGAGCGCGCCGGATCCAGCGCGGATATTCCGCAGTGGGCGCGCGAATGGCAGCGTCTGCAGTTCGACAACGGTTGGCTGTTACCGGGCAACCCGCCGGAATTCGGTGGGCGCAATGCTGGGATCCTCGAGCAGTACGTGCATCTGGAGGAACTGTCGAAGCGGCGGATCTATCACAGCTTCAATCCGCAAGGACTGGGCATCATCGCCGCGTCGTTGCTCTCGTTCGGAACCGAGGAGCAGAAAAAGCAGTGGGCCGCACCGATTTTGCGTGCTGAGATCACCGCTGCACTCGGCATGAGCGAGCCAGGCGCAGGTTCGGATCTTGCGTCGCTGCGCACCCGTGCCGATCGTGACGGAGACCATTTTGTGGTCAACGGTCAGAAGGTCTGGACATCCGGCGCGCATGACGCCGACGTGATCCTGACCTTCGTCCGCACCGATCCCGACGCCCCCAAGCATCAGGGCATCAGTGTGCTGATGATCCCCACCGACTCACCAGGCTTGGTTCGCCGGCCCTTTGCATCCATCTGCGCAGACGATGATCTCGATTTCAACGAAGTGTTTTTCACCGATGTGAAAGTTCCGGCAGAGAACCTGATCGGTGAACTGAACAAGGGGTGGTCAGTGGCAACCGGTTCGCTCGGACACGAGCGAAACCTGTTGTGGCTCAGCTTTGCCGATCGCCTGCAAGATCTGATGGCGGACTTCCATCCGGCGACGGACATCGACCGGGATCACTACGCGACGCTCGTGATGGACCATCAGGCGCTGCGTCTGCTTGGTTCGGCAGCGTTGGCGCGCGCTGCTCGCGGTGAACAGGACGTGGCCGCCCTGTCGATACTCAAACTGCTCGGTTCCGAAGCTGTACAACGCTCTTCGGAAGAAGCCTTGATCGCCGCCGGACCCGAAGGTTTGGTTCATCCGGCTTTGACGTCGGCGTACAACCCGATGGACAACGAGGCCTTCAGTTCGAGTTGGTTCGAACGTTATGCACGAAGCTTCGCCGGCACGATCGCCGGTGGAACCTCCGAAATCCAGCGCACTATCGTCGCCGAGCGCGTGCTCGGCCTTCCCCGAAGCTGAGGAGCCTGACATGTACATTCTCTACGAGGTGGCCGACAAGATCGCGACCATCACCCTCAACCGTCCCGAAGTTGCGAACGTCCAGAACATGCAGTTGCTCGACGAACTCGACGCAGCCTGGACCCGTGCGGCCGAGGACGACGACGTCGCGGTGATCGTAGTTCGCGCCGAAGGCAAGCACTTCTCGGCCGGTCACGACCTCAATGATCGTTGGCCCTCGCCCAAGGAAATCACCTTGGAATGGATCTACCGCGCCGAAAGCCGTCGATACCTGGAATACACGTTGCGCTGGCGCAACACTCCCAAGCCGTCGATCGCAGCGGTTCAGGGGCGCATCATCGCGGGTGGCTTGATGCTGTGCTGGCCGTGCGACCTCATCATTGCTTCCGAGGACGCATTGTTCTCCGACCCGGTTGCGCTGATGGGCATCGGCGGCGTCGAATACCACGGTCACACTTGGGAACTCGGCGCCCGTAAGGCAAAGGAAATCCTCTTCACCGGTCGTCCGGTGACGGCCGAAGAGGCTGAGAAGACCGGCATGGTCAACAAGGTTGTGCCGCGCGATCAGCTCGATGCCGAGGCGCGCGCCATGGCCTTGCAGATTGCCGAGATGCCGTCATTCGGCCTCCGTCAGGCCAAGCGCGCAGTCAACCAGACACTCGACGTGCAGGGCTTCTATGCTGCCGTGCAGTCCGTGTTCGACATCCACCAGACCGGTCACGGCAATGCCCTCAGCGTTTCGGGCTACCCGATCCTGGTGAAGTTGGACGAGATGAAGGAAAAGATCAAGTAGGGCCTTCGGCCCTGTGCGCCTTTCTGGTAGTTCGCGCTACCGGAAAGGCGCACAGGATTATTCCCACCTTGCGGGTGCAGGCTTCTCCAACGTCAGCGGACGTTCGTATGACAAATCCTCGAGGTCGCGGGTGCCGACGAGGTAGCCCTTTTCTGTGAAGAAGGGCGATTGCAGCACCCGTGCGTCGGCGATGAACATTGCCTCGACGGTTGATCTCCGAACTGCAATGCGCCACTGACCCTCTCGCCGTTCCAGGCGATCGAGATAGCGTCCACTGATGAATTGCGCGCTCTTGCCGTCATTGCCGACGAGGACAACGATGACGTAGCTTTCGGCATGTGCGACCTCGCCGTCGATGTCGCACGAGTGCGTGGTGATGTTGTGCGTGTGTACCTGCGAGGTTTCGGCGTGGGCAGTGTTCGCCCATTCACCGTATTCGGGACCCGTATTGGTTGCGAACCCATGTTCGTCGACGCCGTTGTCGTGGTACGCGGCGGTGATGAGATCGATGTCGTGTCGATCGCATCCGCGGGCGTGCCGGCTGATGCAGTCCAGGATCGCGGTGCGATCCATGAGATAGCGAACATCTTTCTGTAGTGTCTCGAGCTGCTGGGTCTCGGTGGAGTTGTCGAGGGTCATCCTCTGCTCATTTCAGCTGATGTGATGTCGGTGGGAAGTCTGCCGCGATAGACGCATTGGACTATACAGTTGTATAGTCCAATCGTGGCGTGATTCGACCGGCGGTCATATGTCTCCGTCGAGGCCAACCCAATTCTCTGGCAGCATTATTCGCGCCAGACGGTGGCCGGGATCAGCCACTCCAACATTGGAGGAATCATGCGAATCGGATTGACCGGCGGCGCTTCGTCCACCGACAAAATTGTCCAGCAAGCACAACGAGCAGAGGCAGACGGTTTTACCTCACTCTGGTACGCCAGCACGGTCGCCGGTGATCCGCTGACTGCACTTGCGGTAGCCGGGCGGGCCACGACGTCGATCGAACTCGGAACTGCTGTTCTGCAGACCTATCCGTGCCATCCACTGCTGCAGGCGAATCGCGTTGCTGCCGTAGCAGAGGCCATGGGACGCAAGGGATTCACATTGGGGCTCGGACCTTCGCACGAATCGCTGGTCCGGGACGTGTACGGCTTGTCCTACGACCGCCCGGGTCGCAATACCGAAGAATATGTACAGATCGTCACCGCACTGCTTCGCGGGGAAGACGTCGACTTCCGCGGCGCGGATTGGTCGACGCGCAGTGCCGGCCGGATGGCCAAGGTCGTCCACGACGTCCCGGTGCTGCTCTCCGCCATGTCGCCCCGCATGTTGCGGGTGGCAGGACAATACGCCGATGGCACGGTGTTATGGATGGCGTCGGGCAAGGTGATCGAGTCCCACATCGCTCCCGCGCTCCATACTGCTGCGGAATCTGCGGGTCGCCCAGCGCCTCGAATTGTCGCCGGGTTGCCGGTGGCGGTTCACGACGATGCCGACGAAGCTCGCGCCGCTGTTGCTGCAAATGCCACCGCGTATGCCGGAATGCCCAACTATCAACGCGTTCTCGACGCCGGCGGAGCAAGCAGCCCAGCGGATGTGGCGATTGTCGGCAACGCTCGATCGGTGCGCGCACAATTGCAGTCCCTGGTGGACGCCGGCGCCACCGATATCTGGGCTGCCGTCTTCCCCGTCGGTGCGGACCGGAAGGAATCCGTCCGCCGGACCACTGATCTTCTCGCCGAAATGGCAACTCCGGTAACAGGGTAACTTCCGGGAGGAACCGAATGAGGTACGACGTGGACACGGTGACACAGCAGGATTCGGATGAGGTTGCCCGAGCTGTTGCGTCCGTGCGGCGGCTGACAGCGGCTGTAGCGGCCGCCCGCTCCGACATGCCGGGGCTCTCTGCCGTGGCCTCGCGGATACATGCTCTCGCTGACGATCTCGAGGCTCGCTCCTGCTCTGCCGCGGAGCGGGTGAATCAGATGAACACTATCGGCAGGATCGTCCGATACAGTCCGGTAGTCGGATCCGCCAATGTGCTTGCAGCTCCGCTCCACTTGCGTCACATCGGCGACGGTAACGAGGGGACAGTCACTTTTTCGGTCGCGCATCAGGGTTCCCTCGGAGTAGTGCATGAGGGTTTTGCTGCGATGGTCCTCGACGTTGCTCTCGCGGAAGCGAACATGGCAGCAGGAGTCCCCGCCATGACAGCAGGTTTGACGCTTCGCTACCACCACCCGATGCCGGTGTGCTGCGACCTGACGGTGCGGGCCTGGCATGTGTATGTAGACGGCCGAAAGTCGTGGTGCCGTGGAGAAATCTGGTGGGAACACGACCTGTGCGTGAGCGCAGAAGGACTGTTCATCGTTCCGCGCGAAGGAGGGGCTCGTGGCCAGGATCGACAGGGCTGACGTGATTAACCCGTCACCGATCGACGACGCGGCGGACGGACTGCGGCGATTGACTGACCTTCTCCTGAGGGTGGACGAGAACGATCCCTCTCTGGTGGCGGTAGCCGACGAACTCGACCGCATCGAAGCGGCGCTCGAGCAGAACGCTGGACCCGCGGAGTTCCGTGACCCTGTGAGTGGGAAAGGCAATGCCCTCGCACCGCCCCTGGATATGGAGAGATTGCCTGACGGCACTGTCCGGGCGACCGGCTCGCTCGGCCTGCCCTACCAAGGGCCGCAGGGACTTGTGCATGGCGGGATGTCTGCTCTGATGCTCGATCACGTACTCGCCCTGGCACACCCGGACGAATTTGCCCTGATCGAGGAACTGGTGGTGCGCTACCACCAGCCGCTCCCGCTCTTCGAAGACGTTGTGATCACCGGTTGTCAGATGACCGATGCGGACGAGAAGACCCGCGCTCGCGGTGAGATCACCGTGGCCGGGCACCTGGCGGTGTCGGCGGAGGCGCTCTTCCGTGACGCGCCTCCGCCGACGACCTGACTTGTGTGAGCTCAGCTCAGTTGGGTCAGACGTGGAGCAAATCCCTGGGTTCGGATGGTTGCCCCCGCCTCACGGGTGAGTTCTCGTGCACTGCCGAGCAATCCGTCGAGAAGCATGGCCCGACGGACGTGACGGTGAAGGTCGTGTTCGGCAGTGAAACCGATCCCGCCGAGTACTTGCTGGCAGTGGCGGGCCGTTGTCAGTGCGGCTTTGCCGGCCGCGGCCTTCGCCAGCAGCGAGCCGAGGTCGTCGGTGGCGGTATTCAACGTTGCTTCCGCGCCCTCGATGGCGACCAGCGTCTCGGCAAGCCGATGACGAACAGCCTGGAACGATGCCACCGGCTTACCGAACTGCATGCGGTTCAAGGCATGGGTGCGGGCGAGATCGAGCATTGCGCGACTGGTACCCACCAACCACCATCCGAGTGCCCGGCGACCCGCCGCGAGCGGGACGGTATCACCGGCCTCCACGACGCGTAGCGGAACATCGGTGTCCAATGTTGTTCCGGGTACCTCGCTCCGTTCCCACAGGACCCAGCGCCCACCGGAGTACGGCAGCGCGACGGTACCGCCCACGGGCAGACTCAGCGCGGTATCGGCCAACACCACGTCGTTGACCAGTGGTGCATGGGCGCCGGTCTCGCCGAGCAGGCGAAATACCAGAGGCACTGCTACATCGGGCATTTCGGTGAGCATCTCGGTCCAACCGAGTTCGGTCATGGCGGCATCGAGTTTGCTGCCGGACACACTGAGCATTGTCTTGCGGAGCGTTTCGGTGAGCAGATTCAGCTCGTCGTCGTGCATGCTCATTCCTTCCCCAGATCCAGCAGCCGCCGCGCGATGATGTTGCGCTGAATTTCAGCTGTACCGCCGTAGATGGTGGCTGCACGCGAGTACAGGAACTCCGACCGCCATGGCGTCTCGTCGAGTTCGATGGTGCCAGGCAACAAGTCGCGCACGGTATCGAACAACTGCTGCTCGGAGGTCGCCAGCAGAACCTTGTCGATCGATGTCTCCGGGCCGATCTTTGCGCCCTCCGCCAATCGGGTTTGTGTCGCGAGGGACCGGGCTCGCACGGTGTGCAGTGCCAGGTAGGCGGCGCCGAGTTCGGCGTCATCTGTTGCGTCTGTGTCGGATTCGGCAAGCAGCTGATCCAGACGGGAGAACAGGTACGCGATCCGATGCCAGAAGCACGTGGAACGCTCATGGGGCAGTAGATCCATCGCCACTCGCCAACCGTCGCCCGGCTTGCCGAGCATGCGGTCCGCCGGAACGACGACGTCGTCGAAGTAGACCTCGGCAAACTCGTCGACTCCGTGCATGGTGCGCAGCGGCCGGACGGTGATGCCTGGAGTGTCCATGTCGACGAAGAAGGCGGTGATTCCGTCGTGGCCCGGCCCGGTACGGGTGAGCAGGACACACCGTGCCGAATACTGAGCCAGCGACGTCCAGACTTTCTGACCGTTGACAACCCAGTTTTCCCCGTCTCGGACTGCCCGGGTGCTCAGCGACGCGAGATCGCTACCCGAACCGGGTTCGGAGAAGCCCTGGCACCATTGCTCACGTCCACTGAGAAGTCGCGGAACCATTTCCGCTGCCAACTCCGGCCGGGCGTACGAAATCATCGTGGGAGCAAGGACTTCGATCATCGAGTAGATGCCGGGCTCGGCGAGGTCGCGAGTGGCAACTTCCTCGCCGAGAACCGCACGCAGGACAGCGGGCCCACCGAGCCCGCCGACCTCCTCGGGCCAGCCGTACCGCATCCAACCCGCGTCGAACAGTGCACCTCGAACGCGGCCGAGCTGTTCTACCTGACCGTCGAGCGAATGATCGGATCCGGGGGAGAGATCGTTTTCGGCCAGCCAGGTCTGAACGGCCGACCGAAATTCGGGGACGTTCATGCCCCCGGACGATCGAAAGCGTGAGGAATACCCGAATCATGATCGCCGTTGCGGCGCAGGAACGTCATCGCGCGGGTGTGCAGTCGCCAGCCGTCTTCGGTGCGCAGGTACGTATCGCTGTAGTAGCCGATCCGCATGTCGTGCGTTGCATGATCGACGAAGCACAGTGTCTGGCTTCCGGTTGCCGTGTCGGCACCGGTGAATTCGACGACGGGTGTCCCCGTCATGAACAGCCCCTGGGGAGCGGCCGCAACCAGAGCGGGAAACTCGTCGAGTGGGTACTTGTCGCCGAAAGCGCTGTACGTGCCGTCCGGAGTGAACACAGCGACAACACCGTCGACATCGCCCTTGGTCATGTTGACCGCATAGCGAGCGAGAAGTTGCGAGATCTCCATGATCTCGTCAGTTGTTGACATAAATCTTTCCGCCCTTCATGACGAAGCCGACTCGCTGGGTAACCGTGATGTCCTCCAACGGATCTCCGGGTACCGCAATGATGTCGGCGAGTAGACCTTCGGCCAGACGGCCACGGTCGGTGACGTTGATGAGATCTGCGGCGACGGTGGTGGCCGCCCGCAACACCGCGATATTGCTCATGCCGCGAGAGACGAGGGCAACCAGTTCGTCTGCATTCTTTCCGTGCGGGATTGCCGGCGCATCGGTGCCTACGGCGATCTTCACACCGGCGTCGTATGCCGCCTTGACCGAAAGTCGTGCACGCGGGAACATTTCGGCTGCCTTGGCCTGTAGCTCCGGCGCGGCCTTGGAGGTATCCATGGCGTCGGCCAAGCGCGTGGTCGGCACCAGGAAGGTGCCGTGCTCCACCATCATTGCGATGGCCTCGTCGTCGACCAGGAAGCCGTGCTCGATGCAGTCGATGCCGGCTTCGATTGCCGCCTTCACTGCTTCTGCGCCGTGCGTGTGCGACGCGACACGCAGACCGCGTCGGTGCGCCTCGTCCACGATCGCACGCAGTTCTTCGTTGGAATAGTGTTGCGCACCAGGTAGTCCGGTGTGTGACATGACTCCACCCGAAACGCAGACCTTGATCAACTGAGCGCCGTGCTTGATCTGGTAGCGAACAGCCTTACGGCACTCGTCGACACCGTTGGCGATGCCCTCTTCGATAGTCAGGTCCAACACGCCGGGAGCAAACGCCGCGAACATCGTCGGATCGAGGTGGCCACCGGTGGGAGTGATCGCGTGGCCGGCCGGGATGATTCGCGGTCCGTCGACCCAACCCGCATCGATTGCCTTGCCGAGAGCCACGTCGAGCAGGTAGCCACCGGTTTTCACGAACAGTCCCAGGTTGCGCACAGTGGTGAAACCCGCGCGCAGAGTGCGACGTGAGTTGCCGACGGCACGCAGCATCCGGAGCGGCGGATCATCCTGAACCGTTGAGTAGACCGGCTTTTCGCCGCGTCCACCCATCAGCAGGTTTACCTCCATGTCCATGAGTCCGGGAAGAAGAATCTGGTCGCCGAGGTCGACGATTTCGCCTTCGGGTGTTCCGCCGATTCCGACGATCTTGCCTTCGTCGACCTTGATGACGGCCGGCCGGACGATCTCGCCGCTGTCGACGTCGAGCATTCCCGCTGCTTTGAGTGTGATCATGTTCAGTCCCTTTGAGATCAGAAGATCAGAAGATCAGACGATCGGTAGATCGGG
>NZ_BCWX01000006.1 GCF_001894805.1 Rhodococcus globerulus NBRC 14531 | reverse complement strand
TTTCATGGGCAAGCCCACTAATCAGTCATAGACAAAAAGAGTCAAATCACTAGCAAAAAAACTCAACTAGCAAAAAATGTGTCGGCAACCATTCAGACGGAAGAATGAACAATCACCGACGAAAAATACTCACACCCCGAACATCAGAACCGAAACCCGAAGGCCCGGAACATCATTCGACATGTGAAGTACCAAATAATTTGGCACTGACATTCATCGACACACTGTTGAGTTCTCAAAGAACACGCGCACACCATCACCGCGACCTTCAGGCCACTCGCTCCGGGGCAACTTTTCCAGCCTATCCCATCGAAGTCACCGGCGCAAACCGGAACATCGTGAAGAAGAACTGGGGTTGAAGCACAACCATACATGATGGAAACTACTTCGGATTTTGGCCAGGCACTTCGTACAACCTCGTGTCACTCGCTGTGAAGCGGGAGTCGGTGTCCGTGTCGCTCTGACTTGGAATAAGTTACGCGAACCTTCAACGAATTAACAAATCGCCTGGTCGCTCTACTGGACTGAACAAGATTTGCGAGGTCACAGCGATTTCCGTGCCGGCTGAATCCAACTAAGCCGCACAACTGCCCGATGTGACCCCG
The DNA here is from genome assembly GCF_001894805.1 of Rhodococcus globerulus NBRC 14531. Taxonomy (GTDB): domain Bacteria; phylum Actinomycetota; class Actinomycetes; order Mycobacteriales; family Mycobacteriaceae; genus Rhodococcus_F; species Rhodococcus_F globerula. Next base: position 207,454 of record NZ_BCWX01000006.1, on the reverse strand, counting down.
AGCACCCCGACTATTCGGTGCTGACCCTCTCGATAATCCCGCCCAGTCCACGCAGGTTCTCGACAAAGCGCGGATAGCCGCGGTCGATGTGGAAGATGTCGTGCACTTCGGTTACGCCATCTGCCACCAAGCCGGCAAGAACAAGTCCAGCTCCGGCGCGAATGTCCGAAGACCACACCGGCGCGCTGGACAGAACCGGCACTCCCCTGATTACGGCATGGTGACCGTCGGTCCGGGCGTCTGCGCCTAAACGGATCATTTCCTCCACGAACCGGAAACGGGATTCGAAGACGTTCTCTGTGATCATCGACGTTCCCTCTGCCACTGCTGCCAGTCCGATGGCCATGGGCTGGAGGTCCGTCGGGAATCCCGGGTACGGGAGCGTCGCAAAGTTGACGGCTTTGGGCCGCTCACGTTGGACAACTCGAAAACCGTCGACTTCCGGTGTCACTTCGGCGCCTGCAGTTCGCAGTTTGTCGAGGACCAACCCGAGATGCTTGTGGTTGACCCCACGAACGCGTACATCCCCCCTGGTCATCGACGCGGCGACGCCCCAGGTTGCTGCAACGATGCGATCACCGATGACCCGGTGTGTGGTCGGTTCCAGTTTGCGAACACCTTGAATGGTGAGCGTCGTGGAGCCCCCGCCACTGACCTTTGCCCCCATCTGGTTCAGCATGTTGCACAGATCGACGATCTCCGGTTCACGTGCCGCATTGTCGATGACCGTTTCACCACGCGCGAGAACGGCAGCCATGAGGATGTTCTCAGTAGCACCGACCGACGGAAATACGAGGCGGATGTTTGCGCCGTGCAGGTCATCGGCCTGCGCCACAACACACCCGTGCTCGATTTCGCTGTGGGCACCGAGAAGTCGAAGACCAGACTGATGCATGTCGAGTGGGCGGGATCCGATCGCATCGCCACCGGGAAGGGCAACCACGGCCCGTCGACAACGCGCTACGAGTGGTCCCAAGACACAGACCGATGCGCGGAACTGCTTCACGGCGTCGAAGTCTGCGTGGTATTTCGGTTCGGCCGGCGTCGTGATCCGAACTTCGGAATCTTCAAGTTCGACTTCGCACCCCAGGCCTCGCAGCACGTCCGCCATCAGCGGAACGTCGAGGATGTCTGGGCAGTTGGTCACGACGGTAGTGCCCTCGGCCAACAATGCTGCAGCCATCAGCTTCAGCACACTGTTCTTGGCGCCCCCGACTGAAACTTCACCTTCGAGGCGCTGACCCCCGGTTACAAGAAAGTGCTCACTCACGGTTCACAGCCTAGAGCCACAACCGTCGAAACTCCGCGCCGGTACCGTTGGCGTATGAGTGTTCACCTAACGAAGATCTACACCCGGACCGGCGACGACGGCACCACAGGACTGAGCGACTTTTCGCGCGTGTCCAAGAACGACCCGCGCCTGACCGCATATGCGGATTGCGACGAAACCAATGCCGCGATCGGTGTTGCGTTGGCCCTCGGCAATCCGTCGGAGAGTCTGACGGCGATACTTCGACAGATTCAGAACGACCTCTTCGACGCGGGAGCCGACCTGTCCACCCCGGTCGTCGAGAATCCCAAATACCCGCCGCTGCGCATTACCCAGGCATACATCGATCGCCTCGAAGGCTGGTGCGACGAACTCAATGATGAACTGGCACCGCTGAATTCGTTCATTCTGCCCGGCGGAACGCCGTTGGGAGCTCTACTGCACGTTGCTCGGACCGTATCTCGCCGAGCCGAACGAGCGGCGTGGTCGGCTATCGATGCGCACCCTGACGACACGAGCGTTCTGCCCGCCAAATACCTCAACAGATTGTCGGATCTGCTCTTCATCATGGGAAGAGTTGCCAATCCGAACGGTGATGTTCTCTGGAAGCCAGGCGCCGGCGCCTGACGCCGCACCTCCGGTCAGGCGGTACGTCGCCTGCGGGCACGCCCGTCTGGCCGAGATTCCACCCAGGACAGGAACGCGGTCAACGCTCCACTGTCCAAAGCGATTTCGTAGTTCGACGACCCATCACGCAGACGCAGGACAACGATGTCGTCACTCATGATGTCGAATTCGGTACCGGAGGGAGAGCGACGGCTCTCGACCTCGATGCCTTGACGGTCGACACGTGAATCCGGACCGGGCCGGAGAGAAGAAAGTTTGAAGAATACGAAGGAGCTTTCGCCGTAGCGAATGATTCCGTGTCGCCACCCGCTGTCCCCCGGAGAGGGCAGAACACGAAGAAGTGCTGCCGTACCACCGCGGCGCAGGATCACCAGACGGTACAGAAAAGCCGCGACGAGAACCGCGAGCAGCACAACCAGAATGATCAACACAGTCATTCCGAATGTCACTGTTCGTCGGCTCCCGTCGCGGCTTTGCTCTGATTAACTACGCGCGCTCGACTGCCCGAAGCTGACCCTTGGCGACCGCAATCGCCTCGTCGTCGGCTTGGGTGTCAGCGAGTACTGCCTTGGCAGCGCTCACGTCGATGTCCTCGGCCATGTCCGCGGACTCGGCCAGAATCGTGACGGTGGTAGCCGTCACCGACAGGAAACCGCCGTGAACTGCCGCGACGATGCGCTCACCGTCGACAGACGTGATCGACACGGTGCCGCCCTCGATGAGCTGGCCGAGAACCGGCTCATGCCCAGGCATGATGCCGATCTCGCCCTCAGTCGTCTGAGCGCTGACCAGCGTCGCCGTACCCGACCACAAGCGCTCCTCGACGGCAACGAGTTCTACGGTCATCTCAGCCATCGTGGACTACTTCCCGGCCATCTTCTTGGCTGCAGCCTCGACGTCGTCGAGTCCACCACAGCTGTTGAATGCCTGCTCGGGAAGGTGATCGAACTCGCCCTTGCAGACGCGGTCGAAGGCTTCGATGGTGTCGCGAAGCGGCACGACGGAGCCGGGCTCACCGGTGAACTTCTCGGCAACGATGAAGTTCTGGCCGAGGAACTTCTGGATACGACGGGCGCGGCCCACGAGGACCTTGTCCTCTTCCTGAAGCTCGTCCATACCGAGGATGGCGATGATGTCCTGCAGTTCCTTGTACTTCTGCAGGATGCGCTTGACCTCGTTGGCAACGCGGAAGTGCTCGGCACCGACGATGCCGGGCTCCAGGATGCGGGAGGTCGAGCTCAGCGGATCCACAGCGGGGTAAATACCCATCTGCGAAATCGGGCGCGAGAGCTCGGTGGTGGCATCGAGGTGCGCGAACGTCGTAGCCGGCGCGGGGTCGGTGTAGTCGTCGGCGGGCACGTAGATAGCCTGCAGCGACGTGATCGAACGACCACGGGTCGAGGTGATGCGCTCCTGGAGCTCACCCATCTCGTCCGCAAGCGTGGGCTGGTAGCCCACTGCCGAAGGCATACGGCCGAGGAGGGTGGAAACCTCGGAACCTGCCTGCGTGAAGCGGAAGATGTTGTCGATGAACAGCAGGACGTCCTGGCCCTGAACGTCGCGGAAGTACTCCGCCATCGTCAGTGCGGACAGGGCGACGCGCATACGCGTTCCGGGCGGCTCGTCCATCTGGCCGAAGACAAGGGCGGTGTCCTGGAGGACGCCCATCTCTTCCATTTCCAGGTGGAGGTCGGTGCCCTCACGGGTACGCTCACCGACGCCTGCGAACACCGAGGTGCCCGAGAACTCGCGAGCGATACGCGTGATCATTTCCTGGATCAGAACGGTCTTGCCGACGCCGGCACCACCGAACAGACCGATCTTTCCACCCTTGACGTACGGGGTGAGAAGGTCGATGACCTTGATGCCGGTCTCGAGGATCTCGGTCTTACCTTCGAGCTGATCGAAGGCTGGTGGCTTGCGGTGGATGCCCCACTGCTCGCCGTCACGGCCGAGGCCGGGTGTGTCGAGGCAATCGCCCAGTGCGTTGAACACGTGGCCCTTGACGACGTCACCGACGGGAACCGAGATCGGCTTGCCCGAGTCGGTCACTGCAGTGCCGCGGACCAGGCCGTCGGTGGGCTGCATGGAGACGGTGCGGACCAGGTTGTCACCGAGGTGCTGAGCAACCTCGAGCGTCAGCGTCTTGGCGACCGAGGGAAGCGTGATCTCGGCGTTCAGGGCGTTGAACAGTTCAGGAACAGCGCCACGCGGGAATTCAACGTCCACGACGGGACCGATGACCCGCACGACGCGGCCGGCTACGGCCGAAGCCGAACCTGCCCCGTTGTTTTCGGTTACTGCTGCGGTCATGTGCTAGTCACTTCCTGCGCTCGAGGCGAGCGCGTTGGCGCCGCCGACGATCTCGCTGATTTCCTGGGTGATCTGGGCCTGGCGAGCCTGGTTGGCCTGACGGCTCAACGTGTTCACCAGTTCGTTTGCGTTGTCCGTCGCGGCCTTCATAGCGGTACGACGGGCTGCCGACTCCGATGCCGCAGCATCGAGAAGCGACGAGAAGATACGCGTGCTGACGTACTTCGGCAGAAGTGCGCCGAGCAGTTTCTCCGGCTCGGGCTCGAAGCTGAAGTCAGCGACGGGACCGGTGGAGTGGTCGTCGTCGTGACCGTTGGTCAGCATGTCGTCGCCGAGTTCGATGCGCTCTTCGGACACGGACACCTCGAGGGGAGCCATACGGCGAACCTCGGGGGTCTGGGTCAGCATCGACACGAAGCGGGTGTAGACGATATGGAGTTCGTCGACGCCCTCGATGGTGCCTTCGCCGTTCGGAGCGTCGACCTGGTTGCCCGAACCTGCCATGAAGAGCTCCACCAGGTGGCGGCTGGCCTTCGCGGCATCCGAGTAACCCGGATCCTGCGAGAAGCCCGTCCACGCAGCACCGATGTCGCGGCCACGGAAGGTGTAGTAACCGAGTCCCTTGGAACCGAGCACGTAGACAACCGGCTCCTTGCCCTCGGTGCGGAGCAGAGCCATGAGCTCTTCTGCCTGCTTGAGGACGTTGGAGTTGTAGCCACCACACATGCCGCGGTCACTGGTGACAACGAGCACCGCAGCCCGCTTGGGCTCCGGACGCTCGTTGAGCAGCGGGTGATCGAGCGAAGCAGACGCACTCGCCAATTCGGTGAGTACCTTCGTGATCTCCTCGGCATACGGCTTGGATGCGGCGACGCGAATCTGAGCCTTCGTGATACGCGAAGTCGCGATCAGTTCCTGTGCTTTGGTGATCTTCTTGGTCGAGTTGACCGACTTGATACGGGACCGCAATTCGAGAATGCTTGCCATCGATCAATCACTCTCCCTTCGGAATTCGCAGTGTCATGGGCGCGTGCGTCACTTGCTGACGGTCTTGCGCTTGACGTTGATCTGCTCGTTCGCGACCTCGTCTGCGCCCAGAGCGTCGGCCTCGGCTTCGTTCACGACCCGGCTTCCGTCGGATGCGATGAAGCCTTCCTTGAACTTGTCGGTTGCAGCGATCAGCGCAGCAGCGTTGTCGGCATCGAGTGCCTTACCGCCGTTGATGCTGGAGTAAACGCCTGCAGCCGAGTGCTTGAGGTCTTCGAGCAGTTCCTTCTCGAAGCGACGGACGTCGCCGATCGGGACGCTGTCGAAGGTGCCTTCGCCGGCGAGGTAGATCGAGATGATCTGGTCTTCGACGGGGATCGGGCTGTACTGATCCTGCTTGAGCAGCTCGACCAGACGGGCACCGCGCTCGAGCTGAGCCTTGGAGGCAGCGTCGAGATCGGATGCGAAGGCGGAGAACGCTTCGAGCTCACGGAACTGAGCCAGTTCCAGACGCAGCGAACCGGAAACCTTCTTCATGCCCTTGGTCTGTGCAGCGCCACCGACGCGGGAGACCGAGATACCGACGTTGATCGCGGGGCGAACGCCCTTGTTGAACAGGTCGGACTCGAGGAAGACCTGGCCGTCGGTGATGGAAATGACGTTGGTCGGGATGTATGCCGAGACGTCGTTTGCCTTGGTCTCGATGATCGGCAGAGCCGTCAGCGAGCCGCCACCGAGTGCGTCGGACAGCTTCGCCGAACGCTCCAGCAGACGGGAGTGCAAGTAGAAGACGTCACCGGGGTATGCCTCACGTCCCGGCGGGCGACGCAGCAGCAGCGAGATGGCGCGGTACGCCTCTGCCTGCTTGGTCAGGTCGTCGAACACGACCAGAACGTGCTTGCCCTGGTACATCCAGTGCTGGCCGATGGCCGAGCCGGTGTACGGTGCGAGCCACTTGAAGCCTGCGGAATCAGAAGCCGGAGCAGCAACGATGGTGGTGTACTCCATCGCGCCCTTCTCCTCGAGGGCAGCCTTGACGCCCGCGATGGTGGAGCCCTTCTGACCGATGGCAACGTAGATGCAGCGAACCTGCTTGTTGACATCGCCGGAATCCCAGTTGGCCTTCTGGTTCAGGATCGCGTCGATGCAGACCGCGGTCTTGCCGGTCTTGCGGTCGCCGATGATGAGCTGGCGCTGGCCGCGGCCGATCGGGGTCATGGCGTCGATAGCCTTGATACCGGTCTGGAGCGGCTCTTCGACCGGCTGGCGCTCGAGCACCGAAGCGGCCTGCAGTTCGAGTGCACGGTTTTCGGTGCTCTCGATCTCGCCGAGGCCGTCGATGGGAGCACCCAACGGGTCGATGACGCGGCCGAGGAAAGCGTCGCCGACGGGAACCGACAGAACGTCGCCCGTGCGCTTTACTTCCTGGCCTTCTTGAATGTTCTGGTAGTCACCCAGGATGACTGCACCGATTTCGGTGGCATCCAGGTTGAGCGCGACGCCGACGATTCCACCGGGGAACTCCAACAGCTCGTTGGACATAGCCGAAGGCAGGCCAGAGACGTGCGCAATGCCGTCACTGGTGTCGGTCACTGTGCCGACCTCCTCACGGGAGGCCTCCGGGGAGTAGCTCGCGGTGTAGTTGTCGATCGCGCTACGGATCTCGTCGGAGGAGATCGTCAGCTCCGCCATGTTTTTCCTGCTCTCGGTATCTGGTCTTCGAAAAGATCTGGAGTGTGTGTTCGGCTGAAGGACTATTTGAGGTTCTTCCGCAGTGCTGCGAGTCGTCCCGCTGCACTACCGTCGATGACCTCGTCGCCCACCCGGACGACCAAGCCGCTGAGAAGTGCGGGATCGATCTCGACGTGCACGGTTACCGGCTTCCCGTAGGTGCGGGTAAGTGTGCTCGTCAAACGATCCGTCTGCTCCGCACTCAACGCCGAAGCGCTGCGCACGTGGGCAACAGCGGTATCACGCTGCGCGGCGGCAAGATTCGACAGCTGGTCGAAAGTGTCTGCGGGTGCAGACTTCAACCGGCCGACGGCCTGTCCGGCAAGTGCCTCGGTGACCGCGGTGACCTTGCCGTAGAGCAGGCGCGAAAGGAACTCACGCTTGCGGGCTGCGGGAACCGACAGATCCGAGAGCGTCTGCTCCAGGCTGGGATCCCCTGCCACGATGCGGCCGAGACGGAACAGCTCGTCCTCGACGGTGTCCAACTGGCCCTGATCGGCTGCGGCGCGAAGCAGAGCTTCGCGGCCGAGCAGTTCGAGCGAGTTGACCAAGTCGCGGCCCGCTGACCAATCCTGGCCTGCAGCTGCTTTCACGGTTGCCAGCGCTTCCGCGCCGACCTTTCCGGAGAACAACTGCTCAGCCAAGCCCTGGCGACCAGCGACCGGTGCCGAAGCGTCAGCCAGCGCGCTGCGAAGAGCGCGCTGGCCGTCAAGTACCTCGACCACCGAGAAGAGCTCGGACCCAGCCTGCGCAGCGGCCGCGGTAGCGGCACCTGCAGAGACTGCGCCCAGGGCGCTGCTCAGCGCAGAACGCGTCTGCGCCAAGGATTCACGGCTCGCTGCGTACATGTTGCTCACTTCCTGGCTGAATCAGCGCTGACGGCGTCGAGCTCGTTGAGGAATCGATCAACCGTTCCGGCACGCTTCACGTCGTCGGCGAGGGACTCTCCGATGACCTTCTCGGCCAGGTCTACAGCGGTCTTGCCGAGATCCGAGCGGAGCTCAGCGACGATCTGCTGACGCTGGGCGACGAGCTGGCTGTGGCCTGCGGCCACGATGCGATCGCTCTCCTCCTGCGCCTGAACCTTCATGTCAGCAATGATCTGCTGACCCTGGGTGCGCGCTTCCTCACGGATCTGCGCGGCCTCGGTGCGAGCTTCGGCAAGCTGCGCGCGGTACTGCTCTAGCGCGTCCTTTGCCTCGGCCTGTGCCTCTTCGGCCTTCTTGATCCCGCCCTCGATCTGCTCGGTGCGATCGGCAAGGACCTTCTGGAACATCGGAAGTACGAACTTCCAGAAGACAAAACCGACAACGACGAGGCAGACGATGGACCATACGATGTCGTACGTCGCGGGCACGAGAGGGTTGTGAGTCTCACCCTCAGCGGCCGCGAGCAGAGTAATGGTGGCTGCCATGTCGGTCTCTTAGAAAATGAAGCCGGCGACGAGGCCGATCAGCGCGAGGGCCTCGGTGAATGCAATACCGAGGAACATGGTGGTACGAACCTGTCCGGCCATCTCGGGCTGGCGAACCATGCCCTCGATTGCCTTACCGACAACGATGCCGATACCGATGCCGGGGCCGATTGCCGCGAGGCCGTAGCCGATGGCGCCATAACCCTTGTTGGTGATGGTCTGCTCGGCAACTTCCTGTGCCAGGTAAGCGACGCTCATGGTGTTCCATTCCCTTTCAGTTGACCTTCGCCGGTGTCGACGAAAGGCTCAGTTCTTGGTGTAGCTGAAATGTGGTGTGGTCAGTGATCTTCGGCGTGCAAGGCGAGGTCGATGTAGACCGCGGCCAGCAGAGAGAAAACGTAGGCCTGCAGCACGATCACCAGGATTTCGAAGAAGGTGAAGGCGATAGCCGCGGCCAGGGAGGCAACACCGAAGAGTGCCTGGAAGCCGCCGTTGAGGACAAAGAAGTTCGTTGCTCCGAGGAACAGCACCAGCAGGATGTGGCCGGCCAACATGTTGGCCATAAGACGAACCATCAACGTGAAGGGGCGCAGGACGAACGTCGAGATGAACTCGATCGGGATCAGCAGGAAGTGCAGGGCAGTCGGAACGCCGGGCACAACGATGCTGCTCTTCACGTACTTGAAGAAGCCGTACTTCTTGATGCCCACGTAGTTGAAGACGATGTATGCGAGTGCCGCGAGAACCAACGGCATACCGATACGCGCGTTCGGTGAGATGTTCAAGAAGGGGATGATCGCGGAGACGTTGTTGGCGATGACGACGAAGAAGATCGTGGCAATGACGGGCAGGAATCGCTTGCCCTGTTCCTTACCGAGAACGTCTTCAGCGATCTGCACGCGAACGAAGTCCAACGCGATCTCGGCTACGTTCTGCACACCACGCGGAATCAACCGCGGGCTGCGCATCGCAATTGCGAAGAACGCTGCTACCAACACCGACATCAGAATGCGGATGAGCATCAGTCGGTCGAGCTCGAACGGACCCGCGTGAATCAGTACTGATTCGGGGAAAAAATCGTCTAGTGACGGCGCGTGGAACTCCACGGCGGCCAGGGTGGTGACGCTCAGCGTTCTCTCCCGTAGTCGGTCCGCAGCCATCATTGACTGCGGTTCGATCGGACATTGACGATCTACAAGTCGACAAGTTCGACTCGCGCATTCGTCAGTTGCTGGAGAACCCTCGCGGGGGTCTGGCTTCTGTCGGTGTCGGCGACTCTCGTCGACTCAGTGGCCCAGAATATCGGCCACCTGCGAGCACATGGCATCGTCGGCTGAGGGTTACCTAGCCTGCCTTTGCTCTCGCTTGACGCTGACCCTACCAAGTCATCTACGACATTGTGTAGATGGGGTACCTGAAGGGGCGGTTCGTTACGATTTGTAGTACTACTCTTCGTCGTTGACCGGGGCGCTCGGGGTGGGGTCCACGTACGGCGTCTTGGTTCCGAGAACACCGTATGTTTCCGCCCCGAGGACGATAACCAACGCAAATACCATGACCAGTACCAACGACGTCTTGTCATAGAAGTCGAGCGGTTTCAGAATCGCGAGCACCACAATTGCCAGGATCATCTTGAGCAACCAGGTCCCGAGAAGAACTGCACCAGCGGTCAGGGCCGGCAGTTTCGACGTGAGAAGAACACCCAGTGCGGTGAAGAGAATGAACCCACCGCCGACGGCGGCGCCGAGAAGCGCGCCGTACAGGCCTTCCTTACCGCCGATCAGCCACCCGAGCAGGGAACCGACAATGGTCAGCACAACCAGTCCGATCACGCCCCACTTCACTGCGGAGCGCATTGCTGCGGTCGAATCGGGAATGGGCTGCGATGCCGGCACTGATTGCGGGGTGTTCGTCACGATGCTCAAGGGTAATGGATCGGAAAAGTTCCCTACCCTCGCTCCTGCCGGCGATCGCGCAGTGACGGGATCGCCGTGAACAGGAATGCCGCAAGTAACCCGGCCGCCACGAGGACAACAACCAACTGTCGATCCAGCAGCGAAGATCCCACAGCGCCGAAGGCAAGAACCCCCACCCACGAGTAGATGACCAGCACAACTCGGCGATGGGTGTGACCGATCTGCAGCAACCGGTGATGCAGATGCATCTTGTCCGGACTGAACGGACTCACACCTGCCCTCGTGCGGCGGATGACCGCAAGCAGCATGTCCAGCATGGGGATGAACATCACAGCACTGACCAGCAGCAACGGCGCGAGGAGACCGACAAGATCGCGCGTGCCGTAGGCCGTCAGCGGAATCCGGCCGGACGCGGACGTCGAAATCGCGGCAAGCATGAGTCCGATCAGCATGGATCCGGAATCACCCATGAATATCCGTGCCGGATTGAAATTGTGCGGCAGAAATCCGAGGCACGCTCCGGCGAGAGCAGCGGCGATCATCGCCGGCGGGTACACGCTGACATCACCGCCCTGATCGTGCAGGAGTCCGATCGAGAAGAGGAGGATCGCGACCGCGGCAATAAGGCCGAGTCCCGCCGCCAGACCGTCGAGACCGTCGACGAAATTCATGGCGTTGATAGTTGCGACGGCAACGGCAACCGTGAACAGGCCCGATTGGATCTGGTCGAGAATGATGGTCGATCCGCCGTCACCGAACGGGTTGTAGATGATGAACCAACTGACGCCCATCACCACCATGATTCCGGCAGCAGTCACCTGACCGACGAACTTCGTGAGGGCGTCGAGTCCCCACTTGTCGTCGATTATGCCGACCAGGACTATGACACCGCCGGACACCAGCGCCGCTTGAACGTCATGACTGTCGAACTCGAATCCTCGTGTCAGAGCAGGCAATTGCTGCGCGAAGAGTAGCCCGGCAGCCAAACCCACATACATTCCGACACCACCGAGCCGAGGCGTCGGCTGAACGTGGACGTCACGGTCGCGCGGTATCGCCACCGCTCCGAAGCGAATGGCCAGGATCCGCACTGCGCCGGTAGCCAGATAGGTGACCACAGCAGCGGTGCACAGAACCAGCAGGAGTTCTCGGATCGGTACGCCCGTTCCCCCGCTGGACTGCGCAAGGATTTCGGTGGCCTGGTGCGTCGTGATCACTGGGGAGAATCACCCGTGTTCTGGCGGGCACCGACCATCGTTACGAAACTCCCTCTACAAGGCTTTCCGGCGTGGTGCCCAACACGTCTGCGATATCTTCCGCCGACACGGCGCCGACTCGCAGAATACGGGGCGAGTCGCCGGTCAGATCCACGATCGTCGACGCCACCGCGTGTGCTGCCGGTCCGCCGTCGAGGTAGACGCTGGCCGAGCCGCCTAGCTGATCACGAGCCTCGTCGACCGTGGTGGCCGGTGGGCGTCCGGAGATGTTGGCGCTCGAGACGGCAAGCGGTCCGACGTCGCGCAGCAATTCCAATGCGACGGGGTGCAACGGCATGCGAAGCATGACCGTTCCGCGCGTATCGCCGAGATCCCAGGCCAGTGAGGGTGCTTGTTCGACAACCAGACTCAGCCCGCCCGGCCAGAATGCGCGAACGAGATCGCGTGCCTGCGGACGGACGCTGTAGACGAGTCCGTCGATGGTGTTCCAGGATCCGACCAGAACGGGAACCGGCATGTCCCGGCCGCGCCCCTTGGCACGGAGGAGGCTCGTGACGGCCTCGCTGTCGAACGCATCAGCAGCCAATCCGTACAACGTGTCTGTCGGAAGGACAACCAAGCGGCCGGCTTTGAGTGCATTCTTAGCGGCAGCTAGACCTGCCGTACGGGTATCAATTTCACTACAGTCGTAAACGGTGCTCACTGGACCATCCTGTCACTCGGCATTCCGTGGTCTCGCTCACGCTGGGCTTCCACGTCGGTGGCGACGCGTCTCGCGACAACAAAACGGGGGCGACCGGCCAGGTCCGGATGCTGCTCCACTTCGCCGAACACCCGTCGACCGGAGAACAGTGCCGCGACGCCGTCGCCGTTGGTGTCGTCGTGCTCGATCCCGGCGGCGCCGCCGATCCGCAGCCAGCGCGCGATGTTGCTGATCATGGGTTTGATGACGGACAAACCGTCCGGACCACCGAAGAGAGCCGTGTGCGGGTCGTAATCCATGACCTCGGGCTGCAGCTGCGCCCCTTCGGGAATGTACGGCGGGTTGGAGACGACGAGGTCGACTTTGCCTTCGAGAGCCTGCAGCAGATTGCGATCGGTGACATCACCTTGATGAAGATGAATCGGGGTGTCCCCCGCTGTTTCGCGGTCCGCGGCGTTGCGACGCGCCCACGCCAGCGCGGCGGGCTCTTTCTCCACGGCATGCACCACAGCGTCCGGCCTTGCCTCGGCGATGGACAGCGCAAGCACGCCCGAGCCGGTGCACAGGTCCAGGACAACCGGAGGCCTACTGCCGCATCCTTCGAGGAACGAGAGTGCCCAGCCCATCAGCAACTCGGTTTCGGGCCGCGGGATGAACACACCCGGACCGACGGCAACGTCGATATTGCCCATCGACGCGCTGCCGATGATGTGCTGCAACGGGATTCGCTTCGCGCGCTGCGCCACCATGCCGTTGAACGCCTCGATCACCTCGGGGTCGACCAACGGAATCAGGCCTAGGCGGGTGCGCTCTACCCCGAGCAGATGCGACGCCAGCAGTTCGACATCATTACGTGGGCTGGGTACGCCGGCCGCGTCGAGCTCTTTGGCTGCCTCGATCAGCGCCAAACGGAGTGGGAGTCTGCTCACGCGTACAGCCTGCCACGCCTGAGAAATTCACGAGTTGTCATGTCGCCCGCCTATTCGGCTGCGAGGCGGGCCTCGCGGTCCGCCTTGCCCAGTGCGTCGAGGAGCGGATCAAGCTCTCCGTCGAGAACCGCGTCGAGGTTGTGCGACTTGAATCCGATGCGGTGATCGGTGATGCGGTTCTCGGGAAAGTTGTAGGTGCGGATACGTTCCGAGCGGTCGACGGTCCTGACCTGGCTCTGGCGTCCGGCGGAAGCTTCCGCGTCTGCGGCTTCCTCCGCGACAACCTGCAGACGAGCGGCCAGCACCTGCATGGCGCGGGCCTTGTTCTGAAGCTGCGAGCGTTCGTTCTGGCACGTGACCACAATTCCGGTGGGCAGGTGAGTAATTCGCACCGCGGAGTCGGTGGTGTTGACGCCCTGGCCACCCTTGCCGGACGAGCGGTAGACGTCAATGCGCAGGTCACCCTCGTCGATCTGAACCTGTTCGACCTCTTCGGGTTCCGGGTACACCAGGACACCGGCGGCGGAAGTATGCACACGTCCCTGCGATTCGGTGACGGGCACGCGCTGGACGCGGTGAACGCCGCCCTCGAACTTGAGTCGTGCCCATACGCCGTCTGGGGTATCGGACTTACTCTTGATCGAAATGGTTGCTTCTTTGTATCCACCGAGATCGGAGACCGTCGCATCCAGGATTTCGACGCGCCAGCCGTGACGTTCCGCGTAGCGGACGTACATGCGGGCCAGGTCGGAAGCAAAGAGTGCCGACTCCTCGCCGCCTTCACCCGACTTCACTTCGAGGACGATGTCGTCACCGTCGTGGGGATCACGCGGGGCAAGTTGATCGGTCAGCGTCTGCTCGAGCTGTGCGACCTCGGCCTCGAGGTCCGGAATCTCCGCGGCAAAGCTGGAATCGTCGGCAGCGAGTTCACGCGCGGCTTCCAGATCGTCCTGCGCAGCAGTGAGCTTGTTGTACGTCGACATGATGGGCGAGAGCTCGGCGAACCGCTTTCCGACACGGCGGGCGGCCGTCGGGTCGTTGTGCAGCGCCGGGTCGGACATCTGCGCTTCGAGACCGGCATGTTCTGCCAGGATGTCGTCGATGGCCGAGGGCTTGGTTGCGCCTGCCATGGTTCGCTCCGCTCTGAGTTTTCGTTTCCTACGGTGCGCGCTTAAAGATAATTCGACGCTACTACCCGGGAAACGCGCAAAACCGAGTGCAGGCACAAAAAAGCCGACGCCCGATCCGCAATTGCAGATCGGGCGTCGGCGGAACAGCTAGTCTTCGGTCTGAACCTTGCTGTCTGCGCGCTTGCCGTAGCGAGCCTCGAAGCGAGCAACGCGTCCACCGGTGTCGAGAATCTTCTGCTTGCCCGTGTAGAAGGGATGGCACTGCGAGCAAACCTCGACGTTGATGCGTCCGGACTCTTTGGTGCTGTGAGTCTCGAACGTGTTACCGCAACCGCAAACGACGGTGGTCGCTACGTAGGTTGGGTGGATTCCTGCCTTCATGGTGTCCCTTTCAATGGTCGCCGGGTCGACGTCGCCAATCGACATCGTGAACCGGAACCGGACTCGGCCGTTCAGTATGCCAGACGTGGTGGTAGAGCCGGTAATCCGCGTCTGAACTTTCTGAAGGAAGTGGGCTGTACGAATTCCATAACGCACTCCCCCGTCAGTTTGTTCCACAGACGCGAAAAACCCCACAGCCAAATCGGCTGTGGGGTTCTTCTTTCGTGACCGAAGATCAGTCGTCGATTGCGCCCGGTGCGGTCTTGGAGACCTGCATCAGGAACTCGAGGTTGTTCTTGCTCTTCTTCAGACGGTCGATCAGCAGATCGATGGCCTGATGCGAGTCCAGTCCGGACAGGACACGACGCAGCTTGTGCAGCACAGCGGCTTCGTCGGGGCTCAGGAGCAGCTCGTCCTTACGCGTACCGGACGGGTTGACGTCCACAGCCGGGAACACACGACGTTCGGCGATCTTGCGATCGAGCTTGAGCTCGGCGTTGCCGGTGCCCTTGAACTCTTCGAAGATCACGGTGTCGCCGGTGGATCCGGTCTCGACCATCGCGGTAGCGATGATGGTGAGCGAGCCACCGTGCTCGATGTTGCGGGCAGCACCGAGGAAACGCTTCGGCGGGTACAGAGCCGTGGAGTCGACACCACCGGAGAGAATACGTCCCGACGCGGGCGACGAGTTGTTGTATGCACGACCCAATCGAGTGATCGAGTCGAGCAGAACCACGACGTCCTTGCCCATTTCCACGAGACGCTTTGCGCGCTCGATGGCGAGCTCGGCGACCGAGGTGTGGTCTCCCGGCGGGCGGTCGAAGGTCGAGGAGATAACCTCGCCCTTCACGCTTCGCTGCATGTCGGTCACTTCCTCGGGACGCTCGTCCACGAGGACGACCATGAGGTAGCACTCCGGGTTGTTGGTCGCGATGGCGTTGGCGATCGCCTGCAACACGCTGGTCTTACCGGCCTTGGGCGGGCTCACGATCAGGGCGCGCTGGCCCTTACCGATGGGCATCACCAGGTCGATGACACGCGTCGTCAGAATGTTCTGCTCGGTCTCGAGACGCAGACGCTGGTTCGGGTAGAGCGGCGTGAGCTTGTTGAACTCGGGACGCTTCTTCGCAGCCTCGACATCACCACCGTTGACGGTGTCGATACGCACCAGCGGGTTGAACTTCTGACGCTGATTGCTCTGGTCGCCGTCACGGGAGACCCGGACAGCACCGGTGATGGCGTCGCCGCGGCGCAGACCGTTCTTGCGGATCAGGTTCATGGAGACGTAGACGTCGTTGGGTCCGGCGAGGTATCCCGACGTACGCACGAACGCGTAGTTGTCGAGTACGTCGAGGATGCCGGCTACCGGCTGCAGGACGTCGTCCTCGCGGATCTCGGTCTCGCGTGACTCGCTGGGTGCACCGCCCTCGCCGCGTTCGCGGCCACGGCCACGACGCTCACGGAAGCGGCGTCCGCGACGTCCGCGGCCACCCTCTTCGTCGTCGTCCGGACCGTTGTTGCGGTTGTCAGTGCGAGGGCCGGCGTTGTTCTGGCCGGCATTGCTCTGATTTCCGCGATCCTGACGGTCTTGACGATCCTGGTTACCGCGCTGTCCCTGGTTGTCGCGCTGTCCCTGGTTGTCGCGCTGTCCCTGGTTGTCGCGCTGTCCCTGGTTGTCGCGCTGTCCCTGGTTGTCGCGGTTGTTGCGCTCGCGGCGGGGACGCTCGGTGGTCTGCTCGGCAGAGCCGGACTGTTCGGAATCGGTCCGGGTCTCGGCGCGCTCGTTCTGCTTACGCTCGACGGGTGCTTCACTTGCCGGTGCTACAGCGGCCGGTGCGTTAGCAGCCGGTGCCGACTCCTGCTCGATGTTCAGCTCGCCCTGGTCGGGTGAACCGGCGCGACGTGCAGCGCCGCGACGCTGACGGCCACGACGAGGGGCTCCCGCCTCGGCTTCTTCGGACGTGTCGGTACGCGTGGCTGGTGCTGCTGCGGCGGGCTCGGCTGCGGGAGCTTCGACAGGAGCCGGAGCTTCGGCAGTTTCGGTGCGCGCGGCGCGGGTGCTCTTGGCGCGTGTGCGGGCAACCGGTGCGTCGTCGAGTGTGAGTTCACTCTGAGCGGGTGCCGCCTTGGCGCTGCCGCCCTGACGTTCCTTGATCGCGGCGATCAAGTCGCCCTTGCGCATCCCGGAAGTGCCCTTGATGCCCAGTTCACCGGCAAGACTGCGCAGTTCGGTGAGCACCATGCCGGAGAGCCCGGCGCCACGACGTGCGTCGGCACGCTTCGTGGAGGTCGCCACCGCACCGCTGGGTGCTGAAGATGACGCCTGAGAATTGTCGCCTGACTGCGCCCCAGCGGAATTCGCCTTGGGTGCAGTGGTGGCGATGAGGTCCGTATCGGTCACGGAGGTCCTTTCCTTCCCTCACTTGCGCGGCGCAGAGTCGAGGGTTCGTCCCGAAGTTTCGATTGATTACCGAACTCGGAGGTGCCGTACTTAGTTGCATGTCGAGAGTTGCATGTCAAGAACTACCGGCTTGCCCGTCATCAACATGGCCGTCGGAAACCGGTGCTCGAACCGCCCCTGTTTCAAACCGACATGCTGTCGCACACCTGCCGCGACTGACGAAACATCGACGGATTGTGCCGTCGAGGATTCAGACCTTCCCGAGAAGGTACAAGTGCGAGGATCACGTCAAGGATTGTGGACCCCAATTCCCGACTGGGTAGGAGTTTGGCCCCTTGATGATGCACCGGCGACTGACGCGCACGATGTACGGACATTGCCAGGATAGCGCCGATCCACGAGTCCGGCAAGATTATCCGAAACCCGCGTGTGTCACTTCACTTCCCTGGCAACCGGGCGGGAGCCAACTCAGTCCAGGGTCGGACGAACCTCGACACCGGAAGCAATCTCGAGTTCGAGAACCCGGAGACCGTCGGCTCGCGCCGCCTCAGCCAACTGCTCGGGCAACGGTTCCGTGCTCAGCGCGAGCACGGTGGGGCCTGCGCCGGAAACGGTAGCCGCGATACCTGCCTCACGAAGAATCGAGATCCATCGTGTTGTCAACGGCAACGCGGGCGCGCGCTGGCTCTGATGCAGACGATCTTCGGTGGCTGCCATCAACAGATCCGGACGCGTCGTCAGGGCGACGACGGCCAGAGCGCTGCGGCTTGCATTGAACGACGCATCCTGGTGCGGAACCATCTCGGGCAGCAGTCCGCGGGTGTGCGCGGTGGAGGATCGTTCTTCCGGAACCAGTGCTACTGCACGGATATCGGGATGAACGTCGAGTTTTGCGGCCGAGTAGATCGGCTCGTCGCCATCAACGATGGACGGGCAACTCCACGACACCACTGCGCCGCCCAGGACACTCGCCGACGCATTGTCCGGGTGCCCTTCGAACTCGGAGGACAACTGGACCAACTGCTCGTCGGTGAGACCGATCTCGGCGTCGAGTGCACGGGCCAATCCGTTTGCGGCAGCAAGTCCGCCCACTGCCGCCGACGCGGACGAACCGAGCCCACGCGAATGCGGGATCACGTTGCGGCACAGCACATCCAGGCCACTGGCCCACACACCGGCAGCTTCGAGTCCGCGCTCGATGGCCCGAACGACCAGATGCGAAGGGCCCCAGGGCACGTCTGCGGCACCCTCACCTTCGACCTGAATATTCAGGCCGGAATCCGTTGTGGTGACCACGATTTCGTCGTACAGCCCCAGAGCCAAGCCGAGGGTGTCGAACCCCGGCCCCAAGTTTGCACTCGAGGCCGGGACGCGTGCGGTCACCGAAATACCGACAGGCAGGGTTCTGGTCATGTCAGATACCGGATTCCGCGGAGTGGTTGACGAGTCCACGGACACTATGCAAGCTCGAGGGCAGCCGCAACGGCAACGGGATCAACACCGATGGGCTCGACGTTCGGCATGCCCTTCAGAGCGGTATCGGGATCCTTGAGGCCGTTACCGGTCACGGTGCACACGACGGTCAGTCCGGGCTCCAGCCATCCTTCGGCGCGGGCTGCGAGGAGCCCGGCAACGCTCGCTGCCGACGCCGGCTCCACGAAAACGCCTTCGGTGGCAGCGATCAGACGGTAGGCCTCGAGGATCTTCTCGTCGGTTGCGGCGCGGAATGCGCCGTTCGACTCTTCCTTGGCCGCGACAGCGCCGTTCCAGGATGCGGGAGAACCGATCCGGATTGCGGTGGCGATGGTCTCGGGATCCTTGACGGGCGCACCGTTGACCAGCGGTGCGGCTCCGGCTGCCTGCACGCCGAGCATGCGGGGCCTGACCGTGGTCAGACCGTCCGCGTAGTACTCGGAGTATCCGCGCCAGTACGCCGTGATGTTTCCGGCGTTTCCGACCGGGAGTGCGTGAACGTCGGGAGCCTTGCCCAGGACGTCCATGATTTCGAATGCCGCGGTCTTCTGGCCTTCGATGCGCACCGGGTTCACAGAGTTGACGAGACCGATGGTCGGGAACTCCGCGGTGGTCTTGCGTGCCAGCTCGAGGCAGTCGTCGAAGTTGCCCTGGACCTGAATGATCTTGGCGCCGTGCATGACTGCCTGAGCGAGCTTGCCCATGGCGATCTTGCCCTGCGGGATCAGGACGGCGCAGGTCATTCCGGCCTTGGCGGCGTACGCGGCAGCCGAGGCAGAGGTGTTGCCGGTGGAGGCGCAGAGCACGGCGCGCTGGCCACGAGCGAGGGCGTCGGTGACGGCCATCGTCATGCCGCGGTCCTTGAACGAACCGGTGGGGTTGAGGCCCTCGACCTTGAGGTAGACGTCACAACCGGTGATTTCGGAGAGATGACCGGCCGGCAGGAGCGGGGTGCCGCCCTCACGCAGGGTGACGGTCTTCCAGTTGTCGCCGATTGCCAGACGATCCCGGTATGCCTCGATGAGTCCCGGCCAAGCTTTGTGGACGGGATTGACGATGCCGGTCATTGTTCAGTGCCTTCCAGTCGCAGCACGCTGGTCACAGCGGTGACGAATTCGAGTTCGTTGAGGGCCGCCACGGTTTCGGAGAGAGCCGCGTCGGTTGCTACATGAGTGACGACCACCAGTCGAGCGCCGGCGCCGGCACCTTCCTGACGGACGACGGAGATGCTCACGCCGTGCTTCGCGAACTCGGCGGCGACTGCGGACAGCACGCCTTCCTTGTCCGCCACCTCCATGTTCACGTAGTAGCGCGTGAGGATGTCGCCCATCGGAGCGACCTTGAGCTTGGCGTACTTGGATTCGCGGGGGCCGCGGCCACCGTGAACCTTGTTGCGCGCCGCCATCACGAGATCACCCATCACCGCGGAAGCGGTGGGAGCGCCGCCTGCGCCCTGGCCGTAGAACATGAGTCGGCCGGCGTTTTCCGCTTCCACGACAACGGCATTGAATGCGCCGTTGACGGTGGCGAGCGGGTGAGTGAGCGGAACAAGCGCTGGGTAGACCCGCGCGGAGATCCGTTCCTTCCCCTTGGGCGTGACGATTCGCTCGCAGATCGAGAGCAGCTTGATCGTGCAGTCGAGTGCCTTCGCCGACGCCAGGTCCGCGGAGGTGATGGTGGAGATTCCTTCGCGGTACACGTCAGCGGCGGTGACGCGGGTGTGGAACGCGATGGACGCGAGGATCGCGGCCTTTGCCGCGGCGTCGTAGCCTTCGACGTCTGCGGTCGGATCGGCTTCCGCGTATCCGAGGCGGCCGGCTTCGGCGAGGGTTTCCTCGTAGTCCGCGCCCGTTTCGGCCATCGCGGAGAGGATGAAGTTGGTGGTGCCGTTCACGATTCCGGCAACCTTGTTGACCCGGTCGCCTGCGAGCGACTGCGTCAGCGGGCGGATGACCGGGATCGCGCCGGCGACTGCCGCCTCGAAGTACAGGTCGACCGAGTTTGCTTCGGCTGCCTCCGCCAATTCACCGGTGTGGTCCGCGAGCAACGCCTTGTTGGCGGTGACGACGGACTTGCCCGAATTGAGCGAGGAGAGGATCAGCTTTCGCGGCAGCTCGATTCCGCCGATCACCTCGACGACGATGTCCACGTCCTCGCGGGCGACGAGAGATTCTGCATCCGTCGTCTGCATGTCCTCGGGAATTCCGCGGTCGGAGCCGATACGACGAACGGCAACTCCCCGCAGTTCCAACGGAGCGCCGACACGAGCTTCGAGCTCCTCGGCCTGCTCACGAATGATGCGGACGACTTCACTTCCGACGTTACCGAGGCCGAGAACGGCCACACCGATAGCGCGATGCGCCGATTGGCTCGTCACTGCGATACCTCCAAGCTGAGCAGATCTTCCACTGTTTCCCTCCGCAGAATCACGCGTGAAACTCCGTCACGCACCGCCACCACGGCTGGGCGGGTGAGCAGGTTGTACCTGCTCGACATCGAATAGCAGTATGCACCGGTCGCTGCTACCGCAAGTAAATCACCAGGTCCGACGTCCTCGGGCATCCAGGTGTCCCGAATGACGACGTCACCGGATTCACAGTGCTTTCCGACAACACGCGCAACAACAGGATCGGCCTCGGATGTACGTGAGACCAACTTGGCTTCGTACTCCGCACCGTAGAGCGATGTGCGGATGTTGTCGCTCATGCCGCCGTCGACGCTGATGTAGCGGCGTGTCAGTGCGCTGCCCACCGTGACGTCCTTGATGGTGCCGACCTCGTAGAGCGTCACCGTGCCTGGTCCGGCGATGGCGCGGCCGGGTTCGACGGCCAGTGTCGGCTCGGGCAGTCCGGCCAGTGCCGATTCGTTGCGCACGATGTGGCCGAGCTTGGCTGCGAGTTCGTCGACGGGCGGCGGGTCGTCGGACGGGATGTACGAAATCCCCATGCCGCCACCGAGGTCGATTATCGAGATCTGCTTGGTCTTCTCGACGCCGAACTCCGCGACGACGTCGCGAAGCAGCCCGATGACGCGATGGGCTGCCACCTCGAAGCCGTCGACGTCGAAGATCTGCGAGCCGATGTGGCTGTGCAGTCCGACGAGGCGCAGGTTGTCGGCGGCAAAGACGCGGCGCACTGCGTCGATTGCCGCTCCCCCGGCCAACGAGAATCCGAACTTCTGATCTTCGTGTGCGGTGGAGATGAATTCGTGGGTGTGCGCTTCGACGCCGACGGTCAGGCGGATCAGCACGTCCTGGACAACTCCGGCCTCACCGGCGACGCGGTTGAGGCGTTCGATCTCGACTGCAGAGTCGAGGACGACGTGACCGACACCGGCAGCAACACCGGCCGTCAGCTCGGCGACGGACTTGTTGTTGCCGTGCATGGCAATTCGCTCGGCCGGGAAATCGGCGTGCAGTGCGATTGCCAATTCGCCGCCGGAGCACACGTCGAGTGACAGACCTTCGTCGGCAACCCAGCGTGCGATCTCACCACACAGGAATGCCTTGGATGCGTAATGCACCTTGGCATCCGGGCCGAACGCTCGGGCCATGTCGCGGCAGCGTGAACGGAAATCGTCTTCGTCGATGACAAACAGCGGCGTGCCGTACTTCTCGGCAAGCTCGCTGACCTTGACACCTGCCAGGGTTACTTCGCCGTCGTCGCCGCGAGCCGCGTTGCGCGGCCACACCTGCGGCGAGAGTTCACCGAAAGCCTCGGGACTGGTGGGACGGTCGGGCAGACCGGGGGCCTGCAACTGCTCGGCATGCTTGGGGCCGGCGGGGTGCGCGTTCACATCTGCTCCGGTGCTGTGACGCCGAGCAGTTCGAGGCCGTTGGCCAGGACCTGCCTGGTGGCGGCGCAGAGTGCCAGACGCGCGCGGTGCACGTCGGTTGCGTCTTCGTCGCCTTGCGGAAGGATGCGGCACGCGCCGTAGAAGCGGTGGTACGCACCCGCGAGTTCTTCGAGGTAGCGAGCAATACGGTGGGGCTCACGCAGGTTCGCTGCACTGGACACGACGCGAGGGTATTCGCCGATCGTGCGAATGAGATCGCCCTCCTGCTCGACCGTGAGCAGGGCGAGGTGGCTCGCGTCGGCAGAAAGTCCGAGGTCTGCGGCGTTGCGGGCGATCGCGGAGAGGCGGGCATGCGCGTACTGGACGTAGTAGACCGGGTTCTCGCTGCTGGTCTTGGTCCACAGATCGAGGTCGATGTCGATGCTGGAGTCGACGGACGAGCGGATCATGACGTAACGCGACGCGTCGACGCCGATGGCTTCGACCAGGTCGTCGAGGGTGATGACGGTGCCTGCGCGCTTGCTCATCTTGACGGCGGAGCCGTCCTTGACGAGGTTGACCATCTGTCCGATCAGGACCTCGACGGTGTCCGGGTCGTCACCGAATGCGGCAGCGGCGGCCTTGAGCCGACCGATGTATCCGTGGTGATCGGCGCCGAGCATGTAGATGCACAGATCGAAGCCGCGGGCGCGCTTGTCCTGGAAGTAAGCAATGTCACCGGCAATGTAGGCAGCGTTGCCGTCGCTCTTGATGACAACGCGGTCCTTGTCGTCGCCGTAGTCGGTGCTCTTGAGCCACCAGGCACCGTCCTCGTGGAACAGGTTGCCCGAGCTTTTCAGGGACTCGACTGCCTTTTCGACTGCGCCGGATTCGAAGAGCGAGTTCTCGTGGAAGTACACGTCGAAGTCGACACCGAAGTCGTGGAGCGTCTGCTTGATGTGCGTGAACATCAGATCGACGCCGATGGCGCGGAAGGTTTCCTGCTGCTCGTCTGCAGGCAGGTCCATGACGTCCGGGCGCTGCTCCATGACGGTCCGAGCGATGTCGGCGATGTAGGCGCCGGCGTAGCCGTCCTCGGGTGCCGGTTCGCCCTTGGCCGCGGCGATCAGCGAACGCGAGAAGCGGTCGATCTGGGCGCCGTGGTCGTTGAAGTAGTACTCACGTGTGACCAGGCCGCCCTGCGCGGACAGGATGCGTCCGAGCGCGTCTCCGACTGCGGCCCAACGGGTTCCACCGAGGTGAATCGGTCCGGTGGGGTTGGCGGAGACAAATTCGAGGTTGATCTTCTTGCCGGCGAGGGAATCGCCCGAGCCGTACGACGGACCGGCTTCGAGAACCGACACGACGATCGCGCCCTGGGCGTTCTTGTCCAGCCGGATGTTGAGGAAGCCAGGTCCGGCGATCTCGGCGGATTCGATTCCTTCGGCTGCGGTGAGGGCCTCGGCAAGCCAGCCCGCCAGCTCGCGCGGATTCGTGCCGACCTTCTTGGCTACCTGCATGGCAATGTTGGTGGCGTAGTCGCCGTGCTCGGGGTTGCGAGGACGCTCGACTGTCAAGGTTTCGGGGAGCACCGAGACGTCGAGGCCGCGTTCGGCAAGGACGCTCGCAGCGGTTCCGCGGAGCAGTTCGGCAAGGTCAGCTGGAGTCACAGGTATTCATCTTATTGCCTGCACACTCGAGGTGGAGACTCGCCTCGCGCCGGGCCGCCTGCGGGTAGGCTGACGACCGATTTGGGCGTGTCGCACGCCACTCTCCCAGATTGCCCTCAGACTCGGAAAGTACAGTGGTAATGCCCGAGCTACCGTCACGTACGTCCGACGGGAGGGTCTGCTGCATATTTGCCCACACACCGAAAGAGCCCAATCGATGCCAAGCGGTTCGGATAGTCGCGGTCCCAATAATAAATCCGGGGCCAAATCAGCCAAAGCCATCAAGGCTGCCAACAAGGGTGGCCGTCCGGCCAAGAAAGGCAAGGGAGGCGTTCCCGCCCCTCGCCAGATCCCGTGGCTGACGATCGGCGCCGGTGCGCTCGTGCTTGCACTGATTGCAGTGCTCGCCGTCAACTTGTGGCCGAAGGTCGAGGAGCAGCAGGCGCTGGAGCCCTATAAGTACAGCTCCGAGAACAAGGATCCGTCCGACAAGATCGACGGTGTCCTCAAGATCGAGTACCCGGCCGGTCAGCACGTCGAGGCCACGCAGCGCGTCGCCTACGACCAGACTCCACCGTTCGGTGGACCGCACGACTCCACGTGGGCGAACTGCACCGGCACCGTGTACGCAGACCCGATCCGGACCGAGAACGCAGTCCACTCCCTCGAGCACGGCGCCATCTGGATCTCGTACAACCCCGATCTTGTCGACCAGGACCAGATCGACAGCTTGGCGACACGCGTCAGCGGCAAGTCCTACATGCTGATGTCGCCGTACCCGGGCCAGAGCAGCCCCATCTCGCTCCAGTCGTGGGGCCATCGCCTCGAAGTCGACAACGCCGACGACGAGCGCATCGACCAGTTCATCACCGCGCTGAACCAGAACCCGAACACCTACCCCGAGGTCGGCGCCAGCTGCTCCAACCCGCTGTTCAGTCCGGAAACGTCACCGTTCGATCCCACCGCTCCGGGCCCCGACGCCGTTCCGATGGACGGCACAGGCACCACGGCAGCTACCGACGAGCAGATTCCCGCGGGTGGATAACGTGCCAGACACCGACCAGCCGTCGAAGCCCAGTCAGCGCACCGCGCTGCTGATCATCGGGTTGATCGGCGCTATCGCAATCGGCTTCGCCCTTGGTGCGCTCACCAACATGTTGGGTCCAGACGCCGAGTCCTCACTGACTGTCCCGGCATCGGACTCCGTCGATGTGGGCTTTGCGCAGGACATGAGCGTGCATCACAGCCAGGCCGTCGACATGGCATCCATCGCGCTGACGAAGTCCACCGACAACGACGTACGCACGTTGGCCTACGACATCTTGACCACGCAGCAGAATCAGCTCGGCCAGATGCAGGCCTGGCTGACGATGTGGGACCAACCCCTCAGCAAGGTCGGCCCGTACATGGAGTGGATGTCGTCCGACTCGTCCGGGCACAGTTCGCACGGGACCTCGGGCACGATGGACATGGATCATTCGGGCCCGGTCGACACCATGCCGGGCATGGCGTCACCCGAGGACCTGGCCGCACTGCGCGCCGCGTCCGGCACCGAACTCGACGTCCTGTTCCTGCAGCTGATGTTGCGTCACCACGAGGGCGGACTCCCGATGATGGAGTACGCCGCAGCCGATGCCACCGAGGGCCCGGTGCGGTCCCTGGCACAGACGATGGTCGACACGCAGCAAAGCGAGTCCGCACTGATGACCAGCATGCTGGCCGCGCGCGGAGCCGCTCCACTGCCGATGAATTAATCCGGCTCTTTTCCAGACCCGAACTGGGCCTGGTCCTGATCTACTTCAGGACCAGGTCCAGTTTTCTATTTCCGGCATGTCCTCGAGGTGTTCGACGATGTAGCGGGAATGCTTCTCCAGCTGCGACCGACAGAATTCGGCCAGCTCCGGAGATCCGGCCGTTCGCCGCTTCGAGCGTCGTAGTGCCTCGATCACCAGGTGGTAGCGGCTCATCTTGTTGAGCACGACCATGTCGAACGGTGTTGTGGTGGTTCCTTGTTCACTGAATCCCCGAACGTGGAAACGCTCCGGCGACGGCCGCCCGTGCATGAGCTCGTGAATTGCGCGGGAGTAGCCGTGGAACGCGAACACGACGTCGGTCTGCGCGGTGAACAGATCGAGGAAGATTCGCTCACCGAATCCGTGTGGGTGCTCGGTCGGCGTCAGCAACGCCATGAGGTCGACGACGTTGACCACCCGCACCCGTAGGTCCGGAGTGTGTTCTCGGAGCAGTTGGGCGGCGGCAAGAATTTCTTGTGTCGGAACGTCTCCCGCTGCCGCGAGCACAACATCCGGCTCTTCGCCGTGAACTTCCGTTCCCGCCCACTCCCACACCGAAGCACCGGCAGCGCAGTGCGCGTGCGCCTGCTCGAGCGTGAGGTACTGCAGATGTGGCTGCTTGTCGACGACGATCAGATTCACGTGATCAGTGCTGCGCAGGCAGTGATCCGAAATCGACAGCAGCGTGTTGGAGTCCGGCGGCAGCCACACACGGATAACACTGGGCGCCAAAGGAATCACGGCGTCGATCATTCCCGGGCCCTGATGGCTGAAACCGTTGTGATCGTTACGCCAACACGTACTTGTGAGCAGTACGTTGAGCGACGCCACTGGAGCGCGCCACGGCAATTCGACTGCATGTTGGAGCCATTTGGCGTGCTGGATGAGCATCGAGACGCTCACCATCGCAAAGGCCTCGTAGCTGGCGAACATTCCGTGCCGGCCGGACAACAGATAGCCTTCGAGCCAACCCTCACACAGGTGCTCGCTGAGCACTTCCATGACTCGTCCGTCTGTGGAGAGTCCGTCGTCGAATTCGGTGATCGGCAATTGCCAACAGCGCTCGGTTGTCTCGAAGACGGCGCCGAGTCGGTTACTCGACGTCTCGTCCGGACAGAAGAGTCGGAAGATTCCGCCGCCGTCGTCGGTTTCGGTGGCGGCGTAGACGTCTCGGAGCAATTCCCCGAGCACCCTGGTGGTCTCGTGGAACGTCGAACCCGGCGATTCGATGGGGAGCGCGTACTTCTCGAGGGCCGGCATGGGAAGGTCGACGCGCAGGCGCCCACCGTTGGCGTACGGCGTGCTGCCCATCCGCTTGTCGCCGGCAGGGGCCAACGCGGCCAGGTCGGGTCGCAATGATCCGTTTGCGTCGAACAACTCGTCCGGCCGGTAGGAACGCATCCATTCTTCGAGTTGGCGCAGGTGCGCTTCGTTGGTGCGCACTCCCGACAGCGGCACTTGATGCGCCCAGTGGGTACCTTCCACCAATTTCCCGTCAACCGTGTGCGGCCCTGTCCACCCCTTGGGCGTGCGCAGGACAATCGCCGGCCATTTACCCGACCACTCCTCGCCGCCGCGCGCCTTCGCCTGCCGATCACGAATCGTGTTGTGAGCATTGACTATTGCTCGGTACAACTGCGGGAAGACCGCACCGGGATCATCTCCGGACACAACAACGGGATCCCACCCCTGACCGCTGAGAAACGCCTGGACATCCTCGTCGCTGCTGCGCCCGTACACCGTCGGTCCCGCGATCTTGGCGCCGTTGACGTGCAGGATCGGCAGCACCGCTCCATCGCGACGCGGATTGAGGAAGGCCGGGAGTTTCCACGATCCCGACAACGGACCCGTTTCCGCCTCACCGTCACCGATGACACATGCCACCAACAAGTCCGGATGGTCGAACGCGGCGCCCGCCGCGTGTGCGAGCGCGTACCCCAACTCGCCACCTTCGTGAATGCTGCCGGGAGTCTGCACGCTGACGTGACTCGGCACACCGCCAGGAGCCGAGAACCGTCGGCACATCCGATGAATACCCTCACCGTCCGCCGGTACGTCGGGATAGATCTCCGAGTACGTCCCTTCCAGGTACGTCGACGCGACCAATGCCGGTCCGCCGTGTCCGGGCCCCGTCACGTACAGCCAATCCGCGTCGGTGGCAACGATGTGCCGATTCAGCAACGTGTAGATCATCGACAAACCCGGACTGGTTCCCCAATGCCCGAGCAGTCGGGGTTTGATGTGCTTCGCTTGCAACGGTTCTCGCAGCAAAGTGTTGTCCTGCAGGTAAATCTGCGCGACGGTCAGATAGTTCGCGGCTGCCCACCACTGCAGGTCCAGCTCGAGATCGTCGTCGGAATACTGATGATCGGTCATCGTCGACTCCCGTACTTCACGAGGGTGCCCGAGCGGTCCGCCCGAACCTGTGCCCAGAGGCGAGCCTAGGTGCAAACCGCACGGATGTCTTAGTTACCGACGCTCGACGCATTCTTATGTGGGGCCGGTTTGACCACAGGCGGGTGTGATGCGCTACGCTAACGCAGCCCAAGTCGGCACACCGTTTTTTATCGGTGCGCCCCCGTAGCTCAGGGGATAGAGCGTTCGCCTCCGGAGCGAAAGGCCGCAGGTTCGAATCCTGCCGGGGGCACCACGACAGCGCAGGTTTTCTTACCGGCTGCGCGTCTCGGTGCCACATTTTTCGGGCCTCATTTCTCAGCGACTACCGTTGGCAGCATGCCGCGCCGCGATTCTGCCCCGACCTACACGATGCGTCAGCTTGCCGCGTTTGTGGCGGTAGCAGAGACCGGAACCATCACCGCTGCCGCCGATCTCATGCACCTCTCCCCCTCGGCACTGTCAGCGTCCATCACCGAACTCGAACGCGCCCTGAAAGTTCAACTGTGCGTTCGTCGTCGATCATTCGGCGTACAACTCACTCGCACCGGCGAATCCGTTCTGGTGCGCGCACGCGCCCTCCTGCAACAGGCCGACGAACTCGAGTCCGACGCACTCGGAACTGCCGGCACCGTTTCCGGGCCCATTGCGATCGGGTGCTACCCCGCATTGGGGCCGACAATTCTGCCGTCGATGATCGCCGGCTTCACACGCACCTACCCGGCAACACAGGTGGAGTTTCGCGAGGACAACCAGAACCGACTGCAGACCCATCTGGAAAACGGCGAGTTGGATCTTGCGATCGCGTACGACCTGGATCTCTCGTCGGAACTGCGCACGATTCCGTTGACCACCCGACAACCTCTGATCGTCTTGGGCGCCGAGCACCCGTTGGCGCAATCGGAGAACCCCATTCATCTCCCTGATCTCGCCAAGTTTCCGATGGTCCTCCTCAACGCGCCACCGAGCACCAAACACGCACTCGACGTGTGTCGCCTCGGCGGGTTCGTCCCGGACGTTGCCTACCGAACCGGGAACTTCGAGACGGCGCGAGCCTTTGTCGGGCGCGGTCTCGGCTGGACGCTCCTGCTCCAACGCCCGAAGATGGACATTACGTACGAGGGCCTCGAGGTAGTCGTGAAAACGATCGGATCGCCTGCAGTTCCTTCGGTGGACGTAGTGCTCGCCTGGCACCAGGACGCACGCCTCAGTCGAGTGGCACGAAGTTTTATAGAATTCGTTTCACAGCAGGACGATCGCCAATAACGACCCGACCAGGACAAATCTCTCCTTCCATCATTTTTCCGTGGAAGAACCTCCAATTCTTTAGCTTTTCAAGTGTTGTGGCGCGCGTCATTGTGTCTTCAAGCGATATTCATGTCGAAAGGCAATTCATGACCTCCACCGCCACGCCGCATACGGTGCGCGCTGCCGCGAGCGCCAAAGCGCGCAAAGCCGCCCTCGGCAGCTTTGTCGGCACCGCCATCGAGTGGTACGACTTCTTCATCTACGGCACCGCTGCGGCGCTTGTACTCGGCACGCAGTTCTTCCCCGGCACGTCCGAACTCGCCGGAACCTTGGCCGCCTTCGCGACACTCGCCGTAGGATTCATCGCGCGCCCCATCGGCGGAATCGTGATGGGACATTTCGGCGACCGCATCGGACGCAAGTCCATGCTCGTACTCTCGCTGCTCCTGATGGGCGGCGCGACCGTTGCCATCGGCCTG
The DNA here is from genome assembly GCF_001894805.1 of Rhodococcus globerulus NBRC 14531. GTDB lineage: Bacteria > Actinomycetota > Actinomycetes > Mycobacteriales > Mycobacteriaceae > Rhodococcus_F > Rhodococcus_F globerula. The sequence continues at coordinate 177,604 of NZ_BCWX01000006.1, read as the reverse complement.
CTGCCGAATTACGACTCTATCGGTGTCTTTGCGCCCGTCCTCCTCGTGACATTCCGCTTCATCCAGGGCCTGGGCGTCGGCGGCGAATGGGGTGGAGCAGTCCTGGTTGCGACCGAAAATGCACCAGAAGGCAAGAAGGGCCTCTACGGCGCGGCGCCGCAGATCGGCGTGCCGGCCGGTGTGCTGATGGCCAACCTCGTGTACCTGCCGCTCGCCGCGTTCATGGACGACAGCACCTTCAACTCCTGGGGTTGGCGAATTCCGTTCCTGCTCAGCGCTGTTCTGGTGGGCGTCGCGATGTGGATTCGACTCGGACTCGAGGAAAGTGACGAGTTCACCGCGTCCAAGGACGACGCTCCTGCGGAGACACTGCCGATCCTCGAGGTGCTGACCAAGCACTGGAAGACCGTGCTGCTCGCCGGTGGCACCTTCATCGCCACCAACGGAATCGCGTACGCGTACATGGTGTACGTCCTCAAGTACGGCGAGAAGGAACTCGGATTCAGCAAGACCACGATGCTGTTCCTGCTCATCGCGTCCTGCCCCTTCTGGATGGCCGGAATGGCATTCAGCGCGCACAAGTCGGACTCGATCGGACGCCGAACCGTCTACATCCGTAGCTCCATCGCGTTGGTCGTCGCCGCGGCAGCATTCTTCCCGCTCATGGACACCGCGATCATCCCGGCGATGTTGTTTGCGATGATCGGCCTTGGCTTCACGCTCGGCTGCTGCGCCGGCCCACAATCCGCGCTGTTCGCCGAACTGTTCCCCGCCCACATCCGCTACAGCGGAGCGTCGCTCGGCTACCAGATCGGTGCCATCCTCGGCGGCGGCCTGGCCCCGATGATCGCCACCGCACTCTTTGCCGGATTCGGCACGTCGCTCGCCATCACCGTCTACTTCGTGGGAATCGCCGTGATCAGCCTCGTCTCGATCCTGTTGCTCCCCGAACCTTCTGCCGCACAGAAAGCCTCGTGATCATGTCGACTTACTTTCATCCGAAGAAGTACGCCGCCGAGGATTTTGCGTCCCTGGCTCCGTCGGCCGACGCGCTCCCGGTAGTGATCGTCGGCGCCGGCCCCGTCGGCATGGGCGTTGCCATGGGCTTGGCCCAGCGCGGCATTCCCGTCACAATTCTCGAAGCGGCAGATCAGGTTTCGTTCGGCAGCCGCGCAATCTGCGTGTCGCGGCACAGCCTCGAAGTTGCCGAGCGTCTCGGCTTCGGCGCCGAACTCGAAGACATCGTTCTGCCGTGGGTGGGTGGCCGGAGCTACTACCGTGATCAGGAAGTGCTGCACTTCCGCATGGCCTCCGCCGATCACGATGCGCGCGGCCCCATGGTCAACGTGTCGCAATCCGAGTTCGAGCAGATCATGACGGACAAGCTGCTCGCTCACCCCCTCGTGAACTTCCACTGGTCGTCGTCGATCGCGGGCATCGCGGCCGGCGACGACGAGGTGACGTTGACCGTCGACACCGCGTTCGGAACTCGCGAACTCCGTGCCGCCTGGGTCGTTGCCGCCGACGGTGGCCGTAGCAAGATGCGCGAACTCAGCGGAATCCGCCTGCAGGGCAACAGCTACGAGGGCAACTACGTCATCGCGGACATTCATTGGGAATCGGAACTACCGGCCGAGCGTCTGGTGTGGTTCGACGCGCCGAGCAACCCGGGTTCCACGATCATCATGCACCGCCAGCCGCGTGACATCTGGCGCATCGACTACCAACTCGACGCGTCGGACGATCCCGAGGCGGAGACGCAGGAAGATCGCATCCGCGACCGCATCACGCGCCACCTCGAATGGCTGCAGAGCGACATCCCGTGGACCCTCGAATGGTTCGGTTTCTACCGCGCTCATGCACTGGCCTTGGAAGATTTCACGCACGGCCGCGTGCTGTTTGCCGGCGACGCAGCGCATCTCGTCCCTATCTTCGGTGTTCGTGGCCTCAACTCCGGCATGGAAGACGCCGAAACCCTGGTGTGGCAGTTGGCCTCCGTCATCAACGGAGCGTCCGATACCGCCATCCTCGACGCGTACTCGACGGAACGTCGCAGCGCGTGGCAGCAGAACGTCGACAATGCAGGCAAGTCGACGCTCATCATGTCCCCGGGTAGCCACGGACACCGAACCACTCGCGACGCGGTGCTCGAACTCGCCACCACTCGAGGCGAATTCGCGCACCTGATCAATCCGCGCCAGTCGAGCGCAACACACGCCCACCTCTCACCGCTGACGTGGCCAACCACTCCCGGCACCCAAGGCGTCCTGCCCGGCGATCCGCTCGAAGACAGGATCGTCGAGGTCTCGGCGGGCGGCTCGGAAACCTCCTTGAATCGTTTGCGCGGTACGGGATTCGGTGTGCTGGCCTTCGGCCTGTCGGCTGAATTGGCTTCCGAACTCGCCGCGCAGGCCGACGTTCTTGCTCGCGCACTTGCACCGGAAACCGTGCGGGTAATCACCGTGGGCGGTGCCGATGCCACGGTCGACGACGCTAGCGGTGACCTTGCTTCCGCCCTCGGTGCTCGCGTCGGCGAGATCTTCGTCATCCGCCCCGACGGTTTGGTTCTGTGCCGGATCAGCGATCCCGCACAATTGGGCGATGTAGCCAAGCATCTCACCGCCGGAACTGCGCCGACCCACTTCGACGCGGCAGTGTCCGTGACAGCTGCAGCGGTCGGAGACGATGCCCGTCGTGAGCACGTGTGGTTGGCACTCTCCAACGCACTCGATCAGGCCGAGCCGGCTGATCGTGAAGGCATGTTGGTGCGCCTGGCCATGATCCTCGGTTCGCAGGCGAGCACTGCCGACTTCGACAGTGCTCTTGGGTCCGCTTCCCGCTAGTCCACGATTCACACGTTCAGCCGCGCAGGAATTCTCCTGCGCGGCTGAACTTTTTTACTAGGAGACGGGCGTCAACTCCTTCTCCGCATCGGTGCGCTTTCCACGTACCGATCTTCCCCGCACCAAGGGCGAAACGGTGATGGCCAAGCCCACCAGCGCAACGCCGGTAACCAGGATCAGTCCGGGATGGAACTGTTGGAACCCGGCAGTCCCCGCGCCAGTCGCGGTGTGCGAGCCAGCGGTGACCAGGGCCGTCGTCAGTGCCAGCACAAGGGCCGCACCGACCTGAGCCGACGTGTTCACCAGACCCGAGGCCAAACCTTGCTCCGAGTCGTCGACGCCAGAGGTTGCCTGAGCCATGATCGAGGTGTAGCCCAAGGCAAATCCAAGGCCGAGCAGAATGACGCTGGGCAGAATTGCCACAACGTATGACGGTGAATCACTCCCGGCAAACAGGAACCAGAGGTACCCGACGCTCAGCGACGTCAGTGCCGCGATGATGAGTGTGGCACTGCCGTACAGGTCGACCAACCGTCCGACAAACGGCGAACCGAAGGCAACGATGATGCCGGCGGGGAGCAGTGCCATCGCCATCTTCAGGGGCGACCAGCCGAGGGCGGACTGCAGGAAGATCGTCATCATGAACTGGAAGCTCAGATAGGACCCGAAGAGCGCGATGATGGCGAGATTCGCGCGGACGATGCTGCCGACGCGCAGAAGTCCAAGGCGCACAAGCGGGTGCGCCACCTTCTTCTCCACGACGAAGAACGTCGCCAAGAGCACCGCTGCCACGGCAAACGACCCCAAGGTCATCGGGTGCGCCCAACCACGAGTCGGAGCCGAGACCATCGTGTAGACCGTGAGCAGCATTCCCGTCACCAACGTGACGGCGCCAACCAGGTCGTGTCCGCCGTTGTCCGCGGGACGGTCCCGCGGAATGAGGAAGTACCCACCGATCAGCGCGATGACAGCGAAGGGCACCGGCATCAGGAACGTGAATCTCCAACCGGCGCTGGTCAACAGCCCGCCGAGAATCAGTCCGGACGAGTAGCCGCTGGCACCGAATACCGAGAACACGGACAGCGCCCGGTTACGGGCCGGACCTTCTTTGAACGTCGTGGTGAGGATGGACATCGCGGTCGGAGCGGTGAACGCGGCAGCGAGTCCCTTCACGAATCGTGATGCGATCAGCAGTGTTCCGTTGTCGACGAGGCCACCGACCAGCGAGGCGATTGCGAACACGGTGAGAGCGATCAGGAAGACCTTCCTACGCCCGAGGAGGTCGGCGGTGCGTCCACCCAGTAGCAGCAGTCCGCCGAATCCGAGGACGTAGCCGTTGATGATCCACTGCAGCGAAGTAGTGGAAAGGCCCAGTTCATCGCCGATGGACGGTAGAGCGACGCCCACCATCGACACATCGAGACCGTCGAGGAACAACACGAGGCAGAGCACCGCGAGGATGCCCCACAGCTTGAGGGACCAACCCTCCCCTGTGGCCGGATCCGTGGATTCCGTAGAACCCGGGGATTTCGGCGAATCGAATGGTTTGAGTGTCGAGTCTGTGCAAGTCACGTCAGCGAGAATAGATGCACATGCACTTAATGCACAAGCATTTAATGCAATTGCACGTAATCGAGTCTTCAACTAGAATGCGGTCGTGACGTCGGAATCCGAATTGCGCAACACCTGGCGCTCGCTGTCGACCAGCTACAACGACATCGCATGCGAACTCGATCGCCAGATGCAGTCTGCGCATGGCCTGAGCATGAGCGACTTCGAGGCTCTCGACCGACTCATGGACACCTCGTGTGAGCGTCCACGGATGCAGGATCTGGCCTCGGAGATGTACCTGAGTCCCAGTGCGCTCTCCCGCAGCGTCGCCCGTCTCGAGAAGGCCGGACTGGTTCAACGAGCGCTGTGCGAGGCCGACCGGCGCGGAGTCTTCATCGACGTCACCGACAAAGGGCGCGAAGTCCACTCGGATGCCAGCAAAATTCAACTGGCCGTGCTGAATTCACACCTGCGCGCGCAATAGCCCTTACTCACTCGACCGTACCGTCGCATGCCCGAACCCCGGGCGATCAACGAACACGGCTAGACTGGCCTGGTACCGACGCGCTTTTCTGACGCCGTCGGCGATCGACAGCAGCGCACCCAGCACGCCCTCAGGCGGTCCTGGTCCAGGCATTCTGCCAGCGTTCCTGCGGCTTCTGCTCTTCCCTCAGGCTCCTGCCTGACATCTCTACCTGCTCCTATCGAGAGATACACAATTGAACAACGTACGCACCCTTGGAGTCATCGGACAGTCGAGCAAACCGGCAGAACGCCGGTTGCCGATCCACCCTGCCCATTTCGATCGGATCGACGCTGAACTTCGCTCGCGCATCTACCTCGAAGAGGGCTACGGCCATGCCTTCGGGTACTCAGACGACACCCTCTCAGGCCTGGTGGCCGGAATCCGCACGCGCAAGGAAATTTTGGCGGAAACCGATGTGGTTCTCCTACCGAAACCGTTGGCGGCCGACCTCGCCGAACTCCGCACCGGCCAGGTGCTCTGGGGCTGGCCGCACTGCGTGCAGGACACCGAACTGACCCAGATCGCGATCGACAAGAAGCTGACTCTCATCGCTTTCGAGGCCATGAACCACTGGCACAGCGACGGATCCTTCAATTTGCATGTCTTCCACAAGAATAACGAGTTGGCGGGCTACAGCTCGGTTCTCCATGCCTTGCAGTTGATCGGTTCCACCGGCGACTACGGGCGACGCCTCACCGCTGCCGTCATCGGTTTCGGTGCCACCGCCCGCGGCGCCGTCACGGCACTCAAGGCGCATGGTATCCATGAAGTCGACGTGCTGACCCAACGCGGCGTCACCGCCGTCAGCTCCCCCATCCACTCGGCTCGGATGGTCTCTTTCGACAACAACAACGGTGATGTTCGCGGCAGTCACGTGATGATCGACAATCACAGCGTGCCGGTTCCCGGTTTCCTCGCCGAGCACGACATCGTCGTCAATTGTGTACTGCAGAACACGGATACACCGCTGACGTTCCTCACCGAGGAAGACCTCGTGAACTTTCAACCCGGCAGCCTCATCGTCGACGTCTCGTGCGACGAAGGAATGGGATTCAGCTGGGCTCGCCCCACCTCGTTCGCGGAGCCGACCTTCATCGTCGGTGACAACATCACCTACTACGGCGTCGATCACAGCCCGTCGTACCTGTGGAACTCCGCATCGTGGGAGATCAGCGAATCACTTCTCCCCTACCTACCTGCCGTCATGGCGGGCGAGACGGCGTGGAAAGCAGACGAGACCTTGGATCGGGCCATCGAAATCCGTGACGGCGTCATCGTGAATCCGGCCATCACCCGATTCCAGCACCGCTCACCGGACTACCCACACCCGATTCTGGCGTAGTGAACAATCAGCCCTGGCCGGCTGCCGCCGTGATCGGCGCCATGTCGAAGTAGTCGCGCCAGGCGCTGATTTTCCCGTCACGGACTTCGAACACGCCCATCACCGGTAGCGCTACCTCCGCGCCGTTGATGCTGAAGACGTCGATGCGCTCGTTCATGACTACGTCACCGCCTGAGACCTGACGCTTGGTCTGAAAGTCGATGTTGCCGAAGGCACCCACAAACTGCTCGATGAATGTCCGGACGGCCTCGCGCCCGACCACGGGTTCCATCGGAATATTGTGGTAGACGATGTCATCGGTGAAGTAGTCGACGATCTTCGCGATGTCCGCGTCGGCCCATTCCTTGCAGAATTCGGTGACCAAAGTGTCGGGTGTCATTGTGCGTCATCCTTTTTCGGGTGCGGTTCGATAATTGCCATGATGCTTTCGATCTCCCCTGCCGGTATTCCGAAGTACTCGGTGATGAACACCGTGACAGCAGGCGCTTGGCCCGGGGTTCCGAGGTCCATCAGATACCGCGCTACGACGCTTTCGCCCCACTCACGCAGCGCGAGTTCACGTATGGCGACAATTCCGCGGTACTGCTGCCCCTGTTCGAGTTCATTGCTGATGAAAGCGCCGGTGTCACCGGTTCGTTGACCGTTCTCCACGCGCCACGCGTCGGCGGCAAAACGGACCTTGGTTGCGTCGTGAGTGAGCAACGCGTTCACGTACTCCCGCGCCATCGCAACGCGTCCGCTGACGGCAGACTCCGTGGAGTGCTTGGCAATTGCACGCAGAATCGACTCGGCCAGCTCTGGTCGGCAGATCACCAGGTCCGGCAGATACGGATGAGATTCGTTGTACAACAACGGCGAACCGTCGATGCGGCTGCAGTGCAGCCCCGCCGCCTGCGCGACGCCGACCGGCGCAGCCGAATCCCATTCCCACTGCCCACCGGCATGCAGGTAGGCGTCGACGTCGCCGCGCACGACGGCCATCGCCTTGGCACCAGCCGAGCCCATGTGCACAACCTCTGCGCCAAGCTCGGCCGCCACCGCATCGGTGAACGCGGGCGGGCGCGAGCCGCTGACAACAATACGAAGTGGCTGGTTGGCCGGTGCGTCCGACACTGCGTCGATACTCGAGTACACCTGCCCAAGGGCTGGTTGCGACACCGCCGCCGCAGTTATGCCGTGTCCTCGTTCCCAGAGCGCGACGTGCACCGCCCAATCGGAGCGAGCGGGCATCCCGTATTCCTTGGATCCGTCCAGAGGGTCGATGATCCATACGCGCGACGCTTCGAGCCTGGTGCGATCGTCGGCGGATTCTTCGGAAAGGACTGCGTCATCTGGACGGGCCTCGGCCAACTGGTCGAGGATGAAGACGTCGGCTGCTTTGTCCCCGCGCCGGCCCAATTCCCGGCCGTCGCCGGCGCCAAGACCCTCCGCTCGAATACCGAGAAGGATGGCTCCGGCGGCTTCTGCCAAGTGCTTCGCCAACTCGGCGTCGGCAGTTCGGCTGTGCGTTGGTTCACTCACAGCGCCAACACTTCCATAATTCGCTGTGCCAGTTCGGCAGGCGTTCCGTCTTCGGGTCGAATTACCAGTTCGGCGTGTTCAGGGACCTCGTAGGGATCGTCGACGCCGGTGAAGCCCGTAATCTCCCCCGCCCGCGCCTTTGCGTACATGCCTTTGGGATCCCGCGCCTCGCACTGCTCGATCGGAGTATCGACATACACCTCGACAAAACGCAGTCCCGCAGCTTCGTGAGCAGCGCGGACGCGGTCCCGATCCTCGCGGTACGGACTGATCAGGCAAGCCACGGCGACTGCGCCGGAATCGGCGAACAGCTGCGCCACCGATCCCACCCGCCTCACGTTCTCGGCGCGGTCCTGTGCACTGAATCCCAAATCGGCATTGAGTCCATGTCGAAGGTTGTCCCCGTCGAGTCGGTAGGCGGGGGTACCTGCCGCAACCAGCCTGCGTTCGAGTTCCACTGCGATCGTGGATTTCCCGGAAGCCGAGAGGCCGGTGAGCCACACGGTGGCGCCTGCTGCCGCGCGCTCCTCTCGGGAGACTTCGGAGCTGTGCCAGACGACGTGTGAATCCTTGAGCGTCGGGCCGTTGATCATTCCCGCTGCGACGGTATTTCCGGTGATCTCGTCCACGAGGATGAAGCTGCCGGTGACGCGATTCCGACGGTAGGGATCGAACATCAGCGGCTGCTGCGTTTTGATGGAGATGCGCCCGATCTCGTTGAGCGACAGCGCCTCCGCGTTCTCGTCGCGGTGCAGTGTATTGACATCGAGGCGGTAGTCGAGGCGCACAATCTGTGCCTTCGTCGAACGAGTGGTGTGCAGCAACGAGTACCGGTTGTTCTCCGACAGTGTGGTTTGGTCGGTGAGCCAACAGATCATTGCGTCGATCTCCTGGCCTACCTGTGGCCGGTTGTTGATCCGACACAGTTGGTCTCCGCGACTGACGTCGAGATTGTCGCTCAGTTCGATGCAGACGGCGGACGGCGCGAAAGCTTCGGCAATCGCCGTTCCGCCCGGTCCGTGAACGGCCTTGACCGTCGACGTGAAACCCGAAGGGAGAACTACTACTTCGTCGCCTGGCTTGAAGACTCCACTGGCCACGGTCCCGGCGTATCCACGGAAGTCGTGAAGATCTGCATCGGTCTGCTGCTGCGGACGGATGACGTACTGCACCGGGAATCGCGCATCGATGAGATTGCGATCCGACGCGATGTGCACCTGCTCGAGATGGTGTAGCAGCGACGGACCGTCGTACCAGGACATGTTCTCGGTACGCGCAACGATGTTGTCCCCCAACAGCGCCGATACGGGGATGAAGGACAGATCGTGGACGTCGAGCTTGATCGCAAACTGCCGGAACTCTTCCTTGATCTCCTCGAACCGGTCCTGCGACCACCCAACGAGGTCCATCTTGTTCACACACAGCACGAGGTGCGGAATTCCCAAGAGAGTCGACAGAAACGCATGCCGGCGTGTTTGTTCGAGCACACCTTTGCGCGCGTCGACCAGGATCAGGGCGAGGTCGGCTGTCGACGCACCGGTGACCATGTTCCGGGTGTACTGCTCATGCCCGGGCGTATCCGCGATGATGAACTTGCGATGCGGAGTGGCAAAATATCGGTGTGCCACATCGATAGTGATGCCCTGCTCACGCTCGGCACGCAATCCGTCAGTGAGCAGTGCGAGGTTGGCGTACTCGTCACCACGTTCACGACTGCTGCGTTCGACCGCTTCGAGTTGATCTTCGAAGATCGATTTGGAGTCGTAGAGCAATCGGCCGATGAGCGTCGACTTACCGTCGTCGACGCTGCCCGCGGTCGCGACTCGGAGGAGTTGCGGCATCAGAAGTACCCCTCTTTCTTTCGATCTTCCATGCCGGCCTCGGAGATCCGGTCGTCCGCCCGGGTTGCTCCGCGTTCGGTGATCCGGCTCGCGGCCACTTCTTCGACGACGGCGGCGGCCGTTTCGGCGGACGACTCCACACACCCTGTACAGGTGGCGTCGCCAACAGTCCGGAAACGCACCAACGCTTCGTACGATTCCTCCCCCGGCTGCAGTTCGAGGAATCGTGTGCGCGCCAACAGCATTCCGTCCCGCGGCACTACCTGCCTTCGGTGGGCGTAGTAGATCTCCGGAAGATTGATCATCTCGCTCTCGATGTACTGCCAGATGTCGAGTTCGGTCCAGTTGGAGAGCGGGAAGATCCGAATATGTTCGCCCTTACGATGTTTGCCGTTGTACAGGTTCCACAGTTCCGGTCGCTGCATCTTGGGATCCCATTGGCCGAATTCGTCCCGGAAACTGAACACTCGTTCTTTTGCTCGCGCCTTCTCTTCGTCCCGGCGAGCCCCACCGAATACGGCGTCGAACTTCCCGTCCCGAATACCGCGGAGCAGTGCGTGAGTTTGCAGACGATTGCGACTCGCCCCGACGCCGGTTTCCTCGCTGACCCGGCCTGCGTCGATGTCGTCCTGCACGCTGGCGATCACCATGCGCAATCCGAACCGGTCCACGGTTCGATCACGAAACTCGATTACTTCGTCGAAGTTGTGCCCGGTGTCGACATGCATGACGGCAAACGGCAACGGCGCCGGCCAGAAGGCCTTGGCCGCGACATGCAGCATCACCACGGAATCCTTGCCACCGGAGAACAGAAGCACCGGCTTTTCGAAAGTCGCGGCAACTTCCCGGAATACGTGGACTGCCTCGGCCTCGAGCGCCCGTAGGTGGGACAGCTCGTAAGCGGGCGGGGTCTGGAGTGCTGGCATCGCTTCAGCTCCTACTCGGTGCCGGTACATTTTTGTACCGGACTGGTTCGAGAATGAACGCATTCACAGAATAGAACTCGTTCTACCTAGCGGTCAATGACTGCGAACCGGAGCCCGCCCACCCACCTCCGCAGTCACGGCATCGGCAGCCGCCACCAACACCGTTGCGCGTCGTTCGATCTCGGAACGCGTAATCGAGCCGCCAACATAGAGCGTCAACACCAACGCCTGATGACCCTCGGCGTCGTAAGTGGGAGCCGCGATCAACGAAACAGGATGCTCGTCGTCCGAGCTGATGTCTCGCCCGAGATAGACCCGCTCCCCCAGACTCGACACCATTTCGCCGAGCAATTCCCGCACCTCGGACGGAAGATCATGTGTCACAACACCTGCCATCAACGTATGCAGGCGTTGACCGATCGGATCGAGACTCTCCACGAGATATCCCGCGTCACGACAGTCGCGCACCACAGTCAACAACCGATCCCGATCGAGGCGCACCGGAAGGCTCGGCTCCCGCGCCAGCCAACTCTCGAGATCATGGTCGCTTCCCCACAGCACGTACATCAATCCGACCGGCGGAGCGAACGGATACACCTGACCGACCTTTGCCGCTTTCCGTATACCTTCCGGCCCCGTGACTTCGAGAACGCTGATCCGGTCGCCGACCACCGCCGACGCAGTGCAGGTCGTATCGAATTCAGCGCTCAGTTTCTCCAGCTGAGCCCGGGCAATCGGGCCGACGGCAAATCCACGTTGCGCCGCCCGGCCCGCCGCGATCAGCGCCGGACCCAGCCCGTAGGTCTTCACGGCGTCGTCGCGCGTCAGATATCCACGATCCGCCAACACCGTCAGGATTCCCAGCGCGGTCGGCTTACTGATCTCGAGCGACCTGGCAAGTTCGGACAACCCGAAACGCTGGTCGGGACGCGCCACCAGGTAGTCGAGCACCTGCACGACGCGTTCAGTGGGTGGAGACTGACGGCCCGCCGAATGCGGCTTCTCGAATTCAGCCATTGACCACTCCCTAGAACGCGTTCTATTGTCAGAATACCAAGATCTACCCCATAGGTACATATTTGTACCACGACGCTCTGGGCCGGCAAGACTGCCGGAACTGTGAGGAGCCAGCGTGCTGACGGACCCGTTTGCCCAGGCCATCGCCGAGGCCGAAAAACTCATCGAGACGGCCCCGCACATCAGATCCGAACAAGACCTGCTCGAGGGCTACCAGTACCTGGCGGGTGGAATTATCGCCACGATGCACGCAGCTTGGGCCGCCGAGAAAACCCACCCCAGTTTCATCCAGGGAACCGGACCCTTCACGAAAATGGGGCTCGACAACCCCGACACCATGTACTTCGGCGCCCGCATCAACGACGATCAGGAATACAAGGTCACGGGAAAGCGCGGCACCACAGCCGATCTCAGCTTCCAGGTCCTGAGCGGCAACTACACCAACTCGAACGTGCCCGGTAGCGAAATTGCGTTCGACGACCGCGAACTCGAGATCGCCGACGACGGCAGTTTTGTCGTATGGTTCGGCCCCGGACCGGCCGATGGCCGCGCCAATTACTACACACTTGCACCGGGATCGTCACAGCTCGTCGCGCGAGAGGTGTACAGCGACTGGAGCCAGGAACGCGGAGTAATCCGGATCGAGCGGACGGATTCGATCGGCACGGCGCCCGCGCCGCTCACCGCCGAGGAAACCGAAAAGCGTTTTGCGCGGGCCGGGAAAGCACTGGTCACGCGGGTCAAGACGTGGCTTCAGTTCCCGGAGTGGTTCTACCTGAAGCTCCCGGTCAACACCATGACCGAACCTCGCCTGACCCCGGGTGGTCTTGCCACGCAGTACTCCTCGGTGGGGCACTACGAACTCACCGACGATCAGGCTATGATCATCACCGTTCCGGCCTCGGATGCGCCGTATCAGGGCTTCCAACTCGGCAGCCTGTGGTACATCTCGCTCGACTACATCAATCACCAAACGTCACTCAACAACGGCCAGGCTCAGGTAGACCCGGACGGCAAGATCCGAATGGTGGTGAGCGAGAAGAATCCCGGCGTCACCAACTGGGTCGAAACTGTCGGCCACCCGCGCGGGATCCTGCAGTTCCGCTGGCAGCGAGTCTCGCGTGAACTGACACCCGAGGACGGTCCCACCGTCGAAATCGTTGCCGTTGAAGATATTCCGAAACACCTACCACATTTCGACACCAACGCCATCACTACCGATGAATGGGCAGAGCGAATCGCTCAGCGCCAGGCCGCCATCGACAACCGAATGCTGGGGTAACAGATGACCGAATTACTGAAGGACCGAGTAGTTGTCATTTCCGGAGTCGGCCCGGCACTGGGCCGTGCTCTGGCACTACGCTGCGCCTCGGCGGGCGCGAATCTTGTTCTCGCAGCGCGCACACAGTCACGATTGGACGACGTTGCCAAGGAGATAGTCGACGCGGGTGGACGCGCTGTCACCGTCGCCACCGACATCACCGATCAGGCGTCCGCCGAAAACCTGGTGGCCGAATCCCTCTCCGCCTACGGCAAAGTCGACACGCTGATCAACAACGCCTTTTCCGTGCCGTCGATGAAGCCGTTGGCGCGCACCGACTATCAGCACATCCGCGACAGCATCGAACTCACCGTTCTCGGCGCACTTCGACTGACGCAACTCTTCACAGCACCGCTGGCGGAGTCGACGGGCTCGGTAGTGAACATCAACTCGATGGTTCTGCGACACTCTCAAGAGCGGTACGGCAGCTACAAGATGGCAAAGTCGGCACTGCTCGCGATGTCTCAGTCGTTGGCTACCGAACTCGGCCCACAGGGTATCCGCGTCAATTCGATTGCACCCGGATACATCTGGGGTGACACCCTCAAAGGTTACTTCGCCCATCAAGCCGAGAAGTTCGGTATGACCGTCGAGCAGATCTACGAGCACACTGCGGCCAACACCGATTTGAAGCGCCTACCCACCACCGACGAGGTTGCCGACGCGGCAATTTTCCTCGCGTCGCCGATGGCCAGCGCCATCACCGGTCAATGTATCGACGTCAACTGCGGCGAATTCCATCACTAGGAGCATCATGGCTGAGCGCACACACGTCGGAACCGTCGAAGATCTTCATGCATCCGCAACCAAGATGACGGGGCTCACCGATTTCGGCGTCGACGATTACACCGAAGCTCTGTCGGTTCTCCTCGAGTCGTACGACCGCGACGAGGACCTGACTCCGTTCGGCAGCAAAATCTCTCGCGTTTTCCTCCGCGGTGCACTTGTTGCCCGCCTCCTCAGTGAATCTGCGTGGAAGCAGCATCCGGAGCACGCCGAGGTCAAGATCGAACGCCCGATTTTTGTCACCGGGTTGCCCCGCACCGGAACCACCGCGCTGCACCGACTCTTGACGGTCGACCCCGCGCATCAGGGTCTCGAAATGTGGCTGACGGAGTTCCCGCAGCCGCGTCCACCACGCGATACGTGGGCATCGAACCCGGTCTTCGCCAAGATCGAGGAGACGTTCGGCCAACACCACGTCGAACACCCCGAGTTCATGGGTGTGCACTACATGTCCGCCAGCGAAGTCGAAGAATGCTGGCAACTGCTCCGGCAGACCTTCAAGTCCGTCTCGTACGAGTGCCTGGCCAACCTACCCACGTACTCGAATTGGCTGAAGGGCCAGGAATGGTCCAATGCCTATGCGCGCCACAAGAAGAACTTGCAGCTGATCGGACTCCCGGATCAGGATCGTCGATGGGTGCTCAAGAACCCCAGTCACCTGTTTGCACTCGACGAACTGATGGCTGTGTACCCGGACGCCTTGATCGTCCAGACCCACCGCTCCCCCACGACAATCATTCCGTCGGTCTGCAGCCTCGCTGCGCAAGCCACCGAGGGGTGGTCGAACACGTTCACCGACAAGGTGATCGGCGAGAGCCAGCTCGAATTATGGGCCCGAGGGCTCGAACAATTCGACGCGGCACGGGCCCACCACAATCCCGCCCAATTCATCGACGTCGACTACCAGGATTTTGTTGCCGATCCACTCGCCACCGTCGAGAACATCTACACCCACTTCGACCTTCCGTTGACCTCCACCGCACAACAGTCGATGGAGGCAATGCATGACGAAAGTCGTTCCGGTGCACGCAAACCTGCACACAAGTACACCCTGGAGGAGTTCGGCCTGAATGCCGAGCAAGTCGAGGAGCGATTCGGGGCGCGCTGACGCGTCCCGCTCATCGGGAAAAGTCTCGGCGACGGGCCCTCCACTGTGTGATCATCCGCGAGAACCGAACTCGTCGGTTGTAGCCGAAAACCGGAGGGCCCGCTCGCGATGACTCTGCATCTCAACCGATCTGCACTTGTTTCCGGACCGATCGGCGGCGGATCCCACGGGTTCCCCGGTACGTCGACATCGTTGGATATCGCGGCGACTGGGTACGTCGAACGAGAGTTTTTTGTCAGCGGCGACGCCGCGTCGTACGTCGCCGCAGAAGACTGGGCGTCCGACGGTCAGTGGTCGGTAACGGAAGGACCCACCGCACGGTTTACCACCCGGATCCTTGTACGCACACCTACCGACCCCAACCGGTTCAACGGAACCGTGGTTGTCGAGTGGCTCAACGTCAGTGGCAACACCGATATCGATGTCGACTTCGGACACATGAACGAGGAGATCACGAGAGGGTATGCGTGGGTGGGTGTTTCCGCGCAGGCTGCCGGAATCACCAGCACCGGAGGCAGTGGCCTCGGCGACGGGGTCGTGGGCCTAACCACCTGGGATCCCGAGCGATACGGCGCACTTGATCACCCCGGTGACCATTACTCCTACGACATCTTTTCTCAGGTCGGCGCTGCCCTACGTGCGCCCGGCGATGTCGATCCGCTTGGCGGCCTGATTCCGACACAACTGCTCGCAGCCGGGCAGTCACAGTCAGGTTTCCGCATGCTGACCTACGCCAACGCCGTTCATTCTCATGCACGAGTCTTCGACGGCATGATCATTCACGCGCGTGGAGGTATCGGAGCTCCTCTCGGCGACGGCATGATGCTCATGGATCCGGCGCCTGCCCGCGTGCGCACGGATGTAGACGTTCCGGTTTTCCAGTTGATCACCGAGACCGAGCTTTTCGAACTGTGCGGTGGACCAGGACCCACCAGTTTTGTCGCGGCCCGTCAGCCCGACACCGACATGATCCGAACCTGGGAAATCGCCGGCACAGCGCACTCCGACGCCTATTCTCTGAAAATCCTTCATCCACAGTATGTTCGGCAGTTCTCCGACATCAGGGATCTGGCAGCCCTGTTCCCGATCGTCAACGACGGACCGCAGCGCTACGTCGCCAACGCCGCTTTGCGCGGGCTGCGTCAGTGGGCTGCGGGCGGCGCGGCACCCACCTCAGCACCCGTCATCGACACTGCCGACAATGCGGTGCTGCGAGACCGGCACGGCAACGCGACCGGCGGCGTGCGCACTCCTCAACTCGACGTCCCGATTGCCACGTTGACGGGCGAACTCACCCACGTGCCGCATAACGGCGCAACCGTCGCCTTCGGCGCGGCAACACTCACTGAGCTCTACCCCAGCCACGACGCGTACGTCACTGCCTTCTCCGACGCCGCTCAGCGTGCCGTCGACAGCGGTTACCTGCTCCCCGAGGACGCTGCGATTCTGATCGCCGACGCTCAGGGATCCGACGTCAGCCGCTAGCGGTCACTTCTGCAGGTGCTCTGCGAGCAACCGGTCCAGTTGCTGCGGTGCCTCGTCGGGTATCCAGTGGCTCACGCCGCGAAGAACTTCGAATCGGTACGGGCCGTCCACGAATCGCGTCGTGAGCTCGGCTCCCTTTCTCCCGAGCACGATGTCGCCGTCGCTCCAGATGTGCAGGGTCGGCACGCTGACGCGTCCGGAACCCGCGCTCGGACTGCTGAACGCCAATGCACGGTACCAATTCAGGCCACCGCGTAGACGTCCCGGCATGGCCATCGCGTCCCGATCGCGGCGGGCGCACTCGAGGCTCTGCCCGCTCCTGACCAGGATTGTGTCAGCGGTTCGGCGCAGTATCCATTCCGGAAGTATCGGCAGCTGGAAGGCAAGCATGTACCAGGATCGCAGGGCTTGACTGCTGGTCAGCAATGCTCGGACAAACGCCGCAGGATGCGGAACAGATAACGCCGTCAAGGTGCGGATCAAGTCCGGGCGCTCGGCCGCGACCTGCCAAGCCACGGCGGCTCCCCAGTCGTGGCCGACCAGGTGCACCGGGGCGCCGCCGGCTGCGTCGATCAGGGCAACAGTGTCGGCGGCAAGCTCGCTGCGGCGATACGCACTCCGAGCGCTCGGCCGGGCCTCCGGCGAATATCCACGTTGATCCGGCGCGAGCGTCCGATAGCCCCGGGCATGGAGCAACGGCACCAGCCCATCCCAGGACGTCGAGTCCTGCGGAAATCCGTGAAGTAGGACAACTACCGGCCCGTCGAGTGGGCCTTCGTCGCGGACGTCAAACGACAATCCAGAGCGTGTGTACCTTCGTAATCTCGGCACCGGGCGCGTCATAACACGACTTTAAGTGCAATTCGTTGCATTTGTGACCCAGTCCACCGTCCACAGAAGCGTGACGTTAGGTATCTTGCTTGCAGCGGTACTGGACCACAGTTCCCACAAACGTAAGGACTTACGACATGCAGTCTGTTGAAGACGTATTGCCCGAAGGCGTCACCCTCGATGACATCACCAAGGTTTTCAAGCTCGGTGCCGCTGCCATCGCCTTCTTCACCGCGGTGTCCGCCTTCAGCTGATCACCACGCTTCACAAAAAACTGGCCGGCCTTCGGGGAGTCCGGCCAGTTTTTGTATGTTGACCCAGATTTCATTCTTCCGAAAGCGGCAAACCGCCCAAAAAGCCGTCAGGCTTGCTAACTTTCTCCTGCACGGCACAACGCCGAGCACTTCAACACTCGGAGGACATTCGTGGGTTCCATCAGCACGCTCAGCACAGTCATCGACGTCCTTGCAGCGATCCAGAAGGCCTTGAAGCTTATTCCGGTGAACAGCTGATCGTTACAGAACACTCGCCAGATGGTCGGCGAGAAACAAGCGGGGCCGACTTTTGTCGGCCCCGCTTGTCATTCGAGCGGATGGCGGGATTCGAACCCACGTGAACGGCTTTGCAGGCCGGTGCCTAGCCACTCGGCCACACCCGCGTCATGAAGTAACTATGCCCTCGATGCCGCCGCCGAACCACAGTTTTGATCAGCGTGATTCGTGCTACGCCCCTGTGTGCCTTTCCGGTAGCGGGCACTACCAGAAAGGCGCACGGGGGCTTAGCCCCCTCTTTGCTGGGTTACTGACCGCCAAAGGAGGGGTACTCGCTTGGGAAATACCGACTGTGCCGTACCAGAACAGGCATGGTTCACTCGGGGCTGGAGTGACGCAAGTTACGCCATGCCCCCGAGACGAAAGGCAGCACCGATGCCCCGAGCACGACTTACGGCCGCGACTGCCCTGGCCGCAGCTGCGCTGGCCACATTGACAGGTCTCGTTGCGATCGTCGTTGCGCCACCTATCGCCTCGGCCGAGAGCACCAACGGCACTGGCATGGCCTATTCGGACCGGACCTTCCAGCCGTTCACCGCGTCGAACGGTCTTTCGTCGAAATACCACGTGTACGCCGCGGGCATTCCCCAGGACCATGCCGCCGGCTTGGTGCTGCAGTTCCACGGAGACGGGGCGTACGAATTCGCGAACCCCACCTCGTCGTACAGCCTCGGCGGCCCGTCGGGCATCGTTGCACAAGCCCGCTCACGGGGTTACATCACCGTCCCCGTGCGCACCCCGGACTCTGCCGGCGAAATTACGTGGTGGGAAAACGGGAGCGCAAACGCAGACTTTGTCGCAAACCTGCTCGACACTCTCGAAACGGGCTACAACATCGACACCGAGGACATCTGGCTCGTCGGCTACAGCGGGGGCTCCCAGTTCATCACTCAGTTCTTCCTACCGAAGTACTCGAGCAAGATCGACGGCGGCGGCACTGTGGTCTTCGGCGGCGGCGGCGTGCCACGCGTCTCGGCGCAGCCCTTTGCCGGCGGCCTGATCGCCGACCTTCCCATGCATTGGTACACCGGGGCCGCCGACAACGGCACTAACGTCAGCGACGGTTACAACGCCGTGCTCGACGCCCAGAAGGGGTCGGCTTGGTATTCGGCACAGGGCTTTACGACGGATCTCGAGTCTCCCGCCGGCCTCGGCCACAACCTCTCCGGCACATTCGGCACGGTTCTCGCGCGTCACCTGGACGATCACGCCCCGAACAATCAGGTTCCCACAACCACCGTCGCCGCTACCCCCGAGCCGACTGCGACCCAGCCGACGACAACAACCACCCCAGCAACAACAACCAGCCCTCCCCCGATCACCACGACAACGGCGCCGGTCACGACTACAACAACGCCGGTCGCTACGACTACGACAACGACTACGCCACCACCGGCGGTGTGGAACTACACACTGACTCCGACGAGGATCGGCGCAAATCTAGTCGTCACTATTCCTGCCGGAACCAGTCGGACGACGTTCCGGGTCACAGCCACCCAAGGCCCGTTCTACGTGTACAACTACACAACGCGAACCGGGCTGCGGACGCTGAGCATCGTCTCCAGTCTCGCCCCGAATACGACGTACAACTACACCGTGGAAGCCGATGACGAAATCGTCGGGTCGGGGTCGTTTCAAACGCTTCCCTGACCGACGGGAACAAATCGGACCGTCCTGTTGCTGACTTGCTTCGTGACTGCCGAGAAGACCGCCACCGCACCACCCGTGGATCCCGCTGCTTCGCCGACAACGGTCGAACGCAAGCCGAGCATCGGAAAGATCCTTGCTCTCGGATCCATGACGGCGCTCGGCCCCTTCACCATCGACATGTATCTACCGGCGTTGCCGGATATCGCCGACGACCTCGGCACCTCGTCGTCGACGGTCCAGCTGACGATCACGGGAACGTTGATCGGCCTGGCCCTCGGGCAATTGCTCGTCGGCCCGCTCTCGGACACTCTCGGCCGCAAGAAACCATTGCTCGCCGGCATCGGCGTGCACATCGTCGCGTCGTTGCTGGCCGTATTTGCGCCCACGATTGCTGTTCTCGGCATCCTAAGGGTGTTCCAGGGAATGGGCGCCGCTGCTGCCGCTGTGGTCACGATGGCGATCGTGCGCGATCTGTACAGCGGCAATACTGTCGCCGTCGTCATGAGTCGGCTGATGCTTGTTCTCGGCGTCGCACCGATTCTGGCCCCCAGCATCGGCGGCGCACTGTTGGTCGCGCTCGATTGGCGCGGGATCTTTGTTGTCCTTGCATTGATCGGTGTCGGCACGGCCATGATCGGCGCCTTCGGGATTCCGGAGACTCTGCCCCGCGAGAAGCGGCGCGCCAGCGGCGTGCGATCAGTTCTCCAGATGTACGGATCGCTTCTCCGTGACCGCACCTTCATGGTCCTGACGCTGGTCTCCAGCGTCGGTATGGCGTCTCTGTTCGCGTACGTTTCCGGTGCCTCGTTTGTCTATCAGGACCAGTACGGCCTCAATCAGCAGGAGTTTGCACTGCTGTTCAGCGCCGGCGCCATTGCACTGATCGGCGCGTCACAGGTCAACGTCCGTCTGCTGGATCGCTGGACGCCGCAGCAGATCACCCGGTCGGCGCTTGTCACTGCAGTTGCCTCTGGAGTCTTGGTCATCGTGGTCGCGGCGCTCGACCTTGGCGGCCTGATCGGATTTGTGATCGCGCTGTGGGTCATGCTCGGCGCGGTGGGATTTGTTCTACCGAACGCCCCGGCACTGGCACTCTCCCGTCACGGAGAAGCAGCCGGAACGGCTGCCGCGATGCTGGGCGCGTTCCAGTTCGGTGTGGGCGCTGCCATCGCCCCGGCTGTCGGACTGCTCGGAAATACCAGTACTGCGCTCGCCGTCACGATGACGGCCTGTGTTTCCGTGGGATTGATCGCTCTAGTGGCGACAAGCCGCACGGCTCAGGTCTAGCCGGCAGCCGCAAACCATTCGCTGTAGAAGGTCGCCAGTCCGATCACGCAGGAAATGGCCACGAAAATCCAGAAGCGAGCGATCACCACTGTCTCCGGCCAACCGAGTAACTCGAAGTGATGATGTATCGGGGCCATCTTGAATACGCGTCGGCCGGACGATCGGAACACAAGCACCTGGATGATCACCGACAGGATCTCGGCCACGAACAGGGCGCCGATGATGACCATCAGTAGTTCGGTGTGTGTGGTGACCGAAAGACCGACAACCAAACCGCCGAGTGCCAATGAACCGGTGTCGCCCATGAAGATCTGAGCCGGCGCCGCGTTCCACCACAGGAACCCGAGGCACGCCCCACCCGCCGCTGCGGCAACTATCGCAAGGTCGAGTGGGTCGCGAACGTCGTAGCACCCGGCAACAGGATCGAGGACGCAGGAGTTCCGGTACTGCCATCCCGCGATGACAACGTAAGTGCCCAAGATCATGCCCATCGACCCGGCTGCGAGGCCGTCCAGACCGTCGGTGAAGTTGACGGCGTTGGACCAGGCGAAAACAAGCACGCAGAAGAAGATCAGGAACCCGATGGTTCCCATCGAGAACACCGAGATATCTCGAACGTGGGAGAGATATTGACTGCCTGGCGTTACGCCCTTGCTGTTGGAGAACTGCAGAAACAGCACACCGAAAATGATGGCGCTCGCCAACTGTCCGACGGTCTTCGCCGTCTTGTTCAATCCGAGGTTGCGTTTCTTGCGGATCTTGATGAAGTCGTCGAGGAAGCCGACCACACCCAAGGAAGTTGCCAGCGCCAGCACCAACCATCCCGACGCGGACAATCTGGGCAGGCGCGAACCGAAACCGATGGCATGGGCAGCCAGGTACCCGGCCCACATGCCCGCGATGATCGCGATGCCGCCCATGGACGGCGTACCGCGCTTACCCTGATGGCTCTGCGGACCGTCGATGCGGATCTCATGCCCGAGCCCCTGTTTGGACAACACCCGGATGAGGAAGGGCGTCAAGAACAGAGCGACGAACAACGAGACGCCACCCGCGACGAGGATTGAAATCACTCGGAGGACTCTACAGATGTGACGGCCCGCGACACATAATCAGACAAGGCGCTCAGGCTCTGGCAGGCATGGGATGATCGAACGTATGCCTCCCCTTTCGCCCCTCCCCATCGACCCCATCGAAGAGGCGCATCGGCAATGGACCGAGCACGGTTGGAGTGACGTTGCCGACGGGATGGCCGCTGTCACGTCGGTGATGCGGGCGCAGCAGATCATGATGGCGCGAGTCGAGGAAGTGCTCAAACCGCTGGGGTTGACGTTCGCTCGCTACGAGTTGTTGACACTGCTCACCTTTACGAGGTCGGGCGCACTGCCCATGACGAAGGCCAGCGCACGCTTGCAGGTTCACCCCACCAGCGTCACGAATGCGGTGGATCGCCTCGAGAAAGCGCAATTGGTACGACGTGTCCCCCACCCCAGCGATCGTCGTACAACACTCATCGAGATTTCGGATTCCGGCCGAGCACTGGCGCTCGAGGCTACGGAACTGCTGAATGCCAAGGTCTTTGCGAACCCAGGCTTGGAACCGGACAAGCTCACGCAATTAGTGACAATCCTCACTGAATTGCGGAAGACCGCTGGCGATTTCGAGGGGTGAAACCACAACGATCCTGAAGGATTTCACTCGCTGAGCGAGCAGAATCCTTCAGGATCGTGGGGACTTGTCAGCGGTGCTTGAACTCAGCTGACCGCTTCTCGACGAATGCGGCCATGCCTTCCTTCTGATCTTCGGTAGCGAAGGTCGAGTGGAAGACCCGACGCTCGAAGCGGACGCCCTCGGCGAGGGAAGACTCGAAGGAGCGGTTGACCGCTTCCTTGGCCATCATCGCGATCGGCAGGGACATCTCGGCAATCGTGGTTGCCGTCTTCAGTGCGTCGTCGAGCAGATCTGCCGCCGGGACGATGCGAGACACCAGGCCGGCGCGCTCGGCTTCTTCGGCGTCCATATTGCGTCCGGTGAGGCACATTTCCATGGCCTTTGCCTTGCCCACCGCGCGGGTAAGACGCTGTGAGCCACCGATTCCGGGGATAACTCCGAGCTTGATCTCGGGCTGGCCGAACTTGGCGTTATCCGCGGCGATGATGAAGTCGCAAAGCATCGCGAGTTCGCAACCGCCGCCGAGTGCGTATCCGGCGACAGCGGCGATCAGCGGCTTGCGAGCTGCGGCAACTCGATCCCACGGGGTGAAGAAATCCTCGACGTACGCGTCCATGTACGTCTTGGACTGCATTTCCTTGATGTCGGCGCCGGCGGCAAATGCGCGCTCGGAACCGGTGATCAGAATGGCACCGATGTTGTTGTCCGCTTCGAGGTCGGTTACCGCGGCAACAACCTCGTTCATCAGCTCGGAGTTGAGTGCGTTGAGCGCCTTGGGACGGTTGAGCGTGATGACGCCGACGCGGCCCTTACGCTCGAGAATGATGGTGTTGAAGTCGGTCACTGCTGTCCTTCGGTCGAACGGTCTCGGATGTCGTTGATGATGGCAGAGAAGTCCTGACCACCGGCACCCGCGGCATGGTACTGGCTGTAGAGCTCAGCAGCCTTGAGACCGAGTTCGGCGTCAACACCATTGGTACGCAGGGCATTTGCTGCCAGACCGAGATCCTTGTCCATCAACGCGACCGCAAAACCCGGCTGGTAGTCGTTGTTGGCCGGGCTGGTAGGCACCGGTCCTGGTACCGGGCAGTTGGACGTGAGCGCCCAGCACTGTCCCGATGCGTTGGATGCGACGTCGAAGAGTGCCTGGTTGCTCAGTCCGAGCTTCTCGCCCAGAACGAATGCTTCGCTGATCGCGATCATCGAGACACCGAGGATCATGTTGTTGCAGATCTTCGCGGCCTGACCGACACCGGCGTCGCCGCAGTGAACGACCTTGCGGCCCATCACGTCCAGCAATGGAGACGCGGCCTGGAAGTCCTCTTCGGATCCGCCGACCATGAATGCGAGGGTTCCGGCGGTTGCGCCGACAACACCACCGGAGACCGGGGCGTCGACGCTACGGTGTCCGGCGGCCTCTGCCCGCTCGTGTGCTTCGCGGGCATCGGCGACGTCGATCGTCGAACAGTCGATGAACAGTGTGCCCGGCTTAGCGACGGGCAGCAGATCGTCGTACAGCCCCAGAACGTGCTTGCCGCTCGGCAGCATCGTGATGACGACGTCGGCGTCGCGCACCGCATCGACAGCCGAATCCGCTACCGATGCACCGTCTTTGACCGCCTGCTCGAGGGCAGCCGGTGCCAGGTCGAACCCGACTACCGTGTGTCCGGCCTTGACGAGGTTGGCCGCCATCGGTCCACCCATGTGTCCGAGTCCGATAAATCCAATGGTGCTCATTAGTGATGCTCCTTCGGCGGTGATCAGTTGCCTTGCGGTTGAGGGGTGAGGCCGAGTTCCTGCTCGCCGAGGGGTGCAAAATACGCGTCCACGGCGGCTTCGGTGACGTCCGCGAGGGTCGCGGGCAGCCACTGCGGGTTGCGGTCCTTCTCGACCACCTGTGCGCGGATGCCCTCGACGAGATCGTGCGAACTCAGTGACGCCGTCGACACCCGGAACTCCTCGTTCAGAACGTCTTCGAGACTGTCGGCACCCTTGGCGTGACGAAGTGAACGCAACGTGACGGCCAGCGCGATCGGCGACTTACCGAGAATCTGCTCGGCGGCCTTCTCCGCTTCGGGAATTCCACTGGCGCGCAGTCGCTCGACAATCGCGACGACATTGTCTGCCGAGTACGCGGCGTCGATCCAACTCTGCTGTGCCAGTAGTTCCGAAACCGGTGCGGGCTCGGCAAATTGAGCAACGGCCTGCTCTACCGTCGACGATGCGATCGCCTCGATGAACGTCTCGATGTTCTCGGACGGGATGAAGTGATCCGCGAATCCTGTCGCGATGGCGTCGCCGGCACTCAAGCGTGCCGTGGTGAGCGCGATGTGTGTTCCCAGCTCTCCGGGAGCGCGCGAGAGCAGGTACGTTCCGCCGACGTCGGGGATGAATCCGATTCCGGTCTCGGGCATTCCGATCATGGAACGCTCGGTCACGATGCGGACGTCGCCGTGTGCGGACACTCCGACACCTCCGCCCATGACGATGCCGTCCATGATTGCAATGTACGGCTTCGGGTAGTTCGAGATCTCGGCGTTGAGGATGTACTCGTCGCGCCAGAAGTCGAGCGAACCGGTCTTGCCGTCCTTGGCGTCGTGGTAGATCGAGACGATGTCGCCGCCCGCGCACAAGCCACGTTCGCCTGCACCGGTCAGGACAACGGCCTTGACCTCGTCGTCGGACTTCCAGGCCTCGAGTGCCGCGGCCATCGCCGTCACCATCGAGTGATTGAGCGCGTTGATCGCCTTGGGACGGTTGAGGGTGATGAGTCCCAGCCCGTCGCGCTTCTCGATCAGAACTTCGTTCTCTTCGGTCATGCTGCTCCCTGCTTTCCCTGCCCTGCGATCACACTGCGAGCGATGACCACACGCATGATCTCGTTGCTGCCTTCGAGGATCTGGTGAACGCGAAGATCGCGAACGATCTTCTCGATCCCGTACTCAGCAAGATAGCCGTACCCGCCGTGAAGCTGTAGCGCCCGGTTGGCCACGTCGAAACCGTTGTCGGTCGCGAAGCGCTTCGCCATCGCGCACAGTTCCACGACATCGGGTGCGCCCTCGTCGAGAGCTGCGGCAGCGCGCCACAGCAGGGTTCGCGCAGCTTCCAGGTCGGTCCGCATATCGGCGAGCTGGAACTGCAGAGCCTGCGATTCGATCAACGCCGAACCGAAAGCCTTGCGGTCCACCAGATATCCGACGGCTTTGTCGAACGCCGCCTGTGCGCCGCCCACCGAGCACGCCGCGATGTTGAGGCGACCGCCGTTGAGGCCCTTCATCGCGATGCGGAATCCGCTGCCTTCTTCGCCGAGCATGTTGGCGGCGGGAACGCGCACGTCCTCCATGATCACCTGACGAGTGGGCTGTGCGTTCCAGCCCATCTTGATCTCGTTGGCACCGAAGGACAGGCCAGGCGAATCCTTCGGCACGATGAACGCCGTGATTCCCTTGGCACCAGCAGATCCGGTTCGGGCCATCACGACGTACACATCGGAAGTCCCTGCGCCGGAGATGAACTGCTTGACACCGTTGAGGATGTAGTCGTCGCCGTCGCGAACAGCCTTGGTGCTCAAGCCGGCCGCGTCGGAACCTGCACCGGGCTCGGTCAGGCAGTAACTGCCCAACTGATCCATCGAGCAGAGTCCGGGTACCCACTTGTGGCGCTGTTCGTCGTTGCCGAACTGGTCGATCATCCACGTGACCATGTTGTGGATGGAGATGTACGCGGCGATCGACGGATCTCCCTTGGCGAGCTCCTCGAAGATCCGAGCGGCGTCGACGCGGGTCAGTTCACTGCCACCGACATCCTCGCGAATGTAGATCCCGCCCATCCCCAGGGACGCCGCCTTGCGGAGAACGTCCACCGGGAAATGCTTGGTCTGATCCCACTCCACCGCATTCGGTGCCAGATGCTCGGCCGCGAAGTCGCGGGCAGTGTCACGAATCGCCCGCTCGTCATCGGTCAGAGTAAACATGGAAAGTGTTCCGATCAGTTCATCGTGGGGATGACGAAGTGGTTGGTCTCTTCCTTCTTGCCGGAAGGCCAGCGCTGCGTCACCGTCTTGGTCTTGGTGTAGAAACGGAAGGAGTCGGGACCGTGCTGATTCAGGTCACCGAAGCCGGAGCGCTTCCAGCCACCGAAGGTGTGGTACGCGATCGGGACCGGGATCGGCACGTTGACGCCGACCATGCCGACGTTGACGCGGGCCGTGAAGTCACGAGCGGTATCGCCGTCACGGGTGAAGATGGAGACGCCGTTTCCGTACTCGTGTTCCGTCGGAAGACGCAGTGCCTCTTCGTAATCGGCAGCGCGCACAACCTGAAGTACGGGTCCGAAGATTTCTTCCTTGTAGATGCGCATATCCGACGTAACGTTGTCGAACAGGGTTGCGCCGGCGAAGAATCCGCCTTCATGGCCTTCGAGGGTGAAGCCGCGGCCGTCGACGACTGCCGTTGCGCCCTCGTCGATGCCGATCTGCACGTAGTTGTTGACGCGGTCGAGGGCATCCTGGCAGACGAGGGGCCCGAAGTCGACACCTTCGTCGTCACTGCGACCGATCTTCAGCTTCGCGACGCGTTCCTTCAGCTTGGCAACCAGCGCATCTGCCGTTTCTTCGCCGACGGGAACGGCAACGGAGATGGCCATGCAACGCTCACCGGCGCTGCCGTAGCCGGCACCGATCAGGGCGTCGGCAACCTCGTCGAGGTCGGCGTCCGGCATGACGATCGCGTGGTTCTTGGCACCACCGAAGCACTGTGCACGCTTGCCGTGAGCTGCGGCGGTCTCGTAGATGTACTGGGCGATCGGCGTGGAGCCGACAAAACCGACAGCCTTGATGCGGTCGTCGGTGAGCAGGACGTCGACAACTTCCTTGTCACCGTTGACCACGTTGAACACGCCAGCGGGCAGTCCGGCTTCTAGGAACAGCTCGGCCAGGCGCAGCGGCACGGAGGGGTCACGCTCGGACGGCTTGAGAATGAAGGCGTTACCTGCGGCGAGGGCCGGGCCGGCCTTCCACAGCGGGATCATCGCGGGGAAGTTGAAGGGCGTGATGCCGGCAACGACGCCCAGCGGCTGACGCATCGAGTACACGTCGATACCCGTGCCTGCGCTCTCGGTGAATTCGCCCTTGAGCAGGTGCGGAGCACCGACGGCAAATTCGATGACCTCGAGGCCACGCTGGATGTCACCCTTGGCGTCAGCGACGGTCTTGCCGTGCTCGGACGAGAGGAGACGAGCGAGGGAGTCCATCTCAGCCTGAGCGAGCTGGAGGAATTTCATGAGCACGCGGGCGCGCTTCTGCGGGTTGAAAGCAGCCCAGACCTTCTGCGCCTCTTCTGCATTGGCGATGATGGCTTCGGTTTCGGCCTTGCTTGCGAGCGGGACGCGCGCCTGAACCTTACCGGTGTTGGGATCGAAGACGTCTGCAAATCGATCGGAAGCTCCGGGAACCCGCTTGCCACCGACGAAGTGCGTCAACTCTTGAACTGCCGCATTGTCAACCATTGTGCTAACCCGTTCCTTGCTCGTTGTGGACTGCCCGAGAAGCAGCGCCGAGTATGTCTACCATCCTATAGTTGGATGTCCATGTATGTCTAGGGCCGAAGCCGCGGACAGCGCAATTTCCCGGTCAGTGACCTCATATCCACCGCTACCACCGCCCGGCCCACCGGAACCTTCGACGATCGCGCGAGCGGACAAGTGGATCGCGTCGACTCCGGTCGCCGCAATTGCGGCAATATCGGGAATCCGGACGCCGCCACCGGCCATGATCTGGATCCGCCCCGCGGCGTGATCGACCAGGGTCCCCAACTCCGCCAGCCCTTCGGCGCAGGTCGGGGCACCGCCCGACGTCAAGACCCGGGTTACTTCGAGATCCACCAAGATGTCGAGTGCCACATTTCTGTCCGGCACCACGTCGACGGCGCGGTGTGCGGTGACTTCGACAGTTGACGGGTCGATGCAGTCGATGATCGAACGCATCGCGTCGACATCGACCGCGGAGGTTTCGGTCAGAGCGCCGATCACTATCCCGGACGCACCTGCTGCCACTGCGGCGCGTGTGTCACGGCATATCACCACCATCTCGTCGGCAGAGTATACAAATCCACCAGCCCGTGGCCGGATCAGGACATGCACCGGAACACCCACTGCCACAACTGCTTCGATCAATCCGTAGCTGGGGGTGAGACCACCGGTTGCCCCCAGTGCCGCACAGAGTTCAACACGCGCCGCCCCCACGGCGAGTGCGATCTGCGCCCCACGAACATCCTGAACGGCAAGTTCGAGAGCGCTCATGTCAGTACGACTGCCAGGGTGGCTTGTTCTCGAGCGCGTACCGGTAGTAGTCGGCCAACTTCAACCGCCCGGCAGCAGCTTCGTCGATGACCACCGTGACGTGGCGATGCCACTGCAGGATCGATGCGGGGCAAAATGCCGTCAACGGGCCTTCGACGGCTGCAGCAATCGCGTCGGCCTTGCCTTCGCCGGTCGCGATCATCACCAAATGCCGTGCATCACTGATAGTTCCGAGGCCCTGGGTGAGAACGTGATGAGGAACATCGTCAGGACGCTCGAAGAAACGAGCGTTGTCGATTCGCGTCTGCTCCGTCAACGTCTTGACCCGGGTTCGCGACGACAGAGCGGAACCGGGTTCGTTGAAACCTATGTGTCCGTCGGTGCCGATTCCGAGCAACTGGACGTCC
The DNA here is from genome assembly GCF_001894805.1 of Rhodococcus globerulus NBRC 14531. Taxonomy (GTDB): domain Bacteria; phylum Actinomycetota; class Actinomycetes; order Mycobacteriales; family Mycobacteriaceae; genus Rhodococcus_F; species Rhodococcus_F globerula. The sequence continues at coordinate 148,643 of NZ_BCWX01000006.1, read as the reverse complement.
ACTCCCCCGGCTTCGGCGATACTACGGTCGTAGCGTTCCACTGCGGCATCGGGAATTACTGCTTCACCGTCTGGGCTGAACACCCGCTCCGGATCCAGATTGACGTGGTCGACGAATTCGGCGCGAATCACCGAATAGTACGACTGCGAATGGCTTTTCGGCAGTCCAAGATACTCGTCGAGCAAGAATGCCTGAGCCTGCGAGAAGTCCAGTCCCGACACCCGGTGACGACGCGCCAGCTCGCGGTACGTCCCGATCGGCGACGAACCTGTTGCGAGCCCAAGCGTCGTAGCACCGCGTCGGACATAGCCTTCGACGATGTCTGCTGCCGTCGAGTCGACCTCCAGCGGGGTAGGCATGATGACAATTTCCATCAGATTTCCTTTCCGGCGGCCCGACCGCCGTGTAGTACGCGCACCGGGCGCAGGTGACGATCGGTGACCAGGATGTCGGCGCGGTAGCCGGCAGTCAGCGATCCATGTGAATCGTGCAGTCCCAGCAGTGTTGCCGGGGTACGAGTGGCAGCGGTGACGGCATCGGCGAGTTCAACTCCGCTGTCGAACACGGTGCTACGCAGCACATCCAGCAGTCGTGCCGTTCCGCCGGCTATGGCCCCGTCCGAACCGTCGGATGTGGCAAGTCTGGCGACGCCACCGCTCACCACCACATCCAGAGCGCCGAGTTGATAGTTTCCGTCGGCCATTCCGGCGGCAGCCATGGAATCACTGACCAGCGTGATCTGGTCTGCGCCGACGGCATCGAACACCATGGACACCGTTTCCGGAGCCAGATGCACTCCATCGGCGATCAGTTCCACCACCATCTCTCCTCTCCCGGCGGCCGCGAGGCACGCCGCCACCGGACCCGGCGAACGGTGATGCAACGGCGGCATCCCGTTGAACAGGTGTGTTGCGCTCACCCGACCGCTGCGAGCCGCCTGTCCGATCCGGGTCGACGTAGTCGCCGCATCGGCGTCGGTGTGTCCGAAGCTGGGCAGAATTTCGCGTCGACGCATGACGTCGAGCAGTTTCCCGAAATTCTCCGTCTCCGGTGCCAGAGTCATCGAACGCACGTGCCCGCGGGCCGCGTTGCACACCTCTTCGAGCAGGTCAGGGTCCCCGGAAACTATCGCTGCGGGATCCTGGGCACCACATCGAACACAATTGATAAACGGCCCTTCGAGGTGGATACCCAGAATCTCGCCGTCCTCAACCAGGTCGGCCAACATCGCGGCTTGGCGCATCAGATCCGCACGGGGCGCCGACACCAAACTTGCCAGCAGACCCGTCGTCCCGTGCTCACGGTGATGCGACGCGGCCACTCGGGCGCCCGCCGCGTCGGTGTTGGGGAAACCCGCTCCCGCGGCGCCGTGACTGTGGACGTCGATCAGCCCGGGAAGTATCACGCAGTCGGTTGCGTCCGGAACATCAGCGGGATCCGGGCCATCAGCTAAGGCATAGTCCTTCGCCGCCCCCACCCAGCTGATCAGCTCACCGTCGACCACAACGATGCCGTCGTCGATGCTCCCGGAGGAACCGCCGACAACGGTGCCGCGCAGCACGAGTGACTCGGTCACGAGGAATTCCTGATGCTCGCGACCGCCGCCCTGCCGTCGACCGGCGTTCGGGCATTACGAGCCGCCGACGCCATCTGCAGGCATACCTCGAGATCGAGCGCCGACAGTTCCGCGCGAACGGCCCCGATCGCTGCGACGGACATCGACAGACTCGACACCCCGAGACCGACCAACACCGGCGCCAACAGCGGATCCGACGCCGATTCCCCGCACACACCAACAGGTTTGCCTGCGACGGCTCCGGCCTGACCGACCATCGCGATCAGGTCGAGGACTGCCGGCTGCCACGGGTCGAGCAGGTGTGCGAGGCTGCCCGTCATCCGGTCGACCGCACAGGTGTACTGGCTCAGGTCATTGGTTCCGATACTCAGGAAATCCAGATGTTCGAGGAGATCTCCTGCGCGCAGGGCCGCAGCCGGAACCTCGATCATCGCGCCCACCTTGCCGACCCCACGGGATCGGGCGAGTTCCGCGAAGCCCGCAGCTTCATCGGCCGTCGCGACCATCGGTGCCATGACGCGCAGATCCGCGCCGGTTGCATCGGCAGCCGCAACCAGTGCGTCGAGCTGGGTTACCAGAGTGTCCGGATACAGATTTGCCACGCGGAGCCCCCGAATTCCGAGCGCCGGATTCTCCTCGACCCCGAGATCCAGGAAGGGCAACGGTTTGTCGGAACCGGAATCGAGGGTCCGCACCACAACGGCGCGTCCGGCAAAGTGCTCGAAAACAGCTCTGTACGTTGCGGTCTGCTCCGCCACGGAGGGTGCATCGTGGCGACCGAGATACGAGAATTCGGTACGGAACAGGCCAACACCCTCACAGTCGGCGGCGCCCGCACGTTCGGCATCGGCCACGGTCCCGATGTTTGCCGCCAAGCGCACGGCAAAACCGTCGCGGGTACGTCCGGGACCGCTGGCAGTCGCGGCGCGAGCAGCACGGGCCGATGCTTCCCTGGCGACCTCACTGCACTGCTCGGGGCTCGGATCGATCGTCACCGTCCCGCTCGAACCGTCGAGGATCAGAACAGCACCCGGGACCAGCCGATCGGTATCCGCGCAGTTCACCACCGCCGGAATGCCGAGCGACTTGGCGAGGATGGCGGTGTGACTGGTTGGCCCGCCCTCTGCGGTGAGCAATCCGACCACGTCGGTGTCGCCGAGCGTTGCCGTGTCGGCGGGCGCCAGGTCCCGGGCCACCAGAATGTACGGGTAACCGGGGTTGGGGATTCCTGGCATCGGTTCGCCGCGCAGCACTGCGACCACCCGCTGAGCGAGGTCACGCAGATCTGTTGCCCGCTCGGCCATGTACCCGCCAACCGCGTCGAGCTTGGCGCAGAATCCGTCGAAGGCAACCGTCACCGAATGTGCTGTCGGCAGACCTGATTCGAGGTTCTTCTGCGCCGCGCCGACGATGGCCCGATCCCGTGCCATCGCCGCCGACGTGGTCAGGATGTCCGCGGAGACACCGTCGACGGATTCCGCGCGGCGCAGGAGTTCCGCACTGACGGTGTCGAGCGCCGATCGAATTCTGGCCAGTTCGGACTCCGGCTCGCCGGTGATCGGATCCTGCGCCGAAGTACGTTCGGGCACTGCGAAACTCAACCAGGGTGCGCAGACGACTCCGGCACTGACTCCGAGTGCACTGATCTGGTTCCGCTCGGTGATTGTTGCCGTTGTCATGCGTCAGCGCCCTTCCAGTTCCTTGTCGAGTTTCTTCTCCACTTCCGCGACGAGTGGTGCGTCGGTCCGGGTGTCGCCTTCGGCAGCGAGCGCCATTTCGGCTTCGAGGAGCGCAGCATCAGGCTCGCCTGCCGCAACTTCGGCCTCTTCTTCGCGGCCTGGCGTGCGCAGGTTCCACTTCTTGATGACAAAGCTGAAGAGGAAGTAGTAGATGAGCGCGTACGCAAGTCCGATCGGGATGAGCATCCAGGCGTTGGTGGCCTTGCCGAAGTTCAGGACGTAGTCGAAGAAGCCGGCTGAGAAGGTGAATCCGTCGTGGATTCCCAGTGCGTTGACCAACGCCATCGACGTACCGGTCAGAAGCGCGTGGATGACGTACAGCGGCCACGCAACAAACATGAACGAGTATTCGAGGGGCTCGGTGATGCCGGTGAGGAAGGCGGTGAGGCCGGTGGAGAGCATGATGCCGCCGACAAGCTTCTTCTGAGAGGGCTTGGCATTGCGCCAGATGGCAAACGCCGCAGCCGGCAGGGCAAACATCATGATCGGGAAGAATCCGGTCATGAACGTCCCGGCAGTGGGGTCACCGGCAAAGAACCGGTTGAGGTCGCCGCGGATGATCTGACCGCTGGCGTTCTGGTAGTCGCCGATCAGGAACCACACTGCCGAGTTGAGGATGTGGTGCAGGCCGGTCGGGATGAGCAGACGGTTGGCTGCGCCGTAGATGCCGCCGCCGACAACGGTATTCGAGGCAACTGCTTCACCGACCCAGTTCAGTCCGGAGTTGAACAGCGGGTACAAGAACGCCATGAGGACGCCGACGAGCAGGCCGGTAACGGCGGTCAGGATCGGAACCAAACGTCGGCCGTTGAAGAATCCGAGGTAGTCGGGCAGTTTTGTTCGATAGAAGCGCTGCCACAGAATTGCGGAGAGTAGACCCATCACGATGCCGGCGAGTACGCCGTAATTGATCAACGACTGATCCCCGTTGGGATCGGTTTTTCCTTCGAGAACGATCGGCGACATGGCCTTGAAGACACCGTCGATCACTATGTACCCGACCACCGCGGCAAGGGCGGTGGATCCGTCTGCCTTCTTGGCCCACCCGATCGCAATGCCGACGGCAAAGATCAGCGGCAGCCACGTGAACACGGCTTGACCGGCAGCGGAAATCACCGTGGCCGCGCTCTCGAGCGGACTGAACCGCCCGAGCAGGTCGTCCTGGCCGAGTCGCAGAAGGATGCCGGCTGCCGGGAGAACGGCAATGGGCAACATCAAACTTCGGCCGAGGCGTTGGACGCCGGCGAAGAACGTTGATTCCTTCTTGGGAGTGTCGTCGAGCGTCATCGTTGAATCACATCGGAATCGACACCGTCAAACTCGAAGGCAAGGGCTTCACGCTCATCGCATCCGAGGGTGACACCGTCGCGGCCGGCGATCCTGTCGTCAGCTTCGATCCGGCGTTCATCGATACCACCGGCTACTCGGCAATCTGCCCGGTTGTAGTCATGGACTCCAAACCCGATACCGTCGAATCCCCTTCTGTGGGAGAAGAAGTGAAGACCGGCGACATCTTGTTCGACTGGTCTGCCTGAATACGAGCGAGGCGGGCGCACCCTCGAAAGAGGATGCGCCCGCCTGCTGTTCGGGTTGCGATCAGGCGCGTGTGCCCGCTCGTTCGTTTCCCTGTACTTCCATCTGCAGTTGATAACGATCGGAGCGGTACCAACTGCACGTGTGCTCGATCGGCGCGCCCTCGCTGAAGGACACTCGATCGAAGTACAGAACGGGTGCCCCCTTCTTCGTCCCGAGCAGAGTGGCGATCTCGATGGTTGCACCGTCGGCGCTGACGGTCTGTTCCGCGCGGTCGATCGGCTTGTCGTACTTGTCGGCCGTCGCACGGTAGATCGACCCGGTCAGGTCGAGGTCGGTGAGCCCGGGCAATTGCTGTGGGTTGTACCAACCGTCGTCGACACTCACCGGTTCACCGTCTGCCAAGCGCAGGCGTTTGACGTGGTAGCCCAACGATCCCGGCTCCATTCCGAGCGCCGACGCCGTGGCATCGGGCACGGTGTCTTCCTCGTTGACGAGGACCACAGTGGTGGGAACGTGTCCCTGGGCTCGCATTTCCTCGGTGAACGACGCGAGGTGCAGCTTGGATTGAACCTGGCGGTGAGCGACAAAGGTTCCCTTGCCACGCACGCGCACAAGATAGCCGTCGTTGACGAGTTGACCGATCGCCTCAGGAACCGTGATTCGGCTGACGCCGTAATCCTGCATCAAGTTACGCTCACTGGTCATCAAGTCGCCCGGCTGCAACTCGCGGGTGCACTTGTGCAGCAAAATGTTTCGTAACTGCTCGTGTTTGGGTATAGCGCTGTCGCGCAGATGTACGGGCATCACGGCGGCTGCCCCTTTCGTGAAGTGAAAGAATCTATCGTCGACAGGTCCCTACCGGACCTATCCACCTCACGATACTGGAACAGGCACCGGGATCCTAGTGGTTGAGCTCAGGAGTCCAATTGCCGGTAAATTGCCCGCAGTTCGGCGAGCGCGACGTTTTGCTGTGCCACATCCAATCCCAGCGCAGCCACCGAGGCCCGCAACGCGTTCACGTCCAGATCGTCTATCGCAGCCCGGAATTCGACTCGCGGCAATCCTGGCAGAAGGGACGAGTCCCCGAACCAGCTTTCTACGTCGACCGCGATCGTGGTCTCGTCTTCCACTCCCCCGATCAGATCGCTGAGATCGACCCCGCGCAGGATCAGAAGTTGCAGCGGATCGGTATCGATCCGCTCGGCAGTCAGGAAGGCCACGGCCGCAGCATGTTTACACGGCCATCCCTCGTCGGGACAGGTGCAGTCGAATTGGAAAGCACCCGGCCCGTCCGGCAGGAGTTGCGCGGCGAGCATGTCCGGAACCACCCCGGAGACCAGCGAGGCCAATGAGCCTGGGACCCGGCGGAGTTTGGTGATGATGTCGTCGATATCCGTGTTGTCGAGAGTGCTGACTGCGAGAGTGGCGGTGAACGGTTCGAGCTGTGTCCCCCAGGCCTCGCCGGTTACGCGTCCCGGCCGAATATCGAGCGGCAAGACCTTGCCTGTGCGAGCAAAAGTTCGACCCCGCGAGACCCGGCCCTTGTCACCGATCTGCTCGATGACCCGGACAAATGCCTTGCCCCAGAACGTCCGACCGAAAGCGGGGCGAGACTTGATCGGCGCCGCTCGCTTACGCGCGCCCGTGTATTCACTGAAATCGGGACCTCCACGACGCGGACTCATTCGCCTACCGCGTCGTCACCGAGTCGGAGCAATTCACCGAGCTGTTCGACGCTCATCTCCGTCACCCAGTTCTCCCCTGTTCCGACGGCCAGCTCGGCCAATTCGCTCTTCGTGTCGATCATCGTGTCGATCCGTTCTTCCAATGTCCCGACACAGACCATCTTGCGGACCTGGACATTTCGATTTTGACCGATGCGGAACACACGGTCGGTGGCCTGATTCTCGACCGCGGGATTCCACCACCGATCCATATGGACAACGTGATTCGCGGCGGTCAGATTGAGTCCCGTTCCGCCGGCTTTGAGCGAGAGCACCATGATCGGCGGACCGCCGACACTCTGGAACTCCTCGACCATGGTGTCACGGCCGGCCTTCGACACACCGCCGTGCAGGAACGGGACCCCCGTGCTGAACCGCTCGGACAGGTAGGGCACCACCAGTTCCCCGAACTCGCGGAACTGCGTGAACAGCAACACCTTCTCGTCTTCCGCAGTCACCGATTCGACGATGTCTTCGATCAATCCGAGTTTGCCGGAACGATGCTGACCGCGGCGCATCACCGCAGATCCGTCGCGAAGAAAATGCGCCGGATGGTTACAGACCTGCTTGAGTTTGGTGAGAGCGGAGAGCACTGCGCCTTTGCGCTTCATACCTTCCGTGCCCTTGATCTGGGCCATCATGTCGTCGACTACCGCGCGATAGAGAGCAGCTTGCTCTTCGCTGAGATTTGCGCGGACCGTCATCTCGAGTTTTTCCGGAAGATCGGAGATGACAGCGGGATCGGTCTTGACTCGCCGCAGGACAAACGGCGACGTGACGGCGCGCAGCCGCGAAACGGCAAGTTCGTCCTTCTCCCGTTCGATCGGCACGACAAAGCGTTTGCGGAACATCTGTTCCGAACCGAGCACACCACGGTTGGCGAAGTCGAGGATGGATCGCAGCTCGTCCAACCGGTTTTCCACCGGAGTTCCGGTCAATGCGACCCGATGTGCCGCCGGGATGCTGCGAGCGGCGCGCGCCTGCGATGTCTTGGCATTCTTGATGTGCTGGGCCTCGTCGAGCACAACGCGACGCCAATCGAGATCCTTCAGGGCAGCGACGTCACGCGTCATCAACGCGTACGTCGTGATCACCAGATCGTGGCTGCGTACTGCGGCCTCGAGCGCCGCGCCCGTTGCGCGATCGGAACCGTGATGGACGTACACCCGCAGGCTCGGAACAAACCGCGCCGTCTCGCGCTGCCAGTTACCGACCACCGACATCGGACACACCAACAGCGTTGGCGTCGTGGACTTCTCGTGCGCAAGCAGCGCCAACAGTTGGAGCGTCTTTCCCAACCCCATGTCGTCCGCCAATACCGCACCCAACCCGAGAGCGCTCATGTACGCCAACCAGTTGAGTCCTCGCCGCTGATAAGGCCGCAGTACCGCTTTGACTTCTGCCGGAACCGGAACCTCTGCCGGTTCGACCGAATTGTTCAGCAGCGCCGACGCCCACCCCGTTGCCGTCACTTCTTCGACGGGAAGATCTTTGAGGTCGTCGGCGATCAGGTCTTTGATCAATTCGATGATGGCCCGGTCGCCACTCGCATGGCGCTCGCCGACAAAACGAGCGGCCCGGGCAAGCACCTCCCGGTCAGCTTGGACCCACTCACCGCGCAAGCGAACAAGATCCGACTTCGCGTCGACCAGGCGCGCCATTTCTTCCGGCGTGAGCACTTTGTCTCCGAGCGCCAACTCCCAGTCGTATTCCACCAACTGATCCAGGCCGACCGTACGATTCTCGGCGACGATCGGTGAGGATGCCGAGGTGACTTTCACGCGCAACGACGGCGACACGACGCTCCACGCCCGAGGCAGCAGGAGCGTGATTCCCTTCTCCTGCAAGGCGATAGCGCCGTGGCCGACCAGATCCATCACCACAGCTGTCGGCAGTAGAAGGTCCAAGCTGTCGTCGTCGCGCGGCACATCCCGAAAGCGAGGGTAGGCGGCGATGGCTTCCTCGAGTTTTCGGCTACCTACTTGCAGGCGCGCGGCATCGGCACGGTGCAGCCTGATCCGTTCGGGGGCTTCACCTTCCGGCCGAAGGCACACTTGCAGTCGCCAGAGTGCTTCCGCATCGATATCGGCGTCCTCGCTCAGTTCCGGTTCGATCAACCGCAGGACCAAGTCGGGCTCATGTGCGGTGAGAGTGCCGCGCCATTGCGTCAGAGACGACGCAACTCGCAATTCCGCGTTGTCGAATGCGTCGCCGCGGACCAATGCCGCCCACAGCCCGGTCGTGGGAGTGTCGACCGACTCGCCCAGCACTCGGCGAACAACCGAATCGGTCAGTTCGAGAACAACGTCGTCCAAAACAGCTCGAGGTGATCCCACTGCGCGCTGCACCGGGGGCATCGCAACAACCAACTCACCCAGCCACGCGCGCTGACGCTCGTCGATCAGCAGCCGCCAGCGCGGCCACCAACTGCCCTCGGCACGGCCCAGTTCGGGAACAACCCGCCCTGCCCGCACCCAACGCTCGATCCCCCGAACAACGTGGACAAGGTAATGCAGGTCGCCGGCAACCCGGCCGTCCGCAGGTTTGATCCGAAGCAGCAGGTCAACGGCATCACCCGGTGCCAGCGCCACCGCCGCGTACTCACTCTGCAGCGGCCCACCCGGCACGGAAGGCATCGCGATACTTACTCGATGACGGAATTTTCGGTGCAGGACAGCACTGACCGGGTCGCGGGGATCATCGACCCCGGCGCCCTCGTGCCCGTCTACCCACAGTTTGAGCCCCGATCCCGGTGACCAGAGTCCATGCAGCATCCGACCATCCAATCAGGTGCTACCGACATAGGCTGTTGTCATGGTCCTGGCATATGGTTTCACCGAGTACGGCGGTCCGCAGACTCAATCGTTCTTCGACGTTTCCCTGCCGCCACCTGGCGCCGGGCAGATTGTGGTGTCCGTCCGCGCTGCCGGCGTCAATCCGGCGGACTGGAAGGTCCGGGCGGGAACCCGCAAGGACACCGTGCCGGTGACACTGCCGGCAGTGCTCGGCCGCGAGGTGTCAGGTGTCGTCACCAGCGTGGGACCACGGGTCACGGAGTTCGACGTCGGCGACGAGGTGTTCGGCTCCACCGCAACAGGATTCGGCGGATATACCGAGGCAACCGTGCTCAATGCCTCCCAGGCCGCACGCAAACCGACCGCGGCGTCCTGGGCCGACGCCGCCGTAATACCCGTTGCCTGCGGAACCGCGTTCGACGCCCTTCATGATCTAGACCTCGCGGCCGGCGCCACGCTGCTGGTGCTCGGCGCGGGCGGTGGAGTCGGGACCAGCACGCTCAGCTTGGCCCGAGCGCGCGGCATCACTGTGCTCGGTGTGGCCAGCGCAGCCAAGCAGGACGCCGTCGAGGAAACCGGATCGCTGTGGGTGGACTCAGGTGATCTGTGGGCAGATGCCGTTGCCGCCCTCGCGCCCAGCGGGGTCGACGGTGTCTTCGATCTGGTCGGCGGGGAGCCCCTCCAGAGGGCCGCTTCATTGCGGCGTCCGGGCGCCCCGCTTATCAGCATCGCCGATTCCGTCGCTGCTACCGAACTCGGCGGCAGCGGAGTAGAACGTCGGCGCACCACCGCGGTGTTCACGGCGGTCGCGGAGTTGGTGGCCGATGGTTCCCTCGACCCCGCCGTGAGGCAGCGCTTTCCCTTCGAGCAGGCCGGCTCAGCCCTTGCTGCTGTGGAGAGTGGGCACAGCGCGGGCAAAGTGGTAATCGAGTTCGACCACGCATCCGAAGCCGATCTGTCGGAACCTGGTGATTGAATCTCGATCAAGTGAGAGGGTCAAGCGAGAGGGGCACGGTGGGACGCAGGGGTTCGTGGGCGATAGTGGTCACGATCCTCGCCTGTGTGCTTACGTCCTGCGGCTGGATCGGCAACGAGAGTTCTGCACCGGGCAGCCCCACCACCACTCAGCTCGAGGATTTGCTCAACCGGGTATCCGTCGTCGATCAGCGCCCGCACCCCGGCGGATATCAGCGCGGCTGCAAGAGTGGACAGGCGTGTGTCTTCGGCCCCGCGTGGTCCGACGACCAGGAAGCCCCGATGGGTCACGACGGCTGCGATACCCGTAACAACGTTCTGGCTCAGGACCTTTCGGAAAAAACGTTCAAGCCCGGAACCCGCGATTGCGTCGTACTGTCCGGTGTGATGACCGATCCGTACTCCGGTGATCGAATCGTGTTCGATCGCAGCCAGGCAAGTGCAGTCCAGATCGACCACGTCTATCCCCTGGCCGCGGCTTGGGATTTCGGGGCAAGTACGTGGCCGATGGACCTGCGCCTGCGGTTCGCCAACGACACGGAATTGAACCTGCTGGCAGTCAAGGGAAGTGACAATCAGTCGAAAGGTGACAGCACTCCCGCGCAGTGGCTCCCACCTAATCCTGCGTACCACTGCTATTACGCCTGGAAGTACCTCGCCGTAGCCGTGAGTTACGGACTACCGATCAGCCGAGCCGACCACACAACGCTGCGCGAACTCGAAGAAGCGCGCTGCTGACCTACTTCACCGTGAAAGACCTTGTGTGCCAGCCCGTTGCACCGCCAGGGATGGGCGGAGTCCGTTCCTCGACCTGAACGTTTCCATCCAGATCGATCGCTCGGACCTGCACGGTGTGCAACCCCGGCGCCGCGTCCCACATCCACGACCACTGACGCCATGTGTCGATCGAATACTCCTGCGCGAGGGTTGCGGGTTGCCACGGCCCGTTGTCGACACGAACCTCCACCGCCTTGATACCGCGATGCTGGGCCCACGCTGTTCCCGCCATCTGAATCTGCCCGGCATTCACGGGCGCCAAGGACGCCGGCACTTCGATCCGAGACGCCGTTTTGATCGGCGCCTGCGCACCCCATCCTCGTTGCGTCCAATAGGCGTCCACCTGGTCGAACCTGGTGAGTTCCCACTCCGTGACCCACTTTGTCGCGGAGACAAAACCGTACAAACCGGGCACGACCTGACGGACCGGATATCCGTGCTCGAACGGCAGCGGCTCCCCGTTCATCGCCACGGCAAGCATGGCGTCGCGTCCGTCGGTCACCACTTCAACCGGGGTGCCGACAGTGAATCCGTCGACGCTGGTCGAGAGCAGCATGTCCGCGTCCGGGTGCACGCCCACTTCCTCGAGGATGTCCTTCATCGGGTAGCCGATCCAGGTGGCGTTGCCCGCGAGGTTGCCGCCCACCTCGTTGGACACGCATGTCAAGGTGATGACCCGTTCGATCGGTGTCCGGGCGACCAAATCGTCGAACGACAAAGTCAGCTCGCGGTCCACCATGCCGTGGATGCGCAGTTCCCACGAGTCCGTCGTGAGCTGCGGGACAAGAAGTGCCGTGTCGATCCGATAGAAATCGTCGTTGGGGGTGATGTACGTCGACGCACCGGCAACACCGATGTTCGCGGCGGCCGGTATCGGTGGCGCTGCCGAGGCAGCAGTCGGAACGACGAAGTCCGCACGGTTCGCGGAAGCCCCGGCGATGCGCTGCCCCACGAACTTTCCGGCAGCACCGGCCGCCGCAGCGACGGCAACGGCAACCCCGGCCAGCATCAGAAACTGTCGACGCGGCAGCCACGTCTCGGGAACACCAGGCGAGGGCGCTACGTCGAGTTGCCCGATCAGCAACCTCAGCGTGACGACGCCGGCAACAACACCCACGATCGTGGGGAACGCGTACATCGCGTCAGCCGTCGGACGGTTCAAGGCCGCATAGACGCCCACCAATCCGAGAGCAATCAGGATCGCACTACCCACCGGGCGTCGGGGACGCTCGAGTACGCCCGCTAGTGCGCCGAGCAGCGCGATCAGGATCGACATTCCGATGAAGAGCGCGGGTTTGTCGTTGGTCCCGAAGGTCTCGATCGCAAACTCGCGTGCCCATGCCGGCGTTCGATCCACCGTGGTCGAACCGACTGCATAGAACGGCGAGGAGTCCGGATTGATCAGCAGGGCGACCAGTTGGCCTACCCCCAGAACCACGGCTACGGCAAGTACACCGGAGATGGCACGGGCTGCAAACCTGCGACGCGGCCGTGACTGCGCGGCCGGGTGTTCCTCGATGCTGTCAGTGACCATATGCGTCTCGGTTCTGCTCGGTACGAGTGATGCGTGGGATCGGTTACCTCGTATTCGGAGCAGATCCCGGCGTGGATGGGTCTCATCACGGCCCTGAAGTTCACGGTAGCCCGGATTAGAGTTGACGCCATGACTGTCGACCTCAACAAGGACACACTTCTGTGCATGTCGCTATCCGGACGACCGAGCAACATCGGCACCAGATTCCACAACTATCTGTACGAGGAATTGGGCCTCAACTTCGTCTACAAGGCATTCACCACCACTGACGTTCCCGCAGCGGTTGCCGGTATCCGCGCACTGGGCATCCGCGGTTGCGGAGTGTCGATGCCGTTCAAGGAGCAGGTGATCGCTCATGTCGACGTCATGCACGACAGCGCGTCCGCAATCGACTCCGTCAACACCATCGTCAACGAGGACGGCATCCTGCACGCCTACAACACCGACTACCAGGCTGTGGCAAACCTGTTGCGCGAGAACAAGGTCGACACATCACTCTCCGTCGCGGTCTCCGGCAGCGGCGGCATGGCCAAAGCCGTCGTCGCGGCGGTTCGCGACACCGGTTTCACCGACGTCACCGTGGTGGCGCGCAACAAGTCTGCCGGTGACGCGCTCGCCTCGCAGTACGGATTCCAGTGGCGGGAAGACCTCGACGATCTGCGTCCCGGCGTTCTGATCAACGCCACTCCGATCGGGATGGCGGGCGGCCCCGAAGCAGACGCGCTGTCGTTCCCGGATGTCGTGGTGCGCGGCGCGCAGGTCGTTTTCGACGTGGTGGCAATGCCAGAGAACACTCCCCTGATCCTCCTGGCAGAAGAACTCGGCAAGACGGTGATCACGGGCGCCTCGGTGATCGCACTCCAGGCTGCCGAGCAGTTTGCGCTGTACACGGGGGTCCGCCCCAGTGCCGAACAGATCCAACGCGCCTCTGAATACTCGCGGGCGTGACAAACTCGACACTATGAACGACACCGGGGAGAGCCCTCCCGTGCAACTCGCTCGGAACTTCAACGAGCTGCTGCAAGAACTACGAGTCGCTCTCTCCGGTGTTCAGATCTTGTTCGCGTTTCTGCTGGCCGTGGCCTTCACCGAGCGCTACGAGGACGAATCGACGTACATCAAAACCATTCACTTGGTCACGGTCATGCTGGTTGCCATTTCCTTCGGCCTACTGATGGCACCGGCAGTGTGGCATCGAGTCCTCTTTCGGGGCGGATACCGTCAGCGCATCCTGACCATATCCAACCGATTCGCCTTGTGCGGCACCGGTTTTCTCGCGGCGTCCATGACCGGCACCGTGCTCCTGATCGCCGAGATCGCTGTGGGTGGCGTCGGCGCAAAGATTCTGGCCGCCTGCGCCGCCGTCATGTTCACCACGCTCTGGTTCTTCGTCCCCGCACTGATCAGACGAGACGACAGCTGAGAACTACGCTCCAGTGGCTATCGGGCGCGAGCTGTCGTTGGACCATTGCGACCACGAACCGGGGAACAAGGCTGCGTCGTAGCCCGCTATCGCCAGGGCCGCAATCTGATGCGCCGCAGTCACTCCCGATCCGCAGTACACGGCAAAGCGGTCCCCGTCACCCGCTGCGGAGAACCGCTCACGCAAGGCTACGGTGCCGGCAAACTTTCCATTGCCGTCGATGTTCTCACCGGTCGGTGCACTGACCGCACCGGGAATGTGCCCGGCCACTGGGTCGATCGGCTCGACCTCGCCGCGGTACCGCTCAACGGCTCGCGCGTCGAGAAGCACACCACCGCTCGCCGACCACCCGGCCGCCTCGTCGATATCGACAACCGGCATATGTCCGGCGTCGAGCGTCACGTTGCCCTCGGTGATTGCTGAACCGGCACCGACCGCAACCGGGAAATCGGCCGCTTCCCAGGCTTGCAACCCACCGTCGAGCAGACGGACATCAGCGAGTCCGGCCCATCGCAACAGCCACCACCCGCGCGCCGCTGCGGTGTTTCCCGTCGCGTCGTACAGGACCACCGAATCTCCGTCGTTGATCCCCCATCGACGTGCCGCGGCCTGCAGGTCCTCGATGGCAGGCAAGGGATGACGCCCCGATTCCCTCGACGCCGGAGCGGCCAGTTCGGTGTCGAGGTCCACGAAGACCGCTCCGGCAATATGCCCTGACTGGAAGTGCTCGGCTCCGTGGGGATCACCCAGCGCCCAGCGAACGTCGAGCAGGACCGGCGCCGCGCCGGCCTCGATCAGTGAGGCCAGTTCGGTGACATCGACAAGAACGGGTGCAGTCATGTCCTTCATACTTGCACGATCGTCTCAGGCAACACCGAAGAAAGCACCAAGCGCGACAAGTAGGACTCCACTCACCACGTCGATGCGCTTTCCGACGCCAGGTCGCCGCAGCTTACGTCCGGCACCTGCCGCGAGCACCACCACGACTGCCCACCACAGCGCGGCGGCAACCACTGTGGCGCCGGCCAACGTCAGGGTACGCAGGCCCGCGCCCACGCCTGGTTCGACAAACTGTGGAAGCAGGCCGAGAAAGAACAACAGCGCCTTCGGGTTGAGAAGGTTGGACAGGAACCCGTAACGGTATGCCCGCAGCGGCGGGGTCGGCTCCGACGCGGCCACTAACGTGTCGCCACCACTTCGAGCTTTGAATGCACTACGAATTGCGGAGATCCCCAACCAGGTCAGATACGCCGCGCCGGCATAGGTGAGGGCCGAGAGCAGTTGCGGACGAGTCGCGACCAGAGCCGACAAGCCGAGCGACGCGGCCGCCGTATGGACAACCAATCCCGTGATAACTCCCGCCGCGACCACGGCACCGGTCCGACGATCTGCCAGGGAATGCCGCAGGATCAGGACAAAATCCGGGCCAGGTGTGAACAAGACGATGGAAAGCAGGGAGCCAAAAGCAAGCCACTGAGTGGTACTCATCGGTGTCTCCGTCTGGTACTCATCCGAATTGCCTCACACCCGAGCGGATTCGACACATGCGTTCATAGATGGAGTGTGCAACTGGATCCGGATAGTTCAAAACAGATCCGGATAGAATCCGGAGAATGACGAAGAATGAGCCTCTGGATTCGGTGGACTGGAAGATATTGGCCGAATTGCAGAAAGATGCGTCGATCACCAACAAGGTTCTGGCCGACCGAGTGGGACTGGCGACGTCCTCGTGCCACGAACGTGTGCGGCGCTTACGGACAAACGGAACGATCAGCGGAATCCATGCCGTTGTCGACCCGGCAGCCGTTGGCCGGTCGATGCAGGCGATCATCGCCGTGCAATTGCGTCCCCACCGCCGCGATCTTGTCGACCGGTTCACTGCCGATGCGCTGGCGCTTCCGGAAACGCTTGCGCTGTTCAATGTCTCGGGACCGGAAGACTTCTTTCTCCACGTCGCCGTGCGCGACAGTGCCCATCTGCAGAGGGTGCTGATCGATCACCTGGCCGCCCATCCGGAAGTGTGGCACGCGCAGACTCACCTCATCTACGGCAAAGCGGTCACAGCGCCCATCCGGCCGGATCGCTGAGAACCGTTGCTCCGGCGTCGGGCAGAATCACTGACCATGTCGGACTCCCCATCTACGACCGAACCGGAAGCGACGGTAAGCAACGCACAGCCCATCAGCGCGGGGATCGTGACAGCGCTCGTGGGATTCACCAGTTCGTTCGCAGTACTCCTCACCGGCCTCAGCGCCGTGGGCGCCAACGCCACCGAGGCTGCATCAGGTCTGTTGGTTCTGTGTGTGACTCAGGCACTGGGCATGCTGTGGCTTTCCCGCCGGTACAAGATCCCGATCACCCTGGCCTGGTCGACGCCTGGTGCGGCGCTGCTGGCCGGCGCTGGCGCGGTGCACGGCGGATGGCCTGCTGCGGTCGGCGCATTTGTCGTTGTCGGAATTGCCATTGTTCTCACGGGACTGTGGCCGACACTGGGCAAGATCATCGCGGCGATCCCGACACCGCTGGCACAGGCAATGCTCGCCGGGGTTCTCCTCCCCCTATGCCTGGCTCCGATATTCGCGGTCCGGGACGCACCGCTGGCTGTAGTGCCGGTCATCGTGGTCTGGCTTGCGGCACAACGGTTCTCCAAACGGTGGGCGGTTCCACTGGCATTTCTGACCGCAGCCGTCGTGATCTGCATCAGCCTGACGACCACCGACAACAACACGCTCGACGTCGGTGCGATGATTCCCCGCGTCGATCTCACCATGCCGTCGTGGTCCTGGCAGGCGCTGATCGGAATCGCGATTCCGCTGTACATCGTCACGATGGCGTCGCAGAACATCCCCGGTGTGGCGGTGATGAAATCGTTCGGATACACGGTTCCGTGGCGACCGTCCATGATCGTGACCGGCCTGGGCACCGTTCTCGGAGCCCCCGCCGGCGGGCACGCCATCAACCTCGCCGCGATCAGCGCCGCCCTCGCGGCAGCGCCGACGGCGCACCCTGATCTGAAGCGGCGGTGGATCGCGGCGAGCACAGCCGGTTGGGCCTACCTGGTGCTGGCCGCAGGTTCTGCCGCAGTCGCAGCTCTTGTTGCTGCGGCACCAGCCGGAGTGGTGGAAACCGTTGCCGGGCTTGCACTCATGGCAACCTTGGCAGCGTCGTTGACCGCTGCGCTCAGCGACGCCACCGAACGTGAAGGTGCGGTGGTCACGTTCCTCATCGCCGCGTCCGGCGTCAGTGTTCTCGGGATCGGTTCGGCATTCTGGGCACTGCTCGTCGGGTTGATCGTCCGAGCCGTGCTGACGAGTGGTCCACTGACCTCGCTAAGGTCGAGATCGTGAGCGCAGCAGATACCGTCATCTCGATCGAGCAGTTTCCCGTCCGCTGGCCGGTACCGACCCGCTGGGACGACAACGACCACTACGGCCACGTCAACAACGTGACCTACTACTCGTACTTCGACACAGCCGTGAATGCGTGGCTCATGTCCGCCACCGGCGTCGACATCCGCACGCTGCCGGCCATCGGGGTTGTTGCCGAGACATCGTGCCGGTACCTGAGTGAACTCACGTTTCCGGAGCAGTTGCAGGTCGGCATCTCGATCGAAAAGTTGGGCACCAAGAGCATCGTGTACGCGCTCGCGATCTTCCACGAAGACGCCGCGGGGAGATGGGTCGCCGCTGCCACGGGACGGTTCGTCCACGTCTACGTCGACGCAGTCACTCGCACACCGGTCGCGATACCGGCCGCGATCAAAGAGGCGGCCGGTTCGCTTGTTGCCAATGAGGTCAGCCCCGCTTAGTGCAATCCCAGCTTTTCGGCGGTCTCGACTGCGCGCGCAACAACTCCGTCGATCAGAGTCGAGGTCGGACCGCCGTGCTCGGCGCGGTTGCGTGGGTCGTCGAGAATGCGGCGCAGTACTCCCTCGGCGATGATCGACAGCTTCCACAGCGCCAGCACGTGCCAGTAGCCCACGGCCGACACGTCGCGGCCGGTGGCGGCAACATAGGCGTCGACCAATTCGTCGCGAGTGGGGAAACCTTCGAGCGTCGACGCCATGAACGGACCGGCAACTTTGTCGCCCGCTTCGGGCCAATACGCCAGTAGCGCACCAAGATCCGCCAGTGGATCACCCAGCGTGCACAGTTCCCAGTCCACCACTGCCAGCACCCGGCCTTGAGCCGGATCGGTGATGATGTTGTTGAGGTGGAAATCGCCGTGAACCAGGGTGACTTCGGTCTGCTCTGGAATGTTTCGGTGCAGAATGTCCGCGAGCCGCTCCACGTCGGGGATATCTCGGGTTTTCGACTTTTCCCACTGCGCTGACCATCTCTTGAGCTGCCGCTCCGCAAACGGCTTACGACTGGCCAGATCTTCCAGTCCAGTCTCTTCGAGATCTACGCCGTGGATAGTGGCGAGAGCCTTGGGCAACGCCAACCCGACATTCCGCCGCTGCTCTACCGTCAATTTCTGCGCAACCGGTACACCGTCGATGACAACCCCGTCGACGTAACTCATGAGAACCAGCGGCGCATCCGTCACAGCCGGATCCTCGGTGATTCCGATGATCTTGGGCACCGGGACGGCCGTACCTTGCAGCGACGACAGGATTCGGTGCTCACGCACTATGTCATGCGCCGAGGCCAACAAGGTGCCGAGCGGAGGTCTGCGCAGCACCCACCGTGCACCGCCGGCATCAGTGACGGCATACGTGAGGTTGGATTGACCGTTGCCGATCCTCTCGAAAGTCAGTGGCGTGGTGGCGCCGACGCCCAGCTCGGCGATCCACCCTGAAACAGCATCTTCGTTCAGTCCGACTGCGTTCACCGCACCGATGCTAGCCGGAGAAATCGTTGCGGCGGGTGGTTCCGACACCTTTGTTACCCACCGGTTCGGAAACTGTGACGGTCTGTCCCTCTTCGAAACCCGCAAGTACTTGCGGATTCTGCGTCGAGGGGGATGCTGGAAGTACAGCACTGAAAAACTGAATATCGCATCGGGATTGCTCGAATCGCCCACAAGGCGCGTCGGGCAGGAGCAGAAACCGAGGTGAACTCACGATGATCGACAACCTCGATTATCCAGTCCAACTCATTCAACCGGACGGCGCGCGGGTGTGCCGACCGGAATACGACCGTCTGATCGCAAACCTGGATCGAGACGATTACCTGTCGTTGTACCGCGACCTCGTGATCAGTCGCCGAATCGACACCACCGCGGTAACACTTCAACGCCAAGGCGAAATCGGTTTATGGGCACCGCTCTTGGGTCAGGAAGCCGCGCAGGTCGGATCAGCACGCGCTCTGGAGCCTGACGATTTTGCATTCACCTCCTATCGTGAGCACGCCGTCGCCTACTGCCGCGGAGTTCCGCCCCACGCGCTGACGGTCTTGTGGCGCGGTTGCGCCCATTCTGCCTGGGACCCAGAACAATTCAATGTGACAAACCCGGCAATCGTTGTCGGGTCCCAGGGACTTCACGCAACAGGCTATGCACTGGGCGCTCACCTCGACGGCGCAGAAATCGCCACCATCGCCTATTTTGGTGACGGCGCCACCAGCCAGGGCGATATCGCCGAAGCACTGGGATTTGCCGCCAGCTTCCGCGCCGGCGTTGTCTTCTTCTGCCAGAACAATCAGTGGGCCATCAGCGAACCGGTCTCACTGCAGTCCCGCACACCGATCTCGCACCGCGCCGAAGGCTACGGCATTCCGTCGTATCGCGTTGACGGAAATGACGTACTCGCCGTCTTGGCAGTCACTCGGAAGGCGCTGGCCCACGCCCGTGAGGGAAGCGGGCCGACGTTCATCGAAGCGATCACCTGCCGCATGGGTCCACACACCACCTCCGACGATCCATCGAGGTACCGCTCCGACACGGACATGGCGCAGTGGCGGGCCCGCGATCCGATCGAGCGGATGCGGCTGTTTCTCACCTCGCGCGGACTTCTCGATGACAAGGTAGCCACCGAGATTGCCTCGGCTGCCGACGAAGTCGCTTCCGTTCTACGACGCAACACAATCGGCTTTCCTGATCCACCGCCCTCGGCACTGTTCGATCACGTCTACACCGGACCCCATCCGTTGATCGATCACGAACGTGCGCAGCACCAGGAGTATCTGGCAAGTTTCGACAATCAGGAGGTCGTGTCATGACGCTCGTCAATCTGGTGACCGCCCTCAACACCGGGCTACGACGCGCACTCGAGAGTGACCACCATGTCGTGATCCTCGGCGAGGACGTCGGCCGCCTCGGCGGCGTTTTCCGGGTCACCGATGCACTGCAGAAGGATTTTGGCGAGAACCGAGTCATCGACATGCCACTCGCCGAATCCGGCATCGTGGGAACCGCTTTCGGCCTGGCGCTGCGCGGCTACCGGCCGGTGTGCGAAATACAGTTCGACGGATTTGTCTACCCGGCCTTCGACCAGATCGTCTCGCAAGTCGCGAAGATCCACTACCGCACCCAGGGTCGGGTGCGCGCACCCATCACGATTCGCATCCCCAGCGGCGGCGGAATCGGTGCCGTAGAACATCATTCGGAATCACCGGAGGCCTACTTCGCCCACACTGCGGGGCTGAGGGTGGTGTACCCGAGCAATCCGGCCGACGGGTTCCACATGATCCGGCAAGCCGTCGAGTCCGACGATCCGGTGGTATTCCTCGAACCGAAGCGGCGCTACTGGGACTCGGCTGAGGTGGATCTGAGCGCGGAACCGCCGCTGCCACTGCACAGTGCGCGGGTAATCCGCCCCGGCAGCGATGCCACTGTTGTTGCCTACGGATCTATGGTGGCTACAGCCTTGGAAGCAGCGGACATCGCCGAGGACGAAGGCCATCACCTCGAAGTGATCGACCTTCGGTCACTCTCCCCGATCGACTTCGACACGCTCGACAAGTCGGTACGACGGACCGGGCGGCTTGTCATCGTCCACGAGGCACCGATGTTTCTCGGGATGGGCGCCGAAATCGCCGCGCATGCCGCATACGAGTGCTTCTACGACCTCAGGGCTCCTGTGCGACGCGTGACGGGTTTCGACATCCCCTATCCCCCAGCCAAACTCGAACAGTTCCACCTACCGGACGCGGATCGAATCCTCGACGCACTCGATGAAGTGCTGGCCGCATGACTACCGCGGAGTTCCGACTTCCCGATCTCGGTGAGGGTCTCACAAGCGCCGAATTGGTGTCGTGGCACGTTGATGTCGGCGAACACGTGAGCATCGATCAGGTGATTGCCGACGTCGAAACCGCCAAGGCACAGGTCGAACTTCCGTCGCCGTACGCCGGAGTTGTCACCGAACTTCTTGCCGAACCCGGCGAGGCGGTGCCGGTGGGGGCACCGATCATTCGCATCGAGAGTGCGGACCCTGCTGGTGCGAGTGTGTCGGCTCCGCCGGTCCTGGTCGGCTACGGTCCGCAGACGGCGCAGGCAAGCCGCCGGCGCAAGCGAGTCCCGCCCGCACCCGCGCAACACAGAGAGATGGCGCGGGCGATGACCGGCAGCGCCCGCGCACCCCAGGCCACGGTGTTCGTCACGATCGACGTCACCGCGTCGATGGAACTACTCGACACACTCCGCGCATCCGCAGACTTCGAGAACTGCTCGGTAACACCGCTAACGCTTGCCGCCAAATCTCTGGTGACCGCCATCGCGTCGCACCCGAGTATCAATGCGACGTGGGATGGGGCGGCCGAACGCAGTGTTGTGCATCCACAGGTCAATCTCGGGATCGCGGTGGCGTCGGACCGCGGACTCCTCGTTCCCAACATCAAAGGCGCAGGCAACCTGACACTACGAGAAATTGCGCGTCGCATCACCGAACTGACGTCGACGGCCCGCGCCGGCCGAACCGACGTCGAGCATCTCACCGGCGGTACGGTCACGATCACCAATGTCGGGGTGTTCGGTGTCGACGGTGGTGTTGCACTCCTCAATCCGGGCGAGGCTGCCATCCTTTGTCTGGGCAGCGTGAACGAGCGGCCCTGGGTCCGTGACGGACAGATCGCCATTCGGCACGTTGCGACGCTCTCGCTGACATTCGACCATCGCGTCCTGGACGGACGACAGGCGTCGCAGTTCCTCACGCTCGTGGCGTCGATGCTCGCCGACCCGGCGGTCCTTCTCGCCCATCTGTGACGCAACCTCAGTCCTGGCAGACTGTCACGGTGAGCATCGCCCCCACTCCCACTCTGATTCGCGCACGTGCCGGTATTTTCGGCATATTCGGTATCAACGGCTTCCTGCTCGCGATGTGGGTGGTGCATATCCCGTCGATCGAGCACCGCGTCGGCATCAGCCACTCCACACTGGGGTCTCTGCTTCTCCTGCTTGCCGTCGGCGCCATTGCCGGCATGCAGCTCAGTGGCCCGCTCGCCGACCGCTACGGGAGCCGACGGATGGTAATCCTGGCGGGAACCGGTCTGTCCGCCGCCGTGCTCGGTCCGGGATTTGCCACCAACGCGTGGCAATTGGGCGCTGCACTGGTGGCTTTCGGTTTTGCCAACGGCGCCTTGGATGTCTCGATGAATTCCCAAGCCGTCGAGGCCGAACAGTTGTACCGACGGCCGATCATGTCCGCGTTCCACGGCATGTTCTCCGTTGGCGGAGTGGTGGGTTCGGTTGTCGGAGCGGGCACTCTGGCACTCGGCCTTGCACCTTCCGTTACGCTGACCGCCGCATCACTGGTCGGCTTCGGTGCCGTCGCGATCTGCTACCGGCCCTTGCTTCCGCGCATCGAGCGCCACTCCGACGACGACGCCGCTGCGGAACAAGCACACGGCCACTTCTCGGCCAAGGTGCTTGCGCTGGGCGCGCTGGCGTTTGTACTCATGCTCGCCGAAGGTGTGGCAAACGATTGGAGTGCACTGCAAGTCAAGGAAGATCTTGGCGTCTCGAATGCCGTTGCGGCCCTGTCCTTCGGAGCTTTCTCCGCGATGATGACAGTCGGCCGATTCACCGCGGATCGCATCAGCGCCGCCCTCGGCCCCGTCGCGGTTGTTCGCTACGGCGCCATGATCGCCTCGGTGGGAATGTTGACAGTCGTACTTTCCGGGTGGCTTCCGCTCACGCTCTTCGGCTGGGCGCTCTTCGGCGCGGGACTGTCCGGCTGCATCCCACAGATCTTCACGACCGCCGGCAACCTGGGCTCAGGATCAGCTGGTACCAACATGTCTCGGGTTGTGGGTTTGGGCTACATCGGGTTTCTCGCCGGCCCCGCGACGATCGGCTGGGCGACGCAGATTGTGCCACTCACCACAGCGATGCTCATCCCACTTCTCTGTGTGCTGGTCGCAGCACTGTCCGCCGGTGTCGTTCGTCGCGATTCTTCGACCACCCACCGAGATCACAGCTGATCCTCACGCTTGTCACAGACAAAGCAGGGATGCTGGACATGTGACCGTCTCGACCTCCGCCCCCCACTCGCTGTCCGCCACAACCCGCTTCCTCGCCCTTGCCGCATTCTGTGCCGCAGCGCTCGGTATTTTGTACTTTCTCCGACCTGATTCACCGACGGTCACTGTTCCGGAATCGTTGAGATCCGTTGCCGATCAGATCGTTCGCGTCGTGGACGTCACTGCGGTGTTGACGGCGACCGCCGCCCTCGCCGCAGTATCGATGATCCGCACATTGCCATACGGTATCGGCGCCATACTCATGCTCGGGGTGGGCGCAAATCTGACCAGTGCTGCGCTGGGTTCATGGCTCACGGATGCGCCGACGGCCTTGCTTCCCAGCGGGCATGTTGTTGCCGCAGCCGCGTTGTACGGTTCGGCGGTTCTGATCTCTGCGCCGCGGTGGCGACCCGTCATTGTCGGACTGGGCATCTCCGGAGTTGCCGCGGTCGCGGTCAGTGTGGTCGCCACCGAGATGAGCGGAATCTTTGGTGTGGTTGCCGGGCTCCTGATCGCAGCGGCCTGGGGTTGTGTGGCAGCCATTCTGATGGAGCACTCGCCGGTCGCCGCGAAACGTGAAGCAGCCCGACCTGATACGGCAGCCATCGCATTCTCCCGCGATCGGCGCATTCACCTGTAAACCGAAAGGGCGCCTACTCACCCTCGTGAGTAGGCGCCCTTTACTGCAGCAGAAAAACTTACAGAGCCTTGAGTTCTTCCGTGACCTCGGCGACGGACTTCTTCGCGTCACCGAAGAGCATCGACGTGCCCTCGGCGAAGAACAGCGGGTTGTCGATACCGGCGAAGCCCGAGTTCATCGAACGCTTGAGCACGATGACGGACTTCGACTGATCCACGTTCAGGATCGGCATCCCGTGAATCGGCGAGTTCGGATCATTACGCGCCGACGGGTTGGTGACATCGTTCGCGCCGATCACCAAGGTGACGTCGGTGCGGGAGAACTCGTCGTTGATGTCGTCCATTTCCTTCATCGCGTCGTACGAGACATCTGCCTCGGCGAGAAGAACATTCATGTGGCCGGGCATACGACCGGCAACGGGGTGAATGGCGTACTTGACCTCGACGCCCTTCGACTCGAGCAACTTCGCCATGTCCTTGACGGCATGCTGAGCCTGCGCCACAGCCAAACCGTAACCGGGAACCACGATCACCTGATTGGCGTACGCCATCTGAATAGCGGCATCGGCCGCGGAGGTGGCCTTCGCCGTGCGCACGACACCGTCGGATGATGCAGCTTCTCCGCCGCCGCCACCGAAGCCGCCGGCAACGATCGCCGGAATGGAGCGGTTCATGGCCTTCGCCATGAGGTTGGTCAAGATGGTGCCCGACGCGCCGACGATCATGCCGGCCACGATCATGGCCTGGTTGTCGAGCGCCAAACCTGCTGCGGCAGCGGACAAACCGGTAAGTGCGTTGAGCAGCGAGATCACGACGGGCATATCGGCGCCGCCGATCGGCAGCACCACCATCAAGCCGAGGATGCCCGAGAGTACGAGGACACCGACGATCCAGAGGGAACTGGTCGGGCCTTCCGGGGAGATCGCCTTGATACCGATGATCACCGAAAATGCAACAGCGGCGATGAGCAGCAGAGCATTGAGGGGTTGCTGCAACTTGCCGATGCCGATCGGGCGACCCGGCAGGGTTTCCTGCAACTTCAGGAACGCGATCACGCTGCCCCAGAAGGAGATCGAACCGATCACCGCAGCGAAGAGAGATGCGATGACGATGTGCACCGTCGGGGACTCACCATGCTGGAACGCGGTGAAACCGTCCGAGTCGAGGAATTCTGCGTACGCGATCAACGCGACGGTACCGCCGCCGACACCGTTGAACAGTGCCACCAACTGCGGCATGGCCGTCATCTTCGTGCGCAGCGCCGGCGGAACACCGAGCACAACACCGATGATCAGACCGGCCGCGATGAGGATCCAGTTCCCCATCTCCGTGTCACGGATGGAAATCAGCGTCGCGATGACGGCGATGAGCATGCCGACTGCGGCGATCTGGTTGCCACGCACCGCGGTCTTCGGGCCGGTAAGACCCATGAGACCGTAGATGAACATCGAGAACGCGACAATGTACAAACCATTGACCAGGTATTCCATTACTGGTCACCATCCTTCGAAACAGTCTTGGCGGCGGGCTTGGCCTTGAACATCGCCAGCATGCGGTCCGTGACCACAAAGCCACCGACAACGTTGACCGTTCCGAAGACAAGTGCGACAAACAAGATGATCTGCAATCCGATGGACGGATCGTGCACCTTGCCCAAAACCACGAGCGCGCCGAGGACGACGATGCCGTGGATGGCGTTGGTACCCGACATCAGCGGGGTGTGCAGAGTGTTCGGGACCTTGGAGATCACCGCGAAACCGACGAACCCGGACAACACCAGGATCGCGATATTCGACAACAACGATGTGTACATCAGGCGCTCTTCTCTTCACGGGTGACGCACGCGCCGGCCAGAACCTCGTCGGAGAAATCAGGAGCCAAAGCCCCATCTACCAACATCAGTTCGATCAGCGCGGAAATGTTCTTCGAGTACAGCTCCGAGGCATGCTCGGGCATCGACGCCGGCAAATTCAGCGGGGAGCAAATGGTGACGCCGTGCTTGACGACGGTCTGACCCGGTTCGGTCAACTCGCAGTTGCCGCCCGTCTCACCGGCAAGGTCCACGACAACACTGCCGGGCTTCATACCCTCCACAGCAGCTGCGGTCACCAGACGCGGAGCGGGACGACCCGGAACCAACGCCGTGGTGATCACGACGTCGAATCCCTTGATGGCGTCTTCGAGAGCCTGCTGCTGCTTCGCGCGCTCGTCGTCGGTGAGCTCACGGGCGTATCCGCCCTCACCGGCTGCGTCGATACCGAGATCAAGCCACTGAGCGCCCACCGAGCGCACCTGATCGGCCACCTCAGGTCGCACGTCGTAGCCGGTGGCGCGGCCACCGAGGCGCTTCGCCGTAGCCAGCGCCTGCAGACCGGCAACACCGACACCGAGAACAAGCACCGTCGCGGGCTTGACCGTACCGGCAGCCGTGGTGAGCATCGGGAAGAATCGCGTCGACTCAGACGCCGCCAGCAACACAGCCTTGTAACCGGACACGTTTGCCTGCGACGACAGAGCGTCCATCACCTGGGCGCGGGAAATACGCGGAATAGCCTCGACCGCATATCCCTCGATCCCGGCAGCCTTGAGCTCGGCGATGCGGTTGTCCGCGTTGCGCGGGTTCAGGAACCCGATCAACTTCGCTCCGGAACTGATCTTGCCGATCTCGTCCGACGACGGCGGCGCGACCTTGACAACAACATCAGCGGTCCACGGATCGCCGATCTTCGCGCCGGCAGCGGTGTACAGCTCGTCCGGGATCAACGCACCCAGACCGGCACCGGACTCGACCACAACGTCGACGCCCTTCCCGATCAGAGCCGCCACGATCTTCGGCACCAACGCGACCCGACGCTCACCGTCACTCGACTCCCGAGGGACGCCGACCGACGGACGCACTTGTGCGCTCTTCGATGTTTCCATTTGTTCCATTACCTTCTGCGGTTGGTGGTTCGCCTGCTGCGATGAGCGGCGGCCAACATGGGATGAGCGGAAGATGACCCGCTTTTGGGTGAATGGTGACTGATACTAGCCAGACTTCTCCGTGCAAAGTGAACACGGAGAACTACTTTCTTCATCTGAATCGAGTCCGAACAGTATCTTTACCTATGCACAAGTCAGTATAATGTGAGCCCCATCACATCGGGGTGTCGACCTATTCCACGATGTGAACCACAATCGATGCATGAGGTGTCGATCGTGAAGCGTCGAAAAATTGTCGTAGAACGGATCTACGAACAGTCCGGTTCGGAAAACGCGGTGCGGTTGTTAGTGGATCGGCTTTGGCCGCGCGGGATACGACGCGACGAGTTGTCGTTCGACGACTGGGCCAAGGAATTGGCCCCATCTTCCGAACTACGAAAGTGGTACGGCCACGACACGACTCGCTTCGACACGTTTTCCGCGAGATATCGCGCAGAACTCGACGCACGTCCCGTCCGCGAGTACCTGGCGCGCGTCACACCCGCAGCGGACCCGCACCCCATCGTGCTGCTCACCGCGAGCAAGGACCTCACCCACAGCCACGCGTCGGTGCTGGCCGACTATCTCCGAACAATGGTGTAACGATTGATCAACTATTCACATACTGGGATCGCAACTTGTGCTTGACGAGTTTTCCCGTGGCAGTTCGAGGTAATTCGTCGGCGAAATCGATGGACCGCGGCGCCTTGAAATGCGAAACGCGATCACGCACGTACTTCAGCAATTCTTCGGCGACATCTGCCGAAGGCTCGATTCCGTCCACTAACTGGACGACCGCCTTGACTTGTTCACCCATCTCGTCGTCGGGAATTCCGATTACCGCGACGTCGAAAACCTTCGGGTGGAGAGTCAGAACATTCTCCGACTCCTGCGGATAGATATTGACGCCGCCCGAAATAATGGTGAATGCCGCCCGATCGGTGAGATAGAGGAACCTCTCGTCGTCGATGTACCCGATGTCGCCGCTCGTGGTCCAGTTCGGATGATCGGGATGCTGCGCGGACGCAGTTTTCTCCGGATCGTTGTGATAGCGGAACGGCAACTTCTCACGTTCCCAGAAGACTGTGCCGACCTCACCGACGGGAAGGTCCGCGCCGGAATCGTCACAGATATGGACAATCCCCATTACTCCGTCACGACCGACCGAACCTGGATGCGACAGCGACTGCTCGCTGTTGATGAATGTCGCGCCCGCACCCTCCGTTGACGCGTAGTACTCGTTGATCACCGGACCCCACCAGTCGATCATCGATGCTTTGACCTCCGGCGGGCACGGTGCCGCGGCATGAATGGCCACCTTCATGCTCGACACGTCGTATCCGAGTCGTGTCTCCTCGGGAAGTTTGAGCATCCGCACAAACATCGTCGGCACCCACTGAC
This sequence comes from Rhodococcus globerulus NBRC 14531, assembly GCF_001894805.1. Classification (GTDB taxonomy): domain Bacteria; phylum Actinomycetota; class Actinomycetes; order Mycobacteriales; family Mycobacteriaceae; genus Rhodococcus_F; species Rhodococcus_F globerula. Next base: position 120,162 of record NZ_BCWX01000006.1, on the reverse strand, counting down.
TGTGCGTGACGCCGTACTCGCCGATCAGAGACAGCGCCGTCTCGGCATCGAAGCTGTCCATCAAGATCACTGTGCCGCCCACCGAGTTGATGACCCCGCAGAACCGCAGCGGCGCAGCATGATAGATCGGCGCCGGGCACAAATAGACTGTGCTGGAATCGAATCCGTACATCGGCGCGAACACGGCGGTAAACGGATCCATCGTGACGTCGACTTCACCTTCCGGCAGATCTCCCTTGATCCCTTTGGGGCGACCGGTTGTTCCCGAGGAGTACAGCATGTCCGTGCCGCGGGGTTGCAAATCCAAAGGCTCCGTCGATTGCGCCGAGACAGCCGCGTCGTAGTCTTCGAATCCCGCGAGCTCACCCCCGTACACCAATCTGTGGAGAACTCGCGGAGTCAGCGCCGGATCTGTCGGAACAGCGTGTGCTGCTGCAGCGGACGCGATCAGTACTTTCGCCTCGCAATCGTCGACGATGTACGCCGCCTCCTGCGCCGTCAGATGACAGTTGACCGCGGTGATGTAGAAGCCGGACCGCAGTGCAGCCCAATACACTTCGAACGCGCGCAGGTCGTTGTTCGATATAAGTGCAACGTGGTCGCCAGGCTTCATTCCCAGTCCGCGCAAGTACCTGGCCAGTGCGATCGATCGCTCGTCGAGCTCCCGATACGTGATCGACTCACCAGTCGACGGCCGGATGATCGCCGGCTTGTCCGGTGTGGAAGCAACAAAATTTCCAGGAAACACGCGCACTCCTCAATCAGCTTCTCGTCCGTCCACCCCGGTCTATCACAAGGCGGCGCGGTTCGATTCGGTTTCGGCGGAACGGCGCCATGGGCTCGGCGGCCGAACTTCCTCGCCCTACAGTGAGAGGTCAGTGAACCTTCGATACCTACGGAGAAAAGTCATATGAGCGACTGGCCCCAGGAATCCGTCACCGACTTGTTGATCGAGCAATGGCAGGTCATCGACTCGCTTCTCTCTGCCCTCGACGGCGACGGCTGGTTCTCCCCCACCAATTTGCCGGGGTGGACGGTGCACGACATCACCGCGCACCTGATCGGAACCGAATCGCTTCTCTCGGGAATCGAACCGCCGACCACCGACGTCAACGTTCACGCGCTCCCCCACGTGCACAACGAGATCGGCGCATTCAACGAACGCTGGGTCGAGGGACTTCGACGGGTCCCGTCGCCGCAACTCCTCGAGCAGTATCGCGAGATCACGTCGGCTCGTACTGCCACCCTTCGCGCTTTGAGCGAATCCGACTGGAATGCCGAGTCTTCCACGCCCGTCGGCCCGGCACCGTACGGCCGCTTCATGCGAATTCGATTGTTCGACTGCTGGCTACACGAGCTCGACATCCGCGACGCTGTCAGCGCTCCCGGAGACGAGGGCGGTCCGCGCGCCGAGTTGGCGTTCAAGGAAATCTCGAGTTCGCTCGGATTTGTTGTCGGCAAACGGGGCAAGGCACCGGACGGCTCCAGCATCACCTTCGATCTCGGCGGCCCCCTGGCCCGCGAACTACACATCGCCGTCGACGGTCGCGCCGCTCTGGTTCCCACGCTCGATGGGCCGCCCACCGTGACCGTTCGGATGAATTCCCCCCTCTTCACGAGACTTGCCTGCGGACGGGTCCGCGCGGCCGATCATCTTGACGAGATCGCGATCATAGGCGATCACGCGCTCGGCAAACGGATACTCGACAACCTTGCGTTCACGATCTGAACCACGCCGTCCGATGAAGTTGTTCCTGGCGTCGTACCGGTTCGGCGACCACCACACACGGTTCGCGGAACTGGTCGGCCCTGGTGCTCGGATCGCCGTCATCGCAGCGGCCGCCGACGCGTGGCCGGTCACCGCCCGAGCGTCCGCGGTCACCAGTGAACTGATGCCACTACGCCGAGCGGGATACGACGCCGAGGAACTCGACATCCGCGACTACTCACACTCACCTGACGCGCTGGAGCAGGCACTGCGGACGTTCGACTGTGTCTGGGTCCGCGGCGGAAACACCTTTGTCCTGCGAGCGCAATTAGCGCGGACGGGAGCGGACGAAGTCCTCGAACGCCTTGTCCGCGACGGAGATCTTGCCTATGCGGGATACAGCGCCGGCGCTGCAGTGGCCACACCGACCTTGACCGGGTTGGACGTCACCGATGATCCGTCGGATGTACTGCCTACGTGCGGAATCGAGCCGATATGGGCTGGGCTTGCATTTGTCGAGTTCTCGATTGTTCCGCACGGCGACGGTTCTGTACTCGAGGACCCTGCTGCCACGGCACGGACCATCGCCGTACTTACGGCAGCGCAGCTTCCGTTCCGGGTGCTGAGTGATCAGCAGGTTGTTGTGGTCGATGGCGGCGAGGCAAGCATCATCTGACCACCTCAGTCGTCAGTTGCCCTTCAACCGTGCTCAGCGACGGGTGCGGGGTGAACGCTATGTGACTGGCGATCGAGTCGCGCCCACGCGATTTCCCACCGCTTGACCGACACTTCGTCCGCGTCTTCGAGGAGCGCGTCGAGAAGGAGTCGCGGGTTCTTGTGCCATGCGAGTTCTGCCGCCCGAACCTCGGCCGCGGAAAAGAGTCCGGATGCGGCAAGGTCGCGGATCCAATCATCGATCTCGCCACGGTGAATGCGCGCAATCGTCTCGTATCCGATGTGCTCATCGAGGAAGTCGTACGAGAATATTGCAGCCAGGTAACTGTTCGACTCACGCTGTCCGAAAATCATGTGCGTTCCTTCCTCGAAGTGTTCGACGACGATGTGACGACTACCCGTTGCCTGGATGCACCCGAGACTTTTTCCGGTGACCCTGTAACGCTTCGTTTATCCCCGACGATGCACACGCTAACCCCCCAAAGCTTCGTTTGGGTTGCGCTCTGGAAAACGATGCCGTGTTAGTGCCTATTCGAGACCTAAGGCTATCGCCTTCACGACATTGGTCCATATCTGGAGCCAGTCGCCCTGACCTGCGATTTGCCCGTTTTTTCGGCCCCCAAGGGAGCAACACGCCCGGTTGCGAAAAAATCTTTTTCAACTATCTCACCAGGTGGGATCATTACGGTAGCAAATCATGTGTATCGCTGTTTTCCCACGCATCTTCACACCGAGAATCCCTAGTACACAGCCTATTTCTGACACCACAGCGCCCTACACGATCAACTTTGAACGGCTGTCCAATTAAGCGAGCAGCAATCGAAGAGCGCTGACTCGAAGCGCCTCCCGCACCGCCCACAGACCCGGGTACCGTCGAGGAGACATCCCTCACCGATACGGAGCCACCAACAATGACCGACACAGTCGTGCACAACGTCGACGAGAGCCGCTTCGATATCTACGCGGACAACGAACTCGCAGGTTTTGCCGAGTATTCCGAATCGGATGGTGTGCGCGACTTCCACCACACCGTCACCTACCCGCAGTTCCGTGGCCGCGGGCTCGCTGCCGTCGTCGTGCGCGAAGCCCTCACACAAACGCAGTCGGACGGTAAGAAGATTGTCCCGTCCTGCTCGTACGTCGAAAAGTTCGTCGCGCAGAATCCGGAGTTTCAGATCCTCGTGTAACCGCTTGTTGCCTCGGGGATAACTGACCCCGAGGCCGAGCGAGCCGTCAAAAATCAGTCGCGGACATGACGCGCGTCGGGCAGTGTTGGTGGAAACAGCACTTTTGCTGCCCCGCCGCCCGGAAGGAATGTCCGTGACTGTCACACCCCGACTGGGCGCGGGCACGTCCGAACAGATCCACTACCTTCCGTTGGTTCTGATCAACCTCGCGACGCTGTTCTCCGCAATCGGAAACGGCATCTCCATGGTGGTCATCCCCTGGCTCGTTCTCGAGCGCACCGGGCGCGCCACCGACGCGGCAATTGTTGCCGGCGCCGCTGCCGTGCCACTGCTGATCGCAAGTTTGTTCTCCGGGACTCTCGTCGATCGATTCGGTCGTCGGCGCACCTCGCTGGTGTCCGACGCGTTGTCCGCTGTGTCGGCTTCGGCCATTCCCATCTTCGCGGTCACCTCAGGTCTGAGCATTCCGGTGATTGCCGCTCTCGCTGCGCTCGGTGCAACATTCGATCCGGCCGGCATGGCGGCGCGAGAATCGATGCTGCCGGCGGCGACGCGCGCCGCGGGGTGGAAGCTCGATCGGACCAACAGCCTGTACGAGGCGAACTACAACGTCGCGTATCTGATCGGTCCCGGAGTCGGCGGCGTCCTGATCGCCACGATCGGCGCGGTCAGCACCCTCTGGGTGACTGCGGCGGGGTTCGTGCTTTCGATCATCGTCGTTGCCTTCATCCGTCTGGCCGACGCCGGAACACCAGACCCCGGCCTACGTCCGGCGTCCATCTGGCACGGCACACTCGAGGGCTTGAAGTTCGTGTGGAACAACAAGCTTCTCCGAACTCTGGCACTGGTCGACATGGCCGTCGTGGCTCTGTACATGCCGGTGGAGAGTGTTGTTTTCCCCGTGTATTTCACCGAGCTCGATCAACCCGCACAGCTCGGGTCCGTGTTGATGGCGTTGGCGATCGGTGGAATCGTGGGCGCCTTGGCGTACGCGCCGCTAGCTCCCCTGATGTCTCGGCGACTGATCATGATCTGTGCAGTCGGCGTGCTCGGCGTTGCCATGCTCGCGATGGCCCTGCTCCCGCCGTTGTGGGTGATTCTGGTCCTGGCGGGCCTGCAAGGTCTTGTGTACGGCCCGGTGGGGCCGATAGCCAACTACGCCATGCAGACTCGCAGCCCCGAGCACATGCGAGGCCGGGTTGTCGGTGTGATGACGTCGACGGCCTACGCCGCCGGTCCACTCGGATACCTCGTTGTCGGCCCACTTCTCGATCAGCTCGGTATTGCATCAACCTTTGTGGCACTGTCGATTCCGATCGTTGTCATCGCGATCGTGTGCGCTGCGCTTCCGGTGCTGCGCGAACTCGATCACCCCTGACCGCTATTTGAATCCCATCACCTCGGTCCCCCAGGCGATGCGCAGCACCTCGTCAGCGTCGTGGACCAACGAGTCCGGCGAATCGATCAGTAGCGTGGATCGGGCCTCTTCGTCATACGGCGGCCAGTGTTTGGACCCGTCGAGCGCGGCCGGCACTCCATGCCGGGCAAATGCCAGCCACCGTCGTTGTATCCGACCGGCCACCTCCATTGCAGCCTTGCGTCCACCCAACCAGAATGTCGGATCGACGTCCAGGGTTCCGAAATTGCCGAATACATAAGGCAATTCGGTTGCGTGCCCAGCTCCGATGCGCGCGGCCTTGAGCATGGGCGTGGCGTGGTCGAATCGATAGAGCCACGTCGGCGAGTGCCGTGCATGCGCGTCGGCAATCCATAGTGTCGGCATCCGAAACGCCGCGTCACGCGAGAGCGCCAAGGCACCGCTGGGTTTGGCGTGATCAGGATAGGCGGACATGATCTCGGCCAGCCGCGTCGGCGAAATGTCCGGGTGGTCGTCGGCCAGTGCCTGCAGCATCGCCTCCACCGACTGCGCACTCACCGGCATCAACGGCGATTTCATGAATTTGAAGATCGACGCCTCGTCCTTGTTCGATCCGATGATCAGTGGGATTCTGTGGGCATACCCCTTCTGGAAAGCTGCAACGGGGTAGTGCGGCACCAGATCTCGATCCACCACTGGGGCCATGGCGAGGGTGCCTGGAATGCGGGTCGGGATTTCGTTGACCAGTTCGTCACCGGCCTTGATGATCAGTTCGAGATCGGCGTCGATCAGATCGCCGGCATCGACTGGGGCAATCGAAATAAGTTCGAGGAAGCGGAGTGCCACCGAGCGCGCGCGATCACGTCCGTATACCGATGTGGCCGGCGGGCTTTGAGCGATCGCGCGATGAAATAGGCCTTCGGCCGTGGGGCACGTCATCAACGTCGTGATGGAACCGGCACCCGACGACTCCCCGAATACCGTCACCTCACCCGGGTCACCGCCAAACGCAGCAATGTTGTCACGCACCCACTCGAGCGCTGCAATCTGGTCGCGCAAGCCACAATTCGACTCGAACACCACGTCCGGTGTCGAGAAGGAAGACAAGTCAAGGAACCCCATCGCGCCGACGCGGTAGTTGAACGAGACGAGAACGACGTCACCGGTCTCCGCCAGGTGCCGACCGTCGTAGATGCTCTGGGCTGCAGAACCCAGACAATAGGCACCGCCGTGAATCCACACCATGACCGGCCGAGGTGTGCCGTCTGGGCGTGGCGCCCACACATTGACAGACAGACAATCCTCGTCGACCACAAACGCCCGATCTATCGGCACCGCCGGGCTTTGCCCCTGCGGTGCGATGGGACCGAAGGCGCGGCCATCCCGCACGCCGTCCCATGGTTCGGCCGGTAGTGGCGCTCGGAACCTTCGCTCCCCGGTCGGGGCGGCCGCGTACGGGATACCCTTCCAGGCGAAAACCGAACCATCGGCATATCCCCGGACGTCACCGGCTGGGGTATGGACGACAAGGGTGCTCTGGCCTGTGTCTCCCGGTCGAATCTCGGTGTCCATGCCTGAATCTCCTCACGACCTCGACTTTGAGAGAATCTGTCCCAAACCTACCAATTTCCGAGAGGTGGGGACGAGCAACGAAAAGCGGCGGTGTTAAGGTCGCCTTGTTCTGACACGGGGTGCTCCGCATGGGCGGGGCTGAGATCAAACCCGGGAACCTGATCAGGTAATGCTGACGAAGGGATGTCATGGCTACCACACAGCCTGCATACAGTTCTGCCGAAAATACGTCCGTCTCGAACACGGCGCTCATCGAATCGACTTCGGACCGATTCACCGACCGCCTCTGGGACGAGACAAAAGTGCTGCGTGAGTCCATCGACTCACTCGAATTCCTGCGCCGACTCGGCGACGGCACCTTGCCGCTCGACGCGTTCCGCACCTACATCGAGCAAGACAAGCTCTATCTCGAGGGGTACTCCCAAGCGCTGTCTCTTGTCGCCGCTCACGCACCGAACCCGCAGGCAGCGGGATTCTGGTCCAACTCCGCATCCACGGCAGCCACGGTCGAGTCGTCACTGCATGACGGCCTTCTCACCGGCGGGATTCTGCCGACCGAGACCAGTCGGCTCGAGCACTCACAAGCCTGCTTGGGATACGTGTCCTATCTGATCGCGACTGCCGCCACCGCGCCGTACGCCGTCTCGGCCGCTGCGGTACTCCCCTGCTTCTGGATTTACGCCGAGGTCGGCCGCGACCTGGCCGCGTCAGCGCGGGAAGTTCTGGATGCAGATCCGACGCATCCCTACGCGCAGTGGGTCAGCACCTGGCGTCTCAGCTCGCCGTGCGCAAACGAACTGCCTGTGCGATACGCGCCTCGGCGACGGAGTCTGCTGCATCGCCCGCGAGGATTGCTTCAGCCTTCGCCTTGGCAAGAATCTCGGCTACCGTGTCGAAAATCTTCTCCACCTGAGCCCTGACCTGCTCAGCCGTATGCTCTTTCAGCTCGCCCGCAACCTGAATGAGGCCACCACCGTTGGCGACATAATCAGGTACCCACGTAATGCCGCGATCGCTCAGAACGGACTCGACCTCGGGTTCGGTCAGCTGGTTGTTGGCTGCGCCGCAGATCACCGCGGCTGTGATTGCCTCTGCTGTGGCGTGCGAAAGCGTCGCACCCATTGCGCAGGGCGCATAAACATCGAGATCGGCGTCGATGACACTGTCCACGATCTGCACCTGCGGGAAATCCGCCTTCACGCGGTCGAGTGCCGTCGCGTTGACATCAGTGGCCAGCACGGTCGCGCCGTCGGCCAGGAGCAGCTTGATGAGTTCGTACCCGACCTTGCCGGTGCCCTCGACTCCCACCGTCTTTCCGGCCAGATCACGCGAGCCCCAGTGCGATTGTGCCGCTGCCAGCAGCGACTGGAAAACACCGAGCGCCGTCATCGGCGCGCTGTCGCCCGAGCCGCCCGCCTTCGCATTGCGCCCCACCACGAAGTCCGTTCCGAGCCCGATCACGTCGAGATCGTCCGAGTTGGTCCCCACATCTCCGGCCGTGATGTAGCGGCCGCCAAGTGTCTGAACGAATTTTGCGTAGGCGCCGAGCAATTCGGCAGACTTCGCCGTTGCCGGGTCGCCGATGATGACGGCCTTTCCGCCGCCCAGATCAACACCCGCAACTGCGGCCTTGTAGGTCATTCCGCGAGAGAGCCGCAAAACGTCTGTGACAGCGGAAGATTCGTCCGCGTACGGGTAGAAGCGGGTGCCGCCGAGCGCCGGCCCGAGCGTCGTGGAGTGGATTGCAACAATCGCCTTGAGTCCGCTCGCCGGATCCTGGAAGAAGCTCACCTGCTCGTGCGGGTAATCGCGAAGATAGTCTGCGCGATCGAATACGCCGGCAGTGTCGTCGGAGATGTGGGCGGAGTTCACAGGCTCGGCGGTGAGAGTCATTGTGAGATAGACCTTTCCAAAGGACTTGTACGACACAGGCGTGAGATCGAGACGAATCGTCGATGGGTACAGTGATCTACGCAAACTGTTCCGCTGAGCAATTCGTAGAACCAATGCTCTTCCTGAGCTACGATTTGGTCAATGCAAATCTATTGAACTAAGCAATACGATCATCCAGTGACCTCGATCACTGAAGAAAGGTTCACAAAGTGCTCAGCATCGACAAGCTCGACGTCCAGCTACTCGGATTGCTCAGCAAGGATTCGCGCATGAGTGTCGCCGAACTCGCCAACTCGTTGGGAGTCGCCCGGAACACTGTCCAGGCTCGGATGAAGCGCATGGAATCAGGCGGAATCCTCACCGGGTTCCGCCCCAATCTCGATCTCCCCGAAGTTGGCATCCCCATCCAGGCATTTGTGGGCCTCGAACTGGAGCAGGGAAAGATCAGCGCCATCGCGAGGAGCTTGGCCGAGTTGCCCGAGGTGATCGAAATTCACGCCACCACGGGACGCGAAGATCTGCTGGTGCGCGTAGCCACCTCCACCCACGCTGCGCTGCAGAAGTTGGCGGAGCAGATCGTCAGCCTTCCGGGTGTCACTCATTCCACCACCACGATCGCGCTGACCAATCCTCTTCCCTACCGAATCCAGCCGCTGCTCGAGCACCTCACCAACGATGCAGGCTGGGGGCGATCCACGGCGTTCCCGCGGCAGCAGGATTGAGACATGCATTCGCGACGACGCTTCCTGGTGCAGTAGTTTTGTCATTATGAGTGACATCCAGGGACAGCGCATCGCGTTCATTCAGGCGACGTGGCATCGCAACATCGTGGACCGTGCACGTGACGGATTCACAGACGAAATAGTCGGTTTGGGCTACGCCCGCGATTCAGTCGATTTCTTCGAGGTGCCGGGCGCTTTCGAGATCCCGCTGCATGCGCGCCGTTTGGCGCAGACGGGCCGTTACCAGGCAATTGTTGCTGCTGGCCTCGTCGTCGACGGTGGCATCTACCGCCACGATTTTGTGGCGACCGCCGTCATCGACGGTTTGATGCGAGTGCAGCTTGATACTGATGTTCCGGTCTTCTCCGTCGTTCTGACGCCGCACAACTTCCACGAGCATGCCGAGCATGTCGACTACTTCAGCACCCATTTCGTGAAGAAGGGCGCCGAAGCAGCCCGCGCCGTGGACGCTACGGTCACCTCGCTGAAGTCTCTGCCCACCGCCTAGTCGTTCCACAGTCTCGCTGAGTCGGATGGCCTCCCGCTCAGCGAGATTTTTTGTGCCTATTCGAGGATCTCGAGCCTCCCATGGGCGGCGGCGTTCTCCGTGTCCACGGATTCATAGCGGTCGATGCAGGCTTGGAAGTAGGCTCGCATCTCCTTCACCACGGCGATATGGCTGTCGAGAGATTTCTCCAGCGAGTCCTCGCCACCAATGGCCTTCTTTGCAAACTTGTCCGCCAAGGCGCGTCCCGATTCCAGAGTTCCCATGCCTTTGACGTCGCTGAGTCGCTCGCTGAGCACGACCATCAACTTAAGTTCACCTATCCATGCGTCACACGCTGCAACCATTGGTTTGGCCACTTTCGGATCGACGAACAGTTCGCCAGATTCCTGACTCGCCACTGGACCTACTCTCGGAGATTTATCGGGGCAAGGACGAAACAAGCTGCAATGCAAAACTTTCGACAAGTCCACAGGTAGAGCCTTGGTGCGGCGTCCCCGCGTCTGCTTCGATGTTGAGCCACACCGAACCTTGAGATGCCGCAAACGCTAGGTAGCACCCGTCGATGGTTTCGTCAGATTCCCGCTGAAACCACAGTCCGACTCGATCAGCAATTATCGACTCATCGAATTTTGTGTAATCCGAATTGCTTCGCACATCATCAAGCGTGTATTTCGTCGACATGATCGTGAAGAAGTACCACGTCGATTTCCACATACACATCTTCCATCCTGGTTGCTCTACACCGTCAATATCGATGAGCTCCGTCGAAGGGTCGAGACCGACCTCCTCGATCACCGAGTCCGGAATGTCCGTACAGGGGTTGAACAATCCCTCCTGACCAGATGCACGCTCAGGCACACCCTCGACGGTTGAACCACACCCCACCGCAAACAACCCCATGACAATGGCCGCCGCAATACGTCGAAGCCCCGCCAATTTAGGATCCCGATACTTCATGCCGGGCCAGTCGATTCGCATTGTCCCCGTCCACAGATTCATAGCGGTCGATGCAGGCTTGGAAGTAGGCTCGCATCTCCTTCACAACGGCGATGTGGCTGTCGAGAGATTTCTCCAACGAGTCCGCGCCGCCAACGGCTTTTTGTGAGAACTTGGCCGCTAAGGCTCGCCCCGATTCCAGGGTTCCCATCCCCGAAACCGTTGCAATGCGAGTCAATCCATTCCTAATTGAACCGAGTTCACCCAGCCACGCATTACATGCAAGTAAGATGTCTTTAGCGACTATCGGATCTAGTGTCAGTTGTAGATCTGTCGCCGACTGTGGTGAACTCACGACTCTCTTACCCCCGATTTGATTAGCAGCCAGATCTTGCAGTTTTCAAAGTTCTGCGTTGGGTCAGCGTGGAAGATAGCTGTCGAGCTCATCGGTCAACCTCCTCGCCTCGTCACAACTGTTCCCTGTGTGCTCGCTCAAGGCATCCTTTTCGGCATTGATCCAAACTGAACCCTGATCCACCGCGAAGATCACATAGCAAGCTTCGTCTGTGCTGTCTGCACGACGGTATTGCGTGGCACGTCGATCACCGATGTCGACATCAATGAAATCCACGTAGTCCGGATTGCTGCGAACATCCGATATGGTGTAACTCGTCGAATAGATGGTGACGTTGTACCAACTTCCGTCCCAAGAACAGATCTTCCACCCGGGCTGTTCGACCCCGAAAATATCGGCGCTTTCCGTCGCCGGATCAAGCCCAACTCCCTCGATCACCGAGTCCGGTATGTCCGTACACGGGTTAAATAAACCTTCCTGACCAGACGCACGCTCAGGTTCACCCTCGACGGTTGAGCCACACCCCACCGCAAACAACCCAATCACAATGGCCGCCACAATAAGTCGAAGCCCCGCCAATCTAGGATCCTGACACTTCATGTCGCGCCAGACGACCCGCATTCTCCGCCTCCACAGCGAAATAGCGCGTCACGCATTCCTGAAAGTACGCTTCCATCTCATTGAGAACGTCGATGTGACTGAGGAGCGACTTCTCGAGCGAGTCCTCGCCTCCAGACGCTTTCAGGGAGAATTTGCGCGCCAAATCAATACCTGATTGGAGCGTGCCCATTCCCTTCACATTTGATACCCAATCGACCTCCCCAAGGGCCATTTCCAACTCCGCACGCAATGCGCTGCAGCTATCACGGAGTTTGCGGGCCACCTCAAAGTCCACCGCGATGGCGCCGCCTTCGATTCCGTCTTTCCAAGTCAGCCACTGTGACAGTTGGGATCCGTCAGGATTAGCCACTTCACTTCCCCTTGTCCAGTAATTCAATTATCAACTTGGCCAATAAGTTTCAAGTTCCAAACCATATCTCTGCATGAGCACGCATGTAGGCTCCTCGATCGGACGCAGGCCCATCCGGGAGATTTGAAGCCAGATCGAACCTTGTTTAACTTGCGTCGCGAAATAGCAGGACGCACCAACTTGATCCTGAGCACTGGAGTACTGAACACCTTGCCTCTGGCCGATTTCAACTTCGTGAAATCCGGTGAAATCGGTGTTCGCCCGAATATCTTGCAATGAGTGCATGTTCGAAAAAATGACAACGAAGTACCACGGGCCTTTCCACGAGCAGATCTTCCATCCGGGGATTTCAACACCCTCGATGTCAACCTCCTTCGTGTACGGATCAAGTCCGACGCCCCTGATCGCAGAATCCGGAATGTCCGTACACGGATCGAATAATCCCGCTTGACCGGATAGCGGCTCAGCCTCCCCCTCCACGGCTGAGCCGCATCCGACCAAAGCCCATACCAATATCCCTGCCACGAGAAGCCGACCCCCCATCGACATTCTCATCGGGCCCCCTTCGGTATGAACTCACTCTATTTGATGCGCCGGAAACTCAATCGGTTCCCGCTACCGACAAATTCCCAGTTCACATCCACATGTTCGCTTGCAGCGCATCTGTAGCGATTGACGCTGCTCGTGACAGTCGCATACTGGAGGGGTTGACTACAACGTCGGGGAGGGCACCGAGTGAACACGCCGAAAGCACCTGCCAAACCAGCTATCCTCAGCGTCGACGACGACCCCGGAGTTTCCCGCGCCGTCGTCCGCGACCTTCGTAAACGCTACGGCGAGAAATATCGGATCATCCGCGCCGAATCGGGCGATCAAGCGCTCGAAACTCTGCGCGAAATGAAGCTTCGCGGAGACGCTGTCGCCGTTATCGTCGCCGACTACCGCATGCCCGGTTTGAGCGGAATCGAATTCCTCGAGCAGGCAATGGATCTCTACCCGATAGCTCGGCGCGTACTGCTCACTGCGTATGCAGATACCGAGGCCGCGATCGACGCCATCAACGTCGTCGACCTCGATCACTACCTGCTCAAACCCTGGGACCCACCGGAAGAAAAGCTCTACCCGGTCATCGACGCTCTCCTCGACGCCTGGGCCGGCTCCAGTCACCACCCTGCCGAGGAGACCAAAGTCGTCGGTCATCGTTGGTCTGGACGATCCTCTGATGTTCGAGAGTTCCTGGCACGCAATCAACTTGCATACCGCTGGTACATGTCGGACGAGCCTGAGGGACAACGACTCCTCACCGCCGCAGGGGTCGACGAGTTAAACCTTCCCGTCGTCATTGCTCCCAATGGTGACGTGCTGGTCGAGCCGACGGACACCGAACTCGCGGACAAACTCGGCCTGAGCACCACCCTGTCCGAGGACTTCTACGATTTGGTTGTCATCGGCGGTGGACCGGCGGGGTTGGGTGCTGCTCTCTATGGAGCCTCGGAGGGTTTGCGAACTGTCCTCATCGAACGACGCGCCACAGGTGGACAGGCCGGTCAAAGCTCTCGTATCGAGAACTATCTCGGCTTCCCGGACGGTGTTTCCGGATCACAGTTGGCCGATCGCGCGCGGAGGCAGGCAACAAAGTTCGGCGCTGAGGTCATCACAGCCCGCGATGTGACGGGTCTCGAAATCAACGGCTCTGCCCGCACAGTTCGTTTCGACGACGGCACATCCGTTGATGCGCATTCTGTCATCTTGGCCACGGGTGTTTCGTACCGTCAACTTTCGGCTCCCGGTCTCGACACGTTCACCGGCCGAGGCGTGTACTACGGGTCTTCTGTCACCGAGGCCGCGCGATGTAGCGAGCAGGATGTCTACATCGTGGGTGGGGCAAACTCCGCCGGCCAAGCAGCTGTTTATCTTTCACGCGGTGCACGATCCGTCACGATCCTCATCCGGGGCGCTTCACTCGAAGCATCCATGTCCTACTACCTGATTCAACAGATCGAGAAAAATCCGAAGATATCGGTTCGCGCCTGCACCGAAGTAATCGCCGCTGACGGTGACGATCACCTCGAGCGAATCACGCTGCTGAACAGAGCAACTGGTGAAGAAGAGATCGTTGACGCCCATTGGCTGTTCATCTTCATCGGCGCCGCTCCGCTGACGGATTGGCTCGGCGACGTTGTCGTTCGTGATCGCCATGGATTTATCGTCGCCGGCCCCGACCTCGCCGCCGACGGCATCACACCGCAAGGGTGGCCCCTCGACCGAGCACCCCACCACCTCGAAACCAGTGTTCCCGGAGTCTTTGTCGCCGGTGACGTGCATGCCGAATCAGCCAAGCGGGTCGCATCGGCTGTCGGTGAAGGAGCGATGGCCGTGATGTTCGTCCACCGCTATCTCGCTCAACAATAGGGAGATTTGATGTCTGTCCCAGAATGCAGTCCAGAACTTCTTCGCACACTGTTCCTGTTCGAGGAGCTCACCGACGATCAACTCGAAACACTCTGCCAGAGTGGCCACATCACTGAAATCGACCGCGGCCAGGTCTACCTCGAAGGCGACCCGGCATCGTGCTTCTACGTCCTGATCGAGGGCGAACTGATCATGTCGAAACTCTCCGGCGGCGAAGACATCGAGATGGTGCGCACCTCCCAGAGAGGCGTCTACTCCGGCGGTTGGACGTCGTACTTGGGTGATCGTGTCCCGCAAATCTATTCGGTGTCGCTGCGCGTAACGAAGCCGTCGACCTTCTTCGTTCTCGACGCCGACAAGTTCGGCGCTGTAGTGCGCGAATGGTTTCCGATGGCTGTGCACCTTCTCGAAGGAGTGTTCTTCGGGAACCAGAACACCCGCCAGATCATGGATCAACGTGAGCGTCTTCTCGCCCTCGGCTCCCTCTCCGCCGGATTGACCCACGAACTGAACAATCCCGCAGCCGCCGCAGTGCGGGCGACCGCGTCGTTACGCGAACGCGTCGCCGGCATGCGGCGCAAACTGGGGATGATCGCCTCAGGCTTCTACGATCGCGACTCACTTGTCACCCTCATGCATATGCAAGAGGAAGTCGCCGAAGTTGTTGCCAAGGCTCCGACGCTCACGCCCCTTGAAGCATCCGATCGAGAAGACTCCCTGGGTGAATGGTTCGAGGACCATTCCATCCGCGAAGGTTGGGACCTAGCACCAACCTTCGTCCAAGCTGGCCTCGACACCAACTGGCTGGAGACTGTTGCCGCAGCAGTGGACGAGTCCGTGCTCGAGGGGGCAATCCGTTGGTTGAACTACACCATCGAGTCTGAGCTACTGATGAACGAGATCGCCGATTCCACCACCCGAATCTCCACGCTTGTCGGTGCGGCCAAACAGTATTCGCAAATGGACCGCGCGCCCTTCCAGACCATCGACGTTCACGAATTGCTCGACAGCACGCTGATTATGTTGGGACAGAAAATCGGTGACATCACCGTCGTCAAGGAATACGACCGGGCACTCCCACCCATCGATGCGTATGCAGGCGAACTGAATCAAGTGTGGACCAATCTGATCGACAACGCTGTCGCCGCAATGGATGGCAGTGGGACCTTGACTGTTCGCACCAGCCGCGACGGCGATCGAGTCTGCATCGAAATCTGCGACACAGGATCAGGAATCCCCGACGACGTCATCGACAGAATCTTCCAGCCCTTCTTCACCACGAAACCGGTCGGCGAGGGAACGGGCTTGGGCCTGGACATTTCGTGGAGAATCGTTGTCGGCAAACATCACGGTGAACTTCGGGTCACATCCGAACCCGGGGACACCCGCTTCCGTGTTCTCCTGCCGATCTCTGGACCAGAGCGCAACCATGTCGACGATGCCGAGTAGCGCGCCCGACTCGGCGCGCACGATGAATAGGCAGAGCCACTTCAACGAAGGGACTGACCATGACCGACGGACTTCCAGCCGGAATTGATCCGAGTGTGCCGCCGAGCGGTGCCGGGTGCGTCGAATGCGACGCTGCTGGCGGTTGGTGGGTGCATTTGCGTCGATGTACTCAGTGCGGTCACATCGGATGCTGTGACTCATCCCCGTCACAACATGCCAGCGCTCACGCCGCGGCGACCAAGCACCCCTTCATGCAGAGTTTCGAGCCTGGCGAGGATTGGTTCTGGAGCTTCGAAACTCAGGAAGCCTACGACGGTCCTGAATTGGCCCCGCCCACTTCGCATCCCACCGACCAGCCGGTTCCTGGTCCGGCCGGCCGCGTGCCAGCTGATTGGCAGGAGCACATTCACTGAATCTGAATCTACGTCTGTCACTTCACCGGTATGTCGAACGTGAGCCGTGAAGGCTGGACATAGTCTGCCGGATCGGTGAGCAACAGTAGTTCGGGTGACGTCGGCAAGCCTGCAAGCGCTTGACGCAGTCTCTCTTCGTATGCGACGGCCGGCGCGGAGAGCGGTGCGAGCCAATTATCATGGTGCGCCGGCACGAAGAGTGAAGGCCGCAGTGCCCGGATGTAGTCGAGTGGGTCACTGAGCCCGTTCGTGTACTGGTTGTAGCCCTGAATAGACCCGATCTGAACTGTGGACGCTGGCAACGCACGCAGGGCCTCCAGGATCTCCGGAGCGTCGGTGAAGAGCGGCCCTGTGCTGTCGTGCCAAGTCAGTACGAAGTCACCGATCACGAACTGGTAGAGCAACGATCCACCCTCGGCATCGTTGAAATGCGACGCCAGGTGTGCAGTGTCGTGAGGTGTCGGCGGATGTTCGATGGCCGGACTGAAATCGGGCACAAGAACGAGTGGCGGCTGCTCGCCTCGCGGGGCCCGCAGCGCGGAGTGCAAGTGCCGAACAGAGTGCACGGCAACACCGTTGGATAGCGAGAAGTCAGTTCGGTCAGAATCCAGCGGCAACGTTCGGAGCTCAGTTGTCGCTTGCTCTGCGATCTGACTGCAATGCTCGTCTGTTCCAACGATGGTTGCTCCACACATCGAGGCAATTTCGGCAGCGTCAGCGGCGTGATCGAAATGCCCATGCCCAATCAGGATGTGGCTCGGCGCTAGCGCGGCCAGTTCTTCTGGGCTGGTCGGCACATAGTTCGAGAACTCGCCTCGAGGAACCCAGGCGTCCAGAAGGACGACGTTGCCTGCGATGGACATAGCAAAATTCGTGACACCAAACCAGGAAAGAATCGTCTTCGACGAGTCCAATTCGCCGGTCGATGGATCAACATTCTCGGGGCCGAAGAACCGTTGGCGCGCAACGATAGTCGGATTCGCTGACGCTGGAACGGAGGCCGACGCGTTCGTCATTGCAAGGGTTGAGGTGGCCGCGGCGGCAGCTCCCACGAAGAAGGTTCGCCGGCTAACTTCGTTCGAAAACATGACTGCAGTCTAGGTGGCGAGTGCGCACATCAAACTTCATTCCCCACTGTCAGATCATCGACGACACCATTGGACACGCTCCCCGTTCCACCACATTGCAATCCATTGCAACCCTTCACACCCCACCATCGGAGTCCTAGCGTTGATCTACCAGCGGATTCACAACGAAGTGAGGTGCGGATCTATGAAGGCAGCACGGTTCCACGGTCAGAAAGACATCCGAATCGAAGACATTCCCGAGCCCGAAGTGCGGCCAGGTACCGTCAAATTGAAGGTCGCCTGGTGCGGGATTTGTGGCACCGATCTCCATGAGTACCTCGAGGGTCCAATCTTCATCTCGGCGCCCGGCCACCCCCACCCCCTCTCTCATGAGAACGCGCCGGTCACTATGGGACACGAATTCTCGGGCACTGTCGAAGAAGTCGGCGAAGGCGTGACCGACGTCGAAGTGGGCGAAAACGTCGTCGTTGAACCGTATTTCGTCTGCAACGAATGTGCTCCATGTAGGGCCGGCAACTATCACCTGTGCACTCAGATGGGATTCATCGGATTGGCCGGCGGCGGTGGCGGACTCAGCGAAAAGGTTGTGGTTGACCGACGTTGGGTTCACAAGATCGGCAACATCCCATTGGACGAAGCTGCGCTGATCGAGCCGTTGAGCGTTGCACACCATGCCGTCGTTCGTAGCGGCGCCCAAAGTGGCGACATCGCGATAGTCGGAGGCGCCGGACCTATCGGGCTGCTGGTCGCCGCAGTACTCAAAGGTCTTGGCGCAACAACGATCGTCACGGAACTCAGCGGTGCGCGTAAAGAAAAGGCACTGTCCAGCGGTGTCGCTGACTATGTCATCGATCCGAGCAGCGAGGACGTGAAGGCCCGCGTTCTCGAGATCAGCGATGGCATCGGCGCGGATATCGGATTCGAATGTGCCGGTGTCAACGCAGTGCTCGACACCATGCTCGACACCGTTCGACCCGCGGGAGTGGTTGTCAACGTGTCAATTTGGGGCAAGCCCGCGACCATCGACATGCAGAAGCTCGTCCTCAAAGAGATCGATCTGCGAGGAACAATCGCGTACGTCCGCGATCATGAAGCTGTCATCAAAATGGTTCAGGACGGAGTTGTCGACCTCGCCCCGTTCATCACCGGACGCATTCACCTCGAAGAGTTGATTTCAGAAGGCTTCACAACCTTGATCGAACACAACGACACAGCAGTCAAGATTCTAGTTCGTTCATAATTCAACAACCGGGAAATGCGGTGGGGACGTCATGTCTCCACCGCTCCTTGGTTTAGGAGGCTTCCCGCTCCTGCTCAACACACATCGCCGAGTATCGCGCGAAGGCATCGTTCAAGGTCAGGGACTTACGCTTGTCGCCGATATCGCGCGGCGGCGCCTGCCTGGCACATCGCTTCGCGTGCTCGATGACTGCTTCGCGCACGACGCTGGATATGTCCGCGCCCGTAAGCTCCCGGAGCGCCTCGAGAGCCTCGAGTTCCTCTGAATCAAATCTCACTGTTACCGATCGTCTAGCCACATTCAGGATGCTACGTCGAGTCACAGCAATATTGGGAGCTAGGTTCGAGCGACACCCGAAAACTCTTCTCGCCAAACGACTTGAATTCCGATCAGGCTGGTCTGAAAGCTGGGGAACACCAACTCTGTCGGTAGGTTACGCTCCGATGGGCGATCTCCTCGACTACCCTGCTACGGGGAAGCTAATGCACGAAAATGCAAGCACAACGAGCATTTGAGATTGCCCTGCAACCCCACCCTGACTTATGCTTGCAAAATAAGGCATAGGAGCGGCAATGAGTCAGCCACGTAGAAGTTCACCGACGCGCAGCAGTCCTATGCCTGAAATTGCACGCATAGGCGAGCTGTTTGCCGAACGCAGGGTCCAACTCCGACTCACCCAGCAAACACTCGCCGACCTAGCCGGGGTGTCCCGATCCAGCGTTCAAGCGCTCGAATACGGCACCGGATCCGTGAAGCTGGCATCAATCGTCGAAATTGCCGACGCCCTCGGACTGCGCCTGCAGCCAATCACGATCGCCGAACTCGAGGCGCCTCAATGAGCAGCCCTCTCAGCACGACGCTGACGGACATCGACAATGCAGACGTCTACATCGACGACGTGCAGGTTGCCACCCTCACACGCCAAACAAACGACACGATCGAATTCGACTACAGCACGCTGTCATCGACCGGGGCATCGATCCGATCTCACTCAGTGTCATGGTCGTTGCTCGCGAATGGGCACTACCCCGTGGTCACCACCGGCGGTGCGGTTCCCCCCTTCTTCGCAGGCCTTCTCCCGGAGGGTGTTCGCCTCGGCGCGGTAGTTTCCTCGACCAAAACCTCGATCGACGACCATCTGACTCTGCTATTGGCCGTCGGCGCCGACACCATCGGAAATGTGCGGATCGCGCCCGCAGGTAGTGTCCCACCGGAACCGCAACCGATGTTTGCGCCGGAACGAGACGCCAACTTCCACAGCCTATTCAATCGCCTCGCCGGTTCGGTCGACGCAGATCCGCTTGCACTTTCCGGAGTCCAGCCCAAGGTCAGTGCCAATATGTGGTCGGTACCGACAAACACTCCCGCCGGGCCCGCGATCCTCAAACTCACTCCGCCCGTTGGATTCCCACTGTTGTCGGAGAACGAACACTTTTTCATGAGAATGGCGGCAGCATGTGGGCTACGCGTGCCGACCACTCAACTTCTCCACGACGCCGACGGCAGGAGTGCGTTACTTGTCGAGCGTTTCGACCGTCGCGATGGCCACCGCATCGCTCAAGAGGATGCATGCCAAGTTGCCGGCATCTATCCGGCGTCCAAGTACCGGATGAAAACCGAGACTGCCATCACGGCGCTTACCGATGCCTGCGAAGCGGGCGGCGGCTCCAAATCTGCATCCACACTGGAATTGCTTCGCACAGTGACCTTTTCATGGCTCATCGGCAATGGAGACTTACACGGAAAGAACCTGTCGATCTACGCGCCCAACGCATTGTGGCAACCGAGTCCGGCTTACGATCTACTCAGCACTCAGCCGTACACCGGCTGGAATGATCCGATGGCGATGAACCTGTACGGGCGCGCCAATCGCCTGACCCGCGCCAACTTCATCGACGCCGGACTACGGCTCGGACTTCGCGAACGCGCGGTCACCCGAATGATCGACGCGCTGGTCAAAGCTGCACACGGCTGGGCCGAGCGATGCACCGAGATCGGATTCGATGCAAGGACAACAGAACTTCTCGCCGGCCTTCTTCGCCATCGCCTGACAACACTCATGTGACAACTACTTCGATCGGAGCTCGACGTGAGCATTGACCACGTAATTTCAGCAGTCGGTAGCGCCGACGCAGAAAAGATCAAGACCGCGCTGTCAGCGCTCGCTCAAACCTCAACTGCCACGACGACGCTCGTGATCGACGGCGTGACAATCGACGTCCCGGCCTCAGTGGGCGATGCCGTCGTAGCGCTGCTGAAATACCTCGCCAACGGTGACAGTGTTGCGCTCGGTGCCGTTGCCGAACTACTCACAACGTCTCAAGCTGCGGAAATTCTCGGCGTCTCGGACACATATGTCCGCAAGCTTGCCGATGCCGGCAAGCTCCCGATCGAGCTACGCGGAACCCACCGCCGATTCCGACTCGACGACGTCATGGCCTACCGCGAGCAGTTCCCCAAGCGCTCCTAGCTCTTGGTGTACATGCCTTCGATTTCCTTGGAGAACCGGTCGACGACTACGTTTCGCTTGATCTTGAGGGTTGCCGTCATCTCACCGTCTTCCTCGGTGAGATCCCGATCGAGAATCACGAACTTCTTGATCGACTCGGCATGCGAGACAGCAGAATTGGCGTCATCGATCGCCTTCTGCATTTCTGCCCGAAGATCCTTGTCGTCACGCAGTTCAGCGACGGTTGCTTCGGCGGGCTTGCCGTTATCGGCCTTCCACTTCTCGAAAACCTCGGGATCAACCGTCAGAAGTGCCGTGACGTAAGACTTTCCATCGCCGACGACCACTGCCTGCGAGATGATGGAATGCGACCGAATACGGTCTTCCATCGGGCCGGGTGAGACGTTCTTGCCACCAGCCGTCACCAGGAGGTCCTTCTTACGACCGGTGATGGAAAGGTAACCGTCACTGTCGAGCTCACCGAGATCGCCGGTGCGGAGCCAACCGTTGTCGAAGGACTCTTCGGTGGCTTTCTCGTTCTTCCAATAGCCCTTGAAGACCACTCCGCCGTTGAGCTCGATCTCGCCGTCTTCGGCAATGCGAACTCCGTTGCCGCCCATAGGCTGCCCGACGGTGCCGATCTTCTGAGCCCCGGGAATGTTGACGCAATGCGCTGCCGTGGTTTCGGTGAGTCCGTAGCCTTCGTAGATCGGAACGCCGAGTCCACGGAAGAAGTGGCCGAGTTCCGGGGTAAGTGCACCGCCGCCGGAAATGGCAAACCAGCACTCGCCGCCGAGTGCTGCACGTAGCTTCGAGTACACGAGCTTGTCTGCGACGGCATGCTTCGCCTTGAGCACCAGGGACGGGCCACCGGCGTCGAGAGACTGGCTGTACTCCTTGGCCGTTGCTTCTGCAAAAGCAAAGATTGCACCGGGAACCTTGCCGCCGGATTCCGCCTTCCGCGCCGCACCGTCGCGAACCTTCTCGAAGACCCGCGGGACGCCGAGGATCGTATTGGGCTTGTACCGCTCGAATTGCGTTGTAATGTTCGAGAAATCAGACCAATGCGCCTGCGCAGCACCAGCTTCGAACGTCGCCAAGGACACTGCGCGAGCAAGTACATGTGCCAGGGGAAGGAAGGTCAGAACTCGGTTCCCCGGAACCGCGACCTTACCGATCGACGCAGTCAGAATGCCGCGCACCTCGGACAAGAAATTCCGATGAGTGAGGATGCAGCCCTTCGGCCGCCCCGTCGTACCGGATGTGTAGACGAGCGATGCAAGGTCGTCAGCGCGGATACCGTCGAGGCGCTTCTTCAACTCGGTTTCGTCGACGTCGATGCCCTGCTTGGTCAGCTCTGCCACAGCGCCGGCATCGAGCTGCATGACAGCGCGCAGACTAGGGGGCGCATCCTGGAACAACTGCTCGTGCGTCCCCGTCTCCACGATGGCCATGACGGACTCGGAATCCTCGAGGATCCAAGCAACCTGGCCCTTCGATGACGAGTCGTAGATCGGAACCGTCGCAGCGCCGGCCGCCCAGATGGCGAAGTCGAAAAGCGTCCACTCGTAGCGAGTGGCCGACAGAAGCGCGACGCGGTCCCCTGGCTGAACACCGGCGGCAATCAACCCGTTTGCCACGCCCATGACCTGCTCGGCAAATTCTTTCGCCGAGACGTCGACCCACCCGTTGCCCATCGGCCGCGAGAACACCGTGAGGTTCGGGGTGCGCTCGGCGTGAGTGAAGACTGTGTGCACCACCGACTCGTTGTCGGAGATAGTGAACTGGGCTTTGGCGCTGTACTCACTCACAGGGTGTCATCTCCGTCGGTCTGCGATTCTGTGCTGATTCTGAAGCGGTGAAGTGCACGGGCGAATTCCTCGATCTCGGACTCAGTCCAATCGTGCAGCCTGCTGACGACTTGGTCGAGTCGACGCGCGTCGGCGGCGTCGAGATATTTGCGACCCTCGTCAGTGAGGTGGAGCGGATTGCCCAAGCGAACGGGTCCCGGATCGGCATACACCCAGCCTGCGTCGATGCATCCACGCACTTGGCGCGAGATGGTCGAGCGGTTGACGCCGAAAACGTCGGAGATCTCTGTTGCCCGGCAGCCGTCATTGCGGCCGATGAACGAGAGGAACGAGTGCTGCGCGATGGACGGCTGATCGTCGGAATGCCGATCCCCCGTCATCAGCTGTCGCGTCAGATGCACCAGCTCGTCATGGACGGCCGGCGGCCCGGTGAGCGACATTGCTCCGTTGTGTTGCACTGAGCAACTATAACGCCGACCCCTGTGTCCGACGCAATATGACCGCCGCCACCGACAGCAAGTGCGTCGGTGGCGGCGTGAACAGCTAGACCAGATCCTCACCGTTGCGGCGAGCAGTTGCCCAATCCTTGAAGAATCCCTTGCTGATGACTCCCAAGACAACCAGCACCAACGCCGGCCAGATCAGAACATAAATGGTCAGTAGAGCTGTACTCATTCGTATCCCTTCCACTTGCCTCGACGGTTACTTTCCGGACGCTCCCACAGCAGGAAACTCTTCCTTGTCGAAGTCTCCCGTCCGCTGCTTGATCAGTTCGAAATCGAACGTCTCACGCTGATTGACGGACATCGCAAAACACACGACGGTACTGACGGCATAGGCCACCAAAGATCCGCTGAGCGTTGGGTAGTCGTGCAGGAAGCCGATCGCGAACGGCGCGGACAGCACGATCGCCAGGCCACCGACGATCTGCGCAACCTTCAGACCGAAGAATCCAAATGTCATGAGCCCCAGCACCACTCCGATACCGACAACGGCAACGATGTCGGAGAGGATCCCGAACATCCCATCCATCGGCACCCAACTGAATCGGACGGGCAAGAAGGCAGCAAGAGCCACCAGCACCGACACAGTGAAGGCTTTGTTGGTGACCTTGCCCCAGTAGAAGCTCGCAATAACCGGGAACACCAAAGCGCCCCACAGCGCGCCGACGAAAACCAACAGATCCAGAATGCTCAATTGCAGACTTGCCAAGGAGATAGCCGCCGCCGTGGCAACAATCATCGTTACTCGGCCGATAAGCAGCATCCGTCGAGGGTTCGCATTACCCTTGCCGGCGACAGCCTGGCCGTAGACGTCGGTCATCACGATGGACGAGAGTGCAGCAAGGTCCGAGTCCGCCGTCGACGACAGCGCGCCGATGATCATGACAAAGAAGACAGCAAGCAAAATTCCGGGCAGGTACGACGCGGCCATCTGAGGAATCAGGTTGTTGACGTCACCATCAGTTGGCTCGATTCCGAGGTACAGCGCGAGAACACCCAGCATTCCGACACCGATGACCGTTGCGCCGTATCCCACAGTTGCGGTGATGAAGGTGGGCTTGATCAGGTCTTCGCGGACCGCGAAGAGTCGTTGGGCGATGGTCTGGTTGCCGATTGCGTAGGCAAGAACTGCCGCGATGTACGGTGCACCCTGTTCGAAGAAGGCAACGCTCGAGAAGAAGTTGCCCTGCTCAGCAGTGAGGTTGCCTGCGCCGGATTCGAAGGCCGCCGGGAACCCAGCTGCGAAGAAGATGAACGGCACCAAAACCGCTACCGCACCGAGCATTCCGATCAGCTGAACGAAGTCGGTCAACACCGAAGCACGGAAACCTGACCACAACGTGTACAGCAGGACGCCCAGCGCGACGATGAACACACCCTGGATGAAGTTGAACGGCGAAAGCAACGCGATCAGCAGACCACCAGCGAGGAAGTTCGACATCAAACTGATGAGACTGCCGACGATATTGGAGCCCGCAAGCATCAGCTGACTCGAGCGTCCGTGCCGCGCGTACATGACCTCAGCCAGAGTGTGGGCTTTCGGCGCTACTTTACGAATTCGCTGCCCAAAGGGATAAATGAAGAGAATCATCAACGCGCCCCACAAACCGTAGTGAATGGGGCCGGAGATTCCGTAGGTGTAGCCAGAAGTGGCGGATGCGTACATCGACGACGCCCAAATCCAAGTGGCCGTCATACTCGCGGCCGAAACACCAAATCCTAATTTGTTTCCGGCGGTCATAAAACCGTCGGCATTTTCCTGCTTCTTACCAATACGAAGAGAAATCAGAAATGTTCCACCATAAAAAGCAACAAGCAGTGAAACAATTACCAAGGTACTGAACTGGACCATGTCGGACCCCGTCACACGCCACATCCTTCGCACATAATCGGCAGAACGACGCACAAAAACCCCTGTTCAGGATCTTTGCGCTTCGCTTCTGCACGCCCTAGGAGCGACCGTCATACCAACACCGGTCACATATTCAATTGACTAGCAACACGCACTTCGTCTTTTCCGAAACCCAACCTCCACAAAATAAATCTTCTGCGCAAGCTTTTGGCTCGACCTCGCAATTCAACAACTGAGGATCGACCCTAGCATGATGGCAATTTCGAACAAAAACTCGCATATTTTGCCACCCGAAAATATTCGGGATTCCGTCGCCGGAAAATCATGCGCTTCCAGCACATATAACAACTCTGCATCGATTGATATCGACGGTCGATTCGATCGGGTAATTATTTAGACAGAACCATCCGGGCAAAACGTCGGCCCCACTCAGGATCGGCGGAAACATGCTGGTCCAACGGATTGGAGACAATCGCCCCGATCATTCGCAGGTACAGGAGAGTGTCTCTCACCATCCACGTCCAATCGTCGTCGCCGAGGAGTGTTCCGTCTGTTGTCGACCAACCCAATGCCGTGAGTCCTTCGATCATCACTTCACTACGTTCGGACTCCGACAAGCCGGCAGCCAACGTAAGGAACAGAATTCGGCCGGCTTCCTGCGCCAGCTCGCCCTTTCCCAACGGCATGGTCATCACGATGTGGCGCCACAGCTCGCCTTCATACGCTAGAACTGACGCGCCGAGTCGAGTCAGAATCAAAGTGCCTCGGAGTTTCCGGACCAATCTCAGGGTCTTGGCGATCTCAACAAGTACTGCTAATTGCGAGTCACTCCCTACCGCGGCATCGATCCACTCACTGTCCCAATCGAGTTCGTCTCGGGCAGACGCACCAAGGTCCGGAGGCAGTGACCCGGACGACGTCAACACAATCCCACCGCCTCGCGCGGAGTTCAGCAGCCACAGCAACTGGCGGGTTGCTCCCTCACGCATCGTCTCGAAGTAGTTGTCATACCCACCACTTAGCTCCGCTTTGGCAACTGCGGCAAACAGTTTCGGCGCGGAATGAACCGACATACGGCGTAAGAACGTCTCGAACAGCGAGCTGCCCACAGGCGGTGACTTATGCAGTGCCACTGCAGTGGTGACTGCCGCATTGGACTCTGTGAGAACAAAACGTTCGGGATCGAACAGCCCGGTACTCACCTGCGCGTTCAGGAACTCGAGATACCCGACCGGACCGCCAGAATCCTCCGGCGGGCACGCTCTCGCGCCATCAAGACAGGATGGCGCAGAAATCGGCTGGTCTTCGACAATCTGCTCGAGAACCAACGTGTGGCTCCACCTCGCGCGGACGTTGTACTCGTATCGGACGTAGTCCCCTACCCCGGTGACCGCCTCGTCGATCCGGACTTCGTCCTCACCAAACTCGTCTTCCTGATATCCATCGCGCTCGATCGCCTCTCGCGCGATATACCGATCTGGGCCATTGCTCGTTGAATGATGGACGCTCACCCACTGATGTGCGTGTTGATCACCCCATCCCATGACCGCCTGGATGATCGAATGCAATTGGTCGAGTTCGATATTCGACGGCACCGAGAACCTTCGCCAAATGGGTGGCGCGACGCAATCAAGTTCGATCCGCATGACAAAGTTCGCCACCTCCGGCCGTCGACGCTGATTCCGCATCTGCCTCGGCGTACGGACGGTTTGTGCCGCTTGAAATGCAGGCACCAAACGCAGATGTGAAGCTCGTCGAACTCGCTGACCCGTCATTTGTGGAGACTAGATCTACCTACCGACAAGCCGAGATACTCACTGCCACAAAGCTGCCGGATTTGTCGGGACTCGAGTCACGTCGCTCTGCGCCGGCGAAGTTCTACTCAGCGCCCGTCGAAAGGGACACTATTGGATGATCCACTAAGCGGACAAGAGTGTGCGCCGACTACCGTAGACCTGACACCCACCGCACGAAAACAGTGCCAAGCGCCTGCTCGGACTGGCACAGAACATGAGGATCCATGAGCGACCACGACACGACCGCCGACCAGCCCCTCCACATCAACGGCGCCATTGCCCTAGTGACGGACGAGCGCGACGAATTGGTTCGCCTGTGCGTTCAGACCCTCGCCGAACTGCTGGGCAGCGAGCCCGACACCGACGATGACGGCGACATTGTCGTGCCGGTTCACGGGTTTGTCGTTTACGTGACGGTCGCGGATGACGGCCCCCAGATCAACGTCTGGTCCTCGGTCCTCACGGGTCTCGGTAATCCCGCCCATGCTGCAACCCAGCTGATCGAACTCGCACAGGAATGGCCGCGCCTGCGCTTCGCCTTCAGCGGCGACCACCTGCTGGTCTCGACGATGCTTGATGCGGACCCCTTCGCCCCGCAGCATCTCCTCAACCTGGTCGACGAGGTTCACGCCTTCACTCACGAGCTCGACGACGATTTTGCAGAGTCCTTCGGCGGCACCCTCGACTGCGACGAAGATGACGACAGTTACGCCGGCGAATGCAACACCGGTGGCTGCGGCGACGATTGTGACTGCGATTGCGGCGATGACGCACCTGACAGCGAGATCGATATCAAAGCAGTCGTGTCGACGCCCGGCAAGTAGCCCGCACCCCACGACTTATATTGCGCGCGTGCATCTCTGCGATTGCAGGGGTGTACGCGCGTTGACGTTTGTCGTCGCTTCTCGGGACTGCCGGAAGCGACAGAATCCAACCTTCACGGCGAACGCTAATTCAGTCAATACCGTGAAGTGCAAGCGCGGCTACACCACAACAGCCGCGAAACGTGCCAGGATCGCCACATGCCGATCGAAGACGCTGGATTCGAACCGCCAGAGGCATGCGTTCACTGGTGCCAGGCAAGAACTTACGATCTGCATATCCTCGACGACGAAGCCAGCGTCGACCTCGACTGGTGGAACTCCCACCTGCGCGATTCCGAGCACGAGATTCAGCTACGCGGTCGAAACGACGATGGAAAAATCGTCACCGAGGGAATAGCAACCGTACAGCGAAATGACCTTCGGCCTGGCAGCGAACTCATTATCGCGACCCACGACGGTCTCGGACTGCTATTTCTCTGCGCGGCGTGGCAAAGCGCTCACCGAGGACGTCGCTTCAAACGCCGATTTCCCGACGTATTCGGCGCACCAATCGCGAAGGGCGAGGATCCGCTACAGCCGATCAAGTCCATCCTCGATTACTGCTTGAAAACTCGCACGTTGCCAGCCATCCACCGCGGCACCTGGTCAGGGTGGCCGGTGACACCTGGCGTTGGAGTTTCCCTCCTTGCTGCATTCATGTGGGCAGCGGAAGTATCAGAGGCAGGTGGCCGTGCCCAGTTGATCGACCAATTCGGTGTCTCGACCCTGATTCACGAAGGCTGGCTGGAAGATCCATCGGTCAGCGGTTTCACACTTCGCAGGTACCACCGCTACAACCAACTGCTCAGTTCGTGGGCAACCACTGCCCAAACCCGCCCCGAGCTGATCGAAATGTGGCTGATCAAGCGCTGGAATGCTCGGGTTCACGAGGCTCGGCAGCGCGGAAGCGCAATACCGATGTTGTTCTGACTTCCGTCATCACCGCACGGACTGCGCCGGTCTGAGCAGCAAGCAATAGCACGCAAACCGCAATGCGACAGCCGACAAAACAACGAGTCGGCATCTAGCAAGCAGAGTGATGCCCAAACGTTGTCAGGTTGTACGTACAAGAAGTCATAACCATACAGATTGCGGAATACGAGCTCGAGGAAAGTCGCGGATCACGAATCTTCCCTGGTCAGTTCGCCGTGCCGAAATTGACATGCTTCCAACGGGCCGCGTATTCACCCGGAAATCCCGAAGCTTCCTCGAATACGCTAATGCTGAAGCCTCGTTTGACAAGAAGTCCGCAGTTTTAACACACCTCGAACCCCCACATACAGCCGGTTCGGAAGGCGAATAGCAGAAATTGAGACCCAAGATACGCCGCCGCACTTAATCCCAGCGTCGCTATTCCACTACTACGGGCGCGCGAAAGACTGAGCCAGCTCGGCAGGCAATGCGTCAATCGCCGCAGAGTACAGGTCCTTCTCTCGCACTAGATCGGCGTTATCACTCGCCTGTGTGAGTGCCTTACTCGCGCATTCGATGTCTCGGGGCCTCGTGGAGGCTGCAATCTCTTCCGCTCGCGCCGCGTTGTTGACAGCAGCTGCAAAAGCGAATGCGTCAGGACCCGCATTCGTGTTGCTCTTCCCCGAAATTGTCGCGACTCCAGAGACCTTCGGGCCATCAACCACTACGTACGCGTTTCCTCCGCCACTTTTCTTCGGTGCCGCGAGCGCGAAGACCCCCAGCGCCACGATCCTGGTCGCTGTGAGCCGCTGCTTGATGCTCGACTCATCGGCTGCAGTTGCCTTGACACCAATGATCGAACCGGAGCCTTGTGGGGTTTCTATCCACCTCTCAAAGAGCACCACACCGCCAACATTCTTCAAACGACGCCCCTTTTGGTCCTTCAAGGCGTCTAGCGTTAGCTGAGCCACCTTCACTCGTTGATCGTATTCTTTTGCCTTTCGTTTGTACGACTTCTTTCGATCTTTCGTGAGCGTAAGGGCCTGCTGAACCTCTGGAGACAGCGCATCGAACTTCTGCTTCTCGAGATACTTCCAAATCACCAAACCCGAAACAATCACGACGATGACTGCAACAATGACGACTGTCTTCATTTACCTTCGATCCTAAGATGCGGGCGATCAGGGATTCTTCAAAGCAACAGGGTGATCTCCTCGTACCGAACACGGTTCACGTTCTGGAGATTCAGGCCTGCATGCCTTCGAGCACCGAACTTACACGCTAATACCGACAATGATTTCGATGTCATCGACATAGCTCGACGTATCGATTTCACTTTCACGCACTTCGGAGAGCAACCGATTGGGACTAGGGAAGGATACTCGATACGATTCGGACATGGCACGCATTCGCACCATTGAGCCCGGGACACAGTCGATTCGTGCACACAGTAGCGAGGTTGACTGCTTTTATAACCTGGTTGACGACGAGTCTGGAGCGCGGCTCGTCCATCTCAGCACGTTCGGTTCGGACCATCGCAAGTCTTCACCGAAGAGCAGCCAATCCATTCAGTTGGATCAGCAGATGGCAGAACGCTTGATCGCTGTGTTGCTCGAATCGTTCCCGGCGATCGGGGCGCCTGTGCCAACCCCGATCGCCGAACCTCCACTCCCGATTACGCAGTCATCAGGAAGCACGCTCATCTACGACCAATTGTCGCGAGAGCTCGGTCCCACCTAGTTTCGCGCGAGCATCCCGACCAGCAGGTCTGCGTTCGTTTCCTCCGCATGAACCACTACAAAGCCATCGTCCTTGAGCCAGGTGTCACGCTCTCCATCGTTTCCCTCAACCAAGACGACGGCAGGTTGGCGCCATACTGCTTCGACAGGCCACCCGATGTCGCCCATTTCGATTCCCATCTCCGGCTTATGAACCCCGAGCAAAGCGAGTGCCAACAACAACTCGGAAACTGACGCTGAAGTCCCTTCTAGATCCTGCCCCCATGCGCCAGTGGAATCCGCACCGTCGATCTGTAGGTGTCGGAAGATCGCCAGAGCGCCTCTCCTCGAGAGCTTTTCATGGTGTCGTGCGTTTCTGTACGAACGAAGACATCCGTAGCAAGAAGTTTCTTCGCCGCATTCGCATGACTGGACGCGTTCAACGGCTCCTTCCAGAACAGAACCGAGGTTCTCGGCGATCTTCTTCGCTGCACCCGCACCTGCCGGGACGGTGTCGAACAGTACGATGCTTCGTCGCCCGTCGGCGCTCCACGACAACGTTCCGTCAATATCGTCTCGGCTGATCTCGAGTGCTTCGGACGCGCCTTCCAAGAGTGCGTAAAGCACCGACATCCACTGTGCTTCGCTTTCCTTGCTGTAGGCAACGTCCGCGAACGTGAACTCGGCAACGTCGGTCTGGTATCGATGTGCAAGCGAAACAACTCGAAGTGGGCCATCACACGCTTGACCAGTATGCGGCCGTTCATGCTTCCGACTCGAGAGCTTTCCGCCAACCGGTTTACCCCACCCGCACCAATCGCAGATGTAGAAGCCGCCGCCATCACCGTCTGAGATGACTGCCAACGTGGCTCTCGTTCCAGCCCGCGCGGATACTTCCATTCCGCCCGTAGAGTTCCATGTGAAGATATCGATTTGGTCGCCTACATTTTCGACATAACTTGCTCCGTGCCAACGCCGTTCAGGCGGCACCGTACCAACATCGTGCGCTTCGCGATCCGCAACAAACCCGTATTCGGGAATCACGAAGGAGCGAATCTTGTCGAACTGAGCATCGCAGCTAGGGCACCTCTCATCGACATCGAGTTCGCGACCGCATTGGAACCGAGCACAGTTGCGACACACCCTGTACTTGAGCTCGTCGAGTTCTCTCTTGGGAAGCTTATGTAACCCACGTGACGTCCAGACTTTGCCGCCCGCAACAACTTGGTTGCCAGGCGCGTAGTCGTAGATCGCCTGGCTCAGGTCGCGCGACAGCTCCAGCTTGCTGCCGATTGGCTCCTGGCAGTGCAGGGTACGCAGTTCGACTGTGTCAACAGGGAATCCGTACTTCGGCAGGATGTTCTTGTTCGCGAGAAATCCCAGCAACTGACGATTCTCGATTGTCCGAAGGGTTTTCAACAGCTTGTTGGCCAAGCCAAGTTGGTCAACCTCTTTCGCATCGTCGATCAGTTGCCGGAAGACCTTCAGGTCTTCTCGAACGTCTTCCTCAGCCAGCGTAAGCAGCTTGTCCAAGTACTCGACCCACGCGTTGGTCTCGACGCCGATCTCCTCCTGGATTTCCAGCGGCAAGACCTGACGCAATGCATCCTTGATCTCCGCAGGGACCGGAGTGAGGAATGCACGCACCGTCGATGCTGGCGAATCCTGTTGCGCCTCAGGTGGGGTAAAGAACTCTCCGGCATACTTCCACGTGGTCCCGCCCGATTGGAACGCATACCGGAAGAATGCGGACAGAGCAACTGAATGTGCATGCCGACGGCCGATTCGTTCGTTCTCGATAGGCACCCACGGGATACGCATCTTCCCTGCGATCATGGATTCAGGGCTCTGGTATTTCGCCAGGTCATGAGAGTTGCGGTTGGCGTATGTCACGACCAATGCCGCCGAAGCCGCTCGTCGACCAGCTCGACCGGCCCGCTGAACATAGTTGGAGGTCTTCGGCGGCATGTTCCGCATGACGACGGATTGAAGGTCGCCCACATCAACACCGAGCTCGAATGTCGTCGAACATGACAGAACGTTGACTCTGCCGTCGATGAAGTCTTTCTGGATAGTGGCTGCTTCCTTGGCATCCCACTGTGCGGTGTGCTCCATCGCCGACATCGGCGCAGCATTGAGAGTCCGGTAGATGTTGCGGTAGTGGTTACTGTCAGCTTCGACGGACGGAATCACATACGACTCCAACGTCCCTGGGCAGCTGCTGTTTGAGCACACGCCCCGCACACTGAACGCCGTCACGCGGCGGCATGCATCGCAGCGATACCAGTCGACATCAAGACCGTTGTGAACGCACAGTTTGGCGTGATTGATCTGAAAAACGTCGGCTGCGAACTTGTCACTCTCAGGTGAGATGTAGCCGGCATCGAGCAAGAAACGCCAACACCCATCAAGAACCTTCTCCACAGGCGCATCGACGCCCACCGCGCGAAGAACCTTGTCGACAAACTTCACACGGTTGTTCGTCGTACCTGCACGGCCACTGGGCAGCCAACTGAGGACCTTCCTGGTTCGGTCGGATTCCATCAGCCGCATGCGAATCCGCATATTTCGCGGCTCGAATCGCTCGCTCTTGATGTCGACCTCGTCGAGCAGGTTCATGACGCCCTGAAGCCTGGCGGTCTTTACCAGTTCATCGAGTAGGCCCCAGCTCTCATCCTCTGTGAGTCCGAGTCGACCGAATGCCTTTGGAAGCGCTATCTTCTTCGAACGTGCCAGCGAGACACGCATCAGTCCGAGCCCTTCCAACGACTGTCGTTGGTCCATAGTCATGAGTTCGCCGACCACCCACTCGTTGGCGGCTTTCTCCATGGCCACACGACCGGCATTCTCGGGAAAGTGGCTGGCGTCCTTAGCCTTCTTGCGGACCACCAACGCCAAGTCTTCGACCGTGAGATCGTCGTCCTCGTACTTCTTATCTTGCAATGCTTGAGTGAGATACCGACGTTCAAGCAATCGTCCGTAGGTTCGTTCGAGATACGGCGCCGCAAAGGCTGCAGACTGCCGCGAGTCCGAGAACATCAGCAGCTTGCGACCCTCACCAACCTCTTCGACCGTCGAATCCGTTGCTGGTGGTAGCTGTTGGTACAGCGCGGTGGTGATCACAGCCGGAGCAGCATTTGTGTCAGTTCGCAGACGGCGAATCACTTGCCTTGCGCGGGCACCGCACTCGGTACATTGACTCATTACTCTGGTCGCAAACTTGTGTTCTCGTACACGACGCACCGCGCCCCCGGGGCAGTCCAAATGACCGCAGCCTGCGTCAGTATCACCGAGATGACCGCATCCTGTACACAGGTACCGAATACCTGGCTCTTCCTTGGCCTCCTCGTCGGACAAGGTCGCTTCGTCCTCGTCCACTGTGCTGTCGGAGTCTCCATCTGCCAGCACAAGCCAGCGCACAGATGAATCGTCCTTTGGCGGGATGAAGAACTGCTGGCGCTGTCGGTTCTCCACTTCACCCGCCAAGTGGACAGCACCACAACGTTGGCAGGTACCGAACTCGAATACTGCACGGCTGGTTTCCGGATCGATTTCGTGACGGCCAAGCATCACCTTCGGACCTTCGTCAGCAAAGCTGATGAAAGCGCCTTCAGTAGCACGCACAAACATGTGATACCGGGCCGACAACACAGGATTGCCAGAGGCGTCGTGAACTTTGCTTCCAAGCGCAACAAGCGCTTCCAGCTTCGCTTCGGCCGCAGAATCATGCGGCCAGAGGCGACTTTTCAAGTCCTGTGCGGCGACAGGTAAGCCAATCGCTTCACCGTCTTCAGCCCGTAGGTGCGTTTGAAGTTCAGCGATCCGGTATTCACTATGCAATGCGTCCGCAGCATCGCCTGAAGACGTCTTGGTCTCGAGTTTCGTGAGGTCACCGTCAGCGGCAGCCCATTCGAAGAGCTCTTCGTCTGTCATCTTCCATGTTGGCGTGGCCGCTCGCGCTTGACGCGTCGCTCGGACTAAATCTTGACGGTTGGCATCTCCGTCGACAAACTCGAATGGGGCGTCAAACAGATTGCGTGCAAACGTCATTGCTTCCGCTGGATCACCGTCCAGAGATGCTGAGGTGGCGATGCACTGCAAATCATTTCCTGCAGATACTCGTTGGCGGAGTCGCCGCAAGAGCAACGCGATTTCCGAGCCTTGTGCACCGTCGTATACGTGCGCCTCGTCGAGTGCGATGAATCGCCACGTTCCCGCGTGCGGACCGTCGAATAGATCAAGATCGGTCGGACGCAGCAACAGGTATTCGAGCATCGCGTAGTTGGTCAGCAGGATGTTGGGCGGGTTCTCGCGCATTTCCTGACGGCTGAGCAGTTCGTTGGGCAGTCGCTCCTGCCCTGGGTTCGTGGCTTTGTACAGGGATTCCGCTCTTGCTGCAGTTTCCTGCGTCTCGCCGGTATAACGTCCGAAAGTGATGTCTGGCAGCACCTTCAACATCTCGCGGAGACGCCCGAGCTGGTCATTCGCGAGCGCGTTCATCGGGTAGAGCAGCAATGCCCGCACTCCTGGTCCCAATGTCCCTGCCGCACGCTCCACAATCAGCGAATTCAGGATGGGAAGCAGAAAACTCTCTGTCTTGCCAGAACCCGTACCGGTCGAGACGACGAGGTTGCGCCCAGCCACAACTTTGCGGATCGCTGTCTCCTGATGCACGTACAGAGGTCGATCCAAAGGGACGACGCGGCTGTTGATCCCCACGAATTCCGGGTGCAGCACGCCGTCGTTGACCATCTCCTGCAAAGTGCTGCCTGCCGCGTACGGCGGTGTCAGCTCGAGCAATGGCCCCTTGGTCAACAGATCTGTGTTGTCAATAGCGCCGGAGAACGCGTGCGCGATCGCAGGATCACTCGGCGCTAGGAGTGTCTTGAGATAGCGTTTGTACCCGTCTTCGATCTGGTGCCCGGTTTCCAGCGGGTCTAGACGATCACTCATTTTCCACTCCGATCAAGTCCCCACAATGGGCATAAGTCACCAGCGCTTCAGCGATCAGCAGGTCAGTCATAACGAGTTTCGGGCACAGCCACGCCATACGTGCCCAGGCTTCCATCAACCCCGTCGTCAATGGGGAGTATGCGAGCATTCCGTGGGCATCCAGCCGTGCAAGTGCTGCGAGCGTCAGAGATTGCATCGACAACAGCATCCACGGATGCGTCACTGTGTCGACTCCGTCCAATGCCTCACTTCGGGATGAGATGACGTTGTAGATCGCCTTCGACGATTGTCGAACCAAACGCAGCGACTTCAACGATTCCGAGGCGAGCATCTGATGTGCTCCAGATGACATCCACTCGCCTCGGCGGTGAAAGGCATCGATTGTTGCGTCCACACGGGTATCGAGATCGAGCAGAGCTCCGGGAACTAGCCGGAATTGCTCGAACATCTTGTCGACCGCGGGCTTGGAAAGCGAGTGTACGCGTGCGACATTCAGATCGAAGTACCCTGAATTCAGAGCCTCTGAGCTGCCTCGCAATACCTCGAACAGCACCGGACCGCACTGCTCGGAGAGATAGGAGATTGTTTCGGCCCGCTCCTCCCCGACAGCACCACGCCGTTCGAACAAGGACGGAAGGTCAGCGATTTCAACCATCGAACCGACCCACGGGTTGGTGTGGAGATCATTGAGCGTGTACTCGGCGCTGAAGCTTCGATTCACGAGACCTGTCCGGATCAGCAGTGCCACCATCTCCTCGGCAGGAATGGTGCTGCTACCCAACGCTTCCAAGGCAGACCGAGGGTGGATCGCGAGAATGCGAACAAGTGCCGCACGCAATCTCTGCGTTGCGACGTCTTCTGCATCTTCGCGCAGCATCGCAAGTGCGGCCCAGGTCTCCGGCATCGCTAATCCCGAGGTGGGCGGCGAGCCTTCTCCAGCAAGGAACCGAGCCAACTTGTCCCGGGTTCCGTTGGCGTCACGAACCCACCCACGCTGTTCGATTCTGATTGCTGAGGAGTCCGGCCAGCGCGGCGGAGTGATAGTCACCCATGGATCGTCGACGAAGACCTGCCCCAGGAGAGGCCCGGCATCCACGAGTTCCGCCGGCAGTACAACTCGGCCTTCACTGATTTCGAGCGTTCGCATCGGTAGCCAGGGCGCTGTTGTCGACCACAAATAGATCGCGAGGTCGTCCTCGGCTGCAAGATCCTCGAAGATCAACGTTCCATCGACGACGGCGATTCCGCTGCACAGTTCCGCCGGCCGAATATTGGCAAGTGCCACACTCGTTGTCGTGCCGTCGGAATCGTCTACCAGTGCCGCGATACGACAGTCTCCCGTAGCCGTCCGAACCGCGTCGACAAATGTACGCGAGAGGACTTGAAACGTGTTGTCGGACGGTACATCCGGAGTGACCTCTTGAAGCAGGTCGCCATTGTGCGAGAGCAGCGCGAAGGAGACAGAGACATCTCCAGGGATTCGTGCAGCGATTACGGAGTAGTCCTCCAAGTCGCCCGGGGTGAGGACCTGCACGGAAGTACGCCACTGTGCAGGCTTCCCGACTGGGTCCAATCGCATCTCCACGTAGGGAGGTGTCATCACCAAACGGAAGCTGCGACTCTCATCGCTCACACGAATCTCGGCGTCTCGCGTCGCGACGTCGAAGCTCACTTGTACCCGATCGACTTCGAGTTTTCCGACGCTGTCAGCGGTGGCGGTTATCGGTGATAGGCCGCCCACCACTGGGTACCGGAAATCGCGGTCGAATGAAATCGCGAGGTCTTCGGCCAGAAATACCTTCTGACGAATGTCTGATCCGAGTGGACCGGTTACAGCTATCTCGAAAAGTCCTAGCAGCGAGGACGTGTTGTCGGAGAACGGATCCAGCGAGGTTGTCTCAGCCTCCGTGATCCACTCCTCGTCCACCAACCAAGCAGTCTCGCCTTCTCTGCGAACGCGCACCCGCCAGGAAACTGTGGCTGCACTGTGGTGGGCAGGCAACGTGATTTCGGGACGGGTTGAGTAGACGGTCAAACCATTGAGTGCCTTCAATCCGAGAATGGACTCACCGAATGCGAAGGTCGGCGAGGCGGAGTTCCTCACACTTCGTGCGACGCCAGTTTCGGCCGTCTGCGTCCTCGCAAGGCGAATGGAGTGATGTTCGGTCAGATCAACGAAAGCCGTCGTCCAACCTTGCCAGCCGACGGGTGCACTTGGTTCGACCCCTAATTCGATCGGGCTGTCAGTGACCGCGTCAACAAGCTGTGCATCTCGGGGAAAGAGCGCGATCACCTGCCCCTTGGGCAGAGTTGCACGTTGCTGGATCCAACGACCATCCGCTGCAAACAGAATCAACGGATCCCGTTTGTCTACGACCGGCAGCCGGTGGCTTTCATTGCTCGGATGGTGCTTCAGCTGAATAGTGCGAATCGGCGAACCTACCGGCACCAACGTCGGTGGGTGTTCCTGATCCCCGCTTACGCCCCAACCACGCTCCGCGTAAACCTCACGCGTGTCACCGTCGAAGGACACGCGCCACGCCACCTCCGGTTCATCGGTGGGGTATGGAATGGACACAAAGACCTGATCGTCCTGCAGGTCGTACACCAGTGTCGGTTTGCGGCGACGCCGTATCGACGACGCGTTTCCAGATGAAACGCCTCCGATGGGGTGGTCTCGCAGATGATCGATGAGCCCATCCAGCATCATCGTGGGTAAGCCTGTTGTCGACGTATCGAGTGTCAGCTCGTCCCACGAATCCGGTTGGGAAATGGTGTATTCGACGAACTCGAAGATCCGGTCCAATATATCGAGCGAAAAATCACCGCCGCGAAGAATGAAGTTCCGGACAGGAACGTCCAACGGATTCATTCGTGACTGCTTGCCGGGTTCATTGAGCCATTCGACTAGGGACGCTCCAGACGCATCCCTGCCGCCCACAAGGTGGGACCCGATGATTCCGACCAAGTCGCCCAGGCAATACGTCGGCACTCCGGCATGCAGGGTGAGCAGCCGAACGTAGTCGTTCCCTAGATCCTCGAACTCGGCAAGCTGGTAGCGCTTGAAGAGTGTGCGAAGTTGGGCACGAAGCACATTCTCGAAGTTGGGGTCACGATCGAGGCCGAGTTCGTCCCAGAAATCCTCCCAGTAGCGCCCCTGCTCGTATGCCAGCGCGGCATGTCCGACCAGAATCGTGAGGGTGAGTGCAGGGTACTTCTTGATTACGTCTGCGTGCGAAAAACCTCGCCGAAGCATGCCTTCGGCGCGCTTACCGTAGAAGCCTTGAGCTCGCCGGACTTCATCTTCACTGAGGTTGGTTTCGATGACAAGGGAAACCTTCTCCAGCAAACGACTGAGGCGAAATTCCTCGTCACTCAGCCAGTTTTCCAGAAACGACGGGTCCCCCACCGGTTCTCACCTCTTTCTCAATTCGGTTGAGCAGACGCACAATGCCACTACCCACCGACAATCACCACGATTGAAGCCGGATTTGTTTGGACGATGCCTCGAAGACGTTCTTCGTATTGTCGTTAAATCGATATCGAGTATTACACCCCGGACCGACAGAAAACCGGCCGCACATCCCTGATACCGGCACCGTTTTGCCCGAGTGGTTGGATAGCACCTACATGCTGGTCAAACGAACGGAGCGGTCGCAGATGACGTCCACTGCTACAGAACTCAATGTCGCACCCGGATCGATTGTCGTGGTGCGCGATGAGGAGTGGCTCGTCACCTCCGCCGAGCAGGGTTCTGACGGCTGGTTGATCCGAGTCCGAGGCCTGTCCGAGCTGGTCGCGGATACCACCGCCGCATTCTATTCGAGTCTCGACAAGATCGAGGTCCAGGACCCCAAGGACGTTCAGGTAGTCGCCGACGACTCGAACGGATACCGAAACAGTCGGTTGTGGCTCGAAGCGCTGACTCGCAAAACGCCGGTACCGTACGGCGAGCAGTCGTTGACCGTCTCGAACCACATGCTTGCCGATTCCCTCGGCTACCAGCGCGCCGCCGTGGCGAAAGCCCTCGACCCACGACATATTCGACCTCGAATTCTGCTCGCCGATGCGGTCGGTTTGGGAAAGACTCTCGAGATCGGAATGATTCTGTCGGAGTTGGTCCGGCGTGGGCGCGGCGAGCGGATCCTGATTGTCACGCCAAAGCATGTACTCGAGCAGATGCAGCATGAACTGTGGTGCCGATTCGCGTTGCCATTTGTGCGGCTCGACTCGGCAGGCATTCAAAAGGTTCGTCAGAAGCTGCCCGCAACTCGCAACCCTTTTACCTATTTCAAGCGCGCCATCATCTCGATCGACACGCTGAAAAGTCCCCGTTACAAGGCGCATCTAGAGCGCCACAATTGGGATGCTGTGGTAATCGACGAGTCCCATAACCTCACCAACACAAACAGCCTGAATAACGAATTGGCGCGAGTGCTGGCGCCGAAAACCGAAGCCCTGATCCTTGCCTCTGCCACTCCTCACAATGGACGCACAGAGTCTTTCGCAGAACTCCTACGCCTACTTGACCCGACGATGGTTGCCCCCGACGGTTCCTTCACCAAGGAGGACGTCGACACGCTGCTGATCCGACGTCACCGTCATCACCCCGAAGTAGCTGCCGAGGTGGGAAGCGACTGGGCCGAACGCGCAGAGCCCATACACAAGTTGATTTCACCGTCGGCCGCGGAAGACGACGTCGCAGCGGAGCTGTCGCGCACCTGGCTACAT
This sequence comes from Rhodococcus globerulus NBRC 14531, assembly GCF_001894805.1. GTDB lineage: Bacteria > Actinomycetota > Actinomycetes > Mycobacteriales > Mycobacteriaceae > Rhodococcus_F > Rhodococcus_F globerula. Next base: position 80,068 of record NZ_BCWX01000006.1, on the reverse strand, counting down.
CCCCAAGTCGGTACCTCGTCCCCTTATTCCGGCGATACCAAGGCCCTTTTCGGATGGACGTTGGCAAAGGCATTTCTCTCCTCCCCCGCCGCTCTCGCCGAAACGATCAAGCAGCGTCGCAACAAGCTCGATCAACACGACGCGAAACAGCGGCTCGAGCTCGACGCACTGGCCACTCTGAATGCGTTGAACGCCGCAGCCCTCAATGAAAAAGCCGGGAAGTTCTCCGCGCTAGTCGATCGTCTCCGCGAGATCGGAGTTGGTCCCAAATCAGATATCAGAGCGGTGGTTTTCGCCGAACGTGTGGCCTCATTGCACTGGCTCACCGAAAATCTTCCTACGGCACTGAAACTCAAGCCTGAGAACATCGCAATGTTGCACGGCGGTCTCTCCGACGTAGAACAACAGGAAATCGTCGACAGCTTCAAGCTATCAACTTCACCTATCCGCGTTCTCGTCACAGGCGACGTCGCATCGGAGGGAGTGAATCTGCATGCTCAGTGCCACAACCTGATTCACTACGACATCCCCTGGAGTCTCATCCGGATTGAGCAGCGCAACGGTCGTGTCGACCGGTATGGACAGAAGTTCCCTCCTGTCATCTCCTCGCTGATTCTTGAGCCATCCGATCCCGACTTCTCTGGCGATCTCCGGATCCTGTCTCGACTTCTCGAACGTGAAAACGAAGCTCATTCAGCCCTCGGGGACGTCGCTTCTCTCATGGGCAAACACACTGTCGGAGAAGAAGAATCAGAAATTCGAAAGGTTTTGGCTACGGGCGCCAACATCGACGCAGTTGTCCGTAGCGCCGAGGACGTTGCCGACGGAGATGATCTGGATGCGTTTTTCGCGCAATTCGACGCTGACGACGCTTCCGCCACCCAGATTCCCGACGCTCCGAGGCAAAGCCTGTACAGGGATGACATCACTTTCTTGGACGAAGCCCTGCATGCCGCGTTTCACGATGCACCGGGCAATCATCCTGACGATGGCGGTGTGGGCTGGACGATCAACACCACGCACCAGATCGCTGAGCTGATACCACCCAAGGATCTTCGTCAGCGACTCGGACAGTTGCCGCAGAACTATCTGCAACACGGTCGCATTCTCGAACGACTCAAGCTCGCCACGTCGAAAGCAGTTGGAAACACACAACTGCAAATAGCCAAGGAAGGCAAGGGCGTCAACAACACCACATGGCCCGAGGCCCATTTCCTCGGCCCGTTGCACCCAGTCCTCGATTGGGCCAGCGACCGCGCACTGAGTGCTCTGGGGCGCAATCAGATCTTTGTGATCCGTGGTGATGTGGAAGCCCCGACAGTGCTACTGATGGGCACGCTGATGAACCGCCGTGGACAGCTCATCTCCAGGGTGTTTTCGACGGCAGTCTTCCGTCATCCCGCCAATCCTTCGTCCTGCGTTGTCCAGACGCACGCGGATCTGGGTTTCCTCACAGAAGAGACCGGGCTTCGACCAGGTTCATCGAATCCTGGTGGAATCGAGAATGCTGGGCAATACAAGTCGCTGATACCCACTGCGGTCACCGAGGCACAGAATGCAATGTCGTTGACGTTGTCAGCCCAGCAAGCCAGCGCGGAGAAACGTCTCGACGAATGGCGTATTCGCGCAGACCGATGGCACTCCGAGGCCGAGCAACTGGCGCTCTTTGGTACTCAGAAGTCAGAAGTGAACCGCCTTGCTCGACGCATCGAGGAAGAGCAACGCCTCGCCGAGATGATGGCACCCACCCAGCAGTTGGTGCGCCCGCTGCTCGTAATCGTTCCCGCAGATACCTCCGCTGCGGTTTCCACTGAGAAGGACCAGTAACCGTGGCTACATTTGATTCCATCGTCGTCGGCGAAGACTGGATCAGCGAACACTATTTCACTACCGATTCCGTCAAAGAGTCGTTTCAGGGCAAGGTCCTCGAACTCCGCAAGCACTGGGATGCGGAGGCCAAGGAAGGCCTCAACACAGTGCGGCAGGCTTTCCTCGCCGCATGCCGAGATCTCCATACTCGAATCGCCGCGCTGGCCGAGGATCCTGGTGCCGCTCCTGTAGCACACGCACTGATTCGCGAATCACTGGGCTTTGCAGGCACTCTCGCACCTTTCCACGGTGAGCGGGCCGGAACAGATGTTGATGTCCCCGACGCCGCACTGGCTGGCGTCGATCAGGTCCTGTTCTTACAGGCACGTCCTGTCGAATCGATCAATGATCTACTCGATCCCACGACCGGGCAGCTTATCGATCCAGCAATTGTTGAGAACAAGCAGATTCACGCCGTTTCCAAGGCAGTATCGGAAGTGTTCCACACCGACGAACCGCCAGCCTTCGTTGTAGTGCAGGCCGGTCAGTGGCTGCTACTGGCAGAGGCTGAACGGTGGGCGGAAGGACGCTATCTCGCAGTAGATCTCCTCGTAGTCGCAGAGCGACGCCATGAGGCGCGCGGCGGCGAAATCGACAGAGCACTGGCGATTTTCGGCCGGCAGTCTCTAGTTTCCGATGCTGACGGAAACATCTGGTGGACTGGTGTTCTCGAAGATTCCGTCAAGCACACCGTCGGAGTATCGAAGGATCTACGCGAGGGCATTCGACTGTCCATCGAATTGATTGCCAACGAGGTGGTGAACCGCCGAGCCGCGAAGAAACTGACGCTCGACGGCATCAACGGGCAGGAACTAGCAAAACACTCGCTTCGCTTCCTGTACCGAATCCTGTTCCTGCTCTACGCAGAGGCATCACCCGAGATGCGTGTGCTTCCTACCGGCGCACCCGAGTATGGCGAAGGCTACGGATTAGATCGATTGCGCGAGTTGACCCTCACGGAATTGGTCTCACCTCACGCACAGTCCGGAACACACCTGTATGAGTCTCTAGCGACACTGTTCCGTCTAGTTGACCGCGGCCACACCCCGCATGCGCCCGAGCATGTCACCGACGATCCTGCCCCCGGCCTTGAGTTCAACAGCTTGCGTGCTGATCTCTTCTCCCCCAAGGCAACCGCACTGATCGATGAGGTCGGCTTGGGTAACGAGACCGCACAGAAGGTGCTTGAGCATCTACTCCTGTCAAAGGAGTCGAAGGGACGCAAGGGCACCGATCGCGGCTTCATCAGCTATGCCGAACTAGGCATCAACCAGCTCGGCGCCGTGTACGAGGGTTTGATGTCTTACACCGGCTTCTTCGCTGGGGAAGATCTTTACGAGGTCGCCAAGAATGGCGATTCTGAAAAGGGATCGTGGGTGGTCCCTGTGACTAGAGCGGACCACCTATCTAAGTCTGATTTCGTATTGACCAGCGAACCAGGTGAAGAACCAATCCCGGTAGTACACAAGGAAGGCAGCTTTGTCTTCCGCCTTGCCGGTCGTGAGCGCCAGCAATCAGCCTCGTATTACACACCCGAGGTCTTGACGAAGTTTGTTGTGTCTCAGGCGCTCGAAGAATTGCTCGATCAGGACGGAACCCGCACCACCCCCGAGCAGATCCTGCAGTTCACCATCTGCGAGCCTGCTCTCGGTTCCGGTGCATTCGCCATCGAAGCGGTACGCCAGCTAGCCGCTGAGTACCTCAAGCGTAAGCAGGAGGACCTTGGCAAGCGGATCGATGCAGATAAAGTTCCGTTCGAGCTGCAAAAAGTCAAGGCACACATCGCGCTTCATCAGGTTTATGGGGTCGACCTCAATGCCACGGCCGTTGAATTGGCAGAAATCTCTCTCTGGCTGGACACAATGGTCGCTGGGCTTCAGGCGCCCTGGTTTGGTCTTCACCTGCGCTGCGGAAACTCCCTGATCGGTGCTCGACGTGCAGTCTATTCGCCAAGCCTCTTCACGAAGAAGTCCTGGCTGACGACAGTCCCGAAAGATGTACCGCTGAACGAGGAAATCGGCGCCGGAATCCACCACTTCCTGGTCCCCTCGCAAGGTTGGGGTGCCGTTGTCGACACAGCGGAAGCCAAGACCTACGCTGCCAACAAACGCGAAGATTTGCGTCTGTGGCGTAACGGGATTCGAGGAAACCCAAGCAAGACAATTGTTAAACGCCTCAGCGCACTCGCCCAACGCGTTGAAACCCTATGGGATTTCACGGCACGACGCCTAGAAATCGCCGAGTCGGAAATTCACCGCAATATCAATATCTGGGGCACCGAAAAGCTTGAATACACTCCGGCCATTGCTCGCGAACATATCGAACTATCACTAAACGACGCGAATGGCGCCTACCGACGCTTGCGGAGAATTATGGATTCCTGGTCCGCATTGTGGTCATGGCCATTGACAACGAATATAAACGCCCCTGACTGGGATCAGTGGACGGCTGGACTTGAAGCGATTCTCGGAATTCCGCGCAAAGAGAAACCGCCGACCACAAAAGGGCAGCTCAATATGTTTGCCGATTTGGACTGGTTCGAGCTCGACGCAGCCGAATCTAACGACATCTTATTTAGTGGTGCAAAAAAAATAGAAGATGCAGTCGTTGAATTTCCATGGTTGGTGCTCACCGAATCAATTTCGGTAGCTCAAGGGTTCTTCCACTGGGAACTCGATTTTGCTCCTGTATTTGCAGCAGGCGGCTTTGATCTCCAGGTTGGAAATCCTCCATGGGTGCGCCCAGGCTGGGATGAAGTCTCAGCATTCGCCGAGTTCGATCCATGGTGGACATTGACCGCTGACATCACGCCCGAGGGCAGGAAAGAGCATATTGAGTATATAAACAACGATGTTTCCGCAATACGAAAAATCCTCGACCAACGAAGCCTACAAGCCGGCGCCGCCGAGAGCATCGGGTCATCTATAAATCATCCAATCCTACGTGGACTACACCCCAATCTATATCGATCTTTCATGGAACATAGCTGGCGCTCCAGAAGGACAAACGGAGTGGTCGCATTACTGCACCCAGACAATCATTTTATCGAACCTAATGCAGCAGCGTTGCGGGAAAAATGTTACCTTACTTTGCGGCGACATTGGGAATTTCGAAACCAAATCAAACTATTCGAAGAGATTGGTAACACGCGCCCCTACAGTGTTAACATCTACGGAAATCAGTTTTCGAAACCAAATTTCCTTCACGCTGCCCACATCTACCACCCAGACACCATTGAGAGATCGCTAGTCCATGACAGATCCGGAACTCCACCGGGCATGAAAGATGTGGATGGAAATTGGTCACGAATTCCACACGCCGACAGGATAATTACGGTAACCGAAGCAGTCCTCCGAACATGGTCTGACCTAGTCGACCCGCCAGGAACGCCCAGCCTGGCGGCAAGAATGGTTTACACTTGCAACAACTCTGCAAATTCTGCCCTCGACAAGATCGCGAAAGCTCCGAGAATGAATCGGGAAAATTTCGATTTCACTCAGGGATGGACCGAAGGTAAGAATCTAGGCTTAGGCTTCTACGTAAAAAGACCCGCATATCCAGAGTCCTGGACTGAGTCCATCTATCAAGGTCCGCAAATTTCTGTGGCAAATCCACTATTTCAGCAAACGAAAATCGAAGCAAAAAGCCATCGAGACTACGAAAAAATTGACCTAGAAAAAATTGATCAAGACTTCATACCGCGAAGTCGGTATCAAGTATCCAAACCGCAACGCGAATACCTTGACGCATATCCTAAATGGGAAGCCAAGTCGAGTAGCGATTTTTACCGACTAATTTGGCGCCGAAGACTCGACGATGCTATGGAGCGAACCGTACTTGCCGCAATCGCACCTCCAGGCCTTTGTCACGTACATCAAGTTATGACGGGAAGGCTCCCCTCTAATCGAGAGACAGTTATCGCTGCTGGAATCTGGGCGTCACTACCAGTCGATTTCCTAGTCCGAGCTGCCGGTTTCTCCGATCTCCTCATAGGAACCATTGCCACCATACCGTTCATTGATGATTCACCTCTGGAGCATCATCTGATTCATAGAATCATGCGGCTAAATTGCCTTGTACAGGAGTACTCCGATCTATGGGAGGAGTTGTTCTCGCCGGAATGGATGGAACATTCCTGGGTTTCTGGCATTTCAGGTTGCCCACATGATCGAACCCCGCTGGGAGACATTAGTCAAGATTGGACTCGTTCCACACCGGTAAGGCGAGATATCGATCGCCGACAGGCGCTGATAGAAATTGATGCCATCGTTGCGGTGATGTTGAAAATTGATTCAGAAGAATTCATTGCACTTTATCGAGCCCAGTTCCCAGTTTTAATCACGAATGAGAATGCAGCAGTTTATGACAGCGAAGGAAGGTTGCTTCCTGCGAAAGTCGTCGGCGAACTGCATAAAGAACGAAAACTTACCCCATTTAAAATTGAATTAGATGGTCAAGTGTACCGAGGGCCATTCATGAAAGTTGATCGTGAAAAAGATATGATTTTGGCGCACGAACACTTCAGGAAGCTCCTTCCGTAACGGCAACGCAACACCCTCCCTACGCTTCATCGACTACCTGAAGGATACCGACCATGGGGGCACTGCTACCAACTCTGCAGGCCGAGCATTTGCGCGAGGGTCTCACCGACTACCTCGCGACCACGTTCGCGCTCACCGACCCAGATGCGCAGGGCGCGCTGACGGACTTCATCGGCGATCCCGAAGGCGGAATGTTCAAAGGCCCCTACGGGCGGCTGCGGCTACCCTTTGCTCCTGCTGGCGGAAACTGGGGCTTGCCGCTCGATTGGCGACCAGACGGGTTCACGCCATACGGCCACCAGGCCAAGGCCTTTGAACGGCTATCGACCAAGTTCCAGAACCGACCATTGCCCACCATGGTCACCACCGGAACCGGGTCCGGTAAAACAGAAGCCTTCTTGTACCCGATCATCGACCATGTATTGCGCGCCAAGCAGGCCGGGATCACCGGCACCAAGGCGCTGATCCTATATCCGATGAATGCGCTGGCTAACGACCAGTCCGAGCGTCTAGCCCGTCTCATCACGAAGTACCCGGAGCTGGGAGCCGTGACTGCGGGCCTGTACACCGGCGAGCAGAAGACCGGCCGAACACAGGTGTCGGAGCATGGCTTGATCAGCGATCGATCGATCATGCGCGATACCCCACCGGATATTTTGCTTACCAACTACAAGATGCTCGACCAATTGCTGCTCCGGCCCGAAGACGCAGCGCTGTGGCGGAAATCAGCAGAATCCTTGCAGTACATCGTCCTTGACGAGTTCCACACGTACGACGGCGCTCAAGGCACGGACGTCGCGATGCTGCTCCGTCGGCTTGGCCTCACAGTGAAGAGTTACTGGACCGGAGCCTCGAAAGCCACCGACGCCGATCGAGCGCGACCACTCGGGAAGATCACTCCAGTCGCGACGTCAGCGACCCTCGGGTCCAAGTCTGATCCCACGTCAATGCTGAGCTTCGCCCACACCGTGTTCGGGGAAGAGTTCGACAACGATTCCGTAGTTGGCGAAACACGCACTACTGCCAAGCAATGGCTCTCCGATCGGCAACCCGATCTGGATCGACTATTCCGACCGATCGATCCTGTTGTCAGCGATGCTGTTGACAAGATCGCCAAGGCCGTCGAACAGAGCCGCGATACCGTCCCCGATATCAATCCTGTGATCGCCCGCGCAGTCCTGGCCGAATTGTTCGAACGGACAGACGGTTCCGATTCAGACCATGGTCTGACAGATGCGGATTTGAAAGTGATGAGCAACAAGGAGGATGTTCTCCACCTCATCAAATCGCATCCGCTGCTCGCGGGGATCCTCGAACATGCCACTGACGCAATCTCACTCGCAGATCTGGCATCGCGAGTATTCACCGCACCAACGCTCGAGCGCAATGCTCACCGGGTCGCGGCGGCTCAGCAGAAGTTCCTCGACTATTTCTTCGCATTGCTGTCTCATATCCGGGCCGAGGTCGGCCCCAGCGCACTGAATGTTGATGTCCACCTATGGGTACGAGAACTCAGCAGAGTCGACCGCCTCGTTCACGCCACTGCCGGCTACCGCTGGTCAGACGACGGCACTGTCGCCGATCAACACGACCTGTTCCTGCCTGCCGTCTATTGCCGACACTGTGGACGCTCCGGATGGGGTGCACGTCTCGCCCCCACAGGTACGGCCCTCGACGTCACCGACGAGGCGATCCGCGCCGACCACGCAGCTGGCGCTTCTCGCTTCCGCGCATTGATCTCCGCACCTGCCGAGGCACAGCTCCACACCGACAAAAACAAGATCGAAGGGCTGCGCTGGTTCCACATAGATGACCGCGAGATCCTCGACGCCGCACCTGACGCCGACAGTGACGATGCCCTCGACGCCCGAGCGCTTCCGATTCTGACCCTCACTGGACCTGACGCGGATGAGCTGTCGAAGAAGGATGCGTGCCCGTCCTGCGGCGTCGACGACGGTATCCGATTCCTCGGTAGCGCTGTTGCAACACAACTCTCGGTGACCCTGTCGAACATGTTCGGTAACAAGGATCTCAACGCCGGCGAGAAGAAGGCGCTGATGTTCACCGACAGCGTCCAAGATGCAGCCCACCGCGCCGGATTCGTGCAATCCCGCTCACACAGCCTGAGCTTGCGTTCAACTCTGCGCGGCGCCCTCGGCCCCACACCGATCGATCTGACGGAACTTACCCAGTCGGTGGTTGCACGCGCCGAGAATGATCCCACCCGTCGCTACCAGCTGCTCCCCCCAGACATCGTCGATCGCGATGACTTCACGGCGTTCTGGAAATCCGATGCGCACCACAGTTCCCGCCGCGCTGCAGAACAAAAAGCCAAGCGCCGCTTGCAATTCGACATCGACCTAGAATTCGGCTTGCAGTCTCGGACCGGTCGAACACTCGAACTCACCGGCAGCGTGGTCGCCGAGGTATATCTAGGCTTGCCGGGACGCGCTGAAACACTTGGTCGCCTGGCTGTCGAGAACACCGAGCATCTGCAGCTCGCACTCACTAATGCTGCAATTCCAGGCGAACAAGAGGGAATGTTCGTCGACCCCCGCGGTGAACAAGGGCGTCTAGGCGAAGCAGATCAACCAGAAATCGACCCGGTAGCCTTGGCCCGATGGGTACGAGGAACAGTCGAGCGCATCCGGACCCAGGGCGGTATCCGGCACGAGTGGTTGCGCAGCTACCTGGAGAAGAACGCCAATCGATACCATGTCTGGGGTGGCCGACCCAAAGGGGAAGGAATGCCGGCGTTCCCGAAAGGACGTCCAGCCCCTACCTTTCCAGCCTCCGGATCCGGGCAAGGTTCGCTTCCCGAGGGATTTGACTCGATCACCGCACCGTCTTCGTGGTACGCAAGGTGGGCCTCACAGTGCCTTGGTGTATCGCCCTATGACGGAACGCATCTCGCCAAATCACTGTTCACACTCCTGACCGAGCAGCGCATCCTCGACACCATCACCAGCGAGACCGGCCTCACCGTCTATGGGCTGCAGCCAACAATGGTGCAGTTATCGGCTCCCGATAGCGAGGCGCTCCTTGATGGACAGCACCTTCTCATCTGCGACGTATGCCAAGCACCAGTCCCCGGCAGCATCACGACCACCAAGGAAATGTCGGGCGCACCGTGCCTGTTGGTGCGCTGCCCCGGAACACTGCGCCGCTCAGCGCGTACCGACAACTTTTACCAACGTCTCTACAGCTCAACCAAGATGAAACGCGTCGTCGCGCGCGAGCACACGTCGCTCCTGCCCACCGCTACGCGCCTCGCATACGAAACCGCTTTCAAGAACGGCGGGGCAGACCCACAGGCACCGAACGTTCTGGTGGCTACACCGACGTTGGAAATGGGTATCGACATCGGCGACCTGTCGACCGTCATGCTCGGGTCGATGCCCCGAACCGTCTCGTCGTACCTTCAGCGAGTCGGCCGCGCCGGCCGTCTGACCGGAAACTCACTTGTCCTGGCCTACATACGTGGTCGTGGGGAACACCTACCCAAGCTGTTTGATCCCCTGTCTGTCATTCAGGGCGACGTCCGCCCACCCGCCACCTTCCTGCGGGCCGAAGAGATCCTGCAGCGTCAGTACGTCGCACACATCATCGACCGGTTTGCCCGTGATCCGCAGACCGTAGCGCTCAAGGAAGCCCGAGCTGTCCTCGGCAGCTTCGACGACGGCACTTGGATGGCGAACCTCATCGCTATCGCCGACAGCGAAGCACCAACGCTGACTGCAGAATTCCTCGGACAGTTCGACGGGCTGCTCAGCGACGATGCCATCAGCGCCCTGCAGACGTGGGCAACACCAGCAGCCGACGGCAGCCACAGCGAATTGACTCTGCACCTTCAACAAACTGTCCATCGGTGGAACCGGGATCTGGCCGAGCTCACTACTCGACGCGACACCGTCACCGAGCAGCTGCCAGAGTTCGAGCGCAGGTTCGCTTCCCCCGCGGCCACGGAGGACGACCGTCGCGCGCTGCGCACTGCGCAGGGGTCGATCAAGCTGCTGGGTGCACAAATCGTGTCCATGACCCTCGACTACTGGATCTCGGTACTCGAGCGCTACGGGGTTCTCCCCAACTACACGCTCCTCGACGACAGCGTCACTTTGGACGTCGGCGTCACATGGATCGACGCGGACAGCTCGGCATTCATGAGTGATGAACTCAGTTACCAGCGAGGTTCCCGCGTCGCGCTAACCGAGCTCGCTCCCGGCGCCACGTTCTACGCACAAGGATTGGCAGTCAAGATCGATGCTGTCGATCTCGGTACCGGTGAGTCCAATATCCACACATGGCAGGTCTGCCCGCAGTGCGGGTGGGTTGCGATCACCCCAGCTGGGGCGACTCTCGCCCCCATCGCGTCGTGCCCTCGTTGTCAGAGCACTGCAATCGCTGACGTCAGTCAACGCTTGCAAGTGGTCGAGATGACGCGTGTATCTGCAGAAGTACGTCGCGACGAAGCCACGATCAACGACGGTCGGGACAATCGCCATCAAGAACCCTTCACCGTCACTGTCGCGGCCGATATCGACCCGGCCCAGGTTGGGCGATCCTGGTACGTCGCCGATCGAGATTTTGGTGCAGAGTATCTACGCCGCATGGATATTCGTTGGCTGAACCTCGGCAAGCGAACCTCACAGGGCAAGCAGCGCATCATCGCTGGGCAAGAATCACACACCGGCCTTTTCCGTGTGTGCGCGGCCTGCGGGCAGCTCGATGGCAAGGCCGGGAGCAACAACCAGTTCGAGCATCGCACCTGGTGCCGATTGAGGAAAGCAAAGAACGAGGATGTTCGCGAAATCGCACTGTCTCGCACTTTGCGAACTCAGGGCGTGCTGCTGCACTTGCCTCCGGAGCTCGAATACGACACCTTTGCGCACCCGAGCTTGAGTGCCGCAATGCTTCTCGGACTCCGACAGGTCATTGGCGGTTCTCCCGAACACCTCGACGTGGTCACCATCAGCGATGCCCTACGCACGCCAGACCGCCGAGCGCTTCTAATTCACGACACGGTTCCCGGCGGAACCGGCTATCTCGCGGAGTTCGCCGATCCGAACAGAGTATGGGAAGTTCTGGTCGCAGCACGAAAGGTGGTGCGCGAATGCCCTTGCCGCGAGGAAGATCGTCTCGCTTGCCACCGCTGTTTGCTCCCCTTCGCAGCGCCGTACGAGATGGACAAGGTCTCGCGCATGACGGCTCTGACGGTCCTCGACAAGATCCTCGATGTGGAGGGCCGTCGCGCCCAACCTGACATCCAAGACTGGTTGACCTCACTCACCGAGAATGCACCACCGCCACCTCCCGCCAGCGACGAGTCGCACCTCGAAAAGGACTTCTACACTTCCTTCATCGGTCGCCTTCGCGGGATGGGCGCAACAGTGGTCGAAAAACCTGGTACTTACGGGCCGTCTGCAACTATCACGTTGCAAGGCAAGCCTGTTCGCCGGTGGTCGTTGACCCCGCAGGTGCAGAAGGGATTTGTTCTTCCTGACTTTATGCTGACCTCTTCCGACACATCTATCCCGGAGATCGCTCTTTTCGCTGACGGTCGCCGCTATCACGCATCGCCTCAACACAACCGCGTAACCGACGACGCCGGTAAACGCGCTGGGCTCCGCGAATCAGGACACATCGTCTGGTCGTTCGGGCACGAGGATCTACAACGATTCAAGAACAACGACGAGTACGAGCCCTCATGGTTGAACAGCAAGTCGACACAGTTCGCAACGAAGAGCTTCAATTTGAAGCCCGGACTACTGCGACTCCTCACCAAAGACCCCATTTCTCAGCTACTGGCGTTTGTCGCTGACCCTGACCTCGATTCGTGGACTGCGTTGAGCCAATCCATGCCGTACCTGTTTCTGCGGACTGACAATCGGGTTCAGTCGACCGCAGAATCGATGCTGGCTTCTGCGCTCGCTGCACTTGACGGAGGGAAACCCTTCTCGATCTCGGGCACGGATATCTGCTGGTCGTTGACCGAAGGCCCGTTGGCTGTGACAGTCGCAGTGACGTCGCGTGCCGACAAATCTGCGACTGCAGTTCTTGCTTTGGACGACCGTAACGACGCGCTCGAAGCCCATGAAGGTCGTGCGTGGAAAGAATGGCTGCGTCTCTCGAACTGGCTCGGACTAGCAGGCCGGCACCAGATCACGACTCGCACATTGCTGGACGCTGCACCTATCGCAGCACCGATTACATCGGCACCGGAGCCCGAGCAGTTGTCACCGATCTGGCAGAAGGCCTTGCACAACGCGGTTTCCGAAGCTGAGCGCAGTTTGGTTCACGCCCTCGGCACTGCAGCTCCGACCCTGACACCACCTGAACTCGGGTACGAGACAGATGAGGGCGAGGTACTCGACCTCGCGTGGCATTCCAGCCGAGTCGGCGTGGTGTTCGAGCATGACGACGACGTGGCCAATACGATTACCGAAGCAGGGTGGACACTGTGCTCACCCGAGGTGGCATCCATCTTGGAAGCATTGAAGACGAGCGGGGAGTTCTGACGTGGCACATCTGGTTATCGCATCGAACAACAAGGCGATGCGAAAGCTCGACCGGTCCGTCAAAGCCAAGGTGATGGACTTCATCGAGAAGCTCAACACAGACGACACCGGCTCGGGCCTGCACATCGAACCGATCCAGGCCTCCAAAGATCCTCGCGTGCGCACGGCCCGCGTCGACAAGCACTACCGCGCAATCTTGTTCAAGGTGGAGGACAAACTCGGCGACACCACCTACATCTATATGGGCACTTGGCCGCATGATGAGGCGAATGGCCTTGCCGAGCGATCAGTCCTACGGGTCAATCCCGTCAACGGTGTGCTCGAAGGCATCATTGGCGAGCTCGACGGCGTGGATGACCGGAAGAAGCTGGTCGCTGTCCCCGACCCAGACGGCACCCTGAAGAAGATCAAGCCCGCTGCGCCGCTGGCGAGTTACCTCGAGGGTCTCGGTTTCGCCCTCGACGATCTCAAAACACGCTTGGGCCTCGACCCGGAAATCTCAGAACTCGCATTCGAAGCATCCAGCCAGGATGCCGTATTCGAAATCGCACAAACCGCAGTGGCCTGGCAGGGCAGCGCTCTCACCGACCTCATCACCGGCATCAGTATCGAAGACATCCGTGCAAAGCACGGTCTCGACGAAGCTGCACTACCTGACGAGAACCTCGACGAGGACGAGCAGATCCTCGAAGCTCTCAAGCACCCGGCGTCTCAGCTGCAGTTCGCATTTATCGAAGACAACGAGGAGCTGCGCCGGGTTATCGAAAGCGGCGACTTCGGCGCTTGGCGAACCTTCCTCCACCCGGAACAGCGAAAGTACGCGGACGCGAACCAGAATGGTTCGTTCCGTCTGTCCGGCGGCGCCGGCACCGGCAAGACCGTCGTCGCCATCCACCGAGCACGGAAGCTGGCACGGCAGAACCCCAAAGCCAGGATCATCCTCACTACGTATAACAAGACATTGGCGATGGGACTCGAAAGCGATCTCAAGGCGCTTGATCCCGGCGTCGACATTGCGACCAAGCCCGGTGCAGTCGGTGTCTATGTGAAAGGCGTCGATGCACTCGCCAAGGCGGTACTCGATCAGGCCGACAACGTAGACGAGGCGTGCGAGGCAGTTCTTGGTGCCAGCGTCGATACGCGCGGACGTAACCGCTCTGACAAAGTGTGGCGCGAAGTTATCGAGACTGTCGACAGTGGACTCGACGCTACCCTGGCGACTCCCTCGTTCCTCGAAGACGAGTACGTAGCGGTTGTACTCGCAAACAAAGTCACGACACTCGAGCAGTACGCAAAGGTAGCGCGGCCGGGACGCGGTGTGCGCCTCACTCGTCCGCAACGCATCGCAGTCTGGAAGCTGGTCGAGGGGTACCGCCGCCACAACCGGATGGAAGGGGCCATCAGTTTCCCCGAAGTCTTGGCACTCGCCGCAGAATCCTTGCGCCTCTCTCACGAAGCTGGCAAACGTCGACTCGCCGACCACGTCCTCGTTGACGAGGCCCAGGATCTCCATGCCACACACTGGGCACTGCTCCGCGCATTGGTCGACGAAGGACCGAATGATCTCTTCATTGCAGAAGATTCACATCAGCGAATCTATGGACGCCCGGTAGTTCTGGGTCGACTCGGAATCAAGATTGTCGGCCGCTCGCGACGACTGACTCTCAACTACCGCACTACGGCGCAGAACTTGAATTTTGCTGTCGGCATCCTGGCTGGCGCTGAATACAAGGACCTCGAGACAGGTGCCGAGTCAACTGCCGAATACCGCTCGGCTCGCAGCGGACCGGTACCGCAGCTGATCGAATGCAAAGACCAGACAGAGGAACTCGACAAAGTCGCCCAGCACGTCTATGAGTGGATCGAAGACGGACTCGATCCCGAGACCATTGCTGTGCTCACCCGAAGCCAGGACGATCGAGCACGCTTCGTCCGCGCGTTGGGCGAGCGAAGCGTTGAGGCGCGCGCCTTGGACAACAATCCCCCTGCGCCAGGGTTCGTTCAGGTTCTAACCATGCACCGATCCAAAGGCATGGAGTTCTCACGGGTGGTACTCGCGAGTGTCGATGATGCCCACGTGCCGTCTGCCGCATCGCTGCGCGCGGTAGCGCCGGAGGATCGTGACGAAGCGATGCTGCGGGAGCGTTCATTGCTCTACGTTGCTTCGAGCCGGGCCCGAGACGAACTGATCGTCACTTGGAGCGGTAAGAGGTCCGAGCTGTTGGGCAAGACGAAGAAGTAGTTCTTTGGTCTGAGAGAGGCAACCGGATGGTTCGTGCACGACGCGGGGTGAATCTTCATACCGGTAACCCGACTGCGGATGCACGAACCCCCAAGTGGGGTGCCAGCGACGTTGCCGCTGCGAACGCGTCAGATCCCACTTCCCGACGATCCACACGCAGTCAACATGCCCCTGCAAAAGAGTGCGCATGGTGCGGATCGACCAGCAATCTCGGGAAGCGAGAACCGTCGCGGTGCGTACGTTGCCTCAACTTCGAATCTGTCATCGCGAATGCACATCGTTACCTAGCTGAACATGCACTCCGACCGCTCAACGCGTCAGAGGAGTCGGAGAGCGACGAAGAGCTCAAGGTTCGCCGGAATGCGCTGAGCGCTCAACGTCAACTCAATGCCGCCAAGAAGTCTCCGGCGAAAAAACCGGCGAAGCAAAGCACCCAACCAAAAGCCAAGAAACGGAAGAACCCGAACCGCAAGCGGAATGTTCCGCAACCGAAGTACCTGCAGTAGATCGCGCAGCGATCGCCGTGAAAACAACAGTGCGCCAACCGGATCGAGTGCCCATACGAGGCAACGGGTTACCTCTGACCTCACTAAGAGGGTCATCTAGTCAATCAAAATTGAAGTCGATATCGACCATGATCTTTGCGATAAGAGTTACAAGGTAACCGACCTGAGTACCATTTGGCACAGCTACTACGTTATGACTGACTGGAGATACTTCCGCTTGAACCGTGGAGCCCGGATTCTTCTCCCACACTGCTCTTTCCATTCGGTCCCGGACCGCGTCGGCCTCGTGTTCCGCATCAACCGACAAGAGGTAATTCAACGCATCGGCGATTTCATCGGGCTCGTCGGCCATCCTGCCACCGGACCAGTTGAACTCAATCACTAACTTCACCAATCTCGTTCATGAGAATTTCGACCTTGTGCAATCAAAAGCTAGCAGAAGTGCATAGACAACCGACAAGCTGCCAGCGGAACTATCAAGCAGGGCGGAATCCTTATTCCGTCACCAAAGCCAGTTCGCCTCCGCGAACACGCTCCACTTCACCACGTCCGATCAATCGGTCAACGGAAAGCTCTGTCACCGAACGGTTTTCTTCCGTTGCACGCTGCCAGCCGAACAACTTGGATACCTGCTGCGCGAGAGTGTCTCCGTCCAGCAAGCGCGCATCCTCGATCAAGCGTGTGACAGCGAGGTCGAGTTCCTCCTCCGGGATGTGTACCAACTTACGGGGCGGTTGATCAGCACCCGGTATCCGTACTACAGACAATGCATGATCCGGCAATCGGCATACGCCGTCACTCATCGGCGAAACCGAACGCCCCTTGATGTTGGCTGCAGCGAGCGCATTCTCAGCACTTCGCTTCGCGACGGCGCCGAGCCGCTGAATTCCCCACGCCTGCTTGAAGCGCTCATAGAGTACGTCGCGGTGAACCGGCGCCTCGGCCTCGACAACTTGAACGAAGTACGCTCGTAGATCCTGCTGCCCCTCAAGAGTTTTGGGATCGCGCCTGAGGCACCTCGGTGTACCTACCATCGTGTATTCCGTTGCCCAATCCGGCCGGATATCAAAATCCACTTCCTCGACCGCAATTGGTGGGGCAACCATCTCCGGAATTGCCGTTGGGGCTATCGGACGATCGCTCTCAGCTATCGCGACCTCGATCGCCTCTCGCAGTCGCTTCTCCTGTACCTCGCGATCACGCCACCAGCTCAGCCCCCAGATTCGGTGCAGCTCCCAACCGAGATTGCGGAGAACCGATTCACGAAGGCGATCTCGATCGCGGGCTGTCTTTGCCGAATGATAAGCCGCACCATCACATTCGATACCGATCACATACTGACCAGGACGGTCGGGGTGCCGCACGGCCATGTCGATCCGGTAGCCCGCAACACCGACCTGAGGTACTACGTCGTACCCCCAACCTCGAATGACATTGATAACTTGTTCTTCGAAAACGCTTTCCACATCACCATCGCCCTCGTCCAGATCAAGTGCCAGCGCCTTTTGCCCACGTTCCGCGAAGTCTAGGTAGTTCCTCAAGTGGCGTAGGCCCTCGTTAACCGTCGCGGACATCTCGGATGCACGGAACGAGGATACGACCTCCACACGTTTTCTTGCGCGGGTAATTGCGACATTGAGTCTGCGCCAGCCGCCCTCCCTGTTGAGTGGGCCGAAGTTCATCGTGAACTTCCCGTTCTCGTCAGGCCCATATCCGAGGGAGAAGATGATGATGTCGCGTTCATCACCCTGCACATTCTCAAGGCTTTTGACGAAGAATCCGTCCAGTCGATCGTGGTCACTGAGCAGGCCTGCCAGGACCGGATGTGCCGCCGACTGTAGTTCCAACTCCGCTGTTACCGCATCAGCTTGCGCAGACGAGAACGTCACCACGCCGATCGACTCCGATGGAAAGGACTGAGCGAAATAGAGCACGCGCTCAACAACTTTGGCGGCCTCGACGGGATTATCCCTCGTTGTTCCACGGCGATACGTACCTTTGACAGGGACCAGCTCAACGCCCAGATTTGGGGCGTCGAACACAGCGCCCGGAAATGTGTGCAGGCTTCCGCCGTAGAAGCGATAATTCGAATAGGTGATGAGATCTTCGTGACGGCTGCGATAGTGCCAGTTCAATGGCAGAGACGTCAGCCCACCGGCGCCCTTGGCGATATCAAGAACCGACTCGAACACATCAATCTCATCATCTTCGTCTTCGCCCGCAGCGTCATCACTAACCGAGAAGAAACTCGTGGGCGGTAGCTGCTTCTGATCCCCTGCAACGATCAATTGATTACCGCGGTATACACAGTTGACGGCGTCCGAAGGGAGCACCTGCGACGCCTCGTCAAAGATCACCACATCGAACTTGATTCCCGTCGGAAGGTACTGCGAGACGGACAGCGGACTCATCATGAAGCAGGGCTTAAGTTCCTGTACGAGGGAACCTGACTCCTCCAGTAGCTGTCGAACCGGCTTGTGTCGAGTCTTCTTCTGGGCCTCGCGAATAATTACCTGCGCCGGTCGACCAATGATGGAACGCGGCGCCCGTGCGTTGCACATCTCAATAACCCTCGCGTGGGCATCGTGCACCTGGGTTTGATCGAGGCTCTTGAAGCCTGCAACCAAGGCATCTCGATTTTCGGCCTGATAGCCAGCCAATCGGCTGTCACTTCGGACAACCTCGTCCACCCAAACTTCCAACGCCGCGTACTCGAGCGAATGCGCGACAATCTCGGGTGATCTGGGACTCTTCTCGAGTTCGGCAAGAACGTTTCCGAAACCCTTCTCCTGCATCCATTCGCGATCTCGCAAATAGTTGCACCAGTTCTCGATATCGGGAATCGCGGTGCTTTCCATATCTGCCAGTAGCTCCGCAGCTCCGTCGACATCCTCGAGCAGATCGACCTCCAACTCGGCGCTACGTCCGGTGGAGAAATGCGAAACCAGCTCCGCGCTGACCTGTTCCCACTTCGTGGCAACGCCAGTTAGTTCACTGGCCGGAACCGTCACGTACTCCAGTCTCTTCGCAACCCCAACAGAAATCGGAACCCCAACGGAACGACGCACAGCCTCTGCCCAATCTAGCTGCTGCTCAACTAGTTCGAAGTCGGTAGAGAGATCGAGGTCTATATCTCCGAAAAGCGCAGGATCCGCTGCGGCGTCCGATTCAAGGTCCGCGAGGCTAATTCGCACGCTCCGCGCGGCTGCGATCAGCGAGACGCCTTCATGCAATCCAACTTCCCGCTGTGCAATTGTGGAAACGTGCACTAGGGCATTGCGTACCGGGGTCAGTCGAGCTACACCGGCGATTGCCCACTGACTAATGCTCTCCATTGGTCTGGAGTGTGCGGCCGAATCCTCAAGGTGGCCAGACAATGCCGCAACGGTCCGGCCCCACTGGATCAACGCCGCCTTCAGTCGGTCGGCAATCAGAATCAACGCGGGGTCCGGTTCGCCACCACTCGCCAGCTGCTTAGCCAGCCGATCCGGATCTACCTCAATACCGGCGAGAGTCGCGGCACGCCGCGCATTTCCCAGCGCAACTCGCAGACTGTCGAAATCTGTTGACAAGCCTTGATAGGCACTACCCAACCGTGGTGCGTGAGACTGCTCACCAGCACCAAGCTCTTGTACAGCCTGTTGCCAGCTCGCGGCCTCCTCCAAGCGCGCGACGAGAGCCTTGTCCAACTTGCCGGACACCGTTACGTCTCTAAGGGATTTCTTGTCGGCCCGAGCTGCCTTGGAGAACTTTCCAAACCCCTTGTACACATCTCGGAATCGAACTGCCAGTGCACCTAGATCCTGTTCGAGCGCAGCGGGAGTGAAGTATTCGCGCATGGCCTCCTGGCGGCGCCTCGCGTGATCCACCATCTTGTCCATG
Organism: Rhodococcus globerulus NBRC 14531; assembly: GCF_001894805.1. Lineage (GTDB taxonomy): Bacteria > Actinomycetota > Actinomycetes > Mycobacteriales > Mycobacteriaceae > Rhodococcus_F > Rhodococcus_F globerula. Next base: position 60,513 of record NZ_BCWX01000006.1, on the reverse strand, counting down.
GCGAGGATCGACTCTGCAACTTGACTCTGCAACGCCGCATTAAGCCAATGCCCTTCTGGGCGTTCTACAACGCCACCCAAGGAGGCGAGTTCTGCGAGTTCAGCCGCGCGGGCAGTGGTAAGTCCTGCAGATGGAACGCCTAGGAGCGCAGCCAGCTGGATTGCGTCGTCCTGTATTGCTGCAAGTTGTACCGGTACCTCAGCTAGCTGTCGCTCCAGAGCTTCAATCGCAGTCGGACCCATCCGACCGTCGAGAAGTGAGTCTTTGAGGCCGTTCTCGAGAACCAACAAATGAGCCTCGTCCAGCTCATTCCATCTCGGTCCAACCACGCGATCGAGTTCGTTCGACTTTGAAACGATATTCTCGACAGCTGCCTTTGCCTCAGACAACCGAACGCGAACCGGCTGCAAGGAAAGGCGTGAAAACCACTCAGCTGGAACCGCATACGAGCCCTCAAGCAACGCCAACAAAGCCGACCGCTTCCTCACTCCATCCAAGTTCCGGGTCAATCTCAGGCCGGTGGCAGTATCCACGGTGTCAAGCCTTACCGCTAGGGCACTCGCCGTCTCAGCTGCACGCGTAGCAACCCGTTTGAGTTCGCGAGCCTCAGGGGCGCCGAGATCCCGCCGAGACAACCCTCGCCACAGGAAATCATCGCCACGTTCGGAGACATGCCATAGGTTGCCAAGTCTCGTGGCAACCTCACCAAGTTGGGACAGTGCACGTGCATCTAGGCTGCTCCAGCTAATACCCCGATCTGCCGATGCATCGACATGGTCAGAAAGCTGTTCGAGCCGCCCCAGCACTTCAAACACAGATAACCCGAGCGGCGAGCGCGTTTCGTTCAGAGCCTCGGTATATCCGGTCAGTTCTTCGCGAATTCCGACGAGGCGGCCCTCGTCACCTCCGGAAAATGTTCGATGAGCAGATACCCGAGTTGTCAGCGTCGTGGCGAGCTCCTGCACCACTTGCTTTCGGGTGGCAGCATGGCTGTGCAATTCGAGAAGGAACTGCTGCAGGCCTGCGCCTTTCAACCGATCCCGAACTACGTCGAGAGCCGCGGCCTTTTCACTGACGAAAAGCACCGTCTTTCCTAGCGCGATCAACTCGGCGATCATGTTGGCAATAGTTTGGCTCTTTCCCGTACCGGGAGGCCCATCCATGACGAAACTTTGCCCGTCAGTGGCAGCGAGGATGCAACGACGCTGACTGGAATCTGCATCCAGAATGCTGAACATTTGTTCAGGCGGAAATACTTGGTCCAAGCGTTCGATTGGAGTCGGATCGAATGCAAATTCTCCCGCCGACGGTGCGTCGGGGCCGACTGCTAGGAGCTGCACCATCGGATGCGCTGCAACTGCTTCTGAATTCGCAAGAAGGTCTCGATAAATGGCTTCCTTATGGAATGTGAAACTCGAGCACACCGCACGATCAACTGTGGACCAACCCTCACGCCCTTGGATCGCTCGGGCGATCTCCGACGTCAGAGCACCAACGTCCGGCGAATCAGGATCCACGTCAGGCAACGTGACCCCATACTCCTCCATCTTCAGCTTGAGAGCCGGGTTGACCGTAATATCGTCCTCAGCGCGGAAGAGGACATACGGTGAGTCTGCACCTGTCCGCTTGAGCTGCACCGGGACCATGAGGATTGGACTCTCGACCAGAGCATCGTCGCCTGCGTCTTTCCAACGAAGCATCCCGAGACCCAAATGCAGGGTCCAAACGCCTCTGTCGGCATACGACTGCTGAGACTGCTGGTCGAGTCGACTAAGCGCTGTCTTCAGAGTGTCACTCGTTTTGTTACTCACGACGATCGACCGTGCTGGTACGGCCTCACCAGTTTCGGGCTGAGGTCTGACAGGCACGTCACCGGCGGTGACCATCTCGAGAAGTCCCTCGGTCCCTCCCAGCAGAATCTCGAGAGATGCGCTCTTCGTGTGCTTGAAATAGAGCAATCGCTGACGCCGATCAAGTGCGAGAAGCTTCTCTCGCCAGGACACAAGCTGACGATCGAGCCGAACGGCCACATCGGCGGGCAATTCGCTCCCGTCGATGTCAGACTGTTCATCATTTGACTCGTACGCCATATTTGTCCCCTTCGATAGCAAAATCGAAACCAACTCTAGACAGCTATGTCGACATCATCTTCCAGGACACCCACCGCCCAGCGTGAAATAGGTGCACCTCATCAAATGCGCGTTAGCGAACCGTGCACTAGTCCTGCCCGTCGAACGCATCGTCAATCATTCATGCTTTGTAGAAGAACCTAAACCGAAAGCACGATGCTTCATACGCGGTACACCTGCAGTAACCTGACAGCAATCGTCCCGTGTCGCCACTGAAGTGAAAGCAGCCGTGCATTACCCATGTCCTTAATCGCCTGGCTTGATACGTCCTCTGAAGAAGAACGACGAATGCGCGAGCTGGTTGCGCTATTCAGCGAACCTGGAACTCTCGACAATCTCGGAATCGGCCAGATCAGGGACGGACTCGCAGACCTCTTGTTCCCCGGGATCTCCACGGTCCAGACACGGGCACGCTACCTCGTGCTCATTCCGTGGACGTTCCAACGAGCAGCGCTGGGCAAGTCGGGTGCAGCGCTGGTGAAGGCTGCAGACCGCGAACAACGAGAGATACTGCTCGCCCTTCGAGAAGCTGGCCACACCCAAGGCCTGATTGGACGCGTCGCCGGCGCAGCTGTGCGGGTACTCCCCTCCACGATCTACTGGAATGCACTGCAGACCTACAAGATCCTGCGCCAAGACACCCGCCCACAGCACCTGCCGCAAACACGGAAGGCTGCCTCAAACGACGACGAGATACGCGACGGCTTACCGTGGTCGACACTCCCCCCACCCGAATCGTTCCCGACGGACGTGACAGAGCAAGGATTCGATCTTTCTGCGGCGGAGGCGAACTGGCTTCGCGAGCGAATGGTCGTGACCTGCGAAGGTTCATTGCTCGCGCACCTGCTGAGCCAACCGACGATGGCCGACCTCGACGTCCATAACCTCTGGGATCTCGATCTGGATGCAGCACCGCAGAAACTTCGTGACCTGGTCGAAGACACCGAGCTGTTCTCCCTTGCGCTGCACGGCGCGGCACTGCTCTACAACTTTATGGTTGGCGAAGCGTACGAGCGCCATGAGCTGACGAGTGTAGAGGCGCCCGCCCAGCATTACCGAGAAGAACTCGAGCAGTGGAGCGCGCGGTACTGGAATCATCCTCTCGTACCAACCTGGGATCGGTCGCGCCTGTGGCGCAGGTTCCCGGCGATACCATCGCGAACTCAACAGTTCGTCGAAACCTGGATCGACGGCGTCAATGCCCTCGGGGCGGGAGCGCCGACGGATTCCGTCGAGCTGCGAAGACTCATCGGCGATCGTGAGTTTCAGAACAAGGGCGCGCAGTCACGTCTGACAAACGAGAAGCAACTACGACTCTGGCAAGGCGCGTCCGGCGCCGGTCGACTCCAATTCCGTTGGCCACAAGCATCACAAATACTGAGCGACATCTCCGAAGGACTGAACCATGCTGGCGCCTGACGAACGAGCCACACTGGTGGATCAACTTCGGCCACCGGCCGGCTCAAAGCTCGTCCATCTGATGGGGACCACGTTCACCCTTGATCTACAGTCCGCGCTGTTACCTGCACTCGCTTTTGCTCCGCAGTCCCATGCGACCGATCCGCTTGCCATGCTTGCGTCTATTCGTATCTGCGCCAACACTATCGACATATTTCATCAGGCCGGACACATCCGAGTTCCTGAGCGAACCAATGCACTGATGGCCTTCCTCGAGCCCGCAGTGCATGCCGTCCGCAGTCGCCCAGGCACTCTCTTTCACCCGAAAATTTGGTTGGCAAAGTACGTCGACGACGAGGAAGTTGTCAGTTTCCGGCTCCTCGTTCAGAGCCGAAACCTGACGCGGGACAATTCCTGGGACATGGTTGTTGCACTCGACGGCACTATGGGTAGCGCACGAAATAAGACCAACAAGCCGCTGAGGGCATTGCTTCAATACCTAGCCGACGATGCCACTATCTCGCCGTTGGAGCCGACTCGGCGCGGACGCATGCACACGCTGGCCGACGACGTCAGGTATGCCGAATGGACCGCACCCGAGGGACTCTCGGATATCGAATTTCACGTGTTCGGTGTACCAGGTCACAAGCCATCGCCCAATTTCGAAGGCACCCGGCACCTCGCGATTTCACCATTCCTGGGCGACGACGGCTTCGACACTGCGATTCCGGGCGAACGTGTAATCGCAGATGTCATTAGCCGCGCGGAAGCCCTCGAACAGCTCCGCCCGCAAACTCTGAAGTGGTTCAACGCGTCGTACGTACTCAACTCTGATGCTGGAATTCCTAATCCTGAATCAGACTCGGCGAATGTACTAGGCGGATTGCACGCCAAGGCGTACATCGTTGAATACAACCACTGGGCAAGACTTTTCATAGGTTCAGCCAATGCCACCGCTGCGGCGTTCAACAAGAATGTCGAGATTCTGGTTGAAATGACCGGTGCTAAGAAGAAATTCGGAATCGACGCCATGCTCGGGAGCAGTGGGCTCGGATCCATCATCAGCCCGTACGAAGCCTCAGGCGGCGCGGAACCCGATGAAGCCGACGCCGTTCGACGCGAACTCGACAAGGTCTTGCAAGCTATTGCGTCGACTCCGTTTGCTGCGACCGTCCAACCCGCTGGAGAATACTTCGACTTACTGATTGAAACTGCCTTGCCCATGCCACTTCCCGGTGGTTTCACAGCCACGATTGAACTCACTACTCGCCCCGGGTCTGCAGTAGCCATGACGGCCGACCAACCAGTCGACTTCGTCAGCCCGGGGCTGACGCTGGTCGACGTCATGCCGTTCCTTGCAGTTCGTGTCACAGAACCTGGCGGATTGACCGGCTCAACAGTAGTTGTTGCCAATCTGATCGACGAACCCGACGAGCGCCTCGACGAAATCCTCGCATCACAGCTCAAGAAACCCGAGGATGTCCTGCGCTTCATTGCCCTGATGCTCACCATCTCCAATGGCGGGGACAGCGCAGGCGAAACCTTCGACCAGATAGTCCGCGGCCAAGGATCCCAATCCGGACCGCTCCCGGGGATTCTCGAAGCACTATTACTGGCACTAGCTACAGCCCCGGCTGTCCTGACAGATATGGACGGCTTCATTCGCCGCCTCCATCGTGACGACGCACGTCGCGACCTGTTGCCTCCAGGATTCTCCGCACTCTGGACAGATATTCACTCTGCCGCAACCGTTCTAAACGGGAGAAACTCATGAACCAGGAATTTCGTGCCGAGACAGTTCTTGCGGGACTACGCGACTTTCAACGAGACACCGTTGACCATGTATTCGAGCAGTTCTACAAACCTGATCCCAGTCGCCACTTCCTCGTCGCAGACGAAACCGGTCTCGGCAAATCGATGGTGGCCCGCGGAATCATCGCCCGCACAATCGAACACCTCCAACAGGGTCTACCAGGCACCGAGATCAACATCGTCTACATCTGCTCCAACATCGACCTAGCACGACAGAATCTCGAACGTCTCAATGTCACCGGCAACAAAGACATCACCCATACCAGCCGGTTGACGCTACTTGCTACCCATAACCGCAGACTGGACTCGGAGCGGGACAACCTGCGCGTACCTGTCAATCTTGTTTCACTAACACCGGATACATCGTTCAAGACCGGGCAACGGACCGGCCGTTCCGATGAGCGGCAACTGCTGTTTTTGCTGCTCGATCGCGAGTTCCAGTTCTCCCCGACTCAATGCGTGGCCGCGCTGACGATTCTGCAGGGTTCCGTCGCCTCATTGGATACCTTCGAAAGGGACGTCGCAGTTTTCGAGAAGAAGTTCGGCGACTCAATTGACGCGTCGATCTTGGAGGCGTTTGCTGCCACGATCAACGCTGGCGAACCGTCCATCGCCGACAGACTATTCGACCTGATGAAAAGACCGATCGACGATCCCGATCGAGATCCAGCCGTCACGAATCTCATCGCAGATATGCGGTACGAACTTGCTCATGCCAGCGTGAATTCGCTCGCACCGGATCTCGTGATCATGGATGAGTTCCAGCGGTTCACAGAACTGATGGACGAGACAACAGCCGCCGGCGACCTGGCACGCCACCTGTTCGGCCATCACGGGACACGGGTTCTGCTTCTCTCCGCAACGCCATACAAGCCGTTTACCGAGGCCGACGAGTCGAATACCGATCACTACTCCGATTTCACCAAGACGATCAACTTCCTCGCCGAAGGATCGACGCTGGTCAAATCCAGTGACATCATGACACTGCTCGAACAGTTCCGATCTGCCGTAGTCGAGGATCGAGAAGCCACGCAGACTATAACAGATCTACGAAACCTTCTCTTGTCCTTGATGTGTCGAGTGGAACGCCCGGCAGATTCAGATAGCACGATGGTTCGAGAACAACTGTCCACGATCACCGGAATCGAACTTCGAGAACTACTCGGCTACGCGGCCCTGCGTCGCCTCGCCAGGGAACTCGAGGCCCAGTTCAGTGTGGACTACTGGAAGTCCGTTCCCTACTTCATCAACTTCATGAGTAACTACCAATTCGGCCGGAAGTACGCTGCAACCGCTAGTAATGACGAGTCGCGACTACTGGACATCAGCCGCATCGACACCGCTGCTGTCAGAAAGTTTGGTGCGATCGAAGCGGGCAACGCTCGAACTCGAAGTTTCCGCGACGGAACCGTCGATAAAGGCTGGGAGAAACTGCTGTGGATCCCGCCCAGCCTTCCGTACCTGACGCCCAACGGTCCATTTGCCGATCCACATCTGGCGCAAATCACCAAGCGTCTCGTGTTCTCCAGCTGGTCGTCAACGCCTCCGGCCGTCGCTTCGGTTCTGAGCTATCACGCGGAACATCGTTTGATGCAAGGACATTCTTCAATCGTCCCCAATGATTCGGGTAGCCTCCGGGCCATCGGTTCACCGCTCGAATACAGCGGTTCCAATCCACAGATGACCACGCTTGCCTTGTTCTGGCCAATGCCACACCTCGCAGCGATGTCGGATCCACTGGCACTTGCTCGAGACCACGTCGACCCGGTTAATACCGCGTCTTTCGAAACCACAGTGGCAGAGCGCCTTAAGTCGACTATTCCTCATGATCGCGAGACTTCCACTGCGACTGGGGCACAACACTTCTACTGGTCATGGCCAATCCACATCGATCGTGAGCATTTCGACGTGTTCGATTTCAGCTCGCACGATCAAGGATGGCTACGCAATGTCCTACAGTCGCATCATGACTCAGATGCCGAGGCGACTGACGAGGCAACTAATCTCGATCCATTCCTGACCCTCGCCGAGACCACTACAACGCTGACCGACGGTCGGATCCCGCCCGACCTCGTGGAGGTGACCGCCAAACTGGCGGCACACTCTCCGGCGAACTGCGCGTGGCGGTCGCTGAAACGATTGCGCATTGCCCCGGATGTTGCTGATGGCGACATCTGGGGAGCCGCTGCCACTATCGCGTCGGGACTTCGATCAACGTTCAATCGTTGGCAATCTGCACTGCTACTGCGACAGCTCTACCCTGACTTACCGTATTGGCGACAAGTTCTGCAGTACTGCGCCGACGGCAATCTCCAGGCAGTCCTCGACGAGTATCTCGGGCAACTGACGCCGACCCACGAGAGCGAGCCTCTCGACGTCGATCAGCTCTACGTGATCGCCAATTCTGCAGCCGAGGCAATGTCACTTCGAGTCGGCCAGAGTCTTTCGCATGACCCAGTCGACGAAGCCGACGACATCCGCTTCCGGACCCACCTTGCCGTTCAGTACGGCGGGAAATCGGAGAGCGACGAGTCGTTGCGGCCGGCCCACATTCGCCATGCATTCAACAGTCCGTTCTGGCCGTTCATCGTGATCTCGACCAGCGCCGGCCAGGAGGGAATCGACTTCCACCCTTGGTGTCACCATGTGGTGCATTGGAATACACCGTCGAACCCCGTTGACTTCGAACAACGCGACGGTCGCGTCAACCGGTTCCGTGGCCATGCTGTGCGGCGCAACCTAGTCGAGCGCCACCGGATCAGCATTTTGGGCGCTCACGACGTCCACCCCTGGACGGCCGCGTACGTCATCCCAGATGAAGATCTCGGCGGACTCGTACCGGATTGGATCTACTCTGGATCTCACAAGGTGATTCGCGAACTGATGCCCTATGAGTTGAGCATCGACGGCCCTCGACTGGAGAAATCCAAAGCCGGAGTTGCCCTCTACCGCCTGGCTTTTGGGCAACCCCGACAAGAAGACCTAATCGAACTACTCCAGCATCGGGATGTCGACGCAGAAGCAGCGGCCGCCATGCGGCTGGACCTCACTCCACCTTTTAGAGAGAGAAATCGAGGTCAGTCGTCCACCTCGACACCGTAGCCGACAGCCATAGCGCCAAGTCCGTGGTTATGCCCCTGACCTACCGCCCGAAGGCGCCAAACATCTCCGCGGCGGTAGATCTCGGCGAGAACCATGGTTCGTTCGACCGTTCCGAGATCGAGTACAAATGTGGCAAATGTTCCGTCGGGACCATCAATGCTGACTGAGACTGCTCCTATGTCGCCGAAGGTCTTGTCGCCGTCGACTGCTGCTGCGATGACAACACGTTGACATTCCGCAGGCAGAGCATCGAGATCTGCGCGGACACTCTGCTCACTGTCACCGTCGACGGAAAGCTCGACCGCCCCATCCTCATCCACGGTGTTGTTGTAGAAAACGAAATCCTGATCCGAATCGACCTTGTTGGTTCCGTCCAGGAGAAACGCAACCACATCGACGTCGAATTCGTCTCCAACGTTCTCTGCCCGCCACGCAACGTTGATCGACCACGACGACTGAGTTGCAGGAAGATCGACGACCTCACCGCGCATCAAAATCGGTGCAGACAAGCGCGATTCGAGCTTCATGTGCGCCGGAACAGCGCCTGAAACCAGGGACTCGTTAACATCGGATTCCTTGATCTGTGGAAGCCCTCGTTCGATCACCCGTGCCATTCGCTTGTCGGATTCACCGCCCTCCAACACCAAAACTTCGGTGACCGCGGTTGTGAAGTTGAGTGACGGACGAGCACCGAGCTGCAGGATGCGCGACCGCATAATCACGCCGTCGAGATGACTGCCGCCGAGAATCAGAACACGGCGTCCCTGCCACGCTTTTGCCTTTCGATTCGCAAGTGGCGATGCCGTCGCGATGGTCGATGGACGGATGACGGGACGAGGTTGCGCAGGTACGACAATCTCCGGCACTAGGACCGCCCCACGCTCGACCTCGATAACCACAGGCACCGTCGGCGTTTCGGGCTCTGGAACGACCGTGGACACCACCGCCGGGGCACCCTCGTTCTTGATCTCACCGGGCACCGAACGGACCAACAAGTCTTCGAGCTGCTGCTCCGAGATGATGGGAATCCCGTCGGATGCGGCCTTTCGCACTTTCCCGCTCTGTGATGCGGCGTTGTCGCACACCACAACACTCGTCTGTCGGCTCACGGTGTTCATTACGTCGAAACCCGCGTCTGTGAGGCGGGCTGCCAGCGAAATCCGAGGTGTACGGGTCGGACCGCTGATTACTACCTTCATGCCCTGAACCAGCCCACGCGTCAGATCGAGACGTCCAGGATTCGCGAATGACGACGGTACGCGCTTGATCTGTTGTGGGTGAGCCGTGACCCGGCGGTCCTTACAGCCGACTACCGGAAGTGGAAGTTGCAGAGTGTCAGCAAGTGATGCGCTCCGCCCGAAAACCTCGACGAGTACGCGAGCATCGTCGTACGCGTCATGCGCGTTGAGCTGCTCGATCTTCCAGTACTCAGCCAACGTTGCGAGCCGATGATTGGGCACATCGAGCTCCAAGCGCCGCGAGAGCGCCAACGTGCACAGTCGCTTCTCGATCGGGGTACCGAAACCGGCACGTTGAAACTCTGCGTCGAGAAAGCCGTAGTCGAACGACGCGTTGTGCGCCACCATGGTCCGGCCCGAGAGCAAGTCGGCGAATTCCTCAGCAATGTCTTCGAAACGCGGCGCACCAGCCAAGCGATCGGGAGTCAGGTTGTGAACGTGGACGGGCCCCGGATCGCATCCCGGATTGAGCAGAGTCGAGAACTGACGCTCTACGGAACCGTCCTCACGCAGTACTAATGCGGCGATACTGAGTACACGGTGCGATGCCGACCGCATCCCTGACGTCTCGACGTCGAGAACGACCCAGCGGTGGTCCGCAGGCAGTCGAAGCGTCTCGGCGTGGCTCAACGCACTAGTCATCGAAATTCCTCCATCAGAAACCATGAAAACGATCGGCTCGGCGGTCGATTGTCATCGACATCATTCCCGAACTGTCTGACAAATCGTATTACGAAGCACTGACAGTCTGTTGGACCGATCGAAAACCTCTCGAAACGTTCGAATCAGTCCCCTCAAACTGAACTAACGAACACTCATCGCAATCTTGCGTTTGGAGTCAGACGACAGCTGAGTCTCGATGAAGTCGTTCAATCGTTCCGGCGTGGTTTCGACACGGAGCGCAACTTCCAGGATCGACCATGTGTCGTAGTTATCTTGTTCTCCGAAAGTTATGACACCGACTCCGTGCTCCGCTGCAACACTTCGCACTGACAACAAGTCATCTGCCAAGGAATCCCTGCGCACCTGTGGAATATGCAGCAATACGTAGGCATGGGTAGCGCTTCTCCTGTGAGCCAGCGCCTCGTAAACGGCCGTCACATTAATCTGATCAGCAGGCTTGACCTCAAATGAAACTACTTCGATATACTTTCCTGGAAGATAGTCGTACTCCTTCAGATTGATAGCAACAATGTCAGGGCGAGTCCATCGACCACCCGTGATGCGCCTCCCTTGGTCCGAGGTGTCTTCGACAACTATCGAATTCGATCGAGTCTCTCTACTCCATGATTCACGCAGCGTATCGACGAGCGGGCCATACAAGTGACGCTCTCTGACCCGTGGGGGAATCCGGACCCCACCAACCGATTCAACGACCTGGCCTACAAGTTCAGTTCCGTCTACCTGGTCTGGCGCGCGGCGCAGGGTTCCCCCACCCCCAAGCCCCGCAATCGCGGCCTGTTTTCGGATCAACCCTTCACGGGTTTCCCAGTATTTTGCCTTCCTCCAACGCAGCGCTTTTCGGGTAGTGATGTTCCCCTGGGCAGATCCGTCCTCAGGCAATGCTTGATAAAGCGTGTATTCGTCGGTATTCAGCTGGAAGTCGATCACTGTTTGTCTCCAATGCCGGGGAAGAATCAAGACGCCCAAGCGTAAAGCGAAATCAGCGGAATGCACTCAATTTCGAGGTGAGCACGTTCCGCTGATTTCTCAGTCCAGACTCCTACCGCACCAACCTTGAAAAGGTCGTGCGGGTCGAACACCCTCGGTCTGCGCCTAACCTCCGGCGCCGCTACCCAACGATGCTGTGTCGGTGCAATGCAGCTACTACAGGAGTTGATCCATCAGCCGGAACACCAATGGCGTGTCCGACAGTTCTGTCGCGGGTAGCGAGTTCACACCCAACGTCAACGCACTACTCCCACTCACAGAACTTTCATTGCAGTGTAAAACCGACCACGATGTCGGTAATAAGCTACTGCAGGCTGTGACTCGTCGCAGCGTCGGACCTGACTACGCTCACCTGCTCAGTCGACTGCGGTGAAACCCTTCGCCCGATCCTCGTCGCCGACGCTCCACAGGTTGGTCGACACTTCCGCTTTCACGAGGGGAATCACTTCTTCGGCAAAACGGCGCAACGTATCCTTCTGCTGCTCGAAGTCGAGGACGTGATTGACGGATACGGATTGGAAGTCGTGACCGTAACTCTCGTAGTAGTCCAGGATCTTCTCGGCGACGCGCTCCGAGGAGCCCACCAAAGCGGGGCCACGGTCGACGGCTTCCTCGATGGTCCGGAAGCTCGTGGACTTACCGACCGCTTTGGGGTCGTGCTTACGCTTGTCAGCCTGCGCGACAGCACCCTCGTAGATGGGACGGAATTCCTCGACGGCTTGTTCGGTCGTGTCAGCGAGGAACAGCCCACCCGAGCCGGAGCCGACGTACGCACGGGAGGGATCGTGGCCGTGAGCGAGATACTGCTCTCGATAGTGGTCGATGAGCACCTTGTAGTTCTCGCGGGGCTGGAGCGCATTGGCCGTAACGATGGGATCTCCCCACTTCGCTGCAAGTTCCACTGCCTCGAAGGAGGTCGCGGACCCGTGCCAGATGCGGAAAGGCCCGTCGTACGGACGCGGTAGCGTCGTTGCGTCCTCGAGGGAGGGCCGGTGGGTACCCACCCACTTGACGTTTTCCTCGCTGATCAGCAGTTTGAGGAGTTCGTAGTTCTCGGTCAGGTATTCGTACTGCTTGGAGATATCGAGTCCGAGCAGCGGGTACTGCAGCACCTCGTTTCCCTTGCCGATCACGATTTCGAGGCGCCCGCGGCTGAGCTGGTCGATGGTTCCGAAGTCCTCGGCCACCCGAATCGGGTCCAGCAAAGACAGGACGGTGACGCCTGTCGAGAGCAGAATTCGATCTGTGGCCTGCGCAATTGCACCCAAGATAACCGTCGGCGCAGAGGACAGCACCGGGCCGGCGTGACGCTCCCCCACCGAGAAGGAGTCGATGCCCAGCTCTTCGGCGAGAACGGCGAGTTCGACCACGCGATTGAGTCGGTCAGAGGGTGCTACTTCCTCTCCGGTCACTGGATGGGGTGGGTTGAAGATGATGTCCAGAACCTGAAAACGCATGACCCGTCTTTCTCGAGACCGCCGCACGGCGCCTGTCCCTCGACACGCTAGTTCGCTTGCCTCCAGCGAACCGCCGTGGCAGCGCAACCCTCAAGCCGGAAGAACAACGAAACATGCACTGCTTCAACAGTTCTCCACAAATACCGACAAGTAGGAAGGTTAAACTCTCGCCGATCCGAAATGCACTCCGACGGTCACACATTCCCGCCAGGTAGGACCTGCGTCACGGGCTAATCGAGCGCACGGTAAACATGAAGGACATAGAAACAGATTCCTTAATCGGTAAACGAGGTACTACAGATGAACGGTGCAGCTGCCATCGGCGATGGCATATTCCAGATTCCGGTGCCCATCACCGACAACCCACTCGGTGCAACGCTGGTGTACGCGATGGAGTCCCCGAACGGCCTGATCCTGGTTGATGCGGGTTGGGACGACGACAACGGCTGGCAGGGCCTCAATGCCGGGTTGGCGGAGATCGGTCATTCGGTCACCGATATCGAAGGCGTTGTTGTGACCCATTTCCATCCGGATCACACCGGGTTGTGTGGTCGCGTGCGTGAGGCGTCGGGTGCCTGGATCGCGATGCATGAGGACGATCACGACCTGTTCAACAAGATGGCCAGCAGCAAGGGCGAAGAGTGGATGGCCTACCAGCTGTCCAATATGGCCAAGGCCGGAGCCCCTGAGGCCGATCGCGAAGCATTCCGGCAGGCAGCCGACGGAAACCCACCGACGAGCGCGGACTCCGCTCCCGACAGGATCCTCTCGGACAACGAGATCATCAGCCTCACCGGCCGCGGACTCCGCGTTGTCTACACACCAGGCCATACCCCCGGGCATGTCTGCTTCTATCTCGACGACGCAAACGTCATGTTCACCGGCGACCACGTCCTGCAGAAGACAACGCCGCACGTCGGCAACTTCACGTACCCCCTCGAGGAACGCGACGCCCTGGCCGATTTCTTCGCGTCTCTACGACGCGTCCAGACCATGGACATCACGCGTGGACTCGGCGCACACGGCATCCCCATCGACAGCGTGGGTGGCCGCGCGGGTGAGCTGATCGAGCACCACGAGGAGCGCCTGGATCACCTACTCGAGGCATTCGGCGATCAGAAGCTGACGGTGTGGGATGTTGCGGCACATATGAAGTGGTACAAGCCGTGGTCGGATATCTCTCCGCTGGGCAAGACCATGGCACTGTCCGAGGGTGCCGCACATTTACGTCATCTGGTTGCGCGCGAGCAGGTTACGCAGGTTTCCGATACGGAACCGGCGTTGTTCGCCCGTACGTACTGAAATGACCGGTCAGGGCCGACAGCACAGCCGGCCCTGACCAGTGTCTCGATAGCCGAGCCCTGTCGGCACCCCCTGCAATACTTCGCAGATGATTACGCGCAGCGCAGGTCAGCACGTATTTATCGCTCTCGGTACACCCTGGCTCGACGCCGTGGTGGCATTTCTCGAACCCAAGGCCAAAGTCGATCCGTGGAGCTTTCACGGCGATATGGCGGCCGGCGACGTCCTGATCACCGTCTTGGACGCCGATCCCCGAACTGTCCTTTGCGCGGAAACCCTGACAGCGCCGTTCGCCGACGGCATGGCTCGCCTGGAAGTGAGCGAAAACTACGACACTTTCTCTCGACTTCCGCTGGTTCCGGACATCGAAAAGGCAATATCAATCCAATTCCCCAGCGAGACAGGTCAAATCGACGACGCACTCGGTGACCGCATCCTGTGGGCGCTCCACTCCGCCGTCGGTCTCGATTCCTTCGAAATCGACACCACGGACCCAACGTCAACCGCTGCGCACGCCCGCACCCTACTCGGCAGCTACGGCTCATGCACCGCTTGTGATGCGCCGCTACGTTTGAATAAGTTCACAGCCGGGGATTCGATGCATTTTCACTCGGCGCCGCGCAGCTTCAGACAATTCGAGCCCGGAGACGACTGTCCGGCCGTTCTGTGCCGAAAATGCGCGGGCAGAATTGCGTCATCCGCTTACACGAACCTTGTCGAATACATGGTCTCGACACACCCGCCATGCCCGCAGTGCCGGGCTCGCTGGACCTCGCGCTGTTCCCCGGGAATGCCGGCCTACCTCCACAACGAAAGACCCTGGATCTCGGTCACCGGTTGCGTCGTAGGCCCGAACACTCCCCAATGGAGTTGCCTTAAGTGCCACCACTCGTGGGGAAAGATGTTCGAGCTGCCCCCTGAACTCGACGAGCGCGTTTGGTGACCGCACAATCGGCCACCAAACGCGCTTCGTTGTCAGACGCTCTACATCAGATCAGTTCGCGGCAAACCCGGGGAGCCGCTCGATGTCCGCGACGATCGAGAACTCGGACGCGTCGCCCTTGATGATGCGGCTGGATTCACCGTGGACGTCCACCGGGACGTCCCCGGCCAACGTCACTCGGTGCACGCTGCGCGCCTGGGTTCCGTAATCGGAGACGCCGTAGTGCTGGGTGGCCTGGTTGTCCCAGATCGCCAGATCCCCGGCCTCCCAGGCCCAACGAACTGTGTTTTCCAACTTGATAACTCGTGCCTGCAGTAGCTGGAACAGCGCAACCGACTCCGACGGCTTGAGTCCGACGAACTCCTTCACGAAGTGACCCAGCAGCAGGGTCTTCTCCCCGGTTGCCGGGTGGATGCGAACCACCGGGTGCTCCGTTTCGTAGATCTCGCGAGTGAACTCTCCGTAGTTGGTCAGACGCTCGCCCTCGCCCTGCTTCACCTTGTCGACAATTTCGGAGTAGTCGTACGCATTGGTGTGCACGGCCCGTAGGTTCTCGACCAGAACCTTGAGCGAATGCGGGAGCTGGTTGTAGGCGGCGGTCGTGGACGCCCACGTTGTTGCTCCGCCGTACTCGGGAATCGTCGTGGGGCGCAGGATCGATGCCTTCGGGATACGGTCGATGAATGTGACGTCGGTGTGCCAGCTGCTGGCCGCCCCGTCGAGAACCAACAGCTTGTTGTCGGCAGACTTCAGCGTCGGGTGGGTGGTGGTCTGCGTGCCAAGTGTGCCGGCAAATTCGTACTGCGACACGTCATCGAGATGCTGCTGACCGCGGAAGAATACAACCTTGTGGGCGGCGAGTGCGTAGTTGATTGCGTACGCGGTCTCCGCGGACAGGTCACCCGAAAGGTGAACGCCGTCGATGCGTGCGCCAATCAGCTCACCCACCTTGTGGACGGTGATTCCGCCTGCGGCGTAGATCTCTTCAGGGGTGAGTGCGACGCGTTCGAGTTCGGTGATAGACATGAAATTCTCCTGTGAAGTGAGAGTGAAGGGTTGTGTGTCGTGCGAGCGTATCGGTCAGACAGCAACAGTCAGGCTTGGCTCCACTCGAGTAGTTCCCCGTCCTTCGCGCTGGCGCAGCGGGTCCGGAAGCGGCACCGCTGCAACCAATCTCCTGGTGTAGTCCTGGCGCGGTGAGCTGAATACCTCCGCAGCGGGGCCATCTTCGACCAATTCCCCGCTGCGCAGCACCGCTACCCGGTCGGCCACCTGATGGACGACGGCCAAGTCGTGGCTGATGAACAGGCATGCGAACTTGTATTCCTCTCGTAGGTCGGCAAATAGTGAAAGAACGTCGGCTTGGACTGAAACGTCGAGCGCACTGGTCGGCTCGTCGGCAACCAACAGTCGTGGTCCGAGTGCGAGTGCTCGCGCCAGCGCCACCCGCTGGCGCTGACCACCGGACAGCTCTCCCGGTGCCCGGTGAGCAAATGACTTGGGGAGACGAACGGATTCGAGCAACTCCTCGACCTTGTTCCGAAGCAGGGCCCCGGTAGCAAAGCGGTGGACTTCGAGGGGTTCACCGATGCTCTGCCCGACGGTCCGCCGGGGATCGAGTGACGCCGCCGGATCCTGATGGACAAGTGCCATACCCTTACGCAGACCTCGAAGATTCGCTGCGGATATCGTGCCCAGGTCGGTTCCGTCGAAGCTCACGGTGCCACTGCTGGCCCGAATGACACCCAGCGCGCTGCGCCCGAGAGTTGTTTTCCCCGAGCCCGACTCACCGACCAGACCCACTACTTCACCAGGCCGCACACTCAGGCTCACCTGATCAACAGCCCGAAACGCCTTGTTACCCAGACGGGCCGGGTACACGATCGAGACGTCGTCGAACCGGAGAATGGGCTCGGTGAGCGCGCGCTCGACATCATCGACCAGCGCAACTGCTGGTTTGGCGTGCTCGGCTTCCGGCAGCCGAGGCACCGCTGCCAGTAGAGCCTGCGTGTAGCTCGCCCGCGGTGACGCAAACAGATCGAAAACCGACTGCTGTTCCACCACCTGACCGGATTTCATCACCAGCACGCGATCGGCGATATCCGCAACGACTCCCATGTTGTGTGTGATCAACAGAATCGCCGTCTCCGACCGATCGCGCAGATCCCGCAACAACTGCAGGATTTCGGCCTGCACCGTCACATCGAGCGCAGTCGTCGGCTCATCTGCGATCAGCAGATCCGGCGAACCCGACAGAGCCAGCGCAATAACTACGCGCTGCTTCTGGCCGCCCGACAGCTGATGCGGATACCAATCGACCCGACGCTCCGGTTCCGGAATCTCCACCATCCGCAGCAGTTCGACGGCGCGGGCCCGAGCGTCGGCACGGGATATCTTGCCGTGCGCCCGCAGAACCTGAGCAATCTGCCACCCCACCTTCTGGACGGGGTTGAGTGCGGTCTGGGGTTCCTGAAACACCATTGCGGCGCGGGTGCCGCGCACCTTGTTCAAGGTTGCCTCGTCAGCTCCGAGAACCTGCTGACCACCGAGTTCGATCGAGCCGCTTGCCTGAGCCCCTTCCGGCAGCAAGCCGAGGACTGCACGCGCTGTGAGCGACTTACCCGATCCGGATTCTCCGACCAGTGCCAGAATTTCACCCTGTGCCACTTCGAGATTCACCTGATCGACAACGGTGGTTGATTCATGTCGGCTATCCGCGGTACCGAACCGGATCACCAGATCCTCGATGGCGAGGACCGCCTGCTGCTTTACTGCGTTCATGCTTGTGTCCTTGAAGTGGTCGTTTAGGCGGCGTCAGATCCGACGAGCTTTGCCGAGCGCCTGGGCGATCAGGAGGAAACTCAAGACCAAGGCGGAGACGATGATCAGCGGCCCGACGGCGTAAGCGGGATTGACGTCGAGATTGGGGATGGCATCGGAGATGATGGACCCCAGTGACGGATCCGGCGGTCGCACGCCGATACCCAGGAAGCTCATCGCACTTTCGGCAAATACGGCCACCGACATCGACAGGGCGATCTGCACGCTCAACGGTTCGACCACGTTGGGCAGCACATGTTTACGCAGTACCCACCAACGGCCGGCCCCGATCACTTCAGCCGATTCCACGAACGGTAGCTCACGAACTTTCAGCACGCTGGTACGTACGAGCCGCCCGAACATAGGGATCTCGGCGGCCACGATCACCGCGACCACCGGAAAGATACCGGGACCGGTAATCGCCACCAGCGTGATCGCGAGAATGAGCAGCGGAAAAGCAAGGATCACATCGAAAATACGTTGAGCGATGACATCGGCAACCGGGTTGATGCTCGAGATCAAGCCGGCAAGCGAGCCGATGATCGCACCCAACGGCACCGCAACAAGGACGATGACCAGGTTGATGCGGATGCCGTACAGCGAGCGAGTGAAGACGTCGCGGTTCACCTGATCAGTGCCGAACCAGTGTTGTGCGCTGGCGCCCAACAGGTTTGCGCCCTCGATCTGTTCGTTGGGTCCGTAGTTCGTCAACAGCGGTGCCGCGATGCCCGCCGCTGCGATGACCAGCACGATCAGGACACCCGCAAGTCCCTGGCCGTGAGTCAGCGCGTCACGAACCGGGTGCGAACGTCGAGTCTGCGTGTCCTGGCGTTGATCAACGACAGTCATTACTGTCCTCCAATGCGGATACGCGGATCGAGGTAGGCGTGCACGATGTCTGTCAGCAACTGAATCAGCACGAAGATCGTGACCGAGAGCAGCAGAAGCACCTGCACCACCGGGTAGTCGCGCCGACCGATTCCCTGCTGAATCAGTTGACCGATTCCCGGCCAGGCAAAGATGGCCTCGACCAGCACGGCTCCACCAAGGAGATGCCCGGTCTGAATTCCGAGGACAGTCAACATGGTCGGCAGCGCGTTGCGTAAAGCGCTGCGGGTCACCAGGTTCCAGCGCGTGACTCCCGCAGCCTGAGCGGTGATCACATACTGCTGCGCCATCTCGGTGCGCAGGGCCTCCGAGAGAAATCTGGTCAGAGCGGCTGTGACCGGCAAGGCCAAGCACAGTGCCGGAAGCACCAAATACTGCAGCGTGATGTCGGGGCGAGCCAGGTACCCGCCCGGAGGAACACCACCGGAAGGCAGCACCGGGATCAGCACCGCAAACACCAGGACCAGTAGAACACCCGTCACAAAATTGGGCAGCGCGACAGAGAGCGTGTTGAGCACGTTCACCACACTGGTCAGCCACTTCTTCGGCCAGACCACCACGGCCACACTGAGAATCAGGCTCAACGTTACCGCTAACAGCAATGCGCTGCCGGCAAGCACCGCAGTATTGCCCAACCCGGCCAGCACTAGATCCGAGATCTGGCCACCGAGGACAAACGACCGACCCAGATCCAATGTCAAAACGTCGCCGATCCACGACAGGTACTGAGCGGGGACCGACTTGTCGAGACCAAGCGAATGACGAATCGCCTCAATCGCTTCCGGCGTGGCATCGGGACCGGCCAGCGCCAAGGCCGGATCACCGGGAACCAGTCGCATTACCGAGAAAATCAACAACGACGCAAGAAAGAGAACCACTACCGCCGACGGTAGTCGGCCGACAACATAGCGAAACATGTTCTCCCCTAAGCCAGGAAGGTGTTGGCGAACTGCGGCTGACGGCCCTTGGTCCACGCAAGATCATGCACGGTGGAAGCAGCCGATACCTGCGGAACCACCACACCGATCTCGATCAGGAACAACTCTTCCAACAGTTGGGTGCCGAGGTCCGCGTACAGCTTCTTTGCAACGTCGCTCGAGCCGTCGGGCACCTGCCACGCTGAGTCGGCGGCCGCGGAGTATGCCGGCGAACTGAACTTCGACGCATTGTGCGCGGCATTGAAAGGGTAGGCGCTGACGGTCAGCGTCGACGGAACATACTGCGCAAAGGTGTGACTGGTCAGCCACAGCCCCTTGAACTCTGCGCCGATCAACTGCTTGAAGAAGATAGTCGCTTCGACTGGGTCCAACTCGACGCGAATTCCCGCTTCAGCAAGATTGGCCTGCACGATCTGGGCTGCCGCTTCGAAGTCCGGGCTGGCACCCGTGTACGTCAACGGAATGGTCGGCAGTGTTCCCACCTCACTCACCAGTGACCGAGCCTTGGCAACG
The DNA here is from genome assembly GCF_001894805.1 of Rhodococcus globerulus NBRC 14531. Lineage (GTDB taxonomy): Bacteria > Actinomycetota > Actinomycetes > Mycobacteriales > Mycobacteriaceae > Rhodococcus_F > Rhodococcus_F globerula. The sequence continues at coordinate 40,302 of NZ_BCWX01000006.1, read as the reverse complement.
TCACGCGTATACGTGGAGTTCTTGGCCGCGTCGTATGCGGGCGACGACTTCGGCCACGGCAGGTTCACGGCGTAGCCTGCGTCGCGGTACACCTCACTCATGATGCGATCCCGATCGATGGCATACGCCACGGCTTTCCGGGTTCGTACATCGGTCAATCCCTCAGCCGTGACGTTGGCGCCCAGATACGTCTGCAGTTCCGCCCCGTCGAGAGCTGAAGTTGCGAAACCGCTTGTCTTGCCAACTGTCTGAGAATCACGGAAGGTCAACGATCCCGGGGCGACGAGCGCAACCTGACCTGATTTGAGAGACGTCAGACGGGCTTGTGAATCGGGGACGATACGAGCCTCGACGCGGTCGAGGAAGGGACGCTCCGCAACCCAGTAGTTCGGATTGCGATCGAAGGAGATCGAGCTGTTCGGGGTGCGCGAGGCGAAGACGAACGGTCCTGTCCCGATGAAGGATTCACCGCTGACCGCCTTGTCGAAGGTCTCCGAGTCGAAGATCGGCGCCAGGTCCAGCAAGTCGAAGATGTTACCGGTTCGGTGTGCGAGCGTCAGCACCAGCTTTTTCGGATCCGAGGAGTCGAAGCCCGTGATGGTGGCCGCTGTGCTGCGCAGCTGTGCGGAGAACTTGGGATCGGCGTACGTACGCAGCGAAAACTCCGCATCCGCAGAGGTGAACGGGCGGCCGGTGTGGAAGGTGACGTCGTCGCGCAGATTCAGCGTCAACGTCAGACCGTCGTCCGAGAGCTTCCAGTCCTTGGCGAGAAGAGGTTGCGGCACTACGGAATCGATCGGGTAGCGGGTCAATGTCTCGAAGACAAGCCCGGAGATGGTAGTGCCGGCAATTGTTGTGCTGGTCAAAAGAGCAGATGGGCTGACATCGTCCGGAATTGCCAGGGTGAGCGTGCCGCCGGGCACTGGTTCCACCGATTCCCCTGCATCGGAACGCTGTTCACCAACGGCAGAGGAGCACGCAGCGAGCGATCCGGTACCAAGAATTGCGAATGCGGCAATAGCGCTGCCACGGAAAAAGGCACGGCGATCAAGCCCAGCCGTCGGAAATGACGAGTTCACGGAGGTGTGGTCCTTCGTATGAGGGTGCGCAGCGACGCGCGCTGAGCGCGGCACGCAAAAGGGAAAGTGGTCGTCCTGGTGGCCTCGAAGAACCCGAACCGTGAAGTTCAGTGGGCAATGAGGGCTACACCAGCCGGTGTGGCGCTGAAGAAGTCAGCGCAGACATCGCAGAGGGACGGACACGGTAAACCTTCCGGTCAGATTCAAGGCGCTTGCCTTCGTGAACACACTTAATCATTTCCCCTTATGTTGGGGAAATAGTTGGACTCACGGTGATTCGAACTCACGAATAATAGGCCCGCTCAACGAGACCGGACCTACTATTCCCAGCTCACCGCGGTAGCATCCGGAAAGTCCGCCCTAATACCAAGGAGACAGATGCAGCCCGAAAGCCCAGCCGAGCAGATCCGAACCGCACTCGCGCGGATCGCTCACCTCGCCGATACGGGAACAGTCGACGATTACGTCGAACAATTCACTCGCCAGGCCGAATGGACAATGCCGGCCAACCCCGACCGTGGGTTGCCGCTCCAGGTACGACGCGGCCGCGAGGAAATCGCTGCCGGTGTTCGCGAACGCCGCGCTGCGGGAATCCAAGGACCGGGCACCTTCACGCGCCACGTCACCACCGCAATCGCCGTCGAGATCACGTCGGACACTTCGGCCCGCGCCGAAGCGGTGTGGACGTTTTACGTCGACACTGCCACGACGCCTCGTCTCAGTGGCGTCGGAAGTTACGCAGACGAGTTCGAACTCGAAGACGGTCGCTGGCGATTGTCACGGCGCGTCATCGCTCGCGGCTGACGGTCAATCCTCTTCACCGGTGATCGACTCACACCAGTCTTCGACCTGGTCGATCCCCTCCTCCGTCCACTCCGGGCTCTGATCCTCCAAGGCATCGAAGACACTCTCGCAGGTCAGCGTGTTCGGCAGGCTATCCGAGCCCGGAGCAACCGAGCCCTCCGCGGACGCTTGGGCAGACGCTTGGGCAAGGGGACCGGCAACCAGTGCAACTGCCACTGCACCGGCTCCGACCAGGCTTTTCACACGCATGGTCTTCCTCCTCCAGGACTGTCGACGTTAGGTGCCGACGTTTTCGGAGTACCCCGATCCCCACGCGCTATTCGCCCATGTCATCGCGGCGCCACAAGAGCACGATCAGCCGGAATTGCCAGACCAAGGTTGTCTCGTAGCGTCGTTCCTTCGTAGTCGGCGCGCAGAACGCCACGATCCTGCAGCAGCGGTACTACGTCGTCGACAAACTCGTCCAATCCTGTTGGTACAAGGTGCGAACCGAGGATGAATCCATCCGAACCGTCGTTCTGCACAAACGAATCGATCTTTTCGGCAATCTGTTGCGCAGTACCGACTATCGGCCCGCGCTCGAACTGATCGATCACGACCTCACGCAGATTCAGCTTCTTGTTCTCGGCCACAGCGCGCAACTTCGCGACGGTCTCGAATCGGTCCTGATGGATGAATGCCCGTCCTTGAATGATCGGGGATGCTTCGGGATCCGGTGCGATATCAGGTAGCGGTCCTTCCGGGTCGTAACCCGAAAGATCGAGATTCCAGATCTGCTCGAGCAGGATCAACGCAGTCTGGCCTGTTACTTGCTGATCGCGAATGTCACGGTACTTCTCGATAGCATCAGCCTCGGACGTGCCGAGCACAAAGCTCGCCGACGGCAGAATCTTGATGTCACCCGGATCACGCCCGGCTGCAACAGCACGGGTCTTGATGTCCCGATAGAAGTCCGACGCCTCAGGCAGTTGCCCGTACGGCGAGAATATCGCGTCGGCATTGCCGGCCGCAAAATCCCGCCCCTGCGGCGAGACACCAGCTTGAAGAATGACCGGGCGACCCTGCGGACTGCGCGGAACAGTGAACCGACCGTTCACATCGAATTGTGATCCGTGGAAAGCGAATTCACCAGCCTCTACTCGCGCGAGGAAACGACCGGAATCCTTGTCTGCGACGATGTCGTCGCTGCGCCACGAATCCCAGATTTCACGGACGAGTGCGACGGTTTCCTCGGCGCGCTCGTACCGCTGCGCGCGATCGAGGTAACCGCCGCGACGGAAGTTCTGCCCGGTGAAGGCATCGAACGACGTCACGACGTTCCAGGCCGCACGGCCACCGGACAGTTGATCGAGTGTCGCGAACTGTCTGGCCAATTCGTACGGTTCGTTGAACGTCGAGTTGATGGTGCCGGCCAATCCGAGGTGTTCGGTTACTGCCGCCAATGAGGCGAGCACCGTGAAGGTATCCGGCCTGCCGATGATGTCCTGATCGAAGATCTGTCCCGCGCGTTCGCGAAGTGCCAGTCCTTCTGCCAGGAAGAAGAAGTCGAATTTTCCGCGCTCGGCGGTTCTAGCGGTGTGTTCGAAGGAGTCGAATTCGATCTGGCTGCCCGCCTGCGGATCCCACCACGCCGTGTGATGGTTGACGCCGCCCAGGTAGGCACCCAAGATGACCTGCTTACGCTGCTGAGAACTCATGAAAGTATTCCTCGTCTGTTCAGGCAGCCGGAGTGCCGGCGGCGTAGCGGTTGGGGACGTCGATCGGCAATCCGAGAAGTCCGCGAAGATTCGTATCTGGATACGCGGTACGGAATACGTTGCGCTTCTGCAGTTCTGGTACCAGCCCATTCACAAGCGTGTCCAGATCGTCCACGGCAACACCGGGTCGCAAACGGAAGCCGTCGATCCCCAACTGCTGCCAGCGGAGAAGGTGATCGGCCAATTCAGCCGGCGTGCCGGTGAAGATCAGTGCATCAGAGCGGTACTGGGTACCCGACGCATTGTCGAGGCGTTCGAGTCGTTCTCGACCCGATTCCCCTGCTGCATCGAAGAACACAACAATGTCGCCGTAAACCCGGAGCGGTTCACCCGAGCGCTCCACCCGTTCCTGCGCCGCACGCACTTCGGCGAGAATCAAGGGCACCTGACCATCGTCGAGAGGAGTCACAAACACCAGATCGGCTGTTCGAGCAGCCAGCTCGTACGGAACGCGCTGGTGCGCCAACGCTGCGATGATGGGCTGCCCCTGCGGCGGCCGCGGAGTGACCGACGGTCCACGGACGGATAGGTACTTGCCCTCGAAGTCGATGTAGTGCAACTTGTCTCGATCGATGAATCGTCGTCGCTCCACGTCACGAATTTCGGCGTCATCCTCCCAGCTGTCCCAGAGACGCCGAACCACGTCGACGGCCTCTGCTGACTCGTCGAACAGATCACGCACGAAATCGGGAAGGTTGCCTGATACCAGCAACGCCCGATCATCTTCGGTCAACGCGGGGATATCGCGCCGGCCGAAATGCGTGGCCTCCGCTTCGGACGCTGAGACTTTCACCTGCCACCCAGCGCGGCCTCGCGACGTGTAGTCGAGCGTTGCAACAGCTTTGGAGACATGGAACGGCTCGGTATGCGTCGTGGTGATCGTCGGAATCAATCCGATATTGCGCGTCACCGGTGCCAGCCTGGCCGCCACGAGATGCGCGTCCAGTCGAGCGCGCACACGATCGACCGCGTCACCGACGGGCTCGAATGGGTTGCCCGGCACGGAGAGGCTGTCCTCGATACTCACGAAGTCGAGCAGACCGCGTTCGGCTGTAGTCACGAGATCTGTCCAGTACGACGCGGTGAACAGCTCACTCGGACGCGAATGGGGTTCTCGCCAGGCCGCCGGGTGCCAGCCGGCGCCGTCAAGCGCTACGGCGAGGTGGATGGGAAGGGTGGAGGTCATCGGCTTCTACTCCTGTTCGAGGACTACTCGGGAGCGCACAGTGCCGGCCGCAGAACCGTCAGCCCTCTTTCACTGACGGGTAGTGCCGCAACTGCCGCTTGCGACACACACCACGCGTGTCGCCAGGTGTGATCCCGGGGCACCCCATCGGCATGAAGGGTTGCCGTCCAGCTAGCCGGTCCTTGTCGCTGGAACTCTGCACCTACCGTGACGGTATCGGTTCCGCAGCCCGCCCACGATCGACCCGAATTGCCACCAGAGGGCAGAAACCATGAACCACCTGCCACAACACCCCGCCGAATCTTTTCATTCTCAAAGATTCAAAAACCTAGATCGGGACATACAAGGGACATCTACCTCGACACAGCTACGACTCGTCGGAGCGGCGCTTCGAGCTACTCCGACGAGTTCGCGATCGACGAAGGCCGCTGGTAACCCTATCGGTGCGCAATCGCACGCGGGAAACTAGCAATCCGGCCCTGTCCACGATGTTCCCGCGGCCGAGCGCTCCCTGACGTACCTCGGCATCGGCCGCCCGCATCGTATCGTTGATAATCGATGTCAGCGCCGTCCAATCAATTTGGTGCAGTGGCACACCCGGGGAATCGAACTGCGGAAGCTCCAGTAGCGGTGGCAACTCCGGCGATGCAATTGCGTCGAAACTGCCATACAGCCAATTGAACTCGGGTCCTTGCACCACTCGGTCGGACAGCACCGTCGAATCAAGACCGGTCATAGCCTGCGCAACCCCGCCCAACTCGGGAACCTCGACGAAACGCACAGCGGGAGGATCGAAGGCATACACGATGTCGCTGGGCCGCTCGGTAGTTCCACTCGGATTAGACGCGATCAAACGGAACTGCCCGGACTGTTTCAACGTCACTCTGTACCTCGACGCACTGATGTCGAGTTCTTGAACCTCGCCCCACGGCGTTTCGAGGTTCAGCCTGCGGTGTCCCTGGACGTTCCAGGTGAATTCGATGGATTGATTTCGAATCCCGTGTTCAGGAACCGCACCGAACATCTCGATCACCGGCGGAGCCGAATGCGCGATGGTCTCCGAGTACAGATACGCGTACCACTCGACGGCCGACGGGCGCGCTCCCGGATCCGACCCCAGCCCCCGCTCGAACATCTCGATTCCACGGTGGTCAACGCGTCCGACCAAACCCGCCAACGACGAAATCTCCGACGCCTTCGCCGGCGCCGCACCGAGTACGTCGCGAAATATCAACGCCAGTTTGAAGAGATCAGTGCCGACGTCTTGAACTCTCGCCTCGTCAACACATTCCGGTGGTGTCATCCCGTGCGAATGCACTCCGGGTCCACGCCACGGAGACTCGGCGGCGTGCATGAACTCGGAACCGATCATCACAACGTCGATGGGTGAATCGCTCGTGACCACGCGCAAGGGCCCGATATCGCCGAACACGACGCCTCGAGAATGGAGGAACGCCGTCGCGCGCGCGATCTGAGCACAGTAAGCCGAGCGCACGATAATGTCATCCGGTTCGACAATCACCGATGCACCCACATCCCTTGCGTGCGCGGGATTGTTCAGCCAGTCCAAAGTTCGAGCTACCGTCACGACCCCCGAATGGGGTGTCTGCACTCGCTCCTCGAATCGCGCCGGAACCACACCGGTCAAATATCCCACGGCGACGCCGTCCGACTCGACAAGTTCGAGCGGCCACAGAAATGACGCGTCGAGCGTCGAGCGATCCTCAGGAGTCAGATGCGCACGAAAATCGATCAGCCAGCGCACATTTGCGGCAACAACGTCGCTCGCGTCCTCGAACGTGCGGAAGAGAGAGCGGAAGCCACGTCCGACGCCCTTCGGAGACTTCACCTCGAAGGCCGGAAGACCTTCTGGTGATTCAACATCGCGGAGAATGCTCAGGGCAGTGACATCAACGCTCATGTCCGCCCCACCAGGAATTGCACACCGTTACGACACCGCATATCCCACACCTCGCATCGCTGCGCTCACGCCTACACTTCCGACTAATTCGCCGCACCATTCCCCCGGGCGTTCGAGTACTCCTCGCACGACCGTCTGACAGGTAGTGAGAAAGAGCTCCGGCGTCAGCGAGCTGTCAGCGACCGTCCTACGACCTCTCGGCCCCATCCGATCGTGCACCTTCAGCAACGCTGACGTCGCATCATCCCCGATCAGCCACACCAACATCGCAGGTGCCGTGGAGATTTCAGTGCTGCCTGGTTGAGCGAGGATGGCCGCAGCCGAACCGACAACCACCGACACCACGGTTCGAGAAGGTCGCTCCAGGAACGGCCGACCCACTTTGCCGTGGGCACAGTCGACCAGGCTGTTGAAGGACACATGTCCACCGACGTGAGTGACGCTGGCAGCAAACATGTCCGAGAGGATCGGGCGCCGTGCACATTCGTCGGCTATCCACTGCGTCAGCTGTTCGAGAAGATCCCGAGCCAGCTCCTTCGCGTCGTCGTCGACCACAACACGAACGTCGATGTGCGAGCGAACAATCCGCTCGATCTCGAGCTCGGTGCTCATTGCTGCATCGACTCCGGTGGCTGCAGGTGTGAAGCCGGCCCGTCGGCCCAGGTCGTCTCGGACATCCAATGCGGCAACGGGCCGGCGGGCGCGCTGCCTGTGGCCGGACTCTGCGGATACCCTCCGCCGATATACGGAGCCGTCACCGGGTTTCGCGGCTTGTCCAATACCACACCAGGCGCTGACGACCTTGACGTCGGTACCGGCTCCGGTCGACGGGTCTCCACGTCCCTCGCCCCGCTGTCGGGACTTACGCGGGCCTCAGCGATCAGACCACGTTCCCATTCACGTAGACGTTCGGTCGACACACGTTTTGCATGCCGACTCCATTGCTCGAGTGCTTCGTCGACTACCTCGGATTGGTGCGCAACCACAGTCTCATTGACCTTGAGTACTGTTTCCTGCTGCTTGCTGATGCGGTCCTGCTCGGCGTCGAACTCGGCATCTCGGCGGAACTCCGACACCCGTTTGCGGGTATCGATTTCCTCCGTCGCATCTCGCTTCTCTTCCTCCTCGAAGGCTTCGACCAGCTCGTCGTACGGCGTGCGGGTGCCCGCGTTGGCCATCACCTTGAAGAGGACCGGAAGGAGTTCCATCAGCATGAACAGAACGGAAACCGCCAGGTGGGCCATGCCCGCTGTCCCGTCGCCCTCCGTGAGGTCGTTGAGCGCCTTGAGTCGCGCGATGATTCCCTTGTTGGCCTGCTCTAGCGCGTACGACCCGTTCTGGGCGCCGTCAACTTGGGCGCGCAATGTCTCGACATTCTGCTCGACGGCAGGCAAATCACGTTCCGCGTCGGCGACGGCTTTCTCACTCTCCTGCAGCAGAACGTCCTTGAGTGTGGCTACGACAGTCGCCTTTTCGGCTTCCTTCGCCCTGATCTGCTCGAGCGTTCCCTGCCATAGTTTCTCTGCCTCGCCTGCAAGCCGCTTCTTCTCGACACACAGCGCAGCACAGCCCGGCACGCCGGTACCGGCCGTGCCTTCCTCTTCCTCGAGCGCCCTGGTCATTGCGGCGTCGTAATCAGCTTTTTGTTTCGCTGCCGTCGCCTCGAGCTTTTCGATCTCGGTCTGGACCAGTCCAACTTCCGGGTTGGCTGCCGGGTCTGCTGTGGGGCCGGCGTTGATCAACGCACGCATCTGAGCCAACTCGGTTTCCGCCTCGGTGAGGTCGGAACTCAACGTCGAGTCCTTGAGGTCGGTCCTCAACTGCTCTTGCGATGCAAGGATATTGCGGTTGAGCTGTGTCTCGATTTCACTCTCGAAAACCTTGAGCATCAACGGCGTCGATATGACGAATCCGATGACAATCGCCAAGAACACTCGCGGCAACGCCATCATTACACTGCGTCGAATACTCTTTTCGCCGGAGAGTCCGATCACCAACAACCTGTCGAGGTTGAGAATCGCGAGACCCCACACCAGACCACCGGCGATGGCGGCCCAGCCTGTTGCAATCCCTGTGATCGACAATGCGTAGGCGGCCGAGATTGTAGCAAAACCAGCCGTCGTCAGCAGAACCGAACCCATTGCCGTCTGCTTGGCGACCGAGCCTGGAAGTCTCTCCAGAACATCGACGCGTGAGCCCGCCAGGCGCGCAAGATAATACTTCTTCGTCATACCGATCCATTTCAATGCCTTCGAGGGAAGTCGAAGGCTATTTGTTCAACCGACCGAATCTGGCCAGGGTGAGGGGAAAGAGGATGTAAATCATGGTGAGAGAACACAACATCGGTAACGCGGTGGGCATCTGCCACATCCGCAGGTACCCCACTGCCGAGTAACACGAGTTCGCTACGGTGGGTCCGGTCCATCCTTGAACGAACTGGCATGGCGCGTACGACGGCCACGAGGGTGTGGATCCGAAGATCGCTTCCGGCGCCGTCGCCCCTTGCCAACCGTCCGTCATTTCCGCCACCACCGTCGGAGCGGCCATCGCCGCGAGATCACCTCGAAAGAAGACTTGTACGACGGGGATAGACAGCATCGCGGAGAAAAGAACGATCACGAGATAGGTTGTAGCGCGGTATATCCGACTATTCGGCACCCCCGAACTGATGCCTCGCAATCCAGATCCGATCCAGCGGTGCAATCTCTGCACGTAGAAGAGTGAGGCAACCGCGACGACGTACCCGAGCGGACGCCACAGGATCGACCCGAACGCTATCGCCGAAAGGACCGGCATCATCGTCACCACCAACAACGACGCAGCGTAAGGATCGGTCAGGTGACCTCGTACATCGACGATGCGGCGGCTAGCAAGATCGATCACCCTGGGCCGTCCACGACAACGCCGTACGACGTCGCCAACTCCGCGAGGCCGCCGTCGTATCCTTGCCAAACTGATCGCGCTCGCCAACGACCTGCCCGCATGTAGAACTCGCCCACGATCATCGCCTGTTCAGTGGTGCCGTGCGTACAGATCGAATCGGCGATCGGAACTTCATTGTCGGTCAGGACCATTCGCAGAGGATTCAGCTGACTGAACGACCCGGGCCCCGTGATGACGACCCCCAAGGCAACGCGGTGATACCGCGCGGCCAACCCACCGAAATCGATGTCGACGCGCTGCGCCTCAGGTGTCAGCACGGACAGCGCAACCGCGCCTGCGCCTCCCACCGCGGAGTTGTAGAAGACAAAATCCTCGTCGGTGCTGACTGTGCGGTTCTCATCGAGCAGGAAGGCCACAAGATCAACCTCCAACTGATTCGACATCGGCTGCGTCCACGACACAGAGCATCCCAATCGCACAGTGTCGGGGGAAAGATCTGCCGCTTCACCCATCAGCAAGGTTCGAATTTCCGGCTGAGCCACAACAGGATTCGGGGTGGGGGCCTGCGCTGGTTCCGGCAATCGGATCAACGGATCTGGGACGTGTAGGGCAGGCTCAGGGGCAGGACCCGCAGTCAAGCGATCACGCCACTCTACAGCCGCGTCGCGGCCGCAACCGCCCGCGACAGTACCGACGGCAAGGTTGAACAGTTCGCCCTGCTCGACCAGCTCCCAGGGTGAGTGCTCTCGGATAACCTCTGCGGCCGTGCTCATCGATTCGTGCATGTCCGGCCTAGACGCCACTGTCATCGCCAAGGGCCACAACCGATGCAGCGTTCCGGTCGCAAATTTCTTGTCTATCGACTCCTGCAGTTCGAATGCCGCGAGCGCTGTCGCAGAGTCAACGAGTACCGCCTCAGCCAGGAGCGACCAGTGCGTGACAGCGACCGACGTCCCTCGCTCGCTCTGATGCGGGTCGACCGACATCTCCCCCAGACTGCAGTTGTCGTCCTCTCCGATCACCACACCACCGGATCCAGCCCACAAGTACAGATTTGCCATGGACACCGTGATCAGGTGTGCGCCCTCGCGAACCTGTTCGCGGCCTTCCGCGTGCTGGTACCGGATTACTTCCGAGCCGCTGGGTGCGCACAGCATCGACACTGCGCCGAACCATAGCCGCCCCACGCGCTCGTCAGCTACTCCGAGGACAACAACAGGACCGCCATCGATCGCCGCACCTACCCCATCGAGGAGCAGACTGAGCAATCCTGTTCGCCAGGTGCCTGATTCGAGCAGGAAATCGAGGATCTCCGCCCGCGCTTCCATACCCGCCCCCGGAACCGAGTGAGTCATGACGTCACTGCCAGTGCCACACGCTACGGGTTGCGAGCACCCAACGAACCGGATCGAGACATCTGAAGGGCGTGATCCCACTGGCGTGCAGGCGATCCCCTACCGGGGATTCACCCAACGCCGATACCGCGAAGTATCGGTTGGGCAGTGGGCGTCCGGTATGCGGCTGGTCCACCGACATCACCATCGGAGTTGCGTCCAGCTTCTTGAGGAGACTACGGACTTCTTGGTTGAGAAGCTGACCATCACCGTCGTGATAGGGCGCCGATCGCAAGCTGAAATCCCGGGAGAACGCGGCGCCGGGGTTCGACATGATCCGACTCCAATCGCTTCCTTCGACGCTCTGAAGTGACTGCAGTGCATCAAATTTGGACAAGATTATGGCGAGGTTGGGTGTTCCCAACCCGATGATGCCGAGGACCGTGCGCAGCACTGTTCGGGGATCTCCGCCGACCCGTTCCTGCGTCGGCACCAAATCGTGTAGTTGGTTGGTGACCGATTCGACTTTCAACGGATCGAACATGAAGAGCACGCCGTCCGCGTGCGCAAAGAACTGCAACCAGGGAGCCCGCGCGTTTTCCGGGTTCTCCAAGTCCTCACCCGCGACGTCACGGATCACGAGAATCTGCGAGACGTTGTTCCAATGACCAAGGCTGAAGATCAGGGGTTCGCGTTGATAGGGATTACCGGTGTGCGCAGCGGGCGTCGCCTCGAGAATTCCTCGGGCCTCGTACAGCGGGGTCTCGTAATGGTCGCGGTATGTCGCCTCAGTGGTGCTGTCGAAGGGTTCGACAACGGCACCCCAACTCTCACCCAGCAATTGCAACTGCTTGATCAACACCGCGATGTACACGGTCTTACCCGTGGCCCGCGCTCCCGCCATAGCGATGCAGGTGACCTGTGCGTTGCGCCAACCGTCCACAAGGACGTAATGGCAGGTCGGGCACACTTCGCGAACAGGTCCACCCAGCTCGAGTTCTGCGTGTTGCGGCGGCGGTGCCCAGCCAGCGTGTGCATCCACCGGTCGGCGCAACTCGATGATCTTGCGCGAGAGCACCTGACCACCGTGATACGCGCTTGCAACAGGATCGGCCTCGGTTGTCGTACCCGACGCTTGTGTCCAGGCAAAATGATCAGAGGTCAGGCTGACGAAACAGCGCGGGCACTTACTCACGAGAAACCACCGGTGGTCGAGTCGGACACAACAGGAGACAGTAACTGCGAAACGATCCGAGACAGTTCACTCGAGTCGGCCTCGAGATTCGCCACCGAGCGCGGAGAGATGACAGCGCAGTACGTACCCGCCGGAATTGATGCCGGTGCCACATCCGACAGCACTACCAACTGGCGAATAGTCGACGAATTCGATACCCCCGCAACAAAATCAGCCGGTACCGCGTCAGTGATCGTGTAATTGATGTGCCTCGACGTGGCGGCCGCGGGCATGGACGGCACAGACTGAAAGCCCACACCCATCGAGGCTGAGTCCAGAACGCCCTGAACCACAGGCTTCAGATCCCGCAGCGCGCACTCAGGTACCGGAGTCGATCGGGCGCCGAGCACCGACACAGTCGGTGCAGCGTCGCCGAGCACCGTGGACACCCCCGCCAACAGATCCACGACTGTTGCAACGCTCGAGTCATCGAATCGATGCACCATCGACATGGAACTGTCGATATCGATGCCGACCGAGTAGCAATCTGCGTCGCGAAGCCGATCGGTGCGCAGAATTCCGCGGGCACTCGACCGAGCAACTGATGCCAGCTCGCCGAGCGCGACGTCAACTTCTGTTCTGCGCGCAGCGATCTCGAGCGACTGGGCACCAGGGGTGATCGTCGCCAAATCGGCACGGTGCAGTCCCGACACGTCCATCGGGCGAAGCTCCGCTCGATCCGGGTCGAGATCGTTCTGACTGTCGACCCCGATCGTGACTCGCAGGACCGTTCCCTGAGGAAACGCGATCTGCCCATTGGCAGGCCTTGCCGACACAGTGGTCACGTCCGCGATCCGAGGAAGAATCATCAGACCCGGACGTGGATGCACAGCGCCCGTCGACTCACCGTGCTGCGCAGTCGCGGACAGCTCGACGCCCACTCCACCGGCGTCGGCGCTGACGGCCAACGGTCGGCGCGGAAGATCTACTCTCCCAGCTCCATCGAGCACATAAGCGGGCATCAGCGCTTCCTCTTTCCCAAATTGAACAACTTTTGATATTCCTTCGATGCACGTGTTGCCACCGCGAGATGATCGAACCAACTCCAGGCGTGCGGCCGATACTGATCGATCACGGCCTGTGAATCCACGATGCGCCGACGCCGCACTTCGTCGCGGAACATGTCGGCGATCGGAGACGGACCCTCTCGGTCGAAGCCCCGGAGATCCGACAGCGATTCCCGTGCCAGTGATTCGAGAAGACCGTTCCCGTTGTCGGCACCGAGACCTACGCGGGTCAGCACATCAGCTTTGAGCCGCTTACTTCGCGGCGCGCCGCTCGTCATGAGCATGACTGTCGCCAGGAGCCATTCACGATCGATGATCCGCGAGGTGATCAGTTCAGTGATATTGACACCGACATAGTCGCTCGATCCGAGGACCGACCGTCTCAAAGCATCCGCCTGAGCGGCACCTACAAACGGAACAAATGGCGCAGCGTATCTGTCCCGAGCCCATCGGGAAGCGAAGAGCAACAACATCATTCGATCGACCATGTCGCCGGTCAGCGCAGCGATCTCCGCAGCGCTCATTCGGCAAAAGTCGACGAGAGCGGGTCGCATCCGAGTTACCTCGAACTGCAACTCTGCACCGAACTCTGCCCACCGGCCGCTAGAGCGCAACCGTGCCCACGCCACGGCACAGTCATCCTTGCGCTGATTGGGAGGCGTCACAATCACGCTGCCGTCGCGGCGCGTATCGGCTTGGGTCGTCAGCAAATGAGCCGCAGACCGAGCAAGATCGACCGAACCTTGATCACCAGTGTGTGACAGAACTATTCGTTGAAGAAATCTCGGCGGGATGATGCCGGGAAAGCGCCAAGCCAATTCTTCGAGATCTTCTTCCGGTATGTGCGTCGAGGTGAGAAGCTTGCTGGCATCACCGACCACAAATCCGCCGTTGTGCGCCTCCCACAGAACCCGCCACAACGCCTGCGGCACAAACTGTCCCCACCCGTTCAGCTCATGCTCATCAGAATTGTCGAGCATCCGAATCACCAGATCAGAAGCCAGTGCCACACTGGACTCTGCCACTACCTCTGCGTTCTCCCGGATACTCCCGTCGGTGGGAAGGTCGTCGACTGGCAGCATCCATTCAATGACCGCCTTGGGCACACGACTACCCAGCGGGCGACTGACTAAGTACGCCGCACCCGTGCCATCGGTAAGGCAGCTCCGGAGCAGCGCCCTCAGCGGAGCCTCGACCGACAAAACATCGCGCACGAACCGCGGTGCCACGGAATCGTCCAAGAGAAGCGGCACTACCGCCAGGTCGACAAGTTTCTGGACGACGTTGACGATCGCGTCATCCACGCGGCCGGAGTGCATGATCAGATCTGCAAACCGAAGTATTTCGACCTCGACGAGGAATGGTGTATCCGAATCGGCCGGTGAATCCTTGCCCTCGAGGCGGTCGAAGAAATCTTCCGCTGTCTTCTGAACATTCGCCAAAAGCCGCCGTGAGGGGTGCGATTCGAAGTTGCCGAACAACTTGAGTTGGGTGCCGGATCCCATCGACCAGCCCGGATTGTTACGGACGAAGTGCAGGAACGCAGTCCACCGCGCGTCGATCTCGGCAGGAGTGGAGATCGGCATCGCAAGAATATTGTGCAGATTCGGTTCTCCCGACTCCGTCGCTCCAGGTACATGCCCGGGTGCGCGAGCAACGGATACTGCTAGCGCCGCCGCCGGTTCCGGCAGCTGAATCCGTCGCAGCGGCTTGGGGGCACCGTCGAGCACTCTTCGCGCTTCGACGTGTGCATCACTGAAACTGTTGTTCTCGGACACGAGCGCAGCAAGAGGCCAAGCGATTTCGGCGCCGCGAACGGGATCGGTTTTCGCAATCTCGTCGAGCTGCCCCAACGCACCGAGTGCGGTCTCAGCATCGAGGAGAACCGTCTGAGCCAGAACCGACCATTCCGATACCTGAACCTCGGCGTTGCGCTCGGTTCGATGCGATTCGTGATTCGATCCGTCGGCGGCGCCCAGTTCGCCGAGGGACGGAGTTTCGACTTCGCTGAGTACAACCGTGTTCTCCGGCAGTTCCAAGTCGGCCAGATCCTCGATCGGCACACACACCACATGCGCATTCAGGGCGTCGATATCCTCCGCGCTGGGTCTGCGTTCGTAGGTAGAGAAGTAGAAGTGGGATGCCGCCGACGATGACATCAGCGCACTCACCGCGCCGATCCACTGTGCGCCGCGGTCAGGACCTTCAACCCCGAGAATCACCGTGCCGCCGTGGTGCATTGCGTGATTGACCGCATCGAGCAGAACACACAACACACCGATCCTCCAGACCTCGGGATCGAGGACGAAGTTCACGATCTGCGACAGCGCCACCGATTTGCCCTCGGGGAAATCCGCAGTAGCGCCCAATGTCGAACCGGCAACCACATCGGCCCCGTACGGCGTCAGCCACCCGGTCGAGTGCCACAGGGAAATCGGTCGACGCAGTGGCGGAAGATCCGGCGTTCGATCTACGAGTGCGTGGACGAACACATTGCCGGGGCGACCCGAAGCATCGGAACCGGCCGGTGCGGAATGCCAATACGCAACGGCACCTGCCGGCAAAGGTCCGTAGTGCAACCGGCGCGGCCGTGAATCGATCTGTTCTTGCGTTGGAAACTGTGGGGGCGCAACAACTGGCTCGAGTCGAGTGTTGACGCCCGCGCGCACGGCCTCCTGCTCGTTTTCGTCCAGATCGCCTGCGAGATCTTTCACCTGCCAGCCGCCGAGCACCTGCCCGCGGCCGACGCTTGGCCGGTCGAACGACGTGTACGTCAACTGGCCATACCGAGGTGCGGCAATGTCCGCGCGTGCGATGACTACCGTCGGAAAATCGCTCCCGGAGAAGAAGTCACTACTCATCCCGCCTGCCCGGCGGACGGATCTCTGTTGTCGACCCAGAGCTTCTCGACAGACGGATCGATCAGGGCGAAGGTGCTTCGATGGCTCGGACGGAGGTCGGCGAACAGGCGGATGTATCCACAGAGCCCCCGTACATCAGCACTCCACGTCGCTGCTCGATCTGCTCGACTGAGTTGGTGAGGCTGAAACTGCTTCGAACGCCCGTTGGCTTCGGATCCAGCCGACCATACATCCACCGCAATTCCGTCCGTCGAGCTCAGAGGCAGACGATGTGCGTTGTACACCAACACAAACGGCGGGGAACCGTTCGTATCACGTTCCGGCGCAAGAGTTATGTCGACGGTGGAACCAGCATCACGCAGCGCCACGTCGTACTGAACGCGCAACAATCCCGGATAATCCACGACACTCGGAGCACCGAGCACCTTGGCTCCTGCGGTGTACGACACGGGGACCACATGCACCGAGCAACCGATAGCCGGCAACTGCGCCGGGAAATGCAGCCCACCGTCCCGCTCGTACTTGCTCCTCGAAATCTCGTGCCCCGCAGGCTGAGCCAATGCACTCGCCGAATCCATGTCGCGGGTGCTGACATATACCTCGATGGCAGCTGCGCCGTCGGGCCAGGCGAACGTGAGAAGTTGTTCTGCGCATCGCTCTACAACACGCAGATGCCGAACCGCACCCAACGGACGGGTAGCCGATACCGTCTTCCCGACCTGAACCGTATTGTCGAGCGTCGTCACCGGCGTGAAGTAGGCGCGTGTCCACCCTCGTGGCCACGACACCCCGGCCATCAGGCAGTTCCCGGTCTGAGCGCCCTTGATCGGATGAATCAGGCGGGCATCATTCGGCAGTCCGCCGGACGCTTCCAACGCGCCTTCTGCCAGAACCGACTCCTCGATACCGGGTTTCGGTCCGCTTTCTGTCCGGTAGATGACAACCTTACCGACCGGTGGACTAGTCCACCGCAGGTCGAATCGTGGCTCATCGGCGTCACCGTAGGTATCAACCGACAGATCGTGCACAGGAGACAATACGACTGAGACTTGCACTACTTCTTCGACGGGTGGCGAGAGTTCGGTTCCATTGCCTACTGGCACCTCGCAGATCGCGCGATAGAGATAGCGCTGACCACGCTCCGCGCTCGAATCCACGAAACCGCCGAGATTGTCATCGTCGGGATGGATTCGAACCTGACCACCGGCACCTGGACCACCCGCAATCGCCAACCGCATCACGCGGACGACCTTGACTCCTGGCCAGGTGTCCCAACGGCCGATGACGGTGCCCTCGTCCTCCGAGATAGCCAAATCGACTACAGGACTAATGATCTGAGCGGTACCGAGGAGAATTGGCTGTTCAGAAGCCGCATCGTCGATTGTTCGCCCGACGTGGCACCACACCTGAACGAATCGCACCGCCGAACTCGGCCCACGGAGATCAGTCAACGACGTATCCGTCGTGACGCCGAGTAGCTCACCCACCTCCGGCTTGTATGCCGGATGTTCCTCGCTTGAGACGACGCGATAGAGGACAACAGCGCCGGAGCCGGCAGCGTGTGCTTCCCACTCGATGCGGTGTCCACCCTGCGACTTCTTCGCCGTCAGCTTGGTGTCGCTGTTTCCGTCCGTCGAATAGTCGAACTCGCAGAAATCGTCGGTGCTCAGATCTACCAAATTTGCCGCAACCGGTGACTGTGAGACCGCAACGTCCTCGACAATCGCCGCGTCGGCCGGAGTTGTTCTCGGCGCGGCCGGATCCGAAGCCTTCTCACCCAGTCCGGCAATGACATTCGCAATGTGCCCGGCCATCGGCCTGGCTGTGCGCGGCAGCATCGATTCGATTTCTGCGCTCGTTCTACGATTTGATCGCGCAATCTGCGTGAGATGCGCATCCTTGATCACGCCGATCTGCAGTTGGTCGGCGGCAATCGCGCCCGATCGCCATTGCTGAAGTGCCTCGAGTACCTGTGCGCTCATCGCTCAACGTCTCTTTCAGAAGTTCATGCCGTCGATGGACGGCGCACGGAATGGATCGGAAACGGGTGCCACCGAGGACTGTTTTCCGAAACCACCGAGGGCGCCGGCGTCCGGCGATACCGGAATTTCGAACGAATGCTCGTCCACGATCGCCGACGTTTCACCGCCGAACTGAAGTTCCTCGCGGGCAAGGCCTTCGCTGAACTGGGTGGTCACCGACAGCAACCCCAGTCCGAGGCGGACCTGATCCGCTCGGCCTCCACACACAGCCGCACGTCCACTGGTCACTGCGAGATCGGTCAACAGAGTCCTGTCGAAGTGCCCGCTCTGCGCAATCTCACCCGCAGCACCGACGCCTGCCATGAATCCGTCGAGAGTCAGCACACGCGACTGTCCCAGATCCCGAACCTCGACCGAAGACACCAATTCCGTGAGCAACGAAACCTTGGATCCTCCTAGCTCCGCGAGAGCCCTCTCCCAGACAACGTCGGCGCCGTCGAGAGCGATTTCTCCGTCAGCCAGCTTGTCCGACCACACGTCGAGCGCCGAGCCAGATCCCCACCCTTGCTTGGTGTAGAGCAACTCTGGACTCTGCCGCACGTCCAGTCCCAAAGCCCCTAGATGATCGCCTGCGGCACGCGTCAATTCGTCCCAAGGTGACGACATCCAGCCCACCGTGAACAATTCGCTGCGCAGCCGTTCCGCAACCTCGAGAATCCGGCCCGGCTCCGGACGTGCCGATCCGATGGCAGCCGAACGCGGAAGCCCCCATTCGACCTGGCGAGTGGAACCCGAGCGCTGAGGTGCCTTTCCGAGCGGCTCCGCCAAGAACGTCCCCAACGCCGCACTCCACGAGACATGCTGACGGTACGCCGCAGACAACCTATCCAGATCGCGCAGTGCCGTCCTCAGATTCGCCTGATCGGCTTCCAATTCACCGGCGGCTCTTCGCTGCCGGTTGATCAGCTGGAACAACTCTTGCTGACTTCGGGTGAACAGGATGAACAAACTCACGAACCACACCGCGATCGCCACAACGACGATCACGGCGCAATGCCACCACACCATAATGTCGCGGTATGTCAGGTAGCCAGCAGCTCCGATGATCAGCACTGCCAGGAGAGTGATGATCTGAGCCCACCGCGCCAGCCCCCGCTGACGGTTCCGAATACCCTCCGACTGATCTTCGAACCCCGAATGAGCACGTAACTTCCCAAGCAGCGCACTCACTTCGGAGCGTGTCGAATGCATTCCTTCGGCGAGAAGCTGGCCGAACGCAAATCCGTAGGAACGACGAATGGTCTGCCCCCAGGCGTCCACCGCGCCCACAGTGCGACGCGCTTCCAGTCCTAGGACCTGGTCTTGTTCGAGTTCACGCAACTGAGCCCGAAAATCGGAAATCGCAAGAACATCATGTGCATCGAGCCCGGACACGCCCGTACTGGCGGCAATGATTCCCGGGACGTCCGTGAACCGCTGAGCCTTGCCTGGAACGATGTCACCGGCGATCCGAATCACCGCTCGATTTGCACCGACCTGAACCGGAGGTAGACCCTGTGAACGCTCCCCTGCATCTGCCAAAGTGAGTGCGCCGGCTGAGTAATCGCTCCACAGTCGGGACAGATCGGTGGACGCGGCGTGATGGCGGCTCTCGGTTCCCGAATCCAATGCCGTCATCATCTGATGCGACGCGGCCGTGAATTCTGACCACTTCACCGAACGCCCGTCCGGTCCGACTCCGTTGACGACGATTGTGTACGCCGAAGAATCAGTGCCGAAAACCGCGGCGTTGAGAGTCGACGCCACAGCGCCCGAGACACCCCTCGATACCCGGTTGTAGAACGCCATCGGGGCATTGCGGAGAGCGGAACCGATGAAGCTGAAGAACATCACCAGCGCCCGCCATAGGCCAATCGCTTGCGAACCCCCAACCGCCGGCATCGGCACTCGCGACCCGATCAGCATTCCACGGTGCTTGCCCCACAGGTTCTGGGCCATGGTTCCGGTAGCAAGTGGAACGTCTTCGACGTAGACCACACTTCCGCCGGCATCGAGCGGCAAGGGAAGCGGTCCACCGATATCGAGAACCTGCTCACGCAGATCATGCTCCGCCCCGGATGTTTCGAGCCGACGATAGAAGGAACGCACTAGTCGAATCGCGTCACCGGGAACTACGTGCAGATCGTCAAAAGGTGTGTGCGCAGCATGCGACCACAGTCCGACAACACCGGCCACGACCGGCGCCGCGTTTCGCCCGATCACGACAGCATCGGTGGTGGCAGCGAGCGAAACATGGCCCATACCCGGACCGTTGGAATCTTCCGGTGCAATCAAGAGATTGTGCCAGCCCGCCAATGCCGGAACTGCCGACGCCGGTGCCGTAGACCCACCCCGAGTCAGGATCGTCCGGAGCCGGACGAGCTGTGCGCTACCCGAATTTGCGACGAGCATATCCGCGATCGCTCGTTCGGATTCGACGCGAACTGACTGAGCCCCCTCGATAAACGGGACCAGAACACAGAGCCGCACGCGAGTGACCCGGGTCGAAGCCAACACGTTCTGCAGTGCGACAGTGGATACTTCGCCGCCATCGACGGCGGTAGCGCTCACAGCCGACAGGCCCGAGGCCACGTCACGCTCGTCGATCCACAGGAATGGGTCGAGTAGCCCAGCCGAGGAAAGGTCGGTCAGGACGTCCCGCACACCGTCTGCCGGTCCGGGAGCCGCGAGGAAAACCGTCAACACACTCATGTCAGAACTGTCCTAGGTCGGGAATCACGATGTCGTTGTCTCCGAATCCAGCTGAAGGCATTGTGGGGAAGCTACTTTGCACGGGGCGCAGAGCGGTTTCCTCGCATTCCTTGACCATCACCGACAGCTCGGCAGTGGCCCAGAACACGTCAGGTGCAAGGTCACGGAATATCGGCGTCTTGGATGCCTGCCCTCGCGAGGTAATCTGCGAGAAGGTTCCGCCACCTGACGCTCCATCCTGACCTGGAGCCAGGTAGTGATGGCCCACAAACGTATTCAAACGTTCCAGCCACTCTACGGTCTTGGCGCTGCGCTCCTCGATGGTGGACACACCGTCCGAATCCGGAATGGCTGACGGCCATCCGGTTTGCGTGTCACCGGTGCGCAACCACTCGGTCAACGCCGACTTCGCCGAGATCTCATTGATTCCACGTGCCGGATCTTCCAGTGTCGCATCGTAAATCGAGCGGAGCGCTCGGTACGGATGCATCGAGGACATGACCGGCTGTTGATGAGACTGAGCCATCGCCAGCAGAACCGATTCGAGCACTGCAGGCAACCAGTCGTTGTTGGCACCGAAGCGACCAGGCGGAGTAAGCAACGGATTCGGGAAATCAAGCCACGCGCTCTCTGCCGCCGACCAGACTCGCACCGGTTCCAGGAACGGCGGGGCTGGAATCCGAATCCGTCCGAGTACCAGTCCGAGGAACCACCCGGCCGTCATGGCGCGACGCTCGTTCTCGTGCATAGGTAGCGACGCAGCGAGTGGGCGCGACCGTCGCATCGACCAGAATGCCTCCTGCTGTGACGGAGTGGAATCCGCCCATTGCTTCGCAGCGGGTTTGAGCACGGAATCGTAGGCGAGCGGCGAATAGTTCGGATACGAACCGAAGATGTCCAGGCGTTTGAGTCCGCCCTCGTCGGTGAGCAGTCGCCCGAAACCGTCACCGGTCTCACGATCGATCTTGGGATTGTGGCTGATCGACTGTGCCAGAAGTTCCGATACCGGAAGATTCAGGAAAGGCACCGCCGAGAACTTGTATCGGTATGCGATCTGCTGACCCGGATGCAATGCCTCCATCGCCTGCTGATTGACACTCGCGAGTGGGCGAGCTAGCGACAACGCCTCGCCGAACTTCGAGAGCAGCAGCGAAGTACGCTGTTGCAGTTCGTATTCTGGAGCTCCCGACGCCACGATGTAATCCCTCAACGTCACCTTGCAGAACCGGTCGAAAGACTCACCGGTTCGTGAGACGTACGCCCTGGCACGGTCAAGCAATTCACCCGCGCGCAGATGAACGTCGTAACGAGCAGCCGACGGGATCAGTGCCTCGTTGGTCGAGGGGTTGACCGGAAATGCCTTCGACCGCCACGTCGCCGTTCGTTCGATCAGTGGCACGACCTGTCCCGGCGCGCGTGATCCGTCGGTTGTGGGCCAGAGACCTGTGACAACTCGTTGTGATGCGATCTGCACGGCCGAATCGAATGGCGGAGGCACGGACGAATCCTCCGCTACTGCCATCGGCAGATCACTGCGATACTGCGCGAGGAACTCCGCTGACGGTGTCAGCATCACCTCGTTGTTGGCCTCCGCGAAACGCTGCGGAACGCGTTCTGCCCCATCCGACGGCCAGGCTGCATACTGGTCTGTCTCCAACCGCGCCAAACCGACGTCGATTGCGGGCGTCTTGCTGGCAATCCGAAGAACGGTCTGAGATTCGTTGAGCGCAGCCAACAACGGCGTCAAGATTTCCGGCACCAAGGCAGCGACGATGTCGCGCACCTTGCCCGAAAGGGTCGAGTAGATCTGCCGATTGATGTTGTTCTGGTACTCGGCCACAACCGAGTCGATGACGGCACCGCTCATCGGAATCGTTCCGTTGAGGCTGGCCAACGTTCCGGTGACGCCAGGTGTCGGCGCCGTAATATCTGCAGGCGCCAACTTCGCCAGGTCCTCTGCCGCCGGACGGATGACATCCCGCAGATATGCCGATAAGCGATTGACAATTGCTGTGGCATAAGGCAACCCGAGGCTGGCTACAGCTTCGGCCACCATCGACTCGATGTTGTATACGATGCGATCCTGCCAACCGAAAGCGTGCAGGAGAGCTGCGCTGTCCGACGCGCCACGCAGGGCGGGGCCACGACCGCGGATCGCTTGTTGGACATCAGGAACCCACTGTTTCGCGTTCATTCCGTCGCCGGACGGGATATACGGACGGAGCTGTGTCTCGACGATCTGACGCGACATACGCCCGATCTCGTCCCATGGCAGAACCGTTCCGGTGATCCACCCGCCGACATTAGCCGGTAAAGCTCCACCCGCGGCATTGCGATCAGCCAGGCCGACCCGCGCCAGAATCGACGGCCACTGGCTGTCGAGAATGGCATTGACCTGTTCTTCATCCGAAGCCGGATTTCCGCGCTGCAGGTGACCGCCAAGCAGACGGTCGACGCTACTACGAGCCAATCGCTGGGCAGCGTACTCCGCATAGCGGTCACGACCCATACTCAGGCTCGAGAATCCGAAAGTGCCCCAGGGCAGGCTGTCCCAGGCGCCTGCGCCCCAACCGATGTGTTCGCGTAGACCCGCCAGACCGCCACCGTTGGTGAGGTCGTACTGAACGAATTGGCGAGTTGCAGCGCCACTCATCATCAAGCCCGACAGCCCACGCCCCAGCCCGCGATAGATCGCGTTCTGCGACCCGTCACCGAACGGCGCACCCTCGGTACCCACACGGCGTCCAACCGGGAATACGCGTGCGAACGGCACTTCTGCCCCTTCGCCATTCTGCTGTCCCAGCGCCTTCAGGATGGTGACGTCGTGTTCACGCGCCGAACCCATCTGACTTGCGACGATCTCACCCAGCATCGCCAGTGCGTTGGCGCTGACACCAGTGGTAGCGCTCTTACCCAATCCATCGAAAATATCGGGCGCAACCATGAACACGCCCATCATCTTCGGATCCAAACGCGGTATGAGAGTGAGTAATCGGCAGATGTCCAACGCCATCGACGCACCGGCGCCCCCGGCCATCGAAGACACCACCAGAACTATCGGCGCTTCCCCCGGATCGAAGGAACCACCGCCGGGAATGTCGAGTGACCGCATCTCGGTCTCGGTCGCGACGGTGAACAATTCGTCCCAAGCCCGTTGCAGCACTTCACTGATACCGGCCGTCTTACTCAGTGTGATCATCCGTCCGAGTGCACGGAACTGACCGGCCCCCGAACCAATCGGCACAGGTACGTTCCGCGGATCTCGCGGCGCCCAGGTGGCGATCGAGCTCAACTGCTGTCGAGCTGCGAGTTGATTGGAGAGCGCGTTGTCGAGTACTGCGTACGAATCACCCTGCGGCCCACTGCCGAAGTACGTACCACCCTGATCACGAACGTTGTTCAGTCCGTCCGGCCCGGTCTCGGGCGCGGTCGGAACATCGAGACTCACAAATTGCCAGCCGGACGGGATCTTCTCGACGCCGGCTGCCGCGAGGTCCGATCGCAGCTGGTCCATCATGTAGGACAACGTGACAGCGCCCGAGCCGCCGCAACCAACTACCAGAAAACGCCTCATGCCGGTCCTCTCCAAATAACGATGCCTACGCTGAAAGTCATTGCCTGCCTCGGCTGTCCGGTGGCCCGAACGGATCGAATCCGCTCGGAGGCGCAAACGGATCCGCGGTGCCTGCGGAAGTCCCCGGCGGCGCCCAGGCCGATCCTTCTGCCGGGTAACCACCTGACTGAGCACCTACCTGTGAGTTACCGAAGGGGTCGACTATCGGTGAACCAGGAGGCGTGCCAGAATCACTTGGCCCACTTGCACCCGACGTGTCGACGGCTCGCCCGCGCAGCTGGGACACCGCGTTAGCCACGTTGCGCCGGGCATCGTCGAGCACCCGCTCCACCCGATTTTTGTCCGCATCCGTACTGATCAGCAGCAATAAGGTCGCGACCTCCGGCGAACCGTTCGGATCATGGAACACGGCCCACGAGTTGTGCACCGCCAACGGAAGCTGTGCGTCACCGGCCTTGTCCGTCGCCGGATTCGAACCCGACGCCCCCAGCATCCCCGGCAGACGCGCGCTCACGTATCCGGCTCCAACGGGCGAAAGTCCTACATGAGTTCGTAATTCGACGCCGGCTGCGTCGAGGATCCGGGTAGCTTCATGCATTCCCCGCACCGAATCGACAAGATCGCGGTCGCGCAATCCGAAGGGGCGCCCGTCGCGGAGAATCTCACCATTTCGGATCTCGATGGGAAATTGCTGAGCCTTGAGCCCACCCGGCGGAATCTTGGCGGTCAACCACTTACCGACATACAGAAGCAAGAGCGGGATGCCCGGACCGAGCAACAGCGCCACGATCAGCGTCAACCAGAACGTGCCGGTGTCGACAGGCTTCTGGACGTCCGCGGTGAACTGCACCGGAACCGAAATCTCGCGATCACTCTCACCAACCGGCGACACGAGCAGCGACATCGTTCCGCTGACCGTTCCGTTGACGGCATTTTCGATGTCGATCGACACCGGGAGAGTCCCACCCGATTCGAGACACTGAGCCTCTTCAGCCGGACCAGTCAGGGCCACCGATCCGATTCCGTCCGGCGAACCGGTGAATGACACCGACTGACCCGAGTCCAATCGAACACATCCTGCCCCGGTGACATCTAGATCGCGCTCGAAAATACCGGCGCCTTCGAGAGTCCCGAAATCGACGCGAGCGGGAAGCGAGGGGTAACCGATCGGCGGCGCAATCGGCAGCGCGATGTCGACCGACTGAGCTGTCAGCGCGGTTCCCGGCTCGACACCACCGTCGACACGCGTCGCGTCCGCGGTAGTGACATCCAGGGTCAGGCGCAGCGTCGCATCTCCCGGCGGCACGTCAGTGAGATCGAGTTCAACCGACTCGCCGATTCGATCCTTGGGCAACGGAGCTGCCACGTCGTGAACTGTCCCCGACGAGTCCACGACTGAGACGGAGAGCACGGCCGTACCCAGCAACGACGCTGGATCGATGGGCGCACGATCTGCACCCACAATTCCGAGTTCGATGGCACTGGTCTTCTCCCCCGTGTGAACCGCGGTTGTTTTCTGGCCGAGCCATGCGGGGAACAAATTGCCTGAGATGTGGATGTTCGACTTCGATCGCGCTTGTGCTGCGGCTCCTGTCGGATCGACGAATGCCAGCGCCCACACACCCTGCCACTGATCCGAGCCGGCATCCGACATCGAGAACGACACCGAATTCGGTGACTCCCAGCGGTAGTTGATCTCGATACCGGCGAGCTGTCCGCGAGAATCCGTTCGCAGAGCGGTCAAGGGCAACGCCAATTGCGCACCGTTCGGGGCGACCACAGTCGGTACCAGACCTTCGGCGTCGGCAAACGCGAGCACGTTTACGGCACTGATCGAACGGTCCAGCACAAACCGATGCTTACCTTCTTCACACACCTGTTGGACGCAGACACCACTCTCGCGTTCGAGCGGCGCTTGCCCCGGGGTACTGAAGGAATCGAACGCGAACAACAAATCGTCGATGTTCTGAGCGAGAAAGAACTCCCCAGGGGATGGCGCCTGTACTGCGCCACACGACGCGCCATCACCAGATGCACCGGAGGTAATCGCATGCATCAGATCGAAGTCGGCGGCAGCGGCGGTTCCGGACGCAAGACCGATGCCGAACATCTTGATTCCTGCACTTCTGACCTGATCTGCAATGCCAGCCGGTCTGCAAATCGACTCGGTGGCAGCTGCGACGACCTGCTTGACACCTTCCGGCGAGCCCAAGTCGATCCCCGGCGCGTATGGCTTGCTGGCGTCGCGTTCGGTGAAGTCCAATTTCCCGTCGGAGAACCATGCAATTGCCTGGCACCGACTGGATCCGTCGGCGTTCTGCGGGCGGTCTCTCAAATCGTTCTGGGCACCGTTCATCGCACCCCAGTAGTCGGTGTCGACGCCAGTTGTCCGACCACGGAACTGTTCGATCGAGCTCTTGAGGGTGGGCACGCTCCCAGAATCCAGAGCAATCCACTCGGTATGGACGGTGTAGTCGCTCGAGAATCCCGCGATCGCGACATTGAGGTCGACTGCTGCCGATTCACCAAAAGCAGCAAGGCGATCCAGCAGGAAATTCGCCGCGGACACTCGCGCCGCGTCCGGGTCGGAGGTCTGCAAACTCGAGGACTCGTCAATGAGGAGAAGAAGATCTCCCGTCTGCTGCGACGCCAGGCACGAACCGAAGTCACTAACGGCAGAACCCGCATTCGCGGCCGTCTGTGCGGTGGCCACGCTTAATCCGCCGACCGCATTGAGCATCAGAATTCCGAAAACGAAGAGCGCACCGATGCGCATTCTGCTCACAGTCGTCCAATCCAATCAGCAATGTTCCATGCACTGATCAGCACTGCAATGCATGAAATAGCGAGTACGACACGGGTCACCGACGACACCCACAGCGGCTCCGTATAGAACGCACTGGCACGCGCCTGTGTGTCGCGATACGTAAAGAGCGCAAGCAAACCAATTGCCACTGGGCCACCGAGAATCCAGGCGACTACTGCGACCGGACCCGAATCGAGTACTACAAAGGCAACAACGGCCACGATCAATCCGATCGTCGCGACCGCGCCTGCGGCGGCGAGCCATGCGGTCGGTGCAGTGCGTACCTGAACGACAGTGCTGGCGCCTGCCCCGCTGAACGAATCACCGGTCGGCATTCCCGGATGCTGATTCGGTGCCGGCGGCGTATTGAATCCGCCTGAAGACCGGGTGAAATCCCCGACTCCCGGATCAGGTGGACCGCCATGTCCGGGCTGCGGGCGCGAATAGTCACTGAAGTCGAATGGGTCGGGTGGTCGTACCAAGGAACGCTCCTTGCAATGGGATGTAAAACGGTAACCAGAACTCGGAGTGCACTTAATTGTGTATTTCGGTCGATCATGGGTCTTTGCTACATATGCAATTAGGACTGATGGATCTTCCCCGCCCCGACTTGCACGAACACATATCACCACATGAGTCGGACAATTTCGTCGTTGGCCCTCAAAATGGGCCAAGTCGACATAACGGAGTTAGCCTATTTCGCCACCGATAGCACACACTGACCCATCATTCAAGACCCGCTAAAGCACCTCCCCCGTTGCCTCGAGTACTGATCTGCAAAACGACGCGACGCCCCGACTAGACTGGAACCACGCCGCCTCTGCGCGCCCTGTCATCGAAAGGCACGTCATCACACAATCTCCCGCTCCGCACGACATCTACTTCGTACCCCCGGAGCAGGACACCACTGACACAGTGAAACCCGTCTCGTCCTCCGTGCGCGCTCGATTGGAGGACCGCCCGGAAACTGTGCGGTTCAAGAATCGGTTTGCCCTCCCTATCGTCACCACAACCCCGCTCGAAGCGATGATCGAGGACCTGCTGTTCATCCGCGATATTCTCGACGCGGCCGGTGTCGAATACCTCCTCGTACGCGGCAACGACGAACGAGCAGTCATCGCGGTCAATTGGGCCAACCGTAAGAAATTGCGCCGCGCGCTGATCGACGGATGCCAGAACACACCCTTCTATTCGAAGACTCTCGACGCGAAGAAGAGTCCAGCGCTCTTGATAGCCGACGGCGCACTGTCCTCCACACCAAAAGCCCGCATCTTTCGTCTTTTTCGGCCGCGTGTTCATCTGGCGAGTGGCCTGAACTACGGCGCGAATATCGGTCTTCAGATCGAACTGTGGTCGATGTCCGACTCAGAGATCGTTCTGCCCATCGAAAATTCACTGACCCGGCGGACGGTGCGTCCGGAAGAAGCAGTTCGTGGAACGGTGGAGCGTTTCGGCCGGGTGTGGCCGACGATCGAGAACATGTTTGCCGCCCATGCCTCCGACATCAATTTCGACATCGACCTCGTCTTTTCCTGGGTGGACGGTTCGTCCGAGGAATTTCAGGCGCAACGCGCACTTCGGATGCAGAACTACATTGTCGGTGAAGGTGACGAATCCGCAGCACGATTCCGTCAAATCGACGAATTGAAGTACGCACTACGGTCCGTGCACATGTATGCGCCGTGGATCCGAAGAATCTTTGTCGCCACCGATTCCGATCGTCCGGCCTGGCTGGCCGACGATCCTCGGGTCACTTTCATGCCCAGCGAAAAGTTCTTTGCCGACCCGTCTGTACTGCCCACTCACAATTCTCAAGCGGTCGAATGCCAACTGCATCACATCCCCGGACTCTCCGAACATTTCCTCTATTCGAACGACGACATGTTCTTCGGCAGATCCGTCGGCCCCGACATGTTCTTCTCGCCCGGTGGAATCAGCATGTTCATCGAGGCGGATACGCGAATAGGTTTGGGACACAACGACGACGATCGCAGCGGATTCGAGAATGCGGCCCGGGTCAATCGACGTCTACTACAAGAGCGATTCGGATTGATGACAACTCGGCACCTCGAGCATGCCGCCACCCCGCTACGCAAAAGTGTCATGGCGGAAATGGAACGCGAATTCGCGGACGATTTTGCGGCCACCGCTGCGAGTACCTTCCGCGCAAGCACCAACATTTCGGTCACCAATTCGCTGTACCACTACTACGCGCTGATGAGCGGCCGCTCCGTCGTACAGAAGTCGGCTACCGTCAAATACGTCGACACCACTGTCAAAGCCGGTTTGCGACAGATGAATTCACTACTCAAAGACCGGTCGATGGATTTCTTCTGCCTCAACGACGGTAGTGAACCGGAAATCGATCTCGAACTACGTACCCGTAAGGTCACCGAATTCCTCGAGAACTACTATCCCGTCAAAGCGCCGTGGGAGGCCTGACGCATACTACTGCGCGACGGCAATATCGTTGTGCTCACCGATGCGAATGCCTGCGTCCGCCAGACGCGCCGCAGCGTCGCGGGCGCTGACGGCCTCACCCACCGTATCGTCGCGGACAACGTCGTCGCGCTCGAGCGGCACTACCGAATGAACAATCGTGTCGGCGTACACGTGGACGAGATTGCAGCCTTGTGCGCTGTCTCGGCCACGCTGTCCGCCGACCGCTACGTTGAGGTCCTGGGTGTAGCAGGCCGACGATGCGACAGACACGGGAATTCCCGCGAACGTCGCCGTCGTCGAGTAATGCAGGTGGCCCGCGAGAATTGCCCGCACGTCACTTCCCCGGAGCACTTCGGCCAACCGCGGCTGATCTCGTAGTTCGACCAGCACAGCCAGATCCTGGATACAGGGAATCGGCGGGTGGTGAAGGGCGAGAATCGTTCCGTCGGGCGCTGAAGTCGCTAATTGTGTTCGCAGCCAATCCAACTGGGCGTCGCTGATCGATCCGTAGTGGTGGCCGGGAACAGTGGAGTCGAGCGTGATGATGCGGAGGCCGTCGATGTCGTAGACCCGATCGACCGACCGGGTCGACGGTGACTCGTTCAACAACCGCGTCCGGAAGTGTTCCCGATCGTCGTGGTTACCCATCACCCAGATGACCTCGGCACCAAGTCTGCCGGCCACCGGTTCCACGATCGATTTCAGCGTCTCGTACGCGTCCGACTCCCCTTTGTCGGTGAGATCGCCGGTGAACACCAACGCCCGCGGACGCGCCCCTGACGCCTCGACGCCGGCAAGAATCTGCCGCAGTCGAGCTGTCGCGTCGACGGCGCCGTACAGGTCCCCGCCCTCGACGAGGTGCGTGTCGCTTATATGCACCAGGAAGTGCTTCGGACGTGGATATTCGGCATGTCGAACGCTCATCGGTCTCTCGCTTCCGCTAGCCGACGCGCAGGTACCGGTGCACCTACCGAACCTCGACAGTAGTCATCGAGTCTCCGGCCCTCGTTCACGCACACCCATGGACCGCCCGGAATCATCGGTAGTTGAAGCTACGAGTAGAGTCTTCGCAGTGTTGTTCCTGACCTCTCGACGCTACGTCGACCTTCGCCTGCAGGCGAGCGCAATGTGTCCGCGCTCGGCCTGATAGACGCGTACCAGGAAACATTTTCACGAAACCCCGCCTGAACTTCTTCACGGCGTGCCGCGTTTCGCTCTCTTCAATTTTTTGAAAGGCATTGTCATGCCCAGCTCCACCTCTACCGGCGTGCCGGAATCAAAAACCCGGTTCCCCTCGTGGGCAACGTCATTCGGACCTCAGATTGTTGCCGGTCTGGTTATCGGTGTCATTCTCGGTCTCGTTGCCCGCGCGATGCCTGACGCCGCAGACGGCAATGTGAACTGGCTCGTCGGAACTGTACAGACCATCGGCAGCAGCTACGTCAAACTGCTGACGGTCGCGGTCATTCCGCTGGTGTTCACAGCCATCGTCAGTTCCATCGCAAACCTGCGTCAGGTTGCCAATGCCGCTCGATTGGCTGTGCAGACTCTGTTGTGGTTCGCGATCACGGCATTCATCGCGGTCATCATCGGCATCGTCGTCGGCCTGATCACCGATCCAGGTTCACGTACCGACGTTGCCGTCGAATCTGCCAAGGAACCGAAGAGCTCCGGATCGTGGTGGGCGTTCATCACCGGCCTGGTGCCGAACAACTTCCTCGGTCTGGGTGCCAAGACGTCAGTCACCGAAGGCGTCGCGACAACCTCACTGAGCTTCAATGTTCTGCAGCTGCTTGTCATCGCAGCGGCAATCGGAATCGCGGCGCTCAAGGTCGGCGCCAAGGCAGAGAAGTTCCTCGAGTTCAACGCTTCCCTCCTGGCAATCATCCAGAAGGTGCTGTGGTGGATCATTCGCCTCGCGCCGATCGGCACCGCCGGCCTGATCGCCACCGCCGTCGCAACCTACGGCTGGGACGCCATCGGATCGCTCGGCGTATTCACCGCCGCGGTCTACATCGGTCTGGCGATCGTGTTCTTTGTCGTCTACCCGGCTCTCATTGCTGCACACGGCCTCTCGGTTCGGAACTTCTTCTCCGGCGTCTGGCCTGCCACTCAACTCGGCTTCGTTTCCCGCTCGTCGATCGGCACACTCCCACTGACCGAACGCGTCACCGAGCGCAATCTCGGCGTGCCGCGCGAATACGCGTCGTTTGCCGTGCCGCTGGGTGCCACCACGAAAATGGACGGTTGCGCCGCAATCTATCCCGCAATCGCCGCCATCTTTGTTGCCGGCTTCTACGACGTTCCGCTCAACTTCACCGACTACCTCTTGATCGTTGTCGTGTCGGTTATCGGTTCGGCCGCTACCGCTGGAACTACCGGTGCAACAGTCATGCTCACCCTGACGCTCTCGACACTCGGACTGCCACTTGCCGGCGTCGGTCTGCTGCTTGCCGTCGAACCGATCGTCGACATGGGCCGTACGGCCGTCAACGTCACCGGGCAGGCACTCGTCCCGGTGATCGTGGCCAAGCGCGAAGGCATCCTCGACACGGCCCGCTTCAACGCGCCTCGCAACGGTAATCCGTTTGCCGAAGAACTCGTCGACGCATAATTCGGCCACACCAAAAGATGTCCCCGCACCGCGATCGGTGTGGGGACATTTTTTCTGGTCAGATACCGAGCGCCTTGGCCAAAGTTGGCCACACTTTGGGGAAACGCTCACGCCAGTACGGCCACGAGTGCGTGCCGGTCGGTTCGTAGTCGATCGTGGCATCGATACCGAGTGCGGTGAGACGCTGGTCGAAAGCCTTGGTACACATGTGTGCAACCGCCTCGATACTGCCACCGACGACCAGACGATCGGCCAAATCAGGCGTCTGCAAATTTTCGTTCTCGCCCGCCACGCCCGTCGCGACGGACAAGTAGATTTCCGTTCCGCGGAGTTGCTCGGCATTGAGGAGCGAATCGTGCGCTTCCCATTCCGGCCCGCCTGGAATCCCCCACATGTTGTCGGTGTTTCCGCCGCGCGACGTGACCGTCGATTGGATGCTGGCGCGCCCCCAGGTGTCCGTGGTCGAGTAGCACCCACTGAAACCCGCCACACCTTTGTACAGGCCCGGATTTCGGTGGGCGAGCATCATCGCACCCTGCGCGCCCATCGAAATGCCCGCAATTGCATTGACGCCGTTGGTGTTCAATCTCGCGTTCAGGAGCGAGGGCAACTCTTTCGCAATGAACGTTTCCCACTTGTGCAGTCCAAGTGCCGGATCCTCGTTCTCCCAATCCGTGTACATGCCGGCCTTGCCGCCGTTGATCATCACGACGTTGACGTTCTTGTCGGCAAAGAAATCCGGCGCGACGCCGTACCGCACCCACCCACTGGACTTCTCCTGAGCGTCGGCACCATCCAGGAGATACAGGGTAGGTCTCGGCGCAGAGTTGTCCGCGGGAAGGATAACTTCGATGCCGACGTCACGTCGCAAGGCGGGAGATGCCACCGTCAGCCGAACGGACTGCGGTCCAGTCACGTTCTCTCCGACAATTGCGGGGGCCGTAATGCCGTCCAACAGTTGTGCTGGTGCCCCTGGGTCGCCCTGCATGGACCCGGGCACAGTCGAACCGTATTCCAACGTCTCGAGACTGTCGGAGATCGGCGTCGCGCCTACTGAAGTGATACTGAGCACCTGCAGTCCGAACACACACGCAGTGGTTACAACGATTCCCGCCCGCC
Source organism: Rhodococcus globerulus NBRC 14531 (assembly GCF_001894805.1). Taxonomy (GTDB): domain Bacteria; phylum Actinomycetota; class Actinomycetes; order Mycobacteriales; family Mycobacteriaceae; genus Rhodococcus_F; species Rhodococcus_F globerula. The sequence goes on along the minus strand of NZ_BCWX01000006.1, from coordinate 6,948 downwards.
TCACGGGGGTGAGCGGGGTCAGGCACTTCGACATCAGGCTCCCAAACAATTAAATACAGTCATTTGAAAGATACCGTGTAATTCGGACACACTCACCCGCTGGCCCATCCCACCACGCCTGATCAGCGGCGAAACGACAGCTGCGCACGTACCGTCAGACACCCAGAGCCTTCGACAGCGTCGGCCACGCCTTCGGCAAGCGCTCACGCCAGTACGCCCACGCATGGGTGCCGTTGGGCTCGTAGTCCACGGTGGCATCGATATCAAGTGAACGCAATCGCTGATCGAACAACTTGGTGCACACCTTTGCGGCAGCCTCGATCCCGCCGCCGACAACCAGTCGCTCCAGCAGTTCCGGCGTCTGCAGCGTTTCATCCGCTCCGGGGGCGCCGTTAGCAGTGGAGATGTAGATCTCCTTGCCGCGCAGGCTTTCTGCGTTCAACACGGAATCATGTGCTTCCCACTCGGCCCCACCGAGTGCTCCCCACATATTGGCCGGATCACCGCCGCGCGAGGTAATCGTCGCCTGCACGCTGGTTCGGCCCCAGGTATCCATCGTCGAATAGCAACCGCTGAACACCGCGACGCCGCGATACAGATCCGGATACCGATGAGCGAGCATCATCGCGCCCTGCGCACCCATCGACGTCCCGGCGATTGCATTGACGCCGTTGGTCCCGAAGTGAGCGTCGATCAACGGTGGCAACTCCTTCGCGATGAAGGTTTCCCACTTGTGCAATCCGAGCGCCGGATCCTCGTTCTCCCAATCCGAGAACAAGCTCGCTGATCCCCCGTTGATCATGACGACATGGGCATTCTTGTCAGCAAAAAACGCGGGGGCGCCGCCCATGGTCACCCAGCCGTTCGAGCCCTCACCACCGTCGACGCCCTGCAGCATGTAAAGCGTCGGGCGCGGAACCGAGTTGTCGGCCGGAAGTAACACCTCGACACCAACCTCACGCTTCAAGGCCGGCGACGCAACAGTCAGGCGCGACGCCTGCGCTCCGGTGTGCACTTCACCCACAATTGCCGGTGCCACTATGTCGTCGCGCAGAACTGGAAGCGGTCCGGGATCATCCCGAAATATCTCGGGAACGCTCGATCCGAAATCGAAACTTCCTATACTCCCGGTGCTCTGCTGCGCGTTGGCCGTACCGGCACCGACCAGCGGCGCGGTCGCGACACATGCCGCGATCAGCGCGGCCCCGAGCTTCCCAATCCGGGCACGCGTGTTCACATGGACATTCATCCAGACTCCCAATTTCTAATCCGACAAAGTGAACATACCGTCCAGTTTAAAATCGGCGGTCATTACCGCTGTTTCACAGCGGTGTCGGACTCGCGGATTAGGGTGGAAAGATGCAGCCGGAATCAGTCCTAGTCCTCGACCTGGACCAAATCCGCGCTGTAGTCGGCACAACCACATTTCAACGCGGACTCGACTATTTCCGCCAAGGAGCCGTTCGCGAATTCGAGTGGGACGAGGCGACCCAGACTCTCGAAGGCGAGGTAATCGGCAACGAGGAGTACGTATCTACGGTCTTCCTCAGCCGGCGCACCCATAACAACACCACCAACGTCGCCACGATCCTCCGTGGCATTTGCACGTGCCCGGTGCGCATGAACTGTAAGCACGTCGCTGCCCTGGTCATAGCTGCCGCGGCGAGGTCCTCACAACCACCGGCGCCCAAGAACTGGGAAGACTCGATCCGGGCGTTACTTCGGCCGAATCCTGTCGAACGAGGCGCCAGTGATCTTGGCATTCAATTCACTCTGCGCACCAACGGCCCACGAAACCAACTACTGGTCAAACCCGTGCAACCAGGCGCGCGGGGATGGATTTCCGGGGGCCTCGCGTGGAACAAGCTGGGCAGCTTCCACCAACACCCGGCGCAACACATCCGGATACTCAATGACATCCACCTACTGATCAGTGCCAGGACGGCGTACCGCCACTACAACGCCACCGATTTTGATCTGGCGGACTTCCCCAGTCCTGGCCTGTGGGCGTTGCTCGCCGAGGCGCGCAATGCCGGTATCCCACTCCTCCACGCCAAGCCGAGCCTCGGACCAGTCATGATCGATGACGGAGTGGACGTGTGCATCGACGTGACGCATGGTCCGGACAACGGACTTCAGGTCACACCGCGCCCATTTTTCACGAACGACGGCGAGAGAACATCAGAGCCAACCCCACCGATCTGGGGAACAATCGGTAGCACTGCCCACGGCATCTACGCAGTCGACCACGACGGCAGAATCCGGTTGGCACCGCTGAACACCTCCGTCTCCCCTGCCCTCAAGGACTTCATCAACGCAGGCGACGCCATCGACGTGCCGGCAGAACACCGCGAAACCTTCACTTCCCGCTTCGCGGTCAGACTCAGCTCAATTGCCGACATCGTCTCCAGCGACAATTCGTACGCGTCACCCGAGATCAGCGGTCCGGTCCTTCACCTGAGAGCGAAGTACGGCGATGATCATGGTGTTGACCTGACGTGGGAGTGGCAGTACACCATCGGGAACGATCGATTGGCCGTCGGCGTGGGTGAACATCCCGGGTCACTCGACGGCCGCTCTCCCGCCAAGGAACAATCCATCCTCGACACCGTGAGCTCCCTGTTCGGTCCCTCCGACACCACTCGGCCACACACGCGAGAACTGGTCCACGGTTCATTGGCGGGCCTGGACACGATGCGATTCACACTCGATGTCCTTCCGTTGCTCCGTGACCATCCAGATGCTGACGTCACCATCGACGGGACACCCGCCAACTATCGCGCCACCGATGATTCGCTTGTCATCGGGCTCTCCACCAGCGCTTCGCCGGACAGCGCCGGATCGGACTGGTTCGACCTCGGGGTCACCGTCAACGCAGACGGCCAAGAAGTGCCCTTTGCCGACATCTTTGCCGCCCTCAGCATCGGCGCCACCGAACTGCTGTTGCCCGACGGCGCATACTTCAGCCTCGACAAACCCGAACTCCGTGAACTGCAACGCCTCATCGCGGAAGCACGCTCACTCCTCGACCGCCCCAACGGTCCGCTGCGAATCAGCAAGTTCCAAGCCGGCCTCTGGGACGATCTCGCGTCGCTCGGAATCGTCGAACATCAAGCAGCGCAGTGGAAAAAGCAGGTCGACGGGTTGCTCACCCATGCCTCCATCGACCACGTGGATGTCCCGTCGACATTGCTGGCCACGCTGCGTCCCTATCAGGTCGACGGATTCCGGTGGCTCAATTTCCTTCTGGAACACGGACTCGGCGGAATACTGGCCGACGACATGGGGCTCGGCAAGACGCTTCAAACACTGGCGATGATTGCCCGTGCACGCCAATCCGATCCGGTGGCACCACCTTTTCTGATCGTTGCCCCGACCAGCGTCGTCTCCAACTGGAAATCCGAAATAGCCAGATTCACACCAGAACTCAGTACGGTCATCGTCACCGGGACACTCAAACGACAGAACCTCGATCTCACCGACATCGTTATCGGCGCCGACATCGTCATCACGTCGTACGCGTTGCTCCGCCTCGACTCCGACGCCTATTCTGCCAACAGCTGGTCCGGCCTCATCCTCGATGAAGCCCAGTTCGCAAAGAACCACAAATCCAAAGTCCACCAGTGCGCCCGAAGACTCGAGACGCCGTTCAAACTCGCCATCACCGGCACACCTATGGAGAACAACCTTTCCGAACTGTGGTCACTGCTTGCGATCACGGCTCCCGGACTCTTTCCAAATTCCGCCCACTTCACCGAGCTGTACCGTCGGCCGATCGAAAATGGCGGGGACACAGAGCGATTGGAACAACTGCGCCGACGTGTCAAACCGTTGATGATCAGACGCACCAAGGAGCAGGTGGTTCGCGACCTACCGGCAAAGCAAGAACAAGTACTCGAGATCGACCTCTACCCCAAGCATCGCGCGCTCTACGACACGCATCTCCAACGCGAACGCCAGAAGATCCTCGGCTTGCTGTCCGACGTCGACAAGAACCGTTTCACCATCCTCGCGTCACTGACACTACTTCGCCAACTCAGCCTCGACGCCTCGCTGATCGACGACAAGCACGCCACGATCCCGTCAGCCAAAGTCGACGCACTTCTCGAACAATTGGACGACGTCATCGCCGGCGGACACCGCGCCTTGATCTTCAGTCAGTTCACCGGTTTCCTCAACGCCGTTCGCCGCCGCCTCGACGCCGATAACATTGAGCACTGCTATCTCGACGGCAGCACGCGCGACCGCGGCGACGTGTTGGAAAAGTTCAAAACCGGTGCTGCGCCAGTGTTTTTGATCAGTCTCAAAGCAGGTGGCTTCGGGCTCAACCTCACCGAGGCCGACTACTGTTTCATTCTCGATCCGTGGTGGAACCCCGCCACCGAAGCTCAAGCCGTGGACCGAGCACATCGCATCGGCCAAACCAAGAACGTGATGGTGTACCGCCTCATCGCCAAGGACACGATCGAAGACAAGGTGATGGCTCTCAAAGCCAAGAAATCCGCGCTGTTCGCCAGCGTGATGGACTCCGACGAGCTCCTCAGTTCCACTCTGGGCGCCGAAGACATCCGTTCGCTATTCGAGTAAACGCCAGGCTTGTCCCACCCCGTGATCTCGGGGAACGGTATGGTTATTTGTGAACGGACAACACAGAACTCACGAATGCGGATATCACCACATTCGAACGAGAGGAACCTGAATGGGCGTCACACTTGCCAAGGGCGGCAACGTATCTCTGTCGAAAGCAGCACCCAATCTGACCAAAATCGCTGTCGGACTTGGATGGGACGCACGAAGTACCAGTGGCGCTGACTTCGACCTTGATGCCAGTGCGTTGGTCACCGGCCCGGAACGCAAGGTACTTTCCGATCTTCACTTCGTGTTCTACAACAACCTACGGTCCCCTGACGGTGCCATCGAGCACACCGGCGACAACCTCACCGGCGAAGGCGACGGAGACGACGAGGTAATCAACATCGACCTCCCGGCGGTACCGCCCAACGTCACCAACATCTTCTTCCCGGTATCGATCCACGACGCCGACGCGCGCCTCCAATCCTTCGGCCAGGTCACCAATGCCTACATTCGCGTGGTCGACCTCTCCACCGGATCAGAGCTTGCTCGCTACGACCTGTCCGAAGATGCGTCCACAGAGACAGCCATGCTCTTCGGTGAGGTGTACCGGCACAACAACGAGTGGAAGTTCCGGGCAATCGGCCAGGGATACGCGTCAGGCCTAGCAGGCATCGCCCGTGACTACGGCGTCAACATCTGACATCGCGCCACGAACATGGGGTCCGAGCCTGAATCAGGCTCGGACCCCATGTTCGTTCCAGCTGTACTTTTAGCGCTGAAGGACTGCCCGCGCAAGATACTGCGCCCAGGGCATATCCGACGTCGAGATCATCCCTACCAGGTCGTATCCAATCGCGCCGACCAGATCGAGAACCTCGATCGTGGTGCCAGCAGACTTGCCCGGAATCGCGGGCTCTGCAACCAACGCCGGGGACGATCGGATCTGGCCAAGAGTTCCCGCAACAAGGTGATGTCGATCCGACGGCTCCAGCCCCGCGGCAACAGCGAGCAGGACAAGAAGTTCAATCGCCCGCGCAGGTCCCGCCGACGCAACGGGAACCCCGTCGACAATGCAATTCCACAAAGCGTCTGCATCTGCACTCGCTGAACGCCCACGACGAGTCAGGACAATCCGGCCCTTCAGCTTCCTGGCCAAACCCCAGCTTCGGAGCAGCACAAACAAACGCTGAGCCTTGGGAAGATTAACCGGCTCGAGTTCCGGCTGGTCCAGCGCCGCATCGACCGTCGACAGAAATGACTCGACATCGATTCCATCGTCACCGATCAACGTCAACAACATCTGCAGCCGCGCGCCCACAGCAACACGTATCTGCGACGAAGACTCGGACCGATCATCGAGTCGCGCCATCGCAAAGACGTCATGCAACTCAGGTGCGCTGGCCGGCGCGAGCAATTCGAACAGATTCCAGATATCGAAGGTGCGTGGGAACGACGCTATCGCGGACTCGCGCGCCACCGTTCCGACACAATGAGCCAATCGCTCGTTGACCTCCTCCAACACAAACTTATTCGGCTCGAAATCGGTTTGTGCCCACTCCAGAGTCCACTCACGAGAGCGCAATTCCTCGGAAAGCAACATCCTCAACAGTTGCTCGAATTCTTCAGGTCCCGCGCATTCCTCGGGCGGGCACGCACCAACACCTTCGACGCACACCGCAGGTTTATCCGCTGCCTCGTCGTCGACCGCTTCGAGAGTCACAGAATGCCGCCACGCACCGGCTCGTCCGTACCGGTACTGGATCATGTCACCGGGAGATATCAGAACTTCGTGAACGTGGACCTCGTTCTCGGCGACTGCGCTCTGGCCGCGGCTACGACGATCAGCCACACGATTACGCGGAGCGTATTCCAGAAAATCACCAGGAAACCGTGTGCCGATCTTCCGCCACGAATGTCCATGCATATCGTGCCAACCCATTGCCCGTTGAACTACGGCATGGAAATCGTCGAGCGTGAAATCGGAATCGACAATCAACCGCCGCGATATCTGCGTGGACACCTCTTCAAGCCGAATCGAGATTCGTAGACCTGCCGGCAGTGAACGGCGCTGTCCACGCGAGTTCATCGAGGGATGTTCGGGCACAGCGGGAGTCTGCTGTGAAGCAGCGGGAGTCTGCTGTGAAGCAGCGGGTTCTTGCTGATCCAATCCTGTCGGCACAAGTCGCAGGTGCGAGCCACTGGAGTTGCGGAGGCCAACCATAGCTGTTCACTATGCCACGAACTACTGACATCCCATGAGTTTTGTCGTCGCTACGTACCCTGTTTGCGGAGTTTTAACCCGCCCGCGATGGTGCGAACGGTACGTTCGGTCGATCCGAGGCGACGGGTGTACCGTTCGCTCGATCCCGGGGG
>NZ_BCWX01000005.1 GCF_001894805.1 Rhodococcus globerulus NBRC 14531 | reverse complement strand
GTGACCTTGTTGTTGATCAGAACGCCGCCGGCAACACCGTCGTTGACCTTCACCTGGTAGGTCAGAACAACCGACTTACCCGCTTCGAGTGCACCGGTCCACGAGAGCATGGTCCCCGACAGAGTCGGAACAGCGGCAGGAGCACCATCGACCGTCGCCTTCAGCGAACCGGCCACGAGCGTCGCGTTGTCGAGAACCTTCGACAGATCATCGGTCAACACCACCGGATTGAGCGTCGTCTTACCGGTGTTCGCACCCGTCACCGTGTACGTGATCGTCTGACCAGCATTGACGCCGGTACCCGGCGCTGGATCCGCTGTCTTCGCGACCGTGAACCCAGGAACCGAGTGATTCGTCTCCACCGAAGGAGGAGTGATCTCTGGACCGGTCGGCGGCTTCGCAGTACCGGTGACCTTGTTGTTCAAGACTGTGCCCGCGGCAACGCCGTCGTTGACCTTCACCTCATAGGTCAGAACAACGGACTTACCGGCTTCGAGAAGTCCGGTCCAGGAAAGCGTGGTGCCCGACAGCGTCGGGGCGGCGACAGGAGCACCGTCGACGGTCGCCTTCAGCGAACCGGGAACGACAGCAGCATTGTTGAGAACCGCACCCAGATCATCGTTGATCTTTACCGGATCAAGGTTCGTCTTGCCGGTGTTGGTTCCGGTGACGGTGTACTTGATCGACTCGCCGGCCTGAACCGTCGAACCGGAAATCGGATCAGCAGTCTTCTCCAGTTTGAAGCCGGGAACCGAGTGATTCGTCTCCACCGTAGGAGGAGTGATGTCCGGACCGGTCGGCGGCTTCGCAGTACCCGTGACCTTGTTGTTCAGAACCGTGCCCGCGGCAACGCCGGCATTGACCTTCACCTGGTAGGTCAGAACAACAGACTTACCAGCCTGGAGATTGGCGGACCACGACAAAATGCTGCCCGACAGGGTCGGAGCAGCGACAGCAGCACCGTCGACGGTCGCCTTCAGCGAGCCCGGAACGATAGCAGCATTGTTGAGAACCGCACTCAGATCGTCTTTGATCGTCGCGGGAGTTAGGGCCGTCTTGCCGGTGTTAGCACCGGTGACCGTGTACGTAATTGTATCGCCGGCCTGAACCGTCGAACCTGTCGCGGGCACAGCGGTCTTCGCGACTGTGAACCCGGGCATGGGATGCGTCGTGCAGAGATTGGTTGCAGGATCACATGTTGTGGGAGGAGTTGTTGTCCCCGGAACGAGGTAGTTGTTCAGGACTTTGTTACCACCGTCTTTGACCGTGACGGTGTAGGTGACTGTCCCTTTGCCGCCGGCTGGCAACGTGCCGCCGACTTTGATTTTGTCGGCGCCATCCAATGCAGCGGTGAGTCCGCCTGTAGCAGCACCGACCGCAACCGTTCCGTCATCGATGACGTCAGCGAGGTAGTCGGTGTAGTCAATCGTCGCCGGGGCAGTACCCGGGTTCTCGAAATTGAGTGTGTAGGTGATTGTTTGGCCGATATTAACCGTCTCACCGGTAGGTGGTGACGACGACTTCTTCACGAGAACCGGCGTGTTCTTGACCTTGCAGTAAACATTGTCACCCGGTGTGAGTGCTGCCTGCGCAACGTCACCGACCCTGAGTGTCTGGGTCACACCATTTACCTGGCAATCCCATGATGTCGCGTAGTTCGCGGTCTTGGTCGCCGAGGTAGTGGGCTTCTCCCAGAACGTGACAGGAGTAGGGGTCGTATCTGCGAGGAGCGTACGCCAGCCAGTCGATGCCGTTGTATCTGTAGCGCCGGTCGTGGTGCTCTTGATCTCGGTCGCTGCAGCAGCACCCGCGTTTGCGTGGTGGCCGGTGCTCATGCCGATAGTGAAATCGTCACCGGGGGTGACGCGCGTGAGGTCCTTGTCGATCTTGACCTTCGAGAGCAGGACACCGAAAGCCAGACCCTGACGAGAGGTGGCCAGAACGGTATTACCGAACGTCGCCGCGAAGTTGGTCGGAGCGGTCGATGCAACAACCAAAGTGCCCGGCGAATACTCCTGGTTGTTGACCAGGTTCCAAGAATCACATCGGACGGTGGTGGCGGGCATAGCCGTCAGCCCACCGTCACAAGCGCGAATTCCAGGGTAGCCAGGTTCGTCAACACCGACTGTGCGCGCGATTTGTCGCAGCGGCTTGTCCGAATTGAAGGCGAGGAACTCTTTGTCGGTTGACGTGTTTGCGTCAGTCGACTCCGCATCGGCTGCTACGAGACCGTAGTTGTACACCGTGCCATTGGGCCCGGTCATCACGATGTTCTTGAGCGACACCGTCCCGCCGGATTGTCCATTCACGGAGGACTTCTGGTAGATCGCGGGCTTGATCGTCGACGGCACACCCGTGTAGGCGGACGTTCCCAGCGCTGAGTAACTCAACGTGGGGAGTGCCTTCGCTTCGACCCCCTGATGCGTCTTTCCTGCTACCGAGTCGGTGAGGAAAGCCTTGAAGTTGATCTTGTAGCCCTCGGTGAGCTGGATTTCCATCGACTGCCCGGCCGCGGATGTAGCCGCGGCTTCGTTGAGCGCCGACATGTCGATCCAACAGATGTTCTGCGAGAAAGGGCCAGTGTTAGGGGCGCTGAAGGCACAGCCCTTTGCGGGCTGTTCATCCGGCAGCACAGCGGCGCGAGCCGGCGTCTGAGCCTGAACGGGACCGCCGAGCGTCGCGGCCGGCTGCGCTGATGCAGCTACTGCCGTCGCGCCGGAGATACCGAGAATCAACGCGATGGTGGTCCACACCACCGTCCACGCTCGCACCCAGGGCGGTAGCCCTGCGGTGAACATTGCCGACCTTGTCGGCGGTAAGTCGTTAGGCATTTCTAGCTCCCCAGGATGTGCCTGATCGATATTCGGTGGACGGAGATGCGAGAGCGATGGCGCGAACTCCCGTTTGATCGGTTGGTTCGGGTCGGTGCGCCGGATTTCGGCTGATCGACCTCGCACCGGACGCTGCTGCCGGTCCTGCCATTCGAGCTCCTCTTCGGGTAACACCTGCGTGTTGGAAGAGCCGTCCTGTGCAGGACTTTGGCCCTCGAAATCCATGCAAATCAAGAGCAATCTTCCAGTTATCTCGATCAAGATAACAGATAACCGGGAGCTTGCCCACCGAAAGATGGACAAAGCAGACTGATAGTCGCTTTCCTTCGTTGATCGAACAAGGTCCGCTGGGCAGCTTTGGTCAACCGGACAATCTGACAAAATTGGCCGTCGCTGGGTCACACACGACTCGAAACGGCGTTTTGGCTGGATACGCCGGGTCGCTGGAATAATGGGGTGTCCTGGCAGATCTAGACAAATGACCAGTGCGCATAACCGCTGTTGGATGCACCACAGCGTATGAACTTCGACCCAGAACACTTACAACCGACGATGGTTCCGTCGGCAGCCCGAACGCGCCGAAATCGAATGAACGATCGCGATCAATTCATTCAGGGCCGTAGGTAACGAAGTGAGGGGAAGCCCCGATAGACGGATGGCAGGGGGCTCAAAACGCCACTGGTACGTGCCTGTAACCACCCGGTAAGACCAAACTTCAAGTCCGTTTTGTGAAAATTTCCACGGGGGATTTCAGCCAATTTCCCACCATAGCTATCATCTGAGCCCACGTAGCTAGCAAAGTGTTCCCCGATTTTGGCTACCGCTCCGCTGAATTTCTCGTAACCACAGAGCTACATGCGGACCAATCGGTCACGCATCACGGGACACAGCAAACAACTTTCCAGGTCCTGAATAGGGCCAGAGGGCCCGAAAAGGAAACTGCAAGAGCGCAAGCAGTCGCACACGCCTAGCTGCTGCCGAGCCCCACGCTGTTGGAGTAACGGCCGAAGTCACCCTGGGCTCCGCTGTAGACATTGATATCGGTGTTACCGACAATCCCCGGTATGCGTCCTGTGCTCGTGTACTGCCAGAAGGTCCAATTCGACCACCCACCAGGCAAGGGTCCCGGAGCGCTCTGACCGTTGTAGTCAGCAATCCAGAGCGGGTAGTGGTTGAACTCGGTTGTGTTCGCCATCTGCGTGTACCAGAAGTTGGGATACGTGTAGATGATCGGCTGCCGTCCCGTCAACGCCTGGACGGTGTTCAGGTACCGGTGAGTCCAGTCGATCACCTGTGATGCCGGCAGGCCTTTTGCGTCTTCGAGATCGAGGACGGGAGGCAAATCTCCAGGACCGTTGATACCGAGGACCATTGCCGCATAGAACGCAGCTTGCGCTTCCGGCGACGCTCGCACGTCTGCGTAGTGGTAGGCGCCGCGCGCAACGCCCGCAACGCGCATGCGAAGGCAATCCTGGACGAAATACGGATTCACGTAGTTCAGCGACTCTGTCGCTTTGACCATCGCGAACTCATGCCCCGACGCCCGCACCTGGAACCAGTCGATACCGGTTCCATCCACATGCTGCCAAGACGAAACGTCCGGCCCGCGGGGAGCATCCGCCGCAGCGAGACCCGGGGCCGTCAATGCAACGGCCGCAGCCATCGCGATCGGGGTTAGTCTGCCTAAGGTCCTGACGGTGCGTCGCTCGGCCATTCCCCGAGCGTAGGGACTGCTGCCTGATTTGTCTGTTGTTTCACGAACTATTCAGACGCTGGTCATCCCAACCAATCGAGAACCGCTGCCGCCGTCCAGGATTGCTGCATGCTGCCCAACGGTTCACCCGTAAAGGGTTCGTAATACTCGGCAAAACTGCCGTCACTGGCCTGCCTGAGTCCCTCCGCCCGGAGAACATACGATCGTTCAGCCCATCCACGACGCGCAAACGCCCATGAGAACAGCCAGGTGATCACCGGCCAGACAGGTCCACGCCAATACTCACGCGGACGGAAATCGCCGGACACCGGGGAAGTGGACGGCGGGACGGCAAATCTCATGTCCGGATGCCCGCAGAACTTCGGCCCCTCGAACGTTCGTAACAGCGAACGTTCAGCATCGCGACTAAGTCCACTACACAACAATGGCGCAAACATCGCGATGGTCTCGGTATTCACCCAGCGTCCCGTACGGAGATCAAAATCCTTTGCCGCGCCGCTTCTTTCGTCCGTCGTGGCTATGACACCTCGACGGAATCGGTCTGCCCAACCGCGCAGATCTCGCACATCGGAGTTCGGCCGCGAATGTTCCTCGCCGATGGTCGCCAGGACATCGCAGGCCATAGAGAAGACGGCTGAGACAAATACGTCCTCGACTGCAAAACTCATTGCGGTAGAAAGCTGTTGGTCGTCGTAGCGCACCGATTTCATTTCTTCGAGCAGCCACAGATAGCGATCGTATTCGTGATCCTTGGGACGTTGCGTCAGGTCCGTTACAACAGCAAGGTCGGCTCGCTGGTACGCAGGAACCTGTCCCGCAACAACATTCCCGTACGCCGCATCCCAACGTGGAGAGTTGTCCATCCCCGATTCCCAGCCGTGATAGAGCGCTATCCGACCATTACCGTCGAGATCTCGTGCCTCGGCAAGCCAACGATGCCACCGAACCAGATCATTCCACCGCCGATCCAAGAACTCCTCGGCAACCGCTCGCGTCGTACGGCCGTGACGACGTGAATGATCGAGGATTCGTTGCACGGCAATCGCATGTACCGGCGGTTGGGTAATCCCGGATGTCGCCGTGCCTATCGGCGCATGCGCAGCCAACGCATTGACGTCCCACCGCGTCGGACCGGGAAAATAGCCGTCGACGCCGTTTGCAAAAACGATGTGCGGGATCATTCCGTTCTTCCACTGCGCGTCGAGCAAGGTATCGAGTTCTACAACGGCTCGTTCCACACTCAACGGAGCCAATCCGACAGCAACAAACGCCGCGTCCCAACTCCACATATGTGGATAAAGCTTGGGAGCAGCGCTAGTCATCGTGCCCAGATCATTACCGCGCAGCAGATAGGCGGCTCGGGCAGCGAGCTGTGTCGGGGTGAATCCACGGTCGGCCATAGAAGTCTATTTTGCGTCGAGTACGGCTTCTGCGCTCATCGGAGTGGCGCGGTGAGTCTTTCTCGGAACCACTTTGCTGGTATTCCTACGGGAAGAAGTTACTAAACCGACAAGGCGGTTGCGGGTCATGGGCATCAAAGAAGAGTCAGCGGAGCGCGAGCGCAAGACCCTGCGGTACTCGCTGATGGTTGCGACAGCCTTGGCAGTCCTGGCCGCGGTGTGGGGGTGGATCTCGCAGTCTCAGGTAATCCTGCTCGACGGTGTGTACGCACTGATTGGCATGGTTTTGACCTGGATGTCGCTGCGCGTCTCCCGGATCGCAGATTCAGGCCCGACGGCGCGCTTCCCGTTCGGCAAGGAAGCTCTGATTCCGGTGGTGATCGCCATTCAGGGCATGGCATTGTTGGCGACTCTCGCGTACGCCGCCGTAGAGGCCGTACGGGTCATCCTGGCCGGCGGAGCCGATGTGACGGCCGGGTCGCTCGCAGCTTACGGCGCGATCAGTGCAGCAGTGTCCGTACTGATCTGGCGCTACGTCGGAAAGGTCGACCGCACATCCGATCTCCTGGTGGCCGAGGCCAGGCAGTGGGGAGCCTCGGCCGCCTTCAGCGCGCTGGTTGCCGTAGGCGCCGTTGTCGCAATGATCCTGGGACGCACCGATTTCTCCGATGCCGATCGATACGTCGACTCCGTGCTCGTCCTGATCGGCTGTGCGATGCTGGTCCCACAACCCTTGGCTCTGTTGCGAACTGCTCTGGTGGAACTGCTCGAAGGCGCTCCCAGTCAACAGGTTCAGGCGCATGTCCACGACGCGATCGCAGCTGTTCGCGATGAATTCGATTTGGATGAACCAGCCCTGACGATGAGCAAGGTTGGCCGCAAGCTGTACATCGAAGCCATGTTCATGGTCCCTCCCCATACGTGGGAGATCGACGACGAAGATGCGGTACGACGCACATTCGCCAAACACCTCGCCGATCTGCCGTACGAACCATGGCTCAACATCGAACTGACCACAGATCCTGCCTTGATGCTGTAGACCTATCATATTTCGCTCGATGCGAGGTCTCACGGAGCCAAACAGACTATGCGTGAGGCTTCATATCGACCACGGCCGTGATGTCGACTTCCACCGGAGCACCTGACGGAAGGTTCTTGACGCCAATCGCGGCACGAACGGGAAGTGCTTCCCGACCGAGTATTTCAGCGATCACCGCCGACGCACCGTCGGCTACTGCCGACAGATCGAAGAAGTTGTCTGCGCAAGCCACATACACCGTCATGCGCAGACAGCGCTCGACTCGATCCATCCCTCCTGCGACCGAAGCAATTGCGGTGAGCGCATTCCGCGCGCACATCCCCGCAGCGGTAGCCGCATCCGCAATGTCTACCGCATCGCCGACAACTCCGGACACTTGGAGGACTCCGTCGATCCGCGGTGTCATCCCCGCACTGTAAGCAATCGAGTCGTGAACTGTTGCCGCCATGTACTGTCCCTGCGGCACGGGCCCTCGCACAAACGAAATATCAGACACCTAGAGCTATCCCTTCCTGTCGAGGATCGGCTGCGCCGCTGAGTAGCCCACGCTCACGATCGAGTGAAATCACCTGAGCGCTGCCACCACCATCCCATGCTCCCTGAAGCGTCACATCGTGTCCTCGACTACGTAATTCGGACAACGTGGACTTTCCTATCCTTGATTCGCACCGAAGCTCAGCGGGCTGACCGATCACGTCTGAATCACTGCCCGGGTAAACCGTGAATCGCGGTGCCGCCACAGCCTCTGCCGGGTCGAGTCCGTGGTCGAGCAAATGGGACAGCAATTGCATGTTCCACTGGACCTGCCCGTCTCCACCCGGGGTGTTACCCACGTGAAGCAGTGCCCCCGCGGTGTCTGCTGCTATCCAAGCATTGAGAGTATGCACCGGTTTACGTCGCGGCGAAGCCGAATTTGGATGCCCTGGAATCAGATACGCACCACGACCGAACCTGTTGTTGAGTACTACCCCCGTACCCGGGACCGTGATCTTGGAACCGAAAGTGAAGGCAAGGGAATGAATGAAGCTGACCGCTCTTCCGTCGGAGTCGACGGCGACGATCGACGTGGTGTCCCCGCCGGCCACACTGAACTCCCGTCGCCTCGACTTCGCATCCAATGATGCTCTCGATCGGGCCACGGTGTCGGGTAGCAGCAGTGTTCTCCATTCGTCATTGTCACTACCGCACAGTGCAAAGCGATCCTCGAAGGCGAGGCGGGCCGCCGATGCCAATCGGTCGATCGCGGGTGCCGCCATCCATGGCGAGTACCCGACTACACGGTCGCACAGAGCGGCTTGCTGAAGAACCATCCAGCCTGGCGTCGGCATCGCCGTCTGATATACCACCGCACCCGCGTACGTGCCGGCTATGGCGGGTTCCGGGTCGACCTTGAATCCATACGCCCACTCGTTACCGCTGAAAGGCGCCCCACGTTCACGCAGTGTCGACACAGCTTTCTGAGCGAAGGATCCGAGATAGAAGTCCGCGGGATCGGACGCAAGTGAGCGAATCGTTCGAGCTAGATCAATTTGGGGGAGTTGTTGCCCCACATGAGGTAACCCGCCGCCGGGAAGATAGACAGCGGCGAGGCCGGGATCCAGCGCAATCGCCAGATGGGCTTCCCGGATGTCTTGGAGGGTCTTGGCTGAACACGGTAAACCTCGTTCGGCGCTACCTGCCGCCGGTTCCCACAAGTCAGACAGAGAACGTGTCGCCCCATTGGCATGAAGTGCTGCCAGGGCCGCAGGGGCGCCCGGTACGGCAACACCAAGGGGTCCGTCCAAGGGAATCGAGGTCAAACCTTGATCTGTGTAGAAATCCGTCTCTCCACCGTCTGGCCCGAATCCACTTCCTCCGACCGTCCAGACTCGTCCGTCGGGCTCACGCACTACAGCGAAGGCGTCTCCACCGATTCCGCATTGTCCTGGCAGTGCCAGCCATGTCATCGCCGCCATGGCGAGTGTCGCGTCGATCGCATTGCCGCCGTCGGCGAGAACCTGCACACCGATCGTGCTGGCTGCCGGATGACTGGAAGAGACCATGCCCCTGGTCGAGAGGGTTGGTGGCCTTGTGGTCATGTCAGGCCGCGGGTTGCACGTCGGCGGGGAGCTGATGTCGTGTCCGATGGGTCGAACCCGACGAAAATCTCTCCCTCTCGTTCTTCGACGGCGTATGTCTTGATAGCCACCGTGGCCGGCGGATATACCGGCTCACCCGTCTCGAGATCGAACACACTGCCGTGACATGAACAACCTATGCCGTCCTCTACGAGTTTGCCGGAAGACAGGAGACAGTCAAGATGTGTGCAGTAGTTGGACGTCGCGTACGCCTTACCGTCGAGTCGGGCGACGGCGAATTCGTGCTCGCCCGAAAAGAATCGACGGACAAGTCCTTCCGTCACCTGACCCGACCGAGCTACGCGGACGAACTCGACATTATCTGCTGCGGTCTTCTCTGGTTCCATGACGGTCCCCTCTCCGATTGTGCTGTGGTCGGCGGCGCTCATGCGAGCCCGCTCAGGTAAATCGTCTTCTCGCACTGGTAGAAACCCATCATCGATTCGCCGGCCTGCTCTTTGTTGGTCTGCGTGCTCGACGCCTTGAATCCACCGAACGGCGCGTTCATGCTCATGCCTGTCGTGGGTTGATTGATCTTCACCAGTCCCGTCTTCGTCCGAGCGGCAAAAGCCAACGCTGTTGCAATGTCGTTGGTTACGACCGAAGAGCTCAAGCCGTATTCGGTATTGTTTGCGAGGTCGACTGCACTGTCGAAGTTTTCGGTGCGCAAGAAGACCAATAGTGGACCGAATACTTCTTCGGTTACGATGCGCATTTCGGGTGTTCCGCCAGAAAAAACCGTTGGGGTAACAAAGAAACCATCAGCATTGTCATCGTGCGGCGTTCCACCGCAGATCAATTCAGCTCCATCGTCCAGACCTACCTGAACATAGTCCAAGAACTTTCGGTATTGTCCTGCGCTTGCCAACGCACCCATCGTGACGCCCTCGTCGCCGCCGGCCCCGACGACCAACTTCTGTGCCAGTACAACAACTCTGCTGAGTAGGTCATCATGGATGGCATCAACCGCAACAACGCGGCTTGTTCCGGTGCAGGCTTGGCCAGATAACCCGAAGGCGCCCTTCACAATCAATGAGGCTGCCTTGTCGAGATCGGCACCTTCCAGCACTACAACCGGATTCTTACCGCCCATCTCGAGCTGACTGCGGCGTTCCGGACCGACGGCGGCGTGGATCGCCCGTCCGGTCTGGGTGGACCCCGTGAAGGTGATGGCATCGACGCGGCTGTCTGCAACCACGGCTGCGCCTGCCTTTCCTGATCCTTGTACCAACGCGATAACCCCGGGAGGCAATCCACCGGCAAGTAGTGCCTCGACAAGACGCTGCCCCATCAAGGGAGTCAACTCGGATGGCTTGAGTAGCAGCACGTTTCCGGCGGCAAGTGCCGGTCCGATCTTTCGTGACGGTATGTTCAGCGGGAAGTTCCACGGCGTGATCGCCCCGACAACGCCGACCGGTTCACGGACGGTGAACACGAGACCTTCTCCCGGCGACGGGTATGTGGTTCCGGTAGTGCGAACAGCCTCGGCCGCATAGAAGCGCAAGTTCATCGGGGTACGCCCGACTTCCATGGTCGCTTCTGCGCGAGTCTTGCCTTCTTCTCGAACGAGTTCGTCGACGAGAGCCGCCGCATTCGATTCAAGTTTCGCCGCAGCAGCTTCCAGAATTTCTGCACGACGTTCGGGTGCGGTCGCAGCCCACGCCGGGGCTGCTTTGATCAATGCGGAGACGGCAATTTCGACGTCATCGTGTCCGGAGTCCGGGAATGTGCCAATTACGTCGGATCGATCAGCCGGATTACGACGCTCGAACGTCGCGCCGGACTGTGCAGCGACCCATCTACCGTCGATATAGTTCAGGCCCATCAGTTGCTCGCCGCCAATTCTTCGTCATCCAGCAGATCAAAAAGGTCAATATCGATGTCTCGCAACCGGTCTGCGCTACACTGTTTGCCGATCAGCTCACGCGCTGCCCCGATGTCGTCGCCGCGGTCGAGCGCGAATGCCCCACGCACAATTCCGTCATCGAGATAGAATGCTGTGAACTCTCCGTCGTTCACGTTGCCTCTCGTGACGATCTCGGTATGTTGGGCGCGGCCGGTGAATTGAAGATTGACGCCGAACTGGTCGGACCAGAACCAGTGCGGTGCATCGTTGACACCTTCGCGACCCAGCATCAGGTTTGCCGTCGCTGCACCCTGCCTGCTGGCGTTGTCGAAGTGCTCGACCCGCATATGGCGTCCCGCCCTGTCGGAATAGCGTGAAGCGACATCCCCGGCTGCGAAAACGTTGGGCGTTGCTGTACGTCCTTGCACGTCAACAACTATTCCATTGTCGACGGCCAGTCCCGATGCACGTGCGATCTCCACATTCGGTTCGATTCCGATTCCGATGACAACAACATCGGCGCTCACGATCTCACCCGAACTCAGCGAGATGCGAACCTCCGACTGTTCGGTGTGGACCGCCGTGACGTCGACGCCGGTAACGACGTGCACTCCATTGTCGCGCTGCAATCGGGTGCAGACGGCGCCCATTTCTGCGCCGACGATATGAGCGAGCGGGATCGGCGCTCGTTCGATGACCGTAACCTCGCACCCCAGACTTCTTGCTGTCGAGGCAATTTCGAGACCCACGAACCCGCCGCCGATGAGCGCTACGTGCGTTCCCGGACGAAGGTGGGTCGACAAGCGCTGTGCATCGTCGATAGTGCGGAGATAGTGCGTGCGTTCCGGGGCAGGTCCGGTGACGGCCATCGTACGTGGCCGACCACCGGTTGCGATGAGCACCGCGTCCGCCGCGATCGTACGGCCGTCAGCCAACTCGACGACGCCCGCGCCTGTGTCGATGCGACTCGCCGCAGTGCCGGTCAACAATTCCACGTGGTTCTTTTCACGCCAGGACGGCGGCAGCAGCATGAGGGAGTCGAGCGACTCCGTACCGGCAAGAAATTCCTTTGACAGAGGTGGCCGTTGATACGGCGCATGGTTCTCGTCGCCGATCAACACGATACGGCCGTCAAATCCCCTGCGGCGCAGCGTACGTGCTGCAACTGCGGCAGTCTGTCCCGCACCGATGGAGACGATGGTGTCGAGGGTTGCGGTCATGACAAGGCCTGTTCTCGTTCGGACGCCACAACGGTGCGCGGTGTCAAATCCACGTAGATGACGTCGTCTGCGACGGTTACGGGATAGGTCGGTTGGCAGAGGTCTTGGTCTTCTTCGTAGCCGGACTCGAGGTCGAAAGCCCATTGGTGTCCTGGGCAGATCACCCGCCCATGCAGAATCGTGCCCTTTGTGAGGGAGCGATCGGCGTGTATGCACAGGTCACGGAACGCATAGATACGCCCGTTGGCTTGAAAGAGTGCGATCGCGGTCGCGCCCACCTCGACGCGCAACTTGGTGCGCCTTCCGAGGTCGCGCAGGGCCGCGACGGCGGTCCAGTTCGTATCCATGTCTTCCCTTCGACAACTCGAGAATTCGATCGACTCGGCAGATGGCGGAGTTACCGTTCCGCCACCCGCCGGGGCAATCAATCAGCTTCAGGCAGTGATGAGTTCGAGGTCAGACGCCACATAGGTGTCGTAGAGTCCCTTGGTGTAGCTGAAGCGCATTTCCGCACCCCACTTGACCAGCTGCAAGCAGCGGGCCTGCAAGTCCGGGGTGTCTGCGTGGTCGAGCACGATCTGGTAGCCGCGCTCACCGTGCACGACATCGGATGTGATGTGCAGTTCGAAGAATTCGATCTCGTCCTCGGTGAATCCGTATACTTCTCGAAGCGGAATTATCTGCTTCTTGTAGATACTCGGGACCTGTGATTCCAGCCCGACAACCAGCGCTGCCGTCGCGACAACAAAGTGTTCACGCTGGGAAACGGCGTAGCACCAGGACTGTAGTCCGCGAGTTATGGCACTCATATTGGACGGATTCTCGATCTGCTCACGAGTGGTGCCGCATGCCTCACCGAACTTGATCAACAGATCGGTATGGCGAATATCTGCCAGTTCCTCCTCATACATGTTCTGGAGAGTGAAGTCCTTGGCATTGGTGAACGTGTCGGGAGTATTCGAGTAGATGTTCGCGAGGTAGTCGGCGAACGGTCCGACGTAGTGGTAGTGGTTTTCGGCCCAGCGCGCGAAGTGGCGCTTCTCGAGCTTTCCATCTGCCCATGCCTTGCTGAAGGAAGCGTTTGCGGCCTCGCGGCCAACCAGCGCCCCTTCGAGAGCTGCGCGGAAATCTTCGCGGTTCAAGAGTTCGGTCATGATCTGCCTCGTTCTTTCTTGATGTTAGAAGATGATTCGTTGCCGACGGTAATAGGCGTTGCGGCGGTTCACTATGGTCAAAAGATCCGAATATCAACGTCTTTCGAGTGCACTGTGCACTTTTCGAACGAGTTTGTCAGACGTTGGCAGACGTGAGCGCCTCGAACTCCGCAAGCATGGCGGCGCCTACTGCTTTGTCCTGCTTGCCATTTCCGCCGCTGATACCCACTCCCCCGACAATCTGACCGTTGTACAGCAAGGGGAATCCGCCGACGAATACGGCGAACTTACCGGGGAGCATGTGGCTGATGCCGAATGCTTCGTTGCCGGGAAGGGCTGGACCATCCGGGGCCTCGTTGAACAAGTGCGTTGCACGCTCATGTCCTGCGGCGGTGAAGGCTTTGGCGATCGAGATGTCGACTCCGGTCAAACGTGCACCTGGCAACCTGTGCAGTGCAAGCACATTGCCCCCGTCGTCGACAACACACAGTGTCTGCTTGACGCCGATCTCTTCTGCCTTCGCACGTCCGGCGGCAAGCAGCGGTAGAGCATCGTCGAGTGTGATCCGGTGAACTTGGTGCATATCGTCTCCGTCGTGTTGGTTGGGCTGATAGATGGATTTCTACCAGCCCTGATCCCTCCGCACGATGGTCAAAAGAACCCGGACGAGCAGCACTGTGATAGTCATACTGCACATGACATGGGCTGGTTCCGTAGGTCATACTGCACACTTGATCCACCGCGAGGAGCGCAGTCATGAACCATCGACAGACCGAGAACATGACGGACTCGGAGCAATTCGAAGCCGAACGATTATCGCTACGGGGTCTCCTCGAGGAACCGATCTTCGACAAGGCGCACGTGCTGTCAGGTTACGACCAGATGGACTCCCCGGTTACGTGGTGCCTACCGTGGGACGAGGTGTTGAGCAGGCCGGATTCGCTGGTAGGCGTCGTTGTCTACACCCGTCCGGATGCTCTTTCGGGCGCCGCCCTGGCATTGAAATCGCTACTCGCGCGTGGTGCCAGTGCTGTGATCGTCGACGGGACGGCTCCTTCCAGCACAGTCTGGCCGAAGGCACTACCGGCGGTGGAATTGGCTTTCCCCGTTGGATTTACCGTGCTGAACAAGCTCCTCGCCGAGCGCGCACTCACTCAGGAAGCTCATGTGATGCGGTACGGGGTGATGGTTCATCAGTCTCTTGCTGCCTTACTTCACCGTGGCGCCGGCGTACCGATGCTCGTTCGCGAAGTAAGCTCTCTCACCTCTCGCCCCGCCCTCGCCCTCGACGTCCGGGGAAGGTTGATCGTCCAGTCCGGACTACCCGCCGAAGACAGCGAAGCGACTGCGGCGCTGGTGCAGTCCCTGACGGCAGCCCTTCCGAGCAGGACGGAAGAAGAAGTTCTCCACGCACATGAAGTGCATGTTCTCGAGCTTCCTCCGGCGCATTCGAATTCAGTTTCCGTGACAGCAGTTGCCTCTGCCATGCATCTCGCCGGTCGGCATGAGGGATGGGTTGTCGTCCTTACGCTCGCAGGAAAACCACGGCGGCACGACATCGCTCAGTACAAGGTAGTCGTGGAGCAAGCCGGCTCGATTATCGGTGCCGAGATGCTACGGCAGCGAAGCGTCGACGAAGCTGAAGAGCGTGCCAAGGGCGACTTCGTTCAAGCCCTTGTCCACGGAAACTTCGCCAGTGACCTCGACCTGAAAACTCGCGCCGAACTCCACGAAATTGATCTCGACCTCGACTACATCGTCTTCGTCGCACCTGGATTGGTCGACCGGACGGGCCCGCATCCGGGCGCAAGTATGGTGCGTCTCGCCCGGTACGCGGCAGGCGTACTGCCCCAGGTGGATGTCGCCTCCCACGTAACCGTGATCGGCGATTTTCTCATTGTCGTCAGGTCACTGCGAAGCGAGAGTCAGGACGAGATCGACGACTATGCCAATGCCATGTCCTTTGATCTGGAAATGCGTCTGGGACAGCGTATTCCGGTGACTCATGGCCGACGATCGCACGGAGCGAAGAATATCGCCGCAAGCTACCGTGACGCTCGAATTGCACTCGGTATCGCAGCGCGACTCGAACTGTCGGGTTCGGTCTCGTACCGAGATCTCCGCGGATTCGGGGTGCTTGCAGTTGCGGCCGAGTCAGACGAAAGCCGTCGGTTGATCGACGACATACTTGGGCCCTTACGAGGCCCCGGCGGACCACCGGACTTCGAGAAAATCCTGTTTGCTTATCTCGCCGAAGCCGGAAACATCAACGCTGCGGCCCGCAAACTTGGCTTGCATCGAAATACGATGATCTCCAAGCTTGATCGGATCTCTCGGTCGATGGGTCTCGATATCAAGCAAGCCGAAAATCAATTCACGATCTGGTTGGCATTGAGGTTGGATCTTTTGGCCACGGTGCGGGCGGGGGTTGACCGAGAGACGCGGAACACCTGAAATCACGCCGCGATTGGATCCTCGCCGACAAAGGTTGCCGCGAACCCGACGGCAACAACAGCCGAGGTGATCCCGAATAGGAGGGCAAACGGACTGTCTGCCACGTTAACGGCGATTCCGACCCACGCGGCGCCCACTGCAGACCCGCCGAAACGGATCAGATTGAACAGACCGAGCCCCGTACCTACTGCGCCGGCAGGTGAACGGGTCGAGCCTGCTGCAGCAGGCGTTTGCACCATCGCGACTCCGACTCCGACAACAATCAGCACCGCGCTCAAGGACCACATGTTCCGGACGTCGAGCTGAAGAATCGTTGCAAGAACGCATAATCCGACGATTAAGATCGACAAACCGCAGCGCATCGTCATTCGGCCGCCGAGCCTGTCCACGTAGCGTCCGACTACCGGCGCTGAAACGGTCATCGATAGCGGCAGTACAAAGAGAACAAGTCCAGCCGAGGTCGTGGAGCTGCCGCCTGAAGTCAGGTAGAGCGGTAACGCAAGCAACGTGGCTCCCAGCGCGAACATCTGAGCAAAAGCCGCGAGTGCGCTTCGCAGGAAACGTGATTCGAGGACCAGATCTATCGGAACGAACGGGTCCTTCGCCCGTAGGCACCAGGCAACGAACACAGAAACCAGCGCGATTCCGGCAACAACGAGAATTCCACTCAGCCAAGCACTTCGGCTCCCTTGCGAAGCGAGACTGATCCCGAGGACGATGGAACCGGCGCCACTGGTCAGCGTGATCGCACCCACCCAGTCCAGCTGCATCTTCTTCGCGGGGTAACGCGGAATGAACTTCATGGTGGCGAAGTAGCCGATGAGCGCCGCTGGGATGAGTGGAACGAATACCCACCGCCAGCCCATCAAGTCGCTCACCACACCGCCCAGTGAAGGTCCCATGGCCTGCCCGATTCCGTTGACTGCAGCCCAAGCCCCGACTGCTCTGGCCCGCCGCGCCGGGCCGAACAGCCAGGCAATGAGACCCATGACGGCGGGCGCGAACGCGGCCGCCGCAACACCTCCGAACGAGCGCCACATCACCAGCACCGGGAGTGACGGTGCCAATGCCGCGCCCAGCGAGCAAATCGCAGTGCCGATCAACGCTGCGCAGTAAACCCGCCTGCGCCCGAACCGATCACCAATCCAGCCTGCCAGGGGCATCGCCGCTGCGAAGGTCAACAAGAATGCGACGACAACAAAAATTCCACTACTCAATGGAGCTTCGAAATCGTCGAGTATGGCCGTGAGTGGGACGTTGACGATGTTGTTGCTGACCGTCCCGACGAAAGTTCCCACCAGCAGTGCGGCAAGTGCGGGTGATGTGCCCCCGTCAACTCCCGCATTCATCCTCGATGCGGTCACGCCCGTAGTTGCACTCATCATGCTATCCGTTCCATTGCGGTTTGAAGGCAAGGCACAGAGGAACCACGTGCCCAGCTAAGGTTAGGGTACCCACATTTTATGACCAGAATGTCATCGAAAAGCGCAGTCGCGCAACAATTCTTAACTCAACGGTCATATCGCCGCGCAGTTTTGCGCAATATGGGACATCCTGCACATCTAGGATCGGACTCGAGTGTGCAGACTAGCCGTTGACCCTGGAAACCGCCCCGCGCACTATCACTCAATCAGTTATCGCGACTTTGGCACGAACTCATAAGGGGCGCAACGTGGAAGTAAATCTAACTGCCGCACACTGGGTGTACCTCGCGGGCATACTCGTCATCCTGGCCACAATGATGCTCAGAAAGAACATAGTCGTGCCGGCGGTACTGGGTACATTTCTGACTGCATTCGTCTTTTCCGACAGCCTTGTCACTGGACTCGCATCAATCTTCAACGCAAGTCTCGTCGCCGCCAAAGAACTGTTCAACATCTTCCTGATCATCGCTCTGGTAACTGCGATGCTCGGAGCGTTGCGTCAGATGGGCGCCGATCGACTCATGGTTGCGCCGTTCCGGAAAGTTATGCGCGGTGGCACAAGTAGTTTTCTCGTTCTTGCCGCCGTGACGTACATGATCTCGCTGTTCTTCTGGCCCACACCGGCGGTTCCGCTCATCGGGGCGGTCTTGATTCCGGTCGCGATCCGCGCGGGTCTCTCGCCTATGGCAGTCGGTATGTCGATCGCCATCTGTGGGCAGGGAATGGCGCTCTCGGCCGATTACATCATCAAGGTTGCGCCTGGCCTGTCCGCAACTGCCGCCGGTGTCGATCCAGATGTAGTTGCCGACCGCGCTCTTGTCATGTCACTGATCGTGGGACTCACCGCATTGATCATCACGTGGCTGACGCAGCGCCGCAATATGCGAGCACCATCGCCCGAACTTCTCACGGAATGGGAATCGCGAGCCGAGCACGAGAACGGCCGCTCGACCCAGGCTGACGGCGACTCCGCCGGCGGCACTCCGGTACCGAGCGGAACCCTGCCTGGTACCGGAGCGGCGGGCGGGTCGAAAGTTCTGGTGACGGCCGGAGCGAATGTCGGTGTGTCGGTGGCCGAACGCGTCGACACCGATGACTCGTCGATGAAGGCAACCGTCGACCACGTATTCAAAAGCATCAGGGCCGCACGTACATTCGCAGTTCTGGTGCCGCTCGCCTACCTTGCATTCATTGTGTACCTACTCATCGGCAAATTCACTGACATCGTCCCGGACCTCAAGGGTGGCGACGCCGCGGCCATGGTCGGTGGTATCGCCGCGCTCATTCTGTTCGCGGCCGCGGCCACTAATGACAAGCAAGGATTCTTCGAGACGACCTCCGAGCATCTGATCGACGGTCTCGTTTTCGCCTTCAAGGCGATGGGGATAGTGCTTCCCATCGCAGGATTCTTTTTCATCGGGAACGGCGACTTCTCTGCCCAGATACTTGCTCTACCAGCCGATACAGCAGGCCCGACGCTACTCTTCGATCTCGTGAATGCAGGCCAGTCCCATCTACCGCAGAATCCGTTTGTCACATCGTTCGCGATCCTGATCATCGGAATGATCGCGGGACTCGAAGGATCAGGCTTCAGCGGCCTGCCACTTACCGGGTCATTGGCCGGAGCCCTCGGCCCGGCAGTAGGAATGGATCCGGCAACCCTCGCAGCAATCGGCCAGATGGGCAATATCTGGTCTGGCGGGGGAACTCTCGTTGCCTGGTCATCACTTATCGCGGTTGCAGGTTTCGCCAGAGTGTCAGTCCTCGATCTCGCCCGTAAATGCTTCATCCCTGTCTGTTCAGGACTCGTGCTGATGACCATTGTTTCGGTTCTCATATTCTGAACCCGTCTCCTGTTGCCGGGGAGACAACACTCCCCGGTCTCAGCTGTATTCTCAGGAAACTTCATGACAATCTCGTACAAGCAAAACACCGATGGCACCACCGCAAGCGCAAGTTTCAACCACGAAAGCATCGGCGTTGCAACGATGATGGCCCTGACCTTCGTGACCGGACTAGTCGATGCGGTCGGATACCTCGGCCTCGACCGGGTGTTCACCGGCAACATGACCGGCAACATCGTCATACTGGGTATGGCCGTTGCCGGCGCCGACGAGCTTCCCGTACTGGGGCCAGCAATCGCACTGATTGCCTTTACCTTTGGGGCGTGTACGTGCGGGCTGCTGCTTCGCGGGTCGCCTGCAGGATGGCACACACGGACCACAGCACTATTCGCGACAGGTGGAATAGTTCTCCTCGGCTTAGCCGTATCGATGTTCGTGGTCGGCGACACCATGTCGGCAGTCCAACAGATCGTCTTCGCAGCGGTTATTGCACTGGTCATGGGCGAGCAGGCAGCGGTAGCAAGGGCTCTCGCGGTCAAGGATATGACCACGGTCGTGGTCACTTCGACCCTGACCTCGCTTGCAAGTGAGACGTTCTTCGGAACGGGATCCGCGTTGTGGAATCGGCGCGTCGGCGCGATCGTCACCATTTTCGTCGGCGCAATTGTCGGAGCACTACTTCTGTTGCTGCACGTTGCGCTCGCGTTGTTGATCGCTGCGTGCATCACTATCGCCGTTTCATTTATCGGCCACCGCTACCTGACCCGAGTTGATTGAGATCAGCCGTCGTAATCAACATGGAAAGCAGTAAGAGCCCTCGGTCTTCGGCGCGGTCGCAGCGGACCACCGCTGCCTTCCAGCCCTCTCAGTTGCCAGCCCATTCGAGGAGCGCGTCGGCCGTCCACGTGTTGATCACCCGATCGGCGTCGACGCCGCACTTTTCGGCGCGCTCGCACCCGTAGCCCTGCCATGCCAATTGGCCGGGAGCATGAGCGTCGGTGTCGATGGAGAACATGCAGTCGAGATCGAGGGCCAACTCGATCAACCGCGACGGCGGATCACGACGTTCGGGCCGGGAATTGATCTCCACAGCAGTACCGGATTCGCGGCAGGCCTCGAACACTTTCTCGGCGTCGAACTGCGATTCGGGACGAGTACCGCGACCACCCTCGACAAGCCGGCCGGTGCAGTGGCCGAGAATGTCTACCCGCGGATTACGCACCGCGGCAAGCATTCTGCGAGTCATGGCCTCGCGTTCGGATCGCAGTTTGGAATGCACACTCGCCACCACGATGTCGAGTTCGTCGAGCAGATCCGGGTCCTGATCGAGGGAACCGTCTTCGAGGATGTCGACCTCGATACCTGTAAGGATCCGGAACGGGGCCAGTTCCGCATTCAATGCGGCAATGACGTCGAGTTGAGCTCGCAGGCGATCCGCGGACAGCCCGTTGGCGACGGTCAGACGCGGTGAGTGGTCGGTGAGCGCGCAGTAGTCATGGCCCAACGCGGCAGCCCGTCGCATCATTTCCTCGATGGGGCTGCCGCCGTCGGACCAATCGGAGTGCGTGTGCAGATCGCCGCGCAAAGCCTGCCGCAGCGGGCCGTCGCCGATAGGTTGCGCCTGTCCCCGCAACTCGGCGAGGTACTCGGGAACACCGTCGTACGACTGGGCAATGATCGTCGCTGTTTTGGGTCCGATGCCGGTGAGGGCTTTCCAACTGTCGGCTTTGCGACGCGATTCCTTCTCGTCGTCCGACAGCCCTGCGAAGACCTCAGCGGCACGCCGGTAGGCCTTCACTCGGTGCGTCTCGGCCCGCGATCGTTCGAGCCAGTAGGCGATCTCCCGAAGCGCTTCATCCGGTTCCATGGGTCCACTGTTCCGTCAGCAGGCGCTCGCGGCAACCCCTGATCCACTTACGCTGTGGATATGGACGATCCGAAAGCACGATTCTCCACAGCACGAGTAGCACGACTGGCGACCGCCGATACCAACAGTGTTCCCCACATCGTGCCGCTCGTGTTTGTTGTTGTCGGCAACACCGTCTACTCGTGTGTCGACCACAAACCGAAAACCACAACCGCACTTCGCCGGCTGAAGAACATAGCCGCGACGGGCCACGTCAGCCTGCTGGTCGATCGCTACGACGACGACTGGTCGCAGCTGTGGTGGGTACGGGCGGACGGTGATGCCGAAATTCTGGAGCCGGGAACCGACGAGGCGGAGAGCGCGATCGACGCCCTGGCTTCGAAATATCCTCAATACGTTGACACCCGCCCGAACGGGCAGGTGATCGCGGTACGCAATGTCCGCTGGTCTTCGTGGGAATCGCTGCAAAGCAACAGCTTTGGCACACCGCATCGCATCGTCTCGCTCTCACATGTCAACGACCCCGCATCCACGCCGATCTTTCCCGGCGACCCGGAGTTCGCCCTCGAGACGGCCACCACCGTCGAAGCTGACGGCTATTACCTGCAGTACGTCAAGCAGGGTGAACACACCGGAACCCATTGGGGCGCACCGGCACATTTTGAACTCGGCGGCCTGACCGCGGATCAATTGGATCCTGCCGACCTGTACTTACCCGCAGTGAAAATCGACATCCGGGAGAAGTCTGCCCTGAATTCCGACTACATTCTCAGGGTCGACGATCTGGTCGACTGGGAATCGAGGCACGGGCGGATACCGGACGGCGCTGCGGTGATCTTGTGGACCGGCTGGGAATCCCGTTGGGGCACAGATCTGTACGCGAACATCGACGCCTCCGGTATTCATCAGCCGGGCTTCGGCGTCGACGCAGTTCGGTGGCTCCTCGATTCCGGACGGTTGGGCCGACGAGGCGCCCTGGGTACCGACACCTTCGGACCCGACGCCGGGAGCGACGACAGCTACGCCGTCTCCACCCTGCTGTACGGCGCCCATCGCATCAGTCTGGAGAATCTTGCCAACCTGAGTGCCCTCCCCACCACGGGTGCGCATGTGCTTGTGGGAGGCACTGTCAATCGTGGCGGTTCCGGGTCGCCGGCGACGGTGTATGCGCTGATCTGACGTAGATAACGACACTTACCGACACCCTGTCGACATGTTCCCGACAGGGCGTCGGTATGATTACGACACAGTGTCGTAATAGCTACAGCGTCGTAATTGTCGTACAACCGTCGGCCAGGTCGCCGACACACTTCGGAGGCATCATGTTTCTGGCCGTGCGCGAACTCGTGTTCGCGCGAACTCGATTTTTGCTGATGGGCGCCGTGATCGCCCTCATCTCGATCCTGATGGTGATCATGGCCGGACTGTCTTCCGGCCTCGTCAACGACGGCGTATCGGGCCTGCAACGCACACCGGCACAAGCCTTTGCTTTTGCCGAAGGCACCAAATCCGATTCCGCATTCAGCCGTTCGGTGGTCACCGAAGAGCAGGCCCAAGCCTGGCGTGAGCGTCCCGACGTAGCCAATGCAGCCCTGTTCGGAAACATGATCGTGAATGCAAAAACCCAGAACGGCACCCCCGTCGACCTCACACTTTTCGGGATCGAGCCTGGCTCGTTCCTCGAACCTGCGGCCGCAGAAGGTACCGCGCTGAGCGGCGAGAACACCGTCATCGTCAGCAACACCGCCCGCGACGAGGGTGTGAATCTCGGCGATACAGTCACCGTCGACCGCCTCGGAACGGATCTAACAGTTGTCGGATTCACCAGTGACCAAAGAACTTTCGGCCACGTCGACGTTGCGTATGTTCCGCTGAGCACCTGGCAACAGATCCATGCCGGCACCAAGGCCGGTGAGGCACCGCGCGCCGACGCCTACAACGAGGGCAGTGTTATCGCCATCCAAGGCGTCGACGGTGTACTTCCCGATCTGAGTGCCGGCGACGCTGCTGCCGGAACCGCATCGAAGACGTTGACTGAATCTTTCGAATCCTCACCGGGTTACAGCGCCGAGATGATGACGATGACGATGATCAAGGCCTTCCTGTACGCAATATCAGCCTTGGTGGTCGGTGCGTTCTTCACCATCTGGACGGTGCAGCGCAGCCGTGAAATCGCAGTCATGCGCGCCATGGGAGCGTCCACCGGATTTCTGCTGCGCGACGGTCTGATGCAGGCTGTGATCGTCCTCGTTGCATCCGTATTGACCGGTGTGGCCGTAGGTTTGGGTCTCGGTAGCCTGCTCACCGGATCCGGGATGCCGTTTGCTCTCGAGGCGGGCCCCGTCGTCAGCGGTGCAGCACTGCTCACCGTCCTCGGTCTTGCCGGAGCCGTTGTTGCCATCGCCCGCATCTCGTCTGTGGACCCCCTTGCCGCGCTAGGAGAAAACCGATGACCGTTACAACTACCACGCTCGGATTGAATCTTGCTGCGGCGCAGCTCTGTTTCGGCGACGGCGACAACAACGTCACCGCACTCGACAATGTCGACCTGAGTGTGTTGCCCGGCGAGATCGTAGCCGTCGTCGGCCCGTCCGGTGCCGGAAAATCCAGTCTGCTTGCCGTTGCCGGTGGACTGACAACCCCGACGGGCGGCACCGTGACCGTGAACGGCACCACCATTACCGGCCTGTCCAAGAAGAAACTGGCCGAGTTTCGTCGCGACAACATCGGATTCGTGTTCCAGTCCGGCAATCTCATTCCGGCGTTGAGCGCGACCGATCAGTTACGTCTGGTCGAGAAGATCACCGGCCGAAAGGGATCGAAAACGCCGGCAGAATTGCTCGAGGCCGTCGGGATGACCCACCGCGCCAGCAGACGACCGGGTCAACTGTCCGGTGGTGAGCGTCAACGAGTGGGCATTGCGCGCGCTCTGATCAGCGATCCTTCCGTACTGCTGGTGGACGAGCCCACCGCAGCGCTCGACCGGCAACGCAGCCACGACATCGTCGAACTACTTGCCCGCGAAACTCACTCGAGCGGCGTCGCCACCGTCATGGTCACCCACGATCACGAAGTGCTTCGTCACTGCGATCGAGTTCTGGAGATGATTGACGGGCGCCTGCAGGCGCACTGAGCGATCGTCTGCGCCGCTGCACAATCCACTTGGCCAGAACCCCGTGGCTGGGGCTGAACAGATAGACCAGAGTGAAGACGATCCCTTGCGTCATCACCACCATGCCGCCGGACGCGGTGTCGAGGTAGTAACTGATGTAGATGCCGGTGATCGCGCACGCTGCCGATATGGCGGGCGCGATCATCAACATCCGCGAAAACCTGTCGGTCAGAAGGTAAGCCGTTGCACCGGGAATGATCAGCATGGCAACCACCAGCACGACCCCGACGGCCTGCAGCGCGACCACGGCGGTGAGCGCGAGAACTCCCAACAGCAACGCACTGAGCCGCTTGGGGGAGAGCCCGATTGCGTTGGCGTGGACGGGATCGAAGGCAAACAGCGTGAGATCGCGGCGCTTGACCAGTAGTACGCCAAGGGCCACAGCACCGAGCACTGCCACCTGCAGAAGATCCGACGAACTCACGCCGAGCAAGTTACCGAAGATGATGTGATTGAGGTCGGTCTGGCTCGGCGTGACCGAGATCAACACCAACCCGAAGGCAAAGAGTGTGGTGAAGACGATCCCGATCGCGGCGTCCTCCTTGACGCGACTCGTGTTGCGTATCAATCCGATCAACGCGACGGCGATCAGCCCGAAGATCAGAGCGCCGATAGCAAACGGTGCTCCGACGACGTAAGCCAGCACCACTCCCGGCAGGACAGCGTGGGACACGGCATCACCCATGAGCGACCACCCGATGAGCACCAACCAGCAGCTGAGCACGCCGCACACCACCGCGGCGACCACGGCAACAGTCAAGGCGCGCACCATGAATCCGTATTCGAGCGGATCGAGAAGTAGTTCCACGATGTTCATCGATCAGGTCCTGTCCATCACGTCGAGGCCGAAGGCGAGGGCAAGGTTCTCCGGCCGAAGCACGGTATCGGGGTCGGAATGGACCAGTACCTTCCGCATGAGAAGTACCGCTTCGTCACACAGTTTCGGAACCGCGTGGAGGTCATGCGTCGAGACCAGAATCGACCGTCCGTCGGCCGCCAATTCCCGAAGAAGTGTGGAAATAGTTGCCTCGGAACGCTTGTCGACGCCCGCAAAAGGCTCGTCGAGCAACAGGATCGACGCGTCCTGCGCAATGCCGCGCGCAACAAACGCGCGCTTCTTCTGACCACCGGACAGCTGCCCGATCTGGCGGTCCGCGAATTCTGTCAGTTGCACTCGCTCCAGAGCATGGGCAACAGCATCTCGATCAGCGCGTCGTGGACGCCGGGTGAACCCCATGTGCCCGTACCGGCCCATCATCACCACGTCGCGAACACTGATCGGAAAACTCCAGTCGACGTCCTCGCTCTGCGGAACGTATCCGACGTACCCCTTCTTGCGGGCCACCACCGCCTCGATGCCGGCGATACGCACAGACCCGCTGTCCGGCTTGATCATTCCCATGATCACCTTGAACAACGTCGACTTTCCCGAGCCGTTCATCCCGATCAGGCCGCACACGCTGCCCGAGTTCAGCGTCAGGTCGACGTGCTCGAGCGCATGCACGTCGCCGTAGTGGACGCTGACGTTCTCGACGCGGATCGCTTCGCTCATGATGTCCCTCCGGTGAGTCCGCCGAGGATGACGTCGGTGTCGTGACGAATCATGTCCAGGTACGTGGGCACGGGGCCGTCTGCTTCGGACAACGAGTCGACGTACAGAGTGCCACCGAATTTCGCTCCCGTTGCGCCGACAACCTGCTGCATCGGGGCATCCGAGACCGTCGACTCGCAGAACACCGCGGGAACGGCGTTGGCCCGGACGAAGTCGATGGCCGCAATGATCTGTTGCGGGGTGGCTTGCTGCTCGGCGTTGACGGGCCAGATGTACGCCTCACTGAGCCCGGCATCTCGGGTGAGGTAGGAGAACGCACCCTCACAGCTCACCAGCGCGCGTTGACCGGCAGGCAGCGTTGCCAGGCCGCTGACCAGCCGATCCTGCACCGATTGGAGTTCCGCCTTGTACTTCGCCCCGTTCTCGGCAAATGCTGCTGCATTATCCGGATCAAGATCGCTGAACGCGGCCACCATGTTGTCGACGTAGATCTGTGTGTTCAACGGCGACATCCACGCATGCGGATTGGGCTTGCCCGCATAGGCGTCACCAGCGATGGGAATACCCTCGACGCCCTCACTCACCACGACGTGCGGCACGTCGAGGCCGTCGACGAACTTGGCGAACCACGCTTCGAGATTCATGCCGTTGTCGAGGATCAAATCGGCCTCGTTGGCACGACGAATGTCACCGGGAGTCGGTTCGTATCCGTGGATCTCGGCTCCGGCCTTGGTGATCGACTCGACGCGAAGATTGTCGCCCGCGACGTTCTGCGCGATGTCCGAGAGGACGGTGAACGTCGTCAGTACTACCGGGCGGTCATCGTCGGCGGAGTTCACCGCAGAGCATCCAACGAGGAACACTGCCGCCAGAGCAACAATCCCCAGGCGGCGGTAGTTTTTCGCGTCGCGAGTCGTCATAGTAAAACTCTAATGTCAGGGCTATCAAATACACAAGTTCGGGTAGCCGAACAATCATGGGTCGTTAAGCTCAGCCCATGCGTCCTACTGCCTTGATCACTGGTTCCAGCCGCGGCCTCGGAGCTGCGATAGCGCGCGAACTCGCACCGACCCACGACCTGGTGCTCGGCGCCCGTTCCGCGGCTTCCCTCGAGGCGATCACCGCCGAACTGCCCGGTTCCACATCGTGGCCCGTCGACCTCACCGATTACGACGCCGTCACCGCATCCGTTCCCGTCAACAAGCTGAATGTCCTGGTGCACAATGCCGGCATCGCGGATCTCGGGACCATCGAGGAATCCTCGGTCGATCAGTGGCGGCGCACATTCGAGGCCAATGTCATCGCCGTAGCCGAACTGACTCGCGTACTCCTTCCCGCTCTCCGTGCCGGCGGCGGTCACGTCGTGCTGATCAACTCCGGCGCCGGACTGCGCGCCAATGCCGGCTGGGGATCGTACGCAGCCAGCAAGTTTGCACTCCGGGCGTTTGGCGACGCATTGCGGCTCGAGGAACCGTCGTTGCGCGTGACGTCCATCCACCCGGGCAGAATCGACACCGATATGCAGCGCGAGATTGTTGCCGGGGAGGGCGGAAACTACGAACCGAGCAGCTTCCTGAAGGCCTCCACTGTGGCACGTGCGGTGCGCACTGCCGTCGAAACTCCCGCCGACGCCCATCCGACGGAGGTAGTTCTCCGACCTACCGGCCGGTAAAACTCCTGTTCGACGGTAACAGAATGGTGACGATCGACCCCTGGATATCGCTTTCTCGCAACGCGCCCCGATACTGACATCAGTTGTAGGACAAGGACGTTGAAAGGTGGAGCGCAATGAATAATCATACGGACAAGTGGGAATTTTCCACTGAACCTTGCCGCGCGCGATACGTCGCCGCCACCCACGGCGCGTTGGCGATCGCCCGCCCCCTGACGCCTGCTGAAATGGGCATCCTGACCGACAGCGGGGGGTGGGGAGGATGAGCACCTACGCAGCCGACACCTGGGGAATTCCCAGCCAGACCTTCCTGCAGTGGTACCTCGTAGCCGCTGCAGTCGCTGTTGGACTGTCTCTCTACAGCCGAATGGCAGCACGCCGGTCACCAACAGTTGTCGACGCGGTTCGACGGCCACTGACGCCCCCCGAAGTCGGTGCCCTGACGAGCGACTACCAGGCCATCCTCGCCTCGATGGCAATACTGCGCAGCGCCGATCTCATCACCACCGCCGGGAAAGCCGCACGAGTCCTGACCAAGGAGGACAAGGGCCGCCTGGACTGGTTCACCCGCACTCTCCACAAGCGGCTCGGCAGCGGCACAGTACCGCTACGTCAAGTGCGCCTGCTCGGGCGGATGAATGTCGCGCTAGCCCAACTCCGTACTGGACTGATCGACGGGGGCTACCTTCAGCGCCCGCAGCAGGGCGTCGACGCACTACTGCGAACCACCCCTCTGGTCGCAGTCATCGGCCTCGGCGTGGTCCGGTTGATCTTCGGCGTGGCCGGCGGCAAGCCCGTCGGATTCCTGCTTCTGACGATCATCGTGTTGGCAGCGTTGATTCCGTTGCTACGCATCAATCGTCGACGCACTGCGTTAGGTGAAAGCGAACTGCGTCGACTCAAGCATGAGAACTCGTACCTCTCGCCCAAACTGCGGCCGTCGTTCACCAGCTACGGGCCATCTCTCGCCGGGTTGTCGGCAGCCCTGTTCGGTTCCGGCGCACTGGTTCTGGTTGATCCGGCCCTGGCAGGAGCTGTGGCTGCCGGCGCGGCGTACAGCCCCGGCGGTGGAGGCTCGAGTTCCCACAGTTGCGGCTCGTTCTCGGGTTCGGATGGTGGCGGTAGCAGCAGCAGTTGTGGAGGCGGGGGGTGCGGAGGATGAACGCCTACGCCGCCGACACCTGGGGAATCCCCAGCCGAGAATTCCTGTACGGCTACATCATTGTCGCTATTACGCTGGTTATTCTGACCGTCTTGTGGCGCTTGACGCTTCGAGCACGCCAGGTCCCCGTCGAGTTCATCGATCAGCTCACCCCACCCGAAGTCGGCATGCTCACGGGTGAGGCCCGCGCTATCGCAGCATCGTTGGCAATCCTGCGCGGCGCCGGTCTGATCACGATCGACGGCGCGGTTCTCCGGCCGCTGGGACCAGGTGACGCGACACTCGATTGGTACACCCGCACGGTCTACGACAAGTTGGCTGAGCAAGCCTCACCCCACCGTCGACGCCAACTCGCCGAGCGAATGACCGTGGAATCGACTCAGCTGCGGAACTCACTGGTGGACAAGGGATATCTGACGGCACCTAGTACGCGGCGGTCGATCTGGTTCGCCACTCTTCCCCTGAAAATCCTGGTGGCAGTCGGAGTCGTGAGAATCGTGTTCGGGGTGGTGGGCGACAAGCCCTTCGAGTTCCTGCTTCTCGCTGTGATCGCCACCGGCTTCATGATCCCCGTCCTCGGATTGACGTTCGATCGCACAGCATCAGGCAACGCGGCGCGGTCTGCGTTGACGAAATCTCACGACTACCTCGCTCCACGCAACAACCCCGCGTTCTCCGCCTACGGACCACGATTGGCCGGCATGTCCGCGGCTCTCTTCGCCGGATCGGCATTCCTGATGATCAATCCGGCGCTGGCATCCGCAGCGGGAATCGGCGCCGACGGAGGAAGCAGTGGAGGCGGCGACGGCAGCGGAAGTAGTTGTGGCGGTGGCGGCGGCGGATGTGGTGGCGGCGGCGGAGGGTGCGGGGGATGACTCTCCACGGCCTCGGAATCGGCTGGCGCCCCGAAATCTCGGGAATCATCGCTCAGCTGGACGGCCTCGCGTTCTGTGAGGTGATTGCGGAATCCCTCGGCAGTTCACTGCCGCCCGAACTGGAACGGCTAGCCGTTCCGGTTATCCCACACGGCATTTCCCTGTCGCTGGGTGGCGCGGACCCGCTAGATCCTCGGCGCGTCGAGCACCTGGCCCAGGTAGCCGGGCTGCGCGGCGTGCCGATGGTCAGCGAACACATCGCGTTTGTCCGCGCCGGCGGCATCGAAGCGGGGCACCTGTTGCCGGTTCCCCGGACGTACGAGGCTCTGGATGTCCTGACGCGCAACATCACCCACGCCCAGGAGAATCTCCCCGTACCACTCGCGGTGGAGAACATCGCGGCTCTCTTCGACTGGCCGGACGACGAACTCACCGAGGCCGAGTTTCTGTCGGAACTGATCGAACGCACCGAGGTTCGGTTGGTACTCGACATCGCGAATGTCTACGCGAATTCGCTCAACCGTGGCCTGGATGCATGGACCGAATTGTGCCGACTACCCCTGGAACACATTGCGTATTGCCATATCGCCGGTGGCAGCGTGCACGACGGCAAGTACCACGACACCCACACCGATCCCGTTCCCCGGCAGGTCGTGGAACTGCTCGAGCAATTCACCGCGGCGGGGCACCATCCCGCGATCATGCTCGAGCGGGACGGTAATTACCCACCAGCGCACGAACTTCTGGGCGAACTCGATTCCATAGCCGATGCTGCAGGACTGCGTCGTATCACCGCGAATACCGAGTGGTCACGCACATGAGCAGCCTCGGAGCACGTCAAGAGGCCCTGATACGGGCGTTGGTCGCGGACGGTGAATTACCGCCGGGATTCAATGCAGAGGACACCGCTGTCGCGTCGGTGGCCCTGATTCGCAAGCGCGCCGGAGAAGTGGCGCACCACCTTCCGATGGTGCGCCACACCCTTGGCGATCGATATCTCGAGTTGTTCACGGCCTGGGCCGTCGGGCGACCGAAGACGTCGTCACATGCCGACGCCCAAGCGTTTGTCGCCCACCTGCAGGACAGCGGCGAACTGCCACGCCGGCCCTGGTATCGACGGTTACCAGTTCAGTATCGACGGTTACGTCAGTGAGACAACGGCTTCACTGGTGTACATGAGGAATGTCATCGACTCCTGGAAGTACAGTTCCACCGATTCGGCATCGTGTGACAGATAGCCGATCGACAGATCCTGCCCGATGTGCAACTCGTAATCGCCACCGCGCGTCGACATCAGGAACGCACCGTCGATAGCCGGAGCCCAGATGATGTCGCCGTCGAGCACCCGCCTGATGTGCTCGCGAATCGGGTAGCCGTGGTCGGAGGTTTCGTTGATCTGAGTGAACGCATCTGCGTTGAGCAGCAACGAATACGGGCCGTTGACACCGGCCAGACGCAACGCCGTGAGAGCCTGGCTGATGGCCTCGGGGTAATCCTTGGCGTCGGCAGGCAGCTTCAGTTCAGGGTTGGAACCACTCGCGCGCACACCCGTGATATTTGCCGCCGGGTATCCCTCGAACACGGCACGATCCTCGGCAAAGGCGATCTTCTGAGCCGCGTCCTTGACCGGCTGCCAATCGGAATCCTTTGCGCCGCGCTCGACGTCGTCGATTGCCTGGCGGCTGACGGTGAACGGCACCCTCAGTTCGATGATCGGCTGCGACTGACGAGCGTGTGCGATCACCCCGTCCGCGAGTGAACTGATCGGAACCTGATGCCCCAACGCAACACAGGCAAGATCGTCGCCCGACGGACCCTCGACGTCGACAACCCGGCGGCCGGCAACGTGACGCTTGAAGGTGCGGCTGGCCTCTTCTTCGATCTCGGCCCACGCTGCTGCCGATATGGGTGCTAGGTCGCGGTGCAGGTTTGTCATTGCTGGGCACTCCTTTTGAGACTGCCGATTCCGAGAGAACCGTCAGAGATGGGCTTTGTGAACGTCGCTTCGGGGACGAGCCTGGCCGGCACGTCCGGGGGATCATCGAGAAAATCCGCCGTCGGAACGAAGAAATTGATACCGGTGACGGCGGTCGAGAAATCGAGAATGCGGTCGTAGTTGCCGACGGGATTCCCGATGAACATGTTGCGGAGCATCTGCTCGGTGACCGTCGGCGATGCCGAGTAACCGATGAAGTAGGTGCCCATCTCCGCCGAGCCGACATGGCCGAACGGCATGTTGTCACGCAGAATCTGGATCTGCTCGCCAGATTCGTCCTCGATGACGGTGAGTGCGGTGTGAGCGTTTGAGGGCTTGGTGTCGTCGTCCATCTCGAGGTCTTCGAGCTTGGAGCGTCCGATGACGTTCTCCTGCTCCTCGACGGGCAGAGCATTCCACTCCGACATGTCGTGGAGATACTTCTGGACGATGACGTAGCTGCTGCCCGCGAACTCCGGATCCTCGTCGCCGACAGTGACCGCGACATATGCCGCTTGCCCGGACGGGTTCTCGGTGCCGTCCACGAACCCCATCAGATCGCGCTGCTCGAAATACTTGAATCCGTGCACCTCGTCGACCACGGAAGCCGCCCCGGCCAACCTCGTCGTCACAACCGAAGCGAACTCGAAGCACAGATCCATCTGACGGGCCCGGATGTGGAACAGCAGGTCACCCGGCGTGCGGGGAGCGTGGTGTTTGTCACCCGTCAGCTCGACAAACGGATGCAGTTCCGCAGGTCGCGGGCCCTCGAACAATCGGTCCCAGGCATCCGAACCGATGCCGACCACGGTGGCCAAGCCACCTGCGGGAACCCGGAATCCGATGGATCGCTGCAGCCCCGAGATATCAGCCAGAACGTCGTGAACTGCCTGCTCACCACCCTCGTCGATGGTGAAAACCAGGAAGATCGCAGCCTCCGTGAGCGGCGTCAGCAGTGGCTGGGGTACCGCGGGCAGGCTTGTCCCAGCTCTCTCGGCCTCGTCGATCGCACTCGTTTCCGCCATGCAGACCAGTATGGCCGATTTGGACACTCCCGGCAGCAGTAGTCGAGAAGTCCGACTTACGGTGTCGCCGCCTGAGCACCCGCGTCGAATCCCGCCGGAATCTCGAAAATCTTTCCGTCGAACCCGGCCCGGTAGAGGTGTCCGGCTGCAAATCCGGAGTTGCCACGACCGTAGGTCAACACACTCGACGCCTGAAGTCCGCTGGTGAGCGCGCAGTACTGACCGGGGCCGTCGATACGCCACACCTCACCGCTGATGTCCGTGGGGACGATCGCGCGGTCATGCGAATCCAACGTCAAACCATCTGGGGCTGAGAATATTTCGAGACCACTGAGATCAACCAGCGACTCCGAATAGCCCGGATTGTCGACGGAGATGCGGCTGACCCCCGGATTGGCAAACGTGCGCGACACGTAAAGCCAGCGATTGTCGGCACTCAATGCGGCCCCGTTAGCACTCGGGAGGCTCGCCCACGCCGGGTCTACGGCGCCGTTGGGGCTGACCTTTCCGATCAGCGAACCAAAATCGTTGGTGGCATAGATCGTTCCGTCATGTGCCACGGCAAGACCATTTGCAGCGCTCAGACCACCGGCGATCGGCGTCACGACACCCGAGTTCACGTCCACCCGCGCGACCGACGCAGCCCGCGTCAGATCGCCGATCAGCACGCCAGCGTTGGCTCCGGTTCCCACCAGCAGTGAACCGTCCGGGCTCCACGCGAGTGCGCCCGCACCGCCGGGAACCGTCGCGATCGGGACTGCTGCCGCACCCGGCGCGTCGATCCGAAAGATGCGCCCGCTCACCAGGTCTGTCGCGTACAGGCGACCCTGCCCGTCCACGGTGACACCCTCGAGGGCCGCGCCCGGAATCTGGGCGCTGAGGATCGCGGGGGACGATCCAGGGCAGGGCGGAGCGGCGGCGGCACCGGACACACCCAGAGCCAGAAGCGAACCGGCAACAAGAGCACCGGTGATACCCACTCGAATACCGCGATCGAAGATCCTGGTGCGCATCTGCGCAACGCTAGACCTTCGGCCCGATTTCGCCTAGAGAGACCGAAGGAAAGAGATCAAAAGTTCATTGACCTCGGTAGCACGTTCTTGTTGTACGAAGTGCCCCGCGCCGCCGAGAAGGTGCACACCTCGCAACTCGGGGACGGTGTCCTTCATGCGGTCCAATGCCTTGGGGCCGCTCATCGCGATGACCGGATCCTCGGCGCCCGCGACGAAGAGCGTCGGGACGTTGATGTGAGCGCCGTCGAGATCCTCATTGCGTTCCCAGTTTGCGTCGTAGGCTCGGTACCAGCTCAATCCTCCAGTGAATCCTGTTGCAGTAAAAGTCTTTACGTAGACATCGAAGTCCTCTTCCGTGAGCCACGACCAAGGCAACGCGGGCGCCTCGGGGAGTACGTCCAGGTAGCCGTTTCCCTCGGAGGGGTGATCCCACACATCGAGGTATCGATAGGCACCGGACAAAGCGTGGAAGAGTCGCTGCAGGAATTCACGCGGCTGGGCGTCGAGTTCCCGCTCCGCCACACCTGGTTCTTGGAAGTAGTGGATGTGCAGAAAGTGCTTGCGCGCCATGGCGGCGTAGATTGTGGACGGCCTGGCCGGAAAGCGGTCCGGCGCATAGGGAACCGCCAAGGAGACCAGTCCCGCAACACGATCCGGGTAGCGCAGAGCGGTGGTCCACGCAGCCGGTGCGCCAAAATCGTGACCGACAAAGACGGCTTTGTCGATTCCGAGAGCGTCGAGAAGCGCGATCATCCGGGCGGCGACCGCGTCGTTGGTGTATTCGTCGATCGCATCGGGGCGTGTAGTGCCGCCGTAACCGGGCATGTCGAGGGCGATCGCCCGAAAACCCGCGTCTGCCAAGGCCGTCGACTGATGTCGATAGCTGTAGCCGAGGCCAGGGAAGCCGTGACACAGAACCACAGCTGTCC
Source organism: Rhodococcus globerulus NBRC 14531 (assembly GCF_001894805.1). Lineage (GTDB taxonomy): Bacteria > Actinomycetota > Actinomycetes > Mycobacteriales > Mycobacteriaceae > Rhodococcus_F > Rhodococcus_F globerula. The sequence goes on along the minus strand of NZ_BCWX01000005.1, from coordinate 418,340 downwards.
CTGAACCGGAATCGTCCATCTGCCAACGGAATCCGTCGACATCGATCGTCTTCACCGTCATGTCAGGCGCTGATCATGTCTTCCTGGTTCCAGAATGCGCGCATCGACAGGATCTTTCCGTCGTCGTCGAAGGTCATGACGTCGATGGGCGCGATGGTCAGCGTCTGCTCACCGAGCTTGGTGATCAGCGAGAAGTGGAAGGCCGCTTCGTTTCCGGCAATGCGGAGGGTGTGCAGGTGAGCTTCCTGGTCGAAGTTCTCGATCACGGAGTAGAACTCGAGAATGGACTCGCGGGTGGTGCGCACGTCGGAACCAACCGGGTCTTCGACCGTTGCACCCTCGGCATACAGGGCCACAACCTGGGCGGCAGTGCCCGTGGCGACTGTCTCGATGTAGGCGTCGACGGTCTTGCGGATTACCTCTGCGGACGGTGCCATGGTCTACCCCTCGTAGTTAGAACAGGTTCTAATTCTGAGGATAACCTACGTCTCTGATCCACGGGTCAGGTTTCGAGCACCTTGCGCAGGCGAGCCTTCTTCCGGTTCTCCCGGACGATCCAGACGACATCGGTGTCGTCCGACGCCTCCAGGGAGACGAATGCCGGCAGGGCGTTCTCCGGATCCGCCGCGACCGCGACGCTCCAGCATTATCCGAGCGCCTGCCGGAGAGTACGTGTGTCGGCGTCACGACGGGAATCAGCTGGTTGCGAGACGATCCACTCGGTAGCGTCTCGGCACACCCGGACGGCCAGCACAGTGTTGGTCTTGTCCTTCAGCAGCCGCGGCTCGCAGATCCCGGCAGCCGCTGCGCGCAGCGTCAATGGATGGGCGGAACGTGCCCACTGCTCGATGATCGCCCGCAACAATTCCGGATCCGTGTCACCTATCGCCTGAACAGCCATCGCGGCGCCTTCACGTGCACGCCACGAAGCACTGGTGGTTGCCTCCGTCAGACTGTCCAGGACAGCCTCGTCGCGCGAACGAACAAGGATGAATCCGAGCCCGACGATCCCACAGCAGCGGATGTATTCGTCTTCGGACTCCACCGCCTGCAGGATGTCGTCGCTGTCGGCGCCGCGCGCGAACTCGAGCATGAGCGCGAGGTTCGCGCGCGGGCCGGGCAATCCTGAACGCTCCTGCAGATAACTCCACAGTTCATCGCCGTCCAGATCCGCGAACGTCATGGGAGTCCTTTCGTCGGTACACCCAATCCTGTCAGCCCGGATCTACACGCGCAGCGTGTCCGCTCAGTGAGCAGGGAGGAGGGACGTCTCCTGCGCCGCGCCGTCTTCTGCGCCGATCTGGACGATGTTTCGCGGCAGGAACACAGCTGCGATCGCGCCGAGAACTGCTGCAGCAGCGCCGATCAGGAACGCGATACGCATGCCCTCGTCGGTGTAGAACACAGCGCCCTCCATCGCCATCGCGATGTGCGAGTTCAAGACCGTGAAGGCGATGACGGGAAGGACCGCGGGGAAGATGCTCTGGAAGACCGCGACCATGCTCGCCGTGCTTGCCTGCAACTGCGGCGGCACTGCTTCGATGAGCAGGTTCGGAATCGATGCATAGCCCATACCCATACCGACGCCGAAGATTCCGGCAAAGATGATGAGCAGCGGCTTGTTGTCGTGGATGGTCGCTGTCAAGGTGAACCCGACCGCCATGAGGGTCATGCCGATGATCATCAGCAGACGAGGTCGGATGTTGCGGCCAACGAGGAAGCCGACGATCAAGCCACCGACCACTACCATGCCGCCCAGAGGCGCCTGGAAGATCGCGAATCCTTCTGCCGTGACGCCGAATCCGTATCCCAACCCGAGGACTGCTGGGGTCATCACCATCATCGGTAGCAGAATCGTGAATACGCCCGAAGCGCCGTAGCAGAACCCTGCGCCGACGGCAGTGAGCATCACCGAACGCTTACCGAAGTAGCGCAGGTCGATCAGCGGCTCACGGATGGCGCGAGCAGAGGCCACCCACGCGATCAGTAGCGCGACGCCGCCGATCAGATAAGCCAGCGTCGAACCACTCTTCCAGCCCCAGGTCGGACCGAAGCTGACGCCGATCAGAATTCCTGCGATACCCGATCCGAGGAGCGCCGCACCGATCAGATCGACCGACGAGCGTAGTCGCACAGCAGATTCCGCCGTCGAAGCGAAGATCATGCCGCCAAGGATGATCAACCCGACGAAGAAGAACCAGAAGATGCTCCGGAAACCGTGGTTGTCGATCAACCAACCCGTGAGGAACGGCGCCGGAATAGCGATCAGACCCATACCGGAAGTTGCGATACTGACTGCCAGCGCAACAGTTTTCGGCGGAAACACATCTCGAATAAGGGAGTAGCTCAAGAACAAGCACGGAACGAGCAGACCCGTCAGCGCCCGGCCCAGAATCAGGACGGCATAGCTCGGCGCGATCGCCGAGATGAAGGATCCGACTGCTGCACCCGCAACCGCAAGGAGCAGGATTTTTCGCTTGCCGTACATGTCTGCCAGCTTGCCGAGCAGTGGCGACGCAACCGCACCCAGCAGCAGGAAAGACGTCAGCAGCCAGGCTCCCTGCGTCGTTTGATAGTGCACCGAAATTGCGGGCAACGCCGTGGAAATCATCATGTAGCTCACTGCGAGCATTTCCAGGAGTAGAACGATTGACGCCAGCGAGAACACCAGTCGCGGAGTCCACCGCTCCGGTATCGATGTCGGTTCGGACAGACTGGGAGACGAACCGGAGCTGTGGACATCAGACGCCATGGCTGGAGATCCTTTCGGGAAATCTGCGAATTCGATTGACCCCCTGTCGAATACAGCCAACCGGGGGCCTTGCTGGGAAGTGCGGTGAACGACAGCTACCGATCTCGGTAACGTGTTACCTGCATCACAGCCCTCGCGTCGAACGCGCGCTACGTCATGTTCCGCGGAGCGGGACAATCAGGACAACGACTGAACGGCAGCCTCAATCGCGAGCCTGGCAGTGACTGAATTGTGAGCCAAGGCAACGATTTCCAGGTCGAACTGGATGCCGAAGTATTCGGCGGTCTTGGCTAATGGAATACCGACCACCCAGTACTTGACGATGACGCTCAGCGGCCATCCCGATCGTGTCGTCGGATTCAAGACAAAAAAGTGCGCCCTTCTGGTAGCCGGAACTACCAAAAGGGCGCACGGGGCCGAAGGCCCTAGAGGACGATGTTCACCATCTTGCCGGGCACGACGATCACCTTGCGGGGCGCATTGCCCTCGAGCAGGGCAACGATCTTCTCGTCGGCCAGGGCGATCTCCTCGACAGCCTTGCGATCGGCATCCGCCGGGACGCTGATGCGGCTACGCACCTTGCCGTTGACCTGGATCGGGTACTCGACGGTGTCCTCGACGAGCCACTTCTCCTCGACAGCCGGGAAGGGCCCGTGCGCAAGGGATTCCGTGTGACCGAGGCGTGACCACAGCTCTTCTGCCAGGTGCGGTGCCAGGGGAGCGAGCATCAGCACCAGCGGTTCGACGGCGGAGCGCGGAGCGCCGCCGGGGAAGGCCTTGGTGAGGTGGTTGTTGTACTCGATCAGCTTGGCGGCCGCAGTGTTGTCGCGCAGCGCGGTGTAATCCTCGCTGACACCGGCGATTGCCTTGTTGAGTGCACGAAGCGTCTCTTCACCCGGGGCCTCGTCGGTGACGCGGGGCTTTCCGGTCTCCTCGTCGATGACAACGCGCCACACGCGCTGCAGGAAGCGTGCAGCACCGACGACGTCCTTGGTCGCCCAGGGACGCGAGGTGTCCAGCGGACCCATCGACATCTCGTACACACGGAGCGTGTCCGCACCGAATTCGGCGCAAATCTCGTCCGGCGCAACGGCATTCTTCAGGCTCTTGCCCATCTTGCCGTACTCACGGTTGACCTCGGCGCCGTCGTAGAAGTACTTGCCGTCCTTCTCGACGACCTCTTCGGCGGGCACGTAGACGCCACGGGCATCGGTGTACGCGAAGGCCTGGATGTAGCCCTGGTTGTACAGGCGACGGTACGGCTCGCTCGAGGACACATAGCCCAGGTCGAAGAGCACCTTGTGCCAGAACCGCGAGTACAGCAGGTGCAGCACCGCGTGCTCGACGCCGCCGACGTAGAGGTCGACTCCACCGGGATCGTTGGGGCCGTGCAGCTCCGGACGCGGGCCCGTCCAGTAGGCCTCGTTCTGCGGATCGCAGAATGTGTCCTGGTTGGTGGGGTCGATGTAGCGCAGCTGGTACCACGAGCTACCGGCCCACTGCGGCATGACGTTGGTGTCGCGGTGGTAGGTCTGCAGGCCGTCGCCGAGGTCGAGTTCGACGTTGACCCAGTCGGTTGCCTTGTTCAGCGGGGGAGAGGGCTCTGAGTTGGCGTCGTCCGGATCGAAGGACACGGGTGCGTAGTCCTCGACCTCCGGAAGAACCACCGGCAGAGCCGAATCCGGTAGAGCATGCGCGTTTCCGGCAGCGTCGTACACGATCGGGAAAGGCTCGCCCCAGTAACGCTGACGCGCGAAGAGCCAGTCGCGCAGCTTGTACTGGATGGTGCCCTTGCCGTGACCGGACTCCTCGAGCTTGCTGATGACGGTGGCCTTGGCCTCAGCCACGTCCAGACCGTCAAGGTAGTCGGAATTCACCAGAGCGCCGTCACCGGAGTACGCGGCCTCCGAAACATCGCCGCCGGCAATAACTTCGAGAATATCGAGACCGAAAGCGTTGGCGAACTCCCAGTCACGGTGATCGTGTCCCGGAACAGCCATGATCGCGCCGGTACCGTAGCCGGTCAGAACGTAATCGGCGATGAAGACCGGAACCTTGTGGCCGTTGACGGGGTTGATCGCGTAGGAACCGAGGAAGACGCCGGTCTTCTCCTTGTTTTCCTGACGCTCCAGGTCCGTCTTGGCAGCGATCGACTTACGGTATGCCGCAACAGCTTCCGCAGGAGTGGTGGCGCCACCGGTCCAGCGTGCGTCGACGCCTTCCGGCCATTCGTCGGCAACAAGCTTGTCGACGAGATCGTGCTCGGGAGCCAGCGTCACGTACGTGGCACCGAACAACGTGTCGGGACGCGTCGTGAACACGTCGATGCCGTATTCACCTGCCGCAAAGGTAACTTCGGCGCCGTACGAGCGGCCGATCCAGTTGCGCTGCATGGCCTTGACCTTGTCCGGCCAATCCAGGTATTCGAGATCGTCGACCAGGCGGTCGGAGTACGCGGTGATGCGCATCATCCACTGCTGGAGGTGCTTGCGGAAGACGGGGAAGTTGCCGCGGTCGCTACGACCGTCGGCAGTGACCTCTTCGTTGGCCAGAACGGTACCCAGACCGGGGCACCAGTTCACCATCGAATCGGACTGGTAGACAAGGCGGTACGAGTCCACAACCTTGGCCTTCTCGGCCACGGTCAGAGAAGCCCAGTCGCGGCCGTCGTCGACAGCGCGCTCACCGGACTCGAACTCGGCTTCCAGCTCCGAGATACGACGGGCCTTGCCGGCCGCCTTGTCGTACCACGCGCCGTGGATCTGCAGGAAGATCCACTGCGTCCAGTGATAGAAGTCGACATCCGTCGTCGCCAGGCTACGACGCTCGTCATGGCCCAGGCCCAGGCGTCGGAGCTGACGCTTCATGTTGGCGATGTTCGCTTCGGTGGTCGTGCGCGGGTGGGTACCCGTCTGCACGGCGTACTGCTCGGCCGGCAGACCGAAGGCGTCGTAGCCGAGGGTGTGCAGGACGTTGCGGCCGTGCATGCGATGGAAGCGCGCAAAGACGTCGGTGGCGATGTAGCCGAGCGGGTGGCCGACGTGCAGACCCGAACCCGAGGGGTACGGGAACATGTCCTGAACGAACAGCTTGTCGGCGGGCACGCCGTCGGGGGAGGAGAGCGGACCGACCGGATTGGGCGCGTTGAACGTGCCCTCCTCGCTCCAGCGGTCCTGCCAGCGCTGCTCGATCTGGCCGGCAAGCTCCGCGGTGTAGCGGTGTTGCGGGGTGGCGTCGACTGGTGAATCGGGGGACTGCGGAGACTCGGTCACTGTGGTCGCTATCTACTTGGCTGCCGTTGAATACCGTTAACCAGGGTAGAGCCTGCGCCACCCGGGCATACCATCAACTCCACTCGCGCCTATCCTGTATGGGTGATCGTTGTTGCTGTAGTGCTGTTCGTGCTCGCTCTTGCCGTTGGTGGAGTCGCTGTTGCCGGACTGATCGGCAAGCTTCCGCGTAACCGCTGGGCGGGTATCCGGACCCCGGATACGTTGCGAAGCGAAGAATCGTTTGCGCTCGCCAACAAGGTGGCAGGCCCGACGATGGCCGCTGCGGCAGGCCTCCTCGTTCTCGGTGGCATCGGCGCGTTGACGATGAGCACCGCCATGGGCCTCGGCATCGCTCTTGTCGCCGTGGTGGGCGCAGTGTTCACCGCTGGTTTCGGCGGCAGCATCGGCGCCCGAGCGGCCGCAGCCCTGCCCGAGCAGAGCGGTTGCGGCAACGACTGCAACTGCGGACACACCGAAGAACCCGCGGCCGAAACCCCCGAAACCAAGGCAAATGCCGCCGACTGCGGCACCGGCTCCTGCGGTGCCTGTTCGCTCAAGGATGCTTGCCAGCCGACTCATTGATTCACGTGAAACATCGTGTAATCGATCCCGCCGGGGCATTCTTCGGTCTCCTTGTCCCCGTGCTGTGCGCGCTCGGCGGCGTTGTACTCACAACACTGTGGGACCCCCGGCTCCCCGACAAGATCGCCACGCACTGGTCCATGACATCGGCCGACGGCTTTGCGACACCCACGACCAGCGCGTGGACATTTGCTCTGCTGACCATTCTGTTCGGCGCCGGACTCTCGGCAATCGCAGCTCTCGCGCCCGCGATGCTGATGATGCGTCGATTCATGATCGTCCTCGGCCTGATCGTGGTGGGCATCATCACCGGTGGCCAGGTCGCATCGCTCCACGCTCAACTCGACGTGGTCGACCCGTCGGCCGTTCCCGCGCCCATCGGAGCCCTCGCGGCCGGAGCGCTCGGAGGATGCGTCGTCGGCCTGCTCGGAGCGTCGTTGCTACGCGACTATCGCCAGCGCACCGCGGCGACGGAAGCTCCGAACCGCGCTCTGCCCCGTAGCGACGCTGCACTGCCCATCACCGACGACGTCGGGTTCTCCACCAAGGGTTCCGTGATCTTCGGACTGATCATGGCGGCGCCCGGAATCATCCTCGGCTTGGTCAGCTCCGTCTGGTTCTTGGCACTGTTCCTCGTGCTTGCCGTGTTCTGCGTGACCCTCGTTCGCTTCCGCGTTGTTGTCGACACCACCGAGATCAAGGTGTTCAACATGGGCATGCCTGCGATGACTTACGGCGTCGACGAGGTTGTCGGTGCCAAGGTCGCGGAGATCAAACCATTTGCGGATTTCGGCGGCTGGGGACTCAAGAGCAAGGGGCGTCGCAACTACGGCATCGTCACACGCACCGGCCCCGCGGTCGTCATTACTTTTGCGGGCGGCGACAAGCTCACCGTCACCACCCCGAAAGCCGACGACATCGCCGGCGCATTGAACAGCCTCGCCGACGCCCGGAGCAGTTAATCGATCGCGCTCGACCCGATCGCTTCCTTCGTCTTCTCGAGATAGCCACACGCGGCGCTGCGGGCTCTGTTGACATCTCGGTCCGCGATGGCTGCCGCGACTCCTCGGTGATGCAGCGACGTCAATGACGGCGGGTGCACACCTTCCGTCACGTTGTAGGTGGCTCGAACGGTTTCGAGGATGCCGGCAAACAATTCCTTCAGAACCGGATTGTGTGCGGCCTCGACAACCGCGATGTGGAAGCCGAGATCGACCTCGACAAAATCGTCCCCGGCGTGGTCTCGCTTCTCCGCCAGCTCATGCAGAATCCGGACGTCCTCGTCCGTGCGCCGCTCGCACGCCAATCGGACCGCCTCGACCTCGAGCGCCCGACGCACCTCGAAGACGTACGTCATCTCTTCGACCGCGGCGTGGCGGCCCAGCAGACCGCCGATATCCGTCCGCGCCCGGACAAAGGTGCCCGATCCCCGCCTGATCTCGAGCACCCCGGTGGATGTCAGGGTCTTGATTGCCTCTCGGACAGTGTTCCGCCCGACGCCCAGGACACTCATCAGTTCCGGCTCCGTCGGGATGCGATTACCGACGGTCCACGAACCGTCCGCGATCTGCGCACGCATCCACTCGAGGGATTGTTCGTACGCCGATTCCTTGCGAACCACAGTCATCTGACCATCCTCACAGCATTCGCGCCGTTCGCGCCATTCGTTCCACTCCCTTACGATACGTAGGACGACCCATGTATTTGAGGAGGGGGTTTCCCACGTCCACGACAGCACTCGCCGCGCAAACCGCAACCCGCCGGACCAATCGACACTTCTACGGTGTCGGCTATGTCCTCACCGTGATCCTGCTCGGCGCGAACATGCCCACCTCCGTCTACGGGCTCTACCGCAGCGAGTTCGGATTCACGCCCACAATCCAGACGCTCATCTACGGCGTCTACGTCGCTGGGTTGGTGCCGGCGCTGCTGTTCTTCGGCCCACTCTCCGACTTTCTCGGCCGACGCGCCGTGCTCCTGATGTCACTGGCTTTGAGCGTCGCCGGAACGCTTGTCCTCGCTTTTGCCGACGCCACCGTCTGGCTGTTTCTCGGTCGGATCGCACAAGGAATTGCGGTGGGCGCAGTCAGCGCCGCCGGTAGCGCTGCGCTCGTTGAACAGGAGCCGACGTTCGATCACCGTCGCGCAGCTCTCGTCTCCACTGTGACGGGTGCGCTCGGGGGCGCGCTGGGACCGCTGGTCTCGGGCGCAATTGCGCAATACCTGCCCCAACCGCTGCGCCTGCCGTACCTGATTTTCCTTGTCGCGTTTGTTCCCGCCCTCATCGTTCTGTTGCTGCTACCGCGCGGCACAAGGACCGCTCGCCCGAAGAGCCTGTTCCAGATTCCCCGCGTTCCCGCGGTAATCCAGCAAACGTTCTGGCTCAGTTCACTTGCTGTCGCACTCTCCTGGGGAGCGGTCGGCCTGTTCCAATCCGTAGTCCCGTCCTGGATGACCAGCTTGCTCGGGATCAACAATCTTCTACTTGCCGGCGGCGCTGCCGCACTGGTCATGATCTGCTCCGTGATCGCTCAACTCGGTGGCAGCCGGATGGACCCCCGCACGTCCACGATCGTCGGTCTCGGAATTCTGGCTCTCGGGATGATCGGGTTGCTTGTCGTCGATATCGTTCCGAGCCTCGCACTGCTGAGCGTTGTCACCATTGTGGTCGGCGCCGGGCACGGATTGGTGTTTGCCGGCGGCATGAAACGAGTCAACGCCGCGGCGCGAGCACACGCCCGCGAAAGCCACGGCGCGATTCTCGCGGCGTTCTTTACCGTCAGTTACGCGGGGTTGGCGATACCGTCCATTCTCGCGGGCATCGCCATCACCGTCCAAGGGATGCAGACCGCGATAATCGAACTGTCGATCATCGGAGCAGTCTTGTGCCTGGTCATGATGACCTTCAACGCCCGCGCAGCACGTCGTTATCCTTAGCCAGGTGAAGTTTCTCAGCAGGTTCTACATCGACGGGTTCATCCTCGGCATCATCATCGCCGCAGTGCTCGGAAGTGTGTTCCCGGTATCGGGCACCGCTGAGACAGTGCTCGACTGGGCCACCAAGATCGCCATCGGCTTCCTGTTCCTGCTCTACGGCGCCCGCCTCTCGCCGCAGGAAGCCTGGAAGGGCGTCAAACACTGGCGGCTGCACAGCGTCGTGTTGGCGTCGACGTTTATCTTGTTCCCCTTGATCGGCCTGGCACTGCGATTCCTGTCGCCGACGCTGATCAGCGACGAGCTGTACACCGGCATCCTCTACATGTGCCTGGTTCCGTCGACGGTTCAGTCGTCGATCGCCTTCACGTCAATTGCCAAGGGAAACGTTGCGGGCGCGATCGTCAGTGCGTCGTTCTCCAACCTGATCGGCGTCTTCATCACCCCGCTGTTGGTGGTTCTCCTGATGAATACCACCGGCGAGGCAACCGTCGATTTCTCGGCGATCCTCGACATCGTCGTGCAGTTGCTGATCCCGTTCATCATTGGCCAGCTGATCCGGCCACTGGTAATCGGCTGGCTTCAAAAGTACGCAGAGCCAACAAAGTTCGTCGACCGCGGGTCCATCCTTCTGGTTGTCTTTGCCGCCTTCAGTGAGAGCATGAAGGAAGGCATCTGGAGCACCATCACGATCTGGCAGATCCTGATCCTGGTGGCGGTGTGCTGCGTGATCCTCGCGGTGGTGCTTGCGGTGACAACCTTCGCGGGGCGCAGGCTCGGCTTCGATCTAGCCGATCAGATCGTCATCATCTTCTGCGGATCGAAGAAATCCTTGGCGACGGGCCTGCCGATGGCGGCTGTCCTGTTCGCGGGTCAACCTGTCGGCCTGATCGTGTTGCCGCTGATGATCTTCCATCAAATCCAGCTGATCGTGTGTGCCGCGCTGGCGCAACGCTTCGCGAACCGGGATCCCATCAGAGTTGGTTAGATCAGTTCCGCTCAACCTCGATGGGATGAGTGGCCAACATGGCCAGCGGCAAGGGTTGGCGTCGTAGCACCCGGGCCCACACATCGATACGCGACGGCGTCACAACGTCCGACGGCAAGGAAGCGGTCACCATCCAGTCGTCGCGCTCGAGTTCCGAATCAAGCTGCCCAACAGTCCAACCCGAATACCCGGCGAAGATACGAATTCCCTCGACCAGCGGAGCAATCACGTTGGGATCGGAATCCAGATCCACCATCACCACCTTGCCGTCGACGCGCCGCAAACCCGCGACACCGTCGATGATTGCCCCGTTGCGCGCGGTGCCGAGACACAGTGCGGAATCGCGTTTCACCGGCCCGCCGACGTAGAGGGCCGACGGATTGGCGGCCAGTGGCGCCCACTGCGGAAGGACGTTCTGCACAGTCGTCTCGCTCGGCCGATTGATCACGACCCCAAGACTTCCCGCGTCGTTGTGTTCGATCATGTAGATGACGGTGCGGCGGAACGCAGGTTCAACGAGGTCGGTGGACGACACCAACAAGCTGCCTGGCCCAACCTCGGGTTCGATCCAGGCCATACGGTCTTCGGGTTCTTCTGCGTGCGACACACCTACATCATCTCACTCCAAGCCCGCCATTCCCGCGAACAAGGCGAGGTGCCGCTCGAAAAGCTCGGCCGGTTCGGTGAAGGTGTCCGATCCATACTGCCCGAACACCTCGAAGTTCACAGAACCGAACAGCGACACCCACACCAAGGTTCCGCGGGTGATTGCCTCGGGCCGCAATTCGACGCCCATCTCCGCGCGCACACGTTCCAGATCCGCCTTCAAGGGTTCACCGACTGCTGCGTCGGGGAACGATGTGAGGGCACCCGCCCGATGCGCGCTGTCGACTATTGCGATCAGCCTGGTGACCACCCGCGTGCCCGGCCCGGTGGTTTGCTCACCCGGTGCGTTGTAGCCGGGCACCGGACTGCCGAACAGCAGTCCGTATCTAGCGGGTTCGCGTATCGCCCAGGCCCGCACGGCTCGGCCCAACGCCAAAAACTGCCCCCGATAATCTTCTGCCGCAACAGCATCCACTGCAGCATCCACTTCGGCGCCCAGCTCGGTGTAAGCATCCACGACAAGAAGGGTGAGCAGTTCGTCGCGGCTGGCCACATACCGGTAGACCGCCGAGGATACGACGCCCAGATCTCGCGCCACCGCGCGTAGCGACAGAGCCGCAGCGCCGACCGCTGCCAGATGCTCGCGGCCGATCCGGGTGATGTCTTGCAAGGTCTGTTCACGCGCGCGCTCGCGGGGGGTACCGGCCATGGGAACAGCTTGCCTCAATTCCGAGAGCAGAGCCAACAAACGAGAGCAGTGTCGATAAAAGAGAGCAGTGCTCTTGACATAGCCATCCACGTGGCGCATCCTAGAAATCGAGAGCAGTGCTCTCTAAACCACGAACCTCAGGTAGGAGACACCATGTCGAACCTCGAAATCGTCACCGGCGCAGGACCAGTCGGATCCACCGTGGCGCTACAACTCGCCGAACAGGGGATCGACGTCCGCCTCCTGACCAGATCCGGAAGCGGACCGCAGCACCCACGGATCGAGCGTCGACGCGTCGATGTGTCGGATCGAGACGCACTGCGCGCCGCCGCCGACGGCGCCACCGCGATCTACCACTGCATTCATGCCGCCTACAACGCCGCGGACTGGGAACGTGAACTCCCCGCGGCAGAAAAAGTCATCCTCGACGTCGCAGCCTCGTTGAATGCCGTTGTGGTGTTCCCCGAAAGCCTCTACGCCTACAACTCCGACACCGTGATGACGGAATCCGACCCCCGCAACGTCACCGGCGGTAAGCGCGGAGTGCGCGCGATGCTACTGCGCGCCCGCGAAGCCTCTGCCACACCCACCGTCAGCGTGGTGGCGTCGGACTTCTTCGGCCCCTACGTGCGCACAGCTCACGCCGGCGAACGCATGGCTCCGAAAGTGATGGCAGGAAAGAAGATTCGGGTAATCGGATCGGCAGATCAGCCACACTCCTTCACGTACGTACCCGATCTTGCGGCAGCGATGATCGCCGCGGCACACAACCCGGAACTGTGGAACTCCGTCCTGCACGCACCCACCGGACCCGCGCTCACCCAACGCACCATTGCCGAGGCGTTTGCCGACGCCGCAGGAGCCCCCGCCGCCAAGGTGGGCGTACTCCCGGCCTGGGTTCTCGATACCGTCGGCAAGGTACACACCGATACCCGCGAACTCGCAGAGATGAACTACCAGTTCACCAAGCCCTTCGTGATGGATTCGACTGCCAGCGAAGCCCTCCTCGGGCTGTCGCCGACGCCACTCGATCAGGCAGCGCGCGAAACTGTCGGCTGGTGGCGAGCAGAACAGGCCCGCACCGCGGCAGCCTGAAGAGCACGCACCTTTCCAATGAATGGGATTTGCGTTCCCACCCGGCCCACGAGCTCCCTAGTGTCCACGTCACACCGAGCGAAGCACTAGAGAGGTACTTATGCCCACGCTTCTACGAACAACCACTCTGCCCGTCGAGCCGGACCAGATCTGGTCTGTGATCAAAGGATTCGACGAACTCGCCTCGTGGCACCCGCGCGTCCCCCCTTCCGAAATGGAAGAAAGCGCAGACCCGACCACGCCAGGTGCTGTACGCCGATTCATCGTCGACGGCAATGTCGTAGCACGTGAAGAGTTGATCGAGCATGACAACAGCGGCCGAACCTACAGCTACGAGGTACTCGACCAACCGCTTCCGGTCAAGAACTACATTGCGCGCATCGAAGTAGTTCCGACGCCTGACGGCTGTGAAGTCAGGTGGACCGCCACTTACGACGGAGGCGACGAGATCATCCCCGTCGTGGAGAACGCCTTCGGCGACAACGTGTACCTGGTTGGCCTCGATGCATTGCGGGACCGGTTCGACGGTCGATAGTTCGGTTCCCGCTAGAGTTTCACTACATGACCCCAGCCTCGAACCGGCGCGAGGCCTGGTCCAGGACGCTCCACACCGTGCGGGAATCCCCGGGCCTCGGACGGTTGGCGCTTGTCCGCTTCTCGAGCCAGTTCGGCGACGGGTTGTTTCAGGCCGCGCTGGGCGGCGCGATCCTGTTCAACCCGGAACGCGAGACAGATCCCGTGGCGATTGCGGCGGGGTTTGCCGTACTGCTGCTGCCCTATTCGATCATCGGACCCTTTGCGGGTGCGCTACTCGATCGCCTCGACCGGCGCCTCGTCCTGCTGTGGGCAAGTGTTCTGCGCGGTCTGCTGATCCTCACGACCGCTGTTCTGCTCGCCAGCGGGGGAGGGGACACGCCGCTGCTGTTGTGCGCATTGGCGGCTATCGGGGTCAGCCGATTTGTTGGCGCCGGAGTCTCGGCTGCACTACCGAAAGTGGTTCGGCAATCCTGGTTGGTGGCCACCAATTCCGTTCTCACAACCGCAGGTTCAGTGGTGTCGGCCCTGGGCGCAACCGCGGCGGTGAGCATTATCGGGATTGTGGGTGCCGGTGATCGGGCGTCCGCAATCGCCGTTGCGTGCGCTGCTGTCGGATCGGCCGTCGCGGCTGTGGCGGCAGCACGGTTCACCGCCAGATCACTTGGCCCCACCTCCTCGGAAAGAACCAACACGGGCGCTCTTCATTCCGTTCTGACGGGCCTGAAGACCGGAGCCACTGCCGTCTGGGAGGCTCCCGGCGTCACTACCACGATGATCGGAATCGGCGCGCACAGAATCTGTTTCGGCATCAACACACTGATCATGGTGCTGGTGCTTCGGGACACGTCCAACGGCTCGGCGCTCCCTGGTGGGATGGCGGGATTCGGTGTTGCCGTTGGCGCTACGGCCATCGGCATGCTGATCGCCGCACTGATCACTCCGTTTGTGATTCCGCGGCTCGGTCGCTCGCGAACCGTCACCTCCGCACTGACGGCCGCGGTGATCATCCAACTCGTTTTTGTCACCACACTGACGCAGGGATCACTCCTGATCGCCGCGTTCCTTCTCGGCGTTGCCGGTCAAACCGTGAAACTGGCCGGCGACGCGGCGATGCAGATCGACATCGACGACAACCGTCGTGGCCAGGTTTTCTCCTTGCAGGACACCGTGTTCAACGTCGCGTTCATCGGTGCGATCGCCGCCGCGTCGACGGTGATCGCACCCGACGGTAAGAGCGTCGGATTAGCCCTTGCCGGTGCGGGCGTCTACGCCGCCGGATTGTCGGCGGTGTTGATCAACCGCAAAAAGCGAGAAGGCTAGGACTGCTGGGCAGCCCACCACTTCAACAGTTCGGCCTCGGCCTCGTCGCGGTCGAGGGGACCACGATCGAGACGCAACTCCTTGAGGAAGGTCCACGCCTTACCCACCTGGGGACCGGCAGGAATGTTCAACAATTCCATGATGGCGTTGCCGTCGAGGTCCGGACGCACCCGAGCGAGGTCTTCCTGCTCGGCGATACGGGCGATCCGCTCTTCGATATCGTCGTAGGTGGCCTGCAACTGCGCGGCCCGACGCTTGTTGCGGGTGGTGCAGTCGGCGCGCACCAACTTGTGCAAGCGGGGGAGTAGTTCACCGGCATCTGTGACGTACCGCCGCACGGCAGAGTCCGTCCACTGCCCCTTGCCGTAACCGTGAAAACGCAAGTGCAGGAACACGAGCTGCGAGATGTCGTCCACCATCTGCTTGGAGAACTTGAGGGCACGCAAACGCTTGCGCACGAGCTTGGCACCGACAACCTCGTGGTGATGGAAGCTGACGCCGCCGCCGGGCTCGTTGCGCTTGGTGTCCGGCTTACCGATGTCGTGAAGCAGTGCAGCCCAACGTAATACGAGGTCCGGGTCGCCATCCTCGAGGTCGATGGCCTGCTGAAGCACCGTCAGAGAGTGCTGGTAGACGTCCTTGTGCTGGTGATGCTCGTCGATCTCGAGCTTCATCTGCGGGATCTCGGGCAGCACGTAATCCGCCAAACCGGAATCGACCATGACGTTGATGCCGTCCAACGGGTACATGCCGAGCATGAGCTTGTTGAGTTCGGTCTGCACACGTTCGGCCGTGATCCGCTCGATCTGCGAAGCCATGTCCTTGATGGCGTCGAAAACGCGATTGTTCAACGTGAAACCAAGCTGAGATACGAACCGTGCCGCGCGCAGCATCCGCAGCGGATCGTCGTTGAACGAGTTCTCGGGAGCCGACGGCGTATCGAGTTCCCCGGCGAGCAGAGCGTCCATGCCGTTCAGCGGATCGACAAACGTGAACGAACCGTCGGCGCCTATCGCCATGGCCATCGCGTTGACCGTGAAATCACGACGCACCAGATCGTCGGCAAGATTCTCGCCGTACTGGACTACCGGATTACGCGACACACGATCGTAGGCATCGGCCCGGAACGTCGTGATCTCGATCTCCTGGCCGTCCTTGATGGCGCTGATCGTGCCGAAATCGATCCCGGTATCCCACTGCTTGTCGACCCAGCCCTTGAGCAGAGCCTGCACCTTCTCGGGACGCGCGTCCGTCGTGAAATCCAGATCACCGCTGAACCGGCCAAGGATTGTGTCGCGCACGCTGCCACCTACCAGGTACAGCTCGTGGCCGGCCGCTGCGAAGCGCTCACCCAGCGGGGTCAACACATCGGAGAGCGTGCGCAATGTGTCGGAAGCGTCGGCAAGGAGCCGTGCACGGCGATCGGCATCGGGGGTAGGGGCAGTCACGTCGATTGAGCTTACTTAAGGTGCGCAAATAGCAGAACGCGCATATCAACGCGAGCACCCGGTTTGCGCGGGTTACCGGCCAACCAGACGATGCCAACTAGTATCGATGGGGTGTCAGGTGCCGAACGAACGAACAGGAGCCGCCGCAACTCGCGGCGTCGTCCTGCCGTCGGCAATCCTGAACGATCCCCGATGCGTACAGTCCGCGAAACTTCGGCGGGCGGATTGGTCGTCGACGGCTGGGGCGGCCCGCCCGAACGCCTGTGTGCTGCACTGATCGGACGAACCGACCGCCGTGGTCGTCTGTTGTGGTCACTGCCCAAGGGACACATCGAGCAGGGCGAGACCGCCGAGCAGACGGCGATGCGTGAGGTCGAGGAAGAAACGGGCATTCAGGGAACCGTCCTCGCGCCACTCGGCAGCATCGACTACTGGTTTGTCACCGAGGGCCGACGCGTCCATAAAACGGTGCACCACTATCTCTTGAGATTCCTCGGCGGCGAACTGTCCGACGAAGACGTCGAAGTCACCGAAGTGGCCTGGGTACCGCTCGCGGAACTGCACTCACGCCTGGCGTACGCGGACGAACGAAAACTAGCCGAACTTGCCGCACAGATGATCGCCGAGATGCCCCACGCACCCATGCTTCCGAAGGAACCGGACGCAGGATGAAAATGGCTCTACGGCGAGCGGGCATCGCCGCTCTGGTGATGGCCGCTGTCGGTGTGACGGGATCGCTCGGGGCGGCACCGGCACACGCACTCCCCGCCTCGCACGACAAACACGTTCAGGCACCACGCACCAGCACCGACGGCAAGTTCCTCGAACTGTCCATCGAATCCACGACACCGACCACCGTCACGACAACCAGCACGCCCACCGTCGTGGTGAAGGGCACGGTCAAGAACGTCGGCGACCGTCCCGTCGAAGACGTCGGAGTGCGGTTGCAACGAGCGCCGGCCATCGACAATGCAGCCGACGTACGCGATGCCCTCGAATTCGACCAAGCCATTTTCGACACAGTCGGCGAGTTCGACACCGTCGCCACCAGCCTCGAGCGGGGCGAATCCAGGCCGTTCACCCTCTCGCTGCCACTGCGCAGCACTACCGGAACCTCACTGGAGATCTCCGAGCCCGGCGTCTACCCGATGCTTGTCAATGTCAACGGCACCCCCGAATACGGCGGCGCAGCCCGGCTCGACGACGCACGTTTCCTCCTCCCGGTTCTCGGCGTTCCCAGCGCGACCAACACAAGAACGTCAAGCACCTCGGCTACAGCCGTCGTCGCACCCGACACGTCCAATCCCGTCGGCGTGACGATGATGTGGCCGCTCGCTACCGCTCCCAGCCTGGTCGGCGGAATCCCCGGATCCGTCAATGACCCCGTTCGACTGATCAACGACGACCTCGCCACCGAACTCTCGGACGGCGGACGCCTCGACGCGCTTGTCGACGCCGTCGACAATGCCACGAAACCCGAGATCGACGCCGACAACAAGGTGCGGGATTCACTGTGCCTCGCCATCGACCCCGACCTCGTGATCACGGTCGACAACATGACCCGCGGTTATCTGGTCGTCGACAACGCGGCAGACCCCACCGGCGCAGCCCACGACGGTCGCGGACAGGATGCGGCGTCCAATTGGTTGTCGCGAATCAAGACCCTGGCAGCATCGATGTGTACGACGTCGGTTCCGTTTGCGCAGGCAGATCTCGCGGCAGTCGGTACCGTCGCCCATCCCGAACTGACGGCGACGGCCATCGACCGGCCGGCCGACATCGTCGACACCATTCTCGGCGTGACTTCGCTCCGCAATTTCGTGTGGCCGGATTCCGGCGTCCTCGATTCCGTCACTGTCGACACTCTGAGCACCAGGCCGACAACCACCCTCGTAGCGGCCTCGTCCGTGGATTCGAGCGAGGCACAACTGTCCTCGCGCATCACCGACACCGTCGACGCACTTGCCTTCGACACAGCGGCGGCCGCAGCTTTTGCCGCGACCGGATCCAACCCGTCGACGCCGTCGTACATCGACGAGGACACCGCGCCGCAACTCGAGACGGAATCGCGGGTTGCCCGGCGCCAGGACGCACTCGGCGCGATGGCGTGGTCCGCGTTGACTCCCACCGCCGTGCCGCGCAATCAGATTCTGGCGCCGCCGCAACTGTGGAGCGCCGACGCGGAGGACGCCGGCGCGATGCTGTCGATGCTCGCCACGCTCATCCGCTCCGGCCTGGCGACACCACAGTCCCTTCCGGCGCTGCTCGGCACACAACCCGGCGCTACGGACACGGCAACTCTCGAATATCCGGAGCGGGCAACTCAGGACGGTCCGCAAACAGCGGTCATCGACACGGCACAAGCTCAACTGCCCCGAATCGATGCGCTCGAACTCTCACTCGTCGACGACCCGCAGGTTCTGCTCACTCCGCGCTCCTTCACCGCCCCGCTTCGTGAGGATCTGCTGCGCGCGATGAGTTCGGCCAACCGGCGCGATACCAGTATCTTGTCCGTCCGGAATGCCGAACGTGCTGCAAGCATCCGCGCAGGCAACGTGACCACCAGCGTCAACGGTCTCTATCAAGCCGTCAGCGTCGTATCGCCGGGCGGCGTGTACACACTGGCGTCCGGGCAAAGCCCGCTGCTCCTCGTGGCCCGCAACGAACTGCCGATCGCCATCAACGTCAACCTGCGGGTGGACGCTCCGCCGGAGATGAAGATCAGTGACATCGGTCCCAAACAATTGCCGCCGCGCGGTAGCCGACAATTGACTGTGCCAGCGGAAATGAACGATTCCCGCAAGGTGGTCGTGAGCTTCTCGCTCACCACCACCGACGGGTTCCAATTGGGCAGCCCGACCAGCGTGACCGTACGGTCGAATGCATACGGTCGTCCGTTGGCCGCTGTGACAGCCACAGCAGGAGGATTGTTGTTGTTCTTGGCCGGACGACGGCTGTGGCATCGATATCGGGGTCAGCCCGACCCAGCTGATGAAGGGTACAAACGTTCATGACCGGGAATCCGCCTGAGGGCAAACGGTCCGCGATCACGCGCCGGAGCACCGCAACCGCGTCACATCCGCGCATGCCACCGTGGGAACGCGGGTACCCGATCCAGCCGGTCAACCCGGACGCACGTTTCGACGACTCACCAACCATGACCATTCCGGTCATCCGCGACTACCCGCGGTACCGGGAAGCGGAAATGGAGTTGGCGAACCGTCCCGTCTCCGAGTCCGGTGACGTCGACCCCGACTCTCATGTTCTGCCAGGAGACCGCAAGGAATCCAACTCGCGACTTCTCGCGGCGACAGGTTCCATCGCCATCGCGACACTGACGAGCCGCATCACGGGATTCGCCAAGCAGCTGATGATCCTGATGGTTCTCGGTCCGGCCATCGCCAGTTCGTTCACAGTCGCCAGCCAGATCCCGAACATGATCGCGGAGCTGGTTCTCGGCGCAGTGTTGACCGCGATCGTCGTGCCGGTCCTCGTCCGCGCCGAACGCGAAGACAAAGACAAAGGCGAAGCCTTCATCCGACGCCTCTTCACGGCGTCCCTTGTCCTTCTCGGCATGGCCGCGCTACTCGCGACCCTCGCCGCACCTGTGCTCACCAAATACGTCTTCCTGTCCGAAGACGGCAAGGTCAGCACCGACCTGACGACGGCCCTGTCGTACCTGCTACTGCCGGCGATCCTGTTCTACGGACTGTCTGCGCTGTTCACGGCGTTCCTCAATACCCGTCAGGTCTTCAAACCCGGAGCCTGGGCGCCGGTGCTCAACAACATGGTCGTCCTCGTGGTGCTCGTGATCTACCGCCTGACACCAGGTGAGATCTCGCTGAATCCGGTCTCGATGGGTGACGCAAAACTGCTCACCCTCGGCATTGGCATCACCGTCGGCGTCATCGTGCAGGCTGCCAGCCTCATTCCCGCGCTACGACGCGAGAACATCTCCCTCAAGCCGCTGTGGGGTCTCGACGACCGCCTACGTCAGTTCGGCGGCATGGCCGTCGCCATCGTGTTGTACGTCCTGATCAGTCAGATCGGCATGATCTTCGCGACGCGCATCTCCTCGCACGCCGACGAAGCCGGCCCCGCGATCTACAGCCAGGCCTGGCTGCTGCTGCAGTTGCCGTACGGCGTCCTCGGTGTGACAGTTCTGACCGCGATCATGCCGCGCCTGAGCCGCAACGCCGCAGCCGACGACACCCCGGCCGTCGTCGACGATCTGTCGGTCGCCACGCGTCTGACCATGATCACGCTCGTTCCGATCATCATGTTCCTCACCTTCATGGGCCCCCAGGTCGGTGAAGCGCTCTACGGTTACGGCCGCTTCGGACCTGAACAGGCCGAACGTCTCGGCACTGCCGTGAGCTGGTCGGCATTCACGTTGATTCCGTACGCGCTGGTGCTGATCCAACTCCGCGTGTTCTACGCCCGCGAACAAGCCTGGACGCCGACGTGGATCGTTCTCGGAATCACCGCTGTGAAGATCGCCTTCTCCGCTCTCGTCCCATTGGTTGCGTCCGATACCGATCAGGTCGTGATCCTGCTCGGTGCAGCCAACGGACTCGGCTACATCACCGGTGCGGTCATCGGCGGATACCTTCTGCACCGCAGCCTCGGAAACCTCCAGATGGCCAATGTCGGTAAGACCGTATGGTCCGTCGTCGTCGCCTCCCTGGCCGGTTCACTGACAATGATTGCCGTCGACCGGGTACTCGGATTCCACAAACTCACCGAGAACCTGGGCGGTCCCGGATCCTTCATTCGCGTAGCCGTCGGCGGCATTCTCATGCTCGCCATCACCTTCACGATCCTGTACTTCAAGAAGATCCCCGAAGTGCGCTCGGTAACGGTTGCGGTCTCCCGCAAGATTCGTTCTGTGTTGGGTCGCCCCGAACCAGCCTCGAAGTCCGCCACCGGTAATTCGGCGCAGCGCGACGACGATGCTGTAACCGAGCTGATCCCCGCCGTGCGAACGGAATCGAACCAGCACGAACGACCAGGTGCGCTGCCGTACCCTGGTCCTGGAACCACAAGGTCGCAACCCGCACAGACACGGGGATGGGCAACCGAAAGTGAAGGAGCGAGGGTGAGCGACGACAAGGTCTCCGACGACAAGAATGCCGGAACTTCTGCCGTGAAAGAGTCCACGTCGGCTGGGGCAGCGCCTACGGGTGCGCCGCGAGCAGAGGCTCCCCGGAAGCAAACACCACAGCAGCAAACACCACAGCAACAGGCGCCGCAGACACAGGCAATCAAGTCCGAGCCGCCCAAGGCTGTGCCGAACAAGGCTGTGCCGCAAAAGGCTGTGCCGAACAAGGCTGTGCCCCCCAACCCTGTGCCGCCCGCCGGATCTGCCAAGACGCCGCCCGCTGCACCGACCTCTACTTCCCGCCCCTCTCCCCGCGGACCGAAGCTCATTCCGGGTGCCTCCGTCGCCGGCGGCCGCTACCGTCTGCTCGCCCCGCACGGTGGCACTCGTGGACTGCAGTTCTGGGAAGCACTCGACGTCAAACTCGATCGCGAAGTAGCCCTGACGTTTGTCGACGCGGAACAGCGCGGCGACGACAACGCCCAGTCCGGTCCGCAGGCCGTGCTCTCCCGCACCTTGCGCCTTGGCCGGATCAACTCGCCGGGCCTGGCCCGGGTCCTCGACGTCGTCCGCGGCAGCTCGGGCGGCATCGTCGTCGCCGAGTGGACGCCTGGCCGATCACTGCGTGAAATGGCCGAGACGACGCCGTCGCCCATCGGCGCAGCACGCGCGATCCGCAGCCTCGCGGCTGCTGCCGAGGCAGCTCACCGCTCGGGTGGCGCGCTGTCCATCGATCACCCGGATCGGGTGCGCATCAGCATCAACGGCGACGCCGTACTCGCGTTCCCCGCAACGCTTGCCGACGCCGATTCCACCAGCGACGTTCGTGGTCTCGGCGCCATGCTCTACGCCCTCATCACGGCTCGGTGGCCGCTGGCAAAGCCGTCAGCCGGACCCGTCGGCGGGTTGCTCCCGGCCGGCCGCGACGCTTCCGGGAATCCCGTCGAGGTGCGAGGAATCCGTCCCGAGGTGCCGTTCGACATCTCGGCCGTTGCCACGCGCGCACTGCAAGCAGAGAGCGGAATCCGCACTGCCGCAACGGTGCAACACATTCTCGATCAGGCGTCCGTCGTCAACGACAAGACGGAACTGATTCCCGCCCTGCGCCTCGGACATCGCGACCCCGGCAACTCCGGACACGCTCTGACGGATCCCGAGGCCATCGAAGCCGAGAAGAAGAAGTCGACGCGCATGCTCGCCGCGTTGACCGCGCTGGGCGTATTCACCGTCATCGTGCTGATCCTGCTCGGCGTGTGGGTTGCCAGCTTCCTCTCCGGGAGCAGTTCCAACACTCCCTTGAGTGAACAGAGCTTCGGCTTGACCTCGGAAGCTGCTGCACCCGAGGAAAGTTCGGCTCCCGCCGCCCCGCCGGTTGCCACGGCCCCTGTCGGTGCGTCGACGGTCGCGGTGTTCTCGCCGCAGGGCACCCCGGATCAGCCGGCTACGGCCAAGAACGCCATCGACGGAAACCCCACAACGGAGTGGTCGACGGACTCGTACTTCCAGCCGTTCCCGGCGCTGAAGAACGGCGTCGGCCTGATGGTCACGCTGGACGACGCCGCGACTCTGAAGAACGTTGCCATCACGTCCGATTCGCCGGGTAGCGTCGTTGAAATCCGTTCTGCCCCTTCTGCCGGAACAACTCTCGATCAGACGAAGCAAATCGGGACCGGAACATTGAAGAACGGTGTCACGGATATTCCGGTCACCACCGACAGCCCGAGTCAGTACGTTCTCATCTGGATTACCGAACTCAGCACGCAATCCGGACAAAACCAAACAGCCATCTCGGACATAACGTTCAACGCCGCTCGATAGCCCGTCCCTGACCCTCCCGATGGCCCGCTCCTGGGTTAACATCCGCCGGTGCACACTTATCGGGGGGGCACCGGGGGCGAGGTAACGGATGTCGAATTACTGACAGCACATGTGGCGGGCGATCCACATGCTTTCCGTGAATTGCTGACCCGGCATCAGGATCATCTATGGCACGTCGCCCGGCGTACCAGCTATTCGGACGAGGACGCCAGTGACGCCTTGCAGGAAGGCTTGCTGTCTGCGCACCGCAACGCGTCCAAGTTCCGTCGCGATGCCGCTGTGCGAAGTTGGCTCCACGCGATAGTTGTCAACGCATGCCTGGATCGAATTCGGCGAAACAAGTCACGCCAAGCCTTTTCGCTCTCCGCCGACAATGTGGAGGAACCTCGCGATTCTCACGATCATGTCGAAGCCGTGGACATGAGGATGACCGTCGATCAAGCCTTGGCCCTGCTGCCGCCTGAGCAGCGCGCTGCCGTCGTTGCGGTGGACATGGAGGGTTATCCCGTAGCAGAGGCCGCAATTCGGCTCGGCATCCCTGTGGGAACGGTGAAGAGTCGCTGCGCTCGCGCGCGCAAGCGTCTAGCCGCCGAATTGGCCGAGTTGGGTGGCCAGGGGAACCGATCGTGATATCGACGCGTCTAATCTCTGTGAGCACCAGAACAGGTAGCCGCGCGCAGAAAGGGGAGGCTCGTGAACGATTCGTACGTTCCTGCCCCACCTTTCTCCGAAGACCTGCTGGCCGATCTTCACGGCGGTGTTCTCGACCCGGAAACCAGTGCTGCCTTGTGGGTCCTCGTCGACGACGATCCTGACGCACTGGCGTTCGTCAGCAAACTCGACAACGTCAGTCATTCACTGCGGACGTGGGACGAGCGCATCGCCCCGCACGAGCCCATGCCGCCCGAGTTGGCAGCGCGCATCCACAGCGCATTGGACAGCGAGTGGAAACAGCAACAGACGCAACATGATTCCGATTCGAATGTAATCTCCATCGCCCGCTCGCGACGCCGACTACTGATGGGTGGTGCCGCTGCTGCAGCAGCCGTAGCGGTTGTGGCTGTGTTGATTGCGGTACGCCCCACCGAACCGAACGCCGTCATCACTGCGCAACCCACTCCTACCGTAAGCGAAAACCCGACTCCCGAAAGATTCCTCACCTTGATCGGGTCCAAAGATCTTGGCCCATTGGAGGATCCACTCAAACTGGCAGGTTGCCTGCAGGCAAACGGATTCTCGCAAGATGAGCCACTTCTCGGATCGGGCGAGGTCAGCGTCGACGGCAACCCAGCCGTGGTGCTCCTACTGCGCGGCACACAGCCACGTCAGATCACCATCCTTGCCGTCGGCCCGGAATGTAGCACTGACAAACCGAACACGCTGTCCGTCAACACTATCGGCTAGTTCACTTTTCTGCGACCGGCAACAGCAGTGCCAGGATGCGCTCGCGGAGTTCCTCCGTATCATCCTCCACCGCAATAAGACTCGAGAACATCGCAGCTCCGGCCGCCATCACCAGCACAGCTTTTGCGTCCAACAGCGCGGCGTCGCGGTCTTCCGAATCTTCCAGGAACAACTGAGTACTCGGCCCACTGAACCCGCGCCACAGCTCGTTACGTAGATCGTCGTGATCGCGCAATGCTGCCAATAGTCCGGGCGCCGCGGCACGAACCTCGGGGCGGGCGAACAACTGCGCGCTACCGGCCACCACCCAGCGGATCCACCCGTCGCGATCCGTTCCCTCGAAGGGCGTCAGATCCGGGGTGGCGCCGAGGATCGATCCGAGAACCAAGTGCGCTTTGGACGACCATCGACGCGCCATCGACGCCCTACTGACTCCGGCTCGGGCGGCGATGGCGCGCACGCTCAATTGCTCCCAGCCGACCTCGAGCAGCATGGTGCGGGTGACTTCGAGGACTGCGTCGTCGATGCGTGGGTCTCGGGGGCGACCAGATCCTGTGGTGTTCATCGTCTCGAATTGTCGAACAGATTTGGCGTCGGCGCTATATCGTCGTAGATACGAGTCCACTGGCATCGTAATGGATCCGCCGAAGCAGGAAGAAGAACATGACCCCCACGATCTTCGAACCGGCCCGTCTCGGGCCGCTGACCTTGAAGAACCGCATCATCAAAGCTGCCACCTTCGAAGGCGTGATGCCGCGGGGAGCGATCTCCGACGACCTGATCAACTTCCACGCCGAGGTCGCTCGCGGGGGTGCCGCCATGACCACCGTCGCGTACTGCGCCGTCTCACCCGGTGGCCGCGTCCACCGCGACACCCTCGTCATGAACGAACAGGCGCTGCCCGGTCTGCGCCGTCTGACCGAGACGGTCCACGCCGAAGGAGCACTCGCCGCCGCACAGATCGGCCACGCCGGACTAGTGGCCAACACCCTCTCCAACAAAACGAAAACCCTGGCCCCGTCGACGCGATTGAGTCCGCCCGCGATGGGTCTCGTCAAGGGAGCGACACTCGCGGAACTCGACGGCGTTGTCGCCGACTACGAGCGCACCGCGCGCATTGCCGTCGACGCCGGATTCGACGCCATCGAGGTGCACCTCGGCCACAACTATCTGCTCAGTTCGTTCATGAGCCCCAATCTGAACAAGCGCCACGATCAATACGGCGGAACCGTCGCCAGGCGTGCCGAATATCCGCGTCGGGTGATCGAAGCAGTCCGCAGGGCAGCCGGACCGTCGGTTGCCGTCACGGCGAAGTTCAACATGTCCGACGGCGTCCCCAAAGGACTGTGGCTCGATCAGAGCCTGCCCATCGCCAAGATCCTCGAGGCCGACGGCCATCTCGACGCCATGCAATTGACCGGCGGCAGTTCACTTCTCAACGGAATGTACTTCTTCCGCGGCGACGTTCCGATGGCGGAATTTGTTGCGTCCCAGCCCAAACTCGTGGGTTACGGTCTCAAGTTGTACGGCCCGACGCTCTTTCCCAAGTACCCCTTCGAGGAAGGGTTCTTCCTTCCATTCGCGCGCCAGTTCCGCGAGGCGCTGAGTCTGCCGCTGATCCTGCTCGGCGGCATCAATCGCGTCGACACCATCAAGGGAGCACTCGGTGAAGGTTTCGAGTTTGTAGCCATGGCTCGGGCACTGCTTCGAGATCCGCAGTTGGTCAACAAGTTTCAGTCCGAATCGGTTTCCGAAGGGCTGTGCGTCCACTGCAACAAGTGCATGCCCACCATCTACACCGGCACGCGCTGCGTCGTCCGAGAGGCTCTGCGCCCAGCGACCACATAGCGCGCAACTCCCCACTAGGCTGTTCGACAACCGAGCAGCGTACGAAAGGAGTTCACGTGCCACGCATCAACGCCGCTACCGTCGGCGAGCATCGCGCAGCGCAGCGTCGTGCGCTCCTGAACGCTGCCCGCGAGGTTCTTGCCGAAGGAACCGCGGACATCCCGTCGTTCGGTGAGATAGCCAGGCGCGCCGGACTGGCCCGATCGAGCGTCTATCAGTACTTCAACTCCCGGCAGGACCTACTCGACGCACTGGTCGAGGATTCATTCCCGCGGTGGTCGCAGAAGTTGGCTGAGGCCATGGCGGAGGCCGACGGCCCCGCCGGTCGCATCCTCGCGTACGTCGACGCCAATCTGATCCTGGCCGCAGACGGAGAGCACGCGATCGCGGCGTCACTGAGCCAGATCGCACCCGGCCCGAAGTTCGATGAGAAGAGCCGGGCACTGCACGGCGATCTTGTCACTCCGCTGCTGCACACGCTGCAGGAACTCGGCGCACGCGACCCCGCCGTCACTGCCGAACTGATCAACGCGATAGTTCACACCGGTGTCCGGCAAATCGAACGCGGCACCGATCCGGATCAGGTGCGCCGCAGTGCTGGCGCCCTGGTCGCACCGTATGCACACGACCCCAGCTGAGCGCCTGACCACTTTTGCGCCGGGCCCGGGAACAACACCCCTTATCCTGGTGTTGATCGGTACGGCTCTCCAAGAAGCGGAGGGTCTGCACTCACTATTGGAAGGCTCGCATGACCACCCAGCTGGAAACCACGCCCGCGGTCCATGACGTCATCATTGTCGGTTCCGGACCGGCCGGCTACACCGCTGGTGTCTACACCGCGCGCGCTGAGCTCCAGCCCCTGCTCTTCGAGGGAACCCAGTTCGGTGGCGCCCTCATGACCACCACCGAGGTCGAAAACTTCCCCGGATTCCGCGAGGGAATCATGGGACCGGACCTGATGGAACAGATGCGTGAGCAGGCTCTGCGCTTCGACACCGACATCCGCACCGAGGACGTCGACGAGATCGACCTGAGCGGCCCGATCAAAACCGTCGTCGCGAACGGCGAAACCTACGCCGCGCACGCGATCATCCTCGCGATGGGCGCCGCAGCGCGTTACCTGGGGATTCCCGGTGAAGAGCGTCTCCTCGGCCGCGGCGTCAGCGCCTGCGCCACCTGCGACGGATTCTTCTTCCGCGACCAGGACATCGTCGTGGTCGGCGGCGGCGACTCCGCCATGGAAGAAGCAACCTTCCTCACCCGCTTCGCCCGCTCGGTCACCCTGGTGCACCGCCGCGAGGAGTTCCGCGCCTCACGCATCATGCTCGAGCGCGCCAAGGCCAACGAGAAGATCCGCTTCCTCACCAACGCCGAACCCCTCGAGGTCCTTGGCGAGAACAGTGTCACCGGCCTCGTGGTCCGCGACACCGTCACCGGCGAGACCTCCACCCTCGAGATCACCGGCATGTTCGTCGCCATCGGACACGATCCCCGCAGTGAACTCGTCAAGGGCCAGGTAGACCTCGACGACGCCGGCTACGTCCGCGTCGCCCCCGGCTCCACCGCAACCTCGGTCGACGGCGTCTTCGCGGCCGGCGACCTGGTCGATCACACGTACCGTCAGGCCATCACCGCTGCCGGCACCGGATGCTCCGCTGCGATCGACGCCGAACGCTGGCTCGCCGACCGCGGCGACATCACCGCAAACACCCTCGATGCCGCCGGTCACGCCGTCGACGTCGTCGGCGCCCCCTGATCCCAGCTCGTTCACAACCCTCGAGGAGTAACAGTGTCGAATACCGTCACCATCACCGACGATTCCTTCAAGCAGGACGTCCTGGGCAGCGACAAGCCCGTTCTCGTCGACTTCTGGGCAACCTGGTGCGGCCCGTGCAAGATGGTCGCCCCGGTTCTCGAGGAAATCGCCGGTGAGAACAGCGACAAGCTGACCATCGCCAAGCTCGACATCGACGCCAACCCGGCCGCAGCCCGCGACTTCCAGGTCATGTCGATCCCGACACTGATCCTGTTCAAGGACGGACAGCCCATCAAGACCATCGTCGGCGCAAAGGGCAAGGCCGCGCTGCTCAAGGAACTCTCGGACGTACTCTGAGTACCCTGTGAACGTAGGGGATTCTCGCAATCCCCAGGTTTTCTGAGATAATCGATCGATGTGCCTGATCAGATCCACTTCCAGGCACATCGATCGAATTCTTTTGCCGATCCGAGAGGTTTTCACGCATGCATCGACTCCGACACGGTGATCACGGCCCGGCCGTCGCCGAGATTCGGGGCACATTGACGAAGCTGGGATATCTGCACCACATCCCGTCCAGCATTCGACGTGAAAGCGGCGACGGTGCCCATTGGGTTGCGCCGGACGTCATCTTCGATCATCACCTCGACAGCGCCGTTCGTGCCTTCCAGCAGCAACGTGGGCTACTTGTCGACGGCATCGTGGGCCCGGCAACGTATCGGTCCATTCGTGAGGCGTCGTACCGCCTAGGCGCCCGCACTCTGATCTACCAGCTGTCCGCTCCGCTGTACGGCGACGACGTGGCAGCACTACAGACCAAACTCCAGGATCTCGGCTTCTACTCGGGGCGCGTCGACGGCTTCTTCGGGCCGATGACGCACGAGTCGTTGTCGTCCTTCCAGCGTGAGATCGGCATCGCCGCCGACGGCATCTGCGGCCCCCAGACTCTGCGCTCGCTCGACCTTCTCGGAACTCGTGTCACTGGCGGTTCACCTCACGCGATCAGCGAGGAAGAACTGGTGCGGCGCAAGGGCCCGCAGCTGGGCGGAAAGCGGATCGTCATCGATCCCGGTCTGGGCGGCCCGTCCACCGGAGCGATCGTCAACGGTATCTCCGAGTCCGATGTGCTGTGGGATCTTGCGATGCGCCTCGAGGGGCGTATGGCCGCAACCGGAATGGAGACGTTCCTCTCGCGGCCGCACAATGTCGATCCGTCAGAGGCTGATCGGGCATCAACTTCCAACGCGTTCGACGCAGACCTGATGATCTCGCTGCGGTGCGACAGCAATCCCAGCCCGTCCGCAAACGGTGTGGCGAGTTTCCATTTCGGAAATTCACACGGTTCGGTCTCGAAGATCGGTCAGATTCTCACCGGGTTCGTCCAGCGCGAGATCGTTGCCCGAACCCCGTTGCAGGACAACAGGACTCATGGTCGCACGTGGGAATTGCTGCGACTGACCAACATGCCGACGGTACAGATCGACCTCGGCTACCTCTCGAACGCGAATGATGCTGCGGTGCTTACCAATCCGCGTATGCGTGACACCATCGCCGAGGCCATCCTGATTTCGGTCAAACGCCTGTACCTGCTTGGGCAGGACGATCAGCCCACCGGCACGTTCACGTTTGCCGAGCTTCTCGCAGAAGAACTTTCGGTATCCGACCGCAACTGACACGCGCGTTACTCACACGCGTGTCAGTTCACCAACCTGAATCATCTCGAGGGCCGCGGCCTGCAGGAGTCGATCGAGGGCTTCCTCGACGTCGACTTTCCACTCGTGGTCCCGATCGAGTTCGAGCCGCAAGCGTGGGTACCGATGATGGGGCGCAACAACCTCGAAGCCGTAATCCTCGAGGAAATCTGCGCTGATCATGCATTCCTCCGGTGAACATTCCAATGCTGCAGTTGCCGACGCGATATCCGACGCCGACTCCTGCTCATGTGCGCGGATACCAAAAGCTTCGAGGGCACGGACACCGCGTCGAACGAGATCGGTCACCACAGCGGAAATGAGGGCCGGCCCGAGGCTTTCCTCGACGCCCGACGGCTCCAGCCGAAGACTGGTCAGCAGAACGGCGTCAGAGCTGACGGGACTGGTGGGGAACATCTGGGCGCGCGGAATGGTGCGGGGAGGGGCGTAGAGAGCGCTGCCGAGTGGTTTGCCGTCCTTGACCGCGACCTGGCCGCAGGATCCCCACTCGAGCATAACCATCGACAGCCACGCTTCTTTTTCGAATTCCTGATCGCAGAATCCCCGCGCATCGTGAAGGGCCGCCGGATCCATCTCCCAGAACACGCAGCGGCGAGCGTGTGCCGAAAGTTGATCGAGACCGTCAAGCCGCAGCGATGTGATGACGTGAGTCGACACTGGCTAACTCACTTCCGTAGGTCGCGATCTCAATTTTGGTATCTGCCGAACATTTAGGTCTCCGCCGCACATTTTTGCCCTACCCGACGCGTTTTCCTTCTCCAGAATAAGCCACCACAACTCCGTCTGCGCTGCCGCTGCACCCGCCACATCAAAACTGTTGCGGTTCAAAGTATTTCACTTCCGGGAACCGCTCAGCATCAATATTTTGTCACAGTGACAAAACTAGCTGGTATGGATGGATGTCGATGTTTCGTCACTTGTTCGATTTCTGCGCTTCCATCATGCCCACGATGCGCTGAAGGTCATCCACCGAGCCGAACTCGACCACAATTTTGCCCTTCCGCTTACCCAAACTGACCGTCACGCGGGTGTCGAACGAGTCGGACAACCGCTCCGCCACATCCTGCAGACCCGGCATCACGATCGGCTTCCGCTTCTGTGGGGGAGCAAGCTCACTGTCCGCGCGGTTGGCCAAAGTGACAGCTTCTTCTGTCGCTCGGACCGACATTCCTTCCGCCACGATGCGCGCCGCCATCACTTCCTGAGCGTCGGCACCCGCCTCGAGGGAGAGCAATGCACGAGCATGCCCGGCCGACAGAACGCCAGCAGCGACGCGTCGTTGGACAGCCACCGGCAGCTTCAGCAGACGGATCATGTTGGTCACGACGGGGCGCGAGCGACCGATGCGGTTCGCCAATTCCTCGTGCGTCACTTCGAATTCTTCGAGCAACTGCTGATACGCGGCAGCCTCCTCGAGGGGATTCAACTGAACACGGTGAATGTTCTCGAGGAGCGCGTCACGCAACATCGAGTTGTCGTCGGTCTCACGAATGATCGCCGGAATCTTCTCGAGGCCGGCTTCCTGGCTCGCCCGCCAGCGGCGCTCACCCATGACAAGTTGGTACTTGTCGCCGTTGCGGCGAACCACGATCGGCTGCATCAAACCGAACTCACGGATGGAATGCACCAACTCCGCAAGTGCTTCTTCGTCGAAAACGTGACGCGGCTGCTTCGGGTTGGTCTCGATCAGACTCGGTTCGATCTCGAGGTAGACAGCGCCAGCGGATGTCAGTTCAGACTCGAGTTCATCCGCGGTCGGCACTGCAGTCTTTGCGTCACCAGCTTTGGATTTTGTGGTTTTGGGGGCCGCTGTCTTCGGTGGGGGAGGGGAGGGGTTGGCCTTCTCGCCGCCGTTTTCACGGCTTCCTATGTCACCGCTTCCCACTTCGCCGCCGATGATGAGATCCGCTGCTGCCGCCCCCAGTCCGGGTGCAGTGGCCGGACCGGTAGGAATCAGTGCGGCAAGGCCGCGGCCCAATCCGCCTTTACGTGCCTGGCTCATCTCACTGCTCCTGCGTCGTAGTGGTGACAGAGCGTCCGGCCAATTCGCGGCCGGCATCGAGGTAACTCATCGCCCCGCGTGAACCCGGGTCGTAATCGAGAACGGTCATGCCGTAGCCCGGAGCTTCGGAAACCTTGACGCTTCGGGGAATCACAGCCCGGAGAACGGTGTCGCCGAAGTGCTTACGCACCTCTTCTGCCACCTGGTCGGCGAGCTTGGTGCGGCCGTCGTACATCGTCAGGAGAACGGTCGAGACATGCAGATCGGGATTCAGGTGTGCCTGCACCAATTCGATGTTTCGCAGCAACTGGCCGACACCCTCGAGGGCGTAGTACTCGCACTGAATCGGGATCAGAACTTCCTTGGCCGCGACCATCGCGTTGACGGTCAGAAGGCCGAGAGACGGCGGGCAGTCGATGAGGACGAAGTCCACGTCCAGCTCCGCGAGCACCTTGTCGTTCAGCGCGCCCTTGAGACGATTCTCGCGAGCCACCATCGACACCAGTTCGATCTCGGCGCCGGCCAAGTCGATTGTCGCGGGGATGCAGAGAAGCCGTTCACTGTGCGGGCTTGCCTGAACCGCGTCAACGGCCTTCACTTCGCCGATGAGGAGCTCATAGCTCGAAGGGGTACCCGAGGTGTGAACGACGCCCAGAGCGGTGCTGGCGTTGCCCTGAGGGTCCAAATCGACCACGAGGACGGTAAGCCCTTGAAGGGCGAGCGCAGAAGCGAGGTTGACGGTTGTTGTTGTCTTGCCGACGCCACCCTTCTGGTTGGCAATCGTGATTACCCGACGGAAAGCGGGCTTGGGCAGGGTCACCGAGTGCGGGTGCAGCACCTGGCTTGCGCGATGCGCGGCAGCGCCGATCGGAGTCTCTTCCGAGGAGATCTCGGAATAGGGAGCCGTGAAATTCTCGTCGTCATTGATCACCGGATCCGCGTTCACGCTCGGCTGCGGTGTTGCTGTTTCACGTGAAACAGCGGTCTCCGGCGACGGAGCGGTTTCGGACGTAGTAACAATTTCCGGTGAAACCACGGCTTCAGATCGACCCGACATTGACTGCTCCTTCGATTGCGAATCGACCACTGCGTGCTCTCATCATGTGTACTTCCTTCGTCATCGCTGACGCCGTTTGGGGAGACGCTCGGCCTTGACCACGACGGTGGGCGTCCGGAGAAATTTGGATCCACACTCGAGTATTTCGAACTTGCCCGCGCCGAGTTTGGTCAACGCGGTTCGGTCGCGCTCGATCTCTTCCGCAGCGCTCGAACCCTTCAGCGCAAGCATCCGACCGTGCTCGTGAATGAGGGGGAGTGACCAACGGGCCAGCTTTTCCAACGGCGCAACAGCACGCGACGTCACTACGTCGGCACCCCCGGCTTCCTTCACTACGCCAGATTCTTCGGCGCGCCCCCGGACCACCAGAACATCCAATCCGTTGGATTCGATGAACTCGGCGAGGTACACAGACCGCCGCAGAAGCGGTTCGACCAGAGTGACTTTGAGGTCCGGCCGCGCGATTGCGAGAGGGATACCCGGCAACCCGGCTCCACTTCCTACGTCGACAACAGACTCACCTTCGGCGATCAACTCACCAATGACAGCGCAGTTGAGCAAGTGACGTTCCCAGAGTCGCGGCACCTCGCGAGGTCCGATGAGCCCACGCTCAACGCCGTCCGTTGCCAGAGATTGGTAGTAGCGTTCTGCAATGTCGTATCGATCGCCGAACACAGCGCGCGCAGTCGCTTGTTCATCCCAGTCAACCGACGCCGCACCATTTTGTTCCACGTGAAACATCCTCCCGCGTATACCGCGAAATCAACAATCAAGACCAAAGTTATTATCCGTGTTATCGCCGACAAGTGTTCACTTCTACGCGTCGACTCGCTGTGAGTCTGCCAACTCATTCGCGGTCGCGCCAGGTTTCACGTGAAACATGCCCATTCAAAGAGAGATACCCCTCGAGCAGTATCATCACAGTGACGAAACTAAGCAGGGTTCCTTTATGGGGAAATTTCATCCCGAAAACTGTCTAATTCATTGAACTTGAGGTGAGGCGTTTCACGTGAAACCATCCGGCGCATTCATCCCGCCCCAGACATTCTGAAAATGACACTTACCGACTCGTGGCTCACGTACATGGGTGCGGGTTCTACTCACTTCATGACGGCCAGGAACAGCCGACCGGGGGAGGGGACTTAATCGGTAGCGTGTTCCCGAACTTCGGATTGCTCGTCTCGACGAATTAGTCGCCAACCATAAATACTGCCGAGACCCGGAAACACTCCATGACACTGAAGGACTCGGCGACGACTGGATTCAGGTCGCTCGGCAGCAACAAGCCGGGGAAGTCGCGCACATGTTCCTCGATACTTATCTTCCGTTCGCAGAGAACGGATCCGGCGACCTGTTATACGTCGACACCCGCGGGGGTCGGCAACAAGGTTTCGTTCGCGAGTTCGGCTGGGAGGTCGCTGATGACTGCGATCCTGTATCGGCGTCGTTGACGGATTATGTCGATTCGGTCCGGATCAGTATCGAATCGGGTACCGAACATTCCGGCCTGCTTCCGACCTTCGAGGAAGGCGCGCTCATATGGGACGTCGACTACAGCGACAGCCCTCCGCCGGTTCCTCCGCCGAAACCGACTGTGATTCGAATACCGTTCGCCCTGACGAGCTTTCTGCCGTCACAGATCGGTCCCGAAGATGACCTGATCGATCTCGACGTCGTCAGGCAAGCAATCATCGACACGGCCTAGGTGTACCCGGCCATCAGGTTGGTGACAGCCGGCTGATCGGCGGCAGGCCTCCGAGTGCGCTGTGACGTCGTCGAATGTTGTAGTACTCGATCCAGGGCGCAAGCGCGGCGGTGCGCTCGGCGTTGCTGGTGAACACCTGCCGGTAGGCCCACTCGGCCTGCAGGGTGCGGTTCAGTCGTTCGACCTTGCCGTTCTGCCATGGGCAGTGCGGTTTGATGAACTTCTGATGGATGCCGTGCTCGGCGCAGACCGCACGCAATGACGACCGGTAGGCCCAGACGTTGTCGGTCATCAGCCGTTCGATCCTGGTGATCCCGTTGCCGGCGAAGTAGTCGATCGCGCGGATCAGGAAACCCGCACAGGTGGCGCCTTTCTCGTCCGGCAGGACCTCCGAGTAGGCGAGCGTGGAATGGTCGTCAACGAGCGAGTGAACGTAGTCGAATCCAACCTTCGTCGAGTAGTCCCGCTCCCGGTGCTCGCGGCCGCGGGCACGCCATCCGCCGCCGTCGGGGATCCGGCCGAGCTTCTTGACGTCCATGTGCACCAGCTCGCCGGGGCGCTGACGTTCGTAGCGCACCGCGGTGGTCTTCGACGAGCGGATCACCGAGTTCCGCTGCGAGCCAGTCCGGTCCGCGTCGTTCACGCATGCGTAGTTCGACGATCCGCGTCTCGACTGTGGCCGCGGTTCGGGTCGGCATCATGTGCGGACGAGAGGACCGATCGTGCAATCCCGCCTCACCCTCGGCCGCGAAGCGGTCCACCCAAGTGGACACACATTTACGGGAAACCCCCATCGCGCTGGCGATATGGGCCTTGGGCCAGCCGTCCCGGTGGCGTTCGACGATGAGCATTCTCCCGAGATACGTGGTGCGGGCATTACCGTGGGACACGAGAACCTCCGGTGGGAAGTGGGCCTTCGACAAGCCACACCCCAACCGGAGGTTCTCTTCACATCAAGCCGACACGCCCGCTACCAACGTCCTGGCCGGGTACACCTAGGCGTCGTATCCGAAAGCAATCATCGACGGTTGTACAGCGATCTACCGCCAAGTGTCCCGCCAACGAGGTGTCTC
The DNA here is from genome assembly GCF_001894805.1 of Rhodococcus globerulus NBRC 14531. GTDB lineage: Bacteria > Actinomycetota > Actinomycetes > Mycobacteriales > Mycobacteriaceae > Rhodococcus_F > Rhodococcus_F globerula. Next base: position 382,621 of record NZ_BCWX01000005.1, on the reverse strand, counting down.
GGTCAGTTGGCTCGTCGGGATCGACACACGGACTGTAACCTTCGTTGCCGTGGTGACGGATATCGGCAACGAGGTGATCGTTCACGAGATACCAGAAGAGGGTGCCGTTTCCGCGACCGTTTCACGTGAAACCGATTGCCGGAAAATGCAAAAAGAATGCGAGCCCCGGATCGAATCCGGGGCTCGCATTCTCGTACTGCTGGGGGAGTGTCAGTCCTTCAGGACAACCACTCGACGTGACGGCTCAGCGCCTTCACTTTCGCTCGATACGCCCTTCACCTTGGCGACGGCGTCGTGCACGATCTTGCGTTCGAACGGCGTCATCGGCGCCAGTTCTTCACGCTCACCGGTTTCGAGAACACGTGCAGCAGCCTCGGCACCGAGGGCACTGAGTGCTTCACGACGGCCTGCGCGCCACCCGGCGATATCGAGCATCAAGCGGCTACGTTCGCCTGTGGACTGCTGGACGGCAAGGCGGGTCAATTCCTGGAGAGCGTCGAGAACCTCGCCCTTACGGCCAACCAGCTTGGTCAGATCGTCCCCGCCGTCGATGCTGACGATCGCACGATCGCCCTCGACGTCCAGGTCGATATCACCGTCGAAGTCGAGTACATCGAGCAACTGCTCGAGGTAATCGCCGGCGATTTCGCCTTCTTCGATCAGGTCGTCGTCAGAATCGTCGATGTCTGAATCTTCGACGTCGACGTCGGTAACGGGCGCAGCGATTTCAGTGCTCACGTCTGCGTTTTCTCCATCCAAAGCGGTGTCAGCATCACTGGACATTGGTCGTTCTCTTTCCTCGATCAGCGCCGCTTATTGCGCTTGGGGGAGTTACCGCGATTGCTCTGTGGCCGGTTCTGTTTCGGTTTCGACGAAGCGCCGCCACCCCCCGAGCCGGTGGGCTTGGTCGCTGGCTTGTCGGCCTTGTTGAGAGATACCTCGGGCAACTCGGATTCGTCTGATGATTCCGTCGCACTCAGTGCTGCCGGAGATCCCTTTTTCTTGGCGGGATTCGGGCGAGCACCGGGCTTGGGAGCATTGTCGTTTCGACGTGAGATCGCTTCTTGCTTCTTCTCTTCTTCTTCGGCATCGATCTTGCGGAAGACGAGGTGCTGCTGGCCGTAGGTCCAGATGTTGTTGGCAACCCAGTACAGAAGAATTGCGATAGGCAGGAACGGTCCACCGACCAGAACACCGAGCGGGAAAACGTAGAGCGCGAGCTTGTTCATGATCGCGGACTGTGGATTCGCTGCGGCAGCTTCGGACTGGCGGGCGACGGATGCGCGGGAGTTGAAGTGCGTAGCAATGCTCGCGATGATCATCAGCGGAGCTGCAACCAGGATGATGTTCAGTCGTGACGGCAACTCGGGAACGTTCTCGGTGACGTAAGCCTGAAGCTGTGCGACGGGGGTGGTGATCGCAGCCGAGATCGGTGCACCGAACAGACGTGCGTCCAGGAAGGATTGCACGTCCGCAGCGCTGAACACGTAGTTAGGCGTGCTGGCGTTCGTAGCGGGATCCATACCCAGCTGACCCATACCGGTTCCGGTTCGGTTGAACGAACGTAGAACGTGGAACAGGCCGATGAAGACGGGTGCCTGAGCCAAGACCGGGAGGCAACCCATGATCGGGTTGAATCCGTGCTCTTTCTGGAGCTTCTGCATCTCGACAGCTTGACGCTGACGGTCACCTGAGTACTTCTTCTGCAGAGCCTTGATCTGCGGCTGCAGTTCCTGCATCTGTCTGGTGGTGCGGACCTGCTTCACGAACGGCTTGTACAGAACCGCACGCAGCGTAAACACCAGGAACACCACTGCGAGTGCCCAGGCGAAACCGCTGTCTGCGCCGAACACAAAGCCGAAGACCTTGTGCCAGACCCACAGAATCGCGGAGACCGGATAGTAAATGAAATTGAGCACGGCTCTAAGTACTCCTCTGTTCGTCCATAGGACCGCGGTGGCGGCAACCCGCATCACGGCCACGACGGGGCGGAACGGGGTCCCACCCTCCAGAATGCCAGGGGGCACACTTCGCCAACCGCACCACAGTCAAGAAAAGGCCTTTGATCGCCCCGTGCGTACGGAGGGCATCCACCGCATACTCGCTACACGTGGGGGTGAACCGGCAGGTCGGCATCCGCAGGGGCGACACATACGTCCGGTACAACTCGATACAGAAGATGAGAACAGTGGCGGGAGCGCGACGCACAGCCTTCAAAACCGTCAGAAAACGGGAGGCTGAGGGAGTTTCGATCTGCTCATCGAGCGGAGTACTCATGGCTCTTCACTTACCGACACCAATAGATTCATTTTGCCCAGACCTGCGCGCAACTGCTTGGCCAACTCATCGGAACTGGCGCTCGCGCTACCTGGAAGTGCACGAATAACCACATCGGTTTCCGGTGAAACCTGTTGTGCGAGGTCTGCACATATATGACGAAGCCGGCGCGCGACTCGATGTCGAATCACCGCCGGCCCGACAGCCTTGCTCACGATCAGCCCGAATCGGGGACCGTGATTTGTTACTACCAACGCCTCTACCTGCTCGCGATCAAACGCGTGCACGACAAGGTCGCGTCTTCCCATACGACGACCACGTCGCACCGCCACGGAAAAATCCGAGTGGCGGCGCAACCGGTACGGCTCAGGCAACACCCCGAGCTCCTGATCTCAGAATCAGATCAGGCTGTCAGGGAATCGCGGCCCTTACGGCGACGCGCCGAAACGATTGCACGACCCGCACGGGTACGCATACGAAGACGGAAGCCGTGAACACGCGCGCGGCGGCGATTATTCGGCTGGAACGTCCGCTTGCCCTTGGCCACGGTCAACACTCCTCGAAGTTCATTGGCGCCTCCCGGCGCCCTCTAATTGATCGGCGCCACCTGAGCGCCTTGGATCTAACGGTCTTCTCCACCCGGCAAGCGGCTTGGATAATCCTTCCGACCCGACATATGTAGTCAGCACGAAACGATCACCACCAGCGGGTGACTGTTCGAGGTTACTTACCACCGTTGCCAAGGTCAAACCAGCGCATTCGGCGGACACTCCTCCGAAGCAGAATCGACACGCCGAATGTCGTCGAATCCCTGATTTTCGAACCCAGATGTGCATAGGTCGTTGACCTCGAGCGAGGCACCGAGTGTGACCTTGGCAACATTTTCGCAACGGTGCTCAGAGCATACAAAACCCGGTGTACGCAATTCCGACAGAGAAGCACTCGACAAGGCCTCATCTGCACGTTCGGTCCGGGGGTCAGGTTGCGACGCGGAAACCCAAGTTTTGGCATTCATCCACAGGGCTGTGAGTATCAACGCACCGCTACCGCCGAGTGTCCAACGCCTCGAGTTGCAACAAAAGGCCAGGTAGATCGACTTCGGGTTGGATTCTCAGGAAAAATCCCACAAATAAACCGACTCGGTGCACGTTTGTCCACATCTGTGGATAATTGTGTGGAAACACAGTTCAGGTGGCATATTCGTAGGCTGTTACGAGGTTTCTCACCTCAGGTGGCAGACACACCAACAGACATAACAAAAGTGTCACACCAGCGCACATCCCCACCACCGAACATCCATGCCGCAGCAACGTGCTCGGTAGCGCCAGCGCACTCGCTGTCGGTGAAACACGGAAGGAACCACGTGAACGACGATCCCAACGCGCTCGAACGTGCCTGGGTCGACGTGGTTGCAGAACTCACGAGTGATGACCCCGGGAACGATCTTCCGATACTGAGTAGTAAGCAGAAGGCATTCGTCCGCCTGGTGAGACCACTCACACTCGCGCAAGGATTTGCACTCCTCTCGGTTCCGTCGTCCTTCGCTCAGGAGACCATCGAGCGCGATCTGCGCGAACCGATTCTGCAAGCACTCGGACGACATCTCGGTGGACAGGTCGAGGGCCTCGGCGTCCGTATCGCTCCTCCCGACGAAGATTCGGCAGAACCGGAAGAGCGCACAGGAAGCCGGCAGTTCGAATCGGTCAGCAGTTCCGGCGCCTACCGTCGACGCCGATTCACCGAAGGCGACGGGGAACCGTCCGACTCCGAGACCGCCGAGAGCGAAGAGGTCGACGACGACCGAGAAGCATTGGCGAGCGTTCACGAATCGTGGCCGTCGTACTTCACGAAACCGCCGTCGACGCCGTCCTCGTCGAATTCCGGTGCAAACAGCCTCAACGCGAAGTACACGTTCGACACGTTTGTCATCGGTTCGTCCAACCGATTTGCTCACGCTGCCGCGGTCGCGATCGCGGAGGCGCCCGCCCGGGCCTACAACCCTCTCTTCATCTGGGGCGCGTCCGGGCTCGGCAAGACGCATCTGCTGCACGCGGCCGGTCACTATGCGCAACGGCTCTTTCCCGGTATGCGCGTGAAGTACGTCTCCACGGAAGAATTCACGAACGACTTCATCAACAGTCTTCGCGACGACCGCAAGGTGGCATTCAAGCGCCGCTACCGCGAGACAGACGTCCTCCTCGTCGACGACATCCAGTTCATCGAAGGCAAGGAAGGTATCCAGGAAGAGTTCTTCCACACCTTCAACACCTTGCACAACGCGAACAAACAGATCGTCGTCTCCTCAGACCGGCCGCCCAAGCAGTTGGCCACCCTCGAGGAGCGTCTGCGGACGCGATTCGAATGGGGCCTGATCACCGACGTTCAGCCGCCGGAACTCGAGACGCGTATCGCGATCTTGAGCAAGAAGGCGCGGATGGATCGCCTCGAGGTGCCGCACGACGTCCTCGAGCTGATCGCCAGCCGGATCGAGCGCAACATCCGCGAGCTCGAGGGCGCGTTGATTCGTGTCACCGCGTTTGCCTCGCTCAACCGGCAGCCGCTGGATCTGACGTTGGCGGAAGTTGTCCTTCGGGACCTGATGCCTGATTCGTCGAGCCTCGAGATCAATGCGGCGACGATCATGGCCGTGACGGCCGAATACTTCAATATGTCGATCGACGACCTCTGCGGGCCGGGTAAGGCCCGTCCGCTCGCTCAGGCACGCCAGATCTCTATGTATCTGTGCCGTGAGCTGACGGATTTGTCATTGCCGAAGATCGGTCAGACGTTCGGGCGTGACCACACCACGGTCATGTACGCGGACAAGAAGATCCGTAAGGAAATGACCGAACGTCGCAAGGTGTACGACCAGGTACAAGAGCTGACGGCTCGGATCAAGCAGCGTTCCAAGCGCTGACCTGCATTTTTTACCGGTGCCCCCTCGAGGGGGAAAGTCCTTCCCTCGAGGGGGCACCGCTGTGTCGACTGCGTCCCTCGAGGGCGGGTCATTCCTCCAAACCCACGACACGCCAGGGTTCGACACGCCGATTTAGTTAAACCTTTCGTTTCTTCTGGAAAGTATTCACATCTGGGGATAACTGTGTGGATAACTTCGAAAGTCTGTGGAGATCTCGAGGAGTAATCCGAAAACTTCTTGTCTGTGCACAGAGGGCCCTGATCGCTCCTCGAGTCTGTCCTCGAGAAGTCCACAAGCCCTCGAGGGGGCAGACCTGCATCGACAACCGTTACTCCACAGATTGCACAGGACTTATTACTACTACTGAGAAATTTCTAGGAAAAGCTCTTTAAAAGTAGATTTGTGGACAACTCCTGTGAGGAACCTCGGAACGGGCCTCGCTCGTCCCCGTCTCGGCTTTCCTGATCGCCCCTCGAGGGCATACGGTTGGCGTCGCACCCCGTTGTGCCAAACTTGTCATCTGACGTCTGTGCCAGACTTGCTGTCACCAGAACATGCCTACCGAGAGGAATTACCCGGCGATGGAGCTTGGAAGCCTGAAGTTTCGCGTATCCCGGGAAGAGTTCGCAGATTCAGTTGCATGGGTTGCCCGTAGCCTCCCCTCGAGGCCGCCGGTTCCCGTACTCGGTGGCGTTCTTCTCGATGCAACCGAACAGGGACTCACGGTCTCCGGTTTCGACTACGAGGTATCAGCTCAGGTTCGCGTTTCCGCAGATGTCACCACTGTCGGTCAGGTCCTGGTTTCCGGTCGCCTCCTTGCCGACATCACCAAGTCCTTGCCCAACAAGCCTGTCGATGTCACCCTCGAGGGCACTCGCGTTCTGATCTCGTGCGGAAGCGCAAAGTTCTCCCTGCCGACGATGCCGGTCGAGGACTACCCGCAGCTTCCGACGCTTCCGCAGCAGTCGGGTTCCATCCCGGTAGATCTGTTCTCCGAAGCAATCAGTCAGGTTGCCATCGCAGCCGGTAAAGATGACACCCTGCCGATGTTGACCGGTATTCGCGTCGAGATCGCCCAGAATTCCATTGTTCTGGCTGCGACCGACCGTTTCCGTCTTGCTGTCCGTGAGCTCGAATGGATGCCGGCAAACCCCGATGTCGAGGCTGCGGTTCTCATCCCGGCAAAGACCCTGTCCGAATCCGCGAAAACGCTTGCCGGAAACGCAAGTTCACCGGTCGAGCTGGCTCTCGGTTCAGGCTCGAGCATCGGCAACGACGGCCTCCTCGGTATCGTCAACGACGGTCGTCGCACAACGACTCGCCTCCTCGATGCCGAGTTCCCGAAGTTCCGCCAGCTTCTGCCGGCGCAGCACACGGCCATGGCAACCGTCGAGGTTGTTCCGCTGATCGAAGCCATCAAGCGTGTAGCTCTCGTGGCAGAGCGTGGCGCTCAGGTGCGTTTGCAGTTCTCTTCCGAGGGACTGCTGCTCTCCGCTGGTGGCGACGACGCCGGCCGCGCTGAGGAAACTCTCAACGCAACGTTCCAGGGTGAGCCGTTGACCATTGCGTTCAACCCCGGATACCTCACGGATGGACTGAACTCGCTGCACAGCGAGAACGTCCTGTTCGGCTTCACTACGCCCAGCCGTCCCGCAGTTCTGCGTCCGGCTACCGACGAAGATCCGACACCGGACGAGTCGGGTAACTTCGCTGCGCCCTCGAGCGAATACACCTACCTGCTGATGCCGGTTCGACTTCCAGGCTGATAATTGCTGTTGGGCGGCATGAGTGTTCGTTCGTAGATTCTCGTTGCGGGACTTCCGTTCGTGGGATTCCCTGACACTCGATCTGGTACCGGGAACCACTGTGTTCCTCGGTTCCAACGGGCACGGTAAAACCAACATCCTCGAGTCGCTCGGCTACTTGTCGACGCTGTCCTCTCATCGGGTTTCTTCTGATGCCCCGATGATTCGCAACGGTTCCGCTAGCGCTTTTGCCGGTGCAACGGTGGTCAATTCCGGTCGTGAACTCACCATCGACGTCGAGCTGATCGAGGGAAAGTCCAACCGCGCCAGGATAAATCAGTCGCCGGCGCGGCGTCCCCGTGAAGTACTCGGCATCCTTCAGTCCGTGATGTTTGCGCCGGAGGATCTGTCGTTGGTTCGCGGTGATCCTGGTGACCGCCGGCGATATCTCGACGAACTGTTGACGTTCCGCATCCCTCGAATGGCCGCTGTACGTGCGGATTACGACAAGGTGTTGCGTCAACGCTCAGCGCTGCTGAAAACGGCGGGCGGGGCACTACGACGCGGTTCCGGTAGCGGCGAGAATGTTCTCTCCACCCTCGAGGTGTGGGACGGGCATTTGGCGGCGCACGGCGCACAATTGTTGGCCGGACGCCTCGAGTTGGTTCACGATCTCGCTCCGCACCTTGCCGACTCGTATCGCTCGATAGCGCCGGAATCGAGGCCAGCGTCGATGCGATACCGCAGCAGCCTCGGAACGTCCTTGGATCCTGAATTCACCGATCCCACAAGGATTCCCGGAATCGACGACGTCGCGTACCTCGAGGAGCGTTTCCATCACGAACTGTCGGTGATGCGAACCAAGGAAATTGATCGGGGTGTATGTCTGGTCGGTCCGCACCGTGACGACCTCGAGTTGATTCTCGGGGACAGCCCCGCAAAGGGTTTTGCCAGTCATGGGGAATCGTGGTCGTTTGCGTTGTCGCTGCGGCTAGCGGGGTTTGCGTTGCTGCGAACAGAAGGCAGTGACCCCGTATTGCTGCTCGACGACGTTTTTGCGGAATTGGATCGGCGCCGTCGCCGTGCGTTGGCTGCGGTCGCCGCCACCGCTGAACAGGTCATTGTCACCGCCGCAGTTCCGGAGGACGTTCCGGACGAACTCGAGGCAGCCAAGTTCGGCGTCGAAGCATCGGAAACACCCGAAGGTCGTATTTCACGGATAGTCTCGAAAGACTGGTCTGCGACGACGGACTTGTCCGAGGGGGTCGAGAATCGTGACTGACGAAAAAGAGCCCGAACTTCGGGGTATCGATTTGGCTCGCCGAGCCCTCGAGGAGGCCCGTGCTGCGGCTAAGGCCAACGGCAAAGCTGTCGGCCAGGGCCGGTCGTCGCCCAAGTTCGGTAGCGGTAGGCCGCGTCGACGCGGAGGGTGGTCCGGCCCCGGCCCCGATGCCCGCGACCCACAACCGTTCGGTGCACTGACCAGCGCGGTATCCAAATCACGCGGCTGGTCCCCGAGAGTGTCCGAAGGGACGGTTCTCGGCCGGTGGCCGCAGGTTGTCGGTGAAGACATCTCGGCGCACGCCGAGCCCATTTCCCTTCGTGAAGGGGTTCTGAGCATCTCGGCGGAGTCGACGGCCTGGGCGACTCAGTTGCGGATGATGCAGTCCCAGATTCTCGCGAAAATCGCAGTGGCTGTGGGTGACGGCGTCGTGAAGACACTACGGATTACCGGGCCGAGCGCGCCCAGTTGGCGTAAGGGCGAAAGGCACGTCAAAGGCCGCGGACCTCGCGATACGTACGGCTGAGCAAGGCCTGGTTGTACCTATTACTTCATGTTACAGTTACCCTAGTTCTGGGTGAACTGTGTCACAGAGCATGAAGGGGTAGTCAGATGCCGAGCAAGGTACACGCCGAGCCTGATCACATCTTGTTGCAGGCACGCAATGTCGAATTCGACTGGTCCGACCTGCCAATGCACTGGATTCCGGGTGACCCGTTCAGTACTCACGTACTCAACGTGCTGCATCTGCTGCTCCCGGCCGGTGAAGAGTGGTTTGTCGAAACGTTCAAGGAAGCACTCCCTCTCATCGAGGACGAGAAACTTCGTGACGACGTTGTCGGCTTCATCGGCCAGGAAGCCATGCACGCCGGTGCTCACACCGGTGTGCTGGTCCATCTGAAAGAAAATGGACTTGATCCGACGGCGTACACGCAGCAGATGGAATGGGCCTTCTCGAAGCTGCTCGGACCCCGTCCCCTGACAGGCTTGCGAGCCGAGAATCACCTGGTCGAGCGTCTGGCGATCATCGCGGCCATCGAACACATCACAGCGTTTCTCGGTGACTGGGTTCTCAACGCCGACGGTCTGGATCGGGCCGGTATGCACCCGACGATGCTCGACCTGCTTCGTTGGCACGGAGCCGAGGAAGTCGAACACCGCTCCGTCGCGTACGACGTGATGCGCTACTTCGACAAGCGTGAAACCCGCCGTATCCGCACTCAGATCCTGGTCACGCCCGTCATCGTGTGGTTGTGGATCCGCGGTACCCGATTCCTGATGCGCAACGATCCCGAACTTGCCAACCAGGCGCCGAGTCGGCGTCGCCCGCACTTGTCGGATTTTGTGGCAGCAGGCAAGCGCGGCACCGTCCCCACCAGTTTCGAACTGGTCAAGCGGATGTCGACGTACTTCTCCAAGTCGTATCACCCCGGAAAAGAAGGTTCGACGGCTCAGGCCGTGAAGTACCTGGCGTCCTCGCCGGCTGCGCAGGCGGCGGCACGGTGATTCCGTCGATTGCCAGGATCAAGGACGTCCTGATCGGGCACGACGGTCTTCCGCGGCACCAGGCTCCGCCAGATCTCGCAGGTCGCGCTCGCCCCGATCGGGCTATGCGGATCACAGAGTCGTTGGCGGACAAGTACCTTCGCGTTCTGACGGCATACGACTACAACCCGAAGATCGCCGGTCACAACCCGGATACCGCGCTGAACATGATGGTCAGTGCCCGCGAGGTCGTGGCGACAGACGAGAATGTTGTCCGCCTGCGCTTCGAGTCTGCAGACGGCTCACCGCTTCCCCCGTGGCAGCCCGGCTCTCATCTGGATTTCCATTTGCCTTCCGGTTTGCGTCGACAGTATTCGCTCTGCGGTGACCCCGCTGATCGCTGGGGATATACCGTCGCCGTGCGCCGAATTCCCGACGGTGGTGGTGGTTCCGTCGAAATGCATGCACTGCAACCAGGCGAGCACGTGACAGTTCGTGGTCCGCGCAACGGGTTTCCCTTTGTCGGCGAGGGTGGTGCACTCTTCATTGCCGGTGGTATCGGAATTACTCCGATCATTGCAATGGTCCGGGCTGCAAGGGAATTGGGAATGGACTGGCACTTCGTGTACTCGGGCCGCTCCCGCGAGTCCATGCCGTTCCTCGAGGAGATCGCTACCTGGGAATCGGAACGAGTATTCGTGCGGCCTGACGATGAATTCGGATTACCCACTGCCACAGATCTTCTGGAAAAGGCTCCGGAAGGTGGAGCCGTATATTGCTGTGGCCCGACGCCCATGCTCGACGCAGTGCGCACGAGTTTTCGTGAAACCTACTCCACGGCTTTGCATTTCGAAAGATTTGGAGCTCCGCCGGTAATTGGCGGGGTCCCGTTCGAAGTTCAATTGGTCAGCTCCGGTGAAGTGTTGACCGTGAATGCCGACCAGTCGGCACTCGACGTTGTCCGGAAAACCCTGCCCGGTGTCGGCTACTCGTGCCAGCAAGGCTTCTGCGGGACCTGCCGGGTGAAGGTCCTCGCCGGCACTCCGGATCACCGCGAAAACCGACTGAACGATGCCGAACGCGAAAACGAGATGCTGATTTGTGTGTCGCGTTCCGACGGCGGACGACTGGTACTCGATCTCTAGTTCTACTCACCTACGAAGGGTCTGCAGATGACCAAGCACGCGCCTCTCCATGCCGTAACTGCACGCAGCGTCACGAACGGTGCCGTCAGCCTTGCCGTATTCGAGCAGGGCCCGGTGGACGGTGAGACGATCGTCCTCGTTCACGGGTGGCCGGACACTCACGAATTGTGGAACCGCGTCGCGGCGCTGCTGGCCGACAATTTCCGTGTTGTCACCTACGACAGCCGTGGGGCCGGCGAGAGCACGATCCCGTCGCGAGTGCAGGACTACCAACTCAGTGCGATGGCCGGTGATCTGTTTGCCGTGATCGACGCCGTCAGTCCGAACGAGCCGGTTCACGTCGTTGCTCATGATTGGGGATCCGTCGAAACCTGGGAGGCCGTCTGCGAGCCGGGCGCCGAGGAAAAGATCGCATCCTTCAGTTCCATATCGGGACCGAATCTCGACCATCTCGGTAAATGGATCCGTTCCAGTGCGTCCAGGCGGCGGTTCCGCGGGCCGGCCGCGCAAGCTGTGGCGTCGGCGTACACGGTGCTGTTTCAGATTCCAGGTCTGTGCACGGTGCCGTTGCGGCTGTGGTTTTCCAAGCACTGGCCGGCTTTTCTGGGATTTTTCGACGGTCTCGACCCGAAATCGGTGGTGACCGCGCCGACAATTGCCGACGACATGGTTAACGGTCTCAAGTTGTACCGAGCAAATATTCGGCCTGCTCTGGGCAAACCGCGTGAACGGTACACGGACGTTCCCGTTCAGTTGATCCTGAACAAGTACGACAAGGCAGTTCGCCCGGTGGGCTTCGAAGATACGGAAAAATGGGTCTCCGACCTGCGGCGAACCGAAATTGCGGCCGGTCACTGGTCGCCGATTTCACACGCCGGCGAGGTTGCCGAACATGCGCAGGCCTTTATTGCGAGCCTGAGAGAGCGTCGCCGGGAGAAGCAAACGTCCTAGCGATTCACCCTCCCAGGACCAAAATAATTCGCCTGTGGCGCAGCCAGGGGTGTCATTGGGCGGTTCCTGTCGGTGCTTACCAGTAAGATGGTCTCCGGTAACTAGCGGCAACATTCTCGAACCCGCTCCGACGACACCCGCAAGGGCTTGCTGACGGCTGCGCTCGAGTATTGACGGAGAAGGAGAGCTACCAACCCGTGGCTGCCCAGAAGTCAGATACAAGCACTTCCAGCAAGGACTACAACGCGTCGTCCATCACAGTCCTCGAAGGACTGGAAGCGGTACGTAAGCGCCCAGGCATGTACATCGGTTCCACCGGTGAGCGCGGCCTGCACCACCTGATTTGGGAGGTCGTCGACAACTCTGTCGACGAGGCGATGGCCGGACACGCCACCAAGGTCGAGGTCACCCTCCTCGAAGACGGCGGAATTCGCGTCGTCGACGACGGTCGTGGCATCCCGGTCGGAATGCACGCGTCCGGAGTTCCCACCGTCGAGGTCGTGCTGACTCAGCTGCACGCCGGTGGCAAGTTCGACTCCGATTCCTATGCCGTCTCCGGTGGTCTGCACGGTGTGGGCATCTCGGTGGTCAACGCGCTCTCCACCAGGCTCGACGTCGACATCAAGGTCGACGGCTACGAGTGGCATCAGACGTACACGGACTCCAAGCCCGGCGAGCTGATTCAAGGTCCCGCCACCAAGGAGACCGGAACCACGGTCAGCTTCTGGGCGGATCCCGAGATCTTCGAGACCACGCGCTACAACTTCGAGACCGTTGCGCGTCGCCTGCAGGAAATGGCTTTCCTCAACAAGGGTCTGACGATCACGCTCACCGACGAGCGCGCCGAGGTCATCGATGTCGACGAGGAATCGATCGACGTCGCGGAGGCACCCAAGTCGGCAGCCGAGACGCAGGAAGCGGCTGCTGCCGCTCCGCGCAAGGCCAAGACCCGCGTCTACCACTACCCGGGTGGACTCGAGGACTACGTCCGTCACATCAACAAGTCCAAGAGCCCCATCCACAACTCGGTGGTCGGATTCACGGCCAAGGGCACGGGCCACGAGCTCGAGGTAGCAATGCAGTGGAACTCCGGTTACTCGGAGTCCGTGCACACCTTCGCCAACACCATCAACACGCATGAGGGTGGAACGCACGAAGAGGGCTTCCGTGCGGCGCTCACCACGGTCGTCAACAAGTACGCCCGTGACAAGAAGCTGCTCAAGGAAAAAGAGCAGAACCTCAACGGTGACGACATCCGTGAGGGTCTCGCGGCCATCGTGTCGGTCAAGGTCGGTGAGCCGCAGTTCGAGGGCCAGACCAAGACCAAGCTCGGCAACACCGAGGTCAAGTCCTTTGTGCAGAAGGCGTGCAACGAGCATCTTCAGCACTGGCTAGAGGCCAACCCCGCTGACGCCAAGACCATCGTGAACAAGGCGGTCTCGTCGGCGCAGGCCCGTATCGCTGCCCGTAAGGCCCGCGAATTGGTTCGTCGTAAGAGCGCGACCGATCTCGGTGGCCTGCCGGGCAAGCTTGCGGACTGCCGCTCCAACGATCCGGAAAAGTCCGAGATCTACATCGTGGAGGGTGACTCGGCAGGTGGCTCGGCCAAGTCCGGCCGCGACTCGATGTACCAGGCAATTCTGCCGCTGCGTGGCAAGATCCTCAACGTCGAGAAGGCCCGTCTTGACCGCGCGTTGAAGAACACCGAAATCCAGTCGATGATCACCGCCTTCGGCACCGGCATCCACGACGAGTTCGATATCGCGAAGCTGCGCTATCACAAGATCGTGCTCATGGCCGACGCCGACGTCGACGGTCAGCACATCGCGACGCTGCTGCTCACGCTGCTGTTCCGCTTCATGCGCCCGCTGGTCGAGCACGGTCACGTCTACCTGGCCCAGCCGCCGCTGTACAAGCTGAAGTGGCAGCGCAGCGAGCCGGAATTCGCGTACTCCGATCGTGAGCGCGACGTCTTGGTGAAGGCTGGTCTCGAATCCGGCAAGAAGATCAACAAGGACGACGGCATCCAGCGTTACAAAGGCCTTGGCGAGATGAACGCCAAGGAACTGTGGGAAACCACGATGGACCCGACGGTGCGCGTTCTGCGCTTGGTGACGTTGGACGATGCCGCTGCCGCCGACGAACTGTTCAGCGTGTTGATGGGTGAGGACGTCGAGGCCCGGCGCAGCTTCATCATCCGCAATGCCAGGGATGTCCGTTTCCTCGACGTGTAGGGCCTACGGCCCTGTGCGCCTTTCCGGTAGCTCCGACAACCACAAAGGCGCACAAGGGGCTCGCCCCCATCTTCTTCTTAAGAAAGTGAACTCATGACCGACACCACGTTGCCACCGGACGGACCGCAGCACGACCGCATCGAACCGGTCGACATCCAGCAGGAAATGCAGAGCAGCTACATCGACTACGCCATGAGCGTCATCGTCGGTCGCGCTCTGCCGGATGTGCGCGACGGCCTCAAGCCCGTGCACCGCCGCGTGCTGTACGCGATGTACGACACCGGCAATCGCCCCGATCGCGGATATGTGAAGTCTGCCCGTCCGGTCGCCGAGACCATGGGTAACTACCACCCCCACGGCGACTCCTCGATCTACGACACCCTGGTCCGTATGGCCCAGCCGTGGTCGCTGCGGTACCCCCTCGTCGACGGTCAGGGCAACTTCGGTTCCCGTGGCAACGACGGCGCCGCCGCCATGCGTTACACGGAGTGCCGTCTCACGCCGCTCGCCATGGAGATGCTGCGTGAAATCGACCACGACACAGTCGATTTCACACCGAACTACGACGGTAAGACGCAGGAACCGACGGTTCTCCCCAGCCGCGTCCCGAACCTGCTGATCAACGGCTCCAACGGTATTGCCGTCGGTATGGCCACCAACATTCCGCCGCACAACCTGCGTGAAGTTGCCGAAGCCATCTACTGGGCACTCGAGAACTACGAAGCCGACGAGGAATCCACTCTCGCTGCCGTCATGGAGCGGGTCAAGGGACCGGACTTCCCGACGCACGGCCTCATCGTGGGCGGCCAGGGTATTCAGGACGCCTACACCACCGGTCGCGGCTCCGTCCGTATGCGCGGTGTGGTCGAGGTCGAAGAAGATGCCAAGGGCCGCACCACAATTGTCATCACCGAGCTGCCGTACCAGGTCAACCCGGACAACCTGATCACCTCCATCGCGGATCAGGTTCGTGACGCCAAGATCGCCGGCATCTCCGACATTCACGACGAGTCCTCCGACCGCGTCGGCATGCGCATCGTTGTCACCGTCAAGCGTGACGCCGTTGCCAAGGTTGTGTTGAACAACCTGTACAAGCACACCCAGCTGCAGACCAGCTTCGGCTGCAACATGCTCTCCATCGTCGACGGTGTGCCGCGCACCCTGCGCCTCGACCAGATGATCCGTCTGTACACGACGCATCAGCTCGAGGTCATCGTCCGTCGCACCCAGTACCTGCTCCGCAAGGCCGAAGAGCGCGCTCACATCTTGCGTGGTCTGGTCAAGGCTCTCGACGCTTTGGACGAGGTCATCGCCTTGATCCGTGCGTCGCAGACCGTCGACGTCGCCCGGGCCGGATTGATGAACCTCCTCGACGTCGACGAGATTCAGGCCGACGCGATCCTCGCGATGCAGTTGCGTCGTCTGGCCGCCCTCGAGCGTCAGAAGATCGTCGACGAATTGGCCGAAATCGAAATCGAAATCGCCGATTACAAGGACATTCTGGCCAAGCCTGAGCGTCAGCGCGCGATCGTTCGTGACGAGCTCAAGGAAATTGTCGACAAGTACGGCGACGACCGTCGTACTCGCATCATCGCCGCCGACGGCGACGTCAACGACGAAGACCTCATCGCCCGTGAGGACGTTGTTGTCACGATCACCGAGACCGGCTACGCCAAGCGCACCAAGACCGACCTGTACCGCTCGCAGAAGCGCGGCGGCAAGGGCGTTCAGGGTGCCGGCCTCAAGCAGGACGACATCGTCTCGCACTTCTTCGTCAGCTCGACGCACGACTGGCTGCTGTTCTTCACCACGAAGGGCCGCGTCTACCGCGCCAAGGCATACGAACTGCCCGAGGCCAGCCGCACCGCTCGAGGTCAGCATGTCGCCAACCTGCTGGCCTTCCAGCCGGACGAGCGCATCCAGTCCGTCATCCAGATCAAGACGTACGACGACGCGCCTTACCTGGTACTTGCCACCCGCAACGGTCTGGTCAAGAAGTCCAAGCTCACGGACTTCGACTCCAACCGCAGCGGCGGCATCGTTGCCATCAACCTGCGCGGCGACGACGAATTGGTCGGAGCTGTTCTGTGCTCCGCTGACGACGATCTGCTTCTCGTCTCGGCACAGGGCCAGTCGATCCGTTTCTCGGCCACCGACGAAGCACTACGGCCCATGGGTCGCGCAACGTCCGGTGTCCAGGGCATGCGCTTCAACGGCGAGGACGAGCTGCTCTCGCTCAACGTCGTCCGTGAAGGCAAGTTCCTGCTGGTCGCCACTTCCGGTGGTTACTCCAAGCGAACCGGCATGGAGGACTACCCGGTCCAGGGTCGCGGCGGCAAGGGCGTACTCACCATTCAGTACGACAAGAAACGTGGCACTCTGGTCGGAGCGCTCATCGTCGACGACGACGACGAGCTGTACGCGATCACCTCGGGCGGCGGCGTCATCAGGACAGCTGCCAAGCAGGTTCGTAAGGCCGGACGCCAGACCAAGGGCGTGCGTCTGATGAACCTCGGCGAAGGCGACACCTTGCTCGCAATTGCGCGCAACGCCGACGAACCCGAAGAGATCGCTGCCGCAAACACCGACAGTGCAGACAATGCCGATGGAGCTAAGGAGTCCTAGTGAGCACTCCCAACCAGCCGGGCAGTGACCAGAAGAGCACGAGCACTTCCGGTTCGACGCCCCCAAAGCCGGAGCAGCCAGCTGCTCCGGCGGGTGCAGGGGGCTCGCAGTCTCCCGTTGAGGCTTCGAAACCTCCGGCCGCTGGTAAGCCAAGCGGCTCTGCCGCCGATTCCAAGGCTGTGGCCGACAAGTCGGCACAGCCTGCGGCTGGGAAGAGTGCACCGGCTGCTCCCGCTGCCCCGAAGGCACCTGACGCGCCTGCACCGGCTAATCAGGCACGGGGTAATCAGGCGCCGCCGTGGCAGCGTGGTCAGCAGCAGTCAGGTCCGCAGCCTGTTACGCAGCAGCCTGGGGTGCAGCAGCGCGAACCCCAGACCAACATCACCCGTCCGGCTGCGCCGCGACCCGAGGTTCGGAAGGGGCCTGCACCTGCTGCCGGGAAACCGCCGGTCGGTCCGCCGAACCAGCGGCCAACAGGTCCTGGATCTCCGTCGCAGCCGCCGGCTCGGCCGGTGGTCACGGGAACGGCTGCTCCGAAGGTCGCGAACAACGCGGCCATGAACAACGCGGCCATGAACAACGCGGCCATGAACAACGCGGTCGACAACAAGACCGTCGCCGACAAGACTGTGGCGAATAAGACGGTTGCGAATAAGACGGTTGCCCCGCCGAAGGGGCCCAACGCACCGGCCGGAAATGCTCCGGCCGGTCCCCGGGCCAAGGCTGCGGCGATCGACGGTCCGACTCGGCATATCAGCCGTAAGGATCTGCCGAAGGACATGCCGGACCTCTCCGAGGCGAAGCATCCCCTGCCGCAGGCGGCCGTTGGTGACAAAAATCACGTCGCTGCCGTTGCGGCTGCGTCCGGCGGGGGGCCTTTACGGGCGACGGTGCAGATTCGTCGTATCGATCCGTGGTCCACGCTCAAGATCACTTCTGTGATCTCGGTTTCACTTTTCTTCGTGTGGATGGTGGCTGTCGGTCTTCTGTACGTCGTTTTGGACGGTATGGGCGTCTGGGACCGCCTGAACAACGCTTTTACGGACATCGTGTCCGATGGCGGATCCGACGGACTGGTGACAGCGGGGCAAGTCTTCGGCTATTCCGCAGTGATCGGTTTGGCGAACATGGTGTTGTTCACCGCGCTCGTCACGATCGGATCGTTCATCTACAACCTCTGCAGCGACTTGGTTGGCGGCGTCGAGGTAACTCTCGCAGACCGCGACTGACCTGCATAAACGTTGCCCCACCGGACCCGTTTTGGTGTTAGCGGGCCGGTGGGGTAATCTTTGAAACCGGTTCAGGGGCCTATAGCTCAGGTGGTTAGAGCGCTTTACTGATAATGAAGAGGTCGGAGGTTCAAGTCCTCCTAGGCCCACTCCTTGTGCCGAAGAAGGGTTGCTGGAATGAAGGTTTTCCTGCTTGTCGGGGCTAGCATTCTGGTGTCTCTCGTAGTCACCAAGTTGATCAAAAGTCAGCGCGGAGACAAGGTTTGGCACGATTTGGAAACA
Source organism: Rhodococcus globerulus NBRC 14531 (assembly GCF_001894805.1). GTDB lineage: Bacteria > Actinomycetota > Actinomycetes > Mycobacteriales > Mycobacteriaceae > Rhodococcus_F > Rhodococcus_F globerula. Next base: position 364,449 of record NZ_BCWX01000005.1, on the reverse strand, counting down.
AGCTAGAACATAGGTACTCTGACTCCGGTCGGAAAACCGAACGGGGCCTTAGCTCAGTTGGTAGAGCGCTGCCTTTGCAAGGCAGATGTCAGGAGTTCGAATCTCCTAGGCTCCACAGTAAGAAAACACCCTCCCGGGAAACTGGGAGGGTGTTTTTGTCTGTGCGCACCCAGATCGTGAGAATTAGCATGCCGACTGGGCGGTACCGTGCCTGAAATGGGACGCTCTGCGCTTACGATTCCCGCATGAGATCTGTGTGGGACCGCATACGCCGCTATTGCGGGACGCTTCATCCTGTCGGCCTTGCCTTTGCGCTGGTGTTTTTCACCTGGTCGATGACCCCGTCGCTGCTGCCTCGAGTGTGGTATTTGCAGGGCGTCGCGACGGGTATTTCTCTGGCAATGGGTTACGCGATCGGAACTCTGGTCGCGTGGACGGTTCGCAAGTGTGGCGTCGAACCGCAGTGGTCGGAGCGCACGAAGAAGATCGCGTGGCGGACGATGGCGGTGGTGGCCGTGATCGCAGTTCCGCTCTTCTTGATTCTGGGGGCGCGGTGGCAGCGGATCGTCCGTGAACTTGTCGGTATGCCGCGTGACAGTGCGGCAAACTACCTTCTGGTTGCGCTTATTTCGCTGTTCATCTGGTTCATCCTGCTCGAGGCATCGCGCGGCATTCGCCATTCCACGAACCGCCTTTCGCAGTTCGCATTGCGGTTCGTCCCGAAGGAAGCGGCGAAGGTCGCCAGCCTTGTTGTGGTTCTCGCTCTTGCTGTCTTTGTCGTGAACGGTGCGCTGTACAACGGGTTGATCGCGTTCGCGAACTGGAGCTTCTCGGGTGCGGATACCGAAACTCCGGACGGCATCGAACAGCCTCTCATTGCCGAACGCAGTGGTTCACCGATGTCTGCGGAAGCCTGGGACTCGCTGGGGCAGGAAGGGCGCACCTTCATGGGTAGTGGCCCCACTGCGGCGGAGATCACGGCGCTGACGGGGCGTGAGGCGAAGCAGCCGATCCGCGTGTATGCCGGGCGTGAGTCCTCGGATTCGATTCGCGGCGTGGCAAACCGGGTTGTGGACGAACTCAAGCGCACCGGTGGGTTCGACCGCGGAACTCTGGCCGTCGTGACAACCACGGGTCGTGGTTGGGTCAACGAGGATGTGGCGTCGGCGTTCGAATATGTCGAGGACGGTGACACCGCCATTGCATCGATGCAGTACTCGTTCCTGCCGAGTCCGTTGGCCTTCATCGCGGACCGCGAAACACCGATGGTCGCCGGCCGCGCGTTGTTCAATGCTGTTTTTGCGGAGTGGATCAACCTGCCCGTGGAGACGCGTCCCGAGTTGGTCGTGTTCGGTGAGAGCCTCGGTTCGTACGGCGGCCAGGCCGCTTTTGCCGGGGACCAGGACATGATGACGCGCGTCGACGGAGCTTTGTGGGTGGGCACACCCAACTTCACGGAGCAGTGGCAGGAGATCACGAACAATCGTGACTCTGGTTCGCGGGAGATTCTTCCCGTGATCGACGGCGGCGAGTCGATCCGTTTTGCCGCTGATCCGATCGACCTGGAGCTCGAGGCCGACTGGGCTGACGATCGAATCGTTTACTGGCAGCACGCCAGTGACCCCATCACGTGGTGGTCGTTCGACCTCCTCCTCAACAAGCCCGACTGGTTGAGCGAAAAGCCGGAGGGCCGCGACGTCGATCCGGGTATGACGTGGATTCCTCTTGTGACGTTCTGGCAGGTCACGCTCGACATGGTGTTCTCGGCGGATGTTCCGTCGGGTCATGGGCACAACTACGGCGAAGATGCCGCGGACATGTGGGCCAACATCTTGCATCCGACGACGTGGACGCCGGAGAACACCGAGCAGTTGCGTGCGCTCCTGACCAACAATGTGGAGCCGACGAAATAGGTGAAAGTAGCTGTACAGCAACGACTCTAAGGTTCTTTCCTTACCGGTAAGTTTGTTTTGCGGTATATGTTACCCTGCGTTCACTGTGTGTCAGAGCACAGTGCAAACGACGTGGGGAGAACGTGAACGTGAAGAACCGAATGTGGTGGGCAGCAGGCCTGTCCGTTGCAGCACTGGTGGTCAGTGCTGCAACGGCGCCGTTCGCGGCAGCTGAGCCGGCGGATTTCTACACTCCGCCGACTGAACTGCCCGCCGGGGGCAACGGCGACCTCATTCGCAGTGAGCCGACGCCCTTGCTTCTCAGCGTGCCGGGATCGAATGGTCCGTGGCCGGCTGCCGCCACCAAGATCATGTACCGCAGCGAAGACGCCACTGGTGCTCCCGTTGCAGTCACCGGCACGTACCTCGAGCCGACAAACCCGTGGACCGGGCAGGGGGCGCGTCCACTGGTTGCCAGCGCAGTAGGTACTCACGGACAAGGTGACCAGTGTGCCCCGTCCAAGCTGTTCAACACCGGACTGGAATACAGGTTTCCGACGGACGTGATGGTCGGCTACGAGTCCATCTGGGTGAATATGTTGTTGCTCAACGGCATTGCCGTTGTGGTCACCGACTACGACGGGCTGGGAACGCCGGGCGACCACACGTACGTGAACCGCGCCGCCGAAGCGCACGCCGTCCTCGATTCGGTGCGGGCTGCGCAGCAACTTCCGAACACCAGCATTCCCGACAACGGGCCCGTCGGCCTGTGGGGTTATTCGCAGGGTGGCGGCGCTGCCGCTGCAGCAACGGAGCTGAAGCCGTCGTACGCCCCGGAGCTCGATCTGAAGGGCACGTACGCGGGCGCTCCTCCGGCTGATCTGGAAGCCACCCTCGAGCAGATCGACGGCACATTTCTCACCGGCTTGATCGGATACGCGCTCAACGGAATCGTGGCTCAGTACCCCGACGTGGAGCCGCTACTCGACGCGGAAATCAACGATCGTGGACGCGCGATGCTCGCGGCGACCAAAAATCAGTGCGTCGGCGAGACGGGCCTGCAATTTGCCTTCCAGAAGACGTCGGAGTTCACGAAGTCGGGCGAATCGTTGTCGGTTGTGCTCGATCGCTTGCCCGTTGCACAGGGGATCCTGGCAGAACAGAAGATCGGCAACCTGACGCCGACGTCGCCGGTCCTGATCCAGCACGGGCGAGCTGACGACATCGTGCCGTTCGGCCAGGGACAGGAACTCGCGCGGGAATGGTGCAGCAACGGCGCGACGGTGCAGTTCTCCGTCAACGAGCTGCCCTCTGTCGCTCCGGGTGTTGCACTGGGCCATCTAGCCCCGTACATCACGGGAACACCGGAATCCATCGGCTACATGATCGATCGGTTCAACAACGTTCCGGCGCCGTCGAACTGCTGACTGGCGCTCACCAACGAAGAGAGGCCCGGAACACACTGTGTTCCGGGCCTCTTTGCTTCAAGATCTACGCAGTCTGTTCGTCAACTCGCGGCGGAGCCGACGCTACCGGCGGGTGCTCGCGGTGGCGGCTCTTGTAGAAAACAGCTCCACCGATCACAGCCACACCGGCAATGACGAACAGGCCGATGCGCTTACGTCCACGCGGCTTCGGTTCACGCTCTGCGCGCGCCGCTGACTTGGCGGGGAGGGACTTTGCACACTCCACGCCCTTCTTGGCGAGAACAGCGCTCTGACGGCCCAGGAACAGGCCGAGCTGTCCGGCGCCACGGGCAGTTGCCGTGGCGACCACAGCGGCGATGCGACGGGCGTTGTCGGCTGCGTCAGATTCCTTGATGCGGGTTGCTGTTTCCTCGAAAGAGTCTTCGACGCGGGCCACGGCCTGGTCGAATGTGTCGGGAAGCTGGCTGCTGAGGGACTCGGTCACTCGTGTCATGACTCCACTTTGTCACAGGATCTGCCCCAGGAACGCCCGGGTGCGAGGATTCCGAGGGTTGTCGAAGAATTGATCCGGAGCAGCGTCTTCGACGATCTTGCCGTCACTCATGAAAACGATGCGATCCGCGGCAGCGCGGGCAAATGCCATTTCATGGGTGACCACCACCATGGTCATACCTTCGTCGCGAAGCCGGACCATCACGTCAAGCACCTCCTTGACCATTTCCGGGTCGAGCGCCGAGGTCGGCTCGTCGAAAAGCATGACGCTCGGCTTCATGGCCAGTGCTCGGGCGATGGCCACGCGTTGTTGTTGTCCGCCGGAGAGCTGGGAGGGGTAGTTCTCGGCTTTGTCGGACAACCCGACCAGGGCGAGGAGTTCGCGCGCCTGCGCCTGGGCTTCGTCCTTGGGTACTCCCTGTACGTGACGTGGGCCGGCTGCGACGTTCTCCACAGCGGTCATCATCGGGAAGAGGTTGAAATTCTGGAACACCATCCCCGTGCCCTGCCGTTGTTTCGCGATCTGTGCTTCGCTGCGCAAGCGCCGTTTGCCGTTGCTGTCGACGTAGCCCATCGATTCGCCACATACTTCGACGATCCCTGAGTCGATGATCTCGAGGCAGTTGAGGGTGCGCAGGAGGGTGCTCTTGCCGCTACCGGACGGTCCGAGCAGCAGTACAACTTCGCCCTCGGCGACGCTGAAATCGATGCCGTCGAGTACCCGGACGTCGTTGAAGGACTTGATCATGTTCTCGACGCGAACAACCGTTGTGGCGGCGGCAATGTCGGTGGTGGTCATCTGTTCACTGCTTCCGCTAGCTGAGCCGACTCGGCGACTTTTGCATCGCCGGAAGTGTTCTTGCGCTTGTAGTTACGGTCGTATCCCCGGCCGGCGCGGGCTTCGAGTACACGCTGAATCATTCCCCAGGCAGTGGTCAGGACGAGGAAGTACAGAGCCGCCGCGCACAGGCCTTCGAGTACTCGGAAGTTGACCTGTACCAGAAACTGTGTGCGCCGCAACAACTCTTGGACCGAGATGACCGATACCAAGGTTGTGGTCTTGAGCAATCCGTTGAAGCTGTTGCCCAGCGGCGGAATCATGACGCGAAATGCCTGGGGTAGCACTACAACTCGGAATACCTTGAACGGCGACATGCCCAGCGCCCGGGCCGCCTCGGTCTGACCGGCCGGCACCGACATCAGTCCGGACCGGACGATCTCGGACAGGTAGGCGGCTTCGTTGAGAACAAGCCCGAGTAGGGCGGACTCGATGACTCCGAGCTTGATTCCCACCTGAGGCAAGCCGGTATAGATGATGACCAATTGCACCAGTAGGGGAGTGCCGCGCATCAACCACACGTAGAAGCCGACAATTGCCCGCAGAATCCACCAGCGGGAGGAGCGTGCCGCAGCAACGACGACGGCCAGCATCAGGCCGAGAACCATGCTGACGACAGTGAGCCAGATGGTGACCCATGCGCCCTCGAGCAGCTGCTTACTGGTCAAGATCGAGAAGAATGCATCCCAGGACCACATGGGGTTACCTTTCGGCTAGATGAGCGGAGCTCAGCATTGAAGATGAGCGGAGCTCAGGGCTGAAGATGAGCGGAGCTCAGGGCTGCAGCGGGCCGGTACTGACGGAGATATCGCCGTCGTAACCGTCGACGCCGTATTCCTCGAACAGAGCGGGGAGGTAGCCGTCGGCACGCATGTCGGTGAGGACGCGCGCCACCTCGACGGCAGTTTTGCTGCCTTGGGAGAATCCGAGGGCCAAGGGTGAGTTGTTGATGCCGTCGACGCCCGTCTCGAAGCGGCCGTCCTTCTGGTAGAAGGAGGTTACCGAGCTCACGATCGCCGCCCCGTCCGCTTGTCCTGCCGAAAGTGCTTGGTAAGCATCAGCATTCGTCTTGAAGGTTTGCACGTTCATGGTCGGCTTGCCGGCGGCGCTGAATGTCTCGTTCAATGCGTTGAGCGTGTCGAACTCGTATCCCGGTGCCTCGACGGCGATGGTCTTACCGGCCAGATCGTCGACGGACGAGATGGACTCGGGGTTTCCTGCCGGTACCGAGACGGAGACCGCCTGAACCTCGTAGGGAACGAGCGAGATGGTCTCGGCGCGAGCCGGTGTGTAGAACATCCCGGTGTCGATCATGTCCCAACGGCCGCTCTGCACGCCGGGGATCTGGGCGTCGAACTCGATGTTGACGAAGTCGGCGCGCAGGCACAGGCGGTTCGCGATCTCCTTGCCCAGGTCAACGCGCATTCCGACGACCTTGCCTGACTCGTCCACGTACTGCATCGGTGGGAGCGTGGCGTTGGTGGCGATGGTGAGGGTGCCTTCTTCTGCGAGGTCCGATGATCCCAGTGTGGGGGTGCAGTCGGTGGGAGCGGCAGTGTCGTCGCTTCCCGATCCACAGGCTGTGAGGGTGGCTGCCAAAGCGGTGGCGGCTGCGACTGCGAGGATTCTGCGCATTTTTCGAGTTGCCTTTCGGGAGTGGCTTCCGCCTACATTTTTTTCGGGCTCCAAAGCACATTTTGGGGAGGCTCTGAATCGTCCGAATCAGTTTCATGGGATCGATTGCACTGAGCTTGGCACGCGATTGATGAAGGGTCAACGCCGTTAACGCGAGAGATACCGACGAAACGAACTGTTAACGAAACAGCGTGTCGTGCGCCACGATCGTTGCTGTTTTCAGTGACCTCCGTCATGTGGCGCGCAGGAATTTCGGTCGATCAGCGTCGAGCCGATCCGGTAGGTACGGCCATGGTCTTCTTTGCCGAGTTTCCCCGAATCTATTTGCTGGAAAAGAAGATCCATTGCGACATTGGCCAGTTGTACTGCACCGTTGTCAATCGTGGTGATCGCGGGTTGCCACATCTCTAGCCACGGCATGTCCTCGTGGCACACCAGGGACAACTCGTTCGGAATGCTCACGCCACGGCCGACGAGGGTGGGAAGGATGCCGAAAACCGCTTCGTGGTTGGCGGCGTACAACGCAGTCATCTTCGGCGCGTGATCGAGCAGGGAACCTATTGCCTCGGCTCCGAAATACGTTGTGAAAGAGCCTTTTCTGACCAGTGATTCATCCACCTCGACGCCGTACTCTGCCAGCGCGCGGCGGTATCCCTCGAACCGTTCACGGCCGGACGTCGCGTCGTCGGTGCCGCCGATATAGCCGATGTTGCGGTGGCCGAGTGCGAGTAGATGACGGGTAGCGAACATGGCACCGTCGATGTCGTCGGCAAGAACGTTGGGTGCTTTGCTGCCTTCCACAGTCCGAATGAGGTTGACGACGGCGCTTCCCGAGAGCAGGTCGTTGGTCGCGGTGGCGTTACGGCCGCTACCGATCACGATCGTCCCGTCCACGCCGTGCTCGGCCAGCATCTCGAGCACGTCACGTTCACGCGACACATCAGCGTCTGTGATGCAGAGGATGACTTGAAAACCCTTGTCCGACGCTCTTTTTTGCACTACTTCGGCGACCGTGTGGAACGACGCGTTGAGCAGGTTGTTCATCACGAGACCGATGAGGTGTGACCGCCGGGAGCGCAGCGCGCTCGCGGCGCGATTGGGGCGGTACTGCAGCTTGCGCGCGGCTTCCTGCACGGCCGCCCTGGTCTGCGGAGAGATCAACGCCGATCCACTCAATGCGCGTGATGCAGTGCTTCGCGAAACACCGGCGGCGTTTGCGACATCGATCAGGGTGACTGTCATCGTGTCCTCTTGGCTTCATTGACTGCGTGGTTGCTTCATTCGACTATGCCCGTGTTACGAGTCTGTTTCCTGGCTTGACGATTTTACCGGTTCGGAGCAATGTATGGAATCGATCCCATTCGCACAGTCTGTGCATCTCCATCGAGAGGTCTACTTCTATGAATCGCGACGATGTCGCTTGGTCGGGCTATTGGCCCGCGTCTCCCACCCCGTTCGACGCTGCTGGAGCGGTGGATGTCGATGCATTTGCCGAGCTCATGGATCTCTACGCACGCATGGGCGTCGACGGAGTTCTGATCAACGGCAGCACCGGTGAGTGGTTTTCCCAGACCCATGCCGAGCGCAAACTTGTCGCCGAGGTGGCAGTGAGCGCCGTGAGTGGTCGCTTCCCCGTGCTGATCGGAGTGAGCGCATACACGGCTGACGAATCACGGCGACTCGCGAAGCACGCGGCCGGCACCGGTGCGGACGGAATTCTTGCGACCCCGCCGCCGTACGTTCACACGTCGGCCGACGAAACGGTTGCGTACTACGAAAGTGTTTCCACAGCAACAGATCTACCGTTCATGGCGTACAACTGGCCGCGCGGGGTCTCGGTGGACATGGGTAAGATTCCCGGATTATTCGCCCGCATCGCGGATCTAGAGAATGTGGTGGCGATCAAGGACAGCACCGGCGATTGGCTGAGCATGCTCGACACCGTCGAGCAGTTCTCTTCGCAGGTAAGGATTTTCGGTAGTTTCCTGCATCGCCGCGGACTGGCCGCGCTTCTCGAACTCGGTGGTGACGGCAACATCGACGGCGGTGGCGTCGGCGCTCCCTTCAGTGTCCCCTTCTATCGCGCTGTTGCCGCAAAAGATGCTGCGGCAGCGCAGGAATGGGCCGACCGTTACCGCGCACTGTCCGGTGCGCTGATCAACGGTGACTACAGCGGCATTCACGCGTCACCGATTCCCCAGCTCAAAGCGGTCATGAACCTGCTGGGGCAGCCAGGCGGTCACGTGCGGGAACCGCTGCTGCCGGTCACCGACCCGAGCATCATCGAAGCCCTGCAGTCGATCATCGATCGATCCGGCATAGCCGAAGCCAGCGCACATACGTCGAAGGAGTTCACACATGTCCACTGAGCCCATGCCAACCGAGTTCATGACCAGCGAGGTCGATGTCGTGATCATCGGTGCCGGAATTGTGGGAGCTGCAGCGGCATTTCGACTGACCGATGCAGGCTTCCGCGTCGTGGTGCTTGATCGGTCGGTACCCAATTGCGCCGGATCGGGAACGACGGCCGGAAATTTGCACATTCAGACGATTCACACGCGCCGACCCGGTCAGGGTGTGGCACTGGATGTGCGTCGTCTGCTTCCACTGCAGCTAGCGGCGAGTCAGTTGTGGGATCAGCTCGAGCACGATGTTCCCGGCGGTGTCGGCCTCGTCCGCTGCGGCGGTTACATGGTTGCCGAGACCGAGGAGCAGTGTGACGCTCTGGCACAGAAGCACGAATGGGAACGGGAAGTTGGAATTCCGACCCGTCTTCTCACCGGTGACGAAGCACGCCAAGAGCTTCCGTTGCTCGGATCGACCATTGCCGGTGCCAGCTGGTGCGGCTTGGACGGTTACGCGGAACCCGATATCGCGGGCCCGGCTCTCCTGGCGGAAGCGGTCGCTCGTGGTGCGCAGCTGGCTACCGATACCAAGGTCACGGCAATCGAGCGGATCGGTGAATCCTGGAACGTCAGTACCGCGAAGGGGACGTGGCAGGCACCCCACGTGGTCAATGCTGCGGGTCCGTGGATGGCAGAGGTCGCCGCGATGGTCGACGTGCAACTGGAACTGCGGGCTCTGTCGCTGCAAATGCACACCCTTGCCGCCCCGCCCGAAACCTTGAATGTGTTGGTACAGCACGTCGGTGAGGGTATTTCGATCAAGCAGGACAGGCGCAATCGCATAGTGCTCGGCGGTGGATGGCCCGCAGGACAGTTCCGGACTGCAGGTGCGGCACCGATCCGCGAGGAGAGCATAGCGGGCAATCTCGCCCAGACTGGGCGGTTGATGCCGGGCCTCGGTGAGATCGAGCTGTCCGACGTCTGGACCGGCCCGGTTGTGACCACACCGGACGAATTGCCGATCATCGGTGAACTCGAGAGTGCACCAGGCGTTTTTGTTGCGGGTGGAACCTATTCGTTCACCTTTGCGTCGCTGTGGGCCGACGTCCTCACAGCTCTGGTCCAGGGCAAGGAACCGGCTGTCGATGTCAGTTCCTTCGGGCCGGCGCGACTGACCGCCTCTCACTGATACCAACGTTATTCGAACTAGAGGAGACAAGAATGGCAACCGTGACGATGTTCGTGAACGGGCAAGCACTGTCCGGCGGAACACTGAACGACGCGCTGGCAGGGGCAACGTTCCTGGGTGCGGCCGATACCGCGCCGAACTACCAGTTCTTCTCCGTGCGAGACGAATTCCCCGGATTGCACCCGGTGGCCGAAGGTGGATTCACCGTGCCCGGTGAGCTGTACGAGGTCGACTACGACCTCCTTCGACTCGAACTGCTGCCCCGTGAGCCGGAGGAGTTGGAACTGGGCGTGATTCTTCTTGCCGACGGACGAGGGTCGTTGTCCATGCGCATGCGGGCCGAGTGGCTGGATCGTCCCGAAGTGGTGGACATCAGCGACCGCGGCGGCTGGCGTGCGTACCTTGCGAGTAAGTCGTGACCACCTCCCCACTCACTGTTGTGCGGGGCGGAACGGTGGTGGAGTCGTCGTGGAGCGGGCTTGCCGATCTGGTGATGCGCGACGGCAAAATCATTGCAATAGCCGAGCCGGGCGGGCTGATTCCGGACGGTGCGACGGTGCTCGACGCTACGGGGAAGCTGGTTATGCCGGGTGGGGTGGATCCGCACTGTCATGTCGGATTCACGTCGGGCGAGTTCACGTCGCTCGATTCGTACGCCGAGTGCACCACCGCCGCTGTTTTCGGCGGCACCACCACCATCATCGATTTTGCGATTCCCCGGCCGGGTGAGGATCCGTTGGATGCTGCGGACAAGCTCCGAACCAAAGCCACCGAGGGTCTGTGTGATTCGGCTCTGCATGGATGTGTCGTCGAGTGGGACGATACAACGGCCGATCAACTGGCAACGATGGCTGCCGCCGGAATCCGCACGGTCAAGATGTTCACGACCTATGCTGGCGAGTCGATGGCCGACGAACACACCATTCTGCGCACCATGCAAACCACGCGTGATCTTGGTGGCATGGTGATCATTCACTGCGAATCGGACGCCATTGTCGGTGACGCGCAGAATGCCGCCGCCAGTTGTGGGCACATCGATGCGGCCGGGATGGCGGCCACGCGTCCGGAATTAGCTGAAACAGCCTCGGTAGCAGCAGTATTGGCTATTGCGGAATCGCAACGGGCGCCGGTGTACTTTGTGCATCAATCGTCGGCGGCGGCTGTCGAACTGGTTGCCGATGCTCGCAAGCGTGGGTTGGTAGCCTTCACCGAGGTCGTGGCACATCATGTGACACTGGATGATTCGGAGTACCAAGGCTCAGAACCGGAACGATTTGTGTGCTGCCCACCGCTGCGTTCACGCGGTACCGTCGACGGATTGGGTAAGCACCTCTTCACCGGTCACATCACGACCATCGGTTCCGATCACTGCTGCTACGACACCGTTCAGAAGCGTCAACACCGCCACGATGTTCGTCATATGCCGAACGGCTTGCCTGGCGTCGAGACTCGCCTGCCCGTCGTATTCTCGAAGTTTGTTGCGGCCAACGGTCTGTCGCCGAGTCGTTTTGTGCAGTTGACGGCTGCCAATCCGGCTCGCACCAATGGGCTCTATCCGCGCAAGGGTTCGATCATGCCGGGTTCCGATGCCGATGTAGCTATCTGGGACCCGGATCTGGAATGGACCGTCTCGGACGCCGACCTGCACATGGCCACCGACTACACGCCCTACGAAGGTCGGCGGCTGCGCGGAAAGCCGGTGACCGTTGTTGTCGGTGGTCACGTCGTCGTCCATGACGGGATTCTGGTGGACGACACTCCACGGGGACGCCATCTACCCGCCGCGCCGCTGGATTTCACGTCGATGTGTTAGATCTTGTTGCGGTAGTTGAGCTGTGGAGCCACAGTCGGGCGGGAGCGCAGCCCCACAGTTCAACAGCGCGTGGTCAGTGCAGGTGTGGTGTCAGCCGAGCGATCCGCTGAAGAAATCGAGGGCGCTGAAGAGATCGGTGAAGGCGCCGAAAAGATCAGTCAGGTAGCTCAGGTCCATGGTGTGTGCCTTTCGTTGGTGATTGCGCTGATGTGCGCATCTCGAATGATTCCAGCGCTCCCTGGTAACGAGGTTCCGTGAAACTGGCGATCGCCTGGGAAAGCCTGAACGCTGGCTTTTGCCCCGGTTTGGCAGCCTCACATCCATCGGAAGCCAGACAATGGCACGATGGGGTGGTGACTTCAACTCATCAGACCGCAACCGCAACGCTGCACACGAACCGCGGCGACATCAAGATCGCTCTGTTCGGCAACCATGCGCCGAAGACCGTCGAGAACTTCGTCGGCCTGGCCGACGGCTCGAAGGAATACTCCACCGAGAACGCATCCGGCGCCAAGACCGGACCGTTCTACGACGGCGCAGTCTTCCACCGCGTCATCGACGGTTTCATGATCCAGGGTGGCGACCCCACCGGAACCGGCCGTGGCGGCCCGGGTTACCAGTTCGGCGACGAGTTCCACCCGGAACTGCAGTTCGACCGCTCCTACCTGCTCGCCATGGCTAATGCCGGCCCGGGCACCAACGGATCGCAGTTCTTCATCACCACCGGCCCGACGCCGCACCTGAACCGTCGCCACACTATCTTCGGTGAGGTTCTCGACGACGAGTCGCGCAAGGTTGTCGACGCTATCTCCTCCACCGCGGTCGATCGCTCCGATCGCCCGGTCGAGCCGGTCGTCATCAACAGCATCACCATCTCCTGAACAGGTAAACAACGAAGATGACTAACCCCGGTTGGGGCGGCGGTGCGAGTGAGGGCCTCCCGCCCCAACCGCGGTGCGTCCGCCATCCAGATCGACCCACTGCTCTCTCCTGCAATCGTTGCGGCCGCCCGGCGTGCCCCGATTGCCTCCGTGAGGCTGCGGTGGGCTACCAATGTGTTGACTGTGTAGCTGCCGGTCAACGCGATGTTCGACCCGTGCGTGGCGTCGCGGGCAATACCGTGACGCAGGCGCGGCCGGTGCCGGTCGTGACGTACACGCTCATGGGCCTCAACGTCCTGGCGTTCCTGGCGACGCTCGTGCAGGCGCGCAGCATCATGAACAATCAGGTCGATTCGTCGATCTTCGCGAACTGGGCCCTCAACCCCGCACTGGTTGCGGGCGGCGAGTGGTTCCGTCTGATCGGGTCGGGATTCCTGCACTTCGGAATCCTGCATCTGGCCGTCAACATGTATGCGCTCTACATCCTTGGCCGCGACACGGAGATCGTGATGGGCCGCTCCCGGTACATCAGCATCTATCTCGTGTCGCTGGTCGGTGGCAGCGCGTCGGTGATGGCGTTTCAACCGGTCTTTGCGTCGGTGACGTCGCTGTCGTGGACCGCGGGTGCTTCGGGTGCGATCTTCGGCATCATGGGCGCGCAGGCCGTTCTGTTGTTGCGTCTGCGTCGTAGCCCGGTCCCGATCATCTCGGTGATCGCGATCAATGTGATCATCAGCATTTCGCTGCCAGGCATCTCGTTCTGGGGACACGCGGGTGGTCTGCTGGCAGGCGCCGCTGCCGCTGCCGCATTCCTGTACGTGCCGCAGTGGTTGGGTGCGGGTCAAGATCGGCTGAAAGCAGTCCGGATCGGCTGGATCGCTTTTAGCGCCGTCACCGTGGTCACGATCGGAATCATCGTGATGCGTGTCGTGCAACTGCGCGAGCAGGGGCTGTTCCTCACCAGCGGCTAGAGATAGTGCACATAGCGGTACTTCTTCTGTGGAGACAATCCACATAGTGCGACGAAGCAATGAATTCTACTGTGGCTCGAGTCACGTAAGTAGAAGCGATGCTTCCGGCCATTCTTAGGAGTACCACCCGCAATGACCTCCACCGATCGCGCCACCCCTGACGGTGGAGTTGCGCCAAGCGAGATCGAATCTCGTGTGGTGAAGAAGGTAGCCAGGCGGCTCATTCCGTTCTTGATCCTGCTCTATTTCGTGAACTATCTGGATCGTACGAACATCGCGTTTGCCAAGCTCACCATGAGCGCCGACCTCGGCATGACCGAGACGATGTTCGGGCTCGCGTCCGGCCTCTTCTTTGTCGGCTATCTCCTGTTCGAGGTGCCGAGTAACTTGGCCCTCCACCGTTTCGGCGCACGCTTGTGGATCGCGCGCATCATGCTCACCTGGGGCATTCTGGCCGCGGCTCTGGCCTTTGTACCGAATGTGGGAAGTCTCTACTTCCTGCGAATTCTCTTGGGTATCGCCGAGGCCGGCTTCTTCCCCGGCGTGCTGCTCTACCTGACATTCTGGTTCCCCAAGAAGTACCGCGTTCGTTTGATGGGCCTGTTCCTGCTGACACTTCCCCTGTCGTCGGCCCTCGGCGCACCGCTGTCCGCTGCGATCATCCAGTACGGCGACGGCTTGTTCGGCCTGGCCGGGTGGCGCGTGATGTATCTGATCGAGGGCTTACCCGCGGTGATCCTGGCGTTTGTCGTGTGGTTCTATCTCACCGATCGACCCGCCGACGCCAAGTGGTTGACCCTGGAAGAGCGCACGTGGCTCATGCGATCGATGGAAGACGAGGAACGAGAACTCGGCGACGCCGGTCACCGGTCGGCCGCCAAGACACTGCGTGATCCGCGGGTCATCGGATTCGGTTTGGTGTACTTCGGCATCACGTACGGCCTGTACGCCCTGAGTTTCTTCCTGCCCAGCATCGTCGCCGGATTCAAGCAGACATTCGATACCGACTTCTCGCTCATGGAGACCGGCCTGATCGTGGCAGTTCCCTACGCAATCGGTGCCGTGGCGATGGTGCTGTGGAGCCGCCACTCCGACAAGACCGGTGAGCGGATGTGGCACGTGGCCGCGCCGACGCTCCTCGGTGCCGTCTCTATTCCGATTGCGCTGTACCTGGATTCGCCGTTCACCGTCATGATCGCCGTATCGCTCACCGCTGTGGGCGTTCTGTGCGCGCTGCCGGTCTTCTGGTACCTGCCCACCACGTTCCTCACGGGAGCGAGTGCGGCCGCCGGTATCGCGATGATCAACTCCATCGGCAACGCGTCGGGCTTCGGCGCTCCGTACATCACGGGATGGCTCACCGATGTGACCGGAAACGCCAAGGCGGGCCTGTGGGTGGTGGGCGGCGTGATGCTCTGTGCTGCAACCCTTGTTGTGATGTTGGCAAAGCGATCGGACAATCCTGCTCAGATTTGACCGAGCTTCCCCACACTGGCACGCAGCCGGATCAGGAGCGCAAGATCGAGCGCCTGGTCCGGCTGACGCCATTCGGCGCCGATCAATCGGTCGATGGATTCGAGTCGTTGATACAGGGTGTTCGCGTGGATCGCGAGGGCAGTTGCCGTCGCGGAGTGCCGGCAACTGTGAGCCAGGTACGACGCAAGGGTGTCCAGCAACGGAACACCGCGCCGGGTTTCCTCCTCGAGGAGCGGCCCCAGGGACCGCTGCGTCAGCATTTCCAGTTCGTCTCGGCCGGTGCGGCTGAGCAGGATTCGATAAATGCCGAGCGAACTCGCGGCCTCGACCTGTGATTCTCGGCCTAGAGTCTCGAGAACGTCGACGGTGCGCTGTGCCTCCACGTATGCCCGTGCCAGACCTTCTCCGCCGACGGCTGGATCGGCGATACCGACGGTGGGATTCTCAGGTGGTTGTACCCAGGCGGCAGCGACCTCGGCGGGTGTCATGCCCGGAATCATGGCAATGACGCGGGAACCATGTTCGGCAACAACGGTTCCCGGAGGAAAGGTGATCTCCTCGATGCTCCGACGCGTTCGTTCGACGGCGTCGGCAGGGCGGGCCACCGCCACGGTGTACGAGCGGTCCGGATTGAGACCGGCCAGCCGGAACTGCCCCGTCACCTCGGCCGGCGTCGGTGCCGGCCGGGTGATGAGGTCGACCAGGAACGCGTCGCGGGCGCGGCGGGTGGCTTCCCGGGCCGCACGCTCGCCGACCAGCGCCAGCGCTACGGCCGGGGCCGAGCGTTCGAGAACCAATCGCATTGCCGCAGTGGGATCTTGGCGTGAAGTCAGGAACAGCACGCCGAGGCGATCCCCGGCGCTGCGGACCTCGACGGCAAACAGGAACTGATCCCCGTCGATCAGAGTCAGCGCTTGTTCACGTCGATCTGCGGCCAGAATTTCGAAGGCGCGCACCACACTGCCACGCAGGTGCTGCAGTCCTGACGGGATTTCGGCCGGGCCGGTCACGAAGAACACCGGGCATCGCGTCGACGCCGACGCCTCCTGCACCAGTTCGCGAACTCCTCCGCCGCGCAACACAACTTGGGTAAGCGAGCGGTCCCACGTCAGAGTCTGTTCGAGAAGTGCTGTGCGCTTGGCAAGTTCGGTATTGGCGGCGTTGACTTCCGCGACCGTCGCGCGGTACTGCTCGAGGAGGCGGGCATTCTCGATAGCCACTGACGCATGAGCGGCAAGTGCGGACAGTAGTGCAACTTCCTCGTTGCCGAAGCGTCGCTCCTGGCGCTTGCAGGCACACAACGCGCCCAGGATCTTGCCGTCGACCTGCAATGGAACGGCCAGCAGTCCGCGCATGTTCTCGGCTCGAGCGGCGTCGTCGGCGGGGCCGATGTGCGCAAACGACGGATCATTGCGGTAGTCCGGTGTCCATGCGGGAGAGGAGTTTTCGACAACGCGTCCGATGAGGCCTTCGCGGAACGGGACGGTGAGTCCGAGTAGCTGTGACGTATACGCGCCGCTGGTCACTTCGATGATCAGGATGTCGCCGTGAATGAGCGCGAGGTACGAGAGATCTACTCCGAGTAGTCGTTTTGCCTGGTCTACGATTTCCTGCAGTAGCGCGTGATGGTCGTGCATCGTGGTCAACAGTGTTGCGATGTCGTTGAGAGCGGACAGTTCGGTGGCGCGCTGGCGGCGCTGGGCGAGGAGGCTGCGCAGTTGGAGAGCGGATCGTGCTGCCTGTTCGATGTCGTGAACCGCGCCGAGAGGTGCGGCCTCGGCGAGTTGATCACGATGAGCAATCAGTTCATCCGTTGATGCCTCGGTCAGGAGCATCTGTAGCCATTGTTCGTGCATTGTCACTCCCGCGCATGGAGAAATAGCCCATGCATTCGCCGATTTCCTGGAGTAAATCTACATGGGCTGGCATTTCGGGTGTCACTATCGTGGAATTATGACTCCGCTTGATCAGGCCACCGTCGATTCCGCCGCGCTCCTCGAGGCGATCGGCTCGCAGATCGATGCGGATCGCCTGATCGTCGATCCGGACATCATGGCGAGCTACGCGCACGATGATGCCGAATGGGCTCCGTACGCCATGCCTGTTGCCGTTGTGCGTCCCCGCACCGCGGAGCAGGTCCAGGCCGTTGTCCGCGCCTGCATCGCGCACGGTGCGCCGGTGGTGACGCGTGGCGCCGGAACGGGGCTGTCCGGTGGAGCCAATGCCGTCTCCGGTGGTGTGGTGATTGCCTTCGACGCGATGAACGCCATCAAGGAGATCAACACTCTCGAGCGGTTGGCTGTCGTTGAACCCGGCGTGGTCAACGATCACCTGCGTGAGGCCTGCGCCGAGCAAGGCCTCTGGTACCCGCCGGACCCGGCCAGCGCCCCGTGGTCGACTATCGGCGGTAACGTCGCGACCAACGCGGGCGGTCTGTGCTGCGTCAAATACGGCGTCACCAAGGACTACGTGTTGGGGATGCAGGTGGTCACCGGCACCGGCGAACTCGTTCGCCTTGGGCGTCGTACAGCCAAAGGTGTTGCAGGATTCGATCTTTCGGCACTTATGGTGGGATCGGAGGGCACTCTCGGCGTGATCACCGAGGTAACCGTGAAACTTCGCCCTCAGCGCGATCCCGAACGCACCATCGTCGGCTACTTCGACTCCATTGTTGCCGCCGGCAAAGCTGTCGAAGCCGTTGCCGCAGAAGGTCTCACACCGTCAGCCCTCGAACTGATCGATCGGCAATGCCTGCTGGCCGTCGACGCGTGGAAGAACATGGGCCTCTCCGCCGATGCCGAGGTGGTGCTCCTCGGACGGATCGACACTCCCGGTGAGATCGGCGACGCCGAAGCCGAGCGAATGTTGGCGTGTTTCAACCGTTCCGGCGCTACGTGGAGTGCCCGCTCCACTGACCAGGAAGAAGCCGACGCGCTGTTCTCGGCTCGTCGTCTCGCGTATCCGGCGCTCGAGCGACTGGGCCCAGTGCTGACCGAGGACATCTGCGTCCCGAAGGCCGCGGTTCCGGAAATGTTGGCCCGCATCGAACAGATCTCGGCTCGGCACGACACCCACATCGCGAATATCGCTCACGCCGGTGACGGCAACCTGCACCCCTTGTTGATCACGCCGCACGACGACGAGGCGGCCCGTGCGCGTGCCCAGGCCGCTTTTGCCGAGATCATCGACAACGCCCTCGAGTTGGGTGGAACCGTCACCGGTGAGCACGGCGTCGGCCTCCTCAAGATGGGTGGTCTGGCCCAGGAACTCTCGCCGGCCGTGGTCGCGATGCACCATGCGATCAAGAATGCTCTGGATCCGCACGGAATTATGAACCCCGGCAAGGTGATCTGAGCGCCGCCAGTCGTAACCGAATCGATTTCCGGAGTTACATCGGCGAAATCCCACCTCCCTACTCTCGAGTTGAACCACTTGGTTCAACTCGACGTAGGGAGTCACGAATGTTCTCTTCTCAACTGACCACGGCCAGTATCGTTCCCCGGCGCGTGGACACCGTGGCGGCAGTTCGGGCAGCCATCGCGCTTGACGGCGCCGCGGTGTTCGGCGGATTGCATACGGAAACCGACGCCATTGCGTTTGCGTCGAAGTTGCTCGGTGACAAGTACATTCGCGTCGGACGCCAGTTCGAGGCAACAGCCCGCAGCCAGGACGCGGAAGCTGCTGTTGTCGACGAGCAGCCGGTGGACAAGCGTGGCCGCAAGCGGTATTTCGACATGTCGCCGGACCGTATGACGGCACACAACGACGGCTTTGCCTTTGGCGACTACGCGCCCGATTATCTGTTCCTGTGGTGCAAGCAGCCGGCGCTTCCCAGTGGTGGAGATTCGTTCCTGATCGATGCGGTCAAACTCACCAGACTGCTGGCACTGGATCCGTCCACGGCGGAGCTCGCGGACTTCTGCTGGAGCGTGGACATCGACCATTCCGAACCGAACTTTCAGCAGTCCACGTTCTCGCCCATCGCCAGGACGGTTGCCAGTGGTCGTGAGCAGGCGCGATACCACCCCTTCCTCGCGCCGATCGAGGGTGAATCCGAAGATGCGCAGTGGCCGATGGTCCGTAGATGGAGCGAGACGGTGACTCACGTGCGTGACAGCGGACCGATGTTTCGCGCCGAGGCCGGCGAGATGATCTGCATCGACAACTACCGCGTGCTGCACGGCCGTGACGGATACACCGATCCGAACCGTGAGTTGTACTCGATCTGGGGATGGTCGACCGAAGCCGTCGCGGTTCCGCAGCAGGCCCTCGACATCGTCCAACCGGACCTTGCGGCGCTGGCTATGTAATCGGTTCCGCAGCAGCGATGATCGACTCCGTCAGATGCCGAGCGGCGCGATTGACCAGTGTGCTGTCCCCACCGCCGATCAGCGTCATCTGGAACCCGCGCCACGCGGCCACGATTTCGTGTCCCAAAGTTTCGGCAAGTTCGGCGTCGACGCCGGTTTCGGCTATGGCACGGGCGGTTTCGTCGGCCCACTCGTTTGCGACGCCCTCGAGGAGTGGTCGGTACTGCTCCGAGTCGAATGCGGCCACTCCGAAGAGTTCGAAGAAGAGCCGATGGTAGGCAACAAGTTCGGGGTCGGCGAGGATGTCCCACGCGCCGTGGAGACGGTCCGCGATGGGGATCTCGGAATCGCGGATCAGATCGAGGAGGTGGGCTATTCCGGAAAAGCGAAGCCCGGCGCGGCGTAGTGCCTCGAGGAGCAAACCGGCCTTGCTCCCGAAGTAGTACAGCAGCATGCGATTGTTGGAGCCGAGGGCGCGGCTCAACCCGCGGAGCGTTGCAGAGGAGACGCCGAACTCGAGCACGTAGTCGGCAGCTAGGTCGAGAAGGCGATCGCGCTCTGCGCTCTCCGGACTACTCACCGCTCGACTCTACTTCTCGGGCGGCACCAAGCCGTGGACTGTGAGCACCTCGAGGACATCCTCGGGGTTGGTGCCCAGATCCCAGCGTCCGAAGATCAACAGTTTCTCGGTGTCGGTCGCACGGTCCACGATGTCGATCTCGAGCATGGGGACGCGTCGACCCAGACGCGGGTAGCGCACCAGGCGCACCCGGTCGATCTGTGGCCGGGGAAACACGTGGCGCGCTAGTAGACGCTGCACGGCGATAGCTGGGGTGCCGTTGTCGTCGATCACGGCGAGTCGCGGACGCTGCTTCAGGGCGAGCCCGGCCATCACGAACAATCCGATCACGGCAAGGGCGAGAAGGAACCGTCCGGCAGTCTCCGTCGGCACCACGATCGCGGCGATCGCAAGCGCGATTCCACCCGCAAACATCGCGTAGACAGCACCCATCGGAGTGGCCCACGAGACTACGTCCGAGCCGTTGTCACGAGGCTGTGGATGAAATTCATCCTCGAGCATGTGGATAACTTCCTAGGTTGTCCACAGGAGTTATCCACACTGGGGATGAATGACACCCATGTAATTGAAAGCCGGTCACGATCAGGACTAAATCGAGAACGCGCAGGTCAACGCCATTTCATGGTCATGATGAGTCCGACAACCATGAAACCGAAGCCGATCAGGAAGTTGTACGCTCCCAAGTCGTTCATCCATGTGATCGAATCTGCGGCCAAGTAATACACAATCAACCATGCCAATCCGACAAGCATGAAACCGAGCATCACCGACACGTACAACGTGCTCGACGGACCCATCTTCACCTTGACCGGAGTGCGGTTCGCCGGGTTGATCGTGTAGTCGTTCTTCTTGCGTACCTTCGACTTGGGCATAACGTCCTCGCTCTTACGGTGTGACCTGCATATGTGTACCTACACGCTAACGTAGCTGGGTCCGGCCGGTCACGGGCCGACTGGGCATGACAGAGGAAGAACCAGGACAGGAACTAGGAGAGTGACGTGGGACAAACCGTCAGGTCCACCGGGTCACGCAACACCGGGTCACGCACCTTCTGGCGCGTCGGTGTCCTTGTTGTCTGCCTCGTGGCGGGACTGATGGTCGCCACCGCTTCGCGTTCGGCCGAAGAAAATCAGCTTCAGGTCACCGACAGCACCAGGCTCTCCGATCTTGTGCGCAGCGCACAGGCAAACGCCGACGGTATCTCCTCGACGCGCGACGAACTCTCGGCGCAACTGAATGAACTGCAAGTGGAGGCCGCGCGGTCCGACGACGGCGTTGCCGAGGCGCTTGCGCAACTCGACGCGATGGCCGTCGACGCGGGTCTGACGGCCATGACCGGTCCCGGTGTAGTCGTCACCATGACCGACGCTCCGCGCAATGCGGATGGCAAGTATCCCGTCGACGCCACCCCGGACGACCTCGTGGTCCATCAGCAGGACGTCCAGAGTGTCCTGAACGCTCTGTGGGCGGGCGGAGCCGAAGCGGTCGGGATGCAGGACCAGCGAATCGTGAACACGTCGGCGCCGCGGTGTATCGGCAACACGCTGCTCCTGCATGGTCGGACGTACAGCCCGCCGTACGTGATGCGAGCGATCGGCAACACCGAACAGCTCGAGGCGGCGTTGGCCGGCGAACCGGGAATTCGCGTGTTCAAGCAGTACGCCACCAGGTTCGGTCTCGGCTATACCCAGGCGAGTTCGGGCGAGATCACAGTGCCCGCGTACACCGGCGGTTAGCTCGGGCGTTTACCCTGCTCCTATGAGGATTCTCGTCGTCGACAACTACGACAGCTTTGTGTTCAACCTGGTTCAGTACCTGGGTCAGCTCGGAACCGAAGCCGTGGTGTGGCGTAACGACGATCCGCGACTGACCGCTCCGGGCGGGCTTCATGCGGCTGCAGAGCAGTTCGACGGCATTCTCCTGAGCCCCGGCCCCGGCACTCCGCAGCGTGCGGGAGTGACCATGGACCTGGTGAAGGTATGTGCCGAAACCAAGACGCCGGTACTCGGTGTCTGCCTCGGCCATCAGGCGATCGGCGCGGCTTTCGGTGCCACCGTGGACCGTGCACCGGAGTTGTTGCACGGAAAAACGAGCAAGGTTCTTCACATGAACGTCGGCGTACTGGCCGGTTTGCCCAATCCGTTCACTGCGACGCGCTACCACTCGCTGACGGTCCTCGAGGACACCATTCCCGACGAACTGGAAATCACCGCGCACACCGAGAGTGGCGTCGTGATGGCGATGCGCCACCGCGAACTTCCCATTCACTGCGTGCAGTTCCACCCCGAATCCGTCCTCACGCAGGGTGGGCATCGGATGCTGGCCAACTGGTTGACGGTATGCGGCGAGGCTCCACCGGAAGCGCTTGTCGCTGCCCTCGAAGCTGAGGTCGCGTCGGCGCTCGGTGGAGCCCTGCCGGCAATACTCTGATTTACCGACTCTGAACTATCGGTTGGGAATTCCCAACGCTCCCACACTGACCGTGACGACCGCGTCCTTGGAGATCTCGGACCCGGCGGGCTGAGTCTGCGAGAGAATCTTGCCGACCATTTCCGGTATCAGTGTGGTGGTCTGCGTCTGCACCAACTGGCCGGCCGTTCCCGCCCAACCGGCTGCACGCAGCGTGGTCAACGCTTCGGAGACGGTCTTGTTGGTGAGATCGGGAATCGCGATCTTGTTGCCGTTTGACACCCGAAGCGTCACCGTCGAGCCCTTGGTGGCAGACGTTCCACCGACGGGATCAGTGGAGACGACCTGGCCTGCAGGCAGGCCTGAGTCGATCTCGGTTATCTGAACGACAAATCCGGCACCTTCGATGTTGGGTCGCGCCACCTCTTCACGCTGGCCAGTGACATCGGGAACGCGGACCTGTTCGGGACCGGAACCGACGGTGATCGAGACAGCCGAATCGAGAACAACCGAAACCCCGACCGCCGGATCTTGACCGACAACCTTGTCCACCTCGGCGATCGTCGACGCGGCCTGACCGATCGTGGGATCGAGTCGCAGGCCGATGGCGGTGAGTTTGCGTTCGGCGTCGTCCTGACTCAATCCGGTCAAGCGCGGGATGGCGACCTGCTCCGGTCCGGTGGAGACGTCGAGCGTGACTGTGCTGCCCTTTTCGAGGTTGACTCCGCCGACCGGGCGCGTGGTGATCACATTGCCCGGCGCAACAACCTTGTCGGTCTTGTTCTGCCGCTCGACGTTGAAGCCGGCGTTGCGGAGAGTCGCCTCCGCGGAATCGGCGGGCTGATTGGTCAGGCCCGTCGGCACGGCGACGGTTTCCGTCTTCGGCGAGTTCACCTGCCACAGGAAGGCTCCGATCAACGCGATGACGATGACGGCGGCGAAGCCCATCAACGCGTAGCGCAGACCTTTCTTCTTGGCCGGCGGCTCCGGTGCCCGCCTACTCGCGGCGGCGGTGGTGACGGGAGCAACGGGATCAGCTGCGGTGCGGAGATTTCCGGTCTCGCTGCCGACGGCACCGAGAATCGTGGTGCGATCCTCGTCGTTCATCACCATCGGCGCGCTCGGACGCTGGCCGCCAAGCACCCGAACCAGATCGCTTCGCATGTCGCCCGCGCTCTGGTAACGGTTGGCGGGGTTCTTGCTCATCGCCTTGAGGATGATCGAATCCAGCTCGCGCGGAATGTCGGGGTTGATCTCCGACGGCGTCGGCGGATCCTCACGGACATGCTGGTACGCCACGGCAACGGGAGAGTCGCCGGAGAACGGCGGCTGACCGGTCAGGACCTCGTACAGCACACAGCCGAGCGAGTAGACGTCCGAACGTGCGTCGACCTGCTCGCCGCGAGCTTGCTCGGGTGAGAGGTACTGGGCGGTGCCGATCACGGCAGCCGTCTGCGTCATCGGGCTGGACGCGTCGGAGATCGCTCGGGCGATACCGAAGTCCATCACCTTCACGGCGCCGGCGCGGTTGATCATGATGTTGGCCGGCTTCACGTCACGGTGGACGATGCCGTTGCGGTGACTGAAGTCGAGTGCGGCGCAGACGTCCGCGATCACTTCCATCGCATGACGCGGCGCCATCGGGCCGTTGCTGCGCACGATGTCACGCAGGGTGTCGCCATCGACGTACTCCATCACGATGTACGGCAGCGGTCCGGCGTCGGTCTCGGCCTCACCGGTGTCGTAGACGGCCACGATCGCTGGGTGATTCAGTGCGGCAGCATTGTGTGCCTCACGACGGAATCGCAGGTAGAACGTAGGGTCGCGCGCGAGGTCGGCCCGCAGGACCTTGATGGCTACATCTCGGCTGAGGCGGAGGTCGCGTGCCAGATGAACCTCGGACATTCCACCGAAGCCGAGAATCTCACCCAGCTCGTATCGGGAGGAGAGATTACGAGGTGTCGTCATTCGTCTTGTCCTAGCGGTTCTTCTGCAGCGTTTGTCGTGGTGGTTGTAGTTGTCGTGGTGGTTGTGGTCGTTGTGGTGGTCGGCTCGGTGGTGGTCGTCGTAGTCGGCACCGTTGTTGTCGTGGTGGTCGGCTCGGTCGTTGTTGTCGTCGGCCGCGTTGTCGTGGTGGTCGGCTCGACGGTTGTGGTGGTGGTGGGACGCGTCGTTGTTGTCGTCGGCCGCGTTGTTGTCGTCGTGGGACGCGTGGTTGTCGACGACGTCACGACGGCCGGCGAGGAATTGTCAGGGCCGTCCGTCGCGATCCACACGCCGCCGATGATCAACGCCAGAGCGATCAAACCACCGCCGGCCCACGCCATCGCCTTCTGGCCACTGGTCAGTCCACCTGCTGCGGCCGCATCGTCAGCGGCCATCGCGGCCGGACCCGCGTAGCCGGCGGTCGGGGGCATTATCTGAGTGGCGCCCGTCGGGGGCAGCGTGCCGCCCTGGCCCAATCCTGGTGGCGGCGGACGCCTTCCAGCGCGGACGGCTGCGACGGCGTCGGCGAATTCGCCACCGTTTGCGTAGCGACCGGCCGGGTCCTTGGTCAACGTGATGTCGATGAGTTCGCGGATGTTGGGCGCCAGGTCGGCCGGCATCGGAGCCGGAATCTCCTGGACATGCTTCATTGCGACGGTCAAAGCGCCGTCGCCGGTGAACGGGCGACGGCCTGAAAGTGCTTCGTAACCAACGATTCCCAGCGAGTACACGTCACTGGCCGACGTGGCGTCCTGGCCGAGGGCCTGCTCGGGAGCGATGTACTGGGCGGTGCCCATCACCATTCCGGTGCGCGTGACAGGCGCGCTCTCGACGGCCTTCGCGATACCGAAATCGGTGATCTTGACCTGACCTGCGGGTGTGATGAGGATGTTGCCCGGCTTGACGTCCCGGTGCACCACACCTGCATCGTGCGCAACCTGCAGGGCCCGACCGGTCTGCTCGAGCATGTCCAGCGCATGGGGAACCGCAAGGCGGCCGACGCGCGCCAACACGGCATTGAGCGGTTCGCCGTTGACCAGTTCCATCACCAGGTAGGCAGTGGAATCGCCTGAGCTGTCCCGAGTCTCGCCGTAATCGTAAATACCGGCAATGCCAGGATGATTCAGCTGCGCTGTGGTGCGCGCCTCGAACCGGAAACGTTCCAAGAACTCCGGATCGGACGAGAACTCGGACTTGAGTACCTTGACGGCAACGCGTCGATTGAGCCGGGAATCCGTGGCTTCCCAGACCTGTCCCATACCGCCGGTGGCGATGAGACGGTTCAGTCGGTAACGATCGGCGATCAAAGCGCCATTGTTCAACGCCATGGTTCAGCCCCCTTGTATTCCGGCTGCGATAACTGCTCGACCGATCGGTGCAGCCACCGAGCCACCGGTAGCGGCAAGTCCGCGGTCGCCACCGTTCTCGACGATGACGGCGACTGCAACCGTCGGATTCTGAGCCGGTGCAAACGCGATGTACCAGGCATGCGGCGGTGTTTCGCGCGGATTCACGCCATGCTCGGCGGTGCCTGTCTTGGATGCGATCTGGACGCCGGGGATCTTGCCCTCGCCGCCGGTGAAGTTCTCCGAACCGATCATCAGATCGGTCAGAGTTGCCGCCACCGTCGGTGAAATCGCCTGGCCCATCGATACCGGGGCCGGTGCACTGAGTTCGGTCAGGTCCGGTGCCTGCAGTTGGGAAATCAGATTTGGAGCCATCCGCACACCGCCGTTGGCGACGGTAGCGGCGATCACGGCATTCTCGAGCGGCGTCACAGCGACGTCGCGTTGACCGATACTGGTCTGTCCGAGGGCCGCGTCGTCGGGGATGTCGCCGACGGTGCTGTCTGCGACCGACAACGGGATGGCGGGAGTGTTGGGGCCGATGCCGAATGCCTTGGCTTCGTCCTTGATGGCGTCGGCGCCGTCCTTGATACCCAGCTCGACGAATGCGGTGTTGCAGGAACGCGCAAACGCGTCACGCAGCGACGCCGTCGGATTGGATCCGCAGGTGCTTCCGTTGTAGTTCTCGAGCGTGGTGCTGGTTCCGGGCAGCGTGATCTGCGGCGCCGCAGTCAACTGATCCTCCGGGGTAGCACCGTTCGTGAGCGCAGCCGAGGTGGTGATCACCTTGAACGTCGAGCCGGGCGGGTAGGTCTGGGAAATCGCCCGGTTCACCAACGGATCGGCTGGGTCAGCGTTCAGTTCGTCCCACGCTTTTGTCGTCTCGGCGCCGTCGTGGCCCGCAAGCAGGTTCGGGTCGTAGCTCGGTGTGCTCACCATGCTCAGGATTCGGCCGGTGCTCGGCTCGATCGCAACGACGGAACCGGTATAGCCCTTGCTGGTCAACTGGTCGTAGGCAACCTGCTGCATTGCCGGATTGAGAGTTGTCACGACGTTTCCGCCGCGCGGATCGCGACCGGACACCAGATCGAAGAATCGCTGGCTGAACAACCGGTTGTCCGAACCGTTGAGGATCGGATCTTCGGTGCGCTCGAGGCCGGTGCTGCCGTACTGCATCGAGTAGAAGCCGGTCACCGGCGCGTACGGGTACGGATTGGGGTATTCGCGCAGGTACTTGTACCGATCCTCGGTGATGCTGGACGAGGCCAGTACCTGACCGGCAGCGGAGATCTGACCGCGCTGGCGTGAGTACTCGTCGAGCAGCACCCGCGAGTTGCGGGGGTCGGCCCGCAGGTCATCGGCTTTGATGACCTGAACGTAAGTCGCGTTGGCGAGGAGTGCGACAACCATCAACATGACGGCCATCGCGACGCGGCGTAGGGGAATGTTCATACGCGCGGCATCATCTCGGTATTGGCGTCGGCGATAGGGGGCGGACCCTTCTTCTTGGCAACTACCGGCGCGCGGGCTGCGTCGGAGATTCGGATGAGGATGGCCATCAGGAGGTAGTTCGCGAGAAGCGACGAACCGCCGTACGACATGAATGGCGTCGTCAAACCTGTGAGCGGAATCAGCTTGGTGACGCCGCCGACGACGACAAAGATCTGGATCGCGATGGTGAACGACAAGCCGGCGGCAAGCAGCTTGCCGAAGCTGTCACGCACGGCCAGTGCCGTGCGCAGGCCACGAACGATCAGGATCAGGAACAACATCAAGACAGCAGCGAGGCCGATGAGCCCCAACTCTTCGCCGATGGTCGCGATGATGAAGTCGGTCTTGGCGAACGGCACCTGATTGGGCCGGCCACTGCCCAAGCCTGTACCGGCGATACCGCCCGTGGCCAGGCCGAACAGCGACTGTGAAATCTGATAACCGGTGTTGGCGTAGTCGCCGAGCGGGTCCAGCCAGGTGTCGACGCGCACGCGGACGTGGCCGAACATCTTGTAGGCGAAGAAGAATCCGATGGCGAGCAGTCCGCCACCGATCACGAGCCACCCCACGCGCTCGGTGGCGATGTACAGCATCACCAGCACCGTGCTGAACAACAGCAACGACGTACCGAGGTCGGTCTCGAACACGAGCACCCCGACGGACACGATCCAGGCGAGCAGGATCGGACCGAGATCGCGGGCACGCGGAAAGTCCATGCCGAGGAAGTGCTTGCCGGCCGTGGTGAACAGATCGCGCTTGGCAACCAGGACCGACGCAAAGAAGATGATCAGCAGGATCTTGGCGAACTCACCAGGCTGAATACTGAATCCGGGCAGGCGAATCCAGATCTTCGCGCCGTTCACACTCGAGAACTTCGCCGGCAGGATTGCCGGGATCGCCAAAAACACCAGTCCGGCCAGACCCAGCGTGTAGCTGAACCGGGCCATCAACCGGTAGTCCCTCAAGAACACCAGCAGCAGAACAAAACCCGCAATCGCCAAGGCCGTCCACATGACCTGCTGGTTAGCGTCCGGCGATGGTGCTTCGACGCCGTTGTACAGCGCAGTCTGTTGGTCGGCCAGGTCCAGACGGTGAATCAGGACCAGGCCGAGGCCGTTGAGCAATGCCACGATCGGCAACAGCAACGGATCCGCGTACGGCGCATATCGCCTGATCGCCAAGTGCGCAATCAGGAACAGACCCGTGTACGCCAGCGCGTACTTCGCCAGATCCAGAGTGATCTTCTGCTCCTGGCTTGCCTCCACCAGCAGCAGTGACACCGTGGTGATGATGACTGCAAACCCGAGCAGCATCAGTTCCATGTTGCGCCGAGTGGACTGGACCGGCGCCGGAGCAAAACCTCCGGGCGGGCTCGGAAAAGCCGTCCCAGCAGTGGCGTTGGACGACATCAGTTGACCGTCCTGCAAGTCTGACCGGGAATTCCGGTCGGTGTCGGTGTCGGAGTGGTGGTTGTTGCCACGGGAGGCACAGGCTCTACCGGTGGCGGCGGCGCTTCGGTAGTCGGAACCACCGCTGTTCCCACCGGCGGCGGCGTCGGAGTCGCCGAAGTCGTGGTGGACGGAATCGATTCACAACGAGGCAGAAGGTCGCCGCCGATGAGCCGGATCATCTGGCTCTGCGCGTCCGTACGATTGCCAGACGGCAGCCCGGCCCTGACCTGTTCCTGCGCCGACGGTTGCAGATCGGTCACCTCGAGGACGTTGCAATCGCTCGGGATCTCGTTCGGGGAGACAAGCGTCAGGACGTCGTCGTCGCCGACGCACCCGATCAGGTCAGCTTCCTGCAGCGAGTAACCGAGGACTGAACCGGGAATTCCGCGCAGCACCGTGACGCGGCCCTCGTCGGCTCCGACGTAGTAGTTGTTGCGGATAACGGTGCGTCCGATGACGGCGCCAACTCCGATCACCGCGAGCAGCACAACGGCGATAACCACCCACCACAACCGGTTCCGCTTCTTTTTCGGCTCGGGTTCAGGTTGGGAAACAACACGTTTGGGTGTCGCGCGCGGTGGACGCATAGCGGCAGCGCGTCCGGCAGCGGTATTGGGAGGAGGAGTGAACTCTTCTTCCTCGGTGGACGCGGCGCCCGCGACGATGGGACGTGACTGTCCGTAATCGAGGTCGATGACGTCGGCCACGACGACGGTGACGTTGTCCGGACCGCCGCTGCGCAGGGCCAACTCGATGAGTCGGTCCGCGCACTCTTCCTGCGAGCCCTCGCGCATCGTGTTCTCGATGGTTTCGTCGCTGACCACGTCGGACAATCCGTCGGAGCACAGGAGATAACGATCGCCGGCGCGGGCTTCGCGCATGGTGAGCGTCGGCTCGATCTCGTTGCCCGTCAGCGCGCGCATGATCAGCGACCGCTGCGGGTGAGTGTGTGCCTGTTCTGCTGTGATCCGGCCCTCGTCGACCAAGGACTGAACAAAAGTGTCGTCGCGGGTGATCTGCGTCAGATGGTTGTCGCGCAGCAGATACGCGCGCGAGTCACCGATATGCACCAGGCCGAGCTTGCTGCCCGAGAAGAGAATCGCGGTGAGCGTTGTCCCCATGCCGTCGAGTTCAGGTTCTTCCTCGACATGATCGGCAATGGAGTCGTTGCCCTCACGCGTTGCCACCTCTAGCTTGCCGAGCAGATCCTCGCCGGGCTCGTCGTCGTCGAGATGCGCAAGCGCCGCGATCATCAGCTGCGACGCAACTTCACCGGCCGCGTGGCCGCCCATACCGTCGGCCAGAGCCAGGAGGCGAGCACCCGCGTACACGGAATCTTCGTTGTTGGAGCGCACCAGACCACGGTCGCTGCGCGCCGCGTAGCGGAGAACAAGGGTCACGGGCGTAACTCGATTACCGTCTTGCCGACACGGACCGGGGTACCCAACGGGACCCGCACAGCCGTGGTGACCTTGGCGCGGTCCAGGTAAGTGCCGTTGGTGGAACCAAGATCTTCGACGTACCAGTCGGCCCCGCGTTGGGAGAGCCGCGCATGGCGCGTCGACGCGTAGTCATCGGTCAGGACCAGCGTGGAATCGTCGGCGCGACCGATCATGACGGGTTGCGAACCCAACGTGATGCGAGTGCCGGCGAGAGCGCCTTGTGTGACGACCAGATAGCGAGGCACCTTCGTTTTACCGAGGGAGGGGAGGACTTTCCCGGCGCGTGTGTACCGCTGAGGAACACGCACTCCGGAGCCGGCGTAGATATCCGACCGCAGCGTGCGCAGGACTGCCCAGACGAACAGCCACAAGAGGAGCAGAAAGCCTGCCCGTGTGAGTTGCAGAATCAGGCCCTGCACGGCTGTCCACCTCCTTCTATGGCTCGATCCCCGCCGCAGCAAGGGTTCGAGCGTTGTCGACTGGCAGCATCATATGGGGCACGGGGCCCCGAAAGATCACGATACTGACATGGAGTGCCGGAGGCGCGCCGACGGACCGCCCTATGTTCGATTGTTATCGGAATATTCGCCAGCAACCTTCGTCACACTCAGAGGATACGGACCAAGATCTCGGAGTGACCAGCGCGAATGATGTCGCCGTCGGCGAGTTGCCAGTCCTGAACCGGCGCCCCGTTAACTGTGGTGCCGTTCGTGGAACCGAGATCGGACAGCATTGCCGTCCGGCCGTCCCAGCGGATGTCGATGTGACGACGTGAAACACCGGTGTCGGGAAGACGGAACTGTGCTTCCTGGCCGCGGCCGATGATGTTGCTGCCATCGCGGAGCTGGAAGTGGCGTCCACTGCCGTCCTCGAGCTGGAGGGTTGCCGTCACAGCAGCCTGCGGGGCTGCGGGCGCGTAACCACCCTGGTTGTAACCCTGCTGGGCGTACGACTGTGTCTGGTCGTAGTTGCCGCCCTGATTGTTGTATGCCTGCTGGTCGTAGCTGCCCTGATCGTAAGACTGGGCGTCGTACGGCTGCTGCTGGTAACCCTGCTGGTCGTAGCTGCCCTGATCGTAAGACTGGGCGTCGTACGGCTGCTGCTGGTAACCCTGCTGGTCGTAACCACCCTGGTACGCCTGCTGGTTGTAACCGCCCTGGTCGTAGGACTGCTGATCGTAGGCAGGCTGCTGGTAGCCGCCCTGCTGAGCGTCGTACGGCTGCTGCTGGTAACCCTGCTGGTCGTAGCTGCCCTGGTACGCCTGCTGGTTGTTGTTGTACGGCTGCTGCTGGTAGCCCTGCTGGTTGTACCCGCCCTGGTCGTAGGGCGCCTGCTGCTGCGGCTGATCGTCACCGGTGCGGTAACCGTCGCCGCGGTCGTACCCGTTCTGCGGCGGCGCTTCCTGGCCCCGTGGTGCCGGGTAGTTGCCGTCGTCGTGTGAGTATCCGTTGCGCGCCGGCTGCTGATCGGGCTGGCGACCAGCCGGTTCGCGGCTGGACTCGTAGCCTGAGTTCTGCGTCATGGTGCCGGCTCCTGGTTGTGACGGGACTGGATTCGAAACAGGGGGAACAATAGGTGCAGGTGATTGTGGCGGTCGAGACGATACCTGCGGAACATTGGACCGGGGCGATGCCTGATCGGCATCGTCGTCCGGGTCGACAGTGCCGCGGGTGCGGAACTGACCGGTATGCAATGTAGGCGAGGGCTCGAAAGTCACCGAAATATCGCCATACGTCTGCCAGCCCTGATCTCGGATGAAATCCTGCAGATGCCGGCTGAAAGCCTTGATAGTGAGGTCGCGGTCGGCCGCCAACTCCTCGTGATCCGAATTGTTGATCGTGATCACATAGTGGTTGGGGGCAAGGAGAATTCCGCCGCCGAGGTGCTCGACGCGGTCGCGCGCTTCCTGTTGGAGCGCAGCCTCTACTTCTTGCGGTACGACGCCGCCGCCGAAGACACGTGCGAATGCGTCGCCGACAGCTCCTTGAAGCTTTCGCTCAAAACGCTGAACGATGCCCATCGGGGTCTCCTCTCGCTTCGCATTTCCCGGTGGAAAAATGCTCGGCAACTAGCGCCGGCATCGCCCACTCGCGTGTCGTTCGAACTGCTGTCAGGTTCCACGGTACTGTCAAACGGCTGTTCGGCAGTATCTGCCTCTGGTTCCTGCATGATATCGGTTCCTCCCACTGAAGTACCCTGTGTTCTTCGTTTCATGCCGTGACCAGTACGAATAGAAGTTTCAAATGTTGTCGTGATAATGTTTCGACGTTGCTCGGGCGAGTGGCGGAATGGCAGACGCGCTGGCTTCAGGTGCCAGTGTCCTTAGGGACGTGGGGGTTCAAGTCCCCCTTCGCCCACCACAGACGAGGCCACAAACTCTTTCGAGTTTGTGGCCTCGTTTTTTGTTGGTTGAGGTAGTCCGGAAATTACGCGTTGTTCTGTCGTCGGACCATCTCGTTGATCCAGATGGGTGCAAACGGAGATGTGCAGTTCGGGGGAGTCGGGTAATCCTCGAGTACCCGCAGCCGTTCGCCTATGTCGATTGCCCGGGCGCGGTACTCGGCGTGCTCGATCCCGATCTGAGCCAGGGTGTGGTTCATCGCCCACTGCAAGCGATCGGGAGCATCCTTCATCTCCGCCTCGATGACGTCGAGCAGACGCGCTAGGTCGAGGCCCTCGGGTTTCTTCGCCACGCGCTCGGTAGTCAGAGCCCAGCCGGCGCTCGCTACCACTGGATCCGGATCCTCTGACCAAGCCAGACGCAGTTCCTCGCAGTGCGGGTTCTTCTTCACTACGTAGTTCACGAGCCAGTCATGCACTTTGGGCGTGCGGGCCTCCCGCAACATGGCGTCCAACTCGTCGCGGTCGAACGCCTTCGGACGGCAGATCAGGATCGCCAGCAGGCGCGCTGCGGTGTCCTCCGTCTTCCAAAGCTGTTGTGCGAGTTTCTGCTGCGTCTTCAGTCGCTTCGCGATGGCGCGCAATTTGCTGAGGTTCACGCCGTGATCGTCGCCGTGCTTCTCGTTCACCGCGCGGGCTTTCGGATCCTCGAGTGCGGCCAGTTCGGCGATTACCTCGGCCACTGTTGTAGCGGCTACCCCTGTTGTATCGGCCACCCCTGTTGTATCGGCCACCTCAGCCTCCTGCCCTTTGCCTGTGAGATCTCAGTCTAGGAGGGCAGTGTCGTCGACCACGGTCTCCAGTGGCCATCCGTCGGCGGTTGCACCGGTCCGGCACGAAGCTCGGCGGCTTTCTCCCTGGACAGAGAGGACTTGCCGCTACGACCCCAGCCATTGCCTTCCCAGGAATGTTCGAGCACTGGCCGAAGATTGCCGGTGATGCGTTCGGAGAGTTGCCCAGCAGTCAGCGCTTCGGAGTATTCAGCCAACTCCCGCAAGGTGGATTCTGCGTCCTCACTGCACGCGTCGCATCCGCAGGAGGGGAGCGCGATGTGCTGCCACGCACCGACGTCGAGATACAGCCCGGGAAACGACGTGAAAGTGATCGTGAGCGGTGCTTGGTCCCGGCGAACGGGAGTTATCCGCACCGTCTCCAACATCGCGACGGTCTTCGACTTCGACGGCGCCGCTGGACCGCGGGAAATCGTCACGTCGAACCTGGATACCAGATCGCTGATCAACTCTTCGGCAGCCGGTATCAACGGAGCAAACCGTTCCGGGTTCGTGACGCGCCCGTATGCCTCTTCGGGTGGATCGTCCAACGTTGTATCCCTCCGCTTTGTCCGAAAAGACGTCCCCGCGGGGACGTTTCGATCAGAATCTACGCAATTCAGACGGATACTGCTTGTAGTCGAACCCGAAGTGCGACCGAACCCTACGATCTTGGTACGGACCAGTCTGCGCAGGAGGTATCGGCCATGCACGGTGCATTGATCGTTACATGGAATCCGGATCAATGGGATTGGGGTGCCGCCTATCTCGATGCCATCGACCAAACAGTCAAACGCGTAAAGGTCAAGGACAGCTGGTCTACCGGTGTGCGAAAGAGTGGGGTGAGCCCAGGTGACCGGGTCTTCCTGCTTCGTCAGGGAACTAAGGGACGAGGAATAGTTGCCAGCGGAAAAGTGACCAGCGAAATTTACGAGAGCAAGCATTGGGATGGTTCGGCGCGTCCGGCAAACTATGTCGACCTGCGGTGGGATGTAGTCCTCGCAGTCGAAGATCTGTTGCCGACTGAGGCCTTGGAAGAGGCTATGCCTGAGCAGCATTGGCGGCCTCAGGGCGGCGGCATCATGCTGGCGGCGAACGCAGCGTTGGATCTCGAAATGTTGTGGGTTGCACACCGGGACAGCCTTGATGTCGAGGCGGAAGGCCGCTTGGGTAGAGGGGCAGCTCAGGGGCGACTGCAGGACCCGGTGCTCCGGAAGAAGATCGAAGATGCTGCACAAGACCGCCTGATGGAGCATTATCGTTCGCGGGGCTGGAAGATAACGGATACCAGGCTTGGTAGTCCTTTCGATGCGACGGCCGAAAAGGGCGGAAAGCTGCTGTACTTGGAAGCCAAAGGCACACAGACTCTTGGCGCTGCCGTTCTGGTGACCCAGCGCGAAGTCGAACATGCGCTCGCCCACGCAGGTTCGACGATGATGGGTATTTGGTCGGGAATCAAATTCAACGATGACGACGAGGTTGATCAGAACTCAGGATATTTCCGCATAATCCCTTTCGATCCCGAATCGGGTGAGCTGACGCCTGTGACATTGAAGTGGTGTCCGGACGACTAGGTAATCACCGTCTTGTGGCGAGGCATTTGTCCGAATAAGCGTCCCCGCGGGGACGTTTCAGCTCCTGGTCTTCAGCGCCGACTGCGCCGCGTTGTAGCCGCACATCCCGTGGACGCCACCGCTCGGGGGAGTTGCGGACGAGCAGAGGAAGACACCAGGAACTCCGGTGGCATAAGGATCCAACCCGAACCTGGGGCGGGCGATGAGCTGCCTCGGTGTGTTTGCTCCGGCAGAAATGTCCCCGCCGACGTAATTGGGGTTGTAGGCCTCCATCTGCGGGACGTTGCGAACATGCACGCCGACGATCCGGTCCCGGAAACCGGGTGCGAAGCGTTCGATCTGCCGAGTGACGGACTCGGTGACATCACCCGAATATCGATGCGGGACATGTGCATACGACCAGAGTGGGTGGATGTCTCCCACTGATCGTGATGGGTCGGCCAGGAATTGCTGACCCACGAGAATGAATGGTGCGGAAGGCATTTCACCGCGGGCGGTCTGACGCTCGACGGCGGCGATTTCCGGCATCGACCCGGCGAGATGCAAGGCGCCGGCTTTTCGGGCGTGTGGATTCGTCCACGGTACGACGCTTCCGTCGGAGTCGCCGCGCACGGCGTAGTCGACTTTGTAGGCGGCGGGTCCGTAGCGGTACTTGCGGTAGGCCCGCGCAATTCGATCGGGCTGATGGCCGTCGAGGAGTCGAGCGGCGGCGTCGGGTGCGAGGTCGAGCATCACGATGTCGTAGCCGGCCAACGAGGAGAAGGCGGTGACCCGGTTTCCGGTTTCGACGGTGCCGCCGAGGCTGCGCAGAATGGAGGTCAGAGCAGCGGCAATAGAGCCGGAGCCGCCGCGGGCGACTGGCCAGCCGTGTGCATGGGCGCCTGCGGTGAGCATGAGTCCGCCCGCACTGGACAATGGGGTAGTCAGCGCACCGAACATGTGCGCGGCGCTGCCACCGAACAGCGCCCGGGCCTGTGGGGTCTTCCACATACGTGCGAAACCAGCTGCGGGGAGAATCGCGCCGGCGCCGAACCTGGCCAGTATCAGCGGGTGTTTCGGGATATGGACGATCGGTTGAAAGACGTCCTCGACCAACGCGTCGAAGTGCTCCGACAGATACCCGAATACCGAGCGCCACCGCTTACCGTCGACGCCCATCTCGTCGGCAGTTCGGTCGATATCGCGCCACAGAACCCCGGCGGTCCCGTCGTCGAGTGGATGGACCAGATCGATTTCGGGCCAGAGCCACTCCAATCCGTGATCGGCGAAACCGAATTCCCGGTCGAGCCCGCGGAAGAACGGTGATGCCAGCGCGGTGGGATGGAAGCCCGCGCAGTCGTCGTGGATGAGTCCGTCGACAATGTATTCACTGCTGCGGGTGCCGCCGCCGATCTTGTCGGCGCCTTCGATGACGTGGACCGCGATACCGTGTCGGGCGAGTTCGATTGCCGCTGCCAGTCCGTTGGGGCCGCTGCCCACGACCACCGCTGTTGTCATGCGGCTGAGCGTACGGAAATCGCAGGGAGCGTAGGGAAATCACACGAATGAGATTCCGTTAACAATTGATGCCGCAGCAGCTCTTGGTTGATCGATCAACTTTTGCTACAGTTTCAGACACACTGGCCGCAGCTGATCTTTATCGCTGCGGCCAGTTGTTGCATTTGTCGCACTTTTAGGCCGGTTGCCTGGGGATTCGGTATCCTGTGAAGCGGAACTTTTCTGCACGAACGCAGCCCTGAATCTTTCCGAGGCGCTCTCGGGCGTCCTGCATCGCCGCAGTTCAGAGCAAATATAGGGCTACCTTAGTTGCGCGCATGCTGGGGTTCTGAATTATCGTTTTCGTTACACGGTTGACTCGCAGAAGTTTCAACCGACTGTGCCGGACACATCGTCGTGCCGGTGCTTACGAACTTGCATTGCAAGTTGATGACCATCAGCGTTGCTGGTCGTCGGTGCATATTTATGGCATACGAAGGCTGGGTATGAAGCAACTTCCAGGCCCCCAGGGCCTCTATCACCCGTCCAATGAGCACGACTCCTGTGGAGTCGCATTTGTTGTCGACATGAAGGGTCGCCGCAGTCGCGACATCGTCGAAAAGGCGATTACCGCTCTGGTGAACCTCGAGCACCGCGGCGCTGCCGGATCCGAACCCAACACGGGTGACGGCGCAGGCATCCTGCTGCAGGTTCCCGACAAGTTCTTCCGAGCTGTCGTGGACTTCTCGCTGCCCGCCGAAGGCGCGTACGCAACGGGTATCGCATTCCTGCCCCAGGGCGACGCCGAAGCTCACGAGGCTGCTGCCGCGGTCGAGAAGATCGTTGTCGAAGAGGGCCTGACGGTTCTCGGTTGGCGTGAGGTCGGAACCGACGACTCGTCGCTCGGCGCATTGGCGCGCGACGCGATGCCGACGTTCCGTCAGATCTTTATCGGTTCCGAGGGTGACAAGTTCACCGGCATGGACCTGGAGCGTCGTGCTTACGTCGTGCGTAAGCGCACCGAGCACGAGCTCGGCAGCGCGGGCGCAGGCAAGGGCGGCCCGGGTAGCGAGACGGTGTACTTCCCCAGCCTCTCCGGCCAGACCTTCGTATACAAGGGCATGCTCACCACCCCGCAGCTCAAGGGTTTCTACCTGGACCTGCAGGACGATCGTGTCGAGAGCGCGCTGGGCCTCGTCCACTCGCGCTTCTCCACCAACACGTTCCCGTCGTGGCCGCTGGCGCACCCGTTCCGTCGGGTCGCTCACAACGGTGAGATCAACACGGTTACCGGCAACGAGAACTGGATGCGCGCTCGCGAGTCCCTCATCGACAGCGACGTCTTCGGTGGCCGCGAGAACCTCGAGAAGATCTTCCCGATCTGCAC
Organism: Rhodococcus globerulus NBRC 14531; assembly: GCF_001894805.1. GTDB lineage: Bacteria > Actinomycetota > Actinomycetes > Mycobacteriales > Mycobacteriaceae > Rhodococcus_F > Rhodococcus_F globerula. Next base: position 326,868 of record NZ_BCWX01000005.1, on the reverse strand, counting down.
CCAGGGCGCATCCGACACCGCTCGTTTCGACGAGGTGCTCGAGATGCTGCACCTCGCCGGCCGCAGCCTGCCGCACGCAGTTCTCATGATGATCCCGGAAGCCTGGGAGAAGCACGAGAGCATGGACCCCGCTCGTCGGGCGTTCTACGAGTACCACTCGGCTCTCATGGAGCCTTGGGACGGACCGGCGTCGGTGTGCTTCACCGACGGCACCGTCATCGGCGCCGTGCTGGACCGCAACGGTCTGCGTCCGTCGCGTCTGTGGATCACCGAGGACGGTCTTGTTGTCATGGCGTCGGAGGTCGGCGTTCTGCCGATCGATCCGTCCACCGTCGTCAAGAAGGTCCGCCTGCAGCCCGGCCGCATGTTCCTTGTCGACACGGCTCAGGGCCGGATCATCAGCGACGACGAACTGAAGTCGGAACTCGCTGCCGAGCATCCGTACCAGGAGTGGATCGACGAAGGTCTGATCCACATGGACGATCTGCCGGATCGCCCGTACACGTACATGTCACACGAGCGTGTTGTTCTCCGTCAGCAGCTCTTCGGTTTCACGAGCGAAGAGGTCAACCTGCTCGTCAAGCCGATGGCCCTCTCCGGTGCCGAGGCTCTGGGCTCGATGGGCACCGACACTCCGATCGCCGTGCTCTCCGCACGCCCGCGGATGCTGTTCGACTACTTCTCGCAGCTGTTCGCTCAGGTCACCAACCCGCCACTCGACGCTATTCGTGAAGAGGTTGTCACCAGCCTCGGTGCCACACTCGGCCCCGAAGGCGACCTGCTGCACCCGAGCGCTGATTCCTGCAAGCAGATCGCGCTCCCGCAGCCGATCCTGCATAACGACGATCTGTCGAAGCTTGTTCACGTCAACGACGACGGCGAATTCCCCGGCTTCCGCAGTGTTGTCATCCGTGGCCTGTACCCCGTCAAGGAAGGCGGCGACGGTATCCGTCGTGCGCTCGACGGCATCAAGTACCAGGTTTCGCAGGCAATCGCGGGTGGCGCACGCCTCGTCGTGCTCTCGGATCGCGAGTCCACCGAGGATTACGCACCGATCCCGTCGCTGCTCCTGACCTCGGCTGTGCACCACCACCTGGTTCGTGAGAAGTCGCGCACCAAGGTCGGTCTCATCGTCGAGGCCGGCGACGCCCGCGAGGTGCACCACATGGCGCTCCTCATCGGCTTCGGTGCTGCCGCGGTCAACCCGTACATGGCTTTCGAGACCATCGACGAGTTCCTGCAGAACAAGGAACTCGAGGGTCTGACCCTCGAGAAGGGCATCGCCAACTACATCAAGGCAGCCGGCAAGGGTGTCCTGAAGGTGATGTCCAAGATGGGCATCTCGACGCTCGCGTCGTACACCGGTGCTCAGCTGTTCCAGGTCATCGGCCTGTCGCAGGAGCTGACGGACGAGTACTTCACCGGACTGCAGTCGCAGCTCGGCGGTATCGGCCTCGATCAGATCGCAGCCGATGTAGCTGCACGTCACCGCGTCGCGTACCTCGATCGTCCGGAAGAGCGCGCTCACCGCGAGCTCGAGGTCGGCGGCGAGTACCAGTGGCGTCGTGAGGGCGAGTACCACCTGTTCAACCCGGACACGGTTTTCAAGCTCCAGCATGCAACTCGCACCGGTCAGTACGAGGTGTTCAAGGAGTACACGACCATGGTCAACGACCAGTCGGAGCGCCTTGCGGCTCTGCGTGGTCTGTTCGACTTCAACATCGGCAAGCGGCCGTCGATCTCGATCGACGAGGTCGAGCCGGCCAGCGAGATCGTCAAGCGTTTCTCGACGGGTGCGATGAGCTACGGTTCCATCTCCGCCGAGGCTCACGAGACCCTCGCCATCGCGATGAACCGTCTGGGCGCTCGCTCCAATTCCGGTGAGGGCGGCGAACATCCGTCACGCTTCACGCCGGACGAGAACGGTGATTCGCGTCGCAGTGCGATCAAGCAGGTCGCGTCGGGACGCTTCGGTGTCACGTCGCACTACCTGACCAACTGCACCGACATCCAGATCAAGATGGCACAGGGAGCCAAGCCCGGTGAGGGCGGCCAGCTTCCGGCTCACAAGGTGTACCCGTGGGTGGCCGAGGTTCGGCACTCCACGCCTGGCGTCGGACTCATCTCGCCGCCGCCGCACCACGACATCTACTCGATCGAGGATCTCGCTCAGCTGATCCACGACCTGAAGAACGCCAACCCGCAGGCCCGCATCCACGTGAAGCTGGTCTCCGAGGTCGGCGTCGGAACCGTCGCGGCCGGTGTCTCCAAGGCACATGCCGACGTCGTTCTGATCTCCGGTCACGACGGTGGCACCGGTGCCACCCCGCTGACCTCCGTCAAGCACGCCGGCGCACCGTGGGAGCTCGGCCTCGCCGAGACCCAGCAGACGTTGCTGCTCAACGGTCTTCGTGACCGCATCGTCGTGCAGGTCGACGGCCAGCTCAAGACGGGTCGCGACGTTGTTGTTGCTGCTCTGCTCGGTGGCGAGGAGTTCGGTTTCGCCACCGCACCGCTGGTGGTCTCGGGCTGCATCATGATGCGCGTCTGCCATCTCGACACCTGCCCCGTTGGTGTTGCGACGCAGAACCCGGTGCTGCGCAAGCGTTTCAGTGGCAAGCCGGAATTTGTCGAGAACTTCTTCATGTTCATCGCCGAAGAGGTTCGCGAGCTTCTCGCGGAACTCGGTTTCCGCACGCTGCTCGAAGCAGTCGGCCAGGTCGACATGCTGGACACCACACGCGCTCTCGATCACTGGAAGGGAAGCAAGGCAGGCAATCTCGATCTGTCGCCGATCCTCACCCAGGTCGAGTCCGCGTTCATGGATCAGGATGTCCACTGCACCGGAACGCAGGATCACGGCCTTGACAAGGCGCTCGATCAGCAGCTGATCGTCTCGGCTCGCAATGCACTCGACAAGGGTGAGCCGGTCGTATTCGAGTCCGCGATCACCAACGTCAACCGCACGGTCGGCACCATGCTCGGCCACGAGGTCACCAAGGCGTTCGGTGGAGAGGGCTTGCCCGACAACACCATCGACATCACGTTCACCGGTTCCGCCGGTAACAGCTTCGGTGCATTCGTGCCCCGCGGTATGACCTTGCGCCTGAACGGCGACGCCAACGACTTCGTCGGCAAGGGCCTCTCGGGTGGACGCATCGTCGTACGCCCGCCGCTCAACGCAGCGGAAGGCTTTGTCGCCGAGGACAACATCATCGGTGGCAACGTGATCCTGTTCGGCGCCACCAGCGGTGAGGCGCTACTGCGTGGGATCGTCGGCGAACGCTTCGCAGTCCGTAACTCCGGCGCCACTGCCGTCGTCGAGGGTGTGGGCGATCATGGTTGCGAGTACATGACCGGCGGCAAGGTGGTCATTCTCGGTAAGACCGGACGTAACTTCGGTGCCGGCATGTCCGGTGGCGTCGCCTTCGTCTTCAATCCGGACCGTGATTTCGAAGCCAACGTCAACAGCGAACTGGTGGATATCGAGGACCTCGAGGGCGACGAGTACGTCTGGCTCAAGAGTGTCATCGAAAGGCACCGCGACGAAACAGGTTCCGAGGTTGCTGCGCGGATCCTCGCGGACTGGTCCCAGCAGGTGACCCACTTCGCCAAGGTGATGCCGCGTGACTACAAGAAGGTACTGATGGCAATCAAGGACGCCGAAATCCGCGGCGCAAACGTCGACGAGGCAATCATGGAGGCAGCTCGTGGGTGATCCAAGCGGTTTCCTGAAGCACGGTTCGCGCGAATTGCCGGTCCGTCGTCCCGTTCCACTGCGCTTGCTCGACTGGAAAGAGGTGTACGAGGAGTTCCCGAAGGAAACCCTCAAGACCCAGGCCAGCCGTTGCATGGACTGTGGAATTCCTTTCTGCCACAACGGTTGCCCTCTCGGAAACTTGATTCCCGAGTGGAACGACCTGGTGTACAAGGACCACTGGCACGACGCTATCGAGCGTCTGCATGCGACCAACAACTTCCCGGAGTTCACCGGTCGCCTGTGCCCCGCGCCGTGTGAGGCGTCCTGTGTCCTGGGCATCAACCAGGATCCGGTCACCATCAAGCAGGTCGAGGTCGAGATCATCGACAAGGCCTTCGACGAGGGATGGGTCAAGCCGGTTCGCGCCGCTCGTTCCACCAACAAGCGCGTCGCAGTTGTCGGCAGCGGTCCGGCCGGTCTGGCTGCAGCGCAGCAGCTGACCCGCGCCGGTCACGCAGTGACGGTCTTCGAGCGGGCTGACCGCATCGGTGGCCTGCTGCGCTACGGCATCCCCGAGTTCAAGATGGAGAAGCGCCACATCGACCGCCGTCTCGAGCAGATGGAAGCCGAAGGCACCGTCTTCAAGGCCAACGTCAATGTGGGCGTGGACATCACGGCTGACGAGCTGCGCGAGCAGTTCGACGCAGTGGTTCTGGCCGGCGGCGCTACCGCAGCTCGCGACCTGCCGATCCCCGGCCGCGAACTCGACGGCATCCACCAGGCTATGGAGTACCTCCCGATCGCCAACCGCGTTCAGCTCGGTGATCTCGATGCTCCGACCATCGATGCCAAGGACAAGAAGGTTGTCATCATCGGTGGCGGCGACACCGGCGCCGACTGCCTCGGTACCTCGCACCGTCAGGGCGCTGCAAGCGTCCATCAGTTCGAGATCATGCCGCGCCCGCCGGAGACTCGCGCCGAGCAGACTCCGTGGCCGACATACCCGTTGATGTACCGCGTGGCTTCGGCTCACGAGGAGGGCGGCGAGCGCCTGTTCTCCGTCAACACCGAGAAGTTTGTCGGTGAAGACGGCAAGGTCACCGCCCTCAAGGCTCACGAGGTCGAGATGAAGTCGGGTCGCTTCGAGAAGGTCGAGGGCTCGGACTTCGAGCTCGAAGCCGACCTCGTGTTCCTGGCGATGGGCTTCGTTGGACCCGAAAAGCCGGGTCTGCTCACCGATCTCGGTGTCGACCTGAACGAGCGCGGCAACGTCGCCCGCACGTCCAAGTGGAACACCAACGTCGACGGTGTCTTCGTGGCCGGAGACATGGGCCGCGGTCAGTCCCTGATCGTCTGGGCCATCGCCGAGGGACGTTCCGCAGCAGCTGCTGTGGACACCTACCTCGAAGGTGAGACGGCGCTTCCGGCTCCGATCCTCCCGACGGCGGCTCCGCAGCGCTAGTCGCACGAGACGTACAAAGCCGCACCCCACCAGAAACGGTGGGGTGCGGTTTTTCGTGAAGCCGGTTTATTCGAGTGGCGACTGATCAGAAAGATTGGCGTCGAACATCGATCGCCAGCTCGGTGCGGGACGCGCATCCGGTCGCAGTAAGGATTCGGCTGACGTACTTCTTGACGGTGTCCTGGGTGAGATTCAGTTGCCCGGCGATCGAGGCATTACTGCGGCCGTCGGCGACCAGTGTCGCTACCTCTCGTTGGCGTGCCGTGAGCTTTGCAAACAGGTCGAGTCCTGGCAGGGTCTGGAGGCCGCGAGTGAGTATCGAGAGCTGCCGGGCCAAGAGTCGAAGAGCCAGAAGATCTTTCGGCCTTATCGCATCTTTGTCGGGATCGAACAGCCCGATCAGTGCATGCCCGCCCGCCGCGAGATCGAGGTGCATCGCAGTGATCGAATGCATCTGGTGCGGATGAAGATATTCGTGAACGTAAACCGCCGCAGGCTTGGGTAGCCCGCCCAACTCGGAAAGTGACGCGACTCTTGTCGATTGGAGCTGCTGCCGTGCTTGCGGGAGATTGAATACGTCGTGGCGTGCCCAATGTTCTTGGTAATTCGCCTTGATCGTCTCCCAGCTGCCGGAGCCGGAGCCGGCAGCTGTGACCGTGGCGTTCCGGTCGGTGAACTGGCTCTCGAAGGTGTCGCCTACGAAACAGGATGCGTGCCGGATGGGGAATGCTGCGGGTATCGCCTCGACTATGACGTCCCGGAACTCCGTCACCGTTCGCACCGAATCGCAGCGATCGAGGACTGCGAAAACCCGCTCGTATTCGACGGCGGTCAACGCGATGTCACTCACTGATGTCCCCCAAAGTGCACTGGTGCTGAGCTAGAACTAATTCTAGCGTCGTATCGACTGGTTCAATCGATATTGAGGAGTATTTCCATGGGCAGGCTACGTTTCGGTGCTTTCGTTGCACCGCATCATGCGGTTGGACAGAACCCGACGCTCGCGTTGCAACGTGACCTGGAGCTGGTGGAGCACCTCGATCGTCTCGATTTCGACGAGGTGTGGATCGGTGAGCACCACAGCGCGGGCAGTGAGATCATCGGCAGCCCCGAGATCTTCATCGCCGCAGCGGCAGAACGCACCAAACGGATCAAGCTCGGCACCGGTGTGACGTCGCTCAGTTACCACAACCCACTTTGGGTCGCGGACCGGTTGGTGCTTCTCGATCACCTCACTCGTGGCCGCGTAATGCTCGGTGTCGGTCCAGGTTCACTGCCGACCGACTCGTCGATGATCGGACTCGATCCCACGGAGTGCCGCGAACTGCTCGAGGACAACCTCGACATCGTGGTACGACTGTTGAACGGTGAGCGCGTCACCGCTAAGACCAAGACGCATAATCTGGTCGACGCGCAACTGCAGCTTCGTCCGTACTCGCACCCGATGTTCGACATCGTGGTCGCCGGCGTGGCCTCGCCCACCGGACCCCGGTTGGCCGGTAAGCACGGTCTGGGGTTGCTCTCGATCGGTGCGACCCTCACGCCGGAAGGCTTCGACGCGCTCGGTCATCACTTCGGGATCATGGAGGAACGTGCCACCGAGTTCGGTACCGTCGTCGATCGTGACCAGTGGCGACTGGTGTGCCCCATGCACATTGCGGAGACGGAAGAGCAAGCGCAGGAAGATGTGCGGTTCGGGCTCGGGGAGTGGATCGACTACTTCGGCAAGGTCGCGGCGTTCCCGCACTTCGGCTCCGGCGGCGCCGACATGGAACAGATGATCGCGTACATGAACCACTCCGGCATGGGCGTTATCGGAACTCCGGCTCAGGCGCGGGAACTGGTCGGCAAACTCGTCGAGCAGTCAGGTGGGTTCGGATCGATGCTGATCATGGGTACCGACTGGGCGAACCCCGCCGCAACTCGGCGCTCGTTCGAGTTGATCGCGCAGCAAGTGGCGCCGCACTTCCAGGGACAGTCGCAGCCCACATTCGACGCGGCGACCAGGGCGGGCAAGGTACGCGAAAGTCACAACGAGGCACAACATGCCGCGATTGCGCACATGACAAAGAAGTACGAAGACGAATTGGCGGCAAAGGCATGAGGGCGGCTGTCCTGTATGGCGTCGACGACCTTCGCGTCGAGGATGTTCCGGAACCGGAACTTCGCGAGGGCTACGTGATGGTCGAGGTGGCGTTCAACGGCATCTGCGGCAGCGACCTCGGCTTGATTCACGCCTACGGAATTTCGATCAGCCGCATCCCCTGACCGGTGCGTGTGGACCGCAGGTCCTCGGTCACGAATTCTCCGGAATCGTCTGTGAGATCGGTGCCGGTGTCGTGGACGTGGCAGTCGGAGACCGAGTAGTGGTGGCGCCCAACTATTGCTGTGGTGAATGCGCGCGATGCCGTAGCGGTCTCGAGCATCTGTGCGTGATGGCGGCCTTCCATGGGATCAACGCGCATGGCGGCGGGTTGTCCGAGCGCACTGCAGTCCCGGCAAGTGCCGTGCACGTCCTCCCGGACTCGGTGACGCTCAGGCAGGGCGCGGTGATCGAACCGCTATCCGTCGCACTGCATGCGGTAAAGCTCTCCGGCGCGGCGGCGGGTCAGTTTGCCCTCGTCCTGGGAGCAGGGCCCATCGGTATCGCGACTGCCCTCAACCTCCGGGCCGGTGGAGTGGACCGGATTCTGCTGAGTGAGCCGTCGCCGGTACGCCAAGCCGTGGCCACGAAGATGGGGTTCGACGTGATCGATCCCGGCATCGATGATCTGGCTGCGGCCGTCGCCCAGCGAACGGACGGGAACGGCGCCGACGCGGTGTTCGAATGTGCCGGTGTCGCAGCGACAGTCGAGAGTGCACTGGCATCGGTGCGAGCGCGCGGCGCAGTCGTCCTGGTAGCGACGTACAAGGAACCGCTCCAGTTCAACCCGTATGCGCTGATGTTGACCGAGGCACGAGTGATGTCGTCTCTCTCGTGTTCGCGTAAGGAATTCGAGAGCGTCATCGACCGGATGGCGTCGGGCGCTTATCCACTCGACCACTGGGTGGAATGTGTCCCCCTTGCGGACATCGTGGTCGAAGGAGTTGAGGCGGCGTCCGCTGGTCGCCGGATGAAAGTACTGGTTGAGGTCGCCACAGGAGGGCTCTGACCAAGTATGCTGCTCAAATATCTGCGGTGACTACAGGGGTCTGCCCGATCGGATGCGGGGTGTTTGATGGGTGCAAAGCGCTTTGTTGCGATGTTGTCGGTTGTTGCGGCCGCTGGTGTAGTGCAGGCCGTCGGCGCACCGACGGCGTCCGCAGCGCCCTGCCCCGAACTGTATGTCGTAGCGATTCCGGGAACGTGGGAGCCCTCAGGCGCTTCGCCCGGTGCAGGCATGCTCGCGCCGGTTACCAGTGGCCTCCCGTCGTCGGTGCGAACCGACTACGTCACGTACTCGGCCACCGCTTTCCCATGGGAATCGAATGTCTACGCCAGGTCGAAAAGGCAGGCGGTCGACAATGCGCGCGGCATGATCGGGGCGATGGCGGCGTCGTGCGGCGACACTCGATTCGCGATAGTCGGGTACAGCCAGGGCGCCGACGCGGCCGGCGACCTCGCAGCCGAAATCGGGACAGGCATCGGCGTCGTTCCGCCCAATCGTGTTGCGGGAGTCGGTCTGCTGTCCGATCCGCGTCGCGCCGAGTCCGATGTGTTGATCGGTCCGTGGGTTGGCGGTAATGGCGCCAGTGGTGCTCGCATCGGCGGATTCGGTTGGCTGTCAGCCGATACCGTCACTCTGTGTGCTGCGGGCGATCTGTACTGCTCGACGCCCGAAGACGATTTTGTGATGCGTCTGGCCGGCTTCATGGCGCAAGTTTCCGATCCCACTCCGGCAACGGCTCTCTCGTTGCGCGACGAGGCGGCTGTGATCGTGCGTGACTTGATCACTGCGGGTGGGCTTCCCGCTCTCATGGCGCAACTTGATCCCGGCGCCAACGATCGGCGTGTCGATCAGTTGGTCGATTTCTACGGGTCACAGGTTCATACCGACTACACCCGTTACGTAGTCGACGGTTCGGGCACCACCGCTACATCGTGGCTGCACAACTGGCTGGCCGGTAAAGCCTGATCAGCAATACGTGTTTTCTGCTGTCTCCACATAGATTTCGGCGATTCGCTGTGACGGCATCGGAGTGATCTGGGCATACACGTCGCCAACTGCCTTGAACTCTGCGAGCACCTCGGATCGCGGCATGCCCTGGGCGATGGCGTTGCAGGTTCCGTCGGCATAGAGGATCTCGGCGGAATCCATGCCGCTCGGGGGGATTCCCGCCAATCGCAGTGCCGCGAGGTAATGCTGACCTCGTTCACCGGCCCCGGCAACAATTTCGTCCGATGACCGTGCCGGGTGGAGTACTCGGTATCGATCTTCCGTTCAACAATCTATTCGGTTTGGCGGGCGTCACGGCTGAAGTGCAGGCGGTGGGCGTGCCCGTCTTCAACGATCTGATCACCAACATGGATATCAGCCTCCCGGTTCGGATGAAGATCAACAACGCTTTCCTCGGCAACAACTGCTACCTGGGATCCGAAACGGCGCCGGTGAACTTCCACCTCACACCTACGGCCGACTCCAGTCCGGCTTTCGAAGTAGCGCCGTCGGGCTCGTTGAAGGTCAGCCCGGTCAAGAGTGCGACAACCGATTTCGCTATTCCGTCTGCCAGCGGTTGTGGCCCGTTCGGAGTGTTGAATCCGATCGTCAATTGGCGCGCCAAGGCGCCGGCAACTTCGGGTACGTCGCTCAATACGGTGTCCACGGCATACCTGTTCCCGGGCGGTATCGACGGATCCGATCCGCTCGACGACCTCGGTGGTGGAACAGGCTCACTCGGGTCGAGCGGTAGCTCGGGTTCCTGACCGTTCTTGCCGCGCTTCGGCTTCGGTTGCCTCATATTTGCCCGTAGCTCAGTATTGTCAGCGGAAGTCATTGTCTGCTGTTCACTACATACGGGGGAGATTCATCGATGAATCATGTTCGAGTTCTGACTTGGGCGGCTGCAGGTGCTGTGGGAGTAGCAATATTCACTGGCGCACCTGCAGTTGCCGAACCTTTGCCTCCCGTGCCATCGGTGGTAGCGGTCAATTCGATCGAGCTCGCTCGCTCGCTGCCAATCGGCGCCGAGGTTACGGTGTCGGGAATTGCGACTACGTCGTCCGGGGATTTCGAATCCAGCTTCTATGACAAGGGATTTGGTCTCCAGAGCGGCAATTCGGGCATTTATGTCAGTGATCCTGACAACTCGGTTGTAACTGTTGGCGACCAGGTCGAGGTCAGTGGTGTTCTCGCAGATCAGGAGGGCCTGCTTGTCATTCGTCCGAGCGCGGTCACGCGTCTTGGTTCCGCCCCGGCGGTACGGCCGGAGCGGTTGCCGCTCAGTGCAATCGGCGAGAGCAGTGAGGGACGGCTTGTCACGGTGTCCGGCATCGTCAGCGCGCCGGTCATCGACGATCTGCCGTACGGACACAAGATCTTGGTGTCGGGAGCGGGAGGAAACACTGTCATCTTCGTGAACACGCAGGCGGGTCTCGACCCGGCGTCCATTCTGGTTGGCCGACCGATCACCGTGACCGGCTTCAGTGGGCAGTACGCGGACACGTATGAAGTGCTTCCCCGATCGAAAGACGACGTCCGACAAGGATTTACGGGAAGTCTTTCTTTTGGAAGCTAACAGCCGCCTCATAAAGCATTGATGCGGGCTCCGACGCGCATGGAACTCGGGTAGAACCGGCTGAGCCGGTACCCGAGTTTCGCTTCGGGGGTGACGGGCACAATTGCCTTGTTGGTTCGCACTGCCTTGACGATGGCGCTTGCGACCCGGTCGGGCGTGAAGTTTCGTCGACGGTAGAAGTTGTCCGCCTTCGTTTGGTTTCGAAGTTGTTCCGCTGCAGTGGTTCCGGCAAACTCGGTGGTCTTGACGATGTTGGTGTCGACAATCCCCGGGCAGATGGTGCTGACGCCGATTCCGTGCGGAAGTAGTTCTGCGCGCAGGCAATCGGAAAGCATGAACACTGCGGCTTTGCTGGTCGAGTAAGCGGTCAACGCTTTTTGGGGTGTGTAGGCGGCGGCGGACGAGAGGTTGACGATGTGTCCGCCGGAGCCGCGCTTGATCATCATCGGTGAGAAGGCGCGGCAGCCGTACACAACTCCCCAGAAGTTGATGTTCATGACTCGCTCGAACTGGGCCACAGTGGTGTCTGCGAAGGTTCCCGAAAAACCGATACCGGCATTGTTGACCACGATGTCGGGAACTCCGTGGTGTGCGGCTACGGTTTCCGCGAATCGAGTCATCGCTAGCTCGTCGGAAACGTCCACGTGATACGCGTGTGCGCCTCCACCGAAGACGGCTTCGGCTCCGCCGGCACTTGCGGGTGAGTTGACGAGTGCGGCTGTGTCCTGGGCGCTTTCGAGGTTGACGTCGCACACAACGACGATTGCGCCCTCGGCGGCAAAAGCGAGCGCGGTCTCGCGGCCGATGCCACTGCCGGCTCCGGTGACAACCACGAGAGTTCCGGTGAGGTCGCGTAGGCGTCGCTGCAGCTTTGCTCCGCGTCGCCAACTCCCGATGTCTTTGAGTAGTCCCATGCGGTTCAGTCTCATGTGTTTCCCCCGTCGTTTTGCGCAGCTTAGGCTATTTTGCGAAACACTGTGTCTCAGGTCACAAACTGTGAGAACTTCGCTTCACACCGCAGTTGTACGACCGACCTGGAGGTTTCGATGAGCCGCAATTCCCGATCAGGTAGTCGCCGCGCGGCAGCTGCCGCACTGGCGATCACCGCAAGTTTGTTCCTTGCATCATGTGCTGGAAATGACGACAACGAGGGCGGGGGCGGAGGCGAGTCGGCTGATTCCGGGTCGTCGTTGAAGATCGGAATGGTCAACGAGCAGGCCGATCCCGGATCGCCCACCAAGGGCGGTACTCTCACGTTCAGCGGCTACTCGCCGGTGACGACGCTCGATCCGGCCAAGGCTCAAGTGAGCGGCTCCACCGGTGGCAGCGAGCTCAGTGCAATCTACGACGTGCTGATGCGATACGACCCCATCGAGCAGACGTTTGAACCGCAGCTGGCGGAGTCGCTCGAGCCCAATGCAGAAAGCACAACGTGGACGTTGAAGCTGCGCGACGGTGTGACGTTCAGCGACGGAACACCTTTCGATGCGCAGGCCGTCACGGCGAGTATCAACCGGTACATGACCAACAAGGGACCGCAGTCGGGGTTGTGGATTGCCAAGGTCGCCTCGATGGACACGCCGGATGCAACGACGGTCGTCTTCAACCTGGTTGATCCCTGGACGGGAATCGAGCCGATGCTCTCCACCGGCCCCGGAATGATCGTCGCTCCGGCTGCGCAGCAGGGTGATCAGTTCACGCCGATCGGCGCCGGTGCGTTCACGCTCGAGAAGTTTGCTCCCAACGAGGAAATGCTGCTCGCTGCTCGTCCCGATTACTACGGCGGCGCGCCGAATGTCGACAAGCTCAAGATGGTCAGCATTCTCGGTGCACAGCCCACCTCCGAGGCGTTGAAGTCCGGTGGGATCGACGCCGCGTACATACGAACGTTGGGGCCGATCCTCGATCTGGTGGAGTCCGACTACCCGGGATTCATCGACATTCCCTCGCTCGGCTACATCGCAAACGTCAACATGGCCGCTGGTCGACCCGGAGCGGATCTGCGTGTGCGCCAAGCGATGGCATACGCCGTCGATCCGGCCACCCTTGATGTCCGGGCCAATGACGGCAAGGGCCTTCCGGGTCAGGTGATCTTCCAGGACACGTCTCGCTGGCACAACGATGTCGCTCCGATCGGTGTGGATCCGGCCAAGGCCAAGGAACTGCTCGATCAGGCGAAGGCGGACGGTTACGACGGCAAGATCAGCTATCTCACCATGCAGGAGCCGTCGGCGCAGGCCACGGCACTCGCTGTGCAGGCCATGCTCAACGCCGTCGGGTTCGACGTCCAGATCGAGAACGTCAACAACGTCGGTGACCTGGTCAAGCGGATGTACGCCGATCGCGACTACGACATGGCGACCGCTGCTCTCAACCTCACCGAGGCGGACCCCTCCGAACGTCTCTACACGGGTCTCAAGACCGGTGGGCGTAACAACACCACGGGTTACTCGGACGCCGAAATGGATCAGTTGCTCGACGAGTTGGGTGTTGCAATCAGCGACGACGACAAGAAGGCCGTCCTCGTGAAGATTCAGGAACGCGCCAACGAAACCCTGCCGTGGCAGGTGTGGGGCACCGGACCGGCTTTGGACGTGTGGAACCAGAATGTGCACGGACTTCAGCCGAGTATCGACGGGATTCTGCTCTTCGACGAGGTGTGGAAGAAGTAGGGGCTACGCTCCCGTGCGCCTTTCTGGTAGCCCCCACTGCCAGAAAGGCGCACAGGCCATTGGCCTCGTACTTTCCACTGAGTGGGACTGAGAATTAATACTTGTGCCTTAGGTCACAAACTGTGACAGCTTCGCATCACATCACAGTTGAAGGTCCGATCTGGAGGTTCGTAAATGAGTCGCAGTTCTAGGCGCGGCAGTCGAAAGGTCGCAGCAGTCGCACTGGCTGTTTCCGCCGGTTTGTTCTTGGCTTCGTGTGCCGACAGTGGAGCGGACGGCGGCAGCGGCGACGCACCCGAGTCCGGCTCAGCTCTGACGATCGGTCCCGTCAACGCATCGACGAACGAGGGCGATCCGGTCAAGGGGGGAACGCTGACATTCAGTGGATACTCCGCGGTGACAAGTCTCGATCCCTCGAAGACACAGATTGCCGGCTCGGTGGCCGGCTCGGAGCTCGGGGCGATCTACGACACCCTGCTTCGTTACGATCCCACGTCGCAGAAGTTCGTTCCGAAGCTCGCCAACTCGATGTCGCCGAGTTCGGATTTCAAGACCTGGACGCTCAAGCTGCGCGATGGTGTGAAGTTCAGTGACGGCACGCAGGTCGACTCTGCGGCAGTGTCGTCGAGCCTGGCTCGATACGTCACCAACAAGGGACCGCAGTCCAGCCTGTACGCGTCGAAGGTCGCGTCGGTCGACACGCCGGACGCGTCGACGGTTGTCTTCAATCTCGTCGACCCGTGGACGGGTATCGAGTCGCTGCTCGCCACCGGCCCCGGAATGATCGTTGCGCCCAGCGCGCAGCAGGGTGATCAGTTCACGCCGATCGGCGCGGGTGCGTTCACACTCGAGAAGTTCGCTCCCAACGAGGAGCTGATTCTCGACGCTCGTGAGGATTACTTCGCGGGTGCCCCGAACGTGGACAAGTTGCGCATGATCAGCATCGTCGGTTCGCAGGCCACGAGCGAGTCGCTCAAGAGTGGCGGCGCAGATGCCGCGTACATGCGATCACTGCCGAACGTGCTCGACCTCATCGACTCCGGCTACCCGGGCTACGTCGACATCCCGTCGCTGTCGTACCTGTCACTGCTCAACACGGCTCCGGGTCGCCCGGGCGCCGACGTGCGCGTGCGTCAGGCACTGGCTCTGGCAACGGATCCCGTTGCACTCGACAACCGACTCAACGAAGGTAAGGGCCTACCGGGGCAGGTCATCTTCCAGGACAGCTCGCGCTGGCACAACGACGAGGCTCCGATCGGTGTCGACCCGGCCAAGGCCAAGCAGCTTCTCGACGAGGCCAAGGCTGACGGTTACGACGGCAAGATCACGTACCTGACAATGCAGGAGAATTCGGCTCAGGCGATGGCTCTCGCGCTGCAGTCGATGGCAAATGCCGTTGGTTTCGACTTCCAGATCGAGTACGTCAACTCGGTTGCCGACGTCGTCAAGCGTTTGTACGTCGACCGCGACTTCGACATGTCGACCGGCTCCGCCAACCTTCCGGAAGCCGATCCGTTCGAGCGTCTGTACTCGAACCTCAAGACCGGTGGACGTAACAACGCAACAAGCTTCTCCGACGCTCAGATGGACACGCTGCTCGACGAGTTGGGTGTCGCGACGTCCGATGACGCGAAGAAAGAGGTCCTGGCCAAGATCCAGGCACGCGCCACTGAGGTTGTGCCGTGGCAGATCCTCGGCAACACGCCGTGGCTTGGCGTGTGGGCCAAGAACGTTCACGGTGTCCAGCAGAGCATCGACGGAATCATGTTCTTCGACGAGGCGTGGAAGACCAACTGACGGAACGTGAATAACTGAGTACGGCAAAGCTGAAGCCGGAGATGCGCACTGCATCTCCGGCTTCGGTGTATTTCGGGGTGTCCAGGTATTTCGCGGTATCTAGTCCATCAGATCGTGGACATAGCACCAGCGCCAGGACTCGCCAGGTTCGTGGGACCGCATCACGGGGTGTCCGGTCTCGCGATAGTGATTGGTGGCGTGTTGGTGCGGGCTGGAGTCGCAACATCCGACGTGGCCGCAGGTGAGGCAGATTCGCAAGTGTGACCAGTTGTCCTCGCCCAGCTTGGCGCATTCTTGACAGACGCCGGGAGTTAAAGCGGCCGGGTCGGTTTCGGGCGTTTCAGCCAATTCTTCGCAACCGCTTGCCACCGGTTCGGGTGCCGGTGTGCGGGCGGCGACGCGCTTCAGGATTTTTTTCATCACCATCCATAGTGCACGGTGGCCGCCGATCCTGCATGCTGCCAGAGTGAACGGCATATTACTGGGGGTTGTAGTAGCGGCTTTGCTGGTCGCAGCGGTTGCGCGTCGATTCGGTTTGTCGTCGCCGTTGATACTGGTGGTCTTCGGGTTGATCGCGTGTCAGGTACCCGGCGTACCGGATCTCGAGCTCGATCCGGATCTTGTTCTGTTCGTGGTGTTACCACCGTTGCTGTACTCGGCGGCGTTGGACAGTTCATATCTGGCATTGCGATCGAATCTGCGTCCCATCGGGTTGCTCGCGGTGGGTCTGCCCCTCGCGACGACCGCAGCGGTCGGCTTGGTCGCGTATCTGATCGTGCCGGAGTTCTCGATTGCCGCGGCGTTGGTTCTCGGTGCGATTGTGGCGCCGCCGGATGCGGTGTCGGCGAGCGCAATCGGACGCAGGCTCGGACTGCCGCGTCGGATCATGACACTCCTGGGCGGTGAGAGCCTGCTCAACGACGCCACCGCCCTGACGGCCTACAAGGTTGCCTTGGCGGCGGCCGTTGGCACGGGTGCCACATTGGCGAGCGGGTTCGAGACGTTTGTGATCGCCGCTGTCGGCGGAACGGCG
This sequence comes from Rhodococcus globerulus NBRC 14531, assembly GCF_001894805.1. Classification (GTDB taxonomy): domain Bacteria; phylum Actinomycetota; class Actinomycetes; order Mycobacteriales; family Mycobacteriaceae; genus Rhodococcus_F; species Rhodococcus_F globerula. The sequence goes on along the minus strand of NZ_BCWX01000005.1, from coordinate 310,489 downwards.
ATCGGGCTTGCGGTGGGGTTCGTGATCTCCAAAGTGCGTGGCAAACTTCGCGATCCGGTGATGGAGAGTGCAATCGGCTTGGTGGTGCCGTTCTTCACCTACCTGGCTGCGGAAGAGATCCATGCGTCGGGCGTCATTGCCGTAGTGGTGGCCGGCCTTTTCCTGGGTCAGCGTTCCACTCGGGCCAGTTATGCGACACGCCTGCAGGATACGGCCGTGTGGAAGGCCGTCGACCTCATCCTCGAGTCGTTTGTGTTCCTGTTGATCGGACTTCAATTACCCAGTGTCGTGAGTGGATTGCAGGGGTACAGCACCTCGATTGTGGTGTGGGCGTCCATTGCGGTGCTCGCGACCGTTGTGGTTGTGCGGATTGCGTGGGTTTTTCCGGCCACGTACCTGCCGCGGTGGTTGTCGCCGCGGATCCGCGCGCGGGAACCGGACGTGTCGGTGCGGTCGGTATTTGTCGTGTCGTGGGCAGGAATGCGCGGAGTCGTGTCGCTGGCAGCGGCATTTGCCATTCCCTTGACAGTGAACAGTGGTGAGGAGTTCCCCGGGCGTTCGCTGATCTTGTTCCTGACATTTGTCGTCGTGGTCGGAACATTGCTCCTGCACGGTCTTTCGTTGCCGTGGGTTATCCGCACGCTCGGTGTTCAGGGGGAGGAAGCGCAGGCGGCGGCGCAGGACAAGGCGGCGCGGGCAGCAGCAGCGCGGCTGGACGAGTTGGTTGCCGAGCAGGACGGAGGTGTGCCCGCGGTGCGGGATCGAGCGGCGGACATCCTGCGGACCTGGAATACGCACCGAGCCAATTCGGCGTGGGAGCGATTGGGGCGTAGCGACGACGATCTGGGGGAGAGCCCGTCGGCGGCATTCCGGGCTCTGCGTCTCGAGATGATCGACGCCGAGCGGACTGTGTTCATTGCCGAACGCGATGGCGGCCGCATCGATGACGAGGTCCTACGGAAGGTACTACGTGAGCTGGATCTGGAGGAAGCGACCTTGGATCGGGACTAGATCGGGACTAGACCGATAGGTCTCTTTGGTTTGGCGGAATGCGCAGGCCAGGGCGATTTAGATAACCGTTGAGGACCGCAACTTAACCAATTCCACTGAGCGGGACTCGTTCGAACCATTCTGTGCGTCGCATCACACACTGTTTCTTGTTCAACAAGAAGTCACAGTTTTTCCTGCCTTGGAGGCATCAGAATGAGTCGTAGTTCCCGCCGCGGGCATCGCAGATTAGCTGCGGTCACGCTGGCGATCACCGCAAGTATGTTCCTGGCGTCGTGCGCCGACAACGGGTCGAGCGGCGGCGGTGAATCTGTCGAGTCGGGTTCCGCGCTCAAGATCGGATTGGTCAACGAACAGGCTGATCCCGGCACCCCGACCACGGGTGGCACGCTGACGTTCAGCGGTTATTCCGCAGTGACATCGCTCGATCCGGCGAAGATCCAGGTTGCCGGCGCAACAGGTGGCAGTGAGCTCAGCGCGATCTACGACGTGCTGATGCGCTACGACCCCATCGAGAAGACGTTCGTTCCGCAGTTGGCGCAGTCCCTCGAGCCGAGCTCGGACAGCAAGACGTGGACGCTGAAGCTTCGTGACGGCGTCAAGTTCAGTGACGGAACATCTCTCGATTCCAAGGCAGTTGTCGACAGCATCAACCGCTACGTCAACAACAAGGCAGCGCAGTCGAGCCTGTGGGCAGCCAAGGTTGCCTCGATGGACACCCCGGACGCGTCGACGGTCGTCTTCAACCTCGTCGACCCGTGGACGGGTATCGAATCGATGCTCTCTACTGGTCCCGGCATGATCGTCGCTCCGGCTGCGCAGCAGGGTGATCAGTTCACGCCGATCGGCGCCGGCGCATTCACACTCGAGCGTTTTGCTCCCAACGAGGAGCTGTTGCTCGCTGCCCGTCCCGATTACTTCGGCGGCGCACCGAAGGTCGACAAGCTCAAGCTCATCAGCATCGTCGGAGCTCAGCCCACTGCCGAGGCTCTCAAGACCGGTGGCATCGACGCGGCGTACATGCGTACGCTCACCCCGATCCTCGATCTGATCGAGAACGGCAACCCTGGCTTCATCGACATCCCGTCGCTCGGCTACATCGCGAACGTCAACATGGCCGAGGGTCGCCCCGGTTCGGATCTCCGTGTGCGCCAGGCAATGGCACTGGCGATCGACCCCGAAACCCTCAACACCCGCGTCAACAACGGCAAGGGCCTTCCCGGACAGGTGATCTTCCAGGACACCTCCCGCTGGCACAACGACGTCGCTCCGACCGGTGTCGATGCGGCCAAGGCCAAGGAACTGCTCGATCAGGCCAAGGCAGACGGCTTCGACGGCAAGGTCACCTTCCTCTCCATCCAGGAGCCGTCCGCACAGTCGACCGCTCTCGGCGTGCAGGCAATGCTCAACGCAGTCGGTTTCGACACGCAGATCGAGTACGTCACCGGCGCAGGCGATCTGGTCAAGCGGATGTACGTCGACCGTGACTACGACATGAGCACCGCAGCCGGTTCACTGTCCGAGGCAGACCCGTTCGAGCGTCTGTACACGGGCATCAAGTCCGGTGGCCGTAACAACGTCACCAACTACGCCGACGCCGAGATGGACGTCCTTCTCGATCAGCTCGGTGTTGCCACCAACGACGAGGACAAGAAGGCTGTTCTCGCAAAGATTCAGGAACGCGCCACCGAGACGGTGCCGTGGATCGTCTGGGGCAACGTCCCGACGCTGGACGTGTGGAACACGAACGTTCACGGCCTGAAGCAGAGCATCGACGGAATCATGCTGTTCGACAGCGTTTGGAAGTCCTGACTCGACCTACACGTGTCCGGCCCTCGCGGGGCCGGACACGTTAACCGAGACGAATGAGATACGAGGAATTGCTGTGAATTGCGAGTTGGCTGCCCGAAGGAGACGAAATCTATGAACATCGGCGCAATCGGTAAGAAGTTGGGCCAGCTCGTCATTGTGCTCCTCATCGTCAGTTTCGGAACCTTCGTGCTGGCGTCGTTGATCCCCGGTGACCCGGCGGTCGCGGTATTGGGTGAGGGTCGTACCCCCGCCGAATACGAGGAAATGCGCCAGCAGCTCGGACTCAACGATCCACTCCTGGTTCGTTATTGGGACTGGCTGACGAGCGCCCTTACCGGTGATCTCGGTACCTCGCTGGTCCCGCCGCAGCAGGAAGTTCTCTCCGCAATCGGCTCGGCTCTCCCGGTCAGCGTTCAGCTTGCAGTGATGGGTCTTGTCATCGCTCTTGTTGTCGCCGTTCCGCTCGCACTGTGGTCGGCACATCACGAGGGTGGCGTCATCGACCGCGTCATCAGCGCCGCAACGTTCGGTGTTCTCTCGATTCCGAGCTTCCTGGCCGGTTTGCTGCTCATCATGGTGACGGTGAACTGGTTGGGTTGGTTCCCGCGCTCGCAGTGGGTGCGAATCGGTGACAGCATCTCCGGAAACCTTTCGCACGCAATACTTCCCGCAATCACCATCAGTCTTCTCGAGATGGCGATGTTCACCCGCGTTCTGCGCAGCGACCTTGTGACCACCTTGCGTGAGGATTACATCCTCGCTTCGAAGGCCAAGGGCATGCCCACGCTGCGAGTCCTGTTCAGTGACGCACTGCGGCCGTCGTCGTTCTCGCTCATCACCATGATGGGTCTGGCACTCGGCGGCATGATCGGCAGCACCGTCATCGTCGAGACACTGTTCTCGCTGCCCGGCATGGGCACACTCATCGTTCGGGCTGCACAACAAGGCGATTCGCCGATGCTGTTGGGTGCGGTGGTCGTGATTGCCGTCATCTACGTGGTCGTCAACAGTGCGATCGACGTTCTGTACACCTATCTTGACCCGAGGAGTCGTCGTGTCCATGTCTGAAGTGACGCCCGACGGAGCGGCCCCCGCGCCGGCCCCGTCCGAGGTGATGACATATCGGCAGCAGACCGTCCTGCTTGCGCCCGGTCCGATAGAAACGCTGGAGAAGCCGAAGAATCTGGTCCTGATCGGCACGATCCTGACCGTCGTCGGTATCGCTCTGCTCGGCACCGCCCTCTTCGGGTCCGGCATCATGATGATCGTTCGTATCGTCATCGGCCTGGCCTCGCTCGTGTTCCTGTTCAAGGGACTGGGGAAGATCGGTATCGCCAGGTGGGGAAGCCAATTCGACCTGTCGTACTGGCTGGCCTGCATCTGGCTCGTAGCGCTGGTTGTTGCGGCCATCGTCGCGCCGCTCCTGCCGCTCGGTGAATACAAGGACACGGTCAAGACTTTGGCCGAGCCCGGCTTTGCACCTCCGAGCCTGCTCTCGGAGCATCCGCTCGGTACCAACAACTTCGGTCTCGATCTCCTGGCCCGCGCGCTGTACGGAGCGCGTGCCTCGCTCACCGTCGCAATCTGCGCGGTGCTCATCGGCATCGTCATCGGCGGCACGATCGGCGTCATGGCCGGGTACTTCCGCGGCAAGATCGACGCGGTAGTCGGGATCCTCACCAACTCGCTGCTCGCAATTCCGTCCCTGGTTCTGCTGATCGCGCTGGCTGCTGTCCTCACGTCGAACCTGCGCAACATCACGCTCGCACTGTCGATTCTCTGCATTCCCAGCATGGTTCGAATAGCAAGAGCGAATACGATAGTGGTCGCCCAACGTGAGTTCGTGCTCGCTGCCCGGGCAATGGGTGCCACCAAATGGAGAGTCATCTGGCGAGAACTGGTACCCAACGTTCTGGTTCCCGTTGCAGCACTCGGCCTCGTCGCCGTGTCCGGCCTGATCGTCGCCGAAGCATCGCTCAGCTTCCTCGGGCTCGGTATCGCTCAGCCGGATCCGACGTGGGGCAACATGATTGCAGAAGGCCAGGGCGGCATCGTGGAGAAGCACCCGTTCATCGTTTTGGTGCCCGGCGTCTTCCTCTTCCTGACGGTGTTCTCGTTCAACCTCATCGGTGAGAAGTATCGGAGCAAGCTGTGACCACTTCAGTGACAAATGGCGTACCGCTGCTGCAAGCGGACAACATCCGAACCGTATTTGCGACACCCCGAGGCAAACTGCGGGCCGTCGACGGTGTGTCCATCCACGTATCCGAGGGTGAGACTCTTGGCATCGTCGGTGAGTCGGGTTCCGGCAAGTCGGTTCTCGGCCGCACCATCATGGGTCTGCTGGAGAAGGGTCCGGCACTCGACATCACCGGAACGGTCACGTTTGCGGGCCGCGACATGTCGACGATGAAAAAGTCGGAGATGAAGCACTTCTGGGGCCCGGAGATCGCCATGGTCTTCCAGGATCCGATGACGTCGCTTAACCCGTTCAAGCGAATCGGCACGCACATCACCGAATCCTTGAAGTTCCATCTCGGACTCAAGAAGGACGCGGCCCGTGACCGCGCCGCTGAACTCCTGTCGATGGTGGGAATTCCGGAGCCCAAGCGTCGCCTCGACCAGTACCCCCACGAGCTGTCCGGTGGTATGCGCCAGCGAGTTGTCATCGCAATGGCTTTGGCCTGCGAGCCGAAGCTGCTGATCGCCGACGAGCCGACCACGGCTCTCGACGTGACGGTGCAGAAGCAGATCCTGGATCTGCTCGCCTCGCTCAACGACAAGCTCAACATGGCCGTGATTCTCATCAGTCACGACCTGGGCGTGGTGTCGGGACGTTCCGATCGCGTCGCCGTCATGTACGCCGGTTCCGTCGTGGAAACATCGGCGACGGAAGAGCTTTTCTCGCGTCCACGGCATCCGTACACCGAAGCGCTGATGGCCGCGATTCCGCGACTCGAATCGCCGACGCACACCGTGCTGCAAACCATTCCGGGTGGACTGCCGGACATGACAAAGCCGATGACCGGTTGCCGCTTTGCAGCACGCTGCAAGTACGCGCAGGACGACTGCCTGACCGGCGACCCGGCACTCGCGCTCGGCGGACCGGGCGACAACACGTCCGACGGCCACTCGTTTGCGTGCCATTTCCCCGTCGACACCCCTGAGGGCACAGCGGCATTGGTAGCCAACGAGAAGGCCGGCAAGACCGCAGCGGGCCTCTCGCTCGCAGTGAAGGAGATGGTCTGATGACTGCAGCAACCGATACCAAGAAGCCGGTAAAGCTCGACGACGCATTGACGGTCGAAGATCTGGTTGTCGAGTTCAATGTCGGCAAGGGACAGACAGTTCACGCCGTCTCGGGAATCAGCTTCACCGTCGCTGCGGGTGAAACCCTCGGCGTGGTGGGCGAATCCGGTTGCGGTAAATCGACCGCCGGGCGAGCCATCATGCAGTTGCCCTCGCCGACATCGGGGTCCATCCGGCTCGGTGACGTGGAGATGACGGAGCTGGGCTCGGAAGAGTTGCGTCGCAGCCGTACTCAGCTGCAGATGATCTTCCAGGATCCGATTTCCTCGCTCAACCCGCGCCGCAAGGTCAAGGCGCTCGTGACCGAAGGACCGTCGATCTGGGGTGGTGAGGACAAGGCCGCAATCGAGGCCCGCGCCCGCGCCGTCCTCGCCGAGGTCGGCCTCGACCCCGACGTGGTCTGGGATCGCACCCCTCGCGAGTTGTCGGGCGGTCAGTGCCAACGTGTCTGCATCGCACGAGCTTTGATGCTCGATCCCAAGGTGCTGATCTGCGACGAACCCGTCTCCAGTCTCGACGTCTCGGTGCAGGCACAGATCCTCAACCTGCTCGAGGATGCCAAGCGGCGGCACGGGCTGTCACTGCTCTTCATCGCGCACAACATGGCCGTTGTGAAGAACATCAGCGACCGCGTGATGATCATGTACTTGGGCCGCGTATGCGAAATCGTTCCCGCAGAAGACATGCAGAACCGTGCGCTGCATCCGTACACGCAGTTGCTGCTGTCTTCGATCCCCGATCCCGACGCAACGGTGACCGCGGCGCAGAACGTCGACCAGAAGGTCGTCGAACTTCCGTCGCCGCTGAACCCGCCGAGCGGCTGCCGGTTCCGCACCCGGTGCCCTCTCGCCACGGATCGCTGCGCCGAGGAAGTTCCGGAGCTACGACTCGTCGACGGCGGACACCAGGTGGCGTGCCACAACGTGTGAGTTGAGCTAGACGCGCAACATGTTTCGGACGTGACCTGTTTCGTTGACCGACGCAACCCGTCGATTACCGTTGCGGGACACGAGAATACGAGTGACGGAAACGTACTCGATCGGGAACGTCAGCGGACGCTCCAGGCCGAGTAACTCCTGCAGAACGATATTGACGACGCCGCCGTGGCAGAACACCGCCACGGTGGCGTCGTTGTCCGTTGACGCCACGATGTCGTCGATCGCTCCGAGGACACGAGTGCGGAATGCGTCGGCGTCGATCGATTCGGGTAGCCAACCGGCTTTGATGCGCTCGTAGGTCTGTGGTGCTCGCTCCAAGACCTGGTGCATCGGAATGTAGTGGGATTGCTCGGCGTCGTACTCGGCCAGACCCGCAAGCTCGGTGACCGGGAGTCCGAGAACTTTCGATACGGGAGCCGCGGTTTCCAGAGCGCGCTTTTGTGGGCTGCTGAACAGCCCCGTGATCCGGTACGGGGCCAACGCCGCAGGCAGTCGGTGTGCCTGGGCGTGGCCCTCGTCTGTCAGCGCGGGATCAGCACGACCCTCGGTGACCTCTGCCAGTTCAGGGAGCGCGTGTCGGATCAGGAGTAGTTGCACACGGGACACCTTGCCAGACGGCCGTGTCGGCGGGGATCGTGCCGTTGCCGGGTAGTGGACCACTGGCAAGCAGAACGTCACCGTCGGGAAGCGCAATTGGCTCGGAAGACGTGTTGACGACGCAGCGCAGCGCACTGCCGCGCCGGAAGTCCAGCACCCGATCGTTGTCGTCGCTCATCCAGGTCAGCGTCGCGGTAGTCAGCGGCTCGGTGGCCAGCGCCGACAGGCTGCGGCGTAGGGACAGCGCGCTGCGGTAGAGCTCGAGAGTGGAGTCGGCATTGCCCGTCTGGAACTCGACGGTGCGCTCACCCCAACCCTGCGGCTGTGGCAGCCAGGGCGCCTGGTTGGCGTTAGGGGGGCTGAAGCCGTACGGGGCGGTGTCGCCCGACCACGGCAGCGGAACACGGCAGCCGTCGCGGCCACGCTCGCGGTGCCCGGTCCGTTCCCAGATCGGATCCTGCAACTGATCGTCCGGGATGTCCTCCACCTCGGCCAGGCCGAGTTCTTCGCCCTGATAGATGTAAACCCCGCCTGGGAGTGCAAGCATCAGCATCGCCGCGGCGCGCGCCCGGCGCTCGCCGAGTTCGAAGTCGCCGGGGATGTCGCGGATCTGGCTGAGGAACCAGGTGCGCGAATCTGTCTGCGGCCTCGCATATTTGGAAAGATGACGGACGCCGTCATGGTTGGACAGTACCCAGGTGGGAGATGCATTCACCGCAGCATGCGACGTGATCGTTGTGTCGATGACGCTGCGCAGCGTCGCTCCGTTCCACGGCGCGAGCAGGAAGTTGAAGTTGAAGGCGCTGTGGAGTTCGTCCGGGCGCAGGTAACGGGTGAGGCGTGCGGGGTTGCCCACCCAGGCTTCGGCGACAAATACGCGCGGCGGATCGTAACTGTCGGCCACCGCTCGCCAGGAACGGTAGATGTCGTGGACTTCGTCGCGGTCGAAGTGCGGATGCTCCACCGGTTCGGAACCGTCGGCCGGGACCGGCGTGGGGTATGTGAGCCCGTTCAGGTCGGGCAGATCCGCGTCCTTGCACAGTGACTGGGCGACATCGATGCGGAATCCGTCGACACCACGGTCGAACCAGAACCGCAACGTCGTCTCGAAGTCGCCGCGGATATCCGCGTTGCGCCAGTTCACATCCGGCTGTCCGGGTGTGAAGAGGTGCAGGTACCACTCACCTGGATTGCCGTCCGAATCCTTGACGCGCGTCCACGCGGGACCGCCGAAGGAGCTGACCCAGTCATTAGGTGCCTCGTCGCCTGCCGCACCTTTGCCCGGGCGGAAGTGGAACCGTCCGCGCTCGGCCGAACCGGGCTGCGCGAGCAGAGCTTCCTGGAACCACGGATGTGCCTCGGAGACGTGGTTGGGCACCAGGTCGAGGATGACGCGCATCCCGAGATCATGGGCTTCGGCGATCATGGCCTCGGCCTGTTCCATCGTGCCGAATGACGGTTCGATGCTGCGGTAGTCGGAGATGTCGTAGCCCGCATCCTCCATCGGCGACGGGTACCACGGGTTGACCCAAATGGCATCGACGCCCAACTCTGCCAGATAGCTCAAGCGATTTCGGATTCCGGCGATATCGCCGACGCCGTCACCATTGCCGTCGGCAAAGCTGCGGATGTACACCTGGTAGATCGCGGCGCTGCGCCACCATTCGTTGTCGCGGAAGGTGTTGTCGGGCAGGGTGAGATTCGGGGATTCGTGGGGCACCCTTCCGTTCTAACAGGTTGAGTGCGGCCAAATTTCGGCAGTCTTGTTGAGTGAGAAGCTCGAGGTTTCGAGGTCGAGACGTCCCCGCGGGGACGTTTTCGGCAAACCTGTCGGTACCCGCGTCTACTGTCGACGCACATTCGTAACGGTGGGGGACATCATGACGAAAACAGACAGCGGCGTGACCAGGGATAGAGGCGTGACCAGGGATGGTGCTGCGACAACAGATCGGGATACAGCCGACCGGCTCGGTACCGAAATCTGCGCACTTGCCGGACATATTGCCGCAGCTACCGCCAGATTCCTTGCTTTGGTGGCGCGGTTCGACGAGACTCGCGGCTGGACGGGGCCTGGCCTGCATTCGTGCGCCCATTGGCTGTCCTGGAAGTGTGGGCTCAGCCAGCATACCGGGCGCGAATATGTCCGGGTTGCAAAAGCTCTCACCACGCTGCCGAACATGCGTGCTGCGTTTGAAGAAGGTCGCTTGTCCTATTCCAAAGTCCGATCTTTGACTCGTGTCGCCACGCCGCTCAACGACAAACAGATGGTGCGCCTCGGCACGAGTGCTCCGTCCGGCCAGATCGACCGTCTTGTTGCCGGCTTACGTAAGGCAACGAGCGATGATCAGGGCAAGCCGAAGCTGGACCGGTTCGAAACCCGATGGCACTGGGATCCGGATACTGGCGACTTCGTTTTCCGGGGACGCCTCGCAGCGCAAGACGGTGCAAAGGTATTGGCGGCGTTGGCAAATGCGGAGCGGGATCGCACGCGCACCACTGAAGAAACTGGGGAACCTGAAGAACCACAAGAACCACAGGCTGCCAATACGGTGCGGCGCCCACTGCGCAACATCGGTCCGGCGCTGGTCGCAATGGCTGACATCGTCGCGGTAGCAACGGATGCGGGTATGCGTAGCCGCTCAGCCGAAGTGGTGTTTTTACGTGAGGAGAAGGTTGTACGCGTGTCCGGTGGGCCCGCGCTCGAGGACGCTGATGCCGACGAAGTGCTGTGTGACGCCAGAGTGCGGGCCGCAACGACCAAGCAGAAGTGCATGCTCAGCCTGGGTCGGCGTACCCGCATTACCAGTGCAAAGCAGATGACTGCGCTCATGTACCGCGACGGGTGTTGCCGCACACCAGGATGCGGACGCACGCGCTTCCTACACGCTCATCACGTTCGATTCTGGCGTGCTGGTGGGAAGACGGATCTCGACAACCTGATCATGTTGTGCGGCACGTGCCATCGAGCGTTGCACCGCGATGAGTTCATGATTACTGCGATTGGAGAGCAACAATTCGAGTTCCGGCTTCGTGGCGGTTCGGTGATGGAACCGGCGCCGCCGTCAGTGGGTTTCGCGGATCGGTTGCTCAGCGGTGAGATCGCTGACGATGCGATAGTGCCCGACTGGGGCGGCGACGCTCTCCGCCTGAATCACGCAGTCAGCGTCATTCTGGACGGTTGGGCTGCGTAAGACGGCTGGGCTTGTGGAGAGTCACCGTTGCCAATGCGAGCAGTCGATCGTCCGCACTGGCGTCGACTAACTGGATGCTCAGCACTGCGTGATCCGCGGCGTCGCGGATCACCGTGCCGTAGGACCGCGCTGGTCCGGTTCGGACTTGCGACAGGTAGTGCATCTGTATATCTGTTGCAACCAGCTCCGGCCGCATGGCCTGGGCGGCCGACTCCACGAGCAGCGCCTGCGCGCCGCCCATGATCGTGCCGATCTGATTGACCACAAACGGAGTGAGATCGAGTTCGAGCACGCCGGCCGAAGCATCGATGACCCGCATTCCCAATCGGGAGTAAATCGTTCCCTCGACCTCTTCGGTCGGATGCTCCCTGAGTGTGCCGATCCACTGGTCCGGGGTGTACGAATCCGCGTCCCCAGCGGCCGAACGAGGAATGCGGGCAAAGGTGACGAGTCCGCGAGCTGCGAGGGTGGGACCGCTGCCCGAGTCGATTGCGTCGGCCAGCTCACGGAGGTCGGTAAGGCCGTGGCCGTCGTAGACATCGGCGGAGACGATGATCGTCTTCTTGCCGATGCGCACGAGGTTACTGTCGACGACGATCGGTCCCTCGGTGAGCGGACCGGCCGAATGAAGTGAGAGATCTTGGGTTGCAGTCCAATCGGGCCGACAGGCCACCAATGCCGGGTCGGAGGTCACATAATCCGCCACGGTGACCAGGACTCCCAGGGAAGCCTGGCCCCCGTGTGACCGCAGTTTGTCGGTGAGATCGGCGCGCATCAGCGAGCGCTCCGGCGTCGGCTGGAACGAGGCCAGCCCGAAGTCGGAGGTGAAGGTTTTCATGCTTGCAAGCACCTGTGGCGACGAGCCGTTCGCGAGGACCATGAAAATGAGAATATCATTCTCATGTGACGGATCGGATCAGCTCCGCCAGTTTTTCGGGCTGATCGATCATCGCGTGATGGTGGGCGGGACGCAGGACGTGGAAGCGCCCGCCCAGGTATGTTGCGAGCCGCTGTTGTTTGGCCATCCAGGACACCGACCACGGGGTCGAGTGGCCGGTGTGAGCAGCTACGACGCTGATACCGATGTCCGGCAGTCGGTGGTCCTCGGACTCGCGTAACTTGTTGAGCTCCATCGCCATATCGGTGTAGGCGACGTATTCGATCATGGCGGCTTCGAGGTAGTGCGGTTCGCGGTAGATGTGCTCAACCCATTCGGCCATTGTGTGGGAGGGGCCTGTCGGGGGCACGGATTGGTTGAGAATCTTTCGGGTGGTGGTGCCTAGAAGTCGTTGCAGCCCAGCGGTACTGGCGGTTGCAGCGACCAGGTGTGAGGCCGTGAGCAGGAGGTTGCGCGGGACGAGCCGCTTCGGGTTTTTCTCGGCGCTCGAATCGAGGAGCAGGATGCCCGCTGCTCGCTCGGGAAACAGCCTCGCAAAACCCTCGGCATAGAAACCGGCTATCGAATGACCTACTGCCACAGCTGGTTCAGTGATTCCCACGGCATCGAGAACGTCGGCGATACGCTGCGCTTCGCCGCGAACGCTTGGGATTTGGGCCGAAGGCTCGCTGAGTCCGAAGCCGGGCCGATCGAACCGGACTACGGTGCGGTCGAGACTGAGGTTGCGCGCGCAGTCGTCCCAGTCGAACCAGTTGCCGGCCAGTCCGCCGCAGAGGACGACGGCAGGTCCGTCGCCCTCTACGAGCACATGCAGGCTGTCCCCGCCGACCGTCATCAACTCGCCCGGTGGTTTCACGTGGAACAGTCCCGGCATCAGTGCCTCGATTACTGGCGTGGTTTCGCGAGGGGGAACGCCAAGGTTTCGCGGATGCTGCCACCGGTGATCAGCATGACAACACGGTCGACGCCCATTCCGAGTCCACCCGTCGGCGGCATTGCGTGCTCGAGAGCTTGGAGGAATTCCTCATCCAACTCCATGGCCTCCGGGTCGCCGCCGGCCGCGAGCATCGACTGCTCGGTGAGGCGATTGCGCTGATCAACGGGGTCCGTCAGCTCGCTGTATGCCGTGCCGAGTTCCACTCCCCACGCCACCAGGTCCCACTTCTCGGCGACACCGGGAATACTGCGGTGCGGACGGGTGAGTGGCGACATCGAGGTGGGGAAATTGGTGTAGAACGTCGGGAACTCGGTGAAGTCCTCGACCAGGTGCTCGTACATTTCCTGTGCCACGGCGCCCGCGTCCCAGTTGGACTGATACGGGATTTCGTTGTCGTCGCACAGTTTTTGCAGCTTTTCTAGGCTTGTCTCGGGAGAGACATCGACGCCGAGTTTTTCTGCAACGGCGCCGTGCATCGTCTTGACGGGCCACTCGCCGGAGATGTCGACCTCGACCAGTTCGCCGTCGGGTCCTGGCCGCATGATGATCTCGCGCCCGAAAGCCGCCACAGCCGCAGCTTGGATGAGCTCGCGGCACATCCGCATCATGCCCTCGTAGTCGCTGTGCGCTTCGTACGCCTCGAGGATCGTGAATTCGGGGTTGTGTTTGAAGTCGACACCTTCGTTGCGGAACACGCGACCGATCTCGAACACCTTTTCCATGCCGGCGACGCACAACCGCTTCAGGTACAGCTCGGGCGCGATGCGCAGGTACAGATCGAGGTTGTACGCGTTGATGTGCGTCAGGAACGGTGCGGCGTTGGCGCCGCCGTGAACCTGCTGCAGGATCGGCGTCTCCACTTCGAGGAAACCACGGTTGCCGAGTGAATCACGCAGCGACTTGACGACGGCACTTCTGGCTTCGAGTAGGTCGCGGGCCTTCGGGTTGAGGGCGATGTCGAGGTACCGCTGACGAACGCGAGTTTCGGGATCCGACAGGCCCTTCCACTTGTCCGGCAACGGATGCAGGCACTTGCCGTTCATGCGCCATTCGAGAGCGATCAGCGACAGTTCACCCTTACGGCTGCGACCGATGGTCCCACTGACCTCGATCAGGTCGCCGAGATCGAATTCGGCAGCGAACTCCGTCAACTTCTCGCGCCCGACGTGATCCTGGTCCACCAATACCTGAATGTCGCCGGACCAGTCGCGCACGTCGGCGAATGCAACACCGCCGTAGTCGCGGACCCGCAGGATTCGTCCGGCAATGCGTACGCGGGTGCCTTCCGGTGACTGTGCTGCCGCGGCGATCGTGTGAGTCGGAGGGTAGGCGACGGGATATGCGCTGATGCCTTCGCCCTCGAGCGTCGCCAGTTTGTTCATTCGCACGCGAACCTGCTCGGGTCGCCGCGGCCCCGGTGCTGCCATCGCCGGTGCGGAGTCCGGCAGGCTGCCGTCGGCGTGAATGCCTTCGGCGGTGACCAGTGCAGCAGGCAGCGTTTCGTGAATTCCGGTGTGCTTGGTGGCCTTGCTCGATCTGCGACTGAAGGTGGGGAGAACAACAAAACCCTCGGCGATCGCCGACGCGAATCCGACGCGCGGGAGTTCGCGATTGTCCTCGAAGCACAAAAAGCGTGGTTCCCAGTCCGGCTGATACTTCACGTTGGAGCGGTACAGAGCCTCGAGTTGCCACCAACGGGAGAAGAAGACCAACACCGATCGCCAGATACGCAGGATCGGTCCGGCGCCGATGCGCGAGCCCTCCTCGAACACGGAGCGGAACACCGCAAAATTGAGTGAGACCCGAACGATGCCGAATTCGTCGGAGCGCGTGGCAAGCTCGGAGACCATCAACTCGACAACACCGTTGGGTGCCGTCGGCTTACGACGCATCAGGTCGAGGGAGACTCCGTTTGCCCCCCACGGGACGAGCGACAGCATGCCGACGACGGACTCGTCGTCGGTACCTTCGTCCATCACGGCTTCGACGAGGAGGCAGTCGCCGTCGAGTGGATCGCCCAGTCGGCCGAGTGCCATGGAGAAGCCACGTTCGGTTTCGGTGTCGCGCCAGTCGTCGGCGCGAACGATGGCGGCGGACATGTCGACCGGGGGCACGTCGCGGTGGCGTCGCATCCGGACGGTCACGCCGCCGCGTCGTACGCGAGTGACTGCCTGTCGAACGGGGCGCATGTCGCGTCCGTTGAGATTGAATTCGCGGGTACGCAGGATGGCCTCGTCGCCGAGCTGCAGGACGTTGAGTCCGGCCCGCTTGTAGGCGGTTGCACCGGTTTCGCTGGCACCCATGACGGCTGTTGCCCAGCCGTACTTCGAGGCCAGGTCCTGCCACGCTTCGATGGCGTGCGGCCAGGCTTCGGGGTCGCCGATCGGATCGCCGCTGGCCAGGCAGACGCCGATCTCGACGCGATAGGTGACCGCGGCTTTGCCGCTCGGAGCGAAGATCGCGGCTTTGTCGCGTCGGGTGGCGAAGTAGGCGAGGGAATCGTCGGCGCCAAAACCTTGGATGAGCCCGCGGATCGCCGACTCGTCGTTGCCGGTGAGTGCGTTGTTGGAGCGTTGGGCGCGGAAGAGCGTGATGACGGCAGCGAGGAGTGCGATAGCACCGAGGAGACCGAGGATCGTGTTCACGAAGGCATGCGGATGACCGTCGAAGACTTCGTTGTCGACCGCCGCTGCAGCGGTGACACGGTTGAGCGCCCACGCAAAACGCTGATCTTCCGGAAGTGTGCCTGGGAAGAGTTCGACCAGTCCCCAGCCCAACAGGGTGGCGATCGCCAAACCGCCGATCAGTACGCCGAGAGCTTTCCAGCCGGCTCCGCGTCGTACGCGGGTGTAGAACTCGGGACGGGCCGCGATCAGAATTCCGATGACGACCAGCAGTACGACAGCAGCTACGGCATTATTCGGATTTTTGTCGGTGAACGTGAACAAGATGTTGCTCAGAGCGATCACGGACAGGTAGACCGTCAACAGCCACCACGCGATGCGCTTGCGGCTGGCTAGTGCGGCAGCAAGAAGACCGACGACGAGCGCCCACGACAAGCTCGTATCCGGTGCGTCGAAGTAGTAGTTGTCGATGTATTCGCGTGGGACCCGAACGATATGACGCAGCGTCGGCGACAGGCTCCACAAGAAGACGAGGACGGAGAAGACTCCGAGGATCAAGCCCGAGATATGCGGGACCTGGCTCAGCCGTCCCGACTGGAAGCGGCGTGCCTTTCGCGGATTCTCCGGCGGAGTTTCAACCAACTCCGCGGTTGTATCCGTTATCTCGCTGATAGGTGCCATCGAGCGTCCTCCCATACCGGTCGATCAGTCTCACTGTTCAGTGTGGCCGTTCGTGTCCGGTTTTGTGCGAGGAGCAGAATGATTGCCATGAGCGCCAACATCCCCGCAGTACCGATCCGCGACGAAATGATCCGTCTCGGCCAGTTCCTCAAGCTCGCCAACCTCATCGAATCCGGCGCAGAAGCCAAGGAAGTCATCGCCGACGGCATGGTGTCGGTCAACGGTGAGGTGGAGGACCGTCGTGGTCGTCAGCTGCGCGACGGTGATGTAGTCGAGATCGGCGGGATGGCCGCCAAGGTGGAAGCTCCCGCCTGATCTCGAGCTCTACTTCTAGCTTTCGCGGACGACTACCCCGTCCTGGTCGCTGTAGACGATCTCACCGGGATTGAAGGTGACGCCGCCGATTTCGACGGGCACGTTCTTCTCGCCGGAACCGGTCTGTGTGCTCTTGCGCGGGTTGGTGCCGAGCGCTTTGACGCCGATGTCGAGGGTGCGCAGGATTGCGGAGTCACGGACGGCACCGTTGACGATCACTCCGGCCCAGCCGTTGTCGACTCCGCGGCCGGCGATGATGTCGCCGACCAGTGCGGTGTGGATACTCGCATCACCGTCGACGACGAGGACACCGCCGTTGCCCGGTTCGCTGAGGGTCTGCTTCACCAGCAGGTTGTCCTGGAAGCACTTGATGGTGGTGATGGGGCCGGCAAAAACCTCACGGCCACCGAACGCAGTGAACTGCGTGTCGCAGCTACGGATGTCTGGTCCAATTTCGTCGGCAAGGTCAGCAGTGGCTACAGGCTCGGTCATGCACGACAGAATAGTCGGCAGAGCGACAAAAGCTTCCTTCAACTTCACGCGATCACACCGTCAGCGGAATGTGCTTCCGATAACGTGGCCTTGAATTATTCGATTCACTGCAGTTGACGACTAGGAGTGTTCTGTGACGATTTTCGCGATTTTGGATGTGCGGTTGAAGAAGGAGAGCCTTGATACCGCGCGCGAGGTGTTCGGGCGAGTTTTGGCTGAAACCCGTGCTTTCGAGGGTTGCGAAGGCGTCGACGTGGTGATCGATGCCGAGGACGAAACGCACTGGTTGTGCGTCGAGAAGTGGGCGTCTGCCGAGGCTGATGCCGCTTACCGCGAATGGCGCGCGGGTCCGGGAGCTATCAAGGATTTGGGACCACTTCTTGCCGGTGCGCCCGGTCTGGGTAAGTACGAACTGGAATCCGCGATCTGATTTTTTCGGGGGCGTTTCCTTCGCGAACTGTGCCGAAGGAAGCGCCCCATTCTTGTCTTACCGCCACGTCACGCTTGGGCTTGTTCACTCGGCTTCACGTGCTTGACGGGGCACCCCGTGGGAAAGGTTCCCAGTTGGTCGACCTTGTAGCCGGCTGGGTAGCTGCGGATATTCGGAAGATCGCGGGCGAATTTCCGGGCGGTGCGCGGTGGGAAGAATCGCAGCAGGCGGCCGCGTGCTTTGAGTGCGCCCCTGGAGAGCGCACGAACCACCGCAGGTGGGCGCTTGTACCCGAACGCCTCGAGAAGGTGATCGTCCATGAGTGAGTAGGCGAATGCCTTGATCAGGGGCTTCGGCGCTAGGTTGTTGGGCGGGAACGTACACATGAGTTCCAGTGTGGAGTCGGCAACCGCCCTGGCACCCGGATCGAACGAAAAGTGTTCGCGCTCATACTCGTCCAAGAGCTTCGCGAATCCGTCGTAGGTCGTTGGCATGTCCTTGATGTTCATGTGACGGCCGAGTTCGCGGTAATAGAAGGTGGATCCGGCTATTTCGTTGGGCGTCAACGGGCGCCAACCGTACGATTCGAGCCAGCGCACCGGAGTGACGACAAAAGTAGCCAACACGTATCGCATGTCGTCGTTGGAGATGTCGTACGAGCCGTGCATCTGGTTCATCCGGCGAACACTCGATCGACCTTGGTCGCTGCCCAGGCCGTGTTCGAGGACGGCGTCGAGAATGAGGCTGGTGTCGTCGTACCGTTTCTGGACCCGGTCGGTGAATTCACCCGTGGAGAAGAGCAGTTTGCCGATCGACGGCACCGCATAGGTGCGGAACAGCGCAAAACTGAGGGCCTGGTTGATGTCCCAGGGAAACTCTTGAGCAGCAAGAATGCGAGACATCTCTTCGTAGTCGGTCTCGGGATCGAGCTGATCTGTGCGCGCGCGAAGGTCGTAGCGCTTCATGTGAACACTCCCATGGCTTCGGTGTGAGCTGTGCCACCGAGAGTAGTTCTGACAACGCATGTTGTCTAGTGGTGTCGAATTGCCACTGTTCGGTCGTTTCGGGTGTTGTACCAGGGGTATCCGATCAGGGAGTTGTCGACCCGAGGAGTTTCAATGAGTATCTCCCGTACTGCCCGAATCCTGGCAGCCGTAGGTTTGCCGATCGTTGCGTCACTCGCATACGTGGGCACCGCTTCGGCGGATCCACCCCATCCGTTCGGTGGTGCTGCAGTGACCATCGGTTGTCCCAATCAGGGGTCACTGGCGTCGATGACCGGTCTCACCGGGCAGTCCGGGCCTGAAGCGAATCCGCCGATTGCCAAGGGTGACATACGCTTCGAGTCCTTTCCGGCGGCAGCACCGATACCGGCCGCCGGGCAGGTCACGGTCGCGTGGGTCAACACCGACACCGGTAAGGCCGGAATCGTCGATCTGATGGGGACGTACCCCTATCTGTCGGCGACTGTGAATACCGGTGTCGGCAACGTTGTTGCGACCGCTTTCGGTTCCATCAACTGGGGCAGTAGCCCTATCTGCCAAAGCAATCCGACAATTGGACGGTTCATAGCCTGACTTGTGCCTGACTCTGTGTCCTGACGCCGCAGCAGTGGCGGTATCGCGTGATTATCTGTCATCTCGGAGATACCGCCACGACCTTGCTGTCCCATATTCTGAAACATGTTCGGTAAAAGTATATTTCAGGTGAGGGAGAAGGCTGCGGCGTGAACGGGTCGAGTGCACGTCAGTTGATGAGCCGGCTGCTCGTAGAGAAGCGCAATAGCCTTGCGCCCGAGAAGGTCGGTATTCGATGCGAGGGTGCTCGTCGCATGCACGGCCTCAGCAGACGTGAGGTCGCGCAGATCGCCGACATCAGTTTCAACCACTATCAAAGGCTGGAACAGGGTACGTCCGTGGGTGTTTCGTCTCGGGTCATGGTTCGTATCTGCGATGCATTGTTGATGGAAGACGACGAGAAAGCGCGCATGCTGGCGTTGCACCAAGCATGGGCGCGTCCGCGTCGTCCGGGGGCCCGGCCTCAAGCTATAGGGGAGATTTCCGGCAGGCAGCGCTCGAGTTCCGCCGGCGTGTAGAAGAAGCTTCCGCTTGCAACCGGCGTGCACGGCGCTGCAAACGCGGTTTCACGCTCGTTGTAGAGCATGCGAACCAGTTGCGCGTTGTCCGGTCCGGCAAAGACGTCCCACTGGATGTTGGCGCCCATCGGGCTGACCTGCTCGCCGCGCCACGGGTTGTTGTCGTACGTGTACAAGGTGCCCTCAGGCTGTGCGACCGTGCTGCCGGGCAGCTTCAGCAGTGCAGCAAAGGGGATGATCGTCTCGGCGTGCGCAAATCGAAAGTCGGCCCCGGGCAAAGAATCTGCACCTGAATGTTCTTTCAGCCCCGCCAGAAATTCGTCGCGGAGCACCGTCGCCATCCGGTAAGTAACGTCCTCACCGGCAAATCCCGGTCCCTTGGCGTAGAAGTCCTCTGCGTCGTTGGTGTACGCCAGCCACTGAGCGTCGTCCTGGTCGATGAAGCGACCGAAATTCCAGTCCCCTTCCTCCGACATGCCCGGGGTGATGATGTACGTGTTGTAAAGCATGTACGCGGCATCGACCTCGTTGTTGATCTCTTCCGAGCCCTTGCCCCGGTCGACGAGTGAGAACTCGCCGGCGACAAGACGATCCACAAAGCTCTTCGAGTACAGCTTCTCCATCATGTGACGTGACACGTCGCGAGTGCGAGGCAGGTTCTCGATCTGCTCGTCCACGGCTTCGAGGCGAGGATCGGAATCCTCGTATTCCTTGTAGTCCGCGTTCAGATCGGAATCGTGGAAGTAGAGGACGTCAGGATCAGAGGTGACAGCTCCGATATTTCCGGCGATCGCCGGAAATGCGGTGCTCACGCCCTGGGCGAAGTTGGCGGCACTGTCCACTGCGCGGTCCACACCCGAGGACGTCAGGGTGATCGAGCCGTCCTGCTTGGCAATTGCGTCGAACAGCTGCGGAAGGCGTTCCGTCACACGGGCACCCATCTCGCGATGCTCGGTAATGCCGAGGCCGCTCAGATTGCCGTAGCCCAACGTCTGGTTGGCCGCCATGAGTTCACGAAGTACGGGGCCGAACTCCTTGCCGACGGGAGTCAGAGCGTTCTCGGCTTCGGCGATCTCCCAGAGTTGCAGGCTCAGGTCGTCGTACTTCAGGCTCGAGAGCGCGCGGGAACCATGACGTGCAACGTTTTCCGTGTACACGGGCGTGAAACCGGCGGGCACGGCCTGGAGTCCGCCAATGGCCTGGCCGGGTGAATACGGAGTCTTGGACGTGAAGCCCCCGACGGCAGGTGTGCCCGGGGCCCCGAGAGAACCGGTGTCGAGAGAACCGGTGTCGAATGAACCGAATGGTGACGCGGCGGCAACGGCAGAAGTGCCGGTCGTGACAAGCATGAGTCCGACAGCGCCTGCGGCCGCCAGCAATCCGAAGCGGGGGCTTCGCATGGTGATGAGTCCTTTCTGCTCGCGCCGAAATGGCACGACGAACAGGAAGTTAGATCGGCTAAGCGTCCGTAGGTGGCCATAGGACAGACGTCCAGGTGGCCGCAGGGTTAAAACTCGGATTCACATGGCCAGTCCGGCTACGCTTTTGGCTAACAGCACGGTTGCCGCGGCGAGGATGATGTAGGTGGTTGTGCGACTCAAGACCGCCAGGGAGATCCGCCGCGCCAGGTACGAGCCGAGCAGGTGTCCACACACCAGCAGTGGAGACAATGCGAGTGCGGCAAGCAATTCGCTTCCGGTAACACCGATCTGGAACTGGAGTGCGATAAGCGTCGCCGCAGCCATGACAAGAAAGATCGTCGACAACGTAGATCGCAGGGCGGCAGCATCGTTCGGCCGATAGGTCAGCGACAGCGGTGGGCCGGGCATCGCGGCCAATGCGCCCATGAACCCGGCCGCGGCCCCGGCGCCGGCCAGGGTTCGCCGTGATCCGGTCACGGACTTACCCGCGAGCATCACCGCCCCTGCTGCCAGCGCGAGAACGGCCACCAGGAGTTGAACGGACGCCGTTTCAACGCGCTGTATGACCCATAGGCCTGCGGCGATACCGGGAATCATTGTGGCGGTCGCGATTCCGACCGTGCGTGTGTCGCAATGCCCGCGTTCTCGCGCCGCCACCATCAGCATTATCGGGATGGTGAGAATCAGTAGCGGGGCTGGAACAAGCCACGGGGCAATCAGAATAAGGGCGGGTCCGGCGATCAAGCCGAAACCCGAGCCGGTTGCCGATTGAATCGCCGAGGAGGCAACAAGTACGCAGGCAACCAGGAGAAGAATCACAATCCCATTCTCTGGGCGATCTGGCACTGACGGAAGATCCAGATCGTGGGAGCATTAATGGGGCCAGAATCAGGAGGAGCAGGTTGCGATCACACGAAAATCTCGGAGAGTTCCTCGAGGGCAGGTCGGCGTATCTCGACTCGGCCACCAACACGCCGATGTACCGGCGCGTGCGGGCCATGCTCGAAGACCTGCTTGCACGTGGAGTGTTCGACGGTGGTCGACCCATGCCGTCGACGCGCTACCTGGCGCAGGAACTTGGCGTTTCCCGAAATACGGTGGCAGCGGCCTATGACGAGCTGATCGCGCTCGGAGTAATCGAGAGTCGTCCTCGCAGTGGTCTTTACGCGGCAGCCCCGCTCACTCGAACACCTTCTGCAGAGTCGTCGCGGCCCGCTCCGCCAGTTGACTGGTCTACATTGCTCCAGCCCCGCGAGAGCGTCGAGTTCACCCGAACTCTGGGCCATCCCGACGCCTTCGACTATCCGTACCCGTTCATCAGTTCTCAGCCCGAACTGCGCTCCTTCCCGGTCCGCGGTTGGTTGCGCGCGGCGAGTGAGGCGATGACGGGCCCGCATCTGCGATACAGCGTGCGTGACGCCGTCGATCAGGACGATCCACTGCTGGTGGAGGCGCTGCGCAAGGAAATTCTCCCGTCGCGAGGCATCGAAGCAGCGGCTGACGAGATCTTGGTGACCAGTGGAACTCAGCAGGGGCTGTCGCTGATTGCCGACGTACTGTTGCGACCCGACAAGATCATGGGCTTCGAGAACCCCGGATACCTCGACGCTATGCACATTTTCAAGCGCTCCGGTGTGGAACTGTCTCCCATTCCCGTTGACGGGCGTGGGGCGGTGTTCGACCGATCGACTGTCTTCGACGCCATGTATCTCACGCCGAGTCATCACCACCCCACCAACGTCACATTGAGCCTGCCTCGCCGCAAGCTGCTCCTGGAATTGTTGGAGGAGAGAAACGGTTTTGTGATCGAAGACGACTATGACAGCGAATTCCGCTTTCGTGGGAGGCCGACTCCGTCCCTCAAATCCTTGGGGGACAACCGCCGGGTGATCTACCTCGGTTCCTTCTCGAAGTTTCTCTCGGCCGGCCTGCGCATCGGGTACATCGTGGCGGATCCGCCTGTCATTGCGGCACTTCGAGCAGAACGGCACCATCGAACCAAACATCTTCCGGGACATATTCAGCGGTCGCTGGCGTTGTTCATCATGTCCGGTGATTACCACAAGGTGTTGCGCTCGCATCGTCGTCGGCTCAAGCAGAACTGGGAAATCATTACCGAGTCGATCAACAAGTACATGCCACGAGTTGAGACGCCGTCGTTTCCTCCGGGCGGTGTCAGTGTCTGGTACACCGGCCCGGAGGATCTTGACGCTGCCGAACTCACGGAACGTGCAGCCCTGCAGGGGATCCTGGTGGCCGACGGCTCCCGCTACTTCTTTCCGGGGACAGGCTCCCGAAACTGCCTGCGACTGGGTTTCGGTTCGATAGACCAGAATTCGATCGAACCGGGCATCGCACTGCTTGGAGGAATTGCTCACCGACTACTGGATGAGTCTCGCCGGATCAGTGAGTGAGGCCCCGCGCGCGGTGGGCCCGAGCGACGCGACCGACTGCCAGGGTCATCGCGGCGCGTCGGAGCGTGGTGCCGGTAGCACCAGCCTGATCCAGTACCGCAGCCCAGGCTGCAGTCATCCGATCATCGAGTCCCCGTTCTACTTCGGGGAGAGTCCACCAGTAACCCTGTTGTGCCTGAACCCATTCGAAGTAGGACACGACCACTCCGCCGGCGTTGGCCAGGATGTCCGGGACCACCAACACTCCCGCTCGCTCGAGTGCGGCGTCGGCCTCGGCGGTGGTTGGCCCGTTTGCACCCTCCACGACAATACGTGCCTGGATGCGATGTGCGTTGCCGCCGTGGATAACTCCTTCAACCGCAGCGGGAACCAGGAGGTCGACATCCAGTTCGAGAACGGCAGCGGGGTCGATCTGCTCACCTCCGGGGAAGCCTGCGACGGAACCGTGCTCGGTGACGTGGGCTCGCAGAAGGGGCAGGTTCAATCCGTCGGCGTTGTGCACCGCGCCGAATCTGTCGCTGACAGAGATGATCCGGACTCCCGCGTCGCCGAGGTAGTCGGCAGCGTCGGCTCCCACCTTGCCGTATCCCTGGACGACGGAGGTGGCCGAGTTCGGTTCTATGCCTGCCTTTTTCAGAGCCAACAACGCGATGTGCGCAACACCGCGTGAGGTTGACGTCCGGCGGCCGAGCGAACCGCCGAGATCAAGCGGTTTGCCCGTCACCACGCCCGGGACACCACGGCCCCGAGTTGCGGAGTAGGCGTCCATCATCCAGGCCATCGTCTGCTCGTCGGTGCCGACGTCCGGAGCGGGAATATCGTTGTCCGGTCCGATGACGGGTGAGATTCCCTGGGTGTACGTCCGGGTCAGTCGTTCGAGTTCGGCCGGGGAGAGAGTCAGGGGATCGACGTCCACCCCACCTTTTGCCCCGCCGTACGGAATATCGAGGAGCGCGCATTTCCACGTCATCCACATTGCGAGAGCCCGCACTTCGTCAAGATTCACTCCGGCGCTGTACCGGATCCCGCCCTTCGCCGGTCCGCGCGCGATGCTGTGCTGCACGCGGTATCCGGTGAACACTTCAACGTCGCCGTTGTCGCGGACCAGCGGAACGCTGACCGTCGTCTCACGTCTGGCGGACCCGAGGATGCGGTGCAGGCCGTCCGGGTAGCCCAGGGCCGCCACTGCCTCCGCGAGTTGCGTGCGCGCGTCGTCGAGCGCACTGGCGTGGACGGCCGAGGCTGTCACCGGGGACCGTCGTAGTAGGAATCGGCCACGTCGAGGGCAGTGTCGAGCATGGCGAGTGCGGCGTCGACCTGCGTCGGCGTCACGGTGCACGGCGGGACGACGTGGATGCGGTGGTAGTTGTTGAAGACGAGCAGTCCGGCGTCGCGGGCGGCGGCCATCGTCTGGCCGATCGCGGCGTTGGTGCCGCCATACGGTGACAGGGGCTCGCGCGTCTCGCGGTTCGTCACGAGATCGAGTGCCCAGAAGACTCCGAGACCGCGGACGTCCCCGATGCTCGGGTGCTTGTCCGCGAGAGCGCGTAGGCCCGGTCCGAGTGACGTGCGACCGATGAACTCTGCGTTCTCGACTATGCGCTCCTCGTGCATCGTGGTGATGGTGGCCACCGCTGCGGCGCAGGCGAGCGGGTGGCCGGAGTACGTCATGCCGCCGGGGTACGGACGCTCGGCAAACGAGTTGTAGATCTTCTCGCCGACGATGACTCCGCCCAGGGGCACGTAACCGGAGTTCACACCCTTGGCAAACGTGATGAGATCGGGGACAACGTCGTAATGGTCGATTGCCAGCCAGGCGCCCGTGCGGCCGAAGCCGGACATGACCTCGTCGCAGATCATGACGATGCCGTATCGGTCGCAGATGTCACGAACACCCTTCAGATATCCGGGCGGCGGCGGCATGATGCCGGAGGTGCCGGGAACGGATTCGACGATGATCGCGGCAAACGCGGCCGGACCTTCGAAGCGGATCAGAGTTTCGAGATGTTCGAGAGCTCGCTCACATTCCTGTTCCTCTGTCTCGGAACGGAATTCGGATCGGTACAGGAAAGGTCCGTGGAAATGAACGGCGCCCGAGTTTCCGTAATCGTTCGGCCACCGGCGGTGATCGCCCGACAGGTTGATCGTCTCGGCAGTAGCGCCGTGGTACGAGCGGTACGCCGAAAGGATCTTGTAGCGACCGGTATGCAAGCGCGCCATGCGAATTGCGTGCTCGTTGGAGTCTGCGCCGCCGCTGGTGAAGAACACCCGGTCCATTCCTTCGGGTGAAATCTCGGCGATCAGACGCGCTGCCTCGGACCGAGCCTCGTTTGCGTGCGCCGGCGCGATGGTGCAGAGCTTCGCAGCCTGCTCCTGTACCGCCGCGACAACCTTGGGATGCTGGTGACCGACGTTCGTGTACACGAGTTGCGACGAGAAATCGAGGTATTCCTTGCCGTCGCCGTCCCACAGGTAGCAGCCGTCTGTGCGCTCGACCACCATGGGCTGCAAGGATTTCTGTGCCGACCATGAGTGAAAGACGTGTGCGCGATCCAACTCGTACGTGCGTTGTGACGTGCTGATTGCGGGAGCTGCCATGGCAGAAACCTCCTGATCGAGGGTTGGAACTTCTTCAGTCCACTCAAGGATGGGGAATGGCTGTGGTCCTGCGCCAGATCCAGATTCGAGGGCATCTCCTGGGGCCAGTTACACGATGGAACCTTCGCGTTAACACGAGACGGCTACGTTACGACTGGCCCGAGAAATTCACCACGCAGGTGGCACTGGAGTGGGGGCCAGATCACGAGCACACTGGTGAGCAGTTCATTCACCGCCGTCGGGATCTCGTGTCTGCGGATCTCTCAGGGCCGAAACATCATTCATCGAGGAGTTCACAACTATGTCCGTCATGAAAGCTCCAGTTGCCGTGGTCACCGGGGCCAGCAGCGGCATCGGTGCCGCTACGGTGCGCCACCTCGTCAAAGAGGGTTTCGACGTGGTGATGGGTGCACGCAGAATGGATCGACTCGAGGAGTTGGCACGTGAAACAGGTGCTCGCGCTCTGTCTCTCGATGTGACGGACGTCGAATCGGTCGACGCCTTCTGCGCGTCGATCGAGCGGTGTGACGTGCTGGTCAACAATGCCGGCGGCGCATTGGGAGCCGACAGTATCGCCGATACCGACGAAGCCGACTGGTCCGCGATGTTCGACGTCAACGTGCTCGGTGTACTGCGCGTCACACAGCGACTTCTCCCGCGCCTTCGTGAGAGCGGAAACGCTACTGTCGTCACCATCGGGTCGATTGCCGGACGCGAGCCCTACCTCGGCGGTGGTGGGTACAACGCCGCGAAACATGCTGTGACAGCGCTCACTCGGGTTCTTCGCCTCGAACTGCTCGGTGAACCCATCCGCGTCTGCCAGATCGATCCCGGCATGGTGGAGACGGAGTTCAGCATGGTGCGCTTCGGTGGCGACAAGGAGCGCGCCGACGCGGTGTACGCCGGCGCCGATCCGTTGACCGCGGACGACATCGCGGAATGCGTTGCCTGGGTTGTGACCCGCCCGAGCCGAGTCAACGTCGACTCGATGCTTGTACTGGCTCGCGACCAGACCTCAGCTCAGCGAGTGCACAGGAGGACGGCATGACCACCACTGCTTCACCGAGTTCAACTGCTTCACCGAGTTCAACAGAAGCTACGCGTGTACCTACTCCTCCGCCCGCGGTGTCTGCGAAGAAGCGCACACCGATCTTCACACCGGAACGGGTGCGCTCCATCGGAGTCCGGATTGCGGCTCTGGTTGCGTTCCTCGTGGCGTGGTGGGGTGTTACCGCAGCCGGTGTGATCGACGAATTATTCCTTCCTTCACCAGGTTCGGTGTGGGATGCGTTCATTCGGGCCAACACCTGGCATCAGGTGGCGCCCGGTGTCGACCGCGAAGTGCTCGGCGAACAGAACTACTTTCTCTGGGAACATTTGATCGCCAGCGGTCAGCGCATAGCGGCAGGCGTCGGCGCGGCCGTGATCGTGGGTCCGCTGATCGGTTTTGCGATGGGAATGTCCGTCCCGATCAGAACCTTCGTGGAGCCGTACCTGAACTTTCTGCGTGCGTTGCCGCCACTCGGCTATATCGGCCTGCTGATCGTCTGGTTCGGTATCGGTGACACCTCCAAGATCTGGTTGCTGTTCCTCGCTGCCTTCCCGCCGATCGCGATAGCCACACTCAACGGCGTCACCTCGGTGAAGGTCGATCAGATCAACGCCGCGCGAGCTCTGGGTGCGAGCCGAACTCAGGTACTGACCAATGTGGTCTTTCCGTCGACGCTGCCGGAAGTGATCAACGGTATTCGAATCGCGGTCGGCTTTGCGTGGACCACCGTGGTGGCCGCGGAACTCAACAACGGCATACCCGGTATCGGCGGGTTGGCCTATCTTGCCGGCACGCAGCTCAATACACCACTCACAATCGCATGCATCATCGTCATAGGTTGCGCCGCACTTGTTCTCGACTCCGCGATCAAGGCAATCGGAACACTCGTAGCACCATGGAAGGGTAAGGCATGACCGGTCAGTCGAGGCGAATTGCAATCGCGGTGGTTTCCGCTGCAGCTCTGGGAACAACTTTGACCGCGTGTGTGGAAACGGGTCGAGGTGAGATGAGCCGCTCGATGGACAGCTCAGTGAGTTGTCCTGTCACAGTGGATGAATCGGTGACTACATCGGCACGGATCGGGTATCAGGACATTCCGAACGGTGACCTGATCGTCAAGGATCAGGGACTGCTCGAGGCGTGCATGCCCAATGCGGATATCACGTGGAGCAAGTTCAGTTCGGGGCAGGATGTAGTGCAGGCCTTCGGTTCCGGAAGCCTGGATCTGGGAACCTTGGGGTCGAGTCCGGCAACAATGGCGTTGTCGGCACCGCTGAATATCCCCATGCAGGTCGTCTGGATCCAGGACGTGATCGGCGAAGCCGAGTCCCTCGTTGTCAAAGACCCATCGATAACCACATTGGAAGGGTTGAAGGGCAAGAAAATCGCGACACCGTTCGGCAGTACGTCGCACTACAGTCTGCTTGCAGCCCTCGGAGCGGCAAACATGACTGCCGATGTCACCCTCATGAGTCTGAAACCGGACGCAATGCTCGGAGCGTGGCAGGGTGGACAGATCGACGCGGCCTGGGTGTGGGATCCGACGCTGTCGAAGCTGACGGCCGACGGTCACATCGTCATGAGTAGCGCTGATGTTGCGACACAGGGCGCGCCCACGTTCGATCTCTCGGGTGCTACCACTGAATTCGTCTCCGCCAATCCGGAATTCATGCTCATGTGGACCAAGCTGCAGGACTACGCAGCCGGCCGGATCAACGCCGATCCCACTGGTGCCTCAGTATCGATGTCTGCTCAACTCGGTATTGCCCCCGACGTCATCAAGCCGCAGTTGGCGGGCTACACGTACCTCTCGGCGGCGGAGCAAGCCGGCCCCGCCTTCCTCGGCGGCGAATTCACTCAAAGTCTTTTCGGCACTGCGGAATTCCTGCTGCAGCAGGGAAACATCGACGCAGTAAGCCCCAGCAGCACCTACGCCGAGGGAATCTACACGGACGCAGTGACGAAAGTGGGCCAGTCATGACAAGCACGGCTACAGACCTCAGCACTCGCGTCGTACTCACCGAAGTGCGGAAGGAGTACGTCACCGCAGGTGAATCGGTACTCGCGCTGGCCCCCACCAGCTTGACTTTCGAACCGGAAGAATTTGTCTGCGTAGTCGGACCGTCCGGTTGTGGCAAGACGACGCTCCTCCAAATGCTTGCCGGTTTCCAAGCGCCGACCGAGGGAACCATCATGGTCGGGAACACTCACATCAAGGGGCCGGACCCGGATCGTGGTGTGGTGTTCCAGCAAGCAAATCTGTACCCGTGGTTGTCGGTGCGGAAGAACGTCGAGTTCGGGCTGAAGATGCGGGGAGTTCCTCGCGCCGAGCGTGCCGCCGAGGCCGATCGGATGCTGGAAATGGTCGGCTTGGAGTTGTATGGTGACCGTAAGCCCTACGAGCTGTCCGGTGGCCAGCAGCAACGCTGCCAGATTGCGCGTGTACTTATCACAGACCCGCGAATTATCCTGATGGACGAGCCTTTTGGTGCACTCGATGCCATGACCCGCGAGAAGTTGCAGCTCGAACTGCTCGACTTGTGGCGCGAGCGTCGTAAGACGGTCTTCTTCGTCACTCACAGTGTGGAAGAGGCGATCTTCCTCGGAACCCGAGTGATTGTGATGGGCGCCAGGCCGGGTCGCGTCATCTACGACCGCAAGGTGTGGTTCAAAGGTGACAATCGCGAACCCGTCGACACCGCTGTCCGTTCGACCCCCGAGTTCGTGGCTATGCGAGACGAAGTCGCAGCCAAGATCTACGAGGCACAAGGTTTGATCGGCGCAACGGTTGCGTTGCACTGACTTTCACTGCACTGACTTTCACTGCACTGACTTTCACTCATCTGGAGGAGTTTTCGTGAAGATCGACCGCAAGAAGCGTCTGATCCGAGTGTCCAGTGGAGCTCTGGCACT
This sequence comes from Rhodococcus globerulus NBRC 14531, assembly GCF_001894805.1. Lineage (GTDB taxonomy): Bacteria > Actinomycetota > Actinomycetes > Mycobacteriales > Mycobacteriaceae > Rhodococcus_F > Rhodococcus_F globerula. The sequence continues at coordinate 280,765 of NZ_BCWX01000005.1, read as the reverse complement.
GTGTGCGGCTGCATCGGTAGCAGCTTTTGCTGCCCCGGCGTCGGCCGAAGGGTCATTGTCCTTCGGAGATCCGCAGGCACCACAACTGTCGCCGGGAACTCTGATCACCGCGCACAATCTCACCGAATCTGCCGCGCTGCCCAGTGCGGCGAAGAACGAACGTATCACCTATATGTCCCAAAGTGCCTCAGGTGAACCGATTCTCGTCTCTGGCGTTGTTGCTATCCCCAAGACGCCTGCCCCGGCAGGTGGTTGGCCGGTGATCAGTTGGGCGCACGGCACAACCGGAGTTGCCGACGCCTGTGCGCCGTCGGCGGATACTCCCGCCGGTCCGGTTCACGACTACCTGTCGGTGGTCGACCAGACGCTCGACCAGTGGGTCAGCAGTGGGTACGTTGTGGTCCAAACCGACTACGAGGGTCTTGGTACTCCCGGCGGTCACTCGTACATGAACGGGACCAGCGCAGCCAATACCGTGACCGATATCGTTCGAGCCGCTCGGCAGGTGGACGATCAGGTTGGCAAGGACTGGTTTGCGATGGGTCACAGCCAGGGTGGGCAGGCAGCCGCTTTCACGTCGCAGATCGGCAAGGACCGCGCACCGGAACTGAATCTGAAGGGTGCGGTATCGATAGCTCCCGGAAACGGCACGGCCCAGATTCCGGCAATGGTTGCTACGGGAAATCAGGCTATGGCAGGGGGTGTGCCGTTTGTTCCGGTCATCCTGCTGGGCGTACAGGCAGTTGATCCGTCTGTAGTTCCTGAAGACTTGTTGTCGGACCAGGCTCAGCCGCTCCTCGAGGCTGCCCGGACGGGGTGCCTGGCGGCAGTGCGTGCGGTACCGACTGTCCCCGTTGATCAGATCTTCCGTGAGGGTGCAGATCTGACGGCGTTGACAGCAAACCTGAACGAGCAGGAACTGTCGACCGTAACCCCGAAGGTGCCCACCTTGTTCGCGCAGGGAACCACGGATGTTCTTGTCTCGGTGGCAAGTACGTCCGGTGCAGTCAAGGACTACTGCGCCAAGGGCTCGGACATCGAGTTCAAGACCTACGAGGGTGCCGATCACCGCGGAGCAATCGCGGCGTCCTACAACGACGCGATGGACTTCACGACAAGAATGCTCGCGGGCGGAGAGGTGAACCCCGGGGCTTGTTGACCTCGCTCGGCCGATCGCACTCGTGAGGCTGTCAGCGGCCGTGCCGCTTTTCGTAGTCCTCACGAGTGCGATCGGCGCGGCGCTGGGCTTTCTCGTTCATGAGTTCGGGATCGAGGCCGTGACTCTGAAGGCGGTGACGGCGGTAGATGTTGCCAAGCGCCACGACAAAATAGGCCAGCGGGATGAGCAGTAGCGCCATCATGGCGAGAGGGATCCAAATGGGTCCCGGAATCAGGAGAAACAGCAGGAGGATGAGCGTCGCCGGCACCGTGAAACGAACGATGTAGCGAACCTGGGCGCCCGGTCCGACCAGATCGTTCCGAACCCAATCCTGGTACTTGTCAGGGAGGGTCTTGCCCAGAAGGTATCCGCAGTACTGGAGGAAATTCGGGCGGGTCGATTCAGCCATACCTCCAGGGTAGTTGCCGGGAATGGCAGATTTACCCCGGTGCCTGGAAAGTGCGGCGATAGGCGCTCGGCGAGACGCCGAGCGTGTCACTGAGGTGCTGACGCATCGATGTGGCGGTCCCGAATCCGGTGCGGGCCGCAATCGTGTCGATCGAGAGATCGGTTTCTTCGAGTAGTTCGCGGGCGTGATCGATACGCCGAGCGGTGAGCCAGCGGTTCGGCGTTGTCCCGACCTCGTCGCGGAATCTGCGACTGAAGGTGCGGACGCTCATGTTGGCGCGATTCGCCAGGTCCGTCAGAGTGATCGGTTCCCGGAGATGCTCGAGAGCCCAATGCCGAGCGGCGGCAGTCGATTCGGAAGGTTTGTCGGCCAGCGGGCGTCGAATGTACTGGGCTTGCCCACCGTCGCGCCACGGCGGTACGACGCATCGCCGGGCGACGGTGTTCGCCACTTCCATGCCGTGATCACGCCGCACGATGTGTAGGCACAGGTCCACTCCTGAGGCCACTCCGGCGGAGGTCAGAATGTGGCCCTCGTCGACGAACAGGACGTCGGGGTCCACCTTCACCTTGGGGTAGATGCGCTGGAAGTGATCAGTGTTGCGCCAGTGAGTGGTGGCCCTCAAGCCGTCGAGCAGGCCGGCCGCAGCCAGAACGTACGAGCCGGTGCAGATCGACACAAGCCGCGTCCCGGGGCGGATGTGTTCGAATGCCGCCGCCAACTCGGGGGAGAGGTAACCGTCCTCGTAGGCGGGACCAAGTTCGTACGACGCCGGAATGACGACGGTGTCCGCTGTGGCGAGTAGTTCACTGCCGTGGTCGACCGTAATGCTGAAATCGGCATCCGTTCGCACGGGCCGGCCATCGACAGTGCAGGTGAGGATCTCGTACAGAGGCTTGTCCTCGGCGTCGACCGCGCGTCCGAAGATACGCGCCGGGATGCCGAGCTCGAAGGGAATGACACCGTCGAGGGCAAGGACAACAACGCGATGCGGTCCGCTCATGGCCTGATTCTTTCATATATTGGCAATCTGGCCACTGTCGCGGGTTGGCGATGTACAGCAGAATCCTCTTGTGACTTCTGAGATCGCTCTCCCTGAATCGGGCCGACAGCGGGTGCGCCCGCCGCGCTTTCACCGTGCCTGGTCGGTGGCGATCGTGGCCTTCCTGGCGCTGGTCGGTGCTGCCAGTTTCCGAGCGGCACCATCCATTCTGATCGACCCCCTACATGAGGATTTCGGCTGGTCACGTGCCAGTATCTCGGCTGCCGTATCGGTGAACCTGGTCCTGTACGGACTCACCTCGCCGTTCGCGGCGGCCCTGATGGAGCGCTTCGGTATCCGCGCTGTTGTCACCTCCGCGCTGGCGTTGATCTCGCTCGGCAGTGGTTTGACGATCTTCATGACGTCGAGTTGGCAGTTGATCCTGCTGTGGGGCGTCTTTGTCGGCTTGGGGACCGGATCGATGGCACTGGCCTTTGTCGCCACCGTCGTCGACCGCTGGTTTGTCGAGAAGCGTGGGCTCGTCACCGGCATCCTGACAGCCGGTGGTGCGGCCGGCCAATTGGTGTTCCTGCCCGTCCTGGCAAAGATCGCCGAAACCTACGACTGGAAGAGCGTCGCCTTCACGGTCTCGTTCGCCGCGTTGGCCGTCGTACCGTTTGTGCTGTTGTTCCTGCGCAACTACCCGTCGGACGTCGGGACGACGCCGTACGGTGCACCCGCCGATTACGTCGCGCCCGCTGCGCCGGTTCATCAGCGTGGCGGCGCCGGGGGCCGTGCAATCTCCGTGCTGATCATGGCCTCGAAGACCAAGGTGTTCTGGCTTCTTGCGGGCACTTTCGCGATCTGCGGCGCGAGCACCAACGGCCTGATCGGCACGCACTTCGTCCCGGCGTCGCACGATCACGGGATGCCGATCACCACGGCCGCGTCACTGCTGGCGTTGATCGGAATCCTCGACATGGTCGGAACCATCGCGTCGGGGTGGTTCACCGACCGGGTGGACTCGCGGAAACTGCTCGGCATCTACTACCTGTTTCGCGGAATCTCGCTGCTCTTCCTGCCGCTGCTCCTCGCGAACACGGTGAACCCGCCGATGATCGCCTTTGTCATCTTCTACGGACTCGACTGGGTGGCGACGGTTCCGCCGACTGTCGCGCTGTGTCGTCAGCACTTCGGCGCCGACGCTCCCATCGTGTTCGGTTGGGTGCTGGCGTCGCACCAGATCGGTGCCGGCCTGGTGGCGTTCCTGGCGGGCCTGGTCCGTGATCAGATCGGCTCGTACGACGCGGCCTTCTACGTGGCAGGCGCTCTGTGCGCGATCGCCGCTGTGATGTCGCTGATGATTGCAAAACGCCGTACTGTGATCGGCACCACCGACGGGGTAAGTTATACGTAACTCCAAGAACTACTCACCAGTAGGGGTACCGAAATGCCAGCTCCGTCCGCTGCGACCTTCTCGCGGCTCGCCGAACTGATCGCCATCGACAATGCTGCCGATCGCCCGACGAAGTCCATTACCGAGGTGTTCACCGGCAAGGAGCTGGCGACCATCCCCGTGGGCACCGCCGACGACGCACTTGCCGCTATCGCTCGCGCCCGCGTCGCGCAGAAGGAGTGGGCAAAGCGCCCCGTCCTCGAGCGTGCCGCGATTTTCCATCGCTACCGCGACCTCATCCTCGAGAACCGCGACGCACTCATGGACATGGCACAGGCGGAGACCGGCAAGTCCCGCGCGGCTGCGCAAGAAGAAGTTCTCGACATTTCGATGACGGCGCGGCACTACGCGCGCGTCGCCCCGAAGCTGCTGCGTCCGCGCCGAGTATCCGGAATGCTCCCCGGCTTGACCAAGACGGTTGTGCGTTACCAGCCCAAGGGTGTTGTCGGCGTCATCTCGCCGTGGAACTACCCGATGACGCTGGCGGTGTCCGACGCCATTGCCGCGCTTCTCGCCGGTAACGGTGTTGTTCTCAAGCCCGACAGCCAGACTCCGTACTGCGCTCTTGCCTGCGTCGAATTGCTCTACAAGGCAGGGCTTCCCCGCGATCTCTTTGCTGTTGTTCCCGGTCCGGGCGGCGTTGTCGGAACAACGCTGGTCGAGAACACCGACTACCTCATGTTCACTGGTTCCACTGCCACCGGACAGTTACTCGGCGAGCAGGCCGGCCGCCGTCTCATCGGATTCTCCGCAGAACTCGGTGGCAAGAACCCGATGATCGTTCTGGCCGGCGCAGATCTGCGTGAGGTCACCGACGCAGCGGTGCGCGCGTGTTTCTCCAACTCCGGCCAGTTGTGTATTTCCATCGAGCGCATCTACGTCGAAGAGTCCATCGCACCCGAGTTCATCCGGATGTTCGGTGACCGCGTCAAGAAGATGAACATCGGCGCCGGGTACGAATTCGGAATCGAGATGGGCAGCCTCGTCTCCGAAGCCCAGGTCAAGGCTATTTCCTCGCATGTCGACGACGCTGTGGTGAAGGGCGCCACCGTCATTGCCGGTGGAAAGGCGCGCCCGGATATCGGACCGCTGTTCTACGAGCCCACACTCCTCACCGGCGTGCCCGAGGATGCGGAGTGCTACCGCGACGAGACTTTCGGCCCCCTCGTTTCGATCTACCCCGTCAAGGACGCCGAAGAGGCAATCGCCGCTGCAAACGACACCGAGTACGGTCTCAATGCCAGCGTGTGGGCGGGAAGCAAGGCCGTCGGTGAAGCGATTGCCGCACGAGTCCGCGCCGGAACCGTCAACGTCGACGAGGGCTACGCACCTACCTGGGGCAGCACCGCTGCGCCGATGGGCGGCATGGGAGTTTCGGGCGTCGGACGCCGTCACGGTGCCGAAGGTCTGATCAAGTACACCGAGCCGCAGACGGTTGCGACCACTCGGGTCATGAATCTTGGTGGGCCACGCGGAGTTCCGGCCAAGCTGTGGGCCAAGATCATGCCCCATGCCATCAAGATCATGTCCTGGGTTCCGGGTCGGTAGGCGTCCAGGTGGATCGCTCGAGCGCGTACATCGAAGCCACGCCCGACTCCGTCTGGACCTTGGTCAGCGACCTCGAAGGGATGGGTCGTTTCAGTCCCGAAAATACCGGTGGTGCCTGGACTTCCGGAAAGCCGGGTACGGTGGGCGCAACATTCAAGGGAACCAACAAGCATGGTCTGGTGCGGTGGAGTACCCGCTGCACCATTACCGAAGTTGTTGGTGGGCAGAAGTTCGCCTTCGAAGTAGCTGAGTCGAAGGCGCGATGGAGCTTCCTCGTGGAGCCGTCGGGAACGGGCACTCTGCTCACCGAGACTCGTGAAATATTCGCGACTGCGCCCCGGTATGTACGGATTCTGTCCGGTAGTGGCGTTCTCGGCCGCGGCCGAGATCAGATCATTGCGGCCGGGATCGACACCACCCTCGCGCGTATCAAGATGCATCTCGAGCAGTAGGGAGAACATGCAGTGGGGCCAGTGCGGCTCCACTGCATGTTTTGATCAGACTGCGGCGTCGGCAATTGCCGTGAAGACGCGCGCTGGTTCCTCGGCAATGCGATTGAGGACGTAGAGCCACCACTCGGTCCCGAAGATCACGTATTCGCGAGTGGTGAAACCGTCGGCATGCAAAGCGTCCAGTTGCTCGGTTCCCAAGCCGAGCAGCATCTCGAACTCGACGTGTTCCGCAGCCAATGCCGAACCATGTTCTGCTCGAAGTGTTTCGAGGATGTCGCGGTCGTGTGTTGCGATCGCTACGAGATGTCCGGCCTTGACGATCTTCGACGCGTACGTCAGGTATGCGTCCTGCAACTCGGCACTTCCGCGTGGGTATGCAATTGAATCCGGTTCCAGGAACGCGCCTTTCACCAGTCTGATGCGCCCGGGCCGATCGAGGAGTGTTGCGATGTCCTGCGCCGTCCGGTGCAGTCTCGCCTGAACGGTGACACCGACGTGAGTGAACCGTTCCGCTAGTCGGCCGTGAATGTCGAGTACAAGATCGGTACGGTCGGAGCCTTCGGCCGAGATCATCAGTTCGGCTCCGGCACGCTCGGTTGCTTCGGCGAGCCGAACGACGTTGCGGTAACACAACTCCGGATCGACGACGAGACCGATGTGCGATAGGTCGAATGACACCGTGCTGTCGACGCCCGTCTTGCCGATGCGCTCCGCCAGTTCGACGAACACGTCGGTTTCGGCGTTCGCGACATCAGCGTCACGAACACTCTCCCCGGTGTATTCGATGCTGCCCTTATGCCCACGGGCAAAGATCGCCGGCAGGCGATCGAAGGCTTCGTCCATCGTTTCGCCACCGATGTAGCGATCGGCGACTCTGCGCGCAATTGCTGCGGATGCCGGATTGGCCATCGTGCGCTCTTTGAGTGTTTCGTCGAGGGCCATCCGTCGGAGTACGTCGGCGGCCTGGGCTGCGGGGTCGGGATTCACGATGTCAGCCTACGTTCCCGGGCGGGGCAGGAATTTTTCTTCAAACCCTTGCGTTCGATCTATTGTCGATATATCGTCGATACGTCAAACAAACACAAACAGTCCAGGAGGACAACATGTACGCCCCACACAACAACCCAGAAATGCAAGAACGCCGCGAAGACTGCGGACGTGGACACCAGCGCCGGGATCGCGGTCAACGCCGCGGATTCGGTGAAGGTCGCGGATTCGGCGGTCGCCCCGAAGGCTGGCCTGAAGGTCGTCCCGAAGGCCGACGCGGCCGTGGCGGCCCTGATCGTCGAGGTCATGGCGGCCCCGAAGGTCGTGGAGGACGCGGAGAATTTGGTGGCCGTGGCGGTCGCCCGGAGTTCACCGAGGCAAGTGCCGCACTTCGCACCGAGACGGGTCTTCTCCGAGGCGCCGTAGTTGCGGTAGCCACTGGCGGAACACCCGAGCAGGTAGCTCAGGCAGAGGCGATTCTTGCCGAAGCGCGGCGCGCGCTGTTCGAACTGCTGGCCCAGAAGCCGGCTGAAGCGCCCGCCGAAGAATCTGCCGGTGAGTCCACTGAAGATCCTGCCGAGACTTCGGCAGAGTGATCACCGCGCTCAGGCGCCGACGGTAACGTCCTCGCTGTTCATGCCGGAGACATGACCGTCGGCGCCCTCTCGCCAATACCCGACAACATTGTGCTTGTCGCGGGAGATTCCACGAACTTCCCTCAGATGCTTACGAATTCGTCGGCTTGTTGCGCTTTCGCACGCCACCCAGGCGTAGGTATTCTCTGAATCGGAGTCAGGGAACTCTACCTTCTCGACAGCATCGAAAAGTGCGCTCGGTGCCTTTCCGAGACCACTCCCCGTGAGCCACGTGTACGTGACTTCGCCGCGAGTGACTAATGCCTGTCGATCTTCTTCCGTTTCCACCTCGATGATCGCGTGTGCGACATCGCCTTCGCGGAGTTCTTCGACAATCCTGCCCAAACCCGGGAGTCCCGTTGCGTCTGCGACAAGCAGTTGCCAGCGTGGGCCGGCCGGGGCTTGGTAATGAGAGCGCGAACTATCGGACCAGAAAACGCCGAGTAGGTGTCCGGGTTCCGCCCGCAAGGCCCAATCCGCAGCAATACCGCCAGGGTGCACGACGAAGTCGATGTCGAGACGTCGACCACCGTCGTGCACCTTGCGCACTGTGTAGTGCCGCCACGGCGGCTCGGTCCCCAGTTCGGCTTTGCCGTAGTCGGGAATGTTGAAGAACTCGTAATTCGCCTCTGTTTCGCCGGGTTTGGGGAAGGCGAGGTCGATTCGCTCGTCACCCTGCCCGCCGGTCGGCCAATGCCAGTCGCCTTCTGCCTCGATGCTGATCCGCCGCATGTGCGGTGTCAGGGACACGACGGATACGACGCGGGCGGGCTCGCAGAAAGACATGCTTCGACCATAGGGTTTCGGCCTGTCGATGTGGGGACAGATGCTGTCGCAAGGAGGACATAGTCCCGCGGCTATAGGGTTCAGTCTCGGTGGACTGGGCCCTGGCGGGCATATATTCGAATCAAGAGGCATTTCGGACAGGTTAGATCGAGCCCAACTCCCGAGCCCGGGCGACCGCGGAGGTTCGTGACTTCACGCCCAGCTTGCCAAAAATGTGGACCAGGTGAGATTTGACCGTAGTCTCGCTGAGGAACAGTTCCTTGCCGATTTCGCGGTTCGACTTTCCGGCCGCTACCAGCTTCAGAACCTCGATTTCTCGTGGACTGAGGCTGGTTTCGGGTTTTCTGACCCGGGTCATCAACTTGGATGCGATTGCGGGAGAAAGAACGCTGTCGCCCGCAGCGGCAGAGCGGACCGCCGCGAGGAGTTCTGGCGGCGGAGTGTCCTTGAGTAGGTATCCGCTGGCTCCGGCTTCGACGGCGCTGAGGATATCCGCATCGGTGTCGTAATTCGTCACCACAAGTACGTGAGGTGGGTCAGGCAGTGCGCAGACACTTCGGGTGGCGTCGACGCCTGATTTTCCAGGGCCGAACCGTAAATCCATGAGTACCAAGTCGACTGGTGTGGTGGCGCAGAATGCGATGGCCTCTTCGGCGGTTCCCGCTTCACCGATCACTTCGATGTCGGGTTCACTCTCGAGGAGAGCGCGCAAACCGGCTCGTACGATGGCGTGATCGTCGGCCAGCAGTAAACGGATCATTCGTCGCCGATCTCGAGGGGGAAGGTCACGGTGACTGCAGTGTGCCCTGGCTCCGACTCGATGTCGAAAGTGCCGCCTTGCAGTTGGACACGTCGCCGAATTGCGTTGAGTCCAAAAGATTCGGCGGGCCCGCGATCCAGGACCGAGATGTCGAAACCGACACCGTTGTCGACGATGTCGAGGCTGACGGTGTCCGTGGAATACGTGAGTGTCACGGCCATTCGAGTGGCGTGGGCGTGGCGCAGAACGTTCGCCACCGCGCCCTGAGCGATCCGGACGAGGGTTGCCTCGAGCGGCATCGGTAGCGCGATCGGCTCGCCTTCGACTACGGCACGGGCCTCGATGTGAGCGCTGGACGCGCGCTCGCAGATTCGGCCAAGTGCGTCGGACAGTGACTGACCATCCAGCGCTGCGGGTGTCAATTCCGCTATCAGTTGCCGGGTTTCGGCAAGGCTGTCTGCTGCAGCTTCGCGGGCGAGGCTGATCTGACGCACGGCGGGACTGTTCGGATCGGCGCGTTCTGCGGCATGCAGCAGCATCTGGATGCTCGAAAGACCTTGGGCAACAGTGTCGTGAATTTCGGCGGCGAGTCGCTCGCGTTCTGCAAGTTTGCCGGCATCTCGTGACGTCGACGCCAATTCCTCACGCGTGTTCATCAACTCGTCGATCAGGCGACCGCGCTCGGCGGCCTCCCGGTACAGCGCTTGATAGCCGAGTCCGATGGCAACCGCGACAGCGGCGCCGATCATCGGACCGATTGCCCCCGCGATGGACCATCCCCGGTGCAGACCTGTTCCGATCACCGCGACCGACGTCGCGGTCACTACCGCTACCAGGCTCCACGGGCGTCGTAGCAGGTGAACGTAGAGGAAGAACAGACCGAAAACGAGGTAGGCAGCCTCGGCGGACAGCGCCATCAGAACTATCCACACGAGGGTCAGCAGGGCCAGCCACCAGCGCGCGGCATTCCCGCGCAGGCGCTTGACCACCCCGAACAGGTAGATCGCGGTGAAGATCACCGTCAAGGCGATGATGTACGGCGTCGCCGCGGTTTCGTCGACGATCGCCCTCAGAAGAACAACGCCGGCCAGCGCAACAACCAGTATGTGCAGGCCGAGTTGGAGGCCGGCAAAGACAGGTGTGAGCGGTGATCGGTGCATCTCGCCCAGCTTAACCAGGTTCGGCGCCGCGCCATCCATCAAAAGTTGTAATCGCGGGTCCTACTTCGGTTGGCCGCGATGTCCGTCCGAGGTGCGATGGAAAGAGTGTGGATCAGCGGGAGTGTAGAGGCAAGCACAGGAAAGGAATTCACAGTGTTTGTCGCAATGAAGGACTTACGGGCAGCGCGAGGTCGTTTCGCGCTGATCTCGGCGGTGGTTCTGTTGGTTGCACTGCTGGTCAGCTTTCTCAGCGGTTTGACCGCCGGGCTACGCCATCAGAATGTTTCTGCCATCGAGTCGATGACGGCGGATACCGTCGTGTTCGCCGATACCGGGGCGGGTGCGTCGTTCGACGAATCGGCACTCACCGCTGATCAACTCGCAGCCTGGACGGCAGGCGCACAGACTGTGGATCCCGTCGGCATCGGCCGCGGTAAGGCCGGTGTGGTGGGCTCGAACCAGAAGTCGGTGGCGCTGTTCGGTGCTGACGGCGGTTTCGGCAACCGGACGCCCGACGCTCCGGGAACGGTGGTCCTCAGCGAGGGCGCCGCCCGGGACTTGGGCGCAGCCGACGGTGACCGAGTCAGCATCGGCTCCGGGGAGTTCACCGTCAGCGCAGTTCGCGGCGATGACTGGTACAGCCACACTCCCGTCGTCTGGACGACACTCGCGGATTGGCAGGACCTGAATCCGCGCGGCGGGGTAGCAACAATTCTGGCTGTATCCGGCGCGTCGGATCCTTCGGCAATCGACGATGCGGCATCAACAACGTCGACGACGGTGACCGGCTCGCTCGATGCCATCGGGTCGTACAAGTCCGAGAACGGGTCGTTGACCTTGATGACGGTGATGTTGCTCGCGATCTCGGCTCTCGTGATCGGCGCATTCTTCACGGTGTGGACGATCCAGCGCATGCCGGATATCGCAACGTTGAAAGCGCTCGGCGCGACGTCGGGTTCCTTGGTCCGCGACGCGCTTGGCCAGGCGTTCATCGTGCTTGTTGTCGGCGTTTCGCTCGGAATCGGCTTGACTGCGATCGCCGGTTCGGTGATCGGCGATTCGATGCCTTTCGTATTGGACGCGTCCACAACTCTGGTGCCCGCAGTGGCGCTCATCGGGCTCGGCCTGCTCGGCGCCGCGTTTGCTCTTCGATTCCTCTTCACCACTGATCCGCTCACAGCACTAGGGAGTTCGCGATGACCTCTGCAGCCGGAAGCACCGTTCTCGACATCCAAAACGTCAACCTGACATTTCCCGACGGACAATCCCGCGTCACCGCTCTCGACGACGTGTCCCTGCGGCTCGATCGCGGGGAGATTGCCGCGATCACCGGCCCGTCGGGTTCGGGAAAGTCCAGCCTGCTCGCGGTGGCGTCGACGCTTATTCGCCCGGACTCGGGCCACGTCTACCTGCGCACCGGCGGCGAAGCCACGGATCTTGCGACACTCGGCCGCCGCGACGCGTCCGAACTTCGACGCACGTCCATCGGCATCGTGTTCCAGCAATCCAATCTGGTGTCGTCGTTGACGGCCCTCGAACAGCTCGAGGTGATGGCGCATCTGGGGCAGTCCGTGTTCACGTCGCGGGCGCGTCGCAAAGCTGCGAAAGCGAAAGCGATGGATTTGCTCGATGCGGTTGGATTGGCAGATCACAGCGGGAAGCGTCCAGGGCAACTGTCCGGTGGTCAGCGTCAGCGGGTGAATCTCGCGCGCGCCTTGATGAACGATCCGCAACTGTTGGTGGTGGATGAGCCCACGAGCGCGCTCGATCAGGAACGTGGCGCGGCGGTCATGGATTTGATCATCGGAGTCGTGCGAGAACACAATGCTGCAACTCTTCTCGTGACACACGACCGCGGACACCTGCATCGGATGGATAATGTTTATCGTGTGGTTGATGGATCCCTGACAGTCGATCGGGAGGTATTCGCGGCCTGACTGCGGGGGCGTGGTCTCCAGTGACCGTCGAAATTCCCCAACCGGAAGTCAACCGACAGATAGCTGGGACGCTAGACTGTTGCGACTGGGCAACATGAGAGGACGTGTTATGGAACGCCGCCGCAATGTTGCGCCGCCGACGCAATCACCGATCGCAGATCTCGAGCAGATGCCGCCGTTGATCCTGCTGGACAGATTGCCGGTCCCGGTGGTGGCCGTGCACCGCGACGGCAGCATTGTTTTTGCCAATCCGTCCTTTGCCGACATGCTCGGCTACCCGAAGAAAGCCGTCGCCGCCTTGCGTCTGCAGGACATCATGTACGACAAGGATGCCGACGACGTCAGTGCGGAGCAGGCTCACCGCGAGTTGAGTTCCGAGCCGGGTTCGATCAAGGAATTTGTCCACGCCGACAGCACTTTGGTTCGCGCGACGGTCAGTCAATCGTTGCTTCGGCGTGACGACGACACAATCACTCTGGCAGTTTTCCACGACCTGACAGAGCGATTGTGGAACAACCCGCGTCATACCTTGGACAAACCAAACGCCTGATCACACGCGGCGCGGCCTGGACTTCTTCGCTTGGTCCAGGCCGAGGGTGGAGGCAAGTGTGCCGACCACCCATTCTTCGTATTGCTCGCCGGTCCACCCCGACTCGACCACGAGATCGGTATAGGTTTCGGCACTCGTCAAAGTGAGCGCGACGTTTATCGCGGTCTCGAGATCGACGGACGGGTCCTTCTCCACGAGCCCGATCATGAGGTGCTGTTGCACGGTTCTCCGCTGAGCGAGATTGGTTTGCCACAGCAGTGCCGCGTCCTCGTCAGCGGATGCGGCGGCGCGCAAGGCCAGCAGGATGTCTGCGGTTCGTTCGAGGATGAGTCGCCCGTGATGAACCTGAATGCGTAGTTGTCCGAGGGGATGTGGCGCACCGAGTGCCGCCGCCACCCACGGCCGATCCAGAGTGCTTATCCGAGCCTCGTCGCCGGCGACCTCGACTTCCAGCAGCGCCGACAATACGCTCGGCTTGTTGCCGAAGACGAAGTAGACGCTTTGGACCGAAACGTCGGCCGCATCGGCCAGTTGTTTGATAGTCGCTGCCGCGTATCCCGGATTGACGAAGACATGCCGCGCCGCCGCGATGATCTTCGATCGTGCGGTCGCCTGTGCCACTGTTTCTACCCCCACCATGCGCTGGAGTTTAGCTCTAGAGTGAAGCTCCAGCTACTCGGAGGGAACAAGAAAATGAAGGTCCTGGTTCTGGGCGGCTATGGCGCAGTGGGTGTCCCGCTGATGGAGGAGTTCCGTACGGACCCCGCCGTGTCAGCGTTTTCTGCCGGGCGCAACGCCGCTCGCGCCGACGTGGCTGTCGATCTGACCGATCAGGACGCCTACTCTCGGGCCGTATCGGGCTACGACGTGGTGGTCAACGCGTCGGGATTCGAAGACGTCTGGTTGGCGCAGCAAGCAGTTCGGGGTGGAGCTACCTTTGTGGACATCACTGCGACGTCGGCGTACTGCGATGCATTGGAAAACGTCGACGGTCCCGTGCTGCTGGGTGTCGGATTAGCGCCGGGATTGACCAGTGTTCTTGCGGCGGAGGCACATCGACTCGGCAGCGGACCGGTGGACATCATGGTAGGTCTTGGCGGCGGCGAACTTCACGGCCCCGCGGCCACGGCGTGGACGTACGGAATGTTGGGCACCAGGTTTCGTGATCCGAGCGGTGAACTCGTCCGCAACTACACGGGAATGAAGGTATTCGACGTCCCGGCCGAGGCGCCTGGCTACCGCAAGGGTCCAGCGGTGCGCGCGGACTTCTCCGATCAACATGCTTTGACGCGTGATCTCGGCGTGCCGGTGAGAACCTACTTGCGTCTGGATACCTCGGCGGCGACGCTCGGTTTGGCCGCGATGACGTGGGCACCGCCCTTGCAGAAAGTAGTTCCCAAGAAGATGTGGGGTTCGGATCGCTGGATTGTCATGGCCCGCACCGAAACCGGCCCGACGCTATGGGCGTCCGGCCGGAGTCAATCGGCTGCGACAGCCATGATCGCTGCGCGCGCCGTGGACGTCATTCGTCAGTCTCCGATTGCGCGACCGACGTGGCTTCATTCGGTGGAGTCGACTGAGTCGCTACAGGCGGGTATTCCAGCATTGGTGGTCAGGCAGACATAGTAATGGAAATGATTTCCATTACTATGTCGCTGTGCAAACTTCAGACACGCACCGACATGTATTTCGAGACAGGTCCTTTCGGCTGTTCTTCACGGCCCGCACTGTTGCAGTCGCGGGTGCGGCGGTCACCGGCGTAGCGATGCCCGTTCTGGTGTTCGACATCAGTCGGTCACCGTTTCTCACCTCGCTCTCGGCCGCCGGAACAGTCCTGCCCTATCTCGTGTTCGGCTTGGTGGCGGGCGCCGCGGCCGACCGTGTCAATCGGCGGACGGTCATCCTGTGTGCGCAGGCTTTAGCCGCTATCGCGTTGGCGAGCATTCCGGCGGCGCAGTCGCTAGGCGTATTGACTGCCTGGCACGCCATCGGCGTATCGATCTGCATCGGAACATGTTTCGTGTGGTTCGACGCCGCAGCATTCGGCGCATTGCCTGCCTTGGTAGGTCGGCGGGGAATACCGGCCGCCAACAGTGCTCTGTGGACGGCGGGCACCTTGATCGACGTGGCGTTCCCGGCGGTCGCCGGGGTGCTCGTGGCGTCGATCGGCCCCGCTTATGCCCTGGGAGCCGACGCACTGGCTTATGTGGTGGCTGCATTGGCGATGGGCTCGATCGGTGCGTCGTTTTCGGTCACGCCGGTGGCGAGCACAACCTCGAACTCCAGCATTGCACGTGATATCCGGGAGGGGCTGACCTTCCTCTGGCGGTCGCGGCTCTTGCGAGCCTTGACTGGTGTCGGCTTCGTGAATTCCCTGACGCAGGGCGCTGTTACGGCACTCCTGGTGGTCTACGCGTCCGAGAGGTTGGGGATTTCGACGTCGAGTCCGATGATCGGCGCACTGTGGACGGCCGTCTCCATCGGTGGGGTTGTCGGTGCCGTCGTGCTCCCACGCTTGCCGGCGCAGTGGCCGGTCGGGTCGATTACGATCGGCTCGCTGACCGTCGCCCCGGTGGTGTTGTTCCTCGTGGCGACCACCGAGAGCGCCGTTGTTGCAATTGCTGCGCTGGGCGTCTATTCGGGCTGTGCGACGATCACCATCCTCAACGGCATCGGTGCGCGTCAGCGCCTGACTCCCGATCATCTTCAGGGGCGTGTGAATACGACGGCGAGGATGGTGGCCTGGGGCGGTTCACCGGTAGGCGCCTTGGTTGCGGGAGCGATCGCGGGGAGCTGGGACATCGGTGCGGCCTACCTCGTTGCTTGCGCCTTTGCGCTGGTCTCGGCGGTGTTCGCGTGGGTGAGCGCCCTGCGGACCGATCCGTGTCCCCACAGATAAGCACTTCGCTATTAATGAAAACGACTGTCGTTATGCTTAAATGCGTGTGTTCATGTCCATGGACCCCAATGGATCAGGAGTGCGATGACGCTGACCGGCGAAGCAGCACCTGACGCGCAGACGCGTTCGCATCCCGTCGACTCCCGCAGGTACGTCCCGTTTCTCGTGGTTACGACGGTTTGTCTTGCCTCGGTGTCCGTCGTCGCGGTGTGGTCGGGTGCCGCGTCGGTATCCGTCGGTGACGTCTTCGCGGTGCTGTATGCGCACGTCGGTGGTCCGCCGGTCGATCCGCTGCTCGACCGGATCGTGTGGGGATTGCGGGTCCCGCGCATTCTGATCGCGGCCATGGCGGGTGCCGGGTTGTCACTGGCCGGCGCCGTGCTGCAGGCGTTGGTACGCAACCCGATTGCCGATCCGTACATCCTGGGTGTCGGTTCGGGAGCGTCCTTCGGTGCGGTGCTGATCATGACAACCAGCGTCGGAACCGGTCTGTCGATCGGAGTCCCGGTGGCAGCCTTCCTGGGAGCGATGGTCTCCCTGATCGCAGTCCTGGTCCTGGGCAGGCGAGAGGGCATGCTTGTCCCGCTGCGCATGGTCCTCGCTGGTGTGGCCATCGGCTATTTGCTTTCGGCTGCAACAAGTTTTGTACAGTTGCGCGCCGACCCGAGTCAGCTTTCGGGCGTGCTCTTCTGGTTGCTCGGTTCGGTGAGTGGGGCAAGTTGGTCGGACCTCGGCATTCCGGCCGCGGTGATCACCGTGTGCGCGGGTGTGCTGTTGACGCAGTCCCGCCAACTCAATGCCCTGGCAATGGGGGACGAGAGTGCACAATCGGTGGGCGTCGACGTGCGCCGCACCAGATTGCTGTTGCTGGTGATCGCGTCGTTGCTGACTGCGGTTGTCGTAGCCGTGGCCGGCGGGATCGGTTTTGTGGGATTGCTTGTCCCTCAAGCGGTACGGCTTGTGGTCGGATCCGATCACCGCAAACTTCTCCCCACGACCGCGCTCGTCGGCGCAACCTTCTTGGTGATTGTCGATCTTGCGGCTCGAATGTTGGATGCTCCCAACGAATTGCCGCTCGGGATCATCACGGCCGGATTGGGCGCCCCATTCTTCCTCTGGTTACTGCGCCGCGACGGAGGAACGCAGTCATGAGATTGTCGGCCAGTGGAATTCACGTCGTTCGAGGCGGACGCCTGGTGGTTTCAGGCGTAGATCTCGAAGCACCCGCGGGAAGCGTGGTCGGGCTCGTCGGACCGAACGGTAGCGGAAAGTCCTCGCTTCTGCGGGCGCTGTATCGCTCCGGAAAACCGAGCAGCGGAATCGTGCGGGTGGACGAGGTGAACGTGTGGGACGATCTCTCGCCCCGATCAGCGGCACGAATCATCGGCGTTGTGGGGCAAGAACATTCCTCGGACTTCTCCTTCACTGTCCGCGAGGTGGTGGCAACGGGCCGGACACCGCACCATGGCGCGTTTTCGCGACTCGGTGAGATCGACCGGGACATCGTCAACGCCGCACTCGCGCGAACCGGTATGCAGGGCTTCGGATCACGACTCTTCGCCGAGCTGTCGGGCGGGGAGAAGCAGCGGGTGATGTTGGCCAGGGCGATCGCCCAGCAGCCGTCGGTGCTGGTGCTGGATGAGCCCACCAACCACCTCGACATCCGTGCTCAACTCGAATTGATGGAACTGGTAACCGAACTCGGAACCACGACCGTTGTCGCGATCCACGAGCTTGCGCTGGCCGCTGCGTATTGCGACTACGTCTGCGTGCTCTCTGATGGAGCCGTCGTCGCATCAGGACCCACGGCCGAAGTTCTTACCGAGGGCCTGTTGTCCGAAGTATTCGGAGTCCGGGTGCATCTCGGAACGCACCCCTTGACCGGGCGACCGCTGCTCGCGTTTGCCCCTCCGCTCACCCATACGAAAGAAGCTGTGACGTGAAAACCTCGATACGTACTGCCGCACTGTTGTGCTCGGCCGTCGCCACTGCAGTGCTGACCGCGTGCGGAAACTCGACTGCGGATTCGGCGGCAGCGTCCTCGGGCGCGATCACCGTCACCAATTGCGATCGGGACGTCACGTTGCCCAAGGCGGCGGAACGGATTGTCTCGCTGTATCCGTCGATGACGGAACTGCTGATTCAGCTCGGTGCCGCGGACCGTATTGTCGGACAATCAAATACCGACCTGTCACCGCCTGATCCCGAGCTTGCGGAGCAGTTTGCAGCCGTGCCGGTTCTGAGCACTGGGGTGCCGGCAAAGGAAGCGCTACTCGACGCCCGGCCGGATCTGATCGTCTCCGACGGGGAGTACTGGTTCGACGGTGACCGGCTACAGACCATGGACGAGTTGCGTGATCTCGGCATCCCGATCTTCGTGAACAGTGGCTACTGCCACAAGGCAGTCACCGAGGGCAGGATCGACGACGTCTGGTCCGACATCGACGGTCTCGGTGCCCTGACCGGAACAAGTGACGCGGCAGCGACATTGGTGGCTGGCGGCAAGAAGTCACTGACGGCCACCGAGGTATTCGTGGCCGGAAAGGCTCCGGTTCCTACGGTGATGGTTCAGGTTTCGGAGGGGCAGTCCTACGCATTGGCGAGGGGGCTGTACAGCAGCGTGCTCGAGGCTGCAGGGGGAAGCAACCTCTTCGAGGACGACCTACCCGACGGCAAGTACTTCGGCCAGGTAGCCACGGAATCGGTCCTGGCGAAGTTGCCGCAGGCAATCTTGGTCGTCTACTCCACCGAGTCGACTCGCGAATCCACGCTCGAGGCTGCCCGCACGGCATTTGCCGGGACTCCGGCCGCGACGTCGAACGCGATTTTTGCTGTTCCGGAGGCGTGGTTCGCCGGTGAACTTGCTTCAATTGACGGGGCCGCCGAGGTGTCTCGCCTGCTGCACCCGGGTTCGTGAGTCCATGATCGCGCACGAGTGGGTCGACGTCGTCATGTTGCCTACGTGCATATTTTCGCGCAATCAACTGCTGCGCCCGGTCAATTCCCTCCGCTTCGCGAGTGGCGTTGTGGAGAACCACCGCTTACAGCTCCGGGTCAGGGTGCTCGGTTCGGAATAGCCAAGTTGCCGTGACACTGCGGAGACCGGGACGTTCGGGTTGGCGAGAAGGCTGAGAGCGAGTTCGCGCCGCGAATCATCGACGAGTGATTCGAAAGTTCTGCCTTCAGAGGCCAGCCGTCTCTGCAGTGTTCGCGGGTGCAGCATCATCAATGTCGCGACTTGCTTCAGTGTGGCCACGCCTGCGGGCAGAGACCGCACGATCAACGCGGACACCGCGTCGTAAAACGCCACATTCGGATCTCGACCCGCCATGAACCGCACAGCAACGCCGTACGCCAACGGATCCACCCGGGGCAGCTGACGATGCATGACTCCGCGCGGAAAGGTCAACAGATTCCGGTCTGAGCCGAACTCGACCGAGCACCCGAAATATTCGATGTACCTGTGTAGTTCGGAGATGCGCGGATGCTGGAATGAGATGTGCGTCGGATGAAAATCCGGGCCCGCCATCATCCTGAACGTCTGGAGCGTCACTCCCATCGCCAGTTCCACGACGTGCGAACGGTACGGCAGTCGATGCAGCACGGTGTCGAGTCCATAGGACACGTCGGTGTCGCCGATCGTCAGATCGACGGCCAACGCCGGGCTGTACACGTGGGCATAGCGGGCGACGTCGTGCAACGCGTCGCCGATCGTCTCGGCACTGCGGGCCGCGATGGCCACCGGACCGAGGATGTCCGGGTCTTGTCTGCTCGCAAGCCTGAGGGCGAAATCCGGAACCCCAAGCTCCTGTGCGCATTGTCCGAGCAAGGTGGACAACGCACTGAACGGAACGAAGCTGTCGTAGGTGCCGATCATGGCCGGATCGATGCCCACGCGGTCACAGAACTCGTGGGGATCACCCCCGAGTTCGGAGATCAACTCGGGCAATCGCGTCAACGACGAAGCACTGATGAGATCCGCCATGTGTCGAAATGTAAATAAATTGGCGCGTGAAGTCAATTTAATCCTCGCGTGGGCAGTGATGATCGACACAGATGACTTGTTCAGCGTCGAACGCCATCCTCGGAGGAGCCAGAAAATGACATCGCGCACCGACCACACCGCTCTGTTCATCGACGGAGCGTGGAGGACACCGGACAGTTCGGAAACCATCCCGGTTGTCTCACCTCTCACCGAGCAGGAGATAGGTTCGTTCCCCGCATCCACGACGACGGACGTCGACGCGGCGGTGACATCGGCTCGAAACGCGTTGCGGCGGAGCGACTGGGCGGAACTTTCCCCCACCGAACGTGCAGACGCCATTCGCAGATTCGCCGACGAACTCGAGAAACGAGCCGAGGATCGCGCGACGACGGTCACTCACCAGAACGGCATGCCCATCGAGCTTGCCCGATTCGCCGAGGGCGCCGCACCCGTCCAACTCTTGCGCTATTACGCAAACCTCGCCGAGTCGACGCCCCCCGAGGAACGACGCGTCAGCCAACCGATGCCGGGCACGACGATCGTGCGACGCGAGCCCATCGGCGTCGTCGCTGCCATCGCGCCCTGGAACTTCCCTGCGGTGCTGTCGATGTTCAAGATCGCTCCGGCTCTAGCGGCGGGTTGCACCGTCGTATTGAAACCGTCGCCCGAAACAACTTTGGACTCTTACGTATTGGCTGAAGCTGCCATTGCGGCCGACCTTCCTGCGGGCGTCATCAACGTCGTGACGGGTGGACCGGAGATCGGCCGGTATCTCGTGGCGCATCCTGGGATCGACAAGGTCGCGTTCACCGGATCCACCGCAGCCGGTCGACACATCGGCGAGGTGTGTGGCGGAATGCTTCGCCCCGTCACCCTGGAGTTGGGCGGTAAGTCGGCAGCCCTGGTTCTGGACGACGCGGATGTCGAGCAGACGGTAACCGGTCTCGCGACGGCATCTTTGCTCAACAGCGGGCAGACCTGCTACATGTCGACTCGAATCTTGGTCCCGCGCAGCCACAGTCGGACCTACATCGATGCCATCACTGCCATGGCGTCGGGCCTGCAGGTCGGCGATCCGATGGACCCGTCGACCTTTGTCGGCCCGATGGTGAGCGCTAGGCAACGCGATCGCGTGCTGTCCTTGATCGAGCAGGGTCGTTCCGAGGGCGGAACCATCACAACCGGTGGTGGACGTCCTACCGACCTCGACACGGGATTCTTTGTGGAGCCCACCGTGTTCGCCGACGTGAACAACGCCAGCACAATCGCACGGCAGGAGGTCTTCGGGCCGGTGCTGTCCGTCATTTCCTATGACGACGTCGATGATGCGCTCGCACTTGCCAACGATTCCGAGTACGGCCTCGGTGGGACGGTGTGGACCTCCGACGAGGAACGCGGAATCGAAATTGCCCGACGCGTCGAGACAGGCTCGTTCGGCGTCAACACCTTCAACCTCGACTGGGGTTCACCGTTCGGTGGAGTCAAAGCCAGCGGTGTGGGCCGCGAACTCGGTCCAGAAGGACTCGCGTCGTACCAGCAGCTCAAATCCATCTTCCTCGCATCCTCTTGAGAATCGAGTCACCATGTCCGACGCAGGACTCGCCGGCGCCCGCGCGCTGGCAGAAAACACAGTCAAAATCGCCGAGCAGTTCGGGACCGCCGAATGGGAAGCCGACAGTGCGTGCCACGGCTGGCGCGTTCACGACCTCGTTGGCCACATGGCGTTCTTCTTCAACTTCATCGCCGATCCGGACCTCGTGTTCCCGCCGAACCCCAGTGGAATGTCCGAGCGGCTCAACGACGCTGCTGTTCGCGAGCGCGCAGATCTACCGCACGAGCAGATTCTGGACTACTACCGGGAACAGTCCGCAGCAGGTCTCGCGACGCTAGCCGCGCTGCAGGGCGAAGAGCTTCGCAACAACACACTCGAGATGCTCGACCTCGGGACCTATCGTCTGCATCAGCTCAGCGATGCGGTGTCGTTCGACCATCTCGTTCATCTGACGTCGGATCTTCTGGCACCGTTCGGACCGATCTCTCGCGGGGATGTCGACGTGGCGGCTGCTATCGACCCGGCGATCGACTGGATGGTCTCAGGACTCCCACAGATGTGCGGCGAAGCCGTCGCCGCCGCATTGACATCGCCTGTGGCACTTCGACTTACTGGTGCCACCGAGCGCACTTTCGTCCTGGCTCGTGGCGGCGAAGGAGTCACCGTCACCGAAACCGGTGACGTGCCCGAGAACATCGCGACGACCCAGGCCACCGATTTCCTGCGATGGGGGACCACCCGATCTGCATGGCGGTCCGCGGTCGATGTTTCCGGCGATCGGAGGACCGTCGCGGCGGTCCTCGATGCCATCAACATTGTGTGATCCACACAGAACTTTCGGTGTGATCCACAGAGAACTCAATTTCGAAGAACAGGAAAATTATGTCTCAATACTTGCAGGACAAGGTCATTCTCATCACCGGCGCGGGCGGGGGGTTCGGTCAGCTCATCGCCGAGAAGGTGGCAGCGCAGGGTGCCAAGGTCGTCGGCGTCGACATCAACGAAGCCGGCTTGAAGGCTGTGTTCGACGGTATCGCGGCAGCGGGGTTCACTGGCACCTACAAGGTTGCCGACGTCACCGATATGGACCAGGTCGTTGCTGCAGCACAGCACGGAATTGCGGAATTCGGAGCGCTCGACGTACTTGTCAACAACGCCGGGGTTATGCCTCTCGCCTACTTTGCCGACCACGAGCGTGCATGGCAGAAGTGGCACAAGGCAATTGACATCAACATCAAGGGCGTCGTCAACGGAATCTCCGCCGTCTACGACCAGATGATCGAACAGGGTCGTGGCCAGGTCGTCAACATCTCGTCGATCTTCGGCAACGCGGGCATCGACGGATCCGGCGTCTACAGTGCGACAAAGGCTGCAGTCACCACGATCTCGGATTCGCTGCGAATCGAGGCCAAGGGCAAGATCAAGGTCACCACGGTCAAGCCAACTGGCGTGACAGGCACCAACTTGGCGAGCTGGATCGTCAACGAGAAAGCGATCCTCGGGCTCACCGGTCAGCGCGCCGGCATCTACATGGAGAACGTCGGTCACCTGACCGAGGGCACCATGCGTCCCGAGCAGAAGGACGTCGACTCGATCGAATACTGGCTCATCAAGCCCGACGATCTAGCCGATGCTGTTGTTCACGTCATCGATCAACCGTGGGGCATCAGCATCAGTGACATTACCGTCCGCGCCAGCGGCGAGGACTACTTGTACTGACGGGCGCTCACAACGCCGACAGACCAAATCGATCTGTCTCACCACTGTCACTGACTCGAAAGACGCAGGAAAGCAATGAAAATCGAAGCAGCCGTCCTCCGTGGCGAAGAAGCCCCCTTCAGTATCGAGGACCTCGAGTTGGCCGACCCGACCCCGCATGAGGTCCTTGTCCGGATCGTCGGTGCCGGCCACTGCCACACCGATGTATTACCCAGGGCCGCAGCAGGGTTCGGAACCCCACCGATTGTTCTCGGACACGAAGGCGCCGGAATCGTGGAAGCCGTCGGATCCGCGGTGCAGACCGTCGCAGTCGGTGACCACGTTGTCCTGAGCTTCGACTCCTGCGGCACCTGCGCCAACTGTCTTGACGCTCACCCGGCGTACTGCGACACCTTCCTGGCCCGCAATCTCGTCGGCAACGCCCTCGACGGCTCCACCCCGCTGACCGACACCGCCGGAAAACCCGTCGCCGGAAGATGGTTCGGTCAGTCGTCCTTCGCCACCCACGCGGTCGTCGACGCACGTAACGCCGTGGTCGTCGACAAAGAACTGCCGCTGGAATTGCTCGGCCCCCTCGGATGCGGAATTCAAACCGGCGCCGGTGCAGTCCTCGAAGTGCTCCAGGTGCGTCCCGGTGAAGGCATCGTCATCGTCGGCGCGGGTGCAGTCGGCCTGTCCGCGGTCATGGCCGCCAAGGTCGCCGGCGCCGGACCGATCATCGCTGTCGACTTGAACAGCGACAGGCTCGAACTGGCCCGCGAACTCGGTGCCACGGACACGATCGTTCCCGGAGTGGGTGATCTGACAGAACAGATCCGCGCGATTGCTCCGGCCGGAGTCCGATACGGCCTCGACACCACCGGGCTACCCACCGTCATCGCGGCTACCCTTGATGCCCTTGCTCTGCGCGGCACTCTGGGACTGGTCGGCGTGCAACAGGGCGATTTGATGATCGCACCACTTGCTCTGACTGCCGGTCGCACCATCACCGGCATCCTCGAAGGTGACGCCAACCCGCACACCTTCATCCCCACCCTGATCGCACTGTGGCGGGCCGGACAATTCCCCTTCGACCGCCTCGTCACTACTTTCCCTCTCTCCGAGATCAATGCCGCCGAAAAGCGCGCTCTCGCGGGGGAAATCGTCAAACCGATACTTCTCCCGGGCATCTAGTTCGCTCGCGCATAAGGTCTCGAAGTAAGGGCTGTGCTCATCCCCGCAATCGGCGGGGATGAGCACGATGACGCTCAGTTCCCGAGAACCCGGGCCTTCTGGGTGTCGAACTCGGCGTCGGTGAGGATGCCGGCGGCTTTGAGCTCGCCGAGCTTGGTGAGTTGTTCGATCTTCGCGTCCATCGATGCTGCCGGCGCAACCTGAGGCGGCAGCGGCGGCAGATCCGGGATCGGTGGAACAGCCTGTGCTGCTGCCTTGGCCTGATCTTCTGCTGCCCAGCGAGTTCGCTGGCGGCGCTGAACATTTCCGTGGATGGAGCTCGCGACAGCTACTCGGCTGGCCCGCCTGAGGAAGCTCATTCGTTGTTCTCCGTTTCATTCAAGGCATCGGCCAGTTCGTCGACTGAAATGTGACCTTCGGTGATCACTCGGGCACCGCTGCGAACCCACGCATCCAGAACGGGGAGCACAGTCAACTCCTCGTAGACGAGAACCGCTGCAACACTTCCGGCGGCGATGTCCTCGCCCACGGCGGCGATGTCGCCGGCGTCGAGCAATCCGGACGCGGCACCGTCGAACTGGGACAGATCAAAGTCTGCGAGGTCGAACGTGGATGCCGGAACCACGCGCAGCGAGTTGTCCGCAGCTTTGACAACAAACTCGAGATCGAGAATGCGGATGGTTCCGTTGTCGACGATCTCGAGCAACTGCTCGAAACCGTCGGCAGTTACTGCGCCATCGGGAAACTCGACGGCAACATATTCGATAGGACCGAACTGGTCTTGACTGGCCATCAGTTCTCTTGTTCCTTCTTCGAGGTCGGTGTTCCGGCCTGGTGAAATGATCATCTGCAACTTTAGTCCGACTGTCTGGTTTCTACGCTTTCACGGTTTCGGCAGCGTCGCGATAGACGATCATCTCGCGCTGCAACGCACGACGGAACCGCGGCTGCTCGGCCAGCAGCACTGCCAGCACCGTCAGGAGTAACCACGTCGCGGCGGCGCTCGCAACCAGCATGAGCACCGGAATCCACGGCCCACCCATCTGCTCGAGCAGCGTCGTCTTGGCCCAAACACGCCAGTACAGCATGAGATTGACGACCAACCCGACACCGTACGAGATGGCGAAGGAGAGCATGAAGGGTTTCCACGTGCCGTCGTAGCGACGTTCGAGAATCGGTTCGGCGCGCAACGGCAAGCTCACCGACATGACGTTGGCGACTCCGAGCCACAGCAGGATCATGGTCAGGACCTGCCCGCAGGCTTTCAACAATTCGGTGCTGTTTCCGGCGCGCCATGACAGAACGACGCTGAGAACAAAGCCGGCGGCGCCGACGAGGATCAGCATCACGATGTTCTTGGCGACCAGCACATGCCACAGGCGGGTACCACCGGAGAGCGCGGCGCGCACCCGACCGGCGTCGAAGCTCAGTGCATTGGTGCAGACCACACTGCCGATGACCCCTGACAATGCGTACAGAGCCAGATAGGGCAGTCGGTCTTCCTTGCTGTCCCACTGGAAAAGTCGGATGAACGCCAGATACGCGAACCCTAGCCCGAGGCTCAGGCCCAGACGGAACGCAATGGATCGAGGTTTCCCGTTGAATACGTGTCGGAATTCCTCGCGAATACGGCTGCCGAGGTCCTGCATGTGCCGAACCGCGGGGTTACCGGCCGCGAGCGGGACATAGCCGCGGATCGCAGCGGCAACGTCGTCACTGTCGCCGGCATCGAGGGCGGCGACACGAGCTTCGAGAACTGCGAGATGTGCTGCTTCGAGCGCAATCCGGGCGGTGGTGACCGCTGCTACCGCGTCAGCTTCTGCTTGAGCTGCAGCGCCGATGCTGGCGTCGGCCGGCAGGGGTGGCTGAAGGCGGGTGATCAGTTCGAGTTGGCGGGCCATGTGCGGTGACGGCGAGAGGCCGCTGTACGTCGGTTGGTTCAGTGCCGCTCGATCCTTGTCCAACACATCCCGGGCACCGATCGCAGCCTTTTCCACTGCAGTTCGGCTCTGCCATCGGACCGAACGTACTTCGGCTTCGGCCGCGAGGGCCCGCGACGCCACTTCGGCCAGATCTTCGACCGCGGTCAACTGCTCACTCCACTCGGTAGTTGTTATGGGGAAATCAGCTCTCCTGCGCACTATCTCACGCAAGGGCAGGCATCGGTGCAACACTGACAGGCATGACAAGCGCGCAAGACAAGGACGATCTGCAGCGATACCTTCAGTCGGCACGGGACGCCTTGCTCTGGAAGCTCGAAGGGTTGTCGGAGTACGAGATCCGGCGACCGATGACGCATACAGGCACCAACCTGCTGGGGTTGGTCAAGCACATGATCGGCGTGGAACTCGGGTACTTCGGCCCGGTGTTCGGACGCCGGGTGCCGGACCTGCCGCAGTGGTTGCGCTCGGACGAGCCCAATGTCGATATGTGGGCCCGCGCAGACGAATCCAGGGATTTCATACTCGACACGTACCGTCGCACCTGGGTCTTTTCGGATGCCACGATCAATGATCTGGATCTGGATGCAGCGGGGGAGGTGAAGACGTGGCCGCTGAAACTCCGTGACGTCACCCTGCACCAGGTACTCGTGCACGTCGTCACGGAAATTCATCGTCATGTCGGCCACGCCGACATCGTGCGCGAAATGATCGACGGCGCTGCAGGTCTGCGATCCGACAACGCCAACGTGGCGCCGGGTGATCAGGCGTGGTGGGCCGAATATCGAGACCGCCTCGAACAGGCAGCGCGCAGCGCCGACCACGCCTGACCCATTTCTACTCGAGAACCGCGGCGGCGCCGATCACGACGACCACGATCACGAAGTTGATCAACAGTAGCGGCCAGACGAAGCGCAGGAACTTGTCGTAACCGACCTTGGCCATTGCGAGTCCACCGACAACGACGACGTTGGTGGGTGCAACCATCAGCATCAGGCCGTGGCCCATCTGGAAGGCCGTGATCACCAAAGACCTACTGACTCCGGCAAAATCACCCAGCGGTGCCAGCAGTGGCATTGCGAGGGTGGCGTGTCCGGAGCTGGACGGAATCAGGAAGGCCAGTGGAATGTTCACGAGCATCACGAGGATCGCGAACACACCCGCGGACGCGCCGGACACCAACTGTTCCATCGCATTGAGGATGGTGTCGAGGGTTTCGGTGTTGGTCATGATCACGGAGACGCCGCGCGCGAGCAGGATGACGATGGCGGGCCCCACCATGTCGCCGGCGCCACGGGTGATCAGTGAGACGGTCTTCTTCTCGCCCATCTTGGCGACGATGCCGACGAGGACGGCTGCGAGGATGAACAGCATCGCCAGTTGCGGGAACCACCAGTTCAATTCGAACCAGTATGGCTCGGTGGCGGTGACGTGGTACGCGTCGTACTCGGCCGGCCCGGTGGTACCGCCGAAGATGCTCGACCACGGGATGACGGAGAAGATCATCAAACCGAAGGTGAGTCCGGTGATGACGAGGACCAGTTTCTGAATTCCGGTCAGCTTGCTGTCGATGTCGACAGGTGGTGCTGCCTCTTCTTCCTCGTCGTCGTCGATGTCGAATCCGACGAGCGAGGTGGCCGGATCCTTCTTCACCTTGGCGGCGTAGCGAAGTACGAATACCACTGCCACTGCGGTCAATACGATCCACAGGATGACGCGCAGGACGATACCGTCGCCGATGGAGACGCCGGCTTCACCGGACGCGACGCCGATCGAGAACGGGTTGACGGTCGACGCCATATTGCCGACGAGTGCGCCGAGGATGATCATCGTCGCCGCGACCATGCGGTCGTAGCCGAGAGCCGTCATCAGGGGGATGAGGAGCGCGTAGAAGCCGAACGTCTCGACGGAGAACCCCATGGTCGATCCGAGCAGCGAGAACAGCACCATGATGACGGTGATGAGCAGCCAACCCTTGTCGCTGAGCTTGGTAGCTAGTTGCGAGACAGCGGTTTCGAGGCTGCGAGTGGCGAAACTGACGGAGATGAATGCACCGAGGGCCATGATGAACAGAACGACACCGACAGATCCGAAAAGCCGACCGATGTTATCGGTGTCGACAAATCCCGTGAGTGGATCCTGAACACCGTAGAGGCCGTTGACGGGGGAGAGAATCAGCTGCTGGATGCGTTCGAAGAAAGTCAGCGGGGACGTGACGGTTTCGAAGCTACCGGGGACGGGTGATCCGTCGACGTCGACACCGAAGCGTCCGGCCGGAATGAACAGCGCGGCAATCCATACCAGTACCGTGACGATGGCCAGCATCGTGACGGCGCCGGGAAACTCGAACTTCTTCTTCGCCGGGGTGTGCGCGGCGCCTTCTTCGGTCTTGGTGCTCATTTCTTTCCTTCGAATGTGCGGGCGTACTCCTGGAAGAACAGAGCTTTCGCGACAACGGCCTTTTCGAATTCGTCGAGAAGCACACGCTCGTTGGGGCCGTGAATGTTTGCGTACCCGTCGGTTGCGCCGAAGAGCAGTTTCTCGGCGGTGGGCACGGCAGTGTCGAGAGCCATCACGATCGGGATGGAACCGCCGCCGGCCATCTGTCCGGCTTCGCCGTCCCAGGATTCCGAGAGCGCGAACATGGCCGCGTCGAATGCGGGGCCGCCCTGTTCTGCAGCAAAGCCGTCCCCGGTTTCTCCGGCTTTGACGTCGAGTTCGAGGCCGAACGGGCGTAGTGCCTGTAAGTGCCGGACCAGTGCTGCCTGCGCTTCGGATGCAGGCTGACGCGGATGCACGCGCAGGTTGATCACTGCGCGTGCGGTGCTCGCGACGGCGTTGACTGCGCCGTCGACGGGCGGTGCGTCGATTCCGGTGACGGTGATCGCCGGACCGGACCAGATTCGTTCACCGATTCCGCCGGTGCCGAGGAGGGGGAGTCCGTCACGTACTTCGGCGAGGGTGCGGAATTCTTCGTCGGTGTAGCTGCTTCCCGTCCATTCCTCGCGCAGCAGACCGTCGACGGCGACATCACCGTTGTCGTCATGCAGCGATGCCAGTGCGCGGATGAGCGCGAGGCGCGCGTCGGGAGCGGCGCCGCCGTAGAGGCCGTTGTGTTTGTCGGCTCCGAGAGTGGTCAGTTCCACGATCACCTGGGCGGATCCGCGCAATGCGACGGTCAGGGTGGGTGATCCGGGGCGAACACTTCCCACATCGGCGATCACCATGGCGTCGGACTGGAAGAGTTCCGGGGCTTCGGGCGGATAATTGTCGAAGGGGCTGCCGAATTCTTCCTGGCCTTCGATGACGAGTTTGACTGTCACAGGCGGTTTTCCGTCGAAGACGCGAAGCGCCCCGATCATGCCGATCACGTTTGCCTTGGAATCCGCCGTCCCGCGGCCGTAGAGCGCGCCGTCGCGTTCGGTGGGCTCGAAGGGCGGTGTGTCCCACAGTTCGAGGTCTTCGGCGGGAACGACGTCGTAATGCGAGTACATGAGGACCGTGGGCGTCCCGACCGGACCCGGAATGGTCGCAATGATGACAGGTGCCGTCTTACCCGGAATTTCGAGACGATCGATCTGGGTGACCCCGGATTTCTCCAAGAGTGACACGATGAAATCGTGGGCTTCGAAGAGTGGTGCTGCGGGATAGCCATCGGTCGCGATCGACGGTATTCGTACCAGTTCGATCAATTCCGATCGAAGCGCAGGCATCAAATCTGCCGCAGCGTTCTTGATCTGAAGAGGCGTCATTGGCCCAGCGTTTTCGGGCATCGCTTGATCTCCTTCTGGAGCAAAGTGGACAGTGGGTACCTAGCTCTGCGACAAGTCGAGCCGAGCACCCTTCAGACCGGTCAGTCCTTAGTCGGAAAGATTACGGTTGTCTGGTTGATTTCGTGCGGTCGGCGTAGACATTGCGCACGTCGGTACCGGGCGGCAGCACGCGAATGGTGCGGGTCGAATTGCGTGATTCCATTCATTCTCGGGCCGCGTGCGCTATGGGATCGCGACGTGCCGGGTGTCGATCAACAGATAGTCGTTTGGTTGATTTGTCACCATTCAGCTATCAGTACGCACAGCTATCGTCTTGTAACTGTGCCGATTGTTGAATTTGTGACGATTTTCTTCCGGGTCGGCAAATCGTTTCGGGAACTGTTCGACCTTGTGGATAAATGCGCAGCTTATCGCCGGTTTCTCCGTGTATCTGTGACAGAGTGTCACATAACAAACCTTTTGGCTGTTTTGCGACGCTATGAGCGCTTTCCGCCGAATAGTGACGTTTGACAGCAAGCGCGCAGCAAGTTTCAATCGTCGAACTGTGTTGGCAATCACATGGCTAATGCCATGTTGGCCTGCTGGGTGCCCCAACTGTTACTTCTCGAGGAGATCGTCCATGAACACATCGTCATCGTCATCAGCCGTGGTGCGGCGGAAAAAGGTCGGGCTGGCATCCGTGTCCGCTGTGTCGACGCTTGCATTGGTCGGTGGAATTGTCGCCGGTTTGGCAGGGCCGGCAACAGCTGCGCCGGCGTCGGCGGCCGCCTTCACTGCGCCGATGTGCGAAGGCACGCAGACGTCCGCTGACTATCCCTACGCGGACGACATGGTTATCGATGGTGTGCGCCTGGATTACTACAACGCCGGAAATGTGGTGCCGCTGTACTACAACAACGACCAGCGGTCACCTGCGCCTATCTGTGGTGTGCGCGACGTCCCCGAGGCCAGTGGTCCACAGTCGGAGTGGATGTACTGCACCGACATGAAGGAAGAGACGTGTGATGAGATCTCGCCTGATGGCGAGCCTGGCTACAGCGATGGCGGGCAGTTCAACGTAGTAGGACCGACGCTTCCGGTCGGCGGCAACGATCGTCTGACTCAGGAACAGGAACTGCTCATCAGCTACCTGATTCAGAATCCCCACCCGTTCACGCCGGGTGGCGTCGCTGATGATTCGACGGCTGCGAACAGGGTAAATCGTCAGCTTCTTATCTGGTGTGTATCGGACAAGGATTATCTCGAGGAAACGAACGCCGTAGTCGATTGCGACGCCGATCTCGGTCCGGCTGAGCAGGCTCGGATTCTCGGGGTCATGAATGTGACACCCGCCCTGAGTATTTCGCTCGCAGACCCGGCCAGTGGCACTCTCGCCAGCGGCGGCAAGGCAACGTTCACGGTGTCCACCAACATGTACGGCAAGCCACTCACCGTGAGCGCTCCCGCAGGCGCAACTCTGGAACTGTGTGAGCCGAACGCAAATGTGAAGCTGACCGGAAACACCCTGGTTGTCACCGGTGAGGGCAATGATCCGACTGACGTGGCGCTGTGCGTCACGTCCCCGGGTGCAGGCGCGGTCAAGGTATCCGTCGCCGGCGCACCCAGCTCGTTCGAAAGCATCCACTGGAACAACGCCGGCGCCGAGTGCCAGGTTTTTGCAACGTTCAACACCGTCACCCCGGCCAAGCTCCAGGGTGATGCGACGGTGACCTTCGATGCGGCTCCGACGACAACGCCGTCCACGACTGTTCCGACCACGACGCCGGGAGCTCCGACCACGACGCCGTCGACGACTGTTCCGACGACAACCACCAAGCCCAACG
The DNA here is from genome assembly GCF_001894805.1 of Rhodococcus globerulus NBRC 14531. GTDB lineage: Bacteria > Actinomycetota > Actinomycetes > Mycobacteriales > Mycobacteriaceae > Rhodococcus_F > Rhodococcus_F globerula. The sequence goes on along the minus strand of NZ_BCWX01000005.1, from coordinate 249,080 downwards.
TGATCGTTCCGATCATTCCGATTATCCCGATCATTCCGGTGATCCCCGGAGTGCCGGTTGCTCCCGCTCCGACCACGGTTGCGGTACCCACCCCGCGTGTGGTCACGCAAACGACCCCGAAGGCTCCGACGGGTGAGCGTCCGACCTCTATCGACGGTGGCGCAGCTGACGAGACTGCAGGTCCGCACGTCGGAATTGCGATTGCGGGACTCGGCCTGATCGGGCTGGCTGCCTGCGGAGCAATCGCCGTCCGCCGCCGCCGCTCGTAGCAGCGGAAATCTGAACCAGTTTCGATCGAGCAGCGTCCGGTGCCGACTCTCCCCGTCAGCACCGGACGATGCTCGTTCACGACAAAGGAACATCTCTGATGACGTCGATGAATCCGAATCCCGTACCGGACGAGCCAGGCACCAGTTCCGCGGAACCTGTGCGCAGGCGCAAGTCTCGCGTATTTGCTACTGCGGCAATAATTATCGCGGTAACTGTGGGCTTACTCATGACATACCTCGGCTCTCGGTCGGGTGAGAGTACGGCGATACCGCCGGCGCCCACGGCCGGCCAATCGGCGCCGGCGGTGCTCGCTACTGCTGATGCGCAGATGTCGCCTGCTACTTTGTCCCTCGATCCGCTCGGGGTGCAGGCACCGATCGTCGACGCGAGTGTCATCGATGGAGCCTTGACCCCTCCCGGCGACGTCAGCGAGGTCGGCATCTGGTTGGACGGTGCGCCATTGGATTCGCAGACGGGCACAACACTGATCGCCGGGCATGTGAATCTTGCCGGTCAGGGTAACGGTGCGTTGTTCGATCTCGGGACAGTCGAGCCTGGGCAGGAGATCCGTACGTCGGATGCCGCTGGGAACAGCACACGGTGGCGGGTGACGGCGGTGGTGTCGCGAGCCAAGGCGGACGGAATCGAGGAGAGTGTTCTGGCCGGGCCGGACGGTCCGCGCAAGCTTGCCGTGGTGACGTGTGGTGGGGAGCTGGAGTTCTCGGACGGGGTCGGCAACTACCAGGACAACGTGTATCTCTACGCCGACGTGATCTAGTGGCGCGGGCGATCCCCCATGCTTGACATTGACGTCAACGTCAAAACACACTGTGGCGGTGACTGACTGCGAAACCTCGGAATGAGACTGCTGATCGCCAATCGAGGCGAGATTGCTCTGCGCATCATTCGAACAGCCCGCGAACTCGGGATCGAGACCGTGTCGGTCTACGCCGAAGATGACGCAACAAGCCCACACGTCGAAGCTGCGACAGAGTCGTTTCCACTGCCAGGCAGCGGCGCGTCTGCGTATCTGGATCAAGACTCGCTGTTGTCGATCGCCCTCGATTCATCGGTCACGCATATCCATCCCGGATACGGATTCCTCAGTGAGAATCCGGATTTCGCACGGGCGTGTGCCAGTGCGGGCCTTGTATTCGTGGGTCCGAGCGCTGAGGTGCTCCGTATCTTCGGGGACAAGTCACGCGCGCGCGGCGCTGCTGTGGAATCCGGCGTTCCGGTGTTGCCGGCCACGGCGGGCGATGCAAGCCTCGACGAGGTGCGGGAGTTCTTCGCGCGGCATTCGCGGGGAATCATGATCAAGGCACTTGCGGGTGGCGGCGGTCGGGGCATGCGTGTCGTGCGCGATCTGCCCTCGCTCGACGACGCTTACCGCGTGTGTGCGGCGGAGGCTCGGGCCGGCTTCGGCAGTGCCGAACTGTTTGCCGAGGTGCTCAGTGAACGTGCTCGCCATATCGAGGTCCAGGTTGTGTCGGCGCCCGGCGCGGCGGGTATCTGTGCGACGGCACTGGGAGATCGCGATTGCAGCGTTCAGCGCAGGCATCAAAAACTTGTCGAAATTGCTCCCGCGCAAGGTCTTTCCGAACCACTGCGCGAGCGTTTGCATGCCGCCGCGGCGAGGTTGTGTGCGGAGGTCGGTTACCGTGGGATCGCAACAGTGGAGTTTCTCGTGGAGGAGCGAGGATTCGTTTTCCTCGAGGTCAATCCGCGTATCCAAGTGGAACACACCGTCACGGAAGAGGTGAGCGGTGTCGACCTGGTTGCCGTGCAGTTGATGATCGCCGACGGCGTGAGTTTCGAATCATTGCATCTTCCTGAGGGGATTACCTGTGCAGCAGGAGTTCCTGGGCATCAGGGAACCGTTGCGGCGGCGTCGGGTATCGCAATCCAGATGCGGGTCAACATGGAAACCATGACGCGCGACGGCGGTGCGCGCGCGGAAACCGGAACGCTTGACGTGTTTGCGCCGCCGAGCGGACCGGGAGTTCGAGTCGACACCTTCGGTGCGGCGGGTTTGTCGCCGAGTGCCCGCTACGACTCCTTGCTGGCGAAGGTGATCACACACACCCGTCGGGCAGATTTTGCTGCGGCGGTGCGCAAGTCGATTGCCGCACTCGACGAGTTTGCGATCGAAGGGATTGCGACCAACCTTCTTTTCCTGCGGGCGATCCTGTCGGAGAAGGATTTCCGTGACGGCGTCGTCGATATCGACTGGCTCGAGGGACGTATTGCCGATCTCGTCCCGGAAGCCAAGGTTTCGGAGCCTCCCGTTGCAGTGCTGGGTGAGACCGTCCTGCGCGCGCAGATGGCCGGAATTGTCGTCGAGATTGCCGCTGTCGGCGATGCCGTTCACCGGGGCAGTCAGGCCGCTGTGCTCGAAGCGATGAAAATGCAGCATGTCCTGGCTGCCGAATCCGACGTCGAGGTGATTCGCGTACTCGGCAGGGTCGGCAAGGCAGTGGTTGCGGGTGAGCCGCTCATGGTGGTGCGCGATGCCACAGCGGCCGAGCGAGTGGAGCGTTCCGAGGACCTCGACCTGGATCTGGTGCGTCCTGACCTCGCGGAAATCCTTGCTCGACATGAGGTGACCTTGGATGCGGCGAGGCCCGAAGCGGTAGCCAAACGGCACAAGCTGGGTCGTCGGACGGCACGCGAAAATGTCGAGGACCTGATCGACGACGGCAGCTTTGTCGAATACGGCGCCTTGACTTTGGCGGCTCAGCGTAGCCGTCGCAGTGAAGAAGACCTGATCGCAAATACTCCCGCCGACGGATTGATCGGTGGCGTGGCAGCAATCAACGGCGGTGAGAGCGTTGTCATTTCGTACGATTACTCGGTTCTTGCCGGTACGCAGGGTATGCGCAATCATGCCAAGACGGACCGACTGCTCGAGCTCGCCGCCCGTAAACGTGTTCCCGTGGTGCTGTTCGCGGAGGGCGGTGGTGGTCGCCCCGGTGATACGGATGCCGGAGCAGGGTCGGGGCTTGAACTGGGTACCTTCCGGGCGATGGCGGCATTGCGCGGCCGAGTGCCGTTGGTGGCCGTCGTATCGGGTCGTTGCTTTGCCGGCAATGCCGCGTTGGCGGGTGCGTGCGATGTCCTGATCGCCACGCCGGACGCCAACATCGGAATGGGTGGACCGGCGATGGTCGAGGGCGGTGGACTGGGTACCTACCGCCCGGAGGACATCGGGCCGATCGACATTCAACGGCGAAACGGCGTTGTGCACGTGGTTGCCGAGAACGATGCTCAGGCAGTCGAATTGGCAAAGAAGTATCTCGGCTACTTCCAGGGTGCGGCGCAGCAGTGGACCGCGCCTGATCCTCGGCTGGCTCGGCATGTAGTGCCGGAAAACAGGCTGCGTTCGTACGATGTGCGACGCGCCGTCGAGGCGATTGCCGACGTCGATTCGGTGCTGGAGTTGCGGCGCGATTACGGTCGCGGCGTCGTGACGGCGTTGATCCGGGTGGAAGGCGTACCGGTTGCCGTGCTCGCGAACAGTAGTGAGCATCTGGGCGGGGCAATCGATGCGGAAGCAGCGGACAAGGCGTCGGACTTCCTGGAACTGTGCGAGGCACATCGGATTCCGCTGGTTACGCTCTGCGACACTCCGGGATTCATGGTGGGGCCGGATTCCGAGGAACAAGCGACGGTACGGCGATTCGGTCGCTTTTTCGTGGCCGGAGCGAGGCTCACGGTGCCTTTCGGGACGGTGATCCTGCGTAAGGGTTACGGTCTCGGTGCCATGGCGATGGCCGGCGGGTCATTCCACGCGCCCGAGTTCACTGTGGCCTGGCCGACCGGCGAGATCGGGCCGATGGGGCTTGAAGGCGCTGTCCGACTGGGCTTCCGGAAGGAACTCGAATCAGTCGAAGATCCGGCTGCGCGGGAAACCCTGTTCGGTCAGTTCGTGGAATTGGCCTACGCACAAGGCAAGGCGCTGATGGCGGCAACAACATTCGAGTTGGACGACGTCATCGATCCGGCAGATACGAGGAAGTGGATCAGGCAGCTTCGCTGCCCGTGAGCCTTTTTGGTAGTGGGCGCTACCAAAAAGGCGCACGGGGCCGAAGGCCCTAAGCGGTAGTGGCAAGGGCCGCTGCAAGCCCGAAAGCAACTGCCATGAGCACAACTTCGCCGATTGCGCGGCGAAGCGATCCGTCGGCGCTCATGCGGTGGGCGGCACTCGCGACGACCCACGTACGACGCCACCACCACCCCAACCCGAGGAGCAGGGCAACGGCAACGAGCTTGGCGAGGACGACGCGGCCGTAGGCAGTGTCGACAAACGCGGTCACAGATCCGAGTCGTACGGCTGCGTTGACAACTCCCGTGATGACCAGCGCAAGGACGCATCGCCACGCGAGAGCAGAGTATTTGGGCAGCCAGAGTGCCCAGGCGCCGCGAGCGGGCATGGCGAGCGCGAGTGCGGCGAGGACGCCGAACCACAAGCCGGCAGCGAGTACGTGGATGGCGTCGAGGATGGATCCGAAGCTCTGCTGCGCCATGTGACCGGTAATGGGGCGGGTGGCAAGAGCAAGGGCAGTGACAACCAATGCCGGTGCGACGGGCACTGTTTCAGGGTTCTTGAATCCGTAGACGCCGTAGCAGACGACGGCAAAAGCGCACACGATGATGGCTGCTCCGACCCGGCCGACATTGACTTCGCCGACAAAAGTTGCGAAGTGGCCGACGGTCAACGCGGTGATCGGCTGTCCGTCGGCGGCAGCGGCACTCAGTGCGAGCAAGGCGATTTCGGCAACCAGCCACACGGCGGCGATGGCAGTGAGTTGTGTCCACATCGCGCTGTTGGGTGAAGCCGGCCGACGCTCGCCCCGGCCCATCCAGGCGAGTGTGGCGATTCCCAGTGTCACGGAACCACATCCGATGGCGAGGACGCGTACCGTGCTGGACGCTTCAGGGCCGGCGGGACTCGCCAATCCCCACGCGATCAGCACTCCCAGCAGTGCTGTGGGTACGGCAAACAGCAACCACCACCTGTTTGCCGTACCGCTCACGGATCAGCTCGACTTCGGCTTGCGGAGCACGAAGAACAGTGCGCCGCCGAAGACGACAACACCGGCGAGGATGAATCCCCACACCGGGATGCTGCTCGACGACGACTCGGACGACGAACTGTCACCAGCCGACGCAGCCGGGGTGACCGGGGTGCCGGGACCGGCCTCGGTGAGTGTGAAGTTCAACGTTCCCTGAACCGGGTGGCCGTCGGCGGACGTGACGCGGTACGCAATCGTGTACACACCGGCAGGCCCCAGATCTCCGAGGTCCACACTCACAGTTGCCCCCTCGACTGAGGGCTCGCCCTTGGACCATTGATCGCGGCTGTCACCGGGGCCCGTGACGGTCAACGCCGCGAACTGCGCTTGCAGTGCTTCGTTGAAAGTGACGGAAACGTTGTCCGGGGGAACCTGGATGGACGCGCCGTTCTCGGGGTTCGACCCGACCACCGCGGAGTGCGCGCTGGCTGTGCTCACCCCGAGCATGGACGCGAGCATGGCAAGTAGGCCGATAGTGACGACCTTCAGTCGTGTGCTCATGAACGCTTGCTCCTCACCAGTGCACCCAGGCCCAGTGCAGCGCCGAGCGCGCCGAGAACCAGTCCGGCTCCTCCGAGCCAGCGGGCGGTGTTGTCGTTCGATGATTCTGTCGCAGTTGTCTCGTTCGTGGCGTGAGTATCGGCGCTGCTTCCGTGCGCGTCGCCCGTCGAAGGTGCCAAGGTCAAGGACGGCGCCGGCTTGTCGGGCTCACTGCCGTCGGCGAGGGCGGCCTGATCCCAGTTGACGACGTTGCCGTCGCTGTACGTCTGCACCGCATTGAACGAGACCTCGTCCTGCGTGGGCAGCGGGCCGGCGGAGAGAACGAACTGTTGGAACTGGCCGGGGCCGACGCCGACACCGGGATCTGCCGTCCAGGTGACGGACTTGGCGACCAACGACGTCGGATCCTTCTCGACGACGGCAGTCCAACCTGGCATCGGTTCGGTGCGCGCGGACTTGAGGTCGGGCAGTGCCACCGTCACCTTGGTGGTGGACGCGGTGTCGGATTCAGTGGGTACGCGGAAGGTCAAAACGCTGTACCCGCCCTGGGTCGCTCCCGGAGCTACGACGCTGACGTGCGCCGACGCGATTCCGCCGGCGAGCAGGATTGCCCCGCCGGTTGCTGCTGCCGTGATGAGCGCACGCGAAATCAGGGTGTTCTTCATGTGGAATGTGTCCTCTTGGTCTGGTGAAGGGTTTCAGTGCGAGTTCTTCAGACCAGAGCGGGAGGTCCGCGCGGGGAAATGCCGGCGCGAAGGAGTGCGCCATTGGGGCCGAGGTGGTGCGTCGTCGGGAATCGGCGGATCAGCGCTGCGACGGGCGTCGCCGGCGCGGACAGCACAACCTGCACGACGCGGGTGAGGACTCCGAACAGTCGCTCGGCAGCCAACACGAGGGTCGCGCAGACGAGCACGGCGACTATGTGTGCTCCGAGCATCGCCAGCCCCGGAGAAGGGGAATGAGAATGCACGGAGAGTGTCATGGTGGTGTGCGCTGCCAGTTGGCCGGCGCCGAGAGCCGCAATGAGTGGTAGCGGTCCGCGGGTCGGAACGGGAAGCGTTCCGGTGATCGCGCCCACGGCTGAACACACGGCTATCAACAGGGTCAGCGCCGACGCCGGCGGTACATCGCCGCCGGCCAGGCCGTGCGCTGCGATGGCAAGAGCGGTCGACACAGCCCCGACAGCACTACCCCGAAGGAGTGCTGTCGTGGGCGCGTCGGTGGACACTCGAGCAGGTCTAGCGGACGCCGAGGCGTGCGAGCAGATCAGCCTCTACGCCGTCGAGTTCGGAGGAAATAGCGTGGTGGGCGGCCTTGCGGCGAGCCTGCGGCATCTGCTCGGCCGCCCGCACCGCGGTGCTCAGGTCGCTCAGACGCTCACGGATGGCTGCGGCAAAACGCTGCGTCTCGGCGGCGTTCGGCTTGTGGCTGAGGATTTCGGTGACCGAGCTTTCCGCTCCCGCAATGCGGGCGCTCAGCTTGGCTCCGTGGCCGGTGTAGTCGCCCAGTTGGTCGACGGCGATGCCCATCTTCTGAGCGCGCGCGGTATCCAACTGACCACGAACCGCGGTTGCCGCTCGATAGATGATCGGCAGCAGAACCGGAGCCAGTAGCCGAGCGACACCCAGGTACTTGCGCACCTTGGCAACGGTCAGGCCCTGATTCACAGCGGCCTTTTCCTGGGCCTTCAGCGTGGCGATCTGCGCCTTTTCGATCTTGTGCGTCGACTCGATCTCAGCCTTTTCCAGCTTCTTGATCGACTTGGTCTCAACCTTGTCGCGCTTGCGTTGGCTCTTGGCGTTGAGTTTCGCCTCGACCTCGGCCTTGTGCTTGAGAGCCTTCGCCTCCGCCTTGCGGGTGGCACGAGACTTTCGCTTCTTGAACAACCCCATCGAAAAGGACCCCGTTTCCAGGTGTTTGTGCGCTGCCAGGTACCTGCGCTTCGGCTTCAGCCTAGGGGAGCACATAATCTTCGTCATCGTGTGTTCCGATAAAAGCCCCGCGCCCTCGCTCCCTCTGATCGATTCAGGGGCGCTCACGCGTTGCCGTCATCGGGTGCGCCTCGACGGATTGTTTCCGGGCAAGTGGGCGTCGGAGCCTCTCGATACGGGCATCAAGCAGCGTCAGGAATCGGCAACGGCCAAGCGTGCGGAGATCGCGGAGCTGGTGATCGGCGCCGCTCCGGATCGTTGGGTGCGGATCAACGCCGATCAGTCGACGGCGGCGCAAGCTCGCGACACGCTGGCCGCATGTGAAGCCGGCGCCGACCGCATCTGGGGCGCCGTGTTGCCTGTCGAACGTGACACCGGCCGCAAGGGTCGATGCGAAATGTTGATCCGCGATACCGACGGCGGCGGCTATATCCCGGTGATCGTTGTCAACCACAAGGTCACCGACCCGGGGCAGGGTGCGATCACATCTGGCCTGTTCGAGTGGGAGCCTGCAGTCGATCCGAAGCGCAAGGTGCGAGGCCAGGTTCGTGATCAGATGCGCGTCGCGCAGGTCTACCGGATGCTCGAGCGCCGGGGACTGGCGAGTCCGTCGTTGCAGGCGGGTGCGATCGGTTACAACGGCGACTGCATCCTCGTTCACGACCTGAGTGCGATTCTCGAGGACTACGACGAGCGCTACGACGACAGGATTGCCGTGGCGCGCGGTGAGGTGCTGACGTCTCCCTCTCAGGTCAGTGAGTGCAAATCGTGCCCGTGGTGGACGGAGTGCAAGGAAGAGTTGGTCCGCAACCGTGATGTGAGCCTGGTTGCGGTCGGTTCCCGGGCCGAGCTTCTGCGTGACGCCGGATGCAACACCATCGATCAGCTCGCGGCCTGGGAGGGCGAGCCGCTCGAGGATTGGCCACACGGAAACTTCGACGACGCCGTCGTTATCGCGAAGGCGTGGCTGGCGGGCGCTCCGTTGGTACGACGGTTCGACAAGATCTCGGTGACGCGCGCCGATATCGAGATCGATGTCGACATGGAGAGTTACCAGGAGCACGGTGCCTATTTGTGGGGAACTTTGCTCAATGTCGGTGGCTTCTCGATGTATCGGGGATTTGCGACGTGGGATCCGTTGCCGACACGGGACGAGGCGCGATCGTTTGCGGAGTTCTGGGGTTGGCTGATGGCAGAGCGTGCGGGCGCAGCGGTGTCCGGTAAAACCTTTGCCGCCTACTGCTATTCACGTTCGGCGGAGGACAAATGGCTTCTGGATTCTGCGCGTCGATTTGCCGGTGAACCGGGCATTCCGACCAAGGAAGAGATCCGGGAGTTTATCGACAGTCCGCAGTGGGTTGACATCTACCAAGCCGTCAGCGATCAGTTCATCTGCCCGGATGGCAAGGGGCTCAAAAAGATTGCGCCCGTTGCCGGATTCCATTGGCGCGACGCCGAAGCCGGTGGTGAAGCGTCGATGGCGTGGTACCGCGAGGCGGTCGGCTACGACGGTGAGCCGGACGAGACGCAACGGACGCGGATCCTGCAGTACAACGAGGATGATGTCATCGCCACCAAGGTCTTACGTGAGTGGATGACGGACCGCGCGGAGAAGGAAATTCCCCTCGCCTCGGACCTGTAATCCGGCTTACTCGACGTATACTTGGCCCGCGTTGCATGAGTCGGGGGGTCTGACTCGTACGTCCGAGGGGGGATCGTGGGTACGTTTGCGGCCGATATTGCTGAATTGAAAAGCTTGGGCGGGGTGCTACACGGGCTCGCGGATGAAGCTGGTCGGCTGAGCGTGGGACCGTCGGCCGGTGCTCCTCCCGCCACTGGTGGCACGTTTGTCCCCATGGCGCCTGGGCCCTTGCTCGGGAATCTCCCTTTTGCGCCTGCGAATACGGTGCTGACCTCTTTTCTTGAAGCATCAGCGATCTCGCACGAGCTTGTCGAGGGTGTGCTGGTTCCCTCATTGCAGGAACGGTTGGGCGAGACCGGCGACATCATGATCAACGTCGCCGAAAAGTTCCGCAGTCGCGACGAGCAGTCTGCGGCCGAACTTGCCACCGCGTACACCGACGCCACAGGCGCCTGGGTCGCCCAGGAACCCACCGCATGACGCCGACGCGTGCACAGATCGAATCGTGGGATCCAGCGTCGCTCACTGCCGTTGCCGACGCGTGGATTACCTTGGGCAGCAAGGCGGAAGATCTGTTCTCCCGGTACCTCAGCAGTGTTACCACCGTCCACGGTGCTTACTGGGAAGGAAAGACCGCGGAAGCGGCTCAGGACAGGGCCGCCGCAGACAGGAAGACTGCCGGCGAGGTTGTCGATGCTCTCGAAGCTCTGGCAAAAACCGCACAGCAAGGCTTTCACGAGATCGACGCTCCCTTGCAGCGGGCCCGAATGGCTGTTCTTGCAGCAGAAGCGGATAGATTTGTGGTCTCGGACGCGCTTCTTCTCACCGACACCGCGGCCGAACCGGACACAGCCCGTGTTGCCCTGATGGTCGAACGGCAACGTGAACTGACCGACGCCGCAAATGCCACCGAGAATGCGGACAACACTGTGCGAAGCTCCCTGGCAGGCGCTCGTGACGGGCTACGTGTGACATTTGTATCCGCAGCTACCTCGGGTGGGGAGCAGGGTAAGAGTGATTCTGACGCTCTAGCAACACATCCGGCGTCGATGACGCCGGAACAATTGCAGCGGATCACGGAAACCGGCCACCTGACACCGGAACAGGTCACGGCATTGGAACGTGGTGACACTGCGATAATCCCGGCGTCGCAGATGGAATACCTCAATCAGCTGGGAAGATCACTGGATGGGAAATCGCCCCAGGAGATCGAAGACCTGCTCTCGAAGTTGCCGCCCGATGCGCAGGCTGCGGTCGCAAACTCGCTGCAGATACTGTCCAACGAGAACGTCAGCGCGACGGTCGAGGGTGATCCGGACGTTCCGACCAAGGGCGGTCTGAACCTTCTACCCGACATGATGCGAGAGTCTCTGACTCGGGATGACTTGGTGGTAAACAGCTTTGAAGTAGTTGGCGGATCCGGCCTTCCCAGCATCGCACTCAACGGGGTTGCCGACAATCAGGCGATCGCCGACATCGTTTCGATGGGCGACGATCAGTACAAGAGCGGAAGCACCCTGGACAGTGCGCTTCTCGACGTGGGGCAGAAATACCTGGATGCGCAGGTCGCTCATGAACAGAACCCGGAACACAAGTTCGAGTACTTCATGGTCGATGGGCGTGGTACCCAGGACATGGCTGTCACCGAGCAGATCTTCGCCGCTGTGGGACATGACAAAATTGCCGTCGATGCCGTTGTCAACAATCCAGAGATCGGCAGCGACTTCGTGAAGGATGTGCTGTCCCACAACTGGACTGACGACGGTAAAGCCGCGTCGACGCTCTTCGACTTCCCGGATGGTGATGCCACTGTGGAGAATCCGAATGATCCCACCGATGTGGCCACGGCAACTCGTACCGGCAGCATCATGTCAGCTGTTGGGGAAGCGGTTAGTACTGACGACGCGTGGAAGTTGCTGTCCAATATCCCTGAAGCCGACGGCCAGTCGACTGGCCAGCTCAATCCCGATCTGTTGCAGACAGTTTCGAATAGTATGAGTCCCTACGTTTCTGATCTGGCTGGTGAAGATCCTGAGAATCATCCAGGTTTCAGCATCGGAGGGTGGACTGATCCCGACGGGTTTCGTCACTACACTGGCTCGGCAAACGTGTTCGCTCTGATGAATACCGACGAAACGGCTGGCACGAACTTTACCCGAGCGGCATACCAGGAGATGCTCGCGAGGCAGGGTGCATATGCGCTGAACCCTATGGGGGAAAGTGCAGCCAACAATTTGGATACTGCGGGAAGGCTGGCGGGGCTGACAGACTACGGATTGATGCGTGGCACTCAGGATGGTTACGACGACAAGGCGGCGCAGGCAGCCGAAATATATGCACGCAAGAACAATGCATATGGTGCCTTGATGAGTCTCGGAACCTTGGGAATCGGAAACCTCCCTGGCGGGGATTACATCAACGCCATGATCGGTGCCGGGGGTGATCCGTTGAAGGAGTCGGTAATCGGTGCCCAGCCTTCAGGGCCTGAAACCGCTAAACTCGCAGGTTTCGATTCAGCTAGACAGGCTTACAATATTCTGAATGCGGCACCGGAATTACCACCTGAATTCAAGGAAGTTTACCGGTGGGCATTCGATGATGGAGAATTGAGATCTTGGGATCAAATTAAGGAGGCGACCAACGAAAAACCTTATAGGCTGGGTGATATTGACACAATGTTTTCGACGTTTGGTTCCTCAACTGATTTCCATGCGACGCGGATGCTGGAAAAATATAATGCGGTGGCGTGGAATGCTCCCTAACAGAGCACTTTCGGTGGCGGTAGCGCTGATATGTGTGGCCTCTATTTCAGCGTGTGGCAGCGACAGATCGCCGACGAATTCTGCCGATGTCGCACCGGCGTCGGAGTTTCCGCACACAACGGTGTGGTCGGCTGATCCTGGTGTCGACTTATTCGGTCGCGGTGCTGAATTGATTCGAGCGACTGCCGAAGCCACTGCGTACACCCATACCGGCGGACCAGAGTTTACTTATCCGGGCTACATCGATGCGATTCGTGACATTTCCAGGGATCGTTCTTCAATTAGTTCGTGGATCGTGAATCAGACTCCCGACTACGATAATAGGTTTACTTGGTTCCGGAATATTGTCGATTTTTCGGAGAGTTCAGATTCGGTGTCGGCAATTGTGTGTGACTATTTGGTTCACGAGAAGCCGTCGAAATTTGACAGCTCGGTTGTTCTCGATGGTTCAGTGCGTATAGTTTTGGAGAATACTGCTGAACTTGCGGGCAGTTCGGGAATCGTAGACACCGATGTGGGAGGTCATGATCCACGTGCCCAACGCCCACCCTCGTGGAATGTTTTCGGGAACTGGAAAATCGTGGAGGAAAAATCGATTCCGGGCAATGCGATCTCGCAAGGGTGCGTCGATTGGTGGAAACAAGAGTTCCCGACGTTCACCGTAGACACCCAAGGGAGTAGAGCGTTGATTTCGCCTCCCGGGTATGTCATGCCGACTATGCCGATGGCTGTGCAGTATCCGGAGTGGATCGGTCCGTCGCTCGGCGTCGCCTAATTGGACCGTCTTCGTGCGACGGGGATCGCAATTGCGTTGGACGACTTCGGAACCGGCTACTCGTCTTTCGAGAGTTTGAAGAAACTGCCCGTGGGCATTCTCGAAATCGACAGATCATTCATCACTGAGCTCAGTGAAGGTGATTCGCCGGCTGTGAGTTGGTTCAGGGCTATTACATCAGCGAGCCGATACCGGCGGCGGACGTCGCCGAATACCTCAAACGGTCATAGCCCTTGTGCGCCTTTGTTAACCGCGGGCGGTTGACAAAGGCGCACAAGGCAACAGAAACCTACCGCGGTGTCATACGGAGAGCGCCGTCCATGCGGATGGTCTCGCCGTTGAGGTAGTCGTGCTCGACGATCATCTGAGCGAGCTGCGCGTACTCGGACGGCTGGCCCAGACGCGACGGGAACGGAACGCCGGCTTCGAGGCCCTTGCGGTACTCGTCGGTGACGCCCGCGAGCATCGGGGTGTCGATGATGCCGGGAGCGATCGTGTTGACGCGGATGCCGAACTGAGCCAGGTCGCGGGCAGCCGGAACCGTCATGCCGTGCACGCCGCCCTTGGATGCGGAGTAGGCGATCTGTCCGATCTGGCCTTCGAATGCGGCAACAGATGCGGTGTTGATGACAACCCCGCGCTGGCCCGAGTCGTCGACGGTATCGGTCTTGGCAATGGCGTCGGCCGCCAGGCGCATGACGTTGAACGTGCCGAGCAGGTTCACGGTGATGACCGTGCGGAAAAGCTCGAGGTCATGCGGGCCGTTCTTGGACAGGATGCGTCCGGCCCAGCCGACGCCGGCGCAGTTGACGACGATTCGCAGCGGAGAGCCGGATTCGACGATCTGGTTGATGGCAGCTTCGACCTCTTCGCCGCTGGTCACATCGGTGGGGATGAGGGTGACACCGGCGGGGACATTGTCGCCGGCGCGTTCGATCGATGCGGGCAGGTCCAGGCCGAAGACGGTAGCGCCGGCGTCGGCGAGGCGCTTGGCCGTAGCTGCTCCCAGTCCGGAAGCTGCTCCGGTGACCAGTGCTGCGGTTCCCTTGATTTCCACTTCGTATGCTCCTCGAGTTAGCGATCGGTAAGGCAGTGGTACGTGTTGAGAACCATAACGCGGCGCTCTATGTGAGGGCGAACGCGCGAGGGCTCCATAGCGCTGGGTACCTTTGATGCGAGGTGAGACGTAAGGTTTCGACCTCATCGGACGAGAGGGGGCCGCGGTGAGCAAAGCACCTGTGCGCCCCGCCGCCTCGGTCGAGAACTTCGAGCGATTGCAGGGCGACCCACTGTTCGAGGATCTCGCCGAGCTGATTGCAGAGGTACTTTCCTACGCATTCGACGCTCCGGCGGCAGTCGAGATCGAGCAGTGGACGATCAGCTGCCTGCCGTCGACAAACCGATCCGCGGATCGCCATCGATTGTTCACCCTCAACATCGGTCCGATGGAAGTGCTGAGCGTCGAGTGTCATCTTGTCGGCGGGCAACCGATCGAACACGTCATGTCGGTCTTCGTGTCGAGTTCGGCGTTGGAATCCCGAACGGGTTGCAGTATCGAGGAACTTGCTGCAAAACACGATTTGCTCGGCATCCGGCGTACTGCGTTAGCTTCAGCCGACGGTGACGGGACCATGATCGACTGCAGCCTCGAGGACTCGGATGCGTTGGAGCAGTTCGCCGAACTGCCCGTCGACGCGTCGACCGTTCGGCCGCTGGCGGAGCATCTCGTAGCCAAGGGCAAAGGGCCTTTCCGGCAGTACCACAATCCCGGATTTGCCAAGTACGTACTCGAAAGGTCAGTCGATCATGGTTGAGCAAATGTCCATCCGCTTGCCGCGTGTGCTGCGAGACGGTGACGATGCCGGCGCCGTCGACGTGTTGCAGGAGTACTTCACGAGGCCGCTCCGAAAGACAGGGTATCTCCGTACCGGTGCGTTGTGGGATTCCTGGGATCCCAGTGGTAATCGTGATCGCGACGCGGACGTCTTCACTGCGGAAGATCTTGTCGCAGTGACACTTCTCGCAGTTCAGGTTCCAGCCCAGGGCGCATTGTTCCTGCTGGGAGAGATCAACGCTTCACTGAATGCGCTCCTGGCTGATGTAGGTCCAGATCGCGATCTGGTGGACGAAGTTGATCCTTTGACGCCGGAATCTCCGGTGTGGCGGCTGGAGACAGCGCTGCGCGAGATCCACGGCGTCGGCCGGACGATGGCGTCCAAGCTGATTGCTCGCAAACGCCCACGGCTCTTCCCGATCTACGACGACGTCGTCGGTCGAGAACTCGGAACGAAGGCCGCCCATCTGGAGCCGGTGCGGGGCGCCTTGCGCGACGGGGAACTCCAATCGCGATTGCAGGGCCTACGCGATCTGGCAGGTCTGGACGAAGTAGTGCCCGCAGTGCGGATCCTCGACGTTCTGGCGTGGATGCAGGGCAAGGGTTACAAGCCCGCTTCGGAGTAGACGGGTTCTTTCGAATCGTTGCATGATTGGGCACGATGGCAGTGCGCAACTGTGGGTCACGATTCATTGAATATTCTTGTATGTCAACAAGTCTCGAGCACAGATTCGCTTAAACGTGTCCGATATGTCCCTAGGAATCGAAATCCTGTTCGATTAGAATTGGCCCATGGACAGTCGGGAAGCGTGGCAATACGACGGCGAGGGCCTCAAGACCGAGGTACTCGACCTCGCTCGCGCCCGACACGAGATGCAGTCCCGCATGGTTGTGATGATCACGGAAATGTTCACCCGCGACACCCTCGGCGGCAAAGGATTCCGCGCTATCGCACAGTGGCTGCACCTGTCCACCAATCTCGAGATCGGTGAATGCAGCCAGTTGGTGGGCCTGGCGCGGTTATTCATGCTCGAACCTGTTGTCGGACAATCTTTTCACGACGGTGATATCGACGCGTTGAAAGCGCGTCAGGTCGCCCACTTCTGCCAGCACCCGCCCAAGAACATGAGCCTCGCCGACGTCGAGAAAGCCCGCGACATCCTCCTGACCCTCGCCTCGAAGAAGGTCACCGACTGCGATTCCGTCCGCGCCGCGATCCGGCGGATTCAGAAGCAGTACGGCAACCGCGCCGACGGTGTACCGGCCGGTGAAGATTCCGAGCTCAACGAGTTCTACGCTTCCCGCGGTTTGTACGGGCGAGTCAGCGTGAAAGGTGACCTCGACGCCGTCAACGGTGCCCGTCTCATCGCATTACTGTCCGCCCTCTCGGCGCCCACGCCGGAGAAGGACGGTGTGAAAGACGGACGCACCCTGGCACTTCGACGCGCCGACGGGTTCTGCGAAATGCTGCGCCGCTACGAAGCCGCGGGTCTCGGTCCCGTCGAAGGCGGCGTGAAACCGCACCTGACGATCACCGCCACCGCAAAAGACATGACCGATCTTCAGGCCCTCAAAGACATGTTGCCTTCCACCGAGGAACTCGGGTATGCGATCACCAACTGGGCCGGCCCCATCGGCCTCGACACCGCCCGTATGCTGGCCTGCGACTGCGAGGTCACCCGAATCCTCCTCGATAGCAACGGTGTTCCGCTCAATCACGGTATGAAAGCGCGACTTGCCAGCGTTCCGCAGCGGCGGGCCCTGACGGTTCGGGACGGCGGATGTGCCTTCCCCGGTTGTGGCACTCCACCGGGCTGGTGCGACGCCCACCATCTGATCCACTGGCTCGATGACGGCCCCACGGATCTCGATAATTTGATCTTGTTATGCGGTCACCACCATCGGATGATGCATCACACCGAATGGCGCGTGGACATCGGAGACGACCGAAAAACCCGGTTCTATCCACCGATGTCCGTGGATCCGTACCAAGTTCCCGTTCCCGGGAACACACCGCCAACAGCGGCCTGAAAGACAAACGTGTGCACCGGGGATCAAACATGCCCCGGTGCACTTTGCTGCCTACAACTCCGATATCGGCGTCTCCAAAGTGATGTCCACACCCATCCGTCGCAGATTTCCGTCGAGAACCTGCCAGATGGAAAGCTCGAGGAACTCGGCCAATTCAGTGCCGGACACGTCGGAACCGGGTTGGCTGAGCCAACGATTGACGCTGACGTCGACCAAGCCGATGACGCCGAAAGCCAAGGGCTCTGCCATCTTCGACGGTTTGCCGCGGCTGGCGAGGATCGCACCCAACAGGTTTCCCAACTGGACGGCGATGGCTGTCTTGGTTCCGGTCACCACTTTCGAACCGGTAGCTCGGGTGCTCGGCGAGCCCTTGCCTAAAAAGTGGTGCAGTCGTGGGTATTTCACAATCCATTGAAGGTAGGTCTCGACTGCCCGTGAGATGGCCTCGCCGACCGTGCCCTGTGGCGTGAGGGTGGGTGTCAGGTCGGTCATCATCATCTCGAGGATGCGGACTCGCAGCTGCTCGTCGAGGTCGGCTCGATCCTTGAAGATCCGGTAGACAACGGAACGGGGGACGTCGGCACGTTCGGCGATCTGCTGGACGCCGACATCGGCGCCACCTTCGTTGACTGCATCGAGTGCTGCGTCGAGGATCCGCGCTTTGCGCTGCTCCTTGTGATCGTTCCAGCGAGTGCTGCGCCCGTCGGGCTGCGCCGACTCGGCTGTTTTTGTCATAAATCGAACGATACTCACCCGGCCATTGACTGGACAAGATGTCTCACATACTTTGGTGGGACAGCGTGTCACACACAGATACCGTTCTCCTCAGGAGTGGCAATGAGTAACAGGGTTTTTGTCGTCGGCGTCGGCATGACGAAGTTCGAGAAGCCGGGAGCCCGCGAGTGGGACTACCCCGACATGGCACGCGAGTCGGGTACCAAGGCGCTCGAAGACGCGGGTATCGACTACACCGAGGTCGAGCAGGCATACGTCGGCTACGTCTACGGCGAGTCCACCGCAGGTCAGCGGGCTGTCTACGAGCTGGGTCTGACGGGCATCCCCATCGTCAACGTCAACAACAACTGTTCGACGGGATCGACCGCGCTCTACCTCGCCACGCAGGCAGTCAAGAGCGGTCAGGCCGACTGCGCACTGGCGCTGGGCTTCGAGAAGATGCAGTCCGGGTCCCTCGGATCCACCTACGACGACCGTGAACAGCCACTCATGCGGCACCTCCTCGCTCTCGCCGAGCTGCAGGAGTTCGCGATGCCGCCCGCTCCGTACATGTTCGGCGCCGCGGGCGTCGAGCACATGGAACGCTTCGGGACCACTGCAGAGCAGTTCGCGAAGATCGCCGTCAAGAACCACAAGCACTCACTGAATAACCCGTACGCCCAGTTCCAGGACGAGTACACCCTCGAGCAGATCCTCGAAGCACGCCAGATCCACGGGCCGCTCACCAAGCTCCAGTGCTCGCCTACCTCGGACGGATCCGGCGCGGCGATCATCGCCAGCGAAGCATTCGTCGAGAAGCACGGACTCGCTGCTCAGGCGATCGAGATCGTCGGGCAGGCCATGGTCACCGACATGAACAGCACCTTCGAGGACAAGAGCGCGATCAGCCTCGTCGGCGCGGACATGACCCGTAAGGCCGCTGAGAAGGTGTACGCGCAGGCCGGGATCACCGCCGACGACGTCGACGTCATCGAACTCCACGACTGCTTCTCCACCAACGAGTTGCTGACCTACGAGGCGCTCGGACTGTGCGCAGAAGGTGACGGCGGCAAGCTCGTCGACGCCGACGACACCACCTACGGCGGACGCTGGGTGGTCAACCCGTCCGGCGGCCTCATCTCCAAGGGTCACCCCCTCGGCGCAACCGGCCTCGCACAGTGCGCCGAACTCACCTGGCAGCTCCGCGGAACCGCCGACAAGCGTCAGGTCGACGGCGCGAAGGTCGCTCTCCAGCACAACATCGGACTCGGCGGCGCAGTTGTCGTGACCGCATACAAGCCCTACGCACGCTGAATCACACCCACAACCCGCTAGCTACCCACTAGGAGTTTCATCATGGCTTCCGTTTCCGTCTCCGCTGTACTGCCCGCATCCCCCGAGAAGACCTGGGATGCGCTCTCCGACCTGTCTCGCTGGGAAGAGTGGCTCACCATTCACCAGGGCTGGAAGAGTGAACTCCCCACCCAGGTTGCGTTGGGCGCCAAGTTCACCGAGGTCGTCTCCGTGATGGGTATGGCAAACAAGATCGAGTGGACCGTCGAAGAGGTAGAGGTTCCGAAGATGGTCAAGATCGCCGGTACCGGAATGGCCGGCGTCACCGTCGAATTCGTTCTCTCGGTCGAGGCCGACGGTGCGGGTTCGAAGGCAACCGTCGACGCCAGCTTCAAGGGCACCATGATCGTCGGGCCGATCGGCAAGGCAGTTGCCAAGAACGCCAAGGTTGATCTCGAGGCCTCGCTGGCTAAGTTCGCCGAGCTGGTCGGGTAACGGCTCAATGACAACACCGAAGACCAACGCGGTCGAATTCGATACGTCCGGGCTGGACGTATGGACCGATCCGGAGCACTTCGAGGTGACAGCCGAGCGCATCGCCGAATACGCCGCTGCCACCAACGATCCCATCGAGCGACACCTGAAAGGCGAGATCGCTCCACCGGTCTTCGCGGTGGTACCCGTCTTCATGTCGATGGCACCCGCTGCGCTGTCGGTGGCGCCGGTCGAACTGCTGATGAAGCTCGTTCACGGTGAGCAGGACTTCCTGTTCCACCGTCCGATCTACCCCGGTGACCATCTGGTCGCTCGTGCCAAGCCCATCGGATTCGAGGGCCGGGACAACGGATCCACCGTCGTCATCTACGTCGAAACAAAAACCGACAAGGGTGAATTGGTCAACGAGCAGTGGATGACGGCCTTCTTCCGCAAGGTCGACGCAGGCCCCGGCCTGGGTGAGAAGGCTCCCGAACACCGATTCGACGACGCTCTTCGCGCGGGTAGTCCCGCAGCGGTGATGAACCAGCATATCGACGAGGACCAGACGTTCCGGTACTCACCGGCTTCCGGCGATCCGATGCCGATCCACCTCGACGAGGAGATCGCTCGGATGTCCGGTCTCCCCGGAATCATCAACCACGGACTGTGCACGATGGCGTTCACGTCGTGGGGAGCCCTGACCGAACTGGCGGGCGGAGAGACCGAGCGGTTGCGCCGTCTCGCAGTGCGATTCGCGAAACCCGTACTCCCGACACAGGACATCGAGACGGTGTTCTACAAGTCGGGTTCGGCAGACGGAGCCACGTCGTACTCGTACGAAACCAGCGCGGTCGGCGACCTCGTCATCAAGGACGGCCTCGCGGTCATCGCCGACAAATGAGTCTTCATGTCCGACAACTGAACTGATGGGAATCTGAACTGATGGGAAGTCTCGACGGTCGCGTAGCGATCATCACCGGAGCAGGACGCGGCATCGGCCGTGAGCATGCGCTGCTCTTCGCCAGTGAGGGTGCGAGCGTCGTGGTCAACGATCTCGGCGGAGCAAACGACGGTTCGGGTGCAGATGCCGGCCCCGCGCAGCAGGTAGTCGACGAGATCGTCGCTGCAGGCGGCAAGGCCGTTGCCAACACCGACAACATCGCCACCTGGGACGGCGCCGAGGGCCTCGTCAAGCAGGCCGTCAGCGAGTTCGGCCGACTCGACGTACTGGTCAACAACGCCGGCATTCTTCGTGACGCCTTCATCGCCGGTATGGACGAGAGCCAGTGGGATGCAGTCATTGCCGTGCACCTCAAGGGTCATGCGGCGACGCTGCACCACGCTGCCGCGTACTGGAAGGACCAGAGCAAGGCAGGCGAGACCGTCAACGCTTCGGTCATCAACACCGCTTCGGCTTCGGGTACCTTCATGCCCAACGCGGGCCAGGGCAACTACGGCGCCGCCAAGGCGGGCATCGCAGCCCTGACTCTGGTGGCCGCTGACGAGCTCGATCGATACGGTGTGCGTGTCAACGCTATTGCGCCGATCGCGCGTACTCGGCTGACGCTGGCGACACCCGGTATGGGCGCGTTGTTCGCCGCCGAGGTCCCCGAGGGTGAGTTCGACGCGTTTGCGCCGTCCAACATCTCCCCGTTGGTGGCCTATCTAGCGGCAGCGGACTGCAAGCTGACCGGCAAGGTGTACGCCGTTCAGGGTGGTGCTATCACGGAACTCGCCGGCTGGCACGGTGTGAACACCATCGAGAGCGAGGGTCCCTGGACCACCGCCGACCTCGCCGAACGTCTGTAAGCGCATGGCACGCAACGCATACGAACTCGGCCTCGGGCTGAGTGAGGAGCACACCGCACTCGCAGATTCGGTGCGGTCATTCGCCGAGCGCACCATCACTACCGAGCAGGTGCGCGCGGCGGTGGAGTCGAGGACCGAGGACAAGTTCCCCGAGTTCTGGACGGCCCTGGTCGGGCAGGACCTTCTCGGGCTCGCGGTTCCGGAAGAACAGGGTGGTCACGGCGCCGGTCTGCTGACCTTGGCGGTGGCACTGGAAGCATTGGGCCGCACTGTCTCTCCCGGCCCGTTTGTTCCGACAGTATTGGCAAGCGCCGTTCTCGGCGCCGCTGATTCCAAGGCGGGACCCGAGTTTCTGCCGGGCCTGATCGACGGAAGTCGTACAGCAGCAGTCGCCTTGGGTGCACCGTTGACGGCCGAGTCGTCGGACGGTGGATACAAGATCACGGGCGCACTCGACGGTGTGCTCGGTGGTGAACACGCCGACGTGCTGCTGGTCCCGATCCAGTTGCCCGAGGGTGTCCGCTACGCGGTGCTCGAGAGCAGCGCAGTCGCGATCACCGTGCAGGACAGCATCGACGTGCTGCGCGGCAGTGCGCGGATCGAAGCTGACAATGTTCAGATCGGCGCCGAACGGATACTCGACGGTCTCACCGAGGCGCGGGTACGGTCCATTGCCGCAGTCGTTCTCGGTGCCGAAGACGTCGGCGTCATGTCCTGGTGTGTTTCCACTGCGTCGGAGTACGCCAAGACCCGTGTGCAGTTCGGGCGACCCATCGGCCAGTTCCAGGGCGTCAAGCACAAGTGTGCGCAGATGGGCATTGCACTCGAGCAGGCACGCGCCGTTGTGTGGGATGCGGCAAGCGCATTGGACAAGGGCGACGACACGGCAGATTTTGCCGCCGATATCGCCGCAGTCATCGTGCCGGACGCCGCAGTGCAGGTAGCTCAGGATTGTGTGCAGGTCCACGGCGGCATCGGATTCACGTGGGAGCACGCCGCGCACCTGTACTACCGTCGCGCACTCTCGATCCGCGGCATTCTCGGTACTCGCGAGGATCGCGCCAACCGTGTTGCGCAGCAGGCACTTGACGGTGTCAGCCGGGCTTCGGTTCTCGAACTGCCGCCCGAGGCAGAGGAGATCCGCGGCGGCATCGCGGCCGAGCTTGCCAAGTTGGTCGAGCTCGACGAGGACGACCAGCTGATCGCGCTCGGCGACGGCGGCTGGGTTCAGCCTCACCTGCCGAAGCCGTACGGGCGCAGCGCTGCTCCGCTCGAGCAGATCGTCATCTCCCAGGAGATCAAGGCTGCGGGTATCTCGATGCCGCAGCTCCTGATGGGCACCTGGGCCGTGCAGGCCGTCGTAGCGCATGGTTCGGACAAGCAGAAGCAGGAACTGGCAGTACCGACCCTGCAGGGTGAGCTGGTGTGGTGCCAGCTCTTCAGTGAGCCCGGTGCTGGTTCCGACCTCGCGTCATTGTCCACGAAGGCCGAAAAGGTCGACGGCGGTTGGAAGATCACCGGTCAGAAGATCTGGACTACGGTTGCGCAGTTCTCCGACTGGGCAATGCTGATCGCCCGTACGGACGCCGGCAAGCCGAAGCATCAGGGCATCACGTACTTCGTCCTGGACATGTCGACACCGGGCATCACTGTTCGCCCGCTGCGTGAGATGACGGGTTCGGCGTTGTTCAACGAGGTGTTCCTCGACGACGTGTTCATCCCCGACGAGAACGTGGTCGGCGAGGTCAACGACGGCTGGAACGTTGCACGTACGACGCTGGCCGGCGAGCGCGTCGCCCTGAGCCAGAAGATGGAGGCGTACGCCTCGGACTCCGATCTACTGAAGTTCGCGAAGTCAGCAGACCTGAGCCCGATCGGACGCTACCGCGTCGGTGAGCTGGTGGCCGAGAGCCAGGCGATCGACCTCATCGGCTCCCGCGTTGTGCTCAAGCAACTTTCGGGAATCGACGTGAGTACGACGTCGAGCGTCGGCAAGCTGTTGGCGATGAAGATCAGCCAGTCGATCGCCGAGTTCGTCGTCGCCGAACTGGGTGCTGCCGGAGCGGTCAGTATCCCAGGTCAGCCAAGCGACAAGGCGATGGAGCAGCTCATTTCGGGCCGTGCCACCACCATCTACGGCGGCACAACCGAGGTGCAGCTCAACGTGATCGGTGAGCGCATGCTCGGATTGCCACGAGACTGAGGGTATTTATCGGGTGGGGCTCAGTCCTGGATTCTTCTCCAGGGCTGAGCCTCTTCCAGTTCGAAGGCCAATTCGAGGAGTGTGCGCTCGTCGCCGAGATCGGCGGAGAAATGCGAAGCCAACGGCAAACCATTGCTGGTCTGGTGCATCGGTAGCGAAATCGCGGGACCACCGGAGATGTTGTTCAGCGGCGTGAACGACGTGTACGCGATCAACTTGTCGAAGAGTTCCTCGAAAGGCTGAGCAGGAGAAAGGTATCCGAGCTCGGGGGTGGTGTGCCCCAGAGCAGGCGAGAGCACGACGTCGTACTTCAAGAACATGGCGCTGTACTGCTGCTGGAGGCGTCGCAGGCGGTAGAGCACGCGCGGCGTCTTCACCAGGTTCTTCCGGTACAGCGTGTAGAGGCCCTTCGTGAGGTTGTCGGTCGCTGACTTGTCGAAGTCAGGCCCGAGCATCTGTTTGCCACCGGTGGAGATGGCAAACGACAAAAAGCCCCAGTAGATGCTGAAGTCGTCGATGAATTCCGGTCCGACGGGCAATGCCGCGTCCTCGACGTGATGGCCAAGGCTTGCAAGGAGTTCAGCCGTAGCTCCGACGGACTTGCGTGTCTCGTCGTCGGTCTTGGTGACCGTCACGGAATCGGTGATCACACCGACGCGCAATCGTGTGGAACTCGGTCCTTCGATCAGGCGAACCGGTGCGAGTCGTGGATTGCGGTAGTAACTTTCGGCCGCTGACATCCATCGTGCAGTGTCGCGAACCGTGCGGGTGACGGCGCCCTGAGCGATCAGCCGGATCGGCATCGACTTGTCGGCCGGATCGGCGATGGTACGGCCGCGAGTGGGTTTGAGTCCGACCAGTCCGCAGGCAGCGGCGGGAATGCGAATCGATCCACCGCCGTCGTTGGCGTGCGCGATCGGGAGGACTCCGGCAGCAACCAGTGCGGCAGCGCCACCCGAGGAAGCGCCCGACGAGTAGGCCGGGTTCCACGGGTTGTGCACGGGTTCTTCCGTCATGTACTCGGTGGACGCACTGAATCCGAACTCGGGCAGTCGGGTCTTGCCGATCGAAATGGCCCCGGTGGAGAGGAACTGCTTCGCGAAATCGCTGTCAGCCTTGGCGGGGACTGCGGTGAAGGCGGTGCTGCCCTGCTGGGTGGGGAGGCCGGCGCTGTCGGTGTTGTCCTTGATCGCGGTGGGGACGCCGGCGAAGATGCCCGTGGCCGGCCGGTTGCTCCTGGCGAGGGCGCGATCGAAGTCTGTGCAGGCCAGACCGTTCAATTGCCCCTGCACTGCCTCGGCGCGCGCGATCGACGCCTCCATGACCTCCCGTGCGGTCACCTCGCCTGATTCGATCCGGGCGGCGACGCCGGTGGCGTCGAGATCGCCCAGGGCGTCATCGGTGAATGCGTGGACGGGGGTGTTGGGGCTCATGGGGATCCTTGTCAGGCGGAGGCACTCAGGTCGTCCGTCCAGCATATTGGACGGACGACCCCTGAGTGGCGCTATCTGTGGATTGCGGTATCAGCTACCGAAGATCGTCACAGCCTGCTCTGCGGCCTGCGGCGCTTGCTGGAACAGGCCCTGAGGGATGAACTGCTGGGGAATGAACTGCTGGGGACCCAACTGCTGGAAGTTCGTGACCATCGGGTGGATGACGTTGTTAAATACATCGTTGAACATGTGTTGTGTCCTTCGGTTACAGCGTTTTTCGAACTTCTGACTCCATCGACACTAAGCACGGTTCGAGTGGGTTTCAACGAAAATCGCTGATACACAGTCAAGTTCAAGTTCATTGCCAGCTGGGGGCCAGGAATCGGCGTTTCTTCACAGCTTCGACGCGGTGCCGTGCAGGTTCTTGGCCGTCGGGGATGTCTCGACGGATTTGGGATCGGGGTACGTGCCCAGTACGCGATCGGCCGTTCCCGCGGTGGTGACGGTGAACCAGTAGTGCTCGTTCTTGAAGTGATGGTTGCGATGGTTGCGCCAAACCGACCGGTAGAGAGCAGTTTTCGGCTTGTAGTCACTGTGGATGAGGAAATGAGTCCACTCGTAGCCGAGACCTAGTACGGAAATACAGGTCAGGAAGGTCAGGCCGAGTTCGACGCGGGGAAACGCCAGGAGTGCGACAGCGGTCAGGACGGGAATCACGATCAGGAGCGTCTGCCACGGAATGAAGATGAGTGAGACGGTTCGCGGGGCGAAATGGTGCTCCCGATGGCTGCGCGCCAGGCGTGAATCGAGGGTGACGCCGGCAATGGTCCGCGGCTTCCAATGGAGAACGAAGACGTGAATGATCCACTCCACGAAGGGGAATGCGGTAAGCATCACGAGCGGAACAAGTGCGTCGGTGATCTGCCAGTCGCCCAGCGCGATGCGCGTCGACGCTGCAGCCACCAACATGGTGCCGATCATCCACGGCGTCGGTGACTTGCGGAACGTTCGTGCGGCATCGGCGAGAGTGATGGGCTTGCTCATGGTTTCAGTCCTTCCAGGAAGGTGAGAGCGTCGCCGATTGCCGTCGTGCCGGTGTGAAGGAGCTGTGCGGCTGACGCCTCGGCAGTTGACTCGTCGTGTGAAGTGATGGCGGAGGCCAGTTTTCGATACAGGTCGGTCTGGCCGACTTCGGCGACCATGACGGAGGCAAGTGCAGTCATGGCCGGTTCGTATGCAGCGCGCAGGCTGTTGAAGATCAAACGGAAGGCAATGGAATCCGCGCTGTCGACGACGACGTCCCAGAACGCCAGAGCGCGGTCTTGCAGCTCTACCGGATCTTCGGTGGCGCCTAGTTGATCCACGGCCGTGTCGAGTTCTCGGGCAGATTCCTCGGAGATGCGACGGGAGGCAAACACCGCGATCTGCGGTCCCATCAACTCACGAGTTTCCAGGACACTGCGCACCACGGCCAGGTCGGGGACACCGTCGCGTATCAGCAATTGGGGGAGAAGCTCGGGTCCGGCCTGGCGTCGAAAATCACGCACTGACGTCGATTCGCCCTGGCGGACCTCGACTAGTCCCGCTTGGGCGAGCTTCTGAATTGCCTCTCGGACCGCGGGCCTCGAGACGCCGAACGCCTCGGCGAGCTTGCGCTCGCTGGGGAGATTTTCGCCCGCCGCAAGCTCTCCGGCCAGCACTTTCACCGAAATCTGGTCGAACACTGCGCCGGAAGCCGAGGTACGTGCAACGGGTTGGAACATGTACTGACGATAGGCCACCTTCTGGCAAGAGGTCAAGTGGTCAGACCAGTTGTCTGTGGCGTGAAAGAGACAACCCTTGACCGATACTCTTCACCGTAACCCCGCAGGTGAGGATATTTTTTAGGTCACCCTAATTTCAGTTACTGTCAGGACACTTAATGACATCACTTCTGCTGCCGACACTCGATACCGATGCCGAATTCGCTCGCATCACCGCCGCACTCACCCGGCGAGGTTTCCTCGGGGCCGGTGCCTTAGCCGGGATCGGATTGCTTACCGCCTGCGGAACCAGTTCGGGCGAAACGGCCGAGGGCGAGACGCGCACGATCACCACCGTCAACGGCCAGGTGGAGGTACCCGTTAATCCGCAGCGGGTGGTCAGCGCCGATTACTACACGGGCCCCGCGATGTTCGACGCCGGATTCACACCTGTCGGGTTGCCGGTCGACTACGAGAACGCCGACGGCGTCCCGGAACCGTATGCGTCTGCCCTGCGGTCTCTTCCGAAGGTGGGACGCTGGTACGAGCCCAACGCCGAGGCGATAGCGGCTTTGTCTCCCGACTTGATCGTGATGACCAACCTCCTTTCGGAGAACGACCCGGATCTTTACGAGCAGATTCGGTCGATTGCACCGACCGCAGTTTTTGCCGAAGACGGCCAGTACGCGTGGAAGGAGCGCGCCCTCGGGGTCGCGGACGCACTCAACCAGAGTGCGAAGGTTCAAGAGTTGGCAGACCGGTACGAGGCGCGGATCGCGAAGTTCCGCAGCGACAATGCTGACGTGTTGAGCAAGGTGAAGGTCGTCTACACCACGTACTTCGAGGAGAGTGGTTTCTCGCTGTACTCGCCGACCAAGTATCAGACGACGGTCATCAGCGAGGCCGGGTTCCAGTTCAACGACCGCTCACTCGCAATTCCTGCCGGCAGCAACGAGTGGTTCCCGAAGGAGCAGTTGGAGCTACTCGACGAAGCCGACGTCATCATCACCAACGGTGGTAAGGGTCCCATCAACGAGAAGTTGGCGAACGACACCATCTTCCAGCGTCTGCGCGCCGTCAAGAACGATCAGGTGTACTCGTTCGACTACGAGGGCGTCGCCTCATTCGGTTGGGCGCTTACCTTCCTCGAGCAGTTCCAGCCGATCGCGCAGGAGATCAGAGCCAAGCTCTGAAGGAGGCTTCGGATGGGTGCGCTTCCAGACCATCCGGGCCAGCGCACCCACCACGGACATTGCCAGGACAACTCCGCCGCCGATGATGCCGGCGGACGAGTCCGGGAAAATACCGTCGAGCAGCAGCCAGACACCGAAGACGAAGAACAGCACCGCGGCACCGATCTTGATGAATCCCTCCGGGAGGTGCTTGCCCAGCACCGAGCCGATGATGATGGCGAGAGCGTCGGCCGCCACCATGCCGACGGTCGATCCGATCCAGATGCCGATCCAGTCGTTGTCGGTCGCAAGGGTGATGGTGGCGAGCATGGTCTTGTCGCCGAGTTCTGCGAGGAAGAAGGCCGACGCGACAGCGATGAAGGCTGAGCGGGTGACGCGTCCGGCCTTGTTCTGCTCGTCCTCGGTGAGATCGTCACCGCGCAGGGTCCAGAGGCCGAAGACCAGGAAGGCGATACCGCCGACGATGGAAATTGCCGCCGTGGGCAGTGCGACGCCCAGGTAGTGGCCGACAGCCACTGACACCAGGTGAACAAGGGTGGTGGCGACGGTGATTCCGCCGAGAACAACCCACCAGCGATAGCGCAGGGCAAATGTCATTGCCATCAGCTGGGATTTGTCGCCGAGTTCAGCGACGAAGATAACGCCGAAGCTCAAAAGTATTGCGGCTAGCAAGATTAACTCCTCCGGTCCGTATCGGTCGGAGGAAATATGGGGCCTCCGGCCTGGACAGACGCAACGGGTGCGTTTGTCCGGCCGAAGGTCTCGCCCACCGAGGTCAGAAACCTTCGGTTCGCCAGGCCGGGTGCTTCGCGATCCGCACCAGGCGGAACGCGTTGAACCAGTATGTCGACACAGGCGATTGGGGGCTACTCCCCTTCGTTGTTACCGAGGTTAGCCTGCGTTTCACGAATTGGCAAAGCGCACAGCAAGTTTGGGAGCCCGAACTTATCGCTTACCGTTACCGTCAGCAGGCAAGGAGCATTGCCAAAACTGCGGTGTCGGGATCGCTGATCGGATCGATGCCTACCCGGCTGATCATCGAGACGACCGTCCCGTCGGCCTCGGCTTCCACCCAGGCCGCGCGATGGTCCAAGCCGAGGTACGGCAGTCCTGGAAGCAGGACACACCCAGAGGCGCTGCCCTCACATTCCGGCAGGCTGGGAGTCGTTTCGGAGGGTGGGTGCAGCATGATCAGCGCCGGCGGTTGATGCTCGGAAAAACGCCCAGGTGGCAGAGCAAAATCTCCGAGAACCGGACCTTCGGCCATCACCAATCCCACAGTGCCCGGTTGTGGATCGTCCGGGACGTCCTCGCGCACGCCGAAAACCGTCGAGGTGGGCAACAGACCGGGGAGTGACGCGACCCGCACAGCCAATGCGAGCAGTTGCGCCCATTCTTTGGTGGTGTCGGGCCAACGCCCCGAAATGACAAAACCCTGCAACGCTCCGGCCGACTGGAACGGTGAGATGCCTATCGCTTCATTTCTATTCATCTCTGTTCCTCCCCGAGGTGATGACAGGTAAATCCGGCACACGTCGTTGGGTAGCTAAAATATGCGCCTAAACACTGCTGGCACACAAGAGTAGGAGAGTGCCAGCGGTGATGAGCGCAGGTGCCGGCGGTGGTTTGCGCAGGTGAGGGCGGTGGTATTCACCGGGCATGACTGCCTCGAAGCGCTCGTCGTTGGATGATTTGGCAACGCAGGCCTGGATATTCGGATATCCACTGTTGATCGCGGCGGTCTCACGGGACGTGATGACGGCAACGGCGACACCACAGGGCATGAAAGCGCCGCTCAACCAGTTTGCGTACGCGCGGGAAACCCCGGATGCGTCGTTCACGGATGTGGTCTCACCCAACGCGGACACTCTCTACTCGTCGGCGTGGTTGGACCTGCGGACCGAACCGCAGGTCCTGACGTTGCCGGACTTCGGGACGAGGTACTGGCTGGTCCCGATTCTCGACGCGTGGAGCGATGTCTTCACCGTGCCCGGTTCCCGCACGGTAGGTCGTACCGGCGGACCGTACGTCGTGGCGGGTCCGACATGGAAAGGCGAAGTGCCGCGGGGTACGACGCTTCTCCGCTCGCCGACGGCGATGAATTGGATAGTGGCGCGCTACGCCACATCGGGCGGCACCGACCTCGCCGCAGTACACACGTTGCAGGACGGAACCCGGCTGACACCACTGTCGCAGTGGACGGACAACAAGGCGGGATACACGGCGCCCGAAGGCTCGCTCGACCCGACAGTCGATACGTTCACACCCCCGGTCGACCAGGTTGCCGCGATGGACGGACAGGCGTTCTTCACCGCACTCGACGCGTTACTCGACGACAATCCACCGCGTCCCGAGGATTCCGAGATCATGAAGCAGCTCGGCGACATAGGAATCGGGTCGGGACTCGCGTGGGCGTCGCGGCCACCCGAAGTGCGCGACGCATTGGACCGCGCCGCACGCAGCGGCATGGACCTGCTGCACACGATCGCGGCCGACGCCGAAAGTTCCCCGAAGAACGGCTGGACCATGCACCGCGGGTTGGGGCACTACGGAACGCACTATGCGCAGCGGGCTTTGATCGTATGGCTGGGATTCGGCGCCAACCTCGACGCGGACGCCGTGTACCCGCATGCCACCACTGACATCGACGGTAATGCCCTGACCGGGGAGAAGAACTACGTACTGCACTTCGACGAGGACGAGCTTCCGCCGGTCGAAGGTTTCTGGTCGCTGACAATGATGAACGAGCGACAGTTCTTCGTGGACAATCCGATTGATCGATACGCCATCGGTGACCGAAGTGACTTGGGATTCGAGGACGACGGCTCCCTGAATATCTACATTCAGCACGAGTCTCCCGGCGGCTCGAAGGAAAAGAACTGGTTACCCAGCCCGGCAGACGGATTCAACGTATTCTTGCGACTGTATTGGCCCAAGGCTTCGGTGCTCTCGGGATCGTGGACGGCACCGGGTATTCGTCCGACGAACTGAAATGCTCGGAGGCTACTGATGGTCGCAACGAACCCGTTTGTGTTGTACGGCAAAGAGATCTGGTGGATGATCCTGGTCCGTGGAATCTTCGGCGTGATTTTCGGAATCATCGCCCTCGTGTGGCCGGGAATAACCGTGGTGGCCTTGGTCTTCGTTTTCGGTATCTACTCCATCGTGGACGGTGTGGTCACCCTGGTGCGGGCAATCCGCGACCGAGCGCATCTCAGTTCATGGGGATGGTTCGTCTTCACAGGCGTGGTCTCGGTGGCAGCCGGTGTTGTCGCATTGGTATGGCCCGGAATCACTGCGGTGGTACTGCTGTACATCATCGCGTTCTACGCCATCCTGTTCGGAATCCTCGGCGTGGTCGGATCTTTCAAGCTCAAGGGCTTGTCGGGCTCCGGGTGGGGATGGCTACTCGCCGCGTCGGTGCTGGCCGTGATCTTCGGAATAATCCTGCTCATCTTCCCTGGTGAAGGCATCATCGGGTTGACCTGGTTGCTTGGTTGGTACGCAATATTCTTCGGCATTCTGATGATCGTCGGTGCGTTCCAGATCAGGAGTCGGGCAAAGGAAGCTGGTGTTCTCTAAGCGGGCTCCCGCTCCTGTTCCCGTCCCCGCCCCGGCACCGACTGTCACAGGCAGCGAACATTGGTCGATTCCGCGCGGGCTGATCGTGCTGCTCGGCGCTGCCGCAACAGTGGTCGCGGTTGCCGGGATGAAGGGCTTCAGTGGAATTCTCGGTCCTGTATTTCTGGCCTTGATGCTGACCGTTGCCGTTCAGCCGATTCAGGATTGGGCGCAGAAGCACAGCTGGCCGAAGTGGCTCGGCATGCTCGGCGCCCTGGTCACGGTGTATTTGATCCTGATCGGCTTGGCCGCGTCGTTGGTTGTCTCGACTGCTCAATTGGCCACGATCCTGCCGGAGTACTCAGACAAGATGGGTGCGCTCCTGGACGAGGCTCGAAGTAGTCTGGCCAGCTTCGGAGTTGATACCGAGCAGATCCAAAACACGGTCAGCAGTATCGATCTCACCAAGGTTTTGGGAGTGGTCGAGACAGCTCTCGAGGGCCTACTCGGCGTGTTCTCGGACCTCGTGTTCATTTTGGCGCTACTGCTGTTCATGGCCTTCGACGGCATGAGTATCCGGTCGAGACTGCATATCCTGGCCGAAGAGCGCCCTGAAATCTCTTACGCTCTTTCCACTTTTGCCAAGGGAACCCGCAAGTACCTGGTGGTGTCCACCGTCTTCGGTCTGATCGTCGCGGTGCTGGACGGCGGCGCGCTGTGGTTGATGGGGATCCCCTTGCCGATTCTGTGGGCGTTGTTGTCGTTCATCACCAACTACATCCCGAACATCGGATTTGTGATCGGTGTGATCCCGCCGGCACTGCTCGGACTCCTCGAGGGCGGACCATGGTTGATGGTGTGGGTGATCGTCGTGTACTCCGTGATCAACTTCGTCATCCAGTCCATTATCCAACCCAAGTTTGTCGGTGACGCCGTTGGTCTGTCGGTGACGATGACCTTCCTCTCGCTCATCTTCTGGTCGTGGGTGTTGGGCGCGCTCGGTGCGCTGCTGGCTATTCCGCTCTCACTTCTGGTGAAAGCCGTCCTGCTCGACATCGATCCGTCTACCCGGTGGGCCGACATCTTGATCAGTGGTCCGAAAGAGGTTGCAAAGCCACCAGATGCTGTCGAGGAACCGGAAGTGGACGAGGAGCCGCCTGAAGAGCAGTCCCGGGTGAACACCGAGCCAACTTCAGGTTGACGCAACCTTTCTTCGAGATTGACAGCAACTTGGCAGCTTTACTCCAGGATTACCAAAGCCTGGTGGAGTGGACTGTTTCCCAGTCGACGAAGAAAGGCCACGTCATTGGGAACGCCCGAACGATCTCTGCGCACGGCTAGTTCGCTCCATGCGTTCAACCGGTATGAGATCAAGTATCTAGCCCACGAACGAGACGTTCCCGCATTGCGCGAGGAACTGAATGCACACATGGACTCCGATGTGAATTCGCCGATCGGTGGATACCCGGTGACCAGCCTGTACTACGACACACAGAGCCTTCGCTTCTACTGGGAAAAGATCGAAGGACTCAAGTTTCGCCGGAAACTCCGAATTCGCCTGTACGGTCGCCCGTCCGACGCAGTTGACGAGACGCCTGTGTACGTCGAGATCAAGCAACGGGTCAATCGTGTGACTCAGAAGCGGCGCGTTCAGGTTTCCTACGATGTTGCGCGGCAATTGTGTGACGGCCGACGCGACATCGACGTGGACAGAACGGCGCAGCCCTTTGTCAACGAAGTGTCCACGCTGATCGGCAATCTCGACCTCCGGCCGTCGGTCACGACCGGATATCTGCGTGAAGCGTTTGTCGGTATCGACGCCGACCTCGGCTTGCGGGTGACCATCGATCACAAAATTCACGGCCGAGATCGCGACTTCCACTTCGCGGCCGAAGCGCAGAATCGCTTCATCATTCCACCGCACCTGTGCATCGTGGAGATCAAAGCCAATGAGCGTGTGCCTTATTGGGTTACGGATATGGCAGCACGGATGGACATGTCCGTCGTGCGAATCTCCAAATACTGCCAGAGCGTCGAAGCCTTCGGGATGGCGCCGCGCTCGCGCCTGCATGCCCGTGAAGAACTGCTCACGCCCTCGATTCCATTCGAGAGCTCCCTCGTCACATCAGGACTGTAAATGAATTTCGATCTACAAGATCTCAGCGGCACCTTTTCGACCTTCGACATCATTGTCTCGCTTGCACTTTCCTTCGTGCTGTCCGCGACCATCGGCTACGTGTACCGATTGACGCACAAGAACGTTTCGTACAGTCAGTCGTACGTGCAGACATTGGTGATGGTGGGCATGGTCATCAGCCTCATCATGCTGGTTGTCGGATCGAACGTCGCACGGGCGTTTGCGCTCGTCGGCGCGCTCTCCGTGGTGCGATTTCGCAACGCGATCAAGGAAACTCGCGACGTGGGCTTCATCTTCCTCGTCATGGCAATCGGAATGACCACGGGTACAAGGTTTTACCTCCTGGCAATTGCCGCAACCATCGCCATCTGCCTGGTCTTGGTCCTGATGAGCAAATTCAACATGTTCAAGCTCGACGTGCAACGTCAGGTCGTGAAGGTCCAGGTTCCCCCGGAGCCCGGATACACCGCACTGGTCGAAGACATTCTGATCGATTACACCAAGGAATTCGAACTGGTGTCCACCGAATCGGTACGTTCGGGTGCTCTCACCGAGCTGTATTACACCGCCCAACTGAAGCCGGGTAAGAAACCGGCAGAACTGATCTCGGCACTTAGTGGCGTCAACTCCGGCCAGCGAGTCACAGTCCTGACCGGTTACGACCAGACTGATATCTGATGGGCGAGAATGCAGCGCCGGTTGCACCCCGTAGGCGGCTGATCCACAGGGTGCCAACGCCTCTGCGTCAGCATTGGAAGTTGGCTGCTGCGTTCGTCGCGTTTGTGGCTGTGCTTGCCGGCGTATTCGGTCAGACTCGGGTGCGTCCGTACATAACCGGCGACGCCACGGTCATCGCGTCGCAGGTTACCGAGAACATCACGGGCTCAGTTGATTTCTTCGACGCATCGGTTGAACACACCTTCAGTGTGGAGTTCAGCGAATCCGACTACGACAAGATGATCGATGCTTACGCAACCGACGGTGAGAAGGAGTGGATCGAGGCCGACATCACGATCGACGGCACCCTGGTCACCGATGTCGGCTTGCGTCTCAAAGGCAACTCCACGCTTCGTGGCCTGAGTAGTACTGAATCCGGCGGACGCGGGATGCAAATCCCGGACGGTGTAGTGGTTCCTGATGGGGCAGTAGTTCCTGGCGGTGCGGTGATACCTGATGGCGCAGCCGCACCCGAGTGGGGTGGCGGGGGCGGCGGCATGGTCAGCCTGTCAGCCGATGATCCGGCGTCTCTGCCTTTCCTGATCAGCTTTGACAAGAATGTGTCCGGGCGGGCCTACCAAGGTATGACACAGCTGTCGATCCGGCCGGGAAGCCCAGTGCTGAACGAGGCGATGGCGCTGTCGCTCACCGCTGAATCCGGCCAGCCAACACAGCGATACAGCTATGCGGTGTACTCGGTGAACGGCTCCGAAACCCAGACGCGGTTGATACTCGAGCATCCAGACGAGGGCTATGCGAACTCACTGTTCGACAGTGACGGAGTGCTCTACAAGGCCGATGCCAACTCGAGCTTCACCTATCAAGGTGACGACCAGACGACCTACGTCGACCAGTTCAAGCAGATCAATGCTGAAGGGTCGCAGGACCTTCAGCCGATCATCAGCTTCCTGAAGTGGCTGGATTCGGCGACCGATGAGCAGTTCGACTCAGAACTCGCAAACTGGGTCGACGTCGATTCCTTCGCCAGATACGTTGCGACGCAGAATCTTCTGGTGAACGGTGATGACATGGCGGGGCCGGGCAAGAACTACTATCTGTGGTACGACCTCGAGTCGAAGAAAATCTCCGTTGTTGCGTGGGATCTCAACATGGCGCTGAGCGGTAATTCCGAAGCGGGACCGCATGATTCGATCAGCATGGGAGGTGGAGGTATGCGCGGCGGCGCTCAGCAGGGAGTCGCGACGGACGGCGCCGCACCGCAGGGCGCAATGACAGAAGGCGCAATGCCCCCCGGTCGTGCAGCGCGCGGTGCAGGACAGATGGGCGCAGGACAGATGGGTGCGGGAGAGTCGGCTGCTGGACAGGAAGGCGCCGAGCAGGCGCCCGGCGGGGCCATGGGCGGGGGCATGGGCGGCGGAATGGGAGGCAACCAACTGAAGGAACGGTTCCTCGCGTCGACGGCCTTCACCGAGACCTATGACACGGCGTACCGCGAACTGTACGAGCAGCTCTTCTCGAGTGGCCGCGCGCTGGGAATTCTGGACGATGTCGCGTCGTCGATTCCGCTCAGTGACGGTTTGACGGAGGAGGCTCTTGCCGCCGAGGTAGAGACGATGAGGACGCGGTTGCAGGCCAGGACGGATGCGCTGGCGGACGATCCGGTGATCGCCGGCTGAGGTAACTCTCAGTATTTCTACAAGATCGCCATCTATCGTCTCGGCCATGAGCACCGCGAACAACACCGAAAACACCCACCGCCAGCCGTCGCTACTTGGTCGACGGCTGGCGGTGGGTGGTTTGGCAGCTGTTGTGGTGGGTGCGGTGGCCGGTACGGGCTGGGTGTGGTTCTCGGGCAGCGAGAACAACTCGCGGACAGTTGCGATAGTCAACACCGATGCCGGAACCATGCTGGACGGCGAGGAACTACGCGCCGGTGACACGCTGGTCGAGACACTGAGCGCGAGTGAAGACTTCGAATTCCACGTCGTGGACAGCCCCGGCGGTAACTATTTTGCGACCCTCACCGTGCCGGAGAATTTCAGTGAGGCGGTTGCCTCGATGCTGGGCCCGGATCCTCAGCAGGCAAGTATCGACCTCGAGGTTCAGGGCTCTGGCGGAGCGCAGGCGGTGGCGCTGACCAGCGCGGTGTCGGCGCAGGTCAGTGCCGACGGTATCAAGGGTTTGATGTCCCAGACGTCCGCTGCTCGTCGGGCATTCGATCAAAATCTTGTGACCGCGCAGATGCTGGTGGCGGGAACAGCCGGCGCCGAGAAGTCGATCGACCAGGTGAAGGCCGGGGCAGACACGATCCTGCCGTACCTGGAAACAGCGCGCGCGGGTTCGTTGCAGTTGACGAGTGTCGCGGAGCAGGTTTCCGGCGTCGTGGATCAGGCTGCCGGGTCGGCGGAGGAATTGGCCACGCGCGCAGACTCGCTCGGCTTGACGTTGGGTGAAGCGTCGTCGTCCACCGCAGATCTCAAGTCGCGCATCGATTCGCTGACCGGTGCGTTGAGTGGATTGCCGGTGCCGCAGGATATTACGGCGCAATTGGCGAGCGTGAGTACCGACTTGGGCGCCGTGACTGCGCAATTGAACGCGGTGCCGTCGATGTTGGGTGGGTCGGTGGGCCCCGATACGGCGCTCGGCGATTTGGTGCGTACTGCCGTCGGCCAATTGCAGGGCGCCAGTGCGCAATTGAACAGCGCTGCCGGTCAATTGAGTGACGGTTTGATTCCGATCGCAGACCAGGCTCCGCAGATGCTCGAAGATGTGACCACTCAGATCACCCAGGGGTTCGGGACTCTCAAGTCGGTTGCGACGTCGTTGGTGACCGGGTTGGACACCGCAAAATCCGGGCTGCCGGCGTTGACCACTCCGCAGCAGGTTCAACTGATGTCGGTGCTGTCCGATCCTGTGGCGGTGAATCAAACGCCTGCGCCGGGAAGTGGATCGGATTCGCGCACAATCGCTTTGATGTTCGGCGTGGCGACGGCCCTTCTTGCTGGTGCCTTGCTGACGCAAACGGCGGCGCCCCTGGTGAAGGAGCGCCGCCGCGTAGAGCAAGAAGAACGTGACTAGACGATCAGGCCTGCGGTCTGCGTGCGAGCGCGCTCGAAGCGTGCCGTGACGTCGTTCCAGTTCACGATGTTCCAGAATGCCTTGACGTAGTCGCCCTTGACGTTCTGGTAATCGAGGTAGAAAGCGTGCTCCCACATGTCCAGCATCAGCAGCGGCGTGAGGCCGATGGAGATGTTGCCCTGCTGATCGTAGAGCTGGACGATGACGAGGCGTGCGCCGATGGAATCCCACGCGAGGATGGACCAGCCGGAGCCCTGGATGGCGTTGGCGTTCGCGGAGAAGTGTGCGCGGAAGAGATCGAACGAACCGAAGTTGTCGTCGATCGCTGCGGCGAGTTCGCCTTCGGGCTTGTCGCCACCGTCAGCGCTGAGGTTGTTCCAGAAAACGGTGTGGTTGGTGTGGCCACCGAGGTGGAAAGCCAGGTTCTTCTCGAGCAGGTTGGCCTGCGCGGCGATGGTGTCGTTCTCGCGAGCCTCGGCCAGCTTCTCGAGTGCAGCGTTGGCGCCGGCGACGTATGCCGCGTGGTGCTTGTCGTGGTGCAGCTCCATGATCTTGCCCGAGATGTGCGGCTCGAGGGCTGCGTAGTCGTAGGGGAGTTCCGGCAGCGTGTAAACAGACACGAGGGTCCCTTCTTTGCGGGCTCCGTGAGCCCTGCTTCTTCGAGAGTATGGTGCTTGGATTGCGGATCAATCTTGGGTATCCACCCAATAACATTCGTACACGGTCTGCAACAGTTCAGCTCAGGTAGTCATTCCCTGACAATAAAGTTCGGGTAACCGAAAACTGCGTGATCTCGGACATTGGGGCATCCGGAAATTCGTCGTAAAGGTGAACGGAACCTTAAACTTGCTCGATGCCCGCACCAGTTTTTCTCCCGGAGTCATCAGAGGCGGCACCGCCTCGGGTGTACCTTCCGGGCGCTGACCTGCTGCGCGCACTCGCTGTTGCGGCGGTGATCTACTCCCACATCTCGTTCTACGTCATCGACGATCTCGGCTCCGGTTGGTGGCTGATCGACGTCGTGTACGGCGCCTTGATCGAACCGGCTCAGCTAAATCAGCACCTGTCTTTTGTCGGAGTCGCGACGTTCATGATGTTGACCGGCGCCCTGGTGACTCGGTCCGCGATACGTGATCGGCCGGGCAAATTCCTGACCAACAGATTGAGTCGACTGGTACCGGCATTCTGGGTGGCAATTGCGATTGCCATCCTGTTGGTTCGTCTCGGTATCAACGGCATGTTCAGTGGCCAGGACGGTATTTCGAATACCCAGGCGTTGATGAGCTTTTTCCTCGGCGGGTTCTTTCTCACGCCCGAAGTGGCTGTTCTCGGTGTGACCTGGACGTTGACCGTCCAATTCCTGTTCTACCTTGCCTGCGTGGCGATGCGGCCGATTCTGCGGATGCGGCCGGTCATCATGCCGCTCGGCGGGGCAGCGCTGTGTTCGCTGGTGTTGCTCTACAACATTTACGCACCGATGCCGTACACCGTTCCGATGCTCTCGAAGATCGCGGCGACACTCCCGGCGGTTTTCCTCGGACAGATCATGTACCTCGCGTGGGCGCGGCTGGCGCCGGGGCGATGGCTGATCGTCGCCGTTCTGGCGCAGATTCACGTGATCCTCGTGGCCACCGAGTTCCGCGTCTACTGGGCCGGTGAGAACTATTTGTGGACCATCACCGTCGTAGCCGCCGCGGTGGTCCTCATCGGCCGCTACGACGGCGGCCCGACGCGCTGGGCGTTCGTGAAGTGGTTGTCGACGCGGAGCTACATCATCTACCTCGTCCACACGCTGATTCTGTATCGCGTCGTCGAGAACACGACCCCCCACGTCGGTCCGACGCTCGCCTTCGGCCTCTTTCTTGTTGTCACGGCGGTCGTCGCGGAATTCGGCTATCGCTGGGTCGAACTGCCAGGTGCCCGAGCCGTCACGGCATGGCGGAACAAGCGCTCACGCGTAGAATCAAAGAATGAGCTGGTACGACGACATTCTGGGGCGAGCGTCCGCACAATCCACCCTGATCAGTCCGCAGGACGCACTGCCAGGACGTGAGACCGCGATGCCAGTGCCTGCCGCGCATTACGTGAACGGGCATCCGCTGACGCCGCCGTTCCCCGAGGGGTTGCAGACCGTCG
Source organism: Rhodococcus globerulus NBRC 14531 (assembly GCF_001894805.1). Taxonomy (GTDB): domain Bacteria; phylum Actinomycetota; class Actinomycetes; order Mycobacteriales; family Mycobacteriaceae; genus Rhodococcus_F; species Rhodococcus_F globerula. The sequence goes on along the minus strand of NZ_BCWX01000005.1, from coordinate 209,805 downwards.
TCGTCGGTATGGGTTGTTTCTGGGGTGCGGAGAAGGAGTTCTGGCAGCTTCCGGGCGTCTACAGCACCGCTGCCGGATATGCGGGCGGATACACCCCCAATCCCACATACGAGGAAACCTGCTCGGGACGCACCGGGCACACCGAGGTAGTTCTCGTCGTCTTTGATCCGGCCGTCATTTCGTACGAGCAGATCCTGGCTCATTTCTGGGAAAACCACGATCCGACGCAGGGGATGCGTCAAGGAAACGACCAAGGTTCGCAGTATCGATCCGCGATTTTCACGACTTCCGAAGATCAGGAACAGATCGCGCACGCATCTGCACTTGCATTCGGCAAACGATTGACTGACGCCGGTTATGGCGCAATTACGACGGAAATAGGTCCGCTGCGTGATTTCTTCTATGCCGAGGACTATCACCAGCAATATCTTGCAAAAAACCCCGGCGGATATTGCCCAGTGCATGCCACGGGAGTCAGTTGCCCGGTAGGACTATTGCGCCAAGATCAGGTGCCGGCACAGACCGATATTCTTCCGCCTCGCGAATAGTTGGTGTTGGAGGACACATGTGATTCCGATCGTTAATACTTGCAACTAGATCGAAATAGAGGGAATCTCGATAGCAAGAGTGTCTTGTCGAGAGAACTGAGCGCATCATGTCCGCTAGTACGCGAGCAACAGCGTCGTTGCTCCGACGCACCATTCACGTCGGCCACGACCCGATGGTCAGGCGTAGTGATCGCATCGAGGGATTCATGTCCTTCGGCTTGATCGTTCTTGCGATCCTGCTGGTGCCGTTTGCCATCTGGGCAGGCGGCGCTACGGCGGCAAGCCAGAATGCCCTGATCGCCGACCAGGCCAGGAGCACCCATTCCATCGCCGCCGTCACGACAGGCGACTCGGTCACGTCCAGTGTCGCGACCGCCGATTACATTCCTGCGAACACCGAAACAGCACCGGCTCAGTGGAACTGGAACGGGCAGGTTCATCGCGAAGACATCACCGTCGACGAGACCACGCCTGCCGGCACTTCTGTCGACATCTACGTCGACAACAACGGTGACAAAACCATTGCCCCGATCACGCAGAGCGCAGCAGACGTGGCTGCGGTCGTGACCGGAATCTTCACGTGGTTCAGCGTCATGTCGCTGCTGACCATCGGTTTCATGCTGATTCGGGTATGGCTGGACCGTAGCCGCGACGCGCAGTGGGACCGGGACCTGCGCGCGTTCCTCGACGCACACGGCTAGGGCTTCGCCCCCTGTGCGCCTTTTTGGTAGTGGGCGCTACCAAAAAGACGCACAGGCCGAAGGCCTACGCCAACTGCGGCATGACCTCGCTCGCCACCAGTTCGAGATGATCCAGATCGCTCAGATCAAGCGTCTGCAGGTACATACGCTCTGAACCGGCCTCGGCAAATGCTCCGAGTTTGTCCACCAGCTCCGACGGCGTTCCCGCCAAGCCGTTTTCACGCAGTTCGGCTACTTCGCGGCCGATGGCAGCAGCTCGCTTGGTTATTTCCGCCTCGTCGCGTCCACAGCACAAGACCAGTGCGTTGGAATACGTCAGCTCGCTCGGGTCCCGGTTGATATCGACACAGGCCTGACGAACGAGCCCGAAGATGTCCTTGGTCGCGTCAACGGACTGGAACGGGATATTGAACTCGTCGGCAAACCGCGCAGCCAAGGCCGGTGTCTTCTTCTTACCGACGCCGCCCATCAGAATGGGCGGTCCGCCGGCCTGGTGCGGCTTCGGCAACGCCGGAGAATTCTTGATCTGAACGTGCTTGCCGTCGTAGTCGAACTGCTCGCCGACGGGTGTGCGCCACAAGCCCGTCACCACGTCGAGGGTTTCCTCGAGCAGTTCGAAGCGGTCCTTCAGCGCCGGGAACGGAATCCCGTACGCCTCATGCTCCTTTTCGTACCAGCCGGCGCCGATACCGAAGTCGACGCGGCCACCACTCATCTGGTCCACCTGCGCGACGGAGATGGCAAGCGGGCCGGCATAACGGAACGTTGCCGACGTCACGAGCGTGCCGAGGCGGATCGTCGATGTCTCGCGGGCAATGCCGGCCAGCGTGATCCACGCGTCGGTCGGTCCGGGAAGGCCGTCGGAATTCATGGCCAGATAGTGATCGGAACGGAAGAACGCTCCGTACCCGAGCTTTTCGGCCGTCTGGGCCACCGCGAGTAGTTGTTCGTAAGTAGCGCCCTGTTGGGGTTCGGTGAAGATACGTAGATCCATGCGCTCAACTCTGCCACTGCGGGTGCGTCAGGGCAGCGCGGGAACGACAACACCCACCTGTCCGGCGGCAAGGCACAGTGACAGTCCGGGGGTCCGCGGCGCTACCTTGACGGTTGTGCCGTCGCCGACAACCTGCACGAATGCCGAGTGCAGGCCCTGCTTCACGGGTACGGAGACCGCGTCACCGGTGGTCAAGGACACGTCGATCGTTCCGTCTGCGCTCGCGAGATAGTTGAGCTGAACTGTCCAATCCCAGACGGCCAACGGTCCGTCCAACGTCAGTTCTGTCGGGCCGTCGACACGTGTTCCGCACTGCGGATCCGTGCCCTCGGGAATCCGTCGCGTGAACGTGACTTCGCCGTCGACGACAGTGCCGTTGTCGTTGATCAGTCGCAGAATCGGTGTACTGGAAGCAAATTCGGGTCGATCGGGCAGTGGGCCGAGTACCTGGGAAGCCATGTTGTTCGGGTTGGTGAAAGGAAGGAGAACCCAGATCGAGACCGGCTGATCGAGCAGCGGCGTATCCGTGTTCTGCGCCAACGACACCCGGGCATTCTGAAGATAGTCACGGGTTGGGCTTTCTCGCCAGACATTCACGAACGAGAATGTCGAGACCAGGGAACTGACGACAAACAGAACCGAAAGACCCACGGCAATAGCGCGGATCGGCACCGTGGTGTGGGAGTCGACGCGGGGTTCGACCCGGGGTGGCGCCGCGAAGTAGAGCGCAATTGCGAGAGCGAACACCGTGGCCGAATCCGTGAAATACCGCAGAGTCTGTGCCAATTCGTACGTCGTGCCCTCGGCGGTGCGGGTGACGGTCATCGCAGCAACCGACGCCAGAAAATACACAGCGGCGCAGATCCAGATCCAGGCAGCGCCTTGTCGGGAGCGCACGGTGACCACGAGTGCGGTGAGAAGCATGATCCAGGCAGCAATGACCAGGAACATCGGGGGATTCGCCCACGCGGGACCCGGAATCCATCGCTCCCACTGCCACGGCCCACCCAACAAAGTCGGGAGCATTCCCAAGGAAGTTCCGTGGTGCAGCAGGGCCGTGGACATGCTGCGACCGTTGCCCGTCACCGGCGATTCGACGGTGAACAGGTACACCGGAATCCAGATCGCGAGCACAACGGCACACGGAATCCACAGCGCCTTGGCTTTTTTCGCAGCGGTGAGAATCGGCGACGCGTCGGACTGCGTGCGCAGATACAAGACGACGAACACGAGCGCCACAAACGGCACGAGTACCGACTTCTCGAAGAACAGCAACGAGACCACAAAAACAGCGGTCCCCGAGACGGCATAGTGCCGTCGGCCGGTCCGCACGAGTTGTATCGCGTCGCCGCACACCCAGGCGAGAGCAATCTGCAGGGGAAGCGCATTGAGCGCCGCCGACCACCAGGCAAATGCCGGCAGAGTGAGCGGGATGAACAGATAGCCGAGCAACGGAATCAGCAGCGCCGGACGCCATCCGAGCACCAGTCTGAGCGTGCGGAGCAGCGCGAGTGATGCCAACGCCTGACCGAGGACGAGCAGCATCACCGGAAGAGCCCACTGGTACGGGGCAATTCGCGTCACGAGGCCCGTCAGGAAGAAGGCTGCCGGCATGAAGTGACCGTCGTGGTCGTAGAGCAGCAGTTCGCTCGAGAAGAGGGGGAAGCGAGCTCCGCGTCCGATCAGGATGAGATCGTCCCAGTAGAAGTAGTTCTGCGACGCCACCCACGTTCGAATACCGAGTGCGATCGCGATCGACGCGAGTGCGATCGGCAAAACGCACCTGGCACTGGGCTTGGTCATCGGGAGAGTCATCGCCTGGCAATGCTGCCAGGTGCCGTCCCACAGTGCTGCCAGGTGCCGCGTGAACGGATTGTCCGGTGGACTCCGGCCGCGAATTCACAGGGAATTCGCCCGCTTGTCAAATTCATCCTCGAGCCTGTGCATCGTTCGCTAACACCTGTCAGTAAACCCACAACCCATGAGCCCTGACCTGTGGATAAAGGTCTGTGGATTCATCCCAAGCTGGGGATGAACCTGTGGATAGTGTGGATAACTCGAGTTTTTCGGTGTCGCAGGTCACATTATCGGCACAAAGTTGTACCTGGAGATGAAGTTCAGGTTACGGAACAGCTCCGAAACCATTTGCTGCCGTTACCGATACGGCGTGACAGAATCGAGCGTGTGAACCAGCTACAGGTCTGCGCACGGTGCGCCGCACGATGGCCCGTCGTCGGTCCCGCGGGTAGATGGTGTCCCCGCTGCGGCGGTGTCCTCCTCATGCCGGTCCGCACCGACGTGTATCTGCCCCCCTCCCGTCGCGGCTTCCGGTGGATCGCCCGCAACCCCGGGGAACCACGTGGCGTCGGAGATCCCAACCCGCCGCGCACCGACCCGTCGACGCCCCGATACGACGCCGTCCCGACGTGGGGACTCACCGACGTCGTCGACACCAGCCCAGCCGAGGAGTCTCGCGCCGACCGGATGGCCGATCGCGTCGGCTCGTTGCTCACCATTGCGGCAGTCCTGTACGGGTTGGCCGTCTTCGCGGAACTCGGCCGCTACACGATCCTGGTGTACAACCAGACCCGTCTGGTCCCACAACTGTTGTTGCGGCTGTCGGACGCCGCCGTCTACTTCACGCAACTCGGTGGGCTGCTTACGGCTGTTCTCGCCGCCGTGGCCGCGGTGTGTTGGCTGCTACGTGCGCGCCGCGACCTGTACGCGCGGGAAAAGCGCGCTGATCCGCGCTCACGCGGTGAAATCCTGGTCGGCTGCGCCGTGCCGGTCCTCAATCTCGTGATGCCGCCCGTATATCTACTCGAACTCGTGCGCCGCGACCCGCGCGGGAGCCGGCTCGTCAAGATCTGGTGGGGGTTCTGGGCGTTCAGTGGCTTCCTCCTTGTCGTGAACGCGTATTGGCGCTCGCGACCCGGCCTCCAGGCAATGGCCGATGGAGTGCTCCTCTCGGCCTTCATTGCGTTGATCGCCGCTGTCACCGCTGCGCTCCTGCTGGCGGTGATCCGGCGTATCGAGCACAAGGATTGGCGAGGCGAACCGGACACCGCGACCAGATGGGTGCCGGTTCCACGATCGGTGCTGGAAAACGCCGTGCCGGAAAAAGCAGCCGCTCAGTGAGCCCGGATCGCCGAGGCCCGCTTGTCGTAGCGCATCGAGGCGCGTCGGCTGCGCGGCCGGAACACACGCTTGCCGCCTACGAGCTTGCCCTCGAAGAAGGGGCAGACGGGCTCGAGTGCGATGTCCGGCTCACCCGCGACGGCCACCTGGTCTGTGTCCACGACCGCAAGGTCGACCGCACGTCCAGCGGCACCGGCATCGTCAGCGAGATGACCCTCGATTCCCTGACCGCACTCGACTTCGGATCAACCGGCGAGCCCGCAGATCTGCTGACCCTGTCCGAACTCATCACCTTGGCGCTGGATTTCTCGCGTCCGGTGAAACTGTTCATCGAAACCAAACACCCCGTGCGGTACGGCGGACTGGTCGAAGCGAAACTCCTCGCCGAACTGCACCGCTTCGGCATAGCGTCGCCGCCGTCCGCGGATCATTCCCGGGCCGTCGTGATGTCCTTCTCGGCCAGCGCGGTGTGGCGCGTGCGCCGAGCAGCTCCCCTTCTGCCGACGGTCCTTCTCGGGGATGCGTCGCGGTATCTCGGCGGCGGCGCGTCGACGGCTGTGGGAGCGACGGCGATCGGCCCGTCGGTCAAGGCGCTGCGAGAGCATCCCGATCTTGTGGACCGCGCCGCTGCGGCCGGACGCGCTACCTACTGCTGGACCGTCGACGACAAGGCGGATGTGGACCTGTGCCGTGAGCTCGGGGTCAGTTGGGTGGCCACAAACCATCCCGGACGCACGAAGCAATGGCTGGGCAGTGCTTGATCGCGGGTGATCCCGTGTAGTTTTGCCCTCGTGGCTAAGAAGAGCAAGAGAAACAGTGGACCGAAGGTAGACAGTGGGCGCGCAGCGAAGCTCGCAGCCCGCCAAGCAGAGCGGGACGCCGCATCAGGCGCGGTCAACCGCCCGTTCGAAGGCCTCGCGGCAGAGTGCGACCTGGTTGCCATGCGCGAATTCGTTCCTTCGGCCACGGCTCCGCTGCCCGTCATCGGCTCGGATCGTCCCGTCACCGTCGCGACGGTTCTTCCCGGCGCTGTTGCAGCACTCGTCCGCAACGAGGGTGAGACGGCAACCGGATTTGTCGGTGTTCAGGTTCAGGCTCACTCCGCAGATCTGGGCGCAGACCTCGCCGCATCCGTGACGTGGGTTGCCGACGCAGCCCCCGGCGACGCGCTCCCCGCTGCCGATCCGGCGGAGGACACCCCGGCCGTCACCGCTGTCGTCGATCCCGCCGCACTGCTCGACATCACCGTCTACCAGGATTTCAACTGGTGGATCCCCGAAGGCACCGAAACGGATGCCCAGGTCAAGGCCACCGTTGAGCAGGCCAACGCGGCAATCATGCCGTCGGCTCGGCTCGAAGGTGACGGCCTCGTCGCAGCCTGGTGGGTAGACGCCGGCGAGAAGGCGCACCTGCGTTGGGTTCGCCCCGAAAGCGAAGACGATCTGATGCTTGCACTGGCTCGCGTTCACGCTGCCGGCGGACTGAACCTGGGTGAGGGTTCGCGTTACGCGGGATCCTTCCGCACCCACGGACTGCTGGTTCCGGTCTTCGACCTGGACCCCGAGAAGCACGCAAACGAGTGGGTTGCGGCAACCGTCGAGTTCGGCGATCGCCTGGCGCAGGCCCTGGCCGTCGACGCGCCTTTGACGTCGGCCGAACTGCGTTCGCGCGACGGACTGCGTGGACGTCAGGTCACGCTGCGCTGATAGCGCTTCTATAGACGTTACGCAGGGTCACGTATAAAGTTCTACGGATGACCTTGGCGCACGACATCTCCGGTAGCGGTCCCACGCTTGTGCTCGTCCATGGCATTGTTCATCGGCGCCAGGCGTGGGATTCGCTTTTGGATCAGTTGATGCCCTATCGGCGCGTCGTCACGGTTGATCTCCCCGGCCACGGGGATTCTGCGCTGCCCGAACTCGGGACTGATGTCATGGGCCAGTTGATCGACGACGTCAGTGCATTCATCACAGAGGTGACGCCGCCGGGCGAGCGCGCCCACGTCGCCGGTAATTCTCTCGGCGGGTGGATCTCACTCTGCCTTGCGGCACGCGGCGACGTTGCTTCGGCAACGGCGCTCTCGCCGGCCGGATTTTTTGTCAATCATCTGGATCAGGTGCGCGCGATAGGCACGTTTCAGGCACTCCGAAGCACGGCCAAACTCTTCGGCGACGGATTGCCCCGCGCGTTGCAGTACAAGCTGATTCGCTACCCGGCGCTTGCCGCGTTCTTTGCGCATCCGAGTCACGTCGACTACTCCGCTGCCCTGGCCGACTGCCGTTCACTTATCTCGAATGAGCTTGTCGATCTAGGGATGGAACTCGATTTTGTGCTGCCGCCGATCGTGAATCCGGCTGTGCCCGTGACAGTTGCGTGGGGCCGACGCGACCTGATCCTGCCGGTCTATCAGGCCCAGCGCGTGAAAAAGCCCTTCCCGCAAGCAAAACTCATAGTTTTGCCTGGGGTAGGGCATGTTCCGATGACCGACTCACCCGAGCTGATCAGCTCGATTCTGCTGGCCGGCAGTGAGTTGCGGCGTTAGACGGCTCCGCCGGCAACGGCGGGTGCTCCCGAAGAATCGCCAACGACGCTCATTTCACGAGACACAAAATCCTCGATGTCGAACAGGTTGGCGCCCGCACGATCCGCGATGGTGAGAAGTGTTGTCATGCTCGCAACTTCCTCGACCTGCTCCTTGAGGAACCACTGCATGAACTGCTCACCCAAGTAGTCGCCTTCCTCGCGAGCGGTGCTCGCGAGCTGAACAATCTGCTCGGTGACGGACTTCTCCTGGGTGAGTGCAAGCGCAATGGCTTCCCGGACATCCTTGAAGTCGGACTTGGCGCCGTCGACACCCGTGAGTTCGACGTTGATGCTGCGATCGAGGAAGTACTGGACGATCATCATCGCGTGATTGCGCTCTTCAACGGCCTGCTTGTAGAAGTGCTTGGCAAGCTGCGGAAGATCGGCGTAGTCGAAATAAACAGCAGTTGCCGTGTACTGGTGCGAGGCGTTGAATTCGTTGCGAATCTGGTCTCGGAGGAGCGCATGGAATTTAGTCATGTGTGTGTCACCAGAAGTCATGAACCCCAAGATAGTGCAGGTCAGGGGCACTGTCATCCCAGTGCAGCCTTATTGTGGTAAGCGTTTCCAAACTAATGGAAACCTAATTATTCAAGCCCCGGCACCCGCAATTTTCGGAGCAGTGGCATCGGCTGCGGGCGGATTGTTCATCTCGCGCGCCACAAAGTTTTCCAAGTGGAAAAAATTGTTTCCTGCCCGATCCACGATCGACAACAACGTGGTCATACTCGCGACTTCCTCAACCTGTTCCTTGAGGAACCACTGCATGAACTGCTCACCCAGATAGTCTCCGGTGTCACGAGCAGTGCGAGCCAGACGCGTGATCTGAGCCGTGACGGTGTGCTCCTGCTCGAGCGCCAATTCCACAGGTCCGCGCACATTTTCGAACTTCGTGACAACCTCGTCGACTCCGGGAATCTCGACGTCGAGATCGTTGTCCAGCAAGTACTGGATCATCATCATGGCGTGGGAGCGTTCTTCGCTCGCCTGGTTGTAGAAACGCGTCGCCATTTGCGGAAGATCATGCGAATCGAAGTACACGGCCACCGCGACGTACTGCTGAGACGCCGTGAACTCGTTCCGGATCTGCTCACGCAGAAGAAGGGTGAATTCGCTCGAGTTCTTCGCCTGTGTCATGTCTCCAGGTTACTGCGTGCAGGCCGCCGTCCGGGATCTACGTTGCTCAGCCGGGTGTGACCAATTCCGCAGGAATCTGCTGATCATTGGCGAGCGCGTCGAAGAATTGTGATGCCTTGGTCTTGTCCCACAACAGAACGTCACCCGAGCCGTCGACGTAGTCGAATCCGCCGACGGGAACCGTTGTAGTTGTCATGCCGCCGCGCAAAGCCCACGCGAGTGACGCCAGATTCCAGATGTGGTCACCGTTGTCGACCTGAAGCGACTTTGCCGTGTCGGTGGCAAGGGACCACAACCGGAACGGATTGAGGAACGTCGTAGGACTGGTGGCCTTCGACAGCAGAGCCGACATGAACTTGCGCTGATTGTTCATGCGATCAAGATCGGCCAGCGCCGTTGCGCGGGTACGCACAAATCCGAGCGCCTCCGAGCCTGTCAGGTCCTGACACCCGGCAGGCAAGTTGATACCGGCAAGGGGATCGTCGATCGGAGAATCCAGGCACACGTTGACCCCGCCGACAGCATCGACGATTCCCGCAAAACCGCTGAATCCGATTTCCGCGTAGTGGTCGATCCGCAAACCCGTTGCTTCCTCGACGGTCTGCACCAGCAACGGCGCTCCGCCCCACGCGAATGCGGCATTGATCTTGTCGGAACCCTCACCCGGAATCGGAATATACGAGTCACGCGGAATGCTGACCATCGTGGTCTTCCCACTCTTGGGCACATGGACCAGCATGATCGTGTCCGTGCGCTTGGGTCCGGTATCGCCACCGGTCGCGAGCGCCTGCTCCTGCTCCGGAGTCAGACCGTCGCGGCTGTCCGAACCCACGATCAACCAGTTCGTGCCAGGTGTATCCGCGACGCGGCCGGCGTAGTCGGGAAGTGCGTCGATCCGATTCAGTGAATTGTCGACGTAGAAAATCGCGCCGACAAACGCGAGAAGCAGCACCAGCAACGTGATGCCGATGCGCTTGCCCCAATTCTTGCGTCGACGAGGCGCCGACGGCGGCTGCTGACGCGGCGGTGGCTGGCGGGGTGGCTGATTCGGCGGCGTCCTCCGCGGGGGTGGCGGGGGAGCTTGACGGTATTGCTGCGCTTGCCGATCCTGCGGTGGCTGCCGGTTCTGCTGGGGGTCCCGGTACGGCTGTGGTTGCTGCGGCGGGGCCCAGTTGTTGCGGTTTTGGGGTGGCGGGGTCTGCGACCACGCCCGGTTCTGGGGTGGCTGGTTCTGGGGTGGCCGGCCGTCACGGCGAATGACCTGAGTTCCCTCGGGCGGGCGCTGTCCCTCGGGCGGGCGCGGCGGCTGACGCCGCGGCGGCGGACCCTGAGGTGGAGGACCCGGTCGCGGCGGGCGCTGAGGATAGGGGGAGTCGCCGGTCACCAGTTCACGGTACCGGTCACGGCAACCAACCCACATGATCGCGAAGCAGGGCGTAACCGATGAACGCCACCATGTCGATGAGCGCGTGGGCGATGATCAACGGCCACAGGCGTCCCGTTCGCTGCCAGTACCGACCGAAGATCAGACCCATGACGACGTTGCCGACACCACCACCGAAACCTTGGTACAGGTGATAGCTGCCCCGCAGCAGCGACGACGCGAGCAACGACGAGTTCTCGCCCCACCCGAGCAGGCGCAGCCTGCTGATCAGATACGCGACAACAAGAACTTCTTCGGCGCTCGAGTTCGCGATCGCCGAGAGAATCAGGATCGGGACGCGCCACCAGTGATCGTCGAGGGCACTCGCCTGGACGGTGAGATTGATGTTCAACGCCTGCGCCGCGAGATAGAACAGCAGTCCGGGAAGGCCGATCAAGGCGGCAAGGCCAAAGCCGGGCGCGATGTCGCGTCGTAGCTTCGGTTTGGGAGGAAGGCCGGCTGCGGTCGGGCCGATACCCGCCCGCCAGAGCAGGTACAGGCCGAGTGCAGCCCACGCGAACAGTCTTGTCACACTCAGCAATTGACGAGCAAGGTCGATCCAGTCGATCGCTGCCTGCGACGGATTGAGCGCCACCGTCTGATCGGACAGGGCGACCGGCGTCGCGAGGGATTCGAGGAGCGACAAGACGCCGGAAAGGCCACTGAGGCCGAAGGTGACCAGCAGGACGATCGTGATCTCGATCCGCACACCGCGACGTTCGGACGCATCGAGAGCAGGTCCGGCGGGAGCGGGTGGGTTCAACCACGAGCGGACGGTTTGGCGGGCATTCACCCGCGCAACGCTATCCGTTGGCGGCGCCGCCTGTGACATGTGAACCGCCGGGGCGCAGGCCGTTGAGGAACGGGCAGCCGACAAGGATGCGGATCGCGCGGGACAGCGAGATGGCGTCGTCGACGGGGTTGGCAAACGGCATCCAGACGTCCCGGTCGCCGGTGTGGTCCTCGACGCGCAGACGCAGTCCGTAGCGATCGATTCCGAGGGGGCGTACCCGTCCGGTGCGCAGGTACGAGGGCAGTTTGCGTGTGAGCATGTCCACAAGGTCGCTGTGATCTTCGTCGAGGTGCTGCAACCACGCCGTTTCCATTTCGCAGAACGGATCGGGATGAGCGGCGAGCAGGTCTTCCACGGCGACGGGTTCGGCTCCTGACGAGTCTGCGACAACGGCCGACGCGAGGCTCAACCGGAGTAGTACCGAGGTGTGACCGAGGTCGAGGAGTGCCGGGTGCGGGTGTTCGGCGGCGACGTCGTCGGCCAGTACCCGCGATTCGTAGTCCGGCACCGCGTGCAGTGTGCCGCGCAGCCAGACGAGTGAGCGGACAGGTTCGCGCAGGGCCAGCGGCGCGTGGTCGGTGAGCTCCAACACTGCAGGTAGGCCGCCGTTTCCGGCGCTCCAGGCAAGTGCTGTTGCAGCCGAGCCGGAGGGGACGGCCACAACGATGTCGCCGTTGGATCGCAGGTGGTGCACCGATGTGACGGTCGGTTCGCTGCCTTCGATCGCGAGAACCGCATCCTGGGCTCGGGCGCAGGCGCTACGTACTCGTTCGGCGGTGGATGGACCGGTGCTCGTTTTCGTAGCCATGCTGCCCCCTCGGTGGGTGTTTCCGGTTACCTCACCGGCTGATGAGGTAACCCTAACCTAAGCTGCTGTGGTGTGAATCGCAAGACTTTTGCGCAACTCGCCTGAAATCCCCGACCGCACCCGCCACTACGGTGGAGCGGTGGCCATACCTCTTTCTCTCGGGTTGCCCCCGAAAAGTTCCCGTGGACTGCTCGACGGACTCCTCCTCGGCGCCCCTGGCGAACCCCGCGTTGTTCCCGCATCTGCCCTGCTCGGAGCCGAATCCGCTGGACGCGTCGTAGTTCTCCTCGATATCGACCCCGCGCGGTTGCGAGCGGACGCCGGTGCGTCGTACGAAGCGGTGCGCTTTGATCTGGAGTGCACAACCGAACAGATCGACGACGCCATCGCACTTCGCGTGCCCGCCCCGCTCGCGGTGTACGTCGACGGCGGCGACGAGGTTCTGTCTCCGGCCGAATCGGCTGCGTTGCTCTGTGAAGGAGGACGCATCCCGGGCCTCGATTCAGGGCACTCACCTGCCGAAATCGCCGATTTTCTGGCCGTGCTGGCCCACGAATCGGTGGGATTTGTCGCCCGAGCGGCCGACGCGGACGAGGTGATCGGATTGCTGTGCGGAACCATGGCGGCCCTGCGCGGCGACGACGCCCGCGCTGCCATTCTCGACCCGCAGCCGGCAAAACTGGCTGCGCTCATCCCCGAAGCCCAGTCCGCGTTGCGCGAGGTTCTCCTCACGATCGAGGTATCCGACCCGACTTCGGTGGAAACGGCACTGCATTCGGCAGGTTTGAGCTGATCGTTGCGTAACCTTTGAGGCGTGCCAAAAATCGCGTATTTCGGTCCGTCGGGAACCTTCACGGAGATAGCGCTCGCCCAGTTCGAGGCAGAGGGCGCATTCGACGAGCTGGTCGAACGGGTGCCTGCCGGTAGCCCACCCTCGACGCTCGACCTGGTTCGTGACGGCGTTGTCGACGGCGCCGTGGTGCCGTTCGAGAACTCGGTGGAAGGCGGTGTCGCGCCGACGCTGGACTCACTCGCCTTGGGCTCGCCGCTGCAGATCGTGGCCGAGACCGAGATCGAGGTGAGCTTTTCCATCCTCGTTCGCGACGGCATCAGTGCTGATCAGGTGCGCACCATCGGTGCCTACCCGCACGCGAGCGCCCAGGTGCGGGGATGGATCGCGGCCAATCTCCCGAACGCGGAAGTTGTGATCTCCTCGTCCAATGCCGGTGCCGCGCTGGACGTGCAGGCGGGAACCGTCGACGCCGGTGTGTCCACGGCCTTGGCCGGCCAGATGCTCGGATTGTCAAGCCTTGCAGACAATGTCGCCGACGTGGGAGGCGCGGTGACGCGCTTCGTGCTGGTCACCAAACCTGCGCCGGTACCGGCCAGAACCGGCGCAGACCGCACCGCCTTGGTGCTCCATCTGGACAACGCTCCCGGATCTCTGGTCCAGGCACTATCTGAATTTGCCGCTCGCGGAATCGATTTGACGCGAATCGAATCGCGTCCGATGCGCACGGAGCTCGGAACCTACCGATTCTTCGTCGACTGTGTTGGGCACGTCGAAGACTCCCTGGTGGCCGAAGCGATGCGCGCGTTGTACCGAAAATCCGGAGTTCGCTTCCTGGGGTCGTGGGCGACCGCGAATTCAACAGGGCCACAGCCTCCTTCGGATGAAACAGCGATCGCGTGGATCGAAGACCTCAAACGCGGAGAGGGAGAACGATGACCGGCAGGCTCATTCTCGTTCGGCACGGCCAGACCGAAGCCAACGTAGCGAAGCGGCTCGACACAGCGTTGCCCGGAGCCAAACTCACCCCGGAAGGGCTGGCGCAGGCCGAAGTTCTGGGCAAGGGTCTGGCCGCCGCGCCGCCGCTCGCCTTGGTGTCGTCCTTGGCGTTGCGCGCAAGGCAGACAGCGGGATTCGTCGAACAGGCCGCCGGGGTCTCACTGGACGTGCGAGACGGTTTGCATGAAGTGCAGGCAGGTGACCTGGAAGATCGCACCGACGAAGACGCGCACCGTCTGTTTGTCGAAACCTTCCATCACTGGCACACCGGCAACCTCGGTATGCGTATACCCGGTGGCGAAACCGGTTACGACGTCTTGGAACGGTATGTCCCCGTGGTCAACTCGCTGCGCGACGAGTTCCTCGAAGGGTCGTCGGGCGCCGGCGATATCGTTGTCGTGAGCCACGGCGCCGCCATCAGGCTGGTCGCAGCTCAGCTCGCGGGCATCCCGGGACTGTTCGCGGCGAACAATCACCTTGCGAACACCGAAAGCGTCGAACTACTGCCGCGCGCCGACGGCGGTTGGGATTGCTTGCGCTGGGGAACGGTGAACCCGCCGTTCGAGCACCGGCTCATTCCGGGCGCCGACGACGTGATGGGCTGACGCTCCAGCTCACCACCAGGTTGTCGCTGAACCTAACTGACGGCCGAGTTCCGGCGTCAAGGTTCGGACGTAGCTTGCTGTGAGGTGGTGGGAATCGTGGTACACCAACACATTTCCCTCCGTCACGCGGCATAGATCGGGACCACAGACACCATCGCTCAGATCCAGTAGCGCTACGTTGGAGAGTTCCGCAATTGCCTCCCACGCCGGGTTGATGTCGCTGAGCATGTCTGCCCGCGGCAACGCGCAATGATCCGCTGAGGTAGCGGTTGCCAGGCAGTCGATGGCGCGATACGGAACGCCGTCGTGGTGCAGCCATGGAGTATCGCGGATCGCGAGAACCTGAACGCCGCTCTGCTCCAGCTCGTGCCACACCTCGACGTAGGCTTCGGGCGTCACGTCGCCGGGACCGTCCGGACTGGGCCGGCTGGCGGTCGTGAACACATAATCGGGTGTGGTGGCGGCAAGTCGGTCGATGACCGCGCTCGACCACGGCGCACAATCCGGCACGTCGCTGACGGCGGGGCTCTCTCCCGCGACCAGCGGACAACCCATCTTCAGATACGTGTCGACCCGGAAACCATTGCTGCGGCCGAGTTCGTCGAGTGCGGTGATCCAGTGCTCGGAGTGGGATCCCCCGGCCAGGGCGATCGTGCGGTCTGCGTTCACGTCACCGTACGTGCAGGTCACGATGTCGATCTGCTGGAAATCCGAGATACAGCCGTCGAGCGTGGTTATCGGAAGATCCAGTGGTGCGTCGAAAATGGACGGAACCATGGAGGCTTGCGGGACTGAAACCCCGTCGGTCAACGTCAATGCGCCGGGGTGGGTGGGGATGTCGAGGGTATCGGCTGCGCGCTGACCCGTGCTCTGACTTCCCACGTAGGCCTGCCAACCGAACATTCCGGTGACGATGACCGCCGCACCGACGACGGAGGCCAGCAGGATCGGCCTCCGTGCCGGAGCATCGCGCTCGATCGGTACCTCGACCGCCATCCGCAAGCCGTAGGCCACCGCGAGCGATGCGGCGATAATCAACGTCCCGCCCACAAATCCGGCTTCCGGGCGCCCGGTCACAACGAGGGTGAACACCAGGATCGGCCAGTGCACCAGGTACAGCGCAAAGGCGAAGGAGCCAAGCTGCGAGAGGGCGGGGTGCGCGAGAATGTGTGCGGTCCAAGTCTTGTTGCCCTCGCCGCTGACTATCAGTGCGATGGCCGCGAGCGTGGGAACCAGCGTCCACGGTCCGGGGAATTGCTCGGCGCCGTCGAGGAAGAACCCACACAGCAGAATCGACGCCAATCCGGCGATGCCGAGAGCTGTTTTCAGTGCAAGTGGCCACGCTCCGACCCGCGTGATATTCCAGCGTGTCAGCATCAACGCCGCGAGTGCGCCCACCGACGGCTCCCACAGGCGGGCCGCGGAATCGTAGTAGTTCCAGGCTTGATCGTGGCCCGACATCACTGCGGCGTAGGTAAACGACGCAACAGCAAACGCGCCGAACACCAGCGTCAGTGTTGGTCGCAGAAGCTCTGGGCGAGTGCGTGATACGCATGACGCAACCACCAGCACCACTGCGATGGCCACGAGATAGAACTGACCCTGCACGGCCATCGACCACAAGTGTTGGAGCGGAGACACCGAACCGTCGGCCGCCAGATAGTCGCTCGACGTAAGCGCAAGCTGCCAATTCTGGAAGAAGCCGAGAACGGCTGTCAGCTCGTCGGCGAGGCCGGCCCATCGGGTTCGAGGCAACAGCACCAAGGCCGCCGCCGCGGTCAGGAACGTCACCGCCGCGATCGGGGGGAACAATCTGACGAATACCCGTTTGAACGCCGGTAGGGGATTGAGCGAGCCACCGGCCTCGGCGCGGCGAACCAGCGAACCGACAAAGAAGTAGCCGGACAGAACCAGGAAGACGTCGACCCCGCCGGATACCTTGCCGAACCACACATGGAAGACCACCACCAAGGCGATCGCGAGTCCCCGAAGCCCGTTGAGGTCTTCGCGGTACTGCCGTGTTCTCGGTTTGTGCGGTGACTCGACGGTGGTGGTGGGGGTGGTCAAAGGCATGCTGGGTGAAGGCTCCGGGCGTCTAGGGGATCGCCCTAGGTTACCGGGAGACGGCACCAGGCGATTCGGACAGCAGTTCTACCAGCGAATTCACCGCCTGTCGGAGCCGTTGGGGTGTTCCGGAACTGATCGAGCTCCACTGCGTACCGTCGGCCGACGTGCTTGACGACGCGACAACGCGGCCATGCGCGGTATTGAAGACCGACACCACTCCGGCGGGGAGATTCTCGGTGCCGACGCCCCGCGGGATGCCGACAATTTCGGTGAAGGACGTGCAGGTGACCATCGCACTGCCGAGCTGGCCGGCCTCGACGGGTGGTACGCCGGCTTGGGTCAGAGCGTCGGCGACGGTGTCTGCGTCGGGTCCGGCGTTCAGTGCGGCGCTCAGCATGTCGGTGGGTGCGTTGATCACGGCAATCGGCATGGGTTCCGACGGGCCGAGTGCGCGCACCACCGCATCTGCCGGATTCACGACTTTGTGAAGTGTGTAGATTCTGGTTTCTTCGTTGAAAGATGCTTCCACGCAAAGCGTTTCGTCGGCGGCAACGCACACCCGGGTCAGTGTTCCCTGGTTGTGGCTGCGCAGTGCAAGTTCCCATGCGGGGCGCGTCAGGGTGCGCAGTGTCGCAGCTATGCCGTGATGGATCTCGCCGCCCGGGAGAAGGTCACGCGCAGCCAAAGATGTTGCTGCACTGTGCATTGCGGCATCGTATTCGGCTACCGAATCCCAGAGTGCTGTGCCGCCGAGTACCACCGGGAGCACATCGAGGCCGAGGCGCTCGCGGGCGTACTCGATCTCCGCCGACGTCAGATCGACGGAGGGGAAAGCGTCGGTGTCGGTAGCTATTCCGAGATCAAGGGTGCTCACAGGCGCGATTCCACATCGGCGGCACCGATCACCGAGGTGATGACGGTACGCCCATCGGCAAAATGCTCGAAGTGCTTGAGGTAGTCGGGGGTGTCATGGAATTCGGTGTCGTCGTCATCCGTCGCGGCATGCCGACCACTGGCGACGGGGCCCGTTCCGGAACTCGGCGTAGCGCGGACGGCGTCGGTGCGGACGGCGTCGGAGCGCACACTTTCGGTGCCGACAGCATTGACTACTGTCCCGGACGCCGCGCGGGGCGTGATCTGGTCGGCAGAACTGACCGAAAGCCCTGCGCTGGTCGAATGTGCGCCGACGGGTGTTGTGGCGGCCGCTGCGGTGGTGGCTGCGGCATGCCGCCCGGCGTTGTTACCGCCGGTCAGGGCAGTCAATGGTGAACTCAGGAATGATGGTGCACCCGCGCCCAGCCCGCCGCCCAGCCCGCCGCCCAGGCCGACTGCCGCCGATACGGCACCAGCCCCAGCGGTGGCCGTCGTTGCGGCTGCTGTTGCTGCGGTAGTGGCGGCGTTGGCTCCGCCCAATACGGCGCCGAGCTGGGAAGCGGCCGCAGTGACTGCAGGGTTGGAGAGCGCCGACGTGATTGCCGCCGCAGCAGTGCGGACCGGCTCGACAAATGCGTTGACGGTCTGTTCGGCGACGCTGACATTCTGCGGAGAGCCCTGGCCGGCAACATCGGACATGGTGATGGATGGCGGCGGCTCGAACTCGTCCCGCACGGCGAGGGGAGCCGTAGCGGAATCGTAGGTTTCCATGGCCGCCGCTGCCCGGAGCTTGAGCTGCTCTGCAGCCAGTTCAGCCACCGCAGCCGATCCGGTGAGGGCGCCGCCGAGCGTGTACGCGGCCAGCTTGGCTGTTTCGACGGCAGCGATTTCCGGTAACGACGGCATGGCGATAGCCGCGACGGTGTACGTCGCCGACTGAACCTGCGCTTTGCCGCCGGTCTTCTGGGCGAGCATGGAAGACCGCGCCGCCCACTCCTCGAACGGTTTGAACTTGGCGAGAGCGGCATCGGCAGCGTCGCCCGTCCAGCCGATTCGTAGATTTGCCATCACTCGGCTGACCGTCGACGCAGTGTCTCCGAGTCCGGCGGATACTGCCGTCCAGGCTCCGCCCGCGACGCTGAGTGGCACCGGGCCCGCGCCGGCGATCAACGCAGCCGAATTGGGCGCTGCGCCGCGTGGATACCAGATGACGCCGGTGATGCCGACCATTGTTCTTCCCCCCAGAAGTGAAAATGTGCGAAGTAGTGACGTGTCTGCGGACGAGGATCAGAGTGGAGCCGAAGCCAGATCCGCCTGCGTCCGGTTGTCCTCGAATTCATAGGCGGCGGCGTAGCGGCGCAGTGCGGCGGCTGCGTCTTCGAGTTCGGCAACAGCGCGGTCGGCTGACGATGCCAAGCTTTCGGACGTCGCATTGAAACTGCTCGCGGCGCTGGTGGACACTTCGTCGGAGCCGGACGGCAGGACTTGCCGGGCGGGTCTTGTGGACGCGACGACTCCGCGCAGCCGTGCGGCCCCGGCTTCGAGTTCGAGGGCAGCGGTAATCAGTGCGTGAGGATCGACGTGCATGTGCCGAACTCCTAGGTGACCAGTGCGAATGATGGGCGAGGATCATCATCCGTCGCCCTACAGACGCCGAACGTCAAACTCCCCGCACCTACTTTGATGCGCGCCGGGAGCTGTCGGTTCCCTCGAAATCGGACTGGTTTCTCAACCCCACCCGAGTTCGTGCAAGCGGTCCTCTTCGATTCCGAAGTAGTGGGCGATCTCGTGGATGACCGTGACCGCAACCTCGTGCACGACCTCTTCTTCGGACTCGCAGATGTCGAGGATCGCGTCGCGGTAGATGGTCACCGTGTCCGGCAGGTATCCGCCGTACTGAGAATCGCGCTCGGTGAGGGCAATGCCCTGGTACAGCCCGAGAAGCCCCGGTTCCTCGGGGTCACGGGGTTCGACCAGGACAACAACGTTGTCGATGGCCTTTGCCAATTCCGGCGGAATGAGATCGAGTGCCTCGCCGACCAGGTCTTCGAACCGGTCGTCGTTCATGGTTACCGTCATGGCTTACGACGGCGGGGACGCGCCGGGCAACGGTGTCGGCACTGACCGACCTTCCGGTGCTGAAGGCGGCGGGACCGGAGCCGCGCCGTTGATCAGGATTTCGCCTTTGGCGCTGCCGGTGATGGCCGCGAACCCGCCGGTGGCGACTTCCGTGCCGACGGAGCAGTTGACGCGTCGGCTGCCGGCCAACCAGCTCTCGAGGGCGATGTTGTCCCAGAACAGGGTCAGTGTCTTGTCGCGCAACGCGTCGGCTGAACCCAGGTACTCGTTGGCAGCCTGCGTGCAGACTCCTTCGAGATAGGCGTCCTGATCCTCGACCGACGGCATGCCTGCGGGAAACTGGGTGCCGAGATCGATCACCGAGATGACCTCGTATGCGTGGGGGTTCGCGCAATCCACGGGGTCGGTCGGGAGATTCTGGTTGATGCCGATGCAGGTTCCGACGTCCCAGACATTCGACTGATCCTGATCGGCAACCCTGCCGATGAATGGCAGAAGTTCACCGGTTGTGGTCGAGAACTGCAGACCACAGCGCAGCGAACGGTCGCCGGACGTCCAGGACGATTCACTCGGGAACATCAGTCCGACGCTGAACTTGCCCTTCGGGTCGAACCGCGAGCCGAGGTACGAGTTCACGATCGGAGTGCAGTGCTCGTCGCGCAGTTCTGCGAACCGCAGCGCGCCCGGGTATCGCGATCCGGGGCCGAACTCCGCGCCCGGGAACACCGACAAGTCGAGCGGGCCGGCAACTTCGAAGCGGTGCTCGGTGTCGCACGAGACGATGGACATGTCGGTGCGATCACCACCGGATGCCGTCGCAGGCGTCCAGTTCAGGCAGTCGCCCGCGCCGGCCGACGTGAAGGCGTTTTCTTCGGCGGACTTGTTGGTGGCCTGAGAGCCGATTCCGCCGACAGTGGCAGCTGGCTTGTCGCCACTGTTCAGGCCGCCGGAAATCGCGATTGTCGCAATGGCGGCAACAACCGCGCCCACCGCAACAGCAGCCAGAACGCGTCTGGTGCGGTGCGCTGAGACGGTTTTCTTCCCCGACGCGCCCGTCGGGCCCGCCGGATCGGACGGCTTCTCGATCTTGTCTTCAGGCATCGATCCCATCATGCCTGTTTTCCATGCCGTACCGAACCTTCACGGCAAAACGTTTACGTCCGAAGCAGGTATTTTATGGACTATGACCGAAGAATCCGGGCTCGAACCCGAAGCCGTCGAACTTGCCGGGCGCCTCTTCGACATGGCGCGGACCGGCGACGCGGCTTCTCTGGCGTCGTACATCGACGCCGGGATTCCGGTGGATCTGACCAACAGCAGCGGCGACACGCTGGTGATGTTGGCCGCATATCACGGCCACGTTGATGCCGTCGTTGCTCTGATCGAGCGTGGCGCCGACGTCAATCGGGCCAACGACAAGAACCAGACACCCCTTGCCGGTGCCGTCTTCAAGGGTGAGGACGCCGTCGTAAAAGCACTGGTGAGCGGGGGAGTCGACCCGCGCGGCGGGCATCCGAGCGCTATCGACGCGGCCCGGATGTTCGGACGCGAGGACTATCTTTCCCTGCTCGAATCCTGAGCGTCGCCCGGAGCGGCCGCGGACGTGACCGTTGGCTACCTGGGGTGAGTGGGTAGAGTTCCTAGTCGTGATTGACCTCAAGTTCCTCCGCGAGAATCCCGAAATCGTCCGCGAGTCGCAGCGCACCCGTGGAGAAGATCCCGGACTGGTCGACGCTCTGCTCGAAGCCGACGCGTCCCGACGCGCCGCTGTGCTGACCGGAGACAACCTCCGCGCCGAGCAGAAGGCGTTCGGCAAGAAGGTCGGACAGGCATCTCCGGAGGAGCGTCCCGCACTGCTCGCGGGGTCCAAGGAACTTGCGGCCAAGGTCAAGGAAGCCGAAGCCGCGCAGCACGAGGCGCAGGCCGCGCTCGACGCCGCGCACCGCGCGATCTCCAACGTCGTGCAGGAGGGCGCTCCGGCCGGCGGCGAAGACGACTACATCGTCCTCGAGACTGTCGGCGACATTCCGTCGTTCGACTTCGAGCCGAAGGATCACCTCGAGCTCGGTGAATCGCTCAACCTCATCGACATGGAGCGCGGCGCGAAGGTCTCGGGTTCGCGTTTCTACTTCATGACCGGGTACGGCGCGATGCTCCAGCTCGGACTGCTGCAGCTCGCGGCGCAGAAGGCTATCTCCAACGGCTTCACGATGATGATTCCGCCGGTGCTCGTGCGCCCCGAGATCATGGCCGGTACCGGCTTCCTCGGCGCTCACTCCGATGAGATCTACCACCTCGAGGAAGACGACCTCTACCTCGTCGGCACCTCCGAGGTCCCGATGGCCGGTTACCACTCGGGTGAAATTCTCGAGCTGAACGAAGGCCCGAAGCGCTACGCCGGTTGGTCCTCGTGCTTCCGCCGTGAAGCGGGAAGCTACGGCAAGGACACCCGCGGCATCATCCGCGTCCACCAGTTCGACAAGGTCGAAATGTTCACATACTGCCGACCGGAGGACGCCGACGCCGAGCATCAGCGTCTCCTGCGTTGGGAGCGGGACATGTTGGACGCCATGGAGATTCCGTACCGCGTCATCGACGTTGCCGGCGGAGACCTTGGTTCCTCGGCTGCCCGTAAGTTCGACTGCGAGGCATGGGTTCCGACGCAGCAGGCGTACCGCGAACTGACCTCGACCTCCAACTGCACGACCTTCCAGGCGCGACGGTTGAGTGTTCGGTACCGCGACGAGAACGGCAAGCCGCAGACAGCTGCCACCCTCAACGGCACCCTGGCTACGACGCGCTGGATCGTGTCGATCCTCGAAAACCACCAGCAGGCCGACGGCACCGTTCGCGTGCCGGCAGCACTGGTTCCGTTTGTCGGCACGGATGTGTTGCGCTGACTTCTTCCTAGCTGAAAAGCCGAGGCCGCGACGATTTTGTCGCGGCCTCGGCTGCTTTTCCGCCCGACCAGGTGTGTTCGGCTTGGGGGTAGTTGTTTCGCGCAGAGCGGGGCTGCAGGTCTGATGATCTGCAGCTCCGCTCTTGTCTATTTCGGCCTGCTTAGCTCACCCAAGACGGTGGCCAGCAACATTTTGCTCCCTATTGGACGTCCGTCTTACCAAAACTGATACAGGTAGCAGTTTTCTAGCTACTCTGTGATTCAACTTTTGATCAACAGTTCCTAACCAAAATGTCGGCTCGCTGGGTGGGCTTCCCTTCTGCTGCGCAAAGCAGATTCGGATTCAGCTCAACTGCTGCTGTGGCACTGGCTGCGGCGGTTGTTCCGTCCAGTCAGCGCATCGCAAGAGAGGGCTCGAAGTACATGAAAGACAGGAAGTTACGCCGGTTGTTAGCCGGCGTCAGCACCGCAGCGATGGCGGTGGGCTTCGCGACGTCGTTCGGCGTCATGACAGCGTCCGCTGCGCCCGTGAGCACATCGACGACGTCCGGCAGTTGGACATTCAACCGAACGATCAGCAACGGTACGCCCGTCCCCGGCGAAACAATCACCGTCACGAACAACATCCGTTGGAACGGTGGTCTCGCTCCGACCATCAGTGCCTTCAAGGACATTCACCCGGACTGCCTCACCTACGTCGTGGATTCGTCAAAAGTCGCCGGAAATGGCGTCGGCACGAGTTCGACCTCCACATCTGTGAGCATGACAGGATCGTGGATCCGCAGCGCCGTCGATCGGAACATCGACTACACGGTCAAGTACACCGTCGGCCAGAACTGTGCCCGCGACGTCGCCTTGATAACGGGCGCCGGCATCAGCGCGAACCAGGGTACGGGCTCTGAAACCGCCAATACGGGTCCGTCTATCACCGTTGCAAAGGCTGCAACGCAGACCAGCCTCACCGTAGCGCCTGCACCGCAGGCTGATCGAGCCTCGACTCTGACGGCCACCGTCACAACAGGTGCCACCGGCAACGTCGACTTCTTGAACAACGGCAACCTCCTCGGTACCGGCACGATCGCCAACGGCACCGCTACCTACGCGTGGACCCCGTCCGGCGCGGACGCGGGCCAGCCGTACTCGATCACCGCGAAGTACCTCAGCGACGCCACCAACGCAGTATCGACCTCGGCCGCGCAGACCGGGACTGTGGCAGCTGCGCCGACCGCCCCTGCGGCGCCGACCGCAATCACCGTGAACCCGACATCTGTTGTTGTCGGCGGCACTGTGACGGTTTCCGGGACTGCTGAGGCCAATTCGGAGGTCACTGTCATAGCTGGTGAGAAGACGTGCAAGGTCACTGCTGGTGCTGCCGGTGCTTTCAGCTGTGACATCGTCACCAGCGAGGTCGGCACCCTGACCGTGACTGCCGTTGCGGCGAATGCTGTTGGCGTCGGTCCGATCTCAGCTCCGGTCACTGTGACCGTCTTGGCTCCGCCTGATATTGATACGACGTTGGGTTTGTCGGTTCCGTCTGTTGCGACGACGGGTGTTGCTGTTGATTTGACGGCGACCGTTGCTCCGGCTTCTGCGGTGGGTTCGGTGTCGTTCAAGGTTGGCGGTGCCGAGGTTGGAACTGCATCTGTGTCGAATGGTGTTGCGACTTTGTCGCACACGTTTGCTGCTGCGGGTGTGCAGTCGGTGACGGCAGAGTTCTCAGGCGTGGGTTTTGTGGCGTCGAGTGCGGGTCCGTTGTCGGTGACGGTGTCTGATCCGGTTCCGGTTGATGTGGAAACGTCTCTGGTGCTGGGTGTTCCGGCTTCAGTGACGACGGGTGTTGCTGTTGATTTGACGGCGACGGTTGCTCCGGCTTCTGCGGTGGGTTCAGTGTCGTTCAAGGTTGGCGGTGTCGAGGTGGGTACCGCTTCGGTGTCGAATGGTGTTGCGACTCTTTCGCACACGTTTGCTTCTGCTGGTGTGCAGTCGGTGACGGCGGATTTCTCGGGTGCCGGTTTTGTGGCGTCGAGTGCGGGTCCGTCGACGGTGACGGTCTCTGATCCGGTTCCGGCTGATGTGGAAACGTCTTTGGTGCTGAATGTTCCGGCTGCGGCGACGACGGGTGATGCTGTTGATTGGACCGCGACCGTTACTCCGACAAACGCCGCGGGTTCGGTGTCGTTCAAGGTCGGCGGTGTCGAGGTTGGTGCTGCTGTTGTGTCGAATGGTGTTGCGACTCTGTCGCACACGTTTGGTGCTGCTGGTGTGCAGTCGGTGACCGCGGATTTCTCAGGCGCCGGTTTTGTGGCGTCGAGTGCGGGTCCGTCGACGGTGACGGTCTCTGATCCGGTTCCGGTTGATGTTGATACGACGCTGGGTTTGACGGTTCCGGCTTCGGCGACGACGGGTGTTGCTGTTGATTTGACGGCGACGGTTGCTCCGGCTTCTGCTGTGGGTTCGGTGTCGTTCAAGGTTGGCGGTGTCGAGGTTGGTACTGCTGTGGTGTCGAATGGTGTTGCGACTCTGTCGCACACGTTTGCTGCGGCGGGTGTGCAGTCGGTGACGGCTGATTTCTCAGGCGCCGGTTTTGTGGCGTCGAGTGCGGGTCCGTCGACGGTGACGGTGTCTGATGCAGTGGTTGTCGACACGACTTCGACAACGGTGCTCAGTGTTGCGGGTGAAGCGAAGGT
Source organism: Rhodococcus globerulus NBRC 14531 (assembly GCF_001894805.1). Lineage (GTDB taxonomy): Bacteria > Actinomycetota > Actinomycetes > Mycobacteriales > Mycobacteriaceae > Rhodococcus_F > Rhodococcus_F globerula. Next base: position 184,681 of record NZ_BCWX01000005.1, on the reverse strand, counting down.
CGGTGTGGAACTGGATCTTTCCGCTGCGGTTTCCGGTCAGCCTTCAGGTGATCCGGCTCCGTCGGGCGGCACGGTCACCTTCAAGGTTGACGGTGTCAGCGTTGGTTCGGTTCCTGTAGTTAACGGTGCAGCGACGTTGGCGCACACGTTCAACGCCGTCGGCACGGTTACGGTGACTGCGGTGTACAGCGGTTCCGGTACGTTGGCCGGCTCGACGTCGAATGCGGAGACGGTCAATGTGACCGTTGAAGCGCCGACTGATGTGGATACGACGACAACGTTGAATGTTCCGGCATCAGGTGTTGTGGGTAAGAGTGTTCAGTTGAAGGCCAATGTGTCTCCGCTGGGCAGCGTTGGCACAGTGCAGTTCTTCGAGGGCAATGTGCCGTTGGGCGCAGCGGTGGACGTGGTCAACGGTGTTGCTGTTCTTGATCACACCTTCGCCACTGCGGGTAATCATTCGATCACTGCGGTGTTCAGTGGTGGTCCCGGGATGAAGGAGTCGGAATCTACCGGGTCGACGATCAACGTCACTGAGGCGGGTACGGAACCCGGTGGATCGGGTTCGCTGGGTAACATCTTCGGCTCGTAGGGCAGAAGTGGAACTTTCCTCATCCGTAACATGAAGTGGGGCTGCAGGTCTGACGACCTGCAGCCCCACTTTCGGCTAGGTCGAGGCTAGAGCTTGCGGGTGCGCAACTCGTGTCCCTTGGACGTCTTGCAGGCGCCTGTTTCGAGATCCCACTGCCAGCCGTGCAGGTTGCACGTGAGCTTGTTGCCTTCCACCACACCGAATTTGGTGAGGTCGGCCTTCAAATGCGGGCAACGACGCTGAATCTCGTAACCGCCCAGCTCGATTGACGCGGTGTCGTCGTGGGCTTCGGAGAACCAGCCGTCGGCGTAGGCGATGCGCTCGTCGGTGAGGCACTTGAAGAACGTGTACAGGAACTCGTTGTATCCGCCCACTCGCCACGCCTGGAAGCGGGTGGAGAGGAAGATGGTGTTGACCCAGTCGGGTTCGTCGTCGCGCAGGACGGTGCGAACCAACTCGGGTGCGATGCGGAATCCGTAGCGGTACTTGCCTTCACCGTCGATGGGCTCGCGGACGAGGCGCTTCGGGAAGTCGAGGACTACCGTCTCGTCGCCCATGACAAGTCCGACCGGGTAGCCGATGCCGTCGCAGATGACGTCCGACTGCGCCATGATGGGCTCGAACTTCGCCTTGATCGCTTCGAGGAGCGGTTCACCCTCGGCCGGTGCCCACGATGCCTTTTCGGCAGCGAGAACGGGAGCCATCTTCTGGGCCATGTTCTCGATGTACTCGGCCTTGTTCGAGAAGATCTTGTCGACCTCTGCATCCGGAATCGGATGGGACAGAACAGCTTCACTGCCATGAATATCCACGACCGAGCCGGGGATCATCAGCAGGCCGCCGTTGTTGCCGTGGATGCGCATCTGCTCGAGGAACACGATCTGATCGGGGAAGATGTTTCCCTCGTCGTCGTGATCGTCGTTGAGGTCACGCAGAGCGTCGTCGAGGAATACCGGCGGGCCGGCCGACGGGACGACCCAGGTGGCGTCGACCTGCTCGATGTAGCTACGGCAGCGATCCATGCCGCGCTGACGCTTCTGCTTGCCGAAGTTGCGCTTGGTGCCCTTGGGGATGTCGTAGACCATCGGGTACCAGATTGCACCCGAGTACTGCAGAAGGTGGATGTCGATCTTGCCGAACTGCTCGCCCAGGACGTCCATGTCGACCGGACGCGCGTCGTTCATGTTGAAGCACGTGGTCTCGCCATCGGAAATCACGATGCCGGAGTCGCCGATCGGGCCGTCAGCCGGGGCGCGCAAGGCAATGATCATGATCTCCAGGTCACCCTTGGGGCCCGAGACGGTGTGCTTGACGGAGTCCTCGGTTTCGAAGAACTTGTGGAAACCGAGCTTCTCGAGCTCACGCTTGAGGTCCGGGACCGGGTAGTCCGGCAGCAGGACCGTGGCGTCCTTGTTGACGTGCTTGCTCAGGTTCTCGGGATCGAAATGATCCTTGTGAAGGTGCGAGACGTACAGGTAATCGCAATTACCGATGGCGTCCCAATCCAACTCCGAGTTATCCGGGAACGGGAACCACGACGCAAAATACGCGGGGTTGACCCACGGATCGCACAGGATCGAGCCTGCGGTCGTCTGAATGTGGAATCCGGCGTGACCGACGCTGGTGACCTGCACTGGTATGCCTCCTGAAAATGTGCTGAGCGACGGTACCAGGGTAGGCCCTCCGCGCAGCGGGTTTGATCAGGCAACCCCTGGGCATCGCGGATAACCCGACGTCACCACCGGAAACACGCGCCCACGCGGTGGGTCAGATCACGGGTTCACCGCTAGGCTGGGAACCTGTGGACCCCGTATACAGAACAGTCATCGGCATCGCCCGTACCGTCTTCGCGTTCGAAGGCCTGAAGTTCTCGGTTCAGGGCGATCGGAATATCCCCGCAACCGGTGGTGCGGTGATCGCGATCAACCACACCGGATACATGGACTTCACCTACGCGGGTCTGCCGGCGCGCACCCCGAAGCGGTACATCCGGTTCATGGCCAAGAAGGAAGTTTTCGACAACAAGATTTCCGGGCCCATCATGCGCGCCCTCAAGCACATCCCCGTCGACCGTGGCGCGGGTGCTGATTCCTACAAGGCGGCCGTCGATTTCCTCAAGCGCGGCGAACTGGTCGGCGTATATCCGGAAGCCACGATCAGTCGGAGCTTCGAGATCAAGGAATTCAAGTCCGGTGCTGCCCGCATGGCAATCGAGGCCGGTGTTCCCATCATCCCCGTCGCGATCTGGGGTGCACAGCGAGTGTGGACCAAGGGCTACCCGAAGCGGTTGGGCCGCACCAATACTCCGATCTCCATTGCCGTCGGCGAGCCCATCCAGCCTTTCGAACCGGCCAGTGAGCTGACGGCCAAACTGCGCACGACGATGCAGGAACTGCTGCTCGAAGCTCAGAAGGGTTACCAGCATCCCGCAGGCGAGTACTGGGTACCCGCACGATTGGGTGGTAGCGCGCCCACCCTCGAACAGGCAGACAAAATGGATGCCGAAGAGGTCGAGGCCAAGGCAAAAGCACGCGAGGCCCGCAAGTCGGAAGGCTGAGCCCGTGACCGCCGAACCCGTGTACACGGCAGTCGAGACCACCGCGCGTGTTCTCTGCCGTCTACAGGGTTTGGCGGTCACCAGAACCGGCACCGAGAACGTTCCGCGTACCGGCGGAGCTGTTATTGCGATCAACCACACGAGCTACCTGGACTTCATCCATGCGGCCCTTGCCGTGCGCGAGTCGAAGCGGAAGCTTCGGGTGATGGCCAAAACGGAATTGGCGAACAACAAGGTTCTCGCGTTCCTCATGCGCGGGTGCGGCGTCATCGAAGTGGATCGCTCGGCGGGTGCCGCGGCCTTCCAGGTCGGCGTCGACGGGTTGCGTCGTGGCGAATTGGTTGGGGTGTATCCGGAAGCGACAATCAGCCGGAGCTTCGAGATCAAGGAATTCAAGTCCGGTGCAGCGCGGATGGCGATCGAAGCGAATGTGCCGATCATTCCCGTGATCGTCTGGGGCGCGCAGCGGTTGGTAACAAAAGGCGGACCGAAGAATTTGGGCCGCAACCACTTTCCGATCTCCGTGGAAGTTGGGGCGCCCATTGATCCGGTAGAACCGGCGGACGCACTTACCGAAATCCTGCGGATCGAGATGGATGCCATCTTGCATCACGTTCAGGATGGGTTTGCTCATGAGCCTGGTGGGTACTGGGTCCCGCGCCGGCTCGGTGGAGGAGCGCCCACTCCGGAGGAAGCTGCGGCAATGGATATGGCGGATCGCGCGAAGCGGGCACTCTGAACCAACCACCATTGCTTGGTCGCGTGGGCCTGTCTTCGGTGGTGGTGGGGACAGTGAGGGCATTGTCTGTTCGACGACCCAATTTTTCTTACTGCGGTTTTCGATGATCTTCGCAACTCTTGGGCAGTGGGCGAGCCATCGGTGTGGACGATTTACCCTCGTATTCTGGAAGGGCCGAAAGTCGAGGTGAGCGGGGATATTGGCTTTGTAGGTGCGCAAACGCATCTACTTCTTCCTCGGCTCGGTCGACGCTAGATACCTCGAAACTGTTGTAACGGATGATTTTTCGCTGTAAACAATAGGCACTGGCGGTCACCTCGGTGATGAAGATACGGGTATCGCTCACATCTGATGATCTTGGCATTGTGAAATGCATGGTGGTCCTCGCCCTCTGCCCGATCGAATGGACGATCGAGCAGAGGGGCTTGCCGTGGTGGATTAGTGGAGTGTGCGCTGCAGATAACTGGTTCTCTACAGATCGTTCCGGCGCAGATTGGTTGTCTGATCCAGGTGTTCGCCTCTGATTAGGCGAGATCCCATTCGTCCCGCAGTGCTCCTAATAGGGTCTTCTGCCGGTCTTGCATGGTTGTGGGGGTCCATTCCGGTTCACTGAGTACTTGGCTCGTCAGTGCGAATGTCGCCACTCCGCGCTTACCAGTGAAATACTTCGATTTCTTCTTCTCGAAGTCGAAGTTCTGCGCTTCGGAGTTCTTGGCCTGGTTCAGCAGAACAAGGTTCGCGAGGCGGTGTGTCCACTCCTGGCGTTCCTTGTTGGTGAAATCGTTCAGCCACTGCGATCCAGGACTGGGGTTCTGGGGGAGTACGTGTTCGACGGTAATGAGGCGATGCTCGTATCGCACGCCTGGGCTTTTCGCCAATGCCTCGTCCAGTCTCAGGAGGATGTAGCGGCGTCCTTTGGTGTAGAGGTAGATGTCGCCTTCCAACCCCTGGAGAGTTTCCTCGATCTCTCTTGAAGTGAGATCAAAGGAAGGCGCATTCAGTCCGGCACCGGCATCGAGTTCACGCAGTATTTCCGCGTATCGCCGGACACGGGGTGTGTTGTACACATGACGGACCAGCATGCTGGCGGCGAGTCGTTCGAGCTGTTTGAGGAAGGCATCAAGCCATGCGGGTTCGTCGCTGTGGTGGCGCAGAGCCCAGAGCGCGACGGGTCGCCAGTCGTTGTTCTCGATCTTGTCGAGCCGTCGGAACCATGCATTGATCAGGTCGGCGCCGTGGGCGGCGGTGTACGAGTGATCTCGCATCTGTGCGTAGGCGTTGGCGTAGGGGACGACGATGTCGTCGACGAATTCTGTAGCGCGATCCGGGAGATACGCATTGAGAACTTGTTCGGGAAATTCCTTGAGTAGTTCCCGTTTTCCACGTTCCTTGGAGAAGATCATCCGGATATGGAGAAACAGATCACCGAAATCGTCGTGGCCGAGAGTGGCCTCGGCATCTTCCCATTTGTCTGCGTAGACCTTGGACAAGACTTCCGGTATTGCTCCGACGACTTGTGATTTGAAGATGTCGGCCGGGGAGAGGTCGAGTCCTCTCGCATTCATGACGGAGAAGATTCGGTGTGCACTGTTGAGATCAGGTGTGGTCACGATGACGAGGAATGTCTTTTGCCCGAGCAATTGTACGAGGCCGAGACGGGCATTCTCGTCGCGCGAGTGAAGCAATTCCCATAGTGCTTTCGCGTTGGCATGGATTGATCGTTGCGCGTCGGTTGCCAGTGTTTCCGGTTTACGTGCAAAGAGTGCCTGGAGTTGACCGGGATTCTGGACGTGCTGGGTGAAGAATTCTGTGTCCCGGTCGCGGAGGGTCAGTCGTGGCTTTGATGCCAGTCCCTGGACTTTGCTGCCCGGTTCTTGGAGCATCACTTCGAGTTCACGGGCAAGGCCTGAATCGGTAGTGAGGTCGCGCAGTACCGCTAGCAGAATCGTCAGGGTGGTGAGACGTTGTTGGCCGTCGATGACATCGGCAGAGGTTTCGTCGCTCGACTTCACGAGGACTACCGAGCCTAAGAAATACGGTTCGTCGGGTCCTCGGTCGAGGGCTTCTGTCAGGTCTTCGAGTAGTTGACAGGCTTGCTCTGTCCCCCAGGAATATGGACGTTGGTACTCCGGGATCCGGAAATCGTAGTCACTGCAGAACACTTTGCGGAGGGGTACCTCATGCGCTTCCAACTGTTTCACTTTCGTATCATCTCGTATGAGTAATGCATCGTTACCGCCGCCGAGTGGCATGCGGAGTAAATCCGCAACGGAATCTTCTCCGACACATCAAGCGGGTCGCTCTCGTTAATTGATCTACCTGCCATGTCACTGTTGTGAACGAGATTTTGCCAGCTGGTTGGGAAAGTGTCGGACGTGCTCGGTACGGTATTGAACGGCTAAGCGCTAAGAACTCGGATGAGATTGCCACTGGTCCTCACCTCTCTCCAACTCTTGTAGTGAATAGCGGCATGAGCTACGGCGATATCAGGGTTCGAACCTCGAGAGGAACGCGGTTGTGAAGATTGTTTTTCTGCACGGAATTGGTGACGGCGACCCGAAATCGGGTTGGCTCGACGGCCTCGATCGCGGTCTCGCGCAGGCCGGTTTCGGTGCGGTCAACCGGGACACGGTCATCGCGCCTCACTACAGTTCGTTCCTCACCACAAGCGGTATCAGCGCGAAATTGCCGCCGGTGACATATAAACCACGTGACGACTCGGCTAGTCGGCGTGGATTCGAGCGGCGTCAGGCGAAAGTCCAGCGGAAGTTGGGTCTCGAGGGCGGAGTGCGCACCTTCGGGTTCCACCGCGTCCCGGGGCAGGTACTCGCTTCGCTGCAGCAGGTTGCAATCGGATCGCTACCGTTCTTCGATCTGCAGCAAGTACGCAAATATGTACGGGAGGAACCGGTTCGGGGAGCGATCCTTCGACGTCGAGAAGAGGCACGTTGAAACGTGTGGCCGCATCCACGAGAGCCTGCGGTACTTCCTCGTATCCGAGGCCGGTTCCGAAACCGATTCCGGCAATTCCGACGCCCACCAGGGTCCGCACGAATCGGGTTGTTCCCGCGGCCGTCATGGGTAGCGACACCCCGGTGATGAGGAGTAATTCGCCGCCGTCGAGGAAGGGCGTCGGGTCGGGGAGTTCGGAGACATGTGCCCAGGTCAGGGTGCGGTCGAGCTGGTCTTGCCCGGCCAGTACTCGCAGGCCGAACTGTTCGGTCGCGCAGAGCTGGCGCAGGGTGATGGGCATGGGTTCAGTCTGGCACCTTGTTCGCGCCACTATGTAGTGCCTGCGGTCACGTTTGTACAAAGTGGAGCCTGTCGCGAGGGGGTTCGAGGTCCGACACTGGCGCTAGCCAAAAAGCGCCACCAGAATCCCACCGGAGAATCCCACAAGGAGTTTCGATGTCCAGTACGGACCAACCCGCGCTTCAGCACACGCTGAAGAAGCGGCACCTGTCGATGATCGCGATCGCAGGCGTCATTGGGGCCGGACTGTTTGTCGGCTCCGGCGTGGCGATCCAGGAAACGGGCCCAGGCGTCCTGATTTCCTACGCACTTGCCGGCGTCGTCGTCATCCTCGTGATGCGCATGCTCGGTGAGATGTCGGCAGCGTCCCCGGAAACCGGGTCGTTCTCCTCGTACGCAGACAAGGCCATCGGCCGCTGGGCCGGCTTCTCCATCGGCTGGCTGTACGCGTGGTTCTGGATCATCGTCCTCGGAATCGAGGCCACCGCAGGCGCTCTCATCATGAACCGATGGGTACCAGGTGTTCCGCAATGGACCTGGGCACTGATTCTGATGATCGTGCTGACCTTGACCAACATCATCTCGGTCAAGTCGTTCGGTGAGTTCGAGTTCTGGTTCGCGTCCATCAAAGTTGTTGCCATCATCGCGTTCCTCGGCATGGGTGTCGTCGCGATCTGCGGGTGGATGCCCGGCGTCGAAGCACCAGGCATGACCAACCTGACCGGCCACGGCGGGTTCCTGCCCAACGGCACGGGAGCCATGCTTGCCGCAGTCCTTGTGGTGGTGTTCTCGTTCTTCGGAGCTGAAATCGCCACCATTGCCGCTGGTGAATCGGCTAATCCGCTCGAAGCTGTTCGTGCAGCCGTCAAATCCGTCGTGTGGCGAATCCTCATCTTCTACATCGGCTCGATCGCCGTTGTCGTCACCCTGCTGCCGTGGGACAGCGCATCTGTCGCACTCAGCCCCTACGTCGCAGTCATGGACTCGTACGGCATCCCGGCCGCGGGCAACATCATGGACGTCGTTGTTCTCACCTCCGTCCTGTCCTGCCTGAACTCCGGCCTGTACACCGCAAGCCGCATGATCTTCTCCCTCGCCGGACGCGGCGACGCCCCGAAGTCGCTCTCCCGCATCGAGAAGACCGGCGTCCCGATGCGCGCCGTGCTGGTCTCGACCATCGTCGGATTCCTGACGGTTGGCATGAACTACCTGTCCCCGGACAAGGTGTTCCTGTTCCTCGTGAACTCCTCCGGTGCGATCGCGCTCTTCGTGTGGCTCGTTATCTCCGTGTCCCAGTTGCGAACTCGTCGGAAGCTCGAAGCGTCGGGCCAGGAACTGGAACTGAAGATGTGGCTCTTCCCGTACCTCACCTACGCCACCATTGCCGCGATCATCGCGCTCTGCATCGGCATGGTCGTCCTCGACTCGACCCGTAGCCAGATGTTCGTGTCCCTTGGTCTTGCGGCGATCCTCGTGGGCATCGGGCTCTACCGCTACCGCAACGACGACAAGACGGACGACAACAAGACCGGGCCGCCCCGGCAGAGGTAACCCCAACGGTGGAAACGACAACAGCGGCAGTCACTACAAAGGCCTGACGCCTACGTCCCCATCTGCGCGATACTTAGATGTCCTAGTATCGGCCACGGACCGAGAATTTCGAGCGCCGTGCGCACAGCAGATGGGGACAATCATGACCACACCCGAACCGATCGTCATCGTCGACGGGGCTCGCACCCCGGTCGGTAGCTTCGGTGGCGTCTTCAAGGACGTCCCCGCACACGAGCTCGGCGCCACGGCTGCCAAGGCCGCGCTGACCCGCGCCGGCGTTGCACCCGAGGACATCGACGAGGTTGTCATGGGCTGCATCGGCCAGGTCGGCCCAGACGCCTACAACGCGCGCCGCGTCGGCATCGCAGCCGGACTGCCCGAGAACGTTCCCGCCTACACCGTCAACCGCCTGTGTGGCAGCGGTCTGCAGGCAATCTGGTCGGCAGCAATGCAGATGCGCTGGGGCGCTGCCGCCATCACGCTCGCCGGCGGCGACGAGAGCATGTCCCGTATGCCGTTCTACGATTTCTCCGCCCGCGCCGGCTTCAAGTTGGGCGATCACGGTCTCGTCGACGGCACCGTCGCGATGCTCACCGACCCCTTCAGCAACGCCCACATGGGCCGCACCGCCGAAGCCGTCGCCCGTAAGTACGGCGTCAGCCGCGAGCAGCAGGACGAGTTTGCCGTCGAATCGCAGCGACGCGCAGCCACCGACGCCGCAAAGGCCGCTTTCGCCGAGGAGATCACCGCCGTCGAAACCGGTGGCCGTCGCTCCGTCACCATCACCGAGGACGAGCACCCCAAGCCCGGCACCACGATGGAAACCCTCGCGAAGCTCCGCCCCGCATTCGAAGAGGGCGGCTCCGTCACCGCCGGTAACGCGTCGGGCATCAACGACGGCGCCGCAGCCCTCGTTCTCGCGACCGGCACCGAGGCAGCCAAGCGCGGCCTGACCGGTCTGGTCACCCTCGAAGCCGTCACGACGGCAGCCATGGAGCCAGGCCTGATGGGCTACGCTCCCGTGCTCGCCCTCGAAAAGCTCTTTGCACAAACAGGTTTGAAGCCGTCCGACATCGGCACCGCCGAGGTCAACGAGGCGTTTGCCTCGCAGGCCATCGCTGTCATCCGTGACGCCGGCCTCGACCCGGAGAAGACCAACCCGTACGGCGGCGCCATCGCCCTCGGACACCCCGTCGGCGCAACCGGCGCGATCCTTACCCTGCGCGCTGCCCGCGACATGGTCCGCCGCGATCTCGAATTCGGCATCGTCACCATGTGCATCGGCGGCGGCCAGGCCCTCGCAGCCCTGCTCAAGCGAGTCTGATCATGGGAACCAAGCGCAAGCCGTCGTGGTACGACGACGAGATCACCGCAGTCGCCGAACTGGCCCGCGGTTTCTTCGATCGTGAGCTGATCGCCAAGCGTGAGCAGTGGGACGCTCAGCATCGCGTCGACCGTTCCGTGTGGCTCGAAGCCGGCAAGCTCGGCCTGCTGTGCTGCTCAATTCCCGAGGAGTACGGCGGGGGCGGCGGAACCTTTGCGCACGACCTCGCGGTCTTCGAGGCGCAGGGGTATTGCGGCGACTACGCGCTTGGTAACTCCGTGCACAGTGGCATCGTCGCGCACTACGTGCTCGAGTACGGCAACGAAGAGCAGAAGCAGGCGTGGCTGCCGGGCATGGCGACGGGCGAAATCCTCGGCGCCATCGGAATGACCGAGCCGGGAACAGGTTCCGACCTCAAGGCCATCACGACGTCGGCTATCCGCGACGGTGACCACTACGTGGTGAACGGGTCGAAGACCTTCATCACCAACGGTGGCAGCGCCGACATGATCGTGCTGGCCGTCAAGACGGACCCCAAGGCCGGCGCCAAGGGCGTCTCGCTCTTGATCGTCGATCTGCGTGACTGCGAAGGCTTTGCGGTGGGCCGCGTGCTCGACAAGGTCGGCCAGCACGGAGCCGACACGTCGGAGCTGTCCTTCACCGACGTCCGCGTTCCCGTCTCGAATCTCCTGGGCGAGTCCGAAGGCCTCGGCTTCGGTCAGCTGATGGCGCAGCTGGTGCAAGAGCGTCTCATCATCGGCGCTCAGGCCATCGGCACCATCGAGCGGGCCGTCGAGGAGACCGTCGCGTACACCAAGGCGCGTCAAGCGTTCGGGCACAGCCTCTTCGAGTTCCAGAACACAGCATTCGAACTTGCTGAATGTCAGACCATCGCCCGCACCTGCCGCGTATTCCTCGACAATTGCATCGAGGATCACCTCAACGGTGAGCTCGACGGTGCGGACGCAGCGATGGTCAAGTACTGGCTCACCGAGCAGCAGTGTGCCGTCGTCGACCGTTGTGTTCAGCTCTACGGCGGCTACGGCTACATGCGCGAATACCCGATCGCGCGCATGTACGAAGACTCCCGCGTGCAGAAGATCTACGCCGGCGCCAACGAAGTGATGAAGGGAATCATCGCAAAGAGTCTGTAGACGCCAGCTCTCGAGGACGTCCTGGCCATCTCACTCCAGGGCGTCTTCGATAGCGGTGGCGGCAGAACGGACGCGAGAACACATGCTGGCGCGACTGATGTAGGTGTCGTCTTCCCTGATGACCACGATGCTGTTGTCCATCATGTCCAGGACGATCACGCAGCCGGGTTCGAACTCCTCCTCGGATTGGGTGAGAACAAATGCCTGATGTGTGCCGATGGTGATTTCTTTGCTGTCGGCTGAGACTTCCTGCGCAAGACGCGCTGCAAAGGGGGCCGCAACAACGTCGTAGCTCGCGATTCGCAACTCGAAATCCGGGCCACGCCACGCGCAGTCGTCCAGCAGCGTGGTAGCCGATTCCATCGACCGCTCAGCGGTGGACTTGTCGACGTTCAACTCCGTCGCGACGTCGTCGGGAATGTTGCACAAACCGTCGTCGGCTGCTGGTTCGGGCGACGACGTGGTGGCGGTTGGGGACTGTTCGAGCGTGGCCGTTGCCGCCTGCGCCCTCGCAGTCCCTTCGACGCTGCGACCACATCCGGTCACCACCGAGATCAGAACGGTCGCCAGCATCAGCGCTCCGGCTATGCGTGTCATGTTGGGCCCCACCTCCCGCTGCCCACCCGGGCAGCCCACGTGCTTGGACGCATCGGACCGGGGTATCGGTTCCACAGCGGGTGTGATCACGACTGCTAATACGCCCCCGGTAGATCAGGTCCGATACCCTGGTTCATCGTGACCGCTGCAAATTCAGAGACCGCCCTTGCTCAGTACGACCTCATCGTCGTCGGTTCGGGATTCTTCGGGCTGACCATCGCCGAGCGCGCCGCCACCCAGTTGGGTAAGCGAGTGCTGGTTCTGGATCGCCGTCACCACCTGGGTGGCAATGCCTACTCCGAGCCCGAGCCGGAGACAGGCATCGAGATCCACAAGTACGGAGCGCATCTGTTCCACACTTCCAACAAGAAGGTCTGGGACTACGTCACCCAGTTCACGGAATTCACGAACTACCAGCACCGCGTCTTTGCGCTGCACAAGGGCCAGGCCTACCAGTTCCCCATGGGATTGGGCCTCGTCTCGCAGTTCTTCGGGCGGTACTTCACGCCCGAAGAGGCACGCGCGCTCATCGCGGAACAGTCCAGCGAGATCGATGCGAAGGACGCCTCCAACCTCGAGGAGAAGGCGATCTCGCTGATCGGCCGCCCTCTGTACGAAGCCTTTGTGCGTGACTACACCGCCAAGCAATGGCAGACCGATCCCACGGAGCTGCCCGCGGCCAACATCAGCCGCCTGCCGGTCCGCTACAACTTCGACAACCGCTACTTCAACGACACGTACGAGGGCCTGCCCGTCGGCGGCTACACCGCGTGGCTCGAGAACATGGTCACGGACCCCAAGATCGAGGTCCGTCTGAACACCGATTACTTCGACGTCCGGGACGAGCTGCGCAGCGCCAACCCCGACGCACCCGTCATCTACACCGGCCCGCTCGACCGCTACTTCGACTACTCCGAAGGTGAGCTGGGCTGGCGCACCCTCGACTTCGAGACCGAAGTTCTGCCAGTCGGCGACTTCCAGGGCACCCCGGTCATGAACTACAACGACGCGGACGTCCCGTTCACCCGCATCCACGAGTTCCGCCACTTCCACCCGGAACGCGAGTACCCGGCCGACAAGACCGTCATCATGCGCGAGTTCTCACGCTTCGCCGAGTCGACCGACGAGCCGTACTACCCGATCAACACGCCGGAGGATCGCGCCAAGCTCGCCGCGTACCGCTCACGCGCCAAGGCGGAAACCGCTGACAACAAGGTGCTGTTCGGTGGCCGCCTGGGTACCTACCAGTACCTCGACATGCACATGGCTATCGCCAGTGCGCTGACGATGTTCGAGAACACCTTGCGGCCGCATCTGGAATCGGGTGCGGAATTGGCAGGGGAGAGCGAATGAACGCACGTCATCTGCTCGAGGGTGAGAACGCCGACGCGGGGGACGAGGTGAGTTACCTCGGTAAGTCGCTGCTCCAGCGGATCATCCTGCCGCGCGCCGGTGAACCGCTCGACGTGCGCACGCTCTACTTGGAAGAGTCCTGGTCCAACAGCCGGCGGGCGCACTCGACTTCGCGCACGTCGGTAGCGCTCGGCGCCGAGACCGAGGTCTCGTTTGCCACGTACTTCAACGCTTTCCCCGCCAGCTACTGGCGACGCTGGTCCATCCTGAAATCGGTGGTCCTGCGTCTGGAACTGTCCGGCCACGGCCGCGTCGACATCTACCGTTCCAAGGCGGATTCCTCGCGAATTCACGTGGAAGGCAAAGAATTTGCCGACGGTGATGCAGCTCTGGAATTCGACGTCGAGCTTGCTCCGTTCGAAGACGGTGGCTGGATCTGGTTCGACATCACTACCGATTCGGCCGTGGTTGTCGAGAGTGGCGGCTGGTACGCCCCCGTCGAGGCTCCCGGCGAAGCGACTGTCGCCGTGGGTATTCCGACGTTCAACCGCCCGACGGACGCCGTGAAGGCACTTGCCGCGCTGGCATCCGATCCGCTGGTGTCCGACGTGATCAAGGCAGTCATCATGCCGGATCAGGGCACCCGCAAGGTGCGCGACGAGCCAGGATTCGCCGAAGCTGCTGCAGCGCTTGGTGATCGGCTCACCATTCACGATCAGGGCAACCTCGGCGGCTCCGGCGGATACAGCCGAATCATGTACGAGGCACTCAAGAACACGTCGTGCCAGCACATCCTGTTCATGGACGACGACATCGAGATCGAACCCGACTCGATCCTGCGCGCCCTGTCCTTCTCGCGGTTCGCGAAATCGCCGATGCTGGTGGGCGGCCAGATGCTCAACCTGCAGGAACGCAGCCACCTCCACGTGATGGGTGAAGTGGTCAACCGCGGCATCTTCATGTGGACCGCAGCGCCGAACGTCGAATACGACCACGACTTCTCGAAGAAGCCGCTGCGCGAATCGAAGCTTCTGCACCGCCGCATCGACGTCGACTTCAACGGCTGGTGGATGTGCATGATCCCGCGCCAGGTCGCCGAAGAAATCAAGCAGCCCCTCCCGCTCTTCATCAAGTGGGACGACTGCGAATACGGTTTGCGCGCAAAAAAAGCCGGCTACCCGACCGTCACACTTCCGGGTGCCGCGATCTGGCACATGGCGTGGAGCGACAAGGACGACGCCATCGACTGGCAGGCGTACTTCCACCTCCGCAACCGTCTCGTGGTTGCCGCACTGCACATGCCGGGCAACGGACGCGGCCTCGTGGTCAACACGGTGAAGGCAACGCTCAAGCACCTGCTGTGCCTCGAGTACTCCACCGTCGCAATCCAGAACAAGGCCATCGCCGACTTCCTCGCCGGCCCCGAGCACGTCGCGAACATGCTGCCGACCGCACTCGGTGAGGTACACGCCCAGCGCAAGGAATTCTCCGACGCCGTCGTACTGCCGTCGTCGACGGAACTGCCACTGCCGTCAGGTGCCGACGTCGGAGACGTGAGCTTGCCGCTCACCACCGTCGCGAAGGTGACCCGAGTCCTTCGGGCCGCCGTTCACAACGTGAAGCCGGCCAAGGCCGAACACCTCGAGCGACCCCAGCTCAACGTGCCGACCATCGACGCCCGCTGGTTCCTGCTCTCGCAGGTGGACGGCGTCACCGTCACCACCGCCGACGGCCGCGGAGTCGTCTACCGCAAGCGCAACCCCAAGCAGGCACTCGAACTGCTCAAGGAAGCCACCCGGTTGCGCCGCGAACTCGCTGCCAGGTTCCCCGAACTGAAGAAGCAGTACCAGGATGCCGTTCCTTCACTGACCAGCACGGAAAGGTGGGAACGTGTCTTCGGTATCTCCTGAGGCTGTATCTCCTGAGGCTGTATCTCCCGAGGTCAGGATCCTCGCCGGAATCCAGTCGACCGTCGGGCAGGTGCCTGGAGCCGTCGCCGTTGCTCGCGGAATGTCGCACTTCGGTGAGCACTCACTCGGCTGGATCGCGATCGCTGCCGTCGGCGCTGCCGTCGACAAGCCGCGTCGCCGCGAATGGGCGGGCGCTGCCGTCGGTGCCTTCGGGGCACACGCCGCGTCGGTCGTGATCAAGCGTGTCGTGCGGCGCAAACGCCCGTCCGACCCGTCGTTGCAGGTCAACGTCTCGACGCCGAGCAAGCTGAGCTTCCCGTCCTCGCACGCCACGTCGACGACGGCGGCGGCATTCCTGATCGGTCGACTCACCGGGCTACCCTTACCGGCGTTGCTGGTGCCCCCGATGATGCTTTCGCGCCTGGTTCTGGGAGTTCATTACCCGACCGACGTGCTTGCCGGTGCGGCACTGGGCGCCGCATCCGCGGCGCTGGTGCATAAGGCCGAACAGAAATATGGAGAGAAATGAGCGAGGAAGCGGCCACGGTCAGCGGACCCCCTAAGTCCCTGCCCGCCGGCATCGTCAAGGCGCTCCGCCCACGCCAGTGGGTCAAGAACGTTCTCGTGCTCGCCGCGCCCATCGCGGCCGGCACAGCCACCGAAGCCGACGTGCTCTTGCCCGTCGCGCTGGCATTTGTCGTGTTCTGCATGGCGGCGTCCGGCATCTACCTCGTCAACGACGCGATGGACGTCGAGGCAGACCGAGCGCATCCCACCAAGCGCTTCCGCCCCATCGCGGCCGGAGTTCTGCCCGTCAACATCGCGTACGGCATGGCCGTGGTGCTGCTGTCCGGTTCGATCGCTCTCTCGTTCATCGCCAACTGGCAACTTGCCGTGGTGATGTCCGTGTACATCGTCATCCAGCTTGCCTACTGCTTCGGTTTGAAGCACCAGGCCGTCATCGACATCTGCATCGTGTCGTCCGGATTCCTGTTGCGCGCCATAGCCGGTGGCGTGGCAGCCGAGATCGAACTGTCGCAGTGGTTCCTGCTGATGATGGCATTCGGTTCGCTCTTCATGGCTGCCGGAAAGCGGTACGCCGAACTGAAGCTGGCCGAACGTACCGGCGCCAAGATCCGCAAGTCGCTCGAGAGCTACACGATGACCTACCTGCGGTTCGTATGGACGATGGCCGCGACGGCACTCGTGCTCTGCTACGGACTGTGGGCCTTCCAGCAGGACGACATCAAGGGTACCAACTGGTACGCCATTTCGATGGTCCCCTTCACCGTCGCAGTGCTGCGGTACGCCGTGGACGTCGACGGCGGCGAAGCCGGTGAGCCCGAGGAAATCGCGCTCGGTGACCGGGTTCTGCAATTCCTCGCAGTGGCGTGGATCGGAGTAGTGGGTGTCGCTGTCTACATCGTCTGAGCCGGCCACTGAAGCCGACCAGGTCGCCGACACCGCGGCACCGAGCACCACCCCTAACCGAGCAGTTTTCCTCGGCGGGGTGGTGCTTGCTGCCGTCCTCACGTTCTGGGGAGCGTGGGAGCGTCGATGGATCGCCGACGACGGACTGATCGTCCTGCGCACGGTGCGAAATCTGCTGGCCGGCAACGGCCCCGTCTTCAATGCCGGTGAACGCGTCGAGGCGAATACGAGCACCGCGTGGACGTACATCGTCTACGCCTTCGGCTGGCTGACGCAGATCCGGCTCGAATATGTCGTCCTGGCAATCGCTTTGGTGCTCTCGACCGCAGCTGTGGTCTTGGCGATGCTCGGAACGGCCCGCCTGTACCGCGATCTGCGACCAGGCGTCGGCGGGACGGTTTTCCTCGTTCCGGCCGGCGTTCTCGTCTACATTGCTGTTCCGCCCGCCCGAGATTTTGCGACGTCCGGCCTCGAGACGTGTCTGGTGATCTTCTGGATCGCGCTGCTGTGGTTGCTGATGGTTCGGTGGGCACAGGCGTCAGTACCGTCGACGGCGTCGATTCTGATTCTCTCTTTTGTTGCCGGGCTCGGGCCCCTCGTGCGCCCGGAGATGGCGATCCCTGGTGCTCTTGCACTGATGATGATCGTCGTGTCCGCAGGCTTGACGTGGAAGGTCCGCGCGATGATCGTGGTTGTCGCCGGACTCGTTCCGGTGGCGTACCAGATCTGGCGCATGGGTTATTACGGGCTTCCGTACCCCAATACCGCGGTCTCGAAGGATGCAGGCGGTGCAAAGTGGTCGCAAGGATTTGCCTATCTGTGGAATCTCGTCGGACCGTACTTGCTGTGGTTGCCTCTGCTGTTCCTGCTGGTCGGTGCGCTGCTACTTCTTGCGATCGGCAGGAACGAGCGCACGTCCGCGCCCCAGACCGTTTCAGGGTCGCGCTGGGTGCGGTTGCAGGCGTGGTTGCGCACCCCACGCGCTGTTGTCACGTTCATTCTCGGCAGCGGCCTGATTCTGGGTGTGTACTCGGTTCGAGTCGGTGGCGACTTCATGCACGGCCGCGTCCTGCTTCCGGTGTTGTTCTGCCTTCTGATCCCGGTGGCGGTCATTCCGCTTCGGGTCCCGGCGCGCACGGCATTCGGCCGCAACCGGGACACCGCGATCTTCGGTGTCTCCGCAGTGCTGTGGGTGGGGACCATCGTGTGGGCAGCCGTCGCCGCAAATACGACCGGCATGCCGGAAGGCTCGATCGTCGGACGCTCGGGCATCGTCGACGAGCGTGCGTTCTACGCTCTCAACACCGGTCACGAGCATCCGATCCGAGCCGAGGACTACCTCGACTACCCCTGGATGCGAGCAATGGTCGAGACCATCGCGGACACCCCGGACGGTGGACTACTCATTCCGTCTCCCAGTTACAACGCGTGGTTCGTCGTTCCGCCGCCAGGGCCGATAGACGAATCGGGCGAGCATGTCGTTTTCTTCCTGAACCTCGGTATGACGAGCATGAACGTCGGACTCGACGTTCGTGTGCTCGATCAGATGGGACTGGCGTACCCGCTCGCCGCGCACACGGAGAGGCTGGAAGACGGCCGTATCGGTCACGACAAGAACCTGTATCCGGATTGGGTGGTTGCGGACACCGGGATGGTCGACGTCCACCCGTGGCTGCCCTTCTTCCTCGACGAGGAATGGGTAGCTGACGCGAAGCTGGCGCTGACCTGTCCGGAAACGCAGGAGTTGCTGACCTCCTACCGCAGTGAGTTGACGTGGGCGCGATTCAAGCAGAACTTCCGTCAGGCATTCGACTTGGCAAAATATCGATTCGATCGAGTGCCGGCGTACGAACTACAGCGATGTGGTCTTGTGCCACTTGAAACCCAAAAGTGATGCAGATCACTATGCCGTAGGAGAAAACATGTTGCGATCCCGTAACGCTCCCGTGATCGGCGCCGATGTATCCGAAGACGATTCACCTACCCGAAATGCTCCCGTGAGCACCAGGGGAGAAGCGCCCGGTGGTTGAGATCCATTTGTCACAACCAAACCTGTGACATAGGGTCCACCGAGCGCAGTGTGACTTGGAACGAGGTCCGCTGCCAGTCTGGTTTGTCCAGACTGGCGCACATACCTGTTCCCCGACGGAATCCGTCGGTACTTCCCCTAGTCGGGGGTAGCTACCGCAGACGAAGAGAGAGAGCAGTATCCATGCGATTTGCCCCGACGAGGCTGACACAGCGCCTCAAGCACCGAGCACTTGCCATCGGTGCGGCAGCACTCGTGCTTCCCCTTGCCGCAGGCGTCGCCGGTAGCGCAGTTGCTACCGCTGCTCCCGCGCACGCTGCGCCGGTCCAGACCGCGCCGTGGGGCGGATTCGAAGAGCTGTGGGTGCCCTCCACGATGGGCAACATCAAGGTTCAGGTCCAGTGGGCCGCTCGCGGCGGAAACGCTGCCCTCTACTTGCTCGACGGCCTCCGCGCTCGTGACGATGCCAATGCGTGGTCCTTCGAGACCAACGCTCTCGAGCAGTACCGCAACGACAACATCACTCTCGTGATGCCGGTCGGCGGACAGTCCAGCTTCTACACGGACTGGTACGCACCCTCGAACTTCAACGGTCAGCAGATGACCTACAAGTGGGAAACCTTCCTCACGGAAGAGCTGCCCAACTTCCTCGCGAACTACGGCGTCTCGCCTAACAACAACGCTGTCCTCGGCCTGTCGATGGGTGGCAGTGCCGCACTGACTCTCGCCGCGTACCACCGCGACCAGTTCAAGTTCGCCGGCTCGCTGTCGGGTTACCTGAACATCTCGGCTCCCGGTATGCGTGAAGCAATCCGCGTCGCGATGCTCGATGCCGGCCGCTTCAACGTCGACTCCATGTGGGGACCCCCGTGGAGCCCGGCATGGCTGCGCAACGACCCGTTCGTCTTCGCGCCTCGCCTCAAGGGCCTGTCGATGTACATCTCCGCAGCAAGCGGTCTGACCGGTAAGTACGACAACCCCAAGGGCTTGGTCGGCTACTACAACACGGCAAACGCCATGGGCCTCGAAGCACTTGCGCTGGCCAACACCCGTGCATTCCAGATCCGGATGAACACGCTCGGCATTCCGGCCACCTACAGCTTCCCGTCCAACGGCACCCACTCGTGGGCGTACTGGTCCGAGGAACTGTTCAAGGCCCGCGGCCAGATCCTCGACACCATGAACGCCTGGTGACCATGCTTCACCGCTTTACCGTGCATCACTGCATGACGCTGCACCGCAAGACCTAGACAGACAAGTGCCGTTCCGGACTTCCGAGAGGAAGACCGGAACGGCACTTCTGTTTTGGAGATGCCGTAAACAGGAACTTCGGTAACAATTGCACCACCAGTAACAGCGCGGCAACCCCTAGTCGGAGTCGTTTCCGTGTAGAAAGAGTTTCGACAGGGCTCTGGTCGCCGAGGTGGTGTGCGAGGCAGAGATGCCTCGCCGCGTAGGCACTGAACACGTGAGATACCGAAGACGTGAGACACCGAGTACGTGAGATACCGAGTACGTGAAACACCGGGTAGTAAGACACGCGGACCGGAAGTAAGGGAAAGAGAGTGAACTCATGCGAGTAGGCCTTGCCAAGCGGGACCGCAGTCGGTCCTTCGGGACCTATAGAACCAAGGTCGTCGGAGCGCTGGCAGCACTGCTGGTTCTGCCGATCGCAGCAGGTCTGACCACGGCAGGTACCGCTGCCGCTGCGCCGAGTCCGGCCCTCACCGCGCCCGCCGCAACCCAGAACCAGGGCGGCGCCACCGTCGGCAAGGTCGAATGGCTCAGCGAGCGCCGTGTCGCACTGTGGATCAACTCCCCGTCGATGGGAATCCCCATTCAGGTTCAGATCCTTCTGGCCCGCGACTGGAACGTGAACCCGTCGGCAACCTTCCCGTCCGTCTGGATGCTCGACGGCCTTCGCGCCACCGATATCGAGAACGGCTGGACCGCCGAGACCGATGCCGAGTCGTTCTACGCAGACAAGAACGTCAACGTGATTCTCCCCGTCGGTGGACAGTCCAGCTTCTACTCCGACTGGCTCGAGGCCGACAACGGTGTGTTCTACCAGTGGGAGACGTTCCTCACCAAGGAACTTCCGTCCATCCTCGAGAACGATTGGCGCACAACGCAGACCCGCGGCGTGGTCGGTCTCTCCATGGGTGGCACGGCCGCGATGTCTCTTGCCGCGCGCAACCCCGGATTCTTCAAGTTCGCCGCGTCGCTCTCGGGCATCCTCACCACGACGTCGCTCGGAATGCCGCAGGCAATCCAGTTCGCGATGAACGACGCGGGCAAGTTCAACTCCGCAGCGATGTGGGGCCCGCCGTCGAACCCGCAGTGGGCAGCGCACGATCCGTACACCCAGGCCGACAAGCTCAAGGGCGTCAGCCTGTACGTCTCGAGCGGTAGCGGCACCACCGGACCGTACGATCAGCCGTCGGGAATCCCCGGTGTCAGCACCAACTACGCCGGTATGGGCCTCGAGATTCTTGCGCGCCTGACCTCGCAGACATTTGCGACCAAGCTCAACTCGCTCGGCATTCCCGCGCAGATCAATTACCGCCCGTCCGGCACGCACTCGTGGCCGTACTGGCAGTTCGAGCTTCATCAGCTGTGGCCGCAGCTCGCCAACGCGCTCGGCACCGACGTGGAGAAGCCGGCATGTGGCGCTTCGGGTGCCATCGCGGCAACCGCAGCGGCAAACAGCTGGATCGGTGACTGCGTCACAGCCGAGTACAGCGTCGCGGGTGGCCTGGCTCAGGACTTCCGCAACGGCCGCATCTACTGGACCTCCGGCACCGGCGCTAACCCCATCGCGGGCCGTATCGCCGGTGAGTACATGAACACCGGCGCAGCTGCCGGCCCGCTCGGCTTCCCGACCACGCCTGAACTCGGAACCCCCGACGGTCAGGGACGGTTCAACCACTTCCAGAACGGCTCCATCTACTGGACCTGGTGGACCGGCGCACACGCCGTCCGCGGAGCGATCCTCAGCGAATGGGCAGCACAGGGCTACGAGGGTGGCCCGCTCAAGTACCCCACCGCAGCGGAGATCGCGACCCCCGGCAAGGCCGGCGCCGTGCAGGGCTTCGAAATCGGCGCCATGTACAACAGTGCAAACGGCACGTACGCCGTGCTCGGCATGATCATGGGCAAGTACGGCGAACTCGGTTGGGAAAACGGATGGCTCGGGTTCCCGAAGTCCAACGAAGTGGCGATCAAGGACAACGGTCGCTTCACGGAGTTCGACGGCGGCAACATCTACTGGAGCCCTGCAACGGGCGCCTGGTCCGTAGCCAACGGCCCGATCTTCGACGGATGGAAGAGTGTCGGCTACGAAGGCGGCAAGCTCGGATACCCGCTCAGTGACAAGTTCGACATCCCCGGTGGAACTCAGCAGAACTTCCAGTTCGGCTGGATCACGGTGATCGACGGCAAGACCGAGATTCACCCGTAGGACGCAACGTACGACACACAACGCACGGCGGGCGGGCCCGATCACGGATCGGTGCCTGCCCGCTGTGCGTTGCGTAACCTGATGATGGACTTTCGACTGAAGGCAAGGACGGACATTGATGTCGCTTTTCTCGGGTAACCGAAATACTTTTGCGCGCGCGATCGCAGTGGGCTCTCTGACACTGATTACCGGTGGGATGCTCGTCGCTTGTGGAAGTGACGACTCGACGGTCACCTCCACCCCGACCACGACGTCCGCCGCGGCATCGTCGTCGGCTGCGAGCAGTTCGGCTTCCGCGAGCGCGACCACAACGGCGTCCGCAGCGCCCACCAGTCCCGGAGCGGCCGCTACGGCTCCGCCGGAGCAGCCCCAGAGCATCGAGGGTTTCCCCGGTCCGACAGAAGTAGAGGTCAACCCGCAAGCACAGGCATTCCTCGACGGTTTGAAGGCCAAGGGAGTTACTCCCGAGGGTGACGGCAGCATCGCGATCAACACGGCCAACTACATCTGCGCCGCGAATGTTCAGGGAACCTCGGACGAGGAGATTCTTGCGTTGGTGACGGCCGTCGTGGGTTCCGCGGCGACGGATGGCACTGCGATCACGTCAGAGCAGGCCACCGCCAACGCTCAGATCTACATCGATGTCGCCAACGCCACATTCTGCAAATAGATGATGGCGCGAGGCGGAAAGCGTCGGGGTTGCCTGGTCCCGCTGCTGATCATTCTGGTGGTCGCTGCCGTGGTGATCGGCGGTTGGTACATCCTTGCCGGGCGGGTGCCGACACCCGAGCCGTTGCCACCCGGACCCGAGAAACCGGCGTCGCAGCCGGCTAGTTGTCCCGATGTCCAGGTAGTTGCCATCCCTGGAACCTGGGAGTCCAGCGCTGCCGACGATCCGTATGCTCCGGCGGCAAACCCGGCTTCGTTGATGCTCAACGTCACGGGTCCTTTGCAGAATCAGTTCGACGCTTCACGTGCGGATGTCTATACGGTTCCTTACGTTGCGCAGTTCTCGAATCCGGTGGCGTTTCCGCCGGACGGGCAGCAGTCGTACAACAACAGTCGGGGTGCGGGAACTGCTGCCACCAACGACTTTCTGGTGCAGCGCCATGCCGAGTGCCCACTGACGAGTTACGTACTCACCGGCTTCTCGCAGGGCGCGGTCATCGCCGGTGACGTAGCCGCGAGTATCGGCAACGGGACGGGCGCAGTGCCGGCAGATCTGGTGCTCGGTGTCGGCTTGATCGCGGACGGGCGTCGTGATCCCGCGTACGGAATTACCGTTGGCCCAAGCGTTGCCGGTGTGGGTGCCGAGCTGTCGCTGAACGGTTTGAAGTTGCCGGGTCTGACGATGACGGGTCCCCGTGAGGGTGGGTTCGGCAAGCTGAACGACCGCACCTATCAGATCTGTGCGCCGAGTGACGGAATCTGTGACGCCCCGGCAGGAGCGATGAATCCGGGCAACCTCATGACGTCGCTGCCGCGTTTGGCGGAGTACTACAACAATCCTGTGCATGCCATGTACAACTCCTTCCAAGTTGATTCGGATGGCACGACGGCGACCCAATGGATGGCACAGTGGGCAGCGGACATGATCAACGGGGCGCCGACGCCCCCGCACAGTTGATCCTTTTTGTCTGGCTGGGGTGCGTCGGCGAGTAGTCTGCTGGATTGGTCGTGGCAAAGTGCGACCACTGCTCGCCTGGTCCTCTAAAGTGCTGTCACGAACGTGACTGGCGAGTAAGTTCGGATGTTCCAGCCTTGACTACGAAGGAGTGATCCATGGGTTCCACCCACAGCCTTGGTGCGCGTCGCGCGCCCCGGCTCGCAGTTCGCTGCAGGGTGGGGATGATCACAACTCCAGGTCACGGCATCCCGCGGGGTGCAGCGGTGGAGCGCACGCGCGGCGCCCCGGAGCCGCCAGGCTCTGCGTGCCTGGCAGTCGGCACTTTCGAGGAGTGCGAATCGGCTGTGTCGACGCCGCTGGACACGATCGCCACGATCGGTTCTTCGCTCGCCACGATCCCTGAGGCCGAGCACGCGCGGCGATGCGGATGATGCCGATCTGTAACATATCGATGGTTTGGGATCGATGAAGTGATTCAGGTGAGTTGCGCACGTAGTGCGTTTCGATTGATTGACGATATACCCGAGAGAGCGAAGGAAGTCTGGGGCGCAAGCATGACCAAAAATGCTTGTGTGATCGCTTCGGAGGAGATGGAATGAACGCGCTGTTCGATGGTTTTCTCGACGAGAAGGGCCGGATTCGCCTGAAAGAGGGCTTCACTCTGGTCGACTACGTCGAGCAACACTCGCGTGTGAACGCGGACGAGCTCGCGTACCGCTACATCGATTACTCGCGTGAGCGTGACGGTGAAGCACAGGAGCTGACGTGGCACCAGTTCGGTGTACGTCTGCGTGCTGTTGCCGCCCGCCTCCAGCAGGTCACCAAGCCTGGCGACCGCGTGGCGATCCTGGCACCTCAGGGTCTCGACTATGTCATTTCGTTCTTCGCGGCCATCCAGGCCGGTTCCATCGCCGTTCCGCTTTTCGATCCGGACGAGCCCGGCCACTCCGATCGCCTGCACGCCGTTCTCGGGGACTGCAAGCCGTCGGCAATCCTGACTGCCGGATCATCGGCCGCAGGTGTGCGTGCGTTGTTCCGTTCGCTGCCCGCCGCCGAACGCCCGCGCATCATCGCCGTCGACGCCATTCCCGATACCGTCGGCGAAACCTGGGTTCGCCCCGATATCGGCTTCGACGACATCGCCTACCTGCAGTACACGTCGGGTTCGACGCGAGTTCCGGCCGGTGTGGAGATCACCCACCGTGCTGTCGGCACCAATGCACTGCAGATGGTCGACTCCATCGAGCTCACCGAAGATTCACGCGGCGTCACCTGGCTGCCCCTGTTTCACGACATGGGTCTGCTGACGGTCATCCTGCCTGCGTTCGGTGGCAAGTACATCACCATCATGAGTCCGCGCGCCTTCGTTCAGCGGCCCAACCGCTGGATCAAGGAACTCGCAGCGGCCTCGGACGGCGCAGGCACCTTCGCGGCCGCCCCCAACTTCGCTTTCGAGCATGCTGCTGCCCGTGGCCTGCCCAAGGACGGCGAGCACCTCGACCTGAGCAACGTCATCGGCCTGATCAACGGCAGTGAGCCGGTCACGACGGCGTCGATGCGCAAATTCAACGAGGCGTTTGCGCCTTACGGTCTCCCCAAGACGGCGATCAAGCCGTCGTACGGCATGGCGGAGGCGACGCTTTTCGTGTCGTCGACCAAGCATTCCGACGAGGCCAAGGTCATCTACGTCGACCGCAACGAGCTCAACAACGGCCGCATGGTCATCGTCGATCAGCACGCCGACAACGCCATCGCGCAGGTGTCCTGTGGATACGTCTCACGCAGCCAGTGGGCCGCCATCGTCGACCCCGAAACGCAGACCGAGGTCCCCGACAACCACGTCGGCGAGATCTGGCTGCACGGCGAGAACATCGGCGTCGGCTACTGGGGACGCCCCGAAGAGACCGCCGAGACGTTCCACAACACGCTGACCAACCGCCTGCCGGAAGACAGCCACACCGACGATCTGCCGCTGGACGCGCACTGGATGCGTACCGGCGACTACGGCGTCTACGTCGACGGCGAGCTGTACATCACCGGTCGCGTCAAGGACCTGGTGATCGTCGACGGCCGCAATCACTACCCGCAGGATCTCGAGTCTTCCGCTCAGGACGCGAGCCCCGCATTGCGTCCGGGCTTCATCGCGGCGTTTGCCGTTCCGGCAAACCAGTTGCCTGCCGTCGTCTTCTCGAATTCCCACTCGGGTCTGACGTTCGACGACGACGATTCCTCGGAGCAGTTGGTCATCGTTGCCGAGCGTGCACCCGGTGCCGGTAAAGCCGACCCGCAGCCGATCGCGGATACGGTCCGCGCCGCGATCTCGACTCGTCACGGTGTGACCGCACGCGACATCCTGCTTGTTCCGGCCGGTTCCATTCCGCGTACGTCCAGCGGCAAGATCGCTCGCCGCGCGTGCAAGGCAAGCTACATCGAGGGGACGCTGCGTGGTGGCTATCAGCAGACGGCATTCCCCGATAGCGTTTGAGGAACATCCCCTTCATGATCGGTAGCTTGGTGAGTTGATGGTTGAACAAGATGGTGCGCAGGACAGTTCCGTAGACGTGAGCGCTACTGCTGACGCGAGCGGTGTCGACATGAGTGTCGCGCAGCTCCGTGAGTGGTTACGCAACTGGATCGCCGACGCGACCGGTCAGCCGGCCACGACGATCACGGACGATCGTCCGATGGAGGAGTTCGGGCTCGCATCACGTGATGCGGTTGCCCTGAGCGGCGACATCGAGGATCTGCTCGGAATCACACTGACTGCCACCGTTGCGTATCAGCACCCGACCATCGCGTCGCTGGCCACTCGGATCATCGAGGGCGAGCCCGAGGTGCCGGAAGAGAGCGTCGACGCGTCGTACTACGCGCCAGGCGCCAGCACGGATGCCCACGACATTGCCATCGTCGGCTTGTCGACTCGTTTCCCCGGCGCCGGACATACGCCGTCGGAGATGTGGGAGATGCTGTCCGCGGGCCGCGACGGCATCAGCGACCTGCCCGAGGATCGTTGGGTCGAGTTCAAGTCCGATCCCGCTCTCAAGGCCGCGATCGAGAACGCCAACACCAAGGGCGGCTACCTCGACGACGTCAAGGGATTCGACGCGGAGTTCTTCGCGATGTCCCCGCTCGAGGTCGTCAACGTCGATCCGCAGCAGCGCCTCGCTCTCGAACTGACCTGGGAAGCGCTCGAGCATGCGCACATTCCCGCGAGCGATCTCAAAGGCAAGCAGGTCGGTGTCTTCATCGGCAGTTCCGCCAACGACTACCAGTTGCTCGCGGTCAGCGACCCCACGAACGCCCACCCGTACGCACTGACGGGAACGTCGACGGCCGTCGTCGCGAACCGTGTCTCGTACTTCTTCGACTTCCGCGGGCCGTCCATCGCGCTGGACACCGCGTGCTCGTCTTCGCTGGTCGCAGTGCACGAGGCTGTGCGCTCGCTGCGCAGCGGCGATTCCAACATCGCTCTTGCCGGCGGCATCAACATGCTGCTGGCCCCTCCCGGAACTCTCGGGTTCGATCAGATCGGCATGCTCGCTCCCGACGGCAAACTGCGCGCCTTCTCGGCTCAGGCACAGGGAATCGTTCGCAGCGAGGGCGGCGGACTTGTTGTGCTCAAGCGTCTCGAAGATGCCGAGCGTGACGGCGATTCCGTCCTTGCGGTCATCGCCGGTTCCGCCGTCAACCAGGACGGCCGCTCCAACGGACTGCTTGCACCCAACCCGGACGCTCAGGCCGACGTGTTGCGTTTTGCGTACCGCGACGCCGGCATTCTGCCGAGCACCGTCGACTACATCGAAGCTCACGGCACCGGCACCGATCTCGGTGATCCCATCGAGGCCGACGCGCTCAGCCGCGTTGTCGGGCGTGGACGTGACGACAACAAGCCGGCGCTCCTCGGCAGCGCAAAGACCAACTTCGGGCACCTCGAGGCCGCAGCCGGTGCTGCCGGCCTGATCAAGGTTGTCCTGGCGATGCAGGAAAACAAGATTCCCGCGACGCTCAACTACCTTGGCCCGAACCCGCACATCGATTTCGAGAAGGCGCACCTGCAGGTGACGCCCGAGGCCACCGAGTGGCCCCGCTACACCGGCAAGGCCATCGCCGGTGTGTCCGGCTTCGGTTTCGGTGGAACCAACGCGCACGTCGTGGTGACGGAGTACGTCCCGGCAGCCGCTGTTGTTTCGGACTCCGATGCTGATCTGGATGTCGAGACTCTGGATGTCGAGACCGAGGCTGCCGGTGTTCTTGCCGACGCAGCGCAGTCGATGGGGCTCGTCGAAGACCAGACGGTTGTGCTCGCGGTTTCCGGCGCATTGCCGTCGCGTCGTCGCCGCGCGGCCGCTGATCTGGCGGACTGGCTCGAAACCGAAGAGGGCAGCACAACGCCGCTGGTGGATGTCGCGCGCACACTCTCGCGTCGTAATCACGGCCGCTCACGCGCCGCCGTTGTGGTCAAGACTCGTTCCGAAGCCATCAGTGCCCTGCGCGCCGTTGCTGCCGGAAAGCCCGCTGCCGGTGTGTTCTCCGCCGACGCACCGTCGCCCAAGGGGGCGGTGTGGGTGTTCTCGGGCTTCGGTTCGCAGCACCGCAAGATGGCCAAGCAGCTGTATCTGGAGAACTCGGCGTTCAAGGCAGCCGTCGACGAGGTCGACGTGCTGATCCAGGACGAGGCCGGGTACTCGGTGGCGGAGATGTTCCTCGACGATTCGTTCGAGTACAACGTCGAAACCGCTCAGGTCGCGATCTTCACCATTCAGGTCGGCCTGGCCGCGCTGCTGCGTCATCACGGCGCCGACGCCGACGCTGTTGTTCCGCACTCGATGGGTGAGGCTGCGGCGGCCTACGTGTCCGGTGGCCTGAACCTGGAAGATGCTGTCCGCGTTATCTGTTCGCGTTCGCGTCTGATGGGCGAAGCCGAGGGCGCTCTGGTCGGTGACGACATCCGCCTGATGGCTCTGCTCGAATACAGCGCGACCGAGATCGAAGCGCTGCTGCCCACGTATCCCAAGCTCGAGGTCTGCGTGTACGCGGCGCCGACGCACACGGTGATCGGTGGACCGCAGCCCGATATCGAGGCAATCGTCGCCGCCGCTGAGGCCGACGGCAAGATGGCTCGCGTTCTGCAGACCAAGGGTGCAAGCCATACGTCGCAGGTAGATCCGCTGCTCGGCGAACTGGCTGCCGAGTTGGCCGGTATCGAAGCTTCGACGTTGAAGGTGGGCGTCTACTCGTCTGTCGATCAGGACACGTTCTACAAGGCCGGCCACGAGCCGATCCACCAGGAAGCGTACTGGGTCAAGGGACTGCGCCACAGTGTGTACTTCACCAACGCTGTGCGTCTGGCAGTTGCCAACGGCCACACCACGTTTGTGGAACTTGCTCCCAATCCGGTGACCTTGATGTCCGTCGCCGCAACGGCATTCGATGCCGGCCTGCACGACATGCAGCTCATCCAGACGCTCAAGCGTAAGGAAGACGAGTCCATCGGCGTGCTGTCGGCTTTGGCTCAGCTGTACGTTCACGGTCACGCTGTGAATCTCGAATCTCTGCTTCCTGCAGGTGAATTCGCAGTTCTGCCACGCACTGCTTTTGTGCGCAAGCCGTACTGGCTCGACATTCGGGTCAATGCGGGCGGCTCGGGACGTGCTCCCGGTTCGCACGTTGCCCTGCCCGACGGCCGCCACGTGTGGGAAGCCGACGCATCCGTCGTCTCCGACTTGGCCGCTCTGGTGACAGCCGCTGCAGCTCAGGTTCTTTCGGATGTGACGCTCACCGCGGCCGTCCCGCACGGCGAGCTTTCAGGCGCCACGACGGTCACCACTACGCTCAACCCGCACCCGGGCGGAGCGTCGGTGCAGGTGCATGCCCGCGAGAACGGCTCCTTCCGGTTGCTGTTCGACGCGGTTGTCACGTCGGGCGAGGCTTTGCCCGAGCTTGTCGTCGCCGCACCGGCCCGTCCGACGGGCACTATGGAAGCTCTTGCCGAGGTAGTCGAAGATGCCGGCGACAAGTGGGATCCCCACGGTTCGCAGAGCCTCGACGACCGTCTGAGGATCGTTGTCGCGGAATCCATGGGTTACTCGCCGGAAGATCTGCCGGCCGAGGTTCCGCTCATCGAACTCGGTCTCGATTCGCTCATGGCGATGCGCATCAAGAACCGCGTCGAGTACGAGTTCGACATTCCGCAGTTGCAGCTCCAGGCAGTCAAGGATGCAAGCCTGCTCGAGGTCAACAAGTACCTGCGCTACGCCATCGAGAACCGCGAAGAGGTTCAGGCGATGGCCGATCAGCAGGCTGCCGAAAAGTTGGCGGCGGATGCCGGTGACGACGAGGTGGTTTCAGTTTCGGCTTCGGCTTCGGTAGAGCTCCCGGTGGAGATGCCTGCTGCCGTCGATCCTTCTCGCGCAGGCACCGCAGACGACGCAGGTTCCGACGTCCCGCCGCGAGATGCCGCTGAACGCTTGACGTTTGCGACGTGGGCAGTGGTCACCGGCAAGTCGGCCAAGGGCATTTTCAATGCTCTGCCGACTGTCGACGACGATCTGGCACAGAAGCTGGCTGTCCGGCTGTCCGAGCGGGCCGGCGGCGAAGTCACCGTCGACGACGTACGTGGTTCCGGCACGATCGAAGACCTTGCGGACGTCGTGCGTCAGTACCTCGAAGACGAGGGCAAGATCGACGGTGTGGTGCGTATTCTGCGCGGCCGCCCCGAAGGTTCCACTGCCGTACCGGTATTCGTGTTCCACCCGGCCGGTGGATCCACCGTTGCGTACGAACCATTGCTCAAGCGTCTGCCTGCCGGCACGCCGATGTACGGGTTCGAGCGCACAGAAGGCCCGATCGAGAAGCGCGCCGAAGAGTACGTGCCGTTGCTCCGTGAAATTCAGGGTGACGGACCGTACGTCTTGTGCGGTTGGTCGCTCGGCGGCGTGCTGGCGTATGCCGTCGCAGCCATCCTGCGCAAGCAGGGGGCCGATGTGCGGGTTGTCGGCATGCTCGACACCGTCATGGCCGGCGAGGACGTTCCCGACACTGCGGAGGAGCGACGGAAGCGGTGGGAGCGGTACGGAGCCTTCGCGAAGCGCACCTACAACCTCGATGTGCCATTGCCCGTGGATGTTCTGGCCGAAATCGAATCCGATGAAGATCAGATGCAGTTCCTGATGGACATGATCAAGATGAGCGGCGTCAAGATCCCCGGTGGCATCATCGAGCACCAGCGGACGTCGTTCCTGGACAATCGCGCCATCCAGACTGCGAAGTTCCAGAGTTACGACGGCGACGTCGTGATCTACATGGCAGACAAGTACCACGACGAACTGATGACGCTCGAGCCTGCATTCAAAACCCGTAAGGCAGACGGTGGTTGGGGCAGCTACGTGAAGAACCTCGAGGTCGTCTACATCGGCGGGGATCACCTGCAGATCGTGGACGAGCCGTATATCTCGAAGGTCGCGGCAGACCTCACCACCAAGCTGACCCAGATCGAGACAGCCCAGACCAAAGCAGCGGAAACCGGAGTTCAGAAGTGACGACAACCACCGCGGAGAAGCTTGCTGAACTCCGCGAAAAGTTGGAGAAGGCAAAGGAACCCGGCTCCGCCCGGGCCATTGTCAAGCGCGACGAGGCAGGGCACAGCACGCCCCGTCAGCGCATCGACATGCTTCTCGATCCAGGCAGTTTCATCGAGATCGGCGCGTTGGTCAAAATGGCGGGCGAAGGCAATCCGTACAGCGACGGCGTCATGACCGGACACGGAACCGTCGACGGGCGCCCCGTCGCCGTATTTGCGCACGATCAGACGGTGTTCGGCGGCGCTGCCGGCGAGATGTTCGGCCGGAAGGTCGCCGCTGTCAACGACTTTGCCCTCAAAGTGGGCTGCCCGGTCGTCGGCATCAACGATTCCGGTGGAGCCCGAATTCAGGACGCGGTCTCCTCACTTGCGTGGTACGCCAACATGGGTTCACGTCAGGAGCCTTTGTCCGGCGTGTGCCCGCAGATTTCGGTGATTCTCGGAAAGTGTGCCGGTGGAGCGGTATACGCGCCGATCAACACCGACGTCGTGGTTGCCACCGAAGAGTCCTACATGTTTGTCACCGGCCCCGACGTCATCAAGTCGGTGACCGGCGAAGAGGTCAGCCTCGACGACCTCGGTGGAGCGCGCAAGCAGGCAGAGAACGGAAACATCCATCACGTCGCCCCGGACGAGAAGGCTGCGTTCGAGTGGGTGCGTGAGTACCTGAGCTTCATGCCCTCCTCATGGCAGGAGAAGGCGCCGCTCATCAATCCGGGCCTCGAACCCGAGATCACCGAGACGGACCTCGAACTCGATGCCTTCATGCCGGACGCGGACAACGCCGGCTACGACATGCACGACATCATTCTGCGGATCTTCGACGACGGCACCTTCCACGAAATCGGAGCCCAGGTCGCGCACAACGTGATCACCGGGTTCTCCCGCGTCGACGGCTTGCCTGTGGGGGTTGTCGCGAATCAGCCCACGTACCTCAGTGGTGCCCTCGATGCGGCGAGTTCCGACAAGGCTGCGCACTTCGTCCGCCTGTGCGACGCGTTCAACATCCCGCTCGTCTTTG
This sequence comes from Rhodococcus globerulus NBRC 14531, assembly GCF_001894805.1. Taxonomy (GTDB): domain Bacteria; phylum Actinomycetota; class Actinomycetes; order Mycobacteriales; family Mycobacteriaceae; genus Rhodococcus_F; species Rhodococcus_F globerula. The sequence continues at coordinate 152,505 of NZ_BCWX01000005.1, read as the reverse complement.
TCGTCGATACACCGGGTTTCCTTCCCGGCGTCGATCAGGAAAAAGTCGGCGTCATCAAGCGCGGCGGGCGTTTCCTGTTCTCGTACATCGAAGCCACTGTGCCGAAGGTGACCGTGGTAGTTCGTAAGGCGTACGGCGGCGGGTACGCCGTCATGGGTTGCAAGCAGCTCGGCGCCGACATCAACCTCGCGTGGCCGACGGCGCGTATCGCTGTGATGGGCGCCGAGGGTGCCGTCAACATCATGGGCCGCCGTCAGCTTGCCGAAGCGGGCGACAACGCACCTGCCGTGCGTGCGCAGCTGATCAACTACTACAACGAGTTTGTCGCGACGCCGTACATCGCGGCTGAGCGCGGATACATCGACGCGGTGATCGAGCCCTCACAGACGCGTCTCGAAATCCGTAAGGCTCTGAAGTTGCTCAAGGACAAGACGATTTTCAAGAACCCGCGCAAGCACAACTTGATGCCGCTGTAACCGTTCAGTTGTCGCGGCCCGGTACTTCTTTCGAAGTGCCGGGCCGTTGTCGTTGAATTGTCCTAGTCAACCGTGTCCTGCGCTGTATCCAGGGCATCGAACTGTTCACGCAGCGCCTCGATCGCTGCCCGCACAGCGGGCCGCTCGCTGTCGGTCCGCCAGGCCACGTAGATGTCGCGTCGCAGCGGCGGAAGAGTGTCGCGCATCCGAACACCTACCGGTGGTATCACTCTCGCGAGACGCGGAATCAGCGCTACGGCAAGCCCTTGCGCCACAAATTCCACTTGCGCGGGGAACTCGGCTACCTCGTAATCGATTCGTGGGTCGAATCCTTGTGCGCGCAAGACTCTGACGGTGAAGGTGTGGAAATCCGTGCCGCGCGTCCAACCCGCCCACGCGTGGTCGGACAACTCGCGCAGCGCAACAACCTTGTTCTCCGCCAGCGGATGTGACGCGGGGATGGCGACCACCGCGACGTCGTCGTACACCGGGGTGAACGAGAGCCCGTCAGGAAGTTCGATGGGTAGAGTGCTCCAGCTGTCGACCACAACAACATCCAGGTCGCGGCGGATGAGGGCGGGGAGAAGTTCCTCGGATTCGCCTTCGGTGAAGGTGATCTCGAGTTGGGGATGCGCGCGTTTGATCTCGGCGACAGCTTTCGGCAGCACCGTCCGGCTGGGAGAGACGAGTGCGCCCAGGCGCAGTCGTCCCGTCACTTCGCTGTGCAGTGACGCGATTTCGGCCTCGGCGTGAGCGAGTACCGAGAGAACCTCGGCGGTTCGCCGGGCGAGGACGCGGCCCGCTTCGGTGAGCCGTACGCCTCGGCCTTGGGGAACGAGTAGCGCCACACCAACTTCGCGCTCGAGTTTGTTCAGCTGTTGTGAGATGCCCGACGGCGTGACGTGCAGAGTGCGCGCGGCAGCGGCAACTGATCCGTTTTCTGCGACGGCGTGCAGGGCACGCAGCCTTTCGAGGTTCAACACGGTAGTAATGCTACGCAATATGCGATCCGAATATTTGCTTGTGCTGAATAGTTAGCGGCAGGAACATTGTGGGAGTGACCACCTTGACCTCACCCACGCGCACGCCCACCCGAATTACTCAGGCTCGCTTCGATCCTCGATTACTGGTCATCGGCGGCGCCGCTGCTATCTCCGTCAGTTCGATTCTGATCAAACTGGCAGATGTGTCGCCGTCGACCGCGGTCTTCTTCCGGTGTTTCCTGGCCTTGCCGCCGCTGGCCCTGCTGGCGTGGCGCGAGTATCGACGAGTGGGAATGCCAACCCGAAGGGCGCTGGTGCTGCAAGCATTGGGCGGCATCCTGCTCGGGCTGGACTTTGCTCTGTGGTCGCAGTCGATTCTCATGATCGGCGCCGGGATAGCAAGCGTCGTCGTGAATGTGCAGGTGATCGTGGTGCCCGCGTTGTCCTGGCTGGTGTTCGGCAATCGCGTTCCGCTGCGCTTTCTGTTTGCGTTGCCCTTCATGTTCACCGGAATTGCCTTGGCGGGCGGTGTGTTCGGCGGCGCAGCGGCCGGGACGGATCTGCTGTGGGGAACAGTGCTGTCCCTGATCTCCGGAATCGCCTACGGCGGCTACATCTTCGTTGTCGGCCGGATCGGCGCGGCCGACCGTGCGGCGAGTCAGGTGCTGGTGTCGACAGCCTCGGCAGGAATTGCCGGTTCCCTGATCGGATCACTGTGGGGACAGATCGATTTCACCCCCGGCTGGGAATCGTTCATCTGGCTGGCCGCTCTTGCTCTGGTCGGCCAGGTGTTCGGCTGGATGCTGATGGGCTATTCGCTACCTCGGCTGCCTGCGGAGGTGGGTGCGACGCTACTGCTCATGCAGCCGGTACTTGCCGTACTGCTGGCGGTCGTTCTCCTGGGCGAACGGCCAAGTGCTGCGCAGCTACTCGGGTGCGTCGTAGTTGTCGGAGCGGTCTCGGCCGTCTCCGTACGTCGCACCCGAGTAGGTAGTGCCGTCTAGTGCACCCGCATCTCGCCGGGCATCCACATTCCCGAGCGGGTTGCGGTGCCCGTCTCCACTTCTGCCGGAACGGCATTCGGGAAGTACCGGTCGTAACGTTCGAGAGATCCCCAGTCGCGGGCCCAGTCGTTCTTCAGGTACGTCGGGACTGCCGTGGCCTCGGCCAGGACCTCGGTGAACCCGAGCGGCCCGCCGTTGTCCGCGGACTGCCACGTGTCGGTCGAACTGACAGCCAGTGGCCGGTCCGGGAGGATGCGGAAGTTCGGCATCTCCGCGACGCCGTTCACATGCGAGAACGGACGCTGGCACGGGAACTGAAGGCCGACAGCCCAGTCCAGCAGAATCGGCTGCTCGCTGCCGAGGTACGAGTTGAGTGACTCGAGCTTCGGCACGCGAGGCGGCGTGAACGCCATCCACTGATCGCCGGTGAGGTTGGGATCGAAGGCAACCACGCGGACTGCGTCGGCGTCGGTGGCGAGTTCGTCGATCGGGATACGAACATTGCGCCACGACGGCGCCGGCCCGATGTCGCGGGGCATGTACGAACCCTGCAGTGCCACTGTCCCGTCCGGCTGCGTTTTGCCGTACTCGACGAGCAGTGACTGGCCGTAGGTCACCGCTCCGGTGTTGTCGACGGACCAGACGCGTCCGGCCACCGACATGACAACAAGCGGAGATTGTTCACTGCGAGCGGGTAATTGATACCAGCTCGAGATCAGTGACGCCGGTTCCTGCACGCCGGCCTGGTAGCTGCCCATGATGGGCGTAGTGGCCGGGTCGAGGCCGTATGGGAGTTTGGCGGTGGACCCGTTGACGCCGATATTGCCGGTGCCGCCGCTGGTTCCGGAGTCCGAACCGGTTTCGAATGTGGGGCCGACGCTTTGGGTGTCGGTGTTTCCCATGCCCTGCTTGACCTCGATGTAGTCCGCGGTCAGATCGGTGGGAACACCGTTGGCGGAGAAGCCCTTCGCCTCTTCGCCGGCCAAGGGGTCTTCGGCATTGAATCCAGGGCCGGGGATGGGCGCCAGGTTGCCGGAGTTGACGTCGGTCTCGGCCAACACGTCTTCGGCCATGCCGCAGGTTTTTCCGGCGAGGGCTTCGATGTTGCTACGGCCCAGTGAGTATGCCGGGTACTGGGAGACGGCGCCCTTGAGGAGAGAGAGGACTTCGAAGAGCACCATGAGGCCGGCGATCACGGTCAGCGGCGCTGCGGCAAATTTGCGAATCCGCTTGCCCTTGACGGTGTTCGGCTTTTCCGGTGCCGCCGCAAATCCTTCACGCAGGTACTGCCAGGCCGCGACGGCCAGAGCGAGCCCGAAGAGTGCGAGGAACAGGGTGTTTGATTCGTGTCCGCTCAAGGAAACAGTCTTGTCGAACCACGGCACACCGTAACTCGAGACATACCAGTAGCCGTTGATGCCGGCAAAGGTCAACGCCAGCATCAGGAGCAGGCCAGCTACGAACACCGAGCGGTTGCGGCGCGATCGCAGTGCAGACGCGGATACAGCAACAGCTGTCAGTGCCGCGAGCGAACCGGCGATGCCGGCGTACGCACCGAAGTGGTGAGTCCACTTGGTGGGGTTGAACATCATGAAGAAGATGGTGCCGAAGACAACTCCGACCAGACGCCACGACGGACCCGTAGCGGCGCCGGGAACCCGGCCGCGTCGGAGCAACACGAAGAGCGTCGTGAAGAGGCACAGGATCATCGTCAGGAAGGCGAATCGGCGGGCTACCGAGCCGTCGACCGTGTCGACAAAGAGGTAGTAGTACCGCAGGAAGTCTTTGTACCACTCGAGATTCGGTCCGATGATGGTCCGGACGCGGGTGGCCTCGAGAACGCCGGCCAGCGTCTGATCAGCAAAGATGACGACAAGCACCAAGGTTCCGGCCGCCGCGATCGGTGCAAGCAGTGGCAGTGTGCCGACCTCACGGTGACGCTTCACGACGATTCGGATGAGCGGCCGGATACCCGCGAGAAGTGCTGCGATACACATCAATCCGGTGGGGGCAGCAGCGAGGGTAAAGGCGCCGATCAGCACTGCAACGGCAGCCGGGAACAGTCGGCCGGTCGCGATGGCGCGCTCGATGGAGCACCACGTCAGCAGGGCGCCGAGCGCGACGATGGGCTCGGGTCGCAGACCGTTGTTGTATGCGAGCCAGAATGCGAGGAAGACCATCCCGCCGGTCCACAGCGCGACGTTGCTCCGGCGGACCGCACGTCCGAGGCGTGGAACAACTTCACGGCTGATGACCATCCAGCACAGGATTCCGGCAATCAACGCGGGCAGGCGCATGAACGGGCTGGCCGTCGAGATCTTGGCCATCACCGCCAGCACGTCGTAGTACCAACCGAACGGGGCTTCGGGGACGCCGAACCAGCGGAAGTAGTTGGCCATGTATCCGGCGTCGGGAGCAACGCGGGCCATGGTGAGGAGATAACCGTCGTCGGACGTGTTTGCGCCGATGAAGTGCCACAACGTCAATGTGCCGACAACAACGCCGTCGAGTCCGGAGAACTTCCACCAGCGTGCGGGGAGGAAGCGGCGGTGAGTGCGGCCGTCGATTCCGTCGAGCTTGGCGAGGGCGATCAGCGACACGATGGTGGACAAGACGGCCACGATCATCGCAACCAGCTTGAGCGTCGTCGGACTGGACGAGAACCGGGAATCGACGGTCATCGAGAATCCGAGACCCTCGGGGGCCGCGCCGTCGGGGAGGTCGCTGAAGACACCGACCACCTGGGGGCGGAAGTCGCCGTCAAGTTGTCCACGAACGGGGTTGCCGTCGGGGTAGGTGAGTCCCTCGAATGCTGCGGCGGTCCGGTCGACGTCGGAGTTGAACGTGATGGCGGTGCAGCGGCTGGACTCGACGTCCTCACGCGAAGCCGACGCCACGACGACATTGCGGTCAAGGACGTCGACGTTGCTTTCGGACACACGCACGAACATGGAACTGAGGGCCGCACCGTCGCCCTGAGCGGGGGCCGTGGACATGAGGATGCCGCCGCCCGCGGGAAGCGCGCCGACCGCGGTGCAGGGTATCGACGCGTTGATGTCGATGGGGACCTGAGCCATCAAGGGTGCCTCGACGTCGCCGATGACGCCGTTCTGCGGCCAGTTGACCGCTGCCGTCGTCTGCACCACAGGAAGAAGCGGGGTGGCGAGTGCCAGAACAAATCCGATGAGGCCCGCGATTATCGCGATCAATCGCGTTTGTCGGAAGCGCATCCGTGCATCCGGACGGGATGGCGGCGAACTCGGAGTTAAGGGTGGCACTGTGGCGACGTCTGGCACGGCTACCGATGTTATGCGAGTGTTACCCGTGGACCTACCGTGCCCGGGAGGTTTGGTAGGTCCACCGGTAACAGTTATGACTGGTAACGAATCGGACCTGGTGTCCAGGTGCCCGAACGGGTCTCGGTTGTCACGTCGATCTGAGCGGGTTCCGCCGCCGGATCGAGCGGTGTGTACTGCTCGAGCGAACCCCAGTCGCGATCCCAGTCGTTGTCGAGATACGTCGGCAAGGTGCGGGCTGCGAGCAACTCACTGGTCCAGCCGAGCGGACCGCCGCCGTAGTGGTCCTGCCAGGCATTGGTGGACTCCGCACCGATGCGATCGGGAAGGATGCGCCAGTCCGGAACTTCGGCCACGCCGTAGAGATGATCGACCGGACGTTGGCACGGGAACGCAAGACCCACAGCCCAGTCCATCAGTACCGGATCGGTGGATCCGACGACGCTCTGCAGAGTGCGCATGTCGGAAACCCGCGGCGGGGTGAGTGCAACCCACTTCTCGCCGCCGATGTCGGAGTCACTGGCGATCACACGCACGGTGTCGGCATCGGCGGGGAGCTGATCCATCGGGACACGCAGGTTGCGCCACGACGGAGACGGGCCGATATCGATCGGATCGATCTGGCCGAGCGCTGTCACGCTGCCGTCGGCCTGCGTCTTGCCGTATTCGACGTGGACAACTGCACCTGGTGTGACGATGCCGTCGGTGTCGACGTAGCGGATACGCCCGGCGGCAGCGATGGTCAGCAGCGGCGCCGCGTCACTGCGCTGCGGCAAGGCGTACCAACCGGTGGTCAGGGAAGCGGCTTCCGACGAGCCGAAGCTGCCGAGAACCGGAGTGGTCGCGGGATCGAGGCCGAACGGGAGCGCAACGTTGCTTCCGTTGATTCCGGCCGTCGACGCCGATCCGCCTCCGGTACCGGCGCCCGTTCCCGGGGTGGTGGTGCCGTTTGCCGACGTGGTGGTGTCGAGGCTGTTGGCGCTGCCGGCAGCCTTGTCCTCGGCATCTGCGGTCAGGTCGCTCGCCACTCCGTCCGGGGTGAATCCTGTTGATTCGGTTGCCCCGAAAGCGCCTGCGCCTGCCAGGTCGGCGGGGCGGTCGATCAGCTGCAGAACACCGGTATCGGGATCGGATTCGACCAGGACCTCACCGGCGAGGCCACAAGTTCCGCCGAAGACGGATTCGACGTTGGATTTGCCGATCGAGTACGCCGGATACTGCGCGACCGCGCCCTTGACCAGGGACAACACCTCGAACAGTACAACCGCGCCTGCCGCGATCGTCAACGGGGACGCTGCAAGTAGGCGAGCTGTCCGGCCGTTGTTCTTCTTAGGAGTCGACTTCTCGAGGGGTTCACGAACGTGGAACCACGCAGCCAGCAGCAACGCGAGAATCGTCAGGCCGAGGAACGCGGTGGAGAAGCCCTTGCCGGCGATGGACGGCGGCTTGTCCCACCACGGGACGCCGTAACTCGAGACGTACCACCAGCCGTTGGAGCTGGTGAACGCCACGGCCAGTATGAACAGGATGCCTGCGGCAAAGAGCGCGCGGTTCCGTTTGGAACGCATGCTCGACGCGCTGACTCCCACCGCGGCGAGCACGGCCACCGTTGCTGCCAGCCCCGCATAGACGCCGAAGTGGTGGGTCCACTTGGTCGGAGTGAACTGCATGAGAAGCAGCGACGCGAACACGATGCCCAGGATCCGGCGCGACGGCCCGATCGCGGTGCCGGGAATCCGGCCCTTCCGCAGGATCAGCATGACGCAGAAGATCAGCCCGACGATCATCACGAACATGCCGAAGCGGCGCGCCAACGAGCCGTCGGGGGAGATGGTCATCAAAGCGTCCCAGCGAACTCGTTCCTCGAACCACGGGACGTTGGGGCCGATAGCTGTTCGCACCCTGGTCGATTCGAGCACCGTTGCCAACGTCTGATCGGCAAACACCGCAACAAGTACGACGGTTCCGGCTGCGAGGACCGGCATGATCTGCGAGAAGAAACCCACTCGTTTGCCGCGGGCGATCAAGATCTGCACGATGGGGCGCGCCCCGGCGAGCAGGGCACCGATCGCGATGAGTCCCGACGGACCAGCGGCGAGAGAGAACGCGGCAATCAGCACCGCAACCGCCGCAGGCAGCAAACGGCCTGTGGCAACGGCACGTTCGATGGAGCACCACGTCAGAAGAGCGCCGAGCGCGATGATCGGTTCGGGACGCAAACCGTTGTTGTACGGCAACCAGAACGCCAGGAACACGAGGCCGCCGGTCCAGATGGCAACCTTGTTGCGGCGCACCGCAACACCGAGCCGCGGGATCACCTCGCGGCTGATCACCATCCAGCACAGGATGCCGGCGATCAACGCGGGCAACCGCATCCACATGCTGGCAGTGCTCACCTTGGTGAACGCCGCGAGGACGTCGTAGTACCAACCGAACGGCGCCTCGGGAACACCGAACCAACGGAAGTAGTTGGCCATGTATCCCGAATGTTCCGAAACCCGGGCCATGCCGAGGAGGTATCCGTCGTCGGACGTGTTGGCGCCCACCACATGCCACAGCAGGAGCGTTCCGATGACCAGGCCGTCGACGCCCGTGAATTTCCACCACCGCGCCGGGAGGAACCGTCGTGCGCGTCGGCCGTCGACGCCGTCGATCCGGTGCAGCGCGTACAGCGAGACGATCGTGGAGAGTGCCGCGACGATCATCGCAAAGAGCTTGAGAAGTGTTGGGCTGGAAGAGAATCGGGAGTCGATGTCCATGTTGACGGACAGGCCCGCAGGTGGAGCGCCTTGCAGATCGGTGAAGATGCCGACAACCTGTGGACGGTAGTCGCCGGTCAGGGTTGTAGTAAGGCCGTCGATTCCGGTGACGGTGGCGACGGTCTGCTGGTAGTCGCTGGTGATGGTCAGCGCGGTGCATCCGGTGAGTTCGCCCAATGGCGCCGAGATCAGGACCGATTCGCGGGCGATCGCCTCGAGGCGATCCGCGGTGGTCCGAACGGTCAGGCCGCGCGCATCGCGGTCGGGCGCACCGTTCGGCATGGTCGAGACCAGCGTGCCGCCGTCTTCGCCGAGCTGGCCAAGCGCGGGGCACGGGATGGTGATGTCGAGGGAGGTCGGGGAGTAGGAGATCAGCGGCGCCGAGACGCTGTTCAACGACCCGTCCTGCGGCCAGCTGACACTTGCTGCCTTCTGGTCGACCGGGAGGAACGGGGTGGCGAGCGCCAGCAGCATGCCGAGCAGACCGGTGACGATCGCGATGATTCGTGCCTTCTGCACCCGTTGGGCATCCGACTCGGGGCGAGCGTCGGGGCCAGTGGGGGGAGACTGCGGGGGCACTACTACGTCAGACGGCACAAGGAACGATGTTAGGCGAGTGTCGCCCGTTACATCCTGAGAGACGACTTAAGGAAGCGCTACTTGTTGGTCGTCTTACCGCTCACGAGGTCACGGACGTCCCACACCCAGACGTCGTCGACCGAGGTGGCGTCGAAGCCCACCAGAGCGTTGACCGTCTGACGCAACGCGTTGTCGTTGCTTGCTTTCGGGAGTACCAGGACGTCGGCACGCCAGAACCGCAGGTCGGTGAGGGCGTCGGCGCGGGTGGTGGCGTCGACAACGGGGATCTGACCGGTCTCGTTGGTCTTGACCAGAAGCGACGACGTGGGGCGGAACTCAGCCCCGTAGATGCCGCCGCGGGTAATCGAATGAGGGCCGACGAAGTAGCCGCCGGCGATCGGGAAGCCGAAATCGGCATCGATCTGCCAGCGCATGGCCCGCGCTTCTTCACCGCTGGACACGGGAACCGACACGAGGCTGCCGTCGCTGACGTAGTTCTCCCACGATCCGCTGGTGATGAACTTCGGGGTGTCCGGGCGTTCGACGGTATCGATGCGCGTCGGAATCAGGACAACCACTGCGAGCGCCAGCACCGCCAACCACGCGCCGGGCAATATCAGGCCAGGGCCGCGAGAATTGCCGCCGCGGGGATTACGAAGCTCCACCAGTGCGCGATACGTACCCAATGTCAGCAGCAACCCGATGGCGGGAATTGCACCCATGGCAAAGCGTGACTCCAGGACCGACTCGAACAGCGGCAAGTGGGCCAGGAACTTCCAGGGCAACGTGATGCCGGTGTGATCGCCCTTGTAGACAAGCTCGGACCCCAATGACAGCACGCCCATCACGACGATAACGGCCGCAGCGGCGTGAGTGAGCTTCATCTTCCACAGCCATACCGTCGCGAAGAAGATCAGAATGACGATCGGCCAACCGAAGTACGAGTTCTCCTCGGTGGGGTTCATGCGGTACTCGGCGCCGGTCTTGTCGCCGCCCACCGATTCGGTGGGGAGGGTGGTGAACGCGCCGAAGTCGGCTCCCGCCTGGCCGTGGCCGACGCCGTCGTAGCTTGCGGGGCCGAAGAACTGTGAGTAGAGCGGTATCGCAGTGATGAGGATGGACACGATTGCGCCGACGGCCAAGCCGGGCAGGCTGCGCTTGATCGCAGCCCGCGCTCTCGGAAGATCCGAGAGTGCGTACACAGCGCCGAACACCATCGCGGACATGGTGAAGATGAGGAGTGGTTCTTCGCCGAGGAAGATCTGCCACGCCATGAGCAGGCCAAGGACGACGCCGTCCCTGACCACATTGGTTCCACGTGAAACGCGGATAACCTGCATGAAGATGAACGGGATGACAAAGAAGGCCACAAAATTCGGGTGACCGTTTGCGTGCGAGATCATGGCAGGGGCAAATCCGCAGAACCCGCCACCAATTGCGGCCGCACACTTCACCCGAACGGAAACGCCCGTCAGCACATGCCGAGAAAATGTCCAGTACCAGGCGATTGCGGTACCGGCCAGGCCTAAGGTCAGCCCGATCGCATAAGTCGGCGTCGGCCCGAAAAGCAAGGTGAGCGGCGCCAGCGGCATGCTGATGCCGAACATCGCGGTATTGGCCATCAGGTTCACACCGAGCGGATAATTCAGCAGGTCGCTGTACAACGGTGTGCGGAACTGAGAGAGCGCGTGCGCGGTGTCGGCGAAGAACCATTCCCACATCGACTGGTCGCGGCCCGCGTTGACCAGATAACCGGACTCCAGGTTGCGCCAGAGATTCGACATCACCCAGAACGCGGCCAGGACAAAGAGCACCATGATCGCGAGATCGACCATCCGGCCTCGGCTGATAACTGAACGGACCCGCCCTGGTGTCGCCTCGACCAGCTGTTGTTGAGGTTCGGGCAGAGTCTCGGTCATGCAGTCGGCGCCTTTCGGATGAAACCAATCTCGGTGGTTGCCTCGGTGGTTGTCTCGGCGGTTCCTCGGTGGTTACGAGGTACCCGCTGAAGGTATCGATTCGATAACTTATCCCGCCAGCGTAACGAACGATGGCCTGGAGACCAGCCTGCAGCTGCGCGAGCAGGCCGTATTCGGGGCAGTTCAGGCCCGCTCGTGCCTCATTCGAGATAACCGGTCGGTCGAGTTTGGCGGCTTTGTGACATGGGTACCTCGGAGGTGTCCTGCTCGAATTCGTGTACCCCGAATTCGTTCACACAGCCCCGACGGATCGCGTTCTCGACAAAGCGGGAACCCATCGGGGTCACAACCTGATGGGATGGTGCTTGTGCATGACGAACACACGGGTTTGCGGCGGCGCAGGGGGTAAACGCGCAGCGAGTAGGAACAAGGCTCGTAACGGGGCTCGCATCGGGGCTGTCGGGGCAGTGGCCGCCCTTGCCGTCGCGTTCGGCAGCACCAACGCGTCGGCGGGAGTCGACAACGCGAGTTCGATCACGGACGTCAAGGGAAACCGCATAGAAGTCCTGCAGATGGACACAGCCATCCACACAGTCCCGCCGCTCGACAGTTCGCCACTGAGCGTCGAGTTCTTCCACGACGGCGTTGCGTCGGTGCGCATCGACGGCCCAGACGCGGACAGTTTCACCGGAACCCAACTGACGATCGGCTACCAAATCGGCTACCCGATCGCGTTGACCGGTGCCACGGTTGTCCTCAACAGCCCCGGACTCGACTGGGGCGTGGAGAGCGGAACCAACCTCGGAATCGGGTTCATTCCCGAACCGGCTCTGGGACTCGACATCTCGAATGCATTTGTACTCGGTGGAGACATCATCCCGTCGCAGGAACTTGACGTGGATTTGGCGCCGGGTGGAATTACCGACGTGGAGTTGCTCGAAGATCAGACATTCGACGGCCGCGAAGCGACGGTGCGGATGCAAGGAATCCACGGATACGTGCAGGGTGCCATCGGTCCGGTCACCATCCGGCCGTACGCAAAGGCCGTGACATCCAATGGGGACACGGTCGTCACATACGGAGCGCCGCAGAGACTTTGACTTTAAAGGGCAGAGGCTTTGATCGTTACGACTCTCACCGTCACGCTGCAACAGTGTGACGGTGAGAGTTGTTGGGAGCCTGCGTATTCGACCGGTATTCGGTAGGGATCGACCGGCGGTGAGTGCGGGAGGTGCGGACGGCCTTCATTGCGAGTGCCACCGCCGCCCACGCCGTGCATGCCGCCGTCACAAGAAGTAACAGCGCCCAGTCGTGGGCAAAGAATCCCACAATCGCAGCGATGGTGAACGCCAGCGACACAAAGACGATGCGACCGGCAAGATCTGTCGAGAGCAGGTAATCGACAGCAGGTTCGTCGGCTGGGTGACTTTCTACCTCAGCGTCGTCGGTGTCGTGCGCGTGCAGTGTTTCCCGGGTGGGCAGATCCAGAAGTGCACCCCACTGCGCCGCAGCGACGGTATGCGGCAGATCCTTCGGAAGGCTCTCAGGTTCACGTGTCTGCGACACGTCGATAAGAGCCCGCGCCAAAGTGAGCACCGCGATCCGATGCTCTGTCGCAACACGGAGCAGCTCGTGAAATGCCTGCTCGGGGCCGTATGGCTTACCTCGCGCAATGACAAGAGTGTGCTCTGCTGCGTCCAGGATCGCGCGATGTGGAACCAATTCGTGACTCTGCGCAACGAGTTCGCTCAATGTCATCACCTGCCCCGCCACGATGGGTGCGCAGTTGTCATGTCAACCGCGTCGTGAAGCAGTCGAATACCCCGGTGGTGGCGAGGACAAACTCGACCCCTGTCTGACTAGGGGTCTAACTGGGGCCGGGTGTGATCAGGGTTGGGGTGCCGGCGCGTTCAACGCACCGAGGCAACTCTCGATCAGATCGGCCACGATGAGCTTGGCTTGTGCAGGGCTGTGAACTCGTCCTTCCCAGGTAGCAAATGTCACGATGGCCAAAATGCTGAGTGTGCCCGCGCGAAGATCCGCGATATCGGCCGGCAACTCCGACGCCGACGCAATGCGCTGCTGAACGTCGCGAAAGGTCGCTGCCTGCAGGTGGTCCCGGATGACCGTCGACATTCCCGGATCGAAGATGGACTGCACCAGAAAACGCGCGTACAAACTGTGCTCACGTTCGATCGTCTGCTCGGCCAACGGCAGCACCGACGCTTCCACGAGTTGGCGCATGGTCGGCGGTTGCTGTGCGACGTCGATCGCGTTGAGGAGATCGTGTCGGCGCTCCGCAGCCGGCTTCATGCGTGACTCGATCACCGCGGACAGCAAGCCTTCGCGTGAACCGAAGTGGTACTGCGCTGCCGACTTGTTTGCCTGCCCAGCCTCGATCTGGACGTCGCGCAAGGTCAGTGCTGCTAAACCGCGCTCCGCCACCAATCGCTCGGCCGCATCGATCATGGCCGTTCGGGCATCGGTTTTTGTCACGTTATGAAGTTAGGGGTGCGGAGGGGGCGCGTCAACGACCGTCACCGGCAAGCCGACTGTGAAGAATATCCCGTTTGTTTACTGTTATCGGGGGTACCGCGTCAGTTGCGGGTGACAACCACGAACGGTCCCTGCTCGGTGACCGTGAAGCGAGGATCGTCGAACAGCTCCTTGGGGAACGTGACCGTGTACCTGCGGACATTGGGATCGTTGGGGTAGACATCCTCGGCCAGGCGCAGGGTGTATCCGTCGGCGCCCTGGCGGAAGACAAATGCGTCGGGGCTGCGCCACGGTGCGGCATCCAATGCGGCAATCAACTCGTCGGGTGTCTCGAGTTCCGACCAATTCTCGATCAGCTCCGCGCGGGCCCGGAAGTCTGCCAACGGATTTGCGTAGTGCGATGTCAATCCTTGGAAACCGAAGTACGGGTAGAAGCTCAGGAAGCCGATATCGGCTGTCAGGACCACCAGATCGTGGGGCTCGCGGCCCAATTGTTCGCGGATGATGCGGTCGATGTCCGCGTAATTCGCTTCGGCTCCCGGCGGGCGCTTATCTCCGCGCTCGCCGTTTCCGTCGGTATCGCTGTATGCCACAGCGATATCCGGGGCCAGCACCTGCGGGATGTTCTGCGCAAAGGAAATCGCGCCGATGACGCCGAGAGCAACGAGTACTGCTTTGACCCGCGGATTCTCGCTGGTGGCCAACACGATCCAGCCGGCGAACTCGAAGAAGCCGAACACACCTGCCGCGGCGAGGAGCCCGATCAGAACCGGCTCGAGCCGGAATCCGAGAAGAGTGCTGCCGGCAACCGTGAACATCATCGACAACAGGGCCCACAAATACACCGCAATCACGCCGATACCCAGCGCCCGTGCCCTGCGTGAGAACAGGAACCGGGAAATCAGCCAGATCGTGCCCAACATGCACAGCGCGCCGACGAGTGAGAAGTGCAGCATCGGGAAGGGGAGTACCGCGCCGGAATCCGGGAGGTAATGCATAGCGGTGCCCGACTCGGCGGGAGCGCCCGAGAGCGCTTCGAGCAGGTAGGGAGCCCAGACAGTCAGAGCGACCACGCCGGCGATGACGGCGATGACGACCAGTCGGATCAGTGGTCCGAGTGCGGCTTTCCAGGTGTTCTGGGCGCGGGCCGCGAGAACCGCCGCGACGATACCCATCAGTGTTACCGCAAACGCGGCAAATCCGAGGTACAGCGTGTAGACGGTCGCTGCGTATCCGAGGAACAAGCCGGTGCCGAGAACTGCTCCCGCTCCGGCAAACCGGGACGAACCCGGGCGATCGAGGGCGCCCCAAGCGAGGATGAGCACCGGCGGGATCAGGAGGTTGACGACGGCGCCGTACGCCTCAGGGGAGTTGTACGCCAACACAACCGCGGTAACGGCCAACGCCGCGACTACCGCCCAGTCGCGTCGAATGAGCTTGGTCCACAACACGAGTGCAATCACGGCGACAACGGCGATCGAGCCGATCGCATAGGGCTTGAAGGCTTCCCAGCCGTCCATACCCAGCAGATTTGCGACGCGTCCACCGACCCAGAACCAGCCGGCCGGGTAGAACGGCGGGAGATCCACATACGTCATGTCTTGCAGCGCAGCGGAATCCGTGAGCCGAGTCAGGTATTCGGTGCGGAATTGTTGATCGACCGAAACCCCGTGCAGATACAGCGTGGTTGCGGCGAGAGGGAGTCCGAGCGTCGTGGTGACGAAGCCCGAAAGCCCCGCCCACGAGAGGAGCTTTGCAGTTCGCTGCGCTTTGCGGGCGCGGAACATCAGCACGGCGACGCCGATCACGGCGATACAGACAACCTGCAAGACCGTCGTGACGGCTTGAGTGACATTCGACGACGTGAACGCCGGCCAGTCGACCTGGCTGAACGCGAACAGTCCGACAGCGGCGACGACGACCGCTACCAGTGCCGCGAGCGCCATTTCCACCACCGTCGCCGCGGCATTACGCCACGGCGACGGGGAGGCAGTTGTCAGAGCTGGTTCAGCTGTTGTCTGTGACACGAAAAAGAGCTTAGACGGGCAGCTTCCGGAAGATAGGTCGCGGCACGTGGCGCAGAGCCATCATCACGAAGCGGAACGGGCCCGGTGCCCAGACAATTTCCTTGCCCTTGTCCGACGCTGCAACAGCAAGCCGCGCGACGTCTTCCTTGTTGACGGTCAGGGGTGCTTCCTTGACGTGGGCGCTGAACTTGGTGCGCACCATGCCCGGTCGAACCACCGTTACGCTCGGGCCGAACTCCGCCAAAGCCTCGCCGAGGCCCAGATAGAAGCCATCGAGACCGGCCTTGGTGGAGCCGTAGACGAAGTTGGCGCGCTTCACGCGCTCACCGGCAACCGACGACATCGCAATGATCTTGCCGAAGCCCTGAGCCTTCATCTTCTCGCCGATCAGCACACCGACGGAGACTGCCGCGGTGTAGTTGACGTTTGCGACCAGGACAGCCTTGCGCTGGTTCTGCCACAGCTCCTCGGCGTCACCGTCCAAACCGAACGCAACGATCGCGACATCTACGTCGCCGCCGGCCCACGCCTTGTCGATGACGTCGGGGTGGCTGTCGAACTTCACAGCGTCGAAGTCGACGACCTCAACCTTGGTGGCGCCCTTGGCTTCGAGTCCCTTGACCGCGGCATCGGTGCCGGGATCGCCGGGCAGCGTCGCCAGAATGATGCGCAGCGGCGACTTCTTCAAGTACTCCTCGCACATCGCGAGGCCGATCTCGGACGTTCCACCGAGAAGCAAAACAGTTTGCGGGTTACCTACAGCGTTGATCACAGTTCCAGCCTTCTGGACATATCGGAGGCGAAAACGCCTGTGGGGTCGTACTTTCGGCGCGTCGCCATCCACTCGTCGATGCGCGGGTACATGGAATGGAAGGTCTCTGCGGACGTCCGCGAATCCTTGGCCGTGTACAGGCGTCCGCCGAATTCGAGGACTCGCTTGTCGAGTTCGGTGACAAATTCGTTGAGGCCCGGCTTGATGCGGAAATCGACGCAGATGTTCCAACCCGGGATCGGGAAGCTCAGAGGAGCCTGATTGCCCTCGCCGAACAGCTTGAACACATTCAGGAACGAGTGATGACCACTGCGCTGAATGTCGACGATGATCTTCTTGAACTCTTCGACAGCCTCCGGCGGAACCACGAACTGGTACTGCAGGAATCCGTTGGACCCGTAGGCGCGGTTCCACTCACCGAACATGTCGAGCGGGTGATAGAACTGCGTCAGATTCTGGACCTTGCCGCGGTACGTTCCCGACTTGCGGAACCACACCTCACCGATCGCCGAGAAGTTGAACTTGTTGGCGAGCCCGTTGGGGAAGATGTCGGGGAACGTCAGCAACTGCGGCGCGTCGAATGCAAGCGGGTTCTTCTGCAGCTTGGCCGGAAGCTGGTCGAGCTTGGCCAAGGAGCCCCGCGAGATTGCCGCACGACCGAGCTTCGGCGGCGCAGCGATTGCGTCGAACCAGGCGCTCGAGTACTCGTAGTTGGCCTCACTGCCGTCGCTGTGCAGTGCGATTGTCTCGTCGAGGCTGTTGGTGACATCGCCGTCGGCGATGAAATATGCCGTCTCGGTCGGCGTCATCTTGATGGTGGCCCGCAGGATGATGCCCGTCAGGCCCATACCGCCGATCGTGGCCCAGAACAGCGCAGCCTTGGGATCGTTACGCCCGCCCTTGGGGGTGAGGGTGCGAACCTTGCCGTCAGCCGTCAGCAGATCCAACGACACGACGTGGTTGCCGAAGCTGCCCGCGCTGTGGTGGTTCTTGCCGTGAATATCGGAACCGATGGCGCCGCCGATCGTGACCTGGCGCGTACCTGGCAGCACGGGAACCCACAGGCCGAACGGCAGAGCAGCCTTCATCAGCTGATCCAGGTTCACCCCGGCGTCGACGTCCACCAAAGCGGTGTCACGATCGATGCGATGAATACGGTTGAGCGCATTCATGTCGATGACCAAGCCGCCTGCGTTCTGCGCCGGATCACCGTACGAACGGCCGAGACCGCGCGCGATGACACCGCGTCGTAAATGCGACGGCTTGGACTCGTTCTTCTCCGCAACCTGGGCGACCGCACTTGCGATCACTTCCACGTCGGGGGTGGACAACACCTGTGCGGTGGTGGCGGCGGTGCGTCCCCAACCGGTGAGGGTGCGGGCTTGGGTGTGGAGAGCCTGCTTGGGCGTCTCTTCTGCTGTCGTGGACATCAACGTAGAGGTTACCTGGGAGTAGAGCCGGACGGCTTGGGCTGGAGTCGTTACGCTCGTCGTCGTGCCCGAAACGCCTGCGAACCACCAGCACGAACCCCACGTCCCTCTGCCGGTGGAGATTCCCGTCACGACGGACCTCGCCGATGACGCTCTCGACCTGAAAACGCAGATCGTCCGGTTTGTTGCGACGGGCGGGTTGTCGGCGATCGTGGACTACGGGCTGTATGCGCTGCTCCACGCGTTGGGGCTGTCGTACACCGCAGCAAAAGCTCTGAGCTTCGTTGCCGGTACCACCACGGCGTATCTGATCAATCGCCGGTGGACGTTCAAGGCCGAGCCGTCGCGCGCCCGGTTTATCGCTGTTGTCGTGCTGTACGCGGTGACCTTTGCCGTTCAGGTCGGGCTCAACGCAGTGATGTTGCATGTGCTCGCCGACGAATGGTGGCGCATGCCTCTGGCGTTTGTCATCGCGCAGGGCACCGCAACGGTCATCAACTTCATCGTCCAGCGAGCTGTGATCTTCAATATCAAGTAAGAGTTGCAGAAATTAAGGGCTGTGTGAATTAAGGGCCGCGTGAATTAGCGCATTCGTCCCGTTCTTGAGGGAGAATGCAGGTCATGATCATCGTCCTCGACTCCTCCGCCTTGGTCCGCGGCGCACGGTTCGACAATTCCGTCGCCGACGCCAAAGCTCGCGGACTCCGCGTTGTGGTCCCGCGCCTCGTTGCCCTCGACGTCGCAAATCGCTACCGCAAGGAATCCGCGGACATGATCGCCGCTCTCAGCGTGCAAGCGCGGATGTACGACCGACTCGGTCTACGCCGGGACCTCACCCGATTCATCGACGCCGCCCACGACAAAGCGGACGGCTATGTGCAAGATCTGGTCGACGATCTGCAGGGAATCGGCATAGAGGTCATCGACCCTGTCGACGTGCCGCACCTGCTCGTGGCCGAACGCGCGATAGCGATGCAACGGCCGTACGTCGACAAGAAAAAGCGTGACGGCTACCCCGCGACACTGAACTGGTTGACCCTGCTCGATCTGGCCGATCGGAATCCCGGCACCGAAATACTGTGGGTCAGCGACGACACACGGGCGTTCGGTGACACGCAGGAGGCGTCGTGGCATCCGGATCTACTGCGCGAACTCGACTCACGTTGGTTGGACAGCCGCGTCCGATGGGCGCTGGAATTCCCCGTCTTCGACGGGCCGGCGCAGGTTGAGGCGACGTTTGTTGAGGAGCGGGTTGTTGAGGCGCGGGTTGTCTTGCCGGAGCTTGTCGAAGTGCCGGAGCTTGTTGAAGTGCCCGAGCCTGTCGAGGTGGCTGAGGTTGTGGTGCGCGAGGTTGTCGTTCGCGAGGTTGTGGAAGTCGCTGAGTCGGTTGGATATGCCGCGCCGGCTGCTCCTGTTCCTGCTGCGCCGGTGGCACCCGCTCCTAAACCGGTACAACGTGCAGCCCGCACCCGCGTTGCACCCCAGCGCATTCCGCCCGCACCCAAGCCGACGTCCGGTGGACTACGCAACCTCGGGAAAGTGATCGGTGGGCGGAAGCGAAAAGTCACTATCGTCGAAGATCTTGACGAAGTCGACCTCGCCGGAAACTGACCGCCCTTAATCTAGGCGGATGTCCCTGTCTCCGATAATCACTCGCCGAACCGGCACGCGGTTCGGCAGCCCGAGTACCTCGTCGCGGATTCTATACAACGTGTGTCGCGCGATGGTGCGTCCGGTTGTCGGAGTGGCGCCGTTGACATACGGCGCAATTCGGCGCGCAGCGGTATTGGACTCGGCGGCACGGATGCGAATTCCGTCGGGAATCGATCGAGAGATGATTCGTTTTCCTGATTCCAGCGGGGGATCGGGCTTCGACGGAGAACTGGTGCGCACAGCCGGTTCTACGGCCGATATTCGCGACGGAGCGGTTTTGTACCTGCACGGGGGCGGTTTCATGTGTTGCGGCCTCAACACACATCGTCCAGTGGTTGCGAGCATTGCCAAGCGGACGGGGCTGCCTGTATTGCATCTTGCGTACCGGCAGTTGCCGTACACGAGCATCAGTGGGTCGGTTGATGATTGCCTGAGTGCGTATCACTGGCTTCTCGCGCAGGGCGGATTACCGGAAAAGACTGTCTTCGCCGGTGATTCGGCGGGCGGATTTCTGGCGTTCGCCACAGCGTTGGCGGCGGCTGCCACTGATCTTGCGCCTGCAGGGTTGGTTGGGTTGTCGCCATTCCTCGACCTGGACTGCACCGCAAAATCTGCACATGCCAATGCTCGACGCGATGTCATCGCCCCGGTTTCTGCCTTGACAGCAATCGGTTCGTTGGGCGGCGTAATGCCGTCGCCGGTCGACGGAGACCTTGCAGGACTTCCGCCGTCGCTGCTGATAGCAGCGGAATCCGAAGTGCTCAGAGTGGACGCGGAACTGATGGCGCAACGACTTTCGATAGCCGGTGTCGAATGTTCACTGCAAATCTGGGACGGGCAGATTCACGCTTTCCCAGCGGTGTGGCCGAGTCTTCCGGAAAGCCGTGCAGCTCTCCGTGACGTCGCAACGTTTATTCGGGCGCGCATCGCCTGAGTCTTGACGGTGTTCATCTGACGCTCGTCTTGCTGGAGTTTCTTGTCGGACCCTCGGAATAGGGTGTGGTGCAAGTTCGAACCGGGGGGTTCAGTGAGCGATATTGCACCAGATGACGGGGGTCATCGCCAGTTGGTCGATGTGTTGTCGTGCGCTGCCGAAGAATTGGTGCAGTGCTCGTCTGCGGCGTTGACCGACGACGGAATCATCTCTGCATTGCGAGATCTCGAGCGAACAGTTCGGCTGATCGATGCTGTTGGTTATCAACTCGTGGCCGAAGGAATGGAACGTAGCCTGCACGTGGGACAGGGGCTTCGGTCGCCGAATCAACTGCTCGTGCAGGTTCTCCGTATTTCTGCGTCGGACGCGTCACGGCGTGTGCGGGCGGCACGGTCTGTGGTGCAACAAGTTTCGGCCTTCGGGGAGCAGACTCCCGCGGTGCTCCCCGAAACCGCTGATGCAGCACGTGACGGGGATATCGGCCGTGATCACATATCGGCGATCGCGGATGTCATGCACAAAGCGCCTGCGGCACTTGATTTCGAAGACCGACAAAGCCTCGAAATGGTGCTCGCCGAATACGCGCGCACGGGCACTCCGGAAGGAGTGACGGCTGCCGGCATCGAGGCATTGGCTTGGCTCAACCCAGACGGTGAACTAACCGATGACAGGGATCGGCGACGTCGGCGGTACCTCAGTGTGCGCAGACAGGACGCAGATCTGATGGCACGGATCTCCGGTGAGCTCGATCCGGTTGCAAAGGCACAACTTGATGTTGTGCTGGCCAAATGGGCGAGACCAGGGATGAACAACCCGGATGATCCGGAATCACCTGGCGGGGACTGCTCTGAGGTGGGCGAGTCGGCAATTGCGGCAGCAGCGTCACGTGACACACGTACCGCCGGTCAGCGAAACCACGACGCATTTTCAGCGCTGTTGAAATGTGTCCTCGACGGAGGTGTGTTGGGCAACCATCGCGGCCTTCCCGCGACAGTCATCGTCACCATGACATTGGAGCAGTTGGAGGAATCGATCGGTGGCGTGGCAACCACGGCAACCGGCGGTATTCTGCCGATTCGGGACGCGCTCGCGATGTCCGAGAAATCCCATCCGGTGTTGGTTCTCTTCGATCATGACGGCCGCCCGCTGCATTTCGGTCGTGGGAAGCGCCTCGCGACTGTTGATCAGCGCCTGGCACTTATTGCAGCTGACCGGGGATGTACGCGGCCCGATTGCGACGCACCACCCTCGCGGTGCGCTGTCCACCACATGACCGAATGGAATGATGACGGGCTCACCGATATCGAAAACCTCACACTCGTCTGCGACAGCTGCCACGGTCTCGTCAAAAAGGGCTCGCAGGGCTGGATCACCAACGCGCGGAACGAGAACGACGGGTACACCGGAAGAACGGAGTGGACACCGCCGGCGCATATCGATCCGGAACGGCGGCCTCGAGTGAACTCCCGGCACCATCCACGAGAATTGCTGGAACGAGCGCATTCGATCATTGCGTGGCGCAAGAAACTACATCGAGGAGACCCGAATCGGCAGAGACGGTCTTCGAGAGAGGATCAAGATCCTGAGCCGAATTGAAGAGCTTGATACAGGTCAACGTGGCAGTTCAACGCGGCGGTCCCTCGTCGAGGACGAGGGAACCTGACCGCTGTTGGCCTTGCGCGTCGAACCAGATCAGGTCGACCGTATCGCCAGGGTGACGCATGCTCATCGCGATATTCAGGTCGGACGTCGAGGCGATGGGAGCTCCCCCGAAATTCGTGATCACGTCACCTTCGGTCAACCCGGCAAGCTCTGCTGGCGAATCGAAGCTCACTGCAACCACTTCCGCACCAGGCGGGGACCCCACGTGATCTTTGACTGCCACGCCGAGCACCGGCGTGGGGCCTACACGTACCGTCTCCGAGGAGCGACCACTGAGTATTTGGTCGACAATCGGAAGCGCGGTGTCGATCGGGATCGCGTAAGACTGCGGGGCGGGTGAGATTTCCGTTCGATCTTCGATGGCGATGGCATTGCCGGCGCTACTGACTCCGATCAATTCGGCAGCAGCATTCACAAGTGGTCCGCCGGAATCGCCGGGCCGGATGTCGGCATTGACCTCGATGAGGCCCTTCAGCTGATTTCGTGAGCCATCCGTCGAATTGCGAGTGTTGACTGTGACCCCGAAACCGGTGATAGTGCCGAGCGCAGGAAGTGGAACTCCTTCTCCATCGGCATTTCCGATGGCGGTAACGGGATCGCCTCGCGCGGCTGTCTGTGAGCTTCCCACGGTGGCAACTGGAAGGTCTGACGCTCCGACGAGCCGGAGTACTGCGAGGTCTTGGCCGCTGTCGTAACCGAGTACTTCTACGTCGTAGATCAGTCCATTGGACATGTTCACGGCCGTGATTTCGGTGCCACCGCTGATCACGTGATGGTTGGTCAAGACCACCCCGTCCGGAGACAGGACAATACCTGTTCCTGCCGTGGTGGTGAACCTGGCGGACGAAGTGATGGTGACAATGCTGGAGACGACCCGCGCGACCAGTTCTTGTGGCGTCAGCGAAATCGCAGGCGGCGGCGGGGTGGTGGTGATGACCGTGACGGGTGACTGGGCATTCGGTTGCAGTGAGTTCGGTTGCAGTGAGTTCGGTATTAGTGAGCTCGGTGTCAGCGGCGGCGCGGCCAGCGTGAGACCACCGAGTCCCAGGACGAGCAGTACGGCGATCCACAGGCCCCGTTTGGTGCCGCGGCTACCACTGTCTTCGCTCATCCGTGGACCCATGTCGTCGGTGTACCCATGTCGCCTGTGTACCCATGCCCGTCGGTTACCAGTACCGGTGTATCTATTTTGGTGCAGATTACCGATTCGGCGGTGGTGCGGTCACAAAACGGGGCACTAGAACCTGGGCGCCTAGAACCTGGGCCCCTAGAACCTGGGCAAGAGTCCTTGTGTGCGAAGTGCCTCGAGTGATGGTGCGGCACTATCTTTTGCAGACAGTTCGTAGGCCAGGGGGTGACCTGCCCGGTCGGTTGTTGGCCAGGCGATGTTCAGTTCCGGATCGAAAGGGTCGAGGTCGCGGTCGAATTGCGGGGAGTATTCGATGCTGCAGAGATACATGACAGTCGATCCGTCCTCGAGGGACAGAATGGCGTGCCCCAGGCCTTCGGACAGGTAGACCGCTTTGCGGTCGATGTCGTCGATCAGGACGGAATCCCATTCGCCGAATGTCGGGGATCCGACGCGCAGGTCGACGATCACGTCGAGGAAGGCCCCTTTGACGCAGGTGACGTACTTGGCTTGCCCGGGAGGTGTGTCGGTGAAGTGGATTCCGCGCAGACTGCCCGCTGCAGAAACCGAGCAATTAGCTTGCGCCAGTTCGAGGTTGCGGCCTGTTGCGGCCGTGAATGCGGAGCTCTTGAACCATTCGAGGAAAACGCCGCGGTTGTCTCCGAACTGTCGGGGAGTGATTTCCCAAGCTCCGGAAATTTTCAGTTCGCGGATGTCCATGTCACCATTCCTTGCCGTGTTCGAGTAGGGCGAGGAGGTAATCGCCGTAGCCAGATTTACCCAATGTTTCTGCTTGGGAGCGCATTTGGTCGGAGGTGATGAATCCCTGCCTCCAGGCAACTTCTTCGGGTGAGCCGATTTTGAGGCCCTGACGATGCTCGATTGTCCGCACGTAGTTGGCGGCTTCGAGAAGGGAGTTCGAGGTGCCGGTGTCGAGCCAGGCGGTTCCACGGGGGAGGATATCGACTTGTAGACGACCCGCGTCGAGGTAGTGGCGATTGACGTCGGATATCTCGAATTCGCCTCGGTCGGAGGGCTTCAGGTCTCGCGCGATGTCCACAACGTCGCTGTCGTAGAAATACAGTCCGGGTATGGCGTAGTTCGATTTCGGGGATTCCGGCTTTTCCTCGATGGAGATCGCGCGTCCGGCGTCGTCGAACTCGATGACCCCGTAGGCGGTGGGATCGGAGACCCAGTAGGCGAAGATCGCCCCTCCGTCGATGTCGGAGAATCGCTTCAACTGGGTGCCCAGACCCGGACCGTAGAAGATGTTGTCGCCCAAGACAAGTGCAACAGATTCGCTCCCGATGTGTTCGGCGCCAAGGACGAATGCTGTTGCGAGTCCGTTCGGTTCGTGCTGGATCGCGTAGGTCAGATTGACCCCGAATTGGGAACCGTCACCGAGTAGGCGCCTGAATTGTTCGGAGTCGTGCGGCGTGGTGATGATGAGAATGTCGCGAATGTTCGCCAACATCAGCGTGGAAAGCGGGTAGTAGATCATCGGCTTGTCGTAGATCGGCAGCATCTGCTTGCTCACTCCGAGAGTGATCGGGTGCAGGCGAGAGCCTGTGCCGCCGGCCAGAATGATTCCACGCATACGTGCAGTGTCCTGCACGTGCGCATATCGAAGCAAACGCATCGGGAACCGATGGGCAAACGGATCGGGCACCGATGGGCAAACGGATCGGGCACTGATGGGCAAAGCGGTCAGATCCGACGAGCAAACCGGTCAGGCGCCGACGGGCGGTAAGGTTCGAAGGGTTCGGCAAGCTTGAGGAGATGAACGTGCGACTGCTGGTCACCGGGGGTGCCGGGTTTATCGGCGCCAATTTTGTTCACCAGACGGTGACTTCGCGTCCAGGCGTCGAGGTTACGGTTCTCGATGCTCTCACCTATGCCGGTAATCGGAGCTCACTTGCCGAGGTGGAGGATCGTATCCACTTCATTCACGGTGACGTCGCCGATCAGGGCTTGGTGGACGAGTTGGTATCGCGATCCGATGCGGTGGTGCATTTTGCGGCGGAGAGCCACAACGACAATTCGTTGAGTGATCCGGAACCGTTTATCCGAACCAACGTGATGGGCACGTTCTCGCTGCTGCAGGCTGTTCGGGCGCATGAGGTTCGGTATCACCACATCTCGACGGACGAGGTGTACGGCGATCTTGAACTGGATGACCCGACGCGATTCACCGAGTCGACGCCGTACAACCCTTCGAGTCCGTATTCGGCGTCAAAGGCGTCGAGCGATCTGATTGTGCGGGCATGGGTGCGTTCGTTCGGGATCGAGGCAACGATCTCCAATTGCTCCAACAATTACGGCCCGTTTCAGCATGTCGAGAAGTTCATCCCGCGCCAGATCACAAATCTGATCGACGGTGTGCGTCCCCGGTTGTACGGGGAAGGTCGCAACGTTCGCGATTGGATTCACGTCGACGATCACAATCGTGCGGTCTGGGACATCCTGGAACGAGGCAAGTCGGGCGAAACGTACCTGATTGGCGCGGATGGTGAAACGGATAACCGGACGGTGATTGCAGCCCTGCTCGAGATTTTCGGGCGCAAACCAGACGAATTCGACTTTGTCACTGACCGTCCAGGGCACGACATGCGGTACGCGATCGATCCGACGCGAATTCAACGGGAACTGGGATGGCAGCCGTTATATCGCAATTTCCGCAGTGGATTGGAAGCCACCGTGGAGTGGTATCGCGACAACGAACAGTGGTGGCGTCCACAGAAGGCTGTCACCGAGGCAGGCTATTCAGCTTCGGAAGCTGTCGTGGACTGAGCGGCTTACTGGACTTGTCAGCTCAGGCTTTGCTGGGAGCGGGTACCCGGGAACGCTCGTGCACGAGAGCGTTGCGCAGGACCCGCGATCCCGAGAGCGCAGCCACGACGCCGGCAAAGACTTCGCAGAGGGTGAAGAGCAGCCTCGACGCCAGCGCGAGGCCGAGCGCGACGCCCGCATCCATGAACGGCGAAAGCGCCGCGACGATGACGGCTTCGCGGACACCGATTCCGGACGGGACGACAAATACCAGGACACCCGCGCACATACCGAGGGCGAGAGCCCCGATGCATTGGACGAGCCCACGAATTTCGAATCCCGCCGAGCTGGACGCGAGCAGCCACAGTTGGATGCCGTAGAGCACCCAACTAGCTGCGCACCAACCCAGCGCGAGGGCTATTTTGTGCATTGTGAGCGGTTTGTGCAGGGGTGCGCGGCGGAGCAATTTCAGCGCGAGGTTCACCAAACGGGTGAGGACGGGTGGGTACGCGCAGACCAATGCGATCGGTACCAGGATGATCACGCCGACCGCTGCTACCGTGCTGACCTCGAACAGAGCAGGTAGACCGAAGAGTCCCACGACCAACGCCGAAGTTGTACTCAACCCGACCGTGACCAGCACTGCGACAAAGCCTGCGGCCCGGGACACGCCGGCGCGCCTCACGAGTTCCGTTTGCAGCACAAATGCCCACACACTGCCGGGAAGGTACTTGCCGAGTTGGCCGACCAGATAAGCGCGGGCAGCGTCGAACGCCGGGATCGGTTGTTCCAGGGCACCGAGTGCGTGTTGCCAGGATCGCACTGCGGCGCCCATGCCGAGGAAGATGAACAGCGACGACGCAGCGAGCGTCCACCAGTTCAGTTCGGTGATCGTGCTTTTGACGGCGGCCCATTGGGACTTCACCGCAAAAATGATTGCAATGACGATCGCGACGGTGACCAGAACTTTGAATCCGTTGACGAGCAGTCCGCGCAGAGTGTTCGGCTTCGCGGCTGGCTCGACATCGTCGACCGGCATTTCGGGTTTGGGATGTTCGGATTCGGGGGGTGTACTCACGCGCCTGAAACTTCCCACCCGTTCGTCATTTGCCTGACGATACCAACCAGGGTTCTCCCAGCTACACAACGAGTGGTTTGTCGGCCCGTTCGCGCCACCAGGTGAAGGCGTCGCGCAGAGAATCCGGGAAGGCGGCTAAACCGTCGAAGCTTCCGGCGGCGTAGATCGCCGCAACTGCCTCGATAGCTTCTTCGGAGATGCCCGAACGGCTCATACCGATCCGGTTGACGCCGTGCAGTGACACCGGATTGCCGAAGGCCTTGGCAAACGGAGGAACGTCTTTGACCACCACGGTTCCCATGCCGATCATGGATCCGGATCCGATGACGCGTCGCTGGTGAGCGACGGTATGCATCCCCAGATTGACGCCGTCTCCGACGCTGACATGCCCGGCGAGCGTAGTCCCGGACGACACGACACACCGGTCACCGACCTGAACGTCGTGTTCGATGCCGACACGGTTCATCACGAAGCAATCGTCACCGATTTCAGTGCGTCGTTCGCTGCCCTGGTGGACGGTGGTCAGTTCACGGATTGTGGTTCGGGCGCCGATGCGGATTCCGAGGCCCGCGCTGTCGGACCACGAGGTGGGATGGTGTGCGCCGAGGATCTCCGGTGGTGCTCCCAGCACGGCTCCCGCCCCGATCCAGCAGTCGTCGCCGATGTCGAGTGGACCGGTCAGGACTGCATTCGGTCCGATCGTCACACCGGTTCCGATCAGTACTTCGGCGCCGACCAGGGCGGTGGGATGGATATGGCAGTCAGGACGTGAAGACATGCGTGTTCCGGAATCCTCTCGAAGTATCGAATTGCGTTTCGATACGCTTCGTTGGTTGTCGGAGTATTTCGTTCCGACGACAGTCGAATGAATCTATCGGAGGTAACTCAGTGATCGCGATATCCAGTATCTCGTTCGGGGAAGAAGTCGAGCGCGAGGTGCTGGACACTCTGCGATCGGGGATCGTCGCGCAGGGCCCCAAGGTCAAGCGGCTCGAGGACGAGTTCGCGGCTCTGGTCGGTACTCGTCATGCGGTGGCGGTGAACAATGGCACCACGGCGCTGATCGCGGCACTTCAGGTTCAGGATCTGCAGCCCGGTGACGAGGTTCTGACCACGCCGTTCACATTTGTTGCCACGTTGAATGCGATTCTCGAGGCCGGTGCGACGGCCAGGTTCGCCGACATTTCCGAGTCCGATTTCAATCTGGACCCCGCTGCCGCTGCAGCCCGAATCGGCGATCGTACGAAGGTACTGATGCCAGTCCACCTGTACGGCCAGTCGGCTCACATGGGGGCGTTGATGCCGTTGGCCACGACGCATGGTCTGACTGTCGTCGAGGATGCTGCTCAAGCTCACGGTGCGACCTTCGAGGGGCGCGGCGCCGGCAGTTTCGGGTTGGGCTGCTTCTCGTTTTACGCGACGAAGAACCTCACGACCGCCGAAGGCGGAATGATCACCACTGACGACGACGCGACAGCCGACCGACTTCGTGTCCTGCGTAACCAGGGTATGCGGGCTCGCTACCAGTACGAGATGGTCGGCCAGAACTACCGGATGACCGATCTACAGGCAAGCTTGGCGCTGCCGCAGATGGCGACGTACATGCAGCAGGTCGAGGCGCGTCGACGCAATGCGGAAGCCTTACGAGTCGGTTTGAAAGATGTCGACGGGCTGATCCTGCCGGCTGAACTGTCCGGCCGCGGACATGTCTGGCACCAGTTCACCTTGTTGTTGGCCGAGGACGCACCGATTTCTCGCGACGAATTGAGCGAGCGTCTCGCAGCGAAGGACATCGGCAGCGGGATCTACTACCCCAAGGCTGTGTACGACTACGAGTGCTACCGCGAACATCCCCGTGTGGTGATCGAGGACACGCCGGTTGCGACGTCGGTGGCGTCGCGGTGCTTGAGTATTCCGGTCCACGCGGCATTGTCCGCCGGAGACGTCGATCAGATTGTTGCCGCAGTGCGCGGCGCTATGGAGGCCTGAAAATGACCACGAGCAAGCCCCGTATTGCCCTTGTCGGCTCCGGCCAGATGGGTTCGCTGCATGCGCGTGTCATCGCGCAGTCGGCTTTGTGCGAGTTGGAGTTGTTGATCGAGCCGCGCGAGGAACAGGGCAAAGCTGTTGCGGAGCGGTTCGATACGCGCTGGGCTGCGGATTTCGACACACTCGACGGTATCGACGCTGTGGTGATTGCCGCAGCCACACCGGCCCACTACGAGTTGGCCGGACGGGTTCTCGATCTGGGTAAGCCCGTTCTGGTGGAGAAGCCGTTGGCCGCGACGTACGAGCAGAGCGTCGACTTGGTCGATCGTTCACGCGCGTCCGGTGTTCCGCTGATGTGCGGTCTCCTCGAACGCTTCAATCCAGCTGTTCGCACTGCACGCGAGTTCTCCGGCGATGTGTGGCAGGTTAACGGTATTCGTCACTCTCCGTTTGTTTCTCGCATTCCGACCGGCGTTGCGACAGACTTGTTGATTCACGACATCGACTTGGCTATCGGATTTGCCGGCTCGGAGCCGAGTTTGGCTAAAGGCGAGTTCGGATACTTCCATCCGACTTCCGTGCAGAACCGGTCGGAAGATTGCGCCGACGCTGTTCTGCGTTTCGATTCGGGTGCGGTAGCGACTATTTCGGCCAGCCGAATCAGCCAGCGCAAGATCCGTCAACTGTCGTTGCTCGAGGCTGATCGACTCATCGAGATCGATCTGCTTCGTCGCGACATCACGATCTACCGTCACATCGACGACAACATGCCCACCGATCGGGACGGCTACCAGCAGCAGACGGTCATCGAGATTCCGACGATCCGTTACAGCGAGGAGCCGCTGGCAGCGCAGTTGACGCATTTCCTCGGGTTGGTGCAGGGAACGGGTGATGCGGACGGTGAGCGGGCGTCAATTCTGCCCGCTCACCGTGCGGTTCACGAAGTCACGGAATCTGCGCTCGCTGCGACGCTTTCTTCCTGATTGCGCCGCGTTCGGAACGCCCAGGCGCCTTGAGACAAGGCGACCAGTAGCCCGACGCCGGCGATGCCCCATCCGAATGTGCTTCCAGGCGGGGCGAATTCGATGGTGAGTGTCGATCCGGCGTCGGCGCTCGGCGGTAGATCGACTTGCAACAAGCCGCCGGGGCTGGCCTTCGTTTCCACCGACTGCCCGTCTACGGTTGCGGTCCAGCCGGGCCAGGCGAGCAGGGAGAAGGTGACCGTGCCTGATCCGGTGTACTCGACGGTTTCCCGGGTATCCGTTGCGGCGGCGTCGCCCTGAACATCGAGTCCCGGTGTGGTTGCGGAGACACGACCGTCCGGCCACTGGTGATCGGTGGTGCGGCGGCCGACCGTGACGACGCGATCGGGCGATACGGTCCAGTCGCTCTCGGGAAGGGCGTCGAGTGCGTTTTTTCCACCGTACGGTCCGGAATTCTGAACGACGACGGTATCGATGCGCATCGCGTCGAGCCAGGACACGCCGGTGCCCGGTGACTCGGCGAGTAGTCGATCGACTGCGTCGGGGCACTGGACGCCGCCGTAGTAGTTCAGGCACAGGGCTTGAACGAAGTCGTTGTAGCTGATTCCCGCGTAGCTGTTTACGGCGTCGACGCCCGCAGGCTGCCAGGCATTTCCGAACAGCAAATCTCCCCACTGTCCGGTTTGGTTGTCGAGCGGAATGTTGACGGGATCGGCGATGGCGAAAGTTGTTCCTTGGTATCGGTCTTCGAATTTCGATTCCAGGAACGCGATCTGCCGCGGGAACTTCCACGGTGTGACGTTGTAGTTTCCGGTGAACCAGAAGTTTGTCTGGGCGCTGAGCACTACGACGATTCCGGCCGCGAGTGCACCTGCCAGGTATCGGGGTTTCCGGTAGGCCACGATCAGAGCGACGGCCGTCAGAACCACGGTGATGAGCAGCGATGCGAAGTGAATGCCGATGTCTTCGGGGACATTCGACCAGGCGAGATAGAACTGGAGCGCCAACAATCCTGCGGTGATGATCGATCGCGCGCGGATTCGATCACGCTGCAAGCCTGCGGACAGAGCAACCGCCGCGACAACGATGGCGGGCAGTTGGCCGTATTCGAGAAGTCTTGCCGGCCAACGGAACAGCCACAGATTCGACGGGCCGAGAAGCAGCACCACGTAGATTCCGCCGAAGACGAAGAGCGAAACACTGTGACGCCCCAGCGCCTTGAGCGAACTCCATCGAATCCAGGGAGCAAGCGGGATCAGGAACCAAGCCAGGTAGACCAGGGGAATCGTCATGGCAGGTGATGCAAATGCCGTGACGTACGGCTGGTTGGAAGGTCCTGAAACGTTGATCAGATCACCGAGATCGGGGCGTAGCGAGCCGTCGTTCGCGATGCCGGACTGCGTGCGCACGGATACGCCGGTGGTGAACAGAAGTGGCAGGTACACGATCAGCGACATCATGATGATCGCCGTGGCACTGATGAGAAGTGACCGGATACTGCCTGCCCGTTTGATCGCGATGCATTCCGCGATGACGGCGATATAGACGACAGCGACGCCAACCGCTCCGTACGGGTTGCCGGTGGTCATGGCGAGATAGCCGAATGCTATCGGTACCAGCGGATTCACGCGCCCGAGTGCACTGGCCCGCGTCGACCACCACACGTGGGGGATCCACGCGAAGGCGATCAGTCCGGATGCCCAACTGGAAGCGTCGAAGTAGAGTGTGTAACCGGCGAATGGCATGGCAAATCCGGCGATGAATGCCATCGACCGGTTTGCGCCGTACTGCCGAGCCACGAGGTAGACACCGACGGCAAGTATCGCCATGAATTGCATTTTGACGAGCGTGATCCCGATGCCGAGGTTCGGAATGAGCGCGATGGCAACCGAATCCAGAAGGATCACGGGATTGTATGTCCCGTAAAGGGCTTCGGCGGTGACGTTTCCACCGGCCCACAATTCGGGAATGAGCGTCGGCCACGAACCGGACAGAATTCGTTCGCCGATCGTGTGCCATCCCGGCGTGAAAGCTGCTGCACTGTCGTCCCAGTAGTAGAACCAGCGATTGGAAATCAGTGGGATTGCCGCGACGATCGAAACCAGAGCGGCGAGCAGAATCGGCGGCACTACGCGTTGAGCAAGCGGCAAGTCAGATTTCACGATGTGCTTTCGTCGTCGAGTCGATGGCTGTACTTCGGAGCCCGGGGCGTGCCCTATCCCTCAGAGCCCTGTTTCTCAGTGCCCTGTTTCTCGGAGCCCATTTCCTTGGAGCGTAGTATTCCGACGAGTTCGAACTGCAGTCGGGGAAGAAGGAGATCGGCACGTGGCGACATCGCGGACGGAACCCGTTCGTGGGGAATCAGCTACGCCGGAGCTTTCGGTGGTCATCCCCGCATACAACTCAGGTGAGGTACTGGAGTCGACGGTGCGACAGTTCGCCGAGTACTTCAGCGCCAACCCTGCCAAGAGCACCAGCCCTGCCAAGAGCACCAGCCCAGTCGAGATCATCGTCGTGGAGAACGGTTCCACCGATAACACTGCGGACGTGTGTGCCGCGTTGTCGGCTGCCTGGTCTTGGCCGGGCGTGACTTTCCGTCCCATGACCAGTGACAAAGGCATGGGTGCGGCACTGCGCGCGGGAATCATCGCGTCACGGGGAGAGCGTGTGTTGCTCACCGCGGACGATCTGCCGTTCGGTTTCGGCGACATCGAAGGCGCGAACCGTGTGATGGCTGATTTGGGGTCTGTTCCTCCCGTGGTCATCGGTTCGAAGGCCCACGCGGAATCCGACGTGCAGCGTGGCCTGTTGAGAGCGATCATGACCGGTGGATTTGCCACCCTTCGACGAGCCATATTGGGTACCCGGACGGGTGATCCGCAGGGAACGTTCATCGTCGACGGCACCTTGGTGCGCCGGATCGCGCCGGCTTTGGCCGAGCGAGGTTTTCTGTTTACGACGGAACTGGACTACGCGCTGGAATTGGCGGGCGTGCGCCCTGTGGAGGTTCCGATTCGTCTCAGTGACGATCACCTCGCGCATGCAAGCCGGATTTCGCCCAAGGACGTCATTCAAATGGCAAACGGATTGTTGTCGCTTCGCCGGCGGAAGAAGGAGCTGGCCGCTGTGGCCGGCCCGGGGTACCGCGGGTAGAACCAGCGTGGCCTGGTGCATGCGGCAGGGGTGAGCGGGTTCGCGATACCCTGCGAGGTGTGGATACCGTGAAAGTGACCGATGGCCAGTCCGACACCGGGCAGTCCGACAGCGGGGTCGAGTTGATCGAACATCGTGCGAGCTCGGATCGCCTGGTAGCGCAGCGCACGTTGTTCACCGGAACCTCTCCCGTCGCCAGTGACGAGTTGTACGCCGTAACCAAGGTCGGCATGTCGACACGATCTCGGTTCGAACTGCGACTTCAGCCCGGAGCTGTTGCGCACACCAATACTTTCTTCGGTCGATTTCCGGCCAGCTACTGGCAGCGGTGGACGGCTGTCACCGAGGTCACCGTCACCGCGCGCGTCGTAGCCGAGACGGCCTGCCGCGTTCAAATTCAGGCGTCCGACATCGGTGGTCACCGTCGTATCGTGACCAATGTCGTTGTTACCGGAACCGAGCAGATTTCCATGACGGCGCCTCTCGACACTTTTGTCGACGGCGGCGCGCTGTGGTTGCAGTTCGAAGCGCAGGGCGGCGGCGCAGTTGTCGACGACGTCGAATGGTCCGTCGTTTCACCGAAGCTGATCCGGCCGGTAGCGGTAGCGATCTGCACGTTCAACCGCGCCGACGACTGTGCGCGCACCGTCGAGGCTCTTGCGTCCGACGAACGCGTGTTGGGGTTGCTCGACGCGTTGTACGTCGTCGATCAGGGCACCGATCCGGTGGAGAGTCGTGAGCTTTTCCAGGAAGTGTCGAAGAAGTTCGGATCGCGCCTGCAGTACCTGCGGCAGGCGAACCTGGGCGGTGCCGGCGGTTTCACGCGAGGACTGTACGAGGCGTCGGAGGCCGGACCGCACTCCGACGTGATTCTGATGGACGACGACATTCTGTGTGAACCGGAATCGGTCCTTCGACTGAGTGCGTTTGCGAACATGACAACGGAACCGGCCTTGATCGGCGCTCAGATGCTTTTCCTGTTCAATCCCGACTACTTGTTGGCTTCGGGTGAACGCGTCGATCTGGGCACCCTTCAGCGCGGTGTGCCGACCGACGAGCACGGGGTCCGTAACCGGAGCGTGCTCGAGAAGCTGCCGGAACGCCGGGTGGACGCCGAATACAACGGCTGGTGGACGTGCCTGATCCCCGCTGAAGCCATCGAACGCATCGGGCTGCCCCTGCCGGTGTTCTTCCAGTGGGACGACGTCGAGTACAGCCTGCGCGCCGGACGGGCCGGAATCCCCACCATCACGTTGCCGTCGGCCGCGGTCTGGCATGCCGACTTCTACTGGAAGGACGTCGACGGTTTTGCCCACTACTTCAGTACTCGCAACGGTCTGATCACCGCGGCACTCGATCCAGGGTTTGCGCCGAAGACACTGGCCAAGCAAATGGCGCGAGACATTTCGCATTCGATAGTCGGTTTGCAGTACGGCCTCGCGCACACACAGATCCGGGCGATCGAGGGATTCCTGGAAGGCCCGGCGGGCCTGGCCGACGGTGGACAGAAGGCATTGGCGACGATCAACCAGGAACGAAAGCGGTTCCCGGAGACGGTGACTCGTCCGGCGTCTGAGTTGCCGGGAAGGCTGCCGATTCGTCGCGTTGCGCCCAGTCCCAAGACCGGCCTGTGGACCGATCTTGTTCTTGCGAAACGCGCTGTGATGCAGGCTCGCAACCAGCTCGAGCGGGGTCCGGTGGCGATCTCCTACGAGGACGCGCAGTGGTGGCACGTCGGACGCTTCGATCATGTCTTCGTGACCGACGCTTCGCAGGGTGGCGTGCGTGAACGCCGCTTCGACAGTGAGACGGCTGCCGAGATGAGTGGTCGCCTTGCCGGCGTGATCAAGCGATTCCTGGCCGAATCGCCAAGTGTTGCTGAGGCATTCGCCCGGGAGTTCCCGCAGCTCACCAGCCGCGAGAACTGGGCTCGCCTGTACGAGAAGTGACTCTCACCTGACTATCTTGGCTATCACCTGTTCGTTGTCGAAGGTGTAACCGACGTACTCGAAGGAGATGCCGGTGCGTGTGACGTATTCCGTCCACGCCCGGTATTCGTGGTTCTGCCACCCGGGGTAGTTGAAGAATTCGTCGAACACGATGATCGATCCCGGGACTAGGCGGTCTCCGAGTAGATCGAGCACCGTTTTGGTCGACGAGTAGAGGTCGGCGTCGACGTGCAGGAACGCCACGGTTTCACGTTCCTGATCGAGGAAGGTCGGTAGTGTTTCCTCGAAGAGTCCTGGAACAAGTTGTGCCCCAGGTACTTCGGGGAGAGATTCCTGGGCGAACTCACCGGCCGGAAATCCGGTTCGCCATGTTTCCGGTAGCCCGGAGAACACGTCGAAGCCGGCAACGATGCCATCACGTTCGTGAAATTCGTCGGCGATGATCTTCAAGGTCGTTCCGGATGCGACGCCGAATTCGAGTGCCATTCCTGGAATCTCGACCAAATTCAATGCGTGTCGCAGTGTGTCGTGAGGATGACCGAACGTCTGCGCCACCCGCATGTGTTCCAGGATGAACGACGCGCTCGACGCGGTTGCTTCCAAATCGACTGCGTAGGCAAGGTCGCGGCGTTGGCGGAATTCCAGTTCGTCGATTCTGCTCCGAAGGCCCGCGATATCTTCGCGGGCCCCGGCCAGTTCGTCGTGCGAGCGTGTTAGTTCGTCGAGAATCTGCCGTGTGCGCTCGGCATTATGGCGGTCGGCGTTCTCGATCACCTCGGATACCGCACGCTGAAGCTTGGTCCTGGCGCTGGAACGGAACTGCTCGAACATGGCAACCTCTCGTCGGGATCACTCCCATGCTGCCAGGGTTCGGCCGTTACTGCCTTCGGCCCCGGTAATGATCCTTGATGCGGCGGGAGAGCACCTTGATCTCTCGCGTGCGTTCCGCCTGCAGACGGGCGTCGCTGCGTGCGGCGTTCCACGCGTTCTCCCGCTGTAGTTTCCGATAACTTCTGAGTCTCCGCTCGTCGATATCACCGCGTTCGAGTGCACCCACGACCGCGCACCCAGGCTCGGAGTTGTGTGCGCAATCGGAGAACCGGCAGGCCGAGATCAGTTCCTCGATCTCGGGGAACGTCTTGTCGATACCCTCGCCGGCGTTCCACATGCCGACGCCCCGCAGCCCCGGAGTGTCGATGAGCGTCCGGCCGCCGGAAAACGGAATCAGTTCTCTTGTCACGGTGGTGTGGCGTCCTTTGCCGTCGCCGGCCCGCACCCGGCCCGTTTCGAGTACGCAGCTCGCGGCGGTATCACCGAGGAGCGCATTGGCAAGAGTTGATTTGCCGGCGCCGGAAGGACCGAGTATCGCCACGGTGCCGTCCAGAACTGCGTCGAGTATGTCCATTCCCTCGCTGGTTTCGGCGCTGACGGCGAGCACTGTTGCGCCGGGTGCGACGGCGGAAACTTCGGCAAGAACGGCGGAAATATCAGGAGCTGCATCGGTTTTGGTGAGCGCGACGACCGGTGTTGCGCCGCTTTCCCATGCGAGTGCGAGTAGTCTCTCGATGCGTCCGAGGTCGACGTCACCGTCCGACGCCGTGGTGATGACGACGGTGTCGACGTTCGCGGCCAGTATCTGACCTTCGGATTTTCCGGATGCGGAGGATCGAACGATGCTGCTCGATCGTGGGAGTATCGAAGTGACCGTGGGTGTTTCGGTCTCGCCCGTGGTGTTGGCGAGCGCAGTGTTGGCGGGCGCAGTGTTGGTGACTGCAACCCAGTCGCCGGTGCACAGTGCATTGCTGCCACTGAGTGCGCGGACGGTACCGGTCGCGACGGCAACGTCACACTGGCCGCGGTCCACGCGTATGACGCGCCCAGGTTCCGTGTCAGGTGAATTGACAAGCAGTGCGTCGAATGTTTCCGAAAGTGTTGCGTTCCAACCGTATTCGGTCAGTAATGTGCTGTTTTCTGGCATGGTGAAGGTGTCCTCGAGTACGAAGAATCGTGAGTATTGACGGTGCGATAGGTGCAGAACACGACAGTCATCAATACTCACTCCTCGAAAATCTCAGGACGCACCATGCGTCGGTGCAGAATCGTCTCAGACGGTGGCAGAGCGGTGCAACCGAATTAAATTAACTCGGGCGCTCGAACTTCTCTTCCCGACCGAGTTTGCGCAGTCGCATCCATTCTCGCAGGCCGGCGGGATCGCGCCGCGTGATCAGGAAGTACCAGCCGAACCGAATCCATTCCTGCGGAAGCAGTTTGCGCATTCCGGGCTGTGCAAGGATGTACCCACGGTTGCGGTAGGTGAAGAAGCGCTTCGTATCGTTGTCCGGGTATTGCGTGTGCATCCGCCCGCCGAGAATCGGCTTGAATTCCTCGGCGCCGTTGGGATGTATGTAGGCGGTCTTCAGGCACGTGCCGAATTTCAGGCCGGATCGTACGAGTCGACGGTGTACTTCCACTTCGTCGCCGCGGACGAACAACCGAAGATCCGGAACACCGACGGCGTCTATGGCGTCGGCGGTGAACAGTGCGCCGTTGAAGAGGGATGCGATCCCCGGCAGAAGGTCCTCGTCGCCGAGTTCGGAGGTGTCGAGTTCGCTACGCAACCGACGCCACGAGGTGCCGCGGCGCAGGGGGAACGCCAGGCGGTCGGGATCGTCGATGTCGCAGACGACGGGAGAGACCTCGGCAAGGTCATGTCGCAGCGCGCAGGCAAGCAGGGTTTCGAGGACTTCGGGTCCCTCGGGGCGACCGTCGTCGTCGGCGAGCCAAACCCGGTCTGCACCGAGTGACAATGCATACAGAATGCCAAGGGCAAATCCTCCGGCACCGCCGAGATTGTGCTTCGAACCGATGTAGCTGGTGGGCAGGGAAGCGCCTTCGACCAGTTCACGCACCGCGTCTTCGTCGGCATTGTCGACGACAACGAGGTGATCGAGCGGCCGGGTCTGCGTGCTGAGCACCTTCAGCGATTCGGCCAGCAGTTCACGACGCTTGTGTGTGACGACGACCCCGATGATCTTCTCGGGTGTGCTCACGCGGGCGTCTCCCGTTCCATGTCTCTGATCACGTGGCGGACATGTTCGGCGGCGTCGTCGCCCTCGTAGGCACGGACGACGTCTTCGATGTCACCATGCATGCGGATCTGGCCGTGGTCGATCCACATCGCGCTGTTGCACAGTTGGGCGAGGAACTCGTTGGAGTGGCTTGCAAAGACCAGGATGCCGGAGCGTTCGACCAGTTTCTGCAGGCGTACGCGGGCCTTTTTCATGAATTCCGCGTCGACGGCGCCGATGCCTTCGTCGAGGAGCAGAATTTCCGGGTCGATGCTGGTGACAACACCCATGGCGACGCGCACGCGCATGCCGGTGGAGTAGGTGCGCAGTGGCATCGAGAGGTACTCGCCGAGTTCGGTGAATTCGGCGATCTCATCCATTTTCGCGAGCATCTGCTTGCGAGTCTGACCGAGGAACAGGCCCCGGATGATGATGTTCTCGTAGCCGGAAATTTCGGGATCCATACCGACACCGAGATCGAAGACCGGGGCGACGCGACCACGGATGGTTGCCGTTCCGCGGGTCGGTTCGTAGATCCCGGAGAGGAGTCGCAACAAGGTGGACTTGCCGGCGCCGTTATGGCCGACCAGTCCGATGCGGTCGCCTTCTTTGAGGGTCATCGTGATGTCGCGGAGAGCTTCGACGACAACAACATCGGAGTCGTTACGGCCGATGGATCCGCCGGCCTTACCGAGGAAAGCCTTCTTGAGCGAGCGGGATTTGGCGTCGAAGATCGGGAAGTCGACGCACGCGTTCTGCGTGTGGATGCTGACTGGCTGACTCATGTGTTTTTCCTCTAGACCCAGTAGGGCACGCGTGCCCGGTACTTGCGGAGTGCCAGGAGTGCGACTGCCCAGCCGACGACGGTGAGGGCGATGACGATGTACCAGTGGTATGCCTGCTGATCGGTTCCGATAAGTGGTGCTCGGATGATCTCGAGGTAGTGGTACAGCGGGTTGAGTTCGGCAAGCTTCACTCGCTCTGCGGCTTG
The DNA here is from genome assembly GCF_001894805.1 of Rhodococcus globerulus NBRC 14531. Lineage (GTDB taxonomy): Bacteria > Actinomycetota > Actinomycetes > Mycobacteriales > Mycobacteriaceae > Rhodococcus_F > Rhodococcus_F globerula. Next base: position 113,406 of record NZ_BCWX01000005.1, on the reverse strand, counting down.
CCCGCCCTGATCCTTGAGAGCCTGCGTCGTCCACATGATGGGGGTCAGCACGAACAGCAGCAGGGTGAGGCTGCCGAGGATGGGTGCGATGTCGCGGTACCGCGTGGAGAAGATGCCGAACACGATCGATACCCACAGTGTGTTCGCCACGATCAGCACGAATGCGGGTATTGCCGCGAGCGCCGTCCAGCTCATGTTCTGCCAGATGCTGAACGCGAACAGGAGGACTATGTAGATCGCGAAGTTGTGCGCAAAGAACAACACTTGACGCCACACCAGGCGATACACGTGCACGCTCAGCGCCGACGGCAGCTGCTTGATCAGGCCCTCGTTGGAAATGAAGACTTCGGAGCCCTCGAGGATGCTGGCGCTGATCAGGTTCCAGACGATCAACCCGACCGTGACGTACGGCAGGAACTCCTTGAGCGGGATGTTCAGCAGAGCGGAGTACAGGAGGCCCATCGCCGCGGCCTGGACACCGGTGGCGATGGTGATCCAGAAGGGGCCGATCACTGACCGGCGGTACCGCTGCTTGATGTCCTGCCAACCGAGGCTCAGCCACAACTCGCGCTGCCGTAGTCCATCGCGCAGGTCTTTGAAAGCGCGATGGAAGGTCTGGGAGTCGGACACGGGCACAGGTTGCTCCGACGTCTCGGATTCGGTTGCGGATGCTGACACGGAGGTCGAGCCTACCGGCCCCGGTGCAGTGCGAACTTTTCCTCGGGTGTTGTGGTGGCCGGAGTTACAGATATTGGCCGGTGCCGGGGGACTGTTGGTCGGGGTGCCCGGGGTTCCCCGGTGTGTGCGGGACGCCGATGCTCATGCCAGGAGGTAGTGCACCTTGACGCATTTGTTCGAGCTGGGCACGTGCCGCCATCTGCTGGGCGAACAGTGCTGTCTGAATGCCGTGGAAGAGGCCTTCCAGCCATCCGACCAGCTGTGCCTGTGCGATCCGCAGTTCTGCGTCGGTCGGAACGGAGTCGTCGGTGAAGGGCAGTGTCAACCGTTCGAGTTCTTCGCGGAGTTCCGGTGCGAGGCCCTGCTCGAGTTCACGGATCGAGGATCGGTGGATTTCCTTGAGCCGTACTCGGCTGGCGTCGTCGAGCGGTGCGGCGCGCACTTCCTCGAGGAGCTGTTTGATCATCGTGCCGATTCGCATGACCTTGGCCGGCTGCTCGACCATGTCGGCGATCGATTCGCCTTCGGGCTCCCTGGCGTCTTGCCGATCGGTGTTCGTCTCCGCGCCGTTTGTCTCCGCGCCGTCGGGGCCGATGACCAGTATCCGTTCTTCCTCTGGCTTGTTCATAGCTCCATCTTGTCGTGTCAGGGCGACAAACTGCACTTAACCCCGAAAAGGTAACCAAAAAGTAACTGTACTGACGGGTATTTCGGTGTCTGCCTTCGACTACAGAGCCGCATGCCCCTAGAGTGTCGAGCATGGCTTACGACGTTGCCCGCGTTCGGGGATTGATTCCCTCACTCGGTGACGGCTGGATCCACCTCGACCCGCAGGCGGGTATGCAGATTCCCGACGCAGTCTCTCGGACAGTGTCCACCGCATTCCGGGCAGCCGCGTCGTCGTCGTCCGGTCGGCACGTCTCGAACCGTCGTAGCGCGGCAATCCTGGACAGTGCTCGTTCCGCCGTTGCAGATCTCGTCGGCGGTGATCCTGCGGGTGTTGTCCTGGGCTCGGACCGGGCGGTCCTGCTGGCCTGGCTGGCGGAGTCTCTGAGTTCGCGACTGGGCCTCGGTACCGGTCTGGTGCTCTCCCGGCTCGACGAAGAAGCAAATGTGGCGCCCTGGCTGCGCGTCGCCGGTCGGTACGGCGCACAGGTGCGTTGGGCGGAAGTTGAAATCGAGACGTGCGAACTACCTAGTTGGCAGTTCAACGAGCTTATTACCTCCACGACGCGACTTGTAGCTTTGACTGCGGCTTCGCCGATCGTGGGTTCGGCGCCCAATGTGCGTGCTGCGGCGGATCGGCTGCACGAATTCGGCGGCCTCATGGTCGTCGACGCTGTTGGTGCTGCTCCCTACGCGCATTTGGATATGGCCGAACTCGGCGCAGACATCATCGCGGTCAGTGCGCCGTCCTGGGGTGGTCCGCAGGTTGGTGCGCTGGTGTTCCGCGATCCCGGCCTGCTCGACCGTATCCCCGCCGTCTCGCTCAACCCGTACGCGCGTGGTGCCGAACGTCTCGAAGTGGGTGGGCATCAGTTCGCGCTGCTGTCCGGGCTCACCGCGTCGATCGATTTTCTCGCAGGCCTCGATGAATCGGCCACTGGCAGTCGCCGCGAGCGCCTCGAAACGTCGATCAGTTCACTGCAGAACTATCAAGACGGCCTTTTCGAGCACCTGCTGCGGTCCCTGTCCGCGCTGTCGAATGTCATGGTCATCGGGCATGCACCGACGCGGGTTCCGACGGTCAGCTTCACGCTCGACGGTACGGCTGCCGACAAGGTGGCAGCGCATCTCGCAGACAAGCGGATTGCGGTCATGAGCGGCACTCACGGCAATTCGCGCCTCCTCGACGCGTTGGGTGTCAACGACGAGGGTGGCGCGGTCACGATCGGGTTGGCGCCGTATACGACGCGATACGAGATCAACCAACTTGTTGCCGAACTCGGCACGCTCGGCTGATCTCGTACCTGTTACGTCACTTCACGGTGAGGATGACCTTGCCTACCGTTTCGGGCGAATCCAGCAATTGGTGAGCTAACGGCGCTTCGGTGATCGGAAGCTCAATGGAAACGACCGGTTGGACGGAACCGTCGGCGATCAACGGCCACAGTTTGGCTCGAACGTCGGCCACGATTTCGGCTTTTCCGCCTGGCCCCGTTATCGGACGCCCACGTAGGCCCGTCGCGGTGATGCTTCCGCGTTTCCCCAACAACTTGCCGATGTCGACTTCGCCCTTGCGTCCGCCCTGCATCCCGATGACGACGATGTGCCCGTCCGCCGCGAGGGCGTCCACGTTCCGGCCCAGGTACGACGCTCCCATGTTGTCGAGAATGATGTCCGCGCCGTGTCCGTCGGTGGCTTCGGCGAGAGCGGCGACAAAGTCCTGTTCGCGGTAGTTGATCGTGATGTCCGCACCCAGCTCACGGCAGCGCGCCAGTTTTTCCTCCGAGCCGGCGGTCACGGCAACTCGCGCACCGAGAGCTTTGCCGACCTGGATGGCGTGAGTTCCGATTCCGCCGCCACCCCCGTGGATCAGCAGAGTGTGTCCGCGGCGCAGTCCGGCGCGCATGACCACGTTGGACCAGACCGTGCAGGCGACTTCCGGCAAGGATGCCGCGACTCGCAGATCCACTCCCTCGGGTACCGGAAGGAGTTGTGTCGCAGGTACTGCCACCTTCTCGGCATATCCGCCACCGGCAAGCAGTGCGCACACTTCGTCGCCGACAGCCCATTCGGTGACACCTTCGCCGAGCTGGCTGACGACGCCGGAGCATTCGAGTCCGAGGACGTCACTCGTGCCGGGGGGCGGCGGGTAGAAACCTTGGCGTTGCAGGAGGTCCGCTCGGTTGACGGCGGTCGCGGCGACGTCAACCAGAACATGCCCGCGAGGCACTTCCGGATCGGGCTGCTGCGCCCAGGTCATGACCTCGGGGCCGCCGGGCTGGTCGATAGTGATGGCGTACATGGATACGACGCTAGCGAATCGCCCCGCAATAGGAGGGGTTGGCGCTACCGTCGCTGTCGTGACTTACTTCGGGAACATGCAGAACGAGATCTACCTGAGCGGCCTGGGCGGCACCGTCCCGTCGCTGCCCATGACAGCGGCTGGGCTGGAAGCTGCCGCGCGTGAGCAACTCTCACCCGAAGCCTTCGGATATATCGCGGGCAGCGCTTCGACCGAACGCACCGCAGCATCGAACCTCCGGGCGTTCGAGAAGCACGCGATAGTGCCACGCATGTTTCGAGGTGCCGCCGCCCCCGATGCCCGTGATCTGAGCGTCGAGGTGCTCGGTACGCGTTTGGCTGCGCCGATTTTGACCGCGCCGGTCGGAGTACTCGGCTTGGTACACGACGACGCAGAGGTTGCGGTCGGTTCGGTCACGTCGGAATTGGGTATCGGCTCGGTTTTGTCGACTGCGGCCTCGTCGACCATCGAAGATGTCGGCGCGGTGTCGGGAGATAACTGGTGGTACCAGTTGTACTGGCCGGCGGACGACGAGCTTGCCGAATCGCTTGTCCGCCGTGCTGACATCGCGGGAGCGAAGGCCATCGTGGTGACGGCCGATACGCCCGGCATGGGTTGGCGTCCAAGGGATCTGGAACTGGGGCACTTGCCGTTCCTGCGGGCGAAAGGCATCGCGAACTATCTGTCCGATCCGGTCTTCCGTGCAAAGTTGGCGACACCGCCCGAGGAAAGTGCGGAGGCACTGCAGATTGCGGTTCTGACGTGGGTGTCGCTGTTCGGCAATCACGCCGTTCGGATGGCAGATATTGCGAAACTTCGCCAGTGGACGTCACTTCCGATCGCGGTCAAGGGAATTGTCCATCCCGACGACGCTCGCGCCGCGGTTGCGGCCGGTGCCGACGGAATCATCGTGAGCAACCACGGTGGTCGTCAGGTGGACGGGGCGATATCCGCGTTGGACGCGTTGGGGCCCATAGCGTCGGCCGTCGGACACGAAGCTGACATCCTGATGGATTCGGGTATTCGGTGTGGTGCGGACGTGATCATCGCGCTGGCGCTCGGAGCAAAGGCGGTTTTGTACGGGCGGCCGTGGGTATACGGCTTGGGATTGGCCGGAGCGGACGGCGTCCGCCATGCTTTGCGGAGCCTGCTCGCCGATTTCGATCTCACGATGGGACTGGCTGGGGTGTCGTCGGTGGGGGAAATCGACAGGTCCCTATTGGTGGCCACTTCCGGACATTAGCGCCCTTGGCCGCTTCAGGACTTCAGGCCTGTGAAGAAGACTGAATGTGGCGTATGCAGGTCTAAACTGGGGAGCCGTGACAACTGACACTACAACCGACGAGGCACCCGTACTCCGGGAGCCGTCCAGCGTACCGGCGGAAACGTCGCCTTCGCAGCAGGAAATGCTGCCTTCGCAGCAGGAAATGCTGCCCGCGCAGCAAGAGACTCCGTGGCTGACGCCTGCCGAGATGCGTGCCTGGCGCGGCTACATGGACGGCAATCAGCGGCTCATGGAGGTCTTGAACCGGGAGCTGCAGGATTCGCATGATCTCTCGTTGGCGGATTACCGCATCCTCGTGATGTTGTCGGAAGCCCCGGACGGTTCAACTCGGATGAGTGACTTGGCAGACGGTGTCCTGTCCTCTCGTAGCCGCCTCACGCACCAGATCCGTCGCATGGAGTCTCAGGGCATAGTCGAGCGCACTACCTGCGCCGAGGACGGGCGTGGCGTGCTTGCGCAGATCACCGACGAGGGCCGACGACGCCTCGCTGCTGCCGCACCCACCCACGTCGCCGGCGTGCGCAAAAATCTCGTGGATTTGTTGACGCCCAATGAACTGGAAGTGCTGGCAGACGTCTTCTCGAAGGTTGACGCGGCCATCGGCGATCGCTGAGTAACGGGGAGCCGTTTTCACAGTTCGCGAGTGCACCGGATAGTATCGCCCACGGAAGCGTGGCAGAGCGGCCGAATGCACTCGCCTTGAAAGCGAGCGTGGCGTTAAACCCACCGGGGGTTCAAATCCCTCCGCTTCCGCCAACAGTCCCTCACCTGCTTGCGCAGGTGGGGGACTTTTTTGTCGCCAGCTGCAGAGACACGGTTCAATCTATTTGTTGCAGTACGCAACCTTGCGGGGATATTCAAGAATGAATCGCGGATTTGTGGATGTTCAACTGAACAGTTAGGCCACTAATTCGCGTAATTACCTGACCATTCGGATAGGTATTGACGTGGACTTGGGCAACTTTTATTTCCACTTCGATGTTTTGCAATCGAAAGCATATTAGAGAAGCGCCGCGATGCGGTGTCGCGCCGTAACTGTGCTGACTGACTATTGTTATTGTTCGGTGACCGAAAAAATGAAATAAGTTCTGTCCGTTACTGTTTCGACTCCGAATTCAGGAACTCTCCCTAAGTTGGCAGAGCAGAGCAACCCCACCATTCGGTACGAAATGTGCAACCATGGCACCGGCGCCTTCGGTTGGATATTCGCTGTCGGTGTTAACCGCGCACCGTCGTTCGTACGCGTAACGAGAAAAATCGAGACCTATTACGGTCTTATTACTCGGAGGTGGTTTTACCGATGCTCGCCGAACCCGTTATAAATAGTGGTGACACGGCCTGGGTGCTCATTTCCGCAGGGCTTGTCCTCTTTATGGTTCCAGGTCTCGCGTTCTTCTACGCTGGATTGGTGCGCGGCAGTAACGCGCTGGTGATGTTGCAGCAGAACCTGGTTCCGCTCGGCTTGGTGTCCATCACCTGGGTTGTCTTCGGCTACAGCTTTGCGTTCAGCGGCGACTGGGGATCCGGCTTCCTCGGCGACTTGAAACTCTTCGGCTTGCAGGACATTCACACCGCAGCCGCGCCGGGATTCCACTTGATCGAGGGGGCTGTTGCAGTCCCGACCTTGGCGTTTGTCGCCTATCAGATGATGTTCGCGATCATCACGCCTGCTTTGATCACCGGTGCCACGGCAAACCGTCTCAAGCCGTTGGGGTGGGCTGTTCTCCTTGTTCTGTGGTCGATCATCGTCTATCCCCCGATCGCCCACTGGCTCTTCAATCCTGAAGGCTGGTTGGCGCTCCGTGGGGCGCAGGACTGGGCCGGCGGAATCGTCGTCCACGCGTCGGCGGGCGCCGCAGCACTCGCGATCTTGTTGGTTGTCGGCAAACGCCCGGGCTGGCCGAACGCGGAAGCCGTTCCTCACTCCGTTCCGTTGGCTCTGGTCGGCGCTGGCATCTTGTGGTTCGGCTGGTTCGGTTTCAACGCCGGCGACGGTCTGGCTGCGGATGGTGTTGCGGCGCAAGCCTTGATCAACACTCACATTGCCGCTGCCGGCGGCATGGTCGTCTGGCTGGTCATCGAGCGATACACCGAGGGTAAAGCCACGGCGATCGGTGGAATCACCGGCGCGGTCGGAGGTTTGGCGACCATCACACCCTGCGCGGGCTTCGTGAGTACGTTCTCCGCCTTGGCAATTGGTGTGCTTGCCGGATTGATCTGCCACTTCGGATTGGCGCTCAAGTCCATTTTCAAGTTCGACGACGCACTCGACGTCATCGCCGTCCACTTTGTCGGCGGCATCCTCGGATCGCTGCTTCTCGGTTTGTTTGCAGAGAAGGCGATCAACCCGATCGGCCGCGACGGACTTCTGTTCGGTGGCGGCCTCGGTCTACTCGGTGAGCAGGCTTTGGCTCTGATCACCGTCATCGCCTTCTCGTTTGTCGTGACCTGGTTGATCGCCATGGGAATCGAGAAGACGATCGGGCTCAAGCTGGCTCCGAAAGACCAGGTGAATATCGACCGTCGTCAGCAAGGCATGGACGCCTACCGCTACAACCCGGCGTTTGTCGAAGCAGGTGGAGCACCGCAATCGACCGGGTTCGACGGGGGAGTCGTAGCCGACGGAGAAAAGCTTGCTCCACATCCCGATGCGCCGAAGCATGAACTGATCACTGCGGTCCTCCAGACCATCGAGTCGGAGAAGTTGCGTGAGGCATTGCTGGCTGCGGGAGCGGAGTCGATCGTGGTTTCGGAAGCCCATGTGTCCGCGAGTGATTCGGATTCTCTCAAGTTCCGCGGCCAACGCAACGACGTCGTCTTCACCGACCGATTGCGGGTCGAAGTTCTTGTACCGTCCGACCGCGCCAAAGCCGTGCTCGACGCAATCAACCGGCACTCCCTCGGAAGGAGGAGCGGATTTGTGCAGCAATCCGCGGAACCGTTGTCGGGGTCGAGCGCACCCGGTACCGGGACCTGACCAGCTTTCCAGCTGACCACACGGAAGTGAAGAGTATGAGCGAGAAGGAGTTGTCGGAATGCATCTGACACCGAGAGAACTCGACAAGCTGACGATCCTCATGTTGGCTGACGTGGCTCTGCGACGAAAAGCAAAGGGGCTCAAGCTTAATCACCCGGAGTCGGTAGCTGTCATCACGGCGGCTGCATTGGAGGGTGCTCGCGAGGGGAAAACTCTCGAGGAAGTCATGGCGGACGCGTCGCACGCATTGACCGTCGACGACGTCATGGACGGTGTCGCGGACATGATTCCGCGCGTGCAGGTCGAGGCGGTGTTCCTCGACGGTAGCCGCCTCGTCACCGTGCATTCGCCCATCCAGTAGCCGTAACGAACTCAGGCCGAAAGACCAACTCAGGAGCACCCGAAGATGGCAACAAAATCATCGAAGAAGAATTCCGGCGACGAGAAGAAGGTTCCAGTCGGGGGATACGTCCTGCGGGATGAACCGATCGAGATCAACGAAGGTCGGCCGCGTCTGAAGCTGCGTGTGCGAAATACGGGTGACCGGCCCATTCAAGTGGGATCGCACTATCACTTCATGGAGGTCAATCGAGCATTGTCCTTCGATCGCGAGAAGGCGTTCGGCTGGCGTCTGGACATCCCGGCCGGTACTGCCGTGCGCTTTGAACCGGGAGACGAGAAGGAAGTGACGTTGGTGCCGTTCGGCGGCAAGCAGCGCGCCCACGGATTCAACAGTTTGGTGGACGGTTGGGCTCCCACGCACGCCGCGTATCGCCCGCGCTTGCCCCGTGCCGTCGCTCTTGCAGATGAGCTCGGCTTCTTGTCCGAACCACAATCCGACTGAGCCTCGTTCACGGTGGCCGAAGGAGAGCAATACTCATGACAAGCATTTCACGGCAAGAGTATTCGGGCCTGTTCGGTGTCACGAAAGGTGACCAGATCAGGCTCGGCAACACGGACCTGTACATCGAGGTCGAGGAAGATCTTCGAACCATCGGTGATGAGTCGATCTACGGCGGCGGCAAGACTCTGCGCGACGGTATGGGCCAGGATCCGGCGTCGTGTAGTCGCGATGGCGCACTCGATCTGGTGATCACCAACGTCGTGATCCTCGACGCCACGATCGGCGTCGTCAAAGCCGATGTCGGTATCAAGGACGGCAAAATCGTCGGGTGGGGCAAGGCCGGCAACTCGAGCACGATGGACGGGGTGACGCCGGGACTCACGACGGGACCGGCAACGGATGCCATCTCCGGTGAGCAGCTGATTCTGACTGCCGCTGGTATTGATCCGCACGTCCACCTCGTTTCTCCTCAGCAGGCGTACCACGCGCTCAGTGGTGGTGTGACGACGCTGATCGGCGGCGGTATCGGGCCGTCGGACGGTACCAACGGCACCACCATCACCTCGGGTATCTGGAACATGGAGATGATGCTCAAGGCCAATGAGGGTCTTCCCGTCAACATCGCCATGTTGGGTAAGGGCAACTCGTCCGGCTATCCGTCTTTGATCGAGCAGATCAAGGCAGGTGCCGCGGGATTGAAGGTCCACGAGGACTGGGGCGCAACACCAGCCGCGATCCGGGCGTCGCTGCGTGCGGCCGACGAGATGGATGTTCAGGTTGCCATACACACGGATACGTTGAACGAGGCCGGCTATGTCGAAGACACCATTGCGGCATTCGAGGGCCGCACCATTCACACCTATCACAGTGAGGGCGCCGGCGGCGGCCATGCACCGGATATCCTGAGGGTGACCGGTGAGGACAACGTTCTTCCAGCGTCGACCAACCCGACGTTGCCGTACGGCATCAACACGCAAGCCGAGTTGTTCGACATGATCATGGTTTGTCACAACCTCAATCCCAAAGTGCCGTCCGATGTTTCGTTTGCCGAGTCACGCGTTCGCGCGGAGACGATCGGTGCGGAGAACGTGCTGCAGGATATGGGGGTCATCTCGATGTTCTCGAGCGACTCGCAGGCAATGGGCCGTGTCGGGGAGAACTGGCTCCGGGCGATCCAGACAGCCGACTGCATGAAACGTGCCCGGGGAAAGCTGCCGGAGGACTCCAAGACGCACGACAACTTCCGGGTCCTACGGTACGTCGCGAAGACGACGATCAACCCGGCCCTGACATTCGGGTTGTCCCATGTCATTGGTTCCATCGCGCCGGGAAAAATGGCGGATCTTGTTCTCTGGGAACCCGCTTTCTTCGGTGCGAAGCCTAAAATGATCATCAAGAACGGAATGATCAGTTGGCACGCCATGGGAGATCCGAACGCATCGTTACCGACCCCGCAGCCGGTGATCTACCGGCCGATGTTCGGTGGGTTCGGTAAGGCCCTGCCCGAGAGTTCGGTGTCGTTTGTGTCCCAGGCCGCGTTGGATGACGGCATCAAGGATCGACTAGGACTCGAGCGTCAAGTTCTTGCCGTCGAGGGCACTCGCACCGTGACCAAACGCGACCTCGTGCGAAACTCTGCCACTCCGGAGATCAAGGTCGATCCGGAGACCTTCGCGGTGACGGCGGACGGCGTTCACGCCTACGTCGAACCGGCCGAATCCATTCGCCTGAACCAACTTTACTTCTTCAGTTAGGGGACTCCTGTGTCTGAAACAATCGCACACACTCACGGCGAGATGACGGCGCCGACAGGCAAGCCTGCTCGAGTCGACGCGCTGCTCGGGAAGGAGACTGACGAAGAGTGGGCCGGTCGACTCGAGAAGGCAGTAATCGACGTACTTTCACTCGATCAGTGGGAAGCGCAGAAGAGCCGGTTGCGACGCACGACTGTGGGCGGACGTGAGTTGGCGGTGTCACTCGACCGCGGTGTTCAGTTGCAGGACGGCGACATTCTGCTGTGGGACGAGCCGGAGAACACCGTCGTTGTCGCGCGGATCAACCTCAAGGACGTTCTCGAGATCGACCTCAGTGCATTGCTCGACGTGACACCGGAGAAGATGATCCAGACGTGTCTCGAGTTGGGTCACGCTGTGGGTAACCAGCATTGGCCGGCAGTGGTGAAGGGAATGAAGGTCTATGTTCCGCTGACGGTAGACAAGGCGGTCATGGGTTCGGTGATGCGCACCCATGCGTTCGAGGGCATCGAGTACACCTTCATTCCTGGCTCCGAGGTCATTCCCTACATTGCTCCGCACGAGGCACGCCGACTGTTCGGTGCGGCAGCGCGCGAGGGTGAGGGGCATACCCATGACCCCCTCGTGTGAAGGGTCGCAGCTGACCATCAACCGTGCGATGCGGATGATGCAGTTTTCCGATTCGATGTTCCCGGTCGGTTCCTTCTCGTTCTCGAACGGGTTGGAATCGGCCGTGGCGCAAGGAATTGTCACCGATGCTCCGTCGTTGCGGGAATTTGTTCTCTCGGCCGCGCATCAGGGTGCGACATGCGATGGTATCGCCGTGCTGGCCGCCCACCGGGGGGCGTCGGGCGGTAATTTCTCGGCGATTCTGGCGGCGGATCATGCCGTGATCGAACGCAAACTCAACGAAGAGTCCCGAACGATGACTACCCGGATGGGTAAGAAACTGGCGGAGCTCGGCGGCCGACTCGCCGGTGAGACGTTGTTCGGCAAGTGGCTATCGGCGATCGAGGCTGGAGAAACCCCCGGCACGTATCCGGCGGGTCTCGGAATTGCCTTCGCGGAGATGGGTTCTCCGGAGCATGATGCCTTTACCGTTCATCAGTACGGTGTGGCGATGACGTTGCTCGGTGCGGCGCTCCGTATCGTTCGGGTAGATCACCTTGCCACGCAGGAGATTCTGTTCGAGGTGAATCAATCCGCCGACGGCGAGTATGCGGCCGTTCGCGAGTACGGGCTTGATGACATGTCCAACTTTTCCCCGATGATCGACATTCTGGCAGCGGTTCACGTCAAGGCACATGTCCGAATGTTCATGAACTAGAAGGAGAATCATGAAGAAGACAACGCGCATCGGAATCGGCGGTCCTGTGGGTTCGGGCAAGACTGCCCTCATCGAGGCGATTACGCCGGAATTCGTGAAGCGGGGAACCAGTGTACTGATCATCACCAACGACGTGGTTACCACGGAGGATGCCAAGCATGTGCGCAAGGCACTCAAAGGTGTTCTCGTGGAAGAACGTATCGTGGGAGTGGAGACTGGTGCGTGTCCCCATACCGCCGTTCGCGAGGACCCCAGTATGAACCTCGCGGCGGTCGAGGACATGGAACGCACGTTCCCGGACACGGATATCGTGTTCATCGAAAGTGGTGGTGACAACCTCACTCTGACGTTCAGTCCCGCTCTCGTCGACTATTTCATCTACGTCATCGATGTAGCTGCGGGAGATAAGATTCCGCGTAAGAACGGACCCGGGATCTCGCAGTCGGACATCCTGGTCATCAACAAGACGGATCTGGCACCGTACGTGAAGGCCGATCTGGGTGTCATGGATCGAGACTCGAAGGGAATGCGCGGTGACAAGCCGTTTGTCTTCACCAATTGCATGACCGGCGAGGGAATCAAGGAAGTGGTGGACCTCATCGTGCACGGTGTCCTCTTCGACGAAGAGGAAGTGGGAGCGAGCGCCAAGTGAGCGCTCCAGCTGCCTCGGGGGCCGCGCGGTCGCTCCCGGGGCCGATCCCGACCGTTCCGGAACTCGACCAGTACCAGGATCAGCCGAAGCAAGCCCCGGCCGGCAAGGTGGGCAAGACCGGGGTGCTCGAGATGCGTTTTGTCGATCGCGGCGACAAGACGATTCTCCGGGACATGTATCGGAAGACGCCTTTACTTGTTCAACAAGCGCTGTACTGGGACGAAGCGTTGCCGGCAATGCCGTGCGTCTACATGATCTCGACGTCCGGCAGTGTGCTGCAGGGTGATCGGCTGTTCCTGACCATCGACATGGAACCCGGATCCTTGGCGCACGTCACGACACAGTCGGCAACCAAGGTGCATCAAATGGATGCGAATCATGCGTCGCAGTTGCAGAAGGTGACCTTGGCTGAGAATTCGTATCTCGAACTGATGCCGGGTGTGACTATCCCGCACCGCAATGCGAGGTACTTCGCACGCACCGATGTCACGGTGGATCCGTCTGCAACGCTGCTATTTTCGGAAATTGTGATGCCCGGCCGTAAGTACCACAGGAGCGCCCAGTCCGATACGGAGCTGTTTGTCTACGACCTGTACTCCACCCTGATCAAGGCGCGGCGCCCGGACGGAGCGGATCTCTTCACCGAGAAACTGGTGATCGAACCGCAGCGTTTCCCGGTGCGATACAAGGGAATCACGGGGGAGTACGACGTCTTCGGCAACGTCATTCTGCTCACTCCGAAAGAGAATGCCGACGAGATACTGGAACAGGTTGTTCCGGGACCCGACGGGAAGGTCTTCTCGGGTGCGAGCCGACTACCGAACGATGCCGGGTTGATCTTCAAGGTCCTGGGTCCCGAGAGCGAACCGGTCAAAGCCAAGGTCCGTGATTTCTGGGCGCTCGTTCGAAAGTCGGTTCTGGATACCACTATTCCGCCCGTCCCGCTCTGGGGATGACGCGGTTCGCCGGGAGAAGAAGTGTGAGGGATGTGCGATGACCACCATCACCAAACCCTGGGACGATATCGCGGACAAGAACGTCGTGCTGCGATTCATCGACACCAACCTCAAGGGCTCCGGGCAGGTGATGTTTCAGGGCAATGCCCTGACCGGACTGCTGTTTCTCATCGGTATTTTCTGGGGTGCGATAGCCGCCGACACGATCACCGTGGCGATCGGCGCGGTAGTGGGTTTGGTGGTGTCCACGGTTACCGGGATGCTGCTGCATTCGGATGACGATTCGATGCGCATCGGTTTGTACGGATACAACGGAATCCTGGTCGGCGCAGCCTTTCCCACGTTCCTTGCCGGCGGCGTGATGCTGTGGATTTACCTGGTTGTCGGTGCTGCGGCGTCCACTATCGCATTTCTTGCGGTTGCCAACGTCTTCAAGACCTGGGGTGTGCCGGCGCTGACCTTTCCGTTCAACCTCGTCAACTGGTTCTTCCTTCTGGCCGCCTTCCAGTTCCTGCGGATCGAAACGTCGGACCTCAGTGCCGCACAGTTCCCGCAGCACATCGGGGATTCATCGGTTCACGCCGACATCACGTTCGGCTTCCTCTGGGACACACTGTTTCGCAACGTCTCCCAGATATTTCTGATCAACAACACCATCACCGGAATCATCTTCGTGGTCGCCTTGCTCGTTGCGTCCCGGTGGGCGGCGGTGTTCGCCCTCATCGGTTCCGCCGTAGCGATCGGTTCGGTACTTGCGCTCGGCGCAAACACCGTCGACATCGGTAACGGCCTCTACGGGCTCAGCTCGGTGTTGACGGCTATCGCCTTGGGGTCGGTGTTCTACAACCCGTCGTGGCGTGTGTTTGTATACACGGTCTTCGGGGTGCTGGTGACGGTAGTCATTCACGGCACCCTGGTCTCGGCCTTCGCGCCGATCAGTCTGCCGGCGGGTACCGGTCCGTTCGTGTTTGCGACGTGGCTGTTCCTGCTACCGAAGAAGAAGTTCGTTCCCGTCCAGCACGACACAATCAAGGGCGGCGCCGCAGAGGGCAAGGACTCGATCGCGAAAGCAAACGGCTAGAGAACGCGAGATACTCTACGGTGATGGGGACATGACTGCCGTCGTCTGATCGCCCCACCGCCACTTCCCTTGAATAGAAAGCGTCTCTCATGACAGGCACCAGCGCCCCTCGCATCCATCTCGGTCCCGTCGAGGATCCGCACCTTGCCGACGGGATTCGCCGAGCCGGTGGAGTGCTCGTTCCACTCGCCGAGGCCGAGGGCGTCGTCTGGGCGCATGGGCCGGACACGTTCCCGTCGTCGCTGCCCGACTCGGTTCGCTGGGTGCAGTTGCCGTTTGCCGGGATCGAGCCCTGGTTCGACGCCGGCGTCATCGACGACAAGCGGGTCTGGACGTCCGCTGCCGGCGCGTATGCGGGCAACGTGGCCGAGCACACGATGATGCTCCTCCTTGCTGGAGTGCGCTCTCTCCCCGAACAATTGGCGGCACAGTCGTGGCGTAAAGAAGAATTCGATCCGCGAGTGGGTACCCTGCAGGGCTCGACGGTGGCGATCGTCGGTTGCGGTGGAATCGGTCGCGCGTTGATCCCGTACCTCGCCGCATCCAAGGTCGAGGTTATCGCGATCACCCGCTCGGGGACCCCCGTCGAAGGAGCCGTCGAAACGCTCTCGGCCGATCGCACCGGTGAAATCTGGTCCAAGGCAGACCACTTCGTGATCGCTGCACCATCGACGTCGGCGACCCGGCATCTGATCGGCAAGGCGGAACTGGACCAGATGTCGGAGTCGAGCTGGATCGTGAACATCGCCCGCGGAAATCTCGTCGACACGGATGCGCTGGTCGACGCCCTCGAAGCCGGATCGATCGGCGGTGCGGCACTGGACGTCACAGATCCCGAGCCGCTGCCGGACGGACACCGGTTGTGGAAGCTGCCCAACGCGATCATCACTCCGCACGTCGCCAACCCGGCTACGACGCTCACGCGCGTCCTGGCAGATCACTTGGCCGCCAACGTTGCTCGATTTGCTGCGGGTGAGGACCTCGCTGCCGTGATCGATCCGTCGGCGGGCTACTGACCTAGATCAGACCGACAGCACACGCAGATCCTCGAGACCGTCGACAACCGGGATCCGCCAGGCCGCAAGTTCTTCCGGTCCCTGCTCGTCCCAGAGCTCGAACAGTTCCGAGTCGGTCGACGCGATGGTGCGCTCCACCATCTCGATCAGCCACGTGAGCCGCTCGCTGGTCAAGGCGTCGGCAAAGGCGTCGAGATCAAGTTCCTCGACGGCAGGATCCCGTTTGCGATCGGCGCGCACAATGAGCACCAATTCGAGTAAGGCAACGGCGATCTGGCCGCCGTCCACCTCGAGGTAGTCGTCCTCGAACGCCCATTCCACGGACTCGAAGGTGAAATCACCGTGCCCGATGGATGCAATCAAATCCCCCGCACCGTCGTTCTCGAACGGTCCCGATCCCCACGCGCCCACTGTTGTGCTCTTCTCTGATGTGTCGACTCAGCGCGCTTCCAGCGCGATCTTCGCTCCGAATCCTAGAAGAACCGTGCCGGTCACACGTTCAAGTGCCTGCCGCACTTTCGGCTTCTCGAAGGTGCTACGGGCGCGGGAGAGAAGCACGACGTAGGCGCTGAGCCACGCGATGGAGATCGCTGCGTGGATGATCACCAGGAGTGCGAGTGACGGACCCGTCGGCCATCCCGCTGGAACCAGTTGCGGCAGCAGGCTGGTGTAGAAGACCGCGATTTTGGGGTTGAGAAGGTTGGTGGTGAAACCGGTTTTCCAGGTCCCGGCCTTCTGCGAACGCGGTGCGTCGACGCTGCGCAGTTGGGATGAACGGCTGCCCCACAGCGCTCGCGCCCCCAAATAGATCAGATAGGCAGCGCCGGCGAGTTTCACGGCGGTGTATGCCTCCGCGGAAGCGGCCAGCAACGCCGACAAGCCGAGCACGGTGAGCAAGCCCCATACGAGCAGTCCGCTGATGATGCCTACCGCTACCCGGAATCCGGACGATCGACCGCCGGTGAGCGCTGCCTGCGTCACGACGGCCATGTCCGGTCCGGGCACGAGTGTGAGGAGTGCCAGAACGGCGGCAGCGGCCAACAGGGCGGAGATCATGGACTCAGTATGGGGAGTTGCCTCCTTGTGAACAAATCATGTCGCGTTGGGTCGGAACTGCATGGACACGCCCGAAACGGCAACGGTTCGGCGAATCTGAGGACAAAGTTATCCACACTGTGTAGAACCCTGTTAGTCGAGGTAGGTGGAATAACCTTGATGTAATTCATGTAGTTGTGCACAGGTTATGCACAGTCGTGGGCTGGATGTGAATGAAGTTATCCACACCTGTGTGTGCATCGGTGGAGAACTTGCCAAGAGTGACGCATACCCGGCTTTTGATCGACTCAATCCTTCGGTCGAATCGGCAGCCACGACCGAACAGTCTGACACGGCGTTATGTGAGAAGGTGGCCACTTATGCGGACGTCAGTGGTACTCGGAGTGATTCTCTCGGTAAGTGCATTCGGCCTCGTCGGTGTTGCGCACTCCGATACAGCTGTCGCTCACGCCGAGACAGGGATAGCTCACATCGAGACAGAGATCGCTCATATCGCACGGATCGAGCAGTTGACGCCCACTCGCAGTGCAGTGTTTGTCGAGTCCGCGTCGATGCGCCGCGAAGTTCAGGTTCAGGTTCTGCACCCCGAGAGGGCGCCGGGCCCTCGCCCGACGTTTTATCTCCTCGACGGGGTCAGTGCCGGGTCGGAGTCGGGATACACCGAAAGTACGTGGACGCAGAACACCGACATCGAGGCGTTCTTTGCCGACAAGGACGTCAATGTGGTTCTGCCGGTGGGAGGTACCGGCAGTTTTTATACCGACTGGCGCAGCAACGACCCGAACCTCGGTGTGAACAAGTGGGAGTCGTTTCTGACGCGAGAGTTACCGCCCCTCATCGACGAGGCATTCGCGGGGAACGGCACCAATGTTGTCGGCGGCGTATCCATGGGCGCTCTGGCTGCGGGCAACCTGATCACTCGGAATCCGGACTTGTACACGGGATTGGCTTCGTACAGTGGGTGTCTCGACACCACGGCGCCGTACTCACAGGACTTCGTGCGCGCCACGGTTGCCAGCAAGAACGGCGACGCCACGAATATGTGGGGGCCGGCCGGGGATCCGGATTGGCGCAATCACAATCCGTCGGGCAATGCGGAGGCGTTGCGTGGCAAAACGATCTACAGCTCTGCGAGCAGCGGATTGCCAGGAGCGCACAACACAGCCCTCACTCTGGAAGGAGCGACGGCGATTGTCCGGGGTGGGCCGCTCGAAGCGCTCGTCCATTCGTGCACCCAGGCCTTCGAGAGCAGGCTCGAAGGTCTGGGCATCGCGGGAGTGTTTGCCTACCGGGACAGCGGAACCCATTCGTGGCCCTATTACGAGGATGCACTGCACGATTCCTGGCCGATACTGGAATCCGCACTCCGTCGCTGAAGAACCACGCTGAGGATCTACTCTGCGAGAGCCAATTCCAGCAGCTTCATCGCATCGTCGCGAGTGTGCGCGGCAGCGATGAATCCGGCCTTGTGGCAGAACACAGACGAGTCGACGCCGGTTTCGGCCGCCAGATCCGAACCGTTGAGGCCGCGCCACTGCTCCGGCAACAGCTTTCGTGAACCGAACTTCGAATCAGCCGGCTTGACGGTCTGA
This sequence comes from Rhodococcus globerulus NBRC 14531, assembly GCF_001894805.1. GTDB lineage: Bacteria > Actinomycetota > Actinomycetes > Mycobacteriales > Mycobacteriaceae > Rhodococcus_F > Rhodococcus_F globerula. The sequence goes on along the minus strand of NZ_BCWX01000005.1, from coordinate 95,220 downwards.
ATCGACCAGCCGCCGTTGGTGTTCGGGAAGATCGTGAACAACAGCTCCGGCTGAGCCGACGCCGCGCGGCCGTGCGGAATGAAGCGTTCCAGGACGACAAATCGCGGATCCGACGCTTTGGCGTACGTGTCCGCGAACTCCTTCTCGGCCGCTGCGTCGCCGGCGTACTTGGCGCGCAAGCGAATCAGGATCTGTGTTGCGAGCGCAACCGCGAGTTCGAATTGTGTATCGAACTCCTCGTCGGTGGACGAGATGGGATTGAACAGATCCAGAACCGCGGACAGGTCGAATGGCTTGGTGCCGAACTCGTTGAGGGTGTAGATCTCCTGACCGTTGTCGACGGCGTCGATGCCCTCGACCAGGCGGCCGTCGATACGACGGCACACGGACTCGTCGCCGTTGCAGAACTTCAGGCCGAACTCCTGCCACAGCAACCCGAAGGCTGAGTACAGGATGCCGTTGCTGCGTTCGCCCGCACCGCGCTGGTGGTGGTCGAAACGGCCGGCTGCCGGCTCGTAGCGTCCGCCGACGTCGAGCACGATGTCTGCGCTGTTCAGGACGTCCTCGTCACGGGTGCGTACGACGGTGGCGTCGGGGTACAGCTGCTTCAGGAGCGATACGCCGAAGACGTCGTCTGCGTGGAACTTGCCGTTATGGGTCGCGATGATCACCAGTCGAGACTAGGCAATCGGCTCGCTGATGCCTATTCAGCCGACCGTGCGGATGCGATCGGTGGCCGGCGGCGGAACTGGTGAGCCGGAGGTGAACAGGGCAACCAGGGCGTCGAGGTCGTTGCCCGCGCCGGTTGTTTCGGTGGCGCTGCGCAGGGCTGTGAACCCGTCGCCGCCTTCGGCGAGGAACTTGTTGACCGCAACACGATAAACCGTGTCCGGGTTGATGTTTTCGCCGTTCAGGCGCATTTCCGAGACGCGTGACCCGGCGGGGGCCTTGCGGTCGAGTGTGTAGGTGAAACCAGCAGACGGGGCGAGGATTCGTTCGAACGGCAAGTATTCCGGCGAAAATTGGAACTGCTGTTCCAGCGCATCTTTCAATGCCGCCCCTGTGATGGACAGCACCTCGAGGCTGTTGCCGAACGGTTGCACCGCATGGGCCTGGCGGTAGGTCACTGTTCCAGTGTCGAGGTCTTCGCGGATTCCGCCCGGATTGGTCAGAGCGATTTGGGCTCCCCGCGCGGTGCCAGCCGCCAATTGAGCGTCGGCGATCAGGTTGCCGATGGCGGATTCTCCGCTGGGTGTCTGGTCGCGAGTCAGGTCGGCGGTGATTGTCCCGACGGGACGTTGTGCCACTTCGGCAGCCGCATTCCATGCTTGATCGGCAAGCGCTGCCGTGTCGGGGTCCGGCGAAATATCGTGTGTCACTATCTGATTGAACGACGATGTCTGATCGCGCAGGACGTCCCGAGTGGTGCGGTCGATCACGACATCCGCGACGGAGACGATGCGACCGTGCGACGCACCCTGCATCACCACGCGGGGATTTCCGGCGGGATCGGGGTATTCGCAGTTGTACTGCTGATGACTGTCCGCGGTAAAGATGACGTCGACTTTCGGCGATGCTCGCAACGCGATGTCGCGAGCGGGACCGGATGTGACGTTGCAGTCGTTTGGCCCACCCGCAATGTCCGGTTCGTCGCCGCGGTGCAACAGCACGGTGATGGCTTTGACGCCGAAGAAGTCGAGAACGTCCGCGGTGCGATCGATTGCTTCGACCTCGTCGCCGAATTTCAGGGTCGAAACGCCGTCCGGTGCCACGATCTGAGCTGTGTTACTTGCCGCAATCGCAATCACGCCGAGGGGAACGCCGTCCACGATGTCGACCGTGAAGGGCAGCGTCGCCGGTGTGCCGTCGGTATACGTCATGTTGGCCGCCATCAGCGGAAAATTGGCTCCGCCGAACGTGGGACTGAAGGTGCAGGCGTTCTCCGCGGAGCACCCACCCGATTCCATCCGACGAAATTCCGCGAGGCCGTCGTCGAGTTCGTGATTGCCGATCGCCGACGCATTGATCTGCATGCGGTTGAGCAATTCGACTGTTGGTTCGTCGTTGAACATCGACGATTCCAGTGCGGACGATCCCCAGTTGTCACCCACGGAGTAGAGCAACGAATTCGACGCTTGGTTTCGCAGCTGGGACACGTACGCGGCGAGGTATGCGGCGCCGCCCGCGGGGGTGTACGAACCGTCGGCCTGCATGATTTGGCTGCGTTCGCCTTCTGGTGGCAGCAGACTGCCGTGGAGATCGTTGAACGCGAGCAACCGGACCGAGACGGTATCGGGGCTCTGGGCGCTAGCCACGCCAGTCACACTCAGGGAGGTTGCGAGGAGAGAAGTCGCGAGCACAGCACAAGCGCGTGTGATGCCTCGCGTCATACTTCGTGCTCCTTCCTCCGGACCGGTTTCGAACCTTCCTGAGTGTGCCTGGCCGCGAGAACGAATTCTAGGGCTGGGCGTAACAGTTATGTATCAAGTGTCACGCGCTGACGCCGATTCCCGCCAAGCGCTTGGCTTCGTCGGTCAAGGCAAATGCGAGGAAGGCATCGTTCTCGTCCGGATCGCCGATGGTCATGCGGACGCCCTCGGTGCCGTACTGGCGGATCAGGATGCCGGATTCGGTACTTGCATCGGCGTAGCCGGGAGAGAGTTCGCGGAGCGGCAGGTAGACAAAATTCGCCGACGATTCGGGGACGGTGTAGCCGGCCTCGATCAGTGCGGTGCGAACGCGAGTCCGCTCCGCGATGACGGCGTCGGTGCGGGCGAGGAGTTCGTCGGCTGCGGCCAGCGATGCGATGGCGGCGGTCTGCGCGAGCGCGCTCACCGAGAACGGTGTGTGGACCTTGCCGAGCGCGACGATGATCTCGGGATGGGCCACCGCGTAACCCACCCGGATACCGGCCAAGCCGTACGCCTTCGAGAACGTGCGCAGTACAACCACATTCGGGCGATTGCGGAACAGTTCGATGCCGTCCGCATCGGATCGGGAGTACTCGTAGTACGCCTCGTCGAGAGCGACGACGACGCTCGACGGGACGGCGTTCAGGAAGCTTTCGAGTTCCGCTTTCGACAGTGCATTGCCGGTCGGGTTGTTGGGGTTGCAGATGAAGATCAGGCGCGTGCGGTCCGTGATCGCGGCGAGCATCGCGCCGAGGTCGTGCCCGAAATCCTCGGCCAGCGGGACCTTCACCGACACCGCGTGGCCAACCTGAGTCACCACCGGGTAGGCCTCGAAGGAGCGCCACGCGTAGATTACCTCGTCGCCCGGATCGCATGTGACCTGTACCAACTCTTGGCACAGCGTCACAGAGCCGCAACCAGCAGCGACGTTTGCCGGTTCGACATTCAAGAATGACGCAAGCGTCTCGATCAATGCCACCGCGCCGTTGTCGGGGTAACGATTCGCGTGTCCGACAGCTTCGGCCACGGCATCACGGACGCTGGGCAGCGGGCCAAGTGTCGTTTCGTTGCTCGCGAGTTTGATCGCACCCGGAAAATTGCGTCCGGGAACGTAGGCGGGGATCGAAGCGAGGTCGGGGCGAATGTGTGGGGTCACAGTCCGATTATGCGCGCTCTGATTCGGTGCGCTCGAGCCGTCCACGTGTCAGAGTAGGAAGCATGTCGGGAATGTTCCGAGATGCCGCGAATCTGCGGGTGGCCGACGGCGGCGTCGCCACTGTGCCACTGACCGTGGTGGAACCCGACGGCCCGACCCGTGGCGCGATCGTCGTATTGCACGAGGCGAGGCAATTCAGCAAAGCGCTCCTCGAGTTGATGGCTGCCCTTGCCGTCGACGGCTGGCTGACCGTCGCCCCGCATCTTTTTCACCGTGAACCCGAGGTAATCCAGGGCGATGTTTTTGGTGACAACCTCTTTGCCGACGTCGACGCGACCCTCGATTGGCTCACGGGCCGCGACGTCCCGGCCGACACCATCGGCGTCCTCGGTTTCGACGCGGCAGGCACCGCGGCGATGCTCGTCGCAACCAGTCGTCCCGTCGGTGCGGCTGTGAGTGTCGCCGCTCGTGGGATCGTCGAAGCGCTGTCTGTCGACGCGCAGGCATTGCTCGACGCAGCGGTGTCCTTGCAAGCCCCGTGGCTCGCCCTCTACGGGGAGGACGATCCCGACACTCCACCCGAGCACGTCAACAGGCTGAGGGAGGCGACGGCAAAAGCCGACGTGGCGACCCTGGTGGTGAGCTACGCAGGATTGCAGCATCGAGCGGACGAACCACCACAAGTCCCCGAAGGCCGGGACGACGACGACCCCTGTGCAGCCGCGATCATCGACGCCCGCACCCGGATCTTCGACTGGTTCGACGGCAACCTGCGATAACGCCATGAATCAGGGCTCTGACCACTCGTTTTGCCTTTGGTGGTGAGAAGTGTGTAATCTTTCGTCCCGGCGGTCCGAAAGGATCGGAACCCCCAGGGAGGCGTGCCAGAGCGGCCGAATGGGACTCACTGCTAATGAGTTGTCCCTTTTACGAGGGACCGGAGGTTCAAATCCTCTCGCCTCCGCCACGCCGGTGATTTTGACCGGCGGGTAAGAAATGATAGAAAGTACGACGGCAAGACACGCAAGACCAGCAACACAACAGAACATGCGCCCGTAGCTCAACGGATAGAGCACTTGACTACGGATCAAGAGGTTAGGGGTTCGAATCCCTTCGGGCGCACAACAGAAAGCCCCTCACCAGCAGAGATGCCGGTGAGGGGCTTTCTTGTATTTCTGCACATGCACACGGATGCATCCGATTGGCCTGATGTCTATCGGCGACGTAGGCCTCCACATTCCGCTGTTATGTCCATCACTTAGCGATGTCGGTGACGTCACCGCCGTGGATCACGTGACGCAAGTACCGCTCCGGCGTGGTGAGGACAGTGAGGTCCTGCTCCGGGTCCCCGTCCAACACGAGGAGGTCCGCGTGAGCGCCCGGCGCGAGGGTGCCGATCTCTCCTTCCATGCCGAGCAAGCGCGCAGCAGTGCTGGTGGCGCTGCGTATCACGTCGAGGATCGGCTGAACGCGCGCACGGATCGTGAACTCTTCGAGTTGACGCGTTTGCAGATGCCCGAGCAAGTCGGTGCCGTAGACCAGGTTCACTCCTGCCCGGTGGGCCTGTTCAAGCGCGCCGACGGCCGCTGTCCGAACCTCGTCGAGCTTCTTCAGTGATCCTGCGGACAGGCCGGATGCAGCACCGGCCTCGTACATCGCCTCGTACGTGATGATTGTCGGGACCAAGAAGGCGTCGTTCTCGACGAGCAGGCGGATCGACTCGTCGTCGATGAGGTTGCCGTGCTCGACGCATCGCACGCCGGCTCTCAGCGCCTGATTCACCGAGCGCGGGTGGTAGGCATGCACCGTGACGTACCGATTGTGGTTCTCAGCCTCGATGACAGCCGCACGTATCTCTTCCTGTGTGTACTGGACCGCTGAGATCTCGTCAGTCGGGGATGCGACCCCACCGGAGACGACAAGCTTCAGGTGATGCGCGCCCTTGCGGAACTCGTCGCGGGCCGCGTGGCGAACGGCATCAACGCCGTCCGCGATCCGTCCGAAGTCGGGTTTCAGCTGACAACAGGGCACAGAGGTGTCATTGAGAGAGCGGAAGTCTCCGTGGCCACCGGTCTGCGATAGTGCTTTACCGCCGAAGATCAGTCGCGGCCCTGGGACCAAGCCCTCTTGCAAAGCACGGGCCATTCCATGGTCGGCGCCACCGACATCACGCACGGTGGTGAAACCACGTCGGAGCATGTCGCCCGCCGAGCGCAGCGCTCTGACAGTCGCGTAGCCGGGCGTCCATCCAGCAATTTCGGCGGTATTTGTCGTCGTCACCAGGATATGGACGTGGGCGTCGACCAAGCCGGGCATGACGGTTCCCCCACCTGCATCGATGATTCGAATGTCACCGGCCGAAGCGGGGGGCCGCCCCACCCCGCTGTCGACGATCCGCCCGTCGGCGATGTCGATCCAGGCATTCTTCTGCCGCTCGCCGGTCGAGGGTTCGAGCGTGTGGGCGTTTATTACCCGAGTGCGCATGGTCTCTCCTTGAAAGCGATTGATTGTTGTCCGTGGGCTGCGTGAATGCTCGCGTCGAGGCTGGGATGCGCGCAACATTAGATGCATAGTCGCGATTCATGCAACACTTTGTTCATGCGAAGTTTCCCCAAGGAGGCCTGAGATTGCGGTGATAGCGTGACTGCGACCAGTGACGTGTTTCAGGTCGTCAGCGACGCTTGATGCCATGTATTAGATCCAGTGAAAAGAGGCGCTCCGAGGTGACGGTTGGGACGATGCTCGCGCAACGAGCAGAGCGCGCGAACCTCGGAGCTCAGGCCGATCGGGTAATACAAGTTCTTGCACAGATGCCGCAGTTCGCCTCGTATGCATCTGGCCGCGAAGTCGCCGAGCGCGCTGGAGTGAATGTCTCCACTGTTGTGCGGACCGCCCAGCAACTCCAGTTCGAGGGGTGGAGCGATCTTCGTCAAGCGCTCAGAGCCGAATATCTCGACTCACTCGTGACAACAAATCCCGAGCGCCCCGAATCAACGGAGGCGGCGGCGCAAATGCTGAGGCAGGATGTGGCAAACCTCGCCGCCGTTTCGTCCGCGGCCAACGTCACTGCCATCAAGAGCGTTGCCGACGCGATGAAAGCGGCCCGTCGAATCGTGTTGATCACCAGTGGATCCGGGGCAGGACCCGCACAGGTACTCAGTTACCTGGCGTCCGTCTACGGATACGACATCCGCCTCTCGGCCGGCTCCGCAACGTCGCAGGCGATACACGTGTCACACCTGGACGAACGCGACTGTGTCATTGTCATCAATGTTTGGCGCCTCACCAGTACATTGCGTGGATTAACCCGTCTTGCACGCGAAAGGGGCGCGACTATCGCCGTTCTCACCGACCTGCACTCGTCACCCCTGAACACATACGCCGATCACGTCGTGATCACCCCGATCGAGGGTATCTACGTGACTCCGTCGCTGACAGCCATGGTCGCTGTCGTCCAGGCCATCCTCGCCGAGCTCGAAAGCTCCGATGCTCGTTTTTCGGCCGGACGCATCGAGCGGGCTTGGGACACGCTCGGTCTCATGGACGATCAGGCTTAATGCATAGTTCCGCCGCCGATGAGTTTCACCTCTCCGCCGAGTCTTAATTCCCGTATTGCCATCATCGAGAGTGTGGGAGCGCACAGTGAATCAGCTACTACGGGTCCAGAACTTCACCATCTCCAGTGACGGAGTCGCCGCGGGTGAGAACCAGAGTTTCGAGAGCCCGTTCGGGTTCGACCATCGCGATATGTTTGCGTGGGCCGGAGCCACGGCCAGCTGGCCGAATCGAACCGACCCCGGTGGAAGTCGAGGGCTCGACGATTACTTCTCTCGCGACTTCGCCCAGAATATCGGCGCCGAAATCATGGGCCGCAACAAATTCGGATTCCAGCGTGGACCCTGGAAAGACCTCGAGTGGCAGGGATGGTGGGGCGACGAGCCGCCATTCCACACGCCCGTGTTTGTCATGACCCACCACCCAAGACCGTCGTTCACCCTTTCCGACACGACTTTTCATTTTGTCGACGCAGACCCGACGACCGCGCTCGAGCAGGCCCGCGAGGCCGCACAGGGTAAGGACGTCCGGCTCGGCGGTGGGGTGACCACAATCCGGGAGTTTCTCGACGCGGATCTCGTCGACACCATGCACGTCGCGGTTTCTCCGGTCGAGCTCGGTTCCGGGCTCCGTCTCTGGGAGTCGCCGGACGAGCTGCGTGACCGTTTCAATCTCGAGATCGTGCCAAGCCCGAGTGGGATGACCCACCACCTGTTCTGGCGAAAATAACTCAGAGCGGTAACGCGCCGCTGATGTAATCGCAGGCACATCTGTCGTAAATGCCCGATAATGATCCGTGCCCTCAATTGCCTCGTCGCTGTTCTGGATTGCGCTGATCGCTGCGCTCGCGCCCTTTGTCGCGGGCCTGTTCCCGCGGCGCCTGGTACCGGAAGTTGTGCTGCTGTTGGTCGCCGGCGCGGTTGTCGGACCATTTGCGCTCAACTTGGCGGCAGAGAGTGAGGCCATCGGGATCCTTCGGGAACTGGGCCTCGGCATGCTGTTTCTGCTCGCCGGCTACGAGATCGACCGCAAGGAACTGAGCGGCGCTGGTGGCCGGCGAGCGCTGTACACGTGGCTGTTCTGCCTCGCCTTGGCGTTTGCGATTGTCGCGCTCTTGGGGGCGCAGGGTGTGATCTCCGCAGAAGCGGCCGTTGCGATTGCGATGACGTCAACGGCGTTGGGCACCCTGCTGCCGATTCTCAAGGACAACAAAATCCTCGACACCCGGCTTGGCCGGACGGTCCTCAATCACGGCGCTGTCGGCGAACTCGGCCCTGTCGTTGCGATGGCCGTATTGCTCGGTGCGCGTGGCGCTGTCCTGTCGCTTGTGGTCCTCGCGGCATTCGCGCTGATCGCGGTCATTCTTGCGGTGCTGCCGACCAAGCTGATTTCGCACGGATCGTGGACGCACACACTTGTCCGTTCCGGCGCGGACACCACAGCACAGACCACGGTTCGCCTGACGATCTTGTTGCTGGTCGGGCTGGGTGCACTCTCGGCCGTATTCTCGCTGGACGTTGTTCTCGGCGCCTTTGCGGCCGGTTTCATCCTGCGACGCCTGATGCCCGACGGCAACGAGCGGTTGGAGATCAAGCTCGACGGTATTGCTTTCGGATTCCTCATTCCGATCTTCTTCATCACTTCCGGAATGGCAATCGACGTGTCGGCGGTCGCGGAGAATCCCACCGTCCTGCTGGCGTTCCTTGTTCTCATCATCGTGGTTCGCGGTGTGCCGGTGTTTTTCACGACCAAGTTCGAGAAGGTCGAACCGCCTTTCAGTACCAGGGAGAGTGCGCAGGTCGCGCTGTACGGGGCTACTGGGTTGCCGATGATCGTGGCCGTCACCGGTGCTGCTGTCAGTGCCGGTCAGATGTCGTCGGACAATGCGTCGATTCTGGTGGCGGCGGGCGCAATTACCGTTCTGCTGCTCCCGATGTGTGCAACGTTGCTGAACCGCCCGGCGAAGGTCGCTTCGGTCGTCTAGAGCCCCAATTGCTCGTCGAGCCAGTCGAACATGCGTTGGTCGGTGAGGCGCCTTGCCATCGGTTGGCAGTGGAAACTCGCGCCTTCTGCTGCCGTGAACGGAACCACCGTGGTGGGCCCGCCGGACAATGAGGCGAGGCGTTGCGATTGTCCCGGCCAGAACTGTTCGTGTTCGGGATCGGTGATCAGCAGGGGAGTGGTGATCGAGCCCGCAACGTGTTCGAGGCGGTATTTCCGTACCTCGGCCAGAGTGTTGTAGTAGCCGTCAGTTAAGTATGGCCGCGCTCGGAAACGCCAGATGCGGGCCGTTTCCTTCGACGCTCGCAACCCCATCGCCATGTCCCGGTCGAAGGCCTCCGACTTGCCTTCTTCCAGCAAGTTCTGCATGCCGCGCGGGATGTGAACGAGCCACGACGCGGATACGTCGACCACGCCGGGATCGGCGATTGCCGCGGCGATCCGATGCTCGAATGCCAGTGACTGTGGCACCCAATAGCCGCCCTGACTGATGCCGCACATCGCCAACTTCGACGCGTCGACGTCGGGTCGGTCGATCAGGAAGTCGACGACAGGGGTGATGACAGCTTCCCAGTCATGGCGGAACGGAATATTGTTCTCGAACAGCATGGACTGCTGACCCGGTCCGTCGAACATCAGCACGTTGTAGCCGCGTTCGAGCGCTCCGGCGCCGCCGTTGACCCACATCGAACTGATGGGGCCGTCGCTGCCGTTCACCATGATGAGCGTCGGCCGTCGCACGTCTCCGGGTGGGCGGAAGAAGTACCCCGGCATCGTGGTGTCCTCGTACGGAATCCGCACGCGCTCCACTGCCTGCGAGGTGGTGTCGACAAAACCGTCCCACGCGGCGCGGTGATGCCGGAACGTGGGAACCAGAACCGAATCGTCGGTCAGTCCGTCGACGGCATTGACGGCCACAGCGAAGTACGACGCTGCCCGCAGATACGCGCTGGATGCGCTGCGGGGATGCCCGGCCCGCGCGGATTCCTCGGCTTCCTTGAAGATCCGTGATCCGAGGTCGAACCACGCGACGTACCAACCCTCGTGGTCTTTGTCGCCGACTTCGGCGACGGCAGCAAGAACTTCGCCGGTATCGGAGGCGCCGTACGTTGCCTGGCCGAGGAGGACTCGCAGTTCGTAGTCGAACGACTCGTTGCGATAAAACCCCGTGGTGAACGCCTGATGTGGGTGGGAGAAGAACGTCGACGCGAGTGACATGGGCACACCCTTCGGTAGGTCCGTGTATGTCAGGATCGCCCGAAATCGCTGTTCAAAAACCTTTCCTGTCGCCGCAATACCGCACAACCCAGGGTGCACAGCCACAAAGACATTCCCAAAACCTGTGCACGTTGGGCGATTCCCAAGCCCAGATTACCGCCGCCGGCCAGTTCTATGCCGTTAGTTGTCAACATCCACACCGTCGCAAGGGAAGTCACGATCAAAAGGCCCGATCCGACGGTGCGCAACAGCGGATGCTCGCGATAACGGAAGGCCCCGACGGTGAACGTGATCATCGCGGTGAAGATCGCAAAGACCGCTACGCTGCTGGTCAAAGCATGAACGTGATGTAGTTGCGGCAGTAGTCCGCCGGGCTCGCTCGCCGCGCAATCCGGGCCGGAGCAGTCCAGCGGAAACGACGCGTCCGCAATCGTGGCAACGCCGAACACAGCCAGTGCAATCCAGCCCGCCACATAGAATTTGCGTCGCTCCGTAACCAGTAGCCCGAGCGTCGCTGACACCAACATCAAAACGGCGGAGATAACGTCGGCGTTACCGAACACGTCGCGGTACTTCTGATTTGCCGCGTCGAGTTCACTGAGGAACGACGTCACCGGATCAAGTTCGGTGTCGAGGAAGAACTCCAGAATCCACGACGAGTACACGATTCCACCGAGAATCAACGCACCCGCCAGAACTACTCGCGCTCCACCAAGTCCGCTCACCTCACGAAGCTTACGGAGCGAGAAGAGTGTTCCGGACGCGTTCGGCTGCCGTCGACGGATCTTCGTGCTCCCAGATGCGGATGACGGTCCAGCCCTGTTCGGCGAGGCGTGCATCGGTGTCCCGGTCTCGCAGCACATTGGCGGCCAACTTGTCCGCCCACCACTGCGCATTGTTCTTGGGGTATGTCGCGTGGAGCGGGCAGCAATGCCAGAAACAGCCGTCGACGAACACCGCCACCTTCCGCCGCGGAAACACCAAATCGGCCCGTCTACGAACACCTTTGACGGGAGCCCGATCGACGAAGTACCGCAGTCCGCTCCGATGGAGTTCGCGCCGGATCGCGATCTCGGGTTTGGTGTCGCGTCGACGCTGCGCGCTCATTCGAGCGCTGGTTGTCGGATCCGTCGCGGGCACTGTCTTCACTTTCGTGGGGTTCAGCTGTCGGAGTCGTCGCCGTCGTCCGGGTCTGACCAGGTGGGGGCAAACCTGTTGCGACGCTCCACTTCACCGTGCACGATGGTGACAAAATCGTCAAACGAGAGTGTTTGACTCTCGGTGGGACGGCCGTTGCGGGGAGGCGGCTCGTCGACGTCGAAAAAGCGTACGCCGCCATCGGTTTCGTACAGTCCGATGAACACTTTTTCGAAGAGGTCGTAGCGCGTGTCCTCGGCGCCCAGATCAACCCACGCCTTACCCGGAACGCCGACAACCGCACGTTTGCCGCGGCCGGAACGCTTCGACAGCGTCGTGACGTGGTGGGCGAACGAGGATTTGCCGGTGTCGCTGGTCTTGGTGGGGTCGCCGTCGTCGCACGTGGCGTACGGCTCGAACATGACGGCCACCAGAACGCTGTAGGGCTGTCGCTGATGCAGAACCATTGCCTCGCCACGCAATTCGTGATCATTGCGGACGATGTTCTTGGTCCAGCGGCCGAGCTTTCCGCTGCGGGGGCTGTAGTCCTGGAAGTTGTACGTCTTGATCGACACGCACAGGATCAAGCCGAGTGTGGGGTCGAGTGCCTTGACATCCAAGCGCTTTCGACCCTTCGCGACATCTACCGTCGCTTCCTGGCCTTCGCCCGTAGCGGTGGGGGTGATGTTGGGGTACAGCGGGCGCAAGGCGTCGGCAACCGTCTGGGCGAGTTGATTGGAAAGCCGCTGCGCGTAGTTCTTCTTCTCGCCGCGATCGGCGTCTGCCGCAGGTTTGTCGCCCGCGAGTCGCAATGCGTCCCATAGTGGTTCGTGCTGGGGTTCCGGAAACAGCGTCTCCGGAAACAGCGTCTCCGGAAACAGGGCCTCCGGCTCGGGAAACAGTGAACCCTCGCTCATGCCACTGCCCCGTTCATGCCACTGCCCCGTTCATGCCACTGCCTCGGGATATCCGCCCATCCGCTCGAGATGGCTTTCTACGTCCTCGATGAATCCGGGAATGAAGCGAAGGTTGCCCATCCGTGCGCGTTTGAGGAAGCCCGCAGTAGCCCGAGCGGACAGCAACCGAGTGTCTTCGAGGAATCCGCTCAGATCCTCGTAGTCGTGTTGAACGGGCCACGTCGAGGTGTGGACGCGGAACGCTTGGCGGTTACGGCCCCACGCGGCACTCGGCCAGGCGTCGCCAGGTTCGAGGGGTGTCTCGTACTCCGCGTCGTATTCGATGGGATCGACCAGACGGCTACCCACCCACGACGCCATTCGCACGCTCACGGCATTTCCGACGAGCTTCCAGCGATGGCTGTGGCGTAGGCCGGGAACGTCGACGGCCGGCAGTGTCCAGTCGGGATCAAAACCCTGTAGACGTTCGGCGTCGACCAGGCCTGGTGTGACGATCTCACCGGACGGCAGCCGCACCGCCGGCTGGCTGGGAATTCCGACGGACGAACCGCCCTTGAGTGTCGGTACGGCGTTGACGGCCCAACCGAGTCCGCGGGTGCCCTCGGTCCAGTAGAAGCCGCACGGGAAATCGGCAGGGTCGCCGCCGAGTCGCTCACCGGCGTCTTGTCCGAAGAGGATTTCGCGGGGATCTTCGGTGCGCGATGCCAGCATGATGACGCGCTGGCGGCGCTGAGGGAGGCCGAATGCCCGGGCGTCGACAACGCGGTACGCCCACGTGTAACCGAGGTCTTCGAGAGCGTCGGTGATGTGCCGCATGGCTGCGCCCTTGCCTAGCTGCAGCATGAATGGCACGTTTTCGATGACCAGCCACCGTGGACCCTTTTTGCGCTTGACCAGTCGAAATACTTCGTCGACGAGGCCCGACCGGGCGCCGGTAATGCCCGCAGTCTTACCGGCCTGCGAGAGGTCCTGGCAGGGGAAACCGGCAGCAACCAAGTCGATATCGGCCGGGAGCGCGCGCAGTTTCGTGACGTCGCCGTGCAAAGGGACGTCCGAGAAACGGGAACGGAGAACTGCCTGGGCGCCCGGGTCGATTTCACACAGCAGTTCGGTGTTCCACCCGTGCTCCGACAGACCCAACTCGAGCCCACCGATACCGGCAAACAACCCCACCATGCTTTGCGACGACGTCACAGCACCCTTCCTCACGAACCGACTTGTAAGCACGTTACTCGAGAAGTCCGACAGCTTTTGCCACAACTTTTCGCGCACAGGCATTCCGCACGTATCGGTGGACGAATCGGGCTGTGAATCGCCTTACACACACAGTCCCAGGTCACCGACGCCGCGGAAAAGGTCCCTGATCGCGGTAATAATCACCAGCCAGCAGTGCTCTCGAGGGCATCGTCCATTACCGTGGTCGGGTGAGCATCCAACCTTCCGATAGCGCATCCTGGCCTGCGGTATTGACCTGGCAGGCGCACAACGCTCCTCGCATGGAGTCGGTACGCGTGCAGTTGAGCGGCAATCGCATCAAGGCGTCAGGCCGGATCATCGGTGGCGCGTGTAGCGAACATCCCGCATTCAGCGCCTCATATGACCTGGTCACAGACGAGGCGGGTATCACGCGCAGGTTGTCGGTGCGTACCGCCCTCGCTGCGGGTGAGCGTCAGATGTCGATCAGCCGAGACGAAGAAGGAACCTGGATGGTGGAGAACGGCGCCAACCATCAGCGCTCCTCCTTTTCCGGTGCGCTCGACGTCGACGTGATCCTCAGCCCGTTCTTCAACACCCTTCCCATCAGGCGCTTCGGCTTGCAGAACGACACCCAAGATGTCGAGGTTCCGGTTGTGTACGTCAACCTGCTGGATCTGCGAGTCGAAGCCGCAACCATCACGTACAGCAGCGGTACCGACGGCATCAGCGTGATGTCACCCGTATCGAGTGCAACGGTGACCGTCGACCACGAAGGATTCATCCTCGATTACCCAGGACTGGCCGGCCGGATCTGACAGTCGGGATCCAACAGCGGGAACCTACCTGCGTCGCTGGATCACGCCGCCGCGGCGGCCGGCGTCGCGCATCCGGTCGATCCAGTCGGATTCTCCGACGCGCACATCGGTGATGTCCCAACGCTCATGCGATTCGTAGGCTCCTCGCGCGGCGAACCCGGCATCGACGAGTTCCGCTGTCGAACCGTGCGCGTGCAGTTCGCTTCGCGCCCTCTGCAGTAGAGCAAGAGCCTCGTCCAGTGCGACCAGCAGAGCGTCGCGGTTGCCCTCGCACATCGCCCGCACCAGTCCCGGCGCACTGCCGGCCACGCGGGTGCCGTCGCGGAACGATCCGGCGGCCAACCCGAGCGCGAGTTCACCACCGGCGGCGCCGGTAATCGCCAACGATTCGGCGAGCAGGTGCGGCAGATGCGAAATCCGGGCCACAGCCCGGTCATGTTCGAGAGATTCGGCCGGAACGACGACGGAACCGCAGTCCAGAGCGAGGTCCGCGACCTGCGTCCACACATCTGCGTCGACGCCGTCGTCGGTGGCCACGACCCACACGGCGTCGATGAACAGGTCTGCGTCGCCAACCGCCCAGCCAGACGCGGAGGTTCCGGTCATGGGATGGCCGCCGACAAAGCGGGCACTCAGGCCACGACGCTCGACGGCTGCCTTCACCTCGCCCTTCACGCTTACGACGTCGGTGATCGGATTGTTCGGGGCATGTGCGGCAATGGCTTCGAGAGTGGCGTCGACGGCCGGCATGGGCACGGCGATCACGATGATTGCGCCGGTCTCCTGAGCTTTCCGAAGAGTGGCAGCAAGATCGGTGTTGGCTTCGAAACCGTCGGCGCGCGCTGCGTCGGCCGACTCGCTCGAACGGTTGTAACCCCACACCTCGCGGCCGGCGCGGGCAGCGGCGCGCAACAGCGAACCACCGATCAAACCGAGGCCGAGGACGCAGACGGGAGGGGCAGAATCGGTCGCAGACACCCGTTCAGGTTGGCATATCCGGGCGCGGACTTCACTCACGGGCACTAGCCGGGCTACCGTTGCGCCATGGGTGCACAGCGCGCGAGTAACAAGAGCGCCTCCTCGAACCAGTCGGAGGAGTTCGAAGGCTTCGGCGTGGCAGTGGTACGTGACGAAGGCAAGTGGACGGTCAAGGCTTTGACCTCTGCGGCTTTGACGTCGTTGTCGAGCGCCGAAACCGAACTCCGCGAGCTTCGTAGCTCGGGTGCCGTTTTCGGCCTAATCGACGTCGACGAAGAGTTCTTCATCATCTTGCGGCCTGCGCCGACGGGAACGCATCTGCTGATTTCCGACGCGACCGCCGCGATCGACTACGACATCGCAGCGGACGTCCTCGACGCGCTGAACGTTGAAATCCCCGACATCGATCCAGATGACCTCGACAATGTCGAGCCCTGGGAAGAGGGAGATCTGTCGGTCCTGGCTGATCTGGGGCTACCGGAACCCGTTCTCTCGGTGATCACTGCCGACACCGATCTGTACCCCGACGAGCAGTTGGCGATGATCGCGCAGCGACTCGGATTCGAATCCGAATTCTCTGCCGTGCTCGACAAGCTCCCACGGTAGATGTCACTCGCTGACGATCAGCGCATGATCCGTGCGGCCATCAGTGCCGCGCGCAGTGCATCGGTCTCCGACGTTCCCGTTGGTGCGGTTGTCTTCGACGCGGACGGCGTCGAGGTTGCCCGTGCGGCCAATGCGCGGGAAGCGTCGTCCGATCCCACGGCTCACGCGGAGATTCTTGCGTTGCGTGCAGCGGCGAAAATCTACGGCGACGGTTGGCGTCTGGAAGGTGCGACGCTCGCCGTCACTCTCGAGCCGTGCACGATGTGCGCCGGAGCGTTGGTTCTCGCCCGCGTCTCGAGGGTCGTTTTCGGGGCCTGGGAGCCCAAGACCGGTGCCGTCGGATCGCTGTGGGATGTCGTTCGGGACAGAAGATTGACCTACCGTCCGCAGGTGCGCGGTGGGGTGCTCGAAGACGAATGTGCTGGGCTTTTGGAGGATTTCTTCCGCGAGCAGCGGGGCTGATTCCGCTATTCCCGAGCGAGACGGATTCCACATCGGGGTGGCAGTAACCGGCAGACGCAGGCATGGTGGAGGACAGATGCCGTCACGGTATCTGCGAATTGCCGGAAGGTGATTTGTTTCGCGTTCACTCAAGGGAGTACTCGTGGGAATCGCAGACAAAGCTCAGAACAAGGCAGAAGATCTCGGCGGCAAGGCCAAGGAAGCTACTGGCAGTGTCACCGGCAACAAAGACCTCGAAAACGAAGGCAAAGGCGACCAGGTGAAATCGGCGGTCAAAGACGCTGGTGAGAAGGTCAAGGATGCTGCTTCCAGCGTCAAGGACAAGCTGACCTAACGATCCGCCACCAGGCGATTTCGGTCTCGGGCACACCATCCGGTAAAGTCACCAACGGTGGCGTGTCCGAGCGGCCTAAGGAGCACGCCTCGAAAGCGTGTGACGGGTAACCCCCGTCCGAGGGTTCAAATCCCTCCGCCACCGCCAAAAGCTCCCCACCTGTTCACACAGGTGGGGAGCTTTTTTTGTGTTTCTTGCCGGTGCTGCAGCTGCGTTGAGAGTCGCTCGACACAACGAGTAGGACACAACGAGTAGGACACAACGAGTAGGACGATCGAGACCCGCCTGCTGACAGTGGTGGGCAGTCAGAACCGCACGGTGAACACCACGTGCCGATCGTCGCGGGCCGCGCGCTGGAAAAAGTCCACCACTTCCTGCAGCCAACCCCAGGCGTACGTGCGCTCGTCCACGCCGTACTCCGGGTTGCGGTCGTCGAGCGGCATCGCGTCATAGCCTGCGCCGAACTCGAATTCGGTGATTTCCGCCAGGTACGAGGCGACTTCGGCGACCCGATTGGGCGTCATATAGGTAATCAGTTGGTCGTCGGTGTTCGTGTTGAGGTCCTCGTCCCCCAAGATCACGCCACATGCCGGCCAGTTCTCGGGCGCGCGCTGGTACCCGCCATCGGAGAGGGAGCACAGGATCGGGTCCCACGCCTTGTCCGTGTCGCATGAGAACTCGGAGCGCCCTGTCTCCTCGATGTCCTCGACCAACGCATCGAGTCTGTCGTCGTCGCCACGTGCGTCGAGAAGTTCCGTTGCCACGTGGTCTGAAAGCGCGAAATGTACCCCAAGTTCCATGGCGTGATGCTAACGGCTGCCCCTGGTGGTCAACTCGGGTTCAAATCCCTCCGCCACCGCCAAAAGCTCCCCTGAGGCGCCTGAGCAGCCAGCGCCCGTGATTCTCGCTTCGGGAGAGGCGGATTACGGTGCTGCGGCGTAGAACGACTCATGGGCTCCTGGTTGGTCAGTGATTACCGAGGTCACTGACCAACCAGGAGCCCGCGAATGCGATCACCACAGGCGATCCTGGGAGCCGTGGCAGGAAGCAGGATCTTCCGTGGATTCTGCAAGGTCCACGAGGCGGCGCAGATTGCGTCGACGTGCCAACGTGAGGGGACTATTAGCTATGTCGGGCGGATGGGTCGCCCCGACGCATGGGGTGTCACTACTGACCGTTGGCAAGTTCCCGCAGTTTTTGGCGCGACACCTTGCCCGCGGCCGATCGCGGAAAGTCCACGACAAAGATGTACTCGCGCGGTCGCTTGAAGCCGGCGATCTGCTCACGTACGTGTTGGTCCAGCTTTGCGCGGAGGTCTTCGTCGTCGTTGAATCCGGACGCCAATTGGACGATCGCCACCACTCGTTGGCCCCACTCCGGGTCGGAGACGCCGATGACTCCGACGTCGGCAACGTCTGGATGTTCGAGCAGTGCGCCCTCGACTTCCGCTGGATACACGTTCACGCCGCCGGAGAGAATCAGGTCTGCGCGCCGATCCAATATGTACAGGTAGCCGTCGTCGTCGAAGCGTCCGACATCTCCCGACGTAGTGAATTCGCCCCACTGCGCAGCAGCGGTCTTCTCCGGATCTCCCAAGTATTCGAATGGGCTGGTCTTGAAATAGATAGTGCCCTCTTCACCGGGGGGAGCCTGCTCTCCGTCCAGCCCTCGGAGCACTACGGCGCTCGGGTCCGGTCGCCCGACGGTGCCCGGATGTTCGAGCCACTCGGCGGTGGAGCACACGCACACGAGCCCCTCGGTGGAGCCGAGATATTCAACCAGAACCGGACCGAACCAATCGATCATGGCGCGCTTGGTTGCCGGAGGACACGGAGCCCCGGCATGAAAAAGAACATCGACACTCGAGATATCACAGCTGTTACGAACGCCTGCCGGTAAATCGAGAAGCCGCTGAAAATGCGTGGGAACCATATGGGAGGAAGTAATGGCTTTGTCGCTGATCGTTCGAAGCACCGTTTCGGCATCGAAGCCAGGCAAGACGTACAGCGTGTGCCCAGCATGCAACAGAGAAAGTGAAACACCGCCCGGCGCAGCGTGATACACGGGCGAGCACACCAAATGCCGTCCAGGTCCATGGGGTATTCCCACGTTCCCGAAGAACGGACCGGTCGCCTGGAGCGGGCTCTCGGGCGTTGCATCGATCATCGGGCGGCGGACGCCCTTCGGTCGGCCAGTTGTGCCGGAGGTGTACATCATCGCCGAGCCCAGCGAGCGGGTGGCGGGAGTTTCGTCGGCGAAGAGGGTAAAGGCTTCGTAGCTGGACCAGTCGGCCGGCGCGCCACCGATAACCACGCGGTGCGGAACTGCGTCCTCTATCCGGCCGACAACCTTGTCGGCGAGCTCTGCGTGAACAATAAGGACGGACGCGTCGCAATCGCGCACGATGTACTCGACTTCAGGTCCCGCCAGATGAGTATTGATCGGAACGAAATACAAACCACTTTGCGTGCATGCCAGAGTAATTTCGTAGAACTCGGTACCGTTCAACAGTAGACCCGCGACGACATCGCCTCTGGTCAACCCCAGATCGGCGAACTTGTTGCTGAGCTGGTTGGCCTTACTGACAAGCTCACCGAAAGTTGTTGTCTTGCCTTCCATAACGATCGCGGGCCGACTGGGATCACGTTGGCCCAGAAGCCAGGCGCCGGGCATTGCTATGCCCGTCGGCTGTTGGCGATCCTCGCGCTCGCTGTTGACCACGGTAGACATGAATGTCCTCTTTCCTGGAGGGATATCGGTGACTATTGCGAAGTGTTCGTAATTTTTTCGGACGTGTGCGTTCGCCCACGCATTCCAAGTACCACTGGAAATCCGATGGCAACCAATGTCCAGCACTCTGTGGACATTGGTTGCCAAAGGTCGACCGCATAGCGGCTAGTGGCGCGAAGGTCCCGTGATCACCTGCAGTTCGGTGAAACTGTGTAGACCCCAAGGGCCATTTTCGACTCCGATGCCACTGGACTTGTGACCGCCGAACGGGAGATGCGGTAGAACACCGCTGCCATGCCCGTTGATCGAGACCTGACCGGCGTCGATCTGCGGAGCGAGCCTTGCGGCATGTTCGGCGTCGCCCGACCACACGGACGCGGTAAGTCCGTACTCTCCGCGGTTGGCGCGGACGATGACGTCGGCCTCGTCTCGGAACGAGACGATGGGAAGCGCCGGACCGAACTGCTCTTCGTCGACGATGCGCATACCGTCGTCGACCTGGTCGAGGATGGTCGGCTGATGAAAGTAACCCTTGCGGTCGATTGGTCCACCGCCGGCGGCGGCCCTCGCACCGTTGTTCAACGCATCCGCAACCAAGGTCTTGACCAGATCGAATTGCGGCTTGTTGTTGATGGGCCCGAGCACCGTTCCGTCGACAGTGCCCTCGTCGACCTTGACGGATTTGGCAATTTCACTGAGGGCCTCGACCAGTTGAGGCTGAATACTTTCGTGTGCGTACACGCGCTTGACGGCCAGACAGATCTGCCCGTTGTTGTTGAATGCGCTTTGGAACAGGCTGGGTGCGATCTTCTCGACGTCCACGTCTCCGAGAATGACGGCGGGATCGTTTCCACCGAGTTCCAGAGTGATGCGCTTGAGGCCGTCTGCAGCCCCGAGAGCGACCTTTCGCCCGACCGAGGTCGAACCGGTGAAACTGACTTTGCGCGGAACTGGGTGCGAAACCATAGTTGCGCCAAGCGGATCCGGCCCGGTGACCACGTTGAGTACACCGTCAGGGAAGGTGCCACGAAGGACGTTGGCGAGCGCAAGCGTTGCCAGCGGTGTGTACGGAGAGGGCTTGACGACGATAGTGTTGCCCGCGCGCAGTGCCGGCGCGATCTTCCACATCGCAAGCGCGATCGGAAAGTTCCACGGGGTTATGGCACTGACGACCCCCATCGGTCGACGGGTGACCTCCTCGAAGCCCTCGGCATCGTCTCGGATGATTTCCCGAGGGATGTCGAGATCGGCGTAGTAGCGCAGCCACATCGCCGCGACGCCGAATTCCATTGCGGCATCGGTGAGGGGCTTGCCCTGCTCCATCGTCAGGATCGGGGCAAGTTCGCCGATCCGGCTCTCGATGACGTCTGCGGCTCGGCGCAATGAGTCACGCCGAAATTCGTCGTCGAACCGCCAAGATTCGTACGCGGTCAGAGCCGCGGCGAACACACCGTCGAGCTGATCCGGCGTGACGGACGGTGCCTGTGCGAATACCTCACCCGTCGCGGGATTGATCACCCCGAAGCTACCCGTGGTAGGGAGATCGCGTCCGTTCGATGTTGCTGCGGCAGACAAGAATAGCGAATCCGTTGAGGTCATTCTCGATCCATTTCGTGGTCAGTGGTGCGCCGGCGTCAGCACCGGCTTGATTGCCTTGCCGGAGAGCGAATCCTCCACGGCCTGGTTGATCTGATCGAGCGTGTAGGTCTGGACGAGCTTGTCGAAGGGGAACCAACCGCGTTGCCACAGATCCACCAGCTGCGGGAGAAAGACCTGCGGGACCGAACTCCCTTCCAGCACATACGTCACTGACTTGCCTGCCAACAGAACTGGGTCGATGTCGAGCTTTCCGGAACCGCCGCCCACCAACACCGCCTTACCCGGGGTGTCGAGGATGCTGACAGCCGTTGTGATGACAGAGGTCACTGCGGTCGTTTCGAAGGAGAAGTCAAGTCCACGCCCGCCGTTCTTGATTGCCTCGACGAGATCCGGTGCATCGCCGCGCACCGTTCGGGTAGCACCAACTTCTACAGCCGTTTCGAGCCGAGAGTCGACCAGGTCGACCACGACGATGTCACGGGCACCTGCAGCCTTGGCTGCCATCACTGCCGCAAGTCCGACACCACCGGCTCCGAACACTGCAATACTTTGTCCAGCAGCCAGTTTCATTTCGTTGAGAACCGAACCAGCGCCCGTCTGCAAGCCGCAGCCGAGAGGACCGAGAAGCTCGAGCGGCAGCGCTTTGTCGACCACGACCACATTGCGTTCGGTTGCAATGGCGTGCGTGGCAAAGGACGACTGCCCGAACCACCGGTTCGCCACCGGGTTGCCATTCCGATCGAGCGCACCGGTACTGAGATCCGCGCGGCGCCCCGTGAGGTTTCGAGACATGAATTCGTCGCAGTAGGAAGGGCTTCCGGCAAGGCAGTTGCGGCAGCGACCGCAGGATTCGAAACTCATCAGCACGTGGTCGCCGACTTCGACGCCTCTGACCGCGCTGCCGACCGCTTCGACGATGCCGGAACCTTCGTGGCCGAGAATGATCGGCCCGGTCTGCGCCAGGAAATTGGGATCCCGTAGCAGAAGGTCGGTGTGGCACAACCCGGCGCCGACCACCTTGACGAGAAGTTCGTCCGACTCCAGCGGCCCGAGCTCCACTTCCTCGAGTTCGAACTTGCCGTCGCTGTCACGCAGAACGGCGGCTATTGCGGTAGTGGTCATGATTTCTTCTCCGTGGGATTAACGAGCTCGAGCGCATCTGCCCAGACGCCTTTACCTGCGATAATGCGACGCAGCTTCATGATCTTGCGTTGTTCGTTCAAGGTGGCAGCGCCGACCAGTCGATCGCCCGAGCGGTACAGCGCCACAAATTTGTCAGTGTCAGGATCACCGGAGGCAAAGACCACTTCATCGGCGACTGCCGTGCCGACGAACTGGATGCGGCTCTGATACCAGTCGCTCCAGAAATAGGGGACGGTCTCGTACGGCTTGGCATCTTCCGGCGCAACGGCATTGATGGCAGCCTGGTGCGCCTGATCGGCAGCATTGGTCCAGTTCTCGAGCCGCACAGACAGTCCGTCGAATGCAGGGTTGGGCCAGTGGACGACATCGCCCGCCGCATAGACGTCTTCAAGCGAGGTCTGAAGGAACTCGTTTGCCATCACTCCACCATCCACCGGGTGCAGTTCGATACCCGAATCTGCCAGCCACCCCGTCGCGGGAGACGCTCCCACACCGACGACAACAAGCTCAGCCGGCAACGAAGTGCCGGTACTCAGCCGGACCGCCTCGACGTGAGTGGTGCCGATCAGCCCCTCGACCTGAACATTGCACAGGAGTGGAATTCCGTTGCGTTCGTGAAGCTTTGCGAGCGCCTGGCCAACGGTCTCGCCGACTGCACGGACGAGTGGAATGGGGGCGGCCTCGACGATCGTCACGTCTGCGCCGCGATCTCGGGCGGACGAGGCGAGCTCGGATCCGATGAATCCGGCGCCAACTATCACGAGTTTGATTCCAGGGCGGAGTCTTTCACGAAGGGCGAGTGCGTCATCGAGAGTGCGAAGCCCGACAACGCCCTCCAGATCCGGCATGTCAGGAAGAGAGCGTGGTGACGCACCTGTCGCAATGATCAACTTCTGGTACGGAAGCCAGTCGTTGTCACCAACACGCACGCGGTGCGATGCGGGGTCCAGTCCCGTCGCCGGCGCCCCGAGGCGAAGCTTCACATCGAGGGCGGCGAGCTCCTCGGCCGAAGTGTGATAGTCGGGCGCGGCGCCGTCTTTCAGGAACTGCTTGCTCAGGGGAGGCCGGTCGTAGGGAAGATGGAACTCGTCGCCGACCAGCGTGATCGGTCCCGCGAACCCCGCTTGACGGGCGGACTCCGCAGCCCGCAGACCGGCCAGTGACGCCCCGACGACAACCAGTCCGGCTCCATGATCGATATCTGTTGCGTTCACGATCATGTCTCGTCGAGTGTCAGAGCTTTGGCCGGACATGCGCGAACAGCCTCCCGGGCGAGGTTCTCGTCACCGGCATCGACCAACTCCTTGTGGAGAATCAGTGAACCGTCGTCCGCCACCTCGAAGTAGTCCTCGGCTACCGATTCGCAGATTCCGATTCCTGTGCACCGCCCGCGATCGACAATGATTTTCATAGCGTCGTTCCTGTTCTTTGCTGGAGTTTGTTATACGCGTACCGGGAGGTGCTTGATCCCGTTGATGAAGTCGCTGAAGAGGTACACCGGCTCGCCGACCTCCATAGCAGGAAGTTTGGTGAGGATTTGTGAGTACAGTGCCCGCAGTTGGGCTTTGGCGACCATGTGGCCGAGGCAGTAGTGGACCCCGCCGCCGCCGAAGGAAACATGGTTGTTAGTGAAACTGCGCTGCAAATCGAATCGATGGGGATCCTCGAAGACGTCCTCATCCCGGTTTCCCGAGCCGTAGAACATGACGACCTTGTCGCCCCTTTTGAGCTGAGTTCCACCCAGTTCGAAGTCCTGAGTGGCCGTGCGCGCGAAGTTCTGGACGGGTGAAGCGTGGCGAATGAACTCCTCGATCGACTGCGCGATGCGGCCGTCGAAGTCTTCTGTCAGCCATCGCTTCTGGTCCGGATTCTTGTGCAGTGACAAGGCGGTGTGGCTGGTGGTCTGTTTGGTGGTGTCATTGCCGGCGACGCTGAGCAGGACCATCGTTGAGGCGATTTCGAGCTCGGAGAGAGGTTTGCCGTCGAACTCGGCGTTTGCCAGCGCAGTTGCGATGTCGTCGGCCGGATTCTCACGACGGAAATTGACCAAGTCATTGCCGATCTCCGACAGTCTTTCCATCTGTTGCATGGCGTACTCGGCCGGTGTCAGATCCGCTGGGCATTCGTCCGGGTCACCTGCGTTGACGAAGTTGTCGCCCGCTTTGGCGAACTCTTCGACCAGACTCTCGGGGACGCCGACAAGATCGGCGACAGTGAGCATCGGCAACTTCGACGCGACTTCTTCGACAAAGTCGAACTCGCCCGCACCGACGACTCGGCCGACGATCTGCTCGGCGCGTTCTTCGATCTTCTCGCGTAGACGCTTGACGGCCTTCGGAGTGAACGCCGAGCTGATTACCTGGCGGTATCGGGTGTGGTAGGGCGGATCCATCACGAGGAAGGTTGGGGCACCGACTGTTTCGCGGTCAATTGGCGGGAACATTACACCCCGCGCCGAGTCCTGATCGGAGCTGAAGATTTCGTGATTCTGGCTTACGAAGGCGATATCGGCACTTTTGACGAGTGCCCAGAACCCTTTCTCGCTGTCGTCGGGTTTGAAATGCGGGCGTTCCATCGGCTTGTGCCAGCTCACCGGAGCATTCTCGCGCAGCCAGGCGAATGTCTTGTCCCGCTCGGCAAATGTCCGACCCCAGAACTCGACACTTGTGACATCGATGTTCGGGGCAGTCACCGGGTGGTCGGTGAATGGAAGTGAGGTGGTCATGCAGGTACCTTTCCGTGGCTCCTGGCGGGGATTTGTTCGGTCGACGAGGTTCCTGATCGTCGCAGGTGTTGCGTTCTGGGACAGAAGATTTCCCTCACGGACGCCGATTCGAGAGAACCAAACTGCCGGCGGCGCCGAAGAAGTATCCGACTCCCTGGACGAAGCTGATTTCGACTTCGGGAACCTGCTCGCAGGCCTCCCCGCGTAGCTGACGGACCGCCTCCTGGATGGCGAACATTCCGTACATCCCGCTGTGTGTGTACGACATTCCACCGCCGTTGGTGTTCATCGGAAGTCGGCCTCCCTTGGACGTATGTCCTTCGGCGACAAAGTCTCCCGATTCACCGTGACCGACAAACCCGAGATCCTCGAGCATGTAGAGCGGAACGTGGGCGAAGGCGTCGTATGCCATCAGGTGGTCGACATCGTCGCGGGTGATTCCCGCGGTGGCGAAGGCATCGGCGCCGGCATCACGGAATGCACGGAACGATCCGGGCTCGTGCATCTGCGAAACCAGTGGGCCTTCGGCAGATTCGCCGGAACCGAGCAGGTACACATGCCGATCGGATCCCGGCATGTCTGCCGCCCGTTCGGCACTGGTCAGGATCACGGCGCCGCCACCGTCGGTGAGCACACAGCACATGTCACGGGTAAACGGGTAGGCCACCGGTGGACCGGACAGCACTTCATCCACAGACGTCGGCTTGCGACGGAAAGCTCGCGGATTGTCGAGGGCCCAGTTGCGCTGTGCAACAACAACCTCAGCCAGGTGCTCAAGCGTCATTCCGCGGTCATGCAGAAAGCGCAGCGCCGGGACTGTAAAGGTCGAGTACGGCATATTTGCGCCGTAGACGGCCTCGAACTGACCGGTCATGGAATCCAAAGGCGTCAAGTATGGTGGAGCGCCAACGCGGGACCGTCCGGACTCGCCATGCGTCACGAGCACGACGTCAGCGGCACCGGAAGCAATGGCGGCCGCGGCGTGACGCACATGAAGCATAAAACTGCATCCACCAACGCCTGTTCCGTCCAGCCAATGAGGCGTGATACCCAGGTGGTGACTGACTTCCATCGGAAGCAGGCCGGTGGTAGCGACGCCGTCGATGTCCGCTGGCGTGAGGCCTGCGTCGGCCATTGCGTTGCGGGCGGCATTGGCATGGAGATCGAGGATGGACATGCCTGGCAATACACCGATTTCCGTCGTCTCCGACGCACCGACGATCACGATGTTTCCGTTGTGCATAGATGTCACATGGCTTGTTGTCATCTGGCGGACTCCTGCAGCGGCGTGAACATGGGGAGCTTCGTGTCTCCACGTTCGACGAACGTGACTTCGAGCGCGAGGTCGAGCGGGAGGTTCCCGGGGTCGGCATCCACCCCGATCACGTTGCTCATCAATTGTGGTCCCTCGTCGAGTTCGACCAGTGCGACGACGATGGGGGTCTCGGAATCGAACGGGGGAATCGGTCGGTAGTTGATTACGTAGGACACCAGTCGGCCTCGGCCGCTGACAGGGGTCCACACCACGTCGTCGGAGTTGCAATGCGGGCAGAAAGGTCGTGGATAAAAGTAGTGCTGTGTGCACGACTGGCAGCGTTGAATCGTGAGTTCCTCCCGCTGCGCACCCTCCCAATAGGGAGCGGTGGCCGGGGTCGGAACCGGTACAGGCCCTGTCATCGACAGTCCTTTCGTCGTATGGGTCTGGGATCAACTCATGAAGGTATTCAACGGAATTCAGTCCGTTAGCGTTGCAAAAAGAACATGTGCCGTTACTGTTCGCGTAAAGAAATACGTACCGTTACGTTTCATTTAAAGGAACACGTTCCGCTAGTTTTGCCTAAACGGAACGCGTTCTGTCACGACCAGAGTGATCCAGTTCATCCTTTATGTCAAGGCCTGGTCGAAAATCCGAAAAATCGAACTGTCCTCCTTGGATGAGAGACTTGCCAATCACATACGTAACGTGTTCTCTTTAGTTGGAGAGCGTTGTAAGGCAACGTTTTCGGCGTTCTCGTCGATCCGAATCACACTTACCGTCCGGTAACCCCGGTCCGCTCCTGCGGAATATCACTTGGATGAAATCGAGGTTCTACATGCCGATCGACAGCTCACTCGTCGGACGCACCGGCAAACCTGTCTGGAAGAGTTGGACGTCGAAAGACGCACTGCTGTATGCCCTGGGTGTCGGCGCCGGTCAGCCTGACCCGCTGGACGAGCTGGAGTTCACCACAGAGAACAGTGAGGGCATAAAGCAGATGGTGCTCCCGACCTTTGCCAATGTGGCTTTGTCGGGCGACGACTCCTTGCTACCCGACGATGTGGACTTCACCAAGGTGTTGCATGCATCGCAAGCGCTCAGCCTGACGGGCCCGCTTCCGACCGACGGCCGCGTTGAAACCACTGGCACGATCACCGGCGTCTACGACAAGGGTTCCGGTGCCTTGATCATGACGGAGACCGTTGCCCGCGACTCTGTCGGCCAGATCGTGGGAACTCTCGAGTCCGGGTTGTTCTTGCGAGGCTACGGGGGGTTCGGCGGTGAGCGAGGGCCGTCGACCGCATGGGAATTGCCAACGGGCAAACCGGATCACGTTGTCACATACACGACTCGACCGGACCAGGCGCTGCTCTACCGACTCGGTGGCGACCGGAATCCCTTGCATTCGGACCCGGCATTCAGTGCCCGCGGTGGGTTCAATATTCCCATCTTGCACGGAATGTGCACCTATGGCTACGCCGGCCGGGCCCTCCTGCATGTTGTGGCCGATTCGGACCCGAAACGCTTCACTGGGATGTCCGGGCGGTTCACCAAATCCGTGTTGCCCGGACAGTCGATTACCACCTCGATCTGGAACGACGGCAAAGGCGTTCGGTTCCGGACGGTCGACGATCTCGGTGACGTCGTCATCGACATGGGCACCGCCACAATCCGCTGACTCTCCACTCCATAACGATTCGCCGCGATGTTCGTCGAGGCACTAACAAAGGAAAGATTCATGGGTTCACTCGAAGGTCGCGTAGCGATCATTACCGGCGGCGGACGAGGCATCGGCGCGTCGATCAGCAAGTTGTTCGCCGCACAGGGCGCAAAGCTTGTCATCAACGACCTCGGCTCGTCACCGGACGGCCAGGGCGGGGACCAGGGACCGGCGCGTGACGTCGCTGCTGAAATTGTTGCCGGTGGCGGTGCCGCTGTCGCAGACGGCGGAGACATCGCCGACGTCGCGACCGGTCAGCGGCTGGTCGATCTCGCACTGGAGAACTACGGCAAGCTGGACATTCTTGTCAACGTTGCGGGAATCCTGCGTGACAAGATGATCTTCAACCTCCCGGAAGAAGACTGGGATGCGGTCATCCGCGTGCATCTGCGTGGCCACTTCAGCACCATCAAGCCGGCGGCAGCTTACTGGCGTTCGCTGCGGAATCCCGACGGCCACTTCCGCATCATCAACTTCACTTCCGATTCCGCACTGCAGGGTTCGCCGGGTCAGCCGAACTATGCGGCAGCCAAGATGGGCATTGTCGGCTTGACTGCCTCCACGGCGAATGCCCTGGCGCGATACGGCGTGACGGCCAACGCTATCGCTCCGGGTGCCGCCACCCGACTGACACAAACCATCCCCGACGAGAAGCAACTGGGATTCGACGCCGCCCCCGGCAACGACTCGCCGGACAATATTGCGCCCATCGTCACGTACCTCGCCGGTACGAGTTCCGATTGGCTGTCGGGCCGCACCCTCGGCGCCTCCGGCCTCGAGGTGAAGTTGTGGAACAACCCCGACGTCATTGCCTCGGTGTCGTCGGACGGGCCATGGGACCTCGACGACTTGGCCGCCAAGGTCGAAGGGGAGTTCCGACCGCTGGCAGACGGCCTGCACCCGTCCTTGTTCATGAGCCAGGTTCCTAGCTGACCAACGCATACTCGGCGAGAACGAGTACCGGACGCTGAGCGTGTGAACTGGGGTTGGGGCCGGGACGATATCGTGGTGGCTGATGCGACAGTGTCAGATTTCGGTACACGATTGGGGACAACACGGATGGCCGCAGTGAAGGTTAATGGCCGCACACCTGAGGCCAAGGCATTCCGTGTCGAGCGAGTCGTGAAAGCAACCCGTGAGTTGGCAACCGCCGGTGGCTACGAAGCCGTGCAGATGCGGGAGGTCGCTCGTGTCGCCCAAACGGCACTTTCGACGCTGTACAAGTACTACGCGTCGAAAGACGACCTCATCAATGCAGCTGTCGGTTCCGAACTGAACTCCCTGACCGAAGACGTGCTCCGCCGTCCGCCCAGACAGCGGACGGCGGAGGGTCGTGCCGGCGAAGTGTTTGTCCGGGCCTACGTGGCGATGGTCCGGGATCCGGGGTTCGCTCACGCCGCAATGTCCGCGGGCAATACAGTGCTCGAGTTCGACCTCGATCGGGTCCGACGTTCGGAAGAAATCAACGAGAAATCACCCTGGTCCAACACCTTCACCCAGATTGCTGCCATTCAGGCGTGGGGCCCCGACCATCGGTGCAACCCGATGCAGACCCGAGCACTGGACATGATGGAAACCCTGTGGGTCGCCGGCGTCGTCAGTTGGCTGAACGGGGATACGTCGGCCGATGAGCTGAAACGGCGCCTGCGCTTGGCGGCGAAGCGCTTGCTTGCCGCGGATTCCGCTGACCCGAAAGATAATTCAGCAGACAACGGCTGACCGGAACAAACCAGTCTGTACAACTGAATAAGACGCGATTGCGGCCCCGACTTTCCGAAGTCGGGGCCGCAATCTTGCCATGCCTGTGCCTTCCGCGAGGCCTGGATCGTCTCTGCGAGAGAACTTTCAAACCCGGAAACAATTCCCCAAATGTGTCTTGTGTCACGCCAGTGTGTGGAATACCCTCCACAAGAACATATTTCGACGGTGAGTCGGTTTTCAATTGACAGCGTCCGATCCGCGGGTGGATTCAGTGCCTGCGATGAGCTGTTCACCAACCGTCGTCGAGTGACCGGACAACCGACCGCTCACGGCTGAGCAATTCGCTCGCTTTCCGAGGAGAAACCATATGGCCCTGCGCCGTTCGTCTATCGCGCTCTTTATCGTCGGCTTGATGCTGATCACTGCTGCGGCGGTGATCAGGTACGTTGTTGTGCCGAATATGTCCAAGCTGCCCGCAGATACCAAAGAGGGCGCACTGTTCGAGGGCACACTCCGCCAGATCGACCCCACGACCTTCGGGCTTGACGCGGGCACGCCGATCACCATTGACCGCTCGTTGAAAGTTGATCGGGTAGTAGGAGATACCGCGCTCGTCACGTGCACAGTGGTCACCCATCTTCCGAGCGGTGACGTCACCGATGTCCGCTCTTTTGCGGTTAATCGCGAGGATTTCACCCAAGCCGCCCCGCCGGACGGAGTGTCGGTCGAGGACCAACGCGGCGGAATCACGCTGTCCTTCCCGATGAACCCCACCACCGACGACGCGCTCGTCTACGACCAGGTGACACGCACTGCTCAACCTGTCACCTACACCGGAACAACGACGCTTGCGGGGCGCGAGGTGTACGAATTCACCGGCACGGCAACCGCTCCCATCGTGGACCCCGCGGTTCTGGGTCCGGTCATGGCTGGAATCGCAGCTCTCGTCCCGGGCGGGGATGGCTCCACACTGCCGCGTGAGATAGTGCGGACCTTGATTCCCGCATTGTCGCCTGACCGGGCGGCTGCAGTGGAACAAGCACTAGCGGCTGCGCCCGACCCGGTGCCCCTCACGTACACCTCGGTGAACATGCTCGACGCCGCTGTCGACACTCATTTCGGTACGCCCATCCGCATCGCCCAGAACCAAACCGCAGTGCTCAATATCGCGTCGGGAGGCGCGTTGGTGCCACTTCTCGATCTCTCCCAGGTCCGGGCCCAGACCTCCGACGCGTCGATCCAGAAGGTTGCCGACAAGGTTGCACGGGGAGAACGGCAGCTGAAGATAGCGGAATTCTGGGTTCCGCTCGTGTCTGCGCTGGTGGGGGTGCTCCTTCTCGTCGTCGCGATCGTTCGGCGCAAGCCCGGTCGCGGTGGTGGCAACCACCTCGAGGTCTCCGGTTCGGGCACCGGCAATCCGGACGCGGAGTTTGTCCGCGCCCGCGGCTGACCGTCCTCAGGAGCGTCGCGCATTCCACTCTGCCGCGGCGTCGTCGATATCCTGCTTCAATTTCTCGAAGAACGACGGCGCCGGGGTAGGTATCAAATAGGCTGCGGCAGTGAGTGATTGACTGAGGGCGATTCGACGCTCGTCCAACTCGTCGTCGCTCAGGAGGGCCAGGTCCGACATTGTGAACACCTCCTTCGAAGCGTGGTGCTACTTTACCAAATCATTACCAAGTGCCGTAGATGACCTCTCGTGCCCAGTCGTCACGGAGCACATTCACAGAGTTCCCACAGTTGGCAACCCCTGACATCCGTTGAAGCTGCAACTATCGTCGAACGCATGAAAAAGATGTGGTGGATCGGCGGAGCAGTAGTCGTGGTCGTGCTCGCCCTACTCGTGGGGCCGTGGGCGTACGGGAAGTTCATCGCAGAAGATGACGCTCCCGCAGCCGTGGTGTCTACGGAAGGTGCCGAGGCGGCGTCCGGGTCGATCGACGGTGCGTGGACCGTCGTCGCGGGACAAGGGGACAACCAGACGGCAGCCGGGTACACCGTGCACGAGATTCTCAACGGATCGAGTGTGACTGTCGTAGGCACCACAGGAGAGGTGAGTGGCAATGCGACGGTCGACGGTGAAAAGCTCACGGCCGGCGAAGTGACCGTGCAGGTGGCGAGTATCAAGACCGACTCCGACCGGCGTGACGGCCAGTTCACGGGCAACGTGATGGACACCAGCACGTATCCGACGGCGACGTTCACGATGGACTCGCCGGTGGATCTGTCGTCGGTGCCGACGGATGGGACAACTGCGACGGTGACGGTGCCTGGCACGTTGACGCTCAAGGGCCAGTCCAAGCCGGTGTCCGTGGACATGACGGTTCTGCACTCCGGTGACACGCTGATCGCGTCCGGCTCCATTCCGGTGACGTGGACCGACTTCGGTGTGCAGCCTCCGTCCCTCGGGTTCGTAACTGTCGACGGCAGTGGCAGCGTGGACTTCCTGGTATCGCTCGACCAGTCCTGATCAAGCCCGGATGGCGGTGCGTTTCCGCCGCCAGGGAAGATTAAGGACATGAACTTGAATTCGCGGCGCGTCCTCAGGTACGAGTGTTGTCTCGGCGGACGGTCCCACTAATGCGACTGTGGAAGCCGTTCCGCTCAGGCGAAGACCCGGATCCGCGGTTCACTCTCGCAAACGAGCGGACATATTTGGCCTGGGTGCGCACCGCGACTGCGTTCATCGCGTCGGGCGTCGGCCTGGAGGCTTTTGGCGGCGACATTCTGAACGAGAGCGTTCGCTCCGGTCTGGCGGCGCTCCTCCTTGTTGGCGGAGCGCTGATCGCCGTCACATCTTTTGTCCACTGGATCAGTGCGGAGCGCGCGTTGCGTGCCGAACGCTCACTGCCGGTGCCTCTCATGGCGCCGGTAGTGGGAATCGTTCTGGTCATCTGTGCGACCGTCCTCGTGGTCGAGGTTGTGAACTAGCTTGACCACCGTAGAGCCGTCCGACGCAATCAGTCCTTCGGGCAGGAGCGCGATCAGCCCTCCTGACAAGGGATTACAGTCCGAACGCACGTCGCTCTCATTCGTGCGTACGAGTCTGTCCATCCTCGGTTTGGCCGTGGCGTGCCTGCGCTGGTTGCCGCCGTTCGGTTCGGTGGCGATGATCGGTCCCGCAATCGCGGCTGTCCTGATTGTCGCCGTCACGATCTACGAGCGTCGGTCGAGGTCTGCGCGGCTCGAGCTCTTTGCCAGGGAAAAGGCAACGCCCGCTTTGGGTATGGGTGCTGCACTGGCGGTGAGCCTGCTGGTTCTCGCGGCTAGTGGGTTGTGGATTCTGGTGACGTGAGTTCGGCTTTCGGTGACCATCCGGGAGGCCCGAACACATAGCCGCCGCGATTGCGCCATGACGTCGACGCTTTCCAATCGCGGGCAATGGCAGCGTATTCGCGCGTTTGCAGTGTCCAGATGTTGTACGTTCCGACTGGCGTCGTGAGTCCGTATGTCGGCCGGTGTGTTTCAGCGGCAAAGCTACCGAAGATCCGATCCCAGACGATGAGGATTCCGCCGTAGTTGCGGTCCAGATATTCGGCGTCCGACCCGTGGTGAACGCGGTGGTGTGATGGCGTATTGAAGATGAATTCGATGGGACGCCAGAGCTTTCCGACCCGCTCGGTGTGTACGAAGAACTGGTAGACCAGGCTGACGGAGAAGCCGACGAAGATCATCCACGGCGGAATTCCGAGGAACGGCAACGGTAGCCACATGATTATTTCGCCGCTGTTGTTCCACTTCTGACGCAGGGCGGTGCTGAAGTTGAAGTATTCGCTCGAGTGGTGCGCTTGATGTGTTGCCCAGATAACTCGAACGCGGTGTGCGATGCGGTGATACGCGTAGTAGAGGGCATCGATTCCGAGTAGCAGGATCACCCAGGTGTACCAGGCGCTCGGTGAGAGATGCCATGGCGCGAGATATACCCAGATGGCGGAATATCCGATCAGGGCAAGAACTTTCCAGAAGGCGCTGGTCGCGATGGAGACCGCTCCGAGTAGGACGCTCGTGCGGGCGTCGACGCCACGGTAACCGCCCGTCGCGGGGTGTGCTCGGCCGTCGGCGCGGTCGGGATGATCCTCGAGTTTGCGTGCTGCTGCCCATTCGATCACCAGGAAGAGGGCAAACGCGGGGATGGCCAGCGCTACCGGGTCATGGAGTGGTTCCAGGAGAGACTTCCAAGATTCGAGGAGGGTGTCCCACACGCTAGTTGTCCTGTCCGTTCACGGGTTTATCGTTACATTATGCATTAATGTGTAACGACACGGAAGATGCATTCCCTTGCGCCTTTCCATAGGGGAATGGTAGGAATTGCCGGTGCACATCACCGCAAAGGTGGACTACGCCGTGCGAACGTTGGCGGAACTCGCAGCAGCTGGTCCAGGCCCGGCCAAAGCCGAGTTTCTCGCAACGTCGCAGGTGATCCCCCATAAGTTTCTCGAGGCAGTTCTGTCGGATCTACGACGCGGCGGCCTTGTGACGAGTAAGCGCGGACCCGAGGGTGGTTACTGGCTTGCCCGTCCCGCGTCGGAAATCACGATTGCCGACGTCATCCGTGCAGTGGAAGGTCCGTTGGCGTCGATCCGTGGGGAGCGCCCCGAGGATGTCGATTACACGGGTCCGGCGACGCAGCTCAAGGATGTGTGGATAGCGGTCCGCGTCAATCTTCGCGCGGTGCTCGAGAACGTCACGATGGCGGATGTGGCCGACGGCCACCTACCTGACTTTGTGAATCAGTTGACGGCGGATCCGGGGGCCTGGAAGCGGCGCTGACGTTGGGGGCTGTAGCGGCGCTGACGTTGGGGGCTGTAGCGGCGCTGACGGTGGGGGCTGTAGCGGCGCTGACGTCAGTTCCCGGATCGGTCGAAGCGCGTCATGTCGAGTGGCGCGGTATTCGCGGAGTTCCCGCCGGATGATTTCGCTTCGTACATCAGATGATCGGCATGGACTATCGCGCGGGAGAACGCGGTGTAGTCGAATTGCTCCACGTCTGGGGTGAACGGCATCGTGGAGGCGCCGATACTGACTGTCGCCAGGGGGGCGTCCGTGGCTTCGACAACTGCGCGGGGCAGAGTCGCTATGCGTTTGCGTAGTCCGTATGGCGTTCCGATCATGACGAGCGTGAATTCTTCGCCGCCGGTGCGCGCTGCGTATCCGAATCCGTTGACGTGTTGTTGAAGTCGGTTGCCGGTTCTGATGATGACGGTGTCGCCGACTTCGTGCCCGTAGGCGTCGTTGACGGCTTTGAATTTGTCGATGTCGACGACGGCGACCGCAACGTCGACGCGGTTGGCGTGTGAGGTCGACCAGACCCGTTCGGCCATGTCCCAGAGTCCGCGCCTGTTGAGGAGGCCGGTCAGTGCGTCGACTTTCGATCCGTTGGCGCGTGCGAGTAGTTGCCGCCAGGCGAGTTGGATGGTGGCCGGGATGAAGATGACGGCGCACAGGATTACGTCGGTGCGCGCGATGACGCCGGCAGTGGGCAGCGTCCCGCGGGTGATGGCGAGGATCGCCAGGGAAATGATGAACGTACAGGAGAAGGCAAGGTGGAAGGCGAGCCATCGAAAGTTGAGAAAGTACGTGAAGTAGGCGCCGGAGGCTACGAAGAGCACCGCGCCGAAGAGTGCTGCATCGTGGCTGGTAAACGTGATGATGACGGAGGCTGTTCCCAGATCTGCCCAGATCCCGAACAGTTTCAGAGCGCGCGACCCGCGAACTTTTCCGAGGAACCAAAGGGCAGTGGGGATGAGGTTTACGGTCGCGAATGCGATGAGCCAGGTGCGCGCGAACTGTCGGTCGGGGCCTTCGCCGCTGATCAGGAACAGATAGGCAACCAGGGAAAAGTTGAGCGAGCAGAACCCGATGGTGAAGTTGACGAGCCGCAGCATTGAGCCGGGGCCGTTCTTCGATCCCCACAGCATGACCGAAGGCGGCACCGGCCAGCTTTGTAGGAGTGGGTCCATGAAATTCCTCAGTTGTTCAAGATCGGGTGGTTGATCCGCAGCGGTTAATCCATGCGGTTGGTTAATCAATGGCAACCGTTTTGACCATTGTCTGGTGTAGGCGTGGCTTTTGTCGAGGCGGTGCCGATCCGCGAGCCTGGCGAGTGTGACCTACCCGACAATTGCCGCGAAGCTGTGCCGGAATCCACAATTTTGCATGACTCTGCAAACTTGCAGATGTCTGCAAGTTCCGTAACGTGGAGAGAGTGATAACCGAGCCAGGTCTCCGAGACCGCAAGAAGGCGGCAACCCGCGCTGCACTCAGCAGTGCGGCAGAACGGCTCGCTCGGGCTCTCGGAATCGAGTGCGTCACCGCCGACGCGATTGCGTCCGAGGCTGGAGTGTCGACGAGGACATTCCACAACTACTTCTCCAGCAAGGAGGAGGCGGTACTCGCCAGCTTCGAGGAATCGGTAACTCTCTGGATCGAGGCGCTTGCATCTCGGCCCGCGGACGAACCGATTCTCGACGTCCTCGAGGATCTTGTGGTCGAAATCGTGACTGGCTCCGGTCCGACAGCGAGTAAGACAACAAGTATCTGGATGCTGTCGGACGCGAGTCCCGCTCTCTATCGGGATGCTGCGGACATGCATCAGCGGATCAACCGTGCAGTCATTCAGGCATTGGCCGAACGTACCGGCACGGATGTCGAGCGTGACCTGTACCCGACACTTCTCCTCGGAGCGGTGGCCGGAGCCGCTAAATCGGTGATCGACATCTGGTCCGGCGGAAAGTCGGATGCTTCCGGACCGGAAGAACTGGTCCATGACGCTTTTCGGCAAATTCGTGCAGGGTTGCCTGCGCCGCCACCGCGTCTCTGAGACACCACGTCTCTGAGACACCGCGTCTTCAGCACGCACACCTAATACCTGTCCACGTACACGCACCGAAACAGCAAGGAGCCCGTCGTGGCCACCTATCTCTATCGGATCGGCAAGTTCGCCTACCGGCGAAAAGGCGCGGTCCTCAGCGTTTGGTTGATAATCCTGGTTCTGATGGGCGTCGGGGCTGCGACCCTGTCCGGTCCCACCAAGGACTCCTTCAACATTCCGGGTACTCCCGCGCAGCAGGCCCAAGACCTGATGGCGGAGCGTTTCCCGGACGCTCCCAACGCTATGGATTCGTTGAGTGCCCGATATGTTCTCCAAGCGCCTGCAGGTACGACGTTGGCTGATCCGGCAAACGTCAAGGCCATGGACGACATGCTCGCGCAGATCCGCGCGATCGACACGGTCGAGGACGCTGCCAAGGTCGATCCGGCTACGGCGACGCCGGAACAGGCCGCGAAGGCGTTGGTCAACCCGGTTGCCGCCAATGATTCGATGACGGCGATGTTCCAGGAGCAGGCCGCTGCTGCCGGAACTTCCGAGGCAAAAGCAAGCTCAGACGCTGCGGCATTGTCGCCGCTCAGCGCGGACGGCACGGTCGGATACATCGAGGTTCCCTTTGTCGGCGCTGTCACCGATGCCGATGAGGCAATGCGTGAGTCGATCAATGCTGCTGCCGATGTGGCACGGGCCGAAGGACTCAACGTCCAGGTCAGTGGTACTGCGGCACAGGAAGCGGAGATGCCCGGTGGGCTCACCGAGTTGATCGGTATTGCCGTCGCTGCCGTCGTTCTGGCAATCACGTTCGGTTCGCTTGTGGCCGCTGGACTTCCGCTGATCACCGCGATCATCGGCATCGCAATCGGCAGCCTCGGTATTACCGTCGCGACGGGCTTCATGGACCTCGGATCGATGACGCCGACGTTGGCGATCATGATCGGTCTGGCAGTGGCGATCGACTACTCGCTCTTCATCATGTCCAGGTTCCGGCATGAGCTGACCTTGACCGACGACCGATCGGAAGCC
This sequence comes from Rhodococcus globerulus NBRC 14531, assembly GCF_001894805.1. Taxonomy (GTDB): domain Bacteria; phylum Actinomycetota; class Actinomycetes; order Mycobacteriales; family Mycobacteriaceae; genus Rhodococcus_F; species Rhodococcus_F globerula. The sequence goes on along the minus strand of NZ_BCWX01000005.1, from coordinate 57,705 downwards.
GCCGGACGCGCAGTCGGAACTGCCGGTTCCGCAGTCGTATTCGCTGGTCTGACGGTCATCATCGCCCTCGTGGCATTGCGTGTCGTCGGCATCCCGTTCCTCTCGGATATGGGTGCGGCAGCGGCATTTACAGTGCTCATCGCAGTGCTCATCGCCTTGACGTTGTTGCCCGCGATCCTGGGTATCTTCGGCCGGAAGGCTTTTGCCGGCAAGATTCCGTTCCTCGGCAAGAAGGCTCAGGAGTCCGAGGATTCGGGTAAGCCAACGCTGGCTCTGCGCTACATCAGCGCCATCGTGCGACGCCCGCTCGTTCCTTTGATCGGCGGCGTTGTACTTCTGGGCGCTTTGGCTTTGCCGGCAACGGGATTGAGCCTGTCATTGCCGTCGGAGGCAACGGGTGATCCGGCAACAAGTTCGCGTCAGGCGTACGACTTGATCGACGAGGGCTTCGGTGGCGGTAAGAACGGTCCGCTGCTCGGTGTCATCGACGCACAGGGTGCAGACGTTCCGGCCGGCGAGGCATTCGAGAAGGTCGTCTCGACGATCTCGGGGCTGAACGGCGTCCAGAATGCACAGATCGTCAAAGTCAACCAGGCTGGCGATACCGCGCAGATGTTGATCACTCCGACAACCGGTCCCACCGATCCGGCAACCATGGAGTTGGTGAGCAGTCTCCGCAGTGCCGAAGCAGGACTGGCTGATTCGATCGGTGTGAGCTACGGAATCACAGGTCAGACTGCACTCGAGGGTGATATCTCGGATACCTTGCAGGACGCGTTGGTTCCCTACCTTGCGGTAGTGGTCGGCCTGGCATTCATCCTGTTGCTCTTGGTGTTCCGCTCGATCCTGGTTCCGCTGACCGCGACGTTGGGCTTCCTGCTCAGTGTGCTCGCGACATTCGGCGCCACGGTTGCGATCTTCCAGCACGGCTGGTTGGGAATTATCTCGAACCCGCAACCTTTGGTGAGTTTCATGCCGATCTTCCTGATCGGTGTGGTGTTCGGACTCGCGATGGACTACCAGGTGTTCCTCGTGACGCGCATGCGTGAGGAGTACGTCCACGGAGCTAACGCCAAGCAGGCTGTCACCATCGGCTTCAATCACGGTGCCCGGGTTGTCAGCGCTGCCGCGATCATCATGATCTCCGTGTTCGGTGCCTTCATCGCGGAGCCGAACTCGTTCATCAAGTCGATCGGGTTTGCGCTCGCTGCCGCAGTCTTCTTCGACGCCTTCATCGTTCGTATGGTGATCATTCCGTCGGTCATGGCGTTGCTCGGCGACAAGGCGTGGTGGCTGCCCAAGTGGCTCGACAAGATTCTGCCCAACGTCGACATCGAGGGTGAGAAGCTGAGCCAGCAACTCCGCGCCGACAGGGAAGCGGAATTGGCTGCAACATCTGCCTAACTGCACAGCAGGGTCCCACACACGTACCGCAATCGACTCCAAGTCGGTTGCGGCACGTGTGTTTTTGTCGGAGTTCCCGGTGGCCGAAAAAACCTTGCGGCACTTGTCGGCAGAGATTGGTAACCTTCGCTCACTATGCTGATCAGGCTGCTGCGCACTTACCTAGAGCCCTATCGTGGCGAACTGACGGGCGTTGTCGTCCTGCAGTTTATTTCGACTATGGCTGCCCTTTACCTTCCCAGTCTCAATGCCGACATCATCGACAACGGTGTGACAAAGGGGGATACGGGCTACATCCTGTCAACGGGTGGGGTGATGCTCCTTGTGACGTTGACGCAGATCCTGTGCTCCGTGGGTGCGGTGTACTTCGGTGCTCGTGTTGCCATGGGCATCGGACGCGATCTACGGGCGTCGGTGTTGCATCAGGTCGGTACTTTCTCGGCCCGCGAGGTCGGCTATTTCGGTGCGCCGTCCCTGATCACCAGAAATACCAACGACGTCCAGCAAGTGCAGATGATGGTCGTGATGAGTTGCACCATCCTCGTGATGGCTCCGATCATGTGCGTCGGCGGCATCATCATGGCGCTGCGTCAGGATCTGAATCTGTCCTGGATTCTGGGTATCAGCGTGCCGTTGCTGGCGATTTCGATGGGTTTTTTGATCGCGCGGATGGTTCCCGGCTTCCGGCTCATGCAGGGTCGTCTCGACGCGGTCAACCGTGTTCTACGCGAACAGATCACCGGTATCCGGGTTGTCCGCGCGTTTGTTCGCGAGCCTTCCGAGGTGAAGCGCTTTGGTGTAGCCAATGACGAACTGACCGAAACGGCGCTCGGTGTCGGAAAACTGATGGCGGTGATGTTCCCGCTGGTGATGCTGATCAGCAACGTCACCAGTGTCGCGGTCATCTGGTTCGGTGGGCATCAGATCGACAGTGGAGCCATGGAGATCGGCTCGCTCACCGCGATGCTCAGCTACATCATGCAGATCCTGATGGCCGTCATGATGGCTACTTTCATGGCCGTCATGCTGCCGCGTGCATCGGTCTGCGCAGAACGTATCTCCGAGGTGCTCGATACAGCGTCGTCGGTCATTCCGCCCGAGAACCCGATTCGAGAACTGAAGAACCCGGGCGTCGTCGAACTTCGCGGCGCTCAGTTCCAGTTCCCCGGCGCCGAGGAACCGGTGTTGCGCGACATCACTTTCCGGGCCGAACCAGGCAAAACCACCGCGATCATCGGCGGCACCGGATCCGGTAAGACAACGCTGCTCAACCTGATTCCGCGACTCATCGACGCCACATCCGGGTCGGTATCCGTCGGTGGTGTCGACGTCCGCGACATCGACACCGACCTGCTGTGTTCCGTTATCGGACTTGTTCCGCAGAAGCCGTACCTGTTCTCGGGAACCGTCGCAACCAACCTTCGCTACGGCAACCCCGACGCCACCGACGAGTGGCTGTGGGAATGCCTCGAGGTCGCTCAGGCCGCAGACTTCGTCCGCGCGATGCCGGAAGGCCTGGACACCCCGGTGTCGCAAGGCGGTACGACGGTTTCCGGTGGTCAGCGTCAGCGTCTGGCCATTGCGCGGGCACTGGTGCGCAAGCCGCAGATCTATTTGTTCGACGATTCGTTCTCGGCCCTGGACCTCACGACAGACGCGAGACTGAGAGCGGCGCTGCAGCCCGTTACCCGGGACGCCTGCATCATCGTTGTCGCGCAACGTATTTCCACCATCGTCGAAGCCGATCAGATCATCGTGCTCGATGACGGTGCCATCGTCGGTGTCGGTACCCACGACGAACTGCAAGTCAGTTGTCCCACTTACGGCGAAATTGTCGCCTCTCAGCTAGCCGTACAGGACGCATCATGAGCAATCGGCCGAGTTCCTCACCTCCGATCGGACCTCCCGGCGGTGGTGATCCCACCAAGAAGGCCATGAATTTCGGGCCTTCGCTGAAGCGTCTTCTTTCTCGGCTCAGCCCCGACAAGCCCGCTGTCATCCTGATTTTTGTTCTGGTCACGGTCAGTGTGGTGCTGTCTTCGATCGCCCCGAAGATCCTGGGTAATGCAACCAACCTCATCTTCGACGGCATTGTCGGTAAACAGCTTCCCGCCGGAATTACCAAGGACCAAGCAGTGGCGGGTCTGCGCGAGCAGGGCCAGAACCAGTTCGCGGACATGGTGTCCGGCATGAACGTGGTCCCCGGTACCGGGATCGATTTTGCCGAGGTCGGCCGAGTGCTGATGATCGTGCTGCTGCTGTTCGTCTGCGCGTCGCTGTTCAGTTGGTTACAGGCGTACCTGCTCAATATTGTCGTGCAGCGCACGGTTCGACGCCTACGCGAGGACGTCGAGCAGAAGATTCATCGACTTCCGCTGCGGTACTTCGACACTCATGCGCGAGGCGATGTTCTCTCGCGCGTGACCAATGACATCGACAATGTTGCGCAGAGCCTGCAGCAGACGCTGAGTCAGCTGGTGACGTCGGTGATGACGGTGATCGCGATCCTCGTGATGATGCTGGTCATCTCGCCGATTCTGGCTTTGATCGCCATCGCGACGGTTCCGCTGTCGATCATCGTCACGGCTGTCATCGCCAAGCGCTCGCAGAAACACTTTGTCGCACAGTGGAAGAGCACCGGCGGCATCAACGCGCAGGTTGAAGAAGCATTCACCGGACACGAGTTGGTCAAGGTGTTCGGCCGGCAGAACGAGGTCGAGGAGCGTTTCCGCACGCAGAACGAGAAGCTCTACCAGTCGAGCTTCAAAGCGCAGTTCATTTCCGGTCTGGTTATGCCTGCTGTCATGTTCCTCGGCAATCTGAATTACGTCGCCATCGCAGTTGTCGGCGGTATGCGGGTGGCCTCCGGCACGATGACGCTCGGTGATGTGCAGGCGTTCATCCAGTACTCACGCCAGTTCACGCAACCGCTCACGCAGATCGCGTCGATGACCAATCTGCTGCAGTCCGGTGTTGCCTCCGCTGAGCGGGTGTTTGCGCTCCTCGACCAGGAAGAGCAGTCCGTCGATCCCGCCGACGCGCAGTCCCCGGCCGTGTCCAAGGGCCGGGTGGCATTCGAGGACGTCGCGTTCAGTTACAAGCCGGAGCAGCCCCTCATCGAGGATCTGTCGTTGGTGGCCGAGCCCGGTCAGATGGTTGCCATCGTCGGCCCCACCGGTGCCGGCAAGACCACCCTGGTCAACCTGATTCTGCGGTTCTACGAGCTCAATTCGGGTCGCATCACTCTCGACGGTATCGATATCGCGAAGATGACGCGTGACGATCTGCGGTCGCGCATCGGCATGGTTCTGCAGGATGCCTGGCTGTTCGGCGGGACGATCCGGGAGAACATCGCGTACGGCAAGCCGGGCGCCACCGAAGAGGAGATTCAGCGGGCCGCCAAGATGAGCTACGTCGACAAGTTCGTGCACTCCCTGCCCGAGGGATACGACACCGTCATCGACGAAGAGGGCAACAACATCAGTGCCGGTGAAAAACAGCTGATCACCATTGCTCGAGCGTTCATCGCGCAGCCGTCCATTCTGATTCTCGACGAGGCCACCAGTTCTGTCGACACGCGCACTGAACTGCTGGTTCAGAGTGCTACCGCGGTTCTGCGCAGCGACCGTACAAGCTTTGTCATCGCTCACCGGCTTTCGACGATTCGTGATGCGAACTTGATTGTGGTGATGGAGGCCGGGCGCATCGTGGAACAGGGAAGCCACGAGGAGCTGCTGCTCTCGCGGGGTGCGTACTACCGGCTCTACAACAGTCAGTTCGTGGGCGCGGAGATCTAAGGCCTAAGTACACTGAAGCAGACTTGGTCCGCTGGGTGGACCACAATCTGTGTACTGGAGGCGCTCGGCGGTGCATTCGTTGCTGGGGAAGGCGCGCCTGATACTCGATTCCTTCGACGCGGATTCGGGCGCGCTTTCGCTGACCGAGCTTGCGAACCGAAGCGGCGTTGCGAAGGCGACGGTGCATCGAATAGCCGGTGAACTGGTGTCACTGGGCCTGCTGGAACGAGTCGGGACCAAGTACGGATTGGGGTTACGGCTTTTCGAACTTGGCCAGTTGGTGCCTCGTCAACGGATTCTGCGTGAGGCGTCGCTTACGTATGTGCAGGATCTTCATGCGGCAACCAGGGAGACGGTTCACCTCGTGATTCGTGACGGTCTCGAGGTTCTGTACATCGACAAGATCTCCGGTCATCACGGTGTGGACCTGCCGTCGCGGGTGGCCGGCCGGCTGCCGATGTATGCGACGGCCACCGGCAAGGCGATACTCGCGTACTCGCCGGATTCCGTATTTCGAGCGGTGGTTTCCAACGGATTTGTCGAGTTCACCGACCGGACGGTGAACTCGGAGGACGGGTTACGTAGGCAACTCGATGCCGTTCGCTCGGAGCAATTGGCGGTGGAGAGCGAAGAGGTTCGGCTGGGGACGTCGAGTATCGCCGCACCGATCTTCGGAGGACACGGGGAAGCGGTTGCCGCGATCGGCGTCTCGAGTCCGCGGTATCGAATGGATACCGAGCGCTTTGCCGAGCCGTTGCGCGCGGCAGCTGCCGGAATCAGCCGGAAGGTGTCGGTTCTCGAACGCTCTGCGTAAGCGTTCCTATCGACGCACCCACAGCAGTGCTATCACTCCGAGAACCGAAGCCCCGGTCATGGAGATGGCCACTGCAAGACTGGTATTACCCAGCAGGCCGACGATCGGTGCAACCACTGCGGCAGCGCCGAACTGCGCAAATCCGATCAGCGCGGCCGCTGAGCCCGCGGCTTCTCCGTGACGCGACAGGGCAACCGCCGGTGCGTTGGGCATGACAAAACCCGTTGCGCACAGCATCAGCAGGATGGGGACGGCAAACCCGACGAAGCCCAACGAGTCGGTGGCAGCAACGGCAACAAATGCAGCGCCGACGACGCTACTGCCCCACATTGCCCAGATCGTGATGGAATTCGGCGACCACCGTCCGAGCAGCACGACGTTGAGTTGAGACGAGCCGATCAGCACTACGGCCCCGCCGGCGAAGGCAAACCCGTACGCTGTGGCGCTCAGACCGAACTGTTCCTGCATTACGTAGGACGACGCCGCGATGTACGACCACAGCACACCACGGCCGAGACCGCACACGAGAACCAACACCATGAAGTGAGCATCACGACCGAGTGCAATGTAGCTTCGCGCTATCGCGCCGATGCCCTTGCCTGACCGATTCTCGGGTGGAAGTGTTTCCGGGAGTGACGCTGCGGCGAGTGCAATCATGGCGATACCCAGGAGGAAGAGAGCGAGAAAGACTCCGCGCCATTGTGTTACGGACATCAGTGCCCCGCCGATGGACGGAGCCAGGATGGGCGCTACGCCCATGACCAACATCAGTCGCGAAAGTACCACCGCCGCATCGTGTCCGGTGAAGAGATCACGAACGATCGCCATCGCGATCACACCGGTGGCCGCGGCGCCAAAACCTTGAAGGGTTCGCAGCGTCGTGAGGACTTCGATGGACGGCGCAAAGAAGCACGCCAACGATGCGCCGACGTGAATCACTGTGCCCACGAGCAAGGGGCGTCGACGCCCGTAGATGTCGGAAAGTGGGCCGATGATCAACTGACCGAACGCAAGACCGAGAAGCGTCCCGGTCAGGGTCAGCTGAACCATTGTCTCCGACGTGCCGAATTCCTGCGTGATCTGCGGCAGCGCAGGAAGATACATGTCGACGGTGAACGGCCCGAGGGCGGTGAGGATTCCGAGAAGCAGTACCAATCGGATCCGTGCACCGCCCGTCGGGGCGATTACCGTTCGTTCAGTTGTGCTGTTGGTCAAGGAAACCCGAAACAACACTGTAGTAGTCGTATGGCCGCTCTTCCTGAAGATGATGCGACGCCTGGTCCATGATGTAGAGGTGGCCATGCGGGATCATCCGCGCCAGCATGAGCGGGTAGTCCGGGGTGAGGAACGCGTCATGCATTCCCCAGGCGAAGAGCGTCGGTGCCTGGATCTGGCCGAGTTCGGCTGTGAGGTCCTGCCAATCGCCACGAGGGGAGTCTGCCGAGGCAGCCAAGGCCATTTCCTCGGGGTCGAGGCTTTGCTCGTATCGCATCTGGAGGGTTTCGGCGGGCAACTTCGATCCGTCGAACCATTCTAGGCTGGTGATCAAGGTGCGGAGTTTTTCGAGGGTGGGGCCGGTGCCGCCGTAGTAGACGTCGCGGGCGTTGCGGCCGCGACGGCCATCTTCGGGGAGGGGCGCGAGCGGGCCGTAGAAGACGGGCATACTGCCCGTGATCACCAGGGAGCGAACGCGTTCCGGGTACTTTGCCGCGAGATTGAGCGCTATGGTGCCGCCCCACGAGTTGCAGACGAAGTCGGCGCGTTCGATGCCGAGTTCGTCGAGCAGAGCAACCATCTTGGCGGCGTGGAAGTCCCACATGGGGCCGGTGATGGTGCACTTGTCGGACCGACCGTATTGCAGGAGATCAACGAGAATCGCCCGTCGATCCGAGGCGAAGAGAGGGGCCACCGGCCCGAAGTCGGACCACGCGGTGCAGCCGGGTCCACCTCCGTGCAGGAAAATCGTGGGGTCGCCCTCGCCGAGGTCGTAGTAGTGGAATGTGACGCCATCAGCTTTGGCGTACAAGCTCTTCGGTTGATCAGCCATGGCTATACCTGACCTCGAGGTGACAGCAATGGGAAGTATTGCGGTCCGGCAGGCGAACCCGGTTCGTGGCTGCGACACTTCCGAATGCCTAGCGTGCTGGCATGAGAACAGAACTCGAGCACGCGCGTGATCGCGCAGAGGCGATGATCGGAACGCGGGAAACACGAGAGCTGGGAACGGTGCGCCCGGCGGAGTCGATTGCTTTTGCGGTTGCCGCCGCCGAGACCGACCCCCGGTTTCTGGACCCGGAGCACCCGGCATTTGCGCTCCACCCGATGTATCTGCCTTCGCTTTTGCGTGGTCCGCAGGGCGGATCCGATCGAGAGTACCGATCAGACGGCATGTTTCGTGACGAAGTCCCGGGCACAGACGGCATCGATGTTCGCTTGATGGCAGGCGGGCAGAGTGTGACGTTCCTGCAACCAGCCCCGTTCGGCGAGCCGGTCACCGTAGCGCGGGTACTCGATACCGTGGCGATCAAAGGTCGGGCTCCTGACGAGTTTCTGCTGCTTTCGGTCACCAAGACCTATCGGGGTGCGCAGTCCGGCGCATTTGCCGAGGTCGTCGAGAAGTTCATCGTCCGATGACCGAAACCGTAGTCGTCGGCACACCGATCGAGTCGGTCGCTTTGGTATGCGATCCGGTCCGAGTCCTTCGATTCGGGGCGTCGACGCACAATTCGCACCGTATTCACTACGACGCCTCCTATGCTGCGACGGAAAAGCTGTCCGCGCCGGTTGTCATGGCTCAGTTGCAGGGCACGCTCTTCCACCGTGCTGCCGCACAGTTTGCCGGTGGATATGAAGGCGTTGTCTCCGTGTCGTGGCAGAACCGTGCGCCTGCTCCTGTCGGAACCACACTGGAAGTCTCGGGTGAAGTCACTGAGATACATGGTGAGAAAAAAACTTTGACTCTACTAGAGCACTCCGATGACGGTGTCCTGTGTGCTGTCGGAACCGCTGTGGTGGTCCGGGTCTGCTGAGCGAACCGAATCCGTTGGCGTAGAACGCGATGTCGCCCAAGATCTGTTTCATTCAAACGTTCAGTGTCGAGAGGACTTCACATGACTGGTGTCGAGGCGTCGGAAGCCACGTTCGCGCTGCCCGAGCGGCCGCGAGCGGCCGGTCGGCAGGATTGGACGGCATGGCCGGGTTACAACGCAGCCGGCAGCGGATACCGCGGTTACTGGTACCCGGTCACGTGGTCGAACCACATCACCAAAAATCCCAAGAGCTACACGATTTGTGGTGAAAAGCTGGCGATCATCCGCGACGCCGGTAAGGCGTACGCCCTGCATGATCGGTGCCCGCACCGCGGCGTTCCACTGTCCGAGGGTGATCAGCAGTTCCCGGGCACCGTCAGTTGCCCGTACCACGGCTGGACGTACCGTCTCACCGACGGAAAACTGGCTGCGGTCATCACCGACGGTCCGGATTCCAAGATCTGCGGCAAGCTGAACGTCCAGACCTATGCGGTCGAGGAGCGACTCGGTCTGGTGTGGGTGTACATACCGATCGCCAACGAGCCGGCGCCGTCCATCGACGACCAGTTGCCGCGTGAACTCGTGGAGAACAAGGGCATCGTCGGCGGTCGCATTCAGCCGCGAGAAGGTAACTGGCGCTTCGCATGTGAGAACGGTTTCGACGAGGGACATGCGAAGTACCTGCACCGCACCGCATTGTGGCGCTTGTTCAAGCCGATGCCTACGTGGAACATCACGAGCATCATCCCGGAGGGTCGCTGGATTTACCGGGTACAGGAAGAGGTGTACTGGGAGGCCGACTTCCCGGGCGTGGGAACCTGGACCAATAAGCGGTGGTGGAAGAAGAAGCCCGACGAGACCCAGATTTCGCAGATCGGAAACGTCGGTGCCGGTCTGGATGTCAATCCTGTGATCGCAGCACAGAACTTTCCCGGTTTTGCTTCGCTGTCGATGCCCGGCGTCCTGCGCATCGCGTACCCCAAGTTCATTCACTACGAGTTCTACGTGCCGGTGGACGAGGACAACCACAAATATGTCGGCCTCATGGTCAACTTCGTCTCCGGTGCAGCAAAATTGGGGTTCTACGCCAAGTACCTCGGCGCGATCCGCTGGCTGTTCCACGGTCAGTTTTCCGGGCAGGATGCGTGGATGGTCGAGGTCACCGACGCGCCGCCGGAGAAGCTGTACCGACCCGACGTATCGCTGACAACGTGGCGAAATCTGGCAGAGGAAGAGTACGCCGAGAAGATCGCCGCCGCGGCCGAACACACCCCCAAGGCGCCGGTTCGGCCCACCCGCGAGCGTCGGACGGCTGCCCCGCGCCCGGCTCCGGTCACCGACGCCCAGATCCCCACCGGCACCAGCGAATAGGAGAAACGCATGTTCAAGATTCTGACAGCAGTCGCTATCGGTGCCGCTGTTGCCGTGGCAGTTCCCAAACTATGGCAGTTGGCGGGCGAACGCAGCAATACCCAGGTACATCAGGTCAATCCATGACCACTGCGAGGGCCGACGCTCTCGCAGGCCTCGACGACACGCGCCGGGAATGGGTCGAGCAGGCCTGGGCCAACGTCGATCGCGCGAGATTGCGAGATCTCACCACCGGGGTTGTGGACATCCCCAGCCCCACCGGCGACGAAGCACCGCTGGCCCGCCACATCACGGCGGTCTTGACGGCGTCGGGCATCGAGGCCCATACGATGGATCTCGATGACCGGCAGGCGAACTCGTGGGGACGATTGCGCGGTGACGGGTCCGGGCCGGATCTGTTGCTGTATGCGCCGATCGACACCGTCACGACAGGTGATCCGGCAGAAGATCTCCCGTGGGTGGGAAACGAGTTGCGAGCCGACCTGACGCCGCACGCCCAGGTCGACGAGAACTACGTCATCGGGTTAGGTGCGTCGAATCCGAAAGGCCATGCCGCCTGCATCATCGCAGCGGCCGAAGCAATTGCCGCAGCCGGTATTCCACTCCGCGGTGACCTGGTGCTCGGATTCGGTGCCGGTGGTATGCCGACCAATGCCCGCCCCGGTGTCGGAAACCCCCGGCGCAATACCGGTCAGGGCGCCGGCTGCTCGTTCCTCCTGGAACAGGGAGTGTGGGCGGACTGTGCGCTGATCGCCAAGCCGGGCTGGACGGTCTCCTGGGAAGAAGTGGGGCTGGCTTGGTTCGAGATCACGGTGCACGGGCTGCACACCTACGTCGGTTCTCGCCACCGGCTGCCGTATCGCAACGCGATTACCGCGGCCGGTGAGGTTGTCGCGAAACTGGAGGAATGGTTCCCGAAGTACTCAGCGGCGCATCAGGACGGATTGGTTGCGCCGCAAGGAATTGTGGCCAATATTCGTGGCGGGTGGGAGAGAACAGCGTCGTTCACCCCTGAGCAGGTGCGCCTGACCGTTGATCTACGGCTGAGTCCACGGACGACGCCCACCGCCGCCAAACGTGAACTCACTGCCGTGGTTGCGGACATCGCACAATCGCTGGATCTACAGATCGAGGTCGAACAGGTGCTGGCAATACCGGGGGAGGGTTCGGATCCGCGGATGTGGTTGCGGCACTCGGCCGTCGACGCGTGGGAAGCCGCTGAGGGGAAGCCTCATCAGGACTTCTTCGACGCCAGTGGTGCAACCGACGCAAACATCTTGCGCAGCCGCGGCATCCCGACGATCCGGGTGGGTATGCCGAAGGTGGTCGACGCTCCGTTCGAGGTGGACTTCGCGATGGGGATGAACACAGTCGATCTGGCTGCAGCAGAAAGATTTACGAAGTATCTGATCCGAGTGGCCCTCGATACCGTCACCCGCTCGCTCGAGGAAGTAGGAATCGACTGATGGCGAAGATAGTTCTGGGTGTCGGTGCTTCCCACAGCACATTGATGAACACCCATTGGGAAGAGACGACGCACAAGGCGGAGGCCGAACGCTTCCGGGACGCGCTGCATCTGACCCGGGAGAAAATCGCGGAAGCGAATCCCGATGTTGTATTGATACTCGGCTCCAACCACTTTCGTGGTTTCTGGCTGGATCTGATTCCGGCTTTCACGCTCGGCGTCGGCGAGTGTATTTCCAGTGGCGAGTCCGGTACACCCAAGGGCCCGCAGCAGGTGGACGTGGACTTCGCGAGGCACCTTGCAAACGAGCTGATCGAAGGTGGCCGGTTCGATCTTGCCTACTCGGCTCGATTGCAGATCGATCACGGTCAGTCCCACGCGATTCAGTATCTTCTCGACGGAATCGATGTTCCGATAGTTCCGTTGGTGGTCAACGTATTCGCGCCGCCGCTGCCGACTTTCAAGCGATGCGAGGAAGTGGCGAAGGCTCTGCGGGACGCCATTGCGTCGTACCCTGCGGATACCCGCGTGGTGGTGATCGCCTCCGGCGGTTTATCCCATCGGCTGCCCTGGCCTGACTGGCGTGACCCGCACGGTGAGGACGAGGATTTCATGGTTCAAGCCTGGCTGGACGGTCGGGAGAATTGGTCCGACTACGACGTCCGACGGCGTCAGATCATCCGTGCCGCCGATGCCGCGATCACCCCGGAGTTCGATGACCGAATTCTTGATCTGTTTGCCAGTGGCAAGGCAAGTGAGCTTGCCGAGTTCACGACGGAGCAGATCGAGGACGAGGCGGGCAATGGTGCGCAGGAGCTACGGACATGGCTCATGATGGCGGCCATGCTCGACTACATTCCGGGAGAACGCCTTGCCTACGAAGCGATTCCCGAGTGGCTCACCGGTATGGGCGTCGCGGTTCTCGATCCAGCTGGAACAGCCAGCGTAACAACATAATCTGCCACCTTCAGCAAAGGAAGTTTCTCTCATGACAATCTGGAACGAACTTGCCGGACTCGATTTCGAGTTGACGACCGTCGACGCGGGCGGTGTCCCCACGCGCTCTCTGCAGGCCGGATCCGGCGACGAGGCCGTGATCTTCCTGCACGGCACCAGTGGACACCTCGAGGCATTTGCACGCAATATCGCGCCGCACGCCGAGTCCTACCGGGTTCATGCGATCGACATGCTGGGTCACGGCTACACCGGTAAGCCTGATTACCCGTACGAGATTCCGCGTTACGTAGAGCATTTGGTGAATTACCTCGACGCGGTCGGGCTGGATCGTGTGCACCTGGTGGGCGAGAGCCTCGGTGGTTGGGTCGCCGCCTACCTGGCCAGCGAGCAGCCCGAACGTGTCCTCTCGTTGCAGTTGCTCGCGGCTGGCGGTACCGTCGCGAATCCGACGGTGATGGAGCGTATCAAGACCTCGACAGCGAAGGCCGTTCAGAGCGACGACATCGAATTGACCCGCGCCCGCATGCAGTTGCTCATGCACGATCCGGCCAATGCAACGGAGGAATTGGTTCAGGCGCGTCACCGGATCTACCACCAGCCCGACTTCGTGGCCAACATCCACAACCTTCTTTCCTTGCAGGAGATGGAGGTTCGCCAGCGGAATCTGTTGCGCCCGGATCGGATGGCACTCATCAAGGCGCCTACCCTGGTGGTCTGGGGACAGGAAAATCCGTTCGGCGACGTTCCTGAGGCGAAGAAGATGGCCGAGGATATCCCGGGTGCTCAGCTCGAGCTCTACGCGGAGTGCGGTCACTGGCCGCAGCACGAGCAGGCAGCGAAGTACAACCCGCTGAGCCTCGAGTTTCTGGCCAAGGCGTCAGCAAGCGCGAAGGCAGCCATCTGAGAACCAAACAGACTGCTGCGTAACAGAGCCGGCCTCTCGATCAGGAGGCCGGCTCTGGCGTTTTCCGAAGGTACAGTCATCGTCTCACCCTGAGGAGTTCTCGTGAAGAAAGTACTTCTACTGACGGCAGACGCCGACAACGGACTTGGCAGCGCGATCCGTGACGCCGTGGGAAGTGAGGCCGAGGTAGTTCGCTTGCCCGAGCGCACTACGGAAGCACTACATGCACTGTTGCCGATGTGTGATGTCGTGGTGGGTGACTGGAGTGGTGATCTGCCGCTCGGCAAGCAGGAAGCCGAACTCGGACGGCAACTACTCCTTGTCCAACAGCCAGGTGCCGGAACCAATTTCATCGACGTGGATGCGTGGCGCGCCTTCGGGGTTCCGGTCGCGAATACACCCGGCGCCAACGCGGAATCGGTTGCGGAATGGGCAGTGCTGGCGGCAGGTGCGTTGTGCCGCTCCATGTTCTGGGCGCACAACGAGGTCACCGGCGGGTCCTGGCCACAGGAATCCATCTTGACGCGAGATTGTCGCGACTTGGCGCAGCGCCGGGTCGGCGTAGTAGGGGTCGGTTCGATCGGCCGTCGGTGTGCAGAGTTGTTCGGGGCCTTTGGTTGTGATGTCTACGTCACCGCGCGTTCGAGACCGCGCGAGCCTATGAATGCGACCTTTGTATCGCTCGAGGAACTGTTGCCTCTCTCCGACGTCCTGGTGCTCGCCGTCCCGCTCACGGAATCAACTCGGGGACTGATCAATTCCGATCGAATTTCGCAGTTGCCCAACGGCGCGATCGTCGTCAATGTGGCACGCGGCGCTGTTGTCGAGGACGTTGCATTGGCACGAGCTCTGCGTTCGAAGCATATCGGCGGCGCGGCCCTCGATGTGTTCGACGTTGAACCACTGCCGATTTCGAGCCCCCTTCGCGGATTCGATTCGACGCTCTTGAGTCCTCACGTCGCAGGGGGCAGCGCCGGAGCGCGTGCGTCGATCTACTCGATGACGGCGCAGAATGTCGCAGGCGCGCTGCGCAAGCAGACAATTCGGTGGACATTGTGACCGAAGGCCGTGTTACCGCAGTATTTCGGTTCGCACGTTCCTCCAGGTGCGGTGTTTCGCCCAGGTAAGTTCCTGTCCCCGGTCCGCACGGTGGACCCGGTTGGTTCTCGGTCATAGGTAGGCACGGCTAGGTTTGCTCTCCACAACCCGCAACTGCGGCACAGATCACAAACAAAGGTGTGAGTAGATGGCCTCGCTGTCAAAGTTTGGAAGGACTGCTCTTGTTTCGGCTGCGCTGCTGCTGACCGTTGCAACCGGCGCATGCAGCCGCCCGGCGACGCAAAGCACAGCTGATTCCGCCGGAAGTGGACCACTGCGTATCGCAGTCGGAATCGACGCTTCCTATGCTCCGTTCTTCGTGGCGGATCAGGAAGGTATGTTCGACGCCGCAGGTCTGGACGTCGAACTTGTCCAATTCGGTCGTGGTGGCGAGGCCGTCGACGCACTCTCGACCGGGCAGGTCCAGATCGCCGGTAGCTCCGATACGACAACCATCGCCCAGTTGCGTCAGAATCCGTCGTTGCGCGCGATGTATTCGTACGAGGCGTCGGGCGACTACATCAAGGTTGTGCTGCGCAACGGCGTCGACTCACCGGCTGCGATCAAGAAGATGGGCATCGTCCCGGGTCTGAGCCAGATTTCGACGGACAAGTATCTCGCGGCCAATTCGATTGCCCCCGGCTCGGTGGAAATGATCTCGGCAACCCCGACGGACATGCCCGCGCTGCTCAGCCGCGGCGACATCGACGGGTTTGTTCTGTGGGAGCCGTGGCCGGCAACAGCCCTGGATCAGGGCACCGGCCACGTAGTGGCAGTCACCGGAGACTACGGCTGGTTCTACCATCACTGGGCGATCACGACGGCTCCCTGGCTGTCGGCCAACGAAGAGACCGCGCGGACCGTTGCGAAGGTGCTCGACGAAGCAACGCGCAAGGTCGAGTCGGATCCTGCAGCTGCAGCGTCCGCGACCAAGACCGCTGTGAACGTCAGTGAGGATCAGACTATTGCCGCGGTCGACGAGATCGACTTCTCCGTCGTGAATCTCGAAGCTGCGGATATCGAGTCGGCACAGTCGATCGTCGACTTCTACAAGTCGATCGGTGTTCTCAGTGACCAGCCGGATCTCGAATCGGCAATGCTTCTGGATTGGTACAAGGATGGTGCACAGTGAGTATCGCAACAAGTAGTACGGGCACGACCGGCCCCGGTAAAAAGAACACGGGTGTGGCCATCGACGTGGTCGACCTCGGGATCAGTTTCGGCGCGGCGGAGATCGTCGCCGGAATCGATATGCACGTGCAGCCCGGTGAATTCGTATGTCTGCTCGGGCCGAGTGGCTGCGGTAAGTCGACGCTGCTGTCGTCCATGGCCGGTTTCGTGGAACCCAGTGCCGGGGAGATTGTGTGCGACGGAGACGTCGTCGACGGCAGTAACCGCCACGCAGGCATGGTGTTTCAGAGTTCCGAAGCGCTATTCGAATGGATGACCGTAAGCCAGAACGTGGCGTACGGACCCCGGATGCGCGGAGCGAACCGCAGCGAGCAGGCCAGTATCGCCGCCGAGTACCTTGCGATGGTCGGCTTGCCCCACGCCGGGGCAAAGTTCCCCTCGCAGCTCTCCGGCGGTATGCGGCAACGTGTTCAGATCGCACGAGTTCTGGCCAACCAACCGTCGCTGGTTCTCATGGACGAGCCGTTCGGTGCGTTGGACGCTCAGACTCGTCAGGTTCTGCAGACCGAACTCGACCGTATCTGGCGGCACACTCGATGCACCGTGGTGTTCGTGACTCACGATATCGACGAGGCGCTGACATTGGCTGACCGTGTGGTTGTGATGTCGGCCGGCCCGCGGGCTCGGATCAAGAGCGTCTACGAGGTCAATGCGGCTCGTCCCAGGGACCGTAACGATCCCGAGGTGATCGAACTCTACGAGAAGCTGCGCGACGACATTCGGGCAGAAGTGGTTGCGTCGCTGCGGAACCAAGGCATTGAGGAGGACGAGCTGTGACGGCTGTAGTGACCGGTGGTTCAGCCGGTGTGAGAACAGTAAAGGTGACACAGACGCAAAAGCGTTCGTCGGCGCGGCGATCCAAGATTGTCAAGGCGACACTGATGTATGCCGCTTCAGCGGCAATCGGTCTGGGTATCTGGTCGTTCCTGGCGTGGTGGTACGGACCGACCACGATTGCATCACCGGCCGAGGTCTGGTCTGCGGCACAGGAACTGTGGGAAAGCGGCGTTCTGTGGTCGTCGATCACTGCGTCAGGTCAGCGAATTCTGATCGGTTGGTTTCTGGGCGTCGTGATCGGCGCTCCCGTCGGAATTCTGATGGGCCGCATCGCCATCGTACGACAGCTCCTCGATCCGTACATCGAGTTCTTCCGGTTCATTCCGCCGATCGCATTTGTCACTCTTGCCGTCGTCTGGTTCGGCATCGGTGAGACGTCGAAGGTTGTTCTGATCTTCTACACCTCGGTGTTCATCGTCACGGTCAGCACGATCGCCGCGACTGTTGCGATCAGCGAGAACAAATTGCAGGCCGCAGCCAATCTTGGTGCGGGCAAGCTGCAGATCATGAAAACGGTGGTCCTGCCGTCTTCGATCCCGGGTATCGTCACCGGTGCTCGCCTGGCCATGGGTAACAGCTTTCTCACCATCGTGTCGGCGGAGATCGTCGCCGCCGACCAGGGTATCGGCTCGATGATCTGGCAGGCCCGAAACTACGGTCGAATCGACTGGACGTTTGTCGGCATCATCGTCCTCGGCATCATGGGCTTCATCTTCGACCGGATTCTCCGAATTCTGTCCTCGCGGTACCTCGCCCGCTACGGCGTCAAATAGTCAGGAGCGCAGCATGAGTAAACCGCTGAGCATTGCAGAGCAGGCCGGAATTCCTGGCCCGCCCGAGTTCTCCGACGTCGAGAGCGAACGACGTCGACGTAAGACCGCCGTCATCGGCGGATATCGGATACTGTCGAAATTCGGTTTGGACGAAGGAATCTCGGGACACATCACGGCCCGAGATCCCGAAGAATCTGAAACGTTCTGGACGGCGCCGTTCGGTCGGCACTTCTCCCAGGTCCAGCCCGAAGAACTACTGCACGTGGCATCGGACGGCACGGTGATTTCCGGCGACGGACCGCTGAACCGCGCAGCATTTGTCATCCACAGCAAGGTTCACGAGGCCCGTCCCGATGTGATCGGAGCTGTTCATGCACATGGTCTGAACGGCAAGGCGTTCTCTTCGCTGCACTGCCGCCTCGCTCCGATCACTCAGGACGCGTGCGCCTTTCACGAGGACCACTCGATCTACGAGGAGTATCACGGGGTGGCGCTCGATGAAGAGGAGGGGATTCGCATTGCGACGGCCCTCGGATCGAACAAAGCGGTGATCCTGACCAATCACGGCCATTTGACTGTCGGAACCTCTGTCGAGAGCGCAGTGTGGTGGTACGTGTCGATGGAGCGTTCGATGCAGGCAGAATTGGCGGCGCGAGCCGCCGGTGATCCGGTTGTCCTGCACGAGAAGATCGCTGCGCAGACCTACGAGGCTGTGGGCACCGAGAAGGTGGGGTGGTTTGCCTACTCGACCATCATCCAGAAGATTGCGGCAGACGAACCCGAGGTGTTCGCGCGCTGAATTTCGTGAGTACGGGCCCGTCGACCGAAAGGTCGGCGGGCTCTTTTCATGTTGTCCCGCAAACGTTACCGAGGTCTGTTGAGCGGACCGGTTTCATTTGCGAGGATCCGTCGGCGCAATACCGTATCGGGTGTGAACACAACGTCTTCCACGGCGGCCGACAACGAGATCGGCGTCGATATTCTGATCATTGGTGCCGGCCCCGCCGGGCTGTACGGCGCGTACTACGCAGGCTTCCGCGGCCTCTCCGTTGCCGTGATCGATGCCCTTGCGGAACCGGGGGGACAGGTCAGTGCGATGTACCCGGAGAAGGCAATCCTCGACATTGCGGGATTCCCTTCGGTCAAGGGACGCAATCTCATCGAGGGCTTGATTGCCCAGGCTGCCCCATTCGATCCGGTGTACTTGCTGGGTATGCAGGCTCGTGAGTTGTCGCATGATGACGCCGGCCGGGTGCGAATCACCACCAGTACAGGCCAGGTGGTGGTCGCCGGCGCGGTTGTCATCACCGGCGGCATCGGAACTTTCACGCCCCGTCCGTTGACGAAGGGTTCGGAGTTCATGAATCGGGGATTGAGCTACTTCGTCCCGGATCTGTCGGCGCACACGGGGAAAGACGTTGTCATCGTCGGCGGCGGCGACAGCGCATTCGACTGGGCTGTCCACCTCGAACCGATTGCCAAGTCCGTCACTCTGGTTCACCGACGAGATCGATTCCGCGCGCACAAATCCACAGTTGCCAAAGTTCAGGACAGCAGTGTCCAGGTTCTTGTGAACGCGGATGTCTCGGAGGTACGTGGAAACGGGTGGATCGGCGAGGTCGACATCACCCACAAACTGGACAAGAGCACGTCCACGTTGCCGGCTCAATCTGTCATCGCAGCACTGGGATTCACCGCTGACCTGGGCCCGATGATGGACTGGGGGATGGAGATCGACAATCGCCATATCGCCGTCAACACGCGGATGGAAACCAATGTTCCGCGCGTGTACGCAGCCGGGGACATCACGGATTATCCCGGGAAGGTCCGATTGATTGCCGTCGGCTTCGGCGAAGCCGCGACTGCTGTGAACAACGCTGCGGCCGTGCTGGATCCGGAAGCGGAGATCTTTCCCGGACACTCTACGGAACAGGAGGGTTAGGCAATGGCATTTGTCATCGGTGAAGCATGCATCGACTACACGGACCGATCATGCATGGAAGAATGCCCCGTGGATTGCATCTACGAAGGTGATCGCAAGCTCTACATCAACCCGAATGAATGCATCGACTGTGGCGCTTGTGAATTGGCGTGCCCGGTAGAGGCGATCACCGTCGACCGCAAGGCAGACCCGGACTTCAAGGAAGACAACAAGCGCTTCTTCCTCGACATCTTGCCCACCCGCGGTGAACCCGTCGGAAATCCGGGTGGTTCGGCAAAGATCGATATTGTCGGCGTCGACACTCCGATGGTTGCGGCGTTCTGATGGGAAGCGGCACGCGATTCGGATACGTGGATTCGTCCTTCGGGCAATTGCATTACGCGCAGCAAGGTTCGGGTGAGACGATTCTCCTGCTTCATCAGGCACCCCGTTCGTCGGACGAGTTCCGCGAGCTCATCCCACTTCTTGCCGCCGACTTCCACGTGGTCGCGATGGACATGCCGGGGTACGGCAACAGTGCTCCGGTGCCCGGGCCGCAGACCATCGAGACCTATGCGCGAGGTGCGTGGGAATTGCTCGACGGGCTTGGCGTCGACCGAGTCACGGTTCTCGGCCACCACACCGGAGCGGCAGTGGCGCTCGAGATGGCGGCATCGCGCCCCGAGCGGGTAGCCGCCGCCGTGCTCTCGTCGTGCCCGTGGGCCGACCGCAACTACCGCGAGGGGCACTCGGGACCCGGTGGGATCGACTGCGTTGACCGAGCTGCAGACGGCAGCCATCTCACCAGTCTGTGGGAGATGCGACGGCCGTACTACCCGGAACCCGGCACCGCGCTGCTCGACAGGTTCATCCGGGACGCGCTTGCCTACCGGGTTGATCCGGCGGAGGGCCACAAAGCCTGTGCTCGCTACGTCATGGAGGAAAGAATCGGTTCGGTGACCGCGCCGGTTTTGCTGATCGGCGCGCGGAGAGATCCCTTTTCGATGCCTAATGTCGCCCCGCTGCGTGCACATCTGACGAGTGCGGCAGTGGTGGAAACAGAGATCGTCGAATCCGGGACCGTAGCGCTCATCGAAGAGCACGCCCCGCAGATTTCATCCGCCGTCCGCATGTTTCTGGAGAATTACGCAGGTAGGCGCCCCGTGTAAACTCTGCGGGACGGGTTCACTGAGCGGACCGTGTGGCGTGCGTCTCATCGTATGGTCACCATAGTGTCGGTTCCGAAAGCACCTGCACCCAACGAGCACCCCGACTGATTCGGTCCCGTGGCAATCGGGCTCGGCAGGCTGTCACAGATCGTTCAGGAGGACACTCATGGCCGCTCCACAACAATCCGTCGGGTTCGGATCAGTACTGCCCATCGCGCCAAGTGCTGCTGCGCCGTTGCAGCCCGCAGGAGAGCTGTCCTCGGTCCTGGGCAAGGCTCGAATGATCTTGGACGCTTTCGACACCGACCACAGTGACTTGTCTCTGACGGAACTCACTCGGCGCAGTGGGGTCGCGAAAGCCACGGTTCACAGGTTGGCCGGCGAGCTGGTCGAGTGGGGACTGCTCGAGCGCGCGGGCACAAAGTATCGGCTCGGCCTGCGATTGTTCGAGCTTGGCCAGTTGGTGCCCCGTCAGCGGATTCTGCGGGACGCCGCTTTGCCCTACATGGAGGACCTGCTGCTGGCGACACAGGAGACGGTTCACTTTGCGGTGCGGGACGGCATCGACGTCCTGTACATCGAGAAGATCATCGGACACCGCGGCCTCAATCAGCAGTCGCGGGTGGCCGGCCGGCTCCCGCTGTACTGCACCGCCACCGGCAAGATCATCCTTGCCTTCTCGCCGCAATCGGTCTTCGACGAGGTGGTCGAGCAGGGTTTCACCGCCTTGACCAGTCGGACGACGATGTCAGTCGGTGTGCTGCGACAGCAACTCGAGCGGATGCGTAAGGAACAGCTCGCGGTGGAGGTCGAGGAGACGCGGCTCGGTTACATGAGCGTCGCGGTACCGGTGTTCAGCGGCCCGCGCACTCTTGCCGGTGCGTTGTCCGTGACAGCGCCGACGGCTCGGCTCAACGTCAGTCGCATCACCGGGGCCCTGCGCACAGCAGGCGTCGGGATCACCCGCAAACTTCATGCCATGAAGTGCACGCATTCACCGAGTGACCCGCTCGCACTGCGTACGATTTGCAGTCCGGTGATGTGTTCGTTCAACGGCTGTGGCAAGTAGGCTCTACCGCCGTGCGCTGAACTTGCTCTTCTCGCTGTCCCAGGTGTGTTGGCCAACGCCCCGCTCGCGCAGCGGTGCTTTCTGCACCTTCCCGGTTTCGGTGAGTGGCAACGAATCCACGATGTCGATGTACCGCGGGAGGGCAAAGTACGGCAACTGTTGCTGGGCAGAATCCAGAATCGAGATGGGATCGAAATCGGCACCGGGACGGAGTATTACAGTCGCCATGACGTCGTCCTCGGCCAGCTCCGACGGCACCGGGAAGACGGCAACCTGACTGATCGACGGATGCAGCGCGAGAACTGTTTCCACCTCGGCTCCGGAAATATTCTCACCTCGCCTTCGAATCACGTCTTTGATGCGATCGACAAATCGGAACCAGCCGTCTGCATCACGAATCACCCTGTCGCCGGTGTGGATCCAACTGCCTGGCTCCGGAATCGGGTCGCCCAGATAGCCCTGTGAGCACGAGCCGGCAACCGTGGTGCGGACAACCAGTTCGCCAGGCACTCCGTCGGGTACGGCGCTACCGTCGTTGATCACCGCAGCGTCGTAGCCGCTCATCACGGTGCCCATGTATCCGGCCCGTCGATTTCCGGGAAGCGTGCCGATCACAAGATTGGTTTCGGTACTTCCGAATCCGTCCACGAGTTCCACACCGAATCTCTTGGCAAACGGTTCGATCAGATGCGCAGGGGTTGCGGGCGCCAAGGCAATCCGGATGTTGTGCTGCCGGTCGTGTAGTGCGGGGTCCGCGTTGATCAGCATCGCAACCATCGCACCTAGCAGATAGTCGACAGTCGCCCCGATCTCACGAACCTCACTCCAATGATTACGGACCGAAAACCGTTGTCCCAAGACAAAAGTAGACCCGGCCCAGACGGACTGAACAAAGGCATTGAGAGCATTGGTGTGAAACAGGGGCAGACAGTTGTACAGCACATCATCGCGAGTGAGTCCCAACGAGGCGCCAACGCTTTTGCCCCACTGCAGGAACTGCGCATGCGGGCATCGCACACCCCGGGGTATACCGGTGGTGCCGGAAGTGAAGAGTATCGCGGCCATGTCGAGGGGATCCACTGCTTCGGGTTCACAACCCGGATTCAAACCGGCCGTGGGGACGTGTGGTTCGCCCATGACCCACACGGTGCCATCGAATCCGGATACAACGTTTGCGCATTCGGGTGAAACCAGGATGCGTTGCACTTCAGCTTGTTCGAGTGCGCTGACAATACTGTCGGCGCGAAGAGCAGTATTGAGCGGAACGGCCACCGCGCCGATCCACGCGCATCCGAGAACAAGGTCTGCCAGTTCGATCCTGTTGCCGGACAGTGCCGCCACACGTTCCCCGCGGCCGACACCCGCGCTGCGGAGAGCAGACCCCATCGACGCAGCGCGTTCGAGCAGTTTGCGGTAGGTGACCGTGATCCCGCCGACGACAAGGGCCGGGTGCTCCGGACGCTCCAAAGCTCGCCTCCGGATCAAATCCGGAAGCGAGCGCGGAATGGCATGTGTGTCGCAGGGCATGAACGACTCCTTGCCGATGGCTCGTAGGGTGCGTAATTGTATCCCTCTCAGGGTACGACGACCGCCCGACCGGCAACCTTGCCCTCACCCATCAACTGCAGTGCACTTGCGATGTCATCCAACGGAAATTCCTGCACTGCAACGGAAATCTTGCCTTCGATGAGCAGTCGGATCATCTCGGGTGCCAGTTCAGCTTGGCGGGCAGTCTTGCGAATCATGTTGACGGGCAGGATCCGGACGTCGCTGAGCAACCAGTTCGGCAAGTCCAGCGTGAGACTCTTACCCAACGTGTATCCGATCAGGGCCGCCCGGCCGCCGGGGACAACACTTGCCAGCAGATGGGGCAAGCCGTCACCGCCCAGCGTGTCGATCAATGCGTCGACGGTAGGCTCGGATCCCAGCACACCGGCCAGTTCGTCACCTTGCCCGACGACGGGACGCACACCTTCCGGGATCAGGGCAGCTTGATCTTCGCGCGGTACAACACCGAGCACCTCGGACGCTCCTGCGAGCAAAGCGAACTGCGCTGCCATCGATCCGACAGCACCCGACGCTCCGGCGACGACCACACGTTCGCCGGCTGCAACGGCCGCAACGTCATTCACGGCCACGTAGCCAGTTGTGCTTGGCAGAAAGAACGTTGCGGCAACGGCCGGCGACAGTGCGGGATCAAACGGTGTGAAGGCCTTGTCTGCTGCCACCAGATACTCGGCCCAGCAACCGTTCTTGAACAGGCCGACGCCACCGCCTCGGACCAGAAGGCGAGTGCCCGGCTCGTACGTGTCGGATTCGACTACCGTCGCGGCTCCGTCGGTTCCACCGATGTGCGGGAGATTCGGCTTGACTCCGAAGTTTCCGCTCGCGACGGTGATGTCGAGATGGCCGAGCGCAGCAGCGTCGATCCGCACCAGGGTCTGGCCGGATTCACGCGTGGGAATGTCGATGTCGTCGATTACCGGTGAGGTGCCGAACTGATGGAGTCGGGCCGCGCGCATTGTGTCTCCTTGTAGCGATCTGTGAATGGTTGTACGAATATGAGTGCGGTCAGGACAGGATCGACTGGTCGCGAAGTCCGGTGATCCGTTTGTCGCTGTAGCCGAGGACCGACTTCAGGACGTCGTCGGTGTCCGCGCCCAGCACCGGTGCAGCGCGCCGAATCGAACCGGGTTCGGAGTTGCGGCGAACAGGGATGCCCTCGTGGAGGAATGTTCCCGCGAGGGGGTGTTCCTGTACGGAATAGAAATTGCGTGCCCGCAGATGCGGATCACCGTCGACCAGGTCACGTCCGTCCTGGATGGCGCCTGCCGCGATTCCCGCCGATTGCAGGCGCTCCATGACGGTTTCGGGTGGCAGAGTCCGGGTCCAGTCGGCGATCGCGTCGTCGATTCGTTCGAGGTTGGCTCGGCGACCCTCCACGCTCCTGAAATCGGGATTGTCGATCCAGTGCTCCGCTCCGATGATGCGGCACAACGTATTCCATTCCGTCATGCCGCGGATGGCAATCGAGCACCACCGGTCTGCGCCGTGGCACGGGTACACGCCGTGCGGCGCCAGTTCGCAGTGGCTGTTGCCGATCGGATCGGGGGACTGTGAGCGAGCCGCTCGGAGAACACTGGTGCCCATGTGCGCTGCCATGGCTTCGAGTTGTGACAGGTCTACGTGCTGGCCTCGCCCTGTCCGGTCGCGGTAGTCGAGAGCTGCCAGCGCCGCGACTGCTGCTTGCAGTCCGGCAACTATGTCACCGTGGCCGTAGATGACTCCGACAACATCGTCGGCGTTCCAACCGGTCAGCGAGGTCAATCCGGTACTTGCAGATACGATGTCGGCGTACGATACCCAGTCCTTGCGAGGGCCGGTGTGACCCATCCCGGACATAGACACGTAGATGATGTCCGGGTTGAGTTCCCGCAGTTGTTCGTAGCCGAGCCCCATCTTGTCCATGACCGACGAGCTGAAATTCTCGACCACGACGTCGGATTTCCTGATCAGGTCGCGTAGGACCGAAAGACCCTCGGCGGATCGGGTATCGAGCGTGATGCTGCGCTTGTTTCGGTTGACGTCGTTGAAGTACCCGCTGGTGTTCGGATTGTCATGAGGCCCGCGCGACAGATGCATGAACGGTGCGAAGCGAGTTGGGTCCGGGCGTCCGATCGATTCGACCTTGATGACTTCGGCTCCATGGTCGGCGAGGATTCGGGTGCCGTACGGGCCGGCCAGCACCCAGGTGAGATCCAGCACGCGGACACCGTCGAGGCTGAGCGCGCCCGTGTCACTGAACTCCTGAGTTTCATGCACTGCCACAGTCGTGTTGGTGGACAAGAGTTCCTGATGCTGACCCAACCGGGCGGCCTCGAGCGTTCCGATGCGGTGGCCTTCGGGGAAAGCGAAGCCGAACCCGAGATCGCGGTAGGTGCCGTGATCCCCGGTCACGTCAGTGAAGAAGTCACGGTCGTTGAGTTGTGGGTTGCGCAGGAGTTCTTCGGGCCGGTCGACCGCTGCCCACGGCAACTTGCGAGACTGGGCGCTGACTGCAAATTCTTCCTTCGGCCACTTTGAGATGAAGGCTGACAGAACGTCGAAGATGTGTTCCTGGTGTGTCTTTCGGTAGACCGCGTCGGACCACTCGGGTTGGTCGAGATCGTCCTGGGCGTCGTTGTCGATCAGCCAGGCCAGCATGCCGTCCCACATACGGGGGCTACCGCCGAGGCCGCCACCGACATAACCGTCGGCGGCCTGGAACAGTCCGTGCGGAACGAGTGGATGTACGCGGCCAGGACGCGGCGGGACACGGTCCTCGTGAATGTAGGCAAGAGTGCCCGCTTCCAGCGCGGCGGCAACACATTCCTGAGCACTGATCTCCAGCAACGGGTTCTGGCCCGTGGACCGCGAACGCAGTCCGAGCAGCACGCCGATTGCGGCGTTGATTCCGGCGAGCTGCTCAGCCTGGAGTTCGGGGAGCAGGAGTGGAGGGTGTTCGGGATCACCGACCTGAGCCATCATTCCGCCGAGCGCTGCTACGGTCAGGTTGGTTGCCTGCCACTCACTTCGGGGACCCGATGTGCCGAATGGCGTCACCCGGACATGCACGAGGGAGCCTCGGCGCTCTAGCGGAACGCCGGTCGCGCTGCCGTCGAGCAGGACATCCGCGCTGCGAAGTAGTGTGTCGAATTCGGCGCGGTCGTTGCTGTCGCCCAGATCGAGAACCACCGACTTCTTTCCCGCATGCCAATGCAGGTACGAATCACCCTGGGACTCGGCGCGACTCGGGTCACCGGTGGGTGGTTCTACCAGAATGACCTCGAAACCCAGCCCGACCAGGATGCGCCCGGCGAATCGCGCAAACGGACTGGAAATCTCTACGACCCGTACCGGGGGATGCACCACAACTACTCCGTTTCAATCGAAAGATATCGCCGAACCGACTGGTGTCGAACGTAGTTCTCGGGTCCGGTGGGCGACATGATTCCGGTCTGCCCACCGGACCCGTTCTCACACGCCGCTCAGGCTGCGTTCTGCTCGACCCATCCCGAGAGAAGTACAGCCGACGGATCGATGTCTGCGGAGATCTTGCCCTGCTCGCGGAAGAACGCAACCAGTTCGTTTGCCCGCTCCACATCGTCATCGGTGAATCCGCGCCCGCCGAAATCGATTTGGGCCACCCGGTCGGCAGCCTCGGCCGGGTCCATCTGGATAGCCGAGGCAATTGCGGTTGCCGCCCGATCTGGATCCGAGTTCACGATTGCCGACGCTTCCGAGATCACCTTGAACACCTTGCCTGCGGTTTCTTCGTTCGCGGACAACCAGTTATCCGACGCGATGATCCACTGCGCGTACTTGGCGCCGAAATCACCGGTCGTGGCAACTACGCGTCCACCGGTATTCAAACTCTGTGTCACCCACGGGTCGAAGGACAGGAAGCCGTCGATATCGCCACGCGCCAGTAACGCGGGCTGCTCGGGCGGACTGGTGCTCACGAGTGTGACGGTCGCGGGGTCGATGCCGAGGCTGGCGAGGTACTGGTTCGTGAAGTAGAGACCGATACCGGGGAAGACGCCCATGGTCTTGATCGACTTCGGTTCGAGGCCATTGCGCAGCACAACCTGGAAGTACCGGTCGGATTCCTGGAAGACACCAAGAGCCCGCAGGCTCGGGTTGGCAGCCATGACGGACAGCGCTGTCGAGTCGGCATTGCCGGATAGCTCCGAAGTTCCGGCTACAACGTTCTGAGCACCCGCTGCTCCGCCTTCCGTCTGGATGACCTGGACGTCGAGACCAGCGGCCTCGAACATGCCCTCGTGGTCAGCTAAGAAGATCGGAGCGTACGACGGGTCCACACCAACAGCGATGCGTACCAGGCCACCACTTTCCGCGGAGTTGTCGGTAGCGGGACGGGTGCATCCGCTGACGGCGATCGACAGGGCGGCGAGAGTAGCGATCGCGCCCACCCATTTCTTTTGAAATCTGTTGAGCATGATGGCCTCTCGGTAAAGGGGGAGCTTTCAGCGTCCGGTGAAGATGGGGGAGCGCTTGTCGAGGAATGACTGAAGTCCCTCGGCAGCGTCGTTCGTCTTGATCAGTTCGAGCACTGCGTCGAATTCGAGGTCCAGCGCTTGATCGAGCGGCAACGACATTCCCTCGTCAACAATGCGTTTGATCATCCCGATGGTGGCAGTGGGTTTCGATGCGAGCTCACGCGCAAGGTCAGCGCAGTGTGCATCTAGGTCGTCGTCTGCAACGACAGCATCGACCAGGCCGATGTCGTGTGCGCGCTCGGCGCTCAGTCGATTGCCTTCGATCATGAGCACTTTGGCTCGGTGTGCGCCGATGAGGCGCGGAAGCCGTTGGCTGCCACCCGCACCCGGAAACAGTCCGAGGCCTATCTCGGGAAAACCGATGGTCGCCGACTGTGCCATAACGCGGAAGTCGCAGGCCAACGTCAGTTCGGCGCCGCCACCGAGTGCGTGCCCGTTGATCTTCGCGATAACGGGTTTGGGAGCCGTCTCCAGGATCCGCTGTACCTCGACCCACGGGCGCATCGCCCGCTGAGTCTCTTCGGTCAGCTCGCGCATCACGGTGATGTCGGCGCCGGCGACGAAGAACCGGCCAGTGCCCGTC
The DNA here is from genome assembly GCF_001894805.1 of Rhodococcus globerulus NBRC 14531. Classification (GTDB taxonomy): domain Bacteria; phylum Actinomycetota; class Actinomycetes; order Mycobacteriales; family Mycobacteriaceae; genus Rhodococcus_F; species Rhodococcus_F globerula. Next base: position 29,264 of record NZ_BCWX01000005.1, on the reverse strand, counting down.
ATGACGATGGCGCGGATGCTCTGGTCCGACGCGAGTACCGGCAGTAGTTCCAGAAGTTCGGCGATCAGGCTGGGATTGAACGCGTTGGCGGGAGGTTTGTCGATGGTCACGGTGGCGATCGAGTCTGTGACGTCGACGGTGACGAACCTGTATGACTGCCCGGTATGAGTCGTCAAGTCTGCTCCTGTATCGGGTTGGAGGTTTACGCCGGTCGAAACGGCGATTACTCACCCGGAAGTATGGAGTGGGACTCTTGCGCGGCGATACATCTCGGGTTCGGTCAGTAGACCAGGGCCGGATCGAAGATCGATGCTGTTGCTGCGCGTTCTGCCGTGATCACGGCGATTTTTAGTCCTGTGACAGGATTGAGTCCGTGACTTCTGTAGTGCCGACCCAGCCCGAGCCCGCTGTCGACAAGCGCCCCGAGTCGATTTTCACGATGGGAACCAGACTCGAGGACCGGCTCGGACGAACCGGCACCATCCACACACCGCACGGCGATATCGCGACGCCGTCGTTCGTGGTGGTCGGGACCAAGGCGACGGTCAAGGCTGTGCTCCCCGAGTCGATCAAGGAATTGGGCACGCAATCGGTTCTCGCAAATGCGTACCACCTGTATTTGCAGCCGGGTGCCGACATCATCGACGAGGCTGGTGGCCTGGGCAAATTCATGAATTGGGACGGACCCACCTTCACGGACAGCGGCGGCTTCCAGGTGATGTCGCTTGGCGTGGGGTTCAAGAAAGTACTCGCGATGGAAGCCGTCGGCGTGCAGTCCGACGACGTGATCGCGAAGGGCAAAGAGCGTCTTGCGACGGTCGATGACGAGGGCGTCACGTTCAAATCGCACCTCGACGGCAGCAAGCATCGGTTCACCCCCGAGGTGTCGATGCAGATACAGCATCAGCTCGGCGCCGACATCATGTTCGCGTTCGACGAACTCACCACGCTGCTCAATACGCGCGGTTACCAGGAGCGATCGGTCGAGCGCACGCAGGCGTGGGCGATTCGCTGCATCAACGAGCACGAGAAGCTCACCGCCGAACGCGCCGACAAGCCCTATCAGGCTCTCTTCGGCGTGATCCAAGGCGCGCAGTACGAGGATCTGCGTCGTCAAGCGTGCCGTGGCCTCGAGTCGATCGAAGGCGAGAACGGGTACGGGTTCGACGGCTACGGCATCGGCGGCGCCCTCGAGAAGCAGAACCTCGGCACAATTGTGCGTTGGTGCAACGAGGAACTGCCTGAGCACAAGCCGCGTCACATGCTCGGAATCAGCGAACCGGACGATTTTTTCGTCGCAATCGAGAACGGTGCAGACACCTTCGACTGCGTCAATCCGTCCCGTGTTGCGCGCAATGCCGCGATCTACGTGCGCTCCGGCCGGTTCAACATCAACACCAGCCGATTCCGCCGTGATTTCACACCTATCGACGACGAGTGTGACTGCTACACCTGCGCCAACTACACCCGCGCGTACATCCATCACCTCTTCAAAGCGAAAGAAATGCTCGCGTCGACGCTCTGCACCATCCACAACGAGCGATTCACCGTGAAGCTGGTCGACGACATCCGAGCCAGCATCGAAGGCGGGTACTTCCACGACTTCAAGGCGGACATGCTCGGAAAGTTCTACGGCCCGAAGGCCCCGCAGACTCAGGCGTAAGTCGGTTCGCGCTTCTTCACGTAGGCGATGACGCGGTAGGTGATCGGCATGACCAGAATCTCGACAAGGGTTTTCCACAGGAAGCCGACCAACACGTAGTTGATGAAGTCTTCCCATGTGCTGATGCCGATGACGCCGGCCGCGATGGAGCAGAAGATGAGGGTGTCGGCGAATTCACCGACGACGGTCGAGCCGATGAGACGTGCCCACAGGTGCTTCTCCTGCATGCGCTTCTTCATCATGACCAGGACCAGGGAGTTCAGAAGCTGTCCGACGAGGTAGGCGGCCAGGCCGGCGACCAGGAGTCGGGGAATGACACCGACGACGGTTTCGAGGGCGGCCTGGTTCTCGTAGAAGGCCGCCGACGGCAGTTGCACAGCGATCCAGAAACATGCGGCAGCAAGAATCAGTGCGCCGAATCCGAGGTAGATCGCGCGCCGGGTGGCTTTGAAGCCGTAGACCTCACTGAGAACGTCACCGAGGACGTACGCGAGTGGGAAGAGGAAGAAGCCACCGTCGGTGATGACGGGCAGGATCTGCAAGGGCCCGAGGGACAACTCGGAATCCGCGAAGAAGGCGACCCCCTTGGTCGCCGCCACATTCGAGATCAGCAGCGTTGCGGTGAACAGCGCGACGATCGTCGGATAATAACCGAGGCTGACGTGCGCAAATTTGGTCTCTTGAGTCGATGAGTCTTGCTGATCCTGAGCTGTCACGTCCGCAATCCAAGCACCTCAGGGTGTCTCCAAGCGAGTTGGCGACCGTCCAGTTGCCCAGAACACAGCAGAAAACCCGGCAATTCCTCGAGGAACTGCCGGGCTTTCGCGAGGGCTCTGAGTTATCCCTTGACTACCTGGGTGCCACCGGCCAGTTGGTCGTGCTTGCCCTGTTTGGTGGGGCTGTTGTTGATGGTCACCGCGATGACGATGTACGCGATAAACGCGAGGAGACCGCCGATGATCGGAATGATCGACAGCAGTGTGAACGCATTTCGGATCGCGGACTGCTGCGGTGTGGGCTTGGGAGCGCCGGCAGGTCCATGCACGGAAAGGCCGAGCATCTTCTTGCCCAGCGTCCAACCCTGGGTTACTTCCATCCCCACGAAGTACGCGAAGGTCAGGATTCCCGAGAACAGTCCGGAGATCAGAATCAAGCTGTCCGCGTCACTGACCAGGACTGCGAGAATTGCCGCGACGATGCCGACGATGATGCCGTCGATGATTCGCGCAGCGAGACGCAACCACAGGTCACCCGGCTGAGCGCCGGAAGGCAGTCGTGTCGATCCGCCGTAAGCGCCCTGATCATTGAACTGCGGCGGCGGGGGAAAGTTCCCGCCCTGAGGCGGCGGCGGGTATCCACCGGGCGGTGGGTAGTTCCCCTGCGGGGGCGGGTATCCACCGGGAGGCGGGTAATTCCCCGGGGGCGGCCCGGCAGGAGAGCCTCCCGTCGGCTGGTAGCCGCCACCGGGAGGTGTGACGGGAGGTGGGTAGCTACCGGGCGGCGGTGATTGCGGCTGGCTGTACGGATCTTGTGGTGATTGGTTTCCGTCGTTCGGATTCTTGTTGGGGTCGTAACCGCCGGTTGTCATTGTTTCCCCTCAGTCGTGAATGCGCGTCGAAGCGTTCAAGCCGGACACAGCATTCGAGTGTGACAGTGATTACGACCTTAACCGCCATAAGCGATAGATGTTGGTGTCACTTACGCCCTCGTGTGTTGATGTCACCTGTGGTTTAGGCTGCGTTTCATGACGAGTTCCGGGGAGAACGGCGAGATATCTCCCGATAAATACGTGCCTGAACCCGGATATGGCGAGGTTCCCAGCCTCCCGCAGGAAGGTTACGGAGAATCTGCGGGACAGCAGGAGTCGTATTGGGAGATTCCGGCGACACCATCGCCAATCGAGCAGTACCCGGGTTATCCACCGCCGTCGTACACCCCGACCCCAGAGCCACAAGCGCAGTATCAACAACCGCAATACCAACAACCACCGCAGTACCAGCAGTACCAACAGCCGCCGCAGTACCAGCAGTACCAGCAGCCACCGCAGTACGGACCTCCCAGCCAGTTCGGTGGGTACGTGCAACCGGTGGGAACGAACGGCCTTGCGATCGCGTCATTGGTGACGGCGATAGTCGGCGGTTGCTTTTACGGACTCGGCGCGATTGTCGCGATAATTCTGGGCGTCGTCGCGCTCAATCAGATTAAACAAACAGGCCAGCAGGGGCGTGGGCTCGCGATTGCGGGTATTGCCGTCGGTGCCTCGGTTATCGCCATGTGGGTGATATTCGTGATTTTTATAGCGGCGGTGGGTTCCGTCTAACGCCAGCGTCGATGCTGCGCAGGTGATGCGACTGCGAGCGGCGGTTCCTGAATTGCGGTGGTGTGAGCGTCGGCGGGGAGGGGTTTGCCGAAATAGTAACCCTGGCCTGTGGTACACCCTGCGCGAGTGACGGCTGCTGCTTGTTCGGCAGTCTCGACGCCTTCGGCGATGGACTCCATTCCCAGTTTGTCGGCGATCGCGGCGATGGACTCCATCACGATGAATGCCCGCTCGGACGAGTGCTGCGCGTCGCTGAGAGCCCAGGTGAGGCTCTGGTCGATCTTCAGGATATCGAGTGGCAGTTCCGACAGAGCCGCAAAGGACGCAAAGCCGGCTCCGAAATCGTCGAGCGCTATCCGGATGCCTTCTTTGTGCAGCGTCGCCAGCGTGGCGGCGGCATTCTGGCCGACGACGCCGAGTTCGGTGACTTCTACGATGACTTTGTTGTGCGGGGTGCCGGAGCGGTCAAGGGTGTCGATTATTTCTCGGGCAGCATTGTCGGTCGACAGCTGGCGTGGCGAGAAATTCACCGCGATATTCAACTGATCATCCCAGTGGGAGATGTGTGCGCAGATCAAGTCGAGGGTTTGCAATCCGATGGGAATGATCAAGCCGGACAATTCAGCAGATCGCATGAAATCTTGTGGTTCGATGACTCCACGAAGGGGATGGCGCCAGCGTAGGAGTGCTTCGTAGCCGGTAACAGTCGAGGTTTCCAGGTGTACCTGGGGTTGGTACAGCACTTCGAATTGATGGTCGTCGAGTGCCTCGCGAAGCTCGCGAACCATGCGGATTCCTTTTCGTTCTGTTCCCGCCCTAACGCACTGCCGCGCGGTTGCCCTCCAGCGGGTGCTTTGGTCATGTCGAGGGCAAGCCCCGCTTGTAACCTGCCCAGGGCTCCTCGTCCTGGTTCCCTTCACCTAAGCCGAAACGGTACTTCACTCAGCGGCAATTGCCAATGATTAACTATTGTCTAAGATTCCTTGACGGGATCCAGGGGATCGACAGATGTGAAGATCCAGGGGTCACCCGGAACCTTCTGTGGATCGAAGCGATCAGCCAATTCCGTCGGCGAAACTACTTCACCAGGTTCGGCCAATCCGATGCTCGACGCAATCAGAGTCAGAACTTCGGCTGGGGTGCGGCCGAGGTCGCGTTGATCGGAGAGCGTGACCGCCCCGTCCCGTTTGGCCAGACGCTTGCCTTCGGAATTGAGTGCGAGGGGGACATGGGCGTAGATCGGCGGTGTAATGGCCAGGAGTGTTGCCAGGTAGGCCTGGCGCGGTGCTGATGTCAGGAGGTCGTCGCCGCGGACAACCTGATCGACGTTCTGGGAGCCGTCGTCGACCACAACTGCCAAATTGTATGCGGGAACCCCGTCTCCGCGGAGTAGTACCACATCGTCGACCATTCCGGATATGTTGCCGTGCAACATATCTCGCACGGTGAATGACGTCGTCTCGGCACGCAGGCGCAGTGCGGGTTTACGGCCGGAGGCCAGCTTGACGGCTTGCTCGGAAGGAGTGAGATTCCGGCACGTTCCGGGGTAGGCGCCGTCCGGGGCGTGTGGCGCGGAGGGTGCCTGCTGAATTTCCTTGCGGGTGCAGAAGCACGGGTACGTCAGCCCGCGATCGGTCAGCGACGTGATCGCGTCCGCGTACCGCGGCAGTCGGTCGGACTGTTTGACGACGTCGCCGTCCCAGTCGAGGCCCAGCGCTCGCAGGTCACTCAGTTGGCGTTCCATGGCGCCTGGCCGCACACGATCCAGATCTTCGACGCGAATGAGAAAGTCGCGACCGGAGGTCCGGGCAAACAGCCAGGCAAGGAGGGCAGTGCGAAGGTTTCCCAGATGTAGATCGCCGGATGGGCTCGGTGCAAATCGTCCTGATCCCGGCACGTCAGCCCCTGGATACAAGAGCGTCGGGAATTTCCATGTCGTGGAGGGTGAGCTTTATCTGACTCTCCAGGGCGTATTCGAGATAGTGCGGCGGATACATGCCGGGATTGCCTATCGCGTCGAGTGCGAGTCCGTCGACGGTTGCGAGGAGCAGCGCTGCGCGGGTTTCAGCTTCAGGCAATCTGATTCCGATCAGAACTGCGCAGATGCCGGTGCGAATAGTGAACAGCATCGTCCGCCGAATTTCCGCCAACGATTCGCTGGTGACAGCCCGGATGGCAAATGCGGCAAGGACGTGTGCTTCGCGCGTGCGCTGCTCGTCGAGGGGAAGCAGTTGTGACAAAGCCTGGAACAGCGCAACGTGCGGGTCGGTTCCGGCTGGGGATTGGGTGAGACGGCTCAGCATTCGCTCTGCCAGAGTGCGCAGAGCAAATGTGAGCATCTCGTCCTTGGTCGAGAAGTGGTGCTGCACGGCGCCGATCGAGACGTCGGCGCGCTTTGCCACCTCGCGCACACTCGCATTGTCGAGTCCTGATTCGGCGGCAACATCGAAAAGCGCCGTGGCCAGCAAGTCCGGGTTGGTGGCTGATTTCCGACGTTCAGGCATGCGACGGACATTACCCGCGTATCGAAGCAATCCGCACGTCAGGGGTGGTTTTTCAGACGGCCCTGCCGAGATATGCGAGGAGTTTGGTTGCCTTGTCGGCATCATCGGCAACCGGGATCTCGGGGCCGCATACCCCTGCCATACGAATGGAATCACCGAGGCCGGCAGCAATCTGTGACACCCAATCGACGTCCTTTTCCGGAATCGAGGTGTCGGTGCCCGTAGCGGCTGCAAGGTCCCAGCCGTGAATGACCAGATCGAAGCACAGAAAACCGTCGACGGTGGCTCCCAGGTTGGTGCGGCCGAAATGTCCGTCGTATTCGAGGGTCGACCTTTCCGGATCGTCGAGAATCGCCTGCATCGAATCGCGCACTGCTGCCCAGGCGGCGGACGGGTTGTCGTCGACGGACGGTCCCGGCGCCAATTCGAGGCCGACGACCTTGACCATGTCGCGTTCGCTGTCGATCACGTGCCGGACCACATCGCGAGCCGTCCACCCTTCGCACGGAGAGTTGTTGTCCCACCGGTCCTCAGGTACTGCGTCGATCCGCTGGGTGAAGCCGGCGGCGAGGTCACGGTAGCGATCTGCGGGGGAGATATCGGCTGTAGTCATGCCACTGATTCTTCAGGATGGGGCAGGGGCGGCGATTGGTTATTTCGGACACTTGCCGAGAACGTGACCACGGTCCCCGGGGCCGTGCCAGTCGGGAGCTTCACTACGCAGTAGTTCTCGCAGATACCAGCTCATTTCGCGAACCTAGCCAGAGCTACCGACACCGTGGTTTTCCGATGATTCTTGTCAGTCGATCGGACCGAACCTGTATCCGAATCCGCGCACGGTCTTGATGTACTTGGGATTGGCCGGGTCGGATTCGATTTTCGACCGCAAGCTCTGAATATTGGCGTCGACGGCGCGAGTCTTGGTTGAATTCGTTTCACCCCACACCTTTGCGAGGAGCTGGGTTCGGGAGTAGACGTGGCCGGGGTGCATCGACATTTCGAGGAGCAGGCGCAATTCGGTTCGAGTGAGGTCGAGGCGTCGACGGCGGATGGTGGCGGTCATGGATCGGCGGTCGATCGTCAACTCGCCGTGGCGCTCTCGCTTGTCCGTCTGTGGGGTGGGCGTACTGCGGAGGAGGCTCGTTATCCGAGAATCGAGGCTGCGAGCGTCGAGTGGGTTGATGGCGAAATCCGACGCGACTTGTGGTGGTGCATCGTCGATGTCTTCGGGGGACTCGACGATCATGATGATCGGAATCTCGCTGCGGAGACGGATTTGGCGGGCGACCTCGAAGCCGTCGATGTCCGGGAGTGAAAGATCGAGAACGGCAACGTCGAAGCTGTCGGTGCCGAGTGCGTCGAGGCTGTTTCGTCCGGACGCGAACAGATGAACGGTGTGGCCGACGCGCTCGAGTTCGACGCCGAAGGTCTCCGCTAGCGCAGGCTGATCCGTCGCCGCGAGAATCACGCTCATGTAGTGCCGCCCTGTTGCTGCTCGTCTCGGTAACCCGTCAATACCGACTTCGGCCAGTGTCGCAGATCACTATCGGCCCGGCCACTTCGGGCACGAGGAGCGGGAGCTGACAAACAAGAACGACCAGGGTTCAGGCAATGCGCTGCTACGCTGCTTTTCGCACGTCGATACGTAGCCGGGGGGCTCAGGTGGGGAACGAAGTACTACAAGCAGACGCCGAGTCGCTACGGGCGTTGGCCGACGCGGTGAGAAACCAAGGAGCCGTGATTGCCGGCATCGACGTGTCGGGAATTCTCGCTGACGCGGCAGCGGCGATGCCCGATTCGGCGAGCGGCCCGGCCGCCGCGAGGGCCGGTGACCCGATTACCACCGGATACCGCGCTACCTCGGAGATGTTGACGTCGATGGCTGACGCTGCCCAATCCAGTGCGAGCAGCTACGACGCTGTCGAGGTCGCATTCCGGAACCGGCTGGCCACCTACCAAGCGGCCGTGTAGATGGCGACGATCTCCCAGGTCCGCGCCTGGGATCCGACTGGTTTGGCCGCCGCTGCAACGGCATTGGAGCAGAAGAACCGGGACTTCATGCACGCTGTGGAATCAGCGCATCGCGCGGTCGACTTCGCGCTCGATCAGTGGAAAGGCGAAGCCTCGGCTGCAGCGTCGGCGCGAGCCTTGGCTGACAGTATTGCCGCGACACATCTGACCACAGGAGTATTCGCCGAAGCCGACGCGTTGAGTGAAGCTGCTGCTGCGTTGGGGCCGGCGCGGGCGGCGGTGATCGACATTGCGGACAGTGCGATCGCCGAGGGCATGGCTGTCGCCGATGACGGTCGAGTGAGCGCACCTCGGTACGGAAGCGGTAACACTGCACTCGACATCTTGGGGCAGGCTGCGTTCGACGAGAAGGCGCACAGCTTCGAGGCGAGACTGGTTCCGGCCTTGCACATGGCGGGAAGCCTCGACGAGGGGGCTGCCGCGGCCTTGTCGAAGGCAGCAGGAGACCTCGCTGATCTCGCACAGTCCCCAAGCGCCCAGCAGACGATGAGCGCGGTGGTGGCCGCGATTCTCGACGGCAACGCGTTCCCCCCGGTCGGTGCGAGGGAGTTCAACGAATTCTGGGAATCGCTGTCCCCCAACGACAAAGATGCTCTCGCGGCGTTCGATCCGGGAATCGGGAACAGAGACGGGATGCCAGCCGTAGATCGCGATCATTTCAACCGGATCAACCTCGGCAACCTGCAGTCGTCGACGTCGACCGAACTCGCCGACCTCGACGGCAGGCACCCCGATTGGGCCAAGGGTCGCAACATTCCGTCGGATGCGGGCAGCGTGGACGAGGCGGACCAGCAGGCGCGCCGCGACTACGAGCGGTGGCAGCAGCAACGCGCGGACCTGCAGCAGCGTCTCGACGGTTACGGCGTCCTCGCCGACCAGATCGACCCCACTCTCGCCGAGGAGGGTGATTCGGAGAAGTATCTGCTCGGTGTCGACGACGAAGGTCGGGCCATCGTGGCACTGAATAATCCCGACACCGCGACGAACGTCGCAACGTTCGTACCTGGCACCGGCAGCCACCTGGGAACCATCGGCGGCGACATCGACCGCTCCCAAATGATGTTGGACTCGACGGAATACCAGCGACGGTTCGCGGGGCTCGAGGGATCGACCTCCGTGGTGACCTGGTACGGATACGATGCGCCGCAAACGATCCCGCAAGCAGGGCTCGACGGGTATGCCGATGGTGGGGCCGGATCGCTGGACCGGTTCCAAGACGGTCTCCGTGCATCCCACGACGGCACGCCTTCGCACAACACGGTTATCGGACACAGTTACGGATCGACCGTGATCGGCGCTGCGGCCTCGGGCGGACGATCGATCGACGCGAACGATCTGTTTTTCGTGGGTAGCCCCGGAGTGGGGATGGACCGGGTCGAGGGACTCTCCCTCGAGGGCATCGATCCCGGACATGTCGGCGGCCACGTATACGCCACCGCCGCGGCCAATGATCCGGTTCCGATGATTGGGGACGTGTTCGGCAGTCTCTCGCATGGCGCGAATCCCGCGAACGATCTTCCATTGATCGGATTCGGTGCCACCGTTGTCGAATCCGCACCCGGGACCGGGATCGACGCCGGTCTGCTGGGTGAGCTCCCCAGCCCGGCCGCGCACAGTGAGTACTGGGAAAACAACAATCCGGCTCTTGCCGGTATGGGCCATGTGATCGCCGGACTAGGAGCGCCATGACCAACGCAACTCGACGCCGTAAAGCATTCGGCTCGAGCAGTATCGCGGTGGCAGTGCTGCTGTCGGCGTGTACGACGACGGAGAACGGAAAAGTGATGGAAGCCGACATGAATCTGACCCGCCCGCAGGCCCAGGCCAAGGTGATCGAGTACCTGACCGAAACGATCGCGGCACTGCCGCCGGGTGCCTACCTGACGCGGTATTCCGAGCTGAACGAAAAAGTCACCCTCAGCCCGGGTGGCACCGTCCCGTGCAACGACAGCAATCTGTCGAAGGACACATCCGTGGACTACGGCGTGACGTATTTCCTCGAGTCTTCTGACGCTGCGAGCGTTCCAGGTTTCGGCGATACGATCCGCAATCTGTGGACTGAGCGGGGCTGGAAGTTTCGAACGTACGACTCCGCCGGGGACACGACGAGCACCGAAACCATTTTGCCGGATGGATATCGGATGGTCTTCGACGAGCATCCACGAGGAGCGGGCCTGAGCGGGTCGTCGCCGTGTTTCCCTCGACCCGAAGCGTCGGATCATCCGAACGCGCCCGTGCAGATCGATCAGCCATGACCGGGCCCGCATCCTCGTTTCCGGAGTTGACTGTCCTTGCCCGCCAAGTCGACATCGAGGTCGGGAAAGTTCGCGCCCGCGCAGATGCCGGAGGTGGTGCCGTCAGCGTCGAGGTCGACGCGTTCGGTGCGATTACCGACCTGCAACTGACTGAAAGTTGCCTCGGGGCCGGCGCCGCTGCACTCTCCGCCGCGATCACAGCGTCCCACCGAACCGCCTGCGCGGCAGCAGCGGCGGCCGCGCAGGAACTACGCGCGCCTCTCCTTCGCGACTCTCGCGTCGCCAGGGCAATGGAGGCGTTCAATCAGGTGCCGGCCGTACCCGAGACTCATCTGCTGCGACGAGCTGGCCGGGCACCGGTCGACGACGACCCGCCCTTCGGCGGCGGTTCGTTCATGCGACGTGCCTGAAACCCGGCAAAAACGCTCGCAAAAAAGAACCCCCTGTGAACCGCTTCTCAGCAGTTCACAGGGGGTTCCTTTGGCGGAGGATAGGGGATTTGAACTCCTAAGCACTCGCAAACATCCTGGTTCAAGCGAGGGCAGGAAACAACCTCTGACCTGCTGTTCGCCGCGTCACTGACCCATCAAACAAACATCTGGATACATGCTCATGCAATAGCGGTATTGCATGGACTGTTGCATGAGCCGTTGCATCGACCTCGTGTGCGTGCGGGGAACTATCAAACAAACCGACCCAACGAGGCAGGCCGGCACCCGTTCGATTGCATATCTATTCATGTCTCTGCATATTCATAGGTTGGGGCTATGAGTTGGCAAGGCTGTGAGGTACGAGCAGGCGCGGCAGTGTTGTTACCAGCCGTCGTGGTGGTCGGATCCTCGGTGTCGGAGGAGTGCGTGGGGGAGGCTCCAGCATCGGGGTTGTTCGGGGATGCGTGTGCCGTTGCCGGTGGTGAGGATGTCGCATTTGGTGGGGCGTGGGTTGTCGGGTCTCCAGCTGGTGTAGTTGCCTTCGACTGCGGATGCGACTTGCATGAGTGCGTCGGCGAGGTCGTCGTGGCCGGCATGTGCTGCTACTTCGATCTTGATGTTTCCGCTGGGGGTCATCTCGTAGGTCAGTGAGTGCAGTTGCTTCAACAGTTCGGGGTTTCTGGGGAGTACAAGGCGGCCTTGCTGGAGGAGGAGTTTGATTGCTCCGTAGCCGGACACTTTGCGGCGGTTGTCGGTGGTGACGGGGGTGACCATGGTTTGGCTGTACGGGCCGCGGTGCAGGTGGCGTTCGCGGTCCATGGCGTTGCGGAGGACTTGGGTGGGCATGGCTCCGACGCCGTTGGTTTCGCTGATGTAGCGGACGATGCTGTAGCCGCGTGCGACTTCGGTGAGTCGGTTGATGAAGTCGGCGTACTGCATTTTGGCGTGGGATTCGAGCCAGGGCAGGAAGTAGACGAGTTCGTCTTGGTGTTTGTGGCGGTTGAGTTCTTGGTCGTCGAGGATGCCGAGCAGTACGAGGGCGTTGGAGTCGTTGAATCCCCAGTCGACGCCTCCGACTGCGAGTTGTCCGTGGGCTTTGTCTGGTGGGGTGAGGGTGTAGTCGGCTACTGCGGCGTCGAGTTCGGTGGTGGTGAAGTAAGCCCCTTGGTCGTCTACCCATTGTGCGAGGACTTCTCGGGCGTAGTCGCGGGCCGTCATGGTGGCTTCGAAAGTGGCGAGAAGTTCGGTGTCGACGAGGGGTGAGACGGTGGACGGCCAATGGAATGAGGCGTGTTGGTGGGAGGGGTTGAGGTTGCCTTCTCGCCAGGTGCGGGCGAAGAAGTGGTCTTGGGTCCAGGGTGAGGATGCCATGACGACGCGTGAGCCTGGGCGGGCGATGATGGTGAACTTTGCTGCGGTCCAGAGGTCTTCGGCCATAAAGTTCGCCTCGTCCAAAATCAAAAGATCGATCGATCGGCCTCGAACTTGGCGGGTGGATGCGGGCACGCACACAATTTCGGAGCCTGTGGACAGGACGATGCGGGACTTGTTTTCTTCGATAGCGGCGCCGGCAAGCAGTGGGGAGGACAGCAGTTCGCCGATGGATGCGAGCAGTACCTTGGCGGCCTCTTCACCCGCGGAGAGGATGAGTGTTTTGGATCCGGGGACGCTGAACGCTTGGTGGAGGGCGAGCATGGCGAGGGTGAAACTCTTGCCGGCCTGCCTTCCACTGTTGACGCAACGGATCTTTGCGGGACTGTTGGCGAGTTCGAGTTGGTGCGGCCACAGTGGTGCTTTGGCGATTTTGCGGGCGAATACGTCGATATCGTTGCGGGCGTCGCGGATTAGTGTGCGATCAAGTGCGGTCATCTTCGGTGTCCTCTTGTGCCATGAGTGCGGCTAGGTCTACTTGTGTTGCAGCGGCGTCCCGTTGGAGCTTCGCTCGACTGATCGGGTCCATACCTAGGGTTGCGCGGAGTGCTGCGGCTCTGCCCTCGTAGGTGGGGAGCAGTTTCGCGGCGGGTGTCGCTTGGCCGTAGTCGTCGATTAGGCCGTTCTCGTCGATCCAGTCGTGCAGCAGATCGCACTTGGCTTCAAAGCGTGCCCATGCGAGTAGTGCCGGTTCGTAGGACGGGTCTCGGAGGTACGCACACTGGGCGAGTGCAGTTTTCACCCATGCTTCGGCGATGGGTTTGAGGGAGCGTTCAGAGTGCGCGCCGTGCTTCAACGACAGGGTGTTGTTTTTCTCGAAGGGTGGGCGTTGGCCTTCGAACTCTTGCCCGGGGAAAGCAGGCGTGAAGGGGGTGACCTCCACGCCTGCTTTCTTGCGGGCGCGCCGGATGGGTGCGCCTGCCATGTGTCAGGCCGTGAGCTTCACACCGCGAAGGATCACGATGCCCTTGGGGTTGACGGGTGCGGCGTCGTAGCGGCAGACAACGCGGATGGCCTGCTGGTCATAGTCGCCAAACGTCTGGTCAAGCAGGGTGACGGTGGGGGCCATGTCTCGGGCCACGGTGATCATCGACATGTCAGCGAGGACGATGGACGATTCGTTGGTGCCGGTGCCGCCGTTGACGGGGATGCGGTTGGTGACGACGACAGAGTGCCCGAGAAGCTGGTACGCGCCGGACTGGGTGACGTCAGGCTGCACGATGTAGCGGCCTGCGGTGTCCTTGATCTTGCGGATTGCCACGAAGTCTCGGGAGTGCATCATCCACCGAAGGCGGGTCGGGTCGACCTCCGCACCGAGTGCCAAGCCTTCGGCGTCATGCAGATCATCGAGTGCGGGAACGCCGATCGCGGCCATGTCCTGCACACCCGAGTACGACAGGATGCCCTTCGGCTGGGTGCCGCCTGCGCCGGTGCCTGCAATGAACGTGTCGTCGATCTTGCCGGCAACGTCGGTGATCATCCGGGACTGGATTGCGCCGATGGTCTCTGTGACGGACTGACGGGCAAGCTCGTTGGAGTAGCGATGCAGCGACTTGATGGACTCGATCTTCGGATCCAACAGCAGCACTTCGGAGAATGTGGGTTCAACCTCATCGATGAGTTCGTTCTCGCCGTGCCAGGACGGGGAAGTCGAGCCGGTGTAGGTGGGGATTCGGACGGGTCCGTGGGCGTCGATGATGGTGGGGCCGGCCGCGAGGAAGACGGATGCCTTCTGCAAAGGGACGGTGATGATGTTGGTGATCTGCTCGGCGGAGAGGACAGATCCGGCGGTTGCGGTGGAGAGTGCCATGGGAGGCTCCTGGTATGTCAGGGCCGGGATCGTGCGCGAGTGCCCGGCAAAGGGATAGCGTTGTACGCCAAGGGGATTGACTGCGAGCGTCAAGCTCTAGCAGTCGTACGTTTGAGGTGCCGGACCTCGGGGGTGGTGGCGAGAAAGGTTCCCGATTGGAAACCTTGCCCGCTCATACACCGGGGGTGTGACATCTCAGCGCCAGGCCGATCCGTCACAGTGACAATAGCAGATACCCCCACCGGGTATCTAGAACCGGGTGGGGGTATCGGGATCTGTTGTCTAGCTTGCGCCTTGCACCAGGCTCACGAAGTCGGCGGTACCGGCTGCGATCTGCGCGGCGGGGTCGGCGGCACGAGGGGCGTGGGTGCGTCCACCTGTGACCTCGACGCCGGACTTGCCTGCTGTGCGCGGGGCGGGGATACCGAGATGCGGGCGTTCGGAGATGAGGGTCTGCGCGGCTTCGGTGTACTTGCCGGGATCGGGCTTACCGTCGTCACCGAGCAGGGTGGTGGTGTCGACGTACCGGGCGAGGTCTTCAGGATCGGCGAGGATGCCTGTCAGTCCGTCGAGGGCGGTCTTCGATGCGATACCTGTCAGCTCGTCGCGGTAGGTGTCGCGTTCGGTTTGTGCGTCGGTGGCGGCTTTGCGGTTGGTGGCTGCTTCGGTGCGTAGGTCACCGATCATCTTCTGCGCCCACGAGGGCAGGGCGTCAACGGTTTCGGGTGCGAAGTTTTCAGACATTCTGGTTCTCCTGTGCGCGGATGATGGACGATTTGCGGGCGAACTCGTCGAGCAGTGAGTTCAAGAGTGTGAGCTGTTCGGGTTCGAATTTGACTGCGATGTTGGCAAGTGACTTCAGTCGGCGGCGGGACTGGACGCGTGCCAAACCGAGCAGATCACCGGTGCGGATTTCGTTGGTCATGAGTTGTTCTCCTCGATGAGTTTGAACGCTGTGGCAGCGAATGCGATGGCGGAGAGTAGGACTCCGGTTCGTTCGGCGTCGGACATCGACGTCAAAACGGTATGGACTTCCTCGAACCGCTCTTCCCCGATGAGAGAGATGAGGTCGAGCGTCGAGGAGAGGGATTCTTTGCGTGTCGTCATGCGATTCCCTCCGTGGCTGCGAACAGAGAAGTGTCTGAAGTGTGTGAAGCGTCTGAAACTGAAGGTTCTCCCTGGTCGGTATGACCTGCTGATTCATACCGTTCAGACACTTCAGACGGTTCAGACACAGGTGAGTAAGTGCCGCGTCGAGGCTTGCTGATGTGACCGGCCTCGTGAAGGCGACGAAGGTAAGTGCCGGCATCGTTGTTGTTGATATCGGTGAACTCGGCTTCGACATCCTTCGCTGTGGTCTCCGGGCGCGAGGACACGAACCGAAGAATCTCCATGGACCTATCAGCGAGTGCCGTTTTCTGCTGCCTGCTCTCAACGGTGGCAGCCGCATCCGTCAGATCCATACCATCGAGTGACCACCGACCATCAGAGGTTGTGAGGGCGTACTCGTTCTCGGGCACGTCACGACCTGTCACAGCAAGCACCGCATCATCGGACTTACGCTTGCGCGCCAACACAAGAATGAAGTCAGCCGACCCCGCGATGCCCTGCGTACCCGACACCGCGTCAACGAAGTCCGACGACTCCGCTTTGCGCGTGTGGTGCACCACCAACAAGCTCGAACCCGACACTGCATCCACGAGGTCTTTGAGCTTCGTTCCGATCGCATAGTCCGCGGTGTACGCATCCTCCCCAGCACGCTTGGGGGGCTTCACCTTCCCGAGCGTGTCCAGAATGATCAACGGAGCCTTATCGGAATGTCGATCCAAGAACTCGGAAATCATCGCCACAACAGCAAGCGGTTGAGCCTTGACGATGACGTGCAGATCTTTCGGAATCGGTACACCCTCACCGAGTATCTGCCGGAACCTGCCCTGCAAGCGCCGATGTCCATCCTCCAAAGCCATGTACAGCACCGGACGCCGTGACACCGATATCTTTCCCAGTGCGAGACCGCCTGTGGCGCAAGCGAGGCCGATACCGGCCACGAACCATGACTTTCCGGCCTTCGGTGGTGCGACGATCAACCCGAAGCCCTCCGGGACGATGCCCTGCACACTCCACTGCAACGGTGGGAAGTGTTGCGCGTCAAGCCAAGCACCATCCACCATCCCATCGAGAACATGCGGTTCAGGCTCTGTATGCCGTTGACTGATTTCGATCACCTCCGCGGGTGAGTTGATAACTCTCATATGTTGATGCCTCCGCACCTGTTGATTCGTTCGGCGAGACGGGCATCAGCGCCGCCACGTCTCCACAGGGCGCGCCCTGCTTCTGCGTTGAAACCGAGTCCCGGGCCACCAGTCGCGGCGAACAGATGCTCGGCGACGACCTTCACCAACTCGGGATCGGTATTTACACTTCGGTTTTCGTGGCATGTGCACGTCCATGTGTCGACACACCCGCAAGTGAGCCGTTCCATCCGGTGGCAGGCAGCGCGTCGACGGCGCAACTCGGAGACGATAGTCATACGCGTCACGACCAGTCGAAGCTAGTAAGGAGGAGCCGTGGCAGATCCGCGGCCGTTTCGGCACTGATCTCGCCATCTCCAAACACGCCAATCGACCAACCAATCACGACTTCCGATTCGTCGAAGGTCAGGTTGCGTTGAGCTGCAAACTGACTTGCTACCGACTCTGCGGTGATGATGGTCATTCGTCCCCCTCGGCCCGGCGTGCCATCTCGCGCACAACCCCTTGGAGGGAGTCAATTGTGAGGTGCAAACCGTCGACAGAATCGCGGGCTTCCGCAAGCGCCACAATCAGATCGTCAACGCCGTCACACGGAATGGTGATCTCGTTCAACATCACCACACGGTCAATTTCGTCACCGTGCTCGTCGCGTTCGATGTACGCGGCAACGGCGATCGCATCGAAGACGCCCCGTTTGGGAATGCTGACGATGGTGCGAAATTCTTCGCTGGATGCTTTACTGGTGGACATCTGAGTCTCCTGTTGGGGGATTGTTCGGGTGAAGGTCTCGTCGCCAGCGGTTGCAGCCGCTGGGCTTACGACGAGGCCTTCAGTCATTTGTGACGCCAAGCAGAGCAAGGAATGGCTCGCGTAAAACGAGCACTCGCTTGCCGATTCGAATTGCCGGGATCGTTCCGTCCTCGATGCCCTTGCGGAATGTGCGCACATCCACGCACGCCAAGTCAGCACCAGTCTGGACCGGGATAGTCGGCGAATCCGACTCCCGGATTTCCTTAAGAGTGACGCTCACGCCTGCTCCAATCTTCTAAAACGAAACAAACCTCAGTTGGTATGTCGTTGTTCGGAAGCGTAGCACGATGATCTGATTTGCGACTACATGTGTAAGCTGTGTCGAGAATCGGAAGAATCGAAAGGTGAAAGCATGGCGGAATGGGATAAGGCGCTGGCAGACCGAATAGGTCAGGCGGTTAAGTCGAATCGAACTGCACGCGGATGGACCGCAGCGCGACTCTCCGAAGAGACCGAAAAACTTGGGCATTCGATCCATCGCGTAGCGATCGGGAAGCTAGAGAACGGTCACCGAGGAGCGAAGTTCGATGTAGCCGAACTCGTCATACTGGCCGAAGCATTGGACATTCCGCCTGTTCAGCTTCTCTTTCCTAAGTTGGTCAATGGCGAATGTGAGTACCTGCCAGGCAAGACTGAGACTTCGTGGCGAGCGCTCCAACGTTTTACGGGGGAGACCTCGAAACCGTTGGATCTTCTGGCGGCGGGACCACGCAACCGAGATTTAACGCTCATGCGCATGTTGGCGGCAGGAGAGAGCGAGCTAGAGGAGCTACGAGCTGCGCTCTCCGTGGGCGCCATTCCGAAGGCTCAACGAGCTCAAAGCGAATCGCGCATCGCTGAACTCGAACGAGTTGCACAGTTGACCAGGGAGTCCCTCGAAGGGCTCGGCTACAGCACAGGAAAGGTTGGTTCCGATGGCGAGGCGTAGCAGGCGAGCAGGTAAAGGCAGCATCACCAGCTACAAAACCAACGCCGGCGTCCGATGGCGCTACCAAATATGGGTACCCATCGACCCCGAACGCCCCGACGACGGCGAACGACAAACCGGCAAAGCAGGATTCGCAACAGCCGAAGACGCCGACAACGCACTCACCGACGCCAAAAATCAGCTCAAAAACCAAATCAAATTCGTTCGCACCGCACCCACAGTCGCAACTTTCATCGACCAATGGATCACCGGCCTACAGCTCGAAGCATCCACCATCGCCGGATACAAACGCATCGCCAACAACCACATCAAACCTGAACTCGGGAAACTGCCACTCGACAAGCTCACCGCCACCCGACTCGCAGCCCACTACAAGCACCTACTTCACAACGGACGCAAGGACGGCAAGAACAAAGGAAAGCCGCTCTCCGCCAACTCCGTCAACAAAGTGCACGTCTGCCTCGGAGCCATGCTCGACGCCGCCAAAGACGACGGATACATAGCAGTCAACCCAGCACGCAAACGAGGCGTAGTCAAAGCCCCCACAGGCCGCCAGATCAAAGCTCAAGCCCCGGAACAGTCCACCTGGACAGCCGAGCAACTGACAGCATTCCTGAAATGGAACAAGGGCATCCTCGACGACGAACTGTTCCCCCTGTGGCAGACAGTGGCAATGACCGGGGTCCGACGATCCGAAGCACTCGCGTTGCAGTGGGCAGACCTCGACCTCGCGAACTCCCGGCTCAGCATCCGGCGCGCACTGGACACCACCGCACGAGACGCCGTGAAGCTCACCAAAACGGGCGGTGCCCGGGTAATCGACCTGGACGGCGAAACGATCGCAGCGCTCAAAGCCTGGCGGGTGCAGCGGGGTGCCGTGTCCCTCCAACTCACAGGTGCACGCAGTTTCATGTTCGGGAACCTCGACGGTGGCACTCGTAGCCCCAACGAGATCTCGCGGCGCTTCCGGTTGCGGGTGGTGAAGGCTCAGGCAGCGTTAGGGGAGGACGCCATGCCGGCTATGACACTGAAGGGCTTGCGTCACACCCATGCCACCCTGCTCCTGGAGGCCGGCGTACACCCCAAGGTGGTGCAGGAACGCCTAGGGCATTCGACAATCGCGACGACGATGAACGTGTACAGCCATGTAACACCCACGATGCAACGCGACGCGGTAGACCGTATCGCGGGACTAATGGGAGGGAGCTGAAATGCTATCTGACATAGGCAATTGGATGTATCAGCTCGTGAACATCCCCTGGTGGACAACGGCTCGCGTGACAGCCACAGTGGCAGTCGTGGCCGCGACAGCCGGCTACTTCTCGGCCCGAACGGCGATCAGGTCATTAGCCCAGACCCGCAAGGACAGTCGAGCGAGGTCGCGCCCGATGATGAGCGCCGAACTGAAGATCGCCGATGACGACACTCTCAATCTGATCGTCAAGAACAGTGGAGTCAGTATCGCGAGAAATGTGCTCGTGGCGTTTGACCCACCACTGCCCAACGACAGAAAATCCTCCGACGGACAAGGCAACTTCGGCTGGCTGATCAACAGGCGGTATGCGCTCCCGATACCGGTGTGGGTGCCAGGGCGAGAAATGGAGAACTACTACTGGCTTCGCGACGACACTAGCCCGGATGATTCCCCTCGCAGTGTCGACGGGATACCTCGCCTGGTCGAAGTGACGATCACCTACAGCGATGACGAGGGCACCACATACACCGATGTGTTCCCGCTTGACGAGCGAGAGTTCAACGGAGCAGCACGGCCAATCCGAACGGTGAAGCGAGGGAACGCGTGGACCGATGCCCGGGACAGTGCGAAGGGTCGAGTCGACGGATGATCTGAGCGCTATTGCATATCCTGTTGCATGAGGGCAAAAAAGAACCCCCTGTGAACTGCTTCTCAGCAGTTCACAGGGGGTTTCCCTTTGGCGGAGGATAGGGGATTTGAACCCCTGAGGGCGTTAACCCAACCCGCGTTCCAGGCGAGCGCCATAGGCCACTAGGCGAATCCTCCGTGGAGAAGCATACCCAAGAGAACGACTGAAGCGTTAAACGGGTATCTGACCTGCGGCTATGTGGCGGCAATTCGGCGCCCGGCCGAAACGCGGCGGGTGGTGTCCCAAGGTTCCGGAAGGCCGTCTACACTGTTCATTGGATCCCGCGCGGCGCGCATCCTGTGAACTCCCCCAGGGCCGGAAGGCAGCAAGGGTCAACGGGCTCTGCCGGGTGCGCGGGGTCCTCTATTTTTTTCACATATCCCGACCCCGCCTCGTCGGTGAAAGGCCGCTCCGGATGCCTATCCAAACCCAGATCGGGTTGATGAGCCATGAAGAACTCACCTCCGAGCATGAGAGTCAGAGCGCGAAGTACTCGCAGCTACAGGCCCAGAAGCTCGTCCTCGATCTGACTCGCGGTAAGCCTTCGCCTGAGCAACTCGACCTTTCCGCAGCGTTGCTTGCGCTGCCGGGCGACGGTGATTTCCGTGACGGCAGTGGCACCGACTGCCGCAACTACGGTGGCCTGACGGGGCTGCCGGAACTGCGTGCGATCTTCGGTGAACTGCTGGGCATTCCTGTTGCCAACCTTCTTGCCGGCAACAACGCGAGCCTCGAGATCATGCACGACAACGTGGTGTTCTCACTTCTTCACGGCACTCCTGACTCGGCGCAGCCGTGGGCGCGCGAAGAGAAGATCAAGTTCCTCTGCCCGGCTCCGGGTTACGACCGCCACTTTGCGATCACCGAGTCGTTGGGCATCGAGATGATCGCGATCCCGATGAACCACGACGGTCCTGACGTCGCGAAGATCGCGGAACTGGTTGCCGCGGATCCGCAGATCAAGGGGATGTGGGTTGTCCCGGTGTACGCCAACCCGACCGGTGCGGTGTATTCGAAAGAAATCGTCTCCGAGCTGGCGTCGATGCCGGCCGCGGCGCCTGATTTCCGTTTGTACTGGGACAACGCGTACGCGGTTCACCCACTGTTCGGTGAGATCGCACCGTCCTACGACGTTCTGACGATGGCTGCAGAAGCCGGACATCCCAACCGTCCGCTGGTGTTCGCGTCGACGTCCAAGATCACCTTTGCCGGTGCCGGCGTCAGTTTCTTCGGTGCCTCTGCCGAGAACCTTGCGTGGTACCAGAAGTACCTCGGTAAGAAGAGTATCGGCCCGGACAAGATCAACCAGCTCCGCCACTTGCGATTCTTCGGTGATGCGGATGGCGTTCGCGCACATATGGAGAAGCATCGCGAATTGCTCGCGCCCAAGTTCGAGTTGGTTCTGAAGATCCTCGAGGATCGGTTGGGTGCGTCGAAGGTCGCGTCGTGGACCGAGCCGAAGGGCGGCTACTTCATCAGCCTCGACGTTGTCGACGGCACGGCAAAGCGCGTCATCGAACTCGCGAAGAATGCCGGTATTGCGCTCACTGCAGCCGGTTCTGCCTTCCCGTACAGCACGGATCCGGATGATCGGAACATTCGTCTGGCCCCGAGTTTCCCTTCACTCGGGGATCTCGAGGTAGCCATGGACGGTGTCGCGACGTGTGTCCTGTTGGCGGCAACAGAATCGCGTCTCACCGAAAGCTGAGTCGCCTGTGACGGCGCGCCCAAGTCGTGAGCGTCGGTCATCTCTTGTAGCGTTCGGTGCACCAGTTCCTGACATTGGCGCATATCCGGAGGTTGTACGTGGCGGGTGCAGTCAATGCTTCGGAAAGTGCTGTGGTGGAGATGAGTTCAGGGGCATCTGAATTACGACAGGCGACTCCGCAGCGAATAATGCGGGTCGGTGTGATCGGCTTTGTCGTTCTCGTGGTGCTTGCTGTTGCTTCAGTCCTGATGGTTCTGTTCGGTGTTCCGATGGATGTGATCTATTGGGGCATTTTCCACAATTTCCTCGATCTTGACGTCTACCGCCACGGCGGCAGTTTTGTGGTGCAGGGACTGCCGTTGTACGACGGTCCGGTTCTCCAGGGAATGATGTTCACGTACACCCCGTTCGCGGGGATTCTGTTCACGGTGTGGGCGGTGCTCACGTTTCAACAGGCGATCGTCGTGTGGACGGTTCTCAATGTTGTCGCGCTTTTTGCGGTGGTCGTGCTGTGCTGGAAATATCTCGGGTACCGCCTCGGCGTCAAGACGTATGCAGTGAGCGCGTTGGCCACGGTCATTTTCCTGTTCATGGAACCGGTACGCACGACGCTGTGGCTCGGGCAGATCAACATTTTCCTGCTGCTGTTGATCGTGTGGGATTTGGGCCGGGACGAAAAAAGTCGCCTTCGGGGTATCGGCGCCGGGATCGCGGCGGGGGTCAAACTGACTCCGGCGTTCTTCTGGGCGTACCTGTTCATCACGAAGCAGTGGCGCGCCTTGGTGACTGCGGTGATCACGTTCGCCGCGACGGTGGCTTTGGGTTTCATCGTGATGTACAACGACGCGTTGACCTACTGGACCGGCACGCTCTTCGACAGCGATCGGGTGGGACGTACCGACTCACCGAGTAATCAGTCGGTGTCGGGTTTGATCGCTCAGTTGACGCATACGCCGACGCCGTCGAAGGTGCTCGTTCTCGGGTGCAGCGTGGTGGCTGTGTGTCTCGGACTGGGAGCTGCGTGGATGGCTCACCGCAGGGGGCAGAAGTTGCTCGGGCTGACCATGACCGGGCTCACCGCCACAACCGTGTCCCCCTTCTCGTGGGGTCACCACTGGGTGTGGTTTGTTCCGCTGGTGATCCTGGCTTCTCACTACGCGATGGCGTCGAAGAATATCTGGGCTTGGGTCGTGCCGATCGTGTTCCTCCTACCCGTCCTGAACTGGTCGCACACGTGGCCGATACCCGCGGCGGATATGCAGGGCACCGACCGCTTTATCGGCATGGGAATGTTTATGTTGCCCTCGCCCGACTACCTGCGAATCGCCATGGTGGCTGTCTATCTGTGGGTGTTTGTCGTGGCCGCTGCCATGACGCTGATCGTGTTCGGTTGGAAGAAATGGACAGTGCCGAATCTGGAAGCTGCGGACACACCGGCCTGACATGGCAGGATCGGATGTATGGCACTTCATCTGAATCTCGTCGGTGATCCCGAAGCGGATGCTCTCCTCTCCGAGGACCCGTTGGCCTTGTTGCTCGGAATGTTGCTCGACCAGCAGGTTCCGATGGAGACGGCATTTCTGGGGCCGAAGAAGCTCGCGGATCGCATGGACGGTCTCGACGTCCGTCGCATCGCGGAGATGGACACGGACGCGTTCATCGAGATTTGCGCGCAGACGCCGGCAGTCCATCGTTTCCCGAAGTCGATGGGCGAACGCATCCAATCCGTGTGCCAGTTCATCGTCGAAAAGTACGACGGTGACACCGCTGCGATCTGGACGTCGGGTGATCCGAACGGCAAGGAAGTGCTCAAACGACTCAAGGCGCTGCCCGGCTACGGCGATCAGAAGGCCCGAATCTTCTTGGCGCTGCTGGGCAAACAAATCGGGGTCCAGCCTGACGGTTGGCGCGAAGCAGCTGGGGATTACGGACTCGACGGGTCACGGCGGTCCATAGCCGACGTGGTCGACGAGCAGACGCTCCTCGAGGTCCGCGAGTTCAAGAAAGCCGCCAAGGCTGCAGCAAAGGCAAAATAGTCAGCCGAACTGCGTACTACTCGCCCGCACCAGCTTCACCAAGTCGCCTGCCGGCCCTTCGAGTTGTCGCGGCGGCCGCCAGACGGCTCGCAAGGTGCGTGCGAGGTCGAGGCCGTCCACCTGGACAACCCGAAGGTCACCCGATTTCACCTGTTCACTGACTGCAAGAGTGCTCAGCACTGCCGGTCCGACACCGCCGAGGACGCTGGTGCGGATGGCGGCCGAGCTACCGAGCTCGAGCAGGGGCGTCGCGCGCTCGTACTCCGAAAGCGCAACATCGAGAGTGGTCCGAGTACCAGATCCTGGCTCGCGGACCAGCAACGGCGTCATGGCCAGTTCGCCGATGGTGAGAGGTTTACGCCGACGCGCCCACGCGTGATCGGGATCGACAACGACCACGAGTGAATCGCGGGCGACGGTGATGCTGTGTAGGTGCCTCGGCACAGTCGGGGATTCGACAAATCCGAGATCGCACATTCCTACGTCGATCGCTTCGATGACACGCGTCGAGTTGTAGACCTGCAGATGCACTGTGACGTCGGGGTGTAACCCACGAAAAGTGCCCAGCCACGCCGGAATCAGATGTTCGGCAACAGTCATGCTGGCGCAGACCGTCAACTCTGCCGATCGCTCGGTCCGCATTCCTTCGGCCACGTCGAGTAGCTGTGTCGAATTGGCCAGGACACGCCGGGCCCAATGGACGATGACGGTGCCTTGCGGCGTTAGCGTCGCCCCGGTTGATTTTCGGTGGATCAGAGGCATACCGAGTTGGCGTTCCAGCGCTTTGATCGCACGGCTGGCGTTGGGTTGCGCGATATGCGCGAGACGGCTTGCAGCGCTGAGGCTTCCGTGATCATCGACGCCGACCAGTAGCTCGAATGTGGTGAGGTCCGGCCAGCGTCGGGTCATGCGTTCAGGCTATACCCAATTACCCGGACATATCGTATTGATATGCCGTGATAGCAGAAATCGAGCTACCGCACCAATGATTTCTGACGGACTCTGGACGAGTGAACAGCGATGTGAAGTCCGTAGTCGACAAACCGGCCGTTGCCTCGCCGGCGCCTGTGCGGCGGTGGGCGAGTATCACTGCGCTCGTGCCCGGAGTGGCCCTGTGCGCCGTCGGTGCGGCAATCGCGCTGGGGGTCGGGCGGCTCTTTTCCGCTGTCAGTCCGCTGCTGATTGCCATCCTCGCCGGCGCGATCGTGGCGAATACTGTCACCCTGCCTGCGAAATTCCAGCCGGGACTGACATTTTCGTCTAAACGACTGCTGCGAATCGGAATCGCATTGCTCGGTCTGCAGTTGATGTTCAGCGACATCGTCGGTCTCGGCTGGGGTGTGATCGCCGTCGTCGTGGCGATCGTTGTTCTTGGCATCGCCGGAACAATGTATGCCGGAAAGCTTTTGGGTCTGTCGTGGACACAGCGAATTCTGATTGCGTGCGGCTTCTCGATCTGCGGCGCCGCGGCTGTGGCCGCCGCGGATGGCGTGGTGAATGCAAAAGAAGAAGAGTTACTTACTGCGGTAGCGCTGGTGGTGATCTTCGGAACGTTGATGATTCCGACAATTCCGTTGTTGGCGAGGAGTTTCGGACTCGATGACGTCAGCGCGGGCATGTGGGCCGGTGGGTCGATTCACGAGGTTGCGCAGGTTGTTGCCGCCGGCAGTGCTCTCGGTGCTACCGCATTGGGTGTTGCCACCATTGTGAAACTTGCGCGTGTGCTGATGCTGGCGCCCGTCATGGCGTTCCTGAGTATCCGTCAACGTGCCATGTCCGACAATTCGAATCTCCAGGTGAAGCGGCCACCGCTGGTGCCCCTGTTCACGTTGGCCTTCATCGCATTCATGGGGCTGCGCTCAACGGGGCTTCTCCCGGAAGAGGTTCTCGGCGTGGCGAAGACGGTGCAAACCGCATTGTTGGCGGCTGCGATGTTTGCCCTCGGGCTCGGTGTGCGACTGAGTGTGATCCGCGGCGTCGGAGTGCGCCCATTCGTTTTGGCTGCATTGTCGACGGTCTGGGTGGCCCTGATCGCCTTGGTCGGTGTTGTGCTGGTCAGCTGATCGTTCTCACCCTTGGCGCTGGGCTTTCCATTCGCTGGGGCTCATCGAAAACTGCGTGCGAAACCACCGCGAGAAACTGCCTTGAGTAGAAAATCCGAGGTGCACGGCAACGTCGGTCAACGAATAGCGTGGGTTCGACACCAAGCGTTGCGCGAGGCTACTGCGTACCGAATTGAGAACAGCCGTGAAGGTATCACCCGATTCTGCTAGATGGCGGTGCAGGGTTCGCCGATCGAAGCCGAGGCTCCGAGCCACATGTTCGACGGAGCATCGTCCGGTGGGGAGCAGCACTTCGATCAATTCCCTTGTACGGCTGAGGGTATCGGATGAATCCGCGGCGGGAAGCGAGTCGAGGAATGCTCGTGCATATGGGCGAAGTAACTCATCGGCCAGTTCGTTGCGGGCATCTAGATCGCTCGCATAAAACACGATTCCGGTGAACTCGTGATCGAAGTCCACCGCGTTGCCGAGAATTCGTCGATGTGTACTGGTGTCCTGCGGAGCACTGTGTGTGAATCCGACGCTCACCGGATGCCAGGCAGGCCCGAGAAAGCTCCGCAGGATCTGCACGGTTGCGCCGACGGCGAGTTCGACGGTCTGCCTGGTGTCGACCGAGTCTGCGGAAGGCCGCGTAGTGGCAGGATCGCCGACCTCCAGGCCGATCCGCAGGGTTGCCAAGCCGCTGACCTCGGTCAGGCGGATGCGAAGCGCCTCGTTGTAGGTGTGCTCGTACCGGATCAGGACGTCCAGTGCGCTCCTGACGTCGGGTTCTTCCCTGATGACCAGGCTGAGCGGCCCGAGATTGGACAGCCTGCGGAGTTCGGCGAGGAGGAGGCCGAAATCTTCGCGCCCGGATTCCGTTGCGGACAGTTCGAGGAGCGCGGCAATCGAGGCTGCTGGCACCCACTGATCGGGGTTGGCCAGGCTTGTCGGAGCGAGGCCGACGCTCCTCATCAGGTCGACGGCATCGATGTGGACCGAGCGACACAGGTCGACGTAGCGGTTGAGCGACGCAT
Source organism: Rhodococcus globerulus NBRC 14531 (assembly GCF_001894805.1). GTDB lineage: Bacteria > Actinomycetota > Actinomycetes > Mycobacteriales > Mycobacteriaceae > Rhodococcus_F > Rhodococcus_F globerula. Next base: position 2,123 of record NZ_BCWX01000005.1, on the reverse strand, counting down.
AGCGGGCGAGTGGCTTCACGAGGTTCCTTAGTTCTTGACTTAATGTCCCGAAATGTTGTGCTGCGTGTCTCGTACAGTTAAGCATGTGAGCCGGATCTCACCTAGTGTTGTTCACATCAGATCGCGACCCCGGAGTCGAAAGTAGCTTCTGGAAGTTGTTGCGTACGAACATAGCTCGACCGAATTTGTCGAGTATGCCCACAGAATTGGAGAGCATCGTGGCACACGCCATTCGATTCCACGAGATCGGTACCCCGTCTGTCATGCGTTGGGAAGAGGTCGAGGTAGGTCAGCCAGGTGCTGGCGAGGTCCGGATTCGCCACGGCGCCGTCGGACTCAACTTCGCCGACACGTACTTCAGAAGCGGCCTCTACCCTGCGCAATTGCCTGCCGGTATGGGCGTCGAGGGTGCCGGAACTATCGAGGCGGTCGGTGCGGGTGTTGCCGATTTCAGTGTGGGGGATCGGGTGACCTACACCGGCAGTCCGCTCGGGGCGTACAGCACCGAGCGCATCATGCCGGCTGCCGACCTGATCGCGTTGCCCGACGGTATCGATTTCGAGACGGCAGCAGCGATGACCATGCGCGGCCTCACGGCGGCTTACCTTCTGCGCCGCATCTACCCGCTGAAGGCAGGGGATACCGTTCTGCTGCACGCTGCTGCAGGTGGAGTTGGTTTGATCTTCACTCAGTGGGCAAAGCTGCTGGGCATCAAGGTGATCGGGACTGTTTCCACAGACGAGAAGGCAGCTGTTGCCCTGGCGCACGGGTGCGACGAGGTCATCATCTACACCCGCGAGGATGTTGTTGCGCGGGTCAGGGAGATCACCGGTGGTGTCGGTGTGCCGGTTGTCTACGACAGCATCGGGCAGTCCACGTTCGAGGTCTCACTCGACTCCTTGGCACGCCGAGGGCTGATGGTGTGCTTCGGAACCGCGTCAGGGCCGACGCCGCCGATCAACGCAATGCAGTTGGCGGTCAAGGGATCTCTTTTCGTCACTCGACCGGCCTTGGCCGACTACATCGCCGATCCGGCGGAGCGCGCCGAATTGGCCGCCGAGCTCTTCTCACACGTCGAAGAGGGTCGGATCAAGATCGGAATCAATCAGCGGTACGCACTCGAAGATGCGGTGCGTGCGCATCACGATCTGGAATCCGGCCGCAGTATCGGTTCCTCCGTCTTTACCGTCTGACGCCATCCGTCGAAAGGGGAATCGTCATGAATAACACTGCAACGCTGATTGATACGGCCACCAGGTCGATCACCGTCGAGAAGCTGACCTGCTCCATCGGTGCCGAACTGTCCGGAGTGGACCTCGGCGTTGTCGCTCGCGACGACGCTTTGTTCGCCGAAATCAAATCGCTCCTGCTCGAGCACAAGGTTCTGTTCTTCCGTGACCAGGACTTCAGCCGGGCGCAGCACGTAGAACTGGCACAACGCTTCGGCGACCTCGAGGATCATCCCGCGCTGGGTAGCGATCCCGACCATCCCGGGCTGGTCCGCATCTACAAAGACCTCGACAGTCCGCCGGAGCATTTCGAGAATGCCTATCACTGCGACGCGACGTGGCGCGTGAATCCACCGATGGGATGCGTACTCCGTTGTGTGGAAACACCACCCGTCGGAGGTGACACCATCTGGGTGAACATGGCACTGGCATACGACAATCTGCCTGCCGGCATCAAGGGCCAGATCAAGGACCTCAAAGCTCGGCACAGTATCGAGTCGAGCTTCGGTGCCAGGATGCCGATCGAACAGCGCCATCAGCTCAAGGAGCGCTTTCCGGACGCCGAACATCCCGTTGTGCGAACGCATCCCGAGACCGGCGAGAAGATTCTTTTTGTCAATTCGTTTGCGACGCACCTCGTCAATTACCACACACCGGAGAACATTCGATACGGCATCGACTTCGCTCCTGGCTCGAGTAACTTGCTCAACTACCTCGCAAGCCAGGCCCAGATTCCCGAGTACCAGGTTCGGTGGCGCTGGACCGAGAACAGCGTCGCAATCTGGGACAACCGTTCAACGCAACACTATGCAGTGCAGGACTATTGGCCTGCAGTTCGAAAGATGGAACGCGCCGGAATAGTCGGCGACGCACCGTTCTGATCGTCCCCCCTTC
>NZ_BCWX01000004.1 GCF_001894805.1 Rhodococcus globerulus NBRC 14531 | reverse complement strand
AGGGCACTCCCGCAATTGAGGTACTGAAGTCCTCTGATCCGTCCACCACAAACCGTGTGGTTGGCGGCCAGGAGATCACGTACACGCTCACGTTCAAGAATGTGGGCACCGCGGATGGTGAGATCAGCTTCTACGACGATCTGACCGATGTTCTCGACGATGCAGTAATGACGAAGGATCCGGCTACCACTTCCACGCTGGTTGTTTCGGGTGTCGTTGATAACGTCTTCACGGTCACCGGAAAGCTGGCCAAGGGTGAGAGCGCGACGGTGACGTACACCGTCAAGGTCAATCCTGAGATCGGAACGTTGTCGGGTCCCGGATTCACTCCGGGTGTTCTGAACAACTACCTGGTGGTTGGTGGCGAGAACCCGCCGGTGGACTGTGTCCCGGGCGACGCTCTCTGCACCGAACACCCGATAGACCCGCCGGAGACCACCACTACGGTGCCGCCGACGACCACCACTACGCCGCCGGTCACGACGGAGCCTTGTGTTCCTCCGACGACGACCACGGTGGTTCCGACCACCACGGCTGCGACGACGACGGCTAGCGCGACCACTGCCGGTGATGCTGATGTGACCGGTACGGAGGAATCCACCACTACGGAGGAGACCACCACGGACGAAACCACGACAGAAGAAGTTGTCGCGGAAGAGATTGTGGATCCGTGTGGCGTGACGACAACTACGCCGCCGACGACACCGGTCACGACGGACCCGCCGACCACGACGCCGCCGACCACGACGGTGCCGGTTACGCCGACGATCATCATTCCCCCGATCGTCGTTGTTCCTCCGATCGTCATCCCGCCGACGGTTCCGGGTCAGCCGGTTACGACCACGGTTCCGGGACAGCCGAAGCCGCCGACAGCAACCCCGGGTCAGCCGAAGACGACGACGCCTGCTCCTAAGGGTGGAACGATCAACTCGGGTGGTGGCGCTGGTGAGAGTGGCGTGAACACCACGTTGCTTGCAGCGGGCGGATTGGTTCTGCTGCTGGCGCTGGGAACGGGTGTTGTTCTCCTGACGCGTAGGCGTCGCGAGGATGGTGACAACTGATTCTCGTGAGAATCTGAGGTAAACGATGTGGGGCAGATCGCAGAGTATGCGATCTGCCCCACAGTCGTTTTCGTGGAGTGTTACGAGCCGATCCGAGAGCCGTCCTTCTTCCAGGCGGCGACTACCGACGGGCGAGGCTGGGAGGCGCCGCCGTCGGGCCAATGGGAAGCGGGGCTTTCGATGCTGGCATCGTCGGTTTCACCGGGGTGCTGGACGCAGACGATGACGCGCTTCTCGTCCACGATGGGACCGCAGGTCTCGGCGCCGACGGGAACAGTGAGGAACTGCTTTGTCTCACCCCGATTTTCGCCTTCGAGGACGACGCTGAACAGTCCGTCGTTGGACTTCAGTGCATTACCGTCCGTCGAGATCCACAGGTTGCCGTGCGGGTCGAAAGCAAGGTTGTCCGGGCACGAGATCGGGCTGACCTTGCTCTTGTCGAATCCACCGAAGTAGGTATCAGCTGTAGCCGGATCTCCGCAGACGAGAAGAAGATTCCAGCCGAAGGTGGTGCCGGCGTGATCGTCGGCGATTTCGAGGACCTGACCGTTCTTGTTGTTGTTCCGGGGGTTTGCCTCATCGGCCGCTGCGCCGCCGTCGACTCCGCGCTTGGTATTGTTGGTCAGCGCGACGTATACCTTGCCGCTCTTCGGGTTTGCCTCGAAGTCTTCGGGGCGATCCATCTTCGTTGCCCCGACCTTGTCACCGGCCTGGCGGGTGAAAACGGCTACCTCTTCGGCGCTCATGCCGTCGACCAACGATTCGCCCTTACCGTCTTCGCCGGTCCGCAGGATGGCTACCCACTCGCCGGTTCCGTCGAACTTACCGTCCGACGGCAGCTTGCCGGTTCCGTCGATCTCGCCGGCAGAGTTTCCGCTGAGCTTTGCGACGTACAGTGTTCCGGCGTCGAGCAGGGTCATGTTGTGGCGCATGGCCGCTTGGCTCTTACCGTCCTGCATCTTTCGGCTCGAGACGAACTTGTACATGTAGTCGAAGCGCTCGTCGTCACCGCTGTAAGCCACGACTGTGCCGTCGGAGGTGATGTAGATGGTGGCGGCTTCGTGCTTGAAGCGGCCGAGCGCGGTGTGCTTGACGGGAGTCGAAGACGGATCCCACGGGTCGACCTCGACGACGTATCCGAAGCGGTTTACCTCGTTGGGTTCTGCCACCAGATCGAAGCGCTTGTCGAAGCGTTCCCACTTACGTTCAGACGCACCACCGGCCAGGCCGTATCGCTTCAAACGTGGCGCGACAATGGGATCGGTGACGGCCTCCGCATTGGCGAAGTACTGATTGAAGTTTTCTTCGCCGGAAAGAACGGTGCCCCAGGGGGTTACGCCGCCGGCGCAGTTGTTGAGCGTGCCCAGAACCTTGGTGCCGGTCGGATCGGCGCTTGTCTTGAGGAAATCGCTGCCTGCGGCAGGTCCAGTGAGAAGGAATTCGGTTGTCCCGGTGATGCGACGGTTGTTGGCGCCGATTTCGGGAACCAGCTTGCCGGACCCGGAGTCGCCCTTGACCTGTACGACGGAGAGTCCGTGGCTTGCGAGGCCGATCTTGACCTGCTCTTCGGTGGGGTTCTCGGCGTCGTAGCCGCGGAACATTGCCGGTTCGGTGGAGTACTCGTGATTGACTACGAGCAGATAGGTGTTCGGCTGCCCCTCGACGGGCAGGAGGCCGGCGAAGTCGTTGTTGAATCCGAACTGCAGCGCCTGTGCTGCCGCGGTCTGGTTCTCGAAGTCGAAGGCCGGTGCTCCGGCGAGAACGGCGTCACCCCAGCGGATGACGACGCCCTGTTCGTACCCGTCCGGGACGGTAACCGCATCGGCTTTGTTGGGGGCGACGGCGGTGAAGTTGGTGCCGGCCGGCGTGCTCCCGGTGCCACCGTCGCTGCTGCCTGCCGAGCCGGTTCCGGGCGCGGCTTCGGCTGTTCCGTCCGAGCAGCCGGCGAGTGCGCTACCCGCCCCGACTGCCAGCACAGCCATGCCACTGCCGCGCAACATGCCGCGTCGGCTCAGGGCAGCGCGGGCGATATCGCGGAAGTACGCACCTTCCGAGGTGTTGGGCACCTCGTGCGAGCAGGCGTTTCCACACTTGTACTGGCAGGTGATCGACGCGCGTGAGGACACACCGTCGTGTTTGACAAACAGTGCCAAAGGCTTGATAGCCACCGTGAACTCCCGAGATTCGTTGAATGGTCTCGGGAACCGTAGAAGCCGTAAGCGAGGGTAAAGGAACGTAATAATGAACGGCAAAACAACGAGGCGACCCTTACCTGTAATTCATGAGGCGTCCCCGCGGGGACGCCTCATGACATTTGTCATCGCCGATCCGTGACAGTGTCACCGTAGGTGATGATGCTCTGCACTGTTTTTGGCTCAGACTTTCCGCGAGGCTTGGTGGCATGAGAGAACCACATGAAGGAAGCCTCCTGACGGACCTGATGGACATCGGACCAGCGCCCACGATGGGCCGTGAACTTGTTGTGATCGGTGTGAATATCGCGCTCATCGGAGTGGTGTTCGCGATCATCGGCTCCAATCCCGTGTTCTGGATTCTTGTTGCTGCTCTTGCTGTCTATGCGGGTATCCGATTCGCCATCGGGCTGCGCGGCTGGAACCGATCGGAGGCTGCGCGATGAAGGGCGATCCGGTTATCGAGGTTGAGGCCATGTCCCGGCGCTACGGTTCCGGAAAAGACGCGTTCTACGCGGTCCGCGATCTCGAACTGACTGTCGCGGAGGGTCAGCTGTTCGGACTGCTCGGAACTAACGGCGCCGGAAAGACATCCAGTCTCGAAGTAATCCAAGGACTTTCGCGGGCAACGGACGGATCGGTGCGCGTGCTGGGTATGGATCCGGTTCGGGAGCGCCGAGAACTCCGTCCGAGCTTGGGCATCATGCTCCAAAAGGGCGGCCTCCCTCAAGATCTCACAGCTCGCGAGAGTCTGTCGATGTGGGCCGGAACCTGCTCGAATCCCCTGCCGGTCGACGAGGTGCTCGAGCGAGTCGACATGCGCGATCGCAGTGACACCCGCGTGAAGTTCCTCTCGGGCGGCGAAGCGCGTCGACTTGACTTGGCTTGTGCCATTATCGGTCAACCGCTGGTGCTGTTCCTGGATGAGCCGACGACGGGTCTCGACCCCGAAAGTCGGCGTAATACTTGGCAATTGATCGCGGAGTTGAAGTCCTCTGGCGTCACCATCATGTTGACGACGCATTATCTGGACGAGGCCGAGTCGTTGTGTGATCAGTTGGCGATCATGCACCGCGGAACCGTAGTGCGCAGTGGAACGGTTGCCGAGGTGGTGGCGGATCATCCGGCGCAGATCAAGGTGCGCAGGCCGGATCTCCTGCTTCCGAACCTGCCTGGTGCCGAGATGCGCGTCGAAGGTGACGTGGTAGTCATCACTACTGCCACCGTGCAGGAAACGCTCACCGATCTTCTGATCTGGGCTCAGCGCAACAACGTGGCTTTGTCCGGGCTGGATGCGCGGGCAGCATCCCTCGAGACCGTATTTCTGTCCATAGCAGATCAATTCGACCATCACGTCAAACTCGAAGGGGCGCCGGTATGAACCGCATAGCAACTCTCTCTCGTGCGGAGTTCACCCTTCTGGGCCGAAACCGTCTGTTGCTCTTCAACGCTATAGTCCTACCTCTGATCTTCCCGATCGGAATTCTGATCATCTCGCGTGAGGGTGGTCTGTCCGACACAGCGGTAGCGTCGGGCCTCGAGATCTTTGCTCTCTTCCTGCTCGTGTTTGTCGTGTTCTACAACCTGCTGTCGGTGTATTCGACGCGGCGCGACGAACTGGTGCTCAAGCGTCTGCGCACAGGGGAGTGCAGTGACGCCGAGATTCTGGCCGGCCCTGCAGTGCCGTCATGGGTGCTGACGGGCCTGCTGACGGTGGTTGTAGGGATTGCCGTGGTGGTTCTGGGTGGGCGTGTGCCGGCCAATCCCGTACTGGTGCTGGTGGCGTTCATCGGTGGCGCCGCCGTATTCACCGCGTTGGCGCTCATCACCTCCGCGGTAACACGCAATGCGGAAGCCGCGCAGATCACGTGCATGCCGATCCTCATTCTGGCAACTGCGGGGATGTCGAGCATCAGAAATGTCGTGCCGGACAACATCGCTCGCGTTCTCGACTTCACTCCGATGGCTGCGATTCTCGATCTCGTGAATCTGGGATGGGTGGGGCGTACGTCGTCCGAACTGGCTGACGACGGCGCCGTCGCAGCGAGTTTTGCAGACACTTTCGTATCGGCCGGTCAACCGCTATTGGTTCTGGTCGCGTGGATCGTCGGGTCGGTACTGATCGCCAATGTGTACTTCCGTTGGGAACCTCGCTCTTAGAACTCTGAGAAGGTAGTAGGCATGATTGCGGAGAGCTTCGGACGCTGGAATCCGACCCGAACGTGGCGAACGGCGTCCAGTGTCGACAAGGTTCGCCTGTACACGCGTCAGTCGTTCTTTGTCCTCGGCATTTTCTTCGGGATATTCGGCGGTATTACCGAAGCGGCCATGCATCGCTACCTCGGAGCGCTCTTCGTTGTGATCAGCGCGGCCGCAGCCGTTGTCGCAGTGGATCGCATCCCCGAGTTGGGTGGGACCAGCACCGCATCGGTGAAGGTGCCAGTGGTGGTCATGACCGTGGCGGCGCTCTGCTCTGCGGTTATTGCCTTACCGGCTGACGACGCGGGGCAGGGTCCGTATTTCTGGCTGGCGATGATCGTCCCGGTGCCGTTTGCGGCTTTGGTGTCGTGGCGATGGGTGATGCTGGGAGCAGCCGTTGCTGCCGGCGTGTGTGCGCTTGCCGGGCGACCCGAGATCGGCATCCTGGTGGCATGTGTGGCGGGTTTCATGACCTTCACGGTGCAGCTGTCGGTATGGCTTTTGCGGATGGTCACCGAACTTGACGAGGCACGCGGAGCCGCGGCCGCACTGTCGGTAGCCGAAGAGCGCCTCCGCTTTTCGCGTGACCTTCACGACGTGGTCGGTCGTGCGCTGTCGGCAATCGCGGTGAAAAGTGATCTGGCAGCTACATTGTCGCGTCGCGGGGACGATCGCGCTGCCCAGCAGATGGACGAAGTGCGTGATCTCGCACAGGAATCCCTCGCCGAGGCACGTGAGTTGGTGCGCGGCTACCGATCCATTGCACTGGCGTCGGAGCTGGCGGGTGCGCGATCACTGCTCGAGGCGGCGGGAATTACCACCGACATTCGCGGATCTGAAGATGCCCTGCCCATCGAATTGGCGGAAACCGCAGCGTGGGTTGTCCGCGAAGGCGTGACGAACATACTGCGTCATTCTTCCGCGCAGCAGGCAGTTATCGAGGTAACAGGTGAATCCGTGTCGATAGCCAACGACGGTGCAGTGCAACAACGCGCAGGTGACGGTACCGGTGTGAATGGGCTACGGGAACGCGTCACAGCTGTTGGTGGCATCCTCGAGGTCATCCACGATGAAGGTACCTTCACGCTGACCGCACATTTTTCTTCCCCGATCAAGGAGTCTCGGTGACCGAGCCGATCAAGGTATTGCTTGCCGACGACGAAAATCTCATCCGATCCGCACTTGCGATGATGCTCTCGCTCGAGGACGACATAGTTGTTGTGGCCGAAGCGGAATCGGGAGAAGCAGCCGTTGTCGCCGCTGTGGAATTTCAGCCGGACGTTGCCGTTTTGGATCTTCAGATGGCCGGTATCGACGGGATCGAAACGGCGCAGGAGATCGCACAATCCGTGCCGGGATGTGCGTCGATCATTGTGACGAGCCACGGCCGTCCGGGCTACTTGAAGAAGGCGCTCGCGGCCGGTGTCCGGGGATTCCTTCCCAAGACGACGTCGGCAACGACCCTCGCGGAAGTGGTTCGCAGCGTTCACTCCGGTGGACGATACGTCGACCCGTCGTTGGCAGCCGAAGCGATCGGCGCCGGTGATTCACCGCTGACACCGCGGGAAGCGGATGTGCTCGAGTACGCGGCCGACGGTGCATCCATAGAAGAGATCGCGACCCGCGCACACCTGTCGGCGGGCACCACACGCAATTACTTGTCTTCAGCCGTCACCAAACTCGGTGCGGCCAATCGACATGAGGCTGCGGTGATCGCCCGCCGACAGGGGTGGATTTAGGGCCGAAGGCCCCTACAACACCTGCGACAAGAACGCCTGCAATCGTTCCGTTTCCGGATCGTCGAATAGCTGTTCCGGAGTTCCTGTTTCGACAACGGCGCCACGATCCATGAACAGCACCTTGTCGGAAACGGAACGGGCGAAGCCCATTTCGTGGGTCACGACCACCATCGTCATGCCGGATTTCGCGAGGTCTGCCATGAGGGCCAACACGCCCTTGACCAATTCGGGGTCGAGGGCCGATGTCGCTTCGTCGAAGAACATGACTTCGGGCTTCATTGCCAAGGCCCGGGCGATAGCAACACGTTGCTGCTGGCCACCGGACAGGTTGCCCGGGCGGGAATCCGCCTTCTCCCGCAGTCCCACCAGTTCGAGCTGCTCGAGGGCCAATGCGCGAGCCGCGTCCTTGGACAGTCCCTTGAGCTTGTTCGGTCCTAGCGCGATGTTCTCGGCCACCGTCTTGTGCGGGAACAGGTTGAAGTGCTGGAACACCATGCCGATGCGCTGTCGCAACTCGTCAGGGTTGTCCTTCAGGACGGACTTCCCGTCGAGGAGAACGTCACCCTGCTCGGGCTCGTGCAGGCGGTTCAGCACGCGCAAGAGCGTCGACTTGCCCGATCCGGACGGCCCGATGACGGTGACGGTATTGCCGGCGTCGACGTGGAGGTTGACGCCCCGCAGGACTTTGTTGGTGCCGAAGGACAGGTGCAGGTCCGTGCCGGTGAGGGAGACGGATTTCAGTTCAGAGCTGGTCATGTCCTCAGCCCCTTTCCACGACGATGGCCTGCTCGAGCGGATCCAACGTGCCGGAAGTGTCGGCGCGTCCCGTCCGGAGGCGATTGTCGATGTAGTTGACGAGGTGGGTCAGCGGGATGGTCAGCGCGAGGTAGAACAGGCCGGCCGCGACGAGCGGTGACAGGTTTCCGGTCTGGGCGTTGAGGTCGCGTCCCACGGCAAAAAGTTCGCGCTGTGTGACGAGCAGTCCCAGGAAGTAGATCAGCGACGAGTCCTTGATCAGCGAGATGAACTGATTCATCAATGCAGGCAGAACGCGTCGTACACCCTGAGGAATGACCACAAGCGACATGGATTTGCGGTAGCTGAAGCCCAACGCGCGAGAGGCCTCGAGCTGGCCGGGTTCGACGCTCTGGATACCCGATCGGAAGATCTCACCGATATACGCCGACGCGAGTAGCGACAGCGCCGCGACGCCCAGCCAGTACGGGTTGCTGCCGGTGATGTTCTTGACGATGGGGCCGACGCCCAGGCCGACGATCAAGATGATGACGACGGCCGGCAGGCCGCGGAAGATGTCCGTGTAGACGCGCGCCGGCCAGCGCAGCCAACGCGTCCGCGAGATTCCCGCGACTGCCAGCAGCATGCCCAATACTGTGCCGATAACGCCGGACGCGAGCGCCAGAATGATGGTGTTGGGCAAACCGGTCTTCAGGAGATCCGGGAACGCTTGCTTGTACAGCTGCCAGTCGAAGAACGTGTCCTTGAGCTGCTGGAACGTCGACTTGGGCTGGTAGGTCGTCGTCTCGTCCGTCGTGGCAGGCTTCTCGGCCGCGAGGGCGGCGAAGTCCGGCAACTCAGGCGTCGCGGCGGCCTTGGAGCCGGGCTTCCAACCCTCGGGAAGTTCGCGCGGAACCCAGTCGGAGTAAAGCTCGGCCCAGGTTCCGTCGGCGATGACGGCGTCGAGACCCGAGTTCAGGGCGTCGATGAGCGGCTGGTTTTCCTTGTTCACTGCCCAGCCGACAAAGTTGTTCACCGAGAAGGTGTTCTGGATGATCGACGTGGGATCACCCGGGGCGATGGCGCCTTCGGCCTGCTGTGACGGTGCGACCCAGGCGTCGATCTGGCCGGATTTGAGGTTCGCGTACGCGGTTGCGTAGTCGGGGAACTTCACTGGATCGAGCTTCAAGGTGTTGACGACGTAATCGTCCTGAACCGTTCCCTGTACGACGCCGATGCGTTTGGACGCGTCCAGATCGCCGAAGCCGGTGATGGGGCTGCCGTTGGGTACGACGAGGGAGAAGTAGCCGAAGTCGTAGCCGTTCGTGAAGCCGACGGTATTACGACGCTCATCCGTGGTGGTGATGGACGAGGAGCCGACGTCGAAGCGGCGTCCGGCGACCTGCGCGAGCAGACCGGCAAACTCGGTGCCGACAAACTCGACCTTCAGGCCCAGCTTGTCTGCGATGGCTTTGAGGAGCTCGTTGTCGTAACCGGTGTACTGATTCTCGGAGTTGACGCAGATGCTCGGCGGCGCGTCGCCGAGCGTGCCGACGGTGATGACACCCGGTTTGATCAGGTTGAGTTTCGAGATGTCGATCTGGTCGATCGGGGTGACGGTGGCCGTGGTGTATCGGTCTTCGGCGCCTGCACCTGCGGCTGCGTCCAGGTTTGTGGGCGCTGCGGTTGCAGCTCCCACTCCGGGAGGCGCACACAGGTCTGTGGGGGCTGCCGATGATTCCGAACTGCTCGAGCACGATGACAGAGTTAGCGCCAAGAGTGCGGTGAGGAGCAGTGCCACCACCAAGCGGATCTTCGCTGCGACGGAGGAAAACATGCGAGCAGCGTAGTCCTAACCGTAGCGATCTCCGGGTGGAAGAACGCTTGCAGATTTCGGACATCAGGCTTCTGCACTGGGCGCACGCTTTCAAATCAGCGTGATTTTAAGTATCAGCGGGTGCGGGAAATGGTCAGACTGCTATCGACAGAGTACCCATTGCTTCGGTGAGGCGACGCCGGTGAGCGGGCGGCGACTCGATCAGTGGAAGGCGCACGCCGGCGTGCGGGATGATTCCGAGTTCTGCCAGGGCGGCCTTGGCCATGACCGCACCTTGGGACGTGCGCATGATGGCGTCCACGATCTCGAGTAGCGAGCTTTGGACAGCGTTAGCGGAGCTGAGGTCGCCGACCCGGACGGCGCTGATGAGTTCGGCGTTGCGGTCGGCGAGGACGTTGCCCACGACGCTGACCACGCCTGCGGCGCCACACGCGAGGTAGGGCAAGTTGAGTTCGTCGATACCGCAGTAATAGGCCAGCGATGTTCGGGACATGACCGTCATTGCTTCGAAGAGGTCGCCCTTGGCATCCTTGACCGCCCGGATCAGGGGGTGGTCGGAGAGTTCGATCAGTGTGGAGGTTTCCATGGCGACGCCCGTCCTGGCGGGAACGTCGTAGAGCATCACGGGCAGTTCGGTGGCGTCTGCAACCGCGACGCAGTGGGCCACGATTCCGGCCTGAGTCGGCTTGGAGTAATAGGGGCAGACGAGTAGCAATGCGTCCGCTCCCGCTGCCTCGGCGTCGCGGGCACGACGGATGCTGTCGGCAGTGTTGTAGGTGCCGACACCAGCGATCACCCGAGCCCGATTGTTCGACTGTTCGCTCACTGCTCTGACCAGTCGCGTCATTTCGGGTTCGGTCAAGGTGGGCGACTCGCCGGTGGTTCCACCGACGACGATGCCGTCACATCCGGTGCTCAACAGGTGGTCGACGAGACTGGTGATGCCCGTTTCGTCGAGCGTTCCGTCGGGGCGCATCGGAGTCACCATGGCGACGAGGTTGGTGCCGAAGAGTAGTTCGGCGCGGTGCTGCGAGATGGTCATGAAGTGATCGTGCCTGTGCCGATACCTTCGGTCCAGCGATGTTTTTTTCGCGATATTGCGTAGCCTGGCTTCATGATCGATGTCGGAGCTTTGCGGGCGCTGCGGTCGGTGGCCGCTCTCGGAACGCTGGCGCGAGCCGCAGAGGAACTCGGGTTCACAGCGTCGGCGATATCGCAGCAGATCAAGAGGCTCGAGCGTCAAGTCGGTGTACCGGTGCTTGCGACTGCAGGCCGCGGAGTTGTGCTCACGCCCGCCGGGCAGGCCATCGTCGATTCGGCGCCTGATGTGTTCGACGCGCTGGAGCGTTGCGTCGAAGCAGCACAGTCGGTTTCGGACGGTGCGCCGCGTGGAGTACTCCGAGTAGCGGCATTCTCGACAGGAATCCGGGGGCTGCTTGCGCCGGCGATCGTGCGATTGTCGACCGAGTGCCCGGACCTACAAGTGCGCGTCACCGAGCAGGACCCGGACCAGGCGCTGCACAGCGTCGACGCCGGTACCGCGGACTTTGCGGTTGTTCACGATGCCGATGGATTGCCGCCTTCGCTTCCTTCGTCGCTGGCCGAGCGTCACATTCACACTGATGTCGGTGATGTCGTGATGAATCGGACGCATGCACTTGCGCAGCTCGACCGACCTCTGACCAGTGCCGACCTAGCGGGTCACGCGTGGGTGACAAGTCCGCCGGGGACCGTGTGTCACCAGTGGTTCCGACGGTTGTTCGCCGACGTGGGCGAGGATGCCGATGTGCGACATCTGGTCGACGATTTTGCCACGCAGCTGTCGCTGGTTTCTTCGGGAGAGGTAATCGCTTTGATTCCTCGCCTTGCCCGTCCGCCGTTGGGGGAAGAGTTGGTGTCGCGGCCACTGGAGCGGGCACCGAAGCGTGAGGTGCATGCAGCGTGGCGCCGAAGCGCGGATTCCAGCCCGGCGATTCGGGTAGTGCTGCAAGCCCTTGATCCGGCAACCCTCGGTGACGGCTCAGGGGGCCGCAGCGGTTGACTCGCTGTGTCCGGCTCCGAGCGGGTCTTGCCACGTGGTCCACACGTCTGGCCCGAGTTCGATCTCCGCTGTGGTGAGTAGGCAGGCATCGAGTTCTCTGCGAAGTCGAACCGGGTCGATGCCCTGGCCGATGAAGACGAGCTCCTGCCGGCAGTCGCCGACGGGTTCTTCCCACTTGTCGAGGATTCCCGAACGACGGTAGTCATCGGCGGGCCAGAGATCGTCGGAAAGAAACTTCCACCATCGTCCGACGTATCCGTGCCGGATGAGATGTCCTGCCTGAGAAATACTGCCGATCTCGTTGAACCGGAAGGCATTCCAGAAATAGCCCTTGGCCCGAAGTAGCCTTCCGTTTGTCCACTCGCTCGTGAGGAAGTCGTGTAGCCGTTGTGGGTGGAAGGGTGCGCGCTCGCGGTACACCACCGAACTGATTCCGTACTCTTCGGTTTCGGGGGTGTGTTCACCTTGAAGTTCTTGTAGCCAGCCAGGGGCCTGCGCTGCTCTCTCGAGAGAGAACAAACCGGTATCGAGAATGGTGTCGAGTGGAATTCGGCCATGAGTCATTGGCACTATCGCGGCAGTCGCATTCAAAGATCGTAGGACCGCTGTCAGTTCGATCAGGTGTTGTGGCGTCACGAGATCGGCTTTGCTTACCAGGATGACGTCGGCAAATTCGATCTGATCGACCAGCAGATCCGCGATGTCTCGTTCGTCTTCTGGGGCATCGGTGTCGACGCGACCCCCAGCCGCGTAGTCACGGAGAAAACTGTGTCCGTCGACGACTGTCACCATGGTGTCGAGGCGAGCGATGTCCGCCAGAGCGTGACCGTCGGTATCGATGAAAGTGAACGTTTCCGCGACGGGCAGCGGTTCGGAAATGCCCGAAGATTCGATGAGAAGGTAGTCGAAGCGACCGTCGGCGGCCAGCGTCGCAATCTCAGCGAGAAGGTCTTCACGCAGAGTGCAGCAGATGCAGCCGTTGGTCATCTCGACCAATCTCTCCTCGGACCGACTCAGCGATATCTCGCGCTCGACTTCTGCACTGTCGATGTTGATTTCGCTCATGTCGTTGACGATCACCGCCACTCGTCGACCCTCACGGTTACGCAGAATCTCGTTGAGGAGTGTCGTTTTCCCGGCTCCCAGGAAGCCTGAGAGCACCGTGACCGGAAGTCGTGTGTCGACCATGATTTCCAGAGTCCTTCCGGATGAGTGGATCGCTGTGGTTTGGCGGCGGTCGTGCAAAACGGTGCGATCGCATGACCGCCGCCTGGCGTTGCGGGAAGATCAGGGTTGGTGGAAAATCAGGCCGTCGGCTCGAGGTACCCCTCGAAGAGATCGACCACGACGCTTCCGCCGTCGGTGTCGCGGCCGAACAGTTCCTCCGCGGCGAACTTCACGTGGTACGTGGGTTCTTCGCCGGCGTCGTTGCGCCCGTGACCGATTGCGTCGGGGAACGGCCACTTCTGGGTGGTCCGATGAGAGATGGTTCCCACCCGCCCACGGCAGTACGCAGGCATTCGAATATGCCCCGGAACGTACTCGTCGCACACGCGTACTCGCTGCCCAACTTCGAAGGTGGTCGTCTCGGCGGGTGCCGGCCGCCCTTCGGATTCGCTGGGCCGTGACAGTGGGAACGGTCCGCCTGCAAGAGTTTCGAGCTCGTCTTGCGTCAGGATCCCTTTTTCGACCATCAGAGTGGCGACGCCGATGACGTACCTCTCGTAGTACGGGGTCATCATGTAGTGGCGGGGTTCCATCCGCTCGACGACGTATCGAACTTCGTCGACGCTGAATGCGCCGAGTTCGGCGACACCAGCGAACATCAGGCTGTACGGCAGGTGTTCCCACTCGGCATGGAAGGTGGGGCCGATGTCGGCGTTGACGGTATGCGGGACTTTGCCGAAGCCTTGAACTCCGGCAAGATCGTGTACTCCATCCATGGTGTGCTTCTTTCTTGTCGGTGTGATCAGACGGTGGGGATCTGCGGGATTGCGACCCCGATCAGGCAGTCCTTGGTGACGATTTCCTGCAGCTGCGCCTGGCTCCAACCCTCGGTGTCTGCGGGGCGTTGTGGGAGGACCATGTAGCGAGTTTCGGCGGTGGTGTCGTACACGCGAATCTCGGTATCCGATGCGATCTCGGTTCCCATCTCGGAGAGAACCTTCCGTGGCTCACGGACCACTCGCGCACGGTATTCGAAACTCTTGTACCAGGTGGGCGGCAGACCGAGAATCGGCCAGGCGGTGCACGAACACAGTGAGCACACGATCACGTTCTTGAGCGTCGGAGTGTCTTCGACGGCCACGATGTACTCACCCTGAGGTCCCAGATAGCCGTACTGAGCCACTGCCGCAGTACCGTCGGTGAGGAGCAGCTGCCGAAATTCGGGGTCGGTCCAGGCTCGCGCGACCAACTCCGCGCCGCGCTTGGGGCTGAAGTCCTCTTCGAAGGTCTTCTTCCATCCCTCGACGTAACCGGCAGGGACCAATCCCTTGCCGTCGAGTGCGCGGAACAACGCCCACGCGCGGTCGGAGACAGGTGCCTGGGCTGGTGCCGCATTCTCCGTTGTGTGGTCGACCGTTACTGACATTGTGTTTCACCTTTCCTGTGGGGGCTGATCACGTGTGAATCGGTGGAATAAGGACTGTGGATGTGTGGCGGGCCGGCGCCGGAAATGCACCGCGAATCTTCTCGAATGCGCGACCGACCTGTAGTACCTTTGCGTCGTCGAAACGCTTGCCGGTGATCATCATTCCGGTCGGCAGACCGTTAACCAGACTTGCCGGGACAGAGAGAGAAGGGTGGCCGGTGACGTCGAACGGTGCGGTGTTGGCGACCATGCCGAGGGCCTTGGTGATGAAGGTGGCGCGGTCGACATTCGCAGCGGGTAACTCGGATGCGACATACGGCAGAGTAGGCATTACCAGCACGTCGTACTGTTCCAGCGCGGCATCGTAGGCGGCACGGGCATGGGGCACCAGGTTGCGGGCTTTGCCGTAGGTGGCACCTGCAAGCGTGGTAACACCGTGATGGCCGGTCAACGCAACCAGTTTGACAGTTTCCGACAAGTCATTCGCATGCTGAACACGGCGAGAAGCAAAGTGTGCCATCAGTTCCGGGTCGTAAAGACCTTCGACATTGAGTCCGTATCCGTTGCCGTCGAGCATCTGGTAGGCGCCACCGTCAGTGGCAATGACATTCCAGATATGGAAGGCGTGCACGTGCCAGGGAATGCTCACTTCCTCCACAACGCATCTGGCCTCGGTCAAGCTGTACGCCGCTGAACGGATGGCGTCGTCGACCTCCGGTTGTGAGACGGCCTGACCGAATCCTTCTCGCACAACACCGATTCGCATCCCCGCTACGCCGGAGCCGAGGTTGGACAAATAGTCGTCCGTCTCGAGATTCTCGGGTTGTCGGGGGTCGTTGCCGTCGCGGCCTGCAATGACCGAAAGCATCAGTGCCGCATCGTCGACGCTGCGAGTGATCGGCCCGAGGTGGTCGATGGTGCGCTCGATAGGAAAAGCGCCCGTGTAGGGGACAAGTCCGAAAGTGGGCTTGTGCCCGACGACGCCACAAAATGCAGCAGGGATACGAATCGATCCACCCTGGTCTCCGCCGATGGCAATGTCGACGTCACCATTGGCCACGAGAGCTGCACTGCCACCCGATGATCCACCGGCCTCACGGTGCGGGTCCCATGGATTGCGAACGGGTCCGCTAGCCGGGGTGAAACTCGAACCGGAGAAGCACAAGTCTTCGCACACTGCTTTGCCGGCAACCGTCGCCCCGGCTGCGAGTAGTCGAGTGACGACAGTGGCGTCGCGGGAGGGAACAAATCCTTCGACCGACCGTGACCCGTTCATCATCGGCACGCCCGCCACACTGACGTTGTCCTTGATCGCTACCCGACGATCGCCCAGGACGCCGTCCGATGTCGGAAGAATCTCGGTTGTCACATACCAAGCGCCCATAAGATTTTCGTCAGATTCGGGTGTCCGGTATTCGCGGGAGATCGGCGTTGGTGCTGCTTCGTCGGCATACAGTTGATCGACTGCATCGTAGGAGCCGAGCGCTCCGTCGATCAGGGCCGGCCACTCCCGCTTGGCCGTATCGTCTAGGTCGATTCCGTAATGCTGTGCAGCAGAATCTATTGCGTTGTCATCTGGTCGAATTATTGCCATGAGAAGTGTGCTCCTGATCTGATCAGTGTGTGGCGTCGCGCAGCATTCCGGTGTGCGGGTGACAGTTGATGTACTCGTACTGCTGTGCGTCCGCGTCGAATACCGAGACCTCGTGGTAGAGGCGGAGTTTCTCCAGATTTTCGGCTACACGAAAGAACGTGGTGAAAATGCGTAGGTGGGTCGGGTGGGACTCCGACCAGCGCTCGAGATTGTCGAGCGAGGCCCAGTGTCCGATGTTGTAACTCAGGTCGAGAAAGTTGCCGTCGATGTCGATGTTGCGCACAAACCTGTTGCTGTAGCAGCCCACTGCCTGGCCGTTGTCGCGGAGGAAGTCCATTCCTGCTTCGAGAGTCGGCAGGATTTCGTCCAGGTACAGACTGCGTTCGTCTGCTTCGGCATCGGCCCAATCTTGACCGGATCGAATCAATGCGATGTTGTCGTGCCCGCGTACCACTACACGGCCACCTGCTGTGGGATCGCCTGCGATCACACGTAGTTCGCCGGACGGTTGTATCCAGTCGGTCTGGGAGATCGGAAATCGTTCGCGCATCGAACCCCAGTAGCCGTGTTCGTTTATGTCGCCGCTGATGCCGTCCATCACCGCTCCGACACCGGGGAGATTATCTTGGAACGCGTACAGCGTTTCGAACTGCTCGGCCCGCGGTGCCACGATCTCGCGGAAGAAACCCAAGCCGTCAGACAGGCGGTCAGCAGATTCCCACCAGTCCGCCACCGCTCGGGACTTGCTCCAACGTTGTTGGGACGCAGGGTCCGTCCAGTACCCTGCGACAATCAAGTTCTCGTAGCCTTGGTTGTCGAGGTGGTGGGTCAGATCGTGGTGTAGCGCGCCGTCAGCCAGATCGAGACTGGCGACTATGTTGCGCATGGCCGCCAGTGCGTCCGAACGCTGTTCGTCTCCGCGGAATTGCACGCCGAAGTAGCCCATCACCACTTGGTGCAATTTCTCGTCCGATCGCCCCACCCACATGGGAAACGGCGGTGCGTACGTATCCGGAACCCTACGAGTCAAGGTCCGTGGGCATTTGAGATGTTCACTGATCGCAGATTCCATGAGCACTCCATCCGAGTAGGTCATCGGTTGCCTGACGCTGCGGCAACGGCGTATCGAAAATCTACGCCCGCAACGCCCGGCAAACTTGACCAGAAATGCCAGAAACATGGACCACAGTGCCAAGAACCTCGGATTGTTCCTGCAGTGCCGGATTATCGCGGCGATCTCGAATAGATAAGTAGCGCAGCAGGTTACGTGCGCGTTACCGTTTGTTACCGGAGTGAGGCAGAGTTCGCGGAATCGAGTGACGCAGCGAGTGATTCCGAGCGGTATCGGCGAGGACTCATCCCGAACTCGGCTTTGAACGCTCGACTGAAGGTAGAGGGGTCCGTAAATCCCCATCGGTGAGCAATTTGAGTCAACGACCGCTCTGCGGTCCCGTGTCGCACCATCTCTCGGCGACAGACTTCCAGGCGACGACGTCGAATCGAGCGTGAGACAGTCGTGCCGTGTTCGGCGAAGACCCGATGCAACTGTCGAATGGAAACTGCGACCGATTCGGCGATGTTTACCGGCGACAGCGACGGGTCCTCGATGCGGTCGTCGATGACCGAAAGTGCCATCTCGTAAAGGTCGTTACGATACGAGGCGACCGGACGGATTGTGGTGTGCAGGAACGATTTCACCAAACCGCTGATTTCCTCGATGATCTCAGCCTCGGCTCCGGCGACATCAGAGGCCATGCGGACTGACGCAAGATCGTGAAGAAAGCGACCTAGAAGTCCACTCATGCCGGTGTGACCGTCAAACGCAACGGCGGTGAGGCTCCGGATTTCAGCGTCGGCGAGCGCCAGAGACGGCCTTGGCCAGGTGAAGACCTCGAGTCCCCAGAACCCGTCGTTGGGATGTCCCTCGAATTGCCAATCGAATGGACGGGTGGTGTCGTACAGCACGTAGTCACCGCATCGCAGTACGCATTCTCGCTCGTCCTGCCGCACTATCGCGCTACCGCGGCGGATCATCCCGATTTGCAGGTAGTCGGCGCCGTCATCCCTGATCAAACTGTTGCTGCGCACTATTCGTTGTTCCATCGACTGAACGGCAGCAACCTTGACGTGGGCAAGCTGAGCCGATTGGACAGCGCCGGTGAAACGTGTGCGGTCGTCGATATCGGATACGTCCAGAGCAACAAAGTGTTCGCGCAGTAGGTCTGCCCAGTCCCCGGCGATAGTTGCCCGAGTGGCAAGCGGAACATCAGAATTCTCGAGCATTGACGGGCACCTCCTCGCAGAAGAATCGAGTTGTTCGGTTGGCTAAACATCGAATGTGCTTAGTCTGGCGTTCATCCCGATCGAGTAGGAACGGGCTTCGCTCTGTGGGAGAAGACTAGTCCGCTGTGTGTGAGGTGTCGATCGACATCACTCGTAATTCTCACTCGGGCGTTCGCGTTCGAAGAAAATTGTTTGCCATACAAACAACACCAAGTTATTGTTTGTCATACAAACAAGTAGGAGTGCGTCCATGGCCACCGAAGCAGTACCGGCAGCGCGAGCAACACGGCAATCCGGGAAGCAGACCCGTCAGGCTCTGTTCGACGCGGCCACGGAACTGTTTCTCGAGCATGGTGAGTGCGTATCCATCGCCCAAATTTGCGCGGCCGCCGGCGCTCATCCCAATCAGGTGACGTACTACTACGGATCCAAAGAGAAGCTTTTTGTCGAGGTCGCCTGCGCTGCTGTTCTCCGGGCAGGTAAACGCGCCGAGGTTGATGCCGCGGACGCCGCTACCGTCGGTGACTACACCGAGAAACTTGTCGGATCGCTGCTCGGTACGGGAGCTCCGAGCGTCGAGATCTTTGTCGAAGCGATGATGATGACGGGGCGGCGCGGCGAGCTACGCGATCTCATCTCCGAGACGCTCCGCACCTTGCACTCCTCAGGCGAAACTGCCCTCCTCCGAACTTTGGTCCGCACCGGTTGGCAGCTGCGCGCGGGCATCGACGTCGAATCGAAAGCCTTCTGGTCCGCGATCTTCGGCCTCGTCATTCAGAAGACCGCAACCGGCGAGAGCTTCGGCTACTCGCTCGAGGAAGCGGTAGCCGTCATTTTCGCCACCCTTCAGATACCCGACGCAGTACTGAACAGCTCGATGGAGTGAAACTCTCTCTCCATCAGGACTTTTAAGGATTTGCCGATGAACATCGTTCGCGTATTCGACAGCAATGTCACCAAGACGCCCGACAAGCCGTTCCTGATCGCAGGCGGCCACGAACACTCGTATCAGCAGGTTCAGGACGGAAGCCGGCGTGCTGCCGCGTATCTGGAAGATCTGGGTGTGGGGCGTGGCGATCGTGTAGCTCTGATGTGCTTCAACACACCAGGTTTTGTCTACGCGATGCTGGGAGCCTGGCGTCTGGGCGCCGTCGTCGTTCCCATCAATCACAAGATGCAGACGCCCGAAGTCGCCTACGTGCTTGGACACGCCAAGGTGTCGGTGTGTGTCTTCGACGGTGAACTGGCACCGGTCGTCAGTCGCCTCGAAACCACCGCAAAGTTGGTCAGTACAGACTCTGCCGCAGACGGTTTCGACTTCTTCGATGACGCCATCAGTAGCGTGGACGGTGTGGACGGCGTCGAGATCGACGAAAACGATCCGGCCGAAATCCTGTACACCTCGGGTACAACCGGCGCTCCGAAGGGCTGCGTCCACAGCCACCGCAACGTGGTCGGGGTGGCGATCACTGCCGGCCTTGCCGTCTCGACGACGCGGGATGAGCGGCTGCTCATGGCTGTTCCGATCTGGCACGCGTCACCGCTCAACAACTGGTTCATGTCCACGCTCTACATGGGCGGAACGGTTGTGCTGGTTCGTGAGTACCATCCGGTGACATTCCTGGAAACTGTTCAGGAACAACGTATTACGCTTTGCTTTGGTCCTCCGGTCATCTATACGACAGCCCTCAACATGGTGCCGAACTTCGCCGACTACAACCTCGGTAGCGTCCGTGCGTGGTTGTACGGCGGTGGCCCCATCGGTGCCGATGTTGCCCGCCGACTCGTGGAGTCCTACGGCACCACCGAGTTCCGCCAGGTCTACGGCATGACCGAGACCGGTCCTGTCGGCACGGTGCTGTACCCAGAGGAGCAGTTGACCAAGGCCGGGTCTATCGGCAAGTTCGCGCTTGCCGGTGTGGATCTGCGGGTCGTTGGTGACAATGGCATCGACGTGGAGCCCGAGCAGATCGGTGAGATCTGGTTGCGTGCCGACACCGTCATGCAGGGTTATCTCGATGATCCCGAAGCCACTGCGGCCGCGTTTGCCGAAGGAAATTGGTACCGAACAGGCGATCTCGCGCGCACCGACGAAGACGGTTATCTCTTCATCGTCGATCGCGCGAAGGACATGATCATCACCGGCGGCGAGAATGTCTACTCCAAGGAAGTGGAGGACGTGATCTCCGGGCACCCCGATGTTGTCGACGTGGCCGTTGTCGGCAAGCCCAACGAGGAGTGGGGCGAAACCGTCGTTGCGCATGTCGTGTGGCGTGAACCTGGCGTCATCGATGCCGACGACATCAAGACCTACCTCTCGGACAAGCTGGCGCGCTACAAGATTCCACGTGAGGTGAAATTTGTGACCGTGCTCCCGCGTACACCCACCGGCAAGATCCAGAAGCACCTCATCCGCAGCGCGAGCTGAAAGGTTTGTCATGACTGAACTTTCCGAAAACACCGTCACGCATCCGGCCCCGCATCGCACGCATGCCGTGCTCAATCAGTCGGTGCCGCGTACCGACGTCAACGAGTTCCTTCTCGACGCCGTGCTTGCGGAAGGCGTCGTACGCCATGATGCAAACTGGGCAACAGAGGAACTCACCGGAATCGGTGAACTGGTCGGCAGTGCGGGCTTCCAGCACGATGCCGAGTTGGCAAACACCGTCATCCCCGAACTGCACACCTTCGACCGGTGGGGTAACCGCATCGACGAGGTGGAATATCACCCGTCGTACCACCGCATCATCTCGGCCGCGGTCGCTCACGGAGCGCATACCTCGGCGTGGGAGAACCCCAAGCCCGGTGCCAATGTTGCTCGCGCAGCGGCATTTATGCTGTTCTCCCAGGTCGAACCCGGTCATGCGTGCCCCATCTCCATGACACATGCCGTAATCCCCTCGCTCGAGCTGCAGCCTGATGTCGCCGCCATCTGGACGCCGCGCGCACTCTCACGCAGCTACACGCCCGAGTTGGACGCCCCCGGAAAGGCATCCGCCATCTTCGGTATGTCCATGACGGAGAAGCAGGGCGGCTCCGACGTACGCGCCAACACCACCATCGCGAAGCCCGCGGGCCGCGGCGGTCCGGGTGCCGATTATCTGCTCACCGGCCACAAGTGGTTCTGCTCGGCACCGATGTCCGACGCCTTCCTCGTGCTGGCTCAGGCTGAAGGTGCTGCAGGCGAAGGTCTTTCGTGCTTCCTGCTCCCGCGCATCCTGCCCGACGGCACGCGCAACGTCTTCCGCATCCAGCGTCTGAAGAACAAGCTGGGCAACAAGTCCAATGCGTCATCCGAGATCGAGCTCGACGGCACCGTCGGCACCATGATCGGTGAGCCAGGGCGTGGTGTGCGGACCATCATCGAGATGGTGTCGCAGACGCGTCTCGACTGCATTCTCGGCAGTACCGCCGGAATGCGGCAGTCGGTCGCTGAGGCAGTGTGGCACGCACGTCACCGCAGCGCTTTTGGTGCCGTCCTGGCGGATCAGCCTGCCATGACGTCGGTGCTCGCGGACCTGGCGCTTGAATCCGAGGCCGCGACCATCACCGCACTGCGTTTGGCTCGTGCGCAGGACAACGACGCCGACGAGCAGGAAAAGGCGTTCCGTCGCCTCGCGACAGCCGTCGCGAAGTACTGGATCTGCAAGCGCGGCCCGCATCACTCGTACGAGGCTCTCGAATGCCTGGGTGGCAACGGGTACACCGAGGACTTCCCGCTGGCTCGTCGCTACCGCGAACAGCCCGTCATGGCCGTTTGGGAGGGTTCAGGCAACGTCATCGCGCTCGACGTATTGCGCGCGATGACTCGTGAACCCGATTCCGTCGCCGCCTTCGATCACGAGGTCAACCTCGCCCGTGGCAACAACCCGGTTCTCGATCAGCACCTCGACCGGGTACGACGCCAGCTCGGTGAGCTCGCCACGATGGCACCCGCTGACGCGCAGCTGAGGGCTCGGACCGTCGTCGAAGCCATGGCGCTCGCGCTTCAGGCGTCGCTGATGGTGCGTTACGCGCCGGCCGCGTCGTCGGAGGCGTTCATCGCCGCTCGACTGGGCGAGGATCGTGGTCACGAGTACGGAACCCTGCCGGTGGGAACTGATTTCGCAGGGATTCTCGCTAGGGCGTAACCGCCCCGTGCGCCTTTCTGGTAGTTCCCGCTACCAAAAAGGCGCACAGGCCTTCAGGCCAACCCACTCAACGCAGGAGCGGTGTTCTCATCGCGCCACCCGATTGCCTCGACGAGGGTTGTCAGGTCGTAATCCGGTCCGCTCGAACTGACTGTGAAGAGAGTGACGCCGTCGGCCACCAGGTCGGCGGCGTTCTCCAATCCGGGCCACGGGGCGGAATGCTCCACATCCAGGGGATTGCGTCCGACAGCGGCGCAGTGATCGGCCAGGATGTCGGACTTGCGCAGGTGCGTCTCGCGGTCGCCGAAGCTGTGCCACACATCGGCATACTCGGCGACCAGTCGCAGGGTCTTCTTCTCTCCGCCACCGCCGATCAGAACCGGGATATTGCGCGTCGGCGGCGGGTTGCCACCGGCCAGTCGCCGTGTGATGCGAGGCAGGTACTCGCCGAGCAGTTTCAGCCGTGAACCTGGGGTGCCGAAGTCGTAGCCGAACTGGTCGTAGTCCTTCTGGAACCAGCCGGCGCCGATGCCGAGGATGAGGCGTCCACCGCTCATGTGGTCGACGGTTCGCGCCATATCGGCCAGCAGATCGGGATTGCGGTAGCCACCCCCCGTGACCAGGGCACCGATCTCCACACGTTCGGTCTGCTCGGCCCAGGCCCCGAGCATGGTCCAGCATTCGAAATGGGCTCCGTCGGGATCGCCGGTCAACGGGTAGAAGTGGTCCCAGTTGAAGACGATGTCGACCCCCGCGTCTTCTGATCGCAGAACCGCGTCGCGGATCAGCCCGTAGTCGGGTGCGTGCTGGGGTTGGAGTTGAACACCGATGCGTACCGGACGAGTCATGCCGCGCTCCTGCCGAGAGGAAATGGTTACTCCCTTCATCATGGCCGGGAACACCCGGTTGCCGCTACGTGTGTGCAGCACCAACCGACTCGTGGACCCCCAATTCTTCGAGTAGGCGAGTGCGCAGAGCTGTATACCCCGGTTGCGCTGGATTGCGCGGCTGCGCGAACGAGACGTTTTCGAGGATGCTCAAACGACCGTCGCGCAACACCGCAATACGATCCGCGAGCAGGATTGCCTCGTCGATGTCGTGAGTCACCAGCAGCACTGCCGGACGATGTTTGCGGCACAGTTCTGCCACCAAGGCCTGCATGCGCAGTCGGGTGAGCGCATCGAGTGCCGCAAACGGCTCGTCCAGCAGCAACAGTTGTGGGTTGCGTACCAAGGCCCGGGCCAATGCGACGCGTTGCGCCTCACCGCCGGACAAGGTTGTGGGCCAAGCCCGTTCGCGCCCGGCTAGTGACACCTCGGCCAACGCAGCGGTTGCGGCTTCGCGATTCTTCCGGGTAGCACGCTGACCCAGTATGACGTTGTCCTGGACGCGCTTCGACGCAATGAGGCGAGGCTCCTGGAAGACGACCGTCCGCGCATCCGGTGCGTGCACCTCCCCGGCGTCGTATCCCTCGAGGCCGGCAAGAATTCGCAGGAAGGTTGTCTTGCCACTGCCGCTGGCTCCGAGGAGTGCAACGAACTCCCCCGGTTGCACGTCGAGCGAGAAACCGTCCAGGATTGTGCGATCACCAAAAGTCTTGACGATGCCACTGGCGCGTACACCGGTGTCTCGAATGCTCATGCGGACTTCCCCCATTGCTTGTACGGCATCAGGATTCGCTCGATAGCTCGAACGAGAAGGTCGACCGACAACCCCCAGATTGCGTAGATGATCACGACAACCACCAGGATGTCGGTCTGGAAATACTGCTGAGCTGAGGTCATCAGGAAACCCAGGCCCTTGGGGGCATTGCTCAACTCGGCGACGATGAGCGCGAGAAGCGACACCGACAGCGAGGCCCGCAGTCCGACAAGCACCGACGGAATCATCTCCGGCAGAATTACCTGACGGATCAACCCGATGCCACGGAGCCCGAACACTCGTCCGGCTTCGATGACCTTGCGATCCACGTTTCGCACGCCGCTGTGAGTGTTGATGTACAGCGGAAACAGTGCTGCTGCTGCGATGATGATGATCTTGGGGCGTTCGTCGATGCCGAACCACAGGATCAGCAACGGAGTGATTGCGAGAAACGGGATGGTGCGGAGCATTTGCAGCGTCGGGTCGAGGAGTTTGTCGGCCAGAGCAAACAGGCCGGAGATGATGCCGAGCGATAGTCCCAGTGCCCCGCCGATGGCAAATCCGATAGCAACACGGACAAGCGATACCGAAAGGTTCTCCCACAGAACCCCTGTCGTCAGCAGTTCGACAAATGCGGACCACACCGACCACGGCGACGGGAAGGTCTTCTCGTCGATCTTGCCGGTCGCCGATCCCACCGCCCATAAGGCGAGCAGTGCAACCGGGACGCTTGCGCGCAGCGCGACATCGGTCAATCGTGAGCGTCGCCGCCGACGGGTAGGTGCCGGCGCGAGATGCTCAGGCGCTCTCACCGTGGGCAGTGCCGGTGCTTCCACACTCATGACACTGCCCAGGTCGTGACGTCGAAGGCGTTGGGGGCCTTACCGGACTTGACCAGGAAGTCGAGCGTCGAACGCACCGTGTTCAATCCGTCCGGATCAACTGGTTCGCTCTGGAAATTCCACAGTGTTGCTTCCTTGACCACATCTACCGGTGAGCCGGTGGCATCAAAAACGAACTGAGCATAGGCGTCGTGGTTCGCATCGATTGCTTTGTCTCCGGCCTGGATAACTTCCCAGACTGCCTTTGCCAGTTCGGGATTCGCCGCAAAAGTCTCACGCGAAGTCAGGGCGACGCTGGTGGCCAGCAGATCGGGGTCGTCGACGCTCGCCTTGGACAGAATGGGGAAGTTGATCTGCTTGCGCCAGATGCCGGCCGTCGTCGCGGGAAGTGGAACGGCGTCGATATCGCCGCGCTGCAGGGCCGGAAGCGCGTCGGCGAAGAGCAGATTCACCAACTCCACCTGATCTGCAACACCGGCACGTTCGAGTACGGCGCGTCCGTACTTGTCGAAGTTGGAGCCGAATTGGAGTCCCACCTTCTTTCCGGCAAGATCTTCGATCTTCGACACTCCACCTTCTCGGCCGAGGAACCAGATATCGGACGCTGGCTTGTCGATCACCAAGGCGGGCACGTCGATTCCGCTGGCCTTGGCCTGAACGGCCGGTGTGTCACCGATCAGGCCGACCTGTACGTCGCCAGTCTGCAATGCCTGCACCACCGGCGGACCGTTGTTGAAGCCGACGAAGGCTTTGTACTCGAATCCGTACTTCTCGAGAATCGGTTGTGCCAGACCCTCGTGGACGGCGTAGCCGAACGAGGTTGTGTCCGTGGGGGATTTACCGGCCGCACCGTTCCACGGAGCGCCCACTGTCAACGGAACCAGTGACGCCGACGTACCCTCGGTGGCTTCCGAGGTCGACGAGCACGCGGTCACCGTTGCGAGAAGTGCGATTCCCAGCAGTGCGGCAAGGCTTTTGGTGCGAGTGCGGATGGTCATGGTGTTCTCCTGGCATTCTGGGCAAGCTGGTGATAGTCGGCTGTGGATTGTGTCGGGCGGGCGGACGATTTGCGCCACCCGACGCGTTCGCGGTACATCCCGAGCAGGTTCTGCCCGAGGAGGTGCTCTTCGTCGAGGAACTCGGAGCCCTGCGGTTCCGGTGTGCGTGAGGGCGAGACGAACATGGCGTCGGCCGGGCAGTACGCCTCACACTGGAAACACGTCTGGCAGTCCGAATGTCTGGCGATCACGGGAGGGGCGTCCGGGACGGCTTCGAAGACGTTCATCGGACAGATCCGGACGCAGATGTCGCACGTGGTGCAGCGGTCGGCGTTGATGATCTCGATCATGACGCACTCCCCTGCGTGGCCAATGTGATACCAACACGGGGTAATTCGGTATCCGGCTCCACCCAGATATCGTCAAGCCCGCCACTGAGTAGTCGGTGAGCTTGGCTCGAATCCGTGTCAGGGAAATCGGTGCGGGTATGCATGCCACGGGTTTCCGTGCGCGCCATGGCCGTACGTACCGCCCACCGGCCCATCGCCAGCATTCCGGCGCTCTCGCGTTGCGCGATTGCCTCCATGCCGGAGTATTCGACGATCGGGGCGGAAGATGCGCTCTCCCACAGTCGATCGAGGCGAGCAGCCGAGTCGGCAAGTCCGTCGTTGCTGCGGAAAACTGCCTTGTCGATCGGCAGCATTTCGGACTGGATCGAGTCAACAGCGTCGTCGACGCTGTTGACACCTCGACCACGAACACCGAGGGTTCCGGACGGTTCGACATCGAATCGGGTTGGTAATCCACGATGTGCGGAGAATCCGGCCGCAGCGCGTCCAGCCCACGTCCCGGTCGCAATGGCCCACGACAGGTTGGGGCCACCCGCTCCGGTGGCAGCGCCGACTATGCGGTCGCGCGCCGCGATATCGCCTGCCGCGTAGAGGCCGGACACTCCCGTCGACGCCTCGTAGTCGAGAATGTGTATTCCGCCCGTACCCCGGACAGTTCCTTCTTGGACCCAATCCATCGGGAACCGTTCGTTGAAGGGATCGATCCCGAGTTTGTCCGTCACCATGAAGAAGTTGGGCATCGCAGCGCGCAGCGCCGGCCATATCTCCTTGTTGAACTGAGTGAACTGTGCGGTGATCGTGCCGCGCAGCGAAGCGCCGAGAAGCTCTGCGCGGCTTTGATGAAGGTCGTGATACCGGATCGGTTCACCGCGGTGATCCCAGTACGACGCGGAGACGAAGAATCCGTTCTTGTCCATGCTGGTTCCGAAGGGCACCATTCCGTAGAAGTTCGAGAACTCCATGCTGGAGAGATGTGCGCCGACTTCGACGGCCATCAAGTGCCCCTCGCCGGTGTTCACGTCACCGCCGAGTGAGTGGCTCTTCCACGTGGTGCCGCCAGTCGCGAGGATCACGGCGCCGGCGTCGACGCGCCAGGGCCGTTTGACCTGACGCTGGTAACCCGTTGCCCCGGAGACAGTTCCGTTGGAATCCACGAGAAGTTCCAGTGCCGGGCTATGGTCCAGTACATGGACTCCGGATTTCTTGACCTTCCCACGCAGGAAGCGGAGGTAGTCCGGGGCCGCGCCGGAAAATGATCGCTCGCCGGGACGCGCGCCGAACAATGAGCCGGGACTGCGCGGCTTGGCACTGGGCTTGTATCCCCATTCAGGGATGAGAGCTGTTCGCTCCCAAGCCTCGTCGAGAACCGCTTCGGTCCAGACTCGATCGGTGATGAAACCACCGGAGCGTTCGCGCCGCGAGATTTCTTCGTCGCGACGCTCCGGAACCGGGGGCACGAGCCAATGGCCGACTCCCGCCGTCGCGGCTACACCGCTTGCGCCGACATAGCCTTTGTCTACCAACGTGACACTGGCGCCGGATTCCGCTGCGGCAACTGCCGCCCAGGTTGCCGCCGGTCCGCCGCCGACAATCAGCACGTCGGTCGACACATGCAGACTCTCGGAATCGTCCGTGACTATCTGTCCGTGAAAGCGAGGGAGTGAGCGCGCCATGACAGCGCACCTCCATTCTGGAATGCGTGAGAAGAGAGGGGGCTACGAGTTTTTCGCTCTAGCTACACGAAGACGAGAGAGAAGCCTCGAGGCGCGCGAGGCGGTCGGTGATCTTGGCGAGTTCCGTGAGGATCGCAGCTTGGCCGGCCGGTGCATATCGGTTTGTGTGGCCGACACCAACTTCGATCAAGCCGAGGGCTTGGTGAGTGGTCACCTGGAAGAATCCGAGGTGGTCCAGGACGTCGGCGGCATATCCTGTGGAAGCGTTTGCCAAGGCCCACACCAAATTTGCGCCGTTTACGACGGAGTTTCCGGCCAAGTGCGCATCGGCCACTGCTGCTTCGAGAATCACGCGGGCCGCGGGGCCGTACGTGACGTCGCTGTCGTCGACGGGTGCCTTGTCGGGTACCACCAGATCGAGAGTTTTCTGTATGGATGCGCGGGTCAGCCCGAGGTGGTCGAGACCGCGCAGTATGAGGTTCTCTTCCTCGTCGAGGAGAGCTTGCAGCAAGTGTTCGGAATCAACTGTCAACGAACCTTTTCTGGCCGCAGCGGCCGGCGCCAGGGATATCACCGATGCCAGGTGAGGGCTGAACGGCAGATCGGTCTCGATGTGCTCGGTGATGCGCACCGAAGAATCGGGTGCTTCGCGATCGAGTGCGCCGCGAAGCGCCATTTGGCAGATCGCCGAGATCGGGAGTTGCCGGGCACGCACCGCTGCCGCGAGGTCATCCGGAACATAGACGTTGATCTTTGGCATCTGCCCCGGCCTCTCTCGCAACTCGACACCCTGACCTGCACTGATGTGCATAACCCCATATAACCCCCACTGCGTGGCGACGACAATGGCGGTTGCCGTCGACAAGGCGGAAAAGTGCTGCTCACGGGTTTAGTTCAGGCTGGTCCGAATCGTCGGGTTCAGGTCCGGGTCTGCCTACAGCAGACAATCTGGATTCCAGCGCCGCGGCGCCGGTACGAATGGATTCATGACTACTCCAACCCTCACCGACACCGGATATCGTGACCTGCTGACAGACAGGCTCTTTCGTCAACGAACAATCTTGCTGACCGGCGAGGTTAACGACGACATGGCCGAGCGCGTGTGCTCGGAATTGGTGCTCCTCGCCACTACCGACCCCAAGCGCGACATCGTGCTCTACATCAATTCACCCGGCGGATCGGTGTTTGCCGGTCTCGCCATCTACGACACCATGAAGCTGATCCCCAATGACGTCGTGACGGTAGCGATGGGATTTGCCGCCAGTATGGGTCAGGTGCTTCTCTGCTCCGGTACACATGGCAAGCGAATCAGCCTGGCGCACAGTCGCATCATGATGCACCAGCCGTCAGCGGGTATCGGTGGCACAGCGGTGGATATCGCGATCCAGGCCGAGAGCCTCGAGTTGATGAAGCGTCAGTCGCAGGAAATTCTGGCCGCCGAAACGGGCCGGACCGTCGAAGAAATCGAGATAGACAGCGACCGAGATCGTTGGTTTACCGCCGAGCAGGCACGCGAATACGGAATCGTCGACCGCGTCGTGACGACGTTCGCCGAGATCGCACCGCAGGCTACCTTCCCCAAGATCGGATTGTGAACATCATGTCCCAGTACACGATTCCCAGCGTCATCGAGCGAACACCAACGGGTGAGCGATCTTTCGATATCTTCAGTAGGCTGCTCAACGAGCGCATCGTCTTTCTCGGCACCGAGATCGACGACGGCGTCGCCAACGTCGTGATGGCTCAGATGCTGCACCTGCAGGCCGACAACCCGGATCGCGAAATCGGTTTGTACATCAACTCTCCCGGCGGTTCCACCACTGCGATGCTCGCGATCTACGACACGATGCAGTTCTTGAAACCCACGATTTCGACGTACTGCATGGGGCAGGCGGCGTCGGCTGCTGCGGTGCTGCTCGCTGCCGGTACTCCGGGCCATCGGCATGTTCTCGCCCATTCCCGGGTGCTGCTGCACCAACCGTCGACACAAGGTAGCGGCACCATCTCGGACCTGGCGCTTCAAGCGGCTGAGATCCTGAGAATCCGCGAGCAGACGGAGACGATCTTGAGTAAGCACACCGGTCAGAGCGTCGAGCGACTTCGAAAGGACACCGATCGGGACCGGATATTCACCGCCCACGACGCGATTTCCTACGGCCTGGCTGACAGCTTGATCGAAGGGAACTGACTCAGGCCGCCATCAGGACGGGGCCGGAGATCGGTGCCGGAGAGTGCCCGAAGGTGAGGGAATTGAGTGCAATTATCTTGTTGCCCGATCGGAACAGCAAGTGCTCCAGCGGCATCCCCAAGGCTTCACAGATCGCGCGCAGGATTTCCGACGACGGTTCCTTCTTGCCTCGCTCGATCTCGGACAGGTATTGCTTCGACATTCCGACTTGGGCGGCTACGTCGCCGAGTGTCCGGTCCTGATCGCGTCGGACCTCACGCAACACTCGTCCGTACGCTTCGCGGATCAGTGGGGGCTTACGCGCAGGTGCATCCGGGTTGGGCAGTTCCGACCCACCCTTGACCAGGACTAATCTGCGCTGCGCATCCATACGCCGAGTATTCCAGCCGACCAGTGCGGCCACTACCGGGTTCGCCGAGGGCAGAGAGGGCTCAGTCGGTTCGAACACCACCGGCAAGGAACATCGCACGCAGGACGAAGGCAGCCTCGGGCCCGATGATTTCGTCGACCAGCGTGAGGTATCGGTCGACGAATTCGGGCCCGTGGGAAGCCTCGTCGGAGTCGGGGTTGCCGAGGTGGTGTGCGAGTTCGTGCAGGACGACAAGTTCACGCAACGCCCAGCGCCCGTCTCGATCCTCGGGGACGGCGATGGTGTCATTCGAGTAGTGGGCGGCAGTGTTTCCGGCGCGGGCGCGCACCATTACCGAAACAGTTGCGCGGGGCCAGGTTTCCCCCACCCAGTTCAGTGCAAGAACCTGCTCGCAATATGTCCGCACCGATTCCACGGATCCGAATTTGCGCTCGACCGGCAGTGTGATGGTGGATCCCAGAACTTCGACGCTACGTGTCCCCCGCTGGTCCGCGCGGTCGAACATGGTGCGCACCAAGGTTTCTGCTTCGTAGACGGCGGACTGCTGCTTGTCTCTCACCGCTCACCTACCCCCGTCGCTTCGCTCGCCCCGTCCGATCTGCCCCTTGACGCCACCGATCTCCGGGAGGTTTCCCAGCCGTGCTGATCTGGCCGCTTTGTCCCCTGCCTGACGTGCATGCGACGAATGCCCGGCACTTGCCCGGCCGCCGCCCTGCCATGTACCGCGTGCCTTGGAATTTGACGAATAGTAGTCCTTGAGTTCGATTTCCTTGTTACGCAACACCAGTGCGGTTTCCGAGGATGACGCAGTCGACACTGTTTCCGTCTCCTTCTTCGTTTCCGCCAACCGGGCACCGATGCGCGCCGCATAGGCCATCTGGAAGTTGAGCCGTGCGGTCACTCCGGCAACAGGCTTGCGGACCTGAGTGCTGACGCGTCGTCGTCCGCGAGTTTCGACGACCGTCCGCACGGACGTTTCACCGCGGTACGCACCGGAGCGCACATACGCGTCGGAATCTCGCACCATCTGGAACAGAAGGCTCGAGTACAGGGCCTCACACACGTCGATGTCGCCGGCAAATCCGTACGCGAAGATGACGGCAGACGTCTGCGCGATGTCGCACTGCACGTCGTTGGCGGCAGCGATGGCGATGAACAGCTGAGCGTAGGTGCGCAAGCCACGCTTGCCGGGCTCACCGATCGTGATGAGCCGTTGGGTGGGCGTCGCCCGTTTTTCCGACGACGCCGTGTGTGCACGGGCCACCGCCAGGTCGATGGCCGAGTTGGTGGCCAACCGCTGTGCGGCCGCCATGAAGGCTTCACCTTCGTGGGGATTATCGGTGGATTCTGCCTGACGAAGCAGAGCGCCGATGCGGGTCAACATCTTCTCCGAACTCACCGCAGAAGGGTACTCCCGGATACCGACAGCGGCGCTTATGCTGCTGGGGCACACACTCACCCTCAACTTGGATCGTCCGGCACGTTCCTGCCGGTAGAAGGGATCAACCCGTCATGGCTTCAGTGACATTCGAGGGAACTACCTGCCTGTTTCCCGGATCGAATTCCCCCGCAGTCGACAAGCTCGACCTCCAGATCGAGGACGGCGAGTTCCTTGTTCTCGTCGGACCGTCCGGTTGTGGAAAGTCGACGACGCTCCGCATGCTGGCGGGTCTCGAGGAGGTCCACAGTGGCCGCATTCTCATCGGTGACCGCGACGTCACGGGTCAGGAACCCAAGGAACGCGACATCGCGATGGTGTTCCAGAACTACGCCCTGTACCCGCACATGACGGTCGCCGAGAACATGGGATTTGCGCTCAAGTTGGCGGGTACGAACAAGACGGAAACCCGGGCTCGCGTCGAGGAAGTTGCCAAGATGCTCGACCTGGAGCCGTACCTGGATCGCAAGCCGAAAGCGCTGTCCGGTGGCCAGCGTCAGCGAGTTGCGATGGGCCGCGCCATCGTCCGCCAACCGCAGGTGTTTCTGATGGACGAGCCGCTCTCGAACCTCGACGCAAAACTGCGGGTGCAGACGCGTACGCAGATCGCGCAATTGCAGCGACGCCTCGCGACCACGATGGTCTATGTGACGCACGATCAGGTGGAGGCCATGACCATGGGTGACCGCGTCGCCGTCCTCGACAAGGGAATCCTGCAGCAGTGTGCGTCGCCGCGGGAGCTCTACAACCGGCCGAAGAACGTGTTTGTTGCCGGCTTCATGGGTTCGCCCGCGATGAATCTCTTCACCCTTCCCCTCACCGATCGCGGTGTGGCGTTCGGTGACGTGGTTGTTCCTGTTTCCCGTGAAACATTGAACGGAACACCCGAGACCGAAGTTGTGCTCGGAATTCGTCCGGAACACCTCGAAATTGCCGCTGCGGGAATTCCGATGGACGTCGACGTCGTCGAAGAACTCGGGTCCGACGCCTACGTCTACGGCCGCACGACTATCGGCGGCAGCCCACAACAGATCGTGGCACGAGGTGATTGGCGTAATCCGCCCCAGAAGGGTGATCGCGTGAATCTTCGCGTCGACCCGGGCAAGGTGCACATTTTTGCATCCAGCGACGGCCGTCGCCTCGGCTGACTTGGCGCTCTAATCCGACACATGAACGATTCAGGTTCGCCGTAATACCAACAAGTAGGGGTGTCTCGTGCCACAGTAGGGGCCGATGCCGGGAGCCGGCACTCATGGCGCATGCCGTGACGTCGGCTACCGGGATGTCTTTTGTCGTATACAAGCGGGGAGCGAATCCATGGTTCTGAACTCGAAGGCGATGCGTCGGGCTGCAATTGCAGCGTCGGCAGTGTCGATGCTGGTACTGGCCGGTTGTTCGTCCGATTCGGACAACGGCGGCGACACCACCACCACAGCCGCATCCGGGGGATCGTCCTCCAGCGAAGGCCGCGGCCCCATCACGATCGTCGAGGGCCAGGATGCCCTGAATGAGGCGCTCGAAAACATCATCTCCGACTGGAATGCCGAGCATCCGGACGAGAAGGTCACCCTGAAGCCACTGGCGAAGGAAGCCAACGCGCAGGTCGACGACATCACCCAGCGCATGCAGGCCAAGAGCGACGAGTACGACCTCATCGGCGTCGACGTCGTCAACACCGCGCAGTTTGCTGCCAACGGCTGGCTGGCTCCGCTCGAGGGTGACCTGAAGATCGACACGTCGGGCCTCCTCGAGTCCACGGTCGCGTCGGGCACGTACAACGGCAAGCTCTACGCAGCGCCCAAGAACACCAACGCCGCGTTCCTGTACTACCGCAAGGACCTCGTCGAGAAGGCTCCCACCACGTGGGCCGAGCTCAAGGAAAACTGCCCGAAGGCTGTCGAAGCCGGCATCTCCTGCTACGTCGGTCAGTTCAAGAACTACGAAGGCCTGACGGTCAACACCACCGAGATCACCAATGCCTACGACGGACCGTGGGTCGCAGCTGACGGCATCACCCCGGCGATCGACGACAAGACGAAGGAAGGCGTGCAGTTCATCGTCGATTCCTTCGCCGACAACACGATCCCGCAGGAAGCACTGACGTACTCCGAGGGTGAGTCGCAGAGCGCCTTCGGTGAAGGCAAGGCCCTGTTCATGCGTAGCTGGTCCGGCTTCTCGGTCGACGGTGAAGAGACGTCGGTCGCCGGCAAGTACGGCTACACCGTCCTTCCGGGTGTCGACGGACCGGGCGCGTCGACGGTCGGCGGCTACAACGTCGGCATCAGTGCCTTCTCGGACGCTCCGGCCACGGCACGCGACTTCCTCGAGTTCATGCAGACCAAGAAGTCGCAGACGTACTTCACCGCGGTCGGCGGCGCGCCCGTCCTCTCAGCTGTCTACGACGACCCGGCAGTACTTGCAGAGTTCCCGTACTTCGCGACACTGAAGGAAGCGCTTGCCACCGCGCAGCCGCGTCCCGTCACGCCGTACTACACGCAGGTGTCGAAGTCGATTTCCGACAACACCTACGCTGCTATTCGCGGCGAGAAGACCGTCGAGCAGGCTTTGGCGGACACCAAGGCCGGCATCGAAACCGCCGGTAACTGATCTACCAGGAGCAATAAGCAATGGCAGAACCGCAGGATCCTTCCGCGGCTGTGCCTGCCAACCCCACGGTCGGGGCCGGGTCAACCGGTCCCGACCGTTCGGGCGTTGGTGGGAGACACCGAGCGCCGGAACCTCTCGAAGAGCCGTCGGTATCCGAGGGCACAGGGATGTCCCTGACCAAGGTTCTGCCTGACTCTGCAGATACACCTCCGCCCCCTCCGGATATGCCGGCGCCACCGTCGGCCGACAAGCCGAAAAAGCGTCGACGCGTCCCGCCGTGGGCGTTTGTCGCTCCGTCGTTGATCGTGCTCGCAGTCATCATCGTGTACCCGCTCGGGCGCGCGATCTGGATGTCGATGCACAGCGACGGCAAGAAACTCGATCCAGAGACCGGCATGTTCGTCACCGGTCAGTTCACGTGG
This sequence comes from Rhodococcus globerulus NBRC 14531, assembly GCF_001894805.1. Taxonomy (GTDB): domain Bacteria; phylum Actinomycetota; class Actinomycetes; order Mycobacteriales; family Mycobacteriaceae; genus Rhodococcus_F; species Rhodococcus_F globerula. Next base: position 619,188 of record NZ_BCWX01000004.1, on the reverse strand, counting down.
TTCGACAACTACAAGAACTGGATCACCCAGTCCTGCAACACTGCGAACGGCGCGATTCCGTGTCCTCCCGGCACGCTCGGCTCGCAGTTCTGGCAGTCGATCGGCAATACCTTCGGTTTCACGATCGTGACGGTTCTGCTCGAGACGCTGATCGGCCTCTCGATGGCGTTGATCATGGCCAAGACTTTCCGTGGACGCGGTCTGCTGCGCGCCTCGGTCCTGATTCCGTGGGCCATCCCCACCGCTGTCACCGCGAAGTTGTGGTTCTTCATCTTTGCCAACGACGGCATCGCCAACAAGATTCTCGGCACCAACATCCTGTGGACGGCCGATCCGTGGCCGGCTCGATTCGCGATCGTCGTCGCCGACGTCTGGAAAACAGCGCCGTTCATGGCTCTGCTCATCCTCGCGGGTCTGCAGATGATTCCCGCAGACGTCTACGAAGCAGCCAAGGTCGACGGCGCAACGGCGTGGCAGCGCTTCCGCATGATCACGTTGCCGTTGGTCAAGCCCGCGCTCATGGTGGCCGTGCTCTTCCGCACGATGGACGCCCTGCGCATGTACGACCTGCCCGCAATCATGATGGGATCCAATCCCGCCACGTCCACCATCTCGGTCCTGGTGGTCGATCAGATGCGCGTCGGCGCCAATTCGGCATCGGCACTGTCCACCATCACGTTCCTCATCATCTTCGCTGTGGCCTTCATCCTGGTCCGATTCCTCGGAGCCAACGCGGTCAGCACGCAGGAAAAGCAGCGGAAAGGGGAGCCGGTATGAACAAGGCACTACGCGGCAAGATCGGCACCTACATCGGCGTCGTCCTGATCATCGTGTGGGGACTGGCTCCTTGCTACTGGATGATCGTGACGGCTCTGCGTGACCCGTCTGAGACCTTCTCGACCTCACTGTGGCCCGAGAACCTCACATTCTCCAACTTCACGGCAGCGCTCGATCCAGACGCCAAGGTGAACTTCACCCGGGCTCTGATGAACAGCCTCATCATCGCCGGCGCTACCACTCTTGTCGCTCTGGTCGTCGGTGTCTTCACGGCGTACGCACTCTCACGGTTCGACTTCCGTGGCAAATACTTCGTCACCGGCATCATCCTCGGCGCGTCCATGTTTCCCGTCGTCGCACTCGTGACGCCGTTGTTCCAGATGTTCACTGACCTCGGGTGGATCGGCAGCTACAAAGCGCTGATCATTCCCAACATCTCGTTTGTCCTACCGCTCACGGTGTACACGCTGACCTCCTTCTTCTCCGAACTCCCCTGGGAACTCGAAGAAGCCGCACGCATCGACGGTGCCACCCGCGGCCAGGCTTTCCGGCTGATCATGCTGCCGCTCGCCGCGCCGGCACTGTTCACCACCGCGATCCTCGCGTTCATCGCGACGGTCAACGAGTACCTGCTGGCACTGCAGCTCTCGAGCGACAAAACAGCGCCCGTCACCGTGGCGATGGCCAAATTCTCCGGCACCGATCCCTTTGTCACGCCGTACACCTCCATCATGGCTGGTGGCACCCTCGTGATGATCCCCCTCGTGATCATGGTGCTGATCTTCCAGCGACGGATCATCGCAGGCCTGACCGCAGGCGGCGTCAAGTCGTGATGCGAGCTTCGCGCGCGTGGTGCATATGAGGCGGGCTTCGCGCGCGTGGTGCATATGAGACGGGCTTCGCGCGCCCAGCGAATGGAGCTCATCGCCGGCTTCATCTCGGTGTTTGCTCTCATGGCGTTGATCAGCGCTGTGGTCTCAATCGTCAAAGGTGACCCAGGGGTGACGCCGTCGCTGGTGCTGCTCGGTTGCGTCATTGCGCTGGGCTTTGCGTACCGCGGATACCGGAAAGCGGTTCGCGCGGAGCGTCGGCAGTAGAGCTCCCGGTAGTGTGACGTTTCGGTATCGCAGTTGCCGGGAGTTATCTGATCGAGACAACACCCTGGTGCAATGATGCTGTGAGGTCATGTCCCCGACCGGGAGTGTGTAAGTGAGTCCATCGAACAGATCGAATGCGGCAGGTGGTGCTGCATCGACTTCGCGTCGCTCCGGCAACCCGGGGAAACCGGCCAAGAAGAAGCGCTCCAAGTGGCGGTTCGTCCGGCGGACGATCTACGTGCTCGTACTGCTCATGATCATCGTGCCCGCGTCGGTGTTTGCTGTTGCCTACAGTCGCACGGAGGTTCCTCGTCCCGCTGACATGCAGACCAAGCAGGTCTCCACCATCTACATGGCCGACGGCACCACCGTGCTCGGGAAGGTGGTCCCCCCGGAGGGCAACCGCACCGAAGTTGCGTTGTCGGCCATTCCGATTCATGTTCGCGACGCCGTCCTCTCCGCCGAGGACCGCAATTTCTACACCAACCCTGGCTTCTCGATTTCGGGATTCGCGCGCGCGGCCCGCGACAACATCATGGGCAAGGAAAGCGCCGGCGGTGGATCCACCATCACCCAGCAATACGTGAAGAACGTGTTGGTCGGCGACAAGCGCAGTATCGACAGAAAGATGCGTGAGCTTGTCATCTCCGCCAAGATGGCGCGCGAGTGGTCCAAGGACGACATCCTTGCGGCGTACCTGAACACCATCTACTTCGGACGCGGTGCGTACGGCATCGCAGCGGCGTCGAATGCGTACTTCGACAAGCCGGTCAGCGACCTGACCGTCGGCGAAGGCGCTGTTCTCGCTTCCGTGATCCAGAGTCCCTCCTTCCTCGATCCGGAGACCAATCTCCCCGCGCTCGAAGCGCGATGGAACTACGTGCTCAACGGAATGGCCGACTTGGGGACACTCGCCAAGGCGGATCGTGACGCGATGACGTTTCCCGTTGTCGCCGCGGCCAACCGCCCCACTGATCTGAATCAGGCTCCCGGCCCGGAAGGCCACATCAAGACGCAGGTCCTCAAGGAACTTGCCGAAGCCGGTATCAGTGACGAGACGCTGAACACGGCAGGCCTACAGATCACGACCACTATCGATCCTCAGGCGCAGGAAGCCGCGCTCAACGCGGTGAGCAAGAACCTCGACGGAGAACCGGAGGAACTGCGCACCGCGGCGGTATCCATCAACCCACGGACCGGTGGAGTTTCCGCCTACTACGGCGGCACGGACGGCGCTGGTTTCGACTACGCCCAGGCGCCGTTGCAGACGGGTTCGGCGTTCAAGGTCTTCGGACTGGTGGCCGCGTTGATGGAAGACATCCCGCTCTCGGCCCGCTTCGACAGTTCGCCGCTCACGATCAATGGTGTGACCATCGGAAACGTCGGCGGTGAATCCTGCGGAACCTGCACCATCGCGGAGGCGCTGAAGCGTTCGCTCAACACCAGCTTCTACCGCCTGATGCTGTCGATGGAGAACGGTCCGCAGAAGATCGCCGACGCGGCTCACCTGGCCGGTATCCCCGAGCGAATTCCTGGGCTCGACTACCCCACCCTGACCCAGGAGGGTGACCCGCCGGAGAACGGAATTGTGCTCGGGCAGTATCAGTCCCGCGTCATCGACATGGCGTCCGCTTATGCAACTCTTGCCAACTCCGGGGTCTACCAGCAGCCGCACTTCATCCAGAAGGTGGTGACGGCCGAAGGTGAAGTTCTACTCGATCGTCCGGTCTCCCCCGGTGAGCGTCGACTCGACGCTGCCGTCGCCGAAAACGTCACGCAGGCGATGCTGCCGATCGCGTCGTACTCCAATGGACACGCGCTGGCCGGTGGTCGCGCCGTTGCTTCGAAGACCGGAACCGCTCAGCTCGGTGACACCGGTCAGAACAAGGACGCCTGGATGGTCGGTTACACACCGTCCTTGTCCACGGCGGTGTGGATCGGCACTTCCGATGCCCAAGCCATCACCAACTACAACGGCGGCTTGATCTACGGTTCGGGGCTTCCGGCCGATATTTGGAAGAGCACCATGGACGGCGCTCTCAAGGGGTCCGACGTCGAGACCTTCCCGTGGCCGGATCCGATCGGTGGACAGGCCGGTGTTCCCGCCAACTCCGGTGCGACGTCGCCGAACGACCGCAGCACTGGGGCAGCTACCCCGCCTTCCACCACGCTGAACATTCCGGGGTTGCCGCCGGTGGAGATTCCGCAGATCCCGCAGCGGCCCCGTTCGATCGAGATCCTTCCCGGCATCGTCATTCCGTTGCCCGGCTGACCTTTTGCAGAGCGGCGATCTTCGCAGATCGCCTACCTGGCGACAGGCGGTGACGTAACGTGATGCGCGAGTTGCAGAATGCACTCGGGCGTCGTCGCACGGTCGAAGGAGCAGTCGAATGGGTCAGCTGGACGGCAAAGTTGCCTTCATCACCGGTGCCGCGCGGGGTCAGGGACGCTCTCATGCAACAACATTGGCGCAGGAGGGCGCGGATATCATCGCGATCGACCTGTGCGATCAGGTGGGATCAGTGGGATATCCCCTGGCCACTGCCGAAGATTTGAACGAGACGGTTCGGCAGGTCGAAGCACTGGGTCGTCGAATTATTGCCACCCACACCGATGTTCGTGATTCAGCCGGCTTGAGAGCCGCAGTCGACGAGGGCGTTTCGCAACTCGGACGCCTCGACATCGTGCTCGCAAACGCGGGCATCGCGAGTTTCGCTCCGGCCGAGAACCTCACCGACGACATGTGGGACGACATGATCGCGATCAACCTCACCGGTGTGTTCAAGACAGTGAGGGCCGCGCTGCCGCATCTCGAGGCACACGGCGACGGTGGCGCGATCGTCCTCACCAGTTCCACTGCCGGGATCAAGGGCCTGGGAAACCTGGCACACTATGCCGCTGCCAAGCACGGCGTGGTTGGCCTGATGAAGTCGCTGGCGAACGAGCTTGCGCCGCACATGATCAGGGTCAATTCGGTACACCCGACGGGCGTCAACACCGACATGATTCACAACGAATACACGTACGCGCTTTTCCGCCCGGACAAGAAGCCATCCGAGATCACTCTCGATGATGTCAGTGACGCGTTCCGAAGTTCGAATGCGCTCCCTGTCCGGTGGGTCGAATCAAGCGACGTCAGCAACGCCATTCTGTGGTTGGTCAGTGATGCCGCACGCTACGTCACCGGGGTTCAATTGCCGGTTGACGCTGGTTCGGTCATCAAGTGATTCCGTCTGAGTTACTGCGTGCCGCTACCTTTTCGCGGAAGAACGACAACGCGCAGTGCTTGGCGTAGGTGGGCAATCGTCTGAGTCCACGCGAGTTTCTCGCCGGTGCACAGTTCGATATCTTCGCCGCCGACTGCGACAGCGTTTGTCAGGGCGTTATGCCACTCGGCTTCCTGTTCCTGACTGATGCGCAGATACTCGAGGATGGTGTCGCGGTCGCGTCCGCAGATTTCTGCGACGTCGTCGGCGGTGAGTCCCCCGCTTTGGTCGGCGTCGAGTTCGAGGATGGACATGAGTGCGGGCGGAAACTCGAAGCACTCGTGCCATTCGACGGCCGATCCGTCAAAAACCGCGCTGAGTCCGTCGCTGTCCGATCCATCGGTGGCGGCGAACTCCCCGCCTGCTCGAATAGGTTGCCCGCCAAGCTCTTCGGCGAGCTCTTCCGATGCGTCGGCCAGTTCGGCAAAGGATCGGATCGTTCGCAGTAGATGATCGGGTGCAAACGGAGCAGCATCGACCCTGGCGACGCCGAGGACGCTTTGTTCCACCAGGATGAGCTTGATGGTGGGCCACTGTCGATTGAGCTGGGACAGAACAAGAGCGGCATGGTTTGTGTCGGGTATCGAGTGAACAACCCGCGAAAACACTTCTACGTACTGGTCGTCTTCGAGCACGCGGACATACGTGATCTGCTCGCCGCGAACGAGCGGGATGTCGCCGTCGTCGTCACGCTCGGGGGTGTAGTCGAGAAGCCGGCCAAGGGCGTTGTCGACCAACTCGTTCAACGAATCGTATTCGCTGGCCTGATTCTGACCGCTGTCGAAGGCTGGAATGTCTTCGCGGCCGCTCACCTGTACACGGAGAAAACTTGGGTGCGCGATGCTCCACATGTCGCCGAGCACCCGCAGTGCTTGGGCGACCACGCCGTCGGGCCGGGAACGATCGACGTCGATGTAGAAGGACATGGAGCCGTTGCCGGTGGCGTCGTGCTCGCATTGGTCGGGGCGATTGAATCCCCAGCCGATCAGCGACTCGTGATCCTCGGGTTCAAGCATCCGCAAGGGGTGCAGGAACTGATTGGACGGTACCTCGCACCTGACGCGGGTCTGGTCCCACGCGAAGAACTGGATGCAGGCGGGGGCGTAGTCGAGGTTGTCTTGCGAGTCGTGCTGCGACTCCACGACCAGGGTGTCGTTGTCCTGCATTGCCGCGATGTATCGAGACACACGAGCCCCGAATGCAGTCCATGCGGCAGTGATCTCGAGATCGAAAGTGTGCTCCGACATCGACGCTCCTTCACGGGTGGGGTTCTTACCGGTCAAGGGGCTTGCCGACGTTTTGTGAACCCCTGCCGTCAAGCCCTTGGCGTGAGAGTAGCGGTTGGGGCCGACAACTTCAGCGAGGCGCTTAGTCCATCCGAGAAAATTTTTCGGTTTCGTTGTCGAATCGTTCTTTGTAGGCCGTCGCCAGATCGTGGAGGGCGCCGACGCAGTCGCCGTAGAAGGTCGGTGCGTGCATGGTGGCAAGAATTCGTGGTTCGAGGTCGGCGAGGGCGCGGATGGTGGGTGCGAGCGCCGGCGTCAGGGCTGTTGCATGCCCTAGATCTTCGGCCGCAAGGGCGGGGCCGACGATTTCCTGTTCGGTTGTTGCGGGCGGGGGTCCGAACGCGGTGAACAGGTCGCCACAGAACAACGTCGACGTTGTCTCCTCGAACATCAGACCTGCGTCCCAGCCGTGCGGGACGTGTGGGGTGTCGATATGGCGTACGCGTCGGCGGCCTGTTTCGAGAACATCGCCGTCCTGCAACGGAACTGGCATTCGGTCGGCTAGATCGTTGACCTGGACGAAGCACCCCATTGCGCAATGCGCGACCTGCGCGCCGGGGGCTGCGGCGAGCCACGAATTCATCGCCCCACACTCGTCGGCTTCGACATGACCGAACGTGATCCATTTCAGCCGGGCTGGGTCGAGGAGACGCGACAGTGCGTCGGACGACGATGTGAACAGCGCTCTCTGCCCGGTGTGGAAGAGCAGTGGTTCTTCACCGTCGACAAGAAATTGGTTCATCGCGAGGTTCGCTTCCGGAACGAACGTCGAGAGTCGGTAGATATCCGGGGCGATCTCGGTGATCGTTGTGCTCATCGCTGTGCTCCGATCAGGGCTGTAATTCCGTGATCTCCAGCTTTCTCGTCGCTCAGTCCGGGCACAAGGCTCTGGAATAGTGGAGGACGTGTATGTACTGCTGCTGACAGGCCCGCCGGGCGCGGGGAAGAGTTCCGTCTCGACCGCGCTTCACGATCGACTCGGCGAGGCCGGCGTGAGAAACGCGATGATCGAGGTTGACGAACTGGAGCGGTGTTACCCGCCACTGGGAACCGAACGAGCCATCGCGCACGTCGAGATGCTGTGCACGTCGTACCGTGAGGTGGGTTATGAACTCCTGTTCCTCACTGCTACCGTCGAAGACGACGACTACGGGCGTGCTCTGCTGGCCGCGACCGCGGCTGACGGGCACCTGCTGGTACGGCTAGAGGCCGATCCGGATACGTTGCGCAACAGGATCATCGAGCGTGAACCGGCCAACTGGGCAGGGTTGGAGCAGCTGGTGGAAGCGTCACGACTCCTGGCCGGTTCGATGCCGTCGTTGATCGGAGTTGACCTGGTTCTCAGCACCGAAGGTCGAGACCCCGAAAGTGTTGCCGATGACGTGGAAGCGTCTCTGCGAGAGCATTATCCGTCGTTACGGGCGCTCAGTGTGCAGAGCGGTGACCACTGAAGCGAACATCGTCGATTTGATGGAGCCAAGTGTGCCCGGATTCTTCGGGCCGATCGGTGCGACGATGTCGATTGCCTTGGTGGTCAGCGCTTCGGCGGAAGCCGTGGCGTCCACCAGACCTGCAGCAAGCGCGTCGCTTCCGCCGTACCGTCGCCCGGTGGTCATGGCGACGACGGCCGAGGCAGGACTGAGTTTGGCCTGAATGAGCGCTGCCATTCCTTCGGTGAAAGGGATGTTGATGTCAACTTCCGGGAAGCAGTAATAGCCTCGATCGTCGCGCATGACGCGGTAGTCGTGGGCGACCCCGAGCATCGCGCCCGCTCCGAAGGCGTGACCGTTGACCGCAGCGACGGTCGGCATCGGGTATGTCAGCATCCGAGCGAACAATGATTGCACTTGCTGCACATACCAATTTGCCTTGTCAGTGTGTGCGCCAAGCCAGTCGAGGTCGAGTCCGTTGGAATAGAACTTGCCCGTTGCCGTGGTGATCAGGGCGTGTGCGCCTTCGCCCAGAGCCTGGTCGAGCAGCTTGTCGACGGAGTCGAGCCAATCCGGGGAGAAGCGATTCTCGTCGTCGCCGAGATCGAGGACGGCGATCTTGTTTTCGAAGCCGAGAGTAGGGGTCATGATTGGCCTTTCGTGTTGCGGGACTTGGGGAGTGGTGGGTCGAGACGCAGAACGGCTCGAACGGCAGCGTCCAACCGCGCGCGTGCTGCTGTATCGGGTACTCGCCAACCGTCGGCGCGTTTGGCCGGGTGGATGAGCAGTCCGGTAGGTAGGCCGACAACACAGGCTTCGATTGCTTCGACTGCTCGTCCGTCTTTACGGCCCCAGAGTGCCGTCGACAACCGGATGAACAACTCGACGAGCGCCCGGTCGAGTTGTGTGAGTTGCTCTGCGATATCGGCAGGGACGTCGGTGCCGAGTAGTTCCTCGCGCCTGATCGTCAACAGAAGTAGTGCGGAATGTGGGTAATCCAGGGCGAAGATCGCCGGCACTTCCGCGGCGGCGACCACTGCGTCGACTGCGGCGGACGGTGAGGGATAACGCAGGGTGTCATCCACTCTCGACTGCTGGAGTGCAAGAAATCGCTGTGCGGCGCGTAGCCACGCGCTACCGACCAGGCCACTGCGAGAACCGAATGCGTGATAGATCGCGCCGTTGGAAACGCCGGTTGTATCGGATACGGCTCTGACCGTGACTGCAGCCGGCCCGGCAGTGGCGGCGAGATTTTCGGCAGCATCGAGCAGTGTGTCGAGATCGTGGACGCGTGGCCGAGGCATGAACGCACAGTAACAGAGCGTCTGCTCTGTTACTAGTGCGTGGTCGGATCATGCAGCCGTCACAGCCTGCTGAAGTGAGCACCCCTTCTGCAAAGCTCGCACCCCTTCCAGAGCCCTGGAAGGGGTGCGAGCTTGATGAAAAGGGTGCTCACTCGACCAAAGGCACCTAGGTGCCGACGGCGTAATCGACTGGGACGCAGCTCTCGCGGCCTATGAGGCCGTTCGCCCTGAGCACTGCCGCCGGGTACTGACGACGGCACGCGTCTGGGGCGAGTTGTGGCACCTCGACGGAGAGGAACGGCAGCAGCGAAATCTGTTGCTGCGAGCCCGCGGCACACAGGACTACACCTACACCGACTGGATTTACGGGCCGACCGCCCTGGTGCCCGAGGACGAGCCGCCGCTGTATCCGATCGTCCCTCTGGCCTCAGCCGCCGAGTTGGTCGTGAACCGCTGAAATTCATGGGTCAGTCCGACTCGAGAATCTCGGCGCCCCAATCGACACGGTCGGCCAACCGCAATAGCGTGCGTCGGCGCGTAGGGCTGGTTTCGCCGATGTGCGCGATCCGGCCGTAGATGTGAGCGCGAAAGTTCGCGACTCCCTCTCGATTCTGTTCCTGGGCAGAGGTATTGGCAGCGTTGTGGAGCAGGGCGCGTAATCGGTCGTATTCGTCACGCGGAAACGACGGTTGGTTGTTGATGACCAGGCCGGTGAGGTGCTGGCGTCGGTGCGGACGCATCACTTTTGTCTTCCGTGGATGGACGGCGAACCCTTCGTCTCCGGCGATCTGTTCGACCGTCCACAGGAGGGTGCCGACGTCAGTCACTTCGATCCCGGAGAATGCCAGGTCGTCGGCGTAGCGGGTGTAGGTGAGCCAGTTCGTCTTCGCCAGCCCACTCAACCGGATATCGAGCCCCCGCGCTACAAGATTCGCGAGCGCAGGCGACGTCGGCGCACCCTGAGGCAGGTGCGCCGTTCGCAACTGTGACGCCTGTGCGTATGGCACTCCGCGCAGGGTATCGGCAGGTGTTGCAACAGTGCACAATCCGGTGAGAACTCCGGCGACGGCGGGTGGGTAGCCGAGGGCGGTGAAGATCGCGTGAACACGGTCGCCGGTGATGGACGGGAAGAACTGAGCGAGGTCCACACCGATCACGATTTCCGACTGTGCGTGCGGCGCTGCAAATGTCAAGGGACTTCGACCACGGACAAATCCGTGTGCCGCGTCGTGTGCTGGTACTTGATCGAGTATGCGGCGCAGGATCTTCCGCTGAATTTCGCGCAGCCTTGGTTTGGGTATCTCGAGTAGTCGCGCGCCGGCCTTCTTGCTGATCTGCATGGGCCGGTAGTGGCGCAGCGGCAAGGGTTTCGTGCGTAGCCATTCACCGCGATCGGCGAACCACTCGAGTTCCGAGATTGTGAGATCGAGGGAGCGGGCCAGGTCGGCACTGGTGTTGTAGCGGGGAACGTCGAACCGCCACACCGAAGATTCATTGGTGTCCAGTGAGAGAGGAACAGGCCGCAGGCGAGGTAGTTCGCGAAGCAATCGGTACAGAGTCTGCGGTTCGAACGGTGGGGCGGGCATGAGATCGAGGACTCGGACCGCCAGGAGTGTCGGGGAAACACCGAAGACGGTTGCGAATGCCTCTTCGAGGCCGCCGACGGTCCACGGTGCGTCGTCGGCTGCGTCTGCCAGCCGACGCGCCAATTCGGCGTCGAGTTCGAAGTCACTCATGATTCGACTCCGGGATGCGGCGGCGCGGGGTGACCAAATCCTTTGTCCGGGGCGGCGGGGAGCACGCGGAGCGTGCCGAATGCCGTCGGACGCAGTATCCAATTCTTCTGGCCGACCCAGGGGTTACCCCTGAGACTGGTCGCGTGGACCAACTCTCACCCACGCGCCGCCGCATCCCTTCACAATGGCAGACCGTCCGGTATCTGTCACGTGTGAAGCATCAGTCCTCAGATCGACGAACGATCCGAACCGACGAACTGGCTGATCCACGGCACGACTGCTTCGCGGACGGTGACCGCCTTCGGCAGTAGTCCGTTGCTCAGCAGGAGATCGGCCGCGCGCTGCTGCTCGTCGAGGAACTCGTCGGTGACCGGGTTGACCCCGAAAGGACGTCCGCGCAGTGCAGCTTCCCAGGCATCGAGGCTCGCGGACCCGCCACGCTTCTCGACGTCGTCCACGAAGATCTGCGCGGCTTCGCGGGGGTTGGCTTCGATCCAGGCGTCGGATTCCTGCAGGGCCTCGATGATCGCCTGGAGGGCCTCCGGGTTGGTATCCGCGAAATCGCGCCGGGTGAACCACAGTGAGGGGTGGCTGAAGAGCCCGTCGGTGGCGATCAGCGTGCGCAGTTCGTGGTTCGCTTCGATGTCGGCCAGCCCCGGGTACGCCCCTACCCAGGCATCGATGGTGCCGTCGACGAGGTCCGCTCCACCACCGCGCACGTCGGTATCGACGGGGACGATGTCGGACCAGGTCAGCCCCGCCTGATCCAAGGCGAACAACAGAAGTGTGGTCTGCCACGATCCGTGCGCGATGCCGACACGCTTGCCGCGCAGATCCTCAACCGTATTGATCTCGGAATCAGCCTTGACCACCAGACGCCCGTTCTCCACGCGAGGGCCGGAGATTCCGATGTAGACGAGATCGCGGCCCTGGGCCAATCCGGTGACGGGCGGCGTGAATCCGGTTCCGATCACGTCGTATCCGCCTTCCTCGAACAGCCAGTCCGAGTGCAGGGTCGGCAAGGCGTTCTCCGGGTTGACTGCAGGCTTGGCGGGAAGCTCGCGCAGGTCCACCCACTCGACATCCGGGAGACGGCGTTCGAGGATTCCGGTGTGGCGCAGTACGAACAGCGAATTGTTGTGTGGGAAGTATCCGACGCGAACGGTCATGAGATCTACGGTTTCCTGTTCTGAATAAGTGATGGGGATGGCTAGATGAGGCCGCGTCGACGCGCCTCGTCGGCGAGTCCGCTACGGCCCCACTGCACGGCGAGGTTGGACGGATCGAATTCGACCGAACCGCCGAGGGTTTCGGCGATCGCCTGGAACTGCGCGCCTTCCTCGAGGAGGACGACGAACTTCGCGAGGTCGAGTAACCCGCTGCGGCCGATGACGTTGACCCCGCCGTTGGCTTCGAAGATCGCCACCAGATCGGGATCGTGTTCGAGACGCTCGAGAATGAAATCGCCCGCAGACCGGGATCGATCGATGTGCGGCGGAATCTCTCGGGAGAGCGTCAGCCTCTGCGAAGCCGCATAGCGGATGGGTAGCGTCCGATGTGTCTGTGCCCAACCGCCGAGCCACGGAGTGTGGATGTGGACAACGCTGGTGATTTCCGGATGCTGACGGAAGACGGACGCGTAGCCGGTGACAAAACCGGCCGATCCGTTGCCGGACAGCACCTCTCCATCGAAGGTAGCGACAACCGGTGACACCGACGGATTGTCCGCCCACGGTCCCGGATCGTTCAGGGCGACTGCGATTTCGGTGCCGGGAACGCGTTCGACGAAGTTCACCGTCCCGTTGGCTGCAACCGTTCCGGTCTTGCGGAAGACGTCGAATGCCTTGTCTGCTGCTTTACGCGCTTCTTCGACGAATACTGCGGTATCGGCGTCGAGTCGAGTTTCGGTGGTGGTCATCGAGTCTCCAGTCCAGAAGGTGTGATCGGGGTGCGCTGCAGGAGGGGAAGAACTTCTTCGCCGACGCGGTATGCCTCTTCGAGATGCGGGTTACCGGCGAGGATGAAGGCGTCGACGCCCAGCTCGCGCAGCTCGTCGAGGCGCTCGGCGACCTGCTCGTAGCTACCGACCAGACCGAACGCCGGTCCGCCGCGGATGAGGCTGAAGCCGCACCACACGTTGGGCTGCACTTCCAGATCTCGGTAACCGGTGATGTGTTCGGGCACCCACCCCTTGATGCGGGCGGCGCCCACCGAATCGCCCTGCGCTGCACGGTCGGCGGCCCCCTTGTCGACGAAAGCCCAGCCCTTCTCGATCTCGGCCCATGCGGCTTCCTCCGTGTGCCGGGCAACGACGTCGATGCGTACGGCGAATTTCGGGGTGCGTCCCAGCTTGGCCGAGTTCTCCCGCACGCCGTCGATCTTGGCTCTCAGGTCTGCGTACGGCTCCAGCCAGGAAAGGTAGCAGTCGGAGTGCAGTCCGGCGGCTGCGACGGCTGCGGCCGAAGATCCGGAGAAGTACACCTCGGGAAATGGTTGGCCGGCAAGTCCGGGTGGTAGTGCGGCGCCGTGGGTTTGGAAGAATCGGCCGTCGAAGTCGAAAGGTTCACCGTCCCAGACACCTTTGAGGACATCGAGGAACTCGGACGTCCTGGTGTAGCGATCGTCGTGGTCGACCTTGTCACCCCACCACAGCTGAGGCGCTCCGCCTCCGCCGCTGATGATGTTGTAGACGAGGCGCCCGCCGGTTGCGCGCTGCAGACTGGCTGACATCCGCGCGGCCTGCACCGGGTGAAGGAATCCCGGTTGGAACGCGACCATGAAACGGTACGTGGTGGTTTCGGCAGCCAATGCGGCTGCGGTTGCCCACGGATCCTCGGTCATCGGGAAGGAAGGCAGCAGTCCACCGAGGAAGCCGGCGGACTCGGAAGCCTTTGCCACCGCGGCCATGTGGTCGATGTAGCTGTATCCGTCCAGCTCACCGCCGCGGATCGCGGGTGCGATGTTGCCCGGCCCGTATCCGCCGGCATCGCCACGGTTGTAGCGGCGCGGTGTGCGCAGCGAAGCGTGATCGCCCTCCATCCCGATCCGCCAATAGAAATCGATGCTCATGCGTTGGCCTTCTCTTCCTTGCGGATCCGACCCTCGGGATCGACCAGGTGCAGGAGATGCTCGCCCGCCCGGTGCAGCTCTTCGATGTGAGGCCGACCTGACAAGACGAACCCGTCCACGCCGAGATCGCGATACGACGACAATCGCTGTGCCACTTCCTCGTAGCTTCCGACGAGGCCGATACTGTGCTCGTAGCCGATGCGGTCGAATCCGGACCACAGGATGCCGCCCCGGTCGATCTCGAGTGCAGCGGAATCGGCCTCTCTCAGTTGCCGTTCGACGCGAGCCCAGGCTTCGCCGGCTGTCTCCCTCGCGATGATCGGGATGCGCAGGACCTTCTCGACGGTCCTGCCGAGGTCGGATGCTCGGTCGTCGAGGGCGGTGATCCGCGTCGACAACTCGTCACCGGCAAGGGTGAACTGATGGACGTCGCCGTGGTGGGCGGACAGTTCCAGAGCTTCCGGAGAATCTCCGGTCAGATGTACTCGGGGAAAACGGAGTCCCGACAAGATGCCTCGGAATCCGCCGCCGAGTACGTCGTAGTACTCGCCGTCGAAGTCGTAACCCGTGCCGCCGAATCCGCCGGGGAGAATCTGCTCCTCGTTCCACACACCGCGTGCGACGGTCAGGAACTCCGCGGCGCGCGCGTAGCGGTCGGCTCCTCGAACCACGTCTCCGCGGGCAGTGGCGTCTTCGGCGTCCGTCTCTACCTTCACTCGCCATTCGAGACGACCTGCCGACAGGCGCTGAAGTGTCGCCGACATTTTGGCGGCGTAGACGGGGGTGCCGAAAGTTGGGTGAAACTCCACGACCACTCGCGAATGACGCGTCTGACGTAGGGCTGCGGCAGCAACGATCCAGGATTCTTCGCCGCTCGGATCGTACGGTGCGATGACGCCGTCGACGCCCGACAGTTCGGCCGCGAGAACGATCTGTGCCAATTCGTCGAAGGGCCCGAAGTTTCCGGGGCGAACATCGGTCGCGACGGTTGCCGGCCGCTGCGGCCCGAAGCCGCCTCGACTGTTCAGTGCGGCTACGGCTCGGCGTCCGTCGCCACGCGACGGTAGCTCCCAGTAGACGTCCGTCATTGTGCTGTGCCCTTCTGCGCGGCGACAAGTGCGCGTGCCTGTTCCAGGGGTTCGTGCGCCACCCAGGACTGCAGGTCGAAATCGGCGGCGAGGAAGCCGTGCGCGTACAGGAATTGCTTCTGCACACCGAGCAGGTCCACACGCTCGTCCGACAGGCTCAGATGCAGTCCGGTGTGGAAGTTCTCGCCGTACGCCGCCACCACACCTTCGGGCCCCGACTGTGTTTCGGTCTGCAAGACGGCCCGAACCTCGTCGATGTTGGCCGCCGCCCAGTCCGCCGCTCTCAGGCTCTCGGCGAGGAAACCGACGACGATGTCCGGGCGCTGTTCGAGTAAATCGGTGTGAACCGTGATCGGTCGCGGAGTGCCGTTGTTGACGCGATCACGCAGGGATGCAGTGGAATCGAGGTCGACGGCCACGGCGAGTCCGTGTTCGCGGGCAACTTCCTGGGCGCGGGCGCCCTTGACGTAGATGGCGTCGACGTCGCCGCGTAGCAGGGATTCGACACCCCACGTCGTGTTGCGGGTGGACGAGGCGGTGCGGACCTCGGGGGCTGCCGTCGTCGCAACATCGACGAGGGTGACGTCGGCAAAACTCAACTCGCCCAGTCGAAGTGCCGAGGCGAAGCCGTGCAGGGCCATGGCGCGAGGAAAGCTCCTGGCCTGATCCGCAGCCCAGGCCGGGATACCGATCCGAGCACCGGCCAAAAGACCTGCTTCTCGGATGTCGGAGTCTCCGCGCACCAGGATCGCCTGGGCCTCGTCGATCCAGGTGAGCCCGATGAGCCGCGTCGGAGAACCACTGGCACGCGCGGCCAGTGCGGGGACGTTGCCGCCTTCGCGAATGAGTCCGGAGAGGTGGTGATCGAAATGGCGCACTGCCAATTCCGGTCCGGCATCTTGCAGTACGCCGAAACGCACTCCGGATTCGTTTGCCGTTCGGTCGAGCCATCCGAGGCTGTTGGCTAGTCCGCTGGCGGTGGGAACGGGGCAGCGGGTGTACCAGAGTGTGTCGATTGCGGAATCAGCGATCAATGTCATGACTGTCCTGTCCGTCAGGGAAGGTGCGGCCGACGCCGAGCTCCTTCAGGAAGCTCGCTCGGTAGCGCAAAGATTCGGGATCGTTCCGGTCGCGGGGGCGTGGCAGATCGATATCGACGTCCACGGCAAACCCGCCGTTGTCGAGGATGAGCACGCGGTCGGCAAGTCGTACGGCTTCGTCGACGTCGTGAGTGACAAGTAGTACCGCCGGACGGTGCCGGGCGACCAGATCGCCTACCAAGTCTTGCATTTGGAGCCTGGTCAAAGCGTCGAGGGCTGCGAACGGTTCGTCGAGCAGTAATAGTTCAGGTTCGCGAACGAGAGCGCGCGCCAATGCGACGCGTTGGGCCTCACCGCCGGAGAGGGTGGCCGGCCAGGCACGGTGCTTGTCCGCGAGGTTGACCTCGGAGAGTGCGTTGCGTGCATTGTCGGTCACCTGACGTGACCGCTTCTGTCCGACTGTGACATTGGCCAGAACTCGCTTCGACGGTATCAATCGCGGTTCCTGGTAGACGACCGTGCGGTCGCGCGGAACCAGCACCTCGCCGCTGTCCGGTGCTTCCAATCCGGAGAGCACTCGCAACAGGGTCGTCTTGCCGGTGCCGCTTGGACCGAGGAGAACGACGAACTCTCCGCGTGTGATCTCGAGGTCGATACCACCCAGAACAGTATTGTCACCGAACGACTTCCGCACTCCGGTGAGTGAGACTGCCACTGGTGATCCGGCTCGTCGTTCGGCCGCAGTGGTGCCGGTCCGCTCACGCGTTGCCAACGGCGGGAGAGGTGCTTCGGTGGTCGGCAGCGAGCCGACGGTCGTGTTCGTCATCGCGCCACCGACAATCTCCGCCACGGCATGGAGTATCGCTCGATCAGCCTGACCACGGCGTCGAAGATGAGACCCAGCGCCGCGTACATGACGATGCACAGAACCATGTAGTCGGTGCGGTTGTATTCCTGCGCCAGGGTGACCAGGTATCCGATCCCCTCACGTGTGCCGACCTGCTCGGCTGCGATCAATCCGGTGATGCTGAGCGACAGGCAGATTCGGAGACCCATCAGAACACCGGGGAGGGCGGTCGGAAGAATCGCTCCGAACACCAGTCGCCAACCTGTCAGGCCGAAACCCTGTGCCGCTTCGACCATCTTGCGATCGACCCCGCGCACACCGAGGTAGGTGTACGCGTACATGGGGGCGACGGTCGCGACCGCGATCAGGACTACCTTGAAAGTTTCGTCGATACCGAACCAGGCGATGAACAACGGAACGAGCGCGAGGAACGGAACCGCGCGGTTGATCTGCATGGTCGAGTCGATCAGTTCTTCGCCGAGCGAGGAGAGGCCGGAGAGAACCCCGAGCACCAATCCGACGATCACACCGACCGAAACACCCAGTGCAGCACGTTGAAGCGACGCGAGACCGAAGTCGACCAACTGACCCGACTGGTACAGCTCGGCGAATGCCGTCCACACCGCCGGAGGTCCGGCCAGGATCTCTTCGCGGATCAGTCCGGTGGCCGATCCGATCCACCATCCGGCCACCAACAAGGCGGGCACGAGAAAGCGGAGTGGGATCGAGACCCACTTGGGCCTGCTGCGATTGCGCCGGTAGCGCGGCGTTTCGAGTTGCGGATGTTCCACTGACTGCGACGCCGTTCGAGCGGGGCGGGTCAGCGTCACCATCGGGTCACTTCCCCTCGGTGGTGGGCGCTGCCGCTGCCGAACCTGCCACAGCACCCTGGAGGTCGAAGATCACGTCGCTGCCCTCGAGGGGCTGTTGGATCACCTTGTTCTCGGCGAACAGTGTGGAGATCGATTCGAGGTCGGTGGCATCCGCTGCGGTCGGATAGCGGAAGTTGGTGATCTGGCCGCCGAGGGTGATCGCGTCGTCGAGTCGCTGTCCGGAGAGTGCGCGCGGACCTGTCTGTTCGAAGACGTTCTCGAATGCTGCCGGGTCGGCCTGCTGCTTCGCGGTGAGTTCCTGGGTGACCTCGAGGAACTTCTGGACTACCTCGGGATGTTCTTCGAGAACTGCGGTGCGGCCGGCGATGATGGTGCTGTCCACGGAGTCGATGCTCGCCTCGGTTGCGATCTCGACCGCGCCCTTGGCCTTTGCTTCCTGGTACGGAATCAGGAACGACGCCCACGCGTCGACCTGCCCGGTGGAGAACGCCGACGCCGCGTCAGCCTGTTGCAGCGGAACGCGTTCGACGGAATCGATCGGCACTCCGGCCTGTGTCAGGGCCTTGAGCGTGATGTACTCGCCCTTACCCGCAGGGTTGACGGCAATGCGCTTGCCGGCCAGATCTGCGACGGTCGTGATGCCGGATTCCGGAGTGGCGATGATGCCGGCCTGGTCCTTGTTGTACGGGTCGGACGTGGCGAAGATGCGGACTCCGACATCCTTGGACAGTGCGCCGACGACGGGGCTGTATGCGCCAGTCTGGATGTCGAGTTCTCCGCTGTTGAAAAGTTTGAGGTTGGAGCTGAATCCCGGTGTGGTCTTGACCCATTCGATCTTTGCGCCCAACGGCGACAGCGCCTCGTCGTAGGTTCCGTCACGCTTGCCGACGGCGATGGCACCGGAGTTTCCGGGATCGAAGACCTTGAGCGTGAACTCTGCGCTGGAATTGCCTGCGGCGCTGTCGGAATCGGAAGACCCACACGCCACCGCCAACCCGGCCAGCGGGATCATGGCGAGCGCGGCGGCAGCTCGTGGCAGTCGGCGGAAGCGGGGCATGTATGTGGCTCCTTCAGGCGTTGATTCGTCAAGACTGACGACGATGACGCTATGGGATGCCCGCCCGTTTGGCCCCCGTTAGTTTTCTGAAGATTGGAAATCTTGACAACGTCCGAAGTCTGGTCATCTGGGGTTTTGTAGGGCTTCGTTCTAGTTACTTTCCACCTGATGGAAAGAATGGCCGGACGGGTGGGTCCGTGTTAGCGTCCGATTCTCAGGTCGATCAGGCCACAGCGAAAGGACCGTTCGTGACGGATGCACGCGGCGCGGGAGTTCAAACCGTGACTCGCGCCCTGACCATGCTCACATGTTTTCGCAGTGGCGAAGAACTGGGAGTATCGGAAGTTGCGCGGCGACAAGAACTTGCGGTGAGCACCACGCATCGGTTGCTACAGTCGCTCGTCGACGCGGGTTTCCTCGAAAAGGACGACGCGACCAGTCGGTACCGGATCGGGGCCGCCCTGGCTGCCTATGGCCAGGTGTCTTACCGCCAGCATCGAATTTACCTGTCCGAGCCTTACCTGGAGCAATTGGCCGCAACGACAGGAGCATCCGCGTCTCTGGCAGTGCGAAGCGGAAGTGAGGTGGTGCTGCTCGGATTCAGTCGGTGGCGTGAGGCTGATGGGCACGTACTCCAGGGCGTCCGCCTTCCATTGCATGCGAGCGCGCTCGGGAAGGCGTTTCTGGCGTGGTCCGATGTGGACGACTCCGAACTTGCTGCCCTGCCACGTGAAGCGACCACCCAGCGTGCGATCACCGATGTTGCCGGTATCCGCCGGGAACTGGAATTGACCCGCGAGCGTGGTTACGGATTCAACGACGAAGAGTTGACGCCAGATTTCCGGACGATAGGAATTCCGATCATCGATGGATCAGGCACTGTGCGTTACGCTCTCGGGCTTCGTGGTCCGGTCGAGCTGATGATCGACGAGCGGATTCCGTTCCTCGCCGATCTTGCCAAGGTGACCGCGCGACAGATCGGCGAAGTACTTTTCTGACGCGACGTGAAGCAGGTTGTGGCAGATCCGGACAAACGTGATTACCGTTGATGTCGAGGGCCCGATCGCACGATGGCTACGCGACGCGACCGAGTCCTCGTGAGCGTGGAGACGAGTGATGACGACATTGGGTATCGCGGCCCTGCTGTTGGGTGTCTTGTTGATGGTGGTCGAGGCACATGCCCCGACTGCGGGGGTGCTCGGCGGTCTTGGTGCGCTCCTGATCGGGGCGGGTGTCTGGTTGCTCTTCACCTCCGGCGATGCGGGCCAGGTGATTGCAATTCCGGTGACGGCAGGGGTTGCAGTGGTCGGCCTGGGTGTTACCGCGGTGGCGAGCCGGAAAGTTCTGACCGCCCGGCATGCGCCCGTGCGCACCGGAGTGGAATCGCTGATCGGATCCGATGCGACGGTTCGCAGTTGGGACGGCTCGCGCGGACAGGTCGAGGCTGCGGGTGGATTGTGGAACGCCCGAATGGATTTCGGGTTCAGTGACGATTCTGTTCCGAAGGCCGGCGATCCTGTCGTAGTGGAGCAGGTCCGGGGTCTGACCCTGACAGTGCGCCGTCGTGAACCGTGGGAGTTGCTATGACCACCATTCTCATTTCCCTGTGCATCGTTGTTCTGCTTCTCGTGACGCTGGTCGGCATGTCGATTCGGGTCTTGCGAGAGTACGAGCGTGCAGTGGTGTTCCGGCTCGGACGGTTGATCGCGTTGAAGGGGCCGGGTCTGGTAATCCTCATTCCGGCAATTGATCGGATGGAGCGGGTCGGCCTACGGACCGTGACACTGAAAATTCCGGTGCAGGAAGTCATTACGCGCGACAACGTGCCGGCAAAAGTCACAGCCGTAACCTATTTCCGAGTGGTCGATGCCGATCGCGCAATCGTCGAGGTCGAAGATTTCCTGGCAGCTACGTCGCAGATTGCGCAGACAACTCTGCGGTCGATCCTCGGCAAGGCCGACCTCGACGCCTTGCTCTCCGAACGTGAACGTCTCAACGAAGACCTGCAGAAAGTGATCGATCAACAGACGGAACCGTGGGGAGTCAAGGTCACCACGGTGGAGATCAAGGACGTCGAGATTCCTGCCAACATGCAGCGCGCCATCGCCCGTCAGGCGGAGGCCGAACGAGAACGGCGAGCCAAGATCATCAACGCGCAAGCCGAATTCCAGGCGTCGGCTACGCTCGCCGACGCAGCCGACGTGATCAGCCGCAACCCGACCACCCTGCAATTGCGTTACCTGCAGACGTTGCACGCGATTGGGGCCGAGAACAATTCGACCGTCGTATTCCCGCTGCCCCTCGACCTGGTTCGTCCGTTCCTGGGGAACCGGGGCGAGGACAAGCAGGACGAGTCCGGATCGGCCACGCCGGTGACTTCCGAGCCGCGACCTAATGGTCTGGATATTCGCCCGCCGTTGTCCCCGCCGATCCCGCGGTAGCGTTGCTTCGGCTACATCATTGCCGAGACATGTTCCGGCAGCGTGATATCCGCATCGAGGTCTTCGGCTCGGATGGGTTCACCGAACTGTACGGATGCCGGAATGACACCTGCCCAGACCTTTTCGACACCGATATCTGATTCGTCGTCGCCGGGGCCGCCGGTTCGTGCCTTCACCGACGCCTCGAACAGGGGCAGTGCAAGCACCACTGTTGCCGCCAGTTCTTTGCGTGTTGACGCCCGCAGGTGTCCGGAACGGTCGGGAACTACTTGATCGACAATCAAATTCAGTGCACTGAGCCGTTCGTCCGGATCCGTGACGATCCGGGGTCGACCGAGAATCGCGGCGCTGCGGTAGTTCATCGAATGGTGAAAACCGGAGCGCGCCAGAACAAGTCCGTCGAGCACTGTGACGGTTACGCAGATCTCGCTGTCGGGCGCGAGGCTACGTGACGCTACCGAACCGTGCAGGTAGAGGGTGCCGTCTTGATCCGGGCCCTCGGGATCAAATCCGTACGCCGTCGGCAGCACGAGAGGCACACCGTCGGTGGACACGCCCAAGTGGCACAGCTTGGCGGAGCGCAGGACGTCGAAGAGCGCTGCTCGATCGGTGACACCGTGATGACGCGCGCGCTTATGGGTTGTACGTGCTGTTGGGGACAGTGGGGCGAGTGCGACGGTGTGTGTCATGTGAGCAATACTCCTAGCCAAGTGGCTTTGCGTCATGGTCCAATTTGTGGGCACTTTGGTAGGCCACTTATGGAAAGGGAAACGATGCTTCTGCCCTCGGCGGTAGCGGTGGTGCTCGACCGGACCGATCGGCGACCTTTGCCGATCCAGGTTGCCGATCACCTGCGAGCAGACATTCGCGGTGGATCGGCTGTTGTGGGATTGCGGCTGCCGAGTTCGCGGAAACTGGCTGCCGAACTCGGTGTTGCCCGCGCCGTGGTGGAACGAGCCTACGAGCAACTGATTGCCGAGGGCTGGCTCGTAGCGGTGCGCGGCTCGGGAACCTTTGTGGCAGAAGCTCCTTCATCCGTTGTGCTGTCTACTCCCAAGCCGGCGAAGGTAGTCGCTCCCGCACCGCCGCAGGTTCAATTGCGCCCCGGAGTGCCGTGGACTCCGCCGCGCGCGAGTGCGGCCTGGCGTCGGGCCTGGCGAGATGTCGGTTCCACGCCACCACCTTTCGGAGATCCTGACCCGGCGGGCGACGTCGAATTGCGCTCTGCGCTGTCGCAACTGTTGGGCCGGGCTCGCGGCATGGCCGTCGAACCCGAGCGCATCGTCATTACCTCCGGGGCTACACACGGCCTCGGACTGGCGTTGTCAGCGCTGCGCTCCCCCAACGCTGTACTGGCAATGGAAGATCCGGGCTATCGAAGCGCGTCGACGGCGGCGCTTGCCACCGGATGGTCACTGCTCGACGTGCCGGTAGATGCACACGGACTTTGCGTCGACGAGCTGGAATCGGCGCCCCGGAATGTTCGTGGTGTGTACGTGACCCCGTCACATCAGTATCCGACCGGTGGACTTTTGCCGGTGAGTCGGCGAAATCAGTTGATCGACTTTGCACGGGCTCGGGACGTCCTCCTCTTCGAGGACGACTACGACTCCGAATTCCGTTACGACGTAGCGCCTTTGCCAGCGCTGGCGCAACTCGCGCCGGATCGGGTGGTGTATCTGGGTACGGTCGCCAAGACGCTCGGCGCCGGAATTCGGCTGGGTTGGTTGGTTGCGCCGGAAGAGCTTGCCCGTCGAATTGCGGCGCATCGGGTTCGCATCGGGGATTTCCCGTCTCTTCCGCTGCAACGGGCTCTGCTTTCACTCCTGCGGGACGGTGAATGGGACAGAACGGTACGGGCTGCGCGTCGGCGATATCGGGAGCGCGATCGGTTGGTACACGCTGCGCTGTCCCGCTTCGGGGAACTGCGCGGGCTGGGAGCCGGCATGCACACGACGCTGGTGTTGGATGCGGATCTGGCCGAGACCGTCGCACGTTGTGCGCTCGAATACGGAGTGGAGGTACCGACTCTGACGGAGTCTGCGCGCAGTCACAAAAACCCGGGCGGACTCGTGATCGGATACGGCAGAGTGGACGCACGCGACCTGGAATATGCACTCGAGGTGATCGCTAACTGTCTCGCAGATCACGGCGTTGAATCCCGTTGATCGGGAACGGCGCCCCGAGGTGCGGCTCTCGGTTCTAGCGTTTGCTCGTGATCCGCAACCAGACCTTCCCGCACTTGCTCGCACCCGGGACCATCGGTCCCATCACCGTGCCCAACCGCGTTGTTCTGCCCGCCATGGACATGAACCTCTGCGAAGACGGTGAAATCGAGACGGGCGACATCGACCATTTCGTGGCGCGTGCGGCCGGTGGAACCGGGCTGATCATCACCGGCTGCTGCGCTGTTGCGTATCCGTTGGGCTGCACCAGCCGCAAGGAACCGGGGCTCTCGGAAGACCGGTTCATCCCCGGACTCAAGGCATTGGCCGACGCGGTGCACGACGCCGGCAGCAAGCTGTGTGTGCAGATGACGCACCACGGCAAGGTCGCGCGAATCGACACCCTCGACGGCCGACCGCAGCTGGTGCCGTCCATGCCGAAGCCGCCGGGTGACATGAGTGCGATGGCCGATTGCACACCCGAAGAACTGGGCAAGATGGCTGCCATCAACGAGGGCAAGAGGGCGACCTACCACGAGGCCGACCAGGAAGATCTTGATTGGCTGGTCCGCATGTTCGCCGAGGCTGCCGGACGGGTGAAGGCGGCGGGCGGCGACGCAGTCGAGATTCACTGCGCCCACAACTACGTCCTCGGAGCGTTCCTGAGTCGGTACACGAATCAGCGCAGCGACGAGTACGGCGGTTCGATGGAGAATCGGGCTCGCCTGGCCTGTGAAGTTATTCGCGCAGTCAAGGCGGAGGTCGGCGGTTCGCTTGCCGTCATCGTGCGTCTGGCCGGTCAAGAGTACGGCGAATCCGACGGGCTAACCGTCGACGAGGCTGTTGCTGCCGCCAAGATGTTCGAAGAGGCCGGCGCTGACGCCATCCACGTCACCGGTACCGCACTGAATGCTTTTGCCAACTTCACAGACGGCCCCCTGCCAGACAAGGTCGGCTATTACACCGACAATGCAACGCGAATCAAGCAGGCGATATCGATCCCCGTGATCACCGTCGGACGTATGCTCCCCGAGGTCGGCGAGAAGATGATCGCGGAAGGACGCACGGACTTCGCCGCAATGGGCCGTCAGCTCCTGGCAGACCCACAGTTGGTGAACAAACTCAAAGACGGGACACCCGAGCGGGTTCGGCCTTGCATCAATTGCTACGTCTGCGTGCAGGAGAACTTCTGGGACGAGACTCCGCTGTGCGCTGTCAACCCCGCGCTCGGCAACGAGGCGCTCGTACCTTTCGTCAAGTCGACGACACCCAAGCACGTCGTGATTGTCGGTGCCGGACCGGGTGGCCTCGAGACGGCACGAGTCGCCAGTGAACGTGGACATCGAGTCACCTTGGTGGACAAGGCAGATCGGCTCGGCGGCACGCTCTGGTTCTCGAGCCTCACGACGCCGGACAACGGTCGTCTGCTGGATTGGCTCAAGGTGGAAACCTCGCGCCTGGGCGTCGATATCCGGCTGAACACCGAGGCCACGGTCGCTTCGATCAAGGCTCTCGGCGCCGACGTGGTTGTGGTGGCCACCGGCGCGGTTCGTGACCGCCCGTCCGTTCCCGGCGGCGACCTGCCGCACGTGCACACCGGTGACACGTTGCGCGCCTTGATGACCGGTGCCGGCGACACGTCGCAGGTTCCGCCGTTCCTGCGGACGATGGCCAAGCTGGGCAAGCTCTCCGGAATCACCAAGAGCCCTGCCGCGATTCGTGCGGTAACCCGCAAGTTCCTGCCCATGGGCAAGAACGTCGTGGTTATCGGTGGTTCGCTTGTCGGGCTCGAACTTGCGGAGTTCCTGGCCGAGCGCGGTCGCAACGTGACGCTGATCGAAGAAGGCCAGCAGTTGGGCGTTCCGATGGCGATGCCGCGCCGCTGGACCGCTGTGCGCCACGCCAAGCATGTCGGTGTGAACATTCACCGCAATTCGACGGTGCAGCGAATCACCAAGGAACACGTCGAATTCCGTTCCGGTGACAAGACACTGACAGCTGCGGCCGACATGGTTGTCGTCGCATCGGGCGTGTCGGCTCAGGCGCCGCTGGCCGATGCATTGGCAGGTGTGGTGCTCGACGTACGTGTTGTCGGTGACGCCTCTGAGGTCGACTACATCGAGGGCGCAATGCACACCGCGTGGAAAGCTGCGATGGATATCTGAGCACTCTGCTGTGCGCCTTTATTAACCGCGGACGGTTACTAAAGGCGCACAGCAACAATGTCCGGCCACCACCGCGCCGCAACATCGGGATGCGCCCGCAAGCGACTCTTGAGCGCGTTGGCGCCATAGGAATCGTGGATCGGGTTGTTCGCATCGACGGTGACGCCGGTAGCGTGCTTCGCCAATTCCGGTGGGAGATCGAACTCCGGGACCTGGGTGGCGTAGTTCGGATTGAAGAAGAACGGCACGGAGATTCGCTCGCCCGCGCCTTCCGGTGAAATAACCCGGTGCACAGTGGCTTTCAGATATCCACCCGTTGCGACCTCGAGTAGTTCGCCGATGTTGACCACCAGCGCGCCTTCGAGTGGCGGTGCGTCGATCCAGTCACCGTCGTGCTCCACCTGCAGGCCGGCTTTGCCGGGTTCGACGTACAGCAGGGTCAGTACGCCGGCGTCCTTGTGGCCGCCGACTCCCTGAGTTCCCGCGTTCTTCGGTCGGCCCGGATAGCGCACCACTTTGATCAGGATCGACGGATCCTTCGCAAACGCGGCATCGAAAATGTGCGGATTCTGTCCCAGGGCGACAGCCCACTCCCGGAGCAGTCGCAATGCGACGCCGGTAAGTTCGTCATTCCATTCGGTGACGACTTCCCGTAATTCGGGAAGGGCGTCTGGCCATTGGTTGGGCCCCTGCAGGATCTCCCAGTCCGGCGACGTGGCTGTGCGCGCTGCAGCGGGTTGCTCGGCACCGATATCGATCTGCTCGCGCCAGTCCTGCTTACCTTCGGTGAGTTCACCGCCCAGGCGTGTGTATCCACGAAAGTGCGGGCTGCGCAGATTCTCGATCGCCAGCTTCTCCGCCAAAGGGAGAGCGAAGAACTCGCGAGCGACCGTGAGGAGGCGTCGTTGCAAAGCGTCGGGAATTCCATGGCCGACGAGGTAGAAAAAGCCCATGTCGTGGGTCGCGTCGCGGAGCTGAGTCCGGAACTGCTCGGCAGTCTCGGGATTCTCCGCCAGTGCGAGGTCGAGAACAGGCAGGGACGCAATCGACATGAGGTCCTCGATTCGTGTGATGGTCCTTACCGTCCATCATTCCACGCAGCCCGGCACCGCCCCGCGCGGCGATTCCGCATCCGCAGGCGTGATCAGCCGCGCGGCTGCGGAAACGCCCTGCGGGATACAGAAATCGGGGCCCTGCGCCAGTGGCGCAAGACCCCGAATCCGTGTGAGCTGAAAAGACCTACGCCTCGTCAGCCCGGCGTCTAGCTACGCCTCATCGGCTCCGATGATGAACGCTTCGAGCTCGGTGCGAGCCTTGTCGTCGGCCATCTGAACCGGCGGGGACTTCATCAGGTAAGCGGATGCCGGGTAAACCGGTCCACCGATGCCGCGGTCCTTGGCGATCTTGGCTGCGCGGACGGCGTCGATGATGATGCCTGCGGAGTTGGGCGAATCCCAGACCTCGAGCTTGTACTCCAGGTTGAGGGGAGCGTCACCGAAGGCACGGCCTTCGAGGCGCACGTATGCCCACTTGCGGTCGTCGAGCCACTCCACGTAGTCCGAGGGACCGATGTGGACGTTGCGGTCGTGGACCTTGCCGGCGAGGGAGCCGGTGAGGTTCGACGTGACGGCCTGAGTCTTGGAGACCTTCTTGGACTCCAGGCGATCGCGCTCGAGCATGTTCTTGAAGTCCATGTTGCCGCCGACGTTGAGCTGGTACGTGCGGTCGAGCACGACGCCACGGTCTTCGAACAGCTTCGCCATCACGCGGTGGGTGATGGTGGCGCCGACCTGGCTCTTGATGTCGTCACCGACGATCGGGACGCCGGCGTCCTTGAACTTGGCAGCCCACTCCGGGTCGGAGGCGATGAACACGGGAAGCGCGTTGACGAACGCGACGCCTGCGTCGATGCAGCACTGTGCGTAGAACTTGTCAGCAGCTTCGGAGCCGACGGGCAGGTAGGACACGAGGACGTCTACCTTGGCGTCCTTGAGTGCCTGGACTACGTCGACGGGCTCGGCGTCGGACAGTTCGATGGTCTCGGCGTAGTACTTGCCGATGCCGTCGAGAGTCGGGCCGCGCTGGACGGGGATGTCGAGCGGCGGGACGTCAGCGATCTTCATGGTGTTGTTCTCGCTGGCGAGGATTGCCTCGGAGAGGTCGAAGCCGACCTTCTTGGCGTCCACGTCGAAAGCAGCGACGAACTGCACGTCGCGGACGTGGTACTTACCGAACTTGACGTGCATGAGGCCGGGAACGGTGCCGGTCTCGTCTGCATCCTTGTAGTAGTGGACGCCCTGAACCAGGGACGAGGCACAGTTACCCACGCCCACAATTGCTACGCGCACCGCGGTGCTGTTCTCACCCATGGTCGGGCTCTCCTTCTTTCTTGGATGTTCCTGGTATCGATTGCTCGGCTGCGATCAATTCGTTGAGCCAACGCACTTCGCGTTCACTCGACTCGAGTCCGAGCTGGTGGAGCTGGCGGGTATATCGGTCCAGCGATCCGCTGGCCCGGCCGACGGCGTCGCGAAGGCCTTCGCGGCGCTCTTCGACTTGGCGTCGTCTGCCTTCCAGGATCCGCATCCGCGCTTCTGCGGGGGTGCGGCTGAAGAAGGCGAGGTGAACGCCGAAGCCGTCGTCGGTGTAGTTCTGCGGTCCCGTGTCGGCAACCAATTCAGTGAACCTTTGCCGGCCTTCCGGGGTGAGCTGGTAGACGCGACGGGCCCGACGCTTGAGTGGGCCGGTGGTGTTGTCGATGTCTTCCGAGATCAAGCCGTCGGCCTGCATGCGCCGTAGTGCCGGGTACAGCGATCCGTACGAGAACGCACGGAATGCGCCGAGCAGACCGGTGAGCCGCTTACGCAGCTCGTATCCGTGCATCGGTGACTCGAGGAGTAGCCCGAGAATTGCGAGTTCGAGCAAGTGACACCTCCCGAGTCTGTGGATCTAACCGCTTGATGCGATAACCAACTATATCGCGCCGATATATAAAACCATACTGCGGCCCGATACGTGTACCAAGGTGTCACGGCTAGATCAGGGGGTGAACGGGTTGATCGACATGATTTCCCCATCGAGGGCAGCGGTCAGGGACCCGCTTTCGTCGAGGTCGTTGCGGACGTGAATCTCGATGGTCGGCTCAGTTTCGGTGCTCTCGACAGAGATGTATCGCGT
The DNA here is from genome assembly GCF_001894805.1 of Rhodococcus globerulus NBRC 14531. Classification (GTDB taxonomy): domain Bacteria; phylum Actinomycetota; class Actinomycetes; order Mycobacteriales; family Mycobacteriaceae; genus Rhodococcus_F; species Rhodococcus_F globerula. The sequence continues at coordinate 590,410 of NZ_BCWX01000004.1, read as the reverse complement.
GGTCGGATTTTGCACCGACGTCGTGGTTCCGGCGCCGTCGAGCAGGGCGATCACGATGCGAGGATCGAGCTGTGTGACGTCGATCTGTGCCACGTCGGGTTCGCGCGATCCTCCCGAAGTCGTGTCCTCGAGGTCGCCTCGGTAGTAGCTGTCGAGGGCCTTGCGAGGTGCGGCAGGATCGGCGCGCGTTACGCGTGCGTAAGTGGGATAGATGGTCATCTCGTCGACCAGTCCGCTGCCGTACTCCGTTTCGATGGCACGGAACATCGCACCCAGGCCGTCCACGGTGTGCAACTGTGGCTCGGGGCTCGAGAAGATCGTGGCGTCGGACGCGGCGTATTTGATTCCGAAACCGATAGCCGAGACCAGTGACAGAGCGATGATCGCAAGGGCGATCCAACGCGTGTCGAGCGAAGGTTCCTTCCGGAGAACAGGCAGAGACGCTTCGGTCTGCAGATCGGACGTCAAATCTTCGAGATCGCCGAGAGTCACTGCAACCGCGGCGAGTTCGGTCAGTTCATCGTGTTCGGTCGCGGTGAGTTGCCCGTCGGCGAAGGCGGAGTCCAGCACTGCGCAAGTGGCCTCGCGATCGGCATTGCGAGCACGGGTGGTCCTGGTCAGATCGTTCGGCATGTCCGGGGCCTATCGAGGAGTGAAGGGAGCCAAGCGGATCGGGCGGCCATCCGGGGTCAACTCCATCGAGCCGCTCGCGCCGAGGTCGTTGCTGGCGTAGATGGAAATGCGTGGATCCTGGCTCGACGAACTCATGCTGATGTGTGTGATCTCGGCGTCGGGGACGTTGAGATTTGTCGACGCTCCCGCCAGATACCCGGCGAGTTTGTCGATGTCGACGGTAGCGAGGTCGAATGTTGTGGTGCTGGCCAATCGGGAGGTGGACCCCTCGCTGGTCGTGAAACCGCCTCGAAAGTCGATGTCCTCCTCCAAATTCGGCGAGATGGCGGCTGCGCGAGTGACGCTTGCATGGTCGTCGAAGAAGTTCGCAGAATCGATCACCGTCGTGCCGAACTTGTTGTTGTACCGGGTTATGAACTCCCGTATTCCGCTTGCGGTGACCGTGTTCAGCGTCGAACTCACGATGGGGGCAAGTGGTTCGGCCCCCTGGGCTGCAACCGGCAACGGCGCCGGGGACGAATCGTCGGCGGACAAGGTGAGGAAGCCGACCATGGCCGCGAGGACAACCGACGCGGCCGCGACGTACCAGATCTTGTCGATACGACGAACTTTCGCGACGGCGTTCCGCAGCGTCGCTTTCTGCAGATCGTGGACCAATAGGTCGAGCTGTCCGAGCGTGGTCGCGGTCATGGCCGACGCCGTTCGGGTCGCGTGCTCGTCGACCGTGATCTGGCCGTCGGACAGGGCGGCATCGAGCACAGCGCAGGTATCGGAACGATCGACGTCACGCGCTCGCGTACGCGAAGAGTTAGTAGTCATGCCCCGCTCACCCACCCACCCTAGTTCTCGTACGGGTACGAACGAGAGATCTCGCCCCACGGCGTGACCTCGATGCGACCTTTGTGGCCAAGTCCGTTCTCGCCGTAGATCCTGATCTTCGGTACGCCGTAGTTCACGTCCACGATCAAGTGCGTGATCGCGGCGTCCGGCACATTGATGTAGCCGCCGATGTTCACCATGTACGGCGCGAGCTTGTCGATCTGGATGGAACCGAGGTCGAAGGTCGGCTGGCCCGTTCGCCGCGGAATGGATGTCACATCTCGCTCGAAGCCGTCGCGAAAACTGATGGACTCGGTGAGAGCTGGAGCGTCGGGGACCGCCCGGCTCACCAGAGAGTGGTCGCCGTGGAAGCTGGCGTCATCGATGAACATGTTGCCGAACTCGTCGCGATACCTCTCGATAAATGCGCCGATACCCTCTGGAGTCAACGTGTCGATGTGTGCGATCAGGATCGGTTCGACGGTCGGCTCCGGCACCAGAGTGGTGGTCGGAAACGGTGGCGCGAGCGAAGTGCTGCTGGCATAACTGGCGGTGATGTGTTCCGAAGGCGTCAACGGTGAGCGACTCCAGGCCACAGCGGCGACGGCGCCGACGACGATCAGAGCAGCGCCACCGATGTACACAGCCTTGCGTGTCACCGACGTCCGAGGTGCCGTTGTGGTATCGATCTTCGGCACCTGCAGATCGTTGACCAGGCGCGCGAGCTCGAGCAGGGTCTTCGCGGACCTCGCCTTCTCGGTCCGGTCGAAGTAGTCCTCCGCGCTCAACTGCCCTTCGGCGTACGCGGCGTCCAACACATTGCACGTTTCGACGCGATCGAGATCACGAGCACGCGTCATCGGGGAACGGGATGACTTCACAGGAAGTGATCGTAATGGCTGGTCGCCATGCCTCCGGACCACAAAATGTGTTCATCGTGACCCTCCCGAACCGTCCGTGACCGGTTGGACGCACGTACTCTGGTCAAGTGCGGATACAGCGGCAAGTTGTGGACTACGCGCTCGCGCGTCGGTCTGTGCTGGCCGAAGTGTCTGCGGGTAGGACTGGCGTCAAGCAGGTATGCGACGCCGATCCCTACCTACTCAGAGCCGCGAAGTTCCACGGCCGGGGCAGTGACGTTCTCTGCCCCATCTGCCGTAAGGAACAGTTGACGCTCGTGTCCTGGGTGTTCGGCGAGAAGCTCGGCCAGGTTTCGGGATCAGCCCGAACGACGGACGAGCTCGCTCGGCTTGCGGAGACAGCAGAGGAGTTCACGGTGCACGACGTAGAAGTGTGCCGTTCCTGCAGCTGGAACCACTTGGTGCAGTCCTATGTGCTCGGCGCAGTGCCTGCGCCGCCGCGACCGCGGAGAGCACGTCCACCGAGCAGACGAACGCAGTCTGCGAGCCGGCGCACCGCCAGCGAGTAACGCCACACCCGAAAAAGGGCCCGATCGAAGTCCCATGTGATCGGTCCATGACCACTGGAGATTTGATTTCGTGAGTTCCCCCGACAACACCCCCGGCGACCGTCCCTCGGGACCAGGTGGTCCGAGCGGTCCGCCGCAGGGGCGCCCCCCGCAAGGCCGTCCGCCTCAAGGTCCGCCGCAGGGCCGCCCGATGGGCCCGCCGCCGCAAGGACGCCCGCCTCAGCAGGGACGCCCGATGGGCCCGCCGCAGCAGGGTCGCCCGATGGGCCCGCCCCCGCAGGGCCGACCGATGGGCCCACCCCCGCAAGGGCCCCAGCAAGGACGCCCGCCGCAGGGCCGCCCGATGGGCCCGCCGCCGCAAGGCCCGCAGCAGGGCCGTCCGCAGCAAGGCGCACCCCAGAATCGACCGGCACCGGGCGCCGAACCCACACAGCGCGTCGCAGCCGCTGCGGCACTGCCTCGCACTGATGCCGGTTCCCGTCCGCCCGCTGGACCCCCGCCGACGAAGCCGCCGACAGGCGGTCCCGGTGGTGGCGACGGCAATGGTGGAGAGCCCCCGAAGGGACAGAAAGCAGTGAAGAAGAAGTCGAAGTGGCGCACAGTTCGCCGCTCGGCGTACGTGTTGGTGGCGCTCGGCCTGGTGCTGCCGGTGCTGGCCTTCATGGCGGCGTACATCGTGCAGGACGTACCGAAACCCGGCGACCTCCCGACCAATCAGGTTGCGACGATTTACGCGTCGGACGGAAGTTCGGTGCTCAGTACCGTTGTTCCGCCGGAAGAAGGCAACCGTCGCGAGGTGGCGCTCGATCAGATTCCGGTGCACGTGCGTAACGCAGTGCTTGCTGCCGAGGACCGGGATTTCTACACGAACCCCGGATTCTCGATTTCCGGTTTTGCACGCGCGGCCCGTGACAATGTCCTCGGCCGAGACAGTGCGGGTGGTGGATCGACGATCACGCAGCAGTACGTGAAGACGGCGGTTGTCGGTTCGGAGCGTTCGCTGACGCGAAAGATGAAGGAACTTGTCATCTCGTCGAAGATGGCAAACGAGTGGTCCAAGGACGACATTCTTGCCGCGTACCTGAACACCATTTACTTCGGTCGTGGTGCGTACGGCATCGAAGCCGCGTCGAACGCGTATTTCGGTAAGCCTGTCGACCAGCTGACCGTCGAGGAAGGCGCCGTCCTGGCGTCGTCGATCCAGCTGCCGTCGCTTCTCGATCCGGAGACCAATCCGACTGGCGCGGAATCGCGTTGGAACTATGTGCTCGACGGCATGGTGTCTGCGGGGACGCTGGATCAAGCCGCCCGTGCGCCCATGAAGTACCCAGGTTTCATTCCACTTTCCCAGGTGGAGAACGGAAGTCAGGGTACAACGGGGCCCGAGGGCCTGATCAAGAACCAGGTACTCCGCGAGATCGCGGATGCCGGGATCACTGAGCAGTCGCTCAATACCGAAGGCCTGCAGATCACTACGACTATCGATCCGCAGGCTCAGGCCGCGGCGATGGACGCCGTGCGCACCAATATGGAGGGTGAGAACGAGGAGCTTCGGACCGCCGTTGTTTCCGTCGATCCACGTACCGGAGGCGTCCGCGCGTACTACGGCGGCGACGACGGAATCGGCTTCGACTACGCAAATGCCGGCTTGCAGACCGGTTCGTCGTTCAAGGTTTTCGGTCTGGCGGCAGCGCTCGACCAGGGAATTCCGCTCTCACAGATGTACGACAGCTCGCCGCTGACGATCAACGGCATCTCGATCGGCAACGTCGAAGGTGAAAGCTGTGGAACCTGCACCATCGCAGAGGCTCTCAAGCGTTCGCTGAACACCAGCTTCTACCGTCAGATGCTCAGCCTCGACGGCAACGGACCGCAGGAAATTGCGGACATCGCGCACAAGGCAGGTATCCCGGAGAACATTCCGGGTATCGGCGAGTCGCTGACCGAACCAGACGGTTCCGGCCCGAACAACGGAATCGTGTTGGGTCAGTACCAGTCTCGGGTACTGGATATGGCGTCGGCGTATGCAACTCTCGCGGCGTCAGGCACGTTCCACGCTCCGCACTTCGTGGAGAAGGTTGTTGCCGCAGACGGAACGGTTCTCCTGGACCGTGGTACGCCGACCGGTGAGCAGCGGATCGATCCGGCTGTCGCGGACAACGTGACTGCCGCGATGCAGCCCATCGCGGCGTACTCACGTGGGCACAACCTGGCCGGTGGACGTCTGTCCGCATCGAAGACGGGTACCGCTCAGCTCGGTGACACCGGTCAGAACAAGGACGCCTGGATGGTCGGCTACACGCCGTCGCTGTCGACTGCTGTGTGGGTCGGTACCGCGGACGGCCAGGCGATCACCAACTCGAACGGCGGATTGATCTACGGTTCCGGGCTACCTTCCGATATCTGGAAGGACACGATGGACGGTGCGTTGGACGGTACGGACAACGAGACGTTCCCCAAGCCGGGCAAGATCAACGGCCAGGCCGGTGGTGTTCCCGAGTACACGGCTCCCGCTGCTCCGAAGACGTCGGCGCCGCCGACAACCACGGCAGAGCCCAGTACGACTACGGCGCCGCCGGTTGTCGTGACCACGACGGACGTGGAGATCCTGCCGGGCATCACGATTCCGATTCCGGGAATCTCGAGGCCGACCACGGAAACCGAGGAACCGGGCGCCGTCACCACGACGGAAGAGGCTCCGGCGGGTGTCAGTCCCGGCCGCTAAGGCGGTAGCCTCGCGGAGTGGCCGCCAATGTAGATGATGCCGATGCGACTTCTGTGACAGACGATGCGGAGTCGCAGGCGATCGAGTCTCCTGCGCCGTTGGCGGAGGACACGCGGTCGGCAGATTGGCGTGACGTTCCCAGTCGTAACGATGTAATGGTGTCTGCGTTGTCAGGCACGGTAGGTGGTCCGGTCGGTCGGCATGCGCTGATCGGCCGGACCCGTTTTTTCACCCCGATGCGGGTCATCTTGCTGTTGGCCGTCGTGTTCCTGGCGTTGGGGTGGTCGACCAAGGCTGCGTGTATTCAACAGGCGCCGTTCGGTGAGCAGGGGCAGCTGGGTCTGGACTGGGGAGGCTCCCGCCAGTATGTCGCCCTGTGTTACTCGGACACGGTTCCTCTGTACGGTGCGGAGCGCCTCGATCAGGGTGCGTTCCCGTACAAGAAGTCGTGGGAGGAAACCCGATCCGACGGTTCCGTGCAGACGCGGTACATGGAGTATCCGGTTCTCTCGGGGCTCTATCAGTACGGCTCCATGAAGGTCGCAAAGGCGTGGGATTCGATCACGTGGCTGCCGGGCGCAATTCAAGTTGCCCTGTACTTCAACGTCGTTGCGTTCGGCTTGGCGTTGGCGTGGTTGGTGACAGTGTGGGCGACGACGCTCTTAGCCGGCAGGCGGGTGTGGGACGGCGCGTTGGTCGCGTGTTCGCCGCTCGTGATCGTGCATGTGTTCACCAACTTCGATCCGTTGGCGACGGCATTTGCCATGGGCGGTTTGTTGGCATGGGCGCGTAAGCGACCGGTCCTCGCGGGCATTTTGTTGGGGTTGGGCGGCGCCGCGAAGTTGTATCCGCTGTTGTTGCTCGGCCCGCTGCTGGTTCTGTGCCTGCGGGCGGGCAAGACGCGTGAGTGGCTGGTGACGGCGCTCAGCGCGGCCGCGGCGTGGCTGGCGGTGAATCTTCCGATCGCAGCGCTCTACCCGCACGGTTGGTACGAGTTCTTCCGGCTCAACTCCGAGCGCGGCGCCGATCCGGACTCGATCTACAACGTAATCGCGTCGTTCACGTCGTGGACGGGCCTCGACGGTCCCCTGGCGCAGGGTGAATCGCCGTCGAATCTCAATGCCGTGTCGTTCATTCTCTTTGCTGTGGTCTGCGTGGGAATCGGTTACGTCGCTTTGACGGCGCAGCGCCGCCCCCGCGTCGCGCAACTGTGTTTCCTGCTTGTCGCGGGATTCCTACTGACCAACAAGGTGTGGAGTCCGCAGTATTCGCTGTGGCTGGTGCCGCTCGCGGTTCTTGCGCTGCCGCATCGCAGACTGCTTCTTGCCTGGATGACCATCGACGCGTTGGTGTGGGTTCCGCGGATGATGTACTACCTCGGGGTCTCGAACAAGGGTCTGCCCGAGCAGTGGTTCACGGGAACTGTTGTGCTGCGCGATATCGCGGTTCTGGTGCTGTGCGCGGTCATTCTTCGCCAGATCTACCGCCCCGACGAAGACCTCGTGCGGTACGGGTTCATCGACGACCCGGCCGGTGGTGTTCTCGATCAGGCACCGGACAAGCAGCCGTCGTGGTTCCCGGGGTGGCTGCGTCCGAAACCGGTGCGAGAGCCGGAGCTTTCGTCCGTCTGAATCACCATTCGTCGAGAGTGGTGTGACCGTCCTGGATGGCGCGCGCGAACAGTGCCGCCTTTGTCGGTGCGGGGCGCCCGACGTTGATGTACTTGGTTCTGATCCGGGAGATATGCGTGTTGACAGTGCCGACGCCCACTCTCAGCTCGAGCGCAACTTCCTGTTTGGAATCTGCCCGAAGCCAGGTAAGCAGGACTTCGATTTCGCGGGCGCTCAAGCGCGGTGTACGGGAGTTCACGCGGCGTCCCCTGACGTGAACCATGCACGTTGGGGCCATTCGCGTCGACTGGACAAGCTCCATGACAAAGACACCTTTCGGCTGAGGTCCAAGGGAGGAAGTGCCTGCATCGGCGCAACTTTGCAGAAGGGCTGCGGGCGGGCCGGAATGCGACGTGATCAGTATGTCCAGGCGTTCGCTCGAAATTCCGGTCGAAGGCGCGATCGATACACAGTCCATACAACGCGCGATTCTCTGACCTGGTCGGATAAAGTGCCTCGCTATGAACTCGAAGGCGGAATCCGGCAGCGAAAATCACGTCGATCCCGCAAATATCGAGTCGCGGGGGCAGTTTGCTGAATCGCTAACTGCGTTGCGGAAGGCCGCGGGGCTGACAGTCCGCGACGCCGTCGAACGGTCAGGCGGTCTCCACGGAACCGTGGCCGGGTGGTTTTCCGGGCAGCACCTTCCGACACCGAACAGCATGCCGAAGTTCGTTGCGCTGTTGAAAGCATGCGGAGTCGATTCGGGCGAGCAACAGGAGAGCTGGATCAGCGCGGTCCAGCGCGTGCGGCAACTGACTGCCCGCCGCCGCGGCGACACCGTCGTTCCGTATCGCGGACTCGAATCCTTCCGTCAGGAGGACGCCGAGTGGTTCTTCGGGCGAGGTGAACTCACCACTGCTCTGGTGGAACGAGTCGCGGCGGCGACGCGGGGTGAGGGCAGCCGTCAGTTCATGGTCATCGGAGCGTCTGGCTCCGGTAAGTCGTCGTTGCTGCGGGCTGGTTTGGCTCCGAAGATTGCCGACGGCGATCCGCGGTTCGGCGGTTGGCACGTGGAGGTTCTGCACCCGGGTTCGCAGGACATTCCGTCGTCGATCGGCGACACTCCCGCGGTCCTGATCGTCGATCAGTTCGAGGAACTGTGGACGCAGCGCGATCGTGATCGTCGCGAGGAATTCCTTCGGGCGCTCGCTGATCTGGGTGAGACCACGATCGTCGTGATCGGGATGCGGGCCGATTTCTACGGGCTTGCGGCCGAGGAGCCGTTGCTGCTTCCGTTGCTCGACGATTCGCCGATGGTGGTCGGTCCGCTCACCGAGGAGCAGTTGCGTGACGTGATCGTCGAGCCGGCAGTGAAGGCCGGGATGACGGTTCAGAGTGAGCTGGTTCAGGTTCTGGTCGGTGAGCTGACGCCGCGCGGTTCGCACACGGCAAGTGACCCGGGGGCACTCCCCCTCCTGTCCCACGCACTGCTGAGAACCTGGCAGCGCTCCACGCGTAAGACCCTGACGGTGTCCGACTACTACGCAACCGACGGCATCGCGGGTGCAGTTCAGCAGAGCGCCGAGGAGGTGTACGGCGAGCTGACCGAGCGGCAGCAGAAGTTGGCGCGCAGGATCTTCCTCCGGTTGGTCAACGTCGACGAGGTCACGCAGACGCGTCGACGAGCTCCCCGTACCGAGCTTTTTCTCGGCGACAACTTCGGCGACGTCAATACCGTCATCGACCTTTTTGCGCTGAGGCGTCTGTTGACTGTGGACGAGGAGACCGTCGAGGTTTCGCATGAGGTATTGCTGTCGGCGTGGAGTCGGCTGCGCGATTGGATCGATTCGGATCGCGCCGGTCTGGCGGTCCACCGTCGATTCACCTATGCGGCGCAGGTGTGGGAAGACAGTGGCCGCGACCCCGGTGCTTTGCTCGGGGCTGCCCGCCTACATCTGACCGAAGAATGGCTACGTACCGGTGAATTGGGCCTCGAACTGGAACCAAGCGAGACCCGCATCGCCGATCTCAACGCGACCGAGCGAGAATTTCTCGCCGCGAGTATCGCGTATCGGGATCAGCAGGAAAGTGCAGATCGGCGACGGACCCGCGTGCTACGACGGCTTGTCTCGGCGCTGGCTGCCGCGTCGGTGATCGCTTTGGTGCTGGCCGTGGTCGCGATGGTCGCCGGGTTCAGTGCCAATCATCAACGCGCCGAGGCAGATACGGCCCGTGACGAAGCGATGTCCCGCCAGGTTGCCACCGAGGCGACGCGGATGCGCGCCAAGGATCCGTCGTTGGCGGCGCAGCTTGCCTTGGCCGCGTATGACGTCAGCGAGACCACGGAAGCCCGCTCGGCGCTGCTCGACGCGTCGGGTGTGCATGCGGCGACGCGCATCGTCGGCCCGCCCGGTGCCATGAAAGCTCGAATCAATCCCGCGGGAACCATTGTGGCCGTGGCAAGTTCCGACGGAATGGTCCGCCTTTATCCGATAGTCGAGGGTGCCGCGTCGGTAACGCCGGTGTCGGAATTCTTCGGGGTGGCGGAAGGGACGGCTCTGTTTGCGGCGTCGTTCAGTCCGGACGGGCGTTTGCTGTCGACCGGTGGAGCAGGCGGCGGCGCGCTGTGGGATGTGTCGGACCCGGCCAACCCGGTGCGCGGAACACTGTTCGTCGACGCGGATCACGTGGTGCAGGACATGGAGTTCAGTCCGGACGGAACCAAGTTGATTGCCGGCACGTCGACGCCGGACGTGTTGCGATGGAACATCGACGACACCGCCGACGCGGTTGCACTGCCGGCGCTTCCGCATCCGGCTTCGGGAACCGTCACTGCCACGTTCAGTCCCGACGGCCGTTTGCTCGTGGCCGGTGGGCGCCAGAGCACTCTGCGGGTGTGGGATGTGACGCAGTGGGACAATCCCGCTGCGCCACCGATTTTTGCAACCGAACCCGACGGCACCACCAATCACTATCTGGGTGTTGCGTTCAGCGCCGACGGGCGGGAATTTGCTGCGGGATCTACGGCGCGAGAAGTGGTGCGCTGGGACATGGCAGATCCGGCTCGCCCGCGCCCATTGGCTGCGCTCACCGGGTTTTCCAGCTACGTCAACGAAATCAACTACAGCAACGACGGAACCCGTTTTGCTGCAGGTAGTTCCGACAACACCGTGCGAGTGTGGGATCCGCGTACCGCAGCGCTGATCGAGGTGCTGCCGGATTCCGGCGCCATCACCACGGTCGACTACAGCGAGAACGGGCAGATTCTGGTCACCGGCGGACTCAACGGGGTGACACGCGTGTGGTCGATGCCGGGGCCAGTGTGGGCGGGAGCGCGAGACACCATCTACACCAGTCCTTTTGCCGGTGACGGTTCGCGACTTCTGGCTGGCGTCGGCGCCAAGGGTAGTGCGTTGCTGGCGTGGAACACCGAGGATTTCGACAATCCGGTGTTGATGCCCGAGATGACACCCCGCGGTGAGGACAGGTTCACCGGGGCGTCGGCGATATCGGCAGATGGCCGGCTGGCTGTGGCCGGAACAGGTACGGGTGGAGCGTATTTGTGGGACATCAGCGATCCGACGACGCCGAGACTCGCCAGTGACCGGCAGGAGTACGTCGATGGCATCGTGGCCGTTGTTGCACTCGACCCGTCGGGAACGCTGTTGGCGGTGTCGTCACAGGATGACAACGTCTTTGCCTTGGTCGACGTCTCCGATCCTGCGGCGCCCGAGCTTCTGTCGAGGACCGATGCCGGGTCGTACCCGCAGATGATGGCGTTCCGGCCGGGTGACACCACGCTGGCCGTTGCCAACGCCACGAACGAGGTCGATCTGTGGGACATATCCGATCGAGCTGCTCCGCGGATTGTTGCCAGTGTCGGCGGTTTCGAAAGTTATGCCCAGGCGGTGATGTTCAGTCCGGACGGTACGCTCATGGCGACCGGTAGTGCGGACCACAGTGTGCAGTTGTGGAATGTCGAGAACCCTTCGGAACCAAGGCAACTCGCACGAATGGTCGGTCCCGAATCGGCGATCTACTCAGTGTCCTTCAATCGGGCAGGTGAGTTGCTCTCGGCCGGCGTGGGTGATGGCACGGTGTGGTTGTGGGACATCACGGCGCCGCAGGACCCCGAGCGGTTTGCAGTGTTGACGGCGCAACCCGTGCGAGTCAACGATGCACAATTCGCGGGTGCGTCCGACCTGATCGCGGGTAGTGGCACCGAGAAGACAATTCGCGTGTGGGGCACCGATCCCAATACTGTCTCCGCGCGGATATGCAGTACCTCCGGAACTCTCATCACCGAGGCCGAATGGGAGCGATACCTCCCCGGTGTGCCGTACCGAGATCTGTGCGAGGCCTAGAAGCCTCTCAGTTCAACCAGACCTCGACGGCCGGTTCGCTGCCCAGTTCACTTCCGCCGTCCAGGACAAGTAATCCACTGGGGCTGAGTTGGTAGGTGACGTCGTCGTTGCGGGCGGCAAAGCCTTCCCTGGTACGGATCGGATCGTCGATCTCGATTGTTGCTCCGTCACTGAGTCTTTCACCCTTGTAGTAGTAGCGGCCGACACCGGTTTCACAGACGACGATTCGTGAACCGGTAGTGATCGCAACAGCAACGGCGGGGTTGGACGCATTGCAGCGGGGACCGTTCGAGATGAAACCTTGCCGGTCCGTCCCGGTGACGGTGGGAAGGGGGCCGGACACCGTCGTGGTTACCCGGGGCGCGGTGGTTGTTTGTGGAACCGTTGTGGTCCGGGGTGCCGTGGTCGCTGCGTACGACTGCGCGGTGGTGTAGCTGTAGGTATTCGACCGGGCGTCGTCAGCAGCCTCCGTGACAGCGGTCGCGAACAGTCCCCAGAAGGCGATCCACGCGATGAAGAAGAGTATGCCGATCGCGGTGAAGATGTAACCGAGGATCAGGCCGGCCAGTGCCAAGCCGTCGCCCTGCTCACCGGTCCGTTTGATCTGACTGCGCGCGATGTGGCCGAACACGATTCCCAGTGGGGCAAAGAGGAACGCGAATACCAGCGCCAGGACCGCCAAGACGTTCGTTGGCTGCGGTTGCTGCCAGTTCTGTTGTGGGTACTGCTGCTGGTATCCGTACGGGCCCGGTTCGCTCATGCACTGATTTTGCGGTACGAAGTCAGGCAAACCGCGCAGGCGGTTGGTTAGCTGCGGACGCGTCGCTCCAACTGCGGTGCGATCGTCGGCCAATCCTCGTCGGTCATGGAAAAGAGGGCGGTGGTGCGCCAACTGCCATCCGTTCGCTGGCGGTGCTTGCGGAGCAAGCCCTCGTACTGCGCGCCCAGCTTGGCGATGGCGGCCCGGGATTGTTCGTTGAACTCGTCCGTGTGCCATTCGACGCGGACGGCGCCGAGATCGTCGAATGCCCGACGCAGCAGGAGAAGTTTTGCCTCCGGATTGATCCGAGTTCCCTGAGCGGACTTCGACAGCCACGTGTACCCGATCGCAAGACTGCGATACGCCGGGGCGATTTGATACAGCGAGGTGCTGCCCACTACGGCGTCGGTGCGCGTGTCGATCTGGGCGAACGCTACCCGATCCGGATTCGACTCGGCCGCCTCGATGTAGGCGACCGCCTCTGCGTGAGTGTTGATCGGGGCGGCTGTCCAGCGGAAGATGCTCGGATCGTCCGACGCGGCAATCAGTGCGTCGGCGTGCTCACGGACCAACGGTTCGAGCCGGACATGCGTGCCGGTCAATGTAGGTGATTGAAACCAGCTTTCGGTCATCTGCTGAGCTCCGGTATCGGTGGGGTTTTCTCGACAGCCGTCCCGGCGAGCGGATAGCGCAGCGGTACCCGCAAGAACAGGAAGAAGAACACGGCCAGCAACACCACATGACCCCACACGCTGGCCTGCACGACGGCTTCGTACTTGCTCGGATCGAGGTTCATGTCGAGTTGGTAGAAGTAGCGGAAGATGCCGATTCCCAATGCGGCATCGGCCACGAGATACGCGGCGATCCAGAACCATCGGATCTGAAACAGCACCAGGAACGGCAGCAGCCACAAGGTGTACTGCGGCGAATTCACCTTGTGCAGCAAGATGAATCCGCACAACATTGCCGCGCTCACCGCGATCCACGGGAAATAACCGTCGCGCACAAAGCGTCGCCAGCCCAGATACATCGCCAACGCGAACGACAACAGGATCATCAGAGGGGACAGGATGCTCACCAATGCGTCGTAGTCCGCGTTGAGTTCGCGTACACCGAAGCCGTAGAACGGTCGAAGACCCCAGAACCACAGCGAATTGGTGGTGATGTCGGCGCTGCGCTTCTCCTGGAAACTGAAGGACGCACGCCAACCGTCGTACGAGATGAGGGCAAACGGAAGGTTGACGAGAACCACCGTCGCCACCGCGGCACCAGCCGTCATCAGCGCGCCGCGTACGTCGTACTTCTTGCCGTCTCGGCCGCGTGTCAGGACATACGCGAGAAGCGGAAGAACAAAGATTCCCGGATACAACTTCAGGCAGAAACCGATGGCCAGGATGATCGACGCCAGTATCGCCCGCGTCCGAAAAGGTATGCGCTCGAACGTCATCACGAAGATCGCGCCGACGCTGGTTGCAACGACGGGCAGCTCCCAGTTGTGGAACGCGTACAACACCAGTGGCGGGGTGGCCGACCAGATCAACGCGTACGCGCCGCTCATCCGGCCAAGCATCCACGCCGTCAGCAAGCCGAACGGGGCCAGGATCAACGCGGAATGCAGCAGGAACTCGGCATCGTTGTGGGATCCGATTCCGCCCAGCCACATCAGGATTCCGCTGAGCACCGGATACTCGACGGTTCCGCCGTAGAGGAATCCTTCTGGCGTGATGCCGCCGGTGACAAACGGAAAGAGGTGTTGGTCGATGCCGCGTCCGAGCCACAGAAGCTGGATGTCGGAGTAACAGACACGGACGTTCTTATCGACATCGAAGGCAAGGCTCCGGCCGTCCGGCGCGAAGGGCGCGCCGGCGCACCGTGCCTTGTTGAAGTAGCCCAGGGTCATGGCCAGCCCGCAGAGACCGACGACAAGCGTCAGGATCGACGCCGAGGTTTTCCGGTCCGTTCGCATGAAGCCCACCCTAGGGGCTCGCGCTGCAAGACGGTTCGACGAGCGCCCGTAAGCGTTCTGGGCGTTTCCTGTGATCGGGGACGCGATTTCGCTGGTCAGGGGCACCTCGTGTAACCTACGAGGGTTGCTGACGCAACGACCCTCCTGCCACGGATAGTCCGTGGCCGTTTTCACTTAGTCCACAGGAGGTGATGAGGTCTTATGCGTCATTACGAATTGATGGTCATCCTTGACCCCAGCCTGGACGAGCGCACTGTCGCTCCTTCGCTGGATACGTTCCTCAATGTTGTGCGCCAGCACGGCGGCACGATCGACAAGGTCGATGTCTGGGGTAAGCGTCGTCTCGCCTACGAGATCCTGAAGCATGCTGAAGGTATCTACGCGGTGATCGACATCAACGCCACTCCCGCCACCGTTGCTGAGCTCGATCGTCAGCTCGGTCTGAACGAGTCGGTTCTGCGCACGAAGGTTCTGCGCCACAACAAGTGATTTCTGTCGGTAGCGAACTCTAACCTCGCACCCAACAGACTTACATCAAAAGCAGGAGGAACCACATGGCTGGCGACACCATCATCACCGTCATCGGAAACCTGACGGCTGATCCTGAGCTTCGTTTCACCCCGGCGGGTGCTGCGGTGGCAAACTTCACGGTTGCTTCCACACCCCGCACCTTCGACCGTAATTCCAATGAATGGAAAGACGGCGATGCGCTGTTCATGCGTTGCAACATCTGGCGCGAAGCAGCCGAGAACGTCGCGGAGAGCTTGACCCGTGGCTCACGAGTAATCGTGAGCGGCCGGCTCAAGCAGCGTTCGTACGAAACTCGTGAGGGCGAAAAGCGAACTGTCGTCGAGCTCGAAGTTGATGAAATCGGTCCTTCACTGAAGTACGCCACGGCAAAGGTCAACAAGGCCAACCGTGGCGGCGGCGGTGGCGGCGGCAACTTCGGAGGTTCCTCCGGCGGATCGGGCGGCGGACGTCCGAGCGCTGCACCTTCCGGTGGAGACGATCCGTGGGGCAGTGCCCCTCCGGCTTCGGGCTCCTTCGGTGGCGGCGGCAACGACGAACCGCCTTTCTGATCCGTACCTGATCAGGGACATCCAGAAAAGAGCAAAGACATGCCGAAGCCGCCCTTGCGCGACAAGGTTATGAAGAAGAAGGTCTGCACCTTCTGCAAAGAGAAGAACACGCAGATCAACTACAAGGACACGACGTTGCTGCGTAAGTACGTCAGCGACCGCGGAAAGATCCGTGCTCGTCGTGTCACCGGCAATTGCGTCCAGCACCAGCGCGACGTTGCCATTGCCGTCAAGAACTCACGTGAGGTAGCACTGCTGCCTTACGCCACCGTGGCTCGCTAAGGAAAGGGAGGAAAGAACATGAAGCTCATCCTCACCGCTGACGTGGACAACCTCGGTGCGCCTGGCGACACCGTCGAGGTCAAGGACGGCTACGGCCGTAACTACCTGCTCCCCCGCCGGCTGGCAATCGTCGCTACTCGTGGCGCCGAGAAGCAGGTCGAAGGAATCCGTCGTGCACAGGAACTGCGCGCAGTGCGCGGCCTGGACCACGCCAAGGAGCTCAAGGCCGCTATCGAGGGACTCGAGTCCGTAACGCTGTCGGTCAAGACCGCCGGTGGTTCGGGCAAGCTCTTCGGTTCCGTTACCGCTGCTGACGTCGCTGCTGCGATCAAGGCTGCCGGTGGACCGGTTATCGACAAGCGCACCATCGCGTTGCCGAAGGCTCACATCAAGAACACGGGCAAGCATGCCGTGTCCGTGAACCTGCATCCCGATGTGGTTGCCAAGTTCAACCTGAACGTCGTCGGCGCATAGTCGATTCGTTCTCCGGGCGAGCCCCGCACACTTCGGTGTGTGGGGCTCGACCTTTTTGTGCACATAGCGACTCGATCCGGGGTTGGGGATAACTGTCACAGTGTGACGTTCAACTTGTTGATCCATGATCATTTGGGCTCCGCAACACGCCCGACACGCCGACGCGCCGACTGCGGAGATAGTTTTTTCATCAACAGGTGTGTGAAATTGCCCATGTATCTCTAGCTGGGGTTTTATGGGAAACACCAAAAGTTGTCCCCAGGTTATCCCCAGATGGTGCACACAGTTTTTCAGGAGTTTCCACAATTACTCCACAGATTCATCCACAGGTCCGTTTGTTTGTGGGCTGGTAAGTCCCTAACGTCGTCTCGGCGTCTATCTACCGACCGGTGATTTTCCACCAGCACGATGTCGGTGGGGGCAGGTACAAATAGTGAGGGCCCTGCGTTTTTCTCGCAGTGTCATCGAATGTTTTACGGGAAGGTCTCTCTGATGGCTGTTGTGGATGATCGAGGGCCTTCCGACTACTCCGGACAGGATTACCCGGGGCCGCCCGAGTCCGAGCCCGATCAGGAATTCGGCCGCCAACCACCCCAAGACATGGTTGCCGAGCAGTCCGTCCTCGGCGGCATGCTGCTGAGCAAGGATGCCATCGCTGACGTCCTCGAGGTCCTGCGGCCGGGCGACTTCTACCGGCCGGCCCATCAGTCCGTCTACGACGTGATCCTGGACCTCTACAGCCGCGGCGAGCCTGCCGACCCGGTGACCGTCTCGGCTGAACTGGACCGTCGCGGTGAGCTCCGCAAAATCGGTGGCGCCTCGTATCTGGTGACTCTCACCCAGACAGTGCCCACCGCTGCCAATGCCGCCTACTATGCCGAGATCGTGGCCGAGAAATCGGTGCTACGACGCCTCGTCGACGCCGGCACCCGGATCGTTCAATACGGCTACGCCGGCACCGACGGCCAGGATGTCGCCGAGGTTGTCGACCGCGCGCAGGCCGAAATCTTCGAGGTCACCGAGCGTCGTACCACCGAGGACTTCGTGCCCCTCACCGAACTCCTCCAGCCCACGATGGATGAGATCGACTCCATCGCCAGCCGCGGTGGCATCTCCCTCGGCGTGCCCACCGGGTTCAAGGATCTCGACGAAATCACCAACGGTCTTCATGCCGGTCAGATGATCATCGTCGCGGCTAGACCTGGAGTCGGGAAATCCACCCTAGGAATGGATTTTTTGCGTTCCTGCTCCATCACCCACGGCATGGCCAGCGTCATGTTCTCACTGGAAATGAGCAAAACCGAGATCGTGATGCGTCTGCTCTCGGCAGAGGCAAAGATCAAGCTCGGCGACATGCGTTCCGGCAAGATGACCGACGACGACTGGACCAAGCTCGCGCGTCGTATGAGTGAGATCAGTGAGGCGCCGCTGTTCATCGACGACTCCCCCAACCTCACGATGATGGAGATTCGCGCAAAAGCTCGGCGGCTCAAGCAGAAACACGATATTCGCCTGATCGTCATCGACTACCTGCAGCTGATGAGCTCGGGTAAAAAGGTCGAATCGCGTCAGCAGGAAGTTTCCGAATTCTCCCGTAGCCTAAAGCTTTTGGCGAAGGAGCTCGAAGTTCCGGTTGTCGCAATCTGTCAGCTCAACCGTGGTCCTGAGCAGCGAACCGACAAGCGCCCCCAGGTTGCCGACCTTCGTGAATCGGGCTCGCTGGAGCAGGATGCCGATATGGTCATCCTGTTGTACCGCCCTGATGCGACTGAGCGCGACGATCCTCGCGGTGGTGAAGCCGACCTGATTCTCGGTAAGCACCGTAACGGTCCGACCGCCACAATCACTGTGGCGCACCAACTTCACCTGTCCAAGTTCGTGGACATGGCGCGAGGCTAGCAACTGCCTGTCGAGATGCAGCGAAGATTAGCGAGACACGCCCCGCTACTTTGACGGGTCTTGGGCGAGTCGCCGAAGTTCGTCAAAGTATGTGCGTCGGACCGCGCGGTAGGTCGAGGTGGCGGGGAAGATATTGGCGGAGCAAACCATTGATGGTTTCGTTGCCGCCGCTATGCCTCTCGTCAGGCAGGCGTAGACGGCGCGTGATCGTCGAACTCATCGCTCTTGGCGGCATGCTTGGCGCGAAGGGCCTCGAGTTGGGCAGACTTGGCCGCGGCCATGCGTTCGCGGGTGGCGGCGGTACGAGCCGGAGCCGGTGCCGGGGCGGGGTCGACGAGGTCGGCGTCGAGGTCGGCGTCGAGGTCGGGGCGACGCGCCCCGGGAGGCGCCCCGACCTCGACGGTGTGCATCGCCTGGCCCAGCAAGATGAACGGGAGGATGAAGACCCAGAGGAAGATTGTGTACTCGCCGCTGTGGAAGAACACGGCCAGGTAGATGCCGTAGCTCAGGAACGCGGTGCCGATGAGACCGTTGACAACGCGGCGGCCGGGGTGCAGCTCGGAGGTCACCAGCGCCAAAACGATCACGCCGATTCCGCTGACGAACAGCGCCGTCACATAGAAGCCGAACACGTATTTCCCCCGTCACGAGCGGATAGAACGATGATCACCCTAGATCACCGGCGCCGGGACCTCTAACGTTTCGCTAATCTTCGCTGCATCTCGACACAACTGCTGCTGCCCCGCTGGAAAATTGGCGGTGTGCGTTGCTGCCGAGTGCGTCGGACCTCCACCACGTTGGTGGACGATGACCTCTTAAAGTGGAGAAAAAGCAGCGAAGTCGATCTGCCGACGAGCGTTGGACAGTGCAGTGACCACGCAGGTGCCGAGCGGGCCTTTCCTGTCGTAGAGGGTGGCAGTACCGATCGAAATTCCCTCGGAGGCAACAGCATTGTCTGCGCGAAGACCCAGTTCGTAACCGAGAGGCAGTCGCGACAACGTGAGGGTCATGTCCGCATTGATGTACCCGGCACCCTCGGATCCCCAATGGCATATGAGGTTTGCGGTGTCACCGAGCACCGCGGCGCGTTGGAACGGCGAGATTGGTTCCCCGTCCACGAGCGCAGGCAGGCTGTGCCACGCATTTTTGCGGTCGCCATTCTGGTTCGCTGCAAAATCGTGTGTCCACTCACGGTCGCTACTCTTGAACAGCGGCGGCGACCCCAGCGGCGAAACGCATCCTTCCGGAGGCATCGGAAGGTCCAGTACCGGACTCCAGACACGACCGGCCGGCTCCGATCCAGTAGTCAGGAACACCACCGAGGCTCGTCCCCGCACTTGCTCGTCCTGCACGATGAAAGCATCCGCGGCGGTGATTCGCGTGCCTTGGCGGACAACCTCGCTGCGTACCTCGATCGGGGCAGTCGAGACCGGCTTGAACAAGTCCACTGTCAGCCGGGCCGGAACGAAGCCGGTCGGGCAGTGAGTCTCGAGTTGGCGAGCGAGTAAACCACATACGGCATGACCGCCGACCTGGGTCGGTGCCCAGGCGCTGACCGCCAACTGCTCCGCTATGAGTAGCTCCCCGCGTTTGGTGAAGAAACTGACCATCGTTGCCGACTTCCCTTTTCAGTTCATCTCTTCTGCTCGAATATTTCGAAATGAAGCATGTTCTCGTTTCTTCTGGGTGAATATCGGTTTGCTATACCGATTCCAGGAAGGCTGAACAGTGTTATGAGACAACGCTTTCAGCGTGAACACCCACCACGAGCTCGCCGGCCTCGCCTGTGTACTGGCCGTCCTATCGACGCTCCTGTGATCATGTGGCGCAGGTTTCGTTCGCAGATCGCTGGGGTCGCGACGTTTGCGGCCCCAGCGCGTTCTCATTCGAAATGGTTCAGTTGGCGGAGGGATCCGTTCTCAAGCTTGACGGCCGACCATGTCGAGAGCGGCGAGGTGACTGAAGAGCATGCTGGTTCCGATCGGGTTTCCGCCGCCGGGATAGACGGTGCCGCTGGGTGCGGCCATCGTGTTGCCTGCCGCGTAGAGGCCCTTAATCGGATTGCCGCCGGTGTCGAGTACCCGCGCGGCGGTGTCGGTCCGCAGCCCTCCCTTCGTGCCGAGATCGGAGATGCCGAAGGTGGCTGCGTGATATGGGCCGCTGTCGATTGCCACCAAGGGTGATTCACCATTCGTGAACGCACGGTCGTAGGCCTCGTCGCCGCGGCCGAAGTCTTCATCGACACCCTTGGCGACCATCGCATTGAACCGGGCAACGGTCGCGACCAGGTGATCGCCTGGCACACCGATCTTTTCGGCCAGTTCCTCGAGGGTGTCAGCTGTGTGCCAGAGGCCGGCCGCCTCGTACTTCTCGGTCTCGACCATGGAGACGTTGGTTGCCCGAACCGGTGGACGCTCGCCCTCCTTGTTGTCGTAGATCATCCAGTACGGCAGGGTGATCGAGCCATCCTTCATCTGGTCGATGACATCACGGCCGATGCGGTCGTAGGCCGACGACTCGTTGACGAACCGCTTACCGTCCTGATTGACAAAGATGCCGCCGGTGAACCACAGCGCAAACACTGAGCGGCCGTCCGGATGAGTCATCCCCGGAGCCCACCAGGCTTCACTCATCAGGTCGATGTCGGCACCGACTGCCATTCCAGCCTGGTGCGCCGCGCCGAGGTTGCCCCGGGGGCTCACGGTGTCGCGGGCGGTGCCGGGCACACCGTACTTCAGGCGAAGCTCATCGTTGCCCTCGAAGCCGCCGGCCGCGAGCAACACGCCTTTGCGGGCCCGGATCGCGCGGCGCTCGCCGTGGTGATCGACAATTGCGCCGACGACAACACCCTCCTCGACTACGAGCTCGACAAGTGGTGTGTTCAACCGCAGGTCGGCGTTCGGATACTTCGCAATTGCTTTGAGGAGTCGACCTATGAGCGACTGGGCCCCGACCAGCATGTCGGGTAGCGGAGCCCCAAGACGTTCCGTGTCGAGAGGTCCTCGCATGGACGCGCGGAGGTTCCCCACCTCTACTGCCGGAATCGGCGTCGGGACGATGTGTCGCTGGCCGTCGAGTCGGGCCTTCGGCGCTTTACCGAAATAATCAGGCCACGGCCGCATTTCGAACTCGAGGTTCTCATCCTGTTCGAGGTATTCGATCAGCGGTGCTCCACCCCGGACGTACGTGTCCTGCAATTCGCGCGGGGTGCGGTCGCCAACTACAGCGTGGTAGTACTCGAGCGCGTCTTCGATCGTGTCGTCGGTGCCGGCACGCTGCAGGACCGGGTTGCATGGGAACCACACACCGCCCCCGCCGGAGTAGGCGGTGGTGCCCCCGAACTTGTCGGTGGCCTCGACCAAGATCACCTCGAGTCCTTCTCTCGCCGCGGTATAGGCGCCGGTGAGGCCTCCGCCACCCGAACCCGCTATCAACACGTCGCATTCTTCGTTCCAGTTGACCATCGTCACTGTCCTTTCGATTGATACTGATTTTGATGGAAGAGGGCCAACGCCCCGGGTGTTGTGTCGACAGGCGAGGAGCGTCTCAGCGCATCGGTTGGGAAACCGTCGCAGAAGAGTTCATACAAGAAGATGAATTGCATGCCATGGCAACCCCGCCAAAACTCTATAGAGAATATCTCTCGGAAACCGTTGTGTCGCAGTCAAAATTCTCGGCCGATGGGTTCACTTCCTGCAGCGCCTCACGCCGACAATAGGTGATCACACCTATTGCGACAAGCGAACTCCGAAGCGGAATATGAACATCTCGCGCGCTGTGTCGAACAGTATCGGCGTATCGGCGAAACCGAGAATCAAAAGACCAGCTCGCAGCGTTATGAAAAATACATTAACGGCGTAATATGCGGGGCAACAATATAATTGAAAATCTGTACTAAACTTCGTCGAGACTCGTCAGAGTTGGAGCGCGAGGTAGGTTGGATGAAGGCAAGACCTGATTCGGTTCGACGAACTAGGGATCTTCTCCGGGCAGCGGTGCTGCGTGGAGATTTCGTTGACGGCATCCTTCCGGGCGAGCGCGAACTCGTAGGTTCCTATTCGGTGAGCCGGGGGATCGTCCGCGAAGTTCTGACGCTCCTTCGGGACGAAGGGTTGATCGCACGGACTCAGGGCGTGGGGACACACGTCGTCGCCCCTACCGCGCACAGGCGACTCGAGGACATTCAAGACACTGCAGAATCGAAGAGCGACAGTCTCTTCAATGGAAGATTGCTTCTGACATCCTTCGAGAGCACAGTGATCTCAGCGCCCGCTGCTGCATCGAGGGCGCTCGAGGTGGAAACCGGCACACCGTGTTTGCGCGTGGACTACGCGGCGGGCACGATCAGTGGCGACGTAGACGCTGCGGCCACCAACTACGTGTTGTTCCCGGAAGCGCAGCGATTGATCGACACTCCCTTCGTTGTCGACTGGTATGCCTACCTCTCGAGTGCGGGAGTGAAAATCGGCGGGTCCGATTTCACGGTCAGTGCGGTGCTCTCAGATGAAACTCTGGCGTCGGTATTGAGAACCACCGAGGGGGCGCCCTTGCTGTTGTTGGAACAAACCATCCGAGACATGTCGGGGCGAGTCTTCAACTACGCGATTGCCCACGCACGACCCGACCGCTTGCGGGTCGTTTCCCATTCCGCGCGGGGCGCAGCAACTTTCGACAGGACAGCTGTCCCTGAACGAGGCGAAAGACCGAACCGAATCCAGTGACTGCCTAAGGGTGTGCGATGGCCGTGCTGAGACCGGCCGTCGTCGCGGGGTGCCGGCTGAGGCGTCGTGCGACCTGGTGGTCACCAACCTCGACGGTGGCGTTCGGGCGCGCCCCCGGCAAAAGCGTTCAAGGCAGTTGGTTGATGCTCGGACCGGCTGGCCTAGCGGCATGTTCTCACTGAGTGAGACCTGGAACACCCTGGTGTGCGTTGGATCGTAATCATGACGCAGACGGATCGCCAGTGTCTGTGCGAATGGCGGTGTTTCGGCTCGTTATGTACTAGTTCATGGAGACTGATGCTGCTGTCCATGTGTGCGCGGTGGTTGTAGTTACGGATCGGATGTGGCCGACTCGTTGCTGCCAGGCCCTTCCTGTTGGATCCGCCGTCTCGATAGCACAAAAATGTGAAAACTACTCCGGCACAGCGGAACCCGCATTTTGCTCCCAGGTCTGGACGAAGTTTGCGTTCCTTCGCCTTGTCTCCGGTGAAACAAACACATGCACAAGTATTCAATCCTGCACTTGAAATGAATAGGTGCGGCGTAATTCCCCGATGAGGAGTCAGAAATGGCACAGGTTGAGACCGTTCGAGGTTCGATTGATACGTCCGCGCTCGGACGAACCTATATGCACGAGCACATCTTCATTCTCAATACCGAGATGCAACAGAACTTTCCAGAGGAATGGGGAGACGAAGACGATCGCGTCGCGGACGCGGTCGCGAAGTTGCGGGCCCTGGCGGCGCAAGGTGTGCAGACAATTGTAGATCCAACAGTGGTGGGACTGGGCCGTTACATACCGCGGGTCCAGCGTATCGCCGAACAGGTACCCGAGTTGAACATTGTGGTAGCCACTGGCTGCTACACCTTCACCGACGTCCCGTTCTACTTCCAACATCGGGGGCCGGCACTCAATGCAGTGATGGGCGCGGAGGTTCCTGACCCGATGGTCGATCTTTTCGTCAAGGACATCACCGTGGGCATTGCCGACACCGGAGTCCGTGCCGCATTGCTCAAGTGTGCGATCGATGCTGAAGGGCTCAGGCCGGGTGTGGAACGGGTAATGCGCGCAGTGGCGAAGGCGCACCACCTGACCGGCGCCCCGATTACGGTGCACACTCATCCGGAGAGTAAGACGGCCCTCGACGTCAAGCGAGTGATGTGTGACGAGGAAGGCGTCAAGCCCGATCGGATTGTGTTGGGCCACAGTGGCGATAGCACGGATCTAGATCATTTGACTGAACTGGCGGAGAGCGGATTCATACTAGGAATGGATCGATTCGGTCTCAACGTCAATGTCTCTTTCGAAGAGCGGGCGGACACGCTGGTCGAGATGTGTCGACGGGGGTACGCCGAGCAGATGGTGCTCTCGCACGACGCGAACTGCTTCTTCGACTGGATGGACCCTGCGCTCAAGGACATGATGCCGGGGTTCGACTACCTGCATATCGAAAAGGAGGTCCTCCCGTACGTGCGTGAGCAAGGCGTCACCGAGGAGCAGATCACGGCGATGTTGTTCGACGTTCCCCGCCGCTACTTCGAGAACGTCAGCACTTACTAGAGTGAGTTCTCGCGCCGCCGTACTTCTGGGCGAAGACACTACGTCAGCCCGGAAGTATCGACGCGGCACCGTCAAGTTGTTGAGATCACCTGAGCGGCGACGATGCGGTGGCGTCGTCGATGTCGCTGAAAGTCATTGTCTGGGCGTGCCTCGTGCGATTCACAACCGGGCTCAACGATGATGCGTGGGTCAGTCTTCGGTGGTCCACGCCGAGAGCGCGGCCCGCTCGTCCGCGGACAGGCGACGCAGCGTACCGGCGTCAGGGTCGGCGAACGCGAGTTGGGTTGTGGCGGTGACCGCGGGCTTCGAGTCCGGCGCGGCGTGTGCGGAACGAACCTCGTAGCGGAGGGTGACATCGACGGCGCGGAGCTTCTCGATCCACATGGTGACCGCGAGTGGGCTGTCGGAGTGCTTGAGCGGGGTGCGGTACCGGACCTCGATCCCGGCGACGACGGACGTCTCGAAAAGGTGCGCGATCTCGGGGCCGGCGGAGAGCAGAGAGTCGATGCGGGCTTCCTCGAGGAGCGTCACCATGCGGGCGTGGTTGACGTGTTTGAAGATGTCCATGTCGGACCACCGGACGATGACATGTGAGGTGTAGGTGCGGGCGGTCATCGGTGGAAATCTCCTCGGCTCGTGGTGAGGTTGTCATTGTCGCAGGGCGGATGGCTTCTGGTGGAGACTTGCCCAGCCAGGCTTCGCGAGCCGTGATCCGATCAACGTTCGCTAGATCAGTGCGCCGGAATGCACCCAAGCACTCTCAGGGAGGCACATCCCGCCATCCGGGAACGACTTGTGTGCAGGATTACCCACACACGCCGGCTGGGGTCCGGATCGGACACCTTCACCGATGTGGAAATATTGCCACTAGGGGTAGTCGAGTAGCGCCGCGACATCCAGCGGATTCGGCCACTGCATGGATTGCTCAGGCAGGGACTGCAAGCCGTCGGCGATGATCCACACTGTGCCCGTTGCGTCGACAGTGATTGCCGGTCGGATTGCGAAGATCGGTGCGCTTTTCACCGGTTCGAGGGTGGCGGCATCCAGGAGCGTTAGCAGTCGATACCGTCGTGTCGGATCACAGTCACCCGGCCGCTGTCCGATCGGAGAGGCGTCGCTCGATGGATGAGCCACCGTACAGACATAGGTGCCAACCTGCTTGACGTGGAACGGTTCCCAACCGAGATCGTACTCGTCGCCCAGTGACAGGTCGGGAAGGATCGTCGACGCCGTACCGTGATTGAACAGTCGCAGCGGGGATCCAGCGAGGAAGAGACGCTGCCGACGCGGGCCTGGAATCGATGACAGGACGGGCCCTGTGGTGACGTCACCAGCAGTGGTAACCCGCATCAGCCGTCTGCTCGATTCTCGATCGGATACTCTCGCCTCGAGTAGTACGAGAAACGAATCACCCTCTACAGCAATACTGTTGACGTACTCGTCCGGAACCTTCACTGCAATCGGATCCGCCGCCGGTGTGTGCAACCACCACACTCCGCCCGGTGAGCAAGCCAGGAAGATTTCCCCGACGACAGCACCGGCGTGTACCGGGACGTCGCTGACGCGGCAAGGTTCGAATCCTGTTGTGCATCGATAGGTTCCGTCTGTACCGGCCACCCAGCACCCGCCCGGGGTGGCCCACACGTGCCGGGAGACTCCGGTCGGCCCGGGTAGGACATGTTCGGTGGCAACATGTTCGGAGTCGATACTGGCCACGATCGGGAGTCCACTGTCGACCGTCCACAGCACATCTCCCGCCGCACTCACATCACCCGGAACGAAACGCGGCCGAACGGGGTGGGGTGGGACGTCGTCGAGGTCGAGTTCGATCCATGCCCCGCTTTCGCGATCCACCTCGTATACGTCGTCACGCATCGACTCCTCTCTGTCGAAGAACCGGGGCGATTCAGTGACGTCGCGCAGTGAGCGGTGTCCTGGCACGATCGCCCACCTGTGACTGTCGGGTTCTCGCCGGTATCGCAAGCTGAGCAACTGGACCCGCGTCACACGGCCACGCACTCGTGAAGTGATCTGGTGACTCAGCGTTCCGTAGAAGCGGCCGGTCAGCTCTACGTGGCCGGAGCGCGGGTGAAATCCTCGCCACGACGCCTCCCACCCGTCACCGCGTAGCACCCCGCTCCATTCCCAGCGGCGCGGTGAATCCTCCTCCGTGTACTGGAAGATCGGGGGATGCCCATCGGCTATGAGGACCGCACGAATCGTTACTGCGTCGATGTTCTCGGCCGGGAGTTCCGTGAAGTGAAGTGGGAAGTCGAGCACCATGCCGATCTTCGGTGGCGGTATCTCCCCATCTTCGATGGCGAGTCCTTCGATCTGCACGGCGAGCGTGCGGTGGCGGCTCATGCGCCTTTCGGTGAAGTCATAGCGTCGACAGTACCCAGCGTCAATCGGCGCGTAATGACTGGCGACATAATTGCCCCAGTAGCCTTGTGCCATGACTGGGCCGTAAATGGGAAGACCGATGGCGCTGCCCTTTCCCCCGATCGTCGAGCGCATGAGCGATCTGGCTGACGCGGCTTCGTTCTCCGTGCAGACGAACACGGGTAGACCGTTGAGCTTCGCACCGGATTCGGTGGCTGACGTCGACGTCTTTCTCGGCGAGATCGCCATCGAAGTTGAGGGCAGCGACGAGCTGGCGGAGTTGATTTTCAAACTGGGTGGCTGGCCAGTCGTGAAACTGCCTTCGGGGTACTACGCGAATCCGATCGACAAGGCTTTCAAGCGCGTGGATAACGGGTCCCAGGACAGCCTTGTGTCGTTCTGGACGGCAGCTGTTGGTGTCTGGGAACTACTTGTCCTGCACCGGAATCGCCCGCGAGATCAGCTCCGAGATCTTTGTCGCCGGCAACTCCCCGTCCGGTGCCTGCGTGATGTTTGTCAGGACAACGATGATCGTGCCGTCTGATTCCCGACGCGTCGTTTGGGTTTGGTAGCCGCTCATATGGCCCTGGTGTCCGGTGAGTCCGTTGAGCTTCGCGATGCCCAGTCCGTAGGGCATCGCTCCGCCGGTGACGAAGTCGAGTCGTTCTTCTTGCATTTCGGGATCCAAGAGATCCCCGGCAACGAGAGCGCGGCCCCAGATCGCCATATCGTCGGCAGTGCAAATGGCTTCGCCCGCACCGAATCCCCAGGAGGGATTGGAGTTCGTCACATCGATCAAATCTGGTTTCGGTGCCGGCGGGCTCGGGTTGTCCCACTCGGTGCCGTACTGATATCCGCGGCTGTACGGGACGGAAAGCGTCGAATCTTCCTGCGCCGGCATCGAACAGCCGGTCATCTGCAAAGGGCTGAAGATGCGATCCTGCACGAGGGCGCCAAGTGAGGCACGGCCGTGCTGTTCGGCAATAAGACCGAGCATTACGTAGTTGGTGTTCGAATAATCCCAGCCCGCCCCTGGCGCAAACTCGGCCGGTTGACCGACCGTGGTAGCGAGGAGTTCCTCCGGACTCCACACTCGTGCAGGATTGTTCGCAAGATCATTCAAGAATTGGTCGGGTGTATAGGTGGGGATGCCCGACGTCATGTTGAGTGCTTGCCTGATGGTGGCACCGTTGGTATCAAGCGTCGGAAAGTAGGGTGCCAGTGCATCATCGAGTCCGAGCTTGCCCTCTTGGGCGAGCTGCAGGACCACCGTCGCGGTCAGTGTCTTACTGATACTCCCGATTCGAAAGTGGTTCTCCACCTTCATAGGTTCGTTCGTGTCGATATTTGCGACGCCTGCCGCGATCTTGTAGGTGCCTCGATCGGGACTGGCGACAATGGCAACCAATCCAGGTATCCCCATTTCCTTCATTTGCTCGTTGATGACGGGTAGCGCCGCGGACTCGAGCGAGGTTTGTGCAGAATCGGATTCCCTTGATGTCGAATTGGTTTGGCTGGCTTCTCCGCTCGCGCAGGCCGTCAGCGTCACCATCGCAATCGCGAGTGTCGTGGCTGCGAGTTTCATGGCATCTCCCTGAAGTTGACGACGTCGTCGTTGAGCGGAAGTTGGTTGGTTCGTTCACCGGCATTCGGCCCCTTCACGAAAGCGTCTGTTGCAGTGCATACTCGGAGCATCAGGCAGCGGGCGGAAAGTCGACGATGGTGGAATACAGAGGGAGCTGATTCTCGCGCTCTCCGGCATCGGGACCCTCCGAGACATTGACGAAAATGCCTTCGTCGGTAGAAGAAGCCTCCACGCCTACGGCTCCGACGAATGTGAACCGGTCGATCTCGTATGGGACGTTGTCACCCGACAGGGGTAGCGGCGCTCGGGACACGTGAAAGTGGAGGTGCGGCGCAGTCGTGTTCCCCGAGTTGCCGAGTTTGCCGATTACCTGCCCTCGGGTGACCGTCTCACCGACCTTTACCGACGCGCTACCCGGGATCATGTGTGCGTAGAAGGCGAAGTTCCCGTCACCGATGTCGATAATGACGTAGTTTCCGGCCAACTGATCAACGGCGACGCCCTCCGGAAGGATCTTGGGCGGAACATCCGGCATGTCCGACACCACGGTCACGACCTTGCCGTCGGCCACGGCCAACAGTTCGGCGCCGTATCCGGAGTAGTCCTCATTGCGGGTTCCGTCGCCGACAGCGATTGCGTTGCCCTCATTGGTTTGCATCCAGTCGATGGCATAGCGCTCGGCGCCGTTCATCCTGCCGCCCAACGCCATCACTACACCTCGGTGCGCATTCATTACGCAACAGCTGTTGTCGGCAATCCAACCATCACCGGCAACCGGCGGCCCGATGACGACGGGCGAGGCCCCACTCGTCCGCACCGCCCCGCCGATCTGGGTAGTGCTGTCCGGGTACAACGCGCCGTGTGCTTCCGATCCAGGCGTCGCCGCGCCGAGCGTGGCGCTGATGCGGTGTGTCACTTCGGCCGGAACATCGTCGCGGCTGTCGTAGACGTCATCGAGAAGGAGCACCACCGTGCGACCCGCGGCTATGTCGCCGGACGCCGGCGGAAACTGGAGAGTCCGTGCTGCCACCTCTGCTTGTCCTGCGGTGGTGACGACCTTGCCGTCAGGCCCGTCGGCGAGGGTCTCGACCTGCGTGATCGTCACCGGGCGAGGTGTGACGTTGAGCAGCTGGATCTCGTAGGCCACATGAACTTTCCCGTCGGTGCCGGTGACCGGAATCGGATCCGGTCCGAGAGTGTTGATCACCAACGGCGTCGCCACATCGTTGTCTAGGGGATACCCCGGCGGAACCCCGCCGCGAGGATCGACGGTCGGTGTCGAAGCTGCCGTCGAGTCGGTGGAGCCGACAGATGAACACGCCGCGAGCAGGGCTGCACATGCAACGAGAACTATTGGGGCCCTTCGCATTGTCCGCGTCCTTACTTGGGGAAGTTGATGACGTCCGAATTGAGCGGGAGCTGATCGGTTCGCTCTCCCGCATCCGGTCCCTTCACGAGGGAATCTGTGGCCGTCGAGCCCACGAATGTGAAGCGGTCGATCTCGTAGGGCACGTTGTCGCTGGACAAAGGCGCCGGAGCCCGAGAGACATGGAAGTGCAAGTGAACCTCCGTGGTGTTGCCCGAGTTGCCCAAGTCTCCGATTACCTGGCCGCGGGAAACCTTGTCTCCGACCTTCACCGACGCCGATCCAGGGATCATGTGCGCATAGAAGGCGTAATTGCCGCCGCCAATGTCGATGATCACGTAGTTGCCACCGAGTTGATTGAACGTCAGACTTTGGTTGACTTGATGCGGCGGCTCGTCCTTCTTGTCAGACACAACTGACACAACGGTGCCGTCGGCCACCGCCAACAGCGATGCGTAGTAAGCGAAGTAGTCCTCATTCTTCGAGCCGTCACCATCGCTGGAACTGAGAACCGGGTCGTTCATATCGATACGCATCCAGTCGACGGCATAACGTTCGGTCCCGTTGATCCGTCCGCCCACAGCCATCATCGCTCCACGGTGCGATGTGATCACGCAACAGCCGTTGGCCGCCACCCAACCGTCACCGGCGAGGGGTGGCCCGATGGTCACTGGCGATCTTGCACTTGTCTTGACCGCTCCACCGATCTGAGTCACGGTGTCCGGATATCTCGCATTGAGGCCGGAATCCTGCGTGATGAAGGGGCCATACGAGGTGACCAGCCGATGGGTCACCTCAGCCGGGACCTCCGCGCGGGTGTCGTAGACCCCGTCGAGCACCAACACAACAGTGCGACCGACGGGGATGTCGGTAACTGGTGCCGCTTCGAAATTAGCCAACGGGAAGGTACGGGCCAGCACCTCGTCTTTCGTCAGGCTCGCTACTACCTCGCCGTCCGGCCCACCGGCCAGTGTGTCGATCTCAGTGATGGTCGCGGGCCGCGGCGACAAGTTGAGTACCGAAATTTCATAGGCCACATGAACTTTGCCGTCTGTACCGGTAACCGGAATCGGATCCGGCCCTAGTGCCGTAATGACAAGTGGCGCCATCACATCGGCATCAAGCGGGTAGCCGGGTGGGATGCCACCTCGGGAATCGACGGTCGATGTCGCCGCCGATTCGGTGGAATCGGCAGCTGACGAGCAGGCCGCGAGTAGCGCGGCACATGCAACGAGGACTAGTGAAGCTCTACGCATGGATGGTGTCCTTTTATGAATAGGCAATTCCTCGCCGCCGTAAATCAGTCAGTTTCAGATCCATTCGTCGTCATGAACCCGAGAGCTGAATCAGATATGCCGGGTCGACGTATTGTTCGAGCATATGCACGAATTGCCAGTTTCATCAATGAATTTCGAATCTCGAAATTGCACGGCTGGAGAGCCGCACATGTAGTCGAGGCCACCCAAGCTCGCTCGCACACACGTGACCAGGTAATCAACGTCGTTGCATGGCCTTTCACAAAGAAATGCGTGTTTCCGGACTGGAATATTTCACCCTCCGCTTCACCCTACGTTTCACCCTCGGCTTCAGTGGGGTAGTACGAGAAATTGGCGATCCAGAGAGCAGCAGCTGCTTTCAGCTTCTCCAGCGACACCTAGGCTTGAAGAATTACACTGAGCAAGTTCGTCATTCGCACACAATCGCCTTCCGTTTCCCTCAGAGCTGGACGTTCTATCGCAGCGGGGCTGCCCGACGCCGACCCCCGCGAAATGCGCTGTCAAACAGGCGCTGTCAAGTTGTTTGGGATGCAGCAGTTTTCGGGAATAGCAGGCAATCACCCGGAGCGATCGGTCAAGCAGCGACGTTCAGTTCGGTAGCCTGATTCCATATTTGGAATCGAGCGGCTATCTCGGTGCGGTGGTCGGTGGCGGTCATACGGTGACGGGGCGAGCTGTTCCCAGGGTTGGATTTCGTCAGTCGGCTAGGAACTTCAGGACTTCGGGGACGAAGGTCTCGTGGTACTGGAAGATGCCGCCGTGCCCTGAGTTGGGGTAGATCGTGATTTTGGAGTTGGGCAGGCGCCTGGCCAGGTCCTCGGAGTGCTCGCTGGCGACCATGAGGTCGTTGTCGCCGTTGGCGACGAAGACCGGCGCGGTGATCTTCGAGAGGTCGTCCGGTGCGTGGAGTCCGCCGGTGGTGATGGCTCGGAGCTGTGCGATGCGGGCCTGGTTCGAGATCGGCTTGTCGCGGTCGGTGGTTCGTTCGGCGAGGCGGTCGAAGTAGGCGTTTGCGGCTTTCTTGCCCTCAGCGTTGCGGGGAAAGAAGAGGAAGTGGCGGGCGTCCTTGCGGGCCAGCGCCGCCTTGGCGTAGGCGCCGCCGACAATGAACGGCATCTTCCAGATTCCGCCGCCGCCGCGTGGTCCCGTTCCGGCAACGACCATGCGGCGTACGAGGTCTGGTGCCTGCAGGGCGATCATCTGAGCCACGGCTCCGCCCACGGAGAAGCCGAAGAGGTCGACTTTCTCGTGGCCGAGCGCCCGGATGAAGGCGATAGCGTCGGCGCCCATCTGCTCAAGGTCGGCTGGCACCTTGGAGTTGGTGCCGCCGACGCCTCTGTTGTCGAAGGCGATGACGCGGTGCTGAGCGGCGATGCCGTCGATGACGCGGGGATCCCAGTCGTCGAGGACTGCGGCGAAATGGTGCAGGAAGACCACTGGTACTTCGGAGTTGGCTCCGAGTTCGCGGTAGACGTAACGTACTCCGTCCACGTTGATGCTGCTGGTCGGCACGTCTTTCCAGGTGGTCATGAGATCTTCTTCCGTGATGTGGTTGTGGTGGAGCTCTGCTGGTGGGGTCCGCGCTGGTCAAGGCGAGCCAGGACGCCGAGCACCGACGAGATCAGGACGACCTGCCCGTGGTGGGCCGGTACCTGTCTTGGCGCCGTTCCTGCGTTCAGTGTGAGAGGAACTCGACGGCGGAGGGGGTGAACTTGTCGTGGTGTTGGAATATGCCGCCGTGCCCGGAATCGGGGTAGATGATCAGTTCGCTTCCGGGGATTCGGCGGTGCAGGTCTTCGGAGAGGATTGAGGGCACCATGCGGTCGTGATCCCCGTTGGCGATCAAGGTGGGCGCGCTGATCGCTGACAGATCTACCGGTGTGGAGCGTCCCCATCGTTTGATGGCTTTGAGTTGGGTTCGGAATGCCTTGACCGAGACGGATGTATCGCGGTCTTCGGTCCGCTCTTCGAGTCGTTTGACGAATGCAGCAGCGGCGCGTTTGCCGGTGGTGTTGCGGTTGAAGAACAGGAATTCCTTCGGGTCGGACCGCGTCAGAGTAGCTCGCATCAGGTCGTAATAGGTTGTGCCGGCGACCTTGTCGATGTCTTTACCGCCTGCGGGGCCGGTGCCGGTGAGGATCAGACGGCGGACAAGTTCGGGGTGTTGGATCGTAAGTTCCTGGGCAACCATTCCGCCGAGAGAAAAGGAGAAGATGTCTACCTTTTCGAAGCCCAGAGCGTTGATGAAGGTGACGGCGTCATCGGCCATGGCCTCGATACTGTCGGGAACTTTCCCGGTGGAGGCACCGACGCCACGATTGTCGAAGGCGATGACGTGGTGGTCCTTCGCGATGGCATCAGCGATGCGCGGATCCCAGTTGTCGAGGTTCGCGGCGAGGTGTACGAAGAAGACGACGGGGATTCCGCCCTTCGGTCCGAGTTCGCGGTACGCGTAGGTGACGTCGCCGGCGGTGACGGTTCGGGTGCGCGCCTTCGCGTAGGACGTGATGACGGGGCCGTTGTCGGTACTCATCGCGAGGTTCCGGTTTCGGCTGTGGTTTCGTTGCGTCGGGTGTTGCTGATGACAGCTTTGCCTCGGATCCCGCCTTTGCTCAGTGCCTGGAGCGCCTGCGGGGTCTGGTGGAACGGGAAGACCTGTCCGACGACAGGGCGGAGCACGCCGTCGTCGACGAGCCCTGTGATGTGGCGGAGTTGGTCACCGCTGGCGTGCATGAAGAGAAACTCGTAGCTCACACCGAGCTTGCGTGCCCGACGGCGGACGCCAAAGCTGAGGCCGGTGATCGCCAGGCGCAGTAGCGGATTGAGGCCGCTCTCGCGGGCGAAAGCCGGGTCCGGGGGGCCGGAGATCCCGATCGCCTTGCCGCCGCGACGCAGCACGCGCAGCGACTTTTCGAGGTTCTCCCCGCCGAGGCTCTCGAGCACGAGGTCGTAGTCGTGCAAGACCTGCTCGAAGTCCTGACTGCGATAGTCGATGACGACGTCAGCGCCGAGGCCGCGGACGAAGTCCGCGTTGGCGGCGCTTGCTGTGGTCGCCACAGTTGCGCCGAGATGTTTGGCGACTTGGATTGCGATGGATCCGACACCACCGGCGCCGGCGTGGATGAGAACTTTCTGTCCTGGCTGGACGTTGCCGCGCTCGACCAGCGCCTGCCATGCGGTTAACGCGACCAGAGGCAATGAAGCTGCTTCCTCGATGCTGATTGATGCCGGTTTGAGGGCAAGATCGGCCTCTGCGACTGCGATGCGCTCCGCGAACGTCCCGATGCGATCCTTGTCGGGGCGGGCGTAGACCTCGTCGCCGGGTTTGAAGGACCGCACTTTCGCGCCGACCTCAATGACAACACCGGCGAGATCGTTGCCGAGGATCAACGGAAGCGTATATGGGAGTATCTGTTTGAATTCGCCGGCACGAATCTTCTCGTCGAGTTGGTTCAGCCCGGCCGCGTCCACTCGCACGAGTACGTCATGCTGACCGACTACCGGCTCTGGGACGTCGGATTCTTGCAGTGGCCCTTTGTATTTGGTGACGACGAACGCTTTCATGGCGTTGATCCTTCTGCTGTGGGGACAGGTAGCCAGCGAGGCGTCGCGGTCATCTCTGTTCCGCGACGCCTCCGCTGGCTGTTCAGGCGTCGGTGGCCTTGAGCTGGGGGTAGAGCGCTTCGATGGGTGCGCTGAGTCCCGACTTGACCTGAGCGGAGGCTTCGTCGGCAAGGACTTCGTACTCGCCGGCCTCGACTGCGTCGAACACAGTGCGCACAAGATCCGCGGGCTGTGTCTTGGGATCAGTGGAGTTCGCAGCCATGGGGGTGTCGACGTAGCCGACGTGTACCCCGACGACGTGCACACCCGCAGGTGCGAGTTCGAGTCGCAGGGAATTGGTCGCCGACCACAAAGCTGCCTTGGTGGCGCTGTAAATGCCGGCGACGGCGTACCAGCTCAGTAGCGAGTGGATATCGATGATGACCGACTCATCCTTGGCAGCAAGGACCGGGGCAAAAGCGCGGGCCAGGAAGAGGGGACCGAGGAAGTTGGTCTCGACGTTGGTGCGGATCTCCTCATCGGTGTGGGTGAGGATGCCTGGGCTGGACGGCGAGGCGCCGGCGTTGTTGATCAGAACGGTCACGTCCGGTGCGGCGGCGACGGCGGCCTGGATGGACGAGGGATCGGTGACGTCGAGGGTGAGGGGGACGATCCGCTCGTCATCCCATGTACGAGGTGTGCGCGCGGTGGCGTAAACCTTCGACGCGCCGCGGGCAAGAGCTTCGCGGACGAAGTGAGTGCCGATGCCGCCGTTCGCTCCGGTGACGAGGACGACGGATCCGTTGAGTGAAGGCATGTCAGGCTCTTTCTGTTGCGAGGATGGTGGTCAGACGCGCGCGAGTGTCGGGTAGTCGGTGTACCCCGTTTCGCCACCGCCGTAGAGCGTGGTCGGGTCCACATCGTTGAGCGGGGCATCGTTGCGCAGGCGTTCGACGACGTCGGGGTTTGCCAGCGCGAACTGTCCCAGTGGCGCGATATCGGCCAGGTCGGCGTCGATGTCGTCGGCGATCTGCTCCCGCGTGCGTCCGTAGCGCACCACGAGTACCGCAGTCGGCCACACATCGCGGAAAGAGCGGAGCAATTCGTCGTCACCGACATGGTGGACGTGAAGATAGGCAAGGTTCAGCGCCGCGAGTTCCCCGACCAGGTGCGTGTACTGGGTTCGAACGCTTTCGATATCACCCTCGTTGATCCCGCCCAACGGCATCGACGGCGACAGTCGGATTCCCACCCGGTCGGCTCCGATCTCCTCGGCCACCGCGGCGGCGACCTCGATCACGAAGCGCGACCGGTTTTCCACCGATCCGCCGTACTGATCAGCGCGGTGGTTCGAGTTCGGCGAGAGGAATTGGTGCAGCAAGTAGCCGTTAGCGCCGTGAATTTCCACGCCGTCGGCGCCGGCCGCGATGGCGGAGGCGGCGGCGTGGCGGAAATCGGCGATCGTGGTCTCGATGTCCGAGATACTCAGCTCTCGCGGCACCGGAGTTTTCTGCGGACCTGTTGCGGTGAACATGTCCTGATCGGCAGAGATGGCCGACGGCGCTACCGGCTGGCGGTGGTGTGTGGTGTTGTCGGGGTGCGACATCCGGCCGACGTGCATCAGCTGGATGAACAACGCCCCGCCTTCGGCATGGACCGCGTCAGCGACATTCGACCAGCCCTCGATATGTGCCGGGGTGTAAATCCCCGGCGTGTTCGGGTAACCCTGGCCGTCGTCGGAGGGCTGTGTGCCCTCGGTGATGACCAGTCCGAGCGAGGCGCGCTGGCCGTAGTAGGTCGCTACGAGCGGGCCCGGGGTGCCGTCCGGATTTGCCCGGTTGCGGGTCATCGGCGCCAAGGCGAGTCTGTGCGGAAGTTCGACGCGCCCGAGAGTGAACGGCTGCCAGAGTGAAGGTGAGGTCATGAGTTGGGTGTTCCTTAGGTTGATCGGCCGGTCACGTAGGTCACCGGCGCGAAGCAGATGTGACTCTCGTGGGACGATCGAGATGAACACCTGAACCGCATCAATAGTGACTCTACTCAGAACTGAATGTACTCATAATTTATTCCGAAGGATATCCGTCATGTCATCCGTTCCCCAGCCAGCCGGACGGCGCGAGCGAAACAAGCAGCAGAAACTCGACCGCATCACAGCCGCTGCCAGTGAACTCTTCGCCGAGTACGGCGTCGACGAGGTCACCACCCAACAGATCGCCGAGAAAGCCGACGTCGGGACAGGGACGGTGTTCCTGTATGCCAAGACGAAGGGCGAATTGCTCCTACTTGTGCAGAACGCGAACTACAGCGGCGCACTCGAGCGGGGTCGTACAGATGCCGAAAACATCCCCGACGTACTCGAGGCGGTGATGGCGATCGTCCGACCGATCGTGCGATGCAACCGCACCCAGATCGACAACGGGCGCACCTACCTGCGAGAGATGGTCTTCGGTAACCCCGACGAACCGCACCACGCGGAAGCGCTCAACATCGTCGGCCAGACCGAGGAAGCCATCGCAGGCGTGCTGCGCCGAGGCGGACGGGTCGGTGAAGCCGATGCCGCGACGCTGGCGCACGTCGTCTCGGCGATCATGTTTCTTGCGATGGCGGCAACGATCAATATGGCTCGTGGTGTCGATGAGATCGAGGCGGACATCAGGGGCCAGGTGGCCGCTCTCCTGCCGCATTGATCGCAAAGCCGACCCCGCGGAGTCTGTCGGCCGGCATTGCCTTTGCTGTCGGTGACGACGCCGTCGGAGGTGTCCGTTGGTCTGGTCGACCTTGTGGCCCAAGGGCGGTGGGACTTGTCAGGGATCGGCCAAGTGTTGTATTGGCGCAGGATCAGACTGCGCCTTCTCGACATTCACTCGATAAGTGGTAATTCCAGTGCGACGAGGACCAATTGCGCGCGGGTCAGTTCGAGAAACACCGAACTGCTCGGAGTCGGACCGGCGACGTAGAGATCAGCCGCGTCTTTCAGTTCCTCCAGCGATAGCTCGACTTGCTGAATTGCGCTGAGTAAGTTTGTTATTCGCACGACATCGCCTTCCATTGCTTCCTCCTGGATGCGCAGTGGCTCTCGCCCGTCGACCTAGTGGGGGAGAGTGAACGAGTTCCCAGGGGGCGGCTACGTGCCGCCCCCACAAAACATCGTGTCAATCAAGAATTGTCACGGAACCAGCACAGCTGTGGGCTGTGAATTTCCTTCGGACTTCGCGTCGGGGTGCTCGTCGAGTGCGCGGCCCTCGATATCGAGGTCGGGGATGATCTTGTCGAGCCAGCGCGGGAGCCACCATGCGCTCTTGCCCAGCAGCGCAAGCATCGCGGGCATCAAGATCATACGCACGATGAATGCGTCCGCGAGGACTCCGACGACAAGCCCGAATGCGATCGACGCCGCGACTGCCATGGTGCTGGTGGCAAAACCGGCGAACACGAACACCATGATCGCAGCTGCCGCAACGAGAACCGGTCCGGATGTCTTGAAGCCGGATATCACCGCGTCCTTGGGTGACATCCCGCGGCTGTGCATTTCCTGGATGCGGGAGACCAGGAACACCTGGTAGTCCATGGCCAGCCCGAACAGCACCCCCACGAGGATGATCGGCAGGACGCTGAGCATCGGATCACCTTGCGGTGCAGGGATGATCGCATCCAACCAGCCCCACTGGAACACTGCGACGCTGCCGCCGAAGGCGGCGCCGACCGAAAGCAAGTATCCGAGTGTGGCGATCAACGGTACGAGTAGGGATCGGAACATGATGGTCAGGAGTACGAAGGACAGAAGGACGATCACCACGACGTATTTGATCAACGCTTGGTGCAGTGCGGCGTCCATGTCGATGCCGATTGCGGTCTCACCGGTCACTTCGAGGTGAACACCAGGCGCCATGTCTGCCCGGTCCCGAATGTTGTCGACCAGGTTCTCGGTGCTCTCGTCGATAGGGCCACCCGTCGGTACGAGGCGGAACAATGCCGCGGTTCCGTCTTCACTGAGCACGCCCGGATCAACACTCTGTACACCGTCGAGGTTGGTGAGTTGCTCTTGCACCGCAGCGGTATTCGTTGCGTTGTCGCCTTCGGCGATCACCATCAGCGGACTTTGGATGCCGCCGAATTCTTCGACGATCAGATCGTAGGCGTGACGCTGCGTAGACGAAGGATCAAGGCCACCGGGAACGTTCTGCGCGGTTTTCATCCCGAGCAGCGGAATGGCCACGATCAGTAGGACACCGATGCCGGCGACGATCGAGATCACCGGACGCCGCACCAGGAATCCGACCCATGCTGCGAAAAATGTTTTACTACTACGCTTTTCGTCAGCAGCATGTGACGCGACGGCAGGCACAGCTGCGACAATGTGGCGTTCCTTGCGCGGCAGCGCCCGCAGGCCGAGGGTGCGCATCAGTACCGGCAACATGGTCAACGACATCAATACTGCGACAAGAACTCCGAACGCTCCGCCCATACCCATGTCGGTGATGAAGCTGATCCCGACCACGCGCAAACCGGCCAATGCGATGATGACGGTCAGGCCGGCGAACACGACTGCTGTTCCGGCCGTGCCGACTGCCTTGCCGACGGACTTCTCGACGCTGTGACCATCGCGTAGTTCGGCGCGGAATCTTGTGAGGATGAACAGGCTGTAGTCGATACCTACTGCCAAGCCGAGCATGGTGCCCAAGGTGATGGTGGTCGGTTCGATCGGGCTGATGGTGCCGTAGGCCAGGACCCCGAGGGTGCCGACGGCGACGCCGCTGAGTGCAACGAGCATGTTCGCACCTGCGGCGAGAAGTGAACCGAAAGTGAGAAACAGAACGACGAATGCCACAAGGACGCCGGCAATTTCGCCGATGCCGCCTACCGAGGTCGCGGGTTCGAAGAGTTGCCCACCGACCTCTGCCACCAGGGTGTTCGGAGCGGTGTCCGCGAGTGCCAAAATAGCGTCATATGCGGCATGCTGCTGATCTTCGTCCATCGCAGCGAAAATGACAGTCGAGACGGCGGTCGTCGTGTCCGCTGAAACGAATGGGTTCGACGAGTCGAACGGGTCGCTGACTGTGACGACATCTGCGACAGTCGACGCAGAGTCGAGTAAACCGTCGATCTGATTGCGCACATCGGTATCCGTCACGCTCGCGCCGCCGGTTGTCTGCATCACCAACTGCACAGTGCCCGGCGCTCTGTCGGACTGGCCCGTCGAGGGGAACTTCTGATTCATCACCTCCATGGCCTGCGAAGCCCGGGTGTCCGGAATCGATGCCGACGCGCTCTCCTCCGCGGACCCACCCGAGACCAGCACTCCAGTCAACGCAAACAACGCGACTAGCCACGCGAGGACGACAACGAGTCGGTGGCGGGCGCTGAATCGCCCTATCCACGCTAGTACGAGGGGCATGATTCTCCTGACAAGAAAGTGAAAACAGTTCGCACGCAACAACTCATGCGAAGAGGACTGTTTCAGTTTCCCTGGGAAACGGCCCAACGTCGTCGTCCATCGAGACCGAAAAAACTACTGCAAATGAAGTACACCGGCCGGGGCAGGCAGCCCAAACACGCGATCAGGCGACCAACCCAGCCTGATAGGCAAATACAATCAACTGGGCACGATCCCGGGCGCCCACCTTGATCATCGCGCGGCCCGCATGAGTCTTCACGGTGAACGGAGACAGGAACATGTCGGACGCAATCTCGGTATTGCTCTTGCCTGCAGCTGCGGCGATTACCACCTCGCGCTCACGAGGAGTCAGCGCAGAGAACCGAGCAGCCAGCGCCGCGTCCACGGTGCGCACGGGTTGTTCGGAGACTCGGCTGATTACCGACGCTGCAGCCGAACCAGACAGTGCGCCAACACCACTGGCTACTGCCTCGATACCCGCGGCCAGTTCGGTGGGACTGACAGCTTTGCTCAGGAACCCGTTGGCGCCGGCTTGCAGTGCTGTCAGCACTGTCGCATCGTGATCGAAGGTTGTCAGAACGATAATTTTGACCGTCTCTGCCGGTGCGAACTCGCGGATGCGTCGAATCGTTTCCACGCCATCGATCCCCGGCATACGAATATCCATCAATATGACGTCGATCTGGTCGGTCCTCGCCACTTCGACTGCCTGGTACCCGTCGGCGACATCCGTCACGACCTCGATACGGTCGTTTCCGGCGAGGATGGCACGCAGCCCTTGGCGAATCATTTCCTGGTCGTCGACAATCATTACCCGTATCACCGGATCGACCTCCCTTGGGTGGGTATGGTCGCTTTCACTGTGAACATCGTTTCGTCGCCTCCGATATCGAGCACACCACCGGCAGATGTCGCACGCTCACGCATCCCCACCAAACCGTATCCTTCTCCCGGTCGATTTCTCGATCCGATACTGCCGCGTCGATTGGCTACCTCGACGACGATGAAACCGCCTGCGGATCTGAGCGTCAGGTCGACCTCACTGTCTCCGTGCCGATGCGCGTTGGTCAAGGCTTCCTGCACGATCCGATAGGTTGCCGCGTCGACAGTTGGATCCAACTTATCTGCAACTGTGTCGATTTCGGCATTGACCTTCAACCCGATCCGGCGGTAGGAATCGATCAGTCCGGAAATCTGATCGACACCCGGAACGGGTTGGGTCTGATCCTCGATGGGGCTCGAATCACCGCGCAATATATTCAGAATACTTTGAGTCTCGTTGAGTACCGCTGCAACGCCGACGCGGGCCGCGTCGAGCGCCTGCCGCGTCGAGCGCCTGCCGAGATCGTTCCGAATCCGGAGGCAGATTCACCTCCGCCACACCAAGATTCATACTCACTACGGCAACTTCATGTCCGACCATGTCGTGGAGATCGCGCGCGATCCGCAAACGTTCTTCTGCGACACGCCGATTCGTTTCACTCTCACGCGTGGCAATCGCATCCAGTGCCCGTTCCTCGAGTGCCTTCCAGTAGCGCTCTCGGTTGCGGAGAGCGTTTCCTGCGGCGGCTGCTGCTATCGCGGAAGCGAATCCCGCAACAGCGGCCGAGTCGAGAAGTCCGGCGGAATCGGCGTACACGGAAGCTGCGTAGGCCACGAAGCCTGCGGCCAGGCCGGTGCCCAGCCCGGAGGTCCCACGCAGAGTCAGCGAAAAGACAGTGAAGACCGCAACAGTCCATGGCACCAAAGGATCCCAGAAGATTGCATCGATCACGGACCCTGCCAGTACAACAGTCAGACCAGCCCACGTATAGCGCCGCGATATGGCGACGCCGAGTGCAGTGACTGCGATGGCAACGTACCCACCGAGTGGTGCAGATTCGGCCACCATCCGAAATGCCTCGGTGCATACGGCGAGTATCGAGACCACCAGAGCTATCCGGTCCAGCGCCTCGACCTGCCGGAACCATGGGCGCCGGATGAGGTTTTCGAATTCGAGCAAGGACATAGTCGCTATTCTCCTCCCCGCCCAGAGGGAGGCGTCGCGGAACGTGGCATCGTCGCTCGTCTGTGCTGGGGATTCGCAACGATCCGCCGCCGTGTGTCAGCGGTTGGTACGTCCTAGGTCCACGGGCAGTTGGATACCGGTGACGTGGCGGGCTTCGTTGGATGCGATCCAGGCAACAGCTGCCGCGATGTCTTCGGACTGGCTCACCTGGTCAGGGAGACTTCCCATGAACAGCAATCCGAGGTCCTGGCGCGTCTCCATCTTTTGATGCAGTTCGGGGACGGTGAGACCTGTGGCGACACCGTGGGGATGGACGGTGTTGACGCGAATTCGATACTTTGCCAGTTCGTTCGCCATCGTCTTCGCGAGACCTGTCACCCCGTGCTTGGCAGCTGCGTAGTCCGCAAGAAACGGTAGGCCCTTCAGTCCGGCGACCGAGCTGGTGAAGACGATCGCGCCGCCGGTCGCCTGTTCGATCAAGATCGGTACCGTCGCTTTGGCGGTGTAGAAGGCGCCGTGCAAGTTGTTGTCGATGGTGGCGTGCCAGTGATCTAGATCGATTTCCCAGGACAGGGATGCGGTGGTCATGCCTGCGTTGGCAACGACTACGTCGAGCCTGCCCAGTTCGCCGACTCCGTGTTCGACTGCGGCTGTGAGGGCATCGAAGTCGGTGATGTCGGTAATGCTTGTGACGATGCGCCGGCCGTGTTGTTCGACCAGCCGCACTGTTTCCGCGAGGTCTTCTGGTGTGGCACCGGCATATTCGGTAGTAGGTAAGTCTGCACAGATATCGAGGGCGATGATGTCTGCGCCTTCAGCGGCGAAGCGGACTGCTTCGGCGCGTCCTTGGCCGCGGGCGGCTCCGGTGATGAAGACGACTTTGCCTTCGTAGCGCCGGGCATTGGGTGCGTCGGGGATCGGCGCTTCGGGTATCTCGGCGGTCATGGGGCACTCCTCGGGTGGGGTTGTCTGCACGCTGTACCGATGATGCCGCGGTTTTCCGAGGCGCGAATCGTCCAGATGGATCAACTTCGACTACTGCATTTGGAGTAGATGTGAACCCGTTGCGACGCTCCCAGCGAGGTCGGCGATCGAGTTGCCGTACCTCCCTCTTTCGCAACGCTCGTGAGAATGGTGTGCTGGATGAGTCACCTCCCGGTTTTTTGGACCGGAGCGGATCATCCCAGTGTTCAAGGAAGGCGCCATGACCACGATCCATCTTCACCAGACGACCACCGCGACGCCCGAGCAGGTCCTTGCCGGGCTGACCGACTTCGGCCCGGGGCGCGAGGAAATCTTCGGCCGCAGCGCAGACAACTACCTCAAAGTGCACCACGAAGGCCCCCACGATGCCGATGTCACGGAGGGCTCGGGCGGTATCTGGGAACGACTGCACTACGACTGGACTGACCCGCATCGCGTCGTGATGACGACCACCGACTCGAACTTGTGGGGTGGCGCGTCCGGCCATACCTACACTCTGACGCAGCAACCCACGGGTATCACCGATGTAGATGCAGTTGTGGTCCGCGACGGGAAGAACCTCAAGGGAAAGCTCCTGGCATCAGTACTCGGGCTCTTCGGCTCTCAAGTGTTGGGTAAGTCGTTCAAGAAGTCTGTCGAGGCTATCGAAGCTCGGGGCGGCGGCGCGAACGGAGACGGTAAGTAGAGGCGCTAGAAGTGTGATCCTAAGGGCCGTATGAAGATTTGCAAGTTCGACGATTACTGCGAAGGTAGTGTTCGCGGCGTAAAACTTAAATCTGTTTCGGGCCACTACACGGATCGGCGATCATTGACGGTATGGAGAACTCGAGCGCCGGCCGACGCGAAATCGTCCGAGAGTCGTATTCGGCCAGATCCCAGGAGTACACCGATCTCTTCGGC
This sequence comes from Rhodococcus globerulus NBRC 14531, assembly GCF_001894805.1. GTDB lineage: Bacteria > Actinomycetota > Actinomycetes > Mycobacteriales > Mycobacteriaceae > Rhodococcus_F > Rhodococcus_F globerula. Next base: position 546,645 of record NZ_BCWX01000004.1, on the reverse strand, counting down.
TCGATGGAGTCGACGCACCCATCCGATCGGGCCCTGGTGACCAGCTGGGCCGCCAGCCTGACAGGTCCCGTGCTCGACGCTGGGTGCGGGCCTGGGCAGTGGACAGACTTCTTGGCCCAGTGCGGACTGGCTGTGAGCGGGATTGATCTGGTTCCTCAGTTCGTTGAACGAGCCCGCGCGCAGTACCCAGATCTTTCCTTCGATATCGGGGGCTTCGAGGCATTGGACGCCGAGGCAGATTCTCTGGGGGGAGTGCTGTCCTGGTACTCACTCGTCCACCACAATCCGCAAGATATCGCGGCACCGCTCGCCGAGTTCGCGCGTGTGATTCGGCCGGGTGGTGGGTTGCTGGTTGGTTTCTTCGAAGGCGCAGCCGTAGAGCCTTTCGATCACGCGGCGACGACTGGCTATCGATGGCCGGTGGCCGAACTCAGCCGGGTTCTGGCTACAGCGGGCTTCGAAGTGGTCGAGGCCCATACCCGAACGGGAAGCGGTTACCGACCCCACGGCGCAATTTCTGCCAGGCGGCGGAGCGGCGAGAACACGTAGACGCGCGAAGTGTGAAGCGAGGGTCCATGATGCCGCGAACGGCATCAGAAGACTGCCCGATCCAGTGGACGCGGAAGAGGATCGAGCGCCCCCGCGCCGCGGAGGCGCTCGTATGCTCTGACGACTGCGTCGACCTCACCGGCTGCCCCGATCCGTAACAGCACGCCACCACCCGGTAGTGCGCCTCCTGCTTTCAGGTTGTCGGGGACTGCTTCAGCGCGTCCGGCGCAGAGGTAGCCGACTCGGCCGATCACGGGATCGCCGACGCGATAGTCGGACTCGTCTTCGAGGGCGTCGAGGATGTTGTCGTCGGTGACGTCGCCGAAGCCCGGTTCCCACACCGCGGCGAGCATCCGAAGTAGTTCCGCCTCAGGAACTTCGGAGGTGTCCGGTGTACTGACCGCAAGAACCATCGACTGAAGAATTATCTCCGGTTCGCCACCGGCTAATCCAGATAACTCGAGTCCCCAATCGGGACCGCTACCGGATACGAGCCTCAATCCGATTCCCAGACGATCCGACCAGTCTTCGGCGGCCTGCGCGTTCTCGAGGACCTGTGCCAACTGGTCGACGGTTACGGCGGTGGTAGGTCCGGACGAGTGGATCTGTTGCCACGACCCGTCGACCGACTCGGGCAACAGGAACTCGACTTGCTCCAACGTCTGACGCCACCGGGAGGCCACGGCTTGCACCGATTCCGGACGTCGTCCCCAGAAAACGCGAATAGCCCGTCGTGTCATCGATGCCTCCGGTAAGGATCGTCCATGGGCAGCCATATTCCGTCTTCGTGGATTCCGAGATCAGCGACGTCCCGGGTGAGAGCGTCGACGGCCGCGAGAACTGCAGGACGCGTTTCGTTCTCGCGATAAAGGAGCGACCACGTCCAGACTGCCGTGGGGGCAACCATCGGACGCGCAGTGAGATCGCTTGGCAGCGTGACGGTCTGGCCCTTGGGTGAGTTGACCACGGGGTGGCCGATGGCACGGACGTGATCGAAGAATGCCGGGCCGGTGATACCACCGTCGTTGATGCGCAGGATCTGTGCGCCGGTATCGCGAGCGAATTCTTCGGCGTAGACGTTCCACGAATACCAGGAGGTGGTGTCGTCGTCGATGAGTACGACCACGTCGCGTGCCCGCACCGGTGTGGTTTCCGCACCGGCGGAGACGGCGTACAGCCGATCCGCACCGAGCAGTCTTGCGCTCAGAGCATGTTGGGCGACATCGGTTTTCCGCACCCAGGCGATCGCCAGGTCGAGGCTGCCGTCCGCCACCCGCGCGGCCTGCGCGTGCGAGGGCACCACCCAGGGGTCGACGTGCAGTTGCGCGACCCCCGAAGTGCGCGCGCTCAGATCCGTGGGGAGCCAATTGACGTAGCCGATGCGGACGGGCTCCGCTCCGGACAGACGCTCCGCGCGTCGACGCAGATTCTCGGCTCTCTCGAGTAGTGCGCGGACGTCGGGGAGCAGCGCCGCGCCGGCCGGCGTCAGAGCGACGGAACGGCGGTCGCGGACGAACAGCTTGACGCCGAGGTCGCGTTCGAGTGCCATGATCTGCTGCGACAATGACGGCCCGGCTATCAGTAGCCGCGCCGCGGCTCGGCCGAAGTGCAGTTCTTCGGCGACGACCTCGAAGTATCTCAGCTGACGCAGCTCCACGATCCTTCATGTTACGTGCGGTGGGAGGTTGTGACTATCAGTCGGGAGCAAAGCGGTCGTGGCGGTTCGGCGCGGCCGCGGCACACGATAAGACCATGACCACAGTCCACAACGATGTCTTCCCGCGAGCGCACGCTGTCCAAGCTGCCGCTGCGCTGGCCGCGAGCATGGGAATCGGTCGATTCGTCTACACACCGATTCTGCCGTTGATGCACACGCAGGCCGGTCTGTCCGCCTCGCTCGGCGCCACCCTGGCCACAGCCAACTACGTCGGGTACCTCATCGGCGCGCTCGCGGGAATCCTCATTCCCGGCGTGGTGCGCTCGGCAGCGGTGATGCGTATGTCGTTGGTGGTTCTCATCGCGACTTTGGCGCTCATGCCCACTACCCACGACGGATCCATCTGGTTCGCCCTGCGGCTCGTCGCAGGCATTGCCAGTGCCCTCGTATTCATGATCGCCGTCAGCGCTTTGCACGCGCACCTTCGGGGGCAGTCCCAATTCCTGGCCGGATGGGGATTCGGCGGAGTTGGGTTGGGTATCGCCCTGTCCGGGGTCCTCGTGTTCGTCGTCCGCTTCGTCGGCACCTGGAGCACTGCCTGGCTGGCATCTGCTGCCCTGGCAGTGGTGTGTGCGGCCGTAGCCTGGGGGCTGACAACGGAACCGCGTCCGATCATCACACCGGACGCGCCGGGAACTCCCAGTCCCCAACGCTGGTTCACCGCCCTGTTCATCAGTTATTTCCTGGAAGGCATCGGGTACATCATCGCGGGCACGTTCCTTGTTGCCGCAATCGATCTCGCCGCTCCAGAATGGGTGGGCAGCGGTGCTTGGATAGTGGTCGGTCTGGCCGCATTTCCCTCGTGTGCCCTGTGGGCCTGGCTCAGCCTGCGTTGGTCGCGGCCGACCCTCCTACTCGCTGCCCTGTTGATTCAGGCGGTCGGCATAGCGCTGCCTGCTCTGATCGGCGGCGTCGGCCCCGCGCTGATCTCCGCTTTTCTGTTCGGCGTGACCTTCCTCGGTATCGGGTCGATCGTGTTGGCCATTGGCGCGCACCTGCAGTTCCCACGCGCCGTGGCGTTGCTGACCGCTGGATACAGCGTCGGTCAGATTCTCGGTCCACTCGTCGTCACTCCGTTGCTGCGAGACGGGTACCGCGACGCACTGCTACTCGGTGCTGCCATCGTCCTGGCCGCTGCCTGTGCCGCCGCAGCATTGCGGTTCCGATTCCCCCATGATGTCGACGCGGCTCCCCGGAAAGTAACCCCGAATGAGGAGGCAGTTTTTGATGTCAGATGATGAAAACGGTCGGAGCGCTATCCGTCGTAGGAGTGGAGATGTTCGAATGAGTGCACTCACAACCGATCTCGATCTCGAGATCCCCGTCATCGCAGCACCTATGGCCGGCGGTGCTTCCACACCGGCGCTCGTAGCTGCTGCTTCTCGGGCAGGCGGGCTCGGCTTCCTCGCCGCCGGGTACAAGACGCCTCAGGTTCTGTCCGACCAGATCGACGCCGTGCGCGCCGAGGGAGTGTCGTTCGGTGTCAACGTCTTTGCGCCCAACCCGGTGCCTGTCGACGTCGATGCCTACCGTGCCTATGCCAGGGCGATCCAGGTCGAGGCGGATCGCTATGGCGTCACACTTGCCGACGGTGATCCGGTCGAAGACGACGACTACTTCTCGGACAAGATCGATCTGCTTCTGGCAAACCCGGTTCCGGTAGTGAGCTTCACCTTCGGCTTTCCCGCACCCGGCGTCGTCAAGGCGCTGCGCGCTGCCGGTTCGCTGGTCATATTGACGGTTACCTCAGCGGCAGAAGCGCTCCTTGCCGTCGACGCCGGTGCCGATCTGCTTGTCGTGCAATCGTCGGCTGCCGGTGGTCACTCCGGAACGCTCACTCCTCTGCAGGTTCCGGCGGAAACACCGATCGCCGAACTTATCGCTCAGATCCGTCATCGCACCTCTGTTCCGTTGTTGGCGGCAGGTGGACTGGCGACCTCAGCGGACGTCGCAGCGGCATTGCGCGCGGGAGCAGAGGCCGCAGTAGTCGGTACTGTGCTGCTGCGTACCGAGGAGAGCGGTGCCTCGGCTCCGCACAAGGCAGCTCTGGCCGACACGTCGCGCGGGAAGACCGTCGTCACAAGAGCTTTCACGGGACGTCCCGCCCGGGCACTTCGGAACGAGTTCATCGATCGCTACGACGCACGGGCGCCCATCGGGTATCCGGCCATCCATCACCTGACCAACCCCATGCGCAAAGCCGCTGTTGCGCAGAGCGATCCCGAGCGCATGCACCTGTGGGCGGGCACTGGCTATCGCCACGCGACGGAGGAACCAGCCGGGGTAGTGCTTTCGCGATTGGCTAACCTGTGACGGCGCGGACACCGGACATCACATTGCCCGAGGTGGTGACATACGACGGGCTGCCCAGTGGTGCACACTCGCTTCGAGTCAAGCGTCCTAATGATGCATTTCAGCGGCTGCAGACATTCCTGGAAGCCTGCACTGAACCAGTGTCGTTGCCGTCGTGGACGTTCGAGATCTACAAGGGTGGGCCATCCGAGCCGACCGCACAGTTGTCATCGTTCGCTACCGAGCTCTTCGGTGGGCCCCGCCACAAAGCGCAAACCCATACCGAATGGAACGTGGCGGCCGGATCCGTCAACGAAGCGCTCGATGCCCTCGTTGGTTCAGATGCGGTCACAACCTACGGACGTTCTTTGGCGGCACTGACCTACAGCGCGCCCGTACGCCTGATCGACCCGGACACCCGCGCGCCGTACCCCGGCATCACCCCCGACGCGTTCGGCCGCTTTGCCGTCGACGGATACGGCCGGCGTCTGGGGGAGTCGGGCATACGCGCAACCCTTGGCAACGCCGCATCCTCACTGTCTCTGTGGCTCAACCTGCCTGCAGACGAACGGTTGTCGTCCGGTGCTCGTCACCTACAAGGCCATCTCCCGTTCCGGCTGTCCGCGAAACACTGGCGACTGTGGCGACCCACCCGTAGCGGAGACTCGTACCGTTCCAACAAGATTCCTTCGCCCATCCACCTGCATAATTCGTAACTCTCGCACTTCAAGTCGGTGAAGGCCGAACCGCCGGATACCTCGGGTCCGTGCAGTAGGAGACCCTGCCGGCCAGGGCTTGTCGTCGTTCACCGCCGGAGTTTCGAATGTCGATGGCCGCCCATCCCGGAGTGGGATGAGCGGCCGCGATTCGTATTGCGTTGGTATCTAACGGGTTAGGACGCCGAGGTCAGGACCCGAAATTCTCGAGTGATCCGAGAAGTCCGGTCGCAGGTGGGGGAGTCTGGGTGACCTCGATCGTCACATCGGCGAGGACGGCCGGTGTACCGAAGCCGTTGGACGCGGTCACCGAGAAAGTGAACGATCCTGCCGTGGTGGGGGTTCCGGACAGGACGCCGGCCGCGCTGAGTTCGAGTCCGTCGGGCAATGTGCCGTCGGTGACGGTCACCGTGGGGGCGGGTTGTCCGGTCACGGTGAAGGTGTGGGTGTATGGCGTGTTGACGGCGCCCGTGGGAGGTGTCCCGTCGAGGGTGGGTGCTTTGTCGATCGCGATTACGGAGACCAATTGCCGGCTGCTGTCGACGACGTAGGCATGCCCGCCGTCGGGGGTGATCGCAATCCCACGAAGATACGCGCCGACCGGGATCTCTTCGATGACTGCCTTGGTGGCGAGGTCGATCACCGACACCTTGCCGGGGCTGGTGTCGTGGGTGACGTAGGCGCGGCTGCCGTCGGGGGTGATTGCCACGCTGCGAAGCCGCACGCCGACTGTGAACTCTTCGACGACGGTGTTGCTGGCGGTGTCGATCACCGATATATAGCCTGAATTGGTTTCGTGACTGACGTAGGCGCGGCTGCCGTCGGGGGTGATTGCCACCCCGCTGGGCCACCCGTCGATACGTATGGGACCGCCGATGACAGTGCTGGTGGCGGTATCGACCACCCAGACCCCGGCAGGTTCGACGGCGGTTATGTAGGCGCGGGTTCCGTCGGGGGTGAACGCCACCCCGTTGGAATAGGTGGGGATAGCGACTTCGCCGACCTTTGCATTGGTGGCGGTGTCGATCACCGATACGTTGCCGGGAATGGTGTCGTGAGTGACGTAAGCGCGGGTTCCGTCGGGGGTGAACGCCATGCCTACCGACCGCGAGCCGACCTCGATGGGGTTGCCGATGACTGCATTGGTGGCGGTGTCGATCACCAACAAAGCGCCGGGATAGGTTTCGTGCGCTACGTAGGCGCGGCTGCCGTCGGGGGAGATCGCCACCCCGCGAGCCTGTGCGGCGACCGGGATGGTGGTGTCGAGGACAGTGTCCGCGGCGGCGATACCGCCGGCATTGCCGAGCGTCATGGCTAGTGCCAGAACCGCAGCGCCGAATGCCGCGGTGGTCCGAGATCGACTCTGAGATAATGCTTTTCGATTGAGAGTATCCATAAAGAAGCAAACCCTTCCAGTCGTCAGCGCTCCGTACCGGTATGCGCAGCGGCCACAGGAAGGTAACCACCACATCGGAAGATATAGAACATTTTGCTTGTATGTAAGAGTTTCAAGTGGCCATTAGAGGACACATGCACCTGGTGGCCATGATCGCCCATGGACTCCGCGACCCCTATCGTCGAGATGAGTGCTGAGATGAGTGCCAATCTCCAGGGTGGCATGACCGAAGCGGACCGAAAACGGTACGCCCGATTGCAAAGTCGCGACTAGCACCGGGTTTGGGCCACGCAGCAGTCATCCTTTGACCTCGTCGGAGACAGGCGTGTAATAGATCCATGAGTCAACGCAAGTCCACATTTTGAAGTTCGGCGGGTGCGACCCTCGAATCTCTCTTGTCGTGAGCGCCGACGAAACTGAGGAGACAGACAATGATGCATGATGACGTGCCGCTGTCGGTCTACCGAATTACGAGCGACGATCTGGTAGACGAGTACCAATCCCTGTACAACAGGTTTGATCGCCTCACCCCGAACCAAAAAGCACGGTTCTATTTTGTGAACGAAGAAATGAAGGCCCGCGGGCTTGGACACGGCATGCCGACCCCCACCACGCACGATCGCAACGATGCCTGGGACGGGGAAATCTGAGATCGCTTTGGTTCCTCGGTACCCAGCAGCCGAATTCGATGACCAATACACGGTGTCGAAGACAGTCGCCGACTTTTCTTCTGTTGAACAATGGGCAGGTAGGGCGCAGTTTTTACAGATGAAGAGCGAAGTGGAAGAACGTTTGATCGCTCATGCGGTGACGCGGTTGTCCGCGAAGTATCCGTCGGTGTCCGCCGACGTTGTCGCACAAGTGGTGGCATCGGTGCACGCTCATTTCGACGGCCACCGATGCCTGGGACACCCCTCACGATCCGACGGTCGAATCTGCGCGGCTGTGCCAGCTCGAGGCCGATTTCGCGTATGGCATGAATAGAAGGCCGCAGTTATGCCCGTTTCCAGTACACAGTGACCGATTGCGGGCGTATCTGGTTCTTCGTTGAGCCGGCCCCGAAGTGCGCGAAGTCGAAGCACGCGGGGGTGGGGGCTGTTGGGGCGGTGTGTGACTGGGCATCCGAAGGAACCGAGTAGAGCTGTTCGAGGAGAAGCGGAGCCGCTTCTAATTGCTGTCCGACCGGCGCGAAGAGAAAAGCACTCGTACATTCTTTCGCCCACAGGTCCGAATTTCATCATTGCTTTGCCTTGGCCCCGTGGAGGAGTGTGAGAGAGGGGGATTGACCCGTCGGTGCCGTCGAGGCGCCGACCGAGAAGAAGGGTGTCGATCGTGTATGCACGCTCTACAACCATTGATGCGCAGCCGTCGTTCATCGACGTCGGGATCAAGCACATGCGCGATACCGTGATGCCCGCGCTCGCCGGCATCGACGGCTGCGCCGGACTGTCCCTGCTGGTCGACCACAGCTCCGGTCGGTGCATCGCCACCAGCTCCTGGACGGACGAGGATTCCCTTCGTGCGAGCGAAGGACCGGTCCTGCAGCTCCGCGCCGGCATGGCTGAGGTCTTCCATGGCGCCACTACCGTCGCGCGGTGGGACATTGCCGTCCTGCATCGTGACCACCGCTCACACCGTGGCGCTTGCGTGCGGGTCACATGGCTCGAGGTCGAGCCGGGCCACCTCGAGCGCGCAGTCGACGTGTACAAGATGGCCTCCCTGCCCATGATGCAAGACCTCGAGGGGTTCTGCAGTGCCAGCTTGCTGGTCGATCCTGCCGCCGGTCGCGCCGTGTCGTCGGTGACCTTCGACAGCGCTGCGGCGATGAATGGCAACAGGGAGGAGTCCGAGACCATCAGAACTTCGGGACTCCGTGAGTCCGGTGCGCGGCTTCTCGAGGTAGGTGAGTTCGAGCTGGCGATCGCTCATCTGCACGTGCCCGAGATGGCCTGACAACGATCGTCGATGAGGCGTTAGTTTGCGTGCGAGTAGTGCCGGGCTCCGCTCAGCGCGTGTGTGTGGAGTTCGGGATCGGCATGCAGATGGCGTCGGAGCATGCGAAGGCAAGTCGCGTTGACCTGTCGAAAAACGTGCACGCGACGCGCTAGTTGACACGAAAATGATGGTGACCATCACTCGGTGAGGGTGGGCCTGTCGACCAGAGCGCCGCTACCAATCACCGCGACGCCGTACTCGGCGGCGAAACGCTACAAAGCCGACCTCGCGCAAAGTTTGCCGATCGCCGCGATAACGCGATCGGTGCTGCGAACCACCCATACCGCGCGTCCGTCTCGTAATGACGGCATCAAGAATCGGTCCTTCTCAATAGGCCACTGCACAAATCCGCCGGCCAGCTCATCCTGGACTTCTCCGGCGATCAGCACTGTCAGCTCGAGCGTCGACTGTTCGATGTGTGGCCCGCCGAACCCGAGGCCCCTCAGCGGGCTAGTTCCCGCACTCTTGTGCTTCGGCCGCGGGCCAGGCTTGAGTGCGAGGTGGCAGTAACCGTCGTCGAGCAACGAGACCGTCCACTGGCAGTTCTCCATGTACGTATCGGGGGTGTACCGGCATTGCAGATCTCTGCCCACGGCCTGGCACGCCTCGACGACGTTGGCGGGAGCGTCGTCTGGTGCATCCGGCCCCGTGATCGGAAAGGTCCAGACCCCCACGTAGTCGATGTCGGGCACATACATGCCTTCACTGTGGCACGTTGTCAGAACGCGTCTTCCTCGAGTTCCATGATCTCGTTGTCGAGGGAACCCAGGATTTCCTTCGTCGAGGACAGGATGGGCAGGATGTTCTTCGCGAAGTACGACGCGATGACAACCTTGCCCCGATAGAACGACCGGTCCTTTGCAGGCGCGTCCCGGTCCAAGGCTGCCAACGCAACTTCGGCCTGCACCAGCAGGCGCCATCCGATGAGCAGGTCACCTACCGCGTACAGAAAGCGCACCGAGCCGAGGCCTATCTTGTACAACTCGGACGGCTGGTCTTGAGAAGCCATCAGATAGCCAGTGAGCGTCCCGGCCATCTCTTGTACGTCGGTCAGCGCAGTCTCGAGCAGTGCCCGCTCTGCCTTGAGGCGACCGTTTCCGGCGTCGCGGTCGATGAACTTTCGTATCTCGCCGGTCACATGCGCGAGCGCAACGCCACGGTCGCGGGCGATCTTACGAAAGAAGAAGTCCTGCGCCTGGATTGCCGTGGTGCCCTCGTAGAGGGTGTCGATCTTGGCGTCGCGGATGTACTGCTCGATCGGGTAGTCCTGCAGATACCCGGAGCCGCCCAGGGTTTGCAGGCTTTCGGTGAGCAGTTCGTAGGCTTTTTCGGAGCCGACACCCTTGACGATCGGTAGCAGTAGATCGTTGACCCGCGCCGCCAATTCGGCGTCTGCACCCGAAACCAATTCGGCAACATCTGCATTCTGATGCGCCGCGGTGTACAGATAAACCGCTCTGAGCCCCTCGGCGTAGGCCTTCTGCATTGCCAGGCTGCGTCGCACGTCGGGGTGATGGGTGATGGTCACGCGAGGTGCGGTTTTGTTTGTCAGTTCAGTGAGGTCCGCCCCTTGAACGCGCTCCTTGGCGTAGGCGAGGGCGTTGAGATATCCGGTAGACAGTGTCCCGGCGGCCTTGGTGCCCACCATCATTCGAGCATTCTCGATCACCTGGAACATTTGGGCGATGCCGTTGTGTACGCCGCCGACGAGCCAGCCGACGGCGGGTATGTCGGTGGCCCCGAACGTGAGCTCGCAGGTCGGGGACGACTTGAGGCCCATCTTGTGCTCGACACCGGTGACGTACACGCCATTGCGCTCTCCCAGTTCGAGTGTCTCCGAGTCGAAGTGGAGCTTCGGGACGTAGAACAGGCTCAGCCCCTTCGTTCCGGGGCCGGCTCCCTCGGGACGGGCGAGTACCAGGTGGAAGAGATTTTCGGCAGTGTCGCCGACGTCGCCGCCGGAGATGAACCGTTTGACGCCCTCGATGTGCCACGTGCCGTCGTCCTGCGCGATTGCCTTCGTACGGCCTGCACCCACGTCGGATCCTGCGTCGGGTTCGGTGAGTACCATGGTGGCTGCCCAACCGCGCTCGAAACCTTCTTTTGCCCAATGCTTTTGCTGGTCGGTGCCGACGCCGTAGAGCACGCTCGCCATCAGCGGACCCATGTTGAAAAAGCTCGCCGATCCGTTTGCCGCGACCAACATCTCGCCGATCGCCCAAACCAACGGTGCGGGAGCGGGTACACCACCAATGCCTTCTGGTAGACCGAGCCGCGACCAGCCGGCCTCGTTCACAGCCTCGACGGTCTTGCGTAGCGGTTCCGGGACCACGACGGCGTGGTTCGGTGCGTCGAACTCGACGGGGTGCCGATCCGCGTCGGCGAAAGAGGCGGCGACGGGACCCTCGGCGAGCCGCGCGACCTCGGTGAGGATGTTGCGCACAGTGTCGGTATCGAGGTCGCCGTAGGCGTCGCCGTCCAGTAGCTCACCGATCCCGAGTATTTCGAACAGATTGAACTCGATGTCGCGCACATTGCTCTTGTAGTGACTCATGATTCTCCGACCTCGGCTCGTCATCAGTACACAAGAAAGCCTGCCCCACAAAGAATTCAGTACGCAACCGTAGGTAGAACATGTGACGAAGCGACGGCGGCCGGAAGTGCCGTTGCTGCAAAATAGCGCGTCGTGGTCAGTTTGAATTCGGCGCAATCGCAAGATTTTGCTTGATGTACCGAGTGGTGTCGTCTGCGAGGATCTCGAGCAAATCTTTTTCGATACCGTCCAAGGCCTGCGCGGCGACATCGGCTGGATCGATCTTCTGCTCGGCGGGTACATCCGCCGCCATGTCAGTGTCCATGTATGCGACGTGCAGTGCCGAGACGGTGATTCCGCGCGGTGCCAGTTCCTCTCGAGCAGCGTCCGTCATTGCCCACGCCGCCGCCTTGGCTGCGGCATAGGATCCGAGCGCGGCGGGGTGAAGCCAGGACAGTACGGAAAGTACGTTGAGTACTGTTCCCCCGCTGTTACTTTCGATGACGGGAGCGAAGGCTCGGGTCACGGCGAGCGGGCCGTAGAAGTTCACGTCTATCTCGCGGCGCACGTCATCGATATTGCCGCTAATCAGCGGCGCGGAGGTGGAGATTCCTGCGTTGTTCACGAGCAGAGTCGCATCCGACGCGGTGCGGGCCGCAGCCTTGATCGACTCCTCGTCGGTCACGTCCAGCTGCAAGGGAATGACGCCGGGCAGATCGACTGTTTCCGGATTTCGGGCGGCTGCGTACACCTTTGCTCCCCGCTCGACGAGCCCCGCGGCTAGATGGCGTCCGAGTCCTCGATTGGCGCCGGTGACGACGGCAACTGCATTGTTCAGATCCATGATGTCTCCCAGGGGTGAGGTACTGACGGAAATTTAGATTACGAATGCAATCTAAATTCACGCTAAGATAGATGTCAAATGAAATCCAAACGGGAGTGTGGTTGATGGGCCGTGTATCGCAACAGCAAGCGGAAGAGAACCGTCGACGTGTCGTGAAAACCGCCGCCCGCCTGTTCCGAGAGCAGGGCACCCAGCTCAGCGTCGCCGACTTGATGAAAGCGGCCGGGTTGACCCACGGTGGCTTCTACAAGCAGTTTGCCTCGAAGGAAGCGCTCATCGACGAGGCCACCGCCTATGCATTTGCTGAACTGTCGAAGACCTACAAGTCCGAATTCGGCCAGCATGGGGACCAGCGCGTTGCTGCTCAGCAGTCCCTGATCGACACCTATCTCTCCGTCGAGCATCGCGATAACCCCGCTGACGGATGCCCCGCCGCGGCTCTTGCCGTCGACATGGCGCGCGAACCCGAAGATGCCGAGGCTCGTCGGGTTTACACCCAGGGTGTCGGTGCTTTTGCCGAAGGACTCGCCGATGGCGATCAGGATGGCATTGCCCGATTGTGCACCATGGTCGGCGCGATTCTCCTCTCGCGAGCCACCAAGGGATCGACCGTCTCGGAGGAGATTCTCACCGCAGCACGCGCTGCGCTGAAACCAACCGACGGGTGATTCGCGGCAAGACGATGGCGTGTCACCCGCGTGCCCGAAAACTTTTTCTCGAGAACTCCCATCCGGGTGCGAAACGGCTACGAATGCCACGCAGACGGTGTGTACCGTCTCCGTGCTCAACTGTGTCGAGACGGTGTTGACAGGAAGGGCAGAGTGTCATGCATGCACTGGTAGAAGCCGATTTTCCGTCAACTCACAGTCCGTTCGTTGAGCTCTCGTGAAGTTCTGGCCGACAATCACAGGAATGTGACCGACATGTCTATTTCTTCTTCTGGTACTCACGGAGGCGAGAATCCGCGCCCAAGCAATCCGGGTGTCGGCTTTCTCCAAATGTTCCTGGATGCGAGCCGTCAGCCCAGGTCGCCACACGAAATGGCGGAAGAATCACCGCAGGAACCGCGCGCTTCCGACGACGAAAGACTGTGATGGATGCGCCCACGCCTTCGCCTGCTGCCGAGACGGCCAGGCGAACTTCCACCGGAAACGGATTCGCCGGAAGCGCAGGTCGATGGATCCCTCTCGTATGGGGGCTCGTCGCGTGCGCATTGATCGCCCAGATCATCTATCCCTTGGTGAGCGGGGACTCACGTGACGGTGTCACTGTTGCGGTAGTCGCCCTATTAGCTGCTGCATCGATTGTTCATGCGGTGATTGCGCGTGGGCCGGCGTGGACCTTGGTACTGTTCGCGGCCACCGCGGGGTTGGGTCTTGTCGCCGAAATGATCGGCACGGCAACAGGTTTTCCCTTCGGCAGTTACTTCTACGCCACTGATCGGTTGGGGCCTGACATTCTGGGTGTCCCGGCGGTGGTTCCACTTGCGTGGACTGCCGGGTTCTATCCCATTTGGTGCGCTGTGGGTTATGTACTCGAGCGAACCCGCGCGTCACCGAAGTGGCAGTCTCGCCAGCGAATCGTGATTACGGCTGCCGGGATGGTCGGGTGGGATCTCTATCTGGACACCCAGATGGTGACGGACGGCCAGTGGACGTGGACGTCCGGAAATCCGGGTCTTCCCGGCATACCGTCGATTCCGTTCACGAACTATCTGGGCTGGTTTGCCACCGCCCTGATAATGGCAGTTGTGATCGAGTATGTCGGAAAGCGCTTCGATACCCGCAGGAAGTACGGGCCGCGGGTTTCGGATGCCGCGCCCGTGGTGTTGTTCATGTGGACGTGGCTCGGCTCGGCACTTGCCCACGCTGCGCTGCTCGACGGGGACGAATTGAAGTCTTCGGCGATCTACGGCTTCTGTGCGATGGGTGTTGTGGGGATACCTCTGGCCTGGATGTGGACCTGGAAGCCCCGCGAGAACTCGGTGACGGCATGACCGCCGCGAGTCCACGAATCCTGCATCACCTGACAGCGGCGGGTGCGGCACTGGCCGGATTGTCTGCGGTGATGTCGATCGGGAATGCGCTGTTCATGCCACGCTTGCGGCGAACGGACATCAGTAAGCCACACGATCGCGTCGTTGTGTGCATTCCCGCCCGCGACGAGGAATCCACCGTGCCCCTGCTCATCGCGGATCTGCGGGCGCAAAAATATGCGGGCGACCTTCGGGTGATAGTCCTCGATGACGGCTCCGGCGACGGCACACTGGTTGCCGCCCGCCGCGCCGCCGACGGCGATCCGCGCATCACGGTTATATCCACGTGTGATCCGCCAAGCCCTGGTTGGACGGGAAAGGCCGCAGCGTGTCGGACCCTTGCCGATATCGGTCTCGAAGACCAGCCGGACGTTATCGCTTTTGTCGATGCCGACGTCAGGCTGACGCCAGATGCGGTCGCGGCGTCGGTTGCTGCGCTCCGCGAGCGCGATGCAGCATTGGTGTGCCCGTGGCCCGAACAGAAGTCGGGCAGCGTTGCTGAGCATCTTGTTCAGCCGTTGCTGGCCTTTTCGTGGATGTCGACCCTCTTGGTACCTTTGGCGAACAGGTCGCTGAGACAATCACTTTCGGTGGCGTGTGGTCAATTCCTGATGTTCGATGCCGGCGCCTACCGTGAAATCGGTGGACACGAGTCGGTGGCCTCCAGTGCCACCGAAGATCTGGACATAGCTAGAGCTCTTCGCAGCCACGGCAAACGTACGGTTCTGGTCTCGGGTGCGGGTTTTGTCAGTTGTCGGATGTATCGCGACTGGCCTCAACTTCGGGAGGGCTACACCCGGTGGTTGTGGTCCTCATTCGGTGGACGAGTGGGCACCGCCGCTGCTCTTGCGGGCGTGAGCATCGTATATCTCCTTCCGCCCGCTGCCGCTGTTCTGGGAACGGGAAGCACACGACGCTTGGGGACTGCCGGCTACCTTGCCGCAGTCACGGCTCGGCTGTGCTCTGCGCAGTCGGAATCTGCCGGCAGAGCCAACCTCGCAGATCTGGCGCGGGCCTGCGCCCACCCCATTTCGGCAGCACTTTTTGCGACTCTTGTGCTCGATTCGCGTCGACGCTTCGCCCGAAACGAACTGTCATGGAAGAGTCGGCCGTTGAACGCCCCGACCACCGACGTGGCCACCCTCGCTAGCACGATGAAGAAATGAGAATCCTGATGTCGGCCTCGAACCCAGCGCTTGTGACAGGTGATCGATCATGAGATCAGTGAGCGGGCAAGTCGATTCGGTTGTTGTGGTCGGTGCCGGCCTCGCCGGCCTCTCCGCTGCGCTCCACCTCACCGGGGCGGGCAAGCGTGTCACAGTCCTCGAGCGTGAGGCCGCGATCGGTGGGCGTGTCGGTACCTATCCGGTGGTCGATGACGCGGGTCGTTTCCTGTACGACATCGACAACGGTGCCAGTGTTCTCACCATGCCGAATTTGATCGCCGACGCATTGGCCGCAGTGGGTGAGTCTTTTGATTCCGTCACTCCTGCACTCACTTTGACGAAGCTTTCACCCAGCTATCACACGCGTTACGCAGACGGCAGTTCCATCGACGTGTACTCGGATCCGCTTACGATGTCGGCAGAGGTCGAAAGGACATGCGGTCCAGGCGAGTCCGACGGATACCGCAAGCTTCGACGGTGGCTGGCGTCGATCTTCGACACCGAGTTCGGTCGGTACATCGACTCGAATTTCGATTCACCACTCGATCTGGTGTCGACGCCATCGGCAGTGCGCGACACCGCCACTCTGGCTCGGCTGGGTGGTTTCGGTCGACTCGGGCCGCGGGTCGGATCCTTCGTGAAAGACGAACGGCTGCGACGAATCTTTACCTTCCAGGCACTGTACGCGGGAATGGCCCCCGCCAAGGCGTTGGGCGTATACGGCGCCATCGCGCACATGGACACCTCACTCGGGGTCTACTTTCCGGTGGGCGGCATGGCCAAAATTGCGGAGGTGATGGCCGACGCGTTCACACGACACGGGGGAGTGCTTCACACCGACGCCGAAGTGTCCGAGGTAAACATCGAGAACAAGCGCGTCACAGAGGTTTTGACGTCGGATGGTCGGAGTTATTCGTGTGATGCCCTCGTGTTGACTCCGGACTTACCTGTAGTCGATCGGTTGCTCGACCAGGCAGGTGCGCCGTCTACGGGTCGGCGACGCGGATATTCCGTCGTATCGCCGTCAGCCGTCGTTTTTCACGGCACGGTTCCGGTGGATGTGACGCGGTCGTGGCCGTCAAGGTCTCACCACACCATCGACTTCGGCGAACAGTGGTCTGAGACCTTTGCTCGGATTACCGCGCGTCGTGGCCGCGGGCAGTTGATGGATGATCCATCTCTCTTGATCACCCGACCGGCTGTGACAGACCCATCGCTGAATCTCGTTCGTGACGGCGTCAGAAGTGAACCCATCTCGATCTTGGCTCCTTGCCCGAATCTTGCCAGCGCGCCCCTCGATTGGGATCGTCTGGGGGTTCCGTACATGCGTGAAATTCAAGGAGTGTTGGAACAACGCGGATATCGCAACCTGACCTCGTCGATGTCCGTCGACCACCTAGACACCCCACGAACTTGGCTGGACAAAGGAATGCTCGACGGTAGTCCCTTCTCGTCGGCCCATGTATTCCGTCAGACCGGGCCATTTCGCCGCAAGAATCTGGTTCCTGGTCTCGGCAACGTCGTCCTCGCCGGTTCAGGGACCACTCCGGGTGTCGGCGTGCCGACGGTTCTCGTTTCGGGAAGGCTTGCCGCAGAGCGGATAACAGGATCGAACAACGCGCAATCGTCGGCTGCTCTCGGTGTCGAAGTCGGTGTCGGTCATGCGTGAACTCGACAAGATCGACCCGAGCCTCCACGACGCGTATCGACTGTGCCGCGACCTGAACGAGCAGCATGGCAAAACTTACTTCCTCGCGACCCGGTTACTGCCGGCTGACAAGCGCGCCGGCGTGCACGCGCTCTACGGGTTTGCGCGGATGGTCGACGACATCGTCGACGTGGATTCCGGCGACAGCGAATCAGGTTATGTGCCAGCGCTTTCCTCTGTCACAGTCGATTCGACGGGTACTTCGCCCACCGAAGCCGATCGTAGGGCAAGCGCAAAGCTTGACCTGTTCGAGGCTCGCATCCGAGATGCGCTCGACGGACAGCCGCTGGGGGAGAGTAGATCCGACCTGGTGCTCAGAGCGCTCGTGGATACCACTGCGAGATACAGCATTTCGCACGACTACTACTACGCCTTCCTGCACTCGATGCGAATGGACATACCAGGAACCAAGATGTTCCGCTCGCGGTATCGAACGATGGACGAACTGTCCGAGTACATGTACGGATCCGCCGCTGTCATCGGCCTGCAAATGCTTCCGATCCTGGGCACGGCAACAGATCGCGACAGTGCCGCCGGACCAGCGGTCGCACTGGGTGAAGCTTTTCAGCTGACCAACTTCATCCGGGATATGGGAGAGGATCTCGATCGTGATCGGATCTATCTGCCGACCGAGGAACTGAATGCTTTCGGTGTCGACGAAGGCCTGTTGCGAAACTGTCTTGTCACCGGCCGCAGCGACGTCCGACTCGAGCGCGCTCTCGCGCATCTGATCGCACACACCCGTGCGGTGTACCGCACTGCCGAACCGGGGATCGATATGCTCGACCCGGTGGTACGCCCCGCGATGCGCACGGCGTTTGTCCTGTACGGCGACATCTTGCGTGCGGTGGAAGACAGCGGATACCGCGTACTGCACAAGCGGGCACACGTTTCCCAGCGGCGCCGAATGTCGATCGCGGCACCGCGACTGGCTGAAACCGGATGGATCAGCCTCCGCACGCTGCTGACGCCGGCGCCCTGATCGAACGAAGAGAACGGGATTTCACATGGAATACGTCGTGTTGCTCGACGACGCAGGTCGATCCATCGGGATCGAACCGAAAGCGAGCGTCCACACCACTACAACGCCACTGCACCTTGCTTTCTCGGCGTATGTCTTCGATCGGAGCGGCAACCTCCTGATTACGAGGCGTGCACTGGACAAGGCAACGTGGCCAGGTGTCTGGACCAACAGTTGCTGCGGACATCCCGCTCCGGGCGAATCGCTCGAAGAAGCCGTCCGACGTCGGCTGAACCAAGAACTTGGGATAGGTGTCGATGATGTCAGCCTTGCGCTCCCTTTCTTCCGATACCGCGCAGTGATGGACACCGGCATCGTCGAAAACGAGATCTGCCCCGTCTTTCGGGTGATCTACGACGGCCCACAACCGGTTCCCGATCCGACGGAAGTGGAAAGCGTGGAATGGGTTGACTGGCACAAGTTTTCGGACGCTGTTCTCGGTGGCGGTCGCGACGTCTCGCCGTGGTGTCGTGAACAGGTGCAACAGCTTCGACAGCTTGATCCGGATCCGGAGCAGTGGCCCACAGCGCCCGCATCGGCATTGCCGCCCGCCGCACGGGGAAATCAGGACCGGCGCCTACTGTACTAGTCAAATATCGAAGAATACTGTCTCTGCTCCACCGTCCGGGGTGTCTTGTAGTCGTATGTCGAAGGTGTAGACGGTCTTTCCGTCTTCGCTGCGTCGTTTAGCTATCAGAGTGCTTCGGCGGTTGTGGAGCTCGATCCCCGAGAGGATCGGGTCTGCTGCGTTGAGTTCGGTTTCGTCGTCGAAGTACAGGCGGGTATGCAGTCCGATGTTGATGCCTCTGGCGAAGATGACGAAGCAGATGTGTGGGGCTTGGACACGGTCGCCATTGTGCTCGACCGGTCCGGGTTTGATCGTCTGGAACTCGAAGACTCCGGATTCGAAATCTGCGCCGGTGCGGCCCCATCCGGCAAAGCTCGGATCGACACTTTTGTCTTGTGGGTCGAGGTGATGCGAGTACTTGCCGGCCGCGTTAGCCTGCCAGATTTCGAGCAAGGCGTCGCGGACTGGGGATCCGCTGCCGTCGATGACACGGCCCTCGATCGTGATCCGTTCTCCGACTGTGTCATTGGAGACAAGATTGTTGTCGAAGTTCTTCTCGAAAATCTCGAATCCCGCCTGCTGTGGCGCAAGTCCGATGTGTACGTAGGGGCCGCCCGTCTGCGACGGGGTTTCGGGAAATCGTGTCGCAAGAGATTGTGCGGCAAACTGATGGGCGACGTTCATCGTGATGCTCCTGGAATCGTGTTCTCGAAGAAGGTGGCTCGTCGTCCGCGGAGGGTGACATCGAAGCGGTAGGTTCGAGCGTCGAAAGGCACGTCGTTTGACGGATCTTCATGCGCAATGAGGCTGCGTACCTGATCGATTGACGGAATGGTTGCGGCAATCGGGCAGCGCTCGATCAAGGGGTCGCCCTCGAAATAGAGTTGCGTGATCAGCCGCTGCGCCCAACCGTCTGCGCTGAGTGACATATGAATATGTGCAGGACGCCAGGCGTTGGCGCTGTTGGCCCACGGGTACGGTCCAGGCTTGATAGTGCGGAAGACGTAGTAGCCGTTGTGATCGGTGAGCATCCGACCGCAACCGCCGAAGTTCGGATCGATCGGCGCGAGATACTGGTCGTTCTTGTGTCGATAGCGTCCGCCCGCGTTGGCTTGCCACACTTCCACGAGTGCGCCGGAGACCGGGTTTCCGAATTCGTCACGTACATAGCCGTGCACGATCAGCCTTTCGCCGATCGGCAAGCCGGCTTTGGCGAAGTTGAGGATCAGGTCGTTGTCTTTCGCCCCCAGGTCTTTTCCGTTGAACACGGGCCCGGTGATTTCGGACAGCGTGTTGCGGGGAGATAGCAAAGCCTGACGAGGCGAGCGCAGGATGCTCGTCTTGTAACCCGGCGTCAGTGCGGGAGGGTGCAGTCTGACGTCGCGCTCAACAAATTCGCCGATTGTCACGGTGGTCTCCTGTCGAAGGGATGTTCGCCCACCATATTTTCGATACTCAGTCATGTAAATTGACGATTTCTCGCCCTTTTCATAACCTCTGCTGATGGAAATGTTTGGTGGTCTGGGCGCATGGCCGGCGTAGCGAGTAGCCGAATTCAGCTTCGGCACCTGACCTGCTTTGTCGCCGTTGCGCAGCAGCGCAATCTCGGTCGGGCGGCACAGCGACTCCACCTGACGCAACCGGCGGTCACCAAGACGCTCAACGAACTCGAGCAGATAGCCGGGATGCGTCTCGTGGAGAGGGGCCGTCATGGTGCCCGTCTCACTCCGGCCGGCGAGTACTTTCTCGGCCACGCATCTGCGGCCGTCGACGCCATGACGTCGGCGGCACGGGCGTTGGTCGCCCCCGGCGTACCCAGTGTGCCGGTCCGCGTAGGTGCGCTTCCCACAGTCGCGAGTGTTTTACTACCGAAGGCGATTTCACAGCTGCACGAAACGTATCCGGAGTTGGGGGTACATGTTGTCACTGGAGTCAACGACACACTTCTGGAAGGGATTCGCGCGGGCGACCTTGATTTGGTGGTGGGCAGAATGACGGATCCCGATGTCTTGCAGGGAATCGACTTCGAACTGCTCTACACCGAATCGCTGGCACTTGTCGTTCGCCCCGAACATCCTTTGACGGCGTTTGTGGAACCGGTGCCGATGCCGCGGGTACTCGAATTTCCATTGGTGGTGGCGACAACAGGGACGGTTCCGCGCCGACACACCGAAGTGTTTCTGCGCCGGCATGGGCTCAACTTGCCGAGCGGTTGTGTTGAAACACTTGATGTATCGGTTGCACGTACTCTCGCCCGCCGCAGTGACTCGGTGTGGTTCACACCCGAGCGCGTGCCGCAGACCGACCTCGACGACGGAACGCTTGTGCGCTTGCCGCAGTCGGCCCCTGGTACAGCCGAGCCCGTCGGACTGTTCCGGCGGACGAGTGAGGCTGCTGCGGGCGTCGAGACTTTGGCTGGGATTCTCAGGCGGTTGGCTGCTGTGTGAAATCTTCCAAGCACAAATCCGATTGCTTCAGATCCAGTGCTCGGACGACGCCATGAGGCGATCCATCGTTGCTGCGGAGAAAGTGCTCGTGGGAACCGGTGGAGGCTTGCGGCCACGACGTGGAGCGACCAGTTCGGGGTACAGGGTGCGCGACACCTCACGAGCTGCGTCGAGCACCAATGGCGCTACCCGCTCGAGCTGAGCGGTCTGCGTATCGCTGCACAACGAGATGCTGCCGATCGGCCCTTCGTGCCCGCGAATAGCCGACGCGACGCACGCGACACCCGGTGTTGATTCGCCGCACTCGAAGGCCAAGCCTCGACGCTGCCGAATACGGCTCAGCTCTTGATGCAGAACTGCGATGTCCGCGATGGTGCTGTCGGTGCAGCGCGGGAGCGTCACACCGAACAGGGTGTCCACCTGTTCGGGAGCGATGCACGCCAACATCGCTTTGCCGCCTGCCGTCGAATGTGCAAGGGCGCGACCGCCGACGCGCGACGGTAGCGTCGTAGCGAAGCGTCCACCTACCTTGTCGAGGTAGACATTTTCGCAGTCGTCGAGAACTGACAGATGCACGACCATTCCGGTTTTCAGGTGTAGTTCGTGTAGCAGCGGTGCTGCGGCTGCACGCAGCTGGCCGTGGTCGCCGATGCCGCCGTCAAGTCCGAGTGCGCGTCGGCCGAGGCGGTAACCAATCGGCGCGTGAGCGACCCAGTCGAGCTTGACGAGCTGCTCGAGAATGCGGTGGACGGTCGATCGCGGCAACCGGGCGCGTCGCGCGGTTTCTTCGAGACTGAGGTGGGTTGCCCGTCCATCGAAGGCATCGAGAATGAGTGTCATCCGCTCGACCATCGACGGCGGTAAGTCTGTGGTGGACCGACCGCCGGCCGGTGGGGCAGAGGACTTCTTGTCGTTCATGTCGACAACGGCCATGGACGCCTTCCTTTCCGGGGTTTCCCGAGTGTCGCTTCAGTTGCCGTTGGCATTTGGCGTGTCCGTCAGGTGGTGACCCCTGTCACTTGCACTGTATAGTCCGATTGTACATTGATCAAGCGATCAAACAACCTGCATATGGCCCTTAAAGCCGAAGGGGTCATTCATGCAGCGTGCCCGTCGTACGCTGCCGACCCACGGAGATGCCCCATGCCCTGTGATGAAAATTCCCCGGTAGCGGTACTCGATCGCGCCTCGATATTGCTCGAGGCTTTCGATGAGGACGAGCGACTGACTTTGTCGGACTTGTCGAGACGGACGGGGCTTCCCGCGTCGTCGACCCACCGCATGCTCGGACAACTCGTACGTCTGACATGGCTTCAACGTGAGGGTCACACGTACCGGTTGGGTCGTAAGATATTCGAACTCGGTTCGCTTGCGTTGCATCATGATCGGCTTCACAGCGTGGCGCAGCCCGTCCTCTATCAACTGCACGCGACTACGGGTCTCGTGGTTCACCTCGCAGTCCCCGTCGGCGCTGACGTTCTCTATCTCGACAAAGTCGGTGGCTCCTTCGCCGTTCGGCTGCCCACCCGCGCCGGCGGGCGCCTTCCCGCGGCGTCGACGGCAATAGGCAAAACCTTGATGGCAGAGCTTGATCCGACCGCGGCGCTGACGCCGCCGCGTTCCACGCCGAACACGATAGTGGACCCAGTTCGACTGCGAAGGGAGTATGCCGACATTCGTAACCGCGGAATTGCCCACGATCGGAACGAGACGGTGCTCGGAGTATCGTGTGTCGGTGCCGCTATTATCAAGGGCCGCAGTCCGATTGGCGCGATCTCGGTAACCGGCCCTACCGGTACGTTCGATCCGATGGCTGTCTCGGTCCCTGTCCGCCTCGCGGTAGCAACGATCCGAAATCGACTGTCCGGAAACTGATGTTGCCGCGCTCTGCTTGGGCAGGGCGCGGCAACTGTGAGCTCACGCGAATTTTACGTATCCGCGTCGACGCGTGCGAGATTTTCCTGCACCTCGGTGGACCAGTTCTCCAGAGCGCGAGTGGTGTCCACCTCGTACTCGTAGCGTGCGGTCATTTCGTCTGTGACGTTCTCGACGTCTACATAGAACTGCTGGTACCAGCGGCGAAGTTGGTAGACGGGCCCGTCCTCTTCGGTGAGGAGCGGATTTTCGATGCGGCTCTTGTGTTTCCAGATCTCGATATCCTGGAGGAACTGCGTCTCGAGACCCTCGGTGAACATCTGAGCGGTGGCTTCGGCCTGCTCGTCCGAGTTGCCCGGCGTGCGTTCGACACATGTGCCGTACTGCAGGACAAACGAATTGTCGGTGACAGGGTAGTGGCAGTTGATGACCTTTGCCTCCACCGTGGTGTCCCCGGAAATCGTCCACACCGTATCGAGCATGAAAGACGGACCGTAGTAGGCAGCTTCCGACACGGTCTCGGCATCTGGAAGGTCCATCTGTACACCGGTTTTGATGTCGTCCCGGCCTACCGAGCGCATGTGCTGTGCAGCGACCTGGCCTTCGAACACATTCTTGAAGTAGCCCGGCATCTGGAAATGAACGTAGAAGAAGTGAGCCATGTCGACAACGTTGTCGACGATCTCACGGCAGTGCGAGCCCTCCACGTGGAAGGTGCGCCACGACCACTCGCTCCACCGATCGGTGCCCCATCCCTCGATCTCCGGAATCGTCACGTCCTCCGGCGGCGTGTTGCCCTCCGGGTCATGCCAGGTAAAGAGCATTCCGTTGCGTTCGAGTACATTCCACGATCGTGTGCGTGCTAGCGGAGGGACGCGCCGCGCGTAAGGAATGCCAGTGCAGCGCCCGTTCCCGCCCCACCGCCAATCGTGGAACGGGCAGGCGATGGAGTCGCCTTTGATCTGCCCCATCGCGAGGTTGCCGCCCATGTGTCGGCAGTATGCGTCAAGGATGTGCAACTCGTTCTCGGAGTCTGCGAACACCACCAAGTCGGTGCCGAAAGCCTTGATTTGGTGCGGCTTTCCGTCACGAAACGTCTCGGCCAGGCCGAGGCAGTGCCAGCCTCGCGCAAATCGAGTCGGGTTCTTGCCTGCCTCGATGACCCTGACCTCGGGTTCGGCGATGATGTCGGTCATGAATCCTCCAGTGTGTATTCAGCGATGATTCGATACGTGCGAAAGGCCCTCAGGGCGAGGAGATTCGCGAAGCTTGCCGTTCTCAATTGCAGCCTGGACAGCGTCGCTCAGCCCGCTGCACGATTGCACGAGTGATCCGGGTTGCAGGGCGTTGACCTGGACGTCGCGGTAAGGGCATCGCACGTTCTCTGCAGCCGGCCATTGGATACCGGTATGGATCGAGCTGTACTTCTCGACGAGGACTCGCTGGCCGCACGATGCGCAGTCGACAGGCGCCATGACACTTCCTTCCTATCGTTCTTCCTTGAACGTAGAAGGAATGATCGTCAGGCGACAGGCCAATTCCGTTGAACTGAAAAGTTACCGGACAAGGGCCTGGCCACCGTCCACGGGCAATGCATGGCCTGTGATGTAGTGCGAGGATGTAAGCGCCAGAATCGAGTAGCGGACCACTCGCCGAACACAGGTCGATACTGTAGGGGTTATTCGCTCGTTTCGGTGAGCGGTCGAATTCGACAGTCGAATACGCGAAACAGCATCAGGAGAACAGACGAAATGGAACCGCAGGAGCGACGACAGCAAATCCTCGATCGCGCCGGCGAGATATTCGCAATAAAAGGGATAGCCGCTACCACGATTCGGGAGATCGGCGACGCCGTGGGAGTGCGCTCGGGTGCGCTCTACCATTACTTCCCTTCCAAGGATGCGATAGTCGCAGAGATCATCAGGCTCTATCTCGAGGACCTGGTGGACAAGGTGCACGCAGTCACTGCCGTGGAGCCGACGAAACGCATCGAGGCGCTCTCCGAGATTGCTCTGCGCTGTTCGCATGAATACCTGCACGCAACGACCATGTGGCGTCGTGAGGGCGACTACATCCACGCAACAATTCTCGAGCAAGGCAACATTGGGGAGTTGTACGGCCAATTCGAGAGGGAGTGGTCGAACACTCTTGCAGCCGGCGTTGATCAGGGTATTTTTCGCGACGACGTTGATCTCGACGTCGTCGATCACATGCTTCGATATGCCATCTGGTCGTCGAGTGAGTGGCACACGCCGACCGAGGACAAATCTGTGGATTGGCTCGCCCACGAAGTGGTCAAGGTAATCCTCGGGGGTCTGCTACGCACCCCGAAGGTCTAGCTATGAGGGTCTATCGTGCCGCGATGCCCCGCTCTACGGCGCAGTTAGAGGCGTTGCGCTGAATGCGGATTCGGTGAGGTGATCCATGAGAATCACGATCAGCTGTCCAAGATCGTTGCGCGTCACATCAGTGAGGTCGAGTGAGTATTGGGCCGCGAGGCGGCGACCCCAGTCGTGGAAGAAGACTGGGTGGGCCGAGATTTTGCCGTCTCCTGCGCTGTCGACGGCTGCCAACCATTCTTCGATACTGGTGCTTTGCGATCTGGGCTCCCTCAGTGGTCTCTCGGAAGTCAATACTGTTGCCAACGTGCCTATTCCAGAGTTTGCGCATGCCGACTGGACTTCCGCGACGGACAGGGCTGGCACCAGTGGCATAGCTAGACGATGAGCGGTTCGTCTGGCAGCGGCTAGGTCTTCGCCACGGTCGACGTGCACGCCGAGACGGGCGATCCACGGGAGGTGAGGATTGTTCTTGTCCTTGCAACGGATGTCGATGCAGAAGTATGCGTCGTCGGCCCCCGAGGGGTGCGGTAGATACGCAGTGATGGATGGCTGCCCGCCGGAGGTTGCACGTGTGTACATGTCGTACGGGGTGCGCGCAGCCAACTCCTGGGAAACTGCTCGCAGCGCGACGGTTACGATCGCTGAATCCATTTGGCCGAAACGGCCGTTCAGTTGCGACTTCCATGTCGCGAAGACAGTTGATGCCTCGGCGGCGAGGCCGCGAACTGTTGAGTTCGTAGACGAAGACCAGTAACCGAACAGGTCGGCGAGTCCGATGCGGGTCCACCCTTGCGGCACTGTTGAACCGTCGGTCTCCAAGTCCACCAGAAACTTACGGGCATTGTGTGTCTGTGCGAATTCCGCGTATCTGTCGAGCTGATCGCCGTGCTCAGTTGCCGAAACCTTCAATTCGAGAATCGCGATAGGACTTGCGGCGCCGTACAGCACTACATCCATGCGGCCTTTCCCGTGAGGAACTTCTACTCGGGCACTGACGACGTTTTCATCGAGTCCGAGCGCATTCTGTAATGGTGTCGCGTCGCGCTCCACCAAATATCCGATGAATGCACCGACATTAACCTCGGAACGAAGGAGACGTTGAAGAAACATTGATGCGTGTGTAGTCATAGCCAGCCTATTCCTGTCAGTTTGCAACCGATACCGTGTCCGTCATGAGTGCAATGTGGGGGATCCACAACGACGAGCCCAGCGTTGATCTGATTGCCGGGAAATTTATCAGTATCGGTTGGGACAGGGTCGGGAATCTGAGGCAGATCGGCGACGATCGTGGCACCATCAAGACTCTGCTTTCGGAGCAATACCCAGCAGGGAAAGCTGGGTCGTATCCAGTGCAGGCCGGGGTACTGGTGCGATTCGCTTTCGACATGGAAGTCGGCGACATCGTCATAGCGCCCCACAAGGACGATTCGACGATCAATATCGGCGTCATTGATGGTGACTACTACTTTGCTGTCGATGCGCCGACGCACCGCCACCGTCGGCCTGTGCGATGGCAGCGTATCGGGATTCCACGGTCGGAGTTCACTACGTCGGCGCTGTACGAGATCGGCTCGGCAGTAACGCTATTTCGGGTTAGGCGACACGATGCAGAATTTCGGACATATCTCGAGACCGGCAGCGCGGAGGCAGTTACTGCGGTCGCCGAAGCAGAGGCGAATGCTGACGATATGGATGTTGCCGTCGACAGCGCAACCGAAGAACCGAATCCATCACGGCTTATGGAGTCGACTGCTGACTTCATCATCAACATGTTGAAAATCGACGTCAGCCACCGCGGTTTCGAGCATTTTGTCGCTGATCTGCTGACGGCGATGGGTTACCGCACTCGTGTTCTCCCGTATTCACGAGACGGGGGAATCGATATTGTCGCGCACCGTGACCCCTTGGGGCTGGAGCCTCCTCTGATCAAGGTGCAGTGCAAGCACACCGATAGAACCATGGGTCGTCCCGAAGTGCAGCAACTCATCGGCACCTTGTCCGCAGGGGAGGTGGGTTTGTTCGTGTCTCTGGGTTCGTACAGCGCCGACGCGCAGGCACTGGATCGGACTCGTGGCGACCTGCGGTTGATCGGCCGCAGCGAGATCGTGGAATGGATTCTCGATCACTACGATCTGCTGCCCGCCCACTGGCGCAGCAGGCTGCCGCTTAGGAAAGTGTTTGTCGTAGACAGAGACAGCGGATTCGACTGAACAATCATGTCCACCCCAATCCCAGGAAGGGGGTTAGATGTCGAAGATGAAGACCTACAACGATTTTGAATGGGTGATTGCGCCCGTGTCGTCGGCGGGGTCTCCGAAGAACTGATGCTGCCGCTGTCCGTTGGGCGTGAAGTGGTGACCCACGCTCGAGACATCGAAGCAGTCTCCTCGTTCAATGTCTGGCAAAACGGGGAGCGCTACTCGGCTACTTGGCCCAGCACAGCCGCTCCCATTCCGAGGGCGACTGCATCCTCGACGAGGGCTGCTCCCAGTGCCGGAACTCGCTTCGATGCCCACCCCCGGTACGCGTGGCCTGCATACGAGCCTGCCACCGCCGAGGCGGCGCCGATTGCGATGGCAGGGGCGACGGGTTCACTCTGGGCCCGAGCAATCGCGTAGGCGGCGGCGCCCCCGGCTGCAGCTCGTGCGGTCAAGGACGGAGGCGCGAGCCGAGATGGTGTCGTCGGGAGTTTGTCCATGACGAACTCGCCACCGATTGCAACGACGGATCCACCGATCGACAGTCGTTCGTAGCGTGTGCCCCGGAACCTGAGCAACAGGAACGTGGTGATCCCGACTGCGCTGCGAAACCCGCTGGCCTTGCCGATTGCGGCGTAGAGAACTGCAGATCGAATGTTCATGAAGTTTAGTATGTCCGTTTTTGCTCTTCGGTGGAGCCAACTTCGAACTTCGCACGATGATCGATGAACGGCCTATTCGTCAGCTGCATCGGTCGCGTCCAGTAGTGCGACGAGGGCTCGATGGAGTTCTGCGATTTCGCGGCCGCCCTCACCTCCGAGAGCATGTGTGTTCTCGTGGTCCAGCTGGCGAACGATCTCTTTGGCTTGCAAGGCAGTTCGGTGACCCTCTTTGGTGAGATCGAGACGAACAGCGCGCGCATCGCGGGTATCGCGTTCGCTCGAGACGAAGCCGCTGCGCTCCAGCGCGCGTACCAGTTTGGAGATGTAAATCGGTTGCAGTCCAGTCTGTTCGGCGAGTTCGCGTTGGCTCGGTCTTTCGCCCGCACGGACAAGGCTGTGAAGGGGTGCGAGTACCGAGTATTGAGCGTGCGTGAGGCCGAGATGGGCGAGCGCACGGTCGACTCCCGCGCGCCAGCGCAGGCTCAGGTGCCAGACGAGTGCTCCGGTTGTCCATGATTCGCGGTCTTGCATGAAAATAGAGTACATGGCTACTATTTGAAAATAGAGTACATGGAAACTATTTTGAGGAGACGTCATGCCCATCACGCCTGTGCTCGACTCGAAAATGGCTCATCGGGAATCGGGTGACGGTCCGCCGTTCGTGCTGCTGCACGGTAATCCCACGTCGTCGTACCTGTGGCGGAATATTCTGCCGTCGGTTAGTGCCCTCGGCCGCGCTCTCGCCCCCGACCTCATCGGGATGGGAGAGTCCGGTAAACCCGCGATCGACTATGGCTTCGTAGACACCGCCCGCTACCTCGACGCCTGGTTCGACGCCTTGGAACTCGACGATGTTGTGCTCGTCGGACACGACTGGGGCGGGGCACTGGCATTCGACTGGGCTGCGCGGCATCCCGATCGCGTCCGAGGGGTCGCCTTCCTCGAGGCGATCCTCCGTCCGATGACGTGGGCCGAACATTTTCCGGGTGACGCCAGGGCGCGGGTCGAGGCATTGCGCACTCCCGGAACAGGTGAGGCGAAGGTGCTCGAACAGAACTTCTTTCTCGAGGTTGCCCTCGACAAGACCGTGCTCAGCGGACTCTCGGACGGCGATGCGGCTTCGTATCGTGCTCCGTACCCCACATCCGAGAGTCGCCGGCCACTGCTTGCCTGGCCGCGGGCATTCCCCATCGAAGGCACCCCGGCGGACGTACACACGCGGGTGGCGTCGTACGGAAAGTGGCTCGCGGGAAGTAGCGATGTACCGAAACTCCTGATGACGTTCAACGGCCCGTCCGAACTACTCATGGTCGGCCGCGACGAGATCGAGTGGAGCAGATCGAATATTGCCCACCTCGACGTCGTGGAATGTGGACCCGCCGGCCACCTCGCACCCGAGGATCGGCCCGACGCGATTGCCTCCGCCATCGTGGAGTGGACCAGGCGCCACCGCCTGGATTGCTGACGCGAAACGGGCTCGGATGTTTGGCTCTCGTGTTCGGGGTACTCGCTAACGCATGCGGCTCGGTGTTCTCGATGTCGGTTCGAATTCGGCGCAGCTTCAGATCGTGGAAGCTACTGCAGGGGCGCCGCCACTACCGCTGCACGCACTGAAAGCCGCAACAGGTTTGGCTGAGTCGATCGATGCCAGCCAGTGTCTGGACGGCAACGGAATAGAGCGGGTGTGCGACGCGGTGACGCAGTCACTGGAGGCTGCGCGGCATTACGAGGTTGATCAGATCTATCTCTTTGTCACCGCTGCGATCCGCGATGCGGCGAACCGGGAGGAAGTTCTGGATCGTGTGGCCGCGGAGTGTGGATTACGTCCACAATTTCTTACCGGCCTGCAGGAAGCACGTTTGACGTATTTTGCCGTGCACCGCTGGTATGGCTGGTGCGCCGGCAGATTGCTCGATATCGATATCGGTGGCACGACAATGGAGATCACGCTGGGGCGCGATGCCGCTCCGGAGTTGGCGGTCTCGCTCCCGCTCGGCGCCGGACGGCTGACTCGCACCTTCTTCGACACGGATCCGCCGCCGAGTAAGCAAGTCAAAGAACTGCGTCGGTACGTACGTTCCTCCCTGCGTGAGACAGCGGATCGTCTTCTGTGGGAAGGGAAACCGCAGCGGGTTGTCGGTACGTCGAAGACCTTCAAGCAATTGGCGCGACTGGCCGGAGCGCCGCCGCAGCGAAAAGGACCGTTTGTGCGACGAACATTGTCGCGCAAGGATCTTCACGGTTTGGTCGCACGGATGGCGACAATGACGACCGATCGTCGCGCCAAACTGCAGGGTGTGGCGCGATCGCGCGCTCACCAGATTCTTGCAGGCGCTATCGTGGCTGACGAAACGTTGTACGCCCTAGACGTCGATTCGATCGATGTGAGTCCGTGGGCCCTACGCGAAGGCGTCATCCTTCAGCATCTCTCCGCCGTCCCCGATCCACAGAATGATCTTCCGCTCCAAGTGTTGTCTCCGAAGGTGCACGTGGACAAGGCGGTAGTCACGTCATTGCCGATCACCGAATCGTCACACGACCGCACTCGTTGACCAGGCGATCACGAATCGCGAATCGAGGAGAAGAAGACATGAACAAGACCATTGCATCCGTCGCGATCGTCGGCGCTGTTGTCTCTGCCGTCGCGTGCGGTAGTGACGATACCGACCAATCCACCAGTGACGGTAATGATTACGCTACGCAGCAAACCGCCAGATCGCCGGCGCAGAGAACAGATGAGAGTAAGCCGACGGCGTCACCGACTGATCTGGGAATGATCGATCAAGCAAAACTTGCGTCGTTTGTTGTCGCCTTTCGAGCCGGCTACTCGGAACTGACGCAAGATCGCGACGACAGCAGCATCGAGCTCATCGTTCTCCAGTCCTGCGACGACATTGGGAACGGAGTGGACGAGCAGCAGGTCACGGATGAAATCCGAACGCTCGCTGCACACAACGGCAATGAACCCACTCAGGATCAAGCAGAACGGATCTACGACATGGTCACCCCCGCCTGCCCGGGATGACCTGACTCCCCTCAGTCCGAGGTCAGGAGTCCGCCGGCCCGAGACCGTATACGGCATAGGCTGCTCGGATAACTGGTTGTGCAACATTGCGCACCCTCACCCCGCCAGGGGTTGTGCCA
This sequence comes from Rhodococcus globerulus NBRC 14531, assembly GCF_001894805.1. Classification (GTDB taxonomy): domain Bacteria; phylum Actinomycetota; class Actinomycetes; order Mycobacteriales; family Mycobacteriaceae; genus Rhodococcus_F; species Rhodococcus_F globerula. The sequence continues at coordinate 515,437 of NZ_BCWX01000004.1, read as the reverse complement.
CGCTCGGTTCCGGCGTGAGCGTGCCCGTGGAGTGCCAGATCGAGTTGAAACTCGTCGATAGGTTCGCCGAGGAGATACGACCCGAGGAAGGGGTAGATCTCGGGCGGTTCACCGTGCAGGGTGTCGCTGATCGGCGAGTAGTGCAGTAGTGCGACGCGTATATCTGCCTGGAGCGAAGACACCGCTGATCGGAAGCGTTCGGCGACGTCGACGGTATGGCCGGCGAACTCCTTCATTTGTGGTTCTCCGAACACGCTGGCGCATTTACCTGCGAATCCACCACCAAATCCTTTGGTGCCTGCAATCCCCAATGTTTGTCCGGCAATGTCGATGGTGACAGATTCGCCTTCCAGAACAGAAATCCCTTGCGCAGTAAGCGTATCCGTAACGTCTGAGACGGCATTGCTGTGGTAGTCGTGATTTCCGAGCACTGCGATTACCGGGATTCCCAGGTCTGCGAACTCGTCGGCAACAACCTTCGCCTCATCCCGGCCTCCATGTCGGGTGAGATCGCCGGCCAGCAACAAGACGTCCGCGTGGGTGGATACCATGTCGAGTGCAGGCCGCAACTCGCCGTGTGAATCTGCGCCGAGATGCACATCGCCGACCGCGGCGACCCGGATCACTGTAAGTCCTCGTAATCAGATTGTGGTTCAGCGGAACTCACGACATGGATGTCGTTGCAGACGGTAATGTCGGGGGCCAACTCCGTGACTACCGATTCTAGTTCCCGCTTTCGGGCGAGACTGTTCACTTCACCGCTGAGGTAGATCTTCGATCCTCGAATCGTCACCCGCACACCGAGTTCCGATGTTCGTGGATCTTCGGCGAAAGCTCGTCTGATGTGTGCCACCAGGTATTGCGGAAGTTGCTCTTCTGCCTTCATCCTCCCTGCCTCCATTCGCTTGCCTATTTTGTCGCAGCAATCTCGAGATCGTCGAGGAGCCCAAGAAAGGCCCGCGCATACGGCGAGGCTCGTGTCTGGTCGACAACTTCCGGCCAGTCGACTTGCTCTCGTAAATCGCGCGCGATCTGGAGCATGGGAACGAAGTCGCAACGATGAGCATCGAGGACGTTCAGTTTGTCGATCATCAAGTCCGTCGCGCCGACGACGGGTGCGACAGCGGAACCGACCCGCATAGACGTTGCCCGGTCCAGGAACTCGTCGGTGATGTCGCGCCCTGAGGCAGAGAAAATAAGGTCGACGAGTACGTCGCTGTCGTACACCTTTGCCAGCCAATCTTCGGGCGGGTTAACCGGTTTCATTCCGGTCTCCCGTAGTGCGTGCAATGCCGGAGTCACGTCCTGCTTGCGCAGGAAGATATCGACATCGTGCCCCGATGGTGGTCCGCCGCGTGCATACACGGCACAACCGCCCGCAACAGCAAATCGAATTTCAGCTCTTGCCAGTGTGTTCACCGCTCGGGTCATAGTCTGCAACAGATCGTCCATGCTGGACCTGTCGTGGGTGGAGACGGGGGGAGGCGGATGCCGGGATGGTCGTGTCGTCATTTTCAGGAGGTACCCGATCTCCTTCCGGCGAACCGTGTGGGCTCGAGTTCGCCGACGAAATCGACCGACCGGATCGAATGCGTTCTCGGAGTTCTCACCGCGCGGACAGTGGGTCGAAATCGCTCGGTTCCTCGACCGTTGGTGTGAAAGCGATTTGGTCCCAGTGTTACTGGGGGTGAAGCTTCCATAGAGGATACGTCTGACCAAGTCTGGGTACCACGATCAGACATGCCGTCGAGAGCACCGACGGCTTCTGACGAGGGAGACGCTCATGGCTACCTGCGAAACGTGCGGTAACGAGTACGACAAGACGTTTACAGTCACGCGTGGCGAACGCACTGCCACCTTCGACAGCTTCGAATGCGCCACCCAGGCAATGGCACCACAGTGCGCGCACTGTGGATGCCGCATTCTCGGACATGGAATCGAAGCGGAAGACACGATGTACTGCTGCGCTCATTGTGCTCGTCAAGAAGGTCACAACAAGGCAGCAGACCGCGTAGGTGCCTGAATCGGCACACGCCACTAGGCTAGCGCCAGATCAGGCCTCGGGGATCTCCCGGCCGTAGTTCTCGAGTGTGATGCTGTCGGGATCGGGTCCACCGCGTACGCCGGTGTCGAGGGCATCGATCGCAGCAAGCTGGTCGCTGGTGAGGTCGAAGTCGAAGACGTCGAAGTTCTCGGCGATGCGGGTTGGCTTTGTCGACTTCGGGATAGCGGAGCGACCTTGCTGCAGATGCCACCGCAGCATCACCTGGGCTGCCGACTTACCATGCTGCGCAGCAATATCGAGCAAAGTCGGATCGTCGAAGGTGCTCTTCTCGCCGCCGCCGTAGGAGGTGATGCCGCCGATCGGCGACCAGGCCTGCGTCACGATGCCGTGCTCGGCGTGGAGGCGCTGCAGTTCCTTCTGCTGGAAGTACGGGTGAAGTTCGATCTGATTCACGGCCGGTACGACGGTTGTCTCGGCCAAGAGTCGGTCGAGGTGTGCGGGCATGAAATTGCTGACTCCGATGGCCCGGACCTTGCCGTCGGCGAGTAGCTTCTCCAGCGCCCGGTAGGCGTCGAGCGCGAGGTCGAAACGGCTCGGCAGTGGCTGGTGCAATATCAGGAGGTCAAGTTGGTCGACGCCGAGCTTGCCCGTCGCCTTGTCGAACGCGTGGAGGGTGGTGTCGAAACCGTAGTCGCTGATCCAGACCTTGGTCTCGATGAACACCTCGTCGGAGTTGACGTCGGAACGCTTGATACCTTCTCCGACCTCACGTTCGTTGAAGTACGCGGCGGCAGTATCGATGTGCCGGTAGCCGGTGCGAAGGGCCGACTCGACGGCGGAAACCGTGACATCCGGTGGGGTTTGGAAAACGCCCAGCCCGATGGCCGGCATTTCCACGCCGTTGTTCAGGGCGATCGTATTTTCAGGCATGTTTTCACCGTAGGGATGTTTTGGCGGAGGTGACAGGTACTGGCGTTAACCCCCAACAGGTTGCCTGGATGTCCGGACGGGCCACTACACAGGTTGTTGAATCATGTTGTTTTCCGCCTAGGGTGTCGCAATCGCGATAGTTTCGTTGAACACGTCGACGGAAAGCGAACATGCCATGACCTCGGATCGGGTTGCGACGGATTTCGACCCCGCATTGAAGCTCGCACGATTCCTGCCACGCACCGTGATCACTCGGCGCACTGCGGGACTCCTCCGTCGACTCACCGGATTAGGAGCCCTGGTGCCGCCAAAAGGCGGGGATGTTGTCCGCTGCGACGCGAATGTTTCAGTCCGGGTATTCCGACCCACCGCGCCCGATATCCCCAGGCCGGGTGTGCTCTTCATCCATGGCGGTGGATATGTCATCGGCAGCGCAGCGATGGGGGATGGAATGTGCCGGAACATCGCCGCGCAATTGGGTGCTGTTGCAGCGTCGGTGGAGTACCGGCTCGCACCGCATCATCCGTATCCTGCCCCCTTGGAGGACTGCTACCGCGCACTGCGGTGGTTGGCGGATCAACCTGACGTCGACGCGAGCCGAATCGCTGTCGTGGGGGAGAGCGCCGGTGGGGGCTTGGCCGCTGCTCTGACTCTGCTGGCCAAAGAACGCGGTGAAGTGCTGCCCGCATTCCAGTTGTTGTCGTATCCCATGCTCGATGACCGGACAACCAAACGAACAGACTTCGACGAGAGCCGATTCAGGGTGTGGAGTCCCCGCAGTAACCGCTACGGATGGAGCGCGTATCTCGGATCGTCGATCACGGATGTGCCGCCGTTGGCCGCGCCCGCACGGTACGAAGATCTCACGGGACTCCCGCCGACGTGGATCGGCGTCGGAACACACGACTTGTTCTACGACGAAGACTTCAACTACGCCAAGCGGCTCATCGACGCCGGCGTTCCGTGCACACTGTTCGAGGTACCAGGTGCCTACCACGGCTTCGATCAGATCGAAGCCCGATCGACCCCGGCGCGTAACTACCGCCGCGAACAGCTGAAGGCTCTAGCTGCCGTCCTCTCCACTTAGGGAATTTGACTGCACGGCACCTACTTCGGTTCTGGGCTATCGCCTTTCGATTCCGCAAACCATGCGGCAACTTGTGTGCGCGAGGTGAAGCCGAGCTTCACCAGTAGATGCTCGACGTGGCCCTGCGCGGTGCGCGGCGAGATCACCAAGCGGGCTGCGATCTCCTTGTTGGTGAGACCGTCAGCCACCAACGCGGCGACTTCGAGTTCGCGTTTTGTCGGCCTGCTCGACGGGCCGTTAGTGGAACTTCGTGGGCTGGTGCGTTCCTCGCCCAGTGCGTAGTCGACAGCGTCGCGGAACCGAAGGTCGGCGCCTTTGCTACGCGCATTGGTGAAGGCTCGCTCGCCCAGCGCGAGTCTGACTTTGCGTTCACAATCGTCTTGGAAGACGGCCATGCTCGGCACGACAACAGACGAACCTCCGACAGACCCGCTCGCTTTCTCAGCGGCGCCCATCAACATGGCTGCGCGTCGGGCATCCTTGCTGTCGATCGCGACCCACGACAATGCTTGCAGGCACACGCTGGCGTTCAACCGGTCATTGAGGTTGCGGCCCAATCGCAATGCCTGCTTCAGTAGTCGAGATGCCCGATCGCCATCGCCGTGCTTCCAGGCCGCAACAGCCAGCGTCCACAGGACGTACGACCGATACACCGTTTCGCCGTGTTCCTCGGTAATGGCAAGTGCGCGTTCGTTGTATTCGATTGCCCGGTCGGTGTCATCCATCAGTTCGAGCACCATTCCGAGTGTCAACATGGCAGTTACCTGGAAGGGCAGGTTCTTCTGTTCGGTGAACAATTGAGCAGCCTTTTCGAGGTGGATACACGACTCGGCAAGATCCTCGTTGAACAAGGCAAGATAGCCCTCTGCATGCTGGAGATAGGCGTTGATCAGCGGGTCGGTCGACTGGCCGGCGAGGACTCGCCCCTCCTTGACGAGTGCTTCTGATGTTTGAATATCTCCCTGGACCGCAGACAAGAGGCTTCCGGCATGAATTGCACTGGCACGCTCGATGGTTGGCGGGCCCATTCGATATTCGCTGAATCTCCGTAACCATTGACGGCCTTCGGTGATTGCGCCACGAGCGAGCCAATAGGAAAACAGGGCCGTTGTGATCCGAGTGCCGATTTCAGGACTGTCGGACACACAGAACTCCAAAGCCTCCCGCAGATTGGACTTTTCCCGAGCGATAGTGGTGATCAACTCGATCTGCCGAGGACTGATCCAGTCGGTATCTGCTGCGAGCGCGAGAGCTTCGAACCAATCCCGGTGTCGGCGACGAAGTTCCGTGTACTCATGCTCTCCCGCTTCTTGTGCCTTCTGTCGCCCGTAGTCACGGATTGTCTCCAGCATCCGGAAACGCACGGTGTTGCCCGACATTTCACGGATCAGTATCGACTTGTCGACCAGAAACGTCACGGCGTCGAGCACGTCCGTCGGTGTCAGCTCGCCGTCGCAAATCTGTTCTGCGGCTTTGAGTTCGAATCCACCGGAGAACACCGACAGTTGCGCCCACACTGCTTGCTCCATCGGAGTGCACAGGTCGTAACTCCAGTCGATGCACATTCGCAATGTCTGTTGCCTTGACGGTGCGTCCCTGCTTCCACTGGTCAACAAGGCGTATCGCTCGGAAAGTCGCTGCAGGATTTGTGTGGGCGACATCGCCCGCAATCGCGCCGCTGCCAACTCGATCGGTAGCGGGAGCCCGTCCAGTTGCCTACAGATCGACGCGATGGCGACTTTGTTGTCCTGCGCGAGTTCGAAGCCCGGCACAACTCCGGAGGCGCGATCGACGAACAGTCGCACGGCATCGTTACTCGGTGCGCCCTTCGGTAGGTTGTCAGGATCGGGGACCGGTAGTGGGGGGACAAGGAGGACCGACTCTCCTCCGACTCCGAGTGGTTCGCGGCTCGTCGCCAGAATCCTCAGGTCTGGGCAGGCGCGTAGCAGGAATTCGGATAGCTGCGCCGCTGCAGTAACTACCTGTTCGCAATTGTCGAGTACCAGCAAAAGTTCTCGTTGAGCAAGGAACTCGGCAACCATCTCCCGGACGGGCTTCGCAGACCGGTCTTGTATCCCCAGGGTGCGTGCCACAACACCTGGGAGCAGCGATTGCTCCTGCAGCTCCGCCAACTCCACCAGCCGGACGCCGTCGGCAAAACTGTGTTGTGTCTTGGCGGCGATCCGAAATGCGAGTCGAGTCTTTCCCACACCACCGATTCCGGTCAATGTCACCAGTCGCGCGGTCGTCAGTAGGTTCTTGGCCGTGGCGAGTTCGGTACGGCGGTCGACAAAACTGGTCAGCTCGAGCGGGAGTCCCCCGGTGCGATCCGTTGGCGGAGGAATACTTTCTTCGGGGTACTCGTTTTGCGGATGACCCTGTGCTGTGGGCGATGGGACGGATTGCGTGCGTGCAGGTTCGGAGTACAAGGACATTTCATCGACAGGCAGACCGTGGCGGCGTTGTGCTTCGCGGAGTTGTTGTCCTAGCTCCTGTGACGACGGGCGGGTTCCCGGGTTGGCGGACATGGCTCTTTCGATGAGAGCGCCGACGTCGTCCGGGATGCCGAACTCGCGTGGGTTCGGAACAGGCTCCGACGTAACTCGCAGGAACTGGGCGACCAGTCGTTCACCACTGCGACGTTCGAAAGCAGCGTGTCCGGTCAGTGTGGCGAATAACGTAGAGCCGAGACCATAGACATCCGCTGCGGAACTCGGCGGCCCGCCGGTCACGATTTCGGGCGCAATGAAGGCCGGTGAACCCGTGACAATGCCTGTGCCAGTTTCGAATCCACCGGCAAAATGAGCGATGCCGAAGTCGGACAGCGCCGGTTCACCGTAATCGGTGAGCAGGATGTTTCCGGGCTTGACATCTCGATGCAGGATGCCGAGTCGGTGCGCGGACTCCAAGGCGCCGGCAATCCTCACACCGAGGCGCAGTGCTTCACCTAGTGGGAGCGGTCCGTGCCGTCGGATCAGGGTGTCGAGGGAATCTTGGGCGTAGTACGGCATGACGATGAAGGGCCGTCCGCTACCGGTGACGCTGGTTTGAAAAACATTCACGATGTTGGGATGTCCGGTCAGTCGGCCTGCTGCGCGCTGCTCTCGAAAGAACCGTGCGCGGTTCTCCTCGTCGAGGTCGGTGGTGAGAACCTTTACTGCCACGGTCCGGTCGAGCGACGGCTGCCGACAGCGGTAGACGACGCCAAAACCTCCACGGCCGATCTCGGTAGCGTCCTCGAACCCGGACGCAGACAATTCCGCCGCGACCGAACCTGTCGCGTCGAATTGCGTCGCGAAGGGGTCGACATCGGTCATGGACTACATCGATCCACCTGTGCACGTCGCGTGGAAAATCCGACGAAACTCACCTATCGATGATGGTCCCTCAAAGCCCCCGCTCGCCACCCCCACGGGCACTTTGTTGGAAATTCAAGTGAGTTGCCACAGCGCAGAGTCACGTTGCGGCAACTTTGACGGCAAACGCACTCAGAAGTGCCCCGGTGACGAGGCGCTGGGCTGCCATGACCCGAGGATGATGACGAAGGTACTCGGAGACCGATGACGCAGCGAGAACTATCGCTCCGTTGATCGCCACAGCAACGGTGATTTGAACTAGTCCCAACTGAAGGAATTGACCTAGCACCGGTCCGTTTTCGGGGTGCACGAACTGAGGGACGAGTGCCGCATACATCAGCGCGATCTTGGGATTCAAGATGTTTGTCACCAATCCCATGGCGAACAACCGGAAAGGGGAGTGAGCGTCGAGTTCTCGTGCCTCGAACGGTGAGCGCCCGCCTGGTCGCAGCATGTTCCACGCGAGATATGCCAGGTAGACGGCGCCGACGAGTTTGACGGTCGTATATGCGGCCGGGACCGCCGCGAACAGCGCGGACAGTCCTGCAGCGGATGCACCCAGGTAGAAGACAAATCCCAGAGCGACGCCGCCCAGCGAGACCAATCCCGCGCGCCTGCCTTGTGAGATGGAGCGCGACGCGAGGTAGACCATGTTCGGGCCGGGGGTCAGCACCATTCCCAGCGCGATGAGCCCGATCCCGACTACGGACGCGATGGGCAGCATGTTCTCTCCTCTGTACTCGTTTGTGGACTTCGACTAGTTTCCGGTGTGAGCACTGTCCACGTCCATCGCATATTCGAGAACTATTTCGTGAAGGATTGCTTCATGGATGAACTAGCCACGCTGCGCGCGCTCCAGTCGGTCAAAGAGCATGGGACAGTGACGGCTGCCGCTGCAGTTCTGCGGCTGAGTCCGTCCGCGGTCAGCCAGCAGCTCAAGCGACTCGAAAAGGCGACGGGTCGATCCTTGTTGACGCCCACGGGGCGCAGAGTGGCTCTGACGCCCGAGGCTCATGCGCTCCTCGACGAGGCAGGTCCGGTGTTGAGTCGGTTGGAGGCCATTCTCGGTGTTTCGTCCGGTCGTGAGTCACAAGTTGTGGGCCATGTGCGTGTCGCCGCATTTACGACCGCCATCCGGCACGGTGCGCTGACGGCGATAGCCGAAGTTCAGGATCAACACCCGCAGCTCACCTGTTCACTCGCCGAGATGGACCCAGGCGAGGCGTATCGCGCCCTGTCAGCCGGGATGGTAGACATTGCGGTCACACATCATTGGCAAGGGCAGCAGGCGCCGGTGTATCCGGCGATCACAGTGAGTCCCCTTGCCGACAATACTGCCGACAATACTGCCGACGATCTGGTCGACGACGTTGCCGACGTAATTTGCCACCGAGACCATTCACTTCCCGAGTCGCCTGGACTCGAAGACCTCGCGACATACAGTTGGGTATCCACCGGCGCGGGCACGATTTGTCATTCATGGCTCATCCACATGTTCGCCCTGCATGGTCATCGGCCACGTATCACCGCAGAAATTTCCGACTTCGCGCTGCATGTCCCGTTCGTAGCCGCGGGTCTCGGGCTCGCACTGGTGCCCCGTCTGGGCCGTCCCGAATTGCCTGGCGAAGTTCGTGTTCTCGAGCTGGAAGATCCGCCGGCCCGCAAGATCGGCATCGCGCTGCGTACTCATCAGGTCAACGACAACGCAATATCGGTTGTCGGGGCTGCGTTACGATCACGCCTGCGCGATTAGGTCGAGAGTCTTTGTTTGCTAGGCGCTTTGGTGTACGTATCGTGACTAGTTTACAGCCCCGGTAGTCGATCCTTACGCGTATATCCGTTTGGCCGAACACTCTTTCGGGTAGGTCCGACATAGTGCAGCGATCCACTCAGACACAGGCATGCCTCCAGCAGAAGAAGGGACGGACGGATGGCTCGTAGGGACTCGCAACCGCAACTCAAAGACCAGGATCTCTACGAGAAATTGCGCGAGAAAGGAGATTCCAAGGAGAAGGCGGCGCGGATCTCCAACGCAGCAGCGAATCGTGGTCGTTCGAACGTCGCTAAAACTGGCGGTCGGTCCGCTTCGTACGAAGAATGGACCGTGGATGAATTGAAGACGCGAGCAAAGGAACTGGACCTGCATGGGTACTCGAAGATGAAGAAAAGTGAACTGATCGACGAACTTCGAAACCACTGAATTCTGCTCTTTCCGTTGAAGACTCGTGGTTTGTAATTGTCGAAGCCGAGGACCCCATGGCAAAAACGACCGTTCCGCCTCAATCTGCCGTCCTAGACACGCCCACTCTGGGCGTGGAGGAGGAATTCCTCCTGTGCGACCCGCTGACCAAACAGCCGAGGTTGCGCAATGCCGAAGTTGCAGCCGCAGGAAGAGACCTCGGTGTCGATCTTCAATTGGAGCTCACTCGCTGCCAGGTCGAGACCGCCACATCGATCGGGGGTCATATCCGCGACCTTCGGGATCAACTGCGTGAACTGCGCTTCGCTGCAGCAGACGCTGCCGCACACGACGGATGCCAGCTGCTGGCAGTGGGAACACCGTTCTACGATCCACCGCCCAACGAGACCACTGACACCTCGAGATATCAACGCATGGCCGGTGAATTCGGCGCTCTTACTGCGGGAGTGATGTGTGGCTGCCATGTGCATGTCGGTGTGGAGGACCGCAAACAAGCCGTTCGGATCATCAACCATCTGCGTCCGTGGTTGCCGACGCTCTTGGCGTTGACTGCGAACTCGCCGATCAGTGCCGGCATCGATACTGGCTATGCCAGTTGGCGTTACATCATGTACGGGCGATGGCCGAGCTGCGGGCCGCCGCCGCACTTCGAGTCCGTGAATCACTACGACGCCGCAATCGCCACGATGCTCGAGGCGGGTGTCATTCTGGACCCCCACATGGTCTATTGGGATGTTCGGGTCTCGGATCATCTTCCTACCGTGGAGATTCGGATCAGTGACATTCCAGCCACAGTCGACGAGACGATCACGTATGCCACGCTGGTACATGCGCTTGTTGTCACCGTGATGAAAGAGATCGCGACGGGCAGCCCGGCCCCGATCATCGATCAGGAGGTATTGCGTGCGGCGTGCTGGCGGGCCGCCCGGGATGGAATTGCTGGTCGAGCTCTCGACATGGATACCGTGCGCCTGGTGCCCACGCGTCAGCTGGTTCGGCGACTGCTGGATTACGTTGCGCCGATGCTGGCCGAGTTCGGCGAGCTCGAGCGGGTTACTGCCTCACTGGAGAAAGTCTTCGAGCAGGGTAACGGGGCAATGGTGCAACGCCGCACGCTGGCACGGTCCGGCATCACCGAGGTGATCGACGAATGCGCTCGTCGCACCGCGGAAGGGTGCGATCGGCAGACGGATATCGCGCTGTCGCCGTCGTAGTGTCAATCGGCACCGACTGTGCGGGCGGACGCTTGTCGAAACAGGTCGTCGAGGCGCTGCCAGCGAGGCTCTGCGCCGAACCGGTAGCGCGCTCGTTGGTATTGCTCATCCGCACCGGCTTTGTCGCCTGTCGCGAACCGGTAGCGAAACACGTCAAAGTCTATATCCGACAATGCAAATCGGACGATATCATCTGGTCCACGAAGCTGGCACATCACCTCCAGTGCGCTCGTGAGTGCGGCGCGCACAATGTCAGCAGTCGCGGGGATATCGGTCTCTGCGTCGACGGTCACGTGTGGTCCGATGCCGGAGGCGATGTTCTCGATCCGGCGTCGGTACTGGCAGTCCAGTTGCAGGTTGACGACGTCGACAACGTCGTCTCGCTCCCGTCTGAAGGTCAGTTTCTGCTTCCGGAACCCGTGCTGCTTGAGAAGCGGAACCGCACTCACTTCGAGGAGTGCGGCAAATGACTGCTCGGCCGTTGGCTGCTCCATTCGAACATGGTGGCAGATTGTCCTGTCAGCGGTAATTCGGGTTGTTGAACTCGGGAATCTCGATGCTGATCGGTCGAAGTTCGGACATGTAGAGCAGAACGAACTGTCGGAGTAGTTCGTCGAAGGTCCAGTAGGCATGTGGTGCAAGGGGTACGGGAAGGAGCCCTTCCCGTACCTTCACGAATGGACCCCATGCCGTTTCCAGGAGGGTGCTCCACACGGGTTCGCGCGGAATATTGAGCCAGTTGGCTATTTCGTTGCCCAGCATGAAGCGAGTCAACGCGCCGAGGATGGGCCGAGTGAGAAGTGTGAAATCGAGGCCCGCACCCAGATCGAGAAGAATGTCGGCGAGCTTGATTCCCTCGGGGGTGGGAGCCAAGATCGGGTCCAGCACTTGTGTGGCTTGAGATTCCGCGTCGTTCCACGTCGCGGGAATGTACTGATCCTCGATACCGAGAAGATGAGCGCTCAGTTGCCACGAATGCAGAAATCCGTCGGACTCGTCGGTGGGGACTTTCACGTTCCACGCGTTCAGGTTTCGCATGGCGGTAGTCGGCAAACTGTGCCAGGTGACCATCATGTCGTGCTGACTGATCGGAACGTCCTCCGGCGCCATGTGCGTCCAGTGCGGAGATTGAGGCAGCAGGTGCCGCACCGCGGCATGCACCAGTCTGGTCTTGACGGAGGTGACAATCATCTCGCCGTCAGCCTGAAATGCGTTGCGAGAACCGATGTCGTATCCCAACTTTGCGGTTTTCGAGATGCGGTTCTTCATGTTCGCTCCGCCTTTGGAGTAATACACTGCCAAGGCCTCTTTGGGGATGACAGTGCTCATCATTCCGCTGGCGAAGCCATAGAGAACACCGAGGTAGAGACCTCGTTTCTCATTGAATCGCACGGCCGCCGCGAGCTTGTTCTGATCGGTCCACGACGGTAGCTGCCGCGCTTGTTCCATGAATTCGCGGAGGTCGGACGGAAGTCCCGCTGGCAGCGGCTGACCGTTCTTCTTCCAGGTACGCAAGAGTTCGTTGACCTTTGGAACGTCACCTCGGTCGAGGAGAGATGCCACGAGCGGGTCCGCTTGGGTGTCCCATGTTTGTCTCGGATCTGCACCGTTCCCGGTTCCTGGCACCGAACCCGCTGGTGACCAGTGCCACGGCTGCGCACTGGCTGGTGCTGCGAGCGCGCTGAGTGCGCCGAGTGCTCCGAGTGTGCCGCCAACTCTCAACACATTGCGCCTACTGAGATCGTCCATGTCGTTACTCCCGGTTAGTCCGATGAAGCAATGAAACAAATCATGTATCTCCGTATCATTGGTAGCATAGCGTGATGGGCGCCACAAGTGTTTTGTCTGATTTTCCACCTGCGCACCCTCGTGGCAAGAAGGAGTGCATGTGACCCGCAAGGATCCCAATTCGTCTGCCTTGGAATCGATTACGTCCCTCGGGAGTGTGATGGCAGGCGAAGCTCCAGGCAAGGAAGATCGCTCTCGTATCCGGCTACTCGATGCGGCCCACGAACAGTTCTGCAAAGTGGGAATTCAGCGCACGTCGATGGAGGACGTGGCCCGCTCCGCCAACCTGTCCCGAATCACCGTCTACCGGAAATTTGCCACCAAGGATTCGCTCGTCGAGCAGGTTGTTCTCCGGGAGTTCCGCACATACTTCGAACAATTTCTCGTTGATATCGAGCTCGCGGAGACGGTGGATGATCGAATAGTTCTGGGGTTCGTGAGCTCGCTGCGTGCGATTTCCAACAATGCACTGATCTCGGCGCTCATCGACGCCGGCCCGCACGTACATGGATCGATCGTCGGTGATAACGGACGAACGCTCGCAATGGTGCGGCAGTTCGTTGCTTCGCAACTCCGCAGGGAACAGGGCGCGGGCACTATCGCGGACGAGGTGGATGTTGATCTCGTGGCCGAGATGTTCGTCCGAGTGACGGCTTCCTTTCTGATGATTCCCAGCGAGGCCGTCAACCTTCATGACGATGCGCAGATGGAGGCACTAGCACGGCAATTCCTCGTGCCGATGATCAAAACGCAGTGTTCTGAAGAGGGTCATTAGCATCTACATGGCGTCGAGCACCATCATCATTGCTGTTGCACGAGCACGATTTTCGATGGTGTCGACATGGAATCCGATGTGGTGGGAAAGCTTCGCCAAGCGGTGAGCGACGCTGCTGTGGTGAAGGTGCAGGCAGTCGGCCGCGGCTCTCAGTGTGCCGGATCGCAGGTACATTCTCAGTGTTTCCAGCAGTTCGGTCCCGTCCTTGGTTTCGCGAAACTCTCTGGCGCGAACCAGGTCCGGAATTCGGGTGTGATCGATCTTTGTGCCCGGTGCCAGGAGGTTGAGAGCGCCGAGATCGTCTGCGTTCACAATCGGTGTGGTGGCCGATGATTGACTGCGGGCGAATCGCGCCGTGCCGATGAGTGTGTGTATTTCGCAAGCGGCAGCAGCCAAAGATATTCCGGCGCGGACAGGCATCACTTTTGCGATTTCGGAGAATTCTGCCAACGAGATGAATGAACCCGTCACAAGATTCAGGTATTCGCCGTCCACTTCGATTCCAGTAGCTCGACCCGGCGTCGAATCCTTCGAGAATTGTAGGCGCGCAATTTCATTGGTTGTGGACACGATGACACGCACTGAAGCGGCAGGGGTGAGGCCGAGTCCCGCGCAAGACGTCAATACTGCTAGCTCGTCCATCGGGAAGAGCAGATTGTGAGTGTGTTCGGCTTCGGTCAGCAAGCGTCGGGGCCGCAAGATGATCGCGGCGGTCAGTGCCATCCGGTCGACGAGCATCTCGTCGAGCGGCAAGTTCGCACCGGGCCGCTCGATCCATACCGTGCCGAGAACCTCGTCGTCGACGGTGATGTCTCTGATGATGCTTGGCGTGAGCTGGGGTTCTGGTGACCAACGGCCGTGAGGGTCACAACGGCGTAGATTCTTCTTGCTTCGGCCGTGTTCGGCGATCTCGATACCCGCAACACAGTCCGCCAACTGGGCGCTTGCGCGGAGAAGCGATGCTGTGTCGGCACCGTGCCGCACGAGGGCATCGAAGTAGTCGATGACGCGTACCAGGCCTGCCGAGTTTGCATCGAGCTCGGCAAGCCGGTACATCAATCCTTGCATCTTGCAAAGCTACGAGACTGGTGACAACGCGCGCAAGCCTCGCTGCAGTGCGCTGAACGCCTCGGCGCTGCTTCGTTTGGTTACCTCTGCAGTTGTGACGAGACCCGAACCGTGAAAGGTGCCGGGAAAGGAGTGGAGTTCGACGCTGACACCCGCCTGGAGTAGGCGAAGGGCGTACTCGATTCCTTCGTCACGGAGTGGGTCGAGCTCCATAGTGCACAGGTAGGTCGGGGGCAATCCTCGGAGATCGGTGGCGCGGGCCGGAGCGGCGTAGATCGAGACGTTCGGATCTTCGGGCCCCGAATACGATTCGCCGAGGTAGTACTGCCACGAAAGGATCGCGTTTGGGCGGTTCCACAGCGGAGTGTCGACGAAGTTTGTCATCGACACCGTTGTCAGCCGGTCGTCGAGTTCTGGGATCTCGAGAAGTTGAAATGCGACGGGCACAACGCCTTCATCTCGGGCTTTCAGCACTGTTCCGGCGGCAAGTCCACCGCCGGCGCTCTGGCCACCGACGGCGATGCGGCTGGGATCGATTCCCAGTTCTTCGGCGTGTGCGTGGATGTAGGCGAGCGCGGCGTAGCAGTCGTTCACGGGGCCGGGGAAGGGGGTTTCCGGGGCGAGTCGGTACTCGACATTGGCGACGGCAAATCCGAGTTCTCGCGCAACCTCAACGCAAAATGGATCAGTGGATTCGGCTGTGCCGATGGCGAATCCGCCGCCGTGGATCCAGAGAAGTACGGGGATCGGACCTGTGGCGGCAGCCGGAGTGAAGAAGCGAATGGCGACCTCGGGATCGTCGTCGATTCCGGGAGCAGATAGTTCGCGAAGCGTGACTCCGTCGAACGACAGGTCAGCCAACATGGTGCCAATTAGGGACTCGAAGTTTGCCCGTGCAGCGGGTAGGTCGGCGAAGGTGACCTTTGGGAGCATAGTGACCGCTGCGGCGAGTTCGGGGTCGAGAGTGGGGAATGATGTCATGCACCCATCATCGAGTGCGGTGTGTCTCACGTCACCAGCGGCTTGTAGGGAATTGTCGGACCTTCATCCGACGCCCGTCGGATCATCCTAGGATGACGCTGGTGGGCACACTACATCTCGTGGTCGATTCGAGCGATTCGGAAGTCGGGGCCAGGATCGGTGGACGCCCGCCCCAGGTTTTTGACGGACAGCCGATTCTGCAGACGCACGAGTATCTTCTGACGCTTGCGGCACATACGGCGCCGTGGCTCGGTGACCGAGAGCTTTCGGTATTCGTCCGTCGCGGCTTCTCCATCGGCGACGACGACCTCGAATACCCGGGCATCGGGGTTCGGGCAGTATTGCATCCGCCGTCCGCTCGTAGTGCGGCATCAGCCGGAAGACATAGTGGGTTGGGGAGCGCCGCCTTGATTCAAGTTCCCGCAGACGACGAGGTGATGCCGTTGGTACTGATCGCGCCGCAACCGGTACTCATACAAAATGAACCGTCGTATGCCGATGCCGTCGAGGCGGACGGGCATCGCTTCCTGTTCCAGATCAATGAAGAGGGGTGGCCGGTGGTTGCCGAGCCGCAATCCGAGTTCGTGGAGGAATACCTGTTTGGCTACGGCTCGGTGTATTTCTACGGGAGCGCTGACGCGACCGGGCTCGCCGATGAAGTCGTGCCGGGATTTCTCGACTTCTGAGCTGCCCGACGACCCTTCTGCCGATACCGTGGGCAACGTATTCGACCGGCGGACTTGTCCTTCGAAAATTAGTTTCGGAAGTTTGTCGATCGGCGTCTTTGCCGTTCGACGTGTAGACAGAGGGACCGAATGAGCGGTCCACAAACGAAGGAGATTCCCATGAAGTACATGCTGATCATGCGGTCCACCGACGAAGCCATCGAAGCGTCGAAGGACATGGATTTCGACGAAATTATCGCCGCGATGGGCCAGTACAACGAGTCACTGATCAAGGCGGGAGTCCTCCTCGCAGGTGAGGGCCTGGCGATGGAGGAGGGATTCATCGTCGATTTCGAGTCCGATCCGCCGCTCGTGTCCGACGGTCCGTACGGCGAGACCAAGGAGCTGTTCTCGGGCTTCTGGATCCTTCAGACCTCCACCAAGGACGAGGCTCTGGAGTGGGCTAAGCGCTGTCCGCTTGGACCGGGCAGCAAGCTCGAGGTTCGCCGTGTTTCGGAGATGGAAGATTTCGACCAGAGCAACGAGTACATCCAGAAGGAAGCCGGCTGGCGTGAAGAATTGGGTACGGATCGCCCTGTCTCGAGCTGAGTCGTGACTGATGATGCGGTGAGGAACGCCGTCGATGCGGTGTGGCGCATTGACGGCGCGAAGATCGTCGCCGCACTCACTCGTACTGTCGGTGATTTGGATCTTGCCGAAGATGTTGCGGGGCAGGCACTGCTCGAAGCGATCGAGCAGTGGCCTGCCACGGGCATTCCCCGCAATCCGGCAGCATGGCTGACCTCCGTCGCCACGCGGCGCGCCATCGACGGGTGGCGTCGACGAGAACGCCTCGACGAGCGATACGCGCACTTTGCGCGTGAGCTCGACAACGATGCGAATCGGTTCGACGAAGACGGTTGGGATCCGGATCGCATCGACGATGATGTTCTTCGGTTGATTTTCATGGCCTGTCATCCGGTCTTGAATCGAAAAGCTCAGGTGGCATTGACTCTTCGCGTGGTCGGAGGCTTGACGACGGAGGAAATCGCAAAGGCGTTCCTTGTGCCAACCGCAACGATGCAGCAGCGGATAGTGCGTGCGAAGAAGACGCTGACGGCGGCGAAGGTGGTCTTCGAAGTGCCTCCGCGGGATGAGTTCCCGAGTCGGTTGAGCGCTGTTCTCGGCGTGCTGTATCTGATTTTCAACGAGGGCTATGCCGCCAGTTCGGGAACCGAGTGGATGCGGACCGACCTCAGCAGTGAAGCATTGCGGCTGACGAGAATTCTTGCGGAACTTGTTCCGCGGGAACCGGAAGCACACGGGCTGGTTGCGTTGATGGAGCTGTCGGCATCACGATTTGGCGCACGCACCACCGCCGACGGTGAACCGATATTGCTATCGGATCAGGATCGGGCGCGGTGGGATCGGACCCAGATCACCCGCGGTCTGGTTGCTTTGGCGAGGGCGGACGACGTCGGGCGTGGTCGAGGGCCTTACGGACTGCAAGCTGGGATTGCCGAATGTCATGCACGAGCAGCAACTTTCGAAGAAACGGACTGGAAGAAGATCGTGCTGCTGTACGAGGCGCTGCAACAGCTTGCCCCATCGCCGGTCGTGGATCTCAACCATGCTGCAGCGGTATCGATGGCATACGGTCCGGCGCCTGCTCTCGAGTTCGTCGACAAGCTTGTTGCTTCCGGTGAACTTGCCGGATATCACCTGCTGCCCAGTGTTCGGGGTGAGTTGCTCGGCAGGCTCGGGCGAACCGAGGAAGCTCGTACCGAACTGCTCGAGGCCGCTCGTTTGGCCGGAAACGAACGTGAGAAGGCGGTGCTCATCGCCAAGGCGGACGCACTTCGTGACCGGCAAACCTGAGCGCGGGAACTGCTTCAGGCTGTTTTTGCGCGATGGGTTCGTTCGTAGCCTTTCCGATCGTAGAGGCGTGTGACAACAAATCCGAGCACCAGTCCGATTGCCAGGCCGAGCAACGTCATCCAGATTGCGTGGGTCAGGCCGGCGTCGCCGTGGGCGCCGAAGAACAGGATTGCGCGGGTGCCCATGTAGATCTGGTGCATCGGTTCGAACTGCGCAAGCCAGGAGTAGAGGCCGGGGCTTGCTTCGAGCGGAATCGTGCCACCGGACGATGGCAGGGCGAGGATGACAAAGACGAACAGGTTGATCAGCATGCCGAGCGAGCCGAACGCCGCCATCACCGACATGGCGGTGACTCCGACCGCGATGATCACGAGGGTGCCGTATGCCCACAAGGCAAAGCCTTGTGTGACAGGCATTCCGAGGGTGCGGCTGATCAACTGGAACAGTCCGGACACCACACCGGACAGCACGATCATGAAGCCCCATTTTATGAGAAGTGTTTGAAATCTATTGATCCCGACTACGTCGTTCTGTACGAACAGGGGACCGAACTCGGTGGGTGCGTAGCCGAGCATTCCGTCTACCAGGGAATTGACGACTGTCGCTCCGGTGAATCCGGCGAGGACCAGCAGTAGGGCGAAATAGAAAGCGACAAGACCGAATCCTGTACCGTCGGGAAGCGGATCATGCGCGACCGTAAGAACATTCACCGGATTTTCGAGGAGAAGTCGACTGGCGCCGGACAGCTGCATTCCGGTACCACCTGCCTGCAATTGTTGTGTGACAAGCGTGGTGAGTTGCTCACCCATGTTCTTGTTGACCGGCTCCAGGGCAGTTGTCCCGATCGACTGCACCAGCGACGCGGAGATGGAACCGGCTCGTGGATTGGTGTAGATGGTGATGATCGGTTGTTGCACCTCTGTGGCGGCGACGCTTCCCTGCGCCAGAGCTATTGTCTGCTGGGTGAAGTCGCGGGGGATGACGATGGAGCCGTAGAGCGTCCCGGAGCTGAGTCGTGATTGCGATTCGATGAGACTGAGCTGCTGTAAGTCGATTTTCTCGGGATCGATCCCGTTTTCGAGCGCGGCGGCGATGTCGTTTCCGAAGTTCTCGACTGCAGCGGGATCGCTTCCGGGCAAGGTACCGCCGACATCTTCGTTCACCAGAGCGATCGGGAACTCGTCCAGATGCTTCTTGGGGTCGAGGATTCCGCCCATATACAGCGCAGCGAGCGCCGACATCAGCAACAGCACAACGATCACCGGTGCCAGCCAGAATCGCGGTGTGTGCAGAACTGAACGGGCGGATGGCGTGTCGTGTGTGCTCATCGTCAGTCGACCGGCTTTCTCGTGCACGGACAGTGTGTGACTGAGCGTAGAGGCAAAGGTGTGGTGCTGCTGTCCTTGACGTTCTTCAGGAAAACCACTGATCCGGATTTGTTCGAGCAGCATCAACAACTTCGTCGATTGCATCGGTCGTGAGTGCGGGCTGCTCGGTGTGGACGTAGTGGCCGGCATCGGTGTCCAGATCGAGGTGTGCGTGTAGACGTTCGGCCAGAGCCTGCTGTCCGGCAATGTGGGCGGCGAATATCGTCGGACCGAAATCGACAGGTATCCCTGGTGGCAATTCACCTGCAGCCGAGAGTGGTTCAAGGTCGAAGGGTTGATCGGAGACAAGGATGCCAACCGGCATCGGAGGGGGATCGCCTGCGTCGCGTAGTGATTGGAAGCTGGGTTCCAAATTGCTCTTCTCCTGGTTGTACGGTTCGAGATCAGGAGAGTAATTGCTGTTGAGCGTGAGCCACCACTGCTGCTCTTGTGGAGTCAGGCCGTCGTAGAGAAGTTCGGTGAGGGTATCCACGAGGACCAGGCCGTCGACATCGGTCGGATAGGTGTCGGCATAGAGCCGAGCGATCAAGCCACCCCAGGAGTGGGCGACCAGGACGTAGGGGCCGGGAACGTCGGCCGCACTCAGCAAAGCGTGAAGGTCGCGCATTCCGTCTTCGGCGGTGGTCGGCTGGGGGACAGGAGTGGAGCGGCTTGCGTCTACGTGCTCGCCGGTGATGGTGACAGTTCCGGGGCGGTCGTAAGCGCACACCCGGGTCGTCTCGGCTACGCCGTCGAAAACTGCAGTTTCGGTCGGATTCGGATCTGCGACGGTTTTCCAGATATCTGCGCGATCGGTTCGACCGGACACGAACACCACGGTGGGCGATCCGGTCCCCTTACACGTCAAATACATGCTGCGGCCGTCACCGATGTCCACCAGTCCAGCGAAGTCGCCGTTTCCAGGAGTACCAGTAGCTGTACTGACATCCGTACTGGGCGAATCCGAGCATCCGCCCAAGAACAATGTGCAAGCTGCAAGTGACGCCACGATTCGCGAGTTGAGTTTCATGGTGTTGCTCCTCCCGGCCGGCAGGGTGCGCAAGGTCAGGGGTACCCAAGCTGTGGGCTGTCTAATTGCCGACTTGTCGGGAGCTGTACTTGAGATCGCCGTTAGGTTCGGGAAATGTGCGCTTCGGCGTTTGTCACTATTCTTCGAAAGGTAGTTCGCTATGCGTATTTACAACTTATCGGGCCGGGCTTGTCTTGGAATGGACGCCGGTGCTGTTGATATCGAAATTGCCAGCAACGGGACCTTCTCCTCCGACGTGCAAAGCCTCTACTCGCGGTGGGATGAGTTCACGCACTGGGCGAGTGGGTTCGAGGGCACTCCTGACGTGAAGATCGACAACTCGGCGTTGGGAAGCCCGGTGCCGTTGCCGCCGCAGATCTTTGCCATCGGCTTGAACTACCGGGACCATGCAGTGGAGTCCGGCCTGGAGATCCCCGAGATACCGGTGGTATTCGGGAAGTTTCCGGCGTCGGTGACCGGTCCACACGGCAAGATTCTGTTGCCGGAGGGCGCTGTCGATTTCGAGACCGAACTTGTCGCGGTGATCGGTAGGCGGGCGGAGAACGTGAGTGCCGCGGATGCATGGGGTCATGTAGCAGGACTGACCGTGGGCCAGGATCTGTCCGAACGGCACACACAGTGGCGAGGTACCGCGCCGCAGCAGTTCGGTCTGGCGAAGTCGTTCCCAGGTTTCAGTCCGATGGGGCCGGTCTTGGTCTCACCCGATGAATTCGAGAATCCGGATGACCTCGAGCTGGGATGCTCGATCAACGGCACCTTGATGCAGAAGAGTCGCACCAGCGACATGATCTTCACGATTCCGGAAGTTATCGAGTACCTGTCCCGCATCGTGCCTCTTCTGCCGGGCGACGCGATCTTCACCGGTACGCCGGCAGGTGTCGGCTTCAGCCGCAACCCGAAGGTGCTGCTCGGAGCGGGTGACACGCTGACGACATACGTGGAAGGTATCGGCGAGATGCGGCATACCTTCGATCTCAGGGTCGTCTAGAGGCTTCAGATCTGCGCAATGGCCGCGCCGGAGGTGAACAACCTCCGGCGCGGCCATTTTGTGTCTCGGGCACATGGAGAAGGCCGGCAAACCATGCTCTAGCTGCAGTTTTGATGCCGCGCCATTCTGTCTGAGCGATCCCATCGGGCACCAAATGCGGCCCCGGTCACAAAAGCTCATTGACGTACCCCGCTTCGTGGTTTCTAATAGACGCATCGTGCATATAGTGCGCTAGGGCACGCGATAGTTGCATTAGCGCAGATAGGAAGCCATGAAAACCACTCAGGACACCGAAGTACTCATCGTCGGCGCCGGTCCCGCCGGCCTGATGTTGGCGAACATCCTCGGCATGTACGGCAAGCAGGTCACCGTGCTCGAGGCCATGGATACGCTGATCGACTACCCGCGTGGTGTGGGACTCGACGACGAGTCGTTCCGCACCATTCAGACGGTGGGCCTGGTGGATGCGATCCGTCCGCACACAAATCCGCAGCACATCATGCGTCTGGTCAACGGTGCCGGAAAGGTCATGCTGGTCAACAACCCGCAGACCGTGGAATTCGGCTGGGAACGTAAGCACGGCTTCATCCAGCCAGAAGCCGACAAGGCGCTGTATGAGGGACTGTCCCGGTTCGGGAACGTTCAGGTGCTGTTCGGTCATCGCGTCGAGAACGTCGAAGAAGACGGCCAGTCGGTTACCGCTATCGCGTTGGTTTCTCGCCCCGACGGAACCATCGAAGAACGGCGATTCAGTGCGCAGTACCTGGTGGGGTGTGAAGGTGGCAAGTCTCCGACCCGCAAGCGTCTCGGTGTCAGCTTCGAGGGTGAATCACCTTCTACACGTTGGCTTGTCGTGGACGTCAACAACGATCCGCTGGGAACCCCCAACGTGTTCCTGGGTGCCGATCCGAAGCGTCCGTACGTGTCCATCGGTCTGCCCCACGCGGTTCGGCGCTGGGAATTCATGCTGCACGACGACGAAACCGAAGAGCAGGTCACGGACCCCGACTACGTGAATGCTCTTCTGGCAGATCATGTTCCCAACCCGGCGGAACTCGATTTCATTCGACGACGCGTCTTCACCCATCACGGCCGCGTCGCTTCCGACTTCCGCAAGGGCCGCCAATTGATCGCGGGCGACGCCGCGCACCTGATGCCGGTGTGGATGGGTCAGGGCTGGAATTCGGGTATGCGCGACGCAACCAACCTGGGGTGGAAGTTGGCCGCCGTACTTTCCGGTCAGGCGGACGACGCACTGCTCGATACCTATACGTCGGAGCGCAAGGATCACGCCCAGGCAATGGTGGATCTGTCGCTGACGTTCGGACGGCTCATCAAGATCACCAATCCGGTCGGTGCTGTACTCCGCGACGCTGCGTCGTCGGTGCTCAATCTCTTCCCTCAGGTCAAGAGCTACTTCGCGGACATGCGCTTCAAGCCGATGCCGCGCTACACCAGGGGAGTGCTGGCCGACCCGAACACTCGGGAATCGGGAAGTGCAGCAGCGAAACTCACGAGCAAGCTCATCCCGGTGCTGACCGCCAACGTCAAGAACTCACCGGTTGGCGTCCAGTTCCCACAGCCGCGTGTGAACTCGCGGGATGCGTCGGACCAACTGCTCGACGACGCGATCGGCAACTGGTGGTCCGTGATCGTGTGGGGCAACAGCCCCAAGGACGTGCTCCCGCAGTCCTCGCTCGACAAGTTGTCTCTACTCGGTGCCCGCCTTGTTGCGGTAGTTCCGGAGACCCAGCGCGAATGGGCTCAGAAGCACATGGATCCGGACGTTATGGTCCTCGGCGATCACACCGGCCGACTCAAGAAGTGGTTCGACGACCGTCCCACTCCCTTGGTCTTCCTTCGCCCGGACCGTTTTGTTGCCGGTGCCTGCCTGACGCAGCATGCCCCGGAGACGTTGGACGCGATCCTGGCCGCAATGAAGTTCACGCCGGCCGGCGCTGTCACGGACGCGGTCGCAGTGCCGGTCGCGCTCTAACCATCCGCCACGCACACTTACGAGAAAGCCAGATATATGACTACAACCGAGATTCCCTCGTACATCACCGACGATTTCTTCGGCCTCGAAGACAAGTGGATCGAGACCGCAGACGGCGAACTCACCCACTACCACGAACTGGGCGAAGGTACCCCGATCCTGTTCCTGCACGGTTCGGGCACCGGCGTCACCGCCGCCGCCAACTGGTGGCTCAATCTTCCGGTTCTCAGTGAGCCGGGGCGTTGCATCGCAATCGATTCCATCGGCTACGGGCAGAGCGTTGTTGCTCCGAACACCGAGTACGGAATCAAGGAATGGGTTCGCCACGCGGTGCGCGTTCTCGACGCCCTCGGCATCGAGAAGACGTGGATTGTCGGAAACTCCCTCGGCGGTTGGCTTGCATTCCAGTTTGCCATCGATTTCCCGGAACGCCTTCTGGGGATCGTCTCGATGGGCACGGGCGGCGCAAAGTTGACGGGCGCGCTGGCCGGTCACTCCAACCCGAACCTGACTGAAGCCGGCATTCGCAAGACCCTCGAACTCTTTGTTGTCGACAAGTCGCTTGTCACTGACGAATTGGTGTCCCTGCGCTACCAATCCGCCCTCAACGATACGGCCTCGGATCGCCTCGCCGAGGTGGTCGCAGCCCGCGATCGTGACCGCACCGAACTACCGCTCGATTTCGATGTGCTCTCTCGTTTGGATGTTCCGGTTCTGCTGATCCACGGTGTCCAGGACGTGGTGATCCCCGTCTCGCGTACGTGGGAGTTACTCAACGTCATCCCGAATGCCGATGTGCATATCTTCAGCCAGTGTGGCCACTGGTCACAGGTCGAGCGGGCAGAAGAGTTCAATACCGTTATCACGCAGTATCTTTCCGCTCGGGGTGTGAGCCGGTCATGAAGCAGGCTTTGCTGTGCATGTCGCACAGCCCACTGTTGCACCACCTCGACCCGCCGGCCGATGTCAAAGCATCGGTGGAAGCAGCGTTCGACCAGGCCCGCGCATTTGTTCACAATTTTGATCCTGATGTGATCGTGAACTTCGGACCCGATCACTACAACGGATTCTTCTACGATCTGATGCCGCCGTTCTGCATCGGCTACAAGGCAAAGGGCAGTGGCGATTACGACTCGTTTGCCGGTGAACTGAACGTGCCGGAAGCTATGGCCGAGGACTTGGCGCAGTTCGTGATGGATCAGGGGCTCGACATTGCGATTTCACGTCAGATGGAGGTCGATCACGGTGCGGTGCAACCGATGGAGATCATCTACGGCGACGTAGCGTCCAAACCGCTGATCCCAGTCTTCGTCAATTCGGTGGCCAGGCCGTTCGTGAAGGTTGCCCGCGTGCGTAAGTTCGGCGAGGCCGTCGGCGCGTATTTCAAGAATTCCGACAAGAAGGTGCTGTTCATCGGTTCCGGTGGGCTGTCACATGATCCGCCGGTTCCGCAGATCGCCACCGCCGACGAGGCTCAGCGCAAGATGCTGACCGACGGCCGGAATCCGACGCCGCAGGCGCGCGCGGCCAGGCAGCAGCGAGTCATCGACACGGCCGTCAAGTTCGCGGCGGACGAGGCCGACATCATGGATCTGAATCCGGAGTGGGACAGAGGATTTCTCGACGTGTGTGCGTCCGGGCGGATCGAGGATTTCGATCGCTACACCGCAGACGACATGGATGCGGTAGCCGGGCACTCCTCGCATGAGGTGCGCAACTGGGTGGCTGCCTACTCCGCCCTACGGGCCTGCGGTGAATACGAGATCGCCTACGAGTTCTACCGGCCGATCAAGGAATACATCTCCGGCTTTGCCGTCACGACCGCGATTCTGCGGGATATCTGATTCTTACTACTCGGGGGAAGCCCCCTCCCATCTTATGAAAGTAGACCTCGATGGATGTTCGTGAAGCGATTCGGACGCAACCGATGCGCCGATATCAGATTTCGACAATCGCGATCTGTCTGATCCTCAGCATGATCGACGGTTTCGAGATCCTGGTCATGGCGTTCGTAGCGCCTCACCTCGGAAAGTCCTGGGACATCAGCTCCGTCGAGATCGGCTACCTGCTCAGCGCCGGCATCATCGGCACCGCTCTGGGCGCAATTTTCATATCTCCACTGGCAGACAAGATCGGCAGGCGCCGGCTTGCGATCTGGTGTCTCGTCGGTATCACCGTCGGAATGGCGTTGTCTGCCTGCGCCGTCAACGTTCCCCAGCTCATCGCCTTCCGTGCGTTTTCCGGCTTGGGGATCGGCGGACTGGTCGCGAACCTGAATGTTCTTGTATCGGAGTTCAGTTCGGACAAGCGTCGTGGCACCGCATTGGGAATCTATGGTGTCGGCTACCCGCTCGGTGGAGCCGTGGGTGGCGCGATTTCCGGCGTCCTGATTTCCGTGTTCGACTGGCGGTCGGCGTTCATCTTCGGCACGATCATCACCGCAATCATGCTGGTTGTCGTGATCAAGACCCTGCCGGAATCCATCGAGTTCCTCATCGAGAAGCGGCCGGTCGGGGCACTGGAGCGGTACAACGAGATCGCGGATCGGCTCGGCTACGAGCAGTCGTCGGAACTGCCCGTTCCGATTCGAAAGACCGAACGTGTTGTGCGTGACGGCCTTTTCAAGGGAATCATGCTGCGTCGCACGGTTTTCCTCTGGCTCGGGTACTCATGCTTGATCGCGTCGTTCTACTTCGCCAATACCTGGACGCCGAAGTTGCTGTCCGATGCAACGGGTGATTCGAACATGGGCGTCACTGCCGGTGTGCTCGTCAACGTCGGTGGTGTCATCGGATCGATCATTTTTGCGGGCCTGTCGATCGTGTTGCGGCCGAGAGTTGTGACAGTTCTCTTGATGTTCGGTGGAGTATTTGCGTTCATCGGTTACGCCTCCGGATTCCACATCGTCGCCCTGGCTTTGACGCTCGCGGTACTGGTCGGCATTTTTGCCAATGGCGGCATCACCGGTTTCTACGCGATCAGCCCGCCCATCTACCCGGCGGCGGCCCGGGGCACCGGTGTGGGCTGGATGATCGGGTGCGGTCGCACGGTCTCGATTATCGCTCCGATTCTGACCGGCTACCTGCTCGATGGTGGCTGGACTCCGAAGAGCGTCTACATGATGTTCGGCGGGGTGTTGGTGATCGCCGGAATCGCGACGTTGCTTCTCGACGCGACCTACCGCGGCCGCAGTGAGAATCCGGAGACTCCGGAGGCGAGACGGGAAGAGGACCTGGCCGCCGCAGCCACTGCTTGAGGATGTGCCGATCCGGCGTCAAGCCCCGAGAGAATAGAGTCAAGGGCGTGGCTTCAGAATCGAATGGGTCGTCCGGCAAACAACCGGGCTCGCAAACACTGGCGAGGGGATTGCAGGCCCTCGAATTGGTTGCCACCACTCCCGATGGAATGACAATTCAGGAAGTAGCCGATGCCCTGGGTGTTCACCGGACCATTGCGTCGCGGTTGCTCACCACTGTGGCTGACTTCCGCCTCATCAAGCGCGGTGCGGACGGCAAGTACCGGGCCGGGGGTGGATTGGCGGCGCTCGCTCGGGACTTGTACGCCGGCCTTCGGGACGAGGCGACACCGTTGTTGCGTCGGCTCGCGAATTCCTTGGGCGCGAGTGTTGCGCTGTTTGTCGCGGAGGGCTCCGAAGCGGTGGCCGTCGCCGTCGTCGAGCCGAAGAATGCTCGGTACTGGGTGTCGTTCCGTGAGGGTGGTCGCCACCCTATCGACCGCGGCGCCGCAGGCTATGCGTTGTTGGCCGGGCAGCCGCCCGTCCCCGGGGAATCGAGTCGAGTCACCGATGCCCGCCGGGACGGCTACGTCGTCAGTTACGGCGAAGTCGAGCCGGGATACTGGGGCCTCGGGGTGCCGTTGACACAGCCGGCCAATGAGCCGGCCGGTTGCCTGACGTTGATTACCGCGTCCGAGGATCTGGCCCGCGGCGCAGTGCGCGAACTGATGGAGGCTGCTGAAAAGATCAGCGGCACAACACACTAGCTACAAGTGCGGCAGTATTCCCACGAAGAACGATGCGCTCAGGGCAAGCCCGATGATGCCGGTGATCAGGCCGACGACGGCATCTCCCGGCAGCGTGCTACTCGGATCCCGGCCAAGGCGGCGCAAGGTGAACACTCCCATGACGATGGCGCCCGCACCGAGCACGATGCCGACGCCGAAAGCCCAGAACACGAGTACCGACAGGGCGCCGAGCATCTCCGATCTTTCGCCCCAGCGCGCAGTGCGTTGCGCCGGCGTCGGTGGTGGCCACTGCAGCGATGCGGCCGACATTGCTGTCCCGAAGCGATGGGTGCGGTTACGAAGAGACTGGTCACTGAGAAACATCATGTACTCCACTGGACTGGGTAGGCGAGCAGTCGGTACTGCTGTCTACCCGGTCTCCGTGGATCTATGCGTTGATCGGAATTCGGGTGTTCGCCGACGCAAATCCCAACCAGGTGTGGCGGTTGCCGGCCCAGCACCAGCCGACCTTGGGGGCGTTGCGATTGTCCTTACCGTCGCGCCCGGTCCCGTTGCTGATCCACAGCGCGGGGGTACGCGTATCCAGTGCGCCGTTGGGTTTGCGCAAGCGTGAGCCGATGGTCATGAAGCAATGGCCACGTTCGAGAACGTCCGGGCATTGGAGCAGCCAGTGGATACCCTCGGTGAGCGTCAACGGCGTGCGCCCGGCTTCGAGGATTGCGGGTAGCGCTTCGTCCGGACTCCAGTTGGACATTGCGTCGCCTCGGTCGAGGTCCTCGAGTAGATACACGGGATTGTCCGGGGGCACTGCGTGCTCGGTGGGAGTGAACTGATCTACATCGGTCATGTCGGTGACAACAAAGCCGTGTTTGCCCTGGCGTTCGAGAAGGTGGGCCAACGATGAAGCGGGAGCGTACTTTTCGTGGATGGTGAGCAGAGAGTTCTCGGCGCGGGACGTTGCTGCTGCACGTATCGCAGCGGGGGATATCCCGGCGATGTCGCCGATGCCGAGAGCTATGAGTCGTTCAGCCTGCTGATCTAGAGGTGGGAGCACGGTCCCCGATGGTAGCGAATCTTGCGTCGACTCGAGAAAATGCCGTCAAGACGAATAAATGAAGTCCTAGTGGGTATGCATAAATGCGCTTATTCAAGGATTGAATTCGATACGGTAAATATCGAGCGCATTTATCGCAACCGGGCTGGTTCAGGTCTAATATTCCTGAAATGGCAAGTCCGAGTGGAAAGAACAGCATTGCATTAGTTTTTCTTGCCGCGGCGATGGTTGTCTCGTGCTCCACGACGCAGAATTCACAGACGACTCCTTCGGATTCTTCGCTCACTTCTGCTCCCGGCTCCAACTCAGCCGAACCAGTGCTCACCCCGTTGACTGCCGCTACCCTTGCCGCTCCGATTCCGGTAACCGCCACTGACGGAGAGGTACACCTCGCGTACGAGCTGTTCCTCACGAATACCCTCGCGCAGCCGCTTACCTTGCGGAGTATCGAGCCGGTGTCGAACGGAGTTCCGTTGCAGAGTTCGATTTCCGACGGGCTTCTGCCGTGGATCAGGGTATTCGGCGCTACGAGGCCGACGGAGACTCTGGGCCCCGGCCAATCGGCCTTGGCCTGGATAGACGTGACGGTACCGTCCAGCTCAGAGGTTCCCGAGGTCGTCGAACATCGAATTTCGGTGGCGGTGGACGCCCCGAATCTGCCCCTTCTCCCGGCG
Organism: Rhodococcus globerulus NBRC 14531; assembly: GCF_001894805.1. Taxonomy (GTDB): domain Bacteria; phylum Actinomycetota; class Actinomycetes; order Mycobacteriales; family Mycobacteriaceae; genus Rhodococcus_F; species Rhodococcus_F globerula. The sequence continues at coordinate 486,376 of NZ_BCWX01000004.1, read as the reverse complement.
GAGATGACGGAAACCGTGGCTCGGACCACGATATCGACACAGTCTGCGGTCGTGATCGATCCGCCGCTGAACGGTGAGAACTGGTTGAACGGAAACGGTTGTTGTGGTCTGACAGCTCACCGTGGTGCCGTCAGTCCCCTCAACGGACAGCTTTTTGCTCCGGAGCGATTTGCCATCGACTACGTTCAACTGACGTCCGAGGGACAGATGTTCAATGGAGATCGGACGTCCGTCAACAGTTATCCCTACTACGGCAGCGATGTTTTTGCCGTCGCGGAGGGCAAGATTGTTTCGATGGTGAATGACCTTCCGGAACAGACTCCTGGCGCTGATCCCGTCGGGCTCACGCTCGATCAATTCGGTGGTAATCATGTTGTTCAGGATCTCGGAAACGGTCGATATGCCTTCTACGCTCACCTGCAGAGAGGAAGTATCCCGCTCGAGGTCGGTGACAATCTGACGGCGGGTCAATCGTTGGGCAAGTTGGGTAACTCCGGTAACACCGACGCCCCGCATCTGCATTTCCACATCATGGACGGACCGGATCCTCTGGCGTCGAACGGACTTCCGTTCGAGATACGTTCTTTCGATCTGACAAACCGAATCATGAACCAGGACAACCTCGATTCGGTCACGGATTCCGGTGCCGCGGCGCAGTTCGCAACGGGCGTGGACACCGGTCGGCGCAGCAATCAGATGCCGCTCACGCTTGATGTCATGACATACGACGTAGTTCAACAGGGGAGCTGACATGGCAACGAGCAAGCAACGATGGTTGGCCAGAGCGGCTGTGGCCGCGTCATTCGCAGCAGTGGTGGTTCTGCTGGTCTTTGCCGGCTTGAAGACGCTGATGTTGTTGATCATGGGCGTCGGAGCTGTGGTGGTGAGTGTGGTTGCCGCGTACTGGTTTCTCACCAGTCGCGGATTTGTGCGCTGGTTCGCTCTCGCAATCGGGGTGTTGGCGCCGATAGTGGTGCTCGTCTTTCTGGTCCGGGCGAATCTGCTTGCGGTGGTGTTGGTGACGATCGGATTGTTGATTGTGGCCGCGTTGTGCGCTCGGGCTGCCCTGCAAGACGACGAGTCGGGTTCTCCTGTGCCGGAACATCCTCCGAGCCCTGCAGAACGGCCCTTCTTCGTGATGAACCCAAATTCGGGCGGTGGGAAGGTCGGAAAATTCGGTCTGATCGACAAGGCTCGAGAATTGGGTGCCGAGGTATTCGTTCTCGACGCCGCCCACCCGGTTGACGTGGCAGACGTGGCGCGCAAGGCCGTCGACAACGGGGCTGATCTACTGGGTGTCGCGGGAGGCGACGGAACACAGGCCTTGGTGGCGGCGGTCGCCGCGGAACATGGGTTGCCCTATCTGGTGATCAGCGCAGGTACACGCAATCATTTTGCCGCAGATCTCGGTTTGGATCTCCAAGATCCGTCGCGATGCCTTGACGCTTTGAATGACGGCGTCGACATCTACGTCGATCTGGGGACTGTGGGTGATCGACCGTTTGTGAACAACGCGTCGTTCGGCGCGTATGCCGAAGTGGTGCAGAATCCGTCGTATCGCGATGCCAAGACCAGTACGGTCGTGCGGATGCTCCCGGATGTCCTGGCTGAGCAGCAGGGCGCAAAATTTGTCGTGCACGTTCAGGACCGCGTCATCGAGTCACCCCAAGCGGTGTTGGTCAGCAACGGTCCGTACGAGACGGATGACCTTGCCGGACTCGGGCAACGGCCGCGGTTGGACCTGGGAACACTCGGCGTTGTCGCGCTGTCGGTCAACAGCCCGCGGCAGGCCCTCGGGTTGCTTCGCCGCGCACATCGGCGGGGACTGACGCAAGCCACGGCATTAGAGGTGATTGTCGACGCCGACCGGCCTGAGATTCCTGTCGGCGTCGATGGTGAAGCATTGATCTTCCCGGTCCCCGTGCGGTGCGAGGTCCGGCCCGCCGCGCTTCGGGTTCGGGTTCCACGCAACCGACCGGGGGTGACGCGTCCGCGGCGGAAAGTAGATCTGGTGAGATTGCGTCAACTGGCAGGATTCACAGCGCTCGACGCATAACCTGTCCGGTTGCGACTGCATGGTTCATGGTCGACTGTGACAGGCTTTTCGGGTGACGGGATACAGCAGATCACTCATCGGTTTGGCGATAGCGCTTGCCGGGCTGGCCGGATACGTCGACGCGATCGGCTTCATCGTTCTCAGCGGACAGTTCGTATCGTTCATGAGCGGCAATATGACTCAGATGAGTGTCTCGATCGCCGACGGCTTGTGGGCCGCCGCCCGAGTGCCCGCGGCCGTGATTGTGCTCTTCCTGCTCGGTATCGCGCTCGGCACGGTGATCACGTATGTCACGGAACGCTATTCGGTTCGGACACGCAAGGTCACCGTGCTATCGGTGGTGACCGCATTGTTGGTACTGGGGGCGATACTGGGTAGCTTCGACATCGTTCCCGGCGCGGTCACTGCAATGGCTTTGTCCATGGGCGCGGTCAATTCGGTGTTCCAGCGTGACGGCGAGGTAACCATCGGCGTCACTTACATGACGGGTGCCCTGGTGAAAATGGGCCAACGTTTGACGGGCGCATTCCTGGGCGGCCCGCGGTGGGCGTGGCTGCAACACTTCGGAATGTGTGCGGGTCTGATCGGCGGTGCCGTCCTGGGAGCGCTTGCACATCGGTGGATCGGCACTCACGCCCTCTGGCCGGCAGCGGGAACTGCTGCCGCCCTGACGGCTGTGGCATGGCGCGTGACGCCCCTACGCGGAAACAGATCCTCGGTTTCCTGACACTCCGACGCGCAGTGCCCCACACGCTTCGTGCATCGCATCTCTTCCGGTGTGGCCAACTCCGACGGCATTGACGTTATGAATTGCCCAGGTTTGATGTGATTCGGAGCGCGATCGCCGGTTTCAGGTGAGTGACAACACATTGAACGTAACCCTAAGTTACATATACTTGTTTTCAGCAAAGTGTTTCCGCTCGAGTCCGAACGAGGTGCGCATCATGGGTGTCGTAGTCATATCGCTGCTCGTCGCCGCTGTGCTGACAGCACTGGCCACCAGTGACGGTGCAGGTCTGGACTTCGGGAGTCGGCAGTTGAACCGCCGGATGAGGGTTCGCTAGCCGCTACTCGAGTGCTCGCCGCAGTACATCCGCCGACGGCTTGTCGTAGGCAACGAGAATGACGTTGTCCACAGCGGTATGCGCTGAGTGAATCGCCGTAACTGCCTGTCTTGCAGCGTCTTCCTTGGGCCAGCCGTAGACGCCCGAAGAGATCAGCGGGAAGGCGACGGTCTGGGCGCCAAGGGAATCGGCCACGGCCAGACTTCGCGTGTATGCCGACCGAAGCTGCGCCGACCGATCTTGTGAACGCGAGTATCGCGGACCGACGGTGTGGATCACGTTGCGTGCTTTCATCTTTCCTGCTGTGGTGGCTACGGCTGAGCCCACCGGCAGGCCGTCGGGCAGGCTGGAGGCGCGCAGAGCTTTGCATTCTTCGAGGATTTCCGGGCCACCGGCGCGGTGAATGGCGCCGTCGACGCCCCCGCCGCCGAGGAGAGCGGTGTTGGCGGCGTTGACTATTGCGTCGACGTCCAGGGTGGTGATGTCACCTTCGACGACGGAGATTGTCGGCATTGCTTCTCCTGTGGTGTTGAGTGCGAGACGAATCAAGTCGGTCGAGGTGTACCCCGGCCATCCGTGCATGATGCGGCGCCACCGCTCCGGTATCGCCGACGCTCCCCAGCGGGCACCGAGTAGGCCGCCGGCGATTGCAGCAGTCGTGTCGGTGTCGCCGCCGGCTCGGACCGCGGCTTCGAGCGCGTGCTGCAGATGTTCGGTGTTGCTGCTGTCGGTGGAAGTTATTGCCCACCATGCCGTCTGGAGTGCGTGAACCACCCAGCCGTTCTTGGAGAAGTCTCGCGGGCTGCCATATTCGGCCTGGTCGAGCAGTGGTCCCCAATAATCGACCACCCCCTGATCGGCGACGGTCAGGTAGTCGCGGACGCCGTCGAAGTCTCCGTGGATCACTGCGTGGCGGATGGCATGGGTCCATATCTGACAGGCTTGGCCGGCCTGCGGATCGTCATGCGTGAGTGCGCCGATCTTCCACGCGGCATCGACAGCACCTTTGGGGTCGTCAAGGTAAGCCAGCGCAACTGGCGCGGTGCGCATAAGCGAACCGTTGCCGCCCTTGAGTCCGCTGACCGCCTTCGCACGAGTCGCCATATCCGCTGCGTTGGGAGAGCGGGCGGAGAGTACGGCCCGGGTCTGATTGCCGATATCTTCGGGTTTCGAGTCGTACCACCGAATGAACTGTGCTGCAACGGCATCCAGGCCCTCGGTGCTGGCAAGATCGATCCCGGTTGCGGCGACTTCGGCGATGGCTACGGCCATCGAGGTATCGTCCGTCCACTCACCCGGCGCCCACTTGAACGGACCGCCGCCGATCATGTCGATGACAACCTCGGCCTTCGGATACGTGAACTCGTATCCGGCGCCCAGTGCGTCGCCGGCTGCCGTGCCGAGCAGTACCCCTGCCGCGCGATCGGCCTGTAGTGCGTTCAGCCTCACATCAACCCCTTTGCTCAACTTTGCGCTAAACATAGATCATGATTGAGCTAATATGCAACAGTGAATGAATGGACAGACGCGAGTGGCAAATCGTTAACCGACTACCCGCGGCCGTCGGTCGCCGTCGACGTCGCCGTTCTGACCTATTCGGACGCTGCCCTCAAAGTGCTTGTAGTCGAGCATCGGCTGGGCAAGTTCGCTTTGCCCGGCACCTTTCTCCATGAGCGCGAAGTGCTCACTGCCGCAGCAGATCGGGCCCTGCACTCCAAAGCGGGAATGGTAGATGCGGAGTTCCATCAACTGGCAATTCTCGACAACCCGAATCGCGACGACAGGGGATGGGTCTTATCGGTTGCGCACGCTGCCGCGCTGCCGGAAAGTGACATGCCGGTTGACGCGATCCTCCTCGATGCCTACGGTGCCCTGGACCTGGCTTTCGACCACACCGAGATAGTCGGATTGGCAGTTGCCGACCTCCGAAGCCGGTTTGCCCAAGCCGTCGATCCGGCCGGTCTCCTCGGCGACACTTTCACCGTCCCCCAACTGCGGCAACTCTACGAGGTGGTGTTTGATCGTGAGTTGCAGAAGGACAGCTTCCGGCGTCATGTTGTCGACGCGCTGGTCAGTACCGGGGAATACGTGAGGGCTACTACGGGCAGACCGGCTGAGATGTATCGGCGCAGCCCCGGCGCGACTCTCCCGCCGCAAGCCTTGGTTTTCCTCACCGGGTAGATTCGCGCATTCGGCCGTGACAACTACCCCGGAATGGGTACTGTCCGAATTATGGATGACCGCGACATCGAGGCGAAGATCCGGACGGTTGTGTGGGGGACGGGAAACGTCGGCCGTGCCTCGATTCGGGCCGTCGCCGCCAATCCGGCGCTCGAACTCTGCGCAGTCGTAGTCGCAAATCCCGACAAGGTCGGCCGAGATGCGGGAGACCTCGCGCAACTCGGCTACCGGTTGGGTGTGGTTGCCACCGATGATGCCGACGCCGTTCTTGCCACTGTTCCGGACGCCGTTGTCTACGCAGCTTCGGGTGAGATCCGGCCGGACGATGCCACCGCGGACATCATGCGCGCGCTACACGGCGGCGCTGTCGTGGTGACGCCCTCGGTCTACGCCCTGTACGACCACCGTTCGGCGCCGCCCGAAGTGCGGGATCCCGTCCTGGCCGCAGCCAAGGCCGGCGGCGGCGCGCTGTTCGTCTCCGGCGTCGATCCTGGGTGGGGAAACGACATTCTGCCGGTGATGATCACGGGCCTGTCCGGAACTATCGACCAGATTCGGTGTCAGGAGATTTTCGACTACACGACGTACGACCAGCCGGATTCGGTGCGCTACCTCGTCGGTATGGGTCAGCCGATGGAGTACGACCCGCCCATGGTTGCATCAGGTGTCCCAACGATGGTGTGGGGAGGACAGATTCGGCTCATCGCACGTGCGTTGGGCGTCGAACTCGACGGCATCAGTGAGACCCTGCTGCGCCGGGCTCTCGACGAGACGGTGACCACCGAGCACATGGGTGATTTTTCCGCCGGAACCCAGGGCGGTGTGCGATTCGAAGTTCAGGGAATTGTCGACGGCAAACCGTTGATCGTCATCGAACACGTCACCCGGATTCACCCGTCGTGTGCTCCTGACTGGCCGTGTCCTCCGGGCGATGGGGACGGGGTGCACAAGGTCATCATCGAAGGCCGCCCACGAATTGAGATCAACGTCGAGGCCACCGACGAGGGTGGAAATCGCGCGGCCGGTGGAAATGCCACTGCTGTAGGGCGTCTCGTCAATGCGATCCCGTGGTTGCGGGCCGCCGAACCTGGCTTGTACGACGCGCTCGACGTCCCACTCACCCCAGGCGTCGGCAAACTCGGCGCCGATACCTGGAGGACCGAATATGAACATCGACATCCCTGAGGGCAAGAATCCGATCGGCTACGTGTGGGGTGAGATGGTTCCGGGCATCGGTCCCGCCGCAGCCGCGTTCTCCCAAAAGGTGTATTCCGACACCACTCTCGGTCTGCGAGAGTTCGAGGCCGCTCGGCTGCGTATCGCTCAGATCAACGGTTGTATCTTCTGCCAGGATTGGCGAACCGAACGTGACGGTGCAACTGTCGAATCTGATTTTGCGCAGTCCGTCACCGACTGGCGAACCACCGATGCTTTTGACGACAGGACACGGCTGGCCGCCGAATACGCCGAACGGTACGCACTCGATCATCACGGACTGGACGACGAGTTCTGGGAACGCATGACTGCCCACTACTCTCAGGCCGAAATCGTGGAACTGAGTATGTGCCTCGGATCGTGGTTGGCCTTCGGCCGGCTCAACCACGTCCTCGGCCTCGACACGCAGTGCGTGCTGCCCGGCAGCTGATTCAGCTACCGAGTTTTGTCAGATCCGGGTAGTTCGACACTTCCCAACCGCCGTCGACCACCAGTGATGTTCCGGTGATGTAGGTGGCGTCGTCACTTGCGAGATATAGGCAGGGAGCGGCAATTTCCTCGGGAGTTGCCGCTCGGGCCATGGGGATTCGATCCAGGAACATGTCACGCGCGGGTTCGTACCCCATCACCGGCGCGACCAGTGGGGTGTCGACCAGACCGGGGAGAACCGCGTTGACACGGATTCCCGACGCCGCGAGTTCGATCGCGGCATTCTTGCTGAACATCTCGACACCGGCTTTGCCGGTGGCGTATGCACTTCCGTACGGGCTCGGAATATGGGCGTTGAGTGAGGAGACATTGACGATCGCTCCACCCCTTCCGTGCTCACGGATATGGCGCGCTTCGTGTTTGGTGCAGAGGAACACACCCTTCTGCACCAAATCGATGGTGAAGTCCCAATCCGCTTCGTCGAGATCGACGATCTGGCCCACCCTCGATGCTCCGGCGACGTTGAACGCGATGTCGATCCCACCGAATTCCGCTGCCGCAGCGGCAATGGCCTCGGCGACATCGGACTCCTTGGTCACATCGGCCGGTGCGGCGAGGAAGGAACCGTCGTGTTGGGCCGCGATCTCCTTCAGTGCGCCCTCGGAGATATCGATGCCTGCGACGCGCGCACCTTCGCTGATGAGGCGCAGTGCAATCGCCGCGCCGATCCCCGAGGCTGCGCCGGTGACGACTGCGGTCTTGCCGGCAAATCTGGACATGTTAATGGGCACCTGCTTTCAAGAATTTTCCGGTTCGGCGGTTGCCGAGGACCGGTGCTGCTTCACCCTCGCCGAATACGTACTCGCCGCCGACGAATACGGCGGTTACGGTCTCGTCGTTACGATTGACCATGCGAGAGAGGTTGTCGTACTCCACAACCGGACTCTCGGCGTAAGCCTCGAGCGAATCGTCGAGATGAGCGGGATCGATAACGACAAGGTCGGCGCGGTCACCCAATCGAAGGTGCCCCGCATCGACGTCGTACCACTCGGCAAGTTCGCCGGTGAGACGATGTACTGCTGCCTCGACCGTCATGAAGGGCCGGCCGATCTTCTGGGCGTCGTACACGCGGCGAAGTAGTCGTAGGCCGAAGTTGTAGAATGCCATATTGCGCAAATGTGCTCCGGCGTCCGAGAATCCGAGTTGTACGCCGTTGTCCTGAGCGAACTTGTCCAGTATCTCGGGGCGGTGGTTGGAAATGGTTGTGCGCCAACGAACCTTGGATCCGTGCTCGAGCACCAGATCCAGGAACGCGTCGACCGGGTGGATGCTGCCACGCTCGACGCCGACCTGGCCGAAGGTCTTACCCACCAAAGAATCGTCTGGGCAGGAAACGATTTCGGCATCGAAGAAGTCGCGGTGCCACACCTTGACGCCGAACTTCTGGTCGTAGTCCTTGCGGAATTGTCGACGGTATTCCTCGCTCTGCATCAGAACGTTGCGTTCCATCTCGTCGGTCAGATGCAGTGCCGCAGCCCCGGATCCGAACTCCTCGAAGACAACCAGATCGATTCCGTCGGCATACACCTCGAAGGGCACAGGCAGATGCTGCCAGCGCAGGTCACCGCCGAGTCGATTGACCAGATGCGCCAGCGGTCCGAGAATTGCCACGGCAAACTTGTTCGACTTGATGTCTGCTGCCGAGAGCATGCTCGTTTTGAGTCGCTTACGCCAGAGACCCACGCTGGTGAATGCCATGGCACCGGTGCTCACTGGATTGGTGGGGTCTGGTCCGGCCTGAAATACCCGTCCCCGGCGACGCAGGATCGCGTTGAGTCGGCGTCGTTCCTTCGTGGTTGCATACGTCGACGGCAAGGTACGTGAGCGGCAGGTTTCGCCGTCAAGTTTGTCGAACAGCAGTTGCTGGCCGGACATTCCGACAAAACCAGCGTCAAGTGCCTCGGTCAAATGCGCTTCCATCGACGCGAGTTCGGCATCACTGGGATGCACGTCCTTCCGCGTTGCACGGTCCAACCCCATCTCAGCGGCTCGCATATCGGAGTGCCCGATGAAGGCTGCCACATTGGGGCCCAACGGAAGTGACTCGAGTGCGGCGATGTACTCGCGCGCGGAGTTCCAGGTCTTGGCCCTCGTGAGTGCTTCGACGACGTGTTTGCGTGGGATTGCTTCGACGCGTCCGAAGAGATCGCCTGCATCGGACGGGCTGGCGTGAATGGTAGATAGGGAACACGATCCGACAAAGATCGACGTGACCCCGTGCCGCAGGGATTCGCTCAGCGCCGGCCCTTCCAGGATCTCGACGTCGTAGTGCGTGTGAATGTCGACGATTCCCGGGATCACCCACTTTCGCCGGGCGTCGATGACTCGGGGGCAATCGGTTTCGTCGAGGGGGTCGAGCGAGATAGCGGTGACTCGCCCGTCCCGGATTCCCAGGTTGCGGATTGCCGGTTTGGCTCCGGTGCCGTCGAACCACAATCCGTTGTTGATCACGGCGTCGTAGGTCATGCGATAACCACCTTTGCGCGTATGGTTTTTCCGGTTGCGTTGCGGGGCAGAGGAGTTGTGCTCAGTTGCCACTTCACCGGCACCTTGAAGTAAGCGAGTCGTTCGGCGACATAGCTGCGTAGTTCCTCTTCCGTCGCGGCGCCTTCGTCACGCAGAACGACGACGGCAGCAACTTCCTGGCCCAGGTCTGTCGAATCAACGCCGATCACGGCGCATTCGAGCACAGCGGGATGCTCGTCGAGGCACTGTTCGATCTCGAGGGGATAGATGTTTTCGCCGCCGCGCAGGATCAGGTCGGATCTGCGCCCGGTGAGTCGAAGGCGACCGTCTTCGAGAATTCCGAAGTCGCCGGTCCTGAGCCAGCGGTCGGGGGCGATGGCAGCCGCAGTGGCCGCCTCGTCGTTCCAATATCCCAACATCACATAGGGACTACGCGCACAGATTTCACCTTCCTCGCCATCTGGGACCGCAACACCGAAGGGGTCGCGAACCTCCACGCTCACACCGATGATCGGGCGGCCGAGAGTTCCGGGAAATGCAGCGAGTTCCGGGGGCGTCGCAACCGAAATTCCGGTCGAGGATTCGGTGAGTCCGTAACTGTCCACCAGAGCGTGCTGCGCAAAAGGCAGTTGTGCCCGTAGACGTTCCTGCAAGGCCGGAGACGACGGCGCTGAAGCCAATGCAAATGCGCTCAGTGACGTCAGGTCGTACTTCTCGAGATTGCCGTGTTCGAGCAGACGGCTTGCCATGGTGGGGACGACAGCCCAGTTGGTGACTTTCTCGCGCTGGACGAGAGAGAGAACTTCGTCGACGTCGAAGGCGCCCTGATGAATGACCACGGCGCCGCCCGTGGCCAGTCGAGGGACCGCCAGATTGTGCAGGCTTGCGATGTGGAACAGCGGCGCGGTCAACAGATAACGCAAGTCGCTCGGTCGTCCGTCGGTGGGTTGCCCGGTGAAGGCCGCAGCGAGACGGTCGCTGTAGCGGTGGTAATCGATGACTGCCAACACGTTTCGGTGGGTGTGAACGGCCCCCTTGGGGCGTCCGCTGGTTCCACTCGTGTACAGGATGACGGCCGGATCGTCCTCGTCGACCGTGGTACGGGGAAGCGGTGATCCGGAGAACTTCTCGATCAGGGCCGGCAAATCCTCTTCCATGGTGAGCACCGGAATATCGGTGCCCAACCCGGAAAGAATGTGCGCGCGCTTGGCATCGGCGATCACCACGGTAGGTGTGGTGTGTTCGATGCCGTACTTCACCTCACGTGCCACCCACCACGAGTTGAAACCGACGGCGATGGCTCCGAGCGCCTGGGCTGCCCAGAATGTGATCACCCATTCCGGTGTGTTGGCGGCAAGAATGCCCACACGATCGCCCTTGCCGACGCCGTACTGTTCGCGCAGCGCAGTGGCTAGAGCGGCAACGGCCGCACCATGTTCGAGGTAGCTGAAGCGTCGGTCCTTGGTCACCAGGTAGTCGCGTGAACCGTAGTCGACAGACGCTGCGAGTACGTCTCCCAGCGACTTGTCACGGTTCTTCATGACGGGCATCGAACTACCGAGAACGTCTTCGACGCCCATTTCGAAAGGTCCACCGGGGCCGGTCAGGCCTGCCATGACGGACGCGATGTATGCCTGTGTATCAGCGGGAGTGGTCACGTGAAGCACCTTTCGAGAATTAGGGTACGAGCACTGCGCGTCCGGTGACCTTGCCGTGCTCGAGACGGTCGAGTGCGTCGCGGGCATCAGCGAGGTCGAAGCGGGCCACTTCTACCGTTACCAGACCGGCCTGCGCCAGGGCGATGGAATCGACGAGGTCGTTTCTGGTGCCGCCATACGACTTCCGGACCGATGCACCCCACGGCCAGCCAGGTCCGCCGGCAGCCTCTGCGGTGATTCCGGGGTTTCCACCACCGAGGCCGACCATGCGGTAGGCGCCGTTGGGCGCAACGGATTCGACAGACATCTGCGCCGTGGCATCAATACCGACGAAGTCGAAGATGACTTCTGCGCCTCGGGCCGACGTGAGGTCCAGGATCTGTCGCGCGGTGTCCGGTCCCGACTCGAGCGTGATGTCGGCGCCGCAACGTTTGGCGAGATCGAGTTGATCCTGTCCGACATCGACGGCGATGACGCGCACGGCACTGATTGCGCGAAGTATTTGTACTGCAACGTGACCGAGTCCGCCGACTCCGATTACCACGGCGGTGGCGCCGGGCTGCAGATGCTCACGAGCGCCACGGATGGCGTGGTAGCTGGTCAGCGCTGCGTCGGCGAGTGGTGCGGCCTGGAGAAAGTCGAGATCTCCGATGGGGACAAAGGAGCGGGCCGGGATTTTCACGTACTCGGCCATGCCGCCTTCGGGACCGAGCCCGGGACAGGGAGGCATTGCGGTTCGTCCGGCAGCGAGGCACATGTTCTCGTTGCCGCTCATGCATTCTCGGCACTGTCCACAGGACCAGCACAGGTAGACGACGCCACGCTCTCCGACGGAACGGCCGTCGACGCCACTCCCGACGGCTTCGATCGTTCCGGCAATTTCGTGGCCGATTGTCAGCGGTTCTTCGCGCATCTTGTACGGAAAGTGCAGCAGGTGCAGGTCGGAGTGGCAGATTCCCGCTGCGCCCACCCGAATCAGCAGTTCCGACGGACCGATCTCGGGGATCGGCACGTCGTTGATCTCGAGGAGACCAGGCCCCATGAGCTGAGCTGCCTTCATGAACTGACCTCGCTGATCTCGGAGTTGTACGCAGCGCTCAGGTAGGCGTTGCTGCGGTCGGACCCGATCAGGCCCGGTGCCATTTTGTTCATGACGTACGCGAAGGTCATCCGACGGTCCAGATCGTTGACGAGCATCGAGCCGCCGATGCCGGCCCACCAGCACGCGCGTCCGCCCGGAACGAGTGGTGCGGTATCCGGGTGCGGCAGTCCGTAGCCGATACCGAACTTGAGGGGAGTCATGATCCCGAGGTCGATGCCATCGGCTTGGACTTCGAAGATCAAGTCGATAGTGCTCTGCGAGAGCAACTTCTGGCCGTCGAGTTCACCGCCACACGAAATCAGAGATTGAACTCGTGCAATCGAACGTGCGTTTCCGTGGCCGTTGACCCCGCCGATTTCGGCTTCGCGCCAGGGTGCGGTATTGACCTCGGGGTAGTCGAGCAAGGGGCAGGTCAGGGTCTTGATGAAGATGCTGTCCTGGTCGAGCGTGGACAGATCGAATTCCAGCGCCGGCGGCGGAACAAGAGTTGCGATTCGGCCGAAATGCTCTGCGGACGTGCCGATGTGGAAGTCGGCGCCCAGCGGGCCGGCAAGCTCTTCGGCAAAGAACCTGCCGAGGGTCCGCCCGTCGATGCGTCGGATGACTTCGCTGATCAGATGTCCGTAGTTGATCGCGTGATAGCCCGACGCCGTACCTGGCGTCCACCACGGAGACTGGGTGGCGAGGCGGGCGGTAGACGTCTCGAGGTCGTAGATGTCCTTCAGTTCGATTGGGCGCTCCCAGCCCGAGACCCCCGACGTGTGCGACAGCAGGTGACGAACTTCGATGTCTTCCTTGCCGTTTGCCGCAAACTCGGGCCAGTAGTGGGCGACCTTCTGGTAGACGTCCAGTTGTCCGCGTTCGACAAGAAGCAATGCGGACAGTGCTGCCATGGTCTTGGTGATGGAGAAGGTGTTCACGATGGTGTCGGAACCCCAGGGAGTGGTGCGGGATTCGTCGGTGTATCCACCCCAGATGTCCACGACGGACTCTCCGTCGACGGTGATGGCGATGGAGCCGCCCAGTTCCTCACCGGACGCCAGTTGCGCTTCGAAGGCGTTGTAGACGGCCTCGAACTCGCTGTTGCAGTGACCATTTACCAGGCTCATGCGCGATCCGCCTTCTCGAGCTCGTGCGCTGCGGCACGCGGCGCGACGGGGAGCTTGTTCCCCGAAGCCTCGGCGCGCTTGGTGCCCTTGGCGATTTCCTTGTTCATGTTGCGGACGTAGGGATCGAACTCGAGCTGAATGGTGTGGCGCGGAGACTTGTAATAGGGGGCGAGGAAGTACGCCTCGTCGGCCTTGGTGATCTCCTGCATTTCGCTGGGGGTTGGCAGTTGGTATTTACCGGTCAGGTAGGCCGCGACGAGCTTGCTCTGCTGTTCGGCGAAGTTGACGAGTGTCGGCATGGGCTGAGCCAGTCCCATGAAGAAGAGGTTGTCGATTCCGGGCTTCATCATTCGCTTGAAGAGCGGGAATCGATTGTCTTTGTCCGGCAGCAGATTCGGATCGCTGAAGAAGGGGAAGCTGATGTTGTAGCCGGTGGCGCAGATGACTACGTCGACGTCCTCAGCAGTGCCGTCCGCGAAATGAACCTGCTTGCCATCGAGTTTGGTGATCGCCGGCTTGAAGGTGATGTCGCCGGACCCGGCACGTCCCAGGAACTCGCCACTGGCCGACGGATGGGCCTCGAAGGGGCGGTGGTCTGGCTTGGGCAGTCCGTAGCCCTCCATGGTTCCCAGGTTCTTTCCGAGGAATCGGCGACTCAGGAACAGGCGCAGACCCCGAGGCATCCAGGGCGGGGTGATCAGTTTGTCTCCCGGCACTCCGCCCAGGTATTTCGGCAACACCCACACGCCGCGGCGCGCCGAGACGATGAGTTTGTCAGCGAGGTATCGCTGCCCCAGTTCGGACGCAATGTCCAAGCCGGAGTTGCCCATTCCGACCACGACAACCTTCTTGCCGCGCATGTCGATCGGATCGAACGGGTCGTTGTAGCTGTGACTGTGCATCAGGACGCCGTCGAACTCGCCCGGGTAGTCCGGGATGTTGGGGTCCCAGTGGTGGCCGTTGCAGACCATCAGTACGTCATAGGTGCGGACTTCGCCGTCTGAGCGCGTAATGGTCCAGAGTCCGTCTGCATCACGTTCTGCTGCAACAACACTGGTGTTGAAGATGATCGACTCGCGCAGGCCGAAATGTTCGACGTAGTCCTTGAAGTACTGGAAAAGTTCGGAGTGGTGCGGGAAATCGGGTAGGTCTGCGGAGACGGGAAAGTCCTCGAATGCCAATCGCCACTTGGAGGTGTCGATGTGCAGGCTCTGGTAGCAGGCCGACATGCCGTTGGGGTTCTTGTAGTACCAGTTTCCGCCGACCTCGTCGGATGCTTCGTAGCAGTCGAAGGGTATTCCGAATTCCTTCATTCGCTTGGCCGTCGTGATTCCGGTCGGTCCGGCGCCGATGATGCAGACTCTCGGCAAATTCGTGGGGCTCATACGCCATCGCTTTCTGTTCTGATCCGGGCATCGAGACGAAGAGTCGAAGCCCGGAAAGTGACTTGAGTCATAGTGCATCATTGGCTGACGTGGTGTCAATGAGTGACGCAATGTTGCTCGATGACGATGAGTCGGCGATTTGCCAGAGAGCGCAAAGTGAACGAAGGTAGTTGATGTGAGCACGGCAACGGATGGTCGAAAAGGCAAGCGGGGCACCCTGCGGGACGAGCAGAAGCGCGCGACGCGGGCCAAACTCGTGGACGCTGCCCGCATTTTGTTCGAAGAACGCGGGTACGCGGCAGTAACGGTCGACGACATCGCCTCGGCCGTCGGATGCAGTAGAGCCACGTTTTACGTGCATTTCCCCAGCAAGGTGGCGATGCTGAAGACCATCGGGGAAGCCGGTATGGCCGCCAGCGCGTTCACTTTCTACATTGATCTCGACCGTGTGCTCGACACACATTCGCGCGCGGAATTCACTGCGTGGTTGGAGCGCGCGTTCGACTGGTTCGATGAGAACAAGAGGCTGCTGCCGGCATGGGACGAGGCGGTAGCACTCGAGCCGGAATTCCGGATCACTGCGCGTGACGGGATGACACAGCTGCCGAATGCGATGCCGAAATATCTCGAGCGGTGGCCGTCCGATCAGCGCGACGAGGCTCGGCTGCGCGTCGAACTGCTGGTCAGCCAACTCGAGCGCTTCTTCACCCGCTGGGCGGTTCAGGGAACCATCGACGTGACCCGGGTTCAGGCAGCGGAGGTCCTGACCGATATCTGGTTCCCGGCGTTGTTACCGGGATCGACGAGCCGCGACGAGCAGTAGACGAGCAGTAGTGGCCTGTCGCTAGTTCGGGTCGATCTCCACTCTGATTGTGCCGGTGAGAAGTTCTCCGGCTGGGCTCGGCGCTTCTCGGCCTGGATCGGATTGTTCGTCACGGAAGTCGCCTGAAGCGGCCTTGAACATTCTCGTGAAGAGTTGGACCGGCGGACAGGAGAAGGTGCACAAGTTCGGCTTGGCGGTGCGTGCCGGTCTTGTCGAAGATGTGCTGAAGGTGGGTCCTGACTGTGGTGATCGAGACGGAGAAATTCTCGGCAATCAGCTCCATCCTGTCGCCCTGTGCTAGTCGCAGGGCGACTTCCGACTCGGTGCCGGTGAGTGCGTACAACTCGCGCAATGCGGTTGTGTCCAAATCGGTTTCGCGATCCGGGTCGTCGATCACGATGAGTGCGGCGGCTCGCGCTTCGCCCAGTCCGACCGTGCCGATTCCGGCGATGTCCGCGGCGAGAGGAACTACATGAACGGCATAGTCGCAGCGCCCGGAAAGGCGAGGGCAGGAAAGTGTGCCGCCGCGAGGAACCCGGTTATCGTGTGAGTCCGTCGCGAGGTACATGAGGTCTCGGAGTTTTCGATCGGTACGAGCGAACGACGCTCCAATGGACCCATGCTGACCGAGGTGTAGGCCGTCACCGGAAGCGAGGATTGTCTCAGCTCTGGAGTTGAGCCGCATAATCCGACCATCCAGTCCGATGATCACGATACCGCGCTCGACCTGCTCGAGTGCGGTAGAGAGAGCGCATTCGCCCTGCTTGAGGTGTACGAGTTTCGCTTCGGTGTGAATCGCCTGTTGGAGGTGCGGAACCAACCGCCTGATCAGTCTGAGTCGATCAGGGGTTCCGAACGGCTCCGAGTCCCTGGATGCGGCAATCCCCAGCCACGCACTGGAATTGCCTCCGGTCAGACGGACGAACAGGCCATCGCCGAAGCGGTTGGGGCGACACCAGTCGGCATAGAACTCCGTGTTCGTGTTGGGGAGGATCAGTTCGGTCCCCGTGTGGATATGGCCGATCGGAGACTTCTCCACGGCTTCTGCCACATAGTCGAGCCGACCGTAATAGGCGTTGTACGTCGATAGCGCGGAAGGATCTTTACCTATCTGCTTTACCATCACGTCGGATTTCCGGTTGGTCGGTCCCGAGGTCAGCAGGCCGCAACCGACACCGTCGAAGGCTCGCACAAAATCGGCAAGCGTCGAATTCCAGTGTTCAGGATCGACGGCCGATGCGTAGATCGCGGCCACGAGCCGGGAGAATTCGTCAACTGTGATCATCGACCACCCCTGTGGGGTCAGGTGTGCGGCGTCGCGCGTGTCCATTCGATTATCGCGGATCTCATCTGTTTGCACGAGGACAAAGCCGACAGCGAGTGATGTGCTGGTGGTGGATCCCGAACCCGGATTCGATCACGATGCCCGACCGGGGGCGCTGA
Source organism: Rhodococcus globerulus NBRC 14531 (assembly GCF_001894805.1). GTDB lineage: Bacteria > Actinomycetota > Actinomycetes > Mycobacteriales > Mycobacteriaceae > Rhodococcus_F > Rhodococcus_F globerula. Next base: position 469,385 of record NZ_BCWX01000004.1, on the reverse strand, counting down.
CAGATCAACCTGCGACCCGAAACTCCAAGGAGATCACGATCACTCTCCTGGTCGAGTTAGTCGAAACCGCTCCGCACACTCCGAGCTAGGCAGGTTGAAATGAATAGTCCAAGTCCAGCACTATCAGGGCCACTCATGGATCAGTGCGATGTTTGCATCGTCGGCGCCGGGATCGCGGGACTGAATGCTGCAGCGGTCGCTTCACAGTATCTATCGCGCGACCACAAGATCATTCTCATCGACCGACGCCACCGGCCCGGCGGGATGTGGAGCGACACCTACCCTTACATTCGGTTGCACCAGCCCCACCCACTGTTCACCGCCGGAAACATCAAGTGGACCTTGGGCCAAGAGAGATCGTATTTGGCGACCAAGCCCGAGGTTCTCGATCACTTCACGCATTGCCTCGACGTCATCAAGAAACGCGTTCAGGTCATCGAGTACTTCGGGTGGACAGTCGATTCCCACGCCGAGTCGGCGGATGGCAATCGCATCACTGCGCAATCGGAAACAGGACAACGCCTTGCGATCGCCGCAACGCGCGTCATCAAAGCGAATGGCTTCGGGGTCAACCCAAACGAACCGCTGTCGGTATCGAGTGAACAGATCCACTCTGTATCGCCGGATTTCTTCGACATCCGAAGCGAGGAGATGCATGCAAGCGATACGCCGATCTGGATCGTCGGCGGCGGAAAAACGGCAATGGATACCGCCTACGCAGCGGTAACCGAATACCCGGGCAGGGAAGTCAACGTCATCGCCGGGGCCGGAACGTACTTCATCAACAGGGACGACATGTTTCCCAACGGTGCCCGACGATTGTGGAAGGGAACGCTACCAACCCGCATGTTCAATGAGATCGCGCTTCGATTCGATGGCACAAACGAGGACGAGGTCAGGGACTGGTTTCAGGCAACCCACGGACTGGAACCGATCCAGCCATCACGACGATTCTTCAACGGACTGCTCTCGGAATCGGAAGCCGCGACGATCTCGTCCGGACTTAACACTGTCGACATGGAGTACTTTGACGACGCGATCGACCAGCCCGACGGACTCGAAATCCTATATCGCAGTGGAGAAACGAGGCTAATACAGCCCGGGAGCTGGCTGGTGAACTGCTCGGGTTATCTTCTCCGAACTGACACTGAATACGAACCCTATATTTCGACTTACGGTACGACATTGTCGATCAATACGCGGTCAGTGACGATTGGATTCTCATCGTTCGCCAGCTACTTTCTGACCCACCTGTTGTTCCTCGGCAAGCTCGACGAGACACCACTCTACGAGCTCGATGGTGAAGATCTGGCCCGCAAGTCCAGAGAGACCTTGATCTGGACAGCACTTACGCTTGGTCAGTACAACCTCAGCCTCATCTTCGACGCCGTCCCGAACAAGGTCTTCCTGAACTGCGGTCTCAACTTCGATCGTTGGTATCCCATTCCGCGCAGGATGCTTGAAACTCTCCGATTCATGCGGACGCATCACAATGACCGGGAACACCATCGGCAGACACTTGGCGCCGTTCGTGAGCGCTTTGACGTCAGATGCGGACCACTTTGATATCCGAGCACGTCGCAGTCGCGGTTCACCGATAGAACTTCGGGCGTCAGGATGCTGCAGAAATGCTGCTCATGACGTCCTCCCAGACGTCCATGACCGCTGATTCGGTTGGGGGGCGGTTCGTATCGCTTCGAAGGCAAGGCGATCAGAGGCCGGGTCTGGTAGGTGGTGTGGGAGCTGGACCCGTGGGTGTCGAACACCGTGCTCGGCGACCACCTCGCGCAACGCGTCGTCGATGTCCTTTGCCATCCGGGTGGCGTCGCCGCAGACGTACACGTGGGCGCCCTTTTCTAGCCAGGCAAACAACTCCCGGCCCTGCTCGCGCATACGAGTCTGGACGTAGATCTTCTCGGACTGATCACGCGAGAGGGCCAGATCCAGGCGCGTCAGTACGCCGTCGCGGGTCAGTCCGTTCAGTTCGTCCTCGTAGATGAAGTCACTCGACTGATGCTGATCACCGAACAAGTACTCGAACAGCGCCCGTACTGCGGGGGAGATGCCGCCTGCCTGGGAAAACGACACCTGGTTGCCCGGCAATGGTTCGTCTGGGCAGATATGACGGCATGTATCCGTCAGGGCAGGACCTCGCTGCTTCGCTGAAGCGGCACCCGAATGGGATCAGATTACTGAGTGAAGCCTTAGTCAAGCTTCATCGATATGAAATTCATCGTTGCAGTTCAGAGGGTTGCTTTGTAGGTCAGTGAGTAGGCGATCTTGCCCGGCTTCTCATCCGAGTACGGCTTCGACAGCTTGGCGAACTCGCCCTTCGACTCCGCCTTCCCGTCATTCCAGGCGGTCAGTACGCCAAGATCGGTGGCGGTGAAACCGCTGTCGACGACGGCATTACCGGGCAATGTGGTCTGAGCCTGTGACACAGCCTTGACGGTGCTGAGGTAGCTGGTGAGATCGTTGTTGTTCCAGCCGCTCAGATCGACCGGCGAGGCGTCGCGAACCCAGGCACCCCAGTAGAACTCCTGGAACGGGATCGAGCCGGGCGCAAAGCCGATGTCGCGGGCGAAGTACAGAAGGCTGCGGTACTTGTCGTCGGCGAAGTTGGCCAGGCCGACGCCCTTAGGCAATGACTGCACCGAAACCTGGTTGCCGTCGACGTCGCGCGTCCACACCCACTTGTTCTTCTCCATCTCGGCCCAGAATGCCGACTCGCTCAGGTTGCTGAGGTTGCCGAGCACTCGCAGTCGAACGTGCATGTCAGGGCCGCCGTCCGGCGTTTCGTAGAACGACGTGAGGGTGTGGTGTCCGTCGGTGAGATAGAGCTCGCCGCGTGGCCCGACCACAACTGTCTTCATGGGCGCGATGCTCTCGGCGGTTTCCGAGCCGACCGGTTGTGCGCAGGTGAAGGATGCCGGATCCTTCAGTGATGATGTCTCCGAGGCTGTTTCGGCCTCAATTTGACCGTTGGCTTCGCACCAGTCGTCGAACTTCTTGTTGATCTCGTCTTTGCCGAGTGTGTATCGACCGAGTTTGTAGTACACCTCGTCGTATCCGAGGGAAGGCTGCGTGGCGTGTACGTCGCCGATGCGTACGTCGAGAAGGTCACCTTCCTGCGCACACAGGTACTCCGAACCGCCGGCCGAGCCGGAGAATGAACCAGTCGAGATACCGCCACACGCGAGCGGAGCGGCGACGGCGGGTGTGCCGGCCAATGTTCCGGCGCCGAGAAGCGCCAGCGTAGTGAGAGCCGAGATAGCGGAACGACGCATGTAGGGAAGTCTCCTGAGGATGTGGTCACACGTGAAGAAGCTTGCGTCACAATCGCTCAGGGGTGTTTCGTGCATACTGCCAACAGACGACTGCACGGTGGCCGCGACGTGAATTCACGTAGCGACCACCGCGCGGTCTGCTGGTGAGTGATCAGCTCTTGTAGTTGTAGAAGCCCTCGCCGACTGCGACGCCGAGCTTGCCTTCGTCGATGTAGTTCTTCTTGATGTAGTCAGCGAATTCGCGCTGCTTCTCGCCGCCCTGGGAGGAAATGTTGTAGACGGTGGTCAGCCCGACGACATCCATGATCTGGAAGGGCCCGAACGGGGCCCCGGTGCCGATACGCCAAGTCTTGTCGACCATGTCGGGATCGGCAATGCCGTCGATCAGTAGGTCGGAGGCAGCATTGAGGAGCGGGACCAGGAGGGAGTTGAGTACGTAACCTGCCTTCTCCTTCTTGAGCTCGATCGGCACCATGCCGATGTTCTTCGCGAACTCGACAACCTCTCGGTACACGGCGGGGTCGGTGGACTCGGTGCCCATGACCTCGGCAGTGTTGTTGACCCACACGTGATTTGCGAAGTGCAGAGCCAGGAACTTGTCGGGGCGACCAGTGAACTCCTTGAGATCGCTCGGCAGGAGCGTCGAGGAGTTGGTCGCAAACACCGTGTGTTCCGGAGCTACTGCAGCGAGCTTCTCGTACGTATCGCGCTTGATGCCGATGTCTTCGGGAATCGCCTCGATGACCAGATCGGCCTTGGCCACGGCTTCGGCGAGATCGTGCGAGTACGTAATACGTTGCAGCGCTTCGTCAGCCTTGCCTTCGGCAGCGCCCTTGACGTTCTCCGCCTTGTAGGCGGCGGCCAACGATGCAAACCGGGCCTTGGCCTTGTCGATGACCTCCGCGTTGATGTCGTACGCGACCACGTCGAATCCGTGGTACGCGGTCTGATAGGCGATCTGCGAGCCGAGAACCCCGGTACCCAGAACGGTGATCTGCTTCAGTTCAGACATTGTGATCCTCAATCCTTTTCGGTGGGTAGTCCGGCAAGCGTCAATCGGACCTGTGCGGCAACGATGTTCGTGAGTTCGTCAGCCGTGATCCGGTCCAATGCCGCGCGGGCTATCTCGAAGTGCAGCACGTTCGAAATTGTTCGAGCTGCGGTGGTGGTGTGGGCGGTGTGGTCGGGATGAGCCTCGGCCAAGATCGCTGCAATCCGCGCTTGTAGGCGCTGCGACAGTTCCAGGCCTTCGGCCCGGAAACATTCGGTTGGCTCGCCGAACAACACTTCTCGTTGATAGATGCCGGTGTTCTCGTCGTTTCGGCGGCTGGCGATCAGCAGCGGTGAAACAAGCTCGAGTACACGGGTTTCCGTGTCCGTCGACTTGGCTTCACGTTCTTCTCCCAGTTCGATCTGCTTCCGGAACTCCGCGTTGTAGACCATGAGCAGTAGCTCGGCTTTGCTTGCGGCGTAACGGAAGAGGGTGCCGCCGGCTACATCGGCGCGGTCGGCGATTTCTTGTGTTGTGACCGCGCTGTAGCCCTTTTCTGCGAACAGTTCGGCTGCGGCTTCAAAGATGCGTGTCTGTTTCTCGAGCTTGTTGCGTTCGCGACGACCCAACTCGTGGTCTGGCTTCGTCATCCCGCTCACCTCGTTTCATTTCGGATCACGCTCATAAATGAGTCTACTCCGAAATGTTTCGAGTGGTTGTCTACCTCGTCACATCACTGCAGGCCGGCAACCCATCGCGCAAAGATGTCGCTGAAAACATCGTCCTCACACGCGTGCGCGGTGTCCGGGAAAGCGCAGTCCGGGAATCCCGAGACAATGTCGGTCAAGTCCACCCCGCAACATTGCGCCAGAAGTCCACGCAGCAGATCGGCCACCGACCACTTTTCGGCAGCGGAGGCCAGGACACCTTCGTCCTCGTAGATGTTCACGAGATCGCCGTGATGCCAGGACATCTCCTCTGCGACTAGGGCATCGGGGTTGAATTCCATCGCGCGGTCGAGTGCTTCGCGCAGCATGGAGTGCGGATCTTCCTGTCCACGAAGGAGAATCGCGATATCGGCCGGTGCTTTCTGCATGATGAACATCCAGGGTTTGCCGTCTGGAAAGGTTCCGCCGAATCCGGCGACGTGAAACGGCAGATGGCTACTCAGGAAGTCGGCTTCGACGTCGACGTGTTGATCGTCGCCGAGGTGAATGAAGTGACCCGACGCGATCTCTTCACTCTTCGCTTCGTCGGCCCACGTGTTGTTCCACAGATCCGTCATCCGACTGCCGTCGGGGAAATCGAGAAGTTCGAACAGGAATCCCATGGCTACGCCTCCCCGTCGAAATGCGAGCTCGTCCGACCACTGAGTCGGCTAACCGATTGAGCTGAGGTAGCGAGCACGACTCTGCTTGTCTCGAAGCCCATTTCATCGCGTTCGGAGTCCGATCCGGTCGCGTCTCCGGCAAGCGAGAATTCGAGTTCGACGCGCTGATCGGTGCTGGAGCGGACGGAGATCGTCAAGCCGAGGGTCTCGTCACTGAAAGTTGGCAGTGACAGCTCCGGGTGGAAGTCGGCCGCGGCGTGGAAGAAGAATGTCGACAGCCGTTCCACGAACCCGTCGTCGGCACGTCGGCTGAGGTACTGGTTGTATTCGTCGGGGCTGAGCAATCCTACGTCGAACACCAGGATCGGGGCCGCTGTGTCGAGCACCCGAGCCGGAACAGCGTGGCTGCGTAGGAAAACCGCGGCACCGCCGTAGCCGGGTAAGCGAAAACCTTCACGCATGTGGTGTGCTCCCGTCGATGCGATGTCCTACACACGGTAGGCCACCGGGCCGACAAGTGCTTTAGCTGTGCTCGTCATGGGCAGGCTGGTGTCACCAATTTGTAGATCTGCTCGGCTTGAGTCTGCGTCGCTTCCGTGCCGTCGTTCGCGGCGAGATCCCGGATCTCCTTGGTGACCTCTTGCTCGGTCGCACCGTCGGCGATGGCGTTGCACGAGCTGAACACAATTTCCTGGATGCTTTCGTCGTCGCGATCCTGAGAGAGATCCGCGTAGGCGGTGCGGAAAGCCACAACAAATGCTGCCAGTTTTGCCTGGTCGATCATTCCCAGATCGGCGGTGGAGGTGACGGAGCTGATTTGAACGGTCGTAGATTCGGCAGTGTTGCTGGTTCTGGTTGCCGTCTCTGTGTTTGTGTCGTCATTGCCGCAGGCGGGCAGGGACACGAGGGCGCCCGCGACGATGAGTGCTGCGATCATTCGTTTCATGAGTTCTCCACCCGTCGGCCGTTCTCGCTGCATATCCCGCACATGGGAGAGCGAAACATGCCGCCTGACGGGTCGTCGAATTATTCTGGTGGACAATGTTTTTGGAAAGTCGATGTTCGCCGACGGGTGCTCGGATGGCAGGATCGATCCATGAGTGCTTACTTGTTTCCTCCGGTTGATCCGTACGAATCAGGGATGCTCGACACCTCGGACGGGCAAACCTTGTACTGGGAGAGCGTCGGGATATCTACGGGTGTTCCGGTTCTGTATCTCCACGGTGGGCCGGGTTCGGGATGCACGCTCGGCGCCAGACGATTCTTCGATCCCGATATTTTCCGCGCAGTCCTGTTCGATCAACGTGGTTGTGGGCGTAGCCGCCCGCTGGCGGACGGGCCCGACGTCGATCTCACGGTGAACACAACGGCCAACATCCTCGACGATATCGAGCGCCTGCGCGAGTATCTCGGTATCGAACGATGGATCGTCACCGGTCTTTCCTGGGGCGTCAGTTTGGGGCTGGTGTACGCGCAGGCCTTTCCCGAGCGTGTGATCGCGATGGTGTTGGGTGCGATCACCGGTGGCACCAACACCGAAATCGAGTGGATCACCCGCGCCATGGGCAGAGTGTTCCCTCGCGAGTGGGAGGAGTTCATCGAGCCGGTGCCGATGGATGAACGTGACGGAAACCTTCCGGCGGCGTACGCGCGGTTGCTTGCGGATCCGAATCCTGTTGTGCAGGAAAATGCTGCGCTTCAGTGGTGCCGGTGGGAAGACGTACATGTATCGCTGATGCCAGGGTGGACTCCGAGTAAGCGATACGAAAATCCGGACTTCCGGCGGGTGTTCACCCGATTGGTGACGCACTTCTGGAGCCACGATTGCTTCCTCGTGCCCAATCAGATCATGGACGGAATGCATCGTCTCGCAGAGATACCGGCGATCCTCGTACACGGGCGATACGACGTCTCCGGCCCGCTCGACACTGCCTGGGCGATTCACAAAAGCTGGCCGGGTAGTGAATTGGTAGTGCGAGGCGACGCCGGTCACGGTGGCGGTGGATTCAACGAGGCAATAGTGGAAGCGCTGAATGCGGTTGGCCGCTCCGCGTAGGGCACGTCATTTCCGGGCAGGTAATTTCCACTGAAGCCCGCTCGGGCAATAGTGTTCTCGGTTGTGGTGCTCAGTACGCGTTTCCCCGGTAGTAAGACCTTCGCGAAGGTTCGCGTTCTACCGCCAGTTGTGAAGCTGCTGCTTCTGTCGATGGTGTTGTTCAACATCGGGTTCTACCTCGTTGTGCCCTTTCTCGCGGTACATCTCTCGGAAGATCTTGGCTTTGCGGCATGGATTGTCGGCCTGGTTCTCGGGCTACGCATGTTCAGTCAGCAGGGCATGTTCTTCATCGGCGGAAGCCTCGCCGACCGATTCGGTAAGCGTCCGATCATTCTGTTGGGCATCGCCGTTCGAGTAGTCGGTTTTTTGATGCTCGGATTGGCCGAGAGTATGGCCGCCGTGATTGTCGGAGTACTCCTGGTGGGATTTGCCGCTGCGCTCTTTGCTCCGGCGGTGGAGTCGGCCAACGCTGAATACGGTCGCGAACTCGAGTCCTCGGGCATCATGCGTCGTACCGATTTGTTTGCAGTGGAACAGATGTGCAGCCGACTGGGAACTGTGATCGGTCCGGCGCTCGGTGCTGCTCTGCTGGTGTTTCCGTTCTCGTGGACGGCGTCGGCGGCAGCCCTGTTGTTCGTGATTATGTGGGTGGGGTTCTTCGTCTGGTTTCCCCGTCCGGGCGACGCGCACGAGGGTCCGGTGTCGACTTATACGCTGCGCGACGTGTGGCGAAGTGTGTTGACCAACAATAGCTTCCTGATCTTCGCCACCCTGTGCAGCTTTCAGTTGGTTGCCTACAGCCAGCTGTACCTGATGCTTCCCGAACAACTCGAGCGCGGAATCGGGTCCCAGTCTGCGCTCGGTTGGTTTTACGTGGGCGCGGCGGTACTGGTGATAGTGGGGCAGGGGCCGACAGTTGCAGTGGCTCACCGCATTGGTCATCGCCGAGCGATCGCCTTCGGGCTGGTGCTGATTTCCGGTTCGTTCCTGGTGCCACTGGCTACCGGTGTGAGTACCGAGGCGTCGGCGTCGACGCAGATAGTCGGGCTGGCGCTCTGGATCGGACTGCTCCACTTGGGTCAGATGCTGATGGTGCCACCGATGCGCGACACCATCGCGATCCTCGGCCGTGAAAGCAATCTCGGGGCGCACTTCGGCATGCTCAACACGATCGGAGGGCTGCTTGCGCTGCTGGGAACGGTGGGAGTCGGCTTTGTGTACGACCTCGTCGACAACGGCCACGCAGCGCCGGCGTCACCGTGGGTGATCGTTTCGGTCTGTGTGGCCGTGTCAGCTGTGGCGTTGTGGGTGTGGTCAGGTCGAACGAAGGCTATCGAGCCGCGATCGTCTGATTGATCTTCGCGACGAAGTCTTCCAGGACAAACGGAATGGTGAGTGGATTCGGCATGGACACCGCATCACTGACGATGGGGTCCAAGCTGATCAGGCCACCGGACTTCACGACGTTCAAATTGGTGAACGCAGCCTGCGTCTCCATCTCGGGGCGAGCCTTCTCGTAGTTGTCGAAGAGTAGGTAGTCGCATTCGAGAAGGTCGTAGTTCTCGGCGGAGATCTCGTAGTTCAGCTTGCCCGCAAATCGCTCCTTCAGTGCGGCAGGCGCCGTGAACCCCAACTGAGTAAGCAGCTGAGCCCGTGCGGCCTCGGGGCTGAATGCGCGCAGATTGCCGTCGCTCCACCGAATGACGAGTGCTGCTGTCTTGCCTTCGAACTGAGGGTTCTCGGCGCGAGTGCGAGTGATCAGATCCTGGACGTCCTGCACCTCTTGCTTGGCCTGTGTGGGAACGCCCACGGCAGTACCGATACGGGTTGTCACTTCCTGCCAGGGCAGAACCCAATCGGTCTGATCGGCAGCGTGCAGCACCGTGGGTGCGATTGCACTGAGCTGCTTGTACAGGTCTTCGTCGATCGCGTTGTTGACCGCGATGATCAAGTCCGGAGCCGCAGCGATAATCGTCTCGATATCGAACTCGGTGGTGGCGTTGGCCAATGGTGTCGGCTCAGCGCCCTGAACGGCCGAGTCGGCCCAGACACCGATTCCGTCGTCGGTTGAGCCCTTCCACACCGGGACCAGGACGGGCGTCAGCCCGAGGGAAAGTAGGACATCGGCGTCACCGATACCGACAGCTGCGATACGACTGGGGGCCTGCTCGATTGTGGTGGACCCGAATTTGTGATCGATCGTGACAGGGAAGGCGCCCGGTTCGGCGTGGCCGCCCTCGGCGCTCGTAGTGGACTCGTCATTCACACTGTCACCGCAGGCAGCAAGGACAAAACCTGCTGCAGTGGCGAAGGTGACCGACAACATGGCACGGCGGCTCAACATGGGATTCACAGCAATCTCGTCCTTCAATTATTGGGGTACCCTAACCATAGACGAGAAACTCCTGACAAAGCGTCGGTACCTCTCTTCTGGGATGCTTGCGCCATGAATTCGGAACATCGCCAACTCGAGTACGGACTTCGATTCGACTGGGGCCGAGCAGGTGCCGAAGCGATTGCTACTGGTGTTGACCTGGCCATTGTGGTTGATGTTCTCTCGTTCACGACGACTCTGAGCGTCGCCGCTGATGCAGGAATCGAGGTCTTTCCTTATTCCTGGTACGACGAGAGTGCGGCTGACTACGCTCGCGACGTCGACGCGGTTCTGGCTGTGCGACGGAGTGTGGCTTCTGAAGGCCAGATCAGTTTGTCTCCCAAGTCGATTCGCGATTCGGAACGTCCGCGACGGTTGGTATTGCCGTCCCCGAACGGGTCGACGATCGCGTTTGCGCTGGCGGCCATTGTTCCGGTTTGTGTGGGTGCTTCGTTGAGGAACGCATCGGCGGTAGCAGATTGGGTTGTGCACGAACATGGTTCGCGATCCCGGGTGGCGATCGTTGCATCCGGGGAGAAATGGCCCGGTGGAGAATTGCGTCCGGCAGTGGAGGATCTGTGGGGAGCGGGTGCTGTTATCGAGGCGTTGATCGAGGCCGGCTGGAACGGATCCGTATCGCCGGAGTCTCGGATGGCAGCAGATGCATGGGCGGCGGTATCGGATTCGATCGAAGACCGCCTACGGGACTGCGCCTCCGGGCGCGAGTTGATTGTTCTCGGGTTTCCGCACGACGTCGCCATCGCCTCCGAACTCGACGACAGCGACACCGTACCTGTTCTCGAAGATCGTGTGTTTCGAGCTCAGCGCACCGGGCGACGGTTGAACAAACTACGCGCCCAGAGGTAGGAGAGGAAGGTGATCGCGACGCACCACGCGACTGCGAGAATTGCGTTGTTTCCGATCGCTTCGCCGAGAAGTAGTCCCCGGAGCGTTTCGATGATCGGAGTGAACGGCTGATACTCGGCGAACCATCGTAATACGGTTGGCATCGACTCGGTCGGCACGAATCCGCTTCCGAGGAAAGGCAAGAGGATCAACACCATTGGAAGATTGCTTGCCGTCTCGACGCTCTTGCTCACAAGTCCGAAGGCAACGGACAACCAGATCATGGCAATCGACACCAAGATGAGGAGCGCAAACGTGGCGACCCATTCGACAACGCCGGCGCTCGGCCGGAAGCCGACGGCGACGGCCACCGCGATGACAACAAAGAGGCTTACTATCGTTTGAAGAAGACTGCCCAGAACGTGGCCAGTGAGGACAGAAGTGCGTGTGATTGCCATCGTGCGGAATCGTGCGATGATCCCCGCAGTCATGTCGGTGGCAACGGAGATGGCAGTACCCTGCGCCGCCGCGGCAACTGTCATCAGAATGATCGCCGGGGCAACATAATTGACGTATTCCGCCCGGCCGCCACCACCGCCGCCCGGGGTGAGGCCGTTCCCGAGTGTCCCGCCGAGAACGTAGACGAACAGCAACAGGAAGACGACCGGCATCCCGACCAGCATCACCGTCATCGACGGATATCGCACGATGTGGCGAATGCTGCGGCGCAGCATGGTTTTCGAGTCCTGGTAGGCAAGAGTTGCAGTAGTCATCGCGCGTCGGTCCTTTCGGTGGCGGTCAGCGTCAGGAAGACGTCGTCCAGGTCCGGTGTGTGGACGGAGAGTTCCTTGACATCGATCGAGTGAGCGTCGAGTTGGTCGAGAACAGAGCGCAGTGACCTGACCCCGCCGTCGCTGGGAACTTGCAGAACATAGGCAGCCTCGTCACGCGAGGAGTGGTCGAGAATATCTGCAGCAGAGTCGAGTTGGTCTCGGTCTGCGAAATGCAGGCGAATATGTCCGCCTGGGATGTGTCGTTTGAGTTCTGCAGCGGTTCCTTCGGCCACGATCCGGCCGTGGTCGAGTACGGCGATGTGGTCGGCCAGTTGGTCGGCTTCCTCGAGGTACTGCGTTGTGAGGAAGATGGTGACGCCGCCACTCACCAACTCGCGGATGATCTGCCACATCGAGCGTCGACTCCGAGGATCGAGGCCGGTGGTGGGCTCGTCCAGGAAGATGATCTCCGGCCGGCCGATCAATGTCATTGCAAGATCGAGCTTTCGGCGCATTCCACCCGAGTATGTCGATGCGAGCTTTCCGGCGGAGTCGACTAGATCGAACTTCTTCAGGAGATCGTCCGTGCGAGTGCGGCGTTCGTCTTTGCTCAGGTGATGAAGGTCGGCCATGAGGAGAAGGTTCTCCTCGCCGCTGAGATAGTCGTCCACCGCCGAGAATTGTCCGGTGACACCGATGCGCGCACGCACCGCGTCTGGATCGTCGGATGGGTTGTACCCCGCGATGCGGATGTTGCCGCCGTCCGCGGGAACAAGGGTCGAAAGGATTTCCACGATGGTGGTCTTGCCGGCGCCGTTGGGGCCGAGAAGCGCAAAGACGGTGCCACTGTCGACGGAAATGTCGATTCCGTCCAGTACCGTTTTGTCGGAGTAAGACTTTGTCAGGCCCGTTGCGGTGATAGCTGGTTTGCGGGTCATCAGCGTTCCTTTCGCTAGATTTTTGGAGGCTCCGAACGTCGAATGACGATGTCGCCGTAGCTGGTATGTGCGCGGACATCCACCCTGCGCTCGGTCGATGCCGGTCCGTGTGTGGTGTTCATCTGGTTGTCGACGCGGCCGAAGGAGGTATGGGCGTCGAATCGAGCGGCGGTTCCGGATCGAACGCCGATATGAATCTTCCCGGCAGCGGTTTTCGCGGAGACAACTCCACTCTCGATGCTGTCGAAGCGAATGTCCCCGTTGGCTGTTGCGGCAGTGGCATCAGATTCGGCGTGCTCCACGATAACGTCGCCGTTTGCCGTTTTTGCCTTGAGCGTGCCCGTAATCGCGCCGATGTTGTTGTCGCCATTGGAGTTCTTGATGACCGCGTTGCCGTCGATGCGGCGTATGCGGATGGTTCCTGATCCGGTGCTTGCATCGAGGTCGCCCACGACGTGCTCGACGGTGATTGTGCCTGCGCCGGTGCTGATGTCGAGTGGTCCGGTGGTGTCGAGTGCGCATTCCCCACTCGAGAGTTTCACGCGAGATCTTCCCAGTGTGCCGGTGGCGTGGAGGCTTGCGACTGCCGCGGTGCCCTCGAGTTCCGAGCCGGAGGGAAGTTGAACGGAGACGTCGACAGATCCGGTTTTGCCGAAGATGCCGAGTCCACGCTGTTTCGGCGTCTTGATCTGGAGTCGTCCACCAGCGAATTCGACGCGAGTCTGTTCGGCGACGCGTATGTCGGCGTCGTGAGATGAGTTGGTGGGCAGTACTTCCACGATGGTGTCGTCACGGTCGCTTGCGCTGATCCGGATATGTCCGACAGTTACGTCGATGCTCGCGATGATGGGGTCCGGTGTGCTGAATACAGGCATGGTGATACTCCCGATGATGTTGTCTTCGGTTGCTGAAAGGGGTTGGTGCGAGAAGAGAGTCTGGTGTCAGTGCACCCAGCCGGTGAAGCTCTCGGAACCTCGGGATGGTCGTTGCCTCGGCGTGTTTCGGCTCGGATTGCCTTCCAGTGCGGCCGCAGCCGAGCGGACCAGCCACGCGTTGACCGATATCCCGGCTTCTCGAGCAGCTGCCTCCACCCGGTCCTTGAGTTCTTGACCCAGTCGCAGGTTTATCCGAGTCATCGCCGCGTCATCGGACTCCGTGATGGCGCGTGGAACTGGCATCGGTTGCTCTTCGACGTCTGCCGGAGTCGGTTCGCTGAGGGCGGGTGTCACAACGAACTCTGGCTCGCGGCCCCGGAGGCGGAGATCCACCGAGCCTGGTGCGAGGTCGCGAGTGATTTCTGCTGCCGCCGCGGACAACGCGTCGAGGAGAGTGAGTCGCACTGCTGATTCCAGCGGTGCGGTCAAACGTTCGGCGAGTGCCTTTGCGTCTTCTCCGCCGGCTTCGGCAGCCACCGCGAGTTCGTGGCGAAGGTTGTCGACGTACGGTGTCAAGTCCATGGCACCACTATGGCACCACTTTGATGCCATGGCAATAGGTACGTGGCACAAATTGTGATGCGTCAGGACATCGCAGGCACTTTTTCGGACTTTTCCGACTGATTTCGAATAGCTGTTCTATTCGAACAGGATTTCGATTACGGTGGGGGAATGTTCGATCCGGGGGTGGGAAGTTTCGGTATCTCAGCGCAGCTGAGTGGTACCGAAACCGATTGCGCCCTCGTCGATTTGATGGCCGAGCTGCATTCATGTGAAGCGATGTTGGTCGAGCGGAAACTGGCCGTGGTGGCGGAGTTCTTCACCCGCCGCAGCGCCGAGCATGTCGAGGGCGGTACGTGGACGTCGTCGGCGCACGAGCTCGCCGAATCCGAGGTCGGCGCAGTCCTGACGATGGGACGGGCTGCGGCCGGGAAGCTCATCGGGTTGGGGTTTGCGTTGAAGACGCGGTTGCATCGCACGCGGGCGGCGATGTCCCGCGGCGAACTCGATTTCTACCGTGTCTCGTTGATCGAGTCCGCGACCGCGAATGTCGGTGACGAGCTGATCGACGAGGTCGAACGCTTGTTGCTCGAGCAGGTGTTGGCTCCACCGGTGGACGGTGGGACGGGGTTGACGGGTCGCCGGTTGACGGCGGCGATCGACCGGATCGTCGCCCGGGTCGATCCGGAGGGGATGCGAGAACGACGCCGCCGCGCCCTCGCCGATCGGTTCGTGGGGGTCAGCGCCGCCGAGGACGGCATGGCCCGCATCCTGGGCAGCATCCCGGCGGAGCAGGCCCGCGCCTTCGACGGCCGGTTGCGGGAGTTGGCGATGTCGGTGTGTCGCCGTGATTCCCGTACGTATGAGCAGCGGCGCGCGGATGCGTTGGGCGCTTTGGTGAGTGGTTCGACGGTGTTGGTGTGCGACTGCGACCGCGGTGATTGCCTGCAGGACCGCAGTGGTTTGGTGATCATGCGCCGGCCGTTGGTACATGTCGTAGTACACGATTCCACCCTGAGTCCAGGATCGAACGAACCTGCACATCTCGACGGCTTTGGCGTGATCAGCGCCGAGCATGCCCGCGACATCGTGAAAGACGCAGACGTTCGGGAAGTACGGGTACCGGCAGATGCTGAACCTGAACCGACACCTGCGCCCGCTTCGGCGTTGGTCTACCGCCCCGGCGCGGCACTCGATACGTGGCTGCGGGTCATCGCGGGCAGCTGCCAATGGCCGCACTGCGATGTCCCGGCCTGGAACTGCGACCTCGACCACAACGATCCGTTCAACCACACCAACCCCGCGAAGGGTGGGAAGACGGTCGCGTCGAATCTGAGCGCGTTCTGCCGCAACCACCACCGCCTCAAGCACTCCGGGAAGTGGAGGCTCCACCCGAACCCGGATCGGAGCATC
Organism: Rhodococcus globerulus NBRC 14531; assembly: GCF_001894805.1. GTDB lineage: Bacteria > Actinomycetota > Actinomycetes > Mycobacteriales > Mycobacteriaceae > Rhodococcus_F > Rhodococcus_F globerula. Next base: position 453,941 of record NZ_BCWX01000004.1, on the reverse strand, counting down.
ACCCTGACCTCGCAGACCGGCCATTGCTACCGCACCAGAGCCGCCGGACTACTCGCCGGAATGCAGGAACCACCGCCACCGGAAGGCGGCAAACCGCGACGAACACGACTCGAGAACAAAGCCGCCCACATCCGAAGTGAACGCAAACATCGCCGCGTCAAGATTCAAAACCGGGCGGCGAAGAATGCGGAACGCAAACGGCGGCAAACCTTCCCGATCTCCACACCCCGAAAGCGCGTGCCCCACAAAACCGTCGACTACGGCAACGACCCGCCACCATTCTGAATCAAGCTATGGGAATTCTCAGCCGCCGACTCTGTCTCGGCAAGACAACAACAAGAGAACAATTGGAAGATGGATCCCATGGCGCACGTACAACGTTTCGACCACATCGGTATTACCGTCGCGGACCTCGACTCCGCAACGGCGTTCTTCGTCGGACTGGGTCTAGAGCTAGAGGGCACCGGGTCCGTGGAGGGTGAATTCGTGGAGACCGTCTGCGGCATCCCCGGCGCGCACTGTCAGATCGCAATGCTGCGGCCACCGGGCGAAGGATCCCGGCTGGAGCTCTCGTCCTTCGTTACGCCCGATCACGTGCCCGGATCGCCAACGGCGATGGCCAACGAGCTTGGGCTGCGCAATGTGTCCTTCGAGGTCGGCGACCTCCAGGCGGCCGTCGACGCGGTGGCTGCGGACGGGTACGGGCTCATCGGCGGTATCGGTGAGTACGAGAACAGCGTGCGGATGGCCTACGTGCGTGGGCCAGAAGGGATCATCGTGTCCCTGTTCGAGCAGATCGGCTGACTGGCATGCGCCTGACCCACATAGTGCGGACATAACCTCTCGTTCAGCGATTGGATTCCGAGCGAGCTGGCACACTCGTCAGGGTGAGTCCTGCCGAACCGAACCGTCGACGTCGAATCCTGATCTGGATTGCCGGGGTACTCGGCATCGTTGTTGTGGTCGGTGCCGTCGTTGTGGCATTCGCACCCTCGCGTTACTTGCCGTGGAATACTGCCGATTTCCCGGAAGTTGATGCGAGCAGACTCTCCTCGGATCAAGTGCGCGTACTCGAATTACTGCAGTCCGAGCATGAGCAGGACCGTCCAGGCACCTTCTACTCCGAGGGAATTGACGAGGAATGGTGCGCTGATTTTGTCAGCTGGATCATGCGAGAAGCCGGACGCCCGCTCTCCAATCCGAACTCCGGAAGTTGGCGTATTCCAGGTGTTTACACCCTCCAGGAGTATTACCAGGGCATTGACGCCTACGCCGAGAACGACGGCAGTTACACACCTGAAATCGGCGACGTCGTGATCTACGACAGTTCACGATGGTCCGGTCAGCACACCAATATTGTTGTATCCGTCGACGGAGACAAGGCAATTACCGTAGGTGGCAACGAGTTCGGGAAGGTTCGAGTACACGATTTGGATTGGGTATCCGATTCTGCGGTCGTTGGTTTCGGTCTCTTTACCCCCGATTCAACCTCGTAGTAGGGGTAGGGCTGAGATTCGTCTGCCGCCGCGCTGGCGTATTCGCCGTATTTATTGGCGCTGGTGGGAGCTGTTTTCCCATTCCCGACGCAAGTTCCTAAGGCTAACCTAATTAACATGACGCGACTTCTTTCTCCGACCACCACCGATCGTGACTACTGGGCGATCGTGAACAACCTGACCCGACGCGGATTCTTCGGCGTCGGAGCAGGCGTTGCCGCGACTGCATTTCTAGCCGCTTGCAGCAGTTCAGAGGGTGCGACGACCGAAAACGCGGAGACCTTCGAGTTCACGCGCGGCGACGAGAAGCTGATCATTCCGACGGACCCGCAGAATGTGGTTGCTCTCGATCCGCGAGACGGCCTCGAACTCTCGATCCTCGCCGGATACCCGGTGACCGCCTACCCCGCCGGCGCCGCTGAACATCTCCGTCGTGAAGTTCCTGGTGCCACAGGCGTCGAGATCTTCGCCGAAGGTGCTTCGGATCCCAACTTCGAGTACATCTCGACCCTCGGTGCAGACCTTCTGGTCCTCAGTGCCGGGTGGTGGGACACCGGGTCGTACGGCAACGACCGGATGCAGCAGATCGCACCAGTCCTGCCCGTCGGCAAGGACTTCACCCCGGAGTGGCGAAAGGTCATGTCGGACTTCCTCACCGGCATCGGGCGCAGCGATCGCGCCGAAGAAGTACTCGCCGAGTACGACGCCCATGTGGCTCAGGTCCGCCCTACCGTCGAACCGCTGATGGCCGGCAAGAAGGTTGCCTTCGTTGCCGCCGCAGAGGATCAGATCGCGTGGTTCCAGAACGATTTCCGCACCGCCGTCGCCGAGGACCTGGGGTTCGAGGTGCTCCGTGAGGGCCCCGACCTTCGCGTGATGCTCGGGTCGGAGCAGTTCAACCGTCTCGAAGAAGCTGACGTCATCTTCGCCTTGGATCGCAGCGCCTCCGGCAGCGTGTACACCTCGCCCACATGGCAGCGACTGCCCGCCGCACAGGCCGGTCGAGTGATTCCCTTCGACTACTACAAGGCCGCGGGATACGCCTTGACCGCCAAGGTGCTGGTCGACGACTTGGCGGCAGGGGTCAAGCGCTAGAACTACCTTTTCAGCAGGGCGCGGATCGCGTCGACCACGTCGGTGGGCGCCTCCTCTGCCATGAAGTGACCTGCGGACAGCGTGCGGTGCTCGAGATCGGGCGCCCACGCTTTCCACATGGCCTCGGCGTCGTAGCCGAGCATCGAACCCCAGTCCTGCTGGATGGCGGTGACCGGCATACGCAGCTGGTGGCCTGAATCGCGATCAGCCTGATCGTGTTCGACGTCTATGCCTGCCGACGCGCGGTAATCGGCAACGATCGACGGCACCGCCCCCCTCGAGGCCCGCAGGTACTCCGCTCGCACGTCGGCCGGAATTGCTTCGCGATCAGTCGTCCAGACGTCGAGAAAATACTCGAAGAACGCGTCGGCGCTGGCGCTGATCATCTGTTCGGGGAGGCCAGGTGGCTGAGCCATCAAGTAGAGATGGAATGCCACGGCCGCATTCGATCCATGCAGGATGTCCCACATATCCAAGGTGGGCAGCACGTCCAGTGAACCGAGGTGTGTGATCACATCCGGATGATCCAGCCCGGCTCTGATGGCAACCAATGCACCTCGATCGTGACCGACGAGAGCGAATCTCTCGTGTCCCAGATTCTGCGCCACCTCGACGACGTCGGCAGCCATTGTTCTTTTGGAGTAGGTGTCGGGGCTTTTCTCGACAGGCTTGTCGCTGGCTCCGTATCCGCGGAGATCCGGGCAGATGACGGTGTGATCCGACGCCAATTCGGTGGCCACGTGACGCCACATGAGGTGGGTCTGAGGAAAGCCGTGAAGAAGGACGAGCGGTGCGCCGCTTCCGCCGATCGCGAGGTTGAGCCGCACGCCGTCGTGGGTGGAAATCTGCTGGTAGGCGAAGCCTGGGATGGTGATCGTCATCGGTCGCTCTCGTTTGTCGGGGTGATGGCAATCAGCATCGCCGCATTCGATGAGCATTCGATGAGCGCGATAGCGTGGGGACATGCGAGACCACACAGTTGGAAGCCCGGTTTTCGGAGTGCTGGGTCCGGTGGTCGCATGGAATAACTCGGGAGACCTGATCGATCTGAAGGGTCCACGACACCGAGCTGTCCTCGCTCGCCTGATCGTTGCCCGCGGCCGTGTGGTTCCGGTGGACGTGATTGTCGACGATCTCTGGGTCGATCTTCCGGCCGGAGCGACCAGCGCACTACGTACGTTCGTCTCGGCGCTGCGACGTGCGCTCGAACCCGGTCGTCCGCCTCGAACGGAGCCGAAAGTTATTGTGACGGAAGGGCGCGGCTATGCCATTCAGGCCGCACCCGAAGCGGTCGATGCCTGGAAATTCGAGAGTCTGGTGCGGGAAGCCGCAGATTCATCGCCAGCGCAAACACTCGAACTGCTCCGAACCGCCCTCGAGTTGTGGCGAGGGCCGGCATACGCGGAGTTCACCGAAGAACCCTGGGCTCGATCGGAGCGATCCCGCTTGGAGGAACTGCGTCTGACAGCCGTCGAACGCTTGGCCTCTGCCCAACTGGATCTCGGGCAGACCACGGAAGCGATTCCCGATCTGGATGCCCATGTGACGGAACACCCTTGGCGAGAAGATGGTTGGCGACTGCTAGCTCTTGCGCTGTACCGCTCGGACCGTCAGGGCGACGCCCTGGCTGTCCTGCGTCGCGCACGAAAGTTACTCGCCGAGGAACTCGGCATCGACCCTGGTCCGCGACTGACCGACCTCGAGTCCGACATACTTCGACGAGAGGGGCATCTGGATACTGGAGCGGCAGAGCAGATCTTCAGTCAGGTGTCTGCAGCGTACGACCGAACCGTATCGGCGGGATCGAAGTCGAGATTGGAGTCCACTGTCGGCCTGCTCCGAAGTTTGGCAGTTGCCGGCGGAAGCGGACTGGAGACTGCTCGAAACCAGCGACTGGCAATCATCAGTGCCGCTGAACAATTGGACGACGTCGAACTCACCGCACGGATTATCGGTAATTACGACGTGCCTGCCATCTGGACGCGATCCGACGATCCGGGGCAGGCTGCTCAGATCGTCGAGGCCGCTCAGCGCACCATCGATCGACTTCCTGACGGGAACGACCTCGCTCGGGCAAGACTCTTGGCGACAATCGCACTCGAATCACGCGGACTTGCCGGCGACCCCGGACTCGAACCTGCCCGCGCTGCCGTTCAGATCGCCCGCTCCCTCGACGACCCCGGACTTCTTGCCTTCACACTCAACGGGTTGTTCATACAGAGTTTCTGGCGAACTGGTCTGGCTCCAGAGCGCGACGCCATCGGGGGCGAACTGATAACGATCTCCGCTCGGCACGATCTGGCCACCTTCGAAATTCTCGGGCATCTGGTGCGTATGCAAGCTCTCGGTGCACTCGGGCAATTCGATGCCGCCGAACAACATGCCGACGCAGTGGATCGATTGGCCGGACGTCACGAGCGTCCGTTGGCAGCGGTATTCACCACCTGGTTCCGCGCGATGCGAATTGCCGCCACAGGCGCGGACGTGTCGCACTGCGAGGAGCTGTACGAAGCCGCGGCGGTCTGTCTTCCCGGTTCCGGCATGCCCGGCCTCGAGGACGGAATTCTCCCGCTGGCAATTCTCGCACTCCGAGTCTGGCACGGCGTGCCGGCGGCCTTCGACGCCGATACGAACTGGGGCCAGTACGAGCCCTGGGCTCGGCCACATCTGCTTCTCGCGCAGGGGAAAGTGAACGAGGCCGCAGAAGCGGTGCGCGCGTTGCCCAACCCGCCGAACGACCTACTTTCCGAAGCGCTGTGGTGCCTTATCGCAGCAGCTTCCGTCGCGGTCGGTGACCGTCAGGTCATGGAACGAGCGCGGGCTGCTCTTATGTCTGCTGAAGACGAAATTGCCGGTGCGGGCAGTGGAATGCTCACTGTCGGCCGGGTCTCGGACCATCTTGCGGGGCTTAACGAGCACACCTGAGGTCCCGGTCGGTGATCGCCGCAGACGGGATTCATCCGCGATGGGTGATGTCTTCCCTAAATGGGTACTCGAGACTTAGAGAGGGAAGTGCTTTCTCGTCGAAAGGAACGCTGATGACTGCTCCACCACGAGAACCCGCCGAACACCCTGTCAAGCAGGGGTTCGCGGTCGGTACGACGTTCGCGGCGGCGATTCTGCTGCTGACAGCCGGCATCGTTGCCCTGCTGCAGGGGATCGCTGCTGTCGCCGACAACAATCTGTTTGTCGTCGGAATCAACTACACCTACAAGTTCGATATCTCGACGTGGGGTTGGATCCACATAGTTCTGGGCATCATCGGAATTGTGGTCTCCCTTGGCCTCTTCACGGGTGCGGTGTGGGCAAGAGCGTCGGCAATCGTGATTGCGTCACTCTCCATCATCGCGAACTTCTTGTGGCTCCCGTACTACCCGATGTGGTCGATCCTGGTGATTGCGCTTGACATCGTGGTCATTTGGGCAGTCGCAACGTGGGATACCGCGTAGATCATCGCGTCAGAAACTGTGGCCCCGGCTGATTCCCCCAGTCGGGGCCACAGTCATGTGAATGTCGATCAGTCTGGGAGTCTGCGTAATTCGGCGACGGTCAGTCCCAGCGAATCGAGCCGTGCCATGATGCTCCGCATGGCGCTGTGATCGGCAACGGGACCGTACAGGCTGGTGTAGCCACCGGCGGTTGGTGCCACACTCAATTCGGGGAATGCGGCCTTCACGCGATCCGACACTTCGCCGTCGATGAGAAATTGGTAGCGAATGGGAGCAGTCATCGTTTCTCTCTCCCATCACACGTGTTGCGCATCGATTTAGTCTGTACCCATTTATTTTTACGTTGCCGCGCGGTGAATACGTCATCCCCTTCGGGTGAATGCCGGACATGCGGCCACGACGTCTCATCGGGACAGCATCCTCTTCCAGGGTTCTCGCTGGTGTTCATCCTTTTTGTGTGAGGTCGAATCCGACTGTTTTCCCTAGTCTCTAGCGGGAGAGAGAAGAGGCCGAAATGGGTTCTGTCATCGGAGATCTGTTGCCACTCGCGTTGGGAGTGGCAATCTCGCCGATTCCGATCATCGCGGCCATCCTGATGCTCCTGTCCAAGCGAGCAGGAAGTACCAGCATCGGTTTTGCCTTGGGTTGGTTACTCGGAATCGTTGTTGCAACAGTAATATTCGTTCTGCTGTCGAATCAATTGGAGAAATCCTCCGATTCTTCGGCCGGCGTTTCGTGGATCAAGATCGCCTTGGGTGTTCTCCTGCTTGCATTCGGCGCAAAGCAGTGGCGCGGACGCGGCGGTGAACATGAGACTCCCAAATGGATGCAGGCCATTGACGACATGACGGCAGCCAAGGGATTCGGCCTCGGATTCGCACTGGCCGCCGTCAACCCCAAAAATCTGATGATGTGTATCGCCGCAGGTGTCTCGATCGGTGCTGCATCGTTGCCGACCGGGCAGGTAGTCATCGCCGTCGCGGTTTTCACCGTCATCGCGGCATCGACTGTCTGTCTACCCGTGATCGGGTATCTGATCGCGGCGGATCGTTTGCGCACCCCGTTGGCAGAGTTGAAGGTCTGGCTGCAGGCGAACAACGCGACAGTGATGAGCGTGCTGATCCTGGTCATCGGAGTTGTGCTGATCGGCAAGGGAATCGGCGGATTCTAACCGAGCGGAGGTAGTCATGGGGTCGTTGTTGTTGCAGCAGATTCCGCTGGCGCTCGGCATCATCATGAGCCCACTTGCGATAGTGGCTGTAGTCGCAGTTTTGTTCTCCGAGCGGGCGCGGATCAACAGCATCGCGTATCTCGTCGGATGGTTCCTCGGAATCATTGTGTCGCTGGCCGTCTCGTTTGCAATTTTGACGGCGCTGGAAGTTCATCAGCGGACACACCCGCCGCTGTGGGTACCTATCCTGCACTTGATCCTCGGAACGGTACTTCTGGGCGGGGCCTGGTTCGTGTACACCCGTAGTCATCGGCGGATGCAGGCAATGGCGGCGGCAACCGGACCGGGTGACATTGCCGCGGCGGCCCCTCAGTTGCCGAAGATGCTGCAATCGGTGGAACATTTCTCACCGTGGCGCTCCGGTGTTCTCGGCTTTGCTCTCTTCGTCCTCAATCCCATCGACATGTCCTGTGCCATAGCAGCGGCCATGAATTTTCGATTGAGCAGCGCAGCACCGTCCGCGGAGTGGGCATCCGCTGTTGTGTTCGCGCTGGTATCGGCTAGTTCGGTCGCAGTTCCGGTCGCGCTGCTCCTGATCAAGAAGGAGAAGGCAACAGAGCCGTTGCAGCGTATTCGGACGTGGATCGCCACCAATACCCATCTGCTGAACGTCGGACTGCTGATCTTGATCTCGGCAATGCAGATAAGCAAAGGGATCCAAGGACTATGAGCACTCGACACACTCACACCCCGCTTGTCTTCGGTTCACTGGCCGGCTACCAACGTGCGTGGCTGCGGCCCGACATCATTGCCGGCCTCACGGTCTGGGCGGTGCTGGTGCCGGAAGCCCTGGCATACGCCACCATTGCCGGCGTCCCACCCGTTGTGGGGCTTTACGCAGCAGTGCCCGCGCTGGTTCTCTATGCGGCCGCTGGTAGTTCACGCCACCTTGTTGTCGGTCCGATGTCGGCAACCGCGGCATTGTCTGCTGCATTGATCGCTCCATTTGCCGGTGGCGACGACTCACGTTTTGTTGCCCTGTCTGTCGGACTTGCCGTCGTCACCGGTCTGGTCGGGTTGCTCGCCGGATTTGTGCGGCTGGGATTCATCGCCTCGTTCATCTCCGAACCGGTGCTCAAGGGGTTCATCGTCGGATTGGCGCTGACCATCATCATCGGGCAAGTTCCGAAGCTACTGGGCGTCGAGAAGGGCGAAGGTAATTTCTTCGTACAAGCCGCGACGGTTGTGCGTGAGTTGGGGAGCGTCGACGGACTCACGGTTTTTGTCGGATTACTCAGCCTGGCTTTGGTGTTGGCGGTCAAGCGGTGGTTGCCGCTGGTTCCAGGGTCACTCCTGGTCGTTCTGCTGGGTATCACGGCGGTTGCACTGTTCGGCCTCGACGATCGGGGCATCGAGATCGTCGGCCACATCGACGCGGGGCTGCCGAGCGTCGGGCTACCGGAGGGAGTGCGAGCCGAGGATTACCTGGACTTGATCGGTCCGGCCATCGGCGTGCTGCTCATCGGTTTTGCCGAAGGTCTCGGCGCAGCAAAGACATACGCGGCCAAGGCCGGTTACACCGTCGACGCGAACCGGGAACTGACTGGACTCGGTGCCGCGAACTTGGGAGCCGGCCTGTGCTCGGGCATGGTGGTCAACGGCAGTCTCTCCAAGACGGCAGTCAATGGTGGGGCCGGAGCCAAGACGCAGGTCAGTGGGCTCACGGTTGCTGTGCTCACGGTGCTGACACTTCTCTTTCTCACCGGGTTGTTCGAGAAACTGCCCGAAGCGACACTCGCTGCCGTGGTGATCGCCGCCGTGGTCGAGTTGGTCGACTTCTCCTCTCTCGCAGCGCTGTACCGGGTGTGGACCAAGCGGTTGGGCAGCATCTACGGCGTGGCGGCACGTGCCGATTTCGCGGCAGCCGTAGCGGCAATGTTCGGTGTGCTGCTCTTCGACACATTGCCGGGTTTGATCATCGGAATCGCCGTGTCGATGTTGCTGCTTCTGTACCGCGTCTCCAAACCGCATGTGGCAGAACTGGCCAAGAGTGGCTCGCGATGGGTGGACATTGCGGCTCATCCGGAATTGCAGCCGTCCGACGGCGTGATCGTCGTGCGAGTGGAAGCCGGCCTGTTCTTTGCCAACGCCGATCATGTTCGAGACCGGATCGACGATCTTGTCACCGACGGTACGTCCATGATCATCCTCGACGCCGAGACATCGCCGTTCATCGATGTGAGCGGTGCGCAAATGCTCGAACAGTTGCGGGATTCGCTGGCACGGAAGAACATCGTGTTCCGGGTGGCCCGCGACGTTGGGCAGTTCAGGGACGTTCTTGCCGGTACGCCTGGTGGTGGTGTGAAACTCGATGTCTACCCGAGCGTCGCGGAAGCCATGGCTGATCCCAATGATCGCCGGAGTTCATGATCGACCCGAGCTCACGATCCTCGCAGCCAACGCCCCAACGGCCCGTCGTCTTTGGCAACTGATCCCACGATCGTTCCGGCGACGACAACAATCGCGGAGAAGACGAACAACCAACTGATGAGCGTGAACATCACTCCGAGAAGACCGAATTGGTCTTGCGATGTGCGCGTGATCCGCGGAAGGAAGAGGGTGCTGGCAACGTGAAGGGCACTCAGGCCGGTGGCCGTCAACAGTCCGGAGCCGATGCACATCCGGGTGGTCATCCGGTTGGCTGTCAGCAGCATCGGAACCAATGTCCAGACCAGTGCCCATACGCCGTAGACGGCCGTGAATCCGAGCAATTGACCTACTGCGGGAATCGAATCCAACTTGTGACACACCGCGGCGATGGCAACCGAACCTGCGATGACAAAAACTACGGCGAGCCACCGCCAGGCTTGTCGGAGCGTGGCAATCGGTACATGCCAGATCCGCCCGTACATCCGACCCAGTGCTCGGGCATACGACGTCGAACTGATCAGCAGCATCAGCAGACCCACGATGCCGAAAGCTGTCGCGGATCCGGTGGTGACATCGCTCGGTGGGAATTCGGCGCCGAGATTGTCGCGCGCTGCGTCCGAGAGTGGTTGCAGACGTTGAAGGGTTGATGCGGCGATCATCACCGGCAGCAGGGACGTGAATGCCTGCGCCGCCAGGGTCATCGCGCTGTCCACCAACCCGACTTCGACGATGTCGAACGTAACGCGCGATGCGAGCCGTCGACGTGGTGTGACGGTCACCCACACCTTCATGCGGTCGCGGGTGTCGTTGTAGATCTGCGGGGGCAACTGCATGCGCTTCGGGCGGCGCGTCTGCTCAGATGAGTCCGCCACGCCGCGCGGCTTTCAGAGCGTCGCGACGATTACTGACGTCGAGTTTGCGGTAGATCCCGCGCAGGTGGGTCTTGATGGTGTTGACCGAGAGGAACAGGGTTTCCGCGATCGATTCCGTGGTGTCGCCCGAAGCGAGTTCGCGCAGTACCGTGTACTCGCCCGGAGTCAGAATCGGAGCGATGGCAAGTTCATGTGGTTGCAGGTGTGACCGTACGTGTTCGGCAAACAGTTCTTGGTCTCCGAAATGTCCGGTGAAATCATCAAGGATTCCTCGCAGAGCGCGACCGTAATCGAGGAAGGGGCGCAGAAGGTTTCCGTGCTCGGCGGCGCGTAAGGCGTCGTGCAGTGATCGAAATGCCTTGCGTGGTTGGTGATTGGCGGAATGAATGACGGATTGCAACACCGATGTGTAGATGCCGTGAGCGAGTAGTGGGTGTTCGGGTGATTCCACAGCGGCGGTCAACTCGGCCTGTGCCTCGGTGAGCTTGCCGCCGGCCAGTCGCAGAGACGACAACGCCAAGTGTGCCTCGGTGGTAGCGCCGAATTGCTGTGACGCGTCGTGTATCAGCCGGCTCGCCCAGTCCAATTCGCCCACCGAGAGGCAGACACTGACCACGGTGGGTAGCAGTGCGGATGTCGCGATCGGGAAGGTCCCCAGTTCGATGGCTTTGATCATGGCATCACGGATGTCCGCGGCAGTCGAGCGTCGATCGTCAGAGGTGTCGAGTCGACACAATCCGAAAGTGATGACACTGTGCCAGCCGAATGCGGGCATGCTGACGCCGAGAACATCAGCCTGGCGGCAGTTTTCGATGGTGGGGATCCGATACGGGAGATCCGGTGAACTGCAGAGATATGTGCCGAGGGCTGCTACCGATGTTGCCAACTCGTACTCCGCGGTGCCCATGAGATTATGCTCGCCAGCGTAGGTCAGGGCGTGTGTGATGTGGGCGATCATCGCTTCGATGTCGCCGTTCATGGCGGCCGAGAATCCGATACCGGTGAGGGCTCTCAGCACTAAACTGCTTCGGCCACGAAGCATTCCGAGTGCGGCGGCCTCGGTGTATTCGGTGCTTGCGCGCTCGAAGTCGCGGTCGAGGAAGTATCCGGTCGCAGTTTGCAGGTGTACAAACGCTTCGATGTCGGAGTGAGTGCTGCGTTGCCGTTCGGCGTGCCCGGCGAATGCGGTGTCGAATCCCGCGCCGGCGTACAGAGCCTGCAGCTTCAACGCGCAGAACAGCGGGTCGCGATCCAGCCCGGATGACGCAGTTTCGAGGAAATTCAGGTACGTCCTGGCCGTAGTCACGTCACAGCTGTGGAGGGCTGAGGCGGCGAGGAGCATTCGAGTGCGCGGTGACTCGGATACGAGAGTAGGTACCGACTCGAGTATTCGGGTCAGATCGCTGCCGTATCCGTCCAGAACGAGCCCGAGGCCGCAGCGATCGAGGAAGGCGATAATACGTTCCGGATCACCGATGGAGGCTTCGAGTTCGAGTGCTTCGAGTTCGTGTTGATGCGCCTCGAACCACGTTGCGGCCTCATGGTGCGCTCGGATGCGTTCGTTCTGATCGACCCGGCGAAACTCTGCGCGAAGGTGTTCGCGCAGCAGTGGATGGTAACTGAACCAAGTTGTGTGATCGGTTGAATCGGTGCGTGTGAGTGGCAAATTGAACTGAATCAGTGTGTCGATTTCTGTCACTGCGTCTTCGTCGGTGATCGCCTCTGCCAAGTCGACGGAAAATGCTTCGGCCACAGAGGTCTTGAGCATGAAGTTCGTGAGATGGGTGGGGAGTGCGGCCAAGACCTCGTCTACCAGGAAATCGGCAACAGGCCTGGGGGTGTGTGTGAATTCGTCGACGGCATCCGCGGTGTCACCTCGTCCTGCGAGATAGGTAGCAGCCAACCGAACCACGGCGCCCCATCCCTTGGTGAACGATTCGATGAGCGCAAGCTGTCGTTGGTCCAGTTCGATGTCGTATTCGCCTAACAGCACGCTGATTTCGTCGCTGTCGAATGCAAGATCATGTGCTTCGAATCGAGTCAGACGACCGTCGAGGGCTAGGCGATGCCAGGTCAAAGGAGGTTCGTACCTGGCCGCGAGAACGATCGTGAGGTTCGGCGGTGCGTCCGCGAGAACCTGGTCGAGGGTGCTGATCGACATCGGATCGTGAAGGGCATGAACGTCATCGAGAATCAGCGTGATCGGTTTTCCGCTGGCCTCGATCGCCTTCATGAAGCGGGAGTGCCAGAACTGCGTCGGTGCACCGCACGCGACGGGTTCGACATGCGTGGCCAGTGCTTCGGCGAGGGAGGTGCACAACACTTGCGCGTTGTTCTCACGCTCCGCCAACGTCAGCCAGGAAACCGCTGCGGGAGCCTGTTTACGGGCCCAGTCGGCCAGCAGCAGTGTCTTGCCTGCCCCAGCAGGGGCGCACAGTAAGTTCACCGCGCGAGCGTGATGTGCGGCTGAGAGCTTGCGATGCAGACGGGGGCGCGAGATGACATTGGAGATCGCCGACGGAGGACGGAAGCGGTTCTCGTTTTCGCGCGCGGCTATACCTGGACCCGACAATCTAGCCGTCGAAACGGATGCACGAACCGAGCTGCTCATCAAACTCCTGAAGTTGGTGAGTGCGACGCGGTGTAGTCCCGTTACGGCAATTACCCAAACCGGACGTTTGCTAATCAGCGGGCAAGAAGATGGTGACCAAGGTCCCGGTGCGAGGTATATCGGCCATTTCGGATTGTGGAACACTGTGAACGGTGAATCGGAAGTCGGGAATCGTTCTTGCCGCAGGCGTTGTTCTTGCCGTGGCTGGTTGTGGTTCGGCGGCGTCACCTGCAACTTCGCCTTCGGCGCCCGTCGCTTCTGCCGAAGCATCCACGTCATCAGAGCCATCGGTTGCCCCGGCTCGGTCGACTCCTGAATCCGAGCGGGCGTTGATCGCGGCCACCAAAGCCAACGACGTGGAGGCGGCAACCGCCCTGATCCTGGCCGGTGCCGACGTGAACGCCAAGGATTCCATTCAGGATTCGGCCTTCCTGTACGCCGGAGCGGAAGGTTTGAACCAGATTCTCGCGTTGACGCTCAGTCACGGAGCGGATGTCCGCAGTGTCAACCGATTCGGTGGCACCGCTTTGATTCCCGCCAGCGAGCACGCGCACGTCGACACGGTTCGGATGCTGATCGCGGCCGGAGTGCCTGTCAATCACATCAACGACCCGGGGTGGACGGCTTTGCTCGAGGCTGTTGTCTACGGTGACGGTTCGCCGCGCTACCTCGACGTGATCACACAGCTGCTCGACGCCGGGGCGGATCAGGAGATCAGGGACGCACGCGGACGGACAGCGTTGGAGAACGCGCAGAATCTGGGACAGGCCGATGTTGCTGCGCTGCTGACTTCTCGGCGCTGACGGAATTAATACGGAGTTCTGACCCGTCGGTTTTCATCGGTGGGATGGGGGTATTCCGCTGGGCGTGATGTCTCGCCCGAGCTGATCGCCCATCCGACTCGAAGGAAACACATGAAGATTTCCCGTGTATTCACCGCAATTCTGTCGGTAGTGGTGGTGTCGACTGCTGGAATCATCCTCGGTTCCGGCGGCGCGAGTGCCGCGCCCCAGCCAACTGTGGTCCTGGTCCACGGGGCTTTTGCCGACGCAACAAGCTGGGATGGTGTGGCCGCCGATTTGCGTTCGCGCGGCTATGAGGTTGTGACTCCGGATAATCCGCTGCGGGGGCCGTCGTACGACTCGGCAGTGATCGAGAAGACCGTCGCGGATATCGACGGTCCGGTAGTTTTGGTCGGACATTCGTACGGGGGCGCCGTGATCACCAATGTGCACGATCCGAAGGTGCAGTCGATGGTGTACATCGCGGCTTTTGCTCCGGTGGAGGGTGAGCCGGTCCAGATCACGATCGATCCCATTCGGTTCCCGGGCAGCCAATTGCTACCTCCCGCACTGGGGTTGAAGATCGTCGACGACGCTCACGCGATTGGCGGTAAGAACGTCGACGGATATGTGACCGACGAGTACTTCCATTCGGTTTTTGCGCAAGATGTTTCGGACGAGACGGCGGCAACGATGTTGACGCATCAAAAGTCTGCGGCGCTCTGGGCGAACCTTGAACTCGGCGGTCCGCCGTCCTGGGCGAACACACCGACGTGGTACCTGGTGGCTGGTAACGATCGGGTGATTCCGGCTACAGCACAACGGTTCATGGCAAACCGGATGGGCGCGACCACCAGCGAACTCCCGACGTCTCACGCTTCGCTGGTCTCGCAGCCGGGTGCGGTCGCAGACGTGATCGTGGCGGCCGCTCACAGTTAAGTGTGCGACCGCCACGACAGTAAGGCGGGTTAAGCGGAAACGATCACCGAGGAGCCATGGCCGAAGAGGCCCTGGTTGGCGGTGATGCCGATGCGGGCGCCTTCGACCTGACGGCCTTCGGCTTGTCCGCGCAGCTGCCAGGTGAGCTCGCACACCTGCGCAAGTGCCTGGGCGGGAACAGCTTCACCGAAGCAGGCGAGGCCACCGGACGGATTGACCGGGATGCGGCCACCTATGGTGGTGTCGCCTGCGCGCAGGAGGTGTTCGGCTTCGCCGCGCTTGCAGAGTGCAAGGTCTTCGATCCAGTCGAGTTCGACGGACGTGGCGAGGTCGTAGACCTCGGCGACGTCGACGTCCTCCGGGGAGATGCCGGCTTCTTCGTACGCCGCGTAGCCGATGGATTCCTTGAACGTGCGCTCCGGAGCCGAGACCGCGGAGCTGGAGTCGGTCGAGAAGTTCGGCATGTCCATGATCGTCTGCGGGAACGTCGGAGTGACCGTCGAAATCGCCTTGATGCGAACAGGTTCCGCGATGCCCATCTTGCGGGCGTATTCCATGGACGTCAGCAGGATGGCTGCGCCGCCGTCCGAAGTGGCGCAGATGTCGAGGAGGTGTAGCGGGTTGGACACCACGGGGGATGCCAGCACGTTCTCGACGGTGACTTCCTTGCGGTAACGCGCGTTGGGGTTGCTCAGACCGTGCTTCGCGTTCTTCACCTTCACGTTTGCGAAGTCCTCGGCGGTGGCGCCGTACAGATCGATGCGTCGACGCGCATTGAGTGCGAAGTACGCCGGGTTGGTCATGCCCATGAGGCGGAAGCGCAGCCAGTCCGGGTCGTCCCAACGCTCACCGGCGACGGGAGCGAGGAAGCCCTTCGGCGTGGTGTCTGCGCCGACGACCAAGGCAACTTCGCTGAGGCCGGCCAGGATTCGGGCGCGAGCTGTGTCGAGTGCCTGCGCACCCGTCGCGCACGCTGCGTACGACGTGGCGACGCGAGCGCCGTTCCAGCCGAGGGCCTGAGCGAACGTGGCTCCGGCGACGTATCCGCCGTATCCGTTGCGGACGGTTTCGCCGCCGACGATGAAGTCGACATCCTTCCAGTCCACGCCGGAATCAGCGAGGGCGGCGCGTGCGGCGGCAACGCCGTACTTCACGAACGACTGGCCCCACTTGCCCCAGGGGTGCATACCTACACCGAGTACTGCGACGTCCTTGCTCATGACTGCGACTCCTGATCAGCTGCGGCGACAGGCTTCCAGCGCCACGTCGTACGAACTCCGGTTTCGTCGGTGTACAGCGGCTCGACAACCAATTCGACGGTATTACCCACCTTGAGATCGTCGACGCCGAATCCGTCGGCTACCTGGCCGAGGATGACGATGCCCTCGGGCAATTCGACGGCGGCCAGTGCAAACGGCACGTACGGGTCGGAGCTGGGGATGTACGGCGGCGGCGGCTGGTACTGCGCGTCGGTGTACGACCAGACCGTGCCCCGGCGGGAAAGTTCGACGTCGCCGAACTCTTCACCCGAGCAGCTCGGGTTCTTGCAGAACGTGGTCTCGCGCGGGAAGGAAATGGTGCCGCAGGATTGGCACTTCGTGCCGATCAGAGCAGGTTCGGGGCCGGTAGTAAACCAACCCTCCACCGCAGGTGTCACGCTGCCGCTCGGTGCCGACGTTGCAGTCTCGCTCATGCAAACCTCATCTGGTGGGCGTGCCGGATCCGAGGATCGTGGCTCGCTGTGCCGCTTACTGGAACAGGTTGCAGTATTACACGATAAGCAGCGCAGATGGGGCGAAATTTTCGGTCAGTGGGACGCTTTCCAGAGCTTTCGACGTGGTGGTTTCACCTGGCCTGCAGCTCCGACGATGGACGACACTTCACCCTGGTCGAGGATCTTCTCCCGAACGCGTCCGTGCGCGACGCCGCGATCGACTTCGGCTTTGTCGATGGCATGCCAACCGGCTCGATCGACGACGCCATTCTGTCGCGCCCGGACCAGCCGATCGAGGGCAGCAGTGTCGGGCGCCGGGGTACGCAGACGTCCGTGGTTGAAGTCGTCGACGAGCATCCGGACGGTTTCCTGTGCGCAGGATTTGTTGGTGCCGATGAAGCCGCTTGGTCCGCGCTTGATCCAGCCCGTCGCGTACACGCCGGGTGCCTCGTTAACGCGGCCTCCCTCGTTCGGGATAACCGAGGTGCGCTCGTCGAATGGAACACCCGCGATGGGTACACCGCGGTATCCGATGGACGTGAGTACCAGGCCGGCATCGATGGTTTCCGTATCTCCGGTGGGTTCGATGCGGACAGTCCCGTCGGCGTCGACAAGCGTGTTGCGCTCGAATTCGATCCCGCTGACGCGGTCCTCACCGGAAATCTCGGTTGGCGTCAGTAGGTAGCGCAAAGTGATGCGTTTGCTTCCGACTTCGACATGATCGCGATTCTTCAGCGCTTCGAGGAGTCGGAGTTTCTGCTCGACAGCGTGCGGCAGTGAGTCGGCTTTCTCGGTGATCGGGTCGAGAACCATGTCGTCCGGGCCGACGGACAGTTCGATATCCGGTAGCGCCAACAGGCCGGTGAACTCGGGAACGGTGAAGGCAGACTGCGCAATTCCGCGTCGGCCGACGATCACTACTTCTTCGATCCGACTCTTCCGTAACGCTGCGAGCGCGTGAGCAGAGATGTCGGTGCCGGCCAGCTTTTCGGGATCTGCCGTCAGAATGCGGGCAACGTCAAGTGCGACGTTGCCGTTTCCGATGATGACGGCCCGCCGATGTGAAAGGTCGAAGACATCGTCGACATGATCGGGATGACCGTTGTACCAGGCCACGAAATCGGTGGCCGACGCAGTTCCGGGGAGGTCTGCGCCCGGGATGCCAAGGCCGCGATCGGATGAAGCGCCGACTGCGTAGAGAACGGCATGGTGGTTCTCGAGAAGTTCGTCGTGAGTGAGGTGTTTACCGATCTCCACGTTGAGGTAGAACTCGAAACCCCGCTGCGCGGCGATCTTGTCGAACAGTCGCGTGACCTGCTTGGTCTTCTGATGATCAGGTGCCACGCCGGCGCGAACCAAGCCGTAGGGAACGGGTAGCCGATCGAAGACGTTGACCTGCACACCGGGTTGCGTGAGCAACTCGTCTGCCGCGTACATCGCGGACGGACCGGAGCCGACGATCGCAACTCGCAGCGGCGGACGCCCCTGGTCGATAGTCGCGGCTGGGATCACCTTGGCAAGTAACGGGCGGGGCCGCTGCTCCTTGTAGAAATCTGCGTTGATCGAGAGGAAAACCCGCTGCGGTTCAGCCAGTTTCGACTCGGGAACAATGGCGTCGACCGGGCAGGCCGAGACGCATGCGCCGCAGTCGACGCAGGCCTGTGGATCGATGTGCAACATCTCGGCGGTGAGGAAATCCGGTTCGTCCGGCGTCGGATGAATGCAATTGACCGGGCAGGCGTAGACGCACGAGGCGTCGCTGCAGCAGGACTGCGTGACTACGTGTGGCATGGCGGTTGGGTCCGATCTCGGATTAGGCGGCAGCGTTGTGTGCGCTGCGGTGGGGTTCGCTGCGGAAACGTGATGCGCGGCCGTCCATCTTGCAGGCCTTCCACACCAATCGCGACGCGCGGTTCATCAAACCCGTCTCTGTTGCGAGCATGCGGACGTCGCCGAAGTAGTTGCGCAGCGTCTGACGCGATTCCGGTAGCTCCCAGAACAAGTCCTTCTTGACGGACTTCGGGATGTCGAACTGCTTCCAGAATGTGTTGGGCGGAATCACGATGGCATCGCACAGGATTCGCATGGTGATCGGGAAGAGGAGCGACAGGACAAAGCGGCTCGGCCGCGACATCAGCGGGATGCGTCGGCTCAGAAGTTTGTGCGCAAACGAGATATGACGCGCTTCTTCGGCAACGTGAATTGCCATGACGGACGCCATGATCGGGTGGATATCGCCCCCGGAGCGCAGGATGCTCTTCTGGATGTGGTCGATAGGTTCTTCGCCTGCGAGGACACCCACGAAGAAGAGTTCCGGGAAGGGGCCGGCAGCAAGTGGGATGAACGGCGCCAGCATGCGCATCACGCGATTCATGCCCGGAGCGTCGGCGCCGATGCGGTTCACCATTTCCTGGAACATCATGGTGTGGTTGCACTCTTCGACGGATTCGTGAGTGCAGTAGCGTGCCTCGGCCGACTGGTTGGGAAGTGAAAAAACGTACTGCATCATGCCGCGGATCAGGATGTTCTCGAACTGCAGGCCGACCTTCGCGACGTTGGCCTGACGCCACATCCCGATTTCGATTTGTTTGTCGATCGGCTGAGCCTGGTACCACGGGTGGGCGCCGAGCGGATCCGTCTCAGCCGGGAGGATCCAGCGCGTATCGCCGGGCGTGACCGCAAATTCGGGGGCATCCCAGTCGATATCGAGATACGGATCGAAGTGCTTGTTCACGGATCCTTCGGACAGGAGGCGAAGTGTCTCGTTGTACGAGTCGTCGGATGCTTCCGCGTTCTTGTCGAACGGCGTTGTCAGCGTCATGTGCGTCTCCCTCTTTGTCGCGGTCACCGCTGGTCTTACGTGCGGTTTCGGTGGTATCGAGGGCCGGTTCGTGTGATCGCAGGCACTCGGTCTGGCTTTAATGTAACCACAGGTATCAGGAAAAGCTAGTCCCAGACAGTTCTCGATCGACAAGCGGCATGAGCTACTGGTCAGTAGCTTTGTGGGTCACGCTTTGCCTGCTGCTTCGTGGGCGTTTCCGCGATCTTCTGGCGTATGGGCGCGCAATAACTTACTGCTCGGTAATCTCGTCAACCTATAGAAAAGGACAGGCGATGACGATGATCAGCAGGCTGGTGGGCAATTTCGTGTTGAATCCGCCCACGAGGCTTGGTTCGCTGCTTCCGCGCCCCCGCGTCGACCTTTCGGAGAGAACCATCGTGCTGACCGGGGCGTCGTCCGGTATCGGGGAGGCAACCGCGCACATGTTGGCGGCTCGTGGTGCCGAGATGATCCTGGTTGCCCGAGGCATTGACGAACTCGAGCGCGTGCGTGACGACATCCACCGAGAGGGAGGGTGGGCTCACGTTCTACCCGCGGATCTCTCGAACGGTGAAAGCGTCGACGAACTTGCCGACGCGATAGCCGACCAGTTCGGGACCGTCGACGTTTTGATCAACAACGCGGGCCGCTCGATCCGCCGCAGTGCCGCCGATTCCGTAGAACGGTTTCATGATTACGAGCGCACGATGGCGCTCAACTACTTCGGTCCGGCGCGGCTGACGCTTCGACTCTTGCCGTCAATGCTCGAGGCCGGTGCCGGACATATTGTCAACGTCGGGACGTGGGGTGTGAGCGCCGGCGTGATGCCACGGTTCAGTGCGTATCACGCGTCGAAGTCTGCGCTCAGTGCCTTCGGCCGTAGTCTCGGCGCAGAGTGTCATGGCACGGGCGTCGCCGTCAGTACCGTGCAATTTCCACTGATTCGCACGCCGATGATTGCGCCAACCGCCGAATACGTCAGCCAACCGGCATTGACCGCGGAGCAGGCAGCGTCGTGGATCCTGCGGGCAATCGAAACGCGTCCGATCGAGTTGTATCCACGCTATGCCGGCCTGCTCAGGGTCATTGGCGCTATATCACCCTCTGCCACAGATGCATTCGTGCGACGTTCTGGAATCTGAAAGTACTCGCTGCCGAAGTATCGGGTAAATAAATGAGGGTATGGCGTACTTTGAAGACGGCGAATGCGCGCAAAACTTGATCGAGAAATGAAGTAGGGGAATAGCCAGTGGCAGACATTCGCCGGAAACCGGCGCGGGTCAAGAAGATTTCGCTGAGTGCTCGCGAAATTCTATCGCGGAACCCAGCTGTCTTGGCGCTCACTGCCGGAATTCTCAGCCTCGTGTGGATGCTCGTTGCAACCTGGTCGGTGGCGCGGGGTAGTGGTTATTCGGGAGAGTCGGCCGCGGACGACCCGGTTGTTCTCATCACGACAGTGCTCATTCTGACTGTCATGACAGTGGCCGCATGTTTCCGTCGGCGGCATCCGGTGTGGATGTATCTTCTGACTCTCGTCGGCACCGTCGCTTTGGCCCTGCTGTTCGAGGACCGAGTAGCAGCGGCCACTCCGCTGTATTGGTTTGCGATCATCGTCATGGCTGGGAGAACTTCCGGAAGTCGCTTGGTACTACTGACGATTGCCGGAATGCTCGCTGATCTGTGGATGACGACCAGATTTCGACCGGGCGACGCTGGTGAAAGCATGACGCTTGCTCAGGTCCCGGCTGGGGATTTGCCAGAATTCTTGTTAGCACCCGCGGTGAATATCATGACCAGCTACGCGGTCATGATCGTTATCGGGAAAGTTGTGCAGAGATATCGAGCTCAATCATCCGCCAGTGCCGCAGCCATCGAGCAAATGCAGTTGAACAGCGACGCGCGAATAAGCGATGCGATCACAGAGGAACGGCAGAATATGGCGCGTGAATTGCACGACGTCGCCGCTCATCACCTCACGGGTCTGCTGATCCAGGCGAGGTCGGCCGACAAATTGTTTTCCTCCAACCCGGCGCAAGCTAAGGCACTGCTCGGTGGTGTGATCGACCATGGCGACCGGGCGCTGAACAGTTTGCGTCAAACTGTGGGGATTCTGCGGTTGGGCGAGGCCGATCCCAAGTACCCCCAACCGATGATCGCCGATATTCCGGAACTCGTGGAGGGATGTCGAGCGTCCATACCGTCCTTGGAACTCGATCTGGAGGATAGCTTCACCGAACTCGACAGTGCCGTGCAACTGTCCTCCTATCGCGTTGTACAAGAGGCATTGTCGAATATTCTTC
This sequence comes from Rhodococcus globerulus NBRC 14531, assembly GCF_001894805.1. Taxonomy (GTDB): domain Bacteria; phylum Actinomycetota; class Actinomycetes; order Mycobacteriales; family Mycobacteriaceae; genus Rhodococcus_F; species Rhodococcus_F globerula. The sequence continues at coordinate 432,261 of NZ_BCWX01000004.1, read as the reverse complement.
GCCACGCGCCGGAAAGTTCCGCGACAGTGACTGTGCGACGTGAGCGCGATTCGATCAGCGTCGACGTCACCAATATTGCCGACAGAGGAACACCCGCGACAGACGGTCAGAGTCTGGGAATCTCGGGGATGCGTGAACGCGTCACCCTTCTTGGCGGAACCCTTCTCGCCGGACCCAACGACAACGGTTGGACTGTAAAGGCAGTCATTCCCACTGCCGGCCAGATCATCGGATAGTTACCCCGCGGCAAATCGGGCAAGATTCAACCAGGACGTCTCTCGATGATCGTGTTGGCCTTCGTGTTCTCAGTGTTCTTCTTTCTCGCGACACGTTAGGCGAGTCGCTCATTCCCCTGTAGTAAATGCGCTGATGAGCTACGCGTTATTCATAACCTTCGGTAAAGTTGTGCAGAACCACCGCGAAGAGTGCTTCTTTTGTCTCTTGGCGAAGTGCGGAATCTCGATTCATAGAGGTGGCTTGAATGCGGGATCGCGTTCCTAATACTTTGGTGTTAATTCCTTTTGGTGAGGACATCTCGGGCTCATTGGTTTAGGGCCACTACACGGTCGAACGTAGCGCTGCCGACTCCGTCGCTGGGCGCCTCCTTGCCCCCTGTCCGCCCCGTATCGATCCCAGTGGTTGCCATTGACGCCGGCATCTCTGGCATGATAGCTATTTAACGAGCGCTAAGTCAGTGGTTGGCTTGCGCAACATGATCTCGGTCCGGTGCCTGATGCATGCGTCTTGGGTGCCGGACCGTCTCAAGTGCACGTCCTCGAAGGGAACGAAGAAGATGACCAAGGCAGTGATTGTCGATGTAGTCCGGATCGCATCAGGCAAGGGCAAGCCAGGCGGGGCACTGTCCGGGACACATCCCGTCGAACTGTTGGCCCACGTACTTCGGTCGATCGTCGAGCGCAACGGCATCGATCCGGCGCTGGTAGACGACGTCATCGGCGGCTGTGTCGGTCAGGCCGGCGAGCAGGCACTGAACATCACCCGAACGGCCGTGCTCTCGGCTGGGTTCCCCGAATCCGTGCCTGCCACTACGATCGACCGCCAGTGCGGATCCAGCCAGCAGGCAGCACATTTCGCCGCTCAGGGCGTTATCGCCGGGGCGTACGACATCGTGATTGCCGCCGGTGTCGAATCCATGAGCCGTGTACCTATGGGGTTCACCTCGGTGGGTAAGGACGCATCCGGTCCCGGTATCGCCGCTCGCTACCCCGAGGGCTTGGTCAACCAAGGCATTTCGGCTGAACTGATTGCGGCGAAGTGGAAGTTCGACCGGGACACGCTCGACGCTTTCTCGGCTCAGTCCCATCAGCGCGCTGCGGCTGCGGCGGCGGAGGGACTGTTCGACAAGGAGATCGTGCCGATCTCGGTGACCAATGCCGCTGGTGAGACCGTTTCGCACACCGTCGACGAGACTGTGCGCGCATCGACCACCGCCGAGGGCCTGGCCGGTTTGAAGCCGTCGTTCTACTCCGAGAAGTACGCAGCTCGTTTCCCGGAAGCACAGTGGTCGATCACTCCCGGCAACTCCTCACCGCTCACCGACGGCGCTTCGGCTGCTCTGATCATGAGCGAAGAGATGGCCTCCAAGCTGGGTCTGACGCCCCGAGCGCGTTTCCACTCGTTCTCCGTGATGGGCGACGACCCGGTCTTCATGCTCACCGCACCGATCCCGGCCACCCACAAGGTCCTTGCTCGCGCAGGACTGAGCATCGACGACATCGACACCTACGAGGTCAACGAAGCATTTGCGCCCGTGCCACTCGCGTGGGCACACGAATTCGGTGCCGACCCGGCCAAGCTCAACCCGTGGGGCGGAGCCATCTCGCTCGGCCACGCACTCGGATCCTCGGGCACGCGTTTGCTGACGACGATGGTCAACCACCTCGAGGCCACCGGCGGACGCTACGGCCTGCAGACCATGTGTGAAGGTGCCGGCATGGCAAACGCCACCATCATCGAACGTATCTGACACACAACATCTTTCGAAAGGGAATCACATGATCGTCAACGACAGCGTAGCCGTCGTCACCGGTGGAGCCTCCGGGCTCGGCCTGGCCACCGCCAAAGCCCTTCTCGCCGACGGCGCCAGCGTCGTCATCATCGACCTGCCGTCCTCCAACGGTGAGGCCATCGCCAAGGAACTCGGCGACCGCGTTCGCTTCGCTGCGGCCGACGTCACGGACGAGACAGCTGTGTCGGCCGCTCTCGATCTCGCGGAGACCCTCGGACCGATCCGCGTCACGGTCAACTGCGCCGGAATCGGCAACGCCATCAAGACCGTCAGCAAGAAGGGCGCATTCCCCCTCGACGCGTTCAAGAAGGTCGTGGACGTCAACCTGATCGGCACGTTCAACGTGCTTCGCCTTGCTGCAGAGCGCATTTCGAAGACCGAGCCCATTGACGGCGAGCGGGGTGTCATCATCAACACCGCCTCGGTCGCAGCATACGACGGACAGATCGGCCAGGCTGCTTACTCCGCATCCAAGGGCGGCGTTGTCGGTATGACGCTCCCCATCGCCCGCGACCTCGCGTCGCTGCTGATCCGCGTCAACACGATTGCTCCTGGCCTGTTCAAGACGCCGTTGCTCGCCAGCCTGCCGGAAGAGGCTCAGGCGTCGCTCGGTACTCAGGTGCCGCACCCCTCCCGCTTGGGTGACCCCAGCGAGTACGGTGCACTCGCAGCGCACATCGTCTCCAACCCGATGCTCAACGGAGAGACGATCCGCCTCGACGGTGCAATCCGTATGGCACCGCGGTAATTTCGGAGACAAGATGACTGGCGAAGCGATGAGTGTAGATTCGGTAGCAGTGGACTGGAGGTCTTTTCCGCCGCTGTTGATGAGTGACATCCTGACGGCTTCGCTGGAACTGTTCAACGAGAACGGTTACCACGGCACAACTGTGCGGCAGATTGCCAACCGCGTCGGGGTAACCGTTCCCGCGCTCTACTATCACCACGCGAACAAAGAGGCCGTTCTGGTCGCGCTGTTCGACGTATCGATGAGCGAACTGAATACCAGAACCGAAGCGGCAGAAGCAGAAGCCGGAGAAAAACCGGTGGAGCGCTTTGCGCTGGTGGTCGAGGCGATCGTTCTGTACATGACTCATCGGGCGCATCACGCTGCGTTGGACACCGAGATCCGGCATGTCTCGCCGGAAAGCCGAAGCCGATACGCGGCCAGTCGCAAGCGACTCGAATTGCTGATGCGCAGGATTGTCGATAACGGTGTGGCATCAGGAGATTTCTCGGTCACCGACACCGAAGAAACCGTCCGGGCCATACTCGGAATGGCTCAATCTTTACCACGTTGGTTCCAGACCGGTGGTCCGATGTCGCCGTCCCAATTGGCAGAGAAGTACGTCGACATCGCGTTTCATACAGTCGGGTATCGACCGTAAACGAAGGCGGGCAACAGGTTTAAGACCTGTTGCCCGCCTTGTGGTGTTTACCCTGTGTCAGAGCCGCGTGACGTTGAGTCCGCCGTCGTGGTAGTCGGCCCGCAGACGCTTCTTGTCGAACTTGCCGACACTCGTCTTCGGAACTTCCTGCACCACAGCCCAGTTCTCGGGAAGCTGCCACTTTGCGATCTTGTCCGAGAGGAACTCTTGCAGTTCGGCCATCGTTGTTGCCGAATCCGCGCGCAGGACTACCGCCACCAGCGGTCGCTCATCCCACTTCTCGTCGGGAATGCCGATTACAGCTGCTTCCGTGACATCGGGATGACCCATGACTGCGTTCTCGAGGTCGACCGACGAAATCCACTCGCCGCCCGACTTGATGATGTCCTTGGAACGGTCCGAGAGGCTGAGGAAGCCGTCGGCAGTGATGGATCCGACGTCGCCGGTCTTGAGCCAGCCGTCGTTGAACTTGTCTGCTGCCTCGACACCGTAATACGACGCCGTAATCCAGGGGCCGCGCACTTCGAGCTCGCCAACGGAGACGCCGTCGTGGGCAACAGTTTTGCCGTCATCGTCGATGAGGCGTGCTTCGACGGATGCGGGGAAGCGGCCCTGCGAGTATCGGTACTTCCACATCTCGTCACCCGTGATACCGAGCGGCGGGCGAGCCACGGAGCCGAGTGGCGAGGTTTCGGTCATGCCCCACGCATGCAGGACGCTGACGTTGTGATCGTCTTCGAACGCGTGCATCAGTGCCGGCGGAACTGCCGAGCCGCCGATCAGAACCTCACGCATAGACGAGATGTCCTGAGGATTCTGTTCGAGGTAGAGGTGCAGACCCTGCCAGATCGTGGGGACCGCGGCGGCGAACGTCGGCTTCTCGCTGGCGATGATCGCGGCCAACGGAGCCGGCTGGAGGAAGCGATCGGGCATGATCAGCGAAGCGCCGATCATGAACGCGGCGTAGGGAAGTCCCCACGACATCGCATGGAACTGCGGAACGACGGCAAGTGCGCGGTCGCCCTGCTTGAGGTTGGGTCCGTCGCTCATGCAGACCTGCATCGAGTGCAGGTAGATCGAACGATGGGAATACACAACACCTTTGGGGTCGCCTGTGGTGCCGGAGGTGTAACACATCGCGGCAGCGCTGCGCTCGTCCAGTTCGGGCCAGTCGAACTCTGTCGGCTGCTCCGCGATCAGGCCTTCGTACGTGTGTACCTCAACACCGGCGGGCGCTTCGAGGCCGGCGGCGGAAGAGCCCGTCACGATGATGTGCTTGACGGTCGTGAGCGAAGGCAGTTGGGGTGCGAGCAACGGGATCAGCGACGGATCCACGATGATCACGTGATCCTCGGCGTGATTGGCAACGTGGATCAGCTGCTCGGGGAACAATCGGATGTTGAGGGTGTGCAGGACAGCGCCCATCGCAGGAATGCCGAGGTACGCCTCGAGGTGCTCCGAGTTGTTCCACATGAACGTGGCCACTCGCTGATCCCCGTCGACGCCCAGTCCGCGCAGTGCGTGTGCCAGCTGAGCGCAGCGACGTCCCACCTCGGCATACGACGTACGGCGCGGACCACTTTCGGTCCAGGTCACAACCTCGGCGTCACCGTGGACGGAGGCTCCGTGCCGCAGGATTTGAGCAATGGAGAGTGGGGCGTCTTGCATCGTGCTCAGCATGGGCTACTCCTGGGTGTCATGCGATCCTGTGCTTTCCAGACCGGCCGCAATCGAGGTTGTGTGATGTCAGGCTAGTCATATCGCCGGGGCACCGTGTTAGTGACCCACTGCACACTCGAAGAACCATGCGATAACGAGTGCGCCCGGGTCGACGACGCCGCGAGCAGCCTCGCCGACATAGCTTGCGCGGCCCCGGCTGGCGACCATGACTTCCGTCGACTCGGCTCCGGCGCGAGCGGCTTCCGAGGTTCGTTGCAACACGTCCGCGCGTACGCCGTCGAGTCGAACTCCTTCCTCGAGAGCGTCCACTGCGGGGGCAATCGCATCCACCATGGTCTTGTCTCCGGGGCGTGCTCCCCCCAGTGCGGTGATGTTGTCCAGACCTGCCCGTGCCGCAGCGGCAATGGTCGCGAGATCCAGTGTGCCCTCTCGGGCTACCCGGAAGAAATGACGGAACCAGATGCCGAACAGTGCTCCGGACGTTCCACCCGCATGGCCGAGATAGGCTTGCGAGATGGCATCGAATGTTGTTGATGCGGAATAGGTATTGCGCATCTCGGTCAAATCCAATTGTTCCAGTGCGGCCACCATGTTGGTACCGAAATCGCCGTCGCCCGCCCGTCGATCGAGATCGGTGAGGGCGGGTTCCTCGTCGAGTACCTTCTGTGCCCAATCGGCTACCCATGCCCCGATGTTTCCGTCGGAAGTCGGGGTTGTCGGTGCAGTGTACGAAGGGCCGAACGATTCCCGCGGACCCACAGCCGAGTAACTTCGTGCCGGCGAATTCGGCCAGGCCGGCGCGGCGCTCGGGGCGTCCCACAGTTCGAGGATCTGATCGTCGACGCGTACCAAGGTGATGGATGCGCCTGCCATGTTCATCGCCGTCACAAATGTTCCGACGAGGGGGCGTTCGATGTGAATTCCCTTCTCGCCTAGATATTCTCCGAGTTCCGCGAACAGCAACTGCAGTTCCAGGGGATGTGTTGCACCTAATCCGTTGACCAGCGCGATAACACGATCTCCCTCTGCCAGTTCGAGTGAGTCGATGATCGGATCGGTCAGTCGGCGCACCAGTTCGGGAGCAGGCAACGCGTCGATCCGTTCGCGTCCTCGCTCGCCGTGGATACCGATGCCCAGTTCCATCTGGCCCGCGGGTAGATCGAACGAAGGTTCCGTTGCGCCGGGGAGCGTGCACGGCGCAAGCGCGACGGCCATGCTGCGTGCCGATTGTGCGACAAGGCGACCGATCCGGACAACCTCTGCCAAAGACTCGCCGCGCTCGGCTGCTGCACCGCAAACCTTTTCCACGACGACGGTGGCTGCCGTACCTCGGCGTCCTGGTCCGTCGCCGTCAGCTCGTTCGGTTGCCACATCGTCCTCGACGAGGACCACATCGGTATCGATGTTGTCTTCCCGCAGCAACTCTCGTGCGATACCGAAGTTCATGACGTCGCCGGTGTAGTTCTTCACGATGTGGAGGACACCGCCGCCGGCGTCGACGGCTTTGCACGCCTCGTGAATTTGCAGAGCGTTGGGTGAAGTGAAGACCAAGCCGGGGCAGACTGCGGTCAGCATGCCTGCGCCGAGGAACCCGGCGTGCATCGGTTCGTGTCCGGATCCGCCGCCGGAGACGATGGCGACTTGTCCTTTGGGCAGCGGTTGTGCCCGTGTGAGGTATCCGGGGTCGGGATTCCACGCGATGTCGTCGGTGGATGCGATCAACCCGCGAAGTGCGTCGGGAACAAATGTCTTTGCGCTGCGCATGAACATCACTTCAGAGTAGGTCTAACGTCGAGTTCGGGCACGGGTGGTGATCGACGAGAGGTGGACGGCGTGAAACTGGGGTTGGTACTGGCCGGTGGCGGCGTTGCGGGAATCGCCTGGGAAACCGGTTTTCTACTCGGCGTTCAGGACAATTCGGCGGACGCCGCCGCAGCGCTGCTGGCAGCGGACGTGTTGATCGGCACTTCTGCAGGCTCCACCGTGACCGCTCAGATCGCGGGCGGTGCGACACTGCAGGAACTTTTCGACGCACAAACAGCGGAGGCGACGGGGGAGATCGATCCGAAGGTCGATGTCGAGGTACTCGGTCAGATGTTCGTCGACGCGATTGCAGGTTCCGCGGATCGATCCGAACAACTTCGTGCGCTCGGCGAGGCAGCGATGGCCGCCGACACCGTCGAACCCGCCGTGCGTCGTGCGGTCATCGAGGCGAGGCTGCGCAATCGGGCGTGGCCCGACCGGGAGTTGCGCATCCCGGCAATCAACGCCGAGACCGGTGAGTTGAGGGTGTTCGGCAAGTCGGCCGGCGTAGACCTGATCGACGCAGTCGGAGCGAGTTGCGCCGTCCCCGGTGTGTGGCCGGTGGTCACGATCGACGGGCGCCGATACATGGATGGCGGAATGGCAAGTGGCTCGAATGTTCATTTGGCTGCCGACTGCGATGTGGTCGTGGTTCTTTCACCAGCAGCCGATCCCGCCCCAAATCTTCTGGGCGGCAGTCTGCGAGAGGAAATCGACGCGATGACGCAGTCACGGGTACTGCCGATCTTCGCCGACGACGCCGTCGTCGAGGCGATCGGAACGAACTCCCTCTCGCCGGCCACTCGGCGTCCGGCAGCTGAACTCGGTCGCGAACAGGGCCGCCGAACGGCTGACGAGATCGCTGCGTTTCTGGTGACGACATGAGTGGGGCCCGGATTGCCGTGGTCCTGCGTCCGGAGCAGTCGCCGGAGGATCTGATCCAGCTTGCCAAATATGCCGACGAAGTCGGTATCGACGAGGTCTGGTTGTGGGAGGACTGCTTCTTCGGTGGAGGAATAGCTACTGCTGCAACTGTATTGGCCGCAACCGCGCGGATGAGAGTGGCGATCGGTGTGCTGCCGACGCCGATGCGCAACACCGCGATCACGGCGATGGAGATTTCGGCGCTGGGCAGAATCCATCCGGATCGACTGCGGGTTGGCTTCGGTCACGGCGTTCAGAGTTGGATGCGACAGATCGGCGCCAAGGCCGAATCGCCGTTGACCCTCCTGCGTGAGCAGTTCGGAGCGGTCGAGCGGCTACTACGTGGCGAGTCGGTGACGGTATCCGGTAGGTACGTGAATCTCGAGGACGTCACGCTGGCATGGCCGCCGGAGGAGGTGCCTCAGTTGCTTGTCGGTGCTACGGGGCCAAAGACTTTGGCGCTCAGTGGTGAGTTGGCGCAGGGCACGGTGTTGTCGGGAGGGACCACCCTGGACGGCGTGCGCCGGGCGATCCAACACATCGGAGCGCAAGATCACGAGGTGGTCGTCTACGTCATCTGTGCCTTCGGTTCAGGCGGTCGTGAGCGCGCGCTGGCCGAGGCCGCAGCGTCCGGTAGCGAGTCGCCGGAGGAAGCGATTGCCGTGGGGACCGCGGCCGACGTTGCGGCAGCAGCAGTGCGATGGGTGGACGCGGGTGCAACCACCGTTGTACTCCAACCGACCGTTGACGAGCCGGACGTCCGAGAGTTCATTCGCCTTGTCGCGCAGGAGGTTCAACCGCTGATGGTGTAGCTCAGGAGGTTACTCGGGACAGAACCTCGTCGATGGCGGCAGTGCTCACGTCTCGATGTGTCACGAACCGAACCTTCCCGGCGACGGTGACCGCACCGACGTCGACAGCGGCGAGCTGAGCAACGGTGGCCGATGGATCGGCTGTGGCGGCGAGAACGATGTTGGTGGCGGGTTCGTCGACAGCCCAACCGCGCTCACGAAGCCCCGACGCGAGGCGCTGCGCATTGTCGTGATCGTCGGACAGTCGGGCCTGCGAGCGCAAGGCCACGATGCCGGCCGCGGCAAGCACGCCGCCCTGACGAATGCCGCCGCCGAGCATCTTGCGAATCCTTCGGGCCTCGGTGATCAGTTCGGGTGACGCGGCCAGTATCGAGCCGACCGGCGCGCCCAGTCCCTTGCTCAGGCATACCTGGACGGTGTCGGCGCCGGAAGTCAGTTCGGTGGGCGAAACATCGAGTGCAGCAGCGGCATTCCAGAGGCGTGCACCGTCGAGGTGAATCTTCAAGCCGCATGATCGGGCCGCGTCGACCAGCGTTGTCCACTCGGCCGGATTCATGACGGCGCCGCCGGCGAAGTTGTGGGTGTTCTCGAGACAGAGCAACGTGGTGTTCAGCGTGAAATACGGACCGGGGGAGCCTGCGGCCTTCAGAACCGTCTCGGGGCTAGGCCGTCCGGGCCCTCCGTCGTGCGGCAGCGCCACCGGCATGCCCTGGGCGAGCCAGGCAGCGGTGCCCAACTCGGACCCCAGGACGTGGGAGTGCTCCGGTGCCAGGAACTGATCACCACGGCGGAGGTGCAGCATCAGCGCAATCAGGTTGCCCATCGATCCGCTCGGTACCCACAGAGCCGCCGGAAAACCGAGAGTGTGTGCCACTTCTTCCTCGAGCGCCGCCATGGTCGGGTCGTGATCGAGGACGTCGTCACCGACCTCTGCGTCGGCCATTGCCCTTCGCATCTCTGCGTCAGGTTTGGTGACGGTGTCCGAGCGTAGGTCGATGTACGACGAAGTCATGGTTCATTCGATCAAGTCGCGTGATCCGGCGTCAAACTGCAGTGAGTCGGACGTGAGGGATCAGATTCCCGGCTCCGCGGCGATCGTACCGGCGGATACCGCCCGGCACAGAGCGTCGTGGTCACGTTCGGTTTGATCGGCGTAGAGCCGAGCGAATCGGGTGAGGGCAGTATCGACCGTGTCCGAGGTTCCCAGATAGCCGGAAATCAGTGACGCGCCACTGGTTCGGGCGTGTCCCTTCGCCAGTAGGCGACCGCAGATCGCGACATAGTCGGTCAGCGCTGCTGCGTCGATATTGTTCAGGTCCACTGAACCTTTCATGTTCCGGAACTGGCGGACGTAGTACTGGCGGTCGTCGACGGTGCACCAACCGAGCAGTGGATCGCTGACTGTCTGGAGGGCCTGCTGGTATTCCGCGACACGTCGTCCTTGGTGATCGTGCCAGGCCGAGTCGCCGTGCACGAACGGCGCAACAACGGATCGGCGAGCCTGTTTGAGCTGCAGGAATATGACGTCGTCCGGGATGCTCCCTTCACACAGGGCGACATAGGCTCGTAGGGCGACACTTCCGACGCCGACGACCCGGTGCGCCACGTCGATGACGTTGTATCCCGAGACCACTCGACGCCAGTGCGGTGCAAGGGTTTCGAGATATTCGTCGAGACCTTCCAAGAGGAAGTCGGTGTCCTGTGGGGTGAGTCGTGTTGTGAGCGGCGGGTTCTCGAGTAGTTGTCGTCGTCCGTGATCCTCGACGGTGAATCGGGGAACCGCGTGATCGCTGGTACGTCGGCGGGCGCGTTCCGCTGCGCGTTGGATCTCGGCGAGCAAGCCTGGATCGGTGACGTGGTCGGTCAGTCCGTCGAAATCGACTCGGTCGAAAGAACGATCGAAGAGTGGCCGCTCGGACAGCTTTCCCAGGTGGAGGCGATACGCGGACACACACGAGGTCGTCGCTGTTTCGCATTGAGATTCGGTGAGGCCGTTTTGTCGACCGGCCACCCAGATGCTCGCAGCCAACCTACGCAGGTCCCATTCCCACGGGCCTGGATGTGCTTCGTCGAAATCGTTGAGGTCTATGACAAGTTCGCGTTCCGGCGATCCGTAGAACCCGAAGTTGCCGACGTGGGCGTCACCGCAGATGACCGGCGTGATACCGGTGGCCGGGAGCGCCGCCATGTCCTCGGCCATCAGTCCGGCAGTCCCGCGGAGGAATCCGTACGGGGAAGCGACCATGCGCCCCACCCGAATCGGTACCAACCAGTCGAGTCTTCCCTCGTGGGCAGTGTTGACCTGATCGACCGGGTCACGTCGGTTCGGTGGTGGCGTCCAATCGCCAAGTGACGACCGTGCCACTCGTTTACGTAGACTCTTTCCGATCTTGCGCCGCTCACTGCGAGGGGTTTGACGCGCGCGCAGGGTCGCCCTGCCGTCCGGTTCGTTTTCGAGAGCCAACTGACCGGCAGGCCTACTCAGCGGGTCCATGTCGGGCTCTCTTTCGTCGGGCGTGCGAAACTCGCGCTCGATCTTATGCCCGCTGGAATTAGTACCGCGCGACGAGTTCGTTAACTACTCGCCTGGGCAATCAACTCGACAACGCGGTCGGCGCACAGGTCCGGATCGGGCATTCTCCCGATGCCGAGGCACTCGACGACGGTGAACGATGCATCCGGCATGTCCTCCACACCGAGCGCCCACCCGAAGTAGTGGTTCCACGCGAGTACGGCGCGGTGGCCGCTGTGCTGCGGAATCTCGTTGCCAAGCACAAGTACCGCGTCGAACGCCGGACCGTCGAACCAGATGACCGATTCGGCAAAGGCGGAGGCGGCGACCGCGACTACGTACCTTTGACAAGTGGATTCGCTCGGAATGGCGGTGTGTGCACGCATGCTCGCTCCTCCGGCTCGGTGGTGATCGGAGGGTTCCCCCTTGGTGCCGCCGAAGAAACGCCGTGCAGATTACGTCCCGGCCACAGATTTACGACGCAGGCGATGCCCGAGATGTTTTTTTGGGCTTCGCCGTTGTCGTGGGTGGCCGCGGAAATGAGAAGACGGTGTGCTTTCGGCCGCCCGCGTACCCGCCCATGTAGTCGATGTGGATCGTCATACCCGCTCTGGCACTGCGGTATTGAGTCAAAGTAGCGGTTACGTTCCGCTGTGAATCGGGGCCGTGTGTTGTCGTCTTCACCAGCGTCGCCGATGAGTGCGAACCCGTTACCTACGGGATCGGTGACGGTTGTCGAGAAGCTCAGTCGTCATGTTCGGGCGTTAGGTCCCGAACTGCGGCTCGTATGGACCGTTCACGAAGTTCGTTCTCTCTGCGCAGCTCACGGCGCCTACGGCCCGCCTCGAATCGTTGCCTCGCAATTGTTCCGGTTGGTCGGAGTTGGGGTACTTCAGCTGGTTTTCCGTCGCTGCCCATTGCCACCATCGTGAAATAGCAACTATTGGTGTGTCGAGATTTTCCGAGAAGAATGTCTTCGGTTTCGACTCGTATTCCGATTTCCATCGACGTGCGCCCGGTGTAATTGACGGAAGCGCTGAACGTGACGAGTTCTCCGACATGCACCGGTTCGCGGAACACCACACGATCCACGGACAGGGTCACGACGTACGTCTGGGCGTATCGACTCGCGCACGCGTAAGCAACCTGGTCGAGAAACTTCAGAATCGTTCCGCCGTGCACGTTGCCCGAGAAGTTGGACATGTCCGGCGTCATGAGGACGGTCATGGACAGGGTTTGTTTTGCCGTGTGCTGCGGTGCTTGCTTGGATTCAGGCAGGGAGATCGATTCAGACATCAAGTGGGCCTCTTGGAGTCGGTGGACGGTGAAGAGACCGTATCCGGCAAAGAGGGTTACCCGCGCGTATGAGGGGGAGCTGTCGTTTCAGGTCAGTGGTCGTTCAGCGCCGGTTACGCGCCGACGAGATGGCGGTGAAAGTGATCGCTGCGACGGTGGGCCTGGCTGAGATTCCTGATCTCGCGAAGCCAGAAGTGAGACGCCAGCGCATTGTTGTTGCCATAGCCGGTGCCGGACGTGTCTTCGTCGATCAAGGCGACAAGCGCCTTGATCAGGCTGGTGACCTTGAGGTTGTTGGTCTGAGAATGTCGTACCAGCAGGTCAGCAGCTTCGTCGGTGCTGCAGCGGTAGAGCGTGCAGACAATTTCGAGAGCCCGTTCGCGGAGACGGCCCGAATTGGCCGGGATCCGTAGTCCGTTTGTCGTGACACTGTTCGTCTGGTTGTTCGTGTTGTCGGGGTGAATCATGGTGTTGTACAAGGTATTCCTTTAAACCACATGGGTTTTGGACCCGTGCGGTGTGTAGCGCATGTTGATACTGGTGCAGTCGGTACGCGATTGGCGGCGGACTCCGTCGGAGTCTTCGGCCTGGTCAACAATCTGCGGGACTGATGAAAGTGCGTAGTGACCAAAGGCGCGGATTTGCACCGAACTGGAAGTCTTGCCCCTGGAACGAGTTTTGGAACTGTCGTTCCGGGCGAAGCGACCGGCTGCCTGACTGACGGCTGCCCTCTGATAACCCCACCGTACGTCATGGTGTCGGTTTCAGCTAATCCTTTTCCGGGCGATCATGCTCACAGTAGGTGGTTTCACCTGTTCAAGGGGTATTTACGTGATCGATTATTGCTTGCTTGGTGGTAGCCCAGGCTGCGGATTCGGTGTTGGTGAATTCGCCGTGGCCGACGCCGGGAAGTTCGATCAGGTCGACGCGATCACCGGCCGCGCGGGCGGCGTCGGCATAGCGTCGGCTCTGCTCGATCGAGACCACCCGGTCAGCTTGCCCGTGCAGTGCAGTGACCGGGATGCCGATGGGAAGATGTTCGATCGGCGAGGCAACACGGTATCGATCCGGGTAGTCGGACGGCATGCCGCCCAGAAGATTTCGAACAAATCGATCCTTGCCGGCTGTGGCCGCGAGTTCCATGTCGAAGACACCGGCCATAACGGTGGCTGATCGAATGGACACTGTGAGAGCAGGTTCGGGCGCGTCGATACCTTGGCTTGGTCGCGATGCTGCCCAGGCTGCGAGTTGGCCGCCGGCCGAGTAGCCGACTACGTGCACGCGGCCCAGATCCAGTCTTCCGGAAGCCTTTTCCTGTGCAGCGTCGGCCAAGGCGTTTGTTGCCGTGACGGTGTCCGAGAGAGTGGTCGGCCATCCGCCGTGCCCGCCCACGCGCCGATACTCGATGTTCCACACGGCAATTCCGTAGGGCGTCAACGATCGCGCCCACGCGCCCGCGTAGTCGAGGTTACTTTTCTGGGCCCATCCGCCACCGTGAATGAGGACCACCACGGGTAGTGAATCGCCGTCGCCCGGAGGTAGATACAAATCCCCGAACGTGTCCGTGTCGGCGGCATAGGAAATGCGTACCGGGGCTACGGATCGGCCGGTGCCCGCAGCGCTGGAAACGGAAATAACTAGAGTGGACAGGCAGACCAATGCAACCGCGATATACCGAAGCAGTCGGGTGGCGGAGCGGTGCGCGATGGCCGGATTCCTCTCGTCACGCTGGGGCGATTGTCGTAAATGGGAGTCTATCTACGACAAGTGAATTTCAGGTGCCTACGGCTCGGTCCGTGCTGGCTCTGACGCGAAGTTCGCCCCGTGTGTGGCCCTGGTTGCGCGGTTCGTCGCCGTTGATCAGGGCTAGCAGTGCATCCACTGCCAATACTGCCTGTTCTTCGGGGAAGAAGTCGACGGCGGTGATCGGGGGATCGGAGATCAGTAGAGCGGGTTCGTCGCTGTTCTGGGCGATCAAGATGCTTCCAGGAATTGACAGACCGAGATCGAGCGCCGCTCGTGCAGCAGCAGGAGCGCAGCCGAGGATGAACGAAAGGATCGCGTCCGGCGGATTCTCGGATGTCGGTGCTTCGTGAGTCGTCGAATACGCAGCGCCGACAAGTGTTCGACAGTGCCTTCGGGTCGGGCACTGCGTAGATTGCTGACTCGAGCACGTATGCCTCGGACACAGTTGCCGGCGGAATCGCCGCGATCTTTGCGGGTATCGCCCGTGCTGCCGGACTTGCAGCGTTTTTCGGCACTGGAGGAGGATCATAGGTCCGCAAACTCCCATCACGGGCGCTCTGACGGCTCGATCCTGACAATCAGGTCCGCCCGCACCCGAACTGCCTCGATAGCAACGGCATTCGGTTGATCCACCGTGTGTACCCATGCCGCAGCCGCTTCGGAACTTCTTCCGAAGCGGCTGTGTCGTGTCACCAGTCTTTCCGTGCGAGTTTCTTCCGGAACGTCGAGATACCAGACGGCGTCGAGTGACGCGCGGACGTCGGGCCAGGCTCCGGTCTCGAAGAGAAGGTAGTTGCCTTCCGTGACAATCAGCGGAGTCTCCGGATCGACGGGCACTGCGCTGCCGACGGATTCGTCGATCTCGCGATCGAAGATCGGTGCGTAGATCGTGCTGTCCTGCATTCGAAGTCGACGTAGTAGTGCCGCGTACCCGTCGGCGTCGAAGGTGTCGGGGGCGCCCTTGCGATCGCGCCTGCCTAGCCTGTCGAGTTCCCGATTGGCGAGATGGAAGCCGTCCATCTCGACGATGGCGCATCGAGAACCCAGCTTTCGCGCGATGGTCTGGGATGCCGTCGATTTTCCGGCTCCAGGTGCTCCCGCGATGCCGAGGATGTACCGACGGTTGTCGGCAATCAGTGAAGCAGCGCGTGAGGCAAGCTGGTCGAGCGTCAGCGAGACGGTCGGCGGTGAGGTCCTCACGTGTTGCTCCATTCGGTCGGGATGTCGGTTTCAGAAGACGGCTGCACGATGCCTTTGATTGCGCTTCGGCCCATTGTCCAACGGCGGATGATCTTCGACTGGTTATCTGAACTCGCCCCTCGGTTGGGCGTTTCCGGCCACTTAGTACCCGAGGCCTAAAATGGCCACTCTTTTTGGGTGTTTCATGCCCTGATATCCGTTACGTTTTCCAGGTGGTTACTGCTGTGGTGCCATGCCGCACGGTGCGGGGACCCAGAGTGTGAAGGCCGATAGATGACGATTCTCAATTCTCGCTCTGGGCGGACTCGTCCTCGTTGCGGTCGCATTGTCGCTGCGTTCGGTGGTGTTGTTCTCGCAACGGCCTCGCTCGTGACTGCTGGTGCCGGCTTCGCTGCCGCCGACACAGTCGCTGAAACCCTCAACCGTGAATGCGTCCGCTATGTCCCGAACCCCGATCCTGTTGAAGGCATAGTGTCCGACTGCACCGGCGCGAACCTGATCGGCGCGGACCTGACCGGTGCGACACTGACAAACGCAATCCTGACCGACGCGGATTTGAGCTACGCGACACTGGAGCAGGCCAACCTGACCGACGCGGATCTGACCGGCGCGGACGTGAGCGACGCGCAAATGACGGGTGTGGACCTGACCCGCGCGATCCTGATCGACGCATCCTTGAGCAACACTTTCATGAGCTACGGAACCCTGACCGACGCGAACCTGACCGGCGCGAACATGTACGGCGCAAATGTGTGGGAGGCCGATCTGACCAGAGCGAACCTGACCGAGGTGTATCTGTACTCAGCCACGATGGTCCTCGCGAACCTGACTGACGCGGACCTGACCGACGCAGATCTGAGCTTTTCGTATCTGTACGGCGCGAACCTGACCGGAACGAGAGCAATACCCTCGGATATTCACATAACCGCCTCGTCGCCCGCCGATGCTGCCGTCACAATTCCCGCACCCCCGGGCGTTTTGGGAGTAGCGCTCGGCGAATGCACCCGACCGACCGATATCGCAGTCCCGATCGGCACCCCGACCACCTTCCCCGTCGGAACTACAACCGTCACGTGCACCGCCGGAAACACCCTTGCGTCCGGTTCGGGGACCGTTACGGTCACCGTCAACCCGTATACCGCAGCTCCCGGGTTCGCCGCCTCCGCGCCCGTCACGTTGTCGGGGACTGTGGGCACCGAACTCCCACATACCTTCACCGCCACCGGAACACCCGCCCCGCAGATCAGCGTCACCGGCGGGGCCCTTCCCGACGGCCTCACCCTGACCTCCGCCGGTGTCCTGACCGGAGCACCTACCGCCCCCGGACCGATCAACTTCACCATCACCGCCGACAACGGCGTCGGAACCCCGGCCACGTTGCAGGTCAACGGAACCATCACCGCCGCAACGCAAACCCCGGCCCAGATCATCGCCGGCGCGTGCGGGAACTACGTCGCCAACCCCACCGCCGGCAACTCCACCGACTGCTCCGGAAAAAACCTCGCCGGAACGGACCTCGCCGGCGTCAACCTGACCGGCGCAAACCTGACCGGAACGGATCTCGCGGGCACGAACCTGACCGGCGCGGACCTCTACCACGCGGATCTGACCGGCGCAGACCTCACCGGCGCGAACCTCACCGGGGTGACCCTGACAGGTGCGAACCTGACCGGTACATCGGCACTACCGTCCGACATCACCGTCCCCGCCACATCCAATGACGGCGCCCCCGCAACTTGGGCGGTTCCCGCGATGCCCACCGGGCTGACTTTCGGCACCTGCACTCCCGCCTCCGGAACCGTGTTTCCGGTCGGGGCCACCTCCGTCACCTGCACCGTCACCAGCGTGAGCGGCGACGTCCTGACAACAGGTACAGGTACCTTCACCGTCACTACGACACCGGTCGTCGACCCACCCGTCACCGGATCCCTCGGCTCGATCTTCGGTAGCTGACCTTCCCGGCCGAACGCACTCGATCGGTGCGCACATGCTCAACGACGTTGTCCGTCAACTCTTTCGTGGGGTCGGAGGGCAATGTGGTTTCGGGGACTGTGGGTACGGGCCGCGTCGACCATCGATCGCGGCCATATCACGTTGAAACAAATCTGTCTCGGTAATCCGAATATTTGACCTTGGCAGGCTGTGTTTATCCTGTTGGCGTGACTTCCTCATTGGGTGAGCCCGGGCACACAACGGCCCCCGGACGTATTCGCAGCACAGCTTTTGCTTCCAAAGTGATGTCCGCAGCGGAAGCGGTGAAGTTCATTCACCCCGGCGATACCGTCGCGATCAGCGGTTTTGCCAGCGCCGGCACACCCAAGGTCATCGTTCCTGCCCTGGCGGAGCGGATTCACCACACCCGCGGGGAGGGGTCGAACTTCACGATCAACCTCCTGACCGGCGCCTCGGTCTCCACCGAGACCGAGCGCCTACTCGCCGAGGTCGACGGCATCGCGTTGCGCATGCCGTATCAGTCCGAGGCGACAGCCCGTAAGCGGATCAACGACGGCCGGATGGACTACGTCGACATTCACCTCTCGCACGTTGCCCAGCAGGTCTGGGAGGGCTACTACGGCAAGGTCGACGTGGCAGTTGTCGAGGTCGCCGGAATCACCGCGTCGGGTGAGCTCATCCCCGCCGCATCGATCGGCAACAACAAAACCTGGCTTGATGTTGCCGACAGAGTCATTCTCGAGGTCAATTCGTGGGTGCCCGAGGCTATGGAAGGCATGCATGACGTGTACTACGGCACTGCCCTCCCTCCTCACCGCAAGCCGCTCGAGATCATTCGTGTCGAGGACCGGATCGGTCAGACCACGTTCCGGGTCGACCCCGCCAAGGTAGTTGCCGTCGTCGAGACCAACTGCCGCGACAGTGCGAGCCCCCTGTCTGCACCCGACGCCGTCAGTGAGGCGATCGCCGGCCACGTCCTGGAGTTCTTCGACTTCGAGGTGCGTGCTGGACGGATGCCGGCGGATACCTTGCTTCCGCTGCAGGCGGGCATCGGCAATGTCGCAAACGCGGTGCTCGGCGGTCTCGATCGGGGGCCGTATCGCGGCCTGACCTGCTACTCCGAGGTCATCCAGGACGGGATGCTCAAGCTGATCAAGGACGGAACCGTCGCGCATGCGTCGTCGACGGCTTTGGCGCTCACCGAAGAAGGCATCGAAGAACTGACCGCGAACGTCGATTTCTACCGCGAACACATCACGTTGCGTCCGCAGGAGATCAGCAACCATCCCGAGGTGATCCGCCGGCTCGGCGTCATCGCGATGAACGGCATGCTCGAGGCCGATATCTACGGCAACGTGAACTCGACCCACGTCATGGGCACGAAGATCATGAACGGAATCGGCGGTTCCGGCGACTTCACTCGCAACGGCTACGTCTCGATGTTCCTGAGCCCGTCGACAGCTCGGGGTGGCGCGATTTCTGCGATCGTCCCGATGGTGCCGCACGTCGACCACACCGAACACGACACCCAGGTGCTTGTCACGGAGCAAGGCCTGGCTGATCTGCGTGGCCTGTCGCCGCGACGTCGCGCCCGCCTGATCATCGACAAGTGTGCGCACCCCGAATTCCGTCCGCTGCTGCATGACTACGTCGCCCGCGCCGACGCACAGCCGGGCGCGGGTCAGACTCCGCACATCCTGGGCGAGGCTTTCTCGTTCCATCAGCGCTACATCGATACGGGCTCGATGCATCTGTCCTGACACCCGCGCAGTGAGAGAATGCGGGAGTGAACGGAACCGGTGTACCCGCAGATGTGCTTCGACGGGTTGCAGTAGCGGGAGCAGACGACGCCGGTGGATTGCCGATCGAACTTCTCGGCGATTTCCTCGATGTGATCAGTTCAGCCGTCTGTGACGGTAAACCGCTGCAGCGGAGGCAACTTCACCGATTCCGGAGCCGTGGCGAGGACGCGGCCGAGCAAGGTGTTGCGTTACGTGCGTTGCTTGATCTGTACCTCTCGTCTGCCTGGCGCCTATGGCGTGAGCTTCCCGCTGTCATTGCAGCGCAATCGGATCCGAACGCGGTAGTGGCAGCCGGCGAGGTGATGCTCCGGGCTGTCGACGACGCCGTCGCGGAACTGACGGAGGGGTTTCAGCTGGCGCAGCGCTCTCTCGTGCGTTCGCAAGTATCCGCGCGCCGCGAATTTGTGGACGATTTGTTGACCGGTGGCGCCGATGTTGTCGGATTGCTCGCTCGCGCTTCGAGTTTCGGGTTGCATTTGTCCGGACCGCATTCGGTGGCAGTCGTGACCGCTGCGCGTGAATTCACCGACGACAATCCTCTGGTCGGCGCTGTCGAGCGTGCAGTGCTCGGCAGTAAAGGTGATGCCGACGCGCTTGTCGCCAGCAAGAGCGGCAAACTCGTCATCGTGTTTGCGGCGCCGGATCGAGATGCAATCGACCATGTGCTTCGCGGAATTCGGTTGGCTCTCGAATCCGGGGCCGATGGCGCCGGACGCGTTCAGTTGCAACGACGCGCCATGGACGTGGCCTGGCAGATTGCGGTCGGACGACCGCGTACAACGGCCGCCGGTGTGGTGGCGTCGTACCGCGAAGCGCTCGACGCACTCGATCTCGCACAGCGGTTGTCGCTCGAGTCGCCGGTAATCGACGCGCGGGATCTGCTGGTCTATCGCGTGCTGGTCAACGACAGGCCGGCGGTCACCGACCTGATTCAGACTCTCCTCACGCCGCTGCTCGAAGCACGTGGGGGAGCAGAGCCGATGGTGGAGACGCTGCTCGCCTACTTCGCGGCGGGAGGGAACACGGCAAAGACGGCCCGGGATCTGCACCTGTCGGTACGGGCGGTGACCTACCGGTTGGATCGCATTCGCGAACTCACCGGCCAGAACGTGAATGATCCCGGCGACGCTTTTGCTCTGCACGCGGCGGTGCTCGGGGCCAAGCTTCTCGATTGGCCCCGAACTCCGCTCACCTGATTGCTCTCAGCTGATGTCGGGCAACCCGGGTAGCGAATAGCCTGATTCGTCGTCCCAGTCGACGGGCGTGTCGTTGAGCGAGACATCCCACTGCGCGTTCGGCAAGGCACGCCTGAGTTCAGTCAGTGCGTTGAACCAGTACACGAGGGACGGGATGATTTCCGTTTCGTCGTTCGAGATCTTGGTGGACCCGTTCAGGACCGTGTTCGGGATGTCCGAGTCGTACAAGTCGAGGACTTCGGCGTCGAAGGGGAACTCGTCGTTGTGCACGGCGATCAGACGGTCGATTTCCGTCCTCTCGTCGGCCGACAACGGTTCAGGGCGAACGGCGGAGTAGTACAACGAGGTGCTCATGCTTGCCAGGCTAGAACACTCGGACAGATTGCCGACATGCATAATCACGCCTAGATTGCCGTAACCCGGCAATTTCAGCGGGAAAAGTCGTCGACAAATAGACCGTGATGGTTTGAAGTCGGCAAGGAAAACTGGTGAAGACGGTGAAACGGCCGTCGTGATCGAAGTAATCGTCTTCCAGGCAAAGGAGAATCCCGTGACTGAAGTTAACCGTGGCAGTCGGGTAGGTGATCGGCGATGACGGTTCCCGTGTGGGCATGGGCCGCGTTTGCCGCCGTTATCGTCATCATGCTGCTGATCGACCTGCTTGCCCACCGCGGCGCGCACGTCATCGGATTCAAGGAAGCCGCCAGGTGGAGTGCACTCTGGGTCGGTTTGTCGCTGGTGTTCGCGGTGGTTGTCACCCTGACCTTGGGGGTGGACTCAGGTGTCGAATTCACCACGGCCTGGCTGCTGGAGAAGAGCCTCTCCGTTGACAACCTGTTTGTTTTCGCCCTGATCTTCGGTTATTTCAAGGTGCCGCGTGAGTACCAGCACCGCGTGCTGTTCTTCGGTGTCATCGGCGCCCTGATCTTCCGCGGTATCTTCCTCGCCGCTGGTGTCGCGATCGTCAGCAAGTTCACGGCAGTCCTGTTCGTGTTCGCCGCGATCCTGCTCTACAGCGCCTACAAGCTCCTCAAGGACGAGGACGAAAGCTTCGACCCCGGCACGTCGTTCGCGGTTCGCATGTTGCGCAAGATCATGCCGGTTCAGGACGAGTACGTCGGCACCAAGTTCTTCGTGAAGGAAGCCGGAAAGCGCATCGCAACACCGCTGTTCGCGGTTGTCGTAGCCATCGAAGCGGCCGACCTCGTGTTTGCCGTCGACAGTGTCCCGGCAGTTCTGGCAGTGAGCGACGACCCGTTCATCGTGTACTCCAGCAACGCGTTTGCGATCCTGGGTCTTCGTGCTCTGTACTTCCTGCTCTCGGGACTACTCGAGAAGTTCCACTACCTGTCCAAGGGACTGTCGATCATCCTCGCCTTCATCGGCGTGAAGCTGATCATGCAGGCCGGTCACAAGGTGATCAGCACTTCCATCCCCGAGATTCCGTCACTGGTAAGCCTCGCCGTGATCATCGTGGTGCTGGCAGGCTCGATCATCTTGAGCCTCAAGAAGCCGTTGCCGGAAAAGCCTGATGCAGAAGAGGTCGTGTCAGGTGACACACCGGTCGAGCTCGAGAAGGCGAGCGGTGACGCCGGCGCCCGGGATTCCGACATCGAGCTCGCAGCCGGCGAGCGCGACGACGATGACGACAAGGTGGATGCCCGTAGTAGGAGCTGATACCGACTGACCGAGAATGAAAGGGAGACCGCACTGTCTGCGGTCTCCCTTTCTCTGCCCGACCTCAGGGTCCAGGGAATTTGTTTGTGCAGTGACCTGAGGCGGAACAGCATTTATCCGTGGTGTATCCGAACTGCGATTGCGGCTTTAGCTGTTAGCGCAATATCGAAATCAGTCCACTCGGTGAGGAAGTCGGCGTCAGGTGATTGACATCTTGTTAGTCTGGCCCGGTGCCTGATCCCGCGACCACGTGTTATCCAGCATTGCCCGCGACAAGTTGGGCAGTGCTGGGAATGCTCACATTCGGTGAAGAACTCAGTGGTAGCGACCTGAAGAAGTGGGCTGATTGGAGCATTGGATTCTATTACTGGAGTCCTTCGGTAAGTCAAATTTACGCCGAGTTGAAGAAGCTGGAAGCACTGGGATTTGTTCGTTCGCGGGAGATTTCCGAATCGGGGCAGCGGAACCGACGAGTCTTCGAGATAACCGAATCCGGTATCGAGGTCGTCAGATTATGGTCACGCGAATCGCCGATCGAAACACCTGTCCTCAAACATGGCGTGATGTTGAGACTGTGGGTGGGTCACCTGAATGACCCCGATCAACTCAAAGCGATAGTGCTGGATCACATTTGTAATCTTCAGGCGAAGAAGCTCGAGGCAATAGAACATGCCGATCATTCCGAGAACGAACCAGGCTGGGCGTTTACCCAGATGAGTTTGCGATGGGTAGGCCGCCATTTTCAGGCGGAGATCGACCTCGCCTCCCAATTGCTCGATGATATCGATGAGGCCGCAGCTCGAATTGCGCAAGGAGACATCGATGCTTTCGGCTTGCCCCGCCCCGTACGCGGCGGCAGGTGGAAGGAGATCTGAGCGCGACGCGTTCCGTCTGACTGCTATTCCGACTTGTCATCGAATTGAAGATGCACGACTCTCTTGACGTTATACATCGGCCAGTGGCGCGACGTCGTCGGCTGCAGCGGCCATGGTGCGACTACGCTCGGAGATGAGTGGATCCATTGCATCCCACCATTGCTTCAGGCTGGTGTCACCGCGGCTCAGGCGAGTCATTGCCCACCAACCGGTGGTTCCGTCGACGGTCCACGTGATCGTCACGACGTTGGGTTCGCTGTCGGACCACAACGGCGGACTGACAAGTATGTTGTCGAGCGTCAGGCCGCGACGACTGGCACCAGGTAGGTAGCCGGCACGGAATTCGTCGACAAACTTCTTCCCACATCCGCGATTCGTGACGATCCGGTCGACCACGTAGAGCGTCTCGCCTGCCATGCCCGCAGGCTACGGTGCACCTAATCCTCTGCGGTACTTTCGATCTCACCTAGCGGGAGGTTGCTCCGGGGTGGCACGTTGCTCCGAAGCCGCAAGGGAACGCGGCGGGCGCAGACCCAGCCACCCCACCAGGCCCACCAGTACGAAGGCGACGGCGGCGGTCGAAAACGTGACAGTGAAAGCGGATTCACTGGGCATCGCAGGTACTCCTTCGGGGAGATTCGCGATTGTCATCGACGCCAGAATCGTCGTCACCACTGCGCTGCCGATGGCACTGCCGGTGGAACGTGAGATCGAGTTGATGCCGTTGGCGATGCCGCTCTGATGATGTGGCACGTTGGACATGATGATGGCGGGCATGGCTGCATAACCGAGGCTGAGGGCGGCGCCGATCACCATGCCTGCACCGATTACCGATGCGGTGTGCGTGTGGTCGAACGCCAGCCATGCGAACGGCAACGCCCCGAGGACCGCGGTGAGCCCCAGGACGAAGCGTGGCCCACGCAGCCTGATGAGTCGACCGCCGATCGGGGCGGCGATCAAGGAAACCAACGCGCCTGGCAGCAAGAATTCGACCGACGCACGCAGAATGCTCGCGTCGAACCCGTAGCCGGTGAGATCGCGGGGAAGTTGTGCGAGATACGAGATCCCGAGGAAGTTTGCGAACATGCCGAAACCCACCACGACGCCGGCAAGATTTGCCATCATCACCGGGCGGTGGACGAACATCCGCATGTCGACCAGCGGTTCGTCGACGATCTTCTCGATCCACACCCAGACTGCGAACATCACGATCGAGGCCAGAAAGACGATGATCGTCAAGGGTGAGCGCCAACCCCATTGGTGGCCTTGAGAAATCGACAGCAGAAGCAGAAGTAGTGCTGCTCCCAGACTCAGCGCACCGATGAGGTCCACGCGCCCACCGCTTTTGTGTGTGGTGGGCGGGACCAGGGTGATGACGGCAATCAAGGCCAGCACCGCGAATCCTGTGGCCATCCAGAAGGCGTTGCGGTAGTCGGCGTCGGGGCCGGACGTGAGAAGCCCCGTGGCAACAAGGGCCAGCCCACTGCCGAACGCGAGAGTTCCACTGACCAAGGCCATTGCGCCGGGAAGCCTGTGCGGCCGTAGCTCTTCACGCAAGACCGAGAGTGCCAGCGGGAAGATCGCGGTTGCTGTTCCCTGAAGAACCCGACCGAGAATGAGCAGTGGCAGATTATGTGCCAGCGCGGCGACGATCGAACCGATCACCATGACGACAAGAACGCCGACCAGTGTGCGTTTCTTGCCATGCTGGTCCCCGTAGCGGCCCAGTAGCGGGGTGAAAACCGCCGCAGACAGCAGCGTCGCCGTTGTCACCCAACTGACGCCGGCGGTCGAGACTCCCAGGTCGGATTGGATCCGCCCGAGAATCGGAACCGGCAACGTCTGCATCATCGAGACGATCATCGCGGCCAAGCTCAGGGCCGCGATGATCAACGCTTCTCGGCGCGGAGACGTTGCGGTGAATTCGACCGCGGAGTACGGAGTAGCGGTGTTTGTCGTAGCGGTATTCGTCAATGGGTCCTTCTCGGGAACTACAAGAGAAATGTATTTAATGTGGCGAAGTAAATTTCTCTGGATCGTAGGTCCGGGGAATTGATCCCGTCAACGGTTATGTCCACCGAAGCTCGCTGGGAATCAGTCGAACAGCAACACCGGCTTGAGCACACTGCCGTTCTTGATGCCCTCAGCGGCTTCGTTGATTTGATCGAACCTGTAGTGCTTGACCAGCTTCTCCAGAGGGAAACGCCCCTGCTCGATCAGCGACACCAGCGACGGCAGAAATACCTGCGGCACCGCGTCGCCCTCCGTGACACCGATAAACTTGCGCCCGTTGAGAAGGTAATTTACGTCCACCGCCACAGTGGTTCCGGCTGCGGGAGCGCCGATGGCAGCGACGGTACCCAGCGGAGCGAGGCATTCGATCGCAGTCGCAAGCACCGCGACGTTGCCGGTGGCGTCGATGGCGTAGTCGATGCCTAGACCGCCGCTGATCCGGTCCAGTTCCGCTGCGGCGTCAACGTCCTTCGAATTGATCACATCGGTGGCGCCGAGTTCGCGTGCCAGGTCGAGGCGAGACGGCACGATGTCGATCGCGAAGATGCGCTCCGCACCCGTCAGCTTTGCAGCCATGACTGCCGCCATGCCCACTGCTCCGACACCGAAGATTGCGATGGTCGAGCCGGATTCCGGCTTCAGGATGTTGAGTACCGCTCCTGCACCGGTCTGGATGCCGCATCCGAGCGGAGCGAGTAGACCGAGATCAGCAGTGTCGGAGACCTTCGTGACGCCGCGCTCGTCGGCAAGGGCATATGTGGAGAACGAGGATTGAGCAAAGAAGTGGCCGCTCACGTCTTCGCCGCCTCGCGAGATCGTCGCGGTGCCGTCGGCTCGACTACCACCGATAAGATTGCGCGGCAAGAACTCCTGACAATACGCGGGGTGTGCTGTGCGGCAGTTTCGGCACGTTCCACAACTGGTGAAGGACAGCAGGACCTTGTCACCGGGCTTGACCGAGGTGACAGCGTTGCCCACTTCTTCGACGATGCCCGCTCCCTCGTGGCCCAGAACGCCGGGTAACGGGAAGGGAATGTGGCCGGCTTGAACGCCGAGGTCGGTGCCGCACACACCCGCGGCCACGATGCGGACCAGAACCTCGTCCGCCCGTGGCGTGTCCAATGTGACGTCGCCGAGGGTGAACGGGTCGCCGATCTTGTCGACGACCGCGGCGCGCGCTGTTTGGGACATGTTGTGCTCCTGAGGAATTCGGATCAGAAGGGGTAGACGGGCAATGTGCTCTGCGCCGTTACCCACTGTGTTTCGGTGAAGGCATCGAGGTTGGCACCGATGCCGCCGACGCGACCCCCGTTGCCCGAGGACGCCATGCCGCCGAAGGGAATGACAGCCTCGTCGCCGACAGTCTGATCGTTGATGTGCACGAGACCGGTCGGGATCTGCTGGGCGATTTCGAGCCCACGCATGGCGTCGGCGGTCAGAATGCCCAGGGACAGGCCGTATTCGGAGTTGTTGGCGATGGCGATCGCCTGGTCGACGCTCGCGAAGGACGTCACCGGGGCGACGGGACCGAACACCTCGTCGGCAAAGGCGGGGGCTGTGAGTGGCGTATCGGCCAGGACTGTCGGCCGGTAGAAGAGGTCTTCGTAGGTTCCGCCTGCGGCCAGTTTTGCTCCGGCCGCAATGCTTTCGGTGACGAGCGAGTGGATGTGGTCGCGCTGTTTGGCGTCGATGATGGGGCCGAGCGCTACCTGGCCGGTGAAGGGGTCGCCGACCGGAAGTTTCTCGGCGTGCTCGGCGAGGAGTGCAGTGTAATCGGCGACGATGCTCTCGTGTACCAATTGGCGGCCGGTCGTCATGCAGATCTGTCCCTGGTGCATGAATGAGCCGAAAGCGCCTACTGACACTGCTTTTTCGAGGTCGACATCGTCCATCACGATCAGGGCGTTGTTGCCACCTAGTTCGAGATGGGCGCGCTTGAGATGACGTCCGGCCAGTTCGCCGACTGCCCGGCCGGCGCGAGTCGATCCGGTGAAGGCGATGACGCGGATGCTCGGATGAACCACGATGGCCTCACCCGCGTCGGCGCCACCAGGCAGCATGCTGAACACGCCGGCGGGCAAGCCGGCTTCTTCGAAGATGCGGGCGAGGACCACGCCGCCACAGATTGCGGTGCGCGGATCTGGCTTGAGGATCACCGCATTGCCCAGTGCGAGGGCGGGTGCAACCGCGCGGATGGCCAGGATGATCGGAAAGTTGAAAGGCGCGATGACGCCGACAGTTCCGACGGGGACGCGCCGCGAGAAGCTGAGGCGAGGCTGTTCCGAACGCAGAACCTCCCCGACCGGGTGGGCGGCCAGGGCAGCTGCGTTGTAGCACTCCTCAGCGGCGGTGTGGGTTTCCAGCCCGGCCTTGGCCGGAATGCTGCCGGCCTCGCGGATTACCCACTCACCGATTTCGTCGGCGTACTGCTCGAACAGGTGACCCGCGCGGCGCAAAACGGCTGCTCGCTCGGTATACGGCCGTGCTGCCCAGTCTTTCTGGGCCGCGGCGGCCCTCGCGGCTGCGGCAGCGACGTCGTCAGGCGTAGCCATGCCGACCGTGCTGAGCTGCTTACCTGTTGCGGGTTCGACAACTATGCGATCTGCGGCCCCGCCGGCGATCCATTCTCCGGCAAAAATCTTCGATTCCCAGACCGGTTCGGTCATCAAACTCGTCATGGTCGCTCCTTGAAAAAAGGGATGCGCCGCTCGGCCGCATCACATGGTTACCCTCCACGCTGCTTTGCCGAGGAACTGATGACTACCCATCTTTCACTCAGTGAAAGACGGGTTCATGGAATCTTTGAGTGCCTGAATCAGATCGTCGAACTCCGGTACGTGGGTGGCCCCGCTGCGCGTGACGCCGGATACCGGGATTCGCAAGCGGCCGTGCGCTTCTCGCATGAAGCTGATTCCGGCCCGAGGTGATTCGCCGGCGGTGATCGAGTACAGGAGGGTCCAGGCCTTGGGGTTCGTGATGACGTCGAGGGTGGCGGTGTGATCGCTCGGAATCGCCGGGCCCAACTGCACTCGACGGCCGATTTCCCGGAACGCGTCTTCCACGACCTGGTGAATCAGTACCTGACTTTGGCGGGGCGGCAGCAGCAAGGGATAGGCGGCGAGATCGTTCAGGTCGACGCTCTGCTGGCCGGCCAATGGGTGGCGACTCGACATGACGATCAGCAGATCCTCGACGCCGAGGTCGATAGGTTCCAGACCGGGGCGGTCGACGCTACCGCGGATAAGTGCAATGTCTGCATCCCCCGACGCCACCGCGTCCATGCGGTGCGCAAAACTCTTGATCACGAACTCGACGTCGAGATCTGGATGTCGTTCGCGCACATGGGCAATCGCATCCAGGGTTTGACCGGCAAAACTCATGTTCCCGGTGATGCGGATGCGTGCGCTGGGATCGCGTGCCACCGAGTACGCCATGGTTTCGAGACTGAGAACCTGCTGGGCGATCGGCACCAACCGGGAGCCTGCCGGTGACAGGTGCACGGCCCGGGTGGACCGCTCGAAGAGCGTCGCGCCGAGTTCCTTTTCCAGTCGCGCGACCTGATGGCTGATGGCGGATTGGGAGATGAAGCACCGTTCGGCAGCACGGCTGAAGCTCAGTTCCTCGCTGACGACGAGAAAATACTTGAGTTGGCGAAAGTCCATACCGACATCCTACTTATGAGCAAAACAGATAACAGTCTTGCGAATACTGCAGCTAGCTGGACTGAGCCTATGACCGTTCCATACGGTAATAGTCATACTTTCAATTTGGTTTAGGAGTTTGTGGTGGACAGAACTGCTGCGGGTCGCGCAGATGTGGATGCAACGGGACACGAGAAGACTCAGGTCGTCATCGTCGGATCCGGGTTCGGGGCACTTGCTGCCGCGAAGACGCTCACGAAGTCCAAGACGCCGTTTGTCCTCATCTCCGAGACCACTGAGCACCTCTTTCAACCGCTGCTCTACCAGGTTGCGACCGGCGTGCTCTCGGCCGGCGAAATCGCTCCGCCGATCCGCAACATCCTGCAGAAGTTCCCCGACGCGGATGTTCGTCTCGGACGCGTCGTCGAGGTCAATGCCGAAGACAACACAATCGTGTACGAGGCGTCGGGCCAACGGCACACGCTCGGATATCGCTCATTGATCGCAGCAACAGGAGCAACGCAGGCGTACTTCGGCCGCGACGAGTTTGCCGAGGTCACGTACAAGCTCAAGACCGTCGAAGACGCGGAATTGCTTCGTAAGCAAATCCTGCGCTGCTTCGAAGAGGCTCACACCACCACCGACGCACTCACTCGCAAGAACCTGCTGAGCTTTGTTGTTGTCGGTGCCGGTGCAACGGGTGTCGAGTTGGCCGGTCAGATCAAGGAATTGGCGCGACGCTATTTCGCGATGGCTATCAACAACATCAGTGCAGAAGAAGTCACTGTCACCATGGTCGAAGGCGCCGGCGTTGCACTGCCCGCCTTCGGTGGCAAGCTCAGTGAATACACGCAGAAATCGCTCGAGAAGTCCGGTGTCGAGGTAGTTCTCAACACCATGGTCACCGCCATCGACGAGCATGGCGTCACGGTGTCGTCGATCCCGACCAAGGAAGAGAAGCGTATCGACGCCGAGACCGTCATTTGGTCGGCAGGCGTGCGCGCCAACGACTTTGCCGCAGTTCTCGGAGCCGCAACCGGTTGTGAGAGTGACCGTGCCGGCCGACTCCTCATCAATCCAGACCTCACGGTGGGCGGCTTCGCCAACGTGTATGCCGTCGGCGACATGACCTCGCTCAACGGGTTGCCGGGTCAGTCGCCCGTCGCGATGCAGGGTGGCCGTCACGCTGCCAAGATTGTCAATGGAAAGCGCAAGGCCGGAACGCCTTTCAAGTACATGGACAAGGGCAGCATGTCGATCATCAGCCGATTCAGCGCTGTGGTCCGGGTGGGCAAGAAGATCGAATTCAAGGGCACCATCGCGTGGTTCATGTGGTTGGCCGTGCACGTCATGTACATGGTGGGCTTCCGAAACCGTTATGTCGCAGTGATGTCCTGGTTCGGGTCCTTCATCGGCCACCGTCGCCCGCACTTCCACTACACGCAGGAACCGGTGAAAATCGAGGCTGCTCCACCGGTGCTCGAAAAGGAACCCGAGTTGGCGCACTCCGCCTGATTCTCGCGACTGCCCGGTAACGCAGGTTCTTCCAACGCCCACTTCGCTACGCGCGAGGTGGGCGTTGGCCTTGCAGCATCCGCTCGCGCAAACTGTCGTAAATAGGTGCTGACCCGGCCAATGTCGCGACGACGACTGCGGCAGCGGTGGCGGCGAGCATCGGAACCAGCACCGAAGTGACGGCTGTCATCTCCACGACGATCACAATGCCGGTGAACGGCGCCCGCACCACAGCGCCGAAGAACGCGGCCATACCGACCATCGCCATCGCGACGGTAACTCCGGCGTCGACGCCGGGGATGAAGCTTGCCAGCCCGGCAAACAACGAACCCCAGAGCGCGCCGAGGGCGAGTAGCGGAGCAAAAAGGCCTCCGGGAGTTCCTGCGGCGTAGGACAGCGGGCCGGTGAAGAATCGAACAACCAAGTACAGCAGCAGAATCGGCATGACGAAGGTGCGCCCACCGACAAGTATCTGCGAGACTGTATCGCCGCCGCCGGCAACCAGCGGGTTGAGAAACAGAACGACGCCGATGACGGCACCGATCATCGCTCCGATGGCGGTCGGCGGAATACGACGATGGCGCGCAACAAGATCGAGCATGCCCAGAATCAGGCGGTTGTAGACAATCCCCAGTATCCCGGTGAGCAGTCCGAAGACGACAAACAGCGGTAGGAGCGCAATCTGTGGGCTTGGGACGGTGCCGGCCGCGAAGTCAGGCCGATCACCTATCACCAGCCGTGAGCATGCCACTGCCACCGCTACGCCGAACAGGGTGGGAAGGACTGTGCGGAGCCGGAACGATTTGGTGACTTCCTCGCAGACGAACAAAGCGCCACCGATGGGCGCGTTGAATGCCACGGCAAGTCCGGCTCCGGCAGTGGATGTTTGAAGCAGTCGCACATCCGGTACCGAAAGCCGGGCTCGCCGACCTGCTTCTGCTCCGATCGCCGCACCCATATGCACGGTGGGCCCTTCGCGACCGAGCACGAGTCCCGAACCGATCGCCAGTAGGCCGCCCACAAATCTTGCGGGCACGAGGACAAGACGTGGAGGTTGTGCCTCGCCGCGAAAGACGGCTTCCACATGCTGGATACCGCTTCCCGCTGCCAGCGGCACGCGTTGCACGATCATGACGGCAAGCGCTGTGCACAACGCCACCAGTGCAACAGGGACAAGCCAGCCGACATAGGGAATCCCATGTGACCATTCCAGAATCGCCTCGCGCAGACTGTCCGCCCTGTGCAGGCACCACCGGAACGCTCCACCAATGAAGCCGACACAAGCTCCGGCGACGATCGCGAGCAGGCATAGCAGCACCAACCCGCGGCTGGCTTCACGCGGTTCGTCGCCGATATCGTCCGCGGTCATCGTGGTCAGTCCTACCTGACGGTCACAACTCTCGAAACGTGAATTGCGTGGAACATGCGTCGTGTGAACGGTAACGCATGTGCGCTGGCAGCCTGTGCGTTACTCGCGCTCGGAGAGAATTTTCTGCACGGCGAGGTGGCTGAAGAGCATGCTGGTGCCAATGGGATTTCCGCCGCCGGGATAGACCGTTCCACTTGGCGCAGCCATGGTGTTACCCGCCGCGTAGAGGCCGGGAATCGGGTTGTGCGACGTATCGAGAACTCGAGCTGCCGTGTCGGTGCGCAGCCCGCCCTTGGTGCCGAGGTCGGAGATTCCGAACGCCGCCGCATGGAACGGGCCCTGCTCGATCGCCACCAGTGGTGGTTCGCCGCCCGAGAACGCACGATCATAGGCTTCGTCACCACGACCGAAGTCCTCGTCGACGCCGTTTTCGACCATCTTGTTGAATCGAGCGACTGTCTCCACCAGTATTTCGGACGGTACTCGGATCTTTTCGGCGAGGGCTTCAAGGGTGTCGGCGGTGTGCCACAGGCCTGCGTCGACGTACTTTTCAGTCGCTGTCATCGACACGTTCGGTGCCTGCACCGGCGGGCGCTCGCCCTCCTTGTCGTCGTAGATCATCCAGTACGGCAGCGTGAGCGTGCCCTGTTCCATCTGAGCGATCACATCGCGCCCGAGTCGGTCGTACGGAGCCGACTCGTTGACGAAGCGTGCACCGTCCTGGTTGACGAAGATGCCGCCGGTGAACCACAGTGCGAACGCAGAACGCCCGTCGGGATGGGTCAGTCCGGGTGACCACCATGCCTGATCCATGAGGTCGGTGTCAGCGCCGACTGCGATGGCAGCCTGATGCGCTTTGCCGAGGTTCGCTCCGGGCCCCATGGTGTCGCGGGCGTGGCCGGGAACCCCGAACTTCTGTCGCAGTTCGTCATTCGCCTCGAAACCTCCGGCTGCCAGGATCACGCCGCTGCGGGCACGGATGGCTACGCGCTGTCCATCGCGTTCGACGATGGCGCCGACGACGGCTCCTTCTTCGACCACAAGCTCGACAAGCGGGCTGTTCAAGGTCAACTTCGCATTCGGATACTTTTCGATGGCTTTGAGGAAGCGGGCTATCAGTGCTCGTCCGCCGATGAAAAAGTCGTCGGGTTGCGGGATCCCGAGACGGTCGAAGTCGAGGGGGCCGCGCACAACCTCCCGCAGTTCCGGCGCCTGCGAGACAGGGAGCGGGGAGGGCATGGTGTGCCGTTGTCCATCAAGGCGGGCTTTGGGCGCCTTGCCGAAATAGTCGGGCCAGGGGAGCATTTCGAACTTCAAGTATTCGTCCTGTTCGAGGTACTCGATCAGGGGGCCGCCGCCGCGGACGTACGTGTCCTGCAACTCGCGCGGAGTACGGTCGCCGACTACGGCGTGGTAGTACTCGAGCGCGTCCTCGATGGTGTCGTCGGTACCCGCGCGTTGCAGCGCCGGGTTGCACGGAAACCAGACGCCGCCGCCGCCGGAATACGCGGTGGTGCCGCCGAACTTGTCGGTCGCCTCGATGAGATTGACGGTCAGTCCCTCGCGAGCCGCCGTGTAGGCGCCGGTGACGCCGCCGCCGCCGGAACCGACCACCAGCACGTCATATTCTTCGTTCCAGTTCATCATCATTCAGCCTTTCCCGGCTACGCCGGTTTTCCAGGTGGGTTCTTCCGCGCACGGAAAGCTACTGGTTGTGCAGATGCGAAGCGGGAAACCATGTCGTCAGTGATGTCCTCGACGTCGACGTAAGGTGATTTTAAGCACGGCCTCACCCGCGTGCGGTTGTCGATGTTCCAGTGAACGGGATACAAAATTCAGCCCGCCCGTGTTCAGAGTTCCAGGAGCAAGCTGACCCCGAGGGTCGTCATCATCGCGGCGATAATGGCGTCGAGAACTCGCCAGGCATTGGGTTTGGCAAAAAGTGGCGTCAGCAGACGTGCGCCGTAACCGAGAGCGGCAAACCAGAGTGCGCTGGCGGTGATGGCGCCGGCAGCAAACCACCACCGTCCGATCTCGCCGCGGCCGTTGGCAATCGAACCCATCAGTACCACGGTGTCGAGGTAGACATGTGGGTTCAGCCAGGTTAGCGCCAATGCCATAGTGATGGCGGCAAGCCTTGATCCGTTGCCGTGTTGATCGGGCGCCAACGTCTGCGGCCGGACGGCACGTTTGGCTGCGAACACTGCATAGCCGAGTAGGAAAATCGCACCGGCAACGCGAACGAAAGTGATCAGTGACGGTGTGTGTTCGAGAATGGCTCCAATTCCACTGATGCCGGCGAGAATCAGAATTGCGTCCGAAACGGCGCAAACTGTCACGATCGGGAGTACGTGCGAGCGCGTCAGGCCTTGGCGAAGTACAAACGCATTCTGGGCACCGATCGCAACGATCAACGAGAGTCCGACACCAAAACCGACGACGGCGGACGTCGGGTCACTATTGCTGAGCATGTCACCAGCCTGGCCGTCGAATAATCAGCAGTCCAGCTAATGATTCTTAAGCCACATAAGAGTAGTTTCAGATTATGCTGGACATCGAGCAGTTGAAAGCGCTCCACGCCGCGGTAGACGAGGGAACATTCGACGCGGCTGCTCGGAAACTGCACATCACGCCATCTGCAGTCAGTCAGCGGATCAAAGCGCTCGAACGTGCGGTGGGCCGGATTCTGCTGCAACGCACCAAGCCGGTTCAGGTCACCGACTCGGGGCGCGAGGTACTGCGATTGGCCCGTCAGATAGATGCTCTCTCGCGGGATACCATGCGCGAGTTGGGTCTTGACAACGAACAGGGCTCACTGGCTCGTATCTCGGTTGCGGTCAACGCAGACTCGTTGTCCACGTGGGTACTTCAGGTGCTTGCAGATTTCACGGCCGAAGCGAGTTTCGACTTTCATCTCGACGATCAGGACCATACAACCGATCTCCTCCGTGACGGGTCGGTGATGGCGGCAGTAACCTCGGCGGCGACGCCAATTCAAGGGTGCACGTCGAGCCGGCTCGGCATCATGCGATACCGGCCGATGGCAAGCGTCGAATTCTGTGACAGATGGTTTTCGGACGGTGTTACGGCAGAAGCACTTTCAGCCGCACCGGTGGTGGTGTTCAACCGCAAGGATTTGCTGCAGGACAGGTACTTGCGCAGGAAGGTCGGCTACCCCGTTGACCCTCCTCGTCACCAGGTGCCCTCGTCTGCGGGTTTTTCGGATGCGGTGCGACTGGGCTACGGCTGGGGTCTGTTGCCTGATCTGCAAAGTCACGAATCGGCGTATGCGCTGATCGGGTTCGATCCGGATTTTGTCTACGACGTGCCGCTGTTCTGGCAGCAGTGGAAGTTGTCGCCGCCCATCTTGGTACGAATCGCCGACGCCGTTGCTGCTCGTGCCCAGGAGATCTTGCCTCAATCGAGTGCCTGACCGATTGTGCTCCGGAGACAAAGAAATTGGGCAAGTTGAGCCTCCGCGACCGTTTCTTCGGCCCCAGATCGCCGATAGTGTTCTGAGTCACATGCAATGAAAGGTGCTGACTCACGTGGTGGACATCGGATATCTGGCCCCCGATCTGGCAAAGAAGTACGGATCCGCTCCGTGCCTTCGTGACGATAGAAGCGAACTGACCTATGCGGAGTTCGCCGATCGCGTAGAAGCTGTTGCGGCGCAACTCGCAAGCCGGGGTATCGGGCGTGGTGACGTCATTGCGATCATGCTTCCCAACCGAGTCGAGTTGGTGACGGCGATCATGGCGGCCTGGCGCGTCGGCGCCGCTGCGACACCGATCAATCCGATGTTCACGGCCAATGAGGCCGACTATCAGATCATGGATTCCGGTGCGCAACTGGTTGTTACGTCTGGACTGGGTGCACCGAACGGTGGACGCGCAGTGCTGTGCGTCGATGATCTGGCTGTTGCGCCACCATCCGTACCGTTGCCGGACGTCGCCGTGGCGGAGGAAGACCTTGCGCTCTTGATCTACACCAGTGGATCTACGGGTACCCCCAAGGGCGTCATTCTGACCCATGCCAACCTGCAGTTCATGGCGTCGTCGATGGGGCGCAGTATCGGCATCACGGGAGCCGACCATTGTCTTCTGGTACTGCCCTTGTTTCACGTCAATGCTATTTGCGTGAGCGTTCTCGCCCCGCTGATCGTCGGCGGTCAGGTCAGTATCACCGGAAAGTTCTCGGTATCAAGGTTCTTCGACGACGTGGCACGCTTGCGGCCCACGTACTTTTCCGCCGTTCCCGCCATCTACGCGATGCTGACCTCGCAGTCCGAAGGTGCAACGCTCGACACGGCGTCGTTGCGACTAGGTGTCTGCGGCGCCGCACCGATCAGTAAAGAACTCCTCGAACGCGCCGAGGAACGGTTCGGTTTTGTCATCGTGGAAGGCTACGGACTGACCGAGGGAACATGTGCGTCTGCGTGTAATCCCTATGACGGCATTCGCAAACTCGGCACAGTCGGCCCTGCGTTGCCCGGGCAAGAGATTGCGATCCTCGCCGACGACGGGACTCTTGCTCGGCGTGGTGTCGCGGGCGAGGTAATCATCAAGGGTGCCAACGTGATGCGTGGCTACCTGAACAGACCGGAAGAGACAGCCAAAACTGTTGTGGACGGTTGGCTGCATACCGGCGACGTCGGGTTTCTGGACGAGGATGGTTACCTGACTCTGGTCGACCGCATCAAAGACATGATCATCCGGGGAGGAGAAAACATCTACCCCAAGGAAATCGAAAACTCGCTTGCCACGCACCCTTCCGTGTTGGAGGCCGCTGTGATCGGGGCTCCGCACCAGGTCTACGGAGAGGTACCTGTTGCCTATGTTGTTACGTATCCGGATTCGCCTGTCACGGAAAACGAACTGCTCGAACATGTCACGGCGCTCCTCACTCGCGTGAAGCTGCCAGTGGCGATCTACGTCGTCGACGCGCTACCCCGAAACCCGGTGGGCAAGATCGACAAACCTGGAATGCGGCGAGCATTGAGCGTCGAACCCGCTCGCTAGCCACATCCCCGTAATACCCGAATAACTCGATGACGTGCGTCGAGTTGATCCGTCATGCCCACATATTGCACATCAGGAGCACACCATGGGATTCAAAGAAGGAAACTTCCCTCCCGTCGACCCGGCCACGTTCATGGACAAGCCTTTCCTCGAGCGTCTTCGCGACATGTCCACGCACTGGGTTGATTACGGCTTCGGGACACCGAAGATGGTCCACACCGTCTACATCATGAAGTTGCTGTTTCTCTACCTGCTGGCCGGAACCGCAGTTGCGACACTGACTTCCGGGCTTTCCTGGGTCGATCCAGGATCTTGGTGGAATCAGCCCATCGTCTACCAAAAGCTGATCCTGTGGACGATGATGCTCGAGATGCTGGGCCTGGCAGGTTCGTGGGGCCCGCTGGCCGGTCACTTCAAGCCGATGACCGGTGGCGTCCTCTACTGGATTCGGCCGGGAACGATTCGCCTGCCACCGTGGCCGGGCAAGGTTCCACTCACTTCCGGCGACACCCGGACGGTGTTCGACGTGCTCATCTACGTCGCCGCTGTTGCCAATCTTCTTGTTGCCACAGTGCTTCCAGGAGTGCACACCACGGGAATCGACGCGGCGATCGCCGATAACGCCGGACTGGTACGCCCGACCGCCCTGTACTCGTTCCTGGTCCTCATGGCGATTCTTGGTCTGCGCGACAAGGTCCCGTTCATCGCCGCGCGCAGCGAGCAGTACCTGCCGGCTATTTTCTTCTTCACGTTCCTGCCGTTCGTCGACATGATCCTGGCGCTCAAGTTGCTGATCGTCATGGTGTGGATCGGAGCCGGTATCTCGAAGTTCGGTCGCCACTTCTCACTGGTGGTTCCGCCGATGTTGAGTAATACACCGTGGATTCCCTCGAAGAAGATCAAGCGCGCGCACTACCGTAATTTCCCCGAAGACCTGCGGCCCTCACACCTCGGTGGCGGAGTTGCACACGTGGCGGGAACAATGGTCGAGATCGTCACACCGTTGATCCTGCTGTTCTCCACCAACAAGACCCTGACCATTCTTGCCGTAATTCTCATGGTCGGATTCCACCTGTTCATCGCGTCGACCTTCCCGTTGGCTGTTCCACTGGAATGGAACCTGCTGTTTGCCTACGCGGCGGCGTTCCTGTTCCTCGGCTTCCCGGCGTGGGACGGCTACGGTCTCGGTGCCATGTCCTCGCCGTGGATTACCGTGGGAATTGTTGCAGCACTTGCTTTCTTCCCGATTCTCGGCAATCTTCGACCCGATCTCGTGTCGTTCCTGCCCTCCATGCGTCAGTACGCCGGCAACTGGGCGTCTGCGACGTGGGCATTCGCGCCGGGTGCAGAAGCCAAGATCGATCAGTGCATCAAGCGTCCGTCGCCCGATACCCGTAATCAGTTGATGACGATGTACCCCGAAGACGTGTCCGACGTCGTTCTGCATCAGCTGTTGGGGTGGCGTTCGATGCACAGCCAGGGGCGCGCGCTGTTCTCGCTGATGCTCCGGCACCTCGGTGAGGACATCAACACGTACTCCTTGCGGGAGGCCGAATTCATGTGCAACTCCATCGTCGCCTTCAACTTCGGCGACGGCCATCTGCACGACGAGAAGATGATCGCGGCGATTCAGCGTCGTTGCAACTTCGCACCGGGCGAGTTCCTGGTGACGTGGATCGAATCCCAGCCCATCCACAAGGGCACACAGGAGTACAAGGTGATCGACGCGGCGTTGGGCGTCATCGAACGGGGCACCTTCAAGGTGGCCGACGCGGTAGCCGAACAACCGTGGTTGCCGAATGGCCCCATTCCGTTCGATGTTCAGTGGACACTGGACGTACGAGCTGACCGCGCGGCGACAGACCCGCAGGTCGTCTCCGAGCCGAGGATGCGAACGAAGACCAGCAGTATCGAGCAAGAGGTGGGTAAGTGACAAAGGCCGTAGTTGTCGGCAGCGGGCCGAACGGGCTCGCTGCCGCGGTACACCTTGCCAGGAGCGGTGTGGACGTGCAGGTACTCGAGGCCGCCGACCAGATCGGCGGAGGAACACGCTCCGGTCCGATCGACGTGCCCGGGTTGATCCACGATCACTGCTCGGCGTTTCACCCGATGGGTATCGGTTCGCCGTATCTGTCCAAGCTCGACCTCGAGCGGTACGGGTTGATTTGGCGGTGGGCCGAGGCGGACTGTGCGCACCCCCTCGACAACGGTGATGCCGGTGTTCTGTATCGCTCGCTGGAGCAGACCGCGGCGGGGCTCGGCGCGGACGGGCAGCGATGGCAACGCATGTTCAGCGACCTGTCGACTGGTTTCGACGCGCTGGCGTCCGACCTGATGCGCCCCATCGTGAACGTTCCGCGTCATCCGCTCAGGCTTGCGGCTTTCGGTCCGCGAGCACTGCTTCCGGCAACCGTGACCGCGAAATTGTGGAAGACGGACAAGGGCAAGGCTTTGTTCGGTGGGGTCGCCGCGCACGCCTTCTATCCACTTCACCGTCCGGCCACATCGGCCGTGGGGTTGATGATCACCGCGGCTGGTCACCGCTACGGATGGCCAGTTGCCGAGGGCGGTTCACGCTCCATCACCGATGCGTTAGCGGCGATGCTCCTCGATCATGGTGGCAAGATCGACACCGGTATCCGGGTGCGCACAGCTGTCGAGATTCCGGACGCCGATGTTGTTCTGATGGATGTCAATCCAGTTGGTGCTCTCGAAATCCTGGGGGATCGTCTCCCCGCCCGAGTGGCAAAGGCCTACCGGAAGTTCAAGTTGGCACCCGGCGCTTTCAAGGTTGATTTTGCGATCGAAGGTCATGTGCCGTGGACTAACCCGGATTGTGCGCGGGCCGGAACAGTCCATCTGGCAGGTGGTTTCGACGAAATTGTGGCAAATGAGCGTGAGACGAATGCGGGGCGCATGCCGCAGCGACCGTTTGTGCTCTTAGGGCAGCAATACCTCGCTGATCCCACCCGCTCTGCCGGGAACATCCATCCGCTGTACGCCTATGCCCATGTGCCACAAGGATATACCGGCGATGCTACGGAGGCGATCATCCGCCAGATCGAAAGGTTTGCACCGGGGTTCCGGGATCAGATCGTGGCCACATCGAGTCGCAATACCGCTGATCTGGCACAGGACAATCCGAATCAGGTGGGCGGCGACATCATCGGAGGAGCAAACTCCGAACTGCAAGTGGTGTTGCGTCCGCGCATCGCTGTAGATCCGTACAGTACCGGGATCGAGGGCACGTACCTTTGCTCGGCGTCGACGCCGCCAGGGGCCGGGGCGCACGGAATGTGCGGATACAACGCGGCCGAATCTGCACTGAAGTATCTCAGGCGGAAGGGTGCGGAGGTTTTGTGACGGGTCCATCGCACAAGGATCGAGACGCCGTCGCGAGGCGGCGCCTCGCCCGGGTGCCGGCTGCCGCCGAACCGGAAGTTCTTGCCGTGGTTGCAGAATTGGCGCGACGCCTCGATGCGCGTAGCACTGAAATAGCGCGCGAAATGAGCGTCATGATGGCTCACGAGATCGACCAGTTGGACAACGATGCCAATTTGATCGAGATGCTCGAAGCCAGCGTGCAGGGAAATGTCACCACCATCATTCATGTGCTGGCAAACGACATACCCATCGATCATCTCCAGCCCACAACCGCGGCAGTGGAATACGCGCTCAGGCTCGCCCAACGAGACGTCCCGTCCAACTCGTTGGTACGGGCATATCACATGGGCCAGGGCGATCTGATGAGGATTTGTCATGACGAGGTCAGCGCCCTCGACATTCCGGCCCGACTGACTTTGGCTGTCCTGAAACATACTTCGGACGTGGTGTACAGCTACATCGACTGGATTACGTTGTACGTCTTCGATGCGTACGAACAGGAGCGAAGTCGGTGGATCAACGCACAGGGCAACTTGCATTCAGCTGCGATCCACGCACTGTTGTCCGGAACTGGGTCAGACACAGGAAGTTTCGAGTCTGAAACCGGATATCGGCTGGACCAGAACCACATTGCCGTGGTTGCCTGGTCGACGTGGGATGCCGATGCGTTGGGCTTCAATGCCCTGGATCGGCTGGTGCGTGATCTCGGCGCGGCGGCCGGCGCTGACAAATCAGTGATCGTCACCGCGATCGACCGTCGAACAGTGTGGGCGTGGTTGCCCTTCGGACGCCGCGTTCCGGCACCGGATCTGCAGGTGCTGTCGGCATCCGTGCCGCTCGACGGTGGCACCCGCGTCGCCATCGGTCTTCCAGGGAATGGGATGTCCGGGTTCAAGCGTTCGCATGAGCAAGCGCGCGCCGCCTATTCTGTTGCAACCGTGCCGGATACGCCGGGACGGCCTCTCGTGAGTTTTGGTGACCGAGGCATCGCGGTGGTGTCTCTCCTGTCGGACAATCTGGATGCGACCAAGTCCTGGGTGTGGGAAGTGTTGGGGCCGCTGGCTGCCGACACCCCGGGTGCGGCGTCCCTGCGCACAACATTGAGCGTGTACTTTGCGAACGGCGAAAGTCACCTCCATACTGCCAATCAGATGAATCTGCACCGCAATACCGTGAAATACCGCATCAACAAAGCGCTCGGCGATCCAGTCATCGTCGGGCGTGACAAGCTGGATCTGGCTCTGGCGTTGCAGGTGTGCGAATTGCTCGGTAGATCGGTGTTGCGCCCTCTCGGTTGAGACAGGAATTCAGTCTGCACTCCGGCGGGAGTTGAGCCGGGAAGCCTGGCGTGTGAGGTGGTCGCGTTCGGCGAGGTTGGTTGCCTTGTGCGCCGCCTCGCCATACAGGTGCGCCGCCGTCGTGAGGTCTCCGTCGCGCTCGTGAAGATACGCCGCCACCGCCGTGTAGCGGGGCAGTGAGTTGTCCAGCCTTGCCAGTGCCGCCAGACCGGCGCGCGCTCCGTCAGCCTCTCCCACGGCGACCGCTCGGTTGAGGCGGACAACCGGGCTGTCGGTGAGTTGCTCGAGTTCGTCGTACCACTCGACGATCTGAACCCAGTCGGTTTCCTCGGCGGTGAGCGCGTCAGCGTGGAGTGCCGCTATAGCGGCCTGAACCTGGTACTCACCGAGTCGGTCGCGGGCGAGCGCGGCGTACAAGGTTGTGATGCCCTCGCTGATCGCCGCGGTGTCCCACCGGCTGCGATCTTGCTCCGCGAGGGGCACAAGATTGCCGTCGGGCGAGATCCGGGCAGCTCGCCGAGCGTGGTGGAGCAACATGAGGGCGAGCAAGCCCGCCACTTCGGGGTGGTCGATTGCGGCCGCGAGCTGCCGGGTGAGCCGGATGGCCTCGGCAGCGAGGTCGACATCGCCGGAGTACCCCTCGTTGAAGACCAGGTAGAGGACTCGCAGGACCGTGGTGACATCGCCCGGCTGATCGAACCGCACGCCGGATACGGTGCGCTTGGCCCGGCTGATGCGCTGCGCCATCGTCGATTCGGGGACCAGGTAAGCCTGCGCGATCTGGCGGGTGGTCAGCCCGCCGACGGCCCGCAGCGTGAGCGCGACCGCGGATGACGACGTCAGCGACGGGTGCGCACACAGAAAGTAGAGCTGGAGTGTGTCGTCCACTGCGGGTGCGGACTCCCGCACGGGTTCTTCCTCGAGCAGCTGCTCACGCCTGGTGCGAGCAGCCTCCGCTCGGGTCGCGTCGAGGAACCGCCGCCAGGCCACGGTGACCAACCATCCTTTCGGGTCTCGCGGCGGGTTGTCGGGCCAGACCCGAACTGCCTCGAGCAGCGCATCCTGCACGGCGTCCTCGGCCGCCGCGAAATCTGCTCCGCGGCGGACGAGGATTCCGAGCACGCTCGGAGTGAGGCTCCGAAGCAAGACGTCGTTCATCTGTCGAGGTCAGTCGGTGATCGCGGGT
Source organism: Rhodococcus globerulus NBRC 14531 (assembly GCF_001894805.1). Taxonomy (GTDB): domain Bacteria; phylum Actinomycetota; class Actinomycetes; order Mycobacteriales; family Mycobacteriaceae; genus Rhodococcus_F; species Rhodococcus_F globerula. The sequence goes on along the minus strand of NZ_BCWX01000004.1, from coordinate 389,941 downwards.
GGTGCGGTCAAGAAGGGGCGCACTTCGAGCCACTCGTGGATCGGCTTTCCGCCGGCTCCGGGTGCTGCCGACAACTCACCCGCCAGTTCGACGGCACGGTCGTAGTTGTCGACGTCGATCACCATCCAGCCGGCGATGAGGTCCTTGGTCTCCGCGAACGGGCCGTCGGTGACGGGCGGTCGACCCTCGCCGTCGTACCGGACAAATGTTCCTGAAGGGGCAAGAGCCTGACCGTCGACGAACTCTCCCGTCCCCTCGAGCCGATCCGCGAAGTCCTGCATGTACTGCATGTGGGCCGTGATCTCTTCCGGTGTCCACTGATCCATGGGAACGTCGTTGACCGACGCCGGAGCGCCGCGGTAATGCTTGAGAAGCAGGTACTTGGCCATCGTGTTTCTCCTCGGGGTTGGTGCCACCATTCTGGTCGCACTTCACTACAGGGACGTAGCAAGCCACGGATTCTCGACATCATGCCGACAAGTTTTTTCGAGCTTTGTGTATGTGCTGGTGAAGCGTCTGAAAGCGGTGGTGTCGGCAGCGTGACCTACGGTGTTCGAGTGACTTCGCCGTGGACTGCCGGGCAGGTGGCATCGGTAGCTCCCGACGCCTCCTCGTTGGCAGCTGCGCAGAAACTGGCCGGTTCGTGGTCGCAGACCGGGCAGGTCGAGAACGGCCTCTGGGGACTGTGCCAGGGCAGCGGATCGAAGCCTTACCAGGCGATAATCGACCTGAGCGGTCCCGCCTACAAGTGCTCGTGCCCCAGCCGCAAGTTCCCGTGCAAGCACGCGCTCGGCCTTCTTCTCGAATGGTCGACCGGACGCGTCCCGGTGGGATCGGAACCGCTCGACTTCGCTGCGGAGTGGTTGGCACAACGGGAGGGGAAGGCCGCACAGCAACCGGTACCTGCCGCCAAGGCAGTTGCCGATCCGGCCACAGCCCAGAAACGCGCCGAACGAGTGGCAAGCGGATTGGTCGAATTGGACCTGTGGATCACCGACCAGATACGTGGTGGCCTGGCATCGATGGATATCTCCTGGGAAGCGCTCGACGGAGTGGCCGCACGCATGGTCGACGCGCAGGCGCCGGGGGTTGCCGGAGCGCTCCGGTCGCTGGCCGGGGCGGTGGCCGGGGCGGAGAACTGGCCCGAGCTGGTGTTGGGTGAACTCGTACGCCTGCATCTCCTTGTTGTTGCGCATCAGAGAATGGACCAACTTCCCGGTCCACTTCGGGATTCGGTGCGAGCGCACGTCGGATACCCGGTGTCCACCGAGAGTGTGATGGAACTGCCTGCTGTTCGCGAACTCTGGATGGTGATGGGTTCACGCATCACGGAGGAGAAGCGGCTCTTCACCCGCACCACGTGGCTCCTGGGGCGAGCTACGGGACGCTGGGCGATTTTGCTCGACTTCTCCCACGGTTCTCCCAACTTCTCGGGTGGCGTACCGCCTGTCGGACATGTGGTCGACGCAGACCTGCACTTCTATCCCGGTGCGGCGGCGCTGCGGGCACGACTCGGAGCAACACATGGTGAGGCGGAGCCGTTCACGACTCTGCCGGCGGGGAACATTGCGGCGGCGCTGGAGCACTACACCGACGCAGTCAGCGCTGATCCGTGGTTGCGGTCGTGGCCGGTTGTGGTCACCGATGTGACGCCGTCGTATGTCGACGGATCGTGGTTTCTGGTGGACAAGTCCGGTTCAGCGCTTCCGGCAGAAGGTGATTCACGCATGATGTGGACACTCCTCGGCATTTCCGGTGGGCATCCGGTGAGTGTCTGCGGAACGTGGAATGCACGATACATCGAGGCATTCTCGGTATTCGTGAATGGTCAGGTGATGGCACTGTGAGCACTCTCATGTCGGCGGCTCTGCTCGGAACATCGCGTACAGCAGCGAGTTTCGATGATCTTCCGGTCGATGTCCGTTCGGCTGCCACGCGACTTGGCGGCGATCCGGCAGTAGTGCTGCTGGAGGCGGCGGCGCTGGCCAGGGCCTACCGCGCCGGGGGAGCAGGTTCCGTCACTGCCGATCTGCCTGTGCCCGCGGAGGACGATCCGCGGCTGGTTCTCCCCGAATCGTCTTCTGCGCATCTGCTTTCCATGCTGGCTGCCAAGGCGACGCTGCTCGACGAGTGGTTTGCGCTGGCGCTCGAGCGAAACTTCCGGGCACCGGATCATCTGGTCGCGGAACTATTGGCGTATGCGCGAGCCGGTGAGGTCTACCGTGAGAGAATCCTGCGAATCGCCGGCGAGCGCGGACAGTGGCTGGCAACCCGAAATCCGGAGTGGTCCATTCTGATTCGCGGTCACGGCGGCGGCGTCGACGGGTGGCGGCACGGAACGCCGGCAGAACGCCTCCGGTGGTTGGCCGATACCCGCCGGAGCGAGCCGGCGCAGGCGTCGGAAGAGCTGACACAATCCTGGGAAACGGAACGGGGAGAACACAAAGCAGCGTTTGTCGCAGCTCTCGTCACCGGATTGAGTGCCGATGACGTGCCCTTGCTCGAACGCGCCCTCGACGACAGGCGCAAGGATGTCCGGCGTGAAGCAGCGACGGTTCTCGCCCGACTGCCGCAGTCGCCTTTCGGTGAACGTATGGCTCGGCGCGTCCAGGAATGGGTGCGGATCGAACGAACACAGTCCGGTGTGCGACTTGTGGTCGAGGCCCCCGAAGAAATCGATGCGGCTGCGAAGCGCGACGGGATCGAGGATCGGCCCAACCCACACACCGATTACCGCGCCGAGTACGTACGGCAGGCGATCAGTGCAGCTCCACTATCTTTGTGGAACAACATGATCGGTCAACCGTCGGCAGTTCTGAACCTGAGTCTCGACCGAACCTGGGAACCGATCCTTCACGACGCCTGGTCCACGGCCGCTGTACTCCAACATAACTCGGAATGGGCTCAGGCGATTTTCCGCACGCGTGGTCTGTCCACCGACAGGCGCCTGCTCCCGATGATTCCGCCGCGCGATCTGGCCGATCTCCTCTTGTCTGGAACTGGTGACGCGAACATCCTGCATCCGGACCGGGCGGCGATCTTCCAGACGCTGCCTCGCCCGTGGCCGGACGACATCACAGCCTCCGTGGTGGCGCAGTGGGAACGCGCCGCGGCCAGGCGTGCAGATGGCGGGGCCAGATCTGCCGAGTTCTCCCGCTACAAGTACTCCGAGTCGCTGCGTCTTGCGCAGGCCAGTTTCCCGTACAGCGCAGTAACCGTGCTCGGCCGGGCCGCGGAACGTGCCCGTGATCTCGACTGGCAGCAAGCTTTTGTCAAGACCGCCAACGCCATTGTCCACCGCAAGACACTGCTCGAGGAGCTCACATGAGTGCCACTGTTGATCCGACCTCACTGATGCGTCCGCACGCCGAGCAGGAATACGCACATGAGTTAGCCGCACTGGCGGCGGCCGACACGCGTCCGCGGCCACCGTCGTGGAACCTCTCACCCTGGGCGGTCGTCACGTACCTGCTGGGCGGCACTCTCGAGGACGGTACCGTCATTTCTCCCAAGTACGTGGGCCCGCGTCGGCTGATGGAAGTCGCCGTCGCGACGCTCGCGACCGACCGCGCACTGCTCTTGCTCGGAGTGCCGGGAACCGCTAAAACCTGGGTGTCCGAGCACCTTTCGGCTGCGATATCGGGGGCGTCGACGCTCTTGGTTCAGGGCACGTCCGGCACACCCGAAGAAGCCATCCGGTACGGCTGGAACTACGCGCGTCTGCTCGCCGAAGGCCCTACCGCCGGCGCGTTGGTGCCCTCGCCGGTGATGAACGCGATGGAAACCGGGAAGATCGCTCGAGTCGAGGAGTTGACGCGCATCCCGGCCGACGTGCAGGACGCTCTCATCACGATCCTGTCCGAGAAGACGCTTCCCGTGCCCGAATTGGGTATGGAAGTGCAGGCGGCCAAGGGCTTCAACCTCATCGCCACTGCCAACGACCGCGACCGTGGTGTCAACGATCTGTCCTCCGCATTGCGTCGACGATTCAATACCGTCGTTCTGCCTCTGCCTGCCAGCGAGGAAGACGAGGTGGCCATTGTGGCCCGGCGGGTCGAACAATTGGGTGCGGCGCTGGAGTTGCCTCTCGTTCCGGCAGCGGCTGAGGAAATTCGTCGAGTCGTCACCGTATTTCGCGAATTGCGTTCCGGCACCACGGCAGATGGTCGGACAAAGCTGAAGTCCCCATCCGGGACGCTGTCAACAGCAGAGGCGATTTCGGTGGTCACCAACGGCTTGGCGTTGTCCGCGCACTTCGGTGACGGTGTCCTGCGCGCATCAGACGTCGCGGCCGGGATTCTCGGCACGGTGATCAAGGACCCGGTAGCGGACAGCGTGGTGTGGAACGAATACCTAGAGGCCGTGGTGCGTGAACGAGGCGACTGGTCCGACTTCTACCGGGCCTGCCGCGAGGTCACCGGGTGACATTTGCCATGCAGGACAGCAGGGTCCGAGTTTTCGGGATCCGTCATCACGGGCCGGGCTCGGCGCGTGCCGTTCGGCGCGGGTTGGAGGAGTTTGCTCCGGAAGTTGTCCTGATCGAAGGTCCATCGGATGCAGATCCACTGGTAATGCTGGCGGCATCGGAAACCATGTCGCCACCGGTTGCTCTGTTGGCGTATGCGACGGGCGAACCGTCGAAGGCCGCATTTTGGCCGTTTGCGGTGTTTTCGCCGGAATGGCAGGCCCTTGACTGGTCTGCGAAAAACGGTGTGCAGGCACGTTTCTGCGACCTACCCGCGTACAACATGTTGGCAGATCGGCCTGAACTGAGCACGCGTGAAGGAGACCCACTAGCCGAGTTGGCTGCGGCTGCAGGTTACGACGACACCGAGCGTTGGTGGGATTCCGTCATCGAATCCAACTCGGGTACAGGCAGCTCGGATGTCTTCGATGCGATCACCGATGCGATGGCGGCACTTCGGGAGACCGTGCCGATTGACGAGGAGACGGCGCACCGTGAGGCGTACATGCGTCAGGTGCTGCGAAAAACACTCAAGGACGGCGCGCAGCGAGTGGCCGTCGTGTGCGGTGCGTGGCATGCGCCCGCGTTGGTGGGCCCGCTCGGTCCCGCTTCGGTGGATGCTCGAATCCTCAAGGGAATGACCAAGATCAAGACGTCGTTGACGTGGGTTCCCTGGACGCATTCGCGACTGGCGTCCGTATCGGGGTACGGCGCGGGGATCACCTCGCCGGGTTGGTATCACCACCTGTTCACAGCGCAGGACAAGACTGTTGCCCGCTGGCTGACCAAGGTTGCCCGGGTGCTTCGCGCCGAAGATCTGCCGATCTCGAGTGCACACGTCATCGAAGCGGTGAGACTGGCAGAAGCATTGGCAGTCATACGCTCTCGGCCTCTGGCCGGCTTGTCGGAAGTGACAGAGGCGACAAGGTCGGTGATGTGCGACGGTAACGACGTGCTGCTCGATCTGATCACCCGAAAATTGGTGGTCGGCGAGTCTTTGGGTGAAGTGCCTGAAGAAACTCCGACGGTTCCGCTGGAAGCAGACTTGCGGGCCAGGGCAAAAACGCTGCGTCTCAAGCAACAGGCGGGCGCGAAGAACCTTGATCTGGACTTGCGCCGCGACATCGACGTCGAGCGTTCACGATTCCTGCACAGGTTGGCTCTCCTCGATATCGACTGGGGTGTGCCGGCGGAGGACGAAGTGCGTTCTACGGGTACCTTCCGGGAAACGTGGGCATTGCAATGGAAGCCGGAATTTGCGGTGTCGGTGATCGAGGCATCGCTGTGGGGAACAACGGTATCGGTCGGAGCTGCGGCCAAAATCGAGGCACGAGTTCAGGCACCCGATATTGCGCTCGCTGCGCTGATCGAACTCTTGGAACAGTGCCTCCTCGCTGATCTTCCGGACGCGCTGACCCGGGTGCTGACGAGTGTCAAAACTGTTGCAGCTCTTGATCATGACGTAACACATCTGATGGCAGCGCTGCCGATACTCACACGCACCCTGCGCTACGGTGACGTGCGCGGTACCGACGTATCTGCTCTGACGGAAGTTGCCGACGGACTGTTGGTTCGAATCTGCACCGGCCTGCCGGTGGCGGTTACCGGACTTGACGACGCGAGCGCCGAAGAGTTCCGTGATCATCTCGACAAGGTGCACGCGGCCGTGTTGATGCGCGACCATCCGGAGTCCATCGTGCGATGGCTGAAGGTGGTCTCAGGTCTCATCGACCGTGACGACGTCAACGGGATTCTGACGGGTCGGATGGTCCGATTGCTCCGTGATGCCGGATCGATTTCGGAATTCGATGCGGCGCAGCGGTTGTCACGGGCGCTGTCCATCGGTAGCGCGCCAGTGGACAAGGCAGGGTGGGTCGACGGTTTCCTCGGCGGCGGTGGGCTGGTCCTGGTGCACGATCGAGCGCTACTGGACTTGATCGACAGTTGGGTTGGGCAGCTGCGTGAGCAGGATTTCATCGACACCCTCCCGTTGCTGCGCCGGACGTTCGGTGCATTCGAGGCGGGGGAGCGGCGCGCGATCGGACAGGCCGTGCGCGGTGGCCGTGTCACCGAGACCTCAGTCGAGACCGATGCACGACGTGGCCGGGCAGCGATGGCTGTCGTTTCGGATATCTTGGGGGTCAACGCATGAGCGAAGACGAGCAGCGGCTGCGGCGATGGCGCTTGATGCTGGGTGAATCCGCAGAGGAGTCGACGGGCGGACTCGGCTTGCCGGGAGACTCGCAGATGGATGCCGCTCTGGCCGCTCTCTACGACAGTTCGAAGCCAACGAAGGGAACTCGGCGCTCAGCGGGGTTGGGTGCGTCGGCGCCAAAAGTTGCACGGTGGCTCGGCGATATCCGTACCTACTTTCCCAGCACCGTGGTTCAGGTGATGCAGAAGGACGCGATAGAACGACTCGGACTGACGCACCTGCTGCTGGAACCGGAACTGCTCGATGCCGTCGAACCTGATGTGCACTTGGTGGGCACCCTGCTCAGCCTCAACCAGGTGATGCCGGAAGCCAGCAAGGCCACCGCCCGGATGGTGGTGGGCAAGGTGGTGCGCGAAGTGGAGGAGCGCATTGCTCAGAAGACCAGAGCAGCGGTGACCGGGGCGCTCAATCGTGCTGCCCGGACGTCCAATCCGAAGCTGCGAGACATCGATTGGAACCGCACCATCGCGGCGAACTTGAAGAATTACCTGCCCGAGTATCGCACTGTGGTGCCGGAACGACTGATCGGCTACGGACGGAAATCCACGGCCGTACAACGTGACGTGGTACTGGCCATCGATCAATCGGGTTCGATGGCGTCCAGTGTTGTCTATGCCTCGGTATTCGGCGCAGTCCTGGCGTCGATGCGCGCGCTGAAGACGTCGCTGGTGGTCTTCGACACCGCGGTGGTTGATCTGACGGAGAAATTAGTGGATCCGGTGGACGTGCTGTTCGGAACTCAGTTGGGTGGCGGCACCGACATCAACCGAGCGATCGCCTATAGCCAGTCGTTGATCTCACGGCCGTCCGAGTCGATGTTCGTGCTCATCTCCGATCTGTACGAGGGCGGAATTCGCAACGAGATGCTTCGGCGCATGGCCGCGATGAAAGCGGCCGGCGTTCAGGTGGTGGTCTTGCTGGCGCTCTCCGACGACGGTGCACCCTCGTTCGATCACGACAACGCCGCAGCTTTGGGCGGGCTGGGCATTCCTGCTTTTGCGTGTACGCCGGACAAGTTCCCGGAGTTACTCGCGGTGGCGTTGGAGCGCGGCGACGTCGGTGCGTGGGCAGACAAAAATCGCCCTGCTTGAAAGAACACATGTTCGGGTATTCCCTCGCGATGACCCGTGCGCAGACATCGGCAACACAAGCAGGTTCTGGTTTGGTCCTCGCAGTGTTGGCATGTGGCCAATTCTTGATGACTCTCGACAGTTCGGTCATGAACGTCTCGATGGCGACCGTGGCCGCGGATGTCGGGACCACAATTACCGGTATCCAAACCGCTATCACGCTGTACACCCTGGTGATGGCGACCCTGATGATCACGGGCAGCAAAGTCGGTTCGATGATCGGCCGGCGGCGGGCCTTCGGGTTGGGGCTGGTCATCTACGGGGTCGGGTCGTTCACGACGGCGATCGCGCCCAATCTTGCCGTGTTGCTGATCGGATGGTCGCTCCTCGAGGGGATCGGTGCGGCATTGATCATGCCGGCGATCGTGGCGCTGGTGGCATCAAACTTTTCGGCGGAAAAGCGACCGGCCGCATACGGATTGGTAGCGGCCGCCGGAGCGATGGCAGTTGCCGTCGGACCACTGATCGGTGGCGCTGTCACGACTTTCGCGTCGTGGCGGTATGTCTTCCTCGGCGAGGTCGTCCTTGTAGTTGCGATCTTGTTGGTGTTGCGAAAGGTTGCCGATGTTGCCCCCACCAAGGGTCATCTCGACGGTGTGGGTTCCCTATTGTCAGTGGCAGGCCTCGGCATGATCGTTTTCGGTGTTCTGCGTTCGAGTGAATGGGGTTGGTTGCAGGCCAAACCCCAAGGGCCGGAGATGCTGGGGATGTCGCCGGTCGTGTGGCTGTTGCTCGGTGGGATGTTGGTTGTCTACGGCTTCCTCCGCTGGGAAGCGTGGTTGGTCAGTGTAGGCAAGGAACCACTTGTCGATCCGGACATGCTGAGGAATCGGCAACTGACAGGTGGGCTTTCGATGTTCTTTGCCCAATTCCTCGTTCAAGCGGGCGTGTTTTTTGCGGTGCCGCTTTTCCTGTCCGTGGTTCTCGAACTGAGCGCACTCGAGACCGGGGTGCGAATCCTGCCGTTGTCGGCAGCCCTGGTACTGGCCGCGATCGGAATTCCGAAGCTCCGGCCGACGGCGAATCCCCGTCGCGTCGTCCGCATCGGGTTGTTGTCGATGATTGTCGGCATCCTGTTGTTGGTTGCCGGGATGGATCCGGGCGCAAATGCCGCGATCGTGATGGTTCCGATGTTGTTCCTGGGGTTCGGTTTGGGGGCGCTGTCGTCACAACTCGGAGCCGTCACGGTGTCGGCGCTGCCGGACGACAAGAGCGCAGAAGTAGGTGGATTACAGAACACTGCAACCAACCTCGGTGCGTCACTGGGAACGGCGTTGATCGGTTCGGTGCTGATCGCAACATTGACAACGTCGGCAATTGCCGGGATCGAGGACAATCCGGCTGTTCCAGCAGCGGTACAGCAACAAGCCACGACGAATATGGTGTCCGGTGTTCCATTCCTCTCGACCACCCAACTTCAAGACTCCTTGGCGCAGGCCGGCGTGAACGAGCAGACTTCTGCGGCGATCGTCGACGTCAATTCCGAGGCCAGACTCGAAGCTCTGCGTGTTGCTTTTGCCGTCGCAGCGTTCCTTGCCGTCGCGGCGCTGTTCGCGACCGGCCGGATTCCGCGGATACCGGTCGGGTCCGACGATCGAACGAACGGAATTCCTGCCTCCGACTGACAACTGCTTTGCGTCGTTCACGTCGAGAAATGGCGATCTTCGGGAACTGGAAACTCGCAGTCGGCTAACGTCGAGCGAAGAAACAGCCAAAAAGTCTGGAAAGCTCCATTCAACCGGCAATCCGATCGGTATGGCGACAAAGGAGGAACCGATGCCCGGACACCAGCGTCCGGCTGCGATCCGCCACGGTCTCAGGCCACCTGAATGTTGAGTTCTGTCCGACAAACAAGTCGCCGGGCCGCATTGCCGGAATCCGAGCGCAGCGACTTCTTCCGCCGCCAGGTAGACGAGGCCGTCACCGTCGCACCGTTGGCGAACTTTGCCATCATGGCCGGCATCAGTTCGGTGCTCGTGTTTGTCATTCCTCCGGAGCAGCACCTGATTCGCTGGGTCGGCGCGGTGGCGATTCTTCTTGTCTTCCTGAACTCGACTTACACGTGGGTCTCGTTGCGCCAGAAACGAGCGCAACGATCTGTTCGCCGGGACTACATCGGTCTGATGTTCGAGGTTGTAGTTCTCGGAGTCCTCGACGTCGTTCTGTTCGCGCTGCTGTTTTCCGAGACGGCAACCGATGACGTGATCCTGATCGCGACAATGGCCGGTCTCATGGGCGCCGGAACCATCAATTTCTATACGCTTCGTTCAGCCAGTCTGACCTGGATATATATCCACGGTGTTGGGTTGTTCATCATCTTCCTGTCCCACACGAAGCCGTATCTCTCGGTCTTGATGCTTCAACTGGTGATCTACACGTTTGCACTCACAATCGGTGCGCTGTATCTGTCCGCGTCGTTCAAGCGGAGGTGGCTCGCCGAGATGCAAGCCGAATCGGAACGTCAGACAGTGGCCTTGTTGCTCGACGGATTCGAAGGTGGATCACGCGACTGGCTGTGGGAAGTCGACGCTGCGGGACGCTTCACCCACACGTCGCCCCGGTTCGCCGAGGTAACGGGGTTAGCGGTTGGCGAGCTACAGGACAGGACTTTCGATCAGATGCTCGACCAACTTGCCATCACCTCCAGCGCGGAGGGCCGGAAGGCAGTTGATCTGTTGGTCGACAAGTTCGAACGCCAGGTGCCCTTCGGCGATCTGGTGGTGTCAGTCCGCGTCGACGGCGTTTGCCGTTGGTGGTCGCTCTCCGCAAAGCCACGAATCCGCGAGGACGGTGAAATGCTCGGATGGCGCGGCGTCGGTTCCGACATCACCGAGTGGTACGTCCGCGAGCAGGATATTTTGCGGCAGGCGGAGACCGACGCCCTGACGGGACTGCCCAACCGGCGAGCATTCGGACAAGCGCTGGAGCAGGCAATCGCGGACCGTGACGAAGGCCAGGTGCACGTCGCGATCCTCGACCTCGACAACTTCAAATCCGTCAACGACACGCTGGGACATCCGGTGGGAGACGGGTTGCTGCTCGCGGTCACCGAGCGACTGTGCGCCGTAGCGGATTCGGATGTGTGCGCGCGCATGGGTGGTGACGAGTTCGGATTCATCGCCCGGATGCCCGCAGGCCAGAGCGAGCGAGGCGCATTCGAACGATACCTCGACGTCCTGCACGATCCGTTCTTCGTCGACGGCAACCGGATCGAGGTACGCGCGACCATCGGCTTCGCGACCAACCCGAATGACTCCGCCGACGTCGACGAATTGGTCATGCTCGCTGATCTTGCCTTGTACGAGGCCAAGTCGACAGGACGTAACCGGGTGGGCCGATTCTCCCCGGCGCTGCGGGCGCGGGCATCGGAGCGCGCCACCGCTCAACAGGAGCTCGCCCGTGGAATCGCGGCCGACCAATTCGAACTTCACTATCAGCCCCAGGTAGACGCGGTGACCGGTCAGGTGGTGGCGTTCGAGGCATTGATTCGGTGGAACCATCCTGTGCGAGGTCAGCTCGGACCACGCCAGTTCATCGGAGTGGCTGAAGAAACCGGGATGATCATTCCCCTCGGGGCGCGGGCCTTGGAGCTTGCCTGTACGGCTGCCGCGAATTGGCCAGACGGCATCGCGGTCACCGTCAACGTCTCATCCGTTCAGCTGGTGTCCACGGGCTTTCTTGCCACCGTTGTCGATGTATTGAGAACCACCGGACTCGAACCGCATTTGTTGCAGGTCGAAATTACCGAAACCGGGGTCGTCGACGATCGGGCTGTCGCAGATCTGCACCGATTGCGCGAGCTGGGGGTCACCGTAGCTCTGGATGATTTCGGTACCGGATACTCGTCTTTCGCGACTTTGCAGAGGCTGCCCATCGACGTCCTCAAGATCGACCGCGTGTTTATCGTCGACTGTGCCGACCAGCCGATGGCGGTGGTGCAATCGGTGGTCGAACTTGCCGGAACACTAGGGATGAAGTCGTTGGCTGAAGGCGTCGAAACGGCAGTGCAATTGCGACGTGTTCAAGCCGCGCGGTGCCAACTTGTTCAGGGCTTTTACATCAGCAAGCCCCTGGATGCGGCGAATTTGGAAGAATATTTTGCCGCAACGAAGACTGAATCAGGCAGCCATATTCATCCATTCTTCAGATTTCCGTAGCCCGCAAACTGTTTCCTCCGGCGGCTTTCGCTTGATACATCATCGAGTCCGCGACATTCGATGCCACAGATATTGCGGACGATCCACCGGTCCAGGCCTTCGACCCCGCCGGCATTATCACTGCCCCGACGCTCACGGTGGTCGGGACGAGATCGGAATGATCCGAAATTGCAGAAGTGATGCCGTCGATCAACGTGCCAATTTCTTCGTGACATCCTGAAATGACAGCCAGGTACTCTTCGCCGCCCACCCGCCCTACGACGCCCTGATCTCCTATATGCGTCTTCAAGCGGTTGGCAGTGCGAATAATTACTTGGTCGCCCTCGGAATGCCCGTGAAGATCGTTGACCATTTTGAATTTGTCGATGTCGACGACTATGAATGCCAGGCATTTTTCCTGTACCCGGGCCGAATCGAACAAATCGATGACCGCAGCGTCGAGGCCGCGGCGGTTGAACAGTCCGGTCAAAGGATCACGATCGGAATCGCGGGCATCGCGGTAGAGGGTTCGCCACGTCAAATGCGAGAAAATCGGCACGATGGTCACGGCTCCAAGTAGAACGGTGGCTCGGGCCGCGATGGTCGTGGGGTCGACGGTTCCTTGTTGATAGGCGAGCACGAGGATGAGGGTGGTGATCGACGTTGCAAAGATTACGTGCGTCATAAGCCATCTCGCACTGACGAACAGCGTTGCGAAGGTACCGCTTATCGCAAAGATGATGCACCCGAACAATGCCGAGTCGCGGTCGGGGACAAGAAGAATTGCCGACGCGATTCCGAGGTCGGCGAATATGCCGAATGCGAGCAGTCCGCGTCTACCGGGAAATGGCAGCGTGAACCAACAGGTCATGACGATAAGCGATCCGATGACCATGCAGACCGACAGGAATTTGCCGGCACTGGCTGTCGGTGCATCGGGTCCGATCAATTTGAAGAATGCGCCCGATCCGAGGATGGCAGTCATTACGCCAAGCAGGCCACGGAAGATCGGCGCGATAGCGCGACTTGATCGTTGGTTACTTATCCACTCGTAATCGTGTGGTTCGTCGAACCATTCCTTGAGCGTGCGCCACGAGGTGTTCCTCGAACGCACGCTTTCCGAACTGGACATGTGGTTCATTCTCGCATTCAAGTTCGGGAAGGCATGGCAATCAGTCCCTCAGTGCAGTTTCAGCTCAGATACTGGTGGTTCGGACGCCGTTTCCTCCGGCAGCCTTCGCCTGGTACATCATCGAATCGGCGACGTTCGACGCAACCGAGATTGCTGACGATCCACCCGTCCATGCTTTTGACTCGGTTGGCATGATCGCCACTCCGACGCTCACCGTTGTGTGTATCGGGTCCGGGTAATCGGAGAGTGCCGGAACAATGCCTTCGGTCAACGTAATGATCATCTCGGGTGGCCCCGCTATGACTGCGAGGTACTCTTCACCGCCGACTCGACCGACTACGGCCCGTTGACCGAGGTGAGCGCTGAGTCGGTTGGCTGTTCTCTGGATTACCCGATCGCCTGCGGGGTGCCCGTGTACATCGTTGACCAACTTGAACTTGTCGATGTCGACCACGATGAATGCAAGACACCACGCATCATCGCGGGCCTGATCGAACAGAACCGTAACCGCAGCGTCGAGTCCACGACGGTTGAATAGACCGGTCAGGGGGTCGTGGTCCGATTCGCGGGCATCTCGATACATCATGCGCCACGTCAGATGCGAGAAGATCGGGAGAAGGGTTACTGCGGCAAATAGGACCAATGCGCGGGCAAGGAGTGTGCCGTGGTCGACTGTTCCCGCACCGAAAGCAAGAACAAAAACGATGATGCTGACGCCGGTAGCCCAGGCTACGTGTCCCAGAAGCCATTTAGCGCTGACGAACAATGTCGCGTAAGTACCGCTCACGGCAAAGGCGATACACCCGAAAGTCGCTGAATCGCGATCAGTCACCATGAGAACCGCCCCAGCCAGACCGATGTCGGCAAAAATTGCAAAGGCGATAAGTCCACGCCGTCCGGGGAAGGGGCGAGTGAACCAAAGTCCCGCGATGACAAAACAACTGACGACCACGATCGCCCCCAGGTATTTCCCGAGTGTTGTCGGCGGCGCGTCGGGCCCGACGAGTTTAACGAGCGCGGTAAGACCGAAGATCATCGACATGATGCCGAGCAAGGCGCGACAGAGAGGCTGAATCGCGCGGCTGGAGCGCTGGCGTTTCATCCATTCGTAGTCGTGCTCCTCGTGGTACCACTCATTGAGCAAATTCCATGAGTTACCCCCTGTTGGAAGATGGACAGGGGTGCGCATGACACCTATTTTGGCATTGAATTCCAGCGAAGAAAAACTAACAATCACCAGGTTGATTTGTTCGGAGAGTCGCGGGGATCAAGTGCATGAATACTTCGGGGAACTGACTTTGTGCATGTTTTCGTGAGAACCGAAAATAGGTCGCAGCGATGAAGGTTTTACCGTTTCCCTGCCAGTAATCGACCCGACCGTGCCGCACTTGCACCGGCCAATGTCGCGGCACCGACGGTGATCATCGCGCCAAGCAGAATTGCTGCAGGCTCACCGTCGCCGAGCACGCCGAGCTGCGAGCCAACCGTTACCGCGGCAACGGGAACACCGAGCTGCGCAGCAGACAATATGCCGAGCGGAAGAGGTAAACCCATTACCCGAACCACGGCATGCACTACGAGCGTTGCCATGCCTAAAGACACACCGAGCCAGATGGACGACGGATTGCTGACGAGGTCCCGAAGATTGATGGAAGCGCCGAGCCACACGAAGAACAGCGGCGCAAAAAAGCCATCCGTGACGGCGAAGAGCTGTTTCGCCAGGCGCCGGGGCTCACCGATCGCCGCAAGGACCAAACCGAAAGCAAAGCCCGCGAGCATGACGGAGACGTGAGTGGTTGTTGCCAGCGCCGCCAGAGAGAACAGGATCACCAGATTGATCCGCAGTTCGAGGGCGAACTTACGCTTCTCCGAGAACTTGTGGAGCCGCCGCCATGCTCCGGAACGGTGGAATGACCGGAGCCCGAAATAGAGCACGACCGCAGCGGCGATGACGGCGAATGCACCGAGCCCCGCACGCACCGCGTTACCGGGATCGATTACGAGCGGCACCGCCACGATGCATGCCGTGTCGGCGATGGCGATCTGTGCCGTCATCTGCAGAACGGATGTTCCACCAAGTGCGAGTGAATCTACGATCGGAAGAATAAGTGCTGCAGACGAAGACGCTATGAGCACCGCGTACAGAGCGGCGTGACCGGTATCGAAAACCGATGCCACCGCGTACCCGGCGACAGCGGCCAGAACCCCGACCATCACTGCGCGGACCGCGCCCTTACCCATCGCCGACCGAACCGCAGGATCGCGAACGGGGACGTGCGAGCCTGCCACCAACATCGTCAACGCAAAACCGATATCGGCCATGAACGTGAAAGTGTGGTCAGTCGCATCGAGCAATCCGAATCCGGTGACCCCGAGAATGACACCTGCCGCCAACTCGCCTACGACTACCGGAATATGCCAGCCTTCGCGTGCCGCCAGCAGCGGCCCGAGTAGCCCGGCGAAAGCAACCAATGCGAGTACGTCGAATGTCACCAATGATCTCCTCGCCGTTTGGTGCCTGTGCCCAGGGGTAATCATCGCATTGGGGGATGACGGGGGGATTCGACCAGGAGGCGGTACCCATGAGAAGGATCGTCGCCGCAATCGCGGCGCTGTTCCTGTCGACATTTGCCTTGATCGGGTGTGGTGACACCAGCACCGATTCCCACGGCAATCACTCTGCCGAGATGGGAGTGACAGCTGCAAACGCACAGGCAGCGGAAATTGTGATCAACGGCTTCGAATACTCCACACCGGCCCCCGTGATGCCGGGTCAAACTGTCACGGTCCGCAACAACACTGATGACGAGCATTCCGTTACGTCTGATACACCAGGGTTGTTCGACGTCATTGTCAACGAGAACGAAGTCGCACGTCTCACAGCGCCCGAGGAACCAGGGTCCTACGCGTTCCACTGCACCTACTTCTCGGACATGCACGGGACCTTGACCGTGGAGGATTGAGAGGAAGTGATCAGCCCCCTTCCGAGCGAAAGGTATCTTGGTCGCCTTCGATGCGCCGAAAGGTACTTTCGCTCTGTTGGGAGGGATGAGTTTTGCCGTAAATAACCGGCCCGGAAACAGTTCCGGGTGTACGGTATGCGGGTGCGCCGGAGACTGGTAATCAGTATCGTCACGTTAGTGGTTTGCGCCCTCGGCTTCGCGCCGCCCGCGCTCGCAGACAGTACGTATTCGTCACAGCTACTGTACTTTTCGGTTCAGGTCGGCCCCGATCGGGCTACGCAGTGCACGGTTGTCGGCGAGCTGACCATCCCTGACGGCGTCAGTGCCGGAAATCGGGCGCCGGCAATCCTGACCACCAATGGTTTTGGCGGATCGTACAAAGATCAGATACCGATGGTGCAATTTCTTGCCGAGAACGGGTACGTGGGTCTGACGTATTCGGGCCTGGGATTCGGCGGAACCACCTGCAAGATCACCCTCGATGCTCCCGCATACGACGGCATCGCCGCGTCACAGTTGGTCAGCTTCCTTGGCGGCAGCGAAGGAATTGCATTCACTGATCCTGGTCTGACGCAACCATTTCCGGCTCTGGACGTGGTGGTTCGAGACTCGGTGGACCACAACGGAGTGCCGTCGATCAACGATCCTCGCGTCGGTATGTCGGGCGGATCGTACGGTGGCGGTATTCAATTTGCCGCTGCCAGTGTCGACCCGCGCATCGACACGATCATCCCGATGATCACATGGAACGATCTGTCGTATTCGTTGGCGCCCAACAGTACCGGCATCGTCACCGGCGTCTCGACGGTGGAACCCGGTGCCTCCAAGGTGCTGTTCGCGTCGTTGCTGTTCGGATTGGGAGTCACGAATCCTGGTGTCGACGGGTATGTCGCCGATCCCGCGCGGCTCGAGGGTTGCCCGAACTACGTGTCGTACATGTGCAATGCCATTGCGCAGGCGGTGGTTACAGGTGAAGTGGGTCCGAAGATAGTTGCGGATCTGCGGGCGTCGTCGGTCGCGTCCTACATCGATCAGATCAAGATCCCGGTGTTGCTCGCGCAGGGGCAGCAGGACACTCTGTTCGATTTGAACGAGGCGACGGCCACCTATGAAGCGCTGAAAAGCCATGGTGTGGATGTGAAGATGATCTGGCATTCGTGGGGGCACAGTCACTTGGCTGCTGCGCCAGGCGAATTCAGCTTCAGTGCTCCGGACGCCGAAACTCAGTACGAAACAGGCCGATTCCTCGACTGGTTCGACCACTATCTTCGGGACGAGAACACCGAAACCGGGCCGGAATTTGCTTACTTCCGTAATTGGATCGACTACGAGGGAAATGCTGCGCCGGCCTATGCGACGTCGAATACCGTGAATGTCGGCAGCAACCGGGACTTCCATCTCTCCGCGGATGGCGCACTGCTGCCAGGCGGTGTACCGCCGGTACCCGGAGCGAACACCATAGTCACCGCTCCAGCGGGTCTTCCGACTGGCATCGAACCGCTCAATATCTCTCCGGCAGGCAATATTCCGAATGTGCAGATCCCCGGAACCGAGGCCTTGTGGACCTCGGCTCCGATGACCGACACAATGGACGTTGTCGGTTCGCCGACTGTCACGTTGCGGGTCGCGGCGCCCGGCCAGCCGGTGGTGTTCGCCAAGGTGTACGACGTGGCGCCCGACGGAAGCTCGACGTTGATCAACGGTTTGATCGCGCCGATCAGGATCAGTGATCCGTCGCAACCGGTGCCGGTGACCATGCCCGCGATTGTCCATCGTTTCGAACCCGATCATGCTGTGCGACTGGCGATCACAGGGGGAGACATCAGCTTCCGGGGCGGTCTGGCCGGGATGCCGGTGACGATCTTTGCCGACGCCTCAGGTCCGCTGCAGCTTCCGGTGGTGGGCTAGCCGGCCGTCACTTCAGATATTCGCCCAGCTGTCCGGCCCGAAGACCTCGTAGTGGATATTCTGCGCCGGAACATCGCGTGCTATCAACGATTCACGCATGGACAGCATGAACGGCATCGGACCGCAGAGGAATGCCTGTGTGTTCGGCTCGAGTTCGATCTCACGCAGATCGGCACGTCCTTCGTGAACAGCGCCCAGGGGTGCTAACGAACCGAGGTCTTCGTACCAGCGATGCAGTGTTGCGGCCGGAATCTTGCCGACCAGCTCGCTGAGTTCAGCTCGGTGAGCGTGATCAGCGATGGAGCGATCCGCGTGAATCACCGACACCGAGCGCTGAGCGCCGGTATCCACGAGATGATTGAGCATGCCGATCATCGGCGTGCATCCGATTCCGGCAGACGCGAGCAGGAGTGGCGAATCGTCCTCCGGCATCATCAGATCGCCAAACGGCGTGGTTACCGACAGTTCGGAACCTTCGAAAGCGTTGTTGTAGAGGAAGTTCGATACTTCGCCGTCGGGCGTGCCCGAAATCCTCTTCACGCTGATGCGCCAGTCGGCACTACTCGGCACGGAACAGAGGCTGTATTGCCGGATTTGCCGAGCGCCGTCGGGCAGGGCTACCCCGACTGAAAGATACTGTCCGGGAGCGAATGTGGGGAGAATGCTGCCGTCGAGTGACGTGAGTGTCAGTGACACGGTATCGGCAGACTGCAATACGCGTTCGGTGATTCGCACCGTCCGCCAGACGTCTCCGGGTTCGACGCCGGCGAGTTGATAGAGCCCACGTTCCATGGTGATCAACGTTTCCGCCATCAGCCAGTAGACCTCGTCCCACGCCTTCGCGACATCGGGAGTGACTGCGTCACCGAGTATTTCGACGATTGCGGCAAACAGGTGCTCGTGCACAATTGCGTACTGGTCCGGGGTGATTCCCAGCGACGCATGCTTGTGAGCGATACGCGAAAGGATCAGATCGACCTTGGCGCTGTCGGGTTCGAGCTGGAGTGTCGCGAAGGCGGCGATCGCTCCGGCGAGGGCTTTCTGCTGTTCGCCTTGCTTTTGATTACCACGGTTGAACAAATCACGTTCGAGTTCGGGCTTGGCCTCGAACATATTGCGGTAGAACAGCGTTGTGATATCTCCGATGGCGGCGCCGACCACGGGGAGGGTGGCGCGAATGACCTCGGTTGACGCACTGGAAAGCATGAGATGCTCCGTTCGGTCGAAATTCGGTTGTTCAGCCTGCTTCGTCGCTCCGAGTGGTGAGGCGAAGCAGAACATTTTTGGACGGTTGGCGCGTCACGTCTTCGATCGTGACTCCGTCGAGTGAGGCAAAAAATGCCTCTTGCGCGTCGTGGAGTGCACTCCGCAGGAGGCATCCGCCGCGCAGAGGGCACGGTTTGTCGCCTTCGCAGTCCACAACCTCCCCGGGCCCTTCGAGGCGTCTGGCGAGCCAGCCGATGGTGGCGGTCCGACCCAGCTCGGTGATGGAGAGCCCGCCGCCGCGCCCGCGTTTGGTGTTGACTATGCCCAGTTCACCGAGTCGTGTGACCACTTTGGTTGCGTGGGCGTACGACACGTTGAGCTGCTCGGCAATTACCCGCGTACTGGGGGAGGCGTCGGCGTCGAGTACGGCAAGCCGCATGACGACGCGCAATCCCAGGTCGGTGAACTGCGTCAGTTGCATGACCTGAATCTACATAATTCGCATCTGAGATGACTATTTATGTGAGGGGGATCTCGAGCTCAAAGGCGGGTGGCCGAATCGCCCGGGGCGACGTGAAGAAAACGGGGCGGTTGCCAGGTTCGCGCTGCAAAGGCCTCCCGGACGGACTCGATGACAGCGGCGGACTTCCCCGCCGGTATCAGTGCGATGGCTGATCCGCCGAATCCGCCGCCGGTCATCCGGGCAGCCACAGCGCCGCCGAGTCGGGCAGCGGTGACCGCGACGTCGAGTTCATTGCACGAGACTTCGAAGTCATCGCGCAGCGAAGCGTGGGAGCTGTCCAACAGTGAACCGATATCATCGAATCTTCTGGTGCGCAATAGTTCTGCGGTCAATAGCGTTCGGTTGATTTCAGTAACCACATGCCGTGCCCGTGCCCGGAGTATCGGATCGCTCAGGGATTCGGCCTGCTCTGTGGTGGCTTCTCGTAGGCTGGTGATGCCGAGAACCGCTGCTGCATCTGTGCATTGGGTGCGGCGCAGCCCGTACTGTCCGTCCGCGAGTGAGTGTTTCACGCGCGTGTCGATGACCAAGAGTTCGAATCCGGCATCGCGGAGGTCGAAGGGAATGTGTTCGATAGATCCGTCCCGGCAGTCGAGCAACAGGGCGGTCGACGGCTTGGCGAACAGCGCGATGGTTTGATCCATGCCGCCGGTCGGTGCGCCGACGCCGTCGTTCTCCGCTCGAATACACACCTGCACCAGCTGATCCCTGGTAAGGCTTGCGCCCTGAAGATCATTGACCGCCAGTGCAACCGAACAGGTCAGGGCCGCTGAACTGGACAGACCTGCCCCTACCGGAACCGACGAGTCGATGACCAGATCGAGGCCGGCAACGGTCATGCCTTCGCGGGCGAGTGACCACAGGACTGCTGTGGGATAAGCCGCCCAGCCTGCTCCGATCTCGCCGACGGCTCCCACATATGTCTCGTCGGACTGCCTGCTGTGTATGCGAACTGTCTGGTCGTCGCGCAGGGCAACTGCTACCAGCGTCCGCTGCTCGAGAGCGACGGGCAGACATAACCCGCTGTTGTAATCGGTGTGCTCGCCGATCAGATTGACGCGGCCCGGCGCCGACCACACGCCGGTTGCCTGATATCCGTACGCGTCGCGGAACTGTTGGAGTACAGAATCTTTCGATACGTAACTCATCAGGCGAGCTCACGTAGGCGGGTCGCAACTGCCTCCGGCACCGTGTCGCTGATCCAGGCGCCCATCGCCGATTCGGACCCGGCGAGATACTTGAGCTTGCCGGGTGCCCGCAGGATCGAGAACAACTGCAGGTGCAACCGCCCGAGGTGCCGATCGATACGGATCGGGGCCTGATGCCACGCCGCTATGTACGGCACGCGGTCGATTCCCGGGTAGAAGCTGTCGACGCGCTGGAGTAGGTCTTGATAAACATACGCAAGCTCTTCGCGCTCTTCGGTATTCAGTGACGGGAGGTCGGGAACATCGCGGTGCGGTGCCAGATGAATCTCGATGGGCCAGCGCGCGGCGGCCGGGACGTAGGCACTCCAATGCTTCCCGGAGTACACCACCCGGGCGCCGTCTTGTCGTTCGAAGGCCAGGACGTCCGCGAGGAGTGAGCGTCCGGTGCTCTGAAAGTGCTTGTCCGCCTGAACCAGCATTGCCTGGGTTCGCGGTGTGACGTAGGGGTAGGCGTAGATCTGTCCGTGGGGATGACTGAGAGTCACACCGATCTCTTCTCCGCGGTTCTCGAAGCAGAACACCTGCTCCACCGACGGATCCGCCGACAGCTCCTCCGTTCGCGAGATCCACGCGCCGACGATAGTGCGCAGGCGTTCGGCAGGTAGTTCGCCCACCGACGCGGTGTGATCGCTCGAGAAGCACATCACCTCGCAATGGCCGACCGCGCGCCGATCATCGGGCCCGAAGCGGTTGGCGGACAATAATTCGTCTTGCGCGGGCGCAAAACTGGGAAACCGGTTCTCGAACACTGCGACGTCGTAGTTCGCCTCGGGTATCTCGGTGGGCGCGCCGGCTAGAGTGGTGGGGCAGAGCGGGCATTCGGCTGTGGTGGGCAGGTGCGTTCGCGTCATACGATGCGACGCCATCGTGATCCACTGGCCGGTCAGTACGTCGTAGCGCATCTGCGACTCGATTGTGGCGGACGGTAGTTCGCGTAGATCGCGGGCGGTCCGCGTGTGGGTGGCGCCCGCGTCGTCGAAGTAGAAGATGTGTCGACCGTCGGCCAGCGTACGACGCGTCGGACCGGGCGCTGGCGTCATGCGTCAACTTCCCATTCCAGAACACCCTTGCTCACAACGGGTTTCCACACTCCGATGGTGTCGCCCGTCTCGAGTGCGGTGGCGTGGGCCGCCAGCATGACCGAGACAGACGCCCAGATCGGTCCGCCGTTGTCGGTCCCGTCCGACGCGTATTCGGTGACGCAATGGTGCAGGGCCCCGCCTCGGGTGTCAACGAAAAAGTGGTACTCGTCCAGTCCGGCAAAGGGAATGAACGTCGGAATGAACATGTTTGCAGCAGTACCTGCATCGTCCCGATCGCGTCGATCCATCTCGTCTGCGGGATAGAGGTCGGGATTCTCGTAGATCGTCTCGTCCCACGTTTCGAGCAGCGTGAGACGAACCTCCGTCGCGACGTCGATGGGGTACAAGAACTTGTCGGGAAGAACGCTTCCGAGAAAGAGTCCGGTCCTGTCGTCGTGAGTCAGGCTGCCGTTCTGGACTCGATAGAGGTCACGCAGATCCTGGGGCCAGGAAACACCGGTCGACGCCTCGAACTCGTCGATGATGCTGTCGCTGAGTCCTGGTTGAAACGCGGCAGCCGTCACCGGTGCGTGTGTGCGGCACCAAGTGGTGATTCGACCCCATTCGTCTGCAACGCTCATGGGCTTTACGATACGTCCGCGTCAGGACCCGTGAATCAGGTACTGCAGCGTGCTCACCAGTGCCCGGTCCGAATCCTCGGACTTGCGGCCCGCGATTCCCGAGCGGAGAACCGCAGAACCTTCGAGCAGGCTGACAATCGTCTGCGCCGTTGCTGTTCGCCCCGCCGCATCAAGATCTGGTTGTGTGCACACGACAACCCGCTCCACGTGCGCGATGTACTGCGCGTAGAAATCTCGGACCACAACGGAGACTTCTTCGTCGGCGGCGGATAACGCCCACACCTCGACGTACAGCCGAACAGTGGCAGGATCGTCCTGTTCGCCGAGCAGGATTCTGACGAACTGCTCGGATTCCTCGCGGGACACGGTCTGCTGTGTGTCCGTCACGGCGGCCAGCCGGTCGAGCGAACGGGTCAACGCGCGCGCCATGACGGCGCGGATCAGGTCGGCACGGGTGGGGTAGTAGTGCTGCAGGTGCCCCACCCGCACACCGGCCGCGGCGGCAAAATCTCGCATGGCCGCGTTTGCGTTGCCCTGCGTCGTCAGTACCTGTTCTGCAGCGTCGAGTAGTGCTGCCGCGCGAATGGCGCCCTTGGTCGGGGTCATGTCCGCAATACTGCCACGCCGAGATTCTCTAGCTCGGAGATAGCGTGGCCCGGATTCGGAACTGATTCGGGGAAAGCAACTCCGGGACGTGCGTCGTCGCTCAGGACGTGCCGCACTGCGAGTGCACCGCCTACTGCTGTGAGATGCGCCTGGCCTTGCGGATCGACAATTGTTGCGCTTGTAGCACCGTTGGCACCGGTGACGTCGACTCGTACCTGAGCGCTACCGCCTGTGCCGGGTGAGTACAGCAAGCCGCGTCGTAGCGAGGTGAAGCGTTCTCCGCGTCCCCACCGAAACAGACCGACCTTCTTGGCGGCAAGCAGTGCTGTCGTGGAAGCATTCGAGCTGAAACCGATTCGAGTGCTTGCAGTGTCGACGTTCAGGGTCATGGGAAACGTGAATTGCTCGGGAGTGTCGATCCTTCCGACTTTGGTGCGCGATCCCGGGAAATCCACCCAGCGGGTATCCGTCAAGGGGCTGACGGTGATCGGGTTTCCGTTCTGCATAACCTCGAAGTCCTGACCGAGACGGTCCATGAACTCGACGGAGTCGAGGCCGGCAATGTCGTTGACGTCGTAGCGAATCGAGACGTCGATCAGCTCGGCGCCGCCGAGCTCTTCCGCGAGCGCGGCGGCAACGATGTTGGTGACACCGCCCATCCAGCCGGACGACAGGTAAACCGGTGCGGTGGGCGACATCTGGCTTGCCAACGTGGCTGCGCGGGCTACCCTCGTAGTCCAGCGGGTGATGTCCACGTACGGTATTCCCGCTTGGACCGCGGCAGTCAACACACGATCGTGTGGATCGTTGACGGTCGACACGACCGCACGTGCCGAGGCGTCGAAAGGCGTCGGATCGGTGAGGTCCCAGCGGCGGACCGAAGCTCCGTGCCGGCGGGCCAACTCGGCGCCCTTCTCGGGGGTACGTCCGGTCAGGAGTAGCAAAAAGTCAGGTGCAAGCAGGGCGGTCAGCGCGCTGCCGACGGTTCCGTATCCACCAGCTACGAGGATGGCGCCGTCTGGGTCGTGGCGCAGTGTGTCGGTCATGCAGCCAACTCTAGGTCAAATGACCTAAAACGTCGAACGGTCCCGGTGTCAGTCCCGATGAGCCACGATGTTGACCACGTTGCCGTCCGGGGCCCGGACCAGGAACCGGCGCACACCCCACACTTCGGTTGTCAGTGGGTGCACGATCTCGTATCCGAGTTTCCGGGCTTCGTCGTACGCGCCGTCGACGTCGTCGGTGTGGACGGAGATGACCGAGTCCTCAGGGGAGGTCGCATCATGCGTGACGAGTTGTACATGCGCATCGGAGTCGGGAGACGCGAAGCGTGCCACCCAACCCATGTTGAACTCCTCGGTGCTCAGGCCGAGGAAGTCGGCGTAGAAACTCTTTGCCGTCTCTACATCGGGAACTTTGAGGTTGGTCGTGATTCGTTGTGAGCGCATGCGGTCTCCCGGTCGTCGACAATAGGTAACTTCGATAATTGCCTGCGCGCCGGGACATGTCGAGAGGTGTTGTGGCGATTGACCGCACGAAATTCGGGCAAGTGGGGGACAATCACCGTCAGGCGACAAGTCGAGGAGATGCAAATGTCCGAGGCCAAATCCGAGCACACCGATGTTGTAGTTGAACCCGAGCCGTCGATGATGAAGCGGTACTACCCCGCTGCGGTGCCCGTGATCCTCGGTTTGATCATCTTCTTCCTGCCTGTGCCGGATGGTGTCGATCCCAAAGGTATGCAGATGCTCGGCATCTTCGTCGGCACGATCGTCGCGTTGATCCTGCAACCGCTGCCCACCGGATCAGTTGCCCTCGTCGGCTTGTCGATTGCGATGATCACACAGACGGAGACGCCTTCGGAGGCGCTGGCCGGCTTCAGTAACACCACGATCTGGCTGATTGTGGCCTCGTTCTTCATTGCCGAAGGTTTTCTGGTCACCGGTCTGGGCAAACGGATCGCGTTGATGTTCGTCACGAAACTCGGAAAGTCAAGTCTTGGACTGTCTTACGGGATGGCGCTGACCGATCTGATTCTTGCGCCGGCAACACCGTCGAATACCGCGAGAGCGGGCGGCGTGGTGTATCCGATCATCGTCTCGCTGAGCAAACTCGAGGATTCCAATCCGGAACCGGAGGAATCCCGGAAGAAGCTCGGCGCGTATCTGCTGCTCACCTCACTTCAGGTCAACGTGGTCACCTCGGCCATGTTCATCACCGCCATGGCCGGTAATCCGGTAGCCGTCGACGCGGCCGCCAAGCTAGGTATCGAGATATCTTGGGGTAAATGGGCATTGGCGGCTTCGGTGCCGGGAATTGCCAGCTTGATCGCGATCCCGTGGGTGATGTCCAAGATCTTCCCGCCGACCATGCTGAAAACCCCCCAAGCTCCGGAGCAGGCCAGGGACGAGCTACGCAAGGCCGGTCCCGTGAGCCGCGACGAGAAGATCATGGCCGCAACGTTCATTCTGCTGCTTGTGCTCTGGTGCCTGGGTACACAACTCAACGTCAACGCCACCACCACGGCGTTTGTCGGCATCGCGATCCTCCTTGTCACGAAGGTGCTCAGCTGGAACAACCTGGTGACGGATAAAGGCGCATGGCAGACGCTGGTCTTCTTCGCTGTATTGGTGGGTATGGCAGGTCATCTCGAAGAGTTGGGCGTGATCGCGTGGATCGGCGGCCAGGTCTCGTCCAGTGTCGACGGGCTGCCGTGGATCTGGGCATTCGCGATTCTCACACTGGTCTACTTCTACGCGCACTACCTGTTTGCTTCCAACACGGCGCAGATCGTCGCGATGTACGCCGTGTTCCTCGGCGCAGCGGTTGCCACGGGCGCTCCACCACTGTTCTCGGCCTTGGTGTTCGGATTCATCGGCAGCCTGTTCGGCGGTATCTCGCACTACGCGTCCGGACCCGCCGGAGTTGTCTACGGCTCCGGGTACATCAAGACCTCCGAGTGGTTCCGAATCGGGTTTGTCATGAGCGTTGTGCTCATCCTCATCTGGACGATCATCGGTGGCGCGTGGATGAAAGTGATCGGTGCCTGGTGATCAGTTGTCCTTGCGGCGCAAGCTGAACCGCATGGATTCCTTGTTGACGGCGGCGATTGCCGTCAACGGGATCTCGGCTGGACACACCTTTGCGCATTCGCCGTAGGTCGAGCACGGCCCGAAGTCGGCTTCCATCTGATCGGACATCGCGCGGGCGCGCTTGCCTCTTTCGTTGCGACCCTGCGTTACCAGCGACAGATGGGTGAGTTTGGAACCCGTGAACAGATGGGCCGCTCCGTTGGGGCACGCGGCAACACAGGCGCCGCATCCGATGCAGGCCGCAAAGTCCAGCGCGGCTTCGGCATTCTGATGGGAGAGCGGTTGACTGTCGGCGTCAGGTGCCGTGCCGGCGTTGACGGAAACATAGCCACCGGCCTCGAGAACGCGATCCATAGCCGACCGGTCGACCACCAGATCCCGTACCACCGGAAACGCCGCAGAACGGAACGGCTCCAAAACAATTCGATCACCGTCCGAGAAACTACGAAGATGCTGGCGGCACGTCGGCGTGTTGGCCACCGGCCCGTGCGGGGTGTTGTTGACGGTGATACCGCACGAACCGCAAATACCTTCGCGGCAATCGGAATCGAACGCGATGGGGCTCTTGCCCTCTTCGACGAGTTGATCATTGAGTCGATCGAGAAGTTCGAGCAGCGACATCTCGACGCTCGCGTCGTCAACCTGATAAGTATCGAAGGCGCCGGAAGATTCAGGTCCATTCTGGCGCCACACGTCCACAGTGATTTTCATGCGTAGTTCCTCGTTTGCAGCGGAACAGCGGTGAAGGACAACGGTTCGTCGTGACGGATGTGCCGACCGTCCTTGGCGGTTTCCCAGGCCGAGACAAAGCACCAGCGATCGTCGTCGCGTAGTGCTTCACCATCCGACGTCTGGTGCTCGGCACGAAAATGTGCTCCGCATGATTCGTCCCGGTCGAGCGCGTCGACGCACATCAGTTCGGCGAGTTCGAGAAAATCAGAAACCCGCCCAGCCCGTTCGAGTTCCTGGTTGAACTGGTTTCCGGTTCCCACAACCCGCAGGTCCGACCAGAATTCGCCGCGCAGTTCCCGGATCTCCGTAATGGCCTTTGTCAACCCTTCTGCCGAACGGGTGACTCCGCAACCCGCATACAGGATCTCGCCGAGTCGGCGATGGAATCTGTCGGGGCCGTGCTTGCCACCTACAGACAACAGGAGTTCGACTCGTCCTCGTACGTCGTTGAGCGTCGACACCACCGCCTCGTCGTCGAGGCTGAGTTCGGGAGTACCGAGCAGGGGTGCAAGGTAGTTCGGAATTGCATAGGGAAGGGTGAACCACCCGTCGACGCAGGCGGAGAGCAGGGAATTGGCGCCGAGCCTGTTTGCTCCGTGGTACCCCCAGCCGGCTTCGCCACCGACAAACAGGCCTGGGATCGACGTCATCTGGTCGTAGTCGTTCCAGAGGCCACCCATGGTGAAATGCGCGCCCGGTGCAATACGCATCGGCACTGTATAGGGATCCTCACTGGTGGCATCGCGATACATCGAGAAGAGGTTTCCGTACCGCTCTTCGATGGTCTTTCGACCCAATCGCGCGAGCGCATCTCGAAAATCCAGGTACACACTGTTTTTCAGTGGGCCGACGCCATGACCGGTATCGATCTGCTCGCGGGCGGCACGCGAGGAAACATCGCGGGGTGAGAGATTGCCGAAGGCGGGGTACTTGCGTTCGAGGTAGTAGTCGCGCTCGCTATCGGGGATGTCTCCGGGTTCGCGACTGTCTCCCGGTTGTGCTGGTACCCAGATGCGGCCGTCGTTGCGGAGCGACTCGCTCATCAGGATGGTCTTGGACTGCCACTCGGAATTGACGGGAAGTGCGGTGGGATGGAACTGAATGAAGGACGGAGACGCCATCAATGCGCCGCGCCGGTGCGCTCGCCACGCGGCAGTGGCGTTGGAGTTCTTGGCAAGAGTCGATTTGTGGAAGACCGTGCCGTAGCCGCCCGACGCCAGGACAACCGCATGTCCTGTGGTGGACCTGATTTCGCCGGTCACGAGGTCGCGCGTCACAATTCCCTGGGCGCGTCCGTCTGCGACGATGAGATCGAGCATCTCGGTGCGGGTATGGAGGTTCACGGTGCCGGCAGCGATTTGTCGTTGCAGTGCCTGCGACGACGCTATCTGCAACTGCTGGCCCGTCTGCCCACGCGTGTAGTACGTGCGCGAAACCTGGACGCCACCAAACGATCGGGTGGCCAACGTGCCGCCGTATTCGCGTGCAAACGGAGCGCCGATGGCATTCATATGGTCGATCACCCGCACGGATTCCTCGGCTAGCCGGAAGCAGTCCGCCTCGCGTCCACGGAAGTCGCCGCCCTTCACGGTGTCCTTGACAAATCGATCGAGGCTGTCGTTGTCGACCTTGCGGGCGCGGGCTGCGTTGATGCCGCCTTGAGCGGCGACGCTATGTGCGCGTCTCGGTGCATCGTGGAACGTGAACGACTCGACGTGGTAACCCAATTCGCCGAGCGATGCGGCACAGGCCGCGCCGGCGAGTCCGGTACCGACAACGATGACCGTGAACTTGCGGCGATTGAGTGGGCTGACGAGTTTGTAGTCGAGTTTGCGGTTCGGCCAGGCCCTCGACGGATCTCCCGGCGGTACGTTACCGTCAATCGGGGTACCGATGGTTCGCAGGTCGTCGGCGTCGAAGCTGCTCATCTGATCACGCTCCTGTTTTCGAGACGAGTCCGGTGAGAACGGCGATGGGGATCGACATGTTTCCCACCATGACAACAAGTGCGATGATGCCGGCGAGTGCGACCGCAACTTGGCGGAACCGCTGACCGGTCACACCGAGATCATTGACGGCACTCCATAATCCGTGGGCCAGATGCATGGCGAGCAGGGCCATCGCGAGTATGTAGAAGGCAGCGACAGCGGGGCGTTCGAAGCTGGCAACGAGATTGTCGTAGGCGTAACTCTGCGATCGGGTGGCCGCTTCGTATTCGGTACTGCCGATCGGGCGGGTGCCGGTTGTGAGGTCGAGGATGTGAAAGACGATGAACAGCAGGAGAACTGCTCCGGTCACCGGCATTGTCCGGGCGGTGAACGACGAAAGTCCTAACCCTTTGCGGCGGAACGGTCCTCGGGCTCTGCGCGCGCGAAGGGTGAGAAGCCACGCGCACCACACATGGGCGATCAGCGAGACCAGTAGAACGATGCGGAGAATCCAGAGCAATCCTTCGTAGGGAAGGAACGGTTCGAAGACGGTTCGTAGCCAGTGTGCATAGTCGTCGAAGTGTTCGGCGCCGGTGTACACCTTCAGATTGCCGATCATGTGGACGACCACGAATGCCGCAAAGATCAGCCCCGTCACTGCCATCAGAATCTTGCACGTGACGTTCGACGGGCGTGGGCGTGACCGTGTTGAATCGGCACCGGCGTGCGGTACGCGGGTCGGAACACTCACTCGTAAAACCTCCCAAGCCAGACGTGCCGGATAGGTGCCGTCAGCCTAGGCGTGATTGTGCAATTGGGCAGGGGAACGCAGTGCGACTTGTCGGTTCGTGCCGGTCAATGGTTATGTAACGGACAATATTACTCGGAAGTAAGGAAGCGTGGGCGATGGTGAACTCGACGTCACGACGACGAGCAGTGTGCGTCGGCGCTGCATCTGTCCTGGCAGCTGCCCTGATCGCGGCGGGGTCACCGGCCGGGGCGCAGGAAGCCGTCGACCTGTCCGAGGTCTTCAATCCGCTGGTTGTGCGAGCTCTCCAGGGTGGTGAGATCTCGGGGGAGTTCACTCCACTGGGACTCTCGTCGGATGATCCGTGGTTCGACGAACCAGAACTCAGTGGCGACACAGCGCCGGGACTCCTACTCAAAGCCCGCCCAGTGAGCGTGCAGGTCTATCAGGTGCGACCGGACGCGGTCAGCGCCTACCAACTCATGTACACGACAACCGATCATTTCGGACGTCGGGTGATCAGCACCGGAATCCTGATGATTCCCGAGGACGGCACCGCTCCCGCTGATCGCAAGATCATCGGTTATGCCGAGGCGAACGACAGCCTCGGGGCCAACTGCGCTCCCAGTCACCAGTGGACCGGTGGAAATCAGAGCGACCCGGCCATGTTCTCGGCACTCGGACCCGTTGCGGAGATGTTCGGACGCGGTTGGGCCGTCATGATGAGCGATGTCGGAAACGACGGGGATACCTCGCCGCACCCGTTCTCCGTCGGTCAGTTCTCGGGCAAGGCCACCCTCGACGGTGTACGAGCAGCGCTGGCGCTTCCCGAGGCCGGATTGGCATCCGATACACCGGTTGGCATCTACGGAGTTGCCGGTGGCGGTGTCGCGGCGGGCTTTGCGGCGGAGCAGGCCCATACCTACGCGCCAGAGCTGAACGTGACGGCCAGTGCGATCCAGGCGATGATGATCGATCCGGCAACGTTCGAGGCAACTGCAGCCGGCGGCATCGGTTCCGGGTTTGTCTTCTCGTCCGTCCTCGGATTTGATGCCGGGTATCCGGAGATCAAGCTGGACGATCACTTCACTCCGGTCGGCCGCGACGTTGCTGCGGCTTTTCGGACATCTTGTCAAGCACTGTATTTGGCGCTTCCGTTCGTTCCGTTCGATGTTCTGTTGACCAACCCAGCACCCCGAACCATTCCGGCGCTGGCGGCCGCCTACGAGGACAACACCTTGGGCAAGCAGGCACCGAAGTCGAAGTTGCTTATCTCGTCCTGTGAAGACGATTTTCTCGTGCCCTTCAGTGAGGCACAGGAATTGGCGGACACGTATCGTGCCGACGGTGGTGACGTCGATCTGATTCCTTCGCAGTGTGGGCCTCTCGACTATGTCACCAACCTGTACAAGACGGTTACCGATCAGCTCGGGATGCAGGACGTCGCCTGGCTGGCTGCGGAATTCGATGAAGCAGAGAGTAAGTAGATGATCCGAAAGTCTTTGACGCGCAGAGATTTTGCCCGCACTGTTATGGTGGGCTCGGTTGCACTTGGCAGCGCGATGGCGGTAGGAACAACTGCTTCGGCGCGCGAGGTGGATCGGTACCTCGATCTCACCGCGGTCAACGCCGATGCCGAAGCCGCAGGTGGGCTTCATCCGACTCTGCCCTCCGATTCCGCGAAACTTCGTGTCCTGCTCGACGAGGCCAGATCGGCAGGGGTGGATCCGCGGCGGTATCAGGTATTGCTGAAGCAGTATTGGCTTGCAGTCGGAACGGAATCCGCGGGAATCGACCTTGCCTCCTGGACTCCGTTCGACGGTGTTCACGCAAATCTCGGCAACCTGACCAATACCTTTGCGTTCTACGAGCGCCTCCAACTCGAGCACAGTGAATTACAGTGGGCTGGAATGGGTGGGATGGTTGGTCCGGCTTTTGCAGCGGGACTACTCGACGTGGATTTCGGGCGGGTCGTGCTGAACATCCGAGCGATCAGCGACGCTATGGCCGTGGTGTGGCGCGAACTCGACCGTGTCGGCACACCCATCGCGCAATCGATGGCAGCGCCCGAAGACCTCCAGGCGTTGCTCCAGGTGGGGCACGAAATTCGACCTGAGGATGTGATGTGGTTCCAGGGCAAGGTAATTGCCATGAGCAAACACATCTTCTCGGACCTGATCCCCATGCATATGGCGTGGATACACAACGGGGCGGACGGGATAGGCGAACTGGACCGGGCCGGCCTGCTCGACGAAAATGCGCGAATTGCCTGGCGCAACATTGCATCCGGTAATCCGGAAGCGGTGTTCGACGGTAATGTGCGACTGCTTCGGCGTGAGCAGTACCAATCCGTCGGCGATCAATGGGACGAGGCAAAGAACTATCGCGGAAGCGTCGGTCGGGCTCTGACGTACTTGACCACGTTTGCCGCGTCGCCGTCGATGCCGGGTGTAATCCCACCGCGTGAGTCCGATTCGCTCGAGTTCCAGGTTGGCGCAGCAAGAATCGCGACTCCGTTGCCGGACTTCAACTGGGCGGATCGAGACGGGCGCTGGATATACATCACCAACCAATTGCTTCCCGTCTACCGCGATCTCATGAACGATCAACCGGTCCTGTGGCGCGAGACGTTGGCCGCCCCGGTATCTCAACGGATTGCGGGTCAGGGCATGATCGCGCAGCTGCCGGACCTGCTCCGTTCGATGCTCTCGGCGGTCAAGATCGACTGGAACTGACGGTTGATCCAGGATCTTTCCTGAATAACAATCCTGCCAAAACGGGTAAATAAGACAAAATTCTCGTTACCGTGACCGGACATCCGACATTTCAGGGGGTCCAATTTGATGGTCACTGTGCGTAAATCGGTGTTGAGAGGAATTGTTGCAGCCTCGTTGGTTGCGGTAGCAGGAGTAGGACTCTCGCCGGCAACAGCCAGCGCTGATGTCACGCCCGTTACCCTGGTCAACGGCGTTCTGTCCACAGTTGGTGGGTGTCAAACCACCATTCGTGAATTGATCGTGTTCTGCACGGGCGCAGAGACGTTGACCAGGCGGTCGCCGCTTCTCCTCGATCTGAATCCGGTCGGAACCAACATCGTTGTGCTCGGCGCTGGGCTATTCGACGACGGCACCATGCGAGATATGTTGGTCGACCGTCTGCAAGCTGCCTTGTACCTCGCGCAGAGGTATCCAGCCGCGCCGATCATCACCAGCGGCGGTGCGCCCAAGTCGGGTGTCACCGAAGCCAGGGCTATGCGGGATTGGCTGGTGGCCAATGGCGTTCACCCGGGCCGCATAACCGAGGAAGGCCGATCGGGTTCGACAGTGCAGAACGCGCAGTTCACCTCGCAGATCTTGGCCGACCGCGGAGCAACCGGCGTTGTCGTGGTGTCGAGCGCCAACCATGTCGAGCGGGCGATGATCGACTTCAGGGTTGCGGTGGCAGGCAGAATGCTTGTCGCCGGCGTTATTGCTGCGACTTGATCAACTCTGCTTCGGCCAGCAGTTGCTCGTCACCGCTCTGGGTGCGCAGAGCACGTTCCTTGATGAAGGCAACGGCAACAAGGCTGAGCAGCCCCAGAATTCCTGCAATCAGAAACAGGCGTGCGGTGGCGTCGCCGTACGCGATGCGGACGACGTCGGCAAGGGCGTCGGGCAGTTCATTGAGATTGGACAGCCCGGCGCCTCCCGTTGCGTCGACGCCGATTGCGCTCAAGCCCTGAGCAGTCAGATGTGCCACGTGTGTCGACAGAACGGCGCCGAGGATCGAGACTCCGGCTGCCCCGCCGAGCGAGCGGAAGAATGTGATGGTTGAACTGGCCGCTCCGAGATCGCTCGCATCGACCGTATTCTGCACTGCGAGAACAAGATTTTGCATCACCATGCCCATGCCGGTGCCTGCGATGAACAAAAACACGCCGATCCAGACGACTGAGGTGGCGTGGTCGATGGTGGCGAGCAGGAAGAATCCGAGTGTCATCGTGCTCGCGCCGGCAACGAGGAAGATCTTCCATCGACCGAACTTGGTGATGAGTGAGCCGGAGATACTGGACGACAGGGTGGATCCGATCACCATCGGAAGTGTCAGAAGCCCTGCGACAGTGGGTGAGTAACCGCGTGCGATCTGAAAGTACTGTCCGAGGAATACCGCGCCGCCGAAGATGGCAACACCGACGGTGATGCTGGCGAAGGTCGCGAGCGAGGTGGTGCGGTCACGGAAAAGCCGCAGGGGAATGATGGGTTCCTCCACCACGCTCTCGACCCAGACTGCCGCGGCGATAAGCACGATTCCGAGACCGCACAGGAAGAACGACATACCGGAGGACCACTCGAAGTTCTTGCCCGCCAAAGTCACCCAGATGAGGAGTGTGCTTACGCCGCCGGCGATGAGAGTCGCACCGGCGTAGTCGATCTTGACCTTTCTGCGTACCACGGGAAGATTGAGGGTGCGCTGCACGACTATCAGTGCGATCACTGCCAACGGGACG
Organism: Rhodococcus globerulus NBRC 14531; assembly: GCF_001894805.1. Classification (GTDB taxonomy): domain Bacteria; phylum Actinomycetota; class Actinomycetes; order Mycobacteriales; family Mycobacteriaceae; genus Rhodococcus_F; species Rhodococcus_F globerula. The sequence goes on along the minus strand of NZ_BCWX01000004.1, from coordinate 355,800 downwards.
CAGACGAAGAAGGTCCAGCGCCACCCTAGCCAACTGGTATCTACGATGACGCCGCCGATGAGTGGACCGGCGATGGTGGCAATCGACATGACGGCTGCGATCGGACCTTGGTATCGGCCACGTTCGCGAGGACTGAACATGGCTGCGATCACGATGATGACCAGTGCCTGCAAGCCACCGAGTCCCAGGCCCTGCACAACTCGGAAGGCGATCAATATGCCGACGGATTGTGCGAGTCCGGCCAGGATGGATCCGATGGTGAAGATCAGGATGGAGAGTTGAACCAGCAGTTTTTTGCTCACGAGATCCGAGAACTTGCCCCAGATGGGCGTTGTGGCTGTGGAAGCCAGAAGAGTTGCCGTCACGACCCAGGTGTACTGATCTTGGGTTCCGTGTAGTTCGGTGATGATGGTCGGCAGGGCATTCGAGACAATGGTCGAGGATAGGAAGGCCACGAACATTCCGAGGAGAAGTCCGACAAGCGCCTCGATCTTCTGCCGGTGCGACATCGGAGCGGCGGGGGCCTCCTGCAGGCGGATCGATCCGACTTCTTCATGCGTGACCACGGCGACCCCACTTAGTTAGTTGACACATGCAACATTAGGCTAAGTTGGTTGTAGAACGCAACGGTTTTGCGATTAGTTTTCCATGCTGCCCAGTCGATGCAGAAGCGACGTCAGCGCGATGACGTCCTCGGGATCCCACGTCGCCAATCGTGCGCGCCACTCGTCGGCCTGACGATTCTGGACGGTGGTCACACGTTCCCGGGCCTCGGGTGTCAGGGCAACCAACTTTGCCCGGGCGTCATCGGGATCGGGGATCCGCTGTACCAGTCCGAGGCGCTCGGCCGAATCGATTTGTCTGGTCAATGTCGACTTCTCGATATCGAGCGCAGCAATGAGATCCGACATCGGAACCGCATTCGAACGGTTCAGAAGAACCAGGACGGAGTAGAGCGCCGGATCGAGTTTGGGGTGGATGGCCCGCGCGTACTTACGGGCGCGAGCGCGCCCGCGCTGCCACATATCGGCGAGTTCCATCTGCAGGCCCGAGATGGGATCTGAAACCACTGTTGCTACCCCTTAGGTGCGTCGACTTCCGGTGTTCATCCAACCAGAAGGAGTGCGGGATGCGAGTTCCGGATTCATTGTCACCCGAATGCAAATTAGTCATTGCCCTGAGAATCTCCTAACGGTTTGATGCGGTGACTGATCTATTGTCTGATTCGGGACGGTCCGTAGCTGGATAGTTGCCTGACCAGGCGATATTGCAAGCGTAGCGTGTTGGTCGGACCGTCCGTTATGGCTATGCTGCACGCTATGGCCGAATTTTCGCGGAAATCAGGCAAGTGTGGGCCACCCTGGGGGAAGCGAGAGATTTGCCCTCGTATGTTCGAGGCTCCGTCGTGAAAGCGTTGATCGACCTGATCGCGCAGTGGTGGCGTCTGCCCGATCAGTATCAGAGTTTCATGCGTTACCTCGAAGACCGTGGTCTTGTGTCGGCTTGCCGAATCCTGGTCGGCGGAACTGCGTTCGGGATGGGGTTGATCCTCGTCCTCATGAGGTGGAGTGCTGTGGGACCGCAAGGTTCGTTCTGGCGATCCGTCAACCTGATTGTGGTCGCAGCCTGCCTGATCGCTGCCCTCATTTGGTGGCTGTTTCCGCCAACCCGGCTGTGGTCCTACACCTTTGTTGTCGGCTCCGATATTGCTATCGCGGTGGCGTCGTTCTCGGACGTCGATCCGCTGGCACGATTGTTGTGCTGTGTGGTTTTTGCCTCGATCGGTGGCTACATCGCGTTTTTCCACAACCCCACGTTGCAGCTCGGGCACCTGGTATTCGCCACCCTGGTCACGATTATGGCGGGGTGGCCGCTGCTGTTTGGTGACAACACGGATCCAGGATTGGGAATTGCCAAAATAGGTGTCACTCTCGCGACCGTCTATGTGATTCCCGTCGTCTCACAGATCATGTTGGCGATGCTCAGTTCGGATGCAACAACATCGGAATTCGATCCGCTGACCGGGCTTCTCAATCGACGTGGGCTTTCACGTCGGGCGACGGACATCGTGGGCGAGCAGATCGACGAACACAATGCGCTTCTGGTTGTGGTGATCGATCTCGACCGATTCAAGGAGATCAATGATCTCCACGGACACGATATCGGCGACAACACAATCATCAGGACCGGTTTGCGCATCAGGCTCTGGACGTCGCAGTCGGCTCTGATCGCTCGAGTCGGCGGTGACGAATTTGTAGTGCTCGAGCGGGCGCCCTTCAATTCGGTGGCAAAACTGTCGACGCGGATCACCACATTCATGAGTGGTGACAATGACGTACCGGCAATCAGTTCGAGTATCGGAATCGCGATTCGTACGGCGCCCCGAGAAGTGGACGAAACCGTGGACGAGATTGTTTCCGCACTGTTCAGGGTGGCCGATTCGGCTATGTATCAAGCCAAACGTGAGGGTGGAAATCAGGTGCGTGCCAGCGTCGTGTGAAGACTTCTTCAATCGCCGAACGACAACCCTCGTTCGGCGAGTGCCTCACCCAGAATGCGAAGGGCTTTTGGGCCCATTCCGTGAAGCTTTGCCAATTCCGATTCGGATACCGATGCGAGCTGCGACAACTCGGTGTAACCGGCGGCAAGAAGAGCCCGCGTTGCGGGCGCGCTGGTTTTCGGGAAACCGTCTCCGGGCTGTGCAGACTGAGATTCGGTCACGGTTGATCTCCTCGAGACGACGGGAAGGCGCGCGCTGCGATCGCCACACCGATACAGGCTACGACGGCAAATGTGATCAGGAGTAATTGTGCGGAACGCAAAGTCGAGGGTGCGCCGAGATTCACCAGAACTCCGGCGAGAGCGGCGCCGAACGCGTTGGCGATCAATTGCACGGTATTGATCGCCGCGGCGGCTTTTGCTCCTTCGCCTGGTTCCGAAACCGAGTTCATCGCACCGACAGCCAGGTGTGGCCAGGCGATGCCGATACCCGCCCCGGCAATGACCAGTCCGACGATCCACGCTGCGATTGCGCCGGCGCCGGCCTGATCGGTGAGGAACGCGGCCGTCAGAGCAAGCCCGAATGCGACCAGAACAGGTCCGCCGACAACGATTGTGCGGACAGCGCGAGGTGACGTTGCCGAGGCACTCGGAATTTCGCCGAGGGTCCAGCCGAGGGCGAGGGCGGCGCCGAGGAAACCGGCGGCCAACGGTGTCATACCGGCGAGGAGCTGACCGAACAGCGGAATGAACGTTTCGACCGTCGAGCTCAGGGCCAAGGCGACGATGGTCAGGTACACCCATTTGAGGGACGACGCGGTGAAGGTCGACGGCGGGAGTACTCCATGGCTCGCGCGACGGTCTGCTGCGACAAAAGCAATCAGAAGTATCACTGCCGCAAGAACCAGTGTGGCGGTCACCGCAAGGTTGGACAGAATTCCCGCGACGCTGACCAACAGCGCTGCTGCGGTCAGCAGGGCCAGCGAGAGAATCGGAACCGGACTGCTGGTGGTGCTGCCTGCAGTATGTGCCGGCAGCGCGCTGGGGACGAGCGCGGCAACCGCGATTGTCGCGACCACCAAGGCACCGAATGCCCAGCGCCAAGCGCCGAATTGAGCGAACACTCCACCGATGGCCGGCCCGGCGAACGTGCCGACACCCCACATTGCTGACACGAGTGCCGATGCGCGCGTCCACAACTGCTTGGGTAGGGCGGCGTTGATCACGGCATAACCGAGACCCGCCAGCAGTCCGCCGCCTGCTCCTTGAACAGCACGCCCGACCAGAAGCATTTCCATCGTAGGACTGAGCGCACAGACGATCGTGCCGATCGCGAAGATCGCAAGCGCAATCAGATACGCGCCTCTAGGCCCTTTCGCGCCGAGGATTCGGGTGACCAGCATCGAGGAGATGACTGAAGCAATAAGGAAAACTGTTGCAGTCCAGGCGTAATACCGTTGCCCGCCGATGTCGTCGATTGCCGTCGGAAGCAAACTGGTCGTGAGATAGACGTTCGTGGCGTACAGCGCCACTCCGCCCGCCAGGACGGTAGCGGTCCCGAGATGCCGCCCGCTCAGTAATTGACGCCACGTGCCGGCGGAGACATCAGTAGGGGAATGCATGTCGATGAAGGTAGAGTCTCAAGTGCGCTTGAGGTCAACTTCGGGTGCCAGACGGGAGGCGAGGATGATCCGCAAGAGCGACGAACTCCTCTCTATCGGCGAGGTGTCGGCCCGCACAGGCGTTGCGGTGTCGGCCGTGCGGTACTACGAAACCCTGGGTCTGGTTCCTGCCGTTCGCACCGCCGGCAATATGCGAAAGTTTCCGCGGCATGCCATACGGCGAGTGACGTTGATCCAATTGGCCGTCCGCTTCGGCATTCCGTTGTCGGAGGTCGGGGAAGTGTTCGCCTCCCTGCCAGAGGGCCGCACACCCAACAAGAAGGACTGGGCAAAGATCTCGACCGCCTGGAATCAGCGGCTAGAGGATCGTAAACAGGCGATCGCGCGCCTCCAGGAGGAGTTGACCGGGTGTATCGGGTGCGGGTGCTTGTCACTGCAAACCTGCAACCTGCTCAATCCGGGAGACGAACTCGGTTTGGGCGGGCAGGGCGCCCGCCGGATCTGACGAACTGTCAGATCAGTTGGCTCAGTTGGTTCCGTTGGCGAGGGTGGGACCTGGCATTCCAACGTCCATTGCGTCGTTCGATCTCGATGGGATGTGAGAAGCAGTCGCTGATGTTCTCCGACGTGATCACATCGTCGGCAAGTCCGGTTGCCGTGACAACGCCGTCCTTGATCAGTAGTGCATGTGTTGTCGTGCTTGGGATTTCTTCGATGTGATGGGTGACAAGAATGCTTGCCAGGGACGGGTTTTGACTACGTAGGTCATCCAGCGCGCTCAGCAGCTGTTCGCGGGCTGCCAAGTCGAGACCGGTGGCGGGCTCGTCGAGAAGAAGCAATCGTGGCTCGACCATGAGCGCTCTGGCGATCAGTGCGCGTCCGCGCTCTCCCTGAGACAAATTGGGCCACAGTGCATTCGATCGGGGGCTCATGCCAAGCAGGTCGATCAAGGCGTCGGCGTGTGCTTCCTGCTCCGGAGTTGGTGACCAGCGAGGCATCAACTCGGTGGTGTTGGTGAGTCCGGTGATCACGACGTTCCGCACCGTGATCGGAATGCCGATCGTATGACGCGGATTGACATGCCCGATGTCCATCCGCAACTCACGCATGTCGACACGGCCCAACTTGTGGCCCAGAACGAATACGGAGCCGCGGGTGGGGTGCGCAGTTGCCCCGAACAGGCTCAGCAGAGTGCTCTTTCCCGCACCGTTAGCCCCCAGCAATACCCAATGCTGGCCGGGCTCGATCGAAATGTTGATGTCCTGCAACAAGTACCGGCCGTCTCGGACCAAGTCGACATGTTCGGTCGACAGCACTGTGCCGCTGGAGTGTTCCACGGATGAAGCCTCTCTATGAATCGAGAATGCGTAGCTGACGGAGGACGGTGTCGATGTTTTCGCGTGTTGCAGCTACTGCGGCGTCGGGATCCGAATTCCATAGCGCGTCGAGCAGTCTGTCGTGGGCCTGTGAAGTATCGGGAACTCCCTCTTCGATGTCCACCATGTCGATGAGAGTCTTGCGGAGAAGCGGACGCACCGATTCGAACAGTGACAGCAAGACAGCGTTTCCCGAGAGTCGAACGACTTCTGTATGGAAATCGAGGTCGGTGTCGACAAACTTCTCGACATCCCGTTCGAAGTGGCTGTGGCGGAGCGTAAGTCGGCGTCGAAGGCGCTCGAGATCTTCCGGTTGTGCGCGCTCCGCCGCGAGTCTGGCGGCCTCGACCTCCAACGCCCGGCGCACCTCGAAAACCTCGAGCATCTGTGAGCGTCGGAGTAGCCGGGTGAATTCGTCAGCGTGTTCCAGATCCTCCGCCGCGACGACAAACGTTCCGACCCCGTGCCGTACCTCCAGCAACCCGGCATGAGTTAGAAGCCGGATCGCTTCGCGGATGGATGAGCGCCCGACTCCCAGTTCTACGGCGAGTGCGGCTTCGCTCGGGATCCGCTGCTTCGGCAGCCATACCGATTGGCGGATCTTCGACCGGAAGATCTGTTCGATCTGCGGCACCAGGGGACCGCTGCGCAGAACGAAACCACCGTGGTCGTCGGTCATTGCTACCTTTCGAATCGAATTCGCCTAGCGTAACAAGTCATCAGACGTCTGAGGACTACCATCAGTGGTTGTGTTCGACGGCACGCTCACATCATCACGATGGATCTAAGCACTTCTCCCCGGCGTAGCCGCTCATAGGCCTCGGCTGCGCCGTCGAGATCGACAATTTCACTTCGGTACTTCTCCAGCGGAAAGCTGCCCTCTGCGACAAGCCGGGCAATCTCTGGAAAGTCGCGGCTCGGGACACAGTCGCCCCAGTGCGAGACGTGATATTCGAGTCGCTTGAGAAAGACAGGGCGCAACGCAACAGCGCTGATTTCGTCGGATCGAGGTGCCCCTGGCGCGACGATCCGACCGCCGGGACGCGTCAGCGCAATCGCCTGTTGTAGTGGTCCGTCGCCGCCGACCGCGTCGATGACGATGTCGAAGCTCGACAACAGCTCCGGTCGCCGGGCCCAGTGCGCACCGTCGACGGTGACATCGGCGCCGAACTCCGATGCAAGTGCACGTTTGGCGGGTTCGAAGTCGAAGGCCGTGACGTGGGCGGCCCCGGCCGCCTGTGCACCGGCGATCGCGCTGAGTCCGACCCCACCACAACCGATGACTGCGACCCTGTCGCCGGCAGTGACCTCACCGGTGTTGACCGCTGCGCCGAATCCGGTTGGCACCCCACAGCCGAGAAGCGCACTCAAACCAGCATCGAGAGAGAGTGGGCGTAAGGCGACGTGCTGCCTGTTCATCAGGACCAACTCGGCGAGGCCGCCGGCCCCGAGGACCGGTGTCAGCTCCGTGCCGTCGGGTAGGCGGGGAGCCCGATGGCGCGGCATCTTGTTCACGCAGCGGACACCGCGACCGCGCTTGCAGTCGACACACTCGCCGCACGACACGATCAGCGCCACCACCACTTGATCGCCCACCGTGAGGTCCACGACTTCTGGACCGATCTCGTGGACCACGCCGCTGATCTCATGCCCCACGAGATACGGATAGTCCACCCCGGACGAGCCGTCCATGTAGTGAAGATCGCTGTGGCACAGCCCGCACGCGGTGACTTTGATCAGCACCTCGTCGGCCTGAGGTGCCGGCACCTCGATCTCGACGATTCGAAGTGGCTGATCGGGTCCGGTGGTGACTGCGCCTCGGCATCGGTGGTAGTGCGACATGTCAGCGGCCTCCCATGGGAATTACTGTTCCAGTTGATGATTCGGACATGATGACCGTTTTGATCGCCGTGTAGGCGAGCATTCCGTCCTCGCCCTTTTCAGTGCCGAATCCTGATGACTTGCGCCCACCGATAGTGGATTCCGGTCCGGCGGCGGCGGCATAGGAGTTGATCCAGAAGTAGCCCGTCTCGATGCGTCGGGCCACGGTGAGGGCCTTCGCGAGGTCGCTGGTCCAGCATCCACCGGCGAGGCCGTATTCGGACGTATTGGCGATATCTATCGCGTGGTTCGTGTCGGTGAATCTCTGCACCGTCACGACCGGACCGAAAGTCTCCTCCCGCAGGATCGCCAGATCGGTGAGGTCGCCGACGTCGATCACCGTCGGCAGAAAGTACCCAGACTCGGGAGTTGCTCCGGTGGGTGAATCGCCACCGCACAAGACTTTTGCACCTGCTTCTTCCGCGTCTCGCACGATGCTGCGGACTCGGGAGACGTCCTGGGCGGTGATCAACGATCCGATATCGCTGTTCGGGTCGAACGGATCACCGACTCGCAGTGAACGAGTCTTGGCCACAAGCGATTCGATGAAACGATCGGCGATATTCTCCTGTACGAGAATTCTCGATCCGGAGAAACATCGTTGTCCGGAGTTGCGGAAGATCGCGCCGACGGACCCCTCGACCGCACTGTCGAACGGTGCGTCGTCGAAGATGATGTTCGCAGACTTGCCGCCCAACTCGAGGAGAACGCGTTTGAGTCCGGCCACCGAATCGGATCCGACGCGCGCCCCGACGGTGCTGCTTCCGGTGAACGAGACCATGTCCACCTCCGGCGACGAGACCAATGCGGTCCCGACGTCCGCGAATCCCTGCACGATGTTGACCACTCCGTTCGGCAGGCCGGCCTCGACGAGGTATTCGGCAAAGGCGATTGCAGCCAGCGGACTCTTCTCCGGCGACTTGACCACAACGGTGTTGCCCATCGCGATGGCGGCAGCGATCTTCATCGCGCAGAACATCAATGGTGCATTGAAGGGCATGAAGATGGCCACGACGCCCACAGGTTCACGCCATGTCATCTCCACGTACCCGTCACCGAGCGGCAGGGTGGAGCCCCTCATCCTGCTTGCCCACCCTGCCGCCGACTTGGTCAACGAGGTCGAACTGACCACGTCGAAACTTGCTTCCGGTGAGGTCTTTCCGTTGTCGAGGGTGACCAATGCCGTCAACCGGTCCATGTCGCGAAGCATTGTGTCCGCGGCGCGGTCCAGGATGGCGGCACGTGTCGTCGCAGAACTGTCCGCCCAGGCCGGAAAGGCTTGACGCGCTGCGCTCACTGCATCCGATACCTGACCTGGTGACGAGGATCGGACTTCGGCGATCTGAGTGCCGGTTGCCGGAAACACGTCGGAGAATATCTGGCCGCCGCCGTCGACGAACATGCCGTCGATCAGCGTGTGCACGCGAGGGAGTCGGGCCGTTTCGACGGCGCGGGCGAAGACTGTCGGATCCGATTGCAGCATAGTCAGTTCTCCTTCGGGAGTCGTCTGCCCAAGAAGTCCAGTAGGTGTCCGTGGAATTCGTCGGGGCGTTCCGCGAAACCGTAGTGCCCAACGCCCTCGAGTTCGTGAATTTCGGAATCCTCGATGCGCTCGGCCATCGCCCGCATACCGGCGACCGGACAGGCCGTGTCCACGGTTCCCGCCAGGAGCAAGGTCGGGACCGCCAGATTGTCGAGAGCCTCACGGCCGTCGTACGACGCGATAGCGCGGATCGAATCGGCGAAGGTTTCGGTTCGCATGGCGAGGATGGCTTCGCGGACCTTGTCCACGAGCGGCCCGGATGCACTGGGCCCCATCATCGAATCGAGCAATGGACGCACATACTCTGCGACCGTCTGTCCGTTCTCGATCGGTTCGAGCCGTTCGGCCAGGTATCGCTTCTGGTCTTCCGGAGTGCGCGAAGCAAAACCCGCTGATGCTCCGGACAGGACAACAGCAGCGACGAGTGGTTCGTTGTTGGCGGTCAAGGGTGCGATGAGCGCGCCCATGGAGTGACCGAGCAGGACGTTGACGGCCGTAGCTTCTGACTGAACCAGCGACGTCGCTGCTGCGGAGAACGTCGTGATGGACGGAGTCTGCGCTGGCGGGGTCATGCCGTATCCGGGACAATTCCAGACGACGACTCGGTAGCCTGCATCAGCGAGAACCGTTGCGGTATCAGCGAAATAGCTGCCGTCGCCGTAGGCTCCGTGAAGCATGAATACGGTGGTCGTCCCGCTTCCGTGGACGGTGTAGTCGATGGTGCCGGTGTATGCGGCGGTCATTTCTCTCCTCGGTGTGTGTCGGTGGTATCCACGGAGTGGTGTGTGTCGGTGGTATCCACGGAGTCGATCCACTTCGTCAGTGCCCGGGCGAGCGCCTCGGGTTCCTCCGCGGGCAACATGTGGGCAGCGTGGGGAATGCCGGCGAAGGTAGCCCCTACTCGATCGGCAAGAGCCTGCTGTTCGCCTGGTGGTACAACAAGGTCGGATTCTGCGGCAATCACGGCGAGCGGAACTTCAGTGGCGAGTAGCAGCTCAGTCCGGTCGGGGCGAGAGGCTATCGCTGCACTGTGCGCGCTGTATCGCTGCGGACCGTAAGCACGCACTCCGCGGAGCCGTTCCGTCAAGACATCGGGATCTTCGGCGTTGTCCGCGTGGAATACGAGATCGACGCGGCCCATCGCGAAGTTCTCGAATTCACCGGCCAACGCACGTTCTGCCTTGTCCAATCGGGCCGCTGCGGTGGCTTCGTCATCGGTTCCCTGTGGCGTGTTCACCAGTGCCACGCCGGAAATGCGCTCCGGGCAGTACTCGAGAAGCGCCATGGCGACCACTCCTCCGAAGGAATGCCCGACAAGGAAGAACTGATCGGGTAGATCGACTGCGAGTGCTGCGGCGATCTTGTCGACGTCACCGATTGCGGGAACATCTACGGCTGTTGCGCTCAGTGATGGTGGAAGTGATTTGATTACACGGTCCCAGACCAACGCGTCGTTGTTGAGTCCTGGGACAAAAACGATGTCTGTCATCGTGGTGCCCGCCCTTCTCCGGCGATACGGTCACCTTCGACCCAACAGGAATGGGTGCCCACTGAAATCCGTTCGGGGAGAATGACCGTGCACACGGGATCGCCGGTCAGATCGTCGGCACGATAGATAACGCATTCGGAGCGATCCTGGATCAAGTCGGTGATGAAAACAATGCAGTAGCCGTCGTCTTCTGCGCTAGAACCTGCCGGACGCGCGATTGCGGGCTCACTGCCCCAACGGCCAGGTCCGAATTCCAGCCGGACGGCTTTGCCGGTGTGTAGGTCGTAGCGTTTGAGGCCGTTCAGATGCCATTCGCCCTTTTCGAACAAGGCGTTGTACGAGTACCGGTACGGGCGTCCGACCACGTCGTTGCTGATGACGGGGAACTCACTCACTTCGTCGTCGAGGGGGAACTCTCTGACTTCTCCGGTCACCATGTTGAACATCCAGCGATAGAGATGCGCGCCGGTGGGATGCATGTCGACGTTTCTACGGATACGGGCGTAGATCGCGTGGGCATCTTCTTCAACTCCGACAGGAGGTTTCACAAGGTTGTCCCAGATGCATCCATCCTGTACTATCCAGTCGCCGTCTTCGAAACAATTGGACAGATGCATGACCCAGCAGGGCTTTGCTTCGAACCAGCGAACATCGGCGCTGGTTCCGTAGCGGGGGATAACACCGAATCGCGCTGGAATGTCGTCGTGGAACGAACCTTTGTGGATTCCCTTCTTCAGTAGTTCCTCGTCGAAGAAGTACGGCAGGTCGTGGAGAATCGAATAGTGCTCGGTCATACCGAGGTCGTGGGGCCATCGTGGGCCGGGTAGTTCGATCGGCACGTAGTGAACGAGATTGTCTGCCTTGTTGACTACTCCGTAGTTCATGAACGGAGCCTTCTGTGGATAATTGAAAAACGTCATCTCGCCGGTGGCGTTGTCCACCTTGTAGTGCGACGATAATCCGTCGGGGACAAGTTTCGCCCAATTCTTGTTTGGGCCAAGGGTTTCCAGGGTGACCGGGCTCAAACACCACGGCTCACTTCCTTGCGACATCGTGGCAATCAGATGACCGGCGTGGGCGATGACGTCGGTACCGGCATTGTCCTTCATCGACCCCATCGATCCCCAGCCTCGACGTTGGTACTCCTGAGGCTGGAGAATTCCCGGCCACAGAGCCTTCTTTGCCCCCTGCTCGGCCAAGAACCCTGTGGTACGGACGAAGGCGTTCCGGTACTCGCATGTGCCGTCACGAAAGCGAATGGCGTGAAGCATGCCGTCGCCGTCGAATGGATGATAGATCCCGGTAGGTGTGGTTGCGTTGTTGTGTGTGTTGCGGACGTAGATACCGTCCAATTCTTCCGGGATGGAACCGATGATCGTCAGTTCGTCGCCGCTGACGGCGTATTCCTTGCCCTGTGGTCTCCACGCGCCGCGGAGCCACGGATTCTCTTGGTCTTCTTCGACAGGAACGCTGATGAACAGTGTGTCGTTGACGTCATACATGAGCGCCTCCTCGGGACTCGGTCGGTACGGTAGCGGGGGCGATGCCAGGCCGTGCGGAATCGTGATCGGCAGGTATGGGACGGCGTCGCTTCGTGATTCGTGAGTACAGAGCCGCTGCGCCGCCGGCGATACCGGTGGGCATCAAGAACATCAAGGCCACGAGCAGGGCGCCGTAGATCATGTTCGCGCCGGATCCGCCGATCAGGTCTGCGGTGTACGTCGGTAGGAAAGCGAGAACCAGGCCGCCGATCAACGGTCCGATCAGCGTGCCGGATCCGCCGATTAGCAGACCGGTCAAGAGCTGAATTCCCAAGAAGACACCAAACGTCTCGGGCGCGACGACACCGGTGACGAGCACGAACATGGACCCACCCACCGCCGCGAATGCGGCGCTGACGGCAAATGCGATGGTCTTCTGTCGGGAAAGATTGATTCCACTTGTGGCTGCTGCTGTTTCGTTGTCACGGATGGCCGTCAGTGTTCGGGCCGGTCCGTACTTCGCAAAGTTGCGGCAGATGAGAATGCCGATGCCTGTCACTGCCGCGACAACAACAAAATTGATCGAAGTCTGGGTGATGAAGTCGGGTACGCCGTCGGGAATGACCCAGGCAGAGTGAAGCAGTTTGCCGTTCACTCCACCGGTCAGCGATCCGAATCGTGTGATCAGCAAGGGAAATACCACCGCGAAGCTCAAGGTGACTAGTCCGAGGTAGTGCCCTTTCAGTCGAAGGGCTGGAAGGCCGGCGACTATTCCGACGACAAATCCGATGAGTGCGCCGACGGGTAGGGTAGCGATAATCGACAGTCCGTGATCGGTCACCAAGATGGTGCTGGTGTAAGCGCCGATACCGAAGAATGCGCTGTGGCCCAAGGAAATTTGCCCAGCATATCCGGAGACAAGGTTGAGTCCGAGGATGGCCAATGCATATGCCAGAGCAGTCGCCAACTGGAGTATCTTTGCGTCGGGGACGAACACCACCGCGCCCAGTACCGCGATGAGGTAGACGAGAGTCCCGACGATCAGTGTCCGTCGTGAACTCGGTGCGCGCAATGACGAGGGAAATGCGGTCGCGGTCATACCCGCGCAACCTCCTTGCGGCCGAAGAGGCCTTGTGGGCGAACAGTGAGGACCACCAGGAGCATGACCAGCGCAAGTGCCAATCCGGATTGGGCTCCGATTGCGGGAAATATGGAAGGCACAACGGATTCCACAAGTCCAACCAGCAATCCGCCAACCACGGCGCCGCCGAAGCTGTCGAAGCCGCCGACACATGCCGCAGTGAATCCGTAGATCAGGACGTTGGCCATCATCGTGAAACTCAGCGCGCTTGCAGCTTGTGACGTCATAACGCCTGCAAGAGTTCCTGGCACAGCGGCTAGAGCCCACCCGAGTGCGAAGGTTGCAGCCACGGGAATTCCCACGAGGGCGGCAGACGATCGGTTCGAGATGACGGCGCGATATGCCAATCCGAGTTTGGTCTTGGAGAGCAACAGCCAGAGGAACACCAGCAGAGCAGCCAGCGTCAGCCAGATGCCTATGGTGATGTAGCTCAGTGTGAATGGTGGAGTTCCATCGAGGACGGTGATCCGGTCGTCGACGCCGTCGGGGAACGGAGCAAGTGGCGTTTTGTTGTCGACGCCCCACACCACCCCGCCGAAAGCGTTGGCAAAGAGGAAGAGTCCGAGGACAGCGATCAATGCCGCTGCGTGTCCGCGCTTTTCGAGTGGCCGCATGATGAAGTACTGAATCGCCGCACTGGCAACTGCGGAGATCACCATCGAGGCGATGATCGCGACCCAGATCGGAAGCCCAGCAGCGATCAAACTGAACGACAGCAATGCCGAGAGCATTGCAAATTCACCTTGCGCGAAGTTGAGGTGGCCGGTGGTGCGAAACACTGTGACCAGTGCTATGGCCAACAGTGCGTACAGAGCTCCGTTGGACAATCCGGTCGACACCGTTGTCAAGATGCTTGCCGGATCACTTCCGGCCGCGAGAATGCTTGTGGAAGTTGTCATGTCATAACCCCAGATAGGCTTGGCGGACACCGTCGTGGCTCTGCAGTTCGGTGGCCGATCCGGACAGCACGGTGTGACCGGCTTCGAGGACGTAGCCTCGGTCTGCGATTGCAAGGGCCAGTTCCGCGCTTTGTTCGACCACAAGCATCGACGTGTTCAAATCCTTGTTGATCGTGGAGAGGAGATTAAAGAGCTCTTGGACGACCAGCGGTGCGAGCCCGAGAGACGGTTCGTCGAGTAGGAGCAAGCGGGGGCGGGACATCATTGCCCTGGCGACAGCGAGCATCTGTTGCTCGCCTCCGCTCAACGTTCCGGATTTCTGCTCACGACGCTCGGCCAACCGTGGAAACCGTTCGAACCACATCGCGATGTCGGCACTGATCTCGGCTCGGCCTTTTCGCAGATACGCGCCGGCGTACAGGTTGTCGAGAACCGTCAGGTCCTTGAAAGTCCCTCGCCCTTGCGGAACCATCGCAACGCCGCGGCGAACGATGCTGCGAGTCGACTTTCCGACTAGTTCTGTGCCGTCGAAAATTGCGCTGCCAGAGGTCGACACGAGGCTGCACAGCGCACGCAACGTGGTTGTCTTCCCGGCGCCGTTTGCGCCGAGTAGAACGACGATCTCACCCTGCTCGACAGAAAGATCGACGCCGTGCAGTACCGGTAACTGTCCGTACCGTGCAGAGAGTCCACGAACTTCGAGAAAGCTGCTCATTGTCCCCACTTTCCTAAATACGCTTCGATCACGCGCGGGTCGCTTGTGACGTCCTTCGGAAGGCCGTCGGCGATCTTTCGGCCACGATCGAGCACGACAACGTGGTCACACACGCTTGTCACCATTCCCATGTGGTGCTCGACGAGAAGCACTGTGAGGTCGAGTCGCTCCTTGATCTGCGACAGTTCAGCTGCAAGTTCGTGAACTTCGCTGTGGATCAATCCGTTTGCAGGCTCGTCCAGTAGCAAAATTCTCGGATCGGACGCCAACGCTCGAGCAAGCTCAACCCGTTTCAGTGTTCCGATCGGCAGATCTGCTGCCATGGACCCTGCCAGGTGTGACAGTCCCAAATCTTCGAGGATTGCGAAGGCCTTTTCCTGAGATTGCATTTCGCGTGCCCTGGCACCGATTCCGACCGCTGTGCGCATCCAGCTTGCTTTCTGCTCGAGGCGCACGCCGACAGTGACGTTGTCGAGTACGGACAGTGAAGGAAATAATGCAATTTCCTGGAACGTGCGGGCGACGCCGAGTTCCGGAATCCTGTGAACGGGTACGGCGAGGAGGTCCAGTTCGCCGAACAATTCGATGGAACCGCTACTGGGTTGATATATGCGGCTCATGATGTTGAATGCGCTGGTCTTGCCAGCCCCGTTTGGGCCGATGAGACCGCAGATACTCTGGGGCGCAACGTCGAAGGAGAGCTTGTCCAAAGCCTGGATTCCACCGAACGACAGTGAGAGGTCGGTAATGGCGAGGGCGGGAGCGTTCATGGCATGTCCTGAAATTCCGGTGGGTTCAGGGTGCAGACGCGGTGACGTCTACACCGGTCGGCTCCCACGATTTGGTGGACGTGTCGTACGCGAGCATCGAACCGTCCCCGACGGGGAATGGAACGTCACCGTTGATGACCGTTCGGGAGTCGGGGAAGTTCAGTGGCAGTACCGTGTCAGTGGACCAGACTGCATTGATCAGATTGATCCGGTTCAAACCACCCTCTGCGGATGCCGCGCGCTGGAGTTGCTCGACGAGGAGCGCCGCGAACCGGTATCCGTCTGCCACGTAGGTCGAGCGTGGATCGTAGGAGGGCTGGTACTTCTGCATGGCCTCCAAGTACTCCCTCATGCTGGGTTCTGTTGCAGCAGTAGGATCGGCCGGGTCGAGAGAGCTCCGTACGGTCAGCAATCCGTCCGCCAGTTCACCCAGTGGCTCAAAGAATTGTGTGGTGTCGCGGCAGGAGGGCGGCACCACGATCGGTCCGCCGAATCCTGCTCGACGGGCGGCAGAGACGAGTTGGTTGCAGAATGCCCCACTTGTTGCCGCAACGATGGCATCAGGCGATTTCGCCAACATTTCGGTTACCTGATTGCTCATGGAGACGGCAGTCGAGTCGTGTGACTGTGAAGCGACGATCTCCACGGATGTTCCCTCGATGCCCCGAGTGAATGCTTCGTCGAGGGCGTTGCCGGTGTCCGAATTCCATACCAGTTCTGCAACTTTTGCACCGGAAGGAAACTTCTTGTCGATGAACTCAGCGGTGGCTTCGCCCCAGGCGTCGTACGGGAGGAAGCTCGATGTCGACCACGGGTGGTTAGCGGGATCGTAGAACGAGTGATCGCCTGTTGATGCGTAAAGTTGTGGTACGCAATTTGTTTCATACATTTGTCGGGTGGCGAGATTCTGTGGGGTGCCCAGCTGAAAGATCGTGGCGAACACGTTGTCCTGTTCGATCAAGGCTTTCACGTTGGCCACCGCACGGGCGGGGTCGAGCGCGTCGTCCTTGGCGTTGAGCGTTACCTTGTGACCGTCGACACCGCCGTCGGCATTGATCTTGTCGAAGTAGGCATTGATTCCGCCGAGTGACAGCGCGGACGAGGCGCCGGAACCTGATTGGGCGAGTGAGGTTCCGATTACGATGTCGGCTCCAGTTGAGAGTGATTCACTAGCTCCTGCAGGGCATTTCGTCGTGTCGATCGTCACCTTGCCGGCTGTGATCTCACCGCCGCCCGACGTTGCCTGTGTACCGCTTGTCGAGCAGCCTGTGAGGGCCAGGCCGAGGACAACAGGGGCGGCGAAGTACGAGATCCGTCGACGGGACGCACCTCGTCGAGTGTTCGAGAATGAGGATGAAATGGGCATGAAAAGTCTCGCTTTCACTGATTCGCGGGAGATGACGCGACGTCGGCAGATGAAGGCGCCAGGACGCTCCCGGTGACCGCATAACTGCTGCGGGTGCAACGGGTAATCGGGTGACCGCGAATTCAGGCGCGGATACCGAGTTTCGAGTGGGAGAGCTACAGGTGCGACCTGCTCAGATCTGGCAGATGTGGTCGAACCCTCGCGCGGCTGGCTTGGATTATCTTCTTGTGCAGTGCTTCTGAACTAGATCTGATCGGTTTCGGAGGTATCTGCGGCTCGGGCGAGACGCAGGATCGAGAGAATATGGTCGGTCATCAATCGGCTGGCCTCTGTGCCGTCGCCGGATTCGATTGCTGCATAGATCCGTTCGTGGTCCAGGTGCCACCACGGATTTGTTTCGGGATCGTGTTCATTGAGCCTGGTGATCCCTCGTGGGCCCGTGGTCAGAGATCGCATGATGCCGCTGAGGACCGGGTTCTTGGTCATTCGAACCAGTTCCTCGTGAAATCCGAAGACATCTTCGGTTTCACCGTCTGCTGTGTGTGCGTGCATTGCTCGGTGCAGAGAGGCAAGGTCGCGTTCTGTGCGCCTCTCAGCTGCTGTCGAGGCGATGAAGGGTTCGATACCCAGTCTGGCTTCGACAACGTCGGTCAGCGAGCGGTTTCCTTCGAACAGCATGTCGGATACGCGAATGACTGCCGCATCCGACGGCCGTTCGGTGAGAAATACTCCTGAGCCGTGTCTTGTTTCGATCATTCCGACCGCTTCGAGTGACGAAAGAGCTTGTCGCAGTGAATGGCGTGACACGCCCAACGTGGCGGCAAGTTCTCTCTCGGGCGGCAGAGCGGTGCCTGGCGAGAAGCGTCCTCCCCGGATCATGTCCTGGAGGTGATCGCGAACCTGGTCATGTACCGGGATGCGCTTGATCTCGAACGGCTTGCTCATCTTCGTATTGTCTCCGATCGCGGTGAACCGGTGGGCGCACGGTGGACCCGAGGCGAGTGTTTGATTGGTTGAACCAATCTGAAATGAGATTAGGCTCACAGAGGGGCCTAGTCAAGGGTTGGCTCGAGTTTCGTGCTTCTGCGGCGGTTATCGACTGGTCGGAAGGTGCAGACGACGCCGGGTATTCGCATTGTTCATCGAGTCATGGTGCAGGCTAGGTAAAGCGAGATCGCGGTGCCTGGGTCGCCGAGAGATCTATCGATGGCGCGTTCGATCTTCTCCAGTCGGTAAGTCAAAGTGTTGCGGTGGATGTGCAGGCGTTGCGCTGCGGCAGTGCTGTTGAACGCAGATTCTCCCCACGCGATGACGGTGTTCGCCAGCATCGGCCAATCGTCCTGGAGCGGCAATCCTCTGAGTATCGTCTGAGCCAAGCGCAATCGACTTTCATCGGGGATTACGGAAACAGCCTGCTGAAGTCGAAATCTTTCGATGTCGTGAAACCTGCTTGACGGCTCGAGTTTCGATCCCAATTGAATGGCGTCGTACGCATCGCGTGCGGAGATATTGAGCTGCTCGATTCCCGTGGCGCGAGAGCCGAGGCCGATTCGGATACTCCAACCGAGTTCGCGTGCGAGAGTGATAAATGTACTGCACGCTGCCATAACGGTGTGATCGCTGGCGGGGCTGACGGCGTCGACCCGGGTTGCTACCGCGATCATCGATCGGGCGAGTGGTGCGATCAAGTCGGTTCGCGAGGTGAAAATCGATGCTAGTGCGTTGACTACTTTGTCGGGTCCGGCATCGGAAGGTACGTGGGAGCCCGAGTGCGAGTAGCCGATCAGGGCGACCACTCGAGGGCTCTCCAGATCGAATCCGAGCGTCGTGGCACGTCTCTCGATCGGGCCGGTTCCCAGAGTCGAATGGTGCCAGTCGGCGATGTCGCGGAGAAGCTCCTCAATGGCTCGCTCTCGGGTTCTCCGCGATCCGATGCGTGCTGCCTCTTGCATGAGAATTTCGGTCTGTCGTTTGACGACCAGTCCGAATTGCTCCACCTGTGACGGTGGCCCCGACAGTCCGATCGTGCCGACGACATTGCCGTCGATGACGAGGGGAATTGTTACCCCGGGAAGGCTGCCGACAAGCTGACGTACGTCTTCCGCGTTGTGCGTGATCATCTTTCGGCTTCGGATCACCTCGACGGAGGCCTCGTGGAACTGGCCTACGCGCAATTGATCGCCGCTTCCGAGCACGATTCCTTCGGAGTCGGTGATCAGAACATTGTGGATGATCACGTCGGTGATGTCGTTCGCGATTTGTTGGGCGAGCGCACTACTGAGCATGGAACGAGTCTCCCTTGAGGGACCGGATGTGTCGACAGAACACGTTGGGCACAGTGCACAGAAGTATCGTGTTTCCGGCGGGGAATTCTGGTCACATCGCCAGTGACCTGTTTCACTTTGCATTCTTAGTATTGGCCAATCCTCAACTAGGAGTTCACATGGCCATCCTCGATTGGATCCTCCTCGGCGTGTATTTCGGTCTGCTCATCATCATCGGAGTGCAGACGATGCGGCGAGTCAAATCTCCAGACGATTTTGCGGTTGCCGGCAACCGAATCGTCTGGCCTGTATTCTTCGGCAGCCTGGCTGCAGCATTTCTCGGTGGCGGCGCTTCATTGGGTGTCGCAGGCGCCGCGATGCGCGACGGATACGTGTATATGTTCGCGTTCTGCGCCTTCGGTATTCAGACCGTTCTGGTCGGGTACTTTGTTGCACCCAAACTCAAGAACTACGTCGGTGCCCACACACTCGGCGACGTTATGGAGGAGCATTACGGCAAACCGGCACGCTTGGTGACAGGTGGCCTGTCGGTGGTGCTGTGCGCCGGCATCCTCGGTGCGCAGGCGCTCGCCATAGGGACTGTTGTCAACGCGACCTTGGACGTACCGGTGGTTCCCTCCGTGATTATCGGTATGGGAGTTGTCGTCCTGTATTCGTCCTTCGGCGGTGCTTGGGCTGTCATCCAGACCGACATGCTCCAGTTTGTCTTCCTCGGCGTGCTATTGCCCGTCGCCCTGCTCATCGGCCTCCACGCCGTCGGTGGCCCCTCCGCTCTTGTCGATGCAGTTCCAAGTGATCATCTGAGTTTTATGGGTGACTACACGCCGGTTCAGTTCCTGACCCTGTTCGCCGCGCTTCTCCTCGGAGAAACCTTGGTGCCGCCTTACGCGCAGCGGACGTTCTCGACACCCGATTCGCGCCACGCCAGAAAGGGCTATGCGCTCGCCGGATTCTTCTCGTTTTTCTTCTTCTTCACCGCGGCGTCCATCGGTCTGATCGCGTTGGTGCTGTATCCCGATATCGAGTCCGATCAGGCACTTCCCACGGTAGTGATGAACTTGATGCCGGTCGGAGTTCTCGGCTTGGTCGTTGCAGCCTTGTTGGCAGTTGTGATGTCGACGGCCAGTTCGTATCTCAATTCGACTGCGGTGGTCCTGACCAAGGACATCTATCAACCACTGGCCGAAGCGGAACTGCCCGCAAAGAAGCGACTGAGGATCGAGCGAGCGACCAGCGTGATCGTGGGCGCAGGCGCGACGGTATTCGCGCTCAGCGTGCCGTCGATCGTCGACGCTCTGCTCTACAGCTACACCCTGTGGGCGCCGACCGTCATAGTCCCGCTATTCGGTGCGGTTCTCTTTGGTGTGCGGTCTGCGCCTGCTGCGCTGTCGGCTATTGCGGCTGGTGCACTCGTTACCGGCATCTGGCAATGGGTCTTGGGTTCGCCGTTCGGTTTGGACGGTTTGATCCCGGGCGTGATCGCCAATCTGATCGTGTTCGTCGTTGTGGCAATGGCGACCAATTCCAAGTATCCGCGCCGCCGACATCCGGCAGTGCCTGTCCTGCAAGGAGAACCGGCATGATTGCCGAACTGTTGCTCTACGGTGTCCCGATCACGGTCATCGTCGTGACGCTATGGGTCGGATTCCTCGGCTGGAAGTTCTACGTTCAAGAGGTACTGCATGAGCGGGGAGACGACAATGCGTGAAACATTCGATGTCGCCGGAATTACGACTTCGGATTCGGAGTATCCGTCGGCGGTCGTGGTCGGGGATACAGTGTACGTTTCCGGCCAGGTTTCCTTCGCGGAGGACGGCACCGCCGTTCATGTAGGAAACGTGACGGCACAGACGGCACAGTGCATTTCGCGACTGTCCACGGTTCTCGACGTGGTCGGGTCGTCGCTCGTCGATGTAGTGCAGGCAACGGTGTATCTGTCCGACGCGAGCTACGCAGCCGACTTCAACCGTGAATGGGTACGTTGGTTCCCCGACAGCAGGCCGGCGCGCGCGACGGTGGTTGCCCAACTGCTCGATCCGTTGCTTCTGGTCGAAGTCCAGGCCACTGCAGTTCGTGGAAGTGGTGATGTCCGATGAAGATTGCAGTCATCGGAGCAGGTGTAGTCGGCGTTGCGTCGGCATATACGTTGGCGCAACGGGGCCACGAGGTTCACGTATACGACCGCCGGAGTAGCGTCGCATCCGATACGTCCTCGAGCACTGCGGGTTTGATCGCTCCTGGACATTCCTATGCCTGGGCGTCTCCGTCTGCTCCACTCATGCTCGCCCGATCACTGATGGGCGGACAGACCTCGATTCGAGTGGTTCCACGCATCGATCCTTCGCTGCTGAGGTGGGGCGTGGAGTTCTTGCGGGAGTGCACGCCGTCACGGTCTCGGTCGAACACGCTCGCCAAACTTGCTCTCGCTCGATACAGCCAGCAACTCATGGAAGAGATTGCCGATCACGAGGGTCTGCAATATTGGCAGACCGATCGCGGTGTTCTCTATCTGTACCGTGACGAGAAAGAACTTGCCAAGGCGGAGAGAAACTCTCGGCTGTTGGCTGAGTATGGGCGGGTTCAGGACGTACTTACTCGCGCACAGGCTGTCGAGGTGGAACCGGCGCTTGCTGCGAGCAGTGAATGCTTCGCCGGGGCGATCCACGACCAAGTGGACGGAACCGGTGATCCTCACCGCTTTTCACTCGGATTGGCTTCCGCGTGTGAACGATTGGGTGTGACGTTTCATCTCGGAGATGCAGTCGGGGGGCTTCAGGTCGATGCTGAATCCGTGACCGCATTGAATGTGGGCACAACTCGTGTACAGGCGGACGCGTATGTGCTGTCGGCAGGGGCTTCGAGCCCGCTTCTATTGCGGAGCTGCGGCGTTCGACTACCCATCTATCCGGCGAAGGGCTATACCGTCACGGCGGGAATCAAAAGTCCAGACCGTGCTCCGACGATTGGGGGCATCGACGAACGAACGCTGGTTGCGTGGTCGAGGTTCGGTAATCAGCTGAGAATGTCGGCGACAGCGGAGTTTGTCGGTTACGACCGCAGTCAGTCTCCGGGTGATTTTGCCGGCATCATCGATGCGGCCAATGAGCTCTTCCCCGATGCTCTCGACTGGGACACTGCCGAGTACCGCACCGGGTTACGCCCGATGACCCCGGACGGTCCTCCTTTCATCGGGCGAGGCAAGCTGGACAATCTCTTTTTCAATACAGGCCACGGGCATGTGGGATGGACAATGGCATGCGGTTCGGCGCAGGTTCTGGCGGACACCCTCGACGGGCGCTGCCCCGATATCGATCCGTCGCCGTACTCGCCAATTCGGTCGCGGCGGCATTGACCTGGCCTGGGTCAGTTACGCGGGACCCCGAGTAGAAGTGCGATCAAATCGAGAGCTGTCTCGATCTCTGCCTTCTCTCGACCTAGTAGAGGTGCGTAAAGGTGGATGTCGCAGATACGAACAAGTGCCTGGCCCAGCACTTGTGGCGACAAGCTGAGGGTCAACTGGCCGGCATCGACCTGCGACTGCAGGATCTCGGCGGCAATGGACGCGGAAATGGACTCGATGGCACCGGGCATCAGCGCGAGCTTGATGAACACCATCGGTTCCCTCTTGGTGAGCGCGCGAAGTTCGGTTGAAGAGTCTACTGAACGCATCACTCGGCCGAATACGTCGATGACGTATTCCGGGCCCTTGCCTGACGCTTGCGACATCGCCTTGCGGTACGTCCGCTCGGTGGCTTCCGCCAGCACCGTCCCCAGTAGTTCGTCGCGATTTCCGACCCATCGGTAGAGCGTCGCGCGGCCTACTCCGAGGCGCTCGGCAAGTAGTGACATGTCAAGCGCCTCTTCGGCGAGATACATGCTCGCGGCGGTGTCGATGGCGCGCCGGCGGTCGCGGTCGGATGGCATACAGGCATTCTCTCCGGTGGGCCGGTGTGTCGATTTTCGGGTCTGTGTACGGCTCTGGCTATCTATTGACGAACCCTCCTAGGTGAGACACACTAGCTCATTGTCTCAGCTTAGTGATGCCGATCACAGTCAGGGGTTTTGTCGATGAGTTCAGTACAGGCCGTTCGCGGGGCGGTGGACAGCGCCGATCTGGGGAAGGTGCTGATGCACGAGCACGTCTTTGTTCTCGGAGAGGAGATGCGCCAGAACTATCCGCACTACCCGGAGCCTTGGGACGAAGACGCTCGGGTGGCGGACGCAGTTGCCAAGCTGACCGAACTGAAGTCCCGCGGGATCGACACAATCGTCGATCCCACCGTGATCGGACTCGGTCGATACATTCCGCGCATCGCGCGAATCAACGAGCAGGTCGATCTCAACATCATCGTCGCCACGGGCATCTACACCTACAACGACATTCCGTTCCAATTCCATCACACAGGACCGGGATTGCTGTTCGATGTGCGAGAGCCGATGGTCGATCTGTTTGTCAAAGACATTCGAGAAGGCATCGCCGGCACTGGTATTCGCGCAGCATTCCTCAAGTGCGCCATCGAAGAGCCCGGGCTGACTCCCGGAGTCGAGCGAGTGATGCGCGCAGTTGGAGCTGCGCAGGTCGAAACGGGTGTGCCCATAACCGTCCACACCGACCCGCATACCGAATCCGGGCTCGTTGCACAGAAAGTCCTGGCCGACGAGGGCGCAGATCTGACCAAGGTCGTGATCGGTCATTCGGGTGACTCGACGGATCTCGACTATCTGTGTGCGCTCGCAGATGCCGGCTCCCTACTGGGTATGGACCGCTTCGGTCTGGATGTGCTCCTGTCGTTCGAGGAGCGCGTGAACACCGTGGTGGAGATGGCTCGTCGCGGCTACGCGGAGAAAATGGTCCTCGCCCACGACGCGTCGTGCTTCATCGACTGGTTCTCCAGCGAGGCGAAGGCTGCCGCTGTGCCGAACTGGAACTACACGCACATCAGCGATCACGTCATCCCGACCTTGCTAGAGCGAGGCGTCACGGAAGACCAGATCACGACGATGCTGGTCGACAATCCGCGTCGATATTTCGAGAGCTGATCATGGACGACGTGTATGCGGGCAAGCTGTCGGTGCCACGTCCTTGGCTTGCGCGCTACGACAGTGGTACTGCGCCAACTGTCGACATCGAATACACCAACGCCCTGGAGATGTTCCGTGCGTCGCGGGCCCGCGACACTGATGCTCCCGCAATCAGGTACTTCGACGCGACTCTCACGTTCGGCGAGCTCGACACGATGTCGGACGCTTTGGCAGTGGCTCTCGCCGGTGACGGTATCGGCTTCGGCGATCGGGTGGCATTTGTCCTGCAGAATGTGCCGCAGTTCTTTGTCGCGACTCTGGCTGTCTGGAAGTTGGGAGCCGTTGTGGTTCCGGTCAATCCGATGTACCGCGACCGTGAGTTGGCGACGGTCCTGCTCGACAGCGGTGCCGTTGCGGTGATCTGCCTCGAGTCCTCGGCCCAGACGGTGGTGACGGCGTCTGTGGGCACGGATGTTGGATGTGTTATCACTACGTCGGAACTCGATTTTCAATCACGAAGTGATCAAAAAATTTTCGGGTCTGTCAGCCGAGTGAGGTACGAGGGTTGCCACGACCTGCTGGAGTTGATCGAGGAGAACCGCGGCGCCGCAGCCGATCCCGTTGACCTCGAGTCGAGCGATCTTGCGTATCTGCCGTACACGTCCGGTACGACGGGTCCGCCCAAGGGGTCTATGAACACGCACGCCAATGTGGTGTTCGCAGCGCAGATCTATCGGGACTGGGTGGGCTTGCGCCCGGGTGGCGCGATGTTTGCCGTAGCCCCGTTGTTTCACATCACTGGTTTGATCGGACACGTCGCGGCGCCGCTGCTATCGGGGGCCGCTACAATTCTCACGTGTAGATTCCACCCTGTTGTTGCGGCGGAGTCCATTTCGGAGCATCGCGCCACAGCGATCATCGGTGCAATTACCGTTTTCATCGCGTGGACGGATAATGCGGCAGTATCGAAGGAGTTGTTGAGCAGTCTCGAATCGGTCTATTCGGGTGGCGCGCCCATTCCGCATGCAGCGCTCGAGTCGTTTCGGGCGAAGTTCGGTCACTACATCCACAACGGCTACGGTTTGACCGAAACCAACAGTCCTGCAATCGTTGTGCCGCATTCACGAGAAGCGCCGGTCGACCCCGCGTCGGGTGCGGTAGCGGTCGGTGTGCCTGTCTCGAGTACGCATGCCGAGGTGGTGGACGAAAACGACAATCCGGTACCGGTCGGGGAGTACGGGGAGATAGTTGTCAGCGGCCCGCAGGTAGCGCTCGGATACTGGAACAAGCCGGAAGAGACCGCCCACGCCATGCCCAACGGCCGTTTCCACACCGGCGATGTAGGTTTCATGGACGCTGACGGATGGTTCTACGTGGTCGATCGGATGAAAGATCAGATCAATGCCTCGGGATTCAAGGTCTGGCCGCGCGAAGTGGAAGATGTTCTCTACGAACATCCTTCCGTTCGTGAGGCTGCCGTAGTGGGTGTCATGGACTCGTATCGCGGAGAGACTGTGAAAGCCTTCGTTTCACTCAAGGAAGGATTGGAGGCGGCGCCGGATGAACTGGTGGAATTCTGCAAAGTCCGTCTGGCTGCGTACAAGTACCCACGCATTGTCGAGGTCATGAGTGATCTTCCAAAGACTGTGAGCGGCAAGATTCTTCGTCGTGAATTGAGGATTGCGCGCTAATTCCACACTCGAACAACTGCCGGCTCATCGAATCGTGATGGGCCGGCAATTGTCGTGTCTGGCTGATCTGACATCAAAGCTAGTGCATAACAATACTATTCAGTGATTGACATCACTCCGTGGGTGCCGCACACTGGTCACATCATCCGAACTTGAAGTTGGCGTCAGTTTCTACTGTCGGGGCGGCGCTTCGTTCGGGTGCAATCGCTACGACCCATCGAGGAGTAGGCATGACTAGATCGGTAGTGAATTCGGGAGGGCCCGCAGGGCGCGTATCCGATCAAGAGCGCACCAGGAAGCGTGCACATCGCAAGCTTCTCGGCGCCGGACTTCTGGGCAGCTCGATCGAATGGTACGACTTCTTTCTCTATGGAACGGCTGCAGCGCTTGTCTTTCCGCATGTATTCTTTCCGAACTCGTCCGCCCTCATGGGTACATTGCTCTCGTTCAGTACGTTCTGGGCGGGATTCGTAGCTCGGCCGATCGGTGGGATTGTTGCCGGCCATTTCGGGGACAAGTACGGACGTAAGCCTGCCGTGGTTACCTGCCTGCTCCTGATGGCATTGGCGACGTTCCTGATCGGCGCGATTCCGAGTGCATCGGCAATCGGCGTCGCTGCTCCAATTCTGTTGGTCACCTTGCGATTCATTCAGGGTCTTGCCTGCGGCGGGCAGTGGGGCGGCATTGTCTTGCTTCTCACGGAGTCGGCTAGTCCGAAGAAGCGGGGATTCTCCGGAACCTTTGGACAGATGGGTGTTTCGTTCGGCGTGGTTCTCGGCAACGTCGTATTTCTGATCGCCACTGCGACGATCTCGAACGAAGCATTCCTGAGCTGGGGATGGCGAATTCCCTTCTTCGCCAGCGCATTACTCTTCCCAGTCGTCCTGTACATCCAGACCAAGGTTGAAGACACTCCGGAATTTCTGGAGTTGCAGAAAGAAGCGGCTCGCAACAAGAAGGATGCAGTGGTGCAGGCGCCGCCGACAAAAGCGATCAAAACTCATTGGCGCAAGATTCTTCTCGGCTGTGGTCTTCTGGCTGCTACCAACTCGCTCTTCTACATCAGCATTGCCGGTGTTTTGAGCTACGGCACAACGGAACTCGGCCTAAAGAGGAATTCTCTTCTGATCATCTCTCTCCTCAGCGCGCTCCTGACCGTCGGAGTGGTGCTGTGGTCGGGAAAGATGTCGGACAGGATCGGGCGTCGTCCGATGATCTTGATCGGTGCGGCCGCGATCGTTGTCTGGGCCTTTCCGTACTTCTGGCTGATCAACACCAAGTCGCTACCGCTCTTCTTTGTTGCTGTCACCGTCGGCAGCGTTTTCCAGTCGATGACATACGGGCCCATCGCGGCATACATGGGCGAGTTGTTCGCCCCGAATGTCCGCTACTCCGCAGCGTCTCTTGCCTATCAACTGGCAGCGATCACTGTCAGCGGTGGCACACCGTTCATCATGACGGCGCTGATCGCGAAGACGGGAACCACGACCCTGGTTGCTGTGTTCGTCGCACTCATGGGATTGGTGACCTTCTTCAGTGCGTGGGCGCTTGCCGAGACCAATCCGAAGGAAGTCCGCGACGATCCAGAGGCGATCCCCGGTGCGCATCTGTATGCGTCGTAGCGAGACAGGTAAGCCCCGGCAGACAATTCTGCCGGGGCTTTCCCGCGTGCTCAGCTCTGTTTCAGAGTGACCAGTCCGGTGCGGTCGATCGAGCGTTTGAGGATCTTGCCGGTGGAACCCTTGGGCAGTGCGTCGATGAACTGCACAACCCGAGGAATTTTGTACGCCGACAGGCGCTCCCGTGCCCATGTAGTCACGTCGGCAGCATCGACGGCGCTACCCGATCGCACCGCTACGACTGCCGCGACTTCCTCACCGTAGTAGTCGTCCGGGATACCTATCACTGCAGCTTCGATGATGTCGGGATGCTGATACAGCACCTCCTCCACTTCGCCGGGGTACACGTTGTACCCGCCGCGGATGATCAGATCCTTGACCCGATCGACTATACGAAGGTCTCCGTCCGGATCGGTTTCACCGAGGTCGCCGGTGCGGAACCACCCGTCTGGGGAGAGTACCGCCGAGGTATCGTCCGGGCGTTTCCAATAGCCCTTCATGACAGTGGGGCCCTTGATGAAGACCTCTCCGACTGTGCCTGCGGGGCAATGATTTCCGTCGTGATCGCGAACCTCGACTTCGGTTCTCGGGACGGCCCGGCCGGTGTAGCCGATTTTCGGCGGACGGTCGATGCTGTTGAACGTTCCGAACGCGCTTGTCTCGGTAAGGCCGTACCCTTCGAGGATCGTGCAGGCGAACCGAGTTTCGAAGGCGCGGGCCACCTCGCCTGGAAGGGAGGCTCCGCCGGAGATTGCGATTCTGAGTTGCTCGAAGTCGGAGCTGTCCACGTCGGCTGCTGCGTGGAGCATGGCATTCCACATCGTCGGAACACCGGCCATTATGGTGAGTTTGTCCTTGCGGACCAGATCGAGCATGGCGGTCGGATCGAAACGCGGAAGCAGGGAGAGTGATCCGCCGCCGGTGAAGGTTGCCATCATCACGGAGCCCTGTCCGAAGATGTGGAACAGCGGTAGACCCGTTCCCGTTCGGTCCGAAGAGTTTCCGCGGCTACTCTCGGCTCCGATTTCGCCGGCCGACAACAGGTTTCCCACGGTCAGCTGAGCACCCTTCGGGCGTCCGGTGGTGCCGGAGGTGTAGAGAATCGCAGTGGTGTCGTGTACATCTCGGTCGGCAATCGCTGTCGGTTCCTGGTCGGTTCTCGCCGATTCTTCGGTAAGGGTCCAGACCGGAACGCCGCGGGCAGCGCCGGCGTCATGGGTCGCCGGCCCGAGTTGATGCCAGGCGATGGCGAGTGAGATATCGGCGTCGTCGAGCACGTACTCGATCTCGGGCTGTGCCGACATTGTATTGACCGGGACGACGATGCAACCGGCAGCCTGAATTCCCATGTACGCCACGATGAATTCCGCAACCGACGGAGCGGCGAGCAACACCCGATCTCCTTCGCTCAATCCGGCAGCACGGATTCGGCCGCCAAACGAGAGGGAGGTGTCGTGGAGTTGTCGGTATGTCCAGTCCCGGCCGGAACCGCGAATCGCGAGGTTGTCCGGTGTGGCTGCGGCGTAACGGGTTACCGGATCGAGAACGCTGACCATGGATATGCCTTTCAGGAGAATCGACCGATTGTGTGTCCTGATGTCCTTGCCGAGCGTACACTTGAACTCGGTGTCAACATTGAGTTTGTCGTGAATATCCCTCAGTAGCAGTGAACTTCGGAAAGGTGAGTAGCGTGGTGGATGACGACTCGCGGATATCCGAACTGCCTCTTGCTCCGCCGGCGGGGCATCGTGATCCGCCGAGCACCGAACGGGGTGCTCGCACCAGGGCTGCGCTGATCGCCTCTGCACGTGTGGTTTTCGAGCGGGCCGGCTATTTGGATGCGCGATTGATAGATATAGCGAAGGAAGCTGGGTGTGCTACCGGTTCCTTCTACACCTATTTTGCCAACAAGGAAGAAGTTTTTGCGGCCGTCCTCGAGGTAGCTCGTGAGGAAATGATGCATCCGGGCATCGGTAGGGTTGCGGGCACTGACGATCCATATGCCATTCTTGAGGCAAGTAATCGGGCGTATCTTGCGGCATATCAACGGAATGCAAAGTTGATGGGATTGATGGAGCAAGTTGCCAGTATCGACCCGGAGTTCCGCAGGATTCGCAACGAGCGGGCAGATGCATTTATTCTGCGCAACGCGCGAGGTATCGCCGAACTGCAAGAACGTGGTGTCGTTGATCCCGGCTTGAATCCTCTGCTTACGTCAATGGCATTGTCCGGCATGGTGAGTCGATTTGCCCACAGTGTATTCACGTTGGGTGACGGGCGAGTGGAAGGCAGGCCGGTCGAATTCGACGAGATTGTCGGCACCGTGACGGATCTGTGGGCCAATGCGCTGAAGTTCCCGAGGCGGAGCTGACGAAGCGCGCCCTGGTCGAGAGTGCTCAGGGCGCGCCTCGAAAATCGTCTCAGCTCTTCTCGACGACGCGAGCTACCGCTTCCGCGACGGCCACAGGCTTGTCGGAACCTTCGCGCTCGAGCACCTGGCGCGTCTTTACCTGGATACCGCCAGGCAACTGCTCGGCGGACACCACGGTTGAGCGCATCCGCAGTCGCGAGCCCACCGGGACCGGGGCGGGGAAGCGCACTTTGTCGTATCCGTAGTTGAGGCTGTGCGCAAAGCCGTCGAAGGCCAGGAGTTGGGAGGAGAACTGTGGACCCAGTGAGAGGCTGAAAAGTCCGTGCGCGATGGTGGTGCCGAATGCGCTCGCCGCCGCACGCTCTGGGTCGACGTGAATCCACTGGTGATCGTTGGTGACCGCGGCAAAAGCGTCGATGCGATCCTGCGTGATCTCGTACCACTCGGTGGGGCCCAGTTCCTGGCCGATCAACTTCTCGAGCTCGGCAAACGTGGACGGGCGGACGGGCAAGTGCTCTTCAGTCATCGTGGTCCTTTACTCGCAGTTCAGGAGGTTGGAAAATAGATTCCAGCGGCGACGGTTGAAGTTGACGCCGGATTCAACTATACATGACAAGAGACGTGGATCACGGTAAAAGCTTTCGGTGAATGCAAGCGAGAGGAATCGCCAATGAAGGTCGCCCAGAAGGTTGCAATTGTCACCGGAGGTGGCGGCGGTATCGGGGGAGCGCTCGCCAGGAAGTTGGCGGCGGAGGGCGCCCGCGTAGTTGTGGCCGATCTCAATGCCGATGCAGCTGCCGCTGTGGCCGACGCGGTCAACGCAGGGCACCCAGGATCGGCGGTCTCCGCCGGTGGCGACGTGTCAGACGCCGGTGTGATCGAGGGGTTGATCGCGCAGGCCGAGGAGGCTTTCGGTCCCGTTGATCTCTACTTCGCGAATGCCGGTATCACCGGCGGCCTCGGTCTCGACGTCGACGAGGACGGCTGGGACGTAGCCTTCGACATCAATGTGCGGGCCCACATTCGAGCTGCTCGTTTGTTGGTTCCCGGATGGGTCGAGCGCGGCGAAGGGTACTTCGTCAGCACCGCTTCGGCTGCCGGCCTGCTCACGCAGGTCGGGTCGGCGGTGTACTCGGTTACCAAGCATGCGGCAGTGGGTTTTGCCGAGTGGCTGTCGATGACATACGGAGATAAGGGCGTCCGAGTCAGCTGTCTGTGTCCGATGGGTGTCAACACCAAGCTCCTCTACGAAGGGAAAGAGACCGGTGATCCCCTCGGAGTCGCTGCGACGGGAGCTGTCCTTGCGGCCGGCGAGGTGATCGAGCCCGACCAGTGCGCCGAAATCGTGTTGGCTGCAATGGACGCCGAGCACTTCCTCATCCTCCCGCACCCCAAGGTACTGGACATGTACCGGCAGAAGGGCGCTGATTACGATCGCTGGCTCAGCGGAATGCGCCGTTACCAGGCGTCGTTGCTCGCCGGAACGCGATGATTCCGGAACTTGTACTTTCGCAGCAGCGTGGGTCCGTCCTGCTGCTGACTTTCAATCGTCCGAATGTCCTGAACGCCTGGACAAACGAACTCGAGGACGTGTACTTCGATCTACTGGCCGCCGCGGACGACGATCCCGACGTCCGGGCAATCGTGATCACGGGTGCGGGTCGCGGATTCTGCTCGGGTGCAGATCTGAGCAACCTGAAGAACGTCGGCGACGTTTCCGACGAGGATCTGGTGCGGCCTCGGCCTCGCGAGTTTCCCACGTCGCTACGTAAGCCGTTGATCGGCGCGATCAACGGAGTAGCGGCCGGACTTGGTTTTGTGGAAGCGCTGTACTGCGACGTTCGATTCGGTTCGTCTGCAACACGATTCACCACCGCATTTTCCAAGCGCGGGTTGATCGCCGAGTACGGCATCTCATGGACGTTGCCTAGACTTGTCGGCCGGAGTCGGGCCACCGATTTACTGCTGTCGAGTCGAATGGTCGGAGCCGACGAGGCCTACCGCATCGGACTGATCGACCACCTGGTCGACGGTGATGTCGTAGAAGCAGCGGTTGCCTACGCCGCAGAAATTGCGGCCAACTGCTCGCCGACCTCGTTGTCGGTCATGAAGTCCCAGCTGAGCGCCGACGAGACCGGCACGTTCGACGAATCCACGCAGCGCGCGGAAATGCTCATGGTCAACGCATTTCGCGGACCGGACGTCGTCGAAGGTGTCGCGAGTCATCTGGAGCGTCGGCCACCTAATTTTCCTTCCCTCTCTGTCAGGAGTTCACATGTCAGTCTTTGAGTTCTCGGATCGCACCAGGAAGTACCAGGCCGAACTGCTCGACTTCATGGACAAGCACGTCTATCCGGCCGAAGCGGTCTACGAAGCGCAGATGCGTGAGTCCGGTAACCCGCACTTCCAGCCGCCGATCATCGACGACTTGAAGAAGGAAGCCAAGGCGCGTGGGCTGTGGAACCTCTTTCACCCGCACCCCGAATGGGGCCCCGGCCTGACCAACCTGGAATACGCACCGCTCGCGGAGATCATGGGCCGCAGCCACCTGGCTTCCGAAGCCACCAACTGCGCCGCTCCGGACACGGGAAACATGGAGGTGCTCACGCTCTTCGGCACCGACGAGCACAAGGAGAAGTACCTCAAGCCGCTTCTCGAAGGCGAAATCCGGTCTGCCTTTGCCATGACCGAACCCGAGGTTGCCAGCTCCGACGCCACCAACATCCAGCTCCGCATGGATCGCGATGGCGACGAGTACGTACTTAACGGCCGTAAGTGGTTCGCTTCCAACGCTTTGCACCAGAACTGCAAGGTTCTGATCGTGATGGGCAAGACGGACTTCAATGCCGCGACGCACCGCCAGCAGTCGATGATGGTCGTGCCGATCGACGCTCCCGGCGTCACCATCGTGCGTAACCTGCCCGTCTTCGGTTACCAGGACCGCGAGGGACACGGCGAGATCACCTTCGAGGACGTACGCGTACCGGCCAAGGACATCCTCGCCGGCGAGGGTGAAGGTTTTGCGATCAGCCAGGCCCGCCTCGGCCCCGGCCGCATCCACCACTGCATGCGTGCCATCGGAATGGCCGAGCGCGCACTGGAACTGATGTGCAAGCGCGCATCCACCCGCATCACCTTCGGAAAGCCCGTCAGCGACAACGCCAACATCCAGGACTGGATCGCCGAGGCGCGCATCGACATCGAAATGGTTCGGCTACTCACGCTCAAGGCCGCACACATGATGGACATGGTGGGCAACAAGGAAGCACGTACCGAGATCGCGGCCATCAAGGTTGCGGCCCCGAACATCGCGCTCAAGATCATCGACCGCGCCATCCAGGTTCACGGCGGCGGCGGCGTGACGGACGACTTCCCGCTCGCAATGGCATACGCCCACATGCGCACCCTTCGGCTCGCCGACGGCCCGGACGAGGTACACAAGCGCGCCATCGCCAAGCAGGAGCTGCGCAAGTACCGCGAAGTCAAGGCGAACTGACATGGCAGGACTGGACCTCACAGGCAAGACTGCGATCGTCACCGGCGCGTCGCGTGGCATCGGCCTCGCGACCGCGCAGGCGATTGCGGCGTCGGGCGGAAACGTCGTACTGACCTCGCGCTCACAGGAATCCGCAGATGCCGCTGCCGCACAGGTGAACGGCAACGCGATCGGCGTCGGCGCTCACGCGACGGACGAGGATGCTGCCCGCAAGTGCGTCGAGCAGACGATCGAGCGTTTCGGCAGTCTCGACATCTTGGTGAACAACGCGGGCACCAACCCGTCATTCGGGCCGATAATCAACCAGGATCACTCGCGCTTTGCCAAGACCTTCGACGTCAACGTGTGGGCTCCAGTCCTGTGGACCGGGCTGGCGGCCCGAGCCTGGATGAGTGAGCACGGTGGTTCCGTGGTCAACACCGCCTCGATCGGCGGCATGGCGTTCGAGGCCGGAATCGGAACTTACAACGCGTCGAAAGCCGCGCTGATCCACATCACCAAACAATTAGCGCTCGAACTGTCGCCGAAGATTCGTGTCAACGCCGTTGCTCCGGGAGTGGTGAGAACCAAACTCGCCGAAGCTCTGTGGAAAGAACATGAAGAAGCGGTATCCGCGTCGACTGCACTCGGACGCATCGGTGAACCGGAAGACATCGCTGCTGCCATCGCCTTCCTGGTTTCGGATGCAGCCCAGTGGATTACCGGTGAGATTATGACCATCGACGGTGGCCAGTTGTTGGGTGACGCGCTCCCGTTCCGGCGCGGAGCGTCCGTCGGTGGCTAGCGTCGGAGTAGTGGGACTCGATACCGAAGCGGTCACCGGGTGGATCGCAGGCCTGGGGATCGACTTCACCGGGCCGTTGTCCTTCGATCGAATCGGCCTGGGGCAGTCCAACCTCACGTACCTGGTACGTGATCAGGACGGTAACCGTTGGGTGCTCCGACGCCCACCGCTCGGTCACCTGCTGGCCTCGGCTCACGACGTGGCGCGCGAAGCTCGAATCCTGAGCGCTCTCGAATCCACGGATGTACCCTCGCCTCGCGTGTTCGGGTTGACCGAGGACCCGGCTGTCACCGAAGTTCCGTTGCTGCTCATGGAGTTCGTGGACGGCGAAGTTGTCGACCGGATGCCACTTGCCGAGGCGTTGTCGGAGGATCGTCGCCGGGCAATCGGCATCTCGCTCGCTCAGACGCTGGCGAAGATACACGCCGTCGATCTGAAGCAAGCCGGGCTCGACGACCTTGCAAGCCACAAGCCTTACGCCGCACGCCAGTTGAAGCGCTGGGGTGGACAGTGGGAACAGTCGAAGACACGGGAATGTCCTGATTTGGACGATCTCACCCAACGTCTGATTGCAGCGCAGCCGGCACACACCGAGACCACGTTGGTGCACGGCGACTTTCACCTACGCAACGTGATCACCTCGGCGAGCAGCGGGGAGGTTGTCGCGGCGCTCGACTGGGAACTCTGCACACTCGGCGATCCATTGGCAGACGTCGGAAGCTTGTTGGCGTACTGGCCGGCGGCGGGGGAGAACACCGGCGGCGATTTCCCGGCGTCGGCGCTACCCGGATTCCCGTCGCGAGACGAGATCTCCCAAATCTACCTCGACGCCACCGGGAGAGATCCGGCTGCGCTGAAGTTCTGGCACACCTTGGGCCTGTGGAAGATTGCGGTGATCGCCGAAGGCGTGATGCGTCGTGCCCGCGACGAACCGCAGAATGCGGCCGAGAGTGGAACTCCCACAGTGGAACGTATTGACGCCTTGGTGGCAAAAGCCAGGGAAATTGCAGATCAGGCCGGGATCTGACGAGATCGTCCGGTATCCGTCGAATCACGAAATCATGGAGGGCCAGTGAGCCAGGAACGTAGAACCGCAATTGTCACGGGTGCAGCACGCGGAATCGGTGCGGCAGTGGCCAAGCGACTGTCGGAAGACGGCTTTGCCGTTGCCGTGCTCGACCTCGACGAAGCAGCGTGTGCCGGAACCGTCGACGCGATCAAGGCCGCAGGCGGGCAAGC
Organism: Rhodococcus globerulus NBRC 14531; assembly: GCF_001894805.1. Lineage (GTDB taxonomy): Bacteria > Actinomycetota > Actinomycetes > Mycobacteriales > Mycobacteriaceae > Rhodococcus_F > Rhodococcus_F globerula. Next base: position 320,511 of record NZ_BCWX01000004.1, on the reverse strand, counting down.
CCTGGCCGTCGGCGCTGACGTTTCCGACGAAGAGTCGGTCGCCGCAGCAGTGGAGCGGGTGGCAGCAGAACTCGGTTCGCCGACCGTACTGATCAACAATGCAGGCATCACCCGCGACAACCTTCTGTTCAAGATGAGCGTTGCTGAGTGGGACTCGGTGATGAACGTCCACCTGCGCGGAGCGTTCCTCATGTCGCGCGCGGTGCAGAAGTACATGGTGGAAGCGAAGTTCGGCCGTATCGTCAACCTCTCGAGCACGTCGGCTCTCGGCAACCGCGGACAGGTCAACTACTCCGCAGCGAAGGCGGGAATGCAGGGATTCACCAAGACACTGGCCTTCGAACTGGGCAAGTTCGGTGTCACCGCCAACGCCATTGCCCCCGGATTCATCGAAACCGAAATGACCGCCGCAACGGCCGAGCGCATGGGAGTCGGCTTCGAGGACTTCAAGACCGCTGCCGCTTCGCAGATTCCGGTCAACCGCGTCGGACAGCCCGAGGACATCGCGCACACCGCGTCGTTCTTCGTCAGCGAAGGCGCAGGCTTCGTTTCCGGTCAGGTCGTCTACGTCGCCGGTGGACCCAAGGACTGACTGTCCGCTCACCGCTCGAACCGAAGGAATGGGCATGGCTTTCGACGAAGAAGCAGTATCGCGTGACCTCACCGCCAAAGTGAACACGCTTCTCGCGGAAAATGATCCGAATGCTGTATCAGTATCGGATTTCCTCGCCGCACGATTCGACGCCGGACTGGCGTGGGTTCACTTTCCCGAAGGCCACGGCGGTCTTGATCTGCCACAGAGCTTTCAGCGACAGATCAACGCGCAATTGGCGGCAGCGGGAGCCCCGGGGCCGGACACCGGCAAGAACGGTATCGGCCTCGGCATGGCTGCGCCCACCATCGCAGCGTTCGGCACCGAAGAGCAGAAACGAAAATTCCTGCGGCCGTTGTGGACATCCGAAACGGTGTACTGCCAGCTCTTCAGTGAGCCGGGCGCAGGATCGGACCTGGCTGCCGTCGCCACCCGGGCTGTCCGCGACGGCGACGACTGGATAGTGAACGGGCAGAAGGTCTGGACGTCGGGGGCTCAGAACGCTCAGTTGGCGATTCTTGTTGCCCGGACTGATCCGGAGCGGTCCAAACACGCAGGATTGAGCTACTTCATCTGCGACATGACCGATCCCGGAGTTGATGTCAGGCCGCTCCGCCAGATCACCGGTGAGGCTGAGTTCAACGAGGTATTCCTCACGGACGTCAGGATTCCGGATGCCAACCGGCTGGGCGGCGAAGGACAGGGATGGAAGGTTGCAACCACCACCCTGAACAACGAACGGGTGGCCATCGGTTCGGGTGCACCGCGTGAGGGCGGCATGATCGGAAAGGTTGCGCAGGCCTGGCGCGACGAGCCTGAGCTGCGTAACCCGGCGATGCACGACGAGTTGATGCGGCTCTGGACCGAATCGGAGGTCGCGCGTCTGACGGGTGAGCGTCTGCGCCAACAGCTTGCCGCCGGCCAACCGGGGCCTGAAGGTTCGGGAATGAAGCTGGCGTTTGCAGGCTTGGCACAGCAGATTTCAGGTTTCGAGCTGGAAATGCACGGCGAAGACGGGCTGCGGTACGACGACTGGACGCTGCGTCGTCCGGATTTTGTCGACTTCACCGGGCGTGAACCCGGCTACCGGTATCTGCGAGCCAAGGGCAATTCGATCGAGGGCGGAACGTCCGAGATCCTGCGCAACGTCATCGCAGAACGTGTACTCGGGTTGCCGCCCGAGCATCGCGTCGACAAGGACATCGCCTGGAAGGACCTGCCCCGATGAGCGCCGATCTGCTGTACTCCGAGACCGAACAAGACCTGCGTGCCAGTGTCCGACGTTTGCTGAGTGCGCGCTCAGGTGCCGACACCGTGGTCACTGCCTACGACGACGTGTCCGCCGACTTCACCGGGCTGTGGAAGTCCCTGGCGTCGGAACTCGGTTTGGCGGGACTGCTGGTACCTGAGGAGCTGGGCGGGGCCGGCGCGTCGACGCGTGAGGCGGCGGTCGTGATGGAGGAGATCGGCCGCGCGGTCGCTCCCGTTCCGTTCTTCACGAGTGCGGTGCTGGCGACGACGGCGCTGTTGAAAGCCGGCGAAACCGAGGTGCTCGGTCGATTGGCAGCCGGGGATTCGACGGCTGCTCTGATCGTCCCGTTATCCACTGCACCAGGTACTTTCGCGCCCACGGTCAGAGCGACGGTAAGCGGACTTGTCGGCAGCGTCACCACGGTTGCCGGCGTCGCCGAGTCCGATGTTCTTGTTGTTCCGGTTGCCGGTGAGAGTGGTGTGGAGCTGCACATCGTGCGGATCGCCGACGCTACTGTGACACCGATCCTGTCCCTGGACATGACGCGCCGATTGGCGGACGTCGAGTTCGCGGAGGCGCCATCGATCCGCGTCGACAGTGGCAATGCCGCTGAGGCTGTCGAGGAGGCATTGCTCTGCGGAAGTGCACTCCTGGCCTCAGAGCAGTTCGCAGTGGCGCAGTGGTGCCTCGAGACCACGCTGGCTTATGTGAAGGAACGCAAGCAGTTCGGCCGCGCAATCGGTTCGTATCAGGCGATCAAGCATCGTCTGGCGGACCTGTGGCTCGAAGTCAGCTCTGCGGGTGCGGCCGCGCGTTATGCGGCTGATACCTATGCACGCGGTGACTCCGACGCGGCAGTTGCTGCGACGCTCGCTCAGGCGTACTGCAGCGGAGTCGCGGTTCATGCGGCGGAGGAATGTGTACAGCTTCACGGCGGGATCGGTATGACGTGGGAGTATCCGGCGCACCTGTATCTCAAGAGAGCCAAGAGTGACCAATTGACGCTGGGAACTGCATATCAGCACCGGGCGCGGCTTGCCGAGCTCGTAGACCTCCCCATCTCGTCCTGAACCACCCTCACTACCGAAACTGGAGAAAACACTGTGAAGGCTTGGCGCGTCAATCAACTCGGTGAACCCCGCGATGTCCTCTCGTTGGAGGAGGTGCCGGAGCCCACAGCTGGTGCCACGGAAATGCTGGTGAAGGTACTCGCAGCACCGGCGAACTTCCCCGACGTACTCATGTGCCGTGGTGAGTACCAGATCAAGCCGCCGCTGCCCTTCACTCCCGGTGTGGAATTGTGTGGTGAAGTTGTGTCCGTGGGTGATTCGGTCACGAAGTTTGCGGTAGGCGATCGCGTGATCGGCAATCCGAGCTTGCCGTCGGGTGGCTTTGCCGAATTCTCGGTGCTGGACCAGAACAACACCTTTCCGGCGCCATCGGCACTGGACGACGCCGAAGCCTCCGCGCTGAGCATCGGCTATCAGACGGCGTGGTTCGCGCTGCACCGTCGCACACAACTGCTCGAAGGTGAGACCCTGCTTGTTCATGCCGCCGCAGGTGGTGTGGGCAGTGCCGCAGTGCAACTCGGCAAAGCTGCCGGTGCCAAGGTGATCGGTGTTGTCGGCGGACCGGAGAAGGCCGAGTACGCGCGCAAGCTCGGGGCGGACCTCGTGGTGGACCGTCACAGTGAGGACTTTGTTGCCGCGGTGAAGGAGTTCACCGGCGGCAAGGGCGCCGACGTGGTCTTCGACCCGGTTGGCGGCGATGCGTACGCAAAGTCGACCAAGTGCATCGCGTTCGAAGGCCGGATCGTCATCATCGGATTTGCCGGTGGCACGATTCCACAACCGGCTCTCAATCATGCTCTCATCAAGAACTATTCGATCATCGGTCTGCACTGGGGCCTCTACAAGGCGTACAACCAGCAGGCCATCGACGATTGCCACGTCGAGCTCACCAGGCTCGCCGACGCAGGCTTGGTCAAACCCCTGATCAGTGAGCGGTTGTCGTTGACGGACGTTGCCGACGGTATCGGTCGCCTCGGCGACGGCACCACGGTCGGCCGAGTCGTGTTCCAACCCTGAATCGCACAACACTGGAAAGGTCCTCATGAGACAAGCTGTCATCGTGTCCACCGCCCGCACTCCGATCGGCAAGGCGTACCGCGGCGCGTTCAACAACACACAGGCTCAAGAGCTTGCTGCACATGCTATTTCGAATGCCGTTGCGCGCGCCGGGCTCGAGGGTGGTGAAGTCGAGGACGTCATCCTCGGCGCAGCGTTGCAGCAGGGATCTTCCGGCGGCAACGTCGCACGGCAAGCGGTGCTGCGGGCCGGGCTTCCGGACTCGGTGTCCGGAATGACGATCGACCGTCAGTGCTCGTCCGGACTGATGGCCATTGCGACGGCGGCAAAGCAGATCGTCGACGACGGTATGCAGATCGCGATCGGTGGTGGCGTCGAATCGATCTCGTTGGTCCAGAACGATCACATGAACAACTTCCGTGCGGCAGATCCGTGGCTGAAGGAGAACAAGCCGTCGATCTACATGCCGATGCTGCATACGGCCGAGATCGTGGCCGAACGCTACGGCGTCACGCGTGAGCAGCAGGACGAGTTTGTACTGGTGTCTCAGCAGCGCACTGCAGCAGCTCAGGAAGCAGGCCGTTTCGATCTCGAGATCGTGCCGCTGACGTCGGTCAAGCAGGTTCAGAACAAGGAGACCGGCGAGATCGGCACCGAGTCGGTCACACTCACTCGCGACGAAGGTAATCGTGCGTCCACCACGTTGGAGGGCCTCGCGAGCCTGCGTCCGGTGCTGGCCGACGGTACCGTCAGCGCGCATTCGTCCATCACCGCCGGAAATTCGTCACAGCTGTCCGACGGCGCGTCGGCATCGGTGTTGATGGAGGCTGGTGAGGCGGAACGTCGCGGCCTGGCTCCTCTTGGCATCTACCGCGGAATGGCTGTTGCCGGTTGCGCACCGGACGAGATGGGAATCGGTCCGGTATTCGCGATTCCGCGTCTGCTCGACCTGCACGGACTGAAGATCGACGACATCGATCTGTGGGAATTGAACGAGGCATTTGCTTCTCAGGCGCTGTACTGCCGCGACAAGCTCGGCATCGACCCCGACAAGTACAACGTCGACGGTGGCGGAATCTCCGTCGGACATCCGTACGGGATGACGGGTGCGCGGTTGGTCGGCCATGCTCTCCTGGAAGGGAAGCGCCGCGGCGCCAAGTTGGTTGTTGTCACCATGTGCATCGGCGGCGGCATGGGTGCTGCCGGGCTTTTCGAGGTCGCATGAGCTTGCTGGAGGGATTGTTCGACGTCAGTGGCAAGACTGTCGTCGTGACGGGTGGTTCGCGCGGAATCGGCTACATGATCGCTCGAGGATTTGTCGAAGGCGGCGCGACGGTAGTCATCTCGGCCCGTAAAGCGGAAGCGTGCGATGAAGCAGCGCGAGAGCTTTCCGAGTTCGGCACCTGCATCTCGCACCCGGCGGACTTGTCCACGGACGAGGGAATCGAGAGCCTCGCTGCGAAGGTCGCCGAGATTTCGCCGACACTCGACGTGCTGGTGAACAATGCCGGCGCAACGTGGGGCGCCCCCGTCGACGATTTCCCGGCAGCCGGCTTCGACAAGATCTTCGACATCAACGTCAAAGCGATCTTCCTGTTGACGCAGAAGTTGTTGCCACAGTTGCGTTCTGCGGCGACGGCAGACGATCCCGCGCGAGTGATCAACATCGGATCGATCGACGGTCTTGTGGTGTCAGGCTCGGAAAACTTCTCGTACGGAGCGAGTAAGGCCGCAGTGCACATGTTGACCCGCAAGTTGGCGGCGACGCTTGCCGGCGAACGGATCACGGTCAATGCCATTGCGCCTGGGCCCTTTCCGTCGAAGATGATGGCCTTCTTGCTCGAGAACGAGGAAAGCGCGCAGGCGGTGGCGGATTCTGTTCCGCTTGGCCGGGTCGGAACGCCACAGGATGCGGCCGGTCTTGCAATCTTCTTGTCCTCACGCGGCGGCGCCTACTTGACGGGGACGGTAATTCCCCTCGATGGTGGAACGAGCGGAGCGCGCTGATCGGCTGACGACGGTCACGTCTGCGCCGGTTGCAGATAGACGATCTCCTCTGTGATCGGCGCATCGTCAATTGGCGGCTCTTGTCGGCGCCGCCACCAGATGGTGAACACGACGGCTCCGATCACCAGAGCTGCCAAGGCAGCTACGGCCAGCCAGAACCTCGGCCCGTAGTAGCCGACCAGGACCATGCGCATCGCGTTGCGTGCCCAGGTCAGTGGCATCAGGGCGTGCAACCACCGCAGCGGGGCAGGCATCTGTTCGATGGGATACACCGCACCGAATGCAAAGATCTGAATCATCAAGGCGCTCAGTGCGATGAACGTTCCGTTGACGGCGCCGAATACAACGGTGAACAGGCGTCCGCAGGCAACTGCAGCTGCACCGACAAGGATCATCACGGCGACCATCGCCACCACGCTGGGTGGGTCCACATCCGCGACGGTCAGCGCAATCACGGACAGTATCAAAGCAGTGACAAGGGTGACGAGTGCCGGAATGCGGTAGCGGCGCAGACCTTCACGCAGCATCGAGCCATGCACTTGCTGCGAGCGCCCACGACGTGGGCGGACTACGAACCAGGTGAGAATTCCGCAGAGGAACAGGGCTACGGACATCACTGCCGGTACTGCTCCAGGTCCGAATCCAGCCGCTGGGTAGTTGTTTCGAGCGTCAACCGCGACGGGTGCCGACAACAGGTTGGCGGTGGTGGCGCGTTCCTCGTCGGTGAACTGCGGTACCTGGGCGGCGCCGTCGGTGAGTCCCTGGGCCAGCTCGCCCGAGCCTGCATTCAGTTCACCCATGCCGACATTCAACTCGCCAAGACCGTCGCGGAGTTCGACGCTGCCTGCTGCCAGTTGGCCGATGCCGGAGGATAGTTCGTTTGCTCCCGCATCAAGTTGGTGCGCACCATCGGACAGTTGCCCGAGGCCGGTGCTCAATTCGCCGGCGCCGGCGGCAGCGGCGTTCAATCCGCCGCGATAGTCACTTGCCGGATCGGTGAGTTGGCGGGTGATTTCCCTGGCGCCGTCCCGGAGTTGGCTGAGTTGGCCCATCACGTCGTCATCTGCAGGTTGTGCGGTGAGCGAGGTTCGTAACGTGGAGAGCGCGTCGACAAGTCCGGCGGACACGGGGTCACCTGCGAGCCGAAGCGAATTCGTCAACGCGTCGAGCTGACCGACCACAGCACCCGCCGAGTCGGCGATGTCGAGGATTGGCGTCGTCACCATGTCGACCACTTCACTGATCTGGCGCGCCCCGGCGCCCAGTTCGTCCGCGCCGCCCACCAATTGCTGCATTCCGGTCGCGAGTTCTCGAGACCCGGCTGCGGCCTCATCGGTACCCGCGGCGAGTTCGCCCGCTCCCGCCGCAAGTTCCTGTCCGCCCTGGTTCGCCTCGCCGAGACCGGCCGCAAGTTCCGTACTGCCGGCGTAGAGCTGGTTGGTGCCGGCCAGTGCGGCAGCGGAGCCGTCGGAAACCTGTTGTGCGCCGGCGGCTGCTTCTCCGAAGCCGGTTCCGAGTTCGCCGAGTCCCACCAGAACCTGGTCGATGGACTGCTCGCCGATGGATTCGGAGACGGCTGAACGTACCTGCGCGATGATGCTCTCGCCGACGGGGCCGGCGACGAGGCTGTTGTAGTCGTTGTAGACCACCTTCAATTGGGCTTTCCGTCCCGAACCGGTAGCCGCACTTGCCACATCGGCGCTGAACGACTCGGGTATCACGACGGAGAAGTAGTACGTGCCGTCGTCGACGCCCGTCTGCGCTTCCTGAGCCGTGACGACCTTCCAGGCGACGTCGCCACTGTCGACCAGTGCGGCCACCACGTCGTCTCCTGCAACGATGTGGGTGCCGTCGAGATCGGTGCCCTTGTCGGCGTTGACAATGGCCACGGGCAGACGGTTCACAGTGTCGCCCGGGTCCCACAAAGCCCACATGTAGAAGGCGGCAATCGAGAGCGGCGCGATCACCAGCACCGCGAGGATCGTGCGAATGACATGCGCACGCCGGGGCGAAGCGTCGTGAGCGGATGTGGACACCATGAACGGCTCGTTTCTCGTGAACCGGAGTGGACGGCGGGGCACTCCGAATGCGCTGGACATACGTCCAGCTCGGTCACGATACAAACTCAAGTTTGGTTGTGTGTCGGTTTTCGCCGAATTATCGTTCTGTGAGGTTCTTGCGCAAGCAAAGTATGGGGGTACGCGTGCCTGTACAGGCACGCGTACGCCAGTGGTCCTAGCCGGTGTATCAGTCGAAGCGCCTGAATAGATGGACCGACGCAGTGACATACGGTTAGCAGGGGTTAGGCTCTCCGATCTTGACGACGGATAGAACTGCTTCGAGCTCGTTGACCTCGCTACCGGCGGCAGGTGACTGACTGACAACAATCCAATTCGAGTCGAGCACTTGGTTGCGACCGGCACCTGTTGCATCTGCGCTTCGTGAAAAGAAGACGCCAGCGGCTTGTATACGGTCTTGAGCGTCTTGGAGGTTCGTGCAAACAACGTTGGGCATGACTGCCGGGGCTGCGGCGGGAGTCGCGACGGGAGGCTCTGCAACTGGGGACGATGTGGTCGTGGTCGTGATAGGAACTGGTGTTGTCGTGGTCCGGGGCGCGGTGCTGGTAGTTGTTGTCATCGATTCCGTTGTTGTCGTAACAGCATTGGTGTCCGTTTCGCTCGAGCACGCGGCGAGCGTTGCGATTGCACAGCCAGCGATAATGATGGATCGCATGATGTTGTGTGTCGACCGAAATTTAGAGGAGAAATTACGTGAGGTGAGCATAATTGTCCTTGCTGAAGTTAGTGGGATATGCGGGATCGATGGACTTGTCGCGCTATACATTCGTGACTGATTGCAGTCGACTGCATAGTAGGTGAGTTACTGGGGTATCCGACAATTTCGCATCAGTTGGGCACGAGAGCGGTTACGGATCCCATTGTTTGAGGGATGTTAGATCGCCGGAGAACTCGATATCGGATACGTAGTCTCGTGCTCAACTTTTCGGTTCCAGTATCAAAATCGTCTATGCCACAATGTGCTCGCCTGCTCCGGTCAACCGAGCAGTTTCGCTTCGCCGGAGAGGCCGCGGGATTAACGTGTAGATGAAACCCCACGGTTCTTGTCCGAAAGGATCGGCTATGCGCTCATTTCTGATTCCGGACAGCCAGCGTCGCAGCCTCGAAGAACTCGATGATCGGCTGGATCTCTCCACCGGAGACAAGGCGGCAAAACGTTCCGCGTTCTGGATAATGCTCGTTCTCTCCGGGATGATCGCGAGCGCCGGGGTAGTGGGTGACTCGACGGCCACTGTGATCGGGGCGATGATCGTCGCTCCGTTGTCCACGCCGATTCTGGGGATCGGCCTCGGCATCGTTACCGGTCGGGGCGCACTCATTGCCCGCAGTGTTGTGTACATCGCGGGTGGGCTCGTTGTTGTCGTTGCTCTCGGTTTTCTGTTTTCCCTTGTTCTGCTCAACCCGACGAGTGTGCTGTCCAACTCTCAGGTGACCGGACGAACCACCCCGACGTTGACGGATCTCGCGGCGGCCATCGCCACAGGGTTTGCCGGGTCGATCGCGATTACCCGGCGCGATGTCGGTGACGTGCTCCCCGGCGTGGCGATCGCGATTTCACTGGTTCCGCCTCTTGCCGTTGTGGGTGTCTGTCTCGGTTCGGGTGCACCGTCGCTTGCGTTGGGGGCGCTGATCCTCTTTGCGTCGAATGTCGTTGCCATGGTGATCACGGCGACGGTGGTACTGGTGATCGCCGGTTATGCGCGCGAATCAGGGGCAGCTGCCGCGGGACATCGACGGGTCTACCTGGTGTTGGCGTCGGCCCTGGTTGTTGTTGCCATCCCGATGGTGGTGAATTCTCTGGCTTCGTTGTGGGCGAGCCAGATCCATGATGCCGCGGAAGAGTGGCTGGCTGGAGTTCCGGGCGTTCAAGTCGGGTCCGTCACGTGGCAGGCGCACACCGCGGTGATCGAAGTACTGGGACCGCAGGATCTGCCGCCTGTCGACGACCTCGAGCGTGCGGTCGACGCGTTGGTGCCCTGGGGTCCGCACATTGTGATACTTCACGCCGTCGGTGCCCGAGTAGAGGCCGCGGAATAGAAGCGAAGTTACGTTCGCCTCTCTTCGGGGCATCCTCCCCGCGAAAGGGGAGCGATGAAACAGTCATGGAAATTGCCGGTAGTCGCATTGGCCTGTGCCTTTGTGCCCGCCGGCGTTGTCACAACAACAGCCCAGGCCTCGCCGTGGGGTTGCAATATCTCGGCGATCTTCGACAAGTCAGGTGGGCCGACCAACCCGATTCCGTGGCTCAACGGAACCGACGGGAATCTCCCCGACATGCAAGGCCGCACGTCTGCGGTCGAATACATCACCGGAGCGCTCAGCCCCAATCAGACGGTCGAACGGTTCAATGTGCTCGGCACCGATCTCGGGATCATGTGGGACAACGGCGCAGGCCAGGTTCTGACGGTCTTCGGCGATACGGTCGGATTGAATTCGGACCCGACGTGCGGCGGCGTTGTGGGTGACTGGCGAAGCAACGTCCTCTTTCGCAGCGCCGACGGCATTCTCAGTGACGGCATGAATATCGACTCCTCACCGGTCGATCGCCCCAATCGCTCCCGCGAAATCATCGACAGCCTCAAAGTCACCGGAGTCGAAACCAGCAGCATTCCTACGACGGGTATCGCGGTGGGTGGCGTGCAGTACGTCAACTACATGTCGGTGCGGTCGTGGGGAGGATCAGGAGAATGGGTGACAAATTTCTCGCAGATCGCGTCCTCCCGGGACAATGGCGAAACGTGGCAGGTGGAACCGGCGTCGGCGCGCCCGAACCTGCCGTTGACCGGTAACGCCAACTTCCAGATGGGGTCCTTCGTCAAGGACGGTGGGTATGTCTACAACTTCGGGACACCGTCGGGCAGGTTCGGCGAAGCGCGACTTTCGCGAGTGAAGGAAGAGTCGATCGTAGACGTCGCGGCGTACGAATACTGGGACGGAAAGGCTTGGGTGCCAAACAAACCCGATGTAGCGACGCCGGTTCTCGACGGCGACGTCAGTGAACTGTCGGTGCAGTACAACAACTATCTCGGAAAGTTCGTTGCGATGTACTCGAACGAATGGGGTGCTCTGGTGTTGCGTACCGCCGACCAACTGACCGGCCCGTGGAGTGCCCCCGACATCGTGATCGAACCGGGCGCCGTCCCTGGCCTCTACGGCGCGTATATGCATCCGTGGTCTCAGGGGCAGGATTTGTACTTCCTTGCTACGACGTGGTCGGACTACAACGTGATGTTGATGAAAACGACGCTGTAAAAGCGAGTGGCTATCGTTGAACGGTGAGTACCACCGAACAACTCCCCACTCTCATCTCCGAACTGCGCGACGTACTGGTGGGTCCGCTGCCCGAGATCGGCCGCAGATTCTCGGTGTTGCTCACTGATCTGGTGCCACACACCGCGCTCGTGATCTTCACACGTGAATGCACCGGCCGGCCACGCAAGGTGGCTGGAGATCCGGCAGTCGTCGATCGAGTCACGATCGCCGAACTTGATCGCATCCGAACCGATCTTGCTGTGGGACAGATCTTTCGGGGGCAACTGGCGGTTGCCGGCCGGGAGCGTGAAGTGGTTGCCGTTCTCGATCGGACAGACACAGTGCTGGTCCTGTTGCCGCGCTCGACGGCAACTCGGGCAACGGCGCTCGAGTTGGCCGCAGCACTGTTCGGGGTGGTCGCTACCGGCATTCAACTGCAGGTCCGCAATGCCAGCCCGGCTTATTTGGCGGAGTCGCGTGCCGCGTCGTCGGAACGCGCGCGCACGGTTGCCGAGATGACCGAGGTTCACGCGGCGACGCTGGAGACCGTCCTGGCCACATTGCGTTCGGATGATCTCGACGACACTCGGGCGCGAACAGCTGCCAGGGAGACCACGTCGTCGGCGTTGATCCGGTTGCGGTCCGCTGTCGACGTCCATCGGGAACTGGCGGAAGAGGCAATCACCACGGCTTTTGCGCGGATGCGCGGGGAGTTGCGATCACTGCTCAAACACCGCAACGTCGAGTTGGAACTGGTGGAACCGCCGGTCGAGGGGCGTGGGCTTCCCGGTGAAGTTGCGCACGGCGCGCGGGCGGTGGTGCGAGGTGCGGTGCTTGCTCTTGCGGATCAACACACGCTGTCGCGGATTCGGGTCGAGTGGAGCCTCGACGGTTCCGCTCTGTTGATCGACATCCGCGACGACGGGCGAGGCGAAGCCGACGTTGCCGATCTGGAACGCCAATTGCGTTCGCGGGTAGAGACGTTGGGCGGATCAATAGATTCGGAGTCGACTACAGGTTGGGGCAGCCGGATCAGTGCCACCATTCCGCTCGACGTGGTTGCCGCGACGCCCGTCGACCACACGCTGTCCGATCTGGGTCCGCGAGAAATCGAAGTGCTCGAGCATCTGGTCGCGGGTCGTCGGAACAAGGCGATCTCCGAGCGTCTCGGTGTCAGTGAGAGCACCGTGAAATTTCACGTCGCGGGAGTTCTCAAGAAACTGGGCGTCGACAGCCGCGGTGCTGCCGCAGCTGTAGGCGCGGAAGCCGGTGTCAAACCAGCTCCCTAGCTCTTCGGATAGGTCGGTCAGTTATTTCGGCCAGGGTTCCGGCTCGGGTATTCGGGTTAACCTCGTAGTGCGTTCATATATTGCTATGTGACGACATGTCCGAAAACGCACAAGCCAGGAGCAGAGCCATGCCACAGCAGGTACGCGGCGTCATCGCCCGATCCAAGGGTGCCCCCGTCGAAATCGTTCCCATCACGATTCCCGATCCCGGTGCCAACGAGGTGGTTGTTGCCATCGCAGCGTGCGGCGTGTGCCACACCGACCTCACCTACCGCGACGGCGGCATCAACGACGAATACCCGTTCCTTCTCGGGCACGAGGCGTCGGGCATCGTCGAGAGCGTCGGCGCGGGAGTCACGCACGTCGAGGTCGGCGACTTCGTCGTCCTGAACTGGCGCGCCGTCTGCGGGCAGTGCCGTGCATGTAAGCGCGGACGCCCCCAGTACTGCTTCGACACCTTCAACGCCGAGCAGAAGATGACCCTCGAAGACGGAACCGAACTGACGCCGGCCCTCGGCATTGGCGCGTTTGCCGACAAGACCCTTGTCCACGAAGGCCAGTGCACCAAGGTCGATGCGTCGGCTGATCCCGCTGTTGTCGGTCTGCTCGGTTGCGGTGTCATGGCCGGTATGGGTGCCGCCATGAACACCGGCAACGTCGGCCGCGGCGACTCGGTGGCCGTCATCGGCTGCGGTGGTGTCGGCGACGCCGCCATCATGGGTTCGCGTCTGGCCGGCGCCAATACCATCATCGCCATCGACCGTGATCCGCGAAAGCTGGAGTGGGCCACAGAACTTGGCGCAACCCACACGATCAACGCCACCGAGGTCGACGACGTTGTCGAAGCTGTTCAGGAGCTGACCGGTGGTTTCGGCGCAGATGTCGTCGTTGACGCAGTTGGACGCCCGGAGACGTGGAAGCAGGCCTTCTACGCGCGTGACCTCGCGGGAACCGTAGTGCTGGTAGGTGTTCCGACGCCGGACATGACTCTCGAGATGCCACTTGTCGACTTCTTCTCCCGTGGTGGCGCACTCAAGTCGTCATGGTACGGAGACTGCCTGCCCGAGCGCGACTTCCCGGTCCTGGTCGATCTGTACCAGCAGGGGCGTCTGCCGCTCGAGAAGTTCGTCAGCGAGCGCATCAAGCTCGACGAGGTCGAGAAGGCCTTCGAGACGATGCACCGCGGCGAGGTCCTGCGCTCGGTGGTGGTCCTGTGACCTTGCGAGTCGATCGCGTCGTCACATCAGGTTCGTTCAGCCTCGACGGCGGAACGTGGGACGTGGACAACAACATCTGGCTGATCGGTGACGACAACGAGGTGGTTGTCGTGGACGCCGCGCACACCGCGCAGCCCATCATCGACGCCGTTGCCGGCCGCAAGGTTGTCGGAATCGTGTGTACTCACGGACACGACGATCACGTCACCGTTGCGCCGGAACTGTCCGAGAAGCTCGACGCTCCGATCTACCTGAATCCGGCCGACGACGTCCTCTGGGAGATGACACATCCAGGCGTCAAGCACCTGAGTTTGGAAGACGGGCAGCGAATCTCGGTGGCAGGCACCGATATTCTGGCCATGCACACGCCGGGCCATTCGCCGGGATCGACCTGCCTCTACCTGCCCGAGGCGGGGGAACTGTTCAGCGGCGACACCTTGTTCTCCGGTGGACCCGGTGCAACGGGGCGCTCGTACTCCGATTTCCCGACCATCATCGGATCGATCCGCGACAAGCTGTTTGCCTTACCTGCCGAGACCACGGTTCACACCGGTCACGGTGACGGCACCACAATCGGTACCGAGGCGCCGCACCTCGAGGAATGGATCCGCGCCGGATCCTGACTGCGGCAGAAACGGTCGGTGCGAGCACGACGTGTGTTCGCACCGACCTTCAGGGCGCGTTCCCTGACCGGAACTCGGCGTCACAGAGTCTCGCCGAAAAACTCCATAGTGCGTGACCAAGCGAGTGTTGCAGCGTCGGGGTTGTAGTGGTCGCCGGCGGTGTCGTTGTTGAACGCGTGGCCCGCGTCGGCATACCGGTACACCCGGGCGAGTTCGGAGGCGGCCCCGCGTAATTGTTCGACGCTCTCCGGCGGGATACCGGTGTCGAGGTCGCCGTAGTGACCGAGCCACGGAACCTTCAGTTGGGCTGCAAGTTCGGTCCCGGCAGCGATTCCCGACCATCGTGCTTCGGCAACCGCGCCGCCGTAGTAGGTGACCGCGGCATCGACAAGAGGAACAGTGGCGCACCACAGTGACGCGGTGCCACCCATGCAGAATCCGAGGGAGCCGACCTTGCCGGCTCCCTCGGACTTGCAGTACGCGACGGCGGCACGTACGTCGTGACCGATCCCCTCGCTGTTCAGCGCCATGAGAGAATTCTTGGCCGATGGAAAATCGGTGAAGAACGACTGTGATCCACGGTGGTAGAGGTGCGGAGCGACCGCAAGGTATCCGGCCCCGGCGAGGCGTAACAGGATGCTCTCGATATGAGCGTTGACGCCCCAGGCCTCCTGCAGCACGATCACCGCAGGTATCTGCGTGGCAAGCGATTCGGGTCGGGCGATGCTCAGCGGTACGTCGTTCACCGTGCTCGAGAGAATGTCCATTCTCCGACTGTAAGCGAACGCTCAGCCCGTCGCAGCGAGCACCTCGGATTGTGCACGTAGCCACGCCATTGCTTCCACGCGGTAACCGTCGATACCTTTGTATTCGGCTATTTCCTGAGGTAGTTCGGTCACTATGGCCGCCAATTGCTCCGCCCATCGCGGGATTGCGGCGATGTCCGACAGCGGGGCCAGGTACGTGCGGATATTGAAGACCAGTGCTCCGGTCAAGGGAAGTCGGATCAGGTGTTCGAGTTCGATGCGGAGTTGGATTCGGCCCCAGTCTTTCTGGGAGATCAACTCCGGCATGTCGTGCATCCACTGCGGCATTGTTTCGAGGCTGGTGTCACGCAACCGGGAACCGACGGCGGAGAACGTCCAGTTCACCCGGCGATAGATCTGCTCTGTTGTCAGCATCCGCATGAAACTCTGGGCTCTGCCGGTTACGCCACCTGCGGTCAACCCAGGTACCGGCACGTGAATCTCGTCGAAACTCATTCCGATATCGAATTTCACGGACCAGTCGGCAGACGAGGTGACCAGTGCGGCGTCGAACCACAACTGGTCGTCGCGTTCGGTGAGCAGCAGAATATCGTCGGGTACCTGGCAACCGATGAATGTCAGTGGGTCTTCGGGAAGGGTGAACAGATCTCCGAGTGTGAAGCTCTGTTCGATCCCCAGCAGCCGATTGGTCCAGCGATAGCGATTACCTCTGCCTTCCAACAACATCGAAGCCGGATAGGACGCGGCGAGTTGACGCATGAGAAACAGCATGACGTCCCAGCACGCCGGCATCATGTGCGGCAGCATCTGTGCCCGGCCCGGATCCCGGTCGAGGATGTCGCGTCGTAGCTGCATCATGTAGAGGTAGTCGTCGCCGAGATCAACGACGTGTTCACCCCATTCGCCTGCCAGAGTTGTCGTCAACCGCGGTGCCGGTTGAACGTTGACGCCGTAGCGAAAGGTTCGGTCTTCGTCGGGGAACGGCCACGGCAAGGTCTTCAGATCACTCACAACTGCACTCCTCGAGTGGAAAGGGGGTGTTACGCGGCGACGGAGCCGAGGTAGCTCCCGTGATGTGAATTTCTGTGTACCCGGATATCGAGTAGTAGTCGGCACGAAGGGCATTCGTGTGCCGAGCCGGGACAGGTCTCGACCCGATGGGTGTGTGCGCAATGTGGGCAGAAGAGCGAAATTGTTCCCGTGCTCGTGACGCTGGATCGCACTTCGCATGGCAGTGCGCCGCAGGCACGTATGGCGGCCAGTGCTTGCATCACGTCGTACTCTGGACCGGCAACGGCAATGCGGGCACCGGTGTGGCAACCTGCCACCGACTGCTCGATGCGCGAGAGATCGAGTTGATCCTGAACGTGAACAGTCACGGATCGCCCGGCGGCGATTGCCTCGGTTGCCCAGTCGATCACGGTGTTTCGACCGTCGGGACACCCGCCGAGTGAGATGAGGAGAAACTCACGCCCGGCACTATCCAGTTCCGGGATTGCGGTCACGAGCCCACTCCTGCATGCGCGCGCAGCCACTCCATTGCCGGTCCGCGGGTTTTGGTAATCCCTTTGTAGTCGGCCATGTCTTCCGGCAGGTCGTCGAGCACTGCGTGTAGACGCCGAGCCCAGACGGGAACCGATGCGATATCTCGCAGTGGCAGAAGGTAACTCCGGATCAGAAACATGATCGATCCGGAGGTTGCCAAGCGAATCAGGTGCTGTACCTCGACGCGGAGGAACAGTCGGTCGCCGACATCCTCGAGTGGTCCCCGGGCCAGGCTGGTTCGGTCGGGTCCCCACTGCGGATAAGTCTCGGTAGAGGTGTCGAGTTTGCCGTCGACGGTCAAGGTCCAGTTGGTTCGGCGGTATCGCTCACCGGGTTCGAGGCGCATGAGAAAACTCTGGGCGCGGGAGACAACACCCTCGGCATGCACGCGAGGTACCGGGCCGTGGATCTGCAGAAAGCTCATACCGACGTCGAATCGCAATGACCAATCAGCTGCGAAGGTAACCACACCGGCGTCGCCCCAGAGCTGTCCTTCTCGCTGATCGAGGAGGACAACGTCCTCCTGAATCTGGTTGGTGGCAAACCGAAGTGGGTCGATCGGAAGCGTACCGAGATCGCCGACGACAAACCGCTGCTCGGTATCGAGCAATCCGTTTCGCCAGATCCAGGCCGTGCCGTCGCGTTCGAGACTCATGGAGTCCGGATAGCTCTCGGCGAGCATGCGCATGATCGAGATCATGGCGTCCCACTGCGCCGGCATCATGTGGGGCAGACTCTGATATCGACTGGCGTCCGAAGTCAATATCCTTGTTCGCTCGGCCAATTCGTGATGGTAGTTCTCGTCGATCTCGATCGTGTGTTTGCCCCACTCGCCGGCGGCCGTTCTTGCAGGTGTCCCGGCAGGTTCGACGTTGGTGCTGTAGCGGTACGAGTCCTTGGCAAAAGGGAACGGGAAATTCGCAATTCGAGTGGGCACGTCGAGTAGTTCTGCCGATGCGTTCACAAGTTCAACTCCAATCGTGATCCCTCGGCCCGCGATACACAGGCCATCATCGATGTGCCACGGGATTTCTCCTCGTCGGTCAGATATAGATCGCGATGTGCAACGCTCCCGTCTGCCACCGGTATTCGGCACTCGCCGCATACTCCTTGACGGCAGAGATTGGGGATGGTGATGCCGTGCTGTTCGAGAGTCTCGAGGACACTTGTTCCGGAAGGTACGTCGAATTCTTGTCCGCTGCCGCGCAATGCGACGGTAAACGGTTGTCCGGGGTCCAGCCCCACGCCGCCGAAACGTTCGTAGTGAATGCGGGCACTCGGCCATCCCGCGGCTTTGGCGGCACCCTCGACGGCGTCGATCATCGCGCTGGGGCCGCACGTGTACAGGTGGGTGCCCAGTGGTTGTTTCAGCAGAGCCGGCCCCAGGTGGGCCCACAACTCCTGGCGTGAGGAGAAGACGTGCAGACGTGATCCGCACAGTTCGCGTAGTTCGGCCAGGTGCGCTGCGTCGGTTCCCCGCCACACGTACAGGACGGTGAAGGATCGACCCCATTGTGCGGCGGCCCGCGCGTGCGACAGTATCGGCGTCACACCGATTCCGCCGGCAATCAGTAGGTGGTGCCGTGCTGTGAGTACCGGAGCGAACACACTGCGCGGGCGCGACGTGCGGATACTCGTGCCGATCTCCAAGTCGTGAATCCAGCGTGATCCACCTCTACCGCCTCGATCCAGCTGGACCGAAACGCAATAGTGATCCGGTTCGAGTTCCGGCCCGGTCATCGAATACGAATTGCGCCGCGGCATTCCCTGGGGTGTTGTACCGCAGTCGAGAACAAGGTGACTCCCGGGCGTGAAGGACGGAAGTGTTGAGCCGTCGGCGCTTTCGAGGCGGAGAGATCGGACACCGCCGCAGAGCATGGTGGCCTCTGTGAGCACCAAGGTCAACGACTTGGTGTCTGTGACGCCAGGTGCGTCCGTTGTTGCGGTCATCATTGCTCCTCGGCATCGGCCATGAACCCGAGATAGGCTCCGTACCTACGGGATACATGGTGGTAGACAAACAAGTCGGTACGGCATCGCGGACAGGGGCTGAGTGCTCCGACAGGTGTATCTGTTCGGTGAACGTGCCGGCAATGTACGCAGTAGACGCGGCGTTGCGCGTCGCCTGTGACGTACGTCAGGATCTCTGCGGGTATGGCGCCGGCGGCGATTGCCGCCGAACGTGCCTGTAGTACTTCGATTTCGGCGCCGATCACGATCAATCGCCAACCCACTCTCGCGGCAGCGAACTCCCGCTGCAACACCGCCGATGTCGCGGCGCTCCACTGCGGCCCGAGTTTCAGCCAGCTGACCCGGTGGCCGGAGTGTTCTCCGACCACCTGAGCAGCATCGGTGTGCGCGCGGTTGCCGAAGGAGGCGACGGTGAAGTAGCGTCCGTCCGGATCGCTGAGAAGCCGTTCGGCGTCCCAGCGCGGAACGCTGGTCGACCGGGCACAGACACTCACGACGGTTGGCTTACGGTGCGAACGAGCGGTGGCCGACGTAGTAGGCCAGCGCGCGATCGGGGGTGGTGAACCTGATGCGCGAACCCTTGGGGAAGAAGATCGCATCTTTGGCCTTCGCGACACTCACTTGGCCGGTATCAAGGTTTTCGAGAACGAACTCGCCTTCGAGGACCACCTTCATTTCGTCGTATTCGTAGAGGTAGTCGAGTGGAGCGTCGGTCTGGATCAATTCGAAGTAGCCCGCGGACATCGCTGAACCGTCTGGATTGGAGTAGACGTCGTCGATGAATCCCTTGGTGCCGGGGTACTCGGATTCGGGCATCTGGGGGAGGTCTGCCCAGAAGTCTGCGGTGACGCGGAACTCTGCCGGTGTGGTGGACGTCGTAGAAATGCTCATCGGTGCTCCTGAGGGAATGGGATGGTTGAAAGAGCGTCCGATCGCAGGGATGTGATCGCTGACGTGAAACTAACTGTAATGAGAGGAAACTGATTTTCGGTTACGTGGCGGTAAACAAAATCTCCGTAATCTGTTTTGCTGCAACTTGATTAGAAAATCAGCAGTGCCGACGGTGCCGTCATCACAACCTCACTTGGGCGTAACGAGATGGACATATCAACCTTGTTTCCTGTTAGATGACAGTGATTCACCCAGTGAAACCGGAATAGCCGACCACGTTGGGTGGAACTAGGGCCCTGCGTGAAACTAGGAGTCTCGATGGCGATCGACACCGCCGAACTGAACGAAACAGCGGCAGAGTTGCATGCAGTGCCCCAGGCAATGTCGGACGCAGTGACAGGTGAGCGCCCGATGGACCTGGCAACGCGAGCGCGGGCCGACGGAACACGATTCATCCTCGCGGTATTCGTCAATCTCGCAGGTAAACCGTGCGCGAAGTTGGTGCCGATCGAATCGGTGGAAGAACTGCAGACCGAGGGCGTCGGATTTGCGGGTTACGCAGCCGGCGCGATGGGGCAGGAGCCGAAGGATCCCGATCTCGTGGCGATCCCCGACCCAACCTCCTACACCCCTATTCCATTTATCCGGCCCGGCCTTGCGCTGGTGCACTGCGATCCGCATGTCGAGGGTAAGCCTTGGCCTTACGCACCGAGAGTGATGCTGCGATCCGTGCTCGCGGAGGCAGCGGAGATGGGCTTGGACGTGAACGTAGGAGCGGAGATCGAGTACTTCCTCGTGGACAAGGACGAGAGCGGAGCCCTGCGCACCGCAGACACTCTCGATACCTCACGCCAACCGTGCTACGACGCCCGCGATGTCACCCGCATGTACGAGCACCTGACGTCGATTTCTACTGCCATGAACAAGCTGGGGTGGGGAAACTACGCCAACGACCACGAGGACGGAAACGGGCAGTTCGAACAGAATTTCAACTATTCGGATGCGATGACCACCGCCGACCGAGTGATCACGTTGCGCTACCTGATCTCCGTCCTTGCCGAAGAACGCGGTATGACTGCAACATTCATGCCGAAGCCCTTCGCCGACCGTACGGGGAGCGGCATGCATATGCATCTCTCGCTCTGGCGAGACGGAGAATCGGCATTCCCGGATTCGACGGACGAGCGAGGCCTCGGATTGTCGTCGACCGCATACTCCTTCATCGCCGGAATTCTCGACCATGCGTGTGCACTCCAAGGAGTGATTGCCCCGACGGTCAACTCGTACAAGAGAACCGGGGCCACCGCAACGACCAGTGGCGCAACGTGGTCACCGCGGCATGCGACGTACGGCGGCAACGACCGCACGCACTATCTCCGGGTTCCCGATCGCAACCGCGTCGAACTGCGTGGTGGTGACGGCTCTGCCAACCCGTATCTTGCCGCCGCCGCGACGATCGCAGCCGGTCTGGACGGTATTCGGCGCGAACTGGACCCAGGCGAACCGGGAGGCGCATCGACGTCGGATTCGCTGCCGATGACGTTGCTGCACGCCATGGATGCCTTGGCCGCAGACCCCGTGGTGACCGGGGCGCTGAATTCTGCGGGCGCCGACGTGGCTGGGTACTTCACGACCCTCAAGCGTGAAGAGTTCTTCCAGTGGCACAACACGGTAACTCCCTGGGAAGTGGACAACTACCTCACCGCGTTCTGATTCTCGTATTCCTTCGCAAGAGACAAGGAGACTGCCCATGTGTGGCATTGTCGGGCTTCATCTGAGAGAGCCCTCGCTGTATCCCCGCCTCGGTGAACTGCTCACCGGAATGCTGGGCGAAATGGTGGATCGTGGACCGGATTCTGCCGGTATGGCGATCTACGGAGACCCGACGTGGTCACCGGCCGGGCACAGTTCGGTGTCGGTACTCGGTGCGGGATCAGACGCTGTGTTCTTGGCGGACAGTCTCACCGAGTCGGTGGGTGCTGCGGTGACTGTACTCGAGGCGGATCCCACCACCGTCATCCACGCCGCCGTTCCGACTGACGTTCTTCTGGCGGCAGTCCGTGAGATGCTCCCCGCAGCGGTGATCATCGGATTCGGTGAGGATGTCACCGTTCTGAAGGGAATGGGCAACCCGCTCGAGTTGGCGCGTGGATTCGGCTTGCCGTCGGCGTCGGGGTGGCAAGGTGTTGCGCATACCCGTATGGCAACGGAATCGGCTGTGACGGCGGCAGGTTCACATCCCTTCGCCGTCGGCCCGGACCAATGCCTCGTACATAACGGGTCGTTCTCCAATCACCTGACGATGAAACGTGAACTCGAATCGGAAGGTGTGGTCTTCGACAGTGAGAACGACACGGAGGTAGGTGCGAGGTTCGTAGCCAAGCAACTCTCCGAAGGTGTCGACCTCGAGAAGGCGCTCCGACTGTTGGGTGAGCGATTCGACGGGTTTTACACCCTGCTGGTCTCGACCAGTGATTCCTTTGCGGTAGTGCGTGATCCGATTGCCTGCAAGCCTGCGATCGTCGCCGAGACGGATCAGTACGTCGCGATGGCCTCCGAATACCGCGCACTTGCGGGATTGCCCGGAATCGACCAGGCACACATTTTCGAACCAGAGCCGGAAGAGGTTTACGTATGGCACCGATGACAGCAGTTCCGGTAGATTCCGCACCGGTCACGCTCTCTACCAAATCTTTTGATCTCGATATCACCGAAACCCGAGATTTCAACGCCGCACTTCAGTCCACCGAGGCTCCGAGCAGCGTGAGCGTGAGTCATCCGGCCGGTAAGCATGCACTCGCGTGCGGATTGAATCAGCCGATAGACGTCACAATCGACGGGCACGTCGGCTACTACTGCGCCGGGATGAATCAGCAGGCCTCGGTGACCGTCAACGGAAACGCCGGTGTCGGAGTTGCCGAGAACATGATGTCGGGGACAGTGCGGGTACGCGGCGACGCGTCGCAGTCCGCGGGTGCGACGGCCCACGGCGGACTGTTGGTGGTGGAAGGCAATGCTGCTGCGCGCTGCGGTATTTCGATGAAGGGCGTCGACATCGTGGTCGGTGGAAACATCGGACACATGAGCGCGTTCATGGGGCAGGCCGGTCGGCTGGTTGTTCTCGGAGATGCCGGTGAAGCGTTGGGAGATTCGCTGTACGAAGCTCGGATCTACGTTCGCGGAACCGTGGCGTCTCTCGGCGCCGACTGCATCAAGAAGGAGATGCGCCCCGAGCATCTCGTCGAGCTTCAGGAACTGCTGGGCGCAGCCGGATTCGACGCGGATCCACGTGAGTTCACCCGTTACGGCTCCGCCCGGTCGCTGTACAACTTCCACGTCGACAACGCTTCGGCGTACTGAATCTTTTTCTCCGAAGGAGCCTTCCATGACCACTCCGAGCACAACCGCACCATGGCTTCGTGAATCCGCGACCTTCGACCGCGGGGTCATCCACGAGATCCAGAGGGCAGCAGATACCGGGATCTACGACATCCGCGGCTGGGGCGCAAAGCGAAAGCTGCCGCATTTCGACGATCTGCTGTTCCTCGGCGCGTCGATGTCGCGGTACCCGTTGGAAGGGTATCGCGAGAAGTGCGACACCGATGTGGTGCTCGGTGGCCGTCATGCGAAGTTTCCGCTGCACCTGGATATTCCGATCACGATTGCGGGGATGAGCTTCGGCGCATTGTCCGGTCAGGCCAAGGAAGCTCTGGGGCGCGGGGCCAGTGAAGTGGGCACATCCACAACCACCGGCGACGGCGGAATGACGCCGGAGGAGAGGGGGCAGTCCAAGAATCTGGTGTACCAGTACCTACCGTCGCGTTACGGCATGAACCCGGACGATCTTCGGAAGGCGGATGCCATCGAGATCGTGCTCGGTCAGGGCGCCAAGCCTGGTGGCGGCGGAATGCTGTTGGGCCAGAAGATCACCGAGCGTGTTGCCGGAATGCGAACGCTGCCGATGGGGGTGGACCAGCGAAGCGCGTGCCGCCATCCGGACTGGACTGGCCCTGACGACTTGGCGATCAAGATCATCGAATTGCGTGAGATCACGGGTTGGGAGAAGCCGATCTACGTCAAGGTGGGCGCAACACGCACCTACTACGACGTGAAACTTGCCGTGAAAGCCGGCGCCGATGTCGTGGTGGTGGACGGTATGCAGGGTGGGACGGCTGCCACTCAGGACGTGTTCATCGAACACGTCGGAATTCCCACGCTGGCCGCGATTCCACAAGCAGTACAGGCGTTGCAGGAGATGGGCGTTCATCGTGGGAGCGGTGACGGTTCGGTGCAGTTGATCGTCTCCGGCGGAATCCGAAGCGGCGCAGATGTTGCCAAGGCGATGGCGTTGGGCGCAGACGCTGTTGCCATCGGGACAGCGGCACTGATTGCGCTGGGCGACAACCACCCCCGGTTTGCGGAGCAGTACGCGGAGATCGGATCTGCTCCCGGGTTCTACGATGATTTTCAGGCGGGGCGTGATCCGGCCGGAATCACCACTCAGGATCCAGAGTTGGCAAAGAACCTCGATCCGGTTGACGCCGGTCGACGCCTCGCGAACTACTTGCGGGTTCTGACGATGGAAGCGCAGACCCTGGCGCGGGCCTGCGGCAAATCGCACCTCCGCAATCTCGAACCGCAGGATCTGGTTGCGTTGACAGTGGAGGCCTCGGCAATGGCTCGGGTGCCGCTAGCCGGCACCACCTGGATCCCCGGGGCGATGTAACACGAATGTAAGCCACACAATCAGTGACGGCGCGTCTACTCCCAGTAGACGCGCCGTTAGGCTTGTGCCTATGACGACGTCGAAGCGCAGTGTCCACCGAGACACGGGAGACCCGGCACCGGAGCAGCGCGAAGTTCCTGCGGACACTCCGACCGGCCTCGACCTCGAGAAGGTGATCGCAGCCCAGGTGCGCAAGCTCCGGTTGGCCAGTGGTCTGTCGGTCGGGGACATGGCTACGAGAGTCGGGATCTCGAAGGCGATGCTGTCCAAGATCGAGAATGCCCAGACGTCTTGCAGCCTCTCCACCCTGGCCCGCCTCGCGGCCGGTCTCGATGTGCCGGTCACCTCTCTCTTCCGCGGAGCCGATGCCAAGCGGGACGCGGTCTTCGTCGAAGCCGGCCACGGTGCGGAGATCGTCGGCCGCGGCACCCGGGTCGGGCACCATTACGAACTGCTCGGTGCGTTGCGCGGGCAGAACAAGCGACTCGAACCCGTTCTTGTCACGTTGACCGACGCCAGTGAAGTGTTTCCGCTCTTTCAGCACCCCGGTACCGAACTGCTGTACATGCTCGAAGGTGAAATGATCTACGGCCATGGCGACTCGGAGTATCGCTTGCGTCCAGGAGACTCGCTCCTGCTCGACGGTGAGGGGCTGCACGGACCGAACGAGTTGGTGCAGTTGCCTATTCGCTTCCTGGCAGTGACTGCCTACCCTGACAATCACCAAGGCTGAACAGCAGTGTGCCCCTGCGCTCGATGTCGAGAGCAGGGGCACACTTCGGGACGTCTGCGAGACTACGAACTGCTTTCTACTGCGGTTGCAGCTTTGGTGGTCATGGATTCGGCGGCAACAGATACCGCGTCGGGCTGGTGCTTCGTGGAACTGGTCATCGAGACGGAATCCATGACGTACGCGGTTTCGCCGTGAACAGCCACGTCGAGGCCCTCGTACTCGGTTTCCGGGTTGACACGTAGGCCCATCGCGAGGTCGATACCCTTTGCGATGATGAACGTGACGATAAACGAGTAGGCGACCACAGCGGCCACTGCCACGCTCTGCTTGCCCAGTAGCTCGAGGCCACCCCCGTAGAACAGTCCCTGAGCGCCGCTGGGCGCCTCGGGTACGGCGAGCAAACCGACAAGCAGAGTGCCGAGGATGCCGCCGACGAGGTGGATCCCGACCACGTCGAGTGCGTCGTCGTAGCCGAGCTTGAACTTGAACGAAATGGCGAAGCAGCACAACGCGCCTGCTGCTGCACCGACGATCAACGCACCCATCGGTGAGACTGCACCACACGCAGGGGTGATGGCGACCAGGGCCGCGATCAGGCCGGAAGCAGCGCCGAGCGTCGTAGCATGACCCTCGCGGAACTTTTCGACGACGAGCCAGGCGCAGATGCCGGCACACGCGGCGGCGACGGTATTCAAGATGACTACCGACGCATTGTTGTTGGCAGCCAGTGCAGAACCGCCGTTGAACCCGAACCAGCCGAAGAACAGGATGCCGGCGCCGAGGATGGTCAGTGGAACGCTGTGCGGCCGTGGCGCGTTCGGGAATGTACGACGCTTACCGAGTACCAGGATCACCGCGAGTGCGGCGATACCGGCATTGATGTGCACAGCGGTTCCACCCGCGAAGTCCACTGCGGCAAGTTTATTGGCGATCCAGCCGCCGACGACGCTGCCGTCGGCGGAGTCGAAGGCAAATACCCAATGCGCAACCGGGAAGTACACGAGAGTGGCCCAGATCCCGGCAAAGATCATCCAGGCGCCGAACTTGAGGCGGTCGGCAAACGCTCCTGAGATCAGTGCGACGGTGATGCCGGCGAACAGAAGCTGGAATCCTGCCACCAATGCGGGCGGCAGCGCGGGTTCGGCGGGTGCTTCGAGGAGCTGCCCCAAACCGATGTATTCGAGTGGGTCGCCGAGTAATCCGAGTCCGCCCAGTGAATTGCCGAGGACTGCGGAGTATCCGAAAATGATCCAGAGAACGCCGACAACGGCAAAGCCGCCGAAGGTCATCATGACCATATTGAGAGTGCTTCGGACACTGACCATTCCGCCGTAGAACAGGGCCAGTCCGGGAACCATGAGAGATACGGCAGTGAATGCAGCCAAGATCCACGCGGTATCTGCGGCAATGATTGCCTGATCCATATGTGTCCACCTTGTTGAGTCCGGAGTGATCGCCGTTCGAATGCGACGTGTGTTCGGCGATGTGTCTTATGCGGTGAATCACCGTCATCCGAGAGTGGACTGGTTGTGTAAGGCCTGCAAGTGGGGCAGGTGAACACTGTGTAAATGCCGGTGCGAAGGGGCATCGGTATCGGTGCTGCACAAAGAGATGGTGACCACCGAATGGCGATCACCATCAAAGACATCGTATTCGGACCCTGGACCTCGCCTCCTTCGACCGTGTACGACGTGCGGGTAGTTGATCAACGATTGGAGTCGTGCTCACGCGTCGGGTTGATCATCGTCTGTTCGGAATCTCCCGCTCGGCTGATTTCGATGCGTCGAGGCTTTGCCTGCTCGGCAATCGGAATCGTGACGGACAGAACGCCGTTGTTGTACGTCGCGGAAATTCGGTCGGCATCGATGTTCTCTCCGAGTGCCAGTTGCCGCCGGTAGCTCCCGGCGAACCTCTCCGAAGCGAGCCACTGCATGTTTTCGTCCGACGATGCAGTACGCGTGGCAGAGAGCGTCAGCATTCCGTGATCGACACTCACGTCGACGGTTCCTGGATCTACTCCGGGAAGATCTGCGTTGAGTACGTAGTGATCGTTGACCCGGTAGAGGTCCATCGGCATGAAACGAGGAACTCGGCCGGCGCCTACGTCTGCGCCGAGCAGCGACTTCGCGATCGAATCGATATCACTGAACGGATCGAAGCGAAGCACAGCAACTCACCTCCCATGTTTCCCATGGTCGCAGTCCCTGTGACAGCAACCGAAATCACTGTGCACCAGCAAGATTAGCACTCGAAGTAGTCGAGTGCCAGACACGTGAGGTCGGCTACTCCAGTGACGTGTGTGACCCAGCGTGGTCGATGTGGCAGGTGGTCGGTAAAGCGGGTGCCGATCCGTAAGGTTGCCTTATGACTCCTCGCACCGAGAACATCACGGGACCAGTAGCCCTGACGAGCGCTGACGTCGAGGCCGCCCGCGAGCGGATCGACGGGTTGGCTCGACGGACTCCGATCTTTCGCACCACGGTCCCGACACCGCACGGAGACGTTGCGGTCCTGTTCAAGCTCGAGTACCTCCAACACGGTGGGTCGTTCAAGGTGCGCGGCAGTTTCAACGCGATCGAGCGGGCAGCTGCTGACGGCACGATGCCCAGTGCGGGGGTGGTGATCGCGTCGGGTGGAAACGCGGCTATCGGAGCTGCATGGGCGTCGCGTCGCCGGGGGTTGGGGTGCACCGTGGTCGTGCCGGAAACTGCGCCCGATGCAAAAGTTGCGGCGCTCGGCGCGTTAGGGGCAACGGTCGAAAAGGTGGGCGATCGGTATGTTCTCGCGGCAGCAGCAGCGTCCGAGATTGCCTTGTCGAGCGGAGCTTTGGAGCTACACGCCTACGATCTTCCCGACATTGTGGCTGGTGCCGGAACCATCGCGCTCGAGGTCGCGGAGGAAGCGAGCGGGCCGATAACGTACTGCATCGCTGTGGGCGGCGGTGGACTGGTCTCGGGGATCGCTGCCGCAGCGCGGCCAGAGGATCGAGTTGTTGCGGTAGAGCCGATCGGTGCCGCCACGTTGCACGCTGCGCTGGAAGCCGGACATCCTGTCGATATCGAGTTGGACAGCATTGCATCCGATTCCCTCGGAGCGTCGCGCGTAGGAAGAATAGCCTGGGCGACTGTCACCGACAACGCGGTAGACAGTGTTGTCGTAGATGACGATTCGATCGTTCGGGCTAGATCTTTTCTGTGGCGCGAGTTTCGGATACTCGTGGAGTTGGGTACCGCCGCAGCGCTGGTTCCGGTGTTGGACGGCACGGTTTCACCGTCGCGAGACGGTGAGCTGTGTGTCGTTCTGTGTGGCGCCAACGTAAGTCTGGGGGACATGGGCGTGTGAGAAATCTGCTGGTGGGTACTGCTTTCAGTATGAGTACCAGCAGTGTTATCTGGACAATTGTAGTTGTGGTCGTTGTGATTGTGGTCGTTGCGCTTCTGGTGTGGACGGCTCGCAACAAACGTAACGAGCGGCGCCACCTCGAGGCCGAGGCGATTCGCAAGGACGTGGCGGAGTCGTCGTTCGAAGTAGGCCAGCGTGAGGCCAAGGCCAAGGAAAGTGAGGCGAAGGCTCGCATGGTGCAAGCCGAGGCCGATGCCAAAGCTGCGGAAGCATCTGCCCTGCAACAGCATGCGGCGCAGCATCGGCGGGACGTAGCAAGCTCGAAGGATGAGTTGAACGAGAAGCGGGATCAGGCGGACACCATCGATCCGGCCACGCCGAACCCGGAGAAGCCACAACCGAAGAACGAGTGAGTCTGCGAAGTTTTACTTCGCCGTCACACTCTTGGTTTCATTTTATGAAACACTGTCTCTTGTTGAGAAACTCGAGACGGGAGTAAGTGATGGCGGAGCATGCGCGGATAGTGATCGTGGGAGGTGGCCTCGAGGGCCTTGCGATTGCGTGGTCGCTTGCGCTGCGGGGCGAGTCGGATGTAGTTGTGCTCGAGCGTAATACGATGTGCTCGGGGATGACGGGCAAATCGAGTGGAATTGTTCGCTGCCACTACGGGGTCCCGTCGCTGGCGGCGATGGCCTGGCATGGGGTCCAGGTCTTTTCGGATGCAGAACAGATACTCGGCACCGATATCGGCTTCCGTCAGACCGGTTACATCGTCGGGGTTGGCGGCAACAACACAGAACCCTTGTTGGCAAATGTCGAGATGCATCGCGCTCTGGGTGTACCCGTCGACCTCATCGACGCCGACGCCGTTCGAGCATTCTGGCCGGGCATCAACCTGGACGACTTCGCGGCCTTTGCCTACGAACCTTTGGGTGGGCACGGCGATGCGTACATGACGGGGATGGCATACGGCACGAAAGCGCGCGAACTCGGCGTGACAGTTCGTCAATCGACCGAAGTGACAACACTTCTGACGCGAGAGGATGGATCCGTCTACGGCGTCACACTTGCCGACGGCGCCGAGATCCATGCGGATACTGTTGTTCTTGCTACCGGCGTATGGTCGTCCGCGTTGGCCGCGACGGTCGGAGTCGACATTCCGATCAAGGTGCAGTGGGAGCAATTGCTGCTCGTTGATCAGGGGGAACCTACCCCGCACGTGCCCACCTTCTCGGACCTGGTGAACCTGCAGTACATCCGGCGCGAACCCAACGCAGACCTGTTGGTAGGCAACAGTGATCACTCTGCGCCTGAGTTTGCCGACCCGGACAACTACCTGAACCGGGCAGGGGATGCATTTGTGGAGACCGCGATCGGCAAGCTCGAGCGTCTGCTGCCGTCGATGCCGGATCCACGTTTGGCGTCGTCGTATGCGGGTTGTTACGACATCACTCCGGACTACAACCCGATCATCGGCCCGTCACCTGTCGACGGACTTTTCCTCGCAGTCGGTTTCAGCGGACACGGATACAAGATTTCCCCGGCTGTCGGACGGCTGGTTGCCGATCTGATTCTCGATGGCATCAGTAGTGATTCGGCCGTGGACGGCAACGATTTCCGATTCAGCAGATTTGCCGAGGGAAAGCCTCTCGTCAGCCTTAATCCATACGTGGGAGCGGGGGAGATGCGCTAGACGACGCCGCCGTTGACGTAGATCACCTGACCGTTGACCCACCGCGCCGGGCCGGCGAGAAACGAGACTGCCTCCGCGATGTCGAGCGGAGTTCCGAGCCGTTCGAGGGGCGCCATCTTCGACAGGTTCTCCACTGTCGCTTCGTCTTTCCCGTCCAGAAACAGGTCGGTGGCGGTGGGGCCTGGAGCCACGGCGTTGACTGTGATGTCGCGTCCCCGCAGCTCTTTCGCAAGAACTAGCGTGATCGCGTCCACTGCGCCTTTGGTGGCCGCGTACGCGGCGTAGGTCGGGAAGGCCAGCTTCTTCACGGAGGTGGAGAAGTTGATGATGGCACCGCCGCTGCGCACCCGCCTCGCGGCTTGTTGATCGACAACAAACGTGCCCCGAACATTGGTGCGGTGCATCCGGTCGAAGTCGTCGAAGTTCAATTCGGCGACGGTCGAGAGAATCATGATTCCGGCTGCGTGGACAACAACGTCGATGCCTCCGAACTCCTGCTCGACCGTGTCGAACAGTGCGGCTACTTCACCTTCGTCTGCGACATCGGCGTGCACCGCGATCGCGTGCCCGCCCGCTGCGACGATGGTGTCGACTGTTTCCTGGGCGCGTTGAAGATTTCCCGAATAGTGAACGGCGACAGCCATTCCGTCGGCCGCGAGCTTCTCTGCAGTCGCTCGGCCGATGCCGCCGGACGCTCCGGTGACGATGGCGACGCGGGTGGTGGTGTCAGTCATGATGTAACTCCTGAACTGGGTTGGGTGCGTCGGACAGCTTGCGGAGCCACTCGCGCAGCAGTCCAACCTCGTTGGTGGAGAGGGAAGTTGAATCTGCCGTAGCGAGTTGGGTCTCCAGGGTGGATGCGACGGTGTTGAGCGAGGCGTCCTGCGGGGTGCCGGATTCGTCGATGATGGATGCGAGGATTCCGTCGCGAACACGCCCCGACAGTGTCGGGTCGGGATACTGCTGCGGTCTCACGACGAGCATCAGTGCGACGCCCGCATTGGCGGACATCACCATCTGCGTTGCCACGTCGACGGATACGGTCAGAAGACCTGCGGCAGCGCAGCGTTCGAGAACGGATCGAAGTAGCACCTGGGCTTGCATGGCGGTGTCGGCGCTCTGTGTGGATGGTGAATGCAACAACCGGTAGTGCGCAGGATGTGTGAGCGCGAACGCCGTGTGTGCGTCCCAGCCGGCACGTAGATCGGCTACCGGATCTGCGGAGGGGATCGCAGCGCGTTTGCCTGCGAGGTACTCGGAGAACCCGGCTTCGACGACGGCTGCGAGCAGGCCGTCTTTGTCGCCGAACTGGCGGTAGAGCGCGGGCGCGCCGACGCCGGCTCTCTCGCAGACGGCGCGGGTGGAGATGTCGCCGTCCGGAGAGGAGTTGAGTAACTCGGTTGCCGCCGCCAGTATCTTCGCTCTCGAGCTCATGAAATCAACGATAACAGAGTATCGTTAGCACTGGTACGCCGTCGTTCGGTTGCTCGACCTGTCGCGGACTCGTTGTCTGAACTGGTACTTTGTTTGCAGTGATAAACAAAACTTGTCTGTGATCCAGACCCGTCGCGATGATTGTGTGCCGCGCCTGCGCGCGGTGGTGATTCCGTGTGTCCCGAGAGGGAACCCGACCTCGGGTTCCCGCCTCCTATCCTGCACTGGAATCCCCACTTTGGAGCTCACTTCATCATGTCATCGACACACTCATCTGTTCGGCGCGAGGATCTGCGCGCCGACTGCAACAACTGTTTTGCCTTGTGCTGCACGGCCTTCGGGTTCTCGCGATCGGTAGATTTCGCCGAGGACAAGCCGGCGGGTTCTCCGTGCCGGCACCTCGGCTCGAATTTCTCCTGCACTGTCCACGAAGGACTTCGATCCCGGGGGTTCCGCGGCTGCACGGTCTTCGACTGCTTCGGCGCGGGACAGGTTGTGTCGCAGCAGTTGTTCTCCGGCGTCAGCTGGCGCGAGCGCCCTGATACGCAGCAACATATGTTCTCCGCCTTCAAGATCGTCAAACAGTTGCACGAGATGCTGTGGTACCTGTTCGAGGCGCAGGAACGCACCTATGACCCGGACGCTGCGCACGAAGCTCGCGAACTCGCATCCACCATTGCCGCACTGATCCGCGGCGGACAGGCCGAACTGTTCTCGACTGACATCGGCGCATTACATTCTGTGGTCAGGGCAGTGCTGATGGAGATCAGTGCGGAAGTTCGGGCTTCCTACTTTGCCGAAGTTGATCAGTTGGACTCGAGCATCGCCGCCGGAGTGGACCTTGCCGGATCGGACCTGCGCGCACACAGGTTGTGTGGCGCCGATCTGCGAGGGGCCTGCTTGATCGCCGTGGATCTGAGGGGAAGTGACCTCACAGCGGTAGATCTGCTCGGGGCGGATCTGCGTGATGCCAGGTTGGATGGCGCGGATCTCTCGGCCGCGTTGTTCGTCACCCAGCCCCAGGTGAACGCAGCCAGAGGTAACGGTGACACATGTTTGCCCGCCGGTGTTGCAGCCCCACCGCATTGGCTTGTTCGCTAGCGGGACATGTCGCCGGGGAGAGCATCTAATTCGCAGCGGTCGTAGCGTTGCGGGCGGCGAGTTGCGCAAAGGCTCGGGTCAGTTCTGCTGGTCCGACGACATCGATGTCGGTGTCGAATCGGTTGAGAGATGCTGCGAGAGCCACCCAGGACCATGATCCGGCTTCGAGACTGCACCGGTCGGGGCCAAGATCTTCGACGATGCCGTCCCCGGCAAAGGGAAGAACGTAACTGGCCGGCCGATGGAGAATGACCTTGCCGTGGCAAGGCCACTTGTTGGTTTGTTCCGAGCCTTTGAAGCGCCCGGACACGTATTCGGTTACGTCGCCGCCGGGGATCTCCCTCGGCGTGAAACGGGGGCCGTTCGGGGTGCGCGGGGCGATTCGATCGGCGCGGAAGATTCGCCATTCGTCTCTCTCGAGATCCCACGCGACGAGGTACCAGCGACGATTGGAGGTCACGAGATGATGCGGCTCCACCCGGCGTGGGGGCGCTGGTTCGCCGTTATCGGTTGAACTGTCGGCCGGGCGGTCGCTCGCATAATCGAACCGGAGCACTTCGAGAGCGCGGATCGCTGTGGACATCGCAACGAGTACCTCCGGTGACACGGAGTCGGACGCCGTGTCACCGGGGCCGGCCGAAATCGTAGTGAAGGTGAGAGCGTCGAGCCGATGGCGCAGACGCGACGGCATCACTTGCCGCACGGTGGTCAGAGCACGAACTGCACCCTCTTCGATTCCGGCGCCGGTCATGGTCGCCGTCTGCAGGGCAACAGCCAACGCGATGACTTGATCGTCGTCGAACAGCAGGGGAGGCAGCTCACTGCCCGCATCGAGTCGGTATCCGCCGTCCGGGCCCATGGTTGCCGCAATGTTGTAGCCCATTTCCCGCAGCCGGTCGATGTCGCGGCGGACCGTGCGATGACTGACGTCGAGCCGCTCGGAGAGTAGGGCGCCTGGCCAGTCACGCCTGGTCTGCAACAGGGACAGCAGATTCAAGAGCCGGGACGTGGTCGCCATCTCACGAGATTAGTTCGAGTCTAGGACAAAAACCGTCCTAGACGCCTGTGAGAGTGGCAGTCGTCAAGAAGAAAGCCGGACAGCGTTCTTACTAGGAGCAGGCATGAGCATCAAGACAACGACCCACCTCAACTTTCGCGGCGACGCCCGAGCAGCCCTGGAGTTCTACCAGTCCGTCTTCGGTGGCCAGGTCACAATTGCAACCTACGGCGACTTCGGGATGCCTAAAGACGTGCCAGGCGCGCAGGGCGTCGTATTCGGCCGGATCGAGACAGAGGACGGCTTTCGCGTGATGGCGTACGACATCCCAGGACAGTCGGGCGGTTC
The DNA here is from genome assembly GCF_001894805.1 of Rhodococcus globerulus NBRC 14531. GTDB lineage: Bacteria > Actinomycetota > Actinomycetes > Mycobacteriales > Mycobacteriaceae > Rhodococcus_F > Rhodococcus_F globerula. Next base: position 286,566 of record NZ_BCWX01000004.1, on the reverse strand, counting down.
GGCAGGCAATGCCGGTTCGACGCACCGCGAGAACGGCACCACGATCACCAACCAACCGTTCTTCGTCTCCGTTCGCGGGGAGACCCTCGAAGAGGTGCAGAATTACTGGGCGAAGCTCTCGGCCGGCGCATCCATCGTCGAGGGCCTCGCCGCGGCAGCGTGGAGCCCCGGTTTCGGCATGCTCACCGATGCGTTCGGGGTGACCTGGATCCTCGACGTCTCCGCCGCGGAAAGCCCGGCGTAGTCACTCCTCGTGCTTCAGAGTGGGATCGGAGGGAGTGGTTCGATGTCGTAAGTGCGCGGTCCGAACAAGCTCAAAGCTCGATCGCGGATGGACGGAAGTGCTTCTGAGAGACTGTCGCCGAGTCGGTGGAGAGAGTTGAGTGAGCGTGATTCCCAGACTGGGAACTCCCCGTCGGTGCCGCGCGATGTTGTATCCCACAGCAGAGCGTCGCCGTTCTCGCTCAATCCGAATACGTGCAGCGAGGCGGGGAGCGACCAATCGCCGTCGGGTTCGACCATCCAATCGAACTCCTCGCTGTGACCCTCTCGGTAGGCGGAATGGAGGTTCGCGGTGAGATACCCTGCGCGCCCTTGCCAGCCATCGGCAAATCCGGGATGCACGGGCGGGTAGATGAGCCAGAGTCCGAAGGACCGCGCCCAACCTGCATGCCGGATAAATGCACGATATGAAGCGGGGAAGCCGTCCCCATCCGGGAATCGAAAGGAATCCAAAACGGCGAAATCAATGTGTTCGAGCGTTGGTTGGCCGTCCACCGTCAATCCATGTGTGAGCACGTCCTCGACACTAACAATCCCGTCGCGATTCGAGGCTTCCCCTGTGGTCTCGTCGTCGGTAACTTTCTGAAGAAGAGGAATCAAATGGATCTGGACTGTTCATCTTCGGTTGCTGAAATCTGAATAACCTGCCGAACGCTGTATTCGCCGGTGGCTTCGGTGTAAATGTGGCTGGTGGTCGACATGCCGTTCGGAATCCGTGCTCGTAAGACGGCTTCGGCCCCCACCTCGGTGTGAGACAGGGGCAGAAGTGAAATCCGAATCAGCCAGTGACGCCGGTCAATTCGTTCGGGGTGTGATCGAGTGTGGTTTCGGTCAGGATGCTGCCGTCTTCGAGGTCGACGGCGATCAGCTTCTTCGACGCGGGGTCGGTGACATAGGCGGTGTGGTCCAGTGTGAACAGGGTGGGCCTGGGCTCCTGCCATTCAGTGGGTTCGGTCCACTCGCCGATGACGGCAATCTTCTTGGTCACTGCGCCGGTGTTCGGGTCGATGACGTGGATAGCGCCGTCGGTCCCGAGAACAAGGGCCTCGCCGTGCGGTCCGCGACCGAGTGATCGGAAGGTGTAGCTGGTGCCGAGATCAACGAGCTTCAGTTCCGACGTGGTGGTATTGGTGAGCGAGATTCGTTGTGGTCGTTCGAGTTCGGCGTCAGGATCGGTCTTGTAGTCACCGAGCACGATGTCCGACTCTTCGGAACCGGCCTGGTTGCCGATGCGGCCGTACGCATCGGGGCTCTGGACCTTGGTGATCGCGCCGTTCTTGTACACGAGCAGGCCGTCCTGGCAGCCCAGCACGATCGTCTCGTCTGCTGCAACGGCTTCACCGTGGACGCCGGGGCACTGCTCGTTGCGCATGACCTCCGCGCGGTTGGTATCGAGCACTGCAATTCCGTTGCGGGACTCGGAGTTTCCGATGGTGGTCAACAGCCCTCCGTCGGCGAGTGCGACAGCCACCCCGTGATGGGGTTCCGGGGTTGTGTAGGTCTCGACGCGTGGCTGACGCTTGGCCAATTGGACGGGATCGAAGATTTCGACCAGGCCCGAGCCGTCATTGAAGAGGACAGTTTTTCCGGCATGTCGTACAACGTGTCCGGGCTCGTTGGCTGCGAACTCGACGTCCGACATCGCGGGATCGGCTGTGTAGTAATGGGAATGGTCACCATGTGCCGACGACCACGTGCCGGTGTCGAGCACCTTGAACGCTTCGCCGGCGGAGATCATGACATGCCGACCGTCGCCGGCCGGGTTGAGTCGCGTGAAGCCCTCGATCGCGGTTTCGCCGACGACATCGAGGGAGGTTGCGTCCAGTACCAGGACGCCGCCGTCGTAGGAGATTGCGAGACGTGGTGTTGCCGAAGCTTGTTCATTCGGTGCTGACGACGCGGCGGTGGTTGTTGCCTCCGCCGCGTCCGTGGTGTCGGAGGAACATCCTGTGACAAGGGCAAGTGAGAGGCCCACTGATGTGGCCAGAGTGAGGCGCCGCGATACGCGGGTAGTGAGGTGCATGGGTATAGATCTACTGCTTAATGTAAATGATTGTCAAAGTCGTACATGCGAATATTCGCATGTCAGGGCAGTCTTCAGGAGTAGTCGGAGCGCTCGAGGATGCGTGAGGCGATCACTCCCACCACGAGTCCCCAGAATGCACCGCCAATATTGAACAGTTCGACGTCGGAGATCGTCACGAGGAATGCGATCAACGCACCGAAGGTGAATCGCGACCCGAATGCGGTGACGAAAGCTCCTTGCAATGCCTTCAGCATTGCCAATCCGCCAAGTGTCACGATGAACGCAGCGGGCGTGCCCAGCATCATCGACACGAAGGTCGGGGCAAAAAGGCCGAAGACAACCGCGAGTACCCCACAGAAGATGCCGGCGGTGTACTGCCGTGTTCGTTCCCCGGATGCTGACAGGAGAGCATTGGTTGGCCCGGTCAGGCAGGTTGACACGCATCCCACCGCCGCGTTCACGAGTGAGAACACGCCACACGCAATCGTTGCGCTGCCGATCGGCGGTTGATGTCCGGCCGCTCGCAGGACTGCGATCCCTTGGCCGTTCTGCACAACGACCACGGTGATCGCCAGCGGCACAACAAGTTCGATCATTGCCTGCCACGACCATGCCGGTGTGGACAGCACTGGGTGCGCAAACCATTCGTGATCGCCGCCGGTAGGTGCGAACCGTCCGGTCGCGAGAACGACCACCACCCCGACAATCAAGGCACCGAGAACGGGAGGGATATACCTTCCCAGTTTCGCGAAGGCGCTGAGTGCAACAAAGGTGACGATCATCGGCAGTGCAATGGCGGCGTCGTGGGCGGGCGCCTCTACCAGGTCGGTACCGAAGTGAAGGAAAACGCCTGCCACCATTGCCATGACGATGGGCATGGGGAGTGCATTCATGATCGGTGTGATCCACCCCGTCAATCCCAGCAGCAAGATCAGAACGCCCGTTGCAAAGAATGCTCCGATCGCCTGCTCCCACGGAAGATGATGCAGGGACGCGCCGACGACGACGGTTCCGGGAATCGTCCAGAAAAACGCCAGTGGTTGCCGGTACAGCCAGGACGCGGTGATCGTCAAGATTCCGTTGACGAAGAAGGCGCCGAAAATCCAAGAGGCCAATTGTGATTGGCTCAGCCCGCCGGCCAAGCCGGCAGCAAGGATGACCGCTACTGGGCCGGTGGCAGAGAAGACAATCCCGATAACTGCGTTTGCGCCGTATGTTCCGCCGAAGTCTCGCAAAACGCGCCGAGGACTGTAGAGAGGTTGGGGTAGCGGCTCGGTGATGACACGAGTGGGTGCAATTGTCGAGGTATTCGACATGTTTCAGGTCTCCTGGTGTGGATCGCCAAGTTCGCGTTCACGAAAGAGCGCCGCAAGTTCGCTACGAGAGCGCAGTCCGAGCTTTGCGTACGCACGAGTGAGGTGATACTGGATTGTCTTGACAGAGAGAAACAATTCGCCCGCAGCTTCCTTGTTGGACTTGCCGGCAGCGACAAGATCCGCAACGGCTCGCTCTTGTGGGGTCAGATCGGTGATTCCCTTGTCCATACGTGAAAGGTTCAACCCGCCGGCGCGCAGCTCACGCTCACAACGCTCGACGTATGTCGCTGCGCCCAGCGCGTAGTAGAGCTCGCGTGCGTCCCTCAGTACGACGTCTGCCTCTGCGCGTTTGCCGGCTCTCCGGAGAGTTTGGCCGTAGGCAAAATTGATTCGGGCACGGTCGTAGGGGAGTGGCAGGTCCTCGAGGCTGAGAAGCGCGTCGTCGAAACAGTTTCTGGCGGCGCCGAGTTCGCTTCGGGCTCCATGGATTCTGCCACGAACATATCCAAGACGTGCTGTGGCAGAACGGTGCCCGCGAATGCGTGCGGTCTTCTCGTGTGGTTGGAGGAAGGTATCGGCGTCGTCGACCCGACCGACCATCACGAGAGCATTCGCATAGAGATCGACCCACGGCCAGAACCCGGGTTCGTCGAGCCACTGTTGTGACGTGCTCGAGGTCAGGGGCGTCAGCGCTGCCAGTACATCGGCGTAGTCGGCCGCAGCTTCGGAGAATTGTGCCCGGGCGAGAAGCGAAGGCACGTACATGATTTCGTAGGAATGTGCACCAACATGCGCGCGGCGCACGTGATTGCGGGCCAGGTCCCAGTTTCCGCGAAGCGCGTGAATTTGTGCCCCGGACCAATGCACCAACGGTCGGACGATGTCGATTTCGAAACGATCGACTTGCGCGGCGGCACTGTCGATCGTCGACAATGCGTCGTCCCACGCCCCCAAGGCGAACTGTGTGCGGGCAAGCCAGGCCTGCGCCCACAGCGAGATACGCGCCGAGCCGCTGGAAAATTTAGTGGACACTGCGCTTTCGAGATCGCGACGGGCCGCCTCGGGATGATCCACTGCCAGCTCGAGCCAACCGCGGCCCATCTGGAATCGCTGAGCTTGAGCGCCGGGCCGGATGCGGTCCGACAGTTCTTCGTAGGCCGCGAGCGCCTGTTCGGTGTGTCCGGTGGCACCCAGTCCGAGGCCCTTTATCGCTTCGGACTCCACTGCGGCAGGATCTGACGGACCGACCAATTCGACTGCGCGGTCGACCCACTGGACCAAAGCGGCGCCGTCGAGTCTGGCCAGAGAATGCAGGACCATTCGCTGGGCGATCATTGCCGCGACTGCGGGATCGAGATCCGCAGGGCAACTGCTCCAAGCGCGAGTCAGTAGGTCAGCAGCTTCGGTTGGGCGTCCCCGGTGAATCGCGAGGTATCCGAGGACGGCGTCGCGCAGCGGTCCGCGCGTAATACTCTCGATTTCGGGAACGAAGTCCATGGCGTGTGGAATGTCGCCAGCACCGGTCAGCGCGTCAATTCCCCTCAGTAGTCGAGTTTCGTGGTCGCTTCTGCTGGTGGTGAGACGGCTGGCGGTGACCATTGCGTCGGCCACCTCGGACCACGCGCCGTCGGCTGCCCGGAGTTCAGCGTAGGTCACCAGTTCTGAGGCCAGTGCTTCGTCGTGCGTCGTAGCGGCGGCAGCCAGATGGAACAACCGCTCGCCGTCTCCCCAGGCGATCTCGGCTGCGCGACAATGCAGTTGGTGCAGTCGGGTAGGTCCTAAGGTGGCGCTCACGGCAGCCGCAACCATCTTTCCTCGAACGGATACTTCGGTGCTGCCGCGCTGCTCGTGCACGGTGAGAAGACCGCAGCCAAAGGCGTTGTCCAGCGCGCTGACGATGTCGTCGACTTCGGCTAGTTGAGCGAGGTGCGACAACGTCGTGCTGCGCCCGAGGATCGCGGCGGCTTCGACCAAAGTGCGTGCACCCTCGGAGCACAGCGCAAGTGTGCCTGCGATCGACGCTGCGCGATAGCGGGGAACAGGCAAGGTGCGGTGCCACTGAGTCCAATACGTCGGCGGCAATTCGTCGAGTAGCGAGACGACGTCGAGTGTGTTGCCCGCTGTGAACTCCTGAAGTTGGAGCGCGACGCCGGAACTGAGATCAATTCCGTTGCGAACCCGGGCGATGTCGATGACTGCAGCGGCGTCGAGGGCGCTGATGTGCAGTCGCTGCGACCAGTGAAGTTCGAGAATGCGCCGGACCTCGGCGTTGATGTGCGGTGAATCCTCGACGACGAGCACAACCAAGAGTTGCGCGCCCCGACCTCGATGGAGCGCTGAAGTAATCGCCTGAAGTGAGCCGACATCGCTGTGGTGGGCGTCGTCGACGACAACCATGGTCAACTGGTCAGTGCTGTCGAGAATCTCTTGGGCAATGACGACGGGATCGTGGACCGACACCGGATGGTCGAGTAGTTGTGTGACGACCCCGAACGGCGTCTGAGACTCCCACTCCAATCCGCGAGCGGATCGAAGAGTGTGCTGCGCCGATATTTCGGAGAACCGGCTGACCAGAGTGGACTTGCCACTGCCCGCATCGCCCTCTACGAGAACGAGGGACGGAGTGCCTGCCTTCGCCGCAGCCAATGCCTGGCCGAGAACGCTCAGTTCGCGTTCTCGGCCCACCAGCACGTCCCGAAGTGTCACCTGACTACCGTAACGCCGGGCTCACCGCGAGATTCGTTTTCCGATCGGACCTCTGCGGCAGGAGTTGCGGCAGTATCGAGATCTGGGGCCTGCTTAGGTACGAAGAAGGTCACGATGGAGCCAAGCACGGCGATACCGGCAAACACGTAGAACGCGGACTCGGAACTGATACCGGCACTGATCAAGCTTCCACCGATCAGCGGGCCGAAGATGCCGCCGAGACGGCCGAAGCCTGCGCACCACGCGACGCCGGCCGCTCGGGCCGCCGTCGAATAGTAGTTGGAGACAAATCCGTAGATGAGCACCTGAGTTCCGATTGTGCCGACCCCGGCGATCGCAACAGATGCGAGAAGGACGGGTAGCGGGAAGCCGAACGTGAACAGCAGGAGTGCTAATGCGGCCAAACCGAAAGTGGTTGCGACAACCCGCTGGGGCCCGGTGATGTCGGCGATCCGCGACGCCAGTAGTCCGCCGATGATCGCGCCGCCGTTGAGGACCAGCAGGAACGAGAGTGAACCCTTGGCGTTGTATCCGGCGTTCTCCATGATTTTGGGCAGCCAGGTGTTCAGTCCGTAGGTCAGAAGAAGACCGGCAAAACTCATGAGGCCCAGTAGTGCTGTGCCCCAAACATATTGCTTGCTGGCCAAGGCTCGGAAGCCGACTCGCTCTGCGGGCGAATCGGCGGGGCTAGTGGCGATAACGGGCAGGGGAATTCCGGTTTTCGAGGAAATTGCCCGAGCTTCGTCACTCCGACCGCGGGCGACGAGCCACGCGGGAGATTCGGGAAGTTTGAACCACGCAAGCGGAAACAGAATGATCAACGGAAGTGCGCCGATGAGAAAGAGTCCCCGCCATCCAATGGAATCACGAAGAATGATTGCCAGGATCGACGCCATGACGCCGCCGGCCGGGACGCCGCTGTACACGATGGCGTTGAACAGATTTCGACGCCCTGGCGGGGCGAACTCGGCGATCATTGCTCCGGCAGTGGCAACCAGTCCGCCGACGCCGATGCCGGTGAAGAATCGCAGGAGCCCGAAGGTGGTGATGCTGGTCGCAAACGCCGCCAGCGCCATGCCGACCGAGAACCAGACGATGTTGATCAGCATCATCTTTCGGCGTCCGAAGTAGTCACCGATTGCGCCGCACGTCAACGCACCCACCATGACTCCGACAAGGGCGTACGAGCCCAATGCTCCAGCTTGAGAGGCAGAAAGCACTCCGATGTGGCCGGGATCGTCCATCAGGACGGGCAGAATCGTGCCGTATACGACGAGGTCGTATCCGTCGAACAAGATGGCGATGGCTGCGATGGTGACTACCCACAGCACTGAAGAGCGATGGCGGGCGCTGGCCCAGGAACCGCGTTCGATCGAGGACATGACAAATCTCCGTTCGAGAGATCAGGAATTGGGGTGACTCGCTCAGCCGAGGTCGCCGCCGGCAACGGGAAGGACCGTTCCGGTGACGTACGACGCCTCATCGGAGGCAAGGAAGGTTATGGCGGCAGTTTGTTCGTCGAGGGTGCCGTAACGCTTGAGTAGTGACGAGTCGACGGTCTGGTCGACGATCTGTTGGTACCAGAGTTTCTCTTCGTCGGTCTGTGCACCGGGGCCGCGGGCCACGACGCGAGGTGGCGCTTCCGTTCCACCGGGAGCTGTTGCCACGACTCGTATTCCGTACTGCGCGACTTCCATCGCCAGTGCCGCGGTGATGGCGCTGACTCCGCCCTTGGCCGCAGCGTATGGAACACGGTTGACGCCCCGGGTAGCGACTGAGGAGACGTTGACGATGGTTCCGCTCGCCCGTTCGATCAAGTGGGGTAGCAATGCCCGGCACGTCCACAGGGTGGGGAACAACGAACGCGTGACTTCGGCATGGATCTGCTCCGGGGTGTAATGCTCGTATGGTTTTGCCCAGATTGTGCCGCCGACATTGTTGACCAGTACGTCGACGTGTCCGAAGTGTCTCAGCGCGGAATCTATTGCGTGCTGGGCACCTTCGAAGGTCTCGAGATCTGCGGTCACCGAATGGGAACGATCCAACGGTGCCGCAATCTCGTGGACCAGCTCTGCTCGGTCCACGAGAACAACGGAACCGCCTTCGGCGGAGATTCTTTCGGCTACGCTGCGCCCGATCCCCTGGGCCGCTCCGGTGACGACAACGACCCGATCGTCGAACCGGCCGGAGAAGTAACGTGCGTTCACGACGCCACACTGACCCGAGCGTCGGTGATGGCACGTCGCATCGTCGACTTCGCGTGTTTGCTGTGCTGAACGATCAGCTCACGGGCCGCGGCGCGATCATTCTGCTCGAATGCGCGCACAATGCGTGAGTGATCCTCTGCGACATGTTCGTCCACCCAGTCCGCGGTCCGGAGTACTCGGTTCATCAGCTGCGTGACCTCGAGACGTTGGTAGGCCTGCAGCAGTATGTCGTTGCCGGTGCAGCGGAAGAGGAAGTCGTGGAAGAGGGCGTTGGTTTCGGTGAATGCCGCTGCGTCCGTGAAGTGGTCGCGGTCGATGGAGGTTGCCGAGTTCTCCGCCAGAATGCGGTACTCCGTCAACTGTGCCGGAGTAAGGCGCCCGATCGTGAGTTCCAATGCGCCGAGTTCGAGCGCCATCCGGGCGTCGAACTGTGCGTCCGATTCCGCGACAGGCAGGTGTTCTTCACCGATCTCGTACGTGTCGGCTGCCGTTTCTTCGATCGAGCTTGCCGGTGAATCAGCCGGGGTCGCCGCACTGTTGAACTTCTCGAAGTAGAAGTTCGTGGGTGTGATCGACACGTTCTTGAAGTGCTGGCGAACGGCTTCGACCATCGGCGGCGGGCCGCACAGGTAGACGTCGACGTCTCCGCCGTCGAGATGACCCGGTTCGATCAAGCTCGTGACGTACCCCTTGTTCGGCGCTGCGCTGCCGGGATCGGATACGCAGTAGTCGAAGGTGAACTGCGGCAACGATGCTGCGTACGCACTCAGCTTCTCCAGTTCGACCAGATCGAGGTCTGAGTTCACACCGTAAATCAAGTGAACGGGTCGAGTCACACCGTCGGTCTGCATTTTCTCCAGGATCGAGAGCAGTGGCGCCAAACCGGTTCCCCCGGCGAGCAGGAGTGCGCGTCGCTGCCCGCTACGCAGGAAGAAACTGCCCATCGGGCCGGTCAATTCCAGTGTGTCACCGACCTGCGCTTGCAGACTGAGATAGTCGGACATCAGCCCTCCCGGCGTGATCTTGACCAGAAACGACGCCGACTCGACGTCGGGGCCGGTGCTGAACGAGTACGAGCGTGTTGCTTCGGTTCCCGGAACGAGGATGTTCACGTACTGACCGGGAAGGAAGACCAGTTCTGCGCGATTGTCGACCGCGACGGTGAAGCCGACAGTCGAATCCGAGTGGCGAACGATCTCGGTGATGGTGGACGTGTACGAACCGGCAGCAGTCTTGGCCACGGCGGAGGTGGTGGGGATCTGCAGTACGAGGTCGGATTCCGGCACCATCTGGCACGGCAGGCAGTATCCCTGCTCGGCCTCGTCGTCCGTGAGTGCCTCCTCGATGTAGTCGCCGGCGTCGAAAGTGCCTGACTCGCACAGCGACTTGCACGTGCCGCAGGCTCCGTCGCGGCAGTCGAGGGGGATGTTGATCCGGGCGCGGTAGGAGGCGTCGGCGACGGTTTCGTCGGTGTTGCATTCGACGAAGCGGGTGATGCCATCCTCGAAACTCAGTGCTATTTGAAAGGTCATGGGGAACAGCTCGATTCGATCGTAAACGTCAGAAGTGATAGATGTCGACAACATGATGGATGTAGTCGTTCTTGAGGACTACCTTCTTCTTCAGGATCAACGGCTGCTCGCCCGCGAAATCGATTGTGTAGTGCGAGGTGCCGAAGTAGGTGTCGACGGTGTTGTAGCGGAAGTACAGCGTGAACCAGTTGAAGCGCACGTCTACTACCGAATCGCGTGCCTCGAGGATTTCGACGTTGGTGATGTTGTGGCCGGTGCGCGGTTCGGGAAGGCTTGTCGCGCTGGAACGATCGGTGCGGATGCGAAATACGCGATCTTCGATGCCGCCCCGGTTGGGGTAGTAGATCAATGAGATTTCCGCCTGCGGATCGGTAGTCAGTTCACCGTCGTCGGCCCAGGCGGGCATCCAGTACTCGGAATCGGGGTGGTAGCACTCGATCCACTTCTCGAATTCACGATCGTCGAGATAGCGGGCTTCGCGGTAGAGGAACTGCCGCACGGATTCGAGTGTGACGGCATTGGCGGTTGCTAGTGTCATGGTGATCGAGATCCTCAGTTGGTCCGGGCAGAAGCGGCTTGTTCGGCATCGACCGCGGCGATCATGGCGTCGCGCCAGTAGCCGTGCTGAATCGGGTACAGGCCTTCGTCCTCGGTCTTGGATCCGCTGGAGAGAACGCGGTCCATGCCTAGATCCTTGGCAACGTCATTGGGTCCGGAAATTTGGTGTGTCACACCACGGCTCAGATCATTCCACGGCGCACCGGCGGCCTGATAGGTCTTCTGGCAAGACCGGAACTCTTCGAGGTCGTCCGGGGTGGCCATGCCGCTTGCATTGAAGAAGTCCTCGTACTGACGGATGCGGTTGCTTCGGGCTGCGGCACTTTCGCCCTTGGGCGCGATGCAGTAGATCGTGACTTCGGTCTGGTCAACAGAGATCGGGCGGAAGTGCCGGATCTGACTGCTGAACTGATCCATGAGGTAGACGTTCGGATAGAGGCAGAGGTTCCTTGACGCACCGACCATGAATTCGGCCTTCTTGGAACCGAACTGAGCCTCCAGCTCCGCTTTACGCTCGAACAGTGGGCGGTCTTCGGGATTGCCCCACCACATCCACAGAAGGAGGTGTCCGTAGTCGTAGGAGAAGTATCCGCCGCCCTGCTTACCCCAGGTACCGGCGTCCATCGCCTTGGTTTCGTTGGCCGATTCTCCGGCGGTGCGGCGGGCTGTGGTGGCGGCGTAGTTCCAGTGCGTCGAGGACACGTGGTAGCCGTCAGCGCCGTTCTCGGTCTGCAACTTCCAGTTGCCGTCGTACGTGTAGGTGGAGGCGCCGCGCAGCACTTCGAGTCCGTCGGGTGACTGGTCGACGATCATGTCGATCACCTTCGTGGTGTCACCGAGATGTTCTTCGAGGGGCAGGACGTCCGGATTGAGGCTGCCGAAGAGGAACCCTCGATAATTTTCGAATCGTGCGACCTTGGTCAGGTCGTGTGAGCCGTCCTTGTTGAACTGTTCCGGGTAGCCGCCGGTCCGAGCATCCTTGGCCTTGAGGAGCTTTCCACTGTTGTTGAACGTCCATCCGTGGAACGGGCAGGTGAAGGTGGTTCGGTTATCTGTCTTGCGGCGGCAGAGCATCGCACCGCGGTGGCTGCAGGCATTGATCAGTGCGCCGAGTTCGCCATCCTTGTTTCGGGTGATGACGATGGGCTGACGGCCCATGTAGGTGGTGAAGTAGTCGCCAACTTGGGGATCTGACTCTCGTGCGCGAGGTAGATCCAATTGCCCTCGAAAATGTGGGTCATCTCGAGGTCGAACAGCTGCTCGTCCGTGAAGACGCTGCGCCGTACCTGGTAGCGGCCGGTCTCCGGGTCCTCGACGAGAGCGTCGTCGAGGGCAGCGCGCATTTTCGCGTATTTGTCCGTGCTCTGAGCAGCGTCCAACATATCTGTCATGGGGTCCTCCAGCTCGACTAGGCGACCAGCTGCGATTACCGAGGGCTGTCGGTATCTGCTTGGGGCCTGCTTTCCGGACGGGGCTGCGTCCGGTACTGGATTCACCTTGACATTCTGTGTTGCAGGTCACACTAGGCATATGCCTAGTCCTGACCCAGGGCATGGTGTTCGTGAACGTGGTCCTGCCGTCAGGGCGGACTCGGCACCGCGAGTCCGCCCTGACGGTGGCGGGAGTTACCGGTTCTTGAAGAACGAGACGTCGTCGTTGCCGATAAGGTCCGGAACCGTCCAGCCGTCGAGGTCGTATTCACTCAGGCACTGTTCCGCCAGGCCTTTCATGGAACTGGCGTGCCCACGATTCTGCGCGGCGAAGAGGAGTTCCGCCTTGACGTTCTCGTGGTTACCCGAGTAATTCCGCTCGTACAGCTCGTGCCGGCCGCCGAACTCGGTACCGATCGAATCCCACAGAGCCTTCATGACTTTGACGCGGTCGACGGCGGTGATCCCGTCGGAACCGCGAACGTACTTGTCGAGGTAGGGGCGCACGTCCGGGCTCTTGAAATCGAGTGAACTCGACGGCAGGTAGATCAGGCCCGACGCGACGTCCTGTTCGATGATCTCCTTGATCCGGGGGTATCCCTGGATCATGAACATCCGATAGGTGAGGCCGTACTCGAGCTTCGGTATCACCGAATCCCCGACCCACTGTTCGGGATCGCGTGCCATCGATTCGGTCAACGACCAGAAGAGGTTTCGCCACCCGATCACTTCACCGACACGGGTTTGGACTCCGCGGAAGCCGCCGGCGCCGGTGGCTTCGAGCGCCTTCATCAACAGGCCGGCGATGAAGTCGAGCTTGACAGCCAGGCGTGTACAGCCCTGAAAGGTGAAGCGCGGCAGGAACCCCGACTGAGGGAAGAATGCGTTGATCCGGTCGACGTCGCCGTACATGAAGACGTTCTCCCACGGCACCAGCACCTTGTCGAAGACGAAGATGGTGTCGTTCTCATCCATGCGGCTCGACAGCGGGTAGTCGAACGGACTGCCCATCACCGCGGCATGTTCGGTGTACGAGGTGCGGCAGATCAGTTTCACGCCCGGCGCGTCCATCGGTACCGTGCAGATCAGGGCGAACTGCTTCTTCTTGATCGGCAGACCGTAGTGAGCAATGAAGTTGTAGTTGGTGATCGCCGACCCGGTGGCAACAACCTTGGCGCCGCTGACGATCAAACCGGCGTCGGTTTCCTTCTCCACCTTCATGAAGACGTCGCCGACCTCGTCCGGTGGAAGTTGGCGATCCACAGGGGGATTGATGATCGCGTGGTTCCAGTACAGAACCTTCTCCTGCGATTCGCGGTACCAGCGCTCGGCGTTGTCCTGGAACGGTGCGTACAACTCCTTGTTGGCGTGGAGGGTTCCCAGGAAACTTGCCTTGTAGTCGGGGGAGCGGCCCATCCAGCCGTAGGTCATACGAGCCCACGTCGCGATGGCGTCGCGCTCTTTGAGCAGATCAGCCGACGACGTCGGGGTGCGGAAGAACGGCATGGTGACACCGCCGTTGCCCGTGTCGGTCGGAACAGTCAGGGCGTCCACGTGCTCGCCGGTGTGCAGAGCGTCGTACAGCCTTGCGGTCATACGGATCGGATTCCGGAAAGCGGGATGCGTCGTGACGTCCTTGACACGATCTCCGTGGAGCCAGATCTCGCGACCGTCCTGCAGGCTCGAGATGTACTCGTCGCCGGTCATCGGCCGGGTGGCGAAGTTCTTCGTGCGGTTGGCTTCGCAATCGGCGGCCGGATTGGCCTGTGGCGCTCCGGAATCTGCGGGGTCGACGCCGGTGGGAGGAATTTCGGTGGTCGTCATGGCAAAGCCTTTCAGATCGTTTGAGGTGCGGGCTGAAGATGAATTGGAGTGAAGGAAGTGGTGGCGTCGAACCACCCGCTGTGCGGGTCGTCCTGACTGCCGTTCCAGACGGTGGTCGACGAGGTAGCGCCTAGATCGTGAAAAGTGCTTCGGTAGAAGAGGAGTGGATCCTTGCCGCTGGACTGTGCGTCCACGATCTCGCCGATGAAGATGATGTGATCACCGCCGTCGTACTCCTTCCACGGGATGCACGAGATGGTTGCTGCGGCGCCGTCGAGCAGGGGAGCGGTCGGTCCGTCGATCCATCGCGGCTCGGTGCGCTGTGGCCGGCCCGCAAAATGCATGGCCGTGTCTACTTGGTCGGAGGCAAGGATGTTCACGGCAAACGGCGCGTTGCCGAGGTAGCCGCACGCCTTGGACTTTCGCGTCATCGTTATCTGGCACAGGCGTGGTTCCAGGGAGATTGCCGTGAATGCGGTGACCGTGGCCCCGTGTGGCTGACCGTCGGCGTTGGTGCAGGTGATGACGGTGACGCCGCTGGCGAATTGGCCGAAGATGCCTCGAAGCTGATTTTGTTCCATGACCGGACCTCCTTGTCGGATGGCTGGTGAGTGAGAGTGCCGCGAAGTGCGGGAGGCGGAAGTGGCAGACGACTCGCGCCGGGAGTGAAGACGAACGTACGGCGAGCGCGGCCTTCGGTCGATCCGTACAGCGCGGTGTCTATCCGGATTGCGCACCCGATCACGGCCGGTACCCGTTTTTCCTTGGAAGTGACCGGGGACACAGTGTTCAATGATGTTCAGCGCCCATGCTCGGCAATGTGGCTGGTCACGGGTTGGGAAGGTGAAGGACGATGGTCGATTCCATGATCGGTACAGCTCCGCGGGACTGGGACGAGGCATGTCATGCGGTGTCGGACGCCTACTTCCCGCACACGCTGACGCCGTTGTCACGGCACGCGGCCAGTGGAGTGGGGGTGTGCACCGCTGAGTTGGGTCCGCTGCGGATCGCTCATATTCGATGGGGCGCAGACGTCGCAGTCGAATCCGATCATCCCGGTGCCTACGGGGTGAACATCCCGCTCTCGGGCGAGCTCGAGTCGGTGTTCGCGGGCTCGCACGTGTTCTCGACGGAGGGTGTGGCGACGGTGTGTCCGCCCGACATCACCACAAGAATCACGCGGTGGAGCGCGGACTGCGAGATTGTCGGAGTCCGGATGGACCGCGAATATCTCGACCGCGAGATGGAGAAGGTACTCGGCCGTCCCGGAATGCGCCTACCCGATCAAGTGGATCTCCGCGGGGACGACGGAGCCAGGTGGCTGAAATTTGTTCGCTCACTGTCGGATCAGATACTCGGCCCGGTTGGAGTGCTGCACAACGAACTGGTGGCAGGCCAGCTCTCCGGCGCTGTGATCTCGGCGTTTGTCCTTGCCGCGATGCCCGAAAGTGAGGATGCGGTGCGACACGCCAGGCCGCGCATCGTCAAGCGCGTACTCGACGAGATGCACGACGACCCGGCCAGGGTGTGGACCGCAGCGGAGATGGCCGAGGTGGCGGGCGTCAGCGTACGGAGATTGCAGGAAGGATTTCGGCAGTACGTGGGCCGGAGCCCGTCGGAATGCCTGCTCGACATCCGTCTCGAGCGGGTCCACGCAGATCTGCGCGATGCCGACGATTCGACGACGGTCACCGATGTTGCTGTGAGATGGGGTTTTACGCACACCGGACGGTTTGCGTCGTCATTCCGGCGTAAGTACGGTCTGTTGCCTTCTGAAGTATTGAGAAGTTAGCTCCGGTATCCCATGTCTGCGCTGAGTTGATTTGCCTTCTCCACGAGGAAAGGTGCGACGTCGGTGCGGAAGGCTTCCGGGGTAGTTCGTCCCGCCGAGGTTGAACACGCTGTCACGCCGACGACGCTTCCGCCGGCATCGCGGACGGGGGCGGCGAGGGAGATCAAACCGTCTTCGAGTTCCTCGGAGGTGAGGGCGTAGCCCTGTTCGCGCACAACACGAAGCGCGGTGTGGAATGCGCCTTCGTCGGTGATCGTGGTGGGTGTGAGGGCGTCGAACGTGGAGTTTGCGATGACGTTGTCAATGATGTCGGTTGGCGCCCACGCGAGCAGGGCGCGGCCCATGGAGGTGGCATATGCAGGCACTCGGGTGCCGACGCTGACGTTGATGCTCATGATCCGGCGGACGGGTACACGGGCGGCGTAGACCACGTCGACGCCGTCGAGCACGCCCAGTGACGCCGACTCGTGAGTCTGTTCTGCGATCTCCAGCAGGCGGGGGAGTGCCGCCTCCGTCAGGGCGTGTGACGCCGAATAGTGCTGCCCGATGCTCAGAACGCGAGGGGTGAGCGACCACCGACTGTTGTTGCCGGTGACGTACCCGAGCTTTTGAAGGGTGAGGAGGATGCGCCGCACGGCAGGGCGGGAGAGCCCTGTTTCAGCGGCAAGATCGGCGAGCGACGGATTGGGATTCTTCTCGTCGAATGCCGTCAGTACCGCAAATCCACGCTCGATGCTCTGGATGTAATCGCGATCGTTCTCGGTCACGGGATAGCCCTTCAGCTGCGGTTATATCGACGTAGTACGCCCGAAGGTTGACAAAGGTCTGTGATTGGGCGCACAGTACAAGCGTACGCACAGCGTAACAGATGTACGCAGAGCGTACAACCAGACTTGGGAAGCCGACTCAGCCCAGCAGTACGGCGCCCACCCGGTAACAGCCATACACGGCCCCGAGGAGGACCACATGACCACTTCCGAGAGCCCCACCGCAGTAGGTTCGGGCACCGCCGCCACCGACAAGTTCCTCCAGGAACGAGTCAGTGCGGACACCCCGCCCGAGCGTGTCTCGGCCATCGCCAAGGACGTCCTCGAAGCACTTGCCGGCGTCATCGACAAGCATGGTGTCACCTACCCCGAGTATCGGGTTCTCAAGCAGTGGCTGATCGACATCGGCCAGTTCGGTGAATGGCCGCTGTGGCTGGACGTCTTCCTCGAGCACAACGTCGAAGAGGTTGCGTACCGCGGCCAGAGCGGTACGAAGGGCAGCATCGAGGGGCCGTACTACGTGGCCGACGCCAAGACATTGGCGGCTAAGTGCGAACTTCCCATGCGTGACAACGAGGTTGGATCGAAGCTGGTCTTCGAGGGGCAGGTCCGTGACCTCGACGGCAACGGGTTGGACGGGGCCACCGTCGAGCTGTGGCATGCGGACGACGAGGGCTACTACTCCCATTTCGCGCCGCACATCCCCGACGGGAACCTCCGCGGAACGATCGTGACCGACGGAGAGGGACGGTTCGAGATCACCACGATTCAGCCTGCGCCGTACCAGATTCCGACCGACGGACCCACCGGCTGGTTCATCGAGAAGGCCGGCTGGCACCCGTGGCGTCCGGCGCACCTGCACCTCATGGTGAAGGCTCCCGGCAAGCGCACGATCACCACTCAGCTCTACTTCTCCGGTGGTGAGTGGATCGAGAACGATGTCGCAACGGCCACGAAGCCGGAACTGATTCTCGATCCGAAGCCGGGTGCCGATGGAATCAACCGGGTCACATACGACTTCGTGCTCGACCCGGCCTGATCCACAACTGTTCGAAAGAAAGTGATTTGATGACAGACCTGTCGATCGTCTCCATCGAGACGACCATCCTCGACGTCCCGCTGGTTCGCCCCCACAAGTTCGCCACCACGTCGATGACGGCGCAGCCGTTGTTGCTGGTCGCGATCCGCACCTCCGACGGAGTGATCGGTTACGGCGAAGGTGTCGTTCCGGGCGGTCCGTGGTGGGGCGGCGAATCGGTGGAGACGATGCAGGTCATCATCGAGAAGTACATCGCGCCCGTAGTCGTCGGCAGGCGCGTCGATCAGATCACTGCGATCATGGCCGACATCGAGAAGGTTGTTGCCAATGCGCGATTCGCGAAGGCTGCCGTCGACGTGGCGTTGCACGATGCCTGGGCTCGCGGCCTGGGTGTGCCGGTGCACACGCTGCTCGGCGGGGCCTTCCGCGAAAGCGTCGACGTCACATGGGCACTGGGTGCGGCGCCGGCGGCAGAGATCATCGAGGAAGCCCACGAAAAGCTCGAAGCCCGACTCAATTTCAGCTTCAAACTCAAGATGGGCGCACTTGATCCTGCCGTCGATGTTGCGCGCATCGTCGAGATTGCACAGGCGCTCGACGGTCATGCCGGTGTCCGTGTCGACGTCAACGCGCGGTGGGATCGCTTCACCGCGCTGCGGTACCTGCCGCAACTCGCCGAGGGCGGCGTCGAGTTGATCGAACAGCCCACTCCGGCAGACCAAATCGAGGTTCTCGCAGAACTCAGTAGGCTGTTACCGATTCCGATCATGGCCGACGAGAGCGTGCAGACGCCGCACGACGCTCTGGAAATCGCACGTCGCAGCGCTGCCGACGTCATCGCGCTCAAGACCACCAAGTGCGGTGGGTTGCAGCGTAGCCGCGAGGTCGTCGCGATTGCCAAGGCTGCGGGTATCGCGTGCCACGGTGCGACGTCCATCGAAGGGCCGATCGGTACAGCGGCTTCGTTGCACTTCGCCTGCGCCGAGCCCGGAATCAACTTCGGAACAGAGCTTTTCGGACCGTTGCTCTTCAGTGAGGAATTGCTCCAGGAACCCCTGAAGTATTCCGAAGGTCAGTTGCACCTTCCCTCCGGGCCTGGCCTGGGAGTCGAACTGAACATGGACGCCGTCAAAACCTGGACCAGGAACTAGAGGACAAGAAGAACATGGCACTGTTTCACGTACGGATGAACGTCGACATTCCACGCGATCTGGACCCGGTGGTGCGCGCGGAGACCGTAGCCACGGAGAAGGCCTACTCGCAAGACCTTCAGCGCCAGGGCAAGTGGGTGCATTTGTGGCGAATCGTGGGTCAGTTCAGCAACATCAGTATCTTCGACGTCGAGTCGGCTGACGAACTGCACGAGATTCTCTGGAATCTCCCCTTGTTCCCGTACATGAGCATCGAAGTCATGCCGTTGACGCAACACGGATCCTCGATCAAGTAGCCGGTCATGCTGCGAGTTCTGTCTGGACTCGACGTGAGGTCGAGTCCAGACAGCGTGTGCTAGAAGTTGATAACGCCGCGGAGGTTCCGGCCGGAATGCATGTCGGCAAAGCCGTCGTTGATCTGATCGAGGGAGTAGCGGTTGGTGATCAACCCGTCGAGGTTGAGCTTTCCGCTCGTGTAGAGATCGATCATCCACGGGATGTCGGCAGTCGGGTTGGAGGCGCCGAAGAGCGATCCCTGAATTCTCTTCTGGTACAGCGTGAGTTCCATCAGGCTCACCGGAATTCCGATGTCCGTCATCTTGCCCAGTCCGGTGACCACGCAGGTACCGGCCTTGCGAATCGACGAGAAAGCCTGTGCCACATGGTCTCCAGTGGTCACGCCGACCGTGACGATCGCGGAGTCGGCGCCCTGGCCGTTGGTGAAGGACCGAGCGATATCGGTTGCTTCTTCCATCGTGGACACTGCGTGTGTGGCACCGAATTTCAGGGAGCTCGTGCGCTTGAATTCGACGGGGTCCACCGCAATGATGTGCGCGGCGCCGGCGTGCGCGGCGCCTTGAACTGCATTGATTCCGATGCCGCCGACGCCCATGACGATCACGGTCTGGCCCGGGTACACCTGGGCGGAGTTGACGGCTGCACCCCAACCGGTGCCGACGCCGCAGCCCAGCAGGCACAGCGTCTCGAGCGGAAGGTGCTTGTCCACCTTGACTGCGGAGAGTGTGCTGACCGTGGTGTATTCGCTGAAGGTGGAGAGGCCGCAGGTCTGTGAAACCGGTTCGCCGTCCAACGACATGCGGTAGCTTTCGGCGTCGCCGGGACGACCACCCGTCATGATGGCTGCGCCGTTGTCGCACAGGTTCTGAATTCCGCTTGCACACCAACGGCATCGGCCACAGGCGGCAAGGAAGGAGAAGATGACGTGGTCGCCCTCTGTCCATCCCTCGGTGTTCGGGCCGACCTCCACCACAACGCCTGCACCTTCGTGGCCACCGCAGATGGGGTAGCGGCCCACTGCGTGATCGCCGCTGGCGATGTGGTCGTCGGAATGGCACAGGCCGGAGGCAACCATTTTGACGGTCAGTTCATTGGTGCGAGGTGAATCGAGTTCGAGGTCGACGACCTCGTACTTGCCGGGCGCTTGACGGATGACGGCTCCGCGAGTTCTCAAGGGTGCTCCTGAGTTAGACGTTCGATTCATTGACGAGTGTTATGTACCGCGCAAGTGGTGCGCGGTACGTGACGTGTCTCGTTGATCGGACGGAGCGGTGGGCGTCAGAGGGTGGGTGTCAGCCGTTCGGGTTCGGACGGTTCCCGGCTGACAAGTGCTAGTTGAAGCTCTGTCAGTAGTCGTGTGTCCGGTTCGTCGAGCGAGATTCCCATGATCTGCTCAGCGCGACGGACGCGGTACCTCAACGTGTTGGGGTGCACTTTCAGCAAGGCCGCAGCTTTTTTCACATCACCGAACGCAGCGAGGTAGCTCGTGAGTGTGAATTGCATGTCCGATGAGTTCTTGTCGTCGTAAGACAACAAGCGATCCACCCGGGGATCGCGCAGTCGGTCGTTGTCCCCGATCAGGTCGAGGATTTCGCCGAGTAGCACTGCGGTGCGGGAGGCAGCCAGAGTTGTGACGCGGGAGGGCGTGTCGCCGGGAGCGTCGAGCACCCGGTCGACTTCTCTTCGGGCCTCTGGCACCCCGGACAGTCGGGGAATCATCACTGCGACCGCAGCCCGCGCGACGATGTCCGTCGAACTCTCCAGGTAGTGAACTGTGTCGGAGGCCCAATCGCTGATCAGCGATTCGCCTTCTGCCAGAGGGAAGAGCACGTATATCCGGTCGACTATCGCGGTGGTGACGGCGTCACGTCGGAAAGCGCTGGCGTGCAGGCGCAGTGAGTTCGTCATCCGCCGCAACTCGGCCGGCGTCTGCTCGGTGGTCGCAAATCCCACCACCGCGGCCGGTCCGTCGAGGGATAGTGAGAGTGAATCCGCCAAGGAAGTGATATCGACTCCGCCGCCAAGGGCGCCGAACAGTCGCTGGATCTGGGCGCTCTCCCGGCGGGACGCGTCGAGGATCCGGATCACGATGCGTGAGGCCACTTCTGCTGCGCCGCGAAGCACCTCGTCGGAACCATCGTGAAGTGGTGTTCCCGCAGTCTGGACCCAGATGGTTCCGAGATGCTGCTGGTGCACGCCGGAGGTAGCGATGCTTGTGCCGCGGCGCCGAATGCTGACGGCCAGCCGGTGGGCGGCGCCGAACTCCGGTGCGGCCGGGATGTCGATGATCTCGTCGGAGCGTCGTAGATGTTCGAATGTGCCTCGCTTCTGCAGCCATTCGCTGTAGCCACTCGGCCATTCGCGGCCGAGCACCGACCGTTGGTGTAATTCGTCCTCATTCTCGTGTCCGGTGGAATGGGCAAGGATGTGCTGGGCATTGTCGTTGATCGTGACCAAACCGCCGGTCAGTTCTGCGACTGTCTCGGAGAGCGCGAACAAGTCGGAATCGCCAGTGGGGTCAAGCCCAGAACCAGGAGCGGTTGCACGACGGCGGTAGGTGTTCTTGATGAGCAACTGCTGTATCAGCGAGTAGATATGACCGGAGCTGGCCTGCGGGTGAACGGACGCGAGCGCGATTCCCGACTTTTCCGCAGCCGCCCGCAATGCGCTTTCGTTGACGGCATTCTTGACGAGCATCAGCTTCGGCTTGTGCTCCGACGCGACCAGCCACTTGATCACCGAATCAATCGGAACTCCGACCGGCAGATACACGTCGGACAGTGCGCCCGGGGATTCCGTGCCGTCGATGTCGGAGTCTTCGAGGAGTGTCATTGATCGAATCTCGACGTCGGGCCCACCTGGGCTGACGAGTAACTCGATGATGGAACTGTCGAAGGACGTGATCAGCGTGCCGATGGTGGTTGCAGGGGTCGTTCCGCTGATTCGGTTGTCTGCGGACTTCTGCTCGGCAATGATGGCGGGTGCTGTTTGCACGGCGTGCTCCTAGCGCAGGGGGTTGCTTCAGATTAATCCCCGCGCCTGGATTGTCGTAGTAGTTAAGTTAGGCAGATTTATTCCGGAAGGGTGATTCCCAAATTGTGCGCCTTGGCCGTGACGTCGTCGGGAAAGACATTCTTGAAAAGGTAAAGATCCTGACCGATAACCCAGCCCGGTGCGAGCGCGGTGGCATATCGCTCGAAATATCCGAGTTGCTTGCCGAACAGAACCAATTCCTCGGGGCTGGCCACACCCCACTGTCTGCCTAGCTGGATCAGCGCCATGATGAGTTCACTCAACTTGAGTTCTCCCAGGTCTCGGCCCAGAATTGGCGCTAATGCCGTGGCTACCTGCAGGCCGAGTTGGTCGTCGTCCACCTCGTAGTCGGTGGCGTATCCCAAGGCGCGGATACCGCGCGCGACACGGGCGAAGTCTCCGTCGATCAATGTCGCGCGAAACATGTCGGTGAGAATTGTTCGCCACGTTTCGGGGAGAATTCCGACAATTCCGAAATCGAGCATAGCGATTCGACCGTCATCGAGGACCCAGAGATTTCCGGCGTGAACATCGCCGTGGAATGGTCCGTGAACAATGACGGATTCGAGCCATACTTTCACGCCGCGTCGAATAAGCATGCGGGCTTCGTCGACGCCGTCCGGACTCGCGACAAAGCGATCGAGAGGAACACCGCGCATTCGCTCCATGCATATCACCCGCGGCCCGCAGTAATCCCAGTACACCTCGGGTGTCGTCACGCCCTTGTTGTCGCCGAAGGTGCCGATGTTGTTCCGGAACGTTGTTTGCCGATCGGCTTCGACGGCACTGTTCAGTTCCGTCATCGTGGCACTGTGCAGGTCGCGGATAATGGCCGTGGCGTTGGCTATCCGTAGGAATTCGACGAACTTCTCCAGAATTCTCGCGCCTCGATATGCGGCCCGGAGATCGATGAGCATGCGGGCGTAAATACCCGGCCGCTGAATCTTGATGACGGCTTCACGTCCGTCGTGCAGGACGCACGCATGCACTTGCGCCACCGATGCAGCCGCCAGCGGATGATCGTCGAACGTCGCGAACAGTTCGGAGATCGAGTATCCGAGGTCGGCTTCCACGACGCTGCGAGCCTGCTGCGCTGGGAAAGGTGGCACGTCGTCAAGGCACCGAAGGCACGCATTCGCCAGTGGTGCCGGGAAAATACCTGACGACGACGCAACCAGTTGTCCGAGCTTCACGAACGTCGGGCCGAGGGTGATGAAGCCGTCCACCAAGCCGTCGGAAGCCGCGTCCGCGATGGTGCGTCCGCGTCTGCGGAACGGCCACACGATCAGGGCAAGCATGATCGACGTGGACAACACCGCCGCGATGACTGCCGATCGCCACAGCTGAGGGAGGCCGAATCGTTCCAGGTCAGGCATACGTACGTCGAGAGCGCCTACGGGCACCCCTGAAGAGTAGGGACCGACTGGACGTCGTGTGTGGTCCGGCACGGCTCTCCCTTGTTCGACGTTCGACTTTAGTCAGTATGCCGAGTCACACTAACTTGTCGAATGCGGGCAATGCCTCAGCCTACGTACAGCAGGGGCGTTCTCACGTTTCTGCGCGCAGCATCGTCTACTTCGTATGGACCAGTTCACCGATTTGCCCGCTCGTGTTGATTCCCTCGATTGGCCTGCGCTGATCGAGGGAATCAACACGAGCGGGTGTGCGCAGACGGGACCGTTGCTCGACGAGTCGGAATGCAAGGAAATTGCGTCCTGGTACGCGGAGGTGGGCCGATTTCGGAGCACGATCGACATGGCGCGGTACCGATTCGGGCAAGGGGAGTACCGATACTTTCGTGATCCGGTACCGGACCCGATCACGGCCATGCGAGCCGCCTTCTACCGGCAGCTTCTGCCTGTTGCGCGTGAGTGGGCTTTCAACGTGGGGGATCACGCGCCCTAGCCGGATACCTTCGACGAATGGATCGAGTTGTGCCATGACGGCGGCCAACAGCGTCCGACGCCGATTCTGCTGTCCTACGGCCTCGGTGACTGGAATGCGCTGCACCGGGACCTGTACGGCGAGTTGGTATTTCCGATGCAAGTGGTGATCGGGCTGGACAAGCCGCACATCGATTACACGGGCGGTGAATTCATGATCGTGGAGCAGCGGCCGCGCGCCCAGTCCAAGGGAACCGTCGTAGTGCTCGAGCAAGGACATGCCCTGATATTCACCACCAGGGACAGGCCGGTTCCCAGCGCGCGCGGTTGGTCCAGAGCGCCTGTGCGTCATGGTGTCAGCGTCGTGAAGTCAGGGGCGCGTCGAACCTTGGGATTGGTGCTTCATGATGCCGAATAGGACGTACATCCTCCGTGGTGCCGACAACAAGCCGTACGAGAGTCAGGCACCCGGAGTGCTTGGTGGACACCGGAAAACGAAGATCTACGGTCGACTCGACTGCAGAGGGGCTGCGCGGGCGATCGCGCGCGGTGGGTATGTCGCCAGTCGGGTGTTCTTCGCCGACGAGCCGACCGCGATTGCGGCCGGCTATCGACCCTGCGCTGTCTGCATGCCCGCGGACTACGCAGTGTGGAAGGCTGACTCCAAGCGGCAGCGTTGAAGCGGCCGCTACGCGCCGAAGCGATCCCGGTACTCCTGCGGAATGAGTGGCTTCTCGCCGCGAACCTTCAACTGCTGAACCGCCCAGGTGTTTCCGTCAGGATCGGAGAACCCGAAGAAGGTGCCGCCATCACGTTCGTCGAAAACTGTGACCTCGCTGGCGTCGACGCCCCGGTCGATGAGCTCCTGCCTGGCCGCTGCCGCGTCGGACACAACCAATTGCAGGCCCTTCAACGAGCCGGGAGGCATCTCGGTTTGTGACGGCAGGTTGCCGATGACGATAGAACAACCCGATCCGCGTGGCGTGAGCTGGGCGACCGTCATGTGCTCGTTCACGGTGTGGTGATCGAGATTGAATCCGACCTGATCGCGATAGAACGCAATGGAACGCCCCAGATCGCTGACCGGAACTATGACAACTTCAAGCGTCCAATCCATGAGAGTGCCTTTCGCAGTGAGTGATCGGGCAAACAGGTGATCAGGACTGTGCGACGATCTTGTCCAGGCGCTCGTAACCTTCGACGACGCCGCGTTCCATATTGCTCTCGATCATGCCGTCGCGCGCCTCGAGACTCGGATATACGGAGTGGCCGGAGAGGCGGGTGCGCCCGTTGCCCAGATCTTCGAACGTCATGGATTCGATGCTGACCACATCGGGAAAGCCCTCGTATTCGAAGGTCTGGATGGCAAATTCGTTCTTACGAACAACGTGGAAAACGCCGTTGAACTTGTACTCGCCACCCTCTGGATCGCGGTGGATGTACTTGTATCGACCGCCGCTGACAAAGTCGTATTCCTCGATGTCCATCTCGTACCCGTTGGGGCCGAGCCATTGCTTGACCAGTTCGGGATCAGAGTGAGCCGCGAACACGGCACTCACGGGTGCGTCGAATTCGCGAGTGATGTCGATGAACGGAACGCCCTCGGGCGCCGTGATCGTGACGGGATTGGTGGTGCTCATGGCTGTGTCTCCTTCTGTGTGGTGTGCAGTAGGTGATCAAGGTTTCGGAACTGTTGTTCGTGGACCAGTCGATAGCGGTCGATCCAGGCTGTCAAAGCCTCGAGTGCTGCGGCATTCAGATGCACCGGGCGCCTCTGGGCGTCACGGCTGCGAGTGACCAACCCCGCTGCCTCGAGTACCTGAATATGTTTGGAGACAGCTTGTTTCGTGATTTCGAACGGCTCGGCCAGCTCGTTAACCGTCTGGGGTCCGGTGCTCAGGCGGGCGATGATCCGTCGTCGTACCGGGTCGGCAAGTGCCATGAATGCCTTGTCGAGGCGATCATCAGCCCCGGGGTCCACGATCACTTGTCAATCAACTCCTTTATCAACCAATCTGTTGATTACGATACGAGCCCATGCGGAGAGTGTCAATGCCTCATCGCCTACTAGCCTGGAAATCATGAACGCGCTGATCCCGCGCCCGCGGATGGTGGTAGCCCCGGGAGCTGTTCACGTTCCGGATTGGCTCGGCGCAGACCAACAGCGCATGCTCGTGAGCGAATGCCGACGGTGGGCAACCGCCCCGGTCCCGATGCGCTCGGCGGTGGTCCCCGGTGGACACAAGATGTCCGTTCAAACCGTGTGCCTCGGCTGGCATTGGCAGCCGTATAATTACACGCGCACGGCCGATGACGTGAACGGCGCGGCCGTAGCCGCACTACCCGAGTGGCTGATCGAGTTGGGGCGTAAAGCTGTGCGAGAGGCATACGGAGATTCAGGTGAGATCTACACCCCCGACACGGCGCTGATCAACTTCTACGACGACGGCGCCCGGATGGGAATGCATCAGGACAAGGACGAGCGCTGCGACGCGCCCGTCGTGTCCCTGAGCATCGGCCAGAGTTGTGTCTTTCGGTTCGGGAACACTGAGAATCGCAATAAGCCGTACACCGACATCGAACTTCAGTCCGGCGATCTTTTCGTGTTCGGCGGTGCCTCACGCTTCGCTTATCACGGAGTCCCGAAAGTAATTGCAGGAAGCGCATATCCGGACAGCGGATTGATGTCCGGCCGGTTGAACATCACGCTTCGGGATACCGGAATGCGGTGAAGTTCTCAGGCTGCCGGTGCCCGTTTCACGCGTGAATTATGGATGAGGGCAGGAAGTATCAAAGCTAGAACTGACACCATCACGCACAGCCCGAGGAAGAGATATGACCAATTCATTCCCGACGCCCGGAGCGCAGTCAAGGTGCCGGCTGCAAACAACGGCATACCGACTCCGGCAAGCAGGTCCATCTCGCGCGGAGACACCGGAGGGGCGCCCCACATCGGTATGCGTTTGCCCGAGTTCTCTCTGAGAGTGCGCGATATCGACATGGCATAGAGGACTATGCCGACAACGCCGACGGCAACTCCCATCACAACAGGGCCGGCCCCGGTTCTAGTCGAGAGCAGGGCATACGCAAAGACGCACATCGTTCCCAGCATGGCCGCCGCAGATTTCCATCTCGGGGTCGACGTCTGAATCGGCGCGTGAACGCTCACCGGCCGCATCGGTTCGAGTGGCTCCATGGGATCAGCGTGCCATGAGTCAGACCGAAAACGAACTGATAATTCTGTTCCGGTCTCGATTTCGTGCGGACTTCACCGGCGATTGCTACGAGGGGCGTTGTATTCCTCGTCGGTGACCTTGTCGCCCCACGTGGTTTCCGTGCTGCCGTCGCCGGGACCTTCCCACAATGCGAGGTGGGTCATGAAGTAGTCGGGCGCCGCGCCGTGCCAATGTTCTTCGCCGGGTGGTGTGTAGACGATGTCGCCGGGGTGGGCCTCGATGATCTCGCTGCCGCGAGCCTGAATCAGGGCGGTGCCGGACACGATGTGCAAGGTCTGCCCCAGCGCGTGGGAGTGCCAGTCTGTGCGTGAGCACGGCGCAAAGCGAACCATGTTGGCGCGCATGCGTGACGGTTCTTGACCTGCGTAGATGACGTCCCACCAGACGTCACCGGTGAACCAGTCTGCGGGAGCCTTGCTCGTCTGCGGTTGCTTCAGAATCTCCATGGGAACTCCTTATGTTATGGCTGAACGATTTTCGGATGACTGTCTACCTGTCTTCGTTTACCCGCTGACGGCACGATGAAGACAAGAACTATGACGAGGCAACCGGCAAGGAGGCCGGCACCTGCGGTCAGTGCAGTCGAGACATGCTCGGTGAGTGCTTCTTTCGGGGATTCCGCAGCGGATCCGGCCCCGGCTGAGATCGCGACGAGAATGCCGAGTCCCAGTGCGCTACCCAGTTGGTGTGCTGTGTTGACCAGTCCGGACGCGGCTCCGGCGTCGTCGGCCTTCACCCCGGCGATTCCGGCAGCGGTGAGCGGCGCAAACGCGAGACCTTGGCCTGCGCCGATCACGATCATCGGTAATGCAACGCCGCTCAGATAAGTGCTGCCCGAATGCACGAAGCTGAGCCACGTCATACCTACCAATGTGAGTGCCACACCCGCGGCGAGCAACGGAGCGTTTCCGAATCGAGGGGTCAATCGCGGAATCAGCAGTGCAACTGCAAAATTGACGACAGTCATCGGGAAGAAGGCCACACCGGCTTGGAAAGCGCTGAAACCCATTGCGCCTTGCAGAAGTTGAGTGGTGAAGTAGAAGAATCCGATCATGGCGCCGAGGTACAGCATGCGGGCGGCGTAGGCGCCGGATCGTTCACGAGAGCGGAAGAGTCGAAGCGGCATGATGGGTTGCTCCGCGCGCGATTCATTGCGAATCAGCAGAGCCAGGAGAACCGCACCGAGCGTCAGTGTCAGGAAGGTGGTCGGTGATCCCCATCCGGCTTCGGCGGAGTTGACAATGCCGAAGACCAATGCGGCCATTCCGAGTGTGGCGTAGACGGCGCCGGCTACATCGAAACGTCCTGTGCTCGGCTTTGTTTCGGGAATGAACCGCGGTGCCAGAACGATCATCGCGATGCCGATCGGGACGTTGATGAAAAATCCTGCGCGCCAGGAAACCCAATCGGCAAGGGCGCCGCCGATCACGAGGCCGAGACTCGCGCCTATTCCGGCGGCTGCGCCGTACCAGGCAACCGCGCGTGTCCGTTCGCGCCCCGGCGGGAAGCTTGCCGTCAGCAGTGACAGTGACGCCGGCGCGACCACCGCGGCGCCGACGCCTTGGAAGGCGCGGGCCGCGATGAGCCACCAACCATTGGGAGCAACCCCGACCAGGAACGACGCGGCCGCGAAGATCGCCAACCCGGCGACAAAGACACGGCGACGCCCGAAGATGTCGCCGAGTCTCGCGCCGAGGAGGAGCAGTCCGCCGAATACGAGGGTGTACGCGTCCTGCACCCATGACAAACCGGTCGCCGAATACCTCATCTCGGCTGCGATGCTTGGCAGCCCGGTGAAGATGATGGAGTTGTCGAGCAGGATCATGAAATAGCTGATCAGAATGATCGCCAGGATCGCGGTGGAATTGACGCGACCGATCCGGAGAGTGTCGACGGTGGTCATGGGTTACGGCCGGACAAGAACTTTGAGTGCCTCACGAGTGTCCATCGCGCGGTAGGCGTCCGGTACCTCGTCGAGGTTGACTGTGCGGTCGAAAACCTTGCCCGGCTGGATCTTTCCGTCGAGCACGTCTGGCATGAGCTCCTCGATGTACGCGCGCACGGGAGCCGGGCCACCGGTGAGTGTGACGTTGGGTCCGAACAGGCTGCCGAAACCGACGGGCGCTACCTCGTACTGAGGTACACCGACGCGGCTGATGACTCCGCCTGGTCGGACAACGCCGATCGCCTGCTCGTAGGCGGGCATGTGGCCCACTGCTTCGAGTACAACATGGGTACCGTCACCGCCGGTCAGTTCGCGGACCTTGGCGATGCCCTCGTCGCCGCGCTCGGCGACGATATCGGTTGCTCCGAACTCGATGCCCAGATCGGTGCGCGACTTGTGGCGGCCCATGAGGATGATCCGCTCGGCGCCAAGTCGTTTGGCGGAGAGAACCGCCATGAGGCCGACTGCGCCGTCGCCGATGACGGTGACCGAGGTGCGTTCGTTCACACGACCCTTGACGGCAGCGTGGTAGCCGGTGCCCAGGACGTCGGACAGGGTGAGCAGTGAAGGGAGCAGTTCCGAGTCTTCGCTGACGGGTGCTTTGACCAGGGTGCCGTCGGCAAACGGCACGCGGATGGCCTCGGCCTGTGCGCCACCGATGCCGTTTCCGGCCCAGAAACCGCCGTGGCGGCACGACGTCTGCAGCCCTTCGCGGCAGAACTCGCAGGTTCCGTCGGACCAGGCGAACGGAGCGATGACAAAGTCACCCTTCTTCAACGTGGCTACGTCGCCGCCGACCTCTTCGACGACCCCGACAAATTCGTGGCCCATCGGAGTGCCGCCCGGTGTGGCAGGCATGTCGTGGTACGGATGCAGGTCGGATCCGCAGACACATGCTCGAACGATGCGTACCAGGGCGTCGGTCGACTGTTGCAGTGTCGGGTCTGGCACGTTCTCGACGCGAACGTCTCCGGCGCTGTACATGATGGTTGCGCGCATGATGAATCCTCTTGGTTGTTCGGTTCGCGGTGTCGATACCCAGTGAACCGAACGCATCACCCTGGCGGGAGTTACTGTCGTTCCAGGTACCGGCAGTACCTCCCTGCGGTTCGACGACTCGAGTAACGTAATCGGCATGGACAACCGAGCCGAGATCCGCGAGTTCCTCAGCTCCCGCCGTGCACGTATCACTCCCGAGCAGGCGGGACTACCGGCGTACGGCGGAAACCGTCGGGTCAAAGGATTGCGCCGCGAAGAAGTTGCCTTGCTGGCGGGTGTCAGCATCGACTACTACGTGCGAATGGAACGCGGCAATCTGGCCGGAGCATCGGACTCGGTACTCGAAAGTCTTTCCCGGGCACTTCAACTCGACGAGGCCGAGCAGGATCACCTGTTCGACTTGGCGAAGACCGCAAGTGCGTCGGCTCCGCCGAAGCGCCGATCAGCCCCCAAAGGTGTCAGTCCGGCCATTCAGCAGATACTCGACGCCATCACCGACGCCCCGGCGTGGGTTCGCAACGCCCGGCACGATATGTTGGCCGCCAATCGCATGGCCCGGGCGCTGTATTCGCCGGTATTGGCGGATCCACGTCGTCCGGCGAACAATGCGCGCTTTGTATACCTCGACCCGGCTTCGCAGGAATTTTTCACCGACTGGGAACGTGCCGCCGATGATATTGCGGCAATGCTCCGATCTGAGGCGGGGAAGAACCCGCACGACAAGGCGCTGACCGAACTGATCGGTGAATTAGCCACGCGCAGTGAGATATTCCGCACGCGATGGGCGAAACACAATGTGCGCTTTCATCGAACAGGTTTCAAGAAGGTTCATCATCCCGTTGTCGGAGACCTCGAGCTGAACTTCGAGGCGATGGAACTTCCGTCCAACCCCGGGCTGACGCTGCTGGTCTACACCGCGGCGCCGGGTACTCCGACGGCAGATGCGCTCAAAGTCTTGGCGAGTTGGGCGGCTACCCAGGATCAGTTGGATCCCGCCAACGACAAGGAATCTTCCCTGTAGGAGCACTCAGTTCGACGGTGCCGCCAGAACTTTCTTGAGAGCGGGGAGATCGAGAGTTGCCGCAAGATCTGCAATGGTGACTCCCGACAGCGAAGCACGCCATACCTTTTCGGCGTCGGCCATAACCTTGGCGATACCGCACGGGGCGAGGCACTGCTCCGGTGGCGCGGCGAGGATCCCTTGTTGCCGAATCTCCGTGCACCGGAAGGCAGGTTCCTTACCGTCGACGGCCTGTACGACGTCGAGAACTGTGATGTTCTCGGGTGGCCGGGTCAGGACGTATCCACCGTCGCGGCCCTCAGTCGGATTGACAAGACCGGCCTGCGCCAGGGCGCGCAGATGTTTTGCCAGGTATGTCTTCGACACCCCGTGCAGTTCGGCGAGTCTGGCCGTGGGGACCGGGCCTTGCGCCTGGCTGAGGACCACACAGCAATGGAGCGACCACTCCACTCCTCCGGAAAGCTTCATGCCAGAACTCTATCGACGCCGTGGAAACCGGTTGGGGGCGGACATCGGTGGTGTTGTCTTTTTTTCAGGCCTTCGAGGCCAACCACTCGTTCAGTGTTGTCGGCGCAATCCAGGCGTTCGCGCCGGGAGTCGGTGTGAGCGCGGCACTGTCGAGTTTCGCGCCGAAGTAGCCGGCCTCCGGATCGGGCGTCACCGAGCGGTCGTCCCCGGTGACGGAGAACAGGCGTCGTACCAATTCGTCGATACCCAGCGGTTCGGGTCCGGCGATCTCGACCGTCCCGTTCAACGGCGGGCCGGTCACAACCTCGGCGACGTGAGATACGACGTCCCGCGACGCGATCGGCTGAAGATGCGCCGGCGTTGCATGGACTGTGCCGTCCACGGTCCCGGCATCGGCAATTCCGGCGATGAACTCGAAGAACTGGGTCGAGCGGACGATCGAGTAGGGGATCGGGCCGGCCTTGACCAGGTCTTCCTGGGCGACCTTGGCTCGCATGTACCCGGAATCAGACAGTCGATCGGCACCCACGATGGACAGGATGACGTGGTGCCCGACGCCCGCCTTCTCCTCCGCCGCGAGGATATGGCCAGTTCCGTCGCGGAAGAAAGCCATGACGTCGTCGTCCGACCACGACGGGGAATTTGTAAGATCCACGACCACATCTGCACCGGTCACGGCTTCGAAGAGGCCTTCGCCCGTGGTTGTGTCGATACCGTCCGCACGGCCGAGTGCCTTCACGTCGTGCCCGGCGTCACCGAGCTTCGACGCGACCTGACTTCCGATGAGCCCGCTCCCGAAAATGACGATCTTCATGCCTGTCTCCTTTTTACTTGGATAAGTCGTGTCCAAGTATACTCGGACACGACTTATCCAAGTCAAGGGTTACCGGAACAGTTCTGCGGCCAATGCTTCGTACGTCGCAATTGGATCACCATCGGCCGGAAGCGCCTGGATCGCAACGTGGTCGGCCCCGGCCGCAATATGTTCACGCAACCTGTCCGCGATGGAACGGGCGGTCCCGTAGGCCACCAGCGCGTCGATGACACGATCGTTTCCGTCGTTCGCAATTTCGTCGGGTGCAAAGCCGAGGCGTTCGAGATTTGTCGTGTAGTTACGTAGGTGCAGATATGGATTGGCGACAGCCGGACGGCCGACCGCTCGCGCCTTGTCCGGATCGGTCTCGAGAACAACTTTGTGTTCCGGCGCAAGAATTTTCGACGGCCCGAGAATCTCGCGTGCTTCGGCGGTGTGTTCCGGAGTTGTCAGATAAGGATGTGCACCGGCAGCGCGATCAGCCGACAGCTTCAATACCTTGGGGCCGAGAGCGGCGAGGACACGACGAGATTCCGGAACCTGAGCTGCGTCGAGTTCATCCAGGTAGGACACCAAGGTGCCGTACGGCTTCGAGTAATCGCCGGTGGCCTCGGGATGTCCGATGCCGATTCCGAGGAGGAACCGTCCGGGGTGCTTGGCTTCGAGTCGGTGGTACGACTCGGCAACTTCAGCAGCGGGAGACGACCAGACATTGACGATCCCGGTCGCCACGGTGATGCGTTCCGTTGCGTCGAGTAGCTTCTCGGCCACCAGAAGGTCCGCTCGCGGTGAACCCCCGATCCAGATGGTGCCGAACCCGAGTTTCTCGATTGCCGCCCCCAGATCCGGTTTCAATCCGGCGGCTCCTCGCCAGATTCCGTAGGTGCCCAGGTCAGGTGTCTGCGTCGGTTCAGTCATGGTGGTGGTAACCCGAGTGTGACCTGGATCTATTCCGTACCGGGCGCACGGTAGTCGGTGGGGCGATTGACTGCTTCGTCGATTTCCTCCGGCGTGAGCAGGGTGACGGATTCGGATCGAGCCGCTCCTTCGGCGGTGGTGCGAATGCTCAATGCCGCGGCGGCAACGGCGTCGGGAAGGCTGCCGATGACAAACATGTCATGACTACCGAGTGCAAAGTGACAGGATTCGACTGTGCCACCGACACTTTCGACCATGTGGGTTATTGCATCGCGGCGGGCGGTGCCACCTTCCTTCTGAAGGCCGGCGGCCCCGGTTGGTGTGTACGTCACTTGCCAGAGGTATTTCGGCATTTCGACTCCTTGCTCGGCAGGGGTATTCACCTCCGAGGGGTATACCCACAAAGTGGTAGGGGACAATCAACCCATGGTTGGTACTCCGGTGATCGTGACGATCGTGTCTGTCTGTGTGGGTTTTGTGATCTTCATGCTTGCGGCAAGCGGCGCCCGCGGAAAGTGGGATCGTCGGCTCGTCATCGGGTTGTTTGTCGCAGCAGTGGTGTGCCTGACCGTCGTGCCGGTGTCCGTTGCGCTCAGTGCCGGGGTATCGGGCGTCTAGTCTGAACTGGTGGCAGATATCCGAGTAGGTATCTCAGGGTGGACATATCCCGCCTGGCGTGGAGACTTCTATCCGAGCGGCCTTGCGCATCGCAAGGAATTATCCTATGCCGCAGAGAAATTGACTTCGATCGAAATCAACGGCTCGTTCTATGCGCTTCAGAAACCGGAGAGTTTCGCGAAGTGGCGCAGTGAAACACCGGACGACTTTGTGTTTGCCCTCAAGGGCGGTCGGTACATCACGCACATGAAGCGGCTGCTCGACACACAGACGGGGCTGGCGAACTTCTTTGCGGCGGGTGTGCTTGCGCTGGGTCCGAAACTCGGGCCGATCTTCTGGCAGTTGCCGCCCACCTTGCACTTCGAGCCCGAACGGTTGGCGAGCTTCTTCGAACTGCTTCCGCGTACGACGACGCAGGCTGCCGAACTGGCCGCCCACCATGACGACAAGCTGACCGAAGACAGGGTATTGGCGCACGCAGAGATCGAACTCCCGATCCGCTATGCGGTGGAGGCACGCCATGCCAGCTTTGCCGCTCCGGAAGCGGTGGAACTGATGCGCGAGCACGACATCGGGTTTGTCGTCGCCGATACCGCGGGAAGGTACCCCCAGATCACTACGCCGACCAGCGATTTTGTCTACGTGCGCATGCATGGCGACAAGGAACTGTACGCAAGCGGTTACACCGACAAAGCCCTGGACAGCTGGTCCGAACGCGCTCAGGGCTGGATGAGCGACGAGCTTGACGTGTTTGTGTACTTCGACAACGACATGAAGGGTTTTGCGCCCCACAACGCGATGGCATTCCTGGCCCGCTTCATCTGAATGTGTGCTGTCGGTGCCACCTGGCAAGCTCACACGCGAGCGCGAACAAGGAGAACCGAACGTGAACCCCCAGCAGAGTTGGCCCACCGAGTGGCCGAAGGTTGCCCGCGACATCGCCGCTGCCACGGCAGACGCGCTGGCTGCGGTGCGAGCGGCCAACCGCGATGCGTTGACCGAGGCGGTCGATGAACTGCGCACGCTGTCGTTCGAGCAGGTCACATCGGTGCACGCGGCTATCGTTCGTGAACTCCTCGAGGACACCCACCCGGACGGACTCTCGAGCGAAGATGTGCAAGACGCGCTCACTGCCTGCGCCAAGGCCACCATCGTGTGGCTTCCCGACCTCGACGTGCAGGCTCTCGCCGCCGTGTACACCGGCGCCCTCGGCATTACCGATCTCGAAGACGATTCGTTCCGGATCGGCCACGGTGCATACCTGCGTTCGGCAGTGCTTGTGATCGGAAGCTTGTCCGCGGTTGTCAAGAAACCGCTGACGACGTACATCACCACCGCGATTGGCGAGATCGCGCGCGCTCAGACCATCGAGATGCCATGAGCGCGTAAACCCACCTAGGCTGGTTGTATGTCGAAAATTGCGAGTGCAGACCGGGTTTCGCACGCCGAGTTACTCGAATTCATCAGACCACGCCACCGTGCCACTCTCGTGACCGTCCGCAAGTCCGGCGAACTCCAGATTTCACCGATCACGTGTGGTGTCGACGACGAAGGCCGCATCGTCATCTCCACCTACCCGGAGCGGGCTAAAGCGGTGAATGTGCGTCGTACTCCCACGGTGTCGTTGTGTATCCACTCCGACGAGTGGAACGGACCGTACGTGCAGGTGAACGGGACGGCCGAGCTCATCGACCTGCCGGAATCCGTCGAGCCCCTGGTCGACTACTACCGCTCGATCGCCGGCGATCATCCCGACTGGGACGAGTACCGGCAAGCGATGCACAAGCAGGGCAAGAGCCTGATCCGCGTCACCGTCGATTCGTGGGGACCGATCGCAACAGGTGGGTTTCCGCCGGAGCGTTAGGGAGCTGTCGGCGAGAGGTGCAGGACGGTGGCGTCCCGCGCCTCGAGCGGTGCATTGCAATGCGAACACACCACTTGCGCGTGCAGTTGCTCGCCGCACCGATGTTCGACGACGGTCGGGGGTGGGCCGTCGATCGCGTAGGTGTCTCCCCATTCCATGATCGCCATCAGAATCGGATACAACGCTTTACCTGACTCGGTGGCGACGTATTCGTAGCGTGGGGGATGGTCCTCGTACAGGCGTTTTGTCAGCACGTCGGCGTCGACGAGCGTCCGAAGCCGGGCGGCAAGAATATCCCGACTGGCCCCGGTGCCCCTCGCGATGGCGTCGAAGCGTCGTTGCCCGAGGACGATCTCACGCAGGATCAGAAGCGACCATTTCTCGCCCACAAGGTCCAACGCCTTGGCGATGGAGCAGTTACGACCTTTGGGTGTCACGCTCACTCCGATCGACAGTGGGTTGCGAAATCCAACTTAGCACTTGACGGCATCAAATCTATGCCGCACTGTGAGTTGGGAAATCCAACCGACTAGACGAGGAGCATGACGTGGCCGATGTGGATCTCGAGGCAGCGAGCGCTTTTGTGAGCGCCGCAGGATTACAACTCGACGAGGTGTCCGGCACCAAAGTTGTCGGACATATCGATCTGTCCGACGCTCATCACACGCCGTGGGGTGTGGTGCATGGCGGCGTCTACACAACGGCTGTGGAATCGGCGGCAAGTATCGGTGCGAGTACCGCTGTCGCGGACCGTGGAGAATTTGCCGTTGGCGTTCACAACGGAACCGACTTCTTGCGAGCCCGCACCGGCGGACGCGTCGATGTCGTGGCACTTCCGATTCAGCAGGGCCGCGTTCAGCAGTTGTGGTCGGTTGTCATCACCGATCCGGAAACGGGAAAAGAAGTGGCACGTGGACAGGTTCGCTTGCAGAACGTTCCGCTGCCGAAGTAGCTCAGTCGGGTAATCCGGCGTCGATGTTGACCGAGATTCGCTTGAGGAGTGCGGTGAGTTGCACTTTCTCGTTCTCACTCAGTCCCGACAACAGCCGGCGGTCGCGTTCGACCCGGCGCGGAAACTCTGCCTCTACCAAAGCTCTTCCGGCTTCGGTCAATTGGAGAAGTACGACGCGTCCGTCACGTTCGAACCTTTGGCGCTCCACCAGTCCGAGCTTGGCCAGTCGATCGGCATGTTTGGTAGTGGCCGCGCCACTGAACATGGTGACTGCGGTGACCTCGCTGGCGCGAAGTGGGCGATCACTGCGGGCCAGTGCGCTCATCACGTCGAATTCGGCGCGAGAGACGCCGCTGGGAGCCAGGGCGCGATCAAGTTGGTGGAGGGACTGCGAACTGATGCGGGTGATCCGTCCCATCACCTCGACCGGCGAGGTGTCGATGTCAGGGTAGGCGCGATTCCATTCACGACGGACTTTGTCGATGAAGTCGTCTTCGGGACTGTTGGCCTGATCCATGGCACACATCTTAGCGACTGATTTCACAGTACTTCACAAGTAATTTACTAGTGAAATAACTGTATGCTGGATTAGTGACGCCTACTCCGACCCCCACCACGACATCGAGCCGACTCCGCCATTCGAGCGGAGCAATTGCGCATTCGGTCTCAGCGCAGACGTGGCGGGCGGCTTTCCGGCTCGGTTCCGCCGACGCCGGAATTGCCCCGGCAATACGGGTCGGTCTGGCAACAGCGGTAGTCCTGATCTTGGGTGGTGTGCTCGGGCACGAAGAGCTGGCGGGATTTGCAGCGCTGGGCGCGCTGAGTGCGGCGTTCGGACGATACGAGCCATACCCCCGGTTGGCCGGCAAACTCGCGATAGTGGGCGCAGCGTTGGTTGCGTTCATTGCATTTGGTGCGGCTCTGGGGATGTTCGGTGTGCCGGTCTGGGCGCAGATCGGTGTTCTCTCGTTGGCGGCCGGCGCTGCCTACTGCTTCATCTCCGGCTTCCGCATCACTGGTCCAGGGCCGGTGATTCTTGTCTTTGCCGCGACAGGTGCAGCAGGCTTCGCCACGAGCTTTGCGGATCTGGTTCGGCTGGTTGTCGCCGGAACGATCGGTGTACTGATCGGATGGGCCGCGGCGATGCTTCCCGCGCTTGTGCTGCCGATGGGCCCCGCACGTCTGGCTGTCGCTCGCGCGCTTGCGAACGTCGGGAAGCTAGAGGCCGGTGGTTCAGTCCCGACTGCGCTGGCGTCGATTGCCCATGCGCGGACGGTTATCGCGTCGAGCAGTCGGATCAAGTCGACGCTGGGTCATGGTCGTGAACTGATGGCGGTGCTCGGCGAAGCGGATGCCGCAGTGCGATTGTGGAGCGAGCATGGCGACGCGTCGCTGATTCGCGATATTGCAGCGCACGAGGATGAGCTTCGTAAGATGAAGCGCTCCAGCATGATCGAGCACTCGCTCGAGCCTGTATCGGAATTGCCCGCGCCGGAGAACTACGTCGTCGCCGGTCTACGGCATCTGTACTCGCGCGCCGTGGTGATGAATGCCGTTCGTATTGTCATGGCGTCGGCATTGGCCGGATGGGTTGCCGCCGGCGCCGGACTCGAGCATCCGCTCTGGGCGTCGATGGGTGCGATGGCAGCAATGCAGGGGCTGAACTACAAGCAGACTGTTCAACGCGGAATCCAACGGCTTGTCGGCAACGTCGGCGGAGCGATCATCGCTGCCGCTCTGATCGCCCTGACGCTCGGCTATTGGCAGGCTGTTGTTGCAGTGGTGATTCTGCAGACCGCGGCAGAGCTGTTTGTCGTCAAGAATTACGCGTTGACGTCGGTTGCCGTGACGCCGATGGCCCTGGTGCTCATCGGTCTCAGCGCACCCATCGAGACCAGCGCGGCGCTCGCGCGAGTGGCGGACACCCTCATCGGAGTGGTGATCGGTGTTGTCGTCGCGGCCGTGACAATCAGCCGCGCCGATCGGAACCACGTCCTACGATGACTCCAGTGCATCGGAGTGAGGGGTTGTCGGGACGTGAATTTTCAGTCGAAGTCGATTATTGCGGCGCTGTGTGCTGCGGCAATTAGTTCGGTGGTCTTGGCGCCAATGGCGTCTGCGGAGGCACCTGGGGTTTCGGTTGCGACCGGAACCGTTGTGTCGAGCGAACCGCTACCTCGCGATCTCTGGATTCCGGGGACCGTCGACGCTACTCGATTCACGTACTGGACCATCGGTTCCGACGGCAGCCCTGCCCTCAGTAGCGGTGCGTACTACGTACCAGCTGGCCCCGCCCCCGAAGGCGGCTGGCCCGTCATCGCGTGGGCGCACGGAACCACCGGCCTCGACGACTCCTGCGCACCTTCCTTGGTCGGGCCAGGACTCCCGGAACGCGACTACCCGTATCTGGGCCGCTGGCTCGCCGAAGGCT
This sequence comes from Rhodococcus globerulus NBRC 14531, assembly GCF_001894805.1. Classification (GTDB taxonomy): domain Bacteria; phylum Actinomycetota; class Actinomycetes; order Mycobacteriales; family Mycobacteriaceae; genus Rhodococcus_F; species Rhodococcus_F globerula. Next base: position 247,457 of record NZ_BCWX01000004.1, on the reverse strand, counting down.
ATGCCGTGGTCGCAACCGATTACGTCGGGCTGGGAACTCCGGGCCTCATGCCATACCTCGACGGAAAAGTGGAGGCGCACAGCGTCGTTGATTCCGTGAAGGCCGCTCGCGCCCTCGATTCCTCGATCTCGAATCGTTGGGCAGTGGTCGGACAATCGCAAGGCGGCGGCGCGGCAATCACCACCGCGCGATACGCAACCGAATACGGCGGGGATTCTCTCGACTACCGGGGCGGTGTGGGGACGGGTGTGCCGGCAAACATCGAACTGGTCTTCCTGCCGGCCGGTCCCGGATTTCCGCCCATTGCACTCGGCGGAGGCTTGACCTCGTACGCCCTCTACATTCTGGCGGGTCTGCGCGAAGCTCACCCGGAAATCGACGTCAACTCGTACCTGACTCCGCTGGGTCGCGAGCAGGTCGATCTGGCCGAAAAACTGTGCGCCGCAGACTTGGAAGATGCATCGAAGAAGCTCGTTTTGGGCGATGTGCTGTCTCGCCCGCTGAACGAAATCCCGAACTTCTACGGTCTCCTGAACGACTACATGGGTGTGCCGACCAGCGGTTACGACCGCCCCATTTTCATCGGCCAAGGCTTGCTGGACGTGGATGTGCCTGCCCCGTCTGCACTTTCGCTCGTCGCGGCTCTGGTTGCGAATGGTGAACCCGTGACGTTCAAGGCGTACAACACCGACCACAGCGGCGCGTTGATCGAATCGCAAGCCGACACGATTCCGTTTGTCGCGAATCTCTTCCGCTAGTGAAGCGATGGATTGCGGGTCTCGTTGCACTCGGCGTCGTTGCCTATGTGGGGTCCGTCGTCTGGATCTCCGTTGCCGCGAAGGGGCACACCTTCGACGTCGCGGATGCGCCCGAGGCTCCGGTGGTAATCGTTCTGGGTGCTCAGATCAAGGACGGCAAGCCGATGGCGTTCCTGAAAGGGCGCCTCGACGCGGCCGTTCAACTGGTCGAGGACGGTAAAGCGAGCGCCGTGCTGGTGTCCGGGGACGCGAATGGGGCTTCGGGCGACGAGATCGCGGCCATGACAAATTACCTGGTAGAGCAGGGGATCGATGAGCGTCGTATCGTCGGGGATCCGTACGGCCTGGACACATATGACACCTGCTCGAGGGCAATACATACGTATGGTGTGTCGAAGGCGTTGATCGTCACGCAGGGCTACCATGTTCCCCGCGCCGTCGCGTTGTGCCGTGACGCCGGAATCGATGCGGACGGCGTGAACAGTGACTGTGGTTGCGCAACAACGACGTTGGTCAAAAATGCTGCCCGAGAGTGGATTCTTGCCAAGCCGAAAGCGGCAATCGACATGCTGTCCGGTCGTGATGCCAAGGTTACGAGTCCGCCGGAGGATTCGGTCAAATCTGCTGTGCGCCTTTATTAACCGGGGGCGGTTCTGAAGGCGCACAGCAGGAGTCTCACTGAGCCGGCTTCTCCGCGATGATCTGGATCAGGTTGCCGCACGTATCGTCGAAGACAGCGATGACGGCGGTGCCGATATCCGTCGGAGCCTGCGTGAACACCACACCCTTTTCCGTCAGACGGGCATGCTCGGCCTCCACGTCCTCGACTGCAAACTGGGCGAGCGGAATGCCTTCTTCGGCAAGTGCATCGCGATACGGCTTCACGGCCGGATGCTTCGCGGGCTCGAGCAGGAGTTGCGGGCCGTCCGGCGCCTCCGGCGAGACGACGGTGAGCCACGCATCCTCGCCCAGTGGGATGTCGTGGTGCTTCGTGAAACCCAGGACATCGGTGTAGAAGGCGAGTGCTGCTCGCTGGTCGTCGACGAAGATGCTTGTCAGTTTGATTTGCATGGTGTTCCTGTCTCGATGGGCCATCGCCGGGTGATTTCGGCAAGCGGCTCGGGATTGAAGTAGTGGAATTTGGAGCGTCCGCGCCGCTCGGTCACGACCAGTCCAGCCGACTCGAGTACACCGAGGTGCTGAGAGATCGCCTGACGCGTGAAGCCCAGACCGTGTCGCATCGTGAGCAGTGAACAGATCTCGAACAGAGTCTGGCCGTCATGTGCCGCGAGTTCGTCGAGGATGATGCGCCTCGTGTCGTCGTCGAGAGCACGGTAGATGGTGACCACGGCACCACTATAGGCAAGCTGGAGCTTGCATATCAAGAGCTGTTGAGTGAGCACGGTTTGTGCACAGTGAACAACGGTTGTGGCATGCAGCAAGGGGTGCTCGCTGCGCACAAAGGGTGTCAGGTTGCCGAACTCCCTCGAAGGAGGCACTGCCATTACCGGTAACCCCTGGCCCTCGCGCCCGTGGCAGATCTGGGGTTGGCTGAAAGAACGTGTCGTCGACGCAAGGGGTACGGGCAATGACAGGCTGGAGCGAAGAGCAGGTAGCGGCAATCGCGAACCCTCAGGAAGTGCAGGTCGCGACCAGGCGGGCCGACGGTTCGCTGAGAAAGCCCACGATCATCTGGATCGTCGGCGACGGTGACCGGCTCTTCATCCGATCCACTAACGGCAGGCCCGCAGCCTGGTTCAAGGGCGCGATCGCGACCGGAACCGGGCAGATTATTTCCGGCGGCAGCGCGTACGAGGTGAAGTTCGTCGAGGCCGGTGACGCAGACCTCCCGCTTGTGGACAGTGCTTACCGGAAGAAGTACCGCCAGTACCCGAGCATTGTCGATCACCTTGTCGAAAGTGGCCCCCGTTCGGCCACCCTCGAAGTTTTCCCCGCCTGATACGCAAACGGCAGCGAAGGAGTTATTCATGCGCGGCACAATTATCTACGGTCCCAATGACATCCGCTTCGAGGACCGACCCGATCCCGTGATCGCGGAGCCCACCGACGCGATAGTCCGCACAGTGGCAGCGTGCGTGTGCGGTTCGGATCTGTGGCGCTACCGCGGTATCGCGGAGGTCACCAAGCCGACGCCGATCGGGCACGAGTACGTCGGCATCGTCGAAGCGGTTGGCAGCGACGTCACCACCGTGAAGCCCGGACAGTTTGTGGTCGGTGGATTCTTGACCAGCGACAACACCTGCGCGCTCTGCAAAGTCGGCGCACATGCGAACTGTCTCCACGGCACCGGATACGACGGCTGCCAGGCAGAGTTGATCCGTGTTCAGAATGCCGACGGAACACTCATCGCCACCCCCGAACTGCCCGACGAGGCGATGATCCCGAACATCCTGGCGCTCTCCGATGTCATGTGTACCGGCTGGCATGCGGCGGTCAGCGCAGGCGTCAAGCCGGGAAGCACCGTCGTGGTTGTGGGTGACGGCGCGGTGGGCCTCTCCGGTGTACTTGCAGCAGCGGAACTGGGCGCGGAGAGGATCATCGCGATGAGCCGCCATGAGGATCGGCAGCGTCTCGCACTGGAATTCGGCGCCACCGAGATCGTTGCCGAGCGCGGCGACGACGGCGTCGAGCGGGTCAAGGAACTCACGTCCGGAATCGGAGCAGATTCGGTGCTCGAGTGCGTCGGTACTCACGATTCCGTCGAGCAGGCCCTGCGGTCCGCGCGCCCTGGCGGCATGGTTGGCTGGGTCGGCGTTCCCCATGTCGCGGATCTTCCTCAGCGGCACATGTTTTGGAAGAACGTCGGCTTGCGCGGTGGACCTGCACCGGTGCGGGCATACCTCGACCATCTTCTGGACCGCGTCTGGAACGGGCACATCCACCCGGGCAAGGTCTTCGATCTGACTCTGCCGCTCGATCAGGTCGCTGAGGCATATGCGGCCATGGACGAGCGCCGCTCCATCAAGACCATGCTTATTCCGTGAACGCAGGAGTTCGAAACAATCCCGGCAGATTATCGACGGTCCAGCTGGGGGAGGAGTGTTTCGCGGGCCAGCAGCAAGATCGCGGCAGCGATCGGGATGGCGAGCAGTGCGCCGACGATTCCGAGCAGAGCCCCGCCGAGCAGGACAGCAACGACCGTAATCAGGGGTGGTACTTGGACGGTCCGGCCGATGATGCGCGGCACGAGCACGTAGTCCTCGACGAGTCGGAGCATGATGAAGAAGGCTACGGTGGCGAGCGAAATAGGTAGTGACACAGTCAAAGCCACCAGTGCTACGACGATTCCGGCGAGCGTCGATCCGACTATCGGGATCAGGTCGAGTACTGCGACCAGTACGGCGAGCAATAGCGGGTATGGAACGCCGAAGGTGATCAGCCAGATGAAGGTGAGAATGGCGGTGATGAGCGAGATCAGGATGTTTCCGAGGACGTATCCGCCGACCTTGGCGAAGATCTCGTCGCCGATCAGGATGGTCCGCGGGCGGCGGGAGTGGGGTGCCAGGCGGTAGAGCGAGGCGCGGATTCGGGGGAAGTTGGCGAGGAAGTAGGCGGTGAGGACAACCACGATGACGGTTCCGCTGATCGCACTGAACACGAACTTACCGGCACCGAGGATCCCGCCGACGACATCCGGGACACCTTCGCCACCGATCGTCTGCTGGAGCTTGTCCTGAAGATGGAATCGAGAATTGAGTTCGTCGATGGCGGGGTAGCGCTCTTGGAGGTGGTGCAGGTAGCCAGGGGCGTTGTCCACGAGTGCGCTGCCTTGGGTGACGATCGGGGGTATCGCGGCAGCGAGGAAACCGGCGAGCATGCCGAAGGCCGCGAGAAAGACCACGGTCACAGCCGCCCAACGGGGAATTCGGTGCTGCACCAACCAAGACACGACGGGTTCGAGGCCGGCTGCGAGGAACGCGGCGATGACAATGAGGACGAGTACGCCGTGTGCTGCGATCAGTAACTCGATCCCGCCGTAAGTGACGGCCACTCCCGCGGCTGCGGCCATTCCGATCATGAACGGAGACTTGCGATCGAAGCTCGGTCCGGGCTTACCCAGCGGGTGGGCGGGTGAGCTGATTCGGGCAGCGTCTTGTTCTGCAGCGATGATCGGTTGCCCCTCGGCGGAGGTATGGGGTTGCCCGACTACGTCGCCGTGAGCAGGTTCTGCACCTCCGCCCGTGGGCGGTGAGTTGTTGCCGAGCTCGGGCATCGGAACCTCCGCATCTCGAGGTGCGCCCAGCGGGACGGACAATTCTTTCGCTGCGCTGTCCTGGTGGTTTACCTCGAGCGGAGGTAATTCAAGCCGAGCATTGGATCTCGATTCCAAGGTCGATGCGAGCTAGACCGCTGTGGGTAGGGGTGGGAGGAGCAGGAGCAGTGCACGTTCGAGCTGATCGGCGAGTTGCGTCTCTGGATGCGCGATCCAGTACTCGTGGGCCGATTGTGTGGCGGCGAGTACTGCGTGTCCCACCGCAATCGGGAAGAAATAGTCGGGGGTGCGAGCGCTGACGAATTCGGTGGCAGCGGCTCGCCACCGCGTGTGGCGCTGCGATGCCTGCGCTTGCACGGCGGGTTCCGTAAGGACCAGTTGGGCGCGGTGTCTGGCCCATTCGATCTGGTCGTCGGGGAAAGCCATGGCGGTGACTACGGCGCGCACCAAGACGGCTTCGTACGGTTCGGTCGCGGTGCTGTCGGCCAGTGCTTGTCGTAGCCGACTGATCTCGGCGTCCGATTCGACCCACAGGACGTCGGCCTTGGTCGGGAAGTATCGGAAGAAGGTTCGAGTGCTGATTCCCGCTTCGTGCGCGATGTCCTCGACGTTGGTTCGGTCGAAGCCGCGTTCGACGAACAGTCTCTGGGCGACGGCGGCGAGGTGGTGCGCGGTTGTTGCCGCCGGCCTGCCACCGCGGTCGATTCGGTTGTCGGTACTCATCACGCGTCCATCGTTCCAGGTTCGCCCGGCCATGGCGTCGGCCTTCGGGCTTGGGCGGGTTACCCGTATCGCCCGGGCGGTGAGTTTTCTCAAAACGCCATGTTTTGGCATCGACTGACATAACCTCGGTTGTACGACGCGGCACCGCTGAAGGTCGGTGCCACATGTGCCGAAAGGTTTTCTGTCATGGGGCAATTCGACGGTCAAGTTGCATTCGTCACCGGTGCTGCACGGGGCCAGGGGCGCAGCCATGCGCTACGGCTCGCGCAAGAAGGAGCCGACATCATCGCGATAGACGTATGTCGCCAGGTCGACACAGTGCCGTATCCGACCGCCACGGCGGACGACCTCGCGGAAACCGAGCGTGCGGTCAAAGCCCTCGGTCGTCGCATTGTTGCCCGCGAAGTCGACGTCCGGGACCTCGACGGCTTGAAAGTAGTGGTCGACGCCGGTGTCGATGAGCTCGGCCGGCTCGACATCGTGCTCGCCAATGCCGGTATCTCGGTGCCTGCTCCGACGCTCGAGATGTCCGAGGAAACCTGGTCGACGATGATCGACATCAATCTCACCGGAGTGTGGAAGACCTGCGTCGCTTCGGTGCCGCATATTGTCGCGGGTAGTCGGGGTGGCTCCGTGGTGATCACGAGCTCACTCGCCGCTCTGAAAGCGAACGCGAATACCGCGCATTACTCAGCGGCTAAGGCAGGTCTGGTCGGGTTCATGAAGGTGCTCGCCAAAGAACTTGCGCCGCAGAATATCCGAGTCAACACCATCCATCCCACCACCGTGGCAACCGACATGATCCTCAACGACGCCACCTACAAGCTCTTCCGGCCGGACCTCGCCGCGCCGACACGCGCTGACTTCGAGGAAGCCGCATTGACACTCAACACCCTGCCGGTGCCCGCGCTCGAATCATCCGACATCACCGACGCAGTGCTCTACCTCGTCGGAGACAGCGGACGCTATGTCACGGGAACCACGCATACCGTCGACGCGGGTGGTCAGCTCTAGCCGACGGCTCGAGCCCATAACACTTGAAAGGAATCTCAATAGGTTTTGTCAAGCACGGCCGCAGGCCGTTCCGTCTGGCTGAGCCGGAGGCGATGCAGGTACGAAGGACCTGTATGCGAGCACATGCCGCCAAACTGGGAGATAGTTCTGCCCCTCCTCACGCCGCCTGACGGGCAAGTTCACTCTCCGCTCCGGAATAACCGCTTCCCAGTACTTCGACAAATACTGATTCGAAACCGACCCGGACCTTCTACGTCGCATCGCCGACCGCATGGCCCCGTTGGTTCCAGAACACACCGAAATACTCGGCGGACTGGAAATGGGCGGTATCCCGATCGTCACTATGCTCAGCCAGGCAACCGGTCTACCGGCGGTCTTTATCCGTAAGGAACCGAAGTCGTACTGAACCAACAAGCTGGCAGAGGGAATCGACGTCGCAGGGAAGACTGTCACCCTGGTCGAAGATGTCATCACCACTGGCGGTGCGGTCAGGAACGCAGCTCTCGCCCTTCGGGAGCTGGCGCTGGTGTTTCGGTAGTTCTGTGCGCGATCGGTATTTACCAAAGAGTTCTTGGATTCGACACTCGATCACTAAGGTGACGGATTCACGAAATTCTCACCGCAGCTCACGTCTAGCGCGAACCATGCGATAAAGAACGTGCAAACGAAGAGACCCGCCTCTACTGTGATCCGATGGCATCGATCAAGAAGATTCAAGTCACCTTCGACTGTGAGGAGCCTGAGCGCGTAGCGGAATTCTGGTGCGAAGTATTAGGTTACGAGCGCAACGGATCGGGATGTATCGATCCCTCGGGTATAGGTCCGCGCCTGTACTTTCAGCGCGTTCCTGAAAACAAGGTTGTCAAGAATCGACTACATATTGACGTGCGAGTCGGTACGGGACTCGTGGGCGAAGAACGCGTGGCCGCGCTCGAATCCGAATGCGCACGATTGATCGCACTCGGTGCGGTACGTGTGCGACTACTGCGCGCCGATGGCTACAACGAGTCATGCCTCGTAATGCAAGATGTCGAAGGTAATGAGTTCTGTCTCGATTGAGTCACTGTTCACATCGCACCCGCACCAGTCGACGGGTGTCCCTGCCGCATAGCGACAAAGCTTGACACGGCTTACGAATGGACGCGGGCCAGAACACAGTCCATTCGGGTCTGTTACTGATCGCTTCAGAAGTTATCTACGCGGCCAATGCGGCAGTTGGTCCTGGCAAATAGACCACTTTGTCACGGACCATCGCTCACAACACATTCAACCGCAGCCGCGCGAGAGCAAGGACGGCATGGCGATCTCGGCGCATCCTCGCCTGATCTCGCCGAAGTCATCGCGCGCACGGGGCTGTGAGTTCCAGGCACGTGGTTGTCCCGAGGAGTGAACTCTGATCCCAGGCGTGGACGGACACCCCGACGTAGCACCCGCCCCATCTGCCGATGAACGCCAGGTAGCCGTCGTCCGGCACGATGAATTCGGCAGCCAACCGCTCACGTGCTTCTGCTTCGGGAATGGGCCGTCCCGACCCGTAGACTGCGGCCGCGGCGTCGATGCGTTCGATCAGAAAGTTGGAGAATTCCCGAAGCGACACCGATTGTCTTCCTCTCGGACTGAGGCAAGCCTCGTCTCTGATTCGAATCTCCGGACCGCAGTGTGGCCGGTGAGCAAATGCTCACCGGCCACACTACTTTCGACGGAAACTCAGACCAACGCGAAAGCAGCAAATGCTCCCAGTGCGATCAGTGCGGCGCCCGTGATGCTCTGCACCCGACGGTCTACGACGCACATGACCGAGAGGAAACCGGGCATCGAGCCACCGCGATTGGTGTGCACGATTGCCGCGAGGCTAGGCATGCAGCGGCCGAGGGAGACAACGGTGAACAGTGCAGCGCCGAGAGCCGTTGAGCCCGAGGCGATAACACCGAGTGCAAGGAGGTAGTACGCACTCGAGCGGATGAAGATCAGGAATCCGGGCCCGATGATAGCGCCGAAGATCAGTGAGACCTTCCACGGCGCCATGGTGCGGCGCATATGGCGCGGAAGCTGTTGGCGCCGCATCGGAGTCGGCATCGTGAGAACACCCAACTCGTGCAGACCGTACGCAAGTGCCACAACAGCCCAGGCACCCAACGCCCAGCCGATCGGAATGAAACCGGACACCGCCGCGCCGAGAGCGCCGATCAGGGCGCCGGTGACGGCACCTGTCGTGACGGAACCCAGTGCATGCCAACCGAGTCGGCGTACCGGAGTTGACGATCCCTTACGGTCGGCTTGCTTCGGTGCGGCAACAACTCCGGCAACCGACATTCCGCAGGTCGACCAGTTGGCGGCCAGTGAGGTGACCAGTCCGGCTCCGACAACCGCAGTGGTCAAAGCTGTTGTCGCAGAAGGCGCAGCCACGAGTGCAATGCCGGCACCCGCCGCAGCACCTGCGGCGATGAGGCTGGCGCGAGTAGCCGTGCCGACTGAGCCTTGAAGGGTCGGCCGAATGTCAGGGACATCGGTCTGGAGTGGGCCGTGTGAGAGAACGGTAGTCATCAGATCCTCCAAAATGTATGTAGTTCACGAAAAATGATGAGCCAGTAGTCACAACACTGTGATGACTCCGATCATGTACGGGTGCACGGAGCACGAGTACTCGTAGACGCCGGCGCTCTCGAACGTGTGCCGGAAGGTGCCATCTCCGGTGATGCCACTGTCGAACAGTCCGGGTGATTCCACATGATGCAGAAGTCCGCCGTCGTCGAAACGCCACTCGACGGTGCCGCCATGTTCAACGGTGACGTCCATCGGACTGAACTGAACATTGCTGATCTCGACCACGACGTCGGGGGCGGGACCTTCTGTGCCGCACGCGGGAACACACGTTGCCGCGACGGCAAGGCTGAAGCCGGCGATCCACCTCCTCACTATTGAACGATCACGGTGCCGACCATCATCGGATGGGGCGTGCAGTGGTAGGTGAAGGTACCGGCGTCGTCGAACGTGAACGAGAAGGTTCCCTCGGTGAGCAACTCGCTCTTCAGTTTCCCTTCGAGTTCACCGTTACCGACCACGTCGTGGGGGAGTCCGCCGTCGTCGAACTTCCACTCGACGGTCTGGCCCTTTTCGATGGTGACCGACGCCGGTGTGTAGGCCATGTTCTTCACCTCGATCACGACGGCGGGTTCGTCCGACACCGAACTGTCGCTGCTGCATGCGGTGAGACTCAAAGCCGCACAAGCGGCGAGGAAAGCGGGAACGAGCTTCTTCATGAGAGGTCCTCTCGATTCTTCTTACTTGTCAGCGGACGTAACGCAGATTTGCCGTCATTCCGGCTTCGAAGTGGTAGGCATTGTGGCAGTGGAACATCCACTCGCCGGGGTTGTCGGCATCGAACTCGATGGCGAGTTCGCTGCCTGGTAGCACGTTGACGGTGTCACGGCGAAGCCCGCCGTAATCCGGTACCGCAAAGGTGTGGCCGTGAGTGTGCATGGGATGCCACATGGTGGACGTGTTCTTCATCGTAATCCGAACGCGTTCACCCTGTTTCATCACGAGTTTGCCCGCATCGGCACCGGCCATACCCCACACGTAACGATCTCCGGCTTGGATCAACTCGATGTGGTAGTCGCGATCGGGTGACTTCGTCTCGAGGCGTGTGGATTCCGCGGGACGGAGAGCGCTTTCGAGCACCAAACGGCCGCCCAACTCCGAGATCACACCACCCACATCCGGATTCGAGAGTGCCAACGCGTCGGTGCTGCGAAGGAGGGTCGACGCGTATCCGTCGCGGCCCTCGACCTTGGCGACCACCGGCCATGTTCCCGACTTGACCGTCACGAGTACGTCGTAGCGCTGCGCCATTCCGACGATGATGGCGTCGGCGGGAGTCGGCTCCACGTCGAAGCCATCGGTGGCTACGATCGTCATCTCGTGCCCGGCCACGGCAAACCGGTACGGAGTTTCGGCCGCCGCGTTGATGATTCGTAGTCGCAGAGTCGAACCGGGCGCAGCGGTCACCACAGCTGGATCGTTGGGCGGTCGCCCGTTGATCAAGTGCAATGGATACGCGATGTGTTGTGTCATGCCGCCCAAAGGCTCGGACGAACCATGGCCGGCGCTCACCAACTGCTGCGCAACTGCCATGTCACCCTCGGCGTGCTCAACGGGTGTTGATGCGGCTCCGCCGTGGCCGCCGTGGCCGCCGGCAATTGCCGGATTGAGTGCCATCAGTATGGAATCCGGTGTGGTACCCAATCCGTCGACCCAGTCGTCGAGTACCAGAACGGCATCGGCGTCGGCCCCACTGGAGTCGTTCGGGTCCTCGACGATCATGGCGCCGAAGAGTCCGCGGTCTGCCTGTAGTCCGCTGTGCGAGTGGTACCAGTACGTTCCCGGATCCGGGGCGACGAAGTTGTAGTCGAAGGTCGAAGCCGCCGCGATGGGAGCCTGCGTGGTTGGTGCCGCGCCGTCCATGTCGTTGCGGATTCGAATTCCGTGCCAGTGCAGCGTGGTTTCGGCATCGAGGTTGTTCTGGACGGAGACGTTCACCCGGTCACCGGATTTCAGCCGAAGTTCCGGAGCGACAGCAGCGCCACCGTACGTCCATGTGTCCACGAGGCGTCCGCCGAGATCAACCGTCGAGAATCCGGCTGCCAAGGCAAACGCGGCGGTGGTTCCGTTCCAGGCTCGTGCCGACTCTGCAGCAGCAACTTCGGGGTCGGTGGGCATGATGAAGTCGAGATCGGTCAGCGGCGTCGGAGTTGCTGCAGTGGAACTGCATCCGGCGATCGTTCCCACGGCGCCGAGCCCGATTGCCCCGGCGCCGAGTGCTCCCAGACTCAGGAAGCGGCGCCGGCCCATCACTACACCGGATCCGGGACGACTCATCGAAGTACTTCTGGTGTGATCAACCCGGTGACATCACCGACATTGCCCGAGATATCCACGGAACTGACCTGCTCACCGGTGGTTGCGTTGTAGCCCACGATCTTCTGCGGAGCGGAGCCTTCTACCTCCGGAGCGGAGCCTTCTACCTCCGGTCCGGTGCCGAGCACGTAGAACGTTGCACCGTCAACTGAGAAGGCGGTGCTTCCGATATCGGTGAGGCCGAGGTCGGCCAGAGAAAGACTCTTGATCGGGGCGAACGTAGCCGCGTCGAAGAGATCGATCTTCACGATCGAACCACCGCGAGCGGAGTCCGGGTGAATTGCGCTGTCGGTGTATTCGATTGCCAGACGCGTTGCATCCGCATTGATGAGGTTCTCGGAGAAGCGTCCGGAATCCTGGCCCGCATTTCCGATGGGCTTGACGGCTTCCTTGGGTAGTCCGTTCGAGAAGTCGAAGACGAAGACGTCACCGTTCTCGCTGACCAACAACGCGTTCTGTGCGTCGGCCGCCCACGTCACCTTGCGAGTGGAGACGAAATCGTCGGGCAAGACCTTGGATCGGGCGGTCTCGGTGGGGACTCCGTCGTCGCTGATTGTGACTTGAAGCAGCTCACGGGTGTCCTCGCACACGCTGTAGAGCTCGTGTCCGACCATCCAGGTGAACGGTCCACATCCGACGATCTGGAGGGCGCCGGTCGCCTCCTGCTTCTCCAAGTCGACAACACGGATGCCGTACAAGCCGTCGTCCCAAGTGACAAAGAACTTGCCGTCGGAGGTGACGGCATTGGAGCCGGGACGCGAATGCACGCGTGCGACATCCGGCAGCATGACCTCGGCCGGCTCCAACAGGTTGCCGGAGTAGGTGCTGACCGTGAAATCGGCTGCCCCGCGCGAACCTCGGGGACGCCACACTTCGGCGGCGAGTACTGCTGGGTCATCGGCGGAGTCCCCGACAAATCCGTGGATGACAGGATCCCAGATACCGGGTCCGACGGTGATACGGCTCTCGGCCACACCGGTTTTCGGATCGATGACGTTGACGCTGAGTTCGAGCTGACCGAAGCCACCCTCGACGCCGAGGAGTCGGTCAGCGGCAATCGGAACGATCGACCCGACGTGCAGGGGTTCGGGAATGGTGTCGCCGATTTCCTGATCGTCGTGACCGAGCGAAATGCCATCACCAGGAGCGGTGAACGGGACGGTGGGATAGGTGACATCACCTGCGCTGGAAGGTTCGTCGTTGTCGGACGAACTGCAACCAGCCAGTGCGAGCACAACGGTGAGAGGCAGTATTGCGACGGCGGGACGGGCGAGCTTTCGGATTCGTGAACTGCTCATGATCCGGCACCGACCTTGGGGCGTGCAGCCGGACGGGTCTGGCAGTCCTCACCGATGATGGGAGCCATGGTGCAGGTGTACGCCTGCGATTCGTCGGAGACACACCAGATGATTTCCTGGTCGTAGCTGCCGGAAACCGGGTTGTACATCACTGCCTGCATGTCCGGCTCGCCGCAGAAGGCGTTGGAACACGAAGGCGCACCGCAGCAGTCGTAGTACGCGATCAGATAGGTCTTTCCGGTATCGGGATTGGTGCAGCAGCCAACCCAGAACTCGGCGCCTGGCTTACTGCCGGGCGCGCACGTGGTGACACCGCCGCCGTTGCAGGCAGCGCAGGATGTGCCGTCCATGTTGCACCAGCGCCAGTATTCACATTCCGCGGGATCCTTGCCGTCGTACACGGGAACAAGCGGTTCCGGGCCCGGTGCCGGAGCGGGAGGCGCGGCTTCTTGAGCAAACGCGGTACGAGTGACGGGCAAGGTGCTGATCAGCGCTACGCCGGATACTCCCATGGTCCACTTGCCGATTCGGCTGATCATCGACCGCCGCGAGACGCGTTCGGAGAGCTTGCGGCCGGTGCGGCTGGTCAGTGAACCACCTTGGCCTGCCATCCATTCGGCCTGCGCTTGAACGGTTGCCTCGTCTACCGGATATCGGTTCTCTGTCATGTTGTGCTGTGGAAACGCATTGTCGTCCAACAAATTTCTCCTGATTCGTGAAGAGGAACGAGCAGAACTCAGGGTGATCAGGCCGCGCTGCCCGACTTAGCCTGCGCATGAAGGTGCTGGAGTGAGGGGGTGCCGGACTCGAGTGCGTTGAGCAGGCTCTCGACCTGAGCCATGTGGTTGCACAGGCCCTTGCCGCGAATCTTGCCGTGCTCGTCGAGAATCACGCCGTACGGAGTGGTGCCCACCTGGTAGGCGATGCCGACGTCACGAGCGTCGATGTAGCTGAGCTCGGGACCGATGCCGCTGCCGGCCAAGAACTCTCGGTGTTCCTCGGGGGTTCCGTCGGAGATGATGACAACGTCGAGGTCGGATTCGGCTCGGGCCATTGCCCGCACGCCGGGAAGCAGGCTCTTGCAGGTCGAGCAACTCGGTGCTGTGAACAGCAGGAGCTGAGCCTTGTCTCGATGACCACCAACTCCGACGGTTCGACCTTCCTGGTCGATCAAACCGGCAAACGACGGCCCAACCTGTTCGACCTTGGGACCGGTATCCATCATTCGGGCACCGAGTGGTCCGAGACGCACCTGCACACGGCCGATTTCACGGGCGAGAGCGAGAACCATCAAGAACAGTACGGCCACGGCGATCACGAGAATCACGGTCGCTACGAGTAGAAAAGTAGTCATCGTCGAAGTCCTGCCTTTGCGCAGTCGGTGAATAGGGAGAAGGTCAAACGCCGTACCGAGACGTGGCGCCGGCGGCACGCAGTCGGACGGAAGCACTCGAGAGGTAGTCGTCGACGGGGCGCTTGCCGAAATGAACGACGGATCGGATCTGTGCGATGGCGACGCCGCCCAGCACCAGGAGGAGTGCGAGGGTGGCAGCTGTTGCTTGCGCGCCCGCGCCCGCGGAGCTGCCGATTGCCAGGATGGAGAGTGACGCAGCGGCAAGGATTCCGGCACGTACCGCGTGGAACCATCCGATACGCGGGATCTCGCCGATGCCGAATGCGAAGCAACCACAGTCGAGGTCGCGTCGGCCGCGAGCAAGGTTGACGACAAGGCCGACAAAGAACGACGCGAACATGAGTGCGGCAACCCCGGCCGCCCACTGCCGGGCGATGCCGGTCACGAGAAGTGCGCCCGCCACGGTCTCGGCGATGGGAAGTGCCCGGGCAACCGGTCCTTCGAGCCCGCTCGGAAGGACTTTGTATCCACGTACCGAACGCAGAACACCGTCGTAGTCCGTCAGCTTGGGGATGCCGGCGAGCAGTAGGACAAACCCGATGATCGCCGATACGGCAGCGATGGTGAAGTCCATGATTCCTCCCTTTCAGGTCGGCAAGCGCTGGTGTGTGGGACACATCCTGTACTGGTGATGCGGCGAACATGCTTCGGTGTCGATACGTCCGGGGGATACGCAACTGGGAATGCGCACCGCCGGTGAGAATCGATATTTGTGCAGGTCAGTAGGTTTCTTCGGCACGGGATTGACATGGTTCGGAGCTGTGGCAGGGCCAGCGGGCGAGACCTCGAGCGCGCGGATTCCCACTTGGATCGTCACTGCGCGCCACGGTGGAAACTGCCCGGAAACAAATGCGGACTAACTTGACCGAAATCGGTGAATCGGATATCGGACGGACGGTGAGACATGGCCGTGACGGCGGCGTTGCGCGCGGCACTCGCGCGGGCACAGAGTGCGGATCAGGACGGCGAGCCGGTGTACTCGCCGTTGCGCGGTCTGGGTCGGCGGCGGCTGACGCCGATCGATCTTCTCGGACAGTCGTTGTCGACCATCGCACCGGCTACGGGAATGGTGTTCATCGCATTGTGGATGATCACGTACAGCCCTGGGTACGCAGGTTTGGCCGCCATCGCCGCGACAACGTCGGCAGTTTTTCTGGTTGCGCTCTGCATCACGCATTTCACCCGCAGGCTGGCGGCGGCTGGTTCGCTCTACAGCTTTGTCTTCCAAGGTACCGGAACCCGAAGTGCGCTTTTAGTCGGAGCCGCGTTGGTCGTCGGGTATCTCGGGATCTCGATATCGGTGTTGGCCCAGGCGGTTCCCAGTCTGCTGGATACGATTTCGCTCATCGGCACCAATGTAGGCGGGCCGCTTTCGACGGTAGTGGTGACCGTACTGATCGCCCTCACCGTTGCGTGGATAGCGGTGCGTGGAGTTCGGTTTGCGACCCGCGCGATTCTGGTGATCGAAAGCTGTTCGTTGATCTTGATCATCGCGGTGATGCTGGCAACCCGTAC
The DNA here is from genome assembly GCF_001894805.1 of Rhodococcus globerulus NBRC 14531. Taxonomy (GTDB): domain Bacteria; phylum Actinomycetota; class Actinomycetes; order Mycobacteriales; family Mycobacteriaceae; genus Rhodococcus_F; species Rhodococcus_F globerula. Next base: position 231,584 of record NZ_BCWX01000004.1, on the reverse strand, counting down.
CGATACGACAAGCACTGTGTCACTGCCGAATCAGTCTTTGAGCGTGGTTCCTTTTCTGGCGATGCTGACTGTTCTGAGTATGGCCGGATTCGAGAGTGCAGCATTCTTCGGTCCAGAGGCCAAGCGCCCGTTGATCACTGTCACACGCACAGTGCTGATTTCGCCGATCATCTGCGGGCTACTATTCGTCTTTGCAGCGTGGGCGGCGATGACGGGGCATGGCGCAACCATCGTCGGGGCGTACTTCCAGGGGACGGCATCCGGTGCCAGTGCCGGGGTAGTTCTGGCGGTCAAGGTCGGTATGACGTGCTCGTGGCTGGCATGCACTCTCGGCTGCGCGCAAGCGGGTTCGAGGTTGTTGTACTCCATGGGCGTCGAACGGGCGCTGCCGTCATCGCTCGCCCGGATGCACCGTCGATTCCGAACCCCTTACATTGCGGTCCTCGCGTTTGTCTCCGTCAGCACAGTCGGCGTTCTTCTGTTTTCCGATGCGGTGAGAGATGATTCAGGCTCTTTCGACGGAGTGGTGGAAATTGCCCTCGTGTGCGCGTACACGTTGGTGGCCTTTGCGTCCTGGAAGTTCTTGAACCGAATCGGCGAGCACACAGCGGTGACACGTGTGTGCACGTTGTCGGTCAGCGTCGCCGGGGCCGGTTTGCTTGTGTACATCATTCTCGACGGTGCCGTCCACGGAATCTGGGCGCTGCCGTGTGCTGCTGGAGCGCTTGCTGCATCCGGAGTGATCTGGAGTGCAATTCTCCGGCGGGTGCGGCCTGAGAGTCTGACGGCGGTAGGAGCTTTCGACAGCCTTGAAACTGCGGACCTCCTACCTGGGGCCGGAACACTCCTTATCGGCGACGACGGTCGACGACGCCTGGTGCCGGATCGTTCTGCCGCAGACCGCGACCTACCGGAGTGGGGCGAGTGAGCGCCGACCGCGCCACCACCGGCACCAGAGTCGGCAAACGGACCAGCGACGAATCGCACTTCAGCGGGCAGCAACCCAAAGCGGTTCAGAAAGCGCTCGGGATGCTCGAGGCGGTTGCGCATCTGGGACCGGGAACAACCGCGAAGGAGATCGCCACTTTCGCGGGAGTTCCATCGGCCACGGCGTATCGGATGCTGAATCTGTTGGTGGCAGAGGGTTTTCTCGTGCGGGTACCTGACCTGTCCGGCTTTGCGTTGGGGCGTCGGACGGCTGAGTTGTCGCATGCCGCAACAACGAGTGGCCCGGCGCCGTCGCTGCACGAACAAGTCGAAGACATGCGTACCCACACGAGATACGGATTGCATGTTGCGTCGTTCAACGCCGGGCGACTCCGATTCATCGACAAGGACCCTGATCACGAGATCATCGGGATAACCACGCTTTCGAAGAACATCCATGCAAATGCGCTGGGCAAACTTCTGTTGGCCTACGACGAGCGGCTCGTTGTCGATTTGGAACTACGTCGACTCACCGAATTCACGATCGATGATCGTGCCATGCTGGCCGAGCAGTTGCGTTCGGTTCGATTGCAGGGGTTCGCGTTCGAGAATCAGGAATCCCGGCTCGGGCGGTCGGCGTTAGCGGTGCCCATTCGCGATCATGCCGACCTGGTCGCCGGCGGATTGTGTATCCAGGGTTCGTGCGAGCGTGTCACTGTGGAAGACCGAGAGTTGGTGGGCTTTCTCCTCGATTGCGCGCGGCGTCTCACAGGGCTGATCTGAGATGTCAGCGTAGACGGGTGGGTAGTCCCGCGGTCATCAGGACAACCGACTCGGACGCATCGGCGATGCGTGCGTTCAGTAGGCCGAGCAGGTCCCGAAAGAGACGACCGGACTTGGTTTCCGGAACAACTCCACTGCCGACTTCATTGGTGACTGCAATGATCGGGACAGGGCAGGACTTCCAGGCAGCTAGCAACTGATCGATGTCTTCGCGAACCGCAGCGGTGTTGCCGTCCAGCCAGGCATCGTGGCGATTCATCTGTGCGGTCAGCCAGGTACCTAGGCAGTCGAGCAGGATGGGGTCGGTTGAGCCGGAGAGTATTTCGATTACATCGACGGTTTCGAGAGTTGCCCAGGTTGCCGGCCGCCGCGCGCGATGTGACGCTACCCTTTCCGTCCAGTCGGGATCGTCGTCATGCGGATCTCCGGTGGCGATGTATGTGACGTGCCGGTATCCGGACAGTAATGCTTCGGCGTAGGTGGACTTGCCCGCCCGGGCGCCACCGGTAACCAGAGTTCGGCCAGGCGCGCGGGAGCCGATGCGCAGCACTGTGCCGTCGAGAACGGTTCGTGCGCCGCACTGTTCTAGTGCTGCCGAGAGTTCGTGTGCGAGCGGGTTGTGGTGGCCGAGGTGGACGGCCACGATGTCGGTTCTGTCTGTGACCGCGCCGATTTCGCGCAGTGTGGCGACCGTCCGGGCGAAGCTGGGCAGATCGTGGTGCCCGGTGCCATGATCGGTCTTGAATCCGAAGGTTTCCTCGAGGAAAAGGGCGTCGAACGAGGCGTTCTCGAGCTCGGCGATTGTCGACGGTGCGAGGGGCCCGGTGTCGGTGGCCCAGAAGACGCGGGCACCGGCATTGTCGGTGATGTCGTAGAGCAGGGTCGGAACTTCATGTGTCGCTTCGAGAGCGCGAACGTCATACGTGCCCAGTGTGATCGATTGGCCAGCGACAAGCGGTGTGAAGGTGACCGGGTCGTGTGGCCCCACCCAGTCGCGGCAGAGATCAAGGGCGTCAGGAGGTCCGAGTACCTGCAGTGGTTCGGTGCGATCGGCCCATGACCGGAAGAGCAGCGCCATCGGGCCGAGATGATCGGGATGCGAGTGAGTGAGCAGGATGTGTTCGACTCCGGCAAGGGTGCGGCCGGATCGCGAAGCGGCGCGTGGTACTTCGGGGCCGCAGTCGAGCAGGATTCGATTGTCCAGCAGGGCCGCTGTGTGCCCTCGGACCGTGCCGCTTGCCAGTGCGGCGGTGCAGGATGTGCACTCGCAGAAGGGGTTGGGCCAACCGTCGGCGGCGCCGGTACCCAGCATCAGCAGTTCCATCAGCGGCCGTCCTGCTCCCGGATCGGTACCACGACGGGTCCGCTCGGTCGATCGAGAACCTCGACGCGGGCGCCGTAGATCTCGCTGAGGAGGTCCGAACGCAGAACGTCGGCCGGTGATCCGTCTGCCACCACGCGGCCCCGATCGAGCAAGACGATGCGCGATCCGTACTGCCCCGCGAGAGTGAGATCGTGCATCGCGGCAATCACGGTGATGTTGTCCGACAAGCGCATTGCCTCCACAAGATCGAGGACCTGCTGCTGGTGTCCGATGTCGAGGGCGCTGGTGGGCTCGTCGAGGAGCAGCACTTTCGGTTCCTGCGCGAGCGCTCGGGCCAGCACTACTCGCTGCAATTCACCGCCGGACAGTTCGGTAGCCCGGCGATCGGCAAATTCAGTGAGGTCCAGGCGCTGAATGACGTTGTTGATCACCATGCGATCGGCGGCGGTCTCCGTGCCGAAGCGTCGTAGATACGGAGTTCGGCCGAGCGCGACAAGTTCTTTGACTGTTGCGCCCTCCGGTACCACGGGCCGTTGTGGCATCAGCGCGACAACTTGAGACATGGCTTTGCGACCGGCATCTCGAGGGTTACGGCCGGAGACGGTGAGTTGGCCGGCAGACGGAATCAACCCGGCGAGCGCATGCATCAGCGTGGTTTTCCCGGCGCCGTTCGGTCCCACAACAGCAACCCATTCACCCTCTGCAACGTCGAGTCCGATGCCGTCGACAACGTTGTTGCCGCCCAGGACAACCCGAAGGTCCTGGCAGTGAACGGCAAACTCGGTCATGCCGACACCCGACTGCGGCGTAGGACGAGCAGGAAGAACGGGGCGCCGATCATGGCTGTCACAACGCCGATGGGAAGTTCGGCGGGGGACATCAATGATCGGGCGGCAACGTCGGTGAGGACGAGGAACGCTGCGCCCAGCATCAGCGACAGCGGGAGAAGCAGTCGATGCGAAGGTCCTGCGACCAGTCGAACGGCATGGGGAACAACAATTCCCACAAAGCCGATGAGGCCGCTGGCACTGACCACTGCTGCTGTTCCGAGAGTTGCCGCAAGAACCAGGACGAGTCGAGAGCGGGCGGGATCCACACCGAGACTGGCTGCCTCCACGTCACCAACTGCCATGACGTCGAGTACTCGACGGTGAATCAGGATGACTACCGAGGCCACAATCACGTACGGCAGCACAACAAGAACTTCCGACCAACCGTCCGTCGACAGACCGCCGAGCAACCACGAATAGACCTCGCGCAGTGAATCGTCGAACCGTTGCTGCACAAAAGTTTGCGCGGCATTGGTGAACGCGGCCACCGCAACGCCGGCCAGAATGATGACGACCGCGTTCTGGGCGCCGCCGATACTGCGGCCCAGAGCGTACGTGATGAATACGGCTAGAACGCCACCGACAAAGGCGGCCATGGGGATTCCGAACATTCCCACAGCCCCGCCGGAGACGATAGCCAACGTTGCGCCAAGTCCGGCACCACTGGACACTCCCAGAAGATACGGATCGGCCAACGGATTTCGGAACACACCCTGATACGCGGCTCCCGCGACGGCCAGCATCGCGCCCACCAAGGCACCCAGGACTACGCGGGGAAGTCGGATCTGCCAGAGAATTGCCTGCTGTTGAACGGTCAGCCCGGAATCGATATCGACGCCCGGAATCCCGTCGAGCAGTTCGAGAATGACCCGATCAGGGGTAAGGCCTGCCGGTCCCACCAGAACGCCGATCAACAGTGACACGCATAAAATGAGTGCGGCACCGACCAGCGCGGTGGTTCGATGGTTCGCGAGACCGGCCTTGTGCATCAGAGAACTCAGGCCGTCGGAACCTGCGCCACGATCGCGGCAACAGCTTTCACCTGGTCGGTGACGCGGGGTCCCCATCGACTGGACAGGTCTTCGTCGAGTACGTGGATCTGGTTGCCGGTCACAGCCTTCATCCCGTTCCAACCGGGGCGCGCTGCAACAGCTTCCGCGGTGACACCGCAGCACTGCGAGTCAGCCAGGAAGATCAGATCAGGGTTGGCCTGAACCACGAACTCCGCCGAAAGCTGCGGGTAATCGCCCTGAGCGGCTGCGTCGGCGATGCTCTTCATGCTGAACAGGCCGTAGATCTGGCCGATGAAACTTGTGCTCGTCACCGTGTAGAGCGAGGAGTCGAGTTCGTGGAAGTACGTGAGGGGCTGCTCGCGGGCCGGAACGCTCGCCACCGCTGCGTCGATTTCGGTGCGCATGTCACTGACCACCTCGGCGCCCTCTTCCTCGTGGCCGGTTGCGATCGCGACGCGCTCGATCTGTGCGTAGACGTCGTCGATGCTCGTTGCCGCCGGCAGAAGGAGAGTCGGCACCTTTGCCTTCTGAAGCCCGGACACGAGGTCGTTCATGTCGTCGGACGCAATAACCAGATCCGGTGCGTAGCCGAGGATGGCTTCGACGTTGGGCGAGAAGCCGGACAGGTCGGTGACCGGGATGTCGGCCGGGTAGTCGGACTGGTTGTCGACCGCCTTGACCTGATCGCCCGCGCCAACAGCCCACAGCGTCTCGGTAGCGCTGGGGCTGAGTGAGACGATCGACGTCGGACGCGCCGCGATCGTGATGTCGGTGCCAGAACCGGTGGGACCGGATTCCACCGTCACGGGGAATGAGCCGTCGGAGACCGCTGACGTGGTGGGGGCGTCGGAGGTGGTGGAACTGCTGCAGGCACCGGCCAACAGCGCCGTACTCACCGCCAGCGCCGCAAAGATCGATCGGAACGTGCGTGTCGGCCGAATGTTCACAGCCACCCCTCCATCAGTGCGGAGAAAGTCGCCATGCGGCGCGGCCGGAGGGCTGGGCTGCACGAGCGTCCTTCGTCCGAGGACCATCGTGTCGCCACGAGGCTGGGTGACCTGACTCGTTCATCCGTGGGTATACGGACAACTTCACAGTTGCGTCGACAGTGCCGGGCTTTCACCGGACTTCACAAGCAGCGTGGCACCCCGGAAACCCGGGGCATTTGCACTTTACAGGGGCGGCCACTCTTGACTCGAGCGGCAAAGGCACGGTAAATATCTTTTCCACTAATGAACTAGTGAAAGGGTTCGGATGATCGACTTCCGTATCGACCGCCGATCCGGCATTCCCACCTACGTGCAATTGGTCGTCCAGGTGAAGCAGGCACTACGGCTCGGTGACCTACAGGTCGGTGACCGTCTGCCTACCGCCAAGGATGTTGTGGGGGCTCTTGCCATCAACCCCAACACTGTTCTGAAGGCTTACAAGGAACTCGAACGCGACGGTCTTGTTGCGCCGCGGCCGGGGTTGGGGACGTTCGTGACCAAGTCGCTCGCGAAGCCGGGCATGGCGGAGAACTCCGCTCTGCGGGCAGAGCTTTCTCGATGGGTGCGTGACGCAGTGGCGGCGGGCCTCGAGCGCACGGATATCGAGGCACTGGTCGACATGGAACTCGAGCGTGAGTTCGTCAAATCTGATTCGTCCGAGAGTGAGGGGGAGACATCGTGACCGAGCAAGAATCAGCGCTCACCATGGCTGACGTGGACAAGCGCTTCGGGCGCAAGAAGGTGCTCGACGCATGCACCTTCGAAGTCGAGGCAGGGAGCATCACCGCGCTTGTCGGCGTCAACGGTGCCGGCAAGTCGACACTCATGTCCTTGGCAGTGGGATTGACGACGCCGGATCACGGCGCGATTTCCGTACTCGGCGCCGCTCCGAGTCGTGACGGCATCAGCCCGGGCCTGGCCTATCTGGCCCAGCATAAACCGCTGTACCCGAAATTCACTGTCGCGGAACTACTTCGGTTCGGCGCCTACACCAATGACAGCTGGGATGCGAAGTACGCGCTTGCCTTGGTGGAACGTGCGGACATTCCGCTCGATGCGAAGGCCAAGACGCTCTCTCCCGGTCAACGAACCAGGGTGGCACTGGCTTTGGCACTCGGACGTAGGCCGAAGCTGTTGCTTCTCGACGAACCGTTGGCAGATCTGGATCCCCTTGCCAGGCGGTCTGTCGCTACCTCGCTGCTCGAAGATGTCGCAGAGCACGGCACAACCGTCCTATTGTCTTCACACATCATTTCCGAATTGGCAGACGTCTCGGATCGGTTACTTCTTCTCGGCGACGGCAATGCTCGACTCTCCGGATCGTTGGATGAATTGGTCTCAGCCCATTACGTATTGGTTGGTGATGGCGATCCGTCGGACGTGGTGGGTGGCGGCACTGTTGTTCACACCGATGTCGGGCTGCGTCGAAATTCTCACCTCGTAGCCGGCCGTCGACCGAACGAACTACCAGGTTGGACTGTCGACGATGCAACTCTGGACGACCTGGTGCTCGGGCATCTGAGTGCGGAAGCGAAGGTGTCGGCATGATCTGGGTTACCTGGCGTCATCATCGGACGTCACTCATTGTCTCGCTGGGAATCATTGCGGTGCTGGCTGTTACAGCCTTGGTAGGTGGCGCATTCGTCATGAGTGACAGCAGTGCTCGACCCATCGGATCGTTTCTCGAATGTTTCGGCAACACAACGACGGTCTGTGCGGCTGAAACTGCTCTCACGGCAACCACCGTCATTGCAACGATGCTGCCGGTGTTTTTGGGAGCGTTGGTTGGCGTAACGGTGTTCTCGCGGGATATCGAGCAGGGAACACATGTGCTGGGGCTTACCCAGTCGGTCAGCCGGGCTCGCTGGTTCTGGACAAGAGTGCTGGTTGTCTTTGTCCCCATCGCCATGGCTGCTGCTGTCCTCGGGTTCGTTCTCGAATGGACCCGCGCTGTCGGAGGGAGGGACAGCTACGCATTCGTCAGTGGCGGGGGGCAGCCCTTCGGTGTGTCAAGTCTGACATATCCGCTCTTTCAATCGAGCGGATTGGCCTTGGGTGCTTACACTTTCATGGCTCTAGTGCTCGGAGCGGCGCTTGCTTTGCTGGTGCACAGTTCGATCGGCGCAATGGCGCTGACTATGGTCGGCGTAGTTGGTGTACTGGTGATGTTTCAGTTTGTTGCCAGGCCGCACTACGCGCCGGTGGGGATCGAGAAGTCACCCCTGTCCGGGGGAAGAATTTACACGGCTGTTGAAGGTGCATTTGTTCCCGGACTGAATTGGGAAATCGAGCAGGGTTACGTCGATATCCAAGGCAATTTTGTGGACGTTCGCTACGACGAATGCACCTGGAGTGGATCGGACGACGGGAACGACCCGTACGAACAGCGGTCCGAGGAGACCGGCGCCCAGTACGACGTTCGTATGGAGGCGGTCTTGGCCCAGCAGGATCGGGACATGGAGGTCTGCTTGCACGAGCAAGGAGCAGACCACTACGAGGTCCGCTACCATTCGGCCGATCAGTTCCGCCGATTCCAGTTGACGGAAGCTGCTCTGACTCTCGTTCTTTCGGGACTGTTCTTGATCCCCGCGCTCTGGGGTCTACGACGCCTCAAGCCGTAATGCTCAGCCGGTGACCGGTGCGACGCTCAGCTGATTGATGTTCGCGCCGGTCATCGAGCAACCCTCGGTGGGGTAGGGGAGGAACACCGCATCGTAGTAGTTGGGCGGGTACACACGTAGTCCGGCGACGTCGGTGACACCACACTGGTCGGCCGGATAGTTCTCGACGTTGGTGGCGCGAACCAAGGCGGTTCCAGCGGAACCCGGTGCGAGGGAGACCGCAGATCCGGAGCCAGTGCGCGTTGCCGCTGCGCCCACCTCGCTGCCGTCTGCGCCGGTTACGTAGGAAACGCCGGGAAACCCGTCGAGGGTGCAGGTGCGCGTGCTGGTGTTGGTGAAGACCACCGGTAGTTCGGTGGAACCGGCGGCGCCGCTTGCCTGTCCGAGGGTGACGCTGAGTTCTGCGACCGTGCAGTTCTCAGGACTGACCTGTGTACTCGATGCTGCCGAGTGGGTCGCGTGCGTAGTTGTTGCCGGAGCCGGGCCGGGCGCTGCGGATGTCGGTAGCGCCGAGGTAGTGGTGGGAACAGTAGTGCTGGTGGCTGTGTCGGAGCTGTCGGATCCGCAACCGCTGACGAGGGCAATTGCGGTCAGCGGTGCTGCGAGCAGGACGATCCGACGTATTACTGTGGGATTCATGGTTCGCTCCTCCGGCCAGCCGACATGTGTGTCCGGTATATCCGAATCATGGCTGGGATGTGCGGGAATGCGGCAACTGAGTGCGCCATTTCACGCACCGAACGTGAGGAGATTCGATGCCGACAGTTCCGAACGCGAGGCCTGATCCCGACCCACATGACATCAAGCGCTGGCGACGCTATCTCGCCGACGAGCAGGCAGAAGCCGCGGTGTACCGCGACCTCGCAGGGCGGCGCACCGGTGAGGAACGCGAGATCCTCCTTGCGCTCGCCGAAGCTGAGGGTCGGCACGAGGCACACTGGCGTGCCCTCCTCGGCGAACACGTCGGAAAGCCGATGCCCGGCGACATACGCACTCGTATCCTCGGGTTCCTCGCCCGACGATTCGGCTCGGTTTTCGTTCTTGCGCTCGCTCAACGTGCAGAGACCCGATCGCCTTACCCGAACGACGCGGATGCAACTGCCTCGATGGGTGCCGACGAGAAGATCCACGAAGAAGTGGTGCGCGCGCTGGCAACTCGTGGGCGCAATCGGCTTTCGGGGACCTTCCGCGCGGCCGTGTTCGGCGCAAACGACGGTCTGGTGAGTAACTTGGCCCTGGTTCTCGGTATCAGTGGTAGTGGCGTCTCGAATCAGATCGTGTTGCTCACCGGCATGGCCGGACTGCTTGCAGGCGCACTGTCGATGGGTGCCGGTGAATACGTTTCCGTCCGCTCGCAACGTGAATTGTTGGAAGCGTCCACTCCAGGTACCGACGCGCGCGATGCCGTCGGATTGCTCGACGTCGACGCCAACGAGTTGGCTCTGGTGTACCGAGCCCGCGGTATGACGGCAGAGGAAGCCGAAGTGAGAGCGGCGGAGGTCCTGAAGCACAACAACTTCGGTGTGACAGATGTCGAAGACACTCACGAGTCTGTCGGCACCGGTTTGGGAGCTGCAGCCGCCAGCTTCTGTTTCTTTGCCTCCGGCGCAATCATTCCCGTGCTGCCGTACCTGTTCGGGCTGGAAGGTGTGACGGCCCTGATTGTGGCTTCGCTGCTGGTGGGTATTGCCCTTCTGGGCACCGGCGTTGTTGTCGGACTGCTCTCCGGCGGGCCGCCTTTCAAGCGGGCGCTCCGTCAGCTTGCCATCGGTTACGGCGCCGCGGCGGCAACATATCTACTCGGAATGCTGTTCGGGACATCGTTGTAGAGCACCGGCCTCGAGGCCGCACGATCTCGAGGCCGGCGTCACCAGCTCGCTACAGGTCTCGGGCCAGCGCTCGGCCTGCCGCGCGGCCCGAGAAGATGCAACCACCGAGGAAGGTTCCCTCCAAGGCGCTGTACCCGTGGACGCCACCGCCACCGAAGCCGGCAACCTCGCCAGCTGCATAGAGGCCGTCGAAGACGCTGCCATCGGCCTTGATCACTTGCGAGTCCAGATTGGTTTCCAAGCCGCCGAGCGTCTTTCGGGTGAGGAGGTGCAGGCGAACAGCGATCAGTGGGCCGTTCTTGGGGTCCAGGATCTTGTGCGGAGCAACGACGCGCACGATTTTGTCTGCCAGCAGATTACGGGCACCGTGGATGGCGGTGACCTGGAAGTCCTTGCTGTACTTGTTGTCTACCTCGCGGTCGCGGGCGATCATTTCGCGCTCGATGTCCTCGAAATCGAGTAGTGGCGTGTCGGTCAGGGCATTCATGCCGTCGACCAAGTCGCGAAGGTTGTTGCGCACCACGAAGTCCGCGCCCTTCTGCTTGAAGGCTTCGACAGGGCCGGGTGCACCCTTCTTGATGCGTTCGAGGAGGAGCTTGAAATCTCGATTGGTGAAGTCCGGATTCTGCTCCGATCCCGAGAGTGCAAACTCCTTCTCGATGATCTTCTGATCGAGGATGAACCACGTGTACTCGTGGCCGCTGTCGAGGATGTACTTGAAGGTGCCCATCGTGTCGAACCCGGGGAAGTTGGGTACCGGAAGACGCTTGCCGGTAGCGTCGAACCACATCGACGACGGTCCGGGGATGATGCGGATTCCGTGGTTGGGCCAGATGGGATTCCAGTTCTGGATGCCTTCTGTGTAGTGCCACATGCGGTCGCGGTTGACGATGTTTCCGCCCGCTGATTCGGTGATTTCGAGCATCCGTCCGTCGACGTGTGCGGGTACGCCGGTCAGCATGTGCTTCGGCGCCTTGCCGAGTCGTTCCGGCCAGTTCTTCTTCACCAGCTCGTAGTTGCCGCCGATTCCGCCGGAGGTCACCACGACGGCCTGTGCGGCGAACTCGAATTCGCCGACCGGGGTCCGGGAACTCTCAACTCCGCGAAGGTTGTTGGAAGGTTCCAGAACGGTGCCGCGGACGCCGGTGACAGCGCCGTCGGTGACCACCAGTTGATCGACCTGGTGGCGGTGCTTGAACGTGACCAGTCCGCGTTTCTGGGCGGCGATCACTCGGCTCAGGAACACGTCGACGACGCCGGGGCCAGTTCCCCAGGTGAGATGGAATCGCGGTACGGAATTGCCGTGTCCGAGAGCCATTCCGCGGCCGCGCTCGGCCCAGCCGACGTTGGGCATCAACCGAAGCCCCAAGTCGTGCAGGTACTGACGCTTGTCGCCGGCCGCGAATTCGACGTACGCCTTTGCCCATTGACGAGGCCAGTGGTCTTCGCGATCCCGATCGAAGGCCGCGGTACCCATCCAGTCCTGCATGGCGAGGTCGAGTGAGTCCTTGATGCCGAGTCGGCGTTGTTCCGGACTGTTGACGAGGAACAGTCCGCCGAGTGACCAGAACGCCTGAGCGCCGAGGTTGGCTGCATTTTCCTGTTCTACGACAAGGACTTTGCGTCCCGCCCGGGTCAGTTCGTACGTGGCGACAAGGCCGGCAAGCCCGGCCCCGACAACGATGACGTCGGCATGTTCGCTCATGGGGACTCCTCTGATGATGGGTGGGGCGGGATTGGTTCGGTGTAGGACAGCAGGATTCGAGTAAAGATGTCGAGGCGAAGGGCAAACGCGGCGTCGGTGTCGGGATCGACCAGGCACTGCACGCTGGTGCCGTCGTGAACGGCGACCAGGGCGCGCCCCAATGTGGTCGGATCTCCCACGATGCGCCGTCCGACGTCACCGAGTGCGGACTGCACCAGGGGAAGCAAAGTCTGGAGTATCGCGTCTTCGCGGTCGGCCACTGCAGTTCGCAGTGCATCGTTGCGGAGTGCGTGCGCCGTGAACTCGGCATTGATCCGGTACCACTGCGCGTCTACCGGGACTACGGAAACAATCCGTCCGACGACGGCAGTCATGTCGAGGGAGTCGGTACTGATTGCGGCGGTGGCTGACTTCAGGTCAGCGAGCATTGCGGCGGACTTTTGTTCCCACATGGCAAAAAACAGTTGGTCAAGGGAGTCGAAGTTGGAGTAGAAGGCGCCACGTGAGTATCCGCCTCGTTCGCAGATCTGCTCGACGGTTGCGTGTCCGAATCCCTGGTCGCCAAAAACCTCAGCGGCGGCGTCGAGAAGTCGTTGACGCGTTTGACCTCGACGTTTAGTGACACGTTTTGTAGGGGAGGTGTCAACATCCGTCATCGGTACCTCCTTGTGCTGGTTTCCTAAACGATACACGGATGTATCCGATGCGATCGCGTATCGATAAATTTGCCTTTGACCGGTGTTTCTATCCGTATCTAGAAAATTCACAAGATTAACGAATATCTGTATATGTGCGGTGGCTGACGGTAAGAATCATCGCGATTTCAACCCTGTTGCCGGGCGCGCTCGAACGGTCTAATGGAGTCTTTGCCCCTGTTTGTTGTTGTCGATCCGAAGGAACTGCCATGTCCTTGCGCTTCCACTGGTACCTGCCCACCTATGGCGATTCCCGGAATCTGATGGCCGGTGGCCACGGCAGTGGCATGTCCGGAGATCGACCGGCCACACTGAAGTACCTCAATCAGATCGGCGCCGCAGCCGAGGCCAACGGCTTCGAAGCAGTCCTCACTCCCACGGGAGCCTGGTGCGAGGATGCCTGGCTGACGACGGCGATGATGATCGACACCACCGAAACCCTGAAATTCCTTGTCGCTCTGCGGCCCGGCCTGACGAGTCCGACGTTGGCAGCTCAGATGGCAGCAACATTTCAGTGGCAATCAGGTGGACGGTTGCTCCTGAACGTCGTGACCGGCGGCGAGGACTACGAGCAGCGGACGTTCGGCGACTTCCTGGACAAGAATCAGCGTTACGCGCGTTGCGGCGAGTACCTCGACGTCGTCCGTCAACTGTGGGCAGGCAACGGTCCGGTCGATTTCTCCGGCGAGTACGTCAGCGTGGAAAATGCTGAGCTGCATCGCCTTCCGGACCCGGTTCCGCCCGTCTTCTTCGGCGGATCGTCGCCCGCTGCGGGAACCGTCGCTTCGCGCTTTGCCGATACCTACCTCACCTGGGGTGAAACACCATCTGCTGTTGCCGCGAAAATCGCGTGGATCAGGGACTTGGCGGAGATCCAGGGGCGGCGGCTCGATTACGGAATTCGTTTGCATGTCATCAGTCGTGACACGGCCGAAGAAGCCTGGGCCGAGGCTGATCGTCTGCTCGGCGCTCTGGATCCGGCGACGGTGGAGCGTGCGCAGGCGAACCTCGCCCGGTCGAATTCGGAGGGCCAGCGCCTGATGAACGAACTGCATGGCGGTGGATCCGCATACCGGGAAGGCATCGGTGCGCGTTCACTGGAAATTGCGCCCAACCTGTGGACGGGAGTCGGATTGGTGCGCGGTGGTGCGGGTACCGCTCTGGTCGGTTCGCACGAGGAAGTTGCCGACAGAATTGCGGAATACGCGGCAATCGGGTTGGACCACTTCATCTTGTCGGGCTATCCACATCTCGAGGAGACCTACCAGTTCGGTGAGGGAGTTCGTCCCATCCTCGAGCGTCGTGGTCTGGTTCGCGGCGCAGTGGCGACTCGGGTGTAACCGCATGCGGGACATTGGTCCTTGATCTGCCTTCGGTCCATGCGACTCCGGCGGTTCGAACGACCCGGCAGGATGGGTGGTTCTACCCTTTGCTGGTTGCCGTCGAACGTGATCGAGAGGGATGTCAATGCTGATTCAGCGCCGAAGTGCAGTTCGTCGTGTAGTCGGGACCGTCGCTGTAGCAGCGGCAGCGCTCGGTGTCGGGGTGCTGATCAACCCGGCAGTCGCGTCGGCAGCAACGACGGCTCCCGAGGTGTCGTACTCGGTTGACGGTAACGACCTGACGCTGACGGTGCGCAATACCAACACGACGATCACCTCGTGGTGCCAGGTATTTGTCCTGAACGCGGCGGACGCGGCGGCTGTTGCCCAGGAGCCCGGCAAACTACTCGATCCGAATGTTGTTGTTTATCCGGATGTTTCGGATCCGCCCACGCTTTTCGGAGTCGGAGTGGGCTCGACCGTTACCAAGACTGCACCTGATCTTCCCGACGGTACGTACGCCGTTGTCGGCGGATGCGTCGACTTCCGCGACGGAAGTGGACTCACCCCGACAGTCGGAACTCCCGCCGTGGTTATCATCGGCGGTCCCCTCGGCGGCATCAATACCGGTAGTCTCACAGGACTGTTCGGCAGCTGAGCGGAGAAGGTTATGGCCACACGTGGATTCACCAGAATTCTCAGCGGAATTGCACTGGCGTCCGCTGCGGCGATCGGAATGGCATTTCTGACGCCGGCCGCTGCGTCGGCAGAGCGGGTTGTATTGCCACCCCCGCTCTCGGTGAGTGTGTCGGGCAACAACATTACGTTCACTATCAAGAATCCGAATCCGCGACTGAGCCTGATCAACTGCACACCGGCGATTGTCGATATCAGGAATCTGCCCGCCGTCATCAGTGACCCGGCGTCGTTGCTCGATCCCGGTGTCCTTGTCTATCCACAGGTTACGAACATCGGTGATCTGTTCGGAGTCCTTCCGCAGCGAGAGCTGACCAAGACTGTCACCGATATTCCCACCGGGGTTTACGCGGTTGTCGGTGCCTGCGTGTTCATTCCGAGTCTCATTCCGCCGATCACGACGCTTCCGGCAATAAGCTTGCCCGAAGTTGTGGTTGTCGGCGGATTCTTCGAAGGGCTCGGAACGGGAAGTGTTTCAGGCTCGTTGGAAGGTCTCGGGTTCGAGAGTGTGAACGATCTCATCGAGGCCTGGGAGCGGATCTCCGCCGGAAGTAGTGATTCGGGTAGCGGTAACGGCAGTGCCGTCAACACCGGCAGCAACAGCGAGAGCCTCGGCGCCAATCTCGGGAGCTTCGACTTCCACGGCGGCTCGGGCATAGATGTAGTCGTGCCCACCTCGTAGCGAGTTCAGGTTCGCGCGCGATGGCGTCGTACCGCGTCTCGATTTGAACAGGTCGGGGAGCAGTACCGTTGTCTGCCGTTGCGTGAGGTGTCGGCATAGATGTTGGTGCACTCCTCGAGGGAACATCGGCCCAGACGATGCATTCCGCGGCCCACGAGGTGTAGTGCCGTCCCAACTGAAAACAAGGCTTTCAGGACCTCGGCAAGCGACTGCTGTGGATCGCGGTAGTGCAGATGCCAGCCATCGCCCGCGTGATTGGTCATGCGCGGGTAGGCCGACGCTTGCTCCAACATGACGTTCACCAGTTCGGCACGGGCATTCTCATCTGTGACGTCGACGATTTTCGACCATTCGATCAGGAGGTCGAGCGTCTCTCCGAGGTCTTTCTCGGCGATGGGGAAATCGAGAATGATGCCCGCCTCGACGCAACGTTCGACGAGTTCATTCAGGTTCTGGGGATGGCGATTGGCCAGGTCGGCGGCCAAAGTCACCGCATATTCGCCGTAAGGGTTGAGATGCATAATGGCATTACATCATGGTTGTCGTATGAAGAAAACAGAACTTGCCAGCGTCAGGTGCATCCACCGGTGGGAAATCGAATCGCGTCATCGGACCAGCGAAGGGACTGTCACCTACCTGCGCTGCCACTGCGGGTCGTGGCAAACCCTGCTCACCGAATGGATGTCGGGGGGTACTGGCTCAGCCATATCGGCACCGACAAAGGCGCGGTCCAGGTCGTGATCGAATGCGCCGGTTAGTCGGCGCGTTCGGGTTAGTGTGCCGACATGGGCTTCTCGTTGACCTTCATGCGCATCAAGCAGGACGAGCAGGTTGATGCCGACCGCGGCGGCGTCGCCGACTTCCTCGAACGGCGTGGCCTGCAACTCGTTGCGGGCCGGTACGGAGGAGAGATCTTCGATCTCGACGGCAAGCCTCTGAGCTTCGACGATCGTTTCTCTGACCTGTACCTCGACCCACTGGACCAGGGCGATCCTTTGAGCGGCGGCATCTTCCACGCCAGCCTTTCTGCTGCAGAGTGCGCGTTCATCTACGAGCTGTGTGTCGCCGCCGGTTTCATGATCGTCAACCCCTCTGGTGATCCGACGTTTCTTGTGCCGCAGCGCAACCACGCGCCTGAAGACCTTCCGGAACTCGACGACGCGGCTTGGGTGGAGAGCCCCGCCGAACTTTTACAGGCCCTCACCGGGAGCTTCGACGAGTTCCGCGCGTATCGGAACAAAGTGCTCTCGCAGTACCCAGGCCGTCCACACTGAGTTTTTCAGTCAGCTCAAAGGCAACGGTTGGCGGACTCCTCCGACGAGCTCCCGCCGATATTGCGCTTACTAGTTCTCTCTAGGACACGCCCTAGATGACGGCATATTCGGCTAGCTGACTTGTACCGTCGATGGGCATGGACCCCGTACGCAATCCATATGCCCCTGGCGCCGGCCAACGGCCGCCAGAACTGGCCGGTCGAGACAAGCAGATAGACGCGTTCGACGTCGTGCTCGAGCGCATTGCCCGCGGTCGACCCGAACGCAGTGTTGTCCTGACCGGGCTCCGCGGTGTGGGAAAGACTGTGCTGCTGAACCAGCTCAGGTCGGCGGCCATCTCGAAGAGTTGGGGGACGGGCAAGATCGAGGCTCGCCCCGACCAAGACCTACGACGCCCACTGTCGTCGGCCCTGCACATGGCCGTCCGGGAGATTGCGGTCTCGCATCGCGATCCTGAGCGGGTCGAGCAGTTTCTCGGTGTTCTGAAATCGTTTGCGCTCCGGGCGACGGCAGACAAGGGGATGCGTGAGCGGTGGCAACCAGGTATTGACGCCCCGGCGCTCAAGGGGCGGGCCGACAGCGGCGACATCGAAATCGACTTGGTCGAACTGCTGATGGATGCGTCGTCGTTGGCGCGGGACGTCGGTGTCGGTATCGCGATTTTCATCGACGAGATGCAGGACCTCGGTGCAGCGGACGTATCGGCGATCTGTGGGGCCTGCCACGAATTGAGTCAGGACGCAGCACCTTTGATCGTGGTCGGAGCGGGACTTCCGCACCTGCCTGCAGTGTTGTCGGCATCGAAAAGCTATTCGGAGCGGCTGTTCAGCTACCACCGGATCGATCGACTCGAACGTGATGCGGCAGACCAGGCGTTGATCGCACCCGCCGCACGTGAGGATGTCGAGTTCACAGACGCAGCGCTCGACGCTCTGTACGACGCGGCGGACGGCTACCCGTATTTTGTTCAGGCTTACGGAAAAGCCACGTGGGATGTGGCCGCGTCGAGTCCGATCACGAAAGACGATGTGCGGGTGGGTGCTCCGACGGCCGAGGAGGAATTGGCGGTCGGATTCTTCGGATCACGGTATGAGAGAGCAACTCCGGCAGAGCGGGAGTACATGCGTGCCATGGCAGACCTGTCCGGTGACGACGGGCCGGTGGCGACGGCAGCGATCGCGGTTGAACTCGGACGCAAGCCCGCGTCGTTGTCGCCGGCGCGTGACGGGCTGATCAAGAAGGGACTGATCTACTCCGCGGAGCGCGGCTCGATCGGATTCACGGTGCCGCACTTCGGCCGCTACTTGCGTGGGCAGGCAGAGTGAACGCGCTCGAGACCGCGTGGGATCGGGTTACGGCGATCAGCCCTGCTCCGCAAGCCTGGGTAGTTCCGCTGGCAGCGCTTGTCGCCGTGGTGATCGTGCTCGAACCACACCTGTGGCAGGTTGCCCGCAACGTCGTGACCATCGCGCACGAGGGTGCTCATCTCATTGTTGCTGTCCTGGTCGGCCGACGGTTGAAAGGTCTTCGGCTGCACTCGGATACGTCGGGGGTTGCCATCTCCTCGGGTAAACCGACAGGATTCGGCGTTATCGTGATGACGTTCGCGGGCTATGTGGGTCCGTCGATTCTCGGACTGGGAGCGGCCGCCTTGTTGGGTGCGCAACGGGCGGTGTTGGTGTTGTGGATCGGACTGTTTGTTGTTGCGGTGATGATGGTGTTGATCCGCAATCTGTACGGAGTGTTTTCGCTTGCCGTAGTGGGGGCGGCGCTGTTTGCTCTCGTGTGGTGGGGATCGGCGGAACTGCAAGTGGCTGCCGCATACTTCTTGACGCTCTTCCTGCTGTTTGCCGGACCCCGCCCGGTCGTCGAACTGCAGCGTCAGCGGAGCCGCCGCGGCGGTGCGCCGGATTCCGACGCGGATCAACTGTCCAGACTCTCGCCGATACCCGCGATCGTGTGGGTCACGTTGTTCTTCGTGGTGAACGTGGGAGTGCTGGCTGTCGGCGGTTGGTGGATCCTGCGTCCAGTGATTGCTTGAGTATCGATTGATCTATCTACAGGTATCTAGCTAATGGGCTAGATACCTGTAGATATTGATCACGCGATGTCTTCCTCGTCGCCTGCAGCCACCCTCTGCAAACCTCGGTAAGCGTCGTTGGCGCTTTGACGGCCGGCGATGACCGCCTCGACCTCCGCCGCGATCGGCATGTCCACGCCGTACTCGCGGGCCAGAGCCATGACCGTCGGAGCGGTTTTCACGCCCTCGGCAACTTGACCCAGTTTCTCGACGGCTTCCTCGACTGTCAGGCCCTGCGCGAGTGCTTCGCCCACTCGGCGGTTGCGGGAGGTGGGAGCCATGCAGGTGGCAATCAAATCGCCGACGCCGGTCAAGCCGGCAAAGGTTCGCGGATTGGCGCCCATCGCTTCGCCCATCCGGGTCATCTCCGCGAGCCCACGAGCCAACACCATGGCGCGGGTGTTGTCGCCGACGCCAAGACCGTCGGCCATTCCGGACGCAATCGCGACGATGTTCTTGAGGACGCCGCCGAGTTCACATCCCAGGACGTCGGTGTTGCGGTAGACGCGGAACACCGACGACGCAAAGAGTGGCTGCAGTGCTGCGGCAACGCGGTCGTCCTGCGTCGCGACGACGGAGGCGGCGGCCATGCCGTCGACAATCTCCTTGGCGATATTGGGTCCGGCGAGAAGCCCGACAGGGTGTCCGGGCAGGCACTCGGCGATCACCTCGGTGGGTCGCTGACGCGTACCGGGTTCGAGACCCTTCGCGAGCGACAGGATCGGTACCCACGCGCGAACCTCGTTGGAGATCTCGGCAAGTGTGGAACGAACGGCATGCGACGGAACGCCGCAGACCAGAACGTCGGCCTCGCGCGCTGCCTGAACCAGGTCGGATGTCGATTTCAACCCTTTCGGAAGCCTGCGTTCACCGAGGTACCTGCTGTTGGTGCGCTGGGAGTTGATCTCGTCAGCGGTGTCCGCACTGCGTGCCCACAACAAGGTAGGGGTGTTGCGGGCGGCCAGCCCGGCAACCGTGGTTCCCCAGGATCCTGCGCCGAGTACAACGACGCGTACCGGGCGGGCCATCAGAGTGCGCTCTCGGGCGTAGCGAGTGATGTCATGGTTCCAAGCGTTCCACTTGCGGAGCGGTTGCGGAGCAAATCAGCAGAGTCTGTGGCTCGGCTTACTTACGTCGTGCTCGGCGGCGCGGATGTGCGCATGGTTTCGACGGCGTCGGCGGACTCCGCGACTATCGACCGCATCGCGGCTTCGGCGGCGTCGGCGTCACCGGACTGGATTGCCGACGCGACCACTCCGTGCAGGTGAATGGCTTCCGGATCAGCTTCGTGGGGCATCAGGGCGTGGCGGGTTCGGCCCTCGAGGATCTCGACGACGATCTGTGACATCGCACGCAGCATCGGGTTTCCGGACGCTGCGAGCAGTGTGCGATGAAAGTCCGAATCATGCCCCAGATAGGCGTCGGTGTCTGCAGCCCGTGAGGTAGCTGACATTCCGATCACAGCCGCAGTGAGCGCGCCGCACTGCTGCGGGGTGGCCCGGGTCGCGGCCAAGCGAGCGGCCAGAGGTTCGATTCCCGAGCGTAGTTCGCTGAGGATCGACAGTTGCTCGAATCGACCGGGGCCGGCCAATTGCCAGCGGATGACAGTGGGATCGAGCGCGTTCCAATGCTCCGATCCGAGGATCGTGATTCCGACGCGTCGACGCACCGATGCGAGGCCGAGTGATTCGAGTACTCGCACGACTTCCCGGATGACTGTGCGGGACACGTCGTAGCGGGTTGCGACTTCATCCGCGGAGATCGTGGTGCCCGGCGCGAGGGCACCACTGACGATGTCCTGACCCAGTTGTTCCAGCATCGAGTCATGCAGTTGCTGAAACGGGAGTGAGGCCATGCGTAGATCGTCCCATGTGTATGGATTAAGCCCGATGAAAGTCCGATAAATACTACAAATTAGTGTCTGGTCTTGAAATTGTAGGTTAATTGAGGAACAGTGACCTCCATCACTCGTTGGACTGGAGTCCCTATGAACACCACAGCACTGCTGGCAGCCGAGGTAGTCCCGGCTGGAAGCGATGCTCGACTGATCATCGCCGCCGTTGCGGGCGTCGCCGTGATCATCGCGCTCATTACCTGGCTCGATCTGCACCCCTTTCTTGCTCTGTCGATCGGAGCGGTAGGCGTCGGATTGGCTGCCGGACTCGGATCGGCTGAGTCCGTTGCGGCCTTCGCGACAGGGTTCGGCTCGACGATGGGCGGCGTCGGCATTCTCATCGGCTTCGGTGCCATGTTCGGCAAACTACTGGCCGACTCCGGCGGTGCTGATCGAATAGTGGACACCCTCGTCAGTCGATCCAGTGACCGGGCGCTGCCGTGGACGATGGCTCTGGTTGGCGCCGTCATCGGTCTGCCGATGTTCTTCGAGATCGGCCTCGTCCTGTTGATGCCCGTCATCATTCTGGTGGCCAGGCGGTCCGGGCAGTCCTTGATTCGTATCGCGATTCCCACCCTCGCGGGTCTGTCTGCGATGCACGGTTTGGTTCCACCGCACCCCGGACCGCTGGTCGCCGTTTCCGCGTTGAATGCCAACCTCGGTCTGACATTGGCGCTTGGTGTACTCGTTGCCATCCCGACGGTGATCCTGGCCGGCCCGGTCTTCGGCAAGATCGCTGCCCGCTGGGTAGATGTCAAAGTTCCCGATCTCTTTGTCACAGGCGAGGATCGGGGCGAAGAGGAGAAGGTGCAGCGCCCCAGTTTTGCGGCCACTCTTGCCTCGATCATGCTTCCCGTGGTGCTCATGCTCGGCAAAGCTCTGGCCGAGGTCATCGCCCCTGATTCCGAATCGCTCCCCAAATCGGTACTGGACTTCCTCGGAACCCCGGTTGTCGCTTTGGGACTCGCAGTTCTGGTCGGCATGGTGCTGCTCGGACGCGGCGGCGGAATGGATCGCAAGGCCATTTCGAAGTCACTCGAGAGTTCACTGCCGCCGATTGCCGGCATCCTGCTGATCGTCGGCGCCGGTGGTGGTTTCAAGCAGGTGCTTATCGACACCGGTATCGCTGACGTGATTGCCGACGCGATCAAGGGCAGCAGCTTGCCGGTGCTCTTCCTCGCGTGGCTGGTCGCTGTATTGATCCGCGTCGCAACAGGTTCGGCAACCGTGGCGACAGTCACGGCTTCCGGGATCCTGGCTCCTGTTGCCGCCGAGCTCTCTTCGACTCACGTTTCGTTGATGGTGCTGGCAATCGGCGCGGGTTCGCTCTTCCTTTCACACGTCAACGACGCAGGATTCTGGTTGGTCAAGGAATACCTCGGCGTCACCGTTGTGCAGAACCTCAAGACGTGGACGGTGATGGAGTGCATTATCTCGGTGTCCGGACTTGCCGGTGTCCTTGTCCTGAGCGCAATTATCTAGGGGATTGGCATGACTGAGAAAGCAGCACAGAAGAATCCCGTGCTTGTCGTGATGGGTGTATCGGGCTCCGGCAAATCGACTGTCGGCGGAATGATTGCCGGCGCGATGGGCTGGGATCTCCAAGAGGGCGACGATCTGCACCCGCAGGCCAACATCGAGAAGATGGCTACCGGGCATCCGTTGAACGACGACGACCGCTGGCCGTGGTTGGACAAGATCGCGCAGTGGATCACGCAACATACCGATGCAGGGCAGCCGGGCATCGTCACGTGCTCGGCACTCAAGCGCAGTTACCGCGACATACTGCGGGGTGAGAACGTCGTGTTCGTTCATCTTGCCGGTTCGCGCGATCAGATCGGCCAGCGGCTGACCGCGCGCCTCGACCACTACATGCCGCCGTCACTGCTGGACTCGCAGATCTCCACGCTCGAGCCGATCGACCCGGATGAACAGGCGATCATCATCGACGTCGGTGGTAGTCCAGTCGAGATAGTGGAGGAAATTCTGCGACGGCTCGAAGAGCTCGGATACTGAGTTCGGGCGCCAGCCTGTCCTGTCGAAATTGCGTCGGTTATCGTTCAGTCAAGGTATGTGTAACTCGGATACACAAAATGCCTTGACCTGGGAGGACGCTATGCGGACGCGAGATTCGACGGTATGGCACTGGAACGTGAGCCCGCGCGCACGGTTCATCTTTGCTGTGACCAGGACATTTGTGAAGCCCGCATTCACCTACTGGCCGACCAGTGACCGCGGGATCCGGCAACTCGAAAAGCTCGACGCGCTTGCCGACCGCCTGCCCAAGCCCAAGAATCTCGACATCGAACCGCTGACGATGGGCGGGGTTTCCTGCGAGAAGGTCACGCACCCGCGCCGCGCTACCGGCGCGCTCGAGGGAGCCACGATTCTCTACTTCCACGGCGGTGGATTCATCTTCTGCGGACTTGCCACCCACCGAGCACTGTGTGGCCTCCTGTCCGCCAAAGCCGGCGTCCCGGTGATCTCCGTTCGGTACCGGCAGTTGCCCGAAGGGTCGATCGGCACGTCCGTGGTTGACGCCATGGCCGCGTACACGGCACTTCTCGAGACCGCGGAAGACCCGAACAAGATTGTGGTTGCCGGTGATTCGGCAGGCGGCTACCTGGCAATGAAGGTCGCCGAGATAGCAGCGCTGCGCGGAATCACACGCCCGGCCGCCGTTGTCGGGTACTCGCCGCTCCTCAACGTAGACCTCGAAGAGCACGATCCTGATTTCATGAAACGCGATGCGTACCTGCCGATGTCGCAGGTCGAGAAACTCAAGGATCGATGGTTGAACGGACCGGACAACATTGTCGGCGAGCAGTCACCGATCAACGCCGATCCGAAGTTGCTTGCGCCCTCGTTTCTGGTGTGCGCTGAGTACGAACTGATGCGCCCGGACGTGGAAATAATGACCGAAAACTTCATCAAGGCAGAGCAAACCGTCGAAACCCACATCTGGAGTGGGCAGATCCATGCCTTCCCGGTGATCGGCAAGGCGCTGCGCGAAGGGCGCACGATCGTTGATCTGAGTGTCGCGTTCCTGGAACGCACCTTGGCGTCGAAGCGCAAGATCAGCGCCTGACTTTTCTCTATTGGTCGGCTTCTGCACGGGTAAGGAATGCCAGAACGGCCGAGACCCGGGCGTCGATCCTGTTTCGCTGAATCGCTTCCCAAACCTGGCTTAGGCATTTGCGTCAGGATTTAGTGGACGGCCGGGGCCAAATTCGGATAGCAGTTCACGGCTGGGAGTTCGTTGTCATAAGCGACCACTGGACGGGAGAGTCGGTTCTCATCGCCAGGTGGGCGACTTATCGTGGCAGCACGCAAGTGTTCCGGTTGTCGGGTATCGGCGACGGATTTCGAGAGGGGTGTCACATCGTGAGTGCCGCACATGGCGTGGGCGCGAAGTGGCGGAGTCCGGATGCAACGGATTTGAACGGGACGCAGCGGAGGCTCAGGAAATGGCGATTTCCGCACCGAGATAACAGAATTCGTAGACGATCAGGAGATCATTCATGACAGTCCATCCAGAAGTTGCGGCAATGCTGGCCGCGCTGGAATCCGGATTCCCGGACGTGACGAAATTCCCGCCAGTCGAACTGCGTGAGCTGATTCGTAGTCGGCGTGCTCCGCTGCAGGGGCTACCGGGCATGCGCGATGTTCACGATCTCACGATCGACGGTCCGGGAGGAGATCTGTCGTTGAGGGTGTTCCGGCCGCACACAGATCATGATGATCTGCCGGTCGTGGTGTTCGCACACGGCGGAGGTTTCGTATTTTGCGATCTCGACAGTCACGACGAACTCTGTCGCTCGATGGCGGAAGGTGTTGGCGCTGTGGTGGTTGCAGTTGACTACAGGCTTGCTCCTGAGCATCAGGCTCCGGCAGCGCATGATGATGTGTACGCAGCCTTGGAATGGGCGGCAAAAAATGCGGGTGACTACGGCGCAGATCCGTCGAACATCGTCCTCGCTGGGGACAGCGCCGGTGGAAATCTTGCAGCCACTGTATCCATTGCGGCGCGAGATCGAGGGGGCCCGGCAATTGCGGCGCAGGTTCTCCTGTACCCGGTGATAGACGACGATTTCGAGACGGAATCGTATCGGCTGTACGGCACCGGCTACTACAACACCACTTCGGCGATGAAGTGGTACTGGCAGCAATATGCACCCAACGGAACCGACGATCCTCGTGTGATTCCGACGCGGGCAGAAAGTCTTACGGGCCTACCGCCGGCTGTCATCATCACCGCCGAACTCGATCCGCCGTGTACGTCGGGTGACACATATGCGCAGATGTTGGAGGCGGCCGATGTGCCCGTCGTCCATCACCGGTTCGATGGACTGTTTCACGGTTTTCTGACATTCACCTCGCTCTCGTTCACGGAACCCGCTCGACGTGACATCTGGGCAATGGTTCGCGGAGTGCTCGAAAAGAGATAGGCGATCGCGCATGGGTGCAGGCCCGGCCCTCGAGGGGGCCGGGCCTGTGGCTAATCGCTCGCGAGAACGACGTCGTCGATCGAACAGAAGCTGTGGCAGATCCGATCGCGGACGATGACCTCGGTGCACTCCGGATCGAACCAACGGTCCACGACAGCCCAATGGATCGGATGATCGAGATACTGCCCGAGTAATGAAGCCTGGTCAGTGAATTCCTGCTCCCACACATGCGTCCATGGAGTCGGGCCAACGGCAGAACTGACACGGCTGAGTCGCCATGCACCGATGGACGAGATCAGCGCCGGCATCCGTAATAAATCGCGTTCGAAATGCTCGACCTTGCTTGCCTCGGTGCCGGGCACAACTCGCAGGAGCAATGTTCGGTAGACACTGTTACGGGTGTCGATCGCCGACCGTCCGGTCGATCCGGACGTGTACTCGACGCCGTGGAACCGCTCGATGGCCGGATGCTCGAAGCTGGCGTCGAGTGCGTCGCTCGCCAATTGCCACGACGTTTCGTCGGTGAACTGTAAGTGGACGATCAAATCTCCACCGTTGATCACTCCCGGCAGCGTTTTCGACACAACCAGGCGGGTGGCACCCGCTGCTTCAGCCGCCACTGTCACAGAGGCCACGGCGTCGTCCCAGGTCTCGCGCGATGCATTTTCGGCGGCGTGGACGATTCGTGTGACGCTATACATCGGAGAGTCCCTCGATATCGGCTGCGTCAGCAGCCATGGTGCGACTGCGCTCGATTGTCAGCGCAGAGTGCCGTTCCCACCACTGACTGGACTCCTGATCGGCTCGACCTTGGCGTGTCATTTTCCACCAACCGGACGTGCCGTCCACTGTCCAGGTAATCGTCACGATGTTGGTTTCGTCCTCGATCCAGAGCGGGGGACTGACGAGAATATTTGTCAGTGTCATGCCGCGGAGCTGTGCGCGGGGTACGTACTGAGTTGTGTATGCATCGACGAACCTCTTCCCACACCCCCGTTCTGTGAGGATTCGGTCTATCACGAATATCTTTTCGCCTGCCATATTTCTAGACTACTTCTGATCAAAACCCCTGCAGTAGTGCTTGTCTCGCGTACCGGGAGACAAAGTATCCGATTGCTGGTGTACCGCAGGCCAACGATGCATTCTGTAGTAGATGTTTTGCGTGAGTTGATCTCTCGTATCAGTCTGTCGGCGGTAAGCCAGGACAGTGTCGTTTCCCGCCACGCGGGAGAGTGGCAACCAGTTCGGCCTCCATTGCATCATCCTGGTAAGCGGAACCTGTCGAGGGACCAAGCGAGCCTGAAGATATGAGATTCACGTTAACCACCTGCGCCCTCGAAACCTACGACTGAGAGAACCAAAATGACAAAGTCATTGACGGGCAAGACGGCGTTGGTCACCGGAAGTAGTCGCGGTATCGGACGTGCTATTGCTCGACGACTTGCGGCCGAAGGTGCGACGGTGGTGGTCACCGCGCGATCGTCCGGCCCGACATCGTCGATTCGAGGCGGGGATAGCGTCGTAGTCGAAGGCTCTCTTGCCGAGACCATCGCGATGATCGAGGCGAATGGTGGTAGAGCGCTGGCTATTCCGGCCGATCTCGAAGATGTCGACGCCCGTGACACCCTGATCGACCGCGTTGTCGAGGCTACCGGTGGGATCGACATCCTGGTCAACAATGCGGGGTTTGCAGACTACTCGACCATCGACAAGATGTCGCTCGAGACGTTCGACCGAACCATGGAGCACTATATTCGCGCACCTTTTGTATTGGTGCACAATGCAATTCCACATATGCGTTCTCGTGGCGCGGGGTGGATCGTGAACATCGGATCGTCAACAGGGCTGAGTCCGATCAGGCCGTTCCGCGAGTACAACAAGACATCGGGTGACGTCATCTATGCGGCAGCCAAAGCTGCCCTGCATCGCTTGACTCAGGGCCTCGCAGCGGAACTACTCGAGGACAACATCGCAGTCAACGCGGTTGGACCGTCGACAGCTATTTCGACGCCTGGCGCCGAGGCGCTCCTTCCTGCAGGCTACGAGACGGAACCAGTCGAATACCTCGTGGAGACAGTCCTCGCGATGTGCACGGTTCCTGCCGATGAACAGACGGGGCTCGTGGCGTTCAGCTTGCACTTTCCCTGGCACCAGGGCCTCGAGGTGAAGACGCTGAACGGTCAGGGCTCGATGCCGCGCCGGGAACCGCCTGCATGGGCGAATCCCAACATCGCCCCGGCCGGTTTGTGAGCTCGGGAGGCGCACAGCAGCAGGGCATCCGCTGCTCAGATGGACGCGGACGGAGTGCCCGCGTACGCCACGCGTTGTCGAAATGGCGGGACACGGCTCCGACCGCTCTCAGGCCTGCGGGTAGTCGACGTCCCGGCCGGTGCTCAGGTCTGAGCATTCCACGTGATCGGCGTGGTGCGCGCGCAGATACGCGTTGGCGCCGCTGTCGCCCGCCAGGGAAGCGATCAGGGCCGGCCAGTGATTGCGGCCGATGACAACGGGATGTCCTGGGGTGCCGTGAAATACAGCGCGTCGGAGGTCATCTGACTGAACCGTCGGGCCGGTCACTCGGGTGATGGTCGTGGTGTCGAGGTCCGGTAGGTCGACGAGGGTGATGACGGCGGCAACAGCATCCAGGTTCTGTGCCGCCTCCAGGCCCGAGCGTAGTGATTCGCTCATGCCTTTCTGCCAGTCTGATTCCACCACAAGGGTATCGGTGAACTCAGGTGGAAGGAGTGCTGCGGCGTCGGCTGCTCGAGCTCCGAGCACCACGATGACCGGCGAGCAGCCCGCGTCGCGGAGAGTCGATACACCGCGGCGTAGCCATGATCGGCCGTCGGCGTCGAACTTCAAGGCCTTGGGTGTACCCATGCGGGATCCTCCGCCTGCGGCCAAGAGGATCCCGCACGGTGTCATCGAACCTAAGCTCCGCTAACGCGAGGGCGCAGCCACTCGACAAGATCGTCCAGAACTTCTTCCTGCTCAGGCTCGTTGAAGATTTCGTGGTACAGGCCGTCGTAGACCTTCAGGGTCACATCAGGGGAGCCTGCGAGGTCAGCGACCAGCTTGCTTCCGGCCGGGTCGGTCAGTCTGTCGGCTGAACCATGCTGCAGTAGAACGGGAATGGTGAGCGACGGCAGGCGGGCTGGGAATCCTTCTGCCGCCGTGATCATTCCGCGCGCAATGCCGGCCGGAACCTTGCCGTGATGGACCAGCGGATCTGCGTTGTACTTGTCGACAACCTTCTGATCGCGAGACACCGCCGCAGCTTCCAGGCTCTCGACCGGAACGTCCGGGAGGTACTTGCCGAGGAACTTGCCCACCTGCATGACGATTTTGGGAGTACCGGTGGCGATGATCACGGCAGGTCCGGAGAGAGCCAATGCCTTGAGGTCCGATTGATGATCCAGGGCGTACGAGAGTGCAATCGCGCCGCCCATGCTGTGGCCGAGAAGGAACTTGTCCTTGCCGGGATAGGCGGCGGTGGCGATACCGAACAGGGTGTTGACGTCGTCGGTGAAGTCGGAGAACTCCTTGAGGTGGACGCGTTTGCCGCCGGAACGTCCGTGCCCACGATGATCAGGTGCGTACACGACCAGACCGAGTTCACCCAGTCTCGCGGCCACGTGGTCGTAGCGCCGAGCATGCTCCCCGAGTCCGTGGCACAGGACAAGGATGCCGGTGGGCTCACGGTCCGGCGTCCACACGTCGTAAACGATCTTGGTGCCGGACACTCCGGTGAACGACGACTCTTCACGCTGCATTGTTGTGCCCTCTCTCCCCACCGGTTCCGGTGTGCGGATTCTTCACATGTTATGCGCCGGGACCGGCAGATTGGGCGATACGGAACCCTAAGTCGTCGATTGCGAAGCTCGGGTGGCTACGACGCCGAACGCTAGCGCCACAACCCCGCGCCACCTCCGCCCAACTGCCACCGCGGAAGATGCGGTAAGTGCCGTATACCTCCGGGTCGTAGAGATCCCAGCACCATTCCCAGACGTTGCCGATCATGTCGTGAAGTCCCCACGCGTTCGGGGCCTTCGATCCGACAGGATGGCAAGTGTCACCGGAGTTTGCTTCGTACCAGGCGATTTCATCGATCGGGCCGTAGCGATACCCGGGAGTCCCGGCTTTGCAGGCGTACTGCCATTCCGCTTCGGTGGGGAGCCGGTAGCCATTCGATGTGCGATCCCACGTCGGAGATTCACTGTCGATGTCGTGATAGGCAGGTGTCAGTCCGTCCTGCGCTGACAGGCTGTTGCACGCTGCGATCGCGTCGATCCAGGACACGTTGACCTTGGGATTCGCTGAATCGCGCACGGTCGTGACGTATCGAGCCATCCGGAAGGGAGCGATGTCGACGCTCCAATGGATGGCCTTGCGGTCGTCACGCAGATCGACCACGCCGCCGGGTATGTCGACCATCAACTCCGACGCTGTACTCACGTAACTCCCTCTGTGCTCGAGTAATTGCATCTGTCGAAGGCACCGGCGTCAATAGTTTTGCTCAGCGGAGGATCGGTAGGTATGGCGCCTCGATCCCGTGTTGCTCGAACGCAGTCAGGGCAGAGCGGGCAAATGCACGCTGGACTGCCCACTGCCGGCCTGGTTTGACCTGCGCGGTAACCCGGATGGTAATCGATTCTGCAGTAACGGAATTGACTCCCAGCATCTCCGGTTTTTCGATCATGTCCGATCGGATGGAGTCGGATTCAGCGGCCTCGAGAACCGCTCGTGTTGCGACTTCGCATGCTCGGTGCACGTTGGCGTTGTGAGCGATGGGGAGATCGAGTACAGCGGTCGCATAGCCCTGACTCATGTTTCCGACTCGGAGAATCTCACCGTTACGGCAGTACCACAAGGTTCCGTTTGCATCTCGGACCGTGGTGACCCGCAGACCGACGGTCTCTACCGTGCCCACCGCATCACCCAGATCTACGACGTCACCGACGCCGTACTGATCCTCGAGCAGCATGAAGATTCCGGAGAGGAAGTCACGCACCAGATTTTGTGCGCCGAAACCGATGGCCAGGCCGATGACGCCGGCCGAGGCGATGAACGGTGCAACGTTGACACCCAGGATCCCGAGAATCTGCAGCACACACCAGACCAGGATGACAATGGAGACGGTCGATTTGAGGACGGAACCAATGGTGCGGGCACGCTGTGTCCTGCGTGCGTTCACCGAAGGCTTGCGCCCGTTCGACATTCGATCGATCACACGGTGCAGAGCGAATCGCAGAATTACCGCCAGCACCACATAGATCGCGATTTCGATGGGTCGGTGGATGAGCCAGTCTCGATTGGTATCGGTCAGTTGCCAGGCCTGCATTTCGGAAATCATCCCCACGCAGTCTACGGATTCTGCCCGATCGGGGCATCACTGCAGCGCATGGCTCACATCGGGAGGTGATGGCCTCTCTAACCGGTACGACTACGCTTTACGCATGGCTGCGTTCACTGGAATACCTGTTGCTGCACTCGACTTCTACGAGGATCTCGAAGCGGACAACAGCAAGGTGTGGTGGGCGGCCAACAAGGAGACGTACGACGAGATCGTTCGTCGACCGATGGCGGCGTTGGTCACGGAATTGGAAGACGAGTTCGGCACAGCCAAACTGTTTCGGCCGTACCGCGATGTGCGTTTCTCGAAGGACAAGATTCCGTACAAGACGCACCAAGGTGCTTTTGTGGGCCTTGCGCAGAGTTGTGGCTACTACGTTCAGATCGATGCGGCGGGCCTGATGGTTGCCGGGGGCTTCTACGCCAGCACGTCCGAAACGATTGCGCGGTACCGAGCGGCGGTCGACGACGACGTCCGAGGTGCGGAACTCGAGAAGATTCTCGCAGGTGTGCGCAAGGCCGGATTCACGGTGGGTGGTGACACGCTCAAGACGGCGCCGCGCGGGTACACCGTTGATCATCCGCGCATCGAACTGTTGCGGCACAAGTCGTTGACAGCAGGCCGCAGCTATCCCAGTCCGTCGTGGTTGGACAGTCCTCGGACGCTGAAGGAAGTCCGCAAAGCGTGGCGCGCATTGACGCCGTTGGTCGAGTGGTCCGGGCAGGTGCTGGGGGCAAACTGAGATCAGTGGCCGGAACCGAACACTTCTGGGCCGGTCGCGACGATGCACGGTACGTACGCTATTAGGGCATCCTTATTCGCCCGCGAAGGGTGGATGATCACGTTCTTCTGGAAGGTCCGCGCACATGCCCGCTTCATCTACCCTGCTACTCCCGCGGGGGTACACCGATAATCGCATCGTCTCGAATCTGACTCGACGCCAATTCGGAATCGGTGCAGGCATCGCCGGATTGGGTGCTTTTCTCGCGGCGTGCGGCGAGAGCGGAAGTAGTGCCGCCGCAAACGAAATGCGCTCGGTGACCACCCCGCTCGGAACGTACGACATTCCCGTCGAGCCCAAGCGTGTGGTCGCGATCGACTCTCGGCTCGATCTCGAACCTGCTGTGGCGCTGGAGCTTCCGCTGGTCGGATACACCTATGCACAGGCCACGCCCTGGGTGCCCGTCGACGCATCGGTGCCTTTCCTGTCCGAAATCCCTAATCGTGAGCAGATTCTTGCGCTCGAACCTGACTTGATCGTGTGCCTGAACTATGAAAGTGAGTGGTGGCCCGTTGGTGAAATGCAGACCATCGCACCGGTTCTCACCACCGAGTTCACCGACGACTGGCGAACCAACCTCACCAGGCTGTCGGGCTGGCTCGGCCGAACCGAGACGCTCGACCAGCTGATTCTCGATTACGACAACCTCATTGCGGATATTCAATCGCGTCATGCCGAGAAGATCGCGTCGAAGACGGTTGCGAGTGTGTCATTCCTGCCGGACACCAACACTCTGTACGTCACCAGTATTCGTACGTCGGAAAAGGGCGACAAGCCCAGTGACATGACGCTCGGCGATATCGGCGGAAAGACCGTCACTGCGGAAGGTCTGGATCCGGAAGGCGGCGTCAGCCTCGAGGGTTTGGACGTACTGGCCGGCGTCGACGGTTTCATGATCACCGAGGACGAGGACAGTGCGGCGTATCAGGCGTTGGTGGCCAGCAAGCTGTGGCAGCGGCTCCCAGCGGTGCAGGCGGGCAACGTCACTAACCTCGGCGGATCGACTTTCTACGGTTCGATCTACACCATTTCGTACGTCGCCCAGGGGTGGGATGCTCTGTACGCCAAAATCAGCTGATGCCGAATCGGTGACTTCTGGAGTCTGCGGCGGTCTAATCAGGGAGGAGATATCCTCCAACCCTAGGAGATGGTCATGGACACAGTGCACTCCGCGGACGGAACAATGATCGCGTACGAACGCTCCGGCGCAGGACCAGCAGTGGTTCTTGTCGCCGGAGCGTTCTGCGATCGGCAGTGGTTCGACTCCCTGGCCGCAGAGCTGGCAGCAGATTTCACCGTGTACTCCTACGACAGGCGTGGTCGCGGAGACAGCGGCGACGGCAGTGCATATTCCATCGGGGCCGAGGTGGAGGACTTGCGCGCCGTTATCGCCGCTACCGGGGAGGTGCCGCTGGTCTACGGGCTTTCGTCGGGCGCCGCACTGGCGTTGGAAGCTGCGGCGCAGGGCGTTCCGATGAGGAAGCTTGCCGTCTACGAGGCGCCGTACATGGACGAAGGTCAGTCGGATGCGGCCGCGCTAGGTGACCTCTGGCGATTGGTTGCCGCCGGAGACAAGGAGGGGGCGGTGGTCCGGTTCCTCTCACTGACCGGTGCGTCGTCGCACATGGTCGAGGAGATGAAGCAGAGTTCGGACTGGCCAGGCATGTGCGCCATAGCTCACACCCTGCCGTACGACGTAGCCATCTGTAACCACGGCAGTCAGTCGCTCGATTGGCTGACCTCGGCCGCCGTCCCCGCCTTGGTCATGCACGGCGGTGACAGTGGCCAGTGGGGCCGCTCCTCGGCGGCGCGAATCAGCGAAAGGATCGGGGGAGCAAAGGCGCTGGAGATTCCAGGGCAGGCACACGGTGTGTCCGACGATGCAATGGTGCCGGTGTTGCGCGAGTTCTTTTCCTGAAGCCGCCGATCGTCAACCCAGGGTTGACGATTCTCGTGCGTCAACTTATGGTTGACGCATGGGTGATCCAGTGAAGATGACAAACCAAGTCCGTCTCGACGACCTCATCGCCGCCATCAAGAAAGTTCACACCGACGCGTTGGATCAATTGTCCGACGCAATGGTTGCCGCTGATCATCTCGGTGAAGTAGCTGATCACCTGATCGGTCACTTCGTAGACCAGGCGCGGCGCTCAGGCGCGTCGTGGACCGACATCGGTCGGAGCATGGGCGTCTCCAAACAAGCCGCGCAGAAGCGTTTTGTGCCGAAAGCGGCTGGTGAGGGCAAGCTGATGGTTCCCGAAGACGGTTTCAGTCGGTTCACGGTTCGTGCCAAGAATGTGGTGATGGCTGCGCAGAACGAAGCCCGAGCGGCCGGTAATGCGGAGATTCGACCCGAACATCTTGTTCTCGGGCTCCTGGCCGAACCGGAAGCGTTAGGACCGCAGGCAATTGCAGCGCAGGGGATCGAACTTGCCGCAGTGCGCACGGCCATCGTAGAGGCTTTGCCTGCGGCCGAATCAGAGGAGTTGCCGCAACTCATCCCATACGACGCTCAATCACGGAAGGTTCTCGAACTGACTTTCCGTGAGGCTCTTCGCTTGGGGCACAACTACATCGGAACCGAACACATCTTGCTAGCGCTGCTGGAACTCGAGGACGGTTCCGGTGTTCTGAGCGACCTCGGCGTCGACAAAGCTGTCGCGGAATCGAATATCGAGGCCGCGGTGGCTGCTGTGATCAAAGCCCGTGCGGACGATCAAGAGCAGTAGGAGAAACAGAAGAGGGCCGTACCCTTGCGGGTACGACCCTCTTCTTGTGTCACTGACTAGACAGCGCGCACATTGGTGGCCTGGGGGCCCTTCTGGCCCTGGCCAACCTCGAACTCCACACGCTGGTTCTCGTCGAGCGACTTGTAGCCGTTGCCTGAGATCTCAGAGTAGTGAACGAACACGTCCGGTGTTCCGTCGTCGGGAGCAATGAAACCAAAGCCCTTTTCGCCGTTGAACCACTTCACGATGCCCTGTGCCATACAAATACTCCCTACAAAATCGATCCGGGTTTCACATCGAAGTCCCGATCTCGATTCCCCCATCCTCCCATGCCGCGCAACAGGGCGCACGCCCGCGTGCGAAAACGCACTTCAGATGGGGTGAATCGGGCACATTTACCAGGCAAATGCTTACGATCGGGTAATGGTGGACATCGATCTGACGGCCCGCGCCGCAGTTGTCGGCGGATCCCAACCGCTCCGTGGCATCCTCGAAACTCCCGACACCCCTGGCCCGTGGCCGGGTGTGGTGATGATTCACGAGGCTTTCGGGCTCGACGACGTCATGCGGCGGCAAGCGCAGCGCCTCGCTGCCGCCGGCTTTCTGACGTTGGCCGTGGATCTGTACAGCGCGGGTGGGGCGAGGCGCTGCCTCGTACCGACGATGACGTCGATGCTCCGCGGGCAGGGGCGGGCGTTTACCGACATCGGGGTCGCACGAAACTGGCTGGTCGAATCAGCGGACTGCACCGGGAAGATCGGTGTCATCGGATTTTGTATGGGCGGCGGATTCGCGCTGATCAGCGCCGAAGATTTTGACGTCGCTTCGGTCAACTACGGACAGCTCCCGCGAAAACTTGATGCGGCAGTGGCAGATTCATGCCCGCTGGTGGGTAGCTTCGGCGGCCAGGACGTCACCTTGCGGGGTGCGGCGCTGAAACTGGAAACCGCCCTGAACAGGGCCGGCGTCGAACACGACATCAAGGAATATCCGACGGCCGGACACGCGTTCCTCAACGATGCCGAAGCCGGCCCCAAGGTGTTGCGTCCGCTGGAGCGAATCCTCGGGATGGGCCCTGATCCGGTTGCGGCAGAAGATGCTTGGAGGAGAATCGACGCGTTCTTCGGCCGTCATCTGCGCTAGATCAGCGGCGGCTAGATCAACGACTTGTTCGTTCTCCGCCGTTGACCGCGATTACCTGACCGGTGATCTGTCCGGCGCCCGCCGAGGCCAGGAAGAGGACTGCGGCAGCGACGTCTTCCGGAGTCCCGGCGCGCTTGGTGCTCGTGGATTCGATCAGTGCCTCCCGTCGAGCGTCGGTGAGAACGTCACGGAAGAATTCGGTGTCGGCGATGTAGCCGGGAGAAACTATGTTCGCGGTGATTCCCAGTGGGCCCAATTCGGCGGCAAGGTCGATATTCCAGTTTGCGACAGCAGCTTTGGCTGCGCCGTAGGCGCCCGCACCTTTGTCTGCGGCGATGGATCCGATAGTGATGACGCGGCCGCCGGGGGTGAGGCGATCGCGGACGGCAGCAGTGGTCAGAACCGCCGACAATAGATTGGAATCGAGATTGGCTCGCCATCCGGCGGCCAAGGTATCGAGATCCGACGGCGCCTCTCGATCGAAGTCCGTGTTACCGCCCGCGCAATGCACTACGACGTCGAGGTTTGCCGGGAGCGTGTCTTGTAGCCGCTTCAGATCCTTCGGGTCAGAGTTGTCGCAGGTTACGGCGTGAACGTTCGAGTTCAGTTCGCTTGCTGTCTGCTCGAGCGGTCCGGTGCGTCGTCCGGTGATGAACACTGTGTCGCCACTCTGAGCGAATGCGGCTGCTACGGCGCGGCCGATGCCGGTTCCGCCGCCGGTGACCAGAACTGTGCGTGTCATGTCTTCCTCCAGTGAGCTACGTTTAGGTCTATACGAGAACGTATCATTTAGATCTAAATGAGGTGCAATGTGACTGGTGGCTTGGACCCTGACGACGACGTCGACGCGATTGCCTTGGCCTGGTTGCGTGAGCGTCCGGGAACTCCGGTCGAGGGGATCGGCATCGTGACCAGGCTGTGGGCGTGCGCAAAACTCCTCGGTGAGGACCGACGGCGAATCCTTGCCGCCGCGGGCGCAGATACGGCAACGCTTGATCTGCTGAGCGTCTTGCGGAGAGCTGGGGAGCCGTACCGATTGACGACCCGTCAGATCACCGAACGGACCGGAGTGACGGCAGGCGCAATTTCGCAAAGGCTGGCTCGGGCTGAAGCTGCCGGTTTGGTGGAGCGGTCGGCGAAGTCGGGATCGAGGGTTGTCGACGTGTCGCTGACGGCCGCGGGGCATGAGGTGGTGGAGCAATTGGTCGACCGTGTGCTCGGCCGCGAGGCCGACTTGGTTTCGGTACTGTCTGCTCCCCAGCAGGCGCAACTTACGGAGTTGTTGCAGATCTTCTTGAGCGGACTGCATGGCGAACTAGGGGATCCGGGTGCGATGCACGTCGGAGCCCCTGGACAACTCAGTTAATGGTGATTATCTTAATTTGATCATTGGCTGACAGCCCAGGAGGCACTGTGACCGACCGTTTTCCGCAAGTAGAGCTGGCCGACGTGCCCGAGGATATCGCTGCCAAAATCCTTGCTGTTCAGGAAAAATCAGGGTTCGTGCCCAACGTGTTCCTGATGTTCGCGCGTCGTCCGGCAGAGTTTCGGGCCTTCTTCGACTACCACGACGCGATCATGCTCAAGGAAGACTCGGCGCTCACCAAGGGTGATCGTGAAATGATCGTTACCGCCATCTCAGCGGCGAACAAATGCACGTACTGTGTGGTCGCGCACGGTGCGATCCTGCGCATCTACGAAAAGAAGCCGCTGGTTGCCGATCAGGTGGCAGTGAACTATCGGACAGCGGACATCTCCGATCGTCAGCGGGCGATGCTCGACTTCGCAACCAAGGTCAACTCCGCGTCGCACGAGATCTGCGATGCGGATTTCGAGGCGTTGAACAAGCATGGCTTCGGTGACGAGGACGCCTGGGACATCGCTGCTGTTACCGCGTTCTTCGGCCTGAGCAACAGAATGGCCAGTTTCTCGGGGATGATGCCGAATCCGGAGTTCTATCTGATGGGCCGGGTGGCTCGTTCCTGAATTGGCGCGCACAGCAAAAGGCCCGTAGGTTGCTTGCGCAACCTACGGGCCTTCACTTTGTAGCGGGGACAGGATTTGAACCTGCGACCTCTGGGTTATGAGCCCAGCGAGCTACCGAGCTGCTCCACCCCGCGTCGGTGTGAAACCAACCTTACACTACAAAAACGGGTGCAATTACCAACCCACGTTCAGGCCCCGGTGTGAGTGCTCTCCGCGTAGTACCCACGGATGTGACCGGTGATACGTTCGCGCGCCAACTCAGGATCTCCGGCCTGCACGGCGTCGACTATTCCGCGGTGTTCATTCCGGAGCCGGCAGCACGTGGTTGGCCAGCACTCCAGGTTCACTCCGGAGAGGACGTACGCCTCGATGGATTCGCGCAGCCCCGTCATCATGGCCGCGACAACCTGGTTGCCGGCAGCATCGGCCAGCGCAACGTGGAATTGTGCGTCGAGGATCAGGAACTCGTGTGCGCTGAGATCAAGGTTGTCCATGGAGTCGAGTAATTCGACAGCGGCTCCCAGGTCCGGTGTGGGTTGCGTCCGCGCAAGTTCCTGCATGACCTCGGCTTCGAGAACCAGGCGCGTCTTCACTACATCTGTCACCGGAAACCCTTGTGCGGCAACTTGCATCCGCATCAGCATGGTCATGCCGCCGGTAGGGCGGGCCACGATCATCGCGCCGGAGGTCGGGCCGGATCCCGTCTGGGCTTTGAGTAGTCCGAGTGCTTCCATGACGCGTAGAGCCTCGCGTACCGATGATCGGCCGACGCCGAGTTCGGCCGCCAGAATGCGCTCACCCGGAAGCCGCTGACCCGGGACGACTTCTCCCGAGGTCAGCCGCTTCTCCAGGTGCGTCAGTACTTGTTCCCACGCGCGTGGACTCGAATCGGAGGGCATGAGCCAAGAGCCTAGGTGGCGCTTACGGGAGCATCCACGACAGGACCGGTGTGGACTGCAGATACACGAGCGTGCAGAGGATAAGCAGCATGCTGAGGCTGTATCCGATGACTTTGCGCAGCAGGATGGGCTCGCTGCCCACCTGGCCGACTGCGGTCGCGGCGATCGTCAGGTTTTGCGGGCTGACCAGCTTTCCTACGACACCACCCGATGTATTGGCCGCGACCAACAATGTCGGATCGATGCCCGCGGTTTGTCCAGCAACCTGCTGCAGCTTGGCGAACAGGGCGTTTGCGGAGGTGTCTGAACCGGTCACGGCAGTACCGAGCCAGCCGAGCATGGGAGAGAAGAAGGCAAATGCAGCGCCGGTGCCGGCCAGCCAGGTGCCGATCGAGACGGTCTGTCCGGACTGGTTCATGACGTAGCTCAAGCCGAGCACAGTGGCGACCGTCGCAATGGCCAGACGCATCTTCACGACTGTCGTACCGAACGTGGTCAGCGATTGCCTGGCGGTCAACGGGAATCGTCCGCCGTGAGTCCAGAATCCGTACACGGCTGTGACGATAATGCCGCAGATCAAGAGCAGCGTGCCGGGGTTCGACAGCCACGAGAACGTGTAGATCGCGCTCGACGAGGGAGTTCCCGTGTCGGTCAGCAGATTTCCGTACAGACCTGGCCATTCGACCTTGCGATCGGTCTTGCTCAGCCAGGCGGGGAGGTCGAATCCGGCGGTCCATAGTTTGGCGACGCCGAAGACCACGACTACGAGAAGGTAGGGGAAAAGTGCCAGGAAGGTTCTTGACGGACTGAGCTTTTCGGGTTCGACCTTGGAACGCTGATCGTCGGGAGTGGCGGGATGCCAGAAGCGGAGCATCGTCACCGCAGCTGCGAGACCGGCGAGAGATGCGACGACGTCGGTCAATTCGTACGAGAAGTGGCTGGAGCACCAGAACTGTGCGAGCGCAAAAACGGCACCGGTGACCAATGCGATGGGCCAGACCTGCTTCATTCCGCGTTTTCCGTCAACCAGGAACAGAAGCAGAAGCGGTACGAACAGTGCCAGGATCGGAGTCTGACGACCGACGACGGCTGCGATCTCGGTAGCGGGAATGCCCGTCAGGTTACCGGCCGTCGTGATCGGAATTGCCATGGCGCCGAAGGCAACCGGTGCCGTATTGGCGACCAGGACGGTCACGGCCGCGCGGATCGGCGGCATGCCGAGTGCGATGAGCATGGCGCCGGTAATAGCGACGGGAGCTCCGAAACCTGCGAGCGCTTCGAGCATTCCGCCGAAGCAGAATGCGATGAGCATTGCCTGCACGCGCATATCGCCCCGGCCCACGGTATTGAAGACGCGTCTCAAGTCTTCGAAACGTCCACTGACGACTGTCAATTCGTAGAACCAAATGGCGGTGACCACGATCCACATGACCGGAAAGAGTCCGAAGGTGATGCCTTGGAGAGCCGAGAGTGCTGTCAGCGACGTGGGCATGTCGAAGCCGACGACAGCCACGATCGCGGCAACTGCCAGCGCGCCGAGTCCGGAGTACCAGGCTTTGAGTTTGAATCCGGTCAGAAGGACGAAGAACGTCGCCAGGGGAAGCAGCCCGACGAGCGCCGACGCGGTCAACGACCCGCCGATCGCGGTAGTGGACGGTGTGAAAGTCACCGCGAGTAGCTCGGTAGCCACTGGTATCTCCTGACAGACGGTCTGAATGACGGTTTGTGTGGTCGGACCACAGGAACGTACACCATGACCCGGCTCACAATCGAGCATTGTGTGGAATTTTTGTTTTTTCGGGTATTCGGGTTCCTTGTGGCGCTGACCGTGCTTTACTGTGGTCTGACCACACCGAAAGATTGCGGAGATCACATGCGAGTAGCGCTGTTCGCCACCTGCATCGGGGACACGATGTTTCCTGATGCGGCCAAGGCCACCGCCCTCCTGCTCACCCGTCTTGGGCACGACGTCGTGTTTCCGCCCGGACAGACCTGCTGCGGGCAGATGCACGTCAACACCGGCTATCAGCCGGGCGCGCTGCCGCTGGTCGCGAACTACGCCGATACGTTCGGTGACACGTCGATCGACGCTGTTGTCGCGCCGTCGGGTTCGTGTGTGGGCTCGGTCCGGCATCAGCATGAGATTGTTGCCGAGCGCTACGGCACAGCGTCACTGTGTGGGCAGGTGCAGACGGTGAAGGCAAAGACGTACGAACTCTCCGAATTCCTCGTAGACGTTCTCGATGTCACAGATGTCGGCGCGTACTTCCCGCACCGGGTCACCTATCACCCGACCTGTCACTCACTGCGCATGCTGCGAGTAGGCGACAAGCCGCTCCAGTTGCTGCGCAACGTTCGCGACATCGACCTGGTGGAACTCCCCGAAGCCGATTCCTGCTGCGGATTCGGCGGCACGTTTGCCATCAAGAACGCCGAGACGTCGACGGCCATGTTGGCCGACAAGATTCGCCATGTGGCCGACACCGGCGCAGAGTTCTGCAGCGCCGGAGATTCGTCCTGTCTCATGCATATCGGCGGCGGAATGTCGCGACTGCAGATGGGTGCCAAGACCATTCACCTCGCTGAGATCCTGGCATCTGTGGAAAGCCGGGTGCACGCATGAGCGCCGTGACGCTGGGTCTACCCAGCTTTCCCCCGAGGTCGCCCGAAGGTGCGGGATTTCTGCGAGGAACCGAAAAGTTCCCCGTCGCAGCGCATCACGAGCTGGCCAATGCGCAACTACGACGCAATATCGGCAAGGCCACGCACACCATTCGCGCCAAGCGCCTCAATGTAACGGGTGAGCTTCCGGACTGGGAAGAGTTGCGCGACGCCGGATCTGCAATCAAAACCGACGTCATGGCGCGGTTGCCTGAACTCCTCGAACAGTTCGAAGCTGCGGTCATCGCTCGCGGCGGACACGTTCACTGGGCGGCAGATGCCAACGAGGCCAACTTTATTGTGTCCGAGCTTGTCAAAGCTACCGGCTCCGACGAGGTCATCAAGGTCAAGTCGATGGCAACGCAGGAGATCGGACTCAACGAACACCTCGAAACCCAGGGAATTTTGGCGTACGAGACCGATCTTGCGGAATTGATCGTCCAACTCGGCCACGACAAACCGTCGCACATTCTGGTTCCCGCGATCCATCGCAATCGATCCGAGATCCGGGAGATCTTCCTGCGTGAGATGCCCGATGTGGACCCCGATCTCGGGGACAATCCGGCCGACCTTGCCGGCGCTGCGCGAAAGTTCCTGCGCCACAAGTTTATGACCACCCCGGTAGCTATCTCGGGTGCAAACTTCGGGATCGCGGACACCGGCACGCTGACCGTCGTGGAGTCCGAGGGCAACGGACGCATGTGCCTGACGCTGCCGAAAACTCTGATCACCGTGATGGGCATCGAAAAGATCCTGCCGACATATCAGGATCTCGAAGTCTTCCTCCAACTTCTCCCGCGATCCTCGACGGGTGAGCGGATGAACCCGTACACCTCGATGTGGACCGGTGTCACGCCCGGTGACGGCCCGCAGGAGTTTCACCTGGTGCTGCTCGACAACGGACGTACCGCGGCCTTGGCCGACAAGATCGGCCGCGAGGCACTCAACTGCATTCGATGCTCGGCCTGCCTCAACGTGTGCCCTGTCTACGAGCGCACGGGTGGACACGCTTACGGATCAACGTATCCGGGACCGATCGGCGCAGTGCTCACACCGCAGCTGGCCGGGATGCACGGCAAAGACGACCCCAACTCGACGCTTCCCTTTGCCTCGAGCCTGTGTGGCGCATGCTTCGACGCCTGCCCGGTCAAGATCGATATCCCTTCGCTGCTTGTCGAATTGAGACACCAGAAGGTGGAACAGGCCGGTGTGACGGCTGAATCGGTGGCGATGAAGGCAGCCTCGTTCGCGATGTCCTCGTCGACGCGCTGGACTGCCGCGCAGAAGGCCGCTGGGCTGGGCCGCATCGTAGCCGGCAAGAAGGGCAAGATCTCGACGCTTCCGCCGCCGCTGAACGGCTGGACCGCGGCCAGGGATATCCCGGCGCCGCCCAAGCAGACCTTCCGGTCCTGGTGGGACTCCGACGAAGGCCGAGCAGCGCTGGACGAGGCTCGTCGCGAAGGTAAGGCAGGCAAATGAACTCACGCGAAGTGGTGCTCGGACGTATCCGTGACGCCATCACACTGGCTCCGGCTCGCGATGCCGAAATCCCGCGCCACTACCGCACCGGCAGAACCTTGCCCGATACCGAGCGCATCGAGCTTCTTGTCGACCGTTTGGTGGACTACAAGGCGCATGTCTATCAGTGCAGCACAACAGATATCGTGGAGACGATCAACGGCATTCTCATCGCGAACGATCTGAAAACCGTGGGTATACCTGTCGGCCTTGACCGCTCCTGGGTTGCAGGCTTCAGCGGCGAACTGGTGGTCGACAGCTCCGAGGTGCCTGCGCCGGAGCTCGAGAGACTGGACGCGGTGGTTACGGGGTCCAGAGTGTCCTGCGCCGAGACCGGCACCATTTTTCTAGATGCCGGTCCGGATCAGGGGCGTCGCGCATTGACTCTGGTGCCTGATACCCACATTTGCGTCGTTCATCGCGCAAGCGTGGAAGTTGGTGTGCCCGAGGCGATGGCAAAGCTGACCCCCGAACGGCCCACCACCATGATCAGTGGGCCGTCGGCAACTTCCGATATCGAACTCGAACGCGTCGAAGGTGTTCACGGCCCACGAAATCTGCATGTCGTGATCGTCGACTGAGGGGGTCAGTCGAGGTCGCCGAACTTCCCTTCGACTGCCGCCACGTTGATCGCGTCGCGTAGCCGTGGGCAGCTGCGCATCGGGGCGATGTCATGCGTCGCGGTTGCGGGAACGCCGAGTTCAGTGCAGTGGGACAGCGTCGCCGCGTCCCACTGCACCGTTGTGTGGTGCCAACTGAACTTCTCCACCACAACCTCGGCCGAGCATGTCCCACAGGTGATCTGAACAGCCTCGCTCACTGACGTGCTGCCATGTTGTCGGCAACCTCTTGTCGCCACGACTCGACGGGACGTGTGGTGTCGAGTTCGTATTCGAAGCGGGCCACCATGTCCGGGCTGATGTCGGCGACGTCGACGTAGAACTGCTCGTACCAACGGCGAAGCTGGTACACCGGCCCGTCCTGTTCGCAGAGGAGCGGATTGTCGATGCGTGCCTTGTTCTTCCAGATCTCGACGTCCTGCTCGAAACCGGTGCTGATGAACCCGCTCATGCTCTCGGCCATACTGGTCGCGGCTTCACCGTCGAGATGCTCGGAGTTCTTGACGATCACGCCGTACGTCAACACGAAACTGTTCTCGTCGATCGGGTAATGGCAATTAAGCAGAATCGACTCGATATCGAAGTTCTCGTAGTGGTACGTCAACTCGTCGATCATGAACGACGGGCCGTAATACGCTGCCGAAGAACTGTTTCCGGACAGTTTCGGTTCACCGGCCGCGGCGGGCCGACGAAAATCGTCACGGCCAACGCCGTTCATGTACTGAGCCGCGACGTGGCCT
The DNA here is from genome assembly GCF_001894805.1 of Rhodococcus globerulus NBRC 14531. Classification (GTDB taxonomy): domain Bacteria; phylum Actinomycetota; class Actinomycetes; order Mycobacteriales; family Mycobacteriaceae; genus Rhodococcus_F; species Rhodococcus_F globerula. The sequence goes on along the minus strand of NZ_BCWX01000004.1, from coordinate 188,042 downwards.
TCGAAGACATTCTTGAAGTACGTCGGAAATGACTTGTGGATGTAGAAGAAGTGGGCCATGTCGACGTTGTTGTCGATGAGTTCGCGGCAGTTCGTGTTGACGACGATCTGCTTGAAGCCCTTCCAATCCGTCCACTCGTCGGACAGTGCGCCGAGAATGCGCGGCGGTGCTACCTCTGGCGGCGGAGGATTGCCTTCGGGGTCGTTGTAGACGAACAGCATTCCGTCCTGATCGAGCGTCGGCCAGGAGCGAGTTTTGGCCAGCGGAGGTACACGGCGGGCGTAGGGGATTCCTGTGCATTTACCATTGCCGCCCCAACGCCAGTCGTGGAAGGGGCACGCTACCGAATCGCCCTTGACCTCACCTTGCGACAGATCGCCACCCATGTGGCGGCAGTAGGCGTCCAACACCTTCAGGTCACCACTCTCGCCGGCAAAGACGACCAGCTTGGTGCCGAAAGCGTTGATCGAGTGTGGTTTTCCGTCGTTGAATTCGCGAGAGAGGCCAAGACAGTGCCAGCCGCGAGCAAATCGGGTGGGGGCGTCGCCGGCCTGAATCTCGCGGATAGCGTCGTCTGAGTCGGGTACTGATGTTGTCATTGTGAGGCTCCTTTGGTCGAATACTGTTCGAGCGATGCGTGATCAGCCGGTGACGCGGGCAGCGTTACCGGCGTCGACCGGCATGACTGTTCCGCTGATGTGGGCGCTGCCCGCGGCAGCGAAAAAGAGCACCGCGCGCGTGATCTCGAAGGGATCAAGCCAGGCAACAGGCTGGCTGTGCAGTGACCGGAAGATGGGTTCCACATCGTCGGCGGTGGGGGATTCGAGGTCGGGGCGCATGTGCCGATAGAGCTTGTCGTTGTGGATCATGGGAGTGCTGATATTCCCTGGCGCAACAACATTGACGGTGATTCCGTGCTGCGCGAGATCGAGCGCAGAACTCTTGCTCAGCCCGATGACGCCCCACTTGGACGCGACGTAGGCTGCGGTGTTTGTCGCACCTTGGCGGCCGAGCATCGACGAGATGGTGATGATCCGGCCGTATCCGCGTTCGATCATCCCCGGTGCTACGGCGCCGATGGTATTGAACACCCCGGTGAGATTGCTTCCGATTGTTTCGTCCCACAGCGCTGTCGAGGTTGCTTGGACGGCACCCATTGCGGACACTCCGGCGTTGGCGACAGCGATGTCGATACGGCCGAATTCTGAGATTCCCTGCGCTACCGCGCTGTCCATCGCAGCTCGATCAGCCACATCGGCCCGTACGATCAGCGCGCGGCGTCCGGTCTTCTCGATCAGCCGTGCGGTTTCGTCCAGGTCCTCGACAGTTGCCATGGGGTATGTGACGGTCTCACGATCTTCGCACCGATCGACAATGACGACGTCGGCGCCTCGCTCGGCAAAAGACACTGCGTGAGAACGTCCTTGGCCTCGTGCGGCTCCCGTGATCAGTGCAACTTTGCCTTCGAATTCGTCCACGGTGATTCCTCTCGACCTCTTGGGCAGTTAGTGCCGTACTCGAATCAGTAAGCCAAAGCCGCTGTATGGACAGTCGGTGCATCTCGACTATCGAGATGGAGCAGGTCAAACGGCTGCTGCTAGGTCGTCGGCGGCCTTCCTGACCAGTGGCGTGACTCGGTCGAGATGAACCTTCTCAGCCTCGCCCGCGACACACAGTGACACCACCGCGCCGTCGGGAGTTCTTATCGCGCAACCCAAGCTGGAGATTCTTCCGGAACCGAACCCCGGGACCCTCCCGGTCGATTGATAGGCGATGCCGTGCGACGTACGAATACGTGCAAGTTCGGCGTGCAGGGCATCCAATTCTCGAGGGTCGTCGGAAGGTACAGCCGCAAGGTTTCTCTCGATCATCGGATCGACTTCTTCCGGGGAAAGCAGAGCCAGCATGGAACGCCCACCCGCGCCGCGGTGCGCGGGAAATCGTGCACCGACGCGTGAGCGCAACGCGGCGGCAAGCGGCCCACCCATCTTGTCCAGAAAGTACTCGTGTCCACCGTGGAGAACACCGAGATGAATCACCATGCCGGTGCGCAGATAGAGCTCGCGAATGATGTCGTTGGCCGCAATACGCACATGCGCTTGCGCCACTTCCGGGCCGACCGTGCCCAGCGCCCGAGGGCCGAGGCGGTACGCACGATCGTGTCGCATGAGCCAATCCAGTTCGACCATCTCCAGGAGAATCCGGTGGGTAGTCGATCGCGGCAAACCGGTCCGCAGTGCCAGTTCTTCGAGGTTGAGCCGCTCGTGCGGTGAGGTGTATGCATCGACAATCGACGTCACGCGAGCCAGCATGGATTCTCGGGTAGCTCGCCTGACCTTGGAGGTTGTGACCGTTCCATTCACGACTTTGGTGTCCTCAACTGCGTCGGAGGCAGGGAGTATCCCGCCACTCGCTGACAACAGTGGCGGTGATGCAGGACACATTCAAACGTCAGTCCCGGTGTTCGGAAGTCGAGTGCGAGGTGCGGCGCAGAGGACGTCGTCTCGACTTCCTTTCCCGCTCCCGTTGTCCGGGAGTCGACGACCTCGCCCAGTCGCAGTCGCATTACCGTCCGTGGAATGACACAACTGTTGGCAGGCAAGGTCGTTTTCATCACCGGAGCAGCGCGGGGTCAGGGCCGCAATCATGCGATTCGACTCGCTCAGGAAGGTGCCGACGTCATCGCCGTCGACGTGTGCGCGTCCGTCTCCGAGGATGTGGGTTACGCAGCTGCAACCGAGGCCGACCTCGAAGAAACGGCGCGCCTCGTTCGAGCAGAGGGGCGCGAGATCGTCACCGCGGTAGCGGATGTGCGTGACCTCGAGGCTCTGCGCGCGGCAGTGGCGTCAGGCGTCGAGAAGTTCGGTCGCCTCGACGTCGTGATCGCGAATGCCGGTATCGCAACGTGGAACCGGTTCTGGGAGATGCCGGAAGAGCAGTGGTCGACGCTGGTGGACATCAATCTCAATGGTGTCTGGCGCACGATGACTGCTGCGGTTCCCGCGATGATCGAGGCCGGCAACGGTGGTTCCATTGTGCTTGTCAGCAGCGCTGCCGGCGTCGCCGAAGCGCCCGGTTGTGCGCACTACTCGGCGGCCAAGCACGGCCTCGTGGGCTTGGCCCGCACTGCAGCAACGGAATTGGGTAGCTTCGACATTCGAGTCAACAGCATTCACCCCGGCGCAGTGGAGACCGAGATGGGCAACGATCCCAACGTCGGCAAGGTGCTCACAATGCATCCCGAGTACATGAATTCCTACAAGTGGCCCCTCACTTCCGTTCCGCGCACGACGGTCGAGGACATCTCCAATGCGGTGGTCTACCTCGCGACAGATCTCTCCCGCGCAGTCACCGGAACGAAGATCGTCATCGATATGGGTCAGACCATGGCGTAATCGCACTCAGAGCAGATTGAACTGCGCCACCTCGATGGTGTTTTCGACTGCTTCGGACAGTGTGCGGATACGTTCGTCGGCGCCTGGCGCGGTCAATATCGCCAGGCGGTCGGCGTCGCCCATCGGAATGCTGCGGGCCAGGGCGTACAGCCGCGAACCCAACGGATCCAATGCAGACGGTGGGGCAGGCATTCGTGGAGTCTGTTCCCCGGCCCGCAGCGCAAGCTTTCCCAACATTCCGTACATGAACTCGATGCGCTCGAGCAAAGAGTCGTATTCGTAGGCGGTGACCGGTGTTCCGTTGTTCTCGTCCGGCCATAATTCGACCTCCGCAAGCGGATAAGGATCGTCCGGTAGCCACTGTTTGACGCGAATTCGGTCTTCCGTCCGGCAGTACAACTGATACCGCCCGGCACCCATCTCGACATGGGATTCTATGCGTGCCAATGTGCCGACATCGTGGCGTGATTCCCCTCCGCCCACCTCGTGACCTCGAGCGATGAGGACAACTCCGAACAGTGGACCGTCAGCGGCCGCGAGAACGTTCTCGACCAGCGCCCGGTACCGGGGCTCGAAGATGTTGAGCGGCAGCAATTCACCCGGTAGCAACGCGGAGCCGAGCGGGAACATCGGGAAGATAGGCATCAGGGAATTCTCAACCTCGGAATCGGAGGGGCAGGGAAATCTCCGGGCCGATCGATCTCTGCGATCAAATGCTCGGACCATGTCAGTAAACCTGCAATGTCGAGGTCGTGGGGACTTTCGATCTCGTAGTGCCTGATCCGATCGTGCCCTTGAGTCAGCAGCGATACCGCGCCGGTGGTGTTGCCGCGCAGCAAGTGCGTGAGCCCGACGGCAAGTTGGGCCATTCCCTGCCACAGGTCGCGCTCCTCGGCGGGTGCGTTTTTCCACGTTCCTTCGAGAATTTCGTGTGCATGAAAGGGCATCCCGTGATCGAGGAGGCGTTGTGCCTCGGTGATCGCCTCGTCCGGCGGTAAACGCACGTCGTCCGGAATTCGGGGAACACCTTCGGTGGAATCGCGGGACAGTGGGCGCCCGAGACCGTCGCGCGGGCGTGCGTTGAGTGGCTTTCCGCCGACATCGCGGTCGCGTTCGGACATAAACTTCAGCCTAGCGGCAGCTCGTCGGAGTGCCTGCCAAAAGTTTTTTCGCGTCGTCTGTCGATTTGAGGAAGAACCGTTCGTCGTCATGTTGTAAGGCAAGAAAGCCGGAAGCGAAACAACAGACCAGGGAGTTCAGCCATGAAGTACATGTTGCTCATCTACACCGCACCCGGCGGAGACACCGAACCTCAGTGCACGATGGAGGACTGGGAGATCTACGACAAGGAAATGAAGGACGCCGGCATCTGGGTGTCCGGCGATGCCCTCGCTGACCTGACCACCACGACGACGGTTCGGGTCTCGCCGTCCGGGGAAAAGACCGTCACCGACGGGCCGTTTGCCGAAACCCGCGAGATCCTCGGCGGCTACGACGTCATCGACGTTCCTGATTTGGATGCTGCCCTGGCCTGGGCCGCGCGGTGCCCCGGCGCCCGTGACGGTGGCAGCGTCGAGGTGCGTCCGCTGGCCGGGTTCGGGGACTGATTCGCCGTGGACGAGCAGGCTGAGAACTCGGTCGAGTCCGTGTTCCGGGAGGAACGTGGACGACTCTTGGCCTCGCTCGTCCGCCGTTTCGGTGATCTGGATCTGGCCGAAGAGGTCACCTCCGAAGCCGTCGAGGCTGCGTTGGTGCATTGGCCGGTGGACGGAGTGCCCGCAAAACCCGGCGCGTGGCTGCTGACCACAGCGCGTCGCAAAGCCGTCGACAGGCTTCGGCGTGATCAGGCCTATGCGGCGCGATTGGCCGTGATGCAGGTGGACGCCGATCGTGCCGACCCGGCGCCGCCCGTGGTCGACGGGGAACTTCCCGACGAGCGGTTGCAGCTCTTCTTCACCTGCTCACATCCCGCACTCGCGGAAGATGACCGGATCGCCCTCACCTTGCGTTGCCTCGGCGGGTTGACGACGCCTGAAGTTGCCCGCGCCTTCCTGGTGCCTTCGGCGACGATGGCGCAGCGGATAGTGCGCGCGAAGAAGAAGATCCGTCAGGCTCGGATTCCCTTCCGAACTCCCAGCGCCGAAGAACTCCCGGAGCGTCTTCCTGGTGTTCTGCAGGTGATCTATTCGGTGTTCACCGAGGGGTACGCCGCCAGCTCGGGTCCGGATCTGCAACGTATCGACTTGGCGGTAGAGGCGATCAGGCTGGCGAGGATCTTGCGCGCATTGCTTCCCGATGAGCGCGAGATTGCCGGATTGCTTGCGCTGATGCTTCTCGTCCACGCGCGTCGGGATGCCCGCACCGACACCGGTGGCGGGATCGTGCTCCTCGACGATCAAGATCGCGGGTGCTGGGACCAGCCGATGATCGAGGAAGGCAGCGACCTCGTCGTGGTCGCGTTGACCGGGGGAGCGCCTGGTCCGTACGGAGTGCAGGCCGCAATCGCGGCGTTGCACGACGAGGCAGCGGATGTGGAGAGCACCGACTGGCCGCAGATCTGCGCGCTGTACGGAGTACTCCTCACGCTGACGCCTTCGCCCGTCGTCGCAGTCAACCGAGCAGTGGCACTGGCGATGCGCGACGGCGATGAGGCGGGATTGATGGCTCTGGAGGAGCTGTCCGCGGAGCCTAAACTTGTCGACTATCACCCGTATCACCTCGCGCGCGCCGAACTACTCGCGCGGTTGGGGCGCATCGATGCAGCCGAATCCGCGTACCGGCGAGCTCTGAAACTGGTTGGTACCGAACCGGAGCGGGTCTACTTGGAGCGTCGGCTCGGGGAGATAGTGGAGTAGCTACTTCGCGCTCGCGCCGACCATCCGTAAGGCCAAGTCTCCGTACAGCTTTCCGATGTCTTCCGGATTCGTGTAGTTGCCGGCCGGGAACCAGCGGCACACGTCGACGCACAGGGACATCAGTGCGAGCGTGACACCTTCTGCGTCGGGGATCGTGAAATCGCCAGACTGCACTCCGGCGTTGACGACTTCCCTGACCACTCGCGTCGTGCTGCGGCGAAGGGCGACGACAGTCCGGTAGTGCTCGGGGGTGAGTGCGGTGAGTTCGTATTGGACGACGCGCGCGAGTGAATGGTGCCCGGCCTGCCAACTGGCGAAGGTGTCGACCAGTTCACGCAGGCGAACCGCCGGTTCTTCACCCGGTCGGTCAGCGCTCTCGACAACCTTCAACGCTTCGGTGTGGCCTTCGTAGCTGATCGCGAAAAGCAGCTCTTCTTTCGAGCGGTAGTGCGGATACATGGCGGCGGGACTCATGTCGAGGCGCGCGGCGATGTCACGGGTAGTGGTGCCGCCGTACCCGGCGGAGGCAAACGCGTCGACGGCGGCAGCACGGATGCGGGCTGCAGCTTTGGAGGGGCTGATCACCACGTCAGGTGAATCGCTCACAGTTCCTCCAGGTGTCACGGATGTCGGATGTTGACAATATCGCGCTCTCGAACCACTATAAGCAAGTGCTTAGATTCTAAGCATGCGCTTAGATTGGTCGTCACGTGCGGGAACGCCGCACCGAAAGGAAGCAACTCCTCATGCGTCGCACTCTGTATGGACCCGATCACGAGGCGTTTCGCGAATCGGCTCGCGAATTCGTCAACCGGAACATCCTTCCGGTCGCAGAGAAGCTGATCGATCAGCGCTTCATCGACCGCGAGATCTGGCTCGAAGCGGGACGCAACGGCTTCCTCGGTCTCGAGGTCCCGGAGGCGTACGGCGGAAGCGAAGCCGGTGACTACCGCTTCAACGCGGTGCTGGCAGAAGAACTCTCGCGCGCAAGTGCAGCGGTTGCTTCGAGTTTCGGCATCCACGCCGACGTTGTTGCTCCCTACCTCGTTCAGCTCACCACCGAAGAGCAGAAGCAGCGTTGGCTGCCCAAGTTCTGCACCGGCGAAATGCTGACCGCAATCGGCATGACCGAGCCCTCCGGCGGATCCGACCTCGCCTCGCTCAAGACCACGGCGGTCAAGGACGGCGACGACTGGATCATCAATGGCTCCAAGACCTTCATTACCAACGGCTACAACGCTGATCTCGTGATCGTCGCAGCCCGCACCAGCCCCGAGAAGAAGTCCAAGGGCATCACCCTCTTTGCCGTCGAAACCGGCATGGACGGTTTCGAGCGCGGACGCAAGCTCGACAAGGTCGGCCAGCACGAGTCCGACACCGCGGAACTGTTCTTCGAGAACGTTCGCGTGCCGTCCACCAACATCATCGGCGAGATCGACCGCGGCTTCATCCACATGATGGAAATGCTGCCGCAGGAACGCGTCGGCGCTGCAGTGTCCAACATTGCGCACGCTGCTCCGATTCTCGAGGAAACGCTGCAATATGCCAAGGACCGCAAGGCTTTCGGTCAGCCCATCGGCTCGCTGCAGTGGAACAAATTCCTGCTCGCAGATTTGGTGACCCGCGTCGAGGTCACCCAGGCTTACGTCGACAACTGCGTCGCCGCCCATGCGGCCGGCGAGCTGACCGCCATCGACGCAGCCAAGGCAAAGTGGTGGACCGCGCAGGTACAGAACGAGGTCCTCGATCACTGCGTCCAACTGCACGGTGGCTACGGCTATATGACCGAGTACCGGGCTGCTCGCGCCTGGATGGACGCTCGCGTCACCAAGATCTGGGCCGGATCCAACGAAATCATGAAGGAACTCATCGGCCGCGACCTCGGCCTGTAGTTTCGACCGCAAGCGCTATTTCCTCCCGAGCCCTTCGACCACAGGAGCATCACCGCGTATGTCTGTTCTCGACAAGTTCTCTCTGACAGATCGAGTTGTCATCGTGACCGGTGCGTCGTCGGGTCTCGGGGTGGCATTTGCAAAAGCCGCAGCTGAGGCGGGAGCCGACGTCGTGCTGGCAGCCAGGCGCGTCGACAAGCTCGAAGACACCGCCAAGCTCGTGCGTGATGCAGGCCGTGAAGCGTTGTGTGTGGCCACCGACATTGTCGATCCGGCACAGGCCCAGCACATGGTCGACGCAGCCATGGAGAAGTTCGGTCGCGTGGACGTACTCGTCAACAACGCCGGCGTCGGAACCGCGGTTCCGGCAACCCGTGAAACTCCCGACGAGTTTCGTTCCGTCATCGACATCAATCTCAACGGTTCGTACTGGGCTGCGCAGGCGTGCGGTCGAGTGATGCTGCCGGGCAGTTCCATCGTCAATATCTCCAGCATTCTCGGGTTGACCACGGCGGGACTGCCGCAGGCCGCCTACGCAGCCAGCAAAGCCGGCATCGTCGGATTGACCCGCGACCTGGCTCAGCAGTGGGGAACCCGCAAGGGCATCCGTGTCAATGCCATCGCGCCGGGATTCTTCAAGTCGGAAATGACCGACCAATACAACGACGGCTACCTCGAATCGATGGCTCCCCGCTTGATCATGGGTCGAATGGGAGATCCGGAAGAACTCGCGGCAACCATGGTGTGGCTGGCCTCCCCGGCCGGCGGATACGTCACCGGCCAGACCATTGCCGTCGACGGCGGGATCACGATCACCTGACGTCGATGACGGGAGGTCATCCCGTTTGCCGTATAAGTAGCAGGTGACTTCAAACGCCGACCCCTCGGAGAACTGGGAAGACCGTCCGCCGCCGTCCATGGCTGCAACGGAGCTTTTACGTGACCTCCCGGTGACGGCACGCGGGGTCCGGACCAGGGCTTCTCTGGTTGCGGCAGCCCGAACGGTGTTCGAGCGAGCGGGGTACCTGGACGCCCGGCTGACCGACATCACGAAGGAAGCGAACTGCTCCACGGGCACGTTCTACACGTACTTCGACAACAAAGAGCAGATCTTTGCCGCTGTCCTCGAAGTCGCGCAGGAAGACATGCTGCACCCCGGCATGGGTCGCGTCCGCGACGCGGACAACCCTTACGCTGTGCTCGAGTCGAGCAACCGCGCGTACCTGATTGCCTTCCAACGCAATGCCAAATTGATGGGTCTGCTCGAGCAGGTGGCACAGATCGATCCGGCCTTCGCGAAACTACGACGCGATCGTGGTGCAACCTTCATCACGCGCAATGCAAAAGCCATCGAGCGGTTGCAGACGGAAGGGAAGGCCGACACGTCGCTGGATCCGTTGTTGGCGTCGCGGGCACTCTCGTCGATGGTGAGCCGCTTCGCCTACAGCGTGTTCGTGTCTGAGGAACCGGGCTCAGACGGCAAGCCGGTGCCCTTCGAAGAAGTGGTCAAGACCGCTACCCAGATTTGGGCAAACGCGCTCCGATTGCAGCGGTAGCAGCGGCTCAGCGGGTTCCGCGTGCGAACTCCGCTTCGAGATTCTGGCGCAGAGTTTCCTCACTGTTGCGGACCGCGTTCTCGATGAACGGACCCACTACGAGGCCGAGGGCTTTGCCGGCCAGACCGTCGGGCAGCTTGTAGGCAAAATCGACCGCCAACTCGGTTTTGGTGTCGTCTACCCGCGTGAATTCCCAGGTAGACGAATTGGCGACATCTCCCAGTGACGAGAGTGTGATGATGCGGTCTTTCTCCCACTCGGTGATTTCGAGCTTCGAGCGCACGGTGCTCGGACCAATTTGGATTGCGGCGTCGAATGTTGCGCCCAGACCTTGATCGAACTCGCCGTCGGGGTAGAACTCGGAGACGCCGTACATCCAGTTCACGACATTCCGGTAGTCGTCTATGTAGGCAAACGCGACGTCAACGGGTACGGCGGCAACCGCGGAATGGCGAACGTGGATCATGACTGGTCCCTTGTTTATCGGTGGACATCGACTGTAACCAATGACGGTGACATGTTCGGTGTCGGCGCAAGTGGATCTACGGTAACGGTTATGACAAACGAGCCTGCTATGCCCGAATCCTGGCGACACTACGAAGACCTGGGTCTGTCCAAGCCTCTCGCGGCGGCACTGGAAGCGTTTGTCGAGCAGGGGTACCACGGGGCCTCGATTCGGGACATCGCAGCGCGAGCGGGGCTCTCGGTGCCAGGTCTGTACCACCACTATCCGTCGAAGCAGGCCTTGCTCGTCGGCTTGACCACGGTGGTGATGGGCGAGTTGCTCGAACGCAGTCGTGCCGCCGAGATCGAAGCCGGCGCAGATCCGTCGGATCGCTTCGACGCGGTGATCGAATCACTGTTGCGGTTCCACATGTTTCGACGGGAGCAGTCGTTCATCGCGTCTTCGGAGCTTCGGAGTATGGAACCGGAGGGTCGGGCAAGCTACATCGCTCAGCGTGACGAACAGCAGAAGCAGGTCGACCGGATCATTCTCGACGGAGTTCGAGCGGGTGAATTCGACGCCGAGTATCCAGTGGACGCGAGTCGGGCCGTCGTGACGATGTGCGTGGCGGTGGCGCAGTGGTATCGGCCGGATGGTGAATTGTCGCCGGAGGAGTTGGTGGAGCGGTATTTGGGGATTGCGAGGTGCACGGTGGGGGCGAAGCGGGTGGGGAAGTAACGGTGGGGGCGAAGCGGGTGGGGATGTAGCGCGGCGATCACCTGGAGTTCTTCAGCAATTCGAGGGCCGCGTCCCGGCCGACGCCGAAGGGGTCGGTGCCTATACCGATCCCGTCTGCGACGAGGGCACCTTCGTGAAGCAGCATGAGGGACTCGACGAGGCGTTGGTCGGCCTGCCCTTCTGTCGCCAGGATGCGCCGAAAGAGATTCATCATTTCTTGCTTCTGGTCGGCGATAACAGCGAACACCTGATGTGAGCGATCACTGAACTCGGCGTGCGCGTTGATCATGCTGCACCCCTTGCCTCCGCTCGCCTTGGACCAGGAGGCGGAAGCATCGAACACCGCACTCAACTGTTCGGCGCGAGTGTTGCCGGCTGATGCCAGCTTCTTGTCGCGAAAGGCTCGCCACCGCCGATCTCGGTCCTTCAGGTATTCCACGACGAGACCGTCCTTCGAGCCGAACCGCTCGTACAGAGTCTTCTTCGTGACCCCGGCGTCCAGTGCGACGGTATCCACACCTACGGCGTGAATCCCCTGTTCGTAGAACAACTTCGACGCCGACTCCAGGATGCGACGCGCTTTCGGAGTCAACTCGGGTACGGATTCCTCTGCCATGGCCAAAAGTATACCGATCTGTATAGTCGAGGCATGAGTAAACAGATCGGTATACCTCGGATCGCGATCCCGAGATCTGCCGTGACGGCTACCTTGTCGGTCTTGTTCGTCGCGTGCTGGAGTTCGGGATTTATCGGAGCCAAACTCGGCGCGGGCAGCGCCGAGATCCCCACGGTGCTGATGTGGCGGTTCCTCCCGCTCGCCGCAGTACTCGTCCCGATTGTCTGGTTGTCCGCCCGGCGTCAGAACATGATGCCGACCCCGCGGACTCTCGGCAGGCAGGTGGTGATCGGGATGCTCTCCCAGAGCGGCTACCTGTTGTCTGTGTACTGGGCAATCGAGCTCGGCGTGAACACCGGAACCACTGCGCTGATCGACGGTATTCAGCCGCTGGTGGCAGCCGCGCTGCTCGGCCCGGTCCTCGGTGTCGCAGTCCCGCGCACACAGTGGGTCGGGTTGGTGATCGGGCTGGGCGGCGTCGCGATGGTCACCGCCGCCGACGCCGGAGCCGGTACAGCGGCGCCGTGGTGGTCGTACGCGATCCCGTTCCTGGGGATGCTCAGCCTGGTTGCATCCACCTTCGTCGAACAACGCGCTCCCATGTCCACACCACCGCTGCAAGCTCTTGCGATCCACTGCTCAACCAGCGCAATAGTTTTCACGGCTCTAGCGGTCGCTTCCGGAAATGCCGTACCGCCGAGTGTCAACACATTCTGGATCGCATTGCTCTGGTTGATCGTGCTGTCCACCTTCGGTGGTTACGGCCTGTACTGGTTGTTGCTCCGTCGGGTCGGCATTACGTCCGTCAATACGTTGATGTTCTTGATCGCTCCCGTCACCGCGGTCTGGGGTGCGCTGATGTTCGGGGAATCCTTCACTCCGTTCACCGCGCTCGGCTTGGCGGTGGGCATCCTCGCCGTCGTCGTGGTCACCCGGGTGGGCAATCGCCCGAAGGAGCGGGACGAGGGCGAAGATGCCTGTCCGGTCAGGGCCCCGATCACGTCGCGCTGATGAAGCCCGATCGTGATGTGAACCGCTCGCGGAGCGCGGTGAGTTGCTCTGCGGTGAGCTTGAGTCCGTTGATTGCGTAGTCCTCGACGGTGCCGAAGAGTGTGCGCATCTCGTCGAGGGCGGCGTCGAAGTAGCTGTCACGGACGCCGAGGAGGGGCCGGAGCAGTTCGGCGTCGACGCCTTTGCTTGCGGCGAAGTCGAGTATCGGTGCCGTCATGGGTGCCAGGTCGGTGTTCGTCTGCAGGTAGTCGGCGCGTACATCGGCTTCGTCGGCGCCGAGTAGGAGCAGGAAGGAGGTTGCGGCCCATCCGGTGCGATCCTTGCCGGTGGTGCAGTGGAAAAGTGCTGCCCCAGTGCGTTTTTCGTCGATGAGGTCGAGGTAGAACGTGCGGTAGGCCGCGGATGGCAGGCTGACGAAGTTGCGGTTCGCTTCCTCCATCTGCGAGATCCCACGCCCGCCACTGATCGTCTCGGCGTACGCGGCCGGGTCCGTCATGAGTAGTCCGGTGGCTGCGGCGTTCTGGGCATTGTCGGCGAGTACGTCGAGCCAGACCGTCCGTGTCGAGTCGGGGAGATTGTCGAGTGCGCCGTCGCGCTCGGCGGCGGTCCTCAGGTCGTACACAGTCCGAATGTCCAAGCGGGCGACCGCGGCAACGTCGTCGCCGTCGAGTTTCGCGAGCGTCGCCGAACGGTAGAGCGCGCCCGGACGGACGGTGCCACCTGCAACGGCAATGCCGCCGAGGTCGCGGAAGTTCGGGGCGGTCTTCAGGAGAACGCGACGATCGAGCGGGTGAGTTGGCATGGCTGACTCCTTTGGGTTCGGGCGGTGACGGCCTAGCCCGCGGGATCGGGCGTAATTCCGCGACGGAGACTGCGAACCGTCAGATCCAACGCTTGCAGTCGGGTGCCTGCGCCACGATTGACGTAGTCCATGGATGTGTAGAGCAGCGACCACAGCAGGTTCTGTACCCAGTCCGAACTCATGTCGGGATCGATGGAACCGTCGGAGTGTCCACGTTCGATGGCGTCGCTGACTCCGCTGTCGTTGGATGCGGATTCGGCAAAGGAATCTTCTTGATACACACCGGGTGTGAAGAACAGGACCGTCAGAAGGTCGGCCAGTTCGAAGTACTCGTGGCACAGGCGAACCAGTGCTTCGGCACCGGTGCCATCACCGAGTCTCGCCGCTGCGCCAGCTTTGTCGACGGCGTGGGTGGCCTCTGACGCGACAGCTTCGACCAGGTCTGACCGTTCGGGAAAGTAGCGGTGCAGGGTGGTCCGGCCGACTTTTGCGGCCGATGCGATTTCGCTGAGCGTCGCGGCGGGTTTGGACGCGAACACTGAAATGGCGGCATCGAGGATTGCCTTGCGAGTGCGCTCGCGGGTTGCGCTTTGTTCTGGTGCGCTGTGGATCGTTGTCACGAATTCGAAGCGTAGCCGTGTCCGGTTTCGGTATCCAGTCTTTCCGTATCGGAATTCCCTTGCCCTTTTTGGAACATTCGTGTTCCATAAATTCATGCTCGAATCTGACGTTCGCAAATCCACGCCGAAATGGAGCAATCTCCGCGTTCTCGCCGAGTTCGCTCGCCCACACCTGGCGTCGCTCCTGCTCGGGTTGGTCTTGGCCCTGTGTGGCTCAGCGGCGACGCTGGCGACGCCGATGGTCACCAAGTGGGTTCTCGATACGCTCGACACCGGCGCTTCGCTGCAAGGGCCGATCCTGACACTGGTCGTCCTTCTCGTGGTGGGCGCAGTGCTCGGCTGCGCTCAATGGATCGTGCTCGGCACTGCCGCCGAGAAGGTCGTGTTCGACGCCAGGTCCTCGCTGGTCCGGCGGTTCCTGGCCGCGACCGTGCCCTCGTTGCAATCGCGGTCGGTGGGAGAGTTGGTCACCCGAGTCACGTCGGACACCTTGCTGTTGCGCGAGGCCGCGTCGTCAGCCGCGGTGAACATTCTCAATGCCGCCGCCCTGACCATCGGAACGATTGTCCTGATGGGTGTTCTCGATCTGCCGTTGCTGGGCGTGACCATGGTGGCAATCGTGTTCGCCTCCATCCTCTTTGCCGTTCTGATGCCCCGGATTTCCGCAGCGGAGGCCAGAACCCAGGAATCGCTCGGCAAGCTCGGTGGAGTTCTCGAAGGTGGTTTGCGAGCAATCCGGACGGTCAAGGTGTCACTCGCGGAGGACCGAGTCGGCGCTCTCGTGACGAACAATGCGGCCGATGCAAAAAAGCATGCAGTCACAGCGGTTCGAGTATCCGCGACCGCATGGACTGTCGCGTGGACCGCCATTCAAGGGTCGATCATTGCCATCTTGGGGTTCGGTGCCTGGCGCGTCGCCGACGGTGAAATGGCAGTCTCCACACTCATCGCTTTTCTGCTCTACGCCTTCACGCTGATGGGTCCGGTCTCGGAGCTTGCGCAGAACGTCACCTCTGTTCAGTCGGGAATCGCGGCAGCCATCAGGATTCGAGAGATGCAGTCGATGCCTACGGAGACGCATGACGTCGCCTTGGGAGTTGTCCAGAAAACCGACCCGGTCGCGCCGTTGATCGAATTGCGCAACGTCACGGTCAGCTACCACGGCTCGACCGAGCCCGCGCTGAGCGACGTCTCGCTGGTCATCCCGCAGCGGGGACATATGGCGATCGTCGGACCGTCGGGTGCAGGAAAGACCACGTTGCTCTCGACCGTGCTGCGATTTGTCGAACCAGGAGCCGGTGAGGTTCTTCTGCGCGGAGTCGGATACAACGCGCTCGATCACCGAGCAGTGCGCGAAAGCCTGGCGTATGTCGAGCAGGAGACGCCGGTGGTGCCGGGAACGATCCGAGAGAACGTGGTCTTCAGTCATCCCGACGCGACCGATGACGAGGTGCAGGCAGTACTACGTCTGCTCCGGCTCGACGACGCGATCGAGGCCCTGCCGAACGGACTCGACACCGCTCTGACCGCCACGTCGCTGTCCGGCGGCCAACGTCAGCGGATCGCGATGGCACGTGCAGTTCTGCGGCCGAGTGCGTTGCTCCTCCTCGACGAAGCCACTGCCCAGGTCGACACTCTCACCGAGGCCGCGATAGTCGATGCGATCAACGAACGTGCGCGCACCGGGGCTGTAGTGACGATCGCACATCGACTCTCGACCGTGCGCGACGCCGACTGGATCGTGGTCATGGAAGCCGGCCGGATTCGCAACATCGGCAACCACGACGAGCTCATGAACAAGGACGACCTGTACCGGGACATGGTGGTTGCCGGTCGCCTCGATCATTCGGAGGCATTGCTCGAAGATTGTTGACCCGATGAGTCGGCATGTGCGAGAGTGCTGGTACCGAGCGATCGCTCGGTCGGTCTCACTTGGAGGTGGATGGTGGCAATCGATCTGACGTATGCGCCGGAGGTGACCGCGCTGATCGAGAAGACGCGCGCCTTCACTCGGGATGTCGTTCTCCCGATCGAGGACAAGCACGGCGGCGACATTGCCGTTGCAGGCGGCGACGCAACTCGCATCGAGATGCAGACCGCGGCAAAGGCTGCAGGCGTCTTCGCTCCCCATGCGCCGATCGAATACGGCGGGCACGGGCTCAACATGAGTGATCGTGCGCCGGTATTCGAGGAGGCCGGCTACTCACTGTTCGGTCCGACCGCACTGAACATCGCCGCCCCGGACGAGGGCAACGTCCACATGCTGGCCCACGTGGCAAGCGCGGCGCAGAAGGAACAGTTCCTCGCGCCGCTCGCCCGTGGTGACAAGCGTTCGGCTTTTGCGATGACAGAACCGGCGCCCGGTGCCGGATCCGATCCGTCGGCCCTCAACACCCGCGCCGAGAAGGCCCCGGGTGGCTGGAAGATCAACGGCAAGAAGTGGTTCATCACCGGCGCTGACGGCGCAGGCTTCTTCATCATCATGGCGCGCACGTCGGGTGAACCCGGCCAACGTGGCGGTGCCACAATGTTTCTCGCGCCGGCAGAGTCCCCGGGATTGATCGTCGGTCGTCATATCGGAACCCTCGACAAGTCCATGATCGGTGGCCACTGCGAGGTCACTTTCGAAGATCTCTTTGTTCCCGACGAGGCTGTTCTGGGCGAGGTCGACCAGGGCTTCGCCTACGCACAGGTGCGTCTCGGCCCCGCCCGCATGACACACGTGATGCGGTGGCTGGGCGCCGCGCGTCGGGGGCACGACATCGCCGTGGCCCGGGTGGCGGAGCGTGAAGGATTCGGTTCCAAGCTCGGTGACCTCGGGATGATCCAGAAGATGATCGCGGACAACGAAATCGACATCGCGGCCACTCGCGCGCTGCTGGTTCAAGCGTGCTGGGAGCTGGATCAGGGTGGACATGCAAGCAACTCCACGTCGATCGCAAAAACGTATGCAGCGGAGGCGATCTTCCGTATCGTCGATCGGTCCATCCAGATGTGCGGTGGTATCGGTGTGTCCGACGACTTGCCTCTCGCGCGCCTGTCCCGCGAGGTCCGCCCGTTCCGCGTGTACGACGGACCGTCCGAGGTTCATCGGTGGGCAATCGCGAAGCGAGTTGTGGGCGCGGCACGTCGAGCTGCTCGAGACGGTGCGCGATGACTGAGTTTCCCGGTCTCGACCTGGTTGCCCTGCGGAAGTACCTGCTCGACTCGGACGTCGCGGTCAGCGGAGATCTCCGTGCGAAACTGATCTCCGGCGGCAAGTCCAACCTCACCTACGGGATCTACGACGACGCATCGAGTTGGATTGTGCGCCGCCCTCCGACTGCGGGATTGACGCCGTCGGCTCATGATGTGGCGCGGGAATTCCGCATCACGTCGGCACTGCAGAACACTGCGGTGCCGGTGGCTCCCACCGTCGCCCTGTGCGAGGACGCGTCGGTGATGGGTGCGACGTTCACGGTCGTCGAGTTCATCGAAGGCAAGGTGATCCGGACGAAGTCGGAACTGGATGCTCTTCCGGCAGAACAGGTCACGGCCTGCGTCGATGAATTGGTGCGTGTACTTGCGGCGCTGCACGATGTCGACTACAACGCCGTCGGCCTCGGAGAATTGGGGCGTCCCGACGGGTACGTCGCCCGGCAGGTGAAATTGTGGGCCGGTCAGTGGTCGCGGGTGAAGGTCGAGGATTCCGCGGACGTCGACCGCTTGGCTTCTGCGCTCTCGGAACTTATTCCGGAGAATTCCGAGTCGTCGATCGTCCACGGTGACTACCGGATCGACAACACGATCCTCGCTGCCGACGATGTCACGAAGGTCGCGGCAGTAGTGGACTGGGAATTGTCCACTCTCGGTGACCCTTTGGCCGACATCGCCATGATGTGCGTGTATCGCCATTCCGCGTTGGACCTGGTTCTCGGGGAGCCGGCAGCCTGGACCAGTTCGTCATTGCCGTCTGTTGTCGATCTGGCCCAAAGCTATTCGCGCGTCTCGGGTCGGGATCTCGGCAACTGGAACTTCTACATGGCACTCGGATTCTTCAAGCTGGCCGTTGTCGCCCAGGGGATCGATCATCGTTTCCGGGCCGGCGCGACAGTCGGTGGTGGTTTCGAGAGTGCGGGAACGGCTGTACCCGAACTGATCTCGGCGGGACTGAACGCGTTGAACGGGAAGTTTGCGTGAGTGCGTCGGCGCTCGTCACAGGCGCGTCCAAAGGCATCGGGCTGGGCATTGCGACGCGTCTCGCGACGCTCGGATACGGATTGACTATCACGGCGCGAGACAGTGAGAAACTCGACGCAGTTGCCGAGGAACTGCGCCGCGCCGGTTCGCCCGACGTTCTGGTGTTGGCCGGTGATATGGCGGACGAGAAATTTTCGGCGGAATTGGTTGCCGCCCACGGTGATCGATTCGGTTCGATGCGTGCACTCATTCTCAACGCTGGTGTGGGAACCAGTGGGCGGATCGCGGACTACCCCATGAAGCGCTTCGACAAGACGCTCGCAGTGAATCTGCGGACGCCGTTGGCGCTGCTTCAGGCGTCGTTGCCGTTCCTGCGCCTGGCAGCGGATGCACATCCGAGTGGCGGAGCAAAGGTTGTTGCGCTGGCATCAATTGCCGGGGTGTACGCCGAAAGCGGTTTGGGTGTTTACGGTGCGACCAAAGCGGCGTTGATCTCGATGGTCGAGGCGCTCAACGCCGAAGAATCGGGAAACGGCATCAGCGGCACGGCAATTGCTCCGGGATACGTCGACACCGACATGTCGGCGTGGACGCACGATCGGATTACGCCGGAATCGATGATCAAAGTCGACGACATCGTCGAACTGGTCGACGGGTTGCTACGTTTGTCCGCCAGGGCAGTGGTCCCCAAGATCGTGATGACCCGAGCCGGTACCGAAGGCTACGGGGCCTGATCAACCCGGCCGATTCTCGCCACGCTTGCGGAAGAAGTGGAACCCGGGAACACCGACGATCGCCTGTTTCAGGTCTTTGACGACCCCCAGGAGTTCGTGGACTTCGGGGGAGACCGAGTCCAAGGTGGCGAGAATCGGCAGGACGGCAGTGACCCGCTCGGTGAGTTCCGGGAGCTTGTCGATCAGCGTGATGGCGGCAGTGACTTCGGATTCGCTGAGATCATCCGCAAACCTGGCAGCTAACGGAGCCAGTTGAACTGCGATGGGTTCGTACAGTTCGAGAAGTTGCTGTGCGATGTCAGATGTTTGCTCGACGGCTTCGATCAACGTCTCGGCGCGAACAGTGACGGAAGCTGCGCCGACTACGACGCGGTCTGCGTTCTCGGCTATCTGGCTGATTCGCGCAACCAGTCTCTCGACGCTCACCAACAGCGCCTCGAGGCGGGCAGGGAGCGTGAGCGCGAAAGCGACCGTCGACAGCGACCAGTGCACCACATCGCTGACGGAGTGGACCAGGCTGGAACGTCCCGGCAAAACTAGAGCCATCACTCGATACTGCCTGATAATGGTCGGAAGTGCAGGCATTTCTCACATTCCTGTGAGTCGGGGCGTCTTCGAGATATGAGTAGCTCAGGCGCTGGCGTTCCCACATCGTGGCCGTCGCTACTCGATACCTGGAAGGATCGAGACATGGCGGATAACCGTACCCACACAGTGATCGAGTCGCCGATCGGGCCGTTGACACTGGTCGCGACGGCAAACGGGTTGTGCGGTCTCTACATGGCAGAGCATCGGCACAAGCCGAACGAGTCGACTTTCGGGGACAGCTCACCCGCGAATTTCGGTGCTGTCCGGGAACAGTTGGACGAGTATTTTTCCGGAGAGCGAACCGAGTTCTCGTTGCCGTTGGATCCGTCGGGCACGGAGTTTCAGCAACGAGTGTGGGATGCGCTGCGGACAATTCCCTACGGGCAGACGTGGTCCTATATGGACCTCGCGCAAACCCTTGGCAACCCTCTGGCGATTCGTGCTGTCGCGGCGGCGAACGGTAAGAATCCGATCAGCATCATCGTGCCCTGCCATCGCGTGGTCGGTAGTGACGGGAGCCTGACGGGCTTTGCGGGCGGTCTCGACCGCAAGCGCTTTCTGCTCGAGCAGGAGTCCGGTGGAGTCTCGGACGTGCTGTTCTGATGGAACGAACTCACATATCTCGTGATGCGAGCGTTTACCGATCGTGGCACTGAAACCATTCGAGAACGTCGTCACAGAGCACGGGGCGGTGGTGCTTCGGGTGTGCCGCGCTGTGGTCGGTCCGGTCGACGCGGAGGACGCGTGGTCCGAGACCTTCCTGGCGGCAATGCGTGCCTATCCGGACCTGGATCCCGGCGCGAATGTCGAGGCATGGCTCGTGACCATTGCGCACCGCAAAGCCATCGACATCGTGCGAGTACGAGGGCGCGTCGCGATTCCCACCGACGACCTTCCGGAATTGCCGACGCGTATCGGCCTTCCGGGAACCTGGAATCACGAACTCTGGGATGCACTCGAACGACTGCCGTTCAAGCAGCGAGCGTCGGTGGCGTACCACTTCCTGGGCGGGCTGCCGTACGCGGAGATCGCCGAGATTCTGGGCAGTACTCCGTCCGCCGCGAGGAAGGCCGGCTCCGACGGTATTGCGTCCCTGCGAAAAACATACTTAACCAACACCATTCCGGAAGGGAGCCGATCATGACTACCGAAGCTGATGTGTTCGGCGCACTCCCCGCGTCCGACCCGGAAGCGCTGGCGCGACTGCACTCACGGCTGGCTGATGCCGCTGCGGCGGCGCAGTTGATCGATGTTGCCTATCGGATCGTTGATTCGCCGATCGGGAAATTGCTCCTCGCTGCAACGGACGTCGGATTGGTGCGGGTGGCGTTTGCCGTCGAGGGGCACGACGTCGTGCTTGGACGGCTGGCCGATACTGTCAGTCCTCGTGTCCTGCATCATCCGCGCAGGCTCGACGCCGTTGCCCGGGAGCTGGACGAGTACTTTGCCGGCGCCCGAAGGGAATTCGACCTGGATTTGGATTTCCAGCTGGCAAAGGGATTTCGGCGTGAAGTGCTGCGCCAGCTTCCGGAGATCGAATACGGCCACACCGCAAGCTATTCGACGGTCGCCGCGGCGTCGGGTAGCCCGCGTGCAGTGCGGGCGGTGGGCACGGCGTGTGCGAAGAATCCATTGCCGTTGGTGGTGCCATGTCACAGAGTTGTCCGAAGTGACGGAAGCCTGGGCCAGTACGCGGGCGGCCCGGAGCTCAAGGCCGTACTGCTGGACCTGGAATCGCGGCAATGAACAAGGCTGCGACGCTGACTCTTCCGTTCATGCCGCCGTATGCGACGGAGCCGTTGATCGGCGCGTTGAAGGCCCATGCGGTAGCCGGATTGGAACGTCACGACGACGGGGTTCATGTGCGTGTCGTGCCGTTGCCGACCGGTCCCGTGATCGTGTCGGTGTCATGGCACGACGATTGTGTGTCGGTGAGTGCGGACAGGGACACGGACGCTGCTCAGCTCGAGTCGGTTGTTCGGCGGTGGCTCGATCTCGACGGCGATCATCGTGTGTGGGAGGCGGTGCTGGCGTCGGACAAGACGCTGGCTCCGCTGATCTCGGCCCGGCCAGGGTTACGTGTGCTCGGTAGCGTCGACGGTTTCGAGACTGCGGTGCTGACTGTTCTGGGGCAGCAGGTTTCGCTGGGGGCGGCGCGAACATTTGGTGGACGGTTTGTCGGAGCGTTCGGACTACCCGTGAATCACGAGTTCTCGGCCTTCCCATCGGCGGAGTCTGTAGCGGCCAGTTCCCCGGAGGCGATACAGAAAGCTGTCGGATTGACCAGTGCGCGTGCACGAACGGTGCACGCCTTGGCGATTGCCGCTGCCGGGTATCTTGATCTCGGCTGGGATGCCGACCCAGTGCGATTTCGTGCTGATCTTCTAGCTCTGCCAGGAATCGGGCCGTGGACTGCCGACTATCTCACCGTGAGGATCCTCGGAGATCGGGACGCGTTTGTGCCGGATGATCTGGTTCTCAAACGCGCGTTGGGTGTGTCGTCCGGCAAGGAAGCTGCGGCATTGTCGGAGCAATGGCGACCGTGGCGCGCTTACGCGTTGTTTCATCTGTGGACGAAAGAAGCTTTTCTCTAGTCAGTCTTTCGAGGTCGCCAGGCTAGATGGCCACCAGATTTTCTTGCCGATGTCATGGGACAGAGCGGGAACCAGGACGCTGCGCACGATGATCGTGTCCAACAGCACGCCGAACGCAACGGCAAAACCGATCTCGGCCAAGAAGACCAGTGGAAGAATTCCCAGGACGGCAAACGTTGCCGCCAACACGATCCCGGCCGAGGTGATGACGCCGCCTGTGACGGCAAGTCCGCGCAATACACCTGCGCGAGTGCCGAATTCACCCGTTTCCTCGCGAACACGGGTCATCAGGAAGATGTTGTAGTCGATGCCCAGCGCTACGAGGAAGACAAACGCGTAGAGCGGGAACGACTGGTCTGCGCCTGCAAAACCGAAGACGTGAGTGAAGAAGAAGCCGCTGACGCCCAAGGTGGCCGCAAACGAAAGGACCACCGTTGCAATCAGAATTACGGGAATGACCAGCGCGCGAAGCAGTAGCGCAAGAACAACGAAGATAACCGCAAGCACGATGGGGATGATGAGATTGCGGTCGCGCACAGACGCTGCTTGAACGTCGAGTGTGGTTGCGGTGCTGCCGCCCACAAGAGCGTCGGCGCCTGGAACTGCGTGTACAGCGGTCCGGAGACGCTTGATCGTCTCGAGTGCTTGTGGCGAGTCGTATGAATCGACAAGCATCGCGTTGATCATGGTGCGACCGTTGATCGGCGGGGCAGTGAAGCCTGGTGGGGCACAGCCGGCGGCCGCTGCCTGGGCGACGGCCGCTGGATTGGTCTTGATCAATTCGCTGACCTTCGCCACGTCGACTTGCGTGCATACGGACCCGGCGTCCTGGGATATACCCTCGACAGCGCTTGCCGCCTTGATGACCGCATCGGACTGATCCGCGTTCGCAGTGATGACGGCCGGGGCACCGGCTCCCGGGTCGAACGCGGAATCGTAGAGTTCTTGCCCGACAACGGCGTCCGGAGTGTTGGTGAAGTTCTGGGCCGCGGTCAGCCCATCGGTTTTCAGGCTTCCGATTCCGGCCGCGAACAACACGATGAGCAGGATCGACGCGCCGATCCACAACGAGCGATCCTTATTGCCGACAGTTGTCGCGATCTTGCCCCACATGCCGTGCGTCGCAAGATCTGCGGCGTGATCGACGCGTGGAGTTCGGGGCCAGAACACCCAGCGGCCGACCACCGCCAGTGCAACCGGCATGAACGTCATCATCACCAGATACGTGCAGGCAATCCCGATCGCGGCCACCGGGCCGAGGCTCTTGTTGGAGTTCAACTGCGAGAAGGTCAGGCAGAGCAGTCCGAGAACGACAGTGACAGCCGATGCTGTGATCGCGGGCGCTGATTCACGCCACGCCCGGATCATCGCGTCGAATCGATTGGGGTAGCTGTGAAGTTCTTCGCGGTAACGCGAAATGAGCAGCAGCGCATAGTCGGTGCCCGCACCGATCACGAGTACGAACAAGATTCCTTGAGATTGACCGGTCAAGGTCAGGATCTCGGCCTTCGCGAGGAAGTAGATCACCATCGACGACAAGCCGATTGCCAGGAGCGCCGAGAACAGCGGGAAGAACCACAGCACCGGCGATCTGTAGACCACTAGAAGAATCAGGATGACAACGAGTAAGGCGGCGCCGAGGAGCGCACTGTCCAAGCCGGCAAAAGCGTCGATGAAGGCCACCAGGAGCCCGCCAGGACCGGCCGGTAGTACTTCCATGTCGCCGGCAGCCTGCTCGGCCGCGTCGAGGACTTTCTGTTCGGTTGCCGCCAGGTCCTCACCGGACACCGCGGCGCCGTCGTCCTTGGCGATCAGCGGAACGAAAATGGATGCAATGGTGCCGTCGGCGGAGAATTGAGTTGGCTGCATCCCGTCGGCATCGACGCCGGGTACTCGGGAAATGGCTTGACGTGCAGATTCGACAGCAGCTTTGTCCGCATCGGTCAGCGCGGAATCCCGATGGAATACGACAAACCCAGGAATGGTCTCCACCGGAAGGAATTTCGCGGATTCATTTGCGACGACGGTGGACTCCGCAGAACTCGGAAGATACGACGAGTTGTCGTTCTTCTGAACCTCTGCGAGTTTGCTCTGGAACGAACCGCCGAAACCGCCCGCGACAAAGGCGAAGATCGCCAATGCGATCACCGTGAAGATAGGCAGGCGAAAGGCTCTGATCGCTCTGCCGTCGTTCTTTTCCGCGTCAGTGGAATCCAGTTTGGTCATCGTTCTCCTGGGGGCACATGAGGCCGTCACCGATAAAACAACATTTTCAGTAGAACACGCGAGCAAGCCGGGTGGAACTACCGCAATTGGGGTACCCGCTGATGCGAGGAACACAACTTTCACGCGCAGGAGGTACAGCGACCCGGTTGTCGAAGCCGATATGAGTCACCACTTCTACCGATCGGTTGGAGAGATTTATGTCAACCACCGAAATGCTCGAACTCGAGCGCACCATCGACCATCTCCGTCACTGTGTCGGTTCGCTGCGGTCCTTGTACGGCGACGTGCCGCAGGTCCGCCGGTTGGTCAATGATCTGGAGCGGCTCGAGATCGACTCCGGCGATCTTGACGCATCGCCGCCGCACCTGACCCATCACGAACAGGCTGAACGAATCCCCGTGCCCGACACACCGTACGACGCGTCGATGTGGCAGGGCGCCGATGACGAGGGTATCGGCGGCCACCCGACCGAGCACGACGGATGAGTGCACCACCGATCGATTCGAGTGGGGTCGGTGCTTCTTCGCGTGCTCGCATTGCGGCACGCACGCTGAGAACGGACCGGTGGTGGCGAGCGCCGCTACTGACCGTACTGGGATTGTCCGTCTTCCTGGTCTACGCGACGATCCGGTCGTTCGTCCGCAGCGCGTACTGGGTCGCGGACTATCACTACCTGACACCGTTTTACTCTCCGTGCCTGAGCGACTCGTGTGCGCCGGGTTCCAGCGATTTCGGCACACCGATCGGTGAATTGCCGATGTGGATTCCGCTCGGGTTCCTGGTGCTGCCGTTCCTTCTGGGATTCCGGCTGACCTGCTACTACTATCGCAAGGCCTATTACCGGTCTGTGTGGCTGTCGCCGCCTGCCTGTGCGGTCGCAGAACCACATCGCGCGTACTCGGGTGAAACACGACTTCCGCTGATCATCCAGAACTCGCATCGGTACTTCTTCTATGTCGCGGTTGTTGTGTCGATCATCAATACCTACGACGCGATTCGGGCTTTCCACGGAGCAGACGGTGGCTTCGGGATGGGTCTCGGCACGCTGATCCTCGTCGGCAACGTGTGCTTGTTGTGGGCCTACACGGTGTCGTGCCATTCGTGTCGTCACGTCACGGGTGGACGGCTCACCCATTTTTCGAAACATCCGATCCGCTACTGGTTGTGGACGCAGGTGAGCAAACTCAACACGCGGCACATGCAGCTGGCGTGGACCACGCTCGGCACGCTCATGATCACCGATTTCTACATCATGCTCGTGGCCAGCGGCACGATCGACGACCTACGTCTGATCAATTGACCACCCAATTCTTCAGGGAGAGTGAATGACCGAAGTCGAACGGCACACCTACGACGTCGTGGTGATCGGAGCCGGCGGAGCCGGACTACGCGCGGTGATCGAGGCCAGAGAGCAAGGACTCTCTGTTGCCGTGGTCTGTAAGTCGCTGTTCGGCAAGGCTCACACCGTCATGGCGGAGGGTGGGTGCGCTGCCGCGATGGGCAATGCCAACGAGAAGGACACCTGGCAGACGCATTTCCAGGACACGATGCGCGGTGGCAAATTCCTCAACAACTGGCGAATGGCAGAACTGCATGCGCGTGAGGCGCCGGATCGGGTATGGGAACTCGAAACCTATGGCGCACTGTTCGATCGGACGCCGGACGGGCGAATCAGTCAACGCAACTTCGGTGGTCACACGTATCCGCGGCTCGCTCACGTCGGTGACCGCACCGGACTCGAGATCATTCGGACGATGCAGCAGAAGATTGTCTCGCTTCAGCAGGAAGACTTCGCGGCCACCGGAGACTACGAGGCGCGCGTCAAGATCTTTGCGGAATGCACCATCTCGGAACTGACGAAGGACGGCGACCGTATTTCCGGTGCCTTCGGATACTGGCGTGAGAGTGGACGGTGCGTGCTGTTCGAAGCACCGGCCGTGGTGATGGCTACCGGCGGAATTGGCAAGTCGTTCAAGGTCACATCCAATTCGTGGGAGTACACCGGGGACGGACACGCGCTGGCACTTCGCGCGGGCGCCAACTTGATCAACATGGAGTTCGTTCAGTTTCACCCGACAGGCATGGTGTGGCCGCCGAGCGTCAAAGGCATTCTCGTGACGGAGGGCGTACGCGGTGACGGAGGGGTGCTCAAGAACTGCGACGGCGACCGCTTCATGTTTTCCTACATCCCGCCGGTGTTCAAGGGCCAGTACGCCGAGACGGCAGAAGAAGCCGATCGGTGGTACGAGGATCAGGAGAACAACAGACGCACCCCCGATCTGCTACCCCGCGACGAGGTGGCTCGCGCCATCAACACCGAGGTGAAGGAGGGACGCGAAACCCCGCATGGCGGTGTGTACCTCGACATCGCGTCCCGGATGCCGGCCGAGGAAATCAAGCGCCGGTTGCCGTCGATGTATCACCAGTTCAAGGAACTCGCGGACGTCGACATCACAAAAGAGCAAATGGAAGTTGGTCCGACCTGCCACTACGTGATGGGCGGGATCGAGGTCGACCCAGACTCCGGTTCGTCGAACGTACCGGGGTTGTTCGCGGCGGGGGAGTGCTCCGGCGGAATGCACGGGTCCAACCGGCTGGGCGGAAATTCGCTGTCGGATCTGCTCGTGTTCGGTAGACGCGCCGGCCTCGGCGCCGCGACTTATGTGAAGTCGCTGCCTGCTCGGCCCGTCGTGGCGGACGGCGACGTGGATGCCGCGTCACGGATGTTGCTCTCGCCGTTCGAACCTCAGGGTGACGCCGGTGCCCTCGAGAACCCGTACACCCTGCACACCGAACTGCAGCAGACGATGAACGACTTGGTCGGCATCATCCGCACCGCTGAGGAAGTCGACCGCGCGCTGCGCACGCTCGACGACATCAAACGACGGATCGATTCGGTTGTGGTGGAGGGGCATCGGCAGTTCAATCCGGGATGGCATCTGGCTGTGGATCTGCGAAACATGGTGCTGGTCAGCGAATGTGTCGCGAAAGCCGCGCTGCTGCGCACCGAGAGCCGGGGCGGACATACTCGCGGCGATCACCCGGCGATGGCTGCGCAGTGGCGCAACACCCTGCTGGTGTGCGCTGTGGATGCAGCGGTCGCCGGGCGAGCGGATGTCGTTGTTCCCGACGTGCAGGTCACCTCCGAGCCGCAATCGCCGATGCGACCGGACCTTTTGGCGCTCTTCGACATCGACGAGTTGGCGAAGTACTACACGGACGCCGAACTTGCCGGCCATCCGGGAAGGAAAACCTGACATGGGCTACGACGCGAGTTTCCGGGTGTGGCGCGGCGATGCCGATGGTGGTGAGCTGCGGGACTATTCGGTTCCGGTGAACGAGGGGGAGGTGGTGCTCGACATCATTCACCGGTTGCAGGCCACGCAGACTCCGGATCTCGCGGTGCGGTGGAACTGCAAGGCGGGCAAGTGTGGATCGTGCTCAGCGGAGATCAACGGGCGTCCGCGGCTGCTGTGTATGACGCGGATGTCGACTTTTGCGGAGGACGAAGTGGTGACTGTGACTCCGATGCGCGCATTCCCGGTCATCCGTGATCTGGTCACCGATGTCTCGTTCAATTACCGGAAGGCACGCGAGATCCCGTCGTTCACACCGCCGCCCGGCTTGGCTCCCGGTGAGTACCGAATGCAGCAGATCGACGTCGCCCGCTCGCAGGAGTTCCGCAAGTGCATCGAATGCTTCCTGTGTCAGAACACTTGTCACGTCGTGCGCGATCACGAGGACAACAAGGAGGCGTTTTCCGGCCCCCGCTTCTTCATTCGGATCGCCGAACTCGAAATGCACCCTCTCGATACAGCAGACCGTCGGGACGCCGCGCAAGACCAGTCCGGACTCGGTCTGTGCAACATCACCAAATGCTGTACCGAGGTGTGCCCGGAGGACATCAAGATCACCGACAACGCAATCATCCCGATGAAGGAACGAGTCGTGGATCGGCGTTATGATCCGCTGGTCTGGCTGGGCAACAAGATCTTCCGTCGAGGTGAAACCTGATTCGGGTCAGGAAATTCCTCGGGAGATCGCGCGACTGGCCGCCTGCAGTGCCGGGACGAGGGGAGCGCTGCCGGTGTCGAGTGGAACGACAACAGATAATGCCGCGACAACGTCGCGAGAGCGGCGAATGGGCGACGCTATCGCCAGCGTGCCGAGATTGAGGTACTGGCGAGCTATGACGATGTCGGTGCGGCGGATCTCGGCCAGCAGAGAACGAAGCGTAGGTTCCTCGGTGATCGTGAACGGCGTCAGCGCCCGCAATCCGGCCGCGACAACATCGTCGAAGACGCCATGGGGAGCATGAGCCAGAAGCACCAGCCCACCGCTGGACGCGTGCAGCGGCAATCGTCCACCAGCCCGGCCGACAAGACCGACGGCGTCGTGGCTCGACAACCGCTCCAGGTAGACAGCCTCGAGGTGATCGCGGACAACCAGTTGTACGTTCTGCCCGGTGATTTCGTGCAAGTCCTCCATGAACGGCATTGCTACGGAACGTAAACCGTGTGCTCGGGGTGCGCGGGACCCGATCTCCCAGACCCGAAGTCCGATCTGAAATCGGCCGTCGTCGCCACGTTCGAGGGCTCCGAGCCTGGTGAGTTCTCGGCAGATGCGAAAGACCGTCGGCACGGGCAGTTCGGAACCCAGTGCAAGTTCGGTGATTGTCTGGCGGGGGTGCTGCGGAGTGAACAGATCGAGCAGGACCATAGCTCGTTCCAGCATTCCCGGCGGAGTAGCGACTTCTTTCACTCAATGAAAACTACCTTGTTGACGGCCCTCATGTCCCGCGACCATCCAATCAGTGAAAAGTTGTTCTCTACCGAGGAGAGTTCTATGAGTCTGCCGCCCATTCGCACCCAGGTCGGTATCGTCGGGGCCGGTCCGGCGGGTCTGATGCTCTCCCATCTTCTTCATCTTCAGGGGATCGATTCCGTTGTCCTGGAATGCCGTACCCGCGAAGACGTCGAAGGAACGATCCGGGCGGGAATTCTCGAGCAGAACACCGTGGATTTGATGATCGCAACCGGCGTGGGTGATCGGTTACTCGCGGAAGGTCATCGCCACACCGGTACCCAGATCAGGTTCGCCGGTGAGGGGCGTCGCGTCGACTTCGAAGGGCTCACGGGTCGGGCTGTCACTGTGTACCCGCAGCATGAGGTGCTCATCGATCTGATTGCGCGCAGGCTGGCAGACGGCGGCGACATCCGCTTCGGCGTCAGTGACGTCGAGGTCCACGAGCACACTGGCGATCGCCCGTTCATCACGTTTGTCGACTCCGACGGTCAGGCGCAGCGGCTGGACTCCGAACTTGTTGCGGGATGCGATGGTTCGCGAACCGGGACGCGCCACCTCATTCCGGAGCCCGAGGTACGCACCGACTACTTCCGTCAGTACCCGTTCGTCTGGTTCGGCATTCTTGCCGAGGCCCCCCGAACGTCGGACGAACTCATCTACGCCCACAGCCCGCGGGGATTTTCACTCTGCAGCACACGATCCGAGACTGTGCAGCGGCACTACCTACAGGTTTCGGTCGACGACACTGTCGACGACTGGTCGGACGATCGAATCTGGGACGAGTTGCACCGACGCGTGGACGGACCTGGCGTCGAGGTCAAGGAGGGTGCCATCTTCTCGAAGAGCATCCTGCCGTTCCGTAGCTTTGTGTGTGAACCCATGCAATCCGGCCGCTTGTTCCTGGCCGGTGACGCCGCGCACACTGTCCCACCGACCGGCGCCAAGGGCATGAACCTCGCGCTGGCCGACGTGTGGGTTCTGGCCGACGCCATGGTCGGTTTCTTTACCGCTGGGGATCGACGAGCCCTCGACAGTTACTCCGCGGCTGTGTTGCCGAGGGTGTGGCGTGCTCAGCATTTCTCGTGGTGGATGTCGACGATGCTGCATACAGCACCCGACGCGTCGCCGTTCGACATCAAACGGCAGGAAGCTGAACTCGACGTCGTGACCAGCTCCCAAGCAGGGCTGACCTTGATTGCCGAGAACTACACCGGCCTGCCGCTGCCGCAACTGGTTCACACAGTGTCCTGACGCGCTGCCGTCTGGCAAAACGTCCGCATTGCCCATTTTTTATCTGAATATCTGTACAGATGTTATTTTTATTCAGAAGAAAAGGGGCAAACAGTGGGTCTCATCCGTTCCGGAGTTCCGACGTTCGCGATCGCTGCCGTCGTCGGCACCCTGCTCGTCACGTCGTGCAGCACCCCGTCGGGCACGTCGACCGCAAGCGACGGTCTGGTCCTCGCCGACGGCTACGAACTGGGCGGATACAACCCCGTCGCCGGCTTCGGTGCGGCCGGCGAAGCCAAGATGTACGACGGTCTGGTGAGCCTGCGCGGCGGTGAGGGAATGCCTGGTTTCGAACCGGCTCTTGCCACGTCGATCCCCACCGCCAACGCCGACGCCACCCTCTGGACCGTGACTCTCCGCGGCGGCGTCACCTTCTCCGACGGCTCCACTTTTGACGCCGCCGACGTGGTTGCCACGTACAAGGCGATCCTCGATCCGGCATCAGCGTCCGAGGCGAAGTCGTCGTTCGACATGATCAGCGATGTCGTAGCGCTGGACCAGAACACCGTGGAGTTCCGTCTCGCGTACTCCTACGCACCGCTACTCACCAAGATGCTGATCGGCATTGTGCCGTCGGAGTCCGTGGCGACACCGGCCCTGGCGGCCGAGTCGACGCTCAACACCGAACCGATCGGCACCGGGCCGTACACCCTTGTCGATCTTTCACCCGACCGCGCGGTGTTTGCTGCCAACGAGAACTACTGGGACGGCGCACCGGAAATCAAGAAGCTCACGCTGCTCTATGTTCCGGACGACAACACCCGGGCGCAGCGGATGGCCTCGGGCGAGATCGACGGCACCAATCTCCCGCCGCTGCTTGCCAATACGTTCGAATCGCGGGACGGCATGTCGGTGACGGCCCATCAGTCCGCGGATTGGCGTGGTGTTTCGCTGCCCACCGACAACCCGGTAGCCGGTGACCCGGCGATGCGCATGGCACTGAATCTTGCCGCCAACCGGCAGTCCATGATCGACAACGTTCTCGGTGGGCACGGCCGCGTCGCCGCCACGCCGATTCCCGAGGTCTACGGTGCCTCGTACAACCCGGACGCAACGTTTGCGTACGACCCGGCCAAGGCTGAGCAGATCCTCACCGATGCCGGTTGGATCGAAGGCAGTGACGGGATTCGTTCGAAAGACGGTCGACGTGCGCAGTTCACGATCATGTACAACTCTGTGGACACGGTCCGTCGAGACTTGGCCCAGGCCTTTGCATCCGACGCGCTTGGAATCGGCGTCGAAGTTGATCTCGAAGCACTGTCGTGGGATCGCATCGATCCGCGAATCAATCGGGACTCCACACTGCTCGGCGGCGGCGACGAACCGTTCGATCCCGATACCCAGGCCTACGACGCACTCAATTCTGCGTCCATCGCTCCCGGTGTGGGCAGCATCTACGACAATCCCAGTGACTACTCGAATCAGGTTGTCGACGCTGGACTCGATATCGGTCGCCGAAGCCTCGACCAAGCGACCCGCGACGCCGCCTACCGAGATGTGCAGCAGGCCTACGTCGATGATCCCGGTTATGTGTATCTGGTATTCCTCGATCACACGTACGTGTCGAAAGATTCCGATTGGACGATGTCCGGTCCGGTGCTGGAACCGCACGCGCACGGAGTGACCTGGGGTCCGTGGTGGTCCTTGCAGACGTGGACGCAAGAACAATGACGGCAATCGACGTACGAACCGGCGCCGCAACGTCGGACCGGCCGCGATCGCACAACGCTCGCCGACGCTCCATCCTCGTGATGGTCGGGCGCCGGATGCTGTTCATCGTCCCGGTGATCATCGTCGTGTCCGCCGGTTTGTTTGCCGCCGCGGCAATCTCGCCGTTCGATCCGCTTGTCGGCTATCTGGGCACGCGGTACATGACAACCAGCGACGCGGACAAGGCCCTGATCGCCGCGCAGATGGGTTTCGACAACCCCTGGTACAGCACGTACTGGACGTGGCTGCATGCAGTGGTGACCGGCGATCTGGGCGTCTCTCGATCCTTCAATCAGTCAGTCGCCCAAGTCATCTCCGAACGACTGCCGTGGACGCTACTCCTGGTCGGCGTCAGTCTGGTGATTGCGATTCTCGCGTCGCTGGTGCTGGGAGTGCTCGCCGGAATCCGCAAGGGTGGGCTCCTGGACAGAACCGTGTCCGGGCTGTGCGTCGTCGTTCAAGGACTTCCGCCGTTTGTTCTCTCGCTCGGAGCTATCGCGCTCTTCGCGCTGACTCTCGGTTGGTTGCCAGTGGCCGGGTTGACCGACGGTGGTGCCGATCCCACACCGGCGCAGGTCATTCGGCACCTCATTCTCCCGGTCGCCGTCCTTGCGATCTCCCAAATGCCGTGGCTACTCCTCGCAGTGCGCGAATCCGTCGTCGGATCTACTGGTGAAGGATTTGTCGCCGGGGCGGTGGCGCGCGGAATACCGACTTCCACCATCACACAACGTCATATCGTGCCGACCTCGCTTGCGCCGTTCGTCAACATCATCGGAGTCCGATTGCCCGAACTTGTCGTCGGTGCGGTACTGGTGGAAGAAGTGTTCAGTTGGCCGGGAATTGCCGGTGCCATCGTCTCCTCCGCTCGGGACCTCGACATGGCGTTGCTCGCGTTCCTCACGGTCGGAACAACTCTGACGGTCATGCTCGGCTCGCTTCTCGCTGATGTGGTTGTTGCCCTCCTCGACCCGAGGGTGAGCACAGATGGCTAAACGCCGCTTCGCAATCGCCGTCGGTGTCCTGATCCTCGTCGCGCTCTACGCCGGCTTGGTTCCGTGGATCGCCGACGTCGACGACCGTGTCACCGACTTCGCGCAGGCCCGGATGGCTCCGTCGCTCACGCATCCCTTCGGCACCGACTCTGCGGGGCGAGACCTGTTTGTTCGAGTCGCTGCCGGTATCCGGACGTCGTTGCTGATCGCTCTCGCCTGCGCACTGTTGTCCACGGTGATCGGGGTGGCGGTAGGCACCACTGCCGGACTCCTCGGCGGCTGGGTGGACCGAGTTGTCATGCGCGGCACCGACGCGGTGAACGCCCTCCCGCACTTGCTGCTCGGCATCGTCATCGTCGCGATGTTCCGTGGCAGTATCCTCGCCATCGTTCTCTCGATCGCACTCACACACTGGACCCAGGTAGCTCGCATCATCCGCGGCGAGATCCTGAATTTGCGTGACCGCCCGTACATCGACGCAGCCGTCCTCGCCGGAGCCAGCCGGAGACATGTGATCACTCGCCACCTGGTTCCGGCTGCTGCGCCGCAGGCCTTGATCGCGGTGGTCCTCCTGCTGCCGCACGCCGTGTGGCACGAGTCGACGCTCTCGTTCCTCGGATTCGGACTTCCGCCCCACAAGCCCAGTCTGGGAACACTTCTGGAAGAGGCTCGCAGTTCTCTGCTGCTCGGTGGTTGGTGGACGTTGGTGTTTCCCGCAGCCGTTCTGGTGATCACTACCGTTGCGGTGGCGGTGGCCGGTTCGGCATTGCGTTCGAAGCTCGCGCCGCCTCGGCCATCGGAGCTTCGACTGTGAATGCCGGCCTTCGAATCGATGCGCTCACCGTCCGGATTCCGCTGCCCGGCGGCTCGGTTGTTCACGCTGCCAGCAACATCGACCTTGCTGTGCCGCCTGGGACTGTCACAGCGCTGGTCGGAGAATCCGGCTGTGGCAAGTCCATCATCGCAACATCGGTGATGAACATGCTGCCGCCTGGCACTCAGCGCACCGGTACCATCACCGTCGACGACATCGACGTGTTTTCCGGAACACCCTTCCGTGGTGGTCATGCCGCACTCGTGCCACAATCTGCCGCAACATATCTCACGCCGGTGCGGACGGCACGCTCGCAACTGCAGGAGACGATCGACGCACTCGGCACCGCCCACACCTGCGACGGCTTGGCGCAGCGAGTGGGTCTCGAACCTTCCGCCCTCGACTGCTACCCGCACGAACTGTCGGGTGGCATGGCGCAGCGGGTTGCCATTGCCGGCGCGTTGGCCGGGGACCCGTCGGTGGTCGTGGCCGACGAGCCGACCGCCAACCTGGACCGCGCGCTCACCGATCATGTTCTCGGCCTGCTGCGCGAGTGCGCCGATGCGGGTGCCGCGGTTCTGCTGATCACTCACGATCTGGCGTCGTTGACCCGAGTTGCGATCGCAGACAGGTTGGCCGTCATGTACGCCTCGCGCATCATGGAGATTGGCCCGGCTGCGCAGGTTCTGCAGGAGCCGCTTCACGATTACACCCGAGACCTGCTCGGAGCCTTGCCGTCTCGCGGGCTCAATCCCATCCCCGGATCACCCCCTCAATTGACGAATCTTCCGGACGAGTGCGTCTACTACCTGCGCCGACCGGAGTCCACGCAATCCGGTGGGCCGACCGAACTGGTCACGTTCGGAGAGCGCACGTACCGAACCCGCCGGGAGGTGAGTGCACGATGAGTTTGCGCGCCCTGGATGTCACCGGTGGCTACGAGCGTGGGCGTCCCGTCCTCGAGAATGTCTCCCTCGAGATCCCGGCCGGCCATCTGATCGGGTTGACCGGGCCGTCCGGAACCGGAAAATCGACGCTGGCAAGGATTCTCGCGTCGCTGGACGCGCCGTGGTCCGGCGAAGTGCAGATCGACGGTTCTCGCGTTGCAGGAACCAAGTTCGGTGTTCCCGCTGAGTTCAGAGGGGCGGTGTCCATGCTCTTCCAATCGCCACGCGCCGCAACTGATCCCCGGCAGACGCTGGCACGGATCATCGGGCAGCCCGCCGACATCGCGCGCCGCGATATCGACATCGAAGCACTGGCCTCGGAAGTCGGACTCACACCCGACTTGCTGGCGCGTCGCCCGCATCAGGTCAGTGACGGCCAGCTTCAACGCGCGGCGCTCGCGAGATCATTGGCGCAGCAACCCCATTACCTCATCTGCGACGAAGCCACCGCGATGCTCGACGCCGCGACCACCGCCACCATCGTTCGGTTGATCGAGCGACGGGCAACGGATCACGGTATCGGGGTGCTGCTCATCAGCCACGATCGTGATCTGCTCGACGCGTGCTGCACACGCGTTCACGAACTCGACGACATCCGAGCGGGCTAGACGCTGCTCTTTCCGTAGCTTTCGCGGACCCCGACGTCCATGGGGAATCGAACAACCGTGTCGCCGAACAGCAGTCGAGTTGCCGATGCTGCCGCAGCCAGTACGTGAGCTGTGCCGGACTCGGGGTTTCGCGTGTGCACCACAACCTCGTCGTGCTGGAAGAACACCAATTCGCCGTCCGGGTCCTCGGCGAGGCGTCGTCGCAGGTCGGCGAGGAGACACAGAGCCCATTCCGAGGCCGTTGCCTGCACCACGAAGTTGCGGGTGAAACGTCCGCGCGCGTGAGCGTCGCCGTGTGAATAGAAATCGGGAGACGGTGGGGGACACGCTCGGCCGAGCAGAGAGTGCACTACCTCGCCGCGCTCGCCGGCTTTGGCAGCCTGCTCGACGTACTCGACCGCTACGGGGAAACGCGTGCGCAGCAACGTGAGTAGCGCTTTGGCTTCACCGGCGGTGGCACCGTAGAGCACTCCGAGGATGGCAACTTTGGCTTTGGCGCGGTCGCCGCCAAATGCCTCGGCGCCAACGAGGGCGTACAGATCGTCATCACCGGCTGCCGCCATCATGCGGCGGTCGCGTGACATGGCAGCCAGAATCCGGGGCTCGAGTTGACCGGCGTCGGCCACCACGAATACGTGTCCGGGATCGGCAACAACGCTCGAGCGCATGGTCTTCGGAATCTGAAGGGCGCCGCCGCCTCGGCTTGCCCACCGGCCCGAGACAACACCACCGGGAACGTAGATGGGGCGGAAGCGATCGCCACGCACCCAACTGTCCATCCATTGCCAGCCATTGGTGCTGTACAGCTTGGCGAGTTCACGGTGGCGCAGGAGCAACGGAACCGCCGGGTGATCAACTTCCTGAAGAAACCACTTGCGCGTCGACGGCAGTTCGATGCCCTGGCGCCCGAATGCCTCGGTGATCTCGACGGACGACGCGGGGTTCACCGTCCGCCCGAAGGCGTCGCTGATCTGGGTGGCAAGTTCCTGCATGCGAACGGGGAGGTCGTACCCCGTTGGCCGGGGGCCAAGTCTCTCTTCGAGGAGTTCGCGGTGCTTCCGCGTCGAGAACGGCAACCCGGTGTGTGTCATTTCAGCAGCACTGAGCGCGCCGGCTGATTCTGCGGCAATCAGCAGATCCAGGCGCGCGTCGGCGCCGATGACAGTGCGTTGCTCCGCGAACTCCGCAACAACACCATCAGGATCGAGGACGGGAGCGGTGTCGAACAAGCCGAGACGGTCGTCGTCGGACTCCTCGGCCGGTGGTGACGGCTGACCCGCGCGCATGCTCAGGATCGCGCGGGTCAGCGAAATATCGTGGCAGCGCTGTACGTGGATGCCGGCGCGCAGCAACATCGGGTAGACCGACGCTGTGCTCGGCCAGACCCACCGTGGGTGCTCGGCACTCTCGATAGCTTGGACCGCGGCAACCAGATCGGGATATTCGACGCGGTCGCCGACGGCAGTCCCGTCGGGGTCGGTGCGAACAACCGTCGCGGTGACTGCTCCCGTGGACGTCGTACTACCGGGAACCAGGACAACTCTCACTGCTCCAGTGTGACGGTTGGGTCCGACAACAACTGGCCCGAGTGCTTCTACCCCGCTTCCAGCCCGTGCATTCGGACTTCCTTTCCTTTCCAGCGGGATCGTAGCCACCGATCGTGGCTGGCCAGCACGATCGCGCCCGGACCGGTGCCCATGGCGTCCTCGAGTTCATCGCACAAGCTCGGGGACAGGTGATTGGTCGGTTCGTCCAGAAGCAGCAACTCGGGTGGACGGGCCACCAACAGTGCCAACGCCAGCCGGCGACGCTGACCGACGGACAACTCGCCAACCAACTTGTCCTGATCCCAAACCGCCAACAGGCCAAGGGAATCCAACGGAACCTTCTCGGCAATCTCCGCGCCGAGGGTCAGATCATAGATTTCCCGCGCAGTTCGGTCAGCCCGATCGAACGCGGTGTCCTGCGCCAAAAGGCCGATCGTCAGGTCGGGTTTTCGTGCCAGCGTGCCGG
Source organism: Rhodococcus globerulus NBRC 14531 (assembly GCF_001894805.1). Taxonomy (GTDB): domain Bacteria; phylum Actinomycetota; class Actinomycetes; order Mycobacteriales; family Mycobacteriaceae; genus Rhodococcus_F; species Rhodococcus_F globerula. Next base: position 150,608 of record NZ_BCWX01000004.1, on the reverse strand, counting down.
TGTGGTCCAACGCACCGGCGAGTACTGCAAGCAAGGTGGATTTCCCGGCACCGTTCGCTCCGATGACCAGTAGTCGGTCGGTGGATGAGATATCGAGACTGTTCATTGTCATTCGGCCAGGAACTCGAACCTGCCGCAATGACAGAAGGAGCTCGTCTGCCGACTGTGTCGTGAACATGCCCGGACTGAACCGAAGAGGCTGCGGGGGTTGCTCAATCTGGTCTCGTTCCAGCTTGTCGAGCCGGCGGGTGGCACTGCGAACCCGGCGTGCGATCTGGTTCTGTACTCGACCCCCGGCGTGACCGTATCCCATTTTTTCGTTGTCGCGCTTCACATGATTCGGCGCAACCTCGTATGCACTGACACCGGCCGCGTAGCGCAACGCGTCCAAATCCTCCTGCTCTTGATCGAATCGCCGTTGCCAGCGTTCCCGTTCGGCGCGTTTCTGCAACAGATACGCGGTGTAGTTACCGCCGTAGCGGGTGGGACCGTCCAGAGCGGGGTCGAGGTCGATCAGATCCGTGCAGACGGCGTCGAGGAACGCGCGGTCGTGAGTGGCCACGACGACAACCCCGGACAGGCCGCAAAGATGCTCGGCCAGAAACGATGCCGCCTCGTCGTCGAGATGGTTCGTCGGCTCGTCGAGCAACAGCGCGGATGGTCGGCGAATCATCAGAGCCGCCAAGGCCAGCCGGCTGCGTTGACCACCTGACAACGACGAGAGGAGGCGTTCATGCTGAAGGTGTCCGAGACCTACCCCGCCAAGAATCATCGCGGCCCGCCGGTCCGCATCCCAGACCTCGTGTCGCTGCGCGCGTGCAAGACATTCCGTGTAGGCGTCGAGGACGTTGTGATCCTCGGGCGCATGACTGAGTTCCTGTGCAGCTCTGTCGAGTTCGGCAATGATCTCGCGCGCGTCCCGGAGGGCTGTATCGAGTACGTCGGCGATCGTCGTCTTGTTGTCGTACACCATTTCCTGCTGCAGGAACGCGAGATCAGACGGTCGCTCCACGCTGCCCGCATCGGGCTCGTCCGTACCCGTGAGCACCCGCAACAGAGTCGACTTCCCGGCGCCGTTCTCGCCGATGAGACCAATCCGATCACCAGGTGCCGCGGTGAGTGAGACGCCGTCGAGTACCCGCCGCGTTCCCAGCGTGCGGACGAGATCTTGTGCAATCAACGCTGTTTCAGGCATGTTCATCACCAAGAGTGACATTGGCCGGTGCGGCGACTTCGCGTAAACGTCCCTCCGACAGACGTAACCAGCGTTCGACCTTCACCTCGGACAAGAACCGTTCGTCGTGGCTGACGACCACGAAGGCACCCTGATAGGCATTGAGCGCACTCTCCAACTGCCCGACACTGACAAGGTCGAGGTTGTTGGTCGGTTCGTCGAGTAGTAGTAATTGAGGTGCCGGCTCGGCGAACAGCACGCACGCGAGGGTCGCTCGCAACCGCTCACCACCGGAGAGGACCCCGACTGGAAGGTGAACGCGAGATCCACGAAAGAGAAAGCGTGCCAGCAGATTCATCCGCTGCGGTGCCGGCATGTCCGGGGCACAAGCAGCGAGGTTCTCCGCGACGGTGAGGTTCACATCGAGTAGGTCGAGTCGCTGTGACACATACGCAACGCGGCCCTGCGCCTGTGCGATCTTGCCGCCAGTCGGGGGCAGTTCGCCGTTGATGATCCGCAGCAGCGTGGATTTGCCCGCGCCGTTCGGACCGGTCACCGCAATTCGCTCAGGTCCGCGGATCGCCAGATCTGCCCCGCCGTCGGCGAAGACCTCCCGATTACCGAAACGGAATTGCATCCGTTCGCCCAGGAACACTGTCCGGCCCGCAGGAACATCGGTGCCGGGCAGTTCCAACGTGATTCGTTGTTCGTCGCGCAACGCTCGCCCCGCGGTATCGAGTCGGGCCTTGGCCGAATCGACGCGGGCGTTATGCGTCTCGTTTGCCTTGCCGGCAGACTCCTGGGCATTGCGTTTCATCGTCCCGGCGAAGATCTTCGGTAGCCCGGCGTTTCCGAGGTTGCGTGCTGCGTTGCTTGCGCGACGAGCAGCGCGTTCGCGGGCCTGCTGCAACTCCCGTTTCTCCCGCTTGACGTCCTGCTCGGCATTGCGAATGTTCTTTTCGGCAACTTCCCGTGCAGCGTTCACGACGCCTTCGTATTCGGTGAAATTTCCACCGTAGAAACGAATTTCACCATTGTCGAGTTCGGCGATGCGGTCCATTCGATCCAGTAGGACACGATCGTGGCTGACCAGTAGCAGGCAACCGTTCCAATCGTCGAGGACGCCGTAGAGTTTGTGTCGCGCATCGAGATCGAGGTTATTCGTCGGTTCGTCGAGCAACAGCACGTCCGGGCGGCGCAGCAGTTGCGCAGCGAGACCGAGCGAGACGACCTGGCCCCCGCTGAGCGTGTGAAGTCGGCGGGTGAACGACAGGTCTCCCAAGCCGAGACGGTCCAGTTGGGCGCCGGTACGTTCCTCGATGTCCCAGTCGGAACCAATCGTGGTGAAGTGCTCTTCGGCGGCGTCCCCCGACTCGACAGCGTCCAACGCCGCGAGGATCGGCGCGATCCCCAAAACCTCGGCAACGGTGAGGTCGCCGGTCAGCGGCAAGCTCTGCGGAAGGTACCCGAGCAGCCCGTCGACGGACACGCTGCCACCGCCTATGGGCAGGTCACCCGCGATCAACCGGAGAAGGGTGCTCTTTCCGGCGCCATTCGGTGCTACCAGCCCGGTCCGGCCGCCGGGCACACTGAAGGACAGTTTCTCGAAAACCGGTGTGTCGTCAGGCCAGGCAAACGACAGGTGTGAACAGACAATGTATGAATCGGACATGATGAGACCTCGAGTGTCGCGCGGGCGCGTCAAAGCGGCTCCGCGAAAGAAATGATGTGGTGAACGACAACATGGCCACTGCGGCAGCGCTCCGAAAGCGCTTACCGGTGGCCGTCAGTGCCGGGTATTACCCGGAGATGTCGAGTTCACCAACCATTTTTCGATCTTTCTCGCTCCGATTATTCGGAACCGACCATAACACCCGAAACTGTTGCCGCGTCGATCACGTCGCACCAGGTTGATTGCGTGTTATACGTCAGAAACCGATAAAGCGAATCTGCTGACCCGGGCGGGCTTGGCCGAGTCGGTCGATATCGGCGTCGGCCACAACACCGACAACGGGATATCCGCCGGTGATGGGGTGATCGGCCAGGAAGATCACGGGTTGGCCGCTGGGCGGCACTTGGATCGAACCGAGCGCAACGCCTTCGGTGGGCAATTCGAGCCCGTCCACCCGCTGCAGCAGTGCGTCATCGCCGACGCGGTCGAGCCGGGCACCGATGCGATCGGAGTCGGTCGACACTGCCCATCGTCCCTGCGTCAGGGTTTCCGGATTGGCAAAACGATCCGCGCGCGGCCCGAAGATCACCCGAATGTCGAGTGTTCCGTTTGTAACCGGCTGAACAGGTGCCACGTCCAGGAGCGGAAATGCGACTGGAGTGGGCCCGACCTCAAGCACGTCGTTGGGTTTGAGGGGCGCCGGACCGATTCCGGAAAGCGTGTCGGTACTGCGTGATCCGAGAATCTTGGGCACCGCGATTCCGCCCCGGACGGTCAGGTAGGTCCGTAGGCCGGTGGGCGCGTACTCCAAGCGGACTACCTGACCGGGGTCCGCGACGATGACGCTCGAATGTCCGACGGGGATGCCGTCGAGGTACGCCTGCGCGGGGGCTCCGGTGAAGGCCAGGGTGATCTGCTGTTGCGCGCGAAGACTCAGGCCACCCATCAGAATTTCCACTCCGGCAGCGTCTTCGGAGTTGCCGACAAGTCGATTGCCGAGTCGCAAGGATCGTCTGTCGGCAGCACCGGACACACCGACGCCGGAGCGCAGATGACCGGTTCGGCCGAGGTCCTGAACCAAGCTCAGCGGACCGGTTTCGAGTATCTCCACCCCGGTCATCGCTTGTCCTCGTTGACGAATCGCACCCGACGCCCGGGCTGTACGGCGGCAGGCGGTGTTGCGTCCAAGTCCCACATCACGGCGTCGGTGCTGCCGATGATCTGCCAGCCGCCCGGGGAAGCTCGCGGGTATACCGCGCTGTATCCACCGGCCAGGGCAACAGCGCCGGCGGGCACCGCGGTGCGTGATTGGGCTCGACGCGGGACGTCGAGCCGAGCGTCGCCGGACGTCAGGTAGGCAAATCCCGGCGCAAATCCGATGAAGGCGCAGCGCCACTCCGCCGAGGTGTGAGCTGAAATGACCTCGGCGCGGCTCATTTTCAGGATCCTTGCTACGTCGTCGAGGTCGGGTCCGTCGTAGCGGACATTGACGGTGAAGGGAGTATCGTCGCCGCGCTCGTCCGGGATTGCCTCGGACATCGTGCGTGCCAGTTCGTTCAGTTCATGGAGCACCGCAGTGACATGTGCCGTGGGCATGCAGATCACGAGAACCGTGCGTGCGGCGGGCAGGAAATCCTCCACTCCAGCCGGAGTGTTGCGCGTGAGCGCATGGGTGAATGCCAGAACGTCGGCCTCGGTGTCGAGGTCCACCAGGAGCCCGTGTTCACCGGCCGGGAGGATAGTCGGGCGACTCATGTGAACGACTCCACCCGAATGCGGGAGTTGATCAGGCCGGCCTTGATGGCATTGGCCATGGCAACGGCGCCAGGCGAATCGCCGTGAACACAAATGCTTTTCACCGACATCGGGATGGCGATCCCGTCGGAGGTGAGAACAGTTCCGCTGCTGGCCAAGTCGATCGCCTGCGCCGTCGCGGCGTTCGGATCGGAGATGACCGCACCAGGTTCACTGCGCGGGGTCAGCGTCCCGAACCGGGTGTACGTGCGATCGGCGAATCCCTCGGCGACAAAGTCGACGCCGTGTGCCTCCGCAGCTTTCTGCAGATGAGACTGTGGTGGTCCCAGCAGCGCAAGGCGATTCGAGAATTCGGTCATGGCGGTCACGATAGCGTCGGCGAGTTCGGGACTATTCGATGCGGAGTGGTAGAGCGCGCCGTGGGGCTTGACGTAGGTGACAGAAGACCCCGCGGAGTGAGCGAATCCTGCCAGTGCGCCGACCTGGTAGAGAGTTTCGTCCAACAGATCACCTGGCGTGATGTCGATGTGCCGTCGGCCGAATCCGACCAGATCCCGAAAACCGATGTGCGCTCCGATGGATACCGAATGTTCGACCGCCATCTCACAGGTTCGTCGCATGGTGGCCGCATCGCCGGCATGGAATCCGCACGCGATATTGGCGCTCGTCACGATGTCGAGGAGCGCCGCGTCGTCGCCCATACGCCAGTCTCCGAAGCTTTCTCCGAGATCACAATTGAGGTCGATGTTCATGCCAGATCCAGGGTGTAATCGCTGTCCGGGGCGTCTGTGACCAGCATATGCCCGGGAGCATGAGTGATGGCGAACGGGAGTTTCGACGCCATGACCGCAGCTTGCGGAGTGACGCCGCAGGCCCAGAACATCGGTACGTCGCCCGGTTGGAGTTCCACGGCGTCGCCGAAGTCGGGACGGCTCAGGTCGGAGATGCCGAGTTCGGCTGGATCGCCGATGTGGATGGGTGCACCGTGAACCGCGGGCATACGCGCGGTGATGGAGCGGGCCTGTTCGACCTGGTCTGCGGGGACGGGACGCATCGACACCACTGTCGGCCCGCTGACCCGTCCGGCGGATCGGCATTCACGATTTGTGATGTACATCGGGACGTTTCGGTTCTGCTCGACGTGTCGAAGCGGGATCCCGGCGGCCATCAGAGGGTGTTCGAAGGTGAAGCTGCAGCCGATGTGAAATGCCACCAGATCGTCGCGCCAGTATGGCGTCGCATCCGGAATCTCCGCGGTCAGTTCGCCGTCGACCCACACGCGGTAGAGCGGGAAATCCGTCCTGATGTCTGCTCCGGGAGCGAGAATCGTCGTGAAATCCCCGGCGTCGGTGACGTCGAGTACCGGGCAGGGCTTGGGGTTCCGCTGCGTGAAGAGCAGAACGTCGTATGCCCAGTCCTTGGGGACCGCAATGAGATTGGTCTGGGCGAAGCCCGGTGCGATTCCCGACGTGGGGAACACGTCTCCGGCTCTGAATCCCGCGCGAGCCGAGCGTGGATCCGGGTTGGTGCGATTCTCGATCATGGTGAAGTCCAATCCTCTTTCCTGAAGACACCGATCAGTTCAAAACACCGATCAGTTGAGTTGGCGTCCCAGGGTTTCGGGGAGTCCGAAGAGTGCCAGGACAGCGATGCCGTAGCCGATGGCGCCGAAGATCATGGCGCCGCCGATACCGAGACTGCTGGCTGCGAGGAAACCGACGATGGCGGGGAACACCGCACCGACTGCGCGACCGAAGTTGTAGGTGAAGCCCTGACCGGTACCGCGGTGCGCGGTGGGGTAGAGCTCCGAGAGGAACGAACCGAATCCGCTGAAGATCGCCGACGTGCAGAAGCCCAGCGGGAATCCGAGAATCATGATGAGGGTGTTGGCGCCGTCGGGAACCTGTGTGTAGAGAACCATGAACACGGCAGACAAGGTGGCGAACAACTGCATGGTCCGCTTACGGCCGAGCTTGTCGGTGAGGATGCCGCCGCTGACGTAGCCGAGGAATGCGCCACTGATGAGGATCGCGAGATAGCCGCCGGTGCCCACGACGTCGAGGCCGCGTGAGTTCTTCAGGTAAGTCGGAAGCCACGACGCGAGTGTGTAGTAACCGCCCTGGACTCCGGTGGCCAGAAGTGAAGCAAACAGCGTGGTCTTGAGCATCGGGCCGCGGAAGATGGCGAGGAAAGAACCCTTGTCGGCCTTCTTCTCACGCTTCTCGGTGATTTCTTCCGGGTCCTTGAGGTTGCGGCGCACCCAGATGATGAGGAAGGCGGGGATGACTCCGGTCCAGAACAGAACGCGCCACGCGATGTCGGGATCGAAGAGTTGGAAGACGATCGTGTAGATGATGACCGACAAACCCCAGCCCACCGCCCAGGCGCTCTGGACGAAGGCGACCGCTCGGCCGCGGTACTCGGGCTTTGCGTATTCGGCCACCAGAATTGCGCCGGCAGCCCATTCGCCGCCGAAGCCGAGACCCTGGAACGCGCGGAAGATGAGCAGCGTCTCGAAGTTGGGTGCAAATCCGCACAGGACCGTGAAGATCGTGTAGGTCGCTACCGTCACCTGCAGGGTGCGGACACGTCCGATGCGGTCGACCAGGATGCCGGCGAGAACACCGCCGAGCGCGGAAACCACCAACGTGACGGTGGTCAGCAGACCGGCCTGTCCCGTCGTGATCGAGAAGTACGCGGCAATCGCGGCCAACCCGAGAGGGAGAACCTGGAAGTCGTAGGAGTCGAGACCGTAGCCGCCGAAAGCGCCGACGAATGCCTTCTTGCCCTTCGGTCCAAGCGTGCGGAACCAGTCGAACGGGCGCGGAGGGGCACCTGCGGTTTGAATCGGAGCGGTCATCGGTACCTCGCGTGAAGATGGAATGTAAGGACTCCCAACGTACAAAATCGTTCAACGATCCTGCAATCCCATGAAGGGATAATTAATGTGCTGGAAACTTTTGAGGGCAGCCGTAGGCCGTCCGGACGCCCCGCTCTCACTATGATGAGGGCAGCAACAAACCACTAGGAGTGCACTTGACCAGCCTGAATCCCCCGAAAGAGGATGCTAACGCCGCGTTGGCCGCCCATCGAGGGCTACTCGAGCGCACCAGTCGAACAGCGCGGGTCGCCGGGATTCTGCGCGAGCTGATCATCGACGGAAGCTTTCGTCCGGGCGCACGACTGTCCGAGCCCGACATCTGCGCGGCGTTGGATGTCTCCCGAAATACCGTGCGCGAGGCGTTCCAGATCCTCATCGAAGACCGGTTGGTTTCACACGAACTCAACCGTGGCGTATTCGTTCGAGTCCCGTCAGCTGACGACATCGCCGAGTTGTACATCTGCCGTCGGGTGGTCGAGTCGGCGGGAGTGCGAGACTTCGATCCGGAAACAGGCAATCTCGGTGACGTCGCCGCCGCGCTCGAGCTCGCAGAAGAACGTCTGGCCGCCGATGACTGGACCGGAGTGGGAACGGCCGACATCCATTTCCATCGCGCTATCGCTGGTCTGAGTAACAGCAGCAGAATCGACGAACTGATGGGCGGCGTGTGGAACGAACTGCGACTGGTCTTTCACGTCATGGACGACGCACACCGATTCCACTCGCCGTATCTCGCCCGGAATCACGAGATACACAGCGCGTTGAAAGCCGGTGACAATGCGACGGCGGTCGAATTGCTGCAGCGGTATCTGTACGACGCACGCGATCAGATCCTGGCCGACTATCCGGCCGCCGTCGAAAAGTTGTCAGGTCGAACGTAAAGCTTCTATTTCTTGGACACGCGGATCAGCTTCTTGTTGGCAAATTCGTCCATACCCCAAGGGCCGAGCTCACGTCCCACTCCGGACCGCTTGACTCCGCCGAAGGGAAGGCCGGGCAGGGTGGTGCCGTGTTCGTTGACGAAGGCCATTCCGACGTCGAGATCGGCGGCGACCGCACGAGCAGCGTCCAGGTCGGTACTCCAGACGGATCCGCTCAACCCGTACACCGACGAATTGGCAAGGTCAACGGCATCTTTCGCTGACTTCACCTTGTACACCACGCCCGCCGGCCCGAAGAGTTCTTCGCTGTAGGCGCGCATGTCCGGGGTGACATCGGTGAGCAATGTCGGTTGGACGTAGGCGCCGGGTCGGTCGATCTTCGCTCCACCGGTCAGAAGCGTTGCGCCCTTGTCGACGGCGTCTTGAACCTGCTCGAGCAATGTATCTGCTGCGGTTTGGGACGACAGCGGACCGAGGACCGTATCCGCTTCCAGCGGATCGCCGGCCGTGACGGATTGGAACGACGCGGTCAGTTTCCGAGTGAAATCGTCGTAGAAGTCCTCGACGACGATGAATCGTTTGGCGGCGTTGCACGCCTGACCAGCGTTGGACAATCGTGCTTTGGCTGCCGCCTTGACTGTGGCGTCCATGTCGTCGGAGTCGAGGACGATGAACACATCCGAACCACCGAGCTCGAGTACCACCTTCTTGAGGTTGCGCCCCGCCGTTTCCGCAACACTGGTCCCGGCGCGTTCGCTTCCGGTCAACGAGACACCTTGCACACGGGGGTCAGCGATCATGTCTGCGATCTGCTCGTTGCTCGCAAAAACGTTTACGTATGCATCCTCTGGCAGGCCTGCCTGCTGCAGAATCTCCTCCATCAGCAGCGCCGACTGAGGGCAGTTGGACGCGTGCTTCAGGATGACGGTGTTTCCGAGCATGAGATTGGGCGCCGCAAACCGGGCGACCTGATAGTAGGGATAGTTCCAGGGCATGACGCCGACGAGCGCCCCGATCGGGCGTCGGTACACCACAGACTCTTCGGCACCGGGAACATCGAGTCGTTCTTCTGCGAGCAACGCCGGTCCGTGATCGGCGTACCACTGGTAGATCGCCGCGGACAGTTGTACCTCGCCCTTGGCTTCGCGAACGGGCTTGCCCATTTCCAGGGCGATCATGCGTGCCAGTTCGTCGGCACGTTCGTTGTACAGTTCGGCGGTTCTGGTCAGTATCTGCGCGCGTTGCGTCGGCGCGCTCTTTCGCCAGTTCAGATAGCCGTTATGAGCCTTTTCCAGTGCGGCTTCCACTCCGGCGTCATCCAAAGTATCGAATTCCCTGACGGTTTCACCTGTCGCGGGATTGACTGTTTTGTAGTTGGCCATAGTTGTTCAACGCGCGAGGGCCCTCGAGGATTCCGAGATATCCACATCGAAAGTGAATCCGTCCAACGGGTTTCAGGGAAACGTGACTGGGTATGCACGGCCGTTTGTCCGAAATCGGCATCGAGCGGGATCGGGTGCAGCGACGTATGGACGCTCGGGCGAGTAGCGATCGGTAGGGTATTGCCCCGGCGCCCTTGCCGAGCCCGACGATTTCGGAGTGACCGTTGACGAACGTGCTGATAGTTGTACTGATACTTGTTGTGATCGCGGCAGTGGCCTTCGTGGTTCTGCGTGGTCGTAAGAGCGCTCCGGTGGGGCGTGTAGACCCGCTTGCGGACTATCCGGAGGTATACGACCCCCACAAGATCGGTGTCGGAGACATCGTCACCTACGCGGGGATCGATCACGTGGTTCGCGGGACCATCACCCTCGACGAAGAGGGGTACATCTGGCGCGAGCACCTTCTCGACGGTTCGACCGGCCGCCGCTGGCTGACCGTCGAAGATGACGAGGGTGAACTCGAGATGACGCTGTGGATGCGGCGTGAGGGCACCAACCTCGAGCCGAGTGGCGACGTCATTCTCGACGACAAGGTGCACCGCAGGATCGAAAGCGGAACCGCACGATTCACAGCCGAGGGCACGACAGGAACCGCGCCGTCGGGCGTGATGGACTACGCCGACTATGCAACTGCTGACAAAACCGGGCTCATTGCATTCGAGAAGTGGGCGCGCGGCCAGTCGTGGGAGGTTTCCACCGGCCGCGCAGTCACCCGTGCAGAGTTGACCGTCATACATTCCGGCCCTCCGCAGTGAGTGTGCATCTCCTCGACGTGGAGCCCACCGACGTGGATGCGTCTGCGCTCGGCCTTGTGGTGGACGCACCTGCGCCACCGGCCTTGGCCCAGCTTGTTATCGAAACAGTCGACGGTGCTTTGACTTTGGGAGTGCTGGGGGCATCGCATGTGGTGACGGCACGCTCGGGTGGTGAGACCTTGACCGAGCAGGTGTCCTGCGATGCGGTCACAGCTGGTGGCGATCCACTGCCGGGTGCTGAAGTTCTGGGACCGTATCGTTTCGAATCTTCCACGCAGACTCTCGATCGAACCGAGTTCGTTGCCGAGGCTGCCCGCCTGAAAGTGCAGGCAGCGGCAGATGGTTGGATTTGCGGTTCGTTTCCCGGAGACGACACCGCTGTCACGGTGTTGTTCGGCAGCAGCCTGGGGCATGGATGGGCTTGGCAGAGTTGGCATTTGTACCCAGGGGAGGGGACCGGAGTGATTGTGAAGACCAGAAGTAGGTGGCATCCGTGATCGGCAGGAAATGGGTTGTTCCCGTCATGATCGCCATGGCATGTGTGCTGTCGTCGTGCGGCAACGCGGTCAAGGACTTCATTGCGGACAATTATTCCAAGAGTTCGCAAACCGGCGACGTCGCTGTGTATTCGTCGAAAGATCCTGTCGGTACGACGGTGTCGCGGATCGTCGATGCGGAAGAACCTGCGGCCCGCAGCGCCGACGGCGGCAACGAGTACCTGCGTTACGACGACGACATCGTTACCGTCAGCGCAGCAGCAGGGGGAAGCACCATCAAGGTCGAAGACATCAACGGCACATACCGCAGCGGCGGATATGCCTATCTGGGACCAGGATTCAATCCGGGATCACCGGCCGGTGGCGGCAGCGGCAGCGGTGGATCGGGAAGTGCGAAATGACCACATCAAGTGACAATCGGACCAAACTCAGGAGAGCTTCGTGAACGCCAACCTTGCTGCTGAAACTGTGGAAATCGGCACTGTTGACCCAGCTCTGCTGGTCGGTGGTGTTCTGGGGACGCTGGCGTACTTCGTAGTCGGAGTTGCAGTTCTGGCCACCGGATTTCTGGTTCTCGATCTTATGACGCCGGGCAATCTCCGCCACCAGGTGTACGTCGACAAGAATCCGAATGCGGCAATTCTTCTGGGTGCCAACCATCTGGCGCTTGCCATTATCGTCGTGACCGCCATTCTCACCAGTTCCGACGGATTTGCCCAGGGACTTGCGGATTCAGCCGTGTACGGTCTGTTCGCAATTGTTCTCCAGGCCATTGCGCTGCGACTGATGAATGCATTCCTGCCGGGTAAGTTGGTTGCGCTGGTACAGGATCCGAAGATGTGCGGTGCGGCCTGGGCGGTGGGCGTGACCCTGCTGTCCATCGGCTTGGTGAACGCCGCTGCTCTCACCTGATGACTGTCACCGATTCACACGCTGTGCTCACTGCTCGGGCGCGGGTGCTGCTCCTTGCCGCCGTCGCTGCCTGCGCTGCCTGCGGACTGATCTACGAGTTGGCACTGCTCACTCTGTCGGTCAGTCTCACCGGCGGCGGAATCACACAGACGTCACTGATTGTCGCCGGATTCGTTGCGGCGCTCGGTATCGGTGCCCTCGCCGCCAAACCGTTGTTGGGGCACGCGGCTATTTCCTTTGTCACAGTGGAGATTCTGCTCGGCATCATCGGGGGATTCAGCGCGGTCACGCTCTACGTCACCTTCACGTTCTTTGGTTCCAGCGGGGCAGTTCTTGTTGCTGCCACGGCACTGATCGGCATTCTCGTGGGTGCGGAAGTGCCACTGCTGATGACGTTGCTGCAATCCGGACGCACCGACAACGACGCACAAAGTGCCGGAAAAGTGCTCGCCAATCTGAATGCAGCGGACTACTTGGGTGCGCTGATCGGCGGGTTGCTCTGGCCGTTTGTCTTGTTGCCGTGGGTCGGGATGATCCGGGGCGCAGCAATTACCGGCATGATCAACCTCGTCGCTGCGGCAGTCGTTGCCTTGATTCTGCTGCGGTGGCAGCTCAGCTTGCGCGCCCGACTGATTGCCGTCGTGGCAATGTTGTTGGCCGCGAGCCTGATCGGATGGTTGTTGATCGCCGCTTCCGACATCGAAACCACGGCCCGTCAGCGCTTGTACACCGACCCTGTGGTCGCGGCATCGCGATCGCAGTATCAAGAAATTGTTGTCACGGAACGTAAGAACGACGTCCGGCTCTTCCTCGACGGAGATCTCCAATTCTCGAGCGTCGACGAGCACCGCTACACGGAGTCTCTGGTGTATCCGGCGCTCTCGAACAATCCGCAACGGGTACTGATCTTGGGCGGCGGAGACGGACTTGCGGCACGGGAAGTGTTGCGGATGCCCAGCGTTCAGGACATTGTGCAGGTGGAGCTCGATCCTGCCGTCATCGAACTGGCGAACACCCGACTGCGATCGTTGAACGGCGGCGCACTCGAAGACTCACGCGTACACGTTGTGCTCGATGATGCTTTTCGGTGGTTGCGCGAGGCGCCTCAACCCGGATTCGACTCGGTGATCGTCGATCTGCCCGATCCTGATACCCCGGCATTGGGCAGGCTCTATTCGATGGAGTTCTACGGTTTGGCCGCGGCAGCGCTCAATCCGGGCGGATTGATGGTCGTCCAGTCGGGCAGTCCCTATTCGACGCCCGATGCCTATTGGCGAACAGTGTCTACGGTATCCGCAGTTGGTTTGGGGGTCTCCCCGTACCACGTGTTCGTTCCCAGTTTTGGTGACTGGGGATACGTACTTGCTCAGTCCGGGGGAGTGCCACCGGAATTGCGTCTGCCTGAAAGCGCTCCGGAATTACGCTTCCTCGACGGACCTACTTTGGCGTCGGCTTCCGTCTTCCCGCGGGACCGTCCGCGCCGCGACATGGAACCGTCGACGCTCGACCAGCCTCGGATAGTAGATGATATGCGCAAGGGCTATGAGCGCTAACTAACCGAGAGGACCCACGTGCTTGATGCGCTAGGTCAATCATTGCCCGTTGCAGTCGGCTTGGCGATTGTGTCCGTGCCGATGGCAGTTGTGGTTCTCATGCTGGTCACTGCAGACGCACGACGCTCGGTTGCAGCCTTCATTCTCGGCTGGGTCGTGGGCATCGGAGCTGTGGTGGCACTGACTATCGCTTTTGTCGACACCGCCGTACCCGAATCCGAGACCACGCGGTGGGCAAGTGTCGTCCGGATAGTGCTGGGGTTAGCCTTGTTCGCGCTCGCATTCAGACAATGGCGATCCCGGCCACGGGGCGACGCAGAAGCCACTCAGCCGAAGTGGATGTCGAGTGTCAGTTCGCTCAGCCCGCTGAAATCCCTGGGGATCGCGTTGCTCTCAGCGGCCAATCCCAAGAATGCTGCACTGGCCGTCGCGGGAGGCGCGGCCATAGCCGCCGGAACCTACGTTGTGGCTGAGCAAGCCATCGCCGCTGTTGTGTTCACGATTGTTGCGAGCGCCGCAGTCGCCGCACCGGTTGTGGTCAACCTCGTATTCGGCGAGCGTGCCGCGTCGATGCTTGACTCGGCAAAATCGTGGATGGCCGCCAACAACGCCGTCATGATGACGGTGATCCTGGCTCTGCTCGGCGCGATGGTGTTGGGTGAAGGGGTCAGTGGACTCGGCTAGTCGAGGCAGATTGGCGAGCCTGCGCGCTCGCCTACTATTGGGTGGTGAACGAAGTCGACGACAATGCCCTCGCTACTGCTGCGATGACCGCTCTGCGTGAGCGCGGTCCGCTCAGTCTCGAAGAATGGGCGCAGTGTGTCAGTGAGTTCGGCTCGCCGTCCGACATTGCCGAAGTGCTCGAGTACCTTGATGATCCGATGATCGGGTACCTCCCCGGCGGCAAGTATGTCGCTCTGGACGAGATGCTCGAAGGGTTGGTGTTCACGCACAGGCTCAGCGAAATCGAGATCGCGTCGGAGGTGCTCGAGGCGACGCCTGACCTCGAACCGGTGTTGCGTTTCGCGTCGAGTATCGACGGCGGAGTTCGGGTTGTCGAGGCAGAGTTCGAACAAGACTTGTTGCGAGAGCGCGGAATCGACGCTGCTTTCAGTCGCCGTGTTGTTGCCTTGCCCCGCGGGACTTTGGCCAACTTCGCAGCTGGTGATCTGATCGCGATTGCCATCGAAGACGGTGAACTGACGGTGTGGCAGGCGGATGTCGAAGACGAGCCGGATCTGGCGCCGGCACTCGAGAAGATATTCGCCGAAAACGGTGTGGAAGCGCTCGAGGCGGTGGGTTGGCAACTTGCTGTCGACGACTCGTCGTTGTTCACTGTTCCCAGCACTCCGTTGGGCGAGATGTTTGCCGCGGCAGGATACGAGCATCAACGAGAACTCCTTGCACGCAATGGATTCGACTTCGCTGCTTACGCAGTTCAGATTCAGACCGCAGAGATTGCGTCGACCTACGATCTCACGCACGACGAAGCCGTAGCTGTTGTAGCTTTTGTCGACCTGGCTCAGCGCGGATATGTCGACGCCGAGATCGAGAATCTCGACCTTCGTGACTGGGCACGTCGACATGTCGGTGTTGTTCCTGATTCGTTTGCCGCCCTTGCGGATGCGGGCGCAGCTGTGGCGGCGTTCGATCTGGGATTCCGGAACCAGGACCCCACCGCAGACATGATCCTCGAAGCGCTTGGCGGCGAGCTGGCCGAACGCGGTCCGAAGGCCGTCAAGCCGGCGGCACACTGGTTGGCAGGTAAGGCGGCTGATCGTCTCGGACGCGTTCTCGACGCGGAAGCGCACTACGAGAAGGCATTGGAATGGGAAGCTGACTGGGGTCCGGCACTTTTCGAATTGGCTCAGTTCGCCGCAGACCGGAGCGACGCGACCCGAGCACTGTCTTTGCTGGGCAGGATCGACGGTGGATCCGAGGAAACCCTGTACGAAGTACTGCAGGAGTTCATTCCGGTAGAGCATCCCGAGCTGGGACGAAACGACAAGTGCTGGTGTGGATCCGGCCGAAAATACAAGGTTTGCCATCTGGGGAAGGTCGACGAGTCGGTTCGAGAAGACGGCCGCTGGCTCTACAGGAAGGCGTGCATGTTCGCGTTTTCCTCCGAATTTGCCGACATGGTGGTTCAGTTCGACGATCTTGTCGCCGCCGGCAGCGATGACGACGATCGGAGTATCTTCGACGGGCCGGCCTTGGACATCGCGCTGTTCGAGGGTGGAATCTTCGCGCAGTTCGTCACCCGCCGCGGAAATTTACTCACCGAACATGAGGTGGCGACGGCACGTCAATGGCTCGATGTCGAGCGTTCCGTGTTCGAGGTGACCGAGATGAACACGCTGCTGGATCGCCGGACCGGCGACACCGTGACTGTCAGTGGTGCCGCCGATCTCGAGCCCGGTGATCTGGTGTGTGCTCGCGTTCTGCCTGCAGGTTCGAGCGCCCAGGTTGTCGGCAGCGTCATCGTGTCTTCCGAGTTGCAGGCCGCCAATGTGCTCCAGGTTCTAGGGCGGGATCATCACGATGTCGCCGAGCTGATCAGAGTGCTGAGCTGAGGGCGTCGACGCTGGTCGATGCGGAATACTCGTGCCGGGGCCTACCGGATAAAGTTGGATAGGTGAGCGAACCTATGGACCCCAATGACTTGATCGCCGAAGCTGCGATGGAGTTGTTGCGCGAACATGGCCCCCAGACCGCTGCTGACTGGGGAAACTTGCTGGCTGACGCCGGGCATGGAACGCCGGACGACATGACGGAGTTCGTGGAGTACGTCGAGGATCCGCTGTTGGGCTATCTGACCGGGGCCCGCTACGCCGCGCTCGACACACTGTTCGAGCACCGGATACTCACGCATCGCCTCACCGACGCCGAGATCAGCTCTGGCGTTCTCGACGCAAACCCCGATCTCATGGTCTTGCGTGTTTTTCTCGACAGCTTCGATGACACCGAGGATCGGGAGATTCGCGTCGTACATCGTGGGCTCGACGACGCCGCCCTCGCCGAACGCGGAATCGACGACCCGACGTTCCCGGCTGACGAAGGTTTTCTGCTTGCCCCCGACGCATTGTCGGAATGCGCGGCAGGCGATCTGATCGGGCTGTTTGTCGCAGATCGTGAGTTGACGCTCTGTACCGTTGCCGACGTAGTCGATCCGACACTCGGTTTTGCGGACGCCCTAGCGAACATCCTCACCGATACCGGCGCTGAAACACTCGACGCGATTGTCTGGCAGTTGATGCTCGAGGAGCCGACACTGTTCCGTCAGCCCGCCGCTCCGCTGGGGGAACTGCTCGAATCGGCCGGCTATGTTCGCGACGGCGATTACGTCGCGATCGAAGGGTTCGATTTCGAGGCGTTCCATTTGGCGAACCGCGCGCGGATGCTCGAGATTCGCGACAACCTGCACCCCGACGAGGCAGCTGCGGTTATCGCGCTGGTCGATCTGGTGTCGGCTGCGCATCTCGAATTCCCGGAAGACACGTCGGAAATCGGCGACTGGGCGCGTGCGCAGATCACGGAGAACCCGCAGATCTATGTGGCCGTTGCCGAACCGCCGGCAGCTGCTGCGGCGCTTGAATTGTTGTCCGAACTCGACGACCACGACGAGATCCTGCACGCGGTGGCTACGGCGCTGGCTGACAAGGGGCCGCGCCGGGTAAAGCCCGCCGCGTACTGGCTCGCAGGTAAGGCAGCTGATCGTCTCGGCAAGGTCATTGTGGCCGAGGCCTACTACGAGAGCGCGCTCGATCGCGATCCTGATTGGGTACCGGCGATTTTCGAGCTTGCGTTGCTCGCGGCGGATCGGAGCGACGCAACGCGGGCGCTTGCGTTGTTGGGTCGGATCGAAGGCGGAGAGTCGGAGATTCTGCACGACGTTCTCGCGCGCTATGCGCCGGCCGAACATCCCGAGCTGGGCCGTAATGACAAGTGCTGGTGTGGATCCGGACGCAAGTACAAGGTCTGCCATCTGGGTAAGTCGGAGATCACCTTCGACGACCGGGCAAATTGGTTGTACATCAAGGCGCAACTCTTCTCCCGCAGTCCCGAGTACTTCGATGTTGTCTTCGACCTCGCCGAGGTTCGCGCCCAGCATTGGGATGACGACGACGCGTTGACTCGTGCGCTCGAGGGTGGATTGGCTGTCGACACAGCACTTTTCGACAGCAACATCTTCGGAGTGTTTGTCGAGCGACGCGGTGAACTGCTGCCGGCCGACGAACTGGAACTGGCGCAGCAGTGGTTGCAGGTACCGCAGTCGGTGTACGAGGTTGCGTCGACGGTGCCGGGTACATCGCTGACGTTGCGCGATGTCCGAACCGACGTGGCGTACGACGTCGCCGACGAGTGGGGAAGCCTGAACCTCGAAGCTGGTTCGTTGGTCTGTGCGCGGGTGTTGCCCGCCGGCAGCGCTATGCGAACCTTCGGGGGAATCGAACCGATCGCTGCTGCCGACAAGGACGGACTGATTGCCTTGCTCGATTCGCCGGACACGGAGCCATGGCAGTTGGTCGAGTTTTTGAGCGCTCGGTTCGCTGCACTTCGGTAGCGCTTAACTGGTAACTTTGCCGCTTTCGGTGCTGGTATCAGAGCGGCATCATTCGAATATGAGCAAGCAGGAAGCCGTGATCAGGGCAATTGCTGATCGAGCGGCACGTCTGTGTCAAGATACCGAAGTTCGACGAGCTGCCCGCGCCGCCATTTCCGAGTACGGCCCGTTGCTCGACCGTCTCTCACAGTGATTCGGTATCTGACGGTCGACGATCTTTTAGTGCTTTGTGATGAGCTCGGCGGTCTGCAGGTTCGGGATGTCGGCTTGCTCGAATCAGCCGCGCATCGACCGAGTGCAACGGTCTTCGGTGACGAGGCTTATCCGGACATTCATGTCAAAGCAGCTGCGCTGCTGCAGTCCCTCGTCCGGAATCATGCATTGGTCGACGGAACAAGCGATTGTCGTGGGTTGCTGCTTTTGTCTTCTATTCGATCAACGGGCTACATCTCGATGCGCCCGAAGATGATGCGTACGACGTGGTTATCGACGCAGCGACTGGTGTCGCCGACATAGCGCAGATCGCGCCTCTGCTCGGCAGTTGGGCTGCGCCCGTGCGCCTTTCCGGTCGCGGCGACTAGCGGAAAGGCGCACAGGGGCTGTGCCCCTAAGGTGTGACCTGAGCCAGCATCATCTGCTCGAAGCTGTCACCGTACGGCGGCAACATGCCCCACTCGCCGCGCGGATCATGTTCTGCTGCTTCGAGAACCGTCCGTGCGTGGCTGAACTCGAGGAATCCTTCGCGGCCGTGGTAGTGGCCGATTCCGGACGCGCCGACGCCGCCGAACGGTGCGTCGGAGAGACCTGGGTGCGCCATCGCGTCGTTGATCGTGACGCCACCGGAATTGGTGCGCTCGAGCACCGATTCCTTCTCGTCGAGATCGGTGCCGAAGTAGTACAGAGCCAAGGGCTTCGGGCGCGAGTTGATATCGGCGACAACGGCATCCATCTCGTCGTAAGGCAAGATCACGACGGCCGGCCCGAAGATTTCTTCCTTCATGATCTCGGCATCGGCCGGGGGATCGACGACCATCCGCAGTGGGCGTCGACGCGTGTCGGCCGACAGTTCTTCGTCGGGAACCGTGATGATGCGTGCCCCACGATCCGCGGCATCGGCGATGTATCCCTCGATGCGGGCGAGATGGCGGTCGTTGACGATGGAGACCATGTCGGTGTTGTCGGCAACGGTGGGGAAGAGGCCGGTGAACGAATTTGCGAACGCGGTGATGAATCGTTCGATGCCTTCACGCGGAACGTAGATCAGGTCGGGGGAGACGCAGAGCTGACCGCCGTTGGTGGACTTCGCAATAGCCAGTCGGTGTGCAGCTTCGGCGAAGTCTGCGCTCTTGCCCAGGACGCTCGGCGACTTTCCGCCCAGTTCGAGGGTGACCGGCACGAGGTTCTTCGCGGCGTTTGCCATCACCAGCTTGCCGATGGACGTGCTTCCAGTGAAGACCAGGTGGTCGAAGGGCAGTGACGTGAGATTGTCGGCCACATCGGGTCCGCCTGTGACGACGGCGATTTCGAGTGGATCGAGGGTGCGCGCCGCAGCGTCGGCCAGGACGGCAGCGGTGTGCGGCACGATTTCGGAGGGCTTCAGAACGGCACGGTTACCGGCACCGAGTGCGCAGGCGAGGGGGCTCAAGAGTGTGAAGAGGGGTGCGTTCCAGGTGCCGATGATGCCGATGGAACCCTTGGGCTGGTACGCGACGTAAGCCTTGGCGCCCAGCTGATCCTGGACGGCGCCGGTGGAGCGCGGAGAGCGAACCATCCAGTCTTCGAGGGAATCTCGGACGTGCTTGAGTGAAACCATCGATCCGAGAACGTCATTCATGACCGAGTAGGCCGGGAGGCGTCCACCGAAGTCTTCGTTCATGGCTTCGGTCAGATCTTTGTGGTTCGCCACGAGCAGGTCGATCACCTGTTGAATGCGCCGGCGACGTTCCTCTGCAGTCGGCGCTCCCGCGGCGCGCGTGGCGTCCTGTTGCGCCTGCAGGATCTGCGCAAGGTCGGTGGTGATGATGGCGTCGGTGCTCATGGGCACTCCTCGTAGTGGCGAAGTATTAACTGAAAAGGTATCGACGCTTCGGTACGAGCTGCCCGTTTCGTCTCGTTGACCGGGACGGATTCGATTGGTAGAGAGGACGCATGTCGAAGACGCAGATAAACGAGAGTGCGGTAGCTACATCAGTCGAAGAGTCGACGGGCATCGGATTTCTGACGCTCGATCAGCCGCAGCGGCGCAATCCGCTCTCGGCGCAGACCATGAGCGAGGTGACAGCGGGACTTCGGGAACTTTCCGCCGATCCGCGAGTCCGCATCGTTGTCGTGCGGGCCGAGGGGCCCGTGTTTTCGGCCGGCCACGATCTCACGGAGATGATCGGCCGCACCCTCGATGACGAGCGCGCGATATTCGACGGCTGCACCGAGATGATGGAAACGGTCCAGCAGATCGCCCAGCCGGTGATCGCTGCCGTGCAGGGACCGGCAATTGCGGCGGGATGCCAGTTGGCGGCGTCGTGTGACCTTGTCGTGGCGGCGTCGAATGCTGTCTTCGGTACACCCGGAGTGAAGATCGGGTTGTTCTGCTCCACGCCGATGGTGGCTCTGAGCAGGGCAGTTGGCCGCAAACGGTCGATGCAGATGCTGCTGACGGGCCAAACCATCGATGCTGAGACGGCGGCTGATTGGGGTCTGGTGAACTTCGTGGTCGACCCGGCTGACCTCGACCGGGAAGTGCGCGACTTGGCTGCGAAGATCACGACCGCCAGCCCCCTGACGGTTCGGATCGGTAAGCAGGCGTTCTATCAGCAGATCGATCTGCCCCAGGCGCAGGCGTACGAGGCAATGGCGGAAACGATGGCAACAAACGCCGTGACCTGCGACGCTCAGGAAGGTATGCAGGCGTTTGTGGATAAGCGGGTGCCGCAGTGGCAGAACAAGTGAGCCGAGCCCTTTCGCATTAGTTGGACGTCCGATAATCTATCGTTCATGAGCCTGGACCCGCGTACCAACACCATCGACGGAGTGCTTCGGCGCTCGGCAGCCAAGTACCCCGATCGGGTGGCCATTGTTTTCGAAGATCGCTCGCGCACGTATGAAGAACTCGACGAGGCGGTAACGCGGGTCGCGGCGCACCTCGTCGACCTCGGCTTGGAGCACGGCGATCGTGTGGCCGCGTACGGAACCAACTCCGACGCGTATGTCATCGGGTTCCTCGCGTGTTGCCGGGCAGGATTGGTCCATGTTCCGGTGAATTACGCGCTCAAGGGTGATGAACTGCGCTACCTGGTTGCGCAGTCCGGCGCTCGGGCCGTTCTGGTGGATCCGGCATTGTTGCCGACGTTGGACTCGGTGCGCGGCGATCTCGATATCGACCACGTTGTGCCGCTGCGTGACGACGCGAATTCAGTGGTCGCCGTCAGCACTGCCGGAGAAGTTCCGCACTTCCCACCACGGGCCTCGTCAACGGATCTTGCGCAGTTGCTCTACACGTCGGGAACGACGTCGAAGCCCAAGGGCGCGATGATGACTCACGCCGCTCTGGTCTACGAGTACGTGTCGTCGGTGATCGCGCTCGGGCTCGACAAGGCAGATAACCCCTTGATTTGCATGCCCATGTACCACTCTGCGGGAATGCACGTGTTCATGCTTCCGTACCTGTCCGTCGGTGCGACGGTCAACGTGATGGCGGCACCGGACATCCCCGAGATTCTGCGCCGCATCGAAGCCGACAAGATCGGCTCACTTTTCCTCGCTCCTACCGTCTGGGTGCCGCTGGCCAATCATCCCGATCTCGACACCCGGGATCTGTCGTCGCTGAAGAAGGCGCAGTACGGTGCGTCGATCATGCCGGTCACCGTGCTGAACCGTCTGCGCGAGCGCTACCCCGACATCGGCTTCTACAACTGCTTCGGACAATCCGAAATCGGCCCTCTGGCAGCAGTTCTGCAGCCGGGCGAGCACGCGGATCGGCCGTCGTCGTGCGGTCGGGCAGTGTTCTTCGTCGAAACCCGTGTTGTCGACGCCGAGGGTAACGATGTTGCGGACGGTGTCTCCGGTGAGGTTCTCTACCGTTCACCGCAACTCTGCAATGGCTACTGGGAAAACCCGGAAGCAACCGCAGAAGCCTTCCGCGACGGCTGGTTCCACTCCGGCGACCTCGTCGTGCGTGACAGTGAAGGGTTCATCACCGTCGTCGACCGCATCAAAGACGTCATCAACACGGGCGGCATTCTCGTCGCATCCCGTGAAGTCGAAGACGCCATCTACACCCATCCCGGTGTTGCCGAAGTTGCCGTCATCGGAACACCTGACGAGAAGTGGATCGAAGCGATCACCGCAATCGTCGTTCTCAAGGACGGTCAGGACGCCATGACACCGGAGGCGTTGATCGCCTACGTGAAGGAAAAGATCGCTCCGTTCAAGGTGCCCAAACACATTCGATTTGTGGAGGAACTTCCCCGGAATCAAAGTGGGAAGCTGTTGAAGCGGGAACTGCGCACAGTCGTAAGTCCCTGACCGCCTCCGTCAAAGAAGGTGTGGCCGTCTCTATCTCGTCCAACTCGGGCGTGATGATGTTGGTATGTCCTGATAGGCTCATGCGCAGCCGAGCGGGCCCGAACCGATGCCCCAACCGGGCGTGAAGACCTCCGGTAATTGAACCGGTTGGGGGACATGGGAATAGTCGGGCCCTAAAAGGCAGGTCGGAATCATCCGGCCTGCCTTGTGGCGATTCTCCCAGCACCGCGCGACGGGCACAGCCCCGGTCGCCTCCGGCTGACGCATCCCGACGGATAGGAACATTCCCATGTGCAGCAATCACATCGAGCCCACTACGTCCGAAGAAGCCGACGCACTTGTCGAGCGTCGAGGTCACGTACTTCTCATCACTATCAACCGACCGGCCGCGCGTAACGCGATCAATGCGGCGGTCAGCGCAATTGTCGGCGGAGCCCTCGTGGAAGCGGAGAACGATCCCGAGATCCGGGTTGTCGTGCTCACCGGGTCTGGTGACAAATCATTCTGTGCCGGAGCGGATCTCAAGGCCATCGCGCGCGGTGAGAGCGTTCATGCTCCCGGCAACGAGCACTGGGGATTTGCGGGATTCGTCAAGAATTTCATCAGCAAGCCGGTTATCGCCGCTGTGAACGGCGCTGCGCTGGGCGGTGGAACGGAGTTGGCGCTCACCGCCGACTTGATTGTGGCAGCCGAGAGTTCGACATTCGGGTTGCCGGAAGTCAAGCGGGGCTTGATCGCTGGTGCAGGTGGCATGTTCCGGTTGCCCGCGCAGATTCCCCACCGCCTGGCAATGGAGATGATGTTCACCGGCGATCCGATTTCGTCGGCGAAGGCGCTCGAATGTGGCCTGATCAACCAGATAGCTGCTGACGGTTCTGTCGTGGAGACCGCGCTTGCCTTGGCGCAACGTATCGCCGTGAACGCGCCACTTTCCGTGCAAGCGAGCAAGCGTGTTGCCTACGGTGTGGTCGGTGGCGAACGTGTCGACGAGGCGCAGATGTGGGAAATGTCGAACGCTGAATGGCACTCCGTACTGAGCAGCGAAGATGCCAAGGAAGGGCCCATTGCCTTCGCGGAGAAACGTTCTCCGGTCTGGAAGGCCTGCTGAACCCAGCAAGAAACACGAATGCCTTCGGAAGAGGTACACCTCTTTCGAAGGCACTCGTGTTTCTGTGGCTGCCCCGTCAGGCGAGCTTGTTCCACTGAATCGGGGAGTCGAGCACGTCCTTGAACTTGAACTCGGTGTACTTGGCGTGTGCCTGGATGTGGGCGTTCATCAGTTCTTGGGCGGCTTCCGAGTTGCGGGCGGCGATGGCGTCGTAGATGTCTTCGTGGATTCTGCAGCTGGCAAGTCGATGCGTCTCCGGGTACTCGATTCCCATGGCTGTTCCATCGAGGATGCCGAGGAGTGCGTTGATCAGATGAGCAAAGAGTTGATTTCCGGAGCCCCTGGCGACGATGTCGTGAAACCGCTCGATCTCGTCGTGGAAGATCTGCAGATCGTTCACATTCAGCCGCGCATTGTCGACGTTGTTTTTCAGCTCGGCGATTTCCGCGTCACTCATCCGGTCTGCGGCCAGCCGGGCCATCATCGGTTCGAGTGCGGTGCGAGCTTCGACGATGGCACGAAACGGTGCGTTCTCGAACTGAAGGAGCAGTGTGAGGGCAGTGGCCAGGACGCTGCTGTCGGGATGCTGCACTACCGGACCGCCGCCCGGACCCGGTTTCAGTGAGATCACGCCCTGTAGTTCGAGGAATCTCAGGGATTCGCGTAGTACGCCCCTGCCGACGCCGTACTGCTCGAGCATGAGGTGCTCAGGGGGAGCCGGTCGCCGATTCTGTTCCCACCACGGGCGATGTCGGAGACGATGCGCTGGGCGACGAGTAGTGCGGTTTTCTTCGGACGTAGCGACGTCTGTGCCATTGCAAAAGCCTCTTTTGTTGAGTGCGGCCGGGCTCGTGCAAACGTCGCGAACCCCTATTGATGTATACCATTGTCATGATCCGCTTCACAACGGGTAAATCTCTTGTTATGGTTCGTATGAAAACGCTGTGCAGGGTGGTCGTGGGACCGCTCGAAGCGTGACTGTCGATAAATCAGTGACTACCGAGTGGGTGCAATGGGTATCGAAATGGCTCTGGATATGGCGACATCGGTGTATCCGGACAGGCTGGCGGTCGGGCGACGCAGCGACGGCATGACCTACCGGCAGCTCAGTGACGCAGCTGCAGGCGGTGTCACAGTGCTCCGGGAGCTGGGCGCACGTGACCTGGTCTTTGTCGGCGTCAACAGTGCGGCGCTGCCGCTGCTGGTCTTCTCGGCCGCGAGGGCGGGGGTGCGCTTTGCTCCGTTGAATTATCGCCTCGCCACCGATCAGCTGATCGAACTCATTGCGCAACTGGATGATCCGATTGTCGTGGCAGATGCGGCGTTCCGAGACAATCTCGCCGGTGCCGCTCCTATTGTGCTGACCACCGACGAGTTCACGGCTCGGGCCAGAGCAGCTCCGGCAACCGAGACGGTACCGGCGGCGGACGACGAGACGGCGATCGTTCTGTTCACCAGTGGTACAACGTCCGCCCCCAAAGGTGTGCTGCTACGGCACCAACATCTGTTGTCCTACCTGCTCAATACTGTCGAGTTCGGTTCTGCCGGTGAGGAACAGGCGACGCTGGTCAGTACCCCGCCGTATCACATCGCCGGCATGGGAGCGGTGCTCAGCAACGTCTATTCCGCGCGACGGATGGTTCACCTACCTGATTTCACGCCGCGGTCCTGGCTAGATCTGGTGCGCGAGGAATCGATCACCAGCGCTATGGTCGTGCCGACAATGCTGGCCCGCGTCGTGCAGCACCTCGACGGCGCCCCGGCTGAAACTCCGGCACTCGAATCACTGGCCTACGGCGGTGCGCGGATGCCGCAGCCGGTCCTTGAGAACGCGCTTGCAGCCTTCCCACAGACCGGCTTTGTCAACGCCTACGGTCTGACCGAAACCAGTTCCACCATCGCGGTTCTCGGCCCGGAGGACCATCGTGAGGCGCTGGCTGATCCGGCTTTGCGCAGCAGATTGGGTTCTGTCGGACGCATCGTGCCCGGTATGGAGGTCGAGATTCGCGACGAAGCCGATAACGTGTTGGGTGACGGCGAGACCGGTCTGCTGTGGGTGCGCGGTGCCCAGGTCAGCGGCGAATACATGGGCAAGGGCTCTGCACTCGACGGACAGGGATGGTTCCCGACTCGGGACCAAGCCCGTGTGGAGGGTGAGTTCCTCTATATCGGAGGCCGTGCCGACGACACCATCATCCGCGGCGGTGAGAACATTGCACCGGCTGAGATCGAAGACGTGCTGGTTCACCATCCGTCGGTTCAGGAAACCGCTGTCATCGGTATGCCCGATGACGAATGGGGCGAGCGGATCTGTGCGGTGATTGTCTTGAAGGGCAACGACACTCCCGATCCCGAGGCAATCCGTGACTGGTGCCGCGCTCGCCTGCGTGGATCGCGCACTCCCGACGAAGTCGTCTTCGTCGACGAGCTGCCCAAGACCGCGACCGGCAAGCTTGTCCGTCGTGATCTGGCAGCCCAGATCACGACTCCTCATCTCTGACACCCCGCCATACTCTCTTTCCATTCTGGAGGCTCCATGCGTAACGCCGTGATCGTCGATATCGTCCGTACCCCTTCGGGTCGCGGCAAGCCCGGTGGAGCGCTGTCCGGATTGCATCCGGTGGATCTGCTGGCCAGCACGCTGCGTTCGCTCGTCGCACGCAACGACTTCGATCCCGCACTGATCGACGATGTGATCGGTGGTTGTGTCAGCCAGGCATCGGAGCAGGCGGGCAATCTCACCCGTAACGCTGTCTTCGGCGCCGGGCTTCCGGAATCGGTGCCGGCAACCACCGTCACGCGGGCTTGCGGTTCCAGCCAGCAGGCTGTGCACTTCGCCGCTCAGGGCGTCATGTCCGGGGCTTACGACGTCGCAGTGGCGTGTGGCGTCGAGTCGATGAGTCGAATCCCGATGGGCACAGCCTCGATGGGCAAGGATCTGCAGGGAGACGCGGTCACCGCCCGATACCCGGAAGGTTTTGTCAATCAGGGTATTTCGGCTGAACTGGTGGCCCGCAAGTGGGGCTTGACCCGTGACGATGTCGACCAATACGCACTGCTGTCGCATCAGCGTGCCGCTGCTGCCGCTGCTGCCGGCGACTATGCCAACGAGATTGTTGCCGTCGCGGTCGACGGAGTCCACCGCGACACCGATGAGACAGTCCGCCCCACCACCACGATGGAAAGTCTCGGCAAGCTCAACCCGTCGTTCCGTACCGACGAGGCGAATACCCGCTTCGGAGAACTCGATTGGATGATCACTCCGGGTAACTCCTCGCCGCTCACCGACGCGGCTGCAGCGACCCTGATCATGTCCGAAGAAAAGGCCGTGGAACTCGGTTTGACGCCACGCGCGCGGTTCGTGGATTTTGCGGTGGCCGGCGATGACCCGCTGTTCATGCTGACAGCGCCGATTCCGGCCACCACCAAGGTGCTGGCGCGCGCCGGCCTGTCCGTTGCCGACATCGACGCATTCGAGGTCAACGAGGCCTTCGCGTCGGTTCCGCTGGCCTGGGCCCGCGAACTCGATGTGGATCTGGCCAAGGTCAACCCCGTCGGCGGTGCCATTTCCCTCGGTCACGCGATTGGCGCCTCGGGAGTTCGGTTGCTCGCCACGATGGTGAACCATCTCGAGCGCAGCGGTGGTCGCTACGGACTTCAGACCATGTGTGAACACGGCGGTATGGCAAACGCTCTCGTCATCGAGCGGATCTGATCTGCACCCCGCGTTCGACCAATCTCGTCTACACAATTTGCAACGGTGAGGAATTCACATCATGAAGGTCAATGACAAGGTCGCTCTCGTCACGGGCGGCGCCTCGGGTTTGGGGCTCGCCACAGCACGAGCACTGCTGGATCAGGGTGCCAAGGTTGTCCTGCTCGACCTGCCGACCTCGAATGGTGCGGCGGTCGCTGAGGAACTGGGTGAGCGCGCTCGATTCGCGGCTGCCGACGTCACCGACGAGGTTGCCGTCGCGGCCGCTCTCGATATCGCGGATTCCTTCGGTGAGCTTCGGGTGGCGGTCAACTGCGCAGGCACCGGTCGTTCGCTGCGAGTTGTCGGACGTCAGGGTGTTTTCCCGATGGACGTCTTCACCCGCGTCGTCTCGATCAACCTGTTCGGAACGTTCAATGTGACACGCCTGGCAGCAGAACGTATGGTGCGCAACGATGTCGAGGGCGAAGAGCGCGGGGTCATCATCAATACTGCATCGGTCGCCGCATTCGACGGTCAGATCGGTCAGGCAGCCTACTCGGCGTCCAAGGCCGCCGTCGCAGGCATGACTCTCCCATTGGCGCGCGATCTGGCGTCGCACGCAATTCGCGTCGTCTCCATCGCTCCTGGTCTGTTCGACACGCCGTTGCTCGCCGGTTTGAGCGACGAGGCAAAAGCATCGTTGGGCGCGCAGGTGCCACACCCGAGTCGGTTGGGCGCACCTGACGAGTTCGGTTCGCTCGCCGCGCATATCGTGTCGAATCCGATGCTCAACGGTGAAGTCATTCGGTTGGATGGAGGCATTCGGATGGCGCCGCGGTGACCGCGGCCGGACCTGTGCTCAGTCGGGAATGGCGACTGGTGCGATACCTGCACGGTCAGCCGAACGACACTGACGTCGAGCTGGTTTCAGCGGAGGTCGGCGAGCCGGGTCCTGGTTTCGTTCGAGTCGAGAACGACGTCATGTCGGTGGAGCCGTACATGCGAGGCCGAATGGCGCAGCGATCGACGTACGCGGAACCGTACGCTCTTGGTGAGGCAATGCGGGCTCCCACCGTTGGGCGGGTAACCGCGTCGTCCTCGGATGCGATTGCGGTCGGAGCGATGGTGGTTCACGACTACGGTTGGAGAGAACAGTCGCTGGTGCCGGAAGGCGAGTGCACTGTTGTCGATGCCGGCAGCGGGATTTCCTCCCACCATCTCGGGCCGCTCGGGATTCCGGGCATGACGGCTTGGGTGGGTGCACGGCGGATCGCTCAGTTGAAGTCCGGTGATGTCGTCTTCGTTTCCTCTGCGGCGGGAGCTGTCGGATCGACGGTCGTGCAGATCGCAAAAGCTTTGGGCTGCACAGTGATCGGTAGTGCCGGATCTGCAGACAAGGCAGCGCTGGTTCGCGAACTCGGCGCCGACGCCGTGTTCGACTACCGCAGCGGGTCCGTCAGTGGTCTCTTGCGCGGTGCACTGGCCGATCTGGGTGCGCCTGGATTGGACGTCTACTTCGACAACGTGGGTGGGGATCACCTCGAAGCAGCGATTCGGGTGCTCAACGATCATGCACGCGTGACATTGTGCGGGATGATCAGCATTTACAATTCGGCGACTCCGCAGCCCGGCCCCAGTAATCTGATCAAGCTTGTATGGCGTCGTGCGCGGATGGAAGGATTCTTGCTGCGAGATCATCTTGATGCGCGGCCTGAATTCGAGGAAGAGATGCGCGACTGGCTCAGATCCGGTGCCGTTCGGCCGGTGGAGACCGCAGTGCCGGGCGGTATCGCCGGTGCGTGGGCCGGCTTCATGGGAATGCTCGACGGCGCCGGAACCGGTAAGACCGTCGTTCCACTGCGCTGACGCCATAGCAATCCAACCAAAGACAACTGCAGTAATCACAGTGCAAGATGGATCTTGCCAAGGAGAGGACCCTGACATGTCGGACCTTCAGCTCGAGGGCAAAGTTGCCGTGGTGACCGGTGGAAGCCGTGGACTGGGACGCGAAATGGTCCTGGGTTTTGCCGCAGCCGGGGCAGACGTGATGATCGTCAGCCGAAAGCTCGACAGCTGTGAGGAATTGGCGACGCAGGTTCGTGAGACCACCGGTCGCCGTGCGGTCGCTTTTTCGTGCCATATGGGTGACTGGGCGGCGCAGGACGGATTGGTGGAGCGCGCGTACGAAGAATTCGGCAAGGTCGACATCCTCGTCAACAATGCCGGCATGTCGCCGCTGTACTCGAGCCTCGACGAGATCTCGGAAGATCTGTACGACAAGGTGATGGCCGTGAACCTCAAGGGGCCGTTCCGATTGACCGCGCTGGTCGGAAAGCGGATGGCCGAAGGTGATGGCGGCTCGATCATCAACATCAGCAGTATTGCCGCTGAGCGCCCCACTCCAGGTGACCTGCCCTACGCTGCAGCGAAGAGTGGGTTGAACATTCTCACCAAGGGATTTGCACAAGCCTACGGGCCGAAGGTTCGTGTCAACGCGATCATGGCGGGCCCGTTCCTGACGGACATCAGCAAGGCGTGGGACATGGACCAGGTGGCTGAGCGCATGCAGGCATACCCGTTGCGCCGCCCCGGAAATCCTGACGAAATTGTCGGTGCTGCGCTGTACCTGGCCGGCGACGCGTCGAGTTACACCACCGGCGCATTGCTGCCGGTGGACGGCGGGCGTATCGCCAAGGCTTAGTTCGAAGCACCAGGTTCACGGTGCGTCGGCGCCGAAACCACACACTTCCACGAAAGGAATAGCGATGTCTTGGGGTTTTGAAACCGACCCGGAATACCAGAAGGTTCTGGATTGGGCCGAAGAGTTCGTTCGCGAAGAAGTAGAGCCGGTCGACAGGGTCATCACGCACGCCTGGGACATGTCGGATCCGCTGCGTAACAAGCTGATCAAGCCGCTGCAGCAGAAGGTTCGCGAAAAGGGCTTGTGGGCGACGCATCTCGGTGCGGAGCTCGGTGGGCAGGGCTACGGGCAGCTCAAGCTCGGTTTGCTCAACGAGATCATCGGTCGCACGCACAGTGGTCCCGTGGTCTTCGGTTGTCAGGCACCGGATTCGGGTAACACCGAGATCCTGGCGCACTACGGCACTCCGGAAATCAAGAAGCGCTATCTCGAGCCGCTTGTCTCCAACGAGATCGTGTCCTGCTACGCGATGACGGAGCCGCAGGGCGGCTCGAACCCGGTGGAGTTCGAGACCACCGCAGTTCTTGACGGTGACGAGTGGGTCATCAACGGAGAGAAGTGGTTCGGATCCAACGCACGATTTGCATCGTTCTACATCGTCATGGCGGTGACGGACCCGGAAGCGGAACCCCACCGGCGACTGTCGCAGTTCATCGTTCCGGCTGAAACCCCCGGACTCTCTATCGTCCGCAACACCGGCGTCTGGGGTCACGACTACGAGGTCGGCACGCACGCGTACACCCGCTGGGAGAATGTGCGAATTCCCAAGGACCACATCCTCGGTGGGGTTGGCCAGGGCTTCGAGGTAGCGCAGACGCGACTCGGCGGTGGCCGCATCCACCACGCGATGCGCACCGTCGGACTGGTGAAGGCCTCACTCGACATGATGCTCGAACGCGCGGTCTCTCGGACCACGCGCGGTAGTCGTCTGGGTGACAAGCAGTTGGTCCAGGAAATGATTGCGGACTCCTGGATCCAGATCGAGCAGTTCCGTTTGTTCGTGCTGCGTACGGCGTGGAAGATCGATCAGGAGAACGACTACCGCAAGGTGATCAAGGACATCGCCGCGGTCAAGGCTGCGATGCCGAAGGTGCTTCTCGACGTCACCTCGCGTGCCGTCCAGCTGCACGGTTCGCTTGGCGTCTCCAAGGAACTTCCGTTGGGCAAGTGGCTGATCGAGAGCTACCACATGGGGCTGGCCGACGGCGCTACCGAGATTCACAAGATCGCCGTGGCGCGGCAGTTGCTGCGTGGGGTCGAGCCGGCGGAGGGTCTGTTCCCGAGCTATCACATCCCGGCGCTCGAGGAGAAGGCTCGCGCGAAGTTCGATCTGACGGACAGCGCGTACGACGCTTAGTCTGAATAGCCCCGGGAGGTGTTCTCCGACAGTTATTGCCGGAGAACACCTCCCGAGTTCTTTGTTCAGCTTTCTCGACTGATGACAAATGCGGTGGAGCCGGCAAGGCCGTTCGAGACCGTCACGATCGAGCGCGAGGCCCCCGGCACCTGCCGCTCGCCGCCGCGGTCGGTGACCTGATATGCCGCCTCTGTCAGCTGTGTCATGCCGTGCAGTCGCCCTTCGGCGAGGCAGCCGCCGCCGGTGTTCACCGGCAGAGTGCCGTCAAGGCGGGCGTTTCCGTCGTCGATGAAGCGAAGAGCCTCGCCGGAAGGAACCAGCCCCAGACCCTCGAGCCACGTATGGGTGAAGACGCTGAAACCGTCGTAGAGCTGTGCCACATCGATGTCGGTAGCTGTCAACCCTGTTGATGCCCAGAGCCGTTCACCGGTCTGTGCGCACCCGGCGAGGATATCTTCCAGGTTCATCGGCACGCCGGTAGCGCCAACGTGCGTGCCGGCAGCGTAGCCACTCACCAGGGCCGGTGGATTCTTCAGATCTCGGGCCCGGTCTGCGCGGGTGAGAACCATCGCGACCGCTCCGTCAACCGGAATGTCGCAGTCCAGCATCGTGATCGGATCGGCGATCATGCGAGAGGACAGGTACTGCTCGTGTGTCAGTGTCTTGTCGCGGAAGAACGCGTGGGGGTTCTTGTGCGCGTTGGCACGATTGTCCACCGCGAAGTTCGCCAGACTCTCCCGTGACCCGCCCCGCAGATCGAGGAAACGGCGAAATACGGTTGATGCCCAAGCCGCCGGCATCGAGAATCCGTATGGCGCAAAATACTGATCGCGCCCGGACGCGTATGCGCTGGTGAAATTCGAGTAGCGGCCGACCGGCATGTGGAGTGCTCGATAGAGAATGACGTGCGAGCACGCGCCTGCTGCCAGGGCGTTGACAGCGTCGATAGCGGCATGCGTGACCATCGGGGTGGTATTGCCCATCCACGTCAACTGGTCCTGGATATGCAGTGCCTGGCCGAGGAATCCTGGCGTTACGACGTCAATGCCGTCGACAGTGCCCTTGTCGCCGCCGTAGACGGGCATCGTCGGCGTGGTTGCCAGTCCGTCGATGTCCTTACGAGTCAGTCCGGCGTCGGCGATGGCAGTGTCGACCGCTTCGAGAGTCAACGATGCCAGTGTGCGAGGGGACCGGCGGGTGAGCTCGGTGTATCCGATTCCGGCGATGGCGACCTTGTCGCGTAGCTCCCACATCGGTCAGACTCCGATCGCGTCGACGTGTGCCGGACGGAACTGTGGCAGTTCGCAATCCGGGGTGAGGTTCTCGAATGTCACTTCCATCGGCATCCCGATTTTCACGGAGTCGATTGGCGTATCGAGAATATTGGCGATCATGAACAGTCGGTCTTGTTCTTCGAGCTCGATCACGCCGACGATGTACGGCAGCATGTTCGCGAATGCCGGAGCCGAGGCGTCGTGAATGACGGCGAAGGAGTACAGCGTTCCGCGCCCGGAAACATTCTGATAGCGCAGGTCTGTGTTGTCGCATCCCGGGCAGGTTCCGACAGGCGTGTGAATCAGCAGTTCACATGCCGGGCAGTGCTGGATTGCGAGGCGATGTTCACGCGCAGCAGCCCAGTATCCGGCTGAGTTCTCATCGGCTCGGGGGATCGGCTTGCCGGCGACGTGGCCGGCAGCTTCGGATTCGGTCATTGGTTGCTTCTCATTCTTCGGTGGTCTTGTCTCGGTCAACTCGGAGCCCTAGTATCGACTCTAATCCAAATAATGATAATCATGAATAGTGTCGAGAATGCGGATGTGCCCCCTGTATGCAGCGCGCATCTTCCGCTTGCGATATTTACGGTTGCCGAAAGTCTATGATCATGATTATAGTGAAATAGGTTACAGTGGGTTCGGGTTGAGTCCGCGGGTGTTACGACAAGGAGTGCGAGATGAGTTCTGATTCCGAGGGAACGAAGGCCGGTAACGGCAACCGACTGCGCTGCAATGTCTGCGGGTCCGAGGCGATCGTGACGAAGGCCGGCGGCTCGGCGCTGAGCTGCTGCGCTCAGCCGGTCGAAATCACTTTCGGCGCATAGCAAACCGCCAATCACAGCATTCCGGTCTGCCGTAATGCGTCAGCAAGAAGGGGCATGTACATGAACGAGGTTGGTAAGCGCTACACATGCGCAACGTGCGAGACGCAGATCATCTGCGTCAAGAAGGGTGACGGGCAGTTCACCTGCCACGGAGTTCCAATGGAGCTCGTGACGGCTAAGCCGCTTCCATCGTCCGACTGAACCGATAAGGCTCTCAATCGGTTTCGCTCGAAAATAACAACATTTGGCCGGTCGCCGGCCGGCAGGTAAATGCTGCGCGTATCGCGCATGAGATAAGGAGACGGTGCAATGGTCGGTCCACTTGACGGACTTGTTGTCGTTGATGCGAGCTGGGGTATGCCGTCTGCTATCTCCAGCATGATGCTTGCCGACTACGGAGCGCGGGTCATCAAACTGGAGCGTCCCGGCGGTGGCCACGACGCTCATTCTGCGATGCGTAAGTCACTCGATCGTGGAAAGTGGAGCGTTCAGGCCGATCTGCGTACTGATGAGGGACGCCGCATCGCCGAGCAGTTGCTCTCCACTGCAGATGTTTTCATCGAGTCGTTCGGTACGGGACGTGCGAAGGACTTCGGGCTCGACTACGAGGCAGTTCACGCTCGTCATCCCGAATTGGTCTACGCCTCGGTTACCGGTTACGGCAACGAAGGACCGCTCGCCGCACGCCCCGGCTACGAAGCGCTCCTCAATGCGCGTTTGGGTCAGATGGCAGAGCAGGGTGGCCACCGATCCGGTCCGATCTTCATGGGCCACCCGACGGTGTCGTACGGCACCGCTTTCATCACCACGATCGGTATTCTCTCGGCGCTGCGTGCCCGAAAGCTCAACGGCACCGGCCAGAAGGTCGACACCTCCCTGCTCGACGGAATGCTGGCTATCTCGTCGATGAATTGGTGGTGGAACGAGAAGGACATTTCGTACCTGGCGCGCAGTGGTACGCAGACCGGATTCGGTAACAAGCGCCTGATCACCGATCCCTTCCAATGCGCCGACGGTAAATGGCTGACCCCGCACACCGGCGGTCCCGGGTCGTACAAGCGCATGATGGACCTCCTCGGTTTCGGTGACCAGACGCAGACCATCGACGGTCCCGAGATGTCGGTGCCGCTCAACGACATCGAACTCAACATCGCGCGCAACAAGGTTCCCGAGGCATTCAAGTCGCGTAACCGCGACGAGTGGCTCGAGATGTTCCATGCCGCCGACATTGCAGCGCTGCCGCTCTTGCATCCGGAAGAGACCTTCGAAGACGACCAGGTGAAGTTCGCCGAAATCGCGATCGACCTGCCAGACGATGACCACGGAACGATCCGGCAGATCGGACCGGTCATTCGTTTCGAGAAGTCGAAGCCAGCTGTGCCGACTGCTGCGCCGCGTCCCGGTGCGCACGACACCCGCATCGACGAAATCGAGCGCTCGCCGATCTGGGCACCCGCGCCTACTGAAGGCTCCGCTGTGACGGCGCCGCTTCAGGGCGTCAAGATTCTCGACTTCAGCTCCTACTTTGCCACCGGCTTCGGGGCGCGTCTGCTCTCTGATCTGGGCGCAGATGTCATCAAGATCGAGCCGCTCGTCGGTGATCAGATGCGTCCGCTCGGCGACCTTTTCGAAGGTGCAAACCGTGGAAAGCGCAATATCGCCTTGGACATGCGCACCAAGGAGGGCCAGGAAATTGCCCACCGGTTGGTCGCCGAAGCCGACGTCGTGCTGCAGAACTACCGTCCGGGTAAAGCCGAGAAGATCGGTCTCGGATACGAACAGCTCAAGACAATCAATCCGAACCTTCTGTACGCATACCTGCCCGGATTCGGCTCGGCTGGTCCGAAGTCGTCGCTGAAGTCCTTCGCGCCGTTGGTCTCCGGACTGGTCGGACTCAACTTCGAGGGCTCCGGCAAAGGCAATCCGCCGATTCGTCGGGTCATCGGTAACGAGGATCTCTACAACGGTTTCCTCGGAGCCGTCACGGTTCTGCTCGGACTGCACCACCGCCTCAACACCGGTGAAGCACAGTACGTGGAGAGTCCGCAGTTGCATTCCAGTCTGTTTGTGATCAGCGAACACTCGGCCGATCTCGACGGCCATGCGATCCCGGCACACGAACTCGATTCCGAGCAGAACGGCTGGTCCCCGCTCTACCGCCTGTACAAGACGTCGGACGGGTGGATCTGCATCGCTGTCTTCGGCGACGCGGCATTCGGTCGTCTGGCGGTTGCACTCAATGCGGTAGACCTCGTGACAGACGAGCGTTTTGCCACCAAAGCGGCCCGCGTCGAGAATGCTGATGCGCTCGCGGACATCTTGGGCACCGCATTTGCTGCACTCGACAGCGCCGGCGCATTCAAGTTGCTCGACGACAACAAGGTGCCTGCGGAGATCCCACTCGACTACCCGATCATGCCTGAATTGCTGTGGGAGGAATGGGCGCTCGACTCCTCGCGTGTCGTCGAGCATCACCACCCCGAGTACGGCTGGTCGCGCGAAGTCGGCATGGTGATCCATCTGTCCGATACGCCTGGCCGGTTCAAGGGTGGAAGCCCGCAGCTCGGTCAGCACTCAGCGGAGATCCTTGCCGAGCTGGGCTACAGCGCCGGTGAGGTCGACTCATTCATGGCAACTGTGTGCAAGCTGCCCACGGTCGCGGTAAAGGAATCCTGACCTATGGACATCACATACCCGGCGGAGGCCGAGCAGTACCGCTCGGCGATCCGGGCTCTGCTCGAATCGAACCTTCCGGAAGACTGGCGTGGCATCGGCTCGCTACCGGACGGCGAGCAGGTCGAGTTCTTGAAGGTGTGGCGAAAAGTACTCTCGCAAAACAACTTGCTTGCCGTCTCGTGGCCGAAGGAATTCGGCGGCGGCGGCCTGTCCGATCTCGAGCAGGTTGTCCTCAACGAGGAATTGATGCGACTCGGAGTGCCGGAAGGCACCGAGAACGACTCCCTCGGCTTGAAGCTGCTCGGAAATACGATCACAGTGCTGGGCACGGACGAGCAGAAGGACTACTTCCTTCCGCGCATGCTCTCCGGTGAGCACGTCTGGTGCCAGGGTTATTCGGAGCCGGAAGCCGGCTCCGACCTGGCAGGCATGCGAACTCGGGCAGTGCTCGACGGCGACGAATGGGTCATCAACGGCCAGAAGACGTGGACGTCGGCCGGCAGCCACGCCAACTGGATTTTTGCGATCGTTCGGACAGACCCGACTGCCGTCAAGCATCGGGGTCTGTCCTTCCTGCTGGTGCCGATGGATCAGCCGGGAGTCGAGGTCCGGCCCATCGTCAATGCCGCCGGCTACGTTGCCTTCAACGAGGTGTTCTTCACCGACGCGCGGACCGCGAAGGCCAACGTGCTCGGCGAAGTCAACGGTGGGTGGACCACTGCCAACATGCTGCTTGGATTCGAGCGGGGAGTGCGGGCAACCACCGACGCCGTTCGATTCGGGCGCGAGGTCGAGCGAATGATCGAATTGGCCCGTGAGCGTGGACTTTCCGACGACCCGCACATTCGCAGCGAGCTGGCGTGGTGCTGGTCTCGCGTGCAGACGATGAGGTTCCGCGGATATCGGGCGTTGACGAAGCTGCTCAGCGGCGGTGTCCCCGGCGTCGACGGATCTTTCAGCAAGGTGATCTGGAGCGAGTTCTTCCAGCGGTACACCGAACTGGGGATGGAGATCCTCGGACTGGAAGCACTGGCGCCGACGGGTCAGGGCAACGGCGGCATTCTGGTCACCCCACAACCTGGCACCGAGAACTCGTCGAACTGCTGGACCGATATCGCTCTGTATGCAAGGGCCGCAACGATTTACGGCGGCAGTTCACAGGTGCAGCGCAACATCATCGGTGAACAGCTACTCGGACTACCTAAGGAGCCCCGCCTCGACGGTGGTCCATTCCAGGACATCGGGCGACGCAAGAGCGCCTGATCGCAAACGCTTTCGCCGCTCGTGCGGCAGAACGGAAGAGCAATCGTGTACTTCGCATTCGACGAGGATCAGGAAGAGTTCCGCGCTTCGCTGCGCCGACTCCTTTCCGAACGTGCACCTATGGACAAGGTCCGCGATATCGCCACCGACGGCGATTACGACGTCGAAACCTGGCAGTTGTTGGCCTCCAACATGGGTGTGCCTGGCCTGCATATCGCCGAGCAGTTCGGCGGTGGCGGCTTCAGTTTCCTTGAAACCGCGATCGTGGCACAGGAATTGGGGCGCGCTCTGACCCCGGTTCCGATGATTACGACGACCGGCGCGATCGAGGCGATCCTGCGACTGGGAAATGACGCCCAGAAACAGGAACTTCTGCCGAAGCTGTTGGACGGCAGCGTTATCGGTTCACTTGCCCTTGTCGGCGCCAAGGACACTGAAGTGGACGGGTCGCCGGTGCGTGCAACGGGAGACGAACCGAAGCTGACAGGGCGACTCGACTACGTCGCGTTCGGCCACGTCGCAGATCTCCTGGTGGTTCCGGCAGTGACCCCGGACGGTAGTGCGGTGGCGCTGTATGTGGTGGAGGCGAATTCAGCCGGTGTGACTGTGACGAAACGGGACTCGCTTGATCTCACTCGCCCGGTCGCAACCGTCGAACTGAGCGATGCCCCGGCGCAGCTGCTCGGATCGGACGTCACATCGCTCGGGCGGGTGGTCGGTATCGTGCGCACGCTCCTCGCCAACGAAGCGCTCGGTGCTGCGGAAGCAGCGCTGAACATGGCAGTCGAGTATGCAAAGCAGCGCGTCCAGTTCAATCGCGTCATCGGCTCGTTCCAGGCGATCAAGCACAAATGTGCGGACATGGCGATCTCGGTTGACGCGGCTCAGGCCACGGTCATGTACGCGTCGATGTGTGCTGAGCACGGCAGTGACGAGTTCGTCCAGGCGGCGATCATGGCAAAGGGACAGGCCTCCGAGTGCCTGACATTGTGTGCGAGTACGAATATCCAGGTTCATGGTGGTATCGGCTTTACCTGGGAAGCGGATCCGCACCTGTTCTTCCGGCGAGCCAAGGCAGTCGAACCGATCTTCGGCAACAGCAATCATCATCGTGCCGAATTGGCCGACTTGGTTGGAATCTGATCTGACACAGTATTTTTCGTGTTCGTCTAGCGGCTGTTGGACCCCGGTGGGGTGAACGGCCGCTAGACGTGTCGACGGCGTTTTCGACACTGAGTGGGCTTCTTGGCCTTCAGTTTTCGAGTTGATCCCAAATGATGATTACCTTTTATGAAAATGATCCGCATAGTTCTTGACTCTGAGGCAATCTAGGCGAATGATTACTCTTTGGTCGTGACTCGAATCACGAAGAGCTTATAAGTTGGCCGGTGTCGTCACCGCCGACAGGCAGTTTGGAGTATGGATCATGAGCGCATCGAGCGCGGGGCGTGAAAGTCGCCTTCTCTTGCTGATCGAGGTGCCAGCCGTCATTGCCACGTTCGTGATGATGGTGCACATCGCCGCCAATGCGTTGTTGCGTTCGCTCGGTGGCAACCCGATCAATCACACACTGGAGTTGACCCAGTACTGGTACGTCCCGATTATCGCGTTGCTCGGGTTCGTGGCAGCGCAGGCTCGCAACGAACACATCGTCGCAGACTTGATCTTCGACAAGTTGCCGGAAGTGACGCGGCGATGGGTTCTGGGATTCGGTTACGTCGTCACGGCTGTGGTGATGGCCGGATTTGCTTGGTACGGATGGGAAGAAGCGCTGCACTCGGCCAAGATCGGCGACACCGCAGGTGTCAGCACCTTGATCTCGTGGCCTGTCGCATTCCTGGTTCCGTTGGTCTTTGCCAGTCTCACAGTGCAATTCGGATACGTTGCCTACCGAGCGGTCATGCATCCGAACACAGTTGAGGAATTGATTGCGGCAAAGGTCGCGGACGACGAGCGATTGCGCGAAGCGAAGCCGCCCCACACCCCTGATTCCGAGGTAGAAGCGTAATGAGCACTGTTTCCGAGGTCGAGAACGTGAAGACGCCATCCGGGGAGTCGGGTCGTACGCCGGAATCGTTTGTCGGGCCGAACAAGAAACTCGCCTACCGGTCGTGGATCACGTTCAGTCTGTTCGTCGCCGCCACAATCATTTCGAGCGTCGCAATCTTCTTGCCACTCAAGACGGAAGCGATCGGCATTGCAGCCATCGTCTGCATGGTGATGCTGATCTTCTTGCGTCTGCCCGTTGCCGTCGCCATGATCGTGCCGTCCATGGCAGCCATGTATTCGATGCGCGGTCCGAAAGTGGTCGAGACGATCTTTGCCACGGTGCCCTATGACGAGGTCGCCAGCTGGACACTGAGCGTGCTGCCGATGTTCATCCTGATGG
The DNA here is from genome assembly GCF_001894805.1 of Rhodococcus globerulus NBRC 14531. Taxonomy (GTDB): domain Bacteria; phylum Actinomycetota; class Actinomycetes; order Mycobacteriales; family Mycobacteriaceae; genus Rhodococcus_F; species Rhodococcus_F globerula. Next base: position 110,712 of record NZ_BCWX01000004.1, on the reverse strand, counting down.
GCCTGTTCCTGTGGAAGTCGGGGTTGACGGAAAGTCTTTACGGGGCCGGACGTCAGTGGCTCGGTTGGCTTCCCGGCGGACTCGCTGCGGGAACCAACCTCGCCGGCGCCGGGTTGGGTGCAGTCAGCGGATCCACCACCGGCACGGTGTATGCACTGGCACGCATCGGCGTTCCGGAGATGTTGAAGGCCGGGTACAGCAAGCACTTGGCGGTCGGCGCGGTTCTAGTTGCCAGCCTGCCCGGACAGTTGATCCCCCCGAGCATTCTCATGGTTCTGTACGCGGGCATCGCCGAGGTGCCGGTTGGCAAGCAACTGATGGCAGGCATCGGACCGGGTCTACTGGTGATGGTCATGTTCACGATCATGATCGTGGTCTTTGCCAAGTTCGGTAAGGGCGTCGATCCCAGTGCTGCTGATCCTTCGTCGATCGTCAAGACAAGTTGGCGTGGACGCTTCGACAGTTTGGTGAAGATCTGGCCAGTGCCGCTGATCGTCGTCATCATTACGTACGGCATGTTCTCCGGTCTCTTCACTGCGACGGAAGCGGGTGCCGTTGCGGCACTTGCATCACTTGTTGTCTTGCTGATCTGGAAGCGCAAGGGCGGGGCCTGGGCCGCGGTGTCGGAGGCTTCCCTCGGCGCAGTGGCTACCGTTGGCGCGATCTTCATGCTGCTGGTGGGTGTTGCCATCCTCTCGCGCATGATGACCTTGACCGGCATCAGCAACGGATTTGCCGACCTCGTCGCCGATATGAACCTCGGCCGGGTGCAGTTCCTTCTGATGATGATGGTGGTGTACCTCTTCCTCGGCGCCTTCATGGACTCTTTGGCAATGATGGTTTTGACCGTGCCGATCCTGATTCCGACGTTGGCTGCCCTGGATATCTCCATGCTCTGGTACGGCGCGTTTGTCGTCTTCATGTGCGAACTGGCCGTTATCAGCCCGCCAGTGGGAATCCTGTCGATGATCGTTCACTCACTGGTCAAGGACCCCAAGGTCAACCTCGGCACGCCGATTTCCCTCAAAGACGTGTTCGTTGCCGCCGGTTGGTTCCTGCCCATGGCAGTGATCGTGATCCTGATCTTGATCTTCTTCCCGGAGATCGCGACCTTCCTTCCTGATCGTGGTGCAGGTTAAAACGCTGTCGTGGTGGTGAATTCGACGGATGTAGTCAGGCGACGCCCCAGGCGGGGTGGAGTCGAGAAGATTGACGAATGGGAGTTTTTTCAATGACGACGACGGTGCGCAGGCTCGACGGTGAGATTGCATTTGTAACGGGTGGAGGCTCAGGGATCGGGGCCGCCTCGGCGCTACGCCTCGCTGCGGAAGGAGCGCGAGTCGCCGTGATCGACGTCCATCAGGATGCGGCCGAGCGTACGGTTGCCGACATCGTTTCCCGGGGTGGCACTGCCATGGCTTTCGGGGCCGACGTGCGCGACAGTGATGCCTTGAAGTCGATCGCGGATCAGGTGGTTGGGAAGTTCGGTGCCATCAGCATCGTCTTCACCGCTGCCGGTGTCAGCGGTGCTCGCGTCGACAGTCACGAATATCCGATCGCGGAGTGGCAGAACGTCCTCGACATCAATCTCAACGGCACGTTCTTTGCGATTACGGCGTGCCTGCCGTCGATGGTGCAGGCCGGCCGTGGATCGATCGTCACGTGCGGATCGACGTCGTCCTTTGTGGCCACTCAGGGTGGTTTGGCGCCTTATCGTGCGTCGAAGGGCGGCGTGAAGATGCTGACGCAAACGCTGGCTGTGGAGTACGCGCCCAGGGGGATTCGCGTGAACAGTGTGTGCCCGGGCGCGGTCAAGACCAATCTGACGGCGAATACCGCGGCGCTCGTGCCCACCTCAGGTCAGGTGAAGAACCCGTCGAAGCCGCTGTCCGTACCGCTCGGACGCTACGGAGAGCCGGAGGAGATTGCCTCGGTAGTGGCCTTCCTGGCTTCCTCGGATGCTTCGTACGTGACGGGTCAGGCAATTCTGGTCGACGGCGGAGTCACGGCCGAATAGAGACAGCGCACCAACGTAATTCGCTGCGGAGACGGGTGTCGGGTCCTTCATGGATTCGGCACCCTTCGCCGTGCCGTGAGCCGATCAGCCAGACTCGGTAAGGAGAATAATTATTCGCATGAATTCTTGACTTCCTGGCAATCTAGACGCATGATTGTCATGTAAGTGAGGCGCATCACGTCACGCCTTGCTGTCCGTGTGCGCCTGCGGCCACGCTGTAGTTGTAAAGAACCTCGGTAGTACAGGTCCGTTTCGGACCGCGAAGAAGGAGCCCTGTGAGGATGTTCTCTGACAAGCCGAAGGCGCTGTTGCGTTTTGGTGCGCTGGCAGCTGCGGGGGCTATTGCTCTCACCGGTTGTGCTGAGACCGGCGGTGGCAATTCCGGGAATGGCCAAGGCCTGGCATACGGGGCCTCCAAGGAGGAGTACCAGGCTGCTTTTGCGGACATCGATCGGATCACTCTCCACACCCAGTCACCCGGTGCCGCGGGTTCAACCGCCGGTGCTTTCCTGGAGAACTATCTGAAGTCGGTCGAGGAATGGTCCGGCGGCAAGATCGAGTTCGACATCGCGTACTCGGATGCCATTGCGAAGGCCGCTCAGATCGACGACGCAGTGCGGGACGGACGTCTCGACATCGGTCAGGTTGTTGCCATCTACGAGCCCAAGGAATACCCCGCTACGGCAGCGCTGCTCGACACAAGTGTCTTGTCGGATCAGTCGGTCGTGACCGGTGCCTTGCAGTCCAACGCATGGGCACCTGAACTTGCCTTCAAGACGCCGGAGATCGTGGCGGAATTCGCAGACAGGGACATGAAACTGATGTTTCCGGCCTACAACGCCGGTGTGAATGCCTTGTTCTGCACGGAGGCGCGAACTACGTCTTCCGAAATCAAGGGTGCCAACATCTCCGTTGGTAATACGGCCGGGACGCAACAGGTGAAAGCGATCGGCGGCAACGCCACTTCGGTGGCATACACCGAACTGTACGAAGCACTTCAGCGTGGCGTGGTCGACTGCAGTATGTCGAGCCCCGCCGTGGGAATTCTGGGTGGATTCATCGAGGCCGCACATGAAGTCGTCATCGACCCAGATGCAGGCTTGGCCGTACCGACCGGAAACATGGTCATCAACCAGGAAGTCTGGAACAAACTGCCGTTGGTGGCGCGGCAGTTGCTCTGGGATCGTATGAAGACCTTCATCTCGGGCAGCATCGAAGACAAGATCTGGCCGATCACTGTTGAGGCAGTCGACGCAATTCGGGCTGCAGGCGGATCCGTGCAGGCATTCGACCCGGAGCTTCGCGCGAAGTTGCAGGAAACCAACAAGTCTATCGTGAATGATCTGGCGAAGAACTCCACCTTCGAGGACGGTGCACAGTTCGCAGCGAATGCCGAGGAACTGGCTGCCAAGTGGTCCAAGATCGTTGCCGATCTCGGGTACACCAACGAGTCCGACTACAACGGATTTGCCGACTGGTACGCGCCGGGCAAGATCGACATCGGGCCGTTTGTCGACAGGCTCTTCGAAGAGGTCTTCCTCCCGAATCGTCCGTCCTGATCGATCGTCTGGCATTGATATGAGGCCGCGGCTTGTGTACAGGAGTCGACGCGCTAGAGAGCGGAGTAACAGCATATGACGCAACGTGATTCGGGGCAGTCTCCCATTCATCTCGAGGACGCGATCGACATGCATTGCCATTTCGGTCCGGAGCCCCTCGTGGAAAAGCTCGCCAAGGTGCCGCACAGTGTGGATCCGATCGAGGCTGCTGCTGAAGCGGAAACCCTGGGTATGAAGGCAATCGTGTTGAAAGCCCACGAATTTCCTTCGACGACGGCCGCTCACCTCGCCAACAAGGCGGTTCCCGGGGTCCGCACGATTGCCGGTATCTGCTGCGATCATCCCGTTGGTGGCCTGAATTCACACGCTGTCGAAGTGGCACTGCGTAACGGCGCTCAGGTGGTGTGGCTTCCCACGATATCGGCGCAGCAGGATGCACCCGTCACGGTGGAGAAATTCTTTGGTGTCACCGAAGGGTTGCGCGTGGTGGACAACGACGGCCAGATACTTCCCGAGGTTCGAACCATCATGGACCTTGTGATCGAACATGGTGGAGTCCTTGCTACCGGACACATCTCGAAGGCGGAGCATTTTGCCGTCGCGCGTGAGTTCGGTACGCGTGGAAACCTGTTGGTCACGCACGCCATGCACGAGACCACCGGACCGCGATTGAGTGTTCCGGAGACACTGGAGTTGGCCGAACTCGGCGCATTCATCGAGTTGACCGCCCACACCTGCATGGGTGCCCCGTCTTCCTTCGGCAACGTGATCGACGCGATCAAGTTGATCGGGCCGGACCGGGCGGTTGTTTCCACCGATTACGGCTGGAGTTGCAATGTTCCGAAGCCTGGCGCAGGGCTGCAGAGTTATATCAATGCGCTCTGGGATGAAGGTGTGTCGGAAGACGACCTGCGTACCATGGCGTGCGACAACCCGGCTCGGTTGTTGAATCTCGCCGGCTAGAAGATCGTGTGAAAGGTCATGGCCGGTAGGGTGATCCGATTTTCCTCGCGCATCACCGACCGTCCTGGAAAATTTTCGATCAATAGAGAAGAAAAGGATCAGTAATGGGTCGAGTATCAGGCAAAGTTGCATTCATCACCGGAGCGGCACGCGGACAGGGGCGTTCGCACGCGCTTCGCCTCGCTGCTGAAGGTGCCGACATCGTCGCGACTGACGCATGTGAAGACATCGATTCGCTCGAATACGCGATGGCAACCGAAGACGATCTGCGTGAAACCGAGCGACTGGTCAAGGAACTCGGCCGTCGAATCCTCATCCGCAAGGTCGATGTCCGGGACCAGGACGGCATGAACGCGGTTGCGAACGACGCGGTCGAAGCATTCGGCGGTATCGATATCGTCAGCGCCAACGCCGGCGTCTGCGGTTGCATTCCGACACTCGACCTGTCCACGGACGAGTGGCAGGACATGATCGACATCAACCTGACCGGTGTCTGGCGTACCGTCAAGGCAACTGCGCCGCACATGATCAAGGCAGGCAAGGGTGGTTCGATCGTCCTGACCTCCTCAGCTGTGACGTTCAAGGGTTCGGCAAATGTCGCGCACTACAACGCATCCAAGAGTGGTGTCGAGGGTTTGATGAAGACCCTGGCCAACGAATTCGGGCCGCACAAGATCCGGGTCAACACCGTCCATCCCGGCAACGTGGGAACAGCGATGTTGTTCAGTGACTCCACTCTGCGAGTATTCAACCCGGACAAGGAAAACCCGACCATCGAGGACCTGCGCGAGCGGGCTCGGGGCCGCAACCCTCTCGACACCGCATGGGTCGAGCCCGAAGACATCAGCCATGCCGTCCTGTTCCTGGCCTCTGACGAATCTCGATTTGTCACCGGCGTATCCCTGCCCGTCGACTGTGGCCTCCGGGTCAGTTAAGAGATCTCTGATGCAGAAGTTTACGAAGGACCGTCATCTGGGGCGACGCATCGTTGTCAGTGGCGGCGTCGGTGGCATCGGTGCCGCGGCGATTGCGCGCTTGGTGGAAGAGGGCGCAGCAATCGGCATCCTCGACACCGATGAAGCTGGGGCACAGGCGCTTGCGACCAAGATTACTGCCGCCGGTGGCGTTGCGATCGGCGTGCTCTGCGACGTGGGCGACGAAGCATCGGTCTCCGCAGCCACGGAGCAGGTTGCGCAGCATCTCGGCGGTATCGACGGTGCTGTGACGTGTGCCGGCATTGCACGCTCGTCACTTGCCGGCGAAATGGCGTTCGACGACTGGGATTCGGTTATCCGGGTCAACCTCACCGGTTCGTTCCTGGTACTGAAGTTTGCTCTTCCGCACATAGAGCGCGCCGGTGGTGGCAGCATCGTCACCATCGGGTCGGTGGCGTCGTTGATCTCGGCGAACAAGAACACCCCGAGCTACGACGCATCCAAGAGTGGCGTCGTAGGACTGACACGTTCCGTCGCTATCGGTTACGCAGACAAGGGAATTCGAGCGAATTGCCTGTGCCCCGGCGTCGTCGATACCGAGTTGGCCCGCAAGGCCCGCGAGACCAACGGAGTGACCAGCACCGCGCTGGCGCAAACGCCGCTGGCTCGCCGTGCCGAAACGGGCGAGATGGCGTCGGTCATTTCCTTCCTGCTCTCGGATGAGGCGTCGTACATCACCGGTTCCACGCTGGCCGCTGACGGCGGACTCACCGCGCAGTAATCTGTCATACGCAAAAGAGGCGGTGCCCCAAGGGTTCCGCCTCTTTTGTCGACCTTCGCCTCTTTCGTCGACTGTTCTCAGATTGCGCTGCGACCGCCGTCGACGGCGTAGATTGCGCCGGTGACCCAGTTCGCCTCGTCGCTTGCGAGGAACAGCGCAAGATTTGCGACGTCGTCCGGAACTCCGAGTCGTTGCAGCGGAAAACGTTTCGCCACTTCGGCATCCTTGATGGAGTGGTTGTTGTCGGCGGGAGCGTCGCCGCGCTCTTCCCGTGAGCGGTAGACCAGGGGAGTGGGGATGGTCCCCGGGCAAATTGCGTTCACGCGTACACCATTCGGCCCATACGTGGCTGCCATCTGCTTGGTCATCGCGATGACGCCGCCCTTGGCTGCGGTGTACGGGAAGATGCCGTTGATCCCTACCAGTCCGCCCATGCTGGCTTGGTTGATGATGACACCTTCGCCGCGTTCGATCATGTGTGGCAGAGCGTATTTCGCCGAGAGCCACACGCCTTTGAGGTTGATGTCGATGACTTTGTCCCACAGATCCTCGGTGATGTCTGCGGCGTTACCCGTACCGGCAATGCCGGCATTGGCGAACAGGATGTCGATCCGGCCGAGTTGATCGATTGTGTCCGCGATCATCTTCTCGGAATCGGCAGCGGAGGACACGTCGGCCGCGAGAGCGATTGCCCGTGTTCCCTGGTCGGCGATTTCGCGAGCAACTTCTTGTGCTGCAGACAGATTCAGGTCGACACACGCAACTTCTGCGCCCTCCTGTGCGAAGCGCAGCGCGGTGGCTCGGCCGAGCCCCGAGCCTGCCCCGGTGATCAAGGCAGTCTTTCCGGCCAAACGTCCAGTGGTACTCATCGACGGTTCCTTTCAGGCGTGTTATAGATTGATGATAATCAATCTATACAATCCGTTGACACGTGCGGGCACTGTGAGGAGTATTGCGAGTATGACATCAGGTACTGCAGTCAGTCCGGAAGATTTCGTAGACATCCTGGGACAGACACGTGAGTTCATCCGCAAGGGCGTTGTTCCGCGTGAGCAGGAGATCGCGGACACCGACAGTATTCCCGAGGACATCCGCAAAAATGCTGCTGCGATGGGCCTTTTCGGATATGCCATACCTCAGGAATGGGGTGGACTGGGACTGGATCTGACGCAGGACGTCGAACTGGCAATGGAATTCGGCTACACCTCGCTGTCCCTGCGATCCATGTTCGGCACCAACAACGGCATCGCAGGCCAGGTGCTGGTCAATTTCGGCACGGACGAGCAGAAGCAACAGTGGCTCGAGGGCATTGCCTCCGGAGATGTCGTGGCCTCCTTTGCGCTCACAGAACCCGGAGCGGGTTCCAATCCGGCAGGTCTCCGAACCAAAGCGGTACGTGAGGGTGAGGATTGGGTCATTTCGGGTGAGAAACGATTCATCACGAACGCGCCACTCGCCGACCTGTTCGTCGTGTTCGCCCGCACGCGTCCGGCGGACGAGAACGGCACCGGTATTGCGGTGTTCCTGGTTCCAGCCGACACCGAGGGTGTGCAGGTCGCCCCGAAGGACCGCAAGATGGGTCAGGAAGGCGCCTGGACGGCGGACGTCCACTTCACCGACGTGCGAGTCCCGAACTCTGCTCTGGTAGGCGGCTCCGAGGATGTGGGCTACCGCGCGGCGATGACCTCGCTCGCCCGCGGTCGCGTGCACATTGCTGCGCTGTCTGTCGGTTCCGCGCAGCGTGCCCTCGACGAAGCGGTGGCCTATGCCGCGACGGCAATGCAGGGTGGCACCGCGATCGGTGACTTCCAATTGGTGCAGGCAATGATTGCCGACATCGCTACGGGTGTGATGGCCGGTCGTGCGATGGTTCGCGAGGTGGCCGCTCGCTACGTCTCCGGCGAAGACCGTCGGATCGGACCGTCGGCCGTGAAGCTCTTCTGCACCGAAATGGTCGGAAAGGCAGCTGATCTCGCTGTGCAGATCCATGGTGGCACCGGGTACATGCGCGAAGTGCCCGTGGAACGTATTTACCGCGATGTGCGACTGCTGCGCCTGTACGAGGGCACCAGCGAGGTCCAGCGACTCATCATCGGCGGGGGTCTGGTCAACCAGGCCAAGAAGGCCGCAGCCGGCGGGACGGGGCGCTGATCATGTCGGATTCCGCAGCTTCCGCAGGTTTGCCGCTCGACGGAATCACCGTCGTAAGCCTCGAGCAGGCCGTCGCGGCTCCGATCGCCAGTCGTCACCTCGCCGATCTGGGCGCGCGTGTGATCAAGGTCGAACGGATCGGGGAAGGTGACTTCGCGCGCAACTACGACGCCGCTGTGCATGGCCTGGCCTCGCATTTCGTATGGCTGAACCGCAACAAGGAATCGATCTGTGTCGACCTCAAATCAGAGCAGGGGCGCGCGGCGATTATCGATCTGATCGCGACGGCAGACGTCTTCATCCAGAACTTCGCACCCGGCGCCGCGGAACGTCTCGGACTCGGTGCGCAAGCGCTGCGCAGCAATCATCCGGAACTGATTGTCGTGAACATGACCGGCTACGGTACGGCGGGCCCGCTCAAGGATCGCAAGGCCTACGACATGCTCGTGCAGGCGGAGACCGGATTGTGTTCGATTACCGGAACACCTGAAACTGCAACCAAGACAGGTGTTCCCGCATCCGACATTGCGGCAGGACTGTACGCGTTGACGTCCGTTCAGGCCGCACTGTTCCGCCGCGAGCGCACTGGCGCGGGTGCCACGATCGACGTCGCGATGTTCGACGCGACAGTCGAGTGGCTGGGGCATCCGATGTACATGCAGATGTATCAGGACACGCAGATCAAACGAATGGGTCTGAGTCACGCCTCGATCGCGCCGTACGACGCGTATCCGACGCTCGACGGGCAGATCCTGATCGGCGTGCAGAACGATCGAGGGTGGAGGCAATTGGTCACCGAGGTGTTCGGTCGGCCCGATCTCGCCGACCACCCGCGGTTCGCCACGAATATCCTTCGGGTCCAGCACCGCGGTGAAGTTGATGCGCTGGTGGCCGAGCTGACCCGGGAGTTCAAGACAGCGGACTTGGATGACAAGTTGGCGCAGGCAGGCGTTCCCGCGGCGCAGCTCAACGACATGAAAGCGCTTCTGGCGCACCCGCAGCTCGAGGCCCGGGATCGATGGCGAGAGGTTGGCACCGAGGCCGGTCCCATTCGCGGAGTGCTTCCTCCGATGACCTTCGAAGACGTGGAGATGCGGATGGATGCCGTGCCGGCTCTCGGCCAGCAGACGGACGCCATTCTCGGCTCGTTGGGACGCTCTGCCGAGCAGATCGAGTCGATGCGCACGTCGGGCATCGTGCAATAGCTACAGGACCCATCGTGATCGATTGCCCGAAAAACATTACAGACGAATGGAGTTGGCATGGGATTGTTGAGCGGAAAGGTCGCCGTGGTTACCGGTGGCGCGCAGGGGATCGGACTCGAGATTGCCCGCACCTTTGTCGCCGAGGGAGCCAAGGTTGTCATCGGGGACATCAACAGTGAAGTCGGAGCAGGAGCGGTGGCAGAACTCGGCGGCGAGACTGTCGCACGGTTCGCGTCCTGCGACGTACGAGACAGTGCGCAGGTCGAATCGATGATCGATCTGGCCGAATCGGCCTTCGGCCCACTTGACGTGCTCGTGAACAATGCCGGCATGACCCGCGACGCGACGATGCGGAAGATGACCGAGCAGGATTTCGACGACGTGATTGCCGTGCATCTCAAGGGAGCGTGGAACGGCACCCGGGCTGCGGCTGCACGTATGCGTGAGCGTGAGAGCGGCGCAATCATCAACATCTCGTCGATATCCGGAAAAGTGGGTTTGCTCGGTCAGACGAACTACTCCGCGGCCAAAGCCGGGATTGTCGGTCTGACAAAAGCGGCGGCAAAGGAAGTGGCGTTCAAGAACGTTCGTGTCAACGCCGTGCAGCCAGGCTTGGTCCGGACCGCCATGACCGAGGCAATGCCCGAGCGGATCTGGCAGCAGAAGTTGGATGAGATCCCGATGGCCCGCGCCGCGGAACCGAACGAAGTTGCGTCGGTGGTGCTGTTCTTGGCGAGCGACATGTCCAGCTACATGACGGGGGCCGTGCTCGAAGTGACCGGCGGACGCCATATGTGAATTCACTGGGTAGCGCAAGTCGAACGTGCTGATTTCCGACGTTGATCATCAATTACCTGGATTGCATTGTGATGCGGCCACCGGATGAGGTAAACATAGTCAGGAATTGCCATTCTCGAACTCCTGCTCGGGAAATCATGGCTGGTGGAGGTGTGTGGAGTGGTACGGGCAACGTTGCGTCCGCAGAAGACTGCGATGCTTGTCGCACAGCGGATCGTTGAAGATATCAACCGGCGCGGTAACAAGGTCGGTGATCGGCTGCCGCCTGAGCGAGTGATGCTCGAGGAGTACGAGGTAGGGCGAGGCACACTCCGGGAATCGTTGAGATTCCTGGAGTTACAAGGCGTGCTTGCGCTCAAACCGGGGCCTGGTGGTGGCCCGATCGTTCAGCAGCCGGACAGTACTGCCCTCGCGACGGCGATCACGCTCCTGCTTCAATTCGAAAGCGCCCCGTTCCGGACTGTGGTCGAGGCCCGAACCGCGCTCGAGCCGATGATGGCCAAGCTTGCGGCAGAACGGATCAGCGAAGAACAATTGGCAGAGCTCAAACACTGTGTCGAACATCAGCGCGCAAATCTCGACGACGAGCAGATCTTCGTGGAGATGAGCCGGGTGTTCCACGACACAATTGCCCAAGGCTCGGGAAACGTTCTCTTTGCCTACCTCATTCATGCTTTGCTCGACATGCTCGACGGAACGGTCATGGGCATGGAGTACCCGATGCGTAGCCGAGTCGCGACCTGCGACATTCACGAGAAGATCTATCTCGCGGTTGCAGACGGCGACCCCGCTGCGGCGTTGACGGCTATGGAAGAGCACATTGCCGGTATCTGGCGTTACGAGCTCAAGCATTACCCGGAGTTGCTCGATACTCCGATCGCATGGGGTGGAACCGACTGATGCGCTAACACGCAAAGTTTTTCGTACGTCGATATCTACGCACCGAGTGCCGGTTCGCCTGTGATGGGCGAACCGGCACTCGGCTTCGGTTGCTGTCTCGAGCTCAGTTGCGTAAACCGCGCCATGCTGTGGTTCCACCGTCGACGGGAAGGATGACCCCGGTGAGGAAGGATGCCGCGTCGGAAGCCAAGAAGGCCACGACCTTTGCGACCTCGTCGGATGTGCCGAAGCGGGGAATCAAGTGTGCCCCGGTCATCCGTTGCAGTTGAGCGTCGTAGTCTGGCGCTGACGCGAGGAACGCATCGCTCATCGGGGTAGCGATGGAACCAGGGCAGAAGGCATTGCATCGAATCTCGGGTGACAAGGCGATTGCGGTGGTACGAGTCAACTGAATGACAGCGGCCTTGCTCGACGGGTATGCGGTCGACACGTATCCGACCATGCCTGCGACCGATGCGGCATTGATCACCGAGGGGCCGCGACCGGATGTGCGCAGGTGAGGTGCTGCGAACTTGGTTGCCAGCCAGATGGACTTGACGTTGATGGAAAACACCTTGTCCCACACGTCTTCCGGGAGATCCTCGAAGCTGGTGTCTGTCGTGAAGGCACCTTCCATGACGCCCGCGTTGTTGATCAAGGTGTCGAGACCGCCGCCACCGGCAACGGCCTGCTCGATCATCGCCCGGATCTCGTCGGAATTCGCGAGGTCCACAGCAATAGCTTGTGCGCCGATGCCGAGTTTTCGGATCTCGGCTGCAGCTTCCTGTGCCCCCTCGACATTGCGGTCGGCGACACTGACATATTCGGCGCCCTGCCGCGCTGCCTCCAGGGCGATCTCGCGGCCCATACCCTGTGCGGCCCCGGTGACCAGAATGCGCTTTCCGTCCAACATGGTTTTTCTCCTTCAGATTGCGTAGAGCGAGGATGCTGCAAGATTCGTGACAGGTGAAGCTAGGTTCTGCGGCCGGCTTCGAACACGGTGACGGACTGGTCGTATTTGCCAGTGGCAAAGGGGGATTGGCCGATCGCGCCCGTCATTCCAGCGTCCACCGGCAGCGTGACGCCGGTGACGAATGCCGCGGCGTCGCTGGCCAGATACAACACGGCTGCTGCAACGTCGGCGGGGAGTAACGGCCGACTCATCAGAGCAGTGTCGTTCATCGTCTCGAGTGCCTGATCGAGGTGATCGGGTCCGCCGGCCACGAGGCTGGCCGTCATCGGTGAGACGACGGCACCCGGCACGACGGTATTGACCCGGATATTGAACGGCCGGAGCTCCGCGGCTACAGAATTGGAAATCCCGATGACAGCGGCCTTGGTGGCGCTGTACACGTGCGGTCCGACCCCGCCCAGCATTCCGGCCGGACTCGAGGTGGAGATGATGACCCCACACCGTCGCGGCTTCATGACGCGCGCCGCGTGCTTCATGCCGGAAATGACACTTCGGAGATTGATCGCGATCGTCCGGTCGGCGTCGTCGATGCATGTGCTGTCGATCGGGCCGAGAGTTCCCATCACGCCGGCATTGTTGAACATGATGTCGAGCTGACCGAACCGCGATACAGCGGCATCTACAGCGGCAGCGACGTCGGACTCCGCGGAGACGTCCGCTTCGAGAAAGATTGCCTTGTTGCCGAGTTCGGCGGCCAGTAGTTGTCCAGGCGCTACCTGGATGTCGGCTATGACCACCGACGCACCCTCCGCATGCAGCTCGCGCACCGCGGCCTCGCCGATACCGCTCGCACCTCCGGTGACCACTGCTACTCGGCCGATAAAGCGGTCGCCCATCGTGTTCCTCTCGCCGCCGTGGCCGTCGCGCGTGTGATCGAGAAATTGCGTCGTAGTCGATGCGTCGACAGACCAGGATTTATTTGATAACTATTAACATAATCTAGGGCGCGGGTGCCACGCCGGACAAACCATGAGATTGGATGACGTGATGACGGAAAACGACATGGTGGCCCGGTTGAACGATGTGGAGGCTCGGCTGCGCCGACTCGAAGACTGCGCTGCGGCAACAGGATTGATGCACCGATATGCGGCTGCATTGGACAATCCGGTGCCGGAACTCGTCGCCGGCCTGTTCACTGCGGATGGCGTCCTGCGTACCGGTCACGGAGAACACAAGGGGCGCGGTGCGATTGCCGATTTCTATCGCAGCGTGCCCATGTTCGATCCCACGGAGAAGCGGCACTTCATCGCGCTACCGAAGGTGGCCTGGATCGGCGACGGCGTGGTCGAGATCGAGGCGTACTTCACGTACATCGGAAGAGGCGATGATGCGTCCACGCTTGGATGGGGGCTCTATCGCGACACGATTGTGGTGGACGCGGGAGCGGCGCTGTTCGGATCGAAGGAGATCGACGTACATTTCGGCGGCGATCTGAACCAGGGGTGGCCGCGCCGACCCGCACGGTAACCGGTGCGACGCTGCGCCCGCTTCCGGTGGTTTCCGCACGGGCGCAGCACTTCTACGCGTCTTACGGAACGCGGGGGTCCGCTCGGCGGGTCGGCGGGGCGTTTTTCCAGTCCGGAAGCCCGAGCTCGGGCGTTCCGATCGGGGAGGCGCCGCCGGAGAGTACGGTCCACTGTGCGTGGTTGAGCTGGTGAATGGTGAAGCAGGCATCGAGGGCAGTCGAGAAGCCCATCGCGTCGACCGATTGATTGACGGATTCCTTGACCAGTAGTGCGGCCATCGTGGGTACCTTGGCGATGCGGCGAGCGAATTCTTCTGTACGCTCGGAAATTACGTCGGCACTGAAGATCTTGGTGACCATACCGAGGGCCAGTGCATCCTCCGCATTGATCGAATCGCCGGTCAGTAGAAGCTCTTTTGCCTTGCGCGGACCGAATTCCCAGGGGTGGCCGAAGTATTCGACCCCGCACATGCCCAATCGAGTTGCCACGACATCGGCGAACTCGGTGCCTTCCGCAGCGACGATGAAGTCGCAGGACCACGCAAGCATCAGGGCAGCCGAGAACACGTTGCCGTGAACCTGTGCAATGGTGATCTTGCGGAGGTTGCGCCAGCGGCGGGTGTTCTCGTAGTAGTAGTGCCATTCCTGGTGCAGTCGCGGCTCCAGGCCTTCCTTGGTGGCACCGTTGCACTGAAAGCTGAAGTGCTGGTCCGGCCCCGGATTGCGTTCGGCATTGGCTTCCGAGGATCCGAGATCGTGACCGGAGGAAAATGCCGGGCCTTCGCCGCTGAGAATGACCACCCGGACGGTGTCGTCGGCTTCGGCGCGCGAGAAAGCCTCACCGAGTTCGACCAGCAGGCCACGGTTTTGGGCATTTCGCGTGCGCGGGCGGTCGAGGGAGATCCGTGCAATGGTTCCGTCGTCGATCGTCTTGTACGTGATGAACTTGTAGTCGCTCATGTGAGGTCCTTTCGGGTGTGCTCGGGAATGTCGGGTCAGGCGCTCAGCGGACGGTGTGCGACAAGACGATGCTCAAACCCTGCTCGATCAGAGATTCTGCGGTCCGGTGCAGTCGCTCGCCCACGTCCGCGGCGGCCTTGCCCGCGCAGGAGCGGGCGTACGTGCCTTCGAGGAGAATGCCCAGGCGGTAGCAGGCCAACGCTTGGTACCAGTCGACATTGCTCAGGTCGCGAGCGCTTCCCTGCGAATATTGCGCGATCAGTTCGTCGCGTGTGGGTAGTCCGGGGAGGGACTTGGCCAGCCCGACCGTACGACGTTCGGTTTCGTTGGGCCACGTTGCAAGGAGGTGTCCGAGGTCGAGGAGAGGGTCGCCGATCGTCGCCAGTTCCCAGTCGATGATCGCTGCGACTTTCGGGGCGTCGAGTCGGAACATGACGTTGCCGAAATGGAAGTCACCGTGGATAAGTCCGGGTTGCCAGTCGGTCGGGACGTTGCTTTGGAGCCAGGCGCCGAGCTTGTCGATGTCGGGCAAAGCAGCAGATCCCGGCCATCCTTCGAGTTCGGCATACGAATCGAGCTGCTTGCGCCACTTGGGCACCTGGCGTTCGAGCCATCCGTCGGCGCGGCCGAGGGACGACACACCCGCCGTATCGGGATCAACTCGACCCAGTGCGGCCAGGGCATCGATCATCGACAAGCCCAGGGCGTGTTGATGATCAAGCGAATTCACGAGATCGTCCGGCACCTCTGAAGTAGCCGTGAAGCCGGTAACAGCCTCCATGATGAAGAACTGGCACTCGAGAACATCGTGGTCGTCGCACGATGCGATCAGACGCGGATGCGGGACGTCGCTGTTTGCCAGCCCGGCCAACACGACTGCTTCACGTCGCATTGTCTCGTCGCTGTTCTTGCGCTTGTGCAATGGTGGTCGACGGAATACGAGATCCTGCCCGCCGCGAGAGAATCGAATGAGGATGTTCTGCGTGCCGCCGGCAAGTTCGACAACGTCGGTCACTGGACCTGTCCCGATACCGTTCTCGTCCATCCAGGTAGTCAGACGGTCCATGTCCACCACGCTCGGGTTGTCCACCCAGCTCACCTCTGTTCGGTCATCGAATTTGCCGCAGAGCGGCACGTGTCGTCGAGTATTCGTAACACTACACATAGATACTAACCATTGTCATGATTTAGTTCACATTTTAGGTGATGTCACTCTTTCGACCTGCGGCTTGCCAATGTCGAGTGTGAGGTGGCACGGTTGGCAGATTCAATGTGACTATTATCATCAATAGCGTAGGGTGGCGTTCCGGAGGTGGACTGGTGAGTGGCAAAACGAACGTTGCTGTTGTCGGTGTGGGTGAATCGGAGTTCGGCCGGGGTCTGAACTGTTCGGTGGACGCACTGGTTATCGAAGCTAGTCGCGCGGCCATGTGCGACGCGGGATTGACGGCGCGCGATATCGACGGAGTCATACCGGCGGGCTCGGCATTCAATGCCGACGAGATTGCAACCGCATTGGGCGTAGATCGAAAATTCACGGCGTCGCCCGGCATTCCCGCTGGCGCGGGACCTCTCGCGGCCGTCGCGCTGGCCCGAACCGTCATTGAGGCAGGACAAGCCGAGACCGTTCTCGTCTACTACGGCTACATGGGATCGAAACCCGGTGGCCCGTACGGCTATCACGCACGCGATCCGATCAAGGCCAGCTTGGAAATGCCGTTCGGTTGGTACGGTCAGCCCACGTACTTTGCGGCATGGGCGCAGCGATACTGCCACGAGTACGGAGTTGCACCAGAGGATCTCGGATCGATTGCTCGTTCCAACCGGTCGTGGGCGCAGATCACGCCGGGGGCGCAGAAGCGCACGCCGATGTCGCAGGACGACTATCTGGCCAGTCCGATGGTCGCATCGCCTCTCCGCGTCGCTGACTGCTGTCTGATTACGGACGGTGCGGGGGCAGTCATCGTCACGGCGCTCGAGCGAGCCCGCGATCTGCCCAACCCGCCGGCCCTGATCGCCGGCGTGGGAGTTACGTCGGTGGAGTCGACCATGACCAGTTTCTTCACGCAGAAGGCGGACATGCTCTCGTTCGGCTCCGCTCGCTCCGGGCCGATCGCCTTCGCGGACGCGGGTCTATCGGTGTCGGATATCGACGTAGCCGAGATATACGACTGCTTCAGTATTTCGCAGGCGATTCAGATCGAGGATCTCGGATTCTGTAGCCGTGGTGAGGGGTTCGCCTTTACTGCCGAAGGAAATACTGCACCAGGCGGGGCGATGCCGGTCAATACGAACGGCGGGCACATGTCGTACGCCTACATTCCAGGCATCGTGCATGTGATCGAAGCGGTCAGACAACTTCGCGGGTCCCGAGGACAAGCACAGGTCGCCGGGGCGGAGACAGCACTGGTTGCCGCGCTCGGCGGTCCGGAGCACGCGACGCTCATCTTCGCGAAGGATCACTGACATGACTGAGATCTCTGTGCATGACGCGGTAGTCGGTATTCCCAATTTTCCTCCGCCCCAAGATGTTCCCGAACTGAACGGCTTTTGGAATGCGGTCGAGCGAGGCTGCATCGCTCTTCCGGCCTGCCCGACGTGCGGTGCGTGGCAGTGGTACCCCTTGGCTGGTCGACCATGCGGTCATCCTGGTGAACTCGAATGGCGCGACCTGAGTGGTCACGGCACGATCTTTACTTTCACGCGGGTCGAACGCTCATTTTTGCCTACGGGTAGCAACCCGCCGTATACCGTCGCCCTTGTCGAACTGGACGAGGCTCCGGGAGTTCGGCTGGTCACCGTCCTGGTCGGCCCCGGCAGTGTGGACCCCGTCATCGGATCTCGGGTCACTCTCTCGCCCACTGAGTTCGAGACTCACACCCTGCCGACATTCTCCTTGGATTCTCGCTGATTCATCCCAAGACCTTTTCGAACATCACCAGAAAGTGCGGGTAAATTGTATGAGACTTTCACTGCGCTACGACATGCGCGCTCCCTCGATCGGGGCGCCCGCCGCCGAGCTGTACAAGGCGGCGATTGACCAATGTGACTGGGCGGACAAGCTCGGCTTCGAGACTGTGTTTCTTGCCGAGCACCACGGCGCCGAGGACGGCTACTGCGCCTCACCGCTGATTCAGGGCTCAGCCATCGCTGCTCGCACCGAACGGATGAAGATTCACTTCTCCGCACTCGTTGCAGTGCTGCACAATCCGTTGCGGTTGGCGGAGGATCTGGCGACCCTTGACATCATCAGTGCTGGGCGAATCGAGATGACGATGGGAATCGGGTACCGGGACAGCGAGTACGCGATGTTCGAGATCCCTCGCGCACGACGAGTAAAGATCCTCGAGGAAACGATCGGAATCCTCGAGAAGGCATGGACGGGAGAGCCCTTCGAATATCGCGGCATGACCGTCCGTGTGCGTCCGACTCCGGTCCAGACTCCCCGTCCACCGATCTACATCGGTGGTTCCGCTGAGGCATCCGCGCGACGCGCTGCCAAGCTGGGAGACAACTACATGCCTGCCGGCGACAAGGACGGCTTGTACGCAATCTACAACGAGGAACGCCGCAAGCTGGGGTTACCGATTCCGCCGCGGCCGCCGAACCCCGGCCCACTGTTCCTTTTCGTCACCGATGATCCGGACCGGGATTGGCCGATTCTGGCCCCGCACCTTCTGTACACGACGAACTCGAATGCACAGTGGGCCAAGGAACGTGGCGTCGGCACGACCACCTACCCGTTTGTCGAGAGCATTGGCGAACTGAAGAAGCAGAAGCACTTTGTCGTGGTAACACCGGAGCAATGCATCGATCTGTGCGTCCAGCGTGGTCTCGATTCGGAATTGATGTTCCAGCCGTTGATGGGTGGGTTGGCGCCCGAGCACGGCTGGCGAAGCCTGGAACTCTTCGAGTCCAAGGTGCTGCCGACGCTGGAAGAGTTGGGCTACAGAAAGCCCTCGCAGCGCGCGAGCTGACCCACGTCCCTTTCTGCTCTTGACACAACCGCCCCTATCAATGATGATAATCATTACAGTGGCGCACGTCACGAACTGGCCAAGTGGATCGAGACGCCCGCCGTCCCTTCCTTGCTGCTCTCTCAGTGAATCCTTCTGTGATCGAAAAGATTTCAGCGGGGAAGCAGTGGTGCCTCGAGTAGAAGCGACGGCGTGCATCGGATCGATACAGAGTGAGGACCTCGATGAACAAAGTCCAGGGTTGCCCCGTCAGTCACAACCGATACGCCGAGAACTCCGAAATCTACGGACATTACGCACTTCTCGATGCGGAGCGTGATGCTGCCAGGTTCCATTTCAACGACACGAACCAAAATGGATTCTGGATGCTTACTCGGTACCAGGACGTGCTGGAGGGCTTTCAGAAGCACCAGGAGTGGACAACCGAGTCGCGTTCGGCGCTCTACCCGGATACGACGCTGCGCCTGTTGCCCCAGGACCTCAACGGCGACGAGCACACCAAGTTGAGAAAGGTCATCAATCCGTTCTTTGCGCCGGCCGCCGTCAAGCGGATGGAAGAACTTGCCCATGCGCGCGCCGTCGAACTGATCGAAGAGCTTCGGCCGCAGGGGAAGTGTAACTTCGTCGCGGAGTTCGCGATTCGATATCCGACGGATATCTTTCTGACGCTGTTGGGCCTTCCGGTCAGCGACGGTGAGTTCTTTGTCCCGTGGAGCGAAGACATGCTCAATGCCATGTTGGCGGGCTACGGACCGGAGGTCGACGAACCCAAGAACAAGATCCTGGCATATTTCGACGAGGCAGTGAACGAGCGTCGCAATAACCCGCGCGATTCCAAGGAAGACCTACTCACCCGGTTGGTCCAAGCGCAGATCGACGACGACGAGATCACTCACGACGACATCCTTCTGATCTGCATGTCTCTGATGCTCGCCGGACTCGACACGACGCGGTCGGCGTTGGGGTACATTTACGCACACCTGGCCGAAAATTCCGAGGATCGCGCACTGCTGGTCGAGGACCCGACGCTCTGTCGTAGTGCGGTCGAAGAGTTTATTCGCATGTACCCGTTGGTGATTCAGGCTGGCCGTAGAGTCCAGGTCGACACCGAGTTTCACGGTCTCGAATTGTCGGAGCGGGATGTCGTCTGGTTAGGTGTTGGTTCCGCCAACCGTGATCCGGAGAAGTTTCCCGACCCGGACAAGTTCATCTTGGGTCGGCAAGGACTCAATCAGCACCTGGCCTTCGGGGCAGGGCCCCATCGTTGCATCGGAATGCACCTTGCCAGATTGGAATTGGCGGTTGTGCTCGAAGAGTGGCACAAGCTGATCCCCGAATACAGGTTGGCGGAGGGCGCCGAGTTGACCGAGCGTGGTGCCCAACTGACCTTGACCGCACTACCTTTGGAATGGGACGTCTGACATGTACTTGACCATCGACAAAAGTAAGTGCATGGGACACGGGCGTTGCTACGCCGAGGTTCCGACGTTGTTGTCGGACGACGAGGAAGGCTTTGTGGCAGAGGGTGGTACGACCTTCGAGGTCCCAGGCAATTTGCATGACGACGCGGTGGCCGCTGTGAATGCTTGTCCAGAGTTGGCAATTGCGCTCGTTCCCGAGCGGGCCCAGTAGCCCTCGTACGTCCGGTGGACACCATGATCCGGTTGGAATTGCGTTCGGCGCCAACCGGATCACCTCCGTCTGGGGAAGGTGTGGGTCGAGATGTGGCTCGATCGGAAATTCCTGATCAGGTATTGACGTCACCCGATTCATGACTATGATTAATCACATAAGTGGGCCAGCGCTATGCGGTGATTCACATCTACTCGGAGGTTGAAGAATGCGTGCTCATCTGGCACGAATGTCGGGCGTCGCTCTGATCGGATTGTCGTTGGTTGCATGCGGGAGCAGTGGCGGCGAAACCGGCGACACTACCGACGGTTCGCTCGCGAAGATCAATGTTTCCGTCACGCCGGGCACTGTGTGGGGTATCCCGATCGCAGTGGCGAAGTCGGAGGGTTTCTTCGACGCAGCCGGCGTCGACGTGACCGTCTCGCCCTCACCGTCGGGAATGGGCCACAATCAGCTGTTGGCAAGTGGTGTAGAGGACTTCGGTCCCTCCTCGCCGAGTCAAGCGCTTGCGGCAATTCAGCAGGGCCAGGATGCCGTCATATCCTGCGGCGGCAATTCGCAGACTCCGACGGCTATCGTCGCTCCGATCGGCAGTGGACTCCCGACGGCGGCTTCCGGTGCCACCAGCGCTGATGTCCTCAGGGCGCTCAAGGGTAAGACTCTCGGTATGCCCGCTGCTGCGGGTACCGGCACGTCAAACCTCATGGTGCAGACGCTTGCCGGTGTGGGTTTGAACGAAGGTGACTACACCCTCGTCAATATCGGTTCCGGCACTACGGCTCAGGCCGCACTGATTTCCAAGCAGGTGGATGCTGCCATGGCGGCAACTCCGACGGCCGAGACCGTCGTCGGCAACGGCGATGCGATCGAACTGACGTATCTGTCCGACGACATGGAGAACTACCAGATGATCGGTGGTGTGTGGCAGAGCCGGCGCTCGTGGGTCGAACAGAACCCGAAGGCGGAGAGTGGATTCTGCGCGGCCATGGCGGATGCGTACGAGTTCCTACAGGATCCGGCAAACAAGGATGCGGTGAACGACTACGTCATCGAAGCGGTCGGCACCAACACCTCCGCATCGGCAGTCGACCAGATCCGGGAGAACTTCTCGGTATTGACCGCTGAGCTTCCCGAAGCGGAGATGCAGAAGACCATCGACGGTCTCACGTCACTCGGCGTGCTCGAGGCCGAGCCGAAAGTTACCTTCGAACAAGCAGTGCTGGTAAGCAAGTAAACCTTCGATACTCTCTTGCGAAACAACAACATTCGCCGTGAGGAGAGATCGAGCGTCAAACGTCAATGCGTGTGAGTGCACACGTCCGTCGAGCGTCGGCGGATTCGGAACCCGAAGTGGATCGAGAATGAGATGACAGATCTGTACAGCAGGCCAGCTGGTGCCACCGCGGCCGAGGGCAAGCACGCCAAGTCCCCGCGCGAGTCCATTCTCAGCTTCGAGAATGTGTCGCAGGTTTACGGAGGCTCAGGCGGTACGGCCGAGTTCGTTGCATTGGACAACGTCAGCTTCGAGGTTCCGGCAGGGCAGTTCATCGCGATTGTGGGAGCCAGCGGTTGCGGCAAAACCACTCTGCTGAACATGGCGGCGGGGTTGGCGCAGCCCACTGGTGGAAAGGTATTCCTCTCGGGGAGTACACCCAAGTCTCCCAATTTTGATCTCGGATACATGTTCGCTCGGGATTCGCTCCTGCCTTGGCGCACCGCACGCAAGAACGTGTCACTTCCGTTGGAAGCCCGCAATGTTCCTGCGGCACAGCGTAAAGAGCGTGCGGACGAGATGCTTGCGATGGTGGGTCTGGCAGGCAAGGAGAAGCAGTTTCCGTCCCAGCTGTCGCAGGGCATGCGTCAGCGCGTGGCGATTGCGCGGACAATGGCATCCGATCCCACGATGTTGCTGATGGACGAACCGTTTGCGGCACTTGATGCGCGGACGCGGCTGCACATGCAGGGCGAGTTCCTGCGTATCTGGGAAAACGATCTCGACGAAAACGGCGACACCAAGCGAACCGTTTTCCTTGTCACTCATGACCTGCAGGAAGCGACAGTGCTTGCTGACCGTGTCATCGTGATGCTTCCGAGTCCTGGGCGCATCGCCACGGATCTTCTTATCGAACTTCCGCGCCCGCGAGCGCATCTGATCGACGAAATTATCTTCACCGAGCGGTTCCGTGAGTTGCAGCATGAACTCTTCACTCAACTCGAAGGCGCGGTCGGGCGTAGTGAAACACCCACAGGCTAACGGGCGACTCACAGCCCGCATCGGCGAGACAGATCGGAAAAGCGAATGAGCACACAGTTGGAAACCACAGTGACTGCGGTACCTGCAACGCGTAGTCCTGCTGCGCCGGTGGCCAAGTCGAAACGGTCCTGGAGGCCGTCGAATTTCACGGCCGGTATTCTTGCCACCCAACTCGTCATTGTCATCGGCTTCCTGGTGCTGTGGGAAGTCGCAGTCAACAAAGGTTGGGCGAACGCGCTGTTCGTCAGTCAGCCGAGCGCGGTGTGGGGCGCATTGATCGACTACGTGACATCGAAACAGATGCGCGTCTCGGCGGGTGCGACTCTGACAGCAGTCGTCCAGTCGTTTGTCATCGGTTCCGTATCCGGAATCGTTGTCGGTTGCCTGATCGGGACCAACGAATTTCTGGATCGCGTGTTCAGTCCGTTCCTCGTGCCGCTCAACGCAGTTCCACGAATTGCATTGGCGCCGCTTTTTGTTGCCTGGTTCGGTCTGACCAACACCTCCAAAGTTGTGATGGGTGTGTCGATCGTGTTCTTCCTGCTCGTGGAGAACTCGCGGTCTGCGGTGAAAGGTGTCGACCGTGACCAGATGACCATGGCCAAAGTCGTCGGATTGAATCGACAGAAGCTGATGACCAAAGTTATTCTGCCTTCGGCGGTTCCGACTATTTTTGCCGGATTGCGGCTCGCGATCACCTACGCGATTCTGGGCGTGATCGCGAGTGAGATGATCGCTGCGAAGAACGGGTTGGGCCAAGACATCGTCCGGTACAGCAGTGAGTTCCAGATCGACTACGTCTTTGCGGTGTTGATCGTGCTGGTGACCATTGCGACGGTTGCCAGTGTCGGTTCGAGCAAGTTGGAGCGTTGGTTGCTTCGTTGGCAGGACTGAGCGCCAAGACAATGTCCAGGGCCGGTTCCCCCACTTCTTCGGGGGAGCCGGCCCTTGTCGTACCTCGTTCGAAGCTGCTGAATTATGTTGAACCACTTGCTTATTCAGAAATCATGCTTATGATTAATGTCATACCTGGGCCACCTGTTCAGGTAACTGAAATTTGGAGGTTCGCGATGCGTGCAGGTTTTGTTCGTATGTCCACTGCAGCGTTGTTGGGTCTGTCCTTGGTTGCCTGTGGATCGAGCAGCGGCGACACCGGGGATACGACGGACGGTTCAGCGGCAAAGGTCAATGTGTCGATTACACCCGGAGGAATCTGGGGAATTCCGTTGGCGGCAGCGGAGCAGGAAGGCTACTTTGCCGACGCAAAACTCGACGTGACCGTCAGCCCGGCTCCGTCCGGAATGGGACACAACCAGCTCCTGGCGAGCGGCGTCGAGGATTTTGGTCCTTCTTCGCCGAGTCAGGCACTCGCCGCCGTGCAACAGGGACAGGACGCCGTAACGTCATGTGGCGGTTCGGGTCCGGTACCAACCTCGATCATTGCGCCGAAGGGCTCGAGCTTGCCTTCCTCGGCAACCGGGGCGAGCGCCGAGGACGTCCTGAAGTCGCTTCGGGGCAAGACATTAGGTATGCCCGCGGCCGCGGGCACCGGAACATCGAACCTGATGGTGCAGACACTGGCCTCCTTCGGGTTGAACGACGGCGACTACACGTTGGTCAACATCGGTTCCGGCAGTACCGCCCAGGCAGCACTTATTGCCGGCCAGGTTGACGCGGCGATGGCCGTAACGCCGACGTCGGAGACGCTGGTAGCCAAGGGTGATGCGATCGAGCTGGCAGAGCTGTCAGGTGAACTCCCCAACTACCAACTCCTGGGCGCATTCTGGCAGAGTCGACGCACGTGGGTCGAGGCGAACCCGCAGACGTCGGCATCTTTCTGTGCGGCGATGGACAAGGCATACGACTACATGAACGATCCGGCAAATGCCGAAGCAGTGAACAAGCTGATCGTCGAGGCTGTGGGCAAGGACGTCCCGGCCGACGCGGTCGATCGGATTCGTGAAAACTTCTCGGTGCTGGACGCGGCCATCTCTCCGGAGGATTTCCAGCGAACGGTGGACGCCCTCACGGCGGTCAATGTGCTCCAGCCGGCACCCGCGGTGACCTACGATCAGGCAATTCTCATCAAGTAGGGCCGACTGCAGGTCTGCCCTCAGTAAACCCGTCTACCAGCTATGACGGTGGCGAGTACTGACGGCGGCTGCGAGCGGGAGATCAGAACCAGGTCGCCCGCTGCGCCGACTTTTACCCGGCGCGGTGGGCCGCCTGGATCCCCGGGACGGCCGAGATAGGCGTCCAGTGCGGTGTTGTAGTCGATTGTCTCCGCATCGCCCAGAACAGTGCCCGCGGGTGTCAACCGCGCCTGTGACGCTGCGATAACTGCCCACGGGTCGAGTGGTCCGTACGGTGCGTCGCTCGAAAACGCCACCGGAACAGATGCATCCAGCAAGGATCGGCAACGGTACAAATCCTGGTGGTCGATGGCAGCAACATGTTCGAGGTAGTCGTCGCCTCGGTCGGCAATGAACCCCGGCTGGGTTACGACAGCTAAACCGAGGCGGTTGATCTCGGAAATGGATTCGATCGGAATCAATGCGCCGTGTTCGATCCGGTCACCAGGGATCGTGCCGATTTCGCCGAGTACGGAGAGCAAGATCAGCAGAGCTTCGCGGCTGACACTGTGTGCTGCAATCGCTCGCCCGATGGAGTGTGCGGACTCGATAACGGCGGCAAGCTGTTCGAGATCGGGAAGTCCGGAATCGGCAAGCACGATCTTGTACGGGCCGACGGTTGGTTCCGTCGACGGCAGTGAGACACCCAGTGGCACGCCGAGGAGATGGACCCGTTGGGGTAGTTCGCGCGAAGACATTGCTGCGCAGATGGATTCGATGCTTTCCGGAGCGAGGTCCGGCGTTGCATCAGTTACCGCTGTGACGCCGAGTCGCGACAGTTCGGTTCCCACATCGCGTAACGGTGGTGGGGCATTTCCCGGAATCCGTGCTCGGAGCCAGGAATCTGCGCGCCACACTCGGCCGGTTGGTTTTCCGGCTGCATCGCGTTCGATACCGGGATGGTCAGCCTGTTCCAATCCGGCTGCAACGACGCCCGCTGTGTTGAGCACCCACATTGCGCCACTGCGATGTTGGATACGAACAGGTCGTGATGCGTGAAGATGATCGAGGGCATCGCGATCGAGATCGCCCGCTACCGATTCGAAGTATCCGACACCTCGCACCCAGCCGTCGGAACCTGGTGAAACCTGTAGTGCGGCAGCTAGTTCTCCGGAATTTCGGACGGCCGGCGGGCCACATTCCACGGAACTGCGTCGGGCAGCCAGCGCATGTAGGTGGATGTGGTGATCACACAGGCCGGGAATGATCTGATTGCCGTAGGCGTCGAGGACGTCCTCGCCGTGGCGAGTCAGTCCGCGGCCGATCTCCGTGATCACGCCGCCCGTGATGCGAATGTCGAGGCTGTGACGGCCACCGACAGAACAATTGGTGATCAGCAGATGGTTCACGGGGCGACGATTCCGAGGCCGCGGAGAACGGCGTGTGTGTCAGAGCCGGAGGTGGACGCACTGCCGACGTACTGGCGTTTCTCCGGAATAGCCACAGTGCACGATGGCGGCAACGGAGCATCGGTTCCGTGGGTGAGCGTCGACGCGACGAGGTCGGCCATCGAGAGGTCCCAGAGGTATCCTGCGCCGGTGGGCGTCTCCGACATGGCGAGGGCGGCTGCCATGAGTCCGCTCAGGGGATCGGCTATCGCGTCGCCGACAAATACGGGCGCACCTGAATTATCTTGTGCAACAAGACCACTTGATGCTGCGATGTCGTCACCGAATCCGATGCGAGCGGAGTTTCTTCCTGCCGCAGTGATGGAGATCCAGGTGGTACCGGATGCGGCCGCAGCTTCTGCGTCGAGCCCGAAGCCCGCGAGTGCGCGTGGCCGCGACGCCTCGATAACGATGTCTGCGCGTTCCACGAGCTGCGCCAGCGCCGACCTGTCGGGAGCGGCACTCGGATCGAGGACGACGGACTCGTGCCCGGCATGCAGTAGTTCGTAGAACTCGCTGTTACCGCGACGTGCTCCGTCCGGCCTGGTCGGGGTCTCCACCTTGACGACCCGCGCGCCCGCGGCTCCGAGTAGGTGTGAGCACAGAGGACCCGCCCACAGTGCACTGAAGTCGACAACAAGCAGATCCTTGACCGATCGCCGGGTAGTGGGCGCGGGAACTGACGCAGTTGGGCGTGCGACCGGGGCAGCCGCCAACCCGAGTAAGGCTGCGCGCTCGGCCAACTCGGCTCCGGGGTGTTCGGCTAACCAGGCACTGACCGCCGGCCAGGGATCATCATCGATCTCCGCGGAGATCAGTGCACCGAGCAGAATCGGGTCGTCCGGTCGGGCACAGGACACGGCTGCCCAGCCGTCCTGTGTAGGGAGGAGGCGGCAACTGCCTCCGAGAGAGATTGAACCGCTGCGGGTGAATCCGGTGAATGCCGCGCGTTCGGAAAGAAAGCGGGCTCCGTCTTCGTTGCCGTTGATGAATTCACCGAGGTGCCGTGCCAGGGTGGCGGCGTTTCCCGGGGGAATTCGGGGAGATTCGTCGGGCGAGCCGGTGAGTGGCACTATCCCGCTGCCGAGCCAGTCGAGGACGCGGCGGTCCTCATCCGCGTCGTCGGGCCAGGCAAACATTCTCCGATGTTACACTCCGAAAAGTATTACCGGAAAAGGTATCCCGCGTGCAGAACTGCCGTCGGGTGCAGGAAGCCGAGCAATGATTCGGCGCTCGAGAAGGATGAAGATGGTCAACCAGATGCACGCGCTGTCGCCGCAGGACATTCTCGACGGCAGGATCGATCTTCCACTTCTTGCAGACGGTGGCGCACTTGATAATCCAGTGGTCGTGGTCGACCTGGACGAGGAGTTCTCAGAGGACGAAGCCCGTGCGGTGTCGGCAAAAGTCCTCAGGTCCGACCGTGTTGTTCTCGGGCGGTACACGGGCCGTACACCGGATGCCGCAACAAGAACACTGGCGCGGTCGCTCGACTCGACGGTGTCGACGGTATTGACCGAGAACGTCCGAGAGTTTGTGGGTGTCGAAGATCCCGACGCTGAACTGGCATCTGTCTTCGACCGCTTCCAAGAAAATCCTTATGCATCAGTTGTTGCATCGCAGGTTCTGCGGTTGGGTGAAAACCTGTCGATCCCAGCAGCGCTTGACGTGGAATCCCTGGCCTACTCGACGCTGTTGGGCACTCCGGACTTCAAGCGGTGGCTCACTGGTCGAGGACCACGGCCGCTGCCGCCCCCAGCTCCGCAGGAACCGGTGCTGATCGAGCGTCGAGATGCGTTGTTACACATCACGCTCAACCGCCCGGAACGTCGGAACGCTTACGGGGCGCAGGTGCGTGACGGGCTGGTCGCAGCATTACAGGTCGCCGTGATGGACCCCGGCATCGAGAAGGTGCTGCTCGACGGCGCTGGGCCGTCGTTCTCCGCGGGAGGTGATCTCGACGAGTTCGGCACCACTCCGGATCTGGCGATCGCGCATCTGATTCGAACCCGATCGGGAGCCGCGCGGCTGATGGCGCGCCTGTCCGATCGAATCGAGGTACAGGTTCACGGAAGTTGCGTGGGAGCGGGCATCGAGGTGCCGGCCTTTGCCGCCGATGTGTGTGCGCACCCGGATACGGTGTTCCGCCTGCCTGAGATCTCGATGGGCTTGATTCCGGGAGCGGGTGGCACTGTGTCCATCCCGCGCCGGATCGGGCGTTGGCGCTCCTACCACCTGTTTCTCTCCGGTGCTGCGATCAATACGGAGCGTGCGCTCGACTGGGGCCTGATCGATTCGATAGCGCCGATATAGGCATCGCCTTACCTTCGGTTCGTTTTCAAGTCTTTGACTCATAATGCTCGACCGGATTGACTTCGGAAGACGCATTAACGTGGAACGAGCAAGGTGAGTGGTGGGTATGCAGGTCGACGCGGACGACTTCGCCGATATCTTGGCGACGGCAAGGGAATTCATCCGGAAGGAAGTTGTCCCTCGTGAGCAGGAGATAGCCGATACCGATGCAATTCCGGAGGACATCCGGAAGAAGGCCGCCGATATCGGACTGTTCGGTTACGCCATTCCCCAGGAATGGGGTGGTCTGGGCCTCGACCTCACGCAAGACGTCGAACTCGCGATGGAGTTCGGGTACACGTCGCTTGCTCTGCGCTCGATGTTCGGCACCAACAACGGCATCGCCGGACAGGTACTCGTCGGCTTCGGCACCGATGAGCAGAAGGCGGAATGGCTCGAACGCATCGCGTCGGGTGAGGTAGTCGCGTCCTTCGCACTGACCGAACCGGGCGCGGGATCCAACCCCGCCGGCCTGCGGACCAAGGCAGTCCGCGCCGGGAGCGACTGGGTGATCAACGGCAACAAGCGGTTCATCACCAATGCCCCGACAGCGCAACTGTTTGTCGTGTTCGCACGCACGCGTCCGGCCGACTCCGACGGTCCCGGTATCGCTGTCTTCCTGGTCCCGGCCGATACCGAAGGTGTCACGGTGGGGCCGAAGGACAAGAAGATGGGTCAGGAAGGTGCCTGGACCTCCGAGGTCAGCTTCGACAACGTGCGCGTCCCTGCATCGGCCCTGGTCGGGGGCGACGAAGACACCGGATATCGCGCTGCCATGACTTCCTTGGCACGTGGACGCGTTCATATTGCCGCATTGTCGGTGGGAGCAGCCCAGCGCGCCCTCGACGAATCTGTCGCCTTTGCCACTGTCACGGAACAGGGTGGGACTGTGATCGGTGACTTCCAATTGGTCCAAGCGATGCTTGCAGATCAACAAGTAGGTGTGATGGCCGGTCGGGCAATGGTCCGTGAGGTTGCGGCGCGCTACGTCAGCGGCGAGGACCGTCGACTCGGACCGTCTGCGGCAAAGCTCTACTGCACCGAGATGGTCGGAAACGTAGCTGACCTCGCTGTCCAGATCCACGGTGGCAGCGGGTACATGCGGGGCGTTCCTGTCGAACGGATCTATCGGGAAGTGCGGTTGCTGCGCCTGTACGAGGGAACCAGTGAAATTCAGCGGTTGATACTCGGCGGCGGTCTTGTGTCGCAAGGGAAGAAGCCAGCGAAGTAATACAGCACGTACTTTCTTCAACTGACGAATGGAGTGGACATGGGACTGTTGGACGGCAAGGTGACAGTAGTGACCGGGGGTGCACAGGGTATCGGGTTCGAAATTGCCCGAACCTTTATCAAAGAAGGCGCCACCGTGGTGATCGGCGATATCAACGAGACTGTCGGCGTCGCTGCCGCAGCTGAGCTCGGTGGCGACTCCGTGGCGCGGTTCATCTCGTGCGACGTTCGCCATTCCGACCAGGTCGAGGCAATGCTCGATCTAGCTGAAAGCGCTTTCGGCCCAGTCGATGTCATGGTCAACAATGCCGGCATGACACGTGACGCGACAATGCGGAACATGACGGAGCAGGACTTCGACGACGTGATTGCCGTCCACCTCAAGGGTGCCTGGAACGGAACTCGCGCAGCCGCGGCCCGCATGCGTGAGCGTGAGACGGGATCGATCGTGAACATCTCGTCGATCTCAGGCAAGGTCGGCATGTTGGGTCAGACCAACTACTCGGCCGCCAAAGCCGGAATCGTCGGTCTCACGAAGGCTGCTGCCAAAGAGGTTGCGTTCAAGAATGTTCGGGTCAATGCCGTCCAGCCCGGACTGATTCGCACTGCGATGACCGAAGCGATGCCGGAGCGCGTCTGGAACAGCAAGCTGGCCGAAATTCCGATGGGTCGTGCCGCGGAACCGTCCGAGGTTGCGTCCGTGGTGGTGTTCCTCGCGAGTGATATGTCGAGCTACCTGACCGGTACCGTCCTGGAAATTACGGGCGGGCGCCACATCTGAGGCGCGTGCTTCAATTCAGGAATGGACTCTGACATGGGACAGTCGCATTCGGATCTCCCACTCGACGGGATTACCGTGGTGGCGTTGGAACAGGCCGTTGCGGCGCCGCTCGCCAGTCGGCATCTCGCGGACATGGGTGCTCGCGTGATCAAGATCGAGCGGGTGGGTGAGGGCGACTTCGCTCGTCACTACGACGACGCGGTGCGCGGTCAGGGCTCGCACTTCGTGTGGCTCAATCGTTCCAAGGAATCGATTGCCGTCGACGTCAAGTCGGAGTCCGGCCGTCGAGTCGTGCTCGATCTCATCGCGGAAGCCGACGTCTTCTTGCAGAACCTCGCCCCGGATGCTGCAGATCGACTGGGCTTCGGTGCGGACACGCTCCGAGCAGAGTTCCCTCGGCTCATCGTGATCAACATGTCGGGATACGGCAGCGCCGGACCACGTCGTGAGCGCAAGGCGTACGACATGTTGGTGCAGGCCGAGACCGGAATGATCTCGGTGACCGGAACACCCGAGACGGCTACGAAAACGGGTGTTCCGGTTTCCGACATCGCAGCCGGGATGTACGCGCTGACATCGATACTGGGTGCCTTGTTCCGTCGGGAGAGAACTGGCAAAGGCGCAACGGTCGACGTGTCGATGTTCGACGCGACCGTCGAGTGGCTCGGCCACCCGATGTACATGAAAATGTATGCGGACAAGCAGATTCCGCGAGTCGGGCTCGGGCATGCGGCCATCGTTCCGTACGATTCGTTCCCGACGTCGGATGGTGAGATCCTCATCGGAGTCCAGAATGAGCGCGGATGGCGGACGCTCATGGTTGACGTCTTCGGGCGGGAAGATCTGGTGGATCATCCGCGATATGCCACCAATATCGTCCGGGTCGAGAATCGAGCCGAGGTGGATGAGATGGTCGGATCACTCTCGCGGCTGTATTCGACCGCAGAACTGGATAAGCGTCTGGCCGCTGCCGGTGTGCCCGCAGCAGCGTTGAACGACATGGGCGGATTGCTGAAACACCCTCAGCTGGACGAGCGTTCGCGGTGGCGATCCGTGGGAACAGAAGTTGGGCCCATCGACGCTGTGCTACCCCCGATGACCTTCTCCGACGTGGAAATGAAGATGGGTGATGTGCCCTCCCTTGGTCAGCACACCGAGTCGATTCTGACGGAGTTGGGGCGCACGGCCGATCAGATCGCCGACCTTCACCGAGACGGATCGATCGGATAGCGCCCCAACGTTTTATCGTCGTAGGTTTTCGAAGACCGCGGCGATGCCCTGGCCGCCGCCGATGCACATGGATTCGATTCCGTAGCGGCCCTGGCGACGGTCGAGTTCACGCAGCAGGTTCGCGAGGATTCGTCCGCCGGTAGCGCCGACGGGGTGGCCCAGTGAGATGCCGGAACCGTTGACGTTGAACCGTTCGAGGAGATCCGTCTCGCTCAGACCCCAGGCGCGGGCGCACGCGAGGACCTGAGCGGCGAATGCCTCGTTGACTTCGATCAAATCGATGTCGGAGAGTTGTAGATCGACCCGTGAGAGCGCTTTTGCCACCGCAGAAACGGGGCCGATGCCCATGCGGTTCGGTTCGACGCCGGTGACGCCCCAGCTGACCAGCTTCGCGAAGGGGCGCAATCCAAGTCGTTCGGCATTGGCGGGCGTGGTGACGATGGCCGCCGCGCCGCCGTCGTTCTGCCCGCAGGCATTTCCGGCGGTAACGGTCGCGTCCGGGTCGACGCGGCTACGCAGCGGGCGCAGTGCGGCGAGGTCGGACAGTTGCACATCTCGACGCGGATGCTCGTCCTGGGTAACAACTTTCGCGTCGCCGCGGCGGGATGGGACGGTGACAGGAATGATCTCCTCGTCGAAGTATCCCTTGTCCTGTGCGTTCACGGCACGCTCGTGCGAGCGAAGCGCGTAGCGGTCTTGTTCGTCGCGTGTGATCGCATATTCGCGTCGCAGGTTTTCGGCCGTTTCGATCATGCCGCCTTCGACCGGGAAATTGACGCCTCCCGAGTTCGTGCGGGGCTTGGCCAGGCGGTCGTGGAACTCCACCGAGGGTTTCTTCGTACCCCAACGAATGTCGTTGGAATAGAATTCGACGCCGCTCATGCTTTCGGCACCGCCGGCGATCACCAGGTCACTCATGCCGGTCTGAACCTGCATGGCCGCGTAGATGATTGCCTGCAGACCGGATCCGCAACGGCGGTCGAGTTGAATGCCGGGAACCGAGATATCCAGGCCGGCATCGAGTGCTGCGATGCGCCCGATGGCAGCGGCCTCGCCGTTTGCGTAACCCTGACCGAAGACCACGTCGTCGATATCGGCGGACTGGAGTCCGGTCCGCTCGATCAGTCCCCGCATCACGGTGGCTGCAAGCGTGGTTACCGGAACGTCTTTGAAGACACCGCCGAAGCCGCCTACTGGCGTACGAACGGGTTCACAGATGACTGCGTCATACATGGAATGCGCCTGTCGGGAGAGTGTGGACGAGGAAGGTGCGTTTAGAGAAATACGAACGCGCGCCCTCGAATATTCAGCACGCGCGCCGTGGTTGTCAACAGCGGTAGAAGTGCTGCTCGGACATAGTTTTTCCCTAACCATTCGTATGGTTGTCGAACTTTGACACCTTTGCGTTTCGGGGATTGAATGGTCGGAGGATCTCCCTCGATGAACAGGTGGAACAGTGACGCGTTTGGCGCAGACTGCAGGATTGACCGAGACGCAGATCGACATCATCGGTGCCGTGCGGGAATTCGTCGATCGTGTGGTGATTCCCGCCGCGCAAGAACTGGAGCACACCGACACGTATCCGACGGACATCGTCAAGCAGATGAAAGACATGGGTCTGTTCGGTCTGACGATCGACGAGGAGTTCGGTGGCATCGGAGAATCACTCCTGACGTACGCACTGTGCGTCGAGGAATTGGCTCGCGGCTGGATGAGCGTGTCCGGTGTCATCAACACCCATTTCATAGTGGCACACATGATTTCGGCGCACGGGACACCGGAGCAGAAAGCGAACTACCTGCCGAGGCTGGCTACCGGGGAGCTCACCGGTGCTTTCTCGATGTCGGAGCCGGCTCTGGGTTCCGACGTTGCCGCCATCTCGACCAAGGCGAAACGCACCGAATCCGGCGACTACGTGGTGAACGGGCAGAAGATGTGGCTGACGAACGGTGGTTCGTCCACTCTGGTGGCTGTGCTCGTGAAGACGGACGAAGGCGCGGAGAAGGCGCACAACAATCTGACGACGTTGCTGATCGAGAAGCCTGCGGGGTTCGGTGAAGTTCTTCCCGGCCTGACCATCCCCGGCAAGATCGAGAAGATGGGCTACAAGGGAATCGACACGACCGAGATGGTCTTCGACGGTTTCGAGATCAGCGCGGACGCGGTTCTCGGTGGCAAGCCCGGCGTCGGGTTCCGGCACATGATGGATGGTGTCGAGGTCGGCCGAGTGAATGTGGCGGCGCGTGCGTGCGGTATCGCGCAGCGTGCTTTCGAACTTGCGGTGACGTATGCAAAGCAGCGTGAGACATTCGGTAAGCCGATTGCCGAGCATCAGGCCATCGCGTTCCGTATCGCGGAGATGGGTACCAAAGTCGAAGCGGCCCACCTGATGATGGTGAATGCGGCTCGGCTCAAGGACTCGGGCGAACGAAACGACGTTGCTGCCGGTATGGCGAAGTACCTGGCCAGTGAGTTCTGTGCCGAAGTCACCCAGGACAGTTTCCGTATTCACGGCGGTTACGGGTACTCCAAGGAGTACGAGATCGAGCGCTTGATGCGTGAGGCGCCCTTCCTGCTGATCGGTGAGGGCACCAGCGATATCCAGAAGCAGATCATCAGCAAGGGACTGTTGCGCTCGTATAACTGAACCGCGTTTTGGTGTCCGTCGTAAAGTCGACGGGTGGACCTACGTCAGATCGAGTATTTTCTCGCCGTTGCAGGCGGGGAGTCCTTGGCGAGCGCAGCGCAGCCCATGTCGTTGGCGACGGCGGCGCAGTCCATGTCGGTGACCAAGCCGTCGTTGTCGCAAGGTATTCGCGGTCTCGAACGTGAACTGGGCGTCGAACTCTTCCACCGCGTCGGTCGGGGTCTGGTCTTGACGTCGGCCGGACGCGCACTGATCGGGCCCGCTCGGCAAATGATGCGAAGTAGCGCAGCTGCGTCCACTGCTGCGATCGGGGTGGATATCGAACCAAAGGGCCGCCTGGACATCTGCTCTGCCGCTCAGGGACTGGAGGGGCCGGTGGCGCGGATCGTGGCCGATTTCCGTCGACGCTGCCCGGGAATCACGGTGCGTGTCAGCGAGCTCCCACGCGGCGATACCGCCGAACAGGTATTGGCTGACGGGGTGTGCGAGCTGGTTTTCAGTTATTGGCCACCGGAGATGTCTGAACTGTCGACACACGTCATCGGAGTGAACGACTACTGGCTTGCTCTTCCCCCGCAGGCGCCGCTCTCGGTCTGGCCACGTGGAATTAAACCTACTGTGGGAGAGCCTGTCTCGTTGACCGCGCTTCCTGATCTTCCCGTGGTCGGGGTGCTGAAGCACTCACAGGCCCGGATCGTCATCGAGTCTTCCTTGCATGCTGCCGGTGCCAGAACACGGATGTCGACAGAACTTGCGCAGCGAGAAACCGTCGGGGAATTTGTCCTCGCCGGTTTGGGTATGGCGTTCATGGAACGTTCGCTTGCCGAACGTGCAGCTGCGTCAGGGGCCGAGATTTTCCCGTTGAATCCAGTGATCTCGCTGACCTACGGCATCGAGTTCGATCCGGAGAGATTGTCACCGTTGGGGAAGATGTTTGTCGAAGGACTCTGAGCGGTAGGGAGATTCGAAACCAGCGCCGCCGCAGCCGGTGACAACGGACCGTCACGAAAGACGATGCGTGTCCGTCGGATGACTGGTGGGTCCAGCGATCGAACGCTCGCCGCGGGGGAGTCCTGCTCGGCGATGGAGCGGGGCAGTAGTGCGGCGCCGACACCGTGGCCGACCATCTCACGAACGGCCAGGCGATCGGGGACCTCGGCGACGACGTTGACGAGGCCCCAGTCGCCTCCGACCGGGTAGCTGCGACGGCTTGTCCGTGTTTCGACGATCATGGGCAAGGCCCCGATCGGCGCGCGGGGCACCGGTTCGGGAAGGTCGACCGCAAGTGCCGGTGGGATCGACAGAACCATCTCCTGAGCGCTGGTCTCGATCTCGAGAAGGCCGTCCGACGGTCCGTCCGCGAGATCGCGTTCGAGAAAACCGAGTTCGCACCTGCCCGACCGGACCAAGGCCAGCACCTCGTGGGCGCTGGGCGCCGCGGTTGTGGAGAAGGTGATACCCGGAGCGGTGCGGTGAAGCTGACCAGCCAGATCGGCGACCGAGTCGAGCGCAAGGTCGGATTGAACAGCGATGGTGAGTTCACCCGATTGCAGTGCGATTACCGCAGCGACTGCGGTCTCGGCCTTGGCGACGTCACGCAGTAGTGTCCGAGCAGCGTCGGCGACGGCTGCTCCGGCAGCGGTGGGGATCAAGCCTCGTGCAGTGCGCTCGAACAGTGTGGAACCGAGAGTCCGTTCGAGATTGCGCACCGCCTGTGACAGCGACGGCTGGGAGATGTGCAGTGCGTTCGCGGCGGCGGTGACACCGCCGTGATCGACAACGGCAACGAGGTACTGCGCGCTGCGAATGTCCATCCCGGGTGCCTGCATCTGACGAATTCTCCCAGATGATGCCGTCTCGACTGTGATGACATCCTTCGACCTGCCGATATAGGTCTGAGCTATGGCTCGGTGCGCCTACTCGTCTTTGTGGCGCGGGCCATAGCGATGGTCGACTGTTCCAGTACCGCCGAATCTCAGGAGCATGATGTGAGCGAGCTTCACCTGCCCAACCGGATACGTCACTCGGCGTTGGCGCGACCATCCGACCCCGCGATCACGTGCGGCGACCGGACATTGACGTGTGCCGATCTCGATGCCGAGACCAATGCGTTGGCGAGTGCACTTGTGGGGGTTTCCAATGGCGGTGCTCGTGTCGGAGCACTACTGCGAATGGGCCTCGAAGGCGCGGAAACTTTCATCGCGTGTGCAAAGGCGGGCGCGGTCTTCATTCCGTTGAACTGGCGGCTCAGTCCGCGGGAGCTCGTGGACGTCGCCGAGGACGCAGAACTCGACGTCTTGATCGTCGACGACGAGTTCGCAGTAGGGGCCGCCGCGATCTCCGCAGTGTTGCCGGAGGTGACGGTTGTTACCGTGGGAGATGAAGGGGGCGTGACAGATTCGCGAACCTGGGCAGAGTTCGTGGCGTCCGGGACGGGTATCGACCCCGGACTGGGGCACGATCCGGACACCGCGGTTCTGCAGCTGTACACTTCCGGGACCACCGGCCGCCCCAAAGGCGTCGTGGCCACACACCGGAATTTGTACAACGAACCCGTGGGGTTCGAGGTGTACGAATTCGGTTCGAATGCAGTGGCTCTGGACGCACTTCCCCTCTTTCACATCGCTGGTGCCGGCTGGATGAGTACGTGTCTGTCGGCCGGGGTGCCGATGGTTCTGCTCGGCGACATGGCGCCGGCCCGGGTGGCTGAAGCTATTGCAACACACCATGTCACCCACGCATTTCTGGTACCGGCGGTAATTCAGACACTGGTCGATCTGCCCACTCTCGAGGGTTTCGATCTGTCCAGCTTGGAGGTGGTTGCGTATGGGGCGTCGCCGATCACGCCGGCGCTCCTCGCTCACGCTATGAATGTCCTGAACTGCAAGTTTGTTCAGCGCTACGGGATGACCGAAACAACGGGGTCTGTGTCCGTACTTCGTGCCTACGACCATCACGTCAGTGGGCCTCGCTCCGGGTTACTGCGGTCCGCGGGAAAGCCGATGATCGGCGTGGAGATCTCCATTCGCGACGTCATGACGGGCGAGGAGTTGCCGCCCAACGAATCCGGAGAAATTGTCGCGCGCAGCAGAAACAACACACGCGGATACTGGCGACGTGAACGCGAAAGCGCCGAATTGTTCACGCACGACGGCTTTCTTCGAACGGGCGACGCCGGGCACCTGGACGACGAGGGCTACCTGTTTGTCACCGACCGTCTCAAGGACATGATCATCACCGGCGGCGAGAACGTCTATCCGATCGAAGTGGAATCCATTCTGGCCGAGCATCCTTCGGTTGCCGAAGTAGCAGTTGTCGGGGTTCCCGACAAGCGCTGGGGTGAATCCGTCACCGCGGTGATCAAACTGGTCGACGGCGCCGACATGCCAAGCGTCGACGAGCTGATCGCCTTCAGCGCAGCGAGGTTGGCGTCGTACAAGAAGCCCAGACAGATCCATTTCGTGGACTCCCTACCTCGCAATGCGAGCGGGAAACTGCTCAAGTCGAGCCTGCGAACCACGCTGAGTGCGAGCGGAGAAGCATCGTGATCGTGACCGAAGACGTCGGCGTCGCACAACGCGAGGCCTGGGCGAAGAACATTCTTCCGCCGGTGGAACAGGTACGGGACGGTTTGTGGTCGATTCCGGTTCCTATGCCGGACAACCCCTTGCGTTACGTGCTCGTCTACGCGCTCGCGCTCGATCATGGACTTGCACTCATCGACGTCGGTTGGGATCACGAACAGTCGTGGCAGGCTCTCGTGGACGGCATAGCGTCGATCGGTTACCACGTTTCCGAAGTGCGGTATGCGGCAATCACACACCTGCATCCCGATCACTTCGGTCTGGCGCCGCGTCTTCGACAAGTCAGCGGCGCAACACTGGCAATGCATGTGGCTGATGCGACGCTACTCGGATACCACGGTCCCGAGCAGACACGCGAGGACATCACCGGCTGGAATGTGCAACTGTCCGAACTCGGAGCGCCGACTGCAGTACTCGACGCGTCTCGGGTCGATCTGGTGCGGTTCGGCGAGCATGAATCAATCGACGTTGTTCTGGGCGATGGAGATCCACTCGATCTACCGGGATGGAATCTCCGCGCGCAATGGACGCCGGGGCACACACCCGGACACCTCTGCTTCGTGGAAGAGGACAGGGGCTTGTTGTTCAGCGGTGATCACATGCTGCCGCGGATCAGTCCGAACATCTCCACGGTTCCCGGTGAACTCGAGAATCCGCTGCATCGCTACCTGCTCTCACTCGAGGCAACAACAGCCTTGGGTGAATGCGAGGTGCTGCCCGCACACGAGTATCGATTCCGCGGGATCGCCGATCGCGCACGTCAGTTGATGGGACATCACGAGGCGAGGCTGTCGGAAATCGTTGCGGCCGTTGCGGCCGATCCCGAATCGACGGCCTGGGAACTGTCGCGCACGATCTCCTGGTCTCGCCCGTTCGATCAGATGTCGCCGCGACTACTTCGCCTGGCAGTCCGCGAAACCCACGCTCATCTGGTTGTGTTGGCCAAGCGCGAGAGGGTGACCGCGTCCGGCCGTTCGCCCGTGCGATGGAGTCTTCGATCGCTGTGACCATTCAAAAATTCTCATCACGGAAGTAGGAACCGAACATGAGCGTTGTGCTCACCGACTTCGCCGACGGCATCGCCGTCATCACACTCAATCGACCCGAGGCCAAGAATGCGGTCAACCTCGAACTTGCACAAGCCTTGGCTGCGGCGATCGACGAGTTCGAGGCGAGGTCAGATCTCACTATCGGCATTCTGACCGGATCTGGTGGAACCTTCTGCGCCGGTATGGATCTCAAGGGATTCGCGCGCGGAGAACGGCCGTCACTCCCCGGTCGTGGATTTGCCGGATTGACCGAGGCCCCGCCGTCGAAGCCGCTGATCGCAGCAGTCGAGGGTTGGGCGCTGGCAGGCGGCTGTGAACTGGCCTTGGCGGCCGACCTGATCGTGGCGTCTACCGATGCGAAATTCGGCTTGCCCGAAGTGAAGCGGGGGCTTGCCGCTGCCGCCGGCGGTCTTCTGCGTCTGCCCAAGATCCTGCCGTATCAGCTGGCCATGGAGATCGCAATCACCGGTGACCCGCTCAGCGCCACGTTGGCGCATCATCACGGGCTGGTCAATCGGCTCGCCGAACCTGGACAAGCACTGGCGGTCGCACGTGAACTTGCGGCGCGGGTGGCGGCAAACGGTCCATTGGCAGTTCGAGCAACCAAGCAGGTCCTCGCGATGTCCGCGAAGTACACCGACCCGGATGCTTTTGTCGCGCAGCGCGAATTCATCGATCCGGTCTTTGCTTCCCGTGATGCCAAGGAAGGCGCCACGGCATTTGCCGAGAAGCGTTCTCCCGTGTGGAGTGGCTCGTGAGTGCCGAAACCATCGAGCGTGCGGCCGTCAGTGTCGAGCGCATCGGCGCTGTTGCCACGATCGTGCTCGACCGACCACACCGTCGCAACGCCCTGGACCTCGAGGCCTGGATCGCTCTGCGCGAGGCACTGCACGAACTTCAGGAGGACTCGCAGATTCGCTCCGTGATCCTGACCGGCGCGGGCGGCACCTTCTGTGCGGGCTCCGATCTCGACAAGCGAGGCTCGTCGCACCCGCTCGATCGCATGCGAGTCATCAACGCAACCGCGATCGCACTGGGTGAGTTTGCCAAGCCCCTGGTGGCGAAGGTCGAAGGGTTTGCGGTCGGAGCCGGATGGAACATGGCATTGCTCTGCGACTTCGTGGTGGCGGCACAGGGTACGAAGTTCAGTCAGATCTTTGCCAAACGGGGGTTGTCCGTCGACTTCGGCGGGTCGTGGATCCTGCCGAGGCTGGTCGGCGTCCAGCAAGCCAAACGTTTGGTGATGCTCGCCGAGACGATCGACGCACGGGAAGCCTACGAACTCGGATTGGTGACCTATCTGGTCGAACCGGCCGAACTCGACGAACACACGGCCGAACTTGCGCAGCGGTTGGCTGACGGTCCGCCTGCCGCATTGAGTCAGTCTGCTGCCATGCTCGAGCAGCACACCTCGCTGACCTTACGAGAGGCGTTGGACAACGAGGCGAGGGCACAGGCCGTCAATTTCGCGACGGACGCTACCGACGCAGTTCGAGCCTTCGTGGAAAAGCGCGAACCGGTCTTCACCGGAGAGTGGGCGGTATCAGGGGCACCTAGAGTGGAATGAGGGATGCATCGCTGGTCGTATGATGGGTGAGTGGATCTGCACTTTGTTACCTACTTCGTCGCTGTTGTCGACCACGGTGGGATAACGAAGGCGGCTCAGTCTCTCTACATTTCGCAACCTTCGCTTTCTCAGGCGATTCGTACGCTTGAACGCCGATTGGGTGCCACTTTGTTCGACCGGACGGGAAGACGTCTGGTCCTCACCGATGCGGGCCGCACATTCGATCTCGCGGCCAGGCGAATCCTTGCCGACGTCGAGCGCGCGAAGGCCAAGGTGACCGCCGTCCGTGAACTCGAGTTCGGTCGTGTCGACGTCGTGTCGTACTCGGCATTCTCGATAGATCCGATGGTCGAGTTGGTTCGGCGATTCCGGGCCAACTTTCCGAAGATTGTCGTGCGGGTTCTCGATACCTTCGGGCCGGCCGGAGTGGATACTGCCCTGAGGCGTGGATCCGCCGAGGTCGGAGTCACCGATCTGAGTATCGGATACGAAGGTCTGGTCACCGCACCGATAACGACCCAGGAGATGGTGCTCGCCACACATGTGTCGTTGTCCGACAGGCTTGTGAAACCGTTGGTCGATCCGGTTCGGCGCGACGTCCTCCATGCTCTGCCACTGGTGGTAGATCTCGGAGATCAATCGAACCAATTCCGTTCTCTGCTCAGTGCCGGTGCAGAGAACGTCGTGGTGGATTGTGTGCACCCCGTGACCACCTGGGAACTCGTGCGTCGGGGCATCGGAGCCACGGTTGTGCCGAGAAAGGTTGCGCAGCAACAGATGAAGGATGTGCTCGCGTTCTCGTTCGATCCGCCGCTGGCCCGAGACGTCGGTCTTGTCTATCGCGCCGGTGAGCAGTCACCCGCGGCCGCCGCTTTCATCGCAACAGCAGCCGAAATGGCCACCGCTGCTGCAGGATCCACGGCGAGGGAGTGAACTGTGGAATTTCGGCAGATGGAGTACTTTCTCGCGGTTGTCGAGAACAAGGGAATCAGTGGTGCGGCTGCCGCGCTGGGCGTCGCTCAGCCGACAGTGTCTCAGGCACTGCGCGGGCTGGAACGCGAACTGGGAGTAAGGCTCTTCCATCGGATCGGGCGGGGGATGGTGCTCAGTGCGGCCGGACGCAGTCTGGTCGGGCCGAGCCGTCAGGTGCTCCGCGATGTTGCTGCCGCCGAGGGGCAGTTGACTGCTGCTGACGGCGCCGTCGTCGGTCGACTCGACATCATGGCGTTTCCCGCTCTCACGTCCGGGACCATCGTCGATCTGATCGCCGAGTTCTGCATTCGGTATCCCCGGGCGCGAGTGAGGTTTTCGGAGTTGGAGCGTGAAGACAATCTCGATTCTCTGATCCGTGACGGCCATTGCGAATTCGCGGTTGCCCATTTGCCCCTCGAAGCAGCGAAGGGATTCGAGATCATCGAGCTGGGGGAACAGGACTATCGACTGGTCTATCCTGTCGGAACCGAACTTCCGGAGGGGCCGGTGCGCCTTGCCGAGATGCCCGACATTCCCATGGTTTTTGTTCCTCGCGGAGCAGCGATGGGCGACGCTATCGAAGACTCGATTCGCAAGGCTGGGACGAGAACCGAGCTCGCCGTCGTCACTGAGCAGCGGGAATCGAGGCTGCCCATGGTCATTGCCGGGCTCGGCGGGTCGTTGGTCGAGCGTGCCGTGGCGAAGTCGATGCCGGGACAGGTTGTGGAGCGGGCCTGTGAGCCGAGATTCCTGCGGACGTACGGGCTTGTCTTCGACCCGTCCATCCTCTCTCCGGTGGGGCAGGCATTCGTGGACTTGGTCCACGAATGCCTGCCGGGCTAGAGACGGCAGATACGTTCGCGCGCAGCCTCGAACTCGGCGGCGAGACGCTCGACCACTGCGTGTGTCGGAAGGACAGCGTCGATCGGTCCGATTCCCTGACCGGCGCCCCAAATGTCGCGCCACGCCTTGGCATCGGTGTCGGTCGTCGCGAAACTCATTGCGGAAGGATCGGATTCGGCTAGGTTGTCCGGGTCCAATCCCGCGGCCTCGATGCTGCCGCGCAGGTAGTTTCCGTGTACTCCGGTGAACAGGTTGGAGTAGACGATGTCGGAGGCCCCGGAACCCACGATCATCTCCTTGTACGCGGGATCGGCGTTAGCCTCTTCGGTTGCGATGAATGCTGAGCCGACGTAGGCCAAGTCGGCTCCCGCAGCGAGTGCAGCGAGAATCGAATCTCCGTGAGCGATGGCGCCAGACAACAGAACTGGACCGGCGAACCACTCCCGGATCTCGCGAATCAGAGCGAACGGTGATTGCGTACCGGCATGACCACCAGCACCGGCAGCTACCGCAATCAGTCCGTCGGCACCCTTTTCGACGGCCTTGCGCGCAAAGCGGTTGTCGATGACGTCGTGAAGAACGATTCCGCCGTACGCATGGACGGCATCGTTGATGTCGGTGCGAGCGCCGAGCGAGGTGATGACGATGGGCACCTCGAACTCGGCGATGGTTGCCAGGTCCTCTTCCAGTCGGTTGTTGGACCGGTGGACGATGAGGTTGACCGCAAAAGGTGCGGACGGATTTTCCGGGTGCTCACGATCGTGTTCCTCACGCGCCACCGTGATCAGCTTCAACCAATCCCGAAGCGCTGATTGTGGGCGAGCATTCAGTGCCGGGAACGACCCGATGATCCCAGCGGTGCACTGTGCGATGACGAGGTCTGGAGTCGAGATGATGAACATCGGTGAGGCGAGAACCGGTACCCGCAACCGAGAGGTCAGATCGGCGAAGGTTGTCATCTAGGAACCACCTGTCTTGTCGACGGATTCGAGAAGCCTCGAGCGAAGGTCGGTCTTGAGGACCTTGCCCGCGGCGGAGGTGGGGAGTAGTTCGACCTCGACAACTTCGCGAATCTTCTTGTACGGCAGCACCTGTTCGGCGACAAACGACTTGATCTGCTCGGCGTCGAATTCAGCTCCGGGAATCATCACGACAAAAGCCACCGGCTCTTGACCATTGCTTCCAACCTCGCGGCCGACGACTGCGGCCGTCGAGATTGCGGGGTGCGAGATCAGGATTTCCTCGAGTTCACGGGGATAGACGTTGTACCCCTTGTAGATGAGCATGTCTTTGGCGCGGTCGCAGATGAAGAGGTATCCGTCCGAATCCTCGTATGCGATGTCTCCGGTGTCCAGCCACCCGTCGACAAATTGCTGTGCGGTGGTTTCCGGGTGGCCGAGATAGCCGTCGGTGACCTGAGGTCCGCGTACCCACAGTTCGCCGCGTTCGTTCTCGCCGAGAACTGTGTGCCTGTCGATCTGGTCGCGAATCTGGATCTCGGTGTCGAAGATCGGGAACCCGACGCTGCCCTGACGGTATTCCGAACCGTTGATCAGCGGAGCTGCCGTGACAACACAGGTCGCCTCGGTCAGCCCGTAACCCTCGACGACAAGAGCTTTGGGAAATGCGCGGCGGAGAGCTGCTAGCGTGACGCTGTCGATCGGGGCGGCGCCCGAGGACACGACGCAGACGCTGTCGGTGTTGCGCACGTTCGCGTCGGGGTGGACCGACAGTGCGTGCCACATGGCTGGTGAGCCGGTGAGATAGGTGGCGCCGTGCTTTTCGATCAATTCGAGCATTCGACCGGGTTCGAACCGGCCGGCAAAAA
This sequence comes from Rhodococcus globerulus NBRC 14531, assembly GCF_001894805.1. Taxonomy (GTDB): domain Bacteria; phylum Actinomycetota; class Actinomycetes; order Mycobacteriales; family Mycobacteriaceae; genus Rhodococcus_F; species Rhodococcus_F globerula. The sequence continues at coordinate 66,560 of NZ_BCWX01000004.1, read as the reverse complement.
CTTGAGTGAGGCCGGAAATCAACAGGAACGACGTGTTGAGCAACGAATGTGCGTGGAAGAGAGGCGAGACCACGATGGTCGCCCCCGTTCCCGGCGTCGGCCCGAGCACGTCGAGGCCGTCGATGGGCCGCGGCGTGACGAGTCCGGCGGCCCCTACGTCCAACTCGTGACCGGTTCGCCAGCCACACATCTGGGTGACGTTGCCGACGACGTTGCGGTGAAGAACGCGAACGCCTTTGGAAACTCCGGTGGTGCCGCCGGTGAACGCAATGTGCGCGACGTCGTCACCTCGGACGGAGGCAGGGGTGAATTCGGTGGGTAGGCCCGCAATGAAGGAGCCGAACGCGACGACGGCCTCTGGTGCGTCAACGGCGACGTCGGGGTCCTGAACCATGACGATCGTGCGGACGGAGGTTCCCGACGCTGCCCCGAGGAGTGTGTGCAGCTGTGCGCTTTGAGTGACAGCAGCGACGGCCGACGTCTCCTCGATCTGCTTGCGCAATCCCGGTTCCGGCTGCAATGGGTTGACCAACGTGACCGTTGCCCCGGCCTGCAGGCAGCCGTAGTAAGCCTGCAGGAACTCGACGCAGTTTCCGAGGTGCAGTAACACGACATCACCGACACCGACCCCGGACTGTCGCAGCGCGCCGGCGAATTGTGCACTGCGCTCACCGAGTTCGCGGAACGTGCATGTACGCTCACCGTCCACGACGGCGAGGCGGTCACCGTAGAGAGCCGCCATGCTGGGCGCCCAGTACGCCATGGTGGTGTCTGGATACTGCATATTGTGGCGCAGTTGTGGATTGGCAGTCATGCCCCTGCCCGTCACCTGGGTGCCATCCGGATAGCGCCGTCGAGTCTGATGGTTTCGCCGTTGAGGTAGCCGTTTTCGAGGATCGATACCGCCAGCTGGCCGAACTCGTCGGGGCGGCCCAACCGCGACGGATTGGGAACCGAGGCTTCGAGGCCTGCCCGCACGTCTTCGCGCAGACGTGCCAGCAATGGTGTGTCCATGATGCCTGGCGCGATGGTGTTGACGCGGATACCTCGGCTGGCGAGATCGCGGGCAGCGGTGACGGTCATACCGACGATCCCGGCTTTGGATGCCGTGTAGTTGATCTGGCCGATCTGACCTTCGAAGGCTGCGACCGACGCCGTCATGACGATGGCGCCGCGCTCACCGTCCACGACATCGAGTTCTGCCATCCGCTCGGCGCCGAGACGCAGTGCGTTGAACGAACCGACGAGATTGAGTTTGACGACGAACTCGAAATCCTCGACCGATCCGGCTTTTCCGTCCTTGTCGAGAATGCGCATGCGACGTCCGGCACCCGCGCAATGGACAACAGCGCGTAAGCCACCGCGTGCGTGCGCCGCGTCGAGTGCTTCCGTGAATTGTTCGCTGTCGGTGATGTCGGCCTCGACGAATTGTGCCGCAGCCCCGAGATCGGCTGCTATCTGCTTACCTTCGGACGAAGGCAGGTCGATCAGCGTGACGTGTGCTCCGGCGTCGAGTAGCCGTCGAGCGGTTGCCAGGCCCAAACCTGAAGCGCCGCCGGTGATCGCGGTGGAAAGTCCCTCGAGTTTCATGAATTAAGTTCTTCTTTCCTGCTGGATGACGAGTAGACCGGACAATGACGTCGGGTCAGATCAATTCGAGAATTGTCGCGTTGGCCATGCCGCCGGCTTCGCACATCGACTGCAGTCCGTAACGGATTCCGTTATCGCGCATGTGATGCGCGAGCCGAGTCATCAGAATTGCGCCGGATCCTCCGAGCGGGTGGCCGACCGCGATCGCGCCGCCGAGCGGATTCAGACGATCGATGGCGGCGCCGGTTTCCGCCAACCAGGCCAGTGGGACGGGCGCGAATGCCTCGTTGATCTCGAAGGCGCCGATGTCGTCGATGGACAACCCTGACCGCTCCAATGCCTTTGCCGTGGCGGCAATCGGACCGGTGAGCATGATGACAGGATCATCGGCCGCGACAACTGCTGTGTGAATACGGACGATGGGCTTCCAGCCACGTGCTCGGGCGTACTCACTGGTCGTGACGAGTGTGGCGCCCGCTCCGTCGGAAATCTGAGAAGAGTTGCCGGCGTGGATCACTCCGTCTGCGTCGAACGCTGCCGGCAGTTTCGCGAGCGACTCCAGGCTTCCTCCTCGCCGAATTCCTTCGTCCTGAGATAAGTCGGCGATTGGAGCAATCTGTCCGGTAAATGCACCCGCATCGGTAGCGCGCGCCGCGAGTTCGTGTGAGCGGAGGGAGTATTCGTCGAGAGCCGTCCGTGTGAGTGCCCATTTGCGAGCCATCATCTCGGCGCCGGTTCCTTGACTGAATCCGTCGACGCCGAATCGTTCGAGTACCGAAGCGGGAAAATGCTCACCGTTCTTGCTGGCAGTTCCCATCGGCACTCGCGACATCGACTCGACGCCGCCCGCTACGACCACGTCGTTCTGACCGGAGATGACGGTGGCCGCGGCGAAGGAGACTGCCTGTTGGCTCGATCCGCAGGCGCGGGTCAGCGTGACCCCGGGAACGCTGTCGGGCCAACCGGCGGCGAGTGCGGCTGTGCGGGCGATGCTTCCGGCTTGTTCGCCGACCTGACTGACGCATCCCCAGATCACGTCGTCGACCGTTGCCGCGTCGAGTCCGGTCCGTTCGGCGAGTGCACGCAGCACGTGTGCAGACAGATCCGCCGGATGGATCTCCGAGAGGGCGCGGCCGCGTCGGCCGATCGGTGTACGTACTGCGTCGACGATGACGGCATCTCGCATGTGTCTCTCCTGCTGTTCGTGCCCGGTGTTGCGACTGTGCGGTCGGGGCGTGCTTCGAGTCGATCACGAGCAAGGGCGACCCGGCAATGTCTTTCGGTGAATGGCTTTGTTAGCGAATGGCTATGAGTGGAGTTCTCAGCCGCGGATGAGCTTTCGGTCGCGGTCGGGATTGGCGAAGACGAGTACCAGAACCGCTGCAATGACGCCGATGATGCCGATTGCCTGGAAGGACTGGGCATAACCGTCGGCAGCCGTTGCGGCGTTATCCACGATGACTCCCGTTGCGTAAGGCGCAATCAGGCCACCGATCGACATGATGGCGAGGAAGAATCCCATGGTTCCGGCAGTCTGCTGCGGCGGGCACAGTTCGGAGATCGCGGCGTTGATGAGTGGGAAAGTGATTGCCGAGAATCCGTAGCCGATCGACACCATGGCGACCGCGACGGCGGGAGCGGAGATCTGGGGGAGGAACAGGAGAATCGATCCGCAGATCAGAACGCCGACACAGGGAACGATGATGCGAACTGTGCGAGACGTGAAACCGCGGCCGATCAGCTTGTCGGTGACGGAACCGGAGGTGATCATGAGGATCAGGCCTACGATCGACGGCAGTGCAAACATCGAACCGGCTTGCATCGCACTGTAACCGAGGCCGACCTCGAAGTACGACGGGAGCCAGGTGAGGACGACGGTGGTCAGCGCGTAGATGGCGGCGATGAGGAAGCAGCAGCTGACAAACGTGCGGGAGAGCAGGATCTTGCGCCACGGAACGTTCGGTTCGGTGACTGCTTTTGCAGTCGTCTCGACTGCTTCTTCGGTATCTGCTTGCTTGGTCGCCTTGACTGCCTTGCTCGTGTACGGTCCTTCGGACCAACCGGCCAGCCAGCAACCCATCCACACCAGACCGAGAACGGAGAGCGAGAGAACTGCTGCGCGCCAACCGTAATGAACGGCGATGAACGTCAGCACGGGAGCGAGGGCGATCTTTGCGACGGAAGCGGATCCGGCGAGCATCGCGCCGGGAAGGCCGCGTTTGGCCGGTGGGTGCCATGAATATGCAGCGGTGTGCATCAGAGCCGAACTGGGTCCTTCGGCAAGTCCGAGCAGCATCCTCGAGACGATCAGCATTGCGAGACTTGCGCCGAGAACGAGGGGGAGCATGACCACGGACCAGATCGCCGCCAAGATCAGCAGCGCCCAACGAAGGGTCAGGTACTTGTTCAGGGGTCCGGCCATGAAGCCACCGATGCAGAACATCAGGAAGAACAGTGAGCCGACCATGCCGATTTGCGACGACTTCAGTCCGAGCTCACGTGCAAGCGGCTGAGCGATGATTCCGAGGACTGCTTTGTCGGCGTAGTTGACGACGTAGAGGAAGACGACCAGTCCGGTCATCGTCCATGCACGCTTGCGGGTGCCGAAGACCGGGACGACAGACGATTCTGGTTGGACGTCGTTACGATGCTGCGCGATGTTGGTCACGGGCGTCCCTTCGAGGTTGGTAGGCGGTGGCGATCGTGATCGAAGCACGGCCTCGAAGCGATCGATTGTGTGCGTTGCCGGCTGTCCTATTCAACGTGTTCTGGATCACTTTCGGCAATGTCGCGTCGGTGATCGGAACGATAGCGGTTACCTATGTATCGCAGGTCAGGGGGTATTGGAATGCCCTATCGGACACATAGGTGATGGGTGTTGGATCGCACGCAGCAAATTGAGGCAAGGTGATAAAAAGATCACCCTCGTTTCCCTTGACCGACTGGAGTTCATACATGCAGCGCACCGTGTTCAACGAGGATCACGAGGCATTCCGGGCAACCGTCCGCGATTTCATCGCGAAGGAAGTGACGCCAGTCCACGAGAAGTGGGAAGAAGACGGTCACCCGCCCCGTGATTTCTATCGCCGGTTGGGTGAGCTGGGCGTACTCGGAATTCAGGTTCCGGAGGAATATGGCGGAGGCGGTGAGTCCTCGCTCAAGTTCAATGTCGTCGTAGCTGAGGAAGTTGCCGCGGCCGGGGCGTCGTTCGGCTCGCAGTCCGTCCATACGAACCTGATCCTGCCGTACCTGCTCGAGTACGCAAACGAGGAACAGAAGAATCGGTGGCTGCCCGGGTTTGCATCCGGCGATCTGATGTTCGCGATTGCGATGACCGAACCGGGAACGGGCTCGGATCTGGCGAACATCGCGACGTCGGCCAAGCTGTCCGAGGACGGTACGCACTATGTGCTCAACGGAGCCAAGACGTTCATCACCGGCGGCGTGCTTGCCGATCGCATTCTGGTGGTGTGCCGGACCGCGCCCAGTACCGCGGAGAACCGTCGTAGTGGATTGTCGATTCTGGTGGTCGATACATCGTCACCGGGTTTCTCGGTGGGGCGCAAGATCAACAAGATCGGGCTCAAGACCTCGGACACCGCGGAGCTGTCGTTTGTCGACGTCCAGGTGCCCGTCGAGGATCGGCTCGGCGAGGAAGGTGACGGCTTCAGCTATCTGACCCACAACTTGGCGCAGGAACGACTGACCATTGCTTTCGGTGCGGCCGCGACGGCCACTGCAGCACTTCGATTTGCCATCGATTACGTCAAGGATCGCAAGGTCTTCGGTAAGCCGGTTGCGGCGTTCCAGAACACCAAATTCGTTCTGGCGGAGTGCGCTACCGAAGTTGATGCAATCCAGTTGGTGTCCGACAACGCACTGGAGTGTCATGACCGTGGCACGCTGACCATCGCCGATGCAGCAAAGGCAAAGCTGTTCTGTACTGAGGCGGCCGGTCAAGTAATCGACAAATGCCTCCAGTTGCACGGTGGGTACGGGTACATCACCGAGTACCCCATCGCTCGCCTCTACGCTGATACACGCGTCACGCGAATCTACGGTGGTACAAGTGAAGTCATGAAAACCATCATCGCCAAAGATCTTGGCCTCTGACAGTTCTTGCGTACCTACAACTTCGGCCTCGGGAGAATTTCCCGAGGCCGAAGCTGTAGGTAGGCGTGATCAGAGTGACGGAACGCCGACTGTGCCGTTCTCTGCCAGCTCGGCCGCACGATCTGCAGTCGTGCCGAGGATCTCGGCCAGTACGGTCACGGAATCTTCGCCGACTACCGGGGCGGGTCCGGTCGTGAAGTGAGTTCCGTTGAATGATGCGGGATGGCCGGCGGCGAGGTAGGACCCGATGCGAGGTTGTTCGAGCGTCGTGAACATCGGGTTCTTTTCGAGTTCGCCGGATTCGACGACCTCCGCGAAACTGCGGTAGCGCTCGGACAGGATCGATGTCTTGTCCAGTGCTGCAGCAACTTCGGAACCGCTGTGTTCACGGAACCAACGCGAGAACAGTGCGGTGAGCACCTCGCGGTGGGTGTACCTGTCGGCTTCGGTGGTGAAATCTGCGCCCAAGGCAGCTTCGACGGCTTCGACGGCTTCGGTTGTTCCGGTCACTGCCGTGAGGTCACGGAAATGGCGGGTGGTCAGCGCGACGATCATGAAACGTTCGTTGTCGCTGGTGACGAAATCGATTCCGTACGTTCCGTACACGGCGTTGCCGCCGGACGTGCGGCTGTGTCCGTTGATCTGGACCTCGGTGAAGTACCCGAGTGTGCCCGCTGTTGCGAGCGCAACGTCTTCGAGGGGGAGGGTGATCTGTGAACCCTCTCCGGTGGTGTCGCGTTTGCGTGCTGCGGAGGTAATTGCCAGTGCCGCATGCAACCCGCAGGCCATGTCCCAGGCCGGAAGTACGTGATTGACGACGCCGGCATGGTCCGAAGGTCCGGTCATCATCGGAAATCCCAACCCGGCGTTGACGGTGTAGTCGACTCCGGGGGAGCCGTCGCGGCGGCCCAGGATTTCGAGGGTGATGACGTCTTCTCGCAGGGCGGCGAGGGTAGCGTGGCTCATCCACGCGCGTCCGCCCGCGTTGGTGACCAGGATGCCGTTGCCGGGGCCGGGTGCGGTGACCAGTTGTTGCACCAATGCCTGTCCCTCGTCGGAGCGCATGTTCACGGCGAGTGACTTCTTGCCCTTGTTCAGGCCCGTCCAGTAGATGCTCTCGCCGTGATCGGTCACCGGCCAACGGTTGTAATCGGAAGCGCCGCCGATGGGATCGATTCGGATGACCTCGGCGCCGAGTTGGGAGAGTGTCAGCCCGCACAGGGGAGCCGCGACGAAGCTGGAGATCTCGATGATGCGGAGTCCGGCCAACGGGCCTGTGGATGTGTTCTGGGTGGTCATGATGGTCCTTAGCGTGTCGGTCATGCCATCAGAGCTGTGAATCGCCAGTCCAGCACGGGAGTGTCGGTGGCAGAGCTGTTGTGGGAGAAAACAAGTGATCGAAGCTCGACGGCAGTGCCGTGTTCGAGTGGAGTGGCGCTCTCGACGCGGAGTTCGCTCGTGAGCGTATCGCCTTCGTGGACGGGTCCGGTGTGATCACACGAATGCCACCCGAGAACGGTGACCAGGTTCGGGAGTGCCCGAGTTGCCTGCGCGAGGGCGATACCGATGGTGTGGCCACCGTAGACAAGACGACCATGGGCGCCGACGCGTTCGTCGTGATGTGTCGCCGCGATGTTGAGGCTCAACCGGGCGAGCTCGGGTGCGCTGGAGACGACGTCGCCGCTGCTGCGGTGGATCGAACCGACCAGTGCCTGATCGAAGTGCTTGCCGGGAACCTTGTTTCGGTAAGCGTCGAGGTTCCAGTCTTGCGGCGTCACGTACGGGGCGAGCGCGTCAGGGCCGATGGACGACAGATCGTCGTCGTGCCGCGTGCGCCCGTCGTCGGGATTGCCGCTCAGTGGCAGCATCGCACAACGGTAGAAGTCCAGAACGGTGTTGCCGTTCTGGTCGGTGGACGTCATCCGCAGTGCCGCAAGGCCGGTGGGGGCGCGGCCGGGCTTGGACGAGTTTTCGCGCAGTCCCACCACCTCGGTACGCGTGTACAGGGTGTCGCCGAGAACGGGGAACCGGTGGAATCGCAGTCCGCGGTAGAACAGGTTGGCCTTCACGTGGTGGGTAACCACCGTGGACTGGCCGATCGCGATGTCGGTGACCAAACCAGGATTGGCAACGGGTGCAGCACTTCCCGTGACTGCAGTCGAGAGATGGGCGTCGAGGGAAAGTCGCATCCGGTCGCCGAGGATGGCCTGATGGGTGGCGGCAAGGCCACTCGTCAGCGTGACGGCGGGAGCTTCGTCGAAAACCTTCCCGTGGGTGAGCTCGTCGAAATACGGTCCACCGACATAATGATCGGCGGCGTAATGGTCGCTCCCGTTCTGTACGCTCATGCCCTGACTCCTTCTGCTCGGGCGAGTGTGCGACGCGCTGCCACGGCGACGGCTTCGTCGAGCATCTGACCGTCGAGTTGCGCCGCGCCGGCGCCGGAGGCTTCGGCTTCTTCGAGTGCGCCCAGGACCCGTCGGGCGTCGGCGACATCGGAGTCCGATGGTGTGAATGCCGCAGTAGCGGAATCGATCTGCGCCGGGTGGATAACCCACTTTCCGTCGAATCCGAGCGCGCTGGTCCAGGCCGCGGAGTGGCGGAAGGCGTCGTCGTCGGCAATTCCGAGAAACGGCCCGTCGATAGCAGCGATACCGGCGGTGCGGCAGGCGATCAGAATTCTGTCCTGCACGGCCAGCCAGTGCTCCGGGAGAGCGGTGCGTGAGCGTCCCAGTGCTGCACCGAGATCGGCGTATCCGATGACGATTGCCTGCAGGCGCGTCGTCGATCGGGTGACGGCGTCGACGTTCGAGACGCCCAACGGTGTCTCGATGAGCGCTTGAAGGGTGACGGAGTTTCCGCCTGCTGCCACGAGAAGTCGCTGCGCTTCGAGGAGTTCCTCGGCAGACTCCACCTTCGGGACTATCGCACTGGTCAACGATTCGCCGAGTGCGCCGCACGCGGTCATGTCGGCGACGAACCACGGGGTGGTCGGTCCGTTGACGCGCACGGACACGGTTCGGGAAGCGCCGAACTCGCGAACAAGTTCGGCGACAAGCTCGCGGGCGGTGTTTTTGTTGGCCGTGGTGACGGCGTCCTCGAGATCGAGGATCACCTCGTCCGCGGTCGAGTTCAGCGCTTTGCGTACTTTGCGCTCGTCGCTGCCGGGCGCAACCAGGGCTGTGCGGCGTCGGACAGATCGGTACTCGTTGTTAGTCACGTGTGTCGATTACCTCGATCAGGGCCCAAATGTACGGCCAGTTGAAAATGTGGTGAGTTGCCGTGAATCAGTCGAAATTTCGTGGCTATTTCCAGAATTGCACTGGTTTTTCCACGATGCTGGCAGCATTTGTGGGTGACTGTCAAGGCGAAGTGTTGACAAAGGGTCAACAATGGCTAAATATGGCCGTACAAACTTTGAACAATGTCGAGGCGGATTCATGCTCAAGCTCAACGACGAAGAGACCTTCCTGGTCGACACGGTGCGATCGTTCATAGATCGCGAGGTCAAGCCCTCCGTGCAGGAGGTGGAGCACGCGAACGAATATCCCGAAAAGTGGATCGACCAGATGAAGCAGATCGGGATCTACGGCCTCGCCATTCCCGAGGAATACGGTGGATGCCCTGTATCGATGCCGTGCTATGCGCAGGTAACCCAGGAGCTGTCCAGAGGTTGGATGACGCTAGCGGGTGCAATGGGTGGCCATACGGTGGTAGCCAAGCTCATCACCCTGTTCGGCACCGAGGAACAGAAACTGAAGTATCTGCCGCTGATGGCAACCGGTGAAATTCGAGCCACCATGGCTCTTACCGAACCCGGCGGTGGCTCCGATCTGCAGGCGATGACCACGAACGCCAAGAGCGACGGCACGGATCTGGTCATCAACGGAGCAAAGACCTGGATCACCAATGCGCGGCGATCCGGTGTGATCGCACTGTTGTGCAAGACGGATCCTTCGGCAAGTCCGCGGCATGCCGGTATCTCGATCGTCCTGGTCGAACAGGGCGAGGGGCTCAACGTTTCCCGTGATCTCCCCAAGCTCGGCTACAAGGGCGTCGAGAGTTGTGAGTTGTCCTTCGACAACTACCGCATCTCCGAAGACGCGATCCTCGGCGGCGTGCCCGGCAAGGGCTTCGGACAGATGATGAAGGGCCTCGAAACCGGCCGTATCCAGGTGGCTTGCCGGGCGCTCGGTGTTGCGACCGCTGCACTCGAGGATTCGCTTGCCTACGCGCAGCAGCGTGAAAGCTTCGGCAAACCGATCTGGAAGCATCAGTCGATCGGTAACTACCTCGCGGACATGGCGACGAAGCTGACCGCGGCTCGGCAATTGACCTGGCACGCGGCAGAGAAGTACGACAGCGGCGAGCGGTGCGACATGGAAGCCGGAATGGCCAAGCTGTATGCGTCCGAGGTTGCCATGGAAATTGCGTTGTCCGCGGTCCGCATTCACGGTGGCTACGGTTATTCGACGGAATACGACGTAGAGCGCTACTTCCGGGACGCCCCACTGATGATCGTGGGCGAGGGCACCAACGAGATTCAGCGCAATGTCATCGTCGCGCAGCTGGTTGCGCGCGGTGGTCTGTGACCACTCGGTGAGCCAGTAGAATCTGAATGCTATGAGCGGTAAGGAAAGAGAGACGGAGCCGGCGTATCAACGCCTCTCCCGTGAGCTTCGTCAGCAGATATCCGCCGGAACTTACCGCGACGGCCTTCAGCTACCCACCGAATCCGAACTGGCGGCGCGGCACGGCGTGAGCCGCCAGACGGTTCGACGAGCATTCCACGACCTGGTTTCCGAAGGCATCGTGTATCGGGTCCCGGGTCGTGGCACGTTCGTGACGGAGAACACCGGCCAGTATCTGCGGCATCTGGGGTCCATCGAAGACCTGATGAACCTGTCGAAGGACACGACAATGGAAGTCGTCGCGCCACTGGTTCGGCGTGTGGACATCGAAGCGGCAAGCAGGCTCCGGTTGGATACGGATGTGGTGTATACGGTGGTATTTCGCCGATTTCACGAGGGCATTCCCTTTGTACAGACCACCGCACACCTGCCCGAAGCTGTTGCCCGTCACATCGTCGACGCACCCGAAATGTTGGCAGGTGCCGTCAGCTCCTATACCGTGATCGGGTTATTGGAGCCACTGTTGGACAGTCCGATAATCGAAGCAGCGCAGTCGATTACGGTGGCACCGGCTACTGCTGACGTTGCCAGGGACGTGAATTGTGAACCCGGGCATGCGATGTTGCGCGTCGATCGCCTGTATACCAACGCTGCCGGTCTGGCCAACGAATTGTCCGTCAGCTACTTCCTGCCCGAGCAGTACACCTATCGAGTGACGCTACGACGAGGCGCGCACTAGCGGTTCCCGCGGTCGTATCTCGTTGTCACCCAAAATCTCTCAGGAGAGACCATGCGAGTATTCAACGGAATCGACGACGTCGAGTCGGCAGTAGGCGAGCACCTCGGATACAGCGAGTGGTTTCCGGTCACCCAGGAGCGAGTCGACAAGTTTGCCGACGCGACAGAAGATCACCAGTGGATTCACGTGGATCCCGAACGCGCCGCGCAGGGTCCGTACGGCGGCACCATTGCACACGGCTACCTGACCCTGTCACTGCTGCCCGTGCTCGGTGCCCAGGTGATGCGCGTCGACGGCATTGCCATGACTGTCAACTACGGCAGCAACAAGGTTCGATTCCCCGAACCGGTCAAGGTCGGTTCGTCGGTTCGCGCAGGCGCTGAAATTCTGTCGTTCGAGCGCACTGCGAAGGGCGCGACGATTGTCGTGCGCTACACGATCGAGATCGAGGGGGCACCAAAGCCTGCTCTTGTTGCCGAGACGGTTCGCCTGCTTGTCTCCTGAGTCATTCTCACACGTACAGAACAAGATTCGAGGAAATCATGAAACGAGCAGCGCTGGTTGCGCCGGTTCGGACCGGGGTGGGCCGCTTCGGCGGTGCACTGCGTGACGTACCTGCCGAGACTTTGGCAGCCACAGTGATCAAGGAGACGGTTCGTCGCAGCGGCATCGACCCTGCCCGCATCGACGATGTTGCGATGGGGCAGTCGTACGCCAATTCGGAGGCACCGTGCATCGGCCGGTGGGCAGCGCTCGAGGCCGGGCTTCCCATCTCGGTTGCCGGTTTCCAGACGGATCGCCGCTGCGGAACGGGCCTGCAGGCCATCATCACCGCGGCGATGATGGTTCAAACAGGCGCTGCTGATGTGGTTCTCGCGGGCGGTGTCGAATCGATGAGTGGCATTGAGCACTACACCACCGGAGCGCGGTGGGGCACCAAAGCCGGTGGGCTGCAACTGTTCGACAGGCTCGATCGTGGGCGTGAGCGGTCACAACCGGAGTGGCGATTCGGCAAGATCAGCGGCATGATCGAAACCGCGGAGAACGTCGCGCAACGCTGCGACATCAGTCGCGAGCAGTCTGATCAGTTTGCGGTGGACAGTCATCGCAAGGCAACGGCAGCGCGAGATTCCGGCCGTTTCGACACCGAGATCGTCTCCGTGGAACTGACCGATCGTAAGGGCAACGTCACGGAGTTCCGCAGCGACGAGGGAATTCGCGACGACACGTCGATGGACACACTCGGTCGGTTGCGGACCGTCACGAAGGGTGGCGTCGTCACGGCCGGAAATGCCAGTCAGCAGAATGACGCTGCGGCTGCGATGTTGGTGGTTGCCGAAGATCGACTGGACGAGTTGGGTCTCGAACCGATCGGCTTCCTGGACAGTTGGGCTGCCGCCGGCTGTGAACCCGCGCTGATGGGACTCGGACCCGTCGCAGCAGTATCGAAGCTCTTTGCCCGGACCGGCGGCAGCTTCTCCGATTTCGAGTTGGTGGAGCTGAACGAGGCATTTGCGTGCCAGGTTCTCGGCGTCGTGAAGGAATGGGGCTTCGAGGACCTCGATCGGCTGAACGTCAACGGGTCCGGAATTTCACTCGGACATCCCGTCGGTGCGACGGGTGCCCGCATGACGACTACAGCCCTGCATGAACTCAGTCGCCGCGGTAGCGGAAAAGCGCTGCTGACCATGTGTATCGGCGGCGGGCAGGGCCTGGCCGCTGTGGTGGAATCCGCCTGAGCGTCCCCTGGGTACACTCCGTATGAGGGATAACAGCACTACGAAGGCGGTCGGGCATGGAGTCAAGCGGCGCTTTGAACATCGCCGATGTCCGGCGCGGGCAGGCGGCGCTCGAGGGCCTGGACGTGACTGTGTGGTCCAACAGGTTTGAACTGCTGTCCGATGCCAACCGCCTTCGGCTTCTCCTGTGTTTGCATCACGCGCCGGGGATCTGTGTCACGGACCTGTCCGTGGCATTGGGAATGAGCGGGACGGCTGTCTCGCATGCACTTCGGCTGCTTCGGAGCCAGGGGTGGGTGACTGCGACGCGAGACGGCCGTTCGATGCGTTACCAATTGGCTGACGACACCGTTCACCAGCTACTTCACTCGATCGGCGCCACGCACTTCGGCGACGATCCTACACATGGTCACTCGCACGACTGAACTACAACGCCTGAACTACGGAGTGGCGAAGAATTTCTCCACTGCCGGTGCGGCATTCGGGTTTCCGTTCATGATGCCGTTGCCCAGACCGATACCCGTTCCGATGGCTCCGCCGACGATGCATCCGGCGATGAAGTTGGGGAAGATCGACAAGCACCCAATCCCGATACCCGTGGCCGCACCGCCGAGCGTCGACTGCAAGCCGCCGTTGTTCCACCCGATATTGATTTCGTTCGTCATGGTGTCGAACGCAGCTTGTTTGGCATCGTTACCGGGGAAAAGCGTCGCTGCAGTCGGACTGTTCGTGCTTACCGGTTGGTTGAACGGATCGAAGCCGGTGTTCGGAGCTGCAACAGCCGTTCCGGCGCCTGCGCCGACGGCAGCAACGACAATCGCGGTCATGGTCAGAGTTCGGGACAGTTTCATGGGGAAAGCCAATCTGTCTGTGTGGAACTTTCGGGCACAAGCGGACCCGTCGAGCACTGCGATGCGCTCGCAAGCAGAGCCTTGCACGCGACGGGTCGTGACAAGTGGCTACCCGGCCCCCACACTCCTGAAACCGCCCAGTCTCATTCGTTATTCGACACCCGAGCGCGGAGCGCTTCGTTCTCGGCGGCGAGCCTGGCAACGTCCGCCTGGAGTGAGTCGATCTGTTCCTGTAGTGGCCTGCGGGCCAGCGCCAGAGATTCGTCCATTCGTTCCTTGTCGTAGCGCGGAGTGATGTTTCGCGCGCAGTTCCAATCGAATGCTTCCACGTCGATGACTATCGAGCGCTGCGCCTTGGCCGACATGATGCCGCCGGGAACCTCCAGAAGTTGTTGCAGCAGCGCGGGGTCGGCATCGGCGTCGACGACATGAGCGCGGCCGTAGATTTTCAGGCGGGTTCGTGTCGGATAGTCGACGACAAAGAGCGAGACGCGGTTGTTGGTCTCGAGATTGCCGAGCGTCACGAACTGTTGATTGCCGGGCAGGTCGGCAAAGCCGATTCGGTTCGGGCCCAACACGTGGAGAAACCCGCGGGGACCACCACGATGCTGGATGTACGGCCAACCGTCGTAAGTGACCGTGGACAGGAAGAACGAATCGACAGATGTAACGAAACCCTGAGCGCGAGAATCGAATTCCATGGGGCCGGCATCGGGATGATCGAGTTTGGATCCGTAGATCGTGAAACTGCCCGACTCGCGCTGGCGCTCGACCGCAGCGGGTGAGAACGCGATGTGTGCGTATCGACTCGACATGATTACTCTCCCTGCGCTCAGTGCCAACTATGATCTTGCGCTCAGTGCCAACGATGATCGGCGATTGCGGTGCGAGGCCCGAACTTCGGTTTGACGGCCTGGCCGCTGACCTGCAGGAGCCGGACCGCCCGATACCGATGCGGTTGCAGGGGAGCGAGGTACTCGACCATACGAGCGTCGTCGATCGGTTCCCCGAGGAGGGACCAGCCGACTACTGCGGCGAGATGGTAGTCGCCCACCGACAGAGCGTCCGAATCCCCGAACGCACGCTGGGCAACTTCGGCGGCCGTCCAGATTCCGACGCCGGGGACGGCTCGCAGACGCCTCGTGGCCTCCGCCCGTGAGAACGTCGACGCTTGCTCGAGTCGATCGGCAACCCGAGCGCACTGCACGATCGTCTTGGATCTTGCCGGGTCGACGTTCGCGCGATGAAACTCCCACGACGGCATCCGTCGCCACTGATCCGCGGTGAGTGGAACTCGCATTCCGTCAGGCGCCGGTCCGGGAGCTCGTTCTCCGAACTTGGTCAGCAGACGTCTCCACGCTGCAAAGGCGTCGACGCCGTGGACACGTTGTTCGAGGATGGCGGGGACGAGGGCCTCCATGACGCGTCCGGTGCGTCCGATCCGCAGATGCGGGAAGCGTCGATGAGCTTCGGCCAGCTTGGGATGTTCGGGAGCAAAATCGTCGGCTTCGTCGTCGAGCCCGAGCAATGCTTCGGCTCCGCTCAGGAACTCCGTAGCGCCGACGCCCCACGACTGCACGCGCACGGTGTGGCGATCCGACTGTGTAATGCGGTAGGTCACAGGACCCGAAAGTTGGCGGGAAACTCGCCAGATCGCGCCGTCCGGGGTACGCCTGTGAGCGGGGTCGCCAGGTCCGCGCTGATGCGGGCTGAGCGTCAGCGCGGCATCGAGTGGTCGCTGAGAAGTCACCGTGACTTCGGCAGCCTCGAGTTTCGGCGTCATCGTCGGCCAGCGTATCTGCAACGGTCGCCCCGCGTTCAGACACATGTCGGTGGGGCAACGTAAGGTCCGAGCCATGATCATCGTGAGCACCGACGGATCCTGTCTGCGCAACCCCGGCGGAGCTATCGGCTGGGCTTGGGTAAATCACGAGGGTCCGTCGATGTCGGGCGGCGAATCATCCGGAACCAACCAGATCGCCGAGTTGAGGGCGCTCTTCGAGGCCGTTGTCGCTCACCCCGGAGACGAGCCTTTGCTCATCGAATCGGACTCCCAGTACGCCATCAAATGTGCATCCGAGTGGCTGCCGAGTTGGAAGCGCAAGGGCTGGAAAACCGCGGGCGGCGGCGCTGTCAAGAACCTGGAACTGGTGCAGAGCATCGACCGTGCCATCACCGATCGTGTCGGGCCGGTGCGTTTCCGTTGGGTCCGCGGGCACGTGGGCAACCACTACAACGAGATGGCCGACAAGCTGGCAGGCGAAGCCGCCCGTGCGATTGTCTCCGGGGACATCGAGTCGGTACCACTTGCTGCGCAGACACCGGTGCCGGTGAAAAAAGAAGTAACCGCCGTGAACTCCTCGTACAAGGAGAAGTCCACGACGGCTGTCGAACCGGAAGATCTGTTCACACTGTTCTAAAAGGCGTAGCCCCTAGATCAAGCTGCCCTCATGCACCGCTCGATCGAATGCCGGCAAGGGGCCGCCGGCACGCAGGGTGGTGGCGAGTGCCGGATCAGCCAAGTGCAAGCGGCCGATCGCGATCAGATCGAACTCTCCGCTACCGATGCGCTCCTCGAGCTGGGGGATGTTGTCCACGACGGGTGCAACGCCTTCGATGCGACTGTCGCGCAGTGACTTTCCGAGGCCGACGCTGCCCACGGCCATGGTGACGGCGCCAGTCAGCTTCTTGGCCCAGCCGGCGAGCGAGAGGTCGCTGCCTTCGAAGGCGGGAACGTCGAAGCGTCGGATGCTGGCGTCCAGCACATCGACCCCGGCATCGACCAAAGCGCCCAGGATCACGCCCAGCTCTTCCGGGGTTTCCGCGATCTTCGCGGTGAAATCCTGCTGCTTGTGCTGGGAGAAGCGGTAGATGATCGGCAGATCGGGGCCGATGGCTTCGCGGATCGCCGCAACGACGGCTGCGGGGAATTTGGTACGACGCTCCAAGTCGCCGCCCCACGCGTCGTCGCGCCGGTTGGTGCCTTCCCAGAAGAAGGAATCCAGTAGGTAGCCGTGGCCGCCGTGGATGGCGATGCCGTCGAAGCCGAGCTCGACAGCGTGCTTCGCACTGCGGACGTAGGCGGCGATCACGTCTTCGATGTCCTGCTCGGTCATCGCGTCGGTTGTTGCCTGGGCGCGCTCGACGTAGGCGGCAGAGTACGAGGTGACACCGAGCGGACCCCACTCACCGGACGGGCGCATCGGCTTGAGCGAAGGATCCATCTGCGTCATCGCGCCCCACAACGGGCCGACGTGCCAGAGCTGCGGCACGATCTTGCCGCCGGCGCCGTGAACGTCGTCGATGACCTTGCGCCAGCCGGCCTGAGCGGCGGGCGTATGCAGGTTGGGGACGTTGGCATGGTCGACCGCAGTTACGTGGTCGATCGCAACGCCTTCGGTGACGATCAGGCCGGTGCCGCCCTCAGCGCGTCGACGGTAGTAGTCGGCGACATCCTGACCGGGGACGCCCTCGATGGAGTAGGTGCGCGTCATCGGGGACATGACGATGCGGTTGGGCAATTCGAGCGAACGAATGCGCAAAGGCTGGAAAAGGGGACTGGTCATGTCAATCACAGTGCTTTCATGAATCGGAAGAATCCGGGGTCCTGATCGACGCGCAACCTCGTGAGAGTGCGGTAGCTGATCAGCCACTTACCGTTCTCTTTGCGGTATTCCTCGTGGTAGTGGCCGTAGCCGTGCAGGTGCAATTCCTTCTCACCGTCGTTCCACCACAGCATGTCCTCCATCGCCCAGATTCCCGTGGCGGTGGTGGGGGAGGTCAGCACGATTTCAGGTGTGTGTGCGTGGTGCGCCGTGGTGAGAGGAATCTCGCCGTCGAGCATGTTCCGGATGGCGTTGGTGAGTTTCTCGATACCGACCACCTGATTGGAGGTGTCACCGGTCTTGGGTTGCTTGTCCGTGGGGAGGCCGCCCCAGGTTTCGCTGACGACGTCCTCGGTGTGCAGTGTCGGGTAGATATGCCACTGCTTGGTGTCCATGCAACGCAGGCGAGCCGAGAAGACCTTCTTGATTTCCTCGATTGCGAGTAGTTCCTCGACAGGACTGAGTGACGCGACTTCGGACTCGGTCAAAGACATGCAACCTCCAGCAGTAATCGGCAAGATGCCTTCAGATTCGAGTGCGTACGGCCTTGCCGTCAATCACCTGTCTCAGTGAGCGCGACAACACTCGGTATGGTCGAGCAAACGGAAGGAGCGCTCGCTATGTGCGTAGATACGGATTCGGTCCCCGGGGCCGAGGAGATCGCCGCGGTTCGGGACTTTTGGGATGAGCTGGGTGTTCCGGGTTTGATCGACGTTCACACCCACTTCATGCCCAAGAGTGTCATGGACAAAGTGTGGGGGTACTTCGACTCGGCGGGTCCGATGATCGGTCGACCATGGCCGATCACGTATCGCCTGGTGGAAGAGGAACGCGTACAGCGGCTGCGTGAATTCGGAGTCCGCGCCTTTACCTCGATGATCTACCCGCACAAGAACGCGATGGCTGAGTGGCTCAATCAGTGGGCCGTCGAGTTTGCCGCCCAAACGCCGGATTGCCTACATACGGCCACGTTTTATCCCGAAGAGACGGCCGCGTCGTACGTCGGGAAAGCGTTGGAGTCGGGCGCGCGAATCTTCAAGTCCCACATCCAGGTCGGCAATTACGACCCTAACGATCCGCTGCTCGACAACGTGTGGGGCCAACTCGAGGACGCCGAGACACCCATCGTCATTCACTGTGGCTCAGGGCCGGCGCCGGGTACGTTCACCGGGCCGGATCGAATCGCGTCGTTGCTGGCACGCTACCCGAGGTTGCCGCTGATCATCGCGCACATGGGTATGCCGGAGTACAGCGAATTCCTTGATCTTGCAGAGGCGTACGGGAATGTGCGCCTGGACACCACCATGGCGTTCACCGACTTCACGGAAGAGCAGTGTGCCTTTCCGAAGTCGGATATCTCTCGCCTGATCGACATGCAGGACCGGATACTCTTCGGGAGCGATTTCCCGAACATTCCGTACCCGTATCTCAAATCGTTGCAAGCACTTACGCGGTTCGATCTCGGGGACGAGTGGTTGCGCGCCGTCGTACACGACAACGCGGCCAAGCTCTTCTCGGTGAGCTGAGCTCACCGAGAAGAACTTCGACTCAGCGCAGTGAAGAGCTTCGGCTCAGCGCAGTTTGATACTGCCGCCGTCGGCCATCAACGTCTGACCGGTCATGTACTGCGAGTCGTCGCTCGCGAGGAACACGACGACGGGAGCGATGTCGGTTTCGGGATCACCGATACGTCCGAGAGGAACCTTGGCAACCGATGCGGCTGCACGCTCGGGGAAGGCTTCCTGCCACTTGACGACGCCTTCGGTTGCGGCGAACGGGCAGACCACGTTGACCCGAATGCCTTCCGGCGCCCACTCGTTGGCGACGACGCGGGTCAGACCGCGCACAGCTTCCTTGGCCGCTGCGTACGATGTCTGGGTGGGCATACCGTCCAAGCCTGAACCGGAGGCGAAGTTGATGACCGAACCCTTGGTCTTCGCCAGTTCGTCGTGGCACGCCTGCATCAGGTGGACAACCGGGTAGAAGCCGGTGTTGAAGGACAGGTCGAACATGTCCTGCGTGGTTTCCAGCAGCGGGGCCTGACGAGACGCGTGGGCGTTGTTGACCAGGATGTCGAGCTTGCCGAACGCCTCGAGTGCGGCGTCGCGGATCTGCTCGGCCGAACCTGCGGCGGCAAGGTCGACGTTGAGGAACTTGCCGGCGCCGGCCAGTTCCTGCTCGAGGGCCTGGCCCTGCTCGTCGTTGATGTCGACGAACAGGACCTTCGCGCCTTCACGGGCAAAGACTCGGGTGATTGCGCGACCGATTCCGCCGGCGCCGCCGGTGACAATCGCTACCTTGCCGTTCAACCTCATGAAAACGCTCCTTCTGTGTTTGATGCTGTTTAGACGGTTGCGGTCTCGTCGACTGCGAGTGCGATCTTCTCGAGGCCGGCGATGCTGTAAGCAGCGTAGGTCTCGTAGGGGCCACGGCCCGAGAAGTACGACGAGAGCTGACCACCGAGCTCTTCGACGGTGAACGCGGATCCGGCTGCGTCGAAACGGTTCTCGACCTTCGGTGCTTCCATCAGCGCCACCATCTTGCCGTAGACGACAAAGACCTGTCCGTTGATCTCGTCCGAGGCGGGCGAAGCCAGGTAGCTGACCAGAGTTGCAACACGCTCGGGTGCAAGCGGATCGAGACCGGTGACGCCGGTGTTGTTCTCGCCGAACGCATCTGCTGTCATTGCTGTCCGGGCGCGCGGGCAGATTGCGTTGCTGCGGACGCCGTAACGGGAGAGGCCGGCTGCGCTCGAGAGCGTCAGAGCCGTGATGCCGGCCTTGGCTGCCGAGTAGTTGGGCTGTCCGGCGCTGCCGAAGAGGAAGGCTTCGGAGGAGGTGTTGATGATGCGTCCGTAGACGGGAGCATCGGCTGCCTTGCTTGCGGCGCGCCAGTGCACTGCAGCTGCATGGGAGGTTGCGGCGTGGCCCTTGAGGTGCACGCGAATGACGTCGTCCCAGTCGGATTCGGTCAGGTTGAAGATCATCTTGTCGCGCAGGATGCCCGCGTTGTTGACGAGAATGTCGAAGGAGCCGAAGTTCTTGACGCCTTCCTCGACGAAGCGCGCACCGAGAGACCAGTCGGAGACGTCGCCAGTGATGGCGATGGCCTGTCCGCCTGCGGCCTTGATCTCGTCGACCACGTCATTGGCTGCGGGGCCCATGTCGTTGACGATGACGGCTGCGCCGGCGGCTGCGAGGCCGAGTGCCTCCGCGCGGCCGAGTCCGGCGCCAGCACCGGTGACTGCGGCTACTTTGCCTTCCAAGCTCAGTGATTGCGTCATGTCATGCTCCTTCGATCCGGGTCAGAAATTAGTATTCATTCTAATTTGTTCAATCTATTTTGGCGTAAATTCGGCAAAACTAGCAGAGTCAAAATCAGAATTAGTTCTAGTTTTGATCAGAAATGCGAGCCAGAACACTGCAGTCCCGGTCAGTGGGAGCGGTGATGTAGGTCACGAGCTGGACATGCCACCTTGTGGCTACGCGCCGACCGGGCGCGCACGCACTTGCGTCACCGCCGACACTGCCCGGAGCAACCCATGTTCAACGACTCGCCTGCTCGGAAGCATCTACGCCCCAGCCAATCGTCGGAGATCCTCACAGCAGGATCCGCTCTGGCTGCATCGGGTGGAACAACGGGAGGATCTGCGCAGCTCCTGGCATCGTTGTTGGGACGTCGGATCGGCGGATGACGCACTCGAAGTACCACTAGATGCGGCCGGGCCGGACCTGCCGCACCTGAAATAACGGAAGGCACCAACAGTGTCACTGAATTTGGCAGATCTGTACGAGGGCGTAACGGACTTGATCTCGGACCGCACGGCAATCGTGTGCGACGGGCGTCGACGGACATACGCGGAACTCGACGAAGGCTCGAACCGCATCGCCCATCACCTCGCGAGTGTTGGCGTCGGACCGGGAGATCACGTCGCCTTGCACATGCGCAACAGCATCGAATACGTCGAGAGCCTGTTGGGCTGCCTCAAGATTCGCGCAGTGCCGATCAATGTCAACTACCGCTACGTCGATGCCGAGCTGACGTACCTCTACAACGACTCCATGGCGGTCGCACTCATCGTCGACGAGGAGTTTGCCGACACCGTCGCGTCGATCCTTCCCACAACGCCCGGCGTCAAGCATGTTGTCGTCGTCGGCGAAGCCGAGCTTGCCGGCGTCGACAGCATCAGTTACGACGTTGCAACGCAGGCGCAGTCGGCCAAGCGAGACTTCGGGCCGCGCAGCGAAGACGACCTCTTTGTCATCTACACCGGCGGCACGACGGGTATGCCCAAGGGCGTCATGTGGCGTCACGAGGATTTCTACTTCGCAGCGCTCACAGGTGGAAACCCGTTCGGCCCTCCGCACGTCAAGGCCGAAGATCTGTACGCCGCTGTGCCGCACGTCCCCGCGATGAACATGCTCAGCACTGCACCGCTGATGCACGGCGCGGCGTCCTACTCGTTGTTCACCGGATTCTTCATGGGCGCCAACGCAATCCTGATGGCGCGTTTCGACGCGAAGAAGACGCTCCAGCTTGCCGGGAGTGAAAAGGCCGTCTCCATCACCGTTGTCGGCGACGCGATGGCACGCCCGCTCGCCGACGAATTGGCTGCGAACGCGGCCGAATACGACCTCAGCACGGTGGGCATGGTCTCGTCCGGCGGAGCGTTGTTCTCGCTCTCACTGCGTGAGCAGTTGAAGTCGATTCTTCCGAACCTGATCATCCGCGACGGTTTCGGTTCGTCCGAGTCCGGCGTCGACGGCAATCTCGAGATCGGCGCGGACGGCTTGATGCGGATCGCCGCTCGCGACGAGACTCGTGTCGTGGACGATCGGATGCGTCCGCTCGAGCCCGGTTCACCCGAGACCGGGTACATCGCTCGTTCCGGTCACGTTCCGGTCGGATACTTCAACGATCCCGTGAAGACGGCAGCGACGTTCCCCGTCGTCGACGGCGTCCGCATGTCGGTTCTCGGCGACATCGGGCGGGTCGAGGCCGACGGCTCGATCGTTCTGCTGGGGCGCGGTTCTCAGTGCATCAACACCGGTGGCGAGAAGGTGTACCCCGAAGAGGTCGAGCAGGCACTCAAGAGTCATCCGGCTGTTCTCGACGCCTTGGTTGCCGGAGTGCCGGACGACAAGTTCGGCGAGCGCGTGGCTGCGGTCATCACCACTCGTGACGGTTTCGCTGTCCCGGACCTCGCCGAGATCGGTGAGCATTGCGCGTCTCAGGTCGCGCGGTACAAGGTGCCTCGTACCGTCGTGAGCGTGTCGGAGATCCGTCGTTCTCCCAGTGGCAAGGCCGACTACCGCTGGGCCAAGGCAACTTTGACGGAAGCTAACTAGTTCGACGTCATCCAGCGCGTTTTGTGAGGGACGCGCTGGATGACGCTCGGGCAGAGCGCAGAACTAGTTCGTTACTCCTGCGGCCAAGAGGGCGCGGGCTTCGGGGCGGCCGTCGAGGAGCGCGTTCGTACGCAATTCGACCTTCCAGACGCCGTCGTTCTTGACCAGTTCCCACCGGTTCGCGGTGATGCGGAGAACCTTGAATCCGGACGGGTTCTCGGGATCCTTGATCACGAGCTGCGAGTGGCAGGTTGCGACGGCTTTGTTGCCGTCGATGCGGATGTGTGCCGGCGTCATCATGTGCGCTGCGCCGTTCATGATCCAGTTCTGATGAGCGGCACTGCGCACCATGGCGCGGAGTTCGCCACGGCCGTGCATTGCTCCCGTGTCGACGTCGTAGACACCGTCCTCGAGCCACAGGTTTGCGACCTCGTCGGCAGATCCACTGTCGACGGCCGGGCTGTACGCGGTGAGCAGTTCGGTGATGGCCAGCTTGTCTTCGAGCAATTCGACTCGGGCAATCAGTGATTCAACCAGGGCAAGTGAGTTGCTCAGTGCGGTGGCGTCGGTCATCGGCATTCCTTACGTAGACGAAGTGGATCAATCAGGTGAAATCGATGCCCTCGGCGAGGGCGATGCGGTGAAGTTCCTCGAGTTGTTCCGCGAAGTGCTCAGCGCTCGACGCGCTGATCGACGTGCTGGCGATCGTGGCACCGGCGTCGCGGACTCGGGTCAGTGAGCGGACGACGCGTTCCGGGTCGCCGAGCGGATCGAAGGCTGCGCCAGTGGACAAGATGACGTCGAAGTTCTCGGGGAGCGGCGCTGCCGCGAGCATGTCCGCGAGCTCCGAGAGGCGCAGTCCGAAGGGAACCCAGCCGTCGCCATGGGTGAGTGCGCGGCGCAGTGAGCGCTTGGTGCGGCCACCGATCCAGAGAGGCACTCGCGGTTGGACGGCGTGCGGCTCGACAACAAATCCCGAGTAGTCGTAGAACTCGCCGTGGTACTCCGGGAGCGGAGTGGAGAGCGAGGTGCGCAGCGCTGCGAGGGCGTCGTCGGCGCGAGCTCCACGATCGGTGAACGGAGCGTTTATGAGATCGAATTCTTCTTTTAGCGTCCCGACTCCGAGGCCGAGGACAAGTCGCCCGTTGCTGACCCGATCCAGCGTTCCGTAGCGCTTCGCGATCTCCAGTGGGTGGTGGTATCCCAGCACGAGCACTTGAGTTGCGAGCCGAATAGTGCGTGTTCGAGCCGCAAGATATCCGAGTGTTGCGAGCGGATCCCAGTAGGTTCCGCCGCGTTCTCCGGCTATTTCTGTGGGAACTGCGATATGTTCACTGCAGGTCAGGTGGTGAAAACCGAGGCGATCAGCAGTTTCGGCGATCTGTGCGACCTCGTCGATCTCAGCCGTCGCTTCCCAATCTGATCGGGTGCTGGGGTGCTGGATCAGTACCGGTGTGACGAGTCCGAGGTGCATCGAGCGTTTATAGCTGCGACGAGCAGTTCTGGCACAGAAATTTCCGGTGATCGGGATGAGATTGTCGGATTGGCTTTCCAGATACTGTGACCTGGGTTATAGTCACTAGAATCAATTCCAGTTTCCGGGAGGCGTCAATGACCATCGTTGAAATCAACGACACCATGACCACTGCTCAGCCGACCAGCGCTCAGGCTAAAAAGGATCTTCCGCCGTCGATGGTCGAGCGGATGACGCTGATTCTCGACGCCTTCGACGGACGCGCAGCACGGCTCACCCTGGAAGAGGTGGCGTGCCGCACGCAGTTGCCGCGCTCCACCGTCCACCGCATTCTCGATCAGCTCGTCAAGCTCGACTGGGTAGATCACGCATCGTTCGGCTACTGCCTCGGACGGCGTGCACTCGGCCTCGGTGGCGGCGACGGTGGCCACAGCCAGATTCGTGAAGCTGCTGCACCCCTCCTGCACGAACTGCACCTTCAGACCGGAATGGTTGTGCACCTCTCGGTGCTCGACGGCCGTGAAACTGTTTATCTCGACAAGGTCGGCGGCCGGTTTGCCGCTGCACTCCCGTCGCGCGTCGGTGGCCGGGTTCTTGCGCACTCCACCGCGGGCGGCAAGGCGATGCTCGCGTGGATCGATCCGGAGCGCGTCGACGCCTTGTTCGGCGCGACCCTTCCGCGCTGTACCGAGAACACCATCGCGGAGATCGGCATCTTGCATCAGGAACTCAACCGCATCCGTCAGCGCCGGGGCTTGGCCTTCGAGCGCGGTGAATCCGCTCGCGGCCTGGCATGCGTGGCCGCTGCGATTCGTGGGCATGAAGGCCCCGTCGGCAGCATTGCGTTGTGCGGCGACATGCGGACGGCTCAGCTCGAGCGAGTCGCCCCGTTGGTAGTCGACGCGGCCCGTGAGGTCTCGCGCTCGCTGTACCCCGAGCTGGGTGCGCCTCGCCGTGGCCGCAAGGCTCCTCCGATCCCGACAAACACCTTCTCGGCAGACACGATGGACCGACTTCTGGCGGCGTCCACCGAGCAGTGGATCTGAGTTTTCTTGCCCTTTCTGTCTCGCTGATCGGGACGGTTCGTAGCAGCTCAGCGGCGGTGATGGCACCGTTCCGGGTATGACGACTGAACTGAGCTACGAGGACACTCTGAAAGAGCTGCAGACCGATCTCGGTGTGCTTCGGTATCACGAGGCCGGCGACGGTCCGCCGCTGGTGTTGCTGCACGGATCAGGTCCCGGAGTCACCGGCTGGCGCAACTACCGCGGCGTTCTCGCGGACTTCGCCGAGCACTTCCACTGCTACGTTCTCGAGTTCCCCGGCTTCGGCGTCAGCGACCCGGGCGACGGCCATCCGATGATGATGGCTCAGGCTTCGGTCAGCGCGTTCCTCGACGGACTCGGTCTCGGTCCGGTCCACCTGATCGGCAACTCCATGGGCGGCATTGTCGCCACCAAGGTCGCGATCGACGAACCGCACCGCGTCAGCAAGCTCGTCACCATCGGTGGCATGGGCAAGAACACCTTCTCGCCCGGCCCCGGTGAAGGCATCAAGCTCCTCATGGAATTCACCGACAACCCCACCCGCGAAGCCCTGATCCGTTGGCTGCAGTCGATGGTCTTCGACCCGGCCGTTGTCACCGAGCAGCTCATCGAAGAGCGTTGGGCGCTCGCCACCGAGCCGACGACCCTCGAGATCGCACGCCGGATGTACAGCAGCAAGGCCATGGCCGCTATGGGCGCCGCCGCTGCTGCGTCGACGGATGTTCCGTACTGGGCACAGTTGAACAAGATCAAGGCTCCGACACTGCTCACCTGGGGTCGCGATGACCGCGTCAGCCCCGTCGACATGGCGATTCTGCCGATGCGCGACATTCCCAACGGTGAAGTGCACATCTTCCCCAGGTGCGGTCACTGGACGATGATCGAGGCCCGCGACGCCTGGGTCTCGGCAGTTCTGGCATTCCTTACCCGCCCGTAAGGGCCTTCGGCCCCCGTGCGCCTTTCCGGCAGTTCCCACTACCAAAAAGGCGCACAGGGGCTGCTCCCACTCACCGGGAAGCATTTCTGCACTACCGATCCGCACCTGCCACGGTTTCACCAACAGATTTTCACCTCGCCAGATCTTCCAGGAGGACGCGATGCTCAGTGATACGCAGCGAGTTTTCCGCCGCAAGGTAGTTGGTGGGCAGGAAGACCAGTTGATCGACATCGCGCTTGGACTCGCCGCGAAGAAGTCTGCCTAGGCATTCGCCGGGTACCGAAACCAGAAAGCCGAGAAAACCATGGGACAGGTTCTAGACAACATCTCTCAGTTCGCCGACGAGATCCGCGCAGGCGGCGTCGAGGGCGACAAGATCATGCAGCTGTCGGACGGCAACGCGAAGCGTCTTCGCGATTCCGGCGTCATCCGCATGTTCCAGCCCAAGGAATTCGGTGGGCTCGAATCGCACCCGCGTGAGTTCGCCGAGACGGCAATGGCTATCGGCGCGATGGACGGCGCAACCGGCTGGGTCAGCGGCATCGTTGGCGTCCACCCGTGGGAGCTTGCATTCTTCGACAAGAAGGCGCAGGAAGAGGTCTGGGGCGAGAACCCGGACACCTGGATGGCTTCCCCGTACGCACCGATGGGTGTTGCTCGTCCCGTCGACGGTGGCTACATCCTCAACGGTCGCTGGTCATTCTCCTCAGGAACGGATCACTGTGACTGGGTCATGATCGGCGCGATGGTCGGCGACGCCGAGGGCAAGCCCCTCATGCCGCCGAAGCACCTGCACGTCCTGCTGCCGCGTAGCGATTACGAAATCGACCAGGACAGCTGGAACGTCGTGGGCCTGCGAGGCACCGGTTCCAAGGACCTCATCATCAAGGATGCTTTTCTCCCCGCCTACCGCACCATCGACGCGTCCAAGGTGTACGACGGCAGCGCGTGGAAGGAAGCCGGCCGCACGGAGACCCTGTACAAGTTCCCGTTCTCCTGCATCTTCCCGCTCGGCATCACCTCCTCGTTGATCGGTATCGCCGAAGGCGCATTGGCCTGCAACATTGCAGCCCAGCGTGAGCGCGTCACAGTCAGTGGTGTCCCGATCAAGGAAGATCCGTACGTACTCTTCGCCATCGGCGAGGCTGCTGCGGAGATCGCGGCTTCGCGCGCGGCGATCCTCGAGACGGTCGACCGTTTCTGGGACATGACCGAAAAGGGCCAGGAAGTTTCGTTCGAACTTCGTTCCATCGGCCGACGCACTCAGACGGCTGCCGCGTGGCGTGCAGTGCGCGCAGTGGACGAGATCTTCGCTCGCTCCGGCGGCGGCGCCCTCCAGCTCAGCACTCCGATGCAGCGATTCTGGCGTGACGCGCACGCGGGTCTCTCGCATGCCATCCACGTGCCCGGATCGATCTTCCACGCGTCGACCCTGACGCAGCTCGGTGGCGAGCCGCAGGGCATCCACCGCTCGATGATCTAGTCCCACAAATACTTTCGAAGCAAGGACGGTTAGGCATGACTGAAATTCGGGGCCTGGGGTATCTCAGGATCCAAACGCAGGACGTGGCTCGCTGGCGCGAGCTCGTGGTTGACGGACTCGGTCTCGCGGTCGGCAGCGGCCCGGAACCCGACGGCCTCTACCTCCGTCTGGACGAGCGTCGCTCGCGACTGATCGTCCTTCCGGGTGAGTCGGACAAGGCGCTGGCAGTGGGCTGGGAAGTGCGAGATCAGTTCGCGCTCCAGCGTGTTCGCGAAGCCGTCGAGAAGGCCGGGGTCGAGGTCGAGGTTCTCTCCGAGACCGATGCCAGCTACCGCGACGCCGAGCAGGTCATCGCGTTCAACGATCCCAACGGCAACCGTGTCGAGGTCTTCTTCGGGCCGGTTCTCGACCACAGCCCGTTGGTCACCCCGCACGGTGGACGCTTTGTCACCGGCGATCAGGGACTCGGCCACGTCGTGCTCCCCGTCACGCGTTTCGACGAAGCACACGCCTTCTACACCGAGGTTCTCGGCTTCCTGCCGCGCGGCTCCATTCGCCTCGGCGGTATCGACGCGCCGCCGCCAGCTCGCCGTGTCCGCTTCATGGGTGTCAACCAGCGTCACCACAGCCTGGCTCTGTGCCCGGCCCCGCCGGTCGACGAGCCTGGTCTGGTGCACCTGATGATGGAAGCCGAGACCCTCGACTCTGTCGGTCAGGCACTCGATCGTGTCGCCAAGCTCGGCTTCACGATCTCCTCGACCTTGGGGCGCCACACGAACGACAAGATGGTGTCGTTCTACGTGCGCGCTCCCGGTGGTTGGGACCTCGAATTCGGTTGCGAGGGAATGCTGGTCGACGAAGCGTTCTACACCGCTGAGGAAATCACAGCGGACAGCTACTGGGGCCACGACTGGTCCGCAAGCGAACCGCTTGCGGCCTTCACGCCCAAGAGCTAGTTTCACCCGGCAAAAGGCTCGGCCCCGACTTTCGCGTCGGGGCCGAGCCTTTTGTTGTCGGCGATCAGGAAGCTGCTGCAGCCAAACCGATTTCGAGGTCGGCGAGGATATCGTCGATTCCTTCGATTCCGACTGCCAGGCGGACGAGTCCCGGGGTAACGCCCGACGCGAGCTGCTCCTCGGGAGTGAGCTGCGAGTGCGTCGTCGACGCGGGATGGATGACCAGCGAGCGGACGTCACCGATGTTGGCGACGTGGCTGTGCAGAGTCAGGGCGTTGACGAACTTCTTACCCGCATCGACCCCACCGGCCAGCTCGAACGCCACGATCGCGCCGGTGCCCTTGGGCGCCAGCTGCTTTCCGCGCTCGTGCCACGGAGATGACGGCAGTCCGGCGTAGGCCACCGACGTAACCTCGGCGCGGCTGTCGAGGAACTCGGCCACCTTCTGCGCATTGGACACGTGGCGCTCGATACGCAGGCTCAACGTTTCGATGCCTTGCGAAATCAGGAACGCGTTGAACGGTGCGATTGCCGAACCGAGGTCGCGCAGAAGCTGAACGCGGGCCTTGAGAGCGTAAGCGGGCGCACCGAGGTCGGCAAAGGTGACGCCGTGGTAGCTGGGATCCGGGGTGGTGAAATTGGTGTGGCGACCCTGGGTCCAGTCGAAAGTTCCGCCGTCGATGATGACGCCGGCAATCGCGGTGCCATGTCCGCCAAGGTATTTGGTGGCGGAGTGTACGACGATGTCCGCGCCGTGCTTCAGCGGCTGAATGAGATACGGAGTTGCAACGGTGTTGTCCACGATCAGCGGGATGCCGTTCTCATGGGCAATCGCACTGATGCCGGGGATGTCGAACACGTCGTTCTTCGGGTTGGAGATGGTTTCGCCGTAGAACGCCTTGGTGTTCGGACGGATTGCCTCGCGCCAGTGATCGAGGTTGTCCGGGTCTTCGACGAAGTCGACGGTGATACCGAGCTTGGGCAGCGTGTAGTGGAAAAGGTTGTACGTGCCGCCGTACAGACGCGGGCTCGAGACGATGTGGTCACCGGCTTCGGCGAGGTTGAGGATCGCGAACGTCTCCGCAGCCTGACCGGACGCGACCAGTAGAGCCGCAACTCCGCCTTCGAGGGCAGCGATGCGCTGTTCGACGGCATCCTGCGTCGGGTTCATGATGCGGGTGTAGATGTTGCCGGGTTCGGCGAGGCCGAACAGCGCGGCGGCGTGGTCGGTGCTGTCGAAGACGTAGCTGGTGGTCTGGTAGATCGGAAGTGCCCGAGCATTGGTGGCGCTGTCGGGGCCCTGCCCGGCGTGGACCTGCTTGGTTTCGAACGACCAGTTGGCGGTCGGATCAATTTCGGCTGGGGTGTTCTCGCTCATGAATTCATACTCCGTAGTGAGGGTGATTGATGCGGGTCAGGCGGTTTCGACGACTGTATGCACTGGAACAGGATTGCGGGTGAGATCAAGCACGGGGCAATGGGCGTCGACCGTCTCCTGCAACTCCAGGTAGCGCTCACGCGATTCCGGGCCGGTCAGTGTGACAACCACACGAACCTCGGAAAAACCGGGGCGGACAGCGTCGTCGAATCCGAAGAAGCCGCGCACGTCGAGGTCGCCCTCGGCGCGTGCCGAGATGTCGTCGAGTCGGATGCCGAGCTTGTCCGCCCAGACTCGATACGTCACCACCTGGCAGGACAGAAGTGAAGCGAGGTAGTACTCGACCGGATTGGCGGCAGTGTTCTCGCCGCCGAGGGCCGGCGGTTCGTCGACCTCGACGCTGTATTTGCCGAGCGTGACTGTGCTGGCAACGGCATCGTGGGCTTGCGCCGACGCCTTGAAGACGACATGAGCCTTGCCGGAGTCCTTGCCGATCGCGTCAGCGTTCGCGGCAACAACGGAACTCAAGTGTGAAACGGATGCGGTGGTCATGACAGAAAGATCCCCTGATCTGGGTGAGCATACGAATACCTTCCGCGGGCGGTGACCGCGGAAGTAGGTCCGATCAGAAGATCGGACACCCAGAGGTACAGACGTGCGCAAAATCGACATGGCGACGCCGCGTCAGCAGCGTGCGTGTCGTGTATGCGCCGAATCCCGTCACGCCAGTGACTGTAACCGGCTGGCAACCTTTCCCACCAGCCCTATAGGGAATCTGTCCCGAATGCTGGTTGCTCATGCGGTCGGGACGTTGTTCCAACGTGGCACTCGGCGGTTGGCAAATGCGTCGAGTCCCTCGGCGATGTCCGGCGATTGCAGGATGTGATCGCGCGCCGTGTCGGTGACATTCCAGCCCTGCGAATCATCTTCGGTGTACAGGGCATTCACCGACTTCAAAGTCAGGCTCACCGAGGTGGGGGAGGATTCGCAGATTTCCGACGCTATAGCCAGTGCTTCGTCGAGCGCCTTGCCCGGTTCGGTTACCGCATTGACGACGCCCAAATTCAGCGCGCGTTCGGGATCGAGTGTGCGGCCGGTAATCAAGAGTTCACGGGCAACGTTGAGAGGTAGTGCGCGTGGTGCCCGGAACAGGGCGCCCGACGTGGCGACCAATCCGCGGCGGGTCTCGGGAAGGCCGAATTGTGCTGTGCGAGAGGCAACAATCAAGTCGCAGGCCAGGGCGATTTCGAATCCGCCGCCCAATGCGTATCCCTCGACTGCTGCGATCAACGGCGTGTTGCGCTGTCGCCGGATGATGCCGTATTCGCCACCGCGCGGCATGCGAAGGTCGGCGCGCTCACGGATGTCGGTGCCGGCGCAGAAGACGGAGGTTGTGCCGGTGATGATGCCGACCCACAGCTCGGGATCGTCGTCGAGGAGGTCGAGTGCGGATTCGATGCCCTCGGCGGTTTCGCGGTTGATGGCGTTGCGACGTTCTTCGCGTTCGATCCGAACGATAAGTACCTTGCCCTGGCGTTCAGTGGTTACAGTCGACATAATTGGACTGTAGTCCATCTATATTCTTACGTACGCTGATTGCAAGGCCAAGGGCTGAGGAGGCGAGTCCGCGTGGTTTCGAAAGACGTGGTTTCCAAAGACATGGTTTCCAAACGCGAGCAGAACAAGCGCGACACCAACGATCGGTTGTTGTCCGCGTCCCGTGTTCTCTTCTCGGCGCAAGGATTTGCCAGCACTACCGTCGACGATATCGCCGAACGGGCAGAAGTTTCGCGGGCTACTTTCTTCAATTATTTTCAGGGCAAGGATGCGGTTCTCGAAGCGCTGCACAGCGACCATCTGGATCGGCTGGCGTCAATGGTGGACAAGCTCATGGGTACGCCGATGTCCACGACGGATCGAATCGTCAAGCTCTTCGAGGATTTTGCACTGCAAGCGGTGAAGCATCCACGCTATTTGCGTATGGTGACAACGGAATTGGAACGCGACTTTGCCGCATCCGGTGCGGGAGCCGCCCACGACAAGCGGTTTCACGTGGAACTGTTGCGCATCGTCACGGCAGGTCTCGAGACCGGTGAAGTTCGAGCCGACTATCCACCGTTGTTCTTGGCGCAGATGATCGGTGGCGTCTACAGCACGCTGGTCAGGTTCTGGCGTCAGGATGCCGGCTACGATGTGGTGGCCGAATTCGATCGTGGCGCAAGGTTTGTCACGGATAGTATCGCTGCCCGCTAGGCGTGTGGTGTGGGCACCACCTGTAAGAGAATCGACTGTACGGTGTCGGACAGATACGTGGCTGCGCTCGCGTCGCCGGAGAAATGGCGAAGCAGACTCTGTTGGAACAGGCCGTCGAAAACTCCGTACATAGCGGCGGGCGTAATGGTGGGTTCGGTGTCGAGGAGTTCTGCGTAGCGGCTGACGATGCGCCAGATCATGTTTTCGAGGCTTTCGTCGATCGCGGCCACATCCGCGCGGAAAGAATCCTCGAACAGAGACTGTGCTCGCAGGTCGTACCAGAGCCGGTGCATGGTCGCCTCGTTGATCATGGTCTCGGCCAAGATAGCCCCGAAGCCCGCTCGCAGCTCGTCGGGTGTCTGCGCAGTGGAGACTATGCCGTCGTAGCGGGTGACGCAACGCGCCTTGTAGTGGCGCACGCAGTGCGTGATGAGGTCGACTTTGTCGCTGAAGTAGTAGTGCAGGACGCCGTGCGAAAACTCGGAGTTCTGAGCGATTTCGCGCAGGCTGGTCCGCGCATATCCGAGTTCGGCGAGCGTTTGCAACGCTGCTTCGGCCAGTTCGTCGCGGCGATCCGAGAACTTGTCGACCTGCCGACGTGAGACCTTGTCGGCATTGCTCGGGGAGGACTTTTTACTTGTCCCACTTGCATTCTCGACGGTGGTAGTCACGGCGTTACGTCCTGTTCGTGCGATGTGTGCCATCAGTATGACCGGCTGCTGGAAACAGTGTAGTCCCTGCTCTTTGACGATCGTGTAACAAAATCTTGACAGTCGTCAAGATTTCTCTTGACACTCGTCCAAAGTTGAATACTCTGTGACACACGCCACTTGGCAGCGTCGCTGTGAACGGTGGCATCGCGAGATTCATCTCAGTCATGGAGGCAGTGAAAAATGAGCGTGTTTGATCTCGAGGGACGAAAAGCGCTGGTCACAGGCGGTGCCAAGGGTCTCGGTGCCGGAATGGCAGAGGCGTTGGCAAGGGCGGGAGCGTCGGTGATGATCGGCGACGTTCTCGAGGACGAGGGCCGGGCAACCGCGGAGGCCGTCGGTTCGGGCGGAGCCAAGACCGGCTTCGTGAAGCTGGACGTCACCGACGACGCCAACTGGGCTGACGCGGTCGCTGCCACGACGGAGACCCTGGGCGGTTTCGACATCCTCGTCAACAATGCGGGCATTGAAATCTCTTCGCTCGTGGTGGACCTGGACGCGGATGACATCCGCCGGATGTGTGAGGTGAACATCCTCGGCACCGCGCTCGGCACCAAACACGGTTTGCGCAGCATGCGGCCTGGTGGGATTGCCGGCGGCGGCGGTTCCATCATCAACATCTCGTCGGTTGCGGCCACTATTCCGTTTCCCGGAATCAGTGGGTACTCGGCCACCAAGTCCGCCGTCGACCGCTTTACCCGCGTTGCTGCGACGGAGTCCGGAAAACTCGGTTACGGAGTACGCGTGAACTGCGTCTATCCGGGACTTGTCGCGACGGAGATGGGGCTGGGTCTCGCGTCGGACATGGAGAAACTCGGTCTGTGGCCCAGTGCGGAGGCGGCCGTTGGCGACGTCATCGGCCTTACGCCACTCGGACGTCTCGGTGAAGTGAACGACATGGCGGACGCGGTCGTCTTCCTGTCCTCGGATGCTGCCCGCTTCATTACCGGTATCGGCCTGCCCGTCGACGGCGGCATGGGTATGTAACCCACACAGTCTTTTTCGGCTCGACCCCAACTTCGAAAGGTTCAACCAACATGTCTGACAAGAAGCCAGTCGTCGTCTACGGCGTTTCCGGGTACACCGGACGCCTCGTGTGTGAATACCTGCGTGAGTTCAACATTCCGTTCATCGCCGCCGGCCGAGATGCCGCACGCATCCAGGAAGTGCTCGACAAGATCCCCGGCCTCGACACTGTTGATCACGAAGTGGTCGAGGTGGAGCACACGGTAGAAGCATTGACCGAGTTGTTCACCGGCGCACAGGTAGTCAGCAACATGGTTGGCCCGTTCATCAAGTTGGGTGGCACCGTGGTCGAGGCAGCGCTCAATGCCGGCTGCCACTACATGGACACCACCGGTGAGCAGGACTGGGTTCTCGACGTCCAAGAGGAATTCGGCGACAAGTACCAGGAGAAGGGCTTGTTGCTCTCACCCGGTATTGCGCAGATGTACACGACAGGTGAGATCGCTGCCAACATCGCGCTGGAGAATCCGGGCCTCGACACGCTCGATATTCTGGTGTTGTGGAAGGGCTTTCCCACGTACGCGTCCACCCAGACCATCTTCACGATCCTCAAAGCCGACTGGTACTACCTCGAGCAGAACAAGTACGTGCAGTGGGCGCCCGGTTCGACCTTCGACGTTGTTGTTCCGGGTCAGCACGAAACCGCTCTCGCTTTGCCGTGGGGCGGAACCTGCCATCCTGTGTGGTTCAAGAACGACCCGCGCGTGTCCAACGTCAAGGCTGCGGGTGGCGTGTTCGACCGATCTGTGATGGAAGGTGTTGTTGCCACCCAGAAGATGGTGGAAGAGCAGATCAAGACGTTGCCCGCCGATCAGCAGGAGGCAGCGCTGGCGGAAATCGCCGGTTCGGTGCAGGCAGGCATGCCGCCACGGGAAAACCCGCGCATCAACACGTCGATGGACTCGGTGTACGCATCCGGTCCGCTCGGACGTGCTCACGTCGTCATCCACGGCAACTGCAACTACAAGCAGACGGGCCTGCTGCAGGCGTACGCGGCTCACTCGCTGCTGCAGCAGCCGCCCAAGCGTGCCGGGTTGGCGTCGGCGTGCCAGGCCTTCGGACACCGTGAATTGCTCGGTGCGCTAAGGAGTTTCGGTTTGGTGCTGGAGCCGGAAATCACCGTCAACACCTAGACCACCATTCGATTCTGCCTGAGAGGCTCCCGCTATGCGTTTGACCGACTATCTCGACAAGGGAGCCTCTCTCGGTTCCACCGCGCCATGTTTGACGATGGGGGAGCGCACGCTCACCTACGGTGACGTTCAACAGTTCAGTCGCCGGTTTGCCTCATCCCTTGCAGCCTCCGGGATTGCCCCGGGAGACAAAGTGGCCATCCTGTCCGGCAATGATCCGATCTCGTTTTCGTGCGTTTTCGGTATCAGCCGGGCGGGTGCGGTGTGGTGCCCGATCAATCCGCGCAACGAGGCTGCGGAAAACCGAGACCTGTTGGATCTGTTCGATACTCGGGCCCTGTTCTTCCAGAAGTCGTATGCGCCTCTTGTCGATTCGATCCGGCAGGCGCTGCCGAAATTGGCGACGCTGGTCTGCATCGACGGTGAGACCGACTGGGCGCCGTCACTCGAAAAATGGCTCGGGGAGCAAGATTCGGGGGCGTCGCCGCCTGACGACGTGACCATGCTCGTCGGAACCGGCGGCACCACCGGGCGCCCCAAGGGTGTGATGCTGACCGGCCACAATATCGAGACGATGACAGCGATCACGTTGATGAGCTACCCGTTCGAAGGTCGTCCCGTGTATCTCGCGTTGGCGCCGTTGACACACGCGGCCGGGGTTCTCTGCTTTCCGATTATGGCGTTGGGTGGGGAGGTTGTCATCATGCCGAAACCCGATCTCGGTGCGTTCTTGGAGAACGTGCAGAAACATCGGGTCACGCACACGTTCCTGCCGCCGACGCTGATCTACATGCTGCTCGAGCATCCCGATCTGGCGGACACGGATCTTGGCTCGCTGCAATGCTTCTGGTACGGCGCAGCGCCCATCTCGCCGACCAGGCTGGGGGAGGCGATCACCAAGATCGGGCCGGTCATGGCGCAACTGTTCGGCCAAAGCGAAGCGCCGATGATGATTTCCACGATGGCACCGAAGGACCATTTCGGCCCGGACGGTGCCATTGCAACCGAGCGGCTGTCTTCCGCCGGACGCCCGTCGCCTTTGGTCACAGTCGCAATCATGAACGACAAGGGTCAACTGCTCGGGCGCGGAGAACGCGGTGAGGTCGTGATTCGCAGTTCGCTGGTGATGGCGGGGTACTTCAAGAACCCCGAAGCCAGTGCGGAGGCATCGGCACACGGATGGCATCACACTGGTGATATCGGATATCTGGACGAGGACAACTTCCTGTTCATCGTCGACCGGGCGAAGGACATGATCATCACCGGGGGATTCAACGTCTATTCGGTGGAGGTCGAGCAGGCCCTCATGGCCTATCCGGGAATTCAGGACTGTGGGGTGATCGGCCTCCCTGACGACAAGTGGGGCGAGCGCGTTGTGGCTGTAGTGCAGCCGCATCAGGGAGCTGTCATCGACGGAGCCGAAGTCATGGCCTTTGTGAAGGCTCGCATCGGAAGCGTGAAGACACCGAAAGAGGTTGTCGTCTGGGAAGATCTGCCGCGGTCGAAAGTGGGGAAGGTGCTCAAGAACGAGATCAAGGGGGTGTTGCTGGGATAAGTCCGGGATGAGTCATTGACAGGTTAAGGGCGTCTCCTTAAAGTTGAAGTGATCTGGTTCACTGTCGCTGTACTCGAGGGAGTCTGAAGATGGCCGTCCTGTTTCCCACCATGATCTTTCCGATTCCGACGGACCCATTGGCTGCGTATGGCCCGCTAGTGGCAAAACGGAATCCGGAAACGGTTGCACCAGAGCCGTATATCCATTTTGCGGTCAAGCCGCACACACCCACCATCGGTGCGGAAATCTCGGGGCTGCGGCTGGGTGGCGACCTGTCCGACGAGGTCATGGCCGAACTACGCCGCGCCTTGCTCGAGTGGAAGGTGCTGTTCTTTCGGGACCAGGACATCGACCGCGCGGAGCATCGTGCCTTCGCGGAACGATGGGGTTCACTGGAGCAGCATCCGTTCTTCAAATACACCCAGCCTGGTCAGACCGACATCGACGTCACGACGCTGGCCAAGGACGCAATGGTTGGGGGCGTCGAGAACAACTGGCACAACGATGTGACGTGGCACGAGCATCCGTCCTTTGCGGCAGTTCTTCGAGCCGTCGAAGTGCCGGAAGTTGGAGGCGACACGTTGTGGGCTGACGCTGCTGCGGCGTACGACCTCTTGCCGCAGGACATCAAGGAACGCATCGAACACCTTGAAGCCGAGCATGATTGGATCAACGCGTTCGGAAAGTCGATGCCGGCCGAAGCGGTAGACATGCTGCGCCCCAAATTTCCGCCGGTTCGGCATCCGGTTGTGCGCGTTATTCCCGAGAGCGGCCGACGGGTCCTGTTCGTGAACATGACTTTCACGCAGCGAATCGTCGGCGTTTCGCAAGAGGAGTCGAACGAACTTCTCACCCTGCTGTACCGGCACGTCAACCGTCCGGAGTTCCAGGTCCGGTTGAAATGGGAGCCGAATACCGTTGCCTTCTGGGATAATCGGACGTGTCAGCACTATGCGTCGAGTGATTATTTTCCCGCGCGGCGCGTGATGGATCGGATCTCCATCGTCGGCGACCGGCCGGTTGGGATCGTGTAGCCGCCCGCCGAATTTCGGGTGTAGCAGGGGCAAGGTCACTCGTCACGTACTTGTGAGTTCATTCAAGAAAGTTGGACTGAGCCGTTCGTCAGGCGTTCACTGGGATCAATTGGGTATTTCCCGCCCTACGGGAGATCCGGAGCTCGGTGATACGCCGAAAGGAACGAAGATGAACAGGCTCGAAGGTAAGAATGTTGTGATCACGGGGGCGGCCAGCGGGATCGGGCGCGCTGCGGCAGGGTTGATGGCTGCAGAAGGTGCGAAGGTTCTGGTTGCCGATCTTGATGCGTCTCACGCGGAGGAGGCTGCTGCTTCGATTCGTGAATCAGGCGGTATTGCAGTAGGTTTCGGCGTCAATGTGATGGACGAAGATGCCGTCGCCGCGATGATCGACCGAGCAGTAGCTGAATTCGGCGGCATCGACGTGCTGTGTAATCACGTCGGTGGAAGCAATCCGCGCAAGGATCTTGATCTGCTTCGGATGGACTTGGACGAGTGGGATCGCGTCATGGCGCTCAATGCTCGCAGCACCGTTGTCGCGTCGCGGCTGGCGATTCCGCACATGATCAAGGCAGGCGGTGGGTCGATCGTGAACACCGCGTCGGTGGGCGGATTGATCGGTGATTCTTTGCAGTCGGCCTACGGTGCGGCCAAGGCTGCGGTGATCCGGCTGACTCAGTACATCGCTGTTCAGTACGGGCCGGAGAACATTCGGTGCAACGCCGTGGCACCGGGTGCGATCATGACACCCGCACTCGTGGACAACATCCCGGCTGACGTCATCGAAGGAATGAAGCAGGCAAACGCTCTGCCGTACCTCGGGCAGTCGGAAGACATCGCGCACGCCATGGTCTACCTGGCCTCGGACGAATCTCGCTACATGACCGGGCAGACCTTGGTGGTCGACGGCGGACTCACCAGCAAGAGTCCCCTCGCAACCGGTCGTTCGTCGATGTTGAGCTGAGTCAGCTCCGCCAACCGCTGGGGCCGGTGCCCAGAACCTCGATAGATCCCTGGCTGGCGTGGGAATGTTTGGTGCGGTGCGTCATTCGCCACGTTCCGTCGATCCGCGCCCACGAATCGTGGTAGTCGCCGAGGGTGAAGAAGTTCAGGTGAGCTTTGCTCCCGGTGCCAACATGCATGTCGCTGACATAGGAGCGGCTGGTGGCGAGATCGCCGACCACCTCGACCAGCACGTTGCCGATCAGATGTTGGGTGGGACCGCACTCGTCGAGGAACGAGCGGATGGAAGCCACGACCTCGGCGGGTCCGCGCAGCGTTCCGGTACCCAGTTCTGCAGTAGCGTCCGGCGTCATGATCCGGTGGAGTTCGTCCCAATCGCGAGCGTCCATGGCTCGGGCGAACTCGAAGATGGAGCGGGTGATCTCGCGTTCGGCAAGAAGAGTGGTGATGTCGACGCTCATGCTGTGCGCCTTTCTTAACGTAGAGGGGTTAATAAAGGCGCACAGCAGAAGTCAGCGGTTGAGCAGCTTGCGCATCGCTTCGGCAGCGCCCTTGACCATCTTGTCGCGGGGGAAGCCGCTGCGCTTCTGAGCGCCCTCGTAGTTTCCTGCGGCAACCCAGATCGGGCCGTCGGCAAGGTGCTCGAGGCCTTCGCGTGCAACATCTTCGGGCTCGGCGACGTTCATGCCGGGGATGTCGAAGTTGAGACCGGCGCGAATCATAGCCGGTGTGCGCGTCACCCCGAGAATGAACTCGACGACGTGAACGCCGTACGGCTGGAGTTCGAGCCACAGGCTCTCGGCAAAGATGCGTCCGAATGCCTTGGACGCTGCGTAGATGCTCTGGTGCTCGGAGCCCATGAATCCGGCCAGCGAACCGAGCAGCATGATGCCGCCGCGTCCGCGATCCTTCATCAATCCGCCGAAGTGGTGCGAGAGTTCGAGCTGCTTGTTGATATTCAGCTCG
Organism: Rhodococcus globerulus NBRC 14531; assembly: GCF_001894805.1. Lineage (GTDB taxonomy): Bacteria > Actinomycetota > Actinomycetes > Mycobacteriales > Mycobacteriaceae > Rhodococcus_F > Rhodococcus_F globerula. The sequence continues at coordinate 27,030 of NZ_BCWX01000004.1, read as the reverse complement.
ATGACTCCGGCAAATCCCGTCAGATCACCGGTGACGAACTCGTGGCCGTAGCTGTTGGCGCCGGCGTTGAAGATGAGCAGGCCCACCTCGACGTCGTCGGTGACAGCCTTGATCTGATCGAGCGCGTCGGGAACCAGCAGATCCAGTGCCAGAGTGCGTACTTCGACGCCGTTGGCGCGTGCCTTGGCCGCGGTCTCCTCGAGCGGGCCCGGCTTGCGGGCGATGAGCACGAGGTTGATACCGATCTTGCTGAGCTCGTCGGCGAACCCCGCGCCGACACCTTCGGAACCGCCGGCGATGACTGCCCACGGGCCGTAGTACTGAGGATCGATCATTACTACCTTCTTCGAAAGATGTTGGCTTGACTAATGAAACGGGGCGGGAACGGGTTCGCTGTCGTCGACGATCGGCTTGGGCACCGGCTCGTCGTTGAGGATCTCGAGCTCGCCTGCCGTTGCAGCGTTCACGATGGACGCGATCAAGGCGCCGCACTCCTTGCGAGGAGCGCCTGGGCGTCCCTCACGTTGCCCGAATTCACGTTCGTCGGCGATCTCGAGGCACTTGGCGCGGGCCTGGTCACTCCACTGAACGGTGGTGTGTTCCCAACTGTTCTTCTGGACCAGGACCTGCGCCTTGCACTCAGCGCACTGAAGAGGCTGCATCTTCGTCTGCCTTCTTCGCAGCGAGGTTGTCTTCGACTTCCTTCTGCCAGGCGGCGACGGGGCGCGCGGTGTCGAGTTCGAATTCGAAGCGTTCGGTCATCTCGGGAGCGATGTCCGCGACGTCGACGTAGAACTGCTCGTACCAGCGACGGAGCTGGTAGACCGGGCCGTCCTCTTCGCACAGGAGCGGGTTCTCGATGCGAGTCTTGTTCTTCCAGATCTCGACGTCCTGCTCGAAGCCCTTGGCGATGAACGTGCCGAAGTTCGCTGCCATCGCGTCGGCGGCTTCACCCTGGAAACGATCCGACTTCTTGACGATGATGCCGTACTGGAGGACGAACTTGTCTGCGCTGACCGGGTAGTGGCAGTTGATGAGTACGGAGTCGACGTTGTAGTCCTCGTACTCGTAGGTCAGGTCGTCGACCATGAAGGAGGGGCCGAAGTACGTGGCGACGGAGTTGCTGCCGACCATCTTCGGGGTGCCTGCTGCGTGCGGACGCATGTCCGAGCGAGCGACGCCGCGCATGTACTGCGTTGCGGCGTGGCCTTCGAAGACGTTCTTGAAGTACGTCGGGAAGGAGTAGTGCACGTAGAAGAAGTGCGCCATGTCGACGATGTTGTCGACGATTTCGCGGCAGTTGGTGTCGACGGTCGTGGTGTACCAGACCCAGTCGCTCCACTCGTCGCTGAGCGCGCCTTCGATGCGGGGGATGGCTACGTCGTCCGTCGGCGGGTTGCCCTCGGGGTCGTGCCAGACGAAGAGCATGCCGTCCTGGTCGAGGGTCTGCCACGCGCGGGTCTTGGCGAGCGGGGGAACGCGGCGTGCGTACGGAATCTTCTGGCACTTGCCGTTGCCGCCCCAACGCCAATCGTGGAACGGACAGGCAATGGCGTCGCCCTTGATGGTGCCCTGGCTCAGGTCGCCACCCATGTGACGGCAGTACGCGTCGAGGATCTTGACGTTGCCTTCACTGTCGGCGAAGACGACGAGCTTGGTGCCGAACGCCTCGATGGAGTGCGGTTCGCCGTCCTTGAAGGACTCCGTGAGTCCAATGCAGTGCCATCCACGTGCAAAGCGAGTAGGTGCGGTTCCAGCTTGGATCTCGCGAACCTCGTCGTTGTCGGACTGATTGATCGTCACGATGAGTCCCGTCCTTTCCAGGGTCAATGTCAGACTGACGCTAGGTGAGCCGTGATGGGCGCTCTGGCCGTCGTCTCACTAGGCGGGACCAGTGTGTGACCGAGTCGAAGACGGCATCAGTCCCGGCCTCCGGGACTTCCGGTCAGCGGAATCACGGAAGAAGATATCGTGACGGGGCATCCGCTATGTCTATTTGCCGATCCAGTTTCCGTTGATCGGTGCAAGGAGTGTCTTCCCATGGTCAACAAGGTTCTGAGCGCCGTTCGCGATCTGCTTCCCAAGATTGCCGAGCGAGCTCAGAAGGTGGACGACTCCAGGAAGATACCGGATCGAACCATTCGTGAGCTTGGCGACGCGGGTGTCTTCGCGATGCTGCAGCCCAAGCGCTACGGCGGCGCCGAGAGTGATCCCGTCCAGTTCTACGAAGTGGTTCGTGCGATTTCTGCAGCCTGCGGGTCGACCGGGTGGGTCGCCTCCGTCGTCGGCGTACATCCGTGGCATCTGGCCCTCTTCGACGACCGTGCCCAGGCAGATGTCTGGGGCGAGGACCAGTCGACGCTCATCTCGTCCGCCTATGCGCCGGTCGGTCGTCTGACGGCGGTGGAAGGCGGATACGAGCTGTCCGGCAACTGGGGATTTTCCTCCGGGTGTGAGCACGCAACCTGGGCTTTGCTTGGAGCGATGGTCGTGGGCATGGACGGGCGTCCGGTCGACTTCATGACTGTGTTGGTACCGCGCACGGATTACGAGATCCGTGACGTCTGGGACGTGGTGGGCATGCGCGGGACGGCGAGCAACGAAATAGTTGTGAAGAAGGCCTTTGTCCCCGAGCACCGGTTGAAGCGCAATTACGAGACGGCCCACTTGCAGGGACCCGGCCAGGCGGTCAATCCCGGTCCGCTGTACAAATTGCCCTTCGGAACTATCTTCACGTCGACGGTGGCAGCACCTTGCGTGGGAATTGTCGCCGGTTGCTACGAGGGTTACCTCGAAGTCATGCGCGAGCGTGTTCGGCTCAGCCTGGGCGGTGGACGGTTCAGCGAGGACCAGTTCGCTCAGGTGGCCGTGGCGCGGGCGTCGTCGGAGATCGATGCGGCGATTCTGCAGATGGATCGCAACGTCCGCGAGATGTACGAACTCGCCGCGGCCGGTAAGGAGCTGCCGCTCTCGATGCGGCTGCGTGCTCGGCGTGACCAGGTTCGCGCTACGGAGCGTTCGGTGGAAGCGATCGACATGCTGTTCAAGACGGCCGGCGGAAACTCGCTGTCGCGCGGCAACCCGATCGAGCGGGCGTGGCGCGACGTTCACGCGGGCAGCGTGCATGTGGCAAACGAACCGGAGCGGGCGCTGGCGCTGTACGGACGGGCAGCATTCGGTTTGCCGGTCGAAGACAATCTGATCTGACTGTCCTGGGTTCACAATGTGAGGTTGCGGGGTAACCTCCGCCCTGTGAGGTACACCTCCGAACTGATCATCGGGTCGATTGTCGATCTGGCTGGTGTTTCGCGGGCGAAAATGGTGCCCGCGAACAGGGTTGACGTTTTTGTCACCAGCGGGATGGGTGCGTCGCCGAGCTGGAGTGTGTTCTGCGCCGACGACGCCCTCGCCTTCACCGAGGAGCTTTCCGCGGTGGGTGATCTTCGGTTGAGGATCGTGGAATCAGACCTGCGTGCCGTGGGGGACGATGTGTCCTGGGCGCCTGCGACCCTGCACGAGTTGGACGGATCGATATCGGCTGTGTGCAGTCGAACGGCGTTACGACGCACAGTCCAGACGCTTGCGCACGACAATCTCGAAGCTCGGGTGGGTCACGAAATCGAGTTCACACTCTTCGGCGGGGTTGTGGCCGAACAATGGTCAGCCTACGGACTCGGAGCTGCACTTGCGCAGGAGAGCTTTGTCAGGGATCTGTTGGTGAATGCCGAACGCGCCCAACTGAATATCGAACAGTTTCACGCGGAGTACGGCCTCGGTCAGTTCGAGATCTCGCTGGCGCCGGCGTCACCGCTCGAAGCGGCCGACAGCGTGATCACAGCCCGAATTCTGATCTGCCGCACCGCCCGATCGCACGGAATGGCTGCATCGTTCTCGCCGATGCCCATTGTGGGTGGATCGGGAAACGGTGCACATCAGCATATTTCGTTGACTCGATCCGGCGAGTCGATCTTCTCCGGTGGAAAACAGGATTACGGGATGACCGCAGACGGTGCCGGTGCGGTGGGTGGCGTACTTGCTCACCTCGCAGACCTGGGCGCGGTGTTGGCGTCGTCGCCGCTTTCGGGACTGAGGTTGCAGCCCGACACCTGGTCAGGTGCCTTCATCTGTTGGGGTCATGAAAACCGCGAGGCCGCAGTCCGATTCTGCGCTGAATCCATCGGAAATCCTCACGGCGCCAACGTCGAAGTGAAAGTGGTGGATGCCTCCGCGAATCCGTATCTTGCTACTGCTGTCATTCTCGGCGCCATGCATGCGGGTATTGCCGGTGCGCTGACGCTGCCGCCGGAAGTGAGCGTCAATCCGTCAGGTCTGGCTGATGCACAGCGGGCGGTGCTTTCGATTACGCGCATGCCGACCGAGATGGGCGAGATGCTGCAACGACTGCGTTTGTCGGAAGTTGCGAAGAGTGTCCTCGGAGACGCGATCATCGACGCAATGGTTGCCGTGAAAGCACTCGAAAAGTCACGGTGCTCGGAGTTGGACGAGTCGGTGCTCGTCGAGCGATTGCGATACGCCTGGAGTGCTTGACGGGGACCGATGGGCGTTCTAAATTTAAGTTGTTCCTTAATTAAGGAGTTGCTTAAATGAGCAATGAGCTCGACGCGGTATTCGGGGCGTTGGCAGATCCCACCCGGCGTGCGATGCTGTCACGCTTGACCAGCGGTTCCATGACCGTGGGGGAATTGGCCGAGCCGTTCGAGATGAGTCGGCCGGCGATATCGCAGCATCTGAAGGTGCTCGAAAAGGCCGGATTGATCGAACGGACGGCCTCTGCGCAATGGCGCACCTGCACGCTGCGCGCCGAAGGTCTGGACGACGCAGCCGTCTGGGTCGAGGAACACCGTCGCGGTTGGAACGAGCGTTTCGATCTTCTCGACGAGCGACTCCGTGAACTGAAGAATCCCGAATTGAAGAAGGAGAAGGGCAATGAGTGAGCACAATGTCGATCAGACCGCAGAATTCACCATCATCCGAATCTTCGACGCACCGCGCGAACTTCTCTGGCGTGCCTGGACCGACCCGGACGAGGCGGCGCGCTGGTGGCACCCGCGTGGTGTGAGGAGCCCCCGCGAGCACGTCGCCATCGACCCGCGCGTTGGTGGGACATACAGCTATTTGATGATCAACGACGAGGACGGCGCCGAATACCCGACAGGCGGAACCTATCTCGAAGTCGAAGAGCCGAAGCGGCTGGTCTTCACCTGGGGTAACCCGGAGGAGTCGGTCGAGAGTGCACCCCGCATCACCGTCACGTTGGTGGAGCAAGGGGACAAGACGGAAATGACGTTCCACCTGGTTGGTATCCCCGGATTCAAGGGCGATGGGAATGTGTACGACGGTTGGAACGAGGCCTTCGACATCTTCGAGGAGTCGATGACTGAATAGTCGCAATCGGGCCCTGTGTCCCGGTGCCGGTGATTGAATGGCGGAAAGCTCGCACTTCACCGATGCAAGGGGAGTCCAAGGCCATGGCGCGTGAGACGACCGTCGTACTCGACGGCTACACCTATTTCGAATGCCCACGTTGGCACGACGACCGCATCTGGGTATCGGATTTCTATAGCCACCAGGTGGTTTCGGCTCGCGAAGACGGAACGGATGTTCGCGTCGAGGCCGAAGTGCCCGGGCAGCCGTCGGGTCTCGGCTGGTTGCCGGACGGCAGGTTGCTTGTGGTGTCGATGCGCGATCAGAAGGTCCTTCGTCGCGAACCGGACGGGCAACTGGTCGTTCATGCGGACCTGTCGAAGTATGTGAGCGGCAACGTCAACGACATGCTCGTCGACGCTCACGGCCGTGCGTACGTCGGCAACTTCGGGTTCGATCTGATGAATCTGGCGGCGGTGGAGACTGCGGATCTGCTGCGGGTCGATCCGGATGGCAGCGTGCATGTTGTGGCGCGGGATCTGCACTTTCCCAACGGCATGGCACTGACTTCCAGTGGGGAACTGCTGGTGGACGAGACCTTGGGCAATCGCATCAGTGTTTTCTCCGTCGCGGACGACGGTTCCCTGGGGGAGCGTCGTGATTGGGCGACGTTCGGCGGCGTGCCTGATGGTTCGACGATGGAGTCCACCATTTCCCAGATGGTGATCGCGCCCGACGGGTGCTGCATCGATGCGGACGATTCGATGTGGGTAGCCGACGCAATCGGTAGTCGGATACTTCATGTGGCGGCGGGATCTGGAGTGATCGACGAGATTCCCTTCGAAACCGGGGTGTTTGCCTGCGGGTTGGGTGGGGCAGACGGACGAACACTGTTTGTCTGTGCGGCACCGGATTTCAACGAGCACGCACGTAAGGTGGCAACGGAAGGAAAGTTGTTGTCGATACGTCTGGAGTAGTTGGATTCACATGGAATTAGTGACGTCGCTGCCTGCCGATACCCCGCTCCGGCACGTTGCGGAACGGGTGCGCCGCATCGAGGAACTCGGTTTCGACACCGTGCACATTTCGGAGACCGTTCGAGATCCGTTTGCCGTTGCGGCTCTGGCCATTGAGCACAGTTCCAGGCTCACCGTGCGGACGTCCATGGTGGTGGCGTTTGCGCGTAGTCCGATGCTGACGGCATTGGCGGCCTGGGATCTGGCGGACTTCTCCGGCGGGCGGTTCCAGTTGGGTTTGGCAACTCAGGTGCGCGGAAACATCGTCGGACGGTATTCGATGCCGTGGACTGATCCTGTTGCGCAACTGCGCGATTACGTCGGTGCTGTCCGGTCGATATTCCAGGCTTTCCGATCCGGTAGTGCTCTCGACCACGAGGGCACGCACTACACATTCAATCGGTTGCAGCCGTATTTCAATCCGGGGCCGATCGACGTCCCCGCACCCGAGATCTGGACGGGCGGGGTGAACGCGCGGATGTGCGCCCTGGCAGGCGAGGTTGCCGACGGTTTTGTTGCACATCCGACGAGTTCACATCCGAAAGTGCTCAGGGAGAAGATAATTCCGGCGCTCGAGTCCGGTGGCCGGAAACCTCGGATTGTCGCAGTTCCGAAGGTGATCACCGGGCGTGATGGCGCCGCAGTAGCTGCGGCCCGTGAGCCGGTACGCAAAGAGCTTGCGTTCCTTTACTCCACACCGGCCTACCGAATTGCGTTGGATGTACTGGGATTCCCTGAGGTCGGTGAGAAGTTGACGTCGATGGCGCGCTCGGGCGGCTGGGCCGATCTGGCCGGCGTACTTACCGACGACGTTCTCGACGGGTTGATCACACAATGCACGTATTCAGAGTTGCCGGAAGTGCTGACTACGAAGTACGGAAGCATCTGTGACGGCGTTGCCTTGGCGATCCCGACGGATCCGGCCGACGATGAAGATTTCCGAAGTATGTGCGCGGAGTTTCGAGCCGCGGAGTAATACTGCTGCGGTTTGATCTCATCTCTTACGGGTGATGCGCCGACGGTGTCGGCAGGCCAGATTGACTCCTGAGGGTTCTGAGACGAAGTCGGAGGAGACGTCATGTTCCGGGCAGGAAAAACCAGCAACAGCATTCACCGCTGAGATCAACCGCGCGGCGGTGGCTAATTATCCGATGTCGGATCGGGAAGATTTTGGTGACGCGGACCGGGGGTTCATCACCGGGTGGGAAAACGACCAGGTCTTCAACGACAAGGGCGAGCTGATCCACGACGGTCGACCACTCGAGTACATCGCTGACGACAAACCTGCGCCAGAGTCCGTCAACCCCAGCCTGTGGCGCCAGTCGCAGGTAGTGAAGCGGTCCGGTCTGTACAAGGTTGTCGACGGTCTGTACCAAGTCAGATTCGCGGTTAACCTGACCATCGTCGACGCCCCCGACGGGCTCGTCATCATCGACACCACCACCAGCGCCGACCTTGCCAAAGCAGGACTCGAACTGTTCCGGCGTGAGCTGAACAATGACAAACCTATCGCCGCGATCATCTACACCCACACACACTTCGACCATTACGCCGGAGTCAAAGGCCTGGTCGACGAAGCAGACGTGGCATCGGGAAAAGTCCCGATCGTCGCGCCCGGAACCATCGAGTCTTTCAACAAGTTCGCGATCGGCGAGAATGTCATCACCGGTAATGCGATGTCGCGGCGGATGGGATACACCTTCGGTTTGATTCTGCCGCAATGTGATTGCGGGCTGGTGACCGTTGGCCTGGGCTCTGGCGCTGACGGAATGAACATCCACATGACCTACATTCCGCCGACCGACGGCATCACCAAGACCGGTGAGGTACGCAATCTCGGCGGGTGGGATTTCGAGTTCCTCTACGCTCCTGACACCGAAGCACCGGAGGAGATGCACATCTGGATCCCGGCCATCAAAGCACTCACCTGTGCCGAGAACGCCAATCACTCGATGCACAACATCCAGACGATCCGAGGCGCACGTACCCGAGATGCGCGCAACTTCGCCAGGTATCTGGATGAGACCTTGGTGCGATGGGGTGCCGACGTCGAAGTGCATCACGGTCCACACACGTGGCCGGTGTGGGGGAACGCCACGGTGGTGGAATTCCTTGAATCGCAACGGGACATGTACAAGTTCATTCACGATCAGGCGCTACGATTCGCGAACCAGGGCTACACGCCGCTCGAAGCTGCGGAGGTCGTCCGGCTACCGGAGGCAATCGGTCAGAAGTGGTACAACCGCTACTACCACGGCGGATTGCATCACAACGTTCGCGCTGTCTTCCACAAGGAGCTCGGCTTCTGGGACGGTGACCCTGCGACGATTTTGCCGTTGTTGCCGGTAGATCATGCCAAGCGCCACGTCGACCTGATCGGACGTGAAAAGTTGCTTGCCGAAGGGCGCAACGCTTTCGAGTCCGGTGACTACCGGTGGGCAGTGCAACTGCTGCACCACCTCGTTTTTGCCGACCCTGACGACGTCGAGGCGAAGAACCTGCAGGCCGACGCCTACGAGCAGCTCGGATACCAGCAGGAAGTGCCGCAGTATCGTTCGATCTTTCTCGCCACAGCGATGGAACTGCGGAACGGGGTGACCGGTGCAGGCCAGATCAACACCGACACAACCGACACAATTCTTGCGATGCCGATCGATCTGCTCTTCGACTATGCGGGTGTACATCTCATCGCCGAAAAGGCGGACGACGTCGACATTTCCATCAACTTCAGTTTTGCTGACACAAAACAGGATTGGAACATGTGGGTGCGACGGGCGGTGTTGAACGCTCGGGCAGGGCACGTCCCGGATGCGCAACTGACGCTCAGCGGTCCCAAGCCTCTACTTGCGGGAATCCTGCTGAAACCGGGTGACGCATCAGCGATTCTCGACGGTGGGAAAGTAAGTGCAACAGGTGATCTGTCGGTTTTGAAGACGCTGGCCGAGGTGATGGATACCTTCGATCCGAATTTCGATATCGCCACGCCGTGAAACAAAGCAAGTGGGGCAGGCGGTACGACATCGCCTGCCCCACTTGCCTGTGTTGTGCTACTTCGCCATATCCTGGGCTGCTCGGTAGGAGAAGACCATGGCCGTACCCAGCGGGACGCCGGGGCCGGGGTAGAAGCGGCCGCTGAGCGACGCGCTCGTGTTGCCTGCTGCGTAGAGGCCGTCGATCACGGTACCGTCGGCGCGCAAAACGTGGCCGTCGATGTCGGTGACCAAGCCGCCCTTGGTGCCGAGGTCACTGAGAACGATGCGTGCCGCGTAGAACGGGCCGGTCTCGATTGCGGTGAGTGCTGCGTTAGCGCCGCCGTTGGGCGGGCAGAAGAACGCATCGTAGGGATCTTCGCCGCGGTGGAACTGCTCGTCGACACCCAATTTTGCTGCGTCGTTGAACTTTTCGACGGTGCTACGCAGCGCGTCAGCCGGGATGCCGGTCTTTTCTGCGAGCTCTTCGAGAGTGTCTGCAGCAACCCAGGTTCCAGCCTCGAGGTGCTTGGCGGGAGGGGTGTTGGGGATGCTGATCGCGGGCAATCCGCCGCGTTCACGGGAATCGAAGATCATGAACGACGGTACGGCAGAACCATTGTCGTTGTGCGCGTCCATCGCGCGGCCGAACTGGTCGTACGGCAGCGACTCGTTGAGGTAGCGCTCGCCGGCCTTGTCGACGATCAGCCCGCCGCGGACACCGACCATGAATGCGGCGCTGCCGTCGGGCTGCTCGATGCCGGGGCAGAACCAGGCCTGATCCAGCAGCGCTGTTGCGCCGCCGACAGCAACGCCGGCACTGATCGCGTCGCCGGTATTCGCGCCGAACGGGCCCATGCTCCAGATGGCCTTGCCCGGGGTGCCTGACTGCTCGCGCAACGTGTCGTTGCCTTCGATTCCACCGGCCGCCATGAGCACGCCGCGGTTTGCCTTGATGCGCTGGGTTTCGCCACCGGATTCGACCTCGGCGCCGACAACGCGGCCGTCTTCGACGATCAAGGAGGTGAGAGTGGTTTCGGTGCGCAGATCGGCCTTGCCGGTGCTCTGAACGGCTGCGAGTAGACGGCCGATCAGTGCACGTCCGCCGATCATCTTGCCGGGCGCATGGCCCTGGCCGGTTCGGTCCTGATCGAGCTCGGGACGAACCAGTTCTGCGAGGTCGCCGATGTCAGCCGGGTCGAGATCGAGCGGGTTGATGGAGCGTCCCGTGTCCATCCGGCCTTCAGCCTTGTAGTAGTCGGGGAAAGCCCGGAACTCGAATTCGATGTTCGGGTTCTTCTCCAGTAGCGCGACGACAGCGGGGGCTGTGTCGACGTAGGCGTCCTGGCGATCGGACTCGGAATCACCGAGCAGTGAGCGCAGGTATGTGCGCGCGTACTCGGTGGAATCGGGCAGGCCGGCACGTTCCTGGACCTGAGTTCCCGGCAGCCAGATGGAAGCTCCGGAGTACGACGACGTTCCGCCGAAGCGGTTGGTCTTTTCGATCACGATGGTGCTCAATCCGGCAGCTGCGGCGGTATAAGCACCGGTCAGCGCGCCGCCGCCGGAACCGACGACCAATACGTCGCACTCCGTGGTCCAGTCCTGCATCATTGCGTCCTAACTCGAAGAGGGTGGGGCCTATACGCAATACCCAGTGACCCGCGTTGGCTATGTCAGGTCTCACTCAGCGGGCAATATGCCGACATGCGGGGATTGGGTGCGAGAATTGACTCGGTCGTCCGCGGCCGCTACACACTCACAGGATGATTAGGGGCGACGGTGCCGAGAATTGCCGAGGTCAGAGACGCGGCCGAGCCCAGTTCGGACGAGCAGCGGGCACGCCATGTTCGGATGTTGCAAGCTGCAGAAGAGCTGGCGACGGAGAAGGAACTTGCTCGCGTCCAGATGCACGAGGTCGCGAAGCGTGCCGGAGTCGCTATCGGGACGCTGTACCGCTACTTCCCGTCGAAAACTCACTTGTTCGTTGCCGTGATGGTCGAGCAGATCGATCAGATCGGCGACACCTTCACCAAGCATCAGGTGCAGTCGGCAAATCCGCAGGATGCCGTCTACGAAGTGTTGGTGCGCGCCACCCGTGGATTACTGCGTCGGCCGGCCCTCTCGACAGCGATGCTGCAATCAACCAGCACCGCCAACGTCGCAACAGTTCCCGATGCAGGCAAGATCGATCGGGGTTTTCGTCAGATCGTGTTGGATGCGGCGGGAATCGACAATCCCACCGAAGACGACAACACCGCATTGCGACTGCTGATGCAGCTGTGGTTCGGCGTGATTCAGTCCTGCCTCAACGGCAGGATCTCGATTCCCGACGCGGAGTACGACATCCGCAAGGGCTGCGATTTGCTTCTGGTCAATCTTTCGCGGCACTGACAGCGATTCGCCTCCGGGCGTTGAGCTTGTCTTATTCTCAAAATTGAAATGAATTCTAATTCAAGAAGCGTACTGAACGTGGACCGCCGCGTTGCTCTACTTAAATAAATAGAATACATTGCAGAAAAGTGATAGGTGAGCCAGCTCACCAACCGATATCTCTACGAAGGAGCGCTCATCATGGGCCATGCAGTCATCGTCGAAGCCGCCCGCACACCGATCGGCCGTCGTCGCGGCGCGCTGGCGGGACTGCACCCCGCCGAGATTCTGGGAGCAGCGCAGCTCGGAGTTCTCGAACGGGCAGGCGTCGCCCCGGAAGACATCGGACAGATCATCGGCGGCTGTGTCACTCAGGCGGGCGAGCAGTCCAACAACGTCACGCGTCAGGCATGGCTGCACGCCGGACTGCCGTACAGCACCGCGGCAACCACCATCGACTGCGCCTGTGGATCTGCCCAGCAGGCAGTGCATTTGATTTCCGGCCTCATTTCCTCGGGTCAGATCTCAGCCGGTATCGGCTGTGGCGTCGAGGCTATGAGTCGTGTGTTCCTGGGCCAGGCAAATGCGCCCGGAACGGGAAACCCGTACCCGGACGACTGGACGATCGACATGGGCGACCAGTTCACCTCTGCGCAGCGAATTGCCGAGAAGCGTGGCATCACGCGCGCCGACGTCGACGCATTCGGTCTCGAGTCGCAGCGCCGCGCAGCCCAGGCGTGGGCCGAAGGTCGCTTCGACCGTGAAATCGTGCCCGTCAAGGCTCCGGTCGTCACCAAGGAAGGTACGCCGACCGGCGAGATCGCTACGGTGACCCGTGACGGCGGCCTTCGCGAGACCACTGCGGAAGCGCTCGCCGGACTCAAGCCGGTCATCGAGGGTCATATCCACACCGCCGGCAACTCGTCGCAGATCAGCGACGGAGCCGCAGCAGTGCTGCTGATGAGTGAAGAGCGCGCACAGGAACTGGGCCTCAAGCCCCGCGCGCGGATCATCGCATCCGGCATGGTCGGATCCGATCCCTTCTACCACCTGGACGGACCGATCGAGTCCACCCAGATGGTGCTCGACAAGGCCGGAATGACCCTGAACGACATCGATCTCGTCGAAATCAACGAGGCTTTTGCCTCCGTCGTCCTCTCCTGGGCGCAGGTCCACGGGGCAGACCTGTCCAAGGTCAACGTCAACGGCGGCGCAATCGCTCTGGGACACCCCGTCGGTTCCACCGGTGCTCGCCTGATCACGACGGCGCTGCACGAACTCGAGCGTTCCGACAAGTCCACGGCTCTGATCACGATGTGCGCCGGTGGAGCTCTCTCGACCGCCACCATCATCGAACGCATCTGATCCGTACTCACACTTTCGAATTGACGAGGTAGACATGACTATTGGATTGAGTGAAGAAGATCGCGACCTCCGCGATTCCGTACGGGGCTGGGCCGCGCGCCACGCAACGCCGGCCGTCATCCGCGAAGCTGTCGAGGCCAAGGTCGAGACCCGCCCGCAACTCTGGGACGGGCTTGCCGAGCAGGGCCTTCTGGGTCTGCACGTAGCCGAGGAATTCGGTGGCGCCGGATACGGATTGGTCGAACTTGCGATCGTCGTCGAGGAACTGGGGCGTTCGATGGTTCCCGGCCCGTTCCTGCCGACCGTGCTGGTCAGCGCAGTCCTCAGCGACGCCGGAGTCACCGCGCCGCTTGCCGGCCTGGTCGACGGCAGCACACTCGGAGCTGTTGCCGTGCAGCCCGGTTCGCTGAAGATCACCCGTGACGGTGACACCGCTACCCTCAGCGGAACGTCGAGCCACATCCTCGGCGGACATGTCGGCGACCAGTTCCTACTCGCCACGGACAGCGGTTTCGTTCTGCTCGGACGCGACCGGCTCGAGGTCACCGACTTGGCCAGCTACGACGTCGTGCGTCGTAATTCCGAGGTCACCGTCGACGGACTGGTGCTCACCGCCGCCGAGATCCTCGACATCGACAGCCAGCGTGTACTCGACATCGCCGCAACCCTGTTCGCGGCCGAGGCGTCGGGTCTGGCCGACTGGGCGGTGACCACTTCTGCCGACTACGCGAAGGTGCGTCAGCAGTTCGGGCGCCCGATCGGTCAGTTTCAGGGTGTCAAGCACAAGGCTGCCCGGATGCTTGCTCTTGCCGAGCAGGCCCGCGTCTGTGCTTGGGACGCAGCGCGTGCGCTGACGCCCGCAAACGGAGTCGGTGCCGAAGAGGCTTCTCTCGCAGCAGCAGTCGCCGGAGCCACGGCCCTCGAAGCCGGTTTCTCCGTCACCCGTGACTGCATCCAGGTGCTCGGCGGAATCGGCTACACGTGGGAGCACGACGCGCACCTGTACCTGCGTCGCGCGCAGTCCCTGCGGATTCTGTTGGGCTCCACCGCTTCTTGGCGCCGCCGCGTCGCCGCGCTGACCATTGCCGGCACCCGCCGCGTGCTCAGTATCGAATTGCCGCCGGAGGCCGAGGCGATCCGCGCCGATGTTCGCGCTGAACTCGCTCCGGCTCTCGAACTCGAAGGCGCCGCGCAGAAGACGTACCTCGCGGAAAAGGGCTACACCGCACCGCACTTCACGGCTCCGTGGGGCAAGTCCGCCGACGCCGTCAGCCAGCTCGTGATCGCCGAGGAACTGCGCGCGGCGAAGATCAAGCCGCACGACATGATCATCGGCAACTGGGTCATCCCGACGCTCATCGCGCACGGCAACGAAGAGCAGCTTGCCAAGTTCGTCCCACCGTCACTGCGCGGTGATATCGTCTGGTGCCAGCTCTTCTCCGAGCCGGGCGCAGGTTCCGACCTCGCAGCTCTGAGCACGAAGGCCACCAAGGTCGACGGTGGCTGGAAGTTGCAGGGCCAGAAGGTATGGACGTCGATGGCACGCGACGCGCACTGGGGCATCTGCCTCGCCCGCACCGACGCCGACGCCCCCAAGCACAAGGGCCTGTCCTACTTCCTCATCGACATCAAGAACAGCGGCCTCGACATTCGCCCGCTGCGCGAGATCACCGGTGAAGCACTGTTCAACGAAGTCTTCTTCGACGACGTCTTCGTTCCCGACGAGTGCCTCGTCGGCGGGCCGGGCGACGGCTGGAAGCTCGCTCGAACCACGCTGGCCAACGAGCGTGTCTCGCTGTCGAACGACTCCTCCCTGGGATCGGGCGGCGAGGCACTGCTGAGCCTGGTCGACGGACTGCCAGGCGGTATCGACGACGAGCAGTTGACGGTACTCGGAAAGGTGCTGTGTGACGCGCAGTCCGGCGGTTTGCTGGGTCTGCGGACCACGCTGCGCTCGCTGTCCGGTGCGCAGCCTGGTGCGGAGTCCTCCGTTGCGAAGCTCATCGGTGTCGAGCACATCCAGCAGGTGTGGGACGTGGCCATGGAGTGGGCCGGACCGAGTTCGCTACTGGGCGACCAGCATCGGATGTCTGCAACTCAGATGTTCCTGAACTCGCAGTGCATGTCCATCGCGGGTGGTACAACGAATGTTCAGCTCAACATCATCGGTGAGCGAATCCTGGGTCTACCTCGTGACCCCGAACCGGGAAAGTGATCTGCACATGAGCAATCGCACATTCGTCATCGGCGTGGGTATGACCAAGTTCGAGAAGATCGAGACCCGTGACTGGGAATACCCGGACATGGTGACCGAAGCTGTCACGAACGCACTCACCGATGCAGGGATCAGCTACGACCAGATCCAGCGCGCTGCAGTGGGTTACGTGTTCAACGCGTCGACAGCGGGCCAGCGTGCCCTGTACGAAACAGGTCTGTCCGGTATCCCGATTTTCAACGTCAACAACAACTGCGCCACCGGTTCGACGGCGCTGATGATGGCTCGCGAGTGGGTCCAGGCCGGACAAGCCGACTGTGCACTGGCCGTCGGGTTCGAGAAGATGACCAAGACGGCACTGACCGGCAACGGTGAGATGCCCAAGGTCACCACCTTGGACTCGCAGTTGAAGATCATGGTCGAGGATTACGGGTTCGCCCGCTCGCCGATGACAGCTCAGCTGTTCGGTAATGCTGCCGTCGAGCACATGCAGAAGTACGGCACCACGGTCGAACAGATCGCTGCCGTCGCGGTCAAGAATCACAAGCACTCGGTCAACAACCCGTATGCGCAGTTCCGTGACGAGTACACCCTCGAACAAGTGCTCGAGGACAAGATGATCCATGCGCCGCTGACACGTTCGCAGTGCTCGCCGACCTCGGACGGCGCCGGTGCTGCCGTCGTCGTGAGTGAGAAGTTCGTCCGTGAACACGGACTCGAGGACCGTGCGATCGAGATCGTCGCTCAGGCAATGACCACCGACACCGAGGCAGCGTTTGCCGAGAAGTCGATGATCGACGTGGTCGGCGCTCCGATGACGGCTGCGGCCGCCGGGCAGGTCTTTGCCGAAGCCGGCATCAGCATCGACGACGTCGATGTCATCGAACTGCACGACTGCTTTGCGATCAACGAGATCATCACCTACGAAGGTCTCGGAATGTGTGCGGCCGGTGAAGGCGGCAAGCTCGTCGAATCCGGTGCCACGACGTACGGCGGCCAGTGGGTCGTCAATCCGTCTGGCGGCCTGATCTCGAAGGGCCACCCGCTAGGTGCCACCGGGTTGGCGCAGTGCGCCGAACTGACGTGGCAGCTCCGCGGTACCGCAGATGCCCGTCAGGTCGAGGGCGCTCGAATCGGATTGCAGCACAACCTCGGACTGGGCGGCGCGTGCGTCGTGACGGTCTACCGAGCCGGAACTTTGGAGAACTGATGGCTATCGATCTCGAGGTGGCATTGGCCGCCGAACCGACTGTGCGCGAAGCGTCATGGACTGACCGCGACGTCATGCTCTACCAGCTGGGCCTCGGAGCGGGAGTAAATGCTCTGGATCCTGCCGAGCTCACCTGGGTGTACGAAAAGGGTCTGAAGGTTCTTCCGACCTTCGCGATGGTTGCGGGTCAGGGCATTTCGGCAGGCGTACTGCCGCCCGCGGCGATGAACATGCCCGGCATCGACATCGATCTGCGCAAGATCCTGCACGGCGGACAGTCGCTGACCCTGCACGCGCCGATCCCGTCGACGGGTACTGCGCGCATCTCCACTCGCATTGCCGATGTGTGGGACAAGGGCAAGGCTGCCGTCATCGTGCTCGAGACTGCGGCCGCGGACTCCGACGGTAATCCGTTGTGGACCACCGGAATGCAAATCTGGGCCCGCGGTGAAGGTGGATTCGGTGGAGGCGCCGGCCCCGAGGTTGTTGCCGGAGTTCCCGATCGTGCGCCCGACGCCGTGCTCACCTCCGCAACCAGCTCGTCGCAGGCGTTGCTCTACCGGCTCAGTGCAGACATGAACCCGCTGCACGCTGATCCGGCATTCGCGAAGATGGCCGGCTTCGACGCACCGATCCTGCACGGCCTCGCGTCGTACGGCATCGTCTGCAAGGCCGTCGTGGACGGTGTGCTCGGCGGCGACCCCTCTCGGGTGAAGAACTACTCGGTGCGCTTTGCCGGTTCGTTGTTCCCGGGCGAATCCATCACCACGTCGGTGTGGCAGGACGGCAACACCCTGACGCTGGCTGCAACCTGCCCTGAGCGCGAGAACTCCCCGGTTCTCACGCACGCCACAATGGAGATCAACTGATGACCGTCGGAACCCACCCCACTGCCGCAACACATCCGGGCGGAACGGTTCTGACGTCGCCGCCGCAGGATGCTCCCATCGATCGTGCGACCGAGGCGGCGCGCAGGCTCATCGACGCGCTACAGCGCACTGACCGCGACAACGCAAACCTCGATCGAGTTGCCGAGGAACTCAACAGCATCGTCGCTCACCTCGAGCAGCATGCGCCCGAGGTCGAAGAGCGATTGATCGACATGTGGAACGGCGAAGGCGTCACTCGTCACGACCCGGTGACCGGTCGAGAAAACGCCATCGCACCGCCGGTGGTTCTCGAAGGACTCGAAGACGGTTCTGTGCAGGGCGTTGTCACGTTGACCTTGCCGTACCAGGGCCCTCCCGGCCACGTGCATGGTGGCGTGTCGGCGATGCTGCTCGATCACGTCCTCGGTGTCGCGAACGCTTGGGGTGGAACAGCCGGTATGACAGCACAATTGAGCACGCGCTACCACCGTCCGACCCCGTTGTTCGTGCCCTTGACCATCAGCGGCAAGTTCATCTCCAAAGAAGGCCGCAAGGTTCACACGGTGGGCGAGATCAGGACGCCCGACGGTGAAGTGTGCGTTTCGGTCGAGGGTCTGTTCATCGACAAGACAATTCCGCGCCCCAGGTAGGGGTTCTGACGAAGGAGGAACCCCAGTGGGGAAGCTCGACGGACGCGTAGCTGTTGTGACCGGCGCCGGCATGGGCATCGGACGTGGTGTGGCAGGTGCCTTCGCGCGTGAAGGCGCGTCGGTGCTGGTTGCCGAGATCGACGAGGCGGCCGGCCTCGAAACCGCCCAGTGGTTGCGCGACGAGTGGGGCGCGGAAGCAGAATTCATCCGCACCGACGTCACCGACAAAGCTCAGGTTCTTGCCATGGTCGACAAGGCCGTCGAGCGGTTCGGACGCCTTGACATCCTGGTCAACAATGCTTGGCGGACTTTCGGTTTCGCTCGGCTGGAGAAGATGACGGACGAGCAGTTGCGCGGCGGTTTCGACATGGCAGTGATGGCCGCTTTCTGGGCCATGCAGGCTGCGTTGCCGGAACTCGAGCGTCACGGCACCGGCCGCGTGATCAACATGTGCAGCCTCAACGGCGTGAATGCTCACATGTACTCGGTGCAGTACAACGCGGCCAAGGAAGCGCTGCGGACACTGACTCGCACTGCTGCCCGCGAGTGGGCTCCCAAGCACGTGAACTGCAACGTCATCTGCCCCGGTGCGCAGAGTGCGGCGTATAAGCGTGTTGCCGAAGCTAATCCGGAGAACGTGGCCGTCATGGCCGCGCAGAATCCGATGGGGCGGATCGGCGATCCCCTCGACGATATCGGCCCCGTTGCAGCCTTCCTGGCAAGTGACGACAGTCGTTATGTCACCGGCAATACCCTCTTCGTCGACGGTGGTGGGCACATCAACGGTGTGCAGTGGGCGCCTACCGTGGACTGACTTTCGCCTGCATAGACACATGTGGCTCGACGCTGATTCAGCGTCGAGCCACTGTGCGTTTGTAGGCCTTGTCCCGTTCCTGCCGCGAGTACCCGAAACAAACGACGTCCTTGACAGCGCCTCGTGGCTCACCGATAGTAGTCAAACGAACGATCGCTAACCTGTCGATTGCAGGTTGAGGCTTCACGGCGTTGCAGTGGCGTCTGCGATCGATCGCTCAGGCTATTCTTCCGAGCTGAAAGTACCGAGGCAGACATGGAAATCGAGCATTCGACTCTGTTCATCGACGGCGAGTGGGCAAAGCCGGCGACTGGTGGTGCGATTCAGGTATTCTCGCCAACTACCGAACAGTTGTTTGGCATTTTTCCGGAATCCTCGACGGCAGATGTCGACTCGGCCGTCGCTGCCGCAGGCCGAGCACTGCGCTCCTCGGAGTGGGCAAACCTGGACGGATCCGATCGCGCCGCGATTCTCGACAGGTTCGCGGATGCTGTCGAACGGCGATCGGAGGAGCGAGCTTCGCTGGTCAGCCGGCAGAACGGTATGCCGATCACGCTCGCCCGGTTTGCTGAGGGGGACGCCCCGGTGCAGCTGCTGCGCTACTACTCCGATCTGATTCGTTCGTCGTCGGTCGAAGAAGTGCGTCAGAGTCTCTCCAGTGCCGGTACGACGATCGTTCGCAAGGAACCGGTCGGCGTCGTGGCCGCGATTGCGCCGTGGAATTACCCGGCCATCTTGTCGATGTTCAAGATCGCTCCTGCACTGGCCGCCGGTTGCACGGTAGTGCTCAAGCCTTCTCCCGAAACGACACTCGACTCCTACCTCCTGGCGGAAGCTGCCGTCGAAGCCGGCCTGCCTGCAGGTGTTCTCAATATCGTGACCGGCGGCCCCGACGTCGGTCAGTATTTGGTGGCCCACCCAGGCGTCGACAAGGTTGCGTTCACCGGTTCGACACCTGCCGGTAGGCACATCGGTCGAGTCTGTGGTGAACTTCTGCGTCCCGTCACCCTCGAACTCGGCGGAAAGTCAGCCGCGTTGATCCTCGACGATGCTGATATCGAAACGACCGTGGCAGGCCTGGCCACGGCGTCTCTGCTGAACAGTGGTCAGACGTGCTACATGTCGACGCGAATTCTTGCACCGGCCAATCGGTATTCCGAATTCCTCGATGCGGTGACTGCAATGGCGGCGTCGCTGCCGATCGGTGACCCCGCTGATGCCGGTACCTTTGTCGGCCCCTTGGTCAGCGAGCGTCAGTACAAGCGAGTTCTGTCGATGATCGACGCGGGAAGTGCCGAGGGCGCAACGGTCACGACAGGTGGCAAGCGTCCTGCGCACCTCGATCGTGGATGGTTCGTTGAGCCGACAGTATTCGGCAATCTGAGCAACGACGCGAACATCGCGAAGGACGAAGTGTTCGGGCCGGTTCTGACCGTGATCCCCTACAGCAACGAAGCCGACGCCATCGCGTTGGCGAATGATTCCGAGTACGGCCTCGGCGGCACGGTGTGGACTGCCGACCGCGATCGAGGGATCGACGTGGCCCGGAAGGTGGAAACAGGTTCCTTCGGAGTGAATACCTATGGCCTGGACTGGGGTTCGCCCTTCGGCGGGGTCAAGGCGAGTGGGGTAGGCCGTGAATTGGGGCCGGAAGGGCTCGCGTCGTACTACAGCCTCAAATCGATCTTCCTGCCGGAGTAGCACTGATCGAATGCCCCGGAGTGCCGAACTCCGGGGCTGCGGTTGTCTATCGGCCGGCCGCCGAGATACCGGCTCTGCGGCCGAAGAAGGTGCCGTCTCCCAACGAGGTTCCGCTGATGTATCCCCAAGAATGCAGGCCTGATGTTGCTCGGCCGGCCGCGAACAGTCCAGGGATAGCTTCCCCGTCCAGATTGAGGACCCTGCCGTCGACAGTGGTCCACAGACCGCCGGTGGTAAACACCTCGGCACCGCCCCCATTCGATGCGCCAAGCTCGGGAGGCGCCATCCCGCGTCGAACATCAATTGCCGCGTAAGGAGATTGGAGCGGACGCAACCAACGCGCAGATTTGTGGAAGTACGGGTCGACTCCATCTGCTGCATGCTTGTTGTACTCACCGATCGTGGTGACCAACGCTCCTGCGGGCATCCCGATTTCTTCCTCGAGTTCTTCGAGGGTTTCGGCCACATAGTGAGGCTGCACCCCCCAACGTTCTACTTCGGGGACTTCTTCGTACGCCTGCTCATCGAGGATTACCCAGACATCGAGACCGTGTCGGTACAACGCAGCCTGCCCAACCAAGCCGGGATATACATCCTCGTTGATGAAGCGTTGCCCCACGTTGTTGACGATCATGCCGCGCACCATCATTGCGGGAACCAGCGTGATTCCCACCTGGCCGGCAGACATGTGTTTGACGGCAGCTCCGACTGCCTGGGCGATAACGATGCCCCGACCGTCGTCGCCACCATCACTATTCACGCCCAATCCCACAAGCTGTGGTGCGTGTTGAGCCACCATCTCGGCATTGTCGGCGAAGCCACCTGTGGTGAGAACAACCCCGCGTCGCGCGCGGTATGTGACCGTCTTGCCGAAACTACGTGCACTGACCCCAACGACGCGAATGCCGTCCATGATGAGGCGTGTGGCGTATGTATCGGTGTGTACGCCGATATTGTGTGCAGCCACCTGTTCGGAGAGCTTTGCCATCAATACCTTGCCGCCGAAGCCGTCAGCGGTGACGCGGTGACCACGCGGAGCTGGTTTGGCGAGTTCGTCGTAAGGCCAGCTGTTTTCGCCCAGCCACATCAAACCGTCATCAGTAGGTGGCACCCACGTAGGAGAATCCCACAACGACGGTTTGAACGGCACACCGTGATCGACCAGCCACTGGTAGTGCTCCAAACTGCCATGGGCGTAGGCATCGATTTTCTCTTTGTCTGCGTCCGGCCCGAGCGCAGCCATGAGGTACGCCGCCATATCTTCGGGAGTATCGGAGAATCCGCATGCACGCTGAGTTTCGGTGCCGCCGCCGAGATAGATTTCGCCACCGGACAGTGCGGACGACCCGCCTCCACCGCTTGCCCGTTCGAGCAGAATCACGTCACTGCCACGAGCGCAGGCCTCCAACGCTGCCGCTGCACCCGCGCAGCCGTATCCGACGACGAGGACTTCGGTTTCGTGGTCGAAATTCTCTACATCGTGGATATTCAGTGGGGCTACGGGATGGCGCGCACTCATAGAAGATCTCCAGTTCAGTTGTGTTTTCCGCACGCTACGGTCGCTCGTAGTGCTGGTGAAGTGCTTGTGCCATCCAGCGGGAGATGTCGGGTCTGAGTAGATAGCTCGGCAGCCAGTCGGCTGACTCGCAGAGGCCCGGCGACGTATCCTGAATCCAGAAATCGAGAACTCCGTATTGAAGAGACGAGGCTCGGGATGTCCGATTGGGTGAAGAAGATCGAGGCCGAGGCCAAAGGTCTGCTAGCCGAGGCAGAAGAAGAGCTGACGGTGTTGGAGGGCGTCGACACCATCGATCCTCTTGCCGAGCAAGGTGAAGACACGCCCACATCGGATTGAGCCTCGAGTACGCCAGGGTCCGTCAGAACGGTGGCGGGTCGTTGCCCTGGTTGGTGCGCTTTTTGGGGGGAGATCGGAAAGGCTGCCCAGAAAGTCCAGAACTGTTACATCCGGCTTACTCGCGCCCACGCAGCCCGCCAGTCCACTGAGAGCGATCACTCGTGCAGTGTCGACGACACTGAATCTGACTGACGTCGAGTGGGGCTCTGTGAATTGCGTGTTCGCTCCAGCCCAACGCTGCGCAATGTCTTCGTCGGTTGTCTCAATATCGTTATCTCATGCGCCGGAGTTGGCGCAGAGGTTGCCGTCTTGGCCGACGCCCGTCCACACCCTGCGTACTCGTGCGGGACCCATCGCCTCGACGAAGAAGACTTGAGCTTGCGATTGTCGTGTCTCGATCTCGATCGGGTTCCGTCGGGACAGTTCCTTCACTTGTATTAATTAGTTATAGTGTTTTTGTCATTGGGGTACGTCATATCCGCGCTCTGTTGGCTAGCGGCTGGAACGAGTAGGGGTGAAGACAATGGGCGATGGCACGACAGCATTGGTGGGAAGGCTGGTTATCGACTTACCCACGTCCACGGTGACTGTCTGTAGCGCTGCGGCGAGCATTCTCGGGGAAACGTTCGTCGAATCGGTGGAACGTCAGGTCAACCAACCCCGGCGTGGTCTGCGTGATGTGCGTCCAGAGGTCGCCGCCGCGCTCAGTGCGAAGCACTGCAATCACGTAGTCCTGCGGCGGCGCGATGGAATACTGCGAGAGCCGGTAGTGATGGCTGTTGAACCAGCCAACGGCCAATCTGCCCTGATCGTCGCTCACATAGTGGATCACAGCAGGGACGAAGACTTGGCCGCCGCGGACCAGGCGGTCCTCGTGGATCTTTTGGCGGATGGTGGTGCAGATGGAGCCGCCAGACTCGTCGGTGCGGTCGCCGAGCGGTATGGCGTAGACGATTACACTGCGTCGGCGATCCTGCGATACAACGCAGAGCGGTCTCTGGAGAAGTCGAATATGACGGTTTGATCTTGCGCGACTGGGCTTGGTTTGCCGCCTAGTTGGGCATTCCCCTTGCTTTTGATCGCGAAGGTCTCCTCGAGAGCTTCGTCATTGGCTCGATACGCCACCTACCCGCTGTCGATTGCTCCTAATTCTCAGTTGCGGCTTCGCCGGACGTGGTGAACCTTGACTCGCCTCGGGTCTGAGCGAGGATGTTCGAAAGACTCCGGACTTCCTCTTCCAGTATCCCAACAGCGGAAACAAGCGACGACAGTACGGATACAACCGCTCCGTCGGCCAAACCTTCGTAGACGTAATTGTCCACAGCTCGGTCGAACTCGCGAGCGATGGCAACACTCATGCTGGAGCCCGACGTGAGCTCGTCACGTAGATCAGCTGCAATCACGAGGAATTCCTTTCGTTGAAAATTAATCCTTGTATTTTAAGTTTAGCGTTTCGAGTGTCGGGATGTTGGCATTCCACGACAGTGAAGGCAGAGCGATGGCCAGGGCTCGTTCGTTAGGTTGTATCTAGCCTTGGCCTTTCGCGTGATTCGGCGGTCGGGTGGAATGTCGTACCGGCCACCGGAATCCGTGAAGGAACCGGGTGAGAGATTTGGGTAGGCTAAGACGAGTTTCTCACTTTACATCTAGCGGGAAGAGTGCTCACCGTGGTTTCAACCGAATCGAACGTCATCGCCGAGTTGGCGGCCAGACAGCAGATCGCCGAATCGCTGTACTCGTACTGCCGTGGGCTCGATCGAATGGATCGACCGCTGGCCGACAGTGTCTGGCACCCAGACGGTACGGCTGACTACGGTCCAGGATATCGAGGCAGTGCAGCGGGGTTTCTCGATTTCGTGTGGGCTTACCACCTCAGGTTAGAGTCGCATTCCCATATGGTGAGCAACACCATCATCTCGGTCGATCTGAATTCGGGCACGGCGAAGAGCGAATCGTATGTCGCCGTGTGGTTGCGGTCGGCACCGTCGGGAGGAACGGTCACCGATGTGTTTCACCGCGGCCGATACGTCGATCGATGGTCTCTGCGCGAAGACTTGTGGGCAATCGATCATCGGATCTACGTTGCAGACCTCATGCATGAGACGTCGAATCAAGCGGGACCTGAAACCTGGGGGCGAAGGGACACCACAGACCCGAGCTACCAGGTTCTGGGCTGACGCAGCTATATCTCCGACGGTGACTAGGAGGATCAGATCTGTGCGACAGCAACGTCGGTCCGACATGACGGGCTACCTTGGTGACGACTCGGTTCACAATTGGTGTGTCCCGCCAGCGGACAGCGCTCTGCGGACAGTGCTGCGGGAAACTTCACTTCACGCGAGCGACTGCTCGAGCTCACTTCGATGCAGGCGCCGGCCTCGTGCCCAATCCTTGACGAAAAGGCTTCCTTAATCCCTCCCGGCTCGCCTGGAGCTAGGAGGGACAAGGGGGAGTTGCGTGAACTGTCGTAACTTGATCAGTTTTTCATCACATCGAGCCGGATCACTACTCACATCCCCAGCCCAGTCCATTGGTGTAATGCGGCAGGGAGATACTCGGAACAAGACTCCCTACCGCAACACCGCACGTTCTCAGTCGCCGACCTTCGCCGCTTCTCTCCGTGACACCACAGGTTCTGCCAAGCTCTGCTCGATGACTATCTTCTGCACTCGATCGATGGTCTCGGCGAAGCCGGGACCGAGCCGTTTGCCGGGTGTGAACGTTGCGGGCATGTTCACCAGTCCGTTGATCTGCCCTACGGACTCGTAATGCACAACTTTCTCCGAGTCGACGACGAAGTCGGGCATGCGTTCGAGCACCGCGGTCAACATCCGCTTGAAGAGGACGCGAGCGACGTTCGAGCCGATGCAGCGGTGGATACCGAGTCCGAACGCAGCATGACGGTTCGCACCGCGGTCGAAGTCCACTTCATCCGGGTTCGGGAACACATTAGGCGATCGGTTTGCCATCGCCCATGAGATCCAAAGGCGCTCGCCCTCTTTGAACTCGACGCCGTTGATCTCGATATCCTGGCTGAAGGTCCGCGCGTCGCCCTGTGCAGGGGTGAAATAGCGGAGGAATTCTTCAGTCGCCGGGTCGAGAAGAGTGTCGATCTCGTCGATGAGACGAGTTCGCTCTGCCGGATGCTGAGACAACCACAGGATGGACTGACCGGTCAGTGCGGTTGTGGTGTCGAACCCGCCGCCCACCAGCAGCATCGCTGTGCCCGTGACCTCCTGGTCGGTGAGGGGCTTGCCTACGACGGTTGTCTTCACGAGAGCGTCCATCAGGCCTGGTCGGGGATTCGCGCGCACCTCGGGCACCGCCGCGGTCAGGGCGGCACGGCTGTCCATGGCCATCTGCGTCACCCGTTCGTGGTCGGGCGAACCTGGCGGGGTGTACATCAGCGCGTGAGCGGGTTCGTTGTGAATTTCCCAGTCGGTGAGCGGCAGGCCCAACATGCCCATGGTCACGACCGCCGGAACGACGTTCGCGAGGTCGTGGACGAAATCGATACTGCCGCTTTCTATCTTGTCGTCGATGCACGCACGAACGAGGTCGTCGATGACCGGAATCCACCGTACGACGGCGGCTGGTGACAAGTAGGGGTTGAGCGTCTTCCGGAAGTCGGTCTGTTCCGGCGGATCCAGCTCGAGGAATGACGGAGTGTCGTACGGGCCATAGTCATACGCCGGGATGGAGATGCCCTTGTACCCGTTCTTGCTGCCGTCGGCGTCCCGGAAGTTGGTTACCGCGTCGGATCGGCGAGCGAGTGCGAAAACCTCGTCCATTCCGCTGGCAACCCAGTGGTCTTCGTATGAATCAGTCCACGCGATCGGACACTTCGCATGAAGCTCGTGTGTCTTCTCCGCGAACTCGATACGAAAGTTCGGCCCGTGGCGTTGATAGTCGATCGGGCACTTCTTCAGGTTTTCGACATTGCGAACATCGTCTGCTGTCATGATTGCTCCGGGTGCGATCGAGGCGCTCTTACGCAGCGCCAGAGGATATTACGGTTCAGGCTTCCTGAATTGCATGCTCGGAGATCTCGACGATCGCGCGCTCCGGGCACGAGAGCATGGCCTCGCGCGCGACGCCCTCGAGTTCGGCGGGGACGTCACCGTCGATCGCGTAGGCGTGCCCGTCCTCGTCCCTGAGTTGGAAGAGGTCGGGTGCGACCATCGAGCAGATTGTGTGTCCCTGACAGATGTCCTGGTCGACATGAATTCTCATGGTGCATCTCCTTCGGAGCTGTCGGTGGGTGTTTACGGGTGGAAGGAATGCATCTTCAGGTAACCGCCCGCATCGACCCGCATCTGAGTGCCGGTGACGTAGCGTGCTTCATCGGAGGCAAGGTAGAGGACGGCGTTGCTGATGTCGACAGGCTCGACCCACGGAATCGGCATCGCCTGCTGAACATGGAAAGGGCCGACAGCATCGTCGAGAGTCGGGCTCTCGAGATCCGGACGGAAAATCTTGTACATCGCCTCGCTCTGCAGCATGCCGGTGTTGCAGTTCGTCGGATGGACGATGTTCGCACGAATCATCTGAGGTGCGAGAGCGCGCGCGATTTCGTGAATGTACTGCGAGAGCATCATTTTCGCGACT
>NZ_BCWX01000003.1 GCF_001894805.1 Rhodococcus globerulus NBRC 14531 | reverse complement strand
ATATGACCAGCCGCACTCGGGGCTGGGTTACTGGGAAGTAGTGATCTGACGGCCGAAACAGAACGTTAGCAACGGTCAGAGTCTTTTCTTCCGTGAACAACTGCAGAGAAGAAGAGCATTCGGGTGCGCAAGAAAGTTGGCCGCAATACATCCGAAGCGTCATGGTGTTGGGCGGGTGAGCCCTGGCAGATCCATGCAATTTCTTCATGGCCGGGCTGTGGCGCCGCCTACGAAGTCCCTCCAGTTTGCCACCTGCGCGCGATCACAATCAAATCCTTCGGTCCCTAACCCCACCACTGCGTCACCAGCAGCACCCCGGCAGTTACGAGCACAACCACGGACGCGGCTATTGCGGCAACGCCGCGGCGACGGTCACAGAAGATCTGTGCGACCAGCGCCACTACCGACGCCACGATGTGCGCGGTGATCGATGTGGTGCCCGGTCCGGGAAAGCCCCGATTGCCTCCCAGATACGCCGACGCGATCACCACGACTGTGAGAACAACGATTCCAGCCGCGACGGTCCCACTGAGCGCACGCAGACCACGAATCAACGCCCACTGCTTGGTGTCCGGAGCATCGTAGTAATCGTCATAGCGGTCGTCGTAGTCGTACGAGTTGTCGTAGGCATTGTCGTCCCGGTATGCGTCGTAGCTGTTGTTGTCGTAACCGTTGTTGTCGTAAGTCACGATCTACGCTCCCGTGATGAATCCGCGGACGGACTCCGCGATGAGTTGAACGGCGATGGCGGCAAGCAGCAAACCTGCGATGCGGGCCAGCAGCGAGATTCCGCCAACACCGAGCACACGGATCAAGGCGGTCGAGAATCGCAGCACTATGAACAGAACGAGGTGAATCGAGATGATCGCCAAGGCGATCGCAAGGTACGACGCCGCGTCCCCGTCTGCCTGGGCGACAAAGACGATGACCGCGGCGATCGCGCCGGGGCCGGCCATCATGGGCGTACCCAGCGGAACCAGGGCCACGTTGACGTCGTCGGCGCCCTGCGGACGGTTGGACGTCTTGCCGGTGAGTAGTTCGAGAGCGATCAGCAGAAGGAGCAATCCGCCGGCGCCCTGCAACGCGGGTATTCCGATGTGCAGATAGTTGAGGATTGCCTGCCCGCCGACCGCGAAGACGGAAATAACGGCGAGTGACACTGCCGGGGCCTGCCACGCCGCGCGATTACGGTCGGCACGGTCCTTGCGGCCGACCAGGGACAGGAACACCGGAATGACTCCGGGCGGGTCCATGATGACAAAGAGAGTGATGAAAACCGTGAGGTAGAGCGTCGTGTCCAACATCAGTGTTTCAGCACCTCGACGCCTGTTGCCGCCGACATCAATTCCTCGAAGTCGGCGGGGTCGGTGAGCTCGTCGCCGAGGTCGATCGTCTTGTTGTCTCCGTGGTAGTCCGATGATCCGGTCACCGCGAGGCCGAGTTCGCCGGCCAGTCCGCGGAGGAGAGTCCGATCTGCGGGCGCATGATCCGGGTGATCGACTTCGAGTCCGCCGAGTCCGGAGGCCGCCAGATCGCGAATGTGGCCTAGAGCGAGAACACGACCACGGGTGCGCGCACGACCGTGAGCGATCACCGTCACTCCCCCGGCCGCTGCGACCAGTTCGACGGCGTAGTCGATCGGCGTGTCGTATTTCGGGACGTCGTAGCGCCCGCGGGTTGCCAACAAGTCCTTGAAGGCTTCACCGATGCTCGAGACCACGCCGGCCCGCAGCAGAGCCGCTGCGATGTGCGGACGCCCCACAGAAGGACCAGCCGACGCGAGGATCTCGTCCGGGTCGATCGGCAGCCCGTCGCGGGCCATCAGAGTCGCCATCGTGCGGATTCTTTCGACCCGTTCGCCGCGTAGCCGCTCGCGTTCCTTGGCGAACTCGGGGTGGTCCGGGTCGAACAGGTACGCCAGGAGGTGCACCGCGACCGGCCACCCGTCCTCACCTTCGCCTTCACACGACATTTCCATGCCACGGACGAGTCCGAGCCCGGCAGGCAGTGCGCGCTCCGCCTCCGCCCAGCCGGCGGTGGTGTCGTGATCGGTGAGCGCGACAACGTCGAGTCCGGAGTGGGCAGCGGCGCGCACCAGTTCGGCAGGGGTGTCCGTGCCGTCTGATGCGTTGGAGTGGGTGTGAAGGTCTATTCGCACCGCTCCAGTCTGTCAGCAATCCGCAAGACCATCTCGCTCCGGTCGATTGCCTGAGATCCTGACGTACGATTGCGCGGCAGCAATAGTGCGCTTCGCCTATCTGCGGAGGGAGTAGACACAGTGCCGTCACTACCGAACTGGTCGAACGGCAAATCAGCTCCGCCACCGTTGCCGAGGATTCCCGTCCCCGCAGCTCGTGCCATTGTGGATTGTGCTGTGTACGTGGACGGCACCAGGCTCCCGGGAAAGTTCACTCACAACGCCGCTCTCGATGAAGTGCGCCGACGCGGAAACGGATTCGTCTGGGTTGGTATCCATGCTCCCGACGAATCCCAAATGCAGGACGTGGCAAAGACTTTCGGTCTACACGAGTTGATGGTCGAGGATGCCGTCCACGCACACGAGCGACCCAAACTCGAACGCTACGACGACGTCATGTTTCTCGTCCTTCGAACCGTTGTCTACGTCCCGCACGATTCCGTGGAGACGGCCAACGAAATCGTGGAGACCGGCGAGATCATGGTGTTCGTCGGTCCGGATTTTGTCGTCACGGTTCGGCACGGTGACCATTCCGAACTGGCGAGTGTCCGCAAAGCCCTCGAACAGCTACCCGAGCGTCTCGCCATGGGACCGTGGTCCGTTCTCCATGCCATCACCGACCACGTCGTCGACACGTACCTGTCCGTGACACAACTGGTGGAGCAGGACGTCGACAATATGGAAGAGTTGGTGTTCAACCCACGTAACAGCGTGGCGGTTGAGCACATCTACCTGCTGAAACGGGAAATCGTCGAACTTCGACGGTCGGTCACCCCGCTCGGCATGCCACTCCTGCAACTGACACAACCAGCAGGCGGGTTGGTCCCCAAGGAGATCAGACGCTATTTCCGCGACGTCCGAGACCATCACACCATCGTCTCCGAACGCATCTCCGAGTACGACGAAGTACTGAGTTCGCTCGTGGACGCTGCTCTGGCAAAGATCGCGGTGCAGCAGAACACCGACATGCGCAAGATTTCGGCATGGGTGGCTATCGCGGCCGTA
This sequence comes from Rhodococcus globerulus NBRC 14531, assembly GCF_001894805.1. Lineage (GTDB taxonomy): Bacteria > Actinomycetota > Actinomycetes > Mycobacteriales > Mycobacteriaceae > Rhodococcus_F > Rhodococcus_F globerula. Next base: position 1,093,550 of record NZ_BCWX01000003.1, on the reverse strand, counting down.
CCGACCGGAATTGCCGGCATCTACGGCATGAATTTCGAGAACATGCCGGAACTGGGTTCGCAGTACGGATATCCGATGGTGATGGTGTTCATCGCGTCGGTATGCGTCGGGTTGTTCTTTCTGTTCCGCCGAAACAACTGGCTCTGACTCTGTACTTAGCCACAGTGCAAGCGGACAATGAGTTGTGGGTACCAACACGTATCACGTGTACCCGCGGGTCCCTCGCATCGAAATCACCGCACCCGAAAAATACCTTGCCACAAGCAAATTCGGAGGAGCTACGATGCCTACAGTTGAGCAGTCAGTAATCGTTTCGCGCCCGGTTCCAGAAGTCTTTCAGTACCTCAGCACCGCTGAGAATTGGCCGAACTGGGACAACTCGATTGTCGAATCCCGGCAGATCACGGACGGCCCGATAGGAGTGGGGACCCGCTGGCAGGGAGCCAGCCGAATACTCGGCAAGCGCATCGACTGGACCGCCGAGTTCACGGAATACGATGCGCCCAAGCGAAGTTCGGCAAAGTCTGTCAAAAGCCCCGTCGCTTTCACGCTGACCACTACGTGCGAGGAAGTCGAGAAGGGCACGCGCGTCACCTATCGACTCGACAGTGAAAGTGGCCTTGGCGGAGTGTTCGGCAGAATGGCAGACCCGCTTGTCACCAAGGCATTCGGCCGATCCCAGCAGGCCAGCCTGGAGAATCTGGCCGACCTTCTCGATAACGAAGCCGCACAATAAGATCGGAGCGACGCGGCAGTTAGAGCGACGCCGCCGCTCGGTGCGGATCTCGGACGTCGATGCCCGCCTCAGCCCAGGCTTCACGTAGTGCACCTGCACCGCGCAGACGGACCCAGGCTGCTTCGGTTCCGGTTATGGGGACCACGGCGAGGAACCGAACCGGATCCATCGGCTCGGGGAGCGTCAGATCTTCAATCCCGCTGTCACTGAGAAGGACTGCAGTAAAAGCTGCGCCCTTCCACAGGGGCTCCCCGAGGTCGAGCAGCGCATCGTCGAGCAACACGATGCCCTCGACCGACGGGGCCGCCGCCAGAACAGCCAAGGTGCGCGCGATTCCCGACGCAATACCGGTGCCGCCGCGCAGCGAGAGCACCAGTTCCGCCCGGGGTCCGCGTGTGGGATCGGCGACCAGATCACCCGGATCGCCCATGGGGTGCCGCGAGCACCCCAGTGTTGCGTAGTGCACCACTGAGTCGGGAGATTCGAATCTGAGCACGTCCAGCGGCTCGACACCCAGGAACGTCACCGAGGCCGCAGCCGGCTCCGGCCCCTCGATATTGGCAACGAGGTGCGCGCGGACGGAGGACACAACACTGTCAGACACGCGTCCATCTAAGCACCATCACGGCGCTGATCGCAGCGCAGAGGCCGGGGCGCTTCAGAACGCCTCTTTTGCTAGGTGAGAATTTCGACGGATATCTCGTGCTTGGAGATCGTCGGATGCAGAAATCGCAGCAATGAACGCGCTTCCCTCTCGATGGATGACATGGCGGTTTTCGACTGCTGCGAAAACAGTGACACCGTCAATCGCGCGGTATCACCTTTCGCGGATTCTGCGGTGAATCCCACAACCTTCCCTCGTACCAGCACGGCGGGTTTGATTATTCCGTTCACCGTGAAGACCCGAGTTCGGTACTGCTCATCCATGATTCGCGAGCGATCCGCATGTGAGAGCAAAATGTTGTCGAACGGAGCCAAGATCCGGACCGGTGGTGTGCCGTCGTCCGGGCGTGGAGCGTCTGGCAGGTCGAACAGTTCCGTCCCCTTCTCGTTCACGAACGTCATCAGGTTCGGACGTAGTCGCTCGAAAACCTCTGCCAGCCTGGTTAATCCCGACCACGCCTGGGCGTCCTTCACACTCGCCGGACCGAACGCAGCGAGATAGCGCAACACCAGGGCGTCTGGAACAGGAGTCGAATCCAGCTCTGTGCCCAGCCAACTCTCCAGCGTGGTCAACGCGGGCGGTCCCGATCTACCCCACAACCCGCGAGGCGGTACCTGGACCATCGGCAACAGTCCCCTGATCCCGTGCGCGAGTCCTTCCGGAGAGCGCCCTGGAAAGCGTTCGGCCAGAAGCGGCCTCATCTGCATCTGCGTAAGTGGCCCCTCGGAAACAAGTTCGCGGCCGGCCTGCGCAAGAGCGGCCAGATCCATTCCGCTCAGCGCCGCCCGGTGCGCGGTGTTGGTGTGCAGATCACGGTCCATAATCGACTGAACCGTGCCACGGAAGGGTGCGGCATCAGCGGCCGACATCACAAATACCGTTCCGCGCATCGCAACCAGACGCACCACCTGCCGACGCTCGATCAATGTCGACAACTCTTCTGCCGCAAAGTTTTTGACACGGGCCCACAGGGCAAGGTACGGCGGCGTCGGGGCCTGCGCCTGCAGACCGGCCAGGCGTTCGACGGCTTCGAGGGCAGTGACGTCAGCCCGCTCCAGCAGGAACTGACGCGCAAGAGTCGCCCGACCGAGGGCGCGATCGGTCAGTACACGCGTCACGGTTCCCTCGCGCTCACCGTGCACTGAACCGATCAGATCGCGAGCTTCGCGAGGAGATCGCGGGCAGCCTCGGCTGTCTTCGGCTCACACAGCACGTCGTACCGACCAGCCACCAACTGCATGGTCGAGGCAAAATCTCGCTGGCCGCGCGTCGCTGCGTACGGGATGGTTGTGGTGATCACGCCGAAGATGATGCCGCCGACGATGCCCGTGATCAGTGGCCCGATGAAGCTGGTCGTGAAAAGACCCAGGAGAAGGCCGAAGAACACGCCCAGCCACGCGCCGGACACCAGACCGCCGCCAATCACCTTGGGCCACGTGAGCCGGCCGAGAACCCGTTCGACCTGCATCAGATTCACACCGACGATGGTGACATCCTGGACCGAGAATTCCTGATCGGACAGGTAATCGACGGCGCGCTGCGCCTCCGCATAGGTGGGGTACGACCCGATCGGCCAGCCCGAAGGTGGTGTCGGCAACGCTCCACGGCGCGACCCATTCGGCGATTGTGCGAGCGGATTGGACATGGGTGATCGTGCTCCTTGTTTCGGGCGCGTCATCCGTGACTGAACAACGCGAGACATACAAACCTATTGTGCCCTTTACCTACCCGATTTGTTCGACCGCAGCTGATCAGGCGTGTTCTGGTGGAGTGAATTCCGTTGTCCGGGCCATACCCGCTGCCCGGCCTTTCGCGGAAATCACCAGCGCCATCTTGCGACTTGCCTCGTCGATCATCTCGTCACCGAGCATCACGGCTCCCCGCCCACCGCCGGCCGCGGAGGTGTGGAATGCGTAGGCGTCCAGGATCAATTCAGCGCGATCGTAATCTGATTGCCTCGGGCTGAACACCTCGTTGGCCGCCTCGATCTGAGTCGGGTGCAGTACCCATTTGCCGTCGAAACCCAATGCTGCAGTGCGGGCAGCGCTGCGCGTGAACGCCTCGACGTCACGAATCTGGAGGTACGGACCGTCGATGGCCTGAACCCCGTGCGCCCGCGCAGCCATCAGAATGGTCATCAGGATGTGGTGATAGGCGTCACCACGGTCGTAGCCGTCCGGCTGCTCTCCGACCACCAGGGTGCGCATGTTCAAACTCGCCATGAAATCTGCCGGCCCGAAGACCAACGCCTCGACCCGCGGGCTGGCCGTGGCAATCGCGTCGATGTTGGTCAGGCCGATCGCGTTCTCGATCTGGGGTTCGATGCCGATTCGTCCCACTTCGAGGCCGTTGGCCTTTTCCACCTGAGTCAACAACAGATCAAGTGCCTGCACGTGGCTCGCATCGGGAACTTTGGGCAGCAGAATCGCGTCGAGGTGAGCACCCGCCCGGCCGACAACCTCGACAACATCGGCGTACGTCCATTCGGTGGTCCAGTCGTTCACCCGAACCACCTTGACCTGCTTGCCCCATCCGTCCTCGGCCAGCGCGTCACCGACGGCTTCGCGTGCGGCCTGCTTCGCCAACGGTGCGACCGCGTCTTCGAGGTCGAGGAAGATCTCGTCGGCCGGCAGTCCCTTTGCCTTGTCGATCATCTTGCGACTGCTGCCGGGAACGGCGAGAACTGATCGGCGGGATCGGTTACGTGATGTCATCTCTTTTGAGTGCCCTTCAGAGGTATCGACTCGTACGTTTTCGGCGTCTCTGTTGCAGATAATGACGCGTGAGGAATTAGCCTTGCAATCATGGCAGCAGCAGGCAAGGTATTTGCAGCCAGGCTGGCCGGCCTGGTTGTCCTCGGCCCCGACGGTGAGTCGATCGGGCGAGTGCGCGATGTCGTGATCACGGTCCGCATCGGTCGCCAGCAACCGCGGGTGCTCGGTTTGGTGATCGAAATGTTCACGCGCAAACGCATTTTCGTGCCGATGTTGCGTGTCACCGCGATCGAACCGAGTGCCGTCACACTGACGACCGGCAATGTCAGTATCCGGCGATTCACCCAGCGCCCCGGCGAAGTTCTCGCTCTTGCACAGGTACTCGATTCACATGTGCGAGTGGACGACCCGGAGTTGACCGAACTCCACGGCGTCGACGCCGTTGTCGTCGATCTGGGTATCGAATCGAGGCGCACCCGCGATTGGGTGGTGTCGAAGGTGGCGGTCCGTGGCCATCGCGGACGCCTGGGTCGCCGGGCCGCGATCCACATCGTGGACTGGCAGCACGTTGCCGGCCTTACCCAGAGTGACCTGTCACTGCCGGGGCAGGGCGTCGCCCACCTGCTGCTGCAGTACGAGGGCATGCGTCCGGCCGACGTCGCCAACGCGATGCGTGAACTTCCGGAAAAGCGCCGACACGAGCTAGCCGTAGCCCTCGACGACGAGCGTCTCGCCGACGTCGTGCAGGAACTACCTGCCGACGATCAGACCGATCTCCTCATGCACCTCGAAGTGGAACGGGCGGCCGACCTCCTCGAGGCGATGGACCCGGACGACGCCGCCGACCTACTGGGCGAGTTGCCCGAAACCGAGGCGGAATCGTTGCTGCAGTTGATGGACCCGCAGGACTCGGAACCGGTGCGCCGACTCCTCGAACACTCCCCCGATACGGCTGGTGGTTTGATGACGCCGGAACCAGTGGTGCTGACGGCGTCGACCACGGTGGCGGAAGCTCTCGCCCGGGCCCGCAATTACGACGTCACGCCCGCGTTGTCCAGCATGGTATTTGTCGTGCGCCCGCCGACGGCCACGCCGACCGGACGCTACCTCGGGTGTGTTCATCTGCAGAAGTTGTTACGTGAACCGCCGGCGAGCCTGGTCGGCGGAATTCTGGACAGCGACCTACCCAGTCTCGGGGCCGACGATTCGCTTGCTGTCGTGACGCGATACTTCGCGACGTACAACCTGGTGTGCGGACCGGTGGTGGACGACGAGAACCACCTGATCGGCGCGGTCACCGTCGACGACGTTCTCGATCACCTTCTGCCCGAGGACTGGCGCGAAGACGATTCCGACGACGAGGGGTTGGTCCGATGAGCGATCGGTCTTCCAGCGCCCGTCAGCGCCTAGAGACTCCCCGTGGGAGTCGGCGGTTCCACATCGACTTCGATGTCGAAGCGGTGGGCCGGGTCAGCGAGCGTATTGCGCGTTTCCTCGGCACGGGTCGCTACCTGGCGATTCAGACGATCATCGTCATCGTTTGGATCGCACTCAATGTCTTTGCGGTCAGCTTGCAGTGGGATCCCTATCCGTTCATCCTGCTCAACCTGGCGTTCTCGACGCAGGCCGCGTATGCGGCACCGTTGATCCTCCTGGCCCAGAATCGGCAGGAGAACCGAGACAAGGTCTCGCTCGAAGAGGACCGGATTCGCGCCGAACAGACCAAAGCCGACACAGAGTTCCTCGCCCGGGAACTCGCTGCTCTGCGTATCTCCCTCGGCGAAGTCGCGACTCGTGACTATCTGCGACGCGAACTCGACGAGATCAAATTGCTCCTCACCGCCGAACACGAACCGCCCCCGAAGAAGAAGCATCGCGAATCAGGTTCCTCGAAAAAGAGTCTCGACAGCCGGGATTCTTAGCTGAGGGTTTACTGAGTTTTGCTGCATAGACCGAGACCGATATGTAACGTAAGTCACAGACTCTTATATATATCGGTGGGTACTCCGAACCCGGGCTACCAGCAAAGGGGAATCGTGCGCGTACGAGGATTGATCGCAGCGTCCACGCTACTGGGGGGCCTACTCGCGGCCACCGGACCGGCAGCCCTTACCGCAGGTAGTGCCCCTGCAACGGGATCACCGATACCCATCGCACTCGCAGGTAACGCCGTGAACGCAGCGGACAGCCCCGATTTCCTTCCGACACCTCGCACGGTGCGAACGCAACGATCGGCACCACCGAGCACTACCGCAACAACCACCGCACTGGACCCCGCAGCCGCAACAGTTGTCCTGACCTCACTTGGCATCCCCGAGATCGTCCTCAACGCCTACCGCTCCGCGGAACTGGTGATGATGACGGAGGCACCAGGCTGCGGCGTCCCGTGGCATCTTCTGGCCGGTATCGGCCGAATCGAATCGGGCCATGCCAACGGTGGACGCACCACCTCTGTCGGCACCACTGTGACGCCGATCTTCGGCCCGGTGCTGGACGGCCGCCTGGCCGGCAACCAGATCATCACCGACACCGACAAGGGCCTGATCGACGGCGACCCGACCCACGACCGCGCCGTCGGCCCCATGCAGTTCATTCCGTCGACGTGGGCGCACTACGCCAGTGACGGCAACGGCGACGGTGTTACCGACCCCAACAACGTGTTCGACGCGGCACTCTCGGCGGCCAAATATCTCTGCAGCGGCGGGCTCGATCTCCGCAACCTCGATCAGGAGACCAAAGCCGTTCTCCGATACAACAATTCCGCGGCGTACGCCGCAAACGTCATCATGTGGTCGACGGCGTACAAGAGTGGAGTCCTCCCGTCCGGATCGCTGCCGTACACCGGCGGAATCAATACCGGGAGCATCAACACCGGTAGCTCCGACGCCACGTCGACTGCGGCCATTCTCGCTGCTGCGGCGGCAGTCGATCCGACGGCCGAAAAGAAGGGCGGCGATCAGGCAACGGCCGCAGCTACTCCCGCGCCACTACTCCCCGGCCTGCCCGACATGCCGGCACTCTCGCCGGATCTCCAAGCGCTGATCCCACCCGGAGTGCTCCCCACCACACCGAACCCGTCAGCACCCGGGCTGGCCTCACCCGCCGCGCCCGGTCCTGCCACCACCCCACAGGCTCCGACCGGACCGATCATCCCACTGCCGGTACTCACGTCACGCGGCCTCGTGTGGCCGATTCTGACGCCGACAGGCTGGACGTGGCCAGACGACATGTGCGTGATCCTCCCTGATCCCGTAGCGCTCGCTCAGTTGCAGCCGGGAATCCACCTGCCGTGCGCCGTTCCGACAGCCGAGGCGTCGGCGACCACGCCGGCCCCCGCCACCGATGCCACGACAACAACTCCGTCGTCCGTCCCGGCGACTACATCCGACGCCGCGCCCGCTGCCGTGGCGCCCTCACCCGCTGCCGCACCGGCACCCGCGCCCGCACCACTGCTGCCGGGTTTGCCGTTCATGCCCGTCGCATAACGGTCACGCCGCGATAACGCTCGCGCCGGAAAAATCACGATTGAACTGCGTTGACGGCACAGATCTGCCCACTTAGATCACGGTTGAGTAACGGAAGTGCAACAAATCAGGTAGCCTCGATTCCGTCATTGAACGGAAAACCCCGATTTCGGGGTCCAGGAGGCAGTAACAGTGGGTCGGCACAACAAGAAGACAGATTCGCACATCCGTCGCAACTCGGTCATCGCGCTTTCCGGCCTCATTCCTATCGGTTTGGTTACAGCAGCGAACTCCGCCGGAGCGGCATCCGATATGCCTTTCGTCAATGCCGCCAGCGCCGAAACCGCCTTGGGGTCACTCGAGACCCCGGCCACGCAGGAGCCGCAAGCTCAGATCCTTCCCGTCGCCGACCTGGCCGCAGCGCCGGTAGTTGCCGAGCCCGCCCCGCTCGCACCGGTCCAGGCCACACCCCCACTGCCCGCTTCGATGGCCGAAGGCGCCCTCGGCATCCCCAGCGTGAGCGTCGCCGCCTATCAGAACGCCGAGCGCATCCTCGCTGTCGAGAACCCCACCTGCAACATGCAGTGGACCCTGATGGCAGGAATCGGCCGCGTCGAATCCGGCCACGCCCACGACGGCAAGGACGCCGACGCAAACGGCAACCTCTTCGAACCTGTCATCGGACTGCCCCTCAACGGCAGCCTCCCCGGCCAGGCCGTGATCATGGACACCGACGGCGGCGCACTCGACGGCGACACCGTCTACGACCGCGCAGTCGGCCCGATGCAGTTCATCCCGTCCACGTGGACGCAGTACGCCGGCGACGGCAACGGTGACGGCATCTCCGATCCGCAGAACCTCTTCGACTCGGCACTGACCACCGGAAAGTACCTGTGCGACGGCGGATTGAACATGCAGGACCTCACGCAGGCCGCCAAAGCAATCCATCGCTACAACAACTCGGCTGCCTATGTCGCCAACGTCCTGGCCTGGACTGCCGGTTACTCCACCGGCATCGTGCCCGCCGCATCGGACCTGCCTCGCATTCACTGATCTGCCGACACCTACCATGGAGTCATGTCCGCACTGACCGAGTCCGACGTTCGCTCCGCGCTCGCGCGAGTTCTCGACCCTGAGATCCGCAAACCCATCACCGAATTGGGGATGGTCAGGAACATCACGCTCGCGCAAGACAACAGCGTCGACATCGGGATCTACCTCACCACCGCAGGGTGCCCGATGCGCACCGAGATCACCGAGCGCGTCACCAAGGCAGTTGCCGACGTCGCCGGTGTTGGTGCCATTCGCGTCGAACTCGACGTGATGGACGACGCGCAGCGCACGGAACTTCGCAAGTCACTGCGCGGCGACTCCGCCGAACCGGTGATCCCCTTCGCCCAGCCCGGCTCTCTCACCCGCGTGTACGCCGTGGCCTCCGGCAAGGGTGGTGTCGGAAAGTCCAGTGTGACAGTTAATCTCGCGGCGGCACTAGCAGCACGCGGCCTGTCCGTCGGTGTTCTCGACGCCGATATCTACGGTCATTCCATCCCTCGTATGCTCGGCACCGACGCCAAGCCAACGCAGGTCGAAAAGATGATCATGCCGCCCGTCGCGCATGACGTGAAGATGATTTCCATCGCCCAGTTCACTCAGGGCAACACCCCGGTCGTATGGCGTGGCCCGATGCTGCACCGCGCGCTGCAGCAGTTCCTGGCCGACGTCTTCTGGGGCGATCTGGACATCCTTCTGCTTGACCTTCCGCCGGGAACGGGTGACATCGCCATCTCGGTGGCCCAGCTCATCCCGAGCGCCGAGATTCTGGTGGTCACCACGCCGCAGCAGGCAGCCGCCGAGGTTGCCGAACGCGCCGGTGCCATCGCACTACAGACCCGTCAGCGTGTTGCGGGCGTCGTCGAGAACATGTCGTGGCTCGAACTGCCGGACGGCACCCGCATGGATGTCTTCGGAACGGGCGGCGGCCAGACGGTATCCGATCGCCTCACCAAGGCAGTCGGCGCGAAGGTTCCGCTGCTCGGCCAGATTCCGCTCGATCCGTCGGTTCGTGAAGCCGGTGACGCGGGCACGCCGATCGTGCTGAGTGCACCGGAGAGCGCTGCCGCGAAGGCATTGACGGAGATCGCGGACAAATTGGCCGTCCGTCAGCGCGGACTCGCCGGAATGTCGCTCGGCATCAACACTGTGCGCAATATGTAGCGGGTTGCGCTCAGGTTGCGTCGAGGTCGACCGGTGGACGCTCTCCGGCTGCGAGAGGCTTGTCCTTCGTGAGTGACATCGGTTCCTGAGCGCCACTCTGGGGCTTCACACCGCTGCCGCCCTGGGGCTTGACACCGCTTTGGGACTTCTTGTCGAAGTCTCCGGTGAAGAGGGAGTCGTCTCCGTCGAGAAGATGCTGGGTGATCACAGCGCGCGGGGTCATCCCGCGCAGCTTGTTCAGATCTGCGAGTGGTTTACGCAGATCCTCGAAGTCGGTGCCCAGTTCTTCCTTGAGCTGATTCTGGGCTCCGGAAGCATATTCACGTACCTGCCTCAGTGATCGTGTAACCCAGGAGACCGCGCCCGGAAGCCGCTCAGGTCCCAAAATGACCAGAGCCGCTACGAGGAGGATCATGAACTCGCCCCAACCGATGTTGCCAAACACAGGGCAAGCCTACTGTGTGTCCGGTTGTTGCGCGCAGGTCCGGATCAACCTCACAGCAACCTCGTAGGTTCTCTCAGTCCGAAACCGGCGTGACCGATATGTCTACCTGGCGTCCCTCGCGGATCAACGCGACGTTGACCGGCTGACCGATCGACGCGGCGTTGACCGCCACAACAAATTCGTCGGCGCCTGTCACTTGCCTGTCCCCGACCTTGACGATGACGTCACCCTCGACGATTCCGGCCTGTTGCGCCGGGCTTCCGTCACGGACATTGGCGACCGCAGCACCACTGGTGGCGTCGTTGACGACGGTGCGAACATTGACGCCGATATCCGGGTGGCGTACCGAACCGTCACGGATGATGGCCTGCGCCACCTCGGTGACCGTGTCGATCGGGATCGCAAAACCGAGACCGACGGAACCGCCCGATTCGCTGAGCATCGCGGTGTTGATGCCGATGACGCGGGCTTCCGCATCCACCAGAGCGCCACCGGAATTGCCGTGGTTGATGGCTGCATCCGTCTGGACGGCGTCGATCACCGCGTTGGTATCGGTGCCCTCTCCGGACAACCGCAACGGGCGATTCAGGGCGCTGACGATTCCGCGTGTCACAGTCTTACTCAGTCCCAACGGAGAACCGACGGCCACGACGTCGTCACCCACCTGAACGTCTTCGGAGCGCCCGAGTTGTGCAACCGTCAGATTGCTCGCCGACACCTTCAGCACCGCGAGGTCCGTCTTCACGTCGCGGCCGACAATCTGAGCGTCGGTCTTGGTGCCGTCGGAAAAGATGACCTGGATCCGAGCGTTCTGGGCCGGCGGAGCGGCCGAGGAGATCACGTGGTTGTTGGTGACGATGTATCCCTTGTCGTCGATCACGACGCCCGAACCGGTGCTTCCCTGATCGCCGACGGCAACTTGGATGGAGACAACGGACGGCAGCACCGCGTCGGCGACCTTCGCGACGTCGGATTGCGGCTGTTCACCACCACCGGATTGCACCAACGTGACGTGCGAACTGGTGAGGGAACTTCGGTCGGCAGTGATCACCGTCGCGAGCAGTCCGCCCACCAGGGCAATCACAAGTGCCATTCCGGCGAGTGCAGCCAGCGCGGATGGCGCGACCTTACGCCCGAACAGTACGTCTCGGACATCCAGTTTCGGTGCGGGAGGCAAACTTTCGGGTTGGGTTTCCTGCGCGGGCGAACCAAGAGCCACCGACGACGCCGGATCACGCCACGGGTCGTTCGGGACTTCGTCTTCGGGTTCGGATTCCGTGTCGGCTTCGGGATCACGGCCGATGGATTCCGTGGCGCCCTCGGGGCGACCGAACGCCTCTGCGAGAACCGGATCGGGCGAACCGACTACAACACCGGGCGTCTGCACGCTCCGGGCAGCTGCCTGGGAGAAGGAACCGTCGACGCCGCTCGGCCTACTGAATGCCTGCTGCGACGCCTGATCGATCTGCGGCCGATACACCGGGCGGGGTTCCAGTACAGGCGCGTCTGCCGGTCGATCCACCGAACCGTTTGCCGAAGTAACCGAACCGTTCGCCGAAGTATCGGTATCCACGCCGGAATGCCCCCTCTGTCCGTCAGTCACGCGTTCCAGTATCACTGATCGGTGGATGCACGGCGTCGCTGACTGGGCCGAAAGGACAGGTCATTTACGCCAGCGGCGTGAAAGGCGTTTGCCGATCGCACCGAAACCGGCGTCCGATCCCGGTGAGGTATCGGCAGTATTGGTGGTGCAGGTCGGAATTGCGCTGAGCAGTCCGACAAGCGACAGTGGCATCGTCATCTCGCCGCTCCGCCGGAGCGCACCACGGGCCTGTTGCTGTGCATCGACCGCAGCCGTGCATTCAGCACACAAGGAGATGTGGTGTGAGGCCCGAAGATAGGCCTGCATGCGAAGTTCTCCGTCGACGTAGGCGGCAATTGCCTCACTTGCCAGGTGTTCGGTCGAACCGAACTGGCGGGGTGCCCGCGCCTCCGTCATTCGTCCCTCCAGATGATTGACCAACGTTCCCCCGTCAGACGCCGACACGTTCGGAATCACCGGCGCGTTGTGCTGCTGCCAGATGATCGCGAATCGCTTGTCGTCCACGGTGGATACGGCTCCGAACCGTTCCGAGCTTGACTCCCAGTGTGGCACCGATTTCCTCGTACGACAGACCTTCGATGTCACACAGCACAACAGCGGCACGGAAATCCGGTGCCAAGGAGTCCAGTGCGGCCTGAAGATCGGCGTCGAGACGGGCGTCGTGGTAAATCTGCTCGGGGTCCGGACCGGCTGACGGTACGCGGTCGTAGTCCTCCGGGAGCGCTTCCATGCGGATGCGGTTGCGTCGGCGAACCATGTCGAGGAACAGGTTGGTCGTGATGCGGTGCAGCCAGCCTTCGAACGTGCCCGGCTGGTAGTCGGAGAGGGAACGGAACACACGAATGAACGTGTCCTGGGTCAGATCTTCTGCGTCCTGCGCGTCGCCTGACAGGCGGTACGCAAGGCGGTACACGCGGTCACCGTGTTGGCGGACGAGTTCGTCCCACGACGGCATGGCCGACTTCTCACCCGTTGCGTCGAAAACAGCAGTACCGATCAATTCGGAATCCACAGCCGATTCCGTCGTCATTACTTCCGACTCTCGAGGGCGAGGCTCGTCGTTGATCTGGAAAATAAGTGGATCCTCCTGGTCTTTTCGCACCGCGCGGTCAGCTCACGTGATGATTCGAACAACCGAACACCGAGGCGTTTTGTTCCCGGATCACCTTTGATCAGCTCATCCATCGCCGCCGGATGTTCCGTGCACTTCCGGCGATGTACATACCCTCTCGTACCGCGGTGTGCATGCCATATGAAGAGGCTGAGGGATTCCTGAGAATCTGTCAGGGTGCGCGCCTTGCAGCGTCAATGCGACCGGCCCGATAACCTCATGAGCGTGACCCACGCCGAACAGATACTCCGCCACGTCGAGGACGTTGTTTCCGAGGACGAGATTTTTACCGCGGCGCGGGACCGAGCGTTGGACCTCGGCACCGCACCCGTGACGCCCGCAGTCGGCGCGACACTTGCGATGTTCGCCCGCATGCTCGGCGCGAGGACGGCGGTCGAGGTCGGTACAGGAGCCGGTGTGAGCAGCCTGTGGTTGCTGCACGGTATGCGCGACGACGGTGTCCTGACCACTATCGACAGCGAACCCGAGCATCAGCGCGCAGCCAAATTGACGTTCCGTGAAAGTGGAATCGCTCCCGCTCGCACCCGGTTGATCAACGGCAATGCACTCGACGTGTTGCCGCGCCTCGCCGACGGTGGATACGACTTGGTCTTCGTCGATTGCACCCCGGTCGATCAGCCGCACTACGTGCGTGAAGGTATCCGGTTGTTGCGTCCGGGCGGTGTGATCGTGCTGCACGACGCTCTTGCGGGTGGTCGCGTCGCCGACCCGTCGGCCCGTGATGCCACGACGGTGGCCGTCCGCGAAGCCGCCAAGGCCATCGCGGACGACAAGCGTCTGGTTCGGGTGTTGCTTCCGCTCGGTGAAGGACTGCTCTGCGCTAGCAAGCTCTAGCTAGATCCAGACGCCTTTACCGATTGCGACGACTCCACCGGAGCTGATCGCAAATCGTTCGCGGTCTCGTTCGAGGTCGACGCCGATGATTTCGCCGTCACCGACAACAACGTTCTTGTCGAGGATGGCGCGGCGCACGACTGCTCCCTTGCCGATGCGCACTCCTGGCATCAGGACGCTTCCTTCGACGGTGGCGCCGTCCTCGATCATCACGTTCGAGCTGAGAACCGAGTTGCGCACCGTGGCGGCAGACAGGATCGATCCGGCGCCGACTATCGACTCCTGAGCGAGGCCGCCCTTCACGAACTTGGCCGGTGCCAGGTTCTCGGTGGCGCCGCGGATGGGCCAGCGGCGGTTGTACAGGTTGAAGATGGGGTGGACGGAGACGAGGTCCATGTGTGCGTCGTAGAAGGCGTCGAGGGTGCCGACGTCGCGCCAGTAGCCGCGGTCGCGGTCGGTCGCTCCTGGAACGACGTTGTCCTTGAAGTCGTATACCGAGGCTTCGCCGGCTGCGACGAGGGCGGGGATGATGTCGCCGCCCATGTCGTGATCGGAATCGGAGTTCTCGGAGTCTGCGCGGATGGCGTCGACCAATACCTTCGTGGTGAACACGTAGTTACCCATGGAGGCAAAGGTGGAATTGGGGTCGTCTGGGGTGCCGGGCGGATGAGCCGGCTTCTCGAGGAACTGCGTGATGCGCCCCGACTCGTCGCTGTCGATGCAACCGAAGGCAAACGCCTCACTACGCGGCACCCGGATACCTGCGACGGTCACTCCGGCACCGGAGTCGATGTGGTGCTGCACCATCTGCTCGGGGTCCATGCGGTACACGTGGTCGGCGCCGAACACCACGATGTACTCGGGGTCTTCGTCGTAAACGAGGTTGAGCGACTGCAGGATTGCGTCGGCGCTGCCGGTGTACCAGCGCGGCCCGAGTCGCTGCTGCGCCGGGACCGGGGTGATGTACTCACCCGCAAACCCGGACAACCGCCACGTCTGCGATATATGTCGGTCGAGTGAATGCGACTTGTATTGCGTGAGCACACAGAGACGCAGATAGCCCGCGTTCACCAGGTTGCTCAACACGAAGTCGATCAGTCGATAGGCGCCGCCGAACGGCACCGCTGGTTTAGCTCTATCCGCCGTCAGCGGATAGAGACGTTTGCCCTCGCCCCCGGCGAGCACGATTCCAAGCACATGCGGCTGGCTTCTCACACGCTTAACCTATCCGCACTCCGGTGGTCCCGCTAGCGAAGCGGGCCGCGACACTCTCGAAGTGCGCCGGCCGGTAGCCGGATCGACCACGGGCGGTTAGGTTTAGCCGGTGCGAGTCGCGATGATGACCAAGGAATACCCACCGGAGATCTACGGCGGTGCAGGCGTGCACGTCACCGAGCTGGTCGCTCAGTTGAAACGGCTCGTCGACGTCGACGTTCACTGCATGGGAGCGCCGCGCGACGACGCGATCGTCCACTCCCCCGATCCCGCGTTGGACGGCGCCAACCCCGCGTTGACAACGCTGTCCACCGAGCTTCGGATGGCTGCGGCCGCAAGCGGTGTCGATATTGTCCATTCCCATACCTGGTACACCGGACTGGCCGGGCATCTGGCGTCGGCGCTCTACGACGTCCCCCACATTCTGACCGCGCACTCGCTCGAACCCCGGCGTCCGTGGAAGGCCGAGCAGTTGGGCGGCGGCTACCGCGTCTCGTCGTGGTCCGAGCGCACGGCCGTGGAGCATGCCGACGCTGTCATCGCGGTCAGTGCCGGAATGCGCGCCGACGTCCTCGACGCGTACCCCTCGCTCGATCCCAGCCGTATCCATGTGGTTCGCAACGGGATCGACACGAGTGTGTGGCATCCCGGTCCGGCCGGAACCGGCGAAGCGTCTGCGTTGACGGCGATCGGCGTCGATGTCAGCCAACCGATCGTGGCGTTCGTCGGCCGCATCACACGTCAGAAGGGCGTCGGCCACCTGATCGCGGCGGCACACGATTTCGACCCGTCCATCCAGCTTGTCCTGTGTGCTGGCGCTCCCGATACACCGGAAATAGCGGCCGAGACGGAGCAGGCAGTAGCGGCCCTCGCCGCGCACCGCGGCAACGTATTCTGGGTTCGCGAGATGCTGCCCACCGAACAGATCCGCGAAATACTTTCGGCCGCAACAGTCTTCGTTTGCCCGTCGGTGTACGAGCCGTTGGGGATCGTCAACCTCGAAGCCATGGCCTGCGAAACCGCTGTTGTCGCTTCGGATGTGGGCGGAATCCCCGAGGTGGTCGACGACGGCGTGACCGGGCGACTCGTCCACTACAACGCGTACGAGCCTGCTGCCTTCGAGGAATCCTTGGCCGCGACGGTCAACGAGGTTGTTGCCGACAAAACGGGTGCCGACGCGATGGGGCGGGCCGGCCGGGTCCGCGCCATCGAGCATTTCTCGTGGGCCGAGATCGCCAGACAAACCATCGACGTCTACGACGACGCGATCAGACGCCGCGGTTGACCTTGCGGTAACTGGAGATCGTCGCAGACGCGGTGATCGGTGTGAGTTCGGGCAGTTCCGCTACCGAGGCTTCGAGTTGCTGCGCCGTCAGGTGCCGCGCGGAAGGCCCCATGCCCACCAGATCGAGAACCTCGTCGTGCGTGAGGTGCATGGTGAACTCGACACCCTCGGAGTGTTCGCGCTCGAACAGTCCGGCCATGGACGATCCGAGCCGTTCCACTTTCTTGTCGTCGACGCGAACCATGCCGAGCAACTCGATCAGCTCACACAGATGCCTGTCCGTGGGCGTGAGAACCACGAGAACGCCCTCGTCGGCCAGAACGCGGTGGGACTGCTCACCGTTGCGCGGAGCGAACACACAGAGCACGTGAGAGAGCACGCCGTCACGAATCGGCAGGGGCTGCCACACGTCCGCGACGATCGACCCGATTCTGTCGTGGACCTTGGCTGCTCGCCGGGCCGCGAATTTCGAGACGTCGAGGGCAATTCCCCGAGAATCCGGGAGTCCGCTGATCACATGCTCGAGATATTGTCCTGTGCCGGAACCGATTTCGACAATCCGCGCAGGGTCGACACCCCCTGAGCGAGCACACGCCGCCGTAACCGCTTCCATCAGCGGATCAAAATGCCCACTACCGAGCAGCCTGGATCTGGCCGCAATCATCTCGGCGCTGTCGCCGGTGAATTTGGTGGACCCACCGCTGATCAGGGAAACGTAGCCCTGCCTGGCGATGTCGAATCGGTGGCCTCGGGCACATTCGAGGGCGCGGTCGATCAGATCGAGTTCAAGACTGCACTGCTGGTCCACATAGCACTGCGGGCACGCCAGCAGATCGATCACTTCGGCAAGCACACAACTGCCCTTCCGGCTCGACTCGTACACGCGCCCAGACCAACACACACTTCAGGCCCCGCACCGAAGATCGGTTGCGGAGCCTGGGTGCATTTCCTACCTGGACCCGACTAGCTGGTGACGTTTGTAAGTTCCACACCCAGCGCAGCAGCTTCATCCGGGGTCAGCTCGACGACAAGGCGTCCGCCACCCTCGAGTGGAACCCGCATGACGATTCCTCGTCCCTCTTTGGTTGCTTCGAGGGGACCGTCCCCGGTCCGGGGCTTCATGGCCGCCATCCTCTGCTCCCTCCAGATCTGCGCTGCACTTCACTGCGCGTCGACAAAACGGTGCGCCCCGCCAACGATCAGCGAGGCTCGTAGCCTCCATTGTTCCCTATCCGCCCCCGAACCGGGAATCTGAGTCACATTTACGCGTGTCCGCACTACTACGGCACTACCGGTGGAACCCAACATTCGGCAATGTGATCGTCAACCATTCCGGTGGCCTGCATGAGCGCATATGCCGTGGTAGGGCCGATAAACTTGAAGCCCAGCCGTTTGAGTTCCTTGGCCATGGCGGTTGATTCTTCGGTGATAGCGGGAACGTCTGCAATTGAAGCGAGTCGTGCGGTGCGGCGGGGCGGTGCAAACGACCAGAGCAACGCATCAAGATCCAATTCCGGTGAATTCACGAGAACCCGCGCATTGGAAATTGTTGCCTCGATTTTGGCCCGATTGCGAATTATCGAGGAATCCGCGAGCAAGCGGTCAACGTCCGCTTGGCCGTATTCGGCGACTTTCCCGGGAACAAATCCGTCGAACGCCGATCGGAAAGCATCACGCTTTCGCAAAATCGTGATCCACGACAAACCTGATTGAAATGCTTCGAGTGCGAGTCGCTCGAACAGGGCGTCACGACCGTGGAGGGGTTGCCCCCATTCCTGGTCGTGGTAATCGCGGTACAGCGTGTCTCCAGGTGATTCGATCACCCAGTCGCAGCGAACAATTCCGTCAGACATCGTCCGGGCGCTCACTCACGGCCGCCGCCGCCGAGTCACTCACGGCCGCCGCCTCCGAGCCACTCACGGCCGCCGCCTCCTGGTGCTCCACTTCTGGGGCAGCATCCGATCTTGCTTCCAATTGCGCACGGAGAGAGTCGATTTCCATCCCGAGCCGGTGCAGGGCCCAATCCACTTCACTGGCCTTGTACCCGCGCAGAACCTGCTGAAATCGTAATGCGTCGACGTCGGCGCTTGTCACACCTTCCGCGGGAAGCACCGCCGCTGTGGTGCCGGGAGGAAGCGGCGGCAGTTCTTCCGAGCGCCCGAATACTGCACTCGCGGCAAGGAAAATCATCCCGCCGACAAGCGCCATGACAATCAGGTACAGGAGGATCGTCAACATGACCCGATACTCCCATACACGTTCCGCTGCGGTCAGACCCCCGCGCTGCGGATAATCGAATTCATCGGCGGACGGTCGAGCAACGACACCTCGGTGGTAGCCGGTGCAAACGAATCACCGTCGACCAGGAACTGCGTCAATCCGGCGCCGGAATCCTCGATGCCACAGCGCCGCAGCATCGTCCCGATGATCTGCCGGCTCATCACACCCAGATCGGCAAGCGGCCGATTACGGTGTTTCCGGACACCGAGATTGACCTGACCGATCGCGCTGAGCCCCAGGGTGTCGTAGGTGTCGAGCAACAGCCCGATCTCGACTCCGTAGCCGGGTGCGAACGGCACGGCGGAGAGCAGCTCCCGGGTTCCGGCGTACTCACCGCCCAGTGGTTGCAGAACGGCCGTGAGTTCTGGTCGCAGGGCAGCCAGCATCGGCCGCGCCACCAACTCGGTGACCCGCCCACCACCGTTGGCGTCTTCTGTCCCGCTGACGCGCAACGGACGCCGGTAATACCCCTTCACCAGGTGAATACCGTCGACGGTGAGCAATGGACCCAACAGCTTCGGAACAAACGCCGGGTCCGGATTGATGAGATCGGAATCCACGAACGCGATCAGATCACCCGTGGTGGCCGCGATGGAACGCCACAGGACTTCGCCTTTGCCGGCGGCGGGAGGGAGCGACGGCACCGCGGACTCGCGGCTGATCACCCGTGCGCCTGCGGCCCGTGCCCGCTTCGCGGTGCGGTCGGTAGACCCGGAATCTAGGACGACAAGTTCGTCCACCAACCCGCCGAGCAACGGATGAATGGTGTCGACCACCGATGCGACGGTCTCCTCCTCGTTGAGCGCCGGAAGCACCACGGAGACGGTGCGGCCTGCTTTGGCTCGCTCGAGTTCCTCGACCGTCCAACTGGGGTGATCCCAACTGTTGGCTTCGGACCACGTGCGCGTGGACCCAGTGCCGGTAATGCTCATGCCAGCCCCCGAACTGTTCGAACAGGGGCGCGTCGGCCCTGAATTGCCGCCACCATGTCGACCACGCGGCGCGTAGATGCCACCTCGTGCACCCGGAACACTCGGGCACCGCCCGCCGCGGCCATTGCTGTCGCTGCCAATGTTCCCTCCAGCCTCTCGGAAAGCTCTACCCCCAGAGTCTCCCCGATAAAGTCCTTATTGCTCAGCGCCATCAGCACTGGCCACCCGGTGTTTACAAGAATGTCCACTTTTCGCAACAACTCGAGCCCGTGAAAGGTGTTCTTGCCGAAGTCGTGGGTCGGATCGATCAGAATCGCATCGCGTGGCACGCCTAATGCAAGGGCTCGTTCGGCGGCGGTGACAACCTCGCTCACCACATCGGCAACCACATCGGTGTATCGGACGCGGTGCGGACGCGTCCGCGGCACCGCACCGCCGGTGTGTGAACACACGATGCCCGCACCGGTTTCAGCAGCGACCATCACCAATTCCGGATCGGCGCCGGCCCAGGTGTCGTTGATCAGATCGGCACCTTCCTTACGCGCGAGACGGGCGACGTCGCTGCGCCACGTGTCGATGCTGATCAACAAATCCGGGAACTTGTCCCGGATCGCCGCGACAAAGGGAATGACGCGCCTGACCTCCTCGTCGGTGTCGACCAGATCGCCGGGGCCGGCCTTCACTCCCCCGATATCGACCAGATCGGCGCCTTCGTCGACCGCCCGATCCACCGCAGCCATCGCGGCAGAATCCGAGAACGTCGCACCTTTGTCGTAGAACGAGTCGGGTGTTCGGTTGACGATCGCCATGACCAATGCACGGTCGACCGCGACCGGTCGACCGCACAGAGTGGGCGCCGGATCTGACTGCGCGGATGAACCGGCCAATGAAGACATGCCTTTCATACTGGCATGACGGAACGCGGTCTAGCCCTTGGGTACCGAGCCTGCGGCCACCTCGTCGACGTAACCGTCGTACGAATCGCTGTAGCCGCTCTCACGGCCGGCGAGGACGTGCAGGGTGTCTGCGCCGACGTCGTATCCGTCGTTGCGCAACTCCACCTTGCGCGATTTGAACGTGCTGGTGTGTTCGAGGGAGTCGACGATGCGAACGAACAGCGGCACGGCGTAGCTGGGGAGCTTTCCGTACAAATGGGTGGCGATGTCACCGCCGTCGAAGGAATGACCGTCGCGCAGGGTCACTGCTGCCATACCGGCCCGCCCGTCGGTACCCGGGATCTCGACGCCGTAGACAACGGCCTCTTCGATCACCGGATGTGAACTGAGCGCACCCTCGACCTCGGTGGTTGCGACGTTCTCACCCTTCCACCGGAATGTGTCACCGAGTCGATCGACAAAGGCCACATGGCTCCACCCCTGCTTGCGCACGAGGTCGCCGGTGTCGAACCAGGTGTCACCGTCCTTGAAACCACCCCGCACCAATTTGCTGTTGGTCGCGGCTTCATCGGTGTACCCGTCGAACGGAGCTCGGTCGGTGATTTTGGAAAGCAGTAGTCCAACGGACCCCGTCGAGACTTTGCGCAACCGTCCGTCCGGACCACGCAACGCCTTACCGGTTTCCTCGTCGAATTCGACGACGGCATGCGGCAACGGGCAGATTCCGGCCGTCCGATCGACGTTGAGCGCGTTCACAAAGGCGATATTGCATTCGCTTGCACCGTAGAACTCGGCGACTCGCGCAATACCGAAACGCTCCGTGAACTCCTTCCAGATTTCCGGCCGCAGCCCGTTTCCGACCATCAGTTGAACGGAATTGTCACGGTCGGTGGGCTTCTCGGGCTGATTGAGCAGGTACCGGCACAATTCTCCGATGTAGGTGAAGGCCGTGGCTTTGTTGAGCGCGATATCGTCCCAGAATCTCGACGCCGAGAACTGCCGGCCGATGGCAAGCGTCGCACCCGAAGCCAGCACCGAAGACAACGACACCGTCAAAGCATTGTTGTGATAGAGCGGCAAGCAGCAGTACAGCGTGTCGGACGGACGTAACCGGACACCCATGAGCCCGAGACCGGACATGGACTTGAGCCAGCGGAAGTGAGTCATCAAGCTGGCCTTGGGCATTCCGGTAGTACCCGAGGTGAAGATGTAGAACGCTTTTTCCTTCGCAAGAATCTGGGCCGTCACAGCCGGATTGGTTGCGTCGGCCGTTTTTGCCAGGTCGTCGAGCTCGCTGACCAGAAGTTGCGGCGGTCCGGTAAACCCTTCCGGCAATGATTCGAGCGCTTCTTCGCTCGCATCGGCGACAACGAGCACGCGTGCGCCGAGCAGCGTAAGACTGTGTGCAAGAACGTCATCACGCTGGTTGTAATTCAGCATTCCCGCTGCCGCACCGAGTTTGACGGCAGCCAAGGCGATCAGCAGCGATTCCGGAGTGTTCTTGCCGAGGATCGCCACGACGTCGCCGCGTTGGACGCCGCGCGTGCGCAACACGTCGGCATATCGGTTGACCTGCGCGTTGGCGTCGTCGTAACTTGTTGCATGGCCCTCGAACCGGATAAACGGACGAGTCGGATGTGCTGCGGCGTTCTGCTGGAGAATGAGTCCGATGGACAT
The DNA here is from genome assembly GCF_001894805.1 of Rhodococcus globerulus NBRC 14531. Taxonomy (GTDB): domain Bacteria; phylum Actinomycetota; class Actinomycetes; order Mycobacteriales; family Mycobacteriaceae; genus Rhodococcus_F; species Rhodococcus_F globerula. The sequence continues at coordinate 1,071,459 of NZ_BCWX01000003.1, read as the reverse complement.
CGCGGCCGAAGGCTTGCGCAGCAGGCCGGACGCCCCCTTCAGGAGTATCGGCACCTCGGTGATCATCGACGGGAGTTTCACCGCCAGATCCAGCATGCCAACTTTGTCGCGTGCTTCCGAACTCATGTCTCCCCAATCACGTATCCGGCGACTCGACGGCCACCCCCGGGGCCACCTTACTCCACGGTAAGGTGGCCCGTCACGCACTTGGTCAGGAGTTCACACAAGCGTCGAGCGCAGCCTCGACATCAGTCCTGACCAGCAACGTATCCAAAGCTTTCCGGCCCACAAACCCCGTGCCGTCCAATTTGTCCAACCATTCGAGCAGTCCGGTGTAGTGCCCCACCGGATCAAGCAGGACCACAGGCTTGCTGTGCATCCCGAGGTAGCCGGCGGTCCACGTTTCGAACAACTCCTCCAACGTCCCGATACCGCCGGGCAAGGTGATGAACGCGTCCGCGTTGTCTTCCATCAACTGCTTGCGCTGACGCATCGTGTCGGTGACGATCAACTCGTCCGCGTCGACGTCCGCAACTTCCTTGTGCACCAACGCCTTCGGGATGACGCCGACGGTCCACGCGCCCGCAGCCCGAGCCGACTCCGCGACAGCACCCATCATCGAGACGTTGCCACCACCCGAAACCAACTGCCACCCACGTCGACCGATCGCGGTGCCCACCTCGGCGGCCAAAGCCAGGAACGACTCGTCCACCGGACCCGACGCACAGTAGACGCAGATCGAGTACTTCTTGTCGGAATCGGTCACCATTCTTCTTCTTTCCCCAGATCGGCGGCCTCGTCGACGCCTAGATTGGCTTCGGCGACTATCCGGACTGCTTCTTCCACACTGTCAGTGACGTGCAGCAGATTCACATCACCTTCGGAGATCTTTCCGTCATGCTCGAGTGTGTTTCGGATCCACTCGACCAATCCGGACCAGTACTCCGTGCCGAACAGGACAATCGGGAAGCGCGTGACCTTATGGGTCTGCACCAAAGTAAGAGCTTCGAACAATTCGTCCAGCGTTCCGAAGCCGCCAGGCAAGCAGATGAAAGCCTGCGAGTACTTCACGAACATCGTCTTGCGGGCAAAGAAGTACCGGAAGTTGATGCCGAGGTCGACCCACTCGTTGAGCCCCTGCTCGAACGGCAACTCGATGCCGAGTCCGATCGAGTAGCCACCGGCCTCGCTGCAACCGCGGTTGGCGGCTTCCATGACTCCCGGCCCACCACCGGTGATGACGGCGTACCCGGCTTCGGCCAACGCCGTTCCCAGCTCACGGCCGGCCTGGTATTCGGGATGATCGAGAGCGGTGCGTGCCGAACCGAACACGGTGACCGCACGAGGGACCTCAGCGAGCGCCCCGAAACCTTCGATGAATTCGCTCTGGATGCGCAGCACACGCCACGGATCGGTATGGACCCAGTCGGTGGGGCCGCGTTTGTCGAGCAGACGCTGGTCCGTGGTGGTTTTCTCATCCTTGCGTTTGCGTCGGAGTTGAACAGGACCGCGGTGCTTGATCGACGAACTGTGCTTCTTGGAGGCTGAATTCTTCTCTGGTGCCATGCACGCAAGGCTAACGCTCAGGCCGACAAATACTTCCTCAGCACGGCCGCGACGTCGGTGATCTGCTGCACCGGGACGTGCTCGTCACGCTTGTGCGCCAGGTTCGGATCGCCGGGGCCGTAATTCACCGCGGGAATGCCGAGAGCCGAGAATCTGGACACATCGGTCCAGCCGTACTTGGCCCGGAACTGTCCGCCCGCAGCCTCGATCAACGCGGCCGCCGACGGGTTCGCCAGGCCAGGCAGAGCGCCGGGCGACGAGTCCGTGATCTCGAATCCGAGATCCAAGCCGTCGAAGACTTCCCGCACGTGAGCCTCGGCCTGCGCCTCACTGCGATCGGGTGCGAACCGAAAGTTGACGTCCATCTCGGCTGCGTCCGGCACCACGTTCCCCGCGACGCCGCCGGAGATCCGCACGGCTGAGAGCCCCTCGCGGTAGACACAACCGTCGATATCCACCGAACGCGGCGAATAGGCCGACATCCGCTCCAACGCAGTACCGAACTTGTGAATCGCGTTGTCCCCCAACCAGGACCGGGCCGAATGCGCCCTGGTACCTGACGCGGTCAAGCGCACGCGCATCGTTCCCTGACACCCGGCCTCAATGAACCCGGCCGTCGGCTCGCCCAGAATCGCGACATCCGCCGCAAGCCATTGCGGGATCTCGCGTTCGATCCGTCCGAGGCCGTTGTAGGCGGCGGCGATTTCCTCGCAGTCGTAGAACACCAGCGTCAGGTCGTGGGCCAAATTCTCGATCGTCGCCGCGAGATGCAGGAACACTGCGTCGCCGGATTTCATGTCCACGGTGCCGCACCCGTGCAAGATGTCACCCTCACGACGAGACGGAACATTGTCCGCAATCGGAACTGTGTCGAGATGACCGGCAAGCATCACCCGACTCGGCAATCCGCGCGACGTCCGGGCCAGAACCGCATTGCCGTTGCGAATGATCTCGAAGCCGCTGGTCTGCTCGCGCAACGCAACCTCGACGGCGTCCGCGATAGCGGATTCGTCGTGGGAAACGCTGGGAATGTCGACCAGAGCGGCCGTCAGATCGATGGGGTCGGAGGCAAGATCGAGGATGCTCACGGCCACCAGCCTAAGCCCGCAGCCAGCGCACCCAGTAATCTCTAGTCCTGTGAGCGCACACGGAGCATCAGCAGTAGGTATCGCCAACGTGACCGCGGACGGTACCGTCCTCGACACCTGGTTCCCCGCACCGGAGCTGGGAACATTCGAGACGACCGGTACCGAGAACGTCGAGGGAACTGACATTCCTTCCGATCTCGCACTGCTGGCGGGAACCGACGAGGCACGCGAGGTTTCGCAGGTCATCGTCCGCACCACCATCGCTGACCTCTCCAAGGCTCCCGTCGACGCGTACGACGTCTACCTGCGCCTTCACCTGCTTTCCCACCGCCTCGTCGCTCCGCACGGCGTCAACCTCGACGGCCAGTTCGGCCTCCTCGCCAACGTTGTGTGGACCAACTTCGGGCCCTGCGCTGTCGAAGGCTTCGAGCAGGTCCGCTCGCGTCTGCGCATCCGCGGCGTTGTCACCGTCTTCAGCGTCGACAAGTTCCCCCGCATGGTCGACTACGTCGTCCCCTCGGGTGTCCGTATCGCCGACGCCGACCGTGTCCGTCTGGGCGCACACCTCGCCTCCGGCACCACTGTCATGCATGAAGGCTTCGTGAACTTCAACGCCGGCACACTCGGCAACTCCATGGTCGAAGGCCGCATCTCCGCAGGCGTCGTCGTCGACGACGGTTCCGATGTGGGTGGCGGCGCGTCCATCATGGGCACCCTGTCTGGTGGCGGCAAGGAAACGATCTCCGTCGGCAAGCGTTGCCTCCTCGGCGCCAACGCCGGACTCGGCATCTCCCTCGGGGACGACTGCGTCCTCGAAGCCGGTCTGTACGTCACCGCAGGCACCAAGGTCACCGGCCCCGACGGAACCGTCGTCAAGGCATTGGCTCTGAGCGGCAAGTCCAACCTGCTGTTCCGTCGCAACTCCGTTTCTGGTGCCGTCGAGGTCGTGCCGTGGAAGGGCACCGGCGTCGAATTGAATGCCGCACTTCACGCCAACGACTGATGAGTAATACCGACGCCCCCGAAGAAACGACCACCGCTCTCGGCCAGGGTCTCAAGGTCCGCCATCTGACGATGATGGGCCTGGGCTCCGCCATCGGAGCCGGCCTGTTCCTCGGAACGGGCGTCGGTATTGCGACGGCCGGTCCCGCGGTCCTACTGTCCTACATCATCGCGGGCGCCGTAGTCGTCTTCGTGATGCGAATGCTCGGCGAGATGGGCGCTGCGATTCCCGCCAGTGGTTCGTTCTCGCATTACGCGCGCCTCGGGATCGGCGAGTGGGCCGGATTTGTGATGGGCTGGCTCTACTGGTTCATGCTCATCATGGTTTTGGGCGCCGAGATCACCGGGGCGTCCGCCATCGTCAACGAATGGCTGCCGTCGATACCGCAATGGATGATCGCGCTGGTCTTCGTGGTGTTCTTTGCCATCGTGAACCTGGCCAAGGTCAGTAACTTCGGCGAGTTCGAATTCTGGTTCGCGGCAATCAAAGTCACCGTCATCATCGGCTTCCTGATCATCGGTGTACTGCTGGTGTTTGGCCTGCTTCCCGATACTGACCCGGTGGGAACCTCGAACCTCTTCGGACAGGGCGGGTTCATGCCCAACGGGTTCTCGGGTGTCGCTGCCGGCCTTCTTGTTGTTGCCTTCGCGTTCGGCGGTATCGAAATCGTCACCATCGCCGCGGCGGAATCGGAGAATCCGGAACGCTCCATCGCGCTCGCCGTCCGCAGCGTCGTCTGGCGTATCAGCGTCTTCTACATCGGCGCTATCTCGATCATGGTGTTGGTTCTGCCGTGGAACGATCCCGATCTCGAGACAAGTCCCTTTGTCTCCGTCCTCAATCTGGCCAACATCCCCGGTGTTGCCGGGTTCATGGAACTTGTTGTGGTTGTTGCCTTGCTGTCGGCCTTCAACGCCAACATCTACGGCACCTCACGCATGGCCTTCTCTCTGTCACGACGCGGCGACGGCCCCGCATTCATGGCCAAACTCTCGAGCACGGGAGTTCCGACCAATGCGGTATTGCTGTCCGTGTTCTTCGGCTTCGTCTCCGTCATGCTCAACTGGCTTCTGCCAGACGACCTCCTCGGCATCCTGCTCAATGCAGTCGGCGCCGCATTGCTCGTCATCTGGATTTTCATCGTGATCTCCCACCTTCGACTGCGGAAGCAACTCGAAGCCGAAGGCAAACTGACCATCCGCATGTGGCTGTTCCCGTACCTGAGTTACGCCACACTGGCGATGCTCGGAGCGTTTGTTGTCCTCATGCTGTTCGACGAAGACGCCCGGGATCAGTTGATCTCGACGGCAGTCCTTTTTGCGGTGATCGCCGCGCTCGGATACGCAAACTCGCGGTGGCGCAGGAGCAAGGCGCTCGCAGAAACCAGTTAGCTGACTCCCGAGTTACGCGAATCTGGAAACGAACCGCCGCTGCCACGGAGTTTCCACTGCTCGTCGCGAATAGCGTTCGCGCACGTAGGCAACCGCTCCCTCGGCGGCAACACCATCGAGCACCGTCAGACAAGCCAACGCTGTTCCCGTACGACCGAACCCACCGCCACACGCAATCTCCACCCGTTCGGTTTCGGATCGCAGCAAGAGCTCCTCCAGGGCACGCCGAAACTCCGGGCGATCGCTTGGCAGCCAGAAGTCGGGCCAGCGTATCCATCGGCTTTCCCATTCAAACGAAGAAGGTTGACGCGCTTGCGCATACAACCCGAAATCGGGCAGTGGCCCGTCAGGTAGTGGATTGCGCAATCCCCTACCCCGAACCAGCCGCCCCGACGGCAGCGGCATCACTCCATCGGCAGCCACATCCCACAAATTCATTCGAGCTCCTTGTTGCAGTGATCGCCACGCTCGGATACGCAAACTCGCGGTCGCGCAGGCCTACCCGAATGATTCCAACAGCTCGTCGGACGCCTGCAGCGGGGCATACCCGTCGGCGATGACGCGGCGGCAGCCATCGAGCTCGACGGTGAGCAATTGTTCCTGGTTCGTGAAACTGTCCACGTAATTCGTCGACGCCACCTCGGTGGCCACTGCGTCACAGTCGGGTGCGGGTGGGAGACCGTCGATGGTTTCCATTGTCGACGATGTACCGACAAATTCGGTGGAGGAGAATCGACAGAAATAGCTGCCCACAGACAGCGACGTCGGCATCGTGGTACCTGTTGTCGGAGGATGGTACGTCGGCCGGCAATTCGACAGTTCGTAGATCTGATCGTCGGACAACGGTATTCGATGTTCGGTACTGCCGACCGGCGTCAATTCTTTGACAGCGGCCAGGCCGCCGGGTTTCGGCAGTCCACACGAGTCGGAGGGATACCCCGGCCGTATTGCGCGGCCTCGGTCGTCGACCAACCAGAATTCCTCCAGCACGGCCAAGCTGTCGTTGTCGCCGCAGCCGGGAAACCCGGTCCTGTGCGAGGACGAGCGGTTCAGCAGTTCCACCGCCCAACCGAAATCGCCCTCCCAACTGTGCTCAGAGAAGCTGACGGTTCGGTCGGCCGCCACGTCGCCGCTGACAATCGGGTCGCACGTGACAGCCGCGACGGGTACAAAATCGTCCGGAACCGTCGCCCTTGGTGTCGCCTGGAGTGGGCCGATGGGATACGGGGTTGCGCACTCCAGAGTCTCGGCGTCGACGATTACGGCAACAGGACGGTCAGGGGTGGTCAGCTGCCAGATGCCGGCAACAGCGAGTACCACGATCATGATTGCGAACCATCGGCGGAGCATGAGCACACCGTATCGGTCCCAATCTGCGGCGCACGTCAATGTCCTCGAGCCAAAGACCTTCTTTCTGGTCAAAGCTATTGCGCAGGTGGATGTTCGACGGTAAGATCGAATACACGTTCGACATTACCGGGGGCATGATGACGACCGCAGTTTCCGACCACACGATTAAACAGTTTCGTTCAGTACTCATCGACATGGATCGTTCCGTCGACAATGCAGCACGAATTGACTTGCTGCGTGCACTCGAGGAACTGAAAGGCAGTTGTGCAGGCGCACAAGCATTGCTAGCTGCTGATCTAGATGCTTCCACTCGCAAAGACCGTGGCGAACGCGGCGTTCCAGTTGCACATCAGGGTCGCGGAATCAACGCCCAAGTTGCTCTCGCTCGTCGCGAATCAGTCTGGTCAGGCACTCAACACCTGAGCCTTGCCCGCGCATTGAACGACGAGATGCCCTACACACTCAGGCTCCTGATCTACGGTGCCATCAACGAGCAGCGGGCCACCATTCTCATGCGCGAAACCGCCTGCCTCACAGTCCAAGATCGCGCCGCACTCGATCGCGAGTTCTGCTGCGACGCAGATAACCTGGCTGGCTGCGGAGACCAACAACTGACCGCCAGAATCCGCGCACGCACCGCCGAGGTAGATGCTGAAAGCATGGTTCGGCGCGCCCGCAAAGCCGTGGGTGACCGGCGGGTGACATCACGGCCGGCGCCCGACACTATGTGCTACCTCAGTGTTCTGCTCCCTGTCACGGAAGGGGTTGCCGTTCACGCCACATTGATGCGAGATGCAGATTCCATCCTCGCGCGTGGCGATGATCGCACTCGCGCTCAGATCATGGCCGATCTCGTCGTCGAGCGAGTCACCGGAATCGGCCGCGCAACGCCCACACCCGTCACCGTGAATCTTGTGATTTCCGACCAAGCACTGTTCGGCGACGCCACCGATCCCGCGCACGCCAACGGCTACGGGCCTATCCCCGCCGGCATTGCCCGAGAGTGGATTGCGCAGTCCGGCAAAGACATCCGGAGGCTCTATGCCTGCCCCTCCACGGGAGAGCTGACAGCTATGGAGTCCAAGTCCAGAATCTTCCCGAAGGGACTGGCGCAGTTGATCGACCTCCGCGATCGAAGCTGCCGCACACCGTGGTGCGACGCACCCGTTCGTCATCGCGACCACATTCGCGACCACCAGAGAGGCGGCGCCACCAGCGCAGTCAACGGTGCAGGACTGTGCGCGGCATGCAATTACGCCAAACAGGGATTGGACTGGTACGCCGAAACCGACGATCACGCACCCGGCACCAGGCACTCCTTCACGACCACAACGCCTACCGGCCACCGGTATTCGTCGGTCGCTCCACCACTTCCGATGCCGTGGGCCAGCCCCGAAGCCGCCTAAACAGTCACGCGGGCGAGGCAGATCCGGGCAAGCTCGTCGAGTGGCACCGAGAGCACATCGGCGAGTGCGGCAATCGTGACAAACGCCGGCGTCGGCATGCGCCCGGTCTCGATCTTGCGCAGTGTTTCCGGCGAAATCGCGGCGGCCTCCGCCACATCGACAAGCGTGCGACCACCGCGGGCCTGACGCAGATGGGCGCCCAACTGCTGACCGACAGCAAGCTGGGCCGGAGTTAACGGAAGTCGCACCATGCGACCAGAGTACCGTATGGTGGTATTTTAATACCGGCCCGAAAGGAAATTCCTGTGGTGGAACTGAAAACAACCAACGAGATCGAAGCAATGCGCGTCACCGGCGCGTTCATCGCCGAACTACTCGCCGATCTCGCTGCTCGCGCCAAGCCCGGAGTCAATCTCCTCGACCTCGAGCACCGCGCCCGCCACCTGATCGAAGAACGCGGCGCCGTGTCCTGCTACTGGGACTACTCACCGTCCTTCGGACGTGGACCCTTCCGCAACGTCATCTGCCTTTCCGTCAACGACGCAGTGCTGCACGGACTTCCGCACGACTACGTGCTACAGGACGGCGATCTGCTGACCATGGACATCGCGGTCTCCATCGACGGGTGGGTTGCAGACTCGGCGCGCAGTCTCATCGTCGGCGTTCCCCGCGCCGAGGACCAACGCCTCATCGAAGCCACCGAACGTGCCCTCACCGCTGCTATTGCAGTCGCCCGGCCAGGCAATCGCCTCGGCGACATCTCCGCTGCGATCGGCGCTGTCGCAGCCGATTACGGCTACCCCGTCAATACCGAATTCGGTGGCCACGGACTCGGCCGCACCATGCACGAAGATCCGCACATCCCCAACATCGGACGCGCAGGTCGCGGCATGAAACTGCGACGCGGACTGACCCTCGCGATCGAACCCTGGTTCGCTCTCACAACCGACAAGATCATCTTCGACGACGACGGATGGACCATCCGCTCGGCCGACGGATCACGCACAGCGCACAGCGAACACACCATTGCCGTCACCGACGGTGATGCGCTCGTCCTGACGCGCTAAGCGCCGCGGTGAGCCAATGCGTTGACAAATACGCCGGAAATTTCCGACGGATCACGGGCGATGTAGGTGGACCCGCCGGTGACGCGTGAAATGTCTGCCAGCGCAGCCGCATCGGCGTCGTCGGTGATTCCGATGGTCACGATGATCACCGGTCGCGCTGGGTCCTGCTCCCGTTCGAGCACGTCGAGCAACTGCTCGCGCGTGATGCTGTCGGGATCCTCGTTAGCACCGTCGGTCAGGATGATCACACTGTTGACCGCGCGCGGGTCGTACGATTCCTGAACTTTCCGAAACGCCGCGAGCGTGGTGTCGTAGAGGCCCGTTGCGCCGCGCTTGAGTTTCGTCAAGGTCTTGGTCTGCTCTGCCATGAGGCTTCGCTGCGTTAATCCACCAACCATGGTGTCGTAGCGGCGAATCGGAACCAGTTCCTGGTAGTCCTGGGTTCCGTTCATGCCCTGGGAGAAGGCCCAGAGTCCGGCTGCGACACTGTCCGGGAACACCTGGTTGCCGGTGAGCGCGGCAGCTGTCGTGAGGTCCATACGGGTCTTCCCACCGGCGGCCGGGAAGTCCATCGACGACGACACGTCGATCGCGACGAGAGTACGGATCGGTTTAGCCAACAATGCCCAGGATCCGAGCGTCTTGTCGAGCGCGGCTTGATCCGGCACCGGCAAGGCCTGGACAGCTCCGACGCCCCCATCTACCTGTCCCTGGCCGGACGGGTCGCGAAAACCGTTGCGAGACAGTATTTCCTGTGACTCCGGGCTCTCGAAAAGCGCCGCGAGGACTTTTGCTTTCTGCGCCGCGGCGTAATGGCGATCGGGCGCCGAGGCACTTACCACCAACGGATAGTCCATCAGCACGGTTCCGGTGGACGGTACCGTCGCGCTGATGGCGGAGTTTGCGAACTGGGTGACCTGCTGTTCGGTCGACACCCCCACCTTGCCGGTAGTGACAAGTTCGGTCAGCATCTTCGCGCCGACAGGCTGGTCCTCGGCGCGCACACTTTCGGCCTGGGCGTGCGGCACCAAAGCTGTGCGAACAGCATCCGCGCCGCTCCCGCTCTCGGCCAGTGCAGCCTGGATCGGGGCGGACGCGATTCCGGTGGACAGCGGATTGCCGAGGGCAAGATCGGGCACTTGGAGCACCGACAGCCAGTCGGCAAACTCCTCACCTCCGGATGCCAGCACCACTGGAGACGTCGCGATGGAACCGCCGGCGGCGGCAACCGGACCGGCCGCGGTGAGGGCTGCTTTGCTGATCCACGACGTGGAGTCCGGAATCCACAGATCCGGTGCATCGGCGCCCTTACCCAATCGTCCGACCACGTCGCCTGGCAGTGCTGCTTCGACAACGACGTGCATGCAGTCCGTCTGCTCCGGGGTGGTTCCGGCCAACACCTCGGATATCGACGGCGCTATGGACGGGTCTGCTGCCAGGGTGAAGTCTTCGACGCTGTCGCAGGTATCGGGTTGCACGGACTTGAAGACGACAATTCCGGTGGCAACGAGCGCCAGCGCAACCATCCCGCCGACTGCGTAAAAACCGAATGATCGCCCGCTGTCAGCGCTCGAATGCCGTCCGCCCGCCATGAAACCTGTCCCTCCGATGCCAGTTGCGCACGCAACTGGAGCAAGTCTTACCGGCGGGTAGTGTAGCGAAAAACACAGAAAAACCAACCAAACAAGATTATTCGGGCAGTAACAAGCGCTTTTGCACCTTGCCCATCGCGTTCCGCGGCAGGGTGTCGACAAACCGAATTTCGCGTGGACGCTTGTGCGCGGACAACTGCGCACCCACCAGATCCACGAGGTCCGGTTCTGTGACCTCGGGTGTTGAGGGCCGCCGAACAACCCATGCCACAATCCGCTGGCCGAGGTCAGGATCGGGAACGCCGACCACCGCGACCTCGGCGACACCGGGATGCCCCAGGATGGCCGTCTCGATCTCGCCGGCACCCACTCGGAAGCCACCCGTCTTGATCAGATCGATGGATTCACGGCCGACGATGCGGTGGAATCCCTCCTCGTCGACGACCGCGACGTCACCGGTCTTGAAGAAACCGTCCTCGGTCCACGATTCGGCAGTGGCATCAGGGCGATTGAGGTAGCCGTCGAACAGCATGGGTCCACGAACCTGAAGTCCACCGATGCTCTCGCCGTCGTGAGGCACGTCGTTACCGGCCTCGTCGCGCAACCGGGTCTCGACCCCGCGCACCGGTAAACCCACCCAGCCTGGCCGACGCTCGCCGTCCGCACGGGTGCTGAGGGTCAGCATGGTCTCGCTCATTCCGTACCGCTCGATAGGAGCATGGCCGGTGAGGGCGCGCAGCTTCTCGAATACCGGCACGGGCAGCGGTGCGCTACCGGAGACGAGCAGCCGGGCCGAAGCCAACGCCCGCGCCGACGCTTCGTCGTCGGCAATTCGCGACCACACCGTCGGCACCCCGAAGTAGAGGGAGCCGCCGGCGTCCGCGTACGCCTGCGGTGTCGGTTTCACAGTGTGGACCAACCGGCTGCCCACTCGTAGTGGTCCGAGCACGCCCAGGATCAGTCCGTGGACGTGAAAGAGAGGCAATCCGTGGACAACGGTGTCTCGGTGTGTCCACTGCCAGGCCTCCGCCAAGGCATCGAGACCTGCGGCAATTGCCTGCCGACTCAGCAGCACACCCTTCGGCGGTCCGGTCGTTCCCGAGGTGTAGAGGACAAATGCAGTGGATTGCGGCGCCGGTTCCGGGTAGCTGTGCCACGAACGGGCGTGCAGGCGAACCGGAACCACCGGCAGGCCGACGCACAATTCGTCGGTCTCCCCCAGCCACGCCTGGGCGCCGGAGTCCTTCAGTATGTGTTCACGTTCGGCCGTTCCCGAATCCGGTGGCACAGGCACAACAGTGACGCCTGCGATGAGCGCTCCGACTACCGCCAGGATGGTCTTTGCCGTGGGAGTCGCCAGCACCGCAACACGCTCGGCCTGCGCAACCCGCTCTGCCACCGACGTGGCAGCGCCGAGAATATGGCTGCGCGAGAGAACCGTATCCCCGATGGTGATCGCGTCTTCGACGTCGTCGCCGCGGGCGATGGCAAGGGGATTCAGTGATCGAAGCAGCATTTTGACAGCATCTCACAACGCAGAAATCCCACTGCGTCGCAGCATCACTGTCTGGCCACGACCGAGCGCAGGAAGAACGCAAGATTCGCCGGCCGTTCCGCGAGCCTGCGCATGAAATACGGGTACCACGCGGAGCCGTACGGAACATATGTCCGGACGTGCTGCCCCTCGGCAACCAGCCGTGCTTGCTCGGGTTCCCGGATACCGAACAACATCTGGTACTCGAATCGCTCGACACCACGAAACATCCGGGCCGCCGCCGCGATCACCACCGGATCATGCGACGCCACCATCGGGTATCCCGTTCCCCGGCACAGGATATCGAGACACCGCAGGTACGACGCCGTCACATCCTCGCGCCGGATATAGGCCACCGCCTCGGGCTCGTTGTACGCACCCTTGCACAGCCGGATCCGCGCATCATCGAAAGCGAGGCAATCCGATTCGGTGCGCCGCAGGTAGGCCTGCAGGACAGTGCCCAGCCACGGGAAATCGGCGCGCAACGATCGCACGGTCGCGAGCGTCGCATCGGTGGTGGTGTGGTCCTCCGCGTCCACGGTCACCCACACTCCGGCGGACTGAGCTGCCGCGCAAATAGTTCGAGCGTTTTCGGCGGCTACATCGGTATTCAACTCTGCGCCCAACGACGACAGTTTCACCGACACCTCGACCCGCGGTACCGGAGCAAGCGTGCCGGAAAACTTCCCCAATTCCTCGATCAGCGACAGGTATTCGTGCACGGTTGCCCGCGCCGACCCTGCGTCCGTGACGTTCTCTCCCAAGAAGTCGACGGAGACGTACCGGCCGTCGTCGAGTAATCGGCTCACCACCGCTATCGCGTCGCTGCGCTCGCGGCCGGCGACAAACCGGTTCACCACTTGACGGCTGAGCGGCGCCCGGGTAATCGCATGCTCGCATCGAGGAGAACGAGCGACCGCCAGGATGACCGGGCGTAGCGAATTGGTAAGCACAGCAGACGGTTTCACGTCTCGTTCCCCTGGTGCGGATATCGGTAGTCCGTCGGAGCGACAAAGGTTTCCTTGACCGTACGGGCCGACACCCAGCGCAACAGGTTGATGGGCGAACCCGCCTTGTCGTTGGTGCCGGATCCGCGGGCGCCACCAAAAGGTTGTTGCCCCACTACCGCTCCGCTCGGCTTGTCGTTGACGTAGAAATTGCCGGCCGTGAATCGCAGTGCGGCGGTTGCCTGAGCTACTGCCGCTCGATCGGCGGCAAAAATCGATCCCGTCAACGCGTATGGCGTCGCAGCATCCACCTCTTCCAGGATCTGGGCAAAGGAATCGTCGTCGTAGACGTGAATCGAGAGGATCGGACCGAAATACTCGTCGGTCATGGCCTGGTCACGTGGATCGTCCACCAGCAGGACCGTCGGCCGCACGAAGTATCCGACGCTGTCGTCGGACTTGCCGCCGACCGCGATCGTGATACCGGGGGTGGCCCCCGCCCGTTCGATTGCCGCCGCACTCTTGTCGAACGCCCGACGGTCGATGACGGCGCCGCCGAAGTTCTCGAGATCGTTGACGTCGCCGTAACTGATTGCGTCGACCTGCCCGAGAAAGCCGTCCCGCATCGATGTCCACAGACTTCTGGGAATGTAGGCGCGTGAAGCCGCCGAACACTTCTGACCTTGGTATTCGTAGGCACCTCGGATCAGCGCAGTCGTGAGGATCTCCGGGTCCGCCGAGGAATGCGCGACAACAAAGTCCTTGCCGCCGGTCTCGCCGACCAGACGCGGATAACCTGCATATTTGTCGATGTTCGCACCTACCTGCGCCCACAGTGACTTGAATGTTCGGGTCGAACCTGTGAAGTGAATTCCCGCGAGACGTCGATCCTGCAGTGCCACTGCGGAAATGTCCGGGCCGTCGCCGGTCACCAGGTTGATCACGCCAGGAGGCAGACCCGCTTCTTCGAGCAGTTGCAGCGTCAGATACGCCGCCACGCTCTGAGTTGGTGACGGCTTCCAGAGAACGGTGTTGCCCATCAGCGCCGGGGCGGTCGGAAGATTGCCGGCAATCGCGGTGAAATTGAACGGCGTGACTGCGTAGACAAACCCCTCGAGCGGCCGGTAGTCCATCCGATTCCAGACGCCCGGCGACGACTGCGGCTGTTCCTCCAGGATCTGACGCGCGAAGTGCACGTTGAATCGCCAGAAGTCCACCAACTCGCAAGGCGCGTCAATCTCGGCCTGCTGCACCGACTTCGACTGACCCAACATCGTTGCCGCCGCGATCCGCTCGCGCCAGGGCCCGGACAGAAGGTCGGCAGCTCTCAAAAGCACGGCAGCTCGGTCGTCGAACGACAGTTCGCGCCAACCCGGTGCTGCTGCGGACGCGGCCTCGATCGCCCGGGCAGCGTCGTCACCGGTGCCGTTGTGAAACGTGCCGAGGACGTGGGCGCGGCGGTGCGGTTCGACAACATCAACCGACGCACCCGAGCCGCGCACCTCCACTCCACCGATCACATGCGGAATCTCGAGGTGCTCGTCGGACACAGTCCGCAAAGCCGATCGGAGCCTTTTCCGCTCGGGGCTACCGGGCGCATAGGAATGAACCGGCTCGTTGGCCGGAATCGGAACTGCGGTAACGCCGTCCATATCGCCCTCCGTAACCGAAAAACGCCTACCTTCAGTATCTCCCCTGGAATGCCCTCGATAGTGTGCGAATACACCCGCAGCGCTCGAATCGAAGGATGGCTCATGACCACACTGAACGACCTGCTCACAAAAATCGGTTCACAGTCCATCCAGATCGTCGACCTCACCGCCCCCTTGAGTTCCACCACCCCGGTCCTGTCGCTGCCCGAGCCGTTTGCCAACACCATCCCCGCCAGCCTCGAACCCGTCAGCAATTTCGACGACGCCGGTCCGATGTGGAGCTGGAACAATCTGCACACCGGTGAGCACACCGGAACCCACCTCGATGCACCGACGCACTGGGTGAGCGGCCGCGACGGGCTGAGCGTCGATCAGATCCCGCCGAACCGGTTGATCGGCCCCATCGCCGTCATCGACGTCACCGCCGAGGTCGAGAAGAACGCGGACTTCGTGCTCGAACCCGAGCACATCGAAGCCTGGGAATCAGAGAACGGGCCCCTTCCCGAGGGCGCGTGGCTGATCCTGCGCACCGGATGGGGTTCGCGGGTGGGCGACCCGGAGCGCTTTGCCAACGCCGACGCCGACGGCCCGCACACCCCGGGTATCTCGGCAGCGGCAGCGAAGTGGCTGGCCGAATCGAGTCCGATCAGCGGTTTCGGAGTGGAGACGGTGGGAATCGATGCCGGCGCCGCAGGCGGTTTCGAGCCGATGTTTCCGGCGCACTACTACCTGTTGGGCAACAACAAATACGGACTCACCCAGTTGCTGAATGTCGACAAGCTGCCGACACTCGGCGCTGTACTCGTGGTCTCACCCCTGCCGATCGTCGGGGGAACCGGCAGTCCGGCCCGGGTCTTTGCATTGGTCGAGCGCTCGTGACGCTCGTGAATACCGTTGCCGACCTGGTCGGACGCACCCTCGCAGAGTTGGGCGTCGGGTATGCGTTCGGGGTAGTCGGCAGCGGAAACTTCACCGTCACCAATGCGCTACGGCGGCACGGAGTTCCGTTTGTCGCCGCCCGGCACGAGGGCGGCGCTGCCACCATGGCCGATGCCTACGCGCGCATGTCCGGAACGGTCGCCGTGGTCACCACCCATCAGGGATGTGGTTTGACCAATGCTCTGACCGGCATCACCGAAGCCGCCAAGAGTCGCACCCCGCTCATCGTGCTGACCGCCGATACCGCCGGCGCGGCAGTGCAATCCAACTTCAAGATCGACCAGGACGGTCTCGCTCGGAGCGTGGGCGCAGTGGCCGAGCGGGTACACAGCGCGGATTCTGCTGTCGCGGATACCGTTCGAGCGTTCAATACTGCCTGGCGCGAGCGCCGCACCGTCGTACTGAATCTTCCGCTCGATGTGCAAAGCCAGATCGCGGCCAGTGCAAACACGCCACCCAATGCGCCTGCACTCCAACATATTCGGCCGGATGGGATCGCGCTCGAAAAGTTCCTCGAACTACTTGCCGCCGCCGACCGCCCCGTTTTCGTGGCCGGACGCGGTGCTCGTGACGCCGGACCTGAGATCGCGGAACTTGCCCGCCACACCGGCGCGTTGGTTGCGACATCTGCCGTTGCTAACGGCTTGTTCCACTCGGATCCTTTCTCCCTCGGCATCTCCGGCGGGTTCTCGTCCCCTCGATCCGCGGAACTCATCGCCGGCGCCGACCTTGTTGTCGGATGGGGATGCGCGCTCAACATGTGGACCATGCGCCAGGGACATCTGATCGGCAAAGACACGACGGTTGTTCAAATCGATCTCGACTCCGCCGCACTGGGTGCCCACCGGCCGATCCACCTCGGCATTGTCGGCGACAGCGCGGCCACGGCCACCGACGCCTTGGACGCACTCGACAAGGCACCCGTCCGGGTCGGCTACCGCACCGATGCGGTTCGGGATTCGATTGCGACGGAATCGAAGTGGAGTCAGGTTCCGTTCGAGGATCTCAGCACCGAGCACTCGATAGATCCCCGGTTGCTCTCACTCGAACTCGACAGCATCCTCCCCACGGAGCGCACGGTGTCCGTGGATTCGGGGAACTTCATGGGATACCCCAGCGCCTACCTGTCGGTGCCGGATCACTTCGGTTTCTGTTTCACGCAGGCTTTCCAGTCCATCGGATTGGGATTGGCCACCGCTATCGGCACCGCGTTGGCGCAGCCGGATCGTCTGCCCGTTGCAGCCCTCGGCGACGGCGGCTTCCTGATGGGCATTTCGGAGCTGGAAACCGTTGCGCGGCTGAAACTTCCCCTGCTGATCGTGGTCTACAACGACAGCGTGTACGGGGCCGAAGTCCATCATTTCACCGACCCAGACACTGACCGCACTACCGTGACCTTCCCGGACACCGATCTCGCGGCCATTGCCCGCGGTTACGGCGCCGACGGCCTCACGGTACGCACGGCCCGAGACCTGGACGCCGTGCGTACATGGGTAAGCGGGCCACGTAGTGGCCCGCTTGTCATCGACGCCAAGATCAGCAGCGACGGCGGATCCTGGTGGTTAGCCGAAGCCTTTAAGGGCCACTAAAGGCTTGTCGTCAGCCGCTTTGCCGCAGCGGCAATCCGCTCGTCCGTGGCGGTCAGTGCGATCCGCACGTGCTGACCGCCGGTCGGGCCGTAGAACTCGCCCGGTGCAACCAGGATGCCTCGCTCCGCGAACCAGGCAACAGTATCTCGGCAGGCCTCGCCCCGCGTAGCCCACAGGTACAGGCCGGCTTCGGAATTGTCGACGGTGAATCCTGCACTGCGCACCGCGTCGAGCAGGATGGTCCGACGCTCACGGTAACGCTCACGCTGCACATTTTCGTGCAGATCGTCGCCGAGCGCGGCTTCCATCGCGGCCTGGATGGGCAGCGGCAGAATCATTCCAGCGTGCTTGCGGACCTCGAGAAGTTCCGCGACCAATGCCGGATCTCCGGTGACAAAACCGGCGCGGTAGCTCGCGAGATTCGACGTCTTCGACAGTGAATGCACGGCCAGCAGACCAGTGAGGTCACCGTCATTGACGCGGGGATCGAGGATGGACAGTGCGTCCGATTCCCAGGTCAGGCCGAGGTAGCACTCGTCGGATACGACGATGGCTCCGCGCTCACGTGCCCACGCCACCACCTTCTGCAGGTGCTCGAGACCGAGAACCTTGCCGGTGGGGTTGGACGGTGAGTTCACGAAGATCAGCGACGCCGATTCGGGACCGAGCTTGTTCAAGCCGTCGGCCCGCAAGATCCGAGCGCCGGCGAGCTTCGCGGCAACCTCGTAGGTGGGGTATGCCAACTCCGGAATGACCACAAGATCGTCGCCGCCCAGACCCAGAAGGGTCGGCAGCCACGCGATCATTTCCTTGGTACCGATCGCGGGCAGCACTGCCGCCGGATCGATATCGGGGATGTTGTATCGCCGATCGAGTGACTCGGCGATCGCCTCACGCAGGGAGAGGGTGCCGTGGGTGGTCGGGTAGCCCGGAATCTCCGCAACGGATGCAAGAGCTTCCTGGATGAGCGGGTCCACCGGATCCACCGGGGTGCCCACCGACAGATTCACGATGCCGTCGGGATGTGCGTGTGCCGTGGCTGTGACATCCGCCAGGGAGTCCCAGGGAAAATCGGGAAGCCCGGCGGCCACCGGAGTACGAGACAAGATCTCTATTCCTCACCCATGGGAGGCAGCGCCTTGATGAACGGCGTGTCGTAGTCGACCTTGCCGAGCTTGGCGGCTCCACCCGGTGAGCCGAGGTTGTCGAAGAAATCGACGTTTGCGCTGATGTAGGGGCTCCACTGCTCCGGAACGTCGTCTTCGTAGAAGATCGCTTCGACAGGGCAGACAGGTTCACACGCGCCGCAGTCGACACATTCGTCGGGGTGGATGTAGAGCATGCGTCCACCCTCGTAGATGCAGTCGACGGGGCATTCTTCGATACATGCCTTGTCCATCACATCTACACACGGTTCAGCAATCGTGTAGGTCACTGCCTTCTCTCCCTGCCTTCCAGAGGTGCGCCTGCTGCGCGCAAGCGACTTAACACATTTCAGCCTACTGTGGTGGCGTTCCGCGACCGAATCGCGATCCACTTCTCGCCCGCGGACGCGGCCCGCACAAGCGCGCCGCGCTCACCGAAATAGTCCGCGACCACGCCGATCACCGGAATCTTCCCGACGATCTCGTACGGCTTGGTGCGCAGAGGACGCTTATGCAGTTCGTCGCCGATTGCTCGAAAAGTTTGTGCGGTTTGCCAAAGCGTTCCGATCAGAGCGAATGGTCGCCATGTCCCATCCGTACTGGTGACAGCCTTTTCGGTGAAGTCCTCATCGTCCAGCAGATCGCGAGTGCTGACTTCTCGGCGACAGAGAACGGACGCCAGGAGGTCAACCTGCTGATCACGTTCCGTCACGCCGTGCTCGCGGGCGACGGCCACCAGGACAACAGCCTGGTTGGCAAAGGCCAGCAAGTCCTGGATCGGAAACCGGTTGAGCAAAACCCCGAAAATTCCGGGAAATGCCACAGCGACCGTGTTGAGGGCGCCAAGTCGGGTGGTCCACCATTTCGATCGCTGCTCATCCGTCATGACGGACCACGCCGCGGTACCGGGGAACTTGATCACGTCCAGAACCCAGGCAACGGCGTCGAGAACTGTCTCTGCCGCGCTGCGCTCGGGGTCCGTGGGCTCGAAACTACGACGCTTGATGCCGAACGGATCGCTGTACGCGAGGTCGAGGACCGGGTTGATGCCCCAGACCGCTCGATCGAGCACCTCGACTACTCGGCGATCACCCAGGATGTCTGCCATCAGACGGCCACCCCGTCACGACGCGCGTGCGTGGTGGTGCGCTCACGAGCCGGTCGACCGATGCCTTCGGCGATCGCCCGCAGTTCTGCGACGGTCTTCTCGCTGCCGTGCTCGGACCCGGCCATCCGGGAGATGGTCTCTTCCATCAGGGTTCCGCCGAGGTCGTTGGCGCCGCCGTTGAGCATCATCTGCGTTCCGGTGATACCCAGTTTGACCCAGCTGGTCTGGATGTTGGAGATCCGCCCGTGCAGCATGATGCGGGCAAGCGCGTGCGCCGCGCGGTTGTCGCGAATGGTCGGGCCGGGACGGGACGCCCCCGCCAGATACAGCGGGGCGCTCTGATGCACGAAAGGCAGCAACACGAACTCCGTGAATCCGCCTGTACGGTCTTGGATTCCACGTAGCACGTTGAGATGGCCGACCCAGTGGTGCGGCTGATCGACGTGCCCGTACATCATGGTCGAACTCGATCGCAGGCCCACTTCGTGCGCCGTGGTGACCACTTCGATCCACTCGGCCGTAGGCAATTTGCCCTTGGTCAGGATCCAGCGCACCTCGTCGTCGAGGATCTCCGCCGCGGTGCCGGGAATCGTGTCGAGACCGGCTTCGCGCAGCGCCGTGAGCCAGTCGCGGATGCTCTCACCACTACGTGAAGCACCGTTGACGATTTCCATCGGCGAGAACGCGTGGACGTGCATCGACGGCACGCGCTTCTTGACCGCACGCACCAGATCCGCGTAACCGGTGACCGGCAGTTCCGGGTCGATTCCGCCCTGCATGCAGACTTCGGTGGCACCGGCGACGTGCGCCTCCCACGCCCGGTCCGCTACTTCCTCGGCCGAGAGCGTGAAAGCGTCGGCGTCGCCCTTGCGCTGCGCAAATGCGCAGAATCGGCAGCCGGTGTAGCAGATGTTGGTGAAGTTGATGTTCCGGTTCACGACGTAGGTGACGTCTTCGCCGATGGCATCCTTGCGGAGCGCATCTGCCAGTGCCACAACGGCTTCCAGCCCTGGGCCCTCGGCGGTGGCCAGCGCCAGGTATTCGTCGTCGGAGCACCCGGCAGGATCACGCTCGGCACTGCGCAGTGCCGCAAGAAGATCCGTGTCGACGCGAACCGGAGCACTCAATTCCAGAACCTGCTCACGCACGGTTTCCCAGTCACCGAAGGCACTGCCCAGGTCGCTGCGAGTCTCGGTGTTGCGGCCGTCGGTGTCGATCTCGGTGTTGAGGTCGACTCGTCCGCTCGTCTCCCAGGATTCGTCCGGTTCCTGCCACGGCCGGCCCACCGGCTTGGTGTCGAGTTTGGCCAGTCCGGTCTTCGGATCGGCAAGTGCCTGAACGTGACCGGCGATCCGCGGGTCGATCCAGGGAGCACCGGCCAGAACATAGGCGGGCTGAGCGGCGGTGCGTTCGGTGAGCGTGAAGCCGCCTTCCGCACTGATCGCTGCCAGAGTCTCGAGGTTGGGCCACGGACGCTCGGGGTTGACGTGATCCGGAGTCAGGGGCGATACCCCGCCCCAGTCGTCGACGCCCGCGCCGAGAAGCGCAAGGCACTCGCTGTTCGAGACCAGATTCGGCGGACTCTGAATCCGCATCGACGGACCGAGCAGCAGACGCGCCACGGCGATCGCAGCCAGGAACTCGTCAAGCGAGGCGTCCGGGGAGTCTCGCATCGCGGTATCGGGCTTGGCCAGGAAGTTCTGGATGATGACTTCCTGAATATGACCGAAAGCCTTCTGCGACTTACGGATCGCCATGATCGACTCGGCCCGCTCGGCAAAGTTCTCGCCGATGCCGACCAGAATGCCGGTGGTGAACGGCACGTTCAGGCGACCGGCATCGGTCAGGGTCCGCAACCGGACGGCCGGGTCCTTGTCCGGGCTGCCGTAATGGCATTCACCCTTGTCCGTGAACAGCCTGGTAGCGGTGGTCTCGAGCATCATGCCCATCGACGGCGCCACCGGCTTGAGGCGCGAAAGTTCCTGCCAGCTCATCACACCGGGGTTGAGGTGCGGAAGAAGTCCGGTTTCCTCGAGCACCCGAATCGACATCGCCCGCAGGTAGTCCAGAGTCGAATCGTATCCACGCTCGTCGAGCCACTGCTTTGCTTCCGGCCAGCGCGCTTCCGGACGATCCCCCAAGGTGAACAGCGCTTCCTTGCAACCTAATTCAGCGCCCTGACGAGCAATCTCGAGGATCTCATCCGGTTCGAGGTACATGCCGCGTCCCTCGGCCCGCAACTTGCCAGGGACCTTGACAAACGTGCAGTAGTGGCACTTGTCCTGGCACAGGTGGGTCAGCGGAATGAACACCTTGCGCGAGTACGTCACCGTATTCGGGCGGCCGGCGGCTAACAAACCCGCGTCCCGAACCTTGGCCGCCGACGCGCACAGGTCCGCGAGGTCGGTTCCCCGGGCCTGCAGCAGCGTCGTTGCCTCGTCCACGTTCAGCGTCGCGCCGTCGCGAGCGCGGCGCAGCACGCGTCGCATCGCTGATGGGCTAGGCGACGCGGTCCCAGTTGCCGACGCGGACAGTCCAGGCATCGGAAGCATCGTGGGTTTGACGGAGTCATCACCAGTTCGGTTCACCTAGCGATCATGCGCCATACCCGACGACTACTGCCACTCGGTGCCGGAAGTACCAGAACTCAGCTAGGTGGATACTCCTCGTCGATCGCAACTTCACGCCGCTGATCGACAACATCGGCCGCGGGCGCGTCGAGCGGAATATCGGTCAGGTCAGGTTCGTCGGGAGTATTCGGATCTACCGGTGTTGCCTGTTCCAGAGCATCGGACTCCGGTGCCTCCGAGCTGAATGCCGAATCCTGTTCAGTCATCACGTGCTCCCTTCATGGTCGCCACACTCCACCATAGGGTGGTTGTCGACAGAACGCCTCAACTCGACCAAAGTAAGCACCATGACCGCGTCTAACACCATCACCATGGCCGATCCGCTGTGGCGTCCGAGCACCAAAGCACCCAGATTGTGGGCCATCACCGCAGCGCTTTTCTGGGCGCCGGTCATCGTCGCCGAAATTGTCTGCGCGATCCTGATCTCCGGCCTGCCGACCTGGGTGGTGGGGGCAGTAGGTGCGGTCACCGTGTTCTGCGCAGCGGTACACATTCTGATGGTGCCGATGTGGCGTTACCGGGTGCATCGCTGGGAAATCAGCGACACCGCCGTGTACACCCGCACCGGCTGGTTCACGCAGGAACGACGCATCGCCCCGATCTCGCGGGTCCAGACCGTCGACACCGAACGTGGCCCCATCGACCGGATGCTGGGGCTCGCTACCGTCACCGTGACTACGGCGTCGTCGGCAGGTGCCGTGAAGATCTCCGCCCTCGATCAGGACGTGGCCGACCGTACAGTTGCACAACTGACTGCAATCGCCGGGACCAATTCGAGCGACGCGACATGAACGAAATCGACAAACTCATGATCGACATTCCCGACGAAGCAGAATCCGCAGCCGCCGAGGCCGCGGAGCAGGAACAGCCGTGGCTTCGCCTCGACCGACGGATGCTGCTGGTCCATCCGATCAACGAAGTGGTCAAACTGCTTCCGGTCCTGCTGATTTCCTTTGTTCTCGGCAGCCAGAGCGGCAACCACTACTGGGGATTCGGTGTTGTAACGCTGCTCGTGATCTACGGCCTCCTGCGGTATTTCACCACCACCTATCGCATCGGCCCCGTCCACGTTCAGCTGCGCACCGGCGTCTTCCAGAAGAAGCTGCTCTCGGTGCCGCGCAGTCGCATCCGGTCCGTCGACGTCGAAGCCGGAGTCCTGCACCGCGTGCTGGGGCTGTCGATCGTGCGAATCGGCACGGGGCAGCGTGCCGGAAACGGCCATGATTCCAACAAATTCGAGCTCAACGCACTCTCGAGTGCGCTGGTTCCGGATCTACGCGCAGCCTTGCTGAGCGAGTCTCGGGGCACGCCCACACCCGATACACCGACCGCGCCGGTGTCTGCGGACGTCGAAATCGGGCACTGGCACGTGAGCTGGGTTCGGTTTGCGCCCTTCTCTTTCACCGGCATCGCGATCATCGCGGCAATCGTCGGCATCGCGTTCCAATACGGAATCGGCTCTGCGATCGCGAAGTCGTCCGCGGTCACCGGAGGCGTCGAATCGCTCGAAGGCCTCGGCATCACCGTGCTGGTCATTGTTCTGCTGGTGGCACTGCTCATCCTCTCCAGCGCCTTTGCGTGCATTCAGTATCTGATCGCGTTCGGCGACATGACGCTCACCGACAACGGTCGCATCCTGCACGTCAGCCACGGGCTGCTCAAGACCAGGGCGACAACGTTGGACCGGGCCCGGCTGCGCGGTACGACGCTCAAAGAACCTCTCCTGCTTCGACTTGCAGGCGGTGCGCGCCTGGACGCGATCATGACGGGAGTGAGTGCGGAGAAAAAAGAATCCTCGCTCCTGCTGCCGCAAGGCCCACGGGCCGAAGCGGAACGCGTCATGGCAACGGTCATCGGCGACAGCCGGCAGGCGTCCGTTCCGCTCATTCCCCACGGTGGGGCGGCCCGCCGCCGCCGATACACCCGAGCCCTGTTCCCTGCTGTGGCCGTTGCGGTCGCGGCAGTGGGCTGCCTGATCTTCGGAGTTCACGTGCCCACCTATGTCTGGGTCGCCGTCGTCGTGCTCGCTGTGGGCGGAGCGGGGCTTGCCTTCGACCGGTACAACGGACTCGGCCACGCGGTACTACCCGGCTGGCTCATCACCCGCAGCGGCTCCCTCGACCGCAAACGGCACAGCCTCGAAGCCGACGGCGTGATCGGCTGGACGGTCCGTGAAACGTTCTTCCAGCGACGCGCCGGAGTTGCCACCGTCATCGCCGCAACCCCGGCAGGCACCGGCGGCTACGACGTGATCGACCTGCCCGCCGAGAATGCGTGGGGTCTGATCGAAGCCGTCACGCCCGGAGCGCGCGACGTCTGGGCAAATCCTCGATGATCAACCGCGCCAACGCACCGAGGCGCGAGCGTTCCGGTTGGATGGTGGGCACGCCCAGAAGTTCCAACGGTGCGGCCGTCACCGGGCCGACGCAATAGGTTGGCACGTTGTCTCGCATCGCCGCGACGAAGCGTTCCAACTCCCCCATCTCCTTGGCCGTGCTGAGCATGGACGACACTGCCGGGGCGCTGGTGAAAGTGAGCGCGTCGATACTGCCCGAACGCACAGCGGAGACCAGTGCCCGCACCTGCGACTGATCCGGCGGCCGAATCCACCGGTAGACCGAGACTGCCGTGACCACCGCGCCGATGTCGGTCAACGACGCACTCAGATCGGTCAGCGGTTCCCATTCGGTGATGATCCCGTGCAGTTGAACGGCCACGCGAACACCGTCGACGCCCTCGCCGGCCAAGTGCGTCAGCACTTCCTCGGACGACTCCCCCGACGGCGACCATTCCTCACGCAAGCCCGCGCCGCGGATCGCCCCCATCGCCTTCGGACCGCGAGCCACGATGCGAGTCCGGTTCAGCGCGCCGAGAAACTGCTCCGTCAGATCCCACGACTCCACCGCCTCCAGCCAACCGCGGAACCCGATTCCCGTGCTGATCACCACGAGTTCCGGCGGATCCGCAATCAATGCCTCGGTCTGAACTCGCAGATCAGCGTCGTCGACCAGAGGAAGCACATGAATCACCGGGGTCCGGACCGTCTCCGCACCTCGCCGTTCGAGGAGCGTCGCAAATTCTTCCGAACGACGCTCCGCGGTCAGGGCGATCGTGACGCCCGCAAGATCTAGTTCAGCCACACTGCAAGTGTCCCTTATGAACGCTTCGAAGTATCGATAGACGCGAGAGCCTTGCTTGCCACTCGAAACAAAAAGACGATCGCCGGTGCCAGCGCGCCGACAAGCAGCAGGAAAGTGAGCGGCGACGACAACACCAGAACGTCGCCGCCTGGCCCGCCAACCATGCAGAAAAGGAATCCGGCGATCCAACCGGCCAGCGGAAGCGCTGCCTTACCGGTTGTCGTCACTGTCCGCGCCGCGATGACCAACCCGAGGTTGAACACGGCTGCCACCAGGATGCTGACCGGAAACGGTGTGGTGCCGAGGTAGCTCGGGAGAAAAATCACCGACAGTACGGCGCACAGAAATCCGTCGAAGATCAAGACGCCGAGGATGACCGGGTCGAGAAACGCAAATCTACCGTCGGGTGTTTCGACTGCGTCCGGTGAAGCACTGGTCATGAGATCCCACCGAAGAGGTCGCCCTCACGGCCGTCTGCGTCCACCGGACCCAACTCGCCGCGGACAAGCACAAAATGCTCGACCGGCACGATGGGCTGTACGACGTTGTTGGACAACGCGAACTCGGTGCGGCTCGGCGCGACAGTCACCTGCGTGGCGTGCGCGGACAGCGCGCCGGCCTTGGACTCGAGAACGGCGCTCACATCGATCGCCGTCGTGACGTCCGCGTCGACCACACAGGGAAGCTCACCGGGCTCAGGTAGCCGCCACTGCGCCGGCACCTGCGCGATCGACGCGATTGCCCGCTCCAGAGAGCTACGTTCGGTGACGGTCCAGTAGAACTTCTGAGGGCTCCACGGCTCGCCGGCCTCGGGATAGACCGATGTTCCGGCCGCGGCAACGGCAGCGGTTGTGATGGCATTGGCTTGAATGTGATCGGGATGGCCGTACCCGCCGTTGGTGTCGTACGTGATCACCACATGTGGGCGCAGTTCCCGGATCACCTCGACCACGGCGCGAACCGCAACGTCGAGATCGGCGTTGACGAATGCCCGCGGATTGGCAGCTGACGGCGTCCCGGCCATTCCGGAATCACGAAAGTGACCGGCTCCCAGCAGGAATCGGGGTTCACTCACACCGAGACGGGACAACGCCGTGGTCAGCTCCGCAATCCGGTAGCCGCCGAGTTGATCAGCGGCGTCGGCAACCAGTCCGGCCCACCGATCACCGATTACCTCCCCTTCCTCACCCAACGTGCAGGTCAGGACGGTCACCTCGGCACCTTCGTCGACGTACCTGGCGATGGTGCCGCCGGTGGTGATCGTTTCGTCGTCGGGATGCGCGTGAACCAGCAGCAGTCTCTTCTTTACGACGGTCATTCCTTCACCCTCACCCAGTTGGTTGCGTCACCGAATATTCCAACCTGAACCGGACTGGTCAGGGTGACACCTTCGACGCCGGTTCCGAGTGCGGCCAACGTGCGGTCCTGCACGATGGGCAGAACCGCCGCGAGATCCCACAACTTGGGCTCGGCGTCGGCGATCAGCGCCCCGAAATCACCGATCCCGCTGAGAGCTTCGTCGATCCGCGGCTGCAGCGAAGGGTCGCACAGTCCTGAAATATTGCTCGGCGCTTCCGAATCGGACTCGCGGGCCGTAGTCGGCGTCGGCGCGGTAGACGTCGACTCCGGAGTCTCGGTAGTGGTTACCGGCACGGTGGGAGTCAGGGGGCAACTGAACCGAGACGCCAACGACGTGGCAGGGTCGACGCCGGCGCGGATCCAGCCGACCACCATGTCTACGCTCCCCGTCGTGAGCTCCTTACCGTACAGCTCTTCTGCCGGAAGGGATTTCACGGTGGCTGCAATTCCTGCGTCCCGCAGTTCATCGGCAGCGGTGTTGGCCACCGCGATCGCGATGTCGTCGTTCTCCGGCGCCCCGAGCGTCAGTTCGAGCGGCTTGCCGTCACGGACGACGCTTCCGTTTGTTCCCCCGACCACTACCGGTCCCGCCGGCGGCACGACGACGTAGCCGGATTCCACCAATTGCTCCATCGAACGCTCACGACTCTGCTTGGGCGGCGCCGTCGGTACGTAGCCGGGATCGGACGGCGAGAGGATCTGCGCTTTTGCCGGAACCGCAGCAGATTCACTGCCCGCGGCCACTACTGCCAGAAGATCGGAATCCAGAAGTCCCAGAACAGCTTTGCGGACCCGGACATCGGCAAACATGGCACTGCGTCCGTTGACCGTCATGTCGAGGGTGCGCGGCACAAACGTAAAGGCCGTGCTCACTCCCGGAACCGCCGACAGCTGAATGTCGGTAGCACTACCCGCATGAATCTGCGCGATCTGCGAATCGTCGGTGCGCATCGCTTCGGCCAACTGCGCAGCCGACCCGGCCCGGCGCATCACGATCTGATCCGGGTCCGACGGCTCTCCCCAGAACCTGTCGTTGCGTTCGAGGATGATCTCGTCTCGGCCACGGTCGACGGAGCGCACGTGGAAGTGCGCCCCCGACACCGGAATTCCCTCACTCAAACCGGTACTGAAACCGCCGGGGGTGTCCTTCACAAGGTGGGACGGAAGAAGATCCGTGAAGAGTTCACGCCACGCCGGATACGCCGCGCGCATCACGACGTTCACGGTCTTGCCTCCACCGGACGAGGTGACGTCCGAAATCAACTGGTACCCGGCCGGGTTCACAACACCGGGAACCGAAATCATCTGCTGCCACAGGTAGCGGAAATCCTCGGCGGCGATCGGTGCGCCGTCGGACCACTGCGCTTCGTTGCGGAGCTGATAGCGAATCGTGAACGGCGCCTCCGAGACAACTTCCGCGGAAACGGCCAACGAGTCGTCGAGGACCCACTCGGCCTGGCCGGGCTGCACAGGCGAGCTGATCGGACGAAATACGCTGGGCAACACCAAGTTACCGACGGCAGAGTTCACCGGGGACAAATCGGCGAGGAGGTGGGGATTGAATCCGTCACCCACCTGGTCGATAGCCACCGACACCACCCGCATTGCCGGCGTGACGGGCGTCGTAGTCGGCTTGACCGTCTCGGTGCTCTCGACAGGCGGCGGTGGATCAGCAGTGCACGCCGTCAGAGACAACGCTGTCACCGCCACGGCCAACGCCAGGTACCGACGTCCAGCAACCACAGAGATATCCTTCCGTTTTCAGGCACGCGCAGCCTGAGTCCACGGTTTCCCAACCAACACGATGCCTGGAAACCATGAAGGCGAATGTACCTTTTGCCGGAAGAACACCGAGCAAAAGGCACATTCGCCTTGTCATGATTGTTACTGCGAAAGACTACAGAGAAGCCTTGTCGCGGGACTTGCTGCGTGAACGCTCACGAGCGCGCTCGGTTGCGTTGAGGTGCACCTTGCGGACGCGGACGTCCTCCGGGGTGACCTCGACGCACTCGTCGCCGGAGCAGAATTCCATGGCTGCTTCGAGTTCGAGCTTGATCGGCTTTGCGAGGGTCTCCATCACGTCTGCGGAAGACTGACGCATATTGGTCAGCTTCTTCTCGCGGGTGACGTTGATGTCGAGGTCTTCCTGACGCGGGTTGATGCCCACGACCATGCCCTCGTAGGTGTCTGCGCCGGGCTCGACGAAGAACGTTCCACGGTCAGCCAACTGGATCATGGCGAACGGGGTGACGGAGCCGGAGCGGTCCGAAACGAGCGAACCGGTGTGGCGCGCACGGATCTCGCCGGCCCACGGGCCGTAACCGTCGAACACGGCGTTGGCGATACCGGTTCCGCGGGTATCCGTGAGGAATTCCGTACGGAAACCGATGAGCCCACGCGAAGGAACGATGAACTCCATGCGAACCCAGCCCTGGCCGTGGTTCGACATCTGGACCATCTTGCCCTTGCGGTTTGCGAGGAGCTGCGTGATGGCGCCGAGGTATTCCTCCGGGCTGTCGATGGTCAGCTCTTCGAACGGCTCGTGGACCTTGCCGTCGACGACCTGGGTGACAACCTGCGGCTTACCGACGGTGAGCTCGAAGCCCTCGCGACGCATCTGCTCGACGAGGATGGCGAGAGCGAGCTCTCCACGACCCTGGACCTCCCACGCATCGGGGCGACCGATGTCGAGGACCTTGAGCGAGACGTTACCGACGAGCTCCTGGTCGAGGCGAGCCTTGACCATGCGCGAGGTCAGCTTGTGACCCTTGACGCGACCGACGAGCGGCGACGTGTTGGTGCCGATCGTGACCGAGATGGCCGGCTGATCGACGGTGATGCGGGGCAGCGGCACCGGGTTCTCGAGATCAGCGAGGGTGTCGCCGATCATGATGTCCGGGAAGCCTGCCACTGCGCAGATGTCGCCTGCGTAGGCAACCTCTGCCGGAACGCGCTCGACACCGATGGTGGTGAGCAGTTCGGTGATCTTGGTCTTGGTGATGACGGGCTCGCCGTCGACCTCGCGGCACCAGGACACTGTCTGGCCCTTGCGCAGCTCACCGTTGTGGATACGAACCAGCGCGAGGCGGCCGAGGAATGCGGACGCGTCGAGGTTGGTGACGTGAGCCTGCAGGGGTGCGTCGGACGTGCCCTTGGGGGCCGGGACGTACTCCATCAAGACCTGGAAAAGTGCGGTGAGGTCTTCAGCGTCGGGTGCCTGGCCGTTTTCGGGCTGCACGGTCGAGGCCTTGCCCTCACGGCCGGAGGCGTAGAGGACGGGGAGACCGAGCGCGAGCTCAGCGGCTTCGGCGGCTTCGTCGGACAGGTCCGATGCGAGGTCGAGGAGCAGATCCTGTGCCTCGGAGACAACCTCTTCGATGCGGGCGTCAGGGCGGTCGGTCTTGTTGACGACCAGGATGACGGGCAGCGACGCAGCAAGCGCCTTGCGCAGCACGAAGCGTGTCTGAGGAAGCGGGCCCTCGGAAGCGTCGACGAGCAGAACGACACCGTCGACCATGGACAGGCCGCGCTCGACCTCTCCACCGAAGTCGGCGTGGCCGGGGGTGTCGATGACGTTGATGACGGTGATCGAGCCGTCGTCGTTGCGCTTGTGTACGGAGGTGTTCTTCGCGAGAATCGTGATTCCCTTCTCGCGCTCGAGGTCTCCTGAGTCCATGACGCGATCGACCAGCTCGGCGCGCTCCTCGAAGGCGCCGGACTGACGAAGCATGGCGTCAACGAGGGTGGTCTTGCCGTGGTCGACGTGTGCGACGATGGCAACGTTACGGAAGCTGGTGGTGGTCACGCGATGGCTCTCCTGGCTGAGTAATTCGGCTAAGTAATCGGCCACGCGAAACTCGCATCGCACGGCTCTTCTGGTGGCCGCTGCACGAATGTGTGATCCGAGTACGTGCACGAATCGCCTCGAGAAGGCACCGCGGCCTAGTAAATACTACTCGCTCCGAAGACCTGCTCGCGCAAAGTGCGTCCTCTATCACGGCCACGACCTGCAGATAGTGATTTTCGCCACTACTGCAGCAGGTGAATCTTTTGCTGGCAATTCAGCGCTTTTAAGGTTACGCTAACCTTGTCTGCAGTGCGGTTCTCCGCCATCGCCGTTGAAGGAAAGACGCAGTGCCACATGGGAAAAGTTAAGCCAAGCAAAGTTTCGCAGCTCAAGCCCAAGAAGAAGTGCTGCCGCAAGAAGACTCGCTGCGTGAAGTGCCCGGTTGTGATCATGCGGATGCGGAAGCTCGAGAACAACGGCGCCTCCAAGAAGGAACTCAAGGTCGGCCTCAAGATGGCTCGGGCAGCCTGAGCCTGCGCAATTCGGTGAGCAGATCCGGTATCCACGCCTGATCGTTCACCACCATGTCGAACTTTTCCAGATCGTCGGCGTCCACCCACGCAAGCTGCGCATGATCCAGTGCCGCGGGCTCCCCGGCCAGGATGTCCACTCGATACGCTCGCAGAACTCGTCCGCGACCCAGTGCAACGTCGACGCCGATTCGACGCCCGCAGCGGACAACAACACCTAATTCTTCTGCCAGTTCTCTCTCGAGAGCGTGTTGCGGCGTCTCGAACGCCTCGACTTTGCCACCCGGAAGCTCCCACATCCCCGCCAACTCCGGCGGGCGGATGCGCTGCGCCAGCAACAACCGGCCATCACGGAAGATTGCACCGGCCACTATCTCGTACTCGTCGGGAGCCCCGCCACCCCTTGCAGCCTCGTCGCTCATGACACCATGATGGAGTATGGCTTCCGTGATGTCCGATTCCGCGATCGACGCTGCTCTCGCGGAACTGCCCGACTGGCACAGATCCGATAATGCAATCGCGCGGGTGGTCGAATCCGCGACATTTCCCGAAGCCGTCGCGCTGCTTCAGGACGTCGCCGCAGCTGCCGAAGCCGCCGATCATCATCCCGACATGGACGTCCGGTGGCGGAAAGTCACCTACACACTGTCGACACATTCGGCGGGCGGCATTACCGAGCTCGACGTGAAGTTTGCTCGGAAGATCGATGCGCTCGTCGCAGATTCGGCAAAAAACTGACGTCTGAAACCGCCTGAACCGACATAACAGTTGCATCAATATTCACATTGATCACTTCTGTCACAGGGTATGGTCTGCAAGCAATCATTTCGAGGCCAGTCATGTAATAGACTCCACCGGGATCCGTAGCTGCTCAGAAACTGAACGGCTGTACAACCCGGGGCTCTCTTACATAGAGTGACCCCTCGAGCCGTCAACGCGGTCGCTACGGCGCCTGCGCGGTCTGACTAAGGATGGGGAAACAGTGCTTCGAACCCGAGGTATGCGTAAGGCGTTCACCGCCGTCGCAATTGCCGCAGCAGCAGGACTGGCTTTGCCGGCACAGGCAATGGCCGATCCGGCTCCCGCCCCCACACCGGACAGTGTGCCGATCGAGTTCCTGGCATCGTTTGCTCCCGCCATCATCGGCGCAGCCGCAGGACCCGTCGACGCCCAGGGCGTCACCCAGGTTGCCGGCAATCCGCAGGCCGATCTGCTCGCACAGGCTCGCGCGATTCTCAATTCCGCCGGACTCCCGCCCGAGATCAAGGCGACGCTCGAGAAGGTCATCACCTTCCTCGACGGCAGCGGCGGCGGCGGACCGGCGATTCCGGACGAGAACGCACCCGTCATCGCACAGTTCCTGTACCCGACTCTTGGTAAGGGCTGCATCTCCGCGACGGCTGATTCCGTCGGCACCGCACTTGCCGTTCCCGGCCCGGCACACCTGCCGCCTCCGGGACCTGCCGCAGGTCAGGCCGGGTTTGTCTTCACCGCGCTCGGCACTGCTCCGGCCACCGATGACCAGCCCGTCCCGCTGACGGTCACCTGGATCAACATCGACAACGGTCGCAGCGCTACGCAGAATCTCACCACGGCCGCTCGCATCAACCCGGACGGCCCCGCCACCCTGTCGGCTATCGCCGACACCGGCCCGGGACGCGTGCTGTCCGTGATCAGCGGTTCGCTGACCACCCAGCCCGAAGGCGCAGATCGCATCACCTGCAGCTTCCTGCCGACCGTAGGTATGTTCGCAGTGGCTTGATCCACAAACGACGCAAAGAGGCTCGCCGAATTTTCGGCGGGCCTCTTTTGTGTGTGCAGTGCTCGTGATAGACCAAGGAATGGGACATTCCAGATCAATTCTGTCGATCCGCTCCGAAGGATCGATTCTTTCGATCGGTAGCACTCACTCGATCTTGTCGATCGGCAGCGCCTTCTCGATACTGTCGATCGGCAGCATCGGTTCGGCCGGGTCGATCCTGAGCTCTGGTTCCTTTGCCAGTCTCGGATCGGCGTTTTCCGCGCTGTCTCGGTGGTCACTGATGTCGTGGCGCGGAAATCACTCGTCGCCGGACGACCGGCCGAAACTGGTTGTGATTGCGCCCGAACCGGATTCGACGCTAGCTCACACTCAGACGTGATCGTCGGGTGCCGGCCGCGGCCAGGTCCGACCTTCGAGTTCTTCCACCGATTGGTTCAAGTGCCGCAGTAGGTCACCCAACGCCCGACGCGACTCCGGCGTCCAGTTTCGCACCACCTTTGCCACACCGGCAGTCGAATGTTCACGGTCTGCGCGCAGTTGTGCCAGACCGGACTCGGTGGGGCGGACCTTTCTCGCGAGTCCGCCGTCCGGGTCTTCGACGCGTTCGACCAAGCCTTGGCGACGGAGAGCGCCGATCTGCCGATTGATGGTCGAGATGTCCAATCCGAAGGCGCAGGACAGCTCTTTCAAGCTCATCGGTTGTTGTAGTTCCAGGCGCCCGAGTAGCAGGTATGCCGAGCGGTCCAGATGAAGTTCGGCGCGCTGTGCCAGGGCGTGATACCGCGACAACAGCGTCAACTCGTATTCGATGTCGACAAGGTCGCGGTCTGGGTCCGGCTTTTGTCCGTGCGCATTCGTCACGTTGTGCAGGATACACAGAATGTGTAGCGTGCACAGAATAGGTGGCAAGCGCTACCCACATACTTCGGGAGCCGAATGTCCGTTCACGCCCATCCGTCGAACGCGGATACAGCCGTCGACGCGACAGTGTCCCCGCGCCCACGATTGATCCTCACTGTCCTCGGCCTGTGCGGGATCGTCGTCGCCCTGATGCAGACGCTGGTCGTCCCGATCATCCCTCAGCTACCGAGCCTGCTGAACGCGTCGCCGGCCGACACGTCGTGGGCCATCACCGCTACGCTTCTCGCCGCTGCTGTCATCACCCCGATCAGCGGCCGCCTCGGCGACATGTTCGGCAAGAAACGCATGATCCTGGTCAGTCTCGGCCTGGTGGTTCTCGGTTCCGTCATCTGCGCGCTGTCGTCGTCGCTCATCGTGCTGGTGATCGGGCGCGCGCTCCAAGGCGCCTCCGTTGGTGCCATCCCGCTGGGCATTGCCATCCTGCGTGACGTTCTGCCACCGAAGAAGGTGGGCGGCGCGATGGCCGTCATGAGCGCCACCCTGGGCGTCGGCGGCGCTGTCGGCCTTCCCATCGCCGCGCTCATCGCTCAGAGCGCCGATTGGCACTTCCTGTTTGTCGTGTCCGCGGCTCTGGGTTGCCTCTGTATGTTGTTGGTGTTCTTCGTCATTCCCGAGTCATCCGTCCGCAAGCCGGGACGTTTCGACTTCGTCGGCGCCCTCGGCCTGGCCGCTGCCCTGATCGCCCTGCTCCTGCCGATCACCAAGGGCGGCACGTGGGGATGGACCGATCCCAAGACCCTGGGGCTACTGGCGTCGTCGGTCGTCATCTTCGTGGCGTGGGGCTTCTGGGAGCTCAGACGCAGTGCGCCGCTGGTGAATCTGCGAATCGCGGCACGTAAACAAGTGCTGTTCACCAACCTCGCATCCATTGCCATCGGCTTTTCGATGTACGGGAATTCGCTGTCGTTGCCACAACTTCTCATGGCTCCGAAGGACACCGGCTACGGATTCGGATTGTCGATGGTGACCACCGGCCTGGTACTCGCACCCGCCGGACTGGTGATGATGGCACTCTCCCCCGTTTCCGCCCGCATCTCGGATTGGAAGGGTCCGCGCATCACCTTGCTGACCGGATCGCTGGTCATCGGACTCGGTTACGTCGCCGCCCTCTTCGCGACGTCCGCGGTGTGGCAAGTCGCGCTGGCCGGAATGGTGATCGGAGCTGGTGTGGGACTGACATTCTCGGCGATGCCGGCCCTCATCATGAGCTCGGTTCCGATCACGGAATCGGCTGCCGCGAATGGTTTGAACTCACTGATGCGGTCGATCGGAACCTCGAGTTCCGCCGCCGTGGTGAGCGTTGTGCTTGCCGGTGCCACCATCATGGTCCACGACCGCGTCTACCCCACGCTCGATATGTTCAAAGCCACGTTCGTGATTTCGATTGTCGCGGCGGCCGTAGCGATGATCTTCGCGTGGTTGATTCCCAAACGGAAAGCGCCGCACAGGGAATCAACCACGTCGCGGCCGCAAGAATGACACGGCCGTAAGAACTGCGGGAGGTGCTACTTCTCCGAAGCGCCTTCGATGCTGCCGGCAATCTGCAGCTTCGACAGCAGGGTGTAGATGAAGTCGATGAGAAACTCCATGAAAATATTTCCTCTCGCAAATACGGGTCCCGACCCGTCAACGACGGTACCGCAACACAAGATCGGCCGAATCCGCACCTCTCGGACACGAGAACATGTTCTAATTTGACTCGGTCGTCTACCCGAGGAGTCACACATGGCATGGACACGCGCTGAACTCGATCAGGCCTTTACGGGTTTCCAGAACACCGTCGTCGAATGCACGCGCAGCGGCGATTGGAATGCGTTTGCCGACATGTTCACCGAAGACGTCGTCTACGTCGAGCATGCCTTCGGGACCCTCAACGGCCGTGAGGCCGTGCGCAAGTGGGTCACCCGCACGATGACCGAGTTCCCTGGAAAACGCATGACGGAGTTCCCCGCAAACTGGTACGTGATCGACGAGGAGCGCGGGTGGATCATCTGCGAAATCGACAATCCTATGGAAGACCCGGGCGACGGATCCACTCACGGCGCCGCGAACATCACGATCCTGCACTACGCCGGAGACGGATTGTTCTCCCGCGAGGAAGACGCATACAACCCGATGAATTTCCTGGCGATGACCAAAGCCTGGTGCTTGGCCGCCGAAGCCGCGGGCAACCTTCCCGAGGATGCCCGCGCCTGGTTGGCAAAATTCGGCGCTATGGTGCGATAGAGCCGATCGGAATGTTGGGCACGATCGAACCGGCCAATGACCACTGCCCGTAGTCGAGAGCAAGGATCGAATTCAGGTCGACGCCGATACCGTCGACCGTGCGCTTGTCGATCTCGAACTGATGCAGGTGCGCCCGAGGATGGACGTAGCCCTTCGGCGAGCCCCAATTATGTTGCCAGTACCAGGTTCCGACCCCCACGCCGATCATCGCGTCGAGCACGCCGGTGTTTCCGTAGATACCAAGATTCTGATTGCCGACTACCGACGCCCATCCCTCGAGATAGGGCCTGATGAGGTTGTTGATCTCGGCCGGCGACGGGTTGTCGTCGATGGACGCGTAGATCGGACGCCCCTCGGGTCCACCCGCTTGGCGGTGCAATTCGAGGCCCCGTGTTGCATGCCTCTTGCCGCCTTCGCGGCCTTCACGCCAATCGGCCGTCGCACTTTTTCCGAACTGATAGCAGGACACGACCTGCAGTCCCGCTGCTGTCAGAGCGTTCACTTCACCCGCCTTGACTGGCTTCCCCACCATCCAGTTTGCGTCAGGGCGGCGGTCGGATACGTAGCGGATCGCGCCCGCGTAGCCGCCCGCCCGAATCGACTGCGCCGACGGGACCCCGGCGGAGTAGTCGAGCAGAGTTCCGAGCGAGCCGGCATTGGCCACCGTCGCCGTGCCACTGAGCGCGGCCAGTCCAGCGGCGGCAGAACCTGCGGCCGCGTACTTGAACAAACTTCTTCGTGAGACGTGCACACTGCTCCGATCATCGGCGTATCCCGCCCGATCTAGGCGGAAAGTCGAGTTTCTTTATTCACTCGATTGCACCACAGTCACAAGGCCACCGCCTTGCACTTGACCAACACCAGCCACACCACCGCCGTGACCAGCGACAACAAAAACGATGGCCCCCGAAACTTTCGTTTCGAGGGCCATCGTCATCGGCCGTAGCGGCCGGAAGTTATCAGCTGAGCGACGTGAAGAACGTCAGAGCACTGAACAGGTCAGATGCGTTGCTGAGGAAGTCGGTGATGAAAGAGAACTGGCCCGAGAGTTCAGCGCTGGTCATGTGTTAACTCCTGTCGAAGATGAAACATCAGTGGTCTAACAGGCCCTCTTGCTGACCTGCTGGACTAAGACTAGAGGTCTTCCGTTACTTCCGCGACACCAAATGTGTCCGGGACGTTACATCTTCGGACCTAGGCGGCAAACGCATATTCACAGGTAACGCCCAGGAGGCGTGATCCGATCGAGATAATTCGCCCTATTTTTAACGATATCCGAACACGGTTTCCATTAGTGGTTATTACTTCGCAATCTCTCAATTCGGCCAAATGATGTTGGTAAGCCTAACTTAATTGTTCCTGTTTCAGCACTAGCGCCGCCCTGACCAGGAATGGGACGATTCCCCGCGAGGCCGATCGGCGCACGGACGCCATGCCGCGCAACTCTTCAGCCACGGCTGCGATTAACAGAACATCGATGCCTGTCGAGGCCGATCGAAACGAAGCCCGAAACAAACCCGACCTCCCAGAACGTGATGCTATTCACACCAAATGTCCGGGCCGTTGCAGACGCATCGGGCACAGTTGATGTCATGAGCCGCAACAAGAAGTCATGGAGTGAACTCTCACCGCGCCAACGACGCATTGTGATCGTGATGGGGTCGATCCAGTCGATTCTGGCAATCGCCGCCTGGGCCGATCTCGCGAAGCGCGATCGTGCGGCGGTCAACGGCAGTAAGGCCAAATGGGCAGCGATCATCGCGATCAACTTTTTCGGACCGATCACGTACTTCCGGCGCGGCAGGATTCAGTCGAAGTAGTCCCAGAACTGCAACCACTTCACGGAAGCGAACAGCCCGAGCGTCCCGGCATATATCGCCAGGACAGCGGCGGTGCCGAGGACGTTCGTGCGTAGTTTCGCTCCGTCGAACGGGTCGAGCCATCGACCGAACCGACGCGTCGCCGCCGGCATCAGGAACCACGTCATCGCCCCGACGCTGACGATCTGGCTCAGCCACATCGACAGCCAGGGCGGTGCGCCGATCCCGTCGAGCACCGGACCGAGAAATCGCGACAACGTCATCACTGTCGGGTAGAGGACCAGAAGAATGATCATCGCGGTCTTCCAGTTCGGAGTCGCCCGCGTCTGCCCGTTCTCGGTGCGCAAGATCGTGCCGAAAGGGGTGGAGCGCACGGATTCGGTGAAGTCTTCCGCCAACTCCTCGCGAAGCGCAGGCAACACCGCCGCCCGCTGCTCCGATCGCATCCACGCGGACAGTTGCGGTTCCGTCCGGAAGCGCAGAACCGATTGCCACCGCGTCGCATCGGCAGTCGAGCACAGCAGCAATGCACTCTCGTACCCCGAGAAACGCGAACTTTCCGCGATCAGGCGATGCTGGGTCCGCAGAAATTCGTCTTGCCGTCCGGCGACAACCGTGTGGTCGTACACGCCGATGCCGGGCGGCGGCACGGCATCGTCCACAAGGACAAGGTCCGAACTCTTGGCCCGGACCCCGCGCGCCACACCGTCCTCCACGACGCGTGCATGCTCAGGAGAGTCGAGCCAGCCATGCAGCTCGTCGACGCCGGAAAAGGTATGGGACACACCGTAATCGGAAAGCTCTGAACCGTCACTGACTGCGCTGCCGAGATAACCCCGAGCCGATTTTGCCGTTACGACGGCCTGAGCGGCCCACTCAGCGAACAGCTCGTCGCCACCGTTCTCGGGGCGGTGATAGGCCGTGACAACCGTCGCCGAACCGGACACGTCAGGTCGACACCCTGCGACCCTGGACGTACACGTGCGAGATCGCCGGCTCACGCATCGCCATCAACAATCCGAACAGAGTTTGATCACGCGCCAGAATCGGATCAGGCGACCGCGTGCCGAAGTTGATCAGACTGCCCAGCGCCGGCCACCCGGCCGGATCAACGACGAGGAAATCTGCCTCTTTACCGGCGTCGAGGTTTCCGATGCGGTTCTCCATGTCCAGCGCACGCGCTCCGGCCAGTGTTCCCGTGAACAGCAATTCGGCCGGGTGGAGCGAAAGCGCGCTGTCGCCCTCCTCCGAGATGTGCACTTTGAAAGCGTCGCCCAGAACCCGCGACAGGAGGAATTCGTCGCCGCCGCCGAAGTCCGAACCAATCGCGATGTTGACTCCCGCCGCCACCGTTCGCTTCCACGGCATCGTGCCGGAACCGAGGAACTGCTGCGACGTCGGGCAATGAGCAATCGACGTTCCGGTCTCCGCCATCCGAGCCAATTCGGAATCCTGGCAGTGGACGGAGTGCGCAAGAATTGCGCGGGGTCCGAGGAAAGACTTGCCACCGACTTCGGAGCCTGGCAGGAACTTGCCGTCGTACGTATCGAGGTACGACTGAACCTGGTAACGCTCGAGCGTCGTCGCCACTTCGCCTGTGCCCGGCCTGTTGTTCTCGTTGAGGTGACTGTGGAAGTACACGCCACGGCCTCGCACCGAGTCGTACAACTCCCCCAGATTCTTCAAGGTCTCCGTCGTTACGGCCAGAGAAAACCGCGGTACGACGGCAACGTGCAGGAGAGCAGTGTCAACGTCACCGGTGTCCGCACCGTGCCACCGATCGATCTCGTCGCGGGTCAGTGTGATCGCGTCGTCCTCGGACGTGATGAGCGCGGCTGCAGATTCGGGCCCCGTGGTTTGGATGCCACGGCCGCTGACGAGGCGAAGCCCGGTTCGCTGAGTTTCCGCGAACAGCGCGTCCTGCGCATGCGGAAAAGCGGAACCGAAGACCATTGCCGCGGTAGTTCCGGTGGCTATCCGGCGAGCGCAGAACGCGGCAGCGGCGTGCGCGGCAAATTCCGGATCGGCCAATCGTGATTCCGAGGGGAACACGCAGAGATCGAGCCACTCGAGTAGTTGTCCACCGCCGTAGGCGTCACCGGCGTAGATCTGCGGAAAGTGAACGTGAGTGTCGATGAATCCGGGCAGCAGAAACCCTGGGCGATGATCGTGGACGTCGCCGCCGTGCAGATGCTGCGGCAACGCGTCGAATTCACCACAGAAAGCCACAACACCGGCGTCGTCGATCGCGAGCACACCGTCGGGGAGAGAGACGAGCGCGTCGGCCGCGCCCTCGACCGTCGGGCTACCGGAAATGTGGAAGATATGGCCCCGATGCAGCTGTATCACTCATTGAGCAAATCACAGTCGCGGCGATACCGCGCGTTCGAATTGTCCGGATCAGTTCATGGTGGCGTGCCACACGAACGCTGCGGCCAAAGCGCCCGCGCCGTTCAGGGACCAGTGCAATGCGATGGGCGCAAGAAGACTGCCACTTCGATGGCGAAGCCACGTGAAGACGAGACCGGCCGCTGCGGTGGCCAGAACCGCGCCGAGAATACCGGCGATCTGGCCGACGACCCCATTACCGAGGAAGCCGGACAGTCCCGCGTTTCCACTGGTCAGACCCATCGACGACGCGATGTGCCACAGCCCGAACGTCAACGAACCCGCTGCGGCGACGCCCCGGAAGCCACTGACCCGGTTAAGCGTCCCGTGCAGGACACCGCGGAAGGCCAATTCCTCCGGAATGACGGTCTGCAGGGGAATGATGATCATCGACGCGATGATGGCGCCCGAGATGGTCGCGTAACGATCAGCCATGAAGAACGGCCTGGTCAGCGGCAGCAACGCGCCGACCGCCACGACGGTCAGAACCAGTCCGACTGCGATGAGTGCGTACTTCGAACCGCTTTTGAGATGCTTCGGGGACAGGCCCAACTCCGCCCAGCCCAGCCCTCTGCGCTTGCTCATCGCGAGGAGCACAAGCGCCGAGATCGGAACCGTCGCGATGCTCGCCCACACCGTGGTGAAGTGCGCAATCAGATTGGTTCCCACCAGAACCGCGATGACCACCGCGATGTCGATGTACGCGTGGACGCGAGGACGCGAGGTAGACGGGGCCGTGTTCAGGACAGCAGCATCGGACACGGTTGAAAAACTCATATAAGGCCGTCACCCATCGCCGCAGTTAGCTGAAAATTCACTCATTCAAGTGTACCGACGGCGCTGATGTGCCCGCCAGGTTTGCGTCGACACTCACAGTCGACTCTCAGAGTGCGGCACGTTCGAGTTCTGCCACGTCGATCTTCTTCATCTGCATCATCGCGTCCATCACACGCTGGGCTTTTGCGCGATCGGGATCCTGCATCAATTCGATCAATCGGTTCGGCACCACCTGCCACGACAGACCGAACTTGTCCTTGAGCCAACCGCACTGGCTTTCCTCACCGCCCTCGGTCAGAGCCGACCAGTAGTGGTCGACTTCAGCCTGGTCGGCGCACGGAATCTCGAACGACACCGCCTCCGAGAACGTGAACATCGGTCCGCCGTTCAACCCGGTGAATCGCTGTCCGTCGAGTTCGAACACCACCGTCATGACCGAGCCTGCCGGTTGACCGGACGGAGATCCCTCGCCGTATCGCTCGATTCCGATGATTTTCCCTTTGCCGAAAACCGAGATGTAGAACTGTGCTGCTTCCTCCGCTTGCGTGTCGAACCACAGGCACGGGGTGATCGAGGGCATGACTACTCCTTAGGTCGGGTCGGTCTTCATAGGGATAGACCGTCGCGGCCGCCGGAAATCATCGGGTAGTTCAGTCGAACAGAGCCGACTCGATCACCGGCCAGGAACGCGCCAGTTCGTCGGACCAATACGGCCAACCGTGTGTGCCCACCGGTTGCGCGCTGCGCGTGACGTCGACGCCGTGACTGCGGAGCACACCGGAAATCTGATCGGTACACAGATTGGCGCCGAGTTCCATGACACCACCGACGACAACGACCCGAGCAAGGTCGGGCGTCTCGAGTGTTTCGTGGGGACCCGGCAATCCTGTGCCCGATGACAGGTACACCTTTGTGCCGCGAAGCTTGTCCGCGTTGGCAAAGATGTCGTGCTCGCGCCACGCGGGGCTGTCCACCGGACCCCACATCTGCTCCGATGTGGCCATTCCGTTGATGACAACAAGGTCCGTCAGAGCCTTACCGAATCCACCCACCGTCGTGTAGCACCCACTGTAGGCAGCTACCCCGTCGTACAGATCCGGTGCCCGCTGGGCAAGCATGAGCGCGGCCTCGGCCCCCATCGAGATGCCACCGATCGCGTTGCGCCCACTGGTGTCGAACGCCCCGTCGATCAAGGGCGGCAATTCCTTGGTCAGGAATGTCTCCCACTTGAGCTTGCCGAATTTCGGGTGGTCTTCCTGCCAATCGGTGTACATGGTTCCGGTTCCGCCGATCGGCGCAACCACAAAAACGTTCTTGTCCGCGAAGAACTCCCGAGCATTGCCCTTCGTCGGTTCGAACCAGTTGTTGTCCTCGATCTGGCCCGAGTTTCCGTCGAGCAGGTACAGAACGGGCCGAGGCTCCGAACTATCGGCCGGGAGAAACACCCGCACGGCCATCGTGCGGCCCATCGCCGGACTGTCGACGTCGAGCAGCACTTCCCGCTCCGACACCGAAGTGGTCGCGGCGATTCGCGGCGACGCATCGGCGGACACGGTTTGTGCCGGCGGCGCTGCTTCGTCCGCGCTCGCAACGATCGGGAGAGCCACGACCGACGCCAGCGACACGGCACACGCCAGTGCGATCTGAGACATACGCATGCAAAAGTCCTTACAAGCCGAGGGACGCGGCAAACATCGGCCACGAATCGTGCAGGTCGTCCTGCCAGTAGCCCCACGAGTGGGTACCGGCCGGTTTGATGTTGTATCGGATGTTATCCATGCCCAGTGTGGTGGTGCGAGCCGCCAGCTGCATTGTGCAGAAATGTGTCGCAGCCTCGATGCCCCCACCCAGAGCCAGCGTCGCTGCCAGCACCGCGACGTCGTTGTCGATTCGCGGATCTGCCAACGTGTCGTACGGGCCGGGGATGCCCGTTGCGGTCGTGATGTACATCGGAATTCGCGGTAGCTTCTCCGCATTCACCACCGGATCGTGTGCAACCCACGCTGGGTCGTTGTACGGCCCCCACATGTTCTCGGGGTTACCCCCACCGATCCCGACGACCACTTTGACGAAATCCTGTCCCGGACCGGGACTGGTCATCGCGCATCCACTGAACGAAGCGACGCTGTTGTAGACCGTCGGCGCACTCATCGCCAGATTCAACACCGACGTACCCGCCATCGAGATCCCCCCGAGTGCGTTCTCGCCCGTCGTATCGAAGTACTCGTCGATCACGTGCGGCAGTTCCGACGTGAGAAACGTGGTCCACCTGTTCACGCCGTTGTTG
The DNA here is from genome assembly GCF_001894805.1 of Rhodococcus globerulus NBRC 14531. GTDB lineage: Bacteria > Actinomycetota > Actinomycetes > Mycobacteriales > Mycobacteriaceae > Rhodococcus_F > Rhodococcus_F globerula. Next base: position 1,028,455 of record NZ_BCWX01000003.1, on the reverse strand, counting down.
TCGTTGATCTGTGCGAGCCCCGGATCCGGCCGCAACCAATCGGTGTAATAGCTGAACGCCCCGTCCAATGGAGTGACCACGTTGACGTGCTTGTCGGCGAAGAACTCCGGCACGTCGGTACGTACCGACCATGTCGCGTCGTTCTTCCCACCATCCACCCCGTTGAGCAGATACAGCGTCGGCGCGGGTGTCGACGTGTCGGCTGGGCGAAGCACCTGGACCGGAATTCCGCGATCCATCGACGGTGAATACACGACGACGTCGACGAGACGGCCTTCCGCGGGTACGGCGCTGATCACGCGTGGACCGCCCGTCTCGGCCACTGCCGGCGACGACACGACAAAGAGAACGGTTGCGGCCGTCGCAGCACCGATCAATGCACGCGCTATGCGGATACCTCTCATGAAAACGTCCCTCGAGTTGCCGAGCACAGATGGACATTATTGCCCGAAATGCTCCGTTTCGAGGGCAAACGACCCAGTCACGACTACCGTCCGACCGCCCGGCGTAATCGAGGAAAACCCCCAACGATAACCTGAACGGGACCTTCGCACGCACCCTTGTTCAGGAGAAAAGATGGCCGACTTCCTCTATGAGGACCTGTTGCCGATCGGTGAGGACACCACCGAGTACCGACTGCTCACCACTGAAGGGGTGTCGACAGTCGAAGGCCCGGACGGTCGGACCTTCCTGAAGGTCGAGCCCGAAGCGATGCGTCTGCTGACCGAAACGGCTCTGCACGACATCTCCCATTACCTGCGCACCGATCACCTGACGCAGCTGGCGAGCATCCTCGACGATCCCGAGGCATCCAACAACGACAAGTTCGTTGCTCTCGATCTCCTGAAGAACGCAAACATCGCAGCCGCTGGTGTTCTCCCGATGTGCCAGGACACCGGTACCGCAATCGTCATGGGCAAGCGCGGACAGCACGTATTGACCCCCGGTGATGACGAGCAGTCCATCGCCCGCGGTGTGTACGACGCCTACACACGCCTCAACCTGCGTTACTCGCAGAACGCCCCCATCACGATGTGGGACGAGAAGAACACCGGAAACAACCTCCCCGCGCAGATCGAGCTGTACGCCGATACTGCTGCCGGACACGAGAACTCGTACAAATTCCTGTTCATGGCCAAGGGCGGCGGCAGCGCAAACAAGTCCTACCTGTACCAGGAAACCAAAGCGATCCTGAACCCCGACTCGATGATGCAGTTCCTCGAGGCAAAGATCCGCTCGCTCGGTACCGCAGCGTGCCCGCCGTACCACCTCGCGATCGTCGTCGGTGGCACGTCTGCCGAGTTCGCGATGAAGACGGCCAAGTACGCGTCCGCGCACTACCTCGACGAGCTCCCCACCGAAGGCGCCATCACGGGCCGCGGCTTCCGCGATCACGAACTCGAGAAGAAGGTCTTCGAGCTCACGCAGAAGATCGGCATCGGCGCACAGTTCGGCGGTAAGTACTTCTGCCACGACGTCCGCGTCGTCCGTCTCCCCCGCCACGGCGCTTCGCTGCCCGTTGCCATTGCCGTGTCGTGCTCCGCAGACCGCCAGGCCAAGGCGAAGATCACGCCCGAGGGTGTCTTCCTCGAACAGCTCGAATTCAACCCGGGCCGTTTCCTGCCCGAGGTCACCGACGCGCAGCTCGACTCCGAAACCGACGGAATCTCCGGAACCGGCAAGGGCGCAGCGGTCAAGATCGACCTCACCAAGCCCATGGCCGAGATCCTCGCCGAGCTGTCCAAGCACCCGGTGAAGACGCGTCTGTCGCTCACCGGTCCGTTGGTCGTGGCCCGCGACATCGCGCACGCCAAGATCAAAGAGCGCCTCGACGCCGGCGAGGAAATGCCGCAGTACCTCAAGGATCACCCGGTGTACTACGCCGGACCTGCCAAGACTCCGGATGGAATGGCCTCCGGTTCGTTCGGCCCGACCACGGCCGGCCGTATGGACTCGTACGTCGAGCAGTTCCAGGCCGCCGGTGGCTCGATGATCATGCTGGCCAAGGGAAACCGTTCCAAGCAGGTCACCGACGCGTGCAACACCCACGGCGGTTTCTACCTCGGATCGATCGGTGGACCGGCGGCTCGTCTGGCACTCGACTGCATCAAGAAGGTCGACATCCTCGAGTACGCCGAACTGGGTATGGAAGCCGTCTGGAAGATCGACGTCGAGGACTTCCCCGCGTTCATCGTCGTAGACGACAAGGGCAACGACTTCTTTGCCCATACCGGTGAAGTAACCCTGACGATCGGCAAGCGTCCGGGTCTGTAGACAGTTCAATAGCAAAGAGCCCCGGCGAATTCCGATTCGCCGGGGCTTGTTTGTGGGTTTGTCAGGTCCAGAGAGCAGCCACAAAAACAGTCACGACGGACAGTCCACCGACCACGTGTACCAGGTTGGGGTTTGGCTGCCCCTTCTTCTGCCTGGCCCGCGTGATCTCCGCCAACGCGACGATGGCCAGTGAAAGTACAAGCTTCACAGCGATTTTCGCGTGAATGTAGTTCTTGTCCAGGGCACCTTCGCCGAGTCCGACGATGATGAGACCGGACAGGAACTGGAGGCGTGCACCCCAGACCATGACCTCGGTGATCTTCGGAGCCTTCAGGACTGTGAAATAGCTACCGACAAGGGCCGCCATACCGAGCAGGTGAATAACTACAAAGATATTGTAAAGAAATGACATATCTGCACTGTAGCGCCTAGTTCACGCCGCTTTTACCGAACTCCGCTATCAGTTACAGGATTCCGGCGTCCCGGGCCGCATCGCGGTATTTAGCGGCGAGCGTATCCACCGTTTCGTGCGCATTGAGCCCACTCGGATTGGGCACGATCCAGAGTTTCGCCCCCTCGAAATCATGGTCCTGATGGCCGGCCTTGGCTTTCTTGTTGCCGAAAGCTGTTCGATAGGCGGTGATCCCGGCGAAGGCAACAACAACAGGCTTGGTGTCCTGCACGATGTTTCGCACCCGAACTCCACCCGCCGCCAGCTCCTCCGGCGTCAATTCATCGGCCCGCGCCGTTGCCCGCACAGCGAGATTCGTTATGCCCACTCCCCGATCGATCAGGTGTTGTGTGTCTGCTGCCGACATACCGTCTGACGGATCTATCGGGCGTTCGATGATGCCTGCCCGCAACAACGCCGGATAGAAACGGTTACCCGGCCTCGCAAAATGCGCACCAGTTGCCGCCGTCCACAATCCCGGGTTGATACCCACGAACAGCAATCGGCAACCCGGTCCGATCAGATCGTCGATCTCGGCGTCGCGATACGACTCCAACTCCGCGCGCGTGAATCCCATAGCGCCAGTACATCAGACCCGCCGCGCAAAGGTATCGCGCACCTCGTCGATCGCGTCATGCATCAACTGTTCGTAGTGATCGATATCCGCAATCGCCGACGGACTGGTTGTGATGCTGATGGTCACGGTGTCACCGATTCCATGGACACCGTGAGTGAGTGACATGACCGGCGACAGGCTCGGAAACCCTGCCGTGAATCGCACCGTTGCGCCGCCGAACACCAAGTCCGCGGCTCCGCGAGCAACACTCGACACCACCGTATTACCCGTCACCGTCTCGGGAATCGCGGTGAAGTCGTATTGCTGCACGCCCCAACGAATCAGCGGCCCCGGAACAGCCTCGAGCGCCCGGTCCGACGCCGCACTGGATGGGTGCGCTGCTCGCGCTCGGCGCTCGGCCAGCGATTCCGTGATGCGTTCGGCTCGCTCGCGAAGATCGGCCACCTCCGGAAACAAACCGACACCTGCGTTCCGGAAGTGGTTGCGCGATTTCGGTTTTCCATCCTTCGCGATCGTGACCTCCGCGCCCAACTCAGGAGGAACGACGCCATCGGCGGCCAGCAGGTACTTGGTCATGGCCACCGAGATAGCCGTCATCGCCCCCACTGTCACGGAGACCCCGTCGGCTCGGAGATCTGCCGCGTCGCGCACGACCATCCGAACAAGCCTGTGCGCATCCGGGGCGATGTTCGAGGTAACCTTCGGACGGTTCGGGGCCTGCGGCGCAACAACTCCCGACTCGGTATCGGCCTGGAGTTGTAGCTGAGCCTGATGACCCGCGCGGCCGTCGCGAAACAGTCGGTAGATCTGGCTGGGCAGGCGCAGTGCCGCCCGGGCGAGTATTTCTACCGAACTGATCGAGCGTCTGTCGATCTCTGTGGTTTTCGGCTCGTCTGCCGAGAACAGCGTGCGGGCAACAGCACTCGCCCGCTTGCCGTCCGCCAGCGAATGAGCCACTTGCAGAACGGCAATCAACGCAGGGCCGTCGCAGCGCGGTGCGCCGTGCACGCCTTCGAAAAGATGCAGCAGCCAGGGTGTCGCGCGCGGATTGACGTGGTTCTCGAGCAACACCTCGATCGCATTGATGCACTGCTCCCACGAAGAGTCGGGAAGTCGATGCGTCACGACCAACGACTGGTCGACCGGCATCGGTTCCCACAGCGGATAATCCAGATGCCACGGCACTTCACGAATCCGCACGCACAGATCCGGAATCGACGACGCGCGATCGAGGACCGCGCGTCGTACATCCTCGAGCGATTCCGATTGCCCCTCGAAGCAGTACAGCAGGAGTTGATCGTTGGGGATCTTTTCCGAAATCCAGAAAGTTTGGGCGTCGGTGGGCGTCATCCGTAACACCGGGTGACGGTACCACCGCGGCATCAGCCCTTTTCGGCTTCGGCTTTCAACTGTGCAAGGCCCTTCTCGAAGTCCTTGCCCACCATCTTGTCCATGCTGAAAATGAATCCGAAAATCTTGAAGAAGAAGTTCTTCTTCCCTGTCATTTGCCATGTCACCCGAGTCGAACTGTCCTGCGGTTCGAGAAGAAACGTCGTGACGTTCTGCGCTTTGAACGGTTTGAGGAAGGAAAGATCCAAGACAACACGGCTACCCGGCACCGATTCGGTGATCTTCATCGAGCCTGAACCGGCCTTCTTGTTGCCAGACCAGGCGTACGACGCACCAACACCGGAATCCGGTCCCGAGTATGTCCGCTGCATCGCCGGGTCCAGTCCTTCCCACGGGGACCAGGTGGTCCAGCGGTGGAAGTCGTTGATCAGATCGAAGACTGTGGCAGCCTCCGCATTGATCACAGCGGAGCGTTCGACAAGAAACTCGTCGGAATTCGGTGAAGCCATAGTCGTCTCTCCAGAAGTTCTCGGGGCGATCAGTCTGACGGAATTATCCACCGTGACGCTGCCGCCGTCGAGACAGAACTCAATCGCGCAGGCACAGGCAGAAGTGATGGCCGACCGGGTCGCGGTAGACCCGGAAAGTCGGATGCTCAGCAATCCCGTCGACGCGTTGCGCTCCGAGGCTCAGTACCCACTCCTCGGCCGGGTCGAAAGCCTCTACCAGGAGATCGAGGTGGATTCCCACACCCACCTTCGGCCAGTCCACCGGAACAAAACCCGGGGCAAGTTGAAACGCGAGTCGTTGACCTGGCAGGCCTTCGATGACGTGCCAATCATCCTCCGCGCGAACAATTCTCCATCTGAGAACCTGTTCGTAGAAGCGTGCCAGCGCAGCCGGATCCGGACAGTCCAGGACTGTGTAGTCCATTCCGATATCCGGGTGCATCGCTAAGCCTTCTTCTCCGCAACTTTCTTACGCACGAAGATGAGTGGGAGCAGCAGAGTCGCGAGGGCCGTGACAAGCCACACGAGGACCGTGCTCATAATCCACGTCGACACACCGGTGATTGTCAGCCCGCCGAAAATCGATGCGATCAGCAGAGCGACGAAAGTCGAGACCAACCCGATTCCGCCGAGGAATGCCGGCGCGTGGCGCTTAGCCATTTTGGCGATGAACGGCGACAGGACCGACTGCGCGATCGCAAAGATGACAACCGCCGTGATGAAACCCGACGCGCTCACAGAAAACCCCGAAAGCAACCACGTCGCAACAAGAAGTCCGACCGCGGCAGACCCGAGGAATATCGCGGCGCGAATCAGAAAACTAATCATTAACCGATCCTATATGCCCGATATACGTCACGGCAGCACTTCACAATCCGAGAGAATCCTGAACGTCGCGCAATGCCCGCGCCGACGCATGCAGACCCTCGCGTTCACCTTCCGACAACGGCACCTCCAGCACTCGGCCGGCTCCGCCGCCACCAACCAGCGTTGGCAACGACAGACATACCCCTTCGAGGTCGTGCACCCCGTTCTGCAGGGTCGAAATCGGCAGCACCCGCTGCTCGTCGCGCAACACCACCTCCACCATGAAGGCGCTCGACAATCCGATGGCCAGATTGGTCGCGCCCTTGCCCTCGATGATCTGATACGCGCTTTGCACCACCGCGGTCGCGACCTCGTCACGGATCGCGCTGTCGAGTGTGTTCCCCGAAGGACCCACAAATGCCGTCGCCGGAACCCCGCCGATGGTGGCGCTGGACCACAAAGGAATTTCGGAGTCCCCATGCTCGCCAACGATGAAGGCGTGCACATTCTCGACCGCCACGCCCAACTTCGACGCCATGAGAAAGCGCAGACGTGCTGTATCCAACACCGTCCCGGATCCGAAAATCCGGTGACGGTACGGCCGACCCGCGGCCTGAACCGCTGCGTACGTCGCGATGTCGACGGGATTGCTGACAAAAAGAATGATTGCTTCGGGCGACTGCGAGAGAAGTTGCTCCGTCAAGGTCTGCACGATCTTGACGTTGACCGCCGCCAACTCGAGACGGGACTGGCCGGGTTTCTGTTTGGCTCCGGCTGTCACTACAACCAGATCGGACCCTGCGGTGACCGCGATGTCGTCACCACCGTCCACCGAACACGGTGGGGTGAACTGAGTGCCGTGGTTGAGATCGAGCACTTCCGCTCGCACCTTCGCGGCGTTTGTGTCGTAGAGGGCCAGTACGTCCGCTGATCCGCGGATGAGGCACGCATAGGCGATAGCCGTGCCGACACTGCCGGCGCCGACGATGGAAACCTTCTTCTTCCGAGAGCGATATGCCGTCGTCATAGCTTTGATGGTGCGCCCTTTATAACGATTCTGCAGGATATCGGGATTGCCAGCGTTCTCTCAGGCTTTGATCGCAGACCTCTCAGAATTGCCGTAGACCATGGTGAACATGACAGAGGTAACGGTTTTTGCAGTCGGCGGCACCGGCGAGTCGTACGACGGTGACACCCGCACCCACGTTGTCGGACTACTGAGCGCTGTCACACGTGAACTCGACGATCGGTTCGACGCGAAGTGGGTGAGTTACCCCGCATCGTACGGACCTGTTGCCGACGGCGGCTCCAGTTTTCGCCGGAGCACCGAAATGGGCGCCCGGGCACTCTTGGCAGCTCTCGCCGAGGTCCGCGGACCCGTCATGCTCATCGGATACTCCCAGGGATGCTCGGTTATTCGCGCCGCCCTGCCAGAAGCGAACGGCAGCAACATCATCGGGATCGGGCTGATCTCCGACCCGCAGCAACCTGTCGGGGTTCTCCCAGGTTGCGACGGGTACGGCGTTGCCGGCGACGGCCCGGAAATCCCGTCGTGGATTCCCGCCAAGTGGATCGGACACCCGCAGGACTTGATCTGCAATGCCAGCGACGACAGCTACATTCGCGACATCGCCGACCTCACCGGCTGGATGTCCTTCACCCAAGCGCGAGTGTGGGCGAACAAGGTGTGGGAACTACTCCGCAGCAACACATTTCAGAACGCACAGAAGACTCGCTTCAGCCCGAGCCAATGGCGCAAAGATCTACGACGCCTACGCACCGCCTTCCTCGAAGTCCTCGGATACCTACCGAGCCTTGTGAGCTGGCGACGCTTTCAGATCCGGAACCCCCGTGGCGGCCGGCATGTCAGCTATGCGAGCGAGGCCTTCGACGCCAGCGGACGCACGGGCTGCCAAGTGCTGGCTGATTGGATGACGGCACAGGCTCAGGACGTCAGGGAGCACGTCCCCGCAGCCTGAATCTGCAGCCCTGCGGGTAGGCGCCGCTACGCCGGCTCTCTCATCACTCCGATATGGCGCACCGTCCCGGACAGACCCGGAAGCTCTTGCGCGTCAGACCACGTGCTCAACCCATCCGTGCTGTCGGAATAGAGATACTTCCCCTCGGTATAGGCGTCGAGATAGAGCCGCCAGGTGCCGTCCGGCAACTGAGCCAAGGCTGGGCCCTCCACCAAGGTGCCCCAATTTCCCGGCGGGACAAAGGAATAGGGTCCCGTCGCCGACGGCGCGACCGCATGCTCGATGACCTTCTTCGTCTCGTTCTTGGTGAACGCATGATAGGTCGATCCCACCTTGACCACGGTGGTGTCGATGTGGTCCGCACCGATCCCGGCGAGCGGAACAGGCAGGCTCCACAACCGCAGCGACGGTTCCAGTGCCGTCATCAGATACGGCACAAATCCTCCACCGGTCGACATAGACACGATGACGTTGACGCGGCCGCCGTCGACGAACCACTCGGGCGCCCAGGCTTTGGTGACGAACGGTGACAACGACGGGCCGTCGCTGAAGCCGGCCGACCCCGAGAAACCCGGCGGGCTCGCTGAACCCGTGCCGTCCCCGGTGCCTGGCATGAAGGCACAGCAGAACGGGAGTGAATAGTTCGCCAGAGGTGTCCAGGTGATGCGGTCGCTACTGCGCGCGAAGCCGATACTCGTTCCGCCCGTTGTGTAGGTGAGGTAATACATTCCGTCTGTATTCCGGAAGATGCTCGGATCACGTACCAGCCCGGACGGGGGCCGATACGCCGACGGTTTGACGAGTTGGAATCCAGTGCCGTCCGCGGACTCGAATACATCCATGTCGCGATCGCTGGCATTGCTGAACGCCACCATCGTGTACCGCCAGGCGGGCGGTTCGGCGCCGCTGGCCGGGGCTGCGACGAGCAATCCCGCGACAACAAGCATCACCATCGATACAGCAGAAAGGACGGTCCGTTTTGTCGGATTCACCGGTGAAGTATCTACGACAACAGGCGAACCATGCGCAACTTTGACCGCAGGTGTCGCTGGATCGTTACCGACGATGGCGAGGACGCCGTTATAGGTACCTGGATAGGTAGTTCAGCGGATGTCTCCAGCCGTCCCCCGCCCGCATTCTGAATCGGTACTTATTCAGGCGATGAAAGGTGACTTCAGGTGATGACCTTGGCGGATCAGCTGGACAACTGTGAATACCTACTGGCTGACGCGGAACTCACCGGCAACGGTGATGCAGTCCGGAGGTTCAGAGAACATCGCCTCAGGTTGGTCGAACAGCTGTCCCGGCTGAGGGCCTCGGGTCGTCGCGTGTAGGAATCAGACGCGCACTTCGGATTTTCCTGAACCGAGAATCTCTGGGTGGCCACCGCTCCGAGTTGGTCCCGGCGTCCCCGCGGGGACGTCTCCGTCAAGGCCCACACCGAATCACCGCTGATCAGCAGTCGATGGGATGATGACCTGCGTGTCCATGTCCCCACCACTGCCCGTCAAGAACGGAGTTGGCCCGACGCGCCTACGCATCCCACCGTCCGGGCCGTGGGCGACGATCGCCGAGTACGTCGTGGCGAAGTTCGACCATCTGGACGCCGAAAACCTGTATCGGCGGTTCGACGACGGCGAGTTCGTGGGTATCGACGGCCACCCGATCTGCCGGAGCACCGAGCTCAGCGCGCACCGGTTCGTCTGGTATTACCGCGAGTTACCGGCGGAGGACCCGGTGCCGTTCCACGAGGAGATCCTGCACGTCGACGACGACCTCGTCGTGATCGACAAACCACATTTTCTCCCGACCACCCCCAGTGGGCGCTACCTGCGCGAGTCCGCGCTTGTCCGACTGCGGGTCCGCCTCGACAACCCAGATCTGACCCCGATCCATCGACTCGACCGCGGCACCGCAGGGGTGGTGATGTTCTCGGCCCGCCCCGCGACACGCGGCGCATACCAGTCACTGTTCGAGAAGCGGCAGGTCACGAAGGTCTACGAGGCGGTGTCGGCGCGACCGCCCCGGTGGGTCCAGGGCGCACCGGGGCTCAGCGAATCCAACGGTCCCCTCGTCTACCGCAACCACATCGAAGCTCGGCGCGGCGAGTTGCGGGTCCTCGTCGACGACAGCCGTGAACCTAACTCCGAGACCATGATCGAGGCGCGAGGGACGGGCGTGAGCGCCTCCGGACGTACTGTGCTGCACACGGTTCTACGTCCGCAATCCGGACGGATGCATCAGTTGCGGGTGCATTTGGCGGCTCTCGGCGCCGGGATCCTGGGCGACCGGCGATACCCCGACCTGTTGCCCGACGCCCCGGACGATCATTCCCTCCCACTCCAATTGCTCGCGCGGGAACTCGAATTCAACGATCCGTTGTCGGGGAAAGCGCGTCGGTTTGTCACACGTCGGACGCTCAGCGAAATTCCAGCAGGGTGAGGACCAGACGCCGCAGGGCGATTATGCATACGCGCGGCTGATAACCCACGCGAGCGCATAATCGCCCTGCGACAGTACAGAGGATTTAGACGTTGAAGCGGAACTCCACCACATCACCGTCGGCCATGATGTAGTCCTTACCCTCCATGCGTACCTTGCCGGCAGCCTTGGCTGCGGCCATGGAACCGGCCTCGACGAGGTCGTCGAAGGACACGATTTCAGCCTTGATGAAGCCTCGCTCGAAGTCGGTGTGAATGACGCCGGCAGCCTGGGGCGCGGTATCGCCCTTGTGGATGGTCCAGGCGCGCGCTTCCTTCGGACCGGCCGTCAGGTAGGTCTGCAGCCCGAGGGTGTGGAAGCCGGTGCGTGCGAGAGCGTGCAGGCCGGGCTCGGTCTGACCGATCGAGTCGAGCATTTCCTGGCGGTCTTCCTCGTCCAGCTCGAGGAGTTCCTGCTCGACCTTCGCGTCGAGGAACACGGCGTCGGCCGGAGCGACGGATGCGCGCAGTTCTTCGACCTTCGCTGCGTCAGTGAGCACAGACTCGTCGGCGTTGAAGACGTACAGGAAGGGCTTGGTGGTGAGCAGGCTCAGTTCACGCAGCAGCGAGAAGTCGAGCTTGTCCTTGACGCTGAAGAGCGTCGTGCCCTCGTTGAGGAAGGCCTGAGCCTTGAGTGCCTCGTCGTGGGCAGGCTTGAGCTCCTTGTTCTTGCGAGCTTCCTTGTCCAGACGCGGGAGAGCCTTCTCGAGCGTCTGCATGTCTGCGATCACGAGCTCGGTCTCGATGACCTCGATATCGGAGGCCGGGTCGACCTTGCCGTCGACGTGGATGACGTCGTCGTCGGCGAAGACGCGCACTACCTGGCAGATTGCGTCAGCTTCACGAATGTTGGCGAGGAACTTGTTTCCAAGGCCTGCGCCCTCGGAGGCGCCCTTCACGATTCCGGCGATGTCGACGAACGACACGGTCGCGGGAAGGATGCGCTCGGAGCCGAAGATCTCGGCGAGCTTCTGCAGCCGCGGATCGGGCAGCTCGACCAGGCCGACGTTGGGTTCGATGGTCGCGAACGGGTAGTTCGCAGCCAACACGTCGTTGTTGGTCAGTGCATTGAAAAGGGTGGACTTGCCGACGTTGGGCAGTCCGACGATTCCGAGGGTAAGGCTCACGGTCTGTGGATTCTACGGCCTCGCGGCGACGCGACGGGTACTCGCCCCACCGTCACGTCGCCGCAGGTGATCAGTTGTAGTTGTAGTTGTCGACGGACGCCACGACCGCGACCAGGAAGATGACGTAGAACGCGATCAGCAGAATCCATCCGATGACGGCAATCAAGAGCGCGATCTGGCCGAGCTTCTTCACCCGCTCTGACGCGTACTGCGCGCCCTGGTGATCGCCCATCGCCCACTTCGGGTAGATATCGTGCAGATGATTGAACGCGGCAAACGCGACGGGCCAGAAGAAGATGATCGCGGCGACGGCCCAACCTGCATTCGATTTCGGCGGACCGTATTGAGGCTGCGCGTAGGACTGCGGGGCGGCGTACTGCTGCGGCGTGCCGTACTGCTGACCTGACGGATACTGCTCGGTCGGGTACTGCTGATACTGCTGGCCGGCGTTGCCCGATTGGTCGTAACTCGGTGTCTCGCCGTAAGTCGGTTTAGGTTCCTGCGGTTCGGTCATCGTTCCCCCAAAAATTCGGTTTAAGTTCCTCTACTGCAGAACCTAACGGAAGCAGGCGTTGCCGTGTCGTAGTGAGCGCCTACGCTCGCGGTGTGACCCGGATGCTGATCGTGCTCGCCATATGGATAGTTGGCCTCGGAGCCGCGACGCTTGCGAGCGTCGTCGTCCCGGGGTGGTGGGTGATCGCTGTCGTCGCGCTCGCTCTGGCAGTGGTGGGCACGTACGACCTGAGTCAACGGCGGCACAGCATTCTGCGCAACTATCCCGTCATCGGACACGCCCGCTTTCTGCTCGAAAAGATTCGACCGGAGATTCAGCAGTACTTCGTCGAATCATCCACCGATGGAACGCCATTCGATCGCGAGACACGCGATCTGGTCTACGAACGCGCCAAAGGCACTCTGGCCGAGGAACCGTTCGGGACCGAGCGCGACGTCAATGCAATCGGCTACGAGTTCATGACACATTCGATCCGGGCCCGCAAGGCCCCCGACACTATTCCGCGAGTGCGTCTCGGCGGACGCGATTGCACCAAACCGTACGACATCGCTCTTCTGAACGTCTCCGCGATGAGCTTCGGGTCGTTGTCCGCCAACGCAATCGAGGCACTCAACGCCGGCGCCGCGAAGGGCGGATTTGCCCACGACACCGGCGAAGGAGCCATCAGTCCGTATCACCGCAAACACGGCGGCGATCTGATCTGGGAAATCGCGTCGGGATACTTCGGATGCCGAACCGCTGACGGGCAATTTGATCCGGACCGCTTTGCCGAGCGTGCGGCTCTTGACCAGGTGAAGGCCATCTCGATCAAGCTCTCGCAGGGCGCCAAGCCCGGATTGGGTGGGGTACTTCCCGGAGTCAAGGTCACCCCCGAAATCGCCGACACCCGAGGCGTTCCCGTCGGCCAGACCGTCATATCGCCGCCTGCGCACACCACATTCAGTACCCCTGTCGAACTGGTCGACTTCGTTCACACTCTGCGGACATTGTCCGGCGGCAAGCCGGTCGGACTGAAACTCTGTGTGGGCTCGCGTCGTGAGTTCCTCGGCATCTGCAAGGCGATGATCGAGCGCGGCGTCACGCCCGACTTCATCATCGTCGACGGTTCCGAGGGCGGAACCGGAGCAGGTCCGGTCGAGTTCGAGGACCACATGGGTATGCCGCTGACCGAGGGATTGATGTTGGTCCACAATGCGTTGGTGGGGACGGGATTACGGGGTCTCGTGAAGGTCGGCGCGTCCGGCAAGGTTGCCAGCGGCTCCGACATCGTCAAACGCATCATTCAGGGAGCCGATTTCACGATGGCCGCCCGCGCCATGATGTTTGCCGTTGGCTGTATTCAGGCCCAGATGTGCCACACCAACCGCTGTCCCGTCGGCGTTGCGACTCAAGACCCGGCCCGCACCCGCGCCCTCGACATCCCCGACAAGAGCGAACGCGTGTATCGATTCCAGAAGGCAACCGTCGCAAGCGCGCAACAGATGATCGCGTCGATGGGTATCGACTCCTTCGATCAGTTGGAACCGGCGATGCTCAACCGCCGGATCGACGGCCTCACAACCCGGACGTATGCCGATCTCTTCGACTGGCTCATGCCTGGCGAACTCCTCGACTCCCCGCCACAAAGCTGGCTCACCGACTGGATCGACGCCGACGCCCATCGATTCTGAAATACCGGCCAGGTGCCGCGCGGATTCACTCTTCTAGTCCTACAGTGACAGATGGCCCGCTGTGACGGCGGCCACATCTGAACTAGTGGACGGAGTTCGACGATGAGCCTGACGACGGCGCCGGAACCGAATGTCGAGTACCTGAAAACAGACCCTGACCTGCCACCCGTCGGCGTGGTGGACCGCACCCCCATCTCACCGACTGCGCGCTTCGTGTTCCTGGTCATCGGACTGGTAGGCGGCCTCGCCTGGTACATGATCGCGATAGTGCGAAACGAACACATCAGCGCCGTCTGGTTCGTGTTGGCCGCAATCTGCACCTACCTGATCGCCTATCGGTTCTACGCGCGGTTGATCGAACGCAAAATCGTCAAACCACGCGACGACGTCGCCACCCCTGCCGAAATCATGGAAAACGGCGCGGACTACATGCCGACGGATCGACGGGTTCTCTTCGGTCACCACTTCGCAGCCATCGCGGGCGCCGGCCCACTGGTCGGTCCGGTCCTGGCCGCGCAAATGGGTTATCTGCCAGGCACTCTGTGGATCATCATCGGAGTCGTCTTTGCCGGTGCCGTACAGGATTTCCTGGTTCTGTGGATCTCGTCCAAACGACGCGGCCGCAGCCTCGGTCAGATGGCTCGTGAAGAACTCGGCCTCGTCGGCGGCGTCGCGGCACTGATCGGCGTTTTTGTCATCATGATCATCCTCATCGCCGTTCTCGGACTTGTGGTTGTCAACGCGCTCGCCGAAAGTCCCTGGGGCGTCTTCTCTATCGCGATGACCATCCCCATCGCACTGTTCATGGGCGTCTACCTGCGTTACCTTCGCCCCGGCAAGGTCTCCGAGGTGTCGCTGATCGGCGTGGTCCTGCTGCTGCTGGCCATCGTCTCCGGCGGCTGGGTCGCCGATACCGGTTGGGGCGCAGACTGGTTCACGCTGTCCAAGGTCACCATCGCGTGGCTGATGATCGCGTACGGATTTGCCGCCTCTGTCCTGCCCGTGTGGCTTCTCCTCGCACCCCGCGACTACCTGTCGACGTTCATGAAGGTCGGCACAATTGCCCTGCTGGCCATCGGAATTCTGGTTGCGCGACCAGCACTGAACATGCCTGCCGTTACGCCATTCGCTTCCAACGGAGAGGGCCCTGCCTTTGCCGGCGCGCTGTTCCCGTTCCTGTTCATCACCATCGCCTGCGGCGCACTCTCGGGGTTCCACGCACTGATCGCGTCGGGAACCACACCGAAGCTGCTGGAGAAGGAAAGCCAGACCAGGATGATCGGCTACGGCGGCATGCTGACCGAATCGTTTGTCGCCATCATGGCCCTGGTTACCGCCTGCATCCTCGATCAGCACCTGTACTTCGCGCTCAACGCTCCCGCCGCACTGACCGGCGGAACACCGGAAACCGCAGCAGAATACGTCAACAACCTGCCCCTCGGAATCGCTCCCATCTCCCCCGACGTCCTGTCTCAGGCAGCTGAGGCCGTCGGAGAGGAATCGATCATCTCGAGAACGGGCGGCGCTCCGACGCTGGCGTTCGGCATGTCCGAAGTCCTCAGCGACGTGTTCGGTGGTGACTCACTGAAATCGTTCTGGTATCACTTCGCGATCATGTTCGAGGCGCTCTTCATTCTCACGACCATCGACGCCGGCACCCGAGTTGCGCGGTTCATGCTCTCGGACTCACTGGGTAACTTCGGCGGTCCCGCAAAGAAGTTCAAGGATCCGTCGTGGCGCATCGGTGCATGGCTCTGCTCGCTGATCGTTGTTGCGGCTTGGGGCGCAATCCTGCTGATGGGCGTCACCGATCCACTCGGCGGCATCAACACGCTCTTCCCCCTGTTCGGAATCGCCAATCAGCTACTCGCAGCCATCGCACTGACAGTGGTCATGACGATCGTGATGAAAAAGGGACTGTTCAAGTGGGCCTGGATCCCCGGAGTTCCGTTGGTGTGGGACTTGATCGTCACCATGACGGCGTCGTGGCAGAAGATCTTCTCCGACAATCCGGCAATCGGATACTGGGCTCAGCACAACGTGTTCAAGGACGCAAAAGCCGCCGGCGAGACGTCGCACGGCTCCGCGAAGACTCCCGAAGCAATCGACGCCGTCATTCGCAACACGTTCATTCAGGGCACGTTGTCGATCATCTTCGCGTCACTCGTCATCGTCGTGGTGATTGCCGGAATCATCGTGTGCATCAAGGCAATCAGGGCCGGTGGACTACCCACAACCGAATCCCCCGAGGAACCGTCGAAGATCTTCGGTCCCGCGAGCTTCATCCCGACACCGGCAGAAAAGGAAGTTCAGAAGGAATGGGACGAGCTCATCAAGGCGGGTAAGGTTCGCGCACCCGGCGCCGCACATGCGGGTGGGCACTGATCATGACTGCACACGTCGCAACAACCCTGCGCGGCATCCTGTGGTGGATCCGTTCGGTGATGGGCGATCTGGACTACGCCCGGTACGTCGAACACACACGGCGGAACCACACCGATGCGCCGCTTCTGAGCGAGCGTGAGTTCTGGCGTCGACGTCACGCAGCAGCGGACAGCAATCCTGGTGCCCGCTGCTGCTGACTGACGATCAGGGGCAGGCTGCCTTGGCCAGAGAGTAAATGTGGTCGGCCTGCTCCTGAGTCGGAACAGTTCCGTTGTTTTCCGCCAGAGTGATGATCTCTGCCTTCACTTCTGCCTCGTCGGTGCCCTTCGCGACTTCGTCACACGTTGTCGTCAGGATCTTCTCGATGTCCGCGTCATCACGATCAGCCGCCAACGGCGCGTACGCACCGCGGAACGTTGCCACGAACAGGGCAGATTTTCCCTGATCGATGGCATTGCCCGCTGACTCTTTTGCAGTCTCGAAAGCCTGCTGCCCACTGGTGATCGCGCTGTTGACCTTGTCCTGTGCATCGTTCGTCTGTTCCTCGCTGCACGCGGTGAGACCCAGAACGACGATTGTTGCTGCCACAACTGCTGCTGCAATTCTCATAACGGAAATGGTAGCCGCGCACCGACGCCGCCAGATACCGATCAACCGTTAGCGTCGCGCGTACTGCACCAAATCGGACAGCGTTACGATCAGGCAAGCGAAACCACGTCAATTACATCGGCGGGGAGAACCCCACGCCGACCGAAAGGACGATCAGTGAGCGAGCAAGGCAACGAGGTAGCTGGGCCGGCTCCCGCGCGTACACGCGACCGCGGCGAGATCATCGGACAGGGCGGCCTTTGGCTCGCCAAATGGTCGTTGGTGCTGGCATCCATTTCGATCGGCGCATTGATTTTCGGCTGGCTCGTCGAAAAGCTGTGGGTAATCGTGCTGCCCGTGGCTCTGGCGATTGTCCTTGCGACTGTCATGTGGCCGCCAACTCGCGAAATGGTCAAACGCGGATTACCGCCGGCAGCCGCTGCCGGCATCACCCTGCTCCTGTCGATCGGAGTGCTCGCCGGTGTGATCGCCGGGATCATCCCGTCGGTAGTCGGGCAGGCCCCTGAACTCGCGAACAAGACAACCGAGGGCATCAACCAAGTTCAGGACTGGCTCCAAGGACCGCCGCTGAACTTGCAAGACGATCAGATCGACAACGCCATCCATTCAGTTGTCGCCAAGGTTCAGGAAAGTGGAACCGCTATCGCCTCAGGCGTTTTCAGTGGCGTGAGTACCGCTGGTTCCCTTCTCGTCACCCTTGGCCTCGTTCTGGTCCTGTCGTTCTTCTTCATCAAGGACGGCCCGCGGTTCATCCCGTGGCTCCACGCGGTGGGCGGCGGAAAGGCCGGACGGCACCTCGAAGAAGTTCTGACGCGCATGTGGGACACCCTTGGTGGGTTCATCCGCACCCAGGCTCTGGTGAGTCTGATCGACGCAGTGTTCATCGGCGCCGGACTGTTGATCCTCGGCGTCCCTCTGGCACCTGTGCTCGCGATTCTCACCTTCATCGGTGGCTTCATTCCGATTGTGGGCGCATTTGTTGCCGGCGCCCTTGCGGTGTTGGTTGCGTTGGTAGCCAACGGCCTGACCACGGCGATCATCGTGTTGATCATCATCCTGCTGGTGCAGCAAATCGAAGGAAACGTCCTTCAGCCTGTCCTGCAAAGCAAGTCGATGAAGCTCCATGCCGTTATCGTGCTTCTCGCCGTCGCGGCGGGTAGCTCCCTCTACGGCATCATCGGCGCATTCCTCGCAGTCCCCGTGGCCGCTGTCGCCGCCGTCGTCATCCGCTACATCGGCGAGCAGATCGACGAACGCGCAACCGACAACGAACCTATGCCGAAGGGCGACGCGGCCGACCTGGTCGAGCAGCCCGAGAACGGTGCAAACACCGCCGGAGACCAGAAGGCCTGATCAGCCGGCAATCAATTCTACCGAGGAGCCTGCACGTCCCCGAATGACGTGCAGGCGACTCGGGATTCGCTGTCGCATTTCGTCGACGTGACTGACTATCCCGACAACACGTCCACCGTCGCGAAGTTCGTCCAGTACACCCATCACCGAGTCGAGTGTGTCTGCATCGAGCGTTCCGAATCCCTCGTCGATGAACATGGTGTCCAGCACAACGCCACCGGATTCAGCCGCAACAACATCGGCAAGCCCCAATGCCAAAGACAGCGACGCCAAGAAGGACTCACCGCCCGACAGCGTTTTTGCCGACCGCACGACGCCCGTGAAATCGTCACGGATATCAAGCCCGAGCCCACCGCGGCGACCACGGGATCCGGCTTCGTCACTGTGAACGAATTCGTATCGTCCACCGGACATTCGACGCAACCGAACCGACGCGGACAGTGCAACTTCCTCGAGCCGCGACGCCAACACATACGACCGCAATGACATCTTGCGGCTGTTCTGCCCCTTGCCCGCGATCACGTCTGCCAGCGCCGCCAACTCGTCGTGGCGCGCACGCTGGGGTGCGATTGCCTCGTAGGCATTCTCGAGTTGGCTGTTAAGCCGCTCGAGGTCCGAAACCCGATTCTCGGCCAAGGACGCCGCTGCCACAGCCTCGTTGACCGCCGCCGCACATTCACGCGAAACCAGCGCCGGTCCATCCACGTCCACAGTCGCAACATCAGCCGTTGCAGCAACATCTGGGTCGTCGAGAACTGACCTCGCGGCTACTCTGCGATCACGTGCCCGGGCAACCTCAGCCTCTAGAGCCGCGACGCGTGCCGGCGTCCGAACAGCTGCCAGCGCGGCCGGAGCCGACTCGAAACCAGCGGAGAGTGCTGCATCAACCAGTTTGGCCGACAACTCGGCAGCTCGAGCCTGTGCTCTGGCCGCGTCGTCGCGGGCTTCCGAAGCCGTCATAGCTGCGGTTGCCCAGGTCTCGAACCGGGCCCGCCTGGCCGAGATGCTCGAATCCTCGCCCGCCGCAGAGACAATCGCGGCACGAATCTCCTGTGCTCGCAGCGTCAGAGCCGAGATGCGCTCGATGACTGTGGCCGCCTCCGTGGCCAACGCTGCGGACTCCTGCTCGAGTGTGTTGTCGCGGCCACTGAGTTCCGCTGCCTTTGCAGCCAAATCGGCTGCCCGACGCGCCGTGGATGTTGCACTCTCGAGCGCCGCTTGTGCCCGCTCTCGCACTGCCTCGAGTTCCGTGACATCACCATCGCCGCCGCGGGCGATCAAACGCTCGATCTCCAACGCCAGAGCGCTCTCCTGCTTGAGAACGACAGTCAAAGCACCTTCTGCGGCGCGTTCGAGAACTGCGGCTTTCTCGACGTCGGCCTCGGTCACGGTGTCGGTTCCGGGCTGCGCCAGAGCGGGATGCTCCGGAGAACCACACACCTGGCACGCGTCACCCGGTTTCAGTGAACCGGCCAGTTCCGCCGCCATTCCCTCGATACGCGTTTGCACGCGATCAAGCCAGCGACCGCGCGCCGCTTGATGGGCGTCCCGCGCATCAAGCACTGTGGCGCGCATTGCCTCGGCCCTTGCCCGCACACCAACGATGTCGCGCGCAGCCGAAGCACTGTCTGCCGCTGCTGCATAGGCAGCTCGAAGACCCGGCAACGACGCTTCGCAGCGCTGCGCATCGGCGAGTTCCGATGCGGCAGAGCTCAATTGTTCCGGCAGCTGCGCGCGCTGGCGGGCGATATCCTCGGTGCGGGCGATCATCTTGGCGTGCCGCGCCGACAGTGTGCCGATCTCCGACTCCGCCGCATCCGCAATCCGCGCCTGCTCGGCCACCGAATCCAGTCGCACGATCTCGTCTCGCCAGTCTCGGACCTGGGCCAAGACCTCGCCGCGTTCACCGTCTCGCGCCGGCCACCCTCCCCCACCGAAGATGTCGGGACCGCCGTGCTCGGAGTAGAGCGTCACCGCCTTCTCAGCCTGGGCGAGTGCCGACGCCACTGCCCGCTGCGCCGAATCCGAATCCTGAGAGATTACCGAAACCGGTTGCGCCCGTGTGGCTGTAGCCAACTCGTCTGCAATGACCGCCAGGTCTGCCGACCCCTCGTCCAGTGCAATGATCTCTGCGCGCGCACGGTCTCGACGACGCACCAAATCCGCAGTACGCTCGGCAACCCCGAGAATTCGGTTTGCCTCCGCTGCAGCAGCTTTGGACTTCTCGAGTACTCCGTTTGCCAGATCGCGGCCGTCTTGCGCCTCCGCGAGCAACTTGCGCGACCATTCGAGCGGATGCGCTTCCGCTCCCACTTCCAAACCCGCCGCAGTCTCGACGCGCGCAAGTAGGACCTGCACGGCCTGCTCTTTGTCGGCGAGAGCGCTGGCACTGACTTTCTTCTTCTCGTCGAACCACGCCTCGACCGACACAAATTTCTTGGTGTCGAACAGTCGCTCGAGCAGCTTGCCGCGCTCCTCGTTCTCGGCTCGAAGGAATTTGGCGAACTCCCCTTGCGGGAGCAGAACAACCTGGAAGAACTGATCGGCACTCATTCCCATCAGTCGGTTGATCTCGTCGCCGATATCCGGAATTCGCGAGAGGTTCTCGCCACGGCCGTCAAGCCACGTCAGTGTCGCCTTGGCATTCTCGACGATCGAACCGGATCCACGTTTTTTCGGACGCGAAAACTCAGGACTACGAACAAGTTTGAGGCGTCGACCGCTGATCGTCGCTTCGAGCGTCACCTGCGGTACGGACCCGACCGGAGCATGATCGGACAGCAACCGCTTGCCCTCGTTTCGAGCACCGGGCACGCGGCCGTACAACGCAAAGGCCACGGCGTCGAGGACAGTGGTTTTGCCCGCACCGGTATCACCGTGCAACAGGAAAAGTCCGTCGGCCCCCAGCCTGTCGAAATCGACCGTGACGGTGTCAGCGAACGGGCCGAAGGCCCTGACCTCGAGCGTATGAAGTCTCACGCGCTCACGCCCAGTTCAGCTGTGGCTTCGTCGGCTCGATCAGCCGAACCGAGTGCAGCTTCCATCAGAGAGATTTCGCCCTCGGTAGGCTCGCTGCGGACCGCGGAAACAAACCCCCGGGCGATTTCGATATCGTCTCGACCACGCACTGCGTCGCGGTATTTGAGTTCCGAATTACCTTCTGGCCGCTGCCATTCGAGATGGACGGCAAACGGGAACCTCGTGTGCAACGCGCGCATCGCATCGATCGGGCGAACCTGATCGGTAAGCAGCGCCGAGACGTAACAATCCTCGGCATCGTCGTAATCCGACGAGCTCAGCAACACCTCGAGGGTGCCCGTCAACTGTCGCAATCCCCGAACAATCGGAAGATCGAGACGCGACGTCGAGACGAGGCCGCTGCCGTCGAGTTCAACCAACAACGCCGCTTTCCTATGGCTGCGCTCACCGAACGAGTACGGCAACGGCGAACCTGAATACCAGACCCGCTCCGACAACGTCTGCGGCGAATGGAGATGGCCCAACGCGACGTAATCGACACCGTCGAACTCCGCTGCCGACACCGTCTCGACGCCACCCACAGAAATGGAACGCTCCTCACCCGTCGCCTCGCCGCCGACTACAAAGGCATGTGCCAAAAGCACCGACCGGGTTTTCGGGTCGCTCTCTTGCCGACCCGTCAGGTCTGCCCGCACCCGGGCCATAGCGGCCCCGAGAACGTCCGAGTGGCTACGCGCACGGGGCACATCCAACTCGACTCTCGTAATCTCCGGTTCGAGATACGGAATTCCGTAGAACACCACGGGGCCGAACTCGTCCTCGACCACAACCGGTGAATCGACCTGACCAACTCGAGTGATCAGATGCAGCCCGCCGGCCGCGGCAAACGACGCACCGGCACCCAAGCGCACGGCCGAATCATGATTGCCGGACGTGGCGACGATGATCGCCCCGGCATCACGAATGGCCTCGAACCCTCGATTGCACACCGTGACCGCGTCGGAACTGGGAATGGAGCGATCGTAGATATCCCCCGGAACAACCACGACGTCCACGCCGTGCTCACGGACCAGAGCCGCAATGGTGTTCAACACACTCGCCTGATCGGCCAACAAGTCCACACCATGGAAAGTGCGACCTATGTGCCAATCAGACGTGTGCAGGATCTTCATTCCAGTGACGGTAGAGGACCCCACCGACAGATAAACCCGAAGCCACGACCGGCACAAACACTGCTCACACCGAGAAAGCGGCTAATGTCAATGTGTGTCTGCAACCCAACGTGCTCGCTCCGGGGTACCGCTGGACAAACGATCTCTGGTCGTCACAGTCCCCGGCCTGCCCTGGTGGGGAGTCATTCTGCTCGCTGCCGGAGTCACTTCGATCGGTGTCCTGATCGATGCATCCGGCGGTGGCGGCGAGCTGACCTCCGTCTTCTCGACGTTCTACTTCCTCGGTTGCCTGTTCGCCGTGGTTGCCGCCGCAAACAAGTCACTGTTCACGGCGATGGCGCAGCCCCCGCTCCTGCTTCTGGTCGCGGTACCGGTTGCTCAGACCCTGATCGGCAAGGAAAACAGCACTTCACTCCGCGACATTGCCATCAACATCGCATACCCGCTGGTAGACCGCTTCCCCGTCATGCTGGCTACCAGCATCGTGGTCCTGATTATCGGCTGCCTGCGTTACTTCCTGCTGCAGCAGCGTCCGACGGGTCCGGTTCGATCCACCCGAACCCGGCGCGACACGCCGCCGGCCAAGAGCTCACGTAGTACGGGCGACGATTCTGCGCAACGTCGTCGCCGTCGGCCGGAACCGAGCCGACCGGATGCCGCAGAGGCAACGGACCTGATCCCGCCGCAACCCCGGCGACGCGAGGCCGATCGCCCGGCGTACAGCGAACGTCCCGTCTACAACGAGCGGCCGTCGTACCGCCCGGCTGCCGCGCCTGATCGCACACCACCGCGTCGTAGCTCCACTCCCGTCGACCACGATCGCTACCAACCAGACCACGATCGCTACCAACCGCCGCGACGCAACCAACCGGTCAGCGAGCGGAGCGACTCCCCTTCGTACGGCGAGCGCCGCGAGTACCCGTCGTATGGAGAGCGTCGTACCACTGAAGCCGGTCGCCCCTCCGAAGAACGCATGGAACCGTTCTTTGCCTCGGGCGGGGCCGACGACGTGCCGCTCCCCCCGCGTCGGCGCCCAGCGGGCGCGGACCTGCCGGCCTACCCGGCTCCGCGCGTGCGTTACCGCGACCGCGACGAAACGCCGACCTGACGCACTTGTACCAAACGAAAAACCCCGAACCTGTGTGTGCTGGTTCGGGGTTTTTCGTAGCGACTACTAGGTGCGAGCTGCTCGCAGCTCGCGCGGGAGCGCAAACACCAGCGTCTCGTTGGCTGTGGTCACCGACTGCACATCCTTGAAACCATGATCTGCCAGCAGGTCGATCACTCCGCGAACCAGCACCTCCGGGACGGAAGCGCCGGACGTGATTCCGACCGTCTCGACGCCCTCGAGCCAGCTCAGATCAACTTCACGGGCATAGTCGACCAGGTACGACGCCCGGGCGCCCGCACCGAGTGCGACCTCGACCAACCGAACCGAGTTCGAGGAGTTGCGCGAGCCGACCACGATCACCAGATCGCATTCGGGCGCCATGGCCTTGACCGCGACCTGACGGTTCTGCGTCGCGTAGCAAATGTCGTCGGACGGCGGATCCTGCAGATTCGGGAAGCGATCTCGCAGACGAGCGACAGTCTGCATCGTCTCGTCGACGCTCAACGTGGTCTGCGACAGCCAGATCACTTTGTTCTCGTCGCGGACAGTGACCGCATCCACAGAGTCGGGGCCGTCGACGATCGTGACGTGGTTGGGTGCCTCACCTGCGGTGCCTTCGACTTCCTCATGGCCTTCGTGGCCGATGAGCAGGATGTCGTAGTCGTCTCGTGCAAACCGCTTTGCTTCCTGGTGCACCTTGGTGACCAGTGGGCACGTCGCGTCGATGGTGCGCAGATTGCGTTCGGCAGCCGATTCGTGGACGGCCGGTGAAACGCCGTGCGCGGAGAAGACCAGAAGGGAACCCTCGGGAACCTCGTCGGTTTCGTCGACGAAGATCACTCCCTGATCTTCCAACGTCTCGACGACGTGACGGTTGTGAACAATTTCCTTGCGCACGTAGATGGGCGCGCCATGCTTTTCCAGCGCCTTTTCGACGGTCTCCACCGCCCGGTCGACGCCGGCGCAGTAGCCGCGTGGCTCAGCGAGAAGTACCCGCTTGCCTGTGCCCTTGCGAATGGACGCCGAATCCGCGGAGTGCGCGATACCGAGATTGAGAGGAACAGCCGAAGACATGGCACCAGCCTACTGGCAGCTTCCTTGTGCAACACTTCGGCGAAGGTCTACCTCCGCGCTAGCGCCGAGTCGGCTACCGATTGTCGGTGCTTTACGGCAAGCTGTTGGAATGATTCGACCCCCGTTCGTGGCACGTGTGGCTGCAGGACTCGCCGTCACCGCGTTGGAAGAAGCCAAGAAGCTTCCGGAAACCGCAGTCGCCCTGCCCATGACCGCCGTCAGTCAGATGCTCCAGACGAGCATGCGGCTACAGCAGTCCATCACGTCGCTCGCAATCAAGGGCGATCAGGCGTTTGCGCTGCTCAGCTGGTCCGGCGACGACGAGCAGCCGGAGTGGGCCGTTTTCGACGAGGACGTGAAGCCGTCGTCGCCGAAGACTCGGGAAAGCCCGACCAACGCCGGACGGTTCGCTCTCTACTCCGTCGATCCCACAGCTGATACCGCGCCCCAACCGGACGCGGAGGCTGATCTCGACAGTGATACCGACAACACTGCTGCGTCGGAACCGCCCATTGTTGCCGAACTGGACTACGCCAACCTCACGCTCGCGGAGCTGCGTGCCCGCATCAAGTCGTTGAGCGTCGAGAACCTGACGACGCTGCTCGACTACGAGAACGCAACTCGTTCGCGCGCGCCGTACGTCACCATGTTGACCAACCGCATCACCACAGCCAAGGCAAAGTGACTTCCGCCCAGCGTCCGCCCGCACAGCAACGCCCGACAGGTTCGGGTGCCAGCTCCCCCGAACAACCGTGGCCGGTTCGTACCGTCTCGGCCAAGGTCGCAGGATGGATCGACCGTCTCGGCAGCATTTGGGTCGAGGGCCAGATCACCCAGATCAATGCGCGCCCCGGCACCCGGACGGCGTTTCTGGTTCTTCGTGATCCGTCAGCTGACATGTCGTTGTCCGTGACGTGCTCACCGCAACTACTGCACAACTCTCCCGTCCCGTTGACGGAAGGTTCTCGGGTAGTGATGTTCGGGAAGCTCTCGTTCTACACCGGACGCGGCACCGTCTCGCTGCGCGTAACCGAGATCCGGGCCATCGGCATCGGTGAACTGCTCGCGCGCATCGAGCGACTACGCGCACTGCTTGCCGCCGAGGGGCTGTTCGATCCCCGGCTCAAGCGTCCGTTGCCGTTCCTGCCCGGGACAATCGGGCTGATCACCGGACGAGCCAGTGCAGCCGAGAAGGACGTCGTGTCCGTCGCTCATCGTCGCTGGCCCGCTGTCGCAATTGCGGTGCGCAACACAGCAGTTCAAGGTCCGACAGCCGTGCCTCAGATCATCGAGGCGTTGAAGGATCTCGACGCGAACCCCGAAGTCGATGTCATCATCCTCGCGCGCGGCGGCGGAAGCGTCGAAGATCTGCTTCCGTTCTCCGACGAAGCGTTGTGCCGGGCCATCGTCGCCTGTACTACGCCTGTCGTCAGCGCAATCGGCCACGAACCCGACAGTCCGTTGAGCGACCACGTCGCCGACCTACGCGCCGCCACCCCTACCGATGCTGCCAAGCGGGTAGTTCCCGACGCCGTTGCGGAAGCAGCGCTGGTCTCCGAACTCCGCGATCGCAGTGCCGCAGCGCTACGCAGTTGGGTCAAGCGCGAGTCTCACCTCATCGAGCAACTGCGCACCCGCCCCGTGATGGCGTCGCCGCTACTGGCCATCGACCGTCGGGCCGAGGAAATCGAACGACTGCAAGCCGCAGGCCGACGTGATGTCACCAGGCTGATCGACTCCGAATCACGAACCGTCGAGCACTTGCGGGCACGCCTGACAACTCTTGGTCCGGCAGCCACACTGGCCCGGGGCTATGCCGTGGTGCAGCGCATCATCGCCGACGGAGATCCGGAAGTGCTGCGCTCGGTCGAGGATGCGCCGCCCGGCACTCAGATACGAGTTCGACTTGCAGACGGCGCTGTTCGCGCCGCAGTAATGGGAAGAGAAAAATGAGCAACGCCGAGAACAACCCCGCAGACGTCGACATCAGCGAACTCGGGTACGAAGCTGCCCGCGACGAACTGGTGGGCGTCGTGAAGATCCTCGAGCAGGGCGGCCTGGACCTCGACGCCTCGTTGGCCCTGTGGGAGCGTGGCGAAGCGCTCGCCAAGCGCTGTGAGGAGCACCTGGCGGGCGCTAGGGCTCGCGTGGAGACGGCACTGTCCGGGTCGGACGAGTAGAGGCTGTCCGCGTCGGACGAGTAGCTAGGGAACGATCGGCTCGGCCTGGCCGGCGTTGCGCGCCAAGGTCGTGAAGTCCTCGGCCGGAGCGGCGCCGGTGATCAGGAGACGAACTCCGTCGACGTCGGTTACCCAGATCGACTCGACGCCCTCGCCGCCGAAGACGTTCCAGGTATGGCCGTCGATGTCCTCGACACCCGTCGCGAAACGCTGTCCGCCTGCTACGTAGGACACCAGGGGGAATTCTTCGGCATTGCTCTGCGTCAGCTGAATGTAGCTACCGTTGGTCGTGATGAATCCCACAGTGCTGGAATCGCCGCCGCCGTCGCCGGTGATCACTTTCCGACTACCCGAGTTCGGGGTCCAGCCCTCGGGAACTACAGGTTTGCGGATCGGGAAACCCAGTTCCTTGGCGTCGTAGTTCAGCGCTGCGTCGATGTCGACGCTCGGGATCGGTCCCTGAGTGGGGCCTCCCGGGCTGAACGTGCACTGGCTGGCGATGCCCGCGATGATGATGCAAAACAGCACCAGCGGTACGAGAGACCAGACCATGTCTTTGTTGTCTTCGAGAATGCGGGGTTTCTTCGATGCCACACTCCCAGTATCCAGGTACCGGCCGCTTGTAACGATTCCCGGTACCCCTAAGCGTGACAAATCACCACGCCCCTGACCCAGCAGCGCACACAGTGGCTCCCATCTGGGACAATCACGCCTGTAGAAACCACTTGCGTCGACACACCCCGTCGACCGCGACCGCGCCAGGAGGCACCGCACATGACGGCCAGCAGCATTCATCGTGAGACCCCGGACCGTAACCTTGCTCTCGAATTGGTCCGAGTCACCGAAGCCGGCGCGATGGCTGCAGGTCGCTGGGTAGGACGCGGCGACAAGGAAGGCGGCGACGGAGCTGCCGTCGACGCGATGCGTCAGCTCGTTTCTTCGGTGTCCATGCGCGGCATCGTTGTGATCGGCGAAGGCGAGAAGGACGAAGCGCCGATGCTGTTCAACGGCGAAGAGGTCGGCAACGGCGACGGCCCGGACTGCGACTTCGCTGTCGATCCGGTTGACGGAACCACGCTGATGTCCAAGGGCATGCCCAACGCCATCTCGGTGTTGGCTGTTGCCGAGCGCGGCGCGATGTTCGATCCGTCTGCTGTGTTCTACATGGAGAAGATCGCTGTCGGACCGGACGCTGCAGATGTCATCGACATCAGCGCGCCGATCGCCGAGAACATCAAGCGCGTCGCCAAGGTCAAGAAGGCGTCGGTCTCCGACATCACGATCTGCATCCTGGACCGTCCTCGCCACAACCAGCTGATCCAGGACGTTCGCGACACGGGCGCTCGGATCCGCCTGATCTCCGACGGTGACGTTGCCGGCGCTATCGCCGCAGCGCGTCCGGAGTCCGGCACCGACATGCTCGTCGGCATCGGCGGCACCCCTGAGGGCATCATCGCCGCTGCGGCCATGCGCTGCATGGGCGGATCGTTGCAGGGCAAGCTGGCTCCCACCGACGACGAAGAGCGTCAGAAGGCCATCGACGCCGGTCACGATCTCGATCGCATCCTGACCACCGAAGATCTGGTCTCGGGCGAGAACGTCTTCTTCTGCGCCACCGGCGTCACCGACGGTGACCTGCTGCGCGGTGTCCGCTACTACGGCGGCGGCGCCAGTACGCAGTCCATCGTGATGCGCAGCAAGTCCGGCACCGTCCGCATGATCGACGCGTACCACCGCCTCGAGAAGCTCCGCGAGTACAGCTCGGTGGACTTCGACGGCGAAGAGGGCGCGGTTCCGCCGACGTTCTGACAGGCTCCGCCCTGTGCGCCTTTCTGGTAGTCACCGCTACCAAAAAGGCGCACAGGGGCCGAAGGCCCCTACTCTGGAACCATGACGGAAAGCAACGAACAGCAGTTCCGGATCGAACACGACACCATGGGTGAAGTTCGGGTGCCCATCGACGCACTGTGGCGAGCGCAAACCCAACGCGCAGTCGAGAATTTCCCGATCAGCGGCCGACCTCTCGAACGCACTCAGATTCGTGCGATGGGCCTTCTCAAAGCCGCGTGTGCGCAGGTCAACAAAGATCTTGGCCTGCTCGACGCGGACAAGGCCGATGCCATCATCTCGGCAGCCAATGAAATCGCCGACGGCAAGCACGACGATCAGTTCCCCATCGATGTCTTTCAGACCGGTTCCGGCACCAGTTCCAACATGAACGCCAACGAGGTCATCGCATCGATCTCACAGGCCAACGACGTGGATGTGCATCCGAACGATCACGTCAACATGTCACAGTCCTCCAACGACACCTTCCCGACGGCCACGCACGTCGCAGCGACGGAAGCCGCCGTCACGGATCTTGTTCCTGCTCTGGAGCATTTGCACGCTGCACTCGCCGCGAAGTCCGCGGAGTGGAAGTCCGTCGTCAAGTCCGGACGCACCCACCTGATGGACGCAGTTCCGGTGACCCTCGGCCAGGAGTTCGGCGGTTACGCCCGCCAGATCGAGGCAGGCATCGAACGAATCAAGGCAACGCTCCCCCGACTCGGCGAACTACCGATCGGCGGCACCGCAGTGGGCACCGGACTCAACGCACCGGACGGATTCGGTCCCAAAGTTGTTGCAGAACTGGTCAAGTCGACAGGCATCGACGCGCTGACCCCCGCAAAGAACAGCTTCGAGGCGCAGGCAGCCCGTGACGGACTGGTGGAAGCGTCAGGCGCCCTGCGCACCATCGCGGTCTCACTGACGAAGATTGCCAACGACATTCGCTGGATGGGGTCGGGACCGTTGACGGGCCTCGGCGAGATAGCGCTCCCCGACTTGCAGCCGGGTAGCTCGATCATGCCGGGCAAGGTCAATCCGGTTCTGCCGGAGGCTGTTACGCAGGTAGCCGCACAGGTGATCGGAAACGACGCGGCCATCGCGTGGGGCGGCGCTGCCGGCGCTTTCGAGCTCAACGTCTACATCCCGATGATGGCACGTAATATACTCGAGTCATTCACGTTGCTGGCCAACGTTTCTCGGTTGTTCGCGGACAAGTGCGTCAGCGGTTTGGTTGCGCACGAGGAACACCTCAAGACTCTCGCCGAGTCCTCGCCGTCCATCGTGACGCCACTCAACTCGGCTATCGGATACGAGGAAGCCGCGTCCGTTGCCAAGCAAGCATTGAAGGAGAAAAAGACGATTCGGCAGGTTGTGCTCGAGCGCGGACTGGTTCCGGACAAGCTCAGCGAAGCCGAGCTCGACAAGCGCCTCGACGTGCTCGCGATGGCGAAGGTCAAGGACTAACCCACCGGCCCCGCGGCGGTTCCGCATTCGGGAACCGCCGCGAGGCACAGGTCAGTCAGTCACTCCGCGACAGCTCGCCACTCGTCCGTGCGCTCGGGAGTTGCCTCCGCCAGCGCCTTCAACGTAGCGTCGCGACCAAAATCCTTGCCGTAGACCGGAGTTCCCGGCTGCTGGCGCCAGGAGTCTTCGATGGTGCCCGCGTCGACGGGGTCGAAGCCGAGCTGATTGATCAGGTCGAAGACAACCTGCTTCTTCAGCTCGTCGTCACCGGCGATGGGGAGCGCGATGCGGCCGCTCGACCCTTCCGGTAGACCCTTCTCGAGCAGGTGCTTCCACCAGATTCCGTTAAATGCCTTGAAGACCGGAACTCCGAGGCGCTCTTGCACCCAATCGCTTTCTGCCTGACCGTCTTCGATTGCGGCGATCAATCCGTCTCGCTGCTGCGGGTAGTAGTTGTTGGTCTCGATCACCGGAGCGCCGTCGGCAGCGCCCGCGAGAATGCCGGCGGGAAGGTCCACGACGTTCTTCTGCGGGATGCTCACGATCACCAGGTCTGCACCTTCGGCGGCTTCGGTGTTCAGTACCGCTTTTGCACCGGTTTCCGCCTCGAGGTCTGCCAGAGTGTCGGGCGTCCGAGAGTTCGAGACGCGCACGTCGTGACCAAGCGCGGTCAGCCTGCGGGTAAGCGTTCCACCGATCTGACCAGCTCCGATAATTCCGATGCGCATGTTCTTGTGCTCCTTCGTCGAGTGTCGCGACACTCCGCGACTGCTGCATGCCTCAACAACGGATCACCGCGGGCTAATTCCGCACCGGCACATTCAATTCGCACTGATTCAAATGCTTGCCTTGGGCCGCGTGGGGCGCGCTGTTCACAGCTCGGCACAAGAAGGCCATTTTCGGCCATCAATGCCCTCTGTCCTAAAATGGCCAGCAAAAATGGGCGTTTTGTGCCTCCCCGCCCGTTATCGTCACTGCGTGGTCACTAACCGTGGCCGCACCGCCCTCCCGGCGGAATCCGCCAGGAAAGGCACACCACGATGGCACCACTCGATCACCGTCACAGACCTCACCGAGGCAGACGACTGCGAGGGCTCACCGCTCTCATTGCCGCTGGAGCACTCGCCCTCGCCGCTGCGACCACTGCCGCGGCGGAAGGTGTGCCGGTCACCGATCCCGGCACAATCACAGGTTGGGGCTACGGGGTAGGGGGAAACAACGACAACGGGCAGCTCGACAACTTCCCGGCGGGAGGCGGTTACACCGCCATCGCGGCCGGCTACTCCCATTCGTTGGCGTTGACCGCCGACGGCTCCATCGTGGGGTGGGGGAACAACAATGACGGTCAACTCGACAACATCCCGGCCGGCAGCGGCCACAAAGCCATCGCCGTCGGCGCCTTTCATTCAGTGGCGTTAACCGCCGACGGCACCATCGTGGCTTGGGGAGCCAGCAGCCTCGGGCAACTCGCTAACATCCCAGTTGGTAACGGCTACAAAGCCATCGCGGCCGGCGGTTACCATTCGTTGGCGTTGACCGCCGACGGCACCGTCGTGGGCTGGGGTTACAACTACTGGAAACAGGCCAACACGCTTCCTGGCAACGGCTATAAAGCCATCGCAGCCGGCAGCCTTCATTCGTTGGCGTTGACCGCCGACGGCGCCATCGTCGGCTGGGGATACAACTACGAAGGTCAGACCAACACTCCGACCGGTAACGGCTACACCACTATTGCTTCAGGAGGTTTCCATGGGTTGGCGTTGACCGCCGACGGCACGATCACAACCTGGGGACAAAGTGGCAACGGGTTAGGCACCGTCCCAAGGGGCAACGGCTACACCGCCATCGGTGGCGGCGACTTCCATTCACTGGCTTTGACTGCCGAGGGCACCATCGCAGAATGGGGAAGCAGCGGTGGTGGGCAGCTTCCCGCCCCGACCGGTACCGGCTACACCGCCATCGCCGGCGGCGGCAACCGTTCATTGGCATTGAAAACTGCAACCGCTTCTGCGTTCACCGATGCGGGCCCCGTCACCGTAAACGGTATTGCCGGAACAGCAATCTCCCACGCGTTCACCACCACCGGAAACCCCACCCCCGTTGTCACCGCCACCGGACTCCCGGCCGGACTCACGCTCAGTGAAACTGGGGCTCTGACCGGAACACCCACCACCGAAGGATCGTTCCCCTTCACGGTCAGCGCCACCAACGGCGTCGGAAATCCGGCAACGCTCAACGCCACCCTCATCGTCGCAGCAGCACCCGCCGCCCCGATGTTCACCGATGCCGGACCCGTGACGCTCGATGCTGTTGCCGGAACAGCACTTACCCGTGAATTCACCGTCACCGGTAACCCTGCCCCCACCATCACAGTGATCGACCCGGCAAAACTGCCCACCGGCATGGTTTTCACTAACGGAACACTGTCCGGAACACCCGCCGCTGCAGGCTCTTACACGTTCACCCTCAACGCCACCAACGGCGTCAATCCCGACCTGACCCTTGTCGTTACCGTCAATGTCGCCGAGGCCCCGATCACACCCGAACAACCCACCACAGGATCCCTGGGATCACTCGAGTTCACCGGATTCGGTAGCTGACCTCACGGGATCTCCCAGATAGTCGATCGAACAGAACCATCCCGAGCCATATTCGACGGAAACTCGCTAACCTTGGAATACTTCGACAGCGACGGTTTGGGCACATTTGTCAGAGCACCGAATGAACACAGGCTCGTGATGAACAGGGGTTTCGATGAACACTGATTCGGTCACCACAGTTCGAAAGATGTTCCGCGCCCTCACCGATTTCGATGTGGACGGCGCCGCCGAGTTGATGACCGAGGACATCATCTGGCAGAACGTCTCGCTGCCGACGTTGCGCGGGAGAAATGCCGTGGTCCGGGCGCTTCGAATGGTCACGAAGCCGTCACTCAAGTTCGAGGCCGACATGCATCACATCATCGGCGACGAGTTCACCGTCCTCACCGAACGCACCGACATCCTGACCGTCGGACCACTGCGCATCGAGTTCTGGGTGTGTGGAACTTTCGAATTACGCGACGGCAAGATCGCCGTGTGGCGGGACTACTTCTCGCTGCGCGACGTTGCGTGGGGTGTGGTGACCGCGATCGGGCAGGCGGTGTTGGGTATCGGCTCTCGCAGTAGGCTGGCTCCGGCCTGACAACACCTGCCGGAAGAGAGCACTCGCCCGATGACCGAATACAACACATCCGATTCCTTCGACGCCGGACTGGCCGTGCGCACAGAAGTCATGGGTGCCGATTTTGTCGACGCAGCGTTCGAGCGCACCCGCGGAACCGACAGCGAAGAATTGCAGAACTTCGTGACGGCCAATGTGTGGGGATCTGTGTGGACGCGTCCCGGCCTCGATCGACGCAGTCGCAGCCTGATCAATCTGGGAATGCTGATCGCCCTGCGGGCGGAGAACGAACTGAAAGGCCACGTCCGCGGCGCATTGCGAAATGGCTTGACGCGCACCGAGATCGTCGAAACAGTGATACATGCCAGCGCATACTGCGGCGCCCCGGCCGGACTCGCTGCTATGCGCGTTGTCCAGGAAGTCCTCAACGCGGAATTGGGACCGCTGGAGAACTGAGCCACTCCCCGTGCGGCAAGAATGCCGCACGGGGAGAACTATTCTCAGGGAGTCGGTCCGAACTCCTCCAACATTTCGGTAACCAACTCGGCGATCGGCGAACGCTCGCTTCGAGTGAGCGTGATATGCGCAAACAGTGGATGCCCCTTCAGCTTTTCGATCACGGCGGCAACACCGTCGTGGCGGCCGACTCGCAGGTTGTCACGCTGCGCGACGTCATGCGTCAACACCACTCGCGATCCGGTTCCGAGTCGAGAAAGCACCGTCAGCAACACATTTCGTTCGAGGGACTGCGCCTCGTCGACGATCACGAACGAATCGTGCAGAGAACGTCCACGAATGTGCGTGAGCGGCAAGACTTCCAACATCCCCCGAGCTTGGACCTCTTCGAGAACTTCGGGTGACGCCAACCCGTCGAGTGTGTCGAAGACGGCCTGAGCCCACGGGCCCATCTTCTCACTCTCGCTGCCCGGGAGATATCCGAGTTCCTGTCCGCCAACGGCATACAGTGGCCGGAAGACCACCACCTTGCGTTGGCTTCGACGCTCGAGCACCGCTTCGAGTCCCGCGGTCAAGGCCAGCGCCGACTTTCCGGTACCCGCTTTGCCGCCGAGAGAGACGATTCCGATGCTTTCGTCCATCAGCAATTCCAGTGCAATCCGCTGCTCGGCGCTGCGGCCGTGCAGACCGAATGCCTCACGCTCACCGCGGACAAGCTGAATCCGTTTGTCCGGTGTCACCCTCCCCAACGCACTGGACGAACCGCCGAGCAGCCGAACCCCGGTGTGACACGGCAGATCTCGCCCCTCCTCGAGATCGAGAAAGCCCTCGGAGAACAGTTCGTCGATGTCCGTCGACGCGACATCACACTCAGTCATACCGGTCCACCCGGAGGGAACGACGTCGTGCGCGTGGTACTCGTCGGCGGGAAGCCCCACGGCGCCCGCTTTGACTCGGAGCGGAATGTCTTTGCTGACCAGGACTACATCTTTGCCTTCGGCCGCAAGATTGAGCGCGCAGGCAAGTATCCTCGAATCATTACTGTCCGTGCGGAATCCGACGGGGAGTACCGCGGGATCAGTGTGATTGAGTTCGACTTGCAAGGTACCGTTCTCGCTACCGATCGGCACCGGACGGTCGAGCCGGCCGTATTCGATCCGGAGGTCGTCGAGCATGCGGAGTGCTTCTCGCGCAAACCATCCCAGTTCGTGATGATGTCGCTTGCCTTCGAGTTCACTGACCACAACAAGGGGCAGAACCACATTGTGCTCGGCAAATCTGGTGACGGCCCACGGATCGGACAGTAAGACCGACGTATCCAAGACATACGTGCGAAGTGCATCTACCGAATGACTCCCGGCTGAATTACCGGCTGAAATACTGCCCGGAACCGAGTGGGCAGAAACGGAGCGTGATGCAGTCACGGTGGGCTCCTAGGTCTGCGCTACGCCGCACAAACTAGTTCTCGCTGGACCGGTCGGCTCTTGTGTCAGGTGACACGAGGGCCGGGCGCCGGCCCTCTCGCACTGAATGTTTCAGTCACGATCAGAACCTCCCGCACAAGTAACTTCTGCGCTACTCGATACTGCCGACGGTACTGTGCTTCGGGCCATCCCGCCACGAATTCCGACACACAATGCGTGAACGCCAGGTTACAAAATGCCACTCGTGTCATTTACCGCCACAGCGGTGCTTGTCGACGCCGTCCGCACTATCGGCGCGTGAGCTCAGAAATCCTCGGCATCGAGCGCCGACTCGGTCAAAACCCGACCGATCGCGATCATCTCGGTAGCCCGCGCAAAGTCGAGACTCCTGGCCGATTTGCGGGGTACCTGGATAAGAATGTCCGGTGGATACACGGCGAGCTGGTACCTGGCCAGCGCGGACTGCACGACCTCGAGTGAACGACCCATGATCTCCAAACGCCCGATCTTCGGAGCGATATCACGACCCGTATCGACGACTCCCTCGTCCAGGCTCACCTCGTCCACACTCACCTCATCCAGGCCCACCTCTTCAAGACCCAGGCCCGTCGAGTGACCACCGAATCGAGACACCACAGACTTCACTGTCTCCCGATCGAGAAACTGGGCGGTGCCCCGTTTGAATCGGCCGACCCACTCGTCGACGGGCCGTGGCTCCGTACCCACCCGAGCGGGCGTGCGATTCTCACGGGCGTCCGCGCCCAAACTGACACCGATCGTCAGGTCTGCACGAATCGAGAGCGTCGGCGCGACGGGAAGAGGATCGAGGATGCCGCCGTCCACCAGCACCCGGCCGTTGAGAACCAACGGAGTGATGACTCCGGGGATAGCGATGGACGCACGAATCGCGGCGTCGACCGGCCCGTGCTGAAACCACACAGACCTACCCGCCGCCAGGTCGGTGGCCACGGCGGTGAACGGGATGCGCATGTCTTCGATGCACGTTTCGCCCAGGATCTCTCGAACCCGCCCGAGTACCTTCTCCGCGTGGATGGCCCCGGGCGCTGACATGGATACGTCGAGCAACCGAACAACGTCGCGGGCCTTCAGCGTCGTCGCCCACTCGGTGAATTCATCGAGTTTCCCAGCTGCGTACAAGCCGCCGATCAACGCGCCCATCGACGAACCTGCCACCCCGACTATCGAGTAGCCACGTTCCTCGAGCACCTGGATGACACCGATGTGGGCGTAGCCTCGCGCGCCACCGGAACCGAGTGCCAATGCAACTGTCCGAGACTGAGCCATTGGCCCATCGTAGGCGCCGTAAGAACGCCGACAGCCCGGCACCACAACGGGTACCGGGCTGTCGGGAACTACTGCTTAGACGTTCTTGCTGAGCAAGCCCCAGTCCTCGAGTCCGTCGTACAACGGGACGTCGAGAGCGAGCTTGGCAACGCGGGCGCGCAGGGCAACCAGATCGGCATCGCCGGCGAGGGCGGTGCCGATGATGTCGGCGACCTCGGTGAACTCGGCGTCGCCGAATCCGCGAGTAGCCAAGGCTGCGGTGCCGATACGCAGACCGGAGGTGGTCATCGGCGGGCGGGGATCGAACGGAACTGCGTTGCGGTTGACGGTGATGCCGACCTCGTGCAGAAGGTCCTCACCCTGCTGGCCGTCGAGCTTGGAGTTGCGCAGGTCCACGAGAACGAGGTGGACGTCGGTTCCACCGGTCAGAACGCTGATGCCCTGATCTGCGACGTCCTTGTTGCCGAGACGCTCGGCGAGGATGCGTGCACCGGAGAGGGTACGCACCTGACGGTCCTTGAACTCTTCACCGGCAGCGATCTTGAAGGTGACGGCCTTGGCTGCGATGGCGTGCATGAGCGGTCCACCCTGCTGGCCGGGGAAGACTGCGGAGTTGAGCTTCTTGGCCCATTCCTTCTTCGCCAGGATCAGGCCGGAGCGCGGGCCACCGAGGGTCTTGTGGACGGTGGAGGACACGACGTCGGCGTACGGGACGGGCGACGGGTGCAGACCAGCGGCAACCAGACCGGCGAAGTGCGCCATGTCGACCCACAGGTACGCACCGACCTCGTCGGCGATGGCACGGAAGGCTGCGAAGTCCTGCTGACGCGGGTACGCGGACCAACCGGCGACGATGACCTTGGGCTTCTCGGCGAGGGCGATGGTACGCACCTCGTCCATGTCGATGCGGTGATCTTCCTTGCTCACGCCGTAGGACGCGACGTCGTACAACTTGCCGGAGAAGTTGAGCTTCATGCCGTGCGTGAGGTGACCACCGTGAGCGAGGTCGAGGCCGAGCAGCTTCTCACCCGGGTTCATCAGAGCCATCAGAACGGCAGCGTTGGCCTGTGCGCCCGAGTGCGGCTGCACGTTGGCGAACTCGGCGCCGAAGAGTTCCTTGGCACGGTTACGGGCGAGGTCCTCGATGATGTCGACGTTCTCGCAGCCACCGTAGTAACGGCGTCCCGGGTAGCCTTCGGCGTACTTGTTGGTCAGGACGCTGCCCTGAGCCTGCAGAACCGAGCGGGGGACGAAGTTCTCCGACGCGATCATCTCGAGAGTGTCGCGCTGACGAGCCAATTCACCCGCCATAGCTTCGGCGACCTCGGGGTCGAGTTCGGCGAGTGGTGCAGAGTTGACGTCGGAGCCAGGCACAGCGGTCATCGAGGAATCTCCAAGGTGGATGCGGGATCGAATGTGTCCAGTCTACGAAGGTCACCCGACGTGTCTCCACCCGGTGCCGAACGCAGTGAGCTCGGCACCAGCGGCTCGTCCAACAGACGCCGGAATCGGTCTGTACGGTCGGCTGGCGTTGCAGCCTGATCGAGCCACCCGCCGAGCAACCGGTATCCCTCGACGTACGTGCTGGTGTACGCCCGCCACAACGGGGAGGACAGGAATCGCAGCGACTGCCGTGCCCGCTCCGGCGTCGACAGTGACCACCGCTCGAGGAATCCGGCAACGTCGTCGTGGCTGCGTCCCTCGTCGTGCAGCATCAGCGCAGCGTCCTGCCGCACACTGATCAGCTGGCCCGATGCCGCCGACAGTTGCTGGGCCTTCTCTCCGTCGAATGCCAGCCCCAGATCCGCGTAGATCTCCTGCGCCCACAGTCCCCAGTCGTGGCCGACTATCGCTTCGAGT
This sequence comes from Rhodococcus globerulus NBRC 14531, assembly GCF_001894805.1. GTDB lineage: Bacteria > Actinomycetota > Actinomycetes > Mycobacteriales > Mycobacteriaceae > Rhodococcus_F > Rhodococcus_F globerula. Next base: position 990,353 of record NZ_BCWX01000003.1, on the reverse strand, counting down.
GCCAAATCCGCCAGGCCCTCTGCCATGAGGCACTGCGGCGTGTTCACCAGAAAGAGCGTCTGCTCGAGTTGCCCGGCACCCACCAATCCGGCTTCCTTGCGGCAATGTTCGGTGTGATGGCCCGGATACGACTCGTGGGCAATCAGTCTCGGCAGATTCGCCATGAACTGTGGGAGATCGGAATTGATCGCAACTTTGGAGCGATAGTCACCGAGGTAGTAGTTGAACCCGGACCACGGCTTGTCCCCCACCACTTCGTATTCGACGGTTTCCGACGCCGGCAGCGGGAACGTGCCACGCACCAGATCACGCAGGGCACTGGACATCGCGTCGACGCACTCGGCCAGTTTCGCAGCCGGAATCTCGTCGGCCTTGCGATGTGCCTGCACGCGCTCCACCAGCGTTCCCGGGCCTGGTAGCACCTCACCCATCAGGCGGTGAGCATCGCCGTATGCGTCTTCGTTTCCCTTCGAAATTCGCACGTCGAAGTAGGCCTCGACCTCGTCGACAAACCCGATCTCCTCGCCCGCGAACTTGCGGCCGGAGCATTCGAGAGCCCGTAGGTGAACGTCGATGAAGTGAGCCCGGTCGGCGTTCAGACCACTTGCCGGCAACTCGGCGCGAAGCTCTCGAGCGGTGCGGGCGAGTACGCCCGGATCGGGCTTCGTTGCATTTTCAACTTGCTGACGGAGTGCCGGATCGCCGGTGAACGCGTCGACAAACCCTTCCTCGAGTCGATCGAAACCTAGTCCCAGCAGCAGATATCGGCGAACGAGCGAGTCTGGATCCATAAGGCACAAGCCTAGCGCCCGCGCCCGGAATGCGACCCGACGACAACTCCTTACGTGGCACCAAGCACAATTCGGTTATGCACTTGGATCGTGCGCACTCGCGCCTGGCTTGCTCGCACGCTTCGCCCGTACCAACGGCATCACAGTTCCTCGGCACCGGCGAGCTGCGCTGATGGCACGCGCCGGCGAATCCAGCCCGTATGTCGAGTTCGACCGTAAGCAGTGGCGCACACTGCGTAAGTCGACTCCGCTCGTCCTGACGGAGGACGAACTGTACGGCCTCCGCGGCCTCGGTGAGCAGATCGACCTCGAGGAAGTTGCCGAGGTGTACCTCCCGCTGGCTCGACTGATCCACCTACAGGTTGCCGCAAGGCAGCGACTGTTTGCCGCTACCGCAACGTTCCTCGGCGAGAAACACCCCGATCGACAAGTTCCCTTCGTCATCGGCGTGGCCGGTTCGGTGGCCGTCGGCAAATCCACGACGGCCCGTGTGCTGCAAGCACTCCTGGCCCGATGGGACCATCACCCGCGCGTCGATCTTGTCACCACCGACGGGTTCTTGTACCCCACCAAAGAACTGCACCGTCGGGGCATGATGCACCGCAAGGGTTTTCCCGAGAGCTACGATCGCCGCAAACTCCTGCGATTCGTGACCGAGGTGAAATCGGGCGCCGAAGAGGTAGCGGCCCCGGTCTATTCGCATACTCTGTACGACATCATCCCCGGCCAATTCCACCTGATCCGTCAGCCCGACATCCTCATCATCGAGGGCCTCAACGTGCTGCAGACCGGTCCGCGTCTGATGGTCTCGGATCTGTTCGACTTCTCCATCTACGTCGATGCCCGGATCGAGGACATCGAAGCTTGGTACATCGAACGGTTCCTGGCACTACGGAAAACGTCGTTTGCCGACCCGAACGCGCACTTCCACCATTACTCGGGACTATCGGACCGCGACGCGACCAGCGCCGCCAAGGACATCTGGAACTCGATCAATCAACCGAACCTGGTGGAGAACATCCTCCCCACCCGTCCGCGAGCAACGCTGGTGTTGCGCAAGGACTCCGATCACACGATCAACCGGCTGCGCCTGCGCAAGCTCTGATACTGCTCAGGCGCCGAACCGGCGGTGCCTTGCCGCATAGTCACGAAGGGCCCGGAGGAAGTCGACCCGGCGGAACTCGGGCCAGTACGCCTCGGTGAACCAAATCTCCGAATAGGCACTCTGCCACAACAGGAATCCCGAAAGCCGCTGCTCCCCCGACGTGCGGATCACCAGGTCGGGATCGGGCTGACCTGACGTATAGAGGTGACTGTCGATACCGTCGACGGTGATCGCCTGGACCAGTTCGTCGCCACTGAGTCCTTGGCTGAGCTTCTCACTCAGCAGCGACTGAACGGCGTCGGCGATCTCCTGGCGGCCGCCGTATCCGATCGCGATGTTGACGTGAGTTCCGGTGCGGCCTTCGGTTCCGTCCGCGGCATCACGAAGGCGCCGCGACTGCTCGGCCGGCAACAGATCCAGAGCGCCGACGATCTGCACGCTCCAGTTCTTACTCGGCCCGGAAATCTCCTCGACCACATCGGTGATGATTTCGAGGAGTGTGTCCAACTCTTCGGGGTCCCGGCGCAGATTCTCGGTGGAGAGTAGGTAGATCGTTGCCATCTCGATTCCGGCGGCATCGCACCAGTCGAGCAGTTCGGAGATCTTGAGTGCGCCCATCCGGTGCCCGTGACTGACGTCCGTGAAACCGTTCTCGCGCGCCCAGCGTCGGTTACCGTCACACATCACCGCGACGTGCCTCGGATGGGTGAGTCCATCCAAATGCTTCAAGAGCCGTCGCTCGTAGATGCTGTACAGCAGTCCGCGCACCTTCACCGTGACATCACCATGGTGACAAAGACTACGCCGGGACCTTGTCCCCACTTGCGAGCGCCGTCACGCTTTATGGGCGCGTCGAAAAGCTGCAGGTAGGTTATGCTACTGACACGTAACCTACGGTACCGTAGGTTCTGGCAGCGTTGCCGAAAGGAGTTAAACGATGACAGCACTCGGGTTGGATGCACTTCCGGTCAAACCACGCATGCGCGGATGGATCCATCTGTGGGCACTCTGCGTTTCCGTCGTAGCGGGCATCGTTCTCGTCGCGGTGGCGGGCGCTCAAGTCGGAGCCAAGGCGGCCTTGGCCACGGCGATCTACAGCATCACCATCTGTGGCCTTTTCGGCATCAGCGCGACCTATCACCGCATCCACTGGAAAACCGTCGACGCCCGCATCTGGATGAAGCGCGCCGACCATTCGATGATCTTCCTGTTCATCGCGGGCAGCTACACACCGTTTGCGATGCTGGGCTTGCCCAGCGAGACCGGCACTGTCGTCCTTGCGGTCGTCTGGGCTGGTGCACTCGCAGGCGTTGCGCTCAAGATGCTGTGGCCGACAGCCCCTAAGTGGGTGGGTGTGCCGCTGTACCTGATTCTGGGATGGGCCATCGTGCCCGTCGCCGGTGAGATGACCCACCAGGTTGGCGTCGCGCCGATGGTGCTGTTACTGGTCGGCGGAATCCTCTACAGCGTCGGAGCAATTCTCTACGCCACCAAATGGCCGAACCCGTGGCCCACGACGTTCGGACATCACGAGTTCTTCCACGCCGCAACGGTCGTCGCGGCAATCTGCCACTACATCGCCGTCTGGCTCGTCGTCTTCAACTGACGCATCACCGCTGCGCTGGTCCACCGAACAGAACTGCCGAAACCAAGCAGTGAACTTTCCACACATTCTCCGGCCCAGGATCGAATCCGAGCAGACGGCCGACATCGGGAACCACGTTCAGCGCAGCATGCACGACGAACATGCTCTCGGGCTCCGTGAGCTCCGGTCGGATCTCACGGAGCAATCGCGCCCATTCGACCACGTAGAGTTTTTGCCGACTCTTCAAGTCATTTCGATGACTGGGCAACAGATTGTGCATCTCGGAGAAGTAGATGGACATCAACTCGTGTTGCGCAAAAGACAAGTCGACATACATCAACGACAGTGATGCCAGTGCCTCGGCCGGCGAATCCGACGCGTCCAGCACCGACACCGTAGCGACGTCCAGGCGATCTGCAGCCCGGTAGAAGATGGCGGAGAGAAGGTCGGCTTTGCTCGGGAAGTATCGGTACATGCCGGACGCGTTCAAACCAGCTGCGGCAGCTATCTCTTCGATCTTGACGTCGTGGTAGCCATGGGAGTCGAAGAGCCGCACCGCTTCATGCAGTAGACGCTCCCGCTTGTTGTCCCCCAGCGGCGCAAGCACCGAGCGGCGGCTTTGTGGATTGTCCTGGCGACCTCGCGCAAATCTCGCCTGATCTATCGCCACACATGCACTCAGCAGGATGCGTTCAATTGTCTTCTGCGGCAAGACGAGATTGTGGGCCGTGATGCTTCCGATCGCGCTGAACATCGCGGCCACCACAAGCCTTGCGTCGCGCTCACTGACCGGAGTGTCCGACGGTGACAAATGGGCACCCACCCGGCGATTGATCAGAATCGAATGCTCGCGAATCACCGCTTTGTCTGATGGTTCGAGAAACCTGCTCTCCCAACGGTAGATACCCGCGGTCCGGCGATTGCTGATCGTGGTTCGGATTACAGCCAGCAGATCGCGCGGAAGCCGATCGGCATCTTGCCCGCTGCTCTCCACCGCATCGAGAGCCTCGGTGAGCGCTTCCATCAACGACAGCGCCGAATACTGAAACAGTGCGTACTTCTTCGGAAAATGGCGGTAGAGAGCCGAGGGCGAGATGCCCACCGACGACGCGATGTCTTCGACACTGACACCGTGGTAGCCGCGCTCACTGAAGGCGATTGCCGCTGCGGCCGCAATTTGTGCCTTGCGGTCTTTCGGTCTCTTCTTTGCTTCGACCGCACGACTCCGACCGACGGCCGGAGCAACCCTCAGGTCTCTTGTTGTCACTGTCTCCGGCCTGCTTCCCTATCGAGAATAGTCATACACATCTTGCGCGCACCTACCGTGCACGCACTCGAAGATGCAGCTTTCAACTGTAGTTATATCAAGTTTCCGTCGCCAACCAGACAAGTTCTGAGAAGAATTCCCATTCACATAACTATTGCCGCACGCGAGTTGCTGTGAAATGATTCACACATAATCCGCCACGATCGCACCCCTGCACGTCGGCCCGTCTCGACGCCTGAACACACTCGACATCTTCAATGAAAGAACTTGAGCTGCAAAGGAATAGAACCAGGTGACGTACGAACTGCCAGCCTCGAAAGGCCCGGTACGAGACGTAGCGCTCGAGGGCGGCTACCTGATCGGATTCTCGGTGCAGGCACTGTTCGGCCTGTTCACGGCCATCATCCGCAGGCGGCTCTCGTTGCACGAGACGATAACTCAAACGCTCTTCATCGGCCGGGTGAGCACCGGTCCGTCCCTGCTGCTCATGATCCCGATCGGGGTCTTCATCGCGGTATCGGTCGGTGAGCTCGCGGGGCGAATCGGCGCAGGCGGTTACTCCGGTGCAGTTGTCGCGTTCATCATCGTGGGTCAGGCCGCAGCGCTGGTGTGCGCGCTGATGATGGCAGGGGTTGCCGGATCGGCAATCTGCACCGATCTGGGCTCACGGAAGATCCGCGAAGAGATCGACGCCATGGAAGTCATGGGTATCGACGTCATCGAGCGTCTTGTTGCTCCGAGATTGGTTGCAGCGGTAGTTGTTTCCCTGGCACTATGTTCCATGGTCACGTTCGGCGGAGTGATTGCGTGCTACCTCTACCACATCTACGTTCAGCATCTGCCTGCCGGAACATTCATGGCGACGTTCAGCCAGTACGGCCGGTCATCCGACTTTGTCATGGCCTTGGTCAAGGCCGCGATCTTCGGTATCGCTTCGACTTTGGTCGCCACCTTCAAAGGACTCCACGCCAAGGGCGGCCCCCGCGGCGTCGCCGATGCCGTCAACGAAGCCGTGGTCATCGCCTTTGCTCTGGTCTTCATCGCCAACACGGTTCTGTCCGCGCTGTATACCGTGATAGTTCCGGCAGTCGGTGAATTCTGATGTCGCTCGTCGATCTACGGATCAGAGCCCACCAGGCGAGCAGACCGCTGCGGACCGCTGCCGACGGTTTGGTGTCGCTCGGTCAGCATGTGACGTTCTACGTCCGTACAGTCGCGTCAATTCCGTTTGCCCTCACCAAGTATCGCAAGCATGTACTCGGTCAGATCAGCGAAGTCAGCTTCGGCACGAACTCGCTGCTGTCGGGCGGCGGAACTATCGGCATCGTGTTCGCGATGTCCCTGGCAGCCGCAATGATGCTGGGTGTCGAAATGCATCGAGGACTCGAACTCGTGGGCATGACCTCACTGTCCGGAATGCTGTCGGCCGTTGCCAACACACGTGAACTTGCGCCGGTTGTTGTTGCAATTGCGTTGGCCGCCAAGGTCGGAACGGGCTTTACCGCGCAAATCGGCGCCATGCGCATCTCCGACGAGATCGATGCCTTGGACTCGATGGCGATCAGATCCATCCCGTTCCTCGCCGGCACTCGGGTGATCGCGGCAATGATCTGCGTCATTCCGATCTACATGATCGGTCTGCTGGCCAGCTACCTGTCGACCCGCCTTGTCGTCGTGTTCTTCAATGGCGCATCGGCGGGAACGTACGACTACTTCTTCCACCTCGCGATCTCCCCACAGGATCTTCTCTACTCCGGTCTCAAAGCCGTGGTCTTCGCAGCCGTTGTCGCGCTTGTGCACTGCGCCTACGGATATTACGCCTCCGGTGGACCGGCGGGTGTGGGTCAGGCGGCCGGCCGCGCGCTCCGCACTGCAATCCTGGCGATCGGAATCCTGGACGTCATCATGACTTTCGGCCTGTGGGGTCTCGTTCCCCAAATCCCCGGAATGGGGGTCTGAGCCGTGGACAGACTTACTACGCGCACCAAGATGGCCTACGCACTGCGCGGCGCGGTGGCTATAGCGGTAGCCGTCGTCGCCGCCGTCGCCATGGTGTTGCGCGGCTCGGGCAATCTCGAACGCAGCACCGATGTGTACGTCGCGGTTCCTGCCGACGCCGGGTTGATCAGTGGCGAGGCCCCGGTTCGATACCACGGGGTCAATATCGGCCGCATCGGCGACATCGATTCGGGTACTACAGAATCGGTGGTGCAGCTGCAGATCGATACCGGTGAAGCGTCGAAGATCCCGGCAGACGTCGTGGCACGGGTAGTACCCCGGACATTTTTCGGCGACATCTACATGCAGCTTGTCGACAATCCGAATGCCCAGAGTCAGACAACGCTGTCGCAGGGCGACACCATCCCCATGGACACCGGTCCCGAAGCCGTCGCACTCTACGACGTGTACACCGAACTGGTGTCGGTACTCACCGCGATGCGCCCCGAGAAAATGCACACCGCTCTGACCGCGCTGGGTCAGGCCTTGGACGGGAACGGCGCCGAAATCGGTGCCACTATCGACAATCTCAGCGCCGCCTCGGCAGTGCTGACACCGGCGGCACACCAATTCCTCGATTCGACACCGGAATTCACGTCGGTTGTCGACGCATTGGACCGCGCAACTCCCGACATACTCGACACCCTTGCAGCGGCCACGTCAGTCTCCAACAGCATGGTCGCCAACCAGGAAAACCTCGAGAGGTCGATGAGTGCGGCCGCGGTCTTCGCCGCGACGCTCGACAACTTTGTCGCCGAGAACACCGGCAACATCATCACCGTCATCGACTCCACCGGAAAGATACTCGCAACAACAGCAGCCAACCCCGAAGGCCTACGCTCCACTCTGGCCAATGCCGGCGCTTTCGGCGCCGCCGGTGCGCGGGTATTCTCCACCGGAAAATTCAACATCACAGCAGTTCCCACGTTTGCCGATCCGCTTCCGTACACAGGCGAGGATTGCCCTCAGTACGTGGATGAGCGCGGCGCGCAGTGTTCGGGTACCAATCTGAGTTCGGGCACCACTCTGATTCCGGTTACCGGTGGCGCTGACGAAGCCTCAGCGCTTCTCTTTCTCGAGGATCAGCTGCTCGGCAACCCGCCACTCGACAACACGCCACTCGACAACACGGCCGGCGATGCCACCGCTCCCAACCCCGCAACAACTCTCATGTTGGGGCCGTTGGTCCGGGGAAACGAGGTGAGTATTCCGTGAAAATTCGGACCGCTCAGGTAGTTCGCTTGTCACTGTTCTGTATCACCGGGCTCGCGTGCGCGTCGTTCGTGGCAAACACGCTGTCGGTACCGGTTCGTGGGGACACCGCTTCCTATTCGTTCGAGTTCACGGACGTGGAGGGCTTGAATCCCGGTAATCCGGTGACCATGTCGGGTGTCCGGATCGGCAGGGTGGACTCGGTCGCGTTTGCCGACAACGGTGGTGGCACAAGCAAAGCGATCGTCGACGTGGAGATCGAATCGCAGTATTCTCTCGCGTCCGACGTTCGGGCTACCGTCCGCTACGGCGACATGTTGGGCGCCCGCTACCTCGCACTGACTCACAATGACGATGCGCACTCGGGACCAGCATCGGTGTCAGCGAGAACGCTGGAACCTGGTGGGACTGTTCCGCTGACGCAGACAACGCCCCCGATCAACCTGACCGCGTTGATGAACGGCTTCAAACCACTGTTTGCCGCATTACAACCCGAGCAGGTCAACACACTCACTCGGAGTTTTGTCGAAACGTTCAACGGGCAAGGTGGCGCGATCTCCGCGCTTCTCGACCAGATCGCCGTCATGACATCAGGTCTCGTCGACCGCCAAGATGTTTTTGCGCAACTGTTGACGAACATGAACACACTCCTCACCTCCGTCGACGATCGCCAACCCGAAATGGTCAGCCTCCTTGACGGTTTGAACGGTCTCAGTACCTCGGTTGTCGAACAGAACGACCAACTTGCCACACTTCTGGATCAGGGAAACCGCACCGTCTCGTCGTTGGCTCAGCTGATGACCGGATCGAACGGATCTTTCGGCACGACGGTTGCACAACTCGAAAATGTTACCGCCGGTTGGATTGCGAGCACCGACGAATTCAATCGACTTGTCGCGAACCTCCCCCAGTTTGCCGATGCCGCAAACAGGATCGGCAGCTACGGAAGTTTCATCAATCTTTATCTGTGCAATTTCACACTGAAGGCAGGGGACGTGGAAGCCAATATCTTCGGCGCAACACATTCGCCGGTGTGCTCATGATGTTTCTGGTCAAGCTGATCGACGTTTTTGTCGGCATCATGCTCTTTCTGTTCAAAGGGGACCGTCGCCAGAGCGGCAGCGGAACGGCTTTGGCGTTGGGCAGCCTCGGGATCTTTGTTCTGGTGGTCGGACTGGCTGCCGCGCTGGGTATTCCGAAACTCTGGTACAACGTTCGAACGTCGGCATACACAGCTGAATTTGCCAATGCCAGTGGACTTTCCGACACCGACCCGGTGTACGTAGCCGGAGTTCCCGCCGGACGGGTGGATTCCATCGAACTTGCCGGAGACCACGTGATCGTCAGCTTCCGCCTGGACAAGGATCAACCGTTGGGCAACCAGAGCACCGCCACCGTCCGACTCAAGACCGTCCTGGGTAAGCGTTACCTCGAAGTGGTGCCTGCCGGTGTTGTGGACGACAACGACGGACGCGTCATCCCGCTCTCGCGAACAACGGTGCCGTACAGCCTCGACGACGTCAGCGCCGACGCAACCCACGCGGCAACCGGCGTAGATCTGCAAGCGATGGAGTCGATGATGGACACTCTCTCGCAGGTGATTCCGACCGACTCCGATCAGGTCGGCCGAGCGCTGGCCGGAATCAGTGGTGCCTCCGCAGCCTTCGCACAGAACGGCGAGCAGATCGACCAAATCCTGACGATGTCGCGAGAGCTGTCGGACATGGCTGTGGCGCAGACTGATTCGATAGTGAACACGGCCGCAAACGCTCAGACCATCGTGCGCACACTTGCCATGCGCAAGGACGCCCTCACTCAACTCGTCGACAACCTGACGATCATCATCTCGAAGCTTTCCACTACGTTCACCGCGCACGAGGGCGAATTCGGAGCACTGACAGACAACCTGGTCGCCGTCACCACAACGCTGAAGAACAATGCTGATCAGATCGACCTGCTGATGACACGTCTTCCGTCTGCACTGCGCTCGGTCACCGACGCCACCGGCACGGGCGACTGGACCGACGTCAATGCACCGGCAGCCGTGATCCCGGATAATCTGCTCTGCGCGCTCGGCATCATGGAGGGCTGCAAGTGAATCCACGAAAAGCTGTCACTGCCCTGCTCGTCGTGACCCTCGCGATCGCGCTGCCAGGCTGGTACATCTTCGGACGAACCGATCAGTCGACGACCGTCTACGCCGATTTCAGTTACGTCGGGGGGATCTACGAGGGAAGCAAGGTCACAGTTCTCGGTGTCGGCGTCGGGACAGTCACGTCGGTCGAGCCCCGCGGAACATCGGTTCGGGTGGCGATGTCCATGCCGACCTCCGTGGAACTTCCGGCAGATGCGTCGGCGTATGTTCTCAATCCTTCGGTGATCAGTGATCGCCACATCGAACTCGGACCGGCGTACACCGGCGGAGACACTTTGGAAGACGGCGATCAGATTCCCGTCGAACGCGCACATTCCCCAATCGATTTCGACGGTTTGATGGGAAGCGTCAGCACCTTGGCCGAAGCATTTGCCGGCGACGGCGGCAATCTCGGGGATCTTGTCAGTCGCGGTGCGGCCGGGTGGGCGGGCCAGGGCGATCAATTCAACACCGCAATCCGAAACCTCAGTACGGCAACGGGAGTAGTCGGTGCTCGGTCCGAAGACATCGGCGCACTCGTCGACAACCTCAGCACCTTGATGGCCGCTCTCGACGCCCGGCAGGTCAGTCTCGACGAACTGGTCGGCGACTTGGGCCAATTGGGTGATCAGTGGTCGAGCCAGAACATGGACATCTCCCAACCACTTCAGGATTTACAGGTAGTGTTCGATCAGCTGGAGCGCTTCATGACCACTCACGGCGACGACGTCGGTGCCATCGCCGGCAACGTTGCGGTCCTCGGCGACGTACTGGCGGCAAAACAACCGGGTCTCGCCGAATTCATGGACCTTGTGCCGTTGATGATGGCAAACCTGTCCGGCACCATCGGCCCCGATCAGCGTGGACGTATTCGACTCAATGTCTCGACAGCACTGACGCAATTTGCTGTGGCGCAACCGTTGTGCGAGACGTACAAGCTGCCGATCTGCACCGGCGCCGGCTTCACCAACCCCATTTCCTTCCCGCTCAGTGAGTCCGATCCGCTCGGAATCGCGTCTGCGGTATCCGGCGGCGTGGCCTCGGGAGGTGGCAACTGATGCGGCAGTCTGTTCGGATAGTCACCGCAGTCGCGGCAGTAGGTGTTGGTTGCGCGGTGGTCTTTGCGTTCGGCGGTTGCAGCGCCGGTATCCAGGATCTTCCGTTGGGCCGCTCGGCAGACGGTGATGCGTACACCGTGGCAGTGCAGTTGGCGGGCGCTGACGGTCTTGTTCTGGGAGCCGACGTCCGCAGTGGTCAGAAGGTGATCGGACGGGTATCCGCACTGTCCGCAGACGTGGTCGGAGCCCGGGTGAGTCTGAGTCTGGACACTGCGACTCAGTTGCCGGACAATGTCGAAGCATCCGTCGAACTTCCCTCAGCGCTGGGTAATCCGTTCATTCGACTACTTCTGCCGGAAGTACCATCGAGTTCGGTGTTGAGCGACGGTGACACCATTCCGGAGTCCCGCACCGAGATCGGCCCGCAGGTGGAAAGTGCACTCGCGACACTCGGGACAGTTCTCACCGGGAGCGGCATCGACCAACTCGATACCGTCGTGAGAGAACTCAACACTGCGTTCTCCGGCCGGTCCGGTGAGGTGCGCTCCCTGACCGATACTCTCACCTCCCTCATGGCGGAAGCCAGTAGTCATCAGGACGAGTTCAACGAGGCCGTCGATCTCGCCGCTCGGGTCTCCTCGCAGCTTGCCGGGCAACGCGAGATCATCGACAACTATTTGGATTCCGTCCCTCAGGTGGTGTCGATTCTTGTCGGTCAGAAGGATCAGATTTCCAGCCTGTTGAACTCGACGGTTCAACTCGCCGTCAACGCGAACACGATTCTGGACTCCTCTCCGGGCGGGCTCGACAGCATGCTCCAGGATGCGTCGACCGTTGTCGGGACTCTCGATTCGTTCAACTCCGAGATGGGCCAGACACTGGCAAATATGAACGGAATGCTCGAAAGTTTCACCTATGCGGTGCGCGGCGACTACCTGATGTTCGACGGCGCCCTCGACATTCCCGGCACGATCGACAAACTCTGGACCGGTGGGATGGCCGGCGGCGCAGCAGCTATTGCGGCGCCCGGAACTCTGACCGATCTTCTGCAGGGAGGCCGACGATGAAACGTCTTGCGCTCGTGCAACTTGTCTTGTTTGCGCTCACCGCTGCCGTCGTCATTCCGTTCGGCATCGTCTACGTCGTCGGTCCACAAGGTTTCGGAGATCACATCCGGCTTCACGCCACCATGTCCGACGCTTTCGGCCTGACCGCGGGAACGGTGGTCACGTACCGCGGGGTGCAGGTGGGAAAGGTCAGCGGGGTTGCTCTCGACTCGAGTACCCGTTCCGCTCGCGTAGAGCTCTCGCTCAACGAAAACGCCGAGATACCCGCCGACAGTGTTGCCAAAGTGACGATGGGAACTGCCGCCGGAATTCAGAACGTGGACATCTATCCCAACACCGATCAGGGACCTTACCTTCAGGACGGCGACGAGATCGCGATGCCGGCGGATCAACAGCCGGTTCAGATGAGCCAGTTGATGCTTCAGGCGTCGGATGTGCTCGAGGGTCTCGATCCGCAGGCGATCAGCGACATCGGAACCGAATTGGGAAACTCGTTCAACGGACTCGGCCCAAGTCTGTCCACGATGATCGAGAACGGTGGGACGCTGTCCGCACAGTTGAACGATCAGTCCGCGGAACTCGCGGCGCTGCTCTCACGCACCTCGACCTTGGTTGATTCCATGGCAACACAATCGGATTCGTTTGTCCGCGGGATGTCGGCTGCCAAGAACTTCACCGAGCAACTCGATTCCAACGCGCCGGTGCTGATCTACCTCACCGATCATTCACCGGCAGCGTTGAGCAGTGCACAACAGTTGTTCGACCAGTACCACAACACTTTTGGAGCCGTGTTGGCCAATCTCGTGACAGTTGCTCCGATCATCTCCGACCGCACGGATGCCCTGGAAACGGGATTGGTCACGATCCCTCGAGGCCTCGCGGATCTGGCTTCGATCGTGAAGGGTGATCGCGCCGATTTTGCGCTGGTCGCCACACAAGGACCGGTATGCAACTACGACACTCCCAGGCGCGAAGTCGGTGATCTCTCCCCCACCAGCCCGAACCTCGCGATGTACTGCCCACCGGCCGATGATCTGGTCCAACGCGGAGCGCGGAATGCTCCGCGACCGAACGATCTCGGATTGCAGAATGCCACCATCCCCGGCACGCCGATCGGCCCGCCGGTTGTCGATGATCCCATTCTCATTCCGACCGGCGTAGACGCACTGAACTATTGGAGATCGATGTTGGAAGGACTGGGAAATGGCACCCGCTGAAAGCACACTGATGGACAAGACCGAGCAGGAATCGGGTGACCAGCCGGACCGTCCGTCGTTACTGCGACGCCTGAAGACGCCGCGCACCGCCCTGACTGCCGTATTGGCTCTGGCACTGGTCGCAGCAGTGGCGGCGTGGGGATTTCAGATGTATTCGGAAAGCCAGGACAACACTCTGCGCCAGGAAGCTCTCGACACTGCCCGCGAATACTCGGTCATCATGTCTTCCTTCGATTACCAGGATCTGGACGCGAACAAGGACTCGATTGCCTCCATGTCGACCGACGAGTTTGCCGGCACTTACCGAACCATGGTCGATTCGCTGCGCGATGTCGTCGCCGGCGGGCAGGGGCAGGCAACCGCTACGGCGGCACACGTAGGTATCGAGTCCATGGACAGTTCATCGGCAACAGTTCTGGTGTTCGTCGATCAGGAAGCCAAAAATGTTGCTGCGCCGCAAGGGAATGCGCAGAAGTATCGGATGGTCATCTCGATGGTCAGATCGAACGACCAGTGGCTCGTCAGCAACGTAGAGACGAAATAGGAGGGTCGATGCCCACTCATTACCTGGATTCCGAACAGACCGAGTCGTCACTTCGAACCGATCAGACGCGAATCACCATCACCGGCCTGCGCCGGCGGTGGGCCAGGAAACCTGCTCACATCACCGATGCGCTCGACTTCTGGTCGTTTGCCGGCGCCGCCGCCAACGTCGTCCTGCAACTCGGCTGGCCGGAAGTGGCGTACGGCGTCATGGAAAGCAAGGTCGAATCAGGCGCTCTGACGGCACATCCGTGGAAACGCGCGCGGACCACCACGCAATATCTGACTGTCGCGATTCTGGGTAACGAGGAAGAGCGTCTGGCGTACCGCGAAGCAGTCAACTCGGTGCACCGGCACGTACGGTCAGATGCAAACAGCCCGGTCAAGTACAACGCCTTCAACCGTGAACTCCAATTATGGGTCGCGGCTTGCCTGTTCATCGGATTCGAAGACAGTCACCAGTTGCTGCACGGTGTGATGTCCGAAGAACAGGCGGAGTCGTTCTACCAATCCGCCTCTACTCTGGGAACCACTCTGCAGGTCACCGAAGAGATGTGGCCGGCCACGCGCGCGGATTTCGAACGTTACTGGAACGTCGGCTGTGAACGTGTGATCATCGACGAACGCACCAGCCGGTATCTGAACGATCTGATCGACTTACGCATGATTGCCTGGCCACTGCGCCTGGTGTTTCGAAACCTGCTGCGATTTCTGACAATCGGGTTTCTTCCCCCGATCTACCGTGACCAACTCGGACTCGAGTGGACCGAGGACGACCGTCGACGCTTCGAACATCTCTTCATCTTCGTGTCCTTCGTCAACAGATTCATACCTCGATCGATCCGGCAGGCAGGCAACACCATTCAGATGCGCGACCTCCGTCGCCGGATCAAACGAAGCAAGAACCTCGTCTGAACTGTGGACTGTCCCGTCAGACCAACGGAATCCCCTTGGCAATTCGACGACGCAGATCCCACAGGTAAAAGTTGTACGGGAACATGCGAATGACCTTCGGGGTAACTCGATTGACTGCCGCCGCGACGCGCATCGATCGGTCGAATCCGCGCTGCCTCCGTTCGGACCACGGGAGGCGCATTTCGTCCCGGAAGGATTGCGGCAGGAATCCCGTCGTGAGAAAGCGATTGAGCGGGCCGACCAAGGGATGCAACAGCTTCGGGGTGAAAGTAGCCGATGCGATCCCGTACAGGTGCTCACGGATCGTGTCGTCGATGCTGACCTTGTTCAGGTTCTCGTTCCAGTAGACCTCGAACGCATCTCGGTCCACCGGCCACATGTCGCGGCGCATCTGGAGGGTGGTGCCAAAACTTGAACTACGCTGATAGAAGGCGTCCTGGGTTGCGGGGTCGAGATCTCCGTACAGTGCCTTGTAGACGTCCTCGAAGCCGCGGTACAGGCAGGCAGCAACCCACAACTGGAGTTCGGGGTCGAACGCGTTGTACTCGACGGCACTGTTCTCGTCCGAACGGACATACTTGTGTGCTCCGTTGACTGCGCGCCGGTACTGCTTCTTCTCGTCCTCGGTGGCGAGGCTTGCCACCGCCAGGTAGGTCAGCGTTGTGCGAGTGCGCTTGACCGGATGACGGTCCAACCTGCCGGTCTCGACCTTGCTCTCGTACACGCCGTAACCCACCGCGGGGCGCGCAAGTTGCATGATCACGTTTGCGCCGGCGGCCAACAGTCCCAACCCGGACATCGCCTTCTCGACCTCAGCATCGATGTCGATCGAATCTCTACTCACCGTCACGGCATTAACCCCTTCGAGTCGGATATCTGCGAACGCGTGTTCTCAGATGAGTGAAGCGCTGAAACCTCACGATGTCAATAGCTTCGAGATGCCAAGATGGTCTACATGAATGACCAACCGCGTTTGTACGGTGGCGTCGACGGCGCCCTCCGCGTCGCTGCGCGCCGCGAGACGCTGATCGAAGCCGGGCTCGAACTGATGGGATCAGCCGAACCCGAACTGACGGTGCGTGGGGTGTGCAAACAGGCTGGTGTAGCTGCCCGGTACTTCTACGAGAGCTTCACCGACCGCGACGCCCTGATCTCCGCGGTGTACGACACGGTCATCACGGATATCGCCGTCTCCACCCAGGCAGCAGTGGACGCGGCCGACGCCGAACGAGACAAGGCAGTGGCGGCCATAGCCAACATCGTCCGCACCGTTGCCCGCGACCCAAGGCGCGGGCGACTACTCTTCTCGAGCGCGCTCACAAGCCCGCTCCTCGTCGAGAAACGCCGGGCGTCGACCACGATATTCATCGGTCTCCTCGCCGCCAACGCCAAGAGCTTCTACCGACTCGGCGACAGCGGCCAGCTGACGCTGACGGCAACCTTCCTGGTCGGCGGCCTCGCTCAAACGCTGAGCGCATGGCTCGACGGATACATCGACGTCACCGAAGAAGAACTAGTCGCCGAATGTGCGGCGATCCTGCTCGCTCCCGCAATGCCGCCGTCCTGAGGGCCCTACTCGAAGCTCAGTCCCAGAGGCCGATGTTGTCGAGGTGGGCGAGCAGACGAGCGGCACCGTCGGAGAACTGAACTCGCATCTGCGCGTCCACTTGCTCGAGGTCTCGTTTCTCGAACGCCTCGATCAACTTGTCGTGGCTCGACACCGCAAGCTCACCCCAGCCCGCGTCGGTCGCGTACAGCCGCGCCGGGGTGTAGCGGATTGCACCGAACAGGAACCACGCCAACTTTGCCCCGCCCGCAGCAAGATTGATCAGGCGGTGAAATTGGAATTCGCACTGCTCGATCGCAGCAGCATCCGACGCGTCGACCGCTGCCCGTAAATCGGCATTGAGCTCGACCAACTCTGCAAGCTGGTCAGCGGTGATCTTGTCAGCGGCCCGCAACGCCAATTTGACTGCAATCTGTCCCTGCAACCAGAAGATGTCTTCGATGTCCTGGCGACTGAGCGGCGATACCAGATAGCCGCGGTGGGGAACCAACTCGACCATCCCCTCGCCGCGCAACGCGACCAGAGCCTCCCGAACTGGCGTGACGCTGACCCCGAGGTCGGCTGCGGTTTCGTCGAGGCGAACGAACTCGCCCGGACGAACCTCCCCGGACATGATGAGGTTGCGAACATGGTTCGCCACATCCTCGGACAGCTGTGGCCGTCTCCTCAGCTCAGACGTCACCCTCCGAGTGCGTGCAGACGTTGCCACAACCGATCCTCACAGTCCGTACGTTTTGCCGATGATGTCTCGCTGAATCTCGTTGGTACCACCATAAATGGAAGACACCAGAGTCTTTCGCACATGATGCTCCATGTCGAATTCCGTGGCGTAACCGTACCCGCCCATCATCTGCATGCCCTCGAGCGCAACCTTCTTGGCGGTTTCGGTGAGCTTCAGTTTTGCCATCGACGCCTCGCGCGGGAACATCTTCGTCGGATTGGCGTCGACCATCCTGGCGACGCTGTAGACCAGCAGTCGGCCGCATTCGATCTCCGTAGCCAGATCCGCGACGCGGTGCCGAAGCGCCTGGAACGAACCGACAGGACGCCCGAATTGCTTACGGGTGGTGATGAATTCGAGAGTGTCGTCGAAAGCCCGCTGCGCCGTTCCGAGCATCATCGCCGCCAGGATGAGCCGTTCGATATTGAGCCCCGCCATGAGTTGACGCCAGCCGTTGCCGACCTCGCCGACCACAGCGTCGTCAGGCAGCAGGACGTCGGTGAAGTAGAGGTCGTTGACCTCCTTGCCGCCCATCGTGTCGATTCCGCTGATCTTCAGGCCGGAAATATCTGCCGGAACGTGGAACATCGTCAGGCCCTCGTGCTTGCCCTCACCTCTCGACGTACGGGCAACCAACAGGATGTTCTCGGCGAAGTGCGCATTGGAGCACCACGTCTTCTGTCCGTTGATCAGCCATCCACCGTCGACCTTCTCGGCACGGCAACTCAAGTTACCGACGTCCGAGCCCGCCTCGGGTTCCGACATCGAGATCGACTGCGACGCCCCTCGAACGATGCCGCCGAGTACCGCTTCCTTCTGCGCCGGACTGCCGAACTTCTCGTACGCCGCCCCCGTGATGACCGTTGGGCCGAGTCCGCCGATCGGCGCCATCCCCTTGGCCGCTTCCTCGAGGAAGATGCACAGGTCAACCGTGCTGCCGGCCGATCCGCCGTACTCCTCCGGCACAGTCAGTCCAAGCCATCCCAGTTCCGCCATTTTCTCGTAGTACGCCTGATTGTGGTTGTGCGCTCCGTGATCGGTCAGCAGGTCTCGCTGCTCGCGCGTACCGCTTTCCTTCTTGCAGAACGCGGCCACCGACTTGGCAAAATCAGACTGCTCCTGCGTGAAATCCATGTGCATCGAAAACTCCCGGGTGAGAAATGGCTGGAGGCTTGTCGGAGCTCCGTCCGACGCATACTGTGACTACCAGCACAGTAAATCACATCACATATATGTGATGCGTCGACTCCTGGAGGATCTGAGAAATATGACCGAACAGCTCGGCCGACACAGCACGTCCACAGATCCGACGTCAGGCGATCCCACCTTCGCGAGCCTCGACCCTCGCGATGACACCGTGATCGCGCAGTACCCCGTCGCCGATCAGCAGGCGGTCGACAAGGCCGTGGCCGCAGCACACACCGCAGCGGCGTGGTGGGATCAACTCGGTTTTGCAGGGCGAAAGAAAGTCCTAGGTGACTTCCGGGCTGCCATTGCCTCCCACGCGGATTCGATGGCGTCGATCATCTCCACGGAAACCGGAAAGCCGAGCGACGACGCGCTACTCGAAGTGATGTTGGCAGTCGAACATCTCGACTGGGCCGCCCGCAACGCACAGAAGGTGTTGCGCCGCAGACGCGTCGGTGCAGGCTTGATCAGCGCCAACCAATCTGCCTCCGTCGGCTATCGGCCGATGGGCGTCGTCGGTGTAATCGGTCCGTGGAACTATCCGCTGTACACACCGATGGGGTCGATCGGGTACGCACTGGCCGCCGGCAACGCCGTCGTCTTCAAGCCAAGCGAACTCTCACCAGGCGTCGGTGTCGAACTGGCCCGCCTGTGGAACCTCGCAGCACCCGGACATCCTGTCCTCCAAACGATTACCGGCGACGGCAAGACCGGCGCACTGCTGTGTTCGTCCGGGGTGAACAAGATTGCGTTCACCGGCTCGACGGCCACCGCAAAACGCGTCATGGCTGCCTGCGCCGATACCCTGACTCCCCTGGTTGCCGAGTGCGGCGGCAAGGACGCCATGCTGGTGGATTCCGACGCCAACCTTGATGCCGCCGTAGCCTTCGCGGCATTCGGTGCGGTCGGCAACGCCGGACAAACCTGCGCCGGTGTCGAGCGCATCTACGTCGCCGCCCCGGTCTACGACGCCTTCCTGTCGAAACTCACTGCGGCGCTGCGCGATGCCCACGCCGGTTCGACCTACGGCCCCATGACGCTGGGCAAGCAGACGGCGATCGTGCGAGGTCAGATCGAAGACGCGCTCGGCCGAGGAGCCAAAGCTGTTCTCGGCGGCCTCGAGTCCTTCCGCGGCCCGTTCATCGACCCGATCGTCCTGACCGACGTACCGGAAGATTCCACCGCGGTCACCGAGGAAACGTTCGGACCGAGCGTCGTGGTGAACAAGGTTGCCGACATGAACGAAGGCATCGAGCGCGCCAACGCGTCGAAGTACGGATTGGGCGCGTCGGTGTTCACGAAGAGCACATCGAAGGGGCGGGCAATTGCCGAGAAACTCGAATGTGGTGTGGTCACCGTCAATTCGGTTCTCGGATTTGCCGGAATCGCCGCCCTCCCGTTCGGCGGTGTCGGTGATTCCGGATTCGGCCGCATCCACGGGGCAGACGGACTGCGCGAGTTCAGCAGCGTCAAATCGATGGCAGTTCAGAAGTTCAGCGCACCACTGGATCTACTGACCATCGAGCGGAAGGCGCGCGACATGAAGATCTCGCGCTGGATGTTGGCAAAGCGGCACGCCAAGTCCTGACCAGGTTACTGCGCCAGCGAGCGACCCGCTCAGTGCGCCAGCGCAAGCGCCAAGCCTGCTTCGTCTGTGACCGGGCGGTCACAGACGAAGCCTCGGCAGACGTAGGCCGCTTGAGCGCCGTCGACCAGAGGCCGATCTGCCAGCAGCGGTGAGGAATCCGGCTCACCTGCGACGATCACGGCGCCGCCGGGGGCGAGGCGACGGGCCGCGTCCAGCAGATCACCGTCACCCACAACAGCTACCTGGATCGGCCCGCGCAGCGATGCTTCCGCCACCGCGAGCCAATGCCCGGCCGAGCGCGGAGCACGCTCGAGCGGCAACGTTGCGCGTGCAAGTGAGTCGGATACGGCTTGGGCATAGAGGGAGGCACGCTCGGGTTCGGTGAGCGCAGCCGCCGTCAACAGCGCCTCCGTGACAGTTGACGCTCCCGACGGTGTTGCGCCGTCCATCGGATCGCGGGGTCGGGTCACCAAGCTTTCGGCAAAATCTGCTGTGTCGAACCAACTTCCGGGCTCGGCTGGGTCGGCAAAATGATCGAGAGTGAGGTCGAGCAACTGCCGGGCGGTGTCGAGCCACTCCGATTCCCCGGTTGCCTGGTACAGCGCGAGGAGTCCGGTGGCCAGGGCCGCGTAGTCCTCGAGGACCCCGGCGGGCTCACCGACAACGCCACCGAGAGATGCGCGGCGCAATCTGCCGTCAACGAGATGCAGGCCGAGAAGGGTGTGCGCGCACACCCGTGCAGCGTCAATCCATTCGGGTCGATTCAGTGCAAGCCCGGCTTCCGTCAAGGCGGTGATGCTGAGCCCGTTCCATGCGGTCACGACTTTGTCGTCTCGGCCCGGCTGCGGACGGTCTTTTCGCACTGCGCGCAGTGCGTCGGAAACCTTCTGCCAGCGCGACCAATCGTCGGGATCGCTGAGCAACTGCAACACCGATGCACCATCTTCGAAGGTTCCGTCGTCGGTGACGCGGAACAACTCTGCCGCCCACCGTCCGTCGTCCTCGCCGAGCGCATCGATCAGCTGGCTGGGCGTCCACACATAGGTCGATCCTTCGACGCCGTTGGTGTCCGCGTCCAGAGCCGAAGCGAAGCAGCCGTTTTCGGTTCGCAGATCGCCGAGAATAAATCCTGCGGTTTCCTCAGTGATGCGGGCTGCCAACTCGGAACCCGTCCGACGTGCCCAGTGCGCGTAGAACCGGAGCAGCAACGCATTGTCGTAGAGCATCTTCTCGAAATGCGGAACCACCCACTCCGCGTCGACGGAGTAACGGGAGAAACCGCCGCCCAACTGGTCGTAGATGCCACCGCGCGCCATGGCTTCACCAGTGCGCTGCAGTCCACCGAGAATATTGTTCGAACCGGTCCGCTCGAACTGCCGCAGCAGTCCTTCGAGCAACGCGGACGGCGGAAACTTCGGGGCGCCGCCGAAACCGCCGCGGGGCAGGTCCTCATCCGCCAATACTGCTTGGCCCGCTGCGTCGAGGAGCGCGGCATCGATCGGCGCACCGCTGTACGGGATTCCACCCGACGCGCGCGCCAACTCCGTCACGATCGACGACGCAGCATCGTCGACCTCGCCGCGACGGTTGGCAAATGTCTCGGCAATCGCTTCGAGAAGCTGTATGAACGAAGGCATTCCACCACGCGGCGCCGGCGGGTAGTACGTGCCGCAGTAGAACGGCGAACCGTCAGGAGTCAGGAAACACGTCATCGGCCAGCCACCCTGACCGGTCATCGCGACCGTGGCATTCATGTAGACGGCGTCGATGTCAGGCCGCTCTTCGCGGTCCACCTTCACACAGACGAAGTTGTCGTTCATGACCGCCGCAATGTCGCCGTTCTCGAACGATTCGTGGGCCATCACGTGGCACCAGTGGCACGCCGAGTATCCGATCGACAACAGAATCGGCACGTTACGTTCGTGTGCCCACTCCATGGCCTCCGGCCCCCACTGCTGCCAGTGGACCGGATTGTCGGCGTGCTGACGAAGGTAGGGACTGGTGGACCCACCCAGATTGTTCTTCATCCGTGGGTCCATGTGCCCTACCTCGCTCGCGTCAGGAATCGTGCTTGGGAGTCTTCTCGGCTGATGCGTCGCCGGCATCCGTTTCCGGCGTGGCGATCGCACCACGATCCGTTCCTTCATCCAACTGCTGATCGGCTTCCGGGTGTTCGGGTTCGAAAGTTTCCGGCAACTTCTTGAGCTGACGGTTCATCGACACGACCAACAGGATCACACCGATGAACAATGCCAAGACGACAACCAGTCCGACCGGCGACGACTTGCCGAACTCAGGGCCCGAGGGGTTACTCGGGCTCTGTGCAAGCAATTGTGTTGTGCCGATTACCAACTCGGCGGATAGTGCATTCACTTTCAGACGTCCTCTTCAAGACCTGCGAACAGGTCGGTTTCCGGGATGGACGTAGAAACCCGCGTCTTCGCGAGTTCGAATTCTTCTGTGGGCCAGATCTTCTGCTGAATATCGAGCGGCACCGCAAAGAACGAACCATTGGGGTCGATCTGCGTCGCATGCGCACGCAAAGCGTCGTCGCGCTGGGGGAAGTAATCGCCGCAGGCGATCTGGGTGGTGACCCGGACCATCATGTCACCGCGCTCGGTCTTCCACTTCTTGAGCCAATCCGCCATGGGGAACGGCTCGCCGCGGCGCTCGTACTCCTCCTGGAAGAGTTCGAGACGCTTACGGATGAAGCCGTGCGAGTAATAGACCTTCTTGATCTCCCACGGTTCGCCGTCCTCGGGATGATACTCCGGGTCGGCAGCCGCTTCGTACGCAGCCATCGACACCTCGTGGCACCGAATGTGGTCGGGGTGCGGGTATCCACCGTTCTCGTCGTACGTCGTGATGACGTGCGGACGGAATTCGCGGAACACCTTGACGAGTGCGCGCGTCGATTCCTCGAGCGGCACCAGCGCAAAGCAGCCCTCCGGAAGCGGCGGCAACGGATCACCCTCGGGCAGGCCCGAGTCGACGAAGCCCAGCCAGCGGTGCTTGACGCCCAGAATCCGCGCAGCTTCCGCCATTTCTTCCTGGCGCACCTCGCTGATGCGGTCGCGGACGCCGGGGACATCCATGGCCGGGTTGAGAATGTCGCCACGTTCACCCCCGGTGAGCGTCAGGACCATCACTTCATGGCCTTCGGCTGCATAACGGGCGGTGGTGGCCGCACCCTTGCTCGACTCGTCGTCGGGATGGGCATGGACGGCCATGAGCCGGAATCCGCTCACGTGTTCGTTCACCTCAACTTCACCTGTAGCCGTTACCGGCGTCTGCTCCGAACTCTTGCCGTCAAACCTACCGGCAGCGCCAGTGGGCGCGTCCTCTATAGTTCCACCCGAGAGTTCCTGATGCAGCCATGACCCCAGTCCGCGGTTGCGTAGAACACGAACTCGAGTCTTCGAGAGCAGAGTGATGAGTAATACGCTTCCCCAAGATCGGTACCCGAGCGCGACTCGCACGGGCGGTTCCAAGAAGTGGATCGTGTGGGCTCTGACCGCCCTCGTCATCGTTGTGGGCACCGGTATCGCCTACGTCGGATACACCAAATTCTCGGTGAAAGAGATCACGACCGAGACGATCTCGTACGACATCGCCGACGACTCGACCATGAAGATCCGGTTCACCGTCACGCGTGACGATCCGAGCCAGGAAGCTGTGTGCATCGTTCGCGCCCGCTCCAAGGGCGGATCCGAAACCGGTCGACGCGAGGTTTACGTTCCGGCTACGACGTACCAGACCTTGGAGTTCAACACCGAGATCAAAACGTCCCTCCCACCAGGCATGGCCGACGTCTTCGGATGCAGCCTCGACGTCCCGGAGTATCTGACCAAAAACTGACTGCGCCTACTACCCGCCCTGCCCGACGTTTGAGTTCCGACAGGGCGGGTAGTCCTGCGTGATAGAATTGCTTGGTACACGGTTCCGGGTGGAACCGTGTATTGCTGCATTGACGGCCAGGTTGGCGTCGAGCGCAGCGCTGACGGCAAGATCACGCCTAGCCCAGGCGCGTTCGAGCCGTTGTTTATTGCTGTTGCAGTGAGTTCAGTGCTGTCGCAGTGATCTGTCGAGGGAGCCCCCGGCTCCGACTACTAGGGAGTGATCGAGATGACCGAGACCCAGGTGACCTGGCTTACGCAGGAATCACATGACAGGCTCAAGAAGGAACTCGACCAGCTCATCGCGTACCGCCCCATCATCGCCGCCGAGATCAACGAGCGTCGCGAAGAGGGCGATCTGAAGGAGAACGGCGGCTACCACGCTGCACGCGAAGATCAGGGGCAGCAGGAAGCTCGTATCCGCCAGCTTCAGGATCTGCTCAACAGCGCAAAGGTCGGCGAAGCACCCACTCAGTCCGGTGTTGCACTCCCGGGTTCGGTAGTGAAGGTGTACTACGACGGCGACGAGAGCGACACCGAGACCTTCCTGATCGCAACCCGCGAAGAGGGCGCGCGTGACGCCAAGCTCGAGGTGTACTCCCCCAACTCTCCGCTGGGTAGCGCACTTCTCGAGGCCAAGGAAGGCGAGACTCGCGAGTACAACCTGCCTAACGGCGGCACCATGAAGGTCACCCTCGTTAGCGCGGAGCCGTACCACAGCTGATCGGTTACACACGAAACAAACGTCGCCCGGACATACTCGTCCGGGCGACGTTTTTTCTTGCCTAGATCACTCGTCGCGCCTTCATACCGGCGAAGATCGGACCGACTTTCACTACGTCACCGAAGGTCGGCGCGTGCAGCATCTGCCCGTTTCCGACGTAGATCGCGACGTGTCCGGGGCCGCCTGCCTGCCAGTTTCCGAACAGCAGATCACCTGGTTGCGCTTGATCGAGGGGAATCTCGACGCCAACACCCCATTGGGTTTCCGACGTGCGTGGCAAAGTGATCCCGGTTGCGGCGTGGATGGCGTACGACGTCAGTCCCGAGCAGTCGAACCCGCCCATCGACGGACCGTTGATGTTTCCTCCGCCCCACACGTACGGCAGTCCGAGGAATTTCAGTCCGGCTTGGACTACACCGCCTACCGCGGCCGCAAGATTGTTGTAATTGAACGGCGCAAGCATCAGGGCAAAGGAATCCTGCAAGGACGTGACCTGCGCGACGAAGGGTGCCGCAGTCTGATCCTGCGGAACGCCGTGCGCTGCCCGCACTGCCTCGGGCCCGACGTCGTAGGCTGCCAGCGCCAGTTCGACGGTATCGCCCTGGACCTCCCCTGATTGCTGCCACGACTGGGCCTGCTTCACCAGTTCACACAGTCGGTAGCCGGACGTCATCACGGGGTCTGCGACACCGAAGATGTCCATCTTGCCGTCGCCGTCGCCGTCCTTGCCGTACGCCGTCCACGCTGCTGTGGTGAATCGGCCAGGTCCGCGCCCACCCTCGTCCGACACTTCTGCGCCGGGGCCGTATTGAAAGCCGCTACGAGTCGAATACAGCGACGCCACCACAGCCGGCGTGATCTCCGAGCAGATTGCGCCCGCTTTCTTGACCCACGGCGCGAATACCGCGACCGCGCCAACCGGTGCCAGAGCAGCCCCGGGAAAATTGGACGGCACCGAAGGCACAAGCCCTTCCGGATTCTCTTGTGCTCGCACCGGCCCGCCCAATGCCGCGAGTGAGATTTCCGCGGCGGGAGCTGCATTCGCCTCGGCGGGCGTCCCCAGTGTTGCTCCTATCACCCCCAGTGCAGTACCGATCGACACAGTGATCGCCAGGACACTCACTGCCATCAAAAACCTCCGGTAACTGATCGATCCACGAGCCTGTCGAACCTGTCGGTGGCACCGCCTAGGGTTTCGAACATGCATTCGATACCCCCGGTGGCGCACCAACCTGTAACCAATGTCTCATTTATCACGTCAGACGTTACCCAAATGACCACATACCCCAAGGCTTTTCTCAGGTTCGGCGGGCAGTCTGTGGACATGAGCGACGATCGGACACGGCCCACTCGGGCTCGCACCTCGGCATACCGACCCGTTCACCTCGCGCTTGCTGCGACGGCTGTTGCGGGCGCCATCGCAAGTGGTGGCTTATCCCTCGTATCCAACCCCACCGACAGTTCCACCACGACGGCCATCTCCACCGACACCACCTCGAAGCATGCGGCCGCATCACGGCTGGTCGTAGCCAGCGGGTTCGGAGTTCCGGACGCCGTCTCCAACGGTTCGTGAACGCACCACGCGCCGCAACCGAATGGCTCACCTGGGGCGTCCAGGCACGCGTAGTCGTCACCGATCCCGGTGCCCTCGCCTCCGCCGCCAGTCTCGTGCGGGGTTATCTGAGCGCTGCCGACGCGGCCACCAATCGCGATCGCGCAGACTCCGAGATCCGCACATTCGGATCCGGGCCGGCTCTCGAGGTCGACGGCGCCCCCATAACGCCGATGTTTGCGCATTTCCTCACGGACGCACTCGCGATCGCGCGCCTCACCGACGGCAAACTCACCCCAACGGCAGGCTCGCGAGATCCACACTCCTGGTGGAAGATCCGCGTCGAGAGCAACCGGGTGTTCAGCCCGGCCGACGTTGTCCTCGATCTATCCGCCACTGCGCGCGCCAGTTCGGCTGACCATTGCGCCGCAACCACAGCCGAACTTCTCGGCTGCGGGGTTCTCGTTGCCTTGGGCGGAGACATAGCCGTGGCCGGACCGTCGCCGGAAGGCGGCTGGCAGATTCAGGTTCAAGATCTCCCGGGTGACCCCACGTGTCAGGTTGCCGTTCCTTCCGGGTGCGGCATCGCGACGGCCAGCACCGTCAAGCCGCTTGCCCGGGAATCGACGGCAACATCGATGTGGCGCACGGTATCGGTGATAGCCGAATCCTGTGCGGAGGCAGCAGCACTGAGCCGGGTAGCCGTGGGAATGAGCGGCTCCGCCATCGATTGGCTGCACAAGCTGGATCGCCCGGCCCGCCTGGTCGATCAGGAGTTCCGGGTCACCACCCTGGCGGGGTGGCCGGACGACTGACACTGTGCGCCTTTGTCAACCGCCCGCGGTTGACAAAGGCGCACAGCACAGAGTTACGCCAGCGCCTGCTCGATATCGCCGACCAGGTCGGAGGCATCTTCGATACCAACCGACAGACGGACCAGGTCGTCGGGAACCTCGAGCGCCGAACCGGCGGTCGACGCGTGGGTCATGGCGCCGGGGAACTCGATGAGCGATTCGACGCCGCCGAGAGATTCTGCGAGCGTGAAGATTTCGGTGCGTGAGCACAGTTCGAGCGCGGCAGCTTTGCCACCCTTGAGGCGCACCGAGATCATGCCGCCGAATCGCCGCATCTGCTTGGCCGCAACCTTGTGCGACGGATGCGAGGCGAGACCCGGGTAGATGACGCTCGCGACGGCGGGGTGCCCGTCGAGCAGTTCGACAACCTTTTCGGCGTTGTCGCTGTGACGCTCCATCCGCAATGCCAGTGTCTTGATGCCGCGTAGCGTGAGGAAGGCGTCGAACGGACCGGGAACGCCGCCGGAACCGTTCTGCAGGAACGCGAAAGCGTGGTCGAGCTCTTCGTCGTCGCAGACCAGTGCGCCACCGACCACATCGGAGTGTCCACCGATGTACTTGGTAGTGGAATGCAGAGCGATGTCGGCGCCCAACTGCAGGGGCTGCTGCAAGTAGGGCGAGGCAAAGGTGTTGTCCACCACGATCTTTGCATTGCCCTCGTGCGCAACCTCGGCCAGGAGTTCGATGTCACCGATGTTGAGCAGTGGGTTCGTGGGTGTTTCCACCCACACCAGCTTGGTGTTGGGTCGCATCGCTGCGCGTACCGCGTCGACGTCCGAGACCGGAGCCGGGGTGTACTCGATGCCCCACTGCGTGAAGACCTTGTCGATGAGTCGGAAGGTTCCGCCGTAAGCGTCGTCTGGGATGACGAGGTGGTCACCCGGGCGCAGAACGGATCGGAGGAGGCAGTCAGTGGCAGCCATGCCCGAGCTGAAAGCCCGACCGTAGCTACCTGATTCGAGTGCCGCCAGGTTCGCTTCGAGCGGTCGACGAGTGGGATTGCCCGTGCGCGCGTACTCGAACCCACTGCGCATCCCACCCACACCGTCTTGCGCGAAGGTGGAACTCGCGTAGATCGGAACGTTGACGGCACCGGTCAGCGGATCGGGCTCGTAGCCCGCGTGTACCGCTTTCGTGGAGAAACCCTGCCAGCTGATGTTGTCGGCCTTGCTGCGTTGCTCGCTCATGCCCACCAGACTAGTAGCCACCTCGCCGATGCAGGGCGGCTGTGTCAGTTCTCGACCAACTCCACGACTCTGATTGCCGCATCCAACGCGGCGGTCTCGGCGAGGTCGGGGCTGTACATCACCATGGTCATGTGTTCGGGAGAGAGAACAGTGATCGTCAGACCACCTTTGGCAACCGCACCCAAACTTCTCAGTCGCGGGTCCTGCAGGTCGTATCCACTTTTTGCCATCGTGTCGCGCGTACTCTGCGAGTTGGTCATCGTAAAGGACGTGATGGCGATGGACCTGCCGCCGTCCATCCAGATGCACCCGTTCGGCATGTCGTTGGGGGCGCCGTACGGTTCGACGATGTCACGGACTGCCGGCATGAGGGTCGAGCATTTCACCGAGCCTGAGAAGGCCGGAGCGAGCGATGCCGTCGGCTTGACCGTCGTCGGCGCCGTTTCGGTGGTAGTCGACTTCCCAGACGGGGCGCTAGTCGACACCGCTACCTTTGCCCCCGATGCTGCTTGCGGAGTGCCGGCAACCGTCGAACTACACGCCGTTGTCACCAGCACTGCCGCAAGAACACCGATATATCCGACGAGTTTGTCCCCCATGGGCGCTGACCCTACCTTCCGGGGGACAAACTCGGATGTCTCAGGATCCGGCGCTGAGGAATCCCAAAAGGTCGTGGCGGGTGATGACACCGACGGGCTTACCGTCGTCGACGACCATGAGGGCGTCAGTATCGCCGAGTGCCTTGGTCGCGGCCGAGACCGGCTCGCCCGATCCGATGAGCGGGAACGGCGCACTCATGTGCTTTTCGACCGAATCGGCAAGTTGCGCACGGCCTTCGAAGACTGCGCTGAGCAGATCACGTTCGGTGACACTGCCGGCCACCTCACCTGCCATGACGGGCGGTTCGGCACCAACCACCGGCATCTGTGACACACCGTATTCACGCAGGATCTCGATGGCGTCACGCAAGGTTTCCGACGGGTGCGTGTGCACGAGATCGGGCAGTTCGCCCGACTTTCCGCGCAGCACGTCGCCCACGGTGGGGACGTTTGCCTTGCCGTCGAGCGGAGTCCGCAGGAAACCGTACGACGCCATCCACTGATCGTTGAAGATCTTGGACAGGTAGCCGCGGCCACCGTCGGGAAGGAGTACGACAACAAGTGCGTCGGGGCCTTCGCGCTTGGCGACCTCGAGTGCCGCGACGACAGCCATGCCGCACGATCCACCGACCAGCAGGCCTTCTTCACGGGCCAGACGACGCGTCATCTCGAAGGAGTCCGCATCCGACACGGCGATGATCTCGTCCGGAATGGACGGATCGTAAGCCGTGGGCCAGAAATCTTCGCCGACACCTTCGACCAGGTACGGACGACCCGTGCCGCCGGAGTAGACGGAACCTTCGGGGTCGACGCCGACAACCTTGACCTTGCCGCCCGACACCTCCTTGAGGTAGCGGCCGGTGCCGGTGATGGTTCCACCGGTGCCGACGCCGGCGACGAAGTGCGTGATCTTGCCGTCGGTGTCTGCCCAGATCTCGGGGCCGGTGGTCTCGTAGTGGCTTGCCGGTCCGCCTGGGTTGGAGTACTGGTTGGGCTTCCAGGCACCCGG
Organism: Rhodococcus globerulus NBRC 14531; assembly: GCF_001894805.1. Taxonomy (GTDB): domain Bacteria; phylum Actinomycetota; class Actinomycetes; order Mycobacteriales; family Mycobacteriaceae; genus Rhodococcus_F; species Rhodococcus_F globerula. The sequence continues at coordinate 960,576 of NZ_BCWX01000003.1, read as the reverse complement.
GATCTCACGGGTGAGCCGATCGGAGACGCTGTAGTAACTGTTGGGGTGCTCGGGTGCGACGGCTGTGGGGCAGACGACTACCTCGGCTCCGTAAGCACGCAGAACGTTTCGCTTGTCTTCGCTGACCTTGTCGGGGCAGACGAACACGCACTTGTATCCGCGTTTCTGAGCGACGAGCGCCAAACCGATTCCGGTGTTGCCTGACGTCGGTTCGACGATGGTGCCGCCCGGCTTCAATTCTCCGGAGGCCTCCGCCGCGTCGATCATCTTGACGGCGATACGGTCCTTGGAGCTACCGCCCGGGTTGAGGTATTCGACCTTGGCTGCCACAGTGCCGTAGTTCTCGCCCGTGACGGACGTGAGTTTGACGAGTGGGGTGTTGCCGATGAGGTCTACGACGTGTTCCGCGATGCGCATCGCTCCATGTTCCCAGATCCGGCGAATCGCTGCGCGTAGACGTCGGGCGAAGGTGCGGCGATCCGGCTAGATTGACCACTGTGAGTCGGACCGGAGTGAAAGCGTCGGTGGCCACAGTGGTGGCCGGGTCGAGCGCCGGCACGGCGACGTGGTTGGCGTACCAGTACCTGATGTCGCAGGCCGGTGCCGCACGCGGCTTGATCGGACGCAATGTCTCCAAACCACCCGAAGCGGACGGTGTGTATTCGCCGGGCATCGACGCACCGGAGCGGTGGTGGCGCGGCGTTCCGTTCGACCTCCATCTGATGATTTTCGGCGATTCGTCAGCCGCTGGTGTTGGCGCCGTGACGGCGGACGAGGTACCGGGGGTGCGGATCGCAAAACTCCTCTCGGAGGAGACCGGGAAGCGAATCCGCCTGAGTACCAAGGCTATCGGCGGCGCCACGTCGCGCGGTTTGAGTGGCCAGGTCGACGCCATGTTCATTGCCGGGGCGGCGCCGGACGCGGCGGTGATCCTGATCGGCGCAAACGACGTGACTGCCAAGAACGCTATTCGAGCATCGGCCAGGCGTCTCGGTGACGCAGTACGGCGCTTGCGTGAGAGCGGCGCCGTCGTCGTGGTCGGCACGTGTCCCGATCTGGGGGTGGTCACCGCGATCCCACAACCGCTGCGAACCGTCGTACGCGAGTGGGGACATCGTTTGGCGGCAGCGCAGGCGTCGGCGACAAGAGCTGCGGGTGGGCATCCTGTTCCGCTGGCCGATCTGCTCGCAAAAGAATTCCTCGCTTCGCCTGACACGATGTTCTCGGCTGATCGGTTCCACCCGTCGGCGGCCGGCTACGAGCTCGCGGCCCGCCAGATCGTGCCGGTGCTCGCTGCGGCGTTAGGCGAATGGACTGGCGGACCACTCCCCGATCTCCCCCAGATCTCGGACGCCGCACAGGCACAGACGATGGCTGCCCGCGTATCCACTGCTCTGCACCGCGTTGGGTGGATCGGCCACCCGAAACCCGCAGTACAGGAGCTTGGCGACGACTGAGTGAGACTCCGTGCCCCTGTTTTCGGGTCGGCAACGTAAATTGGCAGTCGAAGCTGCATTCATCTTGCCCTGCTCGTCGCGCAGTCGTCTGCGCCGACCACGCAGTACACAAAAGGAGTTTTCATGCCCGAGGCAGTAATCGTCTCAGCAGTACGGTCGCCCATCGGCCGCGCAATGAAGGGTTCACTCAAGGACATCCGCCCCGATGACCTCGCCACCCAGATGGTTGCAGCCGCGCTGGCGAAGATCCCCGAGCTCGACCCCACCGAGATCGACGACCTCATCATGGGTTGCGGTCAGCCTGCCGGACAGTCGGGCTTCAACATCGCCCGCGTCGTCGCAGTTCAGCTGGGCTACGACTTCCTCCCCGGCGTGACGGTCAACCGTTACTGCTCCTCGTCGCTGCAGACCACCCGTATGGCACTGCACGCCATCCGCGCAGGCGAGGGTGACGTCTTCATCTCCGCCGGCGTCGAGTCCGTCTCCAGCTTTGTCACGGGCAACGCAGACGGCCTGCCGAACACCAAGAACCCGCTCTTCGACGCAGCGCAGGCGCGTAGCGCCAAGCTCGCCGAAGGTGGAGTCGCCTGGACCGATCCTCGCGAAGAGGGCCTGCTCCCCGACGTCTACCTGGGCATGGGCCAGACGGCAGAGAACGTTGCCTCCGCTACCGGCATCAGCCGCGAAGATCAGGACCGCTTCGCTGTTCGCAGCCAGAACCGCGCAGAGGAAGCCATCAACCGTGGCTTCTTCGAGCGTGAGATCACCCCGGTCACCCTCGCCGACGGCACCGTCGTCTCCAAGGATGACGGCCCGCGCGCCGGCACCACCTACGAAGGCATCAGCGGCCTCAAGCCCGTCTTCCGTCCCGACGGCACCGTCACCGCAGGCAACGCCTGCCCGCTCAACGACGGCGCTGCCGCTCTGGTGATCATGTCCGACACCAAGGCCAAGGCGCTGGGCCTGACGCCCCTCGCCCGCATCGTCTCCACCGGCGTCTCGGGTCTGTCCCCCGAGATCATGGGCCTCGGCCCGATCCAGGCCGTCAAGAACGCTCTGAAGTTCGCGGGCAAGTCGATTTCCGACATCGACCTGTTCGAGATCAACGAGGCATTTGCGGTCCAGGTCATCGGATCTGCTCGTGAGCTCGGCATCGACGAGGACAAGCTCAACATCTCCGGCGGTGCACTCGCACTCGGCCACCCCTTCGGTATGACCGGTGCACGTATCACCAACACCCTGATCAACAACCTGCGCGAGCAGGACAAGACCTTCGGCGTCGAGACCATGTGTGTCGGCGGCGGACAGGGCATGGCAATGGTGATCGAGCGCCTCAGCTGATCTACTGAGCACGTCGAAAACGGCCGCCCGGCTTCTGCCGGGCGGCCGTTTTCAGGTAGTCGTGAATTTCTGAGCAAAACTTCCCAACTCGCGGATCAGCTCGCGCGCGGCATCGTCTTCGCGTTGGACCGCCGCTCGGGCTTCCTCTGACCATCCTTGGCGCAGTAGCTTTTTCGCGGCCAGGACTGCGGGCCCGACATTGCCGGCGATCTGCGACGCAGCCTCCATCGCTCGGGGATGTAGCTGATCAGCCGGAACTGCCGCGACCGCAATGCCGATCTCGGCTGCTTCTACTCCACTGAGCCACCTAGCCGTCAACAGAAGTTCGGACGCGCGTTGCGCGCCGATCACCTTGGGCAGCATCCAACTACTTGCCGCTTCGGGCACTGTTCCGAGTGATGTGAACGGAGCACGCAACCGAGCGTCGTCGGCAACGTAGACGACGTCGCAGAAGAGCAGCATCGTCAGACCGATGCCGACAGCGGCGCCGTGCACGGCAGCGACGAGCGGCTTCGGGAACTCCACCAGCGCCACGATCAAAGGAGCAAATGCGTGTCCGAAATCAGCGGTGTCCGCCCCAGGTGCGGAGAGCGCGCGCAGGTCCACTCCGCTCGAAAATGCCTTGCCCGCACCCTCGATCACCACCACCGCGACTCTTGAATCTGCGGCCGCGTCGTCGAGCGCTTTGGTCAGAGCCCGGAAGCCTGCGGCATCAAAAGCGTTGAGTCGCTCCGGTTTGTTGAACGTCACTGTCCGTACAGATCCGTTGTCCGAGACGAGTACAGGTGTCGACATGGATATACGCACGCCCTTCAGGTAGAGGAACCAAGCAACTGCTAGGTATCCCAAGCACCGTAACCCGGTCGCACCGACAAAAGAAGTTGTCAGGAGTCGTAGGACAGAGATTCCGAAAGGCCACGGTTCGCATCGATCTGGCCCGAAATGACGACGAGATTCTGCTCGACTCCGCTTATTGCGTCAGTGCCGGCGACGAATCGCAGCGGCAATGTCTCCGAGTCGGAAAGAGTAACGAGAGCTCGGGCGAGCTTCTTGGGGTCGCCTCCCTGCTGTCCGTTCATGATCTTCCACGCCTCGATCGTCTGAGCAGTACGTTCCGCGTAGTCCTCGATCTCGAGCTCCGGCCAGATCGTGGACGAGCCTTCGACCAACAGTTCCGTCCGGAAGAACCCGGGCTCCACAGCCATCGTGCTGATGCCGTACGGCTCGAGATCGAAGCGCAGAGACTCCATCCACCCTTCCAGAGCGAACTTCGATGCGGCGTAGGCGGCACAGAACTCCTGACCGATCAGACCGGCAGTGGACGTGATGGTGATGACCTGACCTCTGCGCTGGCGCCGCATGACGGGGAGGACAGCACGAGTCACGTTGAGCGGGCCGAAAAAATTGGTTTCCATCTGCGCCCGGAACTGTTCAGGACTGATGTTCTCGAAGTAACCGGCGTAGAAGTTTCCGGCGTTGTTGACCAACACGTCGATTCGACCGAATCGTTCGACTGCAGTCGCAGCTGCCGCCTGCGCCGCTTCGGTTGAGGTGATATCGAGAGCAACGGCGAGTAGCTCCTCATGTGCACCGATAGCCTTCTCGACCCGGTCCGCGTTTCGTCCCGTCGCGACGACCGAATGTCCGGCGGCGAGCGCGGCTTGGGCGATGTCGACACCCATTCCTCGACCAGCGCCGGTAATGAACCACACCTTCTTTTCAGACATGACACACAGTCAAACTCGGTTTGTCCGAAGGAGGGAGACCCTGTCTATACGGTTAATGCCAGTGCCTCCCTGGACTCGTCTACGGGGGACGGGAGCGGGAATGGAGGAGCACGACGTGAATGAAGAGACTCACAATCCGACGGTGCCGATCGGTTTCGACATCGCTTGGTCTGTGTTCATGCTGTTGTGGATCGTTCTCACGGTGACTGCGGTGGTGTCCATCGTGAGGTCCGATGCCGATCCGGTCGCAAAAATCGGATGGTCTGCCCTCTCCGTCATCCTGCCGATCGTCGGGCCTGCGGCGTGGTTCTTCGCGAGCAGGCGTCGACAGAACGCACTATGACAAAAGAAATGGCCCCCGCATCGCGGAGGCCATTCTTGTTACTGCGAGTTGTCAGTCGCGACTGAAGTAGCTCAGCAGGCGCAGGATCTCGACGTACAGCCAGACCAAGGTGACGGTGAGGCCGAGGGCGACGCCCCACGCTGCCTTCTCCGGAGCCTGAGCGCGGATCAGCTGATCAGCGGCATCGAAGTCGAGCAGGAAGCTGAAGGCTGCGAGACCGATGCAGACCAGGCTGAAGATAATGGCGATTGGTCCACCGTCACGCAGGCCGAGTCCGCCGTCGATAAAGAAGCTGGCGACGAGGTTACCCAGAGCCAGAACCACGACGCCGATCAAGGCACCGATGATCATGCGGGTCAGTCGCGGCGTCACACGAATGGCGCCGGTCTTGTAGACCACAAGCATGCCGAAGAACACGCCGAACGTGCCGAGAACTGCCTGTGAGATCAGCACCGAGGCCGACACACCGCCAGCCGCTTCGATCGGGGCAGTGAACATGAATGACAGAGCCCCCAGGAAGAGGCCCTCGAACGCGGCATAAGCCAGCACGATGGCCGGGTTGTCCATCTTGCGACCGAAAGTCGCAACGAGAACCAGGACAAGTCCGACCAGACCGCCGACGATCACAAACGGCGATGCGAGACTCGGGTCGTTGTTCACGAGGAAGTACGAGACCAGCGCGGTCAACGCAAGCACACCGAGCGTCATGCCCGTCTTGGTGACAACATCGTCGATTGTCATAGCCCGCGAGGTGGGGCCGGTCTGGTACGGCTCGGCCGGAGCGTACTGCGGCTGGCCGAACTGCTGGGTGACCTGCGAGGCGCCCGCCGTCGCAGATCCGAACGAGGCGTATCCGTTGCCCTCTTGCTTGGGCAGATTGCGGAACACCGGGTTGCTGGTGGTGCGCACCGTGATCATCCCTTCATCGTGGTGACCTGCGACGGGTGCGTCGCGGGTTCGCCGAACGGATCCGAGTTTCCGACCGGTCCGTGTACTCACTAAAAGTAAAGCACTCGTAATTTACAACGTCGGAGCGTTCGCCGTAGTTCCCGGCAGGTTTCCGGTGGGTCAACAGTTCCCGATACTAGGACGCTTTGATCGATCGCATGACGATGAACTTCGCGTTCTTCGCCATCGCTTGACTCTCACCGACTGCTGCTTTCAACGGTTCCCGGTATCCCAGGTGGGCGTTGTGCACGGTCCATAGCTGCCCGCCCGGACGCAGTACCCGACCTGCTGCCTCGAACAGCTTGAGTGCACCACCGGTATGAACGGCGGCACCGACGTGGAACGGCGGGTTCAGGAGGACCAGGTCGACACTGGCGTCGGGCAGAGTGCTCATGGCGTCGTCCCGCAGGCCGCGAACTCGATCTCCGACGCCGTTGGCCGACGCCGTGGCGATCGCCGACGCCACCGCCGCCGACGACTGGTCCGTGGCAACGACCTGCGCGTCTGCGAACTTCAGCGCGATCGCTGTCGCCAGAATGCCACTGCCACAGCCCAGGTCGACGACGTCGCGGGGCGCGATGTCGATCTTGCCTAGATTCTCGAGCAACAACCGGGTTCCGATGTCGAGACTCGCACCGGCAAACACCGCTCCGTGTGCAACCACGTCGAGACCGAATTCGTCGAGCCACTCGGTCATCGGGAAGGTGACGGCGACGTCGGCCTTCGGCTCAGCAGCCCGCAGAACCCGGGACTTCTGCCGGCCTCGCGACGCGCTTACCGCCGAAAAGGACTCTGCGAGAACCTTGTTCATGGCCGGGGTGATGTGCTTGTCGCGCCCGCCTGCAAAGACGCGTACCTCCGGATCGGCGTGCAGCGCAATCAGCTGGCTGATCTCCCCCAGCTCGGCGAGGCTGCGCGGCAACTGCATGAGGATAACGCGAGCGCCGCGCAGCAGGGCTTCGCCCAGTCCGTGCGACGTATAGCGCTCGGTGAATCCGAGTTCGCGGGCATTGTTCGCCAACGCCAGTTCGCCGGTGAGCGGGTCCTGGTAGACACGCACCTCGGACCGGCCGTGCTCGAGAACCGCTCCGGCCGTCAACGCTCCGTAGTGATCGCCGACAACAACTACCGATCCCGACGGCGCCGCCGCAAGTGCGTCAGCTGCCTCGTCGAGGATCAGCCGATCAGCCGCATCGACAGCAAATAGATTGGGTGCCTCGATGTCGGGAAAGCGGCGGAGTCGATCGAACATTTCGGGGGTGTCGGACATGCGGACCAGTCTCTCAGGTCCGCCTGCCCAACACTCAATCCCGCTCCGAGCAGGTGATCAGTTCGACATCCACTGCACGACGTTGTCGACGTCCTCGCGAGCAGTGCGGAACCCGTTCACGGGGTGTTCCGTGTCCGCGTATCCGAAGGAGATCGCGCACACGACCTTGCGGGTGTCGTCGATGCCGAAGTGCTCGTGGATGAACTTGGAGCAACCGGCAAGTGCCGCCTGCGGGATCGTCGCGACGCCAAGGCTTTGAGCAGCGAGGAGAAAGCTGTTGACGTAAAGCCCACAGTCGACGGCCCCGTAGGTCCCCAAAGCCTCGTCCGTGGTGATGATGGCGACGTGCGGAGCGCCGAAGAGCTCGAAGTTCTTCATGGTCTGAGCTCCGGACCCGGCGCGGTCACCGTGTTCGATTCCGACGCTCGAGTACAGTGCCATCGCGCAATCGAACCGGCGCGACTTGTAGACACCTTGATACTCGCGCGGGAACTCGAAATCGGATTCCTGCGGATTGGCCATGACATAAGCGCCTAGACCGGCCCGGAACTTTTCGGTGCCCTCGCCTTCGGTGATTGCCACCTGCCACGGTTGGGTGTTGCACCACGACGGTGTCTTCTGCGCGAGCCGCAGGATCTCGTTGATGACATCACGAGGAACCTGACGATCCTCATAGGCCCGGCAACTGATTCGGGAGTCGAGGAGCGATTCGAGGCTCGACAGGGTGGCGGTGTTCTCGGTCATGTATGCGTCTCCTCGGTCTTGACCAGCGTGTCTTTCTAGCGTTCGTTAGACCCTAACCGGTTGCGGTTTTGAAGGCCGACGCCAGTTCCCCGAAGACAGCCACTGCCTCGTCCGGGTTCGGATCGAGAGCTCCGAGTGCCACCAGCACATCGGTCGCGCCGGCCTCGACAAGTTCTTCGGCCCCGAGCATCGTTGCACGTAGATCGATCGATCCGTCCGACGCCCTGGCAATCGTCAAACGTCCACGAATGTCCAGGGTCGACGCATCCCGTCCGAGATCAGCCATCGCCTTACGGATGAGCGCTCCACCCTCTCGCAGGTCGTCGTTGGTTGCGCCCATGATCGGAATCCACCCGTCACCCCAGGTTGCGACACGTCGCACGACGGCCTTCGACAACGAACCGGACACCCAGATCGGGATTCCAGTGGCCGGCCGAGGCGCGCAGTACACGTCGTCGAACTTCAGGCGGGGTGTGTCGATGCTTGCCGGTGCCGAAGTCCACAGTGCCCGGCAGATCGCCAATGCGTCGTCGAGAAGCGGGCCGCGCTTGCCGAAATCGATTCCCGCAGCATCGTATTCACGTTCCTGCCAACCGGTTCCGACTCCGAGATCCAAGCGGCCCCGCGAGAGAAGGTCGATGGTCGCCGCGGTCTTGGCCAGCACGGCTCCCCCGCGCAACGCCGCGATCACGATGCCAGTGCCCAGTCGAATCGTTGTGGTCTGTCCGGCAACAAAAGCCAGCACGCTCAAGGGTTCGAGCCAATTCGCGTCCGGCTCGGTGGGAAACGCCGACCATGTGTATGCGGAGTTGTCCGAACCCATCACGACGTGATCGGTGACCAGGACTCGATCGAACCCGGCTGACTCCGCGCTTTGACAGACCTGAACCAGTTTCCCGTAGGAATCCGCTGCCAACGTAGTGCCGAAGTTCGGAACGTTGAGACTCAAAGTTGTCATGGGTCAAGCCTTTCGGGGGCGGTTGGTCCAACCACCCTCTTCGGTGGGGAACCAACCGCCCGCGGCGTGGGAGCCACCGTCGACATGGATGACGGTGCCGGTGATGTACCGCGCCAGGTCTGATGCAAGAAACAGTGCCGGCCCGGCGATATCCACTGCTTGCCCCGGACCACCCAACGGTGCCCACTGCGGCCACTTGGCCCAGTCGTCGGCGGCCACGATCGACCGGTACGGCACCTGCACGGACTCGATGAGATCGGGCGCAATTGCGTTGACGCGCACGCCTGTTCTACCGATCTCGACGCCGAGGCTTCTGGTGAACTGCGTCAGCGCGGCCTTGTACGCCGAGTACACGGTGTGTCCCGGGATTGCCCGATGCGCTTCCACCGTGGTCAGATTCAGGATCGATCCGCCTGCGCCGCGTTCGATCATGCCGGGAAGCAGCGCATGTGTCAGGCGCAGAACCTGGTCGAAGTTGATATTGCCCATGTCCGACCAGAACGCCGGCGTCGTGGCTGAAAAGGTTTGCGGCGGTGCCAGAAAGTGGCCGACGTTGTTCACCAGAATGTCCGGTGCGAAGTCGATCAGCTCCTGCGGAATTTCGGCCTTGCGGACGTCGTAGGACAAACTTGCAACCGAACCACCTGCTGTGGAATCGAATTCGATGTCCGCGACAGGCTCGGTGTCGACGTCGACAACAAGCACCTGGGCGCCATGACTCGCATAGGCCCGTGCGATTGCGGCGCCGATGGCGTGCGCGCCACCCGTCACCACCGCCTTCTTGCCCACCAACATCGGCCCCGGGACAAACGCCGAATCGCTCACCACACATCACTCCGTCACTGTTCTCGCTCGGCAACTCGAGATGAGGCCGCTCCGCAATGCACCATCACACAAAGAGAAACCAAACGCGGCGCGCGTTCTCACTCAGCGGCAGAAGGCAATCTGTAATTCCGGCGAGACTCGATGAACGCGTCGACGTCCGCCGCCGGCATCGGGCGACCTTCCAGATAGCCCTGAACGACGCGGCAGCCACACTCGGTCACCACGGCTCTCTGACGATCGGTTTCGACGCCCTCGGCAACCGTTTCCAAGCCCATCGACTCGGCAATGTCGACAATGGCGCGAAATACCGCGGTTCTCGACTCCGTCGGATCCGCGTCCAGTTGACTCACGAAAGCTCGGTCGATCTTCAATCTGTCCACCGGCAGCAAGGACAGGCTCGCGACCGAGGAGTACCCGGTGCCGAAATCGTCCATGGCAATGGCAACACCTAACTCCGCGATCCGTAGCAGGACTTCTCGATCCGAGTCGTCGATGACCAGCGACTCCGTCACCTCGATCTCCAGTCGCTCCGCAGCCAAGCCTGTTTCGCGGAGAACGTCGCGAACGGAGTCGACGTACCCCACGGAACGCAACTGCACCTGAGAAACATTCACTGCAATACGCACGTGATCGGGCCACGTCGTCGCCAGTGCGGATGCGGTGCGCAAGACCTCTGCCCCGATAGGAACGATAAGCCCTGTTTCCTCCGCGACCGAGATGAAGTCAGCCGGTGAAACCACACCCGAGACGGGGTGGTTCCACCTCAGTAACGCCTCGAATCCCACGACCGCTCCAGTAGCTGCCGACACCTGCGGTTGGTAGGCAAGTTCGAACTCGCCGTTCTGCACCGCCATTCGAAGATCCAGGAGTGCCCTGGCCCTACCGGTAGCGCGCTCACGCAGAGTCGAGTCGAACCGTCGAATCTGATTCCGACCACTCACCTTCGCGTGATAAAGCGCGAGGTCCGCGACAACGACCAAATCGTCGAGGTTTGCCGCATCATTCGGAAGTGAACCGTATCCAAGACTTCCCCGAACCCGAATCGAGTTGCCGGCGAGGTCGAATGGAACATCGATCGCATCGACGATCGACTGGAACCGCTCCTTGACTTCCTGCTCGTCGTCGATCCCGCTGAAAGCCACGGCAAATTCGTCCCCACCGAGTCGAGCACAGATTTCCGTCAGGCGCAGCACGGCGTTCAGCCGCGCCGCCACATCGACCAGCACGTTATCGCCGACGCGGTGCCCCCAGCGGTCGTTGATCGACTTGAAATTGTCGAGGTCGAGCATGGCCAGCCAGACATCGTCTCCGTCGGCGATCATCTTCGACAACCGCGCCGTGAACGTGTACCGATTCTGAAGTCCGGTGAGCGAATCCACCTCGGCAAGTTCGCGAATGTACTCCCGCTGCTGATGAACGCGCGTGATGTCGGAGCCGACGCCGCGCCAACCGCCGTCGGAAAGGCTGTCACTCCTACGATGCCCGGACATCGACCACCGTCGAGGTCGACCGCCGATCCACACGTCCAATTCGATGTCACGGAATGCGTCACCGTTGTCGAGGCGCTCGACAAGTGTGTCGAGCGCAATGCGTCCGGTCGCTGTTCTGTCGGCCCCGACGCCCTTCAGAATCTCGCTCATAGCCCGTCCACTGATCTCGGCGGCCGGCAATCCCAGACTCTCCGCAAAACGATGGGACACAGCCACCGCGATACCCTTGTCGTCGGTTTCCCACAGCCAGTCCTGCGCACCGTCTTCGAGATCGTTGAGTAGCAGTTCGACAAGATCGCGCTGATCCTCCGCGTTGAGTTCTGCGCGGAGGCGACGCTCGAAAACGTTTGCCAACACCAATGTTCCGCATTGGAGCGACACGAGATAGAGACCGAGCAATCCTAGTAGTACCCAACGCTCCGAACCTGGTTCAGTCCAGAATCCCCACGCCAGACCACCGCCGACAATCACGATCCACACAGTCGTCAAACCCCGGAACATCACTACCGGAATGATCCCAACTACCACGCCTCCCAACAAAATTGCCGTCAGCGTCAGCTCTTGGGCCGCTCCGAGAATTGGAAAGAGAACAAAAGCGGCCCAAGCCAGCAACGCCGCCCATGTGACTACCTGAATCGCCACGACGACAAGATCCGTGATCTCCCGCTCGGCCTCGCGTTTTTTGAGTCTCGTGAACCAGAACACGGCGAGCGAGATATTGGATCCAAGTACCAAAGCCATCCAAGTCCACCGGAACCAACCGGTTTCGACAGGCATAAAAGCGACGACCAAGCTCAGTGAGAATGCCGCGACGAGGAATGCCATGGGCGCGACGCGCGCAGAGTAGTGCAATCGGCGGATGAGAAGTCTTCGATCTTCGTAGTACGACGCGGGGTCGCCCGTCCACGACGGATCGATGAGATGAAACACCGTGTGGAATGCCTGCTGCCTCATCCCTCTGCTCTCACTCATGGTGCACCGACAAGATCCGCATCAGATTCTCGAGCGTCATCGCCTCACCCGCGACACGACCCTGCACCGTCCGCACTTTCATGTCGGCCGCACCCGCGAGTTGCTCCTCGCTGTCGACCCCCAGCATCACCGCCTCCAAACCCAACGACTCGACCAAGGTCACAACGGCGGCAAGAATCGGCCACTGCCCCGGAACGGTTCCCGAGAACGACCGATCGACGCGGACGCGAGTAAAAGGGAGATCCGACAGCGATGCAAGGGACGAGAATCCGGTTCCGAACTCGTCGACGGTCAACGAAACACCAAGCCCAGCCACCCCACGCATCCCAGCCTTCGCTCGATCCGAGATCGCCGATGATTCGGTGAGCTGCAACTCGATTCGACGAGCAAGAACACCCCATCTGTCGAGTGCGTCCGCAACATGGTCGACAAGCCCATCCGATTCGAGTTCGCGCCCAGAGACGCTGATTGCCAACCGGATATCACCCGGCATTTTCGACGCAGCGCTGCATGCCTTCTCGAACAGCATCGAGCCGACGGTCGACGACAGTCCGGCGTCGTCGACAACAACCATGAATTCGGTTGCCGGCACCATTCCCAGCCTCGCGTTGTTCCACGTCGCTTTGACCTCGACCGCGACTATCGAGCGCGAAGCCACGTCGAGCTGCGGCAGAAAGCGGAGCTCGATGTCGTCGGGCGATACGCCATTTCCGATGTCTTCCAACAGATGTGCGCGTCTGGTCGCGGTCAGTTGCATCGAATGCTGATACTGGAGGATTGTTCCTCGCCCCGATTCTTTGGCTGCGTAGAGCGCAAGGTCCGCCGCCACCAGTAGCGCATCAGCGGTTTGTCCCCGATCAGCCGGAACGTGGAACCCTATGCTGCATCCGATATCCAACCGGTTACCGGACACCAAAACCGGTTCTCGGAGAATATCGACGTAACTCAGCAGATCCGTGTGCACGCTATCGTGATCGTCAACCGTTCGGAACAAGATTGCGAACTCGTCACCGCCGAGACGCGCACACAGGTGTGCTGCTCCGCCTACCTCCACCAGGCGTGCTCCCACCTCTTTCAACACTTCGTCGCCTATCGAATGTCCCAGCGTGTCGTTCACCGATTTGAAGTTGTCGAGGTCGAGCATCGCAAGCGCGATCCGAGGTTTCCCTTGCTCCGAGTTACGCACGCTGCGTTCGAGTTCCAACCAGAAATTGTGTCGGTTGGGCATCCCGGTCAGCGCGTCGATCAGACCCATGCGAACGATTTCGTCGCTCTGAATCTTCACATCGGTGACGTCCGAGCCGACGCCTCGCCAGACAAAATCGTCAGGTGCCAGTCCGGGGGTAGGCCGACCGGACAGTTTCCACCACCGTATGGCGTCGCGTACCCGCACCGGAAGCATGACGTCGACAAACGCGTCCTTTGCGCTGCGAGCCTTCTCCAGTTCCAACAACGCGTCACGTCCACCAGGTAGCTCATATGACCCCAGCTCGGCAAAGAGTTGCTGCCATGACACACCTCGCACCGCAGCCGGATCGATCCCGGCGTCGAACGCGAGCCTGCTGGGAATCCGCAAGAACCGACCTTTGCTATCGGTCTCCCACACAAAATCCGCGGCATTGCCTTCGAAATCGTCGAGCAGCATTTGCGCAACAGTCCGCTCTGCCGCGGCGCTGAGTTCCGCTTTGTAGCGCCCTTCGATATGCCCCGATACCACGATCGTGCCGGCGATCAGCGCGGTTCCGTATACCAGGAGACTGATCAGAAGCCGTCCGAACTCCGGGCCTGGTTGCTGCCAGAACGCGATGCCGAGAATCACCGTACTCGACAGAATCCAGATGACACCTAGAGAACGCAGCACCGCCGTAGTCAGCGCACCCGCACCGATAATCGCCGCCATCGTGCCCGTCATCACCAGGTCGCCGGCGTCGTCGAGGATCGGGTACAACACAATCGCCAGCGCGGAGTAGAGGACGCCCGCGGCGGCAAACTCGAATGCCAGGAAAATATAGGCAAGGTGCTCGGACTGCACGATCGCCCCTCGTCTGACGGCAACCCCTACATACGCGCCGACAATGCCGACTACTCCTGCAGCAATCGGCCAGGCCCTGAGCAAAAGGCCGCCGTCCTCGGGAATGACGTACATCGACAATCCGAGTACAACCAGAAGGTGTACCGCTGCTGCCCAGGGCAACATCGTGAAGCTGACGGTGATCTGCCGGTTCCTGAGGTCACGCCGCTGCGCCGCTGTCAGTGCGCGCTGCTCGGCGAGCAGTGCCGAACGTGGTTCGAAACCCATCGAGCCCCCTCGCCCGTCGGACTCTGTGCGGACCGACCTACATGCAGCCTTGCACCAATCGGGCAATTATGCCGTAACAAGAATTAACCCATCGATACGGACGTCCAAGTGGCACTACGGTAGGAAACCACACGATTGCCCCAAAGTCAGCAAACCACGAGCGCCGCCATGGCAACATCATGTGAATCGGCCGGACACCGGCCGTGACACCGGCCGTGACACCGGCAGGGTTCCGCACCGGCCGAGGAGGCTCGGTTGATGTCCACACCGTCACCAAAATCGGACATCAGGAACAATGGGATCTGATCGACCATCACAACGGACAAAATTCGCAACTGATCGCGCACCAGGTTCCACGATCGAACTCTTCGGGTTCAGAGAAGGACAACTACGATGGCAATCGACTACACCCGGCGCCCCTCGGAATCCACACCCTCCACAGGCTCGGTCAATCTGAGCAAGATCACACTGACCAAAGCCGCACCGACGGTCAATCTCGCCAAGGCCGGCGAACGCCAGGGAAACATGCGTGTGAATCTCAACTGGTCACAAGGTGCCGCGCCGAAGAAAACGGGTTTCCTGGCCAAACTCGCCGGCGCAGGATCTGGTGCCGTCGATCTCGACCTCGGCTGTCTCTACGAACTCGCAGACGGTTCCAAAGGGGTTGTCCAGGCACTGGGCAACAGCTTCGGAGCATTGAATACCGCGCCGTTCATCATGTTGGACGGCGACGATCGCAGCGGTTCGAACACCGGCGGCGAGAACATGCACGTCAATCTCGCCGACCCGAGCGTCTTCCGACGGATTCTGATCTTCGCGATGATCTACGACGGCGCACCCAACTGGGCTGCCGTCGACGGCGTTGTCACCCTGGAGCCGACCACTGGACCCCAAGTGGAAGTTCGACTGGACTCTGCGAGCAATCAGGCTCGCATCTGCGCAATCGCCTTCATCCAGAGTTCTGGACAGGGCGTGAGTGTTACCCGGGAAGTGCAGTACATCAACGGCAGTCAGTCCGACCTCGACCGCGCCTACAGTTGGGGCATGCAGTGGTCTGCGGGCCGTAAATAGGCAGCGACGAGACCAATCAGGGTCTGCCACTATTGCGCAATTTGTCCATATTTGACTGTGGAATTGGCTAGGCTCGATTTCTGTGGGGTCAGACATGAGGGGTCAACTCGACACCGATAGTGGGTCGGCCGTGCTATGTGCTTAGCCTGGTCGGCGGTGGTGCCCCGATTCCCTCGAGATCGGGGCATCACCTAGCTCCGTCGCCACGTAATGCGCCGCAATTTCGCCATTTCACACGCGGTTTCGCGGCTCACCGGCACGGGTACCAGAGAGGAAGTTCTCCTCGAGCTTCTCAAGACTGAACTGGTGATCCGAATGTGGGTGAAGCGAACCGACACAGTGCTGATCGTCATCGTTGCCGTCATCCTCGGGATCATGGTGTGGATCTCGAGTTCTCACCTCGCCGCGTCGATCGGGGTCACCGTCGCCGCTGCCGCAACCTTCTGGATCGCCTGCGGATTCATCCACGGATTCCATTCCCCGAAATGACCTTCATCCCTGCCGTAAACGAATAGTCAAGTACCGCAATAATTCTGACCTGTCAGCTGAATGCCGATATATTCGAAGAAGTGGACGTGCAGTCGACATCAATGATGTGGGCCAGCTTCTTCGGGATTTCGATCTCATCAAGACCTCTGACAGCGTAGGACTTTCCACTCGGCCTGATCGTCACGCGGGCACCGGGAATGACGCCGGCGTTGACCAGGAACCTGATGAGTTCGGGATCGGACTGCGCATGTTCGGAAATGGACCTGACGACGCCGGCCACAGGCAGTGTCGATTCCGGAATGTCGGCCAGTTTTGTTGCTGCACCCGTTGATTCAACTGTAATTCCGAAGTGCTCCAGCCCCGGGATGGGATTTCCCCACGGCGAAGTGGTCGGACCACCGAGGAGGTCGACAATGCGCCGCTCAGCCTCCTCACTCATGACGTGTTGCAGGCGGCTGGCTTCCCCATGCACAAGTGTCGT
This sequence comes from Rhodococcus globerulus NBRC 14531, assembly GCF_001894805.1. Lineage (GTDB taxonomy): Bacteria > Actinomycetota > Actinomycetes > Mycobacteriales > Mycobacteriaceae > Rhodococcus_F > Rhodococcus_F globerula. Next base: position 944,161 of record NZ_BCWX01000003.1, on the reverse strand, counting down.
TGGCATGTTGATGACGTCGGTGAGCAGTCGCTCGGCAAGTCGATGTTTGCGAGTCACCTCGATCGCACGGATGCTTCCCGGATCGGTAAGTTCAATGAGGTTATCGTCGGCAATCGAGACCAGACCGGCTCGTTTCATTCGTGTCACAGTGTGAAATACCGTCGCAGCGGCTTGGTGCATTCGTTCGATCAAGCGAGATTGCCGCACCGGGACACGATCCTCGTTGAGGTCGTAGATGGTGCGCAGATACATCTCAGTGGTGTTGACGATTTCCTTCACGCGGCCAGATGCCTTTCCAAACAGAAGTCGTGCTTGCTCGAACGCAGTGATGGTTCCGATACCGGACTTTGGTGGTGCCGGACCGGAGCAGGGATAGTAGAGCCGTGCGAATTCTTGTGGTGGACGACGACCGTAATGTCGCGGAAACTGTGCGCCGGATGCTGGTGACCGAAGGCTGGGTCGTGGACGTGGAACATGACGGCCGCGCTGGGCTGGAGAAGGCGACTACAGAGCATTTCGACGTCGTGATACTCGACATCATGATGCCTGCACTCAACGGGTACGAGGTGGTGCGCCAGCTGCGCCGCGACGGTGTGTGGACACCAGTATTGATGCTGACCGCCAAGGACGGAGAGTACGACCAGGCCGATGCCTTCGATTTCGGCGCTGACGACTATCTGACAAAGCCTTTCTCGTTTGTCGTGTTGATCGCGCGCTTGCGAGCTCTGGTGCGCCGCGGCGCACCGGAGCGGCCGGTGGTGCTGACTGCGGGTTCGCTGAGCGTCGATCCCACGTCTCACGTTGCCAAACGAGGAGATATCGAGTTGACCTTGGCACCAAGGGAATTCGGAATGCTCGAGTTCTTGATGCGCCACAAGGGCGAAGTAGTGACCAAAACCGAAATCCTCCAGTCCGTGTGGGATATCAACTACCGAGGCGACGAGAACGTCGTGGAGGTGTACGTCAGCTACCTCCGGCGACGGATCGACACCCCGTTCGGGTGCAAGTCGATCGAAACGATTCGTGGAGTCGGCTACCGGTTGGCAGCCGACGGCGGAGGCTAGTCGCTCCACGGTACCGATCGTGGAGGCTATTCGCTCCACGGCACCGATCGTGGAGGCTATTCGCTCCACGGTGGCACCGGGAGCGTGAATCCGACTGTGGCGCCGCCGTCGGGAGCATCTGCAACAGTGACGTTTCCGTGGTGGGCCCGCACGATTTCGTCGACAATCGCCAAACCGAGACCTGAACCCCCACTGCTACGTTCGCGAACAGTGTCGAGACGGACAAAGCGTTGCAGTACTCGCGATTTATCGGCATCGGCAATCCCGGGCCCATTGTCGGACACGGTCACACTCACATGACGCCGATCGGCGTCGACGGTTATCGCGAAGTCCAGACGGTCATGAGTGTGATGGGATGCATTGTCCGCGATGTTACGCAAGGCACGAGCCAGTTTCTCGCCGTCACCTTGCACCCGCACCGCGCTGATCTTCGCGGTAATCGTATGCCGACCAAGCGCTTCGAGCCGTGCAACCTCGGCGCTGACCACCTCGTCGATGTCAACGTCGGCCAGCCGCAGCGGCACACCGCGTTCGTCGGCGCGTGCGAGGAACAACAGGTCGGAAACCATCCCTTGCAGCCGAAGTGCCTCAGGCATCATGACTGTCGCGACGGTCTCCGGGTCGATGGGCTGCTTCGTTGTCCGGGACAAATCAAGCAGACCCACCAATGTGGTCAACGGACTGTTGAGCTCGTGCGACGCGTCGTTCACGAAGCGCATCTGCTCGGCCCGGGCAGTGCCGATGCGTTCGAGCATTGCATTCATTGTGGTTGCCAGAGTGGCGATCTCGTCGCCGGTATCCGGTACAGGCACCCGCTGATCGAGGTCTCCACCGGTAATGTCGTCAACCTGTCGACGAATGTCGTCAACCGGTTTCAGGGTCCGGGCGACAAAGTAATGGGTCAAGACAGCTGTCCCGATCACGATGATCGGGATCATCACGGCGGCCAGCACAGCAACAAAGCGAAAGAGCGAGTCGAGGCGACTCTCGGCCGCCCCGACTTCCACCGTGACCACTTCACCACCCGGGGCGAGTGCACCGACAAGTGCCCCGCGATACGCGGGACCGTCCGGGGTTGTCTGCAAACCGCTTTCGCGTCGTTCCTCGCCAGGCCGCAGCCCCGAGCCGAGCGGACCAGCCGGATAACGCTCCCCGCTGAACACCACGTGCCCCGCGTCGTCCACCACCTGAATGATGTCGACGTACCGACTATCGGTCAGCAACGACTCGTCGAGGCCGGCAAGCCCCTTCGATTCGACGACCGCCGCGATCTGCCTCGCGCGGGCTGTCGTTGCCACGTCGGCTGACTGGCGCGACGACTGGTACAGGGCGTAGAGCACTGCGCCTGCCGCAACAGTCAACGTGAGAGCTACCAACAACGTCGCCAGCACCGTCAGACGGGTACGCACAGGCCTGAGCCGCCGACGAATTCGGCCGGTCCACGCAGTGAGTGATGAGTGCACGAGTAAGACAGTAGACGCGCCATGCGCTCGATCCGTAGCGCAACTCAGCGTCCCCTAAGTATTGCTGGTCCAGGATGCATTCTGTGCGACTTGCCGTAGATGCTGTCGTCACCACACGAACCGAAGGGACACCATTCATGGCTACTCGTACCGGGCACCGCCTGGCCGTCGCCGGCACCATTGCCGGCCTGTCGGCACTCGCCCTCGTCGTCAACCCGGCAATCGGCTCCGCAGCGATTACCGGCGGCGCATCCGTGCATGCCAACGCCGGCGCAGGCACCATCACGACCTCGATCACCGGCCTCAACACCACCAAGGCTTTCGTCAAATGTGAGGGCACCGTTTACCGCGCCGACGCCACCATCCTCGACTCGACCACCAAGGTCGGCTCGAGCTACCTCGTCGTGGGCGACACCATGGTCGCCGGTCAGGTACTGACCAACGCCTCCGGCATCGGCACCTCTGCAGTCTTCCCCGACGGCGAGTACCAGGTCCGCACCAAGTGCAAGGAAGACGGCGACACCGACTACCAGGATCCGATCGCATCGGTCCGCGTCACGGTCACCAGCACCACTCCGCCGGCCACCGGTTCGCTTGACCCGGCGGCCCTGCTGCAGGGCCTGCTCAACGGCGTCTTGAGCCAGTTCGGCAGCTAGAGCATCTGATTGCATACGCGGCGCGAACACCACACAGTCGAATCCGAACGAAGGAACCCGCCATGACAAGGATGCCCGAGCGTATTCGCGCCGCGTATAACGCCGAAATGTACGACGTCGGAACTACCAGCGACGACGCGCAGAAATGGATTCACCTCGAACAGGCGCACATCTTGGCGCAGCCATACCCCTGGCCGCACACGCGCAATCACGTCGCCATGCTCACACTGGCACTGCGGCAACGCGATTGGCGTGAAGTGCGCGGACAGCTCGTGCGGATCGTTGTTGCGGCACCCGGTTCGGCCCTTCGCCGCTACCCCTCCGGCAACACCGGACGCACTGCTGCTGGGCTCACGACACCGATGCCAATACCGGATCAGCTGGCGAACCTTCTCACCAATTCGGCTTAGCCGACCCGCCACCGGATTCGGTGGCGACTCGAACTGGAATGGCGGGCGGGAACTGTGCGGACCATCGCGACTGCTCGACATCGATCCGTGCTACAGGGGCGCAGGACAGTCTTCTCGATGCCGGATACACGCACAGAACTGTCATCGACTCCGTCGCACACACTCGATGCACTGCCGCGCAGTGGGTAGCGCCTCCAGTCTGGCGTCTGCAATCGGCTCCTGGCAGACCTCACAAATTCCGTATTCACCTGACCGGAGGCGGGTTGTCGCCGCTTCCAAATCCCGCAATTCGGCTTCGGTATCGGCAATGAGAGACGCGATTTTGGCCCGCTCGAACGCGATGGTCGACCCTTCGGGATCGTGTTCATCGTCGTCGGTAGTCCAGCGGGAACCTTCGATTATGGATTCGAGTCCTTCGCGGAGTGATGCCAAGCGGTGCTCTGCCCGCCGCCGTTCCAGGCCGATGGTCGCGTGGAAATCCTGCATCATAGTATTCAACGCTGCCCAAGCACCGCGCACAATGCGTGCGATCGGCTGGTCGGAGAGCTGCGTACCCTCTGCGTACCGAAGCGAAGTTGGATGAACATCCGAGGCTTCGAATTGTGCGGTGAGCTGGTCTTTTTGGTGCCCCCAGTCGGACTTGAACCGACACTTGACGGATTTTAAGTCCGTTGCCTCTGCCAATTGGGCTATGGGGGCCTTCCCTGCTGTTGCCGGTTTCCCGGCAACAACAGGGATCACACTATCGTGCGCTCTCAGGCATCGTAATCAGACCCACCGATCGTGATGCCCATCAGCACTATTGGGATGCGGGCAGCGGAATCGACATGGCAATACCGTCGAGGATGTCGTGCTCGCTGACCACCAGTTCGGTGATTCCCGCTTTGTCCTCGAATGCCCGCGCGAGGATGGTGGTGACGATCGCTCCGCCGCCGATCACGTCGACGCGTCCGGGATGCATGGGCCCGAATTTCGCTCGTTCGGCGCGCGGCATCGCGGTGAGGCGCTCGCACACGTCGATCAACTGGCCGAACGAGATTCGGGACAGGTGCACCTTGTCTGCGTCGTAGTCCGGCAGATCCTGCGCGATTGCCGAGAGCGTCGTCATGGTTCCCGCGACACCCACAAAAGTCCGAGCCTTCTCGATGGGAACAACCGCAAAGGCTTCCGCAAGCTTCGCGGACGCGAATTCTGTTGCATCGGAGACCTGTTCAGTGGTCGGAGGATCGGAATGCAGGCACCGCTCTGTCACCCGCACACAGCCGATATCGGTGGAATACGCAGCCTGAACACCAGCAGAGTCGCCGAGAACCAACTCGGTGGAACCGCCGCCGAGATCGACCACCACAAACGGACCCTCGGACGGATCAAGCTCTCCCACAGCACCACTGAACGAGAGTCGCGCTTCCTCGTCGCCGGAGATCACCTCGGCTCCCGCACCGGGAATCACGCCGCCCAGCACTTCCTGCGTCATCGCGAAGAAGTCGTCGCGGTTGGAAGCATCGCGCGTCGCGGATGTAGCAACCATCCGAACGGCGCTTGCTCCGGCTTCGGCGATCATGCCCGCGTACTCGACCAATGCGATACGGGTGCGTTCGATGGCTTCGGGAGCCAAAGTTCCTGTTGCGTCAACACCTTGACCGAGACGGACAACCCGCATTTCGCGGCGGACGTCAACCAATCGCCCGTCTGCACCGACATCCGCGATCAGTAGGCGGATCGAATTGGTGCCGCAATCGACGGCGGCAACGCGACCCTTCACTTCTCGGGATCTACCGCGTCGTCGATGCCCGGCCAATCAGCGGGGATGGCGGTGCCGCGCAGCTTGCCCTTCCCTGCCAGAGCCACCGACTCGTCACCGAGCGGGTTGACGCCAGGCCCCTTGGCCAGTGAATGCGCCATCAGAACGTGCAGGCACTTGACGCGATCCGGCATCCCGCCACCGGCGAAGTCGGTACCGAGGGATTCGATGGCGTCGCGCTCGGCAAGATACGACTCGTACGCGCGGCGGTACGCAGCAGCCAGTTCGGGATCCTGCGTCAGGCGCTCGGTCATCTCACGCATCACACCGGCAGATTCCTGACGGCTGGCCTCTGCGGTCAGCCTGGGGTCTGTCAAGTAGTAGAGCGTCGGAAAAGGTGTTCCGTCAGGAAGTTTGGGAGCTGTCTTGACTACACCTGGGGTGCCGTCGGGACTGCGGTATGCAATCTCGAGCACTCCGCGCGGCTCACGGCCCAACTGAGCTGCGACGGCGTCAAGATCTGCCTGCGCGACGTGAGGGGAATTTTCGGACGGCTTGCTCACCCGGTGGGTACTCCTTGTTCTTCTGACTGCTCTGTCGGCATCACCGGCATCGGCGCCGGCGTTGCCTTCGTCTCGGGAACCACTGGTGGCTCCGAAATCGTTTGCCACAGATCGCGATACCACGGACCTGTCAGCGGGGCTTCTTCAACTTGCTTCTTCTCGGGTTCTTGATAGTCACCGGGAAGTTGTACCTGGAACGGCGTCTCGCCAGGCTTGACGTACCGAAGGCGTTCCCGCGCAAGCGCTTCGACATACGCGGGATCATCGAAACGCGCATTCTGCTGCCGGAGCGCGTCAACTTCCTCCTGGAGTACCCGTCGTTCGGCAGCGATCTGAGCGGCATCGGAACGCTGAGAAATGTACGTGCGCAACGGCACCGCCAACGTCAACGCGAGCATCAGAACAACCATCGCGAGAATGACAGCCCGGCTGGTCGAGAGCCCGAAGACTGTGTTGTCGGAACTGGGCAGTCTCGACCAGAACTTACGCGTCGAGGCCGACGTTGCCTTTGCCCCGGTCGACGCTGCTTCCGCCGACTCGGCTTCCGTGCCGCGTGCCCGGCGGGTGCTGCCGGGTTTGGTGCGACGAGCAGTGTCCGCGCGCCCGGAACCACGACCCCCCGGACTTCCGCCGGGGGATCGTGGTTTACCGCGTTGTGCAGACACTGCTGATACCTAAATGTGTTGCTCAGGCCTCGAATGCGAAGCGCGGGAATGCAACCTCGCCGGCGTAACGAGCGGCATCACCGAGGTTCTCCTCGATGCGCAGCAACTGGTTGTACTTGGCGACGCGCTCGCTACGAGCCGGCGCACCCGTCTTGATCTGGCCGCTGCCGACGGCAACTGCGAGGTCCGCGATGGTGGTGTCCTCGGTCTCGCCGGACCGGTGGCTCATCATCGTCTTGTAGCCGTTGCGGTGAGCGAGGTCGACTGCGTCGAGGGTCTCGGTCAGCGTGCCGATCTGGTTGACCTTGACCAGCAGTGCGTTTGCCGCGCCCTTGACGATGCCCTCTTCGAGGCGCTCGGGGTTGGTGACGAACAGATCGTCGCCGACGAGCTGAACCTTGTTGCCGATCTGGTCGGTGAGTGCAACCCAGCCATCCCAGTCGTCTTCGTCGAGCGGATCCTCGATGGAGACGAGCGGGTACGCGTCGATGAGCTCGGCGTAGAACGCTGCCATCTCGGCTGCCGTGCGATTCTTGCCCTCGAACTTGTAGCCGGTGCCGTCGGTGTAGAACTCGGTGGCTGCAACGTCGAGCGCGAGCGCGACATCGGTACCCAGCTTGAGGCCGGTCTTGTTCACGGCGATCGTGATGAGGTCGAGAGCTTCCTTGGTGCCGGCAACGTCAGGCGCGAAGCCGCCTTCGTCTCCGAGGCCCGTGGACAGACCCTTTTCCTTCAGGACGGACTTGAGGGAGTGGTAAACCTCGGCACCCCAGCGCAGGGATTCCTTGAAGCTCGGTGCACCGATCGGAGCAACCATGAACTCCTGGACGTCGACGCCGGTGTCGGCGTGAGCGCCACCGTTGAGGATGTTCATCATCGGGACGGGCAGGACGTGGGCGTTGGGGCCACCGACGTAGCGGAACAGCTCGAGGCCCGAGGACTCCGCTGCGGCGCGGGCAACTGCCAGCGAAGCGCCGAGGAGTGCGTTGGCACCGAGGCGAGACTTGTCCGGGGTGCCGTCTGCGTCGAGCAGCGCCTGGTCGACGGTGCGCTGTTCGGTGGCGTCGATGCCGATGATTGCGGGCGCGATCTCGCCGAGAACTGCCTCGACTGCCTTCTCGACACCCTTTCCGCCGTAGCGAGCGCCACCATCGCGCAACTCGACGGCTTCGTGCTCACCGGTGGATGCGCCGGAGGGCACTGCGGCCCGGGCGAAACTTCCGTCGTCGAGCAAAACCTCAACTTCAACCGTGGGGTTGCCACGGGAATCAAGGATCTCGCGAGCTCCGACCTGCTCAATACTGGCCACTGTGTGGTTCTCCTTCGATGGGCTTCGCATTGGGGCGCACTCCGCGTGCGTGGACATTGGGACACACACTGCGTGCATGGGCATTGGACCACGATCGTGCCGGGGCCCCCGTAGTGCCAGCACACAGCCTAACCGCAGCGCGCGAAGGCTTCTTTATCGACGCGCACACACCGGCCTGAACTGCGGTCATGAGCACTCATGCCGGCCGCGTTCCCACCGAGTATGCCGAAGCCCGATCACGCACGAGCGCGAGGTAGTCCCCGGAGAGGTTGTACGCCATCAGAGCCTGCTGCCACCCTGCGGCTGTGGTCAGGTCTCCCCCGCGGGCACACAGATACCGCGCCGCGGTGAGGGCGGCGTCATCGATATTGTCTGGATCGATACGACCGTCACCGTTGGCGTCGACGCCCCACTTCAACCAGGTTTCCGGGATGAACTGCATCGGTCCCATCGCGCGATCGTGGACAGAATCTCCGTCCATGGTGCCGCCGTCGGTGTCGGGAATCTCGGCTACGCCCGGCCCACCGTCGAGTGGTATGCCGCGAATGATCGGACTGACTTGACCCACGGCGTCTACCGCTGAACCGTCGTACGTTCCGTGACGGCTTTCGACGCTCCCGATCCCCGCGAGGGTCGTCCACCCGATCCCGCAACCGGGCAACGTCTCAGCCATCACGGCGGCGGCGTACCCGTAGGCCGTGAGCGCAGTCGTACCGATTCCGACGTCACTGCTCAGTCCGGCGGCCCAATCACCGAGTTGATCTGCGCTGCGGCCCGGTGCATTGATGTCGATCGGCGGTGTCGGCAAGCCAACGCCCGGCGGGATTCCTTCGGGAATCGCGATCTTCGGTTCGTCGGATCCACACGCTGCAATACCCACTCCGGCAAGCACCGTTCCGGCAGCTATCGCGGCGACGACGCGCACGACGCGCCGGGGTCTCGAGGTCTTGGCAGTGGTTCGGTACACCCCTCCATCATCCACACGAGTCGACTGAACACCCGAATTTGATAGTAAAGAGAATCAAAAGGCCTGGTCAGGGTGTGGATAGCAGCCGCAAGGTGGAGTATCTTCATCGGAGTTAAGGCTGTCCTACTTTTGGCCGATTCCGTGAAGCTGCCGAGCTTCCTCCAGTTAAGGAGCATCCGTGCCCGTGTCGGTACTCGCAGCGTCGAGCAGTCCGTCAGTTGCCACGCAGCTATTCGGCAGTGGCCTGATCGGTCTCCGCGAAGGCCTCGAAGCCGGCATCGTTGTCATGATCCTGGCCGCGTACCTCGTCAAGGCACAGCGGCGGGACGCACTGAAGTGGGTGTGGCTCGGCGTTTTTGCCGCCGTGGCGATGGTCGCGATCATTTTCCTTGTCATCCACTACGGCACATCCACCGTCGACGGCCTTACCGCGGAAGTCATCGCCGGAATTGCGTCACTGATCGCCGTGGTGATCGTGACTGCGATGGTGTTGTGGATGCGAACCGCGGCCAAGACCATCTCCGGCGACCTCAAGGCCGGAATGGAAAAGGCCCTCGTCGCTGGACCGATCGCAATCCTGACGCTCGCATTCTTTGCTGTCGGCCGCGAAGGCGTCGAGACGGCACTGCTGATGGTCGGGTACGCCGAGAACATGGCAGGCAGTTCCTGGCCACTCATCGGATTGCTGCTCGGCATTCTCCTGGCCGCCATCCTAACCGTCGCCATGTACTTCGGGGCGCTACGTCTGAATCTCACGACGTTCTTCCGCTACACCGCGATTTTCCTCATCGTCGTGGCCGCCGGAATCCTCTCGTACGGCATCCGCGCCCTGCAGATCGGGAACGTCCTGCCAGGAGCCGAAAACATCGCCTTCAACCTCACCCCGGGCTACGACCCGTCCACGTGGTACGGCACTGTCCTGGCCGGCATCTTCAACTTCCGCCCTGACCCGACGGTTCTGCAAGCGACCGCGTGGGTCGTGTATCTCGTCGTCGTGCTGGCGCTCTTCCTGCGTCCGCAATCGTCACCGGCACCTGCCATCGCTGCATCGCCGACCACTTCGTCCGAACCGACAGAATCCTGAAAGGCACTTCCAACGATGCGCAAATCCACTCTCGTGCTCGCGACAGCCGCGGTACTCCCCTTCTCACTTGCCGCGTGCACCGAGAAGTCGACGGCAAGCGACGGCGACGTCATCGTCACTGCCACCGATGATTCGTGCGACGTCAGTGCCACCACGGGTACGACGGGCAAGTCGACGTTCCAGGTCACCAACAACGGCACGAAGGTCACCGAGTTCTACGTCTTCGCCGAGGGTGACCGCGCGATGGGCGAGGTCGAGAACATCGGGCCCGGTCTGACGCGTCAGCTCATCGTCTCACTCCCAGAGGCAGCGACGTATCAGCTTGCGTGCAAGCCCGGAATGGTCGGAACCGGTATCCGACAGGACTTTGTCGTCACCGGCGATTCGCAGGCAGCCACCGACGAGAGTGGCCAGCTCACAGAAGCAGCAGACGGGTACCGCCGATACATCCGCAGCCAGATCGTGGCACTACAGGACACCGCCGCTCAGTTCGTCGCAGCCGTTCAGTCGGGCGACATCGAGCAGGCAAAGGCGCTGTTCCCGATCACTCGCACGTACTACGAACGCATCGAGCCCGAGGCCGAGAGCTTCGGTGAGCTCGATCCCAAGCTCGACTTGCGTGAGGCAGACCTAGAGCCCGGCCAGGTCTGGACCGGCTTCCACCGCCTCGAGAAGGATCTGTGGGTCACCGGTCTGCAGCCCGACACCAATGCCGTCGCAGATCAGCTGCTCGTCGATATCCAGTATCTGGCTGATCAGGTAAACGCCGAAGACTACTCGGTCGATCCCACCAAGATCGCCGGCGATGCACAGGGACTGCTCGACGAGATCTCGACATCCAAGATCACCGGCGAAGAAGACATCTTCTCGCACACCGACCTGTGGGACTTCCAAGCCAACGTCGACGGCTCCCAGGCTGCGATCGCCGCTCTGAACCCGATTCTGCAGGAACGTAATCCCGAACTTGCCCAGCGCATCTCGGATCGATTTGCCGACCTCGACGCAGCGCTCGCGCAGTTCCGCGTCGGCGACGGATTTGTCTTCTACGACACCGTCACCGAAGCTCAGCGCCAGGAACTTTCACGTAAGATCGACGCTCTGTCCGCAGAGGTCAGCCAGGTTCAGGAAGTAGTTGCGGGGCAGTAATGACTGATGCACCACAGGGCACACCTAGCCCGGAAAATCCGACACCGCAAGGACTCTCACGGCGCAAACTGTTCGGCGCCGTGGGAGCCGGTGTTGCCCTCGCTGGTGCCGGTGCTGTTGTCGGACGGGTCACCGCTGACAACAGTTCCAGCACCGACAACTCAGCCGTGGTGGCTTTTCGTGGTGACCATCAGGCCGGCATCACAACGCCCGCCCAGGATCGTATGCACTTCGTCGCGTTCGACGTGACGACGACGTCCCGCGACGAACTGATCGCTTTGTTGCAGACCTGGACCACTATGGCCGAGCGAATGACAAAGGGTGAGGAAGCAACCGAGGACGGTGCAACCGGTGACGGCCCGTATGCACCGCCGAGCGATACCGGCGAGGCACTCGACCTTGTTGCCTCACAACTGACGCTCACTATCGGTTTCGGACCGTCACTGTTCGACGACCGTTTCGGACTGGCTGACAAGAAGCCTGCTGCGCTACTGGACCTTCCGCATTTCCGGGCCGACAACCTCGATCCGGCGCGCAGTGGCGGCGACATCGCAATCCAGGCGTGCGCCAACGATCCCCAGGTCGCGGTTCATGCCATCCGCAACCTCGCGCGCGTGGCCTTCGGAACGGCGTCGGTCAAATGGTCGCAACTAGGATTCGGGCGAACATCCTCGACGTCCACGACACAACAAACTCCGCGAAACCTGTTCGGGTTCAAGGACGGAACCGCCAACATCAAGGCGGAGGATCCAGCGCTACTGAGCGAACACGTCTGGGTCGACGGCGCCGACGATCAGGAATGGATGGCGGGGGGATCATTTCTGGTCGCCCGCCGCATCCGGATGCTGATCGAGCAATGGGATCGCACAGTCCTCAAGGAACAGGAAGCCGTCATCGGCAGGTCGAAGCGCAGTGGCGCTCCGCTCGGTGGAAAGGACGAGTTCGACGAACTCGATCTGGACTCGAAGGAAGGCCACGACTTTGTCATTCCCGAGGACGCGCACGTCCGTCTGGCGTCTTCCGAAGAACTGGGCGGAATCCAAATCCTGCGGCGCGGATACAACTTCACCGATGGTTCCGACGGGCTCGGTCACCTCGACGCCGGCTTGTTCTTTGTTGCGTACTGCCGGAACCCTGTCGAGCAGTTTGTTCCGATGCAGCAAAACCTCTCCCGGCACGACGCACTGAACGAGTACATCCAGCACGTCGGTTCTGCCGTCTTCGCCTGCCCCGGCGGGCTTTCAGGTGAAAGTTATTGGGGATCTAAACTTTTCACATAGGCGGCCGATTCGACGCCCGTCCACATCGCTATCTCCTCATGGAAGCGCCGCACCGAGTACTTGCCATACGTGTTCGACCTGACAATACTCACGCGGTCGATCTCCTGAATGCACTCTGCAATCGACTCCCACCGGTCATCGTGAAAATGCAGCCCGTCGACGCCATGCGTCACAGTCTCCGCAGCACCTCCCATGCTGTTCGTAATCAGTCGGGCGCCGGCTGCCATGGCCTCCACCGGCATGATCCCGAAGTCCTCGATAGGCGGAAACACGTACGCAAGCGCGCGCTGGTACAAAGCGAACAGCAAAGCGTCCGACGGTCGATGAATAATCCGCACCGGCACCGAGGCTTCGGAAGCCATTGAACGAAGTCGCTCCTCCTCCGGCCCCGACCCGGCAATAACAGCCGCAACGCCGGCTTTCTCTGCGGCACGGATCACCCAGTCAAGCCGCTTGTACGGAATGAATCTAGATGCACCCAAAACGAACACGGGGGGCATGCTGAAAAGTAACTGAAGTTCTTCCGGTGACAATTTCAACCTCCAGTCGTCAACAGCGACAATTCGATCGACATCAACCGGCGGATGAATAACCTTGGAACTCACACCCCAAGCGCGTTCTATTCGTTTGCTGACAAACTCACTGTTGGCCGCAAAAGACGCGCCTTCGGAGGCGCGCTTACGATCAATTCGCCGCAGCATCGGCGACGCCATCCGCGCCGAGAGTGAATTACCACGCTCGTCGAGTTCCGGATTCCACACATAACGGGCAGGCGTGTGAACATAAACGAATTTACGTAATTCCGGGGACGCTCCGGCGAATGTTGCGTGGTGAGCAAATAGATGAGAACTGATCAAAGCGAAATCGTAGTCACGATTTTCGAGACCACGCCACGTGAACGGCATCGCCGGAAGTGCCATCGCTTTCCTACCGCGTAGAGGCGTTCCAGCCAACACGCTCTCGCGGACATTTGTCGCCGGATATCGATCCGGAGCGTCGTTCCAGAGACAGTAGACATCCGCGTCCGGATAGCAATTGACAAACTCGTCGAGAACCTTCTCCGCTCCCCCAGAACGTTCGATCCATTCATGGACCAGAACACCAGCCATTTCGGACTCCAGTACGCGTCAATTGTACGATTTGATACTTTGCGCCCGTAAAAGCGCGATCAAACAAACCGATGGTATGTTTACTAGCAACATACAGGCAACCTCAATCGACGGCCGCCCTCCTCACGGTGAGGTCGGCAACAGCACGTCAATATTCAAATTCGGCAGCCAACAACACGGAGTGATCACCATCGAGACTCAATTGGCCACATGGTTCGGCCCGGCGGAGGCACCACTGCTCGGATTCGTCCATGTTCCGACATCGGGTATTGCGCGCGAAGCGGTCGTGCTGTGTTCACCCATCGGCAAGGAGCACATCGATACCTACCGCGGAATGCGACTTCTGGCAGACGAACTGGCCGCCCGAGGAATAGTCGCGTTTCGCTTCGACTACGAGGGTGTCGGTGATTCGTCGGGCAATGAGGATGCACCCGACGCGATGGATCGATGGCGCAGCAGCATCGTCAGCGCAGTTGACTTCGTACGTCAGTGCGGTGCTCAATCCGTCAGCATCGTCGGTTTACGACTCGGCGCACTATTGGCCGCTTCAGCTCTCGAAGGCTGCGGGACAATCAATTCGGTGGTCCTATGGGATCCGGTTGTCAACGGACGCAGCTTCATCCGGGAGCAACGAGCGTTCTACTCCATCAGCGTCGGAGAAGACGACCCCACCGACCCGCGCGTATCGATCATGGGTGGCGCACTGGCACCAGAATGCGCCGACGGACTCACCCAGACCCAATTGAAATACCCATTCCCGGGAAACCCGCAGACCCTCCTTGCCGTCCGGTCCTCGATGAAGGGCAGCGGCGCGATCACCCGCTTGACCTCCGAACTACAGCCCGATGTGCTGACACTGGAGAATCACGAGGCATTCACTTCGCCGCCAAGCTTCTACGTCGATATCCCATACCGCCACATCGACGAGATCGCCGGATGGATCGACCGTCATGCACCGGCAACGACGCATACCGTCAGTCCCACAATCGAACTCACTGCGCGAGTAGCGGTGACGCCGACGGGTGACGACGTCTACGAGTTGCTCGAACGAGTCGGCGCGGATCAACTGTTCGCAATCCGGACCCATCCCGCAACCTCGGTCGCGCATACCTCCGTCGACGCCTCGGCTGCCTCTTTCGGAAAACCCGAGCGCGGCATGGTTTTCTTCACAACTGCGATCGAGCACCGCATCGGACCCGGCCGATCTTGGGTACACATTGCACGCGATGCCGCCGAGCACTCCGTTACCAGCTTACGGTTCGACCGACGTGGAGTCGGCGACACCGGACATATCGATGCAAACAATCCAACGTCTGTGTATTCAAGGGCCGCAGACGAAGACGCGCTGACAGCTGTCGCCGCGCTCGGCGCTGCACCTGAAAACGTCATACTCGCGGGATTGTGCTCGGGTGGATGGACGGCGGCGTCGGTGGCCCTGAGGCTTGGTGCTCGGTCGACAATTCTTGTGAATACCATCTTGTGGTCGACGCGCAGGAAGCGGTCGCTCACCGATGCGATTCTGCCCGAATCTCCGAAGATCACTTCGGGCACCGACACCACCAAACCTCCCTTACGTGCGGTGATCAAGGCACAGCTTCAATCACGTCTTCCGTATTTCGCATGGAAGATGCTGGGAAACAGGGGAATAACCCAAGTTCCCGAAGTCTTGCTGGACGCATTGCGCAGGCGTGGCGTCCCGACGAAAGTAATTCTCTCACCTGCTGACGCCGAGTGGTTCCGTCAGCAGCGAGGAGACGAGGGCATTGCGCGAATGACTCGACGTGGGTATGCGTTCGACGCTGTCATGGCAGAGGTCGGCGATCACCCGTCGTACCATCGTGACCTTCGCAGCATCATCCGCAGAGAATCGATGTCGGTGGTGGCAAAGCAATTCGGAAGAGCCGCAACACAACCGATCTACAGTCCTCCGCCGAAGCGGTCAACCGTGTGAACCCTGTGATCATTGCGTTCGGCGCGGTGGCGGCAGCCCCGGTGGCGCGGGCCCTCTATCGTCGGCCGCAGCGTGGACTCCTCCTCCTCGCACTTTTTGCGCCCCTTCACGGACTACTGGCGATCATCCCGAGTGGGCAATCGTTGGCAGGCTGGAAGGAAGGGCTCATTTTGCTCACGCTGCTGAGCACTTTTGTGAGTCCGAATCGTCACCGTGTCGTGCACCCGTCGATGCCATGGTGGCCAGCCGCCCTTGCCTGGGTTGTACTCGGGTCGGCGTCTGCCCTCATCCTGTCCGGAATCGGCGGGGTGGGTTCGATCAAGATCACGTACTTTTACGCTCTGATCCCGGTAATCCTCTGGAGAGCGCCCTTCACCCGATCGGACCGAGACCATCTCGTCACGATTCTGATGGGGATGGGCATTCTCACCTCGGTGATCGGCCTGCTTCAGCAACTCGTCGGGCCGGAGTATCTGGTCGAACTCGGCTACAGCTACACCGAACAGATCAGAATTACCGGTTCTCTGCTGCGCAGTTTCAGCACGTTCACCGGACCATTCGCGTTTGCGCTGTTTGTCAGCCTCAGCCTGATTGTCGGTATTTCTGTCAGCCTTGCTGATCCGAAGCGCTTGCGGAACATCATCTTTCTCGCCTCAACTCCGATCATGATTGCCGGGATGGGCGTTTCGATCGTGCGCGCCAGCTACATCGCTTTTGCTGTGGGTCTCTTCTGCTTGGCGATCTACCGCTACCGCTCATTGCTAGTCGTCTTCGCCGGCGTTGCCGTGGCAGTTCCGGTTGCGCTATTGCTCGCGCCGTCGTCGATCGTCGCTCCGTTGTTCTCGTCGTACAGCCTCTCGGAACGTGGCAATGGTTGGTCGTCCACGATCAGTTCGCTGTACGTCCATCCGCTCGGCCAGGGACTTGGCGCCACCGGATCTGCCGCGGCGAAAGCCGCTGAAACCGCTCACCCGATGCTGGACACGCTGACTATCAAGGCAGCCACCACGCTGGGATTGATTCCGTATCAACCCGACAACTACTACATGAAAGTCGCGGTCGAACTCGGCCCGATCGGGGTGTGGATATTTCTCCTACTCCTTGTCTCGGCGACGGTCACCGCACTTCGAAGTTCTCGGGTACTTCGGGGCCAGGACAGCGCATTCGCCTTGGGTGTCAGTGCTTCCGTCATCGCCGCGGCCTGTGCATCGGTTTTTGCCACTTACTTCGAGATTTTCCCTCTCGACCTCTATTTCTGGTTACTGATTGGAACTGTGGGATGCGCATTGAGTCAACACCACTCAGACGAACACACGATGTCCGTTCGGAGATCACCTTCGGAGCAATGGCCCTGCGCCCCGGCGGAGGCGGCGTACAAACCTACGCTCGTGAAATCCTGAAAGAAATCGCCCTGCAGGTCGACGGATCGGTGAAGTTGAGCGCGGCAATCCAGAGCGACGCCGTCGCCGAAATTCCGTCGTCGCTCAGCGCGATCGAGCGACCGGTCGTCGCCGGCGCCCGTAGGGCTGCCTGGGCCATGGTTCCTATTGCCGGGTCAGCTTTGTACCACAGCCTCGACGTGGATCTACCGATCAGGCAAGCGGGCGTTACGGTCTCGACGTTTCACGACATGTCGGTATTCGATGTTCCGTGGGCATTCAGCAAGTTCCGGGCGGCCGGTGAACGGCAACTACTCTCACGAGCCCTACGCAAAGCGGACGTGCTCATCGCGGTGTCCGACTTCACCGCCGAACGAATCAAATCTTTCAGTGGGCGAGCGGCGGTGGTCACCCCGTTGGCCCCCGCACCGTGGGCTGTCGTTCCCACCCCGACTGCAGTCGCAGACGTCCGCGTTCGACTGAATTTGCCCGAGAGGTTCGTGCTTCAGGTCGGAACGATCGAACCTCGTAAGGACGTCGCGCTTGTTGCCGAGGCCTGCTCAGAACTTTCCATTCCATTTGTGCTCGCGGGGTCCGGCTCGCGCGGACCTTCCGCACCCAGTTCTGCGATAGGACTCGGATACGTTGCAACAGAGGATCTTCCCGCGCTGTATTCCGCGGCCACAGTCGTTGCCTACGCCTCACACTACGAAGGTTTTGGGCTACCACCACTCGAAGCCATGGCCTGCGGCAGTGCGGTAGTCGCCAGCGCCGTCGGCGGACTTCCCGATTTCGCCGGCGAAGCCGCGATACTGGTGAAGACCCATGACAAGAACTCGTGGGTGCGTGCTCTGCGCTCAGCGATCGACGATCCAGAATGCAACGTGGCTCTACGGACCGCCGCACCCCAGGTCGCATCACGACTCACCTGGGCGCGAACTGCCGAACTCACCGTCGGCGCATACCGATCCGCTGGATTGAGTGTCTGAATTGCGCTTCATGACAAAACGCCGCGAAACGGACCGCGAGTACGTATCGCAGCGAGAATTCGCAGAACTGAAAAGAGCCGCACTCGAGACGTTCGAACAGGAACGGCGCGAACGGGAAACCAAGATATACGAACCGTCGACGCCCGAATTGACTGCGAACGCAGCCCGCCGCAGCACCGTCATCATGCTGGGGAGCAGGGTCGCTGTAGCAACAATGGGCTGGATCGGCTCCGTCCTGATCGCTCGCGCCATCAGCCCCGAGCAATTCGGACAGTTCTCGTTGATCTTCGGTCTGCTCGGATTGTTGTCCGTCATCACCGATCTCGGAGTCGGTCGAGTCGTCCTTGCGAAACTGGTCGAAAGCAATCCTTGGGAAATATCGCTGGTCACGACAGCCTTTATTTCGCTGCGCGTCGTCCTGGGACTACTGGGGTACATCCTCGCTGTTGGCTACGTCTGGTTGTTGAGTTATCCGGCGGAAGTCGTCGAAGCGACAGCCGTTGCCGGTCTCGTCGTTGTTGTCGCGACGCCGAGTCACGCACTGTCCGTTATGTATCAAAGCCGCCTCAAGATGACATACGTGGCAGTCGCCGAAGGAGCCGGGCAACTTGCTCAACTGATCGCGACCATCGCAGCGGTTCTATGGCAACCGATCCTGATCGTCTTCGTAATTCCTGCATTGATCAACGAAGTGGTCGCCGCCGCAATCAAGATCCGAGGTGTTCGCCAAGGAATCGCCGGTCCGCTCCCGGCGTCGCGTGCTCAATTTCGGCGATGGAAGGAAATGCTGGTCGAGGCAATCCCGCTGAGCATCGGATTTGCTTTCATCACACTACTTTCCCGCGTCGATGTACTCATGCTCGGACAACTCGATTCTTTCGAGTCTGTCGGGTTGTACAGCATCGGATACAAGTTCGCGGATCTCCTACAGATCGTCGCGATCACCATCGTCACGCCCGTGACGACACTCCTCGTGGCGTCGTGGCCCGACAAACTCGACGCATTCCGGGAACGAAGCCGAGAAGCGTTCATTGTCCTGACTGTCCTCGGTGGCGCATCCATTGCTGCTTTCTGGCCGGCAGCGGCAGAGGTTCTCTCACTGCTGTACGGCGAGAGATTCACCGTTGCAGGCACTTCGACACGACTGCTGGTGCTTGGCGCATGCTTCTCGATGCTGACACAACTCGGCCTGATGATGCTGGTTGCCAGTGGACGGCATCGGACGTATCCATGGGTCGCTCTCGGCGGTCTGGGCGTCAATGTCGTTCTCAACTTCGTCCTGATCCCCCGGTTGTCGTTCAACGGCGCCGCACTGGCAACGGTGCTGACCGAAATCCTCCTGTTCGTTGCGATGTGGACGGTCATTTTTCGGACACTTCCAGTGCGCAAACTGTTTCCGGCAGTCCCGTTCATCGCAACGTCCCTCGTGGGCGCATTGGCCGCGATCACGGGAACCCTCGGTGTCGAACGTTTCGGCATTCCGTGGCCGATCGTCGCCATCGTCGCACCTGTCGTCGTCATCGGGATCTTCGTAGTACTCCCGATTTCCGGCGGGAAGCCCTTGTTGTCACTCATCAAACCCGGTGGAGAAACCGCATGACTCGAACGTTGATCTTCGTCAGCCATACCGGTGAAGTATCCGGAGCCGAACTCGTCATGATCCAAGTGATGACGCTTGCACGAGACCGCGGGTCCACGGTGATATTGGCCTGCCCGAACGGACCGTTACGCGAACGCGTCACCGGTATCTGTGAAGTTGTCGAGCTACCTGTCCTCGGGCTCAGGGGAGAGGGCGGCGTCCGTCGAATTCTCGGTATCGCCACAGTGGCGAAGAACTGGCGGATCGCCGGACGCGTCATTGCCGCCCGCGCGCTGGCCGAGAACGCCAAAGTTATTGTCAACTCACTGTTTGCCTTGCCCGCAATCAGGCTCGGCCGTGTGAGAGGCGGCGCGACCTGGCTCATCCACGACACTCTGTCCAACACCAAACAGAACATCGTCGTACGGATCGCGAGGCCATCGATCCGACGCGCGGTTGCCGTGTCCGGACCAACCGCAATACCGGTACGCGCACTCGGTATTCCCACGAGTGTCGCGAGACTCGGCGTTGCGGTTCCTGCCGAAGCCGCGAAAATTCAGTCCCCCGCCGGGCGCATCGTGGGAATCATCGGATCCATCACTCCGTGGAAGGGACATACCGTTCTGCTGGACGCCCTTGCCCGAACGCCCGATGTCCATCTCGAGATCGGCGGCGTCCCGTTTCCTGGAGACGAACCGTACGCCGAAGCACTGCAACAACGGTCTAACGAGCCGGACCTGCTGGGCCGCGTGAAATTCCTCGGATATGTCGATTCACTGTCCACTCTGAGGAATTGGGACCTCGCCATCTCGGCCAGCACGTCGCCGGAAGCCAGCCCCTTGGTGGTTCTCGAAGCGATGAGCGTCGGAATTGCAGTCATCGGAACAGATCACGGTGGAACCAGCGAGTTATTGGCGGGTGGCGCCGGTTCACTCGTCCCGGTCGACGACCCGACTCGCCTGGCCGCAGAAATCACCAGGCTTCTAGGCGACGACAATGCCCGCTCCGCGTTCGCTCGTGCCGGACGAGAAAAGGTTGTCGACCGGTACGACATACAAAAGAATCTTCCGGCGCTACTCGAGGAACTCGTCCATGACTAAATTGATTCGACTATCAGCAGCCGCGATCGTTCTCGTCGGCATGGGCATTGTCGTGCACTCTTCAGGTCCCGCGTTAGGGCAACCATGTGCGACGGCTCCTCCAACAGACAACACCGGCATCGCACTCGGATCCGGTTACACGTCATTGGACCAATCGGAAATGCAGCAGGTTGTCGAAGACATTCGATCATCCGGCGCGCATTGGATCAGATTCGATTTCGACTGGTCGTATATCGAATCCACTCAGGGAACCTTCGACTGGTCCGGGACCGACAGACTGGTCGACACAGCGACAGATTCAGGACTCGAGGTGCTCGGCCTGATCACCTACACGCCGGAGTGGGCACGTGATCCTTCCGTCGCCGAATCCGACAGCCATACCCGCCCCGCTGACCCGAATACTTTTGCCACCTTCGCCGGCCTCGCGGCGGAACGTTACGCCGATTCTGTGTCTTCGTGGGAAATCTGGAACGAACCTAATCTGCGGGCCTTCTACAATCCGGTGCCCGATGCGACCTCGTACGCCGAACTGCTCACGGCGGCAAGTACCTCGATCAGAGAGTCCCAACCGAACGCGACAATCGTCTCCGGTGGGCTGTCACCGGCGACGGACAACGGCACCGATATCAGCCCCACGACGTTTCTCACCGACCTGTACGAGGCCGGGGCTGGACCGCAGTTCGACGTCGTCGGGATGCACCCGTACAGTTTCCCCGCGCTCCCCTCCGATTCGCTGACACAAAGCTGGAATTCGTTTTATCGAATGAGACTTATGCGCGACACCATGATCGAGAACGGCGACACGACAAAGTCGATCTGGGCAACGGAATTCGGTTCCCCGACCGGGGACGGCCCGGACGCTGTCACCGAGGCCGTCCAAGCCGAAATTCTCCAGGACGGACTTAACGAAGCTCGCGCACTGGGATTCATCGCGAAGATATTTGTGTACAGCCTCCAGGACCGTGGTTCCGACACAAGCGATCGCGAACAAAATTTCGGGCTTCTGGACGTGAATTCCGATCCGAAGCCTGCAATGGACGTTCTGGTAGCTGCCAACAAAACCGGAGGCTGTATCTGAAATATTTCGCCATGCTAATCTGCAGTCGGCAAAAAACGGACAATACCAACCGGCGCATTTCCATCGACTTCACAAGCAGGCACAAGTACTGAAGAAAAGACCTGCCGCCTGCCAACCACTGGATGAATTCATGCAATTCTGATGCTTGTCGGATTAATCCGTGAAATACGGATAATTCGCTCTGCCAGATGCTCCGATTTCGCATTCCCGTGGAAGGAAGGTGGTCGACGTGCGTCGACTTCGATTACCACTCGTATGTGCACTGCTACTGACGATCGGATCGTTAAGCGCCTGTGCACCCAAGCCGGTAACAACAACAACGACAAGTGCCCCGCCCGCAACCTGCAGTTCTGTCGGGTTGGGTATCGCAGGCGGAGCGCCACTGAATTGGCTCTCACAAGCCGATCTGGACACCGAGTTGAGTGCCATGAAGAACGCAGGCACGACATGGCTGCGCTTCGACATCGACTGGTCTGCCGTCGAACCGACCAAGGGTCAACAGAATTGGGCAGCAACTGATCGTGTTGTCGATCGAGCGAGACTACAAGGATTGAGTCTCGTCGGCATCGTTACCTACACGCCGGCATGGGCACGTGTGGCCGGAGCAACCGACACTCATGGTTATCCCTCTGACACCGCGACATTTGCCAAGTTCGCTCAACAAGCAGCGCAACGCTATTCAACGAGGATCAGCACTTGGGAGATCTGGAACGAGCCGAACCTCACACAGTTCTTCCGCCCGAAGCCCAACGTCAACACCTACGCAGCGATACTGAAGGCTGCGTCAACCAGTATCCGGGCGGTCCAACCCGGGGCCAAGATCCTCAACGGAGGATTAGCGCCCGCGGTCGACAACGGCTCCGACATATCACCGGTCACCTATCTGAACGCCCTCTACAGCGCCGGCGCTAAATCGTACTTCGATGTGTTCTCCATCCACCCGTACAGTTGGCCTGCCTTGCCGTCCGACGCATCCACCTCGAGTTGGAATACTTTCTACCGGATTCGTTTGATGCGCGACATCATGGTGAAGAATGGCGACACGGGAAAGAAGGTCTGGGCAACAGAATTCGGCGCTCCTACCGGATCGGGATCAACTGCTGTCACTCCGCAACTACAAGCCAGCATCATCTCCGACGGATTTGCGCAGGCACAGGCACTCGGTTACATCGAACGCATATTCATCTACAGCATGCGTGATCGCGGAACCAATTCCCGAGACATCGAGCAGAATTTCGGTCTGGTGACGATCAACTACACGCCGAAACCTGCCCTGGACGCAGTCAAGAAGGCAATCGGGGGTTGCAGCGCCCCCAAGATCTGAATCCCGATATCCTCTATGTCAATCCGGTATGTCAATCCGGCTCCCCGTCCGTACCTTCCTGGTGCACTGAGCCCACGCGCCTCACGGACTGCTCAGCGCGAGTATCACCGTTCTTATTGGTGACCAATACAATCCGCTCGGTGGGTGCCTCGGAGTTGATGTCGTCGCCAATGGATGCGCCATCAACTCCGTCGGGGGCACTTACCCCGTCCTGATCGGTTCGCTGTACTGCCGTTTCTGCGCGAGCGGTTCGGGCTTTCTTGCCGGCAGACGAGGGTAAGCGATTTCGTTCGATGGTCACGGTCTGCGCGTCGATCAACTTCCCACGCTCACTGCGATCGGCAGATTTGATCAAATCAACTGAATGTGCTTGGCGCACAGGCGCTGGTGTTGCAAGGGATACAGCCTCCGCCGACGCCACTGGTGTCGGGCCACTTGCCGGAGTCTGCGCGTAAGGCGAGGTGTCCGGCACCGCCAATATCGTCGCAACCGATTCCTTGACCACAGGCCGTGGACTCACTGAGTGTGATGTGTCGCCTCTGCCCCGAAATCGTGACAACGTAATCAGTTCGATGAACGGTTCAGACGCGGCTGGACCGACGAGCACCAGCGAGCGTGTGACGTCAACTTCTGCCAGCGCTCTGAGAGCATCGACGATGTCTTGCTGTTCCGCCTTCCGAGCCGAGACGAGCACAATGGCGAATTCCGTCCCACTCGAATCGATCTTGCTCCACCATTCCGATTTCAAGGGGTGGACGGCTATCCGAGATTGCAGGTTTTCCGGAAGGTGCCACGAGTTGGTGTCTACTCCGTCCCCCACCAGCACGAGTACGTCGTCACCCAAGCTCGCGCGCTGACTCAGTGTAAGAGCGACATTCGACGGAATATCGGCGCCCGATGTGTGCTGCACGAGCAATGATGCACCGAACTTTCTGGAGGCACGCCGAGCCCACGCGTCGGTAACCCGAGAACTGAACCGTCCACGGCAAGCAACAAGAATTTCTGCCACCAGTATCAGGACAACCAGGAACACAACTGCTGCTTCTGCAAACGGTTTCGGCGCTACCGGTAGACCGGTCCCCGTCGGTGCCGACAACAGCTGCAACCGATCCGCTGTCGAGTCGGAGGCACGCAGTTGCCTGAGCTGTTCAAGCCTTGCATCAAGATCGGCCGAGGTCGTCGGATCGGCTATCGGTGTCTCGTCGTTGTCGATGCTCTCTTGACGCGCAGCCGCGAGTTGCGAGTTGAGCCGCGCAATGTCGTCAGTCAATGCTTTGGTGCGCAGAGCAAGAGTTTCAGCGTTGCGTTGAGACTGCGCATCGCTCAGTATCTCGACTACGCTGCGGGCGAGACGGTCCGCCTCCTCCTGACTGGATCCAGTCGCCTTCACCAACACCAGGGCCGGCGAGGTGCCGGGAGTAACCGCGATGTGACTCGAAACGTCAGACGCCGTCCAACCGTTGTCCATCCGACTCTGAATGCTGGCAACTACCGCGCTATCAGAGGCGAGAGCGGTGTATGGCGCGACCAGTTGTCCTAGATTTGCATCACTGACGACAACCTGGGAACCCGCTTGCACTTCCGCGACGATGTCCGATTCATAGACCGGTGACTCACTCCCCCGAACGAGATACATCGCACCACCGGCGATCAACGCAATTACTAACGCAGGCAGCATTACCCGAGAGAGATTCCGAACGTGCGCTACCAGATCAAATGTCGGTGGCACGCCCAACTCGCGACGAATCGCTGCGTCCCTGGCCCGCACATCTGACACGTCGAAACCTCCAATTCGGCCCTACAGTTCAAGATCAACAAAGGAAACCGCAAGTTTGCTGAATAACCACAAACATACCCGAAGTGCGGTAGTCAGTTACCCAGCAGGCATCGAAGTTTCGACGACACCACGGCAATACTCGACAATTCCGGCGCCGACGAGGTCGCCTGGTCCGCTCAGCGACACGGTCCCAGACCTGTTTTGCCCCTACGTAATCCACAATGCCGTAAATCCGGCATATGCCCCGAGGGGTTCACATCCATCAATATCGCGCGCATCGATGCAGGTATTGTCGGGCTATCAGAAAAATGTCGAAAGCCTCGAAAATCGTAGCCATCTCGGTGTCCGCGCTCGCCCTGACAACCATCGCAGGGTGGCCACTCTACGTGTCCCCGAAGGTTGACGAACCGCAATCTGCCGACGCCGTCGTAGTACTAGGTGGCGCCCACGACGGCCGCGAAGAAGTGGGACTCGAACTCGTGCGACGCGGATACGCACCACGAATTATCTTCTCCAATCCCTACAGCGACAACGACAAGAAGATGCAATCGATCTGTAACGGATCATTCGATTTTCCGGTCGATTGCTTTGTGCCTTCCCCCTCGACAACCGAAGGGGAAGGTCTCGAAATCGAGCGGCTTGCGCGCCTGAACGGTTGGACAACCGTCATCGCTGTGACCTTTGTTCCTCATATTTCGCGCGCACGATTCATTATTTCCCAGTGCTATTCGGGGGAACTACTGATGGTCGCGAGTCGTCCTGACCTCTCCATCGGCACGTGGGCCTACAATTACGTCTACCAAACAGCGGGGTATCTCAGAAATCTGCGGGCCGGTTGCGCAGACTCCCGTTTCAGCGCAGCTCGGTAAGTTGTTGCTAGTAAGCCCCGTCACTCCGGACTACCGCTGAGACCGTGCGAGCGATGATCGAAAGATCCTGCACCACAGACCAGTTCTCCACGTACGAAGAATCGAGCCGAACCGATTCTTCCCACGACAGATCGCTCCGACCGCTGACCTGCCACAGACCGGTGATGCCTGGCTTCACGAACAGACGCCGCGACACTTCGTCGTCGTACATCTCGACTTCGCGTCGCAACGGCGGACGCGGACCGACGACACTCATCTCACCACGTATGACGTTGAAGAACTGCGGAAGCTCGTCGATACTCAACCTACGGAGAATTTTGCCGATGGGTGTGATTCGCGGATCCTCACGCATCTTGAACAACACTCCGCCGGCGCCCTCGTTGTCACCCATCAGATCGACAACCTGTTGATCGGCACCCGCTACCATCGTTCGAAACTTGTACATGGGGAACGGTTTTCCGTTCAGGCCGATCCGTTCGGCCTTGTAGAATACCGTGCCTTTCGACGTGATCTTCACAGCAAGTGCAGCGGCAACCATCACCGGTGCAACAAGCAGAAGCATCACAGCCGAGAAGGCCTTGTCGAACGCCCCTGACGCCCAACCGTTCGCGCCTTCGTATCGTGGACGCGCCACATGCATCAACGGGATTCCCGCGACCGGCCGGATCATCAAGCGGGCCATAGAGACGTCGGCTATGACTGGCGAAACAACGAGGTCGATTCCTTCAGCTTCCAAGTCCCACATCAACTTCCGAATTCCGACCTGACCGAGGTCCTCGGTTCCCGTCACGATCACGGTGTCGGCATTGCTCGCCCGCATTGCCTCGATTACTTCGAATTCATTGCCGAGCACCGGCACACGAGCGCCGTCTACGACAATGTGATCGTCGAGGGCCGTCGAGCGTCGTGGAATGCACACGCCCACAACGTCGTAGCCGGCTCCCGACTCTCGAACGAAAGATCGGGTAGTCGCAACCACGGACGCGTGACCACCGACCAGCAGGACCGAGTTGCGGCACAGACCCGCTGAGCGCTTCCCCTGAATGCGGCGGCGCCACAGGTAACGACCAAGAATCAGGGCCACCAGTCCGAGCGGCAATGCAATCATCAGGTAGCTTCGCGCGATTTCGATCCCGAGAAGGATTCCCGCGAGTGCACCCAACCCGAAAACCTGGCCAGTGGCAAGGACCACCCGCTCGTACTCGTCGCGTCCGTCGCCCAGCATCGCTTGATGCCGACTGCGTCCGCGTGCAAGCACCGTCATCCACAGCACGCCCAGAGCAATAGATGCAACCACTTTGAGCGGTGTCAGCCACTCGATCGGATTGGGCCACATGCTTCCAACCTGCGCGAGCGCGATAACGAGGGTGACGATGACCGTATCTGTGATCGCAATCCTTCGCCCGTACTCCCGCCGCCAGTCAGTCCGCAGTTCTGCATCCGCCCGCCGTGTTGTCGGCTGGATCCCCACCTCAGCATGAACGCTCATGATCATCAGTCTTTCGTGTCTACATGCGGCGGCACCGGCTACATCATGGTTCGCATTGGTGGTCGCTGATCGGTAACCAACCCTGGAGCCAAGCACGGCAACACCCCGCCGGCTGCCGTACCTGGCATCTCACAGTGCGGAAACGAACCGACGATCATTTGCCCAACATAACCGCCGTTCAGGCAGCTATTTCTTGAAAAAACAACCGTAAGTAGCTCGTTCCGTACGTAAACATACCTCAGGTTTGTTTTCTCTGCACCTGAGTGACACGAGCTACTTTTACGATTGCCAATAAATTACCGGGCAAATCATTTCAAATCGGACGGATTCGGGCGTTAGAGGGATGGGTCGGCCTCGCGCGCGCGAATCGCGCCGATCAGCAAGTGAAGGGCACCGGCAAGCGCCGCATCTGCTTGCTTGCACTGCGCAACGAGTCGCTCCAACTCTTCCTCGTCGATGGCGTCACTTAGTCCTGCTTTCTCTGCCCGCGCCCGAACCTTCGCGGCAAGGAGGATCGGCGGTTGCGACGTGGCGATTCCGTCCATCACCGAAGCCCGAGCCTTCTCGGCAGCTTTCAACTCGTCCCAGGCGCGCTCTTGCTCGGCAATATCGACCACCCCCGAACTCGTCAGGTGTGGACTTCGATGGATCAGCTTCTCGATCAATGCGGCGGCTACGTCGTCCAGCTCGAACACATTGTGTGCTTGTGCGATCCGCGAATGGAAAAGAACCTGCAGCAGAAGATCGCCAAGCTCCTCACGAAGGTCGATCTCGTCACCGCTGCGGATGGCGTCGAGCACTTCGTACGTCTCCTCCACAAGGTAGACCGACAGGCTCTCGTGGGTCTGAGTCGCTTCCCAGCCGCCACGGCTCCATAACCGATCCATGATGGAAGCAGCCTCTACAACACGATCACCCTGAACAGGCGCCGCCCGGATGACGTGCACCCCGGCTTCCGCCTGTGCGGACACCGCTGCGTCGTCGCCGGCCATCATCACGATCACTCCGGCACCCGGTGTCGACTTCGGAAGCGCCTCCCGAACCGACACCGGCACGTCGTCGTCGATCCGGATCGGTCCGGACAACAAAGAGAGTGCCTCGAGCGGAAAAACGTGCGGCCGCAGCGGATCGAGCAGAACTATCGTCGATATCTCGGTCACGACCGGGTCATGCCTCCATCACCACGGCACTCGCGGCGCGACCGTCGATCGCCAGGATGAAATCGGCAATGTACTGCAGCAATTCCACATCGCGCAGGCGATCGGAACCCACTCCCCCGGTTCGCGGCAGTGGCAGCTGCACCAAGCCTGTCGTCGCCCGGTACTGCGCGCTCGGATAGATCCGCTTGAGCCTGATCTGCTTGGAATCGGGCAGCGACATGGGCGAGATCTTGAGTTGAGTACCGGTTACCGCCACTTCCTCGAGTTGGTACTCGCGGCACAGCAGCCGCAGCTTCGCCACCGATACGAGTCGACGCACTTCTTCCGGTATCGGGCCGTACCGGTCAACAAGTTCTTCTACGACGGCAGCGATGCCCTCGGAATCTGTTGCGGCAGCAATCTTTCGATAACCTTCGAGACGAAGCCGATCGCTGGTGACATAGTCCGGCGGAATATGTGCGTCGACGGGTAGATCGATGCGAACCTCTTTCGGGCCCTCGTCGGTCGTGATCGGGAGCCCGTCAGCGGCGGCGCGGTAGGCCTCGACCGCCTCGCCGACCAGGCGGACGTACAGGTCGAACCCGACGCCGGCAACGTGTCCGGACTGCTCGGCGCCGAGGACGTTACCGGCGCCGCGGATTTCGAGGTCCTTCATGGCAACGGCCATACCGGCGCCGAGATCGGAGTTCTGCGAAATGGTGGCAAGGCGATCGTATGCCGTTTCGGTCAACGGCTTCTCCGGCGGATACAGGAAGTATGCGTATCCGCGTTCCCGGCTGCGTCCGACGCGACCTCGCAACTGGTGGAGCTGTGAGAGGCCGAGTGAATCAGCGCGCTCGACGATCAACGTATTCGCGTTGGAGATATCGAGACCCGTCTCGATGATCGTGGTACACACCAGGACGTCGAAATCTCTCTCCCAGAATCCTTGAACCGTTTTCTCGAGAGTGTCCTCGTTCATCTGACCGTGGGCGACCACAACCCGCGCTTCCGGTACCAGTTCACGGATTCGCTTGGCAGCCTTGTCGATCGAGCTGACGCGGTTGTGAACGTAGAACACCTGACCGTCGCGCAGGAGCTCGCGCCTGATGGCGGCCGCGACCTGCTTGTCTGCATACGCCCCGACGTACGTCAGAATCGGATGACGCTCTTCCGGCGGGGTCAGAATGGTAGACATCTCGCGGATGCCGGCCATGCTCATTTCCAGCGTACGAGGGATCGGCGTTGCAGACATGGTCAGAACATCGACGTGGGTCCGCAAGGATTTGATGTGTTCCTTGTGCTCGACGCCGAATCTCTGTTCCTCGTCGACGATCACCAAACCGAGGTCCTTCCACCGAACGCCGGTCTGCAGCAGACGATGTGTGCCGATGACGATGTCGATCTCGCCCTCGGCCATGGAAGTGATGATTTCCTTGGAGTCCTTGGCGTCGGTGAAGCGCGACAATCCGCGTACCTTCACCGGGAACGACGCCATCCGTTCGGTAAACGTCTGAAGGTGCTGCTGCGCCAGCAGAGTTGTCGGAACCAGGACAGCCACCTGCTTACCGTCCTGTACCGCTTTGAAGGCGGCTCGCACAGCGATCTCGGTCTTGCCGTATCCGACGTCACCGATCACGACGCGGTCCATCGGGACGGCTTTCTCCATGTCGCCCTTGACTTCACTGATCACGGTCAGCTGATCGACCGTCTCGGTGAACGCAAAGGCGTCCTCGAGTTCCTTCTGCCACGGAGTGTCGGGGCCGAATGCATGGCCGGGTGCTGCCTGACGCGCGGCATAGAGCTGCACGAGTTCGCCCGCGATTTCACGAACCGCTTTGCGTGCCTTACGTTTTGTGTTCGCCCAATCGGATCCACCGAGCTTGCTCAGCGCGGGCAGCTCACCGCCGACATAGCGGGAGAGCTGATCGAGCGATTCCATCGGCACGAACAACCGGTCCCCCGGATGGCCTCGCTTGCTGGCAGCGTATTCGATGACCAGGTACTCACGCCTGGCCCCGCCGATGGTGCGTTCCACCATCTCGACAAAGCGGCCGATACCGTGCTGGTCGTGAACGACCATGTCGCCTGCGGCAAGTGCAAGCGGATCCACTTGGTTGCGACGCTTGGCCGGCAACCGCTTACCGTCGCCCACTGCCGCAACTCGATTGCCGGTGAGGTCGGCCTCGGTGACGACAACCATTCCGGGAACGTCGCCGTCGCCGTGCAGAACCAGACCGTCGTGCAACGATCCACGCAATACCGAGACCTGACCGCGTGCCGGGACCGCACCTGGCTCAGCCATTGTGGCCGGAACCTCGGCCTCACCGAGTCGTTCGAGGACTCGTTTTGCCGTTCCGGCACCGGCAACAACCACGGCCGCGCGTCCACCCGTGGTCACGTGCGCACGGAGGCTGACGAAGAGCTCGGCAAGAAGATCGTCCGACCCACGCACCTGCGGGGCAGGCTGAATCGGGAGTTCGAGTTCTTCACCACTCCCCGATGCCAGCGGGCTGACGGTCCACCACGGACGCCCACCCGCTTCTGCGGATTCGCGCACCTGACGCAGCGACCGGTAGGCAGACGCGCCGAGCCCCGAGTCGCCGCCGGCGAGGATGGAGGTATCGAGGGGTGCCGCGCCGCCGATAGACGCCGCAGTCCACGACGCTTCCAGGAACTCCTGCCCGGTGCGAACCAAATCCGTTGCGCGGGTGCGCACTTTCTCCGGGTCACAGAGCAGAATGTGGGTTCCGGCGGGAAGAACATCGGAAAGTAATTGCAATTCACCAGGTTTCAGCACCGGAAGCAACGCCTCCATGCCCTCCACCGGAATACCCGCCGAGATTTTGTCCAGCATCTCCACCAGCGAGGCGTCGGCCTGGTTCTCTGCGGCAATCGCGGCAGCCCGATCCCGAACGTCGGGGGTCAACAACAATTCACGGCACGGCGGCGCGATGACGAGGTCGACGTCGATATCCGGTAGCGAACGCTGGTCGGCAACGGAGAAGTAGCGCAGCTCCGAAACCTCGTCGCCCCAGAACTCGATGCGAACAGGGTGATCCGCGGTGGGTGAGAAAAGGTCGAGAATGCCGCCCCGCACTGCGAACTCGCCGCGCTTGCCGACCATGTCGACGCGGGTGTACGCCATTTCCACCAGCCGGACCAGAACCGACTCGAAGTCGATCTCGGTGCCGACGCGCAGTGTGATCGGCTCGATCTCACCCAGCCCGGGGGCCATCGGCTGAACCAGAGAGCGCACGGTCGTGACCACAACCCGCAGCGGCGCACCGTACGAGGAATCGTCAGGACGAGCAAGGCGTCGGAGAACCTCGATACGCCGCCCGACGGTATCCGCGCTGGGCGAGAGCCGCTCGTGAGGCAACGTTTCCCACGACGGGAACTGTGCAACCGATCCGCCGATCATCTCGGTGAGTTCGGCCGTCAGATCGTCGGCTTCACGACCTGTTGCGGTCACCAACAGCACTGGCGTTCGCGATGCAAGCGCGGCCGCGATGAACGGCCTCGCCGGTTTCGGCGCAACGATGTCGAGGGTGGCTCTACCGATCGCCTCGGTCACCGAGGCGAAGGCCGCGTCTGCGAGCGCGGCCTCGGCAAGGCCGGCAAGCGAAGTCTGGGCGGCGGGCAAGGCAGTCAACGAATGCGCTCCTCGGCGGTGACGGCGAGCTGCGGACGAACAACCCGAGCGTCACCCACCAGCAGTGGCGTGACGCCGAGTCGATTCTATCCGCGAGCGTGCCCTACCTCCGCGGAACCCGCTTGGTCGACGGTTGCCGAGGTGGATCGGCAACCAACGGCGGGCTGACCGGGGCGCTGGAATGGGAATTGAGTGCTCGAACGCGACCGATCACCATCTTCGCCTGACCGGTGCGACGCAACCTCACCGTCCGCGCACCGCCTGGTGCGAGATGAAACCAGGAATCTTCGGGCTCGAACCCCTGCAGGTCCAGCGACACGTATTGCGCCGTACCTTCCGAGGTGACGTCGACAAACCAGTCGTCGCCGACACTGCGGGCAATGGCGGCGAGGCCGACGGTGCGTTCCAGGGGTCTGGCCGGGCTTCCCAACAGATGCACAACTTCGTCGATAACCACGCCTTCCTCGTTCTCGAGAGTGATGGTGACTGCGTCGTAGTTGCGCGGCCCGAACTTGAAGACGTGCGTGAGATCGGTGAATCGCCCCACCACCTCGTCGACCGTCAGACTCCGTTTCCCGTGGGCGTCGACCTTGACGGGCGCGACCACATCCACCGGGACCACACCAGACCTGTTGTGCGCTCGGATACGGATTTCGGCAACCAACGGGTCACCGGTCTCGTTGATCACGTCGAGCCGGAGTCCGTCCAGACCGTCGTCGGTGACAATAAGGGCCACGGGTTTCGAGTACCGCCGTAGCACGTACCACGGAGCCTTCGGTGTGCCATGCCAGTCGAGGATTCCCCACCCTGGCCCAGGTTCGAGATCCATCAAAGCCAAGGTCAACGCACCGTCACAACCGGAATCTGCTCGACGCCAGTAACCGAGTGCTGCGCCGAAGGCCTCGCAGATCGCCGCACGCCCCAAGTCGAGATAGCGTTCCGGATCGGACCAGCGAACCTCACTCGGATCCTCGCCGAACAACGTTCTGACGTAGTGATCACGAACGTCCTCGAAGTCCCAGGACGACCCGTTGTCCCGTGGCACAGCAGCCTTCCACGACGGGTGGTGGCCGGCTACGGACACAGAGCCGAACTCGTTCTCGACGGCAGTGTTCGACGGCGGAATGGAGAACGCCAGGCACTCGGTTGCGAATCGCACCCGCGCGCTCAACACATCGTCGAGTGGACGCCGGTACCCGCCTATTCCGAAGTAGTGGGCGATACCGGTGCCTACGTGAGTCGCCAATGTTTCACGGTCGGGCGGTGCGGACGGAGACGAAGTGACGTACTCGAGTCCCGGTGCGAGTTCCTCGAGCATCGCAGGCAAGCGGGAATGAATGATCGAGATGTGCTGATCGACCAGACCGAGCATGGTCGGTTGCTGTTCGGTTTCACTTCCTCCGCAGAAAACCGCGAGCGCCGGGTTGCCACCGACCTGTTGCAGGAACGCACGTACCTCGGCGGCAAAGAGTGCAAAGAACTCGTCGGTGTCTGGCGGATCGAGCGTCGCGAGCATCGCGTCCTGCCAGACGAGAATGCCCAACCTCGAGCATTCGTTCCAGAAGTGATCACTCTCGTAGACTATGGTTCCCGGAATACGCAGCATGTTCACGCCGGACGCTGCACAACGCTCGAGCACCGACGTTGTTTGCGCCTCGCCGCGGAAGGAGACGGGATCGGTGGGCACCCACACCGATCCCCGGCAATACACGTCGACCCCATTGACCGATACTCGAAATCCACCGCCGGTTCGATCTACCTCGAGACTACGAAAACCGATGTGCCCCAGGTGGAGCACATCTCTGCCCACGTCGATCGACACAGAGTATCGATGCGGCCGACCGTGCGTGTGCGGCCACCAGAGATCCACATCAGGAATTTCGACGACGCCGGATACGACGGCAAGTCCACCGTCTCGCGATGTCACTGTGAGGGAACCACGAACGTTTCCGACGGTCACCGGCACTGCCGTGACAGTGCGGGGCAGACCCGTGAGACGCGCCGAGATCTCGACGGCCCCGGACGTTCCATCGACGGTAGCGTGAAGAGTCCGGGAAACGACGCTTGCCTTGCCGACGTCCAACAATCGAATACCCCGCCACGGCCCCACCGGCACCGGCACACCGGCGAATACGGGTGCACTCCCCAGCAGTGTTGTACGTATCCATCGCAGGCCCTGCTCACGCACCAACGACGAACGCCATCGGCCACGAGGCCGACGCGTACTCAGAACTGTTGCCAGAGAATGAAAGTGGATCGAGAGTGTGAATTCACGACTCTTGGCCGCCTCACGGGTTACGACTACCTCACCGGGAACGAACATGGACTCAGAAGACAAGACGACAGTGTCATCGACCCAGACGTCCGCGCCCGCCGTCAGCCCCTGGAGGTGGAGCAGCCACGACCCCTCACCGGCCGTGGCAACCCTCGTGACGAACCACCAATCACTGGCGTCGGCAGCCACCCGACGAGCCGCAGCGGAGCCGTCGGCTTCGCGGACCGCCCCGGCCACCGTGCCCGGCACCGTAGCCGGTAGCCATCCCGTCTTTCCCGACAGCTGCGCGGGATTCACGATTTCGCCGGGTTGCGTTGCGATACAGCGCCACTGCGCTTCCTCGAGAAGATCTGTAGCGTATTTCCGCGGCATCACACCAACCTGAGATGTCGCTGGGAATCAACTCCGACAATGGAGGTGATGATGTCCATGGACTGTGTCCAGGACACCGCCATCTCGTCGAGTTGATCACGGGGATCCACAACGCGCCCCCTCGCCGCACGCGCCATCTGAAATTGCACACTCTTGGCGCCCGCAGCGACACTGCGGAACCCCGCCGCCGCCTGCGCTGTACCGGAAAACCCTGACGCATCGAGAAATTCGCTGACATCGCCGGCAAGTTCAGCGCTGGCGCCGCACTGCCTCAGCAACCCGAACGACCACAGATGGAATGCCTCCATGCCGGCTGTGCGGATCCACTCCGAATCCTCGACGACCCTGCGCCCCAGCTCGCGTACCGGATTTCCCGGAGGCCGAACTGCCGCGTTCCGACGAGCTACTTCTGCGATGTTTCCCGCGTTCATCTCGTGAACGGGCGAAAGACGGACCTGCTCGACGTAAGGAACGAAAGGCGGGATGCTCGAACGATCGAGATCGAACACCCCGGAAAAATCGTCGCCCCGAAGTACATAATATCCACTGTTGTGGAAGTACTCGAGTTCTCCCGCTACTCGATCGATCCGGTTGGGGACAATTGTTGTCTTGGTATGCGTCTCATGGTAACTCGTACCCAATGTGTCCGGCAGCCAGTAACCGTCGACCTCCACCGTAGACAACATTCCTGCCTCGAGGTTGTCCTCGACGTGTATCAGTGGCGCGCGCCAGACGTTCATCTCGGCAACGTCGATCCCGTAGAGCGCAAAGATATCCTCGGCCTTGAACTTGAGGAACGTCCACTGAGCACCGTCGAACCGTGACGCAAACGCACATGCCATGGCGGGAACCGGGTCGAGGCCGAGCGAATGCAGAACCTCGATCCAGAGATCCAGGTAACAGTTCGTCTGCGCCCACACCCGGTCCTCGTGATGCACGGCATGTGAGTTGTAGCGATCAGGGGTGATATCGAGGAGTCTGGCCATCACAAACCCATATGTCCACGGACGCCGCCTGGCCAGGCAGCAATGTCAAGACCGTGTGTTCGCAAGAGAGACAGAGCGATTCGCTCCATTCCGAAACCGACGCAGGAACTGTGCGCAACCTCCCCGTTGGCGGTAGTGATGTCGAATGTCTTGCCGAAGTGATCGAGGTGGTTGTTGGATGACACGATTGCCGTGCCCTCGTCGAGATCGCCGTACAACCGAACTGTCAACTCCGTCTTCAGGTTTTCATCGCGTTGGTTGGCCGCCAACATCCGGCCCGCCCTTCCGAAGAACGGATCGTTGGCAATGACCGGCGTGGCATCGAGGCCGAGGTCGCCCAAGACTCCCATTCCGCGTTCGATCCACTTTTTGCGGTGAGCTGCAGCGGCGTCGGCGTCGCCGATCGTCACGAACTCGTGCATGCGGAACGCCTGCATACGGGCTGGATCGATGGCCGGTTCGTGCCGAAAGCAGAATCCGTAGATATCAAGAAGCACTCCGCCTTCGGGCAACTCACCCGTGTACTGAGCGTAGGCGGGGTGGCACGCGGCCGACACCAACATCGTCTCGGTCGGTTCGAGATAGCGATCCCACGATTCACCGTTGGCGCGATCTGCGAGCAACTGTGAGTGATCACGATTGCTTCCGTTGAAAGTATTGATGGCACCGGTCAAGTTGGGGAACGACGCGATGTAATCGGTGCGCTCGAAACTCGTGCGAGGAAACACCGGTGGAAAGCGCAGACGCGTTGCTGCGGATCCGGGACCCGCAGCAACGACCACGCGGTCGATTCCGTCGATGATGTCCTCGAACAACCCGGAACGTCCGTAAAGACCTAGGACATTTGTCTCGATGAGAATTCCCGCACTCAGCAATTCACGCTGAAACTCGGCCCTGGCGAGATCGAGTTCGGAAGGGGTGGAATCGGTCTCGGCGTTCACGAAGTCGGTAGTCACATTGTTCCTTGGTATCCGATGGCCATTTGAGCGGACCCAGCCATGATGCGATCGTTGTTCACCATCACGGCAGCCCCGTGGGCATCACGGAGATGACGCCCGAGCGAGAACTCACTGTCTTCTCGGTACCCGGAGATACCGCAGATCAACATCGTCTGACCGACAATCTCCACCACAGATCTCGATGTGGCGACCTTCAGGTTGTTCATCGACAGCGAGAACCCGACACTGTCGGTTGTCGTCGCCCCATCCAGTTCGCCGCGAGCGCAGACGGCGCGGTCGTAGCGACTGGCGGATGCGTCAACCAAGTCCGCGAATTGTTGAGCAGTGGACGCTGTTTCAGCCAGACGAAGCGCTGCCGGCGACGAGACTCCCGGCTGCTTGCGCGCCGCGGCGCGCACGTACTTGCGCGCCTTGTCGAGTGCCGCGTCAGCGATGCCGAGCCACACCGAACTCCACACGACGTGCGACACTGGCAACATCGTGTTGGTGGAAATGTCGGCGTACGGAGTATCGATCATCATGTCCGGCGTGGACGTCGCCCGCAGGATGTACCCGAGGCTGCATGTTCCCCGCAACCCGAATGCGTTCCATTCGGCAGTCCTTTCCAGTGTGAGATCCCCGCTGCGACAGACAACAAGAACCTGATCGTTCGGCTGACTTTCCGGCGAACGTCGGGCGGTGACCAGAATCGCGTCTGCATGCTCGCCGTACGAGATCACCGGCGCGTTCTTGATCAGCAGCAGATGGCCACCGAGATCCTCTACAGCGCAGTAACTTCGGCTGACGTCGCCGCCGATTCCCAACTCCGTTGTTGCCGATGCGAGCAGCAACTGCTTTTCGACGGATTCGACCACGAACGCCCGCAGCGCCTCGGTGTTGCCGTGCTTGACCAGGGAGTAGATCTGCGTCTGATGCATCGCAAAGATCATTCCGCTGGACGCACAGCGTGATCCGATGATCCGCGCGATGGTGGCAACCTCACGCAAGGACAAGCCGTCGCCACCGAGCTCGGCGGGAACGGCGACAGAGAGCAGACGCTGCTCGCGCATCGCAGCAACCGCCTCGACGGGGAATCGAGAGTCTTCGTCCACCTCGGCCGCCCACACGGCAGCAACTTCGTCTGCGACACGGCGTGCCCGATCGAGGGCGGGCTCGACAATAACGTCGGGATGCGGAATGCTCACGCTTCACCCAGGCCGATCAACGCACTCTCGATCGCCCTGACGCTGGCAAAAGTGCTCTTCCGGAGCAACTCGTCCGGGAATTCGATATCGAACGAATCTTCCAGCGCCAGCATCACATTGACACTCGCATGGGAGGTCAAACCCAACGCGTACAGATCGGCGTCGATGTCGATTGTGCCGACGTCGACTGCAAGCCGACCATGCTCCATGAGCACTTTGCGAATTGCCTGATCACTCATCGGTGACTTAGTCCTTCTGTTTGTTGCGAACGGCCGCGATGCATGGCAATCACCATGGCGATAGCGACGTCGGCCTCATGCGAAATAGACACTTGAAAATCCTGAAGATCCTGCGCCACAGCAAGTTTTGCTGCTTCGCCGAAAAGCTCTACCCCACATCCCCCCCACAGCTCACGCGTAATCTCGATGGAATTCCACGGAATTGCTGTGTCCGCGGGCCGGAGAACCTTGACCACTGCTTCCTTCGCGGCAAAGCGCGCCGCGAGTCGCTGATCCCTGGCAGCCCCGCTGCAGATCTCCAACTCGCGTGCGGTGAACGTCCGCTCGAGGTATCGGCTCCCGAACAGATCGATACTTCGACTGACATCCACGACATTGACGACGTCGCAGCCGATCCGGGGGGTCCCATCGAATGTTGCTGACGAAACAGCCGAAACTGCCGAAGTCCCCGACGGTACAGATTCACCCATCTTCGATACCCCTTTCATCGATGGACCGGGCGACCCCCTACCCCGCCCGGTACACCGACTTCGTCTCGAACAATCGAGCTTCCCTGACCGATCGACAGGTTGCAGCAATTGTTCAGCTACTGGAAGAACATACCGCAACGTCGAGCAGGTCGGCAAGATCAGACCATCGGACATTTAGTTACGGGATAAACATACTCTGAGTTTGTTTCAAAAGCCCAATATAGGCCAATACCACTTCCGTGACACGATTAGATCCACACAAATGGGAGATACATCCCACCAACTGTCCAGGTCACCGACCCGAGCGCCATTCGGACCGGCGCAACCAGATTGCGACCCCGGACAAATTGGACGTCCCCTTATTTGTTCGGATTGTCCACCGGAAGTTACGGGATCGGGCCACATTTCGCAGGATCCCGTTGTCGCGACCACGCGCCCTTCCCGTGGAAGAGGTAGGGAATCTTCCCACCTGGGTCGCTCTTCATGCATTCGCGAAAAGCCGCAGCGAGGACGATCGTGCACTGTTTAGCGGAATTGCTCCCGAATAGCCGTCCCTCGGATGCAGTTTCACTGCGCGCGTTTGATGGCTTTGGACGCCAGCGTCCGATCCTTAGCCAATTCTAGCTACCCTCCCCAATTGACGGTCCGGGGCCGGCGTTGCGGATCCGCGTCGGGTTCCTCGCGGCGTACGTTGGAGGAGCACTCCGACCGGTTTGGTGGGGGCGACATTTTGGGAGGGTGGGAGTTCGCCACCAATCGACTAAATGGTGTCGAACATGGACTGCAATTCCTTGTCTTCTAGCGGCCGTCGTTTTCGGTGTCGAAACAGGCTGTCCGCATAGCCTCCATTGCAGGTCAGGAGCTCCGCGAACATTGCGATTCCCGAACTACCGAACTACGACCACTGCACCAAGGCAGGTCGCCGCACATGCGGAAGATGCACTCCGTACCCCAGCCAACGGAGCCTTCACTTCAGGCTTCTCGGACAGGCGGCGCATCTGTCCAGCACAGATCCTGGTACTCAGATCGGAATACTCAGAGATGTTGCTAGCCCCGCGGCGGATCGTTATCCCTGTTCGCGTCCGGCGACAGCAGCCGGCGCCCGCGCCGCGGGCGATAAGGGTTCGAACCGAAGGCTGCAACGGCCGCGGCATCAACAAAAATCGGCATCAGACTGGACTCGGTCATCGATGCGATCTCCTCGAGTAGGCTGCCTCCCAAGAGGTATGGCCCTGGTTCGGCAGACGGGCAGAGGACTACGACACCGCTGCAGTCACTGGCCAAGACGGTGTTCGCAGTGCTTTGCATTCCCCTGTCCACATACCGATGCCTATCGATCGTCACTGACGGCCACACCCCTGGAACGGCACAACTCGCCGCGAAGGCAGCAACAAGCGAAGTCCCCTGATCCCCCTCGAACACTACGAGCTCCCCCGAACTGCACATCGATCGCCGTGATCATCAGCAACCGATTCGGCCAATCGTGCAAGGGAAGGCGAGCTTCGATGACTGACCTGCGCACGACTTCGCTGACTGTGGGAGCCCTCAATGCCGAAGCGCCGATCCGCACGAGTCGGCCGCGAGGCGACGCGGCCGCGTCGACGAGACCGTGGGCGAAAACCTTCATCAGCTGATCCATCTCGGCGCCCGACTCGATCTCACTTGCCTCCTCTGTGCACATAGTAGAGGTCCAGCAAGCTTGCCCCACTGGCGATTTGCGCGGCCACAGTGGAACAGGAAGACGTGCCGAAGAGGCGCCCGGAATCGAGTAGTGATTGCGCCACACTCATCTACTCGTCTTGGGTCCGAGAAGAAATCCCAACTCCCGCGCGATGCCTCCGACGCCGCCTCCCACCAGCAAAAAGTGCTCGATCCCTCAGCGGCCAGATCCTCCCGTATTGTTGGATGTCACAGCGAGTGGAATACGCTCCGCTGCAAGTGCGACTCAGCCTCCCCCAGAGCATCCGCGAGTTGAGCCAGAGAATCATCTTGCATCTGCAACCGTCCATCGTTGATGTCTGGGTTCTGCTGGTCGCCTTCGCACAGGACGCACGTGGACCGCCGACTGGCGTCAGCCACCCATTCGCCGGTTAGTTGGAAGGCCCACCCGGTGCCTTGAGCAGCGAACCTGCATCAACCCTCAACTGCTGACCGGTGACATACCGGGACTCGTCAGAGGCGAAGTACAGCACCGCATTAGAGATGTCGGCCGGTTCGACGTAGGGAATAGGCATCGCCTGGAACGTTGTAAAGGCAGGCTCCACGTCCTCACGCGTTGGGTGCTCGAGATCCGGACGGAACATGGAGTAGAGACCGTCGTTGTGCAGTAGGTGCGTGTTGCAGTTTGTGGGATGAATACAATTGACACGAATGAATTCCGGAGCCAGGTGCAGTGCGAGTTGCTCCGTGTAGCCCATCAGAATCTTCTTCGACCAACCGTATCCCGCTGAGCCCGGTCCCATGCTCGGATTATCCGTAGTGTTGGGCATCATCGCCGCAGTCGATCCGGTGATCACCACCGACCCATTGCGGCCCAGATGCGGCATTGCCACCGCAACGGTGTTCATCACACCTACGAGGTCAACATCAACTGCGTCGACAAAGTCGGATGCGTGGGGATCACCCATCGCCATCGGCAAGATACCGGCGTTGGCCACAACGATGTCAACATGACCCAGAATCGCGAGTCCCTCATCGAGCGCCGATTTGAGCTGG
Organism: Rhodococcus globerulus NBRC 14531; assembly: GCF_001894805.1. Taxonomy (GTDB): domain Bacteria; phylum Actinomycetota; class Actinomycetes; order Mycobacteriales; family Mycobacteriaceae; genus Rhodococcus_F; species Rhodococcus_F globerula. The sequence continues at coordinate 903,175 of NZ_BCWX01000003.1, read as the reverse complement.
GATCGGTCTCGAACGTCGGCCTTGACCGTCACGATCCGACGACCCAGCTTCTCGACCAGTGCAGCGGTCTCTGCCAGATCTTCCTCTGTCGCAAGCGGATACGGATTCGACTCGATCTGTGCGCAAATATCGATCGCAATTATGTCGGCGCCCTCTTCAGCCAGCCGCACCGCGTGGCTCCTACCCTGGCCTCGTGCCGCACCGGTGATAAAGGCGACCTTGCCTTCGACACGTCCTGTCATGATTTCTCCTCGTTCAGTGTTGATCGTCGATGAATGGATGTGCTTGATTGATCAGGGGATGTCCAGCGGCAGCGTCGACGCGACGGCCTTAGTTTCGAGATATGTTTCGAGACCTTCGATTCCGCCTTGCCGACCGATGCCGCTGTGCTTGTAGCCGCCGTATGGTGAGTCTGCCCCGTAGAACATGCCGCCGTTGATCATGAATGAACCGGTACGCACCCCGCGGGCGATGGCAAGCGCACGTTCCGGCGAAGACGTGAAGACATTGCCGGACAACCCATAAACACTGTCGTTTGCGAGTCTTATCGCATCGGCGTCATCGTCGAACGGCGTCACAGACAGCACCGGACCAAAGATCTCGGCCTGAGATATCGTGGCCGAATTATCCACGTCGGCAAACAAAGTCGGTTGTATGAAGAAGCCGTTGGGCTGGTCCTCGGGTATTTTCCCGCCGACGATCAGACGGCCACCTTCGGCTTCACCGCGCTTGATGAGGTCGAGGATGTTGGTACGTTGCTTCTCGCTGATAACCGGCCCGGAGAACACACCTGGATCAGTTGGATCACCGTAAGGAATTGCGGCGTAAACCTGTTCGAGCGTGACGATCGCCTCGTCGTAGCGCGATCGGTGCACCAGCAACCGTGTCGGCAACGCACAGCCCTGTCCAGCATGCATGCATGCCGACATGGCCGACGGAAGTGCGAGCCCAAGATCCGCGTCGTCCAAGATTATTCCGGCACTCTTTCCCCCGAGTTCGAGCAGCAACCGCTTGAACGTTGGGGCGGACTTCTCCGCGATCAGCTGTCCCGTTCGGGTGGAACCCGTGAACGAGATCATGTCCACCCGCGGGTCGGTGACCAACTGTTGCGCCACTGCGACGTCACTGGTGGTGATTATATTGACCACTCCGGCCGGAATGTCGGTCTTCTCAGCGATCAGCCGCCCGACACGCGTCGCATTCCACGGTGTTTCGGACGCAGCCTTGACGACCACGGTGTTGCCCGTGGCCAGGATCGGCCCGATCTTGTTGATCAAGATTTCGAACGGAAAGTTCCACGGAACAATTGCCGCAACCACGCCGACCGACTCTTTGAACACATGCCTCATGCTCGTCATCCCCAACAGAGGACTATCGGGCAGACGCCGGTGCCACGACAGCTCACCGACAGCTTCGGCAGGCCACAGGAGCCCCTCAGACAATGGCCAATCAAGCTGTGCCATATACGTAGTCATGAGTGGCGCACCCACCTCGGTAACCAGTTCGTGGCGAAGTTCTTCCACCTCGGACATGATCGCCTCGTGAAGCTGCCGGAGGCAGCGCTGCCGAAACTCGAGATCCGTCGACCACGAGGTGGTGTCGAACGCCCGACGGGACGCGGCGATGGCGGCGTCCATATCGCCCGCAGTGGCGTCGGCGACGCAGCCGACCACTTCTCCTGTCGCCGGATTGACGACGTCGAATGTGGACCCGTCTCCCGAGTGCCACATCTTGCCGTCGAGCAGAAATCGCTCCTCGTGAATGACCGAAACCGATTGTGATGCTGACATTTACATCCTCTCAACCCTGCACGTCTACGTACAGCGAAAGCTGTGGCCCCTGTCACAAGCTACCTTTTGGATCTGAGGTCCACAACCCCTGGCCGTAGTATTGTTTCGCGAGCAGAAAGGGCAGATGACCGAAGTGCAGAAGATCAATCGGGGCGGACGGCCCCGCGTCACCGACAAGGCTGCGATTGCGGCTGTCGGGTTGCGACTGTTCGCCGAACACGGCTATGACACAGTCACTATGGCCGATATCGCCGAGGCCTGCGGAATCGGGCGCAGTACCCTCCTCCGATACTTCGACACCAAGGTGGACATCCTCTGGGATCGCTCGGACGATGAGGTGAGCGCACTGGCCGAGAAATTGCACGCCGTGCCAAAGACTGCCGACGCCGTGACTGTGCTGTGCACGAAGCTTTCAGCAATGCTCATCTATGCGGATTCTGAAATAGACCTACTACGCACGCAGGTGAGAATCCTCTCCGAATCGGTTGACAGAGGGCCACTCGGCTCTGCCCGGTTCAAACCGTGGGAATCCGTGGTCGTCGGGTTCATCACCGAACGCACTCACCACGGGATGAACGACCTGTTCACAAAGCTGTTGGCGCAGAGCCTCTTCAGCGCCGGATGGACGGCATTGACAGTCTGGGCAGAGTCCGACGAAGACCGACCGGAGCGGCTACTCGAGGAAGCTTTTGCACTGGTACGCAACGGTTTCACAACCGAATGACGGTATATCAATCCCACATCAGGCCACCGTCGATAAGCAATGTGTGTCCCGTGACAAATCCCGCCTCGTCCGACAGCAGGTAGGCAACGGCTGCAGCTACCTCATCCGGCCGACCCATGCGGCCCACCGGAATGAGATCTGCCCACACACCCTGCTGCTCAGCGCCAAAGGCGGCCAGACCCTCGGTGAGAATTGTGCCTGGACCGACGGCATTGATCTGAATATTTCGGCGCGCGTATTGCAGTGCAGCATTCTTTGTCAGGCCGACAACGCCATGTTTCGCCGCGGTGTAGGCCGCCATACCCGGGGCATTTTTGGTGCCCGCATTGGACGCCATGTTCACGATCTTCCCGTGACCGGCCTCCACCATATGTGCAAGCTCTCCGCGCATACACAAGAATGTTCCGCGCAGATCGACACTCATCACCGCGTCCCACTCTGCGATGTCCAGCTCATGCAAATCGCCTGGCGTGTGCGCAATTCCGGCATTGTTCACGGCTAGATCCAGGCCGCCAAGGTAGTCAATCGACCCCGCAATGAGCGCGTCGACGCTGTCCGCATCCGAGACGTCTGCCTGAATGAACGTGGCCTGTCCCCCGGCGGCCGTGATTGTTTCGACCGTTGCCGCTCCTCCATTTTCGCTGATGTCGGAAACAACCACCCGCGCTCCGTCTTTCGCGAGTCGAACGGCGATCGCCCGGCCCAGACCTGAACCCGCTCCCGTGACCATTGCTCCGGCCTGCTCAAATGTCATCATCTTCTCCTCAACTGAGTTCGCGGCATGCAGGTTCGACCGGCCCGCTGGGCAGCAACCGAAGTAGTAGAACTTCCCTACTCGACTCCATCGCCGCCGACCAACGACGATGGGTTGGTGCCCATAGTGGCGCTCGCACGCCTCCCCTGTCAATCAATACGCACTCAATCCAATGGTGACGAGCACGTTAGATCAGTGACGAACTTCGACAAAACTCCGCTGAGAACCTGAATTCACAGCCGGCCGAATCCGCCAATGCCACAGACTCAACTGAGAAGTGCAAACCACGTTGCACTTGACAGAACAGTCCACCAGGAACAAAAGTAGACGCTACTGTCAGATACTGGAGGATGATACCCGTGGCTTTTGTAATCTTGCAGGCTTGCTGCAACGACGCCTCCTGCGTTGATGTATGTCCGGTCAACTGCATACATCCGACGCCCGACGAACCGGGCTTCATGCGTGCCGAAATGCTGCATATCGATCCACAATCATGCATCGACTGCGGCGCTTGCGTTGAGGCCTGCCCTGTCGAGGCCATCAAAGCCGAAGACGAGTTATCGGACGAAGAGCTCCCCTACGTCGCGCTCAACGCCGAATATTTCGAGCAACACCCGATGGAGGAAGCTCAGCTCGACGCACCAAAACCACTGTGGCGCAAGGCCGACTTCTCGAATATGCGGGTCGCGATTGTCGGTTCCGGACCGGCAGCGTTCTACGCGGCGTCCGAACTGATCGCACTGCGTGGCGTTCAGGTCGACATGTTCGAACGACTACTCACGCCCTACGGATTGGTGCGGTCCGGGGTCGCACCCGACCATCCTGGCACCAAGGCAGTCACCGACATCTTCCGAACTCTCGAGCGACGCAGGAACTTCAGGTTGCACCTCGGCGTTCAGATCGGCGAGGACCTGACACACGATGAACTGGTGGCACACAACCATGCAGTCATCTACGCAGTTGGGGCCTCCTCGGACCGCCGCCTTGGTATCGAGGGCGAGGATCTGCCCGGCAGCCACACTGCGACCGAGTTTGTCGGCTGGTACAACGGGCATCCCGACTACGCCGACCGCACCTACGACCTGAGCGGTGAACGCGCCGTCATCGTCGGCAACGGTAACGTCGCACTCGACGTCGCCCGCATTCTTCTCACAGATCCTGACGAGCTCGACCGCACCGACATTGCCGATCATGCGTTGGAGGTATTGCGCAACAGTAGTATTCGCGAAGTCGTCGTACTGGGCAGGCGGGGAGTCGCGCAGTCCGGGTACACCAATCCCGAAATGATGGCGCTACGCCATCTGCCGGGCGTAGACCTGGTGATCGATCCCGACGAGGCCCAGATCGACGAGGTGACCCAAGCCATTCTCGACTCGCCGGACACCGAGTCTTCAGTCAAGGCAAAAATCGCACTGGCACGAAAGGTTGCCGACGCCCAGCCTGCGGGCCAATCGAAACGGCTTGTGCTCCGCTACCTCACCTCCCCCACCGAGATCTCGGGTGCCGAGCGCGTGGAGACCGTAACTATCACCCGGAACCGTCTCGAGCAGACGGCAGAGGGCACGGTCATCGCGGTTCCGACCGATTCGACCGAAGTCATCGAAGCCTCAATGGTCTTGCGTGCAGTAGGTTATCGCGGTGTTCCAGTCCCTGGGGTGCCCTTTGACGACGCCCGCGGTGTGATCTCCAACCTCGAAGGTCGAGTTGTGCCTTTGGGTAGCGAGGATCCGATTCACGGTGTGTACGCCACCGGGTGGGTCAAGCGTGGCCCGTCGGGAGTCATCGGAACCAACAAAAAATGCGCAGCTGACACAGTCGATCTACTACTGCAGGACTACGTCGCCGGCGCCCTCCCCTCCCCACAGATCGACGCAGAGTCATTTGCGAAATTGGTATCCGGGCGGGCCCCCGACGTCGTCGACTTCGCAGGCTGGTCGCTGATTGACAAAGCCGAGCGTGCGGCCGGAAAGCCTCGTAACCGGCCACGTGTGAAGTTCGTGGATGTCGACTCGATGATGAACGTCGTACGCGGCGACTGACGGGTACCCACCAATCGCCAATCTCTGCCAACAAATCTGACACCAGTGAGTGTTAAATACATAAGGCCAGGCGTCGATCACATCAGAATTTGACGCAAGAGTTTTCGCCAGTTCGCATCCCAAATGTCGGCTTTGTCGCCTTGGCCCGCAATTTTGGGTGGAATTTTGATTACATTTCAATAACATTGTTACCAAATAGGCGGAGTGACGCCCGTCATAGCTCACGATTCAGTGGTTCGTATCTGACATTGCGTTTCTAAACGGTGTGATCCTCGATCCGCCCGCAGAATCCGACACGACGCTCAACGAAACAACCATGCGGGCGCAGTCTCAACGTCCCGACGGAGGAGCACAACATGCAGAAATTAAGGACCGGCCGACGGTTGCTCGCAGTAACCGTGCTGTCTGCCACCCTTACCGCAGGAATGGTCGCCTGCAGCAGTTCTGACGACAGCGGCAGTTCAGCCGCCAAACCGTCAGCCAACGAGACCGTCCTGGGTACCCCGAACAAGGCGACCGGCTCGCCGGTAACAATCGGATTCATCAGCGAGGGCAAGTCACCCTCCATCGATACCACCGACGAGATTCGCGGCGCCAAAGCTGCTGCCGCATATGCCAACGACTACCTCGGAGGCATCGGTGGCCACCCCATCGAGGTGAAGGCTTGTGAAGCACTGGCGCAGCCCGCTGTTGCCACCGATTGCTCCAACCAGATGGTGCAGGCCGGAGCGGCAGCCGTAGTAGGACCCAGCCCCGGCGAGCTCGACAACCTCATCGACGTCCTGTCACCGGCCAGTATTCCGCTCGTCATTCACAGCGGTTCCACGCCAAAGGGGCTCAGCTCTCCCGGAGTCTTCTCCCTCTCGAACGGCACCGCATACTTCGCCATCTCTGCCGTCTCCGCAAAGGACCAAGGACTCAAGAACACCCTCGGTATCGCGATCGGCGTGCCTGGCGCCGAAGGTCCCACCAAGCAGATCGGTGGCTTGCTCTGGGGCAATGCAGGTCTGAAGTTCAATGTCACCGGAATCCCGCCGGGTACCGCAGACATGACCCCGCAGATCGCCTCCGCCGGGGCTGACGCCGACAACTTCTTTGTCATCGGCAACGACAGCTTCTGCACCAGCGCATTCAAAGCGATCAAGACAACCAAGCCTGACGCCCCGATCTTCGCAATCGACCGCTGCATCACCATCGGTGGCGGCAGCTCGATTCCCAACGGTTACGAGGGTATAAACGTAGCGACGTCGCAGAACCTCAGCCCGGATGCGCCTGATTCCCAGCTGTACTCAGCTATTCTCGCGAAGTACGGCGACGGCGCAAAGTTCGGTCAGATCTCTTCGGTCGGTTACGCACCGATGCTCGGCATGATCAAGGCACTCAATGCTGCCAAGATTAGCGACCCGACGAAGGAGACCGTGATGGCGGCTATGAAGTCGGCGCCGCCGACCGAGTACCCATTGACCAACGGAATCATGTTCCAGTGCAACGGAAAGCAGATCCCCATCTCGCCCAACATCTGCAGTTCAGACGGAATTGTCGCCAAAGCGAACAAGAACGGTGAACTCACCGACTTCCAGCAGGTCAAGATTGATCCGTCGCTCTACGCAGCACCGACTCCCTGATCACTAGCTTCACCTGAACTGGCCGTCAGCCCCTCAAGGACTGACGGCCAGTTCATTTGTGCCACTGAGCTTTCCCTTCAACTCGGTCACATCTTCTGCAACGGTCCACATCGATCCCACCGCTCAACTCCAGCGACTGCCGACAACTAAGGCAGGCAGGCACAGCGTGGATCGGGCGTATCTGCCCAGCGAATATCGTGACCGGACACAACAACGCCGGCCACCACTCCGTTGAGGAATGGTGGCCGGCGCCGTGGATAAGGTCAGACAGCCTCGCCGAGATACGCCTTCTCCAGAAGATCCGGATTCTTTGCGAGATCGCTTGCCGGACCGCTCAGTCGAACTCCGCCGTGCACAATCACCACGGCCTCGTCAGCGACTTCCAACGCCAACTGGACATGCTGTTCCACCAGAACTACAACAGCTTTGGTCTCGTCCGCGATACGACGCACAATCGGAAGCAGTTCCTCGACAATAACTGGCGCTAGCCCCATGCTCATCTCGTCGATCAGCAGAACCCTAGGGTTCTGTGTAAGTGCCCGAGCGACGGCCAGCATCTGCTGCTCGCCACCCGATAGCGCTCCCGCGGCGACCTTGATGCGCTTACCGAGCGCAGGAAACATCTCGATCGCCGCGTCCACGTCCAATCCTCCCGGCCGCTTGGCAATCGAAAGATTCTCTTTGACGGTCAGCGTGGTGAACAGAGCTCGATCATCCGGAACCAGAACCAATCCATGACGATTGGCTTCGGCAGGTCTTCCACTTCGCAAGGCCTTTCCCTCGACGATGATCTCACCGCCCTTGCGCGGCAACAGGCCCGCAAGAGTATTCATCAGAGTCGACTTACCCGCACCGTTAGGACCGAGGATCGCAAGCACCGTGCCTGCCTGAAGCGAGAAACTCACGTCACGCACGACTCGCACCGACCCGTAGCCGGCCGAGACGTTGCGGCATTCCAGGACCGGGATCCCCGTCGGTATCGGGGCATCATTCGAATCATTCTTACTGTCTATCAATTCCAAATCAGCCATTGACCTTAGCCTCTCTACCTAGGTATGCCTGCGCGACAGTTCTATTGGCCCGAATTTCTGATGGCGTCCCCGACGCGATCAATTCACCGAAGTTCAGGACGTGCACTTCGTCGCAAATGTTGAGCACCAGATCCATATCATGATCCACCATGAGGATGGTGATCCCGCTGTCACAGATTCTCCTCAGACGTTCACCAAGCCAACGACTCTCGGCACTGTCAAGGCCTCCGGCCGGTTCGTCGAGCAAGAGAAGGTTCGGTGATCCCGCCAATGCTCTGGCGATGGACACCAGCTGCCGCTGCCCCTGCGAGAGTTCGCCGGCGGGCCGCTCACTGATGTCACCGATCCCGAGTAGATCAAAAACCTCGGCTAGATGGCCGATGTCGTTGTGTTCGGCCGAGGCAGCCGGACGATGCACGGCCGCTGTGCGGCCCACCTTCACATTTTCGGTGACGCTCAAGTCGTCGTAGAGTTCGATCGCCTGGAAGGTACGTCCGAGACCTGCGCGGATCCGGTTGTGCGGAGCAAGGCCGGTCATCGACGCACCTGCCAGCACAACATCGCCGCTGTAGTCGGCAAACCCGGTAATGGCATCCATCAGGGTGGTCTTACCAGCTCCATTCGGACCGATAAGTCCAACCAGTGCACCCCTGGGTATCTGCAGCGATACCTCCGACAGCGCAACCGCGCCACCGTATTTGACCGACACGTTCTTCAAATCAAGTTCCGGCTGCGCCGTCCGATCAAACTTCCGCGGCTCGGTAGGTATGTATTCCTTACTCACGCCCGCAGTCGAGCTTGCTGCCGAAGGCCCGGCCTTGGCCTCCAACGCTGCCGAGCGGCGGCTTGCGATCAAAGTGTGCGCCGGTCCGACGATACCCTCGGGGTTCAGGATGACCGTAAAGATCAGCAACACACTGGAGATCACGATATACCAGCCGCTTACCGACCACATTTCATCGACGAAGATGTAAAGCAGCCCGTTGGCAGCAGTGACACCGGCCAAGATTCCGCCGGCGACGGACGTAATACCCGCGAGGTAGACGGTGGCGAAGAGCGCAACACCGGCCATCGCCGCGTACGAATCAAAGGTGACTGTCTGCTGTTGGTATGCCAGTAGGGAGCCGCCGAGCCCGGCAATGAATGCGCCAATCGCGAAGGCCAAGATCTTGACGCGGACCACGCTGACACCGGCTGCGGCAGCGGACCTTTCGTTGGCTCGAACGGCCAACATCTCCGTGCCGAGCCGACTACGCCGCAACAGCGCCACCCCGACCGCGACCGCAACGAGCACCACCAGCACCAACACACCGAACGTCACGCGCGGGTATTCCAAGCCCTGACCAATACTCAGATCCCACCCGAACAGACTGGGCTTCGGCGCTTTGATGCCTTCGGAGCCGACGATGTCAACGTTTCGGAACCACACTGCCTCCACGGCGAACGCCATAGCCAATGTCACCACAGCGACTGTAAGACCTCGAATCCGCAAGGCCGGCAACCCGATCAGCACACCGAGGGCAGCTGCGCAGATCGCCGCCACGATGGGAGCGATCGGGAACGGCAGATGGAAGGTATTGGCGATGGGGCCGAGGAGGAAGCCGGCAACACCCGCAATAGTCAACTGCGCCAGCGAAACCTGTCCCGCATAGCCGGTGACCACCACTGACGACAGCGCGATGATAGCCATGATGAAGCTGACGATAAGACCGTTTCGCATGCGGTCATCGAGCAGTACAAGCGCCAATACTCCGACAATCGTCATCACCACCGCAGTAGGCGCCACGTGGTGTGGACGCGGCGCGCGGCCGAGGGTTTGCAAAATGATCGCACCGCGCGCCGGCAGGGGTTTCGCACGAATCAACAGCACTGCGAGGATGAGGACCAGTGGCACGAGTTCCGGCAGTCCCGACGAAGGAAGGAAGTCGAATTGTGCTGCCAGATACTGAACTTCGGATTGCAGCATTCCAACAGCCAGACCTGCAACGACCGCGACAATGACGAAGTCGAAACGCGCCAGAATCGCGGCGGCCAGAGCCGGCACGATGAACAAGGTATACGCGACCGGAACCAGCGGGACGATCGGTGCGATGAGAATTCCGGCCAGACCTGCGACTGCGGAGCTCAGCATCCAGTTGTATGCCGCGATTCTGTCGGGATTGATGCCGCTGACGTAGGCGCCGCGTTCGGTTTCGGCTGCGGCACGGGTAGCCAAGCCAAACTTGGTGTACCGGAAGGCCAATGCGAGCACCACTGCAAGCAGCAGGATCGTCAACGCAAAGTAGAAGCGGTCAGCCGACAACTGCAGAGCACCGGACTTCCAAACGTCTGACGGGAAGATGGGCTCCACCGTGACCGGGTCGGTGCCGAGTTTCTGTGCCACCAAACCGGCAATCAGCAGGGAGATTCCCAAGGCCGCCACAGCTCGCGCTACCAGTGGTGAGGTCCGTAGCGGCCGGAACACCAGCAGATACAGAACCAATCCGAGCACCGCTGCGATCACGAGGGACATCGCGATTGCGGGCAACATGCCGATCGGACCGCCGAGATCTATGGAGTCGGGCAGCCCCGGTATCAAGATCAGCAACTTACCTTCGCGTAGATAGGCGTACGTGTACGCGGTGTACAGCGCGATCGCTCCCGTCGCAAAGTTCACGACGCCCGAACTGCGATACGTCAAGACGATCGCCAGTGCCAGAGCACCGAAAACCGCACCATTTCCTAGACCGAGAAGCAGAAATACCAAATGCTGCATGTGACGACATTCCTCACCGGAGATCCTCTGAAGGTGACACTGATGTTAGATCATGGTGCGACGTACGTCACGTCTTATCTCAAAACTGACGAGCATCACACTCGGGGAGGGGTCGGGTGACATCCCTGCAACTCCGCCCGGCGACGAGGTGCGCCCGCGACGGGAGCCGGAATTCGAGCTGGACAGTGCAACTGTGGCCGAGCTAGCTGCCTGTCTGCGCAACCCTGTGCGCCCGGACATTCGGAGCAACTTCAGTTGCAAAAATTCGCATTGTCTCGGCGTTCGCAAAGTCATGGAATCGAAGGACGAACAAGTCGATCCCGCGGGCTTGTTCATCCAAGAAGAGATCGACCAATTGATCGGGCGTACCGACGAGCGCTTTTCCCCATCCAGCTTCGGGCATCCGACGGGCCGTCTTCGCAGCCACCTCGTCAATGTCCGCTGTGGTGCGAGCAAGACCGACGGCATACTGAGCCGAAATCCTGGCACTTCCCCGCAGTGGGGCAAGATCCTCGAGTCGATGGCGTGCACTTCCCACGCAGTTCCACCAATCCGCATGTCTGGCAACCAGTGGCATGGTCAACTGTCGCCCACCTCCGCCGATGTGAATTGGGATTCGCCCGGCGACGGGACGTGGTAAGCCGAACGCACCGCGGAGTTCGAAATGCTTACCGCTGTAGTTGAATGGCTCTCCGGTAAACATCAATTCAAGAATCTCGAGAGTCTCACCCAACGCATCGGAACGTTCGCGGCGCGATCCGAAAGGGAATCCAAAAGTTGTCAGCTCGTCCTCTACCGATCCCCAGCCCAAACCCAGGTCCAGCCGACCTCCACTGATCTGATCGACTGTGGCCGCCATCTTCGCCAGAAGGGAAGGGTGCCGAAATGGATTGCACCCCACTAGATGACCAAGGCGAATCCTTGACGTCGCTCCCGCAATCGCAGAGAGCAGCGTCCAGCTCTCCAACGAATCACAGCCGGGAGCGCCGGGCGCATAGAGGTGATCCATGATCCAGAAGGAATCAAACTGATGCTCTTCAGCTTGCTGCGCAACAGCAATGACCGATGCTGCATCCATCTTGAGTTGGGGAACGTACAATCCGAACTGCGGACCAGGTATCGAATCGTTCATAGCCGGTTCTCCGTAGTCGGCTCAGGGCTGCCCGGGCAGGAGCCGTACAAAAAGTGCCTCCGCGTCGACAAGTAGATGCTCACCGTCGAACAGTCGACCCGACACCATTGTCTTACGACCTTCGATCGAATCTATCGATGCTTCCACTCGCAGGACCTTCCCGATGGGGGTGATCTTGCGGTAATTCGTTTTGAGATATGCAGTCCGCGAACCCTCTTGGCCCTTGCGGCTCACGAAGATACCGAGCAGATCGTCGAAGAGCAACGGAATCACGCCGCCGTGAACAGCGCCGTTGCCACCGAGATGAGCTTCCGTAAACTCCACGCTTGCCACCATGGTCCGCTCACCGAGCTGCTGGAACGACCAGGGAACCACTACCGGATGATTGCGCCCCGGCAAATCTGAGAGTCGCACGTACTGCTCATCGTTGGGTACCTGAAACTTCGCCAGTTTTGCAGTAATCTGCCGAAACTCTTCTGCAAGTTCGGCACTGAACGCTGCTGGTGGTGCGACAACACACAACGAGGCTTGCAACCCACGAAAAGCCTCCACCGCGTCGAGGAATCTCGCGTGATTCTCACCCAACGACTCTTCCACGAATACCAACGCGTCGACCTCTTCGCTCACGCGCCCTACTGCTGCCCTATTCATCTCTGCTTCAACCCATTTCGTTCAGTAATTGTTGGAACAGATACTCGCTGCCACAGCAACACTGCATCGAACGCCGGTAGGGCCGAGACGTTGCGACTCGGCCCGATCCGTACGCCGCTCGTCAGTTCGAGATCAGCTTTTCGCCCATCATCGAGATATCTCGCTTGAATTCGTCGAAACTTCGACTGGACGGTTCGATCGTGATCCACGTGACGCCCGCATCCTCGTACTCACGCAGTCGCGGAGCAACAGCTTCACAGAACCCCACCGAATCGCCGGAATGCAACAGGTCCTTCTCGAACGGCACGAAGGATACGTCGATGTCAGGCTTGCCCGCCTCGACGCGCTTCTTGTTTTGTGCAGTGATCATTGTCCGAAGCTCATCGATGTCCTCGAGCGGCGGAGTCTTGGTGATCGCCGCCATTTCGGAGGACTGCGCCATCGGCATCCACCCATCGGCCAGTTCGACGACACGCCGTTGGGCGGCCTTGCTGTTTCCACCGATCCATATCGGTGGTCCGCCATGCTGCGCAGGCAATGGAAGTGAAATGTGATCAGTGCGACCGAACTCAGGGCCGTCATGATCGATACCCAGCCACGTTGCCCTCATCGCAGCGATTGCTTCGTCCAACAACTTGCCACGACGCTTGAAATCCGCTCCAAGCGCGTCAAATTCGGCCTCGAGGTAGCCGGCAGCCATACCGAGTGTGAGTCGCCCGCCCGAGAGCAAGTCCAGACTCGCTGCCGAATTCGCCGCCAGATAGGGGCTACGATAACCCGCCACCATGACGTACGTGATGAGCTGGATCCGCTCGGTCGCCTGCGCCGCCATACTCAACGAGACAAACGGGTCGAAAGCATGATGGCCACCGTTAGCCAGCCATTTCTTGCTCGGGTACGGATGCTCGCTCATCGAAAAGCCGTCAAATCCGTTGTCCTCGACAAACTTCGCCACACCGCCGAAGTCACCACCGTCGATCCACTTCGAATAGTGCTTGACAGCCCGCATCGGAAACATCAGGTTGAATTTCAAAGCCATGCTCGGCGCCCCCTCGTCACTTCAACAAATCTCGTGCGATGACCACACGCTGAACTTCGGTAGCGCCTTCGCCCAATCGCTTGACCCGTAGATCACGGAACCATCGCTCGAGCGGAAGCTCGTCGGAAAGTCCCAGCGCTCCGTGGATCTGTATACAACGGTCGACCACGTTGTACGCCACCTCGGTTCCGTACATCTTGGCGACGGACGCATCGACTTTGACGTCCTTACCGAGGTCGGCATTCCAGGCAGCCTGGTACATCAACAGTCGAGCGGCACGAAGCTCGACCTCGCTCTCCACCAGCATCCATTGGATACCTTGTTTGTCAGCTAGCTTGCCTCCGAATACATCTCGGTTCTTCGCCCACTGACATGCCATGTCGAGTGCTGTCTGCGCAATACCGATCGGACCTGCCACGTACAGGATCCGGCCGTAGATGAGGGAGCTGGTGGCCAGGGCGAATCCTTTGCCCTCCTCCCCGATCATGTTCTCGACCGGGATCCGCACGTTGTCGAAGTGCACCTCATATGGAGCAAAGGAAGCCATAACGCCGATTCGGCTGAAAGATGTTCCCGGAGTGTCTTTCTCCACGATGAAGCAGGAGATTCCTCCGCGCCCCTCACCAGTGCGAGCGTAGACGATCCCCCAGTCGGCCTTCTCGGCGTGACTCGTCCACATCTTTGCCCCGTTGAGGACGTAGTGGTCGCCCTCGCGCACAGCTTTCAACTGGATCGCGCGAGCCGGATCGGATCCGCCGGACGCCTCACTGATCGACGTGTAGGCCTTGGTGGCGGTTCCGTCGATAATTGGCTGGGCAAACTTGTCGAACTGCTCTTTGGTGGTGTTGAACATGATGTTCGGCGGATTGCCACCGAAGGCACCCAACGCTGGAAAGAATGCGCCCATACGGCATTTGGCGGCTTCTTCCGCAACAACAACTTGTCCGAGCACGCTGAGACCGGCTCCACCGAACTCTTCCGGGGTCTGCAGCGCCCACAGCCCGAGTCGTCGGGCTTTCTCCTGTAGTACGACGAGCTGCTCGCGGGGCAGGCCCGCAGCATCATGGGGCAGAGTGCTTTCCAGCGGATGCACCTCTGTCTCCATGAACCGCCGGACGGTGTCGCGGAGCATGCGAAATTCTTCCGGTAACTCCCAGGCTCCGGTCACTGATGCCTGTTCCACGGTGGTCATCGAGCTGTGCCCTAAACCTTTTCGCCGAAGCGACGTGCACGCGCATTCTCGAGCTGCGGCTCGTGGTTCGCGTCGTACTGCGCGATCCATTCTTCCGGCAGCTTGCCCCACGCGTCGCCGATGCGCAGCCGAAGTGCCTCGTTCAGAATCTCGGACGCGACTACGTCGCCGACAAAAATGGTGCTTTCCTGAACGTCGAGCGATCCGGAGACTCGAGCTTCCACATAGCTGTGCGCGTCAAGCAGGATAGGGGCGCCGGTGACTCCGGTCTTGGTGCGCAGCGTCGACAGCTTGTCACCGTCACGCCCCGACCTGCCTCCGAGAGTCATCAAGATTTCGAGCGACTTCTCGATCTGATCATCGGCTGCACTCAGCATATGCATGACGAAGATGCCAGAGTTCAACACCATGTCATGGGTCTTGTTGTACTTCGTCAGACTGATAGTCGCACGGGGAGCCTCCGGAACGATGCTGGCCGAGCCCGCAGAGAGTGACATCAGACCATTGGCGAACCCGCCGTCGATTGTGGTGATAGCCACCGGGAACGGACGAAGACCTGCGAGAACTCTGTTTGCGATGTCGGGATCGTAGCTCATGTGGGTTTCCTCTTTCGTGTTTGACCTGTGCGAAAAATTGCAAGGCAGTCGACGTCTTTGCTTGAGAATTATTGCGCGCCTGTCGATATCGATCTATTCAGGTAATCGAGAAGCCCGGCGGTAAAGACGTCGTTATCGTCGCCGGCAACCATGTGACCCGTATCCCGCACGTCGATGACTTCTGCATGCGGGATGAGAGTGCGCATTTCAGCAACGCCCTCGTCGGAGACGACGTCGGACTCCTTGCCCCGAACCAGCAGCACCGGACAGGAAATGTTTCCAGCGGCTTGTTTCGAACGCTCGTAGATGACCGCACTGACGGGGGCCTCGGGATTGCCTCTGGCATCTCCGGGGAACATGACCCGCGGGTCCCAATGCCAGTGCCAACGTCCTTCTCTCAGACGCAAATTCTTCTTCAGTCCTTCAAGATTCCCGGAGTGCCTACGACGTGGGTTGTAGGCCGAGATCACTTCGGACGCCTCTTCCAGGGAGCCGAACCCGTCGGGCGCGCTCATCATGAAGTCTCGGACTCTGCGACCTCCGGCTTGCTCGACTCGCACAGCGATGTCGACCAAAACCAAAGCCTGTGCGAGTTCGGAATCTTCACCGAGAGCGATCAACGAGACTTTGCCGCCGAGTGAAGCACCAACCAGCACCATCGGAATATCTGGATTTTCATTTCTGACATGACGCACGATTTGGTGGAGGTCTTCGGCCATGATCGACATGCCGTAGTTACCAGCGTCGTCCCAATCACTGTCGCCGTGCCCGCGCAGGTCTACCGCGTACGCGATCCAGCCCGCTGAGCCAAGTCGTTCACCCGTGTTTCGCCACGAGTGTCTCGTCTGCCCGCCACCATGGAGAAGTAGCACGATTCCGTGCGGCTCCACTTGCCTGCCTGCGGTTCTCCATCGATCTGCAGAAAGCCTGAGGCCGGCGCCGGCTATGTCCAACGACACGAAGTCCAGATTCACGTGGGGACCTTCCATGAAAAGTATCTCGATCGCCAAACGCCAGACGATTTCGGAAGTACTAGCCGGCAGTTCGGACGAGGTCGGGGATAAACACCCGTCCGAACTGCCATGCTTTCACATTATCTGACAGTGCTGTTCATTTCTAGTGCTTTGGGGCAGGCACTTCGATCACAACTGCGCCGGCCTGGCCGCCACCCGCACACATGGCTGCAACGCCATAGCCACCGCCCCGACGGCGGAGTTCGTTCATCAGCGTGATGATCATCCGCGCGCCGGAGGCCGCCACCGGATGTCCAAGGCTGCAACCACTTCCAGCGGTGTTGACGATCTCCTCGTTGATGCCGAGCTTCTTACACGCCGCTACCGGAACTGCCGCAAATGCTTCATTGATCTCCCACAACGCCACGTCCTCGATACTGATACCCGCGCGTTCGAGAACCTTCGGGATCACGTCGAGAACTATCATTCCGGTGCGCGCCGGATGATCAGCCGAAGCCGCCCACGCTTTCACCGTGGCGAGTGTCTCCAGTCCGGCCTCAGCTGCCAATTCGCTGGAAACCACCATGACTGCCGCAGCGGCGTCGTTGATACCACTGGCATTGCCGGCGGTGATCGAAAAGTTGTCGATCTCGGGGTGCAGCGTCTTCAGCGTCGCCAACCGCTCCAGCGTCGATCCGCTTCGCGGGTGCTCGTCCGTATCGAAGTCTACAAACGTTCCGTCTGCCTGGAGCACGGGAACGGGCACTATCTCATCCTTGAACGCGCCGGATTCGATTGCTGCGACAGCCCTGTTCTGTGAACGAACGGCCCACGCGTCCATCTCTTCTCGGGTCAGATCGGCATCGCGAGCCGTGTTCCACCCCACCGTGATGGACATGTCCATGTTGGGCGCCTCGGCCGTATCCGGATGTGTGGGCGGCATCCACTTCTCGATGAATTCATCGACACTTCCGGGCTTGCGAAATTTCTGCACGGGGCCCGTCGACGAAGACTGGGTGCCCCCGGCGATGACTGCCTTTTCCGCACCGGCCATCACCGTCGCGGCGGCGTTTCCGATTGCCGTAAGACTCCCGGCGCAGTGCCTGTTCACTGATTGGCCAGGCACCTGCAGCATTCCTGCGACGACCGCAGCATGTCGAGCGATATCACCGCCGCCGTAGTTGGACTCAGCGAGAATAATGTCGTCGATCTGCGAAACGTCCAAGCCTGAACGCTTCTGAACTTCCTTCACCACAACCTCGGCGAGTTCCATCGCGGTCGTGTTTCTCAGAGTTCCTTTGAATGCAGTGCCGATAGGCGTTCGGGCGCCGGCAACGATGACGGCTTCGATCTTTCCGTTTTCAGACATACTTCTGATCCTTCGATAGTGGTGGGTACCGGCGTCAGCCGAGTGTGAACGGATCACGCGTGTTGCCGGTGAGTTCGACCCAGATCGCTTTGGTCTCAGTGAAGTCCTTGACAGCATCGATTCCGTTTTCACGTCCGATGCCGCTCGATCCCATTCCCCCGAAGGGCACACTCGGCGACACCGCGCGGTACGCGTTGACCCAGATCGTGCCGGCTCGGAGTTTCGCGGCAACCCGGTGAGCGCGGTGAACGTCCTTCGTCCACACTGCCCCGGCCAGTCCGAACTCCGTGCCATTGGCCTCCGCGATCGCCTCTTCCTCGTCGGAAAAGGTCGACACCACGAGTACCGGGCCGAAAATTTCCTCCGAGACAGCACGCATGTCGGACGTCACGCCGGTGAGGACGGTGGGCTTGACGAAGTATCCGCCCAACTCTTCGACAGGCTCGGCGCCGTAGGCAATCGTGGCCCCCTGCTCGCGGGCAGAGGCAAAGTGCGACAACACTTTTTGGTATTGCGGCTCATTCGATACGGGACCCATCTCCGTCCGGGGGTCCTTCGGGTCACCGACAACGATGGTCGACGCGCGGTCGACGATCTTTTGCACCAACTCGTCAGCCACGCTCTCATGCACAAGCAATCGCGATCCTGCTAGACAGGTCTGTCCGGTCGCAGCAAAGATTCCGGAGATCACACCATTGGCCGCTGCATCCAGGTCTGCATCCGGGAATACGACCTGTGCCGATTTTCCGCCGAGTTCGAGAGTGAAGCGGGTCATGTTCTGGAGCGCAGCCTGGCCGACCTTGATTCCCGTGCCCGTCGAACCGGTGAATGCGATCTTGTCGACGCCCGGGTGCGCGGCCAGCGCAGCTCCGGTCTCGGGACCCCAACCGGTAACAACATTGATGACGCCGGGAGGAAAGCCTGCTTCCTCGAGCAGAGAAGCAAACGCCAATGTTGACGTCGGGGTGTAGTCGCTCGGCTTGACGACAAACGTGCAGCCCGCCGCGAGGCCGGCCGCAAGTTTCCACGCGAGCAACAGAAGTGGCGAGTTCCAGGGCGTAATCGCTCCGACGACGCCAACCGGCTCATGCTTGGTGTAGACCAAGTAGTTCGGCTTGTCCGTCGGGATTACCGCGCCTTCTAGCTTGTCCGCCATTCCGGCGTAGTAGTAGTAATACTCGGGCAGGCCCTTCATCTGGCCGGACATCTCCCGTAGGAGCTTTCCACCGTCCCGCACTTCGAGTTCTGCGAGATTCTCGGCTTCACGGGCGATGACGTCGCCGAGCTTCCAGAGAAGCTTTCCGCGTGCAGTTGCCGTCAACTGCCCCCAAGGGCCGTTCAGCGCATCACGGGCTGCCTGAACCGCGCGATCAATGTCAGCTTTTCCACCATCGGGAACCTGAGCCCACGCGCTACCCGTGAAGGGATCAGTACTGTCGTAAGTCTTTCCGGACGCAGCTTCTACCGATTCTCCGCCGATCAGCAGCGAAAACCGGAGAAGAGTTTGCGTCACCGGCCCGCCATTCGAAGCACTGTCGTTCACTACACTGCTGCTCACAGCACACTCCTTATTGGGTTGACGCCCGATTGGTTGGGCACGCTCATCGGAACCGTGGCTCGCGCTTGTTCACACGTGAGTCGGTTCGGCCGGTACCTTGGTTGCCGATCTGTGTGTAGGACAGACCATTTCGCAATGCCATCGACGGTGTCATCTCCAGGGACTCCCAGATCGCTCGGACCGTACCTTGTATGGCCTCGGGGCGACGGCCGGCGATCTCGACAGCCAATTCATGGGCACGCTCGCGTAGCTCAGCCGTCGACGTCACCTCCGTCACGATGCCCGCACGCAATGCGGTGTCCGCTGTGATTCTCTCGTCACTACCGAGAAGAGCCCAACGCATGACCTCGCCTAGTGGTACTCCGCGTGCGAGCATGCCCATCGGCTCGAGTGCAGAAACCATTCCACCGTTGGCGTGTGGATCGAAGAAGGTGGCGTCCGACGAGCAGATGACGATGTCGGACTCATTGATGAAATACATTGCGCCACCGGCGGCCATACCCTGTACGGCACAAATGACGGGCTTCCACACACTGTGCTGTTTGGGTCCCAGCATCACCCCGGGATCTTCCTGATTCCATCGACTCAGATGCGTCCACCATGGACCCTCGCTCAGATCGACTCCGGTGCAGAACGCGCGTTCGCCATTGGCTCGAAGCACCGCAACGTGAATGTCGTCATCGTCCCGAACTCGCGCCCACACCGATGCCATCTCATTGGCCATTGCTTCGTTGAAACAGTTGAGCCGGTCCGGCCGGTTCAACGTGATTGTGGCGATGTGATCTGCGACCTCGAATTCGATGGTCACAAACTCTTCTTCAACCGCCATCGCTCACACCTTCTCTACATTGCTGTCGTTGATATCTTTCGAATACCGTTTTTGCAGTTCAGGTTTGGATATTTTCCCCAGCGGGTTGCGTGGGATCGCCTCGACCACCTCCACTTGCTCCGGGAATTTGCGCACATTCAACCGAGTAGTTCTCAAGTACTTCTGGACCGATTCGAGCGTCGGGAAATTGCCAGGATCAGCAGCAACGACGACCGCGCACACCCGCTCGCCCGATTTTGCATCCGGCACTCCGATCACAGTGAGATCCGCAATACTCGGATCCCCCATCAGTGCTTCTTCCACCTCCCGGGCGGAGATGTTCTCCATCTTGCGAACAATGATGTCCTTGATCCGTCCGGTAACAGCTAGGCGACCGTCTTGATCCAGGAACCCGAGATCGCCGGTGCGAAAGAAGCCGTCCTTGTCGAATGCGGCACTGTCCAAAGAGGAGTCGACGTATCCGTGGAACAATTGCGGTCCGCGAACTCGGATCTCACCGATCTCACCGACCGAGGCGCTCGACTCGCCCGCGCCCACGATCCGAACTTGGCCACCCGAACACGGAATTCCCTCGAATTCTGCGTGCTGCTCGTCTGTGTCGTGTGGAGTTCCCCAGGTGATATACGGGCATTCGGTCATTCCGTAACCCGAAATGATCCCTACACCACCCAAGTGCTCTTTGGTCAGTCCGCTCAATCCTGCCGGGCGGCCGGAACCGCCACCGAGGGTGGCCCTCGAGTGAGGAAACAGCGGTGCGATGCCACGTTCGCGGGAAAGCCGCAGATACTCATTGGTGAAAGGCAATCCCGATCCCACCAGGGTTGCCTTCTCCTCGATGAGTTGATCCGCATTCGCTTCCGGCGCAAAAGCAGCACTGATGATCAGCGAGTGTCCGACGAGCAATGAATGCAGCATGTGCGCGATCCCACCGACGTGAGCGATCGGCACGAATGCGGCACATCGATCTTCCTGCATCACTTCAAGATTGGAAACAAAGGTCATCGAGGCTGCAAGAAGACCGCGGTCGGTGTGCTTGACCCCCTTGGGTGCCGCAGTCGTACCCGACGTGTAGAAGATCCAGGCGATCGCGTCGGCGTCGACGTCGGTGCGGACCGTCGGCAGACTTGATGGATCGCCGAGTTCCCAGCCACTGTAATCCCCTGTCGCCTCGAGAACGAGGACATCCAACCCCGGGACTACTTTGCGGACTCGCTCAGCCAACTGCCCGTGGTCATATCCGCGAAATTCTCGCGGGACGATCAGCAGAGACGCGCCGACTTGATTGGTGATGAACTCGACTTCGGCGTCACGGAACATCGGGATGACGGGATTCTGCACGGCGCCCAGGCGCGAAAGTGCCAGAGACATACACATCGCCTCGACAGTATTCGGCAACTGCCACGACACGACGTCCCCTGCTCGAACACCGCGCGCATGAAGTGTCGCGGCGATGCCCTCCGACAAGGTCTGACACTCTTCGAATGTGAAGCGTCGTCCGTGCTCGTCGACGGCGAACTCGAGAGTGGGTGTCGCAGCGGCGCGGTCTGCTACGAGATCCCACACTGCTGAGGCATGCAATGCACCATGATTCTTCACCGCCAACATTTCAGTCCCCTTATCCTGTAACGACATGCAAGTCATCGGCAATCACGCGCTTGAGAATTTTTCCTGCGGGACCGAGCGGAAATTCACTCCGGAAGACAAACCGGCGAGGCTGCTTGTAGCCTGCCAATTCAGCGCGGCACAGCGCCGTCAATTCAGCGGTGAGGATTTCCTCGTCCACCTCGCCACGCGGTACCACCACCGCGACCGGGGTCTCACCCCATTCCGGATCCGGAATACCAACAACCGCAACCATTTCGACTCCGGCATGATGACCTATGACTCGTTCGATTTCTGCTGGATAGACATTGAATCCGCCGGAAATGATCATGTCAGTCTTGCGGCCCGTGATGTGCAGGTACCGCTCGTCATCGAGGTACCCGAGGTCACCCGACCAGAGCCCGTTCGGCCGGAAGGCCTCAGCGGTCTGCTGCGGCCTGTTCCAATAGCCGACAGCGTTGGCCTCACTGGAAATGACGATCTCGCCGATCTCACCGGCAGGCAGGTCGTTTCCGTCTGCGTCGACGATTCGGATCGACACCATGGGCGTCTCCTGGCCACAGGAGGTGAGGATCGAGGTTTTGCCCGCCACCATGTCGCGATGATCTTGCGGAGTCAGAATGGTTGCCTGACCGCCACATTCAGTCAGACCGTATCGCTGCTGCATATCGCAACCGAGCATGTCCATTGCCTTCTTCGCAAGGCCGGGAGGCACCGGCGCCGAGCCATAACTGATCCGACGCAGGCTCGACATGTCACGCCTGGGTCCTTCTTCCAGAATTCGCAGCGTCCGCTGAAGCATCGTCGGAATGAAAGTGGTGAACGTGACTCCGCTGCGCTCGATTTCATCGATGACGGCCTGCGGATCGAAGCGCTTGTGGATGACCATGGTCTGACCCAGATAGGTCCATGACAAAGTTCGGACCATGCCACCTGCGGTGAAGAACGGTGTGGTGGCAAGAAATACATCCGAGCGGTTGCCCTCGGTGACCAGCGTGGTGTCGACAACCTGGGCGAGCATCCCACGGTGAGTATTCACGACTCCCTTCGAACGCCCGGTGGTGCCGCTCGTATAGAGAATGAACTGAATGTCCTCCGGCGTCAGATCCGACGGCGTCGGATCTGACGATGTCGCCTCACGCAGTGCCTGCTCGTAGTCGGCGCCGACGACGACGGCATCCACACCAGCAGCGCCGATCTCGAGCACCACGTCAAGTTCATTGAGCTCGGAACCGAATCGCTGCGCTTGATCGGTGTGGATGATCGCACCCTTGGCACCGGCGTCGTCACGAACGTGAGCGAGCTCGTCCGGGGCCAGTCGTATGTTCACCGGTACGGCAATGAGCCCAGCCTTCGCCAACGCGTAGGTGATCTCGGGCCACTCGATGCAGTTCCTGGCAATGACCAGGACACGGTCACCCTTCGTCAGGCCTTTGCCGATCAGGTGGTTTGCCAGCCGCCGCGCCCGCTCATCGACCGTCGGCCACGTATGGGTTCGGTCTCCCTCGATAATCGCCGGCTTGTTGGGGTACCGCCGTGCGTTGTTACGTGGGATGTCGCCTACCAGCACAGTTCCTCGCAATATTCTCAGGAAGGCCTCCGAGCAACAGGGGAAGCTGTCACTGTCCGGCCTTCGGCAAATTGAAATCGGTGTAGTCGGATCGGACTTCGCGTCAGATCAGGAAAGCCAAGGTGTCGACCGGTCCAGCCGCACCGTTGAGGTGAACGGTCTTGCCGGCCAACTTCAGGCCGCCAGCGGTACGGCGAACCTTGTGGATGACGCGCCCCGCCCAGATGCGTTGGGTGTAACGGTATTCGAACAGCGCGAAGTTCGAAGCCACCGTGACGGTATCCGCGTCCGTACCGAGAACCTCCATGTTGCTCAGGAGACGACGCATGACAGACGGGGGGGTCTGCGAGTGCCGATTTCCGGTATTGAGCTGTGCCACACGGCTCTTGATTCGGCGACGATTGTCGTAGATATACGACAGCTGAGTCTTCGGATCGTCATCCGGGTGCATCGGCACCCAGTAGAGCGCGTCGTCGTCCCACAGAGACTCCCACTCGGAGTACCGGGCCTCGTCGGCTAGCCGCGCCTCGAAGAACAGAAACGACGCAATATCTGCGTCCGGGGCCGGAAGGGCGGCGAACGGGCTCATTGCAATGAATTCGGTAGTAGTCATTTCTCTCAGATCTCCTGTCCGACAACGCTGGCCCACTGACGGTAGAAACCACGCTGCGGTGTTTCCGCGCTCTTGTCGCTGTTCACGATTCCGGTCTCATCGGTTTCATCGGTTTCCAGACCGCGGGAAAGCCGGAGCCATTCCGGATCCTGCGCGGCCAGACCGGCCTGATTGCGCATTCCGATTTCGCCGTCGTCCGCGATGAGGAATCCCGCGGGTCCCATTGCTCCCTCGGAACGTCGCAAAGTTCGCTCGTTGAGCTTGTCCTGTCCGGGGACGATGACAGCAGTGGTGTACGCGACGGTCTCGTCAACGCCTATCGGCTCGACGTACATGATGTTCATCTCGGCCAAGAACAGGTTCGGCCAGATGAGGGTGTGAGGCGGGCCGACGACGAGGGAGTCGTGCGCTTTGTCCTCACCGTGCGTTTTTTCCAGCGCCGCAACATATTCGGGCAACTTCTCACGCGGCGTGCGACCGTACCAGACGAATTCCTCGTCGAGCTTGCGGTACTCCGCAGAGTAGTCGATCTCGGAATGACCCGAACCTATGTCGCGTACCACCACATCAACTTTGGAGGGGACGTGTGAGACCTTCGCCGGGCGGATGGCGTCGTACACCGATGCATGTGTGAAGAGTGCATGATATCCGTCGACATTGTTCTCCACCACCATCTTCCAGTTCGCATGATGGACATGCTTCATCCAGTTCGAACGCAGGTCGATTGTGCCCGTGGGCGACAGGTTGAGCAGTCGATCGATCGCCTTCGTCGCTCCGCCGAGGTGTTCCTGGAGAGAAATTCCTTCTGCGGAAAGCGATGCGAAGATGAACCCGCCATAGCTGTCGACGCGAGGCGCCTCCGCCATTCCCAACTCGGAACGCACCTTGTTGAACGCTTCGCCATATCCCTCACGCATCGGAACGGCGGTGAGCGAACCGGTGTTGCTGAAAGTCCAACCGTGATACGGGCATCGGAAGGACGTGGCATTTCCGGAATCCGCATTGCAAAGCTTGTTAGCGCGGTGTGAGCAACGGTTGAGCAGTACACGAACCTCGTCGTCCTTGCCGCGGACAACGACGACAGGGTCGTGGCCGATGCGACGCGTCAGGTAGTCGCCCCGCTCGGTGACCTCACTGTCGTGCGCCACATATACCCAGCCCGTACGGAATATGGTGTCCATCTCGCGTCGAAAAATTTCCGGCGACGTGTATACCGAACCGTGAACACGGTCTTCTTGCACGATCTTGGTTACATCGAAAGTGTCAGCAGACGTTGCTGTCTGGATCACTGGGGTCGTCTCAATAGTTGTCATGGGCGGGCCTCCGTCTCATTTGGGGCGGTGTTCTGGACTGGGCTGTAGGCGGCGGGAATTGCGACCCCACCGAGATTCCGAAATGCGATCCCCACCTCGCTGCCGATACGAGGGGTTGCACTTGTGGGATCGAGTGTCGTCATGATCAATCGGTGGCCGCTGGTCAGTTCGATGTCAAGGATCGGGTACGGATGTTGTGTCTTCACCAAACCAGGTTCGAAGCGATGCATCGTGGTGGCCGAGTGCACGGTGCCGACGAGATCGACCCTGCGCCAGTCACTGTCGAAAGAACCGCATCGATCGCAGACCGCTTGTTCCAGGTCCAGTGTCGATTGACAGCCGGCACAGAAAGGCAAGATGAGTTCGCCACGGGCCGCAGCTGCATAGAACTCGTACATCGACTCGTCTGCGGTGTCGGGGGCCAACGTGTCGTCGAGTAGCCAATCCCGCGTTGCTATCGGCGCCTTCACTGACCGGGTCATGATGCACGCTCCAGGATCATCGCCGCATGGTGGTCGATGCGTCCACCGATACCGCCGACCAACGCTGTTGTTGCTCCCGGTACTTGCCGGTCGCCACCCTGACCACGAAGTTGAATCATCGCCTCTGCCAACGGGGTCATCCCCTGCAGATAGAAGCCGGAGAGTTGGCCACCTCCGGTATTTGTCGGAAGCGTTCCTCCGGCGCTCGTCCCACCACCACGAACAAAATCACCAGCACTCGATTTCCCAGTCAGTGCGTACTCTTCGAGCAGCATAAGTGTGACCACCGAGAAGGGGTCGTAGAGTTGCGCCATGCTGAGATCGGCCCGAGACATGCCGGCCTGTTCGAGCGCGTCGTCGACTGCCCGGCGTCCACCCCCGAACCACGATTCACTACCTGCACGCCGGCGCCGGACCGGATGTTCCCGGCCGGTCCCTCGGACGTGGAGTCGAATCGGATTACCCAGCGTCTCGTTGTCACTGACGATGATTGCGACGGCGCCGTTAACGGGGCGCGCGCAGTCGAGGCGCCGCAACGGCTCGGAGATCATCGGGCTTTCCAGGTAGCCGGTGACATCGAGTGGCTTACGCACCACAGCATCCGGGTTGCCCAGAGCCCAAGCCCTAGTCGTAGTTGCGACGGCGCACAGATCCTCAGGAACCGCACCTGTTACGTGCATCCATCTCTGGGCCAGCAACGCGTATGTCGGTACGGAGCCGAGCACGCCAGATGCCCTCTCGAGCCCGCGCGCTCCGGCTTGCCCACCACTGTGCGCGTAGGTGGATCCCGCGCCCTTGCCCGCAACGAGCGGAGCATCAGCGAATACGCACACCACCGTGCTGGCAGCGCCGGACTCGATGGCCAACTGCGCTCGCTGCACCATGGCAATGGTTGTGGCGCCCTTGATTTCGACATGTTCTAGGAGTCGCAGGTCCGAGAATCCGCCCTGCGCCGCAAATGTGACGCCGAGCCGATCCGGGCGGACACCCTGAGATGAACCGACCAGGAGTCCGTCGACGTCACGGTGGTCGATACCTGCATCCGCCAATGCCGCGTGTGTCGCTTCACAGGCTAGTTGCAGTGGTGATTTTCCAGGCTTCAGCGACATCGGAGTCATTCCGAGTCCCACGAGTGCCGTACCAGCGGAGGTCACGGGGTCGATCCGTTTCGAAGCGGACCCAAAGATCTGTCGCGACGCTCGTCGCGGTAGTTCCCAACCCGCATCCACTCTTCGCGATCGTCGGGAGTAGCCAGGCACAGGCTCGCCAGTTCCAATGGCGACAGGAATATCCGGTCGCCGGTTTCGACATCCTCAACCAGTAGTCGCGGACCGTTTCCACTCGTATCCAATGACACGCGGACGACCGCGAACTCGTTCGCCAACTGTGTCAGTTCCCGCCGTTTGATGATGCGGGTCTCCTCGTCTACAGACATTGCCCTCAGCTCTTCTCGTGACCTACCCGCAAACTGCTCCTGGCGGACAAAGTGCCGAATTGCGCGCCCGAAGGCTTGCTCATCGGTTGAACACCCCTCATAGTCATATCGTATGCGAGTGTCAGAAACAATGTTCCGTATCGGGAATCTGCAGAGCAGCTGTCTGCAGATACCCCAGTTCAAAGCTATATACATGTAGATGTACAAAGATGAACACAGTGAACACATCCACAAACAATGACAGCGTCGTCAGATTGACTGCCGGTCAACTCGATGACATCGACGCCCCACCCACGGAAGGCCCCCACATGAGCGAAACCGCAAATTCCACGCCAACGGTGAACACGACCAACTACCGCAGCATCTGGGGCTATCTCCAGGAGTTGGAGTTCCGCCAGGGCTTCGTCGAGGTCGAAGGCGTCCGAACCCGCTTCGCTGAAGCCGGCTCAACGGACAAGCCCCACGCGATCCTGCTGCACGGCACCGGCGGGCATTGGGAGACCTTTGCACCCAACCTCGGCGCCTTGAGCGAGCATTACCACTGCGTGGCCATCGACATGGTGGGCAATGGGTTTTCCGAGAAGCCCGACTACGACTACGAAATCGACGTGTACGTGCGCCAAATCCTTGCCGTTATGGACAAGTTCTCAATGGACAAAGCTCATTTGATCGGAATGTCTCTCGGCGCTTGGGTATCCGCTGCCGTCGCAGTCAACCATCCGGATCGGGTGAACAAGCTGATCTTGATGTCGCCGGCCGGCCTGATCGCCACTGCCTCCAACATGGCACGCATCCGCGCCGAGCGCACAGCCGCCGTGGAGAACCCCACCTGGGATTCGATCCACAAGGTCTTCGAGCACCTCATCGCCGATGAGGACAACCGACTACCCGATCTGGTTGCATTGCGTCAGGTCATCTATCGCCGCGACGACACCCGGAACACGATCGACCATTTGCTGATTCTGCAAGACGCCAGCGCTCGCGATCGCAACCTGATTCCAGAGAAGAAGTGGGCAACAATCACCGCGCCCACGATGGTCGTTGCTTCGGGCAAGGATCACGGCGAGTATCAGAATACTGCCCGCACGGTAGCTCGTGTAATTCCTACCTCCGAGATCTTCGAGATGGCCGAGGTGCGCCACTGGCCGCATTTCGAAGACCCTGAGAGTTTCAATCCCGCAGCACTCGCATTCCTCGGAAAGTGAGCACACACCATGTCTGAAGAGCGCATACTCAGCAACGACGCGGTCGCCGATGCCGCAAGGCGCCTCTATGAAGCTGAGAGAACGCGCGTGCCGATCCCGCAACTCTCCCTGCAGTATCCCGAGATGTCGATCGAAGATGCATATGCGGTGCAACGCGAACTCGTTGCACTGAAGGTGGCCGGCGGCCTGGTCGTGCGCGGGCGCAAGATCGGCCTGACCTCCAAGGTCATGCAGCGGGCAGTGTCCATCTCCGAACCGGACTACGGCGCCTTGTTCGACAACATGTTCTTCGACGACGGCGGCATCGTTCCCGCCGGCCGTTTCATCAGGCCCCGCGTGGAGGTGGAGTTGGCATTCATTCTCGGTGAGGATCTGACCGGCCCCGGAGTCACCCTGTTCGACGTCCTGCGTGCAAGCGAGTACGTCACTCCGGCGCTCGAGATTCTCGACGCTCGCGTGCAGATGAGCGATCCCGAAACCGGGCACTTGCGCACCATCGTCGACACGATCTCCGACAACGCAGCGGACGCGGGGATAGTTCTCGGCGGTCGCGTGGTGCGCCCTATGGACATTGACCTGCGCTGGGTTTCAGCACTCCTGTTACGGAACGCGTCCATCGAGGAATCCGGTGTTGCAGCAGCGGTTCTCAATCACCCTGCCAATGGTGTTGCCTGGCTTGCAAACCGATTGGCCCCTCACGGCGTTTCCCTCCGAGCAGGCGAGGTAATCCTCGCCGGATCCTTCACCAAACCCGTATTTGCGGAACCCGGAGACACTTTTGTCGCGGACTACGGACCCCTCGGAACGGTGTCCTGTGTGTTCGCGCGCGAGGAGGACTGATGGCAACGAACCAGTGGGCCGAATTACTCCGCGGGGACCGCGCCCAGTTCGGAATGTGGATTGCGTCGGGAAATGCGTACTCCGCGGAAATCTGCGCCGGCGCTGGACTCGACTGGTTGATGCTCGACCAAGAACACGTGCCCAATGACATCCGATCGACCCTCGCGCAACTTCAAGCGATAGCGCCCTATCCCGTCGAGGTCCTGGTGCGACCCGCATCGGGAGATCCTGTTGCGATAAAACAACTACTCGATATCGGCGCGGTTAACCTCATCGTTCCGATGGTCGAATCCGCCGACGAGGCGGTCCGCCTTGTCGCGGCTACACGCTATCCACCATTAGGAATTCGCGGTGTCGGCAGTGCTCTCGCCCGAGCATCACGATGGAATCGGATTTCTGACTATCTCATCACCGCAGATGACGGCATTACCCTCACCGTGCAGGTGGAATCTCTGGACGGACTGAAGGCGCTGGAGGCGATTGCGTCGACCGCCGGGATCGACGCGGTATTCATCGGACCCGCCGACCTCGCGGCATCGATGGGTTACCTCGGCAAACCCGAACACCCAGAGGTAGTGAGCACCATTGAACAGGCAATATCAACCATCGTGGCGTGCGGAAAAGTTGCTGGAGTCAACGCGTTCAACGAAACGATTGCTCGGCGCTACGTGTCTGCCGGCGCACGGTTCGTATTGGTAGGCGCAGATGTGACACTTCTGGCACGAGGGAGCGAAAACCTTGCAACCCAATACGGATGCAATCTCGACAAAACTTAGATATAGCTTTCAATCTGACGATGTTGTCACTTACACTGGAGTGAAGTCGACGCGCGGATCACATTGTCCGCCAACATGGAAGGTCTCCAAATGGATTTGGACTTCACGAAGGAACAGGTGGAGTTCCGTGACCAGGTGCGAACGTGGCTGGTCGAGAACAAACCGCGCGAGGCCCGTCCTCGAGACAACGCAGGAATTCGCGAATACGACACCGCTTGGCAGAAGACCCAGTGGGACGGCGGCTGGGCTGGGATTGCCTGGCCGAAAGAATACGGCGGCGGCGGACTCACGCTGCTACAACAACTAATTTGGTACGAAGAGTATGCCGCACAGGGGTTTCCCGGAATCGACGCAAACTTTGTCGGCTTAAGTCACGCAGGTCCCACGCTGATCACCCGTGCCACTGCGGAGCAGAAGACGTTCCATCTACCCAAAATCCTCAAGGGCGAAGTCGTCTGGTGCCAGGGATTCTCCGAGCCTGAGGCCGGTTCCGATCTCGCCTCGCTGAAGACCAAAGCCGTGATCGACGGCGATTCTCTCGTAGTCACTGGGCAGAAGATCTGGACCAGCTTCGCCACCGGCGCGGACTACCAGGAACTCTTGGTACGCACAGACAATTCAGGTTCCAAGCATCAAGGCATCACCTGGGTAATCTGCGATATGAAGAGTCCGGGCATTGACATTCGCCCTATCGAGACGATGGAGGGTGGCAACGAGTTCTGCGAAGTCTTCTACGACGACGTACGAATTCCGCTCGCGAATGTCGTCGGCGAGGTCGGTTCCGGCTGGAGCGTGGCAATGTCCACACTCTCCTTCGAACGTGGAACTGCGTTCACTGCCAACCAAGTTCGGCTGGCAAAGGTAATCGAGGACCTGATCGAGTTCGCCCGCGACAATACGGGACCGGACGGAACTCGTCCGGCAATTGCAGATGACGAAATCTCGAGACGATTGGCACGCGCCCGCGCGTCGGTCGCATCACTTCGAGCAATGACCTACGTCGGGATCTGCCAGAACATGCAGTCCGACACCCCTGGTCCGCGCGGGTCGATGCTCAAACTTCACTACGCAGATCTGTGCAAGGAGATCGCCGCTCTGGCTCTGGACATAGTCGGATCCGATGCCCTACGCAACTCCTCACGATGGGACCACCACGGGTGGGTCGGCAACTACCTGTACTCCTTCTCGCAGTCCATCGGTGGGGGCACGTCGGAAATTCAGCGGAACATTATCGGGGAACGCATCCTCGGCCTTCCGCGGTGACAGAAAGCAGAGATCATGAATCTTCTACCCTCTGAAGACCAGCTCGAACTCGTCGCTGCGGCAACAGATTTCATAACCTCACGAATGCCGATCGAGAAGATCCGCACGCGTTCCGCAGAGGACTCAGCCGTCGACCCGATCGCGTGGCGCGAAGGTGCCGAACTCGGGTTGCTCACCTTGGGTCTCGACGAGCGCAGTGGCGGGTCTGGTCGGCCACTCGATGACGAGGTACTGCTCTTCGCCGCACTGGGCAAGTACCTGGCCACGGGACCATTTCTAGCCTCCACACTTGCGGCACGCGTCGCGGCTCGCTGTGGCGACACGGAATTGACCGAAAAGATCGGCAACGGAACCGCGATGGTCGGGCTCGCGGAACTCCGCGGCAACGGATCCATCGGACTCGACGGAATCAAAGGATCGTTCGATCTTATCGATTGCGTTGGTGCAAGCCACGCCCTGTTGGTCGCGAAACATGGCGCCGCACTGGTCGAGCTATCCGAGTTTTCGGACATCACTGACATCGAATCAGTAGATCCGGGAGTACGATTGAGCGCCTCGACCATCACGTCCGGCCTCGTTGTGCATTGGCTACCTGCCGAGACCGAATCAATCTGGAATCGGGCAATGGTTCTGGCTGCTGCCGGATTAGCCGGACTTGCCGACGCAGCCAAGGACCTTGCCACCGAGCACGCCAAGACCCGCATTCAGTTCGGTCGACCTATCGGCGTGCACCAGGCGATCAAACATGCCTGCGCAGATATGGCCGTGTCCTCCGATGCAGCGATTTCGCAAACACTCTTCGCTGCGGTCTGCCTACAGTCTGCCCGTGACGACACCCTGTTCCAGATCCTCGCGGCAAAATCGGTGGCCGCACGCGCAGCCGTGAACAACGCTGCTTCCGGGATTCAGGTTCACGGCGGAATGGGCTACACCTACGAGCACAACGCGCACCTATATCTCAAGCGCGCACTCGTTTTCACACATCTATTCGGCGAGCCCACCGACGTTCTCGCCGAACTCCTCGACCAGGGAGCAGCACAATGAACAGGAAAGTTGCGATCGCCGGCGTCGCATTGTCCGACGTCGGGCGCGTAGACAACAAGAATGCCTACGAACTCATGGCGCAGGCCAGTCGACGCGCGCTGACGGAGGCCGGGCTGCGTCCGCAAGACGTCGACGGTCTCGCGTCGACCGGTCAGGGAACGTTGCCACCCACCGACGTCGGTGAGTACCTGGGACTCAAGCCCCGTTGGATCGATTCGACCTCCGTCGGCGGCGCGTCGTGGGAGGTCATGCTGGCCCATGCAACCGACGCAATTGCTGCTGGGCACGCTGACGTCGTGCTGCTGACGTACGGGTCCACCGCGCGAGCAGACATCCGCAAGGGCCTTCGTGGATCCAACATCAACTGGGGGTCACGTGGTCCGCTGCAGTGGGATGCACCGTACGGTCACACTCTGATCTCCAAATACGCCATGGCCGCTCGGCGTCACATGCACGAATACGGCACCACCATCGAACAACTCGCAGAGGTGGCAGTGTCGGCGCGCTTCAACGCGAAGGACAATCCCGACGCGATGTACCGCGACCCGATCACCATCGACGATGTCCTGTCCGGACCGATGATCGCCGACCCGTTCACCAAACTGCATTGCTGCATACGCTCCGATGGTGGAGCAGCCGTGGTGCTGGTGGCCGAGGATCGTGTCAAGGACTTGAAATCCGATCCGGTATGGGTGCTCGGCACCGGTGAAGCCACGTCGCACATGCTCACCAGCCAGTGGGACGACATGACTGTCGGGCCCGCGGCCGTGACCGGTCCTCTCGCTTTCGCTCGCGCCGGCCTCAAGCCTTCCGATGTCGACGTCGCCGAAATCTACGATGCCTTCACCTACATGCTGTTGGTGACCATGGAAGATCTCGGTTTCTGCGCCAAGGGAGACGGCGGCAAGTTCGTGGAGTCGGGAGCCTTGCGACTCGGTGGTGACCTACCGACCAATACCGACGGCGGCGGGCTCTCCGCCGTTCACCCCGGCCAGCGCGGTTTGTTCCTGATTGTGGAGGCCGCCAGGCAGTTACGCGGCGAATCGGGACAACGTCAGGTCGACAATGCCAAAATCGCCTGTGTCAGCGGCACCGGCGGGTGGTTCTGCTCGAGCGGCACGGTACTTCTCGGATCAGAAGCGCCGTGACCGTGTCTGCGGCAGCAGGTGGCTCGGCGACTCCTACAGGGGTTGCCGGGCCGCCGGTTTCGGGCGCCTTCACCAACACTCGGGAATTGCTCGAAGCCGCGGCCATCGTGCACAGCGACCGAGATGCGTATGTGGAGCAAGACGGTACTCGTATCAGCTTCGCGCAGTGGGCTTCCCATGCCCGAAGACTTGCCGCGCATCTCTCGTCTCGCGGAATCCGCAAAGGGGACGTAGTTGCGCTGATGCTCCCGTCCGGGATCGACTACGCGATCTGTTATGCCGCAATCGCAGTGATCGGAGCAATCACCACCGGCCTCAATCCCAGACTTGGCCCTCGCGAGACCGAATCTGTGCTCCGCCGCGCCGAACCCGTCCTCGTGATTCGCGATTCGGATGCCGGCCTACCGCCTGTTCCAGCCGGAATTGCTATGATGGGCCGCGATGAACTCGCCGCCGCGTACGCATCCCCGGCTTCACAACTTCCCACCGTCGACATAGGACGGTCGGATCCGGTGGCGATCATATTCACCAGCGGCACAACCGGATTACCCAAAGGCGCTTGGTTCGACTGCGACAACCTGGCAGCGTCGGCTTCCGCATCCGGCATCATGAGCGCTCCATACGACCGGCGACTCTCGTCGACTCCGTTTCCCCACGCCGGATACATGTCGAAACTGTGGGATCAGTTGATCTGGGGCACCGCCGTAGTGATATCACCTGTCCCCTGGTCGGCAGCCAAGATGTTCGCAATCCTCCAGGACGAGCGGATCACCGTCGGCGGTGGAGTACCTACACAATGGACCAAACTTCTGGATGAGCCGGGCGTCAGCCGCGATGCCCTTCCGCACCTTCGTGTCGGGGTTGTGGCCACTGCGCCCGCTTCACCGGACTTGATCGAGCGCACCGCCGGCCGACTCGGCGTTCCGTTGGTAGTGCGCTACGCAATGACCGAGTCGCCCACCATTTGTGGAACCGAACCTTCCGATTCACCGGAAGTGCAGTTCAGAACTGTCGGTAAACCACAGCACGGCATGTCGGTCCGAGTGACTGACGACGCCGGGAATGCCTTACCAGTCGGTGAGGTGGGTCGGGTGCGTGTACTCGGCGGCTGCGTCATGCGAGGGTATTGGAACGACCAGGAACTGTCGGACAACGCATTCGACGCCGATGGCTATCTCATCAGTGGAGATCTGGGCAAATTCACTGCGGCAGGAGATCTCACATTGGTCGGTAGATCCGGTGACCTCTATATCCGCGGCGGATTCAACGTCCACCCTGTCGAAGTGGAGCAGGTCATTGCCGAACATCCATTGGTGAAAGAAGCTGCAGTGGTTGGCTATCCGGCGCCGGCTATCGGCGAGATCGGAGTCGCCTTCGTCGTTCCCGAAGATCCTTCACACCCACCGACCCTGGATCTTCTGCGGACCTGGACACGAAAACATCTGGCCGACTACAAAGCGCCCGACCATCTGATTGTCCTGGATCAGCTTCCCTTGACGGCCATGTCGAAAATCGACCGAATCCGCCTGAGAGAAATCGCCGAAACACATCCGCCGGCTCCGCGAAACTCCCATGGCCCCCAGCAACTCCGAACGTGAGGATGCACCGTGCTCGAGACCGACCGCATGTCCAATCTGAGAGACGTAGCGGGCCTTCCATTCTCCGATGGTGGCACGACGCGATCTGGTGTCCTCTACAGAAGTGATGCGCCTTATGTCGGTGACGCGGTGCCGACGCAGATGTCCGTGTGGCCTCCAAGCGTCGTAGTCGACCTGCGTTCGTATGCCGAGCGTGAGCGGGCACCCTACGAGTGGAGCGAAGGAACATCGTTGCAGCACTGGCCGTTACACGATGCAGCGGCTCCGAATGCTGAGCTGCCACCACATCTGACGGCGCTTTACACCTCGATTCTCGACACAGCGTCACATCGCATTGCCGCGTTGCTCGAAGTAGTTGCCCACGCGCAGGGGCCCGTCCTGGTGCATTGCGCGGCCGGCAAGGATCGAACGGGTGTCGCGGTAGCTGCGCTGCTACTCGGCGCGGACGTGGAGCCCGACGCCGTGATCGGTGACTACCTCGAAACCGCGTCGAACATCGACGCACTCCGCGCACGGTGGAAGGCGCAGGGTGCGCAGGCGTCTCACAGCCGACCCCTTCCGGAAAGCTGGCTTCTGGCCCCCGAAGAAGCAATCACCACGGTGGTGGAGCGACTCACCCAATGGCCGAGCGGCCCTGCGGGCTGGCTCCTC
Organism: Rhodococcus globerulus NBRC 14531; assembly: GCF_001894805.1. Lineage (GTDB taxonomy): Bacteria > Actinomycetota > Actinomycetes > Mycobacteriales > Mycobacteriaceae > Rhodococcus_F > Rhodococcus_F globerula. Next base: position 867,598 of record NZ_BCWX01000003.1, on the reverse strand, counting down.
GACCACGGCGGGAATCGCGCCGATTTGGACGCGTGGCAGTCCAATCTACGCAATTAACCTGCTGGACAGCCGGTTCTACTGAAAACTGAACGTAACCGACATCCGACCGCAAGCCCGATGAGAGAGGATCGACATGCAGGTACATATCGAACTGGAGCAATGCGAAGGGCACGGATTGTGCGCCGCAACCGCACCCGATCTCTACGAACTCAATGATGACGGTTACGCCGACAAAGCCGACATCGATGTCCCCGAGAACCTGATCGATCAGGCTGAGTCCGGAGCCTCGGCGTGCCCCATGCATGCCATCAAGATCGTGCAGGGCCGATGACGCTTCCACTTGCAGGCATCAAGGTAGTCGAATTCTCAGAACACGGATTTGTGCCGGCAGCGTCGGCAGCAATCGCAGATTTCGGTGCCGACGTAATCAAGATCGAACGCATCGAGGGCGATCCGATGCGGGCTCTCGTTCCCAACGGCGTTCTGCCACAGGCTGATGGAACCGACTACATGTTTCAGTTGGTGAATCGAAACAAGCGAGGTATCGCGCTTGATGTCACCACCGCGGACGGCCGAGAGATCTTCGAACGGCTCATCGCCTGGGCAGACGTCTACATCACCAACCAACTCCCACGCGTACGACGAAAATTGAAGACGGAACCCGACGATCTCTTCGCGATCAATCCCACACTTGTCTTCGCCAAGGGACACGGTCAGGGTCAGCTCGGCCCCGACTCGGAGGCCGGCGGTTTCGACTCCGTCTCCTACTGGTCACGCGGCGGTGTGGCGCAACTACTTACGCCCGCCGATGCCGCGGAACCCGTGCAGCAGCGACCGGCGATCGGCGACATCCCGAGTGGAATGCACCTTGCCGCAGGGATTTGCGCCGGCCTCGTCCACACACTACGGACAGGCAAAGGCGTTGTCGTCGACACGTCGCTTCTCAATAGTGCGATGTGGGCACTCGGCCCCGACCTCGCTTATGCCTCCATCACGGGCGAGAAGATCGAACTGAACTCCGGCGCCCCCCGGACCCCACTCATGTGCACCTACCGCACCTCCGACGGTCGTTTCGTCGTCTTCACGATGCTTGACGAGGATCGATACTGGGCGCCGGTGTGCCGGGCCCTGAATCTGCCGGAACTCATCGACCGCTATCCGGATCGAGACTCGCGACGCCCGGATTGGGGCTCACTTACCTCGCAGTTCAAGTCCGCCATAAGCGATCTCGATGCAACGGATCTCCAGCGCGCACTCACCGAAGAAGGCTGCATCTACTCGTTCTACGCGACTCCGGCTGATGTTCTCGCCGACGAGGCCGTCGCTGAGAACGGGTATCTGATGGACCACCCGGACCATCCCACTCTGCGACTGCCCGGTCCGCCCGCACAGTTCGACAACACACCCCCGGCAATGCGCCGGCCGGGTCCGAACCTCGGTGAGCACACTCGCGAGATACTCACCGAGCTCGGATATCTGGCGGATAAGATCGACCGTCTCTGCGGGGAAGGCGTAGTTCTCGCCTAGCGGTCAGGTGTTTCGAACGCGGAAATCGATGTCAGCGCGGCTCCGGATCGGCACAAAATTATCTCGCGTCATCCAGGACGGGCATGCAATGTGCCCGTCCTCCGGCCGTGCCCAGTCAACCCACGGGCCCCAGTCTTTTCGGCTGAGCTCAGCAGTCTCGGGCTGCGGGAACTTCCGCGACGCTTCTGCAACGGCGGCCCCGAATTGCTTCATCTCGTACATCACCCACCAGTCCTCCTGCGCGGACCACTTTCCGCCCCCGGCATACGTGATGATCTGCAGCGACTCGAAGTCGATCGGCGGTGCACCTGGTTCGGGGTTGTCTACTCGGTTCAAAATCTTGTAGACGACACGATTTCCATCAATCGTGTACCAGACAAGCGGGTTGTACACGGCAGGTGCAGCACCCATGGTCCCTTCGAGGTACCGACCGATCTCGACGGGTCCGGTGAACGTTCCGTAGAAGTGATCGCGATACTCGCCGTCCTCGGTGAACAGTTCTGCGAAGCCCACCCAATCCTCGTGAAGCAAGCCGACAGTGATGTAGCGCCGGAACGCCTGCTCTACCTCTTCCCGATCAAATGTGTTCAATGACATTCCCTTTCGCTAGTTTCAATGGTTTTCAGATGACGAGAAAGCTGTTCCACATCGGCAATCGAACGCAAGAGATCATTGAGGTGCGTACATGACGAGATACCATGGAACTCGCCACCCACCGCAGCATCGATCTCTCTGACCGTTCTGCCGACAAGTCTCTGAGCACCTGCGATAGCGCCTGGACATTCCGTCCAAGGCAGGACGTGCGGCGTCACCTCGAGCTTCTCGATCTCCAGCGAGTCTGCCCGCACACGAAGATCTACGTGGTATTCGTGGACCACAGTTTCCAGCCCGGAAGCGTCGACGTAGCTGTCTCGGAACATGGCGTCGACCAACAGTTCGTCCTCCCCGGAAACGTCAATTCTGCGCAACCTGCGCATGGAACGCATCGGGAGTGCTTCCATGAAATGCCATGCACCGGAGGAAGAGTGCCGAACCAGTTCCGGAGCCTTCGGACCGGACAGTCGCGGCGGCACACCGTCCCTCACGACCCCAGTCATCATCGTGCCTCCCGAAACGTAACCGGCACAGTAGTCTGTTCGCGAATCTTGGCGCCCCTTCCCGCCGGTCCCACTGAGTTCCAACAACAGAGCGGGCGAAACTTCCTGCATCAGCGCGTATCCCGAGATAACGGCAGCAACCGGCACATCGTCAAGAAGTCGATGGAGAAGAGAGCCTGAATCACCTTCGGGTAGAGTTTTTTTCATCGACCTGCGAAATCCCGAAGATGCCCGACTCCCCCGGAGTTCCTGCAGGGCCGGGACGGACGGCGAACTCTCAACTTCGGTGACGGTCCAACCTTGCGCAAAGTCTATCTCGACGTCGACCTGGGACACGTTGAATTGCACTGGCGAGCCGTCACTTCGAATACCCAGATCACGTGCGGCACCTCGCAACCGAAGCACGCCTTGCGGCCCGTCCGGCCTGAGAATATCCATGGATGTGGTGCGCCGCACGGACCGTCGCGGCTGCTCGGGTGTGATTCGCGAAGGGTCCCGGATACCACGGGGAGCAACCAAAGGGTTTTCAGTCATGCTGAGACTCCTTGCCTGACGCCAATTGTTCGGACACTCGAGTCAGGCTACTCGCCTACGGGAATACGAGATCGACTGTTCACAAACATCTTTCCAGCATGCTCGTCTATCAACCGGGCACACGGTTCCGCATGATCGAGTACTAAATGGTGATGGGCGTCGGCAATGCCGACCATTTGAGTGCCTATCGGGAAAGCGGCCCTTGCACATTCGATCACTTCCGGATTCACGACTCCGCTCTGCGTTCCATAGATGAAGCAGGTCGGCACGTTCAACTTCGCGATGTGTTCACCGATGAGATCATCGTCGACATTCAATGGGGAAGCTCTGTCGAATTTCCAGGTCCACCCCCCTTCGACCTCTCGAAGTGAATTCTCGGCAATCAGTGCCAGCAATTCCGTAGACGGACCTGGCTGCGGTGGAACCAGACGGAACCGCGACAAACCTTCCTGCCTGGTCGAGTAGACGGGTGCTGCTCCTGTTCGAATATGCGGGCGTTCGATACCAGGGCCGACCACGTATGTATCGATGACGATCAATCCGGCGGCCAAGTCCGCACGGCGCGCTGCCGTTGCAATGGCAACACTTCCCCCCAGACTGTGCCCGGCCACTACCGCTCTGTCCGAACCGACTGCCTCGAGTACGGCGATCACTTCATCTGCCCATTGCTCAATGTCGTAGTAGCCGCGATGTCCACTGTCGCCGTGACCGCTGAGGTCCAACTGAATGACGCGCCAATGCGGTTCCAAGGCAGGCAGAATCGCGTGCCACCACAGGTGATGTGCAAGGTGTCCGTGTACCAGGATCAGGTCACGTTCGCCCTGTCCGCTTACCCGATATCGGATAGGTATGCCATTCACCTCCACCGTTTTATCCAAACGGTGATTCGCCGTCGCGGCTAGAGGAACATCTACGTGCGGAGTCCGCGTCATACACTGTCCCACTCTCTTCACATTCCCAGCGGATATCCACCCGACACCCGCACTGTCTCACCAGTGACGAACGTAGCTTCGTCCGAACTCAAGAACATCAGCATCGACACAATGTCCTCGACCTTTCCGAGGCGGTGCACCAATTGCTTGTTGTTCACGAAGTCGTCCACCATCGCCGACGGCAGATCCTCGAGCGCACTCTCTGTTGCCATCAACCCTGGCGCAATGGCGTTGACTCGGACCTTGATCGAAGCAAATTCACCTGCCAGCGCCACCGTCAGTCCACGTACCGCGAGCTTGGACACACCATAGGGAGTCGTGCTGAGATAACCGCCGATCGACGAAATATTGACGATGACACCGCCCCCTGACGCTGCCATCGCCGGTGCCGCCGCGAGCGAGCAGTTCACTACCCCCATCACATTGACGTCGAACAACGCTCGCAGATCGTCGCTGCCGAGGGCACTGAACGGCAGATTGTACTTGGTCAGGTGCAAACCCGCATTGTTGACAAGGATGTCCAATCTTCCGAAACGTTCAAGAGTCTCGGCAACAGCCGCCTTCACGTCACGTTCGGAGGCGACGTCGCAATACAGCGCCAACGCCCCGGAGTATCTCGAACCATGCCGAGGAGCATCCGTCCGGTTCCTCATCGCATTCTGCGCCTTCGTCGCGGCGTCGATATCCAGGTCTGCGAGCACCACGTCGGCGCCTTCAGCATGATATGCCTCAGCGAACGCACGCCCGAAACCCTGTGCGGCCCCGGTGACCAAAACAACTTTGCCAACGAATCGATTGCCGTCGGTCCTGTGGTTCATAGAATCCTCCGCACTCACCGAGTTTGCGTCCGAAGCCGTCGCGACCTCGGATCCTTCATCGGATCCCGAGGTCGGACAACCTTGTTGACACGGCGTTGTTCACACTTGCGGCGCTCTAGCCGCCCATCCGCAAACCGGCGGCCCTCGTACCGAACACATCGGTTCCCATGATGGCTCCGAGCTTGTTGGCATCCCAACGCTTTCCGCCGTTCGAGACGGTGGAGACAGGGGCCCAACCCTGCAACCACTGAATGTTTTCGCCGAGTGCCTTGATGACCTGGCCGCTGACGTGCCCAGCCTCCGGGCTGGCCAGCCAGGCCACCACGGGAGATCCTAGTGACGGGTCCTTGGGGTCGAACTCGTCCTCGGATTGCTGGTCCGGCTCGATCGGAGCCTGGCCGCCGGCCATGGTGGCCGACATGCGGGTACGCCCGCCGGGGCTGATGGCATTGACGGTTGCGCCGATTCCAGCGAGCTCGAGGCTCAGAGTCTGGGTCAGACCCACGATGGCGGCCTTCGCCGCACCGTAGTTGGTCTGTCCGAAGTGACCGAGAAGTCCTGCGCCAGAAGTTGTATTGATGATGCGGCCGTAGACCTTGGAGCCGGACGCCTTGGATTCGTCGCGCCACTTGCGAGCCGCAGCACGACTGGTGAGCCAACTTCCGCGCACATGAACGCGCATCACAAGATCGAAGTCGTCTGCACTCATATTCCAAATGGCTCGGTCACGAACGATGCCCGCGTTGTTGACCACGATGTCCAAACGGCCCAGTTCTGCGTAGGCGCGTTCGACCAACTGATCGACCTGCGCTTCATCGCCCACATCGCTGAAGTCTGAAATCGCCTTGCCACCACGATCCTTGATGATCTGAACGACCTCGTCCGCGACCTTGCCCGTACCTTCACCGTCGATGGACGTACCGAGGTCGTTGACGATGACGGTGGCACCGTGCTTCGCGAGTTCCAGGGCGTGGCCACGCCCGATACCGTGTCCGGCCCCCGTGACCAGTGCAACTTTCCCGTCGAGCAATCCACTCATACTATTGATCTCCTAAGGTTTCAACGGCCTTGTGTTTCAACGGCCGATAATTGTCTGCTGTCCGAAGGGCCTACGTGCTGATCGGCCTGAAAACGGTAGCGTCAATGTCATCTGTAATCGCCCGAAAATCGACCTGCACGGGCATGCCGACGTGGAGATCAGACGGTTCGCAACCCTCGATGTTCGTCATCAATCGGGGGCCCTCGTCCAATTCGACCATCGCCGCCATGTAGGGAAGTCGAGTCTTGAACGGATGCAGATCATTCACATACACCGTCGAATACGTGTACAGCGTTCCGCGACCGCTCGCCTCCACCGCCTCCACGTCTTCACTCCAGCACGACGGACAGAACGGCCGCGGGTAGTGATGAACATTCTTGCAGGCGTTACATTTTGCGATCAACAGCTTGCCAGCTCGCGCGGCGTCCCAATACGGTCGACTCGCGTCTTCGATCGTCGGAACATCCGCGCGAGGCTTTTCTGGTTGAGATTTCTGTGCTGTCTTGTCACTCATCGATATTCACCAACCCACGTATGAGGGGGTGCGCTTCGAAACGAAGGCAGCCACCCCTTCTTTTGCGTCCTGGGAGTAGGACTGAATTTCCTGTGCCATGGCCTCCGCCACAAACGCACTCGAACGATCGGCGTCCGGGGAATCATTGAACAATCTCTTGGTCAACGCGATGGAACTGGTGGGCGCCGTTGCGAGACGGCTGACAAAATCGTCGACCGTCTTGTCGAGTTCGTCCACCTCAACCACACGATTTACCAGACCGAGAGTGAGCGCCTCACCGGCCGATAGCTTTTCGCCGAAGAACGCCATTTCCTTGGCCTTCTGCATTCCGATACGACGCGGCAGCAGGTAGGCGCCGCCGCCGTCTACGACCAACCCTCGCTTGACGAAGGATTCGGAGAAGTAGGCCTTATCCGTCGCGATGACGAGATCAGAAGCGTAGGCGAGGTGCGCGCCGATACCAGCAGCAGCTCCCTGCACGACGGTGACGACGGGTTTTCCGCAATCAAGCACTGACGCAACGAGTCTCTGCGCGCCGGTCATGATCGTGCGCATGGGGGCCGTGACGCGTTTGACGTTCTTCACATGCCCGTCCGCGAGCTTCACAACATCAGCGCCGCCGCAAAAGTGCCGACCGTTGGCCCGCAACACGACTACTCGAATCTCTGGATTTATGTCCGCATCCGCAAAAAGTCGGATCAACTCATTGCGGTCGTCGGGCCGTATCGCATTGGCTGCATCGGGCCTGTTCAACGTAATTGTCATGACACCCTCATGCACATGACACAGGACGGGTGCACCAAGATCCGACTCGGCAATCGTTTCAGTCACTGAAACCTCCTCGAGGATCCGACATGGTCGGCCTCATTCGCTCCCACTTCATCTGACAATACTGTCACTTTACTGTGTAAGTTGCACGCAAATGCTTGATTCCATTGAGGAAGTTCGAACGAAGCACCTCCGGTTCGCCCACAGCCCGGATGTCCGGGAATCGGAGGAACAGTTCCCGGAAGGCGACATTCAGTTCCAGTCGAGCCAAATGCGCGCCAAGGCAGAAATGCGGACCTGGTGCGCCGAAAGCCAGGTGCGGATTGGGGTCCCGCTCGATGTCGAACACGTAAGGATCCGTGAATACGGACTCGTCGCGATTTGCGGAGTTGTACCACAGAACAACCTTGTCGCCCTTGGAGAATTCCTGGTCCCCCAAGCGCACCCCGTCACGAGTAACAGTCCGACGCATGTGCACGACCGGACTCGCCCACCTCAAGAGTTCCTCGATCGCAGACCCTGCGTAATCGTCGTAATCAGCGATCCACCTGTCGCGCTGTTCGGGATTCTGACTCAGCACCAAAAGCCCATGCGTGATGACATTGCGCGTCGTCTCGTTGCCGGCACCGACGAGCAATATGAAAAACTTTGCCATCTCCTGAGGCGTCAGATTTTCACCCTCCGCAGCAACGAGTTTGGTGATCAGGTCGTCCTTCGGCGCAGCAATCCGTTCTTCGGACAGCGTGCGCAACAAGGTGATCAGCCCCTCGCTGGCAGCGGTGACTGCCTTCCCAATTCCCGACGCAGTCTGGTCCGCAATGTATTCGGCATCAGTGGCACCGAGAATGGTATTGGTTGCCTCCAAGATGAACTTCTCGTGTTCACGAGGGATACCGAGGAGATTGTCGATGATCCGCAGGGGCAACAACGCCGCGAAGTCGCTGACAAAGTCACACTCCCCCGAATCAGGCATCTCATCAAGGATCTCCCGCACTGTGGCTTCCACCTCGTCACGCAGACCCTCGAGACTCTTGCTCGTGAACCCGCGCGAAACGATCTTCCGCATGCGAGCATGTTCAGGGTTATCCATGTCGATGATCGATCCACGATACTCACGCAGCTTCTGCGGCTGATCGAAGATCTGCGTGCCCTCGCCCGAGCAGAAATCCTCAGGTCTACGGCTCACCTCGGTAATGTCCGCGTGGCTCGTGAGCGCCCAGAAGCCCTTTGCGACATTCTCGTCCGGACCGCCCAGTCGAACAAAAAGTCGCGGGCTGTCTCGACGCAGTGCCGCGAACACATCGTCACGCTCGTGAGCGCTGTCCTGCCACCAGGTGAGGTCATTCAACGGCGTGGATGCGATCTCATCGGCTTCGATCATGGGTACTGCCTCAATTCTTCGAGATGGAAATGGGCAACTGGCGCATGCACCAGCTCGGTCCACCGGCGAGATACGTACAAAAAGATGCTCGGACACCGGCTACCCTCTAGCGCAATTCTGGCATCAGTGTCACTATTTGACAACCATAGTGAACTGGAAACTTATCAATGAGGCATCCTGCCGCTGGTGGCAAAACTGGCTACCTCGTCACTTGGCGGACCGGACACCGGACAGCACCCACTGATTGGAGAGTCGATGACCCTCGCATCCACACCGTCAACAGCACCCCAGGGGACATACCCGGCGCCAGCGCTCGTTATAAGCGAATGCCAACGGGGAATCCTGGAGCCCGAACGGTCCGTCTCGAAGGGACTCGCGGACCATGCTGCGGCGCGCGGAATCATCTCACGCACCGCGGAACTCGCCCGCGCCTTCCGCGTACGAGGACTACCCGTTGTTCATTGCATCATCGAGCATCGCGCCGATCAGAAGGGAATGCTGCCAAATTCCTACCTAGGCACCATGGCTCTGCGCCAACGCGGGATGACCGCCGGGACACCGGATGTGGAAATCCCCGAGGAACTTGGACCGGAACCGGAAGACATAGTCAGCAGTCGCAGCACCGGAATCACCGCATTCTACGGAACCGACCTGGACGCTATGCTCCGCCTACAGAAGGTCGATACCATCGTATTAGCCGGTGTGTCAACAAATGTCGCGATACCTGGACTGGCTATCGAAGCCGTCAATCGCGGCTACTCCGTCATCCTGGCAGAGGATTGCACTGCCGGCGCGTCCGAGGAATCCCACCAGTTCATGGTGTCGAATCTCCTCACGATACTGACCAGAATCAGTCCGGCTGCCGACATCGTCCGCCGACTGCCGGACTGACTCGCTAAGACCCAGCCGCCGCGGAACTTTCGGCATCGGAAGCGGCGTCACCATTAATCGAGAATCCACCGTCAACGGTGACCATCGAGCCGGTGGCGAATGCCGCCTCGTCGGATACCAACCACGTTGCGGCATAAGCAATATCCATCGGGTTCCCGATCCGGGTCAACCTGCCGCCACCCGTATGGTGTCCGGAGTCGCCCTTCGAGGCAACGACTCTGCCAACCAGGATGCAATTGGCGCGAATGCCGTCGTCACTGCCTTCGACTGCGAGCGAACGGGTCAAGCTGTTGACCGCAGCCTTCGCTGCGCCGTAGGCACCAAAACCCTTGAAGCCGGCCACAGACTGCCCGGAAGAAATATTGAGAATTGATGCGCCCACGGCCGAAACAAGGTGTGGCCATGCGTATTTCGATGCCCAAAACACGTTTCCTGTGACTGTTCCGGTGAGGATTCGCTGCCATTCCTCGTTGGAGTACTCATGTATCGGTTTGATCGTAGTCGCCACAGCATCGGTGGGCGCAGCATTGTTCACCAGCGTGGTCAAACCTCCGAAATGTTCGACCGTCGACGAGACCACCCCTCGAACACTGTCTTCCGAGGTCACGTCGAGGGGAAAGAACTCCGCCTCGCCGCCCGCCTCACGTATACGAGCGACCACTTTCTCGCCGCGCTCCGCGGTGCGTCCCGTAACCGCTACCTTCGCGCCCTCCGATGCAAAGTGCTCGGCCAATGAGCGTCCGATACCACGCGTCGATCCGGAGATCAGTACAACCTTGCCATCCAGCCGTGTGCCCATAACAGCTCCTCGCCGTCCTCAGAAATGACTGTCTTACCGGTGTTGAAATACACGAGTACAACGAAGGGCCGCCTCGGTCGTCGTCCCGAAGCGGCCCCTGACATGACCTACAGCGAATCTCGTAGGTTTTCCATTGCCACCAATCTGCGGTTCACCATCATCATCGACGCCGCGACGGTCGGGTCATCCTGTGATTGAGCCTTCAGCTCCACCAGGCGATTTCGGGTGAGCGCGATTTCATCCACCAGTCGGTCACTAGCCTCGTCGCGAGTCAGCAGATCCTGATCGGTCCAGTCCGCTGCGTCAATGTCCTTCTCATGTGACATGATTCGGTCCCATCACTTCAATTGGTGCGCGGGAAGTTGTACAACGCCCGAGCATTCAACTCCACAATCTTGTGCGCTTCCTCATCCGGCACATCCGCAAGCAACTTCTCCGTATACCGCCGACTGTTCGGCCAGTTCGAATCCGAATGCGGGTAATCGCACTCCCACATGATGTTGTCGATACCGATCTGATGACGGCGGGCCACACCCTCGAGATCATCGATGAAACAACCATGCATGTTCTTACGGAACAGATCCGACGGACGCACGTCCTTGTTCACATTCTGATACCAACGATGCTTCTCCCACGTCAGATCGATCCGCTCGAGCAGGTACGGCATCCACCCGATACCACCCTCGGACAAGGCAACCTTCAAATTGGGGAACTTGTAGAACACCGGCGAGAACAACAGATCCGCCGTCGCATCCATCGAGTTGGTACCGAACAACGCGATCATCACTGCCATCGGAGCTTCCGGGGACGTGATCGGCGCCTTACCCGAAGACCCGAAATGCATGCACAACGGCATCTTCGTTTCCTCGGCCGCACGGAAAACCGGATCCCAGAAATCGGTGTAGAACGACGGCAACCCGAGCCCAACCGTGTTCTCCGGGAACGTGATCGCCTTCGCACCCTTGGCCGCGCACCGGTAGATCTCCTTGGCCGATTCCTGCGGATCCCACAACGGCAGGATGATCAACGGAATGAACCGATCAGGATTGGACGCCGCCCACTCGTCGAGATGAAAGTCGTTCCACGCCTTCACCGACAGAAGAGCAAGCTCCTTGTCCTTGGCCTCGAGAAACACTGTTCCCGCGAAGCGGGGGAACGACGGAAAGCACAACGCAGCCTGCACGCCGTCAATATCCATATCCGCCACACGGGCTTTGGGGTCGTAGCAGCCCGGAAGCATATCCGAATACCGCGTCGGATCCATCCCGTAATCCTGCGGCTTCTTGCCGGCCACCGCATTGAGTCCGATATTCGGGTAGATCCGGCCCTCGTAAGTCCAGACCTCCGCGAGCTTCTGCGTCGACGCATCTTTACCTTGCCGAGCGGTGTCGAGGAGCAGCGCCGACAAGCCCTCATCGCCGTGGCTCTGACTCATGTCCATCTCGATGATCCGCGGACCCTGCTCGATAAACTTCTTCGGCAACCGATCCGTCCAGACGTTCGGCGGCTCGATCAGATGGTCATCCACCGAAATCAACTGCATGTGGTCCTGAAGCGGCACTGCTATCTCCTATCTGATCCACGCACTCAAATCTGACAGTCTGTACGCTAGTGACGTCACTCACAGCTGTCAAGGAATTGTCTCAGTAACCGCACTTGAATTAGATCGAGTCAAGTCATCGCAGCGACCGAATCATGACCGTCCAACTCGTAATCTGACGTAGCGTGTTGATATTGGTCAAAGAGTGGGCGCCGAGCGAAGAACAGCCTGTTCGAACGCATCCTCGATGCGACGGTGTCGAGCCTTGATCGAGTCGAGAGACTCCGGATGGGTCACGATGTACAGGTCGCCTCGCTCGATCGCGTCGGCGACGATCACTCCCACCTCGTGCGCCTCCATGGCACCGACTTGCGCACCCGCACCGTTGCTGCCGTCAGCAACTGGCACCCGCCGCACACCTGGCCGATTTCGCTCACTGGCGGCAATGTTCGACTGAACCATTGCCGGAACCAGCACGCCTAGCCCGACCTGAGAAGCGCGCGCCGAGAGTTCCTGCTCTACTGTTTCGGTCAATGCCACAACGCCGAACTTCGACACCGCATAGGCCGCAAGCTTTGGGGCAGAACGCATCCCGGCAATCGACGCCGTATTGACAATGTAGCCGCACTGCGACGTCGACTCGATGAGGGGGAGAAACACCTTCATTCCCAGAACGACGCCCCACAGATTGACATCCAAGACCCACCGGAAGTCATCAATGGTCAGCTCGTCAAATGGTGCGATACGGGCGACGCCTGCGTTGTTCACCGCAATATCCAGACGCCCGTGCAGACGGATCACCTCGTCCGCGAGGTGTACAAGATCCTCTACCTTGGTCACATCGGCCACAACTCCGGTGGCCCCAAGCGCTGCCGCGGCCGCAGTCAGCGCCTCCTCCTCCACATCGGCAATCACCACGATCACGCCTCGATCCATCAGCTCCGCTGCGATCGCAAATCCGATCCCGGCTGCCCCTCCTGTGACGACGGCGATCTTGCCTGCCATGTCTCGTATTCCGGTATTCACATGTGCACCTTTCGGGAGTAGCTGTCAGCGGACGCCGACTCTACGACCGCGCCGCGAACCCGATAAAGGGAGCAACAGAAAGGACACCAGCGCTTGCGTTCACAATGACCGACGAATATGACTCTCCCCCATGGGGAATTAGAGAATTATCGGAGACGCAGCCGAATCGACACCTCAAATCTCGAGTACGGGCCACCATTTGTCAACCCTGATGGACAGCTCCGCACACTCGTCGTTACTGAACGTGCAGGCCGCCGAGAGCGAAGCGCCCAATCCACTCGATCTCGTCACGGGTCGGGGCGGTAGAACTCCACAGGTGTCGTCGCATTGCGCCGAGGACCAGATCAGCGATGCACGGACCGTCCAAATCGGCATTGCATCCAAGCGACACAAGGGGCTCTACAAGCAACGCCGTGATCGGCCTCAAAAGCTCTTCCTGGCTGCCGTTCTGACTAGATGAGCCCGCCTTGTGGAGATGTTCGAGCACCGATCGACTGATCTGTGCGGCGCCGGTATCACTGACCTGGCGCAACACACCCCTCGTCCAGACAAGAATCTTCTCCTGCGGATCGTCGACGCCGGCCATACGTTCTTTCAGGTTGCTCGCGACTCGATCAGTACCCTGCTCGAGAACTGCCAGAATCAAATCGTCCTTGCTGGGAAACGACCGGTACAGAGTCTGATTCGAAATTCCAGCCGCAGCAACGATCGCCGAAACCGAAGGTATTGCGGGAGCGGATTTTTCGATCAGATCCAGAGTAACGGCAAGGAGCCGCTCGACCTCGTCAGCGGCTGACTGCCGCTGACGAGCGGTACGCCTGTCAGCAGCCTGCGACGCCCTACTGACCACTGCCGGTGACTGAGAATCTGATGTAGTGTTCTGCATATTGAGTAATCCGATTCTGCTCTGAGGAGATGTATGGCTTCCAGTATGAACGAAAACCTAAATCGCACCAGTACGGACGTACTCTCACCGTTCAATCTCTTCAGCCTCGAAGGCAAGGTTGCGCTGGTCACGGGAGGCAGCCGCGGCATGGGCCGAGAGATGAGCCTGGCCTTCGCTCGCGCCGGGGCGGACGTAGTCGTCGCCAGCCGAAACATCGAAAACTGCGAGAAAGTCGTTGCCGAGATCAGAGAGACCACTGGTCGTGACGGCTTCGCATACGGCTGCCATATGGGTCGCTGGGATGAGGTCACCGGACTCGTTGATGCCGCCTATGCCAAGTTCGGCAAGATCGACATCTTGGTCAATAATGCGGGCATGTCGCCCCTGTACGACAAGGTCACCGACGTCACCGAGAAGATGTACGACAGCGTTCTGAACCTCAATTTGAAGGGCCCGTTCCGCCTAACACAACTTGTCGGCACGCGTATGAAAGAACAAGGTTCAGGCAGCGTCATCAACGTGAGCAGCACCGGGTCGCTCCGCCCGATGGGATCCATAATCCCCTACGCCGCAGCGAAAAACGGTCTCAATGCCATGACCGAAGGGTTCGCCGAACTACTCGGACCCGAAGTTCGTGTCAACACCCTGATGCCTGGTCAGTACTTGACAGACATCGCGGCATCGTGGGACATGGAGCACACCAACAAAATGGCAGAACGCTTGCACCTCAAGCGCATCGGAAAGCCTCACGAAATTGTCGGGGCCGCACTATTTCTCGCCAGCGACGCATCGAGCTACACCTCCGGAACAATCGTCCGCTCTGACGGCGGCATTCCCTGATCTGACCGTGCTCACACCAACAGTTGTGGGGCCGTACTCATCGAGTTGATCCCGACGAGCACGGCCCCACGGCACTCCGCCTTCACGATTTCACGCCGCGGACACTACAGACAATCGACCAAAGCCTTCGCCAACTGTTCCGGTTCACTGATCATCACGTCATGACACGTATCGATTTCGACGACATCGTCTACACCGCCCAGGTTTTCGATGTGCTGACGCTGTTGTTCAGGCGTGACTGCACGATCGCGGGCAGTGAGTATCCACGTTCGGGGAATCGACTGCGGCATCCCACTGCGGTCCACGCGCTGCGTCGCCAACAGGTTACTTTCAGGGCACATCTGGCTCATGGTGAACTCCACCTGATCCTCAGTCATGCCGTTACAAAATAATTCGGTGACCATCTCCCGAGGGAAGGGAGCGGGCTCCGACGGTTCTTCGACTCGCGTACCGACAGTCTCCCGAAGCTCCCCGATCAGGTCTTCCAGAATTGAAGTCCCATCCGGCGGAACTGCTGCCGCGATGAAGACCAAACGTGAAACACGCTCTTTACCTAGAGCTTCCGCAACTCCCGGAATTGTCACGCCGCCCATGGAGTGCGCAACTAGGACGACCTCGGACAATTTCGCCCGTTCGATGTCGAAAACCACCGACTGGACACACTCCGCAATCCCCACTTCCGACAGGTCCGCAGGATTGCCGTCACGGCCTGGTAGATGGACCGGCAAGACCGAAATTTCGGGGCGCATTTCCATAAGATGCGCGACCGTCGGCTCCCAACATCTTCCTGTGTGCTGACCTCCGTGAACGAGCACAATTCCCTTAGTCACTGGTTCCTCCGTCTCCAATTGATTGCGATCTCATACGTCTATCGAAACAACCTCGTCAGCAGCACTTTCCGAAAAGGGAAACGATCTGCCGCGAACTACCAGCTTCGATCCATCAACACCCGTTTGAGCAGCTTTCCAGTCGGCGTCCGGGGAAGCACATCCTCGAACGCAACATTCTTGGGACACTTGTACGACGCGAGTTCTACCCGGCAGAACGCAATGAGTTCTTGCCCAAGATCGGCGTTGCCGACATAGCCGCTCTCGAGTTGCACTACCGCCTGGACCCGCTGACCGTATTCGTCATCGGGAATTCCGATGACAGCCACGTCAAAGACCGCAGGATGCTCCCCCAACCGAGATTCAATCTCCGCAGGATAGATATTCACGCCGCCGGAGATGATCAGATCTGTGCGCCGCCCATCCAGGTACAGATACCCATCTTCGTCGAAATATCCGAGGTCACCGAGCGTTGCGCGTCCTTCGCTGTCGAAGACCCCAGCCGTCTTCTCCGGAGATTTGTGATAGCTGAAGCGAGGAGCCTGATCAAACCAGATGGTCCCACGGACGTGCGGTACTACTGGCCGATGATCGTCATCAAGAATCGAAATCGTCTCAGGCGCAGGCTTACCCACCGACCCTGGGTGTTCCAGCCACTCTTGCGGAGTAATCAGGACCATTCCAATATTCTCGCTGCCCCCATAGAACTCGTAGAATACGGGACCCCACCAATCCATCATGGCCGCCTTGACTGGCACCGCGCAGGCCGCGCCTGCGTGGATCGCAAGCTTGACCGTGGAGACGTCGTACTTCGTCCTGACCTCGAGCGGCAATCTCAGCAACCGGACGAACATCGTCGGAACCATGCTCACATGCGTCACGCCGTATTCATCGATGAGCTTCAAAGTCTGCTCTGCGTCGAATTTCTCGGTGAGCACCAACGTGCCGCCCCATCGGAGCACCGAAGTGCAGCTCTGCAATGGATACGCGTGATAGAGCGGAGCAGAATTCAGCCAGATGGACTCATGACTGAATCCCCAGGAGGCAGAGAAGGTTGACGTCAGCGGATCGCCCTGCGCGAAAGTAACATCAGGCATGTCCCGCAGGATGCCTTTCGGTTTTCCGGTAGTCCCCGACGAATAAAACATGAAGGTTCCCTGCCGAGTCGAGCTGTCCGACAAGCTGTCGGAACCTTCGACAGAGCGATAGAGCGGTTCGATGTCACCGAGATCATCGCCGGCAACACACACCGCGAGGACGGACGGTGCCACCGCGACTGCATCCGTTACCAACCCGAGGTAACGTCGACTGGTAATTACCAGTCTCGCATCGGAATCGCAGATGACGTGGACGACCTCCGCCGCAGTGAGGTGAATGCTCACAGCAACAAGTCTGACACCGAGCCGAAGCGCAGCGATAGCCACAACAAGATAGTCGGGGCAATTCTCCATGACAATCGCAATACGATCACCCTGCACTATGCCACGGCTTCGCCAGTCCTGTTCCAACCCAATCGATTTAGCTGCCAGTTCACCGTACGTGAGCGAAGCACCGCCTGGAACGATCACCGCGAGCTTGCCTGGTTCACGTGCCGCCCACCAGTCGGGAGTCATTTCAGGTACGTCAACAGCAGAAGATTCCAGAATGACAAACTCCTTCAAAGGTGTTTTTGCACAGTGTATTAGGACTCTAATGACTAGGAACTACCACCGAGATCTGACATGAGGCCGGCATGGCAGTTCGCCGCACCGGCCAGAGGAGAGATTTCTGTCAACTCCCGGTAGGTGCACCGATAACCTTCGTCTCCAGGAATTCCTCGAATCCCTCAACCCCATTCTCACGACCGAATCCACTCTTGCGGAACCCGCCCATTGGCATCTTCACTCCATACAGACAGGACTACAGATGGATACGACATTCAACTCAACGCTCGGAGTACAGAAATCGGGGTCGCGACCTTCATATCTGACAGCCTGGACATTAATGTGACCCGCCCCACATGTCAATGACGATCTGCAGACGACCTGGACGTCAGGCGCTCGCCTTACCCGCATATCGAAGGTCGCCGGTTCCCAAGAAAATCAGCCGTCTCGAGAGCATCGAACCCGCCAGTCTTGGTGCTGTAGGCGAAGACTGTAGGCACACTTCAGAGGTAAACGTCATACGCCGAATCCGCGGCAATACCCGAAGCCCTCGAGAAGAGTTGCGTGCGCCCCATTCGGACAGATTCGAGTTGAGTGGCGCAAAATCTGCGTCTTGAAACTCCCGAGAGGACGCCGTCAGGAAACCGAACGCGCGCACGTAGTTCCGTAAAGGGGCTGTCCCGCCGTCGGGCCAGCGCTTGTCGTGACCGACTGTAGAGGTAGCGTGCCCACCACACAATCCCATGGGAGCTCAACAATCATGCACCACTGTAGATTTCGTCAGCGCGGCCCATTGTCGGACCCTATGGCATGCATAGATCATTTTCATTGGCCATCCGCTCCAACCGCGACTGTAATAAGCACAGCGAGAGCATTCCAGTGATCGAGATGCCATTTTCAGCGACAGGAGGATCCATGATCGACATCCAGACGTTGACCAGCCGTATCGGCGCAGAGGTCCAGAACATCAAGATCGGCGGCGATCTTGATGCCGCCACAGTTCAGGAGCTACGCCGAGCCTTGGTCGAGCACAAGGTGCTGTTCTTCCGCGAACAAGACCATCTGACACCCGCGGAGCATGTCGCGTTCGGCCGACTGTTCGGGGATCTCGAAACGCATCCCTTCATCGGTGCGCACCCGAATCATCCCGAGTTGATCATCCTGCGACGTTCGCCGGACATGCGCGCACAGCGCTCGAGGAGCCCTTACGGTGAGAATTTCTGGCACTCGGATGTCAGCTGGCGGGCCGAACCTTCATTCGGTTCGATCCTGCGCGCAGTCGAAGTCCCTCCGATGGGCGGCGATACCTTGTGGGCCGACATGGAAGCAGCCTTCGCCGGTCTGAGCTCATCGATTCAGGAAGCCCTGAAATCGCTTCGTGCGGTTCATGACTTCGACAAATCTTTCGGCCCCACCATCGCGCCGGAGAACAAAGCTGCCATGGCGGAGAAGTTTCCGCCGGTGGAGCATCCTCTGGTACGGACGAATCCTGATACGGGAGCATCGGTGCTCTATGTGAACGAACCATTCACCTCGCGGATTGTCGGGATGGAAACCCGCGAGAGTGATGCCCTCCTTCGTATGCTGTTCAGCCACGCTTCGCGACCGGAATACCAGTGCCGGTTCAGCTGGCGTCCCGGATCAGTTGCATTCTGGGACAATCGTTCCACGCAACACTATGCGTGCGACGACTTCGGTGACGAGACCCGCGTGATGCAGCGCATCACGATTGCCGGCGACAGCCCGTACTGAGCCAGACACCGAAGTCGCGTCTACTACCAGAGGGCAATAGACGCGACTTCGTCTCGTCGGAGCATCGTACGAGTCGACGTTAACCGTTCTTGGACAACATGTTCCAGTAGTCGCGGTTCGAGGCTATCTTTCCCGCGCGAAGAGTCCCGACAGACGACCCACGTAGGCCATAGGGGTGCATGACCCACTCGACTGCGAAGGTGTCGTCGCTGACGAGCCCAACCTTCACCTCGTACGTCGCCCCGGGCACCCGCTCGAGAGCGCCTTCGACAAACGAACGGGCCTGATCTACGCCTGAGGCCACATGGCCGGTGGGAACGTCTTCTAGTACGACATCTGCATCGAACCACGCGGCGATTGCATCTGCGTCGGCGGAGTCCCAGGCCGCGTAGTAGTCCTTCATCCACGAGGAGTCATGTGTAGTCATCGTTCAATCTCCATTCGTTGCTTTCGCTGTGCATACGGGTGAAATCGATGGAACCGCGGTACCGAGGAGACGTCTCAAAGTCGCTTGGAGCGAAGAGTTTCCGCCTGAATCCGGCCGCCCCTGCTGTGCAATTGCCAATGCGGGGTGGACGATACCCTCCTCGGCCAGCCCACTGGTAGCCAACCAGCCGACGAACAGCAGATAGGTTGCCGTGAAAAGCTCGACGGACTCGTCCTCCGAGAAACCCGCAGCCCGCAAGATCCCCAGAGCTGTTTCCGTGAGCCGTCCGGCTGCCGCCGAGGGCCCAACAGCCGTGAGTGCGTGCAGGCCGGTCCCCGGATACCGGAGGAAGGCCGCGTCCATATCCATGACCAGGTGGACATATTGATCGAACCATGTGGCATCCGGGTCGACCGTGATATCAATCTTCGCTGTCACGGCCTCGACGACGCGGTCTGCCAAACTGCCTGCACCCCTGAGGTGATAGTGGATCGCCGGCGCTGTCACACCGCATTCCTGGGCTACCTCGCGCACGGTCAACCGGTTGAGCGAAGAACGCTCGACCACACGCAGAGCGGCCTCCACCACATCGGCCTTCGATATTGGTGATGATTGTGTTCCACCACGGCTTCGCATTTTGATCGCCTTCCGATCTAACAACTTCCCAACCCATTATGTCATAGTAAATGAGGCCCATTAACTGCGAGTAAATGAAGTGGAGCGGAATGCCTGACAACGATAGCGACATCGTGATCGTCGGCGGCGGCGTAGCAGGGTGCGCACTTGCCGCACGTCTCGCGGCGGGTGGACTGAAAGTCACTGTGCTCGAACGCGAAAGCACCTACCACGACATGGTCCGCGGCGAGGCGATGGTGCCGTGGGGTTTTGTCGAGGCGATAGAACTTGGTGTGGCCCAGTCAATTCTCGAAGCCGACAGCATGTCTGTGATAACCAAGATGGTCCCCTACGACGAAAATCTAAGCGTCGAACAAGCGCAACGAATGTCCAAGGACCTGTCGACGGCTGTTCCAGGCGCACCCGGCGTCATCGGCGTCGGCCATCCTGAACTGCGCGAAGCTCTTGCCCAGGCCGCAACAAAAGCCGGCGCCACGGTTATCCGCGGCGTGCGACGTTGCACTATCGAAAGAGCCCCGCACCCCTCGGTCACCTACGAGGTTGACGGAGAAACCCGAACCGAACGATGCCGCCTTATCGTGGGCGCCGACGGAAAGCAGTCCAGCACACGGGCCGCCGCAGGCGTCAGCCTCTCGACCACTGAGGCCAGAGTGAAATTGTCCGGCATGCTCGTTGATGACGGCGGCGTGTGGGATCGATCCGTGACCACAATTGCAATTGCCGGCCGCAACCAATACATCGTGATCCCACGAGCGGACAATCGGCTGCGCCTCTACGTCGGACGCAGCACGAGCGACCCGGAACCACTCCGTGGGCCGGCGACGATCACGGAATTTCTCGAATCATATCGAACACCCATTTTCCCGAATTTCGACGACCTCGCCGCTGCGACACCTATTGGACCCTGCGCCACATTCCCGATGAACGATGCCTGGACGGATACGCCCGTGGTGCCCGGCGTGGCATTGATCGGTGACGCCGCAGGCTGGAGTAACCCCGTCACTGCACAGGGTTTGAGCATCTCGTTGCGCGACGCGCGAATTCTCTCCGAAGCGCTACTCGACAACTCCACCTGGACACCGCAATCCCTTGCAGGCTACTCCGAGGAACGTTCGGCGCGAATGGCCCGGCTTCGATTCGCCAGCGCGTTGACCGACCTACTTGCGGGCTTCTGTATGCCGGATCGCACCGCCCGGCAGTCGAGAATGCGTCGAATGCTCAGTCAGCGACCGGAATTGGGTGCCGCCTTAGGTGCCGTGCATTCCGGGCCATGGGCCGCACCTGCTGAGGCCTATTCACCCGACATCCTCGCAACTCTCGCGCTTGCGTAGCGAGACCGAGCGCAAGCTAGGCCTGAGGACAGCGGAATGATTTACTTTCTGGCATATCTGTCACTTATCGACGAAAGTGTGAACAACAATGGATCTTCTCATTCGAGACAAGGGTTATCTCGTAGTCGGCGGCACTGCCGGCATGGGCCTCGCGGCGGCGCGCGCTCTGGCAGCAGATGGCGCATCGGTCGTCGTAGTCGGCCGCGATGGCGAGCGCGCGGAGAAAGCTGCCGCAGAGGTTCTCGCAGTCGGCGCGTCACGCGCATTCGGACGGTCCTTCGATGTCAGCCGCGAAGGTGAGGCAGAACGTGCGGTAGCGGAGTCCGTGGAGTTGCTCGGGCGGCTCGACGGGGTTGCCGTCACGACAGGCATACTCGGGAAGGAGCCGATCGAATCACCTGACGAAAACTGGATCGCAGCTTTCCGTGACGTGCTGCTCGGAACCACCCGAACGGTGGAATCTGCTCTGCCCCATCTGATTGCAACGCGCGGAACAATTGTTACAACCGCGGCGTATTCGGTGCGCTCACCGGAGATAGCTCGACTCCCTTACGCCTCTCTCAAGGGTGCTGTGTCTGTCTTCACCAAGGGAATCGCGAAAGCTTACGGGCGGCAAGGAATCCGAGCCAACTGTGTCTGCCCCGGAGCCATCGAAACTGATGCACTGCGGGCGATCCGGGCGCACGTCGCACAAGAGCGCGGGTACCCGTACGAAGAGGCGCTCGAACGGGTAATGGTTGAAGAATGGGGACTGAACACCGCGCTCGGGCGGCCAGGCCAGCCGGACGAGGTCGGGGAACTGATCGCGTTTCTCCTTTCGCCTCGTGCCGGGTACCTCACCGGCGCCCTCGTCAACATCGACGGTGGCACCGACTTCTGACATCGTCGAGGCAAACGAAAGTGGGGAATCCTTCAACTGAAGGATTCCCCACTCTGTCACCGCATCAACAGAACTCAGTCGGTACCCAAATCTCAGTTCAGGCCCAATTTCTTCCTGGCAGCAGCCAACTTCGACGGAATGTGATCCGTCGGCCACAGCCCGTCGGTGGGCTGGTAGTCCTTCAATACACCGCGAGCCACCTGCCGAAGATGCACTTCAGTCGGTCCGTCGACCAGACCCATCACCGGAGCTGTGATCCACATGCTGGCGAGCGGCGTGTCCTTGGTGACTCCCAACGCGCCGTGTACCTGAATGGAACGCTGAACGATGTCATGCAGCACCTTCGGCGTCAAGAACTTGATCGCGCTGATGTCCTTGCGGCACTGCGAATAGTCCTTGGTCTTGTCGATCAACCAAGCCGTCTGCAACACGAAAAGCCGGAATTGCCGCAACTGTGCGTAAGACTCTGCGATAAAGCCCTGCACAGTTTCCCTCTCGGACAACAACTTTCCGCGAGTCGTACGACTGAGCGCGCGCTCACACATCATGTCCAGCGCCCGCTGCGCAAGGCCTACCGTGCGCATTGCATGGTGAACGCGGCCGCCACCGAGGCGGACCTGAGCCACCTCGAATGCCTTGCCCTCGTCGCCGAGCATCGCAGTACCCGGAACACGGACATTGTCGTAGTGAATGTATGCCTCCGAGCCCTCTTCGTCCGGCTCGTGGATCAGAGTGAGGTTGCGCTCGATCTTCAACCCTGCCGAATCAGTAGGAACGAGGAACATTGACATGCCCTTGTGCGGGCCCGCTTCCTTGTCCGTGTACGCCATGACAATGCAGAAAGTCGCGTAGCGAGCGTTGGAAGAGAAGAACTTCCAGCCACTGATGACCCAATCGTCGCCGTCGCGCACGGCAGTCGTCTCAAATCCCGAAACGTCCGCACCGCCCTGGGGTTCGGTCATCGAGTAGCACGAGAAGATTTCACCGTCGAGCAACGGCTGTAAGTACGTCGCCTTCTGCTCGTCGGTACCGAAATGCGCGATGATCTCGGCGTTACCGGTATCGGGTGCCTGCGTGCCGAAGATTACCGGCGCCCAAGTCGAACGACCTAGTATCTCGTTGAGTAGGGCCAACTTGAGCTGTCCGAAGCCTTGACCGCCGAGTGCTGGTTCGAGATGGCAGGCCCACAGGCCCTGATCTCGCACCTTCTGCTTGAGCGGATCGACGATCAGTCGGTGCGCGTCGTCGAGCGGCTTGTAATTGTCGTGTGGCCACACGAGATCGAGCGGTTCGACCTCCTCGCGGACGAACTGCGCGACCCAATCCAGCTTCTTCTGAAATTCAGGTTCTGTTTCGAAATCCCAGGCCATGTCGGCTCCTCGATCGGGTGAGTAGTGGAAATCTACTAGTTCAGCGGTGTTGTCTTGGAAAGCGATTCGGCAAACTGCATAAGCTCGAGAACGATGGGACCGAACCGGGCGACGCGGTCATCGGCCTCGCCCTTAGCATGGCGTGCAACGCTCGCCTCCAGGACGAGCGCGAGCTTGAATCGAGCGAGAATTACGTAGTAGTCGATCTGGGAGACATCTCGGCCGCTGACGGTCGAATAATGCTGCAGCATGTCGTCGCGCGAGGGCATGCCGTCGTAGTTCAAATAGCGGGCGTACTTCATTGCATCGCCCTCAGGAGACCAGCCGACGAGGACCCAACCGAGATCGAGGAGAGGGTCTCCGATGGTTGCCATTTCCCAGTCGATGATTGCCGCGAGCTTGGCCGGTTTCCCATGCTGGTACATCACATTCGCGAACTGGTAATCGCCGTGCATGATGCCGGCTTCGAAATGCTTCGGCTGATGTTCACGCAGCCATGCAGCAGTCGCGTCCAAACCCGGAATTTCACGAAACTTGAAGTTGGACAGGTGAGATAGCCAGCGATCTACCTGGCGGTCCAAGAAGCCTTCCGGCTTTCCGAAGCCCTCGAGTCCTCGAGCCTTCCAGTCCACCCTGGCCAACTTGGCTGCACCGTCAGCGAGTTCGATGGCAAGACCGCCGCGGGCTTCGAGGTCGGTGTCGAACGGCGCAACCCAGCCGGCACCCATCGGACTCCAGCCGTCAACCAGATCCATGAGGTAGAACGCCGAGCCGATCACCGACTCATCGGCGGTCGCAGCACGCAACCTGGCATGCGGCACATCCGTACCCGCAAGCGCCTTCAGTAACTGTGCCTCGCGCATGAGCACCTTCGAGCGGCCCTCGACGCCATAGCTGGGTGGGCGCCGAAGTGCCATTTTTTCGCCACCGCGCGTGATCTCGAACAGTTCGTTCTGAGACCCGCCTGTCAGCGAACGCGCCTGGGCCAATTCGCCTGCGCCGGGAAGCCGTTGCGCATCCATCCATCGGCTGAGCGAGTCGACATCGAGGGAGTGAGTGAGGTCGCTGCGATCCGCGACGGGGGAAGTGTTCGTCTGATCTGCCATACGTTGGAACATAATGACTGTTTGAGCAGAACGCAATTACCCGGAGCGGATACTTGGCATACTCGCACGTAGGAAGTGATCGCCACCCGGACGAAGGAATCTTCGATGAGATCAATGACAGCCCCTGCCACCATGTCGGCGGCCCGCATTCACCGAATGGGCAGTCCCGAAGCAATAGAGATAAATTCTGTCGACACACCCATTCCCGCACCCGGCGAGATCCTGGTCGCGGTGTATGCGGCTGCAGTGAACTTTCCCGACACATTGATGATCGCGGGGCAATATCAAGTAAAGGCGGCACTCCCCTTCGTTCCGGGACATGAAGCTGCCGGCGTGATCACCGCCGTCGGCGACGGTGTCACCAGTCACTCCCCTGGCGACCGGGTCGCGGTTCTCGCACCCGGAGCCTTTGCCGAATACCTTGTCGCGCCTGCAGGCGCCGCGGTGCCGATACCCGCCGAGATCACATTCGCGGAGGCAGCCGCAACCTGGGTCTGCCACCTGACCGCCTACCATGCACTACGTTCCACAGCCGAAATCCGTTCTGGCGACAATGTTCTCGTCCTCGGCGCCGGCGGAGGCGTCGGACTCGCGGCGGTCGAACTCGCAGCGTCGCTCGGTGCCCGCGTCGTCGCTGCCGCGTCCTCCTCGGAGAAACTCGACGCGGCTCGCCGCAAAGGGGCACACGCCACCATCAATTACACCGAGGGAAACCTACGCGACGGCATACGAGCTGCGCTCGGCCCGGGAGCAATCGATGCCGTCATCGATCCCGTCGGCGGTCCGCACGCCGAATCGGCACTCAGAGAATTACGCTGGGGCGGACGCTTTGTCACCCTCGGATACGCGAGCGGAGAGATCCCACGAATCCCATTGAACCTCATACTCCTCAAAGGTGCTGTGGTGAAAGGACTCGAGATCCGCACGTTCGCCCACCACGATCCGCAGAACGCCTCCCGTGATCGCGACGAGTTCACCGCGTTGTGGCGATCGGGTCGAATTCGCCCTCTCATTCACGCCCGTTTCCCTCTGTCGCAAGCGCGAGAAGCGTTGGAACTGGTGACGAACCGGAGTTCGATCGGCAAGACCATCATTGAGGTAGTGTCCGATTACACCATCTCTTCAGAAGAACACTGATGGAAATCCAACAACTACGATGCCTGATTGCGGTTGCCGAGCACGGTTCATTCACGAAAGCCGCTGCAGCAGTGCATCTCACCCAGCCATCGCTGTCACACGCCGTAGCCAAGCTCGAATCCGAATTCAGGGTGAAGCTCTTCTACCGCTCGGCTCGGGGTGTCACACTGACCCCAGCCGGTAAACTACTGACCAAGCCCGCTCGCCAGGCTCTCTCAGCCCTCGAAAACATCGAATCCACAGTCGCCTCACTGCACGGCGTGACCGCGGGAGCAATACGGATCGTCACCTCCAGAACATTTGCTACCCCGATCGCCGAAGTGATCTCGGCGTTCCGGGAGCGGTATCCGGAGGTCCGACTACGCATCAACTCACCTCAATCCGAATCCGACATCTACGCTTCGATCAGTTCCGGCGAATACGACATTGCCTTCGCACGAATCGACAGGACACCGCCGGACTTCGCAACTCAGATTCTCGGTGTGGAAACGCTCGCTGCACTCCTGCCACCAGGAAATGAGCCATACGGAAACCATACGGAGCTGACCTGGGCCCAGGTCTCACGTCTTCCCCTCATCCTGCCTCCGGCAGGCAATCAGGCCAGGATGGCCATAGATCGCGTCTTCGCCGCACACGGGGTGAGCGTCAACGCCGCCGTCGAGAACGAGGACTACGCATCTACCCTGGACATGGTGCGCGCAGGAGTGGGCGCTTGTCTGACTCCTGGGACTATTTCCCGCATCCCCGCCGGCGTCCGGATGAAGGCGATCGTGCCGGCGCAACGAACGAGAATAGGGCTCGTGCATCGGCCTGGCCAACTTGCCCCGGCCGTCGTAGCCTTCAACGCTCTGGCCGTCGAGCATTTCCGCGAACTACGCACTACACGTGCAACATCAGAACGATGATCCAACGCACCCAGCATGCGCAGCGCTCTATCAGGATCCTTGACCGGCACCCCAGTCATGTACCACCGCTTTGAATGCGCTTGCCGCAGGCGAAAGCCTTTCGCCCTTGGTCACGATTCCTACCTTCGTGATACTCAGCGGCATAAGCGTTTTGGCGGTCACACCCGGCATCGAATCCGACTGTCCGCTGACAGTCACGAACGCAGCAATTCCAGATTTCACCATCTCCAGCGACGCCTCACGATGTTCGTTCTCCACAGCAACATCCAACGTAATCCCCAGCTGCGCAGCAAATCTGTCGAGTCGCCTGCGCGAGTCCGATCCCGCAGGCGACACGATCAAAGGAAAATGTGCAATCTCAGTCCATGGAGTGTTTTGACACTCTGGGTGACGATCCCACGCTCGAGGTATCAACAACACCAACTTTTCTGTCGTGATTTCCTCGACCGACACGCCTGGAATGGCTTCGTCAATCCTGGCTAATCCGATATCGCACTCCCCCGCAGCGACAAGCCGGAAGATTTCACCATCATCACGAGGTGCCGTGATCTGGAGACGAACATCTGGGTGCCTCGCCCTGAACTCGGCAACGATGTCGACGGTGGACACAGCGAACGTCTGAGAATAGACCAGACGTAACGCTCCCGCCGTAACTCCATGGAGTCCAGACACCGTCTCTTCAAAGATCTCCAGATCCTGCAGGATTCGGCGTGCCGGGACGATGAGGGTTTCTCCCACCGTTGTCAGCTGCACTCCTTGCCTCGTCCGACTGAACAGTGTCAGCCCCAACTCTGTTTCCAGTTTGCTCATCGAGTGCGACAACGAAGATTGCGTCAGATACAGGGCCCCCGCTGCTCTGGTGAACGAATGATGCTCGGCGACCGCCACCAAACATCTGATCTGTTGTAGTTCCACCGTGCAAGTCTAGGGCGAGCACAAGCGGAAATGCATCGATCTCGCTCAACAGTCCAATACTTGGGCAGCCCAACACTTTCAGCTGACCAACTCTTCCAACGGCGATAACGTAGCCGCCTACGCAGAGTGAACCGAGCCCTTTCGATCACCGGCAGTGAAAGTGATCGGAAAGTGCTTGACAGCGTATACATCACCTCCATCGGGATAGCGGACCACCTGTTTCACGTCGACCTCGAAGTCTGGCATCCTCATCAGCACGCTCGTGATCATGATCCTGAACATCGAACGCGCCAGGTTCGAGCCGAGGCAACGATGCTGACCCAGAGCAAAAGCCATGTGCCGGTTGTTCTGTCGAGTGAGATCAATCGCCTCGGGATCATCGAACTTCTCGGGATCTCGATTGGCCGCGGAATACATCAACAACACCGCATCGCCTTCTTTCATACTCCGACCGCGGAACTCGACGTCCCGCTTCACAGTTCGAGCGAGCCCCATCGAGGGAGTCCCATGGCGTAGGAATTCCTCGGTCCCCTCCTTGTCCAGGATTGCTGGATCGTCCAAAATCTGTTGGCGCAGAGCCCGATCGGTACCGATCCGTAGCAGGGAGTTACCCGCGAGTCCGGCTGTAGTGTCCATCCCGCCAAGAATCAACAGGAACACGACGTTGGCCAATTCGCCATCAGTCAATGTTCTGCCTTCGCGCTCGGCTGCGATCAGTTCGGTCATCAGTCCTGGAGGTGAATCTCTCCGAGCCGCCGCAATCTCAGCATGAATCGCACCGTACATCGCCGTGATCTTGTCGAATGCTCCCTGCGGATCACTCGCCCGATCATGCACAAAGCCATGCACCCAGACGATCCATTCAGCTGTCCGCGTGTAGTCGAATCCGAGAATGCGCAAAATCATTTGCGCCGGCAGCGCAGTGAATAGCTCCTGCGACACATCAGCGCTGCCGTTCTCGATGAATCCATCGATAATCTCATCGGCAACCTCCTGGATGAGAGGCTCCAGCCCCTTGGCGACCCCCGGAGAGAAGGCCTTCAGAAGGAACGACCGATAGAAGATCAGGTCAGGAGCGTCAAAGTCGATCGGGATGAGTGGCTCTCCACCTGGCGCGGGCGGCACCCCCTTCCCTTTCTCGTTGAGGACCGCGTTGCTGAATATCTCGGGGCTCTGTAGCGCTTCGAAAACCTCGTCGTACCCCGTGATCAGCCAGAATCCGCCCCAGGCACTACTGTGAGCTACCGGACATCGAGATTGCAGTTCAGCAAGTTTCGAGTACGGATCACGACAGAATTCCTCCGCATGAAGGTTCAAATCTGTGTCAAATTCGGTGCCATGCTCGATAGTCGTCATTTCACTCCCTTGATCATCTCGGAATCAGGCCTGGGCAACTGTCTTGCATTCCACACGAAAAGCGAATGACGGACTAATCTTTCACGGAGACAACACGTTCAGGGCAGGCATCGGCGCCCAGTCGTGCCCGATCCTCAGAACCCACTGGTACGGCACCAGAGACAGTGACGATAAATCCGAGATCATCGAGTTCGAAGAAATCGTCGGACATAGCTGCGCACTGCGCGTGCCCCTGGCATTTGGCGTTGTCGACTCTGACCTTCATCTCGCTACACTCCTCCTCGGAGATCGTTGTTCCACAGTCCAATCGGACCGGGCAGTGAAATTGTGCCGTAATCACGTCCCGTCAAGGATGCGAGTTTTCAAGCAAGACCAACGCCGATTGTCCGGAACATCGTCCGCGCGAGATTGGACCCCAAGCATCGGTGAGCTCCGACAGCAAATGCCATGCGCCGGTTCGCTCTACGCCGGATTCAATCGAATCCGGGTCTTCGAACATCGACGGATCGCGATTTGCAGCTGCATACATGCGGTAAACACGATCACCAGCCTTCAACTGACGTCCACGAAAGTCGATGTCCGACTTGATGTACCGCGCCTGCCCGATCATAGGCCTGCTGTAGCGGAGAAACTTTTCCGTACCCTTGTCCAGCAACGCTGGGTCTTTGAGAAGATCCTGACGCAGTGAATCGCTCTCTGCGATCAGAAGAAGCGAATTGCCCGTCAGCCCAGCGGTTGTATCCGTCCGTCCTACAGATAACAACTAGCCGAGGAGTTTGACCTTCAACGCGGCGATGGTCGACTGACTGAGGCCGAGTCCATCCGTAAGGTAGCGATCGACCGTTCCGTAGGATTGTTCCACCTGTGTGAGACCGGCTTCGAGGAAGTTGGCCTCGACTCCGAGGAGCGGTTCGATGTTGGCTGCCGACTCCGGACTAATGGTGCTTGAGATGTATGAGACAGTCGCTTTGATGCTTTCAGCAGAGTATTCGTTGGTCAGAAGGTAATCGTTCATGATCGTGGTGCGGTCGACACCAGCGATACTCAATAGCAGCATCGCTGCCCAACCTGTCCTGTCCTTACCTGAGGTGCAGTGAAAGACCTGTGAACCATCGGTTTCCGCAAAGGCCGTGAGTAATCGGTTAAACCCGGCGCGCTCTTTCGTACCGGTGACGAATCCACGGTTCATATCCTGCATCAATTTACGTGCATCGTCGGGGGACTTGATCAAGTCCAGTGCCGCCTCGATACTCGGCCCCGGCCCGGCAACGTCCTCATCCAGAATTGAGACTTTCTCGTAGGCAACTCCGTCGGGCAGAACATCCGGCTTGGCGGAGATCTCGGGAGCCGTTCGTAGGTCGTAAACCTTTGTCAAACCTAGTTTTTCGATATCTGCCATATCGTCCCCTTTCGGCCTGATCGCGTTGGCTCGGTAGAAGACACCCTTGTTGACGTGCAGACCAAAGGATCCGGAGTATCCTGCTCCGGTACCCGCGACATCTCGGAAGTTGTCGATTCCTACCAGTCGAGGGGCATCGACAGTGTGCTGGGCACTTCCGAGGTCCAGCGCGCCGAGATCTAGGGAGCCGAGGCTAGCGACGGGCGAAAGCGGCTCGGCCTGGGCGAGCGATGCGCCACCGATACCGGATACGAGGAGACTGCTTGCGATTGCCAGTGTTGCAGTCGTCCGGAAACTGAGCGTGCGTGAAGTTCTAGACATCGAAAGTCCTTTGCGGATAGGGGATGTGATTGCGATGACTGCGCAGTGGCACTTGAGCCTTTTGCGGACAATCAGAAATTTGATGTACGGCAGGTTATTGCAGTTCAGCAAGTTTCGAGTACGGATTACGACTCTTCGACGGAGACAACACGTTCAGGGCAGGCATCGGCGCCCAGTCGTGCCCGATCCTCAGAACGCACTGGTACGGCACCAGAGATAGTGACGATAAATCCGAGATCATCGAGTTCGAAGAAATCGTCGGACATAGCTGCGCACTGCGCGTGCCCCTGACATTTGGCGTTGTCGACTCTGACCTCCATCTCGCTACACTCCTCCTCGGAAATCGGTGTTCCACAGTCCAATCGGGCCGGGCAGTGAAATTGTGCCGCAATCACGTCCCGTCAAGGATGCGAGTTTTCGAGCAAGACCAACGCCGATCACAATCCGAGTGCGAGACCAGCTCCACCGTCTACCCGCATCTCCTGCCCCGTGAAGTATCGAGACTCGTCGGACGCGAGATAGACCACCGCGTGCGAGATATCGAACGGCTCCATCCACGGAGTGGGGAGAGGATGCTGGCTCTTGAACCCCTCCATAACATCCTCGAGTACCGGATTCTCGAGATCGTCCCGGAACAACTTGTACATGATCGGACTCTGCAACATATCGGTATTGCAATTCGACGGATGAATCGTATTTGCACGAATACCTTTGAACGCCAACATATGCGCCACCGTCCGGATGTAATTCGGAATCATGCGCTTGGCCAATCCATACCCTGTACCACCGAAACTAGTCATCCCGTCGGGCATGAACGCCGCCAAAGACCCCGTGGCAATGATGGACCCTCCATCGGAGAGATGCGGGATTGCACTGTGGATGGCGTTGACCACACCGATAAAGTCGACATCGAATGCGTCGATGAAACCCTGCAGCGGCACGTCTGCACCCAACGGGCAGATTCCGGCATTGGCAACCACGATGTCGAGGCGACCTAGTTCTGCAACTGCCTCGGACAACGACTTCTCCAACCCGACCCGATCACGCACATCGACCTTGGCAGACACGACCTTCCGTCCCTCAGCCTCAATCAGTTTGACAGTCTGCGCCAGGTCTTCAGACGTTCCGAGTGCGTATCCGTTAGTTGCGATGTCTTCGCAGAGGTCGAACGCAATAATGTCTGCGCCTTCCTTCGCGAGATGCACTGCGTGACTCCTACCCTGCCCGCGTGCGGCACCTGTAACAAATGCAACCTTGCCCTGAGTTCTATTCATCGTGACTCCTCGAGTGTGATCGGATCGGCGGTTACCGAATTCCGTCATGAATTTTGGATGGTTGCGGAAGCTACGCCGTCAACGCGATCGCCGGGCGTGAATGTGACCGGAAGATGACGCACAGCGTATACATCGCCGGCATCGGGATAGCGTTCGACCGCATCCAGATCAACGCGAAAGTCCGGAATCCTGTCAAGCACAGATGAAATCATGGTCCGGAACATTGCCCGCGCGAGATTGGATCCCAAGCATCTGTGAGCTCCGACAGCAAATGACATGTGCCGGTTCGCTTTACGCCGAATATCTATCGAATCCGGATCTTCGAACATCGACGGATCGCGGTTTGCAGCTGCATACATGAGGTAAACACGATCGCCAGCCTTCAACTGACGTCCGTGGAAGTCGATGTCCGACTTGATGTAACGCGCCTGCCCGATCGTAGGTGTGCTGTAGCGGAGAAACTCCTCCGTGCCCTTGTCCAGCAACGCTGGGTCATCAAGAAGATCCTGACGCAAGGAATCGCTCTCTGCGATCCGAAGAAGCGAATTGCCCGTCAACCCAGCGGTTGTATCCATCCCTCCGAGCGTGAGCATAAATATCATGTTCGACAACTCGGCGTCGTCGAGTCTGCGACCGTCCCGCTCGGCGGAGACAAGGTCCCCGAGGAGGCCTGGTCTCGGGTTCGCACGAGCGCCGGCAATCAATATCGCAATTGCCGCGTACATCTCCGCGATCCCTTCGGCGGCGCCCTTCGGATCGACAGTCCGATCGTGGGTGAAGCAATGCACCCAGCGCACCCAGTCTCGCCAGTTGGAATCGTCGACGCCCAGGATTCGCAGGAATACCCTTGCCGGCAGCGGCGTGAACAACTCGACGGAGAGATCCGCCGCACCGCGTTCGATGAAGGTGTCGATCAATTCGTTTGTCAAAGCTCTGATGGTCGGATCGATGATCTTGACGCTGGCCGGAGAAAATGTCCCCAGCAGAAATGACCGATAGCGGGCAAGATCTGGACCGTCGTAGTGAATCGGGATCAGCGGCTGCGCATTCGGAGCCTGCGGTATCCCACGCTCGACCCCGTTCCCAAATACGTCAGGCCTCTGCTGTGCCTCAAAAATCTCCTCGTATCCGGTAAACACCCAGAAGCCATCCCATGCCTTTGAGTGGGCAACCGGGCATTTGGACTGCAGGGCCGCCATGATTGCATACGGATCTGCAACGAATTCGGGGCCGTGGTGATCGAAGTCGATACCGAAACCCTTAGTGTTCAGAGAAGTCATGACGAGCTCCCTTCTTGGAAGAAATTCAGCGGCGGTGAATCTGCCATCCTCAGACCAATCCGTCAGTTCGCGACGGTTGTGAGGTCGATCAACCCTTCGGCAGCGACTCGCCCGATGAGACCTGTATCAGTGCCCGTCTCGCGCGCAACTTCGGTACACACCGCAATGTCCTTGCGAAGGAACGGCTTAGCGATATCAGCGAAGGCTTCAACGCCTCCCGCATCGACAGCTCTCCGGACCGCCTCGCTCGAGCCACTGCAGTGAGCGATCGCGCGCAACAGAGCATTCGAATCGATATCCATCGCTGCACCCAGCCGTACCGCATCGGCGACCAGTTGGAGATTCGCAGCAAAGAGCAGATTGTTGACCAGCTTGACGTTCAGAGCCGAGCCGAGCGGACCAGTGAGTAGAATCGGATTCCCGTAGCTCGCGAGAATCGGGTTGACGCGCTGGGTTGACGCCTCGTCGCCACCGAGCATGATTGTCAGCCCACCCTCAGCGATATCTGCCGCAGTCCCGCTCACCGGCGCATCGAGAACTGAGATGCCACGTTCTCGACCCTCATCCGCGATTCGATGTAGCGTGTCGACGCTTCCCGTTGTATGCGATACGAACACCGCACCAGGCTTCATGTTCGACACAATTCCGTCGACAGTCAGTGCGACATCGACCAACTGAGCATCTGAGAACATGCAGCAAATTACGATGTCGGACTCACGCGCAAGTTCCACGAGGCTCGAGGCCAGCGTCGCGCCGTGCGCACGCAATCGATCCCCGACATTCTCGTCGCGCACGAATACACGCACGCGCACGCCCGCATCGAGCAGTCGATGCACCATCGGCTCGCCCATCTGTCCGGCACCGATAAAGCCCACTTCGTATGACATCTGGAGTCCTCCACTCTCGATCCAAGCGCCTGCCGCGAGCACATCACCTGGCCAGAGACATCTGTGTCGAGCGAAAATGATTTGACGCCAACGTGATTG
Source organism: Rhodococcus globerulus NBRC 14531 (assembly GCF_001894805.1). Taxonomy (GTDB): domain Bacteria; phylum Actinomycetota; class Actinomycetes; order Mycobacteriales; family Mycobacteriaceae; genus Rhodococcus_F; species Rhodococcus_F globerula. The sequence continues at coordinate 833,461 of NZ_BCWX01000003.1, read as the reverse complement.
GCGGATTTCGCCATATTGATTCGGTCTCGAACCTAGGCGATCTCAATCACTCATATCAGGTGTTCAGGCAATTGCAGGATGGAAAAATTTCATCGACAGTATGAATTCTGTTCATAACACTGATGTTTCGATTTCGCGCAATTCCATGAGAAGACGAAAGGCCCTCCCACGCAGGACGTGTGGGAGAGCCTTCGTTTTGTCGAATTCGTCAGTTGGTGCGCGGGAAGTTGTACAACGCCCGAGCATTCAACTCCACAATCTTGTGCGCTTCCTCATCGGGCACATTCGCAAGCAACTTCTCCGTGTACCGCCGACTGTTCGGCCAGTTCGAATCCGAATGCGGGTAATCGCACTCCCACATGATGTTGTCGATACCGATCTGATGACGGCGGGCCACACCCTCGAGATCATCGATGAAACAACCATGCATGTTCTTACGGAACAGATCCGACGGACGCACGTCCTTGTTCACATTCTGATACCAACGATGCTTCTCCCACGTCAGATCGATCCGCTCGAGCAGGTACGGCATCCACCCGATACCACCCTCGGACAAGGCAACCTTCAAATTGGGGAACTTGTAGAACACCGGCGAGAACAACAGATCCGCCGTCGCATCCATCGAGTTGGTACCGAACAACGCGATCATCACTGCCATCGGAGCTTCCGGGGACGTGATCGGCGCCTTACCCGAAGACCCGAAATGCATGCACAACGGCATCTTCGTTTCCTCGGCCGCACGGAAAACCGGATCCCAGAAATCGGTGTAGAACGACGGCAACCCGAGCCCAACCGTGTTCTCCGGGAACGTGATCGCCTTCGCGCCCTTGGCCGCGCACCGGTAGATCTCCTTGGCCGATTCCTGCGGATCCCACAACGGCAGGATGATCAACGGAATGAACCGATCAGGATTGGACGCCGCCCACTCGTCGAGATGAAAGTCGTTCCACGCCTTTACCGACAGAAGAGCAAGCTCCTTGTCCTTGGCCTCGAGGAACACCGTTCCTGCGAAGCGGGGGAACGACGGAAAGCACAGAGCGGCCTGGACGCCGTCGATATCCATATCCGCCACACGGGCTTTGGGGTCGTAGCAGCCCGGAAGCATCTCCGAATACCGCGTCGGATCCATCCCGTAGTCCTGCGGCTTCTTGCCGGCCACCGAGTTCAGGCCGATGTTCGGGTAGATCCGGCCCTCGTAAGTCCAGACCTCCGCGAGCTTCTTCTCCGTCGACGCAGCCCGACCCTGCCGAGCGGTGTCGAGCAGCAGAGCCGACAAGCCCTCATCGCCGTGGCTCTGACTCATGTCCATCTCGACGATCCGCGGACCTTGCTCGACAAACTTCTTCGGCAACCGATCCGTCCAGACGTTCGGCGGCTCGATCAGATGGTCATCCACCGAAATCAACTGCATATGATCCTGAAGCGGCACTGCTATCTCCCTAAATGAAGGGGATGACGGCTCTTCAACGTTCGCGTCACCCGAATTGCCAGCGATCCATCTGACGTATCGTCACCTTAGTGATGCACATCACCAACGTCAACGTTTATGTGGCATTTCCTGCAAATATGGAATGAAGACCAAAGGAAAACGTCAGCTTCCATAGCTTCAGCAAGGATCCGGTGTCTTAAGTTCTGACACCGAGTCGTTCTAGAGTTTGGCCACCTGTTCCCCGGTGATCGCTAGAGTCGTCCGCTGGTCCGGAGTTCACTCACAACCCATTCGGGCGAACGCCGTTCCTTGAAGGCCGCAAACCCCTCCCTCGCTTCTTCTCGGTCCTGGCTTTGACGCATCGAGGTCCGGTCATAGAGTCCGATGTAGTCGTCCAGGCTCTTCTTGATGTCGGCCCGAGCCAGTGGTGCAGTCCGACAGCACTGGGCCAGCAACTCTTTCGCTTCGTCCATTACATCTTCGTGCGGCACGACCCTGGTAACCAGACCCCAGTCGAGTGCCTCGGAGGCCGTGAGCACTCGGCCTGTGAACATGAGATCCCTTGTACGTACCGGCCCAATCGTGCGTGCAAGCACTTGCGCATAGTACGTGTCGGAGATCCCTCGAAAGAGTTCCGGCACACGGAATGTCGCCCTCTCACTGACCACTGAGACATCGCTGCAGAGTGTGATCATGAAACCCCCACCCTGACAGATCCCATTGACGGCGGCCACCACCGGAATCGAAGAAGTGCGCAGGGTATCGAATGGTGTTGTCTCCATTCCCAGATGACTGAAATCCATCCACGTGTCGATGCCGGTGCGACCGAGATCTCCGCCGGGAATGAAGACATCGTCCACGCCCGTCAAAAGCAACCCGTGAATATCTGGATCTGCTTCACAATGCCGCACAGCGTATCTCAACCCGAAGTACATCGCCGGAGTGAGCGCATTCCTGGCTTCCGGACGATCGACTGTCACAGTGGCGAATGGCCCTTCGCGTTCGAACCGCAGATAGGGAGTACCGAGCCAGTCACCGTTCGGCGGTCGTGGGGTCTCTTCCATGTGAGCCTTTCCGGTTCTTATCATGTTTTCACCCGGTAGTCCTGACGTTTCGCAGATCAAATGGACCACCGGCGACAGGAGGGCTCATTTCCTCGAGTCCGACTACCTTCTTGTCAAACGTGTACTGCGTCGGGATGGAGCAGACAAAGAGTTCGAGTGCATTCTCCGACGCACTCGATGAAGCTGCCTTAAGCGCCGCCTCCCTTGCTTCGGGTGACAATGTCGAGTCCAACGGGGTTTGGAGGACCTTCTCGACATCAGCAGATCGAGCGCCCGGGTACAGAGTGCTCAGATATGCCTCCTGCATCGTGACGGCCGGGTCGGTAGCGCCGGGATGTGTGTACTGCAGTCCGTCCGCTTTCCCCTCTTTCCACTCGATGACTGCCTGTCCTAGTTCACGGGGCTGCAACTGTAGGTCGATCCCGACCTTCGACAGCTGTTCCTTGATAGCCACAGCCAGGCCGTCACTTGTCCGGACACCGGCAAGCGTCAGCACTTTCAGCTGCAGCCCATCGGCGTGGCCGGCCTCCTGCAGAAGCCGCTTCGCCTGATCGGGGTCATACCCGTAGCGGCCCTCGCTCTGCGGATCATGTCCGATCACACCCTTCTGGAGGGGCTGCGAGGTTGGCTCACACTGCCCGCTGAGGAGCGATGTGTTTATACCCTCACGATCGATCGCCAGATTCATCGCTCGTCGGACCCGGACGTCAGCCAGCGCGGGATTATCTGCATTCAGATACATCGCGTACCAGGCACTGTGGTCAGTGTCCGCGACCCCGAAGTTCGAACTCTTGGTGAGCTGCTCAACGTCTGCGAACTGTGTCACCTTGGTCAGTGCAGCGTCAATCTGACCGCTGCGCAATGCATTCAGACGCGCTTGGTCATCGACCATCCCCACAATCGCAACCTTCGCCATGTTCTGAGCCTGAGGATCCCAGTAACCGTCGAAACGCGTGAACGACGCACGATCACCGACCTTCAACTCGGCCAGCTGATAGGGACCGGACCCATCGACTTCTCGGCTCAAATCACGATCACCGGCTGCCGGGTTGACTATTGCCCCGGCCAGCGTCGACAAGTGGTAAATCACATCGGAAGCCGGCCGCTTCAGATATACCGCAACCGTATTCGGGTCCGGCGCCTCGACGCGGTCGATTGCTCCGAGCGCCCCGGACACCGTGGAGGTCGGTTTTGTCATCGCACGGTTAAGACTCCACTGCACTGCGGCAGCATCAACCGGAGTTCCGTCGTGAAACTTTGCGTCGGTGCGGAGGTGGAATGTCAACACCCGTCCGTCTTCTGAAAACTCCCATGAATCGGCAAGCATCGGAACGAACTTCGATCCCGCTGGGTCCTTCTCGACTCGTACCAATCGATCATAGACAAGGCTCAGATACGGATACGCGCCAATGATTGACGGAGTCGCGTGCGGATCCATCATGGGCGGAGGCAATATCCAGCCCATCGTCATTGTCGCATCACGGTCCACCACACCACTGGATGTCGCAGTGGTATCTGCCGATCCCCCTCCGCAAGCTCCTACGAGTAGCAGAGTTGCGCAACTGAGTGCACCGAGAACACGTTTGCGATACATCAATAGCGTCCCTTCGATTGGTAACGGTCAGGAAGTAGTGACTCCGGCGTACCGGAGATCGAAGATGCTGGTGAAATCGGATTGACCAAGGGAATCCATCCCCACTGTCTTCGACGAGTAGGCAACCATCGTCGGAACTCCACAGATGAACACGTCATATGCGTCGTCCGCGGCAATCGCCGATGCCTGAACATAGAGGCTCGTACGATCGCTATCACTGATCGAGGGATCCATCGACTGAAAAACCGTGTCCGAGAACTCGGCAGAGGGCGGCGTCGGGAATCGATAGTCTGCCATGTAATTCAGCATCAACGACTGACCCGGAATGGGATAGGCCAATCGTGAATTGAGTAGCCCGTAGCCACCTTTCCGGAATGTCGACTGTGCATCGACTGCCGGAATCGGCTGCAACACAACTTTGACACCCACGTCAGCGAGTTGAGCCTGCACCGCGGTCGCCATCTCCTGCTGTGGCGATGCGCCTGCCACGTTGATCACACGAATTGTCAGATCAGGTGACGCGTTCGCCTCTCTGAGCAACGCACGGGCCTTACCTGGGTCGTAGGTGTACCGATTGGTTCTGGTGGTGTCGTGACCATCTACGCCCACTGGCAACGGTTGCGACAACGGAGCACACTTTCCGTCGAGCAGAGCAGAGTTGATACCCTCGCGGTCGATCGCATAGTTCAGTGCTTGCCGAACCCTGGGATCCGCCAAACCCGGTGTACCTATGTCCAACTGGATTGCATACGACTGAACCGTTGGATACTCGTGAAACTTGAAACCGGGCTGCGCCAGTATGTTTCCAAGCTCGTGGTATTGATCCGGGTCAACTTTGACAGCATCCACCTGACCAGATCGGAATGCGTTAAGCCGAGAATTGTCATCAGCGATCCCGATCAGTTCCAACCGCGCAGGCTTCTGTGCTTCCGGATCCCAGTATCCGTCGTGCCGCGTGTAGGTTATCCGATCACCCGGACGCACCTGATCAAACTCATAGGGACCGGATCCGGCACCGGTCGTATTGATATCAAGACCGGATTCGATCGCCTTCACATTCACGATCGCACCTTCGGTAGTCGAAAGTGCCGCAGGAAGATCCATCGCCGGACGGTTCGTTCCAATGCGCACCGTGGTGTCGTCGATCGCCTCGATACCAGAAATCATGTCGAACCGCCCGGCCACCTTCGAGCGTTGTGGGTCTCTCGCGCGATTCAAGCTGGCCACCACCGCTGCGGCATCAACGGGAGTCCCGTCGTGAAACGTTGCATCGCCGCGGAGGGAGAAGTCGACGGACCGTCCGTCGTCGGAGAACAGCCATGATTGAGCAACCATCGGCACGATCTCGGGACCGCTCACCGCCTGAGTCAATCTGTCGTATACCGGTGAAAGAAAGGGAAAATCGATCTGGTAATTGCCCGATTGATGTGGGTCGAGGTTGTTCGGCACCACATTTCCGGCCACACGCAACGTTGCCGTCCGATCAATCTCCCCCGCAGCTTCATTCGACGCCGGTGGCGACGAGCACGACGCAAGAACCACCGCCCCGATTACGCCGAAGGCAATCGCTACCGCGCGCCTGTCAACGGTTCGAATTGTGCACGACATGACTTATCGCTCCATTCTGAGCTCTCCGGACCATTCAACGACGAACGGGGGTCCGGATACACACTCCGGATCCCCGCTCTACAACATGTGTCTCGTACTACGAGGTCTTGCCCAAGTAGCGGACATCCAAGATGCCGGTAAAGTCCGCCTGGCCCATCTTGTCCATGCCCACAACCTTGTCCGTGAAAGCGGCCTGAGTCGGGATACCGCAAATGAACACGTCATAGGCATCTGTGGAAGCAATGCCGGACGTCTTGCTGTACAATGCCGTACGATCCGCGTCGCTGACGTTCGGGTTCAGGCTGGTGTTGACAGCATCCTGGAACTCCTGCGAAGGAGCCGTCGGAAAACGCAGCGGAACAAGGTAATTCGTCTGCAACGTCTGAGCCGGCGTGGGGAAGGTCAACCGAGGGTTAAGCAAAGCGTAGTTGCCCTCACCCATCCGCACCTGAGCATCAGCGGTAGGCAGCGGAACGATTTCGACACCCACTCCCACTGCAGCAAGCTGAGCCTGAATCGCAGTCGCCATTTCCTGCTGAGGAGACAAACCGGCGACCGTGATCATCCGCAACTTCAGGTCTGCCGGAGCCTTCGCATCGCTGAGAAGCTGTTTCGCCTTCGCAGGATCGTAGGTGTAGGCAGGCACCGAGGTGTTGTGCCCGTCGACCCCCTCCGCGAGCGGTTGGGAAATCGGAGCGCACTGATTCTTCAACAGTGCCGAGTTGATGCCGTCCCGGTCAATTGCATAGTTCAAGGCCTGACGGACGCGAGGATCTTTCAATCCCTCCTGACCGATATCGAGCTGAATCGCATAGAAATTCGAGACCGGGTAAGTATGCATGTCGTACTGCGGTTGCTTGAGCAACGTCTGCAGGTCATCGGTCTGACCCGCCTTCGCCAGCATTACATCAATTTGTCCACTGCGGAAAGCGTTGAGGCGAGCATTGTCGTCGGTGATACCGGCAATCTCCAGGTTGGCCACCTTCTGTGCCTCGGGATCCCAGTATCCGTCGAATCGCTTGTACGTGATTCGATCTCCGCGTCGGACCTGGTCGACCACGTAGGGGCCCGATCCCGCTGTTTCCACCGATAGATCAATCCCACCGTCCAGCGCTTTCGGACTGATGATGGCGGCGACAGTGCTCGAAAGCACGGAAGGCAGATCTGCGGCAGGACGACTGGTCGACACTCGCACTGTATTTGCATCCGGAGCCTGCACATCAGTGATCAATGCCAGCGAGCCGGCTGCACGAGCCTGCTTGGGATCACGAGCACGATTGAGACTCTGAACTACCGCTGCGGCATTGACAGGGGTTCCGTCGTGAAACTTCGCGTCAGTGCGAAGTTTGAAGTCAGCAGAGAGTCCATCCGGTGCGAACTCCCACGACTCGGCCAACATAGGCGCGATCTTGGGGCCGGAAACCGCCTGAGTGAGACGATCGTACACCGGAGACAAATAGTTGAAATCGACCTGGTAGTTGCTCGACTGATGGGGGTCAAGATTATTCGGGCCCAATGTCCACGCCATCTTCAGCGTTGCATTGCGGTCGATACTCTGAGTAGCGGTATCACCACTCGCACTCGAACCACCTCCCCCACAAGCAGTCGCGACTGCGGTAACAGTAATTGCTAGAATCAGCATTCTGATACTTGATGGGACACCGTTACGGATTCTCATACCCATACGCCCGTTTCTCTTCTTGATTCGTGTACTGCGTTGACGAAACCATCGTGCAATTGCCCGAAACATGTTCTTCAGCAGAAGAACTCGATCATCCGATATCGACCAAACTAAACTTCCGATACCGCTGACCGCAATCAGACATCAATAACCCGACATCCTCCGAATGCCTTATCGCCATTCATGCCAGGCAAATACTGTTGAACCACATGACATTTGAAATATCCGGAAGAAGTCGGGCGGTCGTTGCTACTTGACGCACCATAGGGCGCACCTACGTTTCGAGCAATCGACTACTTTCGAATTTTCGGATTCAAGTATCCGTAAGACATATCCACCAATAGATTGCACACGAGGACCACGAGTGCACTGACGATCACGACACCCTGAACCATGGGAAGATCTCGCTGAATGACTGCTGTGTAGCCCAGCATTCCGAGACCAGAAATTGCGAAGACAAATTCCACGGTCACCGCGCCCCCGAGAATTCGTCCCATCTGCATACCAAGCACCGTGACAATGGAGACCGCGGCATTCTTCATCGTATGCTTCCACAGCACACTGTTCTCACTCAAACCCTTGGCCCTGGCTGTCCGAACGAAGTCTTTGTTGAGGGTATCTACGATGGAACCTCTTGTCTGCCTGGCAAGTTCAGCGGCAGAAACTGCGGCCAAAGCGATTCCGGGCAATATCAGGTGCCGTGCCCACTCAACGATTCCACCCTCTGCGATAGTGACATATCCCGTCGCCGGCAACCATGCCCGACTGATAGCAAACGTGATCACCAAGATCAAACCGAGAACAAACGGTGGAACAGACATCAGCAGAGCCGACACCGTCGTCACCGCGCGATCGACGATCGAACCTTGCTTCACTGCTGCCCATACACCCAGAGGAATGCCGATTACGACCGTGAGGATTATCGCCCACAATGCAAGCGATCCGGTAATCCAAATACGCTCCATGAGCGCATCGGTCACTGGCTGACCGCTGTAAAGCGACGTCCCGAGGTTGCCGGTGATCGCGTTACCGACCCACTCCACATATCGAACCACCATCGGCGAATCGAGATTCAGGTTCTCACGAACCATCGCTATCTGATCGGGACTGGCTCCGTCTCCCGCGATACGCGCGGCCGGATCAGTACCCCGATTGGCCAACTCGAGTAGCGCGAATGACAAAAATGCCACTAGTAGCAGCAGTGGAATCGCCGCGAAAATGCGGCTGACAACAAGCTTGAGCATGAACCCTGCTCCTCATTAGTTACGACATCTGTCAGGCACCGGACTTGCTCACATCACGCAGGTCTACGACGCCGGCGGCATCTGCACTCTTGCGCACCCCGTAAGGAAGCACAGCGATCAAGTGCATTCTCTTTCAATTCAATTCACTCTTGGTCTGCCTCGGCAAGCTCACCGAAAGGGACGTCAGAGTGAAGCAACCAACCGTCGTGCGGTTCGCTTCCGCGGATTCATCACCGGGATAGCTGACAGCAGTTCCTTCGTGTACGGGTCCTGGGGATCATTGAAAATCTGCTCGGTGCTTCCGGATTCGACGACTTCGCCGCGGCGCATGACAGTGACGTCATGCGCAAACATTTTGACCAAAGCGAGGTCATGCGAGATGAACAGGTAACTGATCCCCCGCTCCCGTTGCAGATCCTGGAGCAAGTTGAGAACCTGTGCCTGAATCGAAACATCCAACGCTGCAACCGGTTCATCACATACAATCAGCTCAGGCTCCGTGGCAAGCGCTCGCGCAATCGCGATGCGTTGCAGCTGACCGCCCGAGAATTCGTGGGGGTACTTGTCCAGTTGATCGACCCTCAGCCCAACCCGATCAAGAAGTTCCTCGACCTTCTGCTTGCGTGCCTTCCCGCGGAGTTCGGTGTGTAGGGTAAGCGGCTCCGCAACAGACTGCCCGATCAGCATCCGCGGATCCAATGAACTGAACGGATCCTGGAAAATCATCGTCGCCCGGCGTCGCAGTTTCCGAACGTCCTTGGCCGACATCTTCATGATGTCTTCACCGAACAGCTTGACCGAGCCTGTATCCGGTGTCGCCAAACGCAGCGCCATTCGCCCGATTGTGGATTTGCCTGCTCCACTCTCGCCGACAATCGCACGTGTACGGCCCTTTTCGAGCGTGAACGACACGTCCTTGACAGCGTGAGTGTGCTCCGAGGGCATGCCCAGGATGTTTCGCTTCTTCACGAAAGACTTGACCAGTCCATCGATTTCAAGTACCGGGCTCATTCTTTGATCCCTTCCAGACTGAACTCACTCGAGCGAACACATCGAACCTGGTGACTCGTCGGTCCTGTCAGCGAAACAGCTCCCGCATCACATTGACCTTCCAGGGAGTACTTGCACCGCGGATGAAAGCGGCACCCTTCCGGCCAATCCCATGCTGGCGGAACGGTTCCCGGAATGGCATACAGTCGTTCTGCACGGGCTTGTGCATCCGGAGTCGAGGCCAACAACCCCTCCGTATATGGATGCTCGGGATTGTAAAAGAGCTCTTCACCATCCGTCGTTTCCATAACCTGTCCGCCATAGAGAACGGCGACCCGGTCACACGTCTGCGCCACTACGCCAAGATCGTGGGTGATAAACAAGACGCCGAGGCCCATGCGCTCTTGTAGTTCGCTCAACAATTCGAGAACCTGGGCCTGAACTGTGACGTCAAGTGCCGTAGTCGGCTCGTCGGCAATGAGAACAACAGGCTCACATGCCACGGCCATAGCAAGCATCACACGCTGGCACATTCCGCCACTGAACTGGTGCGGGTACTCGAACGCGCGCTTGGCCGGGTCGGGGATGCCCACCAGTTCGAGCATTTCGACAGCGCGGTCCCACGCATCTTTCCTGCTGATGTCTTCTTTGTGGCGGCGCACGATCTCCGCGATCTGATCTCCCACCGTAAATGCGGGGTTCAGGGAGCGCCGAGGTTCCTGGAAGATCATGCCAACCGTCTTGCCACGGAGCGCATTCATCTCCCGGTTCGACAATCCGATCAGTTCACGCCCCTCGAGGAGGACCGATCCTGTGATCCGAACTCTGGGACCCGTGAGCAACCCCATGATTGCGAGGGACGTAACCGTCTTGCCTGAACCAGATTCGCCAACAAGACCCAACGTCTCACCCCGACGCACGAGCAGACTCACATTGTCGACAACCCTGGACCAACCGTGCTCCGTCTTGAAGTCGACACACAAGTTGCTGACCTCGAGGACTGTGGTTCCCAATTCGACCTGATCAACTGCAGCGGTCATCTTTTCATCGCCGTACAGGTCCAACTGAGGCATCCGTGACACTTCGTCTGTCATATTCTCAACCATTTGCTCCACGCCCTTCGAACGCATCACGCATACCGTCGCCGAATGTGGACAATGCGAGCACTGTCAAAACGATTGCAGCCGTCGGCACAATCATGAAGTTGGCGGATGCACTCACGTTCTGAAATGCGTCCTGAAGCATGGAACCCCAACTAGCCTGTGGCGACTCCACGCCCAACCCCAGAAAGCTCAGACTGGCTTCCACGATAATTACGATTCCGGCACCGAATGTCAGCTGAATCATCAAGGCGGAGCTTGAATTCGGAAGAACATGACGCCACAAAAGGCGGAAGTTCGAGCAGCCGACGCTCCGACAGGCCTCGATGTAGGACTCACCCGACACTGCCTGGGCCTCGGACCGCGCTATGCGAAACAGTCTCGGAGCCAACAACATTCCAACGGCAATCATGGCATTTGTCAGCCCGGGTCCGAGTACACCGACCACGGCCAGAGCCAGGATCAGTGGGGGCAGAGCGAGGAGCGCTTCGGCAATTCGACTCAGCACTGCATCAACAGCACCACCGACAAGGCCGGCCAGCAGACCGAGCGGGATACCCGCAACCATTGCCAAGGCCATAGCTTGCACGATCGCGAGAACCGCGACCTGAGTGGCGTCGATGAGACGGCTGAACGTATCGCGACCGTAACCGTCTGTCCCGAACCAATGTTCACCGCTCGGACCCTGCAACCGTGCACTGAGTTCCTGCGCGTTGGGATCATGGGTCATCAGCAATGAACCGAAGATGCCAACGAAGACCAGTAGGAGCAAGAATCCCAATGAAATCATTGCAGCGCGATTGGACCGGAGGGCCCGCCATTTGCGACCTCCGCGGAATCGTTTGACACCAGATTTCTTGGGTGGCCCAGCACTCACGCTGCTCGCAGCGGAATCCGGTCCATTCGTCACCCCCCCGCTCACCGGGGGAATGACGGCTTCTGAAGTGGACATCTTTCTCTCCTGGTTGTTCCGTGCGGGGCGTAGCGCAAGTTGTTGTCTACCTCGAAGGACAGTCAGCGCTGATGTTTGTCAGGCGTCGCGGCGCAGTAGCATGCAGCCAGCTTCTGGGCCACCACCGATACCAACCGCAGCAATCTCCAGATCCTTCTTGATCTGGCGGTCTCCACCCTCACCCCATAGTTGGACGCACGCCTCGTGAAGGAATCCGTAACCATGGAGTCGCCCTGCCGACAACTGACCGCCGTGCGGGTTGATGGGAAGTTCGCCGTCGAGTCGGTACACGTCCTCGTTATCCAGGAATTGTCCGACCTTGCCGTGTTCGCAGAAGCCCAAGGCTTCGATCCACTGCGTGGCGAGGTAGCTGAATCCGTCATAAAGCGTGGCAAAATCCACGTCGACCGGCTTGAGGGAGGTGGTCGCCCACATCGAATCTGCTGCATCGTGAGACGCCATAGTGGTCAGATCGGTCCGCTGGTCCCAGGTATGACGCTGTGACAGTGAGGATCCCGCTGCTTCGATGGCGATCGGTGGATTCTTGAGACCATCTGCTGCCTCCCTGCGCGAAATGACGATCGCCGTCGCGCCATCACAAGGTACGTCACAGTCGTACAGACCGAACGGCGAAGAGATCAGTCGCGCACCCAAGTAATCCTCCATCGTCATCGGATCCCGATAGATTGCATTGGGATTGAGCGCCGCGTTGCGGCGGCTGTTGATGACCAGCTTTCCGATCTGCTCGCGCGTCAAGCCGAACTCGTGCATGTAGCGCTGTGCATACATGCCAATCCAGTTAGCCGGCGAAGCTGCACCGAAAGGCACACGAAACTCCGAATGGCCTGAGGCACGGTCCATCTTGCCGGTCAGCGCCTTCGCCCGACCTGAAGCCTGGGCCGTCGCCTCCCACACGGATCGGAAGCACAAGACATGTGTCGCGCGGCCACTGGCGACAGCAGCTGCCGCGTCGAGCAGCGTACCGATCTGCCCCGAAGTCTCTACGCCGCTGACGTGCCAACGCGTATTCAATCCAAACGCGTCGCGGACGTCATGTGTCGTTGCGCCGACAAAACCACCCTCGGCAGCAACCGGACCGGGATAGCTTGCGACACCATCGATGTCATCGAACGTGAGTCCGGCATGTGCAACTGCACGCTCACTGGCTTCCAGCGCCAGATCGATACCGGTCCGCCCGATTCGGCGCCCGATCTGAGACTGTCCTATGCCCGTGATCACTGCACGGTTGTCTACGAATGTCATGCTTTCACCGGCCTGAAGAAGGGAAGTGCAACGTCGTCTTGTTCGTCGAATACCACCTCGACCGGCATGCCGATCTCCACCGCATCGACGTCACACTCGACGAGGCACGTCGTGAGGCGAACATCTGGCTGCTCGTCGAGTTCCACCATCGCAATGATGTAAGGAGGCGGAAACGCTGGGAACCACGGATGATGATTGATCGTAAATGCAGCGACCCTGCCCTTGCCGGACGCTACTTCTGCGCCGACGTCGCGACTGCGGCAGCGCCAGCACGCACCGACGGGTGGATGAATCCATCCCCGGCATGCTTTGCATCGGTAGATGCGGAGTTCGTCTTCGAACCCCCCGGTCCAGAATTCGCGTGATTCCGGGGTTATCTCGGGGAGCATTCGTCCCGCCTGATTTGACATCGAGTTCCTCCAAAAACTGTGTGGGCGTAGCGCGGACTGCCGATCAGCAAAGTCGAATCCAGCCCCCGACGTGATGCCTGTCACTCAATTTGAACAGTAGCATCTGATGGTTGTGTCACAAAAGGGCCGGACCTAGATTCACTCCGCGGACCAGGGGCCCAGCTGAAAGCTTGACCTCGAAAGCGCTGAGCATGCAATCAGTTCGCACTGACGAACAGCACACTTGCCCACATAGGTCTATTTGGCGCAATTTCCCAATTACCTGGTCTTATAGAATTGATATCCCTCAGACGTCCGCAACCAAGGAGGTGTAAACAAGTCGAGAGTTACAAGCCGAGCCAAACCACCCCGAGGGCGCAGGCATATGCCGTTTCGGAGACCCGGGGCGATCCCGCTGCAGCATCCGCCCGCTCCCACAAACCCTCAATCGACCTACGCTCTGACAGTTGTGTTCATAATTTAGCGACGTTCCAATGGCGCCACGAACCTCAATCGTCCGACAGCAAAACCGTCGCCTGTCGCGTTCACTCACAACGCCCGATCGCCGGGCGACGGCTACCACGGGGAGGATTGCCGCCCTGGCCGATCATCGAGTCGCGCATTCCATCGTCGATCCACCGCAAGTGGAACTCGACAATTCAACCAGCCGACGAATTTGTGATGCAAGCCACACAGCCTTCGGGTAGATATGTACACTAATGTCAGATTATTCGTCAGCAGAGGTCACGCCGATGCATCGCAGTACACAATCGCATCGCGGAACCTACACTGCGCCCACACTTTTGGAAGGAAATATCACTGTGGTTGGTGTAATGGAGGGAATACGCGTCGTCGAGGTTGCGGCGTGGACATACGTGCCGGTGGCGGGAGCCATTCTCACGGAGTGGGGTGCCGACGTCCTCAAGATCGAACACCCCGAGAGCGGCGATCCGCAGCGAGGCCTCGTCAGTTCCGGCCTGATTCCAGCTGGCGGTGTAGCGCACATGTTCGAACTTCCGAATCGCGGAAAGCGCAGTGTTGCACTCGATCTCAAATCAAAAGAAGGCAGGGAGGTTCTGATGAAACTCGTTGCCAGTGCAGATGTCTTTCTGACGAACTTCCGGCCGGCAGCGCGCAAGAAGCTCGGAATCGATGTCGACGATGTGCGCACACACAATGACAAGATCATCTACGTACGCGGCTCAGCCGCAGGCCAGCACGGCCCAGAGTCCGAGCGCGGTGGATACGACATGGCGTCCTTCTGGAGCCGCAGCGGTGCCGCCGACACTGTCAGCCCGACATCTCTCGGTTACCCGGTCAATATGCCAAGTCCGGCATTCGGGGACGTCTTGGGTGGCTTGACTCTGGCTGGTGCCATCTCGTCTGCGTTGTTCCACCGCGAACGAACCGGCGAGGCGCTTACTGTCGATGGCTCCCTACTCTCGCTCGGCACTTGGGCTATGGGTGCAGCAATCGCCGGAGCGCACGCATTCAAGATCGATGAATTCCCGAAGTTCACACCCGACCAGTCCCCGAACCCCCTGGTCAACAGCTATGAGACAGCGGACAATCGGCACATCTCGATCGTGATGCTCGAGTCGGATCGGTTCTGGCCCGAACTCATGACGGTTCTCGAAAGTCCGGAACTCATCGATGATCCCCGCTTCGACAGTCATGCGAAGCGAGCGAAGAACCATGTCGAATGTGTCGCAGCAGTCGCAGCCGGGTTCGCGAAGAAGACCCTCGAAGAGTGGAAGATCGCGCTCGAACCGATCAGCGGCGTGTGGGCTCCTGTTCAACGGCCACGCGAACTGATAACCGACCCTCAGGTAGAAGCAAACAACTACATTGCAGACTTGGAGGATGCCGCAGGCACTCCCTTCAAACTCGTTGCCGCACCGGTACAATTCAACGAAGAACAGGGTGAAGTGCGTCGGGCACCCGAGCACGGCGAACACACCGACGAAGTCCTGCTGGAGATCGGATTGACCATGGACGAGATCATCGGGCTCAAAGTCAGCGGAGCTGTGCTCTGAACACGCTGCACCCCAAACACCTCCACAAATAGCAAGGTCGAGGGTCCCATCTACGTGGGGCCCTCGACCTTGCTGTCGCTCGAGTCATATCAGAGAGGTGGACGTGAGCGTTCACGATGAGCAGCAATCCGACACGGAGAAACAGGAATCCGCTTCGTCCTCGGTACCAGTTCATTCTCGTCGCGACATCCGAATGGCATTGACAGGTACCCTACTCGGACTTGTCCTGGCGGCTCTGGCTTCCACGACGATACTGACATCCCTACCGATCATGATGAGCGATCTGGGTGCGGGTCAATCGGCCTACACATGGGTGGTGAGCTCGACATTGCTCACTACGACTGTCAGCCTGGCTATTTGGGGAAAGTTGGCGGATCTTTTCTCACACAAGAACTTGATGTACGGCGCCATCGGGATCTTCGTGACAGCTTCACTATTTGCAGGGCTTTCTCCGAGCGCCGAAGTCCTCATCAGTTTCCGCGCATTGCAGGGCGTCGGCGCCGGTGGGTTGATCGCCGTAGGTCCCGTACTACTGGCGGATCTTCTCAGTCCACGTGAGCGTGGACGATATGCCGGCCTGATCAGCGGAGTGATCGGAGTCGGGACAATGGGCGGGCCGGTGATCGGCGGAATCATTACCGATTCTGTCGGGTGGCGATGGAATTTCTACCTCGGAATTCCGTTTGCCATAGCCGCGGTTCTCCTGCTCCAGAAGTCCTTGCACCTACCCGTTCACAGCCGAAAGGCGCGAATCGACTGGCTTGGTGCCACGTTGATCGCAGGCGGCGCCAGTCTACTGATGCTGTGGGTGACAATGGCGGGCCACCAGTTTCCTTGGGGCTCATGGATTTCGATTTCCATGGCCACCGGAGCATTGGCCTTCGCAGTCGCCGTTGTACTAGTCGAGAGGAAGGTCGAAGAACCGGTCATCCCACTCAGTCTTCTGATGGACGCTTCCATCTCGCGCGTCGTCATTGCAAGCACCGCACTCGGTGTCACTATGCTTGCAGTCCCGACCTTCATGAGCCAGTACTTCCAGATTGCACGCGGCCTCAGCGCGTCGATGTCCGGAACATTCATGCTGTCGATGTCCCTGGCAACATTTCTCGCCGCGTCGATAGTCGGACAGGTCATCAGTCGCACCGGGCGTTGGAAACTGTGGGTGATCACAGGGAGTGTATTTCTCGTACTCGGACTGACCGGACTCGCAACTCTCAACATTTCGACAAACCCAGTCGCAGTATCCGCATATCTGGTTGCCATCGGCTTCGCTATCGGCGTCCTGATGCAAAATCTACTAATTGTCTCCCAGAACTGCGCCCCCGCTAACCAACTCGGCGCAGCCACCGCGCTGCCCGCATTCTTCCGTCAACTCGCCAGTGCGATCAGCGTCAGCATCTTGGGGGCCGTTTTGATGGCTCGCATCTCTACTTTCCAAGCAAGTCGAGTCCACTCGTCTGGCGGTTCCGAGGCCGCATCCGGGGTCTCCGTTCCCCGAATCTCGGAGTTCGACGAACCACTGCGCGGTCTCGTCCAGGAGCAATACGCCGACATCATCGGCGACCTATTCCTGTTGTGTGTTCCCCTTGCTGTGGTCGGACTGTTAGCGACGCTCGCGCTTCCCAACATCCCACTGCGAACCAAGACCGCCCTACAGGAACGAGATCTTGGCACGAGCATCGAATCGTCCACTTGAACAAGAAGATACAAAACGGAGCTCCTACCCGAATCGAGTAGGAGCTCCGCTTGTGAACACGGTCAGGATGTGACGGCGTCCGCTGCCGGGTACCTGAGCACGCCACGAATGTTTCGACCTGCACGCATGTCGTCGTACCCGTCGTTGACCTTCTCCAACGGGTAAGTCCGTGTCACCATCGAATCGAGATCAACTTCGCCTGCACTCCACAACTCCAACACCTTGGGGATATCACCCCGAGGATTGGCCGAACCGTAGAGACTTCCGACAATCTGTTTTTCCTGCAGAGTCAGGTCCATCAGACTCACCGAAACCTCCCGCTCCGCCATCGGGTGAATATTCGTGACGACTACGCGACCGCGCTTGGCTGTCATCGCCAAGGCCTTCGCGATGAGCTGACCGTCGCCCACACCCATTGCGCAGATGAACTTATCTGCACCGCGATGCCACGTCGCTTCGGCAACAACAGATTTGGCCTCTTCCCAAGATGCTGCGACGTGCGTCGCACCCATCTTGAGGGCCTCTTCACGCTTGAACTCGTTGGGATCGATTGCCGTGATGGTCCGAGCACCGGCGAGCCTGGCCCCTTGAACAGCAGCCGCTCCGATTCCTCCGACGCCCGCCACCACCACGGTATCTCCGGGTTGGACGTCTGCCGTGTACACCGCAGACCCCCACCCGGTAATGAACCCGCAGCCGAGTAGACATGCCCGATCGAGCGCATGGTGCGGTTCGATCTTGATGCAGCTCGCCTCATTGACGACAGTGTGGTGCGCAAAGGATCCGATTCCGCACGCGAGCGCGAGATCCTGGTCCCTGATGTGATGCCGGGCGGTGTCGTCGAATATCTGCCGGCCGGTGTAGATCTTCGCGCCGAGATCGCAGAGATTCTGGTGTCCACTCGAGCATGACGGACAACGCCCGCAGGACGGGATGAATCCGAAAACCACATGGTCTCCCGGCTTGAGCCAAGAGACATGTGAGCCAACCTCTTTGACCACGCCGGCACCTTCGTGCCCGCCGATACACGGGAGATGGAACGGCATATCCCCGGTCACGATATGTTCGTCCGAATGGCACATTCCGGAGGCATGGAGTTCTACCAATACCTCCTGCTCCTTCGGCGCGTCGAGCGTGATCGTTTCAATCGACCAGGGAGAGTTACGCTCCCAGAGGACTGCTGCCTGGGTCTCCATACATTTCCTTCCATTGGACGCAGACATTGCGAGAACGTCAGCAAAGTCTTTGTAAGTCAAATATGTGCGGGGTCAGCCGATAATCGACTGCGACTCCAGGTAGCTGGCAATCCCTTCAGGACCACCTTCCCTACCGATACCCGACTTCTTGAATCCACCGAACGGGCTTCCGAAATCGAGCGGAGCCGCCGAGTTGATCGAGACTGATCCGACTCGCATGCGTGCGGCCACTCGAGCCGCACGATCCCGGTTCGAAGACCACACGGCACCTGCAAGTCCGTATTCGGAGTCATTGGCTATCGCTACCGCATCGTCCTCGTCGCTGTACGCAATGACGACAGCAACGGGTCCGAATAGTTCGTCACGGGCGATCGCCATCTGATTGTCGACATCCGCCACGACTGTGGGGCTCACATACCAACCCGAGTCCAGACCTTCAGGCCGCACTCCACCGACGACTACACGAGCCCCCTCCGCGGCTGCGCGCTGTACGTAACCTTCGATGCGGTCACGGGCAGTTCGGTTGATGACGGGACCTACATCGGTCGTGCGATCCGCGGGATTACCCACAGTCAATTCAGCGACTGCTGAACCGAGGGCATCGACCACCTCGTCATAACGAGACTGCGGCACCAGGATTCGTGTCTGCGCGGCACACACCTGACCGTTGTTGGCCATCACACCGGTGACCAAGCCCCCGATCGTCTTGGCGTCAAGCTCGATGTCGTCCAAAACGAGTGCAGCCGATTTTCCGCCGAGTTCGAGGCCGTATCGACGCACATCGGCAGCACAGACGGCACCGATTCGTTGGCCCGCCGCCGTCGAACCGGTGAAGCTCACCTTGTCCACACCGGGGTGCGCTACCAACGCTTCACCGGTAGCCACGTCGCCGGAAACGATGTTGATTACGCCCGGAGGGATGCCGGCCGCCTCGATGACCTCGGTCAGCATCGACAATGCCAGCGGCGCATCGGGCGAAGGCTTCAATACCATGGTGCAGCCAGCAGCCATAGCTGGCGCAATCTTCAGCATCGCAGTGAAAAGCGGTGCGTTCCACGGAAGAATTGCCCCGACAACGCCGACCGGAAGCTGACGAACCAGCACCGTACCACCCATGATCGAGGCACGAAATTCCTCGAAACTGTAATCGGCAGTGATCTTTTCATAAGTTCGCAGCACTCCGAGTGCGGTACCGATCTGCCCGAACGACGCCCACTTCCGTGGCGAGCCCATCTCCGCCGAAATCAGATCGGCGAATTCCTTCGATCGCGCCTCGATGACATCGGCCAACCGGCCGATGGCCGCAGCGCGGTCGGTGGGTGTGCTGGTTGCCCAGGGGCCCCGATCGAGCGCGACACGTGCAGCCTCAATTGCAGACCCCACCTCGTCCGCGGTCGCTGCGCTGACGCAACCGACTATCTCACCCGTGGCGGGCGAGGTCACGTCGATCCGTTCGCCCGCGCTGGGACTCCATTCACCCGAGACATAGGTGCCTTCGTATGCGTGCACAACATCCCTCTCACTTTGGCCAAAAACTGCATCGCGGGTTATCGATTCCTCGACAGCTTCACGCAACGCCCATCAAGATTCTGGCAGTAATGTCACCTTACGGCAAGGGGCAGTTCAGACTCGCTCCACCACAGATCCCAGCTGATCGGGCGTGCTGCCGTGCAGTACCAACTCATCAGCTCCGGCCTCTCGATAGCGATCGAACATGGTGCGGCATTCACCGGGCGATCCGAGCGCCGCTGCAC
This sequence comes from Rhodococcus globerulus NBRC 14531, assembly GCF_001894805.1. GTDB lineage: Bacteria > Actinomycetota > Actinomycetes > Mycobacteriales > Mycobacteriaceae > Rhodococcus_F > Rhodococcus_F globerula. The sequence continues at coordinate 813,465 of NZ_BCWX01000003.1, read as the reverse complement.
CACGGATCCATTCGACTGGGAGCGCCTGGGCGGCTTCAGTCAACTGCGCTCGCGTTCGCACTGAATCTGCAGCTCCTTTCACGCCGGAAAGCTGGGGGTGCGCACGCAGCGTGGCGAGCAACTCCGGGTCCCATCCGTTCACCTTGGCAAGCTGCTCGCCGAACGTCGGAATTTGGTAATACGTCACTGCGCGGCCACCGACCACCGATGCTTCTTCCTCTGGATCAAGACCCGAGGCAACGACCACCGTCGCGTATATCCGCACTGAATCAGGATTGCGCCCGGCAGCAGAGGCCGCCGCGTGCACGGCGTCAACTGAGCGCCTGACCGCATCCGGGGTCAAAAAGGGGTGCAGCAGAACACCATCGAAATAACGGCCCGCCAATTCCAAACCCTTGGGTCCGATAGCTGCAAAGACGAGCGGTGGAGCGGGCATATCCGGAATGTCGTTGAGGCGGAGAGACGGGTACCGGCCTGCTGGTCCTTCGTACTTCACCTTCTCCCCCCGACAGAGTCGACGAAAAATGTCTGCCGAGTCGATGATCGACGCGTTGGTTGATTTAGGCAGGCCGACGGCACTCCACATCTGATCTACCGAACGGCCGATGCCGATCACGATCCTGCCGTCGGAGAGACCCTGCGCCGTCATCGCCAGCGACGCAAGTATGGCGGGATGCCGGGACTGGAAGTGTGTTATGCCAGCGGCAATCTTGATATTCGTGGTGACCTGACTGAGAGCCCCCGCGAGAACACCGAAGTCCTTGGTACCCCAGCGTTCACTGAGCCAGAGTGTGTCCAAGCCCAGACGCTCCGCTTCGACCGCCTGAGCGATAGCTGGGCGAGGATCCGGCACTCGACCCGGCAAGGTGTACGCACCGAGTCCGAGTCGCTTACCGAGCGCGACAGCTCCATCGCTGGGGCCGGCGACAACGACATTGTTGGAATTTTCCTCATTCATGACTGTATTCTGACAGTCTTGGTCACATAATGGAATGGTCCGGCAGGTCGCCGTCAATCCACGGTGACCGACCCGGCCCAAAGAAAAGGAGGCTCCATGGCCTACACAGCGACTCGCGGGCAACTCGAGGGCGATGTCCGCGAAACCCTCGAGCGATGGCTGCCTTCACGACTTGCCCCCAGCGGTCAAAGCAACTTCGAAATCTCGGAGTTCTCCGCTCCGGACGCGGGGTATTCCGGAAAAACGGTGTTCTTCACGGCATCCTGGAACGAACGCGGCGGCGAAACCCACCGCGAAGACCTCGTCCTACGCACGCAGGCTTCCGACCACCAACTGTTCGTCGAACCCGATGCCGTGAGACAGGCCGAAGTCATGCGAATGCTCGGCCGACACAACGACGTGAAAACTCCCGAAATCGTTTTGACCGAACGGGATCCGAGCATTCTCGGCGCCCCGTTCTATCTGATGAAGCGCGTGAACGGTCGCACGCCCTCGGACGTTCCCAGTTGGCACAAACGCGGATGGGCAGTAGATCTCACCCCGTCAGAGCGAGAGCTTATGTGCAACAACGCACTAAAATCACTCGTTGCGGTTCACCGTATCTCCGATCCAGACGACCTCACCTTCCTCCGAGGCGACCTTGATGACGCCGACGGAAGTACTGCACTGCAGCGATACGTCACCCACCTGCATGCGTGGTACGAAGGATGCCGCCCTGATCTTGTCGTGGGCACCGACGCATTGGCACGCGCGATTTCCGAACTGGTCGACTACACGCCGAAGACCAATGCAGAAGGTGTTGTCTGGGGCGACGCACGCGTCGGGAATATGTCATTCGCGGACGACCATTCGGTTGCGGCACTCTTCGACTGGGAGACCGCGACAACAGGCCCCCCTGATATCGATCTGGGTTGGTGGTTGATGTTCGAACGCTACCTCTGTGAATCCCTCGGGTTCTCCCGACTTCCCGGCGTCCCCGACGACGCCGAAACTGTGCGCCGATACGAAGAGTTGGGCGGACGACTCACCGGTGACATCAGTTACTACACCCTGCTGGCCGCATTTGTACTGGCACTGATAACGAACCGACTCGCGTCGCTGCTCACTCGTGACGGACTTGACGCCGAGATCGCGCGAACATATCCCGCCACTGCTGTAGCGCTCGTCGAACAGTATCTCTACGAACATCAACGTCAAAGGAAAACTGCACCATGACAATCAGCTCTCGAACGACACCAGCACCGTCACCCGTAGGAGCGGTGGGAGGCGAATGGGAGGTGCATGTCGAACGCGGAAAAATCCGAGAGTTTGCCGCTGCCATGCAATCCGAGAATCCTGCATATCAAGGACCCGACGCCGTCATTCCTCCGACATTCTTGATCACTGCCGCCCAATGGGCGCCCCCAGGAGTTCGCATCACTCTCGGATTCGAGCGCAAGCGACTTCTCCACGGTGAACAGGAGTACATCATTCATGGTGCTGTCCCCAAGGCCGGCGACACGTTGATTGCTCGAGAACGGGTGATCGACCGATATGCGAAGCCAGGAAAGCGTGGTGGGGAAATGAAATTCGCCGTGATCGCAACCGAATTCCACTCCCCGGACGGTGAACTGATCGCGGAAGCCCGTGGCACATTCATCGAGACAGCGGCAAAGGACAACACGAAATGACTAACGCCACCGCCGGCATCACCGTGGGGACAACCGCCGAATCTCGCACGTTCGGCCCGCTCACTACACAGATGTTCGTTCGCTACTCGGGAGCGTCCGGCGACCTCAACCCCATGCACTACGACGACGCTCTTGCTCGCGCAGCAGGAAATCCATCTGTGTTCTCACAGGGCATGCACCAATCGGCACTGCTCGCGACTTTTGCGACGGATTGGCTCGGAGCCGAGAACGTCAGGCGCTTCGCAGTCCGATTCCGGGAACAGGTGTGGCCCGGGGACGTTTTGACCTGCACGGGCGAAGTCATCTCGACCGAACCTGCCGCGAATGGCGCAGAGTTGGTTACGGTTACTCTCACCTGCACACGTCAAACGGGAGGAATTGCGATCAGCGGATCAGCGGATTTCCTGATCGCCCGCACTCGGTAATCGTGGCCACCTCAATGTAGATCTCGCGATCTATACCTACTAGCCAGTAAGATGTGCATTGATGTCAGAAACACCGATCACCCGCCGAGCAAGCTACGGCCCGTCAAGCCCCGAAGTGGGCAGTCGGGGCGCCAACACACGCAGCAAGATCGTAGAGGTCTCGCTGGATCTATTCGCAGAGGTCGGGTTCTTCAACACCTCTGTCGATGCGATCGCAAAATCTGCGAATATCTCACGTGCCACCTTGTATCAGTATTTTCCCGGCAAAGACGAGATATTCCTGGAACTACTCGACGAGTGCGGGCGCGCCCTCTTCCGCGTAGCTCGCCGCATCGGCCCGCTTGGGCCCACCGACGTGGGATTCGACAACTTGAATTGGTGGCTCGGCGAGTGGAGTTGGGTCTTCGAGAAATATTCGACGATGTTCGTGCAGTGGACGGGTGTGGCCTCGTCGGATACTGCTGTGCGCCCAGAGATCAGCCGCTTCCTTGGCGGATACAACCAGCGACTCGCTGATCGGATCAAGTCTTCTAACGTCGAAGGCCTCGATTCGATGGCTGCTGCGATGACGATAACTGCTCTGGTTCACAGAATGAATCTCTTCATCCACACGGACCGCGCGTACGGGCGAGACATCCAGTCCATCGTCGACGCCATGTCCGTGTATTTGCAACTGTTCCTGTTCCCCGAAACTCCAGGCTCGGTCCTAAGCAGTCTGCCACTTCGCACCGCGGGCAAGAGTTTCATCGAGGTGCCGGTCCCACCGTCAACTGACGGCCTGACGATCGACGATCGAATCAGCGGGTTGAGCAAGCGCGCCGTCAACACGGTACGCACGCTCGTAGAAGCAGGGGCGGTCCAGTTCCGCCAGAAGGGTTACCACCGCACGAGCGTGGATGACATCGTCGAAGAAGCCGGATTCGCACGCGGCACCTTCTACAAGTACTTCAGCGAGAAACAGGACCTGCTGGTTGCGCTCAGTACCGAAGCAGTCGCTTCGACTGTAGATCATGCCGAACGAATCCGTCACATCGATCCGACATCCACGGATGAAACGGAACTCCGCGAGTGGCTGGTTAGTTTCGCCGAGTTCTCTTCGCATTACTCAGGTTCGATCGACGCTTGGGCAGAGAAGAGTATAGGCGACAACATCGTCTCCGAGCTGGGTGCGTACGGCCAGTCCGTAATGGACGATGCCTTGTTGTCGGTCCTCACCTCACGTCAACGCGACTATCCGTTCGACCCGGAGGTGTCCGCGATGATTTTCCGCGCCATCATTGCACGTGTTCCGCAGGCTTCGCAGGAGTTGCCCGAGCCACTGTCACGAGATGAATCCATCGATCTCTTGGTGGCATGCATCCAACGAGGATTCTTCCGCCACGCCAAGTAATTTCTGACAGTCTAGACATATTGACTACCCGCCGTCGCTCCAATCGGTTGGCGGGCTGATTTGTTGTACTAGAACGGCAATTCACGCGAATGCAACCGCGGATCCAGATCATTCTCCCCTTTTCTATTGAATATTTCTGACATGTATGTCATTTTGAAAGGAGGCACGTTTCCTAGAGGCCCTAAGTTTCAGATTCAGGAGAGGAACCACCATGGATATCAGCACAGCGTCCGCATTGGTCACCGGAGGTGCGGGCGGTCTCGGTGAAGCCACCGTTCGCCAGCTGGTAGGCGCCGGAACTGCAGTTGTCATCGCCGATCTCAACGACGAACGCGGCAAGGCACTGGAAGTAGAACTCGGAGACAAGGTTCGTTACGTCAATACCGACGTACTCGACGAAGCCAGCGTCAACGCAGCGATCGCCGTGGCACAAGAGTTGGCGCCGCTTCGAATCGTCGTCAACGCCCACGGCGGCGGAGCCGGCGCATCCCGGGTTGTCGGACGCGACGGCGAACCCGCATCCTTCGAACAATTCCAGTGGTATGTCAATCTCTTCCTCAACGGTACGTTCAACGTGCTCCGACTGGGAGCGGCCGCCATGGCAAGAAACGAGGCAGATCCGTCCAGCGGCCGTGGCGTAATCGTGAACACGGCCAGCATTGCAGCTTTCGAGGGTCAGATCGGTCAGACGGCCTATTCAGCAGCTAAGGGTGGCGTTGTCGGACTCACACTGCCCGCCGCTCGCGATCTAACCAAACTCGGTATCCGCGTTATGGCAATCGCCCCAGGCACATTCTTCACCCCTGCCTTCAAGATGGAACGTGACGAAGCCGAGAAGCATTGGGGCTCAACGGTCCCCTTCCCGAACCGCATGGGTAGCCCGTCGGAGTACGCGGCACTGGTCCAGCACATCGCCGAGAACGACTACCTCAACGGCGAAGTTATCCGTATCGACGGCGCACTCCGCTTCCAACCTAAGTAGGTCACCGCAAAATTGGCGATCAGGACATACGAGAGGATCTCCTGCTCGCACCCGTCGCATTCGCGGCACAGAAAAGAGGGTCTGTATCCGGCACTACCGGATACAGACCCTCCTTCTTTGTCGGCTCTGGATCAAATTACGGAAGTCGAACGTAGCCTCTCGATGTCCGACGGGGAACGACCCAACTCCGCAAGGATTGCTGCACTGTGCTCCCCGAGCGCCGGTACCGGGTCCATCCGCGCTTCCACCCCTTCCAGACTGGCGGGCGGCAGCATCGCAGCAATTGCGCCACTCGGGGTTTCTACATCACGCCACCGATTACGCTCACTCAGAACGGGATGCGCCCACAGTTCGTCCATTGTGTTCATCCGTGCGTTCGCGATCGACGAGGCTTCAAGGGTTGCGGCCAGTTCCTCGACCGTAAATCTCGCGACGCCCTTCGTGATGATCCGTTCGAGCTCGTCGCGATTTGTGACCCGATCCGAGTTCTTCGCAAATCTCGGATCATCGACAAGTTCTGGGGAGCACAGGATTTCGGTACACAACGTCGCCCACTCGCGTTGGTTCTGAACCGCAAGCAGAAGCACTCCACCGTCACCTGCAGTGAACGGTCCATAGGGCGCAATGGTTGCGTGGCGCGCACCCGTCCTCTGCGGACTGTTGCCGCCATATCGCGTGTAGTAGGCGGGTGAGCCCATCCATTCTGTCAAAGCCTCGAACAACGAAACACTCACGGCCCGAGCTGTTCCGGTTGTCGCCCGCGTGTAGAGCGCAGTCAAGATTCCCGAGAACGCGAAGCTTCCCGCTGCAATGTCGGCCACCGAAATACCAGCTTTGGCAACACCTTCCGGAAATCCTGTAACGGACAACAGACCGGACTCGGCCTGAACCAACAAATCATAGGCTTTGCGGGACTGCCACGGACCGTCTGCACCGTAACCTGAGATGTCACACACGATAAGTGACGGGTGCGTCGATGCGAGATCTTCAGCGCTCAATCCCATCCGCCGAGTGGCGCCCGGTCCGAGGTTCTGAACAAAAACGTCAGCCTCCGCCAGAAGTTCCTCCAAGACGCGCAGGCCCTCTGGATCTTTCACGTCCAGGGTGAGCGACTCCTTGGACCGATTCAACCAGACGAAGTAACTCGATTGCCCGTGAACCGTCTCGTCGTAGCCGCGGGCAAAGTCACCTGCATCCGGCCGTTCGATCTTGATTACCCGCGCGCCGAGGTCTGCGAGCTGACGGGTGGCATACGGGGCCGCCACCGCTTGCTCGAGACTGACGACAGTGACTCCTGCGAGTGGTAAATCGGTCATTTTCACATCCTCTCTTCAAGTCAGCGAGTCAGCGGATCGCGCGGAAGCCCCAGCAACCGTTCGGCAATGGTGTTTCGCATAATCTCCGATGTACCACCGGCAATCGTCAAGCATCTCGTGAACAGGTACTCGTAGGTGAGTTCGGATGTCTCACCGACAATAGCCGCCGTACCTGCCAGTTTCATTCCGAGGTTTGTAATCCGTTGCGAATGCTCTGCTTTCAACAGCTTGGTTACGTTGGCCTCGGGCCCCGGACCGGAACCGATGATCGCGCGCGCAGCCTGCCTCAAGTTCAGCAGACGCAAGGTGTGCGCCTCTGCAAGCACCTCGCCCACCTCATGTTCGACGCCCGTGCGATCCGTGCTGTCAAGCAGCTTCATCAGTTCAGTACTCGTAAACTTGATCGATCCGCTGCCCCCTCCGATAGACACGCGCTCGTTTCCGAGCGTTGCGCGCGCAACCTTCCAGCCTTCACCCACACTGCCCACGACGTCTTCGTCCGGGACGAACACATCGTCGAAGAACAACTCGTTGAACAACTCGTCGCCGGTGATTTCTCGTAGCGGCCGAATCTCGACGCCGGGAGCGGTGAGCTTGATGGCCATCATGCTCACACCCGCATGCTTGGACGCCTCGGTATCGGTACGGACAGTCGCAAGACCCCACTCACATCCCAAAGCTGCACTGGTCCAGACTTTCTGACCCGTTACACGCCAGCCTCCCTCTACTTTCTTGCCGGCAGTACGCACCGCGGCGGCGTCCGAACCTGCACCCGGCTCGCTGAACAACTGACACCAGTTGGACTTTCCGCGAAGGACGGGATCAATCCACCGATCCTTCTGTGCCTCAGTTCCTTCCTGCGAGATCGTGAGGTTGACCCATCCGGTGATGCCGAGATCAGGTAAGTCAACGCCGTCGAACTCTTCCTCGATCACCAACTGCTCGATGACACCTGCCTCACGACCCCACGGCTTGCGCCAGTGTGGGACGAGATAACCACTGTCCACCAAGTAGTCTCGCTGCTCGGACTCGGGCAAGGCGCGTAGGCACTCGACGGCAGCGCGGGCCGTCTTGCGGAAATCGTCTGCCTCAGAAGGTAATTCGAACGATGCGCCTTGCGCTTCACCGGCGCGGTAAGCTGAGACGATGTCGAGGAGCGGCTCATGCCCCTCGCTGAGTACCGCCGCGATGGAATCGGCCCGCCGCAAGTACAGGTGCGCATCGTGTTCCCACGTGAATCCAATTCCTCCGTGAAGCTGAATGTTCAGCCTTGCCGTCTTCACCTGTGCGCGCGCAGCATGCGATGCAGCCACCGCCGCCGCGAACCACGCGCCGTCGATGTCTGTGGCGCGCGCAGCATCCCACGTCGCAGCGACGGTCATCTCAGCATCAATGAGCATGTTGGCGCAGTGATGCTTGACAGCTTGGAATGTGCCGATCGTGCGGCCGAATTGTTCTCTTGTCTTGGCGTATTCAGTGGCCATCTCAACGCAAGCAAGCGAACTGCCCACGGCCTCCGCTGAGGCCAGAATGCGGAAGAGTGTGGTCGCTGCGCGTGTTGCACCCTTCAATATCCGAGCAGCCGGTACCACCGCACCGCTGATCGTGACCCGCCCGATACTGCGGGTGGAGTCCAGACCCTGCTGAGTCACCACCGACACACCGTCTGCATCCGAATCGAGAACGACCATGTCATCGCCAAGCGCCAGTACCAGGACCTTGGCCTGCGGAGCCCCCAATACGGCGCGACTCTCACCACTGAGAACTCCGTCCGAATCCAGCACCAACCCGGCCGAGAGTCCGACTGCGCCGACAACACTTCCATCTGCCAATGCCGGCAACAATTCCGCGCACACCTGCTCCGAACCCGCATAGGCGAGGATCGCTGACGCCGCCATTGTCGGCAGGAAAGGACCGGGCGCGACCGCATGGCCAAGCGCCTCCAGAACCACCGCAACTTCGGGGAGGCCGAATCCGGATCCGCCGTACTGCTCCGGCAGATGGAGACCTAACCAACCTAGGTCGGCAGTGGCCGTCCAAAAATCGGGCAGGTCCACCGAGACGGACTCAAGCGTCTCACGCGCCGCCTGGAGCGCCTTCTGCCGCAAGAGGTGGGACGCTGCCACGTCGGCCAAGTCCTTGTGTTCCTCCGAGATCGCCAAAGCCATGGCGGACTACCTTTCGATTGAGCGGACCTGGATCGGCACCGCGAACTGCCTTGCATAGTCAGCCACACTAAAAATGACCTGCAATGTCAGATAGAGGCTATCCAATCATCGACACCCGCAACAGGGTGATCGGCAGATTGCTTCGAAGAACGGGCGAAACGCCAGCATTGACTTGGCGTCTACCCGAAACGAAGGCCAAGCATTCGGAAAAAAGATTCACTCACTAGTTTTGTAGACAAGATGTCAGAACATGGCTTATCGTTCTTGGAAAGTGAATCAAGTCATAGCTACACCCGTCAACACCGCCAGCTACGCCGGTGGTGAGGCGAAGCTAGGCCGATCCGACCTCGACCCTCCTGCTGTAGGCCTGCCTCCCTTGACCAGAGCTGCTCCACCTCCTCGACCCTTCGAGAAAACGCCGATCGGAAACGAACAATGAGTATTTCCCTGATCCTGGAGATGGCGGCATCCGGAAACCCGGACCGCACCGCAATCTCCGTCGACGACGCCTCGCTCACATACCAAGAATTTGCCGACCTGGTGGCCGGCGCTGGCAGTGCGCTCATCGAGTCCGGCGCGAAGAGCGTCGTGTTCCTCGGCGGATCCGGGCTGGAACTACCCACACTTCTCTTCGCCGCCGCATACGCAGGCATTCCGTTCACTCCTGTCAACTATCGGTTGAGCAGTACCGCACTGCACAATCTGATCAACCGAGTCGAGGGTGCCCTCGTCGTCGTCGACGGTGAATACGTTGCGACTGTGGGGGCTTCGTCCGCGCCGGTTATCACCACTGATGATTTCTTCGTCAAAGCACGAGCACTTGTCGAACAGCCTGCATCTGCCTCAGACGTAGATCCTGATGCTCCAGCGATCGTTCTGTTCACCAGCGGAACAACTTCCGAGCCCAAGGGCGTCGTACTCCGCCACAGTCATCTATTGAGCTACGTGATGAGCACGGTCGACTACGGTTCTGCCGAAGAATCGGACGGGGCGTTAATCAGCGTCCCTCCATACCATGTCGCGGGGATGGGCACAATTCTCACCAACATCTATGCAGGCAGGCGAATGATCTATCTGCCGCATTTCGACGCTCAGCGCTGGACCGAAGTAGCTCGCTCGCAGGGTGCGACATCAGCCATGGTCGTCCCGACAATGCTCGATCTAATTGTCGACCACCTCGAGGGAGCGGGAGCGGACATCCCTACCTTGAAGTCGTTGTCCTACGGTGGAGCTCGGATGCCCCGTCCCACCCTCGAAGCCGCGCTCCGCGCCTTCCCGAACGTCGGCTTCGTCAACGCGTACGGGCTAACCGAAACCAGCTCCACCATTGCACTACTCGGGCCCGACGATCACCGCAATGCCATCGAAAGTGACGATCCCACAGTCAAAGCTCGGCTCGGCTCCATCGGTCTGCCCGTCCCCGGTATCGAAATCGAGATTCGAGACTGCAACGACAAGCCCGTTAACACCGGCGAGCAGGGCGAACTGTGGGTACGAGGCGCACAGGTGTCCGGCGAGTACATGGGCAGCGGTTCGGTCCTCGACGCCAACGGTTGGTTCCCTACCCGCGACCTCGCGTATCTGGACAATGAGGGCTTCATCTTCGTCGTCGGACGCAATGACGACACGATCATTCGAGGTGGCGAGAACATTGCGCCTGCAGAGATCGAAGATGTGCTCATCCATCATCCCCACGTTCGCTCGGTCGCCGTCGTCGGAATTCCAGACACACGTTGGGGCCAGGCAATTGTCGCCACGGTCGTGCTCGAACCTGGTGAAGTGCCCGATCCGGAAGCTCTTCGTGAGTACGTCCGCGCACAACTGCGCGGTTCGCGTACCCCGGACCGCATTGTCTTTCGGAGTGAATTGCCGAGCACGCTAACCGGAAAGATACTGCGAAGAGACATCATCGCGGACGTACTCGCGTCACTCGAACAGACCACAGTCTAAACAGCCGAACAGTACGAACTGCTGAAAGGAACACATCATGCTGAAGACCGGAGCGCGTCTGCGAAGCCAGGCCTGCACCACCGAGGTCATTGTTGTTCGAGCTGGTAGCTCGGACGACGCTCTCAATTGCGGCGGGCATCCGATGCTCGAACTTTCGGAGTCTCCTGCCGAGGGCCTTGCAATCGCCGAAAACTTCAAGGGTGGAACACAACTCGGCAAGAGGTACATCGACGCCTCAAACACCATCGAAGTGCTCGTGACCAAGCCTGGAGAAGGTAGCGTCGCACTCGGAGACACTGCCCTCGAGCTCAAGACCGCGAAGCCACTGCCTTCGAGCGACTAGCCCCAACCGCTCGACAAGGAGACGCAGTGCCCACCGCACACCCATCAGTATCTGTTACCCCCACTCCGCAGGGACCATTGAACGGGATCCGCGTCATCGAACTGGCCGGGATGGGTCCGGGACCGCATGCGGCGATGCTTCTCGCGGATCTAGGTGCCGACGTGGTGCGGATCCAGAGATTCGGACAATTTGCCACCGCTGACAGCATTTCAAGCCAGCAGCTACGTGGCCGCACGATCGTCGAAGCCGACCTCAAGAGCAAGGAAGGCATCGATTCCGTACTGGAACTGGTTGAACGCGCAGATGTACTCATCGAGGGCTTCCGTCCTGGTGTGAGCGAGAGAATGGGACTCGGTCCCGACGTGACGCACGCACGTAATCCGCGCCTCATCTACGGACGGGTGACCGGCTGGGGTCAGAGCGGACCGCGAGCCCAAGACGTCGGGCACGACCTCAACTACATCTCACTCACGGGCCTCCTCCATGCAGTAGGTCGAGAAGGGGAACGACCAGTACCACCGCTCAACCTTTTCGGCGACTTCGGCGGCGGGTCGATGTTCCTTGTCGTGGGCATACTCTCGGCACTTGTCGAACGACAGTCATCAGGTCGAGGACAGGTGATCGATGCCGCGATGGTCGACGGAGCGCCTGCGCTGGCACACCTGTTGTGGTCCATGCGAGGTACGGGTCAATGGTCGGATCAACGCGGTACCAACATCTTCGATGGTTCGGCACCGTTCTACGACACATACGAGTGCGCGGACGGTAAGTACGTCGCCGTCGGCGCACTAGAGCCACAGTTCTATGCCGAACTGATCAGGGTTCTCGGCTTCTCCTCCGAAGAACTAGGACCGCAACGAGATCCAGAGGGGTGGCCGCGTATGCGCACACTCTTCGCTGGCGAGTTCGCATCGCGCAATCGCGATGAATGGTCGGAGATATTCTCTGGAATAGACGCCTGTGTGACCCCCGTACTCACCTTCACCGAAGCTGAACAGGATCCGCACATGGTTGACCGCGGAGTGTTCGCCGAAATCGACGGCGTCGTGCAGCCCACACCTGCACCCACATTTTCCCGTACCCCCACTGCCATACCGTCGGCCCCGCCTCGCAGAGCGGTGGCCGCGAACGCGGTGTGGAGATGATCGAGTGACGCCACCGCACGGCCCGCTGGACGGTCTACGAATCCTCGAGTTGGCAAGTATCGGACCCGGTGCGCACGCTGCCATGATCCTCGCGGACCTGGGAGCGGACGTCCTACGCGTACAACGGCCCGGAGAGCTGACAGCGGATACTGACAGTCGCAATCAACTGCACCGCGGCCGTCGAGTGGTCGAAGCAAATCTCAAGTCCACCAACGGCATAGAGCAGATCCTCGATCTCACCGAACGCGCTGACGTACTCATAGAGGGCTACCGCCCAGGAGTCACGGAACGCCTCGGTATCGGACCGACTGTGGTGCGTGATCGCAATCCCGCTCTGGTTTACGCCCGCGTTACAGGGTGGGGCCAGGATGGACCACGCGCACACAAAGCTGGCCACGACATAAATTTCCTCGCACCAACCGGAATCCTCCACTCGATGGGCCGCGCTGACGATCGCCCTATCCCGCCGTTGAACATCATCGCAGGCTTCGGCGGTGGCTCCATGTTCTTGGTAGCGGGAATCCTGTCCGCTTTGTGGGAGCGCAAAACCTCCGGGCAGGGTCAAGTAATCGACGTCTCGATGGCCGAAGGTGCCGCACTGCTGGCGCAGCATGCCTGGTCGATGCGCGCGGACGGTGGTTGGTCGGACGCACGAGGCGAGAATCTTGTAGACGGCAGCTGCCCGTTCTGGGACACCTATGAGTGTTCCGACGGCAATTTCATGGCAGTCGGAGCCTTCGAGCCCCAATTCTATGCAGACCTTCTGGACGTGCTAGACCTCGATCCCAACGTGCTTCCCGCACAGAGTGATCGAGCTCGCTGGCCAGAGTTGCGCAAGTCGATTGCAGCACAATTCCGCACCCGGAGCCGAGCCCAGTGGACAGCTGAATTCGAAGATCTCGACGCCTGTGTCACTCCCGTGCTGAGTTTCGCCGAAGCGCCTGATGACCCGCACTTCGTCGCACGCGAATCTTTCGCGAAAATCGACGGTGTCATCCAACCGCTTCCGACACCGAGATTCTCGCGTACACCGCCCCGTCAGCCGACGCCACCCTCTACCGAAGCTGTCAACGCACGAGATATCTGGCAATCACATTCGGAGTGACATGCATCCAGCTTCTCCCTCCGACCTCGATCAGAAAAGGAAACAATGACAACCACCGAATCATCCACTCCTGCAGCCCCACCCGCATTGATCGAGCGTCGCGGCAACGTCATGCTCATTACGCTCAACCGACCGGCCGCGCGCAATGCCGTCAATGCCGAGATGTGCATTCAAGTCGGTGACGCCCTCGAAATGGCCGAGAACGATCCGGAGGTTCGTGTCGTCGTGCTGACCGGAGCGGGTGACAAGGCATTTTGCGCCGGTGCCGATCTCAAAGCAATGACTCGCGGCGAAAAGGTAATTCCTGAGGGACGAGAGAAGTGGGGTCTCGCGGGCTACGTCTCCCATGCGATCAGTAAGCCCACAATCGCCGCTGTGAACGGGCCAGCTCTCGGCGGTGGAACGGAACTGGTCCTGGCGAGCGATCTCGTAGTTGCCGCAGACACCGCAATCTTCGGTCTTCCGGAGGTCAAACGCGGACTGATCGCCGGCGCCGGCGGCGCATTCCGTCTCGCTGCGAAGCTCCCTCCGACCGTGGCGATGGAACTGCTGTTGACGGGCGACTCCATCACCGCACAACGCGCACTAGATCTTCATCTGATCAACCGCGTGGTACCAGCCGAGCAGGTACTCGATACCGCCCTCGAACTCGCACAGGTTATCGCTGCGAACGCACCCCTAGCTGTGCAAGCACACAAACGAATCGCGTTGGCCCAAAGTCACAATGGAGATCGCCCCGGCGAACAGGATGGTTGGGACATGACCTCGGCCGAACTTCCCGCCATTGCATTCTCTGTTGATGCAAAGGAAGGCCCACTCGCCTTTGCCGAGAAGCGTCAGCCGGTCTGGCAGGGCAAGTAATGACGCCGACACGCACCGCCCTGGTAACCGGTGGCACAGGAGGGCTCGGATCTGCCGTCACCAAGCGCCTCCTCGCGAACGGATGGCGAGTGGTGGTTCCATGGCTCGTCCGTGAAGAACTTTCACGTCTCGACGAGCATCCCAACCTCGTTCTGGTCGAGGCCGATCTCTCCGATGAACTCGACCTGGAGAAAGCTGTCTCCATCGCCGGCGAAGAATCCTCTGCTCCCTTGTTTGCTGTGGCAAACCTGGTCGGCGGCTTCACTTCCGGTCAACGCGTGCACGAATCGCCGGTGGGCGTATTGGATTCTCAGATGAACTTGAATGTTCGGACCGCCTACACCGTGACCCAGGCTACACTCCCCTACCTGATTCGTGGCGGCGGCGGATCCGTCATTTGCATGTCGGCGGCAGCAACGCGACGGCCCTTTGCCGGAGCAGCCGCGTACATTTCCTCGAAGGCTGCGGTCGTCGCATTGGTCGAGACCCTCGCACTGGAATACATCGACGATCACATTCGCGTCAACGCACTTCTGCCGTTCGTGATCGATACGCCCGGAAACCGTACATCGATGCCGGATTCGGATCGGAAGGGATGGGCTCAGCCCTCCAGCATCGCCGAGGTTGTCGAGTTCTTGTTCTCCGATCGCGGCGCTGCGATCACCGGCGGTTCCATCCCCGTAACCGACGTGAGATGACAGAAAAACGAAACACCTGATGTAGCGGATGGCTGTGCGGGGAGAGAGACGAACAGCGTCTCTCTCCCCGCACAGCCACGCACTATCGAGAAACTGCCACCGCCATGCCTGTAATCCATTCCTCCACAGGCTGATACGCCAACAGTTCCAGTCCAACGCCGCCGCCTGCAGCAGAAGCTGCGAGCCAAGTCCGCACTTCGTTCGCGCCGGCCCCCGCATTCGAGTGCGCGTCATCGGTCAAGGCAACGAGCGCCTCGCGATCCGCAGTCCGGACGGCTTCGAGGAAGGCTGCGTCCCAGGCAGGCTTGATCTTCTTGCGAGCAGCCTCGGAGCCTTCAGCGATAATCCGAGCACGTTCTGCATCGCTTATGTCGTAGGTATCCAACTCGAGGCTCGGAGGAGAGTGGGACAGCCCGCCGGTACCGATCACCAGCACCCGACCACTCTTCGAATCAAGGAAGCGTCCGACCGCATCACCCAATGCAAGAACCCGCTCCGCTCGAGGTAGGGGTGCGGTCGCACAGTTGATCGCGACGGGAATAACCGGATAGCGGCCGAGAGCGCCCGTCAAGTCCCGCAGCGGCTGAGCAAATGCATGGTCGAGTTCGATATCCCGGCATACTGCGATGTCGATCCCCGATTCGAGGAGATGCTCGGCCAACTCCCTTGCGAGTTCCTGCGGAACGGCGAGGCCAGCAGCCTCGTGCCCCGCCTCCGCCATGATCCCGGCCGACAGCGCAACACCGAAAGTCGGCACGACGTGCCGGAAGGCGCGGCGATGGTCGCCACCGAAAAGGACAATGTAGTCAGGGTCAAACTCCTCGACAATCTGCCTCGCTCGAGACAGTCCCTCCCGGAATTCTGTTCCGTACATCCGTTCCACGTCCCGTTCCATACCCGGACTGTGGCTCGCACACACCACCATGCATTGCTGTTGTTCAATCGACACTTCCACACTCTCCTCGAGGCTAATCGGGTGGCGACGTGCCGAGCGTCAACCAACCCCACACATAAGTGACATCAACGTTAGATGCTCTTGGCCGCTGAGTCGACAGCCTCGGCCGCACCATTTCGATACGAGGAGCCACGGATCTCTAGCAGCGCAATAGTGCTGCCACACTCGACATCTGAACCGTCGAGACACGCCGGCATTGCCGATCTATCGCATCATCAAGGTGCCACCGTCCACAGGGAAGACCTGGCCTGTCATAAATCGCGAACCCTCACCCGAGAGGAAGGCGAGCACCGGCACAAAGTCCCGATCCACATCGCCGAGCCTGCCGCCGATCGGCACAGCTTGCAGCATGTGCTTGTCGTGCGCATCCAGCTGTTCCGGGGTCATGGAGGCTCGGGTCTTGTCGTACATCGGCGTCCAGATTGCAGGGGCTATGGCATTAACTGTGATGTCGTACTTTGCCCATTCCTGCGCCACTGTCCGAGTCCAAGCGACAACCGCGCCCTTGCTTGCGGAGTACGCCGCCTTGTTCGCAAGTCCTTGTACACCCGCCGCAGAAGCGAAGTTGATGATCCGACCACCAGATTCCCGAAGATGATTGAATGCTGCCTGATTGGTCAAAAATGTTCCGGTGGCATTGATCGACATGACCTTGGTCCAGGTATCGACCGCAATATCTTCCGCAGCTCCACCTGGAGCAACACCCGCGGCATGAATCAGCACATCCAGACCGCCGAGGTGCTTCACCGCTTCGGAAAATCCCTCGTCAACAGAATCTTTTCGAGAAACATCGCACGCAATAAAACGGGCCCCCGCTTCTCGCGCGATCAATGAACCCGCTTCAGCAGTCAGGTCCAACGAGACCACCTTCGCACCGAGTGACGGGAACGCCCGGACCAGCCCCTCTCCCATCCCACTTGCACCTCCGGTGATGATAACCTTCCGACCTTTTAGCAAATCTGACATTTGCGTCACCTTTTGTCGTATGAAAGCCCGTATAGATAGCCAAAATATCAGGGTTTACGAGATACGGCGAGCTACACTACGCTTCCTTCTGACTATACGTATATATATTAATTGTCAACTACCCACTGATTCCGGGAGTTGCATTTGGCATGATGTTCATCCATTCGCAGTGGGAGCCGAATCCTCGCGACTCACGAGTCAATCGACAAGGAGGCAGTCCAGACGCCACGGTCGGAGGCTCTCTTGCGGCAATCCTCCGCGAGTGTAAGAACGCTCGCCAGGGAGCTGCCGACATGGAGGTGACGCGGCCTGTCTACATACAGCGCCTAATGCGGTGTGAACGCCCACCGGGGCATCGTCGCCAAGACGTTGTCGCCGGAAGGCGCGACCACTTCTTCCTCTCACTGCGCCTCACACTGCACCGACTGAGTGACCCGTATCAAGATACTCAACCGGCAGATGTGCGGACGCGCTGGACTCGACCCGCTCCGCAAACGAATATTATTCAGCGACTGACACATTCGGAATCGGCTACGGAAAATGAGCCAGAACCCGTTTTCAACCGTCGTGAGCAATTGCCACAGTGTTCGAGAATCTGCATCGACAGCGAACTACTCGGTGTCAATCTGATCGATCAGTCCCCACTCGTATGCACGATCTGCATTGATCGCAGTGCCGGAAACAAACAAGCGATAAGCACGTCAGCACCCGATCCTACGCGGAATTGGCACTGTGCCATCGTCTCCCGCAATCAAGCCCTATTCCGGACTCCGGGAGCCGGAACACCGTACTTGGATGAGCACGGATGGCGTGCGCAAACGCCGGCACTTCGATCCCGGCACCGACACAGCTTCCGTATACTCGCACCTCGAGTCAATCGGCCAGCCTAGCCATCAAACGCGCTGCACCCGCACGGGTCCGAATCAGTTGTGCGACAGCCAGATCCGGATTAGTCCCGAATTCGTCCAGATCGCCGCCCGCTGAGACCGACGGACCGACTCCGTCGAGTAGAACCCTTTCGATCCTGGTGTCCATCAGTGCAAGTTGCAGAGCTGCCCCCAGTCCGTCGCGCACCTGTGCACCGTAGGCATTCCGCCGCTCCGGCCGGTTGAGAGTGATGTGCAACAACGCATCACGGCGATCGATCAACACAGGCTCCTGCGGCACCGGGGGCGGCAGCGGCCTCGGTCCGCGTCCGCCCAGCCACCGCCGAAAGTCAGGGGCCCAGTAGCGTCGAGTAAACCAGGGACTCAACATCGAGGGCAGCTGGAATAGACAGATTCTCACCCATCCGCAGTACCTGCGAAGCAACAACAGATGCATACGGGTTTTCGTGGAAACGTTCGAAGACAGCTGCCAATTCGGTATCGGGACTTCGACGCTCACGAACTCGCGGATGTCTGAGACCCGGTACGAAGCTACGGTGGTATCGAGTGCCTGAGCCTGTGTCGGGTTGCGGCGTCAGGAGCCTTGGTGGAACGCCCGACAACTATACGGTCGTACCCGAGAACCTTGGCCACAGCAGCCGTAGCCACAACCTCGGACATCGGCTGATCGAGCGCCCCCTCGAGAACATCTTCGGAGATAGCAAGTGAACCTGATCGACCATCATCGTCCTTCGCGCGTCTGGGCACCGGTCAGCGCGGCGTATTTTTCGAAGGTCATCGTGCCAAGTACGTCACTGTCGTCAGCGACGTTGATCCCTTCGGGTAGCGGGTAGACCCAGGAATCGGTGACAGTGCGCAGTGGCCAGCAGCCGGCTTCTTTGAACTTCAGAGGGCAATCACACTTTCTCACGCACTTCCAGGTGATCGCATCCATCAGAGACGCGGCGACCGCTCTTCCCGATTCCTGAAACGCCCGGCACATTTAGCTTGACATAAGCTGCCGCTACACCAGTGAAGACTTGAGCTCCAAGGCCTTTCGACCCTCAGCTTGGCCTCCGAAGGACGACTTTGTTGGATTCCGGATCGACGAACACCCATGGCGGATCACCGTCGGACCCGTCTTCCCGATGCATCAACGCACTCTGCCGTTGCTCGAACTCGTGATGCTTGGATCCCTGAAATAACGCAGCGACCTCTTCGAACCCAGCAGCCGAGACCGGTCGCGTCGCACGTCCACGATTCCACGGCAACACCCGGCCACCGGTGAGCCGGTTCCACAGCGTCTCGGCCGCTGCAAAGACGACGAGAAGTACCAGCAGTCCCGGTAACGACATCGCGAACACAGTTCCCATGGAGCAAAGTTTAGCGAGAGACAGCCATACCAACCAGTTTTTATGATCTGCGGCCGAAACCTGTTTCTGGCAGACCTCCCGTGATTGTTTCTGAATGCATCAGTCGCTGAGGAGTATTCGTTTTGCAGTGGAGGTCGCATCCAGCTCTCCCTCACATCTGCCGTTTGAGCATCTTTGATCCTGTCGACGGGCCTTCAACGGAGTCGGAATTGCAGGGCAAGGTCAGCCCGCCTCGGACGGTTCCACGGTCGGTGTCGAACCCTCATTCGAAGCGATGCAAGTGCGGCAGATTGTCCGGCAAGGCGGCCAATAATCCGCGTCGCCGGATCGGCCACCTGTCGACCCCGGCAAGCAGATCTTCCACGTGTTCAATTGTGCACCAACATATTTGGCGACAAATGTCCACAAAAGATACTACATGCACTGCGGTTACCTCAAGGCGTGGGCGGTTGGCGAGGACCTGCCCCCGCCTGATCTGGTTGTGGTCGGTGAAGTTGTCGGGGGCGTCGCAACATCCACGACGTAATTCGCCGCACTTTAAAGCACTTTCGGTGTACACGCTCTCGCCAAGACGATCAACCGGCGCTACAAGACCGGCTCCCGCACTTCTCGAGCCACATCCGGATGGCCCGCATGCGCCATCGATCCTGGACAGGTGCTTCTCGCCGGAAAAACCGTCGAAGCTCTTTTCGCCACCGGCTACGGCTGCGGCGAACTTCGCCGGCCACTCATGCTCGAACGTCATCAAGTCGACCCGATCAGGAGCCAACCAACTAACCTAGGGTGTTTACCGCTCGTCGGCGCTCGGTTGTCTGGATCTTCGCAGGTCCAGCACTAGCGGCGGCGGCCTTCGCGGTACTTCTAGAGTTCCGCAAAACATGCAAAACGCGGACGGCCCTTTTGCCGGGCCTTGCGGCGTAGCCACAAGTGGTGGTCGACGACGGTGCAACCAAGCCACCTCCGACTGTGCGCCGGACGTGATCAGGCCCGACTTCGAGGTTGGGTCGGCACCAACCCGCTCCAGGCACACGAAATGGCCACATCACGAAGCCTGGATTCCTGGGCAGTCGCAACACTGCTGGCGAAGACACGAAGAGAGCGCCCTGTTCGATCGTCTGGTCAGACGGGGCACGTTTTTGTGTCAGTGACGACAATGAGCATGTGAACATCGAGATTCTGCATGTGGATCAGTGCCCGAACTCCGAAGGAGCAGGCGCACGCGTGGATGAAGCGTTGGCCGACAGCGGCCTGGTCGACGTCGCAGTCACGTATCGACTGTTGACCACCAGCGACGAGGCCGCGGCGGTGCCGTTCGCAGGATCGCCAACGATCCTGATCGACGGGGTCGATGCCCTCCCCGACGCTGACAGAGTCACCGAATTGGCAAGAGGGCATCGACGGACGCACATCAGCCGATCCGAAGATCACCGGCAATGATTGCCTGAGGTGTTGCAGCAACGCCGATTATGTCTTGTCCTCAATATCATTGCGCTGTAGCAGTTTCAGCGCACGTCCTACTGCCGACTGCACCTCGGCGTCCACCACCGCGCAGCCTGGATGTGGATCATCAAGCACCTCTTGAATTTACCGAATCGGTAACTGCGGTCATGAATAGCTGCAGTTGTCCGAAGCGAAAATTCCCCGCATGTTGCGCTCGACATGATGGCAACAGCAAGCGAGACACTCTGACGACCATCTTCTTTCCAGGCTCAGTCATTCCATTTTCGCCTCGTGCGCAGGGAATTCCAGTGCGTCGCCAAGGGTAGATTAACTCAGTGGTCACTACTTAGACGCCGAGCAGCAAACTGGCGGAAGTATTCGACCTTCGATTCCGGAACGACGACCGGAAGAATGATGTTCCAGGACGTCTTCATCGACTCAGACAAATCACGCATTGTTCCCGTAGCCGAAGCTATCAATCGGACACCCGTCACCATTTGCAACAAGAAGCGCGCAATGTCCGAAGAGTCGACGTCGGATTTGAGGTCACCTTCATCGGCAGCTCTGGTGGCGAGTTCCCGGAAAATATCGAGCCAGACGTCGAACGTTGCCGGACCCGATCCACGGTAGTCACCGATTTCGACCAGCAAACGGAACGTGGCACGAACAAGTACGTCGTGTGCTGCAGTATCGACTGCCACCGACGAGACACCGATCAGCGATTCCAGTGCCGGTGTCCGGCGATCCAGCCACAATTCCGACTTGGCGTCGAAACGAGCAGACCCTTCGTCGATTACCGCGCGGGCGAGCTCTTCCTTGGAACCGAAGTGGAAGTACAGCGCCCCTTTGGTCACCTGCGATTCGGCGATGATCTCGCTCAGACTGGCGTTTGCATATCCCAGACGCAGGAAAACCCCCGCTGCACCGCGCAGTACCGAATCACGAGTGGCTTCCGCCCGCTCCTGCCTCACCATCGATCCGGCCTCCAGTCACCACACATCGAACGAATCCTCACCATTACCCGTTCACAGCGTCAAAATGGAAGGCGCTTTGCAACAAAGAACACCCCACGCAAACAAACCACATTTGCCCATCGAACGATCGTGATACAGCCAACACAGCTTAGACTGCGCTCCATACTTCGGCGACAGGCACGCCTGCGTTAACCCTCTAATTGCGGATCGGCCTCGAGATTGGTGAGGCCGTTCCAACACAGATTCACGAGGTGCGCGGCCACAACTTCCTTGGACGGAGTGCGCTCGTCGAGCCACCACGTGGCTGTGGTCGACACCATCCCAACCAGTGCCTGCGCGTACATCGTTGCAAGTCCCGGGTCGAATCCGCGCCGCGAGAAGTCTCCGGCCAACAGGTATCCCACCTGACTGATGGCGTCGTTGAGGAGACTGGAATAGGTGCCGCTCGGCGCCACGACGGACGAATCACGAACCAAGATCCTGAAGCCGTCTGTGTGTTCCTCGACGTATGTGAGCAACGCCAGCGCTACTCGCTCGACTCGAACTCTCGAGCGGTTTTGCGACAACGATGACGTGATCATCTCCAACAGTCGCGACATCTCGCGATCCACGACCACGGCGTACAAGCCCTCTTTACCGCCGAAGTGCTCGTAGACGACAGGCTTCGAGACATTCGCCCGCTGCGCGATTTCCTCGACCGAAGTTGCTTCGTATCCACGTTCGGCAAAAAGTGCCCTGGCGATCTCGATCAACTGCTGACGACGCTGTGTTCCCGTCATCCGCACCCGAGCTGCCCGTTCAGGTGCGCGATCACTGCCCATCGGATTGGGAACCGTCGCCATCATTGCCTCTCTCCCCACACGGCGGACGGTTGTCACCGCACCGCTCTCGGCAAGCCTATCGGCACTGCTCGACCCGAAAACGGAGGAGCGGTTCGACCTAGACCGGGTCGGCATGCGATTATTCTTGCGCGTAATCCGCCGCAAGGTTCGGAGAGCGTGGCAATCCGCCGTGGTGTAATGGCAGCACCTCTGATTTTGGTTCAGATAGTTCAGGTTCGAGTCCTGGCGGCGGAGCCGGTAGTTGATGATCGACAAGAGGGAGCTCAAACAAGTGCAAACCGCCGTGATCGTTCTCGCAGCGGGTGCAGGCACTCGGATGAAGTCCAAGACCCCCAAGGTGCTCCACACTCTTGCCGGCCGCACCATGCTCGCGCACTCCCTCCACGCTGCCGCGTCGTTGAATCCGACGCATTTGGTGACCGTCGTCGGCCACGATCGCGAACGGGTATCCGAAGCTGTGGCATCCGTCGCCACCGACTTGGATCGCGCGATCACCATCGCCGTTCAGGACGAGCAGAAGGGCACGGGCCACGCGGTCAGTTGTGGACTCGAAGGGCTGCCTGCAGATTTCCGCGGCACGGTACTCGTGACTGCCGCCGACGTCCCGCTCCTGGACGGCACCACCATCGCGGATCTACTCGAGCGCCACATCAGCGCGCCGGCAGCCGCGGTGACAGTCCTGACATCCACGGCGTCCGACCCCACCGGGTACGGCCGGATCCTGCGCACCACCGACGGTGAAGTCAACGCGATCGTCGAAGAAAAAGAAGCGACGGACTCGCAGCGTTCGATCACCGAGGTCAATTCCGGCGTCTACGCATTCGATGTCGAGACGCTTCGCGATGCGTTGTCGTCCCTCGACTCCAACAATGCTCAGCACGAGTTCTATCTCACCGATGTGATCATGATCGCCCGTCGCGCCGGACAGCGAGTCCGCGCTCAGCACATCGCTGATTCGGTTCTGGTCGCCGGTGCAAACGATCGCGTGCAGCTGTCGACGTTGGCACGTGAGAAGAATCGTCGAATCCTCGAGAAGTGGATGCGGGCGGGCGTCACCGTTGTCGATCCGTCAAGTACGTGGATCGATTGCGACGTCACTCTCGAGCAAGATGTGACGCTGCTTCCCGGCGTGCAGTTGGCCGGCACCACGTCAGTGGGCGAAGACGCTGTGATCGGCCCGGATACGACTCTGACCGATGTCACTGTCGGTGCAAGGGCCGTTGTCGTCCGCTCGCACGCAAGCGAGTCGACAATCGGCGACGACGCCACCGTCGGCCCCTTCGCGTACCTACGTCCGGCCACTTCCCTGGGCGCTCACGGCAAACTCGGTGCGTACGTGGAGACCAAGAACGCCGAGATCGGCGAACACTCGAAGGTTCCGCATCTTACCTACGTCGGCGACGCCACCATCGGCCATCACAGCAACATCGGAGCGTCGAGCGTCTTCGTCAATTACGACGGGGTGACCAAGCGCCGTACTGTGGTGGGGTCGCACGTGCGAACCGGCTCGGACACCATGTTCGTCGCTCCGGTTCACGTCGGGGACGGCGCGTACACCGGCGCCGGCACCGTCTTGCGATTCGACGTTCCGGCTGGGGCTCTTGCGGTCTCGGGCGGTAAGCAACGCAACATCGAGGGTTGGGTCGAGAAAAATCGACCCGGTACTCCTGCGGCCGATGCAGCAACGGCTTCGGAATCAGAGCGCACAGATCAGCAAGTACAAAAGGATGGCATGAACCAGTGACTGCGAATTGGATCGACAACCAGAAGAACTTGATGTTGTTCTCGGGTCGTGCGCATCCCGAGTTGGCTGAGCAGGTTGCGAAGGAACTCGACATCCGAGTCACCCCGCAGACTGCCCGCGATTTCGCGAACGGTGAGATCTTCGTTCGCTTCGAAGAGTCCGTGCGTGGATCGGATGCGTTTGTGCTGCAGAGCCATCCGGCGCCGCTGAACACGTGGGTGATGGAACAACTCATCATGATCGACGCCCTCAAGCGTGGATCTGCAAAGCGCATCACCGCGGTGCTGCCGTTCTACCCGTACGCCCGCCAGGACAAGAAGCACCGCGGACGCGAGCCGATCTCCGCTCGCTTGATCGCGGACCTGCTCAAGACCGCAGGCGCCGACCGGATCATCACGGTCGACCTCCACACCGATCAGATTCAGGGTTTCTTCGACGGTCCGGTCGACCACATGCACGCTCAGGGCCAGCTCGCCGAGTACGTGCGCGACAACTACGGCACCGACAACATCTGCGTCGTCTCCCCTGATGCCGGCCGCGTCAAGGTTGCCGAGAAGTGGGCAGATGCCCTCGACGGCGCGCCGCTGGCGTTCGTGCACAAGACGCGTGATCCGCTGGTCCCGAACCAGGTCAAGTCCAACCGCGTCGTCGGTGACGTCAACGGCCTCACCTGCGTGCTGATCGACGACATGATCGACACCGGCGGCACCATCGCCGGCGCCGTCAAGGTACTCAAGGACGCCGGCGCTGTCGACGTCATCATTGCCACCACCCACGGCATCTTCTCGGATCCGGCAGCCGAGCGCCTGGCTGCCTGCGGCGCCAAGGAAGTCATCACGACCAACACGCTGCCGATCCCCGAGTCGAAGCAGTTCCCGACGCTGACGATTCTGTCGATTGCACCTCTGCTCGCACGGACCATCAAGGAAGTTTTCGAGAACGGTTCTGTGACTTCACTGTTCAACGGCAGCGCATAGTCTTTCGCGTTACCGCGGGGCGGGCGCGTATCTGTGACCAGACGGTCACGGGTACGCGCCCTTCGTGTTTCACGGGGACGCTCATCTGTTGAACCAGACCGAGAGGTCTTCACGAATCCATTTGTGCGACACACAAATACCCGAGAATCGGACAATCGGCATGATCTTGGTCACGCCTCCGGGGAGAATCCCAGGTCGACGCCGAGCTGGTGTTCACCTGCCCGCAATCTTCGCCTAATGTGGCTCGTCGTGATCGACGCGCAAACCCTGGAATCTCGTTCGGCATCCCGGCCCGAATCTCATTCACCGAATTCTTCAGCTCCGACGGTCCGGCGGTGGCGCCCAGGATCCTGTGTCTGGTGTGGTGACGACAACTCCGTAGAAATGTTCCGCAACGAACCGCGCTGCGAACGGTGCCGCGAAAACGAAGGCATCATCGACGACGCCAAGCGATTCCTCGGCATGTACGGTCTGCGTCCGCTCGGCGGAACGCTGCAGTCCGACGACGACGAAGAGCGTGAATACCGCGTCACGGCACGCGAAGCTCGCCGCGTCCTCAACGAAATCCGCATGGACGTTCTCCCCGACGCTGCCGCTGTCCGCAAGGCCATCCGCCCGCGCGCGGCCACCGTTGTTGCCGACACGTCACCGGCACGCGCTTCTCGCCCCTCCAGCACGGGCACTGCGACTCGCGTTGCCGCTCCGGTGAAGACGGACACCGTCGACATCAACACGCTGCAGACGCGCGTTCTGGGGCTTCTCGATCAGCTCGGTTCCATCGACGAGCAGATCAAGGTCGCCGAACTTGCCCAGGGTCTGCCTGCTCGTGCTCGCCTGAGCGATCTCAACAAGCAGAAGGCAACCGTGCTCCGCACACTCGCTGCTCTCGAGAAGGCGCGCATCGCCGCCTCCAACTAATTCCACCGCGTCCGTCCCTTCGACCCCGCCTCCTTCCGAGACGGGGTCGTTCTGTATGCGATGCAGGGCGGTAGCCGTGGTGGGAGGTAGCTTTACGAATCGTGAATGACATCACCATCACCTTTGTCGTGCTTGCCGTGGTTGTGGCTCTGTTTGTCATAGGCAGAATTCCGGTCGGCATCATCGCGATCGGAACCGCACTGGCGCTGGCCGCAACCGGGGTGATCTCGGTGGAACAGGCACTGGCCGGATTCGGTGATCCCACAGTCATATTCATCGCCGCACTCTTTGTCGTCAGCGAAGCGCTCGACGCCACAGGAGTCACGACGTGGGCGGGCGAGAAACTTCTGACGAAGGTAGGCGATTCACGCGTTCGGTTGGTGAGCGCAATCATGTTGCTGGTCGCCGCACTGACAGCATTGATCAGTGTGAACGGTGCGGTAGCCGCATTGATCCCGATGGTGGTCGTCCTCGCGGTCCGACTCGGCCGGTCCACATCGCAACTGCTGCTCCCGCTCGCCTTTGCCGCGCATGCCGGTTCGATGCTCACGCTCACCGGCACACCGGTCAACATCATCGTCTCCGACGCCGCCGCCGACGCCGGTGTCGGCGCATTCGGCTTCTTCGACTTCACCTTGATCGGCGCGCCACTGGTTCTCGGAACCATTGCGATCGCAGTCTTTCTCGGTCCTCGCGTGTTGCCCCACCGCGCCGGGACGTCGATGTCACCGGACCTGAGCCGGCACGCCAAAACACTCGCACAGCAATACGCCGTCGCGGGCGGTTGCGATCAATCCGACGCGCCGCTGATCACCAAGGACGACGGTGTTGTCGAGGTGATCGTTCCGCCTCGTTCGGAGATCATCGGCGACAAGGTTTTCCCCGGCATGCTTACCGACAGTGGCGATCTGGTGGTTCTGGCCGCAGCGCGAGCCGGCGAGCCCTGTGGGCCTGGCGGTATCAGGCTCGCTGCCGGCGACACACTATTGCTGCAGGGCAGTTGGGACGACCTGGACACTCACACGTCCGTGGACCCGAACGTCCTTGTTGTCGACCCGCCTGCCTTGATCCGTAAGCAGGCCGCGCCGCTCGGAACCCGCGCGATCATGTCGCTGGTCGTTGTCGCCGCCATGGTGATCATGCTGACGTTCGGATTGGTCCCGTCCGCCGTCGCGGGTCTTCTTGCCGCCTGCGCGATGGTCCTGCTGCGCGTGATCAGCGTCGAACAGGCCCACCGCTCGATCTCGTGGACCACCCTCATCCTGGTCGGTGGAATGATCCCGCTTTCCACGGCAATTCAACAGACCGGCGCTGCCGAGAAACTCGCCCACGGTTTTGTCGACGTCATCGGCGGCGCCAGCCCGTACGTCGTTGTTGCCGGACTGTTCCTCGTCACCGCAACGCTCGGCCAGCTCATCAGCAACACCGCGACGGCATTGATCATCACGCCGATCGCAATTTCCGTCGCCTCCGAGCTGAACATCTCGGTGGTGCCGCTCCTGATGACCGTGACCGTCGCGGCCGCCGCGTCGTTCCTGACTCCCGTCGCAACCCCCGCCAACATGATGGTGATGGGCCCTGGCGGCTACAAGTTCGGCGACTACTGGAAGCTCGGACTCCCGATGCTCGTGTGGTTCCTCGTGGTTGCGACGGTTCTGATTCCGCTGATCTGGAGCTTCTGACACCTACTACGGCTGGTAATTCGGCTACGGAGACGGCGTCACGAGCAGCACCCGGTCGTTCTCGCCGTTGTCCGTGGTGACAAGAAGAGATCCGTTTGCCGTTGGCGTGACCGAACGCAGGCGTCCGTACTGGTCTTCCAACCCGTACGTCTGGGCGTCGACGCTGCGGCCGTCGTCGCTCAGTCGCACGAAGATCAGTTTCTTGCTCTTGAGTCCGCCGATGACGACGCTGCCGTCCCACGAACCCCATTGCGGGCCTGAGGCAAATGCCGCGCTCGCAGTTGCCAGGGTCGAGTTACCCGAACTCCATACCGCTTCGATCGCGCCCGGCACGCGGGACGGATCGGTCATCGGCACCGACTCGTCGTATGTTCCGGGCAACCGGTCCGGTCGGTAGCCGTAGTTTCCGCCGGGGGTGAGTAGATTCAGCTCGTCGTCGACGCTAGTGCCCTGCTCCACCGAATAGAGCCTGCCGGTTCCGGGTTGAACGGCCAATCCCTGAACGTTCCGGTGGCCGAGTGTGTACACGAGACTCGACGGGTTGGGGTTGCCCGCCGCCGGCGTGCCGTCCGCGTTGACGTGCAAGACCTTGCCGCCCAGCGAGTTCGGATCCTGCGGAACACTGGGCGTCGCGCTGTCACCCGTGCCGATCAACAGCGTTCCGTCTTCGGATGCAAGTATTCGGCAACCTCCGTGTCGCCCCGTCGAGACCGGGAGGCCGGACACCACGGTTCCGGTTCGCGTGAGTGCAGTCCATCCGGCGTCGACCGTCCACGAGATCACTCGAATATCCGTTACTCCCCCAGCGCTGAATCCCTGGCAGGTGTACAGGGTGCGGGACTGAGCGAAGTCGCGGGCAAGCGCGATTCCCATGAGTCCGGTCTCGGACCGAGCGTAGAGATCCGAAAGGTCTGCAGTGACGGGGCCGGTCGTGTTGTCGCTGCGGCGAACGACAAAACCTCCGGACCGTTGCCCGGTGAGAACCGTTCCGTCGGGCGCCTGCACAACATCCCAGGGATGGTCCAGTCCGTCGAGGAGGGTGGTCACCACGAGTTCCGGCAACGTGTCCTCGGTGGGGACTTCCGAACTGCTGCCAACAGATTCGAGGTTCCCGGGCGGCGGAGCCGTCTGAGCGGAGCATTGTGCCAACGGGATCGTGAGCATCACGATTGTCGCTGCAATCAGGACAGCGCGCCCGGATCCGAGTGCACCCAAGTCAGGCTCGCTCCGCACACAACAACGCGAACCGTTGATCGGCGTCGGTCCACACTTTCTGTAACCGAAAGCCCGCAGCCTCCAACTCGGCAGTGATCCCGTCGACGGTGAATTTCGCGGAGATTTCCGTGCGCAATTGCTCGCCCGCAGCGAAGGTGATGTCCAGATCCAAGTCTTCGATTCGCACCGAAAGATCGCGGAGTGCTTCCAACCGCATCTCGATCCACTGGTTCTCGGCATCCCAGAGTGCGACGTGCCTGAACGCTTCCAGCGGGAAGTTCGCACCGAGTTGCTTGTTCAACACGCTGAGCACGTTGAGGTTGAACTGCGCCGTTACTCCCGCGCTGTCGTCGTATGCGGGAACCAGCACGGCCGGATCGGTCACCAACCCCACGCCGAGGATCAAGCTCTCACTCTGGCCGAGGACCTCGGCGACACCGGCGAGGAACTCTGCGCGCTCGCCCGGAATCAGATTCCCCAGCGTGCCGCCCAAAAACGCGACCGCCCGCCTGCCGCCGCTGGGAAGATGATGCAGCGAACCGGTGAAGTCGCTGACCACTCCGATGACGTCGATACCCGGAAACTCCGCGCTGATCGCCTTTGCCGCACCTTCCAACGCAGTCACCGAAACATCTTGCGGGACATAGGTATGCAGTGAATCAGACATCGCTTCCAGCAGGAGGCGCGTCTTCTCCGAGGAACCGGAACCCAACTCGATCAGCATCTTCGGTGTAGTCAACGATGCGATCTCGCCGGCGCACTCGGCCAGCAAAGCGCGTTCCGTGCGGGTGGGGTAATACTCGGGCAGCTCGGTGATCTGCTCGAAGAGTTCACTGCCTCGGGCGTCATAGAACCACACCGGCGCAAGCCACTTCGCCTGCGCGGTCAGGCCGGAGCGAGCGTCGGACCGTAGTTGCTCGACAAGGTCGTCCGGAGTCAGAAAGATCTCGAGAATCGGGGTGCTCATCGTTCTCCCATCGGGATCGGGGTGATGATCAAATGCCCGGGGCGGGCGCAGACGAGGTGCCTGTCAGGAACTTGTTCCCACTGGGGTGAATCATCGAAGGGTTCGGACGCGACCAGTGCTTGCAACTCGTCGACGAGAACGTACAACGTATGGCCCCAGGTGCTGGCCCACAGTTCGTTCCCGTCGCCGAGCAGGAAATTCAGACGCGAACCTGGCGCCACTGCTTCGACGTCGTGAATGACGGTGGTCAAGGCGGCTTCCACCGACGTGCCCGTCAACGAAGATGCGTCCTGCAAGCGATGACGCAACAGGGCCCACAGCAGTGCCGAATCTGTTGGCGCCGACATGGTCAGCAGCGCGGCAGTCGGAACCTCCTGTGCAAGAGCGGCAACCGAACTCGGCCACCCGGTGAGGACTCCGTTGTGGCTGAATGCGTAGGTAGTGTCGACAAAGGGTGCGCATGCGCCGACTTCGACGGCCATTCCCTCGGTCGCGGACCGCACCGCGGCCAGAACCGATCCGCTGCGGATATGTGAAAGCGTTTCCTCGACAGTGGGATCCGACCAGATCGGGGTGCTACTTCGATACCGCCCCAACTGCCCGGCCGTCCACCAACTTACGCCGAAGCCATCGGCGTTGATGACTCCACCCTTGCGCATCTCACGGGGCGCCCACGACTGCTTCACCAGCGAATGGGTTCCGCCCTGCAGGAGATCTCGGACAGAGCGCGGCGGTCCGAGGTAGCCGAGATGTCGGCACATGTCAGACGTGCCCGGACAGTGTTCTGGCGCAGCGAAATCCGGAGAATATCTGACGCCGGATCGGATGATCCCAATTGCGGAAGGTGCCACGGCACGCAACGCTGTCGGTTCCGAACGAACCACCGCGCAGCATCTTGTAATCACCGCCGAAGAACACCTCGGAGTACTCACGGTATGGAAACGCGTGAAACCCCGGGTACGGATGGAAACCGGAAGACGTCCATTCCCACACGTCCCCGATCAACTGCTGCACGCCGTACGCCGACGCGCCGTCGGGATATGCCCCCGCATCAGCCGGAGACAGATGCCGTTGGCCGAGATTGGCGCGGGTCTCGTCCGGTGCGTCATCGCCCCACGGGAATCGGCGGGACCGCCCGGATTCGGGATCCCACCGCGCCGCTTTCTCCCATTCGGCTTCGGTGGGAAGTCGCTTGCCGGCCCAGGTTGCATAGGCTTCGGCTTCGAAGTAGCTGACATGCACCACCGGGCGGCGAATCGCTAGCGGTTTGTCGGTGCCGAAAGACCGCTGCCACCACGTTGATCCGTCGCGTTCCCAGAACAAGGGCGCAGTGAGCTTGGCATCGATGCGATGACGCCACCCGACCCGCGACCACAGTTCGGGCCGGGAATACCCGCCGTCGTCGATGAATTCGATGAACTCACCGTTGGTAACCGGGAATCGGTCGATGGCATAGGGGCCCAGATACACCTGGTGAGCGGTTCTCTCGTTGTCGAGAGCCCACGGTTCGTCATCGGTACCCATCACAAACGGCCCGGCGGGAACGACCACCTCGTCATGAAGGGGCTTGCGCCGCACAGCGGGAGCTGGTGTGGCCACGAGTGCCGCAGGGCCGGAACGTAATTGGTGTGTCGCGAGCATACTTTCGGCGTGTTGCTGTTCGTGCTGGGCGATCATGCCGAACGCAAACCCGCTGCGTTCGAGTGGTTTTCCGTCGAAGTTGCTGTCAGCCAGGACGTCCAACACCTTGCCTCGAACCGTACGTATGTATCGACGCGATTCGGCCGGGTCCAACAGTGGAAGCTCAGGCCGCGTGGGCCGCGAGTGTTTGAACGCGTCGTACATGTCGTCGATATCGCGCCTGACCGGTTCTCGCCCGCCCACATCGCGTACCAGCCACAGTTCCTCCTGGTTGCCGATATGGGCAAGATCCCACACCAGCGGACTCATGAGCGGCGAGTGCTGGGCGATCAACTCGGTGTCGTCGACACAATCGGTGAGCAGCAGCGAACGCGCTCGTGCCCGATCCAGGACGGTCTCGACCGCCTCCTTGGTGACCTCTGCCGACATCAGGTTCCCTCGACCGGTGCCAGGCCCCGACAACACCGCTCGGCCGCACGATCGAGGAGACGAACAAACTCGGGATCAGGCGCATACGACGCTGCGAGCGACATCAGAGATGTTGCTGCCGAACGTAATTCGACGTCCACCAGCCCGTATTCCGCGGCATCACGCCAGCGGCCCGCCGTCGATGCCGCGGCATCGCTTGCTTCCTGCATCACTGCAGGCCCGGACAGCAGCGCATCGATCGCGGCTATCGGCACGCGCCACAGATCGCCGGGTTGAGCGTCGATGTACCTCACCTCCAGATGTCCTGCCGCACGGACCGGCGGAAACATCGTGGACAGGTGGTAATCCAGATCCTCGGACGTGGGCGCACGACCTATGTCGGATTCGAGTGCCCCGTCGATCCAGTCGCCAAACGTGGCGCCCCGCGGCGCAGTCCAGTCTTCGGAACTGTTCCGGACACACATCAGCGGGACGTTCAAGGCCCACTGCGCATAATCGGCGGCATCGACGACGGGCATAGTGCGCCTGGCATCAAGTTCGAGCCACGTCCGCATCCGTTGCGACGCCCACTCACCTCGCGGAATCCCTTCCAGCTGTGGCGAACACGCAAATGCGGCGATCAGAGCCGGTCCGATGTCGCCGAGGAGTCGCCACCGCCGCGCTATAGCTTCTTGGCTTCCACCCGCATCGACGCTCACCTGCACGGCGGCGGTGTTGCACATCATGAGGGTTCCGTACGGCCCGATAGAGGCAAACTGATGTTCCATGGCGCAGTATCGGGGCAGTCGCAGCAAGCGGTGTGGTTCACGCAGCTCATCCGCCGAACCGTCGTACATCTCGATGGACTGATCGTGCAGAAGTGCACTCAACACGCGGTGGTCTTCACCCAGGTAGTCGCATACTTCGCGGGCTGACGTGCGCGGCGCCGAGGAAAGTTCGATCTGACCGCCCGGTTCGACGGTCACATAACTTCCACCCGGAAGTGGGGCGCCAGGAGATTCCGGGTCGATGCTGGTGGGCGTATGTTTACCCAGCGCGTGGGCCAGCGCTTCGAGCGACGGACGACCACCACCGGCATCCCTGGTCAGCCATTCGACCTCGGTCCCGATGAGTCGCGGCGGGCCCTGTTTGAAGCACACCCCACCGATGTATGCCTCGGCGGCGGGACGTGAGTCCAGCGTCGTTTCCAGTACTGCGGTTGCCATTCGACTTCCCCTTTGGGTATGTCTAGCGGTTCGCGGGCTCTAGCGGTTGTACCGACGATAGAGCCCGCACACACCGATTGCACCCTTTGCCGTGTTACGTGTCGCCAAATTTTTTCAGTCGTATCCACCGGTACCCACAACCCAGAAGAACAACACCTGTCCCCGCCGCAACTGCCGAAGTAGGCAGCGTGAACGCCAGGACCGCACATCCCAGCGCTCCGACAACCTGAAGCCAGCGCGGGAACATCCGATCCGCGCCGCCTTGGGTATACGCACTGACATTTGCCACTAGGTAGTACACCAGCACCCCGAACGACGAAAACCCGATCACACCACGCAGATCGACCATCGAGACCAGTGCGATCACGATCGCTCCGACAGCCAGTTCAGCGTGATGTGGCACAGAAAATTTGGGGTGAATCGCTGCGAAAGTCGGGGGCAGATCCCGTTCCCGGCCCATCGCCATCGCGGTTCTGCTCACTCCCGCGATCAGCGCCAACAGCGCACCAGCGGATGCGGCGGCTGCGCCGACGACCACAATCGATTCAGCCCACCCCCACCCGGAAAGCGCGACGGCATCCGCGAGCGGACGGGTCGACTCCGCAAGTCTCTCCTGCCCCAGAGTAACCAGAAGAACCACCGCTACCAGTGCATAGATGACTACCGCAGCTCCCAGTGCTATCAGGATTGCGCGTGGAATTGTGCGCCGAGGATCCCGGACTTCCTCCCCCAGAGTCGCGATGCGGGCGTACCCGGCAAAGGCGAAGAACAGTAACCCCGCCGATTGCAGAACCCCGTACCAGGAGCCGAAAACAACGTCAGGCATCGCACGATGAGCGCCCGGCCCCCACAGCGATACGCACAAACCCACGCCGATTGCCGTCACGGACATCGCGACGATCACTCGCGCCATCTGCGCGGTCCTGGTGACACCGCGATAGTTCACCGCGACCAGCAGCACTACTAGCGCCACGGCGACGGGCTTCCGATACGGTTCGGGTACAACGTAAGTCGCGAAGGTCAACGCCATCGCCCCGCAGCTCGCGATCTTCCCGATCACAAACGACCACCCCGCAATGAACCCGCACCACGGCCCGAGTTGCTCACGTCCGTAGACGTACGTCCCGCCTGAGGTCGGATAACGCGCGGCCAGTTGCGCCGACGACGTGGCGTTGCAGTACGCCACGAATGCCGCGATCGCCAGACCGAACATCAATCCCGTGCCGGCCGCTGCCGCTGCCGGCGCGAACACCACGAACACTCCGGCACCGATCATCGCGGCAAGGCCGATCACCACGGCGTCGAACGTCCCCAGGGTGCGGTCCATCGGTATAGCTTCGTTCACAGAGCCTTTGAACCACACCGAAGTGAACGGATGGTGCCATGTTCGATCTCACCTCGATCCGCCGCGACACCCCTGGGTGCATCGACAAGGTGTTCCTCGACAGCGCCGGATCCTCGCTACCGCCCGAACCTGTATTGACGGCGATGATCGAGCATCTGCGCCTGGAAGCCGACGTCGGCGGCTATGTCGCCGCAGATCGCCGCAGTGAGGCCTTGGCCGCGCTTCCACACTCACTGGCCCGGGTGATCGGCGCCCAGCCTTCGGATATCGCCTTGACCGACAGCGCAACCCGCGCCTGGAACGACTTTTTTGCGGCCGTGCCCTTGAGCCCGGGCGACCGCGTCCTGATCTGCGGTGTCGAATACGCCAGCAACGCCATCGCCGCGCTGGGGCGGGCGCGGTCGACCGGCGCGAAGGTCGAGGTGATTCCGAGCGATTCCGACGGCCGGATCGACCTCGACGCACTCGAAGCGATGCTCGACGACCGTGTCCGCGTCATCTCGGTTGTCCACGCCCCCACGAACAGCGGCCTGGTCAACCCGGTCCGTGAGGTTGTCGAACTGGCCGCGCGCCACGGCGCACTGGTTCTTCTCGACGCGTGCCAATCGGTCGGTCAACTGCCCATCGACGTGGCTGCCCTCGGCGTCGACGCGTTGAGCGCCACGGGCCGCAAGTGGCTTCGGGGCCCACGGGGAACGGGGTTTCTCTACGTGCGTCCCGGGCTGGCAACCGCGCTCGAACCTGCCGCGATGGACCTGCACGGAGCGGACTGGACCCACCCCGATTCCTATGTGCCCGCGCCGGATGCCACACGATTCGAACTGTGGGAAACCAGTGTCGCGGCTCGCCTTGGACTCGGCGCCGCGGCGGACTACCTCTTGGCGCTGGGGACGGAAACCGTTGCGCAGCAGATCGAATCGAGGGCGAACTATCTTCGGGCGGGCCTGGGCGCGCTGTCCGGTGTCACAGTCCAGGATCGTGGACCCATCCTCAGCGGCATCGTCTCGTTCACCCTGGACGCGGTTCCGGCCGCCGAAGTCCGCAGTCGACTTGCGACGCAGAGCATCACTGTGACTGTGAGCAGTCGCGGATCGACCCTCCTCGACATGACGGCACGCGGGCTCGACGCCGTCGTCAGAGCGTCCCCGCACTGTTTTGTCGACGAGAATGATCTGGACAGTTTTCTCGGCGCGGTACGGGATTTGAGCGTCTCCCGATGACCGGGATCACAGCGGGCAGGACACGAGCGGAGCTGCAAATCTTGACTCTCACCTGATCAGTTCATTTTTTTGCGAGAGGACGCCGCCCATGGCCGACGCCACAATTTCCCCGATTTCCGTTTCCGACATCTCTAGCTGGGACTTCGAAGCCGACGTGGTTGTCGCCGGCTACGGAATCGCCGGAGTCACCGCGGCAATCGAGGCTGCCCGCGCGGGCGCCGACGTGCTCGTGCTCGAGCGAACCGGCGGTTGGGGCGGTGCCGCGTCACTGGCCGGCGGCTTCATCTACCTGGGCGGCGGCACTGCGCTGCAGAAGGCATGCGGATTCGACGACACCGTCGACAACATGAAGACATTCATGAAAGCCGCACTCGGCCCGGGAACCGACGACGCCAAGATCGATGCCTACTGCGAAGGCAGCGTCGATCACTACAACTGGCTCGTCGACGCCGGCGTTCCGTTCAAGGAGTCGTTCTGGGGTCAGCCCGGCTGGGAACCGCCCTTCGACGACGGCCTCATGTACTCCGGCGGTGAGAACGCCGCGCCGTTCAACACGCTGGTCGATCCCGCGCCCCGTGGACACGTTCCGCAGATGTCCGAGAAGAAGACCGGCGAGCAGGGCGGCGGCTACATGCTGATGAAGCCGCTCGTCGAGACGGCCGAAAAGCTCGGCGTCCGAGCAGAATACGATTTGCGCGTCCAGACTCTGGTGGTCGACGGCCCCCGCGTGGTCGGCGTTGTCGCCAAGCGTTACGGCAAGGATGTCGCGATCCGCGCCAACAAGGGTGTTGTGCTGGCGATGGGCAGCTTTGCCTACAACAACGAGATGGTGCGCTCCAACGCGCCGCGTATCTTCGGCCATCCGGCCGCTTCCATCGAGGCGCACGACGGTCGCGCGATCCAGATCGGCCAGGCACTCGGCGCCGACACCGCGCACATGGACGCCACCGAGGTTGCGTTCTTCTGCGACCCGCAGTTGATGGTGCGCGGCATTCTCGTCAACGGCCGTGGTCAGCGATACATCCCCGAGGACACCTACCCGGGCCGCATCGGCCAGGCAACGCTGTTCCAGCAGGACAATCAGGCTTTCCTCATCATCGACGAAGCCGCATACGAGGAAGGTATCGCCGCCGAATCGTCCAGTGCGCAGTTGCGAGCGCAACCGACGTGGGTAGCGGAAACGGTCGAGGAACTCGAAGCCGAGATGGGGCTTCCCGTCGGCTCGCTGCAATCCACTGTCGATCTCTACAACCGTCACGCCGAGTCGAACTCCGACCCGGTGCTTGGCAAGAAGCCCGAGTGGGTCAAGCCGATCGTCGGCCCGTTCGCCGCGATCGACCTGCGCGGTCGCACCGGCGGCTTCACACTCGGCGGGTTGAAGACAACCGTCGATTCCGAAGTTCTGCACGTCTCCGGCGAGCCGATCCCCGGACTGTTCGCTGCGGGCCGCTGCACGTCCGGTGTCTGCGCGGGCGGCTACGCCAGCGGAACCAGCCTCGGCGACGGCAGCTTCTTCGGGCGTCGCGCCGGAATCAGCGCGGCCCGCTCCTGATGCAGCAGTGAACTGAACACAGCGGGAAGTACCGGAACTCGTGCGGCGATTCGCGGCGACGCGCGAGTTCCGGTACTGTATGGAACGTTGTCTCGGCGAGGGTGAATCGCAGCTGCTCCACTAACTGCAGGTTTTCCGTGATCGACGCGGCTACGGCTCAGCTCGAGCGTTTCGCTCCTGGCCGTGTGCGCGCCTGTCCACTTTCCGAAGGCAGAATCTGTCGCCGACAGAACCACACGTCAGTAAACCGAGCACGAACCCCGTGAGTTGTAGGAGCCGTTTCATCATGTCTGAAGAGAACAACCTCGTCGCTGTCGTCCGCACCGAATTCGGCAAGGGCGCAGCTCGCCGCGCACGCCGCGACGGCCTGGTCCCCACGGTTCTGTACGGCCACGGTGAAGACCCCAAGCACCTCAACGTCGTCGCTCGCGACTTCGCTTCCATCCTCCGCGCACACGGCACCAACGCTGTGCTGACGCTCGACATCGACGGCACGGAGCAGGTTGCACTGACCAAGTCGGTCGTCGTGCACCCCATCCGCAACTACATCGAGCACGCTGACCTCCTCGTCATCAAGAAGGGCGAGAAGGTCACGATCGACGTTCCCGTCGTCGTCACCGGTGACGCAGCTGCAGGCACCATGGTCGCTCAGGATGCCGCCACCATCTCCCTCGAGGCTGACGCGCTGCACATCCCCGAGCAGATCGAGGTTTCCGTCGAGGGCCTCGAGGCCGGCACCCAGATCCTGGCAAGCCAGCTCGAACTCCCCAAGGGCTCGACCCTGCAGGCAGATGCAGACGTGCTGATCGTCAACGTCACCGCAGCAGCTACCGAAGCTTCGGAAGAAGCAGCAGCGGCAGCGGCAGCAACCGAAGAGGCCTGATCCTCGCGTTCTCCTCGAGAACACAGCTTGTGCGCGGCGCGTCATTCCGAGTTTCGGAGTGACGCGCCGTTTGCGCGTCCACTCCCCTGTCGGTAAAGGAAATCTCCGATGAGCACAGATACAGCCCTGGTGATCGGACTCGGTAACCCCGGCCCGCAGTACGAAAAGACCCGGCACAACATCGGGTTCATGGTTGCCGGCACCCTGGCGGGCCGGATGGGCGGAAAGTTCAACGCGCACAAGAAGAGTGGGGCCGAGATCGTCGAAGGGCGCTTGGCCGGCCGACGCGTGATCCTCGGCAAGCCGCGCTCGTACATGAACCTCTCCGGTGGTGCCGTGGCCGGCCTGGCCCGGTTCTTCTCGGTTGACCCGTCGAACATCATCGTCGTTCACGACGAGCTGGATCTCGACTTCGGAACCATCCGCCTCAAGCTGGGCGGCGGCGAGGGCGGCCACAACGGCTTGCGCTCCATCTCGAGTTCACTCTCCACCAAGGACTACCTGCGTACCCGCGTCGGCATCGGCCGCCCGCCCGGCCGGATGGACCCGGCCGACTACGTACTCAAGCCGTTCTCCGCAGCCGAGCGCAAAGAACTCGATCTGGTCTGCGAAGAAGCCGCAGACGCAGTGGAGTTACTCCTCGAACTTGGACTCGAAGCAGCGCAGAATCGCCTGCACTGACCTTCACTTTCCGATCAGGGCGGCGGAGTTGGACCGTCGCAGTTTTCCCGACGACGTTTTCGGGATACTGCCGGGCCCCAGAACCGCGACGGCGCGTGGCCGCAGACCCACTTCGGAGAACACCGCCCGGATCACATCGTGCTCGATACGGGAAACTTCCTCGGGGTCCTCGAACGCGTTGGTCTCGACGGCAACTGCAAAGCTCTCTCGCTTCCGTCCGGCGTCGAGCCGAACAGCCACCGCATTTCCGGGTCGCACCCCGACCACCGTCGCGGCTGCCCGCTCGATATCGGTGGGATAGACATTGCGGCCGCCCATGATGATGACGTCCTTGACCCTCCCACACACCACGACGAGGCCCTCTTCGGTGAGGTAGCCGACGTCGCCGGTGTTGAACCAGCCGTCGGCGCCATGCGCGGATCGGCGACCTTCGGTGGTGATGTACCCGTGTGTGACGGCCTTGCCTCGAACCTCGATGATTCCGACGCCTCGAGCCGGCAGCACCTCCCCATCTCCGTCGACGACGCGGCCCTCCAAGTCCGGAACAAGTCTCCCCAGAGTCGCGAGAGCCCGCGCGTTGGGCCGGTTCGAAGGAACCGCCCGCGACATCGCATCGAGAAAATCGGGATCCACGTAGTCGACGATCGCCCCTTGACCCGGGTCTGGGATGGACACCGCCAGAGTTGTCTCGGCCATGCCGTAGGCCGGTGCGAGCGCCGTCGGGTTCAATCCGAACCGTGCCCCGGCCTTGGTGAGGGCGTCCAAGGTGTCGGGGTCGACGGGTTCTGCCCCGTTCCACATGTAGCGGACCGTGGAGAGATCCACAGCGCCGTCCTCCGCTTGCGCCAGCCGTCGAGCAAGAAGCGAGTACGCGAAATTCGGTGCGGCCGTGACCGTTCCACCGTACTTTCCCATCAGTTCCGCCCACAGGATCGGGCTGCGGAGAAAGTCCAACGGCGTGATGCTGACGACCTCGGCCCCCAATTGCATGGGAACACTGAGGAATCCGACCATTCCCATGTCGTGGAAGAGCGGGAGCCAACTCACCATGACGTCCTCGTCGATCGAGAACTTGATGCGATTGACCATCGCATACGCGTTGACGTGAAAGTTCTCGTGCGTGATCTGCACAGCTTTCGGCGAACCGGTCGAGCCTGACGTCAACTGCTGCAGAGCGATATCCGATTCCGCGGTGTCGACCGGATCGATCGCCCGACCCGTTCGCAGTTCGTCGATCGTGACCACCGTGATGCCGCTGGCTTCGAGGAGTGGTTTTGCCGCGTCGAACGGGCTCCCGACAATGACCGCCCGCGCGGCTATCATGTCGATCACCTTCTGGGTGTCCTGCGCCCACACCGCCAGATCGGTTCGCGGTGTCGGCTGGTGCAGCATGGTCACGGAAGCGCCGCGCATCCAACTCGCCTGACAGGCCGGCGCGATGTCCACCGGTTGACCGGCCAGGATTCCGACCGCGACCCCGTGATCGATCCCAGCGTCGGCCAATCCACCCGCCATCCGGCGCGCTTGCCGATGAATGTCGCTCCAGGTCTGTCGCAACGGGCTATCCGGTTCGCCCGTCACCATGCCGTGATCGCTGACAGCGGCACTCTTGTACATCTCGTCGGTGAATTTGCTCAATGCTGCTCCTCAGAACGCCTGAATACAGTGCCGAACCCGTCATGTGATCCAGCGCACACCTATCTGGATAATCAGACAAAGTTCGCCGAGTGTTACCGCAAATTCGTGGGCGAGTATCCTTTCTCTGTTGTGCGTCCGCACCCGTGCTTCATCGCGCTACGCCCACTACTCCCACTGCGAGAGGTTCTTCGTTGACTACCCCGTCCGACTCGACTGTCCCCACCGACTCGACTGTCCAGTCCGACACCGGTGCCACAT
This sequence comes from Rhodococcus globerulus NBRC 14531, assembly GCF_001894805.1. Classification (GTDB taxonomy): domain Bacteria; phylum Actinomycetota; class Actinomycetes; order Mycobacteriales; family Mycobacteriaceae; genus Rhodococcus_F; species Rhodococcus_F globerula. The sequence goes on along the minus strand of NZ_BCWX01000003.1, from coordinate 772,683 downwards.
CCGCTCCGGTCAGCACGAAGGGCCTCGCGGCCGAAGCTGCACGTCGTCGCACCTTTGCCGTCATCTCACACCCCGACGCCGGTAAGTCGACGCTCACCGAAGCGTTGGCCCTGCACGCAAAAAAGATCTCCGAAGCCGGCGCGGTCCACGGCAAGGCCGGACGCAAGTCGACGGTCTCGGACTGGATGGAAATGGAGAAAGCCCGCGGCATCTCCGTCAGTTCCACCGCGCTGCAGTTCAACTACCACTCGTCCGAGACCCCCGACGATCAGATCAACGTCATCAATCTCGTCGACACCCCCGGCCACTCCGACTTCTCCGAGGACACGTACCGCGTCCTGACTGCCGTCGACGCGGCTGTCATGCTCATCGACGCCGCCAAGGGCCTCGAACCGCAGACGCTCAAGCTGTTCCAGGTGTGTCGTCACCGCGGCATCCCCGTCATCACGGTTATCAACAAGTGGGACCGTCCCGGCCAGACCCCGCTCGAATTGCTGGACGAGATCAGTGAGCGCATCGGCCTCACACCTACTCCCCTGTACTGGCCCGTCGGCATCGCCGGAGACTTCCGCGGCCTGCTGCGACGCGGCGAGGACGGCGAAGCTCGCGAATACGTCCGGTTCACTCGCACCGCCGGTGGCGCAAAAATCGCTCCCGAAGAAATCATGGACGCCGACGCCGCCCTCGCCAAGGAAGGCTCCGAGTGGGAAACCGCGGCTGAGGAGAGTGAACTGCTCTCGGCTACCGGCCAGGACCACGATCAGGAAATGTTCCTTGCCGGGCAGACGTCCCCGGTGATCTTCGCGTCCGCCATGCTCAACTTCGGTGTCCGCCAGATCCTCGACACCCTGGTCGAGTTGGCGCCGCCGCCGCGTGCCCGCGACGACATCAACGGCAAGCCGCGCGAGGTCACCGATCCGTTCAGTGCAGTGATCTTCAAGGTTCAGGCCGGCATGGACACCGCGCACCGTGACCGCTTGGCGTTCATGCGCATCGTCTCGGGCGTCTTCGAACGCGGCATGGTCGTCACTCACGCGCAAACCGGCAAGCCCTTCACGACCAAGTACGCGCAGACGGTATTCGGCCGTGAACGTTCCACCGTCGAGTCTGCGTTCCCCGGCGACGTCGTCGGCCTGGTCAACGCCACCGCACTCGCACCCGGCCACACGCTGTACACCGAAAAGAAGACCGAGTTCCCGCCGATCCCGTCCTTCGCGCCGGAACACTTCTCGATCCTGCGTGCCGAGAGCGCCGGAAAGTACAAGCAGTTCCGCCGTGCCGTCGACCAACTCGATTCCGAGGGCGTCGTGCAGATTCTCCGCAACGACATCCGTGGCGACGCGTCGCCCGTCATGGCGGCTGTCGGCCCCATGCAGTTCGAGGTCGTCGCTGCTCGGATGAAGGCGGAATTCAACGTCGAAGCCAAGATGGAACCGCTCGGCTACGCACTGGCACGACGCACCGACGCCGCATCCGAGGTCGAGCTGAACCGTCAGCGCGGCGTAGAGGTCTTCACGCGCTCGGACGGTGTCCTGCTCGCCTTGGTCAGCGACAAGTGGCGCCTGCAGTACATCCAGAAGGAACTCCCCGATCTGACGCTCGAACCACTCGTCGCCGCTGCAGACTGATGAGCCTGATCGAGGCGCTGTTCGACGCCGAACTTCACATCGGCAGCGCCACGATCTTGTGGCGGGAGATCATCGGGAACACCTTCGGCATCGGCTCGGCAATTGCCGGGGCCCGGCGTTCAGTGTGGGCATGGCCTGTCGGTATCGCCGGAAATGCCTTGCTGTTCACCGTGTTCATGGGTGCGCTGTTCCATACGCCGCAGGAGCTCAACCTCTACGGCCAAGCCGGCCGCCAGTTGCTGTTCATCACCGTCAGCATCTACGGGTGGATGCAGTGGCGGCGCGGTGCACGCAGTTCCGGCGACGCAGTGTTGCCACACTGGGCGACCCGGCGCGAACGTCTGGCGATGGTCACTGTCATGGCAAGTGGCACAGTGATTTTCGCCTGGGTCTTCACGGTCCTCGGCTCGTACGGCGCGTGGGCAGAAGCCTGGATCTTCACCGGGTCGATCCTCGCCACCTACGGCATGGCCCGCGGCTGGACCGAGTTCTGGCTCATCTGGATCGGCGTCGACGCGGTGGGCGTTCCCTTACTCTTCCGCGCCGGCTACTATCCTTCGGCGATCCTCTATCTCGTTTACGCCTTCTTTGTCGTGTGGGGATTCCTGGCGTGGCTGAAGATTCAACGGCGCACTGCGGTACCCGCGTAGCGATCACTGCGGTACCCGCGTAGCGATCACTGCCGAAGGCGCGTTAGGCAAAACCGACTCCTGGTATGTTTACTGAAATTGTGCAAACCTATGGTCTGTTTACGGGCCTGTCCGACTACGGGCACCAGGAGCACACAGCATCAGGAGCGCACGATGGAAGACACGACTTCGCATGGAGCAAGTAACCCCACCGGGTCGACAAACGGGGCCACCAACGGTTCCGCACATCGACCCGCCAATGGATTACATGGTGGGCTCACCAACGGCTCCGCCAGTTCCACAGCAACAGCCAACCCTGCGCCAAGTAAGCCGACCGACGCCTTCAGCTTTGCACTTCCGACTGACAGCACTGCACTTCCGACTCACGACACTGCACTCCCCACCTACAGCACCGCAGCACACAGCAGCGGAGAGGACCCGTCCATGCCTGCCGCAACACCCACACCTTCCCGTGAATCGTCGCGCAACCTCGAGACTCGTAGCCGCACCGTTGTCCGACGCGACGCCATGGGCGTAGCCGCAGTTCGTGTTGCCGGACGCCTCACCCACACCGAACTTCTTGCCAACCAGGCATCGCCGTCCAGTGCGCATTCGTCGGATCCGACGATTGATCTGGACGAGCTACTGACCATGCTCGGCAGCTACCTGCTCTCGTCGGGGTTCGAGCATCCCGAGATTCACGCAAAGCTCGGCGGGCAGTCCATCGTCGTCAACCTCGTGTCGCCGGAGATCAGCGCGACGTAGCACGACCGGTCAGGGCCACAGGACCTCACGGAGATAATCGCCGTTTTCGGTGCGGCGATACTGCCACCGCTGGTGCCGACGGCCTTGGTCCGCTTGCCAGAACTCGACCGTTTCGGGAACCAGGCACCATGCACGCCAGTTCTCGCAGACATAGCCTGGATCTTTGTCGATGCGCGCCACGGCTTCTTCGACAACTCGGTTGTACTCGTCCGGGTCGGTCAGTACCTGACTTGTCCGGCTCGCTGCCGCCACGGCTCTCGCTGTGACGGAGCGCTCGACAAAGTCAGCGTCCCTGACCGGCCCGGTTTCGGTTTCCACTGATCCCCTGATTCGGATCTGACGCCCTTGCTCGCGCCAGTAGAACGCCAATGACGCATGCGGATTCGCTTGCAGCTCAATCCCCTTCATGGAAACCGAGCTGCCGGAAAACCAAAATCCAGCGTCCGTCACATCTTTGAGGATCAAGTAGCGGGTATCGGGGACACCGCTTTCGTCGACGGTGGACAGCGCGCACACGTGTGGTTCGCGAACACCGGCGGCTACGGCTTCACGCAGCCAGTCCACGAACAGGTCGTTCGGACGGTCGGGAAAGGTCGACGGTGCCTGCGGGGGTGTCCCGGTCAGCGCGGGCAGTCCTCGAATCCAGGACCGGATATCTTCGCCCGTCACCCTGCGGACACAGCCGGAATCGAGTTACCGTACGAGTTCGGCTGCAACATGGCCCACTTGTTCGACGTCAGCCGAAAGCTCGGCATGTCCGAGAGCGACATCACCGACTCCCAGGTCCGCTCGTAACTGGTATGCGAGATCCTCCACTTACCGTCGCTGCACAGGGCATACCTGTCGTGATAAAAAGCCGAACCGCGCATCAGCATGCCGTCCTCCGGCACCACGACGGTATCGGCGAGGCACCACACCCCGGTGGCTGTGTCACCGTCGACGTCGATCTCCGGTTGGCCACACTGATGCTCGGTGATGACATGGGAGCCGAGAGTGTTCTCGAGGAAAGACACAAAAGAATCACGGGAGTCGAAACTGAGTTGCTCACCGTAGATTGCGGTGGCGTCAACCGTCAGGGTGTCTGCGAATTCGACCCAGGATTTAGTATCCAACGAACGCGCATATCGGTACTTGAGCCGTTGGATGTGCACAATCGCTTCGAGATCCATGATCCTCGCCTCTCGTGGAGCAACCACCCGAATCAATCTGAACCATAACCCGCAACGGAATGAATCGGGCATTACCTTCTAAGTTAGTAGATAAGTCACCGGACCACACGCCTTTCGAGGCCGTCGAGCATGATCGTGATCTTGTCGTAAAGCCAAGCCTTCCCGCGACACGTCGATTCGCCGCCAACTCTCTCCAAGCCGATGTATCGGATGCATTCCTACCGTCCTGGCGCGCCTGCAGCGCCAAACGCCCACACCATCAGGCGCACAATACGATCCGTACAACCTTTCCGACTGCCGCCATCCTGTTTCGATGGCGTTGATTCATTCGCGCGCTTACCACCGGGCCGCGGGTGAGACGTTGGATACCCACTTCTACGACCGATCCAACGGTCGTCGTTACAACGATCTGATCAGCGTTCGCCACCTATGGCATGACGCGATCACGAGCAGGGCGTCATTCACGGTCTCGAGGCAATAAGGCCGGAACTAGTGGCAGCGAGTCTGGTTGTCGACTGACGGATCGATCGTGGTTGTGCGTATCTCGGGCGCCGGGGTCAGAAGCGTCCGGCAGCATCCGCCAGAACGTCGAGGAAGATCGCCGATGTGAGCGCAAATCCCTGGTTGTACCGCGCGTCCGTCGTGATCACATTGCCCGCTTGCACGACGGGTAACCGCTGCCACGTCGGCTGCGTCTTGATGACGTCAAGCGCTTCCTGGTTTCTGGCCTGCGCGATGATCACGTCGGCCGGCGCCAGAACATCGAGTTGCTCGAACGACACCTCGAACGAGTTCTCGGAATTGTTGTCGTCACGGAAGAGAACATCGAGTCCGGAGTCCAGTGCCACGCTGATCCGCAGATTTCGCTGGTGTACAACAAAACCCGTCGGCGTCTGGACGCCGAAGACCAGGTTCTTCCCACCGAGCTTGTCCTGCAACAACGGACGCAACTCGGCGAGCTTGCGCTCGTACTCGGCGATAGATGCCTCGGCGATGGCAACACGATCGAGATGACGCGCCTGCGCCAGCAACGCACCCCGCCAATCAACCGGGTGTCCCGCAATCGGTTCGATATCGTCTCCGACCACCAAGAGCGGTGCAATGGACGCCAAGCGTTCGTTGCCGTACCAGTCGCTCGAGTATCCGATATGAGTCATCACGATCAGATCGGGATCGAGGCCGAGTACCGCCTCGAAGTTCGTCGAGAAATCGCCGGCATCGTTGACGAAGCTCGCGTCCTCGATAGCGCGTCCGGGGAATTGAAACCCGGCGCTTTCATCGGGGAACCAGAAATTGCCTGACCCCACGATCGGGTAGTCCATCATCATCGCGAACTCGAGATCGACCCGGCCGTCGAGAACCACTACACGCTTGGGGCTGCGCGGAACGGCGCCGCTGAACTCGGCCCACGTGTACGGAACAGTGTCCCCGACCGCCTCGGATTCCGCATCCGAGGTTCCGCAGGCGCTCAGTGCGAGTGCCGCTGCCACACCTGCTGCGCCACCGAAGAATTGACGTCGCGAGATGCGATCGACTATCTGCGCCCACTCGAAATCGGTGACCTGCGTGTCCAAAACGAGTGTCATACCTTCACTCCTTCGATGCGTCGTTGCCGCTCCCGTCCCAGCGGGATGACCAGTGGCGTATGGGAAACCGGATCGTCGATGATGCGGCACGCCATGCCGAACACCTCCTGCACCAGTTCTTCCGTGATGATCTCGGCCGGTGGGCCTTCGGCTACAACCGCGCCGTCTTTCATGGCGATGATGTGAGTTCCGTAGCGACACGCGTGATTCAGATCGTGAAGCACTGCTACCAACGTGTGACCGTCGTTCTCGTTCAGGTCTCGGCACAGCTCCAACAATTCGATCTGATGCGCGATATCGAGGAAAGTAGTCGGCTCGTCCAGCAACACCAGTGGCGTCTGCTGCGCGAGAACCATGGCAACCCACACTCGTTGACGCTGCCCGCCTGACAGTTCGTCGACGAGTCGGGCGGACAAGTCCGTTACCTTCGTGGCCTCCATAGCAGTGATGACTGCTGCCTCATCCTCGCGCGACCACTGCCGAATCAGTTTCTGATGCGGATACCGGCCGCGCGCAACAAGATCGGCGACCTTGATGCCGTCGGGTGCGATCGACGTCTGCGGTAGCAGCCCGAGCCGACGAGCAACTTCCTTGGCTGGATACGACGTGATCGCCTTGCCGTCGAGCAGGACAGTGCCGGCGCTGGGCTTGAGCAAACGAGACAGCGCCCTCAGGAGCGTCGATTTGCCGCACGCATTCGGCCCGACGATGACGGTGAAACCGCCGTCGGGGATGTCGACGTTGAGGTTCTGCGAGATGACCCGCTTGTCGTATCCGATCGTGACGCCCTCGGCGCGCAGCCGATTTGTCTTCTGCCCGCTGGTTTCGTTCACGCTCTTCCTCATTCCTACGCCGGTCACTGCTTGCGGGGATCGCATGGGCGGGGCTCACTGCTTGCGGGCCTCACGTGCGAGGAGCCAGACGAAATAGATACCGCCGATGGACACTGTCACAACTCCGACAGGCAACTGTGTCGGGGCAAAAGCTCGCTGTGCGACCCAGTCACTGATCATCAGCAGCGCCCCACCCATTGCGGCAGAAGGCAAGAGCGTCACACCCGCACTGCCGGTCAGTCGCCGCACCAATTGTGGTGCGGCAAGGGAGACAAACCCGATGGGACCGGCCGCCGCCGTCACCATCGCAGTGAGCGCAACACCGAGAACCACCAACGACAGCCTCGTGGGTTCGGCTCGAACCCCGAGTGCCTTGGCCGCGTCGTCACCCATCTCGAGCATCTGCATCCGCCTGCCCAGCACCAAGATCAGCGGAACCAGCACAACCAGGACTACGACAACCGGCCACACCTGGGTCCATCCCAGTCCGTTCAACGAACCGGCTCCCCACACGGCGGCAGCCATCGCGTCGTCGAGTTCGGCCTTGAGAATCAACCAGGTGTTGACCGATCCCAGCATCGCGCTGATCGCGATTCCCACGATGATCAAACGGAAACCTTGCACACCGCGTTTGTACGCGAGCAGGTATACAACTGCCGCGGTGGCGATTCCGCCGACCAGCGCGCCCACCGCGATCTCGTAGTACGTTCCGCCTACCAGCAGAATGACAACAAGCGCGCCGGTGTATGCACCGGAATTGAAGCCGATGATGTCGGGGCTGCCCAACGGATTTCGGGTGAGCGACTGGAAGATCGCACCGCTCATACCCAACGCCGCACCGAGCATCAACGCCAACAACACCCGTGGCAGACGCCATTCCACGACAACCATGTGGATGCGCGCCGGTGCCTCACCGAACAACGCGCCAAGGACATCGGTGATCGGCACCTGATAGTCGCCACTGCCCAGGGCGATAACGCCGATCCCCAACCCGATGACAACAAGTACGACGCACACGGTGACGGTGCGGACGTCGACCCGAGCCGACCAGCCCTCCTTGGGTGAGCGCACCACCGTGGTGGGGCGCCCGAAATCGATACTCACAGGCCGCTCACCTTGCTTCGGCGCACCAGCAGGATCAGTACCGGAGCACCGATGAAGGCCGTGACGATGCCAACTTGAAGTTCACCGGGGCGCAGCACGATTCGTCCGACCACATCGGAGGCAAGGAGCAGGATCGGCGCGCATACCATCGTGTACGGAAGAATCCAGCGTTGATCCGGTCCGACGAACCAGCGGGCAACGTGTGGAACCATCAGTCCGACAAACCCGATGGGACCAGCAGCTGCAGTGGCCGCGCCGCACAACAGGGTCACGGCAACAACCCCGATCACACGGGTACGGGTGATGTTGGCACCGAGGGAACGCGCCAGATCGTCACCGAGAGCGACGGCGTTGAGTTGCCGCGCGAGAGCCAGCGCCAGTACGAGCCCGATCAGGATGAACGGTGTCACAGCCAGCACGATGTCCAAGGATCGACCGCTGAGAGAACCTGCGTTCCACTGACGCATCTGGTCGAATGCCGTCGGGTTGAGCAAGGTGATTCCGGACGAGATGCCGCCGAGCACCGATCCGATTGCCACGCCGGCAAGGGTGAGCCGGATCGGAGTGGCGCCGCCTCGTCCGATCGAGCCCAATGTGTACACGATGACGGTCGCGATCACCGCGCCGATGAACGCGAACCAGATGTACGACCAGATGCTGGTCAGCCCGAACACCGCGACTGCAACCACCATCGCAAATCCCGCACCGGCATTGACACCCAGAATTCCAGGGTCCGCCAATGGGTTTCGAGTCATCGCCTGAATCAGTGCACCGGCTACGCCTAACGCCATGCCCACCAGCAGGCCCAGCAGTGTGCGAGGCAATCGCAGATCACGAATGATCACGTGATCGTTGGAATCGTCATAGTTGATCAACGCGTCGACGACGGTCCCGAACGGAATGGTCTTCGATCCGACAGCGATACTCACGAGCACAACACATCCGAGAACTGCCAGGCAGACAACAAGCCCCAAGGTTCGACGCGAATTCGTTTCGACAAGTCCGGCCGGTTGCTTCTGTTTCTCCGCCAGCGATTCGTCGATCAGTTCCGCAGTCTTCTCGCTCTCGTTGACTGCGATAGTCACAAGCCTGCGCTCTCGAGCGTCTTCTCGACTTCGTCACGAATTTCCTCTTCGTCACGATCGGATTGCCACGCCGCATCCAACTGCGCCCGAATCCTCTCGTCGAGCGCTTCGTATTTCGCATTCCATACTTCGGCCTTGTACGTCCAGTAGCCGATCACCTTGTACTGCTCTGCCGGCAACTTCAGTTCATGTCGGAGATACTTGCGGATGTCACGCAGCATCGTGCTTTCCCCTGCCACCCAGACGTATCCGGGGTCGGTGGGCAGATTCAGTGCACGCACCGCGTCCGGTAGTTTCGACGGCGCAATGCCATTGCCACTGCCCACTAACCAGATGAATTCGACATCCGCGGCCGACTCGATCTGCTGCTTGTGCGACTCGTCCACCACCTCGACTATCGCCTTGGCCGACATGCCCGCAGGCAACTCTTCGATCAGGCGGCCCAATGCCGGGAGTCCGGTTGCGTCGGCAACAAACAGCTGCCAGGACGCACCGACCGGTGGCTCGTACAGACCGCGGGACTCGCCGATCGCCAGCGCGTCACCAATCGCGGCGTTCTGCGCCCAATCGCTGGCTATCCCACCGTCGTGAACCACGAAATCGACAGTCATACGGCTGGTTTCGGAATCGAACCGTCGCACCGTGTAAGGCTGGCACGGCGAAGCTTCCTCCCCTTCCGGGTATCGCCATCCGCGTGGCGCGTGCGGATCTTCTTCCGGCAGAACGAACTTACCCGTTGCGGGAACCGGGAAATGGAGGCGGAGATACTCGTCACCGACACCTGTTGATCGGAACGTGGTCAAGCCCTCCCCACCGAACACGATCCGGACCATTCCCGGGGTCACGTACTCCTTGAAGAGCACCTCGCCGAACACAAGACTCACGACAATCTCCAACATCGGTGAAACACGAAACGCACAACAACCGCACAAAGGTAAGGCAGACCTTAATTTATTGCAGAGCCGAGGCCACGTCGACAAATTCTCCGTCACAACGGGGTCAACTAGTATCGCAATTCGGCCAGTGCGCCCTATATGGCCTGTTCACGACAAGTTTTGGCATCGGCGTGACTTCATAACAAGCGCTGTCGATCCCTAGCGTGGACCGAGTGTCATCAACGCCGCTTCATCCGAGTAACGATACCGACGGTCCGCTGCTGCCTCAGGCGATCACGCCACGTCAGGTGATCACGCGTGCCATCGCAGCCGAAGGGCGCGGGCCGAAGCTGGCCGCCGCGTCAGTGGGCTTCACCGGGCACCAGGTGGCCGAAGCTCTGGTCCCGGTCGTGATCGGTGCGGTCATCGACCGCGCTGTGGCAACCAGCGACGCTGCGGCGCTCGGCAAGTGGATTCTGGTTCTCGGCATCCTGTTCACAGGCCTGCTGCTCAGCTGGAGAATTGCCGCTCGTATCGCAGACTCGGTCGCCGAGTACGGCGCTCACCGACTTCGGATGGACATCGCCAGACGCGGCCTCGATCCACACGGCATGAATCCGCGCAGGATGCCCGGTGAGGTCTATTCGATCGCCACCTCCGACGCCGGTTCCGTGGCCGGATTCACCCACACTCTCAGCACCAAACTCGGCGCTGCCTGCGGAGTGCTGACCGCAGCAATCTCGTTACTGGTCATCTCAGTGCCGCTCGGACTTCTTGTCATCCTCAGCACTCCCCCGGTGCTAGCACTGATGCAGGTCGTGAGCCGCCCACTCGAACGTCGAGCCGAAACGGATCAGTGGCAGGGCGCGCGCGCCGGGGCACTCGCTGCCGACTTGCTGGCGGGTCTACGCATTCTTTCCGGCATCGGTGCCGGAGACGCTGCGGCGCAGCGCTATCGAGGTGCCAGCCGGACATCGCTTGATGCCACCTTGCGCGCCCAGCGCTACCAAGCGATGTACTCGGCAGCCAACGTCGCCATCGCGGGCGCTTACCTTGCCGTCATCGCATACGTCGGCGGCAGAATGGCAGCGTCCGGCAGTATTTCGATCGGCGAGTTCATTGCGGTGGTGGGGTTGGCGCAGTTCCTTCGCGGACCGCTGATCGACATCATCTATTTCGGCGCCGGACTGGCCCGTGCCCGAGCGTCCGCGAATCGTGTTGCGGCGCTTATCGGGACGAGCCGCGCCGTCGCCCCCGCAAGCGATCCGGTAGCACTGAATCATTCGGAGTCTCTGACACTTCGTGACGTTGTCCTGGCCGGTTCGGCGCCGGTCGATCTGGATGTCAAGCGCGGCGAGATCGTCGGTATCACCTGCGACAACACGGCCTGGGTCGATGCTTTCATGGACGTGCTGGCGCGCCGGACAGATCCCATCGAAGGATCAATTCATCTGGGTGACAACGCTATCCACGAACTGGATATCGACGAACTTCGCACACACATCCTTGCTGCGCCGCATGACTCCGCGCTTTTCATCGGCACTGTCGGTGAGAACATCCATGCCCTGGCTCCGGTCGGCCACCGAACCGACTTCGCCATCTCCGCCGCCGCCGCAGATCAAGTGATCGAGGCTCTCCCGAACGGCCTTGCCACCGCCGTCACCGAGCAGGGCAACTCACTGTCCGGCGGCCAACGTCAACGAGTTGCGCTCGCGCGCGCGTTGGCGAGCGACGTGCCGGTACTGGTACTGCACGATCCGACCACTGCCGTCGACTCCGTCACTGAAGCGCGCATTGCCCGCGGGATATCCGAGGTTCGCAGTGCTCACGCGACAATTCTTCTCACCAGCAGCCCCGCGCTGCTCGATATCTGCGATCGGGTGATCGAACTGTGAACGACCTACTCCCCACCGCAACTCCCAAACAGGCTCGTACCGAGGCACTTCGGTTGCTGCGTCCGCACCGCCTCGCCGCGAGCGGTGCGGTGGTCACCTTGACCGCAGCCACGGCAATCGGCCTTCTCACCCCGCTGATTCTGGGCGAGATGGTAGACACCGTCACGTCTGGTGGAGCCGACATCGTCTCCAGCATCGGAACATTGACCGGGGCCTTGGTTGCCGTTGCCGTTCTGTCCTCGCTGCTGGTCGGTGCCAGCGAATATCTTCTGGCCGGGGTCGGGGAACGCGTCGTAGCGGACCTTCGCGAAGAAGTAGTCGTCCGAGTGCTCGACCTCCCCCAGAGCGATGTCGAGCGCGCCGGGCGGGGCGACCTCGTCTCCCGCATCACCGGTGACGTCCGCCTGGTAACGCAAGCCGTGTCACAGGCGTTGCCGGTGTTTGCCACCGCTGCGCTCACCATTGCGTTGACTCTTGTCGGGTTGGGCGCACTCGATTGGCGATTTGCGGTTGCTGCAGTGATTGCCGCACCGATCCAGGTACGCGCCCTGCGCTGGTACCTCACACAGTCAGCCCCCGTCTACCGACAAGAACGTGAGGCGGAAGGCGCCCGCGCACAACAGCTCCTCGACTCACTGAGTAATTCCGACACCGTCGGATCCCTACGGTTGGCGAAGCCACATCTCGAGCAGATCGAATCCCGTTCACTGACCGCGGTACAGCTCAGCCTGAAGACAACACGACTACGGACCAGGTTTTTCGGTCGTCTCAACATCGCCGAGTTCATCGGGCTCTCAGCAGTTCTGATCACGGGATTCTGGCTCGTGAAGAACGGGCATGCCACCATCGGAGCCGCCACCGCAGCGGCCCTGTTCTTCCATCGGTTGTTCGACCCCGTCGGAGCCGTTCTCAGTGTCTTCGACGAACTACAAGAGGGCACAATCGCTCTGGCTCGCCTTGTCGGCGTCACCCTGGCACCGGTACCTCCGCTTCCGGCCGATCCCCGTGAACCCGTCGACAGCTCCGCGTCGCTCGAGGACGTGACCTTCTCCTACCGCCCGGGCGACGCCCCCGTGTTGCGCGATATCGACATCACCATTCCGGCCGGTACCGTCACCGCGCTCGTGGGAGCCACCGGCGCCGGAAAGTCCACGGTGGCAAAACTTCTCGCCGGCACCTACGGGCCCACCGAGGGCTCCGTGCGAATCGGCACCGTTCCCCGAGATCAACTCTCGCGGAGCACCGCTCGGAGCGCCGTTGCGTTGGTTACCCAGGAAGTGCACGTCTTTGCAGGCACGTTGGCCGAGGATCTGCGTCTGGCCGCCCCGGCAGCAACCGACGCCGACATCGCCTCCGCCCTCGATACCGTCGGCGCCTCGGACTGGGTCGGAGCACTGCCCGAAGGCATCGAGACAGTAGTCGGTGACGGCGGGCATCGCCTCACTGCGACCCAGGCGCAACAGCTTGCACTCGCACGGATCGAACTCCTGAATCCACCCCTGCTGATTCTGGACGAGGCAACGGCAGAAGCCGGCAGCGCCGGCGCCCGCATACTCGACGACGCCGCTCTCGCGCTGACCCGTGGGCGCACCTCGATCACTGTGGCCCACCGGCTCTCACAGGCTGTCGACGCCGACAACATTCTTGTCATGGATGGCGGACGCGTCGTGGAACAGGGTTCCCACGACGAGTTGGTCAACCTCGGCGGCCGGTACGCGCAACTGTGGGAGGCATGGTCGACACCGCGGCGTTGAGAGCCTGTGGCTCTAGAATCGGACTATGGACAGGATCGACCGCGCCAGCCTGGTGATCGAGGCACCACCGACGGTCGTCTACGACGCCCTCCTCGACCGAGAGTCTCTCGAGGCTTGGTTGCCACCGGACGGTATGCGCGGGCGGATCGAGCTGTGGGATCCGCGGCCAGGTGGCGGGTTTCGAATGGTTCTCACCTATCTGGACTCCACCGACAGCCCTGGCAAGACGTCAGCCGCGACGGATGTCGTCGATGTCGGATTCGCCGAACTGGTGCCGCCGGAGCGTGTGGTGCAGCGGGCGGTGTTCGAGTCCGACGACCCGTCGTATGCCGGAACCATGACGATGACCTGGCACCTCGCTGCCGCTGTTAGCGGGACCGAGGTGACCGTCACAGCCACGGATGTGCCACCCGGCATCGATCAAGCGGTACACGAGACGGGGATCGCCTCCTCGTTGGCTAACCTGGCATCGTACGTCGAAGGGCGCGGCTGATTCAGATCAGCGGCGACCGCAGATCAGGCGCGCAGAAGCTCCTGCGGTGCATGAGAGCCACGATTCGGGTGCTTCATCATGGCGCCCGGGGTCCGGCCGGTGACCCTGCGGAAGACCGCGACAAACGCGCTCGGGGTTTCGTATCCCACGCGTCGACTGACCACTGAAACCGGAACCCCGGCTGCGAGATAGGTCAGTGCCGCTCGTACGCGCACCTGAATTCTCCACTGGGCAAAGGTCATTCCCGTTCCCTGGGTGAAGACGCGGGTCAACGTTCGGACGCTCCCGCCGGCAGTCAGTGCCCATTCGGACAGTGACCGCTGATCCGCTGGATTAGCGACCAGTGCTTGGGCGACGAACAACGCTCGCGGATCCGTCGGCATCGGAACCTCGACAGCGGCAACCTCGAGCGGTTGCAGCATGTCGAACGCCACACGCTCGGCACGACTGCGAGCCTCGTCCGGCATGTTGCGACGATGCATGTGCAGCAGAACCTCCCGCAACAAGGCACTCACCCCGAAGAGCCCGGGCACTGTGGCGGGCGCAGCGTGCGCCTCAGGGCGGAAGTAGGTGCAGAAAAACTCGGTACCCGGACCTGCCTTGACCGAATGCAGCACTCCGGCCGGCAGCCACAGGCCCGCCGACGGCGGCACCTCCCACGTGATGCCATCGGCAACAACGGTGAGCATTCCGCCAGAGTTACCCCAGATCAGCTCATGTTCCGGGTGTCGGTGCGCCGCCCACTGGCGCTGATGCGACAACTTCAATGTCACGGTGGTCATCGAATACGGATCGTCGATGACCCGAGGCCCCACGGGCACCAACATTCTCTCCGCAACAGCTGTCATGCAAACGAGTATAGGACTTTCGTTAGGCATACCTAAATAGTAATCCGAAAGTTTCTGAATGTGACCCCCTGGTTACACGTACTTATCGCAGCGCTATCGTGGCGGAACTCCCGACGTCGGGCACACACGAGAACTGGCTGAAAGAGGAACACGATGGTTGACGCATCACGGATTCCCGTCATCGTCGGCGTAGGGGATCTGCGATGGAATCCGGATGACGGGCCCCTCGAACCGCTCGACTTGATCTACAAAGCGACAATTGCCGCCCTCACGGACAGTGGAGAGCCCTCGTTCAGTAGCCACATCGACACGATCTACGCGATCAAGACCGTCAGTTGGGCATACGACAATCTCCCCGAACTTCTGGCCACCAGGCTTGGCGCCACCCCCGCGATCACCGCCACCTCACCGATCGGTGGGCACTGGCCTGCAGCACTTCTCGATCGAATCGGCGCTGCCATTGCAGACGGCACATCCTCCGTCGCGCTGCTCGTGGGCGGTGAATCACACGCCACCACAACCGCACTGCGAAAATCGGGCGTCGCTCCCGATTCTCTCGGGTGGGCCACCGAACCCGGCGGACCTCCCGGCTTCGATCCCGCCGATCTGGGCGGCGCCGAGATGCAGCGCGCGGGATTCATCGTGCCCACCCGCGTCTACCCACTGTTCGAGAACAGTTTCAGCGCATCGATCGGCCACGACGCCCAAGCGTCCCTGGACTGGTCAGCGCAGATGTATGCCGAGTTCTCAACTATCGCTGCGAAGAACTCGGCGTCGTGGACATCGGAAGTACGTACCGCAGAAGAGATCAGCACCGTCGGGCCGGGCAACCGGATGGTGTCCGAACCCTATCCTTTGATGCTCAACGCCATGCCCTTCGTGAATCAGGCTGCTGCCGTGGTGATCTGCTCCCTGGCGAGGGCCCTCGACTTCGGCATCGACCAAGACAGGCTCGTCTATCTGTGGGGCGGAGCCGGGGCCGTTGATCCGCTGGACATATTGCACAGAAATAACTTTCACAGATCCGAAGCCTTGCAGGATACCGTGGACCGCACACTCGGCAACGCCGGAGTAAGCGCCGAAGCCCTCGATATCGTGGACGCCTACAGTTGCTTTCCGATCGTGCCGAAGCTGTTGATTCACGAACTCGGACTGCCGGGTGACACCGTCCCCAGCGTCACCGGTGGTCACTCGTTCTTCGGCGGACCGCTCAACAGTTACACCCTCCATTCCTTGACCGAGGTGACACGCCGACTCCGATCAGGCGACCAACTCGCCTTGGTTCACGGCAACGGCGGATTTCTCACTTACCAACATGCCGTACTGCTCTCCGCGTCCGCACATGAACGCGGATATGTCGGAGATCCCCAGGCCCGCACCCTCACACCCCATGCACCCGACCTGGTCACCGGCTATGTCGGAAGTGCCAAGATCATCACCGCCACAGTCGAATACAACAGAATGGGCGAACCGGAAACCGGGTTCGTCATCGCTACGACGCCGGACGGCCGACGTCTCGCCGGCCACACCGGCCCCGAGAACGCCGCCGAGTTGACTCAACTCAGCGGCACCAATCCCCCAGCGGTGGATCGTCACGTTCACATCAGCGACGAGAACGGTCGACTCACCCCGAAGTTCTAGCCGCAGTCGGGTTGCCTTCGCGTTCGCGCCACCCTAGTCGAAGAACCTCACGGAAGAGGATCGGCAACCAGCCACGCCACCATGCCTCCAACATTCCACAGTGAGTCCGGGTTGTTGAGCGCCGCCATATACGTAGCCCCAGCTTGTTCGCCCGCGATCTCGCCACTTTCGCCTGACACTGTAGGAATGCGTTTGCTTTCCGCTGCCACGGCGATGCCTGCTCTCTCGACAACTTCATCTCCCACCGCCATCGCACGGCAACCTCGACTGCTTCGCTGATCGCCACGATCAGTTCCGAGACCGGGTTATCAATCTTTCTGTCCAGTAACATCATTCGGTGGCATCATGATCGCGACGACCTCTTCAACTTTGGTCGAAATGTGTCCGAAATATCCCTTGAATCGAAAATGTGTTCGAGTATACTGAGTCAAGGGTGGGGAGGCCTTGATGACTACGGTGAGCGATTTTGTTTCGGTGGAGGATGTTGTAGCCGGTTCGGCTGCGGGTGTGCGTGGCAGGTTGTGGCGGCTACGACCGGCCGAGGTTCGAGACGTTGCCGTGAGTGTGTCTGCGGAAATCCTTCGGCTGGAGGCGATTCGGGTTGCCGCCGTCGACGAGTTGGCGCTCAATCCGGACGAGCAGGTGCTCTGCTACCGCGGCGTGGGGCGGTGGTTGGCAGCGAACACGATGCTGCAGAATGCGGCCGGAAACAAGATCGCTGCCCTCGGTGCCGCGCTGCGGGGGTTCCCGGACATCGCCGGGCAGTTCGAGGCCGGGGATCTCTCGCTCGATCATGCGGCAATAATCGTCGCGTTCTGCGAATCACCACCAAAAGGAATGCCCGACAGGGCGTTACCGTCCTGCATGAAAACCCTTCTCGCTGCCGCATCCGGGGTCGAGGCGACCACCATCAAACTGCGGTACGCGATTGCGGTTTTGGAGCGGATTTTCGAGTCGGATGACACTCCGCCTGGTGAGGACGACGATCTCAATGTCTTGCGGATTTCGCCGACGCTCAACGGGCGCGTGGCGATCAAGGGCGATTTCGATGCACTCACGGGCGAAATGTTGTTATCTGCGCTCTCGGGTCTGTCGATGCCGAAACCAGCAGCGGACGGAACCCCGGATCAGCGATCAGCTGCCAAACGCACCGCCGACGCGTTCACGGAACTGATTCGCCGGTATCTCGACAACGCCATGACCGGTGTGGACGGTGGTCAGCGTCCGCATGTGAACGTGCACATCACTGCGAAAGATCTTGCCGAGCATCGGGAATGCGCCACCATGCGCAGCGATGTCGCGGCGGATTTCGATGAGCCTGACGTCGAGGATCTTGATGTCGGGTACATGCCGTGGATGGGACCACTGAGTGTGAGCCTGACGCGCATGCTTGCGTGCGATTGCATGCTCTCCACCGTCCTGATGGACGGCAACGGCGCACCGCTGGATGCGACGCCGCACAAACGCCTCGTCACACCCGAACAACGCACGGCGCTGATCGCTCGGGACAAAGGCTGCGCCTTCCCCAACTGTGATGCCGTACCCGCTTGGTGCGATGCCCACCATATAAAACCCTGGTCAGTGGGCGGTCCGACGGTGATGGACAACCTCACCCTCCTCTGCCGTAGCCACCACCGATTGATCCACAGCACCAGCGGGTTCCGCGGGATCTGGGAAGTCAAGATGGGTTCCGATCACAAACCGTGGTTCATCCCACCAGCTGCGATTGACCCGAAACAACGGCGCCGACGCTCCACCACCCGTCAAGGCCCAGTGCACCGAGACTGAAACCGGCGCTGCCGGAACTGAATACCGTGTGAGAGCCTCGCATCACCAGCTAGCCGATGCGAAGCCCACACGCATGTGCGGGTTCAAAGATCAGCGTCCCGGATCAGTGCCTATTCACGCAAAAACCCGGCATCGCAAGAAAACTCACGACACCGGGTTCGCGGGTGAATCACCGCCGATGTGGCAGATGCCCTCTAACCGTCAAGCTCCTCGAACAACTCCATCCACTGCTCTTCAGCAGCTTCCTTGTCCGCGAGAACAGTCTTGAGTTCAGCGCCGAGGCTCTGCAACTTGTCGGGGTCAGTGGCCGCATCGGCCAGCGACGCATGCAGCTTCTTCTCCCGATCGTCCAGCTTGGCGATGGAACGCTCGAGCTTCGAAAGTTCCTTACGTGCAGCGCGATCCGCTGCCCCGTCACGAACCTGCTTACTCTTGGTCGCGCCGCTGGCCGTTGATGCCACAGACGGGTTGTCGCCGTCGCCCATCGCCGCCCGTCGACGCAGGTAGTCCTCGATACCAAGGGGCAGGTTGGTGAGCTTGCCGTCACCGAAGAGCGCCCAGGTGGTGTCACAGATACGTTCGATCAGGTAACGGTCGTGCGAGATGACGACCATCGTCCCGGCCCAGCCGTCGAGCAGATCCTCGAGTTGCTGGAGCGTATCGATGTCGAGGTCGTTAGTGGGCTCGTCGAGGAGCAGCACGTTGGGCTCTGCCATGAGAACTCGCGTCAACTGCAAGCGTCGACGCTCACCACCGGAGAGATCCCCCACCGGTGTCCGCTGACGTGCCGGCGTGAAGCCCAGACGTTCCGCCAACTGACCGGCAGAAACTTCCTTGTCTCCCAAGGTGATTCGTTCAGCCACATCCTTGACCGCGTCGAGCACCCGCATATCGGTGGGCAGATCGTCGAGTTCCTGCTTGAGCCAACCGATATGCACGGTCTGGCCCTGAATACGCCGTCCCGCAGCAGGTTCCAGCTCACCGGCGAGCGTGCGCAGCAATGTCGTCTTGCCGGATCCGTTGACTCCGACGAGGCCGACGCGCTCTCCGGGAGCAAGACGCCACGTCAGATCTTCGACCAGAACGCGGCCGTCCGGAGTCTCGAGGCGAGCGTCTTCGAGTTCGATGACAACCTTGCCGAGTCGACGCTGCGCGAACGACGCCAATGCGACGGCGTCACGAGGTGCCGGGACATCGGCGATCAACGCTTCGGCGGCCTCGATGCGGTACTTCGGCTTGGACGTTCGGGCCGGCGCACCGCGGCGCAGCCACGCCAATTCCTTGCGCGCGAGGTTACGTCGACGCTCCTCGGAAGCGTCGGCCTGACGTGAGCGCTCGGCGCGGGCGAATACCCAGTCGTTGTAGCCACCCTCGTAGCTTTCGACGCCGCCGCCGACAACTTCCCAGGTTCGCGTGGCGACAGTGTCGAGGAACCAACGATCGTGGGTCACGACCACCAGGGCGCTACGACGCGATACGAGGTGCTCGGCCAGCCACTGCACGCCCTCGACGTCGAGGTGGTTGGTGGGCTCGTCGAGTACCAGCAGGTCCAGATCCTGAACGAGGGCCGCGGCCAGTGCGACGCGTCGACGCTCACCACCGGAAAGTCCGTCGACCTGCGCGTCCAATGCGGAACGCTCGCCGCCGGCACCGAGGTTGTCGATTCCGATGCCGGAAAGCACGGAGCGAATCCGGGCATTGCCTGCCCATTCATGCTGAGCGACACCCAGCGGACCCAGCACGATATCGCCGACAGTGGATCCGGGAGGCAGCACACCGCGCTGCGTCACGACCGCCATCCGCAGTCCACCGACGCGGCTGACCCGACCCGAATCAGGTTCCTCGACGCCCGCGAGTACTTCGAGCATGGTTGTCTTGCCGCCACCGTTGAGGCCGACGACGCCGATACGCTCGCCCTCCTCGACGCCCATCGACACCCCGTCGAGCAACGGCTTGACGCCGAACGACTTCGACACGTTTTCCAGATTGATCAAGTTAGCCATCAGTGCTGTCCCTTTGCCGCTTTGTCGAGTATTCGTGCTCCGGGAACGGGTCCGCTCGCCACGCGAACGGTGCGGCACACCCCCGCTCCCGCAAGTTCAGCGCTGACATCCACGGCAGACTGTGCGTCGCTGCAGAGGAAAGCGCAGGTCGGTCCTGACCCGGAGACGATGCCGGCCAGAGCGCCGGCGTCAACGCCTGCGCGCAGTGTCCGGCGCAGCGCCGGATTGAGAGACAACGCCGCCGCCTGCAGATCGTTTCCGAGTAGTGGCGCCAGTTGTCGCGGATCGCCGGTGGTGAGGGCGTGGATCAGATCGTCCGCGTCACCGAGCCGATTCGGGGTGCCCTCAGCCCGCAGCTTGTCGAGTTCGCGGAAGACGACCGGTGTGCTCAGCCCGCCCTTGGCCAGCGCCAGCACCCAGTGAAAAGTGTTTCGAGTCAGCACGGGCACAAGCTGCTCGCCGCGCCCGGTTCCCAGCGCGGTGCCGCCATGCAGCGAGAACGGGACATCGCTACCCAGCTTCGCGGCAAAGCCGTCCAGTTCACGCCGCGAGAGATCCAATTTCCAGTAGGCATTGAGCGCAACCAACGTCGCCGCTGCGTCCGCGCTGCCACCGGCCATACCGCCGGCGACGGGGATTCCCTTGTCGATGAGAATCTCGACGTCCGTCTCCACTCCGGCTTCGGCCGACAGCAGCTCTGCAGCCTTCCAGACAAGGTTGGTCCGGTCCGTGGGCACGGCGGCGGCGTCATCGCCGACAACACTGACGGACAAACCGTCGGCGGCCGACACCGTCACCGTGTCTGCCAGCGACAATGCCTGGAATACGGTGGTCAGATCGTGATAGCCGTCGTCGCGCAGGTCCCCGACAGCCAGATGCAGATTCACCTTGGACGGGGCCCGGACTACTACAGGGCGTGGAACGACGGAGAGCACAAGGTACAACAATAGGCGCTGCGAACACCTGGGCGAAAACCTACAACCGGCTGACGCCTCATTTGACGGCTCGGACACCTACTCCAAGCCCGACAACTGCCACACTCACGGCGGCGACAATTCCGGCCAGAACGCTGCCCGCCGCGAAGTCCCCGGCAAATAGTGCACGCTCCGCATCCACGACATATCCCAGCGGGTTGATATTCACGAGTACCTTCATCCAACCCGGTGCATCGTCGAGCGGAAGCATGGTCCCCGAGAGAATCAGGAGCGGGAACATCAGCGTTTGCTGCACCACCCAGAACATCCAATCCTGCTCCCGCACAGCCAGAGCCAAAGCATAGGACAGGGCCCCGAGCCCGACGCCGAATACTCCGAGCAGAACAATCCCGACTGCCGCGCCGGCAGCATTCACGTCCAATCCGAGTGGTAACGCCACGAGAATGATCAGAATCGCCTGCGCCGCAAGTGGAACCATCTCCTTGCATGCCCGACCGATCAACAACGACGAGCGTCGTAGCGGCGTCACCAACATTCTCTCGTGCGATCCCTGCTGCATTTCGATCAGGAGGTTCGAGCCTGTCATCGTCGTGCCGAAGATCGCGATCATCACCAGCACGCCGGGGATGAACCAATTCCACACGCCGTCACCGGTGCCCGGGACGCCTTTGAGCAGCGGACCGAACAATGCGAGCAGAATCAGTGGCTGAATGAGACTGAAGACAACACTGACCGGGTCACGCAACATCGGACGCAGTTCACGCCCCATCACTATCGCGCTGTCGCGAACGATGTTGCCGCGCACAGCGCGTGGGGTATCGAGTGTGAGTGTCATGGCAAAGTCCTACTTTCTCGAGTGCTCTAGGAAGCGACTGCGGCAGCGCTCTCGCGCAGGCTGCGTCCGGTCAGGGTGAGGAAGACGTCGTCGAGCGTCGGGCGGGTGATGTCGGCGGCCAGAGCGCGGGCACCCCGCGCATCCGCTTCGCGCAGAAGCACCGGGAGCGTCGAATCACCCTCGCTCGCACGAATACTCACCATGAGTCCGTCGACGGCAGTCTCCCGCACCGTGACAAGTTGCTGCGCCACCGACGCCGCAACTGCGGCAGCCTCTTCGGTCTCGAACGTCAGCGACAGATGATCGCCCGCAAGGTCCGCCTTCAGCGCGGCGGCCGTGTTGTCGGCGATCACGGTCCCCTCGTCGATGACGATGACTCGCTCCGCCATCGAATCCGCTTCTTCGAGATAGTGCGTCGTCAACACGATTGTCGTGCCCATCTCGCGCCGCAACCGGAGTATGTGATCCCACAAATTGGCCCGACTCTGCGGGTCCATGCCCGTCGTGGGCTCGTCGAGAAACAGTAGCGGTGGCCGATGTACCAGGCCGAGTGCAATATCGAGCCGTCGGCGCTGACCTCCTGACAGCGTGCTGACCTTGCGAGTTCCGAGATCCGCGAGTTCCAGATCGGTGAGAAGTTCGTCAGCCCGACCCTGTGAATCCGGCTTGGACATTCCGTAACACAGTCCCTGCGTCACCAATTCGTCGCGAACCCGCTGGTTGTGGCCGGCGCCATTGCCCTGTCCGACGTATCCGAGACGCGAACGCACCTCGCTTCGCGCATCGGACACATCAAAGCCAGCGATGCGCGCACTGCCTGAGGTCGGTTCGAGCAAAGTAGTCAACATGCGCAGCGTCGTCGACTTGCCGGCGCCGTTCGGCCCCAACAGGGCTACCAACTCCCCCTCCGCAACATCGAGCGTCACGCCTTTGACCGCTTCGACAAGGTTCTTACCCTGCGAGAAGTGCTTGGTGAGCGACTTCGTCTCGATCATCGGACTGCTGTGATTCATGATTGAGCCCCACATTTCTTCTCGATTTCCCGGATGCGGATAAACCTAGAATCAATTGAGGACCGTTACAGTCCTCAATCTCTGCGACACTGAATTTCATGAAGGAGACATCAGCTCGTCTACTGCGGTTGCTGTCGCTACTCCAGACCCGTCGAGACTGGTCCGGCGCCGAACTCGCAGACAAGCTTGCAATCACACCGCGCACCGTTCGCCGCGACGTCGACCGCCTACGCGACCTCGGATATCCGGTGGACGCGACGGTGGGTGTCGGTGGTGGATACCGTCTCGGCGCCGGGGCCGAGATGCCTCCCCTTCAACTCGACGACGAAGAAGTACTTGCGGTGGCGTTGTCATTACAGTCCGGCGCCACCGGCTCGGTGGTCGGCATCGGCGAGGCCTCGATGCGTGCTCTTGCCAAGCTCCGCCAGATCATGCCGCCCCGGCTGCGCTACCGCTTGGAATCGCTGCAGATCGATGTGGTGCCGCGTGAACCGGCCACAAGCGCAGTGGACGCGTCCGTCCTGTCCGCCATCGCATCGGTGTGCCACAACCACGAGCGACTTCGGTTCGACTACGCCACCCATGACGGCACGCAGAGCCGCCGCGAAGTGGAGCCGTACCGCCTCGTGCGGTCGGGCGTGCGGTGGTACCTGGTGGCGTGGGATCTCTCACGGGAAGACTGGCGGTCATTTCGCGTCGACCGAATGGAACCCAAAATTCCTACCGGACCACGTTTTTCGCCTCGAGAGCTACCTCAGGGCGGGGCAGCGGAGTTCGTGTCCCGAGGAGTCGCCCGCGCCTTTTCGTCCACGCGCGCAACAGTTCTGCTCCATGCGCCCATCGAACAGATCGCGCCGATGGTCAGCGATCAGTGGGGATCAGTGGAATCCGACGGCGAAAATCGCTGCGTCATAGCACTTTCCGGAAATTCACTGCGCTCCGTCGCACAATGGCTGCGGGCCTTCGAGGTGGACTTCACAGTGCTGAATCCACCCGAACTACGCGCGGAATGTCGAATAATCGCCGAGGAGCAGGCTGTGATCACCGCCCGCTATCGTAATGCCTGACAACACTTTTCATTCGGATACAACAAAACCCCAACCCAAAAAGAGTTGAGGTTTTGTCGAGTACGTCATGCGCCGGTTGCCCGGCTCACATGGACGTCTTAGACGACGGTAACGCCGGTGGCCTGCGGGCCCTTGTTGCCCTGACCGATCTCGAACGCAACACGCTGGTTCTCCTCGAGCGTGCGGAAGCCGCCGCTCTGGATCTCGGAGTAGTGAACGAAGACGTCAGCGCTGCCGTCTTCGGGAGCAATGAAGCCGAACCCCTTCTCGGAGTTGAACCACTTCACGATGCCCTCTGCCATGTAAATCTCCTCTAACACAGTGTCTACAGGCTGTCACTGCGACCGCCCGGGTCACTTACTACGACCGTTCTGAGACAAATCCGTGGAGGATGTCCAAACGCTCGCAACTTAACCATTTGCGAGCGTGGAAACACAAACACAAACACTTACGACCAACACAAGTAGATCATAGATCCTCGACTTTGTCTCGCTCGAGTGTCAGATCACAGTCCAGCCCATTGACAGGCATACCCCCTGGGGGTACCTTGAATCTCGAAGCGATACCTACACGGGGTATCCGTACAATAGAGCCAGTCAACCGAAGGGATCTCCCATGACCACCGCCGAATACACCGTTTCCGGAATGACCTGCGGACACTGCGTCGGATCCGTCAAGGAAGAGATCGGCAACATCGCCGGAGTGACCGCCGTCGACGTCGATCTGGCCAGCGGCCGCGTCAGCGTCACGAGTGACGCCCCCGTATCCGCAACCGACATCGCCGCGGCAGTCGACGAAGCCGGCTACGCCGTCGTAGACAGCTGACGGCCATGCGCACATCGGCAACACTTGCCGCCTACGCCGGAGGCCTGGTCGTCGTATTCGGCGCCGCCTTCGGTGTGGGGGCGGCAGTCGGAAACCCTGTCGAGAGCCCGAGCCACGCGCCGGCGTCCAGCACATCGAACACGCCTGCACCCCATGAGGAAGGTCACCGATGAGTACACCCACCACCGTCGGTAGCGTCGAACTCGCCATCACGGGAATGACCTGCGCGTCGTGCGCCGCTCGAATCGAGAAGAAACTCAACAAGATCGACGGCGTCAGTGCCACGGTCAACTACGCCACGGAGAAGGCCAAGGTCTCGTACCCCGACACCGTCGGGGTAGATGAACTGCTCGCCACCGTAGAAAATGCGGGCTACTCGGCAGCGCTACCCACGCCGCCTGCCACCACCGCCGACGCAGACGTGGAGACCCCACAGGATCGTGACCTCCGCGAACTGCGCACCCGGCTGATCGTCTCGACCCTACTCTCGGTTCCCGTCATCGCGATGGCGATGATCCCCGCACTTCAGTTCACGAACTGGCAGTGGCTCTCTCTCACACTGGCGGCCCCTGTCATCGTCTGGGCGGCTCTGCCTTTCCATCGCGCCGCCTGGATCAACCTCCGGCACGGCGCAGCCACGATGGACACCCTCATCTCCATCGGCACCATTGCCGCGTTCCTGTGGTCGCTGTACGCGCTGTTCTTCGGCACAGCCGGCGAAGCCGGGATGAAACACGCGTTTTCGCTCACCGTCGACCGAATGGACGGCACCGCCAACATTTATCTCGAGGTCGCCGCAGGTGTGATCACCTTCGTGTTGGCCGGACGCTACTTCGAGCACAAGTCCAAGCGCACCTCGGGTGCGGCGCTGCGTGCACTCATGGAACTCGGCGCAAAAGACGTTGCAGTCCTGCGAGACGGTGCCGAGGTCAGAATCCCGGCCGAAGATCTTGTCACCGGCGACGTCTTCATCGTCCGCCCAGGTGAGAAGATCGCCACCGACGGAGTCATCACCGAAGGCCGCTCCGCCGTAGACCTGAGCATGCTGACCGGCGAATCGGTGCCCGAGGAGGTAGGCGTCGGCGACAGCGTTGTCGGAGCCACCGTTAACGTAGGCGGCACCCTGTCCGTCCGGGCCACCCGAGTCGGCAGCGACACGCAACTCGCCCAAATGGCAGCACTTGTCGAAGACGCACAGAACGGTAAGGCTGACGTTCAGCGTCTCGCCGATCGCATTGCGGGCATCTTTGTTCCGATTGTCATCGCGATTGCCGTTGCCACACTGGGTTACTGGCTCGGTAGCGGAAACGGAATCGAGATGGCGTTCACCGCGGCCGTCGCCGTCCTGATCATCGCCTGCCCCTGTGCACTCGGATTGGCAACACCCACCGCACTGTTGGTCGGCACCGGTCGAGGCGCCCAGATGGGAATCCTGATCAAGGGCCCCGAAGTGCTGGAATCGACTCGCGCAGTGGACACCATCGTCCTCGACAAGACCGGCACCGTCACCACCGGCCAGATGACTCTGCTCGACACCATCGCAGCCGACGGAACGAGTATCGATGACGTCTTGCGTTTGGCGGGCGCTCTCGAACATCGCTCCGAGCACCCGATTGCTGCGGCAATTGCCAAGGGTGCCAAGGAAACAGTGGGCGAACTTCCCGCGGTCTCCGACTTCGTGAACGCCGCCGGACGAGGCGTTCAGGGAATGGTCGACGGCCACGCTGTAGTAGCCGGCCGTGAGGCATTGCTCGAAGACTGGGCTATGACGTTGCCCGAGAACCTGCGGGCTGCAAAGATCGAAGCAGAAAAGGCGGGCCGCACCGCCATCGCAGTCGGCTGGGACGGAGCGGCACGCGGCGTCCTCGTGATAGCCGACGCCGTCAAGGACACCAGCGCCGAGGCGATAGCGCAGTTGAAGGCACTCGGCCTCGAACCGATCCTACTGACAGGCGACAACAAGACCGTCGCCCGGACCGTCGCAGACCAGGTGGGCATCAGCACCGTATTTGCCGAGGTCATGCCAGCCGACAAGGTCGACGCCGTCAAGAAACTGCAGGCGGAGGGACGCGTCGTGGCCATGGTCGGCGACGGCGTCAACGACGCGGCGGCTTTGGCTCAGGCCGATCTCGGTCTGGCGATGGGTACCGGCACCGATGTCGCAATCGAAGCCAGCGACATCACACTGGTTCGCGGTGACCTTCGCTCGGCAGCGGATGCAATCAGATTGTCTCGCAAGACACTGAAAACAATCAAGGGCAACCTGTTCTGGGCCTTTGCCTACAACACGGCAGCTATCCCCCTCGCGGCGGCGGGACTGCTGAACCCGATGCTGGCCGGTGCCGCGATGGCATTCAGCAGCGTGTTCGTGGTGAGCAACAGCCTGAGGCTGCGCCGGTTCAAGTAAGGGGCCTTCGGCCCCTGTGCGCCTTTTTGGTAGCGATGGCTATCAGAAAGGCGCACAGGGTTATTCGACTCCTGCCAAACGCACAAACGCCGCTGCGTCGAGCATCTCGCCACGCGTCTGCGGCTCGATTCCGGCAGCAAGGAGCCTGCGCTCCGCTTCAGCCGGCGAACCCGCCCAACCACTGAGTGCTGCTCGCAAGGTCTTGCGACGCTGAGCAAAAGCTGCGTCGATCGCGGCAAAAACACGCTTGCGGTGCTGCTCGTCCATCGGCCACGGCGGCTCGGCGTAACGGTCGATCCGTACCAGACCGGACTCCACCTTGGGCGCCGGCCAGAACACATTGCGACCCACGGCGCCGGCACGGCGGACCTCACCGAAGAAATTGGCCTTGACGCTCGGGACGCCGTAGATCTTGCTTCCCGGATCAGCAGCCAAACGATCAGCGACCTCGGCTTGCACCATCACCAGCGCGGTACGCAGGCTCGGCAGCGACGCGAACAGGTGCAACAGCACCGGCACCGCCACGTTGTACGGAAGGTTCGCGACCAGAGCCGTCGGCTCCCCCGGGATCTGCGACGGCAACACGCGCATGGCGTCGGCCTCCACCACCGTCAGACGATCTGCCAGTTCAGGAGCGCGCTCGGACACCGTCTTGGGCAGACGAGCCGCCAGATTCGGATCGATCTCCACCGCGATGACACGGTCCACGACGTCCATCAAGGCCATGGTCAGTGAGCCGAGACCTGGTCCGACCTCGAGAACCACGTCGTCACGGGTGACGCCGGCGGTAGTGACGATGCGTCGCACGGTGTTGGCGTCGTGAACGAAGTTCTGCCCCAACTGCTTTGTGGGGCGCACACCGAATTCCTCGGCAAGAGCGCGCACCTCGGCCGGGCCGAGCAGCGCTGCCTGCCCGCGAGGGGTGGCGATGGGTTGGTTCGATTCGGCGTCTGACACAGGTAAGAACTTAACCCAGTCCGAGACGACCCGAGCACGACGGCCATGCGCCCCAGCCCTGGGTACGCTGGGTCTGCGTGGCAATGGCGATCTGCTCCTCGCGGGTCGCGAGGTCGGCGCGGGCAGCGTACTTGAGCCCGCCCTGTCGTTCCCAGGTGTTCTGGTCGAACTGCACGCCGCCGTAGAAACCGTTGCCGGTGTTGATAGCCCAGTTGCCGGTGGCCTCACACTGAGCGAGCGCATCCCACGTGCTGCCGTTCTCGACCGGCGGCACCTCGGTGCCCGGCTTGGTACCGACGCGGACAACCTTGGGTTGCGCGGGTGTGGTGATCGTCTCGGCAACAGGCGTGCGACCGGTTTCGACACCGTTGACCAGATTGACCGCAAATGTGACGTCACGAACGCCGGGCACTCCCGGGTTCTCGACGATCGTTCGGCTCTGATTCATGGTCGGATCCTCGATGCGCTGATCCGGCGGATCGAGCGGCAAGGTCTCCACTCGGCTTTCGGTGATATTGCGCGTCACCGTGATCTCGAGGCCTTCGGTGAGCGGCGCATCTGCTGCGGGAACAACGGTGTCCGCAGCTGCGAGCGGAGTTCCGTTGGCGGTCAAGAACTCACCGACAGTGGGAGCTGCGAGCCGGACATCCGTCGTCGCATGTGCTCCGTCAGTCAGCTTTGCGACAACAGGCGTGAGGACATCGAGCGCTGCGCCGTCCAACGGAAGACGCTGCGAACGTGAAGCCGAAACATGAACATCTGCAGCAACATCGAGTTGCTTCAAGGCATCTTCGACTGTGAGAGCTGTTGTCCACACGGACTTCTGCTGACCGTCGACCGTCAAGGTGATCTCGCGCGCCCGACGCAGCACGACGGTGTCACCGTCGGACACGGACGCGTCCGATGCCGGTGCAACAGCGTCCTTGTCACCGATCGAATAGCCCGCATCTTCGAGAATGCCGTCGACGTTGCTCGCCATGGTGCTCAGGCGAATCTGCTCACCGTCGACATCGAGAGTGATGGTCTTGTGGTTGACCACAGCCAGAATTCCACCGGCCACCAGCGTGAGAAGCAACGCGGCGATCATCGAATACAACAGCGGTGATCGCGTCGAGTTGAGCTTCGCAAGCGGTGACATAGGTTCCTGACTTCTGGTCCGGGGTCAGTGCGCGGCTAGCGCAGACCCAATTTGCTTGTGCACGAAGGCCATGCGCCCCAGCCCTGACCGGCGCGAACCTTCTCGCCGATCGCGATCTGCTGCTCACGGGTTGCGAGGTCGGCACGCGATGCGTACTCGCCACCGCCGAATGCCTGCCAGGTGCTCTGGGTGAATTGCAATCCGCCGTAGAAACCATTGCCGGTGTTGATCGCCCAGTTGCCGGTGGCCTCACACTGCGCAATCGCATCCCAGGTCGCCGCATTGGAAATTGCCGGTACCGCAGGCTCTTTGATGCCGACCTTCACTACCGCGGCAACAGGTTCCTTGACCACGGTCGCAGAAAGCTCAGTACGCGCTGCCTCGACACCATTGACGGTCTTGACCTCGATGGTCGCCGTGCGCTCACCGGGAACTCCCGGGTTTTCGACGACGGTCGAGTCCTTCTCGAGCGACGGATCGTCGATCTTGTTCTCCGGCGCGGGAATCGGCTGGTTCTCGACACGGGTGTCGGTGCGCGACCGGGTAATTTCGACGGTGAGCCCGTCAGTGACAGGAGTCTCGGCGGGCGGAACAACGGTATCGGCCTGCTCGAGCGGAGCATTGCGTGCGGCCAGAAGATCACCGACAGTAGCGGCGGCAAGCTTGATTTCCGTAGCGGGCGCACCGCCGTCCGCAACGTTGACAACCTTGGGGCTGATCACGTCGAGTTCCGTGCGTTCGAGCGGCAAACGATGCGAGCGTGACGCCGATACGGCAAAGTCGTCGGCCACGTCGAACTGCTTCAACGCTTCGTCCACGGTCAGCGCGGTGGTCCACACCGTCTGCTGCTTGCCGTCGACGGTCAAGTCCAGCTCACGTGCGCGTCGCAGAACGACAGTGTCACCGTCGGCCAGGGAGGCGTCGGAACTGGGCGCAAGTGCGTCCTTCGGATCCACCTCGTATCCGGCCTTGTCCAAAGCGCCACCGACGCTGCTCGACATGGTGGACAGCGAGATCATCTCGCCGTCGACGTCGAGCGTGATCGTCTTGTGCTGAACCACCACGAGCAGCCCACCGACAACAAGCGTCAGGAGCAGCGCCGCCACCATCGAATAGAGAAGTGGTGACTTCGTGGAGTTGATCTTGGCAAAAGGCGACACAGGAAATCCCAAGGCAGACGACGTTCGATCACAATACGGTAACGGCCACACACCGCTTCGGCAACCAAACGGTCACGAATTGCGACTTTTGTCACGGAATAAACACGGCGTGTCGCAGGTCGGTAACTTTTTACCTCAGTTAACGGTGTACCGATTCAGCGCGGCGCGCAGTATGTTCTCGTCTGGTCATAAGCAGTCCGGCGATCCCGGGCGTGACATACGAAAGCTGGGCGAGAGTGCGAAGAAAAGTCGACAAACCCCGTAACCCGAGGTGGCCGATCCTGGCCATCCTTCTGGCGCTCATCGCAGCGCTGTTCGCTCCAGGCATCGCGTCGGCGCAGCCGGGCCGGACGTACATCATCGCCACCGACGTCACGTTCGCCCCGTTCGAATTCGAGGACGAAAACGGCAATCTCACCGGCATCGACATGGAACTGATCCGGGCCATCGCCGAGGATCAGGGATTCAACGTCGAGATCAAGCAATTGGGATTCGACGCAGCTCTGCAAGCAGTCCAGGCCGGCCAGGCAGACGGCGTCATCGCCGGCATGTCGATCACCGACGCCCGCAAGCAGGTCTTCGACTTCTCCGACCCGTACTTCGAGTCGGGCGTGCAGATGGCAGTGCTCGAATCGAACAACGACGTCAAGTCCTACGAGGACCTGAAGGGCAAACGCGTCGCCGTCAAGAACGGCACCGAAGGCGCCACGTTCGCCGAATCCATCAAGGATCAATACGGATTCACGACTGTCTACTTCGCCGACTCCGCCAGCATGTACGACGAGGTCCGCACGGGTAACTCCGTCGCCGTGTTCGACGACTACCCCGTGCTGGCCTACGGCATCACCCAGGGCAACGGACTCAAAACCGTGACCGAGAAGGAAGCCGGCGCAAGCTACGGCTTTGCCGTCAACAAGGGCCAGAACGCCGAACTGCTCGAGATGTTCAACGCCGGACTTGCGAACCTGCAGGACAGCGGCGAGTACGACGAGATCCTCTCGCAGTTCCTCGGCCAGGACGCCACCTCGTCCGACAACTCCATCATCGGGCTGATCAAGAGCACATACCCACAACTGCTCAAAGGTCTGTGGCTGACCATCGTTCTGTCGGTCGTCTCGATCGCGATCGCTCTTGTCCTGGGTGCGATCTTCGGACTCTGCCGCGTATCGACAAACATCGTCGTCCGCGGAATCGGTACCGCCTACGTCGATATCTTCCGTGGCACGCCGCTTCTGGTGCAAGCGTTCTTCATCTACTTCGGCATCCCGGCCGCTCTGCACTTCCAGATGTCGGCATTCACCGCCGGTGTCATCACGCTCTCGCTCAACGCCGGCGCCTACATGGCCGAGATCGTGCGCGGCGGAATCCTGGCCGTCGACAAGGGCCAGATGGAGGCATCACGCAGCCTCGGCATCAGCTACATGAAGACAATGCGGAAAGTCATCATGCCGCAGGCAATTCGCACGATGATCCCGTCGTACATCAACCAGTTCGTCATCACCCTCAAGGACACGTCGATCCTGTCGGTCATCGGACTGGCTGAGCTCACTCAGACCGGGCGCATCATCATCGCGCGCAACTTCCAGTCCTTCAACATGTGGCTGATCATCGGCGCCATGTACTTCATCATCATCATGGCGCTCACCAAGTTCTCGAACCGCCTCGAAAAGAGGATCAACAAGTGACCGAAACAGCCGTCAACATGAGCAAGCCAGACACCGAAATCAAGATCGAAGTCAAGGGACTGAAAAAGTCGTTCGGCGACAACGAGGTCCTCAAAGGCCTCGACGTCGACATCAAGAACGGCGAAGTGGTGTGCGTCATCGGGCCGTCCGGATCGGGCAAGTCCACCTTCCTACGCTGCCTCAACCGCCTCGAGGACATCACCGCAGGCACCGTGCGCGTCGACCAGTTCGACCTGACGGACAAGAACGTCGATATCGACAAAGTGCGCCAACACATCGGCATGGTGTTCCAGCACTTCAATCTCTTCCCCCACATGACCGTCATCGAAAACGTGATGCTCGCTCCGATCCAGACGGGCCGTTCCACAAAGGAACAGGCACGTGAGATCGCGGCGAAACTGCTAGGTCAGGTCGGTCTCGCCGAGAAGGCCGACGCCAAGCCCGCGAGTCTGTCCGGCGGTCAGAAGCAGCGTGTTGCCATCGCCCGCGCACTCGCCATGAGCCCGGACATCATGCTCTTCGACGAGGCCACCAGCGCCCTCGACCCCGAAATGGTGGGCGAGGTTCTGCAGGTGTTGCGCGACCTCGCGAAGCAGGGCATGACCATGGTCGTCGTGACCCACGAAATGGGATTCGCGCGCGAGGTATCCGATCGCGTCATCTTCATGGCCGACGGCTACATCGTCGAGGAAGGGAAGCCGGAAAACCTGTTCGGCAATCCGCAGCAGAAGCGCACCCAGGATTTCCTGGGGAAGGTGCTTTAGGGGCTCCGCCCCTGTGCGCCTTTCTGGTAGCGCCGACTACCGGAAAGGCGCACAGGGGGCGGCCAACTCGACGACCACACCGGTCTCGATCCGGTTCTGCGGACCGACGTCGAAATCACCGAACCTCCGGAACCACCGAGGACTCGCATCGACCCGTCGATAGGTCTCACTGCCTGCGACGGGCAACCACACGCGTGGACTTCCGACTTCCTCGTACGTCGTCGTGACCACAAGGATCCCGAGGACTACACCTGCGGTCCTAACTCCTGACGCCGGCATCCCGCCGTGAACCCAACCGTCGAACCTGCCGGTGTCGGCGCGCGGAGTCAGCGTCCACGAACACTCGTCTCCGACAACCGGATATGGCCCGCAACATTCGATTTCACCCATGTCGATGTGAACGGTGAGGATCTCGACCGAGGATTCCACCGGCGTCGGCTCGGTGTAGCTGTGCGCCCTCACGCCCTCGCAGGAACAGCCAACTCAACGACGACGGCCGTCTCCATCCATCCGCGACTACCACTAACCAGCGACGGCATTCCCCGAAAGTGGCTCGGGACTTTCTCGACGCGAACGTGATCGATGCTCCCCGGCATTACCCCGTCGAACCACAACGAGTCACGCATCGGGCGCAAAGCCCACGGAGATCCTTCGCCGACAACCGGCAGCGGCGCACAACACTCGAATTCCCACGCTTCGATGCGGACTGTGACGGTGTCGCCGGGATAGATGTAGTCATTCATCTGAATACTCCGCGCAGTGGACGGGCCGGGACACGACGGTCCCGGGCGCGGAGTTACCTGTCAGCTCAGAATAGCGCTCAGAGCTTGTAGACCCGCTCCGCTGTCGCAGTCGACGCCGCTGCCAGAGCCTCCGGATCCTCGCCGCGGATATCGGCCAATGCGCGCACGGTGTACGGGAGGCAGTACGACTCGTTAGGAGCGCCACGGAACGGATGGGGCGTCAGGAACGGCGCATCCGTTTCGACGATCAGCTGATCCGACGGCACCAATAGCGCAGCCTCACGGAGAGCCTTCGCATTCTTGAAACTCACGGTTCCCGAAAAACTGAGCACGTACCCGGCGTCGATGCATGCCCGCGCCATCTCCGAATCCGAGGAGAAGCAGTGGAACACCACTGTCTCCGGCGCGCCTTCCTCGTTCAGCACGCGCAGCAAGTCCTGGTCGGCTTCGCGGTTGTGAATCATCAGCGTCTTGCCCAACCGCTTCGCCAGATCGATGTGCCACCGGAAACCGTCGACCTGCTCCTCGATGGTGGCGCACCCATCGAGCTTGCCGGGCCAGTAAAGGTCGAGGCCCGTCTCCCCCACGGCGACGACCCGCGGATCCGACGCCAACCGCTCGATCTCGGCGCGAGTATCGGCGTCGAGAACGTTCGCCCTGGTCGGGTGGATTGCGACGGCGGCGTACACGCGGGAATCCCAGTTCGCAGCGTCGACGGCAAAGCGGGCGGCGTCGAGGTCGTCGGCCACCGTGACGACCCGCCCGACGCCGACGGCCTCGGCTCGGTCGACTATTTCGGCCACACTCGCAGCGTCATGCGCGCCACACGCGTCGAGGTGCGTATGGGCGTCGATCAGAGGCGACAAGGGCTCAGGGGCATCGGGGGCGGGACGGTCTTTGCTCACGCCCGATAGAGTAAGCGCACCATGACTGTGCCTGCCTCACCCTCCCAGACCCCGCGCCCGGACTCCGCCGCCCCGGAAGGCGCGGAACGATCGCCGTTCTACATCACGACAGCGATCGCGTATCCCAACGGTGCTCCGCACATCGGCCACGCGTACGAGTACATCTCTTCGGACGCGCTCGCCCGCTTCAAGCGGTTGGACGGACATGAAGTGTTCTTCATGACCGGTACCGACGAGCACGGTCTGAAGATGCAGCAGACTGCGATCAAAGAGGGCATCGACGTTCGGGAACTCGCGGCTCGGAACTCCGACGTGTTCCAGAACCTCGACAAGGTCCTGAACATCTCGTACGACCGGTTCATCCGCACCACGGACGCTGATCACCAGGTCGCCAGCAAGGCGATCTGGGAGAAGATGGCCGCATCCGGCGACATCTACCTCGACACGTACTCGGGTTGGTACTCGGTTCGGGACGAGGCCTTCTACACCGAAGCCGAGACCACGCTTCTGGAGGACGGCACCCGCCAGTCCACCGAGACCGGCACCCCGGTGGAGTGGACCGAGGAGTCCAACTACACGTTCCGCCTCTCGGCGTACGAGGAGCGTTTGCTCGCGCTGTACGAAGAGCACCCCGAGTTCATCGCCCCCACGACACGCCGTAACGAGATCGTCAGCTTCGTCAAGAGCGGCCTCAAGGACATCTCGATCTCGCGCACCACGTTCGACTGGGGCGTCAAGGTTCCGGGCGACCCGGACCACGTCATGTACGTCTGGGTAGACGCCCTCACCAACTACCTGACGGGCGTCGGATACCCGAACGCCGACTCGGAGGAGTTCAAGAAGTTCTGGCCCGCAAGCCTGCACATCATCGGCAAGGACATCACGCGGTTCCACACCGTCTACTGGCCGGCGTTCCTCATGTCCGCGGGCATCGAGCTGCCGGAGCGGGTCTTCGTTCACGGCTTCTTGTACAACAAGGGCGAGAAGATGTCGAAGTCGGTCGGCAACGTCGTCGACCCCATCGCCATGGTCGATCAGTACGGCCTCGACGCAGTCCGCTTCTTCCTGCTCCGTGAGATCTCGTACGGCCAGGACGGCAGCTACAGCCACGAAGCGATCGTGACTCGCATGAATGCTGATCTCTCGAACGAACTCGGCAATCTCGCGCAACGTTCGCTGACGATGGTCGCGAAGAACTGCGACGCCCAGGTACCCACCCCCGGTGAGTTCACCGAGGACGACCTGGCGATGCTGGCGTCGGCGGACGCCTTGCTCACCAAGTGCCGCAGCGAGTTCGACGTGCAGGCTCTACACCTCGCGCTGGAAGCCATCTGGGGCGTGCTCGGCGAGACCAACCGGTACTTCTCCAAGCAAGAACCGTGGGTCCTGCGCAAGACCGATCCGGCACGTATGGCAACCGTCCTCTACGTGACGATCGAAGTGGTCCGTATCGTCGGCATTCTCGTTCAGCCGGTCATGCCCGACGCGGCGTCGCGGATCCTCGATCTGCTTGGGCAGAGCGAAGAGAGCCGTCAATTCACCGACATCGCGGTACGCATCGACGCGAACCGTAAACTGCCTGCTCCGGCACCCGTTTTCCCTCGTTTCGTCGACGAGTGACGTAGCCGTGTGACGCCTTTCGTGGGGTCCGCCGCATCTGGCCTGAGCCAGTTGTGTCGGACCCCACGTGCACACTGCGTCCATGACACCCGATAGAACATACTTTCGAGCCGCTGCCTCCTCGCAGACGCTGCCATGGAACGGAACCCGCGTGTCCTCTCACGAAGTCAGTCCTCAATCTGTCGCAGCTGCCGAGGCCTTGATCACCGAACTTGCCGGCGTCTACGAACGAGGGTGGCAACCTGCCGATCTTGTTCACCTTGCCCGTCGCAGCAAAGATCCCTCGAACGCCGATCTTGTTGCCACCGCCGTCCTACTCGACGCCGCCCGAACCAGGGCCGCCGACCGCGCACCCCTCGAATGGGTTGGGCAACTTGCGTCTATTCGGGAGCAGTTCCCCAATGCCGATCGCATCGCGTCACGAATCACTCTGGACGAGGACGTTTTTCGATCCCTCGCGGCCGGACTCCTGTTCGAAGATCCCTATTTCCTCGTCTCCCAAATTGCCGAGGTAGCGCTGCACTGGACGCGACTCGCGCCGTGGAATCTGTTGCTCGCGCCGCCGTCTACCTGGCCGCCGCAGCGCACCGACACGAGTTACGCGGGCACTGGCGCTGAAGTTGACGCCAAGGTACTCAAGCGAATTCGTGGATTACTCGCCAAAGCCGAGGCCACCAACTTCGCCGAAGAAGCCGAATCATTCACCGAGAAGGCGCAGGAGTTGATGACGCGGTACGCCATCGATGCGGCACTTCTGCACAATCGCACCGGCATCACCGATACCGCCGTCAACGGGCGTCGCATCCACCTCGACAACCCCTACGTGAAAGAGAAAGTCCATCTCCTCACTGCAATCGGTGATTCCAACCGCGTGCGCGCCGTGTGGTTCAGCGAGGTGTCCATCGCGACCGTCATCGGCACGCCCGTCGATCTCCAACAGGTCGACATGCTCTTCACGTCGCTACTCGTGCAGGCAACCCGCGCAATGCAATTCGCCGACACCAGCAATCGCGGCGGCTCCAGAACCACGTCGTTCCGCAAGGGCTTCCTCACCGGGTTTGCCAATCGAATCGGTCAACGTCTCCGCGACGCCGGCACCAAAGCCACCGCAGAAGCCGCCGACGCCGCGTCGATGGATGTGGCCGATCTCCTGCCGATTCTCGCTACCACGTCGGCTGCCGTCGACACCGAATTCGATCGGTTGTTCCCGCGAACCCGCAAAGCTCGCGGACGGTCCGTCGACGCCGAAGGGTGGCACGCCGGCCAAGCGGCTGCCGACGACGCCAACCTCCGGCCGGGAGCACCGGCAGTGCGCCGTTAGCCCAGCGCTAGTCCTTACGAGCAGCCAGCACCGTTTCGTACAGTTCGCGCTTCGACACACCGGGGGTGGCGACGAGGGCGCACGCGTCTTTCAGACGTGCTCCGCCCTCGACCAGGCGTTCCACTTCCTCGACCAGATCGGCCGGATCGGAGGCCACCAGAACAGCACCTTCGAGCACTACTGTGATTTCGCCGCGCACACCTTCGGCAGCCCACGCGGCGAGTTCGCCGAGAGTTCCGCGCTTCACCTCTTCGTAGGTCTTGGTCAACTCGCGGCAAACGGCAGCGCGCCGGTCCGGGCCGAGCACCTCGACGGCGTCGGCCAGGCAATCGGCCAGGCGATGCGGCGCCTCGAAGAACACACACGCGCGCTGCTCGGTGAGCAGTCCCGCGAACCAGGTCTTGCGTTGTCCACCCTTGCGCGGCGGGAAACCGTCGAAGCAGAAGCGCTCGACGGGCAGCCCTGACAGCGCGAGGGCAGTAGTCACTGCGGACGGGCCAGGCAGGCAGGTGACCTTCAAGTTCTCAGCCACACATGCAGCAACAAGGCGGTATCCGGGATCACTGACCGACGGCATACCGGCGTCGGTCACCAGGAGGACGGTTTTGCCGCCGGCAACGTCGGCGACCAGCGCGGGAAGTCGCGCAATCTCCACCTGATCGTAGAAACTGACCACCTTTCCGGTGATCGTGACATCAAGTGCCGAGGCCAGCGACTTGGTGCGTCGGGTGTCCTCGGCCGCCACGACGTCGGCGGTTGCGAGAGCGTCGCGCAGACGCGGAGACGCGTCACCGACGTCTCCCATGGGTGTTGCGGCGAGTACCAAGCGACCAGTCATACCTGACAGCCTACGATTGCCGAGTGACTGTGCAGACGGACGAGCGGCCAACGCCCGCCAGTGGCGATCGGGTAGTGCGTAGTCCAGCGCCGCTCGTACCCGCCCCGGACTTCGGCCCCACGGACCGGTTGCGTGGCTGGATCGTCACCGCCGTGATCACCACGATCGCCGCAATCACCCGGTTCACGATGCTCGCCTATCCCACGGACGCCGGCACTCCCGTATTCGACGAGAAGCACTATGCGCCGCAAGGCTGGCAGGTGCTGACAGGCGGCGGGATCGAAGACAACCCCGGTTACGGATTGGTGGTGCACCCGCCGATCGGCAAGCAGATGATCGCAATCGGTGAAGCGATCTTCGGTTACAACGGCTGGGGTTGGCGGTTCTCGTCGGCATTGGTCGGAACCTTGATGGTGCTGCTGATCATTCGGATCGTTCGACGGATGACACGTTCGACGCTCATCGGCGCGATTGCCGGCATTCTGCTGATCGTCGACGGAGTCACGTTCGTCTCGTCCCGCCTGGGCATGCTCGACATTTTTCTCGCATTCTTTGTTCTCGCCGCGCTTGGCTGCCTGATCGTCGACCGTGACCAGGTTCGGCAACGGATGGCCACCGCTTACGCCGAGGGTCGGATCGGCGATTCCGAATGGGGTCCACGGCTCGGGTTCCGGTGGTGGCGATTCGGCGCCGGCATCCTGCTCGGATTGGCCTGCGGCACCAAATGGTCCG
Organism: Rhodococcus globerulus NBRC 14531; assembly: GCF_001894805.1. Taxonomy (GTDB): domain Bacteria; phylum Actinomycetota; class Actinomycetes; order Mycobacteriales; family Mycobacteriaceae; genus Rhodococcus_F; species Rhodococcus_F globerula. Next base: position 733,642 of record NZ_BCWX01000003.1, on the reverse strand, counting down.
GGATGTACTTCATCTTGTTCTTCGGACTCCTCAGCGTCGCGTTCGACCTGTCCGCACGCCGCGCCTACCGTGTGCAGCGGCCATGGTTCGGCACCGCGATCCGCGACATCGGCCCCGCTCTGTACGCGTTGGTCGTCATCCCGATCGGCGTCTACCTGGCCAGCTACTGGGCCTGGTTTGCGAGCGAGACGGGCGTCGATCGCCATGCCGTCGGCAACGAGATCGGCGAGGGCGGAACGTGGAGTTTCATACCGTCGGCGCTGCGTTCCCTCTGGTATTACAGCGGCAACGTGCTCACCTTCCACTCGAGCCTGACGAACTCCGCGGGCAACCACCACCCGTGGGAATCGAAACCCTGGACGTGGCCCATGGGTCTTCGTCCGATGCTCTACTACTACGCCGACGGCGAGCAGGTGACGGGCTGTGGGGCGGCCACCTGCGTCAAGGCGATCATGCTGATCGGCACGCCGGCGATGTGGTGGCTGGCGCTGCCCATGTTGGCGTGGGCGATCTGGAAGACGTTCGTTCGGCGTGACTGGCGCTATGCCGTTGTTCTCACCGGATACGCCGCCGCCTACCTCCCCTGGTTCGCCACGATGGACCGTCAGATGTACTTCTTCTACGGCGTTGCGCTCGCACCGTTCATGGTCATGGGATTTGCGCTGACACTCGGTGACGTACTTGGCAAGGCAACGGATTCCGTCGAGCGACGCACCACAGGATTGCTCGCGGTCAGCCTGTACATCGGGCTGGTTGTCGCGAACTTCGTCTACCTGTGGCCCATCTTGACCGCGATGCCGATCACTCCGGAATCGTGGCAGAACCATCTGTGGTTGCCGAGCTGGAAATAGCTCAGGTATCGCGCCGAACGCGAGTGCCTCGTCGGACTCGTCGGGTTTGGAGAAGCGCTCGTTTCTGTTCTCGGGCAGCGACGATGATCGGGTCGTGTGACAGATCTCGGTAGAGCGAGAAGCACAGGCCGATCATCACGACGACAAATGGCGCGGCCGCGATGATCGTCATCGTCTGCAAGCCCTCGAGCGCTTCGGAACCGCCGGTCCACAGCAATAGCGCCGCGGCGCCACCGGTCAACACACCCCAGAACACCACGACCCACCGACTCGGCTCGAGAGTTCCCCGCTGCGAGAGAGTGCCCATCACCATCGACGCGGCGTCTGCGCCCGAGACGAAGAACACCGCTACGAGCAGCATGACCAGGACGGTCGTAACGCCAGCGAGCGGGAGATTGTCGAGCATCCCGAACAACTGCGCTTCCTCGGAACCCCGGCTCGCGAGATCGATTCCGTCTCGCTCCTCACCGATCCCGGCACCGCCGAAGATCGAGAACCACAACAGGCTCACCGTCGTCGGCACGACAATGACACCAACGATGAACTGACGGATAGTGCGCCCACGACTGATGCGCGCCAAGAACATTCCCACGAACGGTGTCCAGGACACCCACCAGGCCCAGTAGAAGATGGTCCAGGACGACAGCCACTCTCCTGTCTCGGGATTCGACGACGCTCCGGTCCTTGCCGACATCTGGGCGAGGTCCGACGCGTAGGCGCCGATGGTGGTGGGCAGAAGGTTGAGGATCAGAACTGTCGGTCCGAGTACGAACACGAAGAGCGCCAAGATCAACGCGAGCACCATGTTGATGTTCGACAACCACTGAATTCCCTTGGAAACGCCCGAGACTGCCGATGCGACAAAGGCCAAGGTCAACACCGCGACAATGGAAACGAGGAGGAAGACACTCACTTCTTGCATCCACCCGACCACCTGGAATCCCGAGCCGATTTGCAGGGCGCCGAGTCCCAGTGATGCGGCCGTGCCGAAGAGAGTCGCGAAGATGGCAAGAATATCGATGATCTTGCCGATCGGACCTTCAGCCCGACGCCCGAGCAGTGGGATGAAAGCCGAGCTGAAAAGCTGCTTGCGTCCACGCCGATACGATCCGTACGCAATGGCAAGGCCCACAACGGCATACATCGCCCAGGGATGAAGCCCCCAGTGGAACATGGTGGTTGCCATAGCGGTTCCGATACCGCCGTCGGTGCCAGGTGGTGGATTGACGTAGTGCGCCAATGGTTCGGCGACACCGAAGAACATCAGGCCGATTCCCATTCCGGCGCTGAACATCATCGCAATCCAACTGACGGTCCGGAACTCCGGTTTCTCACCGTCCTTGCCGAGTGGAATGTCTCCGAACCGACTGACGGCGAGGTAGATGGAGAACAGCACAAAAGCCGACGCCGCGAGAACGAAGAGCCAGCCGATGTTGACGACGAGCCAGTCGAGAATGCTCCCCGTCACCGAGTTCAGATTGTCGGGGGCAACGAGGCCCCACACGAGAATTGCCAAGACCGCCACTGCCGTTACGGAAAAAACCACGTAATCGGTTCGCACACCTACTCGTGTGAACCCATTCGTCGGTCGGTCCTCGTTGGCACCGGAATTCTGCTCTGAAGGATCAGATTTCGTCACCATAGGACAATACGTTGGTCACTCGCGCGAACAAAAGCAATAGCGAAGGCGGGCCCGACACCTGCCGGACCCGCCCCGAAATACGCCTTACGCTGCGGTTTTCAACCAACCGTTGCCTTTGCCAATCAATCCGTCCACGCTAATACGACCGGCTCCGATCGTGGCGATCAGCAGCGAGCCGACACCGAGCGCAAGTACCAGTTCGTAGCCACCAGCGTCGACAAAAATGCCGTTGCCCGAGTGGACGATGAAGAAGGCGCCCACCATGTCGAGGAACAGCAGCACACCGACAAGCGGAGTCAGGACGCCGGCAATGAGCAGGATTCCGCCGCCGAGTTCGATCGTGGCTGCAAGAATCGCCGACACCTTGGGCAGGGGCGCGCCCATCATTTCGAATGACGCCTGCGTTCCGGCGATCTTGTACGTGAAGAACTTCTGCCAACCGTGGGCGATGAAGATGATGCCAAGGCCGATGCGAGCGATGAGGAGTCCGAGGTCACGGACGATCGACGAATTCATGGTGCAAGCCTGACAGCTTTAAGTTGAAGCGTCAACTTAAGGCTGCGTCACGCGCCTCTCAATGCGGCCTCGACCATAGTCAGTATCTCGTCATCCGAATATCCGAGCGCACGCACATCTTTCACGAAAGCCGTCGCCGCCTGCTCCGCCTGCGCTCGTACCGGATCACTTCCCGACGCAATGAAGGTGCCCTGCTTCCCGCGGGTCTCGATCACCCCCTGCTCGCCGAGCACCCGATACGCTTTTGCGACGGTATTCGCCGCCAAACCCAGGTCCGTTGCCAGCGCCCGAACCGTGGGAATCTTGGCCCCCGCTATCAGCCCCCCGGTCTGCACCTGTTCGATAATCTGTTGGCGTAGTTGGTCGTACGGCGCCACGGAAGAACCGTGGTCGATCACGATACCGGTCATCACAAGGCATCAACCGCGTCGCGAACAAGATCGGAGCCGGACGTCAGAACCAACGTCTTGCCGACACTCGCGGGCGCATCGATCAACGCCTCGATCACCGCCGCTACATCAGCCCTACTGACCGATCCACGCGCAACCGGAGGCTCGGCCAGAGTTACCTCACCGATCGGATCGTCATCGGTGAGAAGCCCCGGACGAATGATCGTCCACTCCAAGCCCGTGCGAGAACGCAGATCGTCCTCGGCGGCCGTCTTGGCTTCGAGGTACGCGGCAAAAACCTCGTCGGTCCCCTCCGCAACCGGTTCGCCGGCGCCCATCGCACTGATCTGGATGAAACGACGAACACCCGCTTTTTCCGCCGCGTCGGCAAGCCGTACCGCTGCCGCCCGATCGACTGTGTCCTTACGCGCAATTCCACTCCCCGGACCGGCTCCCGCCGCAAAAACTGCAACATCGCACCCGGCCAGCACCTTCGCGAGTTCGTCGACGGTGGCCGTTTCCAGGTCGATCACTACGGGAAATGCGCCCAACGTCCGGACCGCACCCTCGTGATCCGGATTGCGGATCAGCGCAACCGGCCGATCACCATGTCCGGCCAGCAAAAATATGAGGTGCTGCGCGATCTTGCCGTGACCTCCGGCAATCGCCACTCGCCGTTCGTCGACACTTCGATGTTCCGTCATCATCCACTCCTCGTACGTCGGTACTTCAGTCCAGCGCACCGGAAGGGGCCGTTTGTTCCCACTTCCCGACCGGGCAGCTGATCACGCCAGGCACAATGACGACCATGGCCTCTGCAACGATCTTCCACAATCAACGGTGCAACACCTCACGAACTGTTCTCGCCCGGCTCCGTGAACACGACATCGAACCGACCGTCGTCATGTACCTCGATACACCGCCTACCCGTTCGGAACTGGAAAAACTCCTCTCCGACGCCGGCCTCACTCCCAGCCAGGCAGTTCGTAAGCGTGAATCGCAGTACAAGGAACTCGGGCTCGCCGACGCATCCGAGTCCAAGATCCTCGACGCCATGATCGAACACCCGATTCTCATCGAACGCCCCTTTGTCGTCACTGACAAGGGCACTGTCCTCGCCCGCCCGGCAGACAAGGTCGAAGAAATCCTCTAGGCATCACAACGGATCGCGGGCGATCGGACAGGACATGCACCGGGGACCACCCCGGCCGGATCCCAGTTCCGACCCCGCGATCCGGAGCACCTCGATCCCCGACGCCTCCAGCCGCGCATTGGTCTCGACATTGCGCTCGTATGCGACCACCACACCGGGTTCAATTGCCAGAGTGTTGTTTCCGTCGTCCCACTGCTCACGTTCGGCAGTCACCGTGTCCAATCCGGTGTCGATGACCCGCAGCTTCCCGATCCCCATCGCGTCGGCGGCAGCCTCGAGGAACGGGTCAGCACCTCGTATGCTCACGCCGTCATCCTCACGCCGAATAGTGAAGGCCGACAATGTGTTCTGAATCGCCGGATACATGACTACGGCATCGGCCTCCACCATCGTGCACACCGTATCGAGATGCATCGACGCGCGGCGCTGCTCGATCGGCACCACCAACACCGTATGCGCCAAATCGTCGTCGAACACACTGCGCGCCAATGCTTCCGCCCCCGCCGGCGACGTCCGCTCACCCACACCGACGGCAATCACGCCCGGAGCGAGTAGCAGCACATCACCACCTTCGACCGGAGCGGTATGCGATTCGTACGCCCGCCGCACCCCCCGAAACCGAGGATGATGCGCATACACCAGATCGGTGATCGACGACTCCCGCGCCCGCGCAGACAACGCCAAGGACGTAATCACCACCCGCGGCCCGATCCAGAACGACGAATCACGCGTGAACAGCAGATTGGGCAGCGGATCGATCACAAAATCCCCGCCGTGGTGCATCCGCCGCACCAGCGACGTCGACGACGCGTCGATCGGGAGTTCGTCGAAAGTCATACCGGCGGTGAGGATGGACGACAACTCCGCCGGCGGCACACTGCGTAGGTACGACGACAGATGCTGCCCCAGCGAGTGCCCGATCTTCCGTGTGTCCACCGCAGCCGAGATTCCTTGAATCCGGGCCGCACCACTGACCGTCAAGGCTTCGGCGAGCAGGTCCGCAAGCAACAGAACCTCGACACCGTGCTCACGCAGCACCGACGCGAACTGATCGTGCTCGTCCTGCGCCCGATCAACCCACGGCAAACCGTCGAAAAGCAGTTGATCGTTGTTTCGCGGGGTGAGCCGCTTCAATTCGTCGCCGGGACGATGCAAGATGACCGAACGCAACCTACCTACCTCGGAGTCGACACCGAGCGAGACGGATCCAGAACCGTTCATGGATAAACAGTATTCCCGTCGGTGCGTAATCTGATGGCCGACACCAGTGAGAGGAACCACCATGACGGCACCACAGCGACCCGAGAACGAACACCGAGGGGTCGAGTTGTTGCGTGGACGCTGGGCCGGCACCGGTAGCGGACACTTTCCGACGATCGACGATTTCGAGTACTCCGAGGAAATCGTCTTCGCTCCGACCCCCAAACCGTTCCTGACGTACAGCTCACGCACACGTGGCTTGCCCGACGGCCGCCCACTTCACATGGAATCTGGATACCTGCGCCCGGTCCCCGGCAACAAGCTCGAGTTGCTGATCACCCAGCCGACCGGTTTTGTGGAGATCCACCGCGGCAGCATCGACGCCGAGGGCACTCTTGCCTTCACACTGTTGACACTTGCGGCGTCACCGGATTCCAAGCCCGTCACCGATGTGCGACGCGTAGTGCGGGTTCACGAAGACACACTGACGTACGACATCTGGATGGCACACGATCAGACACCGCTCACTCATCATCTGCATGCCGAGCTCCAGCGCGTCGACGATTAACGCTCTTTCACGGATTGAGTAGGAACGCTTCGACGGCGTCGTGATCGCGGCGCAACAGATCCTGAGCCATATTCTTCAACAGCCTTTCGATCTGGCCGCCTAGAACCGGAATCTTCACCTCTGCCCAGCCGTCGACGTTCAGCACGGAGCGAGCGTCGCCTGCTTCGGCCAATTCCAGGTCGACCTCGATACGAATAGGCAATCCGTGCGCTCTCCCGGTCACCGATCCGACCGCCCGGCCGTCGGATAGCGGACCCCACCGATCGGCTCGCTCGACACCGAGGCGGTCCGGAACCAGCTTTGCAACCAACCCCGGCAGTGCCGACGATTCGAGCTCGTCGGTTAGCGACACCGCTATCGCTCCGCCTCCGTCTTCGATAACTGCCTTGGAATACAGGTCGCCAAGTCTGATCATCCAATACCGAGTATCTGTCAATGCCGCATGAACCTTCTCGGGCGGAAAGTTGAATTCGATACCAAATCGAAAACTCTTTGACATTTGGTGACCTTGGTCCCTATGCGAGTTGGCACTGGTTCTGAAAGGCAGCTAATTACGAGCGCGGTAACAGCTTGGCGAACTGGTCATTCGCTTTCTGCATAACAAATTCATAGGGCGGAGAGAACTTACGAGCCCACCAATAACCGAACCTGATGTCATTGGATGTATAGACCAGATATCGATTCTTCTCGATACCGGAGACAATGCACTCCGCCACTTTCTCCGGCGAAACCGCACGCTTCTCGAAGCGATGCACCAATGACTTGACTCGCGGGTCGTCCCGATCGATGCCCGCGATGTCGACGGTGCCCACCAATGGAGTCTTCACCCCACCCGGAACAACGAGGCTCACACCGATGCCGTGACGCTTCAGATCGAACCGAAGTACCTCCGAAACGCCTCGTAGCCCGAACTTGCTGGCGCTGTATGCCGCATGCCAGGGCAGAGCCAGCAGGCCGGCGGCCGACGAGACATTGACCAGATGACCGCCCTTTCCGGCGCGGATCATCGGCGGAATGAACGTCTCCATGACATGAATGGGACCCATGAGATTGACGTCCACCATTGATCGCCAGTGACGATGCTCGAGGTTCTCGATTGTTCCCCAGGCCGATATGCCTGCAATGTTCATCACGACATCCATCGATCCGAACTGCTCGGCCACTTCTGCGCCGAATTTGGAAACGGCGTCGTAATCGGAAACATCGAATGCCTCCGCCACACTGACGGTACCGCCGGCCGAGGACACCATTTCGACGGTCTCATCAAGACCGGAACCGTTGATATCCGTGAGAAACAACTCTGCCCCGCCAGCGCCCGCCGCAATCGCTGTAGCTCGACCGATACCGCTACCCGCACCCGTGATCAGGCACTTCTTTCCATCGAGCGACCTTATCGACATGGCTTTACACTCCCCCGCGGTAGCACTGTGGACATGCAGGGAAGTGTACGCACGCAGCATCTACCGGCAGGGGTTATGTCCGCTTCATTCCAAGCCGAAGTTCTCGGCCCAGCTGCGCTACAGGCGTTGCGCCATCTGATCCTGGTAGTCACGCATGGTGCGCTCGATTTCGTCTGCCGCGTCGCGGTCTCCACGCTTGCGCGCATCGAGGGCACGATCCTGGAGCGCGCGAATCGCCCGGCGTAACTCTTCGTCACTCATGATGTGTTTCATGTCACAATCTTGCGCCAACTATCAGGCCATGGCTAGTGGCGAACGTCGTTACGACGAGCCACAGACACCCCGTATCCGACAAACTTCGTGCCACATTTGAGCAAATCGGGGCAAAGGTCCCGACAATACGCACTCCAGAGGTGAACTGGAGTCGACCGAGGCCTGAACTGCGATTATTCACACAGTAAGAACCACCAAAACCGGGTTAACGTATAGCTACTGCAGGCAAAACGGGTAAACGGTTCGTTATGGTGACAATATGCAGCACTGCGGTAGGTCTCTACTGCCCACATAATTGGTCCTATTGCGATATCGAGCGGCCCGAAATTACCCGCGAACTCGACGGAAGCATCCCCCGAGTTCCCATAAATACCGAACTCAACCCTGCACCCAAAGCCCACCGAATGGACTACAGCGAGCTACCAATCGGTTATCCGCGTGATATCGTGGGATTCGCTGAACGAACAATCGCTGATAGAGAGGATTACGGGGCGGTTCACAATGGCTGACTTTGCAGAACGACTGAACAAACTGTTCGACAGTGTCCATCCTCCCGGGCGCAAGCCCCACACCAACGCCGAGGTCGCCTCCGCGTTGATCGAGGACGGCCACCAGATCTCCAAGCCGTACATCTCACAGCTCCGCTCGGGACAACGCACCAACCCGTCGGACGAGACTGTCGCTGCTTTTGCGCGCTTCTTCAAGGTGAAGCCCGACTACTTCTTCAACGACATCTACGCCGCGAAGATCGATCACGACCTCGAACTGCTCGCACAGCTCCAGGGTTACGGTCTGCGTCGACTCTCGAGCCGAGCGTTCGATCTGTCGGAAGAGTCGCAGAACCTTCTCACGACTATGGCCGAAAAGCTCCGTGCAAGCGAAGGACTACCCGAAGTCCCACCAGACGCGTCACGTTGACGCGAGGCTAGGGCTGTCCCTAGACGACACTGAGCAGGTCGATCGACACCTATCGGCCTGCTTTTGTCGTATTCGGCTGGGCTTCGAACTTTTCGTAGTCCCTAGCCAGAACCAAGACCCATCTCCTGGCGGACATACCGTCAGGAGGCGCAATCCAACGGGTATCGAGAACATCTGATTCCAGTGGATTCACAATCCACTCCGTCAATATCTCGGAATGCGTGGCGAGCGACCTCGGCGGCTCCCTTCCACCGACGTCGAACAACCCGGCACCTGCCTGGATGTACATGGCGTCCATGATCTGCGCGATCATGTCCGACGCCTTGAGCACCGTTGTGGTTGCCGCACTGTCGACATCCACAACCTCCGGGAATCGCTTCACCAGCAGACCGTGTATGCCCCCTAAACGCTTCAGGTCCAAGCGCGCTCGAACCCATGTCTCGGTCAACATCCACGTGATGCCCAGCGCGATCAGCAACCCCGCCACCGATACGAATTGCACGCCGGCGCCGGACCAGATCCCCGACTCGAGTGCGTTCGCCCCACGCACCGACTCGACCAGCATGACCACGACAACAATCAGCAGAATCATCGAACCCACGACGATGAGTCCGATTCCGCGGCCCAACGGCGCCCACGCAACGTGCCGCAGTCCGGTCGAGATAACCAACGCCAGCGCGACAACCACAAAGAGCAAAGCCGGCATCGGATAACCGACGCCCACGGAAATCGACACAAGCAAGCCGACCGTATACAACACGATTGCCACGACGCGCATCGCAGAACGCGTCATCACAGGCCACGCAGACACCGCGCCAACCGCGCTTGCTGCCGACAAGAACACCCACAACACGACAACAACCATCGCTGAAAAGTGCTGATCAGGCGCAATTCTGTCCACGATGTCCCACACCCCGGGGACAAGCACCGTAGCCATCAACGCAACACCGAATCCGGCGATAACCATGGCCGTACGCAGCGGCGTGGCAACTCGCGCCACCACGCGCCCAAGCCTTGCACCTGCTGCAATCCACACCACCAAGGCAATTGCCCAAGCGATCATCCGATCGCCTCGTCGTACCGCAGCACCGACAACGGCGTCCCACGACCGCTCATCGTCTTCAACCTCATCAACAGCATCGACGCAAAGGTCTCCGCTTCCCACTCTGCAAGGTCATCCATCGGCACCGGCTCGTTGCGGCGCAGCGATCGCTGGCTGAGCATGTACGCGATCAGATCATCGCTGGCTTCCAACGTCGCCTCCGCGATCTCCGCCCCTTCATGCCGAAACACGATGTGCCCCAACTCATGTGCAAGAGTTCGCTCGACATTGGGTAAGCCCGGTGCCAGAACGATAACGTCATGATCGTCGAACGCGCGCCGTTGACCGCACACACCCGTCGCCAACGGAGTCTGCAGATCGATCTCGATCGGCCGCTCACGCTCGAGCGCCACAGCCTCCACCACCGTCAACAAATTCACCGCCTCCGACGACGCAGCAGCATCACACACCGCGTCCACCGCAGCAAGAACTCGACGATGCGAACGCCTGTTTGTCGGCACTGTCCTACACACCTCTTCCTGATCGGGGTGCCAGGAACTCAGCCCGCGCCGCTGCCAATCGAGCCTTCTGCATCGAAGCGCCCCTGAACGTCAATGCGCCTGCACCCGCCGCAACCAACGTCATTCCCGCGAGGCCACCTACCACCGCAGCAGCATTCTGAATTGGTGGCAATCCTGAGGTGAAGACCACCGGGAAAGCTTGCGGGTCGTCACTTTGTGCCGAAGCCGAGGAATTCGGGCCATCCGTTTGCACCGCAGCAGCGATCGGTGCCGGTGCAGCCAAGATTTGAGGTGCTGCCGGTGTGGCGGCGCCGCCTACGCCGCCGGACGGCCCGGACACCGGCGACCCACTTTCGGCGGACGGGCCCTGAGGATTTTCCGGTCCGGCCGGAGCCGCCGCCACCGAAGTTTCGCTGGACTGTTCTGAACTTGTAGTTGCCTCAGCACTTGTCGACACCTCAGTCGAATTGCTCGGCTCCCCGGGTTCCGTCGAGTCTGTCGTCGTTACGACCGGATCGGTAGTCGTGGTCGTCACTTCCGGATCCGTCGTCGTGGTCGTCACTTCCGGATCCGTGGTCGTCACTTCCGGATCCGTGGTCGTCACTTCCGGATCCGTCGTCGTGGTCGTCACTTCCGGATCCGTGGTCGTGGTCGTCACTTCCGGATCAGTGGTCGTCGTTACGACCGGATCAGTAGTCGTGGTCGGGACCTCTGGTTCAGTCGGGTCCGTCGTCGTCACTTCCGGATCAGTAGTCGTCGTCACAACGGGATCGGTCGTCGTGGTTACGACTGGACTCGTCGTCGTGCAGTGGTGGTGGCAACCACCGCATCCGTTGCCCCAACCATTGCCGTTGCCGTTGTTGCCGCACCCGTTGCCGCACCCGTTGCCCCAACCATTGCCGTTATTGCCGCAGCCGTTATTGCCGTTGCCGTTATTGCCGTTGCCGTTATTGCCGTGTTTATCCAAGGCATCAGCACTGGGAATGTCGGTGGCGTCGGTGACGGTGGTGTCAGCGCTGTCATCGCTGTTTTCACCTGCACCGGGTTGAGCCGAAACGACAGTCGGAAATACAGAAATAGCGAGGAACCCCGCACCCGTCAGGCACAAGACAGCTACAAGCGCCATGACTAGCCGTCGTGGCTGGCTCATCAAATTCCTCCCGACAAAAACGTTCTAGCTGCATGCACAGGCGCAGCGACACAGTGAGATTATCGTCGCGACGTCATGGTCGTTACATGTCCAGAAAATAACTGGCCCCCCAAGGATCATGCCTCAACCGGTTCGAAACCGGGTTCGGTGGGCCCCAACGGCTGTATGAAACTGCACACACCCGCACATTCTTCGCGAGTCGAGGCGATTTGTCGACCGACCGGTCTGTAACAAAACAGGTCCCTCAGCGCTAGCTGAAGGACCTGATCGGTAACTGATTACTGGATGGAGCTGATTACGTGGTGGAGCTGAGGGGAATCGAACCCCTGACCTCTTCGATGCGAACGAAGCGCGCTACCAACTGCGCCACAGCCCCTTGCCACCGCCCGAAAGCGTGTGCTCGGCAACTCTAGCAGGACCGAAGTCCGAGCCTCGAGTTACCCGCCTCCGAAAACGATGGACGTTTTACTGACCCGATGCGCGTCGCATTTCCGACTGCATCGGCACTTCCTCGTAGTGATCGAGGTGGTCGAACGCCGGGTCTCCGTCGTCAACTTCCAGGACTACTGCGCCCGGTCGGCGCAGACGAGAAGGAATCAGGCGCAATTCCTCGTCTGTGTGTGATTCGACGCCCAGACGTGAACGGTTGAGCCGTTCAGTGCGACGGCGGCGAATTTCCTGCTCGATGCGCACTTGCCGGCGCAGATATGCCAAGTAGCCGACGAGACCGGCAAACGACAAGGCACAGAGCCACCACACCAGGGGCGAGACGATCAGCGCGAGTGCACCGGCCATGATCGAGACGAAGGCAAGTCCGAGAAGGGTGCGCTGGCGAAACGTGTAGCGCGCTTCTCGGGCGACGGCATCGGCTTCGGGATCGAATCCACCGCGGCCGCGTCGGACGGGCACGAACTCCCTGACCGGGGCACGGCCACCGCTGTAGTCGCTGTCTTCTGCGTGAGTGTCCATCTGGTCCTCCGCGTCGTAGCTGCTGCGCACTGGTTCTGGTTGCCAGTTCGGATCGCTTCGATGTCCGGCTGCCGGTCCGCGTCGCACAGGATTGCTGTCGCCGCGGTGAAGTACGCGAGTCGCAAGAGCCGCTTCGCTGGTCTGACGGATCCGGGGGCGCTTGTTCACGAGCATGGGCACGAGCACGAACAACCAGACGGCCACGAGCCCGATCCACACGAATGAACTAGGCATGCCGCGACCTCCTCCCGATCACCTACCAGCACCTATGCCAGCCGTTGATGAATCAAGGTTAACGGCCGACCGGCTCGCATCGTTGCCGACGCGCCGAACCCCACCTTACTCATGTGTCACACGCGTACCGAACCGAACTGACCGATCCGCCGGAATTTGTCGGAGGAAAAGTTGAACTCGCAATGACCCGGCCTAGCAATTTTGATGACAATTCGGGCGGTAACTACCTTTTAACTAGGGACTTCATACCCAAGACGCACGACCGGAGCGCACAAGCCGATCCACAACTGTGGTGGGAATCTCTTCAATCGTCATCCCCACAAGCACATGATCGCGCCACTGCCCGTCGACGTCGAGGTACCGGCGTAGGAGTCCCTCTTCACGGAAGCCGACGTTGTGGAGCACGGCGCGCGAGGACGAATTCTCCGGACGAACAGTTGCCTCGACACGATGCAATCCCACCTGCGAGAAGGCATGGTCCAACGTGAGCGCCACCGCAGCTGTCGCCACACCACCACCCGTGACATCCGACGCAACCCAATAACCCACCCAAGCGGAACGCAACGCGCCGCGAACGATGTTGCCGATGGTGATCTGCCCGCAGTAATTGCCGTCCAGCTCGATCACCCACGGAAGTATCCGGCCTTTGCGCGCCTCGGATCGAAGACTTCCGCACAACGACGGCCACACGGTGATGTGATGCCGGGCATCCCACGGCGATTCACCGGTAGGTTCCCACGGCTCGAGATGCTCTCTATCCCGAATGCGCAATCTGCTCCACGCGGACGCGTCGCGCAACCGAATCGGCCGGACGGTGACCACACCGGCAGCCACACGAATCGGGCCCAGCTTCTCGGGCCATCCGGGATGGACTGACATCACACCTCATTCGGTTGGAAAGTCGAAGCGGCGCACCGGAAGTGAGCCAGCCGTGACTCAGCCACGTTGGGCGAGAAATGCGACGTCGACTTCTTCACCGATCTGCACTTCGGTGACATCCCGGTCGACGAGTACCAGGCAATTTGCTTCGGCCAACGTCGCCAACAGGTGGGACGACGCGCCCGCGGCGCCACCGAGAGCCTGGACCAGGTACTCCCCCGTTGCCTCGTCGCGCATCAACTGCCCACGAAGGAATCCTTTACGGTCCGCGATCGACGTAATCGTTCCCACCGTTCGGGCCTTCACGATGCGACGCATCGGCTGGCGACGACCGAGCGCGATCCGGATGAGCGGCCTGACCATGACCTCGAACACCACGAGCGCACTGACCGGATTCGACGGGAGCAGGAAGGTCGGTACCTCGTCACGCCCGAGCTGACCGAACCCTTGAACTGATCCCGGATGCATCGCGACCCGCTCGACCTCGAGCGTTCCCAGTTCGGACAGCGCATCGCGGACCTCGTCGGACGCTCCACCGCCGACAGCTCCCGCGATGACCACGATCTCGGATCGGATCAATTGCCCCTCGACAACCTCTCGCAACCGGCGAGCATCCGATCCGGAAATGCCAACCCGGTTGACGTCGGCTCCGGCGTCACGAGCAGCCGCAGCCAGGGCATACGAATTCACGTCGTAAACCTGGCCGGGTCCCGGAGTTCGGTCGATGTCGACCAGCTCGCCCCCGACGCTGATGACCGATAGCCGCGGACGCGGATGCACCAGAACTTTGTCACGGCCCACTGCCGCGAGAAGTCCGACCTGGGCAGCGCCGATGATGGTTCCCGCCCGAACAGCGACATCGCCCGGTTGCACGTCGTCACCCGCGCGTCGTACGTAATCTCCTGAGCGCACCGGCGCAAAGACTCGCACGCGGGCGCGGCCACCGTCGGTCTGCTCCAGCGGGAGAACCGCATCGGCCAACGTGGGCAGCGGCGCGCCGGTGTCGACGCGCACAGCTTGCCGTGGCTGTAGCCGGATCGGCTGACGCGAACCGGCCGTGACCTCACCGACGACAGGCAGGCTCAAGTCGATCGGCTCGCCGTCCTCGCCACGCAGATCCGTGCCGGCACCCGCAACATCGACGCTACGGACTGCGTATCCGTCGATGGCAGCCTGATCGAACCCTGGCAGGGGCCGCTCGGTGACCACTTCCTCGGCACAGAGCAACCCCTGTGCCTCCGAAATGGCGACACGAACCGGCCGGGGCGCAACTGCAGCGGCTGTGACCCTGGTCTGCTGCTCCTCAACCGACCGCATATGGACTGCGTCCTCCTACTTTGTCGCGAAACTCGTGTTACCCGCAGCCCATGATGCCTTGCCACACGATTGGCCGGTCATCTCGATCCTGCGTCAACTGCTGTGCGGAGATGTCCGAACTATCCCTATCGTTCGAGACGAGCAACCAACCACTCTCGCAACGACGGGCCGTAGTCATCCATGTCCAGTGCGAAGTCAACCGCAGCGCGGAGGTAACCGCCGGGATTTCCGAGGTCGTGTCGAGTACCGCGATGAACGACGACATGCACGGGGTGGCCTTCGGAGATGAGAAGCGCGATGGCGTCGGTCAGCTGCAATTCACCACCGGTTCCGGGCTTGATGCGTCGCAGTGCGTCGAAAATGGCGCGATCGAGCAGGTATCGACCAGCGGCAGCAAACGTGGACGGCGCATCCTCCATAGCCGGCTTCTCGACCATCCCGATGACCTTGAGCACGTCGGGGTTGGTAGCGTCCGGCACGATTTCGACGTCGAAGACGCCGTATGCGCTGACTTTGTCCTTGGGAACTTCGATGGCGCACAAAACCGAACCGCCGCGCTTGGCGCGTACCTTGGCCATGGTTTCGAGCACACCTCTAGGCAACACGAGATCGTCGGGCAGAAGAACCGCGATCGCATCCTCGTCGTCGTCGAGAACAGCCTCGGCGCAACCGACCGCGTGCCCCAAACCGAGTGGCTGATCCTGGATCACGGAGTCGACTTCGAGGAGTCCGGGTGCCTTACGCACCTTGGCCAGTAGAGCGAGCTTTCCACTCGCTTCCAGCTTGCTTTCGAGGACAAGATCCTCGACAAAATGCGCGACAACCCCGTCTTTGCCGGGCGAGGTCACGATGACCAGGCGCTCAGCGCCGGAATCGGCGGCCTCCCCGGCAACCAGTTCGATACCCGGTGTGTCGACGACCGGCAGCAATTCCTTGGGAACGGTCTTGGTGGCCGGCAGGAAGCGGGTACCCAATCCGGCAGCAGGAACCACGGCCGTACGAAAGGCCTTCTTGTTGCTAGCGACCACGTCTGTCATGCCAACACCCTAACGGCAGCTTGTTACCCGATGGTCAGCACGATGCATATCGTGAAGTGGTGGAACCTCGAGAAAAAGAGCAATGGCGACAAACAGTGCTGGCCGGGCGGCGTGCGATATCGGAGCAAACTCGGAGCACCGAATCGTCGGCACTCACGGCACACTCGCTTGATCTGACAATCCCGGGGACGACTGTCTGCGCCTACGTTCCGACCAGGACCGAACCTGGAACCACTGACCTGCTGGACGCGCTGGCAGCCGTCGCAGATCGCGTTCTCCTGCCGATCACCGGCGCACCCGGCCCGCTGTCCTGGGTCGAGTACACAGGTGTCGACGCACTTCGCCCCGCT
The DNA here is from genome assembly GCF_001894805.1 of Rhodococcus globerulus NBRC 14531. Taxonomy (GTDB): domain Bacteria; phylum Actinomycetota; class Actinomycetes; order Mycobacteriales; family Mycobacteriaceae; genus Rhodococcus_F; species Rhodococcus_F globerula. The sequence continues at coordinate 717,233 of NZ_BCWX01000003.1, read as the reverse complement.
GCGTACGGGCTACGGGAACCCGTCGGACCGGTACTACCACCGGAAACGATCGCGCTCGCCCACACTGTCTTCGTCCCGGCCCTCGCCGTGGATCGCCGAGGCACTCGGCTGGGACGCGGCGCCGGGTACTACGACCGCACGCTGGGATTGGCGTCGCCGACTGCCAGGCTCGTCGCGGTAGTTCGCGACTCGGAGCTCGTCGAACAGCTCCCCGCAGATCCGCACGACATTCCGATGGGCTGGGCGCTGACCCCGACTGCGGGTTGGACCCGACTGGACCGATGAGGCGGCCGCCACCATTTCTCGCGCAGTGGGAATAGACACGTAATTAGCGCTGTTGGCACTGTCACTTGTAGAGTGCTAAGGGCTGCGGTGTCAGAACTGGCTCGACAGCACTCGCCAGCCCTGATGAAGCACTTAGATCACAATGCGGAGGAAGCCCGGTGCCTACCTACTCATACGCATGTACGGAATGTGACAACCGTTTCGACATCGTCCAGTCGTTCAGCGAAGATTCGCTGACGGTCTGCCCAGCCTGCTCCGGCAAGCTCCGCAAGCTGTTCAACTCGGTGGGCATCGTGTTCAAGGGCAGCGGTTTCTACCGCACCGACAGCCGAGGTGGCTCCAGCACGGCCAGCGAACCCGCCAAGAGCGATTCCGCTCCGGCCGCAAAGTCCGAGTCGTCGACCAAGTCCGAGTCGTCCTCTTCGTCGACCAGCACTCCGGCTCCGGCAAAGGCTGCAGCCAGCTAGTTCGAGCACGACTTTCTCCACAACCGCGAGGTTGTCCACAGGCAGATAACGGTAGGGCCGAAAAGCACGCTTTCGGCCCTACCGTTCGTCTATGCCACCACCATCACCGTCCGGGCTGTTCCGCGCACGATCTCGGAGTCACGGCCGATCCAGACCGCAGAATTTCGGTGAAGTCGACCTCACGCCCAGCGTCGTCGACCGCTTGGTTGCGATTGCAAAGCCCAACCGCGCACGAGGCTCGGCAGTTCGAAAAATCGCCGCACTCACTCTTGCCGTGCTCGGAATAGCGCTGCTGTTTCGCGGCGATCCTGACTCCGATACCGTCCGGGTTGTCACCGCGGCCCGCGATGTCGCTCCCGGACAACTTGTCACCGACGACGACCTCGGAATCAGCGAGTTCTCTGCCGATCACCTTCCCGACGGGACGCTTACCGAGTTCGCCGACGTTGTGGGCAGCACCGTCGCCGGGCCTGTTCGCCGCGGAGAAATCGTCACAGACGTCCGAGTTCTCGGGTCGCGTCTGGCCCGTGAGTCCACGGGAACCGACGACGCGCGAATTGTCCCGGTCCGGCTAGCGGATGCCGCAGTTTCGGACATTGTCCGTAGCGGCGACATTGTCGATGTGCTCACAGTTGAGCCCGACACTCCGAACGAGCAGACAAACGACAACAAACCCACGATTCTTGCGTCGGGCGCCGTTGTTGTCATGGTCACCGCTGCGGAAAGTACACGTAACCAGCAAGAACAGGTGATCATGCTGGCATTGCCCACCGAGGCGGCTACTCGCGTCGCGGCCGCATCACTGGTCAACGCCATCACCGTGACGTTCAAGTAAGCAAACACATTGATGCTTGCTCCTTTAGGATTTTTGCATTCGGCTCTCTCCAGAGAGCCGACACGTTCATCTCACACACAATTCGGGGGACACCGAAATGCTCAAGGGATTCAAAGACTTCCTGCTCCGCGGAAACGTGCTCGACCTGGCCGTTGCAGTGGTCGTGGGCGCAGCGTTCACCGCGATCGTCACGGCCTTCACGTCGAACATCATCAACCCACTCATCGCCGCCATTGGTGGATCCGACGAATTGGGCTGGGGAAAGGAGATCATTGCCGGCAATCCCGAAACTTTCGTCAACATCGGTGCCGTGGTCACCGCGATCATCAACTTCGTCATCATCGCGGCAGTTGTCTACTTCGTGCTGATCGTTCCCGCGAACGCGGCCAAGAAGAAGTTCGTCACCGAACCCGAGGACAAGGAAGCCAGCGAAACCGATCTGCTCATCCAGATCCGCGACATCCTCGCTTCCGGTGTAACCGACCCCGACTCCGGCGCCCACGCCAAGAGCTTCGACTAGCGTCCACCTGACAGATCAGGCCCGCCCCGGACATTCCGGGACGGGCCTGATCTGTCTGATGCGTCAACCGCCGTGATGCGGCGGAACCTGCCTGCGTAACCACTCGTCATCCGACGAACGGGAGGATCCTTGCGGATCACGCTCGTCGGACGTCGTCTCCGGGAACACATCCCCGAAAATGCGCGCCAAAGCCTCTTTGTCGACAGGCTTCTTTTCTGCGCTCTGTTCGTCGGACAACTTCTACTCAGCCCTCGAGGCTGGACAGTTCGGCGATCACATGGCCCGCCAAAGCCGTCAACGTTGCCATGCCGTCACGGATCGCGGGGCGCGTCGACGCCAAATTGGCGACGACGGTGCTGCCCGAGACACCGACCAAGCCGCGGGACAAGCCCGCTTCGAGCGATCCTGCGGACAACCCGGACGCCCGCAGCGCCTCGGCAATTCCCGGGATCTCCCGATCGAGCACCTCAGCCGTCACGTCCGGTGTCACGTCGCGCGGTGACACTCCGGTACCGCCGACCGAGATCACCAAGTCGACACCACCGATCACCGCGGTATTGAGAGCGTTCCGGATTTCCACCTCGTCGGCGGCAACTGCAACCGTCGCGTCGACGTGAAAACCTGCTTCGTTCAGCAGTTCCGTAACCAACGGACCGATGGAGTCGGTGGTATCACCGTGAGCGGTGCGATCGTCGACGATGACAACCAGGGCGCGGCCGGCCGATGTGGCTTCGAGTTCCATGACTCCTACCGTAGTGCCGCGCCCCGAATCAGTTGCGGTCCGGCCGAAGATCGGGGTGATCGTCGGCCGGTCGCCAACTGTCACCGCCCACCTTGCGCCGGGGCGGTTCCCAGCGTGACGTCGACGGTCTTCTGCTGGCCACCGTCGGTGTACGTGATCGACACGGTGTCGCCGGGAGCGTGCGACCGCACTGCCGCGATGAGCGAATCACCGTCTGCGACAACACGATCGTCGACCTTCGTGATGACGGCACCCTTCGGGATTCCGGCCTTGGCTGCCGGACCGTCAGCGGTGACGTCCATAACCGTCGCACCATCCGCGTTGTCCTGCGAGGGCACCGTCACGCCGATCATGGCCTGAGTGGCCTTGCCGGTTTCGATCAACTCGTTGGCAACACGCCTGGCCTGATCGATCGGGATGGCAAAGCCGAGTCCGATCGACCCACCCTGCGTGCCCGACGAGGCTCCCAGTGACGCGATGGCCGTGTTGATACCGATCAACTGTCCGTCCATGTTGACCAGTGCGCCACCCGAGTTACCCGGGTTGATGGCCGCGTCGGTCTGCAGGGCATCGATAACCGTGTTCTGGTTGCCCGACTCGCCGCTGGTGGACACCGGTCGATTGAGCGCCGAGATGATGCCCTCGGTGACCGTTCCGGCCAGCCCCAACGGTGAACCGACTGCAACAACCTGCTGACCGACCACTACCTCGGCCGAATTGCCCAGGTCGATCGGCGTCAGATCATTGCGACCCTCGACCTTGATGACGGCGATATCGGAAACCGGATCGGCACCGACCAGGGTTGCCGATGCCTTGCTTCCGTCGGAGAACGACACACTCAACTGCGCACCGGAGGCGCCGGCAACGTGATTGTTGGTCAGGATGAGACCGTCGGAGGACAGAATCACGCCGGACCCTTCACCGCCGGAGCCCTGAGCTGTGGCCACCTCGATCTGGACCACACTGGGCACGACCTTCTGAGCCACGGCCTGCACCGAACCGGCCGGTGCGTTGGACGTGTTGGTTGCTGTCGGCTTGGCAGCGTTGAGCGAATTGGTGACGGTTCCGCTGCCACCGTTGTTGTCTGCCACAATCGCGCCGACCGCACCGCCGACGCCGCCGCTGACGAGCACCAGTGCAAGCGCGCCGGCTACCAGTGCCATGCGCTTCGACTTCGGCTTGGCCGGTTCGGGATCAGCGTTGGGTCCGCGCAGCGCAGCGGGGATCGGTCCGCCGGGTCCGCCGGGTCCGGCAGCGCCACCTGGTCCGGCGGGGCCGGCCGGGCTCGCTGCACTCTGATAGGGCGACTGCTGCTGGTGAGCAGCCTCATGTGCGCCGTAGTGCTGCCCGAACGACTGCGTGGGCTGCTGCCCGTAGCCCGGCGCCTGATGCTGCTGGGTCGGGTAAGGCTGCTGCTGCGTCGGGTAAGCCTGCGTGGGGTTCTGCTGGGCAGGATTAGGCTGGGCAGGATTCTGCTGGGTCGGGTAAGCCTGCGTCGGCTGGGGCTCGTTGCCTGGCTGCTCGGGCCGGTCAGGCCCAGTGTTACGGTCCTCGGTCATCGGCTCGCTTTCGTCTCGGTGACCACCGTATTGGTTGGTCACAACTCTGTTGACTACAAGACTGCCTTGCGCTGCTGAGAAGCCGCTGAGACTCACCTGTCACTTTGCCCAGAGTTTGCACCGATAATTCTGTGCACCCTGCTCACTTTTCGAAAAGCACTCTCGCTGAACACATTACCCACGGTGTCCAGTTATTCGGCGATCGGACCCGGCTCCCCGGGAAGCACGATCCGAACCAGTGCCCCACCACGATCGGATTCCTCGATCGCAATGGTGCCACCGTGCTTGATCACCACCTGGCGCACTATCGCAAGTCCCAGACCGGATCCCGGCATGGAACGCGCAGCGGTGGACCGGTAGAAACGATCGAACACCAACTCCCGATCTTCCTCCGGAATGCCCGGTCCCGCATCACTGACGGTCAATTCCAACAGTCCTTGACCGACTGGGCGCATCTCGACGCGCACCTGCTCGCCCTTGGGACTCCATTTCGCAGCGTTGTCGAGGACGTTGAGTACGGCACGCGAGAGTCCCGCTTGATCGCCGTAGACGAACCACGGCGTTGTCACGGCCTCGAATTCAATTTCGTTGCGGCGTCGACGCGCACGTTCGAGTGATCGTTCGACGACGTCACTGACATCAACGCGCTCGTACACCGTTTCGGGTGCGTCTTCTCGCGCGAGGTCGACGAGGTCACCGACAAGAGTCGACAGCTCTTCGATCTGTGCAACCACGTCGGCTCGCAGTTCCGCCATGTCCTCGTCCGGAATTTGTGGTGCCCCTGGCCGGCTCGACGCGATCAGCAGCTCCATATTGGTGCGGAGCGACGTCAGCGGTGTGCGCAGTTCGTGACCGGCGTCGGCGACGAGGCGACTCTGTCGTTCCCGGGATTCGGCAAGTGCCCGGAGCATGGTGTTGAAGCTCTCGGTGAGGCGCGCCAGTTCGTCGCTGCCGGATACGGGGATCTGCGTCAGATCGTCGGTTCGGGCAACGCGTTCGGTGGCATCCGTCAACCGGGCGATAGGTCGTAAACCTGTGCGCCCCACCGTCGTACCGGCTACCGCGGCAAGTATGACGCCGCAGCCGCCGACGACAAACAGCACCCAGGCAAGTCGATCGAGTACTGCGACGGTCGGCTCCAACCGCTGCGCGATCACCAACGTGCTTCCGTCGTGGGTTCGTTGCGCCAGCACGCGCTGGCCTTCGACGGTCCGCAGTGACGACTCGGCGGTGCCCCGCGCGACGGCGAGTTCGGGTTCGCCGATCGGCACGTCGGAACCGGGCGGCTGATACGTATCGAGGTTCGAAAAGACGAGGGCCACACTGATATCGGTGGTGTACAGGGTGGCACCGGTGATGTACCGCGGATCGAAACGCACGATGTTGCTGTCGATGAGAACCGATGCGCGAGTGCGTAACTGGTGATCAACGTCGGCGTACAGCGCACGTGAGACCACCGCATAGGCAGCGATGGCCATGACGGCGACGGCTACCGCAACGACGGACGCGGCCAGTAACGTAACTCGCCATCGCAGCGACACCGATCGGGTCAACGGCATGGGCGGGCGCATCCCGGCCGCCGAGCCGTTCGATGTGGGAGAGGTCTTCGGCTCCGCGTTCTTGCCGAAGGGTGCAGCGATCACGGTGGTGTCTCCCGCAGGACGTAGCCGACACCGCGCACGGTGTGAATCAGCCTCGGTTCGCCGTCGGCCTCGGTTTTACGACGAAGGTAGCCGACGTAAACCTCGAGAGCGTTGCCGGAGGTCGGGAAATCGTATCCCCACACCTCCTCGAGAATGCGCCCACGGGTGAGGACGCGACGTGGGTTGGCCATCAGCATTTCGAGAAGCGAGAACTCGGTTCGGGTGAGACTGATGGATCGCTCGCCTCGCCGAACCTCACGGGTCACCGGGTCGAGGGTGAGATCCTCGAAGGTCATCATCTCGGAGTCTGCGTCAGGATCCGGTGCGGTTCGCCGGAGCAGCGCGCGCAATCGGGCCAGCAGTTCTTCGAGTGCAAAAGGCTTGGGAAGGTAGTCGTCGGCACCGGCGTCGAGACCGGCGACGCGTTCGCTGACGGAATCGCGGGCAGTGAGCACCAGGATCGGGAGATCGTCGCCGGCGCTGCGCAGCCGGCGGCACACTTCGAGTCCGTCGAGGCGCGGCATCATGACGTCGAGAACCACGGCGTCCGGCCGGTTCGCGAGGATCTTCTCGAGCGCGTCGAGTCCGTCCACCGCCAGTTCGACCGTGTAGCCGTTGAAGCTGAGCGAGCGCCGGAGCGACTCGCGAACCGCCCGGTCGTCGTCGACCACCAAAATACGCATACCGACAGTTTGGACTGAAGTGCTGAGATAGGGCTGAGAGGGTCCCGTTCGGGAGGTTCGGCGTGTCGCGGTCAGTCTTCAGTGCGGCGTGGTCCCGGCAGGCTCCAATGACGCCACAGCGCAAGCAATCTGAAGACGGCGGCAAACGCGGTGCCGACCACAAGCGCACCGTTCGTGGACAACCCCCACGCCGAGACTGTGACCACCAACGCAGCGCCGAGGAGCGCCGGGACGGCATAGAGGTCCTTGTGGAGCAGCAAGGGCACCTCGTTGACGAGGACGTCTCGGATCACGCCGCCACCGATCGCCGCGGTGGCACCGATCAGCGTGGCAGCCAGTCCGCTGGCGTTGTTCTCGAGGGCGATGACGGTTCCGGTGCTGGCAAACAGGCCCATGCCCAGTGCGTCGAGCGCCAGAATTTCTCGGCGCAGGCGGTTGAGCGGCTCGTGCAGGTAGAACACCGCAAGGGACGTGAGGGCGGCCGTTCCGAAGTACGGCCAGCTACTCAGCGAACTGGGTGGGTGGACGCCGAGTAGGACGTCGCGGACGATACCGCCGCCGATGCCGGTGAATACGCCCACCGAGCACACCCCGAAGATGTCGAGACGCTTGGTGACGCCCACCAGAGCACCGGAAGCGGCAAACGCCACGATGCCCACCAGTTCGAGGATCGACAGCAGCACCGGCCAAGGATCGCACGGTCAGAGCCGCTGAGGGTCGATCACCCCGAGTCGAACTGCTTTGACCAACCGTCGGGGAACCTTGTGGGTGTGACCGAAGGCGGTGACCTCGACCAGATCGGGCGGCGTCGCTTTCCACTGGGACCGTCGACTACGTGTGTTGGAGCGGGACATCTTCCGCTTGGGAACAGCCATCAGCGCGCCGTGCGCTTTCCGTAGCGACGCTCGAACTTCTCGACGCGGCCAGCGGTATCCATGACGCGTTGCGCTCCCGTCCAGAACGGGTGCGAGTCGCTCGTGACGTCGACAACCAGCAGCGGGTAGGTGTTGCCGTCTTCCCATTGGGTGGTTCGGTCACTCGTCACGGTGGAACGGGTGAGGAAGCTCTTGCCGGTGCCGGCGTCCTGGAACACCACGGGGTGGTAGTCGGGGTGCAGTTGCTTTTTCATTCGTTTGCCTCTCGGATCGATTCGGTTTCTGCGTAGGGTGATTGGGATTCGTCGCATGGGTCCTCGTGGAACTCGCCGAACGGGTCGTCCCAGTCGGACCACGATTTTTCGTCGGCCAGTTCCTCGTCGGTGACCAGCGCATGTTGCAGCGTTCGGTCGATCTCGAGGGGGTTGGCGTCGCACACCAGCACCACCATCGAGGTGTCGCGGTCGCCGAAACGGTCGTCCCATTTCAATGCGGCCAGTGCGCGTCGCTCGACCGGCACGCCCTCCAGTTCCTCGGGAGTCATGGCCGCCAGCCACGTGTCTGCGCTCGCAACCCGTAGGCCGCCGCCTGCGGATTCCAGCCAGAGCGCTTCCCCGGGTTGCGTCGCCACCCACACTCGCCCGCGCGAGCACACGACGCCGTCGAGCAGGACGTCGATCGCGTCATGTAGACGTCCGGGGTGGAACGGGCGGTTGGCGGTGAACTCCACGAGCATCACGCTGCTGTCTTCCTCGAGCGGTGGCTGGAAACGCAGCAGCGGTGAGTGAGCGTCGGCAAGTTCGCCGCGTCTGGAATCCTCGGGCACTGCGAGGAGCACCTTCTCGATGTCGCCGCCCGCATCGACGACGGGCGCCCGGGGCGCAAGCCGAGCCAGGACAGCCCGCAGACGCGTGTGTTGCCAACTGTCGATATCCGCCATCCCCTGCACGACAAGTGCGTCGGCGAACTCGACCTGGCCGACAACCACCTGAGCCAGTGTTCGATCGTCGTCGAGGGCTTCGTCACTGAGGGCGTCCGAAAGCCAGCTTTCGGCGTCGATGCACGTCACAACGGCGTCGACGCGAACATCTCGCTCGGCCGGACCGTCCAGTTGGCCGACGACTCCGGCCACCACGACGTGCTCGATCGCCCAGCACAGCGCTTCGGGTTCGAGTTGCGGGTCCAGCAGCACGACGATGCGCGCAACCGAACTGCGAGCGTGTAACCGACGCAGCAGCGGTAGCAAATCCTGGCTGAGCGTGCAGGACACGCAACCGTGCGCGAGTTCGAGGATGGTCTCCCGTTCCGAGACCGTGTTGCCGGCCACTGTCGTTCCGGTCACTGTCGTCCCGGCCACTGTCGTGATTGTCCGTCGCACTACTCCTTCGCGGACGTGACTCAGGTCGTGATGCACCAGCACTGTTCCGGCCCGCAGTAGTGCGCGCGCGGTCGGTGTGGTGGTTTCGCTCATGCCGGCAACCAGGACCAGCGGAGTCCTGCCGTCCAGGATCGTGTTCACAGCGCGCCCTTTCTGGGAATGATTGTCATTACCGAGACTGGACGCTACATTGATCTCACTCCATTGTCGAAAACGATTGTCATCTGCAATTAGAAAGGAACACCCATGTCGTCTCGCTGCCAAGTGACCGGACGTGTGCCGGGATTCGGAAAATCCGTCTCGCACTCCCACAAGCGTTCGAATCGCCGCTGGAATCCGAACATCCAGCGCAAGACGTATGTATTGCCGAGCGAAGGGCGTCGCGTCACCCTCACTCTGTCCACGAAGGGCATCAAGACGATCGACCGCGACGGCATCGAATCCGTCGTCGCCCGAATCCGCGCACGCGGCGAGAAGATCTGAGCTGATGGCCCGCAACGAGATCCGGCCGATCGTGAAACTGAAGTCCACCGCAGGCACCGGCTACACCTACGTGACCCGCAAGAACCGTCGCAACGACCCCGATCGACTCGTGCTGAAGAAGTACGACCCGGTGCTCCGAAAGCATGTCGATTTCCGAGAAGAGAAATAGCCGTGGCCAAGAAGTCGAAGATCGCCAAGAACAACCAACGACGGGTCATCGTCGAGCGATACCGCGAGCAGCGGTCCGCCCTGAAGGAGACGATTCGCTCCCCGAAAAGCTCCCTTGAGGAACGCGCACGGGCCCAAGCGACCCTGCAACGTCTACCACGCGACGCGAGTCCGGTACGATTGCGCAATCGAGACGCTGCGGATGGACGTCCGCGCGGCCACCTGCGGAAGTTCGGGCTATCCCGGATTCGCGTGCGAGAAATGGCGCACCGTGGGGAACTGCCTGGCGTACACAAGTCGAGCTGGTAAGGAAGTCGGATGGCAGTCAAGCGTTCACCGTCGAAGAAGCCACGCCCCGTAGAGGGACGTAAGCCCAAGAAGAACCCGTTGTTCGCAGCGAAGATCACGCATGTCGATTACAAGGACATCAACTTGCTTCGCACGTTCATCTCGGACCGCGGCAAGATCCGTAGCCGCCGCGTCACGGGCCTGACCCCGCAGCAGCAGCGTCAGGTCGCCGTTGCAGTGAAGAACGCACGCGAAATGGCGTTGCTTCCCTTCACCGCCGCACGGTAGTCACACGTAGAAGACCGGAAAGGCCGCGCAGTCACTCGACTGCGCGGCCTTTTTGTTGCCCGGACTAAGATTCCTGAAGTTATTCGGTCCAGCTGAGAGGTGCCCGCAGCGTGTCGGGAGTTATTGCGGGTTTCACCGTTATTTTTGTTGTCATCGCGGTCGGCTTTCTCCTCGGTCGCCTCGGCACGTTGGGCAGCCAAGGCCAATGTGTTCTCGGCCGCCTCGTCTTCTTCGTCGCAACCCCCGCGCTGCTGTTCACGACCCTCGCGTCGTCCGATCTGTCGGTGATCTTCTCGCCTACGTTGGCGGTCGCGTCGGCCACTGCCTTTGCCGTCGGCGCCTTGTACGTAGTGATCGCAAAACTCTGGCTTGGTCGACCGCTTCCCGAACTGACCATCGGCGCGCTGTCCGCGTCGTACGTGAACTCGGCGAACCTCGGTATCCCGATCGCAGTGTTCGTCCTCGGTGACGCAACGTTCGTGGCGCCACTTCTGCTGTTCCAGATTGTCGTGTACTCCCCCATCGCGTTGACGATCCTCGATCTCACGGCATTGCGGGGCGAAGCCGAAAAACTGTCACTGATCGACACTGTCACCGCTCCGTTCAAGAACCCGATCGTGCTCGCAGGTGCGGCGGGCTTGATCGTCGCGTTGATCGGCTGGGTGCCACCGAGACCGCTGATGCAGCCGTTCGAATTGATCGGGGCAACCTCGGTACCCGGCGCCTTGCTTGCCTTCGGCCTGTCCTTGTACGGCGTGCGCGTGCTCGAGAAAGGCTCGAGTCCCCGCCGGGACGTGGCGCTGGCGTCGACGCTCAAGATCGTCGTCCAACCGGTGCTCGCCTATCTGATGGCGCATTACCTGCTCGGCATCGACGGTCATCAATTGTTTGCGATCGTCGTCGTGTCCACCTTGCCGACGGCCCAGAACGTTTTCATCTACGCGAGCCGTTACCGTCGCGGAATGGTGTTGGCCCGAGACAGCGCATTTGTCACCACTTTGGCATCAATTCCGGCAATCGCGCTGGTCACGGCGCTACTCGCATGACCAGGGTTACGGTGGATGCATGCGCGTAATCACCCTCGCCGTTCTGGCCGCCCTGGCATTGGCGGGATGTGCCATCGGCACGAGTACCAATGCCGGCGTCGGGACCCCGAAAGTGCTTGCAGCGCAGGGTGCTGTTCCCGCCGATTGGGCACGAGAATCGCCTGTCCCCACGGAGGTCGACGACACAGATATCGGCACGATGTTCGAGGATCGGCCGGACATCGTCGGCGCCGGGGAGACCATGTTCGAGTCGTGGTCGGAAGTGGACGAGAACACCGTTGCCGTTCATTTCGTGACCGGAACGCCGGAATGTTACGGCGCGTATACAACTCTCGACGAGACGGACGACGCGGTGGTCATCACGCTCCACACCGGTTCTCTGCCCGAAGCTGCGGACAGGATGTGCGTTCTTGTGGCCGTGTTCGGTTCCCTCGATGTGCATTTGAGTAGACCGCTCGGCGATCGCGTCGTGGTCAACGGATAGTCGCACGCCTTTTCGTCACAACTTCTACGGGTTGACACTCCGTTTTGTCAGGTGTGGCGTGGATCTCTTCGCGGCAGACTGTGAGCAGTCACCCGTTCACTGTTCACGCGTCGGCTTCTATTCGACTCGAGCGGTACTCAACCACGAAGGAGCTCGCAAGTGCCTACTCTTCAGAGAGATGTCGCAATCGTCGGCGCCGGCCCCTCCGGCCTGGCAGCCGCAACCGCGCTGCGCAAAGCCGGCTTGTCCGTCGCTGTTCTCGAGGCACGCGACCGCGTCGGCGGCCGCACCTGGACCGACACCGTCGACGGCGCGGTCCTGGAAATCGGCGGCCAGTGGGTCTCCCCCGACCAGACCGCGCTGATCGGGCTTCTCGACGAACTCGGCCTCACGACGTTCGACCGATACCGCGAGGGCGAATCCGTCTACATCTCCACCGCAGGCGAACGCACCCGCTACACCGGCGACTCCTTCCCCACGAACGACACCACCAAAAAAGAGATGGACCGCCTCATCGACGAGATGGACGATCTCGCAGCACAGATCGGCGCGGAGGAGCCGTGGGCTCATCCACTTGCCCGTGACCTCGACACCGTCTCGTTCAAGCAGTGGCTGATCAATCAGTCCGACGACGCCGAAGCTCGCGACAACATCGGGCTTTTCATCGCCGGTGGCATGCTCACCAAGCCTGCCCACGCGTTCTCCGCGCTGCAGGCCGTTCTCATGGCCGCCTCCGCCGGTTCGTTCTCGAACCTGGTGGACGAGGACTTCATTCTCGACAAGCGTGTGGTCGGCGGAATGCAGCAGGTATCCATCCGCATGGCCGCCGCCCTGGGCGACGATGTCTTCCTCAACGCTCCCGTGCGTACCGTGCAGTGGACCGAAGACGGTGCAGTTGTGTTGGCGGACGGTGACGTTCGCGTCGAGGCAAAAAAGGTCATCCTGGCTGTCCCGCCCAATCTCTACTCTCGGATCTCCTACGATCCCCCGCTGCCGCGCCGCCAACACCAGATGCACCAGCACCAGTCCCTTGGTCTGGTCATCAAGGTGCACGCCGTGTACGAGACGCCCTTCTGGCGTGAAGACGGCTTGTCCGGCACCGGTTTCGGCGCGTCCGAGGTCGTTCAGGAGGTGTACGACAACACCAACCACGAGGACACTCGTGGCACCCTGGTCGCCTTCGTCTCCGACGAGAAGGCGGACGCGATGTTCGAGCTTTCCGCCGAAGAGCGTAAGGCCACGATTCTCGGGTCGATCGCCCGCTTCCTCGGCCCGAAGGCAGAAGAGCCGATCGTGTACTACGAATCCGACTGGGGTTCGGAGGAATGGACCCGAGGCGCGTACGCCGCGAGCTTCGATCTCGGTGGTCTGCACCGGTACGGCGCCGATTCACGGACACCGGTCGGCCCGATTCACTTCTCCTGCTCCGACATTGCGGCCGAAGGCTACCAGCACGTGGACGGCGCTGTGCGGATGGGACAACGGACGGCGGCCGACATCGTCTCCCGAGTCAAGGGATAACCCGATCGCAGTCGTGACCGCTCGTTTCAGCGGTCACGACTGCCGGGCAATGATCGCGAGTAGCAACTCCGCTCGCACCCGTGCCACGTCCAGACTGCAGTCGATCAGCGTCTCCACCTTGGCAATTCGGCTGCGCAACGTATGCCGATGAACGCCCATGGCGATAGCCGCTGCTTCCCAATGCCCGTTGGCTTCGAGGAAAGCGCGCAACGACGCCAGCAGTTCGGTGCCGTTGTCGCGGTCGTAGCGATCGAGCGGGGCGATCATCGTTTCCGCCAACGTGTTCAGCACTTCTCGGGTTGAACTGAACGCGAGTAGCACGCTCCCTGTGAGAGCTGCGAATTCCAAAGGCTCCCCACCGGTTTCCGCCGCCGACGCGCAGAGCTGTGATTGCTCGACCGTGTCCGCTAGTGCCAGAACCTCACGTTTGCCACTCAGTCCCACCCGCAACGAACGGCGGTCACCGGTCGACACATCTCGCAGCAGCGCTCGAACGAAGTCGACGTCGTCGGTTCCACGCAGAACAACCGTGACCCGGGCATCGTGGATACGTGAGAAGAGTTGCCGGCCGGCCTTGTTCAGGAACGACGCAATTTCTCCCGCGACGCGCGTCGCAATGTCGGGCGTGTCGGCCAGCACCGTGAGACCACGGATCATGCCGTCCCCGTCTGCCGCTGCCCGAATCTGCTGCCACGCCGGCGCGGGATCGCGATCCTCGGTCAACAGCAGGCCAAGCGCGTGCGAGTTCAGTTGATTCTGCGTTGCCTGCAACCTAGCCGGCTTCTCGAAGTCCAACGCCAGCAACGAGTTTGCGTGACCAAGTAGGATCTGGTCGACGTAGCTCAGTGACGACGCGCTGATCACCGCCAGGTATCCGTGAAGTGTTCGGCCGACGGATATCCGTTGCGCCGCGATGGACGCCCCCGAACTCGCGAGGGTGACGCTGCTGGACGCGCCGCCGCCCAGAGTCCCCCGCAGTTCCTCGATCACGTCGTCGGCCGGCAGTTCGGGGTAACTCTCGAGCACCCGACCGGCCACGTCGAGCAACAGGACGGTCGCCGACGTCGCGATGGCGAGTTCACGCACCGTCGAGGCGGTTCCACCGGCGATAACGGCGCGCGTCATCTTCGGCTGTGCCCGCGATGCCCGCAGAACCGCTTCGTATTCCTGTTCGGCCAACCGGCTCATCACTCGTTTCACCACAGCGGCAAAGGGAGTCGGCAACGGCACCTCGATCAACGGCAGGCCGATTTCGTCAGCGACGGTAACCAGGTCGACCGGCACCTCGGGGTACGAGAGCCCGGTGCCGAATCCGACAGCAGCCACGCCGGCCGCGTCGAGCATGCGGAGATACCGCCCACGTTTCTGCGCAGTCGACGGCAATCTGATGCCGGTCGTGAGGATGAATTCACCTCCGGTCAGCCAACGGAACGGGTCAAGCAGTTCCGTGGCGTGCGCAAACGTGATTTCTCGACCGACGCCTTCTGCCCCGCCTTTGAGTTCCAAAGCAAGGTCTTCCTGCGCCAACATCCACCGCACGGGGATCGTCATGCGCTGGACTGTACAACTCGGCGCGTCGATCCCAAAAGATTTCGACTTTTTGGCAGCTGTCGAAATCTGTGAGTCAGCGCACACTTGCTGACACAGCCCCACACAGTGCGGGTTCGTGGCGCTTCGTCTGGACTGCGAACTCGTTCGACCGCGAGAGGAACCGGTACCGATGTCGATCGTCGTACTCGAGAACTACATCAACGGTGAATTTGTCGCCTCGTCCGCGACGGAAACGCTCGACCTGATCAGCCCGGTGGATGAAAGCATCGTCGGGCGTGCTCCGATCTCGACCAAAGCCGATGTGGACGCCGCCGTTGAAGCCGCACAACGCGCATTCGAGACGTGGGGCAAGACAACGCCGAGTGTCCGTCAGGCCGCGCTTCTCAAGCTCGCCGACGCGATCGAAGCGCACAGCGACGAAATCGTCGCCGCCGAGAGCGCAAATACCGGCCAGGCTCACCAGATGATCGCCGACGAGGAAGTCAAGGTCGGGGCCGATCAGATGCGTTTCTTCGCCGGCGCTGCCCGCCTCCTCGAAGGTAAGGCCGCCGGGGAATACATGGAGGGTTTCACCTCCTACGTCCGTCGTGAGCCCATCGGCGTCGTCGGTCAGGTCACGCCGTGGAACTACCCGTTCATGATGGCGCTGTGGAAGATCGGGCCCGCACTCGCTGCCGGCAACACGATCGTCCTCAAGCCGAGCGACACCACACCGGGCAGCACGCTGGTACTGGCCAAGCTGTCCAAGGGAATCCTGCCGGACGGCGTGTTCAACGTCGTGCTCGGCAACGGCAGTACCGGCGCGACGTTGGTGGAGAATCCGGCCCTCGGTCTTGTCTCCATCACCGGTTCGGTACGTGCAGGCATCGCGGTCGCCGTATCCGCAGCGCAGCAACTCAAGCGCGCCCACCTCGAACTGGGCGGCAAGGCACCGGCCATCGTGTTCGACGACGTCGACATCGAAAAGACCGCAACCGGCATCGCCGAGGCCGCGTTCTTCAACGGCGGCCAGGACTGCACCGCAGCCACCCGCGTGATCGTCCACGAATCCATTCACGATCAGCTTGTCGACGCACTGGTGCGTAACGCCGAAAAGCTGCGCCCCGGCGCGCCTTCCGACCCTGATGCGTTCTACGGTCCGCTCAACAACATCAACCACTTCAACACCGTGAGCGACAAGATCGCGAACCTGCCGGCGTCGGCCACGATCGTGACCGGTGGAAAGCGTTCAGGCGAAACCGGATTCTTCTTCGAGCCGACGATCATCACCGGTGTCGCGCAGTCCGACGACATCGTGCAGGAAGAAACCTTCGGTCCCATCCTCACGGTCCAGAGCTTCTCCGACGAAAAGGAGGCGATCGCCCTCGCCAACGACGTTCGGTTCGGCCTTGCCTCGAGCATCTGGACCAAGGATCACGGTGTCACCCAACGGCTCTCCGCGGCCCTCGACTTCGGAGCGGTGTGGATCAACTGCCACATCCCGCTCGTCGCCGAGATGCCGCACGGCGGCTTCAAGTACTCCGGCTACGGCAAGGATCTCTCCGCCTACGGAGTCGAGGATTACACCCGCCTCAAGCACGTCATGAGTTCGCACGACTGAGTCGCCGCCCCTTCCTGCTGTGCGCCTTTGTTAACCGCCCGCGGTTAACAAAGGCGCACAGCAGATTCCTCCAATCCGGAAAAGAGCCACCATGCGCCTTATCGTCGGATACCTCGCCACACCCAGCGGTAAAGACGGGCTGGTCCTCGGGACGCAGCTCGCGCGCAGTCTCGGCGCGCAACTCGACATCTGCATGGTGCTCCCTCCGGACCGAACCCTCCCGGCCAAGATTCCCTCGGAACCCGGCTACGACGACATCCTCGCCGCCCGCGCGCACGAGTGGCTTGCCGAGGCTCGAGCGTCGGTGCCCGAGGACATCCCGGTCGAAGTACATCTGAGCTTCCACGAGTCGTTTGCTCAGGGACTACTCGACGAAGTGGACCGACTGGGCGCGCTGGCGATTGTGGTGGGTGCGTCCGGCGACGGTCTGCTCGGCCGCCACTCGATAGGTTCGGTGTCCACCGAACTGTTGCACTCGGCCCACGTCCCGGTTGCACTGGCACCGCGCGGAACCCGACACTCGTCGGCGTCGGCGATCCGCGAGATCACGTGTGCACTCGGTACCCGTGTCGGCGCCGATATCGTCTTGAACACGGCTGTGC
Source organism: Rhodococcus globerulus NBRC 14531 (assembly GCF_001894805.1). Lineage (GTDB taxonomy): Bacteria > Actinomycetota > Actinomycetes > Mycobacteriales > Mycobacteriaceae > Rhodococcus_F > Rhodococcus_F globerula. Next base: position 700,215 of record NZ_BCWX01000003.1, on the reverse strand, counting down.
GCACCAGCGAACAAATGCACGTTCCGCTGCGCCTGGTCTCACTGGTGGCGTTGGACCCGCAGAACGATCTCCGCGATCACCGCGACACTGCCGAGTCGGCGAGAGAGCGCGCGCGAAGTCACGCTCAGGACACACTCGACGTCGCAAGGGCTGCGCTCCCCGAGGATGTTCCGATCGAGGTCATCATCGCCGACGGTTCCACTGTGGAATCGGCAGTGCGTCAACTGGACTGGCAGGACGGCGATCTCGTGATGGTCGGTTCCAGTCGCCTCGCGCAGCCGCGCAAACTTTTTCTGGGCTCCACCGCCGCCAAGATGCTGCGCGTGTTGCCCGTTCCCATGGTCGTAGTGCCCAAGCACGAATTCACCCAGCCGGAGGCACTGTCATGACGAGCAACGAAACTTCGCAGCCACCTGCAGGCAACGAACTGAGTTCCAAAGGTCTCGCCACCGGCAAGATCGGGATGATCTCCGGCGCAGTTCTCGGAATCTCTTCCGTGGCACCGGGTTACACCCTGACCGCCAGTATCGGATTGATCGTCGCCGCCGTCGGCCTCAAGATGCCCGCCATCTTCATCGCCGGCTTCATTCCGATGTTCCTCACCGCGTACGCATATCGCGAACTGAACTCCGATACTCCAGACTGCGGGGCGTCATTCACGTGGTCCACCAAGGCATTCGGCCCGTACGTCGGCTGGATGTGCGGTTGGGGCATGGTGATCGCCACCATCATCGTGCTCTCGAATCTCGCCGCCATTGCCGTCGACTTCTTCTATCTGTTCATCGCACGGGTGGTCGACAATCCGTCGATCGCGGATCTACCGGGTAACAAACTTGTCAATGTCGGCACGACGCTGGTGTTCATCGCCCTGGCCACCTGGATAGCGAGTCGAGGAATCACCACGAGCGAGCGCGTGCAGTTCGCACTCGTCGGCTTCCAGATGGTGCTGCTCGTCGTCTTTGCCGTCGTCGCACTCGTTCACGTCGGTGCCGGAGACGCCCCGGCCGGATTGTCGTTCGACCTCAGCTGGTTCAACCCGTTCAGCGGACTCGCCATCGGCGCTTTTGTCATCGGACTGACCGGATCGATCTTCGCCTTCTGGGGCTGGGACACGTGCCTGACGTTGGGTGAGGAGTCGAAGAACCCCAAGAAGACCCCGGGCCGCGCCGGACTACTGTGTGTTGCAACCATTCTCCTGACCTATCTGCTGGTTGCCGTTGCCGCGATGATGTACGCCGGCGTCGGAGAGGAAGGCCTCGGCCTCGGAAATCCCGAGAATTCGGAGAACGTCTTCGGCGCATTGGCAGACCCCGTACTGGGCGACTGGGGCGGCATGCTCCTCTTCCTTGCCGTCTTCGTATCCTCGGTCGCCAGCCTCCAGACCACGTTCCTCCCGGCCGCACGAACCATGCTCGCGATGGGAGCCTACGGAGCCTTCCCCAAGAAGCTTGCCGAGGTATCCCCGCGGTTCCTGGTGCCGTCTTACGCGACCGTGGTTGCCGGCGTTGTGACGGCGGTGTTCTACACCGTTGTCACGTTCCTCTCCGAAAGCGCTCTCCTCGACACGATCGCTGCGCTGGGCATCATGATCTGCTGGTACTACGGCATCACGGCATTTGCGTGTGTCTGGTACTTCCGCCGGACGGTGTTCGACAGCATGCGCAACTTCGTCTTCCGACTGGCGTTCCCGCTACTGGGTGGCCTGATGCTGCTCGCGGTGTTCGTCATCTCGATCCAAGAGAGCATGGATCCCGAGAATGCGAGTGGCGCTTCGATCGGCGGAATCGGCCTGGTGTTCTTCCTGGGCTTCGGAATCCTGATCCTCGGCGCCGTACTGATGATGGTGATGCGCGTGCGCAACCCGGAGTTCTTCGAGGGCAAGACCCTCAACCGCGACACGGTCGCGTTGCGCGACGAAAGCGATCTCAGCTCGACTTAGGAGACTGGGCAACCAACCCAGCCATCAGCACGCGCAAACCGAATTCGAAGGCGGCATCGGCACGTTCGGGATTTTTCCCGGACGTTGCCAATGCCGCCTTCATCGCGTCGTTCACTTCCGGCCCGGCGGCCCATTGGACCTCGGGCGCTGCCAGATCGAGCGCGGAACCGAGAACAAAACTGTCTACCGTCGTGATCGCGTGGAGCGTCGCCGACGGATCGAACCCACCGTCCGAAAATGCCTGCGCCAGTGCGTTGTACAGACCGAAGGCAACACCGGCTTGCACCGTCTGGGCAGTGAAGAGCGGGATCAAGCGAGGATGCTCGGCATAGCTGCGCCGGTATTCGGACGCCAACGCCGCTACGGTGTCGGTCCACGAACCGTCAACCGATCGGAGGTCGATGCCCGCCATCAATTGAGCTCTCATCAGTTCGACAATTTCGGCCCGCCCGGACACATGGTTGTACAGCGAGGACGGTCGCACCTTCAGTCTTCCCGCGAGTCCCGGCATGGTGAAGTCGCCGGTTTCGTCCACCGATTCGATTGCCGCCTCGGTGATGATTTCGGGCGAGAGCAGTCGTTGCGATGGCCGCGGCATATGTCCTCCTGTAGTGATCCACACCGTTCGGTGCGCCGCAAAAAAAACAATTCCTCGAAAGTCCTTGATCAATCAGCGCTCACCCACCATACTTAACGAATCACATTCGTTTTACGTTGAACGTCGAACATCCGAGTACTGAGGAAACCCCATGCTGACGATCACCGCCCTCACTCCGCCCGAGTCGCCGGCCGCGACAGCGCAGTCCACGTCTGCCCCACTGCGCGTCGGCCTCGTCCAACATCGCTGGCACGAGGACCGCAGCGACCTCCACACCGAACTGAGCGAGGGCATCGCGGCCGCAGCCAAGCTGGGCGCTTCAGTGGTCTTCCTTCCGGAGCTGACGCTCAGCCGCTACCCGGCCTCCACCCCCGCCGGCGACAATCCCGGACGCGAAGCGGAAGACCTACTCACCGGACCCACGCTCGCCTTCGCAGCCAAGGCTGCCGCCGAGAACCAGGTCCTCGTTCATGCGTCGCTGTACGAGCGCAGCGAGGCCGAGGACGGACTGGGCTTCAACACCGCCATCCTCGTCTCGCCCGCCGGTGAACTTCTCGGGAGAACCCGCAAGCTCCACATTCCGGTGACCGCCGGGTACTACGAGGACACGTACTTCCGAGGAGGCCCGGCGCAGGACGCGTACCCCGTTCACGAGGCACTCGGCGCCAAGTTCGGACTCCCGACGTGCTGGGACGAGTGGTTCCCCGAGGTCGCGCGCGCTTACTCACTCGCCGGTGCACAGGTCCTGGTGTACCCCACGGCGATCGGCTCGGAGCCCGATCACCCGAACTTCGACACCCAACCGCTGTGGCAGCAGGTAATCGTCGGAAACGGTATCGCGAACGGCACCTTCATGGTCGTCCCCAACCGGCACGGCAGCGAAGGCCTCATCACCTTCTACGGTTCGTCCTTCATCTCCGACCCATACGGACGCATCCTCGTTCAGGCGCCCCGTGACGAATCAGCTGTGCTGGTAGCCGATCTCGATCTTCAGCAGCGCGAGGACTGGCTTGCACTGTTCCCGTTCCTGGCCACTCGCCGACCCGACACCTACTCGGCCCTGACCGCACCGGTGACCACCGCGGGAGCCAACCGATGACCTGGCGCATGCCCGCGGAAAGTGAACCGCACGAACGTACCTGGATGGCCTACCCCAGCGCCGGATACTCCCTCGGGGACACTGCGGAGCAGCAGCACGAAGCGCGGTCGACGTGGGCTGCAGTTGCCCACGCCGTCGCCGAATTCGAGCCGGTCACCGTCGTCGTCGATCCCACCGAAGTCGAAGAAGCACGAAAGTACCTGTCCGAGAAGATCGATATCGTCGTAGCGCCGCTCAACGACGCCTGGATGCGCGACATCGGGCCGACGTTCGTCTTGTCCGACGAGGGCCGCCTCGGCGGAGTCGACTGGGTGTTCAACGGCTGGGGCGCACAGGATTGGGCGCAGTGGGACAAGGACTCGAAGATCGGCGCGTTTGTCGTCGAACAATCCGGTGCCCAGTTGATCGACTCACCACTCGTCAACGAGGGCGGCGGCATTGCGGTCGACGGCCTCGGCACCGTGTTGGTCACCGAAACCGTCCAACTCGATCCGGGGCGCAATCCCGATCTGACAAAGGCGGACATCGAGGCCGAACTCGCCCGCACCATCGGCGCCAAGCACGTGATCTGGCTGCCGCGCGGCTTGACTCGCGATCAGGAGACCTACGGAACGCGCGGACACGTCGACATCGTCGCTGCCATCTCGTCCCCCGGAGTGGTACTGGTCCACGACCAGCGCAACCCCATGCACCCCGACTACGCCGTCAGCAAGACCATCATCGAGTTGTTCGAACGCTCGACCGATGTCGGCGGACGGCCGTGGAAGGTCATCCGTGTTCCCGCTCCCGAGATCCTGCGCGACGACGAGGGATTCGTCGACTACAGCTACATCAACCACCTCGTGGTCAACCGCGGAGTGATCGCCTGCAGCTTCGACGATCCCGCCGACGCGGAAGCGGTCGAGATTCTTGCAGCCGCCTATCCAGGACGCACCGTCGTCACCGTCGACGCGAGGCCTCTGTTCGAACGCGGCGGCGGCATCCATTGCATCACCCAGCATCAGCCGGCCGAGCAAAACTAGTGACGGCCCCGCATGTAGTCGCTGACCACGGCTGCGCCGAGGCCGTCGACATCAGGAGCTATGACGCGTCCGCCCACCCGGTGCGCCATTCGGTCGACCACCCTGGCCAGACCGGGATCCTCACCGAGCCGGAAGAACGTGACCTTGGCGCCCAGTCTGGCCACCGCGTCGAGTGCGCGAACCGTAAGTCCCAGGGTTCGCGCACTCGGCGGGTAGTCGAACCGTGCTTCTCCGTCCGCTTCGAGATGAGCCGTCGGCTCACCGTCGGTGACGATCAGCACCACCGGCTGCGCGTTGGAATGGCGTCGAAGGTGCCTGGCCGCCAACAAGAGTGCATGGTGGAGGTTGGTTCCCTGATCCCACGCGCCGTCCAGTCCCGCCAACTCCGACGGGTTCAACACATGCGCGTGGCGTCCGAAGGCGATGAGTTGCAGTTCGTCACTGCGGAAGCGGGTACTCACCAGATGATTGAGCGCCAGCGCGGTGCGTTTCATCGGTACCCAGCGATCCTCCATCACCATGGAGAACGACGTGTCCACCAACAACGCGACGGCAGCCTGACTACGCTGCTCCGTTTCGGCAACTTCGACGTCGACGACACTCAGCCGCACCGGCATTCGGCCCGGGTCACGCAGCACAGCGTTGGTGATCGTTCTCGTGACGTCCCAGGGTTCTGTGTCCCCGAATTCCCATTCTCGGGAAGCTCCGGTCGGTTCGCCCATCGAGCCGGCCCGACGCGTATCTCGTTGTCCGTTTCTGGATGACAACTGACCGGCAACGTCGCGCAGTGCCGTCTGTCCGAGTTGGCGCATTGCCTTGGGCGACAAGCGCCATTGACCGTCTGGTGCCCGATCGAAGAAACCCTGTTCCTGCAAGGCTTTTTCGAGGTCGGCCAGGGTGCGAGCGTCAGCTGCGGCTTCGTCACCGAGTTGCCTCGCGAGCAGTTCGGGGTCGATGTCGTCGAGCCCTGCCCCCGCATACTGTTGCGAGAGTTGATCGGCCAACGATTCCAGCTCGGCGATATCGGACAGTGCGCCAGTCCCCTCACCCAAGCCCATTCCGTTGTCCCCGCGGAACTGCTGCGAACCTTCCCAGTCCTCCCCCGGCCGGGCGGCCTGCAGATACTGATCCAGCTTGCCGAGTTCGTCGATCAGGCTCGGATCACCGAAAGCCTGCTGCGCCAAAGCATCCAACTCGTCACGTTGCTCTTGAGACAGCGAGTTTCGTAGGCGCTGCGCGGCAGCGGCGCGTTGCGCGAGGGAGTCGAGAAGTTCCTCGACATTGCGGGGGTTGTCGGGAAAATACTCTCCGTATTTGTCCATGAACTCCGTGAACTGCTCCGGAGTGTCAACCCCACGTGCATGAGCGTCGAGCAGTTGATTCAGATCGGCCAGCATCTGGCGAATCTGCTCACGATCCTCGTCGGTAGCGCCCTCGAGTGCCTGCTTCATTCCCGAAAAACGCTGATCGAGAACCTCGCGTCCGAGAAGATCACGAATCTTCTCGTAGTCGGCTCTCGCCTGCTCGCTGCGCCAGTTGTAATCGGCCAGTTCCTGAACCGCCTGAGCCGTCGACGGCGGCAACTCCTCGATGCGCATTTCGTTGAACCTGGCATCGTCGTCGAGAGCGCGCGCCAACTCCTTGCGCTCTTCGAGCACCGCCTTGTCCAGCAATTTCCGGGCCTCGTCGAGAGTTCCGCCGAGGTTGTTGCGGCGCAGCAGTTCGCGTCGACGCCGATTGGCCTGGGCGGCAAGGTCGTCGAGCCCGCGCATGTCCCGGTTGCCGCGCCGCAAGAGTTCGCGCAGCGCATGGCGAGGCGACGTCCCGGACAGCACGTCGTCACCGATCGCCGCCAACGCATCGCGCAGGTCCACCGGCGGTGCCAGCGGATCGGGGCCGCCGTCGTATGGTCCATAGCGCGGATTGTGAATCATCGCCCGCTCCTTACGAGTACACCGAGCGGCCGCCCGGGCCTTGATCTTTGGAGATCCGGCGCGCGAGGTAGAGCCCTTCGAGCGCCAACTCGGCACCAGCGGCACGCTCACCGTCGGATTGGGCACCAAGACGTTCGGCGATCTCGTCCAGGACCTCGATCTCGGGCAGTTCTTCGAGAAGTGCCTTGGCCGTGACGGATTCACCCGTGACGACGGTATTGCCCATCTCCACGGCGGCAACCAACATTCCCAGGTCGATTCCACCGAGGCGCACCCGAACGGTGTCTGCCGTCGCTCGACGCAACAGGTGCTCGAGCACTTCCAGTTCGCGGCCCTCTTCGCCGGATTCGAACTCCACCTTGCCGCGCAGAACTTCCACGACCGATTCCAGATCTACCGGTCTCGCAACAGCATCCGCCTCACCGAGGACCGCGGCACGTCGTACCGCTGCGGCACTGACGGTCTCGGCGCCGGCCACGGCAAACCGTGCCGACACACCCGAACGCTGGTCGACGGACGTGGATTCACGGAGCAGTCGAGTGAAGCGGGCAAGGATCTCGAGCAGGTAGTCGGGAACCTCCGCTGCGAGATGCGCTTCCTGCTCGATCACAGCGATTTCGTCCATCAACTCGACCGGATAGTGGGTACGAATCTCAGCACCGAAACGGTCTTTGAGCGGGGTGATGATGCGCCCGCGGTTGGTGTAGTCCTCGGGGTTGGCGCTCGCCACCAACAGTACGTCGAGCGGGAGCCGCAACGTGTATCCACGAACCTGGATGTCGCGCTCTTCCATCACGTTGAGAAGCGACACCTGGATACGCTCGGCGAGGTCCGGAAGTTCGTTGATCGCCACAATTCCGCGGTGCGCTCGGGGAACGAGGCCGAAGTGAATGGTCTCGGGGTCACCGAGGCTGCGCCCCTCCGCGACCTTGACCGGATCGACGTCACCGATCAGGTCCGCGACCGAGGTATCAGGGGTCGCAAGTTTCTCGGAGTACCGCTCGCTGCGGTGACGCCACACCACCGGCAGATCGTCGCCCAGTTCCTCGGCTCGACGAATCGAAGCCGGCGTGATCGGCTCGTAGGGATGCTCCCCCAGCTCCGACCCTTCGATGACGGGCGTCCATTCGTCGAGCAGCAAGCTGAGCGTTCGAAGCACTCTTGTCTTGCCCTGCCCACGTTCGCCGAGTAGGACGACGTCGTGGCCGGCGATCAGGGCCCGCTCGAGTTGCGGAGCGACAGTGTCCTCGAACCCGACTATGCCGGGCCAAGGATCGCGGCCGTCCCGCAACGCGGCGAGAAGGTTCTCCCGAATTTCTTCTTTGACACTTCGTTGCACGTGTCCGGCGGCGCGTAGCTCACCGAGGGTCTTGGCGACAGTCACCACACCAAGTTACGAGCATTTGCGCGATTGCGCCGCGCGCCGAGAAAGATTCGAGGTCAGCCCTGCACCTGAGACTGGTCCATCCAGATGATTTCCCAGATGTGGCCGTCGGGATCCTGGAAGCTGCGGGAGTACATGAATCCGTGGTCCTGAGTGGCATTTCCAGCGCTGCCACCTGTTGCCAGAGCCTTGTCGACGATGGTGTCCACTGCCTCGCGAGTCTCCGCCGACAGACCCAACAGCGCTTCCGTCGACGTCGACGTATCGGCAATTTCCTTCGACGTGAAGGTCTTGAAAAATGGCTCTGCCAGCAACATCACGACAATTTCGTCGCTGATGACGATAGACGACGCGTTGTCGTCGGAGAACTGTGGGTTCTTGGCGTACCCGAGCCCCTCGTAGAAGGCTGTGGCCTTGCCCAGGTCTTTGACGGGCAGGTTGAGGAAGAACATGGTCGGCATGAAAGTTCCTTTCCGATGGTCTGGTGTGTGCCTTTATACCCGTACGCGATGAAATCCAGACCTAAACTCCACGCATGGATACCTGGGTCTTACCCGCCATGCTCGGCCTCGGCCTTGCCGCAGCTTCGGGGATGCGAACGTTCCTTCCGCTGCTGATGCTGAGCGCTGCCGTCCATTTCGAGCTGTTCGGGATCACTGTCGGCGAGTCGATGCAGTGGATCGGATCGACCGGCGCTCTGGTGGCGCTGGCGATCGCCGCGGTCGTCGAATTGGGTGCCGACCTCATTCCCTTTGTCGACAACGCGCTATCCGTGGTCGGCAATGTCACCGGTCCCATCGCCGGGGTGATCGCGGCCTGGGCCGCGTTCAGTCACCTTGATCCTGCGGTGGCGGGGATAGCCGCCATCATCGTCGGGGCACCAACGGCACTGACCTTCAGCTCCGCGCAGACCGGCGCGCGAGCGGTCAGTACGGCAACCACCGGTGGGCTCGCCAACCCTGTGCTCTCGGTGGTCGAGGACGTGCTGACGTTCTTCACGTCGTTGATTGCGATGATCCTTCCGCTCCTGATCATTCCGCTGCTCGCCGCGCTCTTGTGGTTCAGTTGGCGGGGCCTGCGCCGCCTCCGCGGTGCGCGTACCGCCTGAACATCCACACCTGGTAGACAGGTCGTCATGTCCGACACCGAGATCACGTTTCAATCCGGCGACGTCACCCTCTTCGGGAGCCTGCGCCTCGCCACGACTCCAGACGTACAAGCACCTGCCGCGCTCATCCTGGCGGGTAGCGGTCCCACCGATCGCAACGGCGACAGCGCACTCCTCGAAGGCGATATCGGTACGCTTCGGTTCATCGCGGATCTCCTTGAAGAACAGGGTATTTCGAGTCTGCGTTACGACAAGATCGGCAGCGGCGAAACCGGCTTGGGACCGTACGAGGTCGACGACATCGCAGATCTCGGTTTCAACACGTACGTCGACGCGGCCTCTTCCGGTCTCGACTTCCTGGCAGCGCAACCCGGCGTCGACGCCGAGCGACTGATCATCATCGGTCACAGCGACGGCGCGGTGGTGGCTCTTGCCGTGGCCACCGGTCACGGCGGTTCCCGCGTCCATGCACTCGCTCTGGTCGAACCGCTGAGCATCAGGCTCCTCGACCTTCTGACCAACCAGATTCACGGGCAACTCGACGCGGTTGTCGGGGCCGGGCAGTTGCCGGTCGAATTGGCTGACGAGCTTCGAGTGGCGCTCGCCGGCGCAGTCGAATCGTTGCGCAGTGACGGCACGGTTCCCGACGATCTTCCCGAACCTCTCCGCAATGCCGGACTGGTGTACGCAAATGCCAAGGCTCTCGCCGAGGAAGATGCACTGGACCCGGTTGCACTGGTGGCGTCGCTTCCAGCCGGCATGCCGGTCCTCACCAGTTGCTCGGCCAAGGACATCCAGATCGTTCCGGCCGAGGTCGCGGCACTCGACGAGGCTCTCGCTCATACCGCGCTCACCTCGGTACGGATGAAGAACGCGAGTTTCGTACTCAAGGATCTCGGTGACGAGCACTCGACGGGCCCCGATTACGTCGCACCCCTGCCGTACTCGAGCGAGTTTGCCGAGCCGTTTGCTGCCTGGGTTCGCTCACTCCGCTGAGCCGCCACCCCGGGCTGCATACAGACCGAACGGCCTTGTTTTTCGATATGAAAGTCCCCTTGCGAATCATCGCGAGGGGACTTTCATTTTTGGTACTGGACCTGCACAAAGAGCAGCTGCGCGACGCAGAACGCCGGGACAAAAGTCACACGGAGTTTACGTTTGTGTTGGTTTTTATTGGTGCAATCCCTGGCAGCGTCCTGTACGGTCATCCATTAACCAGCTACGCCGAACGAGAAAGGCACGGATCAGATGACGCTTCACCCGGACTTTGCATCCGCGCTTTCGTGGCGCAGCTGCACCGCCCCCGTACACATTTTTTCCGCCGGCACATCGGCAGATCGTATGGCCGGTAAGGCGATGAATCACAAGCACATCAGCCACAAGCGCGGTGTCCCCCGAGAATGATCCACCGATTGATCGGATCCGTTTTCGGGCACCCAGGGCAAACGCCTCGGGTGCCTTTTCTTTTACCTTTCACATGCAGGAGAACAACATGAAACTTCGAGTCAACCAACTGTCCACCGCGCCCCCGTATGCCGATCTGCCCTCCGACTTGAGCGGTTACGCCGTCACACTGGACCTGTCGCACTCCGACGCGGCCCACGAAGCGACTCTTGGCGGTTTGATCAGCGAAATTCGCGCCCGCGGCGCTTCCCGCGTCGTGATCACCGGAACTCCGCGTGAACTCCAGGGAACACACACCCACGCTGCCTGACCCGATGCGCAAACCTTGAACGCACGAGAGACAAAAGAAAACGGGCCCCGACATTCACGTCGAGGCCCCCTTCACACGAAGTTGATCAGTGCGCGAAGTGGCGCGCACCTGTCAGGTAGAGAGTGACGCCGGCTTCCTTGGCAGCCTCGATCACCTCGTTGTCACGAACGGAACCGCCGGGCTGAACAACAGCCTTGACGCCTGCGGTCAAGAGAACCTGGAGTCCGTCGGGGAACGGGAAGAACGCGTCGGACGCGGCCACCGAACCGACAACACGATCGCCGGCGCGCTGGACCGCAAGATGCGCAGCATCCACACGGTTGACCTGGCCCATGCCGACGCCAACCGAGGCGCCGCCCTTAGCCAGCAGGATTGCGTTGGACTTCACGGAGCGGCTTGCACGCCAAGCGAATTCCAGATCCTTGAGCGTTTCCGCATCTGCCGCTTCGCCGTTGGCAAGAGTCCAGTTGGCCGGGTTGTCACCATCGGCGTCGAGGACGTCACGCTGCTGCAGCAAGGTGCCACCGGAGATGGGGCGAAGCTCGATGCCGGTAGCGGTCGGTGCGGCAGCTTTGAGAACACGAATGTTCTTCTTACGCTGCAGAACCTCGACTGCTCCGTCTGCATAGGACGGCGCGATGACAACCTCGGTGAAGATGTCGGCGATCTGCTCGGCCAGTTCGACGGTGACCTCACGGTTGGCTGCGATGACGCCACCAAAAGCACTGACCGGGTCGCACGCATGCGCCTTGCGGTGGGCCTCGGCGATATCGGCGCCGACCGCAATGCCACAAGGGTTGGCGTGCTTGATGATTGCGACTGCCGGATCGGCGAAGTCGTAGGCTGCGCGCCAGGCTGCGTCGGAGTCCGTGTAGTTGTTGTACGACATTTCCTTGCCGTGCACCTGCTCGGCCTGAGCCAAACCTGCCGGAGCAGCCGGGTTTTCGTACAGCGCGGCATCCTGATGCGGGTTCTCGCCGTAACGCAGAACGGCGCTGCGGTTCCAGGTGGCACCGACCCAGGCCGGGAACTGCGAGCCGTCTTCGTCTGCAGCAATGGTGCTGGTCATCCAGCTCGCGACAGCCACGTCGTACGACGCGGTGTGCTGAAACGCCTGCGCGGCAAGGACAGTGCGCTCACGCAGCGTGAATCCGCCACCGGCAACAGCCGTCAGAACGTCGGCGTAACGGGCCGGATCAACCACAACAGCAACCGACGGGTGGTTCTTCGCAGCCGCGCGCACCATCGACGGACCGCCGATGTCGATCTGCTCGACGCACTCGTCCGGCGTCGCGCCGGAAGCAACTGTCGCCGTGAACGGGTACAGGTTGACCACAACGAGTTCGAAAGTCGCGATGCCGAGTTCCTCGAGCTGAGCGAGGTGATCCGGCTTGCGGGTGTCGGCCAGAACGCCGGCGTGGACGCGCGGATGCAGCGTCTTCACTCGACCTTCGAGGCATTCGGGGAATCCGGTCAGAGCCTCCACCGGGGTCACGGGGATGCCGGCGTCGGCGATCTTCGACGCGGTCGAGCCGGTCGACACCAACTCGACACCGGCCTCGTGCAGACCCGTTGCCAGCTCGATCAGACCGCTCTTGTCGTAAACACTGACAAGAGCGCGGCGCACAGCCTTGCGTTCACTCACTGGGGATCACGGCCTTTCGTCCATCGGAAACTACTCCGTGTGTAGCGACAGCGGCGATAACGTCCGCCAACAACCGCCGCTCTACAACTTTGATGCGCTCGTGCAAAGACGACTCGGTGTCGCCCGGAAGCACTGCCACAGGTTCTTGGGCCAGAATCGGCCCGGTGTCAACGCCGTCGTCGACCAGATGCACCGTCGATCCGGTGACCTTGACGCCGTACGCCATCGCGTCGGGAACCGCGTGCGCGCCGGGGAAGGCGGGCAGCAACGCGGGGTGGGTGTTGATGATCCGTCCACCGAATTTCGCCAGGAAACTGGGTCCGAGGATCTTCATGAAGCCGGCGCTCACCACCAGATCCGGCTGGTGCTGCGCAACAGCGGAGGTCAGTGCCATGTCCCAGGCGGCGCGGTCGGCAAAATCCTTGATCGATACCTTGAACGCGGGAATCTCCGCGGCTCCGGCATGTTCGGTGGCAGCGCAGTCACGATCGACACCGACGGCAACGATCTGCGCGGGGTAGTTTTCGGTGTACGACGCTTCGATGAGCGACTTCAGGAGGGTTCCCGCTCCGGACGCGAGAACCACGACGCGAGTAGGCGTCGTCTGCTGCAGGTCGTGGGCCGAGGCAGTCAGCGCTCTACTCCTGAGATCTAGAAGATGGTGTGGCCGGATAATCGGCCAGACGACAGCTTAGTCGCTGGGGTCTTTCACCGGTGAGGGCAGGTCGGTCGCAGACTCTTCGGCAGAATCCTCGACGACGGTTACAGCGTCGACCTCGACCTCTGCAGCCTGGCTTTCTTCAGCCGCGAGTTCCGGCGCCTCGATCTCCGCAGACACCGCAGACTCGGCAGGCTCCTCGGTCTCCTCGGTCTCCTCGGTCTCCGACTCTTGCACCGAACCAGTTTCGTCCACCGATTCATCCGTAGAATCCGAGTCCGTGTCCGAGTTCGTGTCATCGCCTTCGGACTCAGCTGTTTCAGCCTGCTGGGCCGGCGGTGCCGTCACCGTGGGCTCCGGTGCAGGAACCGCCCGATGCTGCAACCACGTCGTGATCAGTGCACTGATCGATCCGAACAGCGCCAACCAGCCGAAGGTCAAGAACCCGACGGCCCACCAGGTCACCTCGACGGCACCGAAGTACCCCAGCTCCCCTCCGCTGGCGAGGGCGAGGAGCGCGATCACTGTTCCGCTCATGAACGCGGCGGCAACGGCTGTGAGGATTCCGTCCTGCCCGCCGACGCGGCGTGCGCAGTCTCGTCCCAGATAAATCCCGATCGCGACCGGAACAACGAGGAGTACGGGCCAGAACCCTCCGCCCGTGCCGGCCGGGACGGCTCCGAGAACCGGAAGCGGTGGAAGGTCGCCGCCTATGTTGCCGAACACACTGGTGGACACCTCACCGATATCGGCGCTTGCGCCCGTCATGACGGCGACCGCACCGACAACAAGGTTGGGCAGGTACAGCAGCGACAGCACGGTCAGACCCAGCACGCCGACAAAACCGCCGCCGCGGGCAAGAAGATCCCCGACGGTGGACCAGGAGATGAGCAGCGCACACAGAACGGCAATAGATCCCGCTGCCAGCAGCGCTGTAGTCGTCCAGGCACCGGGGCGAACGGCGGCGGATGCCCACCGCGGAAGCTCAGGTTCGATGATCTGCCAGTGCGCGACAACAACGCCGACCGTCGCGGCTACCAGGTGAATTCCGGCGACCCAACCGAACGCGCTCAACGCATTGGGACTCGACAGCGGGATTGCAGCGGACGCGTCGGCAACAACGACCAGGCAGATCGCGGTCACCGTGAGAGGCCCCGCCACGGCTGCGCCCACCAGTCGCGCTACTGCTATCCGCGTCTCGGCGAGTGTTGCCGCCGACGCACATCGCCGCGCCACCACCCACATCATGAGTGCGGTCGGGAGCAACGGCAGCACACCGAGTTGAACGTCGTCGATGACAACGGGAACTTGATGAATAGCCAGCCACGTCGTTGCGATGGCGCCGAATGTTCCGGTCAGATCGCTACTCGCCGATACCAGCGTCACGACTACGACAGCCGAGATCAGCAGGATCGCCATTCCCGATGACCGGAAGGCCACGGTGAGCAGTGTTCTGGTCTGGTCTGCTTCCGGCGTGGGTGTGCGCAGCGACGTGCGGCCTCGTGTTTGCTGACCGGAGGAAGGGCGTGGTCGTGTTCGATCAGTCAAAGAATTCATCCCCTCGAGGATTTCACCCGACATCGCGGCGCGCACTCAGGCGCGCCGCCCGGGACGAATCCGTAAACCCCTTACTGCTGACGCTCGTCGGGGTTCCGAGAATCGAAAGCTCGAGTCTCGGCCGCGGGGTCTGTGTTCTCGCCGGTTTCGGGGGCTGCGGGAGCTTCGAAGCCGGTGGGCTGGGCTGGGGTGGGCTGGTACGGCCCCGCTTGGTGCTGGGCAGGGGCGGGCTGGGTAGACGGGTACCCGGCCGGAGGCTGCTGCCCGGAGGGGTACTGGGGCGTCGGCTGCGCGTACCCGCCGTACTGCTGGGATTGTTGGCCCGACGTGTCGGTAGTTTCTGCGGGTGTCGCGCCGTAGCCGCTCGCGTATCCCTGCTGCTGCGAACCGGGCTGCGGCGTTTGACCGTACTGCTGTCCGTAGGGCTGGTTCTGGGCCCCGTACTGCTGCGCCTGGCCCTGCTGCGGCTGCCCCGGCTGGCCTTGCTGGTACATCTGCTGCTGCGGCTGGCCGTACTGCTGGTAGCCCTGACCGAAGGCCTGGGGAGCTACCGGCCTGGGCGCGGGGGCCTTGAGGATTCCGATGTCGAAGAGGAACGCGGCCACTGCGACGACGGTCTGCACAAAGCCGAGGACGAGGACGACGATCAATCCCCACCCGAAGCCGATGTCGAGGTAATCCGTCGAACCGAGGCTGAACGCGGTGAACACCAACGAGACATATCCGACCAGGGACAACGCGGCAAATATCCCTGCGTAGCGTTGCTGCGGCAGCAGTGACACCGCAGCCAGAACACCGCCGGCAAAAAGGAATCCGAGTCCGTAGACACTGGTTTCGAAGAAGCTGGACGTGGTGCTCACGTCGGAACCGACACCGGAACTCGTGATCGAGGTGAAGGGAGCGAACCCGAGCAGAAAGTTGACGATTCCCAACGCGGCTACCGCGATGGTCAAGAAGAAACCGATCTTGGCCCCACCGCCTGCGTTCGGGGGCGTCGGCGATCCGTACGAGGATCCTCCGAAATTTGACCCTTGCGGTGTGAACGTCATGGCTTCCCCTCGTGGACGGACGGTTGTCGATTCCAGCCTATGTGCCTTGTCTTCTCACGCCAACACCGACAGGAGACAATGGGCAGATGCCCTTCACTCTTGCTCCCGGCGCGGATCACACTGTCGAGACGGAAGTGAAGCACTCGCGGTTCATCGCCTCCCTCCGCAGAATCGACGACACCGAGGGCGCAAAACAGTTCCTGGCCGAACAGAAATCACTGTATCCGGATGCGCGCCATCATTGTTCGGCATTCGTGGTGGGCTACGACGCATCGTCGCGGTCCGAACGCGCCGACGACGACGGTGAGCCCGGCGGCACAGCCGGGATTCCGATGTTGCAGGTACTCAAGGCGCGTGACCTCGTGGACGTAATCGTGGTCGTGACACGATATTTCGGAGGCATCAAACTGGGCGCAGGCGGTTTGGTACGCGCATATTCCGGTGCGGTGTCGGTTGCGGTGGATTCTGCCACGCTGGTCGGCCGCGAGCGACGAACGTTGCACACCTTGGCAATTCGACATGGGGAGGCCGGACGCGTCGAGGCCGAACTGCGCGCCCGCGGAGTTGTGGTCCTTGGGACCGACTACGGATCGAAAGCTGTTCTGACACTTGCCACTCACGACCCCGAACACCTTGCGTCGACGGTGGCATCGATCACCTCAGGCGCCGGCCAACTCGAAACCGCAGGCAATACGTGGGTCGACGTCTGAGCCGCCCGGCGACAGACATGTCACAGTGACGAACAACGCCCGCAACCAGGAAAACCTGATTGCGGGCGCTGTAGTTCAGACAAACTGTAGTTCAGACAAGCTGCAGTTCAACACGAAGCACTACGCTCCGCGAAACGAACTTAGAGGCTCTGAAGGATCTCGCGTGCGAGAGCAGCGGTGGCGGACGGCGTCTTGCCGACCTTCACGCCGGCAGCTTCGAGAGCTTCCTGCTTGGCCTGAGCCGTTCCCGAGGAACCGGAGACGATGGCGCCTGCGTGGCCCATGGTCTTGCCTTCGGGAGCGGTGAAGCCTGCCACGTAGCCGACAACCGGCTTGGTGACGTGGGCCTTGATGTAATCGGCTGCGCGCTCTTCTGCGTCGCCACCGATTTCACCGATCATCACGATGACCTTGGTGTCGGGATCGTTCTCGAATGCCTCGATGGCATCGATGTGCGTCGTACCGATGACCGG
The DNA here is from genome assembly GCF_001894805.1 of Rhodococcus globerulus NBRC 14531. Taxonomy (GTDB): domain Bacteria; phylum Actinomycetota; class Actinomycetes; order Mycobacteriales; family Mycobacteriaceae; genus Rhodococcus_F; species Rhodococcus_F globerula. Next base: position 683,325 of record NZ_BCWX01000003.1, on the reverse strand, counting down.
GTCGCCGCCGATGCCGATGGCGGTGGAGAAGCCGAAGTCACGGAGTTCGTACATCATCTGGTAGGTCAGGGTGCCCGACTTGGAGACCAGGCCGATGGGGCCGGTGCCCGCGATGTTGGCGGGCGTGATGCCGACGAGAGCCTCACCCGGGGTGATGATGCCGGGGCAGTTCGGTCCGATGATGCGCGTCTTCTTGCCCTTGGACTCGTTGTACGCCCAAGCGTAAGCGGAGTCCTGGACCGGGATGCCCTCGGTGATGACCACGAGGAGCGGGATCTCCGCGTCGATGGCCTCGACGATGGCGTCCTTCGAGAAGGCCGGGGGAACAAACGCGATGGAAACGTCTGCGCCGGTCTCCTTGATTGCTTCTTCGACCGTCGCGAAGACGGGGAGCTCGACAGCGGAACCGTCAGCAGCAACGTGCGAGACCGTGGTGCCGGCCTTGCGAGCGTTGACGCCGCCGACGACCTGGGTGCCGGCCTTGAGCATCAGAGCGGTGTGCTTGGTGCCCTCGCCGCCGGTGATGCCCTGGACGATGACCTTTGAATCCTTGGTGAGGAAGATTGCCATTGTTCTGTGAGTCCCTTACTTCGCTGCGTGAGCGAGTTCGGCGGCCTTGTCGGCGGCCTCGTCCATGGTTGCGACGACCGTGACCAGCGGGTGGTTGGCCTCGGCGAGGATACGACGACCCTCTTCGACGTTGTTTCCGTCCAGGCGAACGACGAGCGGCTTGTTGGCCTCGTCGCCCAGGGTCTTCAGTGCGCCGACGATGCCGTTGGCAACTGCGTCACAAGCGGTGATGCCGCCGAAGACGTTGACGAACACGCTCTTGACCTGTGCGTCGTTCAGGATGACATCCAGGCCGGCAGCCATGACTGCAGCGGAAGCTCCGCCGCCGATGTCGAGGAAGTTGGCGGGCTTGACGCCACCGTGGTTCTCGCCTGCGTATGCGACGACGTCCAGGGTGGACATGACAAGGCCTGCGCCGTTGCCGATGATTCCGACCTCACCGTCGAGTTTGACGTAGTTGAGGTCGTTTTCCTTGGCCTTGAGCTCGAGGGGATCGGTTGCGTCGCGATCCTCGAATGCCTCGTGGCCGGGCTGACGGAACGCTGCGTTCTCGTCGAGGGTGACCTTGCCGTCGAGGGCGAGGATCTGATCGTCAGGCGTGCGAACGAGGGGGTTGACCTCGACGAGGAGTGCGTCCTCGTTGATGAAGACCTCCCACAGCTTCTGGATCGTGACGGCCGCTGCGTCGAGCACCTCAGCGGGCAGCTTTCCTGCCTCGGCGATGCTGCGCGCGAACGCGAGGTCGACGCCCTTGACTGCGTCGACGGGGATCTTCGCGAGAGCGTCGGGGTTCTCCTCGGCGGTGACCTCGATCTCGACGCCACCCTCTACCGAGCACATGGCCAGGTAGGTGCGGTTGGTGCGGTCGAGCAGGAAGGAGATGCAGTACTCCTCGGCAATGTCACTTGCCTCTGCGACCAGCAGCTTCTTGACAACATGGCCCTTGATGTCCAGGCCGAGGATTGCTTCTGCGTTTGCCACTGCGGCATCCACGTCGGGCGAGTACTTCACGCCACCGGCCTTGCCGCGGCCACCGACCTTGACCTGCGCCTTGATCATTACGGGCTTGCCGATTTCTTCGGCAATCTCGCGTGCTCCTGCGACCGTGTCCGTAACACGCCCAGCCGAAGTCGGCACTCCGTGCTTGGCGAAGAGTTCCTTCGCCTGGTATTCGAAGAGATCCATCTGCTCACCGTCTCGTCTGCGTTGACACCCGCTCGAGGGGTAGGAGCGGGTCTGTTCTGGACTTTAACCAGTTGCTGCGTTCGGTTTGCGCCCGCATACATGCTATGTGGCCCATGTCACGCGACATCGCCAGGTGCGGCAGGCGTCACCGATCGGCGACGCAACTTCGCACCATTTGTCAAGCGCGGGTCTCACCGCCGCTCGGCATGCATCGACAGCGTTGTTCGCGCACTGAAGAAAGCAGCAACGACTAGCAAGAGTAGGCCCGTCGCCGCTGCGATCGCACCCGCCCCCACTGTTGCGTCCGGTATGCGTGAAGTCGTCAGTGGTCCCGCGGCGAGATATATCGACACCGAGACCGCCGATCCGACGAGGAGCGCAACAGCACGCGGTGGCCGGGAACGGGTGGCGACGACGGATGCGAGCAGGACAGACACTCCGACGAGGAGTTGACCCCAGGTGTCGATCCCCCACGCGTCACTGCCCCATGGCCATTGCGTGATCGACGCCGCGGTGTGATTTGCGCCGCGATAGAGCGGCAGAGCGGTGCCGACGAGTGCAAGTACGCCGCCGAGTCCGGCGAGGATACGGACCACGGAGTTCGCCTCGATCTCCACGGATGTGTCGATTTCCTCGCGTTCCGCTGTTCCGGCGAACCACAACGCCAGGCCGGCAGCGGCCGCGAGCGCGGAGGCGACGCCCATCACGTACACACCGGCCCCAAGGTCGACACCCGAAACATCTGTTGCGATGACAGCTGGTTGCACGACAGCCGCAATGCCCATGACGACGGTGGTCCACAGCGTTCCCACGGCCGGCCGAATGGCAACGGCGCGGCCAGGAATCCACAGCCCGAGCGATGCAACGAAGAGAACGATCGCCGCGACGAAGACGATGCGGGTCGCGAGTATCGACGGTTCGGCGAGTCCACCGGGCAAGGACAGAATGGGCAACGACGCGCCAAGTGCGGCCGACACAGCGGCGCCAATTCCGAGCGCCCCGGCGATGCGGTGCATCTTCGTGACGTGAGCCTGCGCTTCGCGGGCCTGCTCGATCATCGCGGCTCGGCGCGCTTTCTTGGAGCCGCCGGACGGCGCCTGATTTTCGGATTTCACCGGCCGCGCTTCTTCTGCCGCTGCAGCCTCGCGCCGCGCCGACAGAATCGGTATCACCGCGCCCACTCCCACGATGACCACCGCCGCGATGGCACCCACGATCGATCCAGCGCCGACACCGATCCGGTCACCGGACGCCAGACCGGCAACAACCCGAGTGCCGCTGACACCCAGCGCGCCGACGCCGGCGCCGACAACACCGCCTGCGCCCACCCACGGCGAAATCGACGTCAGAGCCGATGCCGTGACGATCAAGACGGCCACGGCAACCAACGCGGTTCCGACAGCACTGGCAGCGGGACTGTCCACGAGGGAGCGGGCGAGAAAGATCGGATCCTGCGAATCGAAGGCGGGCGCGAACAGCGACAGCAGGTACGCGCCTGCAGCAAGAATCAATACGGACGTCGGCCAGGCACCGATGCGTCCGCCTACGGATCTGCCGTCGTACTCGGCAGCATGTGCGCTGCCGTATCCGTCACGCTCGGACTCACGATGAATCACCACGAGCCCCAGAATTCCGGCAACAACCAACAGTGCGTGCCCGAGAAGTGCAACGTACGACCCGACACCCGCGGTGATCACTCCGGCGGAAATCGGACGGAAAAGTTCCAAGCGGTTTGCGTCGATCGCGTCGACGAACAACTGCAGATCGAGGATCGCGACCCCGAAGGACAGCGCGCCTGCACCGGCCAAGAGCGCGCCTGAGAGGGCGGGGTGACGACGGGCCACCACAATCGCAGCGGCCGGGATCACGAGCGCGCACAGCGCGGCAAATATCGAGGCGGTCACGATCGAACCGGACGCGCCGGGTCCACTCCCCACGTCGACAATCGGCGCAGCCGACACCGCGACCGCGCCGAGCAGCCCCAGAACTAGGGCCAGGGCGAGCGGCGGCGGGAATGGACGAGCGGTGCGAACATCGCCGGGCGCGTGGACCGACGAGCTTCGGAGTGTTGACGACACCTGCTCGACGGTAGCGCCTGCGCAGGTCGGTGATCTGGTTGTGACACACCCCGATATCAATCGAGATACTTGGTCCGATTTGTCCGAAGCGACATATTGCCTGGTCAGGATGTGAGCCACGTCACAAACTACGACTCGTTTGCTGTATAGGTTGCACGTGTCGCAACCATTTCGTTACCGTTACTCCAGCTAAGTCACAGGCTGATCACGAACCCCAAGGAGCGAACAGGCATATGCGACACAGCCAGTTCACGCCCAGCAGGTTCACAGAATCAGAACCGGACGAGGTCACGCCCTCTTATCCAACGCACTCGGCCCGGCGTTACACCGAGACCAAAAGTTCTGAGATTTCTTCCCTTATGTTCACTCGCTCCGCATCCTCCACGTCGTCAGATTCCGACTCGGTAGACGCCTACCCGGCAGACTTCGAGACCGTCGAGTCCGACGTGAACAGCATCTCGACCTTCACGCCACCGGCATCTGCAGATGTCTCCTCCCCGGCTCGTCGCACCGGCGCTCACCGCATCCCCACCCCGCCCTCCGCACTCAAAGGCCGCGCCGCAGTTCTTGCAGTCGCAGCCGGCGCGGTAGTCGCAGCGGGACAGGCAGTAGTCGACAACGGCTCGGGCAATGCAGTCGGGCACTCGGACGTCGCACTTGCCGACCAGTCCTCCACCATCGGAACCACCGCACAGCCACAGGCAGCCCAGTTCGCGCCCACCGCCGCAGCGTCCTCCACCACGGCAGCCGACGCACCCCAGGTGCTCAACGTCGCCGCCCCGACCGACCTGTCGCAGTTCAGTAACCTCCTCGCCAAGGGCCAGCGTTTCAGCGAAGAGCGCGCAGCCCGCGAAGCCGCTGCCCGACGCCCCCTGTTCGTCCTCCCCGCTGTCGGAACTTTCACCTCGAACTTCGGTAGCCGCTGGGGCACCCTGCATGCCGGTGTCGATATCGCAGCACCCATCGGAACGCCCATCGTCGCAGTCGCCGACGGCACCGTCATCGACTCCGGCCCGGCTTCCGGGTTCGGTATGTGGGTTCGCCTGCAGCACGCCGACGGCACCATCACCGTGTACGGACACATCGACACCTCGGTAGTGACCGTCGGCCAGCAGGTCATGGCCGGCGATCAGATCGCCACCGTCGGCAACCGCGGCTTCTCCACCGGCCCGCACCTGCACTTCGAGGTTCATCTCGCCGGCGAGAACAAGATCGATCCCCTCCCCTGGCTCGCCTCGCGCGGTATCAGCCTGGGTATCGAGCAGGACTGAGCTCACCACAACCGAAACTTTCGGCCCGCACCTTTTCTCTGGTGCGGGCCGAAAGTCTTTCCAGAGCTTCTTGCCCCTACAGCTTCACCATCGGAACACCGCCGATGAGCATCAGACGCACCTTGCCTGCGCTGCCGAAGTCGATGGTGACTGTTGCGGTCGGGCCAGTGCCCTTGGTCTCGAGGACTGTGCCCAGTCCGTACTTGTCGTGACTGACCCGATCGCCGACGGCAAGAACCAGGTTGTTGTTCCGTCCTCGCGCAGCACCGAAACTTGGTGCGGGAGAGTCGTTTCGAGAGGTGTTGCCGTACCCGCGGCCACCTTGATTGCCGTAGCCACCGCCATAACCCTGACCGCCGGCATAGCCCTGACCGCCCCCGTAACCGGGTCGACCGCTTCCGAACCCGCCGCCGGTGCCCGGGTCTTCGCGGCGCCAGTTGATCAGATCCTCGGGAATTTCGCTGATGAACCGTGATGCGGGGTTCTGAATCGGCTGACCCCACGCGGAGCGCATGATCGCACGTGTCAAATACAACCGTTGCCGCGCGCGGGTGATCCCGACGTAGGCGAGGCGTCGTTCCTCGGAGAGTTCTGCCGGATCGCCGAGGGCCCGCATGTGCGGGAATTGACCGTCTTCCCAACCGGTTACGAAGACGACGGGGAATTCGAGGCCCTTGGCGGTGTGCAGTGTCATCATGGTGACAACACCTTCGTCGGAGTCGGGCAGCTGATCTGCGTCGGCCACCAACGACACTCGTTCGAGGAACGCTGCCAGCGAACCTGGATCGGGTTCACCTTCGCGCATCGCTGCGGTTTCTTCGTCGTCCGGGTCGATCAGTCCGGCAGCATTTCGCGCATCAGAACTGAATTCTCTTGCCACACTGACAAGTTCGTTGAGGTTGTCAAGCCTGGCGCCGTCCTGAGGATCACTGCTGGCAGCCAGTTCGCCGCGGTAGCCGCTACGTTCGAGCACGGCCTCGGCCACTTCACCGATATCGCCGAGCTCGGAAGACTCACTGCCGTCGGAAGATTCGGCCGGCAATAAAGTGCGCAGCCCGTCCATCATGTCGAGGAAGGCAACGATCGCCTTCTGCGAACGCGTATTGAGCAGTGCAACCTTGCCTTCCGCCGCATCCCGCAACGCGGCAGCAAAGCTGATGTTGCGATGCTCCGAATGCACTGCGACACAGGCCTCTGCGCGGTCGCCGATTCCGCGGCGCGGTGTGTTGAGGATTCGACGCAAGCTCACCGTGTCGTCCTCGTTGGCGAGTACCCGCAGGTAAGCGACGATGTCGCGAACCTCTTTGCGCTCGTAGAACCTGACGCCGCCCACGATCTTGTACGGCACACCGAGGCGGATGAAGATTTCCTCGAGCGCACGCGACGAGTTGTTGGTGCGGTAGAACACTGCGACGTCCGAGAATTTTGCGTCACCGTTCTCGACCAGTCGGTCGATCTCGGAGGCGACAAAGGATGCTTCGTCGTGCTCGTTGTCCGCAACGTATCCGACGATCAATTCGCCTTCACCGGAATCGGTCCACAACCGCTTCTCGCGTCGCCCCGTGTTCTTGGAGATGACGGCGTTGGCAGCCGAGAGGATGTTCTGCGTCGAACGGTAGTTCTGCTCGAGCAGAATCGTGCGGGCGTCGGGGTAATCGCGTTCGAACTCCACGATGTTGCGGATGGTGGCACCGCGGAACGCGTAGATGGACTGATCGGCGTCGCCCACAACACACAGTTCAGCCGGCGCCACCGCATGGTCGGATTCGCCTGCGCCGCCGACCAATTCACGAACCAGCATGTACTGCGCATGGTTGGTGTCCTGGTATTCGTCGACGAGGACGTGACGGAAGCGCCGACGGTAGTACTCCGTGATCTGCGGGAAGTTCTGAAGCAGAGCCACAGTCTCGCCGATGAGATCGTCGAAATCGAGCGCGTTGGCCGAGCGCAGGCGCTGCTGATAAATCCCGTACACCTTCGCAACCAGGCGGGGCAGTTCCGCGGGATCCTTGTCCGCGGCCGCGACTGCTTCCTCTGGGTCGATCAACTCGTTCTTGAGGTTCGAGATGTGCGTCGCAAGCAATCTGGCCGTGAAACGCTTGGTGTCGAGCTCGAGATCCTTGGAGATCATCGTCAGGAGCCGGCGCGAATCATCCGAGTCGTAGATGGAGAAGTTGGAGTTGAGCCCAGGAAGCAACGCCGCCTGAGCGCGCAGAATGCGAACACAACTCGAGTGGAACGTCGACACCCACATACTGTTGGCCCGCGGCCCGACCAATGCCGCGACGCGCTCACGCATCTCGGCTGCAGCCTTGTTAGTGAACGTGATGGCAAGGATCTGCCCCGGAGTGGCACCACGCTCGGCCAACAGATATGCGATGCGGCGCGTCAGCACTGCGGTTTTGCCCGAGCCTGCGCCGGCAACGATCAGCAGCGGTGAACCGGCATGGACCACGGCTTCGCGCTGCTGCGGGTTGAGACCCTCGAGAAGCTCGTCGGAACCTCGGCCACCCGGCTGGGCAGAATGACCGTGCTGGGCAGAATGACCGTGCTGGGGCCCATCGTGATCGTGCTCGAAGAGACCGCCCTGCGCGTAAAGACTGCCCTGCCCGTCAAGACCGTCTCGCCCGTCAAGACTGCCCTGCTCACCGACTGCTGGATACATGTTCATCGTCTGTCCACGCTACCGGCGTCCACCGACAAGAGTGTGAGTGCGGTGGCGGCACTTGGAACTGAGATGCCGAACATGGCAAACTGGACGCTATGTTGAGCCTGTGCAACACCGCAACCACCTGCGATTGCCGCAGTGTCGGTGCGCGGTGGCACTACTTTACGAGCGCCGGACCGCGGTGCTCGTGAAGTCTTCGAACAGCTCACCTGCCTCTGGTCCGACTCGGATCCGGGGCATTTTTCGTCAGGGCGCTGGATCGGTAACGACCCGAGCTGAGAACACGATCCACGCAGTAGAAAGAGGAGACGAATACATATGAGCACGCAGGCAACGGCACCCGAGGGAAACTCCACTCCGACCGACGTCGACGTTCCGCGCAGCGAAGCTGAGATCAACGAACTTCGTAAGGAGATCGATCGTCTCGACGCCGAGATCCTGGCAGCAATCAAGCGCCGCTCCGAGGTCTCACAGATCATCGGTCGTACCCGGATGGCATCAGGGGGGCCGCGCCTGGTTCACAGTCGTGAGATGAAGGTGCTCGAGCGTTTCAACGAGCTGGGCCAGGAAGGTCACACGCTCGCAATGCTGCTCCTGCGTCTCGGCCGCGGACGCCTGGGACACTAAGCCCCGCAGCTCGCACCGCCCTGCTCGCAGACCGGCTGATCGGAGCAGGCCAGGGTGCCGCCGAGACTCATCCAGAAGTTTCCAGACCGGGCCGTTAAAGTCGATGACTGTGAGCATTGACATCACCGGAACATCAGCCTGGCAGAAACTGCGCGCTCATCACGCCGATTTCCACGCCGTTCACCTTCGGGAACTCTTCGACGAGGATCCGGCTCGCGGAACCGAGTTGACGGTGGACGCCGGTGATCTCCACATCGACTACAGCAAGCACCGTGTCAGTCGTGAGACTCTCGACCTGCTGATCGCGCTGGCTCGAGAGGCCGGCGTCGAGGAGCGTCGCGACGCAATGTTCGCGGGTGATCACATCAACACCTCCGAGGATCGGGCGGTGCTACACACCGCACTGCGCCTCCCTGCTGATGCATCCCTCACTGTCGACGGCCAGGACGTCGTCGCCGATGTTCACGAGGTTCTGACGTCGATGGGCGCCTTTGCCGATCGTGTTCGCAGCGGCGAGTGGACCGGATTCACGGGAAAGCGCATCCGCACCATCGTCAACATCGGTATCGGCGGATCGGATCTCGGGCCGGTCATGGTGTACCGAGCACTGCGGCATTACGCCGACGCGGGCATCAGCCTCCGATTTGTCTCCAACATCGATCCCGTGGATCTGGTGGGGCAGCTGGCCGATCTGGATGCCGAGACCACCTTGTTCATCGTGGCATCAAAGACGTTCTCCACACTCGAGACCCTGACCAACGCAACGGCGGCAAAGCGCTGGCTGTTCGCCGGTCTGGGTAGCGAAGACGTCGCCGCCGTCGCCAAGCATTTTGTCGCGGTGTCCACCGACGCCGAGCGAGTCTCCGCGTTCGGGATCGACACGGTAAACATGTTCGGATTCTGGGATTGGGTGGGTGGCCGCTACTCGGTCGACTCCGCCATCGGCCTCTCCGTCATGTGTGCGGTCGGCCCCGTTCGCTTTGCCGAGTTCCTCGACGGCTTCCACCAGATCGACACGCATTTCCGCACCCGACCGCTGGAGGAGAATGCGCCGGCGATTCTCGGCTTGATCGGCCTCTGGTACTCCAACTTCTTCGGTGCACAGTCCCGCGCCGTGTTGCCGTATTCCAATGACCTGTTGCGCTTTCCGGCCTACCTGCAGCAGCTGACCATGGAGTCGAACGGCAAATCCGTCCGCTCCGACGGCACCCCGGTGACAACCTCGACAGGCGAGATCTTCTGGGGCGAACCAGGAACCAACGGCCAGCACGCCTTCTACCAACTACTCCATCAGGGCACCTGGTTGGTGCCTGCCGATTTCATCGGTTTTGCCGAGTCCACCGACGATCTGCCCACGGCTGACGGCACAGGTTCGATGCACGACCTCCTGATGAGTAACTTCTTTGCGCAGACCAAGGTGTTGGCGTTCGGCAAGAGCGCTGAGGAGATTGCGGCAGAGGGAACACCCCCGGAGTTGGTGCCGCACAAGGTGATGCCGGGTAACCGACCCACCAGCACCATCCTGGCCAAGGAGCTCACACCGTCGGTGGTCGGGCAGTTGATCGCACTCTACGAGCATCAGGTTTTTGTCGAAGGTGCTGTGTGGGGGCTCAATCCGTTCGATCAGTGGGGGGTCGAACTCGGCAAGACCCAAGCTTTGGAACTGGGGCCTGCACTCTCGTCGGCCGAGGCTCCGAGCGATCTCGGCGATTCCTCGACCGACGCCCTGGTGAACTGGTACCGGAAGCAGCGCGGCCGGGCCTGAGCAACTGGCTCGAACGCTCAGGCGGCGTCCGGACCGAACCAATTCTCGGTGGTGTACACACGCCCGGACTGATCCACCAATCGAGCTCGAAGTTCTTGCTGCTCAACCCATTTGATGGCGCCTATCCCCCGCACGAGCGCCGCACGGCTGGCGGCGTACGCCCACACTGCGTCGTCGGCAATCACCGACACCTGCGCCCATTCTGTTGACGGACGATCCTGGTGCGGTTGCCATGAAGGCGGTTCGGCGGCGTGCGCAGTGGCAATCGCCGTCCCGTTGGCCAGTTCGACGTCCTCGCCGCCCGGAACGGGAATCTGCCAACCACCGGCCGGAGCGTGCCCCGCAGTGGCAAGTACGTCGCCGATCCGCACCGCAACACCACATTGCAGCTCTGCCGCAACAGTTTGCGCGGCTCGATCGACGGTGTCCGCCTTTGCCACTCCCGTGATGTCGAACGAAGCTCCCCACGGCGCGTACACGACGTCGCCGTCGAGTTGCACGTCCTCGAATGTAGGGGTCGGGTGGACCGGCGGAATCGAGTCGTCCTCCGAGAAGTTGTCGGCAAGCGGGTTCACCTCACCGGCCGTCATACGGGCCGCCCACAGCGCCGAACGCAACAGTGACGACATTCGCCGGGTCACTTTCACCGGCGTCCCCTGAGCCAGATTGACGGCATGAATTTCGGCGTCGCCGCGCCCGAGATCGCACAGCGCTTCGGTGTCCTCGATGGCGGCAGCGATCAGCGCGTGTGCTGTGGGCAGTGCAGCACCCTCCGTGACATCCACTTCGATAGCGGAATCCCACATAGCCCACTTCTCGACACTGACCATGTCAGCCTGCCCTTCGTACCACGCGGCGTAACAACCAGTATGCGCCGAATCGCGGGTACGCCGCCAGAAACCGCAGGTCCTCTACGTGCCACGCCTACACTGCTGGGGTGGGAGTTCGCTTGAGTGTCGTCGACGAGATGTTTCTGTGGACCCACCGAGGTCTCGGCTTGCCGATCTTGATGCAGGGCGTATGGCGCACCGACAGCATCGTCGATCCGAGTGAGCTCGAGCAGTTGTGTGTACGGGTGGCGTCCGGGCCGCTCGGCCGACGCGTGCGCAGGCCGCGAATTCCGGGCGCCCGGCCCGAATTCATCGCCGACCCGCGTCATTACCCTCTCAGTTTTCGTTCGGTGCCCATCGCCGCCGACTCGGTGATCGAGTGGGCCGACGCTGCGGCCCTCCTCTCGGTTGACCCGGAACGAGGTCCGGGGTGGCGCATCGCCGCGACCTACGATTCAGACGGCGGAACCGTCGTCTCCGTGACGTGTTCCCATGTCCTTGCCGACGCCCGCGGATTGATCGGCGCCCTCAGCGACGCGATGCAGCGGAAACCGTCACCGCCGATCGATCGCACCGGCCACTCGGATATCACCGACGCGCGCTCGACCGTTGGCCGCGTTCTGCGCGGAACCACCCGTGCGGTGGGAGGATTGATCGTCAGTCCGGCGCGCAGAGCCGAACTCCGCGGCTTCACCGCACCGGCCGCCGCCACTCGGCGCTTCCAGCGACACTCGGTAACGTCCGCGGTTCTGGAAATCGACCGGGACCAATGGGATGACGTCGCAACGTCTTCCGGAGGTACCGCCAACAGCTTGTTCCTGGCATGTGTCGGCGAGCTAGCGCGAGCCGAGAACAAAACCGCCGCAGTCACGCTCAGCGTTCCGATGAACGTGCGTACCACTGACCAGGGAGACAATTCCGTCGACAATTCGGTCGCGATGGTCGCGATCCCGTTGACCCCCTCCACCACTCTCGCGCAGATTCGCACATTGTGCCGTGACGCGTTCGAGGCTCCTCCGATGTCGAGTCCGGCAGGCTTCCCGGCCGAACTCCTGCAGGTCGTCCCGGACCGAGTCGCTCATCGACTTGCCGACGGACCTGGTCAGCGAGATGCCTTGTGCTCCAATATCGGTACGGTCGACATCGACCAGTTCGAGGGGCACCGGACTACGGGGCTTGCCCTCCGCGCGGTGCATCCTGGAGCGAGCGCCGCTCAACTGGACAACACATCAACTCGAGTCTCCGGATACCTCAGTCGCAACCACGCCACGTACACCTTGTCGCTGGTGAGCTTCGTATCGGCCGACAATCAGGCGCTGCGCACGCTGGCCTGCAACACGCTCGAAAAATTCGGCATCTTCGCTCGCCCCTGGTAGCGCTCATTTCCCTCCAAGCGAACTCGCCAGTCGAGGCCTTGGCAGAGCCGAAAGGTATGCTCGCACAAGAGACTGGCCGGTAACTTAGCCAAATCAGCTGCATAAGAGCGTAAATCAGTACAAACCGCCCGGAAGGTACTGATTTAATATTCTGATAACGAACGGTCAGTTCGCGTCGCAAATCACACTGTCCACAAACGCTTTCAGAGCCGGAAAACCCAAATATCCCCAGGTAAAAGCACTCTCATTTCTAAACATCCAATTTTGAGTCGTCTACTATGTGACATCTGCTTCGCATAACTATGCAATCGCAGAAATATGCAGCACATTGTGGCGCACACGTCACAAGCGAAGGGAGGAACCGTGGAAATGGGAGGAACCGTGGCAGATTCGTTCCGAGAACGATTGAACGCCCTGTACCCCGTAACACCTCCCCGATTGACCAATGCGCAAGTTGTAGACGCACTTTCCCAACGTGGCTGCCGAATTTCCACACCGTATCTCTCGCAGCTGCGCAGTGGCGTTCGAACCAACCCGTCTGAGCAGGTGGTGCTGGCACTCGCCGACTTCTTCGGAGTCGACGCCGAGTACTTCTTTGCACCTACCCCTCGCCATGATCCGGAACTGATCCCCGATGAGGACCGTTCGGTTGCGGAAGAATTCTATGACAACGAATTACGTTCCCTCACACGTAAAGCCGTAGATCTGTCCCCCGAGTCACAGAGCCTGCTTTCCTCGATTGCCGAGAAGCTCAGGTCCTCCGAAGGCCTGCCATCCGTCCCGCCGGACTGCATTACCTACACTGCGCCACAGCCACGCGCCTGATCACCATTCGACGCGGCAGCGCTGCATCTATACCGAAAGTTGTTGCAGTACAACTGCAACTGGCATCCCCGTGAATGCCGCGACCAACGTCGAACATCCGGTGACAGTATGCGGGAAGATCTACGTTTCCCGTGGCCCCTTCGCGGGTATCCCCCACTGCCAGTAGCGCCCACCTTCGAATGGAGCGATCATGCGCAGACAGTGGTTGTTCGCGATTGTGGCCAGTGCCGCACTTGCCGCGTCCGGCTGTTCGTACGACGCCACCGACTCCGGCACCGATGCGGACAACGTCACCGTGATGCCGACATCGTTGTCGCCGCCGGCCGCAGCCGACGCGGTGCTACTGAAGACTGCCGACTCTCCACTGGGAACAATTGCCGTCGACGGCGAAGGTATGACCGTCTACATCTACGACCCGGACGAGGAGCACCCGACCGGGGATTCGTGCGACGAGAGCTGCCTCCGGCATTGGCCTGCCGTCACGTCTGTCACCGATTCTCCGGTGACCGAGGGGATCAACGCGGCGCTCGGTACCGTACCGGGACCTGACGGTTCGTTCCAGGTGACGGTCAACGGCAAGCCGGTCTACCGATACTTGGACGATGAAGTGCCCGGCGACATGTTGGGGCAGGCCGTCGGTAGTCTGTGGTTCATGATCGACGAATTCGGGAATCCCGTCTTCACCACGGAGTAGTCGGATCCCGCGACAGTTCGCTCAGTTGTACGGTTGCCGTGCGGTTTCCGGGTCGCCGAATGTGATTGCGCGTTCCCGGCGCGTTTTCGACGCAAGGGTGACGCCCCAGTTCAGTGCCGTGCTGACGCGGTTGCGGAAACCCGCGAGGAACGCGATGTGAATGACTCCCCAGGACACCCAGCCGATGAAGCCCGACATCCGGATCGGTCCGGCCTGCAGGAGTGCGTGGCGACGCGAAATGTAGGCGGCAGTACCGAGATCGCGGTACTTGAAGGGCTTTCCGTTCGGTCGACCGTTTTCGACGCGGGCAGCGATCTGCGCCCCCGCGTAGCGTCCACCCTGCATAGCCACTTCGGCGACACCGGGCAACTTGTCCCGGGACATGATGTCGCCGACGACCCAGATGTTCGGGTGGCCTGGCACGGTCAGGTCGGCCTCGACGTCGATGCGGCCGCCGCCGACCTGCTTGACGCCGAGCGCCGTGGCGAGCGCTTCGACAAACGGCACTGCTTCGACACCGGCGGTCCACAAAATGGTGCGGGTCTCGTAGCGCTGCTTCGCTTTTGTCTTCTTGTCGGTGGTCTCGATCTCGGTTTCACCGACGTCGGTGACATGCACGCCGAGATGCGTTTCGACGCCGATCTTCGCGAGCGTGCGCGCGGCAGCCGCGGACAGCGATCTGTTGAACGACGGCAACACTCGATCGTCACCGTGGAAGAGGAGCACTCGCGCCTCGTCCGGGTCGATGGACCTGAATTCGTTGGTGAGCGCGTGCATCGCCAATTCGCGTATCTGCCCCGCGATCTCGACCCCGGTCGGTCCGCCGCCGGCAACGGCGAACGTCAACCACGGACGCCGTTCCTCGGCAGTGGGGAGAGATTCGGCCATTTCGAACGCGGCAATGAGACTGCGGCGGATGGCCAGCGCGTCGTCCAGCGTTTTCATTCCGGGCGCCCATTTGATGAAGTCGTCCTGGCCGTGGTACGACTGCCGCATGCCGGCCGCCACGATCAGATAGTCGTACGGTAGGTCGAATGTCGAACCGTCGAATCTGCTTGCGGTCAGCAGCCGAGCTTCGGCATCGAGGGATTTTGCTTCGCCCAGCACTACATTCGTATTCTTCTGGTCTTCCAGAAGGTGCCGAAGTGGGCTCGCGATCTGGCCTTCGGAGAGGAGTCCGGTTGCACACTGGTAAAGCAACGGCTGAAACACGTGACTGGTTCCGCGATCGATCAGAACTACTTCGACGTCGGCTTTCTTCAACTTCTTGGCTGCGTAGAGGCCGCCGAATCCGCCGCCGACAATGACAACGCGCGGCTTGCCGTTCGACTTGTGGATACTCATCAGACGAACCTCGCCGTCACCGAGTTGGGCAGAAACCGCAGTGCAGCATCGATTCCCTGCCATTTCAGTCCGGGAAGCGCCGCTCGTGTCACTTCTTTTTCGATGGCCGTAACCATCGCATCGACGCCCTCGTCGAGCTCAGCCATCAAGGAAGAATCGTCGCCGGCACTCGCCGACATGTCCGTCTTGATGAAACCTGGCAGCAGGGTGGTCACTCGAATCGGCGTGCGCGCCAGTTCGATACTGAGAGCCTCACCGAGCGCGGCCACCCCGGCTTTGCTCGCTGAATATGCGGCTTTGGTGCCGGGAAGTCCGCGATCTGCACTGATCGAGGACACCAGTACAAGGTGCCCGGCGTTCTGCGTGCGGAATATCTCGAGTGCGGCCTCGCACTGTGACAGTGCGCCTACGAAGTTCGTCTGCGCTGTCGCAAGATTCGCATGCGCCTTACCGGTACCGATCTTGGCGCCCTTACCCAGACCGGCATTGACGATCACCCGATCGAGCCCACCGAGTAGGTCGCGAAGTTCGCCGAACACTCGGACAACGGAATCATGTTCTGTGACATCGAGCCCTGCCACCGCAACTGTGATCCTCGGATGCTCGGCGAGCAGTTGCTTCCGGAGGGCGTCGAGCCGATCGGTTCTCCTGGCGCACAGAGCCAGATCGCGTCCCCGCGCTGCGAACCTTCGTGCCATTTCTTCGCCGAGACCCGAACTTGCGCCGGTGATCAGAATCTTCTGCCGCGTCATGGCTGCCACTGTAACCACCGCAGGGTCACTGCACGGCCCGTCAGTCGACAAACCGGTTACCCTGCACATCACCACCTGATCGGCATACCGTAGAGCGATGACCGAAGAATTCGATGTCATAGTCATCGGCGGCGGACCGGCGGGCGAGAACGCCGCGGCCTACGCAATAGCCGGAAGCACCCGTACCGCTGCCATCGTGGAGCACCAACTAGTCGGTGGTGAATGCTCGTACTGGGCGTGTATGCCGAGTAAGGCGCTACTGAGGCCAGGGCAGGTGCTCGACGACGCGGGCGCGTTGCCAGGTGTATCCGCCGCGCCGCCGGACATCGACGCGATCTTGGCCAGACGTGACTCCTTTACCCACAACCACGACGATTCCTCGCAGGTCGAGTGGGCCGAGTCCGCCGGTATCGACGTGATCAAAGGCCACGGCGTTCTGGACGGCGAGCGGACCGTTGTTGTCGACGGCACGCGCACACTCTTCGCCCGCCAGGCCGTCGTACTTGCCACCGGAACAACCGCGTCGGTCCCGGACACACCCGGACTGCGGGCTGCGCTCCCTTGGACGTCACGCGACGCCACCAATCTCCACGAAGTTCCGCGGCGTGTTGCCGTCATCGGCGGCGGCGTCGTCGCATCGGAGTGCGCAACGTGGTTGTTGTCATTCGGCGCCGAGGTGACGTTGCTGGTACGCGGCAACGCAGTGCTGAAATCTGCCGAACCGTTTGCCGGAGACATGGTTGCGCGTCATCTCACCGCACGGGGAGCCGACGTGCGGTTCGGGACTACCGTCCATTCCGTATCGCGACCCGATGCCCGGGATACTGGTGAAGGGAACATTCACGGTGGGCCGGTCACCATCGACACCTCTTCCGGTGTGATCGAGGTCGACGAACTGATTGTTGCCGCAGGCCGTGCGCCGACGTCGGCGCAGTTGGGGTTGTCGTCCGTCGGTTTGACCGATGGTGCGTACGTTCCGACGGACGATCACCTGTGTGCACAGGGCGAATGGCTTTATGCCGTCGGAGATATCAACGGCCGGTCACCGCTGACCCATATGGGTAAGTACCAGGCCCGAGTGTGCGGCGATGTGATCGCCGCACGAGCAGCGGGACGCGCGCTGGTCGACCCACGGTTCATCGCCTCCGCTGACAGCGGCCGTGTTCCACAGGTGGTATTCACCTCGCCCGAAGCAGCGTGGGTGGGGCGCACCGAAAAGCAGGCCAGGGCAGACGGTATCGACGTCGAGGTCGTGGAGATCGACATTGCCGTCGCAGGATCCTCGCTGCTCCGTGACAATTACGAAGGCCGCGCGAAACTGGTGATCGACCGTGGTGCCGACGTAATCGTCGGGGCAACTTTCGTCGGTCCGGATGTCTCGGAATTGCTCCACGCAGCAACAATTGCCGTCGTCGGTGCGGTCCCGCTCGACACGTTATGGCATGCGGTGCCGTCGTATCCGACGGTCAGCGAAGTATGGCTCAGGTTGTTGGAGGCACGGCGGTAATCGGGGGCAGAAGTTACGTATAGTCGCGACTATGGCGGCAGACGCACCGACGAATCCAGGTCTACTCGTACGCACAGCTGACGGAACATTGCGCGGCACGCGGGTGGGCAAACTCCGTGCGTGGCGAGGCATTCCTTACGCGTGTCCCCCGGTCGGAGCTTTGCGGCTGCAAGCGCCACGACCAGTGCGGCCTTGGCGAGGTGAGCGGAACGCGTCGGCATTCGGCGATGCGTCGGTCCAGAACAAGAAGGGCTTGGCGCTGGCTCCCGGGAAGTATCAACCCAGCAGCGAAGACTGCCTCACACTCAATGTTCTTGCCCCCGAATACCCCAGCCGCGAGCCCCTTCCGGTGATGGTGTTCATCCACGGGGGCGCCAATACCATTGGCACCTCGGCGACGGGCATCTATTCCGGGCGCTCGCTCGTCACCCGCGGCAACATCGTGTACGTATCGATCAATTACCGACTGGGCGCTCTGGGTTTCTTGGATTTCACCGAATTCTCCACTCCTCGGCATCATTTCGACGCCAACCTCGGGCTTCGTGATCAAGTGGCCGCATTGCAATGGGTGCAGCGGAACATTGCAGCATTCGGCGGCGACCCCGATCGAGTGACGGTCTTCGGCGAATCGGCCGGCGGCACTGCCGTCACCACTCTGCTGGCGACGCCGGCGGCCAAAGGATTGTTCGCGGCCGCCATAGCGGAGAGCCCGGCACCGGATCTTGTTGCCAACCAGTCACTCTCACGCGAATGGGGTCGACGGTTCATCGACATTCTGGGCTCCGACGCCACCCCGGACCAGGCTCTGCGTCTTACGTCGGCTCGTGAATTGGGCCGCGCCGGAGCCCGCCTGGGAGCCGAAGCTCTTGCTGCTACACCAGGGCTCCATCCGTTCGGGCCCAGTGTCGACGGAGATTTTCTTCCCCATCCGCCGGCGGAGGCGTGCAGTCGTGGCCTGGCACATCGGGTTCCGCTGATCATCGGCACCAACAAGCGTGAGGGCACGCTCTTCCCGAAGTTCCTCGACGGGCTCCCGACAACTCCCGCGCGAATCGAGAGGATGTTCGCCCTCACCGATCCCGCAGCCGGAAATCGAATCCTTGCAACATATCCGGGATACCCGAGCACTGACACTGCAATCGACATCGGCGGCGACGTGACTTTCTGGCATCCGTCGGTGGAGTTGGCGCAGGCACACGCGCAGTACGCACCCACGTACGCCTACCGCTTCGACTTTGCGCCACCACTGATGCGATGGGTCGGTCTCGACGCCACTCACGGTTTCGAAATGTTTGCGGTATTCGGTATCGGTGACAGCGCCGTCGGCCGTGGCCTCACAGTTCCTGGTGGCAGGCGAGGCCTCAGCGCCGTCACCGAGGCGATGCAGGGACATTGGCTGCACTTCGCACAGCATGCGGCACCTCGAAGTGACTGGCCGAGTTACGCCGCGCAGCGTCACACGATGATCTTCGACGCGATCTCTCGCGTGGACACCGATCCGCGCGCCGAGCAACGACGCGCCTGGTCCGGCTATGCGGGCTACCGCAACTACGCACCGAATCAGGTTTCTTCGTGACCGACAACCTTGACGTAGTACTCGATTCGGGAAAGATCCGGGGCCGCTACCTCGCGACCCGCACCGGTCGACTCCGCACCTGGCGCGGCATTCCCTACGCTGCTTCGCCGATCGGGCCGGCGCGGTTTCTCGCACCGCAACCAGTTGCCGCGTGGGCGGGAACCCGCTCGGCCACCGAGTTCGATTCACCGGCACCACAGCGTAAGAGCACCGAAAACGAGTCGTGTCTGTTCGTGAATGTTCTTGCGCCCGAGTCGGCCCGTGTTACCCCACGTCCCGTGATGGTGTTCATTCACGGCGGCGCGTACAACGGCGGAAATCCGTCAACGCCGATGTACTGGGGAACGTCGTTGGTGGAACGTGGCGATGTCATCTACGTCTCCGTCCAGTACCGCCTCGGCGCGCTCGGCTACCTCGATTTCAGTGAATTCTCCACTGCGGAGCACTCATTCGACTCGAATATCGGGCTACGTGACCAGATTGCGGCACTCGAATGGGTCCAGCGAAACGCCGCGGCGTTCGGCGGTGACCCTGACAACGTCACAATCTTCGGTGAATCCTCCGGCGCAAATGCCGTCACCACTGTGATGACAACACCGTCTACGCGAGGGTTGTTTGCCCGCGCCATCGCTCAAAGCCCGCCGGCAGCTTCGGCATACGGAAAAGAACGCGCGCACGGGTGGGCACGCGAATTCCTCGACATTGCCGGAGCCCCGACCAAGACACCCGCGGCCTGGCTACGAAATGTACCGGTTCGTCGACTCGTCGAGGTCGGCGACGAACTTGTGCGTCGCGGCGCTGACGAGGAACCTGGTACCCGTGCTTTCGCGCCTGTTGTGGGCGACGACGTCCTCCCCGAACATCCGCTGGACGTCTTTGCCGCCGGAAAATCTCATCCCGTGCCACTGATAGTCGGGTCAAATCTCCACGAGGGCAGAATCTTTCCACGTTTCCTCAACATTCTTCCCACCGATCCTGCCCGCATCGAGAAAATGTTCTCGCACGTTTCGGCCGACGTGAAGGCCCGCGCACTCGCCGCCTATCCGACGTATCCGCACCGCTACGCCGCCGCAGACATCGGCGGCGACATCACATTCTGGGAACCGATGGTCCTGTGCGCACAAGGACATTGCGACGTGGCCCCCACGTACAGCTACCGCTACGATTTTGCGCCGCGCATCCTCACCCTGGTCGGACTTGGCGCCACCCACGCCACAGAACTGTTTGCCGTGTTCGGGCGATCGGACGCCCTCACCGGTGCGCTGACCGCGATCGGTGGGCGTCGGTCCCTGGCGACGGTCACCGAAGCGATGCAAGAACATTGGATCAACTTCGCGAGAACCGGTAGCCCGGGTACCGAGTGGCCCGTGTACACGAGCGCCCAGCGGAGAACCATGATTTTCGACCGCATCAGCCGAGTGGAGAGCGATCCACTCGGCGACCGTCGACGAGCCTGGATCGGATACGAGCACCGACGCTGACAACAGGGCAAGATGTACACACACCAAGAACGAAGGGGTTCCCATGTCCGAGCGTTCACGCACCATCGCCGTCACCGGCGCCACTGGCCACATCGGCGGGGAGGTCGCTCGCATCCTCACCGAGTCCGGTATTCCGCTGAGGCTGATCGCGCGTTCGATCAGCCGACTCCCCCAGTTACCCGGTACGGAGAGCGCTGAGGCCACCTTCTCCGATCACGATCGCGCCGCCGCGGCCCTGCACGGCATCGACATCTTGTTCATGGTCTCGGCAGCAGAGAGTGCCGACCGTCTCGATCAGCACCGCACCTTCATCGACGCTGCCGTCTCCGCAGGCGTGCGCCACATCGTCTACACCTCGTACCTCGGCGCAGCACCGGACGCCACCTTCACGTTGGCCCGCGATCACTGGGCCACTGAGCAACATATCCGTTCCACCGCAATGTCTTTCACCTTTCTTCGCGACAGCGCTTACCTCGACTTCCTTCCCGCCATGGCCGGCGCTGACGGTGTCATCCGGGGCCCGGCCGGCAATGGCGCGGTCGGCGCGGTTGCTCGATCGGACATCGCCCGCGTCGCCGCGTCGGTACTGACCGATCCCGACGCGCATGTCGGCCGAACCTACGACCTCACCGGTCGGGAAGCGCTCACCCTCGCCGAGGTGGCAGCGATCATCACCGACGTCACCGGGCGTGAGACGGTTTACCACGAAGAAACCGTCGAGGAGGCCTATGCATCCCGCGCGTCGTACAACGCACCGGACTGGGAAGTTGACGCCTGGGTGTCCACCTACACCGCCATCGCAAACGGAGAACTCGCTGTCATCAGCACTGCGGTGGAAGACATCACCGGACGCCCCCCGTTGACGCTGCGCGAACTCCTCACCAGTGATCTCGGCAATGATCTCAACACTGACGAAACCGGTACCGACGCCTGATGCCACCCCGCAAGCGAACTGCAACAACACGTAAGCCAGCCACCCGAAAGACAGCTACACGAAAGGCGCCCACCCGAAAGACAGCTACAACTCCGGACGTTCCCACCGCAGGCCCGGGTGAACGTGTCTGGCTCCTCGACGTCCCGTTCCGGACTGCGGCGCCGGGCGCACAGTTCGTGAAGAAATGGAAGAGCTATGCCTGGGTGGGCAGCGAACTTCCTACAGAACTACTGTCGTTCAAAGCGCTCCCCTTCTCCTACCAGCAGTGGGTAGAGGACGACATCAATGGCGGCGCCGGAGAACGTCCGACGTCGGCGCCTAAAATACCGAGACCTGTTCAGGTTTCGGGGGCCGCTGCGGTAGTCGACGCCGCCCGCGCCGGCCGACGCGGTTTCTTGTTGGCCGACAACGCAGGTCTGGGCAAGACACTCATTGCGATCATGGCGGCCAAGACAATTGCCGAAGAACGTGGCGAGTCCAGCATCCTGGTCCTCGTCGACCGACCCGCTCAGATCACCATCCCGCATTGGCGGTACTCCATCGCTTCCGTCGGCGACGGCGGATTCCGTTGGCTGATCATGTCTCCCGATCAACTGAAGAAGCTCATTGCCCGCAACGGCCGCCCCAAGTACACATTCGGGGTTGTCATTGCCGACGAAGCCCAGCTGTACAGCAACGACACTCAGCGCACAGCGGCGTTCGAGAAGGTTGCCCGCTTCCCCAACAGTCACGATCAGTCGCCATTTGTCCTGTCGGTGACCGCAACGCCTGGTCACACTCCTGCCGATCAGCGTTATCTCGCACCAGTTTTCGCGCAGCTACACAACGAGCCGTCGGAGTACTGGTCGGACTTAGGCGCCAGGCTACTCGAATCCGGCCTCCCACTGGATAAGTCGTACGGCAAGTGGACGTGGAGCGCCGAAGCCAAGGAATCACCGACTCTACAGGCGAGCGCTCTGGAAACCGTCCGAGGATGGTTGTCGAACAGTAAGCCTCCGTTGATGATTCATCGCCGAACTCCGTGGGGTCCGGTCCCACTCGACGGTATGCCTATCGACCTCACGCCCTCTCAACGCGCGCAGTACGAGACGGAGTGGGCCGAGTACGCGTACGAAATGGGATTGGCACGTAAAAGCTGCAACATTGCTCGCGGCCGCGCGCTGGTTCTGCGATACCGGCAGAAGGCCGGCATGATCCGCGCCGAATCCACCGCTCAGTGGGCGCAGGCTCAGGTCAAGGCAGGAAAGCAGGTGCTGGTGGCCGTCGAATTCGTGTCAACAGCGGGCGATCCGCTGGTCGAGATGATCGAAGACTCGGGGATTTCCGTTGCCAAGATTTTTGGCGCGGTCACCGACAAGGAGCACCAACGCCTTCGCTTCCAACGCGGCGAGGCGCCCGTTGTCGTTTTCAACGTCACGACGTCCATCTCACTGCATGCCAACGAGGCATTGCCGGACGGCACTCACGCGTCACCGCTGCCTCGCACCGGGATCTTCCATCAACCCCGGTACTCCGGTATTGCCGCCGAGCAGACTTTTGGTCGATCACACCGCGACTACCAAACGTGCCCGTGGCTCATCCCTTTTGGCGTCGGCACCAAGGAAGAGGATGTTGCAACAACGATGTTGCGTAATCTTCAGTCGGTAACCGGTTTGAAGGGTGGAGACCAGTCGGGCCTTCGCAGTCTCGCCGAACTCCTCGGCGTTGAATGGCTCGAGCCTGATGTCCTTACTGCCGAGCGCTAGACGCACTCGGTGCCGTTGATGCAACCCTTGATGTCCGCCCCGTCCGCGGGGCACCATCGAGACATGACCAAATACCTCATCTCCTTCCCGAGCGAAGCGCTGGTGCTCACCGACGAGGAGTTCCCGATCGTCTCCGCCGAATCCCACGCTGTGATCGAGGAGGCGAAGGCTGCCGGCGTCTACGTATTCGGCGGCGGAATCGACGGGGAAGTCGATCCCGTGCTGGTATCCGCCGACGGGTCGGTGAGCACCGAGATCTATCCGGGCAGCGAACTCACGGGCGGGTTCACCGTGCTGGAGCTGCCGACGCGCGAGGACGCGGTCGAGTGGGCGAGGAAAATCGCAGTGGCCTGCCGTTGCTCGCAGGAGCTCCGCGAGTTCGGGTACGACCCGGCCAGCTAGAGCCTTCGGCCCTGTGCGCCTTTCTGGTAGTGGGCGCTACCGGAAAGGCGCACAGGGTCATCCAACCGCCGGTCGACCATCCACACCGCTACCGTGGCGACGGAGAATGCCAGGCCGGCGACGCACACGCCGGACCATCCGTACCCCTTCCAGACAACAGATCCCACGGCCGACCCAACGGCAGCGCCGACGAAGTAAGTCGTCATGTAGACGGAATTGACGCGCGACCGCGCCTCCGGGACGAGTGCGTAGATGATGTTCTGGTTGCTGACATGCACTCCTTGCAGCGCAAGATCGGCGAGCAGGAAGGCGATCAGGAACCACACGAGGTGGGTGCCACCCACGGCAAAAGGCAACCAGCACAACAGAAGGACGGCCAGGGCGCCACCGGTGGCAAGTTGGGCCTTGCCACGATCAGCCAACCGCCCGGCGACAGTGGCCATCGACGCTCCCGCCACGCCGAGTAATCCCACCAGGCCGATCTGCGTGTCGTTGTATCCGAATTCGCCGGCCAGGAGAAATGCCATGGTGG
The DNA here is from genome assembly GCF_001894805.1 of Rhodococcus globerulus NBRC 14531. Taxonomy (GTDB): domain Bacteria; phylum Actinomycetota; class Actinomycetes; order Mycobacteriales; family Mycobacteriaceae; genus Rhodococcus_F; species Rhodococcus_F globerula. The sequence continues at coordinate 659,163 of NZ_BCWX01000003.1, read as the reverse complement.
TGAAGACCGTGCTGACCGCAGCAAAGGCGAGCCCGCCCATGGCGGCACGAGTACGCAACCGCGGCAGGGTTTTTGCCAGGCTCCCGAGCGAACGCAGGGTCGCGAGGTAGCTCACCTTCGGCCGTGGGCCGGCGTCCGTGGGCAGGGATCGCCACAGCGCAACAGCCATGATCACCATCAACACCGCTGCCACCTTGTACACCGTCGACCATCCGCCCAGCCCGGAGAGCAGTCCGGCAACGCTGCGTGCCAACAGAATTCCGATCAGCAGGCCACTCATGATCGTGCCGACCACCTGGCCGGACCGCTGCGGTTCGGCGAGCGATGCGGCAAACGGAATGAGAACCTGCGCGGCAACCGAAAAGACACCGGCAACAGCGATTCCCACGGCCAGGGTGGCGAAGTTCGGAGCAAATCCACTGACCGCTTGACCGAGTGCTGCCAGAAGCATCAGACCAACCGTCAGCTTGCGTCGGTCGACCATGTCACCTACCGGCACCAGGAGTACCAAACCGAGCGCGTACGACACCTGGGCGATAGTCACCGTGGCAGCCGCCGTTGACGGCGACACATTCAAATGTTCCGCGATGGAATCGAGAAGCGGCTGGTTGAAGTAGTTGCCACCCGCGCACAGACCCGTTGCTGCCGCCATGAGCAGCACTATCGGTAGTCCAAGCCGTGGACGCGTGTCGTGAGAAATCATTGCTCAAGCATGAACCGCCATCCGATTGCAGTCCAATAGATAGATCTGCAGAATCAATCCTCAAAACAGATAGATTGGTGTCATGGAACTTCGGCACATCCGCTACGCACTCGCTGTTGCGGAGGACAGGCACTTCAGTCGAGCGGCGCTTCGACTCCATGTGTCACAGTCGGCGTTGAGCACTCAGATACGGGATCTCGAACGCGAGCTCGGTGTCGAACTCTTCCAAAGAAACAGCCGCAATGTCGGGCTGACCGAATCGGGCGAAGTGTTCGTCTCCCGAGCCCGAGACGTACTCGGTGCCGTGTCGCGACTGGTCAGCGACGTTTCGGGAAGCAACGTCGAGCAGGTTCGACTCACTGTCGGCGTCATTTCCTCAGCGGGCCGCGTCGACGTCGGACAGGCACTGGCAGCTCTGACGCAGCGCCACCCCGGCATCGATGTGACGGTGCGCCCCTACGGCAGCGAGGTAGTGATCGACGGCGTTCGATCGGGGGCTATCGACGTAGGAATTGTCGGCTTGGCGCCTGGGCGACTACCCAAGACGTTCTCGGCCACCCGTTGTGGAGCGAGTCGACTGCCGCGTTTGTGCCGGACGGTCACCCTTTCAGCACACTGCCGTCCATCCGACTCGACGATCTGCGAGACGTCCCGCTCGTGGACTTCGCGTCGGGCAGCGAGGCCCGGGTCCAAACCGATCAGGCATTTGCGGAATCGCGGGTTCCGCGGGGACGCACGTACGAAGCGAATTCCGTCGACCTCATCTGTTCCCTGACAGTCAACGGCCTGGGCGTCGGCTTGCTGCCGGAGTCGATGAGCGCCGAGCATCCCGAATTGGTCTGTGTGCCGATCGCCGATGCGCCGCACCGGGTCGTCCATGCCATTACCGACCCGGCCCACTCATCGTCACTGGCCCGGGAGTTCGTCACACTCCTCTCCGATCAGTTCACTACTTGAGCAGCCGCGACATTCGCCTGTCTGCCAATGGTTTTCCGCCGGTCTGGCAGGTTGCGCAGTACTGGAAGGATCGCTCGGCAAAAGACACTTCGCGCACCACATCACCACACACGGGGCAGGGCAAACCGGTGCGGGCGTGTACCCGCATTCCCGATCGCTTCTCACCCTTCAGCCGTGCCGCGTCCTGTCCAACCGATCGCTCGACGGCATCGGCCAGCACGGTTCGCATGGCGTCGTACAGCGTTGTTATCTGTTCTGCGGTAAGACGAGAAGACGTCGCGAACGGGGAAAGCCGTGCCGTGTGCAGGATTTCGTCGGAGTAGGCATTCCCGACGCCGGCGAGGAGAGACTGGTCGACTATCGCATTCTTGATCCGGGCGGAGGTACCACCAAGTATCTCGGCAAATTCCGCTTCGGTGACGGCCATGGCGTCGGGTCCAAGACGAGCGATCCCCGGCACCTCCTGCGGGTCCGCCACTATCCACACTGCCAGGCGTTTTTTCGTGCCGGCTTCGGTGAGATCGCAAGCAGGAGTGAGCCCCTCCGGCGTGAAGAAATGAACTCGAAGCGCCAACGGACCTTTGCCAGGTTTTTGTGGCGTCGACGACGGATTGTCCTGCCACCGCATCCATCCCGCACGCGACAGATGAGTGATGAGCCAGAGCCCATCGCAGTCCAGCCCAAGATGTTTACCGAATCTGGCTGCGCCCGTCACGTCTCGGCCCTGCAATGCAGCAATCGGCGGATCGAAGGTCTTGAGCACGCTCAATGCGGCAATGTCGATGCGGCCGACTACAGCGCCCACTGCGTGTTCGCGAAGAAATCCCGCCAGCGCTTCTACCTCGGGCAGTTCAGGCATGGCATCACCCTAGCGCCGAACACCGACAAACTCACTGCAGATTTCGCAGTACGACGACGGCGTGTTCCTGTCGTGCTTTTGCTGTGTACATGGCTTGATCCGCGCTTCGGAGGAGTGTTCCGTAGACGGCAATCGCACGATCCGGGGATCCGAACGGACCGGCCGCTGCGACAATTCCGACGCTCAACTCGACAACAGGATGCTCGGGACCGGTGACGGTTATGTTTCGCAGGGACTCTGCGAGACTGTCGATTTCCTGATCGTCGCACCGATCCACGAGAACGAACTCGTCACCGCCAATGCGCGCGATCAACGCAGACGGACCGGCGGACTGTGTCAGTCTCGCGGCAACCTTCTCGATCACAACATCACCGACGTCGTGCCCGTACTCGTCGTTGATCGTCTTGAATCGATTGATATCCACCGCTGCGACAACCAAATTGGTGGAACTCTCGAATGGCCGATGCAACATCAATCCGACCTCGTCGGCCAACCCTCGTCTGTTCAAGAGTCCGCTCAGCGGGTCATGTTGCGCTTTCAAGGCATCGGTTCCGAGAATCGAGAACACGAACTGACACGCAAACGGGATCGCGTAGATGGCCGCGCCGACCAACAGGACCATGGCGATCAACGACGGAACATCGGTGTACTTTTCGATATAGGCGATGCGCGCGACAACTCCGATAACCACGACGGACGCCCACAACAGATGCAGAGTCTGCATGCGCGCGTTGTGGAAGAAGGCGATGTATCCGCCGATCACGGAGAACATCACACTGTGCGCCAATGCTGCTAGCGGATTCGAGTACAGCACCAGCGCTGCGGCAATCCCAATTTCCGAATAAATCACGAACACGTAGGACCAGGATCGCTCCAACCTGCCTCTGGTCGCGAGAATCGCGGCCATCAGCGCCGTCAGGACGATGATCACGAGGTTGGCGGTGCGCTCCCCGTGAGTAGTGGGACCCGCAGGACTGAATCTGGTCAAGAACATCACGACGATTACCAGAAGCAACGAGCTGACAACCAATGTTCTCGATGCGCCGGTCAGCCCTTTGTCTGCGAGATAACGTGTGAAGGACTCGAATTGGTCAGGGCGTCGATACCAGTCGACGAGCAGAGGCGCGACTCGGTGCAACGCGGCAGACGAAAACGGCCGTTCGGTAGCTTTGCTACCCGAATGTCCGTCATCGACCGCTGCACCCACCCGAACAGGATAAGCCTGCACGACCTTCCGCTATCCGACAATCATCACAATTGCGTGTGGGTGACGATGACCCGGTCACCCCCGGACGCCTTTGCCTGATACATCGCAGCGTCAGCGAGTCGGAACAATCCCGCGAGTTCCACTTCCGAGACATAGCTGGACGTCGAAGTCGACGGAATTGCGATTCCGATGCTGGTCGTGACCACCGGAACGTTGTCGGGCAACCGCATGTGCCGACGCAGATTCTCCTCGAGTTCGAGTTCGGCGCGCTTGCCGATCATGTCGACCAACACGAACTCGTCACCGCCGAATCTCGAGAACAGAGCGTGATTACTTCCACATCGACGTAGCCTCACCGCGAACTCGCGAAGGACAATATCGCCCTGTTCGTGTCCGTACGAATCGTTGACAGTCTTGAAATTGTCGACATCGACGATCACCACGACACAAGACAATCCGCGGGAGTTCGCTTCGGTGACCCCCCATTCTTCGACCGACCGCTGTAGTCCGCGCCGGTTCAGCAGGCCGGTCAGCGGATCCACATCCGAACTCTCGGCGTCCGAACCCAGGATCGACAGCACGAACTGGCAGGCAAATGGAATGACCACGATGCTCGTGGCGACAACCAACGACAACGCGATCGCCAACGCCGGATCCTCGTAAACGGCCACCTGACGAGCGACAAGCACCAGAACCACGCCGGACAGAACCATGTGCGCAGCCTGTAGTCGCGCATTGTGAAAATACGCGATATAGCCGCCCACCAAAACGAAGACGATGCATTGGATCAAACCGATAAACGGATCGCGGTTCAGAAATACACCGATCACTACGCCGAGCTCCGCGTACGCGACAAACAGGTACGACCATTTTCGGGTCAGTGCCGGCAGAAGACTGAACAGCACAATCATCGCGACGGTCCCGGCGATGATCGCCGCGTTGATGACACTCGTGACTTGGTTGTGGACGCCCGCTTCGCTGAAACGCAGCAACAACATGGCAACCGCCACCGACACACACGACGCGATCACGATCAGGCGCACCGCCACCTCCAGCCCCTTGGACGCGAGGTATCGGGTGAAACTGTCGAACTGATCCGGCCGTCGAAACCACTGCACCAGAAGAGCGATTGCCGACCGCAGTGCTGACTGATCGCGTTCGCGCGGGGCAGGCAGGATCTCATGCGACCGATCCGCCCCGAACGATGTCATGGGCAAATCATAGGGTGCCGGTCCGCCGACAGTTGCACTTCACCTGGGTAAATACTTACCGCCTGCAGCGCGGCGGTCTAGCGACGAACGAGATACGTATCCATGATCCAGCCGTGCTTCTCACGCAATTCCGCCCGCACACGCACGATGTCGTCTTCTACCTCACGCAGGTTCCCGGCAATCAACACTTCGTCCGGTGTGCCCAGGTACGCGCCCCACCAGATTTCCACGTCATCCCCGGCAACCTCGGTAAACGTGCAGTGCGCGTCAAGCATCACGACGGCGTTGTCGATGCCGTCCGGCAATCCTTCGGCGAGCTTGCGCCCAGTGGTGATGTGTATCGATTCGCCGATGCGGTTGAGCACGATGCGGTGCTGCGCCGCCAAAGACTGCACACTCGTGACACCGGGAATTACCGTGTAGTCGAATGTGACGTTGCCGCGCGCAAGCACTCGTTCGACGATGCGCAAGGTGCTGTCGTAGAGCGACGGGTCACCCCATACCAATATCGCGCCGACTCCGGCTTCGGCCGAAAACTCTTCCTCGAAGATCGACGCTCGACGGTCATGCCAGTCGTCGACAACACCTTCGTAGTCCGAAGGTGTCCGATCTCTCGGGGGATCGGTTATCTCGACGACGCGGTATTCACCGGTCACATGTTCTTCGAGAATCCCGGTTCTCAAGTCGACGAGATCCTGCTTCTCACTCCCCTTACCGATCACAAAGAACGTATCGGCCCTGTTCATGGCCTTGACAGCTTGGATCGTCACTTGGTCGGGGTCACCGGCGCCGACGCCGATCACGAGGAGTTCACGCATTGAACGAGGCTATCGTGCGTGCCCTAGACTGTGTCCCGTGACTGTCTCCACCGCATATGAAGACCTGTTGAAACTCGTGATGGAGACCGGCACCCCCAAAGCCGATCGCACCGGCACCGGCACTCGCAGCATCTTCGGTCACCAGATGCGATTCGATCTTGCCGACGGTTTCCCCCTGGTCACCACCAAGAAGGTGCACCTCAAGTCGATTGTCAACGAACTGTTGTGGTTCTTGCGCGGCGACTCCAACGTGGCGTGGCTACATGAACACGGCGTCTCCATCTGGGACGAGTGGGCCGACGAGAACGGTGAACTGGGCCCGGTCTACGGCGTCCAGTGGCGCAGTTGGCCCACCCCGTCGGGTGAGCACATCGACCAGATCACGCAAACTCTCGAAACCTTGCGATCCAACCCTGATTCGCGTCGGATCATCGTCTCCGCGTGGAACGTCGCCGACATTCCGCAGATGGCGCTCGCACCGTGCCACGCGTTTTTCCAGTTCTACGTCGCCGACGGCAAACTCTCGTGCCAGTTGTATCAGCGCAGTGCCGACATGTTCCTGGGTGTTCCCTTCAACATCGCCAGTTACGCCCTGCTCACACACATGATGGCGCAGCAGGCCGGTCTCGACGTCGGCGAATTCATCTGGACCGGCGGCGACTGCCATATCTACGACAACCACGTCGATCAGGTCACCGAACAACTCAGCCGGACCCCGCTCGACCTTCCGATTCTGAAACTGAACAAGCGCGATTCCATCTTCGATTACACCTTCGAGGATGTCGAATTAGTCGGTTACCAGCACCATCCTGCTATCAAGGCTCCGGTCGCGGTCTGATCATGAATGATCGCGCAGTCACCCTCATCTGGGCTCAGGCGAACAATGGTGTCATCGGTGCAGGCAACACGATTCCGTGGCGACTGCCGGAGGACATGGCCTACTTCAAGCGAGTCACCATGGGGCATCCGGTGATCATGGGCCGGTTGACCTGGGATTCCATTCCACCCAAGTTCCGGCCGTTCAGTGGGCGCCGCAATATCGTTGTCACCCGCGATTCGGAGTGGGCAGCGGACGGAGCCGAAGCCGCACACAGCCTCGACGAGGCGTTGGCATTGCCTGACGGCGACCTCTTTGTTGTCGGCGGAGGGCAAATATATTCGGCTGCACTGCCATTCGCGACGCGTCTCTTGGTGACCGAGATCGATCTCGATATCACCGGCGAGGCCTTTGCTCCCGAGATCGGCCCCGATTGGAACCTCACGTCCGACGAGCCCTGGCACACGTCGGAGAAGACCGGGTTGCGCTTCCGCTGGCTCGAATACACTCGCTGACCACTTCCGCCAATAACGAGGCACCTCACCAGCCTGTCGGTCATACTCGAGAAACCGAGATGATCGCGCTACCCGAGAGGTCTTCGATGGACAAGAAGTCACTGACAGCCCTCGCCCGTCAACAATTGAAACTGGCTGCGTCGGCAACCAGCGGTCGTAGTTCACAAACCGTCTATGGTGGCCACCAACGCAGCCTGCGACAGACCGTGATCGCGCTGAGCGCCGGCAAGAGCCTCGCTGAACACGACAGTCCCGGCGAAGCAACGCTGTTGGTCCTGAGTGGGAAACTCAATCTCGTGTGCGGTAGCGACGAATGGAAAGGGTCGACTGGCGATTTCCTCACCATTCCGGCCCACCGGCACAGTGTCGAAGCGCTCGAGGACGTTGCTTTTCTGCTGACAGTCGCTATGAAGGGCTGACCGACGGTTGATCCCGGTAGCGTGTTCTCCGTGAACGAAACGGTGATCGAAGTGTCCATCGCAGCAGCGCCGTCCGTGCTGTGGCCGGCGCTGCGCGATCCTTCGCTGATTCGGCGCTGGTTCGGGTGGGACTACGACGGACTCGACGACGAAATCACCCAGATCTACGGCACCGCGGTCGCAGACCCTGACGCACACACCCTCGAACTGGGTAACGGTGATCGCTTCGCCTTGATCGACCAGGGCGGCAGAACCATTGTCCGGATGACGCGTCCGCCGCAGGTGCCCGACGACGAATGGTACGAGGACATCACGGAGGGCTGGACCACATTTCTGCACTTCTTGAAGTTCGGCGTCGAACATCACGGATTGGCCGAGCGCAGAACGATTTACCTCGACGGCCCACTGATTCCGGGTGAATCCGCAGCCTCGATCCTCGGAGCCTCGTCCCTTCCTGTGGAAGCCGGCGGGCGTTACACCGCCACGCTTGCTCCCGGCGACTACGCCGACGGCATTGTCGACTTCGTCAGCTCGCTGCAAACAGGAGTGACAATCGAAGACCTTGGTCCCGGACTATTGGTCGTCGCGGCAAAGCCGACGGTTCCGTACCGCGCCCAGCAGGAACTCCAGATCATTCTGGCCACTTACGATCTCAGCGCGGACGAGTTCGACGAGATCGAACATCACTGGAAGCAGTGGTGGGACGGCCGATCTCGCCAAGAGTGACCACACTGGGAGCGATATGCTTCGAGCATGATCGACTCTTCGGGCAACCCGACACGCAATTTCGCCGAAGTACTCGAGCGTCTGGCCGACTCCAAGGCTGACATCCCGACGCTCCACCGACTTCTCGAAGCAGTGCTTGTTGTCGGTTCCGGGCTTGATCTCGATCTCACGCTGCAGCGCATCATTATTGCGGCAACCACTGTATTGGATTGCAACTACGGGGCATTGGGTGTGCGGGCACCGGGCGGTGGGCTGGCCGAATTCGTGTACGAGGGCATCGACGAACCGCTGCGGCAGACGATGGGACACTTCCCAGAAGGCCACGGCGTACTCGGCGTCCTCATGAACGATCCCAAGACTCTGCGTGTTCCACATCTGGGCGCCACCCCGCGTCTGTCGGGTTTCCCGCCAATCATCCGCCGATGGACAGCTTCCTGGGTGCGCCGATCATGATGCGCGGTGAGGTTTTCGGCAGCATCTATCTCACCGAGAAACGTGGTGCGGCAGAGTTCACCGAGGAGGACGAGGTCATCCTCGAAGCACTTGCCATCGCCGCAGGTATCGCAGCCGAGAACGTCAGGCTGTTCGAGCAGTCTCGGACCCGCGAAAGATGGCTCACCGCAATGTCTGCCATCCGGTCACGATTGCTGGCGGGCGATTCGCTCGACGACAGTCTGCAACTGCTCGCCACCCGTGTGCGCGAGTTGACCGGCATCGACGATGTCATCGTGCTGATCTGCGAGAACGGCTACGCGCAGGTACACACCGCGGTCAGCGCCCGGCCGACATCGCGGGGAGTCCGAGTCCCGGCGAGCCTCTATCCATTCGACGTCATTCGGCAGACTCGACGGTTGCACGTATTCACCGAATTGGGCTCGCTGCTCGACTTGGTCCCGACAGCGGGTAGCGCGGTGCTGGCCCCGATGACGGTTGCATCCGGCGTGGTGGGCGCATTACTGCTCACGTCGGATTCCGCCAACACTCACTGGGATTCGGACGAACTCACCCGGATCGAGTCGATGGCCGAATTAGGCTCTGTAGCTATCGAATTCGACGAGAAACAACGTGGACAGCGTCTCCTGTCGGTTCTGGCAGATCGCGACCGCATTGCGCGCGACCTGCATGACAACGTCATTCAGCGTCTGTTTGCCAGCGGCATGAGCCTGCAGAGCACCTTGCCCGATTCCGATCTTCCCGACTCCGCGCGTGCCATCGTCACCCGGTCGCTGGAGCAGTTGGACCAAACCGTCCGCGAAATCCGCACCACCATCTTCGATCTCCAGACACCCGCGACCGCGGACTCGACCAGCCTGCGCCGACGCCTCCTCGACGTAATCGGTGACGCCACAGCACAATCAGCAGTCACCCCGAGCGTTCAGTTCTCGGGAGCGATCGACACACTCGTGAAAGCCGGAATCCACCCCCATGCCGAAGCCGTGCTCCGTGAAGGTTTGAGCAACGTTCTGCGACATGCCCAGGCAGACACGATCACCATCTCCGTGACCGCCGACCTCGAATTTGCCATCACCATCGACGACGACGGCAAAGGTATCCCCGTCGGCGTCCACAAGAGCGGCTTGCACAATCTCGAGCGCCGCGCTGAACATTGTGGTGGCACATGCACAATCGGCAACCGCAGCCCGAACGGCACCCGCCTGGTGTGGCGGGTACCGCTGAGGCGGCGGAAGCCCTGAACTACTTGTTGCGCAGCTCGGTTGCCAGCACGGCAGCCTGAGTCCTGCGCTGCATACCCAGCTTCGAGAGCAAACGGGTCACGTAGTTCTTGACCGTCTTCTCGGCGAGGAACAGCCTCGCGCCGATCTCTCGATTGGTCAGGCCCTCACCGATGAGGTCGAATACCGCGCGTTCCTGATCGGAGAGTTCCGCCAGCGGATCTGCGGTGCGTTCGCTGCGGATTCGCGCCATCAACGCTTCGGTGGCGCGGCTGTCGAGCAGCGATCCACCCAAGCCGACGGTGCGTACCGCCGCAACAAGATCCGTGCCCAGAATCTGCTTCAGCACAAAGCCGGACGCGCCCGCCATGATGGCGTCGAGCAGCGCTTCGTCGTCCGCATACGAGGTCAACATCAGGCACCGCAGGTTCGGCAGCATCGAGCGAAGGTCGCGACACAATTCAACGCCGTTGCCGTCGGCCAGTCGCACGTCCAGAACCGCGACATCGACATTGCTCTTGGGGATAACGGCCATCGCCTCCCCTACCGACGACGCTTCCCCGACCACCTCGAAATCCTCGACGCCGCCGAGCAGATCGAACAGTCCGCGTCGGACGATCTCGTGATCGTCGACCAGGAACACGCGCGTAGTCATCTAAGCCTCTTTCAAGAATCTATTGCCGATCGAAACAACTGTGGTGTCAGTTGACGAGTGTCAGTTCCAGCCGTGTCAGTTCTTGCTGTGGCGCACGATCAACACGGGGCAATCTGCGGTGTGCAGAAGTGCGCGACTCGTCGAGCCCAGAAGCATTCCGGTGAAGCCACCACGTCCGCGGCTACCGACCACCACCAACTGCGCAGTCTCGGCATACTCGCTCAAAACCCGCACCGGGCGATCGCGCGCTACTACACGCTCGACCACAACGTCTGGGTATCGCTCGGTGAATCCGGCCAACTGCTCTGCCAGAACTACTTCTTCGCCGGTCTGGATGCTGCTCCACAACGGGTCGTCCGGAGTGGCGCCCAGTGAAGGCTGCACACTCACGTCGCTCCACACGTTGACGGCGATCAGCGTGGCGCCGCGCGCCGACGCCTGCTCGAATGCATGCTCGATGGCCTCGATGCTGTTTTCGGAGCCGTCGACACCGACAACAACCGGTCCCTGAGTGGGCGGCTGACCGTCCAGTGTCCGCCCGCGCACGACTGCCACGGGCGATTCACCGTGCGAGACAATCGATACCGTCACCGAACCGACGACAAGTCCGGTGAATTCGCCGTGCCCACGCGGACCTACGGCAACCATGTATGCGCGTTTGGACAATTCGATCAATGAATCGGAGACACTGCCGTCGAGTTGTTCGGTGACTACTTCGAGATCACCGTCGACACTCTGGTGGGCCAGGATCTTGGCGCTGTCGAGTCTGGCACGAGCAGTGCGTCGCAGTTCGTCCTTGAAACTCTCGGCCAGATACGGCTCGGAATAATAGAAGGCCGGAATGTGCACCACCGTTGCAATATGCAGCGGACGCCCCAACACAGCGGCGGTGCGTGCGGCCCACACAACGGCCGACGACGCCGCCTCGGAACCGTCCACAGCTACGACAACCGGTTGGATTGCACTCATTTTCGTCCCTTCAGGATCGACTACAGAACTCTATCTGCCTCCACACTATTGCTCCCACACTATTGCCCAAGTGCGATAAATACGTTTTATCCGCTACGGCGGGTCCCGAATCGGACATCTGCTGTGCGCCTTTATTAACCGCGGGGGGTTAATAAAGGCGCACAGCGGTTAATCACAAATGTTCCGGAACTTCTCGATCAGGCCGACACGTCCGGCACGATCAGCCGCCAGCGGGGTGACGTTGAGGGTGGTGACGCCGGATTCTGCAAATGCGGCGACGCGTTCACGGACGTAGCTTTCGGGACCGATCAGCGAGACTGCACGGACGAGGTCATCCGGCACTGCTGCCGCGGCTTCTTCTTTTTTGCCTGCAAGGTAGAGATCTTGGATCTTCTCGGCGGCTTCGGCGTAGCCGTAGCGGACGGCAAGATCGTTGTAGAAATTCTTTCCCTTGGCTCCCATGCCGCCGATGTAGAGGGCGATGCTGGGACGGACCCAGTCGAGCATGTGGTCGACGTCGTCGCCGATGGCCAGCGCCGGGGACGCGTACACCTGCAGTTCGCCGAGGCTGGGGTCGCGCTTCGCCTTGCCCTTGGCGAGGGGCTCTCCCCAGACGCTTGCTGCTTTCTCGGGGTGGTAGAAAATCGGCTCCCACCCTTCCGCGATCTCGGCGGTGAGTTCGACGTTCTTCGGGCCGAGGGAAGCGATGAGGATCGGGATGCGCTCACGAACGGGATGGTTGATGAGCTTGAGCGGCTTGCCCAGTCCGGTTCCCTTCTCGGCGGGTAGCGGCACCTGGTAGTACTTGCCCTGGTACTCAACCTTTTCCCGACGCCATACCTGGCGGCAGATTTCGACGACCTCGCGAGTACGGCCGAGAGGGGCGTCGTACTTGACGCCGTGGAAACCTTCGATCACCTGTGGGCCGGACGCGCCAAGGCCCATGACAAATCGTCCGTTGGAGACGAAGTCGAGGCCGGCGGCAGTCATCGCGGTAAGCGACGGCGTGCGGGTGTAGATCTGGAAGATGCCGGAGGCAAGTTCGATGGTTGTCGTCTTCGCGGCCAGGTATCCGAGTTGGCTGACCGCGTCGAACGAGTAGGCCTCCGGGACAAACGCAATGTCCAGACCGGCCTTTTCGAGGTCACCGACTTCTTCGACAGTCTCGGCGAATCCGCCGCTGTAGTTCAAACCCATTCCGATGCGCACGTTCTAACCCCAATCCTCACGATTGCCATGTGTGCGCCAGGCACACCTCCCCCTGAACACTACGGAACATGAGGCCGTATTCATGTGACTGCCCCGTTCATATTCGGTGACCGAAATGAACGGGGCAGGTTCTCACAGGCGCATCGAGAAATCAGGAATCTTCGGGACGAACCACCATCACCGGGCACTGCGCGGAAGCGATCAGTGTGTTGCTTGTGGATCCAAGGAGCATTCCGCGGAATCCGCCGCGGCCTCGGCTACCGACGACGACAAGCTGCGCCCGAGCCGACCATTCGAGTAGGCGTCCACGCGGATTGTCGAGGTAGATCTCACGGCGAACCACGACGTCAGGGTACTTCTCGGACCATCCGGCAAGATTCTCGCTCAATACCGCATGCTCTTCTTCCTCGAGCGATGCCGGAGCCAGCGCGGCAGCGCGGGGATCTTCGAACGCTGCTGTTCCGAGGTCACTCCAGACGTGGACGGCTACCAGTTCTGCGCCGCGGAACGCCGCTTCCTCGAATGCCGCACCCACAGCCTGCGCGCTCAGCGCACTGCCGTCTACGCCCACGACGACGGGACCATCGGACGGTACGACGCCGTCACGTTCGCGCACAACGATGACGGGACACTTGCCGTGGCTCGCGACACCGACGGCGGTGTTGCCGAGTACCGCGGTGGCGGCTTTTCCGGACGACGATGCTCCCACGACGACCAGACGGGCTTTCGCGGAACTCTCGAGAAGCCACTGCGTCGGGCTACCGATGGCCATCTCGGTGTGAACGGTGACCGTCGGGGCGACCTCGGCGGCAAACTTCTCGGCGTCGCCGAGTACGGCTTTTCCGGCCTCTTCCACCCACTCGTACACGCCACCCGCGTCGATGTACGGGCCGCCGAATCCGTACGGCGCAAAGTCGAGCGCGTGAATGATATCGAGACGCAATTCTCGCTGCGCGGCAATTTTCGCAGCTTCTCGGAGCGCGGTCGACGCGGTGTCCGATCCGTCGATTCCGACGACGACATTGTTGTGTTCGCGTGAACTCATGTGCCCACCTTCCGTAAGAAGTTATCGAGCCACTTCCACTCTAACCATCGCAATTACGACATGGTTTCCGGGTCGAATCCGTCCCTGTTTCGATGACCAAGGTCCCCGAAACTGTTGATGGGGAGTTGAATTAGCGAGCCCGAATCAGTCCCACAAGTGAACTGGATTACCGCTGCGCATGTTTTCGATATATGCCCGCATCATCTCGGCGAGAGCGGCAGTTCGATCGAGTCCTGCGGCCTCACCGGCGACGACGCGTCCCCGCTGCCACGCCGCACCGGTTTGCCGGTTGAGACACCGGCCTTCGATGACGCCGAGGTACTTCTCACGCGCTGCACTCGACAACCCGAAGTCGGCCAAGCCTTCGTCCGCGAGGGGAAGTAGCCGTCGCAGGATCAATTCGTCCGCACCGACCCAGCCCATGCCCGGCCAGTACAGCATTGCGTCCAGCCCGTGCTTGGCGCCGATGTGCAGGTTCTCTTCTGCGGCATGGAAAGACATCTGCGACCACAGTGGGCGATCCGCGTTGACGAGCGCCCGCACTGTTCCGTAGTAGAACGCGGCGTTTGCCATGATGTCGAGTACGGTGGGCCCGGCCGGCAGCACTCGATTCTCGATCCGCAAGTGCGGCTTGCCATCCGAGCAGTCGTACACCGGACGATTCCAGCGGTAGACGGTTCCGTTGTGCATCTGGAGTTCTTTCAACTCCGGAATTCCGCCTGCCGCAAGAACCTCCAGGGGATCCGCATCGGAGACGTCTGGTAGCAGCGCCGGGAAGTATCGCGAATTCTCCTCGAAGAGATCGAGAACCGAATGTATCCAGCGTTCCCCGAACCAGACGCGTGGTCGCACTCCCTGATTCTTGAGTTCGAGTGTTCTGGTGTCCGTGGCCTGTTCGAAGATCGGTATCCGAGATTCATGCCACAGCGCCTTGCCTGCCAGGAATGGCGAGTTGGCGGCCAGCGCCACCTGCGGCCCGGCCAGGCACTGTGCCGCGTTCCAGTGCGGCGCAAACTCTTCGGGAGAAACCCGAAGGTGCAACTGCATCGACGTGCAGGCCGCCTCGGGAACCACCGAATTGGTATCGGCGCGTAGCACTTCCACTGGCCCACCGGAAAGTGCGACACCCTCTACGTCGAGTTCGATGTCTTCACCACGCGCTGCGAAGATCTGCTCGTTGAGTAATTCGTAGCGCGGATTCGCGGTAATCCACTCGCGGTCGAGGTGCTCGAGCTGGAGCGTCGGCAGCATCCCGATCATCACCATCTCGGCGTCGTGCTCATGGATGCGAGCGTCCGCGATCGCGAGTGAACTGCGCAGTTTTTCTTCGAGCTCGAATGTGTTGTCGCCGGTCAGTGGGCCAGGTTCGACATTCATCTCGACGT
Source organism: Rhodococcus globerulus NBRC 14531 (assembly GCF_001894805.1). Taxonomy (GTDB): domain Bacteria; phylum Actinomycetota; class Actinomycetes; order Mycobacteriales; family Mycobacteriaceae; genus Rhodococcus_F; species Rhodococcus_F globerula. The sequence goes on along the minus strand of NZ_BCWX01000003.1, from coordinate 643,995 downwards.
TGAACTGCCCGAGCTCCGTTTGAAACACCGCATCGTCGTCGATGGCGTCGAGCACTGCAAGGTTGGACATCGCCGGCAGCATGTCGCCGGCTACGAGGTTGAACTCGATCTCCATTCCCAGCAACGGGTCGGGTTTCTCGACTGCGTCCCGGAAGTCGCCGCGATCGAGCATCTGCTTCATGGCGTCGACGCACAATCGCACCTTCTTGCGGAACACCCGCCGGTCGGCCCTCGTGAACATTCGTGCTTGAACTTCTGCGCCCATATCCGATCCCCCTCCTTCGCGATCAACCACCGAAGGTCGTCTTCCGCAAGGCTAACCGGCCGACTCCCGACCACAACCCGAACCGAGCATGAAAAGACTGCAGGGCACCGGAATTAACTCCGATGCCCTGCAGGTCCGCAAAAGATTTTCCCTACGAGTTGTCCACCCAGGTCACTGCCACGCCGCGCGCCTTCAGCCAGATGGCCGGATCAACCTTGGCGCCGTTTTCCGCAACCTCGAAGTGCAGGTGCGGGCCGGTGGACTGGCCGCGGTTACCGACGGTAGCGATCTGCTGGCCGGCGGCTACGCGCTGGCCCACTGCAACCTGGTAGTCGTTGACGTGTCCGTATGTGGTGACTGCGCCGTCGTCGTGCTGGATGCGCACCCAGAGACCGAAGCCCGAGGCCGGACCGGCGTCGATGACCTGACCGGACGCTGCCGCGAGAACCGGAGTTCCGATCGGGGCCGCGATGTCCAGACCGCCGTGGTGCGCGCCCCAACGGTTACCGAACGTGGAGGTGAGCGTTCCGGAAACAGGCTGAACGGTGCCGCTGTTCGACGAAACCGGGTTGAACGAGCCGGTGAACTGCTGCACCTGTGCGTTCACCTGTGCCACGAGGTCGGGAAGTTCGGGAACCTCGATGCCCGCCGCCGGCGGGAGACCAAGATTCGACAGCTCGGCTGGGATCTCGATGCCCTCGGGAAGCAATCCCTGCGGAATCTCGAATCCGGCGATGTTCTGGGTGGCCGGGGCTGCCGCTGCGGTGCCTGCACCCATCTGACCTGCGCCAACGAGCAGTGCGCCCGTGGCTGCAGCTACAACACCAGCCTTGACGCCTGCGCCCGGGCCAGCCGACGGAACGCGGTGACGTCCACTCGCTGCGTCTGGATCGATCTCGAATGCAGCAATGGAATTGTCCGTGCGGTGGTGGTCTCCCACAGTTTTTACCCTGTCAGTCGTCGGCGTGCAGCAGTCCTCGAACGAAGCCCGCTCCTCTGTCTTGCCGACGAATGTAACAGTTTGATCAAGGAAACCGCCACCGTTACACGTTCTTGACCAAACTATTTTTCGTCCGTCTGTCGACTCGCATCCAGTTCTGCCCGGAATGCCTCGTACCGCGCGCGGTGCGCGGGCCGGCGACGAATAATCGCCCACGCGATTCCGAGTGCGACAAACCAGATCGGAGTGACGAGCAGCGCCTGCAGGGTGTCGTCCTTGGTGGTCAGCGCCCACAAGATGAACACGAAGAAAGCCAGCACAACCCAGCACATCACGATGCCGCCTGGCATCTTGAACTTCGACGCCTCGTGCAGATGCGGGCGACGCTTCCGGTACACCAGGTAGCTCGCCAGGATGATCGTCCACACGAACATGAAGAGCAGTGCGGAGATTGTGGTCACAACGGTGAATGCCTCGATCACCGAGTCACCGGAGAACAGCAGGATCAACGACGCGAGCAGGAAGATGCACGAGAACATCAGGGCATTCGCGGGGACCTTGCGCGAGTTCAGCTTGCCGAGGGCCTTCGGTGCGTCGCCCTCCTGAGCCAGGCCGAACACCATGCGTGAGGTCGAGTAGATGCCCGAGTTCGCCGACGATGCCGCCGACGTCAGCACCACGAAGTTGATGACCGACGCCGCGATACCCAAGCCGGCGAGCGTGAACATCGCGACGAACGGACTCTTGTCCGCTTGGATCTCACGCCACGGCGTCACACAGATGATGACGGTCAGTGCGACCACGTAGAACAGCAGCACACGAATCGGGATGGAGTTGATGGCCTTCGGGAGGTTCTTCTCCGGATCCTTGGCCTCGGCCGCCGTCGTACCCACCAGTTCGATACCCACAAACGCAAACACTGCGATCTGGAAGCCCGCGACAAACCCCATGAAGCCGGTCGGGAACATGCCGCCGTCGTTCCAGAGATTGTCGACGCCGGAGGTGGCGCCGTTGGGCGCGGTGAACCCGGAGACGACCATCACGATGCCGACGATGATCAAGCTGACGATGGCGATGATCTTGATCAGCGCGAACCAGAACTCGGTTTCACCGAACGCCTTCACCGTCGGCAGATTGAGAAGGAGCAATGCAGCGATGGTCAGCAGCGCCGGAATCCATGCGGCCAACCCAGGCCACCAGTACTTGAAGTAGCCCGAGATCGCGATCACGTCCGCGATGCCGGTGACTATCCAGCAGAACCAATACGTCCAGCCGGTGAAGAATCCCGCCCACGGCCCCAGGAGATCAGCAGCGAAGTCGGAGAACGACTTGTAGGACATGTTGGAGAGCAGCAACTCCCCCATCGCCCGCATGACGAAGAAGAGCATGAAGCCGATAATCATGTACACGAAGATCACCGACGGCCCGGCCAGCGAGATCGTCTTGCCCGAACCCATGAACAGGCCGGTGCCGATGGCGCCGCCGATCGCGATCAGCTGGATGTGACGATTGGACAGCTGACGCGACAAGTGGGGGTCGTCACCCGCCGATTTGCTTCGGTCAACGTGGTTCACGTGGTCGGACACGGAGAATCCCCCTGGTCATTCGGCGCGGGCCGAGAGCGACGAACACTGCCCTTCGACACGAACTTCGGAAAATGTGCCCTCCCAAAGTACGCGCGCCCCGCCGCATAATGCGCATCGGAAACCCTGCGCCGATAACCTTGGTCGGTGAACACTGACAGCACCGACTCCCGAAACGGGCATATCGCCGCAACATTGTTCGACTTCTCGGGGACGCTCTTCCGGCTCGAGGAAGATTCCGACTGGGCCGAACATTTTGTCGATCACGCCGGCGAGCCGATGGACGTGCACGCTCAAACCGAGCTGATGCGCCGGATGACCGCTCCGGTCGGGCGAACCGTCGAGATGGACGAAGCGGGACTGTACGCGTGGGAGAACCGTGACCGGGATCCGAAGCTGCACCGTCAGGCTTACCTCGACGTGCTGAGCAAGTCCGGCATGCCAGATCTCGGTCGCGCCGAGGCGCTGTACGGGTTGCTCGTGGACCCGGATCGGTGGACTCCGTACCCGGATACCGGTGAGGTACTGAAGTCACTGTCGGAGAAGGGCATTCGCACCGCAGTCTTGAGCAACATCGCCTTCGACATCCGCCCGGCGTTTGTCGACCGCGGCTGGGACGTGTGGGTCGACGAGTTCGTGTTGTCCTTCGAGGTGGGTGCGGTCAAGCCCGAACCTGCCATATTCGAGCACGCACTTGCGCAACTCGACGTGGACGCGGCCCAGACCTTGATGATCGGAGACAGTGATGTCGCCGATGGCGCCGCACGCGATATCGGGTGCCAGTTCGCTCTCGTCGATCCACTGCCGACGTCCGAACGTCCGCATGCGCTACTCGACGCGGTGCGGAAGTTCGGGCTGATCTGAAAGAACTCAGCCGAACTGGGCGAGCGTGTGGATCTGTTCCCGCGTCGATGGATACAGCGTCAACCACGTTTGATACAAATCCTCGTACATCGCCCGGTTGGCTGCGTTCGGCACTACTTCGTGCGACAGAGTCGTCCAATCGGTATCCGGCGCAACAAGTCCGGTCCCGATCGCAGCCAACAGAGCGTCGCCGTAGCTGGCGCCGATGGTCTGAGTCGGAACCAACTGCGTGTGTCCGGTGATGTCGCTGATCGCCTGTGTCCAGACGCGACTCTTGACGCCACCTCCCACCGCGATCGTGCGCCGGACGGGTTCATCTGTGTCACCGAACATTTCGAGTATCTGGCGGATTCCGAAGGCAATACCTTCATAGGTGGCCCGAAACAGATGCCCCCGGCCGTGTCGCAATGACAGTCCGGCAACGACGCCTCTGGCTTTGGGGTCGAACACGGGAGTACGTTCGCCGGCGAAGTACGGCAGGATCAACAGCCCTTCGGCGCCGGCGGGCACGGCCGCGGCCTCGGCGAGCAACTGCTCGAATGGTGCATCGCCGGTGAGCTTGTGAAGCCACTCGATCAGACTTCCGGCAGTGGATGTTCCGGCAGCAAGTGCCAAGGTGTCCTTCTGAACGCCCGCGGTTGTCCACAGTGCCGGATTGCTCTGAAACTTCTCGAGTATCTGAACCAGGAACATCGTTGATCCGTACATCAACATGAGATCACCGGGATGACGGGCGCCCACACTGAATCCCTCGGAGAATGCGTCGACCGTTCCCGCGACAACGGGCGTCCCGACGGGCAGTCCGGTCTGCTCGGACGCATCAGCATGTACCAGTCCGACAACATCACTCGGCCATACCAATCGAGGGCATTCGAGATGGCCGAGAACACGATCCAGCCAATCGGATTTCCAGGTAAAGTCCCGAACCGAATAGAGCGGATCACACTGACTGGCCGTGTGATGATCCTGGATATACTCACCGGTCAGCTTTGCGGCGATGTACGAATTCGACCCGTACCACCGAGTCGCCGCGGCAAAAATCTCCGGTTCATGGATGCGCACCCACTCGATCTTCGGCCCGACGGCCTGACTCGAGAGAAGTTTGCCACCACAATCGAGTATTGCCTTTTCGCCGAATAATTCGGTCAGCGAGGCCACTTCTGCGGATGCTCGACTGTCGATTCCGTACAGAATGGCCGGACGAAGGGGTCGAAGTTCACTGTCGCACAACACAAGTGCCGGGCCAACACCGCTGACACAGACACCTGCAACGTTGGCAGATCTGGGAACTTGTGCCACAAGACGTTTGGAGATCGAACACACCTCGGACCACCACATCTTCTCGGCGTCCACCTCGGCCCACCCGGGCCTGGGCATCGAGATCTGATGGTCGATCTGCTCGGTTGCCAGGACCACGCCGTCCGGGGTGACCAAAACCCCTTTGCTGCTGGCCGTTCCCATGTCCATGCCTACCAACAAGTCCACGAAAGAACCCTAGCTGAGTTGGCCTCTACACACCCTCGGTGAGCTCGCGCAGCGATGCGTAACGTTCCCGAACCTGCGGCGCCGGTGCAGCCTCGAAGCGCCTCTCCTCCGGTTTTGTCCATACCGGTGGACGCTCGCCGCCGAGCAGCGTCCAGGCAGCTTGCCTGCATGCGCCTTCCGCAACATATTCACCAGGATCGGGTATCACAACCGGGACTCCGAGAATTGCCGGCGCAATCTCACAGAGAGCGCGAGACTTCGCTCCGCCTCCTACGAGGAGAACGCGCTTCACCTCGACGCCTTGACGAACCAAATCGTCGACGCCGTCGGCCAAGCCGCACAGGAGCCCTTCGACTGCGGCGCGCGCGAAATGCGCCGGCGTCGAATTTTGGAGCCGAAACCCGTGCATAGCCCCGGTCGCGTCGGGACGGTTGGGGGTTCGTTCACCCTCGAAGTACGGAATCATCACCAGGCCGTCACTCCCGAGCGGGGCGGACAATGCCAAACGAGACAGTTCGTCGTGATCGACGCCGAGAATGGACGCGGTCGCGTCGAGAATCCGGGCGCCGTTGAGTGTGCACACAAGCGGCAGGTGCAGTCCGGTGGCGTCGGCAAAACCGGCAACATTGCCACTCGAATCGTGCGTCGGCGTGGCCGAAACTGCAGACACGACACCGGACGTTCCGATCGAAATGACCACGTCACCGGGAATCGCCCCCAAACCCAGTGCGGCTGCGGCATTGTCACCAGTTCCGGGGCCGATGACCGCGCCGGATCGAGTGATACCGATCTTCTCGTTCGGCGCCGCAACCCGGGGAACCTGTGGTGTTCGATCTCGGAAAGCCAGCGACAGCAGGTCCATCCGGTACTCACGCGTCGCGGCCGCGAAGTACCCCGTTCCACTCGCGTCACCAGCGTCGGTGGCCAGCGCGTCGAGCGAGACGGCGCCGCCCAATTTCCAGGACAGCCAATCGTGTGGAAGACACACTGCTGCAGTACGATCCGCATTGCCGGGTTCGTGATCCGCCAGCCAGCGCAGCTTGCTCGCGGTGATTGCGGCTACCGGCACAACGCCCACGGCGTCGGCCCACGCCTGTGGACCGCCCAGCTCGTCGACAAGTTCGCTCGCAGCCTGCGCGGAACGAGTGTCGTTCCACAGCAACGCCGGTCGCACTACATCGCCGTCGCCGTCCAGACACACCATGCCGTGTTGCTGCGCGCCCACAGACACCGCGGCGACGTCGTTCAGTCCACCCGCAGCAGCAATCGCACTGTCCATGGCCTCCAACCACCGCGCCGGGTCGATCTCGGTGCCTGCAGGATGCGTCGCGCGTCCCTCCCGGACCAATTCACCCGAATCGGCATCACGGACAATGACCTTGCACGACTGAGTCGAGGAATCGATACCGGCTACGAGCGTCACAGCGCGTCCTCTCTGAAGGACCTTCAGCTCGCGACTGCGACCGCGGGCATTCGGTTGCTGCGCTTACGCAGCGATCGCACATATTCTGCGCGTTCGGTCTCCGTCATTCCACCCCAGATGCCGTAAGGCTCGTGAACAGCCAGCGCATGTTCGCGGCACTGCTGAAGAACCGGGCAGCTGGAGCAGATCTTCTTTGCGTTGAGTTCGCGGTTCTCGCGGGCATGCCCACGCTCACCGTCGGGGTGGAAGTACACGGCCGAGTCGTGCCCGCGGCACGCTCCTTGCATCTGCCAGTCCCACACTTCAGTTGTCGGATTCGGCATCGGAAGGTGCTTGTGCATGATGGCGACCTCAATTCTTGATTCTGTGGACTTGATTCAGCAATGAAGAAGGATGTGGGTGGCCTACTGGCCGATCAACTCGACGTCTCGCTGACGCAACCGGTGCGCACACACCGTTGCGAGTTCGCTCGCCACAGGGGGATCCAGTGCGGCGTTGCCGTTGTCGAGGATGTTCTTCAATCTCCGGAAGTACTCGTGGGGCTCCAGACCGAAGGTGACAAAGATGTCCTCGTCCGGTCCGCCGTCGAACTTCTGCCATTTACGCGCGAAGTCGACAATCTCGTTCTGCGTGTCGGTGCGACTCATCGGGTTCTCCCCTAGGTTCGTGCGCCCTCTGACCTCGTACTGCGACCCACCCGAGAACGCGGTGCCCAGTGAGTCAAGACACAGCCTATGCCCACTTCTGCTTTTTCACAATACCTACTTACGTCTCCAAAAGACTAAAGTAATAAATCTTTTGCATCCTGAAGTAACGCTGAGAGAATGCTTGAATAGAAGGTATGACCCGACCGCCCATCACTCCCGCCACAGCCGGCGAGGTGTTCTCGCTGATCCGCGCAGGTTCCGCGACCACACGAAGCGAAATCGGGAAACTCACGGGACTTTCCCGGACCGCGGTGTCTGCCCGGGTAAGCGCGCTGCAGTCGATCGGCCTGATCGCGGACGACGACGAAGGCCCATCGACAGGTGGCCGTCCGCCTGCCACCTTGACGTTCGACAAGTCCGCTGGATTGGTGCTGGTTGTCGCGATCGGCCGCTCGCGTGCGCAATTGGCCGTCACAGACCTGTCCGGCGCCATCCTCACCGCGGAAGACATCGACAAATCGGTGGGCGTCGGGCCCGACGAACTGATGCCTGAGATCGCCGATCACCTGACGTCATTGCTGGCCCGAATCGGCCGCCCGCCTTCCGAAGTCATCGGAGTCGGGCTCAGCATCCCCGGGACGGTCGACGTCGCAGCCGGAGCCAGTCTCGATTCACCGATGATGTCGGGCTGGGACGGTGTTGCCCTTGCTCCCTACCTTGCATCGGTCACAGACGCGCCGTTGTTCGCCGACAACGACGCCAACGTCATGGCACTCGCGGAACTCAGCGAAAGGCGTGAAAGCGCACCGAATCTACTCATGATCAAAGCCTCAACCGGCCTTGGCGCGGGCATCGTTCTCGGCGGTGTACTGCAACGGGGTTCACTCGGCGCCGCCGGCGAGATCGGGCACACCAAAACCGCTGCCGCCAAGGACATCCAATGCCGCTGCGGTGACGTGGGTTGCGTCGAAACCGTCGCCAGCGGTTGGGCTCTCGTGCATGCACTCGAAGCCCAGGGCCGGGACGTCGGCCACGTCCGCGACGTCGTTCGGCTGGCCCTCGACGGCGACGGCGAAGCACGCCGGCTGATCCGTACCAGCGGCCGCCTCATCGGCGACGTGATCTCCGGCGCCGTCAATCTCCTCAACCCGGAAGTGCTTGTCATCGGCGGCGACATGGCCGAAGCCGACGAACTCTTCCTAGCCGGACTTCGAGAATCGGTCTACGGCAACGCAACTGCACTCGCCACACGCTCACTGCACATCGTGTCCGTCAGCCACGGAGCACAATCGGGAATCCTCGGCTGCGCAGTCCTGGTACTCGACAATCTCCTCAGTCCGCGGGAAATCGACCTGAAGATTGCCGACGCCGCCCGCTGAGGTTCAGCGCCGCCCGAGCAGGTCCAATACTTCAGGCACCTGTCGGCTTCGCGCGGTATGGGTTGTGCCGCTACACTGACTACCGCAGCTACGACGCCCAAGGCCCCGCGCCAACCGGTCAAGTAGCGGCACCAGCCCAACCGGCAAGCGAAAACCGCAGTACAACAGGGTTTTCATGCTTTACGGATGAGCTCCCCGCCCTCGTAGCTCAGGGGATAGAGCATTCCTCTCCTAAAGGAAGGGTCGCAGGTTCGAATCCTGCCGAGGGCACATTTATGCCCTTTCATCCAGGTCATAACATGTGCGCGACCTGCAACTCCGCCTAACCCGAGATCTCAACGAGTTGAAACGACGCGAACTGATCATTCGCGATGGATCGAAATTCCGGGCAAACTACGGGATCATTCGAGCGTTCCTCCCTGCGGTCGCCAGAGTGGACGAGTAGTTCGGACTGCACGACAAAAAGCCCCATCCCGCGCCAGAGAGATGGGGCTTTTCGGTCGTGGCAGCCTTACCGGCGCGGCATAACGAGCAATTCTGGGCGGATCAACAAGGGGCGAATCTGGCGTGACCTGCCGAGCGGGTCAGCCCGCGTCAAATCAATCTGCGCTCTAACATTGGGCAGTGGACATACACAAGTACGAGGGTCAGCCTCGCATCTCCGGGCGTCAACTCTCGTACGTCGCCTTCGCAGTGATCGTCATCGCGTACCTGGCAATTATTCAGTTCGGCGGCCGCCTCATCGCGGGTTGGAGCAACGAGGACGACACACTAACCACCCGTGGAGTCATCTTCACGATGGTGATCCCCTTGGGACTCGCCCTCATCTTTACCTACGGCGTCATCGCAGCTCTGGGTTGGTGGCGTCCAGTGCTCAAGGATGACCGACCGGTGAACCGCTGGGTGTGGGTCGTTCCTGCCATCCTGCTCGTCGCGATCCTCGTGGGCATCGACTACAGCGCACTCGCAGAGAAAGGCTGGCTGTTTGTCCTTGTCCTACTAATTGCCACGCAATTCGTCGGCTGGGGCGAAGAAGGAATGTTCCGCGGCATCGGAGTGACCATGCTGCGCAACCACGGACTCCGCGAAGGCCAGGTAGCCCTGTGGTCCAGTCTCATCTTCGGCGCCGTCCACCTCTCCAACGTCTTCGGACACGGCGCTTCCGCTGTCCCACAAGCAATCATTGTCAGCCTCGCTGGATACTTCTTCTACCTCACACGCCGAGTTTCGGGCAGTAACGCCCTGAACTCCGTACTCCACGGACTTTTCGACTTTGCTCTCATCAGCGGCAGCATCATCCTGTTGGACCAAACGTCGTACGTGGGCGCCTTCGCGCCAATCCTGGCCTACCCCATCATCGCCATTGTCCTACTCGTCAAACGGCACAAGATCGAACCTTCACAACCCACCGACAATCAGACGATCGCATCCAGCACCTAGACAGATCCTTCCCTGACGCGGCGCACCGGATCCATACCGATTCGCTCCAGCGCGAGTTGTCCGTCTCCCTCGCCGCCTAAACTGCCTGCATTCAATTTTGAACCCGCGACAGGAAGGGTCGCAGGTTCAAATCCTGACGAGGGCACCAGATGGGATTCTCGTTTCACCCATTCCGGGCCGCATGTCATGCTGAAACCATGACGCCCTCAGCCGCCATGAGTACTCCCCCGAAGAACATGTCTTTGATCCCGGGCGGAACCTTCTGGATGGGTTCCGAGGACTTCTACCCGGAAGAACGCCCCGTTCACCAGGTGAGCGTCGACAGTTTCTGGATGGATACGACGGCCGTCACCGTGGCCGAGTTCCGACGATTCGTCAAAGCAACAGGACATGTCACGACGGCGGAGGTCGCGCCCGATCCGGCCGACTACCCCGATGCCGACCCGGCACTGCTGGTGCCTGGTTCTCTGGTCTTCCACTCACCGCCAGGACCGGTCTCCTTGGACGACTACACCCAGTGGTGGACCTTCACACCCGGCGCGGATTGGCGGCACCCGGAAGGCCCGAGCAGCAATGTCGGTGGTCGCGAGAAACATCCCGTGACACACGTGTCGTACTTCGACGCGCAGGCATATGCCCAGTGGGCCGGCAAGGAACTTCCCACCGAAGCGGAGTGGGAGTACGCGGCGCGCGGTGGCCTCGATCGCAAGGCTTACGTGTGGGGCGACGAGGACTCTCCTGGCGGAAAGCCCGGTGGCAACGTGTGGCAAGGCCAGTTCCCGTGGGAGAACCTGCTCGAAGACGGCTACGAACGCACCGCTCCCGTTGGAAAATTCCGCCCAAACGGCTACGGCCTCCTCGATATGGCCGGCAACGTCTGGGAATGGACAGCGGATCACTACACGTCCGACCACGCCCACAGCACCAAGAATCTGGCACCGGCCACCTCGTGCTGCATCCCTCGCAATCCGCGCGCCGAGCTTGCAACGGAAACCGTTGCGGGAGAATCCTATCCGCTGCGAGTTATCAAAGGTGGGTCACATCTGTGTGCACCCAACTACTGCCTGCGCTACCGGCCGGCCGCGCGGCAGAGCGAGTCCGAAGAGTCCTCGACCTGCCACGTCGGCTTCCGGTGCGTCGTGCGAATTCCGCAGGAGTAGATCAGAAGGGTGCGTCGCCGAGAATCGCGACGCGCTCCATGATCCGTCGATGCGGGAAATAGTCACTGGCCGCGTAGTGCTGCGTTGCCCGGTTATCCCAGAACGCAATGGAATTAGCTGCCCACTTGAAACGGCACTGGAAATCCGGAACCTTGACCTGCGCGAACAGCAGGTTGAGCAGGTCGTTGCCTTCCTGCGGATCCATGTCCGGAATATGCGTGGTGAAGAGGCTGTTCACAAACAGCGTTTTGCGGCCCGTCTCGGGGTGCTTGCGCACCATCGGATGCAGGACCGGCGGGTACTGCTCCTTCATCTTCTCGAGCTTTTCGGGCGACATGCTGCGGCCGAAGGACGGAACGAAGTCGTGGACCGCCTCGCGTCCGTCGATCAGCTCCTTGACCTCGTCAGGAAGGCAATCGAACGCGTTGCCCATGTCGGCCCACAGGGTGTCGCCACCGGCCGGCGGAACATCGATCGCACGCAGGACAGAGCCTAGCGGCGGTGTCTTCGTCCAGGTCACGTCGACGTGCCAGATGTTTTCGGTGCCTGGGCTGTCCTCGCCGCGTTCGAATCGAACCACGGCCGGAACTTCACCCTGTGGGAGCAGTGGGTGAACTTCGAGTTCGCCCCAATTGCTGGCAAAGTCACGGTGATTGAGACTCGAGATGTTCTGGTCGCGGAAGAACACAACCTTCCATTCGAGCAATGCACGACGAACGTCGTCGATCTGCTCGGCCGACGGATCACGCAGATCGATGTTGCTGATCTCAGCGCCGATGAACGGTGTGACCGGGGTGAGAGTGAAACGCTCGTACGGCATCGACTCGACACCTTCGGGATTACGACGCATCCCGCGAGGTCCGAATTCGATTGTGTGATTGCCGATTTGAACTGTACGAGACGACGTGAGTGCAGCCATGAAAATAGCTCCGTTTCGATTTACGTGTTGACTCGCGCGTCAGTGGACTGCGCGATCTTGCTTCGGGTTCGTGTGTGCTCACTCTGCGGAGCCAGCAGTGCCGCCACCATGAGGTCGACCAGATGGTCGACAGTTGTGTCGAAATCCGCCTTCACCACGGGATTTCCCTCTTCACGCCGCTGCTCGAAAACAGCAAGCGCGGCGACGGTCATGTTGGACATCAGGTCGATCCGCTCGACAGCGACACGACGCGAGAGGTGGTTCAGTGCCCGTGTCAGCCGCGAGACAACTTCGTTGTTCGCCTCGCTGACCTCACGGAACTCGACACTTTGTGTATCGACCGAGGGCGAGACCCTGGCGATGAACCGCGCATAGTTCGATCCGTCGGCAGTGGCAAGGAAATCTGCAAGAGGGTAAATGAACGCCTCGACCAAAGCTCGAACCGTATCCGTACGCCCACTCGAGTCGATGTCGTCGAGGTACGTCAGACGCGCAATGTTGATCTGACCCATCCGATACCGGAACACGGCCAGCACCAAGCCGTCCCGACCACCGAAGTGATACTGAACCGCAGAGTTGTTGCGTTGCCCCGCTGCTGCCGCGACATCGCGCATCGACACCTCGTGAATGCCACGTTCGGCAAACATGCGTTCTGCGACGGCGATCATTGCACTCTTGGCATCTGACGAGCTGGGCATGAGATGGAGCATATAAGTCAGTGCCTTAAAACTGCAACCCTAATTGCCGTCCGCCTTTATTAACCGCCGGGGGTTAACAAAGGCGCACAGCGGGGATCGAATCCCACTCAACGAGAACTTGCCATTGAATGCGACATCGGGAGTTACGCTGCAGATTAAGTCATCTACTTAATTCTCGGCCTCGATACAGCCAGGAGCCCGCTTGTGAATCGTCATTCCATCCCGATCATCCCCGAGACGCCGAACGTCGCCGCATCCGTCGACTACCGAGACCAGAAAGTGCCATTCACCCGGCCAGAGCCGATTCGCCCGCCGGCCGGGGCACCCAACGTTCTGCTCGTCATGATCGACGATGTCGGATTCGGCGCCCCCTCCGCTTTTGGTGGCCCGTGCCGTACCCCGACGGCTGAACGCCTGGCAGACACCGGCGTCAAGTACAGCCGATTCCACACGGCCGCACTGTGTTCACCAACCCGAGCTGCCACTCTGACAGGCCGCAATCATCACAGCGTCGGCATGGGTGTCATCTCCGAGATGGCAAACGCCGCACCCGGATACAACGGAACCCGGCCGGCCTCGGCGGCCACCGTTGCTCGCATTTTGCAGGGAAATGGTTACGCTACGGGCGCTTTCGGCAAGATGCACCAGACTCCGACCTGGGAGACCACAGCGGCGGGGCCGTTCGATCGTTGGCCGGTACGCGAAGGGTTCGACAAATTCTACGGCTTTCTGGGCGCCGAGTCCGACCAGTTCACACCGGTTCTCTACGAGGACTTCACGATGGTGGACCTGCCCAAGACACCGCAGGAGGGCTATCACCTCTCCGAGGATCTGGTCGATCACGCAATCGAGTGGGTCGAGGGCGTCAACACCATGGACCCGGACAAGCCGTGGTTCTGCTACCTCCCCTTCGGCGCGTGCCATGCGCCCCTTCAGGTTCCGGACAGTTACCTGAACAAGTACGTCGGCGAATTCGATCACGGGTGGGATCGCCAGCGAGAGATCACTCTCGAAAAGCAGAAGGAACTGGGCGTCGTTGGGCCAGATACCGTCCTGGCTCCGTGGGCACCGGGCGTTCCACACTGGGATGAGCTCGACGATGACCAGAAGAAGGTCTCGGCCCGGCTCATGGAGTTGTACGCCGCGTTCCTCGAGCACACCGACGACGAGGTCGGGCGACTGGTGGATCGCCTGCAGGACATGGACGTTCTGGACAACACCCTCGTCCTCTACATGATGGGTGACAACGGAGCCTCGGCCGAAGGCGGCATGGAGGGTTCGTTCAACTACCTAGCCGGGCTCAACGGCTACAAGACCGCGACCGCAGACGTGCTCGCCCGGTACGACGAACTGGGTACCGAAACCAGCTATCCGCACTACCCGGCTGCCTGGGCACTAGCGCTCGACACCCCGTACCAGTGGGCCAAGCAGGTTGCCTCTCACTACGGCGGAACCCGCAACGGGCTGATCGCGCACTGGCCCAAGGGAATCGAGAATCCCGGCATCCGTGAACAGTGGCACCATTGCGTCGACATCACCCCGACGATCCTCGAAGCTGCCGGCATCCCGGCTCCGACAAGCGTCGACGGTGTAACGCAGAAACCGATGGAGGGTGTAGCGATGAACTACACCTTCGATGATCCAGCGGCCGACGAGCGGCACACCACACAGTATTTCGAGATCTTCGGAAACCGCGGCATCTACGATCACGGTTGGACCGCAGTCACCGCGCACCGTGCCCCGTGGCTGATGGCAACGCACGGACTGGAACTGACGTCGCTGAGCGACGACAAGTGGGAGTTGTACGACACGACGGTCGATTGGTCGCAGGCCCGTGACCTCGCGGACGAACATCCTGAGATCCTCGCGCGACTCAAGGAAAAGTTCCTGGTCGAGGCCGCCAAGTACCAGGTGCTGCCGCTCGACGACCGTACCGTCGGACGGCATTCGACACCGGAATCACGTCCGCCGCATCCCATGATGGGCCGCAAGTCGCTGACGCTGTACCCGCATATGAACGGGCTGGTCGAGAAGGCAGCACCCAACTTCTTCAACCGCTCGTACGCGTTGACCGCCAACCTGGGCAGCGTCGCCGACGGCATGCTGGTCAGCCTCGGTGGCCGGTTCGGCGGATTCGCTCTGTACATCATCGATTCCGTCCCCGTGTACTGCTACAACTTCAGCGGTGGTGGCCGTACCTTCGTGCGCGCCGAGAAGCCCCTGTCCCCCGACGCCAAGGAAGTTTCGGTCAATTTCGACTACGACGGCGGTGGTATCGGCAAAGGCGGTCTCGCGACGGTGCGCGTCGACGGCGAGGTTGTCGCGGAGGGCAGGGTCGACAAGACCACCCGGGCGATCTTCAGCATGAACGAGCAGCTGGATATCGGAATCAACCGTGGCAGCCCGGTTTCCGAGGAATTCGCGGAGAAGGGCACGTTCCGCTACGGCGGCAAACTCAACAGCGTGACCATCGACTTGCTTCCGACGCGTGATGTTGTGTCCGCGCAGGAGCGCGAGAAGATTTCGCTGGCCGTGCACTAGGCCGCAGGGCAATTGTGCAGCCGCAGGGGTAACTACCTCTGCGGCTGCACAATCGGCGCGCGGCTATCCGAACAGGATCTCCCTGGCCTGCTTGCGCGCACTGTTGAACTCCCACCACGAATCTTCGGATCCGCGCAGTTCCTGTTTCAGGTACCACAGCGAATCACTGCGCTGCGGCTCCGGCAGTCGATCAAGTGCAGGAACGGCATCGACCGAAAGCGTGCTCAGATAGTTCACGTCGATGCTCTTCCCCTGCTCGAAGCGCTCGACGTTCTTCTCCGCGATGTACGCATCAGGGTTGAAGAACGCAAAGCCCAGCAAGCCCACAGTGGCCATGGCGAGTACAGCCGTCGGCAGCCACGCGCCCGACATCCGCACTCCCGCGATGATCAGCAAGACAAAGACCAGCCCGAGCAGCAGTTCGACGGCAAAGACACTCACTCGCAGCCTCGTGAATCCGTACTGGTTCTCGTACAACCACATTCGATGAACGGCCGACGCCACAATGACAAGGCTGAACGTGCACAGCGCGCCAAGCAGCCCCCGGGCCAGTGCCCTCGATCGGCGATCATCGCGATCTACACGCCGAACCGCAACCGCGATCACCAACAACGTCAGCACCGTCACCATCATCAGCTGCCAGAATCCTTGACGCGCATAGTCAGCATACGTCAGACCGTCCGTGACCTGGACGTGTTTGTCGCCGCCGAACAGCGTCTTGAGTTGCACCGCAACAAATCCCAAGAACAGCACGTTCAGCATCGCGAGCGGCACCACCCACTCCCACAATGGCAGCGGCGACGCCGGCATGGGAGCAAGCGCGTCGACGTCAGGCGTTCGGCGCCGTAGATACACAGCCGTGAGCGTCCCGAAAGCCACCAATACCCCGATCAACAGGTGAGCAATTGTTTCATCGACTCGAATCGAGGGAGCTGCGCCGTCGAAGAACTTCGCGAATTCCGGATCCGCACTGGCAAAAAGAGATCCGAAGATCAGGAGCATTGCGACGCTGACGGCACCTACGGCCACCACACGAACGGCCGGCACTCGCAGCGCTGCGCCGGGTCTCGCGTTTCTCCGCCGGGCAAAGCGCATCACTCGTAGTGGAGCGCGCCACGGCATGATCGTTCCCAGCGCGATGCCTGTCCACGTCCGGCCACCGATCAACGCCCAGGTGAACACAACCCACGCTGCCACCAGGCACACAAAGACAAGCCATCCCGCACCGCGGACCGCAGCCACACCGAACAGCGCAAGTGCGCCGGCGCAGGCTCCCCATTGAATCGGAGTCAACCGTGGCGGCGTGAGGAGCCCGACAACTACCGTGACACCGACAAACACGATCGCGTAGGCAACCCCGATGGTGTCGACATCGAGGATCAGGGCGGCAAGAACACCCACCACTGCCGATCCGATCAGCATCGGACGCGTCGGAATGGACGTCCGATCTCGACGCCATACGCGTGGCACCAGTAGGGCAGGCGCACTGGGTTTTGGTGCAACAGCAACCGGAGCAGTCATTATCAGACCTACTTTCAGGATCGGCAAATCAGGCGCGGACCCCGTTTGGGGCGCGCCGTCGATAATCGGTTAATTCAGTTCTGCGGCAGTACCACTCGAATACAGCACCCAGCGTGCGCATCAACAACGGCAATGGTGCCGCCATGTAATTCGACGGCCCACTTCGCGATGGCAAGCCCAAGGCCGGTGCCACCGTCCGTGGAACCCCCTCGGATGAATCGGTCGAAGACCTCGGAGCGTGCAGCCGGCTCGATCCCCGGGCCGTCGTCATGGACATCGATCACGACGGCGTGCGCAGTATCTCTGCGCACGCGAATCACGGCATGTACGTCGTTGCCGCCGTGTCGAACTGCGTTGTCCAGCAGGTTGGTCACGACCTGATGCAGGCGATCCGGATCGGCCGAGATACTCAGCGAAGCAGGGCTCACATCGATGACGACACCTCCCCTACGCTGCGACATCAATTCGTCCAGGAACGGCTTCATCTCGAACATCTTGGGATTCAACGGCATTGCACCACCCTCGAGTTTCGAGAGATCAAGCAGATCGTCCACCAAAGCACCGAGACGTTCTGTTTGAGCGAGAGCCGAACGCATCGTCTCCGGATTCGGATCCTGCACACCGTCGACAATGTTCTCGAGCATCGCCTGCAAAGCGGTGATCGGCGTGCGTAACTCATGCGACACGTTGCCGATCAGCTCGCGGCGATACCTGTCGTCGGCACCCAAATCCTCGGCCATTCGATTGAATGCCGTTGCAAGTTCGCCCACTTCGTCGCGCGATGTCGCCCGCACTCGACGGGAATAGTCGCCACGCGCCATAGCCTTGGCCGCTGCCGTCATCTCGCGAAGTGGTGACGTCATTCCGTGTGCGAGCACCTGCGTAACACCCAGGGCAACAAACAATGCCGTCAACAGCGCGAATCGAAACGGTTGTTGCGATGTCAGCCAGAAACCACCGGAAGCGAACAACAATGCGGCGACAACCAACAACCCGACCTTCACCTTGAAGGACCGCATCGGGTCGAGCGGTCGTGGCCACCGCGCAAATAGCCGGTCGACGACGCTCATCGCGGCACGTCCCACGCGTAGCCGACGCCATGAACGGTTCGGATCACCGAGGACCCCAGTTTGCGTCGTAGCGCCTTGACGTGAGAGTCGACGGTGCGACTCCCCGCCCCCTCGCCCCATCCCCAGATCTCCTCGAGCAGCGACTCGCGGGGAATCGCGGCTCTTGGTCGCTCTGCCAGATACACGATCAGATCGAATTCGGTCCGCGTCAGGTGTATTTCTTGCGCGTCGCGGCGCACCCGACGCTCGGTCAGGTCGATCACGACGTCACCGAACTCCAAGAGATCGGATAGCGGCTGCGAGGGACGACCAGCACGCCGGAGCAGCGCCTGTACCCGCGCAACCAGCACCCGCATGCTGAACGGCTTGCTGAGGTAGTCGTCAGCACCGACACCCAAACCGATCACCATGTCGGTTTCGTCGGCGCGCGCCGTGAGCATCAGCACGGGCACAGCTCGTACGGCCTGGATTCGGCGACACACTTCGAGGCCGTCGAATCCAGGCATCATCACGTCGAGAACCACCAGGTCCGGATTGATCTCGGCGCACCGCGCGACAGCACTGGGTCCGTCGAATGCCATCTCCACGTCGAATCCCTCGGCGCGCAGACGCGCGGCAATCGATTCGCAGATGCTGACTTCGTCGTCGACCACGAGCACTTTTCGCTGACTCATGGAACTGACTGTATTAGCCCGACGTGGATGAACCTGGGAGGACTTGTGAAGGTTCTGTGCAGATTAGAACCGTCGAATGTTGTTGATCGGGAGATCAGCCAAGGGGGTCAGACCCGTGGGAACTCCGACGCCGTACGCGTTGAAGACCATTCCGAAGCCCGCGTAGATTCCGACGTGCGTTGCGCCGGGATAGAACGTGATGACGTCGCCGGGAACTAGTGCCCACCGCGGAACCGCTTGTCCCACACGGGCTTGCTCTTGGCTGGTCCGCGGTAGATTCACGCCGGCCTGCCGGAACGCCCATTGCACCAGCCCGGAGCAATCCCACGAGTTCGGTCCGACGCCACCCCATTGGTACGGCTTTCCGGTTTGGGTGGTGGCCGCCGCCAAAGCGATCAAACCTGCGGGACTGGGGATCGGAAGGGCCGCAGATCCGCTGCTGATACTGCCCATACTGCCCAGTGACCCGGTACTGCCGGTACTACCGGCGCTTCCCGGTTCCGCGAAAGCGGGCGCTGCAGTCAGGACCAGAACGCTTCCGGTCAGCAGGGCTGCAACCGTTCCCCTGCGCAGTGTCGACTTCCTCATGCAACCGTCCTTCGTTGAGGTACTGCGGTGCGGCCATCGCACCGAAATAGCGTTGAACTGGTCGGATCTGAAATGAGCATGTGGCCTTCGGATGCTAACGATCATCTCGGGCAATTCGGACAAGAATCGGCAACCCTATGCAGAATGAGGCCCTTTGTCCCCGCCCAGTCCCAGACAGCCCAGTCCTTGGCGCCCGAGAAAGATCAGGGGAAAGATCCGGGATTTCCTGGATTCCCGCGAGCCGAAAGATCCTTAGATTCGACTCATGCGCTCACACGTCTTGGCCACCATTGCCGTAGTTGCGACCTCGATGGCACTTGTCGGATGCGCGACGCTCCAACGGACCGTCGAGGTTCAATCGGATCTGGATTCGCTCACGAAATCGGGCGCAGTCGGCTCGATTGCCACGCTCGACGACAACTCGACCACTACGGTTCTGACCAGCGGTGTCCCTCACCAGACGAATGGCGATTCGATCGGCCCTCGCTACCGAGTCCGGATCGCCGGCGTGACAAAAACATTCACCGCAGCACTCGTGCTGCAACTGGTTGCGCAGGACAAGGTCGGCCTCGATGCACCGGTCCAGCGCTACCTCCCAGGACTTGTGCCGGGCGACACCATCACCGTCCGGCACCTACTGCAACATCGCAGCGGGTTAGCCGAGTTCGCCGGCGAACCCAACGCCGACGAATGGGTGGCTGCGAACGAAAATCGCACGCTCACGCCAGCCGACGCTGTGGCCATCGCTTTGAGCAAGCCCGCGCAGTTCGAGCCCGGATCAGCTTTTCGCTACACCAACACCAACTACATAGTTCTCGGGATGCTCGTAGAAGCTGTGACCGGCCGAAGCTACGCGGACGAGCTGCGCACTCGGATTCTGGAACCACTGGAACTCGAGGACACCTATCTCCCACCACCAGGTGAACGAGACATCCGAGGTGAGCACATGACCGGATATACCGATCTACCCGGCGGGCGCACCGATGTCTCCCGGATCGAACCGTCCATCCCCTGGTCAGCAGGTGCCCTGGTGTCTACCGGCAAGGATCTCAACACCTTCTGGCGGGCCTTGTTGAGCGGCAGAATCGTGCCGGAGAACGAACTCACCGAGATGACCACCCCACACGCCGGTGCCACCGAAGCCGAAGGCCTGGGCTACGGCTTGGGAGTCGGATCCACCGAACTGCCCTGCGGGGTTACCTACATCGGACACAGCGGTGGAATCTACGGCTACTACACACTGTCCGGTGCAACGGAAGATCGCGCATACACCGTGACGCTGACCTCGACGCCGAAGGAACAACCGGACATAGTGGCCATGCTCTCTCACGCACTGTGCCCCTGAACAGCTGCCGGCCGGTCGTTGGGCGCGCCCGATACCGCCGGAATCTGCCGACAGGCGTCTGGGATAGGATGAATTTCAGTTCCGTGCCTGGTATGGGCGTTGAACCGTCTTTATCCTTGCCATGCTGTGCTGCATGGCTACGTCGAACAGATAGGCCGACCATTCCACTCACTGTGAAGTACGCGGAAATTTACAACGATGCGCTGATCGCGCTGGCAGCAGCCACGCAGCGACCGGCGAACATCGTGCATCTGGACGACGCGTACGCCATTCGGGTAGATCTCGAGTACAACCGCTACGTCGTTGCCACAAACACTCCTCACGGTTTGTCGAACGAACCCGGTATCAGTGGAACCTGGTTGGTTCGCTTCTTCCAGGCCGATATCGACGGCGCGCCGGATGAATTGCTCACCGAAGCAACAAACCAGTGGCTCATCGACGCCTTCGATTCCGCCCTCGCGTCCCTCGAAGCCGGCGGAAACAAGATCGTCGCCGATGCAGACTTCGGGGATATCAGCCGCACTGAAGCGACTGACGTCGATAACAACCGCACTGAAGCGACCGACGCCGACTCACGCGGCGATCAGGCCTGACCGTCAGCAGATTCACTCAACTGAGCGATCCTCGCCGCAAGAGTTGAATTTTCGGCCTCGAGCGAGAGAATCAATCTCACTCCGACCAAATTGACGCCGTCGTCGATCAACGCGGTGATGCGACGCAATGTCTCCAGATCTGATTCGCTGTACCGGCGAGTTCCACCACCCGTGCGTGTGGGGGTCAGGAGTCCTCGTCGCTCGTACAGTCTCAACGTCTGCGGCCCGACTCCGGATAACTCCGACATCACCGAGATGCCGTAAACGCCACGCCGTGAGCGCGTGTGTGGCTCTAATGTCACTGCAAGCCTCCTCGACCCAATCGGCGATTCCACGACTTTAGCACTTCCAGGCAACGAATCTGTTCGCGGGAGCATAGATTTCATATCGGCGATCGGGGCCGAAGATTTTTTCAAATTCAGGACTTTCGGCATTTCGCCTGTACAGGGCGGCCATTTCATCACCTGACTGATTCAGACTGGAGTCGATCCGCTCGTTCTGGGGTTGCTAATTATCTGCGTCGGCTGGTATAGATTTTAGTACGTCCTGACGAGAACATGCGTATCAAATTGCAGACAGATTTGGGTGTTGGGAGGCGCAGAACACGGCGCTGACGAGAAGCGGATCGCCCGATTCTCACTACTTACACCCCTAGACCGCAGGAGCAAGATGACGACGATCGACATCCCGTCCGCACCGAGCGGCGAGATCAACTCCGGTAGCTCGACCTTGGCCACGCCGGAACTCAAACTTCGAATCGCCATGATGTTCGGGGATCCGATAACCGAGGACCTGGCCGGAAGCATCAACTGAATCGACAGACACGATCCGAAAGTATTTGTGCCGCAGCAGCACACACCAGTGCACTCAGCTCGGCACACTGACGAGAGGAAGATACATGTCTACATTCACGATCCCGGGACTGAGCACCGACGACGGCGCGCGCGTAGCCGCAGTTCTGCAGGAACGCCTGAGCGCGTACAACGATCTACACCTGACCCTCAAGCACATTCACTGGAATGTCGTAGGCCCTAATTTCATCGGCGTACACGAAATGATCGATCCCCAAGTCGATTTGGTCCGTGGTTACGCGGACGACGTTGCCGAACGCATCGCCGCACTCGGGAACTCCCCGAAGGGAACCGCCGGCGCTATCGAAGCCGACCGCTCGTGGGACGACTATTCAGTCGGACGTGACGACGCTCGCGCACACCTCGCCGCGTTGGACCTCGTGTACACCGGCGTCATCACCGATTCCCGGGCCGCGATCGACTCGGTCGGAAAGATCGATCCCATCACCGAAGACATGTTGATCGGTCAGACAGCGCAGCTGGAAAAGTTCCAATGGTTCGTCCGGGCTCATCTGGAGAACTCAGGCGGAAACCTTGTGCACGAGGGAAGTTCGACGGAACTCGACGCCGCCGACAAGGCCCGTAAAGCCTGAACCGTGACCAAACGCGAACTTCGGATATTCCAACTGCAGCAACGACTGTTGGCCGGATCGATAGTAGTGGGAACACTGCTCGGGGCTGTAGCTATCACTTCCCTCTGACCTCAGTTTTTTTAAAGGTCCAAGATGACCTCAATCGTGGAATCCCCAATCTCGGAATCCCACTGTCACTTGGAATCCAATTGTCACAAGGAGACTCACTGTGCTCGGACTCGGCATCATCGGTTGGATCATCATCGGCGGACTCGCTGGCTGGATCGGCAGCAAGATCATGAAAACCGATGCCTCCATGGGAATCGTGCTGAACATCGTCGTCGGCATTATCGGCGGTCTGATCGGCGGATTCCTTCTCAAATTGTTCGGTGTCGACGTCAACGGTGGTGGCCTGATATTCAGCTTCTTCACGTGTGTACTCGGCGCGGTGATCTTGCTCTTCCTGGTCAAGGCCGTCACCGGCCGACGGTGAATTTCCCAGATCCAGAACGACTCGAATCAATCTCTACCCGAAAGGATCACGATAACCATGGCTGATTTCATCGACAAGGCAAAGCACAAGGCCGAGGAACTCATCGGCGAGGCAAAAGAGAAGGTCGGACACAAGACCGACAACGACGATCTTGCCGCCGAGGGCGCCAAGGATCAGGTCTCAGGCAAGACCAAACAGGTCGGTGACGATATCTCGGATGCTGCAAGCGATATCAAGAACAAGTTCACCAACTGAGCGGATGCACTGGTGCCGCCGCCAGTGAACAGATAGCGGAAGTCCGTAAATCACGGCAACTTCCTACGCATCGGAGATGAGGATTCACCATGATTGTTCTCGGCATTATCTTGGCACTGGTCGGCTACTTCACGTCAATCAGCATTCTGACTACGGTCGGCATCATTTTGGTGGTCGTCGGCGCAGTCTTGTCGCTCCTCGGCGCTACGGGTCGCGCGGTGGGTGGCCGGAAAGTCTGGTATTGATCCACCCCGCTAACCTGCCCGGTGGCGCGTTCGCCGATCACTCCCGATCGGTAAACGCCCCGCCGGGCGTTTGCCGTAAAACCGGGTTCAGCCACTCAGGAACGTCGAACTTTTCTCTTTTTGTGGGTACCGTCGCAGAAGGGAGGTATCGCTGTGCCACCGCAACGACACAGCGCCACCGTTGCACGTTCACGGCTGATCGGGTTGCCGTCGGCGTCGACCAGCGTCGCCGGACCTCGAACCAGTAGTGGCCCGTCTGGGCATACAGTGATCGTGACAGCGGAATCGTCGCCCCCAGGATCGGAATCGGAGTTCATATGTCCTCCACACGGATTGATCTAACACCATCGCAAGCACTGGCAACCGGCACTCGCATGCCGATCCCCTCCGCGCGAGGACAGGTCAGCGAACTGCTGATTGCACTGTTGTCTGGATCCGACGCTAACCCTGCTGCCTTCACCGCCGCCGCTCGGAGTGCGGCCGGAGAGCACGATGGTACATCGATCGTGTTCGACGACGACGCACAACTGTCGCTGACGCTGCTGTACGAACTACACCTTCAGGGACTCGCCGGAGTGTCTGACGAATGGGAATGGAACCTCGATCTTCTCGCAGGACGGGCCGCGCTGGAGTCGTCGTTCGAGGCAGCAGTCCGTTCGATCGTCGCATCCCGAAATCTTGAAGCCCAACCTCTCGACGCCGGGGACGTCGTCTCACAATTATGGGCGATGACCGCGCCGTCGACCGGGCCGAGCATGTCCAAGTTCATGGCGACAGACGCCAGTGCCGAACAGTTCGAAGAGGTACTCATCCACCGTTCGCTCAACCAGCTACGAGAATCCGATGTTCACACGTTGGGAATTCCGCGTCTGGCCGGAGCCCCGAAAGCCGCGCTGGTGGAAGTCCAAGCCGACGAGTACGGCGGCGGGCGATTGGAGAGGATGCACTCCACCCTCTTTGCCAACACCATGCGCGAACTCGGACTGTCGGATCAGTACGCACACTATCTCGACGTCGTTCCGGCAGTGACCCTTGCGAGCCTCAATGTGCTCTCGCTCTTCGGATTTCATCGTCGGCTGCTCGGGGCGTTGATCGGCCATCTGTGCGCAGTGGAAACCACGTCGTCGCTTCCCAGCAAGAACTACAGCGCCGGGCTGCGTCGCCTAGGTTTCAGCTCGCGGGCAACACTGTTCTACGACGAGCATGTAGAAGCCGACTCCGTTCACGAACAGATCGCAGTCCGCGATCTCGCCGGCAAGCTAGCGGAGCAAGACCCCACCATGGGGAGCGACATTCTGTTCGGCGCCGCTTCATGTTTGGCGTTCGACGACCTGCTGGCCGAACACATCACCGGTTGCTGGGACCGGGGTGAGACTTCACTGCGCAGTTCACCCCGGTAAGCGGCCCGGCAACCTCAGAATTTGAACGCTTACATGATATTATCTGTTTCCACGGATGCAGATTAGCTTTTTCTGGTGCGATCGGTAGGTCGCTCCCTCGATTTCCCGTCGAGATGAACCCAGGAGGCATGATGACCGGCAAACAAGAAAACTCAGGCGACGTTTCACCTGATGATGTCGAAACCGTCACAACCGATTCAGGTTCCGAAAATGCGGACAGCGACGTCCAATCCGATCCGTCAGGCGACCAACCCTGGTCCGGCGAAGGCGGCGCAACAACACACGGACCAGCGACCGATCCGCACAACGGGTAGAGCGCAACACAGATATACACACCGAAATGCCTTCGGGGTTGACTTCCGAGAACGGAGAACACAGTGGCTGAAACAAACGGCGACCTACCCGTCGACGACGCACATACCAATCGATCTCACGTAGGCGAAGGGATCGCCGACGGACGGAACTACCCCGGGTACCTTCTCATCGGGCTTGCGCTCGCCACGCTCGGATTAACCTTGGTGGCACTAGGTTACGGGTTTCAGGGATGGGCATTGATCGCCGGCGCAGTGTGCGCTGTGTCCCTCGTTCTCGGCGTAGCCGCCGTCCTTCTCGAGCGACGACGCGTCAAGCGCCTCGAAGGCCATAACCTCACGGATCAGGAAGGTCATTGATCGGCAAACGCCCCAACGGGACTCGAGGAGCACCCGGCAACTCTGACGACAACGGCACAAGCGCATTCGACACACTGGTCGGCGAACTCGACTACCCGATGTTTGTCGTCACCACCGGCGAGGGCAACCAGCGGTCCGGATGTCTGGTCGGCTTTGCATCTCAGGTCAGTATCGCTCCTCCGCGTTTTCTCGTTGGACTGTCGAACAAGAACCACACGTTCCACACAGCATTGACGACGGAATTTCTTGCTGTCCACGTCATCCCGAGGGATCACATCGAATTGGCAACGTTGTTCGGGGGATCCACCGGCGACGATATCGACAAGTTCGCTCGTTGCGCCTGGCATCCTGGCCCCCATGAACTCCCGATACTCGATGAGTCCTCCGCCTGGTTCAGCGGACGCATTGTCGACCGCATCCCTCTCGGAGACCACGTAGGTTTCCTACTGGATCCCGAATCAGGCTCTGCACCTGGCGATCTCGGTACGGTTGTCACCTACACCGACGTCCGCGACCTCGAGCCCGGACACGAATAGCGTTTCCCCCTACGTGTCCCGCCGCACGTCCGTCGGCGACTTGTCCTCCCGCATCCCCCGCCAACTGGGGTGCCGCAGGCGACCACTCGCGGTCCAGTCCATGAATCGCACTTCACCGACCAGTTCAGGGCGGATCCATACCGCTCCCTTACGATCCTCCGTCGGAACATCATCTTCGAACGGGCTTTCCTTCTGCTGCAAGGGTTCCAGTACCGCCAGCAATGTTTCCAGGTCGCGGTCGGTGAAGCCGGTCCCCACCCGGCCGACGTAACTCAACCCGTCTTCACCCGGAATTCCCATGAGAAGTGCGCCTATCCCCCGGGCCCGATTGCCTTGACCCGTGCGCCACCCGCCGATCACTACCTCTTGTGTGCGCCAGTTCTTGACCTTGATCCAACTCGAACCCCTCCGCCCCGGCAGGTACACCGAGGCGCGACGCTTTGCGACGATCCCCTCCCAGCCGGATTCGCGGCTCCCCTCCAGTGCGTCCGCCGGGGTTCCGTCGATCTGGGGTGGCACGGTGAGATCGCCGACCTTCGCGGCCAACGCATTCAGCACAGTCCGACGATCGGTGTACGACTTGCGCAGCAGGGACACTCCGTCGAGATACAGGAGATCGAAAGCCAGAAACTCGGGTTCGCCGCCGCGCTGCAAAGCCCCGAAATCGGTGACACCTTCCGCGTTGTACGACACCACTTCACCGTCGAGAACCACCTCGTGGCCGTCGAGAACCGAAGCAAGTCCAGCCAGCGCGGGATAGTCGCCGGTCTTGTCGTTACCGGCTCGGCTGCGGAGCGACAGTGTGCCCGAATGAAATTCGAGAATCACCCGTATCCCATCCCATTTACCCTCGAATGCCCACTCGTCCTCATCCAGACCCTCGAGCGATCCGGGCGTCGCGAGCATCGGTTCGATCCCTTTCGGAAACTCGATTCCGAAGCTGGATTTCTGATCCTTCATCAGATGCATCAGCCACTGGTCACCTTTGGTCCGAATCAGCGCGAATCTGCCCTGCACTCGGTTCCCGTCCAAGCGCACGATCACCTCGTCGTCACGCCACTTCTCGGTCTCGTACGTGCCGGAATCCCAGATCGTCATCGATCCGCCGCCGTACTCGCCCTTGGGGATCGTGCCGGAGAAGGTGGCGTACTCGAGCGGATGGTCCTCGGTGTGGACAGCCAACCGGTTCTCCCCCGCGGTGGTGGGTACCCCTTTCGGAACTGCCCACGACACCAGCACACCGTCACGTTCGAGCCGAACGTCGTAGTGCAGGCGTCGCGCGTGATGTTCCTGAATCACAAAGGAATTGCCGAGCGCGCCGGGGGAAATCGAATCCGGTACCGGCTCCGGCGTCCGGTCTGCCGCACGCTTGTTTCGATATCGTGTCAACGAATCCTGCTGCACCACGGGAGGATCGAGAGCAGCCAACAAGTCACCGCCGGAATCAACGCGTTCGAGCACCTCGTCGAACAGCAAGTGACGCAACTTCGGGTCGTCGAGTTCGTCCCAACTGCGCGGCGCGGCAACATAAGGCTGGGCACGCCCACGCATCGAGTACGGAGCGATAGTGGTTTTGGCCGCGTTGTTCTGGCTCCAGTCGACAAAAATCTTGCCGGCTCGAACATTTCGCGCCATCGTCGCTGTCACCAGATCCGGATGGATCTTCTCGAGTCCCACCGCGATCTGCTTGGCGACGGTCGACGCACCACTGCCGTCCAGCGGCCGATCAAGCGGCACATAGAGATGAATACCCTTGCTTCCGCTGGTAACGGGATACGCTGTCCAGCCCAGCGTCCCCACAAGATCCCGGATGGAACGGGCCACCTCGGCGCATTCGGCCAACCCGACGCCATCACCCGGGTCGAGATCGAACACCAATCGGGTTGCGGGCCCGCGCTCGGAACCGTCGAATCGCCATTGCGGAACATGTAATTCGAGGGCTGCTTGTTGACCGAGCCAGGCAAGCGAAGCAACTGAATCGAAAATGGGATACGTGACCACTCGGTCGGAATGCTGTAATGACGCGCGGGTCAGCCAATCCGGCGCCGACGATGCAAGGTTCTTCTCGAAAAATGATTGACCGTCCACCCCGTTCGGCCAACGTTTCCGCGTTCCCGGCCTACCGACGACATGGGGAATCATGACTGCGGAAATTCGAGTGTAGTAGTCGATGACTTCGGCTTTGGTGGTTCCACTCTCGGGATAGAGCACCTTCCCGAGATTGGTCACGGGCACGGTTATGCCATCGAGTGTGATCTGGCCCCGATCAGTCGTCGCCATCTCTTCATTGTGCTGCAGCGCCCGTGATCCGGCAGTAGAAATCGCTGCGATCGGAACCCTGTCCTCGCGCAACCCTCACCGGCCACACTGAGGCTCGAGCCGAAAGGACAACCACGATGACAACGCAGCACATGTCGGAACTGTGTGTGGACAACAACTGGCGCATGCTCGCAACCTGCAAGTCCGTTGATCCAGCGGTTTTCTATTCACCCGGCGAGGAACGCGGGCGCAATCGGCTTGCGCGCGAACAAACGGCCAAGCAGGTGTGCTTCCGCTGCCCGGTGATCAACGACTGCCTGAACTTTGCACTGGAGACCGGTGAACCACACGGCGTCTGGGGAGGAACGACACCAACGGAACGCCTCGTTCTCCGTCGCTCAGCAGCCTGAAAATTGGCCGGGTACAAGACCCCGATCACATCGATACCGGACATACAGGCAAGATGGCAACGTGCCTATGCCACGACGTTGCGTTGCCGTAACTGCAATCTTCGCCTCCGCGATCCTCTTGGGTTCATGCTCCACTCAGCCTGAGAGCGCTGCTGCAGTCCCGGAAACCACCACCAGCATTCCCGAGGCCTTCACCAAGCTTCCGTCCACTGCAGCCGTGACGGAATGCGGTCCGGGCAGTGGCACGACCACCAACGACGGCACACTCACCATCGCCACCGGTTCGCCGTCGTACGAGCCCTGGTTTCACGACGGCGATCCGTCGAACGGGCAAGGATTCGAGGGTGCAGTGGCCCGCGCTGTGACCGAGAAACTTGGTTACAACCCCGATCAGGTCACGTTCACGAGCGTCGCATTCAACGACGCGCTGAAGCCTGGCAGCAAAGACTTCGACTTCGCGCTCG
Organism: Rhodococcus globerulus NBRC 14531; assembly: GCF_001894805.1. Lineage (GTDB taxonomy): Bacteria > Actinomycetota > Actinomycetes > Mycobacteriales > Mycobacteriaceae > Rhodococcus_F > Rhodococcus_F globerula. The sequence continues at coordinate 614,704 of NZ_BCWX01000003.1, read as the reverse complement.
ACCAGTTCACGATTTCCGGAGATCGCCGCGAGTCCGTCGATTTCAGCTCGCCGTACTACGCGGTGGCGCAGTCGGTCATTGCCTTGCAGAACAACGGCGCTGCACAGGCCACGGATCTGAATTCACTGACGCAGTACCGACTTGGCGCACAGGCCGGGTCGACCAGCCTGCTTGCCATCACCGAGACCATCAGTCCGTCAACCCCGCCGCGCAGTTACGCCAACACCGACGAAGCCAAGGCCGCATTGGCGGCCGGCGAGATCGACGCCCTGGTTGTCGACATTCCCACCGGATTCCACATCACGGAGACCGAACTGCCACAGTCCGTGATCGTCGGACAGTTTCCGCGGCCGAACGCCGTCACCGAGTTCTTCGGTGCCGTCCTCGAGAAGAACAGTCCACTTACCGCGTGTGTGTCGGCCGCAGTCGACTCACTGTATGCCGACGGAACCCTCGAAGCTCTTGCCACCGAATGGATCACCGATACTGCGGACGCAAAGATCCTCGACTAGATCCGATCAGTTGCCACGGCCGCTGATCGCGCCGACAAACACCTTGGGGATATCGGCGGGTGTGGGTGCGAAGTGACTGTTTCCGCCGGTGACTGCTGAAATCTGTTTCAATACTTCGGTATCCGCATCGCCGGTGACGCCGATGGTGATGATCGGTACCGGACGGGCGGCATCGCGCTCGCGTGCAAGAGTGTCGAGCAACTCCTCCCGCGAAATACCGGACGGATCGTCGTTGGCCCCGTCGGTCAGGAGAATGACCGAGTTGATCGACGACGGGTCATACGTGCTCTGGATCTGACGAAATGCCGCCAGAACACTGTCGTACAACCCAGTTCCGCCACCGACAAGTGACGGTAGCTCGTCGACGTGAGACAGAAGTTTGGTCCGATGATCGGTGTCGCCCTCGGGCGCATCCATGCGCCCAACAGGCTCGAGTTCGCGGTAATCGGTGCCGTCGCCGAGGTCGATCGAGAAGGCCCACAGACCCAATTGTGCATTGGCGGGGAACATTCGGATCGCGATGTCGCCGGCCTGCGCCGTAGCGGCCATTCGGGTAACGCCGCCCTCCATGTAGTCCATCGAGCCGGAGACGTCGACAACCGCCAATGCGCGGGAGGGCCGGGACAGAATCTCGTAGCGCGCCAGCGCTGTGGCCACCACAGACGGATCGCTCGGAACCAACGGCGTGATAATCCCGACGCCGCCGCTCGGCAACGGTTCGTTGCCCGCTGCACGAAAACCCAGACCGGACAAGGCTGTGCGGCCGCTAGCAGACGTGAGTGCGTCGGCGAGAACCTGCGCGGCCGGCAGTGCAGTCGACTCTCCGGTCAGCGCCATCGGGTAATTCATGAACACCGTGCCGGACGTCGGCACTGCGGCGGTCAACCGAGCGTCGGGATGAGCGGCCATGTACGCGATGAACGTCTGTTCGGTGGTGACCGCGGTTCCGCTGTCCGCGGCAACCTTTTCTATGCGGATGGTCGAACCGGCTTCCTTCACATTCCCGAGTTGAGCTTGTGCCACGGGAACCAATGCGGCCGAGATGGACGCGGTATCGCCGCCGCGCGCCTGAGTTTCGGCAAACGCGGCAACGATGGGTGCGCTGGACACAGCGCTGGAAAGCGGATCACCGATATGCAGTCCTGGAACTGCCAGGACGTCGAGCCAGCTTGCCGGACTGGTAGTTTCACCGGATTTCGACACCGTGACCACCGGTGTGGACGCTACCGACTCACTGACCTTCGAGACGGAACGACCAGCCGCCCCGGCCTTGTCGAGCCATTCTGACGAATCGGGTATCCAGATCGCCGGACCGGAACCGCCGAGCGCAAGATCCCCGTAGGTTCGAGCCGAGTCCTGGGACACCACGGTGAACGATGCGCAACCGAGCTTTTCCGGATCAATCGTCGCCACTACCGCCTCGACGCCGGTGGCAATGGACGGATCAACTGCTACCACCAGATTGTCGGTCTGTGTGCACTCCGATGTCGCGGCGGTAGGCGTGACCGTCGGAGCATCCTCCCCCAGATTGCTGAAGGTGACGGCAAACGCCGCGGAACCTGCGACGGCAACCACCGACAGCACTCCAACCAGTACTTTCACCGATCGCGGCATAGACGCTGTTGGTACCCCGGACGAGCCGTGACGACCAGACATGTGCGGAATCCTCTCCGGCGGAGCACCAGGTTCATAACAAACCTATGCCCGGTTTATCCCGCCGAAAAGAATCCTAACTCATGTTTGCCGCAAAGTAACTACTTGCGAAAATTCAAGCGTAGATTCGAACGAACTGCGCCAACGACTGCTCGATATCCCCTTTGAGAGCCCGAGCAACGCCGGAACCGATGGGTCCGAAAAGCGGAGCGCCACCGAGTTCGACGGTCAACGCCAACTCCGAACCCGTGCCCTTGGCCTTGACGTCGAGTTCGAGCCCCAGCTTGACCCCACCCTTGCCGTCACCCTTGAGCGACAACGCCGAGGGCACGTCGTACTTCTTGATGGTCCAGCGCACACGATTACGCAGGCCTTTCACCGTGACAACTGAGCTGATCTCGGTTCCCACCCCCAACTGTTCGGGAAGTTCCCCTCGCCAACCGTCATGGACGACAAGCCAATTCTCGTAGCCACTGAGATCTGATGCCTTGTCCCACACTTCCTGCGGCGGAAGGGGGACGTCGATCTTCACTGTGAGTTTTGCCATGGTGGGACAATAGCGCTGTGCGCCTTTCTGGTTACCGGAGGTACCAGAAAGGCGCACGGGGGCTGCGCCCCTAGTGATCGACAGCCTTCTCGACGCCGACGCCGGTGAGGGAACGAACTTCCATCTCGGCCTGCTTGGCCGGATCCTCGGGCTTGTTGCGCCCGATGTAGGTACCGATGATGCCGAGGGCAAATGCCAGCGGGATCGAGACGATGCCGGGGTTGGAGAGCGGGAACCACGCGAAGTCCGAGTTCGGGAGCATCGACGACGGCTTGCCCGAGATGGCCGGGGAGAACACGATCAGCGTCAAGCAGCTGATCAGACCGCCGTAGATGCTGAACAGCGCACCCGTGGTGTTGAACTTCTTCCAGAAGAGCGAGTACAGCAGGGTCGGCAGGTTCGCCGAGGCCGCAACAGCAAAGGCGAGAGCCACCAGGAAGGCGATGTTCTGGCCCATGGCGCCGATACCGAGAACGATGGAGATGACACCGATCACGACAACGGTGATGCGTGAAACCCGAACCTGCTGTTCTTCGGTTGCGTTGCCGCGCTTGATGACACTGGCGTAGATGTCGTGAGCAAACGACGCAGATGCCGTGATCGCGAGACCGGCGACCACCGCGAGGATGGTGGCAAAAGCCACGGCCGAGATGATGCCGAGGAAGATCGTGCCGCCGAGCTCGAAGGCCAGCAGCGGTGCCGCAGAGTTCTCCTTGCCGGGAGCAGCCAGGATCACGTCGGGTCCGACCATCTTGGCTGCGCCGTAGCCGAGCACCAGCGTGAACAGGTAGAAGGCGCCGATCAGTGCGATCGCCCAAGTGACGGAACGGCGAGCTTCCTTGGCGGTGGGGACGGTGTAGAAGCGCATCAGCACGTGCGGCAGGCCTGCAGTGCCGAGCACCAAAGCGATTCCGAGAGAAATGAAGTCGAGCTGCGTCATCCCGGTCAGCCCGTACTTTGCGCCCGGCGCAAGAATGTCGCGACCGGCAACAGCTTCGTTGGAGGAGTTACTGACCACGTTCTGCGCATCCGCGAGGAGCTGGGAGAAGTTACCCCGGACCGCGAAGAGCACGAGCACGAACATGATTCCGGCGCCGGCCACCAGTAGAACGGCCTTGACCATCTGCACGTAGGTGGTGCCCTTCATACCGCCGACCAAGACGTAGACGATCATCAGCACGCCGACGATCGCGACCACGACTGCCTGACCGGTCTTACCTTCGATGTTGAGCAACAGCGCGACAAGTCCACCGGCACCGGCCATCTGGGCCAACAGGTAGAAGAGCGAGACAGCAAGTGTGGAGATCGCCGCGGCCATACGCACCGGGCGCTGTTTGAGGCGGAAGCTCAATACGTCGGCCATCGTGAATCTGCCGGTGTTGCGCAGCAATTCGGCGACCAGAAGCAAGGCCACGAGCCACGCGACGAGGAAGCCGATGGAGTAGAGGAAGCCGTCGTAACCGTAAACGGCGATGGCCCCGGCGATCCCGAGGAAGGAGGCAGCCGAAAGGTAGTCACCGGCGATGGCAAAACCGTTCTGCGGACCGGTGAACTGCCCGCCACCGGTGTAGAAGTCGGATGCCTTCTTCGTGGTGCGGCTGGCGCGAATGACGAGTGTCATCGTGCCGACGACAAACGCGAGGAAGATCGCGATGTTGAAGACGGGGTTTCCCACATCCGTCCCGGACGCGGCGAGTGTGGTGATCACGATACGGGGCCTTCCAGCTCGTCACGGATAGCAGCAGAACGCGGATCGAGTTCGCGGCCGGCGAACTTCACGTACCAGGCAGTGATCGCGAACGTCGTCACGAACTGTCCGAGGCCGAGAATGATGCCGAGGTTGATGTTGCCGATGACCTTGGTCGCCATGAAGTCGTGGGCGTAGGTCGCCAGAAGGACGTACACCGCATACCAGAGCAGAAAGAATGCAGTGATGGGGAAAACGAACTTGCGCAGGCGCGTCCGGAGTTCCTGGAACTCGGGACTTGCTTGCATGTCTATGAATGCCTGGGCATCCGGGGTCCGCCGCTCTTGCGGCGACCCCTCACTGACTTCTGCTGTGGACACTGCCGGCTCCTCGCCTCGCGTGTGAAGTGAACTACGTCCAGACGTTAGTGAGATCGGAGTCACATGAGATGGCTGTGGTGGCGCTCACACGGTGAGCTGTCGAGTCGTGCGCTGAACGGTCGTCCAAGCGCGACCAGCGGCACGCCGAAATCAGGGCTGACGCAGCTCGTCCTCGCGGTCGGAACCCATGTCCAGACGCTCGGGAGCATGCATACGAGTGAAGATCCGCGCTATATCCGCAGGTATCTGCTTGCTCGATGCCTTACTGACAACAACCATCGTGGCGAACGCGAGCGGCACGCTGACGGCGGCCGGAAACGCGAAGATCGCAGCGGGCCACCCGCTCAACACCGTTTCCGACAATCCGCCGAGGATCGCGACCGTTGCTGCCGTCCCGGCTACAAAGCCGCCCACCACCATGCCTGCGCCGGCGCCGACCGCGGTCAATCCGCGCCACCAGACGCCGAGCAGGAGCAACGGGCAGAGCGTCGACGCGGCAACGGCAAATACCAACCCGACGGTGATCGAGAGATCGACCGACACCACGGCAAGTGACATGGCCAGCGGAATCGCACCGGCCAGAAGGGCGGCGATCCGGAAATCGCGTATCCGCCCTCGTAGGACGTCGGTGCTGATCACACCGGCGATGCTCACGAGCAGACCAGACGACGTGGAGAGGAACGCGGCAATCGCGCCCGACGCCACCAGTGCTGCCAGCAACTGCCCGCCCCACCCCGAGAACACCGAACCTGGCAACAGCAGCACTGCAGCGTCGGAGGTTCCGGTGATCAGCAACTGCGGAACGTACAACCGAGCGAACACTCCGAGCAGGACCGGAAAAAAGTAGAAGACGCCAACAAGACCAACGACGGCCAGCGATGTCAGTCGCGCCGTCCGCCCGTCCGGATTGGTGTAGAACCGCACCAGTACGTGCGGCAATCCGAGCGTCCCGAGAAAGGTCGCGAGCATCAGCGAATACACCTGATACGTCGGGTGCGGACCGCCGAATCCCCAACCGGGCGTGATCCAATCCGAATTGTGCGCCGGCGCCCCGGCTACCACCGGAACGGCTGCACCGGCTTCCAGAACCATCGACATTCCCTCGCCGAGGGTGTGCTCACCCGGCTCGAGGACAACACTGCCCGTGGCCGAGCGACCATCCACCGTTCCTCCCTGCACTGTCACCGGTTCGGCCACCTGCACCACAACATCGGTGGTGATGTCCACGGTGGTCTGCTCGCTGACCGTCGGCGGCGCCGGAGCACCTACGTCATGTTCGTCAGCAAAGAAGTAGAAGGCCAGTGCCACAGCCGGAATCGCCACCGCAGACAGTTTGAGCCAGTATTGGAATGCCTGAACGAACGTGATCGATCGCATGCCGCCACCGACGACGTTGGCGATGACGATCACCCCGACCACAACCCCACCGATCCAACTCGGCACGCCGAGAAGGATATTGAGGGTCAGACCGGCCCCTTGGAACTGCGGAATCAGATAGAGAATGCACACCATCGCAACCACGAGCATTGCCAGTTTACGTAAACGCGGTGAACCCAAACGGAATTCAGCGAAGTCCGGAACGGTGTACGCACCCGATCTACGGAGTGGTGCTGCTACGAAAAGCAGTAGCGCCAGATAGCCCGCAGTGAACCCGATCGGGTACCACAACGCGTCCGCCCCGTACTTGGCCACCAGACCGGCAACACCGAGAAAGGACGCAGCAGAAAGGTATTCACCTGAGATCGCCGTGGCATTCCACTGCGGCCCCACCGTGCGGGAGGCAACCAGAAAGTCGGACGTGGTGCGAGAAAGCCGCACTCCGTAGATTCCGATCGCAACCGTCGCCACTGCTGCCGCCACGATGCCCAACACCGTCAACACCGGAATCGATTGCCCACCCACAGCGCCCGCGCTCAGTCGTCCACGAGATTGGTGAAGTCCTGCTCGTTGCGTTCAGCCCGACGCACGAACACCCACCCGGTGATCAGCAGCAAGGGCAACACGGCGCCGCCCATCACCAACCACGGAAGCCTGATCCCCCACACCGAGTAATCCGACAGCGCCGGAAAAAGCATGGTCGACAGCGGTATCGCGCACAATGATCCGGCTACGACCACAGCCAGCCGGATCGCCAGGCCCAACTGAGCACGAACCAGACCCCGGATCATGGCGTCGCCGACCTCGGTCTGTTCCTGCACCTCTACCCGGGTACGCACGATGCGGGCGCCGTGACGCTGCGCCAGCACCACCCGCTGACGCGCAGGCGGATCGGTGTGCCCACTCACCGCGACAACCAACTCTGCTTGGGGGTGCGCACCAACCGATCCTTCAACTCGCGGGTATGCCGACGGCTCACCGGCAACTCCACCGGCGGCTTACCGCTGTGTGGGCGAAGAGTCACCACCAAACCACTCCCGACGGTGCGAATTCCGGTCACCAAGGCAAGGGACACGAGGTACGAACGGTGAACCCTCAGGAAACCCGCATCGGCCCAACGGGATTCGAGGGTAGAAATCGGGATACGCACCAGGTGCGACTTACCTGCCGTATGCAACCGCGCGTAGTCTCCGTCGGCTTCGACCCATTCCACCGCCGAGCGCTGCACCAGTGTCGTGACGCCGCCGAGTTCCACCGGAATCACCTCGTCGCTGGGTGCGGCATCGGCTTGTGCGCCCGCCTGATTACGCCCCGCGCGACTCACGATTCGGCTCACCGCCTGCGCCAGCCGCTCTTCGCGCAGCGGCTTGAGAAGGTAGTCGACCGCACCGAGATCGAAGGCGGCCACTGCCCGATCGTCGTGTGCGGTCACAAAGACAACCGGCGGCGGTGTCGCAAAATTGGAAAGAATCCCGGCCAGTTCCAAACCGTCCAGTCCTGGCATGTTGATGTCGAGAAAAACGCCGTCGATGCCACCGTCACGAAGGATCCGCAGCGCCGTCGTTGCATCCGACGCGGTGTGGACGTGCGCCACCGATTCTTGCGCGCGCAGCAGGAAAGCCAGCTCGTCGAGCGCCGGTTTCTCGTCGTCGACGGCAAGCACGGTCAGTTGGGCACCTATGTCAGTCTCATTCACAGCACACCCATATTCCCACGGTTACCCGCACTGAACCCACAAAGCCGCCGATCACACCCGAATGCCCTGCTTGAACTTGGGCACGCGCATGCTGACCTTGGTTCCGGCTCCCGGCGCGGTCTCCACCACCAGGCCGTAATCGTTGCCGAACGCCGCACGCAGGCGATCGTCGACGTTGGCCAGACCCACGTGCGCGGCCTCCCGGGCGCTGGGGCGGCCGGCCCCGGATTCGATGGCGTCGAGGGAACCGAACCGCAGCATGTCCGGGTCCATACCGACGCCGTCGTCCTCGACGCTGATGACGCAGTCCGGGCCTTCGTCTGCCGCCACGATGCTGATGGTGCCGCCCTCCGGTTTGCCGGAGATACCGTGCCGGACAGCATTCTCCACCAGTGGTTGCAGCGCCAGGAACGGCAGGACCACGTTGAGCACTTCGGGCGCCACCTGCAGTCGCACGTCGAGCGCATCACCGAACCTGGCCCGCTCGAGAGTCAGGTAGCGATCGATATTGCGCAGTTCGTCGGCAAGCAGGGTGAACTCGCCTGCCGAGCGGAACGAGTAGCGCGTGAAATCGGCGAACTCGAGGATCAGCTCACGCGCCCGCGCCGGATCGGTACGAACGAACGACGCCACGGTATTGAGTGCGTTGTAGATGAAATGGGGGCTGATCTGCGCGCGCAGTGCCCGCACTTCCGCTCGGTCGAGACGCGCCCGCGACGCATCGAGATCCGCAAGTTCGATTTGGCTGCACGCGTAGCGCGCGACCTCCGTGATCGCGCCGAGCATGCCGGGCCATGGGTCCTCCGTCGTCACGATCCCCAATACCCCGACAACGCCGCTGTCCTCGATGAGAAGCGGCTGGGCGATCAAGGCCCGCACCGCGTGATCGTCACTGCCCCTCACCAGGTCCGAATGGGTCACGAGTACTCGGCGCTCACCTTCTATCGCCCGCAGTGCCGCATCGTGGAATTGTTCGGCCATCGATTCGTGCGGCCCGTTCCACGCCAGCACAACTCCCGCCGCGTCGGTGATGCCCAAACCTCGAGCGCCGGTCAATTCACGCAAGTGAGGTGCCGCTTCGGCAGCCGATTCACTGTCGAGTCCGCGCCGAAGTGGCCGCGCAGCAAGGGAGGCCGTATGCAGCGCCGTGTGCACCGCTCGTTCGGTGGGTGAGGTGACCTCGCGTCTGGTCCGCATCCAGACCGCCGCCAGAGCCGCGCTGAGAAGGGCAACCACGCAGGCAAACAGGACCGCGACCGTCGGACTCATCTAGGCCCCGCAGGTAGTGGGCGCAGGTACGCCGCTGAAACGATCCTGAATCCATTGAACGGCCCCGGGAACGGCCCGGCCGTCAGCATGCCCCTCCCCCGGCCGCGACACGAACTCGATCACGTCGCCGTCCGAACAAGCCCGGGCCACCGCTGCCTCGGTCCACTCGGGGAGAATCAGGTTGTCGTTTGCCCCGACCACCACATACATCGGGCCGCTCGCTTGCCCACGCGGCAGCGCGATGTCGCTCAGCCAGCCGTGAATTCGATCGGCATCGGCGTCAGTAGCCGGGCGCGTATCGGCCGGCGTCACCTTCCCCACCAACGACAACTTCTCGGGCGCCCTGGCCGTGAGGCACGACGACAGCAGTTCGTAATTCTCCGCAAACGCTCCGTGTACGTAGTCGTCACGCTCGAGATCCGGATGGGACAGCGACAGACCCTCGAGAACGTACGGCAGCAACAATTGTTGGGGCAGTGACAGATTCACATCCGCCCCACTGGTGATGATCGGCGAGATGTCGGCCGCGGGCGAAAGATTTGCCGCACCGACAAATTCGAGCCCGTCCCCGTATTCGCCTGCCTTCTCCGCAGCTGCCCACGACGCCTGACCACCTTGCGAGAGTCCCAACGTGGCCCACCTGTCCGACGTGTCCGGGACTATGTTGCGTGCCGCGCGCACCGCGTCGATCACGTTGTAGGCGGCGGTATCCGGTTGCAGGTACGGGTGCGGATCAGGAGTCCCGAGCCCCTCGAAATCCGAGACGGCAACAACGTAACCCGCGTTCAGCAGCGGCTCCACCAGCCCCATCGCTCCGAGGAGCGTCGGCGACGTTGACGGTGCACAATCGTCCGAGATTCCCGTGGTGCCGTGGCCGACGGAGACGATGGGCCAGCCACCTTCGGGAGGAGTTCCGGGTGGGGTGAATACCGTTCCCGACACCTGTGTTTCGCGACCGTCGACGCCGGATGTGGAGCCGTACAGAATCTTCCGGGCGCTCGCTCCGGCGGCAGCGGTTGCCGCAAACGGTTGGTCCTCGAAGACAACGCCGCGTGCTGCGCTCACCGGGGCGGGCAGAGCCTGCGCGACAGATGTGGTGGACTGCGTCTGCGTTCCCGCTGTCTCCTCGGTTCCTGCAGATCCACAGGCCGAACTCACCACAAGGGCACTCGCCGCGAGCGTCCCCCAGATCACGTGCCGCAGTCGTGCACTCATGCTGTGCCATCCCCTCCGGCCGCCGCGCGAGCGCGGCGGCGCCGTACCCGTTCCTCAGCTGCAGCCTCTTCGAGATCAAGACTCTCCAACACGGTACGCAATACCTCGTCGTCGAGATCGCCGTCGTCCCTCGCGGCAATCAACGCCATGCGCTGTGTACGCAACGACTGATGCCGAAACTTGTCGAACAATGCGCCCGCATTCCACATCGCCGTGTCGCGATCGTTGTTCTCGTCCGTCTCCTGCACTTGGAGTCTGGCCTGCATCGAGCGTCGCACGCGTTCGATGATTGCCTGAAGTTCGGCGCCGGCGACGCCTGGCGGTGGACTGGCCACCACGTCGGCCAGCGCTTTCTCACCGGCTTGACGAGAGATGGTGCGCGCCAACTCCATTTGCTCCTGCGTGCGCAACTGTTCGTAGGGATCGGCAACGTCCAGTCTGCGGATCAGGAACGGCAGTGTGGAACCTTGCAGGAGCAGCGTTCCCACCGCAACGATGAAGGCGATCGCCTGGATGACACCGCGGCCGGGAAACGGTTCACCGGAGGAGAGTGCAAACGGAATACCGCCGGCCGCGGCAAGAGTGACCACGCCGCGCATCCCGGCCCAGGACACGACTACGTTCTGTTTCCACGTCAACTGTTTCTGACGCTGCCCACGGCGCAACGTTATTCCGAATCGCACCCGGGAGTAGCTCAGGAACAACCACAGCGGCCGGATCACGATGACCACCGCCAACACCGCGAGCCCGTACAGGATTACGTTGACCGCCGGAAGACCGTCGTTGACGACATCGTCGATCACGAAGCTCAACTGCAGGCCCATATAGGCGAAGACGAACATCTCGAGTAGCGTGTCGAGGCTCGACCAGACGGACCGTTCCTGCAGCCTCGTCATGATCGAGGCATCCGTCGAATAGTGCCCGATCACCAAGCCCGCGACCACAACCGCGAGAACACCCGACGCATGGAGTTCTTCCGCGGCTAGATACGCGGCAAACGGAAGTACCAGGCCCAAACCCGTTTCGAGCGGCGAATCGTACATCCGAGCGCGCACGAATTTCACGATGAATGCAAGAACCAGGCCGATTGCTACTCCGCCGACCACTTCGTAGGCGAAGAACAGCAACGGCGAATCCGTGGCGATCCGAGTACCTGTCACCGCGGCGACGGCGACGGTGAACAACGTCAACGCAGTAGCGTCGTTGACCAGACCCTCACCGGTGAGAATTGCGATGACGCGCTTGGGCAATCCGAGTTTCTGTCCCACTGCCACGGCGCTGACCGCGTCGGTGGGTGCGATCACCGCGCCGAGCACCAGTGCCGCACCGATCGTGAATTCCGGAACCAGCCATTCGGCGAAGAAGGCGACCACGAAGGCCGTCACGAGGACCATCCCGACACCCAGACGCAAGATCGCCGCGAGGTTGCGTTTGAACGTCGCCACCGAGAATTTCAGCGCAGCCGAATAGAGCAACGGCGGAAGTACTACACCCAGAATGACGTGTGGATCGAGTTCGGGCCGAGGCATTCCCGGGATGAACGACGCGACCGAACCCACAGCTACCAGAACCAGAGGCGCCTGAAGATTTCGGCGGTTCGCCAGCCCTGTCACTGCGATGGCGGCGATGACGACCAGCAGAATCCAGGTGAAGTTCACCCGTTCATTGTGCCCGCCCAGACTGACAAGTCACCCAGCGGACGCACAGGAGCCCACAACCTCGTCGAGGTGTGGGCTCCTGATTGCTGGCGGGCTACTCCTTTTCGGGAACAGCCTTCTTGGCAGCCTCGGCTGCCTTGTCGATCTGATCGCCGTACTTTCCGCCGGTCTTGTTATCGGCGATGTCGGCGACCTTGTCGATTGCGTCGTGAACCTTGTCGGAGTTCTCCGAGGCAAGTTCCTGGCCTTTCTCGACCAGACCCTTGACGTTGTCCAAGAAACCCATTTTGTGTCCTCTCCCGGTGCTCATGCACATCCTGCTGCGGAAAGTAGAACCTCCGCACACACATAGATTCTCACAGGTCGAACGATGTGGCGCCATCAAGGTGGGGGGCTGGAAACTACCTCTGCGCCTCCGCGTGATGGTGTTCCCCGGGCAGATCGTCCGGCGTGGTGAACAGCTTTCGCTTCTCACCGTGCAACCGGGCACTGACCCACCAGGACACCTCCACCAATACGACGCCTACCGCACCGAGAGTGATCGCGAGTGTAGTTGCTGCCACATTGCTCGGATCCAACTTGAAGAACTCACGGGTGAACGGCAACGCGAACAAGATCAGGTAGCCGGCGACTGAACCACCGATCAGCACCAACTTCCACCACACGTACGGTCGCGCAACGACGGCCAGTACCCACAGCGCGATCATGATCAACGTGATCAGAGCAGTGGTGCCTTCCTGCTCAGGTGTCAGATCGTGATTACGGTGCGCGAGCACGTACGCGATGAAGGTGGTGACGCCGATGATGATTCCCGACGGCAAAGCCAGTCGCATCACACGTGGCACGAAGCCGGAACGGGCCCGTTCGTTGTTCGGTGCCAGCGAAAGAATGAACGCGGGGATACCGATCGTGAACCAGGCCGCGATGGTGACGTGGCGCGGCAGGAACGGGTACGACAGCGGTTCGAAGTCGAGCATCTTCGACAGCACACCGGTGATTCCGATCAGGAACGCGAGAACCACCGAGTACACGGTCTTGGTCAGGAACAGGTTGGAGACACGTTCGATATTGCCGATCACTCGACGGCCTTCGGCCACCACGTACGGTAACGTCGCGAACTTGTTGTCCAACAGCACGATCTGAGCGACAGCGCGCGTCGCGGGACTGCCGGATCCCATCGAGACTCCGATGTCGGCGTCCTTGAGGGCCAGGACGTCGTTGACCCCGTCGCCGGTCATCGCGACGGTGTGGCCGCGAGACTGCAAGGCCGCAACCATCTCTCGCTTCTGATCCGGGCGAACGCGTCCGAAGGTGGTTGCGCCGTCAAGTACATCGGCCAGTTTCTCCTGATCGCTCGGAAGCTCACGCGCATCGATCGGTCGATCGCCGCCTTCGAGTCCGAGCGAACCTGCCACTGCACCGACGGACACGGCATTGTCACCGGAGATGACCTTGACGGCTACCCGTTGACTTGCGAAGTACTCCAACGTTTCCTGCGCGTCCGGGCGAACTTTCTGCTCCAGGACAACCAAGGCTTCCGGTGTCACGACGCCCGGAGCGTCGCCGTCGTCGACCGGCAGGTTGCTGCTGCCCAACATGAGAACACGAAGTCCGCTTGAACCGACTTCTTCTGCCAGACGGGCCATCTCCGACGACGGATCGAGCAGCACGTCCGGAGCACCGAGCACCCAGTTGCCGTGGACGCCGTACGACTGCCCGCTCCACTTCTTCGCAGATGAGAACGGTGCCACCGATGTAGCTTCACCCCAGCCTGCGTCGTCGGTCAGGGACTCACGGATCGCCAGAACACTGGCGTTCGGCCGAGGGTCGGACGCAGCCATCGCGGCGAGCGCGGCCTTGATCACCGACTCGTCGGCAGACCCGTCGGCGAGTTTCAACTCCGATAGCCGCATACCGTTCTCGGTCAGGGTTCCCGTCTTGTCTGCACACACGACGTCGACGCGAGCGAGCCCCTCGATCGCGGGCAATTCCTGAACGAGGCACTGCCGCTTGCCCAATCGAATGACGCCGACGGCAAAAGCGATGGACGTCATGAGCACCAGGCCCTCGGGGACCATCGGAACGAGGGCCGCGACCATGCCGTTCAGAGCCGGACCGAGGGACTCACCGCTCGAGAACAGCTGGTTGTAGATGATCAGCGCACCAGCCGGAATCATCAGGTACGTGATGAATTTCAGAATGCGGTCGATGCCGCTCCGCAGTTCCGAATGAACGAGCGTGAACTTACTGGCCTCTTCTGCGAGCTTCGCGGCATATGCGTCGCCGCCGACCTTGGTGGCGCGATACGCGCCGCTGCCTGCGGCGACAAAACCGCCCGAGAGTATCGACTCACCGACGCTCTTGTGTACCGGATCGGCTTCGCCGGTGAGCAACGACTCGTCCACTTCGAGCGCCGACGACGACACCACTTCGCCGTCGACGACAATCTGATCGCCCGAACCCAGTTCGATAATGTCATCGAGCACAACATCTTTGGGGGCCAACGCAACAGCAATACCGTCACGCCGGACCATGGGCTTCGCTTGACTGACGATCGCCAAGGCGTCCAGCGTTTTCTTGGCGCGGATCTCCTGAATGATGCCGATACCGCTGTTCGCGATGATCAACAGTCCGAACATTCCGTCGATCACGGAGCCGGTTGCCAGAACAATCACCAGCAGCACCAGCAGGATCGCGTTGATCCTCGTGAACACATTGCCGCGAACGATGTCCTTGACCGAACGAGACGCCCGATCGGGTACGTCGTTGGTCTGCCCCGACGCGATCCGCGACGCAACTTGATCTGCGGTCAGGCCCCGGACAACGTCGACGGCATCCCCGTCACCGTCCGTCGCGATCGAGGTCGCCGTGCCTTCTGAACCGATGTGCTCGTGAGCCATGGTCAAAGATTACGCACTCGCCGAGACAAAACCGGGTCCGACTCCGATCGCCGCCTCGAGTCGATCGGTTACCCCAGGGGAATCCACCATTTTGTCGGCGGTTGCGCGGACAGCGCATCGATCCGTCCACCCGGCATCGGCACCGCCACCGTCGTGCCGACATCGGCGGCAGCTTCGGTCAACCGGATGATCGGCTCGGACCACGAGTGGAACGCCAGATTGAACGTAGCCCAGTGAATCGGAACAAACACCCCGCGCGTGGGGTCGCCGCAGTTGAGATCCGCGTGGGTCTGAACCGCTTCTTCCGGGTTCATGTGGATATCCGGCCACCGCACGTCGTACGCGCCGACAGGAAGGAGGGTCAGGTCGAAAGGCCCGTACGTGGTGCCGAGTTCCACGAACCGCGGTGTGTATCCGCTGTCCCCTCCGAAGAACACCCGATGCTTCGGCCCGGCAAACACCCACGATGCCCACTGGGTCGCGTTGCGGACCAGACCTCGCCCGGAAAAGTGTCGAGCTTCGGTGCAGGTAAGCACCAGGTCACCGATAGTCGTCGACTCGTCCCAGTCCAATTCGACGATGCGGTTCTCCGGCACCTTCCAATGCCGCAGATGCGCGCCGATCCCGATCGGCACCACAAAGGGCGCCGCCTGGGTGCGGGTCAGAGTCTTGACCGTCTCCATGTCGAGGTGGTCGTAATGATCGTGGGAGATGACAATCGCATCCACGCTCGGGACGTCCGCCAACGCCACCGGAGCGGCATGCATACGCGCGGGACCGACTGTGGCAGAAGGTGATACACGCTCACTCCACACGGGGTCGGCTAGCACCCGGTAGCCATCGACCTCGACGAGGACACTCGAATGCCCGTACCACGTGACAGCTGCTCCCCCGGCCTGAGCCGGTGCGAGCGGCGTCGCCAACGGGATGGGCGCGCGAGGCCGACCCGTCGAACCGCGGGTGAGCAACGACTTTGCCATCCCGGCATCGGTGCCCGGCACGAGCACGCTGCTGGGGTCCGAATTGTGGAACTGACGATTCCGATATCGCGGTGACATCGCCGCATAGGGTTGCACCGCATTGCGCGACGCCCCGATCTGCGTCGGGATTCCCCATGCGGCGCGGGCTATCCATCCTGCTGCCGCGGTGATCGCGGCAGCACCGAGAAGCGTCGTCGTCTTCATTGGGCCCAGACTAGCGACTATTTGCCCTTAAAGACCGGTGCGCGGTTTTCGATGCGGGCGGCGCGGGCTTCCTGCACGTCGTCACTGAGCCACGCGGCGTGCAGTGCGTCGAGTTGCTCGGGCGACTGTTCTTCCATCGTTCCGTCGTCGTTGAGGACCATCTTCATATGACGCAAGGACAGTGGTGCGAGGTTGGCGATGCGGTGCGCCCATTCCTGGGCGTCGTCGAGGGTGCCGATCTTGTTGGCAAGTCCGCGGTTGAATGCTTCTTCGGCGCCGATCTGCTCGATGCCGAGGAGAACGGTGCGAGCGGGGCCACCGCCGACGAGTGACGCCAACCGTCGCATCGTCCATTTGTCGACAGACACACCCAGCGTCGCCGCTGGAATGCCGAACCGCGCAGCCGGGGCGACAACGCGCAGGTCGGAGGCAATGGCCAGCTGCGTGCCTGCACCGATGGCCGGACCGTTGACCGCGGCGATCACCGGGATCGGCGCCGTGTCGATCGAGCGGAGCATCTCGAAAAGTCGGTCGGTGAAGCCTTCCATGTACACGTCACCGGACAGGTCGGCACCGGCGCAGAATGCGGACCCCTGGCCGGTGATCACGATGACGTGAGCGCGATCGGCGACGGCGGCAGTCACTGCGTCCTTGATCGCGATGCAGAGTTCCGCACTGAGCGCGTTGCGACGCTCGTGACGCTGCAATTCGATGGTCACGACATTGCCGTCACGGGAAGTCCCGATCATGTCCGCTCACTTTCTTTTCTGGAAGGCTCGTGCGCAAGGGTTGATCCGAATGCAGTTTGCCGACCACGTAGTTCTCTCACCGCAGAGTTCTGCGCATCAGGAGGTTAGATTACCGATGAGTACGAACGATAGTGACGAGGGACGCAGCGAGAGCGTCGATGTCGACATCGTGGTGATCGGCGCCGGCCAGGCCGGATTGTCCGCGGCGTACTACCTCCGCAAGTTCTCTGTTCTACCCGAATCGGGATTTGTCGTGCTCGATCACGCAGCCGGTCCCGGCGGTGCCTGGCAGTTTCGGTGGCCGAGCCTGACCTTGAGCACCGTCAACGGAGTTCACGATCTCCCGGGTATGTCGTTCGCGGAAACAACGGGAACCGACGCCGAGCAGGTACCGGCGTCGGTTGCGGTACCCCATTACTTCGAGTTGTACGAGAAGCAATTCGAACTGCCCGTCCACCGACCCGTCCATACGCGAGTGGTGTGTCCGAGGCAGGAACGTCTACGGATCGAGACCGACCACGGCGTCTACGCGGCCCGCGGGCTGATCAATGCGACCGGAACCTGGGAGCGCCCGTTCATTCCTTACTACCGTGGTGCCGCGTCGTTCCGTGGGCGCCAATTACACACCAAGGACTACTACTCGGCCAACGAGTTCGCGGGCAAACATGTTGTTGTTGTCGGTGGTGGCATCTCCGCGGTGCAATTGCTCGACGAGATTTCACAGGTAACGACCACCACGTGGGTGACGCGTCGCGAACCGGAGTTCCGCGGCGAACCGTTTTCCCCGGAGATCGGTCGGGATGCCGTCGCCATGGTCGAGGACCGAGTACGACGCGGTTTGCCGCCAGGGTCGGTCGTGTCGGTCACCGGCCTTCCGGTGACGCCTGCCATTCGTGCGGCACGCGAACGTGGTGTGATGACGCGACGACCGATGTTCTCGGAGATCCTTCCGGACGGGGTGCGATGGGCCGACGGCACAACCGTGTATGCCGATGTCATCTTGTGGTGCACTGGGTTTCGGAGTTCGCTCGACCACCTGGCGCCGCTTCGACTGCGTGGGACCGGCGGCGGAATCGAGATGAGCGGTCGCCTCGCAACTCAGGTGGCTTCCGATCCTCGTGTGCATCTGGTTGGCTACGGGCCCTCCTCGTCGACGATCGGCGCGAACCGCGCCGGCCAGGCAGCTGCAGCCGAGTTGACGTCCTTTCTCGAACTTCGCTGATCCAGCTTCCATTTGGCTACGTTTGCCCGATTCGTCCTTTAGCTGATCAGACAGGACATTTTCGGCCCAAGGTCCGGAATCCGGCATACGCCTAGCCTGTCACAGATCGGTCTGTTACCGTTCAGCTAACCTTTCTTCGATTGCGTGCGCTCGAAGGAGTGCGCGCAGTGACCCATCCGGGGGACTGGGCGAGGGGGCAAATATGAAGGGGAAGCGGTCCGCATGAAACACGATGCACACACAGCAACCTCCTGGTGGTCGATCGGCGAGTGGCGCCTCGGTTGGAAGGTCGTCGCGGTCCTTGCCGTTCCGATGCTCATCGCCGTCGTACTCGGCGCCTTCCGGATCCAGGCCGAACTGGCCGAGGCCTCCAGGCTCAGTTCCTCATCCGAACGAGTGCTCGCAGTACCCGCAGCCCTCCACCTCGAGGAAGCTCTGTACGACCTCGCAGTCGCATCCTCTTCCGGCACTGAAACAACGACTGCCACAACGGCAGTGAACGATTCGATGCAGGAACTTGTCACCGCCGGCCGCTCGTTCCAGGCCGACGACGTGCTCAACGACAAAGTCACCCGAGCTTTGGAGGACAGCACATCCATCGTCGACGAAGTGGCAGCGGGCGCAGTTGCACCGGCACGGCTCGTCACACTCGTCAATGAAGTGTCCAGCAACATCTCGAGCGCATTCACCGACGTCATCAATACATCCCAGCGCCCCATTCTGCGTCAGCGCGGCGGCGAGTTCTCGTCCCTGTGGGAAGCACGTCGGGCATTGTCCGATCAGCGCGTTCTGTTCGGCTCCGGCCGCCTCGATCAACAAACACGCACCGCGCTTGCCACCACCACCGGCGTGGAGCTAGCGGCACTCGACAAGGTGCTACCACCAGACGAATCGGACAGCTCACCGACCGCAGTGGCCGTCAACGCGCTGCGTTCGTCCGCACAGAGCCGCATCGCCGAAATCGGCGCCACCTCGTCGTCGTCCCCGCTCAGCAGTCAGGTCGATATCGGACTGCAAACCAGTAGCGACCAGTACGACGAGGTCACCGACGCAGCCGTCGAACAGTTCGGCACCAGCGTGACCGCCGAATCCAACACTGCCCGAACTGCAGCGCTGCGCGACACTGCCCTGGTTCTCGCCGCTGTCCTCGCCGCACTCGTGGTCGCGTTGATCATCAGTCGCTCGTTGGTCGATCCCATCCGACGTCTCCGGTTCGCGGCACTGCAAGCATCACGACGCGGACTGCCCGAGGCCATCGAACGAATCCGCTCCGGCGAAAAGATCAGCGACCTCGAAATCCCCCGTGTACCCGTCCACACTCACGAGGAAATCGGACAGCTTGCCCGCGCAGTCGACGACATGCACGGGCAGGCCATCAGCCTGGCAGGCGAACAGGCAACCCTGCGACGCCAGGTCAACGACATGTTCGAAACGCTGTCACGGCGCAACAAGTCCCTCGTCGAACAGCAACTCGGCCTGATCGAGCAACTCGAGCAGGACGAAGACGACCCGAAGCGCCTCGAAAACCTATTCCGCCTCGACCACATCGCGGCCCGAATGCGACGCAACGGCGAGAACCTTCTCATCCTGTCCGGCACCGAAAGTCGACGCGGTCGAACCGCGCCGATCCAGCTTGCCGACGCTCTGCGCGGCTCCGTCTCCGGAGTCGAGGACTACCTTCGCGTCGGGCTCGGTCAGATTCCGTCCGCCGTCATCAGCGGGCAAGCCAGCGCAGACGTCGTACACATTGTCGCCGAACTCCTCGACAACGCGCTGCGATACTCACCGCCCGAGTCGACCGTGACCATCAACGCGGCCCGCACCAACGACGGTTCCATGCTCGTGGAGGTCGCCGACCTGGGACTGGGAATGTCCACCGCGGATCTTGTCGACGCCAACGGGCGCCTGGCGTCGGGCGGCGAGATGACGCCGGACACTGCCCGGCACATGGGACTGTTCGTCATCAGCCGGATCAGTATGCGACACAACATTTCCGTTCGACTGCGGCCCACCGGCAATGCACCCGACCGCGCCGGCATCACCGCCTCGATCCTCCTGCCAGCGGCACTGCTCGAAGCGCATCCGTCTGACACAGTGACTGCACCGTTCACTAGTCCGGCCCACCAGGGTGCTCCGGCCAGGAATGCTGCCCCCGTCCAGACTCCGCCGCTATCGGCTCAGCCCGTGCGCGCTCCCGAACCCACAGTGGCCGAGACATATTCGATGGGCGCGCAAGCACCCACCACGTCCGCTGCGGGACTTCCGCAGCGTCAGCCTGGTAACACCGTAAGGGCCGTCCTGCCGACGCCCGTCGGCGGCGCTCCCACAACTGTGACCGCGCAACTCGGCGCCAGCGCCCCTGTCGAGTCGATCGGGCTGCCGCGTCGCACACCAGGTGCCAGCGGGGCAGCCGGAATCGGCGATCCCGTCACGGCGGCGCCGACGCCCGAACCGAGTGCATCACCTGCCGAGCATTTCGTCGCTCCGGCGGAAACTGTTGCCCCGGAGCCAATCACCGAACCGGCACCGAGGCACCGACTCAACTCCACCGCCCCGACCAACACCGCGGCGTTCTTCTCCTCTCGAGCGCGCGACGGTTTCCCACCACGTACGGGCGCACGCGCAACGGAACCTTCCGATGCGCCCGTCTCCGCTCCCCCGGCAGCATCACCGATCTACGCCCGCATGGTGTCCGAGTGGCTGGTCGACCCGACAGCGGGGACAGCTTCTGCCACAGGTGAAGTCGCCTGGACAACAGAAGCCGACCAGGGGTGGCTTGCGGCCCGGGCGTCGTTCGAATTGCCTGTCACCAGAATCGCCGACTCCGGTCTACCCATCCGTGATCGTGGTGCGAGGTTGGTTCCCGGCACTGTCGGCGGCACCAATGCACCATTGCGCTCGGGCACTCACCGCCAGAGCACGGATCCGGAGAACGTCAGACGCGGGTGGAGCGACTACCAGTCCGGCGTCAGTCGCGGACGGCGTCGTAGCACCGAGAATACTGTCGGGTCGACCACGCCCAGTGGTGCGAATGTGCGCAACGATGAAGGAGAACAGTGAATTCAGCCGGAGCCCAAGAGACTCCTCGCTCACTCGACTGGTTGGTTTCGGGTTTCGCCCGCGACGTACCGGGAGTGAGCCACGCGATCATCGTCTCGGCCGACGGACTGTTGAGTGCTGCGAGCACCCACCTTCCGCTCGATCGAGCTGACCAATTGGCCGCTGTGACTTCGGGACTCGCCAGCCTCTCCGCCGGTGCGTCACGGTTGTTCGACGGCGGAGCGGTACTGCAATCAGTTGTCGAGATGGAGAACGGTTATCTACTGCTGATGGGCGTCGGCAGCGGCGCCTACCTGGCCGCGCTGGCCGTTGCGGGATGCGATATCGGTCAGATCGGGTACGAAATGGCAACTCTGGTCGACCGAGTCGGCCCGACGATGGACATTGCCGCTCGTTCGGGTCGGGATTCTTGATACTCATGTCCAATCACCCCGAACGCGTTGACCCCGAACCGAGTCTGGTTCGTCCATACGCGCTCACCGAAGGTCGGACTCAGCCGTCCATCGACCTCCCCATCGAAGCGATTGTCGCGACGATGGAGGATGCCGTCGCTGGGCGCCTTGCACCTGAAGACATTCGCACCTCGATCGTCTCCCTCTGCGAGCAGCGGATCTCCATCGCGGAAATCGGTGCACACCTTGGTGTTCCGATCGGGGTGGCCCGAGTCCTGGTGGCGGATCTGATCGTCGCCGGGGCATTGGAAGTACAAGCCACTCTGCGAAGCGATGCGACTGCGGTCGAGCGCCGCGAATTGATCGAAAGGACCCTCAGTGGACTTCGGGCACTCTGACGCATCATCTCGCGTCACCTCGACGAAAATCGTGATCGCCGGCGGCTTCGGTGTCGGAAAGACCACCCTTGTCGGGACGGTCTCCGAGATCGTGCCGCTGCGCACCGAAGCATTGGTGACAGACGCCAGTGACGGCATCGACCATCTCGGCGCGACACCGAACAAAGACACCACAACAGTTGCAATGGATTTCGGCCGCATTACGCTGGCCGACGATTTGGTCCTGTACCTGTTCGGCACACCGGGTCAACGACGGTTCTGGTTCATGTGGGACGACCTCATCACCGGCGCCATCGGAGCGGTCATCCTCGTCGACACACGTCGCCTCGAAGACAGCTTTGCCGCTGTCGACTTCTTCGAAGCACGCGGATTGCCGTTCATCGTGGCAGTCAACCGTTTTGACGGAGCTCCGATCCACGCCGCGAGTGATCTTCGTCAGGCTCTCGCGCTGCCCAACCGCGTCCCGATGATCGAAATCGACGCGCGTAACCGGGAATCTGCGAAGCAGGCCTTGATCACGATCACCGAGTACGCGCTCGAACGTATCGCGGCCGCAGCACTGTACTGACACCTCTGACAACAACAAACCTAAGGAACTGGCATGTCGGATGAAATGCACCATTTCTCGATGGGAATCTGGCTGCTCGGACTGGCGTTCGCCGTTGCAGTCTCGGGATCGGTCATCGGATTGGCATGCACCCGACACGGCGCGGCGGCCACCCACCCGGCAGCTCGCTTGCGCTGGTTGTTCATGGGCGCACTGTCCATCGGCGGTGTCGGTATCTGGTTGATGCACTTCATCGCAATGCTCGGGTTTGCCGTGCCCGGCAGTCCCATTCGCTACAGTCTGACCTGGACGATCATTTCGGCGCTGATGTCCGTGACCGCAGTATTTGTCGGCTTGTTGATCGTCGGCACAGAATTCCGCTGGTCTCGGCTCCTGGCCGCCGGCTTCCTCGTCGGCATCGCGGTCAACATCATGCACTACACGGGTATGCGGGCCTTGCGATTTCAGGGTGAGATCAACTACAACATGTACTTCGTCGCACTGTCACTGGTGATCGCCGTTGTGGCCGGCACCGCCGCGTTGTGGTTCACGATGGTGATGGAATCCACCGTCATGCGATTGATCGCCGGTGTGATCATGGGTGTCGCCGTGGTCGGCATGCACTACACCGGTATGGCAGCGGTGCAGGTTGTCCACGACACGTCCGCCCCCGCACCCGTCGGGCTCGAGGTGTTCGCGTTCCTCTTCCCCGTCTTTGTCATCGGACTTCTTGCGATGGCAGTGCCGATCGTCGCCGTCCTGACGGTGCCTGATCGCGAGATCGCCCGCATGGATTCCGCTGCAGACGATCTGGCATTCGAGGCACGCGAATTCGCAACTAGGGACTGAAGTTCGTACGGCCCCGACTAACTGTGGCCGTACAGCTTGTCGTATGCGGCCTTCTCGGCGTCGTGACGAGTGACCTTTTTCGGGTTTTCCAGATCCGCGGGCAGGCCGTGGCGTTCGAGTCGACGAGACCTGTTCTGCGCCATGTAGGAAACGGAATAGAACAACGCCAGCAATACTCCGAGAAGCACCATGGACGCTCGCAGCGCCCACGGACCCGGGAACAGCATGAAAACCGCAAAAACCGGCAGGAACGGCACCATGCTGCGGACGAGGTGACGTGGCACCGCCCAATCGCCGATCAGATCGTTGCGCACCCATTCCTGCATGGAATCCGGCAACTTGCGACCGAACGAATAGCCAAGCCACTGAAGAGGATTCGGTGACGTGCGCTGTTTTCCTGCGGGCACGGTAGACATATCCTTGCCTTTCATTGGTCTAGTGCTCCAGCACGCAACGCGGCTTCATTGACACGCGTGAGCACCGTGTGAAGTTCTTCGAGTTCAGCTAGTCCCACACCAAGCTTCTCCACCACTGCCGGCGGAATCTTCTCCGCCTCGCTCCGCAAAGCTGCACCAGCTTCGGTGAGATCGACGTCGAGTTGGCGCTCGTCAGCCCGGCTCCGCGTTCGCGTGATCAGCCCGGACGCCTCGAGACGCTTGAGCAGCGGTGACAGCGTCGGCGAATCGAGTTGCAATGCTTGCCCGATTTCCTTGACCGCCATCGGGGCCTTCCCCCACAACGCCAGCATCACGAGATACTGGGGATGCGTGAGGCCCATCGGCTCGAGCAATGGACGGTATACGGACAGCACGGCCCGGTTCGCAACGGCGAGCGCAAAACACACCTGGCGGTCGAGTGCCAGCGGATCGGTGAGCGACTCCTGCGTGGTCATGAGTACACCGTAACAGATTAGTTAGTGCGATAACTAATACTGCACTAACTAATATCGACTGCCATAACCCGGAATAGTCGTCGAGGCCGCCACGTTGAACAGACCTGTGACTCTTTCCCCCACTTCGAACGCCCCCGAGGCCTCCGCGTTGCGCGGCCTCTTCCAGCCCTTCGAGGTGAAATCACTCTCGTTGCGTAACCGCTTTGCCATGGCCCCGATGACCCGCGCGTTCTCGCCCGACGGAATTCCCGGAGCCGACGTAGCCGAGTATTACCGTCGTCGGGCAGCCGGTGGTGTCGGCCTGATCATCACCGAAGGCACGTACATCCCAGACCCCGCCGCCGGCCCGCATACCCGAGTTCCGCGCATCTACGGCGACTCGAGCCTGGACGGCTGGCGCTCGGTTGTCGACGCCGTCCACGCCGAGGGCGGATCCATCATTCCGCAACTCTGGCATCTGGGTGTCGAGCGCGGCGAGAACTCCCGCCTCAATCCCGAGGCCGAGACCGTCAGCCCGTCCGGTTTGGCGCTCGACGGCACGCGCTTGGGACGAGAATTCACCACGTCTGATCTCGAAACACTGAAGCAGGCCTGGGTAGATGCCGCCCTCAACGCACAGAGCACCGGATTCGACGGCCTGGAACTACACGGCGCGCACGGCTACCTACTGGACGAATTCCTTTGGGCTGGAACAAATGTCCGCACAGATACATATGGCGGATCGCTCGAAGCCAGAACTCGCTTCCCGGCTGAGGTTGTCGCTGCCATCCGAGAGGCTGTCGGAAACGAGTTCGCGATCGTCTACCGTTTCTCGCAGTGGAAGTCCGGTCAGTACGACGCTCGGATCGCCCAGAGTCCGGCGGAACTGGGGCGCATCCTCGCTCCGCTGGTCGATGCGGGAGTCGATGTGTTGCACCCGTCGACGAGGCGACACTGGGAGCCGGCGTTCGCCGAACTGGGCGGTGACGACAGCAAACTCGGACTCGCCGGCTGGACGAAGAAGCTGACCGGCCTGCCCACCATCACAGTCGGATCCATCGGGCTCGATTCTGTGTTCACCACGGCCTTCACCGCCGACGCGGCATCCGATGTCACCGGACTGGAGCGTCTCGAAGCTCAGTACGAGGACGGCGAATTCGACATGGTCGCCATCGGGCGCGCACTTCTCGCCGACCCCGAGTGGGTGGAGAAACTCCGCACCGGACGCACCGATGAACACATCGCTTTCACCGCAGAGCACCGCACACATCTGAACTGATCCGACACGGCAACGGCACTCCCACTCGATAGTGGGAGTGCCGTTGCCTTATTGCAGGTATTCGTTGATCTAGCTCCCGAACACCGCCGGGTTCGGACCGATTCGACCGGCCGGATCATCAAGTGATCCAATGGCATTGATCTCGTCCGGCGTCAATGCAAATCCGAAGACGTCGAAGTTCTCCTTGATACGCGACGGTGTCACCGACTTGGGGATCACGACGTTGCCGATCTGCAGATGCCAACGAATGACAACCTGAGCGGCGGTCACGCCATGGGCGTCGGCGATCGCGGTGATGACGGGATCCGTGAGCAGAGTGCCTTGGCCGAGCGGACTCCACGCCTCGGTGGCAATTCCCTTGCCGGTATGGAAGGCGCGAAGTTCGGACTGGTTGAACTTGGGGTGTAATTCGATCTGGTTGAGGACCGGCACCTCACCCGTCTCCCCGATCACCCGTTCGAGGTTGTCGACGGTGAAGTTCGAAACACCGATCGACCGCACCCGACCATCGGCCTTGAGCTTCTGGAATGCCTTGAACGTGTCGACGTAAAGGTCCTGCGACGGCACCGGCCAGTGGATCAGGTAGAGGTCGAGGTAATCGAGGCCGAGTCGCTCGAGGCTCGCGTCGAATGCCGCCAGCGTCGACTCGTATCCCTGATCGTCATTCCACAGTTTGGTAGTGATGTAGAGGTCTTCGCGGTTGATACCGGACTCGGCAATCGCCTGCCCGACACCGGCCTCATTTCCGTAGATCTTGGCGGTGTCGATACTTCGATAACCAGCCTGCAAGGCGGTTGATACGGCGTCTCGAGTTTGGTCGTCCGGCACTTGGAAGACACCGAATCCCAAAGCGGGCATGGCCTTGCCGTCGGCCAACACAATGCTCGGAACAGTGGTCACGTCTTGTGGTTCGGTCATACCCAGTCAACGCGGCAAACCGGTGGAGTGTTCCCGCGCGTGCCCCCTTGTCCTGCCCGAAAACCCCGTCTACCTTGGAAGACACGCCTTGAAATCTCCTCGAGGGAAAGGGACGGCGATGAATCTTCCCTACCATCTCGCCTACAAAGTGGGAGTGACTCCGTGGGAGCACACCCGGCGAGGTTTTGACACCCAACTGTCCGCTCTACTCGACTTTATCCCCGTCCCCGACAACGGGCGCGCCCTCGACATCGGATGCGGAACCGGAAAGCACTCCATCGACATGGCAAAGCGTGGCTGGCAGGTCACCGGAGTCGACAACGAGCAGGAAGCTCTGGACAAAGCACGGATCCGGGCCCGCGAGGCCCACTCGAACATTCGGTTCCTGCATGAGGACGCAACCGATCTGCACATCGCAGTCGACCCGGGTCACATGCTGGTCCTGGACATCGGATGCTTCCACGGCCTGAACGATCACGAGCGCGGTGAATACGCGGAGTCCGTCAATGCCGTCACGGCACCGGAAGCGTCGTTGATCATGTTCGCCTTCAGTCCAGGCCATCGATGGCCGATGCCGCATGGCGTGTCGAAGGACGACGTCGCCCGAGCTTTCGACGGCTGGACCATGGTGTCGAGTGATCCGGCCGATATGGCCGATGCGCCGTTGCCTGCCCGTGCGGCCCATCCGTGCTGGTATCACCTGGTGCGACGCTGACGCTGTGCGCAGCACAGGGGATACTTCACCTGTGACTGCAACACTGCGCATCAGCGGACTCTCAGCTTCCCGGGGAGAACGCACCCTGTTCTCCGATCTCGATCTCACCGTCGCCCCCGGCGACGTCATCGGCCTTGTCGGCGCCAACGGCGCGGGCAAGTCGACGCTCCTGACAGCGCTGGCCGGAACCGGAACCGCTGATGTGGAGGGGTCGATCACCCTCAGCCCACCCGACGCCGCTGTTGGCTACCTGGCGCAGGAACCCGACCGCATCGCAGGTGAGACCGTTCTCGAATTCTTGGGCCGACGCACCGGAGTCACGCACGCCGAAGACGTCATGAATGCCGCTGCGGAAACCCTCGCGGATTCCGCGGAAGACCTGTACTCGCCGGCGCTCGAGCGCTGGCTCACACTCGGCGGCGCAGACCTGGTGGAACGCGCGGAGAAAGTTGTCGACGAACTGGGCCTCGGAGTTCCCCTCGATGCACACATGACGGCACTGTCCGGTGGTCAGGCGGCTCGCGCCGGCCTCGCGTCGCTGCTGCTTTCTCGCTACGACATCCTGCTGCTCGACGAGCCCACCAACGATCTCGATCTGCGTGGCCTCGAGCAACTCGAACGCTTTGTCGCAGAAACGCGAGCGGCCCTGGTTGTGGTGAGCCACGACCGCGAGTTCCTTTCGCGCACCGTCACCGGAATCGTGGAACTTGATCTGGCACAACAGAATATCGCCGTCTACGACGGCGGGTACGAGTCGTACCTTGCTGAGCGTGAGATTGCTCGCCAGCACGCCCGCGAGGCGTTCGAAGAATATGCGGGCACCAGGTCCGAACTCGAAGATCGCGCCCAGATGCAGCGCAACTGGATGGAACACGGCGTACGCAATGCGCGCCGTAAGGCCAAGGACAACGACAAGATCGGCCGCGGATTGCGTACCGAGTCGACGGAAAAGCAAGCGGCCAAAGCCCGTCAGACTCAGCGCCGCATCGAGCGCCTCGACGTGGTGGAGGAGCCTCGCAAGGAATGGGAGTTGCGCATGGAAATCGCGGCCGCTCCCCGATCCGGATCTGTGGTCGCAACCACCAACGGCGCCAAGGTAACCCGCGGCCAGTTCACCTTCGGACCCGTCACGACGCAAATCGATTGGGGTGACCGCATTCTCATCACCGGCGCCAATGGCGCCGGTAAGACCACCCTATTGAATGTCCTGCTCGGCAAACTCACTCCGGACGAGGGAATCGCTTCCCTCGGATCCGGTGTCGCTATCGGCGAAATCGATCAGGCCAGAGGGCTGTTCGAGGGTGATCAGCCGGTGGTCGAGGCTTTCGGTGCCCAGGTTCCGGAGTGGCCCGACGCCGACGTCCGTACTCTCCTCGCCAAATTCGGTCTACGCGGGCATCACGTGCTGCGGTCGGCAGCGTCCCTCTCCCCCGGCGAAAGAACCAGGGCGGCACTGGCTTTGCTCCAGGCCCGCGGGGTCAACCTGCTCGTGCTCGACGAGCCCACCAACCACCTCGACCTGCCGGCGATCGAGCAGCTCGAGCAGGCAATGGAATCCTTCGAGGGCACGTTGCTTCTTGTCACTCACGATCGCCGGATGCTCAGTTCCACTCGCAGCACCCGGAAGTGGCGTATGGACGACGGGCAACTTTTCGAGGAGTAGCAGTCCCGCGCTTGCGCAGACAACACGCGTGTGCAACTATTTATCCGGCGCACGCAATAGTTGCATGCGCGGCATAGGTCGCTGCGGCCCAGAAGGCCGTCACTGCACCTCGAGTCTCGAAAGGCACCCACGATGTTGTCGATACCCGACCGCACACTGACCCACGGAACCACCGGCGAACCGATCACCATTCCGCAACTCGGATACGGCGTGTTCCAAGTTCCGGACGAGCAGACCGAGGATGTCACCGCTACCGCCCTCGACCTGGGATATCGCCACATCGACACCGCGTCGATCTACGGAAACGAAGCCGGCGTCGGCCGCGCAATTGCAGGCTCCGACATCCCCCGACAAGAACTGTTTGTCACCACCAAGTTGTGGAACGACGATCAGGGCCGCGACCGCACGCTGGCAGCGTTCGACACCAGTTTGAGCAAGCTCGGCCTGGACTACGTCGACCTGTACCTGATCCACTGGCCGGCGCCGGGCAAGGGCCTGATCGCGCAGACCTGGGCGGCGTTCGAGGAAATCCTCGCGTCCGGACGTACCCGAGCAATCGGCGTCTCCAACTTCCTCCCCGAGCACCTCGATCTACTGGCAGAGCGCAGTTCGATCACACCCGCCGTCAACCAGATCGAGCTGCACCCCAGGCTGGCACAGCACACATCGCGGAAAGATGCACAAGACCGCGGTATCGAGATCGAGGCGTGGAGCCCGCTCGGCCAGGGCACCATCCTCGATGATCCGACGATCGTCGACATCGCTGCGGCACTGGGCAAATCGCCGGCGCAGGTCATTTTGCGCTGGCACATCGAACAGGGCCACACCGTACTGTCGAAGACAGTGACACCGCAGCGCATGCGCGACAACGCCGATATCTTCGACTTTGCTCTGAGCGCCGATCAGTCGGCAGCAATCGACGCGCTGAACACGGACACTCGAGTCGGTCCAGATCCGCTCGAATTGAACTGAGCCGAAAAAGAAATCACGATTCTTCGCGCGGTGCCAATGTGAGCAGGACCGTATCGACCGCCTGCTCCGCAAGGTGCACGTCCAGGGGTAGATGCCGGAACAGCGCCCGGTAATAGACTGGTGCTGCGAGTGCGTCGAGCACAAAACCCAGGTCGAAGTCCTCACGAATCTCGCCCCGAGCGCGCGCCGATTCCAGCACTGCCGCAGTGGAATTGCGTCGCGGCTCGAAGAAGGACTCACGGAAAGTGCTGGCCAGTTCCGGGTCTGCCGCCAGGTCCGCAACCAGCGCTGGAAGCACGGAGCCGACAACGGTGTCCCGCAGTCCCACAACCACAGTCGTGATGCCGGCGATCAGATCGGCGCGAAGATCGCCGGTATCCGGCGTCGGATGGATACCGATCTGTCCGACAACAACATCGACAACCAGATGCCGCTTGGACGGCCATCGCCGGTAAATCGCGGGCCTGTGAATACCGGCTCTCGATGCGACGGATCCGATCGACAGCTCGGCATAACCCTTCTCTGCCAACAACTCCAAAGCTGCGGTAATGACGGCGTCGTCGATACGGTCGTCACGCGTGCGCACCATTTAGAGCACCGGCCGCGGCATGAGGACCAGGCGCCATCCGTCGGGATCCTCGAAGGTCATGCCGCCGTTCTCGATCCAGTACGGGTTCTCGGACTCGACCGGTTCATGCCCGGCCTCACCCAACCGCTGCACCACCTCGTACATCGCAGACTCTCCGGTGAAGTACAGAACCAGCAGATTGTCGCGGGTGGGCGCCGGACATGGACTGCCATCCTCGTGAGTAGTGAATTCGAGGTGATAACTCGCATCCGGCAGCCCGAGCATGATGCCGTCGTATCCCGCATGCCCGGCAAATCGATACAACTCGGCAAAGCCCACACAATCGCGATAGAAGGCAATTACCTCGGCAAGCCGATCGGTGGGGCGCGCAATGCGCAGTTGAACAACGGGAAGTTCTGCGGGCCAGGACGTCATATTCTAAACGGTACAGTACGTACCGTAACAATCTACAAGCGATCGTTCTCCGGGAACGGCGCGTTGGGCATGAACCGCGGACGAGCAAAGAGCACCGACAAGTTGGTCGGCTGAGACTCCACCGGACGATCCGATCGATAGAGCAACGCCCGCTGCGGCACACTCACCCATTCACAAACGAAGATGTCGCCGATACGCAGTACCGGAACGTGGGAACCGTCCTCGAGGCGAACCGTCACGTCGGCCTGCGGATCGGATTGCCCGTACACCACCCACCACGATTCACCCTCGACGTCGCCGGGCGTGTGCTGCCCGATGCCGACGACGGCACCTTTTTCCATCGGCGCGTGCCAGACCTCGTCCCGGCCTTGCGACCCCACGCTGTAGCTGCCGTCCTCGAGCACCTGAATCACAACGTGGGACTTCTCCAGCACCAATTCATCCGTAGCCATATCGCAAACCCTAATCCGATCGGCACATGCCGGCATGACTTCTGGATGCAGAATCCTTGACAAAACGTTGGGTTTTTACAACACTTTGATGCATGAGCCCAGTCCGGCGGGGAGCCTCGCTCCCCATCTTCAATCGCATCGGTGTACTTCGTGCCGAGCGAAAGATGACTCGGGCGCAGCTGGCACACCTTGTCGATGTAAATCCCCAGACCGTCGGCGCGCTCGAGCGCGGCGACCACTACCCCAGCCTGGATCTCGCGTTCCGCATCTGCGACGTGTTCGACCTCCCGGTGGAAGCGGTGTTCTCCCGCGCGGAGTTCGGCCCCCTGTCCACCGAGGTCTACCGACCGGGCCGGATCACCGAAGGGAGCGAAAAGACCAGTGTCCCAAACGAATCTGATTGAACTAAATCTGATCGACCGCTACCAGGCGCGCCGCACCAGACAGTTCCTGCAGCAAGAGGAAACTTTCCGGCATTGGTTGCCGAAGTGGCGAACCCGTCGGCGCCGACGGGTGCTCGTGACCGCGCTCGGCGTCGTATTCACCGCGATGATCGTCTTGGCAGTCGCTTTTCTTTTCAACACCACGGTGGCTCCCCTGCTCTGGGTGCCGCTTACATTCATATTTCTGCCCCTGTGGACATCTGTGCAAGTGGTCTCAGGGCGTCAGGGCGACGCGCCACGTGATGCGCTGGACGAATGGGAGATCCAGCAGCGCAACAGTGCCCGCTCGATCGCGCTGACCGTAACCCAAACGTTGGTCTTCATTGTCGCGATATTCCTGATTTTCACCTCGACAGTGGGGTGGAATGTAGAGAGACTGGCGTACTCGGGAGGTGGGATGGCAATCACCGCGATGCTGATCGGTGCATGTACACCGGCGATGATCATTGCCTGGACGCAACCCGATCCGGAACCTGGCGACACAGACTGACCGCAGTAGAACATTTCGACCGATGGGAAGGAACCATGCCAGCCACCCTCACGATCGACGGCATTTCGAAACGCTACGGCGACGTCGTTGCGCTCGACAACCTCAGCTTCGAGGTGCATCCAGGGGAGATCTTCGGGTTTGTCGGCAGTAACGGCGCCGGAAAGACGACGACCATGCGCATCGCCCTCGGTGTGCTTGCGGCCGACTCCGGGGAGGTCCGGCTCGGCGGCAAACCTGTCGACCTCGATGTGCGCCGCACCATCGGGTACATGCCGGAAGAACGTGGGCTGTATCCGAAAATGAAGGTGGGCACCCAATTGTCCTACCTCGCAGAATTACACGGCCTGTCCAAGGCTGACGCACGGGCGGCGACAGAGCGCTGGACGGAACGCTTGGACATCGCCGGTCGAGTCAAAGACACCGTCGACTCGTTGTCGCTGGGCAATCAGCAACGTGTGCAACTCGCCGCCGCACTGGTTCACGATCCCGCGGTACTGGTGCTGGACGAACCCTTTTCGGGTTTGGACCCGGTAGCTGTCGACGTCATGAGTGAAGTCCTGGTCGAAAAGGCGCGCACGGGCGTGCCCGTCATATTCTCCAGCCACCAACTCGAACTGGTGGAGCGCCTGTGTGATCGTGTGGGCATCATCAGCCGGGGCAGTATGCGCGAGATCGGAACAGTGAACGAGTTGCGCGGTAAGGGAAATGCCCAGCTCGAAGTGCATGCGCCCGACGCTCCCGCCGGCTGGGCCGATCACCTCATCGGCGTCTCGGCAATCAGCCACGGCGGTGGACGGACGCTCCTGAGCGTCGACGCCACCGCTGACGATCAGCAGATCCTGCACGCTGCTCTGAAAACGGGCCCGGTTCACGAATTCACCCGCCGACGCCCGTCCTTGACCGATCTGTTCCGCGAGGTGGTTGCAGCGTGAGCACACAGTTGAGTGGGGCCCGCGCTGTGGGGTTGGTCGCGCGGCGCGAATTCACCACCCAGATAGCCAAAAAGAGTTTCCTGATCAGCAACATCATCATTCTGATCGCGATTGTCGGTGGCATCATCGGCATCTCGCTGTTCTCCGGCGGTGACGACAGCAAGTCCACGATCGGTGTGGTGGGCGATCAGTCGCTCTCACAGACTCTTGTCACCACCGGCGACGCGATCGGAACTCCGGTCGAGGTGAAGGAATACAGCGACGAGCAAGCCGCCCGCACCGACGTGAAGGACGGAAACCTCGACCTCGCAGTCTTACCGGGCGACGGCGGTAGCGTCACCGTCGTCACGAACAAGGAAATCGACACCAACCTGCGGGTGGTTGTCGAGAGTTCCGTTGCCCAGCAAGCGCAATCGACCGCGCTGACCGAGGCGGGAGTCGATCCGGCGCAGCTTGCCAACGCCACGGCAGCCGCCACGGTCACCGTCGATACTCTCGATCCGCCAGACCCCGAGCAGGGTCAGCGCATCGCGCTGTCCGTTGCAGCGGTGGCCCTGCTGTACATGCAGATCATGTTGTTCGGCACCTACGTGGCAATGGGTGTCGTGGAGGAAAAGTCGAGTCGTGTTGTCGAACTGCTACTTTCGACGCTTCGGCCGTTGCAGTTGCTGTGGGGCAAGGTACTCGGAATCGGTGCGGTCGGACTACTCCAGCTGGCCGCGTACGCGATAGCCGGAGTTGGCACGGGCCTGGCAACCGGGCTTCTGACTGTGACCGGAACCGCGATCGGCGTGCTGATCGGCACCATCGGCTGGTTCATTCTCGGGTTCGCATTCTTTGCCGTTCTCTATGCCGCCGCGGGTTCCATGGTGTCACGGCAGGAAGACGTCAACGCCACAGCCGCACCACTGGTGATACTCATCGTGGCGATGTTCGGTATCGCGTTCTCCACCGTCGGAAATCCGGACGGAACTCTGAGCAACGTTCTCAGTTGGATTCCGCCGTTCTCCGCCATCCTCATGCCGCTACGGATCGCTGCGGGTGTGGCAACGCCATTCCAGATCGTGGGCACCATCGTGCTGATGGTGACTGTGACCGTCATCTTCTCGATGATCGCGGCAAAGATCTACCAGCGCTCCATCCTTCGCATCGGCAAGGTCGTCTCGTGGAAGGAAGCCTTCGGCCGCTGATCCGGTTTCACACTCACGCACTTCGCCCCGTAGGTTCGTCCGCAGCGAAGGTGCTTACCTGATACGGAGGGTGTTGTGCGAATCTCGGCCGAGGAATTACTGGCGCAGGTACTCGATCCAGGGAGCTTCGCCTCCTGGGACGTGGCGCCGCTCGACGTCCATCCCGGCCCGGAGTACGCCGCAGACCTTGCCAAAGCTCGGGAAAAGAGCGGTGCCGACGAGTCGGTAACTACCGGCGTCGGCACCGTTCGTGGGCGTCGGGTCGCGGTAATCGCCTGCGATTTCAGCTTTCTCGCGGGCTCGATCGGCGTCGCCGCAGCGGAACGAATCACGGCGGCCGTCGAACGTGCCACGGCAGAACAACTTCCGCTCCTGGCCTCCCCCACGTCCGGCGGAACCAGGATGCAGGAGGGCACCGTTGCCTTCGTGCAGATGGTCAAGATCGCCGCGGCTGTTGCACTCCACAAGGGGGCACATCTGCCGTATCTGGTTTACCTGCGCAACCCCACCACCGGTGGCGTATTTGCCTCTTGGGGATCGCTTGGTCACATCACCATTGCCGAACCAGGCGCACTGGTGGGCTTTCTCGGACCACGTGTCTACGAGTCGCTGTACGGCGAAAAGTTCCCCGAGGGCATTCAAACGTCGGAGAACTTGTACCGCAACGGCGTCATCGACGGTGTTGTGCCCGTCGAACGTCTACGCCTGCTGGTCAATCGAGCACTGTGTGTTCTCAGCGATCCCCCGGCGCCGTCAGCACCCGAATCCGCAGATGTTCCCGAAATCCCCGACGTTCCGGCCTGGCAGTCGGTGATGCTGTCCCGCCGCGCAGACCGTCCGGGTATCCGGCAACTACTGCGCCATGCTGCCACCGAACAGGTACCGCTCAGTGGCACGGGCCAAGGTGAGACCGACAAGACGATCCTGCTCTCGCTCGCCAGGTTCCGAGGTTACCCCTGCATCCTGCTCGGGCAGGATCGCAGTGGGCAGTCAACCCAGAACACCATGGGGCCTGCGGCCCTGCGTGAGGCGAGACGCGGCATGAAACTGGCGGAAGAACTACAACTTCCCTTGGTTCTCGTGATCGACACGCTCGGAGCATCGCTGTCCAAGGAAGCTGAAGAACGCGGACTGGCTCCCGAAATCGCCCGCTGCATAGCAGATCTCGTGATGCTGAAGACGCCCACGGTTTCGGTGCTTCTCGGTCAGGGCACTGGCGGCGGCGCATTGGCGCTTCTGCCGGCCGATCGGGTGCTGGCCGCACAGAACGGTTGGCTCGCCCCACTGCCACCCGAAGGCGCCAGTGCGATCGTGCATCGCGACATCACCCATGCTCCGCAGATGGCCGCGGCCCAGGGAATCCGATCGTCGGACCTTCTACGTGACGGCATCGTCGACGCCATCATCCCCGAACGCCCCGATGCGGCAGACGAACCCGTCGAGTTCTCCAAACGCGTCGGGGCGGCAATCTCGCACGAACTCGCCCTGCTGGCAACTGAATCCACCGTCGACAGAACCTCTGCGCGGATCTCTCGCTATCGTAATTTGGGGGTACCCCGGTGAATCCGAAGGCGACCGATCCGAGCGTACTGACGCACAGCTACGACCGCGCCGCGCTGGCGCGCTTCGAAGTGTTCCTCTTCGCCTCGATTGCCACGGTGCTCATCACCCGTGCCTACCTCGCTGCCATGGGATATCCCCAGATCGGCGGCGGTGCACTGCATATCGCGCATGTTCTGTGGGGCGGACTACTGATGGCGGTCGCGATCGTCATGACAGCCATCACGGAAGGCAGTCGAATCCGCGACCGCGCATCGCTGATCGGCGGCATCGGATTCGGGTTGTTCATCGACGAGATCGGCAAGTTCGTCACGTCCGACGTCAACTACTTCTACCAACCCGCCATTGCCATCATGTACGTCGTCTTTGTTCTGTTCTACCTGGTAGCGCGTGAAGTGGTGATCCGGCGCGGCATGAACGACCGCCATCGACTGTCCATCGGCGCGCGAGCACTGTCGGATCTTGCTCTCGGACAACTGGATACCGTTCACTACAACCACGCACTGCGCGTTCTCGACGGAGTCCGCGACCCCACGCTTGCCGACTTGGCCGGGTCGATCAGGGCCGGTCTGCACTCACACACCCCCACCGGCGACGGTATCGAATCGCGGATCACGCAGTGGCGCAACTCGGTCTCGGCCCGCCTCGACGCCTTTGTCGGTCATCGAATAGTCCGCCGTGTCGTGCTGGCAATCTTTGTCCTGGACGCACTCAGCGCAGTGATCAGCGTCGTCGTCGCGTTTGTGACCGACGAGGAGATCATCGCGCAGGACATCTCCGATCTTGTGGTTCTGCTGTCGAGTATTACCGCCGGAATCCTGGTCATTCTCGGGGTGTGGTTCCTGTTCCGCGGACGCTACCTACGCGCGTTGCGACTGCTGCGGGCTTCCATCGTCGTCAACCTTCTCGTGACGCAGGTGTTCCTGTTTGCCCAAGATCAGTTCGGCGCCCTCACCGGATTTGTTCTCTCACTGTTCCTGCTCGCCGTACTCCGCGTCACGATTCGACGCGAGGAGGCAGAACTCGCGCCGGCTCCTGACCCCGCGCTCGAAACCCGCCACTGACCGACAAATCGAGCCCGTCCAGCGCAAAGGAACCTTCCCGGCCATCCTCAGCCCCAATCTGTCCCCTACCTGGCCTAAGGTGTTTCCCGTCACAGATGTTCCGAAGTTGAGGAAAGGACCCACATCGATGAGCGAGAGCCAGCCGGCGTCCCACACCACCTATGCCGACGCGTACCGCGAGAGCATGGACCAGCCGGAAAAGTTCTGGCTCGACGCTGCGCAGGCAGTCGACTGGGATGTGGCTCCCACTTCAGCTCTCGACGATTCCGCGGCGCCCGTCTACCGCTGGTTTCCGGGTGCGTCGCTGAACACGAGCTTCAATGCTCTCGATCGCCACGTCCGTGACGGCCGCGGCGATCAGACCGCACTGATCTTCGACTCCGCGATGGTCCCCACCAAGGCCACGTACACGTACTCGGAACTGCTCGAGCAGGTGTCACTGTTTGCCGGTGTGCTTCGCGACCAAGGTGTTGTGGCGGGCGATCGCGTCATCATCTACATGCCGATGATCCCCGAAGCAGCAATTGCGATGCTGGCCTGTGCGCGCATCGGCGCAGTGCACTCGGTGGTGTTCGGCGGTTTTGCCGCGAAGGAACTCGCAACTCGTATCGACGACGCCGGCCCGGTTGTCCTGGTGACCGCGTCTGGTGGCCTCGAGCCGGGCCGCACCATCGAATATCTGCCGATGGTGGAGAAGGCTCTGCAGCTTTCCGCGACACCGGCGCACACCGTCATCGTGAAAAATCGTGAGCAGATTCCGGGTTCGGCGGCCGATTACAAGTCCAGTGGCGCAGCGTGGTTCGACTGGGACGAGCTGATCTCCGACACGACGCCGGCTGCTCCGGTCTCTGTCGCCGCTACCGATCCGCTCTACATCCTCTACACCTCGGGCACCACGGGTAAGCCCAAGGGCGTTGTGCGCGACAACGGCGGACACGCTGTTGCCTTGACCTGGACGATGAAGAATCTCTACAACATCTCCCCTGGCCAGGTGTGGTGGACCGCGTCCGACGTCGGCTGGGTGGTCGGCCACTCGTACATCGTCTACGGCCCGCTTCTCGCGGGAGCCACGACGGTCATGTACGAGGGCAAGCCCGTCGGAACGCCGGATGCCGGCGCGTTCTGGCGCATCATTTCCGAGTACAAGGTCTCGGCGCTGTTCACCGCTCCAACAGCAATCCGCGCTGTCCGCAAAGCCGATCCCGACGCGAAAGAGATTGCCAAGTACGACATCTCGTCGCTCGATACCCTGTTTGCCGCCGGTGAGCGCCTCGACCCCGACACGTACGAATGGGCGACCCGCGTTCTCGACCGGCCGGTCATCGATCACTGGTGGCAGACCGAAACCGGGTGGGCGATCTGCGCAAACCTTCGTGGCCTCGAACCCATGGCGATCAAGGCCGGTTCCCCCACCGTCGCGTGCCCCGGCTATCGCGTCGAAATCGTCGACGGCAAGGGCGAACTCGTCGAGGCGGGCACCGAGGGCAACATCGTGATCGGGCTCCCCCTGCCTCCCGGCACACTCGCCGGACTGTGGCGCGACGACGATCGCTACGTCAAGTCCTATCTCTCCACCTTCGACGGTTACTACCTCACCGGCGATTCCGGCTACATCGACGAGGACAACTACGTATTCGTCCTCGGCCGCAGTGACGACGTGATCAACGTTGCGGGCCATCGCCTCTCGACCGGCAGCATGGAAGCTGTTGTCGCAGGCCATCCCGCAGTCGCGGAATGCGCCGTCATCGGCATCCACGACGAACTCAAGGGACAGCGTCCCAGCGGCTACGTCGTACTCAAGTCCGGCGTCGACATCGATCCAGAGACGCTGCGCAAAGAACTGGTCGCCCGGGTCCGCGATCAGATCGGTGCCGTCGCCACGTTCCGCGACGTAACAGTGGTGGGCGCCCTACCGAAGACTCGTTCCGGCAAGATTCTGCGCAAGACCATGCGCCAGATCGCCGACAACGAGGAGTACACAGTGCCATCCACCATCGAGGACGCGACCGTCCTCGAAGATCTGACGAAACTCCTTCGCGGATAACAAATTTTCCGGTTCCCCTGCCCGGCACCGCCAGAACCCGCAAGATGAACATGTTCTAGGTTTCAGGTAGTCACACGGGCAGGGGAATCAACATGGGCACATTGGACGGACAGGTCGCATTCATCACCGGAGCGGCCCGCGGTCAGGGCCGCGCACACGCCGTGCGCCTCGCGTCCGAGGGCGCAGACATCATCGCGGTGGATCTGTGCTCACCGGTCGCGACAGCCGGATACGACATGGCTACCGAGGCGGACCTGGCTCAGACCGTCAAATTGGTAGAGGCGCAGGGCCGACGCATCTCCGCCTCCGTCGCCGATACCCGTGATCATGACGCGCTCAAAGCAGCGGTCGATGCCGGTGTCGAGAAGTTCGGCCGACTCGACATCGTCATCGCCAATGCCGGTATTGCCGCATCAGCGAAGTTGTCGTGGGATCTGAGCCCGGAAGAATTCCGTGAATTGATGGACATCAACGTCACCGGCGTCTGGTTGACCACAAAGGTCGCAATCCCCCACATCATGAGTGGCAACCGAGGCGGATCAATTGTGCTGATCAGTTCCATGGCGGGCCTGCGGGGCGTGCCGGGCATCGCCCACTACTCGGCGTCCAAACATGCCGTCCGCGGATTGGCGAAGTCATTGGCCAACGAGCTCGGCTGGGCCGACATCCGGGTCAATTCAGTGCACCCGGGCAACGTGCGCACCACGATGATCGACAACGAACCCATGGTTCGAGCATTCCGGCCGGATCTGGAAAACCCGGTTCTCGAGGACACCGCGCCCATCATGTCGAAGCTGAATCTCCTGCCGCATCCGTGGGTGGATCCCGAGGTGATCGCCGACGCGGTGTTCTATCTGGTGGGACCTGCCGGACGCGGAATCACCGGTATCGCGTTGCCCATCGACCTGGGCACGTCGGAAAAGTTCGCCGGCGGGTAGGCGGCTAGGCGGCTAGGCGGCTAGGCACACAAAATTGCCCCTGCCGGATGGGTCTCGAGCACCATCCGGCAGGGGCAATTCTCGGCTTGATCAAGCCTTCGTAGCAACAGAACAAGTAGTCGGCAACCTCATAGGCGCTCCTCGTCTGAAGTAGGAAACTCTTGTGTGGGATGCGCAACAAACCCAAGACCAGGATAGAAGCATTCTCGGAAAAGTGCGCGCCAATCGGCGGTATTTTTTCAGATTCGGACAAACGCGGCAAGCCTCTCACCACCTATTATCGAACCGGATCGGATCTTTTACCCATCCCGACCGTCCCATCCTTACAGCAGGTGGATCACCAACAAGATCACTGCGATAGCCGGGAACAGCATCTGAACGACCGCGGCGCGCGCTTTGTCCGGCGAAGACAGGATCAGGACAAGACCCGCCGCAACCATCGACCCGGTTCCCGCGAGAACAAGCGCGATTCCCACTGACGCCGAACCTGTTGCTGCGACGACGATGCCGATCACCGAGACGATCGCCAGGAAAAGGTTGTAGAAGCCCTGGTTGAACGCCAGCGGCTTTGTTGTCAGCGCTTCTTCCTCCGACTTCACACCGAATGTGGCGCGGGTCTTCGGCGCCGTCCAGAGGATCGATTCGAGGACAAAAATGTAGACGTGCACAACTGCGGCCAGTGCCGCGAAGATGTAGCCGGCGACGTTCATCGGTGGACTCCTGAGTTTCGGCGAATTCTGTATCGTTCGGTCCAATATATACTGGACCGAACGATACAGAAAGGGGTGGCTTTTGATGGCCCGGTCACAGGAGTTCAATTCCACCAGCGCGATTACCGCAGCGTTGGATGTGTTCTGGGCTCGCGGATACGAAGGAACGTCGCTCACCGACCTCGAAACGGCAACCGGCTTGAGTCGGTCGAGCCTCTACAACTCGTTCGGCAACAAGCGCGGCGTATTCGACGCGGCGGTGCAGATGTACCTCGAACACGTCATCCGCCCGCGCCTGCGCGGCCTGACCGACAATCCGACGCCCGACGCGGTTGAGCGCTACCTCACCTCCCTGCGCGGCGCCATCGCAACCATGACACCTGATTCACCCAGACGCGGGTGCCTGCTACTCAACGCAGCAGCGGGCATCGGCGCGCACGACGACGCCGTCGCGGCTGTGATTCGCAGCTACCGGCAAGAACTCTCCGACGCGATCGCCAGTGGGTTACAAGCCTCATTCCCGAGCGCTACGGCCGCCACGCTCGCGGATCGAACCCGAATTCTTCTCTCCTGCACCGTAAGCGCGCTCGTACTGGCGCGGGTTGATACAGCCCAGGCAAGCGCAACCCTGGAATCTGCACGCCGCTTGCTTGTCGAATGGAGTTAGCAGATTCTTCGAAGATCACTCAAACCAGCTCACTCCGTAGCGACCCGCACCTCGAGGGCAAGCGCCTGGTCTACCAATTCCGCGACTCGTTGCGGCGAGACCGGTTCAAGGTCGAACAGAATTCGGTAGATGATCGGCGCCACTACATGATCCACCACCGAATCACCATCCACTGCAACAGCTTCCGGCCAACGCGCGAGTATCACATCGATCTGCGTACGGCAGAAGAAGGCGCACTTGAATTTCTTGGTGCCATCTGGTGCGTGCGTTTGATCGTCGCTCATGAGCACATCTCGCAGCGACGCACGACCGACCGGCGCGGACATCTCCTCGAGGTACTCCTGCGCCCAGACTGTCAGATCTCCTCGGAGTGAACCCGTTTCACGCGGGTCGGCATCCGGGCGCAGTCTCTCGATCGAGACGTCCGCAAAGACTTCGTTGATGTCGCCCCACCGCCGATAGATGGTAGACGGGGTCACACCCGCGTCGGTCGCGATCATCGGCACCGTGATCTCTGCTCGATCGCGCTGTTCCAACAACTTGCGCGCCGACGCGTGCACAGCCTGTTGGATGCGCGCGCTGCGGCCACCGGGGCGCGGACCTGTGGACGGACTCATGAATCAATCCTAACGCAAAGATATTGCATTAGGACATTGCCAGGCGTAGCGTCCCAAACGCAAAGTATTTGCGTTTGAGGTCTTCACCACCCGCACGGGAGCGCTATGACAACGACCGTTTCACCACCGACCGAGAGCACCGCACGCCCGCGCCTGGGTCGGGGAGCAGCTTTCACACTGATCGCCGTCATCATCGCCACGTTCCTGGGCGCGTCCGCGACCCCGACGCCCCTGTACGAGCACTACCAACAGATGTGGGGATTCTCCTCGCTCGCGTCGACGCTCGTCTTCGGCATCTACGCCCTCGCACTGCTCGCCACCCTTCTGACCGCCGGGTCCTTGTCCGATCACATCGGCCGACGTCCGGTCCTGCTCGGAGCGCTTGCACTCGAGGCAGTCTCGCTCGTGTTATTCGCCTCGGCCGACGGCTTGGCGATCCTGCTGATCGCCCGCGTCGTGCAGGGAGTCGCCACCGGCGCAGCAATCAGCGCTTTGGGTTCTGCGTTGATCGACCTCGAACGCACTCCGGGCCGCGGGTCCATCATCAACAGTGTCGCTCCGACAGTCGGCCTTGCCGTCGGCGCGGTGGGTTCGAGCCTCATCAGTGAGCACCTCCCCCGACCAACGAGCACTGTCTACCTGGTTCTCCTCGTACTGGTCGCTCTCGAAATCCTCGGGGTATGGGCCGCGCCGGAAACCTCGGGCGGACGGCCAGGAGCCTGGCAGTCGCTACGCCCCACCCTTGCCGTTCCCCGCCAAGCACGCACGATGATCGCGTTGACCGCACCGTGCCTGATCGCGGTTTGGGCGTTGGGCGGGTTCTACCTCTCACTCGGACCGGCGTTGGCGCGCAACGCACTCGAGGTTCACAGCTCTCTCATCGGAGCCGTCATGGTCGCAACGCTGACGGGATTCGGAGCGGCCGCAGTGCTCACCTTCCGCACACTCGGTGGCCGGACCGTGATGCTGATCGGAACCACAGCACTGGTGCTCGGGGTGGCCGTCACACTCGTCGGCGCTGAAACATCCTCTGCGGTACTGATTCTGGCCGGTACAGCCGTTGCGGGCATCGGCTTCGGAGCGGGGTTCCAGGGAACCATCCTCACTGTCATGCCGCTCGCCGAGAACCACGAACGCGCGGGTCTGTTGTCCACCGTGTACGTCATCGCATACCTGGCCAACAGCCTTCCGGCATTGCTGGCCGGCTATCTGGTCGGCAAGGTGGGCTTGGTCGATACGACGCGGGGTTACGGGGCACTTGTCGTGATTCTCGCGGCCGCCGCGCTGGTCGGACTGTTGATGACCGGAGAACGCAAAGTCTCGAAGCCATCCATTCGCGAGTAGATTTTC
Organism: Rhodococcus globerulus NBRC 14531; assembly: GCF_001894805.1. Taxonomy (GTDB): domain Bacteria; phylum Actinomycetota; class Actinomycetes; order Mycobacteriales; family Mycobacteriaceae; genus Rhodococcus_F; species Rhodococcus_F globerula. The sequence continues at coordinate 571,531 of NZ_BCWX01000003.1, read as the reverse complement.
TCCCTGCTGATTCTTTCGGCAGCGATCGATCGACGGTTTCACTCCACCTTGATCTCGCCGTAACGCCGCAGGGCTTCTTCACGTTCGAGCGCATGGTCGACGATCGGGTCCGGATAGTCGACCGGGCGCATCGCTTTCAGTGAGTGGACAGCTTTACCAGGAACATCGCGGAGTTCGGGGACCCACCGACGGACGTATGTGCCGTCGGGATCGAACTTCTCGCCCTGGGTAATCGGGTTGAATACCCGGAAGAACGGTGACGCGTCGGTTCCCGACCCCGCTGTCCATTGCCAGCCGTGCTGATTGGACGCCAGATCACCGTCGACGAGGTGTTGCATGAAGAACCGCGCGCCGCGCCACCACGGAATGTGCAAGTCCTTCACCAGAAATGACGCCACGATCATCCGAACCCGATTGTGCATCCAGTTCTCGGCCGCGAGTTGCCGCATGCCCGCATCGACGATCGGAAAACCTGTCTTGCCCTCACACCAGGCAGTGAAGACGGCGTCTGCGTCGGCTCCACCGTCGTGACGTAAGCGGTCGAACTTGTTGTCGTAGTTCTTCCGTGCACTGTCGGGGCGTTGAAACAGGATGTCTGCGTAGAAGTCTCGCCAGGCCAGCTGGCGACGATAAGCCTGAGCGCCGTCGCCGAGTCGCTTGGAAAGATCTGCCAACATGGTTCGCGGATGGATCGTGCCGTACTTGAGCGGAATCGACATCCGGCTGGTGGTGTCGAGATCGGGCCGATTGCGTTCGTCGTCGTACCGGCCAAGATCGTTCTCGCAGTATTCTTTCCACTGCTCGAGCGCACCGGCCTCACCGACGAAATCACTGACGGAGCCGGATGGCACGGGAATCTTCACCCGGCGCGGGCCACCGTCCTTGCCGCTCGGATCGAACCAACGAACGGTCTGCGTATCGGTCGACGCGGGGCCCCGCCAACCGTGTTCCATCCACTGACGGAAGTACGGCGTGAACACCTTGTACGGATCACCGTCGGCCTTGGTGACGCGTCCGGGCGCTACGGCGTACGGAGAACCGGTCGCGATCAACTCCACCTGCTCCGCCACTGCAGCGTCGCGCCGCCGGCCGTACGGTCCGTAGTCGGCACTGATGTGAACTTCTTCGGCGCCAACGGATTCCGCTACACGGGGCACCACGTCCGCCGGATCACCTCGAACAACCATCAATCGTCCGTCGAGTTGCTGATCGAGCGCCGTCAAGTTGGCGAACAGTTGATCCTGGCGGGGTGACCCTGCCGGTCCGAGCAGTTTCTCGTCGAGAACGAACAGCCCCAACACCTCACCGCCGGCATCCGACGCCGCACTCAGGGTAGGAAGGTCACCTACCCGCAGATCGCGTCGAAACCAGACCACAGAGTTGCTCACCCCGTCGAGCCTACCGATCAGATCCCAGAACGCACCGCATCGCCCGAGCAGCAAGTTGCCCAGCTTTCTCGGGTGTCGGTTCGGAGGCGACCCCGAGCAATCGCCGACGGTGTTCCTCACCGAGCAGCAAGGTGTACAGCTGATCCGCGCACAGCGCAGCCTCCTCACCGTGCTGATCCAGCAATATCTTTTCCAGGAAGGCAATCGACTTGGCTGGGCCGGATTCGTAGAAAGCTGCCGCCAGGTCAGGGAACTGCAATGCCTCACCGATCATCATGCGGTGCAGTGCAATCGAATTTTCGCTGTGCAAGGCGACGACGATATCCACTGCTGCTGAGAGAAGGTCGGACTGGCCACTGCCTGCATTCTCGACGTACGAGTGCTGACGTGCGACGGCAGCTGCAAACACCGCAGACTTGTCGCCGAAGTAGCTGTACACGGTGCGCTTGGCGACGCCGGCCGCCGTGGCAATCGCATCGATGGTCGTTCGCGCAAAGCCGACTTCCCGAAACGAGTCGACCGCGACGTCGAGGATTTCGTTACGCCGGTCAGCGCGCTCGGCGTCACTGGTTCTCCCTCGTCGGCGAGGTTGCTCCATCAAGTCCCCCATTACGGTGCCACGCAATTAATGCTACGTTGACGTTTCATTAACTAGAACCTTACAGGAGCACCCCATGACCGGACAACGACTCGTCCACGTCGCAATCGCAGACGATTGGGAAGCGTGCAAGCGCTTCGGTGAATATGAGGTCTCCACTCGCGGAATCAGTTACGACGAGGCGGGATTCATCCGCGCAACCACCCCGGACGCACTCGCTTCGGTGCTCGATCTGGTGTTCGGCGACCTGACCCTGCCGCTGATCGTCGCCGTCATCGACGAGGACGCTCTGACCTCCGCGGGCATCGACGTCGAACGGGAGGCCGGAAAGCCTCGAATTCTCCGACCTCTACCGATGGACGAGGACACCGTGGTCGCCGAACTCGCCGTGGAACGCGTTGACGGGGCCTGGCCGATTCCCGACCTGACCCCGTACGCAACCCACGCCCGCTAGACCAGCACAGCCTCTGGTTCGGCTACCGGCATCGACGACTTCTTCCGGCCGGCGGCAACGCACAGCGCACTCCCCGCAGCAATCCAGCACAACAGCACCAGTAGTGGTGTGCCTGCTCCATTGCCGTCGAAGAAGGCCATCGAGCGGACTGATGCCCCTGCGGCGCCCGGCGGGAGCAGTTGCCCCAACGCACCCCAACCCGCAGGCAACCACGCCGCCGTTGTCGCCATCCCCGAGAGCGGATTGCCGACGAACATCATCGTGACGGCGCCTAACGCGAACCCCTTCATCCCGAGCAGCGATTCGAGCCCCAGAATGGGGAGCGAAATAGCCGAAATACCCACGGTGAGCGTTAGGGCGGTGAGCAGGTAGTTTCCGTCAAGGCTATTGGTGCCGAACTGCAGAATGGCAGTCAGTGCAAAACCAGCGACAACCGCGACGCCGACGGCGCCCAGCACTCGCTTGACGATACTGCGCGGAAACAGTTGCACGAGAACAACAGCAGGCATGATTCCTCCGAACACCAGCGGCAGGGCCAATGCCGTGAGCCCAGCACCAATCGGATCGTCCGCCGTCAGCGGCACAACGTCTTCGACGGGCACCTGTGCCCCCGAAGCCTCCGAGAGGCCGTTGGCCACCCCGGTCAGGGTTTGAGCGATCGGCGTACCGCCGGCGGTCGCGATCAGCACGTGAGGGCCGGTCGCGTCGACGGCGATTCCGCCGACCACGTCTCGATTGCGAATCGCGTCGCGAAGGGAGTCGACATCGGCGAAGTTCTGGGTGTCGAAGGCACCCGGCTTGGTCGCCTCGAGCGAGGCGCTGATCTGCGTGGTTGCCTGGACTGGACCGGTGATGCCCAACTTCAGTTCGTGCGGGCCACTGTTTACCGAGGGCAGCACGAAAGCGAGCAGCATCAGCCCGATCACGGCGGACAAGCCCAACACCACGGCCACCAGCTTCTTGCGATCCCGTGCTTCAGCTTCGACGTTCATGATCACCTTCCCTAAGTGGAAGTTTTTCCTCCACTATTTGTGGAAGATATTCCTCCGGTTATGATGAACTGTCAATACCGGAGGTGAATGTGCGAGCCGATGCACGCGAACGCAGGAACGCAATAGTCGACGCCGCACGAGCGGTGTTCACCGAGCGTGGGCACGACGCCCCCCTCGACGCGGTCGCAGAACTAGCGAAAGTGGGGATAGCCACGCTCTATCGCAATTTTCCGACGCGCGAGGACCTGGTGACCGCGGTCGCCGTCGCGACGCTGACCGACGTCCGAGAGGCTGCGGACATCGCCCTCACAGCGATGCCAACCGATCCGACAAACGCGTGGCACACGTTGGTGGATCGGCTCGTGGAACTGCGCCTGGGTGCGCTCATTCCTGCCCTGGTGGAACATAGTTTCACCGAGTTGGCCCCCGAAGTTCTGGCAGTGCGCGAGGTGACGAAAGCGAAGATGACCGCGACAATCGGCGCCGCTCAGAGCGCCGGACTGGTCCGCGCCGATCTTCAACCCCTCGAATTTGTCATGGCCCTGGCCAAACTGACCCGCCCACAAATCGAACTGTCCGACGAGGCCATGCCGAACCTGGTCCCGAGGTTGGTCGCGGTGTTCATGGCCGGTCTACGACCGGACGGCACCGATTTACCGGTCTGATCCCCAAATCTGACAATCCCGCGGGCACAATAGGGCGGTGACCGACACTCCGCTCATCCTCGTGGTCGACGACGACGCCGACGTCCGCTCTTCCCTCGAACGCGGATTGAGGCTTACGGGATTCACCGTCCTGACGGCGGTCGACGGCGCCGACGCCCTCCGTGTGATCGCGAACAAGCATCCTGACGCGGTGGTTCTCGACATCAACATGCCGGTACTCGACGGCACCGGAGTCGTCACCGCGCTACGCGCTGCAGGCAACGAAATCCCCATCTGTGTGCTGAGTGCCCGAAATTCTGTCGACGACAGGATTGCCGGACTCGAATCCGGAGCCGACGACTACATGGTCAAACCCTTTGTCCTCGCCGAACTGATCGCTCGGATCCGGGCAATGCTGAGGCGGAGCAATGCCCCGGCCAGTGACCGCGGCGAAGGCGCCAACACCTTGCGCGTCGGCAATCTCGACATCGACCTATCCGGACGACGCGTTCGCGTCGACGGCAGTGAGGTCCCGTTGACCAAACGCGAATTCGAGTTGCTCGAAGTGCTCGCACACAATTCCGGCATCGTTCTCACCCGCGAACGCCTCCTCGAACTTGTGTGGGGGTACGACTTCGTCGCGGACACCAACGTCGTTGACGTGTTCATCGGATATCTTCGCCGCAAGTTCGAGTCGGGCGGCTCGCCGCGACTGCTGCACACCGTGCGCGGTGTCGGTTTTGTCCTGCGGGAAAATCCGTGAAGCCTCGGCAATACTCACTCCGAATCCGAGTAGCTGCCGCTGCCGCGTTGGGGGCCACGTTCATCGTCCTCGCACTCGGGGCTGTCGTGGCGTTGGCCATCGCACGAAACAACCTGGCACAGTTGGACCGTCGCCTCGAAACCGCGTCGACGGTACTCGTGGCCAACGCTGCGACGGCCGGCCCGTTCCTCGGAGCGTTCGGGGACGCCGGCGCGTTCTCGGTGACGATCCGCACCGCCACCGACGGAACGGTCATGTCGAGCACACCCACCCGGTTGCCGGAACTGCCGCCGGGTTCGGAAACCGTCGAAGTCGACGGAACCAAGTACCGCGCATACACCTCGAAAGCCGAAGGCATCAACGCTCTTGTCTCACTGGCAGTTCCGTATGCAGAAGCTCGCGACATCACGGTCGAACAGCAACGTCAGGTTGCCTTCTTCGGACTGGGCGCCGTGGCCGCTGCCGCCGCCCTTGGGTGGTTGTTCGGCGGCCCCGCTGTGCGTCCGCTGGTGGAATTGACCCGCCGGATCGCCCGACGCGACCCGGACCTCGCGACGCAGGTTTCCGGCATCCGAGAGGCGGACGAGCTTGCGGCAGCAGCAGAGTCGATGCTCAAGGACGTCGCCAGCGCACAAGCTGCCACGACGTCGGCGTTGGCAACTGCCCGCGACTTTGCCTCCGCTGCCGCACACGAGCTACGCACTCCGCTGACAGCAATGCGCACAGATATCGAAGTGCTGTCCACCCTTGATCTGAACCAGTCTCAGAGACAAGAGATTCTGGTTGATCTCGCCCGCGCTCAAGGCCGGGTGGAATCGACCCTGCGAGACCTCGAGCGACTTGCGAAGGGCGAACTGTCCACGTCCGAGGACTTCAAGGACACCGATCTGATCGAAGTGTGCGATATCGCCGCCGAGGAGGCGATGCGCCTGTATCCGGATCTGCGCGTGAGCGTCGACGCCGCCGATTCGCCTGTGCCGTATCGCATTCACGCACTACCGGGTGGAATTCGTCTGATTCTCGACAATGCCATCACCAATGCCGTGCGGCACGGCCGTGCCACCGAAGTGCGTATCACGCTGAGTTATCGGGCCGCCGCACCCGCCGAGTTCACCATCACCGTCGACGACAACGGGGCAGGTATCCCGGTAGACGAGCGAGAGGCAGTGTTCGGGCGATTCACCCGCGGGTCCACTGCGAGTCAGACCGGTTCCGGGTTGGGGCTTGCACTGGTAGCGCAGCAAGCCTCCATACACGGCGGCAGCACATCGTTCCACGACAGCCCGTTGGGCGGTGCACGACTGCTGATCGAACTCAAGGATCTGTCAACGCACCACTGAATCGAAGGCAGGAACAATGTCCGAACCGTATGTCGCGCAGCCCGATCGCTACAACACCATGCCCTACCGTCGTACCGGCAAGAGCGGGTTGAAGCTTCCCGCCATTTCACTGGGCCTGTGGCACAACTTCGGCGACGACGTCCCCATCGACCGCCAACGGGCCGTGCTACGACGCGCATTCGACCTCGGCATCACCCACTTCGATCTGGCCAACAACTACGGCCCGCCGTACGGCAGTGCCGAAACCAATTTCGGACGGATCTTGCGGGAGGACTTTGCATCCCATCGCGACGAGTTGATTATCTCGTCGAAAGCCGGGTGGGACATGTGGCCGGGCCCTTACGGTTTCGCGGTTCACGCAAGTACCTGCTGGCTTCACTCGACCAGTCGCTGAGCCGCCTCGGTGTCGACTACGTCGACATCTTCTACAGTCACCGCCCCGACGCGGAGACCCCGATCGAGGAGACTGCCGGAGCTCTCGTCAGCGCCGTCCAGCAGGGCAAGGCGTTGTATGCGGGGATCAGTTCGTACTCCCCCGAGCGCACCGGCGTGATCGCCGCACTACTCGAAGCAGCCGGTGTTCCGCTGTTGATCCACCAGCCGAGTTACTCGATGCTGAACCGCTGGATCGAACAGGATCTACTCGCCACTGTCGACGAACTCGGCGTCGGCGTGATTGCGTTCTCCCCCTTGGCCCAGGGAATGCTCACCGACCGCTACCTCGACGGCGTCCCCGAGAATTCACGTGCGGCACAAGGCAAATCACTCGACCCGTCGTGGCTCACCGACGATGCTCTGACCCACATCCGGGCCCTCGACGCCATCGCCCGTGGTCGTGGCCAGTCATTGGCGCAACTCGCGCTCAGCTGGGCGCTCCGCGATTCGCGCGTCACCTCGGTGCTGATCGGAGCATCCAGTGTGCCGCAGCTCGAAGCCAACGTCGGAGCACTCGACAATCTCGAGTTCAGCGCCGACGAACTCGCCTCCATCGATCGACACGCGCGTGAGAGCGGCATCAATCTGTGGGCGGAGGCCAGTTCGATCTGAACAGGCGGACCTAGGCCAGGGTCGGCAACTCGACGTTGACGTGCTCGCCCTCTTCGAAGACGGCTGACGCCGGTCCGACGATCAGGGGATCCGGGATTCCCACAACCCGGTGATCCTTGTTGGGGTATTCGAAGGAGGCGAGCACGTGACGCATCGCCTCGAGCCGAGCGCGTTTCTTGTCGTTGCTCTTGATCACCGTCCACGGAGCGTCGCCGGTGTCCGTGTAGAAGAACATCGCCTCCTTGGCCTGGGTGTAGTCGTCCCACTTGTCCAGGGAGGCAAGGTCAGTGGGTGAAAGCTTCCACTGACGCACCGGGTCGGTTCGACGGGCGGCGAACCGCGCCAACTGCTCCTCACGGCTCACCGAGAACCACAGCTTGTGCAGGTGAATCCCGGAGTTGACGAGCATCCGCTCGAAGTCCGGTGCTTCCCGCATGAATTCGAGATACTGCGTCGGCGTGCAGTACCCCATCACACGTTCGACGCCGGCGCGGTTGTACCACGACCTGTCCATCATCACGATTTCGCCGCCACTCGGAAGATGCGCGACGTACCGCTGGAAATACCACTGTGTGCGCTCGATATCGGTCGGCTTCTCCAGCGCAACGACGCGCGCGCCACGCGGATTGAGATGTTCGGTGAACCGTTTGATGGAACCACCCTTGCCCGCCGCGTCTCGCCCTTCGAAGATGATCAGAATCTTCTGACCGGTCTCCTTGGCCCACAGCTGCAACTTGAGCAATTCGATCTGGAGGCGGCGCTTCTTACGCTCGTACTCCCGCCGCGACATCTTCTTCTCGTACGGGTACCCCTGTTTCCAGGCATCCGCGTATTCGGCAGGCTCCAGCCCCCCGAGTTTGTCCGTCAGGTTCGCAATCTCGTCGATCTCGTGCGCGTAGTCCTCGGTCACGGAGATTCTGGCGCCTTTGACGGACAAGTCTGGAACCCGACCGTCGACACCGTTCGACTCAGGACTCATAAGTGGTGCGCTCCTTACCGTCGAGCATCCGGAATGTGAATTTTACGCTCTGATGTCCGGCCACGTACGATCTCTGCTGCATTTACCGCGAACGCGCGGCAACACGTGCTTGCTCGCGGATGGACAACACGTCGCTGCCTTGCGGCGCACTGACGCCGGCACGGTACTTTGAGTCGAGGTAACCACAACGGCTGCCGATACCTGCATGAGAAGAGTTCTGAGGATATGCGTGTTGACGGACGGGACATCCCGGTAACGGGAAGTCTGCTGCCGCCGCTGCAACGCAGAACCAGCGACATCATGCGCGTCGTATTTGCTGCGGTAGTCCTTGGCGGTGTGATCGCCGGTTCGCTGATCACCCGTAGTCAGTGGGACGCCCTCGAGACCTCCGTGTCCAACATCGTCGGTGTTCTCTCGCCCAGCCTGTCCGACACGGTGTACCTGCTGTACGGCCTCTCTATCCTGGCTCTGCCGTTCGCGATTCTCATCGAACTGATCGTCGGCAGACGCTGGAAACTGTTTGCCGGGTATGCCGCGGCGGCGATGTGCGCGCTGGTGGCGCTGTCATTCACCGGAACCGGGCTCTCCGCCCCGAAATGGCACCTCGACGTGCCCGACCGCCTCGACGCCACCTTCCTGTCCCAGTTCCTCGACGATCCCCGCTGGATCGCGATGCTGGCCGCCGTTCTGACCGTGTCCGGACCGTGGCTGGCAAAGAAGTGGCGACGTGTCTGGTGGACCTTGCTTCTGCTGTTCGCGCCGATCCACCTCGTCGTCAGTGCGATCGTGCCCGCCCGGTCGATGCTCGGATTGGCCGTCGGTTATCTCATCGGTGCCGTCATCGTCCTGCTGGTCGGCACACCCGCTCTCGAAGTTCCGCTCGATTCCGCAGTGCGTGTGCTGTCGAAACGCGGCTACCGGGTCACGGCGTTCCGAGTGGTCAGCCCCTCAGGTCTCGGTCCACTCGTACTGTCCGCAGCCGTCGACGAAGTCCCCGACGACGAACTCTGCGAGGATCTGACCGTCGAACTGTACGGACAGAATCAGCGCAGCAGCGGCGTGATCCGGCAGACTTTCCGCTGGATTTCCCTGCGCAATCGCGAGACTCCGCCGCGTCATGCGTCGCTCCGCCGAGCCGTCGAACATCGTGCGTTGATGGGAATCGCGTTTGCCGACATCGGACTCGCAAGTTCCAAGGCAGTGGCAACCGCACCACTCGATCGTGGCTGGGAAATGTACGCTCGCCCCACTCCCCGTGGGATCCCGCTCACCGTCGCTGCCCGGGATCAGAAAACCGAGGATCTCGACGCGGACGGTCCGTCCACCAAGCTTGTCGACACACTGTGGCAGACACTGCACACGACACACGTCCACCAGATGGCACACGGCGACCTCCGCGCATCCGAGATCCACATCGACGGCGGCGGAGTCCTGTTCGGCGGTTACGCCTACTCCGAATTCGGCGCTACCGACGTGCAGATGCAATCGGACAACGCACAGCTGCTCCTCACCACGGCAGCACTGTTCGGCGTCGAGTCGGCTGTGGACGCGGCTATCCGCACCCAGGGCGCGGAAACAATTCTTGCCGCTTCCGGACGATTGACCGCCTCAGCTATGCCGAACCGAATCCGCAAGGGAATCCCCGATTCCACCCCGCTGATGACCGAGATCCGCGACGAAGTCGGCGCCAAGAACGGCATCGAGAAAGTCGCCCCGGCACAGGTCACACGATTCAGTCGCAATCAGATCATCCAGCTGGTGCTCCTCATCGGCTTGGTCTACGTCGCTTACCCGTTCGTGGTTCAGGTGCCGACATTCCTGTCCGAACTCGAGACCGCCAACTGGTGGTGGGCACTGCTGGGACTCGGAGTCTCAGCACTGACGTATGTCGGTGCCGCCGCAGCGCTGTGGGCCTGCGCGTCGTCGATGGTCAGCTATCGACATCTACTGATCATGCAGGTGGCCAACACGTTTGCGGCCACCACCACGCCGGCCGGTGTCGGCGGCCTGGCACTGAGTGTGCGCTTCCTCCAGAAGGGTGGACTCGGAACCGTCCGAGCCACAGCTGCAGTTGCGTTGCAACAGACGGTTCAAGTAGTGACCCACGTGGGTCTGCTGATCTTCTTCTCCGTCGTGGCCGGCCGAGATGCCAACCTGTCGCACTTCATCCCCGGAACGACAGTGCTGTCCCTCATCGGCGGCATCGCCCTGGGAATTCTGGGCGCATTCATGTTCATCCCCAAACTGCGGCGCTGGCTCAACGAGGATCTCAAGCCACAGATCACCGAGGTTCTCGGCGAACTGAGTCAGCTGGCACGTAACCCCACACGCTTCCTCATCATCGTCGGCGGAAGTGCGGCAACAACTCTCGGCGCAGCATTGGCACTGTGGGCCAGCGTCGAAGCGTTCGGCGGCGGAACAACGTTCATCACCGTCACGATCGTGACCATGATCGGCGGAACGCTTGCATCAGCCGCCCCGACACCCGGCGGCGTCGGCGCCGTCGAGGCCGCCCTCATCGGCGGCCTGACGGCATTCGGACTCCCCGCGAGCATTGCGGTCCCGTCGGTCCTCCTCTACCGCGTGCTGACCTGCTGGCTGCCCGTCTTCTGCGGTTGGCCCATCTTGCGATGGCTACAGAAGAAAGACATGGTCTGAAAGAAGCCGCTACGTGCGAACAACGTGGGCTTGCAAGGCTTTTCCGTCCTCGTCTATCCAGCCCTTACTCTTGGCGTAGTCGATCATCTCCGCCACGCCTGCCGCAGCGTTCTCGATTCGCTTCGTGAGAATGAAAGCGCTTGCACCGCGCGCATAACCGAAATCCCGAGCGCGCAGCACCTCGTCGAGTTCACGCTCGGTCATGTCCGACGGCACCTCGACATGGAAGTCCCGTAGGTTCCCGGCATCCTCGACGCTGACCCGGCCTTCCTCGACCCTGATGTACACGTCAGGCCTTGTCTGCGACCTCTTGGGCGTACTTCTTCGTCATGTGATCCACCGCGTCGAGTTGTGCCTTGGCATGTCCCTCCCGGACGGCCCGTGCATGCTGCGCTGCATCCAACGTGGCCTGCGCCTGCCCCTGGAAATGGGGAAAGACCTCCTGCGCGAACAACTCTGCCGAACGACGCGTGTCCTGCGGATTCGCCCAGTTATGTCCCATCTGCAGCATGCATCCGAATCCACCGGACTGATCCCACAGTCGTTGCACTTGACGCCGAGCCTGCTCCGGCGTGCCGATAACGCCGATTCCCGCCTCGTTGACGAAGTCGATCATCTCGTTCAAACGAGACCCCGAGACCGCCATCTGAGGGAAGGCCGCGACGTGCTGGAAGTAGTCGAACCACTCCTCGATTCCGTACTCCACCTGCTTGCGCGCTTCCGCCTCGGTTTCCGCGATGTGGAACGGCCCCGCCAGAGACCACCTGCGACGGTCCACCGTGGTGCCGTTGGCTTCTGCGCGCTCCTCCATCACGTTCCAATGATGTGCCAGCGCATCGAAACCGTCGGCGGACAGGGTCGCACCGATGGACAGCAAACCCAGACCATGTGTGCCGGCCAGGCGTGGCCCGGTCGGGGAAGCGACTGCGGCAACGGTTATTTCGATACCGTTCTCCGAATACGGGGCAAGTTGCAGCTTCGCGTCGAACAACTCGTGAGTGCGCGTCTTTGCCGATACCGTCTCGCCACGGAGCAGCCGAACGACGATGTCGAGATTCTCCTGCAACAACTCTCGCGTGTCTGTCGGATTGAGTCCGATCATCGCCGAGTCGGTGGGCAACGATCCGGGCCCGACGCCGAAGATCGTGCGACCGTGAGTCAGATGGTCCAACTGCATGATTCGATCAGCTGCCCACAGAGGATTGTGATACGACAGCGACGTCACGCCGGTTCCGAACCGGATTCGCGGTGCCCGCTGCGATGCCGCGGCAATCATGATTTCCGGTGATGCAATGATTTCGCTTCCGGCGGAGTGATGTTCACCGAACCACGCCTCGTCGTAGCCCAACCGGTCGAGATGTTCGACCAGTTCGAGATCGCGCTGCAACGCTGCCGTCGGATTACGTCCGGGGACGTGGAACGGTGCCATGAAATACCCGAAGCGAAGCCTGCTCATGAGTTTCTCCTTGTGCCGTGGTCCAATTCTTGGCCGTGCACACAAAGGCTATCCATCGAGTGACGCCAGTCACAGTGCACGAAAGTGGATAATTTCAGGCCTGCTGGTCGGCCAATTTGTGCTGGTAGACCAACTTCACGAACTCCGCCCGATTGCGCACGTGCAGCACAGCGAGGATCCGGCTGACGTATTTCTTCACCGTGTCGGGACTCAACGACAAGATCACCGCGATCTCGTCGTTGGTATGGCCGTCGGCCAACAGTTCGGCAAGATCACGCTGCCGCCGCGTCAACTTTTCCTGCCAACTCGGACTCGACTGACCGGGCAAGGTCTGACACAACAGTGATAGTTGCCGACCCACTATCCCCAAGCCCGCCACGTCGGTCGCGGACAGATCCTTGCCCTCCGAATCGAAAATCCCGACCAATCCGTGAACGCCATGAGCCAGTTGGAGGTGCATGACCGCTGCGCTGTGCAAACGCTTGCGATAAAGAAAATCGCTGAGGTACGTCGCCGATTCCGATGGCACATCCAATAATTGAGTGTGGGTGATGGCCGGGGATGACATCAATGTCGCCCGAGATTGCGCTGTCGCGAACACGTCATCGGGATACCACCGCGCTTGATACTCGTCGAGAATCGGAGTAATCCGACCCGTGGTCACCGGATTCGGGTCAGCGAATGCCGACGTGAATGTGGGACCGACGAGGAAGGTGGTGTTGGGGCAGCGGTAGTGATCGTGCAACGCGACCATGAGGAGGTTCTTGAGCTGATCGAGCGTTCTCGCGGCCGAACAGTAGTCGAGGATCGCAAAGACACGGTCGTAGTCCGCCGCGGACAGCGCGAGGTTACCGCTACCGTGCACGTCGACCACCTCACCCGAACTATGATCCAGATCACTCAACGGACAGCATAAGCACAACTTCGAGAAAACGGACAAGTTCGCTGCCTACCAGCACGGTTGATGCCGATAACCGATACTGAGCTTTATGTCGGAACTCGGAAATGAACCGGACTCGAAGCAGAAGGCGGTGCTCGAGCGACACGCGTCATGGATCGAATTGTTCTTCGACCTGGTCGTGGTTGCCGGTATCGGTCAGTTGGCTCACCTGCTCCACGGTTCGCCGTCGTGGTCGGATGTCGCGCTCTACGCATTGCTCTATCTCGCGTTCTGGACCGCGTGGGCGACGTTCACGATGTACGGCAACATTGCCGGCGACCGCGTCCGAATCCCGAGCATGCTGATCGCCATGTTCGGACTGGCCGTCATGATGGCGGCCGTGGCCGGCATCCACGACAACCATGCGCTGGCCTTCGCTGTCGCCTACGTGGCCGTACGTCTGCTCGCGAGTCGGGTGTGGCACAACGGCCAGATAGTCGTGGACTGGCCGATCGCCCAGATGTCTCTCGGCGTGATTCCGTGGATCGTCTCGTTCTGGTTCGAGGGCGAAACTCGGTTCTGGCTCTGGACCGCCGGTGTGACCATCGATCTGCTGATCATGTTCATCGTCTCCGGCACCGCGATCATGGCAGACGCGCAGGAAAAGCTCGACCGCATCATCAAGATCCGTGGGTTCAAGGACGATCGGATGCCCGAACTCGAAGCCCTGCACTCCGAACGGGCTCACCTTGCAGAGCGGCTAGGCCTGTACGTCATCATCGTGCTGGGCGAGGGTGTGATCCTCGTGATCTCCGCGGCCTCGAAGCTCACCTGGGACTCAACGGTGGTCAGCCTCGCCGTCGGGTCGTTTGTCCTGCTCTCGGGTATGTGGGCGCTCTCGCTTCTCTACGGTCACGCCGGCGTTCCGCACCTGCAGCCCGAGAAGTTTCCCGCTCGCATCGACATGGCCATGCACTGTTTCACCACCGGCGCAATCGCGGTTCTGGTCGCAGGACTCGGAGCGGCAACCGAACACGGTGCGGAGCATACGCCCGCGAATCTGCGGTGGCTGTTGTGCGGAAGCATCGCAGTCTATTTCGGAATCAGCACGGTGGCGGGGCTGTTTGCGCGGTCGGACCGACGGTGGCTGCTCGGCTGGGCGATCCCCTGCACCGCGATCCCCATCGTCATGGGCGTCGTCGGCACACATATGAGCGCAACGTGGATCATCTGGGTGCTGGTGGCCACCGTCGCCTGGCAGAACGCCTACGAGTACGCGCAGGTACGGCGTTCGCGCCGCTCTGCTGTGCGCCTTTATTAACCCCCGCGCGGTTAATAAAGGCGCACAGCGGAAGTCACCCTACGGTGACGCCCGTGCGAACGTCCGGTGCACCCAGGCGCGCCGCATCAGCCGTCAGATCGTCGGGCTGCTCCTGAGATTCCCGCTCGGCTGCAACGCGCAACCGGTAGTGCTCGATCTCCTCGGCAATGTGCTCGGGGGTCCAACCCAACACCGGCGCAACCAGTTCGGCTACTTCCGCGGCTGCCGCGTCGCCGCGGTCCGTGACCTCGATCGATATACGAGTACGGCGGGTCAGGATGTCGTCGAGATGCTGCGCACCCTCGTGACTCGCGGCGTAGTGAATCTCCGCCTCGAGGTACTCGGGGGCAGAGTCCAAAGGCCGTCCCAGTTCCGGCCTCGCTTCGATGAGTTCGAACAACTCGTCAGCCAAAGTGCCGTAGCGACCCAGCAGGTGTTCGATAGTCGAAACGTGCAGTCCGGTGCGCTCAGCGGTGAGGTGCCGGTTGTTGTACGCGGCAAAGTAACCGTCGGCGCCCACCAACTGAATACGCTCGGTGCACGACTTCGGCACCTTCTGCTCGAGTCCGTGCACCGCGGAATCGACTGCGTCCTTGGCCATCACGCGATAGGTGGTGTACTTGCCACCGGCCACCACCGTCAAACCCCGAACCGGACTCGACACCGCGTGCTCACGGGAGAGAGTGCTGGTCGAATCCGATTCGCCGAACAGCAACGGACGCAGTCCCGCGTACACACCGACGACATCCTCGTGCGTCAGCTCGTCCTGGAGGAGCTTGTTGACATGACCGAGGATGTAGTCGATGTCGCTTCGGCTCGCTGCCGGATGCGCGAGGTCGAGGTTCCAGTCCGTGTCCGTCGTACCGATGATCCAGTGGCTTCCCCACGGGATCACGAACAGCAGGCTCTTCTCGGTCCGCGTGATGATTCCGGTTGACGAGTTGATGCGGTTGCGCGGGACGACCAGGTGAACGCCCTTGGACGCGCGGACCTGGAATTGTCCTCGCCCACCGACCATTTCCTGAATCTCGTCAGTCCACACGCCTGCTGCGTTGATGACCTGGCGAGCCCGGATCTCGAACGCGCGACCGGTTTCCAGGTCCACTGCCTTCACACCGACAACCCGGTCCTCCTCGCGGAGGAAACCGACGACGCGCGTGCTGTTGACGCACAGCGCGCCGTACTCGGCTGCCGTGCGCGCCAGCATCATCGTGTGCCGGGCATCATCTACCTGTCCCTCGTAGAACTTGACCGAACCGCGGATGGCAGAACGCTTTCCGGAAGGGAACGATTCGAGGGTCTTCTTCTTTCCCACATGCTTGTGGTGTGAGGGAACCCCACGGCCTGCGCCCATCACGTCGTAAACGCCGATGCCCAGACCGACGTATGGCCGGTCGATCATCTTCTCGAGCGGGTAGATGAACGGCACCGGCTTCGCAAGGTGCGGACACAGCGAGTTCAGTACCAGGGACCGCTCACGCAGTGCCTCGAACACGAGCGCAAAATTGAACTGCTCGAGGTAGCGCAGTCCGCCGTGGAACAACTTACTGGACCGGCTCGAGGTTCCGGACGCGAAGTCACGTGCCTCCACCAAGCCCACCTTCAGACCTCGAGTTGCGGCGTCGAGTGCACTGCCCGCGCCGACCACGCCACCGCCGATGACCAGGACATCGAGTTCGGTTTCTTCCAACTTCTTCAGCGACTCCGCCCGCGAGGACGGACTCAATGCTTGTGCTGTGCTCATGAAAATGGTTCCTTCACTTGAAAATAGGTAGAAATTGGGGACGCAGGATCAGTCCGCGTCGACCCAGTCCAGGGTCCGTGTGACGGCCTTCTGCCAACCTGCGTACAACCGGTCACGCTCGGCCGAATCCATCGAAGGCGTCCAACTCTTGTCCTTCGCCCAGTTGCTGCGGATATCGTCCTCGCTGTCCCAGTACCCGACTGCGAGACCGGCTGCATACGCTGCGCCCAATGCCGTGGTCTCTGCAACCACCGGACGGATCACCTCGACATCGAGCAGATCGGCCTGGAACTGCATGAGCAGTTCGTTCGCGACCATTCCGCCGTCTACCTTGAGAACCTTCAGATCGACGCCCGAGTCGAGGTTCATCGCATCGATGACCTCACGGCTCTGATACGCGGTCGCTTCGAGCACCGCACGGGCAAGGTGGCCCTTGTTCACGAACCGAGTCAGGCCGACGATGGCGCCGCGGGCATCCGCACGCCAGTGGGGAGCAAAAAGACCCGAGAACGCGGGCACGAAGTACGCTCCGCCGTTGTCGTCCACCGAACGCGCATCCACCTCGATATCTGCTGCACTGCTGATCATTCCGAGGTTGTCCCGCAACCACTGAACCAGCGAACCGGTCACGGCGATCGATCCTTCCAACGCGTAGATCGTCGGTTGGTCACCGATCTTGTAGCAGACCGTCGTCAGCAATCCGTTCTTGCTCATCACCTTTTCGGTGCCGGTGTTGAGGAGCACGAAGTTGCCGGTTCCGTAGGTGTTCTTCGCTTCGCCCGGTGAGAGGCAGGCCTGACCGAAAGTCGCTGCTTGCTGATCGCCGAGAATTCCTGCAATCGGCACTCCGGACAGCGTGCCACGCTCACGAACGAATCCGAAGATCTCGGACGAGCTACGGATCTCGGGAAGCATGGATTCGGGAATACCCATGTCGGCGCAGATCGCCGAATCCCATGCGAGAGTGTCGAGATCCATCAACAGAGTGCGCGACGCGTTGGTGGGGTCGGTGGCGTGCACTCCGCCTTCGACACCACCGGTCATGTTCCACAGCACCCAGGTGTCCATCGTGCCGAAGCACAACTCGCCTGCTTCGGCCTTCTCGCGAGCACCCTCGACATTGTCGAGTATCCATTTGACCTTCGGACCCGAGAAGTACGTTGCGAGCGGCAATCCAGTGACCGTCGTGTACTTTTTGGGTCCGTCATCGCCGGCAAGAGCCGTGCAGATCCGATCGGTACGCGTGTCCTGCCAGACGATTGCGTTGTAGACGGGTTTTCCGGTCGCGCGTTCCCACACCACCGCCGTCTCTCGCTGATTGGTGATTCCGACGGATGCGATATCGGCCGCGGTCAGGTCCGCATTGGCCAACGCGCCCGCGGTGACGTTGCGGACGTTGTCCCAGATCTCGATCGGATCGTGCTCGACCCACCCTGCCTGCGGAAAGATCTGTGTGTGCTCGTGCTGTTCGACGGCAACCACGTGCCCACTGTGATCGAAGATCATGCAACGTGTGGAGGTGGTCCCCTGGTCTATCGCGGCTACGAACTGCGCCATCGTGCTACCCCTTTGGTATCGAGAGAAAGTGCGAGAGATTTACTCAGAGATGTTGATTCGCGATCACGCCGGTATCGACGCCGGCTCCTCGGTCGCTTCCTCCGCCGAGTCGTCGTCAGGGAGGAATCGTCCAACCAGCTTGTCGTAGAGGAACACTCCGATCGGAGCGCCGATCAGAGGTCCCACGATGGGCACCCAGAAATACAAGCTCCCGTACTGATCCCGCCACGCACTTCCGTAGCCGGTGAGATACGACGCCAGTCGCGGGCCGAAGTCGCGCGCCGGGTTGATGGCGTACCCCGCGTTGGTCGCCCAGGCGAATCCGATTCCCACAACGATCAATCCGACGACAAACGGCGCGAGATTCGCAAGCGGCGGAGTTCCCCGAGAATCGGTGACTGCAACGATGAGGAACAACAGGATGGCGGTGCCGATGATCTGATCGATCAGCGCCGAGCCGAGACTGACCGGGAGCGTTCCGTTTCCAGGCATGGTCGAGAAGATCGTCTGAGTGGCGGTCGTGTGTCCGGGATCGATGGCATTGAGCATGTCGTTGTAATTCCACCGGACGATCAACGCGGCGACGAAGGCTCCAGCGGTCTGCGCCAGGGTGTACGGCAGCACCTTGCGCCAGGAGAATCCCCGGAAGATCGCGAAGGCGAACGTGACGGCAGGGTTCAGATGAGCACCCGTCACCCGGCCGGCGACATAGATTCCGAACATGACACCCAGGCCCCAGGCCCACGCGATGCTGTCATGCCCACCGAGCCCTCCGCCGCTCCCGCCGGACACCACCTGCGCCACAACTCCGACGCCGAACAAGATCAAGATCATCGTTCCTGCGAACTCGGCTGCCAACTCGCCGGGGAGCCCTAATCGCTTGGCTTTCTCCATCCCACCCTCACTCAATTGTGATGCATGTCATAGTTTGGATTGCTGCATCCGTAGCCTAAGGCCATTTGCACATTCATGCATAGCCAGTGCACATACGTGCAAACCGGGCATTTCCGCACCGTAATGCGGGTAACAGATACGTTTCAGGGAATTGTCGCGCTGGAGTGCGGCGGCCAGGTGCTACTCCGATAAGATTCGGTTCAGCGCTCGTGCACGAACGTGCAGACAGGACAATGCCATGGAATCCCCGACCTCCGACTTCCCGACCTCCGACCCCGCGGACCCTCGCATCTCCGACGCCGTCCAGGCCGCGCGCCTCTACTACTTCCAAGATCAGACGATGGCCGCCATCGGCCGCGACATGGGTGTATCCAGATCCACGGTCTCGCGACTGATCACCTATGCGCGCACGTCCGGACTCGTCGAGATCAAGATCAGCACCCCACACGGCCAAGCACCCCGCATCGAGCGTGAGTTCTCGGAGCGATACGGGGTACGTGCCCACGTGGTGACAGTCCCGGAACTGGTGGGAGATCTCGAGCGCCTCGAGAAGGTCGCGACTTTTGCCGGCAGGCTACTGGCGTCGTTCTTCGACAGCGACATGGTGATGGGGATCGCCTGGGGAACCACCCTCAGCGAGGTCAGCAAGCACCTCGCCCCCCCAAACGCACCTACACAACTCGTACGTAGTGCAACTCAACGGCGCCGCAAACACTCGCACCACGGGAATCTCGTATGCCAGCGACATCATCAGAACTATCGCCGACGCCTATGGCGCTCTCCCCCAAGGATTTCCGGTCCCCGCTTTTTTCGACTACCCGGAAACCCGGGAGCAGTTGTGGCGCGAACGCAGCATCAAGCGAGTACTGGACATGCAAAAGCGCATGGACCTGGCGGTCTTCAGCATCGGAGTTCCCGGCGGCAACGTGCCGAGTCACGTCTACACCGCCGGATACCTCGAACCCGATGAAGCAGAAGCGCTTCGACGCGACGGCGTGGTCGGCGACATTGCAACCGTCTTCTTCCGGTCCGACGGGAGCTACCGCGGAATCGAACTCAACGAGCGCGCGAGTGGTCCGCGTCTCGACCTTTTCGAGAAAGTCGCCAGACGCGTGTGCATTGTCGCCGGAACGGCAAAGTTGCCCGCGCTGGAAGGCGCACTACGAGGTGGGCTGATCACCGACCTGATCATCGACGACGTCAGTGCCATCGCGCTGGTGTCCTGACCGCTGCACCAGCTTCTCGATTCCGTCGAGCAGAAGGCCAAGCGAGAAACTGAAATCGAAAGCATCGTTACCGGCTGCGTCGCCCTCCGGACTGCCGTCCTCGAAGCCGCCCTCCTCGATTGCAGCGCTGAGGTAGGGAAAGTCCTCACGATTGATGACCCGAGCGATGAGGGCGCCATAAGCGACGTCGTCGTCGGCAGACTGCGCCGAGCGCGAAGCCAGGTCAGCCGAGAAACGAGCGCGGCCGATGACGAACAACGACACATTGGTCACCACCTGGAACTTCGACGCGGCACTCAGGGCGACACCGTCGAGAGCGCCAAGACCCGCGTCGAGCCACGCCATGTTGTTGGGCCCGGTCGGCGGGGCGGTGATGGGCAACTTGAGCCACCACGGCCGACTCAGCATCGTCGCATACTCGTGGGTCGCCCACACTTCAAGCTTGGCGCGCCAGGACACTCCGTCGGGAATTACCGGCGGTGGGCCGATCACTCGATCCGAAATCAGTTCGATCAGTTCGTCTTTGCTCGCTACGTAGCGATAGAGCGACATGGTCGTGAATCCGAGAGACTTGGCCACCCGGCCCATCGACAGCGCAGTGACACCTTCAGCGTCGGCAAGCTCTATCGCGGTGTCGAGAATCTGCTCGAGACTGAGCCCCTTCTTGGGACCTCGCGTTCCGGGCCGATCCAGTCCCCAGGCCAATTCGACCGCCCTCGGTAGCGCGCCGCCATCCATACCGCTCCCACTCTTTGCTCTTGCCCTCATCCTAGAACTGTGTACGCTATAAACGCGAGTTTATGTCATACACAGTTCTCACTTGGAGGTCTCGATGTCAGGAAGAATCCCCGCAATCTCGGTCCGCGGACTTCGCAAGCGCTACGGAGATCAACAGGTTCTGGGCGGACTCGACCTGTCGGTCCCGGCCGGATCGGTGTACGCGCTCCTCGGTGCGAACGGCGCCGGAAAGACAACGGCCGTAAGAATTCTCACCACCCTCATTCCATTCGACGCCGGCGAGGTCACTGTGGCCGGTCATTCGCTTCCCGGCGATCCACAGAACGTTCGCCGACGCATCAGCGTCACCGGGCAGTACGCGGCCGTCGACACACTGTTGACCGGCTCCGAGAACCTGACCCTCCTGGGCGAGCTGAATCACCTGGGCCGGAAGAACTCCCGTCGCCGTGCCGAGGAATTGCTCGACCAGTTCGATTTGACGGACTTCGGCGACAAACGCGCCGGCGACTACTCGGGCGGCATGCTCAGACGACTCGACATCGCAATGAGCCTCGTCGCCCAACCGGACGTCGTCTTTCTCGACGAACCCACCACCGGCCTGGACCCGCGAAGCCGCCACGAAATGTGGTCGATAGTTCGTGGTCTCACGGCTTCAGGTGTCACGATCTTCCTCACCACCCAATACCTCGACGAGGCAGACGAATTGGCCCATACAGTCGGTGTGCTGAGCGGCGGTCGCCTCGTCGCCGAGGGAACACCGGACGAACTCAAACGTCTGGTTCCGGGCGGCCATGTCGCACTGCAATTCGAGAACCTCGCTCAACTCGATCTCGCCGCGGCGTCACTTCCGCAAGCACATTCGAATGCCGAGATTCTGACCCTGCACATCCCTTCCGACGGGACGGTGCCGTCGATCAAAGCCATCCTCGACTCGATTGACGACCCGTCGATCACCGTCGAGAAGTTCTCCGTTCACACTCCGGATCTGGACGACGTGTTCTTCGCACTCACCGGATCGGGCCAACCCGAGATTGCGAGCGTTCGATGACCTCCACTATTGCAATCGATTCCTCGGTGATGCTTCGCCGAAATCTCAAACACGTTCTCCGCAGCCCTGATTCGATGATCACCGCGATAGCCCTGCCGGTCATGCTCATGCTGCTGTTCGTCTACGTCTTCGGCGGCGCTATCAATACCGGCACCGAGTACATCGACTATGTCGTGCCAGGCATCATTCTGCTGTGTGCCGGTTTCGGTGCCTCCACCACCGCCGTCAGCGTCTCGAGCGACATGAAGGACGGGATCATCGACCGTTTCCGGACGCTGGCAATCTCTCCGTCGTCCGTCCTGACCGGGCACGTACTGGCCAGCGTCGTCCGCAACGTCCTGACGACGGCGATCGTGATCGTCGTCGCTCTGATCATGGGATTTCGGCCCACCGGCGATCCGTTGCGCTGGCTCGGCGTCGCCGCCGTGATCGTCGCCTTCGTATTCGCCATGTCGTACCTCTCGACGGCATTGGGACTCTTGGCTCAGAACCCGGAGGCAGCAAGCGGATTCACCTTCGCCATCATGTTCCTGCCTTACGTCAGCACCGCCTTCGTGCCGGCCGAGACCATGCCGTCGTGGCTGCAGGGGTTCGCCCGTCACCAGCCGGTCACCCCGATCATCGAGACGGTGCGCGGACTCCTGATGGGCACGCCGATCGGGAACAGTGCCGTGATCGCGCTCGCGTGGTGTCTGGGCATCGCCGCCGTGGGATTTGTGTGGTCGAACTGGCTTTACCGACGAAAGACGGCGCACTGACCACACAAGAAAGCCCCACACCTGACGGTGCGGGGCTCTCCTGCTGCACAGTGAATTACTTGGCGTCCAGCAGATCGATCACGAAGACCAAGGTCTTGCCGGAAAGCTGGTGTCCTGCACCGGCGGGGCCGTATGCCAGCTCCGGCGGAATGGTGAGCTGGCGACGTCCGCCGACCTTCATGCCCGGGATGCCGTCCTGCCAACCCTTGATCAGGCCACGAAGCGGGAACTGAATGGACTCACCACGGCTCCAGGAAGAGTCGAACTCTTCACCGGACTCGAACTCGACACCGACGTAGTGAACGTCGACGGTGCCACCGGGAACGGCTTCGGCGCCTTCTCCGACAACCAGGTCCTTGATGACCAGATCGGTCGGCGCGGGGCCTTCCTGGAACTCGATTACGGGCTTGCTACTCATAGGTCCTCCTCGTTGAGGCGAAAATTGTGGGCAGGGGCTAGCGGGTGGTTATATCCCGATAGTCACGCTCGGTGTAGCCGGTGTAGATCTGGCGCGGGCGGCCGATCTTCGTAGCCGGATCCTCGTGCATTTCACGCCAGTGCGCAATCCAGCCGGGCAGACGGCCCATGGCGAAGAGCACGGTGAACATGCGGGGCGGGAAGCCCATCGCGCGGTAGATCAGACCCGTGTAGAAGTCGACGTTCGGGTACAGCTTGCGCTCGATGAAGTAGTCGTCCGTGAGGGCGGCCTCTTCGAGCTGCATGGCGATATTGAGCAGTTCGTCGTCGCCGCCGAGCTTGCCGAGGATGTTGTGCGCGGTCTCGCGGACCAGCGCGGCGCGCGGGTCGTAGTTGCGGTAGACGCGGTGCCCGAAGCCCATGAGCTTCACGCCGTCTTCCTTATTCTTGACCTTGCGGACGAACTCGGCTGCGGTGCTGCCGTTTGCCTTGATGTCGTCGAGCATCTCGAGCACGGCCTGGTTGGCGCCGCCGTGCAGCGGGCCCCACAGTGCGTTGATGCCGGCGGACACCGAGGTGAAGAGGTTCGCGTCGGAAGAGCCGACCATGCGCACGGTGGACGTGGAGCAGTTCTGCTCGTGGTCTGCGTGCAGGATGAGCAGCATGTCGAGTGCCTTGGCGATCTCGGGATCACCCTGGTACGGCTCGGCCGGGAAACCGAACGTCATGCGCATGAAGTTCTCGACCAGGTTCAGCGAGTTGTCCGGGTACAGGAACGGCTGTCCGACGGACTTCTTGTATGCGTAGGCCGCGATGGTCGGCAGCTTCGCGAGAAGGCGAATGGTGGAGAGTTCCACCTGTTCCGGATCCTCGGGATCCAGGGAATCCTGGTAGTACGCAGAGAGCGCGTTGACTGCGGAGGAAAGAACCGGCATCGGGTGTGCGTTGCGCGGGAATCCGTCGAAGAACCGCTTGAGGTCTTCGTGCAGAAGAGTGTGGCGACGGATGCGGTCCGTGAAGGACTCGAGCTGTGCATCGGTCGGGAGCTCACCGTAGATCAGCAGGTAGCTGACTTCGATGAAGGTGGACTTACCTGCCAACTGCTCGATGGGGTATCCGCGGTAGCGCAGGATTCCCTTCTCGCCGTCGATGTAGGTAATTGCGGAACTGGTGGATGCGGTGTTCACAAAGCCGGGGTCGAGGGTGGTGTACCCCGTATCGGCCAGCAGCTTTCCCAGTTCGATGCCGTCATTGCCCTCGGTTGCCCTGGCAATGGACATCGTGTGCTCACCACCGGGGTAAGTAAGCGTGGGCTTTGTGTCATTGTCAGCGGGCACGAAGGATCCCTCTCAAGCTCAAACCAACGAGTAACTACATACGATCAACTAGAAACTAGTCGCACCGAACACAACGCGCCCAGGGAGGGTCGCTCCACGGGGGTTTTGCACGTCGATCAGTGTCAGACATATACCCCGAAACTGCAACAGGTTTCAGAGTACCGAAGTACTGTGCTCCAGCTCGCATTTCAGGATTCGCACATGGCGTTGATCTGGACTTTCCTTCTCGCGCAACGCCTCACAGATCCAGCCCCACCGCGCAAAATGTGCCGCCGAATCGAACGGTGTTCGGCAAATCGCGACTATCGAGACTTCGCAGCCGTTTGTTACAGCCTCCCACTATCTGGGATGCGGATCACAGTGCCCAGCGCTCGATCCCAAGATCACAGAACCCGATCCTCCGGATCGAATTGCACGATCCTCCGGATCAAATTGCACGAATCCCCCACAGGCCGGACCACGTTTCGCCCGGGCCGAGAATCAACATGTCGATTCCCGAGTTGAACGCGTCCGGTGGGCATGTCATCGGTTCGAGCGCCAGAGCACGACCGCGGTCGGGATAGCCCTTACCGTTTGCGGGATCCGCGATGAAGGCCTGAATCCACGGAAACTCGCGCGTCGTCCACAGAGCGGTCCCGGTCCCGTCCGGCGCAAGCAATTCGTGCTGTGTGCGACCACTACCGTCCACCACGTCCAATGCACTGAACGGCGTGTCCAGCTGCACACCTTCGAGTGGGCGCGGGGTTCGGAAATCGAAATCCGTGCCCTCGACGGCCTGCGAATACGCGTTCGGCAGCATCCGCTCCGGATCGATCGGCAATCGTGTTCCCGCTGCCAGGTGCAGTGAGCACTCGTCGAGTGGGACATCACCGACGCGGATGAACGGGTGCGTGCCAAGTCCGAAGGGCGACGGAGTGGCGCCCTTGTTGGTCGCGGTGTGGGTGACCGTCAATCCTGTTTCGTCCACTGCGTAGACGATCGACAGCGCAAGCGGATACGGCCAGCCCTTGTGCAGGCCGACGTCCACCGACAGTTCGACGCGATCGAAGGTGTGATCGACGAGGCTCCAATTGCGACGACGCACAAACCCGTGACTGGCGTTGTTCAGGGCCGGTTCGGTGATCTCGAGTTGATGCTCGATACCGTCGAACATGAAGTGCCCGTCCCGAATCCGATTGGGCCATGGCGCCAGGACCAAACCGGCCGACAGCGGCGGCTTCGATCCGAGTTCCCAGGTTTCGGTGAGCGCACGTTTGCCGGACGGCCCCTCGTGATCAAGCAATCGCAAACCTGCTCCGGCTGCCGCGATTTCGGCGCGATAACCCCCACCACGGATCTCGAAGCCGCCCTTGCCCGTGCTGTGCGGTTGCGTCATGGAATCAGTTTCCCCCACAAACCGCCCACATACTAGGACGTCAGACGGCGCGTCCCACCCGGTAAGCGACGAATGTCGGGAACATGATCGCCGACACGACAACGCCGATTACCACCAAAACGCCACCGCCGGCCGCCGCCACCCCCGTTCCGAACAGGAAGGCAGCAGCGCCGTGCACCACGTCGCCGATACGCGGACCGCCCGCGACAACCACGATGAAGACGCCCTGGAGTCGACCACGCATGTCGTCCGTCGCGACCTGCTGGAGCATCGTGCTGCGGAACGCCGCTGAAATCATGTCGACGGCGCCACCGACCGCGAGGAACGCGACCGCCACCCAGAGCAGAAGCACGCTGGATCCGGGACTGGCGTAGTACACGGCCACACCGAAACCGACCATCGACAGTCCCCACAACGCGATGCAGATCAAGACAGCACGCCCCTGGTACTCCACCCGCGGTAGCCAGCCCGAGAACACGCCGCCCAGAACGGCTCCCGCCGACATCGCGGCGAACAACAGTCCGAGGGCAAAGCCACCGGTGACGGGATCACCGAACGATTCGTGCGCGATTTCCGGGAACAGTGCCCGCGACATCCCGAACACCATCGCGATGATGTCGACCACAAACGACGCGAGCAGCACCTTCTGCGTGGCCAGATAGGCAAAGCCGCCAAGGACCTCGCTCAGACCGGCCCGTCGCGACGTGCCTGTCGGCGGAATCGCCGGCAACTTCCACACCGCCCACAGTGTGGCGAGCAGGAAGATCGAGTCGAGCAGGTACAGCAATTGCAGCCCAGCAGTCGGAATGAGCACTCCGGCAAGCATCGGACCAGCGATCGCGCCGAACTGCACAACCGTCATGTTCAGTGAGTTCGCAGCAGGCAGCTGCCTACCCGGTATCAACCTCGGAATGATCGCCGCGCGTGTCGGCTGATTGACCGCAAAAAACGCTTGCTGCACGGAGAACAGCACCAGCACCAGCCACACGTTGTTCACACCGAGCGCCGCCTGGATCCACAGCAGAACCGACGTGACGCCGAGTCCGATCGACGTGATCATCAGCAGCCGTCGCCGATCCATCACGTCGGCGAGGGCACCGCCCCACAACCCGAAAACGATCAACGGGACGAGACCGAAGATTCCGGTCAGACCGACATAGGCCGAACTGCGCGTGATCTCGTACACCTGTTGCGGAACAGCCACAACACTGAGCTGGGCGCCGATAACGGTGACGATGCCGGCGGTCCACAGGCGGCGGTAGTCGAGATTTTCGAGCGGAGTCGTGTCCGCGAGAACGCGCCTCACGGTTGGAGACGAACTGCGGACCACTGACCGTCGACGACGGTGGTGCGGACCCGATTGTGCATACGGTTGGCGCGGCCCTGCCAGAACTCGACGGACTCCGGCCGGATCAGAATCCCGCCCCAGTGCGGCGGCACGGGAATCTCGCCGTCGATGCCGAAGCGTGCGGCCACCTCACGCAGTTGTTCGTCCAAGACGGCGCGTGATTCGACGGGCTGCGACTGATGGGACGCCCACGCTCCGAGCTGCGATCCTCGCGGACGGGTTCGCCAATACTCCTGTGTCACTTGCGGACTCACATGCTCGACTGCACCTCGAACAGTGACCTGGCGGGCCAGGGTCAGCCAGGTGAAATTGGCCGACGCATACGGATGGGCGTCGAGTTGCCTGGCCTTGTCCGAACCGTAATTGGTGAAGAAGAGGACCCCCTCATCGGAGAGCCCCTTGCACAACACGGTCCGCGACGCGGGGTGACCGTCCTCGCCGAGAGTCGAGAGCGTCATCGCATTCGGTTCCGGCGCATCCGCCTCGACGGCATCCAACAGCCACTGACGCATCAGTGGCAACCAACCGTCGGCAACCTGACTTACGTCCAACTCGACGCGCATCCGATCGTGCACGGCCTCCGATTCACTGCCTGGTTGCGGGTACCCCACACGCATCGCAGCGAGTTCACTGTTCACCACCACCGGGTCCTGACGTTCCTTCGACACAGCCCAGAACGCTACTCCCGGGTACCAACCGGCCACCGACTACTCGGGACGCGCTAAAGTTTGCCGTGGCTAGACCCGATCCGAACCGCGAGCCGCACCAGCGACAGCAGCCGAATCGGGACCAGACGATTGCGCAGTACGAAACACGGTGCGTGCTCATCCCTGCGAGCACCGAGGCGCAGTCACGGAAGCTGAGGCAGTGCGACTGAAGACCTGGCGCACTCGAACGAGGAGAGTCCACGAGAATGGCAGCGAGCGCAGCAATACCGGACGATTTTGTGAGCGGACTCGAAGGCGTCGTAGCCTTCACCAGCGACATCGCCGAACCTGACAAGGACGGCGGCGCACTGCGTTACCGCGGCGTCGACATCGAAGACCTGGTCGGCCAGAAGGTGACCTTCGGCAACGTCTGGGCACTGCTCGTCGACGGCCGTTTCGGCCCCGGCCTGCCGCCGGCCGAGCCGTTCCCCCTCCCCATCCACACCGGCGACGTCCGCGTCGACGTCCAGGCCGGACTTGCGATGCTGGCCCCCATCTGGGGTTACGAGCCGCTCCTCGACATCGACGACGACACCGCTCGCGATCAGCTCGCCCGCGCGTCCGTCATGGCCCTGTCTTACGTCGCGCAGTCCGCTCGCGGCATCTACCAGCCGGCAGTTCCGCAGAAGCGCATCGACGAGGCCAAGACCGTCACCGAACGCTTCATGGTCCGCTGGAAGGGTGAGCCCGATCCGGCACACGTCGAGGCAATCGACGCGTACTGGGTTTCGGCAGCCGAGCACGGCATGAATGCGTCCACCTTTACGGCCCGCGTCATCGCCTCCACCGGCGCCGACGTCGCTGCATCGCTCTCCGGCGCCATCGGCGCGATGTCCGGCCCGCTGCACGGCGGCGCACCGGCTCGCGTGCTCCCGATGATCGAAGAGACCGAGAAGACCGGCGACGCCCGCGCACTGGTCAAGGGAATCCTCGACCGCAAGGAAAAGCTGATGGGCTTCGGGCACCGCGTCTACCGTGCCGAAGATCCCCGCGCCCGCGTGCTCCGTGCAACCGCGAAGCGCCTCAACGCTCCCCGCTACGAAGCTGCCGCAGCTCTCGAGCAGGCAGCGCTGGCAGAACTGCGTGAGCGTCGTCCCGATCGCGCGATCGAGACCAACGTCGAGTTCTGGGCCGCCGTCATCCTCGACTTCGCCGAGGTTCCCGCGCACATGATGCCTGCCATGTTCACGTGTGGCCGCACCGCTGGTTGGTGTGCGCACATCCTCGAGCAGAAGCGCCTCGGCAAACTGGTTCGCCCGGCAGCCATCTACACCGGCCCGGCACCACGTACTCCCGAGTCCGTCGAGGGCTGGGATCAGATCAGCCACTCGTAAATTTCTCCGCAGCACAATCAACCGGCCGGGTACCTCTCACGAGGTACCCGGCCGGTTGATTCATGTCGTCAGCGACGTCAGGAAACGCGTTCGGCGATAAGTGGAACCAATTGCTCGAGCGCAAACGGTATGGACAGCACCGAATTCGTCGAAAATGCATCGGAGATATCCGAGTCACTGTCCAGGACTATGAAACGTCCGTCCTTCACGGCCGGAATCTGCTGAAACAGAGCGTTGTTCGTCACGTCCGTGGTCGGCATGTAGATCGGCAACGCAACAACGAAGTCGGCGTCGAGCATGTCCAAGTTCTCCTCCGACACCGGGATGAAGAAGTTCTCGGTTGGCACGGCTTGAACTCGAGGATTGTTCACGAACCCGAGCTCGGTCATGAAATCGACTCGCGAGTCGCCGGTCACGTAGGCGCCCCAACCTTCGGATGTGTAGGCGATGACCGTGACTGTCTTTCCTGCGAACTCCGGATGTGCCGCCTTCGCTTCTGCGTATTGCGCGTCGATCTGGGCGAGCAGATCTTCACCTTTCTCGGGCACACCGAGCGCGGTCGCGACCGATGTGACCTGGTCGTCGAGTGATGTGAGGTAGGCGTCACTTCCGGCCGGCATACCGACTGTCGGCGCGATCTTCGCCAGTGGGTCGTTCCGGCTCTTGTCCCCGGAGCTCTTCGTGTCGAGGATCAGGTCAGGAGCCAGAGCCGCGAGCGCCTCGAAAGACGGTTCCATGGTTCCGATCAGCTCTGGTGAGTCCTTGTACAGCCCCTGTGCCCAGGGTCCGACGCCGTCGCCGCCGAATGCGAGCCAATCGCTGGCACCCACCGGCTGAGCGCCGAGCGCTAGTGCCGTCTCGGCGTCGCC
Source organism: Rhodococcus globerulus NBRC 14531 (assembly GCF_001894805.1). GTDB lineage: Bacteria > Actinomycetota > Actinomycetes > Mycobacteriales > Mycobacteriaceae > Rhodococcus_F > Rhodococcus_F globerula. The sequence continues at coordinate 541,659 of NZ_BCWX01000003.1, read as the reverse complement.
CCAACCGAGCGCCACCACGCGTTCAGGCTGGGATTCGATGGTTACCGCACCGAATTCGGTGTCGATCGTCACCGGGAACGCACCGCCGTCTGCGCCGGATTCGCCAGTGGAATCGGTCGTGTTCGAGGCACACGAAGTCAGAACAATCGCGGTGACGAACAGCAAGGCTATGGAGCGAATTTTCATGAGCGTCCTCGAGTTGTCGAATCGACTGTGGTGGCGATAGTAACCGAGCCGCAACACTGGTGGTGGGGTCTCATTTTGCGGACCCACGACGCGTTTCGACACTCGTCGCAGCACCTCGACCGTCCACTACGACACCGCAGCCGTCTAAACTAACCCGGCAAAGGTTCCTCGACGTTTAGGACGCACTGACCAATGGCTGACGCTACCGCCCCGATCATCCCCGCCGATCTCAAGCCCGCTGACGGACGCTTCGGCTGCGGTCCTTCCAAGGTTCGCCCCGAGCAGCTGCAGTCCCTGGTCGACGTGGGCGCTTCGGTCTTCGGCACCAGCCACCGGCAGAAGCCGGTCAAGAACGTTGTCGCCAGCGTTCGTTCCGGTCTCGCCGACCTGTTCTCCCTCCCCGAGGGATACGAGGTTGTCCTCGGCAACGGCGGAACCACCGCGTTCTGGGATGCCGCTGCATTCGGCCTCATCCGCGAGAAGTCGCTGCACCTGACCAACGGCGAATTCAGCTCCAAGTTCGCTTCGGTCGCCAAGGCCAACCCGTTCATCGGTGACCCGATCGTCGTCTCCGCTGATCCGGGCAGCGCACCGGCACCGGTCTCCGACCCGTCTGTCGACCTCATCGGCTGGGCACACAACGAGACCTCGACCGGTGTTGCGATCCCCGTCTCCCGCCCCGCCGGTTCGGAGAACGCCCTGATCGCCATCGACGCCACCTCGGGCGCCGGCGGACTGCCCGTCAACGTCGCCGATTCGGACATCTACTACTTCGCTCCGCAGAAGTGCTTTGCATCGGACGGTGGGCTGTGGATCGCACTGATGAGCCCGGCCGCCCTCGAGCGTGTCGCAGAGATCAAGGATTCGGGACGCTGGACCCCCGACTTCCTGTCGCTGCCCATCGCCGTGGACAACAGCTCCAAGGATCAGACGTACAACACTCCGGCACTGGCAACCCTGTTGCTCTTCGCCAACCAGATCGAGTGGATGAACAGCAACGGAGGCCTCGACTGGGCCACCGCACGCACCGCCGACTCGTCCTCGCGCCTGTACAACTGGGCCGAGGCCAGCGAGTTCGCAACGCCGTTCGTCGCTGATCCGGCACACCGCTCGCAGGTTGTCGGCACCATCGACTTCAACGACGACGTCGACGCAGCCGAGGTTGCAAAGATCCTGCGCGCCAACGGAATTGTCGACACCGAGCCGTACCGCAAGCTCGGCCGCAACCAGTTGCGCGTCGGCATGTTCCCGGCCATCGACCCCGAAGATGTCACCGCTCTCACCAAGAGCATCGACTGGGTCGTCTCGCAGCTCGGCTGAGCCACGCCTGTAGTTCTCGTATCACGCCGCCGGCCTCGACTCCATCCGCGAGTCGAGGCCGGCGGCGTGATTGCGTTGATATCCGTACGCGAGGGGTCTGCCGGGAGTGTCCTGCCGGGCTGGTCATCACAAATGAATTACAGTTGACTGCGGCGCAAAGTCGCGAGCCGGCGCGATAAGGGAGGTCAATGTGCGAGAGCTTCGAGTGATCGGACTTGAACCCGATGGATCGCACGTGGTGTGCGCCGACGCCGAAACCGGCCAAAAATTTCGACTCCCTGCCGACGACAAACTGCGCGCAGCGTGCCGGGGTGATGTAGCTCGACTCGGCCAGATCGAGATCGAAAACGAAAGCCAGCTCCGCCCCCGCGAAATCCAGGCCCGTATCCGATCCGGCGCTTCCGTCCAACAGGTCGCCAAGGAAGCCGGCATCCCGGTCAGCAAGGTCGAGCGCTACGCATACCCCGTCCTTCTCGAACGCTCCCGAGCAGCAGAAATGGCGCAGGGTGGGCACCCGATCCGTGACAACGGACCCACCGTGCCGACGCTCGCAGAAATCGTGACTCACGCATTCCGTGCCCGCGGCCACACCATCGACGACGCCACGTGGGATGCCTGGCGCGACGAGGACAATCACTGGGTTGCACAGCTGCAATGGCAGGCCGGGCGCAGCACCAACGCCGCACATTGGCGCTATCAGCCGGACGCGCACGGTGGAACCATCGTCGCGCTCGACGACACTGCATTCGACTTGATCGATCCGGATTTCGGCCGCCCATTGCGCGGTCTGGCACCGGTGGTCTACGAGCGACCCGAACTGTCACGGATCGATAACAACTTCGAACCAGACGAAGAAGTCAACCCTGAAGCCGAGACTCACGACGCCGTCACGGTTGTCACCGAAATACCCCCCGTCGCGGAAATCCCGGCTCGGGTAGACACTCCGGCTCGCGTCGAGATTCCGGCTCGCGTGGAGGCTCCGACGGTCGAGGCAGAGGTCGAAGCCGAGCCCGAGCCTCAGATAGAAGAAGAAACCCCGGAACCTGCCGAAGACGTCACGCCCAAGGCAGCGCCGCAACAATCGTCGACCAAGGACAAGCGCGGAAAGCCCGCGCTTCCGTCATGGGACGACGTTCTCCTCGGTGTGCGTAGCAGCGGCCGCTGACGCTCCCGCCCGGAGCGGACCGGAGGCAAGATTACCGGCCGATTCGTCGTATTCTTCTAAGCAGCGAGGGTTCAGGAGAGAGGGCGATCGGTGGCTGCACGTGTATCAACAATTTGGTTTGTCGACAACAATGACGTTCGCGCTGAACTGAGTTTGTACCCGCAGCCCGACCAGGCCGCGGCACTCGCGATCGCGCAGCGACTACACCCCGGCAAAGAGTTCGAGTCTCTCGGCCCACACCCGCTGTCGATCGCTGCGACCGTACAACCCGGCTATCTCTTCATCGGCACCTACGAGAACATCAGCGTCGTCGCCAGCGCAGAGTTGAGCGCGTGCCTTCCGTCGGAACTTCCTGAGTCCTGGCTACTTTCGCCGCACGCGCCGCTCACCTTCCTGGTCAGCTCGTCACCCGACCGCGCGCAAGGGTCCTTTGCCATCTGGGAAAACGGCCAGCTGCGACGCTCGTTCAGCGCACTCCCGATCGACATCGTCGAGAACATCGGCATCCCACAGACTTGGGAGTTGCCCTACTGGTCGGGCAAGCACCCCTTGCGTTATCCCCCAGGCATTTTGCCCGATCCGCAAGCACTGCCGTTCCACCCCCAGCAGTTCGCCGAGGCCGCCAACGCGGAGTGGCTGGGATTCCGATACACGGGTGCGCCGCACGAGGGCGATCTCGACAAGACTCAAATCCTGTTGTGGGGATTCAAGATTCACCAGAAGTCGGAAGCCCCGAAGGCGACGGTGCCGACAACCGAGCAGCCTGAGCAGGCTGAGCAGGCGCAGCAGGCAAAGCCCAAGCCTCCAGCACCAGAGCCAGTTGAGATCCCACAATCAGCTCCGACACCCGTTCCGCCGGCAAAACCGGTTGCTGTTGCGCCCGAACCAGATCCACCGATAACAGAACCGAAGGCAAGGGAACCGAAGCCCCCGACACCCGTCGCAGCTGAGCCCCCTCAACCTGATTTCACCGACGCGCCGGAAGTCCCCCGGGCTCAAATTCCTGAGGCTCCAACTGCTGAGGCTCCAACTCCCGAGCCGAAGAAGCGAAGCCGACTGGCCCGATACTTCGGCTTCCACTGAGATTCAGGCGATCGCGGCTATCCACCCCAACGGAATACCCGCTACCGCACCGTAAACCACCCATCGCCAGATGGGGACGGCCCGCCACCGCCACACGGTGGGAGCCAGGCCCGCCACTGCGATGACGTTGACCGCAACGGCAAGAAACACGTTGACGTGTGCCAGGCCCTGGCTGAACGCGCCTACCGCGGCAGTGGACAGCATTGCGGCAAAAATCGATACCGCGACACCGGTAAACCAGGGAGTTCCGGTCGGCATTACTGCCGGGTCCTGACTCGTTCATAGAAGGCCATTGCGGCGGCGGTGGCGACGTTGAGTGAATCCGTACCCGGCGCCATGGGGATTTTGGCGCGAATATCCGTCGCACGCATGGCATGTTCGGTCAGGCCAGGACCTTCGGCGCCGAGCAACAGGGCTACCTTGTCTCCGGTCATCGCTTCGGCCAGCGTCACGGCCTCCGGATTGGGCGTGAGCGAGATGAGCTGAAAACCGTTGCTGCGCAGCTCTTCCAGGTCGTACGGCCACTTCTCGACATGGGCAAACGGAACTCGCAGTACGTGCCCCATGGACACTCGGACCGAGCGGCGGTACAGCGGATCGGCACAGCCCTTTCCGAAAAGTACGGCGTCGACTCCGAGCCCCGCGGCGTTGCGAAACATCGAGCCGAGGTTTTCGTGATCGTTGACGCCTTCGAGAATGGCAATTGTTCGGGCGTCCTGCAGGATTTCCGAGACAGCCAGCGGCGTCGGCCTGGCAGCCGCGGCAAGCACTCCACGATTGAGATGGAATCCGACCACTTCTGCCATCACCTCCGCACTGGTTCGATAGAAGGGAACATCAACACCGTCGAGGTCCTCGGCAAGTTCCTGCAGTCGGCGATCGACTCCGAGGAGACTGATCGGCTCGAAACGCGAGGTCAGCAGTCGCTGGGTGACAAATACCCCCTCCGCGATGACCAAACCCTTTCCTTCGGGGAGGTCGGGTCGGCGATCGGAGGAGTTGAGATCGCGAAAGTCATCCAACCGGGAATCGGCTGGATCTGAGATATCGATGACGTGAACCACGGCTTCTATGGTGCCGTATCGGATGCCGTCCTCAGTCACTGCTCCCGGCTGCGGTGATCAGCGAATCGAAATGGGCGTCGAGCACTTCGGTGATTGCGGCCGGGTTCACCCTCTCCGGATTGTTGACACCGTGCGCGGCAAGCCCGTCGACCAGCGCGTGCAGGCGCATTGCTTCGCTGTCGATGGAACTGCCGGACCGAAGAAAACCTGAATCACTCAACGCCTCGACGAACTGACGGAAGTGCCCGAACAGGGTTCGATCCGTCCGCTCCCGGACCACCGCCAAGTCCGGTTCTGTTCGCGATGCCGCGGCGAATGCCTCCCAGACCTGCATCTCTTCGCGGCGGTCGGCGTCGAGGGGAACAAATTGTTCGGCAAATTGCCGTATCGCCCGCCTGATGTCGGGATCGAACTCGATGCCTGCGATTCGATTCTCGACGCGGACGGAAACCAATTCCATGGCAAAGAGCAAGAGCTCGGATTGAGTCGCGAAGAAGTGGCGCAGGGAGCCCGTGGACATGCCCGCCTCGTCGGCGACGGTACGGACACTGGCGGCGGCCATTCCGTCGCGTCTGATCACACGCCAGACAGCTTCCGCGATCTGTTCACGGCGCTCTTCGGAACTGGGTCGTTTCACCACTTCACAAAATTAACACAGCTGTGCTAGTTTCCAATTACTAACACAGTCGTACTAGAAACGAGTTCCCATGATCGTCACACTCATCGTTGCCTGCGAGATCATGTTCTGGGTTTTCATCGCCGCAGGATTGACTGCTCGCTACCTGTTCCGGAAACCCGGCGTCGGCGCTGGCCTCTTGATCTGCGCTCCCCTGGTCGACGTCGTACTTCTGGTCGCCACAGCCCTCGATCTGCGCGGCGGCGGGCAGGCAAACGCCAGCCACGGACTGGCGGCCGCCTACATCGGTGTATCCATTGCGTTCGGGCACAGCCTCATCTCGTGGGCCGACGCGCGATTCGCCTACCGATTTGCCGGTGGACCGAAGCCCGTCGCGCCTCCGAAATACGGGACGCCGCGAGCGATCCGAGAGTGGCGTGAATTCGGGAAAGCAGCATTGGCCTGGGCCATCTCGTGCGCCCTGCTCACCGCCGCGATCGTCCTTGTCGGCGACGCCTCTCGCACCGACGCACTGAGCAGTTGGGTCCGCACACTCACCGTGGTTCTCGCAGTGTGGGGCGCAATCGCCCTCAGCTACACCGTTTTTCCGAAGAGAGAAAAGCTCACGGTGCGCGGTTAGCTTCCACCGCTTGCTCGGTCGCATCACAGACGACGGCAGGACGCAGGTCGAACACCGGCAGGCGTCCGCCGTCGTCGGGCATTTTCAATCGCAGTTTGAGGCCTTCGCTGCGCAGGAGATATATCCCGGCCAGGGAGGCGGACACCAGCGAGATCGCGCCACCGATGATCAACGGTGCCCGCGGATCCACGGCGTCGGCCAACCAACCCAGCATCGGACTGCCAAGTGGGGTGCCACCGAGGAAGCTGAGCATGTAGATACCCATCACCCGCCCCCGCATCTCCGACGGCACCGACATCTGCAGGATGTTCATCGCCGACGTCGTGAAGGTCAGCGTCAGTGCGCCGGTGGGAATCAGCATCAACGCCACCAGGGGGTACGTGGGCATCAACCCGACAGCGATTTCGAAGAGACCGAACGCCGCTGCCGCGCTGAGGAACGTTCGCAGGCGCGGAGCGTCCTTGCGTCTGGCTGCATACGCGGCGCCGGCCAAGGTACCCACAGCGAGTGTGGTGGAGAGCAATCCGTAGGCGTCGGCGCCGCGATCGAACGTAGTGCGCGCCATCACCGCGAGGCTGATCGGAAAGTTCAGGCCGAACGTCGAGACCATGAAAACCGACACCATGATGACCCGCAGGTCCTTACGGCCCCACACATATCGGAATCCGTCACGCACCTGTCCCTTGGCGCGCGGCGTCGGTTCCGACGGGATCAATTCCTTCGCATTCATCAGTGCTAATGCGACAAGCACACCACCGAAGGTGGCGACGTTGAGCAGGAAGACCCAACCCGTACCGATCAGATTGATCAGCACCCCGGAAATGGCCGGACCGATAATGCGTGCGGTGTTGAAAGTCATGGAGTTCAACGCAATTGCGTTGGACAGATGCTCTTTACCCACCATTTCGATGGTGAACGACTGGCGTACAGGCGCATCCACCGCCGATACACAGCCAAGGGCAAACGCGATCAGATACACGTGCCACAGAGCAACAAACCCGCCGACGTCCAGGACACCCATCACCAGGGCGCACAACGCGCTCGCCCACTGCGTGAAGATGAGAATGCGCCGCTTGTCGTACCGGTCGGCGAGGACACCGCCCCACACCGAGAGGAACAGCGTCGGTCCGAACTGCAATGCCATGACGATGCCGACTGCCAGTGCATTACCGTCGGACAGCGTCAGAACCAGCCAGTCCTGAGCGATGCGTTGCATCCACGTTCCGACCAGGGACACGATCTGCCCGGACGCCCAGAGACGGTAGTTTCGGTTGCGGAGTGCGGCAAACATGCCGGATTCGGGGTCACGGGGCACTACCCCATCTTGCTCCTGCGATCATTCGCGTGAGCAACTACCTCACCGCGACACCATGGAAAGCGGTTATTCGGAGGCGCTGACGATCTTTGTGATGATCTCGACAGCACCGCGAAGTGTTGCCAGATCTTCGGCGCTCAAGTCGGAAAGTCGCTCGTTCATCCAAGCCTCACGCGCGTGGGTCTCGTCAGCGAGTAGCGCATTACCTGCGTCGGACAAGCTCACGATGATCTGACGACCGTCCGTGGGATGGGGTGAACGCTGCACCAACCCCAGTTCTGCGAGGGACGCCACCACCCTGGTCATCGACGGCGGCTGCACCTTCTCACGCGCCGCGAGTGCACCTGGGGTCATTGGTCCCTCTTGCGAGAGTGTCGCCACAGCCGAGAGCTGTGTCAGGGATACCTGCGCGTCGGCCCGTCGTCCTCGCAGATGCCTGCTCAGACGCACAACCGCCAATGACAGATCACTGGCGAGCGCTCGAGTTTCGGTGGTCACGCGAGAACAATACGTCAACAACTGGCCGGTAGCCGGGTTATCGGTTACCAGCCAGTTGCAGGTTTACGTCAGTGCGTCGGTAATCGGCCCGACAGTGAAGTACGCGACGAACAGTGCCGCGACGATCCACAGCAACGGGTGGATCTTCTTGGCACCGCCGGTAGCAGCGTGCAGAACCACCCAGGAGATGAATCCGACGCCGATGCCGTTGGCGATCGAGTAGGTGAACGGCATCACGATCATCGTCAGGAACGCGGGAAGCGCAACCGAGAACTGCGTGAAGTCGATGTCACGGACCTGACCGATCATCAGTGCGCCGACGATGACGAGGGCCGGCGCTGCGGCCTCGATCGGCACCACCGAATACAGCGGTGTCAGGAACATCGCGACCAGGAACAGTAGACCCGTCACAACGTTTGCCAGGCCGGTCCGAGCGCCTTCCGCGATACCGGACGCCGACTCCACGAACACCGTGTTCGACGACGCAGACGCGCCACCACCGACGATGGCACCGGCGCCTTCCACGACGAGAGCCTTACCCACATTGGGGAGGTTGCCGTCCTTGTCCGTCAATCCGGCTTCCTTGCCGAGTCCCGTCATCGTGCCCATGGCGTCGAAGAAGTTCGCGAGAACGAGTGTGAACACGAGCAGGCTGGCTGCCAGAACACCGATTCGGGTGAACGCGCCGAAGAGACTGAAGTCCCCGACCAGGCTCAGGTCGGGCATGCCACCGAACATGTCGGGGATCGCGGGAACGCTGAGGTTCCAGCCCTTGGGGTTGGTTCCGAGCGACGGTCCGACCTCTGCAACCGCTTCGATGATCGCAGCCAGGATGGTCGTGGCGATGATGCCGATGAGCAGGCCACCACGAACCTTGCGCACCACGAGCACACCCATGATGAGAACACCGAAGATGAAGACCGCAGTCGGCCACGACGCGATGGAACCGTTGATACCGAGCCCGACGGGGACCGTCGTACCTGCGGCGTCGGGGATCCGACGGACGAATCCGGCGTCGACCAGACCGATGAACGCGATGAACATGCCGATACCGGCGGCAATGGCCGATTTGAGTGCATTGGGAATCGCGTTGAACACGGCGGTCCGGAAACCGGTGAGCGCCAACACGACGATGATGATGCCGTCGATGACCACCAGGCCCATGGCTTCCGGCCACGTGACCTGCGGGGCGATCGTGACGGCTAGCAGGCTGTTGATACCGAGGCCGGCCGCGATCGCAAACGGATAGTTCGCGATGATGCCGAACGCGATGCTCATCAGACCGGCAACCAGGGCGGTGACCGCAGCCACCTGGTTGACCGGCAGAATGTTTCCGAGGACGTCGGTCTTTGCGACGGCGTCATCCGCCGAGAAGCTACCGAGGATCAGCGGGTTGAGAACCACGATGTACGCCATCGCGACAAACGAGACAACACCGCCGCGAACCTCCGTGGAGATCGTTGATCCGCGTTCACTGATCTTGAAATACGTATCGAGAATTTTCCCGGGTGCCGCCATCTTTTTCCCATCGCTGTCATAGGTCGCCGGTGTTCTTGCGCCGCCGTGTGCCGGCGTACGAAGGCCGGTCGCATAAGGGAGAGTAGGGCACAGGGGTACGGGTAGCGTTAATTTTGTGAACGAGACGCCCAACACAACAACCGTTATCGACCGTTTGTCCGCACCGGCGCCGGCTCTCGTCGTCGGCACGCTGGCGTGGGTGGTCGTGACAGCCGTGGTCCTCCTCAGCGGTGATCGCTGGTCGGGAGCACTGCCCATCTGTTACGCCGGGATCGGCGTCGGATTCCTCGGCTACAGCCTCTTCTGGCTCCAACGCCGCGCTGCCCGCCGAGGCCGTCGAGGTGCCCAACAGGGCGCCGGACTGCTCTGAGAAGCGATCAGACCGGCTGTGGTTCGCGGCGGCGCTGTCGCGAGCGAGAGGTTCCCAGGATCCACACACCCGCCCAGATGACACCGAACGCCCACCCTGCCAGGACATCCGTCATCCAGTGCGCCGCGAGGTAGACGCGGGAAAACCCGACAGCGACGGTGTACAGCGCGAGCGAAACAAGCATCGTGACTCGAACGAGCGACGGCAACGTCAGCCGAACGATCACAGCAGCCACCACCGTCGCAAGAATTGCCGTCATCATGGCGTGCCCGGACGGGAAAGAGTACGAGTCGATCTCGATCAGGCGCTCCGGAACCGGTGGACGGGTTCGCGTGAAAATACGCTTCAACCCACTCATCACCAGCAGTCCGGTCAGCATGGAGCCCGCCACGAGGAGAGCGTCGATGCGCCGACCGCGCATCAACAAGGTGATCGTCAGGACCGTCGAGATGATCCAGGCGGCCAAGGTTCCACCGCTGTCGGTGATGACATCCACCACATCCACAAGCCACGGCGTCCGTTGGTCGACTGCAGAATCAAGTACCCACTGATCGAACGACACTGTTCCCCCCTCATATCCCCCGCGCAGCTGCCCACACACGCATCACGTGATGGATACCGTCACCGTCCACCCACCACGGCACACTCACCGTGGCCTCCACAGCGCCGGTCAACCGGACGGAGAGTTCGTGATGAATCACTACCTCGCCGCCGGGTACTTCCCGTCCGAGCGCCGCAAACATCAGGACCGCGTGCGGCTGCGCCGCCCATGAGCTTCGCACGCCCGTGCTCACGACCTGACCGCCTACGACAGACGATGCCGTCGCGACATCGAGCAAATCCGCCAGTGCTTCCGCCGTCTCGAAGCTACCCAGAACAATTCGTTGTGTCGGCAATGCCGGACCGAGCCACGGCCGATCGAGAACCAATGCATCACCGGGGTCGACAAGTTCACCGGACAGCCCACGAACGAAGCTCGGCAAGCTCAACTCGTCCAGATCGAGGACGCGCCGCCGCGAAGCGTCGGCCAGCAAGTGGTGGGTTCGGGCGATGACGGCCGGTGCGGGCATGCGCAGTGGATCCGCGAGCCGATCGAGCAACAGCTGAGCCAGTTCCGGATCGTCGACGGTATCGGACGCCAAGACGGAGCTCAGATACTCGCTGCCAGGATGGTCGGCGACATCGAGGAGATCCTCGAACGTGCGATCGTGTGGTGCGCGCAGCAAACCCAGTATCTCGCCGCCCAATTCGGCGTGCGAGCGCAGCCACCACGCCGTGTATCCCCGACGGTCCTCGAGCAGGGTTCTCGTTGCCGGTGACTCCAGCAGCAGGGTCAGCGCATCTGCCCATCGGTTCTCGTCGACCAGGTCGAGGTCACGGACCGCCTCGATGTACTCGGGGTCCTCCCCCAACGTGTCCCACCACTGACCCTCGGAATCGAGATCGTGATCGGGTCCGGACGGCAACTCCTCACGAAAGACGGTGAAACCCCAGCCGACGCCGACGACGCGCAGGGCCTGCTCCCCCACCTGTTCGACAAAGCTCGGCTGCACTGTGCCAAAAGGTGAGTCGTCGACCAGGACAGTCGCCAGTGGTGCGCCGGGCAGGAGCAACTGGTCCGCGGAGCACAGCTCTCCGTCCGAATCCGGTAGCAGCACTTCGCCGATCCATGACGGCGCGGCGCCAGGCGCGACATGCGCGGCGAGCGAAAGAACCGTCGACGCCAATTCCGTTGCTACGGAATCATCTTGGTCGGCAGCATCCTCGATCAGCGCGCGCAACGCCGGGTCGGACAACAGATCCGTCGCCGTCGCGCTCGTTGCGCCCAAACGCGAGAGCAGGGGGTGCGATGCCTGCGGGTGTACAAGCCGGGTCCAGGGCACCGGCGGCACCGAATCGCCGAGTTCGGTACCAAGAACCACCGTTCGCGGACCGGTGACAATTCGTCCGTCCGACAGCGGAACCGGTAGCGTACCAAGCTCTTCCACCGCCAGAGCATCGACGACCAACGGCTCGAGCGCCGCGTACAGCCGGTACCACCACGACGGCTCCTGATCGAGTCCGCTGAGCAGTTCCGCGATGCGTGCCAACCCGATCCGATGTGTCGACACCGCCGCCAAAGCCCGCTCATGGCGAGGTCCGGAAAGTTCGGGAACAACCAATCCGCCGATGACGTCGGTGAGCAATTCCGCCAAATCGTCGGTGAGACCAGGAACAACCGATGCCCGCTGCGGCGCCCGGTCAGGTTCCCCCACAACCGGAAGCCAGGCCTTTTCCTGAAGTACCTTCAGAAGCGCTTCCCGCAGAAGGGAATCCACTTCACTTCGCGCAAAAGCCGGAACGGGCACAAGCGCTGTGCGCTGATCGGCAGGCAACGCACCGACAAAATCCGCATAGCCCTCTGCCAGCGCGGCAATCGACGCGCCTGGCAGTATCCGTCGCCGATCCGGTTGCATTGCAATATCCGCGACGACAAGCGCCGGGACGGACAACTCCTCGTCGGATCGCGTCGGCGCCCGCAGTACGTCTTCAGCGACCGGTGCGACTACTCCGTTTTTCACCGGAACTATCCAGCGGGCCTTGGCGCTCTGGTACTGCCACCACACCTGCGTGCCGATCGAGATTTCGGTCAGTCCGGAGTCCAGTAGACGCTCGGTACGCTCAAAGATTTTGTTGCCCAGCCGAATAGACGTCAAACCCGGTAGCTCGAGGAGCAGATCCACGGCTTCACGTGCCATCCGAGACAACAGGGCGCCGCCGTCGACGTCGTCGCGGAGCGTGAGCACTACCTCGGAATCGGCACCGGCGCGTGGCGACGCCTCCGACGGCCACACCAGACGCAGGGCCGGCACTCCCGACTCCGGAACCTTCAGACCGGCCTTCTCGATCTCGCTTCGAGTTTCCTTGGCGGAGAATCGAATCGAACCCGAAGTCGACCGCAGCTCGAGCTCGTCACTGACCGAACGAACGGCGGAAAATCCGACGCCGTAGCGCCCGACAACACCATCGGTGGAATCGATCTTGCCCGAAGCACGAAGAGCAGTCAGTGCATGAACACCGTCCTCGTCGAGCGGTCGACCGGTATTGGCAACAGTCAGCACCGAACCGTCGAGATCAACCCACAAGGAACCAGGCGCCCCGGCCCGCAGCGCCGCGTCGGCAGCGTTCTGTGCCAGTTCTGTGAGCAACCTGTCGCGGTAACCCGCTGCAGCCAAATCCGATTCAGTGGCCGCGTCCTCGCGCAGACGCGTCGGCGATTCCGCCCACGCGCGCAGCGTGGCGTCGCGGAGCGCGCCGGTCCCGAACGGATCCCCTACTCGGTGGATACCGAACCCGAATCTTCGGTGCCCGCGGCAGACGTGCTCGACATCTCGACGGCTCCGTCGTCGTAGGCGTCGAAAGCCGGAGAGCCGGCGCCGAGCGGAAGGCTGGTGTCGGAATGCGCGCCGCAGCCGTAACTCGCGTGGACGACGCGGCCGTCAGCGGACAGTTCGTTGCCACACACGCCGAACGCGGCGTGCAACGAACCTGCCAGCGGAAGATAGAAGCCGCACAGCCCACAGGTCGACGGCGCTGCCTTCGCCATGTCGGAGTCTGGTCCGAACTCTCCCTCGGACCATCGCGTAGCCGCGTCGAGCCGGCCCTCGAGGCTCATGACCTTCTTGCGTCCTAAACCCAGTTCCAAGGCGACGTCGTCGACCTCCGGGTCGCCGTTGGCGACGTAGCCGGGAACCAGTCGCGGATCCTGCGCCGGCGGAGCCAGCAGGTCGCCTGGCGACAGGTCTCCGGGACGAATCCGCTGATCCCATGGAAGCCACTCGGGCGCAACCAGTGCGTCCGGTCCGGGTAGCAACGCCAGCTCGCTGATGGTGGCGCGAGTATCGTCTGGACCTGCGGCAACAACAACAGCCCACTGCCACCCGCGGTAGCCGGGAAGGTCTGCTGCAAAACGATGGGTAGCGGCGAATTCATCCTCCGACGTGACGCCGAGGTATGCACCGACTCCGCCTTCGCGCAGCTCTACTACAGCTGCTCGGGCAAGATCGACGGCATCGGCCAGTACGGGGCGCGGCACTGCACGCTCAGGAGAAGTAGCAACACTCACTCCTCCAGTTTGCCGCACCACCACAAGTACGCAACGCACAGGGCTGCGATGCTGGACGGATGAGTAGGTCACGCGCCGGTTTCATCAGCATCGCCTCAGCGCTCGCAGTGATCACATCGGGTGTTGCGGGGTGCTCGACAACGGATGAGGGAACGCCCGATTCCGGGGCCGACAACTCACCTCGACAGCTCTCCGCCGAGGTGATCGAGGTCTACGACCACGACGGCGGAGCCTTCACCCAGGGGCTCGAGATCGACGGAGACAGACTGTACGAAAGCACCGGGCGCGTCGGGGAATCGTGGGTGCGCTCGACGCAGTTCGACGGCACCCCGGTCTCCGGTCCCGATATTGCCCGTGCCGAGTTGCCGCCTCCACTGTTCGGTGAGGGCATCACCGTGATCGGTGACGACCTGTGGCAATTGACGTGGAAGAACGGCGTCGCGATTGTCCGCGACAAGGACACTCTCACCGAGCGCGGCCGATTTCCGCTCACCACCGAGGGCTGGGGGATCTGTGCATTCGAGAATCAGTTGGTCACCAGCGACGGCACGTCGACGCTGATGTTCCGCGATCCGGACACATTTGCGGTCACCGATTCGGTGGAGGTCACTCGCGGCGGTCAGCCGGTCGCAGATCTGAACGAACTGGAATGCGCCGACGACGGAACCATCTACGCAAACGTCTGGCAGACCGACACAATCGTTGCGATCGATCCAGCTGACGGGCACGTGAGCGGCGTGATCGATGCATCACCGCTGCGCAGCCGCCTTGATACCAACGGATCCGCCAACCCGGTCGACGTCCTCAACGGAATCGCCCAGATACCCGGAAACGACCGTTTTCTCCTGACCGGAAAGTATTGGCCACAGATCTTCGAAGTTCGATTTGTCGAGTGATTTCCAACTTTCCCCTCGACTCGTCAGGGGTGTGCGTGGTCGCAGATCACGGACTAGGACAGAATTGAGTGGTGACCGGACCGCGCGAACCCTACGACCCCGATACCCGGCGAGTTCCCGACGAATCCGCAGGGCAGACTTTGCATCCCGGTTACGACAATTACCCACCGGCGACGCGGCCGTCGGCGCGTCGTGCGCCGTTACCTCCGCTTCACCCGATCCCCGGCTCCCGTGACGACGCAGGCGATGGCGACGAGGCCAGAAATTCGGGCTCGAAGAGCAGTTCCGACGCGCCCAAAGCCCCGCCGATGCCCCGCAAGCTCACGGTCACGCGAGTGGCCGCGATGCGCAGCCGGGAACTGACGAACAAGGGCATCGCTACGTTCCAGCGCGCCGCAAAAGCCGACGGCGCGGACAAGTCCGGCCTTACCGCGTTGACGTACGCGGTGATGACCAACAACGCGACCGACGCGGCACTCGCGGTGGCCTTGGCAAATACCCTGTTCTTTTCCGCTGCCACGGGCGAGGACAAAACGAAGGTCGCGCTCTATCTCCTGATCACCATCGCTCCGTTTGCGGTTATCGCTCCCCTCATCGGACCGATGCTCGACCGATTGCAGCGGGGCCGCCGAATTGCACTGGCGGCGTCGTTCGGACTTCGTACCGTGCTGGCGCTGATCCTGGTGTTCAACTTCGACAGTTGGATTCTGTATCCGGCTGCCCTCGGCATGATGGTGCTCAGTAAATCGTTCTCGGTACTCAAGAGTGCGGTGACTCCACGTGTACTGCCACCGGAAATAGACCTGGTCAGGGTCAATTCTCGGCTCACCGTGTTCGGGTTGATCGGTGGAACCATCGGTGCGGGCGCTGTGGCCGGCGCACTCGCACTCGCCTTCAAATCGCCGGGTGCCCTCTGGTTCGCCGTGGTCGTGACGGTGTTCGGCGCCTACCTGAGCATGCGCATTCCGTCGTGGGTCGAGGTGACCGAAGGCGAAGTTCCCGCCACCATCACCTATCACCCGGACGAACAACACACAGCAGGCGGTGGACGCGCTTCGGGCATCAAGAGCGCAAAAGTGCGTCAGCCGCTCGGACGCGCGGTCATCATCGGGCTGTGGGGCAACGGCACCATTCGCGTTCTCACCGGCTTCCTCACGTTGTACATAGCGTTTGTCGCCAAATCCAAAACGGACCACGAGCCGTTGCAGCAAGCAATGATGCTCGGCCTGGTCGGCGCTGCCGCAGGGCTGGGCAACTTCGGTGGCAATGCTGCCGGTGCGCGACTCAAACTGGGGCGACCGGCCCTCGTCGTCCTTCGGTGCACCGCGTCGGTGTGGATCATCGCCGTCATCGCGGCTTTGACCGACAACTTGCTGACGGCCGCGCTCGCGACACTCATCGCGTCCGCGGCGAGCGCCTTGGCCAAGGTCTCCCTGGACGCGTCGCTGCAGCACGATCTGCCCGAGGAATCGATCGCTTCCGGTTTCGGTAGATCCGAAACCGTCCTCCAGCTCAGTTGGGTGCTGGGCGGGGCGTTGGGCGTTCTGCTGCCTACTGAATACTGGATCGGGTTCACTGTTGTCTCGGTGTTCTTGACGATCGGTCTGCTGCAGACGTTCCTGAGTTACCGAGGCAGCTCACTTCTGCCCGGGCTCGGTGGCAAGCGGCCTGATCTGGCCGAGCAAGAAGTGACCGAAGTGATCTACACCGGCAAATCCGATCGAGGACAAGGAAGTAATCCGCAGTGATCATGCGCGCAAGAACAAAGAAGATCGTGGCAGCGGTCAGTGTCCTGATGGTGGTGGCGCTGGTTGCCTACGTCTCGGTTCTGGTCGTGATCATCAAGAACATCAACGACGAGCCCGATGGGCTCCCGCAGATCACCGCGTACGCGCACGGTCGCACCATCGAGACTCAGCCTGCCGGGTTCTGCACGATCGACCTGTCACAGTGCGCGCAGATCGGCGATGTGTACGAACTCGACGTGCCCGAGGGATACCCGTTGCAGTTGTCGTTGTCGAAGGAAGTCTCGGACGCCGAGTGGGCGATGCTGGCAGTCTACGAAGACGCCGACGGCAATCAGACCGGTGAGCCTCGCTTCTTCGGGGCCGGTGAATCGTTGGCAGTCACCGTCGAAGCCGAACCCGAGAAGCAACTGGTGGGAGTGGAGATCCACCTTGCTGTCGGCGAAGGTAGCGAGCAGGGGCTACTGATCTGGTCGATCAAGACAGCCTGACCGCTGACATACAAAATGCCCTGCACATCCCGAGAGGAGTGCAGGGCATTTTCTTGTCTCGTACTGATCAGCTGTCGAGCTCACGCGCCACGGCGCGGACAACCTCGGAGATCCGCTGCGCGGTCTTGCGGTCGGGGTACTTGCCGTTGCGCAGGTCAGGCTGAACCTTGGCCTCGAGCAGCGTGATCATGTCTTCGACCATGCCGTGCAGTTCGTCCGGGGTGTGCTTGCGGACAACCGGCTCACGTCGCTGCGCCGATGCGCCGCGCAACGACGGGGCAGGCTCGAGCACCTTCAGGCTCAGCGCCTGCGGACCGCGTCGACCGGCAGCCATCCCGAATTCGACTTTCTGACCTGCTTTCAGACCCTCCACACCTTCGGGAAGGGCAGACGCACGTACATAGACATCCTCCCCCTCCTCCTGCGACAGAAAGCCGAAACCCTTTTCGACGTCGTACCACTTCACCTTGCCGGTTGGCACCGCGTTCACCCGCTCATCACTCGTCTGGGACTGGCGTCCCACTACTTTCGGAAGGCTCGCGTACGAGCCTCGATGGTCCTGCTCGCATCACCCCGGACGAAGTAAACGACTCCGGTCGAAGAATGCAAAAGAACGCGCCCCGAACTTGCTTGACGGGACGCGCAGTCGCCTCACAGTCTACCTGTGACGAACCGGTCTCGGCACCCACGTTTGCTGGGCACTACCCTTGTAGATGTGGACACTCAACCGAACCCGAGCACTTCCGGCACCGGAAACGGCTTGTTTCGAGTCGCGATGGGGTTGTTTTTCATCGGACTCCTCGCACTCGTCGCCATCTTCGCGATCAACATCTTCAGCGACACACCGCCGGGGTTGGCGCTGTACTTGATCTCCTTGGCGTGTCCGGTCGGTTTTCTGCTGGCCATCGTCTACACCTTGAGGGCGGGTCGTCGCGCCCGCTGATCTCCCGTCACCCCAACCGAAAGGTCACCGACCATGAGACTTCTCCTGAACGTAATCTGGCTGGTCTTCGGTGGATTCTGGTTGGCCTTGGGTTACTTCGCGGCAGGCATCATCTGCTGCATTCTGATCATCACGATCCCCTTCGGTATCGCCGCGTTCCGGATCGGCATCTATGCCCTCTGGCCGTTCGGTAAGACCGTCGTCGACAAGCCGACTGCTGGTGTCGGTTCAATGATCGGCAACGTCATCTGGGTGATCATCGCCGGTATCTGGCTGGCGATCGGCCACATTGTCACGGCGGTGGCAATGGCAATCACGATCATCGGCATCCCCTTGGCCGTCGCGAACCTGAAGATGATTCCGATCTCACTGATGCCTTTGGGCAAGGAGATCGTCGACGCCAATCGTGTGAACTACGCATAGCTTCCAATCCCCCACCGATAACGATGTGACCTTCATCACATTACGGGTGGATAACGGAATAGCCACAAGAGAACCTTCGCTGCGGAATCCTTCACTACCTGGGAAGAGTCCCCTGCGCTTTCGCGGCGGGTTTGTATCCCATTCGGCGCGCCGCGTTATCAAATGGTGACATGAGCGGTGAGAGCCGTTACCGTGAATTCCGGCCGGGAAACTCCGGCCACCTCCGGCCCGCCGCGCCAAACCTTGTCCCGCGGGTACCGGAACTTCCCACTTTCGAGCATTCCAGGGACAAGGACGGGGGACCCAAAGTCCTCTGTGAGAGCAGAAATGTTCTCCACCTGACACCGGTTCGACAAGCAACACATTCGAACCTTGGGGTGAAGCCAGACCCTTTCCAGCCAGGAAAGGCGAGGCCGGGCAACCTCTCAGCCCGAACCCGACAGCTGACCTCGCAGGCGCGTGTGGAGAGGAAATTCACGATCATGAGCGGACGCCATCGCAAGCCCACCACCGCAGGCCGCACTGTCGCCAAGGTCGCCGTCACCGGCGCCATCATGGGTGTAGCAGGAATCGCAGCCACAGGTACCGCCAGCGCTGCCCCCGATTCCGACTGGGATCGCCTCGCACAGTGCGAAGCGGGCGGCAACTGGGCCATCAACACCGGCAACGGCTACCAGGGCGGATTGCAGTTCTCCCCCAGCACGTGGAACGCACACGGCGGCGGCGAGTACGCAGCCACCGCAAACAACGCCACTCGCGAGCAGCAGATCGTTGTTGCCGAGCGCGTCCTGGCCAACCAGGGATGGGGCGCTTGGCCGTCCTGCTCCTCGAGCCTCGGCCTGAGCAGCGGCGCAACGCAGCGTTCCGCTCCGGCCACGACGCCGGCCGCACCCGCCGCACCGGCACAGCAGGTCGCTCAGACCGTCGCACATCCGGTCTCCGACGCAATCGATCAGGCCATTGCATTCGCCGAGGCCAACGGCATCGTCGTCGATCCCCAGATCCTTGCAGCAGCAGACACCGCGAAGTCTTTCCTGAAGTAGGACTGCGAACTGCGCGTTCCGCTCGAACGCACCCAGCTACGAAGAAGGCCCGCACCGATTCGGTGCGGGCCTTCTTCGCGTAGTGGATCTAGCGATTGATGACGGTGTACGGATGGATGTAAGGAAGTGACTCCACCGGTAACGGGAAGGTGGTGTCCTCGCCGAACGGTGAAAGTCCACCGGAGCGGGTCGATGACAATTCGGTCACTGCGTGATCTCCGTCTGCAGTTTCCGGCCATCCTGGATCTACATAGTGCTGCTTCGAATTGTTGGCCACGAAGCCATTTTGACAGGACTCCGTTACGCCGTACATACCAGGTCTCTAATCTGATACCTGATGACCGAAATACGTGGCACCCAGGCGGGCACTTCCGGAGCCGACAGTTTGACCGAATGGCTGTCGGCGCGCACTGACGCCGAGCTGACGGAACTACTGCGTTTGCGGCCGGATCTCGCTGTGCCGCCGCCGAGCACGATGGTGGTGCTCAGTGGACGCGCACAGCAACGCGCGTCGGTCGGTAGAGCAGCCGACGAGCTGGACACACTGGACTTCGGACTTCTCGAACTGCTGGCGCTCGCCGGCGCCGAGGAAACCCCCATGACGCGCGCGGAATTGAACGACGCGCTCGCTGCCCGCGCCCTCACCGGCAAGGGCAAGGTCACCAAGAAGGCAGTCGATGCCTCGCTTGCGAAGATGCGGGCCTATGCGCTCATCTGGGGCACGGATCCGATCAGCATCGTCCCCGCTGCCATCGACACCATCCCTTGGCGACTGGGCCGCGCCCTCGAGCCCGCCGAGTCCATGTCGGAAGCCGAGATCACCGCGGCGCTCAATTCGCTCGGCGAACGTGAACGCGGTCTGCTCGAGACGCTGGCCAACTCGAGCCCCATCGGCCGAACCCGCGACGCGGCTCCGGAAACGCCAGCAGATCGTCCTGTGCAGAAACTCTTGGCGGCCGGCCTGCTCCGGTGGTTGGACGAGCAGACGGTGGAGTTGCCGGCGACGGTACGTCAGGTTATCCGCGGCGAACCGGTCTTCGATCCGACAACGCTCACCGCGCCGGTGATCACCGGCGACAAACTCAAACCTGCCGACGTCAATGCGGCGGCCGCGGGCGAAGCCCTCGAGTTGGTTCGCCAGAGCGAAAACGTGATCGCCGTTCTCGGGGCCGCACCTGCCCCGGCGTTGCGCGCCGGTGGACTCGGAGTGCGTGAACTACGACGTATCGCGAAGGCCGCGGACCTCGACGAGAGTCGGCTCAATCTTGTGGTCGAACTCCTCGCCGCCGCCGGATTGATTGCCAGCGGCACCCCCGACCCCGCCCCGGCGTCCGACACCGCGGACGACTACTGGACCCCGACGATAACGGTCGACGGTTGGCTCAACGCGACCACGGCCCGCAAATGGGAGGTCTTGGCGTCGGCGTGGATCGATGTCCCCCGAGTCCCCTGGATGATCGGAATGCGCGATCCGTCCGACAAGCCGATCGCCGCGCTGGCGGAGGAGGGCCGCGCACCGTCTGCACCGAGAGACCGGGCGTCGATTCTCGGACTCTTGGCCGAACTCGACAGTGGGCAGAGCGCCTCGCCCGCCGAGGTGAGCCGTTCACTTGCGTGGCGTCATCCCCGACGGAGCGGCCGGCTTCGGACATTTGCAGTCGAAAACACACTTGCGGAGGCGTCGGCTCTCGGATTGGTGGCGCGGGGCGCACTGAGTTCACCTGGGCGGGCGATGCTGCACGGCGGCGACGCCGAAGCCGAAATGGCGGCGGCGCTGCCGAAGCCGATCGACTACATCCTGGTTCAGGCCGACCTGACGTTGGTCGCACCCGGCCCGCTGGTACCTGACCTGCTCGAGCAGGTGACCTTGGTAGCCGATATCGAATCGGCCGGTGCGGCGTCGATGTACCGCATAAGCGAGAGCAGTATCCGCCGAGCACTTGATGCCGGATTGACGGCGACGGAACTGCAGACGATGTTCAGCACGAAGTCCAAAACTCCGGTACCACAATCGCTTTCGTACCTCATCGACGACGTTGCACGCCGGCACGGCCGGTTGCGGGCGGGCGTGGCCGCGTCGTTCATCCGATGCGAGGACGCATCCCTCTTGGCCGAGGTTCTCGCTTCCCCCGTCGCGGAGCCCTTGGCCTTGCGCGCCCTCGCCCCCACGGTGGCGGTGTCCCAGGCACCGCTGCGGGAAGTTCTGGCCGAACTTCGCGCTGCCGGCTTTGCGCCCGCAGGCGAGGATTCGTCGGGTGCCCTCGTCGATCTGCGCCCGCGCGGGGCTCGAATCCCGAACCGTCGCTTGCGGCACGCCACCCGAACGCCGTCGAGTCCGTCGCCGGAACAGCTCGACGCACTGGTGCGAACAATGCGAGCCGGCGACCGCGCTGCCACACCCGGCCGGGGCGGGGTTCGCGCCGACGGATCGCGGGAAAGCAATGCCGCCGCCATCGCGCTGCTCTCGTCCGCAGCCCGCGAGGGAAAGAGCGTCAACATCGGCTACGTCGACGCTCAGGGGGTGGCCACGCATCGCATCGTCGATCCGGTCAGCGTGGGCGGCGGGCAGTTGGACGCATTCGATCCGGCGAGTGGCGCAGTGCGCCGATTCACCTTGCACCGCATCACCTCCGTCAGCCCTGTCGAGTCCGGAAAAAAGTGATCGGAAAAATGCAACTGGCTTTTTTCTGTAAATGAAGTATGGTCGAGGTCAGTTTGTGATTGCCACTTCGAAAAATGAGGAGCGACAATGGCTGACAAGGCGCCGGGTAAGAACATGAAAAAGCCCGCCCAGTCGATCAAGGAACGCCGCGCAGAAAAGCGTGAAAAAGCAGCGGATTCTTCGGAATTGATTCGCAAGAGAAAGCGGAGCTGACGGAAAATACTTTCGTTCTTCTCTCGAGAAGTTTTCATCATGCAAGCCGAGACCGATGCACTCGACTACCTTCACGAGACGTTCGACCAGTTCAGGTCCAGTAGCAGAGGCACAGATCCACGGTCCCGCGGATATGTTGCCGGGATGACACTGGCCGCGGTCTGCGTCCTCGACGAACACGCTCGTCGACCCGGAATTTTGTTATCGGGTCGTTCGTAAAACAAAGGACCCACCGTGAAAAGAACAATCCATGCGCTTGATCGCATTCAAACCAGACTCGAATCAGAACTTGATTCAACTCCCGGTGACAGCGAAAAGAATATCGGTTATCGCTCCGGAATTTCCGAAGCGATAACTCACGTCATGGAAATGCGAAAGTCTGCGGTGGCGCAGAAATAAAAAGTTTCCGCGTCTCCGAAATACGGGGTCAGGAATAGCCGTCAACTGTGCCACGTTGACGTAGGGGTGCCCAAGTGTGGGCACCCCTGTTTGCGTTGTGTATTGCCCGTCACTTGGCGTATTCACCGCGATGGCAGGACAATGGCAGGGTTGCCGCGACACTGCTGCATTCGCTACACGGCTGCACCATCGCATTCGCTACACCAGGAGGACTTCGTGACCGACGGACCGTTGATCGTCCAATCCGACAAGACGCTGCTGTTGGAGGTCGATCACGAGCGCGCCGGCGATGCCAGACAGGCAATCGCACCCTTTGCCGAGCTCGAACGGGCCCCCGAACACGTCCACACGTATCGCATCACGCCCCTGGCCTTGTGGAATGCCCGTGCCGCCGGACACGACGCCGAGCAGGTAGTCGACGCACTGGTCTCGTTCTCGCGGTTCGCCGTCCCGCAGCCCCTGCTGGTCGACATCGTCGACACCATGGCCAGGTACGGACGCTTGCAGTTGGTCAAGAGTCCGGTTCACGGCCTCATCCTGGTCAGCCTCGACCGCGCAGTGCTCACCGAAGTGATGCGGCACAAGAAGATCTCACCGATGCTCGGCGAGAAGGTCGACGACGACACCGTGATCGTGCACCCGAGTGAGCGCGGTCGCCTCAAGCAGATGCTGCTCAAGATCGGCTGGCCGGCCGAGGATCTCGCCGGTTACGTAGACGGCGAAGCGCACCCGATCGATCTCGCTTTCGAAGAGGGCCATTGGGAACTGCGTGACTACCAGCAGATGGCGGCGGATTCGTTCTGGGCCGGCGGCTCGGGCGTCGTCGTGCTGCCGTGTGGCGCCGGTAAGACGATGGTGGGCGCGGCAGCCATGGCAAAGGCCAAGGCCACCACACTCATCCTCGTCACCAATACCGTTGCCGGTCGTCAGTGGAAGCGTGAGCTCATCGCCCGCACGTCGTTGACCGAGGAAGAAATCGGCGAATATTCCGGTGAGCGCAAGGAAATTCGACCCGTCACGATCGCGACGTATCAGGTGATCACGCGTCGTACCAAGGGTGAGTACAAGCACCTCGAACTATTCGACTCTCGCGACTGGGGCTTGGTGATCTACGACGAGGTTCATCTGCTGCCCGCGCCGGTGTTCCGCATGACTGCCGATCTTCAGTCGCGTCGTCGCCTCGGCCTCACAGCAACATTGGTCCGCGAGGACGGCCGCGAGGGCGACGTATTCTCGCTCATCGGCCCCAAGCGTTACGACGCTCCGTGGAAGGACATCGAGGCGCAGGGTTGGATCGCGCCGGCCGATTGCGTCGAGGTGCGAGTGACGATGACGGACGCCGAACGCATGTCCTACGCGGTGGCGGAACCGGAGGAGCGCTACAAACTGTGCTCGACGGCGCACACCAAAATTGCTGTCGTGAAGTCGATTCTGGCCAAGCATCCGAATTCGCCGACCTTGGTGATCGGTGCGTATCTCGATCAGCTCGACGAACTCGGTGAAGCCCTGAACGCACCGGTGATCAAGGGATCGACCAAGAACAAGGAACGCGAGATCCTGTTCGATCAGTTCCGTAACGGCGAGATCCAGACGCTGGTGGTGAGCAAGGTCGCGAACTTCTCGATCGACCTTCCGGAGGCGTCTGTCGCCGTTCAGGTTTCGGGAACCTTCGGATCGAGGCAGGAAGAAGCTCAGCGACTCGGGCGCCTCCTGCGACCCAAGCACGACGGCGGTCAGGCGCACTTCTATTCGGTGGTTTCCCGCGACACGCTCGATGCCGAGTACGCGGCACACCGTCAGCGGTTCCTCGCAGAACAGGGGTACGCGTATCGAATCACCGACGCGGACGACCTGTTGGGCCCAGCCATCGGTTGAACACATTTCTATAACAAGTTTCACTAATTAGCTGGACGGACGTCCATATCGCGATAGCGTGCTCCCTGTCACACTTGTGCCTATCGGGGAGTCGCGCATGTTGCGCTCGGTTACACGTTCACGCGGTCGTCTCGGCGCCGTCGCTGCGCTTCTGACAGCTTCGCTGCTGTCGGCAATCGGAGTAGTTGCCACCACCGGCGTCAGTTCCGCGACTCCGGTCGCGCCAGGTACAACGGTGTATCAGCTTGCGAACGGCTGCTACGCACTACAGGGTGCCGGCGGTGCGTTCGTGAACCGGGACGGCAGCGGCTACCGCAGCGGCGGAACAACCGTCGACGACGCCGAATCATTCAGGCTCCATGCGGCGCAACTCGGCCGGTTCATGTTCTACGGCACCGACGGATCGATGCTTGCCCATGACGGCGCCGGCGGCGTCGTGGCAACGCCAATCGCGACCCCGTCGACGGACTGGACAGTGATGTCGAGCGGCGAGAAGTTCGTTCTCACCGCCACCACAAACGGTCGAACACTGGTCAGCCACGATTCCACCCTGTCGCTGGCCGAACCCGGCGGCGCACCGGATGCCGCCTCGTTTGCCCTGATCCCCCGCACCGGATGCGCCGATTTCCCGGAAGCCGAAGTGAACGCTACTGGTACGCCGTCGGAGATAGGCCCGGGCGGCGAGGTCACCGGATTCATCGACACGCATGTCCATATGAATGCGTCCGAGTTCATGGGCGGAAATCTGCACTGCGGTAAGCCTTTTGATCCCCAAGGCGTCACTGCCGCGCTGGTCGACTGCCCGGACCATCAACCCAACGGCATGCCGGCGCTACTCGAAAACGTACTCTCCTTCGGCGATCCATTCGCAACCCACGACACCACCGGGTGGCCCACTTTCCCCGATTGGCCGGCTCACGATTCCCTGACTCACGAGCAGACCTACTACACGTGGGTGGAACGCGCGTGGCGCGGCGGTTTGCGCATCTTCACCAACCTTCTTGTTGCCAATCGTGTTCTGTGCGAGCTATATCCGACCAAACGCAATCCGTGCGACGAAATGAAGACGATCCGGATCCAGGCCAAGCAGACACGTGAGATCCAGGATTACGTCGACGCACAGTACGGCGGCCCCGGCCGTGGCTGGTTCCGGATCGTAAGCTCACCGGCCGAAGCCCGGCAGGTGGCGGCCGACGGAAAACTGGCCGTCACGCTGGGTATCGAGGTGTCGGAACCCTTCGGGTGCACACTGCGAAACGATGTGCCGCAGTGCACGACCGAAGACATCGATCGCGGTCTGGACGAACTCTACGATCTGGGTGTCCGGCAGATGATCGTCACGCACAAGTTCGACAATGCCTTAGGTGGCACGCGTTTCGACGGTGGCATCACCGGGGTGGCCGTCAACATCGGTAACTACCTGGGTACCGGTGAGTTCTGGCAGTCCGAACCGTGCACCGGCGTCGCCGAGGACAACGAGCTGCCCACCAAGGTCGACGGCGCCCAGAATCTCCTCGCCGTACTCCCACCCGGCGTGACGCTTCCGGTGTATCCGGCCGGTGCGCAATGTAATTCACGTGGATTGAGTGCTCTCGGTGAGCACACCATCCGCGGGTTGATGGAGCGAGGCATGATCATCGACATCGACCACATGAGCGTCAAGGCAGCGGACGCGACACTCGGTATCCTCGAAACCGCCCAGTACTCCGGCGTTGTGTCGAGCCACAGTTGGAGCGACGAAAGCTTCTACCGGCGGATCTATGCACTCGGTGGTTTTGTTGCGCTGTACGCGGGCACACTCGATGCTTCCGACGGTAAGCACGGCGAGACCGGATTCATCGACCAGTGGCGCGAAGCCCGGGAGATGCGAAGCGAAAACTACTACTTCGGATTCGGCTACGGCGCCGACACCAACGGATTCGGTCCCCAGGCCGCGCCGCGCAGTGATGCCGACGCCAATCCTTTGCAGTACCCGTACACCGCCTTCGACGGCACAGTCATGGACAAGCAGCGTGCCGGTGACCGCGTCTTCGACGTCAACGTCGACGGTGTGGCTCAGTACGGAATGATCCCCGATTGGATTGCGGACATGCGTATTGCCGCGGGGCCGGATGGAGATCAGATTATCGACGACATGAGCCGCGGCGCGGAGGCCTACCTGCAGATGTGGGAGCGCGCGCGGAAGTAGCTACCCTGGTGGAGTGGCTCCTGGAGTTTTCAGGAGCCCTCGACCGAGTACACCCGCCCGCCACCTGCGAAGGAACACACCAGTGGCTGATTTCCAGTTCACCGTCGACAAGGCTCACGCGAAGTCCGTCAACGACACGTTGGCCGATGTCCGTCGTCTGCAGGTTTCTGCCGTGATCTTCGCCCTCATCCTCGCTGCGCTTGCCGCCTGGCTCATCAGCATGGGTGCGGTGTGGTCCACCATCGCCGGCGCTGTTCTCGCTGTCGGTGCGATCAGCTCGCTGGGTGTGGCCGTATGGGCGCCGCGCAAGGTGGGAAGCATCGAAAAGTTGTACAGCGAAAACCCGTTGGTCCCCACGATCGTCTCCGAGATTCACCCTCGCGCCGCGACACTGACCGCGCTGATCGACGTCGCGAAGCCGTCGACGCAAGGACCGCGATACGCGTTGGTCAGCCGAAACGTCCGACTCAACCCTCATTGGAAGGTCGGCGATCGTGTTCCGTCGGTCGCCCTGCGGTCGGACCGCTCCACGCGCAGCAAGGACGACGTCTGGCAGATGGTCAACCCGATGCCCATCGAATGGGGCACCAAGGACGCCCGAGTCCTGGCTCGCGCCACCGCAGCGATCAGTGCAAGTGAGTGGAACTTCCTTCAGAGTCGACTCGCTGACTCGAAGGAAGTTCGCACCCACCCGGAACGCCGCGTCATGATCGAGCCGGCTGACCTGCCCGACAACCTGCGCTAGCGACTGCCGCTGAAGAAACTTCTCTAGCGCAGTGCCGGCAATACCTCACGTTCGAACAACTCGATGCCCGAGGTGTCGTACGCAGCTTCGGGGAAGTAGAAGATCCCGTATTCAAGCCCCTGTGCCTTGAGCGCTGACAGGTTTTCGATGATCTGTTCCGGAGTTCCGACTGCGGGCATACCGCGGAACGCGTCCAGCGACGCTTCGGCAGCAGCTTCGCCCACCAGAGGCGTCAGCCGGTCTTTGACTACCCGAAGCCGCTCGGCCACTTCGGCTTCCGTCGATCCGATGGCAACGTTGTAGTTTGCGGAGCGGACGATGGCGTCGAAGTCGGTGCCCACCGTATCGCAGTGCTTCTTCAATATCTCGGACTTGCGCCCGAATCCTTCGGGTGTTCCGTCGAAGTTGGTGTACTGCGCGTATTTTGCCGCAATCTTCAGGGTGACCTTCTCGCCGCCGCCCGCGATCCACAACGGGATTCCCTTGTCCTGAAGTGGAAGTGGTCGACAGATAGCGCCGTCGACTTGGTAGTACTTGCCATCCAGCGTCGCGCTGCCGGTCGACCACGACTGTCGCATGATCTGGATTCCCTCGTCGAGACGGCCGAGTCGCTCACCGGCAGAAGGGAAACCGTAGCCGTAGGCGCGCCATTCCTGCTCGTACCAGCCGGCGCCGATACCCATTTCGACACGACCGCCACTGATCAGGTCGGTGGTGGCCGCAATTTTTGCGAGATAGGCCGGGTTGCGGTAGCTGATGGCGGTACACATCTGGCCCAACCGGATACTCGACGTCGACGCGGCAAGGGCCGACATGAGGGTCCATGCCTCGTGCGTTGCTTCCTCCGTCGGCGCAGGAACCGTATGAAAGTGGTCGTACACCCACGCCGACTCCCACGGTCCCGCTTCCGCCCGCAACGTGAAGTCACGCATCACCTCCCACTGCTGTGCAGGGTCGATGCCAACCAGGTCCAGGCGCCAGCCTTGAGGAACAAAGAGTCCGAATCGCATCATGCGAGCCTACCCAGACCGTCCGC
This sequence comes from Rhodococcus globerulus NBRC 14531, assembly GCF_001894805.1. Classification (GTDB taxonomy): domain Bacteria; phylum Actinomycetota; class Actinomycetes; order Mycobacteriales; family Mycobacteriaceae; genus Rhodococcus_F; species Rhodococcus_F globerula. The sequence goes on along the minus strand of NZ_BCWX01000003.1, from coordinate 513,120 downwards.
GATCCGCCTGCGCCGCCACGGACGGCGAATAGCGCGGAATATATCGGTGCATCACTGCTGCGCCGGCAAAGGACGTCGCTCCCAGAACCGCAAAGGCCCAACCGAGTGGAACTGCAGCAGCAAGCACACCAATCGCAAGAGGTCCACCGAACATCCCCGTGTCATGGGTCAGGCGCCAGGCTGCGAGAAACTCGGCCCGCTCGTCGGGTGGAGCGATATCCGCACCCAACGTCATGATGACTCCGTTGCCCAACCCGTTGCCGATGCCCATGACAACGGCAACCGCGGTCAATCCCAATGCTCCTGTCGACAGCGGCAGCAGAAGATACGACACTCCGATCACAGTGAGCGACGGGACCGCCACCAATCTTCTGCCGTAGCGGTCCATGATGTGCCCGGCCGGATACGAGCACAGGAGATCCACTGCCGCGCCCACACCGAAGATCACACTGACCTGGGCAGCGTCCAACCCGAGATGCAATGCCCACAGTGGAAGTACCGCTTCCCTCGACGCCCGAGCGGCGCCCATCAGAAGAGATCCGATGCCCAGTGTCGACAGCGGTGCGCGATGCCGACCGAGAATGTCGGTCAACGTGACGAGTCGGTGTTCGCCGCCGCTCGCATCGACCGTGCGCGGTGGATCGGAAACGCGTGCCATCAGAGCCCCGGCGAGTACAACACCGACCAACTGAACCAGGAATCCGCCGCGGGTGCCCATCATCAGAATCACCCCGGCGCCGATCAGTGGTCCGAGAAAGAATCCCAGACGCCACATCGCCGCGAACGACGACATCGCCCGGGCTCGCAAGCTCAGCGGAACCGTCTCGGCGAGGTAACTCTGCCGAGCCAGGCCCCACACCGCATTTGCCAGTCCGGTCAGCAGGGCTCCGATTCCCAGTACCCAGGGAGTCGCGGCGAACAGGCAGATCACCACTCCTGTTGCACCGAGAGCACTTCCGCCGATGATGGACCGACGCTCGCCGAAACGCGAGACTATCCGGCCGGCCGGTAGATCACCGAGAACAGCGCCCAATCCGCCGAGCGCAACGATCAGTCCCGCAACGGTGATCGACGCCCCGAGGTCCCGGGCGGTCACAGCCATGATCGGCGCCGCCGCGCCCTGGCCGATTCCGAAAATCGCAGCCGGGACAAAAACCGTTGTCACCAACGGCTTCAGCGCGCCTACTCCTGGCTGCGCTCGGGGAACTGTTTCCGTCACGCGCTCACTTCTACGGCCACCGTAGCCCGCGAGCGCTTACCGACCGACTCTGCAAGCCCGTAGTGGCCACGCAACGTGGATTCGGTGTACTCCGTACGGAAAAGCCCCCGGGACTGCAGAATCGGCACAACCCGATCGACAAATATCTCGAGCCCACCCGGCAGGTACGGCGGCATGATATTGAAACCGTCGGCTGCACCTTTGTCGAACCATTCGGTCAGCTCGTCGGCAACCTGCTCCGCCGTCCCGGCAAAGGTGCGGTGTCCCCGCCCACCACCAAGTTTGCCGATCAGCTCACGGACCGTGAGCTTTTCGGTCTCCGCCAAGTCCTTGACCAATTGGTATCGGCTCTTGTTGCCCTGGATGTGATCAAGATCGGGCAACGGCGGAAGAGGTGCGTCGAGCGAGTGTTCCGTGAGGTCGACGCCCACCATGTTCGAGAGTTGACGCAACGAGTACTCCGGCGAGATCAGATCGGTGAACGACTGCTCGAGCGCTTTTGCTTCGTCTTCCGTGTCGGCGATGAAGGGAACGATTCCCGGCAGCACTTTGAGGTCGTCCGGATTGCGGCCGTACCTGATCAATCGGGATTTGAGGTCGGAGTAGAAGTCTTGGCCCTGTTCGAGTGTTCGCTGCGCAGTGAAGACGGCTTCGGCATATCGCGCCGCGAAGTCTTTACCGCTTTCGGGAGATCCAGCTTGTACCAGTAGTGGCCGGCCCTGCGGCGATCGCGGCGAATTGAGCGGCCCGGCCACCAAGAATCGTGGGCCTTCGTGGTCGATGCGGTGCACTCGGTCCGGGTCGGCAAACACGCCGGTCTCCTCGTCCAGGAGGATTGCGCCCTCCTCCCAGCTGTCCCAGAGATCAAGCGTCACATCGACAAACTCTTCGGCCCGCTCGTAACGGTCACTGTGCGCCGGCACTGCACCCAGTCCGAAGTTTGCGGCTTCATCGGCGCCGGCCGACGTCACGATGTTCCACCCGCCGCGGCCACCGCTGATGTGATCGAGCGAAGCGAACTTCCGCGCGAGAGTGTACGGATCGCCGTAACTGGTCGAAGCCGTGGCGATCAGGCCGACCTTGTCTGTCGCTGCCGCTATCGCCGACAGCAAGGTGACCGGCTCGAAAATCGCCTGGGTATTGTGCTTGACGCGCGGACCGACGGCCAAACCGTCGGCAAAGAACACCGAGTCGAGCTTCCCGCGTTCCGCGATGCGGCCCAGATTCTGGAAATGCTTGACATCCAACAAGTTAGCCGCATCAGTATTCGGATGACGCCACGCTGCTTCGTGGTGGCCGACGCCCATGAGAAATGCGTTCAGGTGAAACTGTCGTTCGGACATGATAAAAGAACGTTCCTTCCGATGAGTGAGTATCAGGTGGCGGGACGCCAGCGTGAGAGCCGGCGTTCGATCAGCACCAGGACACCGTTGAGACTAAGACCGAGCAAGGAGATTGCGATGATGCCCGCATACATGTTGGGAATCTGGAAATTCAACTGGGAAGCGGTGATCAGATATCCGAGACCAGCTTTGGCTCCGACCATCTCGGCTGCAATCAGCACGAGGATCGACGACGCGGCAGACATCCGAATCCCGGTGAAGATCGTAGGAACCGCGGCCGGGAGGACAACCTTCTGGAACAGCCTGATCGGGGAAAACCCGAGTGATACAGCGGATTTGACGAGCAAAGGATCAACGCTGCGCACTCCGGAGATCGTATTGAGCAGGATCGGGAAGGTGCAGGCATAGATCACCAGCGCGATCTTCGACTCTTCACCGATTCCGAGTATCAGCACGAATACGGGCAGTAGCGCCAAAGCCGCTGTGTTGCGGAACAGTTCGAGGATCGGATTGAGGAAGTCCGAAACGGGGCGGTACCACGCAATCGCGATACCCAACGGAACCGCGACCACTACTGCCACAAAAAATCCGGTCAAGGCACGAGACAAGCTTGCGGTGACGTGTTCTTGCAGTTGGCCGTTACCGACCAGAGTGAAGAACGCCGACACCACTTCACTGAACGGTGGGAGAAAAACCCTGTCCACCAACCCGAAGCGTGGTGCTAATTCCCAGATTCCGAGTAGCACAGCGATGGCAATCGAAGGCTTTGTGATGCGCCATGCCGTCGATCGCACGTAACGTGCTGCGGCGCCGACCTGATCGGCCGACTTTCGGGTCACAGAGCCGACCCGCCGCTCTGATGTCGGTTCCGGCGCGGTAACCAATTCCGGGATTGCCAGTGCGCTAGACATTCGCGGTCTCCTTCGTCGGATCGAGCTCGTCGGTCCGCGCACGTTCCACTTCACCGTGCAGAAGGGTCCAGATCTGGTGCCGATAATCGCGGAATTGCTCACCGGAGCGCACATCCGCGGCGGACCGGTCGATGTCGATATCGACGATCGTCTTCACCCGGCCAGGCCGGGACGTCAAGACGGCCACGCGTTGCCCGAGGTAGATGGCCTCGTCGATCCCGTGAGTGATGAACAGAATCGTCTTGCCTGTCGCTTTCCAGATCCGGAGCAACTCGCCCTGCAACGATTCCCTCGTCTGTGCGTCCAATGCCGCAAACGGCTCGTCCATCAGCAACACTTCCGGGTCGAAGGCAAGGCTGCGAGCGATGGCGACCCGCTGCTTCATACCGCCGGACAGCTCGTGGGGGTACCGATCGGCGAATCCCTCCAAGCCGACCAACTCGAGGTAATGATCGGCAAGTTCGCGTCGTGTGCTCTTCTTGACACCCTTGGCTTCCAATCCGAACTCGATGTTGTGACGAGCAGTGCGCCACGGCAGCAGAGCATATTGCTGGAAGACAATTCCGCGATCCAGCCCCGGACCGGTGATCTGCTTGCCGTCCAGAAGGATTCGACCTGATGTAGGAGAACTGAGCCCGCCGAGTAGATCGAGCAGAGTGGACTTGCCGCAGCCGCTGGGGCCGACGAGGACAAGAAACTCGCCCGGTGCCACGTCGATGTTGATGCCCTCGACCGCCGTGAATTTTTCACTCGTCCCGCGAATGTCGAATTCCTTGGTGACGTCCTCTAGCCGAAGTTTCGGTTGAGTGCTCATTTTCCGACCTCCAATGCCTGTCCGTCAGCGCCACTTTCGGGTGTGTACGTCCCGTTGGCGTACGGGTTGAATGTGTTGGTATAGATGTCCGCCGGAGTCAGTTTCCCTTCCTCCAATTCACCGTTGCGGGTCAACCAGTCGATCCAGGTACTGATCTCGACGTCCTCAATCACTCCACCGGGTCCGGCGACTCCCGGGCTCTTCCAGTAGCTGATCAGCTTCGTGTCTTCGTTGCGTCCCCGAGAGTTGATGATCGAGGTAAATTTGGCGACTACTTCATCGCGCGAGTGCGTCTGCGTCCAACGAATGGCGCGTGCTGTTCCCTGCACGAAGTCAGCGACTGCATCTTTGTTCTGCGCGATGTAGTCGTCGCGGAATACCAACGTGCCGTAGGTGAACGATCCGAACAGCGATTCGTCCGTGAAAAGCTCACGCAGACCTCCACGTTCGAGAGCCGAATCTCGGAAGACCGATCCGAGGGTTGCGACGTCGATCTGACCCTGGCGTAGTGCCTGTTCCGTGTTGACCGGCGGAACAACGATCAGTTCCACCTGGTTGATCTCGTCCGGCGTAAGACTTTCCCGCGCAAGCCATTCACGGACGACAAACTCGTGGTGCGCCCCGAGGGTGTTCATTCCGACCTTCTTGCCGATCAGGTCCTTTGCCGATGTGATCGGACTACCGTCAAGTACGTAGTACCCATTGAAACTCTGCTTGTCCGAGCCGTAGTAACCGATGACCGAAGTGATCGGAGATCCGGCAGCAGCCAACTTCACGATGGCTCCGTTGAAGGCTCCGCCGAAGTCGGTCTGACCGGTGGCTGCATTCTGGATACTCTGCGGACCACTGGTGGTGTCGCCGATCCAGTCGAGTTGCACGTCGTTGAAATACCCGAGGTCGGCGGCAAGTTCCGGGAACAATACCTGACCTGCACTCCCCTCGTAGCGAAGGACGGTCTTACCGTCGGCGGTCTTGACCACTTCGTCGGAGGAACCTGAGCATGCGACGGCGAGGCCGGCTAGAGAGACAAGTGCGAGGGCCGCGGCGACAGAGCGCGCGAAACGGGGGCGAATCATGAAGGTGCTTCCTGTAGAAGATGATTTGTGCCGTGATCGGCTACATCGGCCCTCGGCTATACCGAAACGTCATGTCCTGCAGAGAGCGCTCGACGGGTGAAGTTCACGCAGCGTCGTACGATGTGCTCTGCGGAGGCAGATGCGGGTGGTTGTCGGTTCAGCGACAACAGCGACAGGACGAGAACACGTGGGACTCCAAACGTGGAGGGCAGTACCTTGGCTGGTAATTCCGTCGAAGGCACTACCTTTGTAGGCAGTGCCGACACCATATGTCGGCGCCCCCTACGTGGGTCAACGATTTATTCACGCCGGATTTAATGTGTGAAGACCACCGAAAAACGGGACATTTAGTCCGCTGTTCGGTCAGCTCGATCGGCACTGCAAGTAGCTATCGGGCTGCATCATTCTCAAACACTGAATCCACCGAGCATTCCGACAGCCGCAAGTGTTGCCAGGGCGGCAACAAAGATCACCGAGTAAAACACGCGGCCGTCGAGGATAAGTGCTGGTTCGCCTAGTTCGTCCCTACGTTCCGTTGAATCATCGTCAAAGTCTGAATAATCGTCAAAGTCTGAATCATCATCAAAGTCTTCGGTGTTCGAGGATTCTTCGCCCACGGTCTCCACCCGAAAATATCGAGATCGTTCTAGATCGCATCACCGATGTCCGCCACGAACGAAAGTGACGTGGCCGCCGCAGATCCGATCGCAAAGCCTTGCCGGACAGCGTGGTTGGCTGGAGATGTCTCTGCACTTGTCATGATGTCTCCTTCTGCGCAACATCGTCGTGCGATCAGTATCGGAAGTATCCGGTCTTCTGGCATCACCCCGAAAGGATGAGCGCTCATCTATTCCGGGTGATGACAGCAAACAACCTCCGGTGCAATTCTTTTCCGGACACCATCGCGATTCGTTCGGAGGAGACCATGACGCAAGAACTCGAATCGGCCGAAGGTGCGCCAGTCCCATCACAGTGGTTGTTGCTGCGCGGCCTCATCGTGTTGCTCGGGCTGACCGGACTGGTTGTCACTGTCGCAGGTACAAAAGCATTCTCCAGTATCCTCGGGCCGGTCTTTCTGGCCCTGATGCTGACCGTCGCCGTTCATCCCGTACCTGATTGGCTGCAGCGGAAGGGATTACCCCGATGGCTTGCGACCCTTACTGCTCTGGTTGCGGTGTACACCATTCTCAACACTCTGGTCTTCTTTCTCATCTATTCCGTCGCGAGATTGGGGACACTGCTCCCTGCATACGAGGAGCAGTTCGATCAACTTCTCACGGACGCCAAAAGCCGGCTCGGCAATCTGGGGATCGGGTCGGATCAGATTCACAACATGCTGTCCTCGGTAGATTCGGGAACTATCACCCGTGTGCTGACAGGGCTTTTGGAAGATACGCTCGGACTGCTGTCGAATCTTGTGTTCCTTGTCGTGTTGCTACTGTTCATGGCGATCGACGGCAGCGGTTACTCGCAGCGGATGCAGGTGCTCGTGAGATCGCGCCCGGACATCGCCGGAGCGTTCATGTCGTTCTCGTCGGGAACACAAAAATATCTTGTCGTATCAACAGTTTTCGGCGCTATTGTCGCCGTACTCGATACTGGGCTTCTGTGGGCGCTCGGGATACCACTCCCCATCCTGTGGGGCGTGCTCTCCTTCATCACGAACTACATCCCGAACATCGGATTTGTCCTCGGCCTCGTCCCACCCGCGCTACTTGCCCTCCTCGACGGCGGTGTCGGTCCGATGCTGACGGTCATCGTTCTCTACAGTGTGGTGAACGTGATCATCCAATCGGTGATCCAACCCAAATTCGTCGGCGACGCAGTCGGACTCTCGGTCACGTTGACATTCCTGTCGCTGGTCTTCTGGTCATGGGTCCTCGGCCCACTGGGCGCAATTCTCGCAATCCCGTTGACATTGATGGCCAAAGCGTTCCTGGTCGATATCGACCCCTCGACCCGATGGGCAGACGTTCTGCTGAATGATTCCGGCCCTACCAGTACCACGACACCACCGGAAACTGCGCAGGCGAAGATAGAAGAGGAGTCGGAATCCATGACGATAAAGACCCCTGTACCCCTACCCATTCCGCTGTCCGAACCTCCCCGCTAGGTCACCGGATCATCCGTGGCGGGTGATGTGTTCGCACGGCGTCCAGATCGAGGATGAACCGGTATCGAGATGCAGAACCCCGCTCACCGGAACCGCATCTCTAACGTCAACTTCGGGGAAAATCTCGGCAGTAAAGGAGAAATGAATGGGTGCCACCTTGACAGTGTGGAAGTTCCCGACACCCTCGGGCGCGGATACTGCAATCACGACGCTCGAGGACCTTCAACGACAGGAACTGATCACGGTTCGCGATGCAGCGCTTGTGTCGTGGCCCGAAGGGGCGAATAAGCCCAAGACTCGCCAGCTCAACAACGTCACCGGTGCCGGCGCACTCGGAGGCGCATTCTGGGGACTGCTATTCGGTTTACTCTTCTTCATCCCGCTACTCGGAGCTGCGCTCGGGGCCGGGATCGGCGCGCTCGCCGGTTCTTTGACGGATGTGGGAATCGACGACGAATTCATAGCCGGCGTCCGCAAGAATGTCACCCCCGGAACATCGGCACTGTTCGTACTGACCTCGGACGCCATCATCGACCGAGTACATGAGGCATTCGACGGTCAGTCCGGTGAACTGGTGTCGACCAACCTCAGCCATGAGCAGGAACAGCAACTACGGAACGTGTTCGCCGAGTAGAGCTGACAGTGAAAGCCGGTCAACTCGATCGGCACGCCGCGTAGCGTCGTTCCCAGTTCTCGAGGTGCGAGCGCGACACCGTGGTGCCGAACGACAACCGGTGCAGCACATCGGATCCAAGGTGATGCAACTCGGTGTGCGCTGCCCACTTCAGTGTCGCCCAGTCCGGTTCGTTGTGCGCTGCATCGATTCCTGCCATGGCGGCGCCGCGAAGTTCGAACTCCAGATCGCGACACAATTCTGCACTCGGCGCACGCTGTGCCACCCGAATGTCGGTGAGCAGCACGCCGAGCAGTCGCGCCACGCGCCCGTCGACCCACTCCAAAGTTCGGCGATGAGCACGGCGGCCCACAGTCCACAGCACGATCAGTGCGACCACAACGCCGACTGCTGTTTCGATCATTCGACTCAGGACCAGATGCTGCACGGTGCCGTGTGCGCCACCGGCGGCACCCAGAAGGATCGCCATCGGCGTGATGAAGATGACGGCGACTCCGTAATTGCGCACCAGGAACAGCTCGATTCCCAACTGCAGCACAGCAAGTACCGCCACCATGGCAAGGCCGGTCGGGCTCCACAGATACACCCCGCCGAGCACCAGTAACCCGAGAACGGTCCCGCCGATCCGGTGAATCCCCCGATAGGTTCCCAGAATTCGATCCGGCCCCTGGTGGAGAACCATCGCGGCTGCGATCACTGCCCAATCCGGTCGGTCGATTCCGAGAAGAACCGTCAGGCTTCCCGCTGCGATGCAGGCCAGAAGTAGCCGGATTGCAGTGATCGTCGCTCGACTGGACGGATTGCAGGCCCGCAGAAATCTGTACCGGATCGTCGGGTCGGGCAAAGGCGGATACACACCTACCTCGTCGATGTCGAAAGCTGCGTCCGCCATCAACTCCGGGTCGTGATCGTCGGCCAGTGCTCGCGCCATCCGCATCTGCGCGCGCTCCAGCTCACGAGTGAGCGGATGATCGGTACCGACAATCTTTCCGCGGTACAGGCATTGCCATGCATCCTGAAGTCGCAGCGCGGCAGCGTGACGGTTCGCTTGATCTGTCGCCGCCACGTATTCGTCGACGGCCGACACGGCCGCGTCGACGGCAGCGTGTTCCACCGCTCTCGGCGCCCACAGTATCCCCGTCATGGATACGAGTAGTGCGCTCGCTCCGCCTACGGCCGTCCACAGAGCAACCTCTGTCGGCGGTTGTCCCGGAGTGGCGATCACCGAACTGATCTCTGTCGTCAACAAGAGGAAGAACGCTCCTGGTGGCCCCAATCGCAACGCGTCAACGGTGAACGCACAGGTCGACACCACGACTGCCATGACCAGAATGACGAGTATCAGGAGAGCCTCGGGGGCGCCTTCGGAAATAGCCCGGTGGATCGGTTCGCCCACCGATGCGCCGATGAAGGAGAGAACCGTCAAGACCAACGCGGCAATGCCGACGACTTTCCACCGGCTCCGGTATGGCCGGCCTTCACCGTAAATCGAGGCGAAGGCTCCCAGCCCGACGAGAAGTGACGCAGAGCCGTATCCGAGAAGCGTCGCGATTGTCGCCGGAATCGCGAGGGCGAGCGCCACCCGAACGGCTCCTGGAAATCGGTTTCCCACCGGCGGCAATCCGAACAACACACTCCGCGCAGGCCGTGGTGCGGGAACAACGGCAGGCTCCCCTGGTGGTGCGTCTTCGGGGTTCACTACCCATCCTTCGAGCCGAATAACGTGTGAGACGTTACTGAGCGTAGATCAGCGTCTCTGTCGCTTTGACAACGAAGGTCACCGTCGCGCCCGGAACGAGATCGAGCTCGGCCGCCGCTGCTGTCGTGATGTCGGCCGAAAGTCCCGGCTGTCCCTCGTCGTCCTCGGCGCGTACCCGAACCGTCGAGCCTCGATTCTCGATCTCGGCAACAGTGACGTCGAACGCGTTGCGAGGGCTTCCGTGCGGCGGATGGAGATACACCGACACAGCACTGGGTTCGAACATCGAAACTGCTGGGCTACCCACTGGCACAGCCACTTCGGCAAGGCCGGCGATGGCGGTACCACCAGGAGTTCGGATCGCGCAGTCCTCGATCATGACGCCACTACGCAGATTGATTCCGGCAATCCTGGCGGCAAACGTACTACGAGGACGCGTCAGCACCGTCCGCACATCTCCACGTTCGACGACGCGTCCACCATCCATAACCACGACGCTATCCGCGAGCGCCAAGGCATCAAGCGCGTCGTGAGTCACCAGAACGGCTGTGCGGTTACCGGTTCGCAGCACTCGTCGCAGCAAGGAACGCAGCGCCGGGGCCGACGATACGTCGAGTGCTGACATCGGTTCGTCGAGGAGCAGTAGTTCAGGCTCAGCCGCCAGTGCCCGCGCCACTGCAACACGTTGTGCCTGGCCCCCGGACAGCTGCGACGGTTTCCGATCCGCCAACTCGCCGGCGTCGACGGCGCCGAGCCAGTGGCGGGCCGCCTGCGCGGATTCACGACGAGACCGCCCGGCACTGCGCGGTGCAAACGCGACGTTGTCCACGGCACTGAGATGAGGAAAGAGCAGTGCGTCCTGAGCGAGCAGGACAGTCCCACGTTTGTGCGGAGACACGCAGACTCCGGCAGCGGTATCGGTCAGCACCCGTCCATTGAGTTCGATTCGCCCACGATTCGGATGATGCAGTCCCGCAACAGCAGCCAGCACCGTCGATTTTCCGGCGCCGTTCGGGCCGAGTATCGCTGTCACCTCACCGGCGGCAACGTCGAACGAGGCGATCACGTCGCGTTCGGGGATTTCGACATCCACGTGCAAGCCGCTCACAGTGATCCTGCCGATCCGCGGCCACGGACGGCGACGACGATGACCACGGCAACAACGACCAGAACCAGCGAAAGTGCCACGGCAGCATCGGGATCACTCTCACGTTGCAGGTAGATCTCCAGCGGCAAGGTGCGTGTGACTCCTTGCAGGCTCCCGGCAAAGGTCAGCGTCGCACCGAACTCCCCCAACGCTCGCGCAAAGGCGAGTACGGCTCCCGAGATCAGACCGGGAATCACCAGCGGCAGGGTGACGCGTCGTAGCACCGTGGTCGGCCTGGCTCCGAGCGTTGATGCCACGGCCTCGTAACGAGTGCCTGCCGTCCGCAGTGCCCCTTCGAGACTGACCACCAGAAACGGCAGCGCGACAAACGTTTGTGCCAGAACAACGGCGGTCGTGGAGAATGCGATCTGAATTCCGAGCACCTCCAACTGCTCCCCGATCAGCCCTTTACGGCCGAACGTGTAGAGCAGCGCGATTCCGCCCACTACCGGAGGCAGGACGAGCGGCAGCAAGATCAGTGACCGCAGTACCGACAGTCCACGGAAACTGCTGCGCGCCAGCACCACAGCCATCGGTACCCCGAAGAGAATGCAGAGCACTGTGCTCATCGCCGCGGTCTTCAGGCTCAGCTTCAGAGCCGCTATCGACGACTCCGAGGTCACGAGTTGCCAGAACTGCGACCATTGCACCGTCTGCAGCATCGCGAGCAACGGAACTATCACGAAGGCCCCGCCGATCACGGCAGGGAGATAAATCCATACCGGCAGCCCGAGCGGAGCACGGACTGCCGGTCTGATTCGCATCACGGAGCGGCAAATCCTGCATTCGTCAGCACAACCAGACCCTTCGGGCCACTCACGAGATCAACGAACTTGGTCGCGGTGGTGAGGTTCTTCGAATCCTTCAGTGCTGCAACCTGGTACAGGTTGACAACGGAAGCGGCCTCGGGGAAGGCGATGGTCTCGACCTTCTCGCCCGCCGACTTCGCGTCTGTTACGTACACGATGCCGGCATCTGCCTGACCTGAGGTGACTTTGTTCAGCACGTCGGTTACCGAGGACTCCTCACTGACCGGCTTCAGGCTTTCACCGCTCGCTTCTTCGACCTTCTTTGTGGCAGCCCCGCAGGGAACCTGGGGAGCACAGATCACCAATTGTGTTCCCTCCTTGGCCAAATCGGCGAACGAGGTGATTCCCTTCGGGTTACCAGGCGGCACCACGATCGTGAGAGTATTGCTCGCAAAGTCGGAGGGCGTACCTGCAACAACTCCAGCGTCGGTGGCCTTCTTCATGTTTGCCGCATCAGCCGACGCAAACACATCCGCGGGAGCGCCCTGGATGATCTGCGCAACCAGATCCGACGAACCAGCGAAACTGAAAGTAACTGTAGTTCCGGGGTTTTCGGCCTCGAATTCCTTGCCGAGTTCGGTAAATGTGTTCTTTAGCGATGCCGCCGCAAAAACGGTGATGTCGCCGGTCACTGTTGCCGAAGTACTGGCAGCCGACGTCGAAGGTGACGAGCTGTCCGAGCTACTGCAACCGCTCACCAGAGCAAGCGAGAGAACACCTGAGGCAACTATTCCGAGCCCTTTTTTCACTGATTTCCTCACTGCGTTTTCAACGTTGACGGGGTTTCCACGATCACGGTTGTGGCTTTGACTACGGCAACCGCGATGCTGCCGACTTCCAATCCCAATTCACGAACGGCGTCGGTGCTCATCAGCGAGACCACGGTGAACGGACCGCACTGCATTTCGACCTGCGCCATCACCGTGTCGGTGACAACCTTGGTCACGAGGCCGGCAAACCGGTTGCGGGCCGACGTCCCGGTACTCAGCGGATCCACGGGAGCGGGAGCCGCGTTGGATCGCGCAAACGCAGCCAGTTCGGCGCCGTCGATCACCTTGCGACCCGAATCGTCGGTTGCCGCGCTCAGCTGCCCGCTGTCGATCCACCGACGCACGGTGTCGTCACTGACACCCAGTAGCCCGGCCGCTTCGCGTATTCGTATGTTGGGCACCTCATGATCGTAGGGCTCGCAGCAGCCCCGAACAAGCCAAAATGTCCGCAAGTGCGTTAAAAATAGATCAATTCATCCGCTCTTGCGGAGTTCTACTCTTGAGACCACGGAACTCGGCAGGAGTCGGTACCGAATCCCTGTTCCGTGATTCCCAACGCGGAATACATTCGCGAGCGCATGTTCTCCAGCCCGATCTGATAGGTCAGCTCCACCACGCCTGCCCTACCGAACCGACTCTCGAGGTCCGCAACCTGCTCGTCGGTAACTCCGTGCTCACCGTGTGGGTCGCCTGTCATCGCGTCCGCGTACGCGATGGCTGCTCGCTCGTCCTCGCTGTAGAGCGGCGAGTCTCGATAATGCTCAATCGCTTTCAAACGCTCGACGTCAAGGCCGTCCAGACGCGCGAGCATCGTGCCGAAGTCGACGCACCACGAACAACCCACGGTAGAGGCGACTCGGTAGACCGCCAACTCCCGGACACTCACCGGCAGAACTTTGGACGCTTTCTGCACTGCCATTTCATGCCCGGCGGCCGCCAGAAACAGCTTCTTGTGGTTCGCGAGCACGGCAAACGGTTCAGGGACCTCGTCGAACTGCCGGGCGGCGAACTTGTACGCCACTTTGATCAGTGGTCCGCCGTCACCGGGCGCCACTGCGGGTATGCGGGGCATGACAACCTCCGTAAGTCTGCGGCACCACAATCGGTGCCACTTACAGAGTGGAACGAACGCGGGGTTCTAAACGTGCTGAACCGAGCCTTGACAGCAATGTGAAGATGCATCTGCCGCCGACTAAGCTGCAAAGATGCCTTCGACGCCCCGCAATCGCACCGTTTCGCGCCTGCAGCCTTTTGCGTCCACGATCTTCGCGGAGATGACGGCACTGGCAACTCTTCACAACGCCGTCAATCTCGGCCAAGGATTTCCCGACACCGACGGACCCGCCGCGATGCTCGACGTCGCGCGCCAAGCCATCGCCGACGGAGTCAACCAGTATCCGCCGGGCCCGGGTATGCCAGTTCTACGCCAGGCCGTTGCCGCCGACCGGATAGTACGGTACGGCTTGGAATTCGATCCTGATTCCGAAGTACTGGTGACCGTCGGAGCCACAGAAGCGATCAGCGCTGCAATTCTGGGTTTGGTCGAACCCGGTGAGGAAGTAGTACTTATCGAGCCGTACTACGACTCGTACGCGGCTTCCGTCGCTCTGGCCGGCGCGATCCGTCGTACCGTTCCGTTGGTCGCGTCGGGTGACAAATTTGTTGTCGACATCGATGCAGTCAAGGCAGCGATTACCCCCAAGACAAAGATGCTGGTGGTCAACAGTCCACACAACCCCACCGGGACGGTGTTCACCGATGACGAATTGCGCGCACTTGCAGAAATTGCGTGCGAACGCGACCTGATCGTGCTGAGCGACGAAGTCTACGAGCACTTGGTGTTCGACGGCCTCACGCATACGCCGATGGCGTCGCTGCCCGGAATGCGTGAACGCACCGTCACAGTGTCCAGCGCCGCAAAAACTTTCAATGTCACCGGCTGGAAGACCGGCTGGGCGATCGGCCCGCGCGAGCTCATCGACGGCGTGCGCGCGGCCAAACAGTTCATGTCCTTTGTTGCCGGCGCGCCGTTCCAGCCGGCTGTCGCCTATGCATTGACCAACGAGCAAGCGTGGGTCGCGGATCTGCGATCGAGTCTGCAGTCCAAGCGAGATGTGCTTGCCGACGCGTTGACCGACGCGGGACTCCACGTGCATTCGGGAGGTGGCACCTACTTTCTGCTCGCGGACATCCGGCCACTGGGCGAATCCGACGCGGGAGATTTCTGCCGCGCGTTACCGGAACGCATCGGAGTCGCAGCCGTCCCCGTCGACGTATTCGCCGACAACCGTGACAGCTGGAAGCACTTGGTGCGGTTTGCATTCTGCAAACAGGACCACGTACTTGCCGAAGCAGCGAGACGCCTCCATCTGCTCCGGGGAGCCGCTCACCCATGAATGCTCGCACCATCCCCACTGCATTTATTCAGCGTTATCTCATGTTCTCGCCGGACAACAATGTGGACTTGTCGGGCGCCTTGCGGGCAGCGGGAATCGATCTCACCACGCTCGCGGACCCACGTGCCCGGCTCACCCCCACTCAAGTAACTACGTTCATCCAAACCACCTGGCAGATCACGAACGACGAATTGTTCGGTCTCGGGCGCGCCCCTGTCCCCCGCGGCACCTTTCGGCTGATCTGCCTGACATTGATTCACTGCCCCGACCTCGGTAGCGCTTTCGCTCGGATGGCAGATGTGATCCGAGCACTGCCGAGTTTGGCCCCATTGACGATAGAAGCGGGTGAGGAGAGCACACGCATCAGTTTCTCCGGTCACCCGCGGGAAGGAATCTCCGAACCCGATATCGCGGCACGCGTGACAACGGACTTCATGCTGATCCTCCTACACCGATTTGCCGCGTGGTTGATCGGCAAGCGGGTCCGGCTTCGGGCCGTCGAGTTCCCGTACTCGGCGCCGGATGCGCGGTTGGCCCAAGACTACGACTACATCTTCGGCGTCCCGGTTACGTTCGATGCGCCCTGCGCCGCTTTGGATTTCGACGATTCTGCGATGCGAGCGCCGATCATCCAGACCGAGGAATCCCTCGAGGAGTACTTGCGCGCGTCGCCTATCCAGCTGATGTCCGAGCGCGATTACGACAGCACCGCGTCAGCCCAGGTACGCCGAGTTGTGGAGTTAGGCGTGAAGGGGCGCACCTCGACAGCGGAAGAGATTGCCGAAATGCTCTCGATCAGCGTGCCGCACTTGCGACGGTTGCTTCGCCGCGAGGGCACGTCACTGAATCAGCTACGCGAAGAGGTGCTCCGCGACGTCGCGATCGCCGGCCTTGGCCGGGGCGAGTCGGTAGACGTCCTGTCGGCTCGCCTCGGGTTCTCCGAGCCCAGCGCGTTCCGCCGCGCGTTCAAACGCTGGACCGGAGATACTCCCAGCTCGTACCGCTAACTGACACAGAATTCGTTGCCCTCCGGGTCGGACATCGTGATCCACACGCTCGGGCCTTGCTGGCCTCGGTGAAGTATCGTCGCGCCGACCGCCTCGAGATGAGCGGCTACGTCCTCACGGTTGTCTCCCACTCTGATATCCAGGTGAAGTCGGTTTTTCACCGTTTTCTTCTCGGGCACCAGCTGAAACAGAACTCGCGGACGCTCCGGATGTTCCGGGTCGCTGATGGCTGCACCTTCCCTCCAGACGAGCACGCCTTCAAAAGTGGTTGTGTCGGATTCTTGCGCGTGCCCAGCTGCGACGAGACCTCTGATGAAATCCTCATCGCTCGGCTCGACAGCCCAGCCGAGTGCGGCCGCCCACCATTTTGCCTGTTCATGTGGTTGCGCGGAGTCCACGGTGACTTGAAATTCGTATCCCATGTTCCGACGTTAACGCCACCTACCGACAAAAATCTCAGTCCACACTCTTGATGGTTTTCATCGTGATGAGCGAGGTCACCCGTGACACAGCGGGGAGGCCACTGAGTTTGGTGGCCATGAATTGTTCGTATGTCGCGAGATCCTTCACCGCGACGCGAATGAAGTAATCGGGGATCCCGAAGAGCCGTCGACATTCGATCACTTCGTCGAAAGCCGCGACGCGTGATTCGAAGTCCTCGATGGTCGCCTGGTCGTTGACGCCGATCTCGGCTGTCACGATCACCTGAAATCCGCGGTCGAGCGCCTCGGGGCTGACGATTGCCCGGTAACCGGTGATGACTCCGTCGGCCTCGAGTTTCTTGACCCGGCGCAGGCACGGCGACGGCGTCAGCCCCACCAGATCCGCCAATTCGGTGTTGGTCAGACTGGAGTCCTGACGGAGGTGGAATAAAATTGCGTCATCCATGGCATCCATGCGGATATTATTGCGCAAAGTCTCAATTCCGCGCATTCTGGGCAATCGTCAACCGCGGACTTTGTACTACATTTCTGTGGTGATCGAATCTTCAACATCAGCGGATGCAACTGCCGTCGATGCCGCGCGCCAGAACCCGGCGTGGCGACGCGCCTTTGCATTGTCATTGCCGGTCGGCATCGGACTCCTGCCACTCGGCATCGCCCTCGGGGTGCTTGTTGTGCAGCAAGGCCTGAACCCTTGGTGGGCACTGGTTTTCACTTCGTTGATCTATGCCGGATCGCTCGAGTTCATTGCCGTCGGCATGGTCGCCGCGATGACTCCCCTGCCTTACGTCGCACTCACCGCGTTGCTGGTCAACTTTCGGCACGTCTTTTATGCGCTGAGCTTCCCACTGAACAAGGTGCAGAATCCGTTTGCACGCTTCTACAGCATGTTCGCTCTCACCGACGAGGCGTATGCCATGTCGGTGACAACCGATCCCAAAGCCCTCTCCGGCCGGGTCATCGTCTTCTCGCAACTGTTCCTGCACGGCTACTGGGTTGGCGGAGCAATTCTCGGAGCTACTGCGGGACAATGGATTCCCGATTCGATCGTCGGAATGGACTTTGCGCTCACAGCCCTGTTCGTCGTCCTGTCGATCGAAGCGATGCGAGCTCAAAGCGGCTACACCGTCCCAGCGGCAGCGGTCACCTGCGCACTGGTGGCCCGCCTCATCGCACCCGAACATGTCCTACCGATCGCCATGGGCGGGTTTGTCACCTTCCTGATCATCCGATACTTCGCCACCTCCCGAAAAGCAGCAGTAGATGCCTGACACCACGTACATCTTCACCGCCGTTGCCATCATGGCCGTCGTCACTTTTGCTTTGCGCGCCATACCCTTTGCCGTCCTGAAGCCACTGCGCTCATCGGCGCTCGTCGCGTACCTCGGCATCTACATGCCGGCGGGAGTGATGCTGATCCTGGTGATGTACTCACTGAAGAACGTCTCCGTCACCGGGCCCTCACACGGATTACCCGAACTGATCGCCGTCTCGGCCACCGCCGCAATCCATCTGTGGCGAAAGAACGCAGTGCTGAGCATCGTCGTCGGGACCGCGATGTACGTCGCATTGATGAACACGATCTTCGCCTGACTTTCCCATCAGGCAGCAAAGCACCTTTACTCCCTGATGGGCAATCTGTAACAAGAACGCCCTTATCTGAACAGTTGAACACTTATACGATTTATCTATGACATTTTTCCGTGTCAGGCCCGCCGACCCTCCACACGAAATCGGTGACGTTCGATGACGACGGATACACACTCGACCGGAAACAAACTCGTCGCAGCGTGGACGAGCCTGGACCGCTCCCAGCGACGCAGCATCATCGGAATGACGGCCACGGTCGTCACGCTCAACGTCGTCGGCTGGGCAGTGCTGCTCGGCCTGGTCGTTCCCGGGCACTACACCGTCGAGGGCAGCGCGTTCGGCGTCGGACTGGGCGTCACCGCCTACACGCTCGGAATGCGACATGCCTTCGACGCCGACCACATCGCCGCCATCGACAACACAACACGCAAGCTTGTTGCCGATGGCAAAAAGCCCATGTCCGTGGGGTTTTGGTTCTCACTCGGCCATTCGACCATCGTATTTGTCATGGTTGCACTGCTCGCGCTGGGCGTACGACGGCTGGCGTCCACCCTCTCTGACGAGAATTCCGACCTGGGGAAATGGGCCGGATTGTTCGGAACCACTGTCTCGGGCACATTCCTGATCCTGATCGGCCTCCTGAACCTTGTGTCCCTCATCGGAATTCACCGGGTCTATACAAAATACAAGGCCGGAACGTTCGACGAAGAACAACTCGAGAAGGAACTCGACAGCCGCGGCGCGTTGAACAAGATTCTGGGGCCGGTCATGAAAACGGTCCGCAAGCCATGGCACATGTATCCAGTCGGATTACTGTTCGGCCTGGGGTTCGACACCGTAACCGAGGTCGGCTTGCTCGTCATCGCCGGCGGCGCAGCTGTGACGGGATTACCGTGGTATTCGATTCTCGTTCTGCCGATTCTGTTCTGCGCCGGGATGTGCCTCTTCGACTCCATCGACGGTTCGTTCATGAATTTTGCCTACGGTTGGGCGTTTGCGCAGCCGGTCCGAAAGATCTACTACAACATGGTGATTACCGGCTTGTCTGTTGCCGTCGCCCTCATCATCGGAGTGCAGGAGATCATCTCGATCTTCACCGAGAAGCTCGAGATTCACACCGGAATCCTGGGCACGATCGGCAGCCTGGACTGGGGCGCGATGGGCTTCATCATCGTGGGGCTGTTTGCGATCACCTGGCTTGTTGCGATTGCCGTATGGAAGCTGGGACGCGTCGAAGAGCGGTGGCAGGCGCAATCTGCCGCGGCGGCGGGGCAAGAAGCGACGTAGGCGTGTTTCGCGAGCAGCCTTCCGGGGTATTGACCGATTGCGGCGGAGATTTCGGAGCGAGGGGTCAGCCGCAACAGGCCTGCCGCCCGGCTGTCACTCGCCGGGAGGTGGGCCGCCTAACTTGATGCGCCGCGAATCCTTCGAAAATTCGAACATATGTTCTAGCTTTGGGTGTAGTCTGATCTTCATGTCCAGCGCCATGCAACAGTCACTGTTCGACAATGTCGACCTAGGTGTTTCCTTGGCTGACCTCGACAAAACCCTGCAACGCCGGAAACTCACCGCGGGCGCATGGGTCGATCACAGGCCGGCCTGGCTCACTAGGTCCGAGGCCGTGTTCGACACCCTCGAACGATCGGTGCCCTGGCGTGCCGAACGGCGGCAGATGTACGACCGCGTGGTCGACGTTCCGCGACTGGTGTGTTTCTACAACGAGAACGAGCCACTACCGGATCCCCTGCTCACCGAGGCGAAGGACGCTCTGAGCAGCCACTATCGCAGCGAACTGGGCGAACCGTTCACCACGTCAGGCCTGTGCTTTTACCGCGACGGCAGCGACAGCGTCGCGTGGCACGGCGACGACACCGGGCGAAGCCGCACCGAGGACACGATGGTAGCCATCCTGTCGCTCGGTGCTGCCCGCCCGCTACTTCTTCGTCCCCGCGGCGGCGGTGAGTCCATCCGCTTCAACCTCGGGCACGGCGACCTGCTGGTCATGGGAGGTTCGTGCCAGCGGACGTGGGAGCACGCTGTACCCAAGAGCGCTCGCGCCCTCGGCCCGCGGATCAGCGTGCAGTTCCGCACTCGCGGAGTCCGCTGAACCGTCAGACGAGCAGTTTTGCTCCGGTGGCGGCAACAACGTCGTCGACGCTCACTCCCGGCGCCGTTTCGACCAGGCGAAGACCGTCGGCGGTCACGTCGATGACCGCCATGTCGGTGATGATCCGCTGCACACAACCCTTGCCGGTGAGCGGAAGGGAGCATTCTTCGACAATCTTGTGCTCACCCTTCTTCGACACGTGCTCCATCATCACGATGACGCGCTTGGCGCCGTGGACCAGGTCCATCGCGCCGCCCATTCCCTTGACCATGTGACCGGGAATCATCCAGTTCGCGAGATCACCGGTGGCGCTGACCTGCATGGCCCCGAGGACAGCAACGTCCACCTGTCCACCGCGAATCATGCCGAACGACGCGGACGAGTCGAAGAACGACGCGCCTGGCAGCACCGTGATGGTTTCCTTACCGGCATTGATCAGTTCGGGATCGAGTTCATCCTCGGTCGGATACGGCCCGACACCCAAAACGCCGTTCTCCGAATGCAATACAACGGTGATGTCGGTGGGCAGATAGTTCGGAACCAGCGTCGGCATGCCGATGCCGAGGTTCACGTACTGGCCGTCTTCGAGTTCGCGAGCGACCCGCGCAGCCATCTCTTCACGGGTGAGTTTGGTGGGAGCTTGGCCCGCCTCGTTTGTCAGTGTCATGCTCGTACCGTCCGATTCTCGATGCCGACCGTCACGGGGCCGACGTGGACAACTCGCTGGACATGGATGCCTGGTGTGTGGATCTCGGCAGGGTCGAGTTCGCCGGGTTCCACGAGGTGTTCCACCTGAGCGATGGTGATCCGACCGGATGTTGCCGCGGCCGGGTTGAAGTTCTGAGTGCTTGCTCGGTAGACGAGATTGCCGTGCCGGTCGCCTTTCCAGGCGTGGACCAGGGCGTAGTCGGCGACGATGCCTCGTTCCATCACGTAGGTGACGCCGTCGAAGTCACGAGTTTCCTTGGGCGGGCTGGCAACTGCGATGCCGCCGCTTCCGTCGTAGCGGAGCGGCAAGCCGCCGTCGGCGACCTGGGTGCCGACACCAGCGGGCGTGAAGAACGCGGGGATACCTGCGCCACCGGCGCGCATGCGCTCAGCGAGGGTGCCCTGCGGAGTGAGCTCCACTTCCAGTTCACCGGCGAGATACTGGCGAGCGAACTCCTTGTTGGAGCCCACGTACGAGCTGACGGTCCGGCGAATCCGCCCCTTCTCGAGGAGCACCCCGAGGCCGAATCCATCAGTGCCGCAGTTGTTACTCACGGTCTCGAGTGACGTTGCGCCTTGCTCGAGCAGAGCGTTGATGAGGATCTCGGGCACTCCGACGAGCCCGAATCCTCCGACAGCGATCGTGACGCCGTCCGGCACGTCCGCGACGGCCTCGGCTGCAGTGGGAATGACTTTGTCCATCATGTCGATCACAGTAGCGCGCGCCGTACGTATTGTGAACCCCTGTGCGGATCACGAACATTTCTCGCCCCCGGCATTGCCTGGGTCACAACAACGAACTAGTCTGTTCGCAGAGCGCATCACCTGTACACATTGCGAACACGTAATCGAACGACGAGGTTCCCTATGCTGCATTTACCGCCGAGGTACCAGCGGCCGACCGGCGTCAACGCCCCGGCTGATTTCGCGGACTACAAGACCACCTCCCTCCGCCACCCCAAGCAACCGCTGAAGCTGCTCCCACAGCGCCTCACGGAATTGACCGGGCCGGTTTTCGGTGAGGACCGCGTCGGCGCTGGTGAAAACGATCTGACCATCGCCAACGGAGGCGAAGCACAAGGACAGCGCATCGTGGTTCACGGCCGTGTCCTCGACGGTGACGGCAAGCCAGTCCCCCACACCCTTCTGGAGGTGTGGCAGGCCAACGCCGGCGGACGCTACCGCCACACGGGTGACAACTGGCCGGCTCCACTCGATCCGTTCTTCAACGGTCTCGGCCGTTGTGTGACGGACGCCGACGGCCACTATTCGTTCACCACCATCAAGCCAGGCGCCTACCCGTGGATGAACCACGACAACGCGTGGCGCCCGGCCCACATTCACTTCTCGCTCTTCGGTACGGCATTCACGCAGCGCCTGGTGACGCAGATGTACTTCCCCGACGACCCGATGTTCTTCCAGGACCCGATCTACAACGCCGTACCTGAAGAAGCGCGTCATCGCATGGTCAGCGTCTTCGACTACACCGCCACAGCACCCAACTGGGCTCTCGGGTTCCGCTTCGACATCGTCCTGCGCGGGCGCAACGCATCCGTATTCGAGAACGAGGAAGACCACGATGACTGACAAAACTGCGAAGCCTGCACCAGCCACATCCCCCGTCGCTTCGCTCGCCCCGACATACCCCGTCGTCCCCGGCGATTTCACCACGGCACCTTTCGGAGTCACGCCGTCGCAGACTGTCGGCCCGTACTGGCATATCGGCCTCCCCTGGGCTGACGGACCCGACGCGGCCCCTTCCGACGCTCCTGACCGAATCACACTCGCCATCACGGTGATCGACGGCAACCGCACACCGGTGGCCGACGCGATGATCGAGACGTGGCAGGCAGATACGCTCGGGCGCTTCAACCATCCCGACGATCCCCGCGGCGCAGTCGAGCTCACCCCGGCAGGCTTCCGTGGGTTCGCCCGCAGCGCAGCAGATCCCACCGGAACTGCCCTGGTCCACACCGTCAAGCCCGGCGCACTGCCCACCGAAACCGAGGTTGACGAAGCTCCCCACGTCAACGTCTCGATTTTTGCCCGCGGCATGCTCGATCGCCTGGTCACTCGGTTGTACTTCCCGGAAGACGCAGACGCGCACGCGACCGATCCGGTGCTGAGTTCGCTGACCGAAACCGAACGCGCCAAGTTGGTTGCAACAAAGGTCGACGGTGGGTACTCCTGGACGGTCTATGTTCAGGACGACAACGCCGACGGCGTCGAGACGCCCTTCTTCGAGCTGTAAAGAGGAGTACACATGTCCACTCGCGGCGCACTGTTCGATCCGGTGTTCGGTGCCACCCTGGTATCCGAGCATCTGTCAGACCAGGCGTGGGTGACCGCGTTGCTCGACGTGGAAGCCGCACTGAGCTGTGCGGCGGCCACGATCGGGTTGGCCGACGGTAACCAGTGCGCCGCTGTGGCGGCTGCTGCCGCAGAGCTGTCCAAACCCGGTGGGCTCGACATCGTCGCACTGGGTCGCGCCTCTGCCTCGGGTGGTAATCCGGTGATCCCGCTCGTGAAGATTCTGCGTGAACGTGTTGCTCAGGACGGTATACCTGGCAATGTTGTTCACCCGGGCGCCACCAGCCAGGACATCATGGATTCCGCACTCATGCTGCTGACGCGCCGCGCAGGCTCTGTTGTACTCGCAGATCTGACCTGGGCTGCCGACTCTGCAGCTCGCCTCGCCCGACTCCATCGCTCGACGCCGATGGTGGCGAGAACCCTGGGGCAACAAGCACTTCCGACCACCTTCGGGCTACTGGCAACAAGCTGGTTCACCGCACTCGACGCCGCTGCCAATCGACTCGAGACCGTGCTGTCGACATTGCCCGTTCAATTCGGCGGTGCCGCAGGCACACTCGCCGCGTCGTATCCGAACGGTCTCGCACTCGCCGACGCTTTTGCCGACGAACTCGGCTTGGCTCGGCAGCTTGTTCCGTGGCATACCGATCGCGTGACCATCGCCGAACTGGCAACCACCCTCGGCATCGTCGCCGGGGCCGTATCCAAACCGGCTACAGACATCACCGTCATGGCATCGACGGAGCTTTCCGAAGTTACCGAGAAAACTCCAGGCGGCTCATCCGCCATGCCGCACAAGCAGAATCCGGTTGCCGCCGTTACCGCCCGTGCGGCGGCGCGGCGTGTTCCCGCACTCGTCGCCACAGCGCTGTCCAACATGGATCACGAGTTCGCGCGGGCGGCCGGTCCGTGGCATGCGGAGTGGGAAACCGTCACAGATCTCCTGCGTCTGGCCGGCGGAGCGGCACATCAATTGTGCGTCAGTCTTGCCGGCTTGCAGGTGCATACCGATTCGATGGCACGCAACCTCGACATCACCGGTGGTTTGATTCTTGCCGAACGGGTCACGAAGGCACTCTCGGCGCACACCGATCGTGCTCGTGACATCGTCACCGCCGCAGCCGCTTCCGGCACGCGCTTGGACCGCGACCCGGCAATCACGGAACACCTGACCGCAGCCGAACTTACCGAACTTCTTGATCCAGCACAGTATCTGGGCCACGCCACCGACCTGGTCGACCGAGCCCTCGCCGCACGCCCCACAGGAGGACCCCGATGAGCGTCGCGCTCAACTTTCACCAGACCGGCAATCCCGATGCTCCCGCAGTTGTGTTCCTCGGCTCGCTCGGATCCGATCTCTCCATGTGGGCGCCGCAGATCCATGCGCTGTCGAACCGCTACCGCGTCATCGCCGTCGATCATCGTGGTCACGGTAAGTCCCCGGTACCCGCCGGCCCGTACACCGTCGCGGACCTTGCCGGAGATGTCATCGCTCTGATCGATTCGCTCGAACTCGAGTCGGTTCACCTGGTCGGACTCTCCCTCGGCGGTGCAGTCAGCCAGTGGATCGCCGCGCACCATCCCACTCGCGTCGACACCCTGACATTGCTGTGCACGTCCTCGCAGTTTGCCCCGGCCCAGCCGTGGATCGATCGAGCGCAGACCGTCCGCACCGACGGCATCGCGTCCATTGCCGCAGCTGTTGTCGGCCGCTGGTTCACACCCGGACTTGCCGAAAGCGATCCGGAACTTGTCGCGCGGCATGTGGCGATGGTCGAGGCAACACCCGACGAGGGATACGCTGCCTGCTGCGAAGCACTCTCCGTCTGGGACGGCCGCGGCGACCTCGCCCGAATCGTGGCGCCGACCCTCCTCATCGCGGGTGAGCAGGACCCGTCGACTCCCCCGGCCACCCTGGCAGCGATTGCCGACGGTATTGCCGACTCCGTGATGCACGTCGTCGATCCCGGAGCGCACCTCGCCAATGTCGAGCAGGCCGGACGCGTCACCAAACTCCTTGCGGCGCATATTTCCTCGCACACACCGGCGGTTGCTCAGCGCAGCGCCGCGGTCGCGGCCGGGATGACCGTCCGGCGCCAGGTTCTCGGTGACGCCCACGTCGATCGGTCCATCGCCGGCGCCACCGAGTTCACCGCGCCGTTCCAGGATTTCATCACTCGCACCGCCTGGGGCGACATTTGGTCGCGTCCCGGACTCGATCACCACACACGCAGGCTGCTGACTCTCGCGATACTCACCGCAGTCGGCAACGAGCACGAACTCGACATGCATATCCGCGCCGCACTGCGCAGCGGAATGGATCCGGATCAACTCGTGGAAGTATTTCTCCATACCGCGGTCTATGCGGGTGTGCCGAACAGCAATCAGGCTTTTGCGCTGGGTAAGCAGGCACTCGCGGACCTCACGCCGAAGCCCGAGGAGAACACGACACCATGAGCGAAACCAACAGCGACCAGTCGCCGGGGCCGTCACCCGACTACGTGCAGTCGCTGGCCCGCGGACTGTCCGTCATCAAGGCGTTTGATGGCGAGCACCCCCGGCGCACGCTCAGTGAAGTCGCCCGGACCACCGATCTCACGCGTGCCACAGCGCGTCGGTTTCTGCTCACTCTGGTGGAGCTCCAATACGTACGTACGGATGGTTCGGTGTTCTGGCTGACTCCACGCGTTCTCGAACTCGGGTACAGCTACCTGTCCAGCCTGTCGCTGCCCGAGCTCGCGGGACCGCATCTGGAGGCGCTGTCTGCCAAGGTCCGGGAATCCACCTCGGTCTCCATCCTCGACGGCGACGACGTCGTGTACGTCGCCCGCGTACCGGTCAGCCGCATCATGACGGTTTCCATCACCATCGGCACTCGCTTTCCGGCGTACGCAACGTCCATGGGGCGAGTGCTGCTCGCCGGTCTGCAAGACGACGCACTCGAGCAGTACCTGTCCCGAGTCTCGTTCACACGTCTCACGGGCAAGACCATCTCGACTCCCGAAGAACTACGGGCCGAACTCGACAAGATTCGCGCCGACGGTTACTCAGTGGTCGATCAGGAGCTCGAAGAGGGGTTGCGATCGCTCGCAGCACCGATTCGCGATGCCAACGGCGCCGTGGTTGCCGCGGTGAATATTTCCACCCAGGCTGCCCGCTACAGCACCGAAGCGGTTCTCGCTGAACTTGTTCCGGCTGCGATAGCCACCGCCGACGCGATTTCCGCCGATCTCGGCCGTACTCAATCCTCGAACAATCACTCGGCTGCTACGCGCTGATCGAGCCCACTCCAAGGAAGAACTTATGCCTGACGTCGTCATCTGCGAACCGCTCCGCACACCGGTAGGCCGCTTCGGCGGTGTCTTCCGCGACATCGCACCGGAAGACCTCGCTTCCACCCTCATCACCGAACTCGTCTCGCGCACCGGAATTTCCGGTTCCGATGTGGACGACGTGATCTTGGGGCAGGCATCCCCGAGCGGTGAGGCCCCGGCCATCGGCCGCATTGCCGCGCTCAATGCCGGACTCGGCATCGATGTCCCCGGCATGCAGGTGGATCGGCGCTGCGGATCCGGTTTGCAGGCGATCATCGCGGCAGTCATGCAGGTTCAGTCCGGCGGCAGCGATCTGGTTCTCGCCGGCGGCGCCGAGTCCATGAGTGCGGCCGAGTTCTACGCCACCGGAATGCGTTGGGGCGTCAAAGGTGAAGCCGTGGCGCTCAGTGATCGTCTGGCCCGCGCCCGTGTCACTGCCGGCGGCCGCGATTTCCCGGTTCCCGGAGGCATGATCGAAACCGCAGAGAACTTGCGGGCAGAGTTCTCCATCAGCCGCGAGGATCAGGACGCATTAGCCGTGCAGTCTCATCAGCGCGCAGTCGCCGCCCAGAAGAATGGCATCTTCGCCCAGGAAATCGTTCCGGTCTCCGTACCCCAGCGCAAGGGCGACGCACTCCTCGTCGACACCGACGAGCATCCGCGCGCCGACACCTCGATGGAATCCCTTGCCCGCCTTCGCCCCATGCGCGGCAAGATCGATCCCGACTCCACAGTCACCGCCGGCAACGCCAGCGGCCAGAACGACGGCGCGGCACTCGCCATCGTCACGACCGCCGAGAAGGCCCAGGCGCTCGGCCTGCGTCCCCTTGCCCGCCTTGCCAGTTGGAGTGTTGCCGGTGTTCCACCCCGCACCATGGGCATCGGCCCCGTTCCGGCGTCCGAGAAGGCACTTGGCCGCCTCGGCCTCACCTTGGCAGACATGGACGTCATCGAACTCAACGAAGCCTTTGCCGCACAGGCACTTGCAGTTCTGCGCACCTGGAAACTCGAAGCCGACGACCCCCGCATCAACCCCAACGGCTCCGGCATCTCGCTCGGTCACCCCGTAGGTGCGACCGGCGGACGAATCCTCGCCACCCTGCTGCGCGAAATGGATCGACGGGAAGCCCGCTACGGCCTCGAAACCATGTGCATAGGCGGCGGCCAGGGACTGGCTGCCGTGTTCGAACGCCTCAGCTGAGAATCGCGCGGCACTTATTGCTGAGTGTCGTTTTGCTGAGTGTCGTTCTCGAACCGTCCGTGCCGTCCCGCCCCGGCAGCAAAGGCCGCCGCTCCGCGCGCACCTTCGGCAGCGACAATCGGACTACCAGCAGCACCTTCCGCTCGCAGCGCTTCCGCGAGCGGAAGGTCGAATGACCGGTACGCCGACACCCGGTCCGCCAGCATGCACAGCTGCGGAAACGCAGTGAGCTGCTGCGCCAGTTCTTGCGCTGCTGCCAAGGAGTCACCCACCGGAACAACACGATTCACCAGCCCGAACGAAAGCGCTTCCTGGGCGTCGACGGGCCGCCCCGTCAGGATCATGTCGAGTGCGCGGCCTTGTCCCACTATGCGTGGCAATCGCACGGTTCCGCCGTCGATCAAGGGCACTCCCCAGCGCCGACAGAAAACACCGAAGACCGAGTTTTCCTCACAGACTCGCAGATCGGCCAGCAAGGACAATTCCAGGCCACCGGCTACCGCATATCCACTGACAGCAGCGATCAGCGGTTTCGAAAGCGCCAGCCGACTCGGACCCATCGGCCCCGTTCCGCCGCCTTCCGGGTCGAGTTCATGCAAGCGCGACGGATCATTCACTGCCGTCAGATCTGCTCCGGCGCAGAATGTTCCACCGGCGCCCCAGAGTATTGCGACGTGCGCAGTATCATCGGCTTCGAAGTCCAGAAATGCGTCACGCAGCTGCGCGGCCATCGGCCCGTCGACGGCATTCTTTCGGTCGGGACGATTCATGACGATGGTAGTGACGCCACCCTCGCGCGCTACATAAACATCGCCGTGTGGGCGATCCGAGTCGGTCACTGTGCTTTCCTCACTATCGGCGGACAGTATCCCTCTGTCCACACTGCCACTGTCCACACTGCCACGCAGGAAAATGAATCGTCAGCCGTTCGCGCGATCAAGAACCCGAGAACCAAGAAACAGATACCCGAACCCGCGCATGCGTGTTGGCTTCGCACCGGCTAGCTGGTGATGCGAAGCTCTCACACGGTATTCACTTCCGGTGGAACCGTTTTCAGTCTCGGTGGACTGGTCCTTGGCGGGTGGTGGAGCGGCGGCGTCGTTGTTTCGGGTCGATCGCGGCTGGTGGGATGAACCAGGGTTTGTGATCGGTGCCCATTTTGATTTCCCAGATTCCGCGGAATCCGCTGGTGCTGTGAATCAACCGGTGGTGGCTACGGCAGAGGAGGGTGAGGTTGTCCATCACCGTCAGTCCGCCGGTTGACCAGGGTTGTATATGGTGCGCGTCGCACCACGCCGGTACGGCATCGCAGTTGGGGAAGGCGCAGCCTTTGTCCCGGGCAATCAGTGCGGTGCGTTGTTCCGGTGTGACGAGGCGTTTGTGCGGCGTTGCATCGAGCGGTGCACCGTTGCCGTCCATCAGGACGGTGGAGAGCATGCAGTCGCACGCAAGCATCCGGGTCAGGCTCACACTGAGCGGTCCCATCCACGGCATGTACCCGACATCAAGATCCTCGACATCAGGCTCGTCGTCATCGAAGGCACTGCCGTAGAACTCGCCATCATCCGATGCGGTTTCGCTGCGCATGGTCGCGCATTCGCGATGCTCGGCAAGATCTTTCGCGGTGATATGCACATTCACATGCGGACGCTGACCACCATCAACACCGGTCATGGCATTGTCGAGGTACCGGCGAATCAGTTCTGTGAAGGCGTCGGCGGTTCGTTTGGCAGCTGATCGCTGATCCGGGGTTCCGTCGGCAGCCGGTTTCGGCATCGACAACCCCGAAAGGGCCGATAACATCATTTCGCCGGTCAACGCGTCGAAATCACCCTTGATCGCGACCCGACCGTTCAACGTCGGCGAAATCCGCAAGACGTTGAGATCGTCGTCCTCACCGGGCGGGGTGTCGTCGGATTCGAAGATCCGCTCCAGAACTGCAATCGCATAGCGGAGTTTGATGGTGGTCGCCTCCACACCGGATGCCGCAGCGAGAAGAGTCTTCATACAGGACGGTAACGCCCTGTCCGGCATTCCTTTTGGTGGAGATTCACAGAACGCGACGATTATTGCCGCATGATCGAGCGAGAGATCGCCGGCCTCGAATTGGACAGTTATATCCGGGAATACCCGCAGTGCGGCACCGAGAGCAGCGATTTTGTTACCGGCTGCGTTCTGCAGCATCGTGTTCGCCGCCAACCAGCGACCAACACCGCGGTAGCACAGCACCTGCTCATCAGGATTGAGCGCCAACTCGTCTACTGCGGCAACCCGAATCGCTTCCAGCCGAAGAATTTCCGCCGATGCACAGACGGCAACGTCCCGAACCTCGGCCGGACGCAACCGCCACAACATGCCACGCACACCCGTCGCGGAACCAGCGACAACATCCCCCACCGAAACAAAATCGTTCACCGTAGTCATCAGAGCATCCCCACCCTTGACTCAAGTATACTCGAACACCTTTTCGATTCAAGGAATATTTCGGGCACATTCGGCCGAATATTGCTTGTAGCCAGGAGTATTGATCAAACGAGAGATGGCACCCTACTCCCCCACCGCCTATCGAGGATCCATCCGATAATGCAACGCCATGGCCCGGGCGCGCCACAGACGCAATTCGTGATCGGTTCGCAGAACACCTTCCGAGTCTTCGAACACGTGGAATCGCTCATGGATCGGAATCCTTGCCGCATAGACCTTTCCATTCTCCACGACAGTGACGTATGCCCCTATGTCCCCGAATTCTCCTTGCCCCGAGGTGAGTAGCAGGGAACCGTCGTCGCAGACTTCGGGGTGCAGGAACACCTGAACATTCCCAGACTCCAGCGGGAACGAGACATGGACACAGGGTTGAGAACTGTTCGGCAGCAACGTGATTCGGTAGTACCCACTGAAGAGATAGTCACCTGACTTTCGCAGTGTCCGCAGCCAGGCCGAACCCGCATGCCTGCCGTCGGCATCCGCTACGCGTGTAATCGAACTGTCGACGCCATACGCAACTGACATCGGGTTTACGGGCAGCGCAAGTTGCTGCACGCGCCGACCGTAGAACCGCTCGACCAGCGACCCCCACGGCGCAAATCCCGGCGCCCATTGTGTCCACGCCTGCATTCGCCACGTCGAGGTTCGCTCGTAGAAATCACGGATGGACGGCGTCAACCGCGACGGATCAAAATCCGGCCCCGCCAATGCATCCATGCGTGGTAGGAGACCCTCGACCGCTGCCCCCACACCAACCGTGCCACCGATACGCAACGCTTCGGTGTGAATCCAACTGTCTTCCACCGGACCGCGCACCGCTGTCGGCGCTTGCAACCACGTATCTTCGGACAGGTCGATTTTGCGGCCGACTACACGCCAGAACACACGCGTCGCGCGATCTGCAACAGGCCACAGACGTTCACCCGCCATCGACGTCCCCCTCGCCTTGGTGCCCGGTCATCTCCACCTGGACACTAGTACGTTGCACGACCTCCGCTGGCGTCGTACACCGCACCGGTCGAGTAACTCACCGCCGTCGAGGACAACCAGCCGATCAGCTCGGCAATTTCGTCCGACTTCCCCATCCGCGACATCGGCGTCAGACTCTGCGACCGAGCGAGAATTGCGGGGTCGGTGCCCGCGTTCATCGGACTTTCGACGGCGGCCGGAGCCACGGCGTTGACCAGGACTCCGGTTGTCGCGATCTCCTTGCCCAGCGACTTTGTCAGAGCAATGACGGCAGCTTTCGACGCGGAGTACGCACTCTGGTTGGGATTACCGTCTTTTGCGGCAATGCTCGCCAGATTCACAATGCGCCCCCAACCTGATGCGGCCATGCCGGGTACAAAGGCGCGGCACATGAGGAAGGTTCCTTCCACGTTGATTCGGAATGTGCGCTGCCAGTCGGCGAGCGAGACATCGACCAGCGGCGCCGACGGACCCACGATGCCGGCACTGTTGATCAAGATGTCGACCTTGCCGATGCGCGCACGCAACTCGCCAACTGCAGCCGGATCGGTCACGTCGAGACGTTCGTCGGCTCCCTCCGCGATGTCAGCGGTAATTGTTCGAACACCGTTGTCGGACAATAGTTTCGAACATGCGGCACCAATTCCGCTGGCACCGCCGGTAATCAGCGCAACTGCACCTTCTGGATAGCTCTGCATCAGTCTCGTCTCCCGGAGATCATGTGCGCTCAGCGCTCAATTTAAGCTACAAATAGATATAATCTGCGTCACACTGTGTACGATTTTCGAATATATGACGTCGGGCAGAGTCGTCAAAATCAACAGTCGACATCAACGAAGGACACATCGATGGAAATTCGCTGGTTGCACGCGTTTGTCGCGGTCGCGGAAGAGCTACATTTCGGCCGCGCGGCGTCACGGCTGCAAATGGCTCAGTCGCCCCTGAGCCAGATGATTCGCAAGCTCGAGAAGAACATCGGCGTGCAACTGTTCGAGCGCAGTACTCGCACCGTCGCGCTCACCTCCGGTGGGCACGCTTTCCTGCCACACGCCTATCGCGTTCTCGAAAACATGGAAACCGCCCGTCAAGCCACCCGCGCGTCCACCGGCGGCGTGTACGGCCGTGTCGCGATCGGATTCACCGGCGTGCTCAACCACCAGGCGTTGCCGCCGTTGACGCGCGCATTGCGCCAGCGGTACCCCGAGGTCGAATTGACCCTCCTGGGCCGCATCATGACCCGAGACGCCGTGACACAACTCGAGAGCGGCGCATTGGACCTGGCGTTTGTCGGGTTGCCGGTGGCGGCGGCGCCGTTGTCCACCCGCCTGATTCGCCGCGAAGCCTTTGGCGTCGTACTGCCGATCGATCACCGGTTGGCCGCCGAGAGCGAAATCGACCTACGCGAATTGGCCGACGACGGATTTGTCACCACACCCATGTCGGCCGGTTCTGCCCTGCAGGAGACGGCAATGCGGGCCTGCATGAATGCGAACTTCCGCCCGCGCGTGGTCCAGGAAATCACCGACCCCTACATGATCCTGATGCTCGTTGCGGCGGGAGTCGGCGTCGCCTTGATGCCGTCTGGCATGGCCGGCATTACCCCTCCCGGCAGCGTCTTCGTTCCCCTCACCGGCGAACCGACGTACATGAACCACGGAATCGCCTGGTCACCGCGTCACATGACTGACGCGCTCGCAGTTGCCCTCGCAACCTCGGAGGAAATCCTCCCCACTCCCGAGATTGAGACGTAATTCGACATTATCTGAGACTCATTTAGTGTTGGACGCGCCATAGTCCTTCATGGCAAGGTCGTCTCAGCCGCCGAAAGGTGAGGGACGTCACCGCAGCGTGACGCATCACGACACGTGCCACCACCGTCGGCCAATCGGGACGAAAGGACTACCCATGGCGCCTCCGCCTACCCCCGCAGTTTCCACGACCGGGACCGACGAAAAGCCGAACTCCAACGCTCGGCGTGCCGCAGTGTCGGGCTTCCTCGGAAGCACCCTCGAGTACTACGACTTCTTCATCTACGGCTCCGCCGCCGCACTGGTGTTTCCCACGATCTTCTTTCCCGGCGGAGGCTCCACCGCCACGCTGCTCTCCATCAGCACCCTGGGCGTGGCCTACGTCGCCCGCCCGCTCGGCGCAGTGCTGTGGGGACACCTCGGTGACCGCTACGGTCGCAAGAACGCACTCCTCGCGTGCCTTCTGCTCATGGGAGTCGCGACCGTCGTCGTCGGCTGCCTGCCGACGTACGAGCAGATCGGCATTGCAGCGCCGATCATCCTCGTCTTACTTCGCCTCCTCCAAGGCCTGTCTGCGGGTGGAGAATCACCCGGCTCCTCAGCACTGACACTCGAACACTCACCGGATCACCGCCGTTCGTTCTTCACGTCGTTCACCATGAGCGGCATCATGTTCGGCATCGTCATCTCGAGCCTGGTATTCATCCCGGTAGCAAGCCTGCCCGACGAAGACCTTTACTCCTGGGGCTGGCGAGTTCCCTTCTGGCTCAGCATCATCGTGACCGTCGTTGCACTCTGGCTGCGACGCGCACTCGACGAGCCTGAGGTATTCGAAGAGCTCAAGGAACAGGACAACACGGCAGGAATTCCCGTCGTCGAGATGTTCCGCTCGCACTGGCGCACCGTGATTCGCATCAGCATGAGTTCGACCTTCGCGATGATCAACACCATCGTCAACGTCTTTGCCCTGGCCTACGCCGTCGAATCCGGCTTCGAACGCTCGACGATGCTCTGGGCAATTGCCACGGCCAACTTCGTTGCGGTACTTACCCAGCCGCTGTTCGGCATTCTGTCCGATCGCTACGGCCGCAAGCCCATCTTCGTCATCGGCGCAATCGGCGCCGGCCTGATGGTCTTCGTTTTCTTCCACTCGATCGGAACCCAAAGCGTTCCCATGGTTTTCGCTTCGGGAATCGTCATGATCGGCATCTTCTACGCGATGCCCAATGGCACCTACCCGGCGTACTTCCCGGAGCAGTTCCCCGCCAAGGTTCGCTACACCGGTATGGCCGTGAGCCTCATGCTCGGACTTCTCGTCGCCGGCTTCACACCGGCAATCGCCCAGGCGATTTCCGCAGGCGACAAGAGCAACTGGACACCGGTCGCGTGGATGTGCCTCGGCTTTGCGGTCGTCTCCGCCATCGCCGCGATGTGCGGTCCGGAAACCTATCGGACGCCGACCGCAGAACTCGGCGAACCGAAATCAGTCACGCTCACGAAGCAAGACCCAGAGCTCACCAGCAACAACGCTTGACCGGACCGGCCCCTCGCGCTGACTTCGCGCCGCGAGGGGCCGTCCCCACTTATGCAGGAGAAATGTCATGCCTACCGAATCCACCCGTCACCGGATCGGCCTTGTCGGCGCGGGAATCACCACCTCACTCTCGCCGGCGCTGCACTCCCACGAAGCGGCAGCACTCGGTCTCGCCGCCTACAGCTACGAACTGATCGACCTCGAGGCAAGGAACGTCTCGGTCGAGAAGACCGGCGAGTTGGTTCGCGCCGCCGTCACCGGTGGTTTCACCGGGCTGAACATCACGCACCCGTGCAAGCAAGTTGTCGTGGACGCCCTCGACGAACTGTCCGACAACGCCCGACTGCTCGGCGCCGTCAACACGGTTGTGGTCGACAACGGCCGTCTGATCGGCCACAACACCGATCACAGTGGATTCCTCACCGCACTTCAACGCGGGCTACCTGACGCCACCTTGGATCGAGTGGTCCTCGCCGGCGCCGGCGGGGCAGGTTCGGCAGTTGCCTACGCGCTGGCGGCAGCCGGTACGACGGATCTCCGCATCGCCGACGTCGACTCAGAACGCGCTGCCGATGTATGTTCACGCGTTGCCTCGGCTTTCCCTGACACGCGCACAACGGCTTTGGCGATTGGTGAGATCGCCGATAACCTGGCGACAAGCGACGGCGTCGTCAATGCGTCTCCGATCGGTATGGTCGGCCATCCCGGAACTCCGTTCGACCCCGCTGCGCTCCACTCCGGCTTGTGGGTCGCGGACATCGTCTATCGGCCGATGCGCACCGAATTACTCGACGCTGCAATCGCTCTCGGGTGCCAGGTGCTCGACGGCGGCCAGATGCTGGTGGCTCAAGCCTCTGACACCTTCACACTTCTGACGGGCATCGAAGCTGACACGGATCGGATGCGCACCCACCTGAGCGACATGCTCTCCGAGATGGCCAGCGCATGAGCACAGTCGAACACTCACTCTCGCAAACTGCTCCAGGAGCACTGATGAACGCAACCCAACCGTTCGCCGAACCCCTCGACATGGGCAGCGTCCGCCTTCGGAACCGATTCGTATCTGCTCCGATGGAACGCAATTACTGCGAAGTCGACGGCACCATGACGGACGAGTACATCGCATATCTCGCTCGCCGCGCCGAAGGTGGTGCGGCACTGATCTTCACCGAGGCGAGCTACGTGCGCGCCGACGGCAAAGGCCGCATCCGGCAGATGGGCGTCGACGTCGACGAGCGCATTCCCGGTATCAAGAAGATGGCCGACGCGATCCACGCTCACGGCGCCCTCGTCGGAGTCGAACTCAACCACGGTGGACGTACGGCGCAAGGTTCTGTCAGCGGGTTTGTTCCTGTTGCCCCGACACCGATTCCGTGTTTGGTTGTCGGCGGCGAGATGCCAGAACAACTCGACGCCGACGACATCGAGCACATCATCGAATGTTTCGGTGAAGCCGCAGCGCGCTGCCAACAGGCGGGCGTCGACGTCATCTCCCTGCACGGTGGCCACGGGTATCTGATCCACCAGTTCCTCTCCCCTGCTTACAATCACCGCGACGACGAGTGGGCCGACCCCACCTTGTTCGTCAACAAGGTCATCGCCTCCGTCCACGAGCATGCTCCGGGAATCACTCTGGGACTTCGATTCTCAGCCTTCGAAGGCATTGACGGCGGACTCGACGCCGAGATGACCCGCTCTCGCATCGACGCCATCGACACCGACCGACTCGATTTCCTCGACGTCTCGGCCGGCAACTACGAAGCGGGACAGTGGATCATCCAGCCCGGTGAATGGTCCCGTGGACTCCTCGCGCCGTACTCCGAGCAGTACCAGCGCGACTTCGACATCCCGGTGGGCGTGGCCGGACGCATCACGTCGCCGGAGATCGCCGCGCAGATCATCGAATCCGGGCAGGCCAACTTCGTCAGCATGGCCCGTACGTTGCACGCCGATCCGGACTTCCCGAATCGCGCTATCGACGGTGGCCGCTACCGCCCGTGCATCGCCTGCAACTACTGCATCGACAGCCTGGCTGCCGGTCCCATTCCCTGCTCCGTCAACCCGTGGGTCGGCCGTGAACTGGATCAGCCTACAAAGCCGGCTGATGCCACCGTGCGGGTCGCCGTCATCGGTGCCGGTCCGTCCGGAATGGCCGCTGCCCGCGACCTGGCACTTGCCGGTCACCGCGTCGACCTGTACGACGAACGACCCAGCCTCGGTGGCGACTTCGCTCTGGCATCGAAGCTGCACGAGTATCCCGAATACGGGCGGATCGTGGACTGGTACCTCGCGGAACTGGTCGAACTCGGGGTGCAGTGCCACACCTCGACCAGAGCTGACGCAGCATTGCTCGCAAACAGTGACTTCGACGCGATCGTCCTTGCTGCCGGTGGGCACGGTCCCGTGACTGACCTCCCCGGCGCGCAGACCCGAACCGTCCGTGACGTTCGCGAGTTCCTGGTTTCCGGAGATCCGGCCCCCGAGGCAATCACCATTTTCGGCGCCGACCGCGAGGCTGCTGCCGTCGCAGACGATCTGCTTCAGAAGGGCACCCAGGTCGTCATGATCGGGCCGCAGGAAACCATCGCACACGACGTCGGCCGACGCGGCAAGATCGTACTGCTGCCGCGACTCGCCGCAAGTGAGAACCTCACGACCTACCTGCGCTCGATCGTCACGAAGGTCGACGCCGATCGGGTCACGATCTCGACAGACGGTGTACTGAGCGAAGTCGACGCCCCCGGCGAGCTGCTGATCTCACAGGGCGTCGAGCCGCGCTCGGAGCTTCTGGCCGAACTACGTTCACTGGCACCACGACTCGGGGTCCATACCGTCGGCGACGCGAGCGGTGACGGCGGATCCATCCATGCCGCACTCGTGACCGCAGCCGACGTTGCCGTCGCCATCACCGCCGCCGCTGCGGCCCGTCAGGAGGTTCACGCATGAGCGCACACACAGCCGCACCGGTGGCAACTGCGTTGCCACCCATCGGACTCGGAACCTGGCCACTGGTCGGTGCCGACGCCACGAAGTCGGTACTCTCCGGAATCGAGGCCGGGTACCGCCTCATCGACACCGCCGCGATCTACGGCAACGAGGACGCCGTCGGCGTAGCGTTGGCGGAGTCTGCTCTACCGCGAGAAGAACTGTTCGTCACCACCAAACTTCGTGGAAACGACCAGGTTTCCGGTGACATCCGCGGAGCGCTCGAGCAGAGCCTGGAACGACTGGGACTGGATCAACTCGATCTGTTCCTGATCCACTGGCCGCTCCCGCGAATCGATCGCTACGTTGCGTCGTTCGAGGCGATGCTGGCCTGCCGCGACGCCGGACTGGTTCGGTACGTGGGTGTGTCGAACTTCCTGGAGCACCACCTGCGCCGCGTCGTCGCCGAAACCGGTGAGGCACCGGCAGTCAACCAGATTCAGATGGACCCGTCGCTCGCGCGAATTCCGGTGCGCCGCGCCAACGACGAACTCGGAATCTTCACGCAGTCGTGGAGCCCGCTCGGCCGCGGCGATGTGCTCGACAACGCCGTGGTCGGGGAGATCGCCGGTCGAATCGGTTGCACCCCAGCTCAAGTGGTCCTCGCTTGGCACGTCGCGCAGGGTGTGGTTCCGGTCGCGCGATCAGCGAACCCGACGCGCCAAGCCGAGAACCTGGCAGCACTCGACGTGACCCTATCCGGCGAGGACATCGAAGCACTGAACAGTCTCGACCGCGGCGAGTCTGCGGCACGGGACGTCGAAGCAGAGGAACACTTCTGATGACATTGAAAGTCGGAATCGTCGGTTGCGGCAAGATCGCCGGCAACCATGCCCGCGCCCTGCAACAAGTACCCGGTGTCGAGGTAATCGGCTGCTGCGATCCCGATCTCGGACGCGCCCGGGAGTTCGCGGCAACGCATGACATTCCCGCAGCCGTGAGTTCAGTGGAGCAACTTCTCGCCCTCGGACTCGACGTCTGCACCGTCTGCACGCCGCACCCGGTACATGAAGAGGTAGTCGTGGCCGCTGCCGAAGCGGGTGTACATGTGTTGTGCGAGAAGCCCATCGCGGTCGATGTTGCTGCCGCCGACCGCATGATCGAGGCCGCCGACCGCGCCGGTATCACCTTCGGCGTCCTCTTCCAACGCCGCTTCTGGCCGGCCGCGCGTCGTATCCGGGACGCCATCGACGACGGCCGGATCGGACTGCCCACGCTCGGCGAGGCGTCGGTGATCCTGCACCGCCCATCGAGTTACTACTCGGCCGACGCGTGGCGCGGACGCTGGGACACCGACGGCGGTGGCGTGCTCATGACGCAGGCCGTGCACCAGATCGACATGCTGGCCTGGTTCATGGGCGAGGCTGTCTCGGTCAGCGGCTTCATCCGCACCCACACCCACGGTGAGCACATCGAGACCGAGGACAGTGCGTCAGCTGTGATCTCCTTTGCCTCGGGCGGCACCGCCACCGTCACCGCGACTACCGGTGCCAATCACAACCTGGGCAACCGCGTCTCGGTGATCGGGCGCACCGGTGCCATCGCCAGCGTCCTCGAGTTCCCTGAAGGGCACGAGGGTGTCAACGAAATCTGGACCGTGCCGGGCGAAGTGGAGTTCCAGTCGCCGTATTCCGCCGACATAGACGCCAATCTCGATGTGGGAGCGGTTAATGCGGCACTCACCGACTTCCACACCTTGCAGGTACAGGACTTCGCCGACGCCGTCCTGACCGGGCGCGAACCCGCCGTCACCGGCCGGGACGCCCGCGCATCACTTGCCATCATCGCCGCAATCTACGAATCGTCTCGAACGGGCAAGGTTGTCGAGCTGACATCGACACCGACCCTCGCAACAACTGCCAAGGAGCAGAAATGAGTAGCAGTACCCCCCTCACCTACGACGTGGTTGTCGTGGGCTCCGGCGCAGGCGGGCTTTCCACCGCAATTGCCGCAGCACATGGCGGCGCGTCGGTACTCGTTGTCGAGAAGGCCGACACCTGCGGCGGCGCAACGGCCTGGTCAGGCGGGTGGATGTGGACCCCGCGCAACATGTTTGCCATCGCCGATGGGGTTGTCGAGGATCGGTCGGCGCCGCGGACATATCTGGAGAACCGACTCGGCGACAACTTCGACGCTGCCAAGGTGGATGCACTCCTCGACGGCGCACCGGAGATGGTCGAGTTCTTCGAACGCAAGACCGCGCTGAAGTTCGTTCCCGGAGCCAAGATCGCCGACATTCACGGCGACACACCGGGAGCCGGCACGGGTCATCGTTCCGTCGGACCGAAACCGGTGAGCTTGCGAAAGCTCGGACCCGACGTCGCGGCGCTGCTACGTCGACAGTTGTACGAGACGTCGTTCCTCGGCATGGGCATCATGGCTGGTCCTGATCTGCAGGCTTTCCTGCACTCGACCCGCTCACCAAAAGCTTTTGTGCACTGTGGTGTTCGCGTGACAAAGCACATGTTCGATCTCGCCACCAAGCGCCGTGGCCAGCAACTCGTCAACGGCAGTGCGCTTGTCGGCATGATGCTTCGCTCAGCGCTCGATCTCGGCGTCGAGATTCGGGTGAAAACGTCGGCAACATCGCTGCAGACTGACGATGACGGTCGCGTTGTCGGTGTCCGCCTCGAAGGCCCCGATGGCGCCTACTCGGTGAGTGCCCGACGTGGTGTCGTCCTTGCCACCGGCGGCTTCGCCCAGGACATCGACCGCCGACGTGAACTGTTCCCCCGTACCCCCACCGGAAACGAGCACTGGTCACTCACTCCGAAGACAACCACCGGCGACGGCATCACCCTCGGCGAATCCGTGGGTGGTCGCCTCGACCGCACTCTTGCCTCCCCCGTCGCGTACTGCCCCGTCTCCATCGTTCGCTACCGCAACGGCAAGGAAGGTGTGTTCCCGCACATCCTCGACCGCGGAAAGCCCGGTGTCATCGGAGTTCTCGCGAACGGTAAGCGTTTTGTCAACGAAGCACTCGGCTACCACGACTACACCCTCGCGATGGTCGAGCAGGTTCCCGAGGGAGACGAGGTGTGCTCGTGGTTGATCGCGGATCAGCAGTATGTGCGCTACCTCCCGCTGGGCATGGCCAAACCCCTGCCGATCCCGATCCAGCCGTACCTGCGCTCGGGATACCTGACACGGGCTCGCACTGTTCGCGAACTGGCGGAGAAGATCGGCGTTGATCCGACGCAGTTGGAAAAGACAATCGAGGCATTCAATGTCGGGGCGGTGGCCGGTGAAGACCCCGAGTTCGGTCGCGGCACAACGCCGTTCAACCGGGGATCCGGCGATACCGCCAACCCCTGGCCGAACCCGTCGCTTGCACCCTTACAGAAGGGTCCGTACTACGCGGTGAAAGTGGTGCCAGGGAGTTTCGGGACCTTCGCCGGACTTGTCACCGACTCGTCGTCGCAGGTTCTCGACGACAACGACCGCCCCATCGAGGGATTGCTCGCCGTCGGCGTCGATCAGGCCAGCGTGATGGGCGGGCACTACCCGTCCGGCGGCATCAACCTCGGCCCGGCTATGACGTTCGGTTATCTGGCAGGTCGGGAACTGGCCGGAGCCAAGACAGTTGGAGCGCACGCATGACACTCTCACTCGGACTGGCAGCCCTCACGGTGCTCGATACCGCACCGATGCAGCACGTCGACTTGGCCGAAAAGCACGGCTTCGACACCATCGGCATCCGCCTGATGCCCGCGGCACCAGGTACGACGGCCTACCCTCTGCACGAGGACAAGCAGTCGTTGGACGAACTGGTGCGTCGACTGGATGATGCACCCGTAGAGGTATTCGACCTCGAAATCATCCGCCTTGCAGCCGACTTCGACC
Source organism: Rhodococcus globerulus NBRC 14531 (assembly GCF_001894805.1). Classification (GTDB taxonomy): domain Bacteria; phylum Actinomycetota; class Actinomycetes; order Mycobacteriales; family Mycobacteriaceae; genus Rhodococcus_F; species Rhodococcus_F globerula. The sequence continues at coordinate 471,943 of NZ_BCWX01000003.1, read as the reverse complement.
CCGCCGACTATGTTCCGCTTCTCGAAGCGGGTGCACAGCTCGGAGCCAAGGCCGTTCTGGTGGGCGGCGACGATCGCGACCGCGCTCGGCTCACGGACTCCTATGCCCGCCTCGCGGAACTGTGCGCGAACTACGGCATCGTCGCCTCGCTCGAATTCATGCCGTGGACTGCGGTGCCCGATGCGCGCGCTGCCATCGAGATCGTCTCGGCGGCAGACGGTCCGGCTCGTAGTGTCCTGGTCGACGCACTCCACACCGACCGCTCGGCGACCACACTGGAGGATCTTGCGTCCATCCCGCGCGAGTGGCTTCACTACGCCCAGATGTGCGACGGTTCGACCCCCGCTCCCACCGATGACGCAGAACTGATCCGTCACGCCCGCGAAGAGCGTCTGGTGCCCGGCACCGGCGGCATCGCCCTGGCCGACATCTGGTCGACCCTGCCTGCCGGACTGCCGGTCAGCATCGAATTGCCCAACGAACCGCTACGTCAGGCCGTCGGCACCGACGCCTGGCTCGAACGCCTGGTCACGGCCACGCGAGAAGTACTGGCCTAGCGGCCCTGTGCGCCTTTTTGGTAGTCGGCGCTACCAGAAAGGCGCACGGGGGCATCAGCCCCTACGGCTGGCAACGGCCTGCGCCAGACGGTCCAACTGCGCTGCCGTGGTGGACCAGTCGATGCACGCGTCGGTGATGGACTGACCGTAGGTGAGTTCGTCCGCCTTGCCCAAGGTCAGGTCCTGACGACCGGCCTCGATGAAGCTCTCCAACATGACACCCGCGATTCCCTGCTCACCGCCGGCGAGACGAGCTGCGATGTCGTCGAGGACGATGACCTGACGCTCGTGATCCTTGCTGCTGTTGCCGTGGCTCGCGTCGATGACCACACGCTCGGGCAGGTTCGACTTGCGCAGGCGGGCAAGGGTATCCGCGACGGTCTCAGCGTCGTAGTTCGGTCCATCGCTGCCACCGCGCAGGATGACGTGGCAGTCGGGGTTACCAGCCGTACGGATCAAGGCAGCCTGACCGTCGAGGTCGGTGCCGGGGAACACATGGCTCGCTGCCGCAGCGCGGGTACCGTCGACGGCTACCTGCACGTCGCCTTCGGTGGAGTTCTTGATTCCGACGGGCATGGACAGTGCGCTGCACAGCTGGCGATGCACCTGGCTCGCAGCGGTCCGGGCACCGATCGCGCCGTAGCTGACCAGGTCCGCGATGTACTGCGGCATGATCGGGTCGAGGAACTCACAGCCGACGGGCAGACCGAGGCTCGACACGTCGAGCAGCAACTTGCGGCCGATACCAAGACCGGTGTTCACGTCGTAGGTGCCGTCGAGGTGGGGATCGTTGAGCAGGCCCTTCCAACCCAGCGTGGTGCGCGGCTTTTCGAAGTAGACCCGCATGACGATGTGCAGGTCGTCCCGCAGTTCTTCGGCCTTGGCAGCCAACCGGCGGGCGTAGTCCATCGCAGCTTCCGGATCGTGTACCGAGCACGGTCCGACAACAACGATCAAACGGTCGTCGTCACCGTTGAGGATGTTGATCGTGTCGGCACGGCCGGTCCGCACGGTTGCGGCCGCGACCTCGTCGGGTGCGTGCTGAGCTCGGACGGTCGCCGGCGAAACCAGCGGACTGATACTGACAGTGCGCTGATCGTCGAGGCTGTCCGATGTGGCTGTGGTGTCGATGGTGACAGTCATGGGGTTTCGGTTTCCTGTTCTCAGGCCGACCCCAGAGATGAAGTGAACTCCAGCGAGCCGGTCTGTAATCCGGCTCTTGGGTGGAGGTTGTCAGCGCGTGGTTACGCCGGCAGGCCCACCCGGGGCCGGCCTGCTAAACCAGAAATAGACGCGCTGCATGTCGGCCACGATACCTCGAGTGCTGACGAGGTCAATTCCGCCCCTGTGTTTGCGAGGAGAAACCAGCACCTCGTTATGGTTGACGTGGCCGTTCGTGCGGCCACGATCGGCGAGGGAACCTGGTGCAAGTCCAGGGCTGACGCGCAACGGTGACGAACCTTCTCGAGGGATCGAAGTCCGGATACTCGCTGATCGAGCACGGCGAATTCTCGGCTCCGCGATCGAGCCCTGAGCAAGGAGTTCCCTCTTCATGCGTTTTATGCGCTTCACATCAGCAGTTGTTGCCACCTCGGCTCTCGCGTTTGGTCTGGCCGGCTGCGGCGCCTCCGACGACTCCGTCACCGCGAGTGACGCCAGCTCGTCCAACTACCCCCTGACCATCGACAATTGTGGTCGACAAGTCACGATCGACGCACCACCGACACGTGCGGTCTCCCTCAACCAAGGCTCCACCGAGATTCTGCTGTCCCTCGGTCTCGCAGACCGGATGGTCGGCACCGCGACGTGGACCGATCCCGTTCGTGAGAACCTCGCAGCCGACAACAATCGAGTCCCGCGCCTTGCCGACAACAAACCGTCGTTCGAGGTTGTCCTCGACACGGAACCCGATTTCGTATCGGCCTCGTTTGCCTCCACGATTGCCGAGGGCGGCGTCGCGAGCCGAGATCAGTTCGCCGCGCTCGGCGTACCGACGTACCTCTCGCCCACCGACAACGGCTGCGACGGCAAGGTGTCCTCGGCGTCGAATGCGGACGGCGCTCGCACCGAACCGTTGAAGATCGAGACTGTCTACCAGGAAATCCGGGACTTGGCAGCAATTTTCGACGTGCGTGATCGAGGTGAGCAGTTTGTCACCGAACTACAGGATCGATTCGCGAAAGCGTCCGATTCCGTCGATGCGTCCGGGGTCTCACTCGCATTCTGGTTTGCCGACACCATGACTCCGTACATGGCTGGTTGCTGTGGCTCGTCCGGAATTATCACGGAATCTGTTGGCGCGGAGAACATCTTCGCCGATACGACGGACGAATGGCCCCAGGTCAGTTGGGAAACCATCCTCGATCGCAACCCAACGGCCTTGGTGCTCGCGGACCTGAGTCGGCGCAGTATCGACGGTGACGCTCTGGCCAGCAAGATCGCCTTCCTCGAATCCAACCCTGTCACCTCGCGTCTGCAAGCTGTGCAGGACAAGAAGTACATCGTTGTGAACGGCGCCGATCTCAACCCCTCGATCCGCACGATCGACGGTGTCGAGAAGACCGCTACCGCGCTGCGTGACTGGGGCTTGGCCAATTGAGCACGCGCACTGCGCGTCTCGAATCCCGGTCAACTCTGGGAGTGCTGTTCCTGATCGGTTTGGTGGTTCTCGGATTCTCGATCGCGCTGGCGATCACGATCGGCCCGGCTAATCTGTCGGTTCGCGACGTCTACGCCGTAGTGCTCGAGCATTGGGGTGTCGGATCGTCCGGCGTCAGCCGCATCAAGGACGGCATAGTCTGGGAATTGCGGCTTCCCCGAACACTCTTGGCTGCAGTGTGCGGTGCTGGGCTCGCATTGTGCGGCGTCATCATGCAGTCGCTGCTCCGTAATCCACTGGCCGATCCTTTTGTTCTCGGAATTTCGTCCGGGGCTTCGACCGGTGCGGTGATGATCGCGGTGCTCGGCATCGGCGGCGGCGTTATCTCGCTGTCCGCCGGTGCATTTGCCGGGGCCGTCGTCTCGTTCGGCCTGGTGATGCTGCTTGCTGCGGGCGCAGGCGGTGGCACGTCCCGCGTGGTCTTGGCAGGTGTTGCAGGCACACAATTGTTCTCGGCACTCACGTCGTTCATCGTCATTTCCTCCGCCGACGCCGAGCAGACCCGAGGCGTCTTGTTCTGGCTTCTCGGTTCGTTGGCCGGTGCCGGCTGGACGGACGTAGTTCTGTGTGGCGCAGTGGTAGCCGTCGGAATCCTTGTGTGTCTCGCCCAGGCACCGGCGTTGGACGCCTTCACTTTCGGCAACAACGCCGCCGCGACGCTCGGAATCCCGGTGCAGCGCGTTCGGCTGCTCCTTCTCACCATCACCGCGCTGATCACGGCCGCATTGGTCAGCGCTGCCGGGGCGATAGGTTTTGTGGGACTGGTGCTTCCGCATGCGGCCCGGTTTCTGGTCGGTTCGAGACACAGCCGTTTACTCCCTGCCACGGCGCTGATCGGTGCGATTTTCATGGTGTGGGTGGATGCCATCGCGCGTACTGCGTTTGCGCCCCAGGAGATTCCGGTCGGTGTTGTGACGGCCTTGATCGGCGTCCCCGCATTTGCGGTCATCCTGTTCCGCATGAGGAGAAGCGCATGAGCCTCGCAGCACACGACATCGTGTGGCACCGCGGAAAGAACCTGATCCTCGATCGGGTGAGCGTCGCCGCGCAACCGGGTGACACCATCGGGATCCTCGGCCCCAACGGGTCCGGGAAGTCCTCACTCATCAGCATCCTGGCTGGAGTCACGTCTCCTGACTCGGGCGATGTCACGCTGGGCGGCACCAGCATCAGCAACGTTCGCCGACGCACCGTTGCCCGGAAGATCGCGGTGGTCGATCAGCACGCCCACACCGAGGTCGACATCAGCGTGCTCGACGTCGTGAGGCTCGGCCGCATTCCACACCGCACACTGTTCGGTTCCGGCGAGGAAGCCGACGACGACGCAATAGACCAGGCACTCGCCGATACCGGCATGACGTCGATGCGACGACGCTTGTGGCACACGCTGTCCGGCGGGGAACGCCAACGCGCGCAGATCGCCCGCGCACTGGCTCAGCAACCGGACGTGCTGCTGCTCGACGAGCCGACCAACCACCTCGACATCTCACACCAACTCGACATCCTGTCACTGGTGTCGACGCTTCCGGTGACCAGTTACATTGCGCTGCATGACCTCAACGTGGCGGCGATGTTCTGCGACCGTCTTGTGGTGCTCGAACGCGGACGGGTGGTTGCGTCTGGTACACCGACCGAAGTGCTGACCGAGGAACTGGTCGAACAGGTCTACCGAGTCCGGGCAAAAGTCACGATCGACCCCGACGACGGCTATCCCTCGGTCAGTTATCGTCCGCAGCGACTTGGAGCTGAAAAGATCTCAGACCCTGTGTAACTCCGTTGATCTGTAACTCGACGGAATGAGTACCGGCGTAATACCGCCGCGTGCTGATCGGCTTGAAGGAATGCCGCTTGGCTACCTTCGCGCTGGCACCGGGCTCGAGAGAGCGCGTGGTCAGCTTGAACACCTTCGGACTGGTGAGTCCGTTGGCCTTGACGTGATGGACTATGTAGTCGATTGCCACAGTCACGGACTCACCGCCGTTGTTACTCACCGCAAAACCGAATGCGATGTCTCCGCCCAGATCGACAGCGTCGCGATCGATCACAAAGTCCGAAATCACGATATCCGTGGGTGCCGCAAAGCCCAGCAGAGCCAACGCATCGACGTCGCCGGCTTTCACCAGGCTGCGCAGTGCATGGCGAACCACTTTGGGCGTAGCCGCGTCGGGATCACCGAGCCAACGCTTGGCGATCGATACCGCTAATGCAGCGTCCGCGCGACTGAGGTCGTTGAGATGATTGGCGACAGATCTCCGCACGTATTCCGAGTCGTCGCGGTACAGCGCGTCGAGAATCGAGACCGTGGACTCCGGGTGCTCCGTCAATGCCTTCACCCGCCTACCCCAGGGCAGACGCATCCGGGTGCCCTCACTGGCGAGGCGCCGAACATGCTCGTCCTGGTGATCGGTCCATCCGAGAGCGATCTCCAGCGCTCGCGCGGGATTCGCGTCGAGAAAGGTCCGGATCGCAAATTCGCTCGTCAGACGCGAGGTCAGTTCGGCGAGTAGCGCCATACCGTCGTCGAAATCTGCATTTCGGCCACTGCGCGTGGCGATCACTGCAACAGCTTCCGTGACCGGCCAGATCATCCAGCCCGCAAAGGCCTCGTCGCGCAACGCCAGCCGGATTACCTCGGCAAAGCGCGGAAACTCCTCGGGTAGGTCGGACATCATCGCGTCTCGCACCACACGAGTGCGCTCACCGAGACTGAGGCCGTCAAAGCCGGATGAGCTCTCGCGAACAGCGGCCAATCGCGTGCGTCCCGACGCTTGTTCAAGGCACAGGGCAAGATCGGCGACTACGGAGGCTCCGAGCAGTTCATCAGCGGTGGGCATGCGCGAAGGGTACAACCGGGGTCCGACACGACCGTAGCGTCGGCGCCGGTTAGTGCTGTGCGCATCGATCCAGTTACAGACGGTCCCGTGTCGACGTACTCGGATCAGGTCCTGAGTTCGGCAGTCAGGGTACGGCGGTCGGTCTCGTCAAGGAAGGTACCGGCGACCGATGCCAACTGGATGTCGTGAAGGTCGGCGACCGTCAATCCGGCGGCCTCGAGCATGGAGTGCTCGGAGGTGAGTGTTGTTCCGAAGTGTGCGGGCGCGTCGGTGGCCGGTGAGATGCGGAGTCCACGGCGCCACATGTCTGCTGGAGCGCCCGCGACCTCGAGACCCCAGGTCTTCAAGAGTTCGGCCGCGCGAGTGCTGACGGTGAAAGTGACACCGGCATCGAGGCATCGCTGTAGGTCGTCGTCGTTGCTCAGTATTGCGTATCCGTGGTCGATGCGGCTGCAGCCAAGCAGGTCGATGCTGTCCAGGATGCTGTCGGACCCGGCGGTTTCGCCGGCATGACTTGTGGCGCGTAGTCCTGCGCGTCGTATGCGAGCGAATGGCTCGATGAAAGCATCTGCGGGGCCCAGGGTTTCATCGTAGTCCAGGCCGACTCCGACCACGAGGTCGTTGTTGCACTCAATGATGTAATCGACCACTTGGGCGGCTTCGGCGGGTGAGCGGGAGCGGTCGATGGCCGGGATCAGGCGACAGTTGACGCCGGAGGTGGAGTGTTCGATGCCGTCGATGATGCCGGCGAGTTGGGTGCGGTAGGGCACCGCGTCGTCGAGATGGACCATGGGGCTCCAGAAGATTTCGACGTATCGGACGGCCTGCTGAGCCACCGAATGCAAGTACGTGTCGACGGCTTCGGCAAAGTCGCCTGCTGTGCGCAGGAGATGGGCGGTGGCGTCGTAGCCCTTCAGGTAGTCGTCGATGTCGGCGACACTCTGGTAGGCACCCAGCGCCGGCGCAAGCAAGTGGTTCAGTGAGTTCCGCTGCGCAAGAAGGTAAACGAGGCTGATCGGCAGGGCGGCTTCGAGGTGACAGTGCAATTCGATCTTCGGAAGGGTGGCAACGGTGAATGTGCTACTCATGATGTACTGCCAGTGAGGCGAGCGGCCTCCCGGATCGCATGGGGATTCGGTTCCCGCCCCCGGGACCCGCGGAGCTTGGCGGTTATGTGCTCTTTGACCGTCACCGGCTCATATCGCGGTGGATTGCCGGGACCGGTGCAACCCGGCAGGCACGCGATGACCGTCTCGGGGTTGCCGTCGTGGAAGAAGGCCGCCGAGCGTCGCGGCACGAGCCGGCCGTCGACGCGTGGCGGCGCTACCCGGTGCATGGTGGAGATCCAGCGATCGTTGGTCCAGCGGGCCAGCGCATCGCCCAGGTTGACCAACAGTGCCCCGTCGGCGGGCTGTACGGGGTGCCAAACCCGCTGACTGTCAAGTATTTCCAGTCCGGGCACCTGATCTGCCCACAAGACCGTCACGATACCGTAGTCGGTGTGCGCTCCCATGCCCATCTGCTCGGATTCCAAGGTGACGTCGGGGTGGGGCAGTTGATAGTTGTTGATACGCAGTACATCCAGAGAGTGCGTGGTGAACTGCCGAAAGTAGTCGATCGGTAGATGCAGAGCCAGGGCGAAGATGTCGGCCATGGTGTGCGCCACGCGTCGGGCCTCGCCGAACCAAGCGGTAACGGCAGATTCGAAGTCGGTTGTCTCGCTGGGGAAGATGGTGGGCGCGTAGTCGACGGGATCGAGGTCCGGAGAGGCGTGGTCGGCAGGGTCGACGCCGATGTTGAACGCCTCGAAAAGATCTGCGGCGGTGATGATCCCGAGAGAGTTTGCCAACGCCTCGGCTCTCGGTGGGGTGTACCCGCGGTTGATGTGCGGCGGTGTGGAGTATTTGCGTTTGGTGGACTCCGGCAACGCGAAGAATTCGTCGGTGGCCGCGGTGAACCGATCGAGCACTTTCGGTTGGATGCCATGCCCGACCACCTGCATGAATCCGACGGTGGATGCAGCCAGATCGACCTGGCGGGCGATTGATTGCCGATCGATATCGGCCCCGCCTGTGAACGTCGAGATATCGATGATCGGGACCTGGAAGTCGGTTCCGGCGTTGCGGGCAAATGCCATGATGGATGTCGTCCTCGCGTGTTGGGTGGTCTGGGCGTTCGTCAGATGGTGATCGCGGAATACCGGGCGCGAAGGTAGTCCGCAGTCGTGACGGGCTGGTAGGCGTGCGCTCGTCCGATCGGCGGACCGAAAGACTCGATCACCGCATCGTGATTGGCTTCGAAGAAGAAGATCAACGAGATCAACTCCTCGTTGGGGTCGTGCGCGGACGGAGGCAATACCCGGTGCCTGGTCGAGCGCCACCGATCGCCCGTCCAACGAGCCATCAGATCACCGATGTTGATGGTGAAGGCATCATCGACGAACGGTGCATTCACCCAGCTGCCGTCACCGGTATCGACCTGGAGCCCGCCGTAGCCTGCTTGACGGTCGAGTATGGTGATGACCCCGAAATCGGTATGCGGCGCGATCCGGTATTGGCCGTCGATTGCAATCCCGGTCTCGGCCATCGCCGGGTATCGATTGAGGTTGAACGAATGTGGTGCGCGGTCGGTCCGAGAGGTGAACCAGTCGGGATCGAGATTCAGTGCCGAAGCGAAGACGGTCAGCAATTCTGCTGCCAGGGAACGCATCTGCTCGGTGTACGTCGCACACAGCCGCTCGAACTCCGGCACTTCGGTCGGCCAGACATTGGGCGCGAACCATTCGTTATCGACCACGGGATCACCGGTGGAGTAGTCGTCCCAGCCGTTCGTGTAGGTCTCCTTGAGGTCGGCTGGACCCGGAGTCTCTTCGACGAAAGCGTTGGCTTCGGCACCCGAGGGGATCCACCCCCGCCCACCGACGTGGGTCCGGTATCGATGTTTGGTCGCCGGGCCGCTGGTGAAGAACGCCGATCCGGCGGCCCGAATCTGCGCGCGGAGTTCAGGATCGATTCCATGGCCCGAGATCAACAGGAATCCGGACCCTTGCAGGGCCTGGTCGACACGTTCGCTCAGCTTCGCACGCTGCAAGGAGGATCCGGTGCGCCACTGTTCGAGATCGACGAGGGGAATGGTGTTCATGCGCTGAGCCTTTCGGTGACTGTGCTCTCGTTACGGGTTGATGTGCGTGCCAGCGCCCAGTAGGTCAGCGCCCCGACCACCAGGCCGGCTGGCACACTGAGGTCGGCGCCGTCGAATGCCTTGGAGATGGGGCCGGTGAAGACCGTGGTGTTGATGCAGAGCAATGCCGCGATCATGCCGGCGACCTGGGCAGTGACGCCGGCCGGATTGAAGCCGAGAACCCGGCGATACCGGCCGCCGTCATCGGATAGTGACGCTATGTCGTACCGGCCCGAGCGCAGGAAATAGTCGACGACCATGATCGCCGCCCACGGTGCGAACCAGACGATCATGAAGAGCAGGAAGTTCCCAAGCAATGTGTTGAAGTCGCCGGAGAACGTCACGACGATCGCGACGATCGCGCAGACAACGGCATCGACGACGACGGCTTGCCAACGACTGATTCGAATACCCATCGCCTGCAGTGTCATTCCCGAGGAATAGAGGTTGATCGCATTGAGCGCGGTGAGCTGTAGCAGGACCACAAGAAGATAGGGAGTCAGGAACCACGACGGCAGAGCCGACGGTAGTCCGCTGATGGGATCGACGGCGTCTGGGACTGCAGTGGCGACGGCCGCACCCAGCAGCATCAGCAGGGTTTGCGGCAGAGCGCCTCCGATCGCGGTGCCCACCACCAGGCGAACGCGACTGGTTGACTCGGGCAGATATCGGGCATAGTCGGCGGCGTTCGGTGTCCATCCCAGACCGCTTCCTGACGCCGCCACCGCGACACCGGCGAAGAACAAGGCGGTGCCACCGGAGGCCGTGCCCGTCTGGACATCCACGGAGTCGAACACGAGCACAACCAGCACCGCGAACAGCACAGTGAACGGGATCAACAGGATTCGAATCGCCTTCATGATCACCGACAGGCCGAAGATAGGCAGAATGCTCTGCGTAACCGCCAAGCCCAAGATGACGACGACCTCGAGCGGAGTGCCCAAATCGATCCCGGCCTGACCGAGGAGAACCGACGTAGCCAGAAACATCAACACCAGATCGAGTGACTCGTAACCGATCTGCATTATCCAGTTGCAGAATGCAATCGGTCGATTTCCGTTGCGCCCGAAGGGAGCGCGGCTCGCGGCGAACGTGGTGGTGCCGGCAGCCGGCCCGGGCAGCGAACACAAACCGGTGATGATCCATGTCGCGTTACCGATCAGAATCGCTGCGACTGCTTGCCAGAGGTTCAGACCGAGTAATACGAGGAGGGCGCCGAAGACGATGCCGGTGACGTTCATCATCGCGCCGCTCCACATCAGCGCCACCGATCGCACCGAGCCATGGCGTTCACTCGCCGGCACATGGTCGATGCCTCGTTGCTCGATCGTGAATCGCGAAGATCCGGCTTCCGATGGAGACTCACTACTAACGGGTTGATCGGTGGAGTGAACGGACATCTTTAGACTCCATACTGAAGTGGAAGTGACGAAGCGATAGCTGACAACTATCAAAATGGGCCATGAGTATTTCCTGCAGCTATACTGGGTGTTACGGAGTTGTTAATGACGCAGACCACCGACGATGAGACCGAGTTGGCTGTGGCGATCGGTGCCGCGGTGCGGACTCGGCGAGAGGCCGCAGGGCTCTCGATGAGGGCACTGGCCTCTAGCGCCGGCATCAGCCAACCGTTCCTGAGCCATGTGGAGCGCGGGTTGAGCATGCCCTCGATGGTCACGATCTACCGTCTTGCCACAGTCCTTAACGTCGCCCCCGGAGAGCTCATGCCCAGCCCCTTGGGCTCACCGAGCCGAGTAGCGATCGTCCGCGCCGGAAGCGGTAGCCCCGTGCCGGTGTCGAGCAGGCCCGATGCGGCCATCGGCCACGCGTTGTTGTTCGACCGCAACACGAGTTTGGAAGTTACCGAGTACAGACTCGAACCCGAGGTTCACATCTCTGAATGGTTCCAGTCGAGCGGGCTCGCGGCGGTCTACCTGATCAGCGGAAGCCTTGAAGTGGAGGTCGAAGGCGAAGGTTCGTGGCAGCTCGAGGCGGGCGACTTCATACGGCATGATGCCGACCTTCGGCATCGCTGGTTACTCGTCGACAAAAAGCCCGCACATGCACTTCTCATCCTCAACCACGCCGTTGCGCCGGGCACTCAACAACGCTTTGGTGGTTAATTGCCGGTCCGGACACGAGAATTCGCCAAGCCACTGACCATCCAGAAGGCGAACGGCCAAACCAACACGGAGTACACCTACGGGGACGATCCGTCACCGCACAAAGCCCCGTCTGCGACCACGCAGGATCCGGGCAGTTCATCAGCTGCGGCATGAGCAAAGGGCACAACCGGGGTCCGACAATGGTCTTTCACATCATGTGCCGAGTGCTGAAGTTCGATCCCAGACCGCGAAGAAACACCTCGGTGGGAAGAGCTCGCAGTACCAGGTCGCGAGCGAGCGTAGCACCGACGCCGCGAGTGAGGATTGTTCGGGCGGATTGACGCGAACGCTTTTGAAGGCGATGTGTTCTCTTGGTGCGCAGATAGTCGTAGGTCGCCAAGTCATGAGCATGAGCGCTGAGCGCGACAGCATCCTCGAGAGCCTGGCATGCACCTTGACCGAGATGCGGCCCCATCGCGTGCGCGGCATCACCCACGAGCACAACGCTGTCTCGAACAAAAGATGGCAGCGCTGGAAGATCTCTGATGTCGTGGCGAAGAATCCGCTCCGGCACAACTGCAGAGATGAGCTCGGGGACAGGTGACGGCCAGTGAAGAAAATCATCCAACGACGGGTCCGGGGCGCCCTTGGACAGCCGTGCAGCAGCAAAAACGTACAACCGCCCGTTCCCCAGCGGAACGATGCCGAATTCTCCTCCTGCGCCGAGGATCCCACCCACGTCAACACTGCCGAAGTCATCAACGATCCACCTCCACGCGCGAACCCCCAGCGACTGCGGCACCGGATACTCAGGGAACATCGTTCGCCGCGTGAGGCTGTCGATTCCGTCGGCGCCGACGATCAGATCGAACTCTTCGAGGCGATCACCACAACGAATCGCGCCACCCACATCGATCCCTGTGACTGCACCGCCGAATCGTAAGGTCACCGATTCGGGAAGCGCTGTGTGGAGAACATCGACCAGATCGCCGCGGTGCATGGCGACAAAATTGCCGTGCAGCGCACGGAATCTCTCCTCACTCGTCCGCATCAACCACCGACCCTGGCGATTGCGTATTCCGCCCACCCAACCTGGGGCGGCTCTGCTCCGGATCTCATCGCCCACTCCAAGGTGATCGAGTGCGGCAAGTGCGTTCGGCCACAACGTGATTCCGGCGCCCACCTCGGCAAGAACCGGCGCTTGCTCGAACACCGTGACCGACCAGCCCGCATTCGCAAGCGCCAGCGTCGTTGCCAGGCCCCCGATACCGCCTCCGATAATTCCCGCTGTATGCATCGTCGATCCCCTCAGATTCGATTAGCACAGTTGTCCGGATGCACCTGTCAGCCAACGGATTTTCGCGCACGATATGCCGCGACATTAGCCCGGTTCCCACAGTTTCCGGTGTCGCAGTATCGCTTTGATCGGTTGCGCGACAGATCCACGAATACTGCGTCACAATCAGGAGCGGTACACCACTGCAGACGCGAGAACTCCCCAGTGCGGATCAGATCGAGCACACCCATCGCCGCTTCGGCGGCCATCCGATCGACGAGGGGCGCATCGTCCGCCGTGACGTGCAGATGCCACCCGAGATCGTCGTGCCGGGCGAGTCTCGGCTGCGCTCCCGATTCGGCCAGCAGCGTGTTCACCACCGCGACGGCGTCGTCCACTTCGGTCACTTCCCAGAACTGTCGCAGACGTGGACGTAGCGTCCGCACCGCATCGAGTTCGCTCTGCGTGCCGTCGCGTCGCCCGGTCCACTTGTCCGCATCGAGAAATCGAGTCAGTTCTTCCTGATCAGGCAGAAGTTCGCCGCCTCCTCGAGCAGTGTTCACCAACGACGCAGCGAAGACGAGCGCCGATTCCGTGTCATCAGCAAAATTCACTTTGACTCCTGAGCATTGTCAACCTAGTGTCATCATCGTAATCGCTTTTACTCCTGACGGGTGACGACGTGAACTCTCGCAACGGCTTGATCTTCGCTCTACTGTCCGCTGCGACCTTCGGCGTCTCCGGCCCCTTCGCCAAATCTCTCATCGAATCCGGTTGGTCGCCGGGAGGCGCGGTGTTCGCGCGCGTTGCCGGCGGCGCACTCGTGATGATGGTGATTGCACTGGGAACCCAGTGGCGTCGTATGCGGCAAGTGACGGCCCACACGCGAACGGTACTACTGTACGGAGTGTTCGCAATATCCGGAGTGCAGTTGTGTTTCTTCAATGCGGTGCAACATCTTTCGGTCGGCGTGGCGCTCCTTCTCGAGTACCTGGCCCCCATCATCGTCATTGGATGGGTGTGGATCACCAAGGGCGCACGACCGAGCGTGCAGACGCTTCTGGGAGCAGCGATCGCCCTGGTAGGCGCGGCCGTGGTCATCGATGTCTTCGGCTCGGCAGAGATCAGTGCCGTCGGCGTCGCTTGGGGACTGGCAGCAGCTGCCTGTCTCGCAGTGTATTTCGTAATTTCCGAACGGGCCGACGGCGATCTGCACCCTGTTGTGCTCGCAGCGTCCGGGCTGACTGTCAGCGCAGTGCTCATCGGACTACTCGGAGTGATCGGCGCACTCCCCCTTGCATTCTCGTCGTCGAACACCGTCGTGGCAGGCCATTCTGTGGGAGTGTGGCTGCCGATAGTGATTCTGGTCGTCGTCAGTACCGTCATCGCCTACCTCACCGGCATCGCCGCGATCACGTTGCTGGGACCCACAATCGGGTCGCTCGTAGCCCTCACCGAGGTCCTGTGCGCAGTGATCGCAGCCTGGATACTTGTCGGCGAATCCATCACCGTCATCCAAGGCATCGGCGGCGCAGCGATTATCGTCGGCCTGGTACTCGCCCGCCTCGGCCAGCAGCCACCGAAACCCGCGACTGCCAAACCAATGACAAATGTCATGGCCGAAGAATGACGGATCGACGAGGGCTCCCCTGCCGAAAACCGGCAGATTCGAGGTATGACCTCAGCACAGGTACTGCATCCACCCGTTGACGGACGAGCACACGACGCCATTCGATTGACCGGACTTCACAAGCGCTTCGGCGATGTGGGCGCAGTCAACGGCATCGACCTGAGTATTCGCCCCGGTGAAATAGTGGCGTTTCTCGGCCCGAACGGCGCCGGAAAAACCACCACCATCGACTTGATTCTCGGCCTGTCGAAGCCGACATCCGGTGACGTGAGCGTCTTCGGGATGGCGCCGCGCGCAGCGATAGCCCGCGGACTGGTCTCCGCGGTCATGCAGAGCGGCGGACTACTCAAAGAACTGACAGTTGCCGAGACGGTGCAACTGACGGCGAGTCTGTACGCACACCCTCGCCCCGTCGACGAAGTCCTGCGCCGCGCCGGAATCCTCGACATCGCCGGCCGACTCGTCAGCAAGTGCTCCGGCGGGCAACAGCAGCGCCTGAGATTTGCGATGGCCCTCCTGTCGGACCCGAGACTTCTCATCCTCGACGAACCGACCACCGGCATGGATGTCGAAGGGCGCCGGGACTTCTGGTCGGCCATCCGAGCCGACGCGGATCAAGGACGCACCGTTCTGTTTGCGACGCACTACCTCGAAGAAGCCGACGTCTACGCCGACCGCATCATTCTGGTCCGGCAAGGAACAATCGTGGCCGACGGAACCACCGCCGAGGTCAAAGCCATGGCGTCCGGACGAACCCTGCACGCGCGGGTTCCTGGCCTGACCGACGAACTTCTACGCGCGATCCCGCACTCGGATGCCGTCGAACTGCGCGGCGAGGCACTGACGGTGCACTCGGGCAACACCGATGCCGTCGCGCGGTTCCTCCTGAACAACACAGCGGCCCGCGATCTCGAAATCGTCTCGCGCGGACTCGAAGACGCCTTCATCGCACTCACGTCGAACAACTCCGAAGGACAGAAGTGATGACCACTGCAACAGAACGTACCGTCGTACCACTGGGCGGGTTCAACACGACCTTGCTGCGTTTGGAACTGCGTCGCCTGACCCGTAATCGGCGCACGATGCTCTTCACACTTGTCATGCCGGTGGTCTTCTACCTGGTCTTCGGATTGGGGCAAAGCGACGACGCTCATGACATCGGGCATGGCAACGTCGCGGCGTACATCATGATCAGCATGGCGTTGTACGGCGCGATGCTCGCAACCACCAGCGGCGGCGCGATGGTGTCGATCGAGCGAGCATCCGGGTGGAGCAGACAACTTCGGCTGACACCGTTGACTCCGGTCGCCTACATCGCCGTCAAATTGATCATGGCCATGCTGCTCGGTCTCGCGTCGATCCTCGTTGTCTATGTTGTCGGCTCGTTCACCTCTGCCCAGATGGACGGATCATTGTGGTTCACAACGGCATTGATCGCTTGGCTCGGATCGTCGATCTTCGCGGCCTTCGGCCTGTTCATGGGATACCTGCTGCCAAGTGAGAACGTCATGCAACTGCTCGGTCCCGGGCTCGCACTGCTGGCATTCGGCGGCGGCCTGTTTGTTCCGCTCCAGGATGGTTCGGTGTGGGCGACCATCGCTCAATTCACTCCGATGTTCGGCATCAACGCGCTGGCGCACGCGCCGCTGACCGGCAATAGCGTCCACTGGACGTGGATCGTCAATATTCTGGTGTGGTTCGCCGTCTTCACTGCCGGAGCGATCTGGCGGTTCCAACAAGATACGGAGCGTGTGTAGTTGTCGGAGACCACTCGCCCAATCGATTCCGCCGCGATGCCGCGACGGAATCGTTTCGGCATTCTGTTTGCCGCCGTGTGGATGATTTTTCTCGGTGGTCCCCTCATCGAGGGATGGAACCTTCGCGACGAATTACGCGGCTGGGCAGGGATTCTTGCGACGCTTACCTTCGGCGCTCTCTACCTCTACACCTTTGCCCGGGTACAGCAGCGCCGTCTCACCCTCAGCGGGGAACCGACAGTTCGCCGCGCGGTACTCACGTTGGCCGGTCTGACTGCACTCGCTGCTGTGATCATCGTCAGTGTCGGGCCGACCGGTCTCGCAACTGCGCCCTACCTCGCGGTCACGGCCGTCACAATGCTTCCGACCGTGGCCGGCGGCATTCTCACCTTGGCCATTGCCGCTTCGGTGGAAATCGTCAGCGTCAGCGCCGGATGGGGAAACTATTCGGGCCTGTCACTCGGAGTGTGCGCCGCCGCGTTTGCCACGTGGGGCGTCATGTCCCTCATCAGACGCAATATTGCGATGGTCCACGAACGAGAAGAACAGGAACTGCGTGCCGTCATGGAAGAACGCGCTCGAATGGCGCGCGATCTCCATGACATCCTCGGACATTCGCTCACCGTCATCACCGTCAAAGCCGAACTGGCCAACCGATTGTTGGACGTCGACGTCGAGCGAGCTCGCAGTGAACTCGACGATCTCGAACGGCTTTCCCGAGACGCTTTGGCTGATGTGCGCTCGGCCGTGAACGGCTTTCGAACCATCTCACTTCCCGTCGAGATCGCCCGTGCCCGGGAGGCTCTCCGTGCCGCCGGCATCGAAGACCATTCCCCGAACAGTACCGAAATGGTCCCACGCCACTTGCGGGAGTTGTTTGCCTGGACCGTTCGGGAAGGCGTCACCAACGTCGTACGTCACAGCGCCGCAACACAATGCACCATAACCATCGACGAGAAGAGCGTCGAAATTGTCGACGACGGGATCTCCGGTGAGAATACGACGATCGGCAACGGGTTGACCGGACTGCGTGAACGCGCCGCAGCGGCGGGAGCCCGTCTGACCATCAACAGCGCCGCGCACCAGGGCTTTTCACTGCAGGTCCATGAACAGGAGAACACGTGAGCATTCGGCTACTACTTGCCGACGACCAGGCATTGGTTCGCGGCGCCCTGGCGGCGCTCCTCGATCTCGAAACCGATCTGACCGTGGTCGCGGAAGTTGGTCGAGGCGACGAGGTTGTTGCGGCAGCTATGGAACACCGCCCCGACGTTGCGCTACTGGACGTGGAGATGCCGGGGATGGACGGGATCGCTGCGACGTCGGCGTTGCTGGAAGCGCTCCCACAGACACGCGTGCTGATCGTGACAACCTTCGGGCGGCCAGGATTTCTTCGCAAGGCGATGCACGCCGGGGCCACCGGTTTTGTCGTCAAGGACACCCCGGCGCGGCAACTCGCCGACGCGGTGCGACGCGTTCATGCGGGGTTGCGCGTCGTAGATCCCACGCTGGCGGCAGACAGCCTTGTCAGCGGCGAATCTCCGCTGACCGACCGCGAAACCGAAGTACTGCGCGCCGCGAAGGCCGGCGCACCCGTTGCAGCTATCGCCGCCGAGCTATTCCTGTCAGCCGGCACCGTTCGCAATCACCTGTCGTCCGCGATGGGGAAGACCGGTGGTGCAACGCGCGGAGAATCTGCCCGAATCGCCGAATCCAACGGTTGGTTATAAGAAGAGCAGGGTCCCCACATAGAGTCCCGTATCCGGCAATTCCGTCGCAATTAATGCCAATCCCTCTCCCGCCTGCAGTTCTGACCCAAATCTTCACGTATCCTGTTACCTGGTTCCACAGCAACACGTTGCGGAACCAAGTAGCGGAGTACCGACCCACCTATGGTTACCTACCAGTTATCAGATGGTTGAGCGGACAACACAGGGGGAAGGCTCATGGCGCAGAGATTCAGCCAACGATTGAATGCGCTGTTCGAGTCCGCCCCCAATCACGTCACCAACGCCATGGTTGTGCGCAGCATGACCGAAGACGGTTGTCGCATCTCGACTCCCTACTTGTCGCAACTCCGCACGGGCGTCCGAACCAATCCCTCACCCGAAGTTGTCTCCGCCCTCGCCCGATTCTTCGAAGTGACTCCGGACTATTTTTTCAACCCCGACCAGGAAGTGCCATTTCTTGCAAGCGGCGATTCCGACCACATTCTGCTCGCACAGCTTCACAATGATCGCCTACGTAATCTCACGTCCCGGGTCGTCGACCTTTCTCCGGCATCACAGGCCCTGCTTGTCGAAATGGCAGAAAATCTCCGATCATCGGAAAATCTTCCCCGCGTCCCTCCCGACTCCAACTCGTACTCGTGGCGCGCCTAGCCCGTCGACAGAAGGCATACAGGCACTCCTTTTCCTGCTCCGACGCTCGTGGCCCTATGCTGGGCAACGCAGCTGGTTCGCCCGGCGCGGTCATGAGGAGCCCCGAAGACCGTTCCTGGCGTCGAAGCTCCGTCAGCCCAGGCTGACGGAGTGAGAGGGAACCCGGTGAAAATCCGGGACTGTCCCGCAGCGGTAAGCAGGAACGACCGCCGTCTACATGCACTGGGCATCTTGCCTGGGAAGCGACGGCCAGTAGGTTCGATCACCACGATCGAGAGCCCGCGAGTCCGAAGACCTGCCGACTGTGTCGGGCACGCCGTGCCCGACGGTCCACCGCCTCGTGGAATGGGCGCGTAGATCTCGAGAAGTGGTCGCATGTTTGATCGCGGCCTCATGAGGTGTACCCGTCTGCCGGCAGTGGCCATCAGTGCAATGGCAATCTGGAGAAACTCCGTGACAACAACATTCACCGCGACCGTGCTGGGCTCTCCGCGCATCGGTCCTCATCGCGAACTCAAGCGGGCCATCGAAAGCTACTGGGCGGGGCGTATCGACGCCGACGCCTTGGCGCGAGTAGCTCGTGACCTCCGTCGGCAGGGCTTGGCCGACCTTCGTGACCAGGGTCTCGACTCCATCCCGGTCAACACTTTTTCCTTCTACGACCAGATGCTCGACACGGCAGTGCTTCTCGGGGCGTTGCCCGAGCGGGTCGCCTCCGTCGCCGATCCGTTGGACCGCTATTTTGCGGCCGCACGCGGCACCGACACCATCGCCCCGCTCGAGATGACGAAGTGGTTCGATACCAATTACCACTATCTGGTCCCCGAGATTTCACCGTCGACGACTTTCGCGCTCGACGCCTCCAAGGTGCTCGGCGAACTGGCGGAAGCACTCGCCGACGGAATTCCCGCTCGCCCGGTTGTTATCGGACCCGTCACGTTCCTTCTCCTCTCGAAGGCTGTCGGAACCGAAGAACCTCTTCTGACGCGGACCGATGAACTGGTTCCGCTGTACGCGGACCTTCTCGGCAAGCTCGCCGAAGCCGGGGCCACGTGGGTACAGATCGACGAACCGGCGCTCGTCGGCGACCGCACCGACGAGGAGATCGAGGCCGCGCGGTCGCTCTACGAACAGCTTTCGTTGTTGTCGAACCGACCGGCAATTTTGCTGGCGTCGTACTTCGGCTCGTTGGGCGATGCACTGCCCGCCCTGGCGTCCACCGCAGTCGACGGTTTTGCGATCGACCTTGTCGCAGGACATGATTCGATAGGTTCCGTCTCAGACCTCGCCCGAAAATTGGTAGTCGCCGGAGTTGTCGACGGTCGTAACATCTGGCGAACGGACCTGGATTCGGCGCTGTCCACGCTTGGCGGGTTGCTCGGCAGCGTCGAGAGGCTTGCCGTCTCCACGTCGTGCTCACTCCTGCACGTTCCGTACTCACTCTCGCAGGAACCTGATCTCGACAAAGCCCTTCGCTCCTGGCTTGCATTCGGCGCCGAAAAGGTGCGGGAAGTGGCAACACTTGCCACCGCACTGACCCAGGGTCGCGAATCCGTCGAGGACGAATTCGGCCTCGCTCGCGCCGCCGCGTCGACTCGCAGGGACGACAAGCGACTCAACGACGCACGCGTGCGTGGGCGTCTTGACGCCGTGCTGAATTCGGCGACCAACCGCGCACCGGCAGCAGAGCGCCGTAAAGCTCAGGCCGAATTGCTGTCGCTTCCTCCCCTTCCGACCACCACTATCGGTTCGTACCCGCAGACATCCAAGATTCGGGTGGCTCGTGCGGCATTGCGCAAGGGAGAGATCGACGGAGGCGAATACATCTCGCGCATGCGCGCCGAGATCGCGGATGTGGTTGCGCTCCAAGAGAAGTTGAACCTGGACGTGCTCGTGCACGGAGAACCCGAACGCAACGACATGGTCCAGTACTTCGCCGAACAGCTCGAGGGATTCTTCGCGACCGCGAACGGTTGGGTGCAGTCGTACGGAACGCGCTGTGTACGTCCGCCGATCCTTTACGGCGATGTCTCCCGGCCGAAGCCGATGACAGTCGACTGGATCACCTACGCGCAGTCACTGACCGACAAGCCGGTCAAGGGGATGCTCACAGGACCGGTCACGATTCTGGCGTGGTCGTTCGTGCGTGACGATCAGCCACTTGCCGACTCCGCCAATCAGGTTGCACTGGCGATTCGGGACGAAACCGTCGACCTACAGGCTGCCGGCATCGGCATCATCCAGGTAGACGAGCCCGCACTTCGTGAACTGCTCCCGTTGCGAGCCGCCGATCAGTCGGCATACCTGGACTGGTCGGTCGGGTCGTTCCGGCTGGCAACGTCGGGCGTCGCGGATTCCACGGCGATCCACACCCATCTCTGCTACTCGGAGTTCGGTGCCGTGATCGGCGCGATCGCGGGACTGGATGCCGATGTGACCTCGATCGAGGCGGCCCGCTCACACATGGAGGTTTTGGACGACCTCAGCGCCGTCGGGTTCGACCTTGGCGTCGGCCCCGGCGTGTACGACATTCACTCTCCGCGGGTGCCGAGCGTCGACGAGATTGCCGGCTCGCTGCGTGAAGCACTCGAGGCTGTCCCGGTGGAACGGTTGTGGGTCAATCCTGACTGCGGCTTGAAGACACGAGGTCCGGTCGAGGTAGAAGCGTCGCTGCGTAACCTCGTCGAGGCGGCAAAGCTGGTGCGAGCGGAGTTGTAGGGGGCTCCGCCCCCCCTGTGCGCCTTTTTGGTAGTGGGCACTACTGGAAAGGCGCACAGGGGCCGTAGGCCCCTTTTAGTACATTCATATACAAACGTGCCTCTTGATCGCGCTAGAGTGACGCCATGGAAGCCGCAGCAGAAGAAACTCAGGGAACGGCCGGAGAGCTCAATTTTTGGTCGTTCATCGAGTTGGCGAACAAAAGACTGTCCGACGAGCACGGCTTTCGCCACCACCTCGCCACCGAGGTTCTCCTGACACTCAACCGCGCATCCAACGTGGTCACGTATGACCTCGAGTCGTCGATACACCGACCACGCGGCTGGTCGTGGTCATCCTTCCGCCTGATGTTCGTGACCTGGCTGGCCGGGCCGATCGAGCCGAAAGCCGCTGCCGAGCTCACTGGAATGAGTCGGGCGGCCGTGTCGAACCTGTCCAAATCACTGCTGGCCGACGGCCTGATCGATCGTCGCCCTACCGAGAACGACGGCCGTTCGGTGCAGCTCTACCTGACCGAGATGGGCAGAGACGCGATGGTCGAGGCGTTTCGCGAGCAGAACGAGCGCGAACACGCGTGGGTCAGCGTCCTCAGCGAAGCTGAGCAGCGGATTCTTGTGATGCTCCTGGACAAACTGATCAGCAATCGCAGCCAGTTCGACGTGCGCGGACGGAACTAACAACACAACCCGCACCCCCTAAAGGGTTGCACCTGTCACATCATTTTAGTTAATGTGTTTACTATCTGGTCAACGTGAGTCAGACGGAAACAGCACAGAAGGAGGCCGGACATGGCGTTCTACCGACAACTCGGCAATGTCCCCCCGAAGCGTCACACTCAGCACCGTGACGAAGCAGGAAACCTCTACTACGAGGAGTTGATGGGCGAAGAAGGATTCTCCTCCGACTCGTCGCTCCTGTACCACCGTGAGATTCCGTCGGCGATCGTCGACGCCACGCTCTGGGAACTGCGTGACCAGAGCACCACGCCCAATCACCCACTCAAACCGCGGCATCTGAAGCTGCACGACCTGTTCCCGGAAAGTATCTGGGCCGAAACGGATGTGGTGACCGGACGGCGCCTGATCCTCGGCAATGCCGACGTCCGCCTGTCCTACGTCATTGCCGGCGCGGCATCGCCCCTGTACCGCAACGCAATCGGCGACGAGATGGTCTACATCGAATCCGGTGAAGCCACTGTCGAAACGGTATTCGGCGCACTCGAAGCACGCGAAGGCGACTACGTCCTCATCCCGATGTCCACGACGCATCGCTGGATCCCCAAGGGCGACAAGCCACTACGCGCCTACGCGATCGAAGCGAACAGCCACATCGTTCCGCCCAAGCGTTACCTCTCACGATTCGGCCAGTTGCTCGAGAACGCACCGTTCTGCGAGCGCGACCTACACGGACCCACGGCTCCCCTGATCGCCGAAGGTACCGATGTGGAGGTCTTGGTCAAGCACCGGACGTCGGCCGGCATCGTGGGAACCCGCATGGTCTACCCGACGCATCCCTTCGACGTGGTCGGCTGGGACGGTTGCCTGTACCCGTACACGTTCAACATCTCCGACTACGAACCCATCACCGGCCGCGTTCACCAGCCGCCGCCGGCGCATCAGGCATTCGAGGGCAACAACTTCGTGATCTGTAACTTCGTGCCACGCAAGGTCGACTACCATCCACTGTCGATTCCTGTGCCGTACTACCACTCCAATGTCGACTCCGACGAGATCATGTTCTATTGCGGCGGCGACTACGAAGCACGCAAGGGTTCCGGCATCGGCCAGGGTTCCATCTCGGTTCATCCCGGCGGACACGCACACGGCCCGCAGCCAGGAGCGTACGAGCGCAGCATCGGTGCAGAGTTCTTCGACGAGCTGGCCGTCATGGTCGACACGTTCCGGCCGCTCGAACTCGGCGAAGGCGCGTTAGCATGCGAAGACGACAACTACGCCTGGAGTTGGGCCGGACGGGGGCCTGCACAATGACCGTCATCTCCCCACTCCTGCGCGGTCTGTGCGACGACGCCGCCCTCTTCCCACCCGGCAATGCGCCTCTCGCCGAAGCAGTTCCGTCGCATCAGTCGTACCTCGAAGCCGGCTACTCCGCATTGGTCGGCCCCTTCGTCTTTCCCGCACCGCGATTGGACGAACTCTCCGCTCACATCTCTGCCGATCATCCTGTGGCACTGAGCCTCACAGTTCCTGCCGGTCCGGACGCCACTGCGGCAGCGGTGGCGAAGGCCTTGGCCATCCCCGGCGTCGATGTCGTAGCGGTGGAGGTTGGAACACCTTCCGGCGTAGCGGCCGATCATGCTTTCGACGAGCTGGCGCGCATTCACGCCGCGTATCCCTACATCGACATCTTTGTCGAGGTTCCCCGCGACGACCGACGCGACAGCTACATTGCCGCGCTGGAAAAAGCCGGTTACAGCGCGAAGTTCCGCACCGGCGGCGTTCAGGCCGAGGCGTATCCCGACGAGAACGAACTCGCTGACGCCATCATTTCCGTTGTCCGCGCTGGTATTCCGTTCAAGGCCACCGCAGGGCTGCATCATGCCGTACGGAACACAGATCCCGACACGGGTTTCGAGCAGCACGGCTTCCTCAACATCCTGTCGGCAGTCGGCGCTGCGGCGACCGGCGCAGATCGGTCCGATGTAGTTGCAGCACTGGCAGAACGGGACGGAACCGCTATCGCACACAGCGTGTCCGAACTCGATGACCAGGACGTGCGTCGACGCTTCCTCTCGTTCGGCACCTGCAGCATCTCGGACCCACTGACCGAACTCGAAGACCTGGGACTGATCAACCGGTCCGAGAAGACAGAAGGAACACTCGCATGACCATGACGACCATCAACATTCCCGCCGACTCGCTCTTCGGGCTCGACAATCTGCCATACGGTGTGTTCTCCCCCGCAGGCGGCGCTCCGCGTGTCGGCGTTCGAGTGGGTGACTCTGTCATCGACCTTGCAGTGGCACTGGGCGATTCCGTCTTCTCGGAACCGACGTTGAACGCGTTCATGGCACAAGGCCGCGATCGCTGGGTATCCGTGCGCAACCAGATCACCGAACTTGCAACCGGGGAAATCCCCTCCGACGCAGTCTTTTCCATCGACTCCGTCGAGATGCATCTGCCGATCACAGTGGCCGACTACGTCGACTTCTATGCGTCGGAGAATCACGCCACCAACCTCGGCCGTCTCTTCCGCCCGGATTCCGCTCCCCTGATGCCCAACTGGAAGCACCTTCCTGTGGGCTACCACGGGCGTTCGAGCACCGTCGTCGTATCCGGCACAGACATCATTCGTCCCTGTGGCCAGCGCAAGAGCCCTGACCAGGCGAACCCGGATTTCGGACCGTCGCGCCGCCTCGACATCGAGGCCGAGATGGGATTCATCGTCGGAACCCCTTCGAAGATGGGCGATTCCATCACGCCTGACGAATTTGCCGACCACGTCTTCGGCGCCGTTGTCGTGAACGACTGGTCTGCCCGCGACATTCAGGCGTGGGAATACGTCCCGCTCGGCCCCAACCTGGGCAAGAGCTTTGCCACGTCCATCTCCCCGTGGGTCGTCCCGCTTCTCGCTCTCGAAGCTGCCCGCATCGACACTCCCGTCCAGGATCCCGAACCCCTCCCCTACCTGCGCGGCGAGGAAAAGTGGGGACTCGACATCGACCTCGCTGTCGAATGGAACGGTCACGTCGTCTCCCGTCCGCCGTACGCGCAGATGTACTGGTCACCCGCGCAGATGTTGGCCCACACCACCATCAACGGAGCGGTCGCGAGTACCGGCGATCTCTTTGCGTCCGGAACGATCTCGGGCCCCGAGAAGAACCAGCGCGGCGCCTTCATCGAACTGACCTGGGGCGGAAAAGAACCCGTCGCTGTCGGCGACGAGACTCGCACCTTCCTCGAAGACGGAGATGTCATCTCCATCTCGGCCACCGCACCAGCAGCCGGCGATTCACGCATCGGGTTCGGTGAGGTCAGCGCACGTATCCTCCCGGCCACGCAGGCAGATCGATAAGCACAACCACATAGCTCGACTCGACGCCGCACAGGTCCCCGCTATTTCGGTGGGACTCCTGTGCGGCGTCGTCGTCGTTCCGGTCGCACCGAGCTCTTCGTTCGCCCCTGGGAGATTCCAGCGGGACCCCCTGACAGCTGCCGCATCCACCTTAGGTAAGGTTCGCCTAACTCACAGGGAGTACACAGCTGGTTCCCAGGTCTCGGAGGACTGCGCCTGCTGTGCCGACTCCGTTGGCCGACACCGAGAACGGATTGACGATGACGCTTCTCCAGCGCAGTAGGACTTCACTTGCCCGCACGGTTCTGGGCGAGGACAACTACCGCCGTGTGCTCCGAGTAATCAATGATCGGCGACAGAAGCCGCGCGTCGGCAAGGTTCGTTTCGGCGACCTCCGAAGGATCGAGCCGATCTGCCGTGAATACGGTTTCGAGCGTGGACGTCCGATCGATCGCTTCTACATCGAGGGCTTTCTCGACACGAACAGCCACCTGATCACCGGATCCGTGCTGGAGATCGGCGAGCGGACCTACACCGAGGCTTTCGGTGAGGGTGTCACCCGTTCGGACATGCTGCACGTCGCAGACGTGGAAGACGCGACCTACGTCGCCGATCTCACCGACGCACCGAACGTGCCGAGCAACACCTACGACTGCATCATCCTGACCCAGACGCTCCAGATGATCTTCGACACGAACGCCGCAGTGGCGACGCTCCATCGCATTCTCAAGCCCGGCGGCGTGGTGCTGTGCACCGTGCCCGGCATCAGTCAGATCGCCGACCCGGTGTGGAACTCGACCTGGTACTGGTCGTTCACGGAATTGGCCGTGAATCGACTGTTCGACGGCCCCTTCCCCCGCGAGAGCGTCGACGTGCGGGCGTTCGGCAATGTGCTGTCGGCTACAGCGTTCCTGCACGGCATGGCCGACCGCGAACTGAAGAGGCAGGAACTGAACGTCTTCGACCCCGAGTACCCCGTCATCGTGACGGTCGCGGCACGCAAGGGCGACGATGTCGAGGCGTGACGCCCTCGCCCGGATGCTCCGGCTACGCACCCGGAAACAACGGCGCCGCGGCGGCATCCTGATGTACCACTGCATCAGCGAGGAGATCTACGACCCCTGGGCAATCTGCGTCTCCCCGAACGCATTCGACGACCAGATGGCAGTACTCGCCCAGGCGCGTGCCGCCGTCGACCTCGCGAACTTTGCGGGCAGCGATGCCTATACGCGCACCGGTTCCCAGTTGGCCGTGACATTCGACGACGGTTACGTCGACAATCTTGTCGCCGCATTGCCGGTACTCGAACGTTACGAGATTCCGGCGACCATCTTTGTCATCGGAAACTCCGTCGGTCGCACCCGCGAATTCTGGTGGGACGGTTTGCAACGCGCCGTGCCGAGCGGTGAACCACTACCGGATCGGCTGGATTTTCCGTTCGGAAAAGGCCGGCGGACCTTCACGCTGAACGAGGGCCCCGGCGACAGCGCGACGAATGCGCGCTGGCGTGCCGACAGCGGCGAGATCACAACCTCCCGTCAAGCGTTGTTTCGCGCGCTCTGGGACGCAATCGTCGTGCTGGAGCCGACCGAGCAGGACGACGCGATCGATCATGTGCTGGCCTGGGGAGGTCGAATGGCGACGACGCCAACGTCGCGAGTGGCCCTCGACGCGGAACAGTTCGCGCAACTCGCCGATCACCCGCTGATCACCCTCGGCAGTCACACACTCGACCACGTCTCGTTGACAGACCTTCCGGCTGAGCGGCAGCGCACGCAGATCAGCGCCGGACACCGCAAGATCGAGGAGCTGTCCGGCCGTCCGATCACTCGATTCTCGTACCCGTACGGGCGTTTCGACGACACTGCCCGGGCTGCGGTCCGCGAACTCGGCATCGACGTCGCGTGCACCAGCGTGCCCATGCCTGCGATCGGCAGTGACGACCCCTGCGCCTTACCGCGGGTACAGGCCACCGAGATGGACGGCGACCAGTTCACCCGATGGCTGCGCGAAGACTACGGACTTATCCGAGGGCAACTGCTCCAGTAACACGATCGGCCGCAGCCGGAAGTACTTACGGCTCGATCACCACCAGCAAGTCACCACCCTCCACCTGTGCCAACGGGGCAATGGCGAGCCTGCCCACGAAACCGGCGCATGGCACGGTGATCGAGGCCTCCATCTTCATCGCCTCGATCGTGGCAACCGTGTCACCAGCCGAGACCTTCTGCCCCGGTTCGACAGTCAATGTCACCACTCCGGCAAATGGTGCGGGAACGTGCCCAGGAATGCTCCGGTCAGCCTTCTCTGCAGCCGGAACGGTGTCGGCGATGCTCCGGTCTCGCACCGAAACCGGCCTCAGTTGACCGTTGAGGATGCACATCACCGTCCGGAACCCGCGCTCGTCCGGCTCGGAGATCGCTTCGAGTCCGATGATCAATTCCACGCCAGGTTCGAGTTTCACGCGATGTTCCTCGCCGCGGCGCAAACCGTAGAAGAACTGATTTGCGGAAAGCCTCGAGGTGTCACCGTAATGCTCGAGGTGTTCCAGGTAGTCCCGTGTCGGACCGGGGAACAACAACCGATTCAACGTCGACCGGACTTCCCCGGATTCTCCGTCAAGCGCTTTCGTATCCTCGACGGACAGCTTCACCTCGGGCTTTGCCGGACCACGGCCTTCCAATGCCCTGGTACGGAACGGCTCCGGCCAACCGGCCGGCGGAGTACCCAATTCGCCACGCAGAAAGCCGATCACCGATTCGGGGATATCGAACTTCGCAGGATCTGCAGCAAACTCATCGGCGCTCACTCCCGCACCCACCAGGTGAAGAGCCAAGTCGCCGACCACCTTCGATGACGGCGTCACCTTGACGAGACGCCCCAGCATCCGGTCTGCCGCCGCATACTTCGACTCGACATCCTCGAAACGTTCACCTAGACCCAATGCCGTTGCCTGGGTGCGTAGATTGGACAGCTGGCCACCGGGAATCTCGTGTGTGTAGACCCGGCCGGTCGGCGCCGGAACACCGGACTCGAACGGTGAGTACACCTTTCGCAATGACTCCCAGTAGGGTTCCAGGTTGCACACGGCCGCAAGATCAATTCCAGTGTCGTACTCGGAGTGAGCCGCGGCGGCCACGATCGCCGACAACGCCGGCTGACTGGTGGTTCCGGCCATCGGAGCAGAGGCGCCGTCCACCGCGTCGGCGCCGGCCTGCCACGCCGCCAGGTAAGTCGCGAGCTGTCCGCCCGGAGTGTCGTGGGTGTGGACGTGCACCGGAAGGTCGAAGTTGCTCCGCAGTGCGGAAACGAGAGTCGCGGCGGCAGGTGCCCGAAGCAATCCTGCCATGTCCTTGATCGCGAGAACGTGAGCTCCCGCTTCCACGATCTCCTCCGCGAGGCGGAGGTAGTAGTCGAGCGTGTAGAGCTTCTCCGCAGGATTCGACAGGTCACCGGTGTAACTGAGCGCCACCTCCGCGACTGTCGTGCCGGTCTCGCGAACTGCGTCGATGGCCGGTCGCATCTGATCTATGTTGTTGAGAGCGTCGAAGATTCGGAAGATATCGACGCCGGTACGGGCAGCTTCCTCCACGAACGCGGTGGTCACCTTTTCCGGATACGGCGTGTACCCGACGGTGTTACGGCCACGCAGCAACATCTGTAAGCAGATATTCGGAACTGCTTCACGCAACGCCGCGAGCCTCTCCCATGGATCTTCCTTCAAGAAGCGAAGCGCCACATCATAAGTTGCACCACCCCAAGCCTCGATGGACAACAGTTCCGGAGTCATCCGAGACACATGGCCGGCCACCGCGAGGAGACCGCTGGTACGAACCCTGGTCGCGAGAAGTGACTGATGCGCGTCACGGAATGTGGTATCCGTGACGGCCACGGCATTCTGCTGACGCAAGGCAGCAGCAAAACCGGCCGGACCCAACTCCACAAGTCGCTGCTTGGAACCGTCTTTCGGTGTCGTGGTCAGGTCGATTTTCGGGAGTTTGTCGTGCGGATAGCCCTGCGACGGCCGCTTTCCGTTCGGCTGGTTCACCGTCACGTCGGCGAGATAGGTGAGGATCTTCGTTCCCCGGTCTGCCGATACCCGCGACGTGAGAAGCCGGGGACGTTCCTCGATGAACGATGTTGTCACCTCGCCCGCACGGAAGTCCGCGTCGTCTAGAACTGCTTGCAGGAAGGGGATATTGGTGGAAACTCCACGAATGCGGAATTCGGTGACTGCGCGCCTGGCCCGCGAGATGGCTGTGGGGAGATCGCGTCCGCGGCAGGTCAGCTTCACCAACATGGAATCGAAATGGGCGCCGACTTCCGCACCGAGCGTCGTGCCGCCGTCAAGGCGGACCCCGGCACCACCCGGTGTGCGGTAAGCGGTGATGCGCCCGGTGTCCGGCCGAAAGCCGTTTGCCGGGTCCTCGGTAGTGATGCGCAATTGAAGTGCCGCGCCGCGCAGAACGATCGACTCCTGCCGAAGTCCCAGATCGGCGAGGGTCTCACCCGAAGCGATTCGGAGTTGCGCCTGGACCAGATCGACGTCCGTCACTTCTTCGGTGACAGTGTGCTCCACCTGGATTCGCGGGTTCATCTCGATGAACACGTGGTTGCCACGAGTGTCGAGCAGGAACTCGACGGTGCCGGCACACGAGTAGTTGATGGCTTTCGCAAAGGCCACGGCATCGGCACAGATCTTCTCGCGCAGTCCGGCCGGAAGGTTCGGAGCAGGCGCAATTTCTACGACCTTCTGATGGCGTCGTTGCACACTGCAGTCGCGCTCGAACAGGTGGATAAAGTTGCCCTCGCCGTCAGCGAGGATCTGCACTTCGATATGGCGAGGGTCGACCACTGCCTGCTCGAGGAACACGGTGGCGTCGCCGAACGCCGACTCAGCCTCTCGGGCAGCAGCTTCGATCGATTCCCGCAACTGTGAGCGTTCGGCAACGCGGCGCATCCCCCGCCCGCCGCCACCAGCGACTGCTTTCACGAAAATCGGGAACTCCATCGACTCCGCAGCTTTCATCAGCGCGTCGACGTCGGTGGACGGTTCGGAAGACTCGAGAACCGGCAGTCCCGCTGCTCGCGCTGCTGCGATTGCGCGGGCCTTGTTTCCCGTCAACTCCAACACCTCGGCCGACGGCCCCACGAACGTAATACCCGCCTCGGCACATGCTGCCGCAAGTTCGGGGTTCTCCGAAAGAAATCCATAACCTGGATAGACGGCGTCGGCACCCGCCTTCTTCGCTGCGGCAACTACTTCCGGCACTGAGAGATACGCACGAACAGGATGCCCCTTCTCCCCGATCTGATAGCTCTCATCGGCTTTGGACCGGTGGATCGAGTTCCGATCCTCGTGCGGGAACACAGCCACCGTTCCGGCGCCTAGTTCGTAGGCAGCGCGGAACGCGCGAATGGCAATTTCGCCTCGGTTGGCGACAAGCACTTTGGAGAACATGGAGAAGAAAACCTCGCTGTCGAGTGTGGTTCGGTACCGCGAAATGCGCATAGCCCGCACGAAAATGTGCGGGCCATGCGTGGAGAAGCGTCGACGAGGCCAGGAGACGGTGATGCCAGAACCGAACCTCACCGACGCAGTCTGAAGGTGTCAGGCCACGACCGTTCGCTGCGGCACGCCGGAGTACTGGCTCAGCGGCCTGATCAGGGCGTTGGACTGCCCCTGCTCGATAATGTGCGCCGTCCACCCGGTGATTCGACTCATCACGAAGATGGGAGTGAACATCTCGACGTCGAAGCCCATGAGGTAATAAGCGGGACCCGTGGGGAAGTCGAGATTCGGCTTGATTCCGGTGGCGCTGACCATCGTCTTCTCGAGGATGTCGTACATCTGCACCCACTTCTCGCCATCGGTGACCGCAGCGACCTCGATGAGGGCGTCCTTCATGGTCGGAACCCGCGAGTCACCGTTCTTGTAGACACGGTGTCCGAAGCCCATCACCTTGTCCTTGGCGGCCAACTTGGCCGACATCCATGCCTCCGCACGATCAGGATCGTCGATCTCGAGCATGTCGTGCATGACGGCTTCGTTTGCACCGCCATGCAACGAGCCCTTGAGAGCACCGATGGCCGCCGTGACAGCGCTGTAGATATCGGACAGCGTCGAGGTCACGACACGAGCCGCAAACGTCGAGGCGTTAAAGCTGTGCTCTGCGTACAGAATCAGGGATACTTCGAAAGCCTTGACGATTGCCTCGTCCGGTACCGCGCCGAAGCACATGTTGAGGAAGTTCTCGGCAAAACCCAGTTCGGACTGCGGCGGGGTGGGATCCTGGCCACGACGACGACGGAAGTCGGCTGCGACAATCGTCGGCAGAACTGCCGTCATTCGAAGCGCCTTCGCAAGATTCTCTGGCGCCGAATTGTCGTCCTCCGCTGGATCTTCGGCCCCGAGATAGCTGATGGCAGTGCGGACCACGTCCATCGGATGACAGTTGTCCGGCATCTTCGTCAGCAACGAGAGCAATGACCGATCAGCGCGACGGGCCGCACGCTCACGTAGACAAAGCAATTCGAGTTGCTCCGGAGTTGGCAGTTCGCCATACCAGAGCAGGTACGCAACTTCTTCGAAGCTGCAGTTGGCGGCAAGATCCTGCACCGCATAACCGCGATACGTCAACGAATTCGTCTCGGGCACCACCTTGGAGATCGCCGTCGTGTCAACGACAACTCCCGCCAAACCCTTGTAGATCGTCGGAATCTGTTCGGTCATGTCCTACTCCCCTCCAAGCTGAAATTGAAAATGCCACTGTCGAATTCGTTGTAACGTTCGTACTCGAGAAGCTCGTAGAGACGGCTGCGGTGCTGCATCTCACCGAGCAGGCCTTCCTGAGTGCCTTCTGCATGAATCTCGTGAAGTCCCTTTTCGATGGCGAACATCGCCAGCCGGAGGGTGGTCACGGGGTAGATGACGGCGTTGAAGCCGATCTCTTCCAACGTCTTTGCCGAGATGAGATTCGACTTTCCGAACTCGGTCATGTTGGCGAGCAGCGGAACGTCGACTGCCGCGCGAAACTTCTCGAAGTCGGCCTCGGTGGCGAGAGCCTCCGTGAAGATCAGATCGGCGCCGGCATCGGCGTAGGCCTTGGCACGCTCGATCGCGGCATCGATACCGTCGATTCCCGCGGCGTCGGTTCGGGCGCAGATCACGAAGTTCGGATCACGGCGCGCAGACACGGCCGCCCGAATACGCCGCACCATGTCCTCGGTAGGCACGATTGCCTTGCCGTCGAGGTGCCCGCAACGCTTGGGGTTGATCTGATCTTCGAGATGCAGACCGGCAATGCCGTCGTCCTCGAAGATCGTGACCGTGCGGGCCGCACTCATTGGCTCACCGAATCCGGTGTCCGCGTCGATGAGCGTCGGAAGATCGGTGACGCGGGCAATTTGCTTGCTGTGGCCGGCCACCTCGGTGAGCGTGGTCAACCCGATGTCGGGAAGCGCCAGCCCGGCAGAATATGCACCGCCGGAAACGTAGACACCTTCGAACCCGATTTCCTGAATGAGCTTGGCCGTCAACGGATTGATGGCACCAGGTAGTCGCTGAATCTTACCCGACGTCAAGCCTGCCTGGAAAGCGATGCGCTTGTCCGCGGCGGACGTCGAGGCTGCGATGAGGCCCGTCATCAGAAGATCCCCTTGGTGACCTTGGGTGCCCGAGCGAGTACGTCGTCGGAGATCGTGAAGGTGAGCTGGTTCAGCTCACCCGCCTTCAGCTCTGCAGTGCGCTGCGCAGCGTCGAGGAAGCGGTCCTGCTCGCCCGGTTCGATGACGCCCTCGGCGAGGGTGCGGAACTTTGCGATGTACTGATCGCGAGCGAAGGGACGCGCGCCCAACGGATGTGCGTCGGCCACGGCGAGTTCGTCGATGATGACCTCACCGCTCTCGAGAGTGATCTCGGCGCGGGCACCAAATCCCTTCTCGTCCGGATCGATCGAGTGGTAGCGGCGGGTCCATTCGGGGTCTTCACACGTGGAGATCTTGTTCCACAACTCGATCGTGTCCGGGCGCTGTGCACGCTCGGGAGCATAGGAATGCTCGTGATGCCATGTACCGTCTTGCAAGGCCACAGCGAAGATGTACATCACCGAGTGGTCAAGTGTCTCACGCGAAGCAGTGGGATCGAACTTCTGCGGATCACCGGAACCCGTGCCGATCACGACGTGCGTGTGGTGACTGGTGTGCAGGACGATCGACGCGATCTGATCGAGATCGCCTACACGGGAACGCATCCGACGTGCGAGGTCGATCGGAGCCTGGCTCTGGTACTCCGCGGAATGTTCCTTGGTGTAGGAATCGAGGATCGCACGCTTCGACTCACCGGTACCGGGCAGCGGAACGTGGTATTCCTTCTCGGGTCCGCCGAGCATCCACGCAATGACGCCGTCTTCGCCTTCCCAGATCGGCGAGGGGGCACCTTCCCCGCGCATCGCACGGTCAACAGCTTCGACGGCAACCTTGCCGGCCAACGCCGGGGCGTATGCCTTCCAGCTGGAAATTTCGCCCTTGCGGGACTGACGGGTGGCCGTCGTCAGGTGCAGTGCCTGACCGATCGCCTGGTAGACCGTCTCGGTGTCGAGGCCGAGCAGGGTTCCGATACCGGCGGCGGCCGAGGGGCCGAGGTGAGCGACATGGTCGATCTTGTGCTCGTGCAGGCAGATTGCCTTAACCAGGTCGATCTGGATTTCGTATCCCGTTGCAAGTCCGCGGATCAGGTCCTTGCCGTCGCGCCCCGTGTGCTGGGCCACCGCGAGGGTCGGTGGAATGTTGTCACCGGGATGCGAGTACTCAGCGGCGAGGAAGGTGTCGTGGAAGTCGAGTTCACGAACTGCGACGCCATTGGCCCACGCTGCCCATTCCGGTGAGAAGGTGCCACTGACACCGAAGACCGTAGCGCCGGGGGTATAGGGATGAGCCTGTGCCTGCGCACGGGCATTGACGACCGGACGGCGCACCAGGGAGGCCGCGGCGACGGATGCATTGTCGATGATTCTGTTGACGATCATGTCGGCAGTCGCATCGGCAACCTCGACGGAATCTGTCGCAACTTCCGCGATCTTCCACGCCAGATGCTCATCCTTGGGGAACTCTTCGGCCGAGCGGCGAGTGCGTACGAGATGCGTCTTCATGATCCTCTTTCCACGTGTTTCGGTACCTATTTGCACGCTACGCAGCGCGGAGGACCCCACAAAAGGGCTTGCATATGCCGATTTGTGCAACAGCGACCTTGCAAAGTTGCGAACGTTGCGAACTTCGCCTCGGTAGTGTGATCTTTCATCAGTACCGAGGAGATTCGATGAAAAAGATGTATGCGGGTGCCCGTCTACGACGCCTCCGCGACGAACGCAACCTGTCACAGTCCGCACTCGCCAAGGTGCTCGAACTCTCCCCGAGTTACGTCAATCAACTCGAGAACGATCAACGCCCGCTGACCGTCCCGGTTCTGTTGAAACTCAATTCCGAATTCGACCTCGATGTCCAGTTCTTCGCGTCGGACTCCGATGCGCGTCTGGTTGCCGATGTCCACGAAGCTCTCGCCGAGACATCGGAATCCGGTGAGGTATCCCTGGCCGAAGTGGACGAGTTGGTAGCCCGGATGCCGGCCGTCGGACGTACGTTGGTGATGCTGCACAGACGATTGCATGCCGCTACGGAGCAACTCGATCAATTCTCGACACAATTGTCCGGTGATGCAGTACCCGAGACCGCCCTGATGCCCATGCCGTACGAAGAGGTTCGCGACTTCTTCTACGATCGCCGCAATCACATCGCAGCCCTCGACGACGCCGCGGAAAAGCTGTTTGTCGACAACAAATTGACCATCGGAGCACTCGATCTTCAGCTGGCTCGACTGTTGCGCGATCAGCATGGCGTCACAGTCCGCATCCGCACTGACGAGCCGGACAAGTTGGGGCCCAAACGGTTCTACGACGCCGACAAATCAATTCTCACCCTGGCCCGCCGCCTCTCCGCCGGGCAACGCGCATTCCAGATCGCGATGCAGTTGGCCTTCTTCACACAGGAAGAACTCATTGATTCCATTGCGGCAGAAGATGAGTCGCTAACCGCGGAGTCCGCTGCTCTCGCGCGCGTCGGGCTGGCCCACTACTTTGCCGGTGCGCTATTACTCCCCTACAGCGTATTCCTGAACTCCGCCGAGACCTTGCGATACGATATCGAACTTCTGAGCCTGAAGTTCGAAGTCGGGTTCGAGACGATCTGCCATCGCCTGTCCACTCTGCAGCGACACGGCCAGCGAGGTATCCCGTTTTTCTTCGTCCGCACCGACCGCGCCGGAAATATATCGAAGCGTCAGTCCGCCACAGCATTCCACTTCTCACGGGTAGGCGGTAGCTGCCCACTGTGGGTGGTACACGAAGCATTTGCCAGCCCGGGCCGCATCCTGACTCAGGTCGCAACGATGCCGGACGGGCGAACGTATCTGTGGATTGCGCGCACGACTCACAGCGGCGGGTTGGGATATCTTGCCCCCGAGCGTAATTTTGCCATCGGACTTGGTTGCGACATCACCTACGCCGACCGCATGGTCTATTCACGCGGCATCCAGACGGACGACCCGGCCACGATCGTTCCGATCGGAGCAGGATGCAAGGTGTGCGACCGACCGTCGTGCGCTCAACGCGCGTTCCCTCAGTTGGGCCGACCGGTATCGGTGAGCCAGAACAGCAGCAGCCATCTACCCTATCCGCAGGAATGATCGTCACAACAGTTTGATTCACGCTGATCCGATGTCCGAAATTCCTTGCCACATCATCCTTAACGGATAAAAATAGGGCTCACCATCTTCGAGCGATCGAGAGTCCTGGCTCCCTGACGTCGCAGCAACCCCCTCTACCGAGGTGTGGGTGCTTTCTGCCAGGTCCGATGGAGGATTTGTGGACGCCGACCGACCCCGTACGTCTGTGGGCGATGCTGCAGTCATCGTGATCGTCGGCGGCGGCCCGCGCGGTACCGGCGTTCTCGAACGCATCCTCGCGCAAGAAGCGGTAAACGCAGACCCGACGCCACTCGAGATTCACGTGGTCGACCCGTATCCACCTGGCGCCGGACGTATCTGGCGTGGCAGCCAGGCCCCTCTGCTGTGGATGAACTCCACCACCGCCGACGTCACGATGTTCACCGACAGCACCACAATCGTCGACGGTCCGATCGTGCCGGGTCCAACTCTGGCCGAATGGGTCGCCGAGAACACTGAAGAACTTGGTTCATTTCCCGAAATTGCCGACGAGATTCCGACCGTCGCACCAACCTCGTTTGCGTCGAGATCCTTG
Organism: Rhodococcus globerulus NBRC 14531; assembly: GCF_001894805.1. GTDB lineage: Bacteria > Actinomycetota > Actinomycetes > Mycobacteriales > Mycobacteriaceae > Rhodococcus_F > Rhodococcus_F globerula. The sequence continues at coordinate 435,502 of NZ_BCWX01000003.1, read as the reverse complement.
CAAAGCCGATATTTGCACTGGGTGTTCCAGTCGGCTGTCGACTCTGCACCGCCGCACGTCGTCGTTCGGATTCGTCGCCGATCGGTGATCGAAATCGACGACGTACACGGTTCGCAATTCGTCCGTCTCGACAACGGTGACGTGATAGAAGCAACGATTGTCTTACTGGCCCAGGGGCATCCGGACGCGTTGGCCGCCCCACGGGAGATTCAACTGAGCGACTTCTCCGCCGAGCACGGGTTGACCTACGTCGGTCCCGGATACACCGCAGACCTCGACGCCGATGTCATTGCCGAAGGTGACCCGGTGCTGATCGCGGGCCTCGGGCTGGCGTTCATCGACTGGATGGTGCTCCTGGCAGAGAGTCGCGGTGGTGTCTTCGAACGAGCCGACAACGGCAACCTCGTGTACTCGCCGTCAGGGAGGGAACCACTTCTGTACGCGGGATCACGTCGAGGAGTTCCCTACCACTCCAAGATTTCGTACTCGATTGAAGACGCTCGGCCGCCGCTACCGAGGTTCTTCACCGCAGATCTGGTGCCTGGCGATGGCCCACTGAACTTCCACGAAGATATCTGGCCGTTGGCCTCGAAGGAACTGGCGGGCGCGCACTATTACGAACTGTTTTCTGCACATCCGGAACGGACCGTGGGCACGTGGGAAGAGTTCGACTCCGAATTTGCCTCACTGAGTTGGGGATCGCCGCGCCTGGACGAATTGATCGAGAACGCCGTGCCGAAAGCGGAAGACCGAATCGACCTGGAGAGTTGTTGCGCCGTGGCCGAATTCCGGCGGAATCTGTCGCCAAGGACGTCGAGGGCTGGCTGCATTCCTTCTTCAGCTTCATCGCCAGTGGTCCGCCGCCGGAGCGACTCGAACAACTGCTGGCACTCAATGAAGCAGGCATAGTGCAGTTCCTGGGCCCCGACACCGTTTTCTCCACCGAGATAGATCCGTCGACCGGAGACGGATTGTTTGTCGCGCGCAGCGCGTCCCATACCGACATCGTGGCTACGCGCACCCTCATCGAAGCGCGCTTGCCCGTTGCCTCCATCAGTGCAAGCGGCGACGCACTGCTGCGTTCCCTGCACCGGCGCGGCGAGGCGGTTGAACTACGGGCCACCGTTGACAGCGCAGCAAAGCTGGCCGTGGACGGGACGTCGCGAATCTGCCGCGCCGACAACACAGTCCATCCCCGTCGATTCGCTGTCGGACCTTGGGTTGCCGGCCACAACTGGTCTGCGGCCTTCCCCCGTCCGCGCACCAATGCGGGGTTCTTCCGGCACAACGACGCGCTGGCAGCGGAGATTCTTGGCGCTACACGACTGTGCGCCTTTCCGGTAGCGTCCACTACCGGAAAGGCGCACGGGGGGCGAAGGCCCTAGCTGAACACCAACTCACCCTCGTCAACCGCGACGGTGATGCTGCCGCCCTCTACGAGGAGATCGTCGAGCAGCATGTCGGCGATCTTGTCGTCGACAACCCGCTGGATGGAGCGGCGAAGCGGCCGGGCCCCGAACTCGGGCTGGTGACCGTGCTCGGCAATCCAATCCACGGCGTCAGCTGTGAACTCGATCTCGATACCCTTGGACTGCAACCGCTTACGACTGTCCTCGAGCAGCAGGTCCGTGATCCGGTGCAATTGCTCGGTGTCGAGCTTACGGAAGATCACGATCTCGTCGATACGGTTGAGGAACTCAGGTCGCATCGACTCGCGCAGCCGGGCCATCACACGATCACGCAGCGGCTTCTCAGCCGACTCTGCGTCACCGGTGATGAAGCCGAGTCCACCGGACTTGCTCGAAATGATGTCCGAGCCGAGGTTGCTGGTCATGATCACGACGGTGTTCTTGAAGTCCACCGTGCGACCCTGGCCGTCGGTCAGACGTCCGTCGTCGAGCACTTGGAGCAAGGTGTTGAACACGTCCGGGTGTGCCTTCTCGATCTCGTCGAGCAGGATCACCGAGTACGGGTTACGACGCACCTGTTCCGTGAGCTGTCCGGCCTCGCCGTAGCCGACGTATCCGGGAGGTGCACCGACCAACCTGCTGACCGTGTGCCTCTCGCCGAACTCACTCATGTCGAAGCGCAGCATCTTGTTCTCGTCACCGAAGAGTGTGGCAGCCAAAGCTTTTGCGAGCTCTGTCTTACCGACACCGGTGGGTCCGAGGAACAGGAAGCTACCGACGGGGCGATTCGGGTCGCTCATACCGGTACGGCTGCGACGTACTGCGCGTGCAATTGCGCGCACAGCATCGTCCTGACCGACCACCCGACTGTGCAGTTCCTCTTCCAGCCGACGCAGGCGATCCTTCTCTGCCTGAGTCATCTGGCTGGCCGGGATACCCGTTGCGCGAGCGACGACTTCGGCAATCTGCTCCGCAGTCACGTCCGGTGTTTCCTCCGCAACGGGAGCCTGGGTCCCCGCCTTTTCGAGACGCTGTGTGACATTGTTGATCTCGTCACGCAGCTGCGACGCCTTCTCGTACAACTCGTCGGCGACGGCTTTCTCCTTGTCGCTCTCGAGCTGCTCGAGACGTTGCTGCAGAGCGGCGGTGTCCACGGTGGCCGTCTTCAAACGAAGCCGGGCGCCGGCCTGGTCGATCAAGTCGATTGCCTTGTCCGGCAAGAACCTGTCGCCGATGTAGCGAGCCGACAGTTCCACCGCAGCCGTGATCGCCTCGTCGGTGTAGTGCACCTTGTGGTGATCCTCGTAGCGACTACGCAAGCCACTCAAGATCGCGATAGCGTCCTCGATCGACGGCTCCCCCACCTGAACAGGCTGGAAGCGACGCTCGAGAGCCGGATCCTTCTCGATGTGCTTGCGGTATTCGTCGAGCGTGGTGGCACCGACGATGTGCAATTCACCGCGAGCGAGCTTGGGCTTGAGGATGTTTCCGGCATCCATCGCACCTTCGGCGCCGCCGCCGGCACCTGCAATGGTGTGCATCTCGTCGATGAACACGATCAGCTCGTCCTTGTTGGCGGTGATCTCGTCGATGACCTTGGTGAGGCGTTCCTCGAAGTCACCGCGGTACCGAGTGCCCGAGACCATGCTGGACAGTTCGAGCTGGACAATTCTCTTGCCCACCAACGAGTCCGGTACTTCACCGTCGACGATGCGCTGAGCCAGACCCTCCACGATGGCGGTCTTACCGACACCGGCTTCGCCCACCAGAACAGGGTTGTTCTTGGTGCGACGCGAGAGAATCTCGATGGTCTGTTCGATCTCGTCGGCGCGGCCGATCACCGGATCGACGCCGCCGTTTCGGGCGCGATCGGTGAGGTCCACCCCGAACTTGTCGAGCATCGGAGTGTCGGAGTCACTTTCCTCGGCAGGCGCATTGGGATTCCGAACGGCGTTCTGCAACTTCTCCGGCGTCACACCGGCGGAAGCGAGCAGACGACCGGGAACGTGATCCATGTCGCCGGCCAACGCGATGAAGAGGTGTTCGGGGTCGATGTAGGTCGATCCCAGTGCCCGAGCCAACTGATGTGCCTCGAGTAATGCTGTTTTTACGGCGCTACTGAGCACGGGCGCAGTGAAGCCACCCTGCTCACGACCTTGTGGGAGCCGCTGGTCGATTGCCTCGACCACGGCTTTCGGGTCGGCCCCGGCGCGCTGCATGAGCGTGCGGACCGGGTCCTGCTCCGCCATGACGCGGAGAACGTGCAGTGCATCGAGATCCGAATCACCGCGAGCAGACGCTGCGCGAGCAGCCTCAGCCATGAGTTGCTGGGTGGCCCTGCTCATGAGCCGGGAAAGGTCGATGCGACCGGGACCCTCGGGCCCGAAGAATGCTGGCATTCCGAAGCCTCCTAATAGTAAGTTGAGCGTTCTTGACTCAAGTAACGTGCTCGGAGGCCGATCAATTCCCGCGGGCTTGGATTTCTTTCAACAGCGGAAGCAAACTTGAGATTCCCGCTGGACCGACGACGCCGCAGGGCGATTGTGCGGACGCGCGCTCGATCATCCGCGCGGGCGCACATTCGGCGCGCGGGACCGCTCGCGCGAGATGATTAACAAATCAGACTGTCCGGTACCCGCAAATCCTTGTGGTCGTAAAGTGCCCGCATGGCGATGGGATCGTCGGAAGCGCAGACTCCGGCGATCTCGTCGAGCAGCAGGTCGTACTCCGCACCGGTCTTTCCGTCGTAGGCGTCGGTCATGCGGCCCCACTCGTCCCAAGGCAGGGTTTCGACCTTGTTCACTGCGGCCAGATCCTTCACAGCGTTGCCACGGATCTCGGCCGGCCCCCAGTTCTCGGTTCCGTACACCCCGAATTGGGATGCGTCGATCTCGCCGCGCCGATACGCAACCCATGCCTCGCCGCCGCTGAGGAACTCTGCTGGCTGCAGGTCATGTGCGTGAGGAAGTATGTTCTGCCCCAGGATCTCCGAGTCGATGCGGATCCAACGTCCGCGGTCATCGTCCCGATACTCGGTGATCCAATGGTCGACGCCCTGCCCGGGCTGGAAGTAAGTGGCAAAGCCACAGCGGACACGAGCGGCAATACCGCGGTGACGCAGCAGCGCACAACTCATCACAGCAAAGTGCCGACAGGTTCCGACGACCCGTTTGCCTGGTTCCCGGGCAGTGGTCAACGGAGCTGCATCCAGTGCGAGTAGCCGTTGAAACAGAACGTTTGCCGGTCGGATCTGGTTTTCGTCGAATCTGTCCGCGGACAGATTCAGCGACTGCGCATCGGTGGGTTGGACGACCAGGTAGGGAACTACTCGGCAAATGTCCACGGGATCGACGGCGAGCAGCTCGAGCGACGGCACATCCACCCCGTCGAGTCCGGTTAACGGTCCGGGCATCGTGTAGTCAAGGTCTGGTTCCACGAGGGCGAGCCTAAGCGGGGTTTCTCGTTTGTACTCGATCCCACAGCTTCTCGATCGGCGACGAGAGCAGGAGAAGGAACAACGGGAAATACGACGTCGCCGGAACGAGCACACTGACGAGCAGTGCCACCACCAGTATCAGGAAAGTGACAATCTCGGCCGTGAAATTCGGTTTGGCACCCTCCTCACTCAACGACGGCTTGCGGACCAGACCCCACGCGACCACTGCCAGGAACGCAGCGCTGGCGGCCATCGTCCCGATGTAGAGAGCCCTGGTTCCCAGATCCTGCGACGGCGCCGCCACCAACGCCGTCGGGAAGGGCAAGAACACGATGGTCAGCACCCACAGCCCCAATCCGCGCACAACCACCTTGTCTGCGTCGATCACAAAACGAAGCAGCCGATGCTGCGACCACCACAGCCGGAAGATCACCAGAAAGCTCAGCGCGAAGGAGTAGAACTGTGCAGCGTTCTCGTGCAGTAATTCGGACGTGGTGCCATGGTGGTCGGTGGTTAGTTCGACCAACGGTAGAACGAGCAGCGTGATCGCGATGGCAACGATCGCGTCGATAAAAGTGACGTAGCGCTCGAAGTAGCGGGTTCGTTCGGCAAGCTCAGCCATTGCGGAAGCATATGCCTCACAACAAGAAACAGACCGGCGACGCCAAATTCACGCAAAACACACATTTAACGAATCAAATTCGCTAGACTTAGTGGTCGACGCGCCGCTCCCCATACTCGACGAATCGCCTCCATCAACTTCCTTCTGCTGGTCCCGCTCGCCTTGGTATCTCGCCTGTCCGCGCGCACCGAGGGTGCGTATCGTCACCACAGCGCCGCTGTCACCACCGCCGTCATCGCGTAAGGATCACGAAAAGTCATGAATGAGCGCATCACTCACTACCGCAACGGGAAGATTTTCACTGCCGCCGAGGGCGGCTGGGCCGAATCGCTGGTCGTCAAGGATCAGCAGCTCATTTTCTCGGGAGAGTCCGAGTTCGCGGAAATCCTTGCCCCTGACGCCGAAGTGGTCGATCTCCAAGGCGCCGTTGTACTTCCCGGTTTTGTCGACGCGCATACCCATTTGATCATGATGGGATTCTCACTGCAGAAGCTCGATTTGCTCGACGCCACCAGTATTGCCGATATCCAGACCAGCATCCGCACCTTCTCGGAATCGAACCCCGATGCACCTCGTCTGCTTGGACGCAGTTGGCTGTTCTCGGCACTCGGTGGGCAACACCCGACGCGGGAAATGATCGACGCCGTCGTGCCCGACCGTCCGGTGTACCTCGATGCCAACGATCTACATTCTGTCTGGGTGAACAGCGCGGCGCTACGAGAACTTGGCATCGATGCCGACACGCCCGACCCGATCGGTGGTCGCATCGATCGAGACCCGAGCACCGGAGAAGCAACCGGAATGCTGTACGAGACCGCGGTGATGCTCTACGTGTGGCCGAAGCTGGCTGAACTCGCAACCGACGAGGACCGGGACATTGCCCTGGCGCTCGCGTTCCGCCGTTATCTCGAAGACGGCGTAACCGGCGCAGTGGACATGGCGCTCGGCCCGGACGAATTATCTTGTCTGGAAAGAGCATTGGACGCGGGGAACGGAACGCTGCCGTTGCGGGTCGCTGCACATTGGCTGATGACGCGTGAGGACAACGACGCCGATAACGTCAGGCAAGTTCACGACGTCATCGAGTTGCACGATCGCATCCAAGGTCCGTGGCTCGCCGTCGCGGGCATCAAGATCATCATCGACGGTGTGATCGACAGCTGCACTGCTGCAATGAAAGAGCCGTACTCGGACGGTACCAACGCCGAGCCCATCTGGGACCTGGAGTCATTGATCCCCGTCGTAACCGCCGCTGACGCTGCAGGCCTGCAAATCGCCATGCATGCTATCGGCGACGAGGCGTCCGAGATCGGTTTGACTGCACTCGAATACGCGATAGCCACCAACGGGGATATTCCCCGGCGGCATCGGATGGAACACCTGGAGTCGATCACCCGAGACAACGTCGAGCGCCTTGCCCGACTCGGTGTGGTCGCCTCCATGCAACCAGTTCATGCGGATCCTGCTATTCAAGAAAACTGGCGTGCAATGCTCGGCGACTACCGTGTGAATCGTGCCTACCCGTGGCCCGAATTCACCGAGGCCGGTGCGGTTCTCGCCTTGGGATCGGACGCGCCGACTGCGCCTCACCCACCGCTGCCTAACATGTTCATCGCCACCACTCGCATGTCTGCCATCGACCCGTCACTGCCACCCAACCTCCCGCAGTACGCACTTCCTCTCGCGGAAGCTCTCGCACACGCCACTCGGGACGCGGCCTACTCGTGTCGGTGGGAAAACGTGACCGGCCAACTGGTTCGGGGCAAAGCTGCCGATTTTGTCGTATTGAAACAAGATCCGTTCACAGAAGGTGCCGACTCACTCCTCACCACTGAGATCGCCATGACTGTTGTTGCCGGGTCGGTTCGCTACGCCAATTCCGCGCAAAACCCTTAGTAGCCCAACTGCATTCACAGCACCTTCGACAAAATTCCCACCAGATCGGCGGGTTCGTCGACGTACAGGCTGATCCTGTCGACAAATCCGCTCCGGCGGTATCGCGGGATCAACGCCGGAAGTTCGACGTGGATCGGTTGTCGCAGAACCACATCGACGTTGGTTCCGTCGAGATTCGGCAACGTCAACCGACTGCCTTCTAACTCCGGTGTTGTTGTGTCGAATCGACGCACACATGCCGCCGACGCCATAGACTCTCGGTCGATCGAAACGACAACTGTTCCGGATTGTCGCACCACGAACCGTGTGTCCGTCACGAAATGTGGATGAACCCGATGCAGAGCCAGGTAGCCGAACAGCACCACCAACGACCACACGGATGCCGCTGCAAGAATCACACTGAGCCACATCCATGGCACAAGAATGTGCAGCACCGCCATTTCGATGACGGTGGCAACGCCGAAAGCGACAGGAAGAACCAATGATCCACCGCTGGATCGAACAACGACGGCGCCTTGCTCCACAACTGCGTCACGGCCACGAATCCAGAGCCACAACGCCCCAAGTTTTGTGTTCGAGAATGTCATCGCCCCTCACCTTCGTCGGCTATTCGCGCCACGAGCGCGCGCTGAACCCGCAGTACTACCTCACGTTGCGCCGGGTCCGGAACAACATCGTCGAGCGAGACGGGCATGCCTAGCCCGACGTTGGACTGGGCCCTCAGGTCCGCAATTGTCTGCTCGTCGAATTGGGCCAGGATGCTGCAGGCGAGCTGCTCAATCGCGCTCTCGACCGAAACCGGCTCCTTCCCTTCGATACTCGACCAGTCCGACAGCGACGCGAGGTAACGGGAACGCTTCTCGTCATCCGCGATCACCGACGCATAGGAGTGTAAAAACTGCTCGGGAGCACTTCCCGTCATTGGCAGCACCTCGAGAAGATCTCGTTCACGCTCGAGCGCGCGCTGCACTCCCGGCGAAAACGCGGTATCGACGGCCTCGGTCAGAGCTGACGCAACGTCCGTAGGCAAGGCAGACACAGTGCGGCCGCTCTCGGCGTCCGCGAGCATCGACGTCAGTCCGACATGCCGACGCGCCAGTTTTGCCTGTTCGACTTCCACTGCCCCGATCAACGCTCGGAGATCGGCAACGGTATCGCTCACCCCTTCTCCCGAGGTGTCTGCGGCGAACAACGCCGCTATCGAACCCAACGGAACACCCCGCTCGGCCAACCAGCGAATGCGGACCAACCGTACGACGTCATCCATCGTGTACTCGCGGTACCCGTTTGCCCGCCGGACGGGTTACGCGAGCAATCCGAGCCGATGGTAGTGCCGCACAGTCCTCGGTGTGGTCTGAGCAGCCTCCGCTAGGCGTCCTATTCGCATGAACACAGTGTCAACCATGACGTAGCGTCAAGGTCAAGATTCATTGGCAATATCGCTGGAACACAACTGTGCCCCAGCGACAATGTCGCTGGGGCACAGTCATCCCTCGTACCGAGTTAGCCGTTGACACCCAACTCACGCAGGCGCGCCTTGTACAGTTCGACGTTGCCGAGCTTGACGTCCTCGTAACCACGAACCATGTCCGGGAGAGCCGCGATGTCGACGGCGCGGTCGTAACCTTCGGCGCCCAAGGCGCGGGACAGATCCGCGACGATGGTCTCGTACTGGTCGAGCAGTTCACGCTCGACCTTGCGGACGTGCATGTAGCCGAACGGATCGAGCTTGGTGCCGCGGAGTTTCTTGCCCTTCGCCAGAACCTTCAGCGCGACATGCGACTTCGGCCCGAACCCGATCTTCTTCTTACGACCCATCACCTTGAGGATCGGCGGGTGCAGCTTGTATGTCAGGTTCTCACCCGCAGGCACCTGGGACTTGACCTCGTCGATGAAGGCGGGATCGACCAGCATGCGAGCAACTTCGTACTCGTCCTTGTACGCGGTGAACTTGAACAGGCCACGGGCGACCGCTTCACTGAAGTCGGTGCGTTCGGTGGCGGCCCGCTCTGCGGTCCACACTGCCTGAACCTGATCGATGTACCGCGCAGCGACCTTGACGGACTGGAACTCGATCAACTGCGCAGCACGCAGTTCCACCAGTCGCAGGGTTTCACCAGCCAAGGTTGTCCCGGCGAACATGTGTGCCGGTGCGACGACCGGTGTGCGGACGGACTTGGCAGGCGTCGTGACGGCCTCGAACGCAATCGTGTCGGCAATTGCCGCGCGGCCCCAGCGGAATGCGGCGATATTTGCTTCCACCGCAACACCGTTGATGCCGATCGCCTCTTCGATGGCCTCAGCCGGAAGACGAAGTCCCCCGCTTTGGTAAGCCGCACCGATGAGCAGGAAGTTGGCTGCTGCCGTGTTACCGAACAACTCCTGGGCCGCGGCAAGTGCATCGAACGAACGCAGCGTCCGCGAGACCTTGTCAAGGCGAGCCAAGAGGGAGGACTCCTCCGGGTAGCGAACATCCTTGTCGTAGACCATGTCTCCGGTCGGCGTCTGCGACGTCGAGGCGATGGAGATGGTCGACTCGTGGTTGCCGTAATCGAGGTTCTTGTTGTCGGTCGCGGTCAGCAGGTCGAAGGCAACGATGCAATCCGCACTACCCGGGGTGAGCCGGTTGGACGGCTCGAGCGCTCCGGAACTGAAACGCAAGTGGGAGACAACGGGTCCGGCTTTCTGACTGAGACCGATCTGGTCAAGGCTCTCGACCTCGAGGCCGGCGCGCAGCGCTGCTGTTGCCAGCACCTGGTTGACGGTGACGATGCCGGTACCGCCGATACCCGCGAGGAAAACATTCTGGGTTGTGGTGAGCGGGCCCAGATCAGGATCTGCGACCACTGGCGGGACCGGACGAGCGGCCTTGGGAGCCTTCTTTCCGGGAACCAGTTCGACGGTCACGAACGAAGGGCAATCGCCGTCCATGCAGGTGTAGTCGGTGTTGCACGACGTCTGGTCGATCTTCGTCTTGCGACCGTACTCGGTGTCCACCGGCTGAACAGACAGGCAATTCGACTTCACTCCGCAGTCGCCACAGCCTTCGCACACCGCTTCGTTGATGACGACGCGAGTGTTGCGGGTGGGCAACGTGCCACGCTTGCGCTGACGCCGCGCGTCGGCCGCACAGTGCTGGTCGTAGATCAGGACCGTGACGCCCTTGATCTCGCGAAGTTCCTTCTGAGCTTCGTCGAGACGATCGCGGTGCCAGAGTTTGGTGCCCTTGGCCAGGGCACGCTTGCTGTGCCGGCCCGGATCGTCCGCACAGATGATGATCTGCTTGACGCCCTCGGTGGTCAGCTTGTGGCTGAGTTGAGCAACGGAGAGGGCACCTTCTGCGTCCTGCGCACCGGTCATCGCCACTACCTCGTTGTAGAGCAACTTGTAGGTGATGTTCACGCCTGCAGCGATGCACGCCTGAACAGCCAATTGACCGGAATGGAAGAAGGTGCCGTCGCCGATGTTCTGGAACAGGTGAGGCACGTCGGTGAACGGTGCCTGCCCGATCCACTGGCTGCCCTCGCCGCCCATCTGCGTCAAACCGGTGACAGCGCTGTCCTCACGGCCGGACATGGTGACGAGTGTGTGGCAACCGATTCCGCCGCCGCCGATGGAACCCTCGGGGATTGCGGTGGAACGGTTGTGGGGGCACCCACTGCAGAAGTACGCGGTGCGCTTGGCGGAGAGCACGTTCAGCGACAGCGGAGCCGGGAGGGTGCGCTTGAGCTCGACGTGCGGCTTGAGTACGCGGCGCAACGGGGCGAGCAACCGGCCTGCGGTGAGCTCACCACTCGCGGGCATGAGCAGACGGCCCTGGCCGTCGCGCTTACCGATGATGCGAGGCGCATCATCGATTCCGTAGAGGATCTCTCGAATCTGAGCCTCGATGAATGCCGTCTTGTCCTCGACCACGATGATCTGCTCGAGTCCGGTTGCGAACTCTCGCACCGACTCCCCCACCACCGGGTACGGCATACCGATACGGAGCAGCCGAATTCCCGCACGATGCAGGGCTGCGTCGTCGACACCCAGGTCTGTCAGAGCCTGACGTACGGAGTCGAATGTGGTTCCGGTAGCGGCAATTCCGATCTTGGCACCTGACGGATCAACCTCGATCACATCAAGATTGTTCGCGGCACCGTAGGCCTGCACCAGATCCCACCGGGGTCCGTACAGGTCGGCTTCTGCGATGACGCTGTCCGGCGGCGCCGCCATCTGACGCTGCTTGTAGACAAATGGCTTGCCCTCGAACTGCACCTCGGGCACCACGATGTCGAAGTCGGCGATGCTGCCGTCAACCGTCCACGCGCCGTCCGCTACGTCGGCAACGATCTTCAGGGCCACAACACAACCGGATGCGCGGGACAGCGCCACCGCGTGCATGCCCATCGTGATGATTTCTTCGGCGTTGCGGGGGAACAGAACCGGCACGCCCATTGCTGCGAGGGAGCGCTCACTCACTGCGGGTACGGTCGACGATTTGGATGCAGGATCGTCGCCCACCAGAAGCACGACGCCGCCCCTGGGGTTGACGCCGTACATGTTCGCGTGGCGGATGGTATCGGTAGCGCGGTCGACACCGGGCCCCTTGCCGTACCAGATGCCGGTCACGCCGTCGTGGGTCGCGGTTCCTGCAGGAAGGTCTGTTTGGCTACCCCACACCGCGGTGGCCGCAAGTTCCTCGTTGAAGCCCGGTATGAAGGTGATGTCGTGCTCGGCGAGCACCTTGGGCATCCCGTGGAGCATCTTGTCCACTCCGCCGAGGGGACTGCCCTGGTACCCGGAGACAAAGGTGGCGATCCGCTTGCCTGCGCGGATGTCGCGGACATGCTGTTCGACGAATCCGCGAGCGATTGCCTGAACACCGGTCAGCAACACCGGACCCGATCCCGACCGGTACCGATCGTCGAGGTCATAGGGCTTGGTCTGGGCTACGCCCGACACCAGTTCAGTCATCGTGACCACCGTTCCTGTCTTCAGCACATTTCGTTCTGTTCAGGTGATCGTTATCGAGGTATGAGAAAGCGTCAACAGAGGGCGCTTGAACTATTCAATACGATCATCAAGTGAGCTGGATCACCCTGGTTAGTTCATCGAATCGGTCAGCTGGAGACGCGTTCGTGACGACCGCGGAAATCAGGTGCAAAATTCCCCTTGACCTTGACGTTACGTCAACTTACACAATGGATACAGCGCACCGATAGAGGAAGGGAGTGGAAAACAGTGACCGAATGGTCCATCCAAGAGCTTGCCAAAGCTGCGGGAACCACCAGCAGAACCCTGCGCCACTACGGCGACCTGGGACTACTGAAACCCCATCGAACGGGAGCAGGTGGATACCGCTTCTACGACGACACAGCACTGGTTCGGCTTCAGCGAATCCTGCTGCTGCGTGAACTCGGCCTAGGACTGCCGGTCATAGCGGAGATTCTGGGCGGCGAACGAGACACAACAACCGCCCTGCACACTCACCTCGAACTGCTCGAACAAGAACGCGCCCGGATTTGTCGCCAGATCGATTCGGTGACAACAACATTGAGAAAAACCGAGAAAGGACTACCACTCATGCCTGAAGAAGTATTCGACGGCTTCGACCACGCTCAATACAAAGACGAGGTGATCGAACGGTGGGGTAGCGACGTATACACCAGCAGCGACAAGTGGTGGCGCTCGATGTCCGAGCAGGAGAAGACGTCTCACCTGAACGCGCACAAAGACATCGCCGCGGCGTTCGGCAAAGCCGCAGCAGACGGGCTCGGACCCGAATCCGACACCGTCCAGGCCATCACCCACCGCCAGTTCACCTGGGTCAAAACCGGTTGGCAGGGAAAGACTCCCAGCGCCGACGCATTTATCGGACTGGGACAGATGTACGTCGACGATCCACGATTCCGCGCCAACTACGACGTCCACGGTCCGGGTACGGCAGAGCTGATCCGCGACGCGATGACCGTGTACGCGGAGACCAATCTACGGTGAGAACCGTTGGCGCACCGGTTCTGCGCCGAGCAAGGATAGCCGGTGTGCCGCGGCAACAGCCTCGTCACGCGAATGGACACCGAGCTTTCGGTACAACCGCCGAATGTGACTTTTCATCGTGTTCTGGGTGACAAAGAGCTTCCGGGCGATATCGGCGATGGGCAGTCCGTCCGACAATCCGCGGAGCACTTCTGCCTCACGCCTGCTGAGGACCAGGCGTTCGATTGTCGGGGGATACATCTCTACCGCTTCGGATTCGAGAAAAGCGACAACAGAGCTGCTACGTGATGGTGCGCGCGTTTCGAGATCCTCGATCACTCGTCGCGGAATTGTCGAGAACGCGGAAAGAGCACCGGTGCGCTCGACCAATTCACAAGCCCTGGACCAGGAATCGCCGGCATCCGACCACTCGCCCAAACTGTGATATGCCGCGGTTTCTACCAGTTTCGCCTCGGTATGCACCCTGGGATAGAAATCTGCGCTCCAGTCGATTGCCCGGCATAGTTGCAGGGCTCGCTCAGGGTTCCCCGTCAGAAAGTAGGCACGTGCCGCCGAGACCTGCACTATCGGCAAGTGGTCCCCGAGAACCGCAGCCTCGCCAATTGCCTTGGCGCCTTCACCGGCGGCGAGGAGCAAATCGATGCGCGCGGCGCTCAGCATTGCGGCACCGCTCGAGACGCCACAGTTGACGGGCGGTTCGTTTGCGGCGCCGGCGCGTTGAAGAGTGACCAGCCCCGCGAAAGGATCGCGCCGAGCCAATGCCCACCGCGTCCGGGCATACGCTTCGAAGGCCCACACGTCGCCAGCCGGCGAGATACCGTCGAGAATCTCGATCGCCGCAGCAGCCGCGGAAAGATCCAACGTATCCAACGCAATCAAGAGCCGGGCGATTGCGCCGCCGATATGGGACGGCGGTCCCAGCCACCCGGGAACGTCGGGTTCTACCCCTTCCGCGAGAAGCCATTGCGACGCCTCCGAAAGTCTGCCGCGCAGAACCTCATTGAGCGCCGCATTGCCGGCTGAATGTCGCGCAACAAAACGTGGACCGCTGTGAAGCGCATCCTGGTATGCGATCGCCAATTGTGTGGCTGCGTCGTCGACATTGCCGACAAGTTGAAATGCGACACCCCAGATCAGACGCAGAGCTGGTAGCTGACTTCTGAACTCGTCGATCCGGCCGACATCCAGATAGTCCGCGATATCGACGAGAGTGCGTGCGACGTCGGCTGATCGCCCGTGCTCTCCCGATGCGCGCAACACGATAACTTGAACCGTTCCGCTGTTCAGTTGGGCGAGCACGTCGGTCATCGCAGCGACGTCCGCAAGTTCCGAGGACTCCGTGTTGTAGGTGTCGAGATCCACGGAGGGTGTACGCAACCGGAACTCCAGCATGTCGCGCCCGACCTGCATGGAACGACTTGCCGACATGATCTCTTCCGGCATGGACCACATAGCTTTTCGGAGCAACCCGGAATGCGCTACCAGGAGATCCGCCCAGTGCCGGCTGAGAATGGCAGCGACCTCCGACCAGTCCTGCGCGTCGATTGCGTAGTGGACCGCATCGGCGATATCACCGTGGTCGAGGCAATACCGCGACAGTAGGAGCAACCGCTCCCTGGAAGCACCGCCGGTTTCGTCGTCGATCCTCATCAGCGCTTCACGAACGGCAGGAGGAAAATACCAATTCTCCCGATGCCGGTCGCGGAACAACAAGGCGGACGATTCGAGCCGATTCATCAGCGGGGCAACGTCGACCCCCGGGACCAACAACTGCGCTGTTGCCACGGTAACAGTCCGCGCCGCAGCGATTCGAAGCGTGAAATTCGACAACTCGGTACGCGCAGCCTTCGGAGGCACCTGGCGCTTTGTGTAGCCGTAGAGCGCCAGATCGATGCGCTGCATAATTATCTCGCGGCTACGGGAGCGCTCCGGAAGCCCGCTCACGACATCCACAGCCACCTTCATCAGCGCGGGTACACCCGCCAACCGCCCGCAGATCGAGTGGACAACATCGGCAGGCACGGCAATACCGGCTCCGGAAAACAGTGCCACTGCTTCGTCCGGTGTGTATCGCAAATCGTCTACGGTCAGGCTCTCCTCGATGCGGACGTTGTCCAGGACCTCCACGGATGCTCGATCTTGCAGTGTGACAATTATTTTCAATCCCGGCACGTCGTCGATCAGGGCAGTGAGCCGCTCACCGAGGCCATGCCCCTCGATCAGATCCACCCGGTTGAACACCACCACGAACGGCACCGTCGATGCCGCAAGATACTCGCGCATCTTGCGTTCGGGGTACGCGTGATTATCCGCGAGCCTCGGAACTGCCTCGCAGGAATCCTGAATGACGGTCAGTGCCTTGTCCCAGTAGTCGATGTGATTTGTGGGCGCATCAGGCGCAGGCACCCACACCACCGGCCGATTCGGCAATGGAGCCGGGGCCGACAACCACAACCCGGCGAGTGCGGTTTTACCAAACCCACGGGGAGCGTCGAGAACAGTCAATCCCGACGGCGATTGCATCAGCTTGACGAGTCGAGCACGGGGCGTCGACGACGCGGCCCCCAGCAGCCTGCGGCGCACGGAGACACGACTTCTGGGCTTGCGGTCGATCGGGTCCGACTTCGATCCGGGCACTACGCGAGCCCTACTGCGGGCACGCCCCGAAACCGGGAGGCAAACCCCCGGCCCGAGCAGAAATTCCACACAGATCCGCGCATA
Source organism: Rhodococcus globerulus NBRC 14531 (assembly GCF_001894805.1). Lineage (GTDB taxonomy): Bacteria > Actinomycetota > Actinomycetes > Mycobacteriales > Mycobacteriaceae > Rhodococcus_F > Rhodococcus_F globerula. Next base: position 419,436 of record NZ_BCWX01000003.1, on the reverse strand, counting down.
GTCTCGACCATAGGCCCATGTCCACCGCAGTGTGAATGCGAAGCGTCTCCATTTCATGCCCGTTTTGTCTCGCATTGTGGCGCCGATCACTTATCTCTGCTATTTTCCGGAAAGCGCCCCTGACCTGGCCTATTTCACATAACATCCCCCGCGTGCCCATGATTGAGCCCCGGATTGACATATCCACGGGATTTGTGGACGCGGCGGACCGTGACGACTACTGGCGAGCAGCGACTCGGCCCTTCTACGTCACCGAACGCGCCGGCCGAGATGTCCCACTTCACGGGACGATCTCGGGTACTGCCACCGGGACGTCACTGATCGGCGAGACCACCGTCAACAGTCAGAACTACGTACGAAACCGTCGACTGATCACGGAAAGCGAACTGGACGATCACTACGTGGTCCAGGCGTGGACCGCCGGCGCGATGGGCGGCGACGCCGACGGTGTCGACTTTCTCGTCCGGACGAACGAGGTCTCGTTTGTCGATTTAGGCAAACCGCTTCGCGCGAGCGTCCGGACACACTCACAGCGCACTGCCCGCACGATCAGTCTGGTTGTGCCGCGTGCACTCGTCGAGGCCTCGTCGCACGGTCGCTCCTTGCACGGCACCGTCCTGACGGGCATGCCCGCGGTAGTTTTCTCGCAGTGCCTGCAGTCGATCTCGGACGCACTCCCACACCTCGACTTCGCTGGCGCGGCGCAGTACGAAAACGTTGTCGAATCGCTGCTGAAAGCCAGTGTGGGGCACGTTGCACCCGAGCAACAACTTCGAGCACCTCCGGAGGATCTTCGAGCGCGCGCCCTGGTGTACATTCTCGATCATCTCGGCGAGAGTTGGCTCAGCCCTACGACAATCTGCGTTGCACTGGCAGTCTCCCGGGCGCAGCTCTACCGTGCGTTCAACGACGACGGTGGGATTGCGCAGGTGATCCGCCGTAAGCGACTAGAACATGCGTACCGCGAACTGACGACACCGGATTCCGCCGACGCGTCCGTCGAAGATATCTCTCGCCGTTGGGGATTCACGTCAAAACCGCACTTCGTACGAGCCTTCGAGGCTTACTACGGCACTACTCCGAGCAGAGTGCGGCTCGAAGGCCGGCGCACGATCGGGAATCCGTCGATCAACCGCCTTCACCGCCACCTGACATCATTGTCTACTGGAACTGCTTGAGGGCCCTGATCTTGTTCATCACGTCGAGGGCAGCAACCTTGTACGCCTCAGACAGCGTCGGGTAGTTGAAGACCGCATCCACAAGGTATTCCACGGTACCGCCGCACCCCATGACCGCCTGTCCGATGTGGACGAGATCTGTTGCTCCCGAACCGAAGATGTGAACCCCGAGCAACTTGAGGTCGTCCGTGGATACCAGAATTTTCAGCATTCCGTATGAGTCGCCGGCGATCTGACCGCGGGCAAGTTCGCGGTAGCGCGACACCCCGACCTCGTACGGCACCGATTCCTCGGTCAAGTCGACCTCGGTTGCGCCGACATATGACACCTCGGGAATCGAGTAGATGCCGATAGGCTGCAAATCCATCAACTTCGCGCCAGGTTCTTCGAACGCGTGATACGCCGCCAGTCGACCCTGATCCATGGAAGTGGCTGCAAGAGCAGGGAATCCGATGACATCGCCGACGGCGTAAATGTGCTCGACCTTGGTGCGGAAATTCTCGTCCACGTAAATTCGGCCGCGGTCGTCGGCCTCGAGTCCGGCATTCTCCAATGCCAGAGGCGCGGTAAGACCTTGACGCCCAGCCGAATACATGACGGTTTCGGCTGGAATCTGCTTGCCGCTACCCAACGTGGTGAGAGTTCCGTTGGCGCCGACGTCGACGGCAGTCACCTCCTCACCGAATCGAAACGTCACCGCCAGATCCCGCAAGTGATACCGAAGCGATTCGATGATCTCAGGGTCGCAGAAGTCCAGCATCGAGGTTCGTTTCTCCACGACGGTGACCTTGGTGCCGAGCGCGGCGAACATCGACGCGTATTCGATTCCGATCACACCAGCGCCGACCACGACCACGGTGCCGGGAATGGACGTCAGATTCAGGATTCCGTCGGAATCGAGAACTCGGTGGCTGTCGAACGAGACGCCCGCCGGACGCGCAGGCAGTGTGCCCGTGGCGATCACGACGAACTTCGCGGTAATCGTCATCTTGTCGCCGCGCGAAGCATCCTCGACGAGGATGGTGTGCGCGTCGACAAATGACCCGACCCCGACCAGCAGTTCGACGCGGTTACGCAAGAGTTGTGATCTCACCACCTCGATCTCCTTGGTGATGACATGCTGCGTTCGAGCCAACAGATCCGCCGGTGTGATGTTTCCCTTCACCCGGTAGCTCGCGCCGTACAGTTCGCGCTGATTCATGCCGGTCAGATAGAGAACCGCCTCCCGCAACGTCTTCGACGGAATGGTGCCGGTATTGACACACACTCCCCCGAGCATGTTCCCCTTCTCGACCATGGCCACTCGTTTACCCAGCTTGGCGGCCGCGATTGCCGCCTTCTGCCCGCCCGGGCCGGAGCCGATGACAACCAGGTCATATTCCGTCGAATCGCTCATCGTTCAGAAGTACCGTCCACACGCGTCGGACAGGTGGCAGGCGTGTCAATACTCCGTGAACGACCGCAGGCGTCCAAGATAGATTTTGCACAGCTAGGTTGCGCACAACTAAACTGTGCGCTACAGTATTTCTTGTGACCAACCCGCTCGCTCTCGAACACCAACTCTGCTTCGCCCTCTACTCGGCGTCGCGAGCAACCACGGCCGCCTACCGAACCATGCTGGAGGACCTGGGAATTACGTATCCCCAGTACCTGGTCCTGCTGACACTGTGGGAACGCGACGGCCGCGGCGTTCGGGATATCTGCGACGCCCTTGATCTCGACACCGGCACTCTCTCGCCGCTCCTCAAGCGACTGGAAAGCCAAGGGCTCATCGAGCGCCGACGCCTGACCAGTGACGAGCGCCGCGTCGAGATTCACCTGACCGAGAGCGGTTTGGCACTGCGCAGCAAGGCAGAAGACATACCCCGCACGCTCGCCGAGGCAACGGGACTTGATCTCGACGAACTGGTGAAACTCCGGGAAGTCCTGGTCCGGCTAGGTAAGCACCTTCAAACATCCAACGCTGTCGACGGAAAGAAGAAGCCATGAACATCGTGTACACCGCAGAAGCACTGGCCACCGGCGAAGGTCGCAACGGCCACGCCCGCACCTCCGACGGACGCCTCGATCTCGGCCTGGCCATCCCGAAGGAAATGGGCGGCAGCGGCGACGGCACCAATCCCGAGCAGCTCTTTGCCGCCGGATATGCGGCGTGCTTCCACTCTGCACTGCAGATGGTCGCCCGAGCGGAGAAAGCCAATGTTGCGGACTCTGCGGTGGGCGCTCGCGTCGGCATCGGCCCGAACGACGCCGGCGGTTTCGGACTTGCTGTGACGCTTGAAGTTTCACTTCCCCATTTGCCCCATGAACAGGCCGTCGAGCTGACGGAGAAGGCGCACCAGGTGTGCCCGTACTCCAACGCAACTCGCGGCAACATCGAGGTCACCCTCGAAGTAAGTAAGGACGATTAATGAGTTCCACCCCCACAATCAGCCGCGAGATCCACCTTGCATCCCGGCCGAACGGTTGGCCGACCCCCGAGAACTTCTCCACAGTCGAGGTCGAGCTTCCCGAACTCGAAGACGGCCAGATCCTGGTGCGCAACATCGCGATCTCGGTCGATCCGTACATGCGTGGACGCATGAACGACGTGAAGTCGTACCTGCCGCCCTTCCAGATCGGCGCGGCTCTCGACGGTGGCGCAGTCGGAGAAGTTATCGCCTCGAAGTCCGCCGATCGCACTGTCGGAGACGTTGTTGTCCACGGCCTCGGGTGGCGCGAGTACGCGATTCTCGACGGGACAGCCGTCACTCCCGCTGATACGTCCATTGCCCCAGCCACGGCCTACCTCGGTGCGCTCGGCATGACGGGCCTCACCGCGTACGCGGGACTGACAGCTGTTGCCGAGTTCAAAGAAGGTGACACCGTATTCGTCTCCGGCGCAGCAGGAGCCGTCGGATCACTGGTCGGCCAGATCGCAAAGCTCCTGGGTGCCAAGCGTGTGATCGGCAGCGCGGGCTCTCCGGCGAAGGTCGCTCGTCTCCTCGAACTCGGCTTCGATGCCGCGTTCGACTACCACGACGGACCGGTCACCGAACTTCTCGCCGCTGCCGCACCCGACGGAATCGACGTCTACTTCGACAACGTCGGCGGTGAACATCTCGAGGCGGCTATCGACGCCATGAATTCTGGCGGCCGAATCGCGATGTGCGGAGCCATCGCTCAGTACAACACCACCGAAAAGCCCACTGCCCCCAGCAACTTGGCGGCAGCGATCGGCAAGCAGCTCACATTGCGCGGATTCCTGGTTGGCGGATACCGCCATCTCGGCCCCGAGTTCCGCACCCACATGGCGGGGTGGCTCGCCGACAACAAGATTGCGTGGGACGAGACCAAAGTCGAAGGTCTCGACAATGCCCCGCAGGCGTTCATCGATCTGATGCGCGGCGCGAACACCGGCAAGATGGTTGTCACGCTGTAACAGTGCAACTGCTGTAACAGTGCAACTGCTGTAACAGTGCAACTGCTGCGATGGCCGCGAATCCCACTGGGGTTCGCGGCCATCGGCGTCACATTCCGAACGACACTCCGGTCAACTTCTCGGAAAGCGTCCACAGGCCCGCTGCGGTCTCGGTATCGTGCGATTTCTTGTTCGAGCCAACCACTTTCGGGTATCCACGCTGCTCGAACGGACCGTCCGGGCCGATATAGCTGCCGCCGAATGCATCAGGAACGGTTGCCGCATACAGCTCCGGCAATGCGCCCATCTCCGCAGACTGCGCGATGATCCGGTTGCCGATGCCCATGAGCTTGTCGAAGACGGACTCGGTGTGGCCCTGCAGGTTTGTCGACGCATACCCCGGATGCGACGCCAATGCCTTGAGCGGCGAACCCGACGCAGCCAGTTTGCGTTGAAGTTCGTACGTGAACAGCAGATTGGCGAGTTTGGACTGCCCGTACGCCAGCCACCGGTTGTATTTGCGATGCTCGAAGTTGAGATCATCGAGATCGACGGTTCCCAGTTGGTGCAGTGCGCTCGACATCGTCACGACACGATCCGTCAGCTTGTCCTTCAGCAAGCCGGTGAGCGCAAAATGCCCCAGATGGTTTGTGCCGATCTGCATTTCGAAACCGTCGACCGTCCGGCGAAACGGTATCGCCATGACACCGGCGTTGTTTACCAGAACGTCGACGGCGTCGGTGGCGTCGGCAAATGCCCGCACCGACGCGAGATCCGCAAGATCGAGTTGCCGTACCACCGCGTTGGAACCGATCTCCGCCGCAATGGGTTCAGCCTTCGATGTGTCGCGGCACGCAAGTACTACGGTTGCGCCCGCTTTGCCCAATGCCCGTGCAACTACCTCCCCCAACCCACTGTTGGCCCCGGTCACCACAAACGTGCGGCCGGTCTGATCGACAACGTCTTCTGCAGTCCACTTGGTCATGAAATCCAGCGTACGTGTGTTACCAGCCGGTAGGGAGTGCTGATTTTCGTCACGATTTCCGTTTTGCCTTGGTCGGCTTGGCACCAGGAAGAGGCGCTGTGGACGCGGAGCCTGGCGGGATCTGAATATCTGCCTCGCGCTGCTCCGCCGCAATCCGGCCGTACACAAAATGCTGTTGCGCGAATGTCCAGCAGTTGTTGCTCACAAAATAGATCAGGATCGCGACCGGCACAAACGCACCGAAGGCAACCACTCCGACCGGAAACACCCACAACGCGAGTTTGTTCATGATCGCCGTTTGCGGGTTGACGGTCCCGGTGTCCACCTGCCTCGCGATAGATGCCCGCGACGTGAAGTGCGTCGCCACCGCGGCAAAGATCATCAGCGGAACTGCGACCAGAACTATGGACAGCCGGGTCACATCGCCAAACGCCTCCAATTGCGCGGCCGGACTCGAAATCATCGCCGACAGCGGCGCCCCGAACAGCTTCGCATCGAGAAACGACTGCACATCCGAGGCACTGAAAAAGTAGTTCGCAGTGTTCGCGTTGTCGGCGATGGACATGGGTTCGGTAGGGCTGAGGAACGGGACGTGGGTAGCCGCTCCCGTCCGATTGAACGACCGCAGAACGTGATACAGGCCGATGAAGACCGGAGCCTGAATAAGCATCGGCAAACATCCGAGCAGCGGGCTGTAGTCGTGTTCTTTCTGGAGCTTTGCCATCTCCGCGGCAAGCTTCTGATTGTCGCCGGCGTACTTCTTCTGCAATGCCTTGATCTGCGGTTGTAATTTCTGCATCACCAACTGCGTGCGGACCTGTTTGACAAACGGTTTGAAAAGAATCGCTCGGAGCGTGAAGACGAGAAACACCACGGACAGTGCCCAGACGACACCGCTGTCGGGTGCTCCCGAAACCAGGGAGAAAACCTTGTGCCAGAACCACAAGATTCCGGATACGGGGTAATAGATGAAATCAAGCATGATGAATGAACCTCACCAAGAGGCACGCTCGAGCAGAATGCGAGCGCGGGGAATGGTCGTGGGCTGAGCTTCGCTGACCGACCTACGACGGGTTTCTCACCCGCGCGGTGCCAGACTACAGACCAATTCCCGGAGCTCGGGGTTGTGGACGACCAGGGGCGTCCGGGCTGCTCTGCCTGCGGAAAGACCCACGCAGACAACGCTCGTCACGGGCCGGCCCACTCGACGAGCGCGCAAACAGTTGCAGAAGTTCGCTGCGGGGCGACGTCGCCAACGCGGCAACAACAAAAACCGCAATCGCGGTTCCCAGAACCGCGGCACTGCCCGATGAACCGAGCGGCGGAGTAGCGAGCATCGCGATGAACGGCAGCAGAAGCAGCAACAACGATCGCGTCGCCGTTCCCTGCCTGTTCATGGATTCGAAGATACACGGTAGTTGGCGGTCAACCGACGAGTTCTGTGGCCGAATCGGAAAGCACGTGCGTCAATAACTGCCCGAACAGTTCGGCGTCGTCGATCAGCCAGTTGTGGTTGCCACGAACTTCGTGAACTCGAGGATCTACGAGGGCGGCACGAATCGCGTCGAAGCTTGCGCGTGGGATCACCTGATCGCCGACGCTCCACAGCATCGACACCGGCATCGCACGTTCTGCCATCGTTTCGAACAGTGCGATGAGATCGGCGTTCCTGGCCAAGTTCGCCGTGCGCCACAACGAACCGGCATTGCGGACCGCATTGGGAACTACCTCGTCCAACAGCAACTGCATAGGTCCACGGGCCGGGAAGGTCGCAATGGCTTCAGCTATCGCCGAGCCGCACCAATTCAACAGCGGTCGCTTACGGATCGGGTACTCGCGCCCGGACGAATGTGACCACGCACCACCACCGACCGAGTTCACCAACACCAGCTGGGAAACCAGGGTCGGGCGATCATGTGCCACCGCTGCCGCCACTCCACCACCGAACGAATGTCCCACAACGGTTACCGGACTGTTCACCCCGATCGCGTCGAGAAATCGACCCACCCACTTCGCGTAGCCGTCAAAAGTGCGATCGCTCGGCTCGAGTTCTGCGCTGCCGCCGAGTCCGGGAAGTGTGGGCGCGATCACGCGAAAACCCCTATTGACCAGCGATGCAAGCGACGAACGATACGCACGCGGCGACAAGCCCCACCCATGCAGAAAAACAACCAACTCGCCGTCCCCGCCTGCCGCGAAGTCCACGCTTCGCGAGTCGACCACGGCTGTGTCCCATTCGATGGACGCATCGGGATCGGCGGTGTTGACGGGCATGATCGGATCCAGTTTCTCGGTCGGAAAGTGCGGTTGGCACTCGGTCGACCTCGACACTGCCGTGCATCCGACGTCTGAGCGACGGCCGAACTACCTGGATCGGTACCTGGATTTGTACCTGCATTTCGGGCACTGCGGTGACGACCTGGTGTTTTGCAGTAGAAGCCCTCACGGCCGATCTAGGGATCGCGCAGCGCCTTGCGATTCCTCTTCGTGTGCGTGAGAAACTGCCCACGCCGCGATCTGCGCCCGGGAATTGAATCCCAGTTTTGTCAGCACGTGCTCCACGTGCCCCTGAGCGGTGCGCACCGAGATGAAGAGGCGCTCTGCGATAGCGCGGTTCGTGAGGCCCTGAGCCACGAGTTCCGCAACTTGCTGCTCGCGGCGTGTGAGTCGAATTGCCTCGCTCGACGATGCAGCCTGGGCACTGCGACGCTCGTCGAGTGCGTATGCGACGGCTTCACCTTCGGTCATCACACTCCCTCTGTGAAACTCCTTGTCGAAAGCACTCTCACCCAGAGCCTTTCGAACACTCTTCATCGCCTTGTCGCGGAAACCCGACAACCTCGAGAGCCCGGTGAGCGGCCGCCCGATCTTCTGCCAGCACATCTCCGCGGCGCCGAGCAGAATCGCTGCATGCTTCCAATCACGTTGCGCTACAGCAGTCCACGCCAACGATTCAACACACCATGCGGCGTTCATCGAAGAATTGTCAGTTCGCAAACTACGTGTCGAATAGTCACTCGCACGCGCGAAGTCACCCCGAAGCCACGCCACGAGTCCGAGAAACCCCAATGCCTGGGCCTGATACGTCACTTCGTGCAGGGGCACGGTGACATCGAGACACTCGTCGTAACACTCCACCGCGCGCTCCAGAGAACCGGCAAGAATATATGCGAGACCGAGGACGCCCAAACCGATCACCACGTACTGCAGATTTTCGTCGAACCGAGACATCGCCAGAGCAGATTCCAACTTCGCTGTAGCAGTGTCGAATTCACCCGCAGACGCATTGACGTACCCGTCCGCCCACGCTGCCAAAGCTCGCGAACGCACGTCTCCCACGACCTCGGCAAGGCGCCAACCTTCGTCGACCAATTCGCGTGCACGCACGTAATCGCCCTGCATCGCGTGCGCCGCTGCGCCTCCGCACAAGACGTCCGCGCGATACATGTCCGTCTCGGCGGCTGTGGCGTCAAGGGTTCGATCAGCCCAGTACCGCAGCGGGCCGATCAGGCCGTCAGCCACCCACAGTTGGTACAAGGCGGCAACTATTCGAGTCGCAGACCGCACCTGTCCTGGCGTCGAAATCGAAAACTCCAGCGCGTCGTCTACATTGCGCTGTTCACGCCTCAACCATGCGATCCATTCGGCCTGCCTGCTGCTGATCCAGTCGGAATCCGCTCGGACAGCAAGATCTTCGAACCAATCGCGATGGCGGCGATGCACGTCGAACTGTTCCCCGGTGGCCTCCAACTTTTCACTCCCGTACTCCCGGAGAAGATCGAGAAGACGGTAGCGAACGACACCGTCGGATTCCTCACGAATGAGGATGGACTTCTCGACCAATCCGGTGACGATATCGAGCACTTCCGTCGAACTCATGTCCTGCCCGCACACACCTTCGGCAGCATCGAGGTCGAACCCACCCGAGAACACGCTCAGCCTTCCCCACAACCGTTGTTCCAGCGGCGAGCACAGGTCATAGCTCCAATCAATCGACAAACGAAGCGTCTGCTGACGACTCGGTGCGCCACGTCCACCCAAGGTGAGGAGACGGTAACGATCCGAGAGCCGATTCATGATCTGCTCCACAGACATACCCCGCAGACGGGCAGCCGCCAACTCGATCGGCAACGGCAATCCGTCCAGATCCTGGCAAATCCGAGCAACGGCATCCTTGTTCTCGTCGGTCAGCACAAAGCCCGGAACGACGGACGCCGCGCGCTCGGTGAACAGCGACACGGATTCGTACTGGGCAAGGCCCTCGAATTCGCGCGACTGTTGCTGTGGCGTCGTGAGCGAGGGAACTCGCATCGTCACCTCACCGCCCATTCCCAGCGATTCTCGACTCGTCGCCAGAATCTTCACCCCGGCGCACCGACGCAGAATCTCACCGGCAAACCGCGCAACAGAATCCACCAGGTGTTCACAGTTGTCGAGCACCAACAGCAGACTCCGGTCCGCGCAGTAGTCGATGATCGCGTGCAGCGGATCCGACGAGACCGGCCGCACACCGAGCCTCACCGCGACGTAGTCGTCGAGTAATTTCGGATCAGTCTGCTCGCCCAGTTCCACCAACCAGACCCCGTCGCGGAATGCTCGCTGCACCGTGCTCGCCAGACGGATGGCAAGTCGTGTCTTACCTACTCCGCCGATACCAGTCAAGGTCAGTAGACGCGATTCCTCGAACAACCTTCTGGCCTCGGATAACTCGCGTCGACGTCCGACAAAACTGCTCAGCTCATGGGGCAGATTCCCGATCACGCGCTGATCGGTCGCGCCCCGCGCCGCGGGTACCATCGACCGTCTCACTTCCTTCTCGAACCTTTTCAACGCTACCCCGTTCGTCCACGTCTGCGCCGTTCGCACAGGGAGAATCATCGGCTCGTTCGATTCGTGGCAGCTACGTAGTTGTCACGCACACGCAACATCGAGTTTCTACTCTGTTTCTACGCATAACAGACGAGAAGGGAGTTCGCCATGGCACCGCGCCGTAGATCAGTGCTGCTGACGCAATTGGTGATCGATACTCCCGGAAGTCCCCAGCAAGCAATCCTCGACGAACTGCGTCGAGTCATTCTTTCCGGATCGGCGCCTCCGGGCACACCCATTCCGCTGGCCGAAGTCGCCGAGCGCTTCGGGGTCAGCCGAATACCCGTCCGGGAGTCACTCAAGACGCTGGTCGGTGAATCGCTGGTCGATCACCGACACCAATTCGGATACACCGTCGCGCAACTGACACCCGCCGAACTGCGTGAAATGTACATAGTCCGCGAGACCTTGGAATCTGCTGCGCTCAGCGTTGCCGTCGAACAAGCAACCAAGGAGGACCACGCTCACGCCGTCGAGGTGAACTCGAGACTCGAAATCGCTCTGCGCTACGACGACTCACACTCGTATCACTGCGAAAGCCGTAACTTCCACTTGGCGCTGACACGGCCGTCGAACATGCATCGCCTTCTACACATGTTCGAGGCGGCCTGGAACATCACCGAACCGGTCCAGCCGATGGTTCACGTTGCCGGCGTCGATCGAACCGTCCTCCATTCCGATCACACCGCGATGCTCGATGCGTTCTTGAGACGCGATACGGAAGCACTGCTGGCCGCATCCGAGATTCACCACAACCGACTCAACTCTGTGATCGCAACACTGCCGACCGACACCGGACTGCTCGCCGAAAAAGATATACCGATCTCGCAATAGTTGTGCAACACAAGCTGGATATCTTTCTCTCAACACAATTTTCACCACTGGCGCTGAGAGCGTGTGCACCTTCCCCTGCCTTCTGCCCGATGCACAGGAGCTGTCATGACCGATATCCTTCCGACCACAACCGCAAGCGCCGCGCCGCCGACCGGACCCGGCCACGGGGACCTCGTCGAGGCCGCCGGGCATCCTGTCGGTAGCGGCTTGATCAAACCCGACTACGACCCGCGATTGACCAACGAGGATCTGGCACCGCTACGTAAGCAGACGTGGACGTCGTACAACATCTTCGCGTTCTGGATGTCCGACGTGCACAGCGTAGGCGGGTATGTCACGGCCGGAAGCCTTTTCGCGCTGGGGCTAGCCAGCTGGCAAGTACTGGTTGCACTACTGGTCGGCATCACCATCGTGTACTTCTTCTGCAACCTTGTCGCCAAACCCAGTCAGGCAACCGGCGTTCCGTATCCCGTGATCTGCCGTAGTGTGTTCGGCGTCCTCGGAGCGAATATCCCGGCGATCATCCGCGGCCTGATTGCTGTGGCCTGGTACGGAATTCAAACGTTTCTCGCCTCAGCGGCCCTCGATGTCGTGCTCATCAAGCTCTTTCCCTCCCTCGCGCCATACGCCGTGGTCGAGGACTACGGATTTGCCGGCCTATCGGCCCTTGGCTGGGGCAGTTTCATGCTCCTGTGGGTACTGCAGGCCTGCGTGTTCTGGCGAGGCATGGAGTCGATCCGCAAGTTCATCGACTTCTGCGGACCGGCCGTGTACGTCGTCATGTTCATGCTGTGCGGCTATCTCATCTACAAAGCCGGTTGGAGCGCAATAGATCTCACTCTCGGTGACGTCAAGTACGACGGCTTCGACGCGGTGCCGGTCATGCTCGGCGCTATCGCTCTCGTGGTCTCGTACTTCTCCGGGCCGATGCTCAACTTCGGTGACTTCTCCCGCTACGGTAAGTCCTTTGCGGCAGTCAAGAAGGGCAACTTTCTGGGCCTACCGGTTAACTTCCTCGTGTTCTCCGTGCTGGTTGTCGTCACCGCCTCGCTGACCCTCCCGGTTTACGGCGAACTGATCACCGATCCCGTTGCCACAGTCGCTCGTATCGACAGCACGTTTGCGATTGTTCTCGGCGCCCTGACCTTCACCATCGCCACCATCGGCATCAACATCGTCGCCAACTTCATTTCACCGGCATTCGACTTCTCCAACGTCAGCCCACAGAAGATCAGCTGGCGGGCCGGCGGAATGATCGCGGCAATCGGATCCATCCTCATCACCCCGTGGAACCTGTACAACAACCCCGACGTCATCCACTACACACTGGAAACCCTGGGAGCGTTTATCGGACCCCTATTCGGAATCCTGATCGCCGACTACTACCTCGTGCGCAAGCAGAAGGTGATCGTGGACGAACTGTTCAGCATGTCGCCCACCGGAACCTACTGGTACAGCAAGGGTTACAACCCGGCAGCCGTCATTGCCACCGTGGTGGGTGCCGTTGTCGCCATGGCCCCGGTGCTCGGCAAGGATCTCACCGGGATGTACACCGCAGCGCAGTACAGCTGGTTCATCGGCTGTGGGCTCGGATTTGCCGTCTACTACCTACTCGCCACCCGCACGTCACTCGCGGTCAAGAACGTCCCCGCTCCCGAACCTGCAGAGGTCAGCTGACCATCATGAAGATCAAGGTGATCAACCCCAACACCACGTGGGCGATGACCGCCAAGATCGAGGAATGTGCCCGGGCCGTCGCAGGCCCGGGCATGTTCGTCGACGCGGTCAGCCCCGCAACGGGTCCGGCGTCCGTCGAAAGTCACTACGACGAGGCACTCAGTGTTCCAGGAATTCTCACCGAAATCGCAACTGGCGAGATCGACGGCGTCGACGGCTACGTCATCGCGTGCTTCGGAGATCCGGGATTGGACGCCGCCCGAGAATTAGCCACCGGCCCAGTTGTTGCGATCGCCGAAGCCGCCATGCATTACGCCAGTTTCCTCGGCCGCGGATTCTCCGTCGTGACCACGTTGGGCCGAACCCGTGGCCGTGCAGCTGATCTGGTGGAACGCTACGGCATGGGTCGACATTGTCTCGGCATTCACTGTTGCGAAATCCCGGTCCTCGACTTGGACTACAATCCGGATTCCCGAAAGGTCATCCTGGAAGCATGTTTCGACGCTCTGGATCGTGATGGCTCGGACGCGATAGTTCTGGGCTGCGCGGGCATGGCAGATCTGTGCCGCTCCCTGTCCGACGAACTCGGGGTGCCCGTAGTCGACGGGGTCACAGCCGCGGTGACGATGGTCCAGTCTCTTGTCACCCTCGGCCTGTCCACAAGTGCGCGGAACGAATTTGCCCGCCCGATCCCGAAGCCGTACACCGGCATACTGGCGCCGTACGAACTCTAGCTGCGCAGGACGCCCTCCCTAAGCGGGGTGGACAGCCTTCCAATGCTCAGCAATATCGATCCGACGCGTGATCCACACCTTCTCATGTGACTGCACGTGGTCGAGGAATCGCTCGAGGGCCGCAGCGCGGGCGGGGCGGCCGACTATGCGGCAGTGCAATCCGACCGACAGCATTTTCGGTGCCCCGGCGGTCCCCTCGGAGTACAGCACGTCGAAGGCGTCACGCAGATGCGCAAAAAACTGATCGCCACTGGGAAAGCCTGCCGGAGAGGCGAACCGCATGTCATTGGTGTCGAGTGTGTACGGAACCACCAGATGCTTCACCGACTCCTCGCCTCGAGGCACGTCGACCCAATACGGCAGGTCGTCGGCGTACGAATCCGAGTCGTAGACAAATCCGCCATGCTCTACAACCAACTCACGGGTGTTCGGTGAATCACGTCCGGTGTACCACCCGAGCGGGGCGGACCCCGTCAGATCCCGAAGGATGTCGACGGCTTCGGCCATATCCGCGCGCTCACGCTCGACGTCCGCCGACTGATATGACAACCACCGCAGTCCGTGGCACGCTATCTCGTGACCGAGTTCACCAAAAGCGCTGACCGCCTCAGGGTTACGCTGCATGGCACGCGCCACCGCAAAAATTGTCAGCGGGAGATTGCGTCGCTCGAAGATCCCGAGAACTCGCCACAATCCGGCGCGAGATCCGTACTCGTACAGCGATTCCATGCTCATGTGGCGGTTCGGAAACGCCTCTGCCGGAGTCATTTCCGACAGAAACGTCTCCGAGACGTCATCACCGTCGAGGACGTTACGCTCGCCGCCCTCCTCGTAGTTGAGCACGAACTGGACCGCAATCCGCGCGTCGCCGGGCCAATGCGGGTGGGGAGGATTCTTGCCGTACCCCACCATGTCACGCGGATAGTTGTTCATGGCAACAACTTTACCGTCATTGCCCGTCGAGCACAGCTCGAGCTGCCGGTGTCAGAGTTCCGAAAACACGCAGCCGAGCGAGCCCGCCGTCCGGGAAGACATCCAACCGTACATCGGTTACCGGGACGTCGCTCTCGATCAGGAAGCGATGACGCGTATCCGGCCGGAACGTGGTGCGCGGCAACAATTCGATCCATTCGCCGCGCGGCGTGCGTCCGGTCAGCGCGCCGGCACCTGGAGCGTTGCCGAGGAAGTACGACGTGTCGATCTCGACAAAACTCAACGAACCTTCGCCGGCGAGTTGCACTTGCACCCAATCGTTTCCGTCGTCGCGGCGGCGCGCAGTCTCCCAGCCGTCACCCATCGATGCTGCTCGACCGGGGAACAGAATGTTCTGCGGTGAGCTGTAGAACATGTTGGAACAGTCGGTTACTCGTCCACCGTTCTCGAGTGCTGCAAGATCGAGCGGCCCGGCATCGAGGAACCGTGGATCCGGGCGTGCTTCACCGTGCACGCGGAAGCGGGCAACGCCGCCGTCCGGGTAGATGGTGAGCTTGACGTGGGTCCAGCGCTGATCCGAGCTCACGTCGAACGGATTCTCCGAGTCACCGGCGACCGCGGAGCGCTCGACAATCGTCTGCCAGTCGGCCGATTGCGCCAACTCTGCCGGATCCGGATACCCGTCGACACTGATCGCTTCCACCGAAATCTCGGGCGGGTAATTGCCCTTGAACCACGCTGTATCAACCACAACGCCGTGGACGACGCCCGGAACACCGAGTCGGACAATCGCTTCGTCGTGGCCGGCGACGCGACGTCGACGGGTTTCCCAACCGTCGTAGACCTGCCCTTTATGGCCGAATGTCGCGGGTTGGTATCCCGCCTTACCCGGTCGGATCAACGCTTCACGCTCGGCAAATGCTTCGTCATTCGCCCAGATCACAGCGCCGCCAAGCGTCCGCAACGCCAAGTCTGGATAAGCGGTGAAATCAGTGGTTGTCATAGATTCAGTTCACTCCTGTGTTGACAGTGGTTCGTCCCACCAAGCTTCGTAGCGAGGCTGTATCGGCAGAGGGCGCAAGAGCAAGAACGCCGGCCTCGGCAAAGGCACCCGCGTCCAGCCCGCGCAGGACAACGGCAGCCAATGCCTGCGCTGTTGCCGGCTCGTCCATCACACTCCCACCCTGACGATCGAGGTAGGCCTGAATTCGCGGCGCTGCGGCGGTCAAGGCTCCGCGGTAGAAGTTTGTCGTCGCGAGCCATCGCGTCACCAGATGCCCGGGATGCATGTCCCAGCCCTGGTAGTAGCCACGCTCGAGCGATCGCATGACAAGCCGATGATGCCGTGTAATGGCGTCGTGAATCATTTCGGGGGTTCCCACCGGGGCAATCTGCGTGGAACCGTCGCACACCCACACCCCGGTCTGAGCGGCTGCGGCGAGCATCACCGCCTTGGCATGATCTGCAACGGGATGCTCGAGCGATTGAAAGCGCGATGCGATTCCGCATGCGGCACTGTAATCGTAAGTACCGTAGTGCAATCCGGTCAGTCGACCCTCACTGCGATGAATAGCCGGCGCAACCGCAATGGTTCCGTCCGCAGCAATCACAGCCTGCGGACTTTCGATCTGCAGCTCGAATCGCAGGGATCCCGTCGCCAACCCGTGGGCCTTCTCCAACTCCTCGCACAACAGCACCGTCGCGGTAACCTGCTCTACCGCACGAAGTTTGGGAACGGTGAATACAAATCCAGCTGGCACTCCACCGGCGGCGTCCAGAACCAATTCGAGAGTGCGAATGGATCGCCGACGCTCACTCGCCGGCATTCCTTTGAACCTGATGCCGCACCAACTCGGACCGTACGGGTCCGCACTGATCGCTGCCAGGGTCCGACCTGCGTTCCGCGCGGCGGCATCCTCTTCCTGGTCCTCGCGTCGCCCGTATCCGTCTTCGAAATCGATCCGTAAGTCCTGGACGGGTGTGCGACCCAACAGAACACGGACATCGTCGAGTGCATTCTCGGTGTCGAGATCGGCAAAAACATCAACATGGGCATCAAGCAGTTCGATTGCCTGCTCACCCCACGACCGCGGAGTATCGACACCTGCGTCGGCAGCACTGACGTACACGGTGTGCACCGGTTGAATCTCGTCGCGGTTGCCGGGGTACTGGCTTGCGAGTCTCGAATCGACGGGGTCGAGCAACTGTGCCAATCTGTCGTGAACAGCTGTGGGAAGGCGAGGCTCGGTCATCGACCAATAGTCGCAGACTGTGGGTTAGCTCGCAGTTTCGTTCAGGTTACGTCGGCACGCTTATCCGTAACATCAACGCCCGAATACGCAGGTCAGCACTGTGCGGTGTTCGACGTCACAAGCTTGATTCTCGATTACCCACGCCCGATCTGTCGTGGATGGCTCGAATACCCGGCCAGAGCGCTACCGTCGAAGATGTGTCTCGATCTCCGCTCCCCGTCCGCGACGGCCTCAACCCCAGCCGCATCCGTCAACCCGACACGGGAACGTGGGAAACCACGCTCGACTATCTACTCGAGCGGTTCCCGCAGGACGCTGTGCGACTGCGGGAGAAAGTTGCCGCCCGCGAGGTTGTTGACGAGAAAGGCGTCGGAATCGACGAAAGAACCGCGTTTGCGCCTCGCCGCTTCGTCTATCTGTACCGCGACCCGCCCGTCGAAGCACGAGTTCCTTTCGAGATCGACATCCTGTACCGCGACGACAACATCCTCGTAGTCGACAAGCCTCATTTTCTGGCCAGCACTCCGCGCGGACGCTACATCGCGGAATCCGCGTTGGTTCGACTTCGCCGAGACCTCGACCTCCCCGAGCTCAGTCCGGCACACCGACTCGATCGCGTAACTGCCGGGCTGCTCCTCTTCACCGTGCACCAGCAGGCCAGGCGCGGCTACCAGACGATGTTCGCCGATCGCCTCGTCTCCAAGGAATACGAAGCAATCGCACGCTACGACGCCGACGTCGCGACGCCTACCGTCGTGCGAAGCCGCATCGTGAAGGAACGCGGAGTACTCAAAGCCCGCGAGATCGACGGCGATCCCAACAGCGAATCGCGTATCGAACTGATCGAAACTCACGGCGAGTTTGCGCGCTATCGACTGATTCCCCATACCGGCAAGACGCACCAACTCCGTCTGCACATGACATCGGTGGGACTACCCATCCACGGCGACAACTTCTACCCGGATTTTTACGATGTTGCTGCAGAAGACTATTCGAACCCACTCCGCCTGCTGTCCCGTGTGCTCGAGTTCGACGACCCCGTCAGCGGCGAAACCCGCCGATTCGAAAGCCGCCTGACGCTCGCATGGCCAACCTGAAAGCGCTCACCCTTCCCTGCGCCCTCGTTACCGACAAGGATGGACGCAGTTACATCGCACCGCACAAGGAGATCAGATGAGCAAGACCGATGCAGTACCTGGAGCTGTCCAGGAAGTCGAGCGCAAGTACGAAGCACCTGCAGAGCAGGAAGTTCCGGCACTGGACAACCTGCCCGGGGTAGCCGGCGCACCGGTCCACGACTCGATCCAACTCTCCGCAACGTACTTCGACACCGCCGACTATCGGTTGCTCGCCGAGAAGATCACGCTGCGCAAACGTGAGGGTGGCGACGACGCCGGCTGGCATATGAAACTTCCTGGCGCCGGTGATGCCCGAACCGAAATCCAACTGCCGCCCGACGACGGAACTGTCGTACCCGAAGCATTGTCAACGCTGGTCCGAGCGATCATTCGTGGCAACGACCTGGTCCCCGTCGCCCTGATCATCACCGACCGCGAGCGCACCAGACTCAACGACGCCGACGACACGCTTCTCGCCGAAGTTGTTTCGGACACCGTAATTGCCTGCAAAGCAGACGGATCCGGAGAGTCCACGTGGCAAGAAGTCGAGGTCGAGCAAGGAGCGGGCGGGCAACCACTGGCCGATGCCATCGAAACCCTGCTGTTCGGCGCCGGCCTCGAGCGCTCGGAAAGCCCGTCCAAGCTGAAACGTGCGCTTGGCACCTCCGTGACACCGCACTCCGCACCCGAAGCCACCACCACGAAGTCACCCACCCCTCGGATACTGCTGCGCAACTACCTGATCGAACAGATCCGCGCACTCACCGACGCGGATCTCGGAACCCGTAGGCGCAGCGAGGAAGCCGTTCACGACTTTCGCGTCGCCGCGCGTCGGATTCGCAGTGCACTGCAGTCGTACGCCGGACAGTCACCGCGGACCGATGCACTTGTCGACGACCTACGGTGGTTGGGCGGCAAGTTCGGTGATGCCCGCGACGTCGAGGTGCAGTGGCAGCGACTGGTCGACCGCCTCGGCGAAATCGACATGCCCGAGCAGGAAGCCGTACGGGCCCGGATCGACGAATACTTCTCTGCCCGAGCAGAAACCGCCCAGGGAATTGCACTCGACACACTGAATTCCGAACGTTATCTGACCTTGCTCGAGAACCTCGACGCGTACGTCGTCGATCTGGAATTCGACGCGATCGGTCGACGCACCGACAAGAAGATCTCCTCCAAGGAACTGGCGAACACCCTGCAGCATCTCTCGCACAAGGTCGGCAAACGAGTCGACAAAGTCGCCGAAGCGACGTCACGCGCGGACCGCGACGAGAAAATCCATCGAGCACGCAAGGGCGCCAAGCGAATGAAGTACGCGATCGAAGTGATGAAGCCGTCGAACAAGCATCGCGCCAAACGAGCGCTCAAGCATTTCAACCACTTCCAGGATGTTCTCGGCGAGCACCAGGATTCTGTTGTCGCCGGTCACCATCTGCTGGAAATGGCGTCGGAGCACGAGCACACCTCACTCACCAGTTTCAGCTTGGGAATGGTGTACCGACGCGAACTCGACATTGCCGACGAGCAAGCCGCACTACTCGAGAAGACATGGAAGGAAGCAGCAAAATCATCAGCAACGCTGTGGCGATGAGACATCATCGGAACAGTTGACGGATCTCGAACCACCTGAGGGAGTAAGCATGGACACACTTGCCGGACACCAGGACATCGTTGTCGGCGTCGACGGTTCCGAGGCATCGATCGGTGCCGCGAAATGGGCCGCAGCCGTTGCTCAGGTGGTCAATGCACGGCTGATCCTGGCACATGCACTGCCGCAGGAAGGCCCGATCTACAGCCCCGCCGCCGTGATGTTGCAGTCGCAGTTCCTCAATCAGATCCGCGAGGACGGCGAAGCAATCATCGCGGCGGCGTCCAGCGCGGTGGCAGAGAAATTCCCTTCGCTGGATATCGAGTCCAACATCGCTCCGGGTCCTCCGACAACACATATCCTCGAATCGGCCGACACAGCTCGGTTGATCGTCATGGGTTCCACCGGAGCCGGCGCTCTGCGCTCACGTCTACTCGGATCGACCGCCCTCAAGGTCGCCAATCATGCAACCTCCCCGGTCACTGTCTGGCGTGGAACCGTCGAGAACCCGGGGCCCGATCAGAGACCCGTCGTGGTCGGTATCGACGGAAGTCCGTTGAGCAAGAAGGCCGTCGAACATGCCTTCTGGTTTGCCGACGAGTTCGAAGCACCCCTCATCGCAGTACACACGTGGCAAGGTGCGTCGACCTTCCGTGAAGGTGGCGCCGGAATCCTCATCGACTGGGAAGCCGTCGAACAAGAGGAGTCCGCATTGTTGGCCGAAAACCTTGCCGGAATGGCCGAGCAGTACCCTGACGTTCCGGTCACTCGAATCAGCGAACCCGGCGCAGCCGCCCCGGTCATGCTGAAATACGCCGACGACGCCCAACTTCTGGTGGTCGGCAGCCACGGCCGAAGCGCAATGGCCGGCGCAGTAATGGGATCGACGAGCCAGAACCTGCTGCACCATGCGCCGTGCCCGGTGATGGTCGCTCGCGCCTGACTGCTGTGCGCCTTTGTCAACCGCCCGCGGTTAACGAAGGCGCACAGCTCAATCGAGCCCGGTACCCACCAACTGGCCGACGCCGTACGTCACGGCCATCGCCAGAGCGCCGCCGAGAACCACCCGCAAGATCGCTCGGGTCTTACGGGCGCCGCCGAGCGTCGCGCTGATCGTGCCGGTCAACGCCAGCGCGACAAGCACCGCGAAAAACGCTATGGGAACCCGGGTTCCCGTTGGCGGCAAGAGAATCGCGATCAACGGAATGGCTGCACCAATGGTGAAGGACACCGCCGACGAGATTGCTGCATGCCAGGGGTTCGTCAGGTCGTTCGGATCAATCTTCAACTCGACTTCGACGTGCGCCGCGAATGCGTCGTGTGCGGTGAGTTCCTCGGCTACCTTGGTGGCGGTCTCGGTGCTCAAACCCTTTGCCTCGTAGTTCGAGACAAGTTCCGCGAACTCCTGCTCGGGCATTTCCAGCAGTTCTCGTTTCTCTTTCTTCAGCAGCGCACGCTCGGTGTCGCGTTGCGCGCTGACAGAGACGTATTCACCGAGAGCCATCGACACCGCTCCGGCGACCAAGCCCGCAAAGCCTGCGGTGAAGATCGCGGAACGTTCGGTTGTCGCGGCTGCGACACCGATCACCAATCCCGCAGTGGACACGATGCCGTCGTTCGCTCCGAGAACCCCGGCGCGAAGCCAGTTCAAACGGTTGTTGAGGCTGGGGATCTGCGGTTCGGATCCGTCACTCGGCACTTCTCCGGCCACCTGCACGCTATCGGACATAACACTGAGATTAGGGTTCCGCTCCCGTCTGCGATAGCAATCTGAGCCTGTCCTACCCGCGCCAACCAAGCACTTGCTAGGTTGAATGCGAAGACCATCAACCGCGGAACCCGGGAGACAACCATGAATGCAGTGCGCACCGTTTTGATCAGCGGCGGAACCGGCGGTATCGGCTCTGCAATCGCCCGCACACTCGCCGCCCGCGGACACGACGTCGCCTTCACCTATCGCAGTAATGCGGATGCCGCCGAACAGCTGTGCACAGAAATCCGATCACTCGGAGTCCGCGCACTTTCCTACCCGATGGATCTCGATAGCGAATCGTCCATTGCCGCGGCGGCGCGGTCCGCGATCGACGACCTCGGATCATTGACAACTCTTGTGCACGCAGCGGGACCACACGTTCCGATGACCCACCTGTCGCGAGTCTCCCCCACCACGTTCGCCGAGCAGTTGAATCAAGAAGCCGCAGCATTCTTTACCCTTGTACACACGGCCTTACCGGCGCTGCGCGCATCGTCGGGATCCGTCGTGGCAGTCACCACAGCAGCAACCGACCGCTTCCCGGTCCGCGACGGGCTCTCGGCTGGCACCAAAGGCGCTGTAGAACAACTGGTCCGCGGCTTTGCCGCCGAAGAAGGGCGCTACGGCGTTCGCTTCAACGCCGTCGGCCCCGGCATGCTGACCGACGGCATGGCCGAAAGACTCATCGCGTCAGCCGATCTCGATCCAGCCGCTCTCGACATCACCATGAGTCGAATTCCGCTGAAGCGATTCGGGTCCGCGACCGACATCGCCGAAGCCGTACATTTCCTCGCGAGCGATGCCGCCGGTTTCATCAGCGGCCAGAAACTCAACGTCGACGGCGGATACTCCGTCTGACGGGCTACCCGCCCAACTTACGAAACACCAAGCGCACGGCAAGTTCCAAGTGCGCCATCACCTGATCGCTGGTCATCCGGCCGGCGACCCAAGACACGAGAGAAGACATCCAGACGTCGTTGATGACCTTCACCGCATCCATCTGCTGCTCGGAAATCTCCTCGACACCGATCGACTTCGCGAACATCTCCGTTACGACGTCACCCAGTGCGTTGAGTTCCGGGGTCGCCGACGCGTCCGCAAACATGTACGCGCGAACCAGCGCCTCGTAACGAGGATGATCGGTCTCGAGGATTTCCGTGTTCTTCCTCAATACGAACAGAATTCGATCCGACGGAGTTTCCCCTGGGATTTCGTAGTCGTGAAACCTGTCGCGCAGACCCTCGAACATCCATACCAACGCCACGACCAGCATGTGATTCTTCGACGGGAAGTACCGATACACCGTCCCGATCGCCACGCCGGCCCGCTCTGCAACCGACCTCATCTGGACCGCGTCATACCCACCCTCGGACGCGGATTCCATTGCAGCGTCGACAATCCGATGGAAACGTGCTCGCTGCGACGGCGTCGTACGACGCCCGATCACCGAGCTTCGTTCCACCACAGACTGATCCAGCTTATCGCCACCTGCCATGCCCACAACCTTCTCCGACGCCGATTTCAGATTCCAATGTAGTCGCCTACCGGGGATCCCGACGCCCGACGGTAATCAGGAAGCGCGCCGGGGACGGGTGCCGCCGCGATACTGACGATCGTCGTCACCGTCACGTCGGACGGAACGTCGTCGATCGGGTTGACTGCTCCGGCGTGGTTCCGGCTGCGCCGGCCGCCTGCGTTCTTGCTGTGGGGATCGGCGCGCTTGCTCTCCTCGACGTTGCTGCTGCGGGCGTTCGCGCACTCGACCCTGCGGCGCCTTCTTCGGCTTCTTGGCTTCACCGAATCGAGGTTTGCCGAACACGAAGGGCACCCAGCCACGGCTTGCGCTTTCGAGCGACGCGACCGCCTCCGGCTCACGGAACGCAGCGTGCGCGATCAGCCCGAACATCAGCAGTGTCGTGATCATCGACGTACCGCCGGCCGAAATGAGCGGCAGCTGCAACCCGGTGACGGGAATGAGCCCGACCACGTACGCGATGTTGATGAAGGCCTGCATCACGATCAACGTCGTCGCAGTTGCCGTCATGACCTTGAGGAAGGGATCTGTGGACCGCTTGGCGATCCTCAGCCCGACAACGAGGACAGCAGCAAAGAGCGCCACCACGATGAGCGCACCGATCAGGCCGAGTTCTTCCCCGATAACCGCGAAGATGAAGTCGTTGTGTGCCTGCGGAAGATAACTCCACTTCGCGTCGGACTGCCCGAGTCCACGACCGAAGATACCGCCGTTCGCCAACGCATATTTTGCCTGAGTGCTCTGAAAATTCAGTCCCTGCGGATCCAGGTCCGGATTGAGATAGGCCTTGATTCGATCCGAGCGGTAGCCGGCAGTAAGCGCTAGGACAAGGAACGCCACCCCGGACCCCACGGTCAACATGACAAACGTTCGCAACCGGAACAGCCCGAACCACAGCACCGACATGAAGATGATGCCGATAGTGATCGTGGTGCCGAGGTCCTTCTCCAACACGACAAGAATCAGGACGAGAAGCGTCGTGCCACCGATGACCGGCAGAGCCCGGTTGACGTCGATACGTGCGTTGAGGAACGACGCCACCGTCGCTGCCGACCAAATTGCAAGGGCCAGCTTCGCAAGTTCCGACGGCTGGAATGAAATTCCAGCGACAACAAACCAGCTACGCGCACCCATTTGTTCCGAACCGATTCCCGGAATAAGGACCAGCACAAGCAGTATCAGGCAGAAGATCAGAAGCCAGGGCGAATATTTGCGCATCAGCTCGGTCGGAACTCGCACGACGGCCACAAACAGGACCAGACCGATGGCGGCAAACATGCACTGCGGCCAGAACCGCGCGTACGACGTACCGGACAGGACATACGATTCGACGCTCGACGACGACAGCACCATCAGCAAACCGAAAGCCACGATCAGGACGACCAAGCCGACGATCATGTGGAAGTCGGACAACGGCCGACTGGTCCACGTCGTGGCGCGGGCGCGGAACTTCATCGACTCGCGGCCAGCTTTATCCGAGGAGCTGCGCGAGTTAGCTGATTCGCTGCTCCCACGACGCTTCCCTTTGCCATCGCTCCGATCGGTCACCACACCAGTATCGTCCCACGACTTCTAACTCGTGGGTAACACTGGTCTCACAGGCCACACCGTTATCACAGTGTGCTCTTACTTTTCCGGTTACCTCGTCGAGCTAGCGCATTCGGAATGACGACAAAGAGACACTCGAGCACGATTGCAACGACGGCGCCGACAACGATGCCCTGAGTCGCTAACTGCACTACGAGTTCCGGCCACACCCCGACAAGCGACCCGGTGAGCGCCGGCACTCCGAGTCCTGCCATCAGCGCGAGCGGGGCAATCAGATTGTGCGTCGAGTTACCACGATCACGAAACGCTGCCTGCGCCCCGGTAATGACGACCGTCGCGGCCGCGGGTAGGAAGAGTCCACCGATGACCGGCGCCGGCGTCGTGACCAGAACTGCCGCGACTTTGGGAAACATCGCGAGTGCGATCATCATCAACGCGGCAACACGGACCACAAATCTGCTTCCGATGCCGGTAATCCGAACGACACCAAGATTCTGGGCGTACGCGGTCGTACCGAACCCGCCGAACAGAGCCGACAACATCGAGCCTCCTGCCTCGCCCGCCACACCCGCGTTGATCTGTCGGGCCGTCAGAGGGAGTCGCGTCAGACGCGCTGTTGCTTCGTAGATCCCTATCGCCTCGACGACGGCCACGAAGAACACGATGCACATGGTCACGGTGATGCCGAGATCAAAGGTCAACGATC
Source organism: Rhodococcus globerulus NBRC 14531 (assembly GCF_001894805.1). Taxonomy (GTDB): domain Bacteria; phylum Actinomycetota; class Actinomycetes; order Mycobacteriales; family Mycobacteriaceae; genus Rhodococcus_F; species Rhodococcus_F globerula. The sequence goes on along the minus strand of NZ_BCWX01000003.1, from coordinate 394,327 downwards.
CGTACGGCAGTAGCGTCGGGAATCGAAGCCACGGTGCCGCCGACACACCGGAGAAGTCGAGACGCCCCAACGCGAACGCGAGGAGGTTTCCCACGACAAGTGCGATCAGAAAGCAGAATGAGCGAAATTTGCCGGTGAACATTCCGCCAAGAACGACAACAGCGGTGGTCACGGTAGCGATGAGAATCGTCGAGGGCGTAGCAAAGTTCTCGGTGCCTGGCATACCGAAGAATTCCTGGATAGTGAACCCGGCCAACGACAGCCCTACCAGCAGAATGATTGTCCCCGTGACAGCGGAACTCAATACTCTGCGAATCTTCCCGAGAACGCCTGTAGCAGCAGCCAACAGAACAATTGCGGCGCCGATCAACAAACCGGTACCCGCGGCGGCGAGGGAACCCGCCTTCGCATATGCGATCGCCAACGGAGAGAAAGCCGACGACGGCCCCTCCACCACAGGTAGTTTGACCAGCTTGGTGGTCTGCAGGAGCGTTGCAACTCCAGCCGCCAGGAGCGTCGCCGTCAGGAGATTGGTGGACAGAGCAGCTCCGAGACCTGCTGCACTACCGATGAACAGCGGATCGAGCCAGACGTTCGAGACGAGCAACTGCTGCGCGCCTAAAGCGACCTTCCTCGGCAAGGGAATCGATTGTTCGGTATCGATCGTGAGATTCTGATCGGCACCCTCGACTGACAGGTTGCCGTCCGTACTTTCATGTGACAAAGACATGGGTGATCTCGATTCGAGTCAGGTTTCGTGTGGAGGACTGAAAAGTGAAGGAAAAGCTGTCGTTTCAGAGAAGCGACTGCATCCGGCGTGCATGAGTGTCGTGCGTTCGTAAAACGCCGGCCACAGCCGAATCGCACAATTGCCCACCGTCGACCAGGACCTTGCCTGCGACGACCGTCGTACCTGCTCGCGCAGGTCCACACCGAAGCCAGGCTTCGACGGGATCTGTCAGCGCACCCGCCAAAGCCAACGGCTCTGCTTCCCACACAACAAGATCCGCGCAGGCGCCGACGCGCAAGTGGCCGATCTCGTCATCCCACCCCAGGCAGGTGGCACTACCTCGCGTTGCCATGTCCAGGACATCGCGCGCAGTCATCGATGCCGGCCCATTCCTGAACCGACCGAGCAACAACGCAGTTCGCGATTCGAGCCACATCGACCCGTGATCAGTGGACGCCGATCCATCACATCCGAGTCCGACCTGCATACCGATGCCGCGCAACAACGACGCATCGGCACTGCCACCACCGATCATCATGTTGGAACTGGGGCACTGGACCGCGCTGACTCCGGCTGCAGCCAGACGAAGCTGCTCGGATGAACTCGGATAGATGAAATGCGCTACCCACGTACGTGATCCGGCCCATCCTGTTCGTTCGAGATATTCGACCGGAGTACACCCGTATGTCTGAAGGCAATACGCATGCTCGTCCATGTCCTCGGCGAGATGACTGTGCAGGCGGACGTCGTACGCCTCGGCCAGTTCTGCGCTCTCACGCATCAGTTCTTCTGTCACCGAAAATGGTGAGCAGGGAGCTAGAGCTACGCGAGTCAGCGCACCTGGATTAGGATCGTGATACTTCTCGATCAGTCTCACGCTGTCGGCGAGAATCGTATCTTTGTCCTGAACAACAGATTTCGGAGGAAGTCCGCCGTCCACAGTAGAGCGGGTCATCGAACCTCGAGTTGCAAGGAACCTGAATCCGAGTTGGGTGGCCGCCTGAATTTGTGCGTCGATCAACTCTGGTCTCGGATGGACATACATGTGATCCATCGACGTCGTGCAGCCTCCCAGGAGAAGCTCCGCCATCGCCACATAAGTCGACGCGTGTACTGCTTCCGGTTCGAGTTTCGACCAGATGGGATACAGAGTTGTCAGCCACTCGAACAGAGTGCCGTTCACCGCAGGCGCGAAGGACCTCGTGAGGTTCTGATACATGTGGTGGTGTGCGTTGACCAAGCCTGGAGTGACCAAACATCCTGCGGCATTTATCTTCCGATCTGCGCTGGGCTCGGCTGATCCAGTAGGACCGAAGGAATGAACGCGTCCATCCACAACCGCCAACCAGCCGTCTGCCAGTTCGGTATTGCGGTCAATGTACAGATACGCGTGAGTGATCAGAAGATCTACATGAATGTGTGGCGACATCGATTCGCACCGCTCTTCTCTCGGGACGTAGACAGGGCGCAACGAACCGCGCAACAGTTGCGCGGGCCGTCACCCTGTTCCTGCGGCTGCGAACCACAGGATCGTCACCGCGTCAGAACCTGAGCGGGCGGGTCGGCCGCAGATCAGCGTCTGCGACTACACACAGTTTCCAGATCGAATTGGTCGGCGGCATTGCTCTCGTGTAAATCCGGCGTTACTCCTTCACCTACGCAGAAAACCCTGATGCGACACTTGGGGTGCGACACCAAAGAGCCCCGCCCGACTCGCGTCGGACGGGGCTCTCGGTGTGCGCTGGGACGCTACTTCGCGCCCATCCATGCCTGATCGAACAGCATGATGCCGGTTGCAGTCGGAACCACACCGTGCACGTTCTTCTGCCAAGCCCAGAAAGAAGCCAATCCACCGACCGGTGCCGACGGAACCGTCTCGTTCCACAGGGTCTGGATCTTGCTGATCACGGCAAGCGCCGACGCGTTGTCCTTCGCCTGCTGCAGATCAGCGATCAACTGATCCATAGCGGGGTTGGCGTAACCCGCAGTGTTGGACTTCGAGGTGCTGTTGGTGGTCGAGTACAGACCAAGGTCGGGAATCGACTCGTACAGACCGATACCGGCGTGAGCGAGGTCGAAATCGTTCTTGACGTAGACGTTCTGAACGATGTCGCCGGCATTGTTCGCAAGAATCAGGTTCACCTCGAACCCGACGGCCTGAAGCAGAGACTGCACAGCCAAACCGATCGCATGGTCCTTCGGCTCGCTGAGCACGATGTAGTTGAGCGTGCCGTTGTATCCGTCGGCCTTGGCTTGGCTCAGGAGTTCCTTGGCCTTGGCGGGGTCGTACGCGATACCCGGGGTGTCGACGTGCCACTGTGACGTCGTTCCGAACAGCTCCGAACCCGGAAGCCCTTCACCGTTCTCCGCGCGCTGATCGATCAGCTCTGGCTCCAGTGCGTAACCGATAGCCTGGCGGACGCGAACATCCGAACCCGGCCGGCCCTCGCGGTTGTTGATGATCTCAGCACTGCCGGCATTGAGGACATCGATGTAACCGGGGTAGCCGGCGGACTTGGCGGAGTTGATCGCCGACGTCAGACCGCGAATGTAAGCCACGTCCAGCTGACCACTGTTCAGCGATTCGAGATTGGCCTGCGGGCCGTTCAGCGCAACCATGCGAAGCTGCTCGAGCTTGGGAGCACCGCCGTAGTAGGCGGGGTTGGCCTTGAAGATTCGTTCGACGCTCGGGCTGAACACGCCTTCGGTGAACGGTCCGGCGCCAACGGCGGTGAACTTGTCACCCTGTTGTGAGCTGGGGGCGACGATCATTCCATGGCCGAGTGCCAGCATCGAGGGAAAACGCATCCACGGCGTGTTCAGGTTGAATACAACGGTAGCCGCGTCCGAGGCTTCCATCGAAGCGACCGATGCGACCCACAGCTCTGCGCCGTTGCCCTTACCCGCGTTGTACCGATTGATGCTCGCGATGACAGCGTTAGCGTCGAGTGCGGTTCCGTCACTGAACTTCACGCCGTCGCGCAGCTTCAAGGTCCAGGTCTTGCCGTCGTCGTTGGTTTCGAGTGACTTGGCCAACTTCGGTTCGAATTCACCGGTCGCCGTGTCGTAGCTCACCAGAACGTCGTACACCGCCGCCAGGGCTTCGCCGCCGGAACCGCCGCGTGCTGCAACCTTGGTCGGGTCCAGCGACGATGCGAGGACCTGGACACCGTACGTCAGGGTGCCGCCTGCAACCGGCGTGCCCGCATCGCCTTGTTCATTGATCATTCCGGTGACGATCGACGCCGATCCGGTGTCACCGTCGGTAGTGCCGCCGTCGTCGTTGTTGCTTGCACAGCCGGCGAGCAGAATGCCGGCTCCGAACAATGCAACCGCTGTGCGGCTGAATTTCCCGACGCGTCGGGACCTCGAGTGAGTCACGTCGACCATCACTTCCTTCTTGCGCAGAGAAGGAGGTCCGGACTTCGCGAAGAATGCCGGACCGCCCGCGGCCCTGGAATGGGCGCTGCGGCTAATAGTGATGCTCGACAAGTAGTGACGCACGGCACGTTCCCGCTGACCGGTACCGAATTCGACCTAATCCGACCGACCAGTTGAAGAATCGAATCGGGCAATAGAAAAAGCTCCAGCTTCGTCGTTTCGAGAACGAGAATCTGGAGCTTGATTTATCGAGTTGTGGTGGCCAGGGCCGGGATCGAACCGGCGACCTTCCGCTTTTCAGGCGGACGCTCGTACCAACTGAGCTACCTGGCCGGACGGCACCCGAACCGAATGCCTATCGCACTGCATTGCCCTCAGCCGATTGGCTGAGAACAATGCTTTGCGACCCTGACGGGACTCGAACCCGCGACCTCCGCCGTGACAGGGCGGCGCGCTAACCAACTGCGCCACAGGGCCTTGCTTTTTCCTTGCTGTGAAACCGTACTACATCTTCTCGCTGCTCCCAAACCACTGTCCTAGCTGGGTATTTCTGCAACTCAAAGCGTGTCGTGCGGGTCAAACCATACTGCATCGTTTCGCTTTCGCAAAACGTACCCCCTACGGGATTCGAACCCGCGCTACCGCCTTGAAAGGGCGGCGTCCTAGGCCGCTAGACGAAGGGGGCGCGCCGGATCACTCCGAGCAAGTACCCCCTCCGGCATTCCGTTGGGAGCTTGGATAGCTTAGGACACACCACGGGAAAAACTCAAATCGCCAGGTCAGCGAGTAAAAATGACCCTATTCCCGCAGGTAGGACTCGACCGTGGCCCAACCCTCGCGATGAAAATTCTCGATCCAATCCGAGCTGGCCATCCCTTCGAGCACTACTTCGAGCGCTTCCTCGAACCAGAGCGCAAGGTCACCACTCTGCGACGTCAGATCCGCCATGTAGCGCTGACCGGCAAGGCTTGCGGCCAGGACACGCGTGAACTTCTCAGGCTCGACGCCTTCACGCAACAAACCTTCGGCCTTCGCGCGCGTCGCGAACTCGAATGCCGAGCGTCCCCATACCTGACCGGCACCCGACTTCACGTCGGCATAGAACTCCGGCTCGATAATCAGCCTGAACTCCGCCTGCACGATCACGTTGGTTCGAAACAGCGTGGCAATGTCGAGCACGAGGCCATGAAGAAGCTGAAACGGATCAAGGTCCGTCCGTTTCAACCACTGATCGGTGACGTCCGTGAACATCTCCATCGCAGCGGTCAAGATCGCTCTTGCCAACTCTTCTTTCGATTGAAAATGGAAGTACATCGCGCCTTTGGTGGCACGGGAGCCTTCGAGGATCGTATTCACCGACGCTGCGGCGTAACCGCGCTTGGCGAACTCGATTGCAGCCGCTTCGACCAGGGCGGCGCGGGTACGCCGCGCACGCTCTTGTTGACGTGCCATATGCGGTGTTATGCCTCTCGCCGAGTCGATATCCCAAAGGTGCCGCCTGCGACACCCACAATCCCCCGGAAGCTCACAATATCCCCTCCGGATTCGCCACGTAAGCCTTACCGCGACACCCACCAAAAGTACTAGTGGTGTCATTCGATCAGATGACACCGAAAAAGCAAGCACACCCCCGGAACACACCGGGTGGTATCGTTCTGGCCGCTCGGGTGCGGCACAGGGGGTGCGCATCCGAGCTTCTCTGTTTCGAGCCCATGTTCGAACCGATGCCTAAGCACCCATAACACCGAGACTTCGCTGTCAAGCCTAAGAAGATTAAACAACCACAGTTACTATTTGTTCACAATATGTGGACGAAAATCGGACATTGACCGATCAACTACACAGTTAGGTTGCCTAATATTCATGGGCGACCGAGGAGCGGCAATGACCCAGCACGAGATCGACGCTCTAGCGGAGGACCTCGGAGTTTTCGCACGACGCCTGCATAGCGAACGGATTGGGCCCCACCTCAGTGCCACCCACGTCCACGCTCTCGGACATCTCGACCGCCACGGACCCATGACGGCCAAATCCCTCGCGCAACTCGAGCGCGTCACGCCTCAATCGGTCGCCAAAGCGATTGCAACGCTCCAAGCTCGGGGCCTGGTAACCCGGCGATCCGATCCATCCGACGGCCGCGCGCACCTCATCGATCTGACCGACGCCGGCGCGTCCGCACTCCGCGATGATCGACGTCTGAGGAATCGATGGCTTACCGAAGCGATCCACGCCGAGTGCACCGACGCCGAACGTGATCTCCTTTGGATCGCCGGCAGAATCCTGCGACGCGTCGGAAACTCACCTCTCGCACCGCCTGACACGCTTCCATAGCGCTCAGACAGGCTCGGCCACAGCAGCTCTCCGAGGCAATCGCACGTTTGTGAATCTGTCATCAGGATCCCGGAATCACCCATTTGACGGGGGCGGTGTTTTCACCTGCTTCGCGGTCTGGTTAGACTCTGCGCCGCGCCCCTATAGCTCAGTTGGTAGAGCTACGGACTTTTAATCCGCAGGTCGTAGGTTCGAGTCCTACTGGGGGCACCAAACAACAGTCCGGCACCTCTTCGGAGAATGTCGGGCTGTTTTTTGTTTGCCCGCACGACGGAGTGCTGTACTACATTCGCTCGAGATTTTCGGAAACATCCCGTTTGATACTTTTACCTCGTGAGGTCCAACCCCTCGGATTCGCTCTCGACAAGCACCGCAGCCCTGCCCCTCGCAGCGGAAACTGTTGTGCGCGAATGACTCGACGCAAACACCGCAGGGAGCCGGCGCACAGATGTCTGACACCGATACGAGAAATCGGGTAGATCCACAACCCCCGCACTACGAACCCGACGACCGATGGGTTCCAGTAGACCGGCGATGGTTGGGCCTCGACCGTGCCACTCTGATTCCCGCCGCAGTCGTGATCGCGTTTGCACTCGTCATGGCGTTTGTCCTACCCACAATCAACGATTCGGTGTCCTACGACGACGAAGTCGTGGCCGGAGATGTCATGGAACTCGACGGTGGAATAACCTTCGTTCCCGTCCCCGGCTGGGGCATCACCGCAGGAGTTCGCGACACCGATACCCCGATAACCGGCACCTACCCGGATGTCGCGAGGGTGACCAACGGGGCCGTCTCCTTCACCGTCAAAACAGCACCGTTCACCGGCGACGCGCGCGAACTGCTCGAGCAGATCAAGACGACCACCGATGCGCTTGCGTCTGGGGAGTCGTTCAGAGTCAACGGTGAACCCACCGTGATCATCACCGAAAGCGGCCATCGCGGGGTCATGGCTGGGTACTCGAATTCCACCGCTGACGGCGTCATCGCTGCCTTTGTGATCGACGGAGTGGGTGTCAGCGCGATTGCCGTCGGCCCGAGCAACATCGACCCCTCGACCACCGAAGCTATTGCTCGCATGATCGTCAGCATCAGCCAACGACCCGGAGAGGGCTCATGATGACCATGTCCACTGTGCAGTCGACAGGCGATTCGAACGCCACCCGTGTCTCGGCAATCGAAAACTCCGGATGGGGACGGTCGTTCACCTTCTACCAACCGCGCAATGCCGCGTTCTGGGTGTACCTGCTGTTGGTGACCACCGGAGTCTTCCAGTTCTTCTCGATGCTGGCCTCCAGTGCCGGCGCCTACGGCGAGGCCATCGGACTCTCCGTCGTGCTGTTCAGCGCGTACGGTGCGGCGTTCTGGTGGTTCACGCACCACATCGACCGGTATGCACGCCAACCGGCAAAACTGATCGTCGTGGCCTTTCTGTGGGGAAGCTTTGCTGCTACCTGGGGAATGGCCGCGCATGCAAACGACGCCATTCTCGCGTTGTACGCCAAGATGTTCGGGCAAGCCTGGGCGGCCGACTGGGGAGCAGGCCTGGCGGCGCCGTTTACCGAAGAGACCGCCAAGGGTCTGGGACTCGTCCTGTTGATAGCCTTGGCCTCCCGCTTCGTGCGCACCGCGTTTGACGGGTTCATTCTCGGTGCGTTCATCGGACTCGGTTTCCAGCTCTTCGAAGACGTTGTCTACGCCTTGAATTCGGCAGGTTCACAATTCGGTGCCAATCAGATCGACGCCGCGATGACGACCATTGTGATGCGGATGGTTGTCGGAGTTGCCGCACACACGTTGTACAGCGCAATCTTCTGCGCCGGGCTCGTCTACCTTCTCGGCCGACCTGCCGAGCCGCGGCGACTCGGCCGAGGCATCGCACTGATGGCAACGGCGATGCTTCTGCACGGCCTCTGGGACTCTGCCGCCGCTCTTGCACAGGGCAGCGCACTCATGTTCCCACTGCTCTTCGTACTCATCGTCGTCGCACTTGTCTTGGTGTTGCAGGTGTTTCGGTTGACCGTTCCGCGTGAACGTCATTTCTTGCACGACATTCTGGCACCGGAAGCCGAACATGGCGTGATCACCGATGACGAGCTCACAGCAGTATGCGGCAACCACAAGGCCCGCAGGGCCTTCCGCAGATCCGCAGGAACCCGCGCCGATCGCAAACGAAATGGATATGTGCTCGAAGCAACGGCAGATCTCGCCGATGCTCTGGCCTATTCCCGCGGAAACAACACTGACCGAGTCGAATTTGCACGATCCGAAGTAGCCCGGATCAGAAGCGGTCGGCCGTCGATCAAGGCCTGACCTACGCACCGTCAGGAACTGCGAATCAAGCGCCGGACTGCGTCAACGGCAGTCTGCCTTCGCAGCGCCGGCGCTCTCGACGACCCAGGTCTCACGTCACCGCCGCTATGCGGAAGGGCCAGGGTTCTGGCAATTTCGGTGATCACGATCAGCAATTCCGCCGGGTTCCAGCTGGGATCGATATGCCCGTCGGCTTGGCCCTGGCGAATCTCCGCAATTTTCGGGCGCAGCGTGTTGCGTCGAATGTCGTGGTAACTCACAGTTTCGGGCGCTTCGAGATCCGCCCATTCCTGCAACCGGGCATTCTCGGGGTGCGCGAGGTAGTTGTCGAACAGTCGACCGGTGTACGCAGGTAAGTCGTCTCCACGTAAGGCGGTCTCGGCCGTGGTCTCGACGGTCCACTGCGCCATGACCGCGGAGAAAAGATCTTCCTTGCTCGCGAAGTACGCGTACAGGCGGTCTTTGCTCGCTCGCGCGTCCTTGGCGATGCGGTTGATACGAGCGCCCGCAAACCCGTATCGGGCAAATTCTTCCTTGGCGGATGCAAGAATGCGGTCCCTGGTCGCTTCCCCGGCTGAACGCATGCGCACATCCTAGATCGATTCCACCGTTGCCGAACCACCCGGTTCGGCGTAGCGTCCAGAGTTCACGAACAAATTGGTTCGGGAAAAACTCTCAACGCCGTTCCACAAGGAGAACCATGAACCTCGACGACGCCCGTAGCGCTTTCGCAAAGCTCCGCGAGCAGGAAAACGATGTCTCCCCCACAGAACTCGATGAAGTGTGGGCTGCTTTGGAGACCGTCGACGCAGCGGACATCCTCGGCGAATGGAAAGGTGACGACTTCGCTACCGGCCACCGTCTCCACGACAAACTCGTGGCAAGCCGCTGGTTCGGAAAAACCTTCAACTCGGTCGAGGACGCAAAACCACTGATCTGCCGAGACGAGAACGGGAACCTCTACTCTGACATCAAGGGCGGCAACGGAGAAGCGAGCCTCTGGAACATCGAGTTCCGCGACGAAGTCACCGCAACGATGGTCTACGACGGCGCACCGATCTTCGACCATTTCAAGAAGGTCGACGACACAACGCTCATGGGAATCATGAACGGAAAATCGAATCTGGTCCTCGACAACGGCCAGCACTATTACTTCCTCCTCGAGCGAGTGTGATTCGCCCGGAGAAGAATTCGATGTCCACTCGGAAAATGAGCGCCGCGCTCTCGCACGGCCCCGACTCCCCTTTTGCCCTCGAGACCGTCGAGATCGAGGAACCCCGCGCCGACGAGATCCTCGTGCGGATAGTCGCAACAGGTCTGTGCCACACGGATCTGTTCACCAAGTCAGCACTACCGAAAAAACTCGGCCCCTGCGTGTTCGGCCACGAGGGCGCGGGGATCGTCGAGGCCGTCGGCTCGTCGATCACCCATATCTTCGAAGGCGATCACGTGCTGCTGAGCTATCGAAGCTGCGGAGCGTGCCGCCAATGCCGAAGTGGGCATCGGGCGTATTGCGAACGCTCACATCGACTCAACAGCTCAGGTGCGCGCACCGACGGTTCGGCACCTATCACCCAGAACGGCACTCCGATCAGGTCCGCGTTCTTCGGTCAGTCGAGTTTCGCGCAATACGCCATCACCACAGCCGACAACACCGTCGTCGTTGATCCTGCGGTTGATCTGACCGTCGTAGCTCCGCTCGGCTGCGGGTTTCAAACCGGCGGCGGCGCAGTTCTGAATACTCTTCGCCCCGAACCCGACTCGACGTTTGTGGTCTTCGGAGCTGGCAGCGTCGGATTCGCGGCTCTCCTCGCGGCGCGAGCAGTGGGGGTTTCCACGCTGGTTGCCGTCGACCCGGTACCCGAACGTAGGAAGCTGGCCGAAGAGTTCGGCGCAGTTGTTGTCGATCCCGGCTCCGACGACGTTGTGGCAGCGGTGCGCGACGCCACCGACGGCGGATCGACTCATTCCCTCGACACCACCGGAATCGGTGCGGTTGTCAATCAGGGCGTGACATCACTTCGCGGCCGCGGAACACTGGTCGTGGTTGGGCTCGGAGCCCACGACCTCATCGTGAACATGGCCGACATCATGTTGAACGGGAAGACTATTCGAGGATGCGTCGAGGGTGATTCCGACATAGCTACGTTCATTCCCCGGCTTGTCGATCTCTACACCGCCGGACAATTTCCGATCGACCGACTGGTGACGCCCTATGCGTTCGCAGACATCAACAGAGCCGTCACAGATCAGGCAGCTGGAAAAGTAATCAAGCCTGTTCTGTTCTGGTAGGTCACATTTCGGGAGCCGGAGCTTCGCCCTTGCTCTGCGGTTCGTGCTGCTTCAGGTCGCCGCGCATCTTGTCGATTTCTTTGCCACGCTTCTTGTACCTGTAGCCCAGGAACACGATGCCGACGAACAGCGCGACACCGATGATCGCGCCGAGTACCGAGGCGCCGCGGAATCCAGGACCGTCGACGTCGAGGACTCGCTCGCCGGCGTGCGCAGCATTGCTGTTTCCGAGAACGATGCTCAGCGTCAGCAAGTTGGGCAAAGCAAAAATCACACCGAGCACCAAAGCACCGATCTGCATCGGCCGCGCATGTTTCCGTTTCCGCACCTGCCAGATTGCGCGGAAGAAGAGCAGCGGGACCAACGTACACACGAGTCCGAACATCACGCCCCACGCAATGCCGCCACTGAAACTGCCGTCGGCGAGCGACGCAATCCGCTGAGACCACCAGCGTGGGAGGTACGCGGCGAGAATGAAGTAGGTGATGACCAGAACGACGGCCGCCACGCCGATCATGATGGCCTTTTTCGCCCATGGCGGCATGCCGGATGTCGTGGCAGCCGATGGTGCTTGCTGTGTCGTCATGACCAATCCTCGTCTAATCGGCGTACGTGTCGTCACGAATCTATCGGGTTACCGCCCGCAGCATCCCCGTCGAGCACTATTCGAGCCAGCTTTTTCGGCGCAACCAGGGTGTACGAGGTGTAGATCCATTCCTCGAGTTGATCCCAGTACTCTCCCTCGATCCTGCCACTGAGATCGAGAGCAACCCAACCGTGCCGACCCAACCCGTACCCTGCCGCAGTTGCTCGTGATTCGGTCGCGACCACCGCCTCGGCTTCCGGTTTGCTCAGCTTGATCGTGAGCGACGTGGCATCGGCGTTGCAGAACACGAAGTTCTTGCCACGCACTCGAAAGGTGGGATGCCCGTCCCACGCTTCGATGTCGACGCGCTGTGCTTCGGGAAGGCTCAGCGAGATCTCTTCGAGTCGACGCATATTGTCCGCCATGGTGACATTGTGCATGGTCAACTCAGGCCGTCCAGGAAAAGCCTGTCGAAAGCACGCGCGTCGTCGCTAGGCTCGTAACTCGACCGCGTTAGACGTTCACCGATCCTTCGGGAGAGTGATATGCGCACGTTTGTACATGTGGTTCTGCTGATCTGCGGTATCGCCGTGACGGTCGGCTCGTTCATGTCGATATTGGCCGGAGTGAAACCCGCAGATGTCCGTCTCGAAGACTTACGAGATGGCTTTCCAGCCGGCTGGGCTATCGAGCAGATCGCCGATCAGTCCGTACCGTTCTACCGATCCATGATGATTCTTCTTCTCGGGTCCGGCGTGGCGATCTTGATTGCGGCAGTGTTCGGTTCACGCCTCGCGGCGTGGATCGGAGTGATTGTCGGACTCGCCAGTCTTGGCACCTTCTATTACCGCGTCAATGAGCAATTCGACAACATCATCAGGGAAAACTACTCCACGATCCTGACGAATCAGACAGGATTCATTCTGACCGTCGGCGGCCTCGCACTTGCGCTTCTCGTATGTCTGGTCCCCCGAGAAAAAACCCAACGATGACACCTCCGCAACATCCGAGCTACCGACGGTCTCGAACATTCACTAGTGTCTGCATCAACCGGGTGCTGACAAGTAGGACCCCAGAAAAGTAGGGCATCGAATGGCTTCGCTTGACGACCTTCTCTCACAGATCCCGATCGACCAGATCGCGCAGCAACTCGGCGTAGATCAGGCAACCGCGGAAACTGCTGTGAAATCGGCACTTCCCACGCTGGTCAGCGGTCTCGGCGCCAATGCCGACAGCGAGGCCGGCGCGGCGTCGCTCGAAAGCGCGTTGCAGTCGCACGCCAACACCACGATCCTCGACGACGGCATCGACATCAGCAAGGTCGACACCGCTGACGGTCAGAAGATCGTGGCAAACATCTTCGGCAACAACACCGATCAGGTGGCCAGCACGCTGGGTAGCGTCGGCGGCGGAAACGATCTGGTGAAGCAGCTACTCCCGATTCTCGCGCCGATCGTGCTGGCGTACCTCGCCAAGCAGTTCACAGGCGGCGGATCGGCAGCTCAGACGCAGGCTGCCGGGGGCGGCGGCATCGGAGATCTTCTGGGCGGACTTCTCGGCGGCGGAAACTCCAGCGGCGGCATCGGCGGAGCACTCGGCGGTCTCCTCGGCGGCTCCGGTGGCGGCGGCATCGGCGATCTGCTGGGCGGACTCCTCGGCGGCGGCAAGAAGTAGGCGATAACCCCAGTTGCGGCGGCCGAAGTGCCGCCGCAACTGGAATCAGTCAACCCTGGTGGACCGAAACATCCTCAGCGACAATCCCATTGCCACCACAAGCAAACAGGCGACAAAGATGCTGACGCCATTCCAGCCGCCCACCGCAAAGGCTGAACCTGCCAGAACGCCGGCAACGGATGAACCGGCGTAGTAGGCAAACAGGTAGAGCGCCGACGCTTCCGCCCGATGGACTCGGGCAAGTCGGCCGACCCACCCACTGGCTACGGAATGCGCGGCAAAGAACCCTCCGGTGAAGAGCAACATCCCCACCAACGTCAGCGCGAGGTTGTCGGGGACGGTCAACGCGAGACCTAGCGCTGTCACCGATACGGAGCCAAGCAACACCCACCGCTGCCCAACTCTGTCCGCGGCAGCGCCGGCCGCAGTCGATGTCACGGTTCCCGCGAGATAGAACAGAAATACCAGCCCCACCACCGCCTCGGACAGGCCGAAAGGTGCTGCAGCGAGACGAAACCCGAGGAAGTTGTAGACGGAAACAAATGCGCCCATCACAATGAAACCCAGCGCGAAAAGCGTCCGCAGCGCCGAGTTCGCAAGGTGAACGCGCAGATTCGACATTAGCCGTCGCACAGATACCGGTTGTGGCTGGAAGAATTGCGACTCCGGCAGGGTCCTGGTCATGACGATCGCAAAGACCGTCGAGAGCAGTGCGACCGCAAAAAGCGCCCAGTGCCAAGAACTTACGTCGACCACTGCAGCCGGGATCAACCGTCCGATCAATCCGCCGACGGTGGTGCCCGCAACGTAGCGCCCCATCGCTGCGCCTAAATCCTTCGGGTCGATCTCCTCCGCGAGATACGCCATGGCAACCGCCGGAATTCCCGCCAGCGCAGCGCCTTGGAACGCTCGGCCCACCAGCAGAATCTCGATTGTCGGACTCATCGGCAGCAGGAGACCGATCACGCACGACGTGATTGCCGAGAAGATCATGACGCGGGTCCGGCCGAAGCGTTCGGACAATGCACTCGCCGGAATGATCGCCAATGCCACCATGCCCGTCGTCACCGAAACGGACAGGGCCGAAACCGCGGGCGAGACTCCGAAAGAGTGCGAAAACGCAGGCAGCAGTGCCTGAGCCGAGTACATCGACACAAACGTCGTCAATCCCGCTGCAAACAATGCAAGCGTCACCGCGCGGTATCCGGCGGATCCCCGGCGGTACGACGCGATTCCTGCGCCGACTTCTGTTCCTGCGCTGATTTCTACCGACATGCTCATCGACACGACCTCCGGCAAGAATCTTCCGCGCCCATGACAACAAAAGAAAATGCATTAATTTGCTGTTCTACATACCTCCGAGACATATAGGCTTCCACCTGTGATGTTGTCGGACGATCTCGAGTGGTTTGTCGTGCTGGCTGAAACCCAACAGGTCACGGCGACGGCGGATATCACTCACCTGTCGCAGCCCACGCTCTCTCGCAAACTCGCACGGCTCGAACGATCCGTTGGTGTGCCGCTCTTCGACCGACACGGCCGTCGGCTCACACTCAATCGGTACGGCCGCATCCTCTACGAACATGCAACCAGCGCCCTGAACACACTCCATTCCGCGTTGCGCCAGATCGACGCCCTGGCCGGGCCAGACACCGGAACGGTGCGACTCGACTTCCTCCATTCGTTCGGAACCTGGTTGATTCCGCGCATGATTCGGGCATATCGAACCGAACATCCGGGTGTTCGCTTCGAACTCCATCAGGATCGAGCGCAGTTCCTGAGTGATCGCGTTATCACCGGCGACGCCGATTTGGCGCTTGTGTCGCCGCAGCCGGACAACCCTCGACTCGCATGGACTCAGATAGCGCAGCAAAAACTTGCCCTCGCCGTTCCGCTCGGACATCGTTTCGCGGACCTGCCCGAGGTCGATCTGGCCGACGCTGCGGGCGAGCAATTCATCGGAATGCAGCTGGACTTCGGCATGCGGCGAATTCTCGACGAGATGTGTGCCGCGGCCGGATTCACCCCGGATTTCGTCTTCGAGAGCAGTGAGCTGGCAACTGTGGGCGGGTTGGTGTCCGCATCCCTGGGCGTGGCCGTCATGCCGATTCAGGATCCGCCCATCTGGGCCGAGGGAATCGTGTTCGTTCCCCTTGCCGGCGCAACACGCAAGATCGGGCTTATCTGGACCGAGAATCGGGAATTGTCGAGGCCAGCGCGCGATTTCCGTGATTTTGTCCGCGAAAATATGTGGTCCTGAAACTCACACATACAGCCAAACCGGCAGGTATGATCTCGGCAACAAGCGAATGGAACGCATCGGACAATTCAGACTGCGTCCATCTTCCGTCCACGTACGCTGGCTACGACTCGGTAACATTCGCGCAGGGGGATCAGTTCATGTCGATCAGGCCAAACCTACGGTACCGTAGGCTGGAGCGAAGTCGGGCATTCACTCAACACGGAGGCAAATAAATGACGAGGATTCTGACGCAGCTCGAACTGCTGACAGAACTGCAGCCGGTTGCCGAAGAGAACGTCAACCGGCACATCTCCATGGCAAAGGAATGGCACCCGCACGACTACGTCCCGTGGGACGAGGGTCGCAACTTCGCAGCCATGGGCGGCGAAGACTGGAGTCTCGAACAATCCCGGCTCGGCGAGGTCGCCCGAGCTGCGATGATCACCAATCTCCTCACCGAGGACAACCTGCCGTCGTACCACCGCGAGATCGCCGAGAACTTCTCGCAGGACGGAGCCTGGGGCACCTGGGTCGGCCGCTGGACCGCCGAGGAGAATCGCCACGGAATCGTGATGCGCGACTACCTGGTTGTCACGCGCGCCGTCGATCCCGTCGAGCTCGAGCGCTACCGCATGGAACACATGATCACCGGCTACAACCCGCCCATCCCGGACGACGGAGCCGGCGTTCTCCACTCTGTCGCGTACGTCACCTTCCAGGAACTCGCGACTCGCGTCAGCCACCGCAACACCGGCAAGGCCTGCAACGAGCCGATCGCCGACAAGATGCTTCAGCGCATCGCCGCCGACGAGAACCTGCACATGATCTTCTACCGCAACATCTGTGCCGCCGCTCTCGATCTTGCACCTGATCAGACACTGAAGTCCGTGTCGAACATCGTGCAGAATTTCCAGATGCCCGGTGCTGGGATGCCCAACTTCCGTCGCAACGGCGTTTTGATGGCCAAGCACGGAATCTACGATCTCCGTCAGCACCTCGACGAGGTCATCTGGCCCGTTCTGCGCAAGTGGAACATCTTCGAGCGCAACGACTTCAGCGCCGAAGGCGAGAACACTCGCGAAGAACTGGCTGCCTTCCTCGAGACACTTGCCGCCCAGGCGACAAAGTTCGAGGAGCAGCGCGATCGCATGCTCGCCCGCGAAGCCGCCAAGCGTGAACAGCAGGCCTCTTAGTTTCACCAGCTATTCTGTGCCCGGTACCGGATTCGGTACCGGGCACTTTCACTTGTCAGAAATATTTGTTCAGAGGTAGTCATGTCTTCCCTTCGTATCGGTTCACTCGAGCTGCACAGCCCCGTGGTCCTCGCGCCCATGGCCGGCGTCACCAATGTCGCTTTCCGCACGCTCTGTCGTGAACTCGAACTCGAACGTGCAGGCAGCACCTCCGGGCTCTACGTGTGTGAGATGGTCACTGCCCGCGCGCTCGTAGAGCGCCAGCCGGCCACCATGCACATGACCACCTTCGGCCCCACCGAGACTCCGCGGTCCCTGCAGCTCTACACAGTCGACCCGGACACGACCTACGCTGCGGCCAAAATGATCGTCGACGAGAACATGGCCGACCACATCGACATGAACTTCGGCTGCCCAGTGCCGAAAGTCACTCGAAAAGGTGGCGGCTCCGCGCTCCCCTACAAGCGTCGACTGTTCGGACAGATCGTCGCAGCTGCCGTTCGCGCCACCGAGGGCACCGACATTCCTGTCACGGTGAAGATGCGCGTCGGTATCGACGCGGACCATCACACGCACCTCGACGCGGGTCGCATCGCCGCTGCCGAGGGCGCCGCCGCAATTGCCTTGCACGCGCGCACCGCGTCGCAGCGCTACTCCGGGACGGCCGACTGGAACGAGATCGCCCGCCTGAAGGAACACGTTCCCGACGTTCCGATTCTCGGAAACGGCGACATCTTCGACGCGTCCGACGCCGCCCGCATGATGGACGAGACCGGCTGTGACGGCGTTGTCGTCGGACGCGGATGCCTGGGCCGTCCATGGCTGTTTGCAGAGCTCAGCGCGGCTCTCAACGGTCAGCCCATCGCAACGCCTCCGACGCTAGGCGAGGTCACCACGATCATCGCCCGCCACGCCCAGCTCCTCGCCGCACACCACGGCGAGATGAAGGGCTTGCGTGAACTCCGCAAGCACGTGTCCTGGTATCTGCGCGGATTCCCGGTCGGGTCGGACCTGCGCGTGTCGATGGCACTGGTCAGCACCCTGACCGAACTCGACGAACTGCTGGCCCAGCTGGACAGCTCCGTTCCATTCCCGAAGGACGCCGAAGGTCCCC
Organism: Rhodococcus globerulus NBRC 14531; assembly: GCF_001894805.1. GTDB lineage: Bacteria > Actinomycetota > Actinomycetes > Mycobacteriales > Mycobacteriaceae > Rhodococcus_F > Rhodococcus_F globerula. The sequence continues at coordinate 376,471 of NZ_BCWX01000003.1, read as the reverse complement.
GCGGCCGGCAGGGTTCCCCCGGTCAGGTTGCCCTGCCCGAGGGCTGGCTCGACGATCCCGAGGACGATCTGGTGCCGGTCGGAGCGGACATCATGCATTCGGGCGGATAACGCATTGCTGTGAATTCGGGCAATTCGCCAAGTTTCTGAGTGAATAACTCAGGATCCACCAGTAATATGGCTCCAGCTTCGTCAACAGCAGTTGGACGGCGCACGACAAGAGACGCACTGTCCGTATCGGCAGTCAACGACGAGACAGGTTGCATCGGTGGGTGATGATCACGACTCGGGCCCGCCTTCGCCCGAAAGCCGCGCCCCGTGGGAGCGCCCCCTCGCAGATCAGCGATACCGCAATCGTCGTTCGTCTAAACCCGAACCCACTGGCGCGACACAGTCCGACGCCCCGCCGTCAGAGCGTCGGAGCAGTGAACGCTTCGGCCGATTCGGTCGACGTGACGCACCACCGAGCGACAGCATCTCCGTCGCAGAACTCGTCCAACGAGTCGGCGATACAGCCGGCCAGCGTGTAGTCGAACCGCCGGCCCCGAAAAAGAGCAGCCCGGCAGCGCCACCTGTTGACTCGAGGCCTCCCATCAGGCCCCCCGACAAACCGCTGCCCCCCGAAAAGCCGCTGCCTCCCCCACCGATCGCACCGGCCGCGGCCGAATGGATCAGCAGCGACCCGCCATCCTCCGCTTCTCCGCGTGTCGTCAGCGAAACCGGTGGTAGTCGGCTTGCGCTGAACAAGATTCGACGCCGCCAGCGTATGAAGACGATCAGCCGATCCGCGGTCGCATTTCTTGCCGTGATGTCACTGACCATGACTGGCGTCGTCTGGGGCTACCTTCGCACCACCGAAGGAAAGTTCGAGCAGATCGCTGCGCTCGACACCAACTCCGACGACATCGTCGACGCGGGCGGCCAGCTCGGCGACGAAACCTATCTGATCGTCGGCACCGATACCAGGGCCGGCGCAAGTGGTGAGATCGGCGCCGGCACCGTCGAGGACGCCGAAGGCGCCCGGGCCGACACCGTGATGCTGGTCAACATCCCCGCCGACCGCAGCCGCGTCGTCGCCGTCTCGTTTCCCCGCGACCTCGACGTCGACCGGCCGGTCTGCCAGGGCTGGGACAACAGTTCCGGGACGTACACCAGCGAGTCCTTCCCCGCCGCCTCTGGCGACAAACTCAACGCGACCTACGCCCTGGGTGGCCCGAAGTGTCTGGTCAAGGTCATCCAGAAAATGTCTGGACTCAAGATCGGCCACTTCGTCGGCATGGACTTCGCCGGATTCGAGAGCATGGTCGACACAGTAGGCGGGGTCAACATCTGCACCCCGGTTCCCATCGAAGACGGCATTCTGGGCACTGTCCTCGCAAACAGCGGAAACCAGGTACTCGACGGCCGGACCGCGCTGAACTACGTCCGCGCCAGGCACGTCGAAGCCGAGGGCAACGGCGACTACGGGCGCATCACGCGGCAACAGAAGTTCCTGTCCGCGCTGCTGCGCTCGGCACTGTCCAACAATGTGCTGCTCAATCCCAGCAAGCTCAACGGGTTCATCAACGCATTCACGCAGGACACGTTTGTCGAGAACATCGATACAAAATCCCTGGTCACGCTGGGTCGATCATTGCAGAACGTCGATGCGGGCGCCGTCACCTTCCTGACCGTGCCCACCGACGGCACGAATGACTGGGGCAATGAAATCCCCCGGACCGACGAGATCAAAGCACTGTTCCAGGCAATCATCGACGACGAGCCGCTTCCGGGCGAAGAGCGTGACACAGATACCGACAAGACATCGACCAGCTCAGCGCCCTCCACCGCCACGACGCCGGTGCCCGAGGCAACACTCGTGTCGGCAATGAGTCCGTACAACATCTACATCGACGTTTCGAACGCGTCAGGTGTTTCGGGCCAGGCCGCGACCGCTGCCGACCAACTCGCAGCGTACGGATTCCAGATCTCCACGATCGGGAATTTCAGTGCAGCGACGGGACTGGCCAATGTCCAGGCCTCGGCGACTGTGGTGCGGTATGCGGCCGGTTACGAAGCCGAGGCCGCCACCGTCGCATCCGCAATTCCCGGAGCCGTACTCGTTCTCACCCCGAGCATGGGCGACATGGTCGAACTTGTCATCGGCAGCGATTTTTCCGGCACAGTCGTAGCGCCGGCAGATCCGGGAACGTCGTTGTCCGCAGAACCGTCATCGGTGGACACCAGCGTGTCGACGTCACTGCCCTCCGACATTGCCTCAGTCAACGCCGGAGACACAGCCTGCATCTGACGCTGCAGTGATCATCTCCACCTGACGCTGCGGTGTTCATTTCGCACGACGCTACGGTGATCATTTCGCACGACGCTGCGGTGATCATTCACCTTGCGTTCACCTGTCGCTTGTGACTTGGTCTTTCACTGCACGTAGGCTCTCACCTCATGCGCGTGGCTTACAACGAACAGATGACCGAGCTTGCAGACTTGCTCGGCGAGATGGCAGGACTGGCAGGCACCGCCATGGAGCGAGCCACCCAGTCACTGCTCCAAGCAGACCTGACCCTGGCCGAGCAGGTGATCGGCGAACACGACCGGATCACCGAACTCAGCACACTTTGCGAGGAGCGTGCCTTCGCGCTGCTCGCCTTGCAGGCTCCCGTTGCCGGCGATCTCCGCTCCGTCGTCAGCGGAATCCAGATCGTCGCCGACATCGACCGCATGGGCGCCCTTGCCCTGCATGTCGCCAAGATTGCGCGTCGTCGCCATCCCAACCACGTCCTCCCCGAGGTCGTCAACGGCTACTTCGCCGAGATGGGCCGCATCGCCGTCAGTATCGGTGCCGCGGCAAAGGAAGTCCTCGAGACCCGTGATCCCGAGCGTGCAGCCCGTCTGCGCGAAGAGGATGAGGCGATGGACGACCTGCACCGTCACCTGTTCACGGTCCTCATGGATCGCGACTGGAAGTACGGGGTTGCGGCCGCCGTCGACATCACCTTGCTCGGCCGCTTCTACGAGCGCTTTGCAGACCACGCTGTCGAGGTCGGACGCCGAGTGATCTTCCTCGTTACCGGCAAGCTGCCCGAAGAGCCCGAATCCACCGAAAAGGTCGACAAACTGACCGCCTACCCGGATCTGTAACCACTCCCCGTCACGAGCAGAAGGCGGCCGCGCATGTGCGTGGCCGCCTTTCTGTTATGTCCCTTCAGTGAGAACCCAGCCATTCGTCCAACGTCGGCCCGGCGCTGATCGAGTCCGCTCCCGGCAGGAGAGCACCGCTGCGCATTGCCTTGCCTGCTCCTGGCATGGATACCGGGATCAGCAACTTCCGCGTGCCTCGACGACGCAGTATTTTCCTCGTCATCTCCGGGATCTCGAGGACTTCCGGACCGGCGAGATCAGCAGTGCGACCCGACGGCCCCTTCTCCGCTGCCTGCACCAACGCCTTCGCAACGGTCTTGGCAGCGACGGGCTTCGATCTCATTCGCGGTACGAGGGCCAACGGGCCGAAACCCATGAGCGACACCGTCTTCTCGCCGAACTCGAACCACTGCGTGGATCGCAGAATCGTGAACGGGATGCCCGACGCGCTGACTGCGCGTTCCTGCGCAGCCTTACCCTGGTAGTACCCGAATGCCTTCAATCGCGGATCGTCACAGTTGACGATCGAGAGCACAACATGGTGCTTTACTCCTGCCGCATTCTCTGCTGCGGCAATGTTCTGCGCCGCGGCCTCGAAGAATGCGACGGCCTTCTTTGCACTGTTGGTGACGTGGTCACTGACATCGACAACCGCGTCGACACCCGCGAGAGCTCCGGCCAGCCCGGCACCAGTGCTGATATCGACGCCGGTCGAGCGGGCCGCGATCACCACGTCGTGGCCTGCCGCCTCGGCTTCCGCGACTACGAGCTTGCCCATCAAACCTGTCCCACCGAGCACTGCTATCCGCATGATGTCTCCTCGACGTTCGCCTCTCCTCATCTTGGACGACAACGGCCTCGAGGTGTGAGAGTGTCGCGGGGAGTCTTGCGTCACGCCGTGTGCATCACGTCCTCGATCTCGCGGCGCAGTGCGGCTTTGTCGGAGGCATCCATCCACGATCCGTCCACAGCCGCCACAGCTGCCTGTATCGCTTGTGCGCGGGTCCACCCGAGCGTCTTCCCGGCAAGCACATACTCGTTTCCGATTCCGGTACCGAACATCGGCGGATCGTCGGAATTGATCGAGACGGGAAGTCCAGCACGCAGCATCGCCGCGATCGGTAGCGAGTGCTGTGGCAATCCTGGATGGAACCAGGCACACGACGACCAGCATCCGGCAAAGTGAGTCCCAGCGTCCCGAACGAATTCCACGGCAACGGGATCCGACATGACCGCGTATCCGTGGTCGATCCTCTCGCACCCGAGTAATTCGATCGAGTCGATCACCTGATCTCTTTGATCGATCTCGCCCGCGTGTGCGGTTCGCCGAAGGCCGGCGTTAGCGGCAACCTGGAAGGCATCCACAAAAAGCTCCGGTGGGCCAAGCGCGTCATTGTGGTCGAGACCGATTCCGAGAACTTCATCGCGCCGGTACTCGATCACGGCCTCGACGAGCTCTCGGGCCATGGACGGCGACTGTTCACGGTTGATCGCCGGAATGACTCGGCCGACCACCCCGAAATCCTCTTCGGCGCAGCGCAATCCATCTATTATCCCCTCGAGCATCTCCGGATAGGGCACATGATGGTTGGTCGGGTTGACAAACAGTTCGCGATATCTCAGATTGCCGGTCCTCACTCCCTCTTCCTGTGCCGCATAGGCAATTTCGGCGAAATCCCGGGCAGTTACCATCGACGCGCAGACTGCGCGATAGACCGTCAGGAACTCCGGCAGGTCGGCAAAGGTGTAAAGAAGTTCGGGATCGTATGTAGGAAGTATGATCCCGTTTTTGCAGGCCAACGCAATTGCGGTGGTTGCCGGCACCGCACCTTCGAGGTGGCAATGCAGTTCGACCTTCGGGATCGAGCGCAGGAAGTCGGCGTCTGCACGCATGTCTCAGCCCACTGCTTGACGAAGCCTGGAGGCGTCCTCGGCCGCATCCTGATTCAACTGCAGCCCACGTGATCCCGCCAACTTCTGCGACAGGTGGTCGGCCACCGTGATCGGCTCGTAGCGCACCGGCGACAACACGTCAGCACATCCGGGGAGTACGGATATCACGGCGTCGAAGTTTCCGTCGTGGAAGTACGCCGCCGACCGCCTCCGGTACATCTGTCCATTCTCGTCGATCGGGGCGAGAACTCGATGCATAGTGGACGTCCATCGATTGTTGGTCCATCGAGCCAGAAGGTCACCGAGATTGATCAACAAAGCTCCGGGCGCAGGAATGACGTCGTGCCATTCACCTTGCTGATCGAGGATCTGCAGACCTCGCACCGCATCCGCCCACAGAATTGTCAGGATCCCGTAGTCGGTGTGGGCACCCATGCCCAGTTGCCCCGGTTCGACGGTCATGTCGCCTCGCGGGAGTTGGTAATTGTTCATCCGGAAGATGTCCATCGAATGCGATTGAGAGTCGGCGAAGTAATCCTCGTCCAACCCGAGCGCAACAGCGAACACTCGCGTCATGGTGACTGCAAGATCGCCGGCAGCTGCGAACCATTCACTCATGCCCCGCCGAATGCGCCCCGTCGCGTCGTCGGGCCAGATATTATCGGGGTAATGCTCCGACGGAAGTTGTACGGCGGGAAAGTCACTCACCTGGGTACCGATGTTGAACGCCTCGAAAAGATCATCTGGTGAACACACTCCCAGGCTGTAGCTGAGCCGCTCCGTTTCGCGCGCGGTGTAACCGCGGTTCACAGATCTGTCGGCGGACGTGCATGCAATTTTTCGAGATTCCGGCAACGCGAAGAAATCGTCCATCGCGTCGATCAATCGCTGCAGCGTGCTGTCAGGAATTCCGTGGCCGACGATCTGCATGAACCCGACGTCGCACGCAGCCCGGTCGACAGCTTCTGCGACCTGTCGCCTCGATTGTGGTGTGCCAGACGGGAATGCCGAGATGTCGATCAGCGGCACCTCGAGCGCTCCGTCAACGGATCGTGCTGTATTCACAGTGGGCTCCTCAGTTCGGAAGAATCAGGGAATCGCACACGCCGGAGTCGGCCTACGAATACCGAGACGATAACTCACACTTATGGGGTCTGCAATCTGGGGCTCGCGATCACTTCACCGGCCGCGAGACCATGAGAACCAATTCGACAGGGTGGTCGTCAGTCAACAGCCACCGATGGCGGACCGCCCCCTGATGGTGGATCAGATCCCGTGCACCGAGTCGCCAAACTCCGACTCCGTCGAGTTCCACGTCGAGAGTTCCCGCAACGAGGTAGAGCGCCATCTCCCCTTCCGATTCAAACCACTCCTCAAGGTATTGACCTGGTTCGATGCGATATTCGATCACCTCGAGCGCTCGATCGGACTGAGACATGACAATCCGGCCGACAGCGGCACCCTCCTGCTCGGCGACGGGCAGATACTGCCCTTCGTCGGCCCGGACAACCGTCACCGGTTCAACTGGCAATGTCGGGAGCAGATCACCGGGAACGACACCTAACGCCGCAGCAAGCCGATACACCGTCGACATCGACGGAGCACTGACTCCACGTTCGACCTGACTCAGAAAAGGTTGGCTCACACCGGTTTCGAGAGCCAGCTCGCGCATGGAGAGGCCGGCCTTGTCCCGAAGAGCACGAATTGTTTTGCCGACCAAGAGATTAAGTCGGCCGTCAGCATGTGGATCCGTTAACACTTTGCTTACACAACCTTCGCATTCGGAAACATAGACACTCTATCTTGATTGCTGTCACTTATAACTTGATCGCTCTTGGCACCACCCAGCCCTCACCACTACCCAGTCGCAGCGAGGAGCTTTCCCTTGAGTATCCACCCATCTGTTGCACCAAGCTCGCCGGATATCGGCGGCGGCGTCGGACCCCCTGACGCAGCACCAGCACGGCCCCTCATTGAACAACATGGCATCGACCACATTCCCGAGTCCGAGCGCCACGGTTCGATCCGAGATCTCGCTTTCACCTGGTCCGGTTGCATCCTCAACGTCACGACGTTGACCTATGGCTCACTGCTAGTCGCGTTCGGGTTGAATCTGTGGCAGGCGATCGCCGCAATTCTGATCGGAAACATCACGTGGCTGATCGCGGGATATCTCAGCTTGCCGGGGCCCGCAACCGGAATGACCGCCTTCATGGGAAGCCGAGCCGCCTTCGGGCGCACGGGAAACAGATTCCCCGCAGTATTCAACTGGATCATGCAAGTCGGCTACGAGACCGTGAATCTCAGTTTGATGGTCCTCGCTGCCACAGTTCTCCTCGACAAGATGGGCATCCACACCAGCACAACTACCAAGATCTCTCTCCTGGTCGGACTCTCGCTCCTGCAGAGTCTCCTCCCGATCTTCGGCTATCACGCCATTACCAAGGCCCTCCGGATGCTAGTCATCCCGTTTGTCATCCTGTTTGCGGTGATGGCAGTGCTCACTGTCGGCGGACTGGATGACGCCGCCCCGATCGAGCCTGGCAGCTGGCAGCTGTTCTTGGCCGGTGTTGCGCTGTCTGCGTCCACGGCCGGCCTCGGCTGGACAGGCAACGCCGCCGACTACTCGCGGTACCTTCCTACTGCGATACCCAAGAAGCGCCTCGTTGTCGGTGTTGCTCTCGGCGGTGGGATCCCACAAATCGCCTTGATGATTCTCGGCGCCGCAGTAGCAACGTTGATCCCGTCTGCAAGTGATCCGATCACCGGGCTCCCCGAAGCGTTTGCATCCTGGTTTCTCGTGCCCTACCTCATTGCCGTGCTGCTGCAGATGCTTGCCGTCAACGCTTTCGATCTATACTCGTCCGGAGTAACCTTGCAGGCCATCGGAATTCGGGTGGAACGCTGGCATGCGATCGCCATCGATGCTGTGATCTCGGCACTTCTTGCATCAGCAATTGTCTTCTCCGACTCCTTCAACACCCTCGTCACGGCCTTCCTCCTCTTCATGATCGTGTGGTTCGCGCCGTGGGCGGCGATCTACAGTGTCGATTTCTTCCTCCGCCGCGGACGCTACGACCTCGACTCGCTGTCCGGCAGCAGCGGCGGACTCTACGTTCGGCCCCACGGCATCCACCGACCTGCCGTGATCGCCCAACTCGCCGGCATGGTTGCAGCTGCGCTGTGCATCGACACGAGCATCTTCACCGGCCCGATCGCCTCGGCACTCGGTCATGCAGATCTCAGCGTCCCCGCCGGCCTTCTCGTCGGCGGAATCATCTACTACGTGCTCGCCCGTCACACAATTGCACTCGAAACCTCCCAACAGACAAGGATTTCAGCATGAGCACTCGACTCCCACTCCTCGACCTCACGCCCTGGTACGACGGCAACTCGGAACAGATCGACGCCCTTCTCGCGGAAGTCGACCGATGCCTGCGCGAATCCGGATTCCTGCTCATCACCGGACACCGCGTTCCACCCGAACTTCGATCAGCAACGCGGGAAGCCGCGCGGGAGTTCTTTCACTCCGGCGACACGGTGAAGGAATCCGTTGCGGCAGCATCATATCGAGGATGGGTTCGCAACGGCGACGAGGCCACTGGACTGGCCTCGGGAGAAGATGTCCATCCGGATGTCAAGGAGAGTTACAACATCGGCCGCCACCCCGCAGGCCCGCACGCCCATCTACCGAACAATCTGTGGCCATCGGATCCCTCGTTTCGCACAGCCATGGAAACCTACTATGCCGAGGTCCTCCGACTGGGCGACGATCTTCTGCAGCTGTTCTCACGAACACTCGGACTTCCCGAGAACTACCTCGGCGACATGGCGACCGAACCGCCGAGTCAACTGACCTTGAACTGGTACCCGGCAATCGATCGAATCGGAACACCGGACCCATCGCGTTTTCGGATCGGACCGCATACCGACTACGGCTGCGTGACGATTCTCGATCGCGAACCGGGACGAGCCGGTCTGCAGATCTGCACGCTCGAAGGCGAGTGGGTGGACGCGCCGGTGTACCCCGACGCCTACACGATCAACATCGGCGACCTTCTTGCCCGCTTGACCGGTGACCGGTGGCGCTCCACCCGACACCGCGTACTGCCGCCGGATCCGTCCTCTCCCAGTGAGGAGCTCATCTCCTTGGCGTTCTTCCACGAGTTCGACGATCACGCCGAGATCCAAACACTTGCCAAACCCTACGGAGGGGGAACCGATTATGAGCTTGTCAACGCCGGAGCGTACGTCCAGGAAAAGCTCGACTCCGTCATCCTCGCCTGACACAGCCCTCCAGGTATCGATACTCCATCGTGGACATCTCATACATATCAGCGGATCGCCGAACATCCGCGACGCGGCGGCGCATCTCATGTCCATCGAGGATGGTGTACTCGCAGTCAATGACGCGGGTGTGATCGTCTATTCCGGCTGCTATCAGGATCTTCCGCTGATTGCAGGTAGTCCGCAGGTCCTCGATCATCGTCCGGCGTTCCTGATCCCGGGCTTCGTCGACACTCATATCCATTTCCCACAGACATTTGCCGTCGACTCGTACGGTGGCGGTGAACTGCTGGAATGGCTCGATAATTGCATCTTTCCCGCCGAAACCCGTCTGCAGGACGAGCAATGTGCACACACTGTGGCAGCAGCCTTCTGCCGCAGACGAATTGCCGTCGGCACAACGACAGCCATGGTCTTCGGGTCCCCGTTTCCCGCGGCGCAGGATGCTCTGTTCGAGGAGTCCGTTCGGACCGGACTCCGGACTGTCAGCGGCAGAGGAATACAGACCGTGGGGCCGCCAAGTGCACGCGGCCTCATCACTACCGAGAAGGCAGCGCTGGAGTTGACCAGCGCCGAGATAGATCGGTGGCATGGCGACCAACTCACTCAGGTTGCCGTCGTCCCCCGGTTCGCGCTCTCGGTCACTCCTCGTACCCTCGCCGCACTCGGTGAATTGTACGAGGAGGTTCGCGGTCGTGGGGTCTACTTCCACAGCCACCTCAGCGAGAACAACCGACCGGGCACCGGCGAAGTCGCCATGACACTGGCCACTTTTGGTGTCGAACAGTATCTCGACACCTACGACGGCCGGTTCCTTCCGGGTTCTGCGGTCGGTGGCAGGAGTCTGTTGGGAAGACGCAGCATCCTCGCGCACGCGGTGCACTGCACCGATCGTGAGTTGGACCGACTTGCAGAAACTTCCACGTCGATTTCGCATTGCCCGACGTCTCAGCAGTTTCTTGGTTCAGGCACCATGCCGTGGCGCCGGACCGTCGAGCATGGCGTCACCATTTCGCTGGGTAGCGATATCGGAGCGGGCGACGAATGGCTGATGTCACGAGTTGCAAACGACTGCTTCAAGGTTCACCAGTCCGAACCCGGCACTGCGAGCGTCTCGATCCATCCTGCCGAACTGTTGTTCACGGCAACACTTGCCGGTGCCCGCGCCCTCGACATGGAGAAACTTATCGGCAATCTCGACGCAGGCAAGGACGCCGATTTCCTGGTGATCGACCCTCGTCGTCATCCACCGCTCGACGAGCGACTACGCCACGGACACAACGCAGACGAACCGGAGACAGCAACGGCCCAGATCCTGTTTGCCCTGATGATGGGGCTTCGGGAATCCGCGATCACTGAGGTTTACGTGAAGGGGCGAAATCTGAACGATCAATTGGGCTAGTTCTCCGTGAACCGACTCGCCACGCGTGCACGCCAATCCGAGCTGATGTGGTCCAAGGCCGCAGACACCTCATGCGCCTGGTCTGCAACAGCCCGGGCCAGCATGCCCGGACCGGCCAGGGGGCTCACATGCCCCTCGGCCGCGTCCGAGGTCTTCATCCCCAGCAACATGGTGGTGCCGATAACCCGATGTCCTCCCAGAACACCGGGACGGGAACGATCGGGAACACTTCGCAAGTCCAGAGTTTCCACCAGAAGCGGCGTCCCGTCGACGGTGATGCGCTGATCCGAACGCAGTGCGCCACCGATCTCACCGGTACGGCCGAACACCACCATCTCGTCGAGCAGGGCAACCGCGTCCGGCTGCAGCGAAATGTCAATTCGCCGAGCGACATCCGCGCCGCCGGCTACCACGAAGGGCGCCGCTCGCCATACCAAAGCGCCGCCGGCACCCACCGTCGCCGAAGCCGTCCACGATGCGTGACCGCCGCGGGCGTTGTACGCCACGGTGCCGGACGGCTCGAGCACCTCGAGGAACGCTCCCGGCGCCACGTCGAACTCGATGCGTAGGTTGTCACCGGCCAACAGTGTCGCGCTGTGTCCTACCAGGGCAACGCGCACGTGCAACCCGTGAGCACTCACCAGGCGTGGCGCCAGGAAATCCCCGGAGATCAACTCTTTGGCAACAGCGGTGCCGCCCACTCGCTCGACGACGACCCGCGTAGCTCCCGCAGTCATCAGTGAGCGTGAGAGTGACTGTGCCCGTGACCGTGTCCGTGGTCGTGGTCGTGGTCTTCTTCATCGGCGTGGAAGTGCGGTGCCATCGGTCCCGGGTCCTGGGGCACATGATTGCCCTCGCGGTGAGCCGCGATGACCTTGCGCAGCCACGCGCTGAGCTGATCGATCGTGGCGTGGTCCTTCTGGCTGAGCGCGAGGACGGGCAGTCCGTCGCGTGCTGCTGTTGCATCGGCAACCATTTGAACGGCATCGACGTCGACATACGGAGCCAGGTCGATCTTGTTGACCACCAACAGATCTGCGCGCTCGATTCCGGGTCCACCCTTACGCGCGACATCGCCGCCGCCGGCAACATCGATGCAGAAGATCTGCGCATCGACGAGTGCGGGACTGAACGTCGCAGTGAGGTTGTCGCCGCCGCTCTCCACGATCACCATGTCGAGGGGATGAAATTCGCGCTCGAGGTCTTCCACCGCAATCAGATTGGGTGTCACGTCGTCACGGATCGCCGTGTGCGGGCACGCCCCGGTCTCGACTGCGACGATGCGCTCGATCGGCAGGACGTTTGCGGCGCGCAACAGTCGCGCGTCCTCATCGGTGTAGATGTCGTTGGTGACAACTGCGATCTCGAACTCCGACGCGAGCTCGCGGCAGATTGTAGCGATCAGGGTGCTTTTGCCAGTGCCGACCGGGCCGGCAACACCGAGCCTCAAACCTCTTGCGGCAGTTGCGTTATCGGTGGTTGTGTTCAGATTGTCAAGCACGGAAAATCCTCCTGGATCGAGCGTGGTGTTCGAGTGACCATTGTTCGACCAACGGTCCTGTTGTTGCAGGTATAGCCGAGGCACTCTCGACCGCGACGGCTGCCGCGGCGACGGTCTCGATGGTCGGGGCTGCCCGCAGCAGCCATTCGACCGGTTCTGCCGGATCTACCGGCAGTAGTTTCAGTGCCGCCGACGCGACGGTTTGCGCGTCGTCGTACAGGCATGATCGCGCCGCCGCCAGATCGTCCATGCCGGAGACGGCGGTGAACACTCCCAATGCCAACGGCCGCATCGGATGTCCCGGTAGCGCCATGAGGAGTTGCACCGCGGGGTGCCCCGGCCACAACCGCGACGCCAACCTGGCCAGCCCACGTCCGAGCTGGATGGACGCCTCACGCAGCGGCGCGCTGGGCGTGCGAGCGAGCAGTTCGTTCGAGATGGCCTCGAGTTCGCCTGCACTACCCTCACTTACGGCCCAGCGCCGCGTAATCACCGTTGCAGCGGCTTCGACCAGTCCGACCGTCTCGAGTCGACCTCGAATGAAATCCGGAACCTGACTTTGGTGCAGGCCGGCCGCCAATGCCGGTTCCAGCCCGGACGAGTGCGCGTGCCCACCGGTAGGCAGACGCCCGTCTGCCAGGAGCATCGACGCTATCTCGGCGGACATCATCTCAACTCGCACCGGGCATCAGAACAGCATGTAGCGCTGAGCCATCGGCACTACATCGACGGGATTGGGTTGGATCAGATCACCGTCGACCTTGATGGCAAAGGTCTCCGGATCGACGTCGATGGACGGAAGTGCCGTGTTGTTCGGCATGTCGGCTTTGGTGAGATGACGCGTCGGGCGGATCGCGGTGAGCGTGCGAGTGAGCCCGAGTCGGCCTGCCAGCCCGTCCTCGATTGCCATCGGCGAGACGAAGGTCGTGGACAGGTGTGGAGCCGAACCCGGTGCGGACGCCATCGCGGGGCGCACGAACACCGGCTGAGGCGTCGGAATCGCGGCATTGGGATCTCCCAGCGGCGCAGCGACTATCGCGCCACCCTTGATGACCGCGGCCGGACGCACCCCGAAGAACGCGGGATCCCACAGGACCAGGTCGGCCATTTTTCCGGCCTCGACCGAGCCGATTTCGTGATCGATACCGTGCGCCACTGCGGGGCAGATCGTGTACTTCGCGACGTATCGACGGGCACGCTCGTTGTCGGCGGGCATCGACGAGCCCAGCTTGCCGTGCTGCGCCTTCATCACGTGCGCTACCTGCCAGGTTCGCAGGGTTACCTCACCGATCCGGCCCATGGCCTGAGCGTCGGACGACGTGATGGAGATTGCGCCGATATCGTGCAGGAAATCCTCTGCCGCAATGGTTGTCGGGCGGATACGAGACTCTGCGAACGCAAGATCCTCCGGCACCCGGGGGTTGAGCGCGTGGCACACGATGAGCATGTCGAGATGCTCGGCAACCGTGTTGACGGTGTGCGGCAACGTCGGATTGGTCGATGCCGGAAGAACATTCGCTTCACCGGCCGTCACGATAATGTCGGGAGCATGCCCACCGCCTGCGCCTTCAGCGTGGAATACGTGAATGCCTCGACCGGCGATAGCATCCAAAGTGTGCTGTACGTAGCCGGTTTCGTTGAGGCTGTCGGCATGGAGTGCCACCTGGAGACCGAATTCGTCGGCAGCGCGCAAGGCTGCGTCGATCGCGGCCGGGGTGGAACCCCAGTCCTCGTGCACCTTGAATCCGCCGGCCCCGGCGAGCGCTTCCTGACGAAGCGCCTCGTGGCTGACGGTGCTGCCCTTGCCCAGGAGCAGCACGTTGAGCGGAATGTGGTCGAGCGCGCGGTGCATCATCGTGAGCGACCAGGCGCCGGGCGTGACCGTGGTGGCCTTGGTGGCCTCGGTCGGTCCGGTGCCACCGCCGGCAATTGTTGTCGTGCCGGTGGCGAGCGCTTCCAGCATCTCGATCTCACTGAGAATATGAACGTGCGTATCGATCGCCCCAGCGGTGAGAATCCTTCCCTCCCCGGCGATCACGTCGGTGCTCGGTCCGATGAGCAGCTTGGGATGCACGCCGTTCATGATGTCGGGGTTACCCGACTTCCCGATCGCCACGATGCGGCCGTCACGAATTCCGACGTCTGCCCGGACAATTCCCCAGTGATCGAGAATCACCGCATTGGTGATGACCACGTCGAGTGCGCCCTGATCCCGGGTGGTTGTGCCCTGCCCCATGGATTCACGGATGCTCTTGCCACCGCCGAACACCATTTCGTCGCCGGTTGCGGTGTAGTCATGTTCGATCTCGATCCAGATGTCGGTATCTGCCAACCGGATCTGGTCGCCCGCTGTGGGGCCGAACAGCGACGCGTATCCACGCCGATCCATCGTGCTCACTACGCGGTCACCTCGTCTGTGTCGTCACTCTGCGCTGCTTCGTCTGTCGCCACTGCGCCATCCGTGGCCGCGATGTCACTGATGCGAACATTCACCGACGACGCCCGAAGCGGTTCCTCCACCTCGACGCCCGGTGTCCCGAACGGCAACACCGGTTTGGGTTCGCGCGCATGGGTGGGCAGTTGGTCGCCGGATCCGATCTGCAGGCCGGGAACTCGCTTGAGTCCACCGAGTTCGATCAGCGTCACCGTGCGAGAGACTCCGGGCTCGAAACGCACCGAGGTCCCGGACGGAATATCGAGCCGAAACCCGTCGGCCGCTTTGCGATCGAATGTCAGCGCCGGGTTGGCCGCCGGAAGGTGCAGATGCGATCCGATCTGGATAGGTCGATCGCCGTCGTTGACGACAACAAGCGTGATCCTGTGAGCATCTGCGCCGAACTCGAGCGGTTCGGAAGACACCCGCACTTCGCCGGGAATCATCGGATGGGCTCCGTCACGGTGACCAGCTTGCGACCATCCGGAAAAGTGGCCTCCACCTGGATATTTGCAATCATCTCGGGTACCCCTTCCATGACGTCGTCGCGCGTGAGCACCTGGCGACCGGCGTTCATCAGTTCCGCAACCGTCATACCGTCACGCGCCCGCTCGAGAATCCAACACGAGATCAGCGCCATCGCTTCGGGGTAATTCAGAAGTACCCCGCGCTCGCGTCGATCGCGAGCGACCATGCCCGCAACGCTCAACAGCAGCTTTTCGGTATCTGAAGGGGTGAGGTGCACTGACTAGCCCTTCCGGTTGTGGAACGAAAAATGATCTGGCACTGTGCTGACGACGCAGATTCGACAGCACACTGTTGGGCGAGATTAGCATTGCCCGAAGCGTCGCCAGTATCTACGAGATTCACACTGTCGGCCACTCCGCCGCCCGATGGACGCACTTGCGCTGCTCATCGAATTATTCGCGCGCCCAACGATGCTCAGCGCTGCGGGCCGAAGTGGGAACTATCACCACCACCAAAAAGTTTCACCCCCGTCTCCTGTTGGAAACGGGGGTGAAACATGGTCGTGCAGTGTTTATCCCGAAGCGGTTTATCCCGAAGCGGTTTATCCGAAGCGGTTTATCCGAAGCGGCCCGAGATGTAGTCCTCAGTGGCCTTCTGCGTCGGGTTGGAGAAGATCTTCTCGGTGTCGTCGATCTCGACGAGCTGCCCCGGCTTGCCGGTTGCCTCTAGGTTGAAGAACGCGGTCTGATCACTCACGCGAGCAGCTTGCTGCATGTTGTGCGTGACGATGACGATGGTGAAGTCCTTCTTGAGTTCGGTGATCAAGTCTTCGATCGCCAAAGTCGAGATGGGGTCGAGAGCCGAGCACGGCTCGTCCATGAGCAGGACGTCGGGCGAGACCGCGATGGCCCGCGCGATGCACAGACGCTGCTGCTGGCCGCCTGAGAGTCCTCCACCGGGCTTATCGAGGCGATCCTTGACCTCGTTCCACAGGTTGGCTCCGCGCAGGGACCGCTCGGCGACCTCGTCGAGGCGCTTCTTGTTGCGCTCACCCTGCAACTTCAACCCGGCGACGACGTTGTCCTTGATGGACATGGTCGGGAACGGGTTGGGTCGCTGGAACACCATGCCGATGGTCTTGCGAACGCCCACCGGATCGACGTTGGAGCCGTAGATGTCCTCACCGTCGAGCAACACGGAACCTTCGACGCGCGCACCGGGAATGACCTCGTGCATGCGATTGAGGGACCGGAGCACGGTCGACTTACCGCAACCGGACGGACCGATGAACGCGGTGACGCTCCGGGGTGGGACGGAGAGGCCGACATCGGCAACGGCGTGGAACTTGCCGTAGTAGATGTTGACGTCCTTGAGATCCAGACGCTTGGCCATTACCGGCTCCCTACTGAGTTGTTAACGCTGTCGAGTACAAACATGTTCTGTGGCCGCGTCACTTGCTGCGGACCTGTGAGAAGTGACCGATCAGCTTGGCGACGATGTTGAGAATCGCGATCAGCAGGATCAAAGTCAGGGCGGCACCCCAGATGCGGTTGGTGCCGGCGTCGGTCGGGTTGTTCATCTCGGCGACCATGAGCGAAGGCAGCGTGCCCATTTCGCCGTTGAACAGGTCGAAGTTGATGAACGGTGCATAGCCGACGAGGATCAGCAGCGGCGCGGTCTCACCGAGTACGCGGGCCAGGGCCAGCATGACGCCGGTGATGATGCCGGGAAGTGCCGTCGGCAGAACGATTTTCGAGATGGTCTTCCACTTGGGAACACCGAGTGCGTACGACGCCTCACGCAGGTCCATGGGGACGATGCGAAGCATTTCCTCCGTGGATCGGATGACGACCGGGACCATCAGCAGCACCAGCGCGAGCGAGACGGCAAATGCCGACTTGGGGAATCCGAACGTCGCGATCCACAGTGCGTAGATGAACAGCGCGGCCACGATGGACGGAACACCGCTGAGGATGTCGACCATGAAGGTCGTGAGCTTGCCGAGCTTGGACTTACGGTCCGCGTACTCCACCAGGTAGATGGCAACAAAGATTCCGAGCGGGATCGAGAAGACCGCGCACACAACGCCTTGCATCAAGGTGCCGACCAGTGCGTGATAGACACCGCCACCGGACGCCGACGCTGTCAGGCCGCTCATCGAGTTCGTGAACCAGGTCGCAGACGTCAACGCGGGCAGGCCCTTTGCGATCACCGTGTAGAGCACCCAGACCAACGGAATGAGGGCAACCAGAACGGCGAGGCTGACCAGGATCGTCGCAGTGACGTCCGTGGCCCGACGCTTTGCTCCGACGCCTTGGAAGGTGGGCGCCTTGACCGGGCGGTCCAGAGTGGTGCTCATGGGTCAGTCCTTCTTTCCGGCGATCACGGCGCGGGCAGCAGCGTTGACCACGAAGGTCAGGACGAACAGCACCAGACCGGCTGCGATGTACGCACCCGCTTGGATGTCGTTGTTGAACTCCGCGTAACCGAGGGCAATCTTGGAGGCGATGGTCGATCCGCCGTCGAACAGAGACCAGCCGAATGCCTGCGAGGTGGTGCGCAGGATCAGGTACAGGGCCATGGTCTCACCGAGTGCGCGGCCGAGACCGAGCATCGATCCGCTGATGTAGCCGGACTTACCGAACGGAATGACGGTGGTGCGCACAACTTCCCAGCGCGTCGCACCGAGCGCGAGTGCAGCTTCGATCTGCGAGCGCGGGGTCTGGATGAACACTTCGCGGGTCACCGCCGTGATGACGGGAAGGATCATGACGGCCAGCACGATGCCGGCGGTGAAGATGGTGCCGCCGCCGGTGATGGAACCGCTACCGTCGGCGAAGAGGGGGAACCAACCGAGAGTGTCGTTGAGCCACACGGCAACCGGAGTGATCGCCGGAGCGAACACGAGCAGGCCCCAGAGTCCGTAGACGATGGACGGGACTGCCGCGAGCAGGTCGATCGTGTAGGACAGCGGACGCGTGAGCCACTTAGGCGAGTACGACGTCAGGAAGATCGCGATACCGAGCGCGATCGGCATCGCCAGCACCAGAGCGAACAGCGACACCAGGACCGTGACCTGGAAGAGGTCGAGAACACCGAACGCCATCGCGTTGATGTCCTGCGTGACCCATTCACGGCTGGTCAGGAAGTTGACCTGGTTGCGGCTCAACGCAGGGACGGCGCGCCAGATCAGGAAGGCACCGATCGCCGCGATGACAACGGTGATGAAGATGGCCGAACCCGAAGCCAGCGAACTGAAGATGCGGTCACCCGGTCGGGTCACGGTCTTGCTGCTACCGCCGGCCGGACCGTCGTCCTTCGGTGGCTGCTCGACTTCTGAAGCCTTGATGGAAGTAATCGTGTCCTCCGTGATGCCGTTCGGACCGCCCACCCCGGCTCCGCTGGTTGCGGAGCCGGAGGAACGAGATGCTGATGTGATGGGCGCGTCGCTCATGTGCGCTCACATTCCTTCACGTTTGAATGTAGATCCATGGGCTTGTCCGTACGAGTCCGCGGTCGAATCAGCCGATGGCTGAGATCGACGCGTTCAGACGGTCCTGCACGTTTGCCGGCAGCGGGACGTAACCCTGCTCGGCAAGGTTGGCCTGTCCCTCGTTCGCGGCACTCGTCAGGAACGACTTCACAGCGGCAGACGTATCGGCGTCGTAGCCCTTGGAGCAGACGATGGAGTACGTCGCGAGAACCAGCGGGTAGGCGCCGGCTTCGTTGGTCTTGAAGATCGACGCGAGGTCGAGCGTCAGGTCGCCGGTTGCGTCCGACTTGAACTTCGCGCCGGAGATCGACGCGGCAGCAGTGTCATTGGTCAGTGCAACAGCTTCGGTGCCCGTGTTGATCTCGGCCATCGACAGCTTGTTCTGATCGGCAAACGACTTCTCGACGTAGGTGATGGAGCCCGGTGCCGTCGAAACTGCCTGAGCGACTCCGGCCGAACCCTTGGCGCCCTCACCGACGCCACCGGTGAAGTCAGAACCGGCACCCGAGGTCCAGGCACCGTTCGATGCTGCCTCGAGGTACTTCTGGAAGTTGTCCGTGGTTCCCGAGGAATCGGAGCGGATCACGGGCGTGACCTTCAGATCGGGAAGCTTCGCGTCCGGATTGAGGGCAGCGATGGCCGGATCGTTCCAGTTGGTGATGCCGCCGTTGAAGATCTTGGCAAGAACCTCGGCATTGAGCACGAGGTTGTCGACGCCGTCGAGGTTGAAGGCCACCGCGATCGGACCGAAAACGAGGGGAAGGTTCCAGGCTTCGCCGCCGACGCAACGCTCCTTGGCCTTGTCCGCCTGCTCGTCCTTGATCGCCGAGTCGGAGCCGGCGAAGTCGATCTGGCCGGCGATGAACTGGGTGCGGCCGTCACCCGAACCACTGGGGTTGTAAGCAACGTTGACTGTCTTGCCCTTTTCCTGGCAGACAGCGATGTACGTGGCGACGAACTGATCCATCGCGTTCTTCTGCGCCGATGAACCAGCCGCAGAGATCTTTTCCTTGCCTTCACATGTTGCAGTCGAAGCGGATGTGTCCACACCACTCGACGATGCGTTGTTGTCGCTGCCACATGCTGCCAAGGTCATAGCACCCACGGCCACTACGCCGAGCAGAGCACCACTGCGCTTGAAATTCACCTTCGGTCCTCCGGAAATAGCTACCGCCGGGCCCACGATCAGGCGGCGACATGAGATGCAGCGCATTACTGCATCAGGCAGCGCGGCGCTGCCCATAGAGAAAAGTAGGGGGGCGCGGTGTCCGGCTGGACCACACAAAGTGAACGGAGCATGAACAGACCGGAGATTTATTCGAGTCGCCTGAGAAAGTCAGGAATTTCGGGCATAGGCCATGTCGGTGTGGAACTTTTCGAAGCCCAGTTTCTCGTACGTGTTGAGGGCTGCCGTGTTGTCTCCCTCGACGTACAGGAGAACCGTATCGAGACCCCGCTCACGCAGGTAGTGCATGCCGGCGAGCGTCAGAACCCGACCGAGCCCGCGTCCCTGCGCCGCCGGATCGATACCGACGACGTACACCTCACCGAGCTCCGGTTCGTCGCCCTCGGGCGGATGAACCTTGGTCCAGTGAAACCCCAGAAGCGTGTTCGGATCGGTGTCCGCAAACGCCAGAAACAACCCGGCGGGATCGAACCACCCCTCGGCGGTTCGCTCATCGATCTCCGCTTGCGTCCAGCCACCTTGCTCGGGATGCCACGAGAATGCGGCGTTGTTGACCCGCAAGATCTCGGAATCGTCTTCGCGGCCGCGGTACGTCCTCAGCGAAACACCTTCCGGAACAACAATTTCCGGAAGCTGCGGAGCACCGAGTGGTCTGCGCAACTGGAGGAGTTCACGAACACTGACCAGATCCAGACTCTTGGCGAACTCCACTGCCGCGTCGATGTTTCCGTGCGCCCAGACTCGCGTTCCCGGTCGGCCTTCGTCGAAAACCGAAGCGGCAAGGCCAGTTCCGATACCTTGCCGCCTGTGAGCAGGATCCACGACGAGTTCCGCCATGTCCGGGTGCTCGTCCGAACCGGCTTGCAGTTGGGCGTATCCGACGACGACACCGTCGTCGAGGATCACGAGGTGCCGAGCCTGACCACGGCCGGCAATCGCGTGCCGACCCTGCTCGGAAACCGGCGCCTTGCCGTCGAATTCCGTTGCACGGTCGACAAGTCCCGACACCTGCCGAGCCTGATCCGGCGTCAGCACATCGCTCCAACTCATGTCACAACACCGATCCGTCTGCAGCCTCGTAATCGACATCGTCGTCCTCGAATCGAATCGGCGCCGCAGCCCCGTTCTTGGAACGCGTCGGGCGAACCGCCTTGTATCCGACATTTCGGACTGTACCGATCAAGGATTCGTATTCGGTGCCGAGCTTGGCCCGCAACCGACGCACGTGAACATCCACGGTCCGGGTGCCACCGAAGAAGTCGTAACCCCACACCTCTTGCAACAACTGCGCACGAGTGAACACCCGTCCCGCATGCTGCGCGAGGTACTTGAGCAGTTCGAATTCCTTGTAAGTCAAATCAAGGGGCCGTCCACGCAGTCGTGCCGTGTACGTCCCCTCGTCGATAACCAATTCGCCCAGCGTGATCTTTCCTGACGCTTCGGGACTGGCAACGCCGCCACTGCGGGCGAGCAACAACCGCAATCGGGCGTCCACCTCAGCGGGTCCCGTACCGGGCAGGAGAATGTCGTCCAACCCCCAGTCCGCGTTGACGGCAACAAGCCCGCCCTCGGTCAGGACAGCCACGACCGGCACGGCAGATCCCGTACTTCCCAGCAATCGACACAACCCTCGTGCGGCAGCCAGATCGGTGCGTGCGTCGACCAACGCGATGTCGGCCGAACTTGCCTCGAGCAGCGACGAAACCTCAGTGGGAGCAGGCCTAACCGAGTGCGCCAGCAGCGCCAACGCCGGAAGAACTGCATCCGGGTTGGGGTCGGAGGTGAGGAGAAGCAGCTCCACACGGCCTCCTATCTAGTAGCCCGCGCACCCCGGACAGGGCGACGCTCTGGTAGTTCGACCCTTTTGGTCGGTCCCTACATTAGCGTGCGCGCCGTTGGGACCGTCGCACCGAACCTACGACGGAGTCCGTCACAATGGTGCTGTGCGCAAACTGATCATCGGCATCGTCTTCCTCCTCGGCCTCGGACTGGTCGCCGATTTCGGTGCCGCCGCGTACGCGGAATACCGAGTTTCCCGCGAGCTACGAGCCGGCGCATCACTCGATGCCGACCCCGAAGTCACGTTCAACGGCTTCCCGTTCCTCACGCAAGCGCTGGGCGGCAAGTACGAAGACGTCTACATCCGGGCAACCGGAGTCCAGAGCAACATCGTCGGCGAAGTCACCGTCGAAGCCGATCTGCGAGGAGTCACCGTCCCGTTCTCGGACCTGGTCAACGGCAGGGTGACCGAACTTCCCGTCGACAAGCTCGACGGCAGAATGGGCATCATCGCCACGGACCTCGGCAAGCTCCTCGATATACCTGACCTGCAGGTTTCCTCTCCTCCTGCCGACAAGTCCGACGGTACGGGCGGCAGCGGCGGTACCGGGGCGAGCACCGCGGGCGCGATCGTTCTGAGCGGAACGGTCCCCGTCGGCCCCATCGACACCGCGGTCAGTGTTCAGGCCAACCTCGTGCTCGAGGGAGATCAGGTCAAGATCGTGGCAAGCAATCTCTACTTCGGCCCCGAAGGCGAAGCGAACTTCTCGATCCCGGCGGTTCTCGAGCCGATCGTCCTCGGCATGTTCAGCTACACCATCGATCCACAGTCACTTCCCTTCAATCTGAAGCCGAGCCTCGTCTACGCGGAAGGCGGTCGCATAGTGATCGAAGGCAGCACGGAAAACACAGTCATCAACCTCGCAGATCTGCAGAACCAATGACCGGTATCACAGTTCTACTCATCGCCCTCGTCGCCGTTGTCGCGGTCGGACTGCTCCTCAAATCACGCAGCGGAGCCGTTCGAGCCAGCGGCTCGGGTACCTCCGAAGCCGTCGGCAGCCGCATCGAACTCCTCGCCGCAGCAGGTATAGCGCCCGGCTCCGGACCAGTCGTCCTGCATTTCTCCGCAGACTGGTGTGGTCCGTGCAGCGCCGTCCGCCGCGTCGTCGATCAGGTGGTGACCACAATGGCAAACGCCCCTCATCCACCCGTCGACGTTGAACTCGACATCGACAAGAACCCGGCGCTTGCGCGTGAGATGAGCGTCCTGTCGTTGCCGACCACCTTTATCCTCGACCGAGACCTGGTGGAACGATTCCGAGTGTCCGGGGTGCCGTCCACCGCGGACCTCACAAGCGCGCTCGCGCCCTTCTCAACACCCGGTACCCCAAATTCGCCGTCTGCAGGGTAAACTCCCAACCGTGCAAACCCGCCACGAGCTCATGCTCACCCGACGCCGCGCAGTAGACCTGTGCCGCCTCGGTGGTTGTTGCTGTTCTTGTTGCTGATCACCCAGCGCTCAGCCTTCGCTGAGATTCGAGCCTTTCGCTCACGTGATCACTCTCGCCGATAACGGGCCTTCCAGCCCACATATCTCCGAGCCTGAAGTCTGAGATTCTCGGCCCAGGCAGGCACCATGCAACCAACGCAGGAGCACACCCGATGTCCACCACCACTTCGCAATCCGAGCAGGTCGACGTGCGCGGTCCGCGGTTCGCCGCGTGGATCACCACCGCGATACTTGTTCTGACACTGATCCTTTCAGCATTCTCTCTGCCCGCCGCCACCGCACTGTTGGCACTGCAGGCAATAGTCTTCGCGATCGGCGCCGTCACCGGACCCAAGCGCAGCCCGTACGGACTGATCTTCGGCAAACTCGTCGCCCCTCGCATCTCACCCGTGCGCGAACGTGAACCTGTTGCGCCGTTGCGCTTCGCACAGTTCGTCGGCTTTGTCTTCGCGCTCGCCGGGACCGTCGGATTCCTTGCCGGATCCACCGTCGTCGGCACAGTCGCCACAGGATTTGCCCTGTTCGCTGCTCTTCTGAACGCAGCCTTCGGCATCTGCCTCGGCTGCCAGATCTACCCACTAGTAACGCGATTCCGCACAATCGGAAGAGCAACCACCGCGTGAAAGCGCATCACCGGTAACCCCACCGGACACATACCCCCGCAAGACCATATCGAGCACGACCACATCGAAAGGAACACCATGGCTCGCTCCGACGTCCTAGTCTCCGCCGACTGGGCGCAGCAGAACCTCAACGCCCCCAAGACCGTTTTTGTCGAGGTGGACGAGGACACCAGTGCATACGACGGCGGCCACATCGAAGGTGCAGTCCGGCTCGACTGGCGCAAGGACCTCCAGGACAGCGTCCGCCGTGACTTCCTGAACCAGGAGCAGTTCTCAGACCTCCTCTCGGCCAAGGGAATCGCCAACGACGACGCCGTCGTCCTCTACGGTGGCAACAACAACTGGTTCGCCGCTTACGCCTACTGGTACTTCAAGCTGTACGGCCACAAGGACATCAAGCTCATCGACGGTGGCCGCAAGAAGTGGGAACTCGACGGGCGCGAGCTGTCCAAGGACGAAGTAACCCGTCCCGCAACGCAGTACAAGGCCGAGGCACCCGACTTCTCGATCCGCGCATTCCGCGACGAGGTCATCTCCTCCATCGGCTCCGTCAACCTCGTCGACGTCCGTAGCCCCGACGAGTTCTCCGGCAAGATCCTCGCACCCGCGCACCTTCCGCAGGAGCAGGCTCAGCAGCGTGGCCATGTCCCCACAGCGATCAACATCCCGTGGAGCACCACCGCCAACGAAGACGGCACCTTCAAGTCCGACGACGACCTTGCAAAGCTCTACGCGGACAAGGGCTTCGACGACACCAAGAACACCATTGCCTACTGCCGCATCGGTGAGCGTTCGAGCCACACCTGGTTCGTACTGCAGGAAATCCTCGGCAAGAGCAACGTCAAGAACTACGACGGCAGCTGGGTCGAATACGGCTCACTCGTCGGCGCACCGATCGAATTGGGAGCATAGAACATGTGCGGAGCACCTACTCAGGGTCAGACCCTGCCTGCCGGCGTCGACGTCGAGAAGGAAACCGTCATCACCGGCCGTGTCCTCGCGGCTGACGGCCAGCCCATCGGCGGCGCATTCGTGCGCTTGCTCGACGGCTCCGACGAATTCACCGCCGAGGTCGTCGCGTCCGCTACCGGCGACTTCCGTTTCTTCGCCGCCCCCGGATCCTGGACTGTGCGCGCACTCTCCAGCTCCGGCAACGGCACAAGCGCCGTGAACCCCGAAACATCGGGCGTCCACAACGTGGATGTCACGGTCAGCAAGTAAGTTCCGGACTCACCGGCAAAGGTCCCGCATCCCAGGAGGATGCGGGACCTTTTCTTGTCGTTTGATTTGTCACAGCCTCCCGATTTTTCCGGTAGGTCGAGGCCGTCTAAGATAGGCACGTGGTCATCTTCTTCGAGGTACTTCTCGCACTCGCATCCGTCATGATCGCTTGGTTCTCCGTGTACGTCGTTTACCGTTTGGTCACCGACGAATCGTGAGTCAAGCTCCGGGATCAGGGTCTGACGCGACAGCTGACGATTCCACCGCTTCAGGTGCCATCAGGCGCGGAAGCGGGGATGAGGCAGTCGCGATAGCTGTCGAACGTTCCAAGTCGACAGCTTCACTCAACATTCCCACTCTCCCGGATCTCCCGGTCCCCGAGGACACCGCAAATCTGCGACTCGGCCCGGACATCAATCCCGCCCTTCTCGCCCTGCTGCCGCTTGTCGGCGTCTGGCGCGGCGAAGGCGAAGGGCATGACCCGGAAACGGGCGACTACCCCTTCGGGCAACAAATCGTCATCTCCCACGACGGTGGCCCCTACCTGTGCTGGGAATCCCGATCCTGGGTTCTCGACGCCGAGGGCAACTACACCAAGCCAGACACGCGCGAAAGCGGCTACTGGCGCATGGGCGGCGACGGCATCCCCGGCAGCGTGAACGAGGAAGTAGTCGAACTACTCCTCACCCACAGCTCAGGCGTCGTCGAAATGTACTACGGAACCGCGCTCACCCAGTCCTCGTGGGAGCTCGCGACCGACGTCGTGATCCGCAGCCAGTCCGGTGCACTGTACGGCGGCGCAAAGCGTCTGTACGGCATCGTCGAAGGTGGCGACCTCGCATACGTCGAGGAGCGAATCCTCGCGGACGGCGCGCTCGAACCGCGCTACTCGGCGCGGCTCACCCGCTACATCGGCTAACTGCTGCCCACCGCACGAAGCGACCCCCGAGCCATACCCACGCTTTCGCGTGGGTCCCGGTCGGACTGATCGGGGGCTCGGGGGTCGGGTGGCTGCCCGGGATTCGCCGGCCGCTCCTGCGGTAAGTGAATTCCGTCAGCGATTGCGGCTAGCTGGCAGCCACCTCACGCGTCCGTCTGTACTTCAATTTCAGACCACCTCCTTCCTTGTGTACAGGAGAAAGTACGCCCACTTCACCGCGACGGCAATCTATTTTCCGCCGAAACTTTTCCGACGCATATCACCTGGTCAGCTCCAGTGTGTTCCGGAAGTTGATGGGTGACGACCACGACGGTCCGATGCCGACCCAGCAGAGTGCCGTCTCGTCCGAGCAGTTCACGCAGCACCTCCGCGCCGGCTTCGGCATCCATGTGTTCGGTTGGTTCGTCGAGCAGCAGGATTTGCGCGGGTGAGACGACCGCCCGGGCCAGCAGCAAACGCCGACGCTCGCCGCCTGAGACTGCTCTCATGCCGCCGACGAGAACGGTGTCGAGTCCGTCGGGCAGGTGAGCGAGCCACTCCCCCAGGCCGACGTCACCGAGTACTGTCGCCGCGGCGGTGGGCGTCAGATCGCCGCGCGCTACTCGCAGATTTTCGAGCACGGAGGTCTCGAAGAGATGTGCGTCTTCTGCGAAGAACCCGATGTGTCGGCGAAGATCTTTTGGTTCGATCTCTGAAATCGGAACGCCGCCAACTGAAATTGTCCCCGATACCGGTGGGAGGAGCCCCGCCATCGTCATCAGGGCCGTTGTCTTTCCTGATCCGCTTTGGCCGACCAACGCGATCCGCGCGCCGGGACGCACGTCGAACGTGAGTGGCGCGGTGACGTTGCCTCCAGGCCACCCGGCGCAGAGTCCGTCGACTGTCAGGACATCCGACTCGGGCCACGCGTTGTCGCCCTCTGCGATCTCCTCGTCTGCGCGGTCGAGTACCGCCATGATTCGCGCCGACGCCAACCGGGCTTTGGTCAATGCCACTGCAGCAGTGGGCAGAGCCGCAGTTCCCTCGAACGCCGAGAGCGGGAGCAATACCAGGATGCCCAGTGCCATCGGTGTCATGTCGGTATTCCCGTAGAGCACGATGCCGATGAGCAGCGACGCCAGGACGCTGACTCCCACTGCGAGAGGTGTTGCGGCAGCGGCAAATGCGCTCGGCACCGCAGCGCGGTCGGTAGCATCGACTACGTCGCCTTCGGCCGACACCGCGTCGGACACGGCAGCGTCCAAACGTCCCGCCACTCGAAGCTCGGCAGAATGATCGAGCGCGGTGACCGCTGACGCACTGAATCGCACAGCAGCAGAAGAGCTGTCGGATTCAGCAATTCGAGCAGCGCGGGCCGATAACCAGGGAGCCAGGATTCCGGAGACCGCGAGCGCGATCGCCAAGACCATTGCCGCCGGCACGGAGATGAACATCAAGATGCCCACGGCGGAAACGGCAAGAACAGCCGATACAGCTATGGGGACAAGTGCTTTCACCACCACATCACCAACTGCATCGACGTCGGCTCCGGTACGCGCAAGCAAGTCGCCACGGCGCAGGCCGGCGGCCGCAGCCGGGTTACCCGCTGCAAGACGCGCGTATATCCGGGCCCGCGCGGACGTTGTCCCGCGCAGCGCAACATCGTGCGTCGTGAGACGCTCCAAGTAGCGGAATACACCCCGGGAGATACCCAGAGCACGCACGGCGACAACAGCAACGCTGAGATCCAGTACCGGCGGCATTTCCCAGGCCCTGGTGATCAACCAGGCCGACAGCGCCGCCAACGCCAGAGCACTGCCGAGCGTCGCCACTCCGGCCGCGGCAGCGATGAGTACGCGTCGTGGTTGCAGTTCGAGGAGACCCAGTGCGCGCAGCAACGGATCGCGGTGGTCAGTTCTCATGTGCGTGCACCTCGATGATCTGATCTGCGACGGCAAGCACGCTGGGGCGATGTCCGATGACTATGACGGTGTCGCCGCCCTTCGCTCGCGCTCGCAATGCATCCAGGACCGTAGTTTCCGAATCCGCGTCCAGGTGGGCGGTGGGTTCGTCCAGCACAAGGACGGGCCGATCGGACGACAGCACACGTGTCAGTGCCAGCCGCTGCCGCTGCCCGAGCGAGAGACCGACACCCCCGGCCCCCACCACGGTATCGAGACCTGACGACAGTTCGGCAAGAACTCCGTCGAACCCTGTGGCCACAGAAGAATTGTGCAGCGCATCGGAGTCGATGGGTCCGGTGAGTTCGAGGTTTTCCCGAATGGTTCCCGGCACCATGACCGGATGTTGCGGCAGCCAAGCGATCTGCGCCCACCACGCATTCTCGTCGAGTTGTCGAACGTCCGTTCCGCCGACGCTCACAAAACCACCGCTGGGTTCGATCAACCCGAGCAGGGCCTGCGCCGCGCTCGACTTGCCGGAACCATTTGCTCCGGTGAGCACGGTGATCGCACCGGGTCGCACCACTCCCGAAAGCTCGTACGGCGCAACACCACCACGCGAATTCACGCTCAGCGTGTCGAAAACGATGTCCGTGCCGCGCGCATCAACCACGACTGCGCCGCCGACGGGTGCAGAGGTGTCCGCTTCGATGACACTGAAAGCTTTGTCCGCAGCCGCCATTCCGTCCTCGGCCGCGTGAAATTGCATTCCCACCATCCGCAACGGCAGATACACCTCCGGGGCAAGAATCAACGCAACGACGCCCGGCTCCAGCGACATGTCCCCGTACACGAGCCGCAAGCCGATACTGACTGCGACCAACGCAACACTCAGCGTTGCAAGGAATTCCAACACCATCGACGACAGGAAGGCGACCCGCAGCGCGGACATCGTGGTGCGGCGATGCGAATCGCCCAGTTCCCGAACCCGCTCGGCCGGACCGTCTTGTCGACCGAGCGCTCGCAACGTGGGTAAACCCGAGAGGAGATCGAGCAATTGCGACGACAACGTTGTCATCGCAGCCAGGGTCTTCTCGGACTTACCCTTTGTCAGCAATCCGATCAGGATCATGAAGATCGGAATCAAAGGCAACGTGATCAAGATGATCACTGCCGACGTCATATCTTGCAGGGCAATAACTATCAGCGTGATCGGGGTCAGAGTCACCGACAGGATCAACGACGGTAGATAACCCGTCAGATACGGAGCCAGACCGTCGACACCACGGGTGAGAACCGTAGCGATTTCATCTCGACGTGGGTCGAGATCGCGGGGACTCATCGCCGTCGCCGACGTGAGCACACCCTCCTTGATCTCGGCCACCACACGGGTCGACGCGCGGTGAGCAAACCGCGCTTGCAGCCAGGTTCCCAGTATCCGAATCCCGACAGCGCCTGCGAGGACGCCGAGTTCGGTTGTCCACGAAGAAATATCGACGGTTCGGGTGGTGATGACTCCGGCCAGCACCCGGCCGATCATGAGCGCCGAGACTATGACCATCACGACGTTGATCATCGACAGGGCGACTGTCAGAATCAGATATCCACGCGCAGAGGCGGAATGCCGCCACAGGCGCGGATCGATCGGTCCGCGGCGACGCTCCCGAGTGGTGGGAACGTCGCCTACCTCGATTGTCACTTGAATTCGACCGTCACTTCTTTCGAGGCACTGATGCCGGATTTACCACGTCTTGGCTTTGAACTTCAGCCCGATCGACGGTGGAATCTGCTTGGTGGAGATGCGTTGACGGAATACCCAGTACGTCCAGCCCTGGTAGATGATCACGATCGGCGTCATGAACGCCGCGGCCCATGTCATCACCTTGAGCGTGTACGGACTCGACGACGCGTTCTCGATGGTCAAGCTGTACGCCGGATCCAGCGTCGACGGCATGACATTCGGGAACAGGGAGCCGAACAGCAGCACGACGGTCGCGATGACGGCCACCGTGGTGAGCACGAACGCCCACCCTTCCATTTCAGCGCGGGTCAGGAAGATAACGCCGATCAATGCTGCTGCCGCAGCGGCAACCAGAATCCACGTCCATCCCTTGCCGTATGCAAGCTGGGTCCACAGTACAAATGCGCCGGCCACCGGAACCGCCGGAATCGCGAGTCGGGCAGCAATTTTCACCGCATCTTCGCGAACCTCGTCGGCGCTCTTGAGTGCCAGGAACACTGCGCCGTGCAGCGCGAACACCAGAGCAGTGGTCAGGCCGCCGAGCAATGCGTACGGGTTGAGCAGATCGAAGAATCCTGAAACGACCTGCTTGTCGGCATTGATCTCCACGCCCCGAACGATGTTCGCGAATGCCACGCCCCACAGAACTGCGGGAACCCAGGAGCCGAAAATGATGCCCCAGTCGCAACGCTGACGCCATTTGTCGTCGTCGATCTTGCTTCGCCACTCGATGGCAACGATGCGAACGATCAAGGCCACCAGGATGATCAGCAGCGGTAGGTAGAAGCCGGAGAACAACGTCGCGTACCACTCGGGGAACGCGGCGAACAGCGCACCACCGGCCGTGATGAGCCACACTTCGTTGCCGTCCCAGACCGGACCGATGGTGTTGAGCGCAACGCGTCGACGCGTATCTGCCGGTAGGCCACTGCCTCTGCCGACAATCGGCATGAGCATTCCGACACCGAAATCGAAGCCTTCGAGGACGAAGTAGCCGACGAACAGTACTGCGACGAGCACGAACCATACTTCTTGAAGTCCCATGATCGCCTCCTAGTACGCGAACGACAGTTGTTTGGGCTTGTCCGGATCTTCCGGCTCTTCGTGGTCGGTATCTCCCGGCGGATGCATGTCGTGTTCCAACGGGCCTTCCTTCGCGTATCGCACGATCAGCTTGAACCAGACGACACCCAAAGCGCCGTACAGGAGGGTGAAGGTGATCAACGAGACCCAGACCGTTGCCGACGCGTGGTCCGAAACACCTTGGTCGACAGTGAGTCTGATCATGTCCACGCCGGTCGGGTTGGGATGCACCACCCAGGGCTGGCGGCCCATCTCGGTGAAGATCCAGCCCGCACTGTTGGCGAGGAACGGCATGGGAATCGCGACAAGGCTCAGGATTCCGAACCACTTCTGGTCCGGTACCCGACCCCTGCGGGTTACCCACAGACCGGCAAGTGCCAAGGCTGCGGAACCGGCGGCGAGGCCGATCATCGCGCGGAATGACCAGTACGTGACAAAGAGATTCGGACGGTAGTTGCCGGGGCCGAAGTCCTGCTCGGCCTGCTCCTGCAGCTGGTTGACGCCTTGAAGCTCCACACCGGTGAACTTGCCCTCGGCCAGCCACGGAAGAACGAACGGCACCTTGATTACGTGAGTCACGCTGTCGCAGTTGTTGTGCGTTCCAATGGTCAGGAGTGAGAAATCCGGATCCATCTCGGTCTCACACAGCGACTCTGCCGACGCCATCTTCATGGGTTGTTGTTGGAACATGAGCTTGCCTTGGACGTCGCCGGTGTAGATGACGCCGATACCGGCAATGATGATCACCAGCAACGCGAATCGGGCACCGGGACGGTACATCGTCCTGGCATCGGTTTCGAGCTTTGTCGCCTCCGCTGGGCCGACGGTCTTGGTGCGGCGCATGTTTCGCACCATCCACCAACCACAGATGCCGGCGACAAAGGTTCCCGCAGTCAGGAAGGCACCTGCTACTGCGTGCGGGAATGCGGCAAGCGCGGTGTTGTTGGTCAACAACTCCCAGATGCTGGTCAGCTCAGCACGACCCGTCTCCGGGTTGTACACCGCTCCGACAGGGTGCTGCATGAACGAGTTGGCTGCGATGATGAAGAACGCCGACGCGTTGACGCCGATCGCCACGAGCCAAATACATGCCAGGTGAACAAGTTTGGGTAGCCTGCCCCAACCGAAAATCCACAGCCCGATGAATACGGACTCCATGAAGAAGGCCACAAGACCTTCGAGAGCCAGCGGTGCACCGAAGACGTCGCCGACAAATCGTGAGTACTCACTCCAGTTCATACCGAACTGGAATTCCTGCACGATGCCGGTGGCTACGCCGATGGCAAAGTTGATGAGGAACAGCTTGCCGAAGAACTTGGTGAGTCGGTACCAATGATCTTTTTTGGTCACGACCCACATGGTTTGCATGATCGCGATCATCGGAGCCAATCCGATGGTCAGCGGAACAAAGATGAAGTGGTAGACGGTAGTTATACCGAACTGCCACCTGGAGACGTCCAAAGTATCCATTGGCTACTCCGAGAGTAGGGCCCTGGGACAGGCTTCGGGGTTCGAGACGCGGGCGTTCGCTCGGCCCCTGCGGACACGGTACTGCTGTCCGGTTTGGACCGCAGGACTTTGCTACTACTCAAGGTAGTAGAGACCGTCGAGGATTCCTATTCGCCCAATTCGGCCCCGCTCTCTAGTCGACGGCGCGTTCGACCAACTTCGTGAATTCGGCAGAGACTTTAGGCTCTGGTAAAGCAAAGCCGTCCAGTGTATTGACGCGCGCTGCCAGCGTGACGCTCGAAACCATCCACACACCGTCCGCTGCGATCAAGTCCGCAGGTCGCAGGGTTTCGTAACGACTGTCGAAGCCAGCTCCCTTGGCGACGTCGAACAGAGCACGCTGTGTTGTGCCCATCAAAATGCCCTGAGCGGGCGGCGGTGTGATCAAAGTCCTGTCCCGCACGACCACCACCGTCGAACGCGGCCCTTCCAACACATTGCCCTCCGAACTGACGAAGATCACATCATCGGCCCCCAAAGTGCCGGCGTAGCGCAGTGCAGCCATGTTGGTTGCGTAGGACAACGTCTTCGCTCCCAGCAACTGCCACGGCGCGCGTGCCGACAAATCCACCGAGAATCCGCGTTCGAGCGTGATCACCGACAAACCCGCTTCTCGCACCTGCCGCACCCGATCCGCCACCGGTCCGACCATCACGAAAGCCGTCGGCTTGTCCCCACTCTCACGCCCGCGCGTCAGGACGAGACGCAACGCGCCTTCCTTCTCGCTGCCCCACTCCTCGACGGCCATCTCGATCGCCAGACGCCAGTCGTCGAGTACCGGGGCAGGCAAACCCAATGCCTCGGCGCTGAGAACCAGTCGGCTCAGGTGAGCTTCGACTACCCGCGCTCGGCCACCCCGAACCAATAACGTCTCGAATACCCCGTCGCCCCGCACGACAGCCAAGTCGTCAGCATGGAGAAAGGGTGCGTCAGCATCGAGCACCTCATGGTCGAGAGTTACCAATACGCGATCAGCCATACCCTCAACACTAGCGACGGAAAACACCGCTCACGCCCCGCACTCGACCAACGCGCGGACCACACTCCTAGACTGGTGACGTGGTCGACAACGCTCTTGTGCCCAACAGCCCACTCATGACTGCCCCCGGTGCGGTCGCAGCCCCGGACGGATCGGTCGACATCGGTGTCGCGTGGCATCACGGCGATCCACTCGGTGAGCAACGGACTGCGCAGCGCGACGCGATCGTCGTCGATCGCAGCCACCGATTTGTCATCGCCATTCCCGGCGACGAGCGACTCACCTGGCTGCACACTATTTCGAGCCAGCACGTTGCCGCGCTCCCCGACGGGAAGAGCGCCGAGAATCTCAGCCTCGACATCAACGGCCGCGTCGAGCACCACTTTGTCCAGACGGACCTCGGCGGCGTCACCTGGATCGACACCGAGGCCGATCGAGGCCCCGCACTCCTCGCCTTCCTGAAGAAGATGGTGTTCTGGTCCAAGGCCGAACCCCGCGACGGCAACGAACTTGCCGTTCTCAGCATTCTCGGGCCGAAAGCCGCCTCGGTCCTCGACGCCGTCGGCACGAGTGCGCCCGTCGGCGTGTACGACGCGCATGCCCTGCCAGGCGGCGGCTTCGTCCGTCGGATGCCGTGGCCGACCGAAGACTCCTTCGATCTCCTCGTACCCCGCGAGCACTTGGCAGCCTGGTGGACCAAGCTCACCGACGCCGGCGCCACACCCGCCGGAACCTGGGCCTTCGAGGCCCTTCGTGTGGAAGCCGTCCGCCCCCGAATCGGGCTCGACACCGACGAGAAGACCATCCCGCATGAGGTTCGGTGGATCGGCGGCCCCGACGAACACGGCGCGGTCCACCTCGAGAAGGGCTGCTACCGCGGTCAGGAAACCGTCGCGCGCGTGCACAACCTCGGCAAGCCGCCGCGTCACCTCGTTCTCCTGCACCTCGACGGAAGCGCCGAAGCCCTCCCCGAACCGGGCGACCCCGTCACAGCCGGTGGCCGCGCAGTGGGCCGCGTCGGAACCGTCGTCAATCATCACGAGCTCGGGCCTATCGCGCTCGCACTGGTAAAGCGCAACGTCCCCGCTGGGACCGAATTAGTTGCCGGTCCCAGCGCCGCGTCGATCGATCCGGACTCGATAGTCGACGACAACGCACCTCAGGCCGGACGTGAAGCCGTCAACCGATTGCGCGGGAAGTGACCGGCATCGTGGACGCCGTGTGCGTCGTACATGCCGAACGCGACAGCGGCGTCAAACGCGTGACTCGAACCGCAATCGACAAACGATCCGTCGACGGCCGGGTCCCCTTGGGCCGACTCGGCCTCGGCGGCGACTATGTCTGCGACACCGAATTCCACGGCGGCGCGTATCAAGCCGTCTACGCGTACGACCATGCCGAAGCGCAGCGTTGGTCGACGGAGTTGGGCCGACCTCTCCATCCCGGTTGGTTCGGTGAGAACCTTCGCCTCAGCGGTATCGCCGTGACCGACGCGGTCATCGGCGAACGTTGGCACATCACCGGAGCGGACTCGTCCGATGTGGTGGAACTCGAAGTCACCGGGCCCCGCGTGCCGTGTGGCACCTTCGGACTCTGGTCGGGCGAGAAGGGCTGGGTCAAGCGGTTCACCCAGCGAGCCGATGTCGGCGCGTATCTGCGAGTGAACCGAACGGGCACACTCGCAGCCGGCGATACGGTCACGCGAGTGCACGTCCCCGATCACGGCGTCACGGTTCGACAAGTATTCACAGGCGCAGATCCCGAACATCTGCGGCAACTGTTGAACGGTCACCACGATCTTGCGCCGAACGTCCTCGAGCGGATCAGCACATTCATGGAACGAGCGGAAACACAGGTGCATTCGTGAGCATTGAACTGGTCGAAGTTGTCCGCTCCGGATTCCGCGAGTGTGTACACCGCGGATCGGCCGTCATCCTCGACGCCAACGGCGACCTGGTTGTGGGGGTGGGCGAAATCCACACACCCATCTATCCCCGCTCGGCAAACAAGCCGCTGCAGGCCGTCGCAGCGCTCCGCAACGGCTTCGAACCAAGCAGCCCGGAGGAACTGGCCGTCGCGGCGTCGTCGCATGCCGGTGAAGCCGACCACATCGAACTCGTCGAGGGCCTACTCGAACGTTACGACCTCCGCGTAGATCAATTGCAGTGCCCTGCAGATCTGCCAGGCAACGAACTGGCCCGCGCCGAGCTGATTGCCGCAGGCCAGCTCCCCAGCCCGATCTACATGACCTGTTCGGGCAAGCACTCCGCGATGCTCGCCACGTGCGTGGTGAACGACTGGCCGCTCGAGACGTACATGGAACCGACACATCCCCTGCAACTCGCCATCGCGGAGACGATCTTCGATCTCAGCGGCGAGGAGGAGCAGGAGTTGGGAATCGACGGCTGCGGCCTGCCGATCGTGCCACTCTCGCTCTCGAATCTGGCTCGAGCTTTCGGTCGACTGCCGTCGGCGACGCCTGATTCCCCGGAACGCGCTGTCGCCGACGCCGTGCGAGCCAACCCATTCCTCGTCTCCGGAACCGGGCGCAACGATCAGCGTCTGATGTCCGCGGTGCGCGGCCTGTTCACCAAGACCGGATACGACGGTATCTACGCGGGAGCCCTCCCCGACGGTTCGGCGTTTGCTCTCAAGATCGACGACGGACACGAGCGGGCGCTGCTTCCGTTGGCCGCCGCACTACTCAAGCGGATGAATACCGAATGGACCGAAGAATTGGCCGCTCTGGCGTCGGCTCCGGTGTTCGGCGGGGATGCCCGCGTGGGCACGATTCGAGCGATTCCGGGGAACTTCTGAGTAGTTCCGGGAAAACTTTTGCGCAGTTCTAACAAAGTTCTGAGCAGTTCTGTCAGCATCCTGGCAGCTCGCGGCCATAGTGAGAGCAAACAGACACGGCGACGAGGGCCACGTGGAAGCGGAAGCGACTTTTCCAGGCTAGAGTGTGTGTCAGGAAACTTACACACTCAAACGGGGCCGCCAAATTCCCCAGGCCGCCCCGCGAAAGCGCGAGGGGGTCAGCCATGGGCCGCGGCCGGGCTAAGGCAAAGCAGACCAAGGTTGCACGCGAATTGAAGTACAGCGTACCGACCACGGATTTCGATAGCCTGCAACGAGAGCTCGCAGGTGGATCGACCAACTCGCATCGGAGCAGTGTCCGATCGGACCAGACTTCCGATAGGGAAGGGCATTCGCGAGAGGACGACTACGACGACTGGCGGCGTTGACCGCGCACTGCCATCTGCGCAGACTGTGAAATGAGGAAGAGCTGATCGCTCTTCCTCATTTTTGCGTGCTTCTTCCAGGTGCTCGATCCGCACAAAAAAGCTGCCCCACCGAACTGAATCGGTGGGGCAGCTTTGTGGTCTTACCGGCTTAGAAGCGCGGGTGATCTCCAGCCAGGAACGCACGCTCTGCTGCGGCGTCCGAGGCCTTCTTGATGCTTCCCAGCGTCCAGCAGTCGATGTGGCGTGCGGTGAGCACGGCCAGCGCACGATCGACGTCCTCAGGAGCGACGACGGCAACCATGCCGACACCCATGTTGAAGGTCTGCTCCATCTCGGCGCGCTCGACGCGTCCGCGCTGCGCGATCATCGCGAAGACTGCCGCGGGGCTCCACGTTCCACGATCGAGTTCGGCAACGAGTCCCTTGGGCATGACGCGTCCGAGGTTGTTCGCGAGGCCGCCACCGGTGACGTGGCAGAAGGTGCGGACGTCGGTCTCGGCAGCGAGGGCCAGGCAGTCCTTGGCGTAGATCTTGGTGGGCTCGAGGAGCTCCTCACCGAGGGTGCGGCCGAACTCGTCGACGTGTGCGTTCAGGTTCATGCGGTCGATCTCGAGAAGCACCTTGCGGGCCAGTGAGTAACCGTTGGAGTGCAGACCCGAGGATCCCATGGCGATGACAACGTCGCCGGGACGGACGCGGTCCGGTCCGAGCAGCTTCTCCGCTTCGACGACGCCTACGCCGGTGGCGGAGAGGTCGTAGTCACCATCGGCCATGATGCCGGGGTGCTCGGCGGTCTCGCCGCCCAGCAGCGCGCAGCCGGCCTGGATGCAGCCCTCGGCGATGCCGCCCACGATCTCGGCAACTCGCTCGGGGATCACGCGTCCGACGGCGATGTAGTCCTGAAGGAAGAGCGGCTCGGCGCCACAGACGACGAGGTCGTCGACAACCATCGCGACGAGGTCGAGGCCGACGGTGTCGTGCTTGTCCATCGCCTGAGCGACGGCCAGCTTGGTTCCGACGCCGTCGGTGGAAGCAGCGAGGACAGGCTCCTTGTAGTCACCCTTGAGCGAGAACAATCCGGCGAATCCGCCGAGGCCGCCCATGACCTCGGGGCGGCTGGCCTTCTTGGCCATGGGGGCGAAGAGTTCCACCGCCCGGTCGCCGGCGGCGATATCGACTCCTGCTGCTGCGTAGGAGGCGCCTGCTGTGCGGTGACTGTCCTCGGTCATCGGATTACTACTCCAGCCCTAGTATTTCTCGCGCACGTTTTCTCCGTGCACAGGTATGTGTTGTGTAATCCTCGCGACGTGCCGAGGCGGTCGACTCGAGCGAACAAGACCCTCAGCGCACACAAATACCGACGATTACGCCCTTACGCTACCGGACACAGGCAGCTGACGAGACCTCGCGTACCGTTCGCGCTCAGTTCTGGAGCTGCGAACCGATCGAGGTGTGCAGCGCCCGCAGACTGTTCTGCCCGAGTGCAACAGTCTCCGACTGGATGTGCCGCAGGAGGTGTCCGTCGTTGAGAACCTTCTCGCTCGACTGGATCAGCACCGTTCCGGCGCCGGTGAAATCGAACTGTTTCTCTTCACCCGTATTCGCACCGAACATGGTTCCCCGCACCGAACCGAGGAAGCTCTGCATCCAGTCGGCGTCGAAGTGGTGGGACGGCGACGGGCAGTCAGCCCAGCCGACGAGAGCCTGTGGATCGATCCGCAACGGAGGTTCGGCAAACATGACCGGACCGTTGGACGACGCCAGAAACTTCCCGGTACCGAGCAACGTCAAAAAGCCTGGCACGATTGACTGTTTGAGTTCGAGCCCGTTCTCGAAGGCAAGCAGGTTGGCAGCGCGGATCGTGAGGTTGCCGTCGTCGAGATCGTAGGAATTGATGTTGAATCCCCGGTCGCCCAGAATCAGCTTGCCTTGGCCCTGGGCGATTACCCAGTCGTCCGCGTACAGCGGCGACGAGAATCTGGCCGCCACCATCGCCGACATGCTCGTGCGTCCGAGCGGCTCGAAATTGACCATGCCGTAGTACGCGATCATTGCGCCTTTGGACGTGAACCAGGGCTGCCCGGTCAGCTCGATGCAGAAGGCGTAGTCATTCCCCGGGACGTTGTCGTTCGCAGGCAGAGATGCCGGAGTGTGAATTTCGATACTCATTCGATTTCTCCCTCAGAACTTCTGCTCGGACGCCTGAACCCAGACGGTGCCCATACCGGTCATCTTCAGCTGAATGGACTCCCCCGAGCCCTTGCCGACGGCTTCACGCCAGCCGACGTTGGCGGAGATGTCGACGGTGATCTGCCCGAGGTGGCACACGTACGCCTGTGGGTCCACCACAACTTGGGGATTGTTCGGACCGACCTGCAGAGGAATTGCCCCGCCGTGCGAGAGCACCGCGACGCTTCCCTGCCCGTGCAGTTGTGTCGTGAACAGTCCTTGCCCTGTCATCGCACCGCGGACGGCGCCGCGAACACCACCTTGCGACGTCAAGGCCACGATCGAACTTTGCAGGTAGGCGTCATGCGCTAGAAGACGATCTGCTTCCACGGTGAGCATGGACGAGCCGTCCAGATGGATCACGTCGACGTACAGTCCGGCGTGACCGTAGTGGACCTCGCCCTGTCCTTCTGCCGCCATCATGCGTGCATGTTCGCCCGACATCATCCGGCCGGCCATGCCCGCGATGCCACCCATATTCGGCATCGCACCAGGACCGCCGCCCATGCTGTGCGGGACGAATCTGACGTCGCCGGTGTAGTAGAGCATCGATCCGGTTCGGGCCAGCACGTTCTGCCCTGGAACGAGAGTCGACTTGACGACCTTGCTGTTCACCTTTTCCAACGGCATGGTTCAGCGCTCCTCGGGCTGGATGTAGACGACGCCGGATCCGTCGAAGCGCAGCGAGAACGCCTCACCGCTGCCACCGCCGATCGCGGACCGCCAGGTGACGTCGGTGACGAAGCTCTGATTCAGTTGTCCGCGGTGGGCGACAAAGGCGTCGGGGTCGGCAACAAGCGGGTACTGCGGGCTGACTTCGAGGGCGATGATCGGCCCGCCCTTCGACAGCACGGCCACCAGACCGGTGCCGCTGACAACTGTCGTGAACAATCCCTGGCCGGAGCCGGCGCCGCGGAGGCCGGCAAATTTCACGTCGGTGCGTAGCTGTCCCACGATTGCCAACAGCTGTGATGCTTCTACGTGGAGAGCGTCGTTGTTGAGTTCGATGATCGTGATGTCCTGGGCGTCCACGGCGAAGTAAACGGTGCCTTGACCACTGACTTCCATCAAGGACAGCGACTCTCCGGCTGCCTTCTGTTTGAGCGCAGCGCGGATTCCACCGCCTCCGCCCATTCCGGCGTTCTTGAAGGTGACCGCACCCTCGTACGCCACCATAGATCCGCTGATCGCTTTGATGGTGTCCCCCATCAAGTCCGCGACCAGGACTCGATGCCCATCCATTCTCAGTTGCGCCACGAGGGCACTATGCCAGATAGCCGCGACACTTGACGTGACCGGAAACATAAAAAAATTTGCCGCCCCGACAATCGGGGCGGCAAATTATCCGTTTCGGCGGATTACGGGCGGCTGAGTGCGCTCGCGTTGTCGTTGTCGCGCGTGGCAGCCGAACCGGCCGCACTCTCGAGCATGCCTTCGAGGACGTTCTTACCCATCGACGTCTCCTTCGGGAGCGCAATCGGGTAGGTGCCGTCGAAGCAGGCAGCACAGAGACGGCTTGCGGGCTGCTCGGTAGCCGCGATCATGCCTTCGGTGGAGATGTAGCCGAGGCTGTCCGCTCCGATGGAACGACGCACACCGTCGAGCATCTCCTCGAACGTGGCATCCTGTCCGCCTGCTCCGTTGGCGATCAATTCGGCCGGTGAGGCGAAGTCGATGCCGTAGAAGCATGGCCACTTGACCGGCGGCGAGGCGATGCGGACGTGAATTTCGAGGGCGCCGGCTTCGCGGAGCATCCGGATGAGCGCACGCTGCGTGTTGCCGCGGACGATCGAATCATCCACCACAACAAGCCGTTTGCCGCGGATAACTTCCTTGAGCGGGTTGAGCTTGAGCCTGATGCCGAGCTGACGAATGGTCTGCGACGGCTGGATGAAGGTACGGCCGACGTAGGCGTTCTTCATCAGTCCCTGGCCGTAGGGAATGCCTGAACCCTGTGCGTACCCGACTGCTGCGGGAGTGCCGGACTCGGGAACCGGAATGACCAAGTCACCCTCGGCAGGATGCTCGCTGGCGAGCAGGCGGCCGATTTCGACGCGGGTCGAGTGGACCGAACGGCCACCGATCACGCTGTCGGGACGGGCGAGGTAGACGTATTCGAAGACGCAACCCTTGGGCGTCGGGTTCGCGAAACGGGAGGAGCGGACGCCGTCGGCGTCGATCGCGAGCAGCTCACCGGGTTCGATGTCGCGGACGAACGACGCGCCCACGATGTCGAGGGCTGCGGTCTCGCTGGCAACCACCCAACCGCGATCCAGGCGACCGAGGCAGAGCGGACGAATTCCGTGCGGATCACGCGCTGCGTAGAGCGTGTGCTCGTCCATGAAGGTGAGGCAGAACGCGCCTTCCAGAGTGGGAAGCAGTTCCATGGCGGCCTGCTCGATGGTGCTGTCGCCGGCAGCGTGTGCCAGCAGACCACCGATGAGGTCGGAGTCGGAAGTCGCAGCGTTTGGGCGCTTGTCGTTGACCAGGCCGGCTGCGCGAGTGCGGCTCGCGAGTTCAGCGGTGTTCACCAGGTTGCCGTTGTGGCCGAGGGCGATGCCCGTGCCCGCCGTCGTGGTGCGGAAGATGGGCTGCGCGTTCTCCCACGTCGTGGACCCGGTCGTGGAGTAGCGGCAATGTCCGACGGCGACGTGACCTGGCATCGCTGCGAGGGTCTGCTCGTCGAACACCTGGCTGACCAGGCCGAGATCCTTGAACACCAGCACCTGGGAGCCGTCGGCCACCGCAATGCCGGCAGCTTCCTGACCACGGTGTTGTAGCGCATACAGTCCGTAATACGTGAGCTTCGCCACATCCTCTCCCGGCGCCCAGACGCCGAATACACCGCATTCTTCGCGGGGCTCGTTCTCGTCCTCGTCGGACGGGTTCGTAGCGAGGAGATTTGGACTGTTGACCGACAGATCGGCACGAGTCACGTGGCGCTCCCTTTGTGGGCAGGGGTTGGGGGGCATACACAGTCTACGGCCAATTCTCCTCGTGCCTTGCCCAGGGCAACCTTGCCTTGAATCGGACCGATCAGTCTCTGCAGTCGCCGCGGCGAATTTCAGCGATGGCTCACGGCGCGCCACTCAGTTCGGAGCCCCGCAACCGACTACTCCGTATTCGCCGAAAAAGATATCGCCTGGAAGGATCTCCACTGATGAGCCGACCGTTCTCATTCTCGAATTGAGCGTCGTGATCGCCCGGTCGATCCACCTGCACCATGTCAGGGCGGCATCAGTCGCTCGCGAGAGATTCGGACCCCACTACGACGTCAGCCCCCAACTGAGTGTTTCGTCAGCTAACCGTTCGTAGCTTGATGTCACAATCGCAGTAGCGGCAACCAGTGCGCAATTTCGGGAGCCCGACTGCCGGATGCGTCAACCCGGCCGTCAGCGGCAGCTTCACCGAACTCGAGCAGGCCCGTCACCATCAACAACCATGTACGAGTATCTGTTTCGACGACGTTGGGTGGGGTTCCGCGAGTGTGACGCGGACCTTCGATGCATTGCACCGCGACAAAGGGTGGGACCCGCACCTCGACGCTCGATCCAGGAGCAATCTGTTCGAGAGTGCGCGCACTCATCTTCACTGCCGCACCGAGTTCAGCACGAGAAGGCTTCGGAAGCTCCGGATCTCGAAGCCAAGCTCCGACAGCAAGGATCGCGGCACGAAATTCTGCGGGGTCGACCGCGCGGCGCGGTGGCATCAGTTCACTCCCTGTCCATTGGTGGCGATTCGAACGGCAAGTGCTCCACCGGCATTGGTCGCCAGGTGCAGTAACGCCGGCGCGAGGACGCTGCCACCTCGGCGGTGCAGCCACTCGAACAGCAACGCCGACGCGCCCGTAAAGGCCACTGCGGCAGGGACATTGTCGCCGGCGCCGCGCGCCGGCGCGACGTGCCACAACCCGAAGGTCAGAGCATGCACGGCCTGCGCTGTTGGGCGGTTCAGTTCACGATTCCAGACTGCGGACATAGCGCTGCGGAACAACAATTCTTCGGACAACACCGTACCGAACGGGATATGCAGGATGATCCATTCGAGGAAGTCTTCGCGACCGTCCGCCCGCTCGTCGGCAGCGAGGGTCGCGCGCAACGACGGAACGGCCAAGGCAACGCTGTAACCGGTAAGGACTGCCCCGGCCGCAGCTCCCCCGAACTGCGCACCGCCACGAATACCGGTGTGGGCCAAACCCAATTCCTCACGGCTGTACCCGCGCGCCCGAAGGACTCCGATGGCCGAGCACCCCACCACGGTGTTGACCACTGCCCGCGCGCGGGGTGAAAGTCCGAACGCCGGGAGCACCGCATTGCTCCACGTGATCGCAGCTACCGAGAGCGCAATCGACGCTACTCCCCTCATTTCTCCGGGCCTTGAGACTGCAACGCGGCAACCAGTGACGCCCGCACTCGCTCGGTGTCTGCCGCCGTCCAGCCTTCTGGTTGAGCGACGCTGACCCAGCCGTCGAGCACGGTGGTTCCGTAGTTGTGGCCGTGCCCGTCCGGAACACCCGCAGCATTACCGAGATCTGCAGAGACCTGCCAGAACGTGACGATCGGGAACCATTTCATCGACGGTGACCGGTCGAATCCAGGGATCTCCTTCAACCACGGTGGGCGGTTGAACATGAGGTCGGGCGACCACCACACCACCGGATCCGATGGGTGCTGGATGAACAACACATGGGGGTCCGGCCACACCATTGCTGCGGTCGGAATGTCTTCGGCTCGATCCGCAAACCGGACCCCGGCCAGACCGTCAGCGTAGACGGGAGCCACTTCGGTTGTGCCGGGGTCGCGTCGTTGCACAATCGAACGCCACAGCGACGTGGCGTTTGGCGGGCCCACCCACAAGATTCCGTCAGCGGTCTCGCGGGCGGCTTGAAGAGTGTCGAAAGCTCCAGCGCCGGCCATGACGCCGAGGCTTTCGCCGTAAACCATGAACTTGGGTCTGGTGGCTTCCGGTTCCTGGAGCCATCTTTCGTGAACCCGCTCGATCAAGAGGCGTCCGGCAGCTTGCGCCTTTTCCTGATCTGCGAGGAAAGAGATCCAGCTCGGCAGATACGAGTACTGGCTGGCGACCAGCGCCGTATCGCCGTTTCCGACCAACTCGATCGCTTGCGCAGCGGTGGGATTCACCCAACCGGTACCGGTCGTCGGAATGACAACGAGCACCTTGCGCTGGAAAGCGCCGGTCCGCTCGAGTTCCTTGATGACCAGATCCATGCGCTCATCCGGATCTTCGGCACTTTCCAAGCCCGCATACACGCGGATGGGGTCCGTCGCGGGCT
Organism: Rhodococcus globerulus NBRC 14531; assembly: GCF_001894805.1. Taxonomy (GTDB): domain Bacteria; phylum Actinomycetota; class Actinomycetes; order Mycobacteriales; family Mycobacteriaceae; genus Rhodococcus_F; species Rhodococcus_F globerula. The sequence continues at coordinate 332,639 of NZ_BCWX01000003.1, read as the reverse complement.
TGCCGTTAGCCGCTTCGAGTTCCTGTGCGTTCAATCCGCGTGAGACGAAGTTCCGTCCCTCGAACCCCAATGTGTCCCAGGGCGCGGCAGATTCGGGGCTGCCCGATTTCATCGGATCCTGTGGTTCTACGACGCCGTCGCGCGTGGTGGAGTTCTGCAGACTGAAAATCGAGTTGGTCGCGGCGTAGATTCCGCGCACCAGTACGCCGTCGACCAACATGAAGAACAGAACCGTCACAACCACAACGCCGACGCCGTTGGCAACCGACCGCGACCAGCGGAAGCGTCGCATCAGCACGCGCGCAATGAGTTTCACCAGATCGTGAAGCAACCGCCACAACGCGATCAGTGAACCACCGATGAGCACGCTCAGGCCGAGAGTGCGAATGTATCCGCTGGTGGTGGTGCCTTCCGCGTCGGTCAGCGCGGCGATTTCGCGCTGCCACCCCGCGGCGTAGACGAGCATGATGATCGAGGCAACGATCGACGCGACCGGAACAAAGATCTTGATCGCGCTCGGCACCGGTTCGGGAAGAGGCCACCAGCGACGGCCACTGAGCAAATACCGCTCCACGGCCCACCCGATTGCCGTTCCGACGCCGTAACCGATGGCCGAGTTGATACCGCCGATCAAACCTTGGAACAGCCAATCACGCGGCAACAGCGAAGGAGTCAGCGACCAGCAGAAGAAGAACGCGGCAAACGCAATGCCGGTGAAGTCGAGTTTGAGGAGCCCCCACGCCCACTCGGTGAAGGGATTGTCGAGCTTCTCGAGAGATGCGGGAACAGCCAGCCGCAGGTGGTGTTCCTGCGGCTGGCTGTCAGAAGAAGTCAGTTCTCCGGAATCGACCATCTATCACCCGAACAGGGCAGGCAGCGTTCCCTCGAAGGCCTCACGGAGCTTGGCCATCGTGACGGAGAAGTGTCCCTGAATCTCCACGGAGTCGCTGCCCTCGTCGACGACGCCGATACGCGTCCACGGCAAGCCGCGAGCGGTGCACATTCCGGTGAAGCGCGTTTCCTCGGTGCGCGGAACCGCCACCAGGACGCGACCCGAGGACTCGGAGAAGAGTGCCACGAACGGGTCGGCATCTTCGGGAAGCAGGATGCGGCATCCGGTTTCGCCGGCCAGTGCTGCTTCGATTACTGCCTGCGCCAGTCCACCTTCGGACAGGTCGTGGGCTGCGGTGACGAGGCCGTCACGCGACGACGCGAGCAGGATGTCGGCGAGAAGCTGCTCACGGGCGAGGTCGACCTTCGGCGGCACGCCACCGAGATGGCCGTGCTCGACCTGCGACCAGATGGAACCGTCGAACTCGTCGTGGGTGTCGCCGAGCAGGATCAGCGTCTCGCCGGGCTCGAGTCCGAGGCCCGTCGGGATACGGCGGTGAACGTCGTCGATCACACCGAGGACGGCAACCACCGGTGTCGGCAGGATCGGCGTGGTGCCGGTCTGGTTGTAGAAGCTGACGTTGCCGCCGGTGACCGGGATTCCGAGTGTGGCGCAACCATCTGCGAGGCCGCGAACGGCCTGCTGGAACTGCCACATGACGCCCGGGTCTTCGGGGGAACCGAAGTTGAGGCAGTTGGAGACGGCCTTGGGCGTTGCGCCCGTGACTGCCACGTTGCGGAATGCCTCTGCGAGAGCGAGCTGCGCACCGGTGTACGGGTCGAGCGCGGTGTAGCGGCCCGAGGCGTCGGTGGACAGCGCGATTCCGCGGCCGGTCTTCTCGTCGATGCGGATGACGCCGCCGTCGGCGTTCTCGGCCAGAACGGTGTTTCCGCGGACGTAGCGGTCGTACTGCTCGGTGATCCACTTGCGGCTGCATAGCGCAGGCGAAGCAATCATCTTCAGCAGGGTGGCTTCGAGTTCTTCATCCGTCTCGGGACGCTTGAGGCCTGCGGTGGTGTTCGCGATCAACGCGTCCTGGGTGGCCGGACGCTCGACGGGACGGTGGTAGACCGGGCCCTCGTGAGCGACGGTGCGCGGGGGAACGTCGACGACGGTCTCGCCGTGCCAGGAGATGGTGAGGTGCTCACCGTCGGTGACCTCGCCGATGTCGGTGGCCAGGACGTCCCACTTCTTGCAGACCTCCATGAACGCGTCGACGTTCTCGGGCGTCACCACGGCGCACATGCGCTCCTGCGATTCGCTGGAGAGAACCTCGGCCGGGGTCATTCCGGTGGCACGCATCGGAACCTTTTCGAGGTTGATGTGCATTCCGCCGTCACCTGCTGCAGCCAGCTCGGAGGTGGCGCAGGACAGTCCGGCGCCGCCGAGGTCCTGGATACCGACAACGAGTCCGGCCTTGTAAAGGTCGAGGCAGCACTCGATGAGCACCTTCTCGGTGAAGGGGTCGCCCACCTGAACCGCAGGGAGCTTCTTACGACCGCCACCGTCACCGTCGAACGTTGCCGACGCGAGAACCGAGACGCCGCCGATGCCGTCGAGACCGGTTCGTGCGCCGAACAGGATGATCTTGTTGCCTGCACCCGAAGCAAAGGCAAGGTGCAGATCCTCGACGCGCATGACGCCGGCAGCGAGGGCGTTGACCAGTGGGTTACCGGCATAGGACTCGTCGAAGACGGTCTCGCCGCCGATGTTGGGGAGGCCGAGGGAGTTTCCGTAACCACCGACACCGCGCACGACACCGTCGACGACGCGACGGGTATCGGGGGCGTCAGCAGCGCCGAAACGCAGCTGATCCATGACGGCGATCGGCCGGGCACCCATTGCCATGATGTCGCGGACGATGCCGCCGACGCCGGTTGCCGCACCCTGGTATGGCTCGACGTAGGACGGGTGGTTGTGGCTCTCGACCTTGAACGTGACTGCCCAACCGTCGCCGATGTCGACGACGCCGGCGTTCTCACCGATACCGGCCAGCATGTTGGCGCGCATCTCGTCGGTGGTGGTCTTGCCGAAGTAGCCGAGGTGGACCTTGGAGGACTTGTACGAGCAGTGCTCGCTCCACATCACCGAGTACATCGCCAGTTCGGCGTCCGTGGGACGGCGACCCAGGATCTCCTTGATGCGGGCATATTCGTCGTCCTTGAGACCTAGCTCCTTGAACGGCTGAGCGGCATCGGGATCAGCCGATGCGTGCGTGACGGTATCGACCTGATGAGCAGACACTGGAGAGGGGTCCCTTCCCTACGGGAGTCAAGAGCGAGCCGGCGCGGAGCGGGACACCACAAATGTGCCCAACGAAAGAACGTGCCGGGAGACAGTCTATCGGGGTGGGCCGACGACTTCCGCAGACGGCGGCACCGACGCGAGCAGTGGGTCTTCGAAGTCGTCCCCGTCACACTCGTTTACGGTTTCGGTAACCGGTCGGTTTTTATTTTCGGTCCGGTGTCGCTTGGTACTCGAACGGAAGGTTTCCCCATGCCACAGGATGTGCGTCAGTCGGACGTCACGGCTCAATCCCAGTCGGTGACGACCCCGCTGACTCCCGCGGCGATTTTCCTGGTTGCGACGGTGAATCCTGGCGGCGAGGACACAACGCGCGCATTGCTCGCCGATGTGGCCGGCCTGCAGCGGTCGGTGGGTCTGCGCGTTCCCGGTTCCGGTTTGGACGTGGTGACCAGCATCGGTTCGGACGTCTGGGATCGTTTGTTCGCCGGTCCACGGCCCGCCTTGCTACGACCGTTCACGGCTCTGCAGGGAGACGTCCATCACGCGCCGTCGACGCCCGGAGATCTGCTCTTCCACATTCGTGCGATGAGCATGGACGCGTGCTTCGAGGTAGCTCGTCAGATCACGAAGCGCCTGCACGGCGCGGCAACTGTCGTCGACGAGATTCACGGTTTCCAGTATTTCGAGAACCGCGACCTCATCGGCTTCGTGGACGGAACCGAGAACCCGTCGGGCCGCGCCGCGATCGCTGCCGTGACCGTCGGCGACGAAGATCCCGATTTCTCGGGCGGCAGTTACGTCCATATCCAGCGATACATCCACAACATGCGTGAGTGGGAAGCGATCACAGTCGACGAACAGGAACGCGTCATCGGCCGCACCAAACTCGAGGACATCGAGATGTCCAAGGACGTCATGCCGGCCAACTCACACGTCGCGCTCAACGCGATCAAGGACGACGACGGCAACTCCCTCGAAATTCTGCGCGCCAACATGCCCTACGGACGCCTCGGTGATGACGAGATCGGCACATTCTTCATCGGGTACTGCGCCACTCCCGCCATCACCGAGCGCATGTTGGAGAACATGTTCCTCGGCTCACCGCGCGGTAACTACGACCGCCTTCTCGACTTCTCGACAGCCGTGACGGGTTCGATGTTCTTCACCCCGACCACGGAATTCTTCGAGAAACTCCCCGCTATGGCCTCTAACTCCTCGGCTTCTAACTCCTTGGTGTAAGAAACGCGCCGAGAGCGTCCGCATACATCGTGATGTCGGCGGCGCCCATCAGCTCGCGAGCCGAGTGCATCGCGAGCTGAGGCGCCCCGACGTCCACGGTGGACAGCCCGGTACGCGATGCGGTGATCGGTCCGATGGTAGAACCGCACGGCAGATCAGCCCGATGCACGTAGCGCTGCAACGGAACTCCCGCTTGGTCGCAGGCAAGTGCGAACTCACCGGCACCGGCAGCGTCCGTCGCGTATCGCAGATTCTGGTTGACCTTGAGCACCGGCCCACCGTTGATCTCGATGCGGTGCGCGGGTTCGTGACGTTCTGGGTAGTTGGGATGCGTCGCGTGCGCCATGTCGCCGGACGCGCACACCGAACCGGCCATTGCCTGAAGGAATTCACCGCGGCCACCGCCGCGGCCCAACACTATTCGTTCGAGGACCGTGTTGAGCAGATCCGAGAACGCACCGCGGTCGGACATGCTGCCTACCTCTTCGTGATCGAAGAGCGCAAGCACCGGGACATGGTTCCCCGGGGATTCGGCGGCGGCTAGAAGTGCTTGTGTCCCGGCATAACACGTGCCCTGGTTGTCGAGCCGCGGCGCACTGACGAGTTCTTTGCCCAGGCCAACGACAGCGCTCGGCGCCAGGTCGTGAGTCATCAACTCCCAACCCAGAACGGATGATTCGGCAACTCCGGCCCGACCGGCGACAAATCCGATGAAGGACTTGGGCTTGTTGCCCACACCCCAGATTCCGTTGACATGCCGCTGCGGATCCAGTGTGACGCCCTTGCGGTCCTCGGACAGATGGATCGCCAATTGCGGGACACGAAGAATCGGGTCGTCGATGCGAACCAGCTTCTGCTCCACCGTGTTTCCCACCCGGACACTCACACGGCCGGAAATACCGAGATCGCGGTCAAGCCACGAGTTCAGCAAAGCTCCGCCATACGGCTCGAGGCCTACCATCTGCCAGCCCGCCGACGTCAGATCCGGATGCTGCTTCACCCGCAAGTTCGGGCTGTCGGTATGACCGCCGACGATGCGGAACGGCGCGGAATCGCTGACTCCGTCGGTACTCCACGCGATCAGTGAACCGCCCCGCACCAGGAAATACCGTCCCGGCTCCGACGGCCACGGCTGGGTCTCCTGCAGTTCCACAAATCCGCTGGCTGTGAGCTGCGACGCCACTGTTGCACACACGTGGAACGGTGACGGCGACGAATCAACGAAACTGCACAGGCCAGTAGCGTCGGCCCCGGTCAGAGAAGGGTGGGAAGTCATGTCCTTCATCATGCCCGACTAGCCACCACTCAGCTGTGGGCGCCGGACACACAGAACTGATTGCCGTCTGGGTCTGTCAGTGTCACCCAGCGGAATCCGTCCATGTTCTCGCGGTGATGCTCAGAGGCGCCGGCCTCGATCAGCCGCGACACTTCAGCGTCGAGATCCTCGCTGGACAGATCGAGGTGGATTCGGTTCTTTCCGGCCGTGGGATCCGGGACTTTCTGGAAGGCAAAATTGGCGGAGGCGCCGGGAACCTCGACGACGTAGAACCATCCGTCGTTCTCCTTTGTGACGCTGCCGCCCAACTGCTCAGCCCACCATCGCGCGAGTGGACCTGGATCAAGGCTGTCGAATGTGATCATTCCCAGAGTCAGTGTCATGGGCCAACGGTAAAGGAAGGCACCGACAATTGAGGAAAATTCTCTCACTCGGGAGAGACCGCAGCGGGAATGCTTGCGGCACCGATCGCGGCGGCAACGACGGCGACCGCTCCGAGAATCAGGTAGGCGTGGGCATAACTCCCGGACCACATCGAGAGCACGCTGCCGGCCCACGGCCCGAGCGCCATGGCAATGACGATCGGCGCCGACATGATTCCGCTCAGACGGCCGTAGTGCTCTCTTCCCCATCGATCGGTAATCGCAGTGGCCTGGATGAGGGTGAAGATTCCGCGGACCAATCCCGCGCCGATTGCCAGACCGATCAATACGGTGGCCACGCCAGTGAGACCTAGCCCGGCGGTGCTCAGTCCGGCGACTGCAATAACGGATACGGTGCGCATACGAACGGTCGTTCGTGCCGCAAACGGCAGATAGAAGAGTCGGCCGACAACCTGGCCGGCGCCGCCCAACCCGAGCGTCAGAGCGGCAAGACCGGGACTGAAACCTCGCTCGATCAACAGCAGCACAAGATTGAACACTCCCGCCGACGCGGCGAACGCCCCGGCTGCGAGAGCAATGGCGAGTGCCAGAAAGGCAGGACTGCGGACGGCGTTTCGGAAATCGCCTGGGTGCGCCCCGGCAAGGCGGACCGGTTCGGGCCACGAACCTCGCAAACCCCAGATATGCCCGGGGATAGTAACTGCAGCCAAAATGAGCGCGAGAACCAAGTACGTTGTGCGCCAATCGAATCGATCGTCAAGAGCAGCGGAAATCGGCGCGAATACCGTGCTGGCCAAACCGGCGGCAAGTGTGAGAATCATCAGCGCTTTGACGTGGCCGTCACCGTACCAACGCGTCAACGCGGCGAATGCCGGTGGATACAGCACCGCCCCCATTGCGACTCCTGCGAGTACCCACCCGGCAAAAAAGACAGGGATCGTAGGTGCTGTCGCAATGGCGACAACCGCAGGGACCGCAAGCACCGAACCCGTGGTCATGACCCAGCGGGGCCCGTGTCGGTCAAGGACTCGCCCGACCGGAATCCCGACTGCGGCAGCAATCAGCTGACTGACGGAAAACGCAGCCACGATCACCGTGATCGACCATCCGGTGTCGCGTGAGATCGACACCGACAGAACAGGAAACGCGTAGTACAGGATTCCCCAACTGGTAATTTCTGTCAGGCACAACGCCGCCAGGACCCGCCGCAGACCCGAAGGAGCGAGGGCAACGGACGGATCCTCGACGGTGGTCATCGGTTGGGTTCTATCCGCAGGAGTTGGCACTACCGGCGCGGCCGGAGAGTGAAATCAGTTGCGGAGCCGGTGTAGCGCAGCAACCACCTTCACTTTCCGCTGTATCGGGTTCGTCGAAAACTCCTGCCCCACCGCAGACTCCGGTTTCCGGGAGAATCAACTCCACCCGGGCAGCAGCTTCGTGATCACCGGCAAGTTCGGCGGCGATGCTGCGAACCTGCTCGTATCCGGTCATGGCCAAGAACGTCGGCGCGCGGCCGTAGCTCTTCATCCCCGCCAGGTACACACCCGGTTCGGGGTGTCGAAGTTCCTTCGCGCCATGGGGATACACCGTGCCGCAGGAGTGGACGTTCGGGTCGATCAGCGGCGCGAGCTGTGTCGGTGCCTGCAATACGGGGTCGAGACCGAGGCGGATTTCCGAGAGCCAGGACAAATCAGGACGGAAGCCGGTCAATGCGACGACATTGTCGACGTTCTCGACCCGGTGACCGCCATCGGAGATCAGCGACACCTGGCCGTCCCCCGCGGATTCGACACTTGCGGTGCGGAATCCGGCGACCACAGTGAGGAGCCCGTCGTCGACGGCCTTCTTCGCGCGCAGTCCGAGCGCACCGCGAGCGGGCAGCTCGTCAGACTCGCCGCCGCCGAACGCGGAACCGACATTCCCCCGCCGGACCACCCAGGTGATTCGGGTGCCCTCCGCTTCAAGTGCTGCCAGGGCGACCATCGCCGTCAGCGCCGAATGACCGCTGCCCGCGATGACGGTGTGCTTTCCTGCGAAACGTGCGCGCACGACCTCGTCGTCGAGATCGGGGACACGGTACGTGATCACATCCCCGGCTGCATTCTCCCCGAGCGCCGGCAAACCTTCCCCGCCAAGAGGATTGGGTTCTCCCCAGGTCCCTGACGCATCGACAACACCTTGAGCGAAGACTCGATCCTCGGTCCCGTCGGTACGACGAATATGAATCGAGAGGGGTTCCGAGTCCCGGCCGTCGTCAACGACCAGGTCGCGGCCGCGCCGGGCAACGCCGACCACCTCGGTGCCAAACTGGACCACATCGCCGAGGGCTTTGGCGAGCGGCTCGAGGTAGAGCCGTCGCCATTGTTGCCCAGTCGGGTAAGTATCGGCGTCGGGCGAGTTCCATCCCTTCTGCTCGAGCAGGCGCCGAGCCGCCGGGTCGACAAGTTCGGACCAACGCGAAAACAGCCGCACGTGATTCCATTCGGATATCGCTGCGCCCGCCACCTCGCCGCGCTCGAACACCAGCGGTGCGAGGCCGCGCTCGCGCAACTGCGCAGCGGCAGCGAGACCGATCGGTCCGGCTCCGATCACCACAACAGGTAGTTCATCCATCACCAACACTCCTTCATCGACAGTCATCAATATTTAATCCGACTATATTGACGAACGTCGATGAATGCAACCATCGACCGTTATCGATATAGTGTGAATATGACATCGCTGCAGACTCCGGCCGTTCGCATCGGCGATTCGGCTCAGGGCCAGATCGGTTCGAACCTGATCGAACAGAGTGACGCCGACACGTATGCACAGTGGTTCGCTTGCCTGGCCGAGCCGATGCGGGTCCGACTCCTGCACCGGGTCGCGAGCGCTTCCGGCGGGATTACCGTCGGCGCACTCGCAGAAGCTCTGGGAATCGGACAACCAACCGTTTCCCACCATCTACGCAAGCTCGCCGACGTGGGATTCGTAGATCTGCGCAAGGATGGAACCAGCACCGTTGTTGCGATGAGTCCGACGTGCTGCGTTGCCTTGCCGCAGCCGGCCGACATCGTCATGGGAGTTCTCGCGCCGCGGCCCTGCTGCCCGACCGATCTGCCCGACGACGTCACCGTGCGGGCGATGGCCGACAAAGACTGGGACGCGGTCCTACGGATCTACGGCGAAGGGATCGACACCCGCAACGCCACCTTCGCCGTCGAGGTTCCTACCCGCGAGCAACTCGATGTGCAGTGGCTGCCAAAACACCGCTGGGTCGCGACCATCGACGATCTCGTCGTGGGATGGGCGACTCTGAGCCAAGCCTCCGGGAGAGACTGCTACCGCGGGGTTGCCGAGAATTCCGTCTATGTAGCCGACGGGATGCGTGGCCGAGGCGTCGGAAAAGCACTGCTACGCAAGCAGGTTATGTCCGCCGACGATGACGGCTTCTGGACCTTGCAGACCTCGATCTTCCCCGAAAACCGCGCTTCGATCTCACTGCATCACTCCGCCGGGTTCCGCACCGTCGGCATCCGCGAGAAGATCGCCCAACTCGACGGCATCTGGCGCGACACCGTTCTTCTCGAACGGAGATCAGCGGCCGAGTCCGCCTGAGGTCTTCGAGCGACGGTTCGGCCATCGCCGAATTGCGCCCTATTTCGACATCTGTCAATATTGACGAATGTCGAATCAAGACGTGCCGGAATCCGACGCGTGCTGCACCCCACTTGTCCGCGAACCGTTGACCGAGGACTGGGCCGGTGACTTGGCCCGGATGTTCAAGGCACTCGGCGACCCCGTGCGACTGCGCCTGTTGAGCCTGGTGGCCAGCCACAAGGGTGGAGAAGCCTGCGTCTGCGACATTTCCGACACGTTCGATCTGTCTCAGCCGACAATCTCGCATCACCTCAAGGTGCTGCGCCAGGCCGGACTGCTCGACTGCGAACGACGTGGCACCTGGGTGTACTACTGGGTTGTTCCTGCTGCACTACGACAGCTTTCAGCGGTTCTCCTGGTCGAAGGATCCGCCGCAGACGAATGCGCCGAGGTCACGGCATGAGCAACGCTGCCACAACCAAGAATCCAGCCGTTGTCGGCAAACTCTCCACTCTCGACCGATTTCTTCCGGCGTGGATCGGTGTCGCGATGGTTGCCGGACTGCTCCTGGGCCGTTGGGTTCCAGGCTTGAACACAGCAATCGAAAAGGTGCAGATCGACGGTATCTCGCTGCCGATCGCGCTGGGCTTGCTGATCATGATGTATCCCGTACTCGCGAAAGTCCGATACGACCGCCTCGACACCGTCACCGGCGACAAGAAACTCCTTGCCGGATCGCTGTTCCTGAACTGGATCCTCGGACCGGCACTGATGTTCGCCCTTGCCTGGCTTTTCCTGCCCGACCTCCCCGAATACCGGACGGGTCTGATCATCGTCGGTCTGGCCCGCTGTATCGCAATGGTCATCATCTGGAACGACCTGGCCTGCGGAGACCGCGAAGCCGCCGCGGTATTGGTAGCCATCAACTCGGTGTTCCAGGTAGTCATGTTCGCCGTGCTCGGCTGGTTCTACCTCTCGGTTCTGCCCGGGTGGCTCGGCCTCGAGCAGACAACGATCGATACGTCACCGTGGCAGATCGCCAAATCCGTGCTGATCTTTCTCGGCATCCCGTTGCTCGCCGGCTTCCTGTCCCGCTTTTTCGGTGAGCGGTCGAAAGGCCGAGACTGGTACGACAACACGTTCATTCCCAAGATCAGCCCGTGGGCGCTCTACGGTCTGCTGTTCACTATCGTTGTCCTGTTTTCGCTGCAAGGCGAGCAGATCACTTCGCAGCCGTGGGACGTCGTCCGCATAGCGCTTCCCCTGCTGGCTTACTTCGCTCTGATGTGGGGCGGAGGCTACATCCTCGGTGCCACAATGGGATTGGGATACAAACGCACCACAACACTCGCGTTCACCGCAGCCGGCAACAACTTCGAATTGGCAATCGCCGTTGCCATCGCCACGTACGGCGCCACGTCCGGCCAAGCACTCGCCGGTGTTGTCGGCCCACTGATCGAGGTACCGGTGCTGGTCGGCTTGGTCTACGTCTCACTCGCTCTACGTAAACGCTTTGCCACCCAGGATATTTCACTCGAATCTGCCGACTCTACAAACGCATCGTCCTAGAGTTGCTTCGTGAAAGGAACCCGAAACTCATGTCCGACAAGCCCAGCGTTCTGTTCGTGTGCGTCCACAATGCCGGCCGGTCACAGATGGCGGCCGGATTCCTGAATCATTTCGCCGCCGATGCCATCGAGGTTCGCTCAGCCGGATCCGCGCCGGCCGAGAGCGTCAATTCCGCTGCGGTCGAAGCGATGGCGGAGCTAGGTATCGATATCTCCGACCAAACTCCGAAGATTCTCACCGCCGATGCAGTGCAGAATTCGGACGTTGTCATCACGATGGGTTGCGGTGATACTTGCCCGGTCTTCCCGGGTACAAGCTACCGAGACTGGGTTCTCGATGATCCGGCTGGAGCGGGCATCGACGCCGTCCGACCTATCCGGGACAAGATCAAGGCCCATGTACAGGCACTTGTCGACGAACTCACGGCCCAACCGGTCTAGCTGCTACTACCTAAACTGCAGTGTGGTTCTCGCTGCGTTCCGACTGCGCCAAGTGAGCACACGCCTGCACCAACAGTGCAAGTGACTCACTGGACAACCCCTCCGCGACACGCATGAATCGCAGCGCCCAGACGTCCGATACCTCGACCTCGTTGCTGCCACCCATCTCGCCCAACCATTCCAGGACGATCTTCCGGGGGTCTTGCCCCAGGAGTTCGCGACCATCGGTCAGCACTCCACCAGCCATCTCCCACTGAGCATCCGAGCAGGACAACACTGCCGCAAGGTGCCCACGAGTGAGTACCGTCCCCGATTCGGCCGCCGATTGGAACAGGACACCAAGGCGATCTGCTAAACCCCCGCCGCCGTATTGCCGATTGTCATTGTCGGACAACCCATTCGAGCTGCCGAGACTGATTGCCTGACGAGACATGGGAACGCCTTCCATGATGCTACCTCCACCGATTTCGCAATAACGGTCTTGCCACAACGGTCATCCATACGCCATCGGATGCCGTAGACATTCAGCCTGTCCACCAGGCTTACCGTTACAGGTTACCCAGATCTGTAAAGAAACGGCAAGTGTTTTGTTACATTCGCCCGAAAACTTCTTTTGTAGTGAACTATCTACATACAACAAAGTGCCGGTTGGTATGTATACAACTATGCCCGGTACCTGCCGGGTAAGTACCGTGAGAACTCGAGTAGGACTACGCATCCAGCCAAGGCGCTCGGACCTGCAGACTTATTGTCATGAGCACACCGACAACACCCTCGAAGAGCACCGCCGCATTTTTTGCACAGGCCGGAATAGCGTTTGCCGTGAGCTTCGTAGGCACCCTCGTGGGCATCGCCTACCTACCGATCGACGCCTGGCAGCGCGGATTCCTCGGCATGTCTCTACTGTTTCTGGTGACCAGCACATTCACCTTGGCAAAGGTGATTCGCGATCAGCAGGAAGCCTCCACCGTCCGGGTTCGTATGGATGAAGCCAGGCTCGACAAACTGATCGCGGAACACGATCCATTCAAAGCTGCGGCGTGAGGACTTTCGACTCCCCCGCGGGGACGGGTGGTTGCCGCAGATCCAACCGTCGAAGCAATTGAGCGTTGACCGCAACCACCACGGTCGATACCGACATCAGGATTGCCCCCACTTCCATGGGCAGCACGAACCCGGCAGGCGCCAGCACACCCGCAGCCAAGGGAACCGAAATTGCGTTGTAACCCGCTGCCCACCACAAGTTCTGAACCATTTTCCGGTAGGTTGCGTGCGACAACTCGATAACCGAGGCTACCGCTCGCGGATCATCGCTCGCCAGAACAACTCCCCCCGACGCGATCGCCACGTCAGTGCCGGCGCCACTGGCGATACCGACATCGGCCTGGGCCAACGCCCCATCACGACGTTGTCCCTCAATACATGCAGCACCGTCGAGCCTTCACCCAACCAGTGATCGCTACCTGAAATCACCTCAGCCACGGATTCCGACCCGCACCATCACCGTGCTGGTGATTGCGTGTCCGCACGCGCTGGGGCTGGCAATCCCGTTGGTAGGGTCGATTGCCACGGAACATGCTGCGCGAGCGGGGATTCTGATTACCGACCGCATGGCGCTCGAGAACATGCGCAGGCCACAGTGCCCGCAACCACCTGATCACCGATTGTGCGCCGCACCGTTTTCGACTCACCGGTGATCATGGACTCGTCCATGTCCTGAACGTATGCCCGAATCAACACCTCGACAATCGCGGGCACCGCTACAAGGCGGCCAGCATCGCTTGCATCTGCACAATCTCGGCCTGCTGAGCAGCGATGATCTCTTCTGCCAGCTTCTCGGCAGTTGGATCCAACCCGGAGTCGAGTTCGGTCTGCGACATGGTGATCGCGCCGGTGTGATGTTCGATCATCATGGTCAGCCACATCTTGTCGAACTCGACACCCTGGGCATCCATCATCGCGGCCATGTCGTCATCCGACATCATGCCCGGCATGTCTGCCATCCCTACCCCGTGACCGGAATGGTCCATGCCGCCTGTGGGGTTGGACGCCGGGTCGGGGCGCCCCCACTGTGTCAGCATTTCCGACATCTGCTGCATTTCCGGGTCCTGAGCAGCTTCGATCTGCGCTGCCAGCGCGATCAATTCAGCGTTATCCGTCCGCCCCTCAACCATTTTTGCCATGTCGAGCGCCTGGGCGTGGTGCGGGTACATCCCCTCCAAGAACTCGATGTCCGCTGCGTTGACTCCCTGCGGGACCGCAGTCTGGGAGGCGGATATCGATGTCTCCGCCGCAGTTGTGGGCGCCGAATCACCGCCGTCCGAACAACCGGCGATCACCAACGCACCTGCTGCCAAGACGGGAACAAACTTCACATAACCACTCTTGAGAGAGAACACCACGACAACACTCCTGAAAATCCGACTTCACACGAAACTTATTACTGTGCAACGGCTTCGGAAATTGAAACCTTCGAAGCGTGCGTCCACCACCCTACCGACGAGAGTGCGCCGAAGCCCGTGATAACCGATCGAAACGGAGTACCTTCATCGAATCTTCACAGTCCACCTGAAGGCGCCGATATCGCCTCGCTGCTGGGCTAACCTGACAACATGAACTCCGAATCCGGACACTCACGCGCCGAGGGAGCCGACCGCGTCCTGGTGGTCGAGGACGAACCGGCACTCGCCAAGGTGGTAGCCAATTACCTTGCACGCGAAGGTTTTCACGTTCGCATCGCGCATGACGGTCCGACCGCCGTCGCGGCTGCCCATGATTTCGAACCTTCGCTTGTCGTTCTGGATCTGATGCTTCCCGGATTCGACGGCATGGAAGTCTGCCGACGAATCCGCAGTTTCTCCGATGCCTACATTCTGATGTTGTCGGCCCGCGGCGACGAGTCCGACAAGGTCGCGGGACTCGCAGCCGGTGCGGACGACTACGTGGTCAAACCCTTCGGACCGCGCGAACTTGTCGCGCGCGTCAAAGCGCTTCTGCGTAGACCCCGGGCGTCGAGCCTGATGTCCGAACCGTTGCCGACGCCGGACGGCCTCGATATCGACCTCATCGCGCGGACCGTGCGCGTCGACGGAGCGCCCGTAGAACTCACCCCCACCGAGTTCGAACTTCTCACTGCCCTGGCGACCAGACCCGACGCCGCCCTGAGCCGAAGCGACATCATCACGGCAGTCTGGGGTTCCTCGTGGTTCGGCGATCAGCACATCGTCGACGTCCACATCCGCGCGCTCCGACGCAAACTCGGCGACGACGCAGCAGATCCCCGTTTCATCCGGACCGTGCGCGGTATGGGTTATGCATTGAGGTCGTCATGAACCGCCTCGGCCTGCGCGGCAGGTTGCTGGTCGCTCAGATTGTCGTTCTACTGGTGTGTTGCGTGACGATCGCTGCGGTCGCTGTCGCAATCGCGGCGCCTCTGTTCCACAATCACCTCGCGATGGCCGGGATCGAAGACGACAACGTCCGCCTGCACACCGAAGAAGCCTTCAGCCAAACAATATTCGTGGCACTGTTGAGCGGCATAGCGGTTGCACTCGTCGGCGCGAGTATCGCTGCGGTGTACGTCGTTCGGCGGATTACCGCACCTATCAGTCGACTCGCGGTCGCGGCGCAGAGCGTCGCCGAAGGCAAGTACGACGTCCACATCGAGCATTCGGATGTCGACTCGGATTTCACGCGCCTGGAAGGCGCATTCTCCGACATGGCCGAGCGACTTGATCATTCCGATCGCGTCCGTAAGCGCCTGTTGGCGGATCTGGCCCACGAATTACGCACTCCGGTATCAACTTTGGCAGCCTACGTGGACGGCCTCGAGGATGGTGTGCTCGAGGCCGATGGCACGTCATGGGCAGTGATGCGCGATCAACTGGAACGACTGCGACGGCTCGCTCATGATCTCTCCGATGTTTCGGCGGCCGACGAGCACGCCCTGGATCTCATTCTCGCAGCCGACGACCTCAGCGATATCGTCTGCAGCACAACAACTGCGGTCGCACCACGGTTCGAGGAACGCGCCGTGACGCTGTCCACGGCAACACCTGCGCACCCGGTGAGAGTTCGCGTCGATCGCCAGCGGATCGAACAAATTCTGTCCAACCTTCTCGAGAATGCATTGCGGCACACGCCAGGCGGGGGAAGCGTCGCCGTAGCCGTCACAGAATCGCCCGACCACATTTCGGTAGCTGTCAGCGACACCGGTGAGGGCATCCCGGAGGATCAACTAGAGTCTGTGTTCGACAGGTTTCATCGCGGCGAGAGTTCCGACGGTTCCGGATTGGGACTCACCATTGCGCGGAGTCTCGCACGCGCCCACGGCGGCTCGTTGACGGCTCAGCCGAATCCGCTCGGCGGCACCATCCTCGAACTTGCACTACCCGGGCAACTCGCATCAGACACATGAAAAACAGCGCCCGCCAACCAGGTGAACTGGTGGGCGGGCGCTGCCGAAAAGATGTATCAGGCGTTGACGATGGAATCCAATGCCGAGTAGAACAAACCGAGTCCGTCGTCACTGGGGCCGGTGAGAGCCTCGGTGGCGTGCTCGGGGTGCGGCATGAGTCCGACGACGCGACCGTTGGCGGAGGAAATACCCGCAATACGACGCTGTGAGCCGTTGGGGTTCTCTTCCGAGTAACGGAATACGACGCGGCCTTCGCCTTCGAGTTCGTCGAGAACATTCTCGGATGCCTGGAAGCGACCTTCACCCGACTTGAGGGGGATGAGGATCTGCGCGCCGGCCTCGTAACGTGAAGACCAGGCCGTGTTGGTGGCTTCGACGGTCAGCCACTCGTCGCGGCAGATGAAGTGCAGACCCTGGTTGCGGGTGAGGGCTCCAGGGAGCAAACCAGCTTCGCAGAGGATCTGGAAGCCGTTGCAGATGCCGAGGACGGGCATGCCGCCCTTGGCTGCTTCGACAACCTTGCCCATGGCCGGAGCGAACCGTGCGATCGCACCACAGCGAAGGTAATCGCCGTAGGAGAATCCACCGGGGACGATGACTGCGTCGACGCCCTTGAGGTCGGCGTCGCCGTGCCACAGTGCCACAGCTTCACCGCCGGCCAAGTTCACCGCGCGAGCTGCGTCGACGTCGTCGAGTGTGCCCGGGAAGGTGATGACTCCGATTCGTGCGCTCATGCCTCGACTCGCCTGACGGTCCAATCCTCGATCACCGTGTTGGCCAGTAGGCCTTCGGCGATCTTCTCGAGCTCGGCATCTTCGACGCTGCCGTCGATTTCCAACTCGAACCGCTTGCCCTGACGGACATCGGATACTCCTGCAAAGCCCAGGCGAGACAGTGCCCCGACAATGGCCTGTCCCTGGGGGTCGAGAATCTCGGCCTTGGGCATGACTTCGACGACGACACGGGCCACGTGCTGCTCCTCGGTACTAGTGCGCGAACCCAGAGTGAAACACCGGGTATCGACGAGTTTACCGGGCGCAGTCTGGAACCTTCGCATCGAGTGAGAGCTGGGGTGACGCCCACCACCTGTAAAAGGCATACTCGAAATCATGCGACTGACACATTTTGGCCATTCCTGTGTACTTGTCGAATTGAACGGTTCGAAAATCCTCTTCGATCCGGGCAATTTCTCGCACGGTTTCGAGGGCGTGACCGGCCTCGACGCCATTCTCGTAACGCATCAGCACCCGGATCACGCGGATCCAGAGCGTCTGCCCGCTCTCGTCGACGCGAATCCCGACGCGGCTTTGTACAGCGATCCGCAAACTGCGGCCAAGCTCGGTGGCCGGTGGAATGCCGTTCGGGCGGGTGAGCACTTCAGCATCGGTGAGGTTCAGGTGACCGGCGCAGGCGGCGAGCACGCGATCATTCATCCCGATCTGCCGATGATCGACAACACTGCTTTCCTACTCGGCGATGCCGTCAATCCGGCACAGTTCATGCACCCGGGTGACTCGTTGGTCGTGCCCGAGCAGTCCGTTGATGTTCTTGCTTTGCCTGCCGCTGCGCCGTGGTTGAAGATCTGGGAAGCCGTCGACTATCTCCGAGCGGTAGCTCCTCGTGTCGCGGTGCCTATTCATCAGGGCATACTCCGCGAGGAGGCATCGGGCATCTTCTACGGTCGTTACTCCGACATGGCCCCCGCCGGCACCGAGTTCCGGGTGCTCGACGAGGAGTCCGACGTCGAGATTGCGTAGCTGGAGTTTTCCGAGGCGAGTTTCTTCTATGCCTTCACCTTGACGATGATCCAGCCGGTGCTTGTCCCACCATTCGCGTCGGTAAGGGTGTAGAGAATCTTGTCGGTGCCCGTCTTCGTTCCGGCTTTGAACACCACCTTGCCGTTTTCGAGCTTCACGGTGCCACCGAGCAGTGACGTTGCCTCGACACCGGTCACGGAGATCGAATCTCCGTTGCTGTCATGATCATTCGCGACTGCGTCGATCGTGGCCGTAGCACCGGATCGAACTTCTGCGGTGTCGAGTGCTGCGTAGGGCGGCAACGCGGTCGCGGTGTACCGGCCCAGGTCATCGAGTCGAGCCGACGCGACCTCGGCGGCATCGACGATGGCAGCAAATTCTGTTCCGTCGAAGCGGGCCAGATCATTGCCGTTCATGATCGTGCGGCCCTCCGCGCTACCTCCGTGGTAGTCATCGGCGTAAAAATTGTGTCCCAGTTCGTGACGGAGTACCCGGGAGAAGTTACCGTCGCCTTCCGCGCCGACGTGCGCGTAGCTGTGATCGGTGAGGAACTTGGAGTAGTAGGCGTTTCCGCCACCGGACTTGCACACTACTGTCGCCTGATCGACGGTGGTGCCGACTTTGTCGGACCACTCGCTCTCGAGAGCATCAAAGTTTTCGCAGGAGGTCTTGTACGGATCACTGGCTGCATCGGCCCGCAGCACGACTTGACCGACGACCGGCCGAATTCCCACGTCCCTCATCCAGATCACTGCAGTTCGCGCGATGGATTCCTCGACGCGATCCAATGCAACTGCAGGACTGCCGTTGCCGTGAGCGGAGTACCACTCCCCGCTCAGATCCAATCCGATGTCGAACTGCTTCATGGTTTTTCCCACTGATGCAGCCGACGCGGGCGCGATAGCAGCGGTTGGCCATGTGGGGGCCGCGTCGATCGGCGCGGAGGTACGGCCCACTACCGACGAGCCGACAAAATCGATAGAGGCGCCTCGATCGAAGATCACCTGTCCACGAAGGGTTCCGGTGGAGTCGACGATGGCGGCAACAACTGCGTCTGGATGACCGTCGATGCTTCCGAGATACGAACGTGGTGCAGGCAACTCCGAATCAACAAGGGCGCCACCGGATTTCTGCACGGCCATACGAAAATCCTTGCCGCGCAGATCTACCTTGTCCAACCGCAACGTCAAGGACGAGCCCTGATCATCGACGGTTGCAACGAGGGCGCCCTGGCCCGATTCGCTCGATCCGCCATCCAGGCTGCCAGTGGACAGCGAACCCAGGTCGACCGGTGCCGCAGTTGCCACAGTGGGTACCAGTGCCGCGCAGGCGAGTGCGCCCACTGCCGCGACAATACGTCGATTAGTCGACTTCGAGAACACTCGTGCGCGCATGGTTGTATCCCAGCCCGATCTACTAGCGGTAAATTAACTGGAAGCACCGTAGCACCGAACCGAGGCGTCGACCACACCCCCGAAGATGATTGTCCACTTTGCCCGCAAATTGTTGAGAGTCCGAAAATACCATCGCTGATCACATAAAAGGTATTGAACGTACATTCCGGCGCGCGGCCGAGAACTCAACTGACCAATCCAGCTACTCAATAGTTGCCATGAAGGCAATCTACGCTGCGCCCAGTTCCGACGCCGATGAGTTCCACCGGTACACATTCGATGTCGCTTCATGGAAGAGCGCAAGGTCGATCGCGTCGAGCATCGCCCGACGCGGCCCTTCGTTCCCCAACTGCTTGGCCGAAATCGACAGTCGGACAAGGCCGCCGCGCTTTGCGCTGCGGCCGGCCCCGAGGATCAGGGCCCGGCACCACCACGGTTCGACTTTGAAACCCTCACCGATTCCGAGCACACGACCTCGCTGCGATGTTCCTCGCGCAAGGTCGTGCACGGCGCCGAGTCCGGCCATCGAGCGAAATCCGGCCTCCGGCAACACCGACATCGCTCCGGTGGAGGCCACCCAGCGGGGCGGAGCGAACACTCTGGTGCGCAATCCTGCCTGCTCCAACACTCGATCTGCTGCCAGCAGACGGAGTTTTGCCTCATGCCTGGACAGCGTCGCGAACTCCGCGCGTCGACGCTTGGTCGCCGCCTGATCGTAGCCGTGCAATACGACGGCATCCCCGTGCTCGCGGCGTTCACGCAACCAGGCAGCGGTGACGGCGTCGTCGGCGAGTCGGTATTTGTCTTTGAGCCTGGGTGCCACGAGGAGGGAAAGCCGCACTCCCCTTGCATCCATCTCGTCTGCGAATCCCGCAGCGAGATAACATGTCTCGTCTCTGATTCCGGACACTGACACGATCAGTTCAGCAGACATACCTCTGATGGTGGCAGCTCCGGGTGAACAACACACTGCCGCCGGATGATCATCCGGCGGCAGGTGGTGGTCAGTTGTGCGGCAGAACCGCTTCGATGGCGGCAATGACCTCGGGAGCGTCCGGCTCGGTGCGCGGACGGAAACGGTTGACGACGGTTCCGTCCGGCGCGATGAGGAACTTTTCGAAGTTCCACTGAATGTCGCCGGCTTCGCCGTCTGCATCGGGAGTCTTGGTGAGTTCTGCGTACAGCGGGTGACGGTTCTCGCCGTTGACCTCGATCTTCTCCATCATCGGGAACGTGACGCCGTAAGTGGTGGAGCAGAAGGATTCGATCTCTTCGGCGGTGCCCGGTTCTTGGCCCATGAACTGGTTGCATGGGATACCGATCACGGTCAGGCCACGATCTGCGTACTCACTCGCCAGCTTCTCGAGCGTCGCGTACTGCGGGGTGAGGCCGCACTTGGACGCGACGTTGACAACGAGCACTGCCCGGCCGCCGTATTCGCCCAGCGAAGTGGGTACGCCGCCGAGGGTGTTGATCACGATGTTCTGTACTGGAGTTGTCATGATGTCCAACTTAGCGACTATCTCGCCCACCGCTACGTCGATGCTCCGAGAATGCGATCGAGGTCGTCCAGAACGGTGAGCCACCGAGCGGTCCGACGCCGGTGATCCAGTACGACATGTCGACCAGGGCACTTCCGGCCACATAAGTCCATTGCCGAAGAGTGACCTAAAGGGGCCACCGCTTCGGGGTGTTTGATGCCCAAATGTCCGTTATGTTCGCGAAGTGGTTGCTTTCTGGTGCCATGCCGCACGGTGCGGGGACCAAATTGTGAAGGCCAAATAGATGACGACTCTTGATTCTCGCTCTGGGTGGACTCGCCTTGGTAGCGCCCGCCTCGCCGCCCTGGTCGGCGGGATCACGCTTGCCGCTTCCATGACGTTCGGTACCGCGGTCGGACCTGCGTCAGCAGAAACCGCCGCCGAATTCCTTGCCAGTCGGTGCGCAAATTACATCGCCAACCCCCAACCCTACGAGGCCGCCAGAAGCCATTGTGATGGGGCGGACCTGTCCGGCGTAGACCTGTCCGGCGTGGACCTGTCCTGGGCGTTCCTGACCGAAGCGAACCTCGCCGACACTGACCTCACCGGCACTGACCTGCACGGCGCCTACATGGCTGACGCGAACCTGGCCAACGCAACCCTGACCGGCGCGAACATGGACTCCGCGTACCTGGGTCAAGCGAACCTGACCGGCGCGAACCTGGCCAACGCGAACCTCACCGACGCTGACCTGACCAGCGCGAACCTCACCGAAGCTGACCTCACCGGCGCGAACCTCACCGAAGCGAACCTGACCCGCGCGAACCTAACCGGCGCGAACCTTACCGGCGCGAACCTGACCGACCTGAACCTGACCGGCTCAGCTCTAGTGCCTGCCGACATCACTGTGGACGTTATGGATGCCGGATGGTCGTACGACGGGGCCTACGTAACATGGGCCACTCCCAGTATGCCCACCGGAGTGGAATTCGGCGCCTGTGACTATCCCTCCGGGACAAAGTTTCCCACCGAGCTCACGGTCGTGAAATGCGACGTCGCCACTTCCTCCAGCGGCAGTTATGGCTACTTCACCGTCTACGTCATCCCCGGACCGAACTGGGGCGAACCACCCGTCACCGGATCCCTTGGCTCTCTGAACTCGTTCTTCGGCAGCTGACCTTCCCGACAGTGCACGCGTCATCAGTGCAGGCTACCCCTCAAAAACATTGTCCTCCAAACCCTTCCGTAGGGGTGGAGGACTACCGTTCGGGTTTCTCTCACCGATCAGTGTCCGAGAAAAGATCGGTTGACGGACACAGCGGCTTCGATGGGAACACAGTCGAGCAATCAACTCAGCCTCCCTCAGAGCTACCGGTCACTGTCCGGCCGGGCAGTACCCACTGTTCCAAGCAGTGCATCGGCGAGGGGGTCTGCCGTGCTGATGCCTGCGGCTACACCCCGAAGCAGAGCGTCGAAATCAGCGGCGACGATGGTGACCTCCTCGAACTCCGGCTCTCCCCCACGGACAACCTGACCGTCCGGTGCGAGCGCCAGGTACTCGTACCCATTGCGTGTCGACAGCAGGACCGGGAGGTGAGTGGACCAGAAGGCGTTGATCGCCGCGCGCTCAGCCGGCCCGGAAGCACCCGCCAGACTCTCATGCCGAAACGCATCCCAGGGAAAGGCCTCATCGCTGATGCCAACTCCGCCTGCATAGTTCTCCGCCGAGAGAAACCACACCTGGTCGTCGGAACTGGCAAGTATGGAGAACGAACTCGCCCACACGATGAGTTGATCACAAGCACCGACCAGCGGTTGCGGAACGGGGGCAGAGGCCGATCGAGTAGGTTCTTCGCGAACCCAACCTGCGATCGACAGCGCGGCGGTTGCGTCGAGGTGAAGGCACATGGCCCCACGGTAGGTCAGGCCGTCTCGCACCATTAGCGCCGGTCGGAAACGTTCGATTCTGGACGGCGGTCTGTGGGAATGAGCCGTGCTCCGCTCCGGCATCGCGATTTAAGCACCCACCGATGTCAGGAAGGCGAATCGACATGACGGAAAGCCTGCCACGAACGAGGAACGAGACCGCCGCACGGTGAGTGCGACGGTCTCGTTCGTCATTCTCCGACCAGGATCACTGATCTGAAGTACGGGTTCCGCTCCAACGGAGGGGTCAAACCTCTAGTGGTGGCTCACGAAGGACTGCTGGGTGCCAGTTGGCGCGGTTTCGAGTTTGTGCTGTTCGGCTTCGTCCTCGTCGTCCAGCATGGTCGCCTCGTTGAACGGAATCTTGCCGTCCAGAACATCGACGACGCGTTCCTTGTCGATGGTCTTCGTCCAGGAGCCGACGAGCAGGGTGGCAACTGCGTTGCCCGAGAAGTTGGTGAGAGCGCGAGCCTCGGACATGAAGCGGTCGATACCGACAATCAGGCCGACGCCGTCGAGTAGTTCGGGACGGTGACTTTGCAGGCCGCCTGCAAGGGTCGCGAGTCCGGCGCCACTGACTCCGGCTGCACCCTTCGACGCGATGATCATGAACACCAGCAGCGAGAGCTGCTCACCGAACGCGAGTGGCTGACCCATCGCGTCGGCGATGAAGATGGAGGCCATGGTCAGGTAGATCGCGGTGCCGTCGAGGTTGAAGGAGTAGCCGGTCGGGACGACGATGCCGACGGTGGAGCGTTCGACGCCCACGTGCTCCATCTTGGCGATCAAACGCGGGAGTGCCGACTCGGAGGACGACGTCGCGAAGATGAGCAGGTATTCGCGGGCCAAGTACTTGACCAGCTTGAAGATGTTGAATCCGGTAACGGCGCGCAGCAGGGTGCCGAGGACACCGAAGATGAAGATCAAGCAGGTCAGGTAGAAGCCGATCATCAGTGTTCCGAGCTGGACCACTGCGTTCAGTCCGGTCTGGCCGACCACGCCGGCGATGGCACCGAAGGCACCGATCGGGGCGAGCCACAGGATCATGGTCAGGATCTTGAAGACCAGCTTCTGCAGGTGACCGATGCCCTTGAGGATCGGTTCACCGGACTTGCCGAGCGACTGGATCGCGAAGCCGACGAGCAGGGCGACAAACAGTGTCTGCAGCACGCTGCCCGCGGTCAGGGACGACAGCAACGACGTCGGGATGATCGACGCGACGAAGTCCCACGTTCCACCGGCACTGTGCGCTGCCGTGGTGAGCTTCTCGACGGACGCCGGGTTCGGCTCGATGTTCAGGCCGCTGCCCGGGTTGAGGAGATTACCGACACCCAGGCCGATCGCCAGGGCAACAGTGGACATACCGATGAAGTAGGCGAGCGCCAATCCGCCGACCTTGCCCACCTTGGCTGCTGCGCGCACCGAGCCGATGCCGAGCACAATGGTGCAGAAAATGACCGGGCTGATCATCATCTTGATCAAGCTGACGAACAACGTGCCCAACACGGCGACCGACTTGCCGAATTCGGGCGCGAGCCAACCGACGAGAATGCCTCCGATGACGGCGACGATGACGCTCATGTAGAGCCAATGCGTCTTGTCGCGCTTTGCCGGAGTGCCCTTCGGCTGGGGTGAATCGTTTACTGTCCCTGTTGCCGTGACGCTCATGGGGATGTCCTTTGATGGAAATCAGTGAAGTGATGGGGATCACTCGAGTTCGTGGAGAATTCTTGTTGGAAATGTGTAGGGCGTGAAGTTTGTGTTCATAACGTTCAGGAGTAACCGATGGTCCAACGACGCAGTCGCCGACGCATGAGCGTCGCCCGGCAGATCCTGCTGCTGCAGCTTGCACTGTTGTCGCTGGTCATCGGCGCGGGAGCGGCACTGGCTGTAGTGGACGAGCGAGGTGACAGCGACGACGCCATTAGTCGGCAGGTGAGCTCGATCGCCGAGACACTGGCCTTGACGGACTCCACCGCGCAGGCGCTCTCCAGCGACGACCCGACCGCGATTCTGCAACCGCAGACCGAGAAAATTCGCATGGCCACCGGCGTCGACTTCATCGTGGTGATGGCGCCCGATCGCACCCGGTACACCCATACCAGTCCCGAACTGATCGGCGAATTGTTCACCGGCAACATCGACCGGGCGCTGGCAGGTGAGACGTTCACCGAGACGTACGCAGGTTCGTTGGGTCCGTCGATTCGCGCGGTCACACCGGTGTACGACGCGAGTGGGACGCTTGTCGGTTTGGTGGCTGTCGGCGTCACCCGAGAGGAGATCAGCAAGCAATTCGCCCAGAGCATTCCGACCATCCTGACAATTGCTGCCGCGGGATTGATTGCAGCTGTTTTGAGTTCGTTGTTGGTAAGTAGGCGAATCAGACGTCAGACCCTGGGTCTGGCACCCGACGAACTGCTCACGATGTACGAGCATCACGACGCCGTTCTCCACAGCATCGGTGAGGGACTGGTGGTCATCGGTCGGGGACGGGGCGGGACGGCTCAGGTGGACATAGTCAACGACGAAGCGCGTCGCCTTCTCGATCTACCGGAAGGCCGAGTCGATCTGTCCTCGATTCCGGCCACGTTGCGGGATGTGGACGCAAGTTCGGCCACTGATCAGGTCCATCTCACCGATCAACGAATACTCGTGGTCAATCAGCACCCGGTTGAGTGGGAGGGCAAGCGAATTGGCACAGTTCTGACTATTCGCTATCACACCGAATTGCAGAATGTTCTCGGCGAACTCGATTCGGTTCGCGATTTTGCAGAATCGCTGCGCTCGCAGGCCCACGAGAGCGCCAACCGCCTGCACACCATCATCACGATGGTGGAGCTCGGAAAATACGACGAGGCGGTTTCCTTTGCCACCAACGAATTACGGCTGTCTCAGCAGTTGATCGATCGTCTCGTCAATGCCGTTCAGGAACCGGCTCTGGCCGCTCTGTTGCTCGGAAAACTCAGTGAGGCGACCGAACGCGGAGTGGAGTTGACCGTCACCGAGGACACCGCACTCGGTGCTCTCACGCCGCTCACGTCCCGTGAGTTGGTCACACTGGTCGGCAATCTGGTGGACAATGCCATTGACGCCTCGCGGACCAGCGAGCAGCCGTGGGTGGAAGTGACGGTCATGGAAGAGGATTCGACAATGGTGGTTGCGGTGGCCGACAGTGGGCCAGGCATGACGCCCGATGCGCTCGAAAGGGCCAAGGAGCGTGGATATTCCACCAAATCCGGATCCCGCGGCATCGGCCTCGCGTTGGTTTCGCAGATCGTGAAACGCCACGGCGGCACCTTCGTGAGCGAGCCTGGGCTGGGTTCCATGCTGGTCGTGCGCATCCCGCTACGGCAGGCACAGCAGTGATCCGGGTACTCGTGGTGGACGACGAACCACTGATCGCGCAGGCGCACCGATCCTATGTGGAGCGAGTGCCGGGGTTTGTCGTGCACGGTGTGGTTCACAGCGGTCAGGCCACTCTGCGAGCGGTCACGGAAGCGCACGCCGCCGGTGAGTCCATCGATCTGGTGCTCCTCGACATCGGCCTACCGGACGCAAGCGGACTCGATGTTGCATCGGCGCTCGGTGGGTTGCGTCCGAGCCCCGACATCATTGCGGTGACCTCCGCGCGCGACCTCGATGTGGTGCGAACCGCCGTTGCCCGCGGAATTGTTCTCTACCTGCTCAAACCGTTCACTTTTGCGGCATTCCGCGACAAGCTCGAACGGTATGTGGAGTACCGCGCAGCGCTGCCCGCCGGCGAATCCGCAGCGAGTCAATACGACATCGATCGCGCGATGGCCGCACTACGCACCTCCGACGATCGGGCCGCGTCGGCGAAGGGCTTTGCTTCCCAGACGCTCGGACTCGTATCGGCGTGCGTTCGGGATACCGACACTCCGCTCACCGCAGCAGAAGTTGCCGCTTCCGTCGGCGTATCCCGGGTGACAGCGTGGCGCTACCTCGAAAAACTGGCAGACGACGGTCTGCTCACCCGGGAAACCGAATACGGACGTGCTGGGCGCCCCCAGGTCCGTTACCGCAGAAGCTAGTTCGCCGCCCCGACGGTGTCGAGAACCCACGCGAACTCGAAGGCAACTTCCTTCCACTTCTCGTAACGACCGCTGACACCACCGTGTCCTGCGCTCATCTCGGTCTTGAGAAGTAGTGGAGCGTCGCCGGTCTTGGTGGCACGCAGTTTCGCGACCCACTTCGCCGGTTCGACGTACAGCACTCGGGTGTCGTTGATACTGGTGATGGCCAGAATCGCCGGGTAGTCCTTGGCTTCCACGTTCTCGTATGGACTGTACGAGTGCATGTACTCGTAGACAGCCTTGTTGTGCAAAGGATTTCCCCACTCGTCCCACTCGATGACCGTCAGCGGCAGCGACGGGTCGAGGATGGACGTCAGCGGATCCACAAACGGCACATTCGCAAGAATGCCGGCAAAGAGTTCCGGTGCGAGGTTGGCTACAGCACCCATGAGTAGGCCACCCGCGCTACCACCGTCGGCAACCATACGATCGGCGGCGGTGACGCCGGTATCGATCAAATGCCGTGCACAGGAGACGAAGTCGGTAAACGTGTTTTTCTTGGTAAGAGTCTTGCCGTTCTCGTACCAATGCCGGCCCATCTCACCGCCGCCGCGTACATGCGCGACAACAAACACAACACCGCGATCGAGTAGCGACAACCGCGCAACCGAGAACGACGGGTCGATGCTGGCCTCGTAGGAACCGTAGCCGTACAACAGCAACGGCGCCGGACCTTCGGGGGCGCCGGCCTTGCGAACGATCGAGAGCGGAATGCGGGTACCGTCCTCGGCCACTGCCCAATCACGTCGCTGCACGTAGTTCTTCGCGTCGAAATCGCCGAGCACGGGCTGCGACTTCCGCAGCGCCAGTTCACCGCTGGCGACGTAGTAGTCGTACACCTGACCGGGAGTGATGAAAGACGTGAAGCCCAACCGGATGGTGGGCTGCGCCCATTCCGGATTCGATCCCATTCCGATACTGAAGAGCTCTTCGTCGAAATCGATCTCGTGACGCTCGCCGTAGCCGTCAGCTGTCAACGGCCACACGGCAACTCGGGTCAACGCCTCGCGGCGGTAACTCAGCACGATGTGGCCGGCAAAAGCCTCGGCTTCTTCCAGCCGCACGTCGTCGCTGTGCGCGATCAACGTCGTCATGTTCGTCGGATCCGATACCGGAGCCTCCACCAGCACGAAGTTCTCGGCCTTCACACCGTCCACTACGTCGTTGTGGAGGATGAGGAAGCGGTCTTCTCCCCCGATCACGGCATGCTCCGCGCCGTATTCGACGCCTTCACGACGCGGAATGATCACACGGAAGTCACCTTCCGGGTTGGCCGATTCGAGGATCCAGCCCTCGCTGGTCACCTTGGAACCGACCCAGATCACCAGGTACTTCTCGCTGCGCGTCGAACCGACCGACACCCAGTACCGCTCATCCGGTTCGTGGAACACCGAAACATCTTGGCTCTGCGGCGTTCCCAGCTTGTGGCGCCACACGGTGTCCGGACGCCAGGATTCGTCGACAGTCATGTAGAAGACATGGCTGTGATCAAGTGCCCAGGTTGCGCCGGGAGCGGTGTCGGGAATCTCGTCACCGAGGATTTCCCCGGTCTCGAGGTTCTTGAACCGCAGCGTGTACCGCTCGTCACCGACGACGTCCACGGAGTACGCCAGCAGGGTGCCGTCCTCGCTGATGGAAAACGCGCCGAGAGAGAAGAAGTCGTGCCCTTCTGCCTCGAGGTTGCCGTCCATGAGGATCTGTTCGCCGTCCAGTTCAACCCCGGGGGTCAAGTTGGGCGGCGTCCAGTCACCGTCGTCGGCGATCGGGCAACGGCAGTGAACGTTGTACGACTTACCTTCGACGCTACGGGCGTAGTACCACCACTTACCCATCCGGGTGGGTACCGACATATCCGTTTCCTGGGTGCGCGATTTGATCTCCTGGAAGATCTTCTCGCGCAACGGCTCCAGATGCGCCGTCTGCTCCTCGGTATACGCATTCTCGGCTTCGAGATACGCCACTACCTCGGCGTTGTCCTTGTCCCGCAGCCACTCGTACTCGTCGACGAACGTGTGTCCGTGATGGGTGCGTTCGGTGGGAACCTTCTTCGCGACCGGCGGGACGAGGCTCATGCGCTGGGACCGACCCAATCTGCGAAGGACAATCCGGAAATACGTTCGTACGCTTCGATGTAGCGCGCACGGGTCGCGTCGACAATCTCCTGCGGCAAAGCCGGCGGCGGGGTATCGGACGCCCGATCCCATCCGGATTCGGGGCCGGTCAGCCAGTCGCGAACGAACTGCTTGTCGAAGCTCGGCTGAACCTTGCCAGGCTCGAAGCCTTCGAGTGGCCAGTACCGCGAGGAATCAGGTGTCAGCACCTCGTCGGCCAGCACGAGATTGCCGCCCCCGTCGAGACCGAACTCGAGCTTGGTGTCGGCGAGGATGATTCCGCGATCAGCGGCAAAATTGGATGCTCGCGCATACACGTCGAGGGTGTCCTCACGAAGCTGAATCGCGAGCGTCTGACCGACCTTCTCCACTACCTGATCAAAGCTGATGTTCTCGTCGTGATCTCCGAGAGCAGCCTTGGACGCCGGGGTGAAGATCGGATCGGGCAAGCGTGACGCTTCCACGAGGCCCTCCGGAAGGTTGACGCCGCACACCGCGCCGGTCTTCTGGTAATCGACCAGACCGGAACCCGTGAGGAATCCTCGGACCACACATTCGACGGGAATCATGTCGAGCGAGCGCACAACCAGCGCACGCCCGAGAACCTCTTCGGGGATGCGGTCGTCGTCCGGCTCACCTGCGAGGTGATTGTTGCCGCCGAGGACGTTGAAGAAGAACACGCTCATCGCGGTGAGGACGCGGCCTT
Organism: Rhodococcus globerulus NBRC 14531; assembly: GCF_001894805.1. GTDB lineage: Bacteria > Actinomycetota > Actinomycetes > Mycobacteriales > Mycobacteriaceae > Rhodococcus_F > Rhodococcus_F globerula. The sequence continues at coordinate 303,128 of NZ_BCWX01000003.1, read as the reverse complement.
TGTCCGGAATCGGCGTGCTGAGCACGTGATCGTAGGCCGAGATCCGATCACTCGCGACCAGCAGCAAGTGCTCGTCGTCGATCGTGTAAAGGTCACGGACCTTGCCACCGGCCAGATGAGTGTAGGAATCAAGTGTAGGACGCACGCTTATCACCCTATCGGGCGTTCGCAGTTCGTACAGAACCCTGGTAGCCAGGACGGGTACAGAGACTCCCCGTCCGGGGAGCCGTCTGCCCTGCTTAACCGGATAATGCAGCTAGCCAGGCCCGGTGCGCGAGAGGCCGCCGTCACAGTTGATGAACTGCCAGTTTGCAGACAACCCCGCCGAAGCAGATCTCCCATTGGGTGGGAGGCCCATCGAATTTGCGGGTTTCGCGGGTCCACACTCGATTCAGAGCCTCTCGCGAATTCAGATTCCCTCTCCACGAAGGACTTTCACATGTCACGAACTTCACGCAACACCGGCGTCCGTGCCGTCGCAGCACTGGCGATCTCGAGCAGTCTCCTGATCGGCGGCGCTGCACTTGCCCAGGCTGCTCCCCAGCCGCCCGTCGGCTCGCTCGACTTCGGCTCTTTGGATTTCGGCAGCTCACAGCAGGTTGCCGATGCTCCGCGCCTGGTGGGTATCGACAACTTCCGCGACGTCGCCGGGACCGGATCCGGGTACTCGGGCTCCTTCGGCCAACACGTCAACAAGGGTGTTCTCTACCGGGCCAATGCCATCACACCGAAGGGCGCCGACATGGCTGCCTTGGAGTCACTCGGATTGACCAAGGTCTACGACCTGCGCACCGCAGCCGAAATCGCCGACAAGCCGGATGTTCTGCCTGCCGGGGTCGCTTACGAGAACATCCCGGTCCTGGCCGGCGACATCTACCAGATGGCATTCCAGATCAAGTCGCCCGAAGAAGCCCGGTCGTTGATGCAGGATGCAAACCGCGCGTTCGTCACGGGCACCGCAGAACGGGCCGGATTCACTCAACTGCTCACGTCGCTCGCGGAAACCGATGGGCCACAGGTCTTTCACTGCACCGCCGGTAAGGACCGCACCGGCTGGGCCTCGATGTTGCTTCTGAGCATCGCCGGCGTCGACCGCGCCACGATCATGAGTGATTACATGCTGACCAACGAGTACTCGACCGAAAGCATCAAGGCGACACTCGCGTACATCTCCAGCGTGGCTGGTCCGGCAGTGGCAACCAATATGGAGCCTCTCCTCGGAGTCGAGGCCGGTTACATCGAAGCCGGACTCGATCAAGTGGAATCCTCTTACGGAACCATCGATCGCTACCTGACCGAGGGCCTCGGGCTCAGTCGGTCGACTATCGCAACGCTGAAGGCAAAGCTGCTCGGATAAGTGCACTCTCACGTGGTGTTCGTCGCCGCTTTGCGGAGGCGGGCACCACGTGCTCTTATCGAACCCGTGAATCTCTCACCATATTGTTCCGATACGCCCAGATGACAATCTGCACCCGCGTGCGGACATCGAGTTTCCGGCAGATATTGCCGATATGCGATTTCACCGTGCTCAGTTCGAGTTTCATCGCGTCGGCCACCTCACCGTTACCCAACCCACTCGAAAGTAGCTGGACCACTTCCATTTCCCGAACGCTCAATCCGTGGTCGGGAAATTCGACTGGGGCAGACGGTTTACGACGCGCGAATTCGGCGACCATTCTGCGGGTGAGCTTCGGCGACAATACCGAGCCACCGTCTGCAGCGGCAATGACCGCGTCCACCAAATCGTCCGGGTCGGTGTCTTTGAGCAGGAACCCGACCGCGCCTAGGTCGAGCGCACCAAAAACGTACTCGTCGAGGTCGAACGTCGTTACGACGATAATGCGAGTTTTCGGGAATTCCTTCAGAACCTCGAAAGTCGCAGTCAGCCCGTCACCGTGCGGCATGCGGATATCCATGAGAACCACGTCCGGTTGAAGCAATCGGACTTGCTGAAGTGCTTCGAATCCCGATGCCGCATGGCCGACGACCTCGATGCGAGGGTGATCGGTGAGGAAAAGCTCGAACCCTTGACGGACAACCTGCTGATCGTCGGCGATGAGAACTGTAATCACGCGATCATCCTCCAGCTCGGTGGTATTTAAACCACGTTATCGATCTCGATGATGACAGACGCACAGTTACACCGATTTGCCGGATTGCCCGTTTACGTTCGATAACCGCGGTATATTTCGGCCTCACCGGACCAGAGTGATATCTCCCAGTTTCCGACTTCGATCGAAATAGGGTTCCAGCGGACCGTAGAAGCGGAAATACGAGAACCATGATGTGCATCAACGGCGATACCACCAGCAGTCGGCCCCACGGTAGCTCGATAACCAAAGTCCCCGAAGCACCCACGTCGGGTGAACTACTGGATCAGGGCGTCTCGGATGACAGCAGCCGTACTGTCGAGAACTGACCTGGTGGGTGTGCGCGGAATTGCACGAAGCCCGAAACCGTCGCCCCGATTGCGCGGAATGACGTGCAGATGAACATGGAAAACTTCCTGCCCTGCAACGGCTCCGTCAGAGAGATGCAGGTTCACCCCGTCGACGGGCAGATGTCCGGTACGCATCGCTGTGGCGATCTTTTGCGCGACTGCAAATATCCTGGCACCTTCGTCGAAATCGAGGGTCGACAATCCGCTGGCATGACGCTTCGGCACCACCAGCAGATGCCCCGACGTGAACGGCCGAATATCCATGAAGGCAAGTACATTCGCGTCGTCGTAGACAACACTTGCCTCGGCTTCGCCGGCGATGATGGAGCAGAAGATGCAGTTCATGGTCTTCGACCCTGTGCGCCTTTTCGGCAGTGGCCACTACCAAAAAGGCGCACGGGGGGTAGCCCCTACAGAATCGGCGACGGCGCGTATGCCGCAGCTTCAGGATTGGCGTCGACAAGCTTCTGTACCTCGGCCACTACGGCGTCGACCTGAGCCGACGCGGCACCGATGAAGGCCGCCTTGTCCGCGAGTGCCTCGTCGAGGGCAGCGCGATCCAGGGGAAGTCGGTCGTCCGCAGCCAGGCGATCGAGCAGATCGGGTTCCTTGCCCTCTTCACGCATCGCGAGTGCCACGGCGACAGCATTTTCCTTGATGGCTTCGTGCGCGGTCTCACGTCCGACACCGGCGCGAACTGCTGCCATGAGTACACGCGTCGTTGCGAGGAACGGCAGGTAGCGGGTCAGTTCCTTCTCGATGACGGCCGGGTACGCGCCCATTTCGGCGAGCACGGTCAGGAACGTCTCGAACATGCCGTCGATGGCAAAGAATGCGTCGGGCAATGCGACTCGGCGAATGACGGAGCAGAAGACGTCGCCTTCGTTCCACTGAGCGCCCGCCATCTCGGCAGCCATGGACCCGTAGCCGCGCAGGATGACCTGTAGGCCGTTGACGCGCTCGCACGAGCGGGTGTTCATCTTGTGCGGCATCGCGGAGCTGCCGACCTGGCCCGGCTGGAAGCCTTCGGTCACCAGTTCGTGGCCGGCCATCAAACGGATGGTGTGAGCGAACGACGACGGCGCTGCGCCCACCTGAACGAGCGCGGAGATGACGTCGTGATCGAGCGAGCGCGGGTAGATCTGGCCGACGCTGGTGAGAACGTTGGTGAACCCGAGGTGCTCGGCAACCTTCGTCTCGAGCTGCTCGAGCTTCGCCGCATCACCGTCCAGAAGGTCGAGCATGTCCTGAGCCGTACCCATCGGGCCCTTGATTCCGCGCAGCGGGTAACGGTCGATCAGCTCACGCAGACGGGTCAAACCGACCAGCAGTTCGTCGGCTGCGGAAGCAAAACGCTTGCCCAATGTCGTCGCCTGAGCTGCGACGTTGTGCGAGCGTCCGGCCATCACGATGGACGAGTACTCGGCAGCGCGCTCACCCAGACGGGCGGCGACGGCGATGCCGTGGCTGTAGACATGCTCGAGTGAGCGGACGATCTGCAACTGCTCGACGTTCTCGGTGAGGTCGCGGCTGGTCATGCCCTTGTGAACCTGCTCGTGACCGGCAAGAGCGTTGAACTCCTCGATACGTGCCTTCACGTCGTGGCGGGTGACGCGCTCACGATCCGCGATGGACGCAAGATCGACGTTGTCGATGACTCGCTCGTAATCGGCAATAGCGTCGGCCGGAATGTCGATGCCCAGCTCAGCCTGTGCCCGCAACACCGCCACCCACAACTGTCGTTCGAGCACAATCTTGTGCTCGGGAGACCACAGAGCTGCAAGCTCCGGGCTGGCGTAACGGTTGGCAAGGACATTCGGGATGCGGCTCACGAGGCCTCAGTCTAACGGTGCGTGAACAGTGCTGTTACCCCTACGCAGGTGGGGCCATCACGTCGATGGATTCGAGGAGCATTCCGCGCGCCAATCCACGTGGATCGGGGTCGTACTCCCCCAGGGCCGAGATCATGGCGCCGTCGACCATCGCAACAAGGCGTCGCAACTGCCCTTCCGAGCTGGTGCGACCCGACCGTGCCAACGCCTCGGTGAGCGCCTCGTCCAGTTGCGCGCGCAATCGCAACTGGACTTCACGCAGTGCCGGGTGGCGGGCGCACGCCACAAATCTCTCGTACCGCGCGATCAATCGTTCTCGGCTCTCCGGCCGCTTCTCGTCTTCGCCGAGCAGAACCTCCACCAGCAGGTCGACGGTGGACTCCGGGCCCCGGCGACGCTGAGTCACCGCCGCAACACGGGCCCGAACCGCATCCATGTCGGCATTACCGTTCAACTCGACGGCACACGCAATGAGATCGTCGAGCGAGTCGAAGTAATAGGTTGTCGAGGCCAGCGGAAGACCGGCCCTGGTAGCGACCGCGCGATGACGAACCGCGTCGAATCCACCTTCCAGCAAAAGTTCAGCAGCAGACGCCACCAACGCTTGGCGGCGTTTTGCTCCCTTGGGTGTTGCGGCTCCCGACACGTTTCCATCGTGCCAGTTTCAGCAGTGTCGGCACCGGAAAACAGCCCGAACGTCCTGTTGATTGTTACGTGAGCCACGTTTCGAGGCGTCGCAGCGCCTCTTCGATATCCGCAGTGGCACCGGCAAACGAGAGGCGAACCATCCGATCTCCGTGCACCGTGTCGAAGTCGATTCCCGGCGCAAGCGCGACTCCGGTATCTGTCAGCAACCGCGAGCACCAGGCAGTTGCGCCCTCGTCGCCGCACAGATGTCCGATATCGGCGTACACGTAGAAAGCGCCGTCCGCAGGAGCAAGTTCGGTGATGCCGAGTTTCGGCAGGCCTGTCAGCAGAAGTTCACGGTTGAGCGCGTACCGCTCGACGTGGCCGTCCAGCTCGATCTTCGCTTCCGCCGAGAACGCTTCGATTGCGGCGTACTGCGAAATTGCGGGCGGGCACACGGTCATGTTCGACGCCAGTCTCTGTAGCGGGCGACGCAGGTAAGTGGGCACCAGCATCCAGCCGAGACGCCACCCGGTCATGGAGAAGTACTTGGACACCGAGCCGATGACCACGGATTCGCGGGACGTTTCCCAGGCACTCGACGTCTGCTGGTCTCCGTAGCCGATGCCGTGATAGATCTCGTCGGAAATCAGCAATGTTCCGTTCTTGTCGCACCACTTCGCCAGCGCGGCAAGCTCTTCGGGTGCGATGACGGTACCCGTCGGGTTGGCGGGGCTGGCAACGATCAGTCCGGCCGGCGGCGTCGGCAGCGCGTCGAGCATCTCAACGGTCGGCTGGTACCTGGTAGCTGGGCCACAATCGAGTTCCACGACGTTACATCCCAGCGCCGCAAGCGTATTGCGGTAGGCCGGGTAGCCTGGACGCGCCACGACGACGGTATCGCCCTCGTCGAACGCCGCCAGGAACAGCAAGGTGAATGCACCCGAAGATCCGGTGGTGACAACGACGTCATCGGCGTCGACGGTGATTCCCGAACTCTGCGCGTGGTACCGGGCGATGGCCTCACGAAGCGGAAGAATGCCGAACGTCTCGGTGTATCCCAACAGTTCTGTGCCGAGGATCTCGCGCGTTGCGGCCAGCACCGGGGTGGGCGCGGGCGTCGACGGCTGGCCGGCCGCCAGCGTCAGGACGTCACCATGAGTCCGCTGACGTTCGGTGGCGGCTTTCCACACGTCCATGACGTGGAAAGTCTGGATGTTCGATCGACGAGATTCTGAGCGCACACCTCGACGGTAGTCGGTACAGGCAATCGGGTGTCAGCGGGTTCTCGATCAGTAGCATTACGGTCCGGAAAGCCACCTGAGAGAATCGAAGCGATGACACAGGCACACAGCGACTTCCCATTGACGGCAGACGAGTTACGCACAGTCGCAAGCTTCGCCGCCGAAAGCGCTCAGCAGCTACTGCCCTATTTCGAGGCCGAAGCACCCGACGACCCACGCCCGCGAGCTGCACTCGACGCCGCACGGGCTTTCGCCGACGGAGCGCCGAGAACGATCTTGCAGCGCGTCGCCGCCCTCGATGCACACCGGGCTGCACAGGAGATCACGAGCGAGGCCGGGCAGCTCGCGGCACGGGCCTGCGGTGACGCCGCAGCTGCTGCCTACCTGCACCCCATCGCGAGAGCGACGCAAGTCGGCCACATCTTGCGAGCGGCGGCGTGTGCCGCCCGAGTAGCCGAACTCGAGGCGGGCGGCGATGAAGCCGCCGCAGCACAGTCCATAAAGTCGACCTGCGATCGCGCGACCTCTGTGCTGGTCGACGTCCTCGGGCGATACCCGACTGCCCCGATAGGGAAGAACAGGCTTGCCCAACTCATGAGCACGCTCGACAGCTCCCTACGCCGCCTCGAAACCTAGCGACGAATCACTCTCTCCTAAAACCTTTTTCGATTCAATCACGCTAATTTCCGAGTTATGCGGAAAACCACGCAATCGTGCCATCCCACTGATCTGTCGGTACAGCAAGAGGCTGCTCACCCACCCGCTCCAGCGAGACATGCAACGACTCCCCAGTTCGCCAAGCAAGGATCTCGTAAGTTCCACCCGGAACGTGTACCTGAGTGGTGCGCTCCGGATGCTCGACGACGGCGCTGTCCGCGAACTGGGCCGCCATCGTCAGATCCGTGAACGACGGAACAAAAAGCACTCCATCGGTAACATCGATCCGGGCAGATGCGCCGTCGTCGGGAACACGTTTCGGGTGACCGAGCCTGACATTCACCGCTGTGCCATCGGCCTCCGGGCCCACGAATACAACAAATGCCGACGCGAGCCGACGCGCGGCCGCAAAATGCTCCAACAGTTGCGGCAGGCTCCAGTCCTCGTCCACAAAACCCTCGTAGGTCGAAGCGTTCACCAACGCGAAGAAGCCGTCTTCGTCCACCTGAATCTCACCGACCACACGAAGGTCTTGCGAACCACTTGGCACGTTTCCCATTGCAATCCCCCGACTATCGGACACCAACGACACCACACGATAAGTGATCCTCAGTTGAAAGGATGCTGAGAAGGATCTTGCATACTTCCTTCCCTGGGCGAGACTGGACGGCATGAACTTCGCGTCGTCGATTCTCCATCCCTCACAGTGGAGTGTTCGTATCCGCTCGACTGTGGCGTCGACGCTGGTCATAGCGTTCTGCCTGGTAGCAGCGGGGTGCGCGCTCATACTTCTTCTCGCACACTCGCTTCAACTGTCGGCGCAGGACACCGCGGACACTCGCGCCACTCAACTCGTACAGGAACTCACAGCGGAAAGCGCAGCCGATCTCGATCCGTCCTTGCTCTCGACGGACAGCCAGGTCGGGATCGTTCAGATCGTCGGTCCGGATCATCGAGTTCTGGTGCAGTCCCCCGGTACCGGAAACCAACTACTTTCCCAAAAGACGCTCGAACCCGGAGACGCTGCGTCGCTCGGTCGCGTCGAAGTGGACGACAACGGCGACTACTGGCTTATCGGCCGCGGCGTCGCGACACCTACCGGGCCTGTCACCGTCTTTGTCGGGGCGGACCGAGAACCCGTCGAATCCGTAGTGACCGCTGTGGCAATACTTTTGGCGGTGGTGGGACCGTTTGTTCTCGGGTTGGCCGCTTTCGCGACGTACCGCCTCGTGGGTTCAGCACTTGCCCCCGTGGAACGTATTCGATCCAGGGTGGCGTCGATCTCGAGCGGAAGCCGCGGCGAACGAGTGCCAGTTCCGTCGGGAAACGACGAGATTGCCCGCCTCGCAAGGACAATGAACGACATGTTGGCCCGCCTCGACGAAGGCGCACAAGCACAGCAACGGTTTGTCAGCGACGCCTCCCACGAACTTCGAAGCCCGTTGTCCACCATCACAACTGCTCTCGAACTTGCACATCGACGCCCCGAACTACTCGACGATGCCTTGATCGAAGATGCATTGCTGCCCGAGGCCCGTCGAATGCGCCAACTCATCGACGACCTTCTGACACTTGCCCGTTCCGACGAGAGCAACGCCGAACACCCATGGGCCGTAGTCGATGTCGATTTGGATGACATCCTTCTCACCGAAAAGACCCGAATCGCCGGGATCTCGAGCCTCACAGTGACAGTGGAGATTGCGCCGGTTCGAGTCAGCGGTGACCCACGTTCGCTGACCCGGTTGGTGCGCAACCTCGTCGACAATGCCATCAGACATGCTGGGTCGCAGGTGTGGCTGCACTGCTTCCACAGCAAGGACGGCGCACACATCGTGATCGAGGACGACGGACCGGGCATACCCGAGGCCGAACGTCTGCGAATATTCGACCGGTTCGTCAGGCTCGATTCCCCGCGCTCGCGGCAGGGTGGCGGCACCGGCCTGGGATTGGCCATCGCGTCGGATATCACCGCCGCGCATGGTGGAACTATCACAATGAGTGAAAGGTTCGGTGGTGGAAGTAGATTCGAGATTGTGATCCCGAAGACCGAAGACTGACCTTCAGTCCGATTCGCTCACAAATCGGTACCCGACACCTCGCACCGTCTCGATACTGTGTTTCCCGAACGGTACGTCAACCTTCTTACGCAAGTATCCGATGTAGACCTCGACGATGTTTTCGTCGCCTTCGTAATTGATATCCCAGACGGATCTGACGATCTCGCGCTTCGTCACGACAACTCCGCTGTTCCGCATCAGGAATTCGAGAACGCTGTACTCGCGTGGTGTGAGCGTCAATTCGGTTGCACCCCGGCTCACTTGGTGGCGAGCTGGATCGAGCGCAAGGTCGCCAACGGTCAGTACCGTCGGGCGTTGTGGAGCACCGCGCCGTACCAGAGCGCGCAGGCGCGCGAGAAGCACGACAAAGGAAAAAGGTTTGACCAGGTAGTCGTCGGCACCGAGGTCGAATGCGTCGGCCAGGTCGTATTCCCCGTCTTTCGCCGACAACATGAGGATCGGAGTCCAGACCGCACGCGCGCGCAGGTCACGCACAATGTCGTAACCGTGTTTCCCGGGGAGCATGATGTCGAGAACTATCACGTCGAACTCGTTGCTACACGCAGTGACAAACCCGTCGTCACCATTGTGTTCGACAGTGGTCACAAAGCCTTCGGCCACTAGCCCCCGCCGAATCGTCTCAGCCAGGCGCACCTCGTCCTCGACCACCAGCACTCGCACCACAGGCTCCATTTCCGTCGATACCGAAACCAGTAGACCAGATCCCGCACTGTTACCGAATGTGCATTCAGCGTTTCTTCAGCATCGTCTCGGCAGACTTCGGGCTATGCCTGCAACTGTCTCGGCCGTGCGAACCGCGGTCACCGAAGTGCTGACCGAAAGCTCCAGCGCAGAAATTGCTGTGACTGCTGTCGTCTTGGCTTCCGCTCTGTTCGCTTTCGGTTCGATCTACCAGGCGTCGACGCTGCGATCGAGCGTCATTCGCGCAACCGGATTGATCGTCGCTCTGGTAACCCTCTCCGTTGCCGTGATGCACAACGGGTGGTTGTCCCGATTCGACGGCCCTGTGACGGAATGGATGATCGCGCATCGAAGCCACGGACTCAACCAGATTGCAGTGGCCGTGACCGATCTCGGAAGTCCAGTTGCGACAGCAATTCTCGGGATCGGAGCCGGCGCCGTTCTTTCGTGGCAGGCCCGCTCGGTGATTCCCGGGATCGTCGTAGTCGGCACCGTCGGTTCGGCCGCGGTGGCGAGCACCGTGATGAAGGCCGTAGTCGCTCGCGAGCGACCCCCGACAGCTTCTCAGGTTCTCCTCGAGACCGATCATTCCTTTCCCTCCGGACATGTAACGGGCACTGGGGCATTGATCGGCATCGTTGTTCTACTTGTTGCGATGCAGCACACACCTTCAGTCAAACGGCTGTTGATGCTCGTGGCTGTCGTTGTCACTCTTGTCGTGGCGCTCACTCGGTTGTACCTGGGCGTGCACTGGCTCACCGATGTTGTTGCCGGCGCAGCTCTCGCGACTTTCGCCGTCACGATCGGCGGCGCGGCGTTCCGGTATCTCGACAACCGATCACGCCCGAAACACGACGCCCTCACACCGTCGACTTCGGCGGACCCGAGAATTGCTGCTGCGGAATATCGCACGTTGTGAACACGGCATGAAGAATCATGTCGACGATGTGCCACCAGCAGGTTCAGGCACCGCCCCAGAGGCTTGGACCCGATGCAACACCGGGTCCAAGCTCTTGCCGCTCAGGTTCCTATTCGGATAATCCCAATCAGGAACCAGTTCATTTCTTGCGGTGTGTCTTTCAGGCGTTCCCTGTCCGGGGGCAACCGACGGACTGCGGGTAAAGGGTGAAGTGGCGGCATGCTCACGACCCGGAATCGGCAGCGAGCCAGGCGTTCCCGAAGAGCATGATTCCGTCCGCGCTCGGCGTGATCTCGTGCACGTTCTTTCTCCACGTGACGAGGACCTTACCGGCACCGATAGTGGCCAAGGGCGCCGTGTCGTTGACGAGGGTTTGGACCTTCTCGAGAACGGCGAGTCGGTCGGCGTCGTTGGGCGCAGTCTGCAGTTGGGCGAGCAGCTGGTCCATCTCCGCGTTCTTGTAGCCGAGTACGTTCGACGGGGACTCGCTGTGGAAATTGCCGTACATTCTCACGAACGGCGACTCCTCGAGAACACTGAATCCCCCGTGAGCGACATCGAAGTCGTGGTCGGCATACAGTCTCTTGACCAGGTCGGTAATGCTTGGGCTGTAAGAGATTTCGACGGTGAACCCGACGGCCTGCAACATGGACTGGTAGGCGAGGGCATTTCGCTGGGTCTCGGCACTGTTCGATCCGACGTAAGTGAGCTTGCCGTCGTAGCCGTCGGCTTTGGCCTCGGCGAGGTATTTCTTCGCGGCTTCGGGATCGTAGCCGGCAGCTGCAACCGTGCCGTGCCACTGGGACCACGACTGGAACATGTCGCTACCGGGCATGCCGTAGCCGTCCTCGGCCCGCTCGTTGTAGACGGCGGGGTTGATCGCGGCAACGATCGCCTTGCGCACTCGCTCGTCGGATGCTGCGCGGCCCTCTCGCTGGTTGATCAGACCGATGGTTCCCAGACTGACGGTGTGGATGTAGCCGATGTCGCCGGCAGCCAGTGCGTTGTGGACGGCCTCTGATCGTCGAACGTACGCTGCGTCGATGCCGCCACTGTGGAGCGCTTCGAGTTTGGCTTGTTCGCCCTGGATAACCGGGAAGCGCAACTTCGCCAGGCGAGGTTGTCCGTTCCAGTAAGTCGAACTCGCCGCGAGAACCAATTCTTCCTGGGATGCAAACTTTTCCACGGTGAACGGCCCTGCACCGACAGGGGTGAACGTCCCGGTCGCCATGGACGAGGGCGCGACGATCATGCCCGGTCCGGTGGTGAACATGATCGGGAACTCGTTCCAGGGCTGCTTCAGGGTGAAGACCACCGTCGCCGGGTCCGGTGATGTCATGTCTGCGACGGAAGCCTTCCATACCTGTGTCTGCAGACCGTTCTTCTCCAGGTAGCGATTGATGCTCCATTGCACCGCGTCCGCATCGAGAGGGGTACCGTCGCTGAATTTCGCATCGGGTCGCAGCTTCAATGTCCAGACGGTGTTGTCGCCATTCACTGCCAGAGACTGCGCCAACTGGGGCTTGTATTCCTTGGCGTCCGTGTCGTAGCGAATCAACAGGTCGTAGATGGCGGCCATCTCACTACCTCCGGTTGCCCCGCTGTCCTGGCGGTTGACCGGGTCCAGGCTGCTGATTCCGGAGAGCGTGGCATAGGACAGCGTGCCACCGGAGGTAGGTTCGCCGCCGTCTGGTTGTTCGCCGACCAGGCCGGACGTCACACCGGACGCATCGGTCGCCGAATCAGTGGTAGCGGCACATCCGGAAAGCAGCACCACGGTAGCTGCCAACGCAGTGAACATGGTGCCTGCACGTGCAAGAGACGGTCGTCTCATCTTTTTCTAACCTTCTTTTCGAAAGTCGCGGAGCGACAGGGAATTTGGCGGTGATGACACCTGGTTCTGAACGCCCGTCACATCGTGACTATTGCGCGGCCGAGAACTCTGCCGGCTGCGAGGTCACTGACAGCTCGGTCGATGTCCTCGAGGATGTAGCGGTTGGTGACGAGCGTGTTGAGATCGAGCAGTCCTTCAGTGTGCCAGTCGAGGAACGTCCCGATGTCGTCTTGGCCGCAGCCGCCTGCGGTGGTTCCGACAAGTTGCTTCTGACCGCCGATGAGACCGGCGAGGTTGAGTTCGGTGAGGCCCTTGGGGAGTCCGACGAGGACTACCGTGCCACCTCGCCGACCGCCGACTCGACCGGCGCGCACACTGTCGAGGGCTTGCACGGTGGTGGAGGTGAGCCCGACGCAGTCCACGGCGATGTCGACCCCTCCCGTCAGTTCGACGATAGCTGCGGCGGGGTTGTCCGTCACCGAAGCATCGATGGTGTCGGTGGCTCCGAATTGTTTGGCGAAGGCGAGCTTTTCGGCATCGAGATCGACTGCAACGATGCGTGACGCGCCACGGATCGATGCAGCGGCGACGGCGGACAGGCCGACTCCACCGGCGCCGAACACCGCGACCGTGTTGCCGGGTTCGACGGGGGCAGCATTGCAGAGGGCGCCCGCACCGGTGACAACCGCACAGCCGACAACCGAGACGACGTCCTCACGCGATTCGGGAGGTAACGGCATTACATACAGTTCGTCGACCAGTGCGTGTTCGGCCCAGGTGTAGACGTTGGGTGAGTAAGCTGTGCGTCCGTCGGGAAGATCGATCGAAGCGCGGGTGGGAATGCGGTCGTCGGTGCGGGGCACCCACGTGATCATCGCGGCCTCGCCGGCCGCGATGTGGGTGACGGCGGATCCGGTGGCGAGGACGGTGCCGTACCCCTCATGTCCGAACAACATCGGTTCGGCGTGATCGGCGTGCATCCAGAACAGCTGGCTTTGGCACACGCCGGTGGCATGGATCTGCACGAGAACGTCATGCGGGCCGGGGTCGGGCAGCGTCACCTCGCGTAGAGCGAGGGGGCCGTCGGTCGCGTCTTGGACGATGATGCGGGTGTTCATTGGCATGAGTGGTCTCCAAAGTTGGGGTGGGAGGGATGACGTCAGATTCCCGGCCACGGCCCGGGCAGGGGGGTATTGGCGGTACGAAGCGTGACGCGTTTTGTTCGGGTGCAGCCAGAGACCGCATCATCGCCATAGGCGCCACCGAGACCGCTCTGTTTGAAACCGCCGAACGGCAGCCCCGAGTCCAGCATGAGATTCGAATTACCGTGCACGACACCGGCTTCGATTCCCTCGCTCATCCGGATCATCCGACCCAGGTCGCGGGTCCACACATAGGACGAGAGCCCGAATTCTGTGGCGTTCGCGAGTTCGAGTGCCTGCGCCTCGGTCTCGAAGGTCAGCACGCTGAGCACCGGACCGAAGATCTCTTGGCTCGCGACTGTCATCGCAGGGTCGACTTGGTCGATCAGCGTCGGGGCGATGTAGAACCCACGTTGCTGTGTTGTCACCCGGTCGCCGCCGAGCACGATCCGCGCTCCTTCGCTGCGCGCGGTGTCAAGGAATCCGAGGATCTTTTCGTGCTGACCGCTGCTGACGACGGGGCCGACCTGTGTTTGCGGATCGAGTGGATCACCGACACGCACCTTGCTCATACGCGCGGCCACTTCTGCCACGAAATCCTTCGCGATAGAAGCATGGACGAGGAGCCGACTGCCGGCGGCGCACACCTGGCCTGCGTTGTTCAAGATGCCGAGGACCGTTGCGCGAGCAGCCGAGTCGAGGTCTGCGTCGTCGAATACGATGATCGGCGATTTTCCGCCCATCTCGAGGGTGAGCTTTTTGAATGTATCGGCGGCCGCGCGGGCGATGTGCTGTCCGGTCGGGACGGACCCTGTGAACGAAATCCCGGCCACGTCCGGGTGCGAGCACAGGGCGCCGCCGGTGGCGCCGCCTCCGACGACCACCTGGAGAACGCCGGTCGGTATGCCCGCCTGTACGGCAAGTTCGGCCAACCGGATCGCTGAGCGCGGGGAGAGCTCTGACGGCTTGACAATGACGGAGTTACCGCAGGCAAGAGGTGGACAGGCCCGCGCCATGAACGAATGAGCCGGCGCGTTCCACGGCAGCACCACCACATAGGTACCGAGGGCCTCGAGCCGCGTGTAGGAGAACTGGCCGGGCACATCGCCGAACTGCTGACCGACAAGCTTGTCTGCCTTGCCTGCCCAGTACCGGGCGTGGCGGGCGCCACGGCGGGCCTGAGCACGTGCATCGGAGAGCACTTTGCCGGTGTCCTCGGTATCGAGCCGTCCGAGCTCGGCGCAGTCGTCCTCGACCAGTTGGGCCCAGCGCCACAACAGCTCGCTGCGCTGTTCACCGGCCATCGCAGCCCACACCCGCTGCGCCTCGGTTGCGCGGTCGACGGCGGCAGCGCATTCGTCCGCGCCGTCAATTGTGAGCTCGGCTGCAACCTCCTCGGTGGCCGGATTGATCACCCTCAGGGTGTCAGGGACGGTGGAGATGGGGGACATCGAACCAACTTTCTGTGCGTCGTTCATTTCGGTGATCGAATAAGCTTGTAAGGCAGTGGGTTACGAGAATTCGACGCAGACGTCAGATGACTCCGTCGGCGCGCAAGCCAGCGAGCTCACTGTCGTCCAGGTGTAGAAGCTGGGCCAGAATCTCGTCGGTGTGTTCCCCGAGGCCTGGCCCCAGAGTGCGAATCGTGCCCGGGGTGGCGCTCATTTTGGGAAAGGGAGCGGCCATCGGCAGCTCGCCGTATTCGATGTCGTCGACGGTCACGATGGTGCCGCGTTCGCGATAGTGCGGGTCGGACGCGATATCGGCGATGCTCATGAGCGGCGCCGCAGGCACATCAGCGTCGCTGAGTAACTTGACTGCGCCGTCGGCAGTCTGGCCAGCGACCCATTCGGCGATGATCGGATACAAGTGCTGTTGGTTCGCGACTCGGTCCGCTCTCGTGGCAAACCGTCGATCGGTCGCGAGGTGGGGTTGGCCGATCACCGTGGCGAACTTGCGGAAGAGGGCGTCGGTGCCGGCGTGCAGTGATATGCGGCGACCGTCGGCCGTGTCGAAGTCACTGGCCGGCACGATGCCGAGATTGCGGTTGCCGGCGCGTTCACGTACGTGTCCTTCAGCGCCGTAGGTCAGCAGTGCGTTCTCGCACGCGCGGAACCCTGCTTCGTACAGGCCTAGGTCGATGATCTGTCCGGGGCCACCGTGCTGGTCGCGGTGATACAGGGCGGTTACGGCGGCGAACGCGGCGAGATATGCGGACATGTAATCGATCACCGAGTAGCCGGACCGCACCGGGTCTCGCTCGGGTTCTCCGGTGACGTAGGTCAATCCGGAGAATGCGCTTGCGATGCGATCGAATGCGCCCCGCTCACGATATGGGCCGGTCAGGCCGTAGCCGGTGATGCACACAATGATGGCGCGGGGGTTGATCTCGGCCATCGTCTCGGGACTCAATCCCCACTTTTCCAGTGTGGGGGGACGGTAGTTCGTCACGATCACGTCGAAATGCGGGAGCATCCCACGGATCAGCTGACGACCCCGCTCGGTGCGCAGGTCGACGGTCACCGATTTCTTGTTTCGTCCTTCTTGCACCCACTGCAGTGATCGCAGGGAATTACTCTCGCCGCCTCCACGAATGAAGTCACCTGTGCCGGGTTCCTCGATCTTGACGACCTCGGCGCCGAAGTCGCCGAGGTACGTGGCGGTCACTGGCGCAGCCAGGACCGTTGCCATATCCAGGACGCGGATTCCCTTGAGGGGTAGCGCAGTTTCGGTCATGTTCCACCTATTAACGGTTCGTTATTAACGTTTGGTAGGTGTGGACTGTATCTTGTGAAGTGAGTCACGGCAAGCGGTGCTCGTGAACGCTTCGAGGAAGGCTGGGAGCATGGAGAACATGTCCGAAAGAGATGCTTCGACCCCCATCCGGCGCCCGCGAGGCACCAGAGAAGAAACCGAGAACGAGCTGATCGACGCAGTGCTGCGACTGCTCAAGCGCGATGGCGTTCTGGCAGGAATCACGCTGCGCGAGGTCGCTAAAGAGGCCGGGGTCAACCACGGGCAGATCTATCACTACTTCGGCACCCGCCGAGGACTGCTGCGCGCCGCGATTATGCGACTACTCGAAGGCAATCGCCCGGACCCGAAAACGCACTGGGACCAACCATTTGCAGACCGTCGCCGGGCCATGTGGCAGATCGCCCTGTCCAAGCGCGATTTCGTCAAGCTCGAGGCGCTCCTCGCCCTCGACGAGGATCCTGACTTTCAGATCTTCCCGGGTCTCGACGCCACTCGTATTGCGCTCGAACGGGACAAGAAGACGGGCGAACTCCCTGCCGACGCGGACGGCGATGTGATGCACGCGCTCAGTGCTGCAACATATCTCGGATACGGCATATTTCGTGAGAGTATCGCCCGCGACCTCGGGATCGACGCTGTCGAGCTCGACAGCCGCGCTTCCGCGGTGTTCGACCTGATGCTCGACGGGCTACGCGGCGGCCATCAATAACTTATCGCCGGAGAACTGTCGCATCTCGCCCCGGAAGACATCGACACGACAGACCCTCCCCCGCCACCGATGACGCGAGGGTCGCAAACGCCACGTACCCCCTTTGAAGCCAAGGTCATTCCATAACCCAGAGGTATTGATCATTCCTCCGCATTGTCAACCAAAGGCAGTTAGCGTGAATTCAATTGTCCGCTATTCACGGAGGTGAGCATGTCGGCGTTTCGATCCATGCTGGTTGTGGTGGCCGGCCTGGCACTACTGATCGGCTCATCCCGTGCCACTGCGACAGCTGATCCTCAGTATCCCGTTCCCTATGACCTCTTCGTTCAGGACTCGGTCCGCGATCCATACGGATCCGCGGCGGGCTCGAATGATTGGAACTGTGTACCTTCGGCCGCACATCCAGAGCCTGTGGTTCTTCTACACGGATTGGGTGCCAACCGGTTCAATATGTTCACCACAATCTCACCGTTGCTAGCCAACGAGGGATACTGCGTTTTTGCGCCGACGTTCGGGGAAAACGCGAGCCTACCGGCGCCGTTCGATTCGGTGGGCGGCCTGGGACGACTCGAGGACAGCGCCGCAGAGGTTGGGGAATTCGTCGAGCGTGTTCGCACTGCCACAGGCGCGCAGAAGGTCAGCATTGTTGGCGTTTCCGAGGGCACCCTCGTTGGCAACTATTACGTCAAATACTTTGGCGGAGCGCACGTTGTGGATAAATTTGTATCACTGGGTCCAGCCTGGAGGGGTACTCTGGGTACTGGTCCGAACGGCGACGGCCAGTGGATCCTTGATCTGGCTCCCGACGACGCACGGACTTTGATTCCGTTCTGCGCTGGTTGCCCACAAGGGCTTCCGGCGTCAGATTTCCTGGCGAAACTGTGGGCGAGTGACGCAGGGAGTTATGCAGGCCTCTACGCGCCAAGCGTGACGTACACCAACATCATGACCCGGTACGACCAACTGGTGATCCCGTACACCAGTGGATATGCCGAGGCTCCTAATGCTACGAATATCTTTGTGCAGGATGAATGTTCGCTGGACTTCTCGGACCATCTTGCCATTGCGGCATCACGGGTTGCGACAGGGCACGTGCTCAACGCCTTGGACTCGGAGAGTACCCGCGCCGTGCCCTGCGTATTGGTGACTCCGTTTCACGGGGGTTGATTCGCTCGCGGATTCACCGACAACATTGTCCGATCAAGCTTTTGAACTTATCGATTCCCGCCGAAGAGCTGAATAGCCGTGCAAATACATGGTTTTCGATCAAATCTCCGTCAAACCTGTCCGATATGTCCCTAGGAATCGAAATTATGTTCGACTAAAATTAGTTCATGGACAGTCGGGAAGCGTGGCAATACGACGGCGAGGGCCTCAAGACCGAGGTACTCGACCTCGCTCGCGCCCGACACGAGATGCAGTCCCGCATGGTCGTGATGATCACCGAGATGTTCACCCGCGACACCCTCGGCGGCCAAGGATTCCGGGCCATCGCACAGTGGCTGCACCTGTCCACCAACCTCGAGATCGGCGAATGCAGTCAACTTGTCGGCCTGGCGCGGTTGTTCATGCTCGAACCTGTTGTCGGACAATCCTTTCACGACGGTGATATCGACGCGTTGAAAGCACGTCAGGTCGCCCACTTCTGCCAGCACCCGCCCAAGAACATGAACCTCGCCGACGTCGAGAAAGCCCGCGACATCCTCCTGACCCTCGCCTCGAAAAAGATCACCGACTGCGATTCCGTCCGCGCCGCCATTCGGCGGATCCAGAAGCAGTACGGCAACCGCGCCGACGGAGTGCCGGCCGGTGAAGACTCCGAGCTCAACGAGTTCTACGCCTCCCGCGGACTGTACGGGCGAGTCAGCGTGAAAGGTGACCTCGACGCCGTCAACGGTGCCCGTCTCATCGCACTACTGTCCGCCCTCTCGGCGCCCACACCGGAGAAGGACGGTGTGAAAGACGAACGCACCCCGGCACTTCGACGCGCCGACGGATTCTGCGAAATGCTGCGCCGCTACGAAGCCGCGGGCCTCGGTCCCGTCGAAGGCGGCGTGAAACCGCACCTGACGATCACCGCCACCGCAAAAGACATGACCGATCTCCAAGCCCTCAAAGACATGTTGCCTTCCACCGAGGAACTCGGGTACGCGATCACCAACTGGGCCGGCCCCATCAGCCTCGACACCGCCCGAATGCTGGCCTGCGACTGCGAGGGCACCCGAATCCTCCTCGACGGCAACGGTGTTCCCCTCAATCACGGCATGAAGGCACGCCTTGCCAGCGTCCCGCAGCGGCGGGCCCTGACAGTTCGGGACGGCGGATGTGCCTTCCCCGGTTGCGGCACCCCGCCAGGCTGGTGCGACGCCCACCATCTGATCCACTGGCTCGATGACGGCCCAACGGACCTCGACAACCTGATCCTGCTGTGCGGTCACCACCATCGGATGATGCATCACACCGAGTGGCGAGTCGACATCGGAGACGACCGAAAAACCCGGTTCTATCCGCCAATGTCCGTGGATACGTATCAAGTTCCCGTTCCCGGGAACACACCGCCGACAGCGGCCTGAAAAACCAACGTGTGCACCGGGGCAGAAACATGCCCCGGTGCACATTGCTGCTGAGCTAGTGCATGTCGTTCGCGATGATGTTCTCGATATTCCGTTCCGCCAGAGCGGTAATGGTGACAAACGGATTCACACCGACGTTGCCTGGAACCAGGGAGCCATCCATGACATAGAGTCCCGGATACTCGGGAAGCCGGCCGTAATTGTCGGTCGCCTTACCCAGCACGCACCCGCCGAGCGGGTGGTAGGTGAGTTGATCGCCCCACGTCTGGACCGGACCGAAAAGATCGGTGCGATAGATAGTGCCTTCCTTCTTGTTGATCTTGTCGAACACCTTCTTGGCCATGGTGATCGACGGTTGATTCTGGGAGCGTTGCCAATTCAGTCCAACCTTGCCGGTGGTGGAGTTGAACTGGAATTGCGCACGTTCGGGATTCTTGGCAATTGCCAGGTACAGGCTCACCCATAGCTCGGTCCCGGCCGGGAACGGTGCAATCTCCGCGAACACGGGTGCTGTGGAATCGGCCCAGTTGTCGATACCCATCACCGGTATCGACGCTTGCTTTGCCCCTGTCGCGTCCCACATGTGATTGGCGCGGGCCACCATCACGTTACCGTTGTGGCCCCATTCCTGGCCGACGGCTCCCGGTAGGTTCGCAAGTTGCCCTTGCGCTTTCATCGACACGAGCAACTTGCTGGTTCCGATGCTTCCCGCTGCAAAGAAGACCTTGTCGGCAACAACCGTCTTGGTTCCGACTGTGTTTCCCTGCTCGTTGATCTGGTTCATCACTACCTGATACCCACCGCCGGTTGCTGCCGGCGACACACTGGTCACGACGTGCAGTGCGGAAATCGTCAGGCGTCCGGTTGCCGACGCCGCCGCGAGGTAGGTCTTGTCGAGGGACTTCTTGCCCGCGTTGTTTCCGAAAATGACCTCGGACGCCAGGGCGGACTTGGCAACCGCCCCCGAAGCCTCCTGCTTCATGTAGTTGAAGTCGTAGACGTTGGGAACGAATGTTGTTGTGTAACCCGATCTCTCGGCGGTCTTCCGGCCGGTTCTCGCGAATGCGTAATACTCGGTCGACTCGAACCAGGCAGGATCGATATTGTTCACACCCAGCGCAGCGTTGGCCCGCGGGAAGTAGGTCGAGTACATCTCTTCGGAATCGACACCGGGAAGGATTTCCTCGAAGTAGTTACGCTTCGGCGTCACCGCCATTCCGCCGTTGACAAGCGATCCGCCGCCCACCCCGCGACCCTGGTAGACCTTGATCCCACCGAAGTCCTCGGCGTCGAGAACGCCGACGTATCGGCTGATGTTCTTGTCGATCGAACCGCCCGAGAAGTGCGAAACCGGTTGTACTGTGCGATCTCTGAGCCAGAACGAACGACCATCCGGCGAGAGCGTCGGGCAGAAGATCTTACCGTCGGATCCCGGGGTGGTCCAGGATCGGCCCATCTCGACCATGTGCGTGTCGATACCGGCCTGCGTCAATCGCAGTGCGGCGACTGCTCCACCGTAGCCACTACCTATCACCAGGGCCGGAACGCGGTCACCGTCACTCAGCGCCCGTCGGGGCGAGGCCGCTGCCGTCGTCCACGACGAAGACAATGCGGCAGCGCCTACAGCTAATCCTGTTGCGGCAAGGAAGTTTCTACGCGTCAGCCCGGAAGTGGTACGCGCGTATCGGTCCTTGGATCCAGCTCGAATGCTCAAGTGACTCCTTCTTGTTCGGTTGGCCCCCGCGCAGAGATATACCGTTCCCGAACAACTCCGATGAGCAATACCCGTCGGTAACATCGAGCAGTCGTTCATTTCAAACAAAAGTGACCGGTGAACACACGGTTCACCGGTCACTTAAGGAAGATGTGGATCAGGGAAGAGCGATACGCCCCTCGACGGCACCGAGGCCGATATCGGTTCGGAAATGCCCACCGGGAAGCTTCACGAGTGCAATCTTCGCGTAGGCGTCGTCGCGTGCTTCGGCAAGATTCTTACCCACTCCGACAACACTCAGCACACGACCGCCGGCCGACACCACGGCGCCGTCGTCACGCTTTTTTGTGCCGGCATGGAGAACGCCCTCGGCGTCTGCTCCGGTGATCACGTCGCCTGTGCGCGGCGTCGCCGGGTAGTTCTCTGCGGCAATCACGACTGTGACGGCACTGCCGTCGCGCCACTGCAACGGACCAACGGAATCAAGCGTGCCGGTGGACGCGGCGTTGAGCAATCCGCCCAGCGGCGTTTCGAGCAGCGCGAGAACTGCCTGCGTTTCCGGGTCACCGAATCGGCAGTTGAACTCGACCACGGCCGGTCCGTTGACACCCATCGCGAGGCCGGCGTAGAGGAGGCCGGTGAAACCGCTGCCCCGTGCAACCAACTCCGCGGCGACAGGCTTCACGACGTCGTCGACGATCTGCGTGACCATCTCGTCCGGCAACCACGGCAACGGGGTGTACGCACCCATGCCGCCGGTGTTGGGTCCGCTGTCACCGTCGCCGACGCGCTTGTGATCCTGCGCGGGCAGCAATGGAACAACCGTCTCTCCGTCGACGAGGCAGAAGAGCGACACCTCGGGTCCGTCGAGGAATGATTCGAGCAAGACCGGGTGGCCACTCTCGAGCAGTTCGGCAGCGTGGTCACGCGCTGCGCCGCGGTCGGTCGTAACTACGACGCCCTTGCCAGCGGCCAGTCCGTCGTCCTTGACCACCCAGTTGGGGCCGAAACGATCGAGGGCCTCGTCGAGCTTGGCGGGATTGTCGACGATCTCACTGTGAGCGGTCTTGACACCGGCAACAGCCATGACGTCCTTGGCAAAAGCCTTGGAACCTTCGATGCGGGCTGCGTCGGCAGAAGGCCCGAAGCAGGCGATACCGGCTGCTCGCACCGCATCGGCGACACCGAGTACCAGCGGAACCTCAGGACCGATGACAACGAGGTCTGCCTCGACCTTTTTCGCCAACGCAGTGACAGCCTCGCCCGACGCGACGTCGACCGGGTGTTGCTCGGCGATCTTGGCGATACCGGCATTACCGGGCGCGCAGATCAGGGCCGTGACACCTGGATCGCGAGCAAGAGAGAGAAGGAGGGCATGTTCACGGGCTCCGGAGCCGATTACGAGTACGCGCACGTGAACAGACTACGGCCCCACACCGGTGCGTCTCGCAGCGTGTGCCACCTGGGGGTTCCCGGTACACAAGACAGAACAAGGTCGCGCAGTCCGATCGGGTTGACCGGACTGCGCGACCCTGCCGACGGCGCGTGTCAGACCGTCAGGTCGTAGAGAGTCACTCCATCCACTGTGGTCGCCGTGAAGTTCTCGGTCACCCATTTCGAGATCGCGGTGGCCGTTCCTTCGGCGTTCATACCGCCGCCCATTCCGCCGCCTGCGATGAAGAAGTGAATCTTCCCGTCCGCCACGTACTGCTGGAACTGCTCGAGCGTCGGCGACGGATCGCTACCGTTGAAGCCGCCGATCGCCATGACCGGAGACTCCGTCGCGAGTTGGTATCCCGACGCACTGTTCGACCCGATTGCCGCCGCTACCCAGGTGAACTGGTCGGCGTTCTCCTCGAGCTTCTCCACCACAGCCGCACCGGGGGTGCTGCCCCGCAGGAGCCCACCTGCCGAACCGCCCATGCCACCTCGAGCGCCGTCGATTGCAGTCCCCGGCGTGACAGCAGCTCCCGGGGTTGCGCCGGCACCTGGGGCCTGACCCATCCCGGTGGGCGGTGTGCCCATTGCGGCGCCCGCGCCGCCGGTAGATCGGGTGGCGCCCGCGCCGCCAGTAGGTCGGGTGCCGCCGTCGCCTGCTCCACCAAATCCCCCGCGACCACCACCCGGTCCACCCATTCCACCTTGAACACCGGGGCCGGCGGAGACTATCGAACCGGTGTGCGGAGTGTTGATCGTGTCGATCGCATAGGCGCTCGGCCCGGCGAGTCCCGTGAACAGCGCCGCGAGTACCACCGCTACTGCCAGTCGTCCCCGAGTGATCGCGGGAATCAGCATCGCCGCCGCGGCAACAATGCCGACCGAAAGAATGGTCCACCGCAGCCACGGGACAAACGACGGTGTGCGTCCCAGCAATACCCATGCCATCGCCACAGTTGCCGCCAGTGAAACAGCCAGGACGATACGAACCCACACAGTTTCGCGGCGACGCCACAAGAGCACGGAGCCCGATCCGACCAGCGCGGCAATCGCCGGGGCCAGCGCGACCGTGTAGTAGGCGTGGAAAATTCCGGCCATGAAGCTGAAGGTCAGTCCGGTTACCAGCAACCAGAGACCCCACACGATGAACGACGCGCGCTGCGTGTCGACACGAGGTGCCTTACCCCGCACTACGATTCCGGCAACAAGCAAAATGAGTGCTGCCGGAATCAGCCAGGCTATCTGGCCGCCCTGGGCTGATTCGAAAAGCCGCGTGATGCCAGTGGTACCCCACATGCCGCCACCGCCGCCTGCACCACCCGGTGCCGCTCCACCCCCGCCGACGCTGCCGGTCTCGTTGCCGCTCAATCGGCCCAATCCGTTGTAGCCGAGCGTCAATTCGAGAATGGAGTTGTTCTGCGAACCGCCGATCCACGGACGCGAATCAGCCGGCCACAGTTCCACGATCGCCAACCACCAACCGGCGGAAACGATCAGACCGCCGAGTGCGGCAAACAGTTGCAGAACCCGCTTGCCCAACTTCGGAGGACCCGCGATCAGGTAGGTCAGTGCCAGCGGCGGGACGACAAGCATCACTTGCAACTGCTTGGTCAGGAAACCGAAGCCACAGAACACACCGACCAGCACGAGCCATCGGGTTCGGCCGTCTTCGACGGCTCTCATCATCGCCCATACTGCCGCGATCATGAGGAGAACCAGCATCGCGTCCGGGTTGTTGAACCGGAACATCAGTGCGGCAACAGGAGTGAGCGCCAGAACCAGCCCAGCGAGGAGTCCGGCGGCGGCGCCGAAGTACCGGCGAACGGTAGCCCACAGCAGCGCGACCGAACCTACGCCGAGCAACGCCTGCGGCACCAACATCGCCCACGAACTGAGCCCGAAGATGCGCACGGACAACGACATGAGCCACAGCGACATCGGCGGCTTGTCGACGGTAATCGCGTTGGCCGCGTCCGAAGAGCCGAAGAAGAAAGCCTTCCACGACACCGAACCAGCTTGCACCGCAGCGGCATAGAACGAGTTCGCCCAACCGGAAGCTCCCAACCCCCAGATGTAGGCAACACCGGTACCCACAAGAAGCGCACCCAAAGCCCACGGCTCCCAGCGCACGGAACGTGGCGGTTCGGGAAGAGGCGCGACGACACTCTCCTGTTCGACAGTGGCGGTCATCGAGTAACTCCTACAGGTTGTGCGGAACGGAATACCCAGCGAAGTGCAACAAATCGACTCACTGTGGCAACAAGATTGGCGATGACCAGGACGGCCAACTCGATATGTTTGGATGCGTCAGGGGCCGCGGAATGCAGCACGAACAACGATCCACTGGTGAGAAGGAGCCCGAACGCGAATACCAGCAGACCTTGTGCCTGATGGCGCCCGGAACCTTCCGAACCTCGAATACCGAAGGTGAAGGCACGATTGGCCGTGGTGTTGAAGACCGCAGTCACCAGCAGTGCAACTGCGTTGGCCCACTGGGCACCCATCACGGAGTGCAGTGCGAGGTACAGGAGTGCGTAGGCCAGGGTCGAGACAACACCGACAACGGCAAACCTGGCCAACTGCCCGACCATCCCGCGTGGCACACCGGGAACCAGCGGCTCCCGTCCGAAGCTTGCCCGAAGGTCCGCCAGCGGCAGAGATCCGCTCGACAGTGCTCGGCCCACGCGCACTACTCCTTTGATATCGGCAACTGCGGTGGCAACGATGTCGACTCGGCTGTCGGGGTCGTCGACCCAGTCCACCGGTACCTCGTGGATTCGCATCCCGGACCGCTCGGCCAATACGAGCAGTTCCGTGTCGAAGAACCATCCTGTGTCCTCCACCAACGGAAGCAGTTGGCGCGCAACATCGAGGCGCATCGCCTTGAATCCGCACTGGGCGTCGGAGAACCGGGCGTGCAGTGCGCTGCGGAGAATGAGGTTGTAACTGCGTGAGATGAACTCACGTTTGGGGCCGCGAACGACCCGCGACGAACGTGCCAACCGGGATCCGATCGCGATATCCGAATGCCCGGACACCAACGGTGCGATCAGCGGCATCAATGCATTGAGATCGGTGGAGAGATCCACGTCCATGTACGCGACAATGTCGGCGTCGGACGCACTCCATACCTGCCGCAGCGCCCGACCCCGCCCCTTCTCGTCCAGGTGCACAACTCGGACGTCGTCGAATTCCTCGGCGAGAGAGTGTCCGATTGCCAATGTACCGTCGACACTGGCGTTGTCGGCGATCGTTATCCGCGCCGGATAGGGAACGTGGGTTCGTAGGTGGTGGCGCAACCGCCGAACGCACGTGGCGAGGCCGGCTTCCTCGTTGTACACCGGGACCACCACGTCCAGCACTACCGCCGTCGTGGAACGTCCCCCAGCGTCCGTGGTGCCCACGGTCTGCATGGCTTCTGTCGTCATGCGTCTCAGAATCGCCCGCTACGCCGTGATCACTCTGGACACGGGCTGGGAGTTTCCTGGCAACCAGATTCCCAGACGACGAGCTTTCCTGCCAACCGACGGGTTTCCTGCCAAACACTGTGCGGGATAGCCTTTGACCTATGCCTTCAGTATTCAGCGCCATCATCAACGGGGACCTACCTGGCCGTTTTGTGTGGGAGGACGACGACGTCGTTGCCTTCCTTACTATCGCGCCGGTGACACAGGGCCATGTACTGGTAGTTCCTCGTACCGAGGTAGATCAGTGGCAGGACGTCGATCCCGAACTTTTTGCCAAAGTGACCACAGTTGCACGCACGATGGGACAGGCCGTGCGCAAAGCGTTCGACGCGCCGCGCGCCGGGCTCCTGATCGCCGGTTTGGAAGTGCCGCATCTGCACGTCCATGTTTTTCCCGCATACACAATGGGAAATTTCGACATCAGTGGCGCCGATCCGTCGCCGTCGCCTGAATCTCTCGAAGACGCCCAAGCACGTCTGAAGGCAGCACTTCGCGAAATCGGACATACGAGCAACGTTTCAGCGCGCTGACGGTTAACTGTGAGAGTTGCCGCAATGTCCGATCCAGTGTTGCGGCCGTCCACTTTATTCCGTTTATTGACGGTGACCTGCACTTCCACATTCCGAACAGTCCGTTTACGTTGTCGCACAACAACGAGTTTCGCTGCTACCGTTGAGCGCTGGTCGCAGGACCAGCGCCCAACGGGACACACCAGTTGGGACCATTCGGAGGAACGGAAGCAATGCAGGAACGCGCCAAAATCAGTCGCCAGCAGATTCTCCGCGGCGCGGCTGACCGTTTCGAAATCTCTGGGTACGGCAGCACCAGCATGAATGACATCGTGTCCGCGTCACGGATGACCAAGGGCGCGGTTTACTTTCACTTCTCCTCCAAAGACGAACTTGCCCAGGCCGTCATCGACGAGCAGCATCGCATTTCCCTGGCATCGTTCTCTGCAGCTGCGTCTACCGGCGCCCCGGCATTGGAGCAGGTCATCATGGTCTGCAACGAGATCGCTCGACAATTGATCTCCGATCCAGTCGTTCGCGCCGGCATCCGACTCACCTTGGAGCTCAATACTGCCGACGGCCCCTTCGAGCCCTATCTCACCTGGATTCGAGAACTTCAAAGGCTGGCCGACATCGCACAGCAAGAAGGCGATATCCGCCAAGACGTCACACCCGAATCCGTAGGTCGTGTTGTCACGGCGACATTCACGGGCGTGCAAATGGTCTCGAACGTGCTGACGCGTCGAGCGGATCTCTCGGAGCGCATCGACGAGTTGTTCGTACTGCTCCTTGCCGGTGTGGTCTCGGAGAAGCGTCGCGGTGACATCGACACCCTGGTGAGAACCCGCCTCGAGTCCTACGTCGCCTGACCGGACTTTCCGCGAACTCGGCAGCGGTGGGTCGCGCACTCCGCGTGTGGCACTCGACACGCCGAACGTCGATTACCACTTGTCTCGTACAAGCGTGCAACTTCGTCGAGAAGTGCCTGTCGCTGGACTTGTTCGAAGATAACGCAGGTAATCGTTCTTTTTTTCACCTTCGGCGGCAGCAGTTTTCACGATCTTGTCGCCCCGGAACTACCTCGTGACCGGTCTGGCGCCAACGACGTTCGAGTGGTGTTGCGCAGTGGATGCTACACAGTTTTCTCTCCAGGTCAGTCTTCGTGGGGCTCGCGAGGCAGTTCGACCCGGAAGGTCGCACCCTCGCCGGGCGCGCTGGTCACCGAGACGGTTCCATGGTGTGCTTCCACCAACGCGGACACGATCGACAGACCGAGACCCGCACCGCCGGTTTCCCTCGTGCGGGACGTGTCCGCGCGATAGAACCTTTCGAAAATTCGTGCCGCGTCTTCCTCACTGAGCCCTTGGCCGGTATCCGAAACCTCGATGACCACAGTCTCTTCGGTAGTCCCCAATCGAATGACGATCTCAGCGTCCGGCGGAGTGTGCTTGACTGCATTTCCGACCAGGTTCGCGACTACTTGGCGCAGGCGGGCCTGATCCCCGACAACCTCGGGGGTCCCCGGCCCACCCGTCATCGCCAGCGTGACGCTCCGACCGGGCGCGATGGCCCGCGCCGCTTGAATCGAATCTGCCACAACGGCAAGGAGATCCACCGTCTTGTTGTCCAGCGGACGTTGCTCGTCGAGTCGCGCGAGCATCAGGAGGTCTTCGACCAGCAAGCCCATCCTCGACGCTTCCCCTTCGATGCGATTCATCAGTGTGGCCGTATCCGTCATGGCACCTTGGCGATACAGTTCCGAGAACCCGCGGATGGTAGTCAGCGGAGTGCGCAATTCATGGCTCGCATCGCCGACAAAACGTCGCATACGCTCTTCCGAGCGGCGTGCCGATTCTTCCGACGCCTCCGTTGCAGCAAAGGCCCGCTGAATCTGGGCCAGCATTCCGTTGAGCGCCACCGACAATCGACCGATTTCGGTACGATCGTCCCTTTCTGGGACACGTCGGTGGAGATCGCCCGCGGCAATGGCTGCTGCAGTTTCCTCAACTTCTACCAAAGGCCGAAGACTACGACGGACGACGAAGTAGGCCGCACCGCCGAGTACGAGTAACACCACCACACCGATCCCGAACTGGAGACCGATCAGGTCGTCGACAGTCTGCTCGATATCCGTCATGCGGACGCCGATTGTGGTGGTTGTTCCGTCTCGAACAGTGGAGAGCACACGCCACTTCACATCCGAACCGTCCGTCGAACCTGTCGTGACCGGCCCGTTCGTCGCGTCGACAGACAGGTCCGGCGTTGTCGACGACGATTGGTCGTTCAGGGTGATGATTTTTCCGTCCGCAGTCACCGTGCGCACGAAGAACGGGCTCGGCGGACGGGTATTCGGGCCGACGGCGCTGGGCGGCTGGACATCTCGCGAATGCGGCTTTGCCCAACCGTCGATGGCCTCGTACAGAGTCCGATCGGTACGTTGCGTCAGCGAGTTCTCGAGCGCAGACGTCACCGCCACTCCGGATGCGAGCAAACCCATACCAGCCAGAATGAGTAGTGCGGCCACAAGCGTGAATCGGAGCGGAAGCGCATGCACACGGAATCGCCTTCCCGAGGAAGGCTTTTCGGTCTGCGACTGCGAAGTCATCGCCGAGGTTCGCGCATCACGTACCCGACGCCACGCAACGTGTGGATCAACGGAGTCTCACCCGTGTCGACTTTGCGTCGAAGGTAGGAAACATAGGACTCGACCACACCCACCTCGCCGCCGAAGTCGTAGTTCCAGACGTGATCGAGGATGCGCGGCTTGCTCAGGACAGTGCCGGCATTGACCATGAAGTACCGCAGCAGAGTGAACTCCGTCGGAGACAGCGATACCAGCTCTCCGTTCTTCCACACTTCACGCGTGTCGTCGTCAAGTTCGATGTCCGCGAACGTAACCCGAGGGGACTGCTCCGGCGCAACTCCGCGCCCTGCTCGGCGCAGTATGACGCGCAACCGCGTCACCACTTCCTCGAGGCTGAACGGCTTGGTCACGTAATCATCAGCACCCAACGTGAGGCCGGTAATCTTGTCGTCCAACGCGTCCTTCGCCGTCAGAAAAAGCACCGGGGCGTCGACGCCGTCCGCACGCAACCGTCGCAGCAGTCCGAAGCCATCCATTCCGGGCATCATGACGTCCAAGATGATCGCGTCGGGACGGAATGTCCGCGCCACGTCGAGTCCTTCGGCGCCACTGGATGCGGTGGCAACCTCAAAACCTTGAAAACGGAGGCTCACGGAGAGCAACTCCACGATGGTTGGCTCGTCGTCGACTACGAGGATGCGGGCTTCACTTGGCTTGTCGGTCACAAAAACGATCTTCTCCCCTCCTACTGGATTCACGCTGCGTGTTCCCTGGGAAGTTCCTGTGAACCGTTTCGGATGTGACTGGTCTGACCGCCCGAATCAGCCTTCGACCTGCGTTCCGTTGCTATCGTGAA
Organism: Rhodococcus globerulus NBRC 14531; assembly: GCF_001894805.1. Lineage (GTDB taxonomy): Bacteria > Actinomycetota > Actinomycetes > Mycobacteriales > Mycobacteriaceae > Rhodococcus_F > Rhodococcus_F globerula. The sequence goes on along the minus strand of NZ_BCWX01000003.1, from coordinate 273,068 downwards.
GTGAGTCGGTAACGACATCCGGACGAGCACACCGTACCCGGCCAGCGACAAGACGGTGTTAGGAGTGTTCGTCATGGCATGGATCGTGCTCGTAATTTCCGGAATCTTCGAAGCTGTGTGGGCCACCGCACTGGGCAAATCCGATGGATTCAGCAAGCTGTCACCCACCATCGTGTTCATACTCGGTCTGATCGTCAGCATGGCCGGTCTTGCGTACGCAATGCGGACGCTTCCGATCGGCACTGCGTACGCAATCTGGGTCGGCATCGGCGCCGCGCTGACCGTCGGATACGCCATGATCACGGGTACCGAGTCCTCGTCGATCGTCAAAGTCCTGTTGATTCTGGTCATCATCGGAGCAGTGGTCGGCCTCAAGGTTCTGCACTGACGTTCTTCTGCACTGACGCTCGTATTATCCGGGCGAGTATTTGTGTGTGACCGGTTACAGTTATTCAATGAGACTGGTCGAGATACTCACGCTACCCGTGCGCGCGGGCATCGCCGCCGCAGAAATCAGCCTGGGTATTGCCGAACTGACGGTGACAACCGTACGAGTTGTCATCTCGAACCCAGGCGCCACGACGGTCGGCGCGGCATCCCTGGCAAATCCGCGCGGGCCGTTGCAGATGATTCAACAGTTGTCGTCACTGACAGCGGACGACCGTCCCATCGGGCAGGCTCTCGCCGCCGGCGGGCCACTCGATCGACTGTTGGCCCCCGGCGGACCGGTCGACAAGTTGACTGCACCGGACGGAACACTCGAACGCCTTCTAGCTCCAGGTGGCCCGCTCGAACGCGTGCTCGCGCCGGGCGGCCCGCTGGACCGAGTGCTCGCCGAGGACGGCGCGTTGGAGCGACTGCTTGCACCCGGTGGGCTACTCGACCGGATGACGGCCGAAGACGGCCCATTGGAAAGATTGACGGCCCAGGACGGCGCGGTGGAGCGCCTCACCGCAAAGAACGGCGTCATCGATCGCGCACTGGCAGAAAACGGAATCCTCGAAACGCTGCTCGCAGAGAACGGCGCATTCGAAAGACTTATCGCCGAGGGTGGTCCACTCGATCAGATTGTTGCCCTTTCCGACACTCTGACGTCATTGGCCCCCAACCTCGAACGCATGAGTGCGAGCATCGAAATACTTCAGGACACCGTCGCGGTACTGAGTGCTGCGGTGGGCCCACTCGGAGAACTTGCCGGAAAGCTCCCCAACCGATGGCTCAAAGGCAAGAGCGAGCGGCCGATATCCGATGTAGGCATCGAACCCGCATAACGGGTTCTTACCTGCATAACAGAGTAGTTTCGCGGAGTCAGTTATTGATCACGATATTGAGATTGACGATAATTCCGCCGAAAGTCAGGATCGTGTTCGCCAGGCCGAGGGTGAATCCGCTGTTCAATGCGGCAATAAGTCCATTCATTGTCGTATCCCCTTCACTGTCTTCGGGTTACACGTACAAGTTTGTGCGCTGGCGCTGAGAATAGGCCATGCACGGAGCATCCGGGGACTTGACGAAGAATCTTGTACTACAGTCGCAACTTCTTACGGATGTGTTGCAGCACAACAGATTTAGAGCGAACTGGCGCATACCCATTTCTGCGCGTCGCCAAACGTCACCAGCCAATATGCTCGATGTCTGATTCGTGACAAAGGTAACGAATCCGACGGCAATCCACTCGTTCCGCGACTAAACAGACTGCAGACCAGGTATCCAGGTGCGAGAATGGGACAAATCACCCGAATTTGCGGGCCTGGAAGAAGGGTGTGCAAGTTATGACGCCGCCACACGCCGATATTTGCCATGGAACCGGTTACAGTGCAGGCACTTTCGTACTTCCAGCCCGATTGAGGGCAACCACCGACGCCCTGCGCTCACTCTATGCGCAACCCGATAAGCACACAGATGACGGGCACTTCCTCGAGCAAATCTGCAACCATGCCGTGGACATTATCGACAGCGCCCACCATGCCGGCATCACCGTCGCCGAGTCCGACTCCACCCATCGCACCGTCGCCGCGACCGACGAGCTCGTCCACTCGGTCGACGAGCTGCAATTTCAGCTCGGAGTCGGGCCCGCCGTGGAATCCGCCCACGCCTCATGTGTCGTGCACGCACACTCCAGCGAAGCCAACCGTCGCTGGCCGCAATTTGCCGGTGAGGCGCGGCGTGCCGGAGTGTCGAGCTTCCTCTCCGCACCACTCCCCGGACAGGGGCAGCCGCTCGGGACACTGAATCTGTACAGCCGCGACCAGTACGGATTCACCGATGCCGACGCTGCAATCATCGAACTCTTTGCCCTCACGGCGTACTTCGCGTTGCGCAGTTCGCATCGACTCGAGCTTGCCCGAGCACGCACGAGGGACCTCGAACTCGCCCTCGAATCCCGAGGCGTGATCGAGCAGGCAAAAGGCATCATCATGGGCACCAGACACGTCACCGCCGACGACGCCTTCTCGCTCCTCATCCAAGAATCCCAGACGAGCAACATCAAACTTCGTGTAGTCGCGCAACAACACATCGCCGCTGCGATCAACCCGAGCCAGGCCAACGCGGATACCCACGACACCAGGCCGTCCGCCAACTAGGTCCACCACCAAAAAGGGCGCCCCTCGGCTGATTGCCGGGTGGACGCCCTCTGTATTGGAGCCTCCTGTCGGGATTGAACCGACGACCTTTCGCTTACAAGGCGAGTGCTCTACCACTGAGCTAAGGAGGCGAAGTCGCACGCGTCGCCGCGAACGATCTTTGCGGAGCCATCATATCCAAGCCGTCACAGTGGCCGCGCGCGGGTCACATTAGATACCGTGGGCCCCATGAGCACCCCGCAGAGTCGACCACCGACGCGCCGCCCTTGATGTCGAAACTCGCCGAGGCCCTCGACCGTTTGACCGGCCACCGCCAGGCCACGCTGGACACGGTCACGTCGGCACCCGCGCCTCTACAACCGATCGACCTGACCGACGACGCAGTGGTGGCCGAAGTCCTCGACCTGGCAGTTCGGGTCGGCGAGGTGCTCCTCGCATCGGGAACGGCGGCGATGGACACCGCCGAACAGGTTCAGTTCATCGCAGCGACCTACGGTTTGGCTCAGTGCGATGTCGATGTCACGTACAACTCGATCGTTCTGTCCGCGTATCGAGGACCGACCCGCCCGCCGGCCAGCACGATGCGTATCGTCCACTACCGCTCGATGGACTTCACCCGCCTCGCTGCGGTGGACCGTCTGACGCGTCGCATCAGACGCGAGGCCATCACCCCGAATCAGGCCCACGAGGCACTGACGACGATCACAACCGCGCCCCATCCGTACAGTCGCTGGACCGCAACTCTGGCGTGGTCTGCGATGGCCGCGTCGGTGTCCGTGCTCCTCGGCGGCGGACTCCTGGTTGCCACGGTGTCATTCCTGACGACGATGGTGATCGACCGAGTTAACCGGGTTCTCAACCGTTTCGGATTGCCGTTCTTCTTCCAGCAGGTGATGGGCGGCCTGATCGCCGCTGCCCCGGCCGCAACCCTGTACACCTTTCAGGAACAGTTGGGGATCAGCATCAGACCGTCGCTGATCATCGCGGCCGGGGTGGTGGTTCTGCTCTCGGGGCTGTCGTTGGTCGGCTCGGTGCAGGACGCAATCATGGGCGCGCCCATCACCGCAGTGGCACGTTTCTTCGAAGTCGTGATGATGACGGGCGGCATCATCGCCGGCGTCGCGATCTCGTTGCGCGTCACCGGAATGTTGGGCTCGACGTTGCCACCGATCAACGTCGAAGCCTCCCCGATCACCCAGCTTCCGGTGCTGATGCTCTCCGGCGCATTCGCGTCGGTGTTCTACGCACTTGCCTGTTATGCGGAAAGGCGAGCGTTGACAGCCGCCTTCCTCGGCGGCGCGGCGGGCAGTGGTGTCTCGATCTACGTGCAGACACTCGACGTCGGGCCAGTCATCGCGGCTGCAATCGCAGCGACGGTCGTCGGCCTCGCCGGTGGTTTGATGGCGCGCCGGGCACTGACTCCGCCGCTTGTCGTGGCCGTCGCAGGCATTACGCCACTGCTTCCCGGCCTCTCGCTGTACAAGGGGCTCTATTCGTTGCTCAACGATCAGGTGCTGGTCGGGTTGACTGCCCTGTTGTCGGCCTTCGGTATCGGTTGCGCATTGGCCGCGGGCGTCACACTCGGCGAGTGGGTGGCCCGGACGCTACGACGCCCCCGGATTCTCATGCGTGTGGACTCACTGCGTCGTCCCATGGTCCGAAAGCGGAAACGCCGCACACCGGCAGCCAGCAGGTAGAACTAGCCGAACGCGAAAAGCTGGGCACCTATGTCGGTGCCCAGCTTTTGTCGCGTGTTCCAGGAACGGATCAGCTCTCCGAGCTGCGTCCTGCTGCAGCCTGGTCTGCTTCCATCGCCTCGCGCAGACTCTTGGGACGCATGTCGGTCCAGTTCTTCTCCACGTACTCGAGGCACGCTGCCCGGCTCTCTTCGCCGAACACCACACGCCAGCCCGCAGGGACCTCGGAGAACGTGGGCCACAGCGAATGCTGGTCCTCGTCGTTCACCAGCACGTAGAAGCGTCCGTCTTCGTCATCGAAAGGATTAGTGCTCATCTCGCCTCACTTGTTACGTACGTTTCTTGTGCGCTCAGACTAGCAAGCGCACCGGTCGTCTTCTGGTTGCTCAGAACGGACGCCAGAATCTCGCCCGCACGTACCGCGACGTTCGACAACAGCGACGACGTCAGTCCGTGTGTCCGTTCCGTACCACCCTGCAGGTAGATACCGCCCGTCACGTCATCCGTTACAGCCATACGATAGTCCCGACTTACGGTACGCGGAACGGACGAATCAGACACGAGTTCGCCCAACAACGTATCCAACGGGGCGGCGGTGAAGCCGGTAGCGAGGACCAGTGCGTCGCACTCGAGTGTCTCGGTGAGTCCGTCGAGATTGCTACGAACGGTCAGTTCGATGCCGGATTCGGATTCGGTGGCACTCGTGATCTCCGACGCCTTGTGCATGAACAACCGGCGCGGACCGCGGACCATTTCCTGATACTCGGTGGCATAGAGGCTGTTGATCAATTCGATGTCGACAACCGAGTAATTGGTACTGCGGTGCAGCGCCAGAATCCGCTCACGCTCAGCGGCACTTGCACCGTGCAGAGCGTCGACGGCTTCCGGATCGAAGATGCGGTTGGCATACGGACTGTCGTCGGCGGGGCTGTATCCGTAACGAGAAAAGACACTGTGCACTTCTGCGTTCGGGTAGTGGGAATGCAGGTAGTCGACGATCTCCGCGGCACTCTGGCCTGCGCCGAGGACAACAAACCGGTTGTGTGTCGGTGCCGGCATCGCGTCGAGATGGAACAGGAACTGATGGTTGTGGAAACAGCGGGAGGACAGTTGCGCCCAGTCGGGAATCCGCTCCACCAGACCAGCAGCGACCACGACGTTTCGCGCAGTGACCACGGTCCCATCGTCTAGCCGAACGTCGAAACGGTCGACAATGCCGTCGCCGTTTCGATTTCCGTCGACTGCTTCGACCGCGGTTCCGAAACTCACGTCTGCATCAACCCGACAAGCGGCCCAGCACAGGTAATCGTTGAACTCGTGACGCGTCGGGAAGAAAGTCTGGTGATTGACAAAATCGACGAGGCGCCCGTGCTCGTGAAGGTAGGAGAAGAAGCTGTATCCGCTCTGGGGATTGCGGAACGTCACCAAATCCTTGGGGAAGGCAATTTGCATAGTGGCTCCGTCGAGGAGCATTCCCGGGTGCCAGGCGAACTCGTCCTGCTTCTCGAAGAATCGTGCGGTGACACGATCAACTGCTGCACAGTTTGCGTTGTGTTCCTCGATTGCGATTGCCAAGGCGAGGTTGGCGGGGCCGAACCCGATTCCGACAATATCGACAGTGAGAGATGCAGCACTGAAGTCACTCGGTGATTCACTCATACAGGTTGTCCATCCCCGACATCACGACCAGGCGGCCGATCATCGATCCCAAGTCAGAAGCAAAGGCTATCCTTAATTAGGTGAGGGTATCAACATGGCGACCCATCGCATAGCGCTTGGCGCCCTGCCACAATGCGACGCACGTCATAGTTTGTCGGCCAGGGTGCGAATCGCCTGTTCAGCGCCGGTCCCACGGACCGAACTCGAGCAGAATATCTATCGCAAAGCCGTCATCTTGGGCACGCACCACATGTTCGAGCGCATAGACGCGGAAGCCTTCGGCAGCTCGCGCTAGATCGGAAATGCCCGGCAGGATGTCCGGCTCAGGCGGACCGCCGACCCCTCGGTGATAGTTCTCGATCGAATGCCCGAGGTACATCACTCGCCCACCCGGCGCGACCCACCCGGCGACGCGTCGCAAAGTGTCGACAAGTTCAGCGAGCGGAAGATGCAGAAAGCTCACCAGAACCAGGTCAACGTCACTTTCCGTTGTCCATGACGTCGCATCACCGACTTCCCATTTGACGGCACTGTCCACGTCCGCCGACCGCGCACGGTCGATCGCCACCGACGAGTAGTCGACACCGGTCACCGACCAACCGTGCTCCGCCAGCCAGCGGGCATGACGCCCGTCGCCGCACGCCAGGTCGACGGCAGTTCCCGGGTCCAGGTCGGCCACACGCGTAGCCACCGTTCCGGCCGGGTCGATCCCCCACGGCTGCGTCACTGCTCTGTACCGCTCGTCCCAATCCGATGCATCCATGCGCGTCTCCTCACTTTCCGAACGAGTGTCTTCATCTTCCGGCCGAAATCGACGCCTCAGCCGCTCTCCGCCGACAGCCTAAGCCGACATCGGTACCGCACTTCTCATGGTCCGAGATGTGACAACAAGATACCCCCAGGGGTATACATGAAAGCAATTCGCAAATACCCCCACCCGTATCAGGAGTTGGAATGACGACCGCAACAAGCGCCGATTCGGCGCCACCCGACCAGGGCGCACGCGACGGAGCACTCGCCCGACTCGGACGCACCATGGCCACGCATACCCGCTGGGTTATCGGCATCTGGTTGATCGCCCTCGTGGCACTTGGCGCCGCAGCACCAAGTGTCTTCACGTCATTGGCCGGCGCAGGTTGGCAAGCGAACGGGTCGGAATCGGTACAGGTCCGGGAGTTGGCAGAGCAGCATTTCGGCGGAAATTCCTCGGCCGCAGTCCAGGTTGTCGTGCATTCGGATTCGCAGCAGATCAGCGATCCGGAGTTGCAGGACACCCTCGCCCGCGCAACGGCACTGTTCGCCGAAGACAGTCGATTCGGTGACGTTGTCGCACCACAACCCGGCATGACGATCAGCCCCGACGGACACACCGGCATCCTGATTGCCGGCGCCAACGCGAGTACAGACGACATGGTGAGCGCCATCGACCAACTCGGAGGAAAACTCTCCGACCTCTCGACCAACGAGATCGAGGTGTACCCGACCGGCGCGTCGGCGTTGTGGAGCGATTTCAACGAGGCCAATCACGAAGCCATGATCAAGGCCGAAATGATGTCGTGGCCAGTCACTCTCGCGATCATGGTGCTGGCTTTCGGTTCCCTGGTCGCAGCCGGATTGCCACTGCTTTTGACCCTCGCAGGTCTCGTCGCGTCGGCCGGCGGACTGGTGATTCTCAACGAGATCACGCCGATCTCGGTGTGGGCCATGAACTTCGCGATGATGTTTGCCCTTGCACTCGGCATCGACTACGCCCTGTTCCTCGTTGCCAGATTCCGCGACGCGCTACGAAAGAACCCCGACCCCCGAGCCGCTGTTGCCGAAACAATGGACACCGCAGGCAAAGCCGTCGTTCTCTCCGGCCTGACAGTCCTCGTCAGCCTCACGGCGGTTCTGATCGTTCCCGCACCCGCAGTGCGCACGATGGCGGTGGGAATCATGCTCGCAGTGATCTTCGTTCTCGCTGCAACGCTGACCCTGCTCCCTGCAGTGCTCGGCACAATCGGTGCAAAGGTCAACGCCGGCTCACTCCCGTACGCGCGGCGCCAGCAACACCGTTCCCCACTGTTCGCGTCGTGGGCGTCACTGCTGCACCGGCATCCCTGGCCGTTCGGCATCGGTGCACTACTGATTCTGATTGCGCTCATCATCCCCGTCTTCGGACTGAAAGTGGCCATGCCGTCCATCGCGGTGGTTCCCGAGGACGCTCCGGTCCGCCAGGGATACGAATTGGTACAGCAGCAGTTCGGTGACGGCGCTCCCGGAATGCTGCAAATTGTCACGACCGCCAAGGACGCAGAAGGGACAGCACGCGTTGCCGAATCCATCGACGGCATAGCGATGCTCACTCCGGCACAACCCTCGGCAGATGGTTCCGATCTGGTTATGCTGCAGGCGGTTCCGAGCGTCGACCCGTCAGATCCCGCAATGGAGAGCATCCTCGCCGACCTGCGAGAGCGACTACCCGAATCCGCGCGTGTCGGGGGCGCCCCAGCCGAGAATCTCGATCTTCAGCAAGCATTGAACGACTACCTGCCGATCGTGATTGCCGTGATTCTGACACTCGGATTCGCCCTACTGCTGATCGCACTGCAGGCACCGCTCATCGCCGTCATCGGCACGCTGGTGAGTCTGCTGTCCACCGGCGCGGCATTCGGTGTCGCGAAGCTGATATTTCAGGACGGCCACGGATCCGGCCTGCTCGGCTTCGAACCTCAAGGCTTCTTGAACGGGTGGGGTCCGGTGTTCTTCTTCGCGATGATCTTTGCGATTGCGATGGACTACACCGTCTTCCTCCTCTCGAGCGCCAAGGAACACTACGAGCGAACCGGCGATCCCAAGATCGCTCATATCGACGGACTGGCGCACTCCGGCCGAGTGATCGCAGCAGCGGCTGCCGTGATGGTGGCCGTATTCTTCACCTTCGCGTTGGCAGACCCCTTGCCACCGAAGGAGATGGGAATCATCCTCGGCGTCGCGGTCGTACTCGACGCCGTCCTCGTCCGCCTGGTTCTTCTTCCGGTTGCGCTGCGCCTGACCGGCAAAGCGGCGTGGTGGTCACCCACGTGGCTGCGCGGGGTTCTGCCGAAGATCAGCTTCTCGCACGGCTAGATCATGTACCCGACATCACTGTTCACCAGATACCCCTAGGGGTATGCTGAATTGAAGACGACAGAAGGAGAACTCCCATGGATATCGCTCTTGGCACCAAGGTCAGCGGAACATTCGACGACGTCGTGGCCCGCACTCGCGGAGCCCTATCGGATCAAGGTTTCGGCATCCTCACCGAAATCGACATGCAAGCTACCCTCAAGGCCAAACTCGGTGAAGACATGGAGAAGTACCTGATCCTGGGTGCCTGCAATCCACAGCTCGCGCACCGCGCCGTTGGGGTCGATCGCCAAATCGGTCTACTGCTGCCGTGCAATGTCGTGGTTCGCGAAGACACGTCGACCGAAGATTCGTTCTACGTCGAGGCCATGAATCCGGATGTCATGGTGCAGGTTTCCGACGAAAGCGGACTCGAGGCGGTCGCGACCGAGGCGGCCACCAAACTACGCGCCGCCATCAGCGCACTCTGAGGCTTCGATCGTGAAGGATTCTGATCGCTGCGCGAGCAGAATCCTTCACGATCAGCTGCCATGCCCCCCGGGGTACTCTCGTCCGAGTACGAACATTCGAGAAAGGGCCACGATGACCGGCGACGAAGAGAGCATTGCGCTCGTATTGAACAGACTGCGCCGCGCTCACGGCCAGCTCGCCGGAGTGATCACGATGATCGAGAGCGGCCGTGATTGCAAGGACGTAGTCACCCAATTGGCCGCGGTCTCGAAGGCACTCGACCGGGCAGGCTTCAAGATCGTTGCCTCCGGCCTGCGTGAATGCATGACCGGCGCCGAAGGCAAGGACCCTCTTACCGAAGCCGAACTCGAGAAACTGTTCCTCGCACTGGCCTGAGCGGTTTATCCGGCCAGGAAGTCGATCAGCACCTTGTTCACGGCATCCGGTCGCTCGAGGTAACCGTAGTGACCGGTGTCCGGGATCTCTTCGTACGTCGCGGTAGCGATGCAATCTGCAACCTCGCGGGAGAGGAAGGGCGGAATCATCCGGTCATCGGCGAAGGCAACGGACAGGCAGGGACGCATGATCGCCCGGTACTCACTACGGCGATCGAACGAGCGATCCATGTTCAGCTGAGCTCGAATGCCGGGTGCTGTTGTGCCACCGGAGAATTCGAAGATGTCCAGCCAGTCCCGAGCTGAGCGCTCGTCAGCCAAGGTAGTGGGCGACAGGTTCATCACTGCTGTTACTGCAGCGCGATACTTTGCGGGCAACTCGACGCCACTGTCGACCAACTCGCGCTCCCCCTCGGACAGCGTCTGCTGGAAGTGATCCATCCGAGCATGGCCGGCGAGGAACACTGCCTTGCGGACCAGGTCCGGACGGGCCAACGTGAGTTCCTGAGCCACTCGGGCACCCATCGACGTTCCGATCACGTACGCAGGGCCGCCACCGAGATGCTCGATCAATCCTGCGGTGTCGGCAACCATGTCCGGCATCGTGATACCGCTGACACTCTCACCGGACGGCGCGATTCCACGGTTGTCGAAGGTGCAGACGCGGTACCCCGCCGCAACGAGTGCGGGGGTCTGGTGAAGATCCCACACCCGCCCAGGACTTCCAGTACCCATGATGAGCACCACCAGATCCCCATCACCTTTGACCTGGTAATTGATCGGGATTCCGTTGATAGTGGCGACCGTCATAGCTGCCTTCCTCCTCGTGTTCTGCCGCTGCATTTCTCAGCCTGATTTCGGGTTGACCGAAGCTCCCCCGCTTGCGGCAACACTATCGCGTCTCGCGACCTTCCCATGCTGTCCACAGGTGCGCGTACCGCCCGCCCGCAGCCACCAGCTCGAGGTGCGGCCCCTCCTCCACGATCCGTCCGTGCTCGAGCACGATCACCCGGTCCGCTGCCGCCGCTTGCGTAAGCCGGTGAGCGACAACAAGAGTGGTCCGCCCGGCCGTCGCCGCATCAGCAGCTGCCTCCAATTCGCGGGCACCAGCACTTCCGGCCTCCGCCGTCGCCTCGTCCAGCACCGCAACAGCCGGGTCGGCCAAAACCAACCGGGCCAACGCCAACTGTTGTGCCTGCGACGCCGTCATCTCGTGCCCACCTTCGCCGACAACGGTTGCAAGACCGTCACTCAAGGCCGCCACCCACGCAGACGCCCCGACGGTCTTCAGCGCCGACATCACGTCCTCCTCGGACGCTTCGGGCGCTGCGAGACGCAGGTCCTCGATCAGCGAGCCGGCAAATACGTGCACTTCCTGACTGACAATGCCGATGTGGCGTCGTAGGTCAGCGACGCCGGCCAACGCAACACCACCGATCAGCACGCTTCCCGACGTCGGTGCCCACGATCCGGCGGCGATCGCCGCCACCGTCGACTTCCCGGCACCGGTCGAGCCGACCAGCGCCACCCGCTCCCCCGCGGCCAGAGTGAGACTGACGCCGTGGAGAACCTCGCGGCCGTCGTAGCTGTGCCTGATGTCCCGCAATGTCAGTGAGCGATCGTGAGGTTCGGCCACGTCGATGTCGGCGCGGTCGGGTTCCGGGATATCCACGACACCCACAAGGCGTGCGAGGCTCGCGCCCGCCGACTGCACTTCGTCGAAGGTGTAGAGAAGCGAACCGATCGGATTGAACAGGCGGTGGAACAGCAATGCTGCCGTTGTGGTCTGGCCGACAGTCACGATGTCGTCGCGCACCAGCAGGAACCCGACAACAAGGATCATGGACAGGCCCACGAACTCGGCCCGGTTCCCGCGCCCGGCGAACCTGGTGAACAGGCCGAACACTCCCACCGCAAGATCGCGGGCCTTCGCCGACGCGTCGTCGATCCGTCCGAGGTGCTCCTTCTCCAGGCTGTAGGCCCGCACCGTCCGGACACCTTGCACGCTGCTGATCAATGCCTGCGAACGTGCACCCATCGCCACACGCTCGGCCGCATAGATCGGCGCCGATCGTGGCAGGTACCACTTCAGCGCCATCGCGTACATCGGGAGCGCCACCAGACCGGCCAGTCCCAGACGCCAGTCCAGACCGAGCATGGTCACCATGCTGAGCGCGACCAGCAGAACGGCTCCGATCAGGTTCGGAATCACCTCGGAGACTGCCTTGGCGATCACGGCAACGTCATCGCCGACGCGAGAAAGCAGATCACCCTTACCGACCTTCTCCAGCGTCGGCACAGGCAACCGCAGTGCCCGGTCGACGGTGCGCTCGCGTAGATCCGCGAGGATGTTCTCACCCAGCCTCTTGACCAGATACGACGCGTATCCCGTGAAAACACCACCAACGACGGCCGCCGACGCGATGATCGCCACCACCGTCAGAATTGTCGACGTGGGAGCACCCTCACGAACCCGATCGACCAGGACACCGAACACATAGATCGGTACCAACGCCATCGCGGCCGCTGCGGCCGACACCGCCACAACAAGAAAACTCTGCAGCTTCCGCTGCACCAACTCCGACCTCAACCACTGCCAGGTTTCGCGCCCGCCCGCGATCGGCAGCAGTTCGCGTGTCTCTTTCCCGGTCATCGCAGAACCGCCCCTCGATAGTCGGTGTCGTGGTGAGCGAGTTCGGCATGCGTCCCCTGTGCCACTACTACTCCCCGATCCAGAACGACCACACGATCCGTTGCCGCCAGCAACGCCGGGCTGCTCGTGATCAGGATCGTGGTGTGCAGCGCTGTTCCGCTGTGGCGCAATTCCGCGATGCCTGCCGCAATCGACGCTTCCGTTACCGCGTCCACCGCGGTTGTCGGATCATGCAGCACCAGCACGGGCGCCTTCGTGAGCAACGCGCGTGCCAGCGCGACCCGTTGCCGTTGACCGCCGGACAGGCTGGCTCCGCGGTCGGTGACCTCGAGGTCGAGTCCATGGGGATGGGAGTCGACGACATCGGCGGCGGCCGAGGCAGCCAGCACCTCCCCCAGATCCGAGGACTGCGCATCGCCTGCGCCAGCTGCGAGATTGGAGCCAAGCGAACCCCCGAACAGATCGGTCAGGTGCGGTTCCACCAGCACGGTGCGCCTGGCCAGTGCCAAGTCCATGTCCTGCAGCGAAATTCCGCCGATCCGCACAGAACCTCGGTACTCGTGTGCGCCCGGTTGCCCGGACAGCACCGTGGCCAGCGCCTCGGCGTCCTGCGGTTGGTACGCCACGACCCCCAACAATTCGCCGGCGTCGCAGTGCAGATCGACGCCGCCGAGTGAACGGAATTGCAGCCCTTCGAGAGTCAGATCGTAGCCCGGTGTCTCGGTCACCGAGCCCGGGGTCAGGATCGGATCGGCGTCGAGCACCAACGCCAACCGATCGGACGACGCGCGAGCAACCGCAAAATATCCGGGGAGAGAAGCAAGCAGGCCGAGCGGTTCGAGAAAGAACTGCGCCAGTCCGACCACGGTGATCAACTCCCCCACCGAGATTCGGCCCTGCAATGCGAAGTAGCCGGCACAACCGGCGATCCCCACAGCAAGCAAAGCGCTGACCGTCGCCGACACACCGGTGTAGATCGCAGTGGCCTTTGCCGTGTGGACCGCAGATGCGAGGGCTTCGCGACTTGCACCGCGATAGCGATCGGACGCCGACTTCTCCGCGCCGATGCCGCGGAGCGGCCGCAGTCCACTCACCAAGTCCGTTGCCATTGCCGATGCCCGGGCGATCGACGCCTGCTTCCCCGTCGCGCGGGACGTGATCAGCGGCGCCGACAGTTGCAGTAGACCGAGAATGACCGGGGTGCCGATCAACACCGCCAGCCCCAGCGTGACGTCGATCCACAGCAACGCGACAGCCGACGCCACCGCGGCGGTCAGTGCCGCTGCTGCCCGCGGCACGATGTCGGCTATCCAGGACGCCTGTTCCGCGTCGGACGTCGATACCGTGAGCAATTCGCCGGATCGCAGGTTCGTGTGTACACCTCGCGGGTCGAGAACGCGGTGTGCCACTTCGAGGCGCAATCTGTGTGCCTCCTGCTGCATCGCCGTCACGATGAACCGAGCACCGAACCGCCAGGCTGCGGTGAGCACGAGAAACAACGCACCGAGCGCACAGATCGACACGACGAGCGTGGTGGTGTCCGAAGTCTCGATTGCCCGATCGATGATGACACCGATCGAAATCGGCACCGCGGTTTCGGCGAGTTGATGCAGGCACACCAGAACGGTGCCGATGGCCAGCGGTCCCCGATTACGCACGAGAACTCGACGCAAAATCGCAGCCCCACTGCTTTTACCTGCGCCTGATTCACCCGAATCGACGGCTTCACTCACCTGGGTCGTGCTCATGGAACTCCAAGCATTGATAGGGACGAGAATGTCCGGTAGACACAGAAGTAAGTCGACCCTAATGCATGAGCAACTAGCGTTGACGTGCCCAGTTCTCATAGAGTCGCTGTAGAACCATTGCTTGCGGAACCATTGCTTGCGCCGTGCAGGCAAGCACGAGAGGAACATGATGTCTGAGAAGACGACCGTCGAAGCCGAAGTCGAGATCCCGGACGAGGAAATCGAGACCGTAGCCGAGGAAACCGCCCGTATGGCACAGCGCGTTGTCGCTGCGTACGCGGAAGACGCCGACGAGTGCAGGATGCTGCTCTCGATGCTCGGAATCAGCCCCGTCAGCAAGCTCGACTGAATCTCGATCGAGTCTCTCACCTATACCTAACGAGAAGGAACCACGTGTCTGTCAGTCCGGAATCGGCCAGCTCAATCCCCTCTGACGACGCAGTTGCTCTCTCCGCAGAGAAGACCGTGTCCGGGCAGGCCGAGTTCGTCGTAGTAGCGAACCGCCTGCCCGTCGACCTGGAGCGGTTGCCAGACGGTTCCACAAGATGGAAGCGCAGTCCCGGTGGTTTGGTCACCGCTCTCGAACCGATCTTGCGTAGCAAGCAAGGTGCGTGGGTCGGCTGGGCCGGTGTTGCCGACGCCGACATGGACCCCATCGTCGAAGACGGACTCGAGCTGTACCCGGTACCGCTCAGCGCCACCGAGATCAACGAATACTACGAAGGCTTCTCCAACGCCACGCTCTGGCCGCTCTATCACGACGTCATCGTCAAGCCCGAGTACCACCGCGAATGGTGGAACGCGTACGTCGAGATCAACCGCCGCTTCGCCGAAGCCACCGCCAAGGCTGCGGCCCACGGCGCGACGGTCTGGATCCAGGACTACCAACTTCAACTCGTACCGAAGATGCTGCGGATGCTGCGCCCCGACCTCACCATCGGGTTCTTCCTGCACATTCCGTTCCCGCCGGTCGAACTGTTCATGCAGATGCCGTGGCGAACCGAGATCATCGAAGGCCTCCTCGGCGCCGACCTCATCGGTTTCCACCTTCCCGGCGGCGCACAGAACTTCCTCTTCCTCGCCAGGCGGCTTGCGGGACAACAAACTTCACGCGGCAACGTCGGCGTCCGCTCCAAACTTGGTGTTGTGCAGGTGGGTTTCCGCACCGTCCGCGTCGGCGCGTTCCCCATCTCCATCGACTCCGGCAAGCTCGACGAGCGATCACGCTCCAAGGCAATTCGCGACCGCGCCAAGCAGATTCGCAAAGAAATCGGCAACCCCAAGAAGATCATGCTCGGCGTCGACCGCCTCGATTACACCAAGGGCATCGACGTCCGGTTGAACGCACTGCACGAACTACTCATCGACGGACGGATAGATCCCGCCGATACCGTCATGATCCAGTTGGCAACTCCCAGCCGCGAGCGCGTCGAAAGCTACGTCCAGATGCGCGGCGACATCGAGCAGATGGTCTCCCGCATCAACGGCGAGTTCAGTGAAGTCGGCCGCCCTGTTGTCCACTACATCCACCGACCGGTCGACCGCGACGAACTCATTGCGTTTTTTGTTGCCGCCGACCTCATGTTGGTCACCCCACTTCGCGACGGCATGAACCTGGTTGCCAAGGAATACGTAGCGTGCCGCAGCGACCTGGGCGGCGCTCTACTGCTCAGCGAATTCACCGGTGCGGCAGCAGAATTGCGTCAGGCATTCCTGTGCAACCCCCATGACCTCGACGACGTCAAGGACTCCATGGTGGAAGCACTGAACCAGCCGAAGGAAGACGGACGACGCCACATGCGCGCCCTGCGCCGTCAGGTACTCACTCATGACGTGGACCGTTGGGCTCACTCGTTCCTCGACGCTCTCGCGCACGGCGGCGCTGCGGGGCCGGCACTGATCGCACCGGACGAGAACCACGAAATCGACGACAACAACTGAGTACGCCGGCATGAAACAACCCGGCCGAGGGGACTCCCTCGGCCGGGTTGTTTCATGTCGAGCATGTGTCGATCAGAACGGCTGAACGCTATTCACCAACCAGCGACCATCCTGCTTCTCCAGCCCCATCTTGACGCGGCTGCCACTGGCGACTGCCTCCGGCGAATCCTTCGACGTCGTAATCTGATTGAGGAAGAGCATCGTGGTGGCGGTATCCGGTGCGGCATCGAGAACTGCCGCGCCCTGTACGACAACCTGGACGGTCAGCGCCTTCTCCTGCGCGCCGGGAATGATGACCGACTCGATCAACTCAGTGAACTGATTCTGGAAATCGCCGGTCAATCCTTCTGTTGCCGAGTGCAATTGCTGATCGACATTGTTGTGGTCGTACTGGAACATCGCGACTGCCTGGTCCGAGGACACTTGCACCACTTCTTCTCTGGTGTTGTCCGTGGCCGCCAGATCCCGAGTTCCGTCCGGACCGAAGTACAGATACGCCGACAAGCCTGCCAGTGCAATCGCCAGCGCGCTGATCACGCACAAGACGATGGTTAATGGTGACACGCGCGCGGACGTCGCGCCTGTAGCTGTAGTTGCTGGGTCTGTCGTCTCCGGGGTCATGGCACAAACTCCACATTCGAGGCAAGGAGCTGCCCGTCGGTATCGCACATGGTGATTCGCAGGCGATAGTTGCGTTCCTCGGGCTCGGGTTGCTCCGCGTTTTTCTGCATTGCACGCACCGCGACTAGCGAGGTTCCACAATCGCCGTCGATCTTTTCCAACCCGGCTTCGAGGATCTCGCCGTCCGTCTGGACGCCTACCTGTCCGAGAACGTCGACAAACGAGTCCTTACGTCCGTCGAGTTGCGATTGAAATTCCTCGGTGGTGCCGGCCAAGAACTTGTCGAGATCGGCGCCTGCAGTCTCCGAATGCAGAGTCGTCAGGTTGAGCGCTGTGGTCCGCGCACCGGCGATATATGCAGACCGTTCTTCCTCAGCGCTGGAGGCCTTGCTGCGATCCACCAAGAGCAGTACAGACACCACTGCAAACGCCAGCGCGACAATGGATGCCAGGACTATCCCGCCGACCAACTTCCGGGACTTCGGTGGCGTTGTTGCCGGAACCGGAGGTTCGGAATCCGGTGACACCGCCGCAGGCGCCTTCGGCTCTTCAGCGTGCGACTTCGGTGCACTGACACTCGCTTCGGTTTTGGTCAGTGCGACAGGTTGTTCAGCCGGTTTCTCACTGGGCACTGCCTTTTCACTGGGCACTGCCGTTTCACTGGGAACTACCGTCGACGCTGCGTCTGTATCTGCGCCGGTGGGTCCGGCGCTCCGGGACGCGCGACGGCGCACCCGCTGCTTGGGTTCTTCTTCGTTCATCAACCTTGCTGACCCTTCATGAACTCTTCGAGACTGATGTCTCCGCCGGCACCGAGTTTCGGCTGCGAGTACGTCCTCCCGTCGGGTCCTATGTACGTGCCTGTAGTCGGATCGTACCGACGTGCGGTGACGCCAGGCTCCGACGCATAGGAACTGGGGGTCGCGGTGATCGGTTGCGGCGGCCCGGTCTGCGGATTGGTGCCCAGGGGCTCGTAACCGGTCCTGCACTGTTCCACTGTCGCGGCGCGGCGCCCCGGGAATTCCGCGCACGGCAGGTTGCGTGCACCGCGCACGGCGATCGGCGAGTCCTGGGCTATGCGGCAGAACAGATCCGACGGAGTTGCGATCGGTGATTCGTCCGCGGGACTGCGCCACTCCTCGGCGGGGAGGAATCCTGTGGTGCACGGCGGCGGATCGTTGACTTCGAGGTGGAAGTCGACCAAGGCGCCATCCGCGGGGTTTCCGGAGCCGGCGACCGTAACGAGCGCTGCCGACAGCGGTGGGTAGATGACAAGGATCTGCTCGATTGCGTTGTTGTACAACACCCCGACCTCACCGACGGACACCAGGTTCGCCAAGAGAATCGGCAACGTGGGTTGAAGATCCTGGAGAAGTGCATTGGCCTCGGACGCCGCTGCCGGGCCCTTCTGGATAATCGCCCGCAGATCCGGGTCACTGGCTCGCAACTGGTCTGTGAAGGTCACCAGATCGCTTGTCCACGAACGGATGGCGTCGCTGCTGACAATCTGGGTGTCGAGCAGCGGTCCGGCCTGCTCGATCAGCGTCTTGGTGGCGTCGGAGTTGTTGTTCGCTTCTTCGACGAACAGGCGAGCCGAGTCGATCAGCTTCTGCAGATCCGGTCCCGCACCGTTGAACGCCTTGAAGGATTCGTCGATGACGGTCTTGAGTTTCGTGTCGGAGATGCTCTGCAGCAACAGATCTGCCTGATCGAGTAGCGCGCCGACATCCTGGGGCACGGAACTGCGGTCAACCGGTATGACGGAGCCGTTCTCCAGGTGACCGGATACGACGATCGCACCGGAGGAGTCGGTGTGCGGGATCAGATCGACAAACTGCTCGCCGATCGCGGACACGCTTTTGACCACGGCGTCGACGTCGGCCGGAATCTCGACTCCGCTGTCCATGGACAACTGGGCATTCACACCGGTTTGTGACAACTCGACGGCTTTCACGACGCCGACACTCTGGCCGCGGTACGTCACGTTGGAGTTCTTGTACAACCCACCGGTAGACGGTAATTCGACGGTGACGGCGTAGCGTCCGATCCCGATCATCGCCGGAACACGTACGTATTGTGTTGCCATCACGACCAGACCGATGACGGTCAATACCGCGAAGATGACAAGCTGGATGCGGACGAACTTTGTGAGCATCATGGTGCTGGTGCCCCCTGAGGAAGTCCTGGAATGGTGATCGGCGGAAGTCCCGGGATCGTGATGGTGTTCGGGTCCGCCGCGGGAGCCTCTGCTGCCGGAGCCGGAGCTGCGGGAGCCGGAGCTGCGGCCGGCCTGAGTGGATCACTCAACGGGTTGCCTGCCTGCCCGCCCAGCCCCGCTTGCGTGCCGAGAACACCTTCCGGGCCCCCTAGGGAACCTGCCAGCGGTGTACCGGTGAGGAAGTTCGCGTCGAGTCGCGGCAGCGTCAAGTCGATGGTCATGGCCAGGTTGGCGTAATCGCCTCGAATGACGTTGTCGATTCCGTTCTGCGGGAACGGGAACGTGAGCAGAACCCCGAGCACCTGCGTCAGCGCATTGCCGGAATCGGCAAGTGCTTTCAGAGTTGGAGACAGCGACCGAACATTGGTGGCAAAATCCTCGCCGCTTTCGTTGATGACGCGACTGGCCACCTCACTCAGGCCGCCGAGGGACGTCAACGCGTTGGTGATGTCCTGACGTTGTGCCACCAGGATGTCCAGTGCCGGGGGGATTCCGTCGAGCGCCTTGTTCAGAGTGTCACGTTGCGCCTCGACGGTGTACGACAGCCGGTCGATACCTTCCATCGCCGAAATGATGTCTCCGCGTTGCTTGTCGAGGCTTCCGACGAGCTGATCGAGTTGCGGGAGCAAGTCGCGAACAGCATCCTCTCGCCCGATGAGTGCCGCGTTCAATTCCGTGGTGATGTCCTGCACCTGTGCTAGTCCGCCACCGTTCAGTACGACAGACAACGAAGACAGCGTCTGCTCGGTAGTCGGGTAGGCACCCGCTCGTTCGAGGGGAATGACGTCGCCGGCCTCGAGACGCCCCTCCGGCGCCTCCTCGACCGGCGGAGCCAGTTCGATGTGCTGCGATCCGAGCAAACTGGTCTGCCCGATCTTCGCGGTCGCATTGGCGGGCAACTCGACCTCGGGGTTGAGCGACACCGTCACCAGAGCATGCCAGCCCTGGACCTCGATATTCGAGACGCTCCCCACCGCCACGTCGTCCACCCGAACGGGTGAATTCTGCGACAGGGTAGTCACATTGGGCATCTCGATCTGAACCTCGTACGACCCCTCGCCTCGACCCTGGGTGCCGGGCATGGGCACGGAGTTCAGCCCGTTCCATTCACAACCACTGGCGCCGAGAGCGACGCCGACGGCCAACGTCACCACTACTGCTTTACCTCTCGCGCGCATCAGTTGCCTCCCCCCATGTTGAAGAGTTCGGTGAGGTCCTTGGGCACGGACGGCATCGGCACGCCGTTCAACGGATCTGCTGCCGCCTGCGGGGCCGACGCGGCCTGACCCGGACTTGCCGCCGCTTCCAAACCGGGCTCCGTGTACACGATCTGGTCCGGGAAGGCCTGAACTCCGGAAACCGGGTTGAAGAGGAATCCCGGGTAATTCATGATGAGCGTGCTGAGCACCGGGCCGAGATACTCCTTACACAGGTCGGCACTTCTCTCAGCTGGACCGGTATCGATGGCTTGAATGGATCCGCAGATCCACTGAATCGGATTCTTGAAGTTACTCAGTGCAATTGCGCCGGTCATGCTGCCCTGCGCCGGCTTGTAGATCTGGTAGAAGTTGGCCAGCGACGTCGGGCCCGAGTGGAGTACCTGTTCGATCTCGGGGCGCTTGTCGGTCAGTACCTGGGTTGCGTCGGCCAACCGCGCCACCGATTCACTCAGAGCTGCCTGATTGTCGTTGACAAACCGCTGGACGTCACCCACCGCGAGGTCGAGATCGCTGAGGGCCGTGCCCAATTCGTCGGAGCTGCTTGCGAGAACACTGCTGACCGAAGCGAGATGTCCGCTGAATTGCACGATCTGCTCGTTACTCGAGGACAGCGCGGTGACAAACGCCTGCAGGTTACGGATGGTGGAGAAGAGATCCGTCCGGCCTTCCGACAGTGTGTGCATGGTGGCGGACAACTCGCGCAACGTCATCCGAATGGATTCTCCGTTGCCCTCGAGGTTGTCGCCGAGCGTATTGATGAAGCGTCCCAATGAACCTTCGTCGTCGATACCTTCCGGGCCTAGTGCCTCGGAGAGTTTGGCAAGTTCCGTTTTGATCTCGTCCCACTCGACCGGGACCGCGGTGCGTTCGATCGGAATAACGCCACCGTCTGGCATCTGGTCACCACCGGAATAGACCGGGGTCAGCTGAACGAACCGCGCAGAAACGAGGCTCTGCGCGACGATGAGTGCCTGAGCATCCGCTGGTACGTCGACGCCGCGGTCGACAGCCATCTCGACATAGGTGTCCTGATCTCGAGGCTCGATCTTCGTGACCTTGCCGACGTTGACGCCGAGTACGCGGACGACGTCGCCTTCGTACAGTCCCGTCGTGGACACGAAGTGGGCGGAGATCTTGGTCTTGCCCAGTCCCGGAATCAGAAGGTAAGCCGCGGCCGCGACGAGTAGGACGACCAGCGCCGCAGCGCCGATCAGTACCCACTTCTTACGCGAGCCGGTGGAGGCTGTTGTGTCGGTCATTCTCCTGGCCCCCTGATCGTCGGCGGAATCCCGGGAAAGAAGTCCTCGAGGTCCGACGGAATTTGTTCGGGATCAACGCTGCTGTCCACCAGGGTCTTCCACCAGTTACTGGGAAGAATGTTGATGATGAAGGCGTCGAAGAACGGTCCGCTTGCCACGGTCTCGCCGAGTGCCGTGATGTACGGGCCGAGGCCGTCGAGCGCGCCGGAGATGTTGTCCTTGTTGTTCTGAAGAACCTCGGCAACAGAATTCAGCTTCTCGAGGGTGGGACCCATCTGGGCCTCGTTCTCCACAACCAACCCCGAGAGCTGACGTGATACCGCTGAGGTGTTGACGATCAGCTCACTGATCGCGTCACGACGCAAGCTCAGCTCACCGAACAGCTTGTTTCCGTCCACCAGCAGAGAGTCGATCTGCCCGCTGCGATCCGCGAGAATCTTGGTGACGTCCTCAGCGCGCGAGAGCAATTGGAGCAAACTTTCGTCTCGCGCGTTGATGCTCTGCGAGAGCCGAGTCATGCCGTCGAGGGCTCCCCGCAACTCCGGCGGGGTGTCGGCAAGCGTATCCGAGATCGCGTTGAGAGAATCGTTGATCTGTTCTGTGTCGAGTTCCGCCGCGGTGGTACCGAGATCCCCGAGTGCTTCGTTGAGTGAGTACGGAGAGTTGGTGCGTTCCAAGGGGATCGGCGTACCGGTGCGCAACAGCCCCGGCCCCTCGGACCGAACGGCCAGCGACTTGCGGCCAAGCACGGTATTCGTCTTGATGTCGGCTGACGTCTGTTCTCCGAGTGCAATGCCGTCCTGGACGGTGAAGGTGACCAGCACGCTTTGATCGTCGAGTTCGACCTCGCTAACCTTGCCGACGTTGACGCCTGCCAGCGTCACGTTGTCACCGGCAACCAAACCGCCTGCGTCGGCGAAGTAAGCGGAGTGGCGGATACCGCCGGACAGGAACTGGAGCTGATCGTATTGCAGTGTGGCACCGACCGTCGCGACAGCCAGGACCAGACCGACGACGCCGATCTGTACGGGATTTCGTTCACGGGCAGGACTCATTGTGTCTTCGCGCACCTTCCCGTGGTCTGTACTGCCGTGGGCAGGACGATCGTGGTTCCGTCAGGGCCGGAGAATTTGAAGGTGTTGGCGCACAGATAGAACTGGAAGAACGAACCGTAGGTTCCGACGCGGATCAGCTTCTGGTAGTCCGAGGGCAGACGCGCGAGTGCGGTGTTGATGTCTTCCTTGCCCAGATCGAGTTGTGTCATCGTGCGGTTGGTTTCACCGATCAACGTCTGAATGTCCGGACGGGTAGCTCCCAGTAGCGCCGCAAGATCCCCTGTTGCACCCGCGATTTCGGTGATCGAATTTGCGATCGGACCGCTGTCCTGCGCCAGACCACTCACCAACTGCTGGAGTTGATCGATCGTGGTGGAGAACTGATCGCCCTTGTCATTGATCGTCCCGAGAACGTCGTTGAGATTGGTGATCACGTCACCGATCAACTGGTCGCGATCCGCGAGCGTATTGGTGAATGAATTGGTGTTTCCCAGAAGAGAAACCAGAGTTCCGCCCTGGCCTTGCAGGACATGAAGCAGCGCTCCTGACAGATCGTTGACTTGCTGAGGATCCAGCGCGCGCAGGAGCGGCTTGAAACCACCGAGCAACAGATCCAGGTCCAGAGCGGGCGATGTCTGATCAACCGGAATCGAACCGCCGGACGACAAAGATTCGGTCGAACCGGTGCCTTCCAGTAGCTCCATGTAGCGATCGCCGACCAGGTTCTCGTAGCGGACCGTCGCTTTGGTGCTCTTCATCAACGAGTACTGGGTATCGACGTCGAAGCTGACTTCAGCCTGGTTGGAATCATCGATGGACACGCCCGTCACGGATCCGACCGGAACACCGGCGATCCGCACCTTGTCGCCGGACTTCAGACCGGAAACATCGGCGAACGTGGCGTGAAAACCGTTGCTACTGCTGAATCGCACCTGACTGAACACGATGGCCAGTCCGGCAAAAATCACCGACATGACGAGTGTGAAGATCAAGAGCTTTACCGTTGTCGGTCTCATCACTCCCCGTCCTGTTCGTAAGAGTCCCCGAAGAGGAACTGGAAGATCGTCGGAACCGTCACCTCGAACTCCGTGTTGGGTACGAACGGCACGTTTCCGGTGTTGGTGACCGCAAACGGGGCCTTACCGTCGACCTTCGGATCGAAGGTGGGGAAGCCGTAACAATTCGGGCCGCCCGATGCGGCAACCTTGGGAAGGGACTCCGGATTGGTGTACGCCTTTGCACCCCACATGAAGCTCGCACTGAGCATCAAGGCCGCTTTGTCACCGGTGCCGGCCATCGGCTCGAATTTGATGCGCCCGTCGTTCAATCCGACGAGGAAGCACGTCAGACCGGGTGAGTATTCCTCGAGCAGCGTCGTGGTTGCCGTCAGGGTGTCCAGGGACGTGGTGAGGTCCTGCTCGTTGTCGGTCAGCAAGGCGTTACCGGTGTTGGCGAGGCCGGTGATGTTGAGCAACAGCAGATCCAGGTTGGCCTGCTCGGCCACGATGGAACCACTTGTAGTGGTTGCGTTGTCGAGGATGCGCAGTAGGTCCGGTGCCACGTCCGCGTACAGGTTGGTGACCGTGGCCGCGCTCGCCAGATCCTCTTGCAGTTGCGGCAGCGTGGGATTCATCTTCTGCAAGTAGGTGTCGCCCAATTCGAGAACCTCGCCGAGTGCTTCGCCGCGGCCGTTGAGTGCCGTCGAAATAGCACCGAGTGTTGCGTTCAGCTTTTCCGGCTCGACCTGGGCCAGTACCTCCGAAAGATGTTCGAACACACTGTTGAACTCGACGGTCACGCTGTCGGAGGTAATGACCGCACCTTCTTGAATGGGCTGTGTCGACGGATCGTCCGGGATGACGATGTTGACGTACTTGGCTCCGAAGACGGTGGTGGACTTGATCTCCACGCCGGCGTTGGACGGAATCTTCGACATCTGGTCGGGATACATCGCCAGTTGCAGACTCGCTTGATCTCCGTCGAGGGAAATCGATTCGACGCTGCCCACCTGCACGCCGCGCAATTTCACCTTGGCGTCCGGTTCCATGACAAGACCGGCGCGAGCGGACATCACGGTGATGGGGGTGCTCTCGGTGAAGCCGCCCGCAAACATGGTGAGTGCGACGGCCACGATTGCCGCGAGTCCGAGGATCAAACCGGCCGCGGCAAGTTTCTTGTGCCACCTGGGAACTGTCATTCTCTCCGTCCCCTATCCCGACAAGTTGAAGTTGCCGGACCCACCGTAAATGGCGAGTGAGATGAGCAGGGTGACGGTGACAACCGCAATCAGTGAGGCGCGCACCGCATTACCCACGGCGACGCCGACGCCGACCGGGCCACCGGTCGCGTTGAAGCCGTAGTAGGTGTGAATCAACATGACCGCTAGGGCCATGACTATCGCTTGCGCAAACGACCACAATATGTCCGTGGGTATCAGAAAGGTTGTGAAGTAATGGTCGTACACACCGCCGGACTGGTTGTACAGGTACACCGTCGCGAAACGGCTGGCCATGAACGACGCAATCACTGCCAGCGAGTACAACGGGATGATGGCGATCATGCCGGCCATGACACGGGTGCTGACCAGATACGGGATGGACGGGATGGCCATCGTCTCCAGGGCGTCGATCTCCTCCGACACACGCATCGCTCCGAGTTGCGCGGTGGAGCCGGCACCGATGGTGGCGGCCAAACCGATTCCCGCGATGACGGGTGCGGCGATACGAACGTTGATGAACGCTGCGAAGAATCCCGTCAGTGCCTCGACGCCGATGTTTCCGAGCGAGCTGTAGCCCTGCACGGCGATGGTGGCTCCGGTGAAGAGAGTCAGGAAGCCGACGATCACGACGGTGCCACCGATGACGGCCAGTGCTCCGGTTCCCATGCTGATCTCGGCGATCAAGCGAAGTGTCTCGCGTGGATAGCGCATCAAAGCCTTTGGTGCGTGTCCGATTGCTTTCGCGAAGAACAGTGCCTGATCACCGATGCTGTCGACGCCGCGAGAGACGGATCGAATCTGCCGCCGAGTTCGCGGGAAACGCCCTGCTGCTGCCAATGCCATCAGTACGCCTCCCGTCCGTCGTGGTGTGTCACAGTTCTCCTGCTCGCCGTGCGCCTCATCCGGCCGTCAACTTGATACCGATGGTGGTGATGAGCACATTGACGACGAACAGCGCCATGAAGGCGAACACGACGGTCTGGTTGACGGCGTCGCCGACGCTCTTGGCGCCGCCCTTGACGTTGAGCCCGAGATACGAGGCGACAAGTCCGGCGATCATGCCGAAGAGTCCAGCCTTGACCATCGAGAGCATCAGCTCGCCGAATCCGGTCAGCAAGGTGATGCCGTTGACAAATGCTCCGGGGTTGACGTCCTGGATGAATACCGAGAACACAAAACCGCCGAGGATGCCGATGGTAATGACCAGGCCGTTGAGCAGCAGGGCCACTCCGGTGGACGCAAGCACCCGAGGCACAACAAGCCGCTGGATCGGATTGATGCCGAGCACTCTCATCGCGTCGATTTCTTCGCGGATGGTACGGGCGGAGAGGTCCGCGCAGATTGCGGTGGCGCCGGCGCCGGCGACGATGAGGACTGTCACGATGGGGCCGACCTGTGTGACGGTGCCGAGCGCGGCTCCCGCACCGCTGAGGTCGGCAGCGCCGATCTCCCGCAGCAGGATGTTGATGGTGAAGCTGACGAGCACGGTGAACGGGATGGCGACCAGCACGGTGGGGACCATCGAGACCCGGGCTACGAACCAGGCCTGATCGATGAATTCCTGACGCTGGAAGGGACGAGAAAAGACTGCCCGCAAGGTTTCCGCTGACATCTGAAAGAAGCCACCGACCGCCCGTAATGGCACCTCGACGAGGTCTACCATCCGTCCTCCTCGTCTCTTGTTGCCGCAACACTGTCTGTTTGCATAGTCCAGCCCCCGACAGCTTGTGACTCAGGTCATATTAACTAGAACGTGTTCACCTGTCAAAAACGGGCGCATATCACCGGGAATAGCCAAATTTCACGACCGGGAAACCCTGCATCGAACACACCTCATACTGTCCGCCATTTGCGGCCAAATGATCGAAATATCATGCAAGTTAATACTTTTGGTGGATGATCAACATCGGCGATGCCGTCAACAATCAGAAAACGCGCGCTCCGTTCGCGGGTTCTACCACCCTGCCCATGACGCGCGAAATTAGAACACAGTCCACTTTTTTGAAGACCGACAGTCTCGTATTCGCGACAAATCAGTCATTCGGACATGTGACCATGCTCTTTCTACCAAAAAACACGACGACAACGGCGATATCTGTGAATTTGAGTTTCGTGTCGTGGGCAAGCCGGCAGCAACCCGCGTCAGCCCAACTCCCGAAGAGCTGCAGAAGCCGAGAACATCGTGGCGGGATCCCGGTCGGCAAAGTAATCACCGATCGCGACGGACAACGACTCGGGCGACCAGGCCGCCCCGTCGGCGTCGAACCGCCGCTCCACCACGGGCGCCGCCATCAGCGCGACCATGGGGCCGTAGACGATAAAGACCTGACCGTTGACTGCGTCTGCTGCCGGCGATGCCAGATACGACACCAACGAGGCCACATGCTCGGGTGAGAGCGGATCGATGCCCTCGTCCGGCGCGTCACCGAAAACACCCTCGGTCATCGACGTCCGTGCCCGTGGGCAGATGGCATTGGCGCGCACCCCGTATCGAGACAACCCGCGAGCGGCGGAGAGAGTCAGCGCCGTGATGCCCGCTTTGGCGGCACCGTAATTCGGCTGACCTTCCGGCCCCAGCAATCCCGCTTCGGACGACGTATTGACGATGCGCCCGTATACCGGCGCGCCGGCTTCCTTCGACTTTGTGCGCCAATACGCAGCGGCGTTGCGGCACAACAGAAAATGCCCACGCAGATGGACTTCGAGTACCAGATCCCAGTCTTCGTCGGACATGTTGAACAGCATCCGATCGCGGACGACTCCGGCGTTGTTGACTACGATGTCGACACTGCCGAACTGGCCTTGCGCCTTCTCCATGAGCGCGTCCGCCGTGGAACGTTCGCCGACATTGCCGGCTACAAATTCGACCTTGGCGCCCAGGCTACGAATCTCGTCGAGAGTTGTTTCGACGGCCTCGTTCGGCGCCAGATCGTTGACAACCACCGACGCGCCGGCTTTCGCCAGGGCGATGGCCTCGAACTTTCCGAGTCCCGATCCGGCACCGGTCACGATGGCGACCTTGCCTTCGAGACTGGTGTCCTCGCTCTTCACAGCATTCATCGACGCGTTCTCCCAGTTCTGTGCGATCGTGAACCCGACCGTCTCGGCGGAGCCTGTCGGGCCTCACGACTTCGCAACTTTAGAACGTGTTCCTGTTTTGGGCAATAGCCCTCACGGATGTTCCGTCAATGCGGCGCGTGGGCACTGGGCGATCGCGGAACGAACATCCTCCCAGCGATCCTCCGGTGGACGCGCCGAACTGATCACCAACTCCTCGTTGTCGTCGAGGTCGAAAATATCGGGGGCGATACCGACGCAGACTCCGTTGGCCTCACAACGGTCCAGATCAACCCTGACCTCCATGGGTATTCCTCTTCTCTACTCACACATTTGGGCGCCACAGACTAGTGGAGAAACGGGCATCGCAGGGCTGCGCTCCGCACCGTTCCTGCCATAACACTAGAACCTGTTCCACCTCGTGTGCAATGATTCGGAAAAGTAGCAGAAACGAGTGCCTGGATTCGCCCACGTGCGTGCCACGCCCGGAGAACCTGCCTATAGAACCTGTGCCAGATAGTCGATTTGTATCTCTACTTCGAGAGGCAACCATGCACATCACCTACACACCTGAGCAACAAGCGCTTCAGGAGGAGTTGCGCGCGTACTTTGCTCAACTGATGACCCCGGCTCGCCGCGAAGCCCTCGCAGCCACCACCGGCGAGTACGGCGAAGGAAACGTGTACCGCGAGGTTGTGGCACAGATGGGCCAG
The DNA here is from genome assembly GCF_001894805.1 of Rhodococcus globerulus NBRC 14531. Taxonomy (GTDB): domain Bacteria; phylum Actinomycetota; class Actinomycetes; order Mycobacteriales; family Mycobacteriaceae; genus Rhodococcus_F; species Rhodococcus_F globerula. The sequence continues at coordinate 244,471 of NZ_BCWX01000003.1, read as the reverse complement.
GACGGCTGGCTCACGCTCGGCTGGCCCAAGGAGTACGGCGGGCAGGAACGATCCGCCATGGACCAGCTGATCTTCACCGACGAAGCTGCGATCGCCGGAGCGCCGGTGCCCTTCCTGACCATCAACTCTGTGGCCCCGACAATCATGCATTTCGGCACCGAGGAGCAGAAGGCATTCTTCTTGCCGAAGATCTCGCGCGGCGAACTGCATTTTGCCATTGGGTATTCCGAGCCCGGAGCCGGAACCGACCTGGCATCGCTGCGCACATCCGCCGTCAAGGACGGCGACGACTACATCATCAACGGTCAGAAGATGTGGACAAGCCTCATCCAGTACGCGGACTACATCTGGCTCGCCTGCCGCACCGATCCGGAAGCCAAGAAGCACAAGGGAATCAGCATGCTGATCGTCCCCACCACCGCCGAAGGATTCTCCTACACACCGGTGCACACCATGGCCGGACCGGACACCAGCGCCACCTACTACCAGGATGTGCGTGTTCCGGCGTCGTCGATCGTCGGTGAGGAACACGGCGGCTGGGGCCTGATCACCAATCAGCTCAATCACGAACGTGTTGCGCTCACCTCGGCAGGTCCGATTCTGACGGCGCAGCGTGAGGTCCGCGAGTGGGCCCAGAACACCAAGCTTCCCGACGGCCGACGCATGATCGATCAGGAATGGGTTCAGATCAACCTGGCGCGGGTGCATGCCAAAGCCGAGTACCTCAAGCTGATGAACTGGGAAATCGCGTCGACCACCGATCACTCCCCCGGTCCGGAAGCGGCATCGGCCAATAAGGTGTTCGGCACCGAATTCGCCACCGAGGCTTACCGATTGCTGATGGAAATCCTCGGACCGTCGGCCGTCATCCGGCAGAACTCCCCCGGCGCGGTCCTACGTGGACGAATCGAACGGATGCACCGTTCCTCGTTGATCCTGACGTTCGGCGGCGGCACAAACGAAGTGCAGCGCGACATCATCGGTATGACGGCCCTGGGCTTGCCGCCCTCAAAGCGATAAGGACACCTCGCGACATGGATTTCACCTTCACCGAGGCCCAGAACGATCTGGCCGGCCTCACCCGCGGAATTGTCACCGAACTGGTCACCAACGACCGCCTCCGTGAACTCGACGCAGCGCAGGACCGCACCGACCGCACACTGTGGGCGGCGCTCGCATCGTCCGGCGTTCTCAGCGCAGCCTTGCCGGAATCGGTGGGCGGAGACGGATTTGGTGTGCTCGAGCAGTGCAGCATTCTTGTCGAATTGGGCCGGGCTGTTGCACCGGTGCCATATCTGACGTCCATCGTGTCGTCCGCCGCCGCGATCGCGGAATTCGGCGACGACAGCCAGCGCGCCGACTGGGCTGCGCCCGCAGCACGCGGCGAGAAGATCCTGACAGCAGCGCTGTCCGAAGAATGGGGCGACAATCCAGCTCTCCCGTTCACGCATGCGAACCGAACGGAAACCGGTTGGGAGCTGACCGGCACGAAGATCGTGGTCGACAGCGCACCGATAGCCGACCTCTTCCTGGTCCCCGCAAGTACCGACGACGGTGTTGTCGTGTTCCTGGTGCAGCCGGGCGACGTCGGTGTCAGTGTCACGCGGCAGTCGATAGTCGACTTCGGCAGCGCAGGCCAGGTCGATCTCGATGCGGTCCAACTACCGGACGACCGGGTGCTCGGCTCGGTGGCTCAGGGCTCCGAGATCAGCGAATGGATCGTCGAACGTGCCCGACTCGGTTCCAGCGCATACCAATACGGTGTACTCGATCAGGCCCTGAAATTGACCGCGGAATACGCGCGCGAGCGAGTCCAGTTCGGTCGCCCGATCGGCAGCTTCCAGGCTGTGGCTCAACGACTGGCCGACGGGTACATCGACGTCAAGGGAGTGCGTCTGACTCTCTGGGCAGCGGCCTGGCAACTGAGCGAATCTCTCCCTGCCACCGAGTCCGTCAAGACCGCGAAGTTCTGGGCAGCCGACGCCGGCCACCGCGTCGCACACACCGCTGTCCACGTCCACGGCGGTGTCGGATTGGACGAGGATCACCCGATCCACCGGTACTTCCTCGCTGCCAAGCGTCACGAATTCCTGCTCGGCAACACCACCGATCTGCTGCGCAGTCTCGGTAAGGAACTCGCTGACGAACCCGCGTGAGCTTGTCTCACCAATCGGAGTCCCACCAAGCGGAATACCCGGACCTGGTCCTCGACGAATCGGTAATGATGCAATTATGAGTGAGAGCCCCACCGTTTCAGATCTGCTCCTCGGAGTCAGTGAGATCGACTCGTACGGCATCCGATTCGAGGACCAGGCCATCACCTGGCGCGAGCATATCCAGGCCTCGTTCGACCGCGCCGCGATGCTCGATGCTGTGCTCGACCACGAGCGTCCACGACACTTCGGTTTGTTGATGGAGAACATTCCGGAGTTCTCGCTGCTACTGGGCGCAGCGGCCTTCTCCGGCACGGTGCTGGCCGGACTGAACACGACGAGGCGGGGGCCGGCGCTGGCTCGAGATGTCGCATTGGCCGACTGCCAGATCATCTTCACCGAGAACAGTCAGGCGCACCTTCTCGACGGGGTCGACCTCGGCGACGTTCGGGTAATCAACGTCGACTCGCCGGAGTGGGCGGAACTGTTGGCGCCCTTCGCCCGTTCCCCGCACAACGCCTGCGCAGTCTCTCCCGACGACCTGATGATGCTCATCTTCACCTCGGGGACCAGCGGCGATCCCAAGGCTGTTCGTTGCACGCACTCCAAGATCGCAGATCCCGCGATCATGCTCGGCGATCGATTCGAACTCGGGCCGAGCGATGTCATCTACATGGCAATGCCGATGTTCCATTCCAACGCGATCATGGCAGCGTGGGCAATCGCACTGCATCGCAAGTGCGCAATTGCCATGCGCCGCAAGTTCTCCGCTTCGGGATTTCTCCCTGACGTCCGCAAATACGGGATCACCTACTCCAACTACGTCGGCAAACCGCTTTCCTTCATCGCCGCGACACCCGAGCAGCCCGACGATCACGACAACACTCTGAAGATCATGTACGGCAACGAGGGTGCCGCTCCCGCAGTCGCCACGTTTGTCCGTCGCTTCGGCGCGCGCGTCATCGACGGATTCGGTTCCACCGAGGGTGGAGTGTCGATCGGCGCAGCGCCTATCCCCCGTGCCGGCACTCTCGGACTGCTCCCCGAAGGCGTGAAGATTCTTCACCCCGAAACCGGAGTTCCCTGCCCACCTGCAGAATTCGACGCGGATGGCCGGATCGTCAACGCAGACGAGGCAACCGGCGAAATGGTCAACGTGACCGGTCCGGGAGCCTTCGCCGGGTACTACAAGAACCCCGAAGCCGACGCCGAACGTATGCGCAACGGTCAGTACTGGACCGGCGACCTCGCGTACGCCGACGCCGACGGATATGTCTACTTCGCGGGGCGCAGTTCCGGGTGGCTGCGCGTCGACGGCGAGAACATCGGCGCCGCCCCCATCGAACGCGCGCTCACCGCCTACCCCGGCTTTGCGCAGGTGTCCGTCTACGCAGTCCCGGACAGCGATGTCGGCGACCGAGTGATGGCGTCGGTCATCCCGGTAGGTGATGTCAGCAACTTCGATCCCGAAGCGGTTGCCGCATACATAGATTCACGTCCTGAGCTGGGCCCGAAGCAGAAGCCCACACTCATCCGGGTCTGCAGCGAATTTCCGCGGACCGCAACCTTCAAAGTTGTCACCCGAACCCAGAGCGCGGAGCGCTGGAATACCAGCGATCCGGTCTGGATCCGTCAACGCGGCGAGGCCGAATTCCAGTTGCTCACGCCTGAGCGGGCGCTCACTCTCGAGAAAGTCACGGTCGGAGCACAGTGAAGGTGCCGCGTCGGCTCAGTAGTGTTGCGCGAGCGGCTTGTGCGCTGACACCGTCTTGTAGAACTCGGTGAGCTGAAGCTTCGACGCCGCGGCTTCGTCGACGACAACTGTTGCGTGTGGGTGCAATTGAAGAACCGATGCGGGACAGACCGCGGCGAGGGGTCCTTCGACCGCGGCGGCGATCGCGTCTGCCTTGTGTTCTCCGGTTGCGATCATCACAAGATGCCCTGCGTCGCAGATCGTTCCGAGACCCTGTGTGATGACGTGGCGCGGAACGTCGTCGAGGCTCTCGAAGAATCGTGCGTTGTCTATCCGGGTCTGTTCGGTCAACGTTTTCACCCGTGTGCGTGAGGTCAGCGACGACGTCGGCTCGTTGAATCCGATGTGGCCGTTTGCCCCGATGCCGAGGAGTTGTACATCCACCGGACCGTTGGCGGCGATCGCGCGATCGTAGGCTGCGGCAGCGCCGAACGGGTCTCCGGTAGTTCCGTTCGGACTGAACACGCGAGCACTGTCGAGGTCAAGGTGATTGACCAGCTCGGTCCGGATTACCTGCGCATAGGACTCGGGGTGTCCATCTGGGAGGCCGACGTACTCGTCGAGCAGAAAAGCCTGCAGGCCGGCAAAACTCAAGCCTTCCTCGCGGTGGCGCCTCGCAAGTTCGCGGTAGACGGAGAGCGGCGACGATCCAGTTGCCAAGCCCAAAGTTCGTGCGCCGGAGCGTACTGCGTGGTCGAAGATATCGGCGACAACCGTGCCGGCTGTATCCGCGTCGTTGACGATGACAATTTCCATCGGAGTTCTTCCTCTCAGCTTTCCATGGTGTTCGTAAGCCAGTTTCCCGAAGCCATGACTGCTCGGGGCAAAAGTTTTTTGTCGGTAACGACAAGATCGGCGCGGCATCCCGGGACGAGGTCACCGACAATCCCGGTCAATCCCAACAGCGCGGCGGGAGTTGCAGTTGCGGCGGTGACCGCCGCGAGCAGATCAACCCCGGCATCGAGCACCGTCCGACGCACGATGTCCATCAGCCTGCTGGTACCGCCGGCTATAGCAGTGTCGCCTTGTCCGGCAAGTCGGGCCACTCCGTCGACAACGTCCACGTCGAGTGGACCGAGCGGGTACCGCCCATCCGGCATACCTGCTGCCGCCATGGCGTCGGAGACCAGAGCAATCTGATGTGGGCCGACAAGATCGAACACCGTGGAGACAGTTTCATCGGCCAGATGGACACCGTCGCCGACCAACTCGACCACCATCTGGCCACGGGCTGCGGCCGCCAGGCAGGCAGCCACTGCGCCAGGCTCACGGTGGTGCATAGGCGCCATTCCGTTGAAAAGGTGTGTGGCACTGAGCGGTGCGTGAGCCGAATGTGCGATCGATCGGGTGGCGGTCGGATTGGACGCGTCGGTGTGACCGATGCTGACCACCACGCCGTTCTCGGTCAGCATGGTCGACAGTTCGGCAAAATGCGCGGTCTCGGGTGCGATGGTCATCGAGCGGATGTGACCGCGCCCGGCAGCCAACAGCGACTCGAGCAGGGCTGGATCGCCGTCGAGAATGCTTGCAGGATCCTGTGCACCACAACGCAGTACCGACAGGAACGGACCTTCCAGATGGATTCCGGCGAGCGTGCCGCGCTCCACAAGCGACGCCAGCAATTCGATGCGGCCATGCAAGACATTCGGCGGCGCCGACACCAACGACCCGATCACCGAGGTCGTTCCGTTGTGTCGGTGGTGATCCGCCGCTGCGGTGGAACCGTCGCGATCGGCTTCCGGGAAACCGAATCCGCCGGCCCCATGGCAGTGCACGTCCACGAGACCGGGAATGATCGTCGTGCCCGGATCAGCAGGTTCCGGGAGCTGGTCCGTCCGCTCCGACGCGGGTCCGGCCCACACCACTCGATCACCGGACGTCTCGACAACTCCGTCGGCCAGCATGCGGCCTCCGGTGATCAGCTTTCCACGCAGGATCACGACATCACCTGTGTTGCAACAGAACTGTCCATGTCGGCGATCCCCAACTCGCGAAGTATCGCGTCCGCGAGCACATAGTGCCCGTTCTCGTTCGGATGGAACGCATCAGCCAAGAGTGACGGCGGCGGACCCTCCGGTGAATCCGCGAACCACTGCTCGTAGTGATCGATGAAGATCGCGCGCGTCGACGCGGCAACCCGGCGGGTCATCTCGACGTAGTCGATCAGCGCGGATCGCGTCGGCGCGTTCGGGACGTCGATGGGCGGCGGCGTCTGCAGAATCGGAACGGCACCGAGCGCACGTGAGCGGAAGATGATGTCGGACAGGTCTTCCCGGAATCGTTCGAGATCGACGCCGCCGCCGAGAGCGTCGTTGGTGCCGAGCATGATCAACACCACCGACGGCTCGAAGATCTCGATGCGATGGGCAAATCCGTCACGGACGTCGGACGAGCGGTTACCGCTCACGCCGGTGTTGATCACAATGTGATTGAACAACGACATCTCGCCACGGATGCGTTCCGCAAAGTGTTCGACGTAGCTGCGCTGCCCGTTTGTGTGAGCCAAACCCTGCGTGATGCTGTCGCCGGTGAACACCCACCGGATCGGTGTGGACGAATCTTTCAGCAGTGCTTCGACTCTGCGACGCTCAGCCGTCATCGACCATCGCTCCGCGCGCCCGCGATCGCCTTGGCGAACGTCGCGGTAATGAAGGCTGGATCGGTGATCGCGGTACCCACCACTACCGAATCCGCACCAAGCGCAATCGCCTGCGCTGCATGCTCCGGGCTGTGGTAGCGACCTTCCGCGATCAGCACTGCATCGGGAAGTGCGTTCCTCAGTTCCGAGATCAGCTCCAGATCGGGACCACTGAGCCGTCGACTGTTCTCGGTGTAACCGGCAAGGGTACTCGAGATGATGTCGGCGCCGGCCTCTGCGGCCGCAATGCCATCTTCGAGCGTTCCACAATCAGCCATCACCAGAGCGCCTCGCGCATGGACTGCCTCGACGGTATCCGCGAATGTCAATCCGTCCGGGCGTTGGCGCAATGTCGCGTCGGCTGCAACGATTTGTGCACCGGCGTCGACAACGTCCAACGCGGATTCTCGTGTCGGAGTGATGAACACCCCGGAGGATCCGATCTTCGTCAGACCGATCACCGGCACCGTCACAGCAGCGGCGACAGCGGCGACATCGGGTGTTCCGCCCACTCCGCCGCAGCGAATCGCGGCAGCGCCGCCGTCGACGGCAGCCCTGGCCATCCGCTCGATTGTTGCCGTGTCACGCAGCGCGTGCCCATGGCCAGCCTGGCACGAGACGACCAGCTTTCCGCTGATGATCTTCAGTAACTCGTCGAGTGTCATCGTGATACCTCTGTTCGTGTTGCGGCGGCAAGCAGTCCGGCGCCCACCAATGGCGCGTCGGTGCCCAACCGTGCCGGGAGAATGGCGGTCTCGGCGATCGGCTTCATCGCTTCGACTCGGAATGCCGACATCAAGGGCGACAGCAGATCTGCTCCGATCTGGGCGGCGCCGCCGCCGATCACGATCACCTCGGGATCGAAGGCCGTTGCCACTCCGGCCAGAACCCGGCCGAGTAGTTCACCCGCATCGGTGATCACTGCGCGGGCAATCGGGTCACCCGAGTGCATCAGTGCAACCACCTTCGGCAAAGGCTGCACGGGAACACCAGCCCTGGCGGCATACTCGGCAGCCATGGCGGGTCCGGAGGCAACCGCTTCGAGGTGATCGGTGCGGCCGCAGCCACAGCCGATGGCACCGGCCGCGGGAACGAGCAGATGTGCCAGTTCACCTGCCGTGCCGTGAGCGCCATGACGGAGTTCACCGCCGATGGACAGCGCGCCACCGATGCCGGTGCCGATCGAGACGAACAAGACGGAACTCCGACCGTGGCCGGCACCGATCATGTTCTCCCCGTGCGCCATAACTCGCACGTCGTTGTCCACGGTCACCGGCAGCGACGTACGCGCTTCGAGCTCACTGCGCACCTCTGCGCCCATCCACCCGGGCAGGATGTCGGAAGCGAACACCACTCGACCACTGGACCGATCGACGATTCCCGGTGCACCAACACCGATTCCGTCAACAGTGTGTGTGACGCGTAACTGGTCGATCAATGCAGCTGTAGTGTCGAGCACCGCATCTCGGCCCGCCGCCGGTGTTGCTGCGCGAACGGATTCGAGCACTTCACCTGAGGAGGTAACCACGGCTGCAGCTACTTTGGTGCCCCCGATGTCGACACCGATCCAACGCTCCTGCCCGTGCGTCATCGTCAGATCAGTCCGGCGCGTTCGAGAATGACCTTGATGGTTGCGGCCTCGGACTCGTCGAGAGACAGCATCGGAGCGCACATCGTGTTGCTCGAGATGACACCGCGCAGAGCCAGTGCAGTCTTGAAGGCGCCCAATCCGGCAGCACCTGCACTGACGCGGCCCGGCGTCGGCGCGTCGACGATGGAGAAGAGATCCGTGAGCCGGTCCTGCTCGACCTTGGCGGCAGCCCAGTCGCCGGCCTGCGCGGCGCGCCACAACCGGACGTAGCCGTGGGGATCGACGTTTGCCAGGCCGGGCACCGCACCTGATGCACCCATGAGCAGGCAGCCGTCGACTACAACCTCGTGGCCGGTGAAGACGGCAAAGTTCTCCAGGCCGACGGACTGACGCAGCAGCATGCGGAAGCTGACGTCGTCGCCGCTCGAGTCCTTGACACCGGCAATGACACCTTCGCGGCCGAGTTCGACCAGCATTGCGGTGGAAAGCTTGCTGTGAACACGGACCGGAACGTCGTAGGCAAACAGCGGAAGGTCCACTGCCGCATGGATGGAGCGGAAGTGCGTGGCCGTCTCTTCGGCGTTGGTGATCGCGTAGAAGGGAGCTGTCGCGACGATGGCGTCTGCACCGGCCTCACGTGCCTGCTCGGCAACTGCGATGACGCGGTTCGTCGTCATGTCGTTGACACCGACCAACACCGGCAACTGGCCGCCGACGTGTCCGATGGCCGTCTGCACAACCTGGGCGCGCTGAGCATCGGTCAGGTAGCCGACCTCGCCCGAGGAACCGAGGATGAACAGGCCGTCGACGCCCGCCTCGATCTGCATCGACAGGAGGCGCTCGAGCGACTTCGTGTCGACGTCACCGTCAATGGTCAAGGGTGTGACGATCGGAGGAACAATTCCGCTGAAGGTCGTGGTGTCCGTGCTCATGGGGTCTCCGTACGTTGATTATCGGATTAAATTGCGGGGCAAAACACTTGAAGGTTGATCACACGGAAACCGGCTGCCCGCACGCGGCGGACCGGTAGGCGGCGTCGATCACGCGCATCGATGCGCGAGCGTCGGCAACCGAGTAATCGGGGTTGATCCGGTTCGGCAGTCGATCGAGTAGGTGAGCGAGGAAGCTCGACACCGCATTGTCGGATCCGAAGCCCCCGATGGGTAGTGCGGTGACATCACCGGAAGCACCGAACTGCATGAGCGCTGGTTTGTCGTCGTCCGAACTGGCGTAACCGTGCGATCCGAGTACCCGAACCGTTGCGGTATTGGCACCGAAACCTGGTGCTGCGGGGATTCTTCCGACTGTGACGGTCGCAGTGACGCCGTGTGCCAGCGCGAGTGAAATGAGCGCGGTGTCTTCCACACCGAACTTCTCGTGTGCGCCGCCGTACAACGTGCTTGTCTCCGCGTACACCTCGGTGACGTCGAGTCCGGTGAGGTAACGGAGGTAGTCGGCGGCGTATCCAAGGAAGTTCACAACTTCTCCCCCGCCGGACAGTGCTGGGTCGACAACCAACTCCGGCCGTTCCACGGATGTCGCAAAATGTGTTCCGCTGGCGAGGAACTCGATGTCCACGTGGCGTGGAAGTCCGAGGTTTCCCGCGTCGATCCAGCGGCGCAGTCTCCGCAGGGCGGGTGAATGCGTGCGGTTTACTACGGTGCAGATGCGCCCGTTTGCCTCAGCTGCTTCCTGAACCGCCGCGGCTTCTGTCTCGTCGATTCCCACCGGCTTGTCCACGAGGACATCAAGTCCCGCGTTCAAGGCAGCTATAGCGAGCCTCGCATGCCGAGTCGGTTCGCTGCAGATCACTGCCAGGTCAATCCGGTCGGGGTCGAGAAGCTCACCGAGGTCGTCGATCCACGCGATGTCGGCGGCAGCGGCCATCTTCATTCCGTCTTCGCGGATCCAGTCGGGCACCGATGATTCGTCGGCGACACCGACCAGGTGCACGCGGGGGTCGGCTCGCAACAAGTCCGCGTAGGACCCGGCATGCCTTACGCCGCTGATGAATCCGACACGGATCGAACCAGTGCTGGTCATTGCTGCCCTCCGATTGCAACGGCGCGCCCGGTATCAAGCGATTGTTGCGCGGCGACGGCTGTGGCGAGCGCCGCGCGCACCTGCCAGTTCTGGACCAACGGCGTCTGAGAACCGTCAAGAGTGCCGATCCAGTGGCGCATCTGATGCGTCATGGCGTCTTCGATCGACGACGGCGGCGCGTTGGTGGTGTCGGACATGAGCCCCGGATCATCGCCCGTGTCGTGCGCGAGAGTGCCCTGCGTGCCCGAGACGACGATGCGACGCAACATCTTTCCCGATTGTGGCAGCGCGTACGCCAACTCGATCAACGCCAAGGAACCGTCCTCGAAGCGGACGGTCAGATGGAAGCTGTCATGAACGGGCATGCCGGCGGCAAACGTCGGAAAGCTGCGAGCGAAAACGCGAATCGGCTTGCGGTCGATCAGCCAGGTCACCAGATCGAGTGCGTGCGTTCCGTTGTGAACGGGATGCCCACCGGAGCGTTCCTTGTCGTGTTGCCACCCGCGCCAGCCGCCCGGCCAGACGTGGCCGGTGTACCAACTCAAATGGATCAAGCGGGGATCCCCGATAGCGCCCTGCGCGACGGAAGCGCCGATCGAGGTGATCGACGGCTGGAACCGCACGGTCTGACCGACCATCAACGACGTACCGTTGCCTTCGGTCGCTGCAACCATGGCGTCGAAGTCGGCGACGCTCAGCGCGGCCGGCTTCTCCACGTGGACATGCTTTCCCGCACGGCCTGCTGCAATCGTCACCGGCGCATGATCCGGAGTTGCCCCGACGACGTTGACAGCCGTGATCGACGGATCTGCCAGAACTCGGTCCAGGTCGGTGCTCGCCTGCGCGCCCGGTGCGAGGGCAGCCACCGATGCAGCCCGGTTCAAGTCACTACCGACTACGTAGGCGACCTCCACTGTCGGCAGGCCGGCGAGCGAACGTACGTGGTCCCGCGCGATTCCGCCGCTGCCGATCACGGCAACGCGGACGCTCATCGCGCAGCTCGAATGTCCGCGGGCTCGGCTTGTCCGAGACGCACCTGCTGCGCCACGACCAGCGCTCGGTCGGTGTCCGCCGTGAGGGGCGATTCGGCGCCGGAATCGAGAACCCGTGCGATCTCGTCGATTTCGTGGCGGATCGCGGCCTGCATCCACACCGACGACGCCGCGCCGCCGGAGTTGTACTTCTGCGTCTTGGTTGCCGAGTCGATCAAGGACTGATTCTCGTCCGCGTCGTCGAAGATGGGCCAGGATTCGACAACCTGACCTCCGGTGAAGCGCTGCACAAGTCCGGTACGGAAATCCGCCCGAAGCGCGCCGTCCGATCCGTTGACCGTCAGATCCCACGACGACGTGTGCGAGCGGGTCGAGATCGTGTGGGTGCCGACCGCGCCGTTGGCGAACTTCACGACCGTCGTCCGGAATCCGTCGTCCGGTGTCGCGATGCTCGACACGCCGTCGACGTCACCGCCGAGCCAGCACATCAAATCCAGTTCGTGAATCTCGTGAGTGAGTTCGCCGCCGGTCTGACTCTTGTCGAGCTTCCACCACTGTGGGTCCGCGCCGGCGGTGTCTATCCACCGGGACCTCGATGTCTCGATGGCATTGACGTCACCGATGTCTCCGGACCGGACCGACGCGGCCAGGGCTCGCACACCCGGCATCATCCGCATGATGTGTCCGACCATGAGCGTCGAACCGTTGGTGTCGGCGCACTCGATCATGCCGCGAGCTTCGGAGAGCTCGACTGCGAGTGGCTTCTCCACGAACACTGCCTTGCCCTGTGTCAGTGCGGCAAGTGCCGGTTCCGCATGGGTGTGATTGGGCGTCGCGACTACAACAAGGTCGATCGTCGCTTCAGCCGCCACCGCACCGTGATCGTTGGTGGGGGTCGCACCGAATTCTCCCGCGGCTTCCGTCGCCCGCTCTATATCTCGGTCGCAGAGCATCGTGAGTTCGAAACGTGGATGGGCAGCAAACTCGCGTGCGAGTGAACTACCGAAGAATCCGCAACCGACCACGCCGACTTTGTATCGGGTCATGAAGTCTCCAAAGATTGGATAAGGGATGTCCTATGTTATACGGCCAGTGAGATCGACCGTCAATTCGAGGTCGGTAACACAGTCTTCATCTATGCAGGTGAGAGCACTAAATGGTGAATGAAACTCGCCGAAATACGAAATTTCTCCCCGCAAGTTCTCACGACTCTCTAGACGCGTTCTGATCCACAATGTAGGTTACGCAACATCGGACGTCGAACATAGGACATCCCCTATCCCACCCGAGATGTCCCGCTCCCCGCCTTGGAGGCCGCCTTGAAGAACCAACGACCGCTGAGCTCCGCCATCACCCGCCGGGACCTGTTCCGGTACACCGGCCTGCTCGGAGCAGCTGCAGGTATCACCGCAACACTCGCAGCGTGCGGCGGCGGCCCCTCGTCGACCTCGGCCGTGGGCGGCTCCTCGTCCACGGGCGACCTCACCACCGCCATCGGTTACGGAAACGACCAGAGTTTCGATCCGATGCAGACCGCATCCGGCTTCCTGATGGCCGCGGTCAACCACGTGTACGAAGGCCTGCTCGAGAACGATCCGGCCACCGGCGAGACGTATGCCGCGCTGGCGAAGACTGTTCCCACCGACGCCACCGCGTCGAGCTGGACCATGCAGATCCGCGACGGCGCCACCTGGCACGACGGCACCCCGGTCACCTCGGACGACGTTGTCTTCAGCTTCGAGCGCATTCTCGATCCCCAGCAGAACGTGCTGATCCGCGCCTTCTTCTCTTCCTGGTTGCAGTCCGTCACCAAGGTCGACGACCAGACCGTGACACTCAACTTCAACTACCCGTTCAGCGCTGCCGCTCAACGCCTTTCGATTGCCAAGATCATGCCCAAGCATGTCTTCGACGGCCATTGGGACGAAGCCAAGTCCGGCGCGCTCGTGGTCGGCTCCGGTCCGTACAAGGTGACCAGCCATACTCCCAAGAGCAACACGGCATTCGAGGCCTTCCCCGCGTACAACGGCCCGCGTCCGGCCAACTTCACGACCATGAACTGGCTGTCCATCGTCGACACGTCCTCGCGTATCGCACGAGTATCGGGCAACAATGCCGGCGCTCAGCTCGCCGACAACATCCCCGTTGCGAACGTCCCGACGCTGACGTCCGGTGGACGTACCGTCGAGGGCAATCCGGGCATGAACCTGATGTACCTGCTCTTCGACACGACGCAGGCACCGTTCGACGACGTTCGCGTTCGCCAGGCGATGTTCTACGCTCTCAACACTCCGAAGATGATCGAGATCGCCCTGGGCGGCAAGGCCGCTCCGGCCACGAGCTACCTGTACGAGCGCAATCCCGACTACTCGCGCGCGTCCACCGTCTACTCGTACGATCCGGACAAGGCACGCTCGCTCCTCGCTGCCGCCGGCGTCAGCGGACTCGACCTCACGTTGCTCTCCACCAACGTCAGTTGGCTCGCCGATTGCCTCCCCACTATCAAAGAGTCCTGGGACGCAGTCGGATTCAACACCACGCTCGAGCCGCAGGACACCAGTGCGATGGTCAGCAAGCTCAACAGTGGCCAGAAGTTCCAGATCGCGGCCGGCACGTCGAACCCGCAGGCTTTCGGATCCGACGTCGACCTTCTCGTTCGCTACACGTACAGCAAGGGCGGCCTGTGGACCAAGACGTACGCCAAGTGGGACGACACGCCGCAGGCTCAGAGAATCTACGCCACGATGGACGAGGCAACTCGCGAGACGGACCCCGCCAAGCGCAGCACCCTCGTGCAGTCGTACCTGAACCAGATCGCCGAAAACGCTGTCTACTACCCGGTTCTGCATCAGGAACTGCTGACCGCGTGGGATCCGCAGAAGATCACCGACGTCACCCCGCTGCCGTACCCCGGCGTCAACCTGCTTGCGGCAAAGCCGGCCTGATCGCCCGCGCGCGGCAATTTCCCATCAACTGAGAGATCCCCCGATGGCCAGAGTCCTCCCCATGCTGATCAGGCGATTACTGATACTGATCCCCCTGATCCTCGGCATCATCGCGTTTGTTTTCATCGTGATGCAGTTCGCGCCCACCGATCCCGCAACGGCGGCGTTCAACGGTGGTAACCCGACGGCAGAACAGTTGCAGCAGTTCAAGGAAGAGAACGGACTGCTCGACCCACTGCCGCTGCAGTACGTCCACTTCGTCACCGATCTCCTCAGTGGGAACATGGGTGACAGCCTGATTTCCGGTACCCCGGTACTGGATTCGATCTCCACGGCACTGCCGCTGACGATTCAACTCACTGTTCTGGGCCTGGTGATCGCCATCGTGCTCTCACTGATCTTCGGTGTCACCAGCGCCCTGTTCCGTGATCGTTGGCCAGATCAGGTCATCCGGGTGGTTTCACTCGCCGGCGTCGCCGCACCGTCATTCTGGTTGGCGCTGCTCATGATTCAGTATCTAGCTGTCAAACTCGGGTGGTTCCCCACCGGCGGCTACGTCAATCCGGCCGACTCGGTCACGGACTGGCTGTGGTACATGGCGCTCCCCGCCTTGTCTCTGTCACTCCCCGTCGCGGCTCAACTCACCCGCATCATCCGCACGTCCATGGTCGAGGAATTGGACAAGGATTACGTCCGCACGGCCATCGGAAGCGGCCTGCCCTACCCCGTGGTGATCGGGCGAAACGTGTTGCGTAACGCGCTGATCAACCCGCTCACCGTTCTGGGTCTGCGCGTCGGGTATCTCTTGGGTGGCGCCGTTGTCATCGAGCAGATCTTCGGCCTTCCCGGCATGGGTCAGCTCATGATCAACGGCGTCACCAACGGCGACCCTGCAGTTGTCCAGGGTGTTGTCATCGTCATCGCAGTCGGTTTCGTCGTCGTCAACCTCGCGGTCGACATCCTCTACCTGCTTGTCAATCCACGACTTCGGAGCGCAGCATGATGAGAAGAAAACTCACCGAGAAGCTTTCGCGTCCCGGTATCACCTTTTCACGGTTTCCCCTCTCCGCCTGGCTGTCGATGGCCGTCCTCGCGATCATCGTCCTCGCCTGCCTGTTCGCGCCGCTCATCACGCAGTACAGCCCGCTCGAACAAGCTGTGGGTACGTCCGGCCCCAGCGCGGAACACTGGTTCGGCCAGGACAGTCTCGGCCGAGATCTGTTCAGCCGCTTGCTGTACGGCGGACGCTGGTCACTGACTATCGGCCTCGGGTCCACCTTCCTGGCACTGTGCGCCGGCGCCCTCATCGGTTCGGTGGCCGCAACCAGCCGAAAGTCCGTCGACGAGACCATCATGCGTGTGCTCGACGTCGTCATGGCGTTCCCGGGCATCGCGCTCGCAGCCGTCCTCGTTGCAGCGTTCGGCGGTTCGATCCCCGTCCTCATCGTCACCATCGCCTTCCTCTACACCCCGATGGTTGCGCGTGTCGTTCGCGCCAACGTGCTCGCCCAGTACGGCGAGGATTACGTCGCCGCTGAAAAAGTCATCGGGGCAAGCACTTCCCACATCGTCGTCAAGCACGTCGTCACCAACTGCGCTGCCCCTGTTCTCGTGTTCTGCACGGTCATGGTTGCCGACGCCATCGTGCTCGAAGCCAGCCTGTCGTTCATCGGCGCGGGCGTGCGACCACCGGACCCGTCGTGGGGATCGGTAATCGCCGACGGCAAGAACATGGTCCTGCTCGGTGGTTGGTGGGCAACGGTGTTCCCCGGTCTGCTGATTCTTCTGACCGTGCTCTCCCTGAACGTCCTCGCCGAGGGTCTCACCGACGCGATGGCTGATCCGAGCCTGAAGAAGACCAAGAAGACAGCTCTCGAATCAGCCAGCACCGCCGCTGCGGAGGAAACGTCCAACGAGCTCATCCTGGAAGAAGAGGCCGCGCGAGACGCCGAATCACTGGTTGTCAGTGATGACTTCGCCGACTCGAGTGTCATTGTCACCAAGGCGCTGAAACCGGTCGTCGCGCCGACGCCACTCGAAACGCACCTGAAAATCCTGGCGGAAACCGAACGGACACGCACCGATCGTCTTGTCTACGAAGGCGACGCCGCTCCACTGCTCGAGGTACGCAATCTGACGATCCGTTTCCCGGAACGCTACGGCGACACCGCAATCGTCGACAACGTCAGCTTCACGGTCCGTCCGAACGAGACGATGGCTCTGGTCGGCGAATCAGGCTGTGGCAAGTCGCTGACGTCACTGGCGATCATGGGCCTGCTGCCCAAGACCGCAGTGGTGACCGGTGAGATCCTCTTCGACGGCGTCAACGTCCTCGAACTGAACAACCGGGAACGAAACAAGCTTCGCGGACACGACATGGCCATGATCTACCAGGACGCACTCAGCTCCCTGAACCCGGCAATGTTGATCCGCGCCCAGTTCAAGCAGCTCACCAAGAGAGGCGGAACACGTACCGCCGAGGAACTTCTCGAACTTGTCGGACTCGACCCGGTTCGCACGCTTGCCAGCTACCCGCACGAGTTGTCGGGTGGTCAACGCCAGCGCGTCCTCATCGCGATGTCGCTCACGCGTAGCCCGCGCCTGATCGTCGCCGACGAGCCCACCACTGCTCTCGACGTCACCGTCCAGGCTCAGGTGGTGGACCTGCTCAACGATCTGCGGGAAAAGCTCGGCTTTGCGATGGTTTTCGTGAGCCACGATCTTGCACTCGTTGCTTCGCTCGCCCACAAGATCACGGTGATGTACGCCGGTCAGGTCGTCGAGTCTGCGCCCACCAGCGATCTGCTCATCGATCCGCGTCACGAATACACCCAGGGCCTCCTCGGCGCCGTTCTCTCCATCGAGGACGAGGCTCCGCGGCTCCACCAGATCCAGGGAACCGTGCCGTCGCCCGGCAGCTTCGCCACCGGTGACCGTTTTGCCGAACGTTCCCTGCGTCCGGATTCCGATCCCCACCGAAAGCCCGAGATGGTTCGGATCGGCGGGACCGAGCACTGGTTCGCCAACCAGTCCGCGGCACCCGTATCCGCAGAATCGGAATTGGAGAGCGTGCGATGACCACAGCCGAAACACCCATCCTGGAACTGAAGAACATTCACGTCGTCCACAAGACTCGTTCGGGATCGTTGTTCAAACCCGGAACCGTGCACGCCGTCAACGATGTCAGTATCGCCGTGCGACGAGGGACGACGATCGGCATCGTGGGCGAGTCCGGTTGCGGCAAGTCGACGCTCGCGAAGGTCATGGTCGGACTGCAGAAGCCGACGTCGGGCGACGTCGTCTTTCGTGGACAGAGTGCTCTGACCCGATCGGCGTCGGTCCGCAAGGAATTCGGGCGCGCTATCTCCATCGTGTTCCAGGACCCGGCCACCGCGCTCAATGCGCGAATGACGGTGGCCGACATCCTCACCGATCCACTCGACGTACACGGCATCGGGAATCGTTCCACCCGCTCTGCTCGGGTCCGCGAACTGGTCGGACTGGTCGGGCTTCCCCAATCCGCGCTCGAAGTCATCCCGAGTCAGATCTCGGGCGGACAGCGCCAGCGCGTTGCCATCGCCCGTGCGCTGGCACTCGAACCGGACGTGATCGTCGCCGACGAGCCGACATCCGCACTCGACGTGTCGGTGCGCGCGCAGATCCTGAATTTGCTCAGCGACATCAAGGCACGACTCGGGCTGGGAATGGTCTTCATCTCGCACGATATCCAGACCGTTCGCTACGTCTCCGACAGCATTGTCGTGATGAATGCCGGGCGGATCGTCGAACAGGGAACTGCGCAAGAAGTGTTCGACAACCCATCAGACGCCTACACCGCAAAACTGCTCGGCGCGGCCCCAAGCCTGCTGCAACGCACCGTGGATGCGTGATACCCGATGGAGTCGACAAGCGGACATAGGATGAAGGACGTTCAATTCGGAAAAGGGGAATCGATGTCTGTTCGGAGTGGCACACCGCGTGCTCGTTTCAGCGCGCAGAACCGTATGCGCGCACTTCAATCAGACATCATGAACCTGATCCTGGATCGTCGGCTCTCCCCCGGTGATCCGATGCCCACCGAGGCGGAACTCTCCGAAGAACTGGGAATCGGCAGGAACACTCTGCGCGAGGCTCTCAAGGTTCTGCAGGCCTTGGGCGTCGTCGAAATCCGGCACGGTTTCGGAATGTTTGTCGCTCCGAGTAACTTCGACGCGCTGGCCGACGGCCTGACGTTCCGGGGCAGATTGTCACTTCAGGGCACCGGCCACGAAGCGATGGAATTGGTCGATATCCGTCAGGCTCTCGAAACCGGTCTGATCGGCGCCGCAATGGCAGAGATGACCACCGAGGACCACGACGCTCTCGACGAACTCGTCACAGGGATGGAAGTCCGCGCAGCAGCCGGAAAGAATTTCTCCGATATCGATGCGACTTTCCACAGCCGGTTGTATTCACCGCTCGACAATCAGGTGCTTGCACAATTGATGGATGTCTTCTGGCAGGTGTACAGCGAAATCCAGCAGGCAATCGGGCATTCGGATACACCGCTCGTCGATATAGCGTCGAAGCATCGCGCAATTCTCGACGCTATTCGTACCGGCGATGCCATCGAAGCTGCGCACACTCTCGACGTGCATTTCGGTGGTCTACGACAGCGGATCGGAAACCTGCACGCGGACACATCGACCTAGGACATTCAAGGCAGCATTGATCTTCGACACGGTATCTCCCATGCCGACAGATCTTGCGGCAAAATTACAAGTATGAAGAATCCGAACCTGACGCCATCGCGCATCCTCGCGTTGGTCGCCGCCGCTGCCCTGGTCATTTTCGTGATCGCCCGTCGTCGAGACGACGGCGGCGTGCTCAGTCGCGGAGAATGGCTGGCCGACAACGTCGGACCGGACGACTTGGCGGGCTGAAACAACAAAAGGCTCTCGGCCACTGTGGCCGAGAGCCTTTTGCTCTGTCTGCTATTTCATGGAGCTGCTATTTCATGGAGTCGAGACGCGCACGCGCATCTTCGAATCCGGAAACCAACTCCGCCATAACCTCGGCGACCGGACGGATCTCGTTCATCCGCCCCACGATCTGACCGACCGGCATTGCGACGACGTCAGGATTCTCCGACGCCGAAATACGTTGGTGCGCATCACTGACCAGAAGATTCTGCAACGGCATCGGCAACGCGTCGGGTGCGCCGGGCTTCGACCACGCTTCGGTCCACTTCGTCTTGAGCAACCGCGCCGGCTTGCCCGAATAGATCCGGGACCGAACGGTGTCCGCCGACGTCGCTTTCAGCAATGCACGTTGAATTGCCGACGGCCCCTCCCCTGACGCGCTGCCCAGTTTGTACTCCGACGTGGTGAGCCAGTACGAACCCATCCACACTCCGGACGCACCGAGCGCAAGAGCTGCAGCCACCTGTCGACCGCTTCCGATTCCGCCGGCAGCCAACACGGCCGCAGAGTCACCGAGGGCGTCGACGATTTCGGGAACCAGCACCATGGAGGCGATCTCACCGGTATGCCCGCCGGCTTCGTAGCCCTGGGCGATCACGATGTCGACGCCGTTCTCCACATGACGACGGGCATGTTCGACAGCACCGGCCAGCGCCGCGACCGGGACCCCCTTTGCATGAGCCTGATCGATGACATCTTTCGGCGGTGAACCAAGAGCATTGGCGATCAAGGCAATTCGATGCCCCAGAGCAACATCGACGTGCGAGCGGGCAACGGAGTGCAGCCAGCCCAACACACCAGTGGCATGTTCGACATCGTCGGACAACGGCGGCACACCGAGCTCGTCGAGGGTGCGATCGACAAACGCGCGGTGCTCGGCCGGGATCAACTTGTCGAGATCGATCGCGCCGCCCTCGGTGGGAACCTTTGCGGGCATGACGATGTCGACGCCGTACGGTTTACCGTCGGTGTTCTCGTCCATCCAGGTCAGGGCAGCTTCGAGTTCTTCGGGGTCGTTGAATCGCACGCACCCCAGGACTCCGAGTCCGCCGGCGCGAGAGATCGCGGCCGCTACGTGCTCCGACGGCGTGAATCCGAAGATCGGGTATTCGATGCCGAACTTGTCGGCAAGATCGGATCTCATCAGGCTTCCACGCTCTCTGCACTGTTTGCCTCGGGAGCACCGTTGCCGTTGTGGTCGTCGGCCTCACGGGATTCTGTTTCGGCCTTCGCCCACCGGTAGTCCGGCTTGCCTGCCGGGTTGCGCTTGATCTGGTCGACAAACCACACGCTGCGCGGAACCTTGTATCCGGCAATCTCTTTGCGTGCTGCTGTGGCGATGTCGTGCAGCGTCGGAGACGTACCTTCACGAACCTGAACCACCGCGGCAACTCGTTGCCCGAAACGCTCGTCCGGGACACCGACCACCAGCACGTCGAAGATGTCGGGGTGCGCCTTCAACGCGCCTTCGACCTCTTCCGGGTACACCTTCTCGCCGCCGCTGTTGATGGATACCGAACCGCGTCCGAGCATCGTGACCGTGCCGTCGGCTTCGACCTGCGCGTAGTCGCCGGGAATCGAGTACCGAACACCATTGATGGTGCGGAACGTCTCGGCCGTCTTGACCTCGTCCTTGTAGTAACCGAGCGGGATGTTGCCCCTGCGCGCAAGCATGCCGCGCTGACCCGATCCCGGTTCGACCTCGTTGCCGTCGTCGCCGAGAACCGTTGTGGAGGCGTCGATCTTGACCGTCGGACCGCCAGTGTGCTTCTGCCCCTTGGAGAGAACCGCCAAGCCGCCGAAGCCGGTCTCCGACGCTCCGATGGAGTCTGTGAGCAGACGGTTGGGCAGCAGCTCCAGGAACTGCTCCTGAATGCTCGGCGAGAAGAGCGCCGCGCTGCTTGCCATGACGTACAGCGACGAAAGATCGTAAGGCTCACCCGTTTCCGAGTTTCCGGCAATCAACGCGTCGAGCATCGGTCGAGCCATCGCGTCGCCGGTGATGAAGATGAGGTTGACCTTGTGCTTGTCGATGTTCTGCCACACCTCGTGGGCGTCGAACTCAGGGTGCATCAAACAGGTTCCGCCGCCGAAGAGACTGTGGAACACCGCCGACTGCGAGCCGCCGTGGATCATCGGAGGAATCGGATAGCGAACCATGCTCGGGTTGGCGGCGCCGACCTTCGCCATCTCGTACTCGTCCTCGACCGCAACTCCGGTGACGAAGTTGATGCCACCACCGAGCACGCGCCACCAGTCTTCGTGGCGCCACATGACGCCCTTCGGGCTACCCGTCGTGCCGCCGGTGTAGAGCATGAAGATGTCGTCGTTGCTGCGATCCTCGAAATCGCGCTCGCCCGAACTCTGCGCCAGTGCGGCTTCGTACTCGATGCCGAACGACGAGTAGTCGCCGTCGGTGCCGTCTTCGATGACGACAACCGACTTGACGAGGGGCGCGTTCGGGAGAACGTTCTTGATCTTGTCTGCGTATCGACGCTCGGCGACCAGCGCAACCATGTCCGAATTGTCGAAGATGTATTGCAACTCGTTCTCGACATAGCGGTAGTTGATGTTGACCATCACCGCCCGGATCTTGAAGATCGCGACCATGGCCTCGATTGCCTCGATGACATTGCGGCAGTAGATGCCGACCTTGTCACCCGGCTTCACGCCATGTTCGCGCAGGTAGTGACCGAGCCTGTTGGCGCGGTCCTCGAGTTGCGCGTACGTCACCTCCCGATCATCGGAGACCAGTGCAACCCGGTCCGGAACGAGGTCGATCGAGTGCTCTACGAAGTCTGCGATGTTAAGGGCCACGCCCTTCAAAGTAGAACGTGTTACCTTTTCTGGCAAGACCCAATTTGAGAGCCAGCTCACAGACGCCCCAGGAGCCATCAGTGTCCTCTACGACGACCGAAAAATCCGACACTTCGGAAACTGCACCGCACTGCCTCGTGGAGAAACGCGGTCACGTCCTGATCATCACCATGAATCGCCCCGAGCGGAAGAACGCCATCACCGGCGACATGATGGCGATCATGGTCGACGCCTGGGATCAGGTCGACAACGACCCAGACATCCGCGTCGCCGTCCTCACCGGAGCCGGGGGCGATTTCTGCGCCGGCGCCGACCTCAAGAACATGTCCGCCAAACCCCCGGGAGACGCCTTTGCCGGCGGCGGCGTCGACATGTCCAAAATCGAAGGTCTCCTCAAAGGCCGACGGCTCACCAAGCCCCTCATCGCAGCCGTCGAAGGCGCCGCCATCGCCGGCGGAACCGAAATCCTGCAAGGCACCGACATCCGTGTTGCCGGCGAAAGCGCCAAATTCGGAGTGTCCGAAGCCAAGTGGGGACTCTTTCCGCTCGGCGGTTCAGCAGTGCGCCTGGTCCGACAGATTCCGTACACCATCGCCGCGGATATTCTGCTCACCGGACGCCACATCAAAGCCCCGGAAGCCAAGGAAATCGGTCTCATCGGCCACGTCGTCCCGGACGGTCAGGCTCTCGACAAGGCACTCGAACTTGCCGACCTCATCTCCGCCAACGGACCTCTCGCAGTCCAGGCGATCCTCAAGACCATCCGCGACACCGAGGGCATGCACGAGGAAGAAGCCTTCCGCATCGACGCGGAGCTGGGCATGAAGGTCTTCATGAGCGCGGACGCAAAGGAAGGCCCCCGAGCCTTCGGCGAGAAGCGGGCGCCCAAGTTCAAGGGAGTCTGAGGCTCCTCCCACTCCCCTTTTCGAGCGAACGTACCTTTCGGCGCATCCAAGGCGACGAAAGGTACGTTCGCTCGGTCTGTTTCGGTCCACTTCGTCCCGCTTATGCTGATTCTGATCAGTTCGCGACGGCGGACACTTGTGGTCGCGGACGAGAGCAAGCAAGCGCAAAATGTCTCTTGAGGTCGTCGATGACACGTTCAGGGTCGGTACGCAGCGCGCTCGGCACCGTGGGAAGCACGATAATTCCGGCGTTTTGCATCCGCGTCCGACGCTCGACCGTGCGTTTGTAGTCCGTCGGCGACAAGTGCCACTCCAACGAATCGATGTCCCACGCGAATGCGACGGAGTCGATCCATCCATCCGGAATTGCGATGAATTTTCCGTCCGCGTCGCGTATCTCTTGGTTGAACAACATGTCGGGCAGACCACTTCGCTTCCACAATTCGCGCGCCTCGATTTCCGGGACGGAATGCAGATTGGCGTTCACCTCACGCAACACTGCCCGAGGAAGGGCGGACCCACGACAACTTCCCGCATCGAGTTCCTTGGCGAGTTCACGCACCGACGCATCACCTCGTTGAATGACCTCCGCAATCAGCGCCCGAGTAGGACCGATGCCCCTACATCGCCGGGCCGCGTCGAGCAGTGAACGCGGAAGCGGCGCACAACGCAGGCCGCTCCGCGTCTCTGGTTCAGGTAGCCGAATAGTGCGCTCCGCCACCACAAATCCGACCGACTGCGCACGTCGATGGATCGGTATCAGAACCTGCACGTCACCCGAATTGCTGCGATATCCGTACTCTGCCAACGCGGACCGACCCGTGAGCATCGCGTCGGCGCCACTGAACATGAGCGCGGCTACCGCCCGCTGCCGTGGGGTCGGCTGCCCGTTTCCGAGCATGATGACCCCGGGAAGTATCCGTTGCCACGGCCCGCCGGCTCGGCATCTGCCGTGAACGGCTGAGTTCGACACTCGTAGTCTCGCCAACTCCGACACTCGGATTACTCCGCTCGTGCTGGCTCGGTAAATCTCATCGGGGTCCCGCCCCCACTCGCCTCGACGCATGAGTGCAGCATGACGCACAAGTCACCCTCACCATCGACGGCGACCTGGGGTTTTACCGGCACCTGTGGATAACTTTCGCGGTGCGAAAGTGGCGTTGATCGCCTCAGATGCGCTGAAAGGTACGTTCGCTCAAAAAATGTCAGCCCCGCACCGCTGCCGCCAATTCCCGCACATGATCGGCGTCGCGGCAGGTCACGAGGAGCATCGTGACGCCGGCCTCTTCCCAGCGCTTAACGCCGGTCCGAACTTCGTCGAGGTTGCCGATGATCATGGTCTCGGTGACCATTTCGTCGGGGACGACCGCCGCAGCTTCTTCCTTGCGACCGGACATGAAGAGCCGGCCGATCTCGTCGACCTCCTTCTCGTAACCCATGCGCTTGTAGACCTGGGCGTGAAAGTTCAACTCCGGTGCGCCCATTCCGCCCACGTAGAGGGCTGTCATGGGTTTGAGCTTGGCGATGGCTGCTGCGCGATCGTCCGTGACGATGACCTGGCAGGTAGCAGCTACCTCGAAGTCTTCACGGCTACGACGCGCTCCGGCGCGCGCGAATCCTTCGTCAAGCCACTTGTTGTACATCGGTGCGAGCCTCGGGGTGTAGTAGATGGCTAGCCAACCGTCGGCGATTTCGCCGGCGAGGGCAACATTCTTGGGTCCTTCGGCGCCGAGCCAAATGGGGATGTCGGCGCGCAATGGATGCGTAATCGCCTTGAGCGGCTTGCCAAGACCCGAACTTCCGGGCCCGTTGTACGGCAGCGGGTAGTGCGGTCCGGAGCTGGCGACGGGTTTTTCGCGAGCGAGGACCTGGCGGATGATGTCCACGTATTCACGGGTGCGCGCGAGCGGCTTTTCGAACGGTTGCCCGTACCACCCTTCGACAACCTGCGGCCCGGATACGCCGAGCCCCAGGATGGTCCGACCACCACTGAGATGATCGAGTGTGAGCGCGTGCATTGCGCAACTGGTGGGCGTGCGTGCAGAGATCTGGACGACGGACGTGCCCAACCGAAGGTTCTCTGTTCGCGATCCCCACCAGGCGAGTGGCGTGAAAGCGTCGGACCCCCAGGACTCCGCGGCGAAGACCGAATCGAAGCCCGCGTTCTCGGCTGCTTCGATCAGTTCCGGAGCGTTCGTGGGGGGCTGTGCGCCCCAGTATCCGAGTTGCAACCCAAGCTTCATCTTGCGCCTCCACGTCTCCGGTGATCAGAAGTGACCCTTGCCACAATCTCTAGAACCTGTTCTACTCGATCTTGTGACCATCGGAAAGAGCGGGGTGGCCGAAAAGCCACTGAGCGCACCACTGAATCTCCATTTCGACTACACCAGATCGACGGGGCCGACCATCGGCGCATTCGTAACTGCCTTGCGTGATCGCAAGGTGATCGGGGCGCGCGGGTCGAACGGTCGAGTTTTTGTGCCGCCACCCGAATTCGATCCGGATACCGCCGAACCACTCACAGACTTCGTCGGAGTGTCCGACGGCGGAACCGTCGTGAGTTGGTCGTGGATGCCGGAACCGATCGACGGGCAACCGCTCACGAAGCCGTTCGCGTGGGCCCTCATCAAGCTCGACGGCGCAGACACCGCCATGCTTCACGCGGTCGACGTCGACTCCCCCAGCGCAATCAGCACCGGTATGCGCGTGCGCGCTCGGTGGGCGTCGGAGCGAGTCGGTCAGATCACGGACATCGAGTGCTTCGAGCCTGGCGAAAGCGAAAATGGTATCGCCTCAGTCGATTCGAGCGCGGATCCAGTCACCATGATCACGACGCCTATCGACTTGAACTTCATGCACTCCGCGTCGGCTGAGGAGAGCTTCTACCTCCGCGGGCTCGCCGAGGGCAAACTCATCGGCGGACGTAGCGGCCCGGGCGACAAGGTCTACATTCCCCCGCGCGGCGCCAATCCCACCAATGGATTTCCGACGAAGGAACAGGTCGAACTGCCGGACAAGGGCACTGTCACGACGTTCTGCATCGTCAACGTTCCGTTTCTCGGCCAGCGGATCAAGCCTCCGTACGTCGCGGCTTACGTGCTGCTCGATGGCGCGGACATTCCGTTCCTGCATCTGATCTTGGAATGCGACGCGGCCGACGTGCGCATGGGGATGCGCGTCGAGGCCAAGTGGAAGCCACGCGAGGAGTGGGGTTACACGCTCGAAAACATCGAATACTTCAGGCCGACCGGTGAACCCGACGCCGAGTACTCCACCTTCCAACACCACCTGTGAGGGCTTCTGACATGACTTCTGCAGACATCGCAGTGGTGGGCTTTGCACAAGCCCCGCACGTACGCGAGACCCACGGCACCACCAACGGCGTCGAAATGCTGGTCCCCTGTTTCCAGCAACTGTACAAAGACCTGGGAATCACCAAATCCGATATCGGTTTCTGGTGCTCGGGATCTTCCGATTATCTTGCCGGACGATCGTTTTCCTTCATCTCGGCTATCGACTCCATCGGTGCCGTTCCGCCCATCAACGAGTCCCACGTCGAGATGGACGCGGCCTGGGCGTTCTACGAGGCCTGGATCAAGATCTTGACGGGTGAGGTCGATACCGCACTCGTGTACGGCTTCGGCAAGTCGTCCGCAGGACACCTGCGCAAAATCCTCACCATGCAACTCGATCCTTATCTTGTTGCGCCACTGTGGCCCGACTCGGTATCCATTGCCGGACTGCAGGCACGACTCGGTATCGACGCAGGCAAGTGGACGCACGAGGATATGGCCGAGGTAACCGCTCGTAGCCGTCGTCACGCGATGAGCAATCCCAACGCGCAGCTCGCCGGCGAGGTCGACATCGAGGCTTTGCTTGCCAGTCCCTTCCTCGCAGATCCGTTGCGCGCCCACGATTGTGCGCCCATCACCGACGGAGCAGCCGCTATCGTTCTGGCATCCGGCACCCGCGCTCGTGACCTGTGCGAGCGCCCGGCCTGGATTTCCGGCATCGAACACCGCATCGACTCTCCGAACCTCGGAGCACGTGATCTCACGACATCACCGTCGACGGCATCCGCCGCGAAGGCTGCTACGGGCGGCGATGTCAGCAACATCGACATCGCCGAACTCCACGCACCGTTCAGCCATCAGGAACTGATCCTCAAAGAGGCAATCGGTCTCACGGATGCAACGACGATCAACCCGTCTGGTGGCCCACTGAGCGGCAACCCGATGTTTGCGGGTGGTCTCGAACGTATCGGTTACGCAGCGCAGGCAATTTGGGGAGGCCAGGCGAATCGCGCACTGGCCCATGCAACCAGCGGCCCAGTGCTGCAACAGAACCTGGTAGCAGTATTGGAGGGACGGAACTGATGGCCGGAACGCCACAACTCGCGGCCGTGCTCGGCACCGGCCAGACTCATTACGTCGCAAAGCGTCACGACGTGTCGATGGCCGGCTTGGTCCGCGAAGCGATCGACGCCGCGATGCTCGACGCACATGTCGGCTGGGACGACATCGACGCCGTGGTGATCGGCAAGGCCCCCGACTTGTTCGAGGGATCGATGATGCCGGAACTCGCCATGTCGGATGCTCTCGGCGCCAACGGGAAACCGTTGCTTCGTGTCCACACTGCCGGGTCTGTCGGTGGTTCGACAGCGATCGTGGCATCGAGCCTCGTCAAATCCGGAGTTCACAAACGGGTTCTGACGGTTTCGTGGGAGAAGCAGTCGGAGTCGAATGCGATGTGGGCACTGTCCACGCCGATTCCCTTCAACATGCCGGTCGGCGCCGGGGCCGGCGGTTACTTTGCGCCGCACGTCCGTTCGTATATCCGTCGCTCGGGGGCACCCTCGCACATCGGTGCCATTGTTGCCGCAAAAGACCGTCTCAACGGCAGCATCAACCCGTACGCGCACCTCAAGCAGCCCGATATCACCGTCGAATCCGTTCAGGCGTCACAAATGCTGTGGGATCCCATTCGCTACGACGAGACGTGCCCGTCCTCTGACGGCGCGTGCGCGCTGGTGATCGGCAACGAAGAGGCCGCCGCCGAGGTCGAGGCTCGAGGCCGTACCGTCGCGTGGATTCATGCAACGGCGATGCGCACCGAGCCGACAACCTACGCGGGTCGCGACCAGGTCAACCCCCAGGCCGGACGCGATGCTGCGGCAGCGCTCTGGAAGGCCGCCGGAATCACGGATCCGCTCAGCGAGATCGACTGCGCCGAAATCTATGTGCCGTTCTCCTGGTTCGAACCGATGTGGCTCGAGAACCTCGGATTTGCCGAGGAAGGACAGGGCTGGAAGCTCACCGAAGCCGGCGAAACAGCTATCGGCGGCAAGCTCCCCGTCAATCCGTCGGGCGGGGTTCTCTCGTCCAACCCGATCGGCGCGTCCGGCATGATTCGGTTTGCCGAATCCGCGATGCAGGTAATGCGCAGGGCAGGCGACCACCAGGTAGCCGATGCACGCAAGGCCCTCGGTCACGCGTACGGCGGTGGCTCACAGTACTTCGCGATGTGGGTCGTCGGCTCCGAACGCCCCACCACGTAAACACGCCAACCGTCGATCAGGGAGAAGTCGAGAATGAAGTACACCGTCGGGGTTGCGATGAACCCCTTGGATCAGCTGCCCGGTATCGCCAAAACCGCTGAAGAGTGCGGCTTTACGTCCATTGCATTGCCGGATTCACTGTTCTTCATGGAAACCCAGACGGCGGACTACCCGTACACGCCGGACGGGTCTCGGATGTGGACTGCCGAAACCCCCTGGGTCGATCCGCTGATCGCCGCCGCCGCGATGGGCGCTGTCACCGAAAAAATCGAGTTCTACACGCAGGTACTGAAGCTGGGTAGCCGTAATCCGGTGCTCCTCGCCCGCCAAGTGGGGTCCGTCGCCGCTTTGACGAACAACCGTTTCGGCTTCGGCGTCGGAATCGGCTGGGCTCCGGAAGAATTCGAGTGGTGTGGGGCTCCCTACGAGCGTCGCGGTGCCCGGGTAGACGAGATGATCGACGTCATCAAGCTGATCCTCGGCGGCGGTATGGTCGAGTACCACGGCGAGTTCTTCGATTTCGATCGCCTACAGATGAGTCCGACTCCCACCAAACCGGTTCCGTTCTACGTCGGTGGCCACACCGAGGTTGCTCTCAAGCGCGCGGCGCGGGTGGGTGACGGCTGGACGTCGGCGATGATCAAGTTCGACGATCTTGTCGGCGTCATCGCCAGACTGCGCGAACTGCGCGCCGAGTACGGCAAGGAGAACGAACCGTACGAGATCCAGACCGTGTGCGTGGACCGGTTCGGAAAAGACGGCTACGCCGAACTCGAGGACGCCGGTGTCACCGACATCATCACGGTTCCTTGGGTTTTCGACGGCATCGGCTTCGACGCACCACTCGAGGCAAAACAGGATTCCATGCGCAGGTTCGCCGAGAAATACATTCAGTGAGGGAAACGATGACCACCGAACATCCCGCCCGTGTAGCGGGCAATGCATCGCGGGCAGCGGCAAGTGGGAAGAACAAGGAAGCCTGGCTGGATCTCTTTGCCGAGGACGGCTGGGTCGAAGATCCCGTCGGCCCGTCGGGCTTCGATCCCGAGGGCAAAGGCCATCACGGCCGCGAAGCCATTTCCAAGTTCTACGACATGACGATCGCCACCACGGAGTCGCTCGAATTCCTTATCGACGATTCCCTGGTGTGCGGTAACGAGAACGTCAACATCGGGAAGATTCGGAGCACGGTTGGTGGCATGGTCGTCGATGCGGAAGGCGTGTTTGTCTACCGCGTCAACGACGAGGGCAAAATCCAGTCACTTCGCGCGTTCTGGGAAGTGGAGCGCGCCATGAAAACAGCTCGCAAAGCCTGATCGTACAAACAAACAATTGAGGGCTCCGGTCACACTGACCGGAGCCCTCACTGTTGCGCCGGCTTCACGGAAATGGTTTCCTGGTTTTTATCGTCGCGTGTCGATGGCGGACTGCGCCAGGCATGGAGGCGTCGTACCCCAAGGGTTCTTCAATGACCATTTCGTTCAATCACACCATCATCGCCGCGCAAGACAGACAAGAGTCTGCGTGGTTCTTCACCCACATTTTTGGTCTTCCGGATCCTGTGCCGGCCGGATACTTCCTCTCCGTCGAACTCGAGCACGGAGTGATGCTGGACTACGCGCAGGTCGACGAAGGCGCTGAGATTTCACCGCAGCACTACGCATTCCTGGTATCCGAGAACGACTTCGACGGAATCTACCAGCGGATACTCGATCTGAGACTCGATCATTGGGCCGATCCTCGAAAATCGAGCACGGGCTTCAACACCAATGACGGTGGGCGCGGTGTCTACTTCCTCGACCCGTCGGGGCACTTCCTGGAAGCCATCACAAAACCGTACGGGGGCTGAAACAACCCGCCCCCGGAACTACAAACGGTGGCGCCTGCGGGAGATGAGGGATCCCACAGACGCCACCGTAGTTCCAAGTAGCCAGCTAGTGGCTCCTCAGAACGTCAACTGTAGTTCTGTGCAGTCGAAAGCGCAGCGCCAACCTTCGATTCCGTACACATACCTACATACACATACTTACCTGCCGGTTACCCTCTCAGTATAGGGCTGGTTCAGTGTTTGACCGGACAGCCGCCGGTCTTGTAATCAACCTGAAACTCTTTGATGCCGTTGAGCCAGCCCGAGCGCAGACGACGAGGATCTCCGAGCCGGCTGATGTCGGGAAGATGATCGGCGATCGCGTTGAAGATCAAGTCGATTTCGAGGCGAGCCAGATTCGCGCCGACGCAGTAGTGCGCACCGGTGCCGCCGAATCCGAGGTGCGGATTGGGGTCGCGCATGATGTCGAACTTCGTCGGGTTCTCGAAGACGTCTTCATCGAAGTTGGCCGACGCGTACATCATCACGACGCGATCACCCTTCTTGATCTGCTGTCCACCGAGCTCGGTGTCCTCGAGAGCGGTGCGCTGGAAGGACGTGACCGGCGTGGCCCAACGAACGATCTCGTCGGCAGCCGTCTTGGGTCGCTCCTTCTTGTACAGCTCCCACTGGTCGGGATTGTCCAGGAACGCCACCATGCCATGTGTGATCGCATTGCGAGTGGTCTCGTTTCCCGCGACTGCAAGAAGGATCACGAAGAAGCCGAATTCCTCAGGGGAGAGCTCATTTCCGTCGATGTCAGCTTCGATGAGCTTGGTGACGATGTCATCGGCGGGACACTTCTTGCGCTGATCCGCCATCTGGTACGCGTACCCGAGAATCTCCATCGACGCGGCCTGCGGATCGATGTCGAACTCCGGGTCGTCGTACGACGTCATCTGGTTGGACCAGTCGAAGAGCTTCATACGGTCTTCCTGCGGCACACCGAGAAGCTCGGCAATCGCCTGCAACGGAAGTTCCGACGCCACCTGCGTGACGAAGTCTCCGGCACCACTCTCGGCAGCGGTCTTCACGATCTGCTCGGCACGCTCGGTCAGTTCGTCGCGCAGGCTGTTGATCGCTCGCGGCGTGAACCCGCGCGAAATCAGCTTGCGGAGTTTGGTGTGCTCGGGAGCATCCTTGTTGATCAGGATGAATCGCTGCATTTCGACGTTCTCACGCGGGATGTCGTCGGCAAAACGCGGGATCGCGGTGTTCTCGTGGGTCGAGAAGATGTCACTGCGCTGCGAGACGTCCTTGACCTCTTCATGCCGAGTGACCACCCAGTAGCCCTCGTCCTGGAACCCGCCGATCTCCGGCGGCTGCGGATTCCACCACACGGGAGCGGTCTTACGCAGCTGAGCAAATTCCTCGAAAGGCATCCGCTCTGCGTAGATGTCGGGGTCCGTGAAGTCGATCCCCTGGGGGATTGCGGGCTGTGCCACTGATGTCTCCTGCCATGAGCCTTTTCATCACCGAGGTGATGACCATCCGTAATGTGGAACACGTTCTACTTACATTGAAACACAAGCCTGCTTACTAGGAAAGGAAACAGTAGACACCTCTTGCTTCTTGCTAAGAACTTGTTCTACTTTTTCAATACAAGGAAAGGAACCCACCGTGGGCACACCAGTAATCGTCGAGGCCGTCCGCACACCGATCGGTAAGCGTGGAGGCTGGCTCGCCGGCCTGCACGCTGCCGAAATTCTCGGAGCTGCTCAGAAGGGTCTTCTCGATCGCTCGGGAATCGACCCGATGTTGATCGAGCAGGTGATCGGCGGCTGCGTCACCCAAGCCGGCGCACAGTCCAACAACATCACCCGCACCGCATGGCTGCACGCCGGACTGCCATGGCAGACCGGTGCCACCACCGTCGACTGCCAGTGTGGATCCGCTCAGCAGGCCAATCATCTGATTGCCGGCTTGATCTCCACCGGCGCGATCGAGGCCGGAATCGCCTGCGGCATCGAAGCGATGAGCCAGGTCCCGCTTGGGGCCAATGTCGGAACTCTCGCCGGACCACGCCGTCCCGCCACCTGGGACATCGACATGCCCGACCAGTTCGGAGCCGCCGAGCGCATCGCACGTCGCCGCGGACTGACCCGTGAGGACCTCGAAGCTCTCGGCGTCCGCTCCCAGGCCCTCGCCAAGCAGGCCTGGGAAGAAGGCCGCTTCGACCGCGAGGTGCTCGAACTGTCCGCACCCCAGGTCGACAAGGAAGGCAACCTGACCGGCGAGACCAAGCTGGTCAATCGCGATCAGGGTCTGCGTGACACGACGGCCGAGTCCCTGGCTCGGTTGAAGCCGGTCATGGAGGGCGCAATCCACACTGCCGGAACGTCTTCGCAGATCTCCGACGGTGCCGCTGCCGTCCTGCTCATGGACGAGGACAAGGCCCGCGCTCTCGGCTTGAAGCCACGCGCCCGCATCGTCGCGCAGGCCCTCGTCGGATCCGAACCCGAGTTCCACCTCGACGGTCCGGTTCAGGCCACGACCCGTGTACTCGAGAAGAGCGGCATGAAGATCGGCGACCTCGACCTGTTCGAGGTCAACGAGGCCTTCGCTTCGGTTGCACTGTCCTGGGCTCAGGTTCACGAACCTGATTTCGACAACGTCAACGTCAACGGCGGCGCGCTTGCACTCGGCCATCCGGTCGGCAGCACCGGTTCGCGGCTGATCACGACGGCTCTGCACGAACTCGAGCGGCGCGACGGTTCGACTGCGTTGATCACGATGTGCGCGGGCGGCGCACTGGCAACCGGCACGATCATCGAGCGCATCTGACATGAGTACTCCCCCAGCTAAACCCAAGGGACTCGACGCTCCGGTGACAGTCACGATCATCAAGTGGATGTCGAAAGCCAACGTCGCGATGTATCGGGCGACCGACGGAATGCTGGGCAGCAAGTGGCGGGTCGGCAGCGCGTTTCCACGCGGGCTGCCGATCTGCCTGCTCACAACCACTGGCCGAAAGTCGGGCGAGGAACGGATCAGTCCGCTGCTTTTTCTCGAGGACGACGACAACGTGATTCTGGTGGCGTCACAAGGCGGTCTGCCGAAGAACCCGATGTGGTACCTCAACGTCAAGGCCGATCCTGTGGTGACCGTCCAGATCAAGTCGCGCGTGCAGTCGATGAAAGCTCGTGTCGCCACAGACGAGGAACGCGCCCGACTCTGGCCCAAACTGGTCGCGATGTACGCAGACTTCGACAATTACCAAGCCTGGACGGATCGGGTTATCCCGGTCGTCGTCTGTGAGCCGCTCGCAAACAAGTGAACAACTTGTTTACAACGAAGTGTTTACATTGCCAACGGATCGTGCAAACCTGAAAAGCATGACCGATGACCCATTTCGACCGATCGAGCCCGGCCGTGAGCGCGCACATCGCGAGTACGCCGGGCTCTTTCGCATCAACGAACGCCACGGATCAACAGAGGGCCAACGCGCCAGGCAATCCCTCCCCCACATGCTCGAACCGTACGGCGCGATCCGCGTCGTCGGCGGCCTCGCCGCGGGCAGCAGCACACGCGAACCCGGTGAACCGGACGTCGACGACGCCGACATCATGGCCGCCTTGAGTCTCATCCCCAAGGCTCGCGCCGAAATGGACCAGGACGAAGCACTCTTCCTCGCGCTCGCACGCAAACGCGGAATGACGTGGCAGGACATCGCGTTCGGACTCGGGCTCGGCAGCACCCAGGCTGCACGTCAGCGCTACGAACGGCTCGTCCGCCGCACCACAGGCTGAACACGTGCCATAACGTGCAAGGTGGAGCACTATTGACCAGTACGGTCCGCACGGCAATCGTTTGTAGCCTCGAACAACGTAGCCTCGAACAGCAAGGAGTCGCATTTATGACGACGCACATTCAAGATCAGATCCTGGACCGTCGCGAGCTCACCGCCGCACTTGTTCGCGCCTTGGAACGCCGACACGAGGTCCTGGACGCCGTTGTCGACAGCGCCGATCATCAGGCAGCAGTCGCGACGGTTGCAGAACTGCTCGGGACGTCGGAGTCCAACGCGGAAGCCGTGTTGGGCCTCAAGTTCAGCGCACTGACCAAGGCGGCACGCGACCGTATCCAGGGCGAACTCGAGAACCTCGACGCCACCTTGGAATGGACCGCCGTGGATCGCCCGGCAAGCAGCGGCGCGAACTTCAACCTGCGCCCGTTCACCGACAGCACCGACGATGCCGCACTGTTTGCGGAACGCTCCACGGAGCAGTTCGACGACGGCGGCGCTCCGTGGGCTTCGGATCGCGTCGAATCGGAGCGCGCCGCAGGCTTGGGGCGGATCGACGACGAAAGCGCGGCTTGGTTTGTCGCCGAGGACCTTTCGTCTGATACCCCGAAGAGCGTCGGCCTGGTTTTCGGTGAGCTCACCGATCAGGAAGTGAACGTCGCGATCTGGATCGCTCCGCAGGCACGGAAGAAGGGCTACGGCACCGCGTGCATCAAGCACGCTCGCCGCGAACTTGCAGCCGAGTTCCCCGGCACTGTTCTGGTGGTTCGGGCGAAGGCTTAGCGGTAAGCCCCTGTGCGCCTTTTTGGTAGTGGTCGCTACCAAAAAGGCGCACAGGGCCGAAGGCCCTACCGCGCATACATGATCACGCCAACCCCGACCAGGCAGATCAGCGCGCCGGCGATATCGAAACGGTCAGGGCGGAAACCGTCCATCACCACTGCCCACAGCAAGGATCCAGCGACAAATATGCCGCCGTACGCGGCCAGGATTCGACCGAAGTTCGCGTCGGGCTGCATCGTCGCGACCAGCCCGTACAGGCCGAGTGAGATCACGCCGAGGCCGACCCAGATCCAGCCTTTGTTCTCGCGAATTCCCTGCCACACCAGCCAGGCTCCACCGATTTCGAGTACGGCGGCAAGAACGAACAGCAGAAGCGAACGAGCAACGGTCATGCCCAGAACTGTAAGGCGCTTCTAGCGGTTCCAGTCACCCAGTCCGTCGGCGCCGCTGAGGATTCCACCGGCAGTGTTCTGCACGATCACGGGGTCGCCCTTGCCTGCGTTCTCGAAGAACCACTTGGCGTTCTCGGTACTGACATTGAGGCAGCCATGGCTCACGTTGGTGAATCCCTGTTGCGCAACGGACCACGGTGCCGCGTGGACGAAGATTCCACTGTAGGAAATTCGTGACGCGTATTCGACGTAGGTCCGGTAGCCCTCGGGTGAATCGATCGGAACGCCGTAGGTGGACGAATCCATGTACATGTCACGCAGTTGCTCGCCGACGATGTACGTGCCGTTGGGGGTTTCGTGGCCCGGCTTGCCGAACGACGTCGGCATGGTGCGCACCACTTCACCGTTGCGAGTGACGGTGATCTGCTTCGTGTTGTCGTCCGCAACCGTGACGAGTGCATCGCCGATGCTGAACGTGGAATGCGAATCACCGGCGTCGACGGTCACCGCGATGTTCGCGGGCCAGAACTGCGTCGGCTTCCACCGCACCTGGCTGTTGTTGATCCAGTAGAAGTTTCCCTCGACCGGCGGATTGGTGGTGACGCGAATTGCGCGTTCCGCGGTGGCGCGGTCGTCGATCGATTCGTTGAAACGAATGATGATCGGCTGAGCGATTCCGACACGCTCACCGTTGGACGGGTTGACCGACGGTGCCGAGAAGTTGGGAACCGGGGCGGGAATCTGATCCGCCGTGCCCATGAAACCCGGGAGCGCCGGATCAAGGCCGGCAACACCGGCGACGACGGGTACTGGAATCTCCGGACCACCGGGAAAGAGCGGGAAAGCCGCTGCCGGTCCGGCAAATGTGAGGCCTGCAGCCACTACTCCGACAACCGCTACAGCTATCCGGGATGTCCGACGCACTCGCTTGCTGACCATCTCACTACTTTCCTTCGACAACGTGCATTTGCTGGTCATGCGAGGCTGGCGTCGATACCCGCCTGGCATCGACGCCAACGCGCCATTCGGAGCAAACCGCACAATTCCCTTGTAATTAACACATAAAACGAGAAATCCAGCAATACGAAGGTTCGCTGAACCGTAGCTGTCAACGGTCGGGGAGCACGGTGTTCCAGGTTTGGCGGCATCCACTTCGGTGAATCCGCTTTTCAGCTTCCGTACCCGACGGGATCGCCTTTTCCGTTCTGCGACGGAGGTGCACGTGAACTGGAGCACCGCAGTTCCGGACAGTGCGCTGTGGCTGGCGAAGGCTTATACGATCACCGCCGCCGCCCTCGCGATCACGGCAATTCTGCTGGCCCGCTTCACTGCCTGGGGCAGCCAGTTTCGACGGATGGCCTGGCCGTACTTCAACCCCAGGCGCAGCCCCGTTCCAATACTGATTCTTGCAGTACTGCTGCTGCTCACGGTGTGGGCTGTGCGCGTGACGGTGTTGTTCTCCTACTGGTACAAGGATTTCTACGACACGATTCAGAACCTCGACGAAGCCGGGTTCTGGCACTATCTCAGAGTGTTCGCCGTCCTGGCGGTCATCCACGTCGTGAGTTCGCTCCTCACGTACTTCGTCGGCCAGGCCCTCGACATCAAGTGGCGCATCTGGCTCAACAACACCCTGACCGACGATTGGCTCGACGGTCTTGCGTACTACCGCGGCGAGTTCCTGCATAACCCGATCGACAATCCAGATCAGCGCATCCAGACCGATATCACCTCGTTCGTGACCTATTCCCGCACGTTGTCGATGGGTGCGGTCACCGCGATGGTGTCGATAGTGAGCTTTACCGCGATCCTGTGGAATCTCTCCGGACCGCTGACCATTTTCGGTACCGAGATTCCGCGCGCGATGATCTTCCTGGTCTACATCTACGTATTGGTGACCACCGCGCTGGCATTCTGGATCGGCCGACCGCTGATCATGTTGAACTTCCTGAACGAGAAGCTCGGCGCGACCTTTCGCTATGCCTTGGTGCGATTGCGGGAGTACGGCGAAAGTATCGCGTTCTATCGCGGCGAGGACGTCGAACGTCGCACGCTCGCAACACGCTTCGCTGCGGTGATCCGCAACATGTGGGCAATTGTCTTCCGGACGCTGAAGTTCAGCGGCTTCAATCTGGCGGTGAACCAGACCGCCGTCATCTTCCCGTTCTTGGTGCAAGGCTCTCGGTTGTTCAAGGGGCAGGTCACTTTCGGCGACGTCATGCAAACCGCGCAGGCGTTCGGCCAAGTCCACGAATCTTTGTCGTTCTTCCGTGAGTCGTACGCCGATTTCGCGAGCTTTCGCGCCACCCTCATACGCTTGACCGGCCTCGCCGACGCCGACAAGCGAGCCCGGGCACTACCGACGCTCGACGTTTCCGACGCCGGAGATCAGCTTGTCATCCGAAAACTCCACGTACGCAAGCCTTCCGGAGAGACTTTGATCGCCGAGCTGGATCTGACACTCGATCACGGCGACGCCCTGCTCGTCAAAGGTGCGTCGGGAAGCGGTAAGACCACCTTGCTGCGAAGCATCGCACAACTGTGGCCTTACGCGGACGGTTCGGTTACCCGGCCGGTGGGCAGGTCGCTTTTCCTTTCCCAGCGCCCGTACCTGCCGCTGGGGTCGTTGCGCACGGGACTGGCGTATCCGGATCGTTCGATCGCCAAGGACAGCAGGCTCCGAGCGGTACTTGACCAGGTGCATCTTCCGCATTTGACCGACCGTCTCGACGAAGTAGCCGATTGGACCCGAATCCTCTCTCCGGGCGAACAACAGCGACTGGCGTTCGCCCGGGTAGTTCTGGCCAAGCCTCGCACCGTGTTCCTCGACGAAGCGACATCCGCGATCGACG
This sequence comes from Rhodococcus globerulus NBRC 14531, assembly GCF_001894805.1. Lineage (GTDB taxonomy): Bacteria > Actinomycetota > Actinomycetes > Mycobacteriales > Mycobacteriaceae > Rhodococcus_F > Rhodococcus_F globerula. The sequence continues at coordinate 206,477 of NZ_BCWX01000003.1, read as the reverse complement.
AAGGCCTCGAGCACACGCTCTACCGCATGCTGCGCAGCGAACTGCCCGACAGCATTATGGTCAGCGTGGGACACCGCAGCACGCTCAACGTCTTTCACAATCGGCAACTCGAACTGCAGGGTTCGGGACAGTGGTCTCTCACCGAGCACGTAGGTTGAACGATCTCCGCTAGCTTTCCTCGCGAGCGGCCGCAAGCATCGATTCGATCGAAATGAGCTTGGTTCGCGGACGACCGACAGCCGCCCCGGATGCGCGCTCGGCCTTGTCGATCCGCTGCCAACCTTGGTAGTCCACCTGATCCGGTGACCTGTCGGCCAGAAGTACCGTCAACTTCTCCGCTTCCGCACTTGGCGTTGCAAGGCGCCCAGCTGCGAAGTCGTCAAAAATCATGGACACGGTTTCAGCCGAGCAGTACTTGTTCGTGCCGATCACACCGGTCGGGCCACGCTTGATCCACCCCGCAGCGTAGACGCCGGGCATGGGCATCCCCGATTCCGGATCGATCACGCGGCCGTTCTCGTTGGGGATCACGCCTCGAGCATCGTCGAACGGTAGGTCCGCGACGGGCGTTCCTCGGTAACCGACCGAACGCAATACCAGTCCGGTGTCGAGGGTCTCGGTTTCCTCGGTGGGCCGTGCGGACAGTTGACCGGTGGGTGTTGCGACCAGTTGGTTCTTCACGATGCGAACCTGCTCGACACTGCCGTCGCCGAGGATCTCGACCGGGGAGGTGAGGAATCGCAGAACTATGCGCTTACGTGTGGGATCGGCTGTGCGCGAGGCAAATTCCTGGGCCTGCTTCACCTTGAGTAACACCGACGGCTCTGCGGCGTCGCTCTCGACAAAAGCCCGACTCGAATCGTCGAGTTCTGCCTCCACCGGATCCACAATGACGTCCACATCCGCCATCTGGCCCAGCGCCAGCAATTCGGGGTTGGTGTACGCGGCCTGCGCCGGACCTCGACGACCGAGAATCACCACTTCACGAATATTGCTGTTGCGCAACGCTTCGAGGGCATGATCCGCAAGATCCGTCTTGGCCAGAACCTCCGGGTCGGTGACGAGGATGCGGGCGACGTCGAGTGCAACGTTGCCGTTGCCGACGATGACGGCCCGCTCCCCGGACAGATCGAAACTGCGATCGGCGTAACTCGGATGACCGTTGTACCAGGCCACGAATTCGGTTGCAGCATGGCTTCCCGGAAGATCTTCGCCCGGGATATCGAGCTTGCGATCACCTGCCGCACCTACCGCGTAGATCACCGCATGATGATGCTCGAGCAGTTCGGTATGCGAAATATGATTGCCCACCTCGACATTGAAGTGGCAGTGCACCGTCTTCTTCGACACGACAGCGCGGAACTGGTCGGTGACGCCCTTGGTACCCGGATGATCGGGAGCCACGCCTGCTCGGACCAACCCGTACGGCGTCGGTAGGCGATCGAAAATGTCGACCTCGACCCGCGGCTTGCCGGCCAGTTCCATCGCCGCGTAACACGCCGCCGGCCCTGAACCGACGATGGCGACCCGCAGCGTCCCCAACTCGGGAGCGATCTTGGCCATGGTGATCGGCTCCGGCCAGTCCGGCCCCATCGGATGCTTCTCGAAGTACGACGCGTTCATCTCGAGGTACGGCGCGTCGGCTTCAGCAAGTTCGTTGTCGGAGTAGATGGCATCGACCGGGCACTCATCCACACACGCACCGCAGTCGATGCAGGTGTCCGGGTCGATGTAGAGCATTTCGGTGGTGGCGAACTGGGCTTCGTCAGGCGTCGGATGAATGCAGTTGACCGGGCACACGTCCACACATGAGGCGTCGTTACAGCACGGCTGCGTGATCACATACGCCATAGCTCTCCCCTATCCCTGAAACACATAAGCACATCCACTTTCCAGACTATAACGTGTTCCAATTTGGCGCGAGAACGGTTTTCAGATCACGCTATTGCGTTTCAACAGGGCAACTGCCGAAACTGTGGCATGACCACGCCATTCAAGCACGGCAGCGGGTGAATAGCTGTCGAAATCCACCATCCATCCGCCATCGTCGCACTGCCTCGCCGCCAATGCGGACAGTTCCTCATCGATCACTCCCGCACTGAACAGCGTGCGGGTCGGACCTGAAGGATACGGCGAGAAATCGAGCGGACGCATGTACTCGTCGACAGCTCCCCCGTCCACGTGCACCAATCCGTCCGGAGGAATGAGCGCACCGAGTTTTGCCACCAACCGGACCTCGTTCGCCGCATCGAGGAACTGCAACGCAAATGCCAATTCGAGAGCACTCAACGTCTCGGCACGCTCGATCGCACCCAGGCAGAACCGAACCGCCGAATCGAGCCAGGGATGTTTGGCCACTGCGGAATCGAATTCGGCTACCCGCAACGCCGTGGCGCACACGATGGCCGTGATCTGCAACGACGATTCCGACGGATCCGCGTCGACCCAGAACGGTGCGCACCCAGCCGGTTCGGAAATCGGAAGAGCAAAGGGCAGACCACCGTCGACGGTCGATACCGTCTGCAGCCAGTCACACAATTCCAGGGCCCGCGGGGTCACCGCGGCGACATCGGCAAAAACCTCGAACGCATGCAGTGCTCCACCGGGTTGGCTACCTGGCGAACGCAGGTCCGGCTCGAGACCCCAGCCGTATCCGCCGTCGGGATTTCGGTAGCCGTCGACCGCCGCCAATGCAGCATCTCGATCGCCTTGCCCCAGAACTAAATTCAACCGGTGACGGTCGAGTATCCGGCCGTTGCCGGCCAGAAATCGTGTTGCTGCCGCAAGATCTACGACCATTTTCACCTCACTCGTTATCCCCGACGCGCGAGCTCCTGTGCTTCGGCTCCCAGCCTGGCGAGACGAAGGTCGCCAAGTGCTGTTACGGCACTACCCAATCGGTTGGTCGTGAAACCCAACGACAAGCCGCTGTCGAGGTCGGCATACGCGCCCGAACCACCGACGCCGTAGTGTCCGATGGCGTTTCGCGGTTGACGCCGTGCCGCGATGATCGGCGGGTGGTAACCCAGCGCCCAATTGGGCCGAACCGCGAGTACGTAGTCACGCTCTCGCGTTTGAATGGTCGCCATCTGATCGATGGTCGACTCTGTCAGGAACCGCTTTCCGTCGAGCATGCCGCCGTTGGCGATTGCCGCATACATCCTCGCCAGCGCCCGCGCGCTGAAGACTCCGTTCCAACCGGGCATCACTGTGTCATGCACCGCCGGATTACGAACCATCACGTCGAATCCGTCGGGCATCGCAGCCTCGGCCAGACCGCGAGTGGGGCCGACATGAGAGAGAACCGTAGACGCAAACGCCCAGTTGAGACCCGCTGGATTGATGTGCGGAAACAGCTTCGCGATACGCGTCCGCTCGGAGATGAGTACGCGGAACCAGAATTCGTCGACACCGAGCGGCTTCGCGATCTCCGCCTCGACGACGTCCGTGAAGGGCAGTCCCGTCACCCGCGCAACCAATTCGGCTACCAACCATCCGTATGTCACCGCGTGATATCCGGGGCCCTTCAGCCGGCGCGGATCCGGCTTGCTCGCAGCCAGTGCGGCAACAACTGCGTCGTAGTCCATGAGATCGAGCGGATTGCGCATCAATCCACGCACCTTGTGCAGGCCGGCGCGATGCGTCATCAAGTCACGAACGGTGATCTTGTCTTTGCCAGCGGCACCGAACTCGGGCCAGTACTGCGCGACCGGCGCGTCGTAATCGATCAATCCACGCTCAGCCAAACGATGTACGACGGTACTGGCCACACCTTTGCCCGTGGAGAACGAAAGTGAGATGGTGTCGTGGTCCCAGCGGCGGTCACGGTCGGCATATCCGGCCCAGATGTCGAGGACCTTCTCGCCACCCTGGTAGGCAACCAAAGCGCCGCCGCCTTGCTGCGGTTGCCGGTACATCGCAAAGAACCGGTCTGCCAGTGGCAGGAATCGACGATCGACGTACAGTTCGGTCCGCGCCGGCACCTCTGTGCGTGCGATTGAACCGCGTCGTGCGTTTGCAGTCATCGCGTCCTCCGATCCCCGTTTGATCACGGCAGCTGCCCTGATCGACCCACCACAGCTTTACATCTTTGTGACCGGTGTCACGAAGTGAACTGTAGTGCGGGGCACCGTCACGGCAGCGTCCAGGTCGAAATTCCATCGCTGAAACATCCCTGAGCAGTCGCGATATTGAAAACCAGCGCAGGACCCCCGGCGCAGATTGCGCCAACGTCGGCATCACCGACAGCAGCGCGACCGCCTGGGCCTGCCAGGACGACCGCAAACGGCGATGCGGTGCGCCCGAGAGCTAACGAATCCCGCCCGAAAGCAACGGCAGCAAGCATTCCACCGCGAGTTTCCGCGGCCGCGACGCCACCGAACATCGCAAGCCCAGCAGACGTGCCGCCGTCGCGCGAGTCTGCGGCCCCTACTCCGTCACCTTCGACATGCGAGATGGCGGAACTGTCCGCATCGGCAACCGCCCGGCACGCCGACGAGCCGTCCACCAGAGTCTGATCGAGCCCTCTCGCAGAGCAGTCCAATGTTGCGGCCGACGCCTGCGAAGTAGCGCCGACAATGCTCAGAGCTGCGATTATCCCGCCGCCCACTATCAATCCTGTAACCCGTGCGCCCCGGTGATCCATTTCAACCTCACAATGCACTCGCGAGTCTCGGATTTGTCCGATTCAGACGCTACTCGGTTTCTGTCTGCTTCCGATCTCGATCGCGACTCGGTTGTACCCGTTTCGGTTCACCCGGCATTTTGGGGTAGTTGGGCGGATATGGGAGGTCTCCCAATCCTGCTGCGATGTCCTTCTCGAACATTTCCAGGAGAACATCGAGTTCAAAGGCCTTCTCGTGCATCGCTGCCATCGGATCACCGCGGTCGGCGAGCAGATTCGGGACCGTCGCGATAGTGCAGTCGTCGGGGTGTACGTCGCGCAGTTCGTCCCACGTCACCGGCGTCGACACGGTTGCAATCGGAGTTTTGCGCGCAGAATAGGCCGCGGCAATCGTTCTGTCCCTGGCATTTTGGTTGAAGTCGATGAAGATCCGCTCACCACGTTCTTCCTTCCACCAGGCCGTTGTCGCCCGATCGCCGCTGCGTCGTTCGACTTCACGAGCCAGTGCAATTCCCGCGTGTCGAACCTCGATGAAATCCCAACGCGGCGCGAGCGGAATGTAGACGTGCAGGCCCCGTCCACCGGACGTCTTGGGGAACCCTTCCAGGCCCAGTTCCGAGAGAAGTGGACGCAGTACCTCGTCGGCGATCGCGACGGCCTCCGCAAAACCGGTTCCGGGCTGCGGATCAAGATCGATCCGCAATTCGTCGGGATGATCGGTGTCCGGGCAGCGCACTGCCCACGGATGAAACGTGATGGTTCCGAGGTTTGCCGCCCACACGATGTTGGCAGCGTTCTGCACTCGGAGGACGTCGGCCTTGCGCCCGGACGGAAACGTCACCTCACAGGATTCGACATGTTCAGGTCGTTTCGCCGGCAATCGTTTCTGGTAGACCTCTTCGCCCTCGATACCGTCGGGAAAGCGTTGCAGGTGTGTCGGTCGATCCTTCAGGGCGGCCACCGCGGCGCCCTGCAACGCCACTGTGCGGTAGTACTCCACAAGATGACGCTTGGTCCCGCCGTCGGTGCCCAATTGCGGATAGTAGATCTTGTCGGGGCTGGAGAGACGGACCGCGATTCCGTCGACATCCAGTTCCACTGCCGGACTGGCCATCACACACCACCTGCAAGGACATCCGCGAAGTCGTACCGCACCGGAACCTCCAACTGATCGAACGTGCACTCGTCGGGAACCCGATCCGGACGCCACCGCAGAAAGCGCGCTGCGTGCCGGAAGCGTTCCCCTTCCATTTGGTCGTACGCCACTTCCAATACCCGCTCCGGGCGGAGCGGGACCCACGAGCGGTCGGCTGCCGACTTCCATCGACTTGCCTCGCCTTCCGCCACCACGTCGTCACCGACGCGTAGTGGTTCGAGTTCTTCCAGCAACTCGATTCGCCGCGCCGCGGTGAATGCCGAAGCGCCACCGACCATCTTCAAATCGGAGCCGTCGAACAAACCCAGCAGCATCGAACCGATACCCGGTTGACTCTTGTGCGGACGGTATCCGAGCAGTACGACATCCGCGGTTCTGGCGTGCTTGACCTTGATCATCTCGCGCTTGTTCGGCAGGTAGGGGCCGACCAGCTTCTTGGCGATCACACCGTCAAGACCAGCGCCTTCGAACATCTCGAACCACCGCATCGCCTCACCGCTGTCGAAAGTTGCAGCTGTGACATGACAGCTCGGACCGCCGCCGATCGTGTCGACCAGCAATGCGCGTCGAACGGTGAAATCTTCGGAGGCTACGTCCCGATCTCCCAACGCCAACAGGTCGAATCCGACAAATTGCGCTGGTGTCTGTTCGGCGAGCAGCGTCACTCGACTGGCTGCGGGGTGGATGCGCTCGGACAGCGCTTCCCAACTCAGCCGCGTCACGCCGTTCACTTCCCGGGGCACGACAAGCTCGCCGTCCACCACACATTTGTCCGGCAGTTCCGCCTTCACCGCTTCGACGATTTCGGGGAAGTACCGAGCCAGGTCTTTTCCTCCGCGTGAACCGAGGACTACCTCGTCCCCGTCGCGGAAGATTATCGACCGAAAGCCATCCCATTTCGGTTCGTACGACCACGTCGGCTGGTCGGATTCGGGTTGTACCGGCACTGTCGTAGCGGCCTTCGCCAACATCGGGGCGAGCGGCGGCATCTGAGGGAGGTCCACCCACTCATACTGACAGCCCGATTCGCTATTCGACTAGCAGTGAAGTGGAATAGAGCCCGAATAATCCAAGATCAGCAAGGGAGACTTGAATGTCCGGAATCGTCGGACGGCTGTGCACAGCACTGATCGCGACGTCTGCAATCGCCATTTTCGCCACTGGGTGCGGATCTGACGTCGAGCCTAAAGCCATCGCGGAATCATCATCCACCGTGGCAGATTCGAACACCACGTCAGCGAGCACCACCACCTCGAAGATCGACGGCCAAGAGGGCACCGACGCGGGCGGCGACGTTGATATCGACGTGAACATCGGCGACTGCGTCAAGATCGGCGGCACCACGAACGACGCCGAAATCGACCACGCCGTGTGCGGCAGCGACGAATCCAACTACAAGGTTGTCGCCAAAGCCCCCACGTCGGATGAGTGCGCGTCCGACATCGATCAGACCTACTACGAGACTCTGCTCGGCCAGGAACAGGGCGCGGTCTGTCTCGACATCGACTGGGTCGTCGGCGGATGCATGGACCTCGGACCGGGTGGCCTCGACGACGAGCCGGCCCGTATCGACTGCGCCGATTCGGGAAGCGACGTAGTCCAGGTAATCGAAATCCTCCAGGGTTCGACGTCCATCGAAGATTGTGGTTCCGAAGCAGATTCGGGATTCGAGCACGCCGAACGCAAGTTCACCGTTTGTACGGCAACGCTCTAACCTGTTGTGCGCCTTTATCAACCGCCCGCGGTTGATAAAGGCGCACGGTCAGAGCCAGCCTCGCCGCTTGAAAATCGTGTAGAGACTTCCACACGTCAGCACCATCATCGAGAGCGCAAACGGATAGCCCAACTGCCAGTGAAGTTCCGGGATGTCGTCGAAGTTCATGCCGTACACAGTTCCGATCAGTGTCGGGGCAAAGAGAATTGCCGCCCAGGCCGACACTTTCTTGATCTCCTCGTTCTGCGCGTAACTCGCCTGCGTGAGATTTCGCATTTCCTCGTTCTGATTCTGCGATACCAGGGTTGCATTGACGGTCAGGATGTTTCCCAACAGTTGACGGAACCCGTCGGCCTGCTCGACCACTGTTGTCGCGTGGTCGGTGACATCGCGAAGATAGCGCTGCAGTTCTTCGTCGGTGTGGTATTTGTCGAATCCTGCCGACAATCCACGGAGCATCCCGAGCAACGGCCGTGTGGCCCTCTGGAATTCGATCACTTCACGGGTCAATTCGTAGATACGACGCGACACTCCGGGATCGCCGCTGAATACCTCGGTCTCGATCTCGTCGATGTCGTTCTGCAGGCCGGCGACAACCGGCGCATAGCCGTCGACAACGGCGTCGAGGATTGCGTAGAGAACAGCTTCGGTCCCCAGACGGAGGAGGTCGGGATCGTTCTCCATTCTGGTTCGCACGGCCGTGAGATCCGGTGATTCACTGTGGCGGACAGTAAGAACGAAGTTGGGACCGCAGAACACATGCAGTTCACCGAATTCGACGCGTTCGGTCTCGTCGCGATAGCGCGCAGCGCGCAACACGACAAAGAGTGTCTCACCGTATCGCTCGAGCTTGGGACGTTGATGTGCGGCAATCGCGTCTTCGACAGCCAACTCGTGAAGATCGAAATGCTGTGCTGCAGCGTACAATTGAGTGTCGTCGGGACGGTACAGCCCGATCCATGCCATCGACTGCGAATCCGGCAGGCACGACAACGCTTCGGCGAGGGTGGACGGCGACGCGATCCGAGCTCCGTCGCGGTACACACCACTATTCACGACCGTGGCTTCCACAGGCGCAATCGCATCGGTCGTTGCGGCCTTCACGATGGTGCGGGCGACGGGCGTGTGACCGGTTCGACTATCACCGAAACCTGCCGAGCGACGCGGGAAGGACGACCGGCGGGACTTGAATTCAGACATGCTGCAACAGCTTTCAAGGAAGAGTGAACGGCCAAGGCGCGCTTCACAGCGAAGCAGAGGCCGATGAACACACGATGAAGCTGCAGCAAAATACCCGGCGACCCGGGCGGTCTACAGCTTCAGTTGGTACTCGGAGGTTGGCCACGCATTACAAGCCACACCTCCTCTTCCCTGAATTACTGCTCGTTCGCCATGCGCTCGGACGGCGCACGACGCCCACACATTACCCCTCTTCTGAGAACGGGACAAACCAAGGATTTTCGCCAGTTAGAGAGTGATCGCGTCCAGCCTGAGTTTGATGAAGTCGGCCGACACGACGGGTTCCAGGCCGGACACTCGCCCGATCGGCAACTCCAACGGGGTGACTAGCGCATCGTGATTGAGTTCGTAGAAGTAGATGAGCGAGACCAGATCTTCCTCCGGAGCGTCCGCTTGGGGAGGAAGTACGCGGTGCCGGCCCGACGGCCAGCGTTTCCCACTCCAGTATTCGAGGAGGTCTCCGATGTTGACCGTCAACGCTTCTGCGTCGTACGGGGCGTCTTCCCATCCGCCTTCGTCCGTGTACACCTGCAGTCCACCGGATCCGAGCTCACGATCGAGAACTGTCACCGTTCCGAAGTCTGTGTGCGGACCGATGCGGAACTGTCCCGGCTCAGGCTCACCCACGACGCTCATCGGTGGGTAATGGTTGATGTTGCACGTCCACGTGGGGAGGTCGGCAAGCCCGTCGAACGGGTTGTTCGCCAAACCTAGTGCAGCTGCGAACATCTCCAGCAAATCGTCCGACAGTCGACGCATCTGCGCGGTGTAGACGGTCAAGAGCTCGTGTAGTTCGGCAACCTCGCTCGGCCAGACGTTGGAGAGAAACCAGACGTCGTCGACCAGCGGATCGCCCGTCCGAGTTTCAGCCCCGATCGCAAAGGTCTCCTTGAGATCCGGCGGGGTCTCGGTTCCCTCCGAGTAGCCGTTGGCCTCCATCCCCGGGCCGATCCATCCGCGTTCACCGACTATTGCGGCGTACTTCGCTTTGGTCGACTCGGGTAGCGCAAAGAACTTCCGGGCCGCGGCTCGCACGTCTGCGGCAAGTTCGCGGGTGATCCCATGCCCGCGCACGAGAAGGAAGCCCGCACGTTGCAGCCCTTCGTCCACCTCACGCGCGACAGCTTCAGCGCCCGGACCGCCCGCCCGCCAGAGGGAAATATCCACGGTCGATACAGCCTTCATTCCGCTACTCCGATGTCTTCGTTCCACAGTGCCGGGTTTGTTTCGATGAACTCGGTCATCAAATCGATGCAGTGTTGATCTCGCAGAACGGTGACAGACACCCCGTTTTCGCGGAGCCACTCGTGCCCACCGGTAAATGTCACGCTTTCACCGACGATCACGGATCCGATGTTGAACTGACGCACGAGCCCGCTGCAGTACCAGCACGGCGAGAGCGTGGTGACCATGATGGTCTGCCGGTAGTCACGTTGCCTTCCGGCCGCACGAAAGGCGTCGGTTTCACCGTGCACCGACGGATCGTCGTGCTGGACTCGACGGTTTCGTCCACTACCGAGAAGGGTGCCGTCGGACGCGAAGAGTGCCGCACCGATGGGAATTCCGCCCTCACTGCGGCCGAGTTCGGCCTCGGATATCGCTGCCTGCAACATTGTCTGGGGGTCGAGAGCGCGGGAAGCGCTCGTCACAGTCGTCGACATCCCTCTACTTTCTGCTGTTCGGACTACATCCACAACTGACACATTGTTGTAACGAGCCGCCCTTATGGTGGACATACTGTCGCCCAGAGTGAGGAACGCCGAACCGATGACTCTGACCGTGCGCGAGCTACTCGACAACCAGTTCCGTGGGGCCGATCCACAGGTTCTGGCCGGTGGCAGTCAGTTGGGACGTGTGGTCCGCTGGGTCCATTCGAGCGAGATCTACGAAATCAGCCCGTTGCTGTCCGGGGACGAGTTGTTGCTCACCACCGGCTTGGGTCTGTCCGGGGTCGATCCGGGGACCAGGCGGCACTATCTGCGAGAGGTCGGGAACCGAAACGTCGCCGGAGTTGCCGTAGAACTCGGCAGAACCTTCGACGCGATTCCGTCGGACATGATCGAGGAAGCGGCGATCATGGGAATGCCGCTGATCGCACTCCGGACTGTTGTCCCTTTCATCGAACTGTGTCAGAACGCAAATACCGAAATCATTTCGCGTGAAGTCGCTGTGCTGCGCCTGGGAAATGATCTCGCTCGCGTGCTCGAACTCGAGTTGATGGCGGGCAGTGGTGTGGCCACTCTGCTCGAGCGCATCAGTGACGTAACGGGGTGCCCTTTGATCGTGACAAGCGGCAGTGGCGCCCTCGTCGCAGCACATGGCGTCGACGACGATCGGTCAGCCTGGCGTGCCGCTGACGCCGGAACTGCCACTGCCGCTATCCATTCCAGAGACGGAGCCTGGGGGACTCTGACGGCCGGGCCTGGTTCGACACTGAATCCGGCAACGTTGCACGGGCTGTTGCAACGCTCAGCCGGTTCATTGGGGCTGGCACTGACCTATTCGGGAAACCTAACCGGTCGTCCCCAGCGGGCGGCCGCTACTCTCGTGTCGGATCTGCTGGAGCGCACCGACGTACGGCAGATCGACCTTCGCGTCAGATCCGCGGCCGCTGGGTTCCATCCCACTCCCGGCCACCGCGTCGTTGCGATCGCGATCGACTCCCCTGGTTCGCGAATCGCCACTCGCCTCCTCGATTCCGCGGCCAAACTCCTCGGCCAACCGAACTTGGGAGCCGAAGTACATGCCAGCACGTTCGGTCTTGTTGCAGTGCCGGCCAAGACGATCGATGCTGTCGGTGCCGTGAGTGCGGCATTCGGAACATCCCTGTCGTCCAACATCACCGACGGAGTCACGGTGGTGATCGGAGACCCGTGTGCGTTCACTCCGTCCGAGGTCAGTGCGGCACTTCATGCTGCCCGATCAGGGCTTCGCCTTGCGACGTCGGCTCGTCGGACCTGGCTCGCCGGGCGCGTGGTGACAACCACTCGTGAACTGGCCCCGGAACTCGCGGTGGACCAGTTGCCGGTGGACGTTCGGGAACGGATGGTTGCCGTCGTCGCTCCCCTGATTTCCTGGGACGACACCCATTCGAGTGATCTCACCAGAACACTCGAGGTTCATCTCCGTCATGGTTGCAGCGCAACACGTTCGGCGGCTGCGCTGCACCTGGGCCGGCAATCGCTCTATCAGCGACTCGACCGTATCCGGGCGCTACTCGGATACGACCCGTCGACGCCGTCGATGTACGCGACTCTGCTTCTAGCGCTGTGCGCTCACCGGCTTGTCGCGCGAGATCTTCGAACCGTTGACGAGGAGGTAAAGCCCGCCCGCGATGACAAATCCCACGAAGAACGTAATGTCGCCCAGCTCGGGGACTGACCGTACGACGTACCCGACAAACTTCTCTTGGTTGGAGAACAGCAGAACCGAGGTGAGGAGTGCGATCACGAAAGCTGAGAATCCACCCCAGTTGGTGTGTTCCGGGTCGTAGAGGAGATTGTCGATGCGCTGCCCGCGGCGCAGGTATTGGTCGGCGAACATGATGCCGAGCCACGGACCGATCCAGTAGGCGACGACAAGGAGGAAAGCTTCGTAGCTTGCTGCTGCGTCGGCGAGTGCCCACCACGCAACCAGGAATCCGACAACTCCGAAAACCATCGCGACCATGGCTCGCTGCGTTTTCACCGGGAGTTTCAATCCGATGGTCACAAAGGCCATCGAGCCGGAGTAGACATTGAGCGCATTCGCGGCGACGGCACCGAGCGCGATGGCCAGTAGCGTCAGATTGGCAAGTGCCGAAGGAAGATTGGATGTGAACGCGTCGGCAGGGTTATCCGACGACGGCGCGCCGATCGTGACCGATGCCGCACCGACCACCGACAGTGCCACGCAGGAGACAAACAGTCCGGCCGACGCGAACAGACCTGTTCGGAATGTCGAGACCGACGCCGGAAGGTAGCGCGTGTAATCAGCGGCATAGGGCGTCCACCCGGCGGCGTACCCGAACGCGGTGCCCACGGTAAGGAGGAAACCGCCGAGTCCACCGACGCCGCCCTCGATCGCCGGCGCACCTGGATTGGCTTTTGTCAGAATGACAATCGCAGTGATGGCAAAGATCACGGCAAGTACGGGAAACGCATATCGCTCGAAAGCCTGAACCAGGTTGTGCCCGAAGAAAGCGAACACGGTCTGGATGACGACGATCACCAACAGTGAAGGCACCGGCGGCAATCCGGTCAGGGTGTTGAGCGCAAAAGCGCCGCTGACACTGTTGGTTGCAAACCATCCGACGCCGCACATGATCGACATGAACGCCGACGGCAGAGCGTTACCTCGGTATCCGAAACCCAATCGGCCGAGCACCATTTGCGGCACACCGTGCAACGGTCCGCGTGCCGACAGCACGAAGTGCGCGGCCGCACCGAGAGCGGTTCCGACGACCAGTCCGAGCGTCGCCTGCCAGAACGTCATCCCGAATACGGATACGGAGAGAACTCCGATGAAGATCGTGGCGAATTCGAGGTTCGGGGACATCCACGTCCAGAACAGCTGACCAGGGGTGCCGTGGCGATCCTCGTCGGGAATGAACTCGTTTCCGCCAGGTTCGACGGCAAGTACGCGATCTCCGTACTCGCGATCCACCCCGGTCTGCTCGCCGGTTACACCCTCGGTAATTGCCATAAGAGAACCTTGGGGTGCGGCGAGAGCTGCGACAACCGACAGACTGTCTGCCACGACAGTCAGTTCTACGGACAGTCTGGCGCCGCGCTAGTGTTCCGCGCGCAACCCGCCGATCAGGAGTTCGACGATCTCGTCTGCCAGCGCCTCGGTTTCGGCGACCGACTGGCCCTCGCGACGGCGATACCAGAGATCGATACCGTTAAGGCTACTGAGCAGAACCTTTGCCGCCATGCGCGGTGACGAGGCGCGGATCGAACCGTCTGCGACTCCTTCGATCATCACCTGTTCGAAAAGCTTCTCGTAGTCCAAGCGCAGAGCGTTGAGTTCGACGAGCGCCTGCTGCTGGCGCGGCTTGAGCGCCGAACTCATCTGCCCCCGCACGCCCTGGTGGATTGCATGATGATGTCCGAGGTGCGTCATGAGATTGATCAGATGCGCCCGCGACATCGCCGCGAGCTTGACCAATCCGGTGCCGCCCGCCGCCACTTCTCCGTCGACTTCCGCTCTGAGCCTGCTCATACCCTGCTCGAAAATAGCCAGGTAGATATCGAATTTCGACCGAAAATGGTAGTAGACAAGACCCTTGGTGGCGCCGACGCGATCGGCGAGGTCGTCAATGGTCGTGGCGGCATATCCGTCTGCCGCAAATGCGTCTGCCGCGGTCTCGATGATCACCGAGCGCATATCAGGTGCGTCAGCACTCATCGTTCGCCCTTCACTGCCTTGACTTGTTTCCACATTTTGACATAGTAATACTCAGTAGTATCCCAGATCAGAGAGGTTTTTCCCATGTCATTGGATTTCTCAGGCAAGGTCGCGATCATCACTGGTGCAGGCGGCGGTCTCGGCCGAGCTCACGCCATGGCGCTCGCCGCTCGCGGCGCACGCGTTGTAGTCAATGACATGGGCGGATCCGTCAACGGCAGTGGCGGCGCCGATACCGCAGCCGCGAAGGTAGTAGCCGAAATCGAGACTCTTGGCGGCGAAGCGCTTGCAGATCACTGCGACATCACCGACGCCGACGCAGTTGCCGCCATGGTCGCCGCTGCTATCGAGAAGTGGGGGCGCGTCGACATCCTCATCAACAACGCCGGCATCCTGCGCGACAAGTCGTTCATCAAGGCCGACTTGGACGACTTCCGCAAGGTCATCGACGTTCACCTCATGGGTTCGGTCATCGTGTCCAAGGCTGTCTGGCCGCACATGGTCGAGCAGAACTACGGCCGTATTCTCATGACCACGTCCGCGTCGGGCATCTACGGCAACTTCGGCCAGGCCAACTACGGCGCCGCCAAGTCGGGCGTCGTCGGTTTGATGAACGTGTTGTCCATCGAAGGTGAGCGCAAGGGCATTCGAGTGAACTCACTTGCCCCGACAGCGGCTACCCGCATGACCGAGGACCTGCTCGACGAGAAGACCCTTGCACTCCTTGCTCCCGAGTCGATCTCACCGGGCGCGCTGTTCATGGTCTCCGAGGACGCACCAACCAAGACGATCCTCAGCGCCGGCGCCGGCGTGTTCGCGATCGCCCGGATGGAGGAGTCGCAGGGCGTCTACATCCCGCAGGAGGCGCTCTCGCCCGAGGTGGTCGCCGAACGCTGGGCTGAAATCAGTGACATGACCAACTCGATCCAGGTAGCCGCTGCATTCGATCAGACCCACCGTTTCGTGGGGAAGGCAGTGGCCGAGCAACCTTCAGCCTGACGGACGTCGCCGCCCGTGGTCCCGAGCTCGGGCCACGGGTCGCTCGAACAAACGAATATCGTTGCTGCACTTCTAATTTCGCCGCCAACCGGACCGATCTTCGCCGAGGACATCACCGAACCGTTTGTCATCGAGGACGGGCACATCGCTGTGCCACAAGGGCCGGGCTTCGGTGTGACTCCGCGCCTGGAGGTGCTGGAGCGATTTACTGTCGGGACCGACTTAATGTGACTGTCGGGTCCGACTCAATGTAGGTCGAGAGGCTTCGGGCCAGTTCTTGTCGGTGCCTGCGTGCATAGTGAACCGGACATGAACTTGAACACCGAAAGGCCCCCGATGAACAACTGGTCCGATCGCCCGATCTGCGCGTTCGACCTCGAGACCACGGGGCGCGATCCATCCACAGCCCGGATCGTCAGCGCGTGTGTTGCCGTCGTGGATGGCTCGAGTGTCGAAACCCGCACGTGGTTACTCGACCCGGGCGTCGATATTCCGGCCGGGGCCATCGCTATTCACGGCATCACCACCGAATATGCGGCTGAGCACGGTCAGGACTACGCCGAGGGCTACGAGGAGATCCGTGAGGCTCTCCACAATTCGTGGGCACGTGATCATTCGGTTGTTGCGTTCAACGCGTCCTACGACCTCACGGTCATGCACTCCGAAGGCCTACGAATCGGCAAACCGGCGCTGGTTCCCGGCTTGGTTGTCGATCCCTACGTGATCGATCGCGCGATGGACAAGTTCCGCAAGGGAAAGCGAACGCTGTCTGCGGTCTGCGAGTTCTACGGAATCACACTCGAATCCGCGCACGAGGCAGAGGCCGACGCGATGGCCGCGGCAGCTCTGGCACGAGAACTAGCACTGCGTTTTCCGGAGATCAACGATCTTGATCTCATGGTCGATCAGGCACAGTGGCACGCCGAACGTCAACGGGATTTTGCCGAGTTTCTGAGCAGTCAAGGGAAAGACGTGTCAGATGTGAACGGCCAGTGGCCTATTCATTTCGTAGCTTGATACCTGTGCGTACAGGTCACAATCTCTGCGAAACCTGCTTGCGTAGTTCTTCTCGTGATCGTTTGCCGGTGTGCGTTGTCGGGAACATCTCCAGCTCGACAAAGATGCGCGGCACCTTGTAGGCACTTAACCGTTCCTTGCAGAAATCGATCAGATCCTCGGAATCGACGGAGTACCCGTGGACCGGAATGATGCAGGCAACCAGCCGTTGTCCTTGCCGTTGGTCGGCCACGCCGATCACCGCGACTTCGAGAATCAACGGGTGATCCATCAATACCGTCTCCACTTCTTGCGGGTAGACGTTGAATCCGCTGACGATCACCGTGTCTTTGGCCCGCGAAACGATATACAGGTGCCCCTCGTCGTCCGACCAACCGATGTCGCCGGTTCGCAACCAACCGTCACCGTCTACTGCGTCGTCGGGCGTTGATTCCGGATCGTCTACCCCTCGCAGATATCCGTGCATGATGTTGTACCCGGAGCAGAGAACGTGGCCGTCCTCGTCCGGAGGCAGCGGATAGCCGTAGTCGTCGACAATCCGAATTTCGAGTCCGTCGACGGGGGTCAACATCGCGAGCGAACCCGATTCGCCTTCGGTGATACTGCCCATGGCGACGGTTCCACAGGCTTCGGTAAGCCCGTAGCCGACAACCATATTCACGATTCCGAGTTCGCGGCACGCTCCGCGCATTCTGTCGAGTGGCACTTCGGAACCGCCGCTCACCGCCATTCTGCATACCAACCCGATGTCGTCGCGGCCACTGCCGACCAGATCGAAGAGGATGGTCGGCGGCCCCATCACCACGCTGACGCGGTCACGGACGATCACATCGGCAAGGTCGGCTCTGTCGTAGTGTTCGACGACGCGCACCGAGGCTCCGGCGCACATTGCGGTCAGCAGCACACCGTTGAAACCGAACGAATGTGCAAACGGGACGGCACCGATCACTCGATCCGCACTGGTCAGCTCGAGCCGGTCTGCCACTGCCGAGTACAACCGCGACAGCTGTCCGTGGGTCATGGGAACTTGCTTGGACACCCCGGTCGAGCCGGAGGTCGAGAGAATCACCGCGATGTCGTCGGGCCCCGCTGCCGGTCTATCCGGGTGAGGGGCGGTAGTTCTGGCGGCTGCCATGATGTCGGCGATCCGTGGTTGGTCGACTACGAGCGCCGGTTCGGTGACATCAAGGATCCGTGAATATTCGGGACCACTGACACCGTGGCCCACCGGAACAACGGTTGCCCCAGCGCACAGTATCCCGAGTGCGATACAGACCCAGTCGGTGGTATTCCGGCCGCTGAGGACCACCCGTGCACCCGGTCGCACACCGGAATCTGCCAGAACAGCGGCCACTCGCAGTGCCTGATCGGTCAGTTCGCCGTAGGTGATCTCCTGGCAGCCGTCGAGCAATGCCACCCGGTCTCCGCACCGGTGTGCCAAATCCACACAGAGCGCGTCGAGCGTCGATACCAAAAGATCACGCGGCATATCTGCATTGAAACACTCGGCCGACGTAGGCTTGACGCCTCTCCCGCTCAGTGGTCCTACGGGAGCGGCACGCAGACAGCTGTTCACAGGCACCTTCTACGACATATTGCCAGCATATTTCTAACCGAAATACTCTCTTTAGGTCTACCGCCAGGTAATCTTTCGACTATGGCAAAGGACAAAACACCTGCAGACGCGCCCACTCTGCGACCGACAAGTTGGGCCGTCCTGGGTCTGCTGTCCTTCGGATCCGAACTCTCCGGTTACGACCTCAAGAAATGGGCCGACTGGAGCCTGCGATTCTTCTACTGGGCACCGTCGTACAGTCAGATCTACAGCGAACTGCGTAATCTCGAGGCGCACGGCTTTGCCACGTCCCGCGTGGTGAGCACAAACGACGTCAAGAGTAAGCGCCTGTACGCGATCACTCCGGCCGGAACCGACGCGGTAGCGACGTGGGCAAACGAATCGCCGGTCGAACCCGCAGTGCTCAAACACGGCGTAATGCTCAGGATGTGGCTCGGCCATCTGGCCGACCCTGACAAACTGCAATCGGTACTCACCGAACATCGCGACCAGTCCGAGAAGATGCGCATCCGCGCAATTGCCGACGCCGAAGGCGCGTCCGAAGAAGCTGGATGGGCATATCCCGAACTGGTGCTGCGATGGTCCGAGATGTACTACGAATCCGAGCGTGACCGCGCAAACTGGATGTTGGAGAACATTTCTCGACTCGGATCCGACAAATCCAGCGCCGGCAAAGCACGCCGGAAGAAGCCTGAACCCCGTACCCCGGACGAGCTCCGCAAACACGAAGACTAATGCTCGTATCGCTCTGATACTGAAGGTGTCAGAGCGCTAGAGGCCGATATCTCAGCAGAGCGCTCGAGGCCGATATCTCAGCAGAGTGATGTCTCGATCCGGATAGTCGCAGAACACGGGTTCCACGCGCATACCGACAGTCAGTTCCAGATCGCCGACATCGACCAGTTCGGTACTGAACCGCGGCCCCTCGTCCCACTGCACCACCGCCAACATCTGCGGCAACGCATCCGACCACGGCGGTGCTGTGGGACGGTCAGCCACCGTATAGGTGTAGAGCGTGCCCAATCCACTGATCTCACGCCACTCGAGGTCGTCGGCCAACGTGCGCGGAGCCAGCAATCTCGGATAGAAGACAAATTCGTCCGATGACGGCGAGTACTGAATCTTTATCTTGCTTTCTCGCAAAGCATTCCAGAACGGTGCGGACACCGGCGTCGGTTCCGGAAACGGCTTTTCGTTCGACATCCCTAATCTCCCTGGAGTATCAGTGCGACTTGCTCACTCATGATGCCGCCGTTCCCGGTCACGAAAGCGGTATTGCAGTCGGCAACCTGCGCCGCCCCGGATCGGCCCATCACCTGACGTACGCCATCGCATACGTGGTGCATCCCGCCCGCCATTCCGGCTTGCCCGTAGGATAATTGGCCGCCGGCGGTATTCAACGGGAAGTCCCCTCGGAAGGTCAGGTCTCTCGACGACACGAACTCCATACCCTTCCCCTTCTCACAGAAGCCCGCGTCTTCGAGGCTCATCACCACCGTGATCGTGTAGCAGTCGTAGATCGACGCGACATCGATTGCCGAGCGTGAGATACCCGCCATGTCGAATGCCGTGTCCGCAGCCTTCGCAATCGGGGTGCGCACCATGTCTTCTGCATAGGTCGGTGTCTTGAACGACAGGTGTTCGCCAAACCCCTTGACCCAGACCGGCCTGTTGCGACCGCGACGCGCGATGTCAGCGTTCGCCACGACAATGCCTGCTCCACCTTGCACCCGCATCACAACCTCGAGCATCCGAATGGGATCGGCGATCATCGGACTCGCCAGAACGTCGTCGATCGTGATCGGCTTTCCATGGAACACCGCACCGGGAGTACTGCAGGCGTTGGTTCGCTGGTCCACCGCGATCTTGGCGGTGGCACGGTCGTCGTACCCGAATTCCGACGCATACCGCCGAGCGATCTGGGCGTACGGCGCGTTCTGGCCGAGATTACCGTACGGAATCTCGAATTCGGCTTGAGGAGAACCGAACTTGCCACTCGAGGCACCGAGATACCCTGGATCCACAGCGGGCTGAATCTGCGACTTCGGTGTCATGAACGACCCAGGAACAATGACCAGTACCGCGTCGCAGATACCGAGTTCGACGGCTGCGGCAGCTCGCCACACCATCCCTGCCGCCGTTGCGCCGCCGAGGTCTACTCGCTCACCGAAGTTCAAGGGAATCCCGAGATACTCGGACAACGTGGCCGGGGCAAACATATCGGATTCAGCAATACCATGCGTGACAAGACCATTGATCTGCGACGCCTTCAGACCCGCATCCTCGATTGCCAGCTTCGAGAGCATTGCCCACTGCTCGATGGTGAACAACTCAGGACGGGTCTGCTTGCGCTGGGCGGGCAATTCACAGAACCCGACGATGGCGGCCTCACCGCGCAGTCCCGCCATCAGGACGCTCCGGCGGAGACAGCACTGTCACGGCGTGGCAGCAGCACGGTGGCCGTTCCCGGCATCAGCACCTCACCACCCCGCACTCCGGCAAGTTCCAAATCGACCAGCGCTCTACCGTTCTCGTCGCGTTTTCCGGTCACTGTCCCCGTGAATTCCAACGGTTCGCCGGGAAAGGCCACAGCCCGGTTCGAGGCCGAGAAGTTCACCAACGATCCCCCGCCACCGATCCAGTCGGTGACAACGCGCGCCAGAAGCGCCGCCTGAAGCGGGCCCTGTACAACGACGTCCTGATAGCCCTCGACGTCGACAGCCCAACTCCGGTCGTAGTGAATGCGGTGCCCGTTGTACGTCGCTGCGCTGAAGAGGAACATCTGCAGTGCAGTGACACTGACAGCCAACACCGGAATCGTGTCGCCGGTGTTGATATCATCGAAATATACTTGTGTTGACATAACTTTCAACTCCTCGCGCTACGGTCGGGCGATCATCGAGGTGGTCGCTTCGGCAACAACCTCGTCGTTCTGATTGGTATACGTGGTCTTCCACGTCACCAGGACGAATCGGCCGGACCGACCGCGCTTCTCGACCACCGAATCCACGACGCGCACACTGGTGATCACATCTCCGTCGTAGGCCGACCGAAGAAAGGTGGTGTTCTCGCCACCTGCCATTCGCTTGGGGCACAACGGGAAAACAAGATTCCCGGAGGCAGCACCGGATGAGCCGTCTACCCGAAGTTCCGGTATCGGCGTCACCCCGAGAATCGCGTACTGCAAATACAGCGGCGGAGCGACAATATCGCGATAGCCGTGCTCACGGGCATAGTTGCTGTCGAAGTACAGCGGGTTGGTTTCGCCGACGGCCACAGCCCACCGTTGCCAGTCCCGCGCGACCACAGCTCCGCTCGCCTGGGAGACCACCTCCCCGACACGCTCGGCAACATTGACGGGGATCAGAGATTCCGAATCCGGAATCACGGCTACGTTTTCAGTCATGTTCTTTCTCTCTCACGCTATTTGATGGTCGGTGACCAGTCCGGAATTCTCGAGTTCGGCATACTTCTCATCGGAATAGCCGAGGATCTTCTTGTAGACGTACTCGTTGTCTTCACCGAACCCTGGGAGTACCCGCCCGAATGCCAGATCGAATCCCTCTACCCGCCAGGGATGTCCTGGATATCGATAGGTTCCCACCGACGGATGTGACCGCTCCTGGAACCAGTCACGCTCGCGCAGATGGTCGTCTTCGAGCAATCCGGTTTCGCTCATCACTTCACCTGCGGGAACGGCACACTCCTGCAACACCGAAACAACCTCGGAAGCCGACATCGAGCGGGCCCACTTCGCAATTCGATCCCTGATCGACGCGGAGTTTGTCCGTCTGGCGACTGTATCGGCGCCCATTTCTGCAAGTTCGTCCCCGCCGATTACCGAGGCCAATGCCGTCCACTCGCGATCGCTGCGAACGGATATCGCCACCCACCGATCCTCATCCGCACTGAGGTAAACATCCTGCAGCACATGAGGATCGGAGTTGCCGAGGATCTCCGGAACTCTCCCGTTCACCTGCGCGTCGAGCACGAACTCCCCGATCTCCGCCATGACGTTCTCCGCCTGCGCAAACTCGACAAGTCCCCCAATGCCGGTGTGCTCGCGGTCCAACAGTGCGGCCATCACCGCAAAGGCCAAACCTGCCGGAGCTGCCTCGTCCATGTGGTAGTTCTCGCCGGCCGAGTCGGCTTCCTCACCCTCGTAACCGTCCATCGCGGCAATCCCCACCAGCGAGTTGAAATTGGGGCCGTAACCGAGATAGTCACTCATCGGTCCGGCCATTCCGAGGGGTGGCATGCGAGCGACGATCAATCGAGGGTTGAGTTCGAGCAAACGCTCGTGCCCAAGCCCCAACTTCTCGAGAGTTCCGTTGGAATTGTTCTCCACCAGAACATCACTGACTTTGATCAGTTCGATCACAGCTGCGTGTCCCTCAGCGGTATCGAGATTCATACACGCCGACAGTTTGTTCCGGGAATGCCAGTTGAAGAGAGCTGTGCGGTCGTACGGTCGCTCGCCGGGATCCTTCTCCGGATAGGTGCCGCCGTGATACCCGGTCTGCGCGATCGATTCCTTCGTTGTCTTTGCCGAAACTTGTCGGCTGACGCGGTTGTTCCCCTCCACGCGTATCACTTCTGCGCCCAAGTCCCCCAGCATCGCTGTCGCACCGGGGCCGGACCACACAACCGTCAGGTCGACAACACGAATCCCTTCGAGCGGATAACTCATACTCGCTCCCCTGTTTGTGTCAGTGACTCACGGATCTGTGGGCCGTGCTGGTCGAGAGTTGGTGCGGTATGACGCAACTGGTACCCGTTGGCCATCCGCCACGGCGCACCCGTGTACTCCAACGTGCCCGCAACCGGATGTGTACCGCTGACAAATGCGCCTCGGCTACGAAAGTGATCGTGACTCAACAATTCCGAGACGTCGAGATACGCCGTGACGGGAATACGTGCCGCCTCGCACTGTTCCATGATGGCGACTTTGGGCCGCTGCGCGAACCACTCGGTGACATATTCCATGAACTCGTCACGATCCCTTCCCATGATCGTCTCGCGCCCGTGGTACCGCGTATGGAACGCGTCGTCGTGCTCGCCGACTATGTCGACCAACCGATTCCAGAAGGCCTGATTGGTCACGTACAGCATCACAAATCCGTCCTTGGCCCGGAACGGTCCGGTGAACGTCGCGCCGTGACGGTGCGGGCTTCGCACTCCGCGTGGAGCATTCATGCCGGAATACGCCGCCGAAACGAGGTACGACGCTCGCCGGTCGGCGCCGGCGAGCAGAACCTCCTGCCCGGACACGTCGATCACGGAACCTTCTCCTGTGCGCTTGGCGCTGAAGATTCCCGCCATCGTGGCTTCGCCGGCGGTACGGCCGATCGTGTAGTGCTCGAGCAGTCCCGGTTTACGCAACGGCGCACGATCAGCCGCACCAGTTGCGTTCATCGGGCCACCGGCAGCCTGAAGGACCAGGCCGCTCGCTTCACGATCCCGGTACGGTCCGGTCTGGCCGAAAGCACTGATCCGCGTGATCACCAGCGATGGGTTGCGCGCGTGCAGCACTTCCGGTCCGAGGCCCAATTTCTCCAGCTGGCCGGGACGGAAGGACTCCACCACCGCGTCCGCCGTGTCCACGAGGTTCAGGAGAACCTCCCGATCGGAATCCGAGGTCAAGTCGAGGACAAGCGATTTCTTGTTGGTGTTCAGATGCAGGAAGAGTGCGCTTCGCTCGACGTTCGGAATGTCGCCGGGGAACGGTCCCCACGCCCGCGTCAAGCTGCCCGTCTCCGGCTTTTCGACTTTGACAACGTCCGCACCAAAATCTGCGAACATCTTTGTTGCGTATTCTCCTGCCACCCACCTCGACAAATCCACGATCCGAAGATCCTGAAGTGCCTGCCGCGGTCCGGGTTTCGCTTCGCTAGGCAAGGTTCAGCTCCTTCTGCAGCCAACCCGCCGCAATATCTGCTGTGCCGTATCGGATTTCCGTGACCTTCGCCCGCTCCGACCACAGGTGCAAATCAGTCTCGAGGACGTATCCCATACCACCGTGCAATTGATGTGCATCCAGGGTCGCGCGCTTGTAGGCCTCGTTGCACTGCATTTTTGCAATCGCGACCGCACGGGTGGCGGATTCACCGCGAGCCACCCACCACACCGCGTGCGCGGCAGCCAAGCGGGCACCTTCGAGCGCGATGTGCATGTCCGCGACAATGTGTTGTGCGGCTTGGAAACTACCGATCGGACGCCCGAACTGCTCACGCTGGGCAATGTAGTCGACGGTGCGATCCAGAACTGCGGCGCCGCCGCCTGCCATCTCCATGCATTGAAGCGCCACTGCCGCATTGGCGACCCACCGAAGATCGTCGGCGCTCAGCCCATTTCCGCTGCCCCCGAGAGAAACGGCCGCATCCGAGGCGAACACGTCGACAAGTTCGACGCGAGATAGCCTCTCTCCGGACATGTTCGACAATGGGACGGCATTCCAACCTTCGGCTGTCGGCTCGACGAAGGCGCAGATCAACCGTTCCGGTTCGGCAAACACCGATGTGCGAGCGGTCACGAGAACCACGTCGGACATCGAGGCGTTCACGGCAAATGGCAGGGTTCCGTTGAGCAGCCACCCACCCGGAGCTGGTGTTGCGGTCAGAGTGGGTCGAATATCGCCGGCGTCCCCGGGATTCCAGGCGGCAACGCCGGCGCGAAGGCGACCTTCGGCCAGCGCAGGCAGATAACGCCTGCGTTGTTCCGACGTAGCCAGTCGCCCGACGGCAATACCGAATTGCAGTGTGCTGTAGACAATCGACGGGCAGAGAACCCGACCGGCCTCCCGAAAGAACACACCGAGTTCGTACAGGCTGGCTCCACCGCCGCCGTATTCTTCATCGATCGCCAGGCCAAGTACACCAACCTCGGCAAGCGCCGTCATCAGTTTGTCCGGGCTGCTTTCGGACATCGGCTCTGCCAGTTCTCGTACCACACTGATCGGGCATTGTTTGGCCAGGACGGCAGCCGACATTGCCTGCAGATCGAGTTGGTCTTGGTTAGCAACAAGTTTCATCGGCAAACTCCTACGCCGTCAAGGAAGGTCGGAATCATGTCAGCGTCCGTAACTCGGTAGAGAGTGCCCGCGCTGGGCGATAACATCTCGCAGAACTTCGTTGGCTCCGGCACCGAATCGCAGCAGTGGCGCGGCGCGGTACAGTCGCTCGAATTTTCCTGCCATCACTGCGTGAGGGTCCGATCCCGCGATCAAACCTGCCGGACCGAGCATCGCCGTGCCGACATCGGCAATCCGTTGTCTGAGTTCACTGGAGAAAATCTTCTCGACGCTGACGAGCACCGACGGAATGGTTCCACTTTCCAGCAGCGACGACGCCTCGAATCCCATGAGCTGCGCGAGTTCGACATCCGCATCCAACTGAGCGAGCTTGCGTCGTACATCTGCGTTGTCGAGCGGACGTGTTCCGTCTTCTCGGATCTCCCGCGCGAGAATCAACAGATCGTCGACGGCTCTGCGCAGGTCGCCTGCATTCGTGAGGGCACCACGTTCGAGATCCAGTGCACCGGTGATGTACTTCCATCCCTTGTCGACTTCACCGATCAGGTTGGTCGCTGGAACACGGACGTTGTCGAAGAACGTCTCGTTGGTTCGATATCCGGACCACGCGGTGATCGGACGAATCACAACACCGGGAGCGTCGATCGGCACGATGATCACCGAGATACCCTTGTGTTTGGGCACCTCGGTATTGGTGCGAACACACAGCCATTCGTGAGTGACGCGCTGCGCCATACTGTTCCAGATCTTGGAACCGTTGATCACCCACTCGTCACCCTCACGCACCGCCCGGGTTTTCAGACTCGCAAGGTCTGTTCCGGCATTGGGTTCGGAATAACCGACGGCGCAGGTCAGTTCACCTCGTGCAATGGGCGGCAGGAATTCTTCCCGGTTCTGTTGCGTGCCGTGGCGCATGATCATCGGAGCCACCGACGTAACGGTCAAGTCCGGTCCCGGCACGCCCCAGTACTCGAATTCGCTGACCAGAAGATGCTGATACACCGCACCGAGACCAAGCCCACCGAACTCCTTGGGCCAATTGAGCCCGAACCACCCTTTTGCCCCGATCTTCCGGCGAAAGGCCGTGAGCTCGCCGCCGATGAACTCGAGATCGTGCTCGGCCATCTCCGCGCGCAATTCCGGTGTGACATTGTCGCGAAGAAACGTGCGTATCTCCTCTCGCCACGCTCGCTGATCTGCGTCTAGTTCAAAATCCATGAGTATCCGTTCCGGAGTGGCTGATGGCCGCAGAGCCTTGGTTGTTCATTGGGAGACCTGAAGGCTCTCGGCCAGTTCAGGATCCGAGCGCAACGCAGCGCGCACCGCAGCCTCCCAGAAGCCGTGGTAACTGTTTCCGTCACTACCGGCCATTCGATCGAGCCACCAGTCGGGCAGAGCTGTCTTCTCCGGTCCACCGGCCACCCTGACCATCCAGGCATTCTTACAACGTTGTTCGAGAGCGACCGCCCGCAAATAGACTGCTGCGGCGGTACTTCCGGTGACAAAAACGCCATGCCCTGCCAGGAGTGCGCGATCAGCGGGCCCGATCGACCGGATCGCGACCTCGGCTGCCTCCATGTTGTCGACGCCGCCGTCGTACTCGTCGACCAGCACTACCTCACCGCCGCCGAGGCTGGAACTCTGATCGTAAGCGGGTGGAACCTCGCCCAGATCAGCCCAGACCGTTCCGAACTCCGAATGATTGTGTAGCGCAATGCCGACATCGGGACGTGCTCGGTGAAGCGCAAGGTGCAGAGGAATTCCCAGCGGGACAGGCCAATCACCCTGTAGGACATTGCCGTCGATGTCGATGCGAATGATGTCGGCGGGGAGGATCTCCTCCCAGGTGAGCAGCCACGGGTTGCACAGCATGGTGCCGTCACCGAGGTTGTACGTGATATGCCCGGCGAGATGATCCCGGTATCCCTCCGCCCACAGGGCGCGTGCAAGCAGAACTATCTCCTCCGCCGGAGTCAGGTTCGGGATCAATTGATCGACAGTGGGTTTGAACTTCTTCACAGCAACCTCTCGGTAGTGCACTGGACCGCCAGCGGGAAGGAAAGTGCGAACTTTCAGGAAGATCGTCTTCACAGCAAGTATCTCTATGTGATACTGTGTATCAATTCTTTAATCACAGTAGGGGTGATTCAGATCGCAGTCAAGACAATCAGTGGACTCACGCGCGGACTCCGCGTCATCGAAGCCATTGCTGCCCATCAGCCAATCGGCTTGACCGCGCTTTCACGGCTACTCGAGGTCGACAAAAGCGCCATGCAACGCACCCTGGCAACCCTCCATGAAGCGCAATGGATCCACCCTGTCGGCGAGGCTCCACCCCGCTGGGAGCTCTCCACCCGTTGTGTTGTCGTAGCCGGACAGGTCTACAACGGCTCGTCGCTGGCTGCCCGAGCACAACCCGTCATGACCAAGATCCGGGATACAACCGGCGAGACAGTACATCTCGCAGTCGCGGAGGAAGAACACATGATCGTCCTCGGGGTGGTTGAAGGTACCCACATGGTTCGGACAGGCCTGAAGCCCGGGCAGATACACGTACCCGAGACAAGTGCAGCGGGACGGGTCATCCACGCGTACCAGTCGCAGGAAGAACGCATGAACAGCTCGGGTCAGCCCGATCTCCTCCTCGCAGATGCCGAGTACCAGGAGATTCGCAGGCGTGGATGGGCCGCAAGCGAGGAAGCCGTCCAGCAAGGATCAACCAGCCTCGCCGCAGCGGTGCTGGATGCGTCGGGATCGCCACTGGCTGCGATCGTGATCAGTGGTCCGGCGACTCGACTCACCGAGGAGTACTTCGCGCGGTACGGCGAGCTGCTCCGATCGGCGGCGGATCAACTCGGCGGCTCCTACTGAGTGGGCTCACTCAGCGTCGCGAAGACAACCAGGGCCAGGTTCGTGCGATCGGACTGTCCCGAAAGCCCCTCCAGTGCAACAGCAGACTCGAACGGAATGAGACTTCCCGACGGCAATGTACGGTCGCCGAACGCAACACTGCCGGACAACACAACTGCATACCCCCGACCCACACATTCAGCGAGCGCATCGGCGGTCAATACCCCACCGAGGTCGAGCGCAACACCGAATGCTGCGGCGCCACGTCTGGTACGGGCCAGTAGATCCAGCTTTCCCGTCTCTCCTGCGGCGTCGTCGATCGCACAGGTGAAATGTTCGCCGGCTCGCGTCTCACCTTTGACGCGTGATTCTGGCATGTAGTTCAATCCAGCGGCGGGGTCGAGCCGAAGGGTGAAGTACGACAGACCGTCGGGAGCGTCGGCGAAGATCGGCCCGTACACCGTGTACGCATCGCTGTAATGCACAGTGCCCGCGCCGATGGCGTGCCTACCGAGGCGTCCACTGCCGTCGAGAACTACCTGAAACTGATCCACCTCGTGATAGTGGGGCCGAAGCTTTTCCGCCTTCTGGCCGACAAGATACGCCTGAAAGCCCCCGGTTGCCGATCCGTCGGAGTGCTCACCTAGATAGTCACTCATCAGAAAGTCGCCGGACTCCGTGGTGCGCAATATGGTTCGAGACTGTGCGGGTGCCACTGCCATCGGTGCCGATGTCATCGAATTCTCCTCAACTGACAGGTTCGGCTCGGACGCCCTCGAATTCCTGCCCACGGACAGATCGTGGAACGGGTACCGGAATAGCGTCGAGCAATGTTCGGGTGTACTCCTGCTGCGGGCGACGGAAGATGTCCTCCACCGACCCACTTTCCACAACCTCACCGCGCGCCATCACCAGCACACGATCGGCGATCACTTCGATCAACGCCAAATCATGACACACGAACAGATACGCAAGACCCAGTTCCTCTTGCAGATCCCGCAACAAGTTCAGCACCTGAGCCCGCACCGAAACATCCAGCGCAGCAACAGGTTCATCACAGACGATCATCTTCGGATTCAACGTCAACGCCCGAGCAATAGCAACACGCTGAAGCTGCCCACCGGAAAGCTCCGCCGGATACCGGCCGAAATAACGCGAACCGATCCCCACCTTGTCCAACATCGCCGTCGCCAACTTCTCACGCTCACCCCGACCCATGTCGGTATGCACGATCAGCGGTTCCACCACGGCATCAACAACGGTCATCCGTGGATTGAGAGAACTGTGCGGATCCTGGAAAATCATCTGCATACCGCGGCGCATCGAACGCAACTCGGCAGGTTTTGCGGCCCGCACGTCAACGCCATCGAACGTGATCGAACCGGTATCCGGCTCGATCAACCGCAAGGCAATCCGGCCCACCGTCGACTTACCCGCACCCGACTCCCCGACCACGGCAAGACATTCACCGGCTTCGAGACTGAAACTGACGTCCTTGACCGCATGCGACCACTTGGTGCGACGGCCCAGAAAATCGCGGCCCGATGCAAACGACTTCGACACGTTCTTCACTTCGAGAAGACTCATCGCACACTCACTCCCTGCAGATCGAGGTCCTGCACACGCAGGCATCGCGCCTCTCCGGTCGGAACCTGCGCCATCGCAGGATGCTCCACATCGCACAGTCCCGGCGCCACATGCGGGCACCGCGGCGAGAACCGGCATCCTGTCGGCCAATCGGCCGCCGCGGGAATCCCGCCCGGGATCGCATGCAGCCGACGATCCGCATTCAGTCCCGGCTGCGGGATCGAAGCCAGCAAACCCGACGTGTACGGATGCTGGGGACGGAAGAACACTTCTTCTGCCGCAGCGTTTTCCGCGATCTCACCGGCGTACATCACCACCACCCGCTGACACAATTCCGCCACCACCGCAAGATCGTGACTGACGAACAGCAACGCGACACCGGTCTGCTCCTGCAAATCCCGCAACAGATCGAGGATCTTCTCCTGCACCGTCACATCGAGCGCAGTGGTCGGCTCGTCCGCGATCAGCAACCGCGGATTACATGCCATCACCATCGCGATCATCACACGCTGACACATGCCACCACTGAACGCGTGCGGATAATCGCCTACCCGCTCCTTCGCCCGGGGAATCTGCACCAATTCGAGCATCTCCACCGCCCGAGCCATTGCTTCCTTGCGGCTCAAACCCAAGTGCTTGCGCACGGATTCAGCGATCTGATCACCGACCGTGTAGGCCGGATTGAGACTGCGAATAGGCTGCTGAAAAATCATGCCCATTCCGGTACCGCGGAGCTTGCGCCACTCCCGCTCCGGAACCTTCGTCAGATCACGACCGTCGAATTCGATGGAACCCCGCGAAATCCGGCCGCCGGTAGCCTGCGTCAAACCCATCACCGCAAGCGAGGACACCGTCTTGCCTGATCCGGACTCACCGACCAACGCCACCGACTCGCCGGCACCGACGTCGAACGAGACACCTTCGACCGTCGTCTGCCAACCGCCTCCGCCGCTGGGGAATTCGATGGTCAGATCCCGAACCCGCAACAGTGGTTCAGTGCTCGCATCGAACTGCTCTTTACGCATCAGATCAGTCATTGTCACCATTACGACTCCGTAGCAAAGATCGGCGAACACCGTCGCCCAGATAGGTGAAGGACAGGACCGTCAAGAAAATCATCACGCCGGGAGGCCACACCAGGTACGGCGCCAACTGCATATTCGACGCCGCGGTGCTGAGCATCGAACCCCAACTCGCCGCCGGAGCCTTCGCCCCGAGACCGAGGAAACTCAGGCTCGCTTCCGCCGCAACCGCAGCACCGAGAGAGACGGAGATGACCAGCACCACCGGCGGCATCACGTTCGGAAGGATATGCCTGATAATGGTTCTGCCCGGACGACAGCCCAACGCGATTGCGGCCTCGATGTATGTCTCGTGCCGCACATCCATCGTCGACGCCCTTGCAACCCGGAAAAACCTGGGCGCCATGACCAAACCGATGGCGAGCATCGCGTTGGTGATTCCCGAACCGAGGACCGCGACGATCGTGATCGCCAGCACCAGTGACGGAGCCGACATCAACGCATCCATCACCCGGGTGATCAGCGAATCGACCCAGCCGCCGCGATAACCGGCGATGACACCGAGTGGAAGTCCCAGGATCAGCGCCACACTCACCGCCTGCAACGACGCCGTCAACGAAATCCGCGCGCCGTAGATCAACCGGCTCAACACATCTCGGCCGTAATCATCGGTGCCGAGCAGATGATTTGCACTCGGCGGCTGCAATCGGTTGACCAGGTCCTGCACATACGGATCGTGCGGCGCCAGAATCGGAGCGAACACCGCCATGATCACCAGAAGCAGGATGAAAATACCCGCGACCATCGTCACCGGCTTACGCAGAACAGCTTTCAAGCCTTGGCCCCTCGCAGGCCGCTCCGCCGTCTCGGATGTGGTCACTACCTTCGGATCAGTCATGCGCGAACCTTAGGGTTGAAGTAGCCGTAGGAAATGTCGACAAGCAGGTTCACCAGCACCACCACCACGGTGGTGAACAGGACAAACCCGAGCAGCACCGGAATATCGTGGTTCTGGACACTGTTCACGGCCAGAGAGCCCAACCCCGGCATGCTGTAGATGATTTCGATGGTCACCGCACCGCCCAGCACTTCCGCGACACGGAAACCGAGCACCGTGACCACCGGGATGCACGCGTTCTTGAGTCCGTGCTTGAACACGACACGTCCGCGCCCGAGACCCTTCGCCTCCGCGTTGAGGATGTAGTCGCTCTTGAGTACCTGCCCCAGCGACGACCGCAGCTGCAACGTCACCTCCGCCGCAGGCAACAACGCCAACGCAGTACCCGGCAAAATGAGGTGCTGAATCCACGGCACAAACCCGTCTGAGAGTGGCGCATACCCGAAGGCCGGGAAGATCTGATTGGTCACCGCGAATACCGACACCAGCACCAGACCGAACCAGAACGCGGGAATCGCGATCGCAATCGACGCCACCACATTCACCAGACGATCGACAATTCCGCCGGGACGAAGCGAGGCAACAACACCCAGGATCAACCCGATCGTCACCGCAAGCACCATCGCAAAAACAACCAGCGACAACGTCGTCGCCATCCGGCGGAAAATCAGCTCCGTCACCGACTGATTCGACAGAAACGACGTACCCAGATCACCCTGCAGAACACCGCCCACCCACCGGACGTACCGCAGAAAGATGTTGTCGTCCAAGTGAAGTGTCGACCGGATTTCGGCCAACCGCTCCGGAGTCGGATCATCACCGGCAAGAATCGCAGCCGGATCCCCCGGCGCCAAATCGATCAACAGAAAAATCATCAAAGGCACAATCAACAACAGCGGCACCGCCGCCAGCAGCCGTCGCCCCGCGTAACGCAACATAAGCACCCCTCACCGGCGCTTACAGCCGGTCTTGTCGGCGGTTCTCCTTCGCAGGTGATGCGTCTGCGTGAATTCTTTGTCGCATCACCTGCGAAGCAGATCGGTCTATCAGCAAGATTTCTGAATCTGCAGTGCTACTTGGTCATTCCGACGTAGCGCAGATCGAAGATTCCGGTGTCAACCCACGGGATGTTGTCGGCGTTGACTACCTTGTCACTGAAGATCGTCGCGTTCGTCTGATTGCAGATCGGGACGAACATGGCCTCGGCCAGTGTCTTCGACCAGATCTCGTGGTACAGCCCGGCCCGCTCGTCCTGCGACAACGTCGGGTTGGCAGCCTTTGTCGCCAGTGCGGCGATCTCGGGATTGCCGTTGCCGAAGTCGTAGGGACCCACGACAAAGGTATTGACGGTCTCAGCGGGGTCTACCTTGGGGCTGAAGCTGTTCGACACCATCGACTGGAAGGTGCCGGCGATGTAGCCGGGCTCGTTCTGGGTGTTCGGAACGGGATTGAGCTCCGCCTCGAATCCTGCTGCTGCCAGCGAGGACTGGATAACGTTGGCAGGCTTTTCGGTATTTGTTCCGGCACCGAAGGTCAGTGTGATCTTGGCTCCACCAGCACTCTCGACCAGGCTCTTGGCCTTGTCCACGTCGAAGGTGTACGGGTACTGGTACGACGGGTCGGCCGCCCAGCTCGATTCCGGATACATCTGTCGGTACGGGGTGCAGGTTCCCGAGAAGAGCGCGCTGATGGCCTCGGGATCGATGGCGTGTGCAACAGCCTGGCGCACTTCGGGTTTCGCGAGGTCGTCACGTGCTCGCATGAAGACACCAAGCACATTGCGGAACTTAACCTTGTCGATACCCAGCACGTTGCGGTCCGCGAGCGACTGCGCCTGAACGATCTCGTTGGCCGAGCTCACCCAGCTGATATCGGTGGCGGCGGTCTGCATTCCGTTCAAACGCGTTGTCGCGTCCGGCATGGTCTTGAAGCTGATTCCACCGAGCAGTCCGGCCGCTGGATCCCAGTAGTCGCCCTGCGCACGAGTAACCTCGAGAGATTCCTCGGGTACGTAGTTGGTGACGGTGTACGGTCCGGATCCGCTCTGGCCCGGATCGTTTCGGATGTCCGTGCCGGCTTCTATGGTCTTGGGGCTGACCATCATGCCGACATTGGTGCTGAACAGCCCGGGTAGCTCCACACCGGAACCCTTGGTCAGGTTCAGCCGGGCAGTAGTCGGGTCGACAACATCAACGGACGTAATGTCGTCGAGCGCGGCGACAACCGTGCTGCCTGCCATCGTCTTTCCACGCTGGACGTTTGCGGCGAGGGCGGCGGCGTCGAACTTGGTGCCGTCGTGGAACGAAACGTCGTCTCGTAATTTCAGCTCGAGATAGCCACCGTCAGAGGAAAACTCCCACGACTCCGCAAGTCCCGGAACAAGATTTCCGTCCTTGTCCACCATGGTCAAGCGATCGAACATCGGAGTCAGATATCCCCAACCGCCGTAGCTGGTCTGGAGGTACGGATCGAGGTTTCGGGTCGGCGCAGACGCGGTGACGCGAAGTACGGCCGCTCGGTCGATATCCGCGGCCGATGCAGTGGAGCCGCCTGCAGTGCTGGTGCCGCCGCCCCCGCCGCATCCCGCGACGGCCAAGGCAGCCACCAGCGACACTGCGGCAATTTTGCCTTTGCCGTTCCATTTTCCGCTCATCGAATTCCCTCTCGAGATAGATCAAAGTCGGCGAGAAACCCCACGCACACGGTCTCTTCGGCTCACAGGCAGACTAACCCGGATATGTCTATTAGGTATACGTTTTTTCGGAACTAGTTTTGACAATGGCAACCTGCACAGGAGTTATCCATCCTTGTCCCGATCACCGGGAAGGTGACTATCGAAAAACGTCTGCTCAGGAGTCTGCGTTCGCTGCTCGTCGTTGCTCCAGCACCGAACGTGTTCTCGCTCGGGCGTCCTCGTACTCTGCGACTGTTTCGCGAACTACTTCCGAAAGGGGGCTGCGTCGTTTCACCCCCGACACCGAATGGCCCGCACTCCAGACGTCGGTCCACCTTCTCGGCCCCGGTTCTGATGACCCCGGTCCGAACAGCTCGGCCGATTCTTTCACGGAGATCTGCTCGTTCAGTGTGTCGGGATCAAGCCCCTGCGCTCTGATGGACGGTGCAAGCATGTTCGTCCGCAGTCCGGTGAAAGCGTTGGTCAGCACCACGTCGTCCATCGTGCTCTCGACCAGCATGTCCTTGTACTGCGCCGACGCCGAACTCTCGTCGCTCGCGATGAAACGTGTGCCCATGTACGCCGCGTCGAAGCCTGCCACCTCGGCAGCCCACAACGCCTGCCCGTCGGAGATTCCGCCCGCGAGAATCACTGTGCCGTCGAAGAACTCACGGACACCACGGATGAAGGCAAACGGGTTCATCCACCCCGTCTGCCCACCCGCTCCGGCCGAGAGCAGCACGAGTCCGTCCGCACCGGCTTCAACTGCCTTTTCGGCATGACGAAGCGTGCCGACGTCGGCAAAGACCGCAGCGCCGATATCGTGGAGCGGTCCGATGATCGGGGCCGGTGAGCCTACGCTCGCGATGACCATTTCCACTCGGCGGCGAACCAAGCACGCAACGTCGTCTGCCAGTCGCGGCGCTCTCATGATCAGATTGGGGCAGTACGGTGCCAGTTCTCCGCCGCTCTCCTCATTGGCACGATCGAATGTCGCCAGCCACGAATCGAGTTCCTCTGCCGTGCGCGCGTTTGCCGTCGGAAAGGCGCCGACGACGCCCGCCGCGCAGGCTGCCGAGACGACTTCCGGCCCGCTCACTCTCAGCATGGGTGCGGCGATCAGCGGAATCCGCAGTCGAGCGCCGAATCTGGTCCGAAAGCCCGGTGGCACGTCGGATTTCACTAGGGCAAGTATCCGGTGTGCACTACCGGGGCAACCGGCTCCGCATCTCGCCCACTCGACAGCCTCAGCGCACCGAGCAGCGCGTTGCGTAGTTCGCGTGGATCGATGACGTCGTCGTACGTCACCGAACTTGCCAGACGCCACGGACCTGCAGCCTCGTTCTCAATCAATGCACGCTGTGTCCGCTCGTCCGCCTTCGAGGTGCTCCCACCCACGGCAGCCGGAATACCTCCCAGCATCCCTCCCGGGAACGACAACGACACGGTTTGATTGTCGAAAGCATTCTGACCCATGACCGAGCCCCCGAATCCGAAGGCTTTGCGCACTGTCACATGCATTTTCGGCACGGTGGACCGATGCTGCGCCGCGAACATTCGAGCGCTCGCCCGCAGTATGCCGTCCCGTTCGGACTTACTTCCCGCAAGAACTCCCGGGTTGTCGGCCAGGAAGATCAACGGGATATGGAAAGCTCCGGTCATCTCGATGAACCGGCATGCCTTTTCCGCCGCGGCCACATCCAACGCACCGGCAAGCACCAGTGGCTGATTGGCGACAACGGCGACGACCCGGCCACCCATCCTTGCCAGCACTGTGATGACAGAAGAACCGTGCTGCGGTTGCAGCTCGAACAGGGTGCCCTCGTCCACCATCACGGACAACACGTCGTGCATGTCGTACGGGATACGAGGATTCGGCGGAACTACGTCGAGAAGAGAATCGAGGGAGCGCGGCGCCGCAACCGAAGTGTCAGGATCCGCCAGTGGCGCGCGACTCCACGCGTTCGACGGGAAATAGGACAGGTATTTACGCGTCAACTCGAGCGCCGAGTCTACATCCGCCGCAACATTGTCGGCGATTCCGCTCACTTCAGCGTGCACGGCGCTACCGCCGAGGTCTTCCTTTGTCACCTTCTCGGCGAGCGACGCCTCCACCAGCGGTGGACCGGCTGTGAACATCGCGGCGTGGTCTTTGACCATGATGACAAAATCCGACATCGGTGCAGCAAGAGCCCCGTGCCCAGCCGAGGGTCCACACACAATCGAAACCGTCGGGACCAATCCGGCAAGCTCGGCCATTGCCTGCAGATCGTTGGGCGCCGGCCGGTGCGGGTGCAGTGCGTTGGTTGCCCTGTGCCCGGCACCTTCGAGCATCATCACCAGTGGAGTGCGCTCGCGCTTGGCAAGTTCTGCGATCCGGGCGCGCTTGGTGGCCGCTGCCGTTCCGATGGATCCGCCGGCAACCGTGAAATCCTCCGAACCGACCAGCACCGGACGGCCGTCGACAAGTCCGGACCCCGCAACGAAGGCGTCGGACGGGATCGACGCGTCGCCGGCCAGTACGCCGATTTCCTGAAATGTATCCTCGTCCAGGAACTTCGATACTCGTTCGCGCGCATCAACGCGCCCGAACCGCCGGTACCGCAGTAGCTTGTCGGGGCCACCCATCCCCTGTGCAGCCCGACGACGCTCGTCGAGTGCCGTCAGCAGCGAAGTCCACGCATGACGATTCTCCGAGACTATCGCCGGTTCGCCGTCAACGTCGAGTTGTTTACGCACGACCTTTCCGGTTGCATTGCGCGGCAACGGTTCTGTGGTCAGTCGCCATCGGGAAGGCACCTTGTACTTAGCGAGACGCTCCCGCACGTACCCGAGCAACTCTGCCTCCGAGACGGATCCCGGCTCCTCGACCACAACAATTGCGGCCACTTCTTCGCCGTAGTCCGCGTGGGGAATTCCGATCACCGCGCATTCCTGCACCGACGGGTGCTCACTCAGGACGTTCTCGACTTCGACGGGATAGACGTTCTCCCCACCACGCAGAATCAAGTCCGATCTACGACTGCTGACGCGGAGGTGACCGTCGGACATGAATCCCAAATCGCCTGTACGCAGCCATCCTTCATCGTCGAGCGCGGCGGCCGTCGCGGCATCGTTGTTCCAGTAGCCCACCATCACGTGCGGTCCGCGTAGGCAGATCTCACCCTCGTAACCGTCCGGGAGCCGATGACCGTTGTCGTCCCGGATCTCGACGCTCATCGTGACGACGGGGCGGCCCACGGAATCCGGGTACTCCTCCAGATCGGCAGCTGTCGCCAAGGTGGCTCCTGTCGACGACTCGGTGAGCCCGTACGTCGTCCCCAACGAACGCCCCGCCACCGGCAGCAGTTCGCGAACCTTCTCCTTCAGAGCGGTTGACGACGGCGCCGATCCCAGTGACATCGTCTTGAGCGAGGACAGATCGTATCGTGACAGATCACCATGTGAAACAAGGCGATTCGCCATGGTCGGCACAGCACCCCAGTTGGTGACCTGCTCGCGCTCGATCAACCGGAGCACACGTTCGATCTCGAATCGCCCGCTGTAGATAACTGCGGTGTCGCCGATCGACAACCGCGGCACGGCGAGGTTGTGCAGTGACGCGATATGGAACAGTGGATTCGACAGCAGAAACCGACGGTTCGCGGGTGGGTTTCCGAAATGCGTTGCCAAGGCGTCGTTGAATCGATGAAAGTCGTTTGCCGTGATGATGTTCCGGTGCGAGTGCGTCGCACCTTTCGGCCGTCCGGTTGTGCCACTGGTGTACAGGATGACGGCAGGGTCGTCCTCGTTGATGGCGCAGGTCGACAGTTCCGCGTCGGCGTGCAACGTGGACAACCGAGGTACGTCGACTTCGGTGGACAGCACCGGCACGCCGACCTCACCGAGCAGTTCTCGTCGTTTTGCATCGGCGACAACAAGTTTCGGAGTGGAGTGCTTCATGCCGTAGTCGATCTCGGGAGCGGACCACATCGAGTTCATCCCGACCACTATCGCCCCGAGGGACGTCGCCGCCCAGAAGGTGATGATCCACTGTGCGTTGTTCGCAGACAGAATCGCCACGCGGTCGCCCTTGCCGATCGAATACGCGCTTCGCAACTCCTCGGCCATTGATGCCACACGAGCGAAGTGATCGGTGTAGGTAATCCGCAGTTCGTCGCACACCAGATACTCGGTGTCGCCGTGCTCGACCGACGCCGCCAGAAGCTCACGGAGCGTGTGCGCACGATTCTTGAACACCGGCATGACGTGCCCGCGCACGGGTTCTTCAGCCACCTCGAACAACTGCCCCGGGCCTGTCAGTTCTGCCACGGCCAGAGAGCGCCGATATGCCATGTCCGGTTGAACGACCATCCTTGATCCATTTCTGTGACAACGCAGTTCGATCGCGCTGGGCGGCCCCGTCCGTGTGGATCGGAGCCTGTTCGCTCCACACCGACGCAACTACTCACCACCGCTCATTGTGGATACTACGCAGAAAAGTCGTTCGATATGCGATATTTCGATTAGAAATACTTTTTGAATTTCCGCGGGCTTGTCGAACGCCTCCACACACGACAAAGCGGCCCGGCAGCGGGCATGAAACCACCGCCGGACCGCTACTGCGCACTGTTATCCCTGGATCGGCGGCCACACCGGAGCGATGGACCACGGGCGCGCCGTTTCGAGTTGCGACGCAACCTGAATCAGCACATCTTCGCGCCCGAAGGCGGCAACCAACTGGACGCCGATAGGCACACCGGCCGAGTCATGACCCATCGGCAACGAAATCGCCGGCTGACCAGAGCTGTTGAACGGACTGGTCAATCCGCTGTATCCGGCCGAGTGCTCCCAGATCGACATGGGATTTGCCGTATCGAGGAGACCAAGCGGAGCGGCCGGGCGAGCCATCGTCGGGGTCAGCAACAGGTCGTGATCGACGAAGAACGCACCGATCACCTGCGCTGCTCGCTCGAGTTCCTGCAGCGCCTTGACGACGTTGGTCGCGGTTTCGGACTTCGCGCGGTCGTAGATCATCCGAGCCATCGGTTCGAGGTCGTCGTCGCGGATTGCGCGGTTCACGGCCTCGAGTCGTGCATCGACCTCGATGGTCATCGGTATGCCCATCAACACGGAAAGCCCGGAAGTCAGTGCATCGAGCGGAAAGTCCGGGGCGCCTTCGGAAACATGGTGGCCGAGTTCTTCGAGCAGACCGGCGACGCTCGAGGTGACGGCCGCACACTCCGGGTCCACCGGCGTGCCGTCCGGCAGCGCGTTGCTCAGAGCAATCCGCAAGCGTCCGGGATCTGCGCCCACTTCCTCGACGTACGGCCGCTTCGGCGCCAGGATCACGTACGGATCGCCCACAGTGGGTCCAGCGGAAAGATCGAGGAGCAGAGCGGTGTCGCGCACACTGCGAGTAAGCGCGTGGTGAACACCCATCGGCGACGCAAACAGAGTTCGTGCCGGCGCCGTCGGGGTACGACCACGGCTCGGCTTGAGACCAACCAGGCCGCACGCAGACGCCGGGATGCGGATCGAGCCGCCGCCGTCACTGGCATGGCCCGCGGGCACGATTCCCACTGCAACAGCTACAGCCGTGCCTCCCGACGACCCACCGGGTGAGCGATCGAGGGCGTAAGGGTTGCGGGTAGGGCCGAACAGTGCAGGTTCGGTACTCGCATTCTTGCCGAACTCCGGAGTGTTCGTCTTACCGACAATCACCAGCCCGGCACGACGGTATCGCTCGACGAGCGCCGAATCCTCCTGCGCCACAGCGTCGGCGAACAAACGAGATCCGTTGGTACTCGGCAGACCCGCGACATCAAGTCCGAGGTCCTTGATCACGAACGGCACGCCCTGCAGTGGGCCTTCGGGAAGACCGGCAGCGACCTCGTTCCGAGCTTCGTCGCGGCGTTCGCTGATCACTGCATTGACGGCCGGGTTCCGCTCGTCGAGGCGGTCAAGGCTGAACTCCAGGACCTCCTTGGCGGATACGTCCCCCTTGCGAATCGCCCCGGCCAGGCCCGTCATGTCACTGTTGTCGAACAAATCCTGCATCGATGCCCTCATCACTCGTGTGCTGCTTTGTACGATTGTGAGGTCCGTCATATCAACCACAACGGCGGCGGGTCTCGAGGATTCCGCTTACCGGGACAAGCGCGATGGCGGATCGCAATCAAGCAGGCCATCGCCGGTAAGGGTTCGTGAAGGCCGAAAATAACTTTCACGTTCCAGATCGGCTACGCGTCGGATTTCCCGGCCGGCCCGGGCAGCGCTACGACGGGAAACTGAAAGAACGCACAGGTAACACCCTTGTACTCGCGCATGTCCACAAAATCGAAGCCAACCTTCTCGAGCACCCGCATACTCGCTCGATGTCCGGCCTCTACA
Organism: Rhodococcus globerulus NBRC 14531; assembly: GCF_001894805.1. GTDB lineage: Bacteria > Actinomycetota > Actinomycetes > Mycobacteriales > Mycobacteriaceae > Rhodococcus_F > Rhodococcus_F globerula. The sequence continues at coordinate 166,331 of NZ_BCWX01000003.1, read as the reverse complement.
TGCGCGCACAGACCACGCGACGACAGGTCGAACGCCGGATATTCGAAGTGCCAGTCCACCAACGCCGAGGCAACCTCAGTGGCAAATCCGCGTCCCCACTGATCCCGCCGAAAGGCATACGCCAGTTCACGACTCGAGCCGAACTCACCGAATCCTGCCCGGCCGATCATGTCGCCGGCGCGGTTCTCCACGCGCCACTTGGTCCAACCCCGAGTTCTCTGTTCATCGAGATACCCGTCCAGCCGCGACTGCGCCTCGTCCCGAGTGTCTGGTCGTCCGTACCCGATGAACCGCATGGTCAGGGCATCAGCGTGTAGCGCAGCGAGGTCCTCGAAGTCGGACGGGAGCCAAGTCGTCAACGTCAGTCGTTCGGTATTCAGAATGATGCGACGACCCATGCCGGTATCTTTGCACCTCTATTTGTGCGTGATCACAGAATCAGACCGTGACGACGAGCTTCGACAACCGCCTCATGACGACTTCGCACATCGAGTTTGGCCATGAGATTGCGCATGTACGTCTTGACGGTTTCGACGCTCAAGGACAGACGCTCCGCGATTTCGGCGTTGCGCAGCCCCAACGCGACGTACCTCATCACGTCCGTTTCACGCGGCGACAGCACTACCGCACTCGCGATCTCTGCAGGCGCCGTCAAGGCCCGAAGTTTTGCCTCGACGGCGTGAACCTGCGCACTGAGTTTCTCGTCCTGCAGACCTGCCACGATCTCACCCAACGCGAGGAAACTTTCCGTCAACGTCTCCGATACTTTTGCCTCGCGGATCGAAACCTGTTCCACCGCAGCAGTGTCGATCATCGCGACACGACGATCAACCTCGTCGCGGATCTCGATTTCGCGTGCCAACGAGTACGACGCACGCATCATCTTGTCTGCAACAACATCTCCGATCGGCAGGTTGGCGCGCAGTCCGCCATAGAGCGCGCCGCGGGTTTTCCCTCGAACGACCACGGGAACCGCCATCAACGATTCGATTCGCTCGGTGCCGACCTCGTAGTCGTAGTCGTGGGTGATCTGAGACGAATTGGCGTAGTCCTGCACCACAGCTGTGCGCTGCTCGGCGATAGCCCGCCCACCGAGTCCGCATGCCGCGTTGATCTCGAGGTTGCGCAGCAGAGTGCTGTGCGTACCGACGTAGCTGGTGATGGTCAAGGAGTTGCCGCTCATTCCCCCACCGAACAGGACCGGCAGTTCCGTCTGCGGCTGCAGCCGGCGCAGCGCCGCCCGCAACGCGTCGTCGTCGCTCGGCCTTAAAACCCTGTTCACGTGCACTCCTGGTCGGGGAAAACGCGGATACCCACTTCGTAGGGTAGCGGCCGGTGGGCTAGCCCAATATCGTCCAACACGAGCGTTTGTAGCGCCGATCACATTCACCGTGACGGGTGAGCTGCAACGTCCGACCACGCGAACCTCGGAGGAACCCGTGTCTGCACCCACCGCACTCACAGCCAACAACACCCCGCTCAGCCCGCTGCGCTTTCTCGAACGCAGCGCGTCGGTGTTCCCAGATCGCACCGCCGTCATTCACGGTGATCGGACGTACACCTACCGCGAGTTCGGCGAAGAGGTAGCCGCTCTGGCACGTGTTTTGCGGGACCGTATCCAGCCCGGCGATCGCGTCGCTTACCTGGCGCCGAACATTCCCGAAATGCTGTTTGCGCATTTTGCCGTGCCTCTGGCCGGCGGAATCCTGATCGCCCTCAACTCGCGCCTCGCCGGACCTGAACTCGAGTACATCCTTGATCACTCGGGAACCACGATCCTGTTCGTAGACTCCGAGTTCGTCGGTTCCGTCGCGTCGTCGAAAACAAACGTGCCGAGCCTGCGCGAGATCATCGAGATCCCGGACTCCACCGTCCCGTACCCGGAGGTTCCCACCGGAATCGTCACCGGGCAGTACGCCGATCTGTTGGCAGAAGGTGAAGCGATCGCCGATCAGCCACTGCACTGGGGGGTCGACGACGAGCAGCAGTGCATCGCCATCAACTACACGTCGGGTACCACCGGAAAACCCAAGGGCGTCATGTACTCCCACCGCGGCGCGTACCTGAACTCCCTCGGTGAAACCTTCCACAACGGGTTCACCGGCTCCACCAAGTACCTGTGGACACTGCCGATGTTCCACTGCAACGGTTGGTGCACACCGTGGGCAGTTACCCAGGCCGCCGGCACCCACATCTGCCTGCGCGCCGTCCGCGCCGATTCGATCTGGGATGCGATCGACAACCTGGGCGTGACCCACCTGTGCGGCGCACCAACTGTCTGTTCCACCATCGCCGACGCGGATCAGGCCCACAAGGTCGACGCCCTTCGCATCACCACCGCAGGTGCTCCCCCGTCGCCGACGATCATCGGCAAGCTCGAGGACATCGGTGTGACCGTCGTCCACGTGTACGGCCTCACCGAGGTGTACGGGCCGTACACGATCTGCGAATACCAGGAAGCCTGGGACGAGAAGCCACAGTCCGAACGCGCCGCGCTGCTTTCCCGGCAGGGCGTTGGCATGGTCCAGGCGGAAAATGCACGGGTCGTCGACCCCGACATGAACGACGTTCCCGCCGACGGTCAGACCATGGGCGACATCGTGCTCCGCGGCAACAACGTCATGCTCGGGTACTACCGTGACGAGGCCGCAACCGCGGAAGCCTTTGCCGGCGGGTGGTTCCATTCAGGAGACCTCGGCGTCATGCATCCCGACGGATACATTCAGCTCAAGGACCGCGCGAAGGACATCATCATCTCCGGTGGCGAGAACATCTCTACCGTCGAGGTGGAGCAGGCGATCATGAGCCACCCCGCCGTGATCGACGTGGCCGTCGTCGGCGTTCCGGACGAGAAGTGGGGCGAGCGCCCGAAGGCATTCGTGGTGCTGGGCAAGGGATTACAGGCATCCGCGGATGACATCATCGAACACACCCGCACCTTGCTGGCCGGGTACAAGGTACCCCGCGACATCGTCTTCCCACTCGACCTTCCCCGCACCCCGACCGGCAAGGTTCTCAAGTTCGAGCTTCGGGCGTCGAACTAACTCGGCCGTAGGGGCTCAGGGCACCGGAGTGGAACGCCGACGTAGATCGACAGGTTGTCCGTCGGACGGGAACGGCAGGGATGTGAAGTTGAGTGGGGCGACATAGTCGGCGTCGACGTGCCAGTCGAAGCGTAGGAGTAGGTGATGCACGATTGCTTTGATCTCGGCACCGGCGAAATGCATTCCGAGGCATTTGTGCACACCACCGCCGAAGGGCTCCCACGCGAATCGATGCACCTTGTCTTCGCGTCGATGCTCCGCGAAGCGGTCGGGATCGAAACGCTCGGGATCAGGCCAGTACTGCGACATGTGGTGGGTGAAATGAGGAGCAACCGCGGTATACGTTCCCGCAGGCACGAAGTGCCCCTGCACTTGGGTATCGCGGATCGCTCGGCGCGCCATAACCGGTACCGGAGAGACGATTCGGAGACATTCCTTCATGACCAGATCAAGGCTGGCCAGTCCGTCGAGATCTGCATAACTCGGCGTCGACGTCCCCAACGCGAGCGACTCCGCCCGGCACCTGTCCTGCCACTGTGGGTGTTGGCCCAGGTATTGCATCATCGTGGAGATGGTGATCGTGGAGGTGTCGTGCGCGGCCATCAGGAGGAAAATCATATGGTCGATCACCTCGTCATCACTGAAGCGTTGTCCCGCTTCGGATTCGATGTGACACAGCACGGAGAACAAGTCGTCGGTTTCGCGATTTCGACGCGCCGGTAGGTAGCGACGAAAGAAAGCTTCCAGGACTCGGCGGCCGTCCAGCCCACGCTTCCATCGAGTCCCGGGTACGGGATAGCGGACCAACGAGGTTGCCGCCTGAACGCAATCGACGAAAGCCTTTTTCACCGCCGATATTTCGCTTTCGCTACTTCCTTCCGCCCCGCCCATGAAGATGTCGGTGGCGAGATCGAGGGTGAGCGTTTTCAGTGCCGCATAGGCACGAAATCCGTCAGTGGGCGTCCATGCGTCGAGTGCCGAGTCGATCGCCGGGTTGAGAACGTCGACAGTCTTCTCGAGTCGTGATCGGGTGAACGCCTGCTGCATGATTCGACGATGTCGTAGATGTTCGTCCGAGTCGAGAAGCATAAGCCCGCCGTGAAAGAAGGGGCCGATAAGGACCGACCAGCCGTCACTGTTGACGAATGCTCGATCTTTGTTCTGCAGCACTTCTTGGCACGCGTCAGGTCCGAGAACAGCGATCCAACGCCTACCGACCATCGAAAACCAGGAGACCTCGCCGTAACGATCCCAGTTCTCTTGCATCAAGGCGAGCGGATCACGGATGTACTCGAGTGCGTGCCCGACGAAGGGCAGCCCTGAGCGGCCCGAAACCGGGTGTAACTGCGAGTGTGCGGGTGGGCGAGCCAGGATCTTGGACACTATGACCTCTACTCCCGTTCTATCTGACATTGCATCCTGTCAGATGTATGTAGTCTGCGTCACACCTGCTGCGTCTGTCAATATCGACCTATGACTCCTCCGATGCCGCGTCGATATGCCGGCCTGAGCGGCGATCAGCGGGCAGCGCTGCGGCGGGAAAGCTTGCTAGAGGCAGGGCTGGAAGTATTTGCTGCCGCAGGTAATCGCGGCGCCACGATGACCGCAATTTGCGCCCAGGCCAAGTTGACGGAGCGATACTTTTACGAAAGCTTCACCAGCAGAGACGAACTGCTGCAGAAGGTATTGGACAAAATCGCCGACGAGGTCCGCGACGCGGGCCTGGCCGCGCTTCGAGCGAGCACCGGGACGCTCGAGCAACGCGTACGAAATGCGATCGCGTCGTTCGTCACCCTCCTCACCGACGATCCCCGCAAGGGGCGTGTGGCAATGATCGAATCCGCTGCATACGAACCCCTCCGTGCACACCGGCGCGCGGTACTGCACGGCTTCGCGCAAATGGTCGCGGACGAAGCCACGCGAATGTACGGCGACCGAGCGTGGCCGCCACATCAAGGTCAGATCAACGGACTGCTGTTCGTAGGCGGCCTTGCCGAACTGGTCACCGCGTGGTTGAACGAGGAGATCTCCATTACGCCCAAGGAGATCGTCGAGGCGGCAACATACCAATTCACGTCCACCGCACACCGTTGAGAGACAGCCGATCCGGTTACTGCCCCATCACACCGGGTAACTAGCGTCAGGCGCAATACTTGTCCCCATGAGTGAACGCGCAGACATACCCGGAACTGACCCCGCGCAGTTTCGGGTGCACGTCGCATCTCAAGCGATCCGGTTGTTCTCGGAGAACGGCTACGAAGCCACCACCGTCGAGCAGATTGCCATTGCTGCCGGGGTATCGCGTCGCACGTTCTTTCGGCAGTTCCGTTCCAAGGAAGACGTGATCTTTGCCGATCACGAGTCTCTTCTCACGCATGTCGCACAGTTCCTGTCCACCGAATCCGCGGACCCGTGGGCATCAGTCTGCGAAGCTGCCGGACTGGTCTTCGACTTCTTCCAGCAGAACCGCGATCTGTCGATGCGGCGATACCGCGTCGTGCAGCATGTTCCCGCTCTCCGCGACCGCGAACTGGTCACCGGGTTCCGGTACGAGCGACTTTTTGTCGACTATCTGCGGAGCGCTGTCCCCCGTGAACCGGTGCTCGAGGTTGTCGGATTCGCGGCCGCTGTCACCGCGTGCCACAACTATCTCTTGCGCAGCATGATCAAGGGCGATTCCGACGCCACGGCCGATGCACTCCGCCTAGCGCTGCTGAATGTGCGTCGTACGTACGGAGTTGCCCCTGGGTCCAAGACCAGCACCCCCGCCGAGAAGTCTGTGCTGGTAGTAGCGTTTCCTCCAGGCACCTCGGCCGACGAAATCAGCAGAAAAATTCACGAACAACTCGGCTGACACGCATCGTGCACCACAACGTCACACTCCGTTTCCTTGACCTGGCACTGAGTGCCGTGTTTGACTGACGTCATTGGCACCAGTCCGCCGACGGGCCATGCTGGTTCTGTTGGCGCCGTTCGATCCACCTTCCATCAAGGAGTGCTCCCATGGCCGGAAACCCAGACTTCAATCTCTTCGCACTGAACGAAGAGCACGACGAGCTGCGGGCAGCTATCCGCGGACTCTCCGAGAAGGAAATCGCGCCGCACGCCAAGGACGTCGACGAGAACGCCCGGTTCCCCGAGGAAGCACTCACCGCGCTCAACGCGTCGGGCTTCAACGCCATCCACGTCCCCGAGGCCTACGACGGCCAGGGCGCCGATTCCGTTGCCACCTGCATCGTCATCGAAGAAGTTGCCCGCGTCTGTGGCTCCTCCTCACTTATCCCCGCCGTCAACAAGCTCGGCACCATGGGCCTGATCCTCAAGGGCTCCGAAGAGCTCAAGGCCAAGGTTCTCCCGGACCTCGTGAACGGCGGAATGGCGTCGTACGCACTGTCCGAGCGCGAAGCCGGATCCGACGCAGCCGCCATGCGCACCCGCGCAAAGGCTGACGGCGACGACTGGATCCTCAACGGCTCCAAGTGCTGGATCACCAACGGCGGCAAGTCCACCTGGTACACCGTCATGGCTGTCACCGACCCCGACAAGGGCGCAAACGGCATCTCCTCCTTCATGGTCCACAAGGACGACGAGGGCTTTGTCGTCGGACCGAAGGAAAAGAAGCTCGGCATCAAGGGCTCCCCCACCGCTGAGCTGTACTTCGAGAACTGCCGCATCCCCGGCGACCGCATCATCGGCGCACCAGGCACCGGCTTCAAGACGGCACTCGAAACCCTCGACCACACACGTCCTACCATCGGCGCACAGGCCGTCGGCCTTGCTCAGGGCGCCCTCGACGCGGCACTGGCGTACACCAAGGACCGCAAGCAGTTCGGCAAGTCCATCAGCGACTTCCAGGCTGTGCAGTTCATGCTCGCCGACATGGCAATGAAGGTCGAAGCCGCACGTCTGATGGTCTACACCTCCGCTGCTCGCGCAGAGCGCGGCGAGAAGAACCTCGGCTTCATCTCCGCTGCAGCCAAGTGCTTCGCTTCCGACGTTGCCATGGAGGTCACCACCGACGCAGTGCAGCTGTTCGGCGGCGCCGGCTACACCACTGACTTCCCCGTCGAGCGCATGATGCGCGACGCCAAGATCACGCAGATCTACGAAGGCACGAATCAGATCCAGCGCGTCGTGATGTCGCGTGCGCTGTTGAAGTAAGGCGCTTCGCGCCCCCGTGCGCCTTTCTGGTAGTTCTGACTACCGGAACGGCGCACAGGGGCTTGCCCCTAATTTTGAGGAGAATTGTGGAACTTGTAGGCGTAATCGGCGGCGGCACCATGGGTGCCGGCATTGCCGAGGTATGTGCAAAAGCCGGTAGCTCGGTACTGGTGCTGGAAACCAAGGAAGAATTTGCCGCTTCCGCACGCGAGCGGATCGCCAAGTCGATCAACCGCGGCGTAGCCAAGGGCAAGATCACCCAGGAAGAAGCAGACGCCGCCATCGCTCGCGTCCGCGTCACCCTGGACATGGAAGAGTTCGCCGATCGCGATCTGGTGATCGAGGCTGCTCCCGAGATCGAAGCCCTCAAGTACGAGATCTTCGGCAAGCTCGACAAGATCGTGAAGCCTGCGGGAATCCTGGCGACCAACACGTCGTCGATCCCCGTCATCAAGATCGCCAAGGCCACCTCGCGCCCCGGCCAGGTTGTCGGCGTTCACTTCTTCAACCCCGTGCCGGTCATGCCGCTCGTCGAGATCGTGGTCAGCCTGACCACGTCCGAAGAGACTGTCCTCGCGGTCACCGACTACGCGAAGAACACGTTGCGCAAGAAGACAGTTCGCGCGGGCGACCGTTCGGGCTTCATCGTCAACGCACTGCTCATCCCGTACCTGTGCCAGGCAATCCGGATGCTCGATTCCGGCTACGCCACCGCCGAAGACATCGACGAGGCAATGAAGGGCGGCTGCGGTTACCCGATGGGCCCGCTGACGCTCCTCGACACCGTCGGCCTCGATGTTGCTCTCGCAGCGGCAGAGTCGCTGTACGCAGAGTTCGCCGAGCCGCACTACGCTCCCCCGGCACTGCTGCGCCGCATGGTCGACGCCGGCCGCCTCGGCAAGAAGACCGGTCGCGGCTTCTACGACTACGCGTAACCTGTTCGGCATTTGCATTCGGCCCCATACTTTTTCGAAGGTGTGGGGCCGAAAGTCTTTCTGTATCCTTCAGCTCTCGTAGGCAGACTTGTTGAATCTCTCCAACAATGTGACGAACGTCGACACATCCTCTGGAGACCAATCGCCGATCGCGGCGGCGATCCGATCACGATTCACCCTGCTCGCCTCACCGAACTTTGCCGCAGCGTCCGGCGTCGGAGAGAACAGCGAGACCCGGCCGTCATCCGGATCGGATTCGGACACCACGTAGCCCTGCTTGGTAAGAGCAGTCAGATTTCGACTCACGACACTTCGATCCAAACCTGTAACCGCGATGACGGCCGCGGGAGACACCGGAAACATGTCGACGACGCGCGTCATGATGACAAAAGCAGCGGGAGTCATCTCCGGTACAGCCGCACCCGCGTCGGCGATCAGCGTCTTCCGGGAACCTTGCACCAGTCGCCGGATCGCCCATTGAATCGCGTGAATATCAGCTTCAGGTTTTGTCGACCTCACCTGGTCAGCATAGGACCTTCCACGTCACCCGTTCCGCAATATAGTTGCTGAAATCAACTAAATGTGATTGACTTAGGTCACATACTTTGACGGCTAGGCGAGGAACCCCATGACGGAATCGACCGGCGAAAGCGGACCAGCGCCGACAATGTCTCGACGCCAAGTGAACGAAGCATTCGGCGGAATCCTCATCGGAATGCTTGTCGCCGTGTTGTCGACGTCGGTGATCAACACGTCCCTCCCGCGCATCGTCACCGATCTCCATGGCGATCAGACGACCCTTACCTGGGTCGTCACCGGATCACTGCTCGCAGTCACCGTCTGCACACCGATCTGGGGCAAGCTGGCCGACCTCTTCAGCCGTCGACTTCTACTGCACATCGCGCTCCTGATCTTCATGGTCGGCTCACTTGCGGCCGGTTTCGCGAGTGAACCCACACTGATGATCGCAGCGCGGCTGGTTCAGGGAATCGGAACCGGCGGGCTGATCACCCTCTCTCAGATCGCCATCTCGGACATCATCAGCCCTCGCGAACGCGGCAAGTACATGGGCGTCCTCGGGGCTGTCGTCGTGGCAGGCACCGCCGGCGGACCTCTCGTGGGCGGCCTCGTCACCGATACCATCGGCTGGCGTTGGAACTTCTACATCGTCATTCCCTTTGCGGTAGTCGCGATGATCGTCATCCAGTTGAAGCTCATCCTGCCGAGACGAAAGGGCACCGGACGGATCGACTACATCGGATCGGTCCTTCTCACTGCCGCGATCTCGACACTCCTCATCTGGCTCTCGCTCGGCGGCAAGGTATTCGAGTGGAACTCCGCGGTGTCCTGGTGCATGGGCATCGGCACAGCGGTGCTGATCGCCGTGACGCTGGTTGTCGAGAGCAAGGTGAAGTACCCCGTACTCCCCCTGCATATGTTCCGCGGAAAAACCTTCACCCTGTCGATCGTTGCCAGCGTGTGCGTCGGGATAGTCCTCTACAGCGTCGCCATTTTCATCAGCCAGTACATGCAACTCAGCCGAGGCGCATCGGCCACCGGAGCGGGCCTGATCACGCTCCCCCAGGTCGCCGGAAACCTCATCGCATCCACTGTCGTGGGTGGGCTCATCTCGCGCACCGGGCACTGGAAACCATGGCTGATCACGGGAGCATCTCTACTTACCGTGGCCAGCATCCTGCTCTCGACCTTGCGAGTCGACACCAATATCGTCGTGCTCTTTCTTGCTTTACCGCTCGTCGGTCTCGCCCTCGGCATGCTGCTGCAGAACCTTGTCCTTGTTGTACAAAATGCCACGGACGTGCGCGAAATCGGCGCGGCCAGCTCGGCCGCCGCATTCTTCCGCAGCTTGGGCGGCGTCCTTGGCGTGACGATGCTCGGAGCATCCCTCTCTGCGCGAGTCGATACCGAAATCGAGAACGGGCTACAAGAATCCGGTATCGCGAGATCGGCAAGCGGACTGACGGAGGGGGCACTCCCGAACATCGACACGTTGTCAGATCCCGTACGCGACATCGTCGAATCGGCATACGGGCAGGGAGTCGGGGAGGTATTCCTCATCTCGATTCCGTTTGCCGTCATTGCCCTGATCTGCGTCATCTTCCTCCCGAATGCCGTTCTCGGCACCAAGACCGGTATCGAGCAACTAGCGGACATCGAGCAAGACGAGCCGGCGGACGCCTCCACTACCCTCAAGGTTCCGTAGTCGCATCACCACTCACACGGCCGGTATCGTCGTGGCCATGGCCCAACTACCTCCCGACGCGATCAGTGTCCGCGTGGACAGTTGGACGTGGGCTGTCCGCCTCTTCAAGACCCGGTCCCAGGCTGCGGCGTCGTGCCGATCCGGCCATGTGCGGGTGAACGGAACTTCGGCAAAAGCTGCTCAGCAAGTGAAAGCCGGCGACGAGGTTCGGGTACGCGTTTCGGGCGTCGAACGCATCGTGGTCGTGGTCAAGCCCATCACCAAACGAGTTGGCGCAGTGCTGGTCGACGATTGCTTGAAGGACATTTCACCGCCGCCCCCACCCCCGGAATTGCTGGCGTCGATACCGATGCGCGATCGCGGAGCGGGCCGCCCCACCAAACGTGAACGACGCGATCTCGAGAAACTACGGGGCATCGATCTCTGAACTTCGATGGCGTCAATCTCCGCATAACCATTGACATTTCTGCCCGGTGACGCGAAAGTCGAAACATGACAACATGCGTTGTCATGTCCGCGCGAGAGACAGAGGTCACCGGAATGACCAACGATGCAGATACGGTTTCCGAGAAGTCGGTCAGCAATCCCGAGCCGCGAACACTTCGAGCTGCTCCCATCGGACCCGGCTCCCTGACGTGGTTGCACTTCGGCGACATTCGCGGCTTGCTGTACCTCGCACGCGCTGGAACCCTTCAGAATATGCATCCAGCGGTCAGCGGTGCGCTGCAAGATCATTCGAACTTCTTCACCGATCCTCTCGATCGGCTGTTCCGCTCGCTTCCCCCCATTTACGGCGTTGTGTACGACCGGAACGATCACGGCACCGGAACGCTCGTCCGTAACTTTCACACCGAACTCAAGGGAACCGACGAAACCGGCCGGCGGTATCACGCACTGGCTCCGGACACTTTCTGGTGGACCCACGTTACGTTCTTCGAGGTAATCCTCGATTTCAACGAGCGGTTTGCGTACAAGAAATTCACCGAAGAACAGAAGGATCAACTCGTCCGCGAAGCCGTAACGTGGTGGCGCTGTTACGGTCTCACTGATCGGCCGGCTTTCGACAACTACGCGAGCTTTCACGCATACTGGGAAGACATGCTCGACAATCAGTTGATCAATACCCACACCACCAAGTGGTCGACACGCGTCGCCGAACACCGAATCGCCCCACCACCCAAGGTGCCACGTTGGGCGTGGACGCTCATCTCGCGCCCGACGGTTGCTGCCTCGAACTGGATCTGCAAGGCACTGATGCCCGACAAGGCACGTCAGACCCTCGAATGGGAATGGACTGCGCGAGATGAGCGCATATACGTCTGGTTCGCGCGCTTTCTGACGTTGTCGGATCGTTTCTGGCATCTTCTACCACTTCGCGCACGATATGCACCACGCGCGTATGCCGGGATCCGCAATCACGGCCTCGAAACAGGCTGACGCAGAACCGTCTTGAGCTTCTCGGGCTGCGTCCGGCGTGCATCACTGAGGTAGATCTCGTGATGATCACCGTTGAAACTCAGATTGTTCGCCGGAATGAAGGTGTGGTGCAGGCGATCCAAGGTCGGAGCTTCGTCGTCGTACGACCCGATGTGGAGGATCTGCACAGACAGGCCCTCCTCCAGTTCGAGGAACCGCACCTTGTCGAGAGCTGCGAGGTTCTTCTTTGCACCGACTGCGGTAATCGAGGCAGTGAGTTCGGCTGACGTGATCCACTCCGGTTGCGAGATCATCATCGTCCAGTCCCACGACGCTTTGTCGCGCGTTACGAACGCCTCGGGGTCGTCGGCCCGCCACAATCCTTCGAGCGGGCCAACCACATAGTCCCGGTCCAGTTCCTTCTTGCTCGCAAATTTGGTGGCATAGGACACTGCATAGAGCGCTTCGAGCGCCTCGGAGTACTCGGTGGCGGTATTGGGATCACCGTGGCCATCGACGGCAAAGTAACTGAAACGCGGCACGGTCACCAGCGAAAAATCGCGCCGACTCGGTGCATACAGTTCCTTGTATGCCTTTTTGACGTCGAACTTTTCCATGTGCCACCCACCTGGTCTCGGGTCGAGTTCCAACGCCTCGCAACCTATCCGAAGGTACCGACGTCCAAATAGCGGACCGCCGTCCCCTTGTTAATAGACCACTGGACCTTTACTCTGGACGGGGTGACTACACCACCGGCGACCGAAGTTGCCCACGTCCAGCGCCGCAAGCCACTGAGGATCGTCGCCATCAGCGCGATCGTCGCCTCGATCTTGGCATTGCTGTTCGCCTATCCCTGGTGGAGCTTGGTCATTCGACCGGACTGGCCGGGCGCCGTGACGATTATCGGCACCGTCGTGTTTGCTGCCCTCCTGATCGCCCTGCCCGCCAGCATGGTGCTGAGCAACGGACACACCGATCGTGATCGACTTCGACTGGTCGGCGATGCGCTCCTCGGAATCATCTGGGTCGTGTTCGTCTGGACATTGCTCGGCGAGGTCTTGCGGCTCGGCCTACTCGTCGGCGGGGTGGAGAACCCACTTCGCGGACGCGTTGTTGCCGTTGCGGCACTGATCATCTCGGCAGCTCTACTGATCTGGGGTTATCGCGAAGCGATGCGATTGCCACGGATCAAGCACGTGGACGTCACGATTCCGCGCCTCGGCGCCGGCATGGACAAGCTTCGTGTCGTCGCAATCACCGACACCCATTTCGGTCCGATCAACCGGGCGAAGTGGTCGTCTCGGGTTGTTGCCGCCGTCAACGAACTCGACGCGGACATCGTGGCCCATGTCGGAGACATCGCCGACGGAACAGTCGAGCAGCGACGCAACCAAACGTCTCCGCTCAGTTCGGTGGACGCCAGGCTTGCCCGCGTCTACGTGACCGGCAATCACGAGTACTTCCATGAAGCACAGGAGTGGCTCGACTACATGACGTCGATCGGCTGGGACTCGCTCCACAACCGCCACATCGTTGTCACCAAGGGCGACGACAGTCTGGTGATCGCCGGCGTCGACGACGCCACCGCATTGGGGTCACGGCTGGAAGGACACGGTGCGAACTTCGAGGATGCATTGACAGGAGCCGATCCTGAACTGCCCATCCTGATGCTCGCCCATCAACCGAAGCAGGTTCCCCAATCCGCTTCTGCCGGAGTTGATCTACAGCTGGCCGGACACACCCATGGCGGTCAGATCTGGCCCTTCAACTTCCTGGTCAAACTCGATCAACCGTCAGTGTCGGGGCTCAGCCGTCACGGCGAACGCACCCAGCTGTACACGAGCCGCGGCACGGGATTCTGGGGCCCACCGTTCCGAGTCTTCGCGCCGAGCGAGATCACCGTACTGACCTTGCACAGCTCCTGAGATGTCAGTCAGCTCGTTCGGGTTGCCGCCCGTGCCGACAACCCGACGAGTTGATTGACCAGACCTTCCCGGAGCCCCGTGGCAAACATTTCCGCGGCGGGTGGCGCGTGCATCTCACCCAGAACAACAGCCATGGACTTTGCCGGTTCAGCGTATGGCCACATTCCTGCGACGATCACCAGAGTTGCCTTGGCAAAATGTGCCGCGTCCTCATCTGCAAGATCAGGCAATTGCGAATGCACAAGTGATGCAAGCCGAGTCGTGTTGACCGCTGCACGTTTCTTGAAGTCGCGGGCAAAGTCCTCCGAAATGTTCTTCTCGAGAACACTCCCCATCACGCTCAGCAGTTCGCACAGCAAACGCTGAGGGACAAGCGATTCCGCGATGGTCGACGCCAGATGGATCTCGGCGGCAAACGGCGAGCTGTCGTCGGTCGGGATCACCGAGGCTTCCAAACCGTCGAGCCACGCCACCCAGTTCTCGTCCAGAACTTCCAGGAAGATGGCCTCACGACTGTCGAAGTACCGCAGCACATTCGACTTTGCCAGTCCGACGGTTTCACTGAGTTCACGCAAACTGATGTCTGCAACGGACCTGGATCCGAGTAGAGCGCGGGCGGTGTCGAGAATGGCGCATCGCCGAGCCTCGATCTGCTCCGGTTTGCGCGCGCGCTGAAATCCGTGAGTCGCCACCATCCGGCCAGAATATCAGACCACCAGTCTATTGTTATCTGCCCAGCGAATCAGTTCTCCGACGGCGAGCGCCGCGGCAGAGCACTCCTCGACGCCAATTCGCGGCGCAGCGCATCAGTGTCGACGGACGTGAGATCGACGCCCTGCGCCCGCGTAGCCAATGATCGAACCTCCTCGGCCAGATCCGCCACCTGTTCCGACGTCCACGCAGTGCGGCGGTTCACCGACTTCGACGATTCGTTCATCGGGGAAGTCTGACACCACCGCCTGCGCCGGGACGGCAAAACCCCTTCCGGTTACACAGGTTCAGCGCTCAGAATCCTCAGAGCCTCCGGCACTGCTTCGATCGTGATCGGTAGCGGCCCCACTCGGTCACCGTCGGCGTAAGCGATGATGCCCTCGGAGATGAGCCGGACCTTCTTGGATCGGTACGTCGACACCGCGTCCAGATGGATGTGCGTTCCCTTGTAGACCCGCGGAAAGAGGCGCACCAGACGCAGCCGTGAACCATGCCCGACAACAGTCAGATCCAGCAAACCGTCGGTCTTGGATGCACCAGGCGTAATGAGCATGCCGCCGCCGTAGGATCGCCCGTTACCGACTGCCACGAGCGTCGCATCCATGGTGATCACCTCGTCGTCGAGTTCGATCCGGTACGGCAGCGGCCGCATCTTCGCCAGCTCGGCAAGCATCGCCAGGTTGTAGCGCATTCGCCCCTTGGGCCAGGTCATCTTGTTCGCCCGCTCGCTGACCAACGAGTCGAAGCCACTGGCGATGATTGTGCCTGACCACACAACGGACCCGTCGGCCAGCGTGATCTTCGCGAGGTCTGACTGCTGCACGATCCCGTTGGCAATCACGTCAGCGGCAGCTTCGGGATCACCTGTGGGAATTCCGAATTCGCGGGCGTGATCATTTCCCGTGCCCGCCGGAATGAGTCCGATCGGCGTGTCGGTCAGCGCCGCCGCTTGCAGTCCGATGCTGATGGCACCGTCTCCACCGACCACCACGAGAGCGTCGGTACCGTCTTCGATCGCCCGACGCGCCAATTTCTTGGCGTCGTCAGCATCAGTGCCGATGATCTCGGTGACGGCAACTCCACGTTCACGCAGTCGCGCAACACCTTTGCGGCCGGCTGTGGGCGCATGCCCATGTCCCGCCATCGGATTGATCAGGACGGTTACCTTCTCGATCTGACTGCGGGTTTGGCTCAAGGAATCAGCTTTCCAGGATTGAGGATGCCGGCGGGGTCCACTGCATTCTTTACTGCGCGAAGAATATTCGCGCCCAATTCACCGATTTCGTCCTTCATCCACGGCCGATGGTCCGCACCGACAGCGTGATGATGAGTAATCGTGCCACCGGCAGCGATGATGGCGTCGCTGGCTGCTGTCTTGGCCTTATGCCACTGAGCAATCGGATCTTCGGTCTGAGCGCACACCACGGTGAAGTACAGGGATGCACCGGTCTTGTACGTGTGCGAAATATGGCACATCACAAGCGGCTGGGTGCCCTGCTCGACCAATGCCTTGGTCAATGCCTCTGTGACCGACGAGCGCAGGTTCGCAAGATTGCCCCACGTTGTTGCCGTCTCGAGAGTTTCGCACAGCGCGCCGACGTCGAGCAGTGCGTCACGCAAATACGGTGCATCGAACCGTCCGTGTTCCCAACTGTTTCCAGGCTCAGCGCCGAGCGACGTTCCGCCGTGCGCGGTGAGAATTGCGCGGGCTTCTGCCATTCGCTCTGCGGTATGCGAGGCCGTGCCTTCATAGGTGGTGATGCCGAGGCATCCACCCGTGAAGGCATTTTCGCCGATCTTGTCGGTGGTCGCCAGGTTCACCCCGCTCTCGGCTTCGTCCGACAACCGCAGCACTGTCGGTGCTGACCCTTCCTGGACAAGCTCGCGCAATGCTGCTGCACCGGTTGCGAAGTCGGGAAAACTCCATCCCTCCCGAACCGTCGTCTCCGGAAGTCGGTGAACCCGCACTCGCACATGCGTAATGACGCCGAAAGTACCCTCGGAGCCGACAAACAGTTCCCCGAGATCAGGACCCGCGGCCGATGCCGGCGCTCTACCGGTCTCGAGCACACCACTCGGAGTGACCACAGTGAGACCCTGGACCATATCCTCGAAACGTCCGTAACCGGCCGACGCCTGTCCCGAGGAACGCGTCGCCGCGAAACCACCGAGCGTGGCAAAGAGGAAACTTTGCGGGAAGTGTCCGACGGAGAAGCCGTGCTCGTGCAGTAATTCCTCGGCGCGCGGTCCCGTTGTTCCGCCGCCGAACGTGGCGATGCCGGATTCCTCGTCCAGTGAGACAAGCTGATCGAACCGTCGAAGATCAAGAGAAAGTACCGCGTCGAACCCGTCCCGGATGGGATCCAATCCGCCGACGACGCTGGTACCGCCGCCGAACGGCACTACGGCAATCTTGTTGGCCCCGCAGTACCGCAGAACCTGCTCCACCTCGGCGTCCGTGCCGGGTGTGACTACTGCATCCGGCGCGTCCTGGGGCTCGGTGCTTCGGCGGCGCAACAAGTCCGGGGTGCTCTTGCCACCGGCTCGAAGAATCCGATCCGAATCCTCGGTAGTTATGTACTCCGCGCCGACCACGTCAGCCAGCGCGTCGACGTGCGCCTGAGACAGAGCGGACGGCGTCACTCGCACGTCCCCAATGGCCAGTCGGGATTGCTTCGGGGCCGATACACCAAGAAATCCGGTCAGCAAAGCTACGACCGCGTCCGACAGCTCACGCTTCTTCGCTGGATCGCCCCACGCGTCCCATTGCATCGGCGGTTGCAAGGCAGATTTCTCGGTACTCATGCCTACCAGTGTTACACATCAGTGTGATGTGTAAACATAGGTGGGTCGATCATCCCATTGTCTTGGAACCGTCGATCGCTTCGCGAAGTATGTCCGCATGGCCTGCATGCTGGGCAGTCTCGGCAATGATGTGGAGCAGCGTACGCCGGGCCGACCAGCGCGCACCAGGCTCGAACCACGGCGCAGACGGCAGCGGATGCGAGATGTCGAGACTGTCCAAGGATGCCACCAACTCATCCGTCCTCGCCGCGATCTGCTCATATTCGGCCACAATGCCGGCCAAGGTCTCGTCTCCCACCATGGCAAACTCGTCCACGCGCGCCTGAAGCATCTCCGGCGTGAATTTCGCCGGATCAACATCCCCACCCATACCGGATGGGCCTTCCAGGATGAAATCCACACATCCCCGCTCGGTGTGGGCCACATGCTTGATCAATCCGCCGAGGCACAGTTCACTCACGGTGGGCCGCGACGCTGCCTGTTCGTCGGTCAAGCCCCGAACAGTGACAAGCAGAAACCCGCGATGCTCGCGCAAGGTCTGGATAAGGTCCGCGCGCTCGCCTGTGAGGGTGCTGGTCGATGTGTTCATCGGTTCGTCCTTTGTTTGTGGGATCTTGCCTGTGAAAACAACGGTAGAACCCATTGCGGACAGAAACGGTCCTCATTAGAACTTCTCCACAAAAAAACTCCCGGCATCCGCCGATGAAGGCGGATGCCGGGAGTTCAACCGAACTGGAACGAAGATCAGACGGTGCGAGCCAAACGGTCAGCCAGCAGGCGCGTGAAGTGGGCCGGATCGCTCAACTCGCCACCCTCGGCGAGCAGTGCCATCCCGTACAACAATTGCGCTGTCTCCGTAAGGTTTTCAGCAGAACCATCTGCCGCCTGCGCATCGCGCAGACCCGTTACGAGAGGATGCGACGGGTTGAGTTCGAGGATCCGCTTACTGTGCGGAACCGGCTGACCCGACGCCCGGTACATCTTCTCGAGCGTCGGCGACATACTGAATGCGTCGCCGACGATGCAGGCAGCCGACGTGGTGAGTCGCGTCGAGAGTCGCGTCTCCTTGATGTCGTCTGACAAGGTTTCGGTCAGCCACGTCAGCAGCGCACCGAATTCCTTTTCCTTCTCTTCACGTTCAGCCTCGGCTGCCTTCTTCTCGTCCTCGGTGTCGAGGTCGACCTCCCCCTTGGCGATCGACTGGAAGGTCTTGCCGTCGAAGTCCGAAACGGCGTCGACCCACATCTCGTCGACCGGATCGGTGAGAACCAGAACCTCGAGGCCCTTGGCCTTGAAAGCCTCCATGTGCGGGGAGCTTTCGATGAGGTGGCGAGATTCGCCGGTCATGAAGTAGATCTGTTCCTGACCGTCCTTCATGCGCTCGACGTACTCGGCGAGAGTGGTCACGCCGTCTTCACTGTTGGTCGAGGCGAAGGATGAGATGTCGAGCAACGTCTTACGGTTGTCGGCATCGGCCATCAGGCCTTCTTTGAGTGCCCGTCCGAATTCGGTCCAGAAGGTCGAGTACTTTTCGGGCTCGTTTGCCTTCATGTCCTTGATCGTCGAGAGGACCTTCTTGGTCAGTCGACGACGGATCGCCGAAATCTGACGGTCCTGCTGCAGAATTTCTCGAGAGACGTTGAGCGAGAGATCTTGTGCGTCAACAACACCCTTGACGAAACGCAAGTAGTCGGGCACCAACTCTTCGCAGTCGTCCATGATGAAGACGCGCTTGACGTACAGGTGGATGCCGGCCTTGCGCTCACGCATGAAGAGATCGAACGGCGCCGTCGACGGAATGAACAGCAGCGCTTGGTATTCGAACGTACCTTCGGCCTTCATCGGGATGACCTCGAGCGGCTCGTCCCACGCATGGCTGACGTGCTTGTAGAACTCCTTGTACTCCTCCTCGGACACGTCGTCCTTGGCGCGAGTCCACAGAGCCTTCATCGAGTTGATGGTCTCGGTCTCGATGGTGACCTCGGACTCTTCACCCTCGGCCGGCGTCGACGTGCGAGCGACATCCATACGAATGGGCCACGCGATGAAGTCGGAGTACTTCTTGACCAGTTCCTTGATCTTCCATTCCGACGTGTAGTCGTGCAGGCCGTTCTCGGAATCCTCCGGCATCAGGTGCAGTGTCACGGAACTGCCCTGCGGCGCCTCGTTCACATGCTCGAGCGTGTACGTGCCTTCGCCGGTCGACTCCCAGCGCGTCGCGTGGTCTTCACCGGCGCGGCGGGTCAGCAGCGTCACCTTGTCCGCGACCATGAACGTGGAGTAGAAACCGATACCGAACTGGCCGATCAGTTCCTCGGAAGCTGCGGCATCCTTTGCTTCCTTGAGCTTGCGACGGACCTCGGCAGTGCCGGACTTCGCGAGCGTGCCGATCAGGTCGACGACCTCGTCACGCGACATACCAATGCCGTTGTCGCGGATCGTGAGCGTGCGTGCGTCCTTGTCGATGTCGATCTCGATATGAAGATCGGAGACGTCGACGTTGAGGTCTTTGTCCTGGTATGCCTCGAGACGGAGTTTGTCCAGCGCGTCCGAAGCGTTGGAGATCAACTCACGAAGGAAACTGTCCTTGTTCGAATAGATTGAATGAACCATCAAATCCAGCAGCTGACGTGTTTCTGCTTGGAACTCGAGCTGCTCGGTATGCGCGGTCACTTCGATCCCCTTCTCTTCTCGTTACTGGTCACAGGGATTTTACTTGACCTCGAATGCCCGGGATCGGCGCCCGCGAATCACTTGCTGTGCGCAGCACATTCAGGCCTGCCCGCCCGACTTCTCGACCACCCAGGCTGCGATCTGCGCCCGCGAGTTGAATCCGAGTTTGGTGAGAATGTGCTCCACATGGCCCTGGGCGGTGCGGAGCGAGATCACCAATTTGGCAGCAATCTGTTTGTTCGTCAGTCCCTGAGCGACGAGTTCGGCGACCTCACGCTCACGTTTGGTCAGCACCACCGACGACCCGGTGGGCGTTGCATCCAGAGGTTGCCGGCCGAGCGCAAATGCGACCGCCTCATTCATGCTCATGAGTCGACCTTGACGACGTGCCGTTCCGAATGCCTTCTCTCCCAATGCACGCTGCGTCGTCGCCGCACTTTCCTCATGGTAAGGCTGCAGGGAGGGAAAGACGATCGTAATGCTGCCCACGGAGTGACCCAACTCCTCTGCTGCTCCCATCAGCACGGCGGCGCGTCGAGGATCCGGTTCCGCGGCGGCAATCCAGGCCAACACCTCCAGACATGCCGAGCAGGTGAGTGGATCGTTCACCTGCTCGGTGAGCTGCAACGCCTGCCCGAGCAACGCCACGGCACGATCTTGATCACCCTGCCGCCACACCGCGACAGCCATGGCCCACAGGGTGTACGACCGATAGACCGATTCCCCGTGAGATTCGCAGATCGCGAGCGCTTTTTCGTAACAGCCAACAGACCGCTTCGTTTCACCGAGCAGCTCGTACACCAACCCGAGTATCTGCAGCACGCCCACCTGAAGTGTGAGGTCACCACGGGTGTCGAACACGTCGAGTGCGCTCTCCAGCCCCGAGGATGCGCGGGGAAGATCATCGCGATAAAGCGCCAGCATCCCGTCCAACTGGTCGAGGAGTCCGTGAACAAGGGGGTCGGTGAGGTGCTCGGCAAGAGCGTGACCCTCCTCCACCAACGCGGTTGCTGCCAAAAGATCGCCCTGCACCACTGCCAGGAGGCTGTCTGCGTGTATCGCCCAAATGCGTTCCACCGTGGGCTTTCCGGCGTCGCGGGCCAGGAAAGTATCGAGCCAATGCCGCGACTCGGTGTACAGACCGCGAGTCAGCGAGAAGTGATAAAGCGCGGTGGACATACTCAGTCCGGCGGCGACTCCGTCGTCGTTGTCGGAGAGGCAATACTCGAGCGCCTCCCGCATATTCGGAACTTCCCGGTCTAGCCGATCAATCAACTCGAGTTGCCGGGGACTGATCCATCCGGCTGCCGCGTCGAGCGCCAACTGCTGGTACCAGTCCCGGTGCCGACGACGCAGCACCTCGTACTCGCCGGTCTCGACAATCTTCTCCCGGCCGTAGTCACGGAGCGTCTCGAGCAATCGGAAGTGAACCACTGTGTCCGATTCCTCCCGGATCAGGATCGACTTGTCCACCAGCGACCCCAACGTGTCGAGCAGCCCCTCGGGTGTCAGGTCGCCACGACATATCTCCTCCGCCGCGTCGAGTTCGAAACTTCCCGCGAACACCGACAACCTGCCCCAGAGATGCTGCTCGCCGGGCGTACACAAGTCGTAGCTCCAGTCGATACTCCATCGCAAGGTCTGCTGACGCGTCGGCGCGCCCCGGCTGCCGCTGGTCAGGAGCGTGTAACGATCGTCCAGCCGCTGCAGGATCTGCTCGGGCGACATTGCCCGCAGTCTGGCAGCCGCCAGCTCGATCGCCAGCGGCAGCCCTTCCAGACGCTGGCAGATCCGGGCCACCGTCGCCTTGTTCTCCTCCGTGATTTCGAAGCCGCGCACCGCAGCCGCCGCCCGTTCGGCGAACAACGTCAACGCGTCGTACCGGGGCAAGCCCCGCAGCGACGGTTCCCGATCCGGGTCGGGGACCGCTAGCGGGGACACTCGCAATACGGATTCCCCGCCGATGCCCAGGGGCTCGCGCGAGGTCGTCAGAATCCGCAGCTGCGGGCACGCACGCAGCAGCACTTCGGCCAACCCCGCCACGGCATCGATCACCTGCTCGCAGTTGTCGAGGACCAGTAGCAATGTCCGAGTGGCCAGGAACTCCACCAAAATCTCCGATAACGGCCGCGACGACTGGTCGCGCACGCCGAGTTCTGCGGCCACCGCTCCGACCACAAGCGACTCGTCGTGCAACTCGCCCAGCTCGACCAGCCACACGCCATCGGCGAAATCCCGCTGAACATTGCTCGCGACCCGCAACGCGAGACGCGTCTTACCGACACCACCGATCCCCGTCAACGTCACCAGCCGGGACACCGACAGCAGATTCTTCACCTCGGCCAGCTCGGTGCGACGACCGACGAAGCTCGTCAGCTCCAGCGGCAGATTTCTATCGGCTTTCCGAGCCACTGGAGATGCGGGTGGATGCCATCGCGCCGACGGCGGCTGCGGATCCCGCGGGTCGGCCCCTGGGGCGGCGCGTAGCGCCATCTCATCGACCGGCAAACCGCGGCGGACCTGCAACTCCCTAAGATTCTCACCGAGCACCGACGTAGAAGGACGGTCCCCTGGATCGCGGGACATTGCCTTCTCTATGACGGCACATACGTCGTCGGGGAAACCGTGCTCGCGCATGTCGGGAACTGGCTGCGCGGTGATCCGTAGGAACTGGGCAACAACCTGCTCGCCGCTGCGGCGCTCGAATGCCGCGTGCCCGGTGAGGGCGCTGAACAGAGTGGCCCCGAGCCCGTACACATCCGAGGCGGGACTTGGCGGTTCACCACCGAGAACCTCCGGGGCAGTGAACGCGGGCGAGCCCGTGACAGTGCCGGTCGCGGTCTTGAAACCGTCTGCAATGTGTGCGATTCCGAAGTCCGTCAGGGCCGGTTCACCGTAGTCGGTGAGCAGAATATTGGCAGGCTTGACGTCGCGATGCAGAATGCCGAGTCGGTGCGCGGTCTCGAGCGCCCCCGCCATCTTCACCCCGAGCCGCAGGACTTCCTCCAGGTCGAGCGGCCCGTTCTCGCGAATCTTGGTGTCGACGGACCCTTGACGGTGGTAGGGCATCACCAGATAGGGGCGACCGGTATCGGTGGTTCCAACCTGCAGGACGCCCACAATATTCGGGTGCCCGGTCAGTCTCCCCATTGCTCGCTGTTCCCGAAAGAAGCGTGCCCGATTCTCCTCGTCGAGGTCGGCGGTAAGGACCTTCACGGCCACCGTGCGGTCCAGCCCGGCCTGCGTGCAGCGGTACACCACACCGAAGCCGCCGCGCCCGATCTCACGGGCATCGTCGAATCCCGCCTCTCGCAGCTCATCCGAAATGAACGGAAGCACGTCACGACGCGTTTGGAGTGGATCGTTCTCGTCCATCTGCTACTTCGATTCCGCGGCATCGTCGATGATGCACCGTCGCGTTACCTCTCGATAATGTGCCCACACGGGCCCGGCCGTCAACGCAGCGCGCTTTCGCGACCCGGCCGCAGACGCCCCAAAAAAAGGAGTGCGGTCGGAACGGCCACAGGTGCCGATCAACATACGAAATGTGAGACATATCACTTCATTTTGATGATTAGTTTCAACCCACAATGCCCTACCTGCCACCTATGCAAACGTCCAGGTCAGTGCCCTGACATGTCGAATAGCGCCGACCGTGCCAGGGCTGTAGAACCGATAGCGAGATACTTCAATGTGACTTCGACCACGCCTAAAGTCCACGACCGATCGATAACACCCACTCGAATACCAGTTCTCGGGAAGAGCCACGCGCACCAACCCCGATCATGAGTGAAGGACATGCATGCTGTTACCGATGGCACCCACCGATTCGCTATTTCTTCTCGGCGAGTCCCGCGAGAACCCGATGCACGTCGGTGGCCTGGCGATCTTCACCCCACCCGACGGAGCATCCGCAACCGACATGCGCGCGATGTTCGATATCGCCCTCACCGGCGGCAAAGTAGCCGAAGTGTTCCGTAAGCGGGCCCGGCGCTCCCTCACCTCGCTTGGCCAGTGGGGATGGGAAACCCTCGCCGACAACGAGATCGATATCGAGCACCATGTACGCCGCGACGCACTTCCCACCCCGGGCGGCATGACCGAACTCACCGCATTGATCTCGAGATTGCACGGCACTCTGCTCGACCGCAGCCGCCCACTATGGGAAATGCACTTGATCGAAGGGCTCACCGACGGCCGCTACGCCGTGTACACCAAGATCCACCACGCCCTCGCCGACGGAGCCAGCGCGATGAAACTGCTCCGCGAGAGCATGAGTGAAGATCCCCACCGTCGAAACATGTCCGCCCCCTGGCAGGTTCCGCACTCACTGAGATCGGTGCCGACACCTGTCGCGGCAAAGTCCAGCCCGCAAGGATCGTCCCTACCAGCAACCTTGTGGGGAGCATCTCGGGCCGCCGTCGGTGAGGTGGCCGGACTGATACCGACGACGGTCCGCACCATGGACCGTGCCGTACGCGGCAAAGGCAGCGCTGTCTCCGTGACCGCGCCCCACACGTTGTTCAACGTTCCGATCGGTGGAAGCCGCCACATCGCCGCCCGTTCCTTCCCTCTCGAACGGATCCGATTGCTGGCCAAGCACTCCGACGCCACCATCAACGACATCATTCTGGCAATGTCCGCCGGGACCCTCCGCCACTACCTGCACGAGCGAGACGCGCTACCGTCCGCCCCCTTGGTTGCTATGGTCCCCGTGTCATTGCGCGCCACCGACAACGCCGACGATCGCACCGCTGGCGGTAATCGCGTGGGACTGCTCATGTGCAACTTGGCTACTCACCTCGACAACCCCACCGACCGACTCGACGTGATACGCAATTGCATGAATGAAGGAAAAGACTCACTCCGCGCGATGAGTCCCGCCCAGGTACTCGCCATGAGCGCCCTCGGAATCGCTCCCCTCGGAATGGAAATGCTTGTCGGGCAGCGGGGACCGCAGCGGCCGCCGTTCAACATCATCATCTCCAATATTGCCGGTCCGCGTACACCGTTGTACTGGAACGGATTCCGTCTCGACACCCTCCACCCCCTGTCGATCCCGACAACCGGACAAGCTCTCAACATCACCTGCACCAGCAGCGACGATCAGATTTCATTCGGGCTGACCAGCTGCCGAAGAACCGTTCCGGACCTCAACCCCCTGCTCGATCACCTAGGCACCGAACTCGAACTCCTCGAAACCGGCGCCGGCCTGTAATCCACCACTCCTGCAACGATCGCCACATCCGCAACCAGGACAGGGACATTCACCATGGGCTTCCAGATTCCGCAATCCTCGACATCCCCGATTACCGCCACGAACTCTGCCCCACGCGGTGGAGCAATCAGTACCGCAGAGATCAAAGCTCGGATGGAGGTCATGTTCGCCGACCGTGACCGGGACCGCAGGGCAAGAAATACCCTCTGACACGGACTCTGAATCTTGGTGTTCTGCTTCTATAGAGAACATGCACACCGATACGACAACAACCCGACGACGAACTCTACGTCGCCTCGCGATGATTATCGGGGTGGCGGGAATCGTCGTCGGGCTTGTTGCCTTGATCGCAACGCGTCTGGCCGTAGAGCGCAATGTGGTGATTGTTCTGGCGTCCTTCGCCCCGGTGGCGATGCTTGCACCCTTGATCGGTGGGGTGGCGGCAGGCTTCGGCCGACGCTGGATCTTGTGCGCAGGATCGGCGGTAGTCCTTGGCCTGTTCGCGTGGACGGTGGGTCCGCTGTACGTGGGTGGACCGACCGGCGCCGCGAACGGACCGTCCATTCGAATCATGCAGGCGAACCTGATGGTCGGTTCAGCGGACCCGGAATCTCTGGTTGCCACCGTCCGCGACCGCAATGTGGATGTGTTGACGGTGCAGGAGTTGACGTCAGGTGCGGCCGAAGCACTGAAAACCGCTGGGCTCGAGGATGTTCTGCCCCACCAGTTCTTGGTTCCCTATGGCGGCGGCGGAGGCGGAGCGGGAATTTACAGTCGCTTCCCTCTGTCCGCCACACGAAGTTTGGACGGCTTCTCCCCCGAAACCCTAGCGGCCGAGTTGAATGTCGGCCTGGCGCAGCCGGTCACACTGTTTGCCGTCCACACCGCACCGCCGTACATCTCCCCCGCCTCGATCTGGGCAGCGGAACAGCGCACGCTCGGCAGCTACCTGGCCGACGTCGACGGTCGCGATAACGTCATAGCGAGCGGAGATTTCAATGCAACTTACTCACACAAGGAGTTTCGTGATCTCCTCACGAACGGGTACACCAGCGCAGCCGATCAGGTAGGTGCGGGGCTGATCCCGACCTACCCGACCGACAAGCCATACCCCGCAATAGTCGGCATCGACCACATCCTCACCAGAGGCCCGGTGGCGACGTCACTCGACCGTATCGACGTCAAAGGATCCGACCATCACGGTCTGATTGCCGACATCACGCTGGCGTGAAAGCTAACTGAGCAACCGAGCTTTTGCCGCCGCAAATTCTTCGTCGGACAAGACTCCCGATTGATGCAAGCGACCTAGTTCCTGAAGCTTCGAGACAAGGTCGTCACCGGCCGGCGGCGCTGCCGGGGCAGCCTGTTGCTGCGGCGGCGGCGCCTGTTGCTGCTCGTACTGGTCATACTGCGCCTGCTGCTCGCTCGCCTTCCGCTGGCTACGCCGATCCATGGCATTGGATGTCGCCTTTGCCGTTCCGGCCACCACTGCTGTGCGCGCGACGGTGCCGAGCAATCCCGGCCGTCCTCTGCGTCCACCTCGAAAAACCATGCTGATCTCCTCTGCTTTAAGACGATGCCTGAGCTACCTAGAGCGCCGCAGCGACTGCGGCCACTACGACGTCGTGTGGGATCTGAACATGGAGAACTACCTCGCCACCGCCTGCGCGGGCTTTCGTGGTGAAGTCTCGCGCCCACGTCTGCTCGTAGACGATGACTGCCGCTGAGGTACCTGGTTCCAGGGACTCACGAACCACGTCGAGATCCTCGTCGCTGATCAGAGCTTTTGCCTCGATCGACAGGATCGCCAGGCCGATGTCGGTGAGGTCTTCATCGACGTCGACCTGTCTGATGTTGCCGTCGAGATCTTTGGCGATGTACACGAGATCGAGCAGGGTCACGAACCCACGCTCGACGATATTCTGCAATGCGGCGACGGTATCCGGGTCCACTCTCGAACCTGGGAACCCCAGCACCACCAATTCAACCGGGCCGATGTCCAATGGATCGTTCATCCATCAAGGGTGGTACGAGCGCACATGCACTCGCTTCACCCGTCGCGGATGAATTACTGCCGACGACCTCGGATGACCTCGCGCATCGGACGGAACCGAACTCCGTCTGCCTCGAGTTGGCGTCGGGCTTTGCCCCGGGTGACAAGCACACCGATGATGCCGAGAATCCAGACCGGGTACTGAACCAACCAGGCCACCCGGAAGCCGTCGAAGGTATAGCCGCCCATGTGGCCGAGAATCACACCCATCACCTGGATCACGATCAACGACGCCAGGAATCCACCGATATTGACCATTCCCTGAGCGGTGCCCATCGACGAACTGGGATTGGACGTGCGGGCGTAGTCGAAGCCGATCACCGAACCCGGACCGCCGATTGAGATCACGATGATCAATATCGTCAGCAACCACAGCGGTGACGGTTCGCTGCGGGCCAGCACGATCGTCCACATCACCGCACTGCTCACCATGATGGAAAGGACGAGCCAAGATCGGCGCATCGGATACCGGCCGGTGAGGATGCCGAGGATGGGGCCCGCAACGATGGCGGAGATCACCGACAGGGTCAGTAGCGAACCGACTGTTGCGGCGTCGAGTCCTTGCGCAGACGACAGGTACGGGACTCCCCACAACAGCGCAAATGTCGTGATCGAGAATTGTGTACCCATGTGACTGAAGAAACCGAGGCGTGTGCCCGGACGCATCCAGACCGTCTTGATCTGGCGGCCGATCTCCTTTGCCCCGGCGGGAACCGCAACAATCTCGGTTCCCGGCGGAGAATCACGAATCAGGCTGAGCGCCAATGCAAAAGCGAGTAGCCCCAGACCGGCCGCGCTGCCGTACGCCAGCGTCCAACCGGTCCCGGTCAGCAGCAACATGAACGGCAGGGCCGAAAGTACTTGTCCCAGTTGACCGAGAATTCCCGTGAACTGTGACACCAGTGGTACCTGCCGCGGTGGGAACCACTGCGGAACCAGTCGAAGCACGGAGATGAAGGTGAGAGCGTCGCCGGCCCCGACCGCGATGCGTGCGCCAATCGCGACGGGCAGCGATTCCGTGAACGCCAACGTCAGCTGCGCACACGTCAGAATGAACGCGCCGACGCCGATCATGATGCGAGAGCCGTATCGATCGAGCAACACTCCCGCCGGGATCTGCATGCCCGCGTACACCACGATCTGCAGCACCACGAAACTGGACAGCACACTGGGAGTAATCGAGAAACGTTCTGCTGCAGCCAGACCCGAGACACCAAATGAAGTGCGGTGAAGGACGGCGATTACGTACGCGAATACACCGATACCCCAAACCAACCACACTTTTTTCATCGCGCAATTATCTTACTAGTAGTTCGCCAGGCTTACGGCTTTGACTACTCGCGGCCTTGCGAGATCCAGTTCAGATCTGCCGAACGCTCCCCTTCGGTGATGGCCGCAAGCGCGTCGAGTCGGGCGATCTGATCCTCGGTCAGCACGATGTCCAGCGCGCCGGCGTTCTCGCTCACGCGCGCCGCAAAACGGGTGCCGGGAATGGACACCGACGGCAGACCGTAATGCCGTCCCTTGGCGTCGAGCCACGCCAGTGACACCTGCGCCGGAGTGGCTCCTGATTCGGCGCCCACGTCACGCACGACGTCGAGCACCTTCTGGTTTGTCACAAGCGCTGACTCCGTGAAACGCGGGAAGCGTCGACGCAGATCGTTCTCGCCCCACTCGCTGGGATCGAACGACCCGGCGAGGAACCCTCGTCCCACGGGAGAGAACGGAACAAATCCCACGCCGAGCTCAGCGGCGGCGGGCACCACCTTGTTCTCCACGTCGCGACTCGAGATGTTCCATTCGGACTGAATCGCGGAGATGGGATGGACCGCATAGGCGCGGCGCAGTTCGTCTCCCGTTGCTTCCGAAAGACCGATGTGGCGGATCTTGCCGGCCTTCACTTGCTCTGCCATCGCGCCGACGGTGTCCTCGATCGGAACGCTCGGATCAACACGATGGAGGTAGTAGAGATCGACGTGGTCGACGCCGAGTCGACCGAGCGATTCCTCGAGTGCCTGTGCCACGTAGGCCGGATCGCCGTTGATCCCCCGCTGACCTGCCGACATGCCGCCCACCAACCCGAACTTGGTGGCCAACTGAACCTCGTCGCGCCGACCTTCGAGCAATTTACCCACGGCCCGCTCGCTCGCACCGTCGCCGTAGATGTTTGCAGTGTCGATGAAGGTGATCCCGATATCCACCGCATGATGAAGCGTGGCGAGTGCTTCTGCCGGATCCACCGGGCCGTACACGGGGGCTACCGACATAGCGCCGTAGCCCTGCGCGCTGACGGTCAGACCTTCGGCCAGGGTGACGGTGGAAACAGGCATGAACACTCCTCGAGATCGAATGAAGGAACAACCCTCACAGTGTGTACCGAAACTACCGGCGGCGCATTCAGGCCAGGACAGCAAGCTCCGGCAACCCCGCCACCACAACGGCGAGGTTGTAGCCTGTCATCCGCAATTCACCGTTGTCTCCGGTTCTTGCGTACTCCGCATGCCCGAAGGCGCGTTCATGTTTCACGCCGTCGGGGGTGATTCCCTCCGCTGTGGACAATCGCTGAAACTCCGTACGCGTCGGATCACCACCGAAGCGCCCGAAGCCGGCGATACTGTCCCCTTCGGCCTTCATGACGTAGACGTGTCGATCCGCGATCCCGAGATCCGCCTCCACCTTTGCTCGCACACCCGGAGATCCGTAGAACACCACATCGTCGACCGATGCACTTGCACCCCGTTGCAGCGCAAGCGAAGTCGCGAGGGATCCGTAGGAATGACCGAGTGCGGTGATGTGCACATCCAGCTTCGCAGCGCCCGCTCGCAGGCCGTGAAAGAAGCTCCCCAGCGCATCGGCCGCGATACCCGCTTTCGCGGAACGGCTCACGTCGAAACTTGCCCGACCGAGGTCGAATTTTCCGGGGCCGATGACTTGAGGGGCGTCGTATCCGATCCAGGCGATCGTGGCAACGCTTTCGTCACGTCCGGCACTGTGGAGCTGACGCTGTGCCTCGTCGCGCAATCGTGTTGCCTCCCCGACCATTCCGCGCAGTGAGTCTTTGACATTGGTGTTGAGCCCCGGAACGGTCACGGCAATGTGATCAGCCGTATCCGGATCGCCGATCGCTATCGCGGCAAACCCGCGCTCGCCGGAACGCATATCCATCAGGACCAGCTTGCGATCGGGTTGTTCGTGCAGGAGCTCGTCCAGCGCATTCAGATCCTCGAGTTTCCGCTGCGCATACCAGAGGCCCGCACCGGTATTGCTCAAACGCCCACCGAAATATTCGCGGTGCAGTTCCTGAGAGATACGCACCGAATCATCTTGTAGCCGTGCCCGTTCGGCCTGCACACGTCGCAGATTCACCGGACTGCGCACACCTGTCGGGATACCGTCGAGATTCGCAATCAGATCCGGCGCGCGCTGCACTATTTCTCGTCGGCGCGCCGGACTGAAACCGCGCCACTCTTCGTTGACACGAAAAGCCTTGTCCCGCAGATCCGTACCCACCTGCGACCGCACGGACAGTGCGTGGTGCAGATCCGCGGATACCAGCAGAGCTTCCCCGATCAACTCACGCGCGGCAGCCGAGAGCAGCTCTGCGTGAACGTGAAGGGGATGCCCTTCGGCAATGGGAGCGACTGCCGATACCGAACCGTCTTCGCGGATCTGTAATTCGTCGGAGGCAGCCTCCCTGCGCAACAAGTCCAGCCGTCGTCGCATGTCTCGAACACGGTGCGCAACCAGGACACCCTCGAGTCCACCGGCAAGTTGTTCGAGTGGTTCGACGTCCCACACGTCGATGTCAGTGAGATCCACTCGGGTCAGGACGAACGAGCAGCGATTCGAGCCTGAACCTCGGGTCGGCGCAACGGCGGGACGGTTTGGGGTGGCTGCTTGCGCGGCGGCAGTGCACTCAGCAAACGCGTCGTGGTTTCGGTGACCTCGCGAACTGCCTGTTCAAAGGCATCACGGTTGGCATCGGAGACCTTGGCAATCCCACTCACCTTACGTATGTATTGGCGAGAGGCTGCCTCGATCTCCTCCGCTGTGGCAGCTGGTTCGAGTCCTCGGAGTTCGGTGATGTTTCGGCACATAGTTCGACGATAACCGCGCTCAGCCACCTCGTCACGGACCGATACACGAATGCATCCAAATGGCCACGCAAACCCAAGCATCACGGTAGTTTCAGTAAAATTCTCCCCAAGTGACTGGAAGTGGCCACATGGACTCAGCTCTCACATCGGTCGGTCTTCCGATTGCACTCGCGATCATCATGTTCGGCCTCGGACTCTCACTGACCCTCGAGGACTTTGCCCGTGTCGCAAAAGCACCCAAAGCAGTCTCGATCGCCCTCGTCTGCCAGTTGATACTGCTGCCGGCCGCCGCGTTCGGGCTTGTCACCGCCTTCGATCTCGATCCCCTGCTCGCTGTCGGCATGATGCTCCTGGCAGCATCGCCAGGTGGCACCACAGCCAACTTGTTCAGCCACCTCTTTCGCGGCGATGTTGCGCTCAATGTGACACTCACAGCAGTAAATTCAGTGATCGCCGTGGTTACCCTGCCGGTGATCACCAACTTCGCCCTCGGCTATTTCGAACCTACCGACGCCGACGGCACCCTCGGCCTCCAGTTCACTAAGGTTGTGCAGGTTTTTGCCGTCGTCCTGATTCCGGTGGCAATCGGGATGTGGGTTCGCCTGCGCAGTAGCGCTTTTGCCCAGCGAATGGACAAGCCGGTGCGCATCGGGTCGGCCATCGTGCTGGCGCTGGTCATAGTCGGCACTGTCATATCGGAGCGCGAGAACATTGCGGACTACCTCGTCGACATCGGAGTTGTCGCAGCACTGTTCTGCCTGCTGAGTCTGTCGATCGGATACATCGTTCCCAAGCTTTTCGGTATCGAGGACCGCCAAGCCATTGCCAGTTCGATGGAAATCGGGATCCACAACAGCACCTTGGCCATCACCATTGCCGTCAGCTTGATGGACAACGTGCGTCTGGCAGTACCGGCCGCGGTCTACGGCGTCGTCATGTTCCCGTTGGCAGCGGCCTTCGGTGCGGCCATCACGCGAAAATCTCGAAACATGGCCGAGATCGACTGAGATCGGCCTGTTTTCGCTAATTCTCTTGCGTGCTGCTCAGATCTGTTCCGAGCGCCCCGGCAAGAGTGCGAAGACAGATCACACGCAATTCTTCCTGCGGAATCGACGGTTGATCGAGCCAGTTCAGGCACACCGCACGAACGAAGGCGATCCAGCCGCGCACCGCGACAGCGGCAATCTGCCTGCGCTCGTCGTCGAATCCCAGCGCGTCGAGGATCCGAATCTGTTGCTGTTCCAACTCGCGCTCGACTATTGCCCGGATACCCGCTTCAGCCGACAACGTCCCGACATTGATTGCGCGCACTCCCTTACTGTGCGACTTCACGTACGCAAAGTAGGCATCCAGCCCAGCCGCGATTTGCTCCTGGATGGGCAGCGTCGAATCCGGCGCCGTCACGTCGAGGAGGTGCTGGGACTCTCGCTCGACTATCGCCGCGAAGAAGTCGCGCTTGGTCGGAAAGTAGTGGTACATCAGCCCACGCGAGACGCCCGCGATTTCGGCGACCTCTTCGATCCAGACATCCTCGTACGACCGGTCGGCAAATAGTTGCGCACCGATGTCGAGGAGTTGCGTGCGTCGCTGCTCGCGATCGAGACGCTTACGTGGGGTGACCATGGCGAACTCAGATTACTACTTGACACCGATTCAGTAAGGCGTACTTTGCGTACTAGACACCAATTCAGTAAGCGAACTCTTCTCGGGGGACAACGATGAGCGTCGACGCAACGCCGAACACGGGCGCGCCTGCTATTCCGCATCCGGCCTGGCGCCTCCCCCTCCTCGGCGACATTCTGGGTGTCAACGTCCGTACACCACTGCAGAACTCAGTGAGCATCGGCCGCGAACTCGGCCCGATCTTCGAACGCAATGTAGTCGGAAATCGCTTTGTCTTCGTATCCGGCGCAGACATGGTTGCCGACCTTTCCGATGAGTCCAGGTTTGCAAAACACCTGGCACCAGGCGTCAAAGCCCTACGAGGGATCGGCGGCGACGGACTCTTCACGGCCTACAACAGCGAACCCAACTGGGCCAAGGCCCACAATCTTCTGGCTCCGGCGTTCAGCCAGACGGCCATGCGCTCGTACCACCGCACGATGCTCGACGTGGCCGGCGAACTGGTTGCGTACTGGGACCGTCATGGCACCGACTCCCCCATCGACGTCTCGGCTGACATGACCAAATTGACGCTCGAGACAATCGGCCGCACGGGGTTCAGCTACTCCTTCGATTCGTTCGAGCGCGAAGAACAGCATCCGTTTGTGAAGGCGATGATCGGCACCCTGTCCCATTCACAGCGGACTACGTTCCTCAAATCCACAGCCCTCGGCCGACGCCTCGCACGGCGAGCAGACCAACGCGACGACGTGCGCAAGGCATACATGGCCGAAGTTGTGGACGAGGTGATTCGCGCTCGGCGAGAGAACCCCGGCGGCGCACACGAAGATCTTCTGGAACTGATGCTGCGTGCTGCCCGGGAGAACGATCCCAACCGGATCGACGAGCTGAACATCCGGCACCAGGTCGTCACATTCCTGGTCGCTGGGCATGAAACAACCTCCGGCGCTTTGTCCTTCGCGCTCTACTACCTGTCGCAGAATCCGGAGGTCTTGGCCAAAGCACAGGCAGAAGTAGATGCCGTGTGGGGCACGGAAGAACCGGCATTCGAGAAGATCGCAAAACTGCGGTACGTCCGACGCGTCCTCGACGAATCATTGCGGCTGTGGCCGACGGCCCCGGCCTATGCCCGCGCCGCTCGGCAGGACACCACGTTGATCGGCAAATACCCGATGAAGAAGGGTGACTGGATGCTTGTCCTCATCCCGTCGCTGCACCGAGATCCCGTATGGGGCAACAATCCGGAAGCCTTCGATCCGGACAGATTCTTGCCCGCAAATATCAAAGCGCGCCCCGCCCACACGTACAAGCCCTTCGGAACCGGCGAACGCGCGTGCATCGGAAGACAATTCGCCATCCATGAGGCAGTTCTCGTTCTGGGAACGATCCTGCAGAAGTACACCGTCGAACCAGATCCCGAGTACCGGTTGAAAGTTGTCGAGCGTCTGACCCTGATGCCGGAGGGGTTCACGCTGTCGGTTCGCCGACGCTGATCCATCGTGCCCGAATCGTCCAAAGAGCTGATTCCAGGTCTACTATCAGCGAGGGCCTGCCGGTCCGAGGCTGGAACCGCGCTCACCTGGGAGAACACAGTGAAGAGAAAATACCTTGTCGCGGCAATCTGCGTAGCTGCCGCACTGGCTTCCGGCGCGTGCTCGGCATCGGTCAGCGTCGGCGACAAGCAGGTACCTGCCGACAAGGTCGCAGCCCAGATGTCCAGCCAGCTCGCAGCGACCGTCGGTAGGGCACCCGACGACGTCACCTGCCCAGAGGGACTCGATGCGGAGGTCGGTGCGACTGTCGTGTGCGCCTTGACCGACCAGGGCACCGAGTACGACGTGACGGGAACTGTGACCAGCGTCGACGGCGACAACGTCAAGTTCGACGTGCAGGTGGCGGATACCCCGAACTAACTGCTGTGCGCCGTTGTTAACCGCGGGCGGTTAACAACGGCGCACAGCAGATTTGTCAGAGACGCTCGATAATCGTCACATTTGCGGTGCCGCCACCCTCGCAGATGGTGAGCAGGCCGTAGCGTCCACCGGTGCGCTCGAGCTCGTTGAGCAGCGTTGCCATCAGTTTGGTGCCGGTGGCGCCGAGCGGGTGACCGAGGGCAATTGCGCCACCGTTGACGTTGACCTTGGCCGGATCCGCGCCGATTTCCTTGATCCACGCGAGGACGACGGGAGCAAAGGCTTCGTTGATCTCGACGATGTCGATGTCCTCGATGGTCAGCCCCGTCTTCTCCAGCGCATGCTGCGTTGCCGGAATGGGCGCGCTGAGCATGAAGATGGGGTCGTCACCGCGGGCGCTGAGGTGATGAATCCGGGCGCGGGGCTTGAGGCCGTGCTTCTTGACGGCTTCTTCCGACGCCAGGAGCAGTGCGCTCGCTCCGTCCGAGATCTGGCTTGCGACAGCAGCTGTCATCCGGCCGTCTTCGACGAGGACGTTGAGCGACGCCATCTTCTCGAGGCTGGTCTCACGGGGGCCTTCGTCGACGGTCGCGTCGCCCATGGTGACGATCTCGTTGTCGAAACGGCCTGCTGCGATGGCGGCCTTGGCGCGCTCATGGCTCTGCAGTGCCCACTTCTCGAGGTCTTCGCGGCTGACATCCCACTTCTCGGCGATCATCTCTGCGCCCTTGAACTGCGACACTTCCTGATCGCCGTAACGCTCGGTCCAGCCGACGGAACCGGAAGAGGGAGTGTCGAATCCGTACTGCTGGCCGACGATCATGGCTGCCGAGATCGGGATCTGGCTCATGTTCTGCACGCCACCGGCGATGATCAGGTCTGCGGTGCCGGAGAGGATTGCCTGTGCACCGAAGTGGACGGCCTGCTGGCTGGAACCACACTGACGGTCCACCGTCACACCGGGAACGTGCTGCGGCAATCCTGCTGCGAGCCAAGACATGCGGGCGATGTTGCCGGCCTGGCCACCGATGGCGTCGACGCAACCGAAGATGACGTCGTCGACCTCTGCCGGATCGATACCGGTGCGCTCGACAACCGCCTTGATGACGTGTGCGCCCAAATCGATGGGGTGCACTCCCGACAGTGCGCCGCCGCGCTTACCGATCGGGGTGCGGATAGCATCGACGATGTAAACCTCGGACATGATCTTTACTCCTAGTTCGATAGTGCAGCAGTAGTTTTGGGTGCGGCAGCTGCCGCAGACGGATCAGAGAGTCCGTCGAGAACAATTGCGAGGTACTGAGCTGCAACAGTGTGCGCGGTCAATGTGCCACCCGGCCGATACCAACGCACGGCAACCCAGACGGTGTCGCGCATGAAGCGGAAGACCAGTTCGATATTGAGATCGGAGCGGAAACTTCCGTCGGCGACCCCCGCCTCGAGCACTCCCACCCACAGGTCCCGGAACTCGGTGTTGCGTTCGACCAGGTACGAGAATCGCTCGTTGGCTACCAGGTGCTTGACCTCGTCCTGATAGATCGCGACGGCCGAATGCGACGCGTCGATCGCTTCGTACGACGTGACGATCAGCGCTTCGAGCGTTGCCCGACTGTCAAGACCTGCAGCCACGATCTCGCGGTACTTGCCGAACAAGTCGTCGAGGAACTGGTGCAGAATCTCGTCGACCATCGACTCCTTGGAATCGAAATGGTGATAGAGACTGCCCGACAGTATCCCGGCTGCATCGGCAATATCGCGTACCGTCGTCGCCCGTACTCCGCGGTCGGCAAACAGGCCGGCTGCGATCGCGAGAAGTTCGTCGCGGCGACCGGATTTTCCTGCAGTGTCGTCGGAATTTCGGGATGGCGTCATGATTTCAATCCTATCCAGGGCTTCACTGTGCGCCGCTCTGGTAGTCGGTGCTACCAGAAAGGCGCACGGCAGGCCTACGCCCTCTGCGAAGAAACAGAAACGATCTCACCGGTCATGTATGTCGTGTAGTCGCTCGCCAGCATCGCGATCACCGAAGCGATTTCCCACACCTCGGCCGCGCGGCCATAGGCCTCACCGGACGCCAACTGGTCCAGCAGTTCTTCGCTGGTGACCTTCGCCAGGAAGGCATGGCGGGCGATGGACGGCGAGACGGCGTTGATTCGGACGCCGTACTCGGCAGCCTCGATCGCACTGCAACGCGTCAGGGCCATGACGCCGGCCTTGGCCGCTGCGTAATGGGCCTGCGAATGCTGTGCACGCCAGCCGAGAACCGATGCGTTGTTGACGAGCACACCGCCGTGCTCGACGCTCTTGAAGTAACGCAGTGCGGCGCGCGTCGCACGGAACGTGCTGTTGAGGGTGATGTCGATGACACGATCCCACTGGTCATCGGTCATGTCGACGACCGGTGTTTCCCCGCCGAGGCCTGCATTGTTGACCACGATGTCGATGCGACCCAGCTTCTCGGCTGCGCCGTCGAAGAGTGCGTCGACCTGTGCGGTACTGGAGACGTCGCAGATGATCGATTCGACCTGCTGGCCGGGGAATTCGGCCTTCAACTTCTCGACGGTCTCGCCGAGACGACGCTCGTGGAAGTCGGAGACGAGGACGTCGCCGCCTTCCATCAGGACACGACGCGCGGTCGAGAAACCGATACCCGTTCCCGCGGCGGCGGTGATGACGGCCTTCTTGCCCTTCAGCAATCCGTGGCCCGGAGTTTCCTCCGGCGCTACGGACAAGGGCGAAACCACTGTGGAGTCAGACATTTAGCGAGCCTCTCGGGGAAGACCGAGCACACGCTCGGAAATGATGTTGCGCTGAATTTCGTTGGAGCCGCCGTAGATCGTGTCGGCGCGAGTGAAGAGGAACAGTCGCTGCCACTCGTCCAACTCGAGATGTTCGGGATCGGTGATGTCCGATGGCTGGCCTTCGGAATTCTCCCACGGTGCAACCAACGACGACGCACCTTGGACGTCCATCGAGAGCTGCCCGAGGTCGCGATGCCAGTTGGCCCACAACAGTTTTGCGACGGACGCTTCGCCGCCACCGGTTCCGGCGTCGACCGCGTCGAGAGTACGCATAGCGTGGGCGCGCATGACGCGTAGCCCGACCCAGGCGCGGGCGATCTTCTCGCGGATGTGCGGATCCTGGTCGCTGCCATTGGCTTTCGCCAGGTTTACGACGCCTTGAAGTTCGCGGGCGAACCCGATCTGCTGACCGAGTGTGGACACACCACGCTCGAAAGTGAGCAGGCCCATGGCAATCTTCCAGCCTTCGCCCGGTTCGCCGACCACGAGGTCTGCGTCCGTGACGGCGTCGTCGAAGAAGACCTCGTTGAATTCGGAGGTGCCGGTGAGCTGCTGGATGGGACGCACGGTCACACCGGGCTGATCCAAGGGCACCAGCAGGAAGCTCAGGCCCTGGTGACGCTTGGATCCGACCTCGGTGCGGCACACGACAAAGCACCACTGCGCAACGTGCGCGAGCGACGTCCACACTTTCTGGCCGTTGATGATCCACTTGCCGTCTTCGAGACGGGCCGTCGTCGAGACGTTGGCAAGGTCGGAGCCGGCTCCGGGCTCGGAGTACCCCTGCGCCCACAGCTCGCTGACCGTGTTGATGCCCGGAAGGAAGCGACGCTTCTGCTCGTCGGTTCCGTAAGCGATCAGGGTCGGACCGAGAAGTTCCTCGCCGATGTGACTGACGCGTGCCGGGGCACCCGACTTCGCGTACTCCTGATGAAAGACAACCTGCTGGGAGATGGTCGCTCCGCGGCCACCGAACTCCTTTGGCCATCCAAGGCACGTCCAGCCCGCGGCCGCGAGATGCTTGTCCCACTCGAGGCGTTGCTCGAAGAACTCATGCTCGCTGCCCGGTCCGCCCTTACCCTTGAGCTGGGCAAATTTGCCGGTCAGGTTCTCTGCCAGCCACTGCGAAACTTCTGCCGCAAACTCGTCGTCGGTCATCTGCCCGTCCGGGCTCTCGCTCTGGTCCACATATGTAAGATAACCTACCAAGCACTTGCTAGGTAGCGTGTCAGGTAGGAGTCCAGTGACCGATCAACCGAGAACCATCCCATCAGCCCTTATCAGGGCCGCCGAGGAGTTCGGTGAGCTCGCGGCAATTGCCGATGGCGACACCCGACTGACCTTTGCACAGTTGCACCAGCGTGTTCGTGATTTTGCGGGCGCACTGATCACACGTGGAGTGAAGGCAGGCGACCGTGTTGTCATCTGGGCGCCCAACACCCACCACTGGGTGATTGCACTGCTGGGCGCGCAGTACGCCGGAGCAGCAATTATCCCGATCAACACCAGATACACGGGCACCGAGGCACTCGACATCGTCGAGCGCGTCGACGCGGCTGCCCTGGTAGTCGTCGGCAAGTTCCTCAAGGCCGATCGATACCAGCAGTTGCTCGACGCTAATCCCGACCTGTCGATTCCGACGGTGATCCGCGTACCGGTAGACGGCGACGACGCTCGCGCCGGCGTCATCGAGTTCGAGGACTTCCTCGCCCTCGCGACGGACGACACCCGCACCGAAGCCGACGCTCGGGCTACAGCGGTGACGCCCGACGATGTCAGTGACATCCTCTTCACCTCCGGTACGACGGGTCGCAGCAAGGGCGCCATCAGCGCTCATCGCCAGTCGATCGGCGTCGCACAGGCATGGGGAGACAATGCCGAGGTCACTGCCGATGACAACTTCCTGATCATCAGCCCCTTCTTCCATACCTTCGGATACAAGGCCGGAATTCTGGTCTGCCTTCTCAACGGTGCAACCATCGTGCCGGTGTCCGTCTTCAACATCGACGAGACCCTGTCACTGATCAACCGTGAGAAGGTCAGCATCCTCCCGGGCGCGCCGACGATCTACCAGACGATCCTCGATCACCCTCGCCGCGGCGAGTACGACCTCTCGTCGCTGCGCATCGCCATCACGGGCGCCGCTCCGGTTCCCGTCGCGTTGGTCGAGCGCATGCAAAGCGAACTGTTCGACGCCGTTCTCACCGCCTACGGCCTGACCGAAGCAGTGGTGGCCACCATGTGCCGCACCGACGACGACCCGGTCACGGTGTCCACGAGCTCGGGCCGCGCGACGGCTGATTTCGAGGTCAAGATCGGCGACCAGGGCGAGATCCTGCTTCGCGGACCGAACGTCATGCTCGGATATCTCGACGATCCCGAGTCCACAGCCAAGGCCGTCGACGCCGACGGTTGGCTGCACACCGGAGACGTCGGAACCCTCGACGAGCGTGGATATCTCGACATCACCGACCGTCTCAAGGACATGTACGTCAGCGGTGGCTTCAATGTCTACCCCGCCGAGATCGAAGGAATGCTGGCTCGCCTGCCCGGTGTCCACGAATCGGCTGCCATCGGCATTCCCGATCACCGGATGGGTGAGGTGGGCCGTGTCTACATCGCTCAGCTCGACGGTGCCGGACTGACCGAAGAATCCGTCATCGCTTTCCTCAAGGAGAAGATCGCCGGATTCAAGGTGCCGCGCGAAGTGCGCTTCGTCGATCACCTCCCGCGTAATCCCTCCGGCAAGGTCCTCAAAACAGTTCTGCGCGAGGAACAGTCATGACCGTTCCTTTCGAAGCCGATGTCGTGACCTACGAGGTCCGCGGCACTGTGGCCGTCGTGACCCTGAACCGTCCCGACTACCGCAATGCCCAGAACTCGGTAGTGACGTACGCACTCGACGCCGCTTTCCAGCGCGCTGTCGACGACGACGACGTCAAAGTCATCGTCCTGGCAGGCAACGGCCCGCACTTCAGTGCGGGACACGACCTGGGAACTCCGGGCCGCGACCATCACGTCGAGTACGAGAACAAAGCCGCCATGTGGTGGGATCACGTCGACAAGCCCGGTGGTGACCAACGTTTCGCGCGCGAGATGGAGGTGTACCTGGGAATGTGCCGCCGGTGGCGGGAGATCCCCAAACCCACCATCGCCATGGTCCAGGGCGCCTGCATCGCGGGCGGCCTGATGCTCGCGTGGGTCTGCGACATGATCGTCGCCGCCGACGACGCGTTCTTCTCCGATCCCGTTGTCCGCATGGGCATCCCCGGTGTGGAGTACTTTGCCCATCCGTGGATGGTGGGCTCGAGATTTGCAAAGGAAATGCTCTTCACCGGCGATCGATTCACCGCGCAACGTGCCTACGAAATCGGCATGGTCAACCGCGTTGTTTCCCGCGACGATCTCGAGAAGGAGACGTTTGCACTTGCCGAACGCATCTCCGAGATGCCGCGCTTCGGATTGGCACTCACCAAGAAGGCCGTCAACCAGTGTGAGGATCAGATGGGGATGCGTAACGGCATCGATTCCGTCTTCGGTCTGCATCACTTCGCTCACGCTCACAACGCCGAGGTAGGCAAAGACTCGCTTGGTGGTCTCGACGCCAAAGCTATGGCTGCCAGTGCTCGCACACCGCAGGAAGGAACAAACTAGTGGATCTCGTATTCGACGACGCCACAACCGCATTCCGTGACGAGGTCCGCTCGTTCCTGGAGGCGAATGTGCCCGCCACTCCCCTGAAGTCGATGGATACCGCCGAGGGCTTCGAAGAGCACCGTCAGTGGGAGCACACTCTCGCCGACGCCGGCTACGCCGTTGTCTCGTGGCCCAAGGAACTCGGCGGACGCGACGCGTCACTGCTCGAGTGGGTCATCTTCGAGGAGGAGTACTACCGCTCGGGTGCACCCGGACGCGTGAGCCAGAACGGCATCTTCCTGCTGGCTCCCACACTTTTCGAACATGCAAACGCCGAGCAGCTGGCACGCATCATGCCGCGCATGGCACGCGCCGACGACATCTGGGCACAGGCCTGGTCCGAACCCGAGTCCGGTTCCGACCTCGCCAGCCTGCGTTCGAGCGCGAAGAAGGTCGACGGCGGCTGGCTGCTCAACGGCCAGAAGACGTGGAGCTCACGCGCCAGCTACGCGGACTGGGGCTTCGGCCTGTTCCGCTCCGATCCGGATGCACAGCGTCACAAGGGCATTACCTACTTCATGTTCGACCTCCGTTCGCCCGGCGTCACCGTGCGTCCGATCGATCAGCTCGACGGTGAGCCCGGCTTCGCCGAGATCTTCCTCGAAGACGTCTTTGTTCCCGACGACCCGGCCAACCCGGGTGAGTCCGGTGTGATCGGCAGCGTCAACGAAGGATGGCGCGTCGCGATGAGCACCGCCAGCAACGAGCGTGGCCTCTCGCTGCGTAGCCCCGGCCGCTTCCTCGCGACCGTCGACCGCCTTCTCGAGCTGTACAAGGCCAGCGGACGCACGGACGACAGCGCTCTGCGCAATCAGGTCGCCGACGCCTGGATCGGCGCTCGCGCCTACCAGCTCAACACGTTCGGGACCGTCACCCGTCTCGCCGACGGTGGACAACTCGGTGCCGAGTCCTCGATCAACAAGGTCTTCTGGTCCGAGTGGGACATCGCTACCCACGAGACCGCCCTCGAACTGCAGGGCCCCGAAGCTGAACTGGCCGACAACTGGATGGACGGATACCTGTTCTCCCTGTCCGGCCCGATCTACGCAGGCACCAACGAGATTCAGAAAAATGTCATCGCTGAGCGTCTGCTCGGCCTACCTAAGGCGGACCGATGAGATTCGCGCTCGACTCCTCCCACCAGGACTTCGCTGCGAGCATCGATGCGTTGCTCACCAAGTCCGACATGCCCGCCGTCATCCGATCCTGGAACGACGGTGACACCGCACCAGGCAAGAAGCTGTGGCAGCGCCTCGCCGAGACCGGCGTCAACGGACTTGTCATCGCCGAAGAGCATGACGGCCTGGGCGCCGACGCCGTCGACCTGGTTGTTGCTCTCGAGCAGCTCGGTCGCCATGCGGTACCTGGCCCGGTCGTCGAAACCATCGCAGTAGCACCGACTCTGCTGGCTTCTGTTGCACCCGAGCGCCTCTCCGCTCTTGCCGAAGGTTCGCTCGCCACGGTCGCAGCTCCCCCGCACACACCGTTTGCGCTCGATGCCAACTCTGTTGACCTGGTTCTTCTGGCACAGGACGGCGAAGTCAGCCTCGGCGTTCCCGGCGAAGCCAAGGCGTCGGTTGACCTCTCGCGCAAGCTCTTCGAGGTATCCGCCGGCGAGTCGCTCGGCTCCGCCGACTTCTCCGCCGCATTCGACATGGGCGCCCTCGCCACTGCTGCTCAGCTTCAGGGCCTCGGGCAGACTCTCCTCGAGGTCACCACCGAATACGCAAAGCAGCGCAAGCAGTTCGGCAAGGTCATCGGACAGTTCCAGGCCATGAAGCACCACTTGGCCGAGGTTGCCGTTTCTCTCGAAATGGCTCGCCCGCTCCTACACGGTGCCGCGCTGTCGGTGCGCGATCAGTCGGCCGATGCCTCGCGTGACATCTCCGCTGCCAAGGTTGCCTGCGGCGACGCCGCCTACAAGGCCGCTCGCGTCGGGCTCCAGGTTCACGGCGCCATCGGATACACGATGGAACACGATCTCTCGCTGTGGCTCACCAAGGTACGAGCATTGCTTACCGCGTGGGGCACTCCGTCCGAGCACCGCGCCCGGGTCGTCGCATCCCTGGTTGCGTCATGAGCATCGACACCGAAGACCAGGCAGCATTGCGCGCGTCGGTACGCGACCTCCTGAGCAAGCATTCCGACTCAGCTTCCGTCCGCACCGCCATCACCACGGACAGCGGCTACGACGCCGCTCTCTGGAGCAAGCTGTGTGAGCAGATCGGCGTCGCCGCACTGGCGATTCCCGAGGAGTTCGACGGCGTCGGAGCAAGCTTGGCGGAAGTTCATGTGGTCCAGGAAGAACTCGGACGCACGCTGACGCCGTCGCCGATGCTGGGTTCCGCGATTCTCTCTGCGCAGGCCCTGTTGCTCTCGGGCGATGCCGACGCCTGCTCGCGT
The DNA here is from genome assembly GCF_001894805.1 of Rhodococcus globerulus NBRC 14531. Lineage (GTDB taxonomy): Bacteria > Actinomycetota > Actinomycetes > Mycobacteriales > Mycobacteriaceae > Rhodococcus_F > Rhodococcus_F globerula. The sequence goes on along the minus strand of NZ_BCWX01000003.1, from coordinate 122,633 downwards.
CTGCTCCCCGGCGTTGCTGCCGGCGAAAGCACACTTGCACTGTGCTGGGCGGGTGCGAGCGGTTGGGATTCCTTCGGAGTCTCCGCCACTGAAGACGCGTTGAACGGCACCGCTGCCTATGTCCTCGACGGACACGTCGCCGACACCTTACTGGTGCTGACGGCCGACGGCTTCTACGAAGTCGATCCCGAAGCCGAAGGTGTTTCCCGCCGACGCGTCCCCACCATGGACCCGACGCGGACGCTCTCGGAGGTCACGTTCTCCGGTGTTCGCGGGCGGCCTCTCGCATGGTCTGCGGATCTGGTCGATCGCATCCGAACGGTTGTCTTGATTGCACTGTCCGCCGAACAGGTGGGTGCTGCCGCAGCCATCGTCGAACAGACGGTGGAATACACGAAGTCTCGCAAACAGTTCGGTCGCGCAATCGGGTCCTTCCAGGCCCTCAAGCACCGGATGGCCGACATGTACACGCTGGTCGAGACGGCTCGGTCCATGACCTACGCCGCAGTGGCCACACAGTCAGTCGGTGACGCAGCGATCGCCAAGGTCTACTGCTCCGAGGCTTTCCAGCAGATCACCTCCGAAGCCGTTCAGTTGCACGGCGGAATCGCCATCACCTGGGAGCATGACGCTCAGCTGTACTTCAAGCGCGCGCACAGCAGCGCGCAGTTGTTCGGCCAGCCGAGTGCATACCTGCCCGAGTTGGCAACGGCCGCAGGCCTGTAGCAACGACACCCGAAGCCCCCTCAGCCTCGCAAAGGCCGAGGGGGCTTTTGTGTCGAGCACACAGCACGATCACGTTACGAAGTTGCATCTTTCGCCCTAACGCTCGCCGAAGACCTCGCAGCAGGAATACGGTCAAAGAGCTTTGGCGTCAAACTCGCTCCACCCGTGACTCATGGCGGTTGGGGAATGCATGGTCGGCGAGCAGGATTCCTCCTTTCATCTCGCGGTGACCCGACCAGCGCCGCGCTACGTACAGCCTTGCGCTGTACGTAAATTGGATTGCGGCAGTGCGTTAACTGCCACTGGTTCGCTCAGCGTCGACCACCACGTGTTCGCTCAATGGGATAACCCCTGGTTTCGAGCTTTTCTTCTCCGGAGAATCAAAAGTAGCAGCGCCGTTTTCTTCCACAGACCGGAGATTTTTCATGAACCGATTCGACAACAAGCGCATCCTCATCAGCGGTGCCGGGTCCGGCATCGGGCAAGCCACGGTGGCTCGAATCCTGGAAGAAGGCGGCACCGTCGTTGCCGCGGATATTTCCGAAGCAGGACTCGAACTCACTCGAGCCGCAGCAGCTGCCGCCGGCCATGGCGACCGCCTCACCGTCGTCACCGTCGACATCTCGAAAGAGGACTCCGTTCGGCAACAGATCGGTTCTGCGATCACGGCACTCGGTGGTTTGGACGTCCTCGTCAATGCCGCTGGAATTCTGCGCTCCGAACGCACCCACGAGATGTCGCTCGACTTCTGGAACACCGTCATCGGCGTCAACCTCACCGGTACCTTTCTCATGACACGCGAGGCGCTTCCCGCTCTGCTGGAAAGTGGCAGCGGTGTTGTCGTCAACTTCAGTTCCACCTCCGCGACGTTTGCCCACCCGTACATGGCGGCCTATGCGGCGTCCAAGGGCGGTATCCAATCCTTCACGCATGCACTTGCTCTCGAATACAGCAAGCAGGGACTGCGTGCCGTTGCCGTCGCGCCAGGAAGCATCGCGTCGGGAATGACGTCCGACCCCGGATTCCCCGCCGATATCGACTACACGTTGCTCGGCAAGCTGCTACCGGCCATCGGTGACGGTTTTGCTCCCCCGTCCGCGGTGGCAGGCGTGATCGCGATGCTCGCATCCGAGGACGGCTCATTTGTGACCGGAACCGAAATCCGCATCGATGGCGGCACGCATATGTGATCGCCTACTGTGCGCCTCTCTTAACCCCTCGCGGTTAAGAAAGGCGCACAGCGCGAGGCGGCATACTTGTCCGAGAGTCCCCTGGCACCCGTCCGGCGGTACGAACTTCGGTGGGAGCGCGCGATGAGTGAACAGAGTGACACTACGAATCTCGAACCCGTATTGATCAGTCCCGTCGTCAGTGGAATGATCCGCACCTGGTCCGAGGACGAGACCCGTCTGTGGAGCATCGATAATCCCGAAGGTCTTGCCGAGCTGCTCGGTCGTGGACGTATCGCCCGTACCATGATGCCGGACAACAGATCTCGAGAAATTGCCTTCCTGGACACACAGTCTGGCACCCTGTCGGTGCAACCGCGCTTCGCCTCTGCCGACAACGCCGCAGCCGCCGGATCGTTCCAACTCGGCGAACCCATCCCCGTCGACGGAGATCCGTGGGACGAACTCGAGCTGGCACTCGCACACGTTGCTCTCTCCGCTGCGGCGCGCAGCGAATTCTGGCTGGTAGAACAGGGCGGCTGGGACGCTCCAGCGCAGCCGCATTGTCTGTTTGCCGTGATCAGCGAGGACGGCGCAGCCAATGCCGTCATGGAGGCAGCACCCGCACCCGCTGATACCGGCGTCTGGCCTGAGGTTCCCAGCGATCAACCAGGGGTTTCCGTCGCGGCGCCGGCGTCGCAGGAGACCATCGAAGCGGCAGGCATCTTCGCCACAACAGCCATCCAGACGTGGAACGTCCATCCCTGGGATGTTGGCCTGACCTTCGGAAAGCTCGAGGATTTTGCCTGATCCGCAGCCAAGTGAGTTCTACGTCTCCCGCCGCAACAGCAATCGCGGTTCGTCACAACACCCGGTATGACCACGACAGGACGACCTGCAATGGGCATACTGAGGGAACTGGGGTAACTCCCGGTCACAAATACCGTGAATCCGCGTCGGGGCGGAGATGCGGCCATCACAACACGCGAGCGCTGGACAAACCGGCCGCTCCGAAAGGCTCAACCATGGCAACCGATCAATTGCAGACCGTTGTACTGCACGGTGACCAGCTGAAATACGTCGACCAGGGCAAAGGCCCCGTTGTCGTCCTGATCCACGGCCTTCTCGGCGCACATACCAATTGGGAACCGCAGATCGAGACGCTGTCGCGGCGCTACCGCGTCATCGCACCCGACCTGTTCGGGCACGGAGCGTCCGACAAGCCGGCCAGCGACTACTCCCTGAGTGCCCACGCCGCGACCGTGCGCGATCTCCTGGAAGCACTCGACATCCCCTCCGCCACGTTGGTCGGCCACTCCCTCGGCGGCGGTGTTGCCATGCAAGCCATGTATCTGTTCCCCGACCGCGTCGAGCGCCTGTGCCTGGTGGCCAGCGGTGGCCTGGGCCCCGAAGTCAGCCCACTCCTTCGGGCCGCAACCTTGCCCGGCAGCGAACTGGTTCTTCCCGTCCTGGCGTCCAAGACGCTGACCGACGTCACCGACAAAGCTCTCGAACTGTTCAACAAGATCGGGCTGTTCAAATTGGGTGCCAGCGCCAGTGAAGCTCGCAAGAGCCTTGCGACGGTATCCGACGCCGCAACCCGGCAGGCTTTCCTTGCCACTGCCCGCTCGGTGATCAATTACCAGGGCCAAACCGTGGCCGCTACACCACATTTCGCGAAGTTCCAGAACTTGCAGGCACTCTTGGTCTGGGGCGCCGAAGACACCATCATCCCCAACGCGCACACCGAGAACGCCCGCGCCGAACTACCCCTGGGTCGGGTCGAGATCTTCCCCCGCGCAGGACATTTCCCGCACCTTGACTACCCCGACCGGTTCGATCGCGTGTTTACAGAATTCATGACGGACTGCGGCGTGGGCTTCGGACCTAAGGCTGTCACGGGCTGAAATTGCCGCCGCGCCTCGCGTCCACTACCGATGGTCGAATAACAACACGACCCGTTCGAGCGGGGCTACCAGCACGATGTTTGTCGAATCATGTGTGGGGTAGGGCTTTGGCAGAGGAATTCTAGTTGCGCCCGACCCGGAGGAAGCGGTCAACGCCCTGACAGAACTCTTGAAGACGCACCGGGTGTGGGACCGCTTTCGCGCGCCTTCTGCGAACTGAAAGGACAACAAGGTGAGCACCGATCCCCAACCCGCACTCCCCACTGAACGCGGCCTCGACGATGTGTGCGAACAATTGGCAACCGCAGCAACAAGACGCGGTTTGACCGTCGCAACAGCGGAATCACTGACCTCCGGAAATATCGCTGCGCACCTGGGAAAGGCGCCCGATGCCGGGTCTTGGTTCAGTGGTGGGATTGTCGCGTACAGTCCGGCGGTCAAGCATTCCGTGCTCCACGTTCCGGACGGCCCCGTCGTCTGTGAAGACGCGGTGCGAGTCATGGCCCACAGCACTGCAACCCTGATGGGTGCCACGCTGGCTCTGGCCGTCACCGGGGAGGCAGGCCCAGAACCCCAGGAGGACCAAGATCCTGGAACAGTGTGGTTCGGGGTTGTCGATCATGGTGTCGCCGAGACTGAGAAACAGGTATTCAGCGGCGAGCCGGAGGACATTCTCGCCGCGACAGTCGAGCATGCGATCAAACTGTTAGCGCAGCATGCCGCCGGCGGCGATCACACCAGACTGGCGAGTTAGCCGTGGTTCGAAGATGCCAATTCCTCCAGGTAGCTCGCCACCCCGTCCTCGTCGTTGCTCGCCAGCACTCGGTCTGCAAGTTCGAGAATTTCCGGTAGCGCGTTCGACGGCGCCAAGGCGGTACCTGCCCACATCAACATCGGCAGGTCGTTGACGGCGTCACCTGCGGCCGCGACCTCCGACGGGTCAATGCCTTCAGCGGCGCACAACTGTGCGAGTGCACTGGCTTTGGACACCCCGGATGCCGCCATTTCCATGTACGGGGCACCGGAATGAGTGAGTTCGACGCCGGTAATTCCGGCTGCCGCGGCGGTTCGGTAGAGATCGGAACTCGACACGTCCGGATGCCGGGCAACAATCTTCACCATCGGTTCGATCTCCAGCGGCAACGTATCGGCAAGAACCATCTCGTGGACGTGCCTGTGGTGATCCGTGAAGTCGCACAGCGCAGCGTATTCGGGTTCCGCAAAGAACTGTGTCGGCCCGACATTCGCGAACACGACGCCGGGAACGAGTGTGCGGATTTGTTCCATTGCCGTTGCCGCCAAGGATGTTTCGATCGAGACAGTATCGACGATCTTCGGTGTACCGTCGGCAAGATCTAGAATCACAGCACCGTTGGCGCACACGGCCTTGCCCCGAAACCCGCATGAGCTCGCCAACGTATGCACCGAATGCCGAGCCCGAGCCGTCGCCCACACCACTTCGATTCCCGCCAGGCGTGCGCTCTCCATCGCCTGCGCCGTCCGCTCCGAAATCGTTCGATCGGAGCGCAGCAGGGTGCCGTCGAGGTCGGTGGCAAACATTCGGATTCGGGTCACGTGAATACATGATGCCAGGCAATCCGTCGGCAGCCTCGCTAGCCTGAATACATGAGCATCCCCGACATCAGCCTGAATTCCGGAACCACGATCCCGCAACTCGGCCTAGGAGTCTGGCAGGCCACCAACGACGAAACCGAACACGCCGTGCGCTTTGCGCTCGACGACGCCGGCTACCGCCACATCGACACCGCTGCCGCGTACGGCAACGAAGAGGGCGTAGGACGCGGCATCGCGGCATCATCGGTTGCCCGTGAGGACGTTTTCCTCACCACAAAGCTGTGGAACTCCGATCAGGGCTACGAACCGGCGTTGGCAGCGTTCGATACCAGCATCAAGAAATTGGGCGTCGACTATGTCGACCTGTACCTAGTCCATTGGCCGCTCCAGGACAAGGAACGACTGCTCCGCACGTGGGACGCCATGGAGAAGATCGCTGAATCAGGCCGCGCGAAGGCCGTCGGCGTCTGCAACTTCGAACCCCACCACCTGCAACTTCTTGTCGACCGAGGTGGGCTGCTTCCCGCTGTGGACCAGGTGGAATTGCATCCCCATCTCCCCCAGCACGCCATTCGCGACAAGGCTGCCGAGCATGGAATCGCGGTCGAGTCGTGGAGCCCACTCGGTGGGACCAGTAACGCAGGATGGGGTCCGGCGTCGAAGCCGAACACACTTTTGACGGACCCGATCATCACCCGAATCGGTGATCGGCACAGCAAGTCAGCCGCGCAGGTACTGATCCGCTGGCATCTGCAGAACGGCCTCATCGTCATTCCGAAGTCCGTGCACGATGCCCGCATCGCCGAGAACATCGACGTCTTCGACTTCGAACTCACCGAACTCGACCTCAGCGAAATCGCCACGCTCGACGACGGCACTCGCGTCGGCGCCCATCCCGACGAACTTAATATCGGTGCGCCACAGTAGTTTCCGACAGATCCTGCAGAGTTGACATCACTCGTTCGAGGGGTTCGATGCTGCGCGTCGTCTGACACAGCGCAACGGCCCCCTCGATCGAGGCGATGGTCACATTTGCCATCGATCGCGCCTGATCCGGCGGTGAGCCTGCCTCGCCAAGCGCGGTCTCGACAAGTGTCTGCCAACCCGCCAGAACCTCGGCAGCGGCCTGCGCAACTTCGGGTTCGCTCGCCCGAGCGAGCCCACCGGCGATGATCGGACAGCCGATCGCAAAATCGGAGTTCGCGAGGTTGCGACGCCAGATATCGCCGACGGCATCGATGATGTCGGCCGGCGATCCGGTAGCCGACGCCGCACTGATCCGACGCGTGATGACGGCGCCTGCAGCTTGCACGGCCTCGACCATCAGCTGAGTTTTGCCGCCAGGAAAGTGGTGGTAGATGGACCCGCGCGGGGCGCTGCTGTGTTTGATCACGTCGTTGAACGAGGTCGCGTCGACGCCGTTGCGGCTGATCAACTCGACGGCGCTGCGGATCATCCGCTCACGCGAGCTCAGGTCTGCCATCGCAACTGCGCCTCCGTTCCTCTCGTTCATCTGTCGGGTTCATGCTACGTCCCGGAGCTAGCACCCTTTCTGCACAGTGCGCACGGTTTCCCGCCTGCTGAAGTCCATGCTCACTCGAGACAAACCGTGCTCACTCGATCCTCGCCCAGTCCACAGACCGAGACGGTTCAGCAACCATGCGGGCACTCGATGTACCATCGGCTCGTGACCTTCCCCGCCCCGCACAGCTGGTGGCCTGACCGCTGACGGTCAGCCGCAACTGTGTGCTGCCCAGACGAGATCGGGTGGTCCGCAACGCTCCAGCATTGGATCACCCGATACCGCGAACCAGGTACCGAAATCCATGAAGGAGAGTTAGTTGACCACCACCCCACTCAACCGTTCGCTCGAACCATTGGGCGTTTCCATCCCGTCGAAGGTTCCGACGCACTGGTACAACCTGGCGGCCGACCTCCCCGAACCCGTTCCCCCGCACCTGCACCCGGGCACCCGCGAGCCACTCGGTCCTGAGGACCTGGCACCGCTGTTTCCGATGAATCTCATCGCGCAGGAAGTGTCGACAGAACGGTACATCGAGATCCCCGAGACCGTCCGCGAGATCTACGGCATGTGGAGGCCCTCCCCGCTCTTCCGCGCACACCGCCTCGAGCGAGCACTGGGAACGCCTGCCCGCATCTACTACAAGTACGAAGGCGTAAGCCCCGTCGGTTCACACAAGCCGAATACCGCTGTGGCTCAGGCGTACTACAACGCCATCGAGGGAACTACCAAGCTCACCACCGAAACCGGTGCCGGCCAGTGGGGCGCGTCGCTGTCCTTCGCCGGCGCGCTGCTCGGACTCGACGTCGAGGTGTGGCAGGTCCGTTCGTCCTTCGACTCCAAGCCGTACCGCCGCATCCAGATGGAGGCGTACGGCGGAATCTGCCACCCGTCGCCGTCGGATCTGACGGAAGCCGGTCGCGCACTGCTGAAATCGCACCCTGACACCACGGGCTCCCTGGGCATGGCGATCAGCGAAGCAGTCGAGGTTGCCGCGCAGGATCCGAACACGCACTACTCACTCGGTAGCGTCCTGAACCACGTCATGCTGCACCAGACCGTCATCGGCCAGGAAGCCATGGTTCAGCTCGAAGAAGCCGGCGACGCCATCCCTGACACCGTATTCGGTTGCGCCGGCGGCGGTTCCAACCTCGCCGGCCTGACCTTCCCGTTCCTGGGACGGAATCTGCGTGAGGGCACCAAGACTCGTCTGGTTGCCTGCGAGCCGTCGGCCTGCCCGTCCCTCACCGAGGGCGAGTACCGCTACGACTTCGGTGACGTTGCCGGCCTGACCCCACTGCTCAAGATGCACACCCTGGGCAAGGACTTCGTTCCCCCGGCCATCCACGCCGGCGGACTGCGCTACCACGGTATGTCGCCGATGGTCTCCCATGCTGTCAATCTGGGACTGATGGATGCCATCGCCATCGATCAGGACGATGCACTGAACGCCGGTCTGATCTTCGCCCGCGCCGAGGGCATCATCCCGGCTCCGGAATCCACCCACGCAGTTGCGGGTGCGATCGCTCACGCGCGTTCCGTCACCGAACCTGAGGTGATCGTGATCGGCCTGTCCGGCAACGGTCAGCTGGATCTGCCCGCGTACTCGCCGTACGTCTGAGGCCCTGCGGGCCCTGTGCGCCTTTCTGGTAGTTCCGACTACCAAAAAGGCGCACGGGGCCGAAGGCCCTAATGCACCCGAGCCGGCCGCGCAATCACCTCTAGCGCAACCAACGCGAGCACTGTCACAAGCACCGTCACCGCTACGACAACACCCGACGGGTAGCGCCAGAAGACAAGTACAGCCACGGCGATGACAACGACCAAAACGCGAAGCGCCACAATATATTTTGCGCATATCGTCTCGATGGCACGTGGTTCACGATCCGTACTCGGTGATCTGACAGAGTCGACTGCCTTGCTGAATCCGCGGCGCACGGCAAGCGCCGACGACGATCCACCCGTCAGATAGCCGACGATCGCAATCACAACGCCGAGAACGAAGACGGCCCGCAGGCTGGTCTTGAGCGGCAGGAGAAGGGTGTCGACGATAACCCCGGCTGACGCGGGCGACAACACGTCTGCAGGAATGTCGTCCAGGTACACCGCGCGCCCGATGCTGAGTGCGACCGCGAGGAGCGCCATCGCCACGGCAACGGTGATTCCGACCAGCGACAAAGTCCGCAGACGCGATCCCTTGGGCGCGCACCAGATTGCCCCGGCTGCGAGAATGATGATCACCCACGGAAGAACCGAGGACGCTTTGTCCAGCGCAGACACAAGACGCTGAGCCTTGACCAACTTCGGGGATTCGAAGATCACGAAGGACTTGTCGACATCGGGAATCTTGTCGGCAAAAGCAAACCCACGATCGACGAGTGCGCTGCGCGCCTTCTCGATCAGCGGGGCCAGCGAGATGCTGACCTCACCCTTGTCACTGATGTCGACCGCAGCTCGCGTGTCGCCGGTCAATACCGCCGTCAAGGATTGGTGGGCTTCACGATTCGCCTCGACCCACAGATTCTCGAATGCGTCCGAGGACACCACGGAGCCGACTGTCTGGTGGATGAACGATTTTGCCTGATCAGCAATGACCGGCGCGAGACCGACCACTACCTGCGGCACCCGCTCCGCATTCTCGGTCAGCGCTGCCAACGCGTCCGCTGTCACCTTCTCGATGTCCAACTGTGAATCGATCTCATCCGTGATCCGGTTGGTGATCTCACCCTGGATGACGGGATTCGACCCCAGCGGCGCCACCGTCTGCACGTAGCGTTCGGAATCGAGCAATTCGCTGCGTGCATAACGCGCGAGAACACCGGCGAACGACAGCACAAGAATCAAGATGAGCAAGATCCAGACGCCGATCCACCGAAGCCCCGAATGCTCAGCCCGTTGCCTCTCAGTCGGCTTGGTAGCCGCAAATTGGGCGCGTAACTTCTCGAGTTCGGCGCGTTCCGACTTACTGAGGGGTTCAGCATCAGCAGAGTCCATCTAGTGTCTCGTATCTCTCGATGAAGCATCGACAGCGGAGCATGCACAGAAGTACATACCCAGATACAAACGCACTCAATCTCACCTGAAGGTCGAGGGCTTCCAGAGGAACTTATGCAGCCATTTCAACCGTCGTAGGGACGGATGGCACGTCGCAAGCCACTGGCCCGGAGCACTTGGCGTTCGACGCCGGCGCGCACGGACTCCTCTGTTCCGATCACGCGAACATGAGTTCGCGCGCGAGTAATCGCGGTGTACAACAACTCCCGAGTGAGCAGCGACGACGCCTCGGCCGGCAACATGACGGAGACGGTGTCGTATTGACTGCCCTGGCTTCGGTGGATGGTCATCGCATAGACCGTCTGCACGGAGGACAATGAGCTCGGGTGTAACTGGAAATTGTTGTCGCCGCGCTGGAAGGCTGCCATGAGCACTCCGCCCTCGCCCTCGACAATGACTCCGGTATCTCCGTTGTAGATGCCGACCTCGTAGTCGTTGGCTGTGACCAACAGCGGCTGGCCGGGATACCACTGTTCAGGATTCAGGAACTCCCCTGCCTCAGCCCCCACCCAGTCCATGGCCTGTTTTGCCCACCGGCTGACGCCGTACGGGCCGTCGCGGTGTGCGCACAGAAGCCGATGCGATTCCATCGCTTTCAGCGCTCTCATCGCGTCACCCTGCTTCGCGAATCCAGTCGCGGACTCAGCGCTCGTGACGATATCGGAACGCAGCGCGTCGAGGTCTTCGGGCGCGTGAAACGACACGGCGGGATCACCGCTACGAAGAAGGCCGATAACCTCCTCTGCCTTGCCCTCCCGAACCGCGCTTGCCAACTGCGCAATGATTCCGCCGAATCGTCGGCCACGGGAAAGTTGAACTATGCCGCCGCGGAGACGTTCACGATCGTGCGCGGTGAGTGATTCGGCAGTACCTCCAGGTTCCAAGTCCGCACCGACAATGTCGGCCAGCGCCTTGTTTCCCTCCGCATTCGACGGTCGTGCAACAAGATCCGCGAGGACCGCGCCGGCATCCACCGACGTCAACTGATCCGGATCTCCGACCAACAGCAGTCGCGCGTCAGGACGCACGGCCTCGAGTAATCGAGCCATCAACGTCAACGACACCATCGACGTCTCGTCCACCACGATCACATCGAACGGCAGGCGGTTGGACGCGTTGTACTTGAACCTGCTGGCGCTGCCCCGTTGCCAGCCCAACAAACGGTGCAGCGTCATCGCCGTGAGGTCTGCCGGAAGTTTCAACTGCTCCGCCTGCTCGCGCACCGACTCCTGCAATCGCGCAGCCGCTTTGCCGGTGGGCGCAGCCAGACCGATTCGTAACTCGCTGCCGTGCTCTTCGAGAAGCAGCGCAAGAATACGTGCCACCGTGTGAGTTTTGCCGGTACCCGGGCCACCCGCGATAACCGTTGTCCAGTGTGTGAGCGACAGGGCTGCCGCAATGCGCTGACGGTCAGGGCCACTGGTATGGCCTGAATCCCCCTGAAAAGTTGTCTGCAATCGGGTGCGCGACTGTTCGGTGTCGACTGTCGGATGCGTCTCGGCTCGCTCGTCGAGCACCCGCCGAATTGTCTGCTCCTGCAAAAAGTACCGATCCAGGTACAGCAACTCTCCGTCGTCGCTATCCACCAGTCGCAGCGGTCGCAACGGCCCGGCAGTTCCGCCGATCACCAAGGGGCTCAACCGCAACGCGCTGATCACCGCTTCAGGTTCCGGCCAGGGTAACGCGGCAAGTTCGGCTTCGGTGGCCCCGTCGACGCTGACATCCTGCATGCGTCGTAGATCCAGGCAAACCGATCCCGAGCGCACCGCCCGAACCGCCAACGCGGCCACCAACATCACGCCTGGCGACGGTTCCCCGCCCAGCGTGCACAATCTGACAGCAACGTGGACGTCGGCGGCCAGAAGGACCCCGGCCTCATTGAACGTGCGCACGATCCCACGCGCTCGCTGGGCCAACTGCGCTTCGGTCATGAGAACTCCAGTACGTCAAGCGAAGATCGACCCGCGAGCAGATCCGACAACTCGACGATGAGCGCGGCCGGTGGTTTCCACTCGAATACACCGCATTCCGGCGGACTTTCCGGTCCGAGCATCCCCCGGACAAACTGATACTGCGCTCCGCCCAGATGCCGCCCCGGATCGTAATCCGCAAGTCGCCACCGCAGATAGCGATGCAATGCAACCGAGTACAACAGAGCCTGAAGCGGGTAATGCGAGCGAATCATCTCAGCTGCCATCAGGTCCCGGGTGTAATGCGCAGCCGTGAGATCACCGCGCCCCAACCTGTTGGTCTTGTAGTCGACGATCACAAACGAAGGCCCCGGAATGCGCAGTACTGCATCGATACTGCCGGTCAGGAATCCCCGCATCGGTATGGCGTCGACCCGCCCCAGGTGATCGGCATAACCCGCCAGAATGTCGTCGTGCGGCAGATGCTTTCGGAGAAGTTCGGCCACCTGACGCAGCGTGACCATCAATGACACCGGATCGTCACCACCGGCCAGCGGCAATTCGAAGTCCAACTCCGGCAGTCGATCCGAAGGATCGATTGTTGCCAGCGTTCCGAAGCCCAGTGGCGTGTGCATGACTGCAAAGAGCGCGTTCGCCAGCGCCACCGGGTCCAGGTCCGCAGCCCGCGCAGAAACCGCCTGTGCACATCGCATCTCGAGTTCGCTGCGTAAGTCCACAGCGGAGGTATCGACAACTTCGAGAATTTCGTGAACCAACGTGCCGAACGCGGCGCCCGCGGGAAGTCCGTTCATCGGCGACGGCAATGCCTCCAGCGGTGAGGCTTCCACGGGTCCGACGTCCACGAAGTCCGCCGGTTCGTCGTCCTTCCCCGGATCCTCGACCTCACTGCCGGTGGTGGGCGCATGATGAGCGCCCGCCGTCAACGCCGAATACGACGTCCGGCGCCACAGCGTATCCAGGTCACGATCGAAGCGAGCTGCCTCCAACTCGTAGGTCTCCGAGACGGATTCGGACCAACGATCGACCGACGGTGGGTGCGGCCCGACCGACTCGACGGAAATCACGTCCGAGCGGTCCGCCGGCCACGATTCCAATCGCGTGGCAATGGCGCCGTCATCAAGTACTTTCACCACTCGGGCGGGCTCCACGATTCCGGGTGTACGCCCGAGTAGCAACCTGTGCAACGCAGACCGCGACGTACCGTATGCCGGTGCCCACCAAAGAACCAACTGACACTGCGCCCGGGTGAGCGCCACGTACAGCAGACGCAACTCTTCGCCCGCTCCCTCCGTTTCAGCAGTCAGCTTCCGAGTGTTGTAACCCGGCCCTTCAGCCCCACCGACGTCGAGAATCCGGCGTCCGTCGCCGTCGTGGAGCATCTGGGTCGCCGCGGCGAATCCGCCGACGCTGTCCCAACCGAAGGGCACGTACACAATCGGGAACTCGAGGCCCTTGCTGGCGTGAACCGTGGCGATCTGCACTGCCGCTGCGTCGCTGTCCAGACGTCTGCTGCGATCACTCACGCTTCCCGACGCCGGGTCCTTGATCCGATCCCCCAACCACCGTACGAGGGCGCTCAGGCCGAACGATTCTTCGGCCGCGACTCGGCCGAGCAATTGCGCCACGTGACGCAGATCGGTGAAATCACGTTCGCCGGACGGCGACGACAGGATTCTTCGCTCCAAACCTGTTTCACCCGATATTTTTTCGAAAACCGCCGCAAACCCGATTCGCTGGAACAGCTCGGCAAACATTCGCAACTGCCCGGACACGGCAGCCACGACGGCGTCGCCATCGGAATCCATCGCCTCGGGCGTATGGCCCAGAATCGGCGACAGCGCAGCCAGCCGCACCCGGTCTGCACGGTGAGGCTGCTCGACGGCCTGCAACAGCCATAGCCAGTGTTTTGCGCTCGCCGTCGCGAAGACGCTGGAGCCGCCGGTCAATACAGACGGAACACCGACGAGTTCCAACGTGCCACGAATCATCTCGGCTTGCTTGTGATTACGCACCAGGACGGCAATGTCGCCGGGTACAACAGGCCGGCTCACACCACCGAGACTCAGCTCGGAACCACTCGAGAGCACGCGCACGACGTCGGCGGCCAAGTCGTCGGCGATTCGGCTCCGCAATCTGCCGACCGCGGGAAATTGCGACCGATTGAGCGGACCTGCGCCGGTGCGCGGCAGATAACGCAAACGCATCGACGGCTGCCCGGGAAGCCGGGAAACCTTGTGCGACGACGCAACCGGATGAGCGACGATGCTGTCGTTACCCAGCGCGGCACCGCCGTACAGATGCTCGAGCGCAGCCAGCAGACCGGGGTCACTGCGCCAATTGGTAGTGAGTTCCTGATGCGAATCGGCCTGCTGTACGGCGTCGAGGTAGCTCAGCACCTCCGCTCCACGGAACGCGTAGATAGCCTGCTTGGGGTCACCGACAAGAACCAACGTGGTGTGCCCGTGAAACGCGAGGCGCAAGATATCCCATTGCAGTGGGTCGGTGTCCTGGAATTCGTCGATCAGGACCACACGAAACTTCTCGCGCACGCGGCGACAGGCTTCCTGTCCGTAGTCGGGGTCGGCGAGCACCCCGTGCAGCAACGTCAGGAGGTCGTTGAAGTCGCGAATCCCCCTGGCACGTTTGCGTCGTTCGACCTCATCCCGCGCTGCCGCCGCGAACAACACCCGCTGCCCCGGGATGGTGTCCTCGTCGGCATCGGGTTCGAGTACAGCTTGCCCGTCTGCGACCGCACTCCGCGCGATCGCCAGCGCATCCTTCACAGAAAACGGTGGGGACGTATCCAGGGCGCTGTAGCGGACGAGGTAAAGATCGGACACAACCTCGTCGATCAGATCGTCAACCGATTCGACAAACGTCGCATCCGGTTCCCGCTCACCCGCGATACCCAGACCGTCGAGCATCCGCTGGCAGAAGCTGTGCGTTGTGGTCATGGTGCCGGAATCGAACTCCGCGAGTGCCTGCAGAAGTCGGCGGCGACGACGTGCCACCTCTTCGTCGTCGGCAGATGCCAGATGACGAATCAACACGTCGTCCGAGTGACGGGCACGGTCCGGGTCGGCCAGCGCAGCCGATACACCAGCGAATCGCTCACGCGTCCGCTCCCGAAGCTCCTGTGTTGCAGCCCTACTGAACGTCACCAGCAATACCTGCGAAATATCCGCCACGCCTTCGGCGACACACCGAGTTGCCAGACCCACAATGGCGTAGGTCTTACCCGTTCCCGCGCTTGCTTCCAATACCGTTGTGCCGGAAGGAAGGGGGCCAAGCAGGTCGAAGTCCATGACTACTCCGCACTTTCGTTGAGCAACACGGGCAACCACAACCGGTTGGCAAGGACGCCGAACCGGGTTGGCTCCTCGGCCCAGACACCTTCGTCCTCGAGTGGCGCCGTAGCGGCGAGGTCGGCAAAGGAACTGGATTCACCGAAGACGTAGACATTGCTGGGATCGTCACCGTCGCTGAATTGCCGCCCCCATGTGGCCTCGGCACTGCTCATGGCATTGTCGATCGACTGTCCGGCAAAGCGCCTTTTCGCGTATTCGGCGGTGGTATTGACCCACATCGGAATCGGACCGCGCAAGCCCCGATCGAGCAGATCGACCAACTGAAGAAGGATATCGAGCGGGTTCTCGGGAGCGGACAGAACGGAACGTGTTGCCGCGCGCTGATTTCCACCGCGCCCCACCGTGATCGCATTGACCTGCCCGTGATCGCCGGCAGCGGCAAGCGCCAGCAAACTGACCCACGCGCTCACCCGATGTTTGGGCGCCAACGACGAATACTGCGCCCGCACAACCGAATTTCCGTACACTCCCGTCACGGTTCCGCTCAGCCGTCTACCTCCACCAAGATCGACTGCAACATCGACGGAAGCGGCTTCTCCGACCATGTGTGGCAGTGCGAGTGACGCCAACTGATCCACTACCCACTCGATGTTGCCCAACACGGCGCTGCCCAGTTTGTACGGCGGCAACGTGCCTCGCCGCCATTCGGCAGCCCGGAAGTCCGCCGAACTGCGTCCGGTCAAGCGAGAGAGGAGCATTCGATCTCCCAACTCCCACGTCGCAAGCCCGTCGAGTTCCGCGTCGAGTGAATCGGCGATGTCGTCGTCGAGTTCCGGCACCCGCACACCGAGTCGCTGGCGCAGGAATCCCCGCGCCGGGTGAGTGAGGAACGATGACAGGTCCGCGAGGTTGACGTCGCGTGGCGGTAGCGACGGCAACGACGCCGAGCGGATCGACGGCAGTGGGACCGGCGCCTGGGTGATGGCACGGGCGCCTGCCAACGCTGCGGCGTCGAAGCTGAACGGTCTTTCCATCTCGAAATTCCGTTTGTCGAATGACTGCAACGGGTGCCGGGTCACAACCTGGTCCAGGCCGTTCGGCCTCACCGCCAACTTCAGGACATCGAGCAACCCGCTGAGCGGAATAGCCGGTGGGCGGGATGCGCCGGTCACGGGATCTGCACCGGTGTACAGCAGCAGCAGGTGTTCACCGGCCGACATCACCGCGTCGAGCAGCAGTTGTCTGTCTTCGCTACGCAGATCCCGCTCCCCGACAACAGGATCGCGAGCCAGGATGTCGTCTCCGTCGACGCCGCCGGAGCGCGGAAACACCTCGTCGTCAAGTCCGAGCAGTACAACAACCCGGTGCGGTACAGACCGCATCGGCACCATGGTGCACACGGTTAATTCACCAGTACGGAAATTGGCCCGAGTCGGCCGCCCCGCCAGACTCTTCGAAAGAAGTGCACGGATGTCGGAGAGTTGAAGTGTGGTGTCCGAACCGAACTCGACCGCACTCGCAAGAATGCGCTGGGCCGACGCGCTCTGCCAGGCGTCGTCCGGTGCCGCATCGGTGAGAAGGTCCAACGCTCTGAGCAACACCCGAAGCCACTCCGACGGCGAATGCGGGCCCGCCAGGTCACGCAACGAGACCGCCAGCCTGTCGATGTACTCGGCAAAGCGCCCGCTGAGGTCGATGTCTGTGCTTTCGACGTCGTCAAGGGGCAATGCAAGGTCCAGCCACGCGTTTTCGGACTCGTCTGCACTGGCACCCAACAAAATACGGTCGACGGCAGTGTTGAAAGTGTTCTGCTTGAAACCGGCCAGACCGAACGTTGCCCGCTGCCTGATGTCGATGCCCCATCGCGCCCCGGCCGCTCCGGTCCACTCGCGCAGACGCTCCAATTCATCGTCGGAGAACGCGAATCGGGTACGTACCGGCACACTGGTGGCAAGATCGAGAACCTGGCTGGCCGTGGCGCGGCCGTCTGCCAGTTCGAGCAGAGTGCCCAGCACAGCCAGCATCGGATTTGTCTGACGCAGACCACGATCCGCCAGGCGCACGCGAAGGCGGTGACCGGGGTGTCCCTGAACACCCTGCCCGAACGCGCCACGCACCAGGGGCGCATATGTTTCGACATCCGGGCACATCACCAGGACATCGCGGGGTTCGAGCGTCGGATCGTCTTCGAACAACCGCAACAGGCACTCTCGCAGGACCTCGACCTGACGAGCCGCACCGTGACACGCGTGAACCTGTACGCTCCCATCGGGTTTCACTCCACCCGAAGGGGCACGATCGGCCACGATGTCCGCCTGTATTGCCGCCAGAAGGGTCGGTGCACCTGATGTGGCAGGCAGATATTCCGAAGTGAGATCGGTGTTTGCCAGACTCGATTGCATTTCACGAACATCACGGGCAAGGCTGGACAACAGCGGGTTCGGCGACATCAACGCAGAGTTGTCGTCCGAACGGCGAGTGGTGACCGCCCCCGACGACAACTGGGAGCTCATCTCGTCCCACAGCGCGGGGCTTGGATGCGGCAGCCAGATGTGCACGTCACGATGGGTCGCCAAGGCCTCGAGAATCATTCGCTGATCAACTGGCAGTCGGGTGGGACCGAACACCGAAATACGTTCCGGTAGAGAAATAACAGTAGCGTCATCACTCAGCCTGCTGCACACCGACATGAGTCGCTCGGCCGGACCTGCCACGTCGATTCGATCCGCGACAACCGTCCACAACTTGGCTTGCCATTCGAAATCCGCGGCAAGCGGTAACCCGTGGCCGTCGGTGAACCGACCGGACGCCCACTCGATCAGCATCTGGGGACGCTGCGCCGCGTAGCTGGAGAACAGATCGGTGACATGCGACGCCGACGCAAAGCGTCGCCCCACCCCGTGTCCACGGAGATGCTTGGCAAGCACGCCGCACCACGGTTCGGAAATGGAATCATCGATGGCACCCAGAACTGTCCACACCAAGCGCGTCGGCGCCCACGGATCATTGTCCGCGCCGACACCACTCACCGTAGCGAGGACGTCGTCGACCAGTCGAACCGGAGAGGGAAAACTGATGTTCGCGGAGATGCCGTCCTGCGAGGATTCCGTCGCAGTGCCCAATCGTGAGGAAAGCTGCTGATTGAGCCAGCGTTCCACCCCTTTTGCCGGCACAGCGACTATCTCCCGGGCAAACGGATCCGACAACGGCGAGCGGAGAAGAGTGGACAGAGCGCAGACCAATGTGTCGGCGCGCTCGGCACGATACAACTTCAGCAACCCTCGCCCCTTTCGATCCCGCGATGTCCTGAACTCGGATGCGTCCATCTCACCACGCGAGTGCGACACGAACTCGCACCCGCGGCCGCAAGCCCCTCACACAGCAGTGACGAGCAGGCAACATGCCTGCAATCGAACCTTCGTACTGTGCGGAAATGACCAGTCCCATCACCACACCTCGTCCTCTCGGAACAGGTCTCGACATATCGGGCCTCGGTAAGACCTTCACGATGGGACGGCGGTCGGTGACCGCATTGACCGACGTCTCATTGCAGACGAGCGAGGGAACTTTCCTGTCCCTGCTCGGGCCGTCCGGCTGCGGTAAGTCCACTGTCCTGCGCATCCTCGCCGGACTCGACACTCCGAGCGCGGGAACTGCGCTGGTCAACGGGCAAACGCCCGCCGAACTGACAAAACGCCGGGAACTCGGAATCGCCTTTCAGGATTCTGCTCTCCTCCCGTGGCGGACCGTGACTTCCAACATCAAGCTGCCACTCCAGGTCGCCGGAATCGATCCGGACCCGGAGTTGATAGCCGATCTGATCGCTCTTGTCGGCCTCGAAGGATTCGAGAAGGCAAAACCCGCTCAACTCTCGGGCGGTATGCGTCAACGCGTCTCGATCGCTCGCTCGCTTGTCGTCAAGCCGAGTGTCCTCCTCCTCGACGAACCATTCGGTGCGCTCGACGACATGACCCGCCAACGTCTCAACATGGAACTACTTCGAATCTGGACCGAGAAACCGGCGACAACGTTGATGGTGACTCACGGCATCTCGGAGGCGGTGTTCCTCTCGGATGTTGTTGCCGTCATGAGTCCTCGGCCCGGACGTGTCCTCGAAGTTGTTCCCATCGATCTCCCTCGTCCGCGCACCCCCGAGATGATGCGTACGCCCGAATTCCACGCGATCCACGACTACCTGTCGGGTCTCCTGTTCGGAAAAGCAGGCGTTGCATGACAATTACCGATATCGAAAATGTTGCCACCGCAGCTGCAGAACCCATTCCGACGAGGCGGCGGGGCTTCACACGTCCCACCTGGCTCGGCGGCGCCATCGGAATCTGTGGGCTGATAGCAATCTGGTGGATTCTCGCGGCTGCCGGCGTTGCGGGCGGCACGATCCCCACACCGTGGGTTGTGATCTCGACGATGTTCGACGACGGTTGGGCGCTCTACGGCCCCAATTTCACTGTCACCGCTTACGGCGCCTTACAAGGCTTCCTGTGGGGAAACTTGCTGGCGATCATCCTGGCAGTCTTGGTTGTTCTCATCCCGCCGATCGAGAGTCTCGCCACTCAACTTGCGATCCTCAGCTACTGCACACCACTGCTCGCCCTCGGCCCGATCATCCTGGTGGTCTTCGGTGGACGGACCCCGACGATCTTCCTGGCGGCGATGTACTGCTTCTTCACAACCATGGTCGGAACTCTCGCCGGCCTACGATCCGCCGACAAAGCGAGCCTCGACCTGGTCGCCGCATACGGCGGTGGGCGCTGGCAGAAGTTCACCAAAGTACAACTGGTGAGCGCACTTCCGAGCACATTTGCCGCTCTCAAGATTGCCGCGCCGTCGGCTGTCCTCGGCGCCATCCTCGGTGAGTACCTCGGCGGTGTCGACAGCGGAATCGGAGTTGCCTTGACGGCCGCACAATCGTCGTACAACGTCCCTCGGACGTGGGGAATGGCTATCGCCGCAGCTCTGCTCGCCGGCCTGGGATACGCCCTCGTTGCCGCGGTCGCAAAGATCGTGACACCGTGGACGTCGGCTCCGGGAGCACAGAAATGACCGCGGTACGAGGAACATTCAGATTCCTCGCTCCGATCGCCATTGCGTCCGCACTGCTACTCGTCATCTGGGTCGTCTTTCTCAACGCCTTTCCCCAAGTCGGACCGCGCGTGGGAAAAACACCGGCCGATGTGTGGGAATACCTGTTCTCCGGACCGAAATCCGCTGACGCGAGGGCCGGAATCCTCGACAATCTGCTCATCACCCTGCGCGATGCGGGTGTCGGATTTGCCGTCGGAATGACGGCCGCGATTGTCGTAGCCTCGATCTTTGTCGTATCCCGCACCGTAGAACAGACATTCATGCCGGTAGCGATGCTGCTGCGGTCCGTGCCGCTCGTCGCGATGACCCCGATCATCGTGTTGATCTTCGGACGCGGAATCGTCGGCGTCACAGTAATGGTCGCCATCGTCGTATTCTTCCCCGCACTGGTCATGATCATGGTCGGATTGAGGGCAGCGCCAACGCAAGCTCAGGACCTCATTGCCGCATACGGCGGGAGTCGTTGGACTGCACTGCGAATGGTGTCGGTTCCCTCGGCACTTCCCGCAGTGTTCGCCGCCGCGCGCGTCTCTGTGCCCGGAGCACTGATCGGAGCGCTGATCGGCGAGTGGCTCGGTAGCGGTCAAGGCCTGGGATCGAGCATGATCAAGGCGATTCCGCGCTACCAGTACAACGAGTTGTGGGCGTCCATCGTGGTGATCACGGTCGTGTCGATCATCCTTTACGCCATTGTCGGAATCTTCGAGAACCTCGCCTTGTCCCATTTCGGTCCTTCGGCAGGCAAAGCGTGAGAACTGTTAACACAACCTCAACAAATAGTGTCCGCCAAGCAAACTCGACGAAATCGACTGCCCCTAGTGTTCCGGTTCATGACGCCTTTCAAGCCCGTTCGCCAGGTGGACCGCCGAGCTTTCTTCCGTTACTCCGCACTGACCGGCATCGCTGTGGCAGGCAGCGCGTCATTGCTCGCCTGCAGTAGTGATTCCACAGCCTCGAGCGGTGGCACTTCCGACGACGGATCCGAATTCGGAACTGTTGCAGTGCAATTGTCCTGGATCAAGAACATCGAATTTGCCGGTGAATACTTCGCCCTCGACAAGGGCTACTACAAGGACGCCGGATTCGGGAACGTCGAACTTGTTGCGGGCGGCGCCGCCGGCACCGGTGTCGAAGCCGGATTGGACACCGGCAAGGTGTGGATCGGCATGTCAGCTCCGCAGCTCACCGCTCCCGCTGTTCTCGACGGACTCGAGGCGAAGATCGTCGGCGCAACCTTCCAGAAGAATCCGTTTGCGATAGTCAGTTCCGCTGCAGCACCGATTAATTCGCCGCAGGATATGATCGGCAAGAAGATCGGTGTCCAGGATTCCAATCAGCTGGTCTTCGGCGCTCTCCTGGCCGCGAACGGGCTCACCGAAAGTCAGATGACCATAGTGCCCGCTCAATTCGACCCCAGCCCACTGGCAAACGGCGAAGTAGACGGTTGGGTCTCCTACGTCACCAACGAGCCGATCACCCTGGCGGCAAAAGGTTTTCCCAACGCCCACTTCCTGTTCGCGGACTACAATCTGCCACTCGTAGCCGAATCGTTCACCGTCCTACAATCGACCATCGACAACGAGCGAGACAAGCTCAAAGCCTTCCTGAAGGCCGAAATCCAGGGCTGGCGCGACGCTGTCGCCGATCCCGCAGAATCCGCCCGCCTCGCAGTCGAGGTGTACGGCAAGGACCAGAACCTCGAGCTCGAGGAACAGACCAAGGAAGCGACCGCACAGAACGATCTTGTGGTCTCGGCCGACACCAAGGCAAACGGATTATTCACGATGACTCCGGCATTGATCGAACAGAACATCGCGGCATTGGCCAAAGCCGGACTGGAGATCTCAGCAGATCAACTGTTCGACCTGTCGATCCTCGAGGAGGTATACGCCGAGAACCCGGATCTCATCTGACGCTACTGACCGAAGGTGAACCGCAGGTTCGCGTTGATCAGTGTGTTGATCCGTTTGCGCAAGCGGACAACCTCGGACTCTGTCGGGACCGGATCCTCCACTAACAACGTCCAACACAGTGTCGTACTGTTGCCGACCGCCTCGATGTCGAAACGGATTATCGCATCGGGGCGGTCGGGCCAGATCGAAGACCAGACCACCAACTCCGGTTCAACCGCCTCGATAATCCTCGGCTCAATCTCGTTGTCCCGCAAATCGAGCCAGTGCCGAACCGGCTCCCGATGCGGATCGATCAGAGCTTCGAACAAGAACCGCGCGGGCGGCGGCTGACTCCGGCGTCGACTCGCAACTTTGTGCATCTCGCAATCCTACTGACGCCCGGAGCCGACGTGAGGCGTGTCAATCAGGGATCAGCGCGAACCGAGGTCGCCGGCTCTGTCCCAGACTTGACCGACTATCGGTGTGCGATCCGGTATGTAGCAAAGTGCATCCCGGAGTCAGTGGCCGGTGGATTCCTTTGCCGGCGAAGCGGGAACCGGAGCCCCGTATTCGCTGGCAGCCCATGAGGCGAGCAGTCGCAGCGCTTGTTCGGATCCGGAGCCCGGCTCTGCGGAGTAGATGGTCAGTGTCAGGCCGGGTTCGGCCGCCATCTCGAGGCCCTCGTACGCCAGGGTGAGTTCACCGACAACTGGGTGGTGGAAGGTCTTTGACCCGGTGCCGTGGTGTCGGACATTGTGTGCACTCCACCGACGACGAAAGTCTTCACAACGGGTGCTGAGCTCGCCGATGAGGTCGTGAAGTTCCTTGTTGTGTGGGTCGCGGGCGGCTTCGGTGCGCAAGATGGCAACCGTCACCTCGGCAAAGAGGTCCCAGTCGGGGTAGAAGTCTCGTGCCCGCTCGTCGAGGAAGGTGTACCGGGCGATGTTCGGCGGCTGGCCCGGCATGTCGTAGACGTCCCCGTAGAACGCGCGGGCAAGCATGTTGCCGGCAAGGATGTCCATGCGTCCGTTGCGGACAAATGCCGGGCCGGCGGTGATCGCGTCGAGGGCCCACTGCAGACTCTGGTGCGGCAGCCACGTCTTCGAATTGCGGCGCCGCGGGGGCCTGGCCACGGGACTTGCTGCATGGGCGAGATCGAACAAATGCGCCCGCTCGGCATCATCAAGGCACAGTGCCTTGGCGAGACTGTCGAGCACCTCGGGTGAGGCGCCGCTGATTGCGCCGCGTTCTATCCGTGTGTAGTACTCGATGCTCACCCCGGCCAGGGTCGCGACCTCACTGCGGCGAAGCCCCTCGACCCGCCGGTTGGTTCCCGCTGGGAGTCCGACCTGTTCCGGAGTGACCAGGGCGCGACGTGAGGTCAGGAATTCCCGGACTTCCGCTCGATTGTCCATACGTCGACGCTAGTCGAGGTCCCGGTGTCGAGGGAGTCCCTTGTAGTACCCCCACCAACCGGGACTCCCACCTGTGCGCAATGAGTGGTGTGCTGGTGATCGAGAGACGAAGGTCTCGCCTGCGACTTTCAGCGGCCGTCCACAAGGAAGAAACGAACCCACCTTGAATTCAGACACCGAGTCGATCGAAACCGTAAGCGTACTAACGCAATCCACTTCCAACGACGGTATCGTCGAGCCAACCACATCGATGCCGGCCAGACTCGTGGACTCGTCGTATCCACACGGCCGCCTACCGTTGCATGCACTGCTCGTCATGGCGCTCATGGGGTTCATCCTCATCACCACCGAAACGATGCCCGCCGGGCTCCTGCCGCAAATCGCGGGCGGCCTCAACATCGCCGAAGGGACCGCGGGACAGCTGGTCAGCGCCTACGCTCTGGGTACCGTGGTCCTCACCATCCCGGCCATAGCATTCACCCGCGGCATGCGACGCAAACCTGTGTTCCTCGTCGGCATCCTGGGATTCCTGATCGCCAACACCATCGCCGTGTTCTCCCCGGATATCGCGGCGACGTTGACGGCGAGGTTCGCAGCCGGCGCTTTCTCCGGTCTGGTGTGGGGAATGCTCGCAGGATATGCACGCCGCATCACCGCCCCGGAACTTGCCGGGCGAGCCCTCACCATTGCCTCGATCGGCACACCCCTCGGCTTGGCCATAGGAACGCCTTTCGGATCGTGGCTGGGCACAACATTCGACTGGCGCTGGTCTTTCGGAGTCATCTCCGTATTGACTATTGTCACCGCCGTCCTCGCCCTGACGATCGTTCCCGACGCCCCAGGGCAACCTGCGGAATCACGCGTCCCCCTCGTGCGGGTGTTTGCCATTCCCGGCGTCACCGTCATACTCGTCGTCATTTTTGCATGGATGCTCGCGCACAACACGCTCTACACCTACATCGCGACCTATCTACGGACCGCGAATGTGCCGATCTCCGTAGACGTGGCTCTGATGGTGTTCGGGGTTTCCGCACTGATCGGCATCGCGATCACCGGCGCCCTCATCGACCGTGTCCCTCGGCCACTGATTTTAGGCAGCCTCTTCCTCTTCCTCACCGCAGGTGTAGTTTTCGTTGCCGGAAGCCACTCGCCCGCTGCGGTGCTCGTCGCCGTTGTTCTCTGGGGAGTCGCCTTCGGCGGCGCGGCGCCACAGCTGCAAACAGCCATCAGCGCAGCAAGCGGCGAGAACGCAGACATCGCCAACTCCATGCTCGGGGTCGCGTTCAATGTCGCCATCTTCGCGGCCGGAGTCCTGGGTGCCGTACTCGTGAGCACCTTCGACGGAATGGCCCTGCCTTTCCTCATGATCGGGCTCACCGCAATCGCCGTCTCCATCGCATTCACTGCCCGCCGCACAGCATTCCCCGCCCGATAGCCCACCGTCACACTCATCCGACTGACCACACACCAGGAGATAGAACATGCACACCGTCACCGCCTACGCCGCCCCGTCTGCAACCGAACCCTTACGCCGCACACACATCGAACGCCGCGACGTCGGCCCGAGTGACGTGCTCATCGAAATCAAGTACGCCGGAATCTGCCACTCGGACATCCACACCGTCCGCGGAGATTGGGGCCCCCAGAACTACCCCCTCGCCCCCGGCCACGAAATCGCCGGCATCGTCACCGAAGTGGGCTGCGCCGTCACCAAGCACGCCGTCGGTGATCGTGTGGGTGTCGGCTGCATGGTCAACTCGTGCCGCGAATGCGTCAACTGCCGTGGCGGCGATGAGCAGTACTGCCGCGAAGGCAACATCGCGACCTACGGCAGCGTGGACCGCGACGGCACGATCACCCAGGGCGGGTACTCCACCCACGTCGTCGTCGACGAAGACTTCGTCCTTCGCGTTCCGGTGAGCATCGACCTCGCAGCGGCCGCCCCACTGCTGTGCGCCGGCATCACCACCTACTCACCACTCGAACATTGGGGCGCCGGCCCCGGCAAGAAAGTTGCCATCGTGGGGATGGGTGGACTCGGCCACATGGCCGTCCAGATCGCACACGCGCTGGGGGCCGATGTCACCGTCCTGTCCCAGACGCTGAGCAAGAAGGACGACGGCTTGCGTCTAGGTGCAGATCACTACTACGCCACCAGTGACCCGGCAACGTTCCTCGATCTCGCAGACACCTTCGATCTGATCGTGAACACCGTCAGCGCACAAATCGATATCAGCTCCTACCTGAAGTTGCTGACGCTCGACGGTTCCCTTGTCAACGTCGGCGCACCGCCGGAACCGCTTCCGGTGAACGTATTTTCGCTGATCCTGGGGCGACGCTCCTTCGCCGGGTCTGCGATCGGCGGCATCCGCGAGACCCAGGAAATGCTCGACTTCTGCGCCGAGCACGGCATCGCTCCCGAAACCGAACTCATCGCCGCCGATCAGATCAACGATGCCTACGAACGCGTCCTTGCCTCCGATGTTCGGTACCGGTTCGTCATCGATACTGCGACCCTCGTCTAGACCCCACGTTTCCGGTGTGGCCGGAGGGCAGAACTTCGGCCACACCTAGGCGATGGTCCCGTTCACTGCGGGCCGAACCTGTGAACTGCAACCGAGAAGAAGGAAAACGATGCGACGAAAGCTCCTCATCACAGGATCAGCGGCAATCGTGTTCGCCGCCGCCGGATGCACGACCCCTGCGGGGCCCGCCTCCTCGACGTCGGCAATTTCCGCCACCTTCCCACCTGGCATCGCTTCTGCTAGCAGTTCTGCCGAAGGAACCGTAGTGCGCTTCACCTCGGGTGAAACTGCAGTCGACGTCACGATCGAATCGGACAATCCCACAACCCGTGATTTCCTCTCGATGCTTCCACTCACATTGTCAGTCGAAGAATTCGCGGGAAGGGAAAAGATCAGCCAACTGCCCCGAAAACTGGAGACAGACCGCTCGCCTGGATCCGACCCCGAGGACGGTGATCTCATCTATTACGCACCGTGGGGGAATATCGGCTTCTACTACGACACCGACGGCATCGGCTACTCGGATCAGACCATTCACCTGGGCACCTACGACGGACCCGTCGAGCAGCTGAGCCGCCTCGAGGGCGGAGACGTCACCGCCGAAGTGGTCCACCAGCAGTAGATACCGAGCCAACAAACTTCTGCCCACGGGCACAGGCTGCCAGATGTGCTGAACCCCGAGAGATACTTCGCCACTATTGATTTCGAAAACGAATCCGAACAACTCTGCCGCACACATCGACCCCCGCCTCGCGGCGACAACGTGACGGCGACACCCATCCTGACCATCCACACCGACCGCGAATCCGCGGCAAACATGGAGAGCTATGACCCGCACATCATCCCGGTACACATTTATCGCCGCAGGACTCACTGTGGGCGCTCTCCTGGCCTCGTGCACCGCGCAGCCCATACCCTCCGCGACGACCTCTACTTCCTCTCACTCAACGGCGCACCCGTCTCTCGGGACATCCGTGCCCTCCCACGTCACGACAAACCTGCAAGCCCCGTGGTCGGTGGTGTTCCTCGACGGCACACCCCTGGTCAGCGAACGCGACAGCGCGCGAATCCTCGAACTCGCAGAGGACGGCACCGCACGCGAAATCGGAACGGTCACAGGCGTCACCGGCAGCGGCGAAGGTGGTCTCCTGGGTATGGCGGTCGACGATCAGAGTCGGCTGTACGTGTATTCCACAGCATCGAGTGGAAACCGCATCCAGCGGTATTCCGTGACCGGAACAGCCGGATCACTCTCGCTCGGCGAACCACAGACCATCATCGATCAGATCCCGGCCGCCGGATGGCACGACGGCGGACGGATCGCGTTCGGCCCCGACGAAATGCTGTACGCCGCAACAGGTGATGCCGGACAGCGCGGCACCGCACAGGACCCAGCCTCCCTTGCCGGGAAGATTTTACGGATGACCCCCGACGGTGATGTCCCCGAAGACAACCCGTTCCCGGACTCACTCACCTACAGCTACGGGCACCGCAACCCTCAGGGTCTGGCCTGGTCTGACGACGGAACGATGTTCGCCACCGAATTCGGACAAGACACCTGGGACGAACTGAACATCATCACCCCCGGCAGCAACTACGGGTGGCCTACTGTCGAAGGCATCGCCGACACCGACGGTTTCACCGACCCCGTACAGCAGTGGGAGCCCAGCGAGGCCAGCCCCAGTGGCATGGTCAACATTGAAGGGACACTGTTCATCGCCAATCTCCGCGGTCAGGTCCTGCGAGCTGTCCCGAGCGCCCACCCTGCCACTTCGACCGACTATTTCAGCGGCGAGTACGGCCGCATCCGCGATGTCGCCGAGTCCCCGGACGGGGACCTGTGGCTCATCACCAACAACACCGATGGCCGCGGCGAACCGGGTCCCGAGGACGACCGCATCCTCCGTGTGCATCCAAGCATGCGGTAAGAGGCATCGTCAGCCGGCAACCTGACCCCACCCGCAACCGGTTCGAGAATGATTCCGTAGCAACGGATCTGGATTGAAATCTTGAGCATCAGCACTGTCGTACGGCGCAATCGCTTCGTGTTTCATACGACTTGTCGCCGCGAATCAGAAGCATCCCCAACCATCTGCGCCGTCACCGTCCCGATCAACGTAGAAAACGTGATCCTGGCGCTCTGGTGGCACCGAAGAAGGTGAGACGGGTTTCTGAGACACATTACGATTCCACAACTGTTGCAGTCGATTTCGCTCCACTCCGGCGTCGACTAGCAACTTTGTGCATCTCGCAATCCTACTTTTAGCGATTGTTTCTCCAGATTGCAGCAGAGAGGACTGTGGCGAACGAGCACCACAGCGGATACGGAACCAGTGCAAGGCCCGCAGAGCGGTCGACGCGCCCAACTCGCATCGCCAGATCAGAACTACTGACAGCTAGGGCTGCCGCGATGACGGGTGCAGCAGCGAGTCGATGTGAGCGAAAGAAGACCCAACTCCAGCCTGCATTGACGGCGAGGTTAGCCAGTAGTGCCAGTGCCAACCTTCGTTCATCGGCACGGTCTCCCTCCTCTTGGAGTCGATCAAGTGCAATGGCGGAACTGACAGCAATATCGGCATACAAGGCGGTCCATACGACCGGAAAAACAACGGCCGGCGGTTGAAATGCCGGCTTGCGCAAGTTCCTGAACCACGATGTTTTTTCGGGGCTACGGCCGGCCGCAGACCCGACGAGAGCCGTGAGGGTGGTAAACGCTCCGGTCCTCGCCAAATTCTTCGGAAGCCGGTTCAGTAGCTGTTCGCTCATCAATCTATCCCTACCGTCGTCGGTGTGGTCGCGGTGAAGCCGAAGTCAGACCGGATTCTCATGTGCGAGTGCGCGGTAGCCTTTTGCACCGATGCGATCCACTGCCGCTTTGACCACTGCAAAAATTGCTCCCTGCAGTGCTGCGGAAATGAGAACCTCCTTGCTTGACCTGGTCAGATCGTGCGGGTCAGGCGCTTCGCCCTCGTGCGCGACACGCTTCCAAACTTGTTGAAACACAGCACCGGCGGCGATTCCGCCGAGAACACTCGTTGCGAGCGAAAGTGGAGTGGCAGCAATTCGCTGAGCGTGCTCCATGGCGGGATGATCGATCCACTTCCACTGATGACTATGTTCGACAAGCAGATTCAGCTTCGCCTGGGACAGGCAAACGGCAAGAAATGGGTGGACGGCATCATGCCTTCATGATGCCGTCGAAGTTCGCCGTCATGGGGCTGGTGTATCTGCAACGTGCGTATCTGCGAGTCGCTGCGCGCGTCGCACGTCTCGATGACTTCGCAGGGAAAGACGCCCGACAGCGACCGCGCCGAAAAACAGGATCACCGCACCGAGGCCTTCGAAGAACGCCAACTGTTGCAATGCCTGAAATCCGGGCCGGGTTGCTGTCGGGCTTCCAGGGTCTCCGATGTGCAGCACGGGCGCCAGCACCGGTCCGACGATGAACCATGCGCCGCCGACAACACCGAGCCACGCGCCGAAGCCGGCGACGGCGCGGTTGGCGCTGAACAAGAGCAGGATCCCGCCAACCACGGTCACTGCACCCGGCAACACTTCGAGCCAACCCCGAGCGGAAGTCCAGGTCCACGCCTCATCCGGCGTGAAAGAAAACGAGAAGTACGGACCCACAAACGGTATCAACGCTCCCCAGAGTCCAAGCAGAATCAGGGCCAGGCCACTGACAGCACCACGGGTGCGAGGCACCCACATCCGACCAGGCGTTGTTTCTCGAACCGGCACCGCCGCGCGATCAGAGGCTGCGTAGTCATTTGCCGGGGCTGCATCGCCTGCAGACGATTCATGCCTCTCGTGCCGAGATGCATTCTGACGAAACATGATTCCACTCCTTGTCGTGCGCGAACCAGGGGCCGCTCGATCAAGTCCCGACAAGTCGCGCGCGACTGTAGTATCGACGGATACACACGGCTAGTTGCTCTACCGCGATCACCACTCTCGGAATACCCTGAAGCCACTGTCGGCAAACGAAGAATCAGCAAGCACAATCCCACATATGCCGTGCTCCACGCATAAATCGGCGCCACCGCGTTCAGCTGATCGCGAGCATCTCGCGAAGGAAAACACTGCACACAGCATCAAGGAAGGGCGAACATGTTCGGAAATCAATCTCGATCATCCGAGGAACACATCGCCACGGCCTACCTGGTCACACACCTCTGTGGTGCAATGTTGGGTCTACAGCTCGCGAGATCGCTCGTCGACTCCTACGGATCGTGGGCGGAGGGACGGCTGGATTCGCTGCCGAACGAATTGGAGTACGAAATCGGACAGTTATTGCAACTGATCGAAGACACTCAGGAAATTTCGCTACCTCGCTATCCGGTGATCGATGCGGGATTGAATCGGCTGAGAAAACTGGTTCACATCGATGCACTGTGGCAGCGTCGTCTCGTGAAACTAGCTGCCCTGGAAGTCATGCGAACCGCGCTCTGCGGAAAAAGTGCGATGTGGGAAGTTCTGCGCGATATCCCGGCCGGCGAGACCGAGGACCAGCATCGCGAACTCAATGCACTGGTATCAAAGCAGATTTCCACGGTGACGGATCTGCACCACCGTGCCGCAACTGATGCGTTCAATCGTCCCGACTCGGAAAAGTCCCACACCGAGCACGGGTAACACCACGGACATCACCTCGGAGGCAACGTTCCGGACGAGGAACGGGTTTGCCGAAACAGAACTTCACGTACCAACTGCGTTGTCCGCGTAATACTCCTGACTGTTTACAACCACAGTCCCTAATATCCGACAATTCAAGCATTGCCGGGGGACACTCATGAGCACACCCATTCGAGAGGCCTGCTCATGCGTATACGACATCGAGTTCTACTTGCTCTGACTGCAGCTTGCGGTCTTGCGGTGACTCCCACCGTCGCGTCGGCGACACCGAGCACCGGAGTGCACGGCGAAATCCTCGGGCAGGTGACGTTCGGCGACAAGGACTATGTGCTGCGCAAAATCACTGTCGACCCGGGTGGATCCACCGGCTGGCACTTCCACGACGGTGTTCTGTACGCCGCCGTTGCCGGCGGCACCTTGAGCCACTACCGATCCGATTGCTCGGTCGACGGCTTCTATCAGACCGGTAACACCCTCATCGAACCGAGCGGATCGGATCACGTTCACATCGGCAACAATTCGCAGACCACTCCCCTGGTTCTCCTTGTCGTTTACGTCAACCCCACGGGCAGTCCCTTGTCCGAGGACGCGGCAGCGCCCAACTGCCAACTACCCGGGTAGCAGATTGGCGAGCGGGAATCGTATCGGCATCGATTCGATGCCGGACACGAAGTTGGCGGCGCGACGCGGTAGTGGTGCGTCCGTCGCCAGTTCCATCCCCGGTAAACGCTGGAAAAGCTGCTCGAACATGATCGTTCCTTCCAGCCTCGCCAGCTGATTACCCAAGCAGAAATGCGTGCCGAACCCGAACGCGACGTGTGGGTTCGGTGTCCGACCGATATCGAACTGCGGCGCATCCACGAACACAGCGTCGTCGAAGTTCGCCGACTCGAAGAGCAGCAGCATCTTCTCTCCCGCTTTCAGACGCGCACCGAAAAAATCCGTGTCGCGGGTAAGTGTGCGGGCCATGTTCTTGATCGGCGACGACCATCGCAGCATCTCTTCCATCGCCAACGGAATCATCTCCGGGTCGGCGGCCAGCGTTCGGTACTGATTTGGGTGGCGCAATAGTTGTTCCATCCCTCCGCTGAGCACGTGGCGCGTTGTTTCGTCGCCGCCGATCAGAATCAACAACGACTCGTTGACAATTTCCTGGTCCGACAGCGCCTCTCCGTCGATCTCGCTGTGAATCAACGTGCTGATCAAGTCGTCTGCTGGGGCTGACCGACGCTCCCTGATCGTCCGGGTCATGTACTCGGTGAAATCGACGTACGCCGCCATCATCGCCTGAAGTTGCTCTGGGGAAGCGTTACTACCCAGCGCTTTCACCAAATCGTCCGACCACCGCAGGAACACCGCACGTTCTTGCGGACGCACACCGAGCATGTCGCCGATGACCGCCATCGGCAACGGCGCGGCAAGATCGGCCACGAAGTCCGCTTCCCCGCTCTCACAGACAGCATCGATCAACTGGTCACAGATCTGTCGAATCCGATCGCGTTTTGCTTCGACCTTCCTTTTGGTGAATCCGGCATTGACGAGGCGTCGACGCGTGAGGTGCTCTGGATCGTCCATGTCGATCATCTGCGGAAGCGGACCGGTTTCGGGTCTGATGCCGCCGGCATTGGAGAACAACGCAGGGTCTCGCTCGGCCGCGATGACGGCGGCGTAGCTTGCAGCGGCGGTGATGCCGTTCGCGCTGTCTCGGTACACGGGTTCGTGCTCACGCATCCACGCGTATGCGTCGCGCACATCGCCGAGATCACCGGAATAGAAGCGCCCGTCGATCAGGTCGAAGTTCGGCCGATTCGCCATCTCGCCGTCCTCTCTCGAGAAACCCTTGCCTCAACAAGTAGAACCTGTTCCTATAGAGCTCGGGGCGTTATTGCCGAAGTTCTTCGGCCCACCTCGATCCGTGTACACCGCGCAGACGACAACCGGGAGATGGACATGGGCGACAACACCGCCTTTGCAGGCAGATCGGTACTTGTGACCGGCGGCGGAAGCGGCATCGGATTCGGCATTGCCGGTGCGCTCGCCGGAGCCGGTGCCCACGTCACGATCTGCGGACGAAACAAGGACAAACTCGATGTTGCGGCCAACTCGATTCGTGCCCGCAACGGGTCCGCCTCCGTCACTGCTGTACCCACCGACATAACCGTCGAAGCCGAGGTCATCGCTGCAGTCGCATCCGCGGTCGAGGCAACGGGAACACTCGACGGCGTTGTTGCCTGCGCCGGTGGCAACGAAACCATCGCCCCGGTGACCCAACTCGACGTCGATGCGTGGCGCCGCACGGTAGACCTCAACGTGACCGGCACGATGCTGACGATCAAGCACGGCGCACGTGCCCTCGTCTCCGGAGGCGGTGGTTCCATCGTGGCGATCTCGTCGATCGCGAGCAGCAACACACATCGATGGTTCGGAGCGTACGGCGTGTCGAAATCCGGCGTCGACCATCTCGTACAGTTGGCGGCAGATGAACTGGGTGCCAGCAATATTCGAGTCAATGCGATTCGTCCCGGCCTCACCCGGACCGATCTGGTCGCGCTCATCACCGACGGTGGACCGATTCTCGACGACTACATGGCCAACACTCCCCTCGCACGTGTCGGCGAAGTGGAGGACATCGCAGCACTCGCGACATTCCTCCTCGGACCGGACTCCACGTGGATCACCGGACAGATCATCAACGTCGACGGCGGTCAAATGCTGCGTCGCGGACCGGATTTCCGCTCGATGCTCGAATCCGTGTACGGCGCCGACGGACTCCGCGGGGTGGTGGCATGAGCTATACCATCCTGGGCAAGACCGTCGAGATGCCCGTAGAAGTCCGTACCGCCTCCGCGTTCATGGCGATGTTCTCCGTTCCGAGTGTTACTGCCCAGTCGATCATCAACCACACCGGACTGACCGTTCTGCAATTCCGCCCGGGGCGCGCACTGTGCGGATTGGTATTTGTCGACTACGTGGACGGAGATCTGGGACCGTACAACGAATTCGGCGTGACATACATGGTGCGAAGCCATACCGCCCCACCGGAAATTTCGGTGCTGGGCGACCTTCGTGCGCTCACGTCCGGCACAGCGGGCGCCCTCATCCATGAACTGCCCGTCGACGGCGAGTTCACCAAGGCCGCCGGCCGTGAGATCTGGGGATTCCCGAAGGTGATGGCGGAGTTCGATACCGAGCATGTCGGATCCGTCAAACGCGGTTCGGTATCTCACGACGGCAAACTCATCGCGCAGTTGAGCGTGAAGCCCGGAGTGAGCGTTCCCGGTTCGGGAGCAAACATGTCACTTGCCGCATATTCACATCTCGACGGCATCACCCGCTGTACGTCGTGGGACATGGCTCCCACCGGCGTCAAATCTCGCCCGGGTGGTGCGGAGCTCCAGCTTGGCACCCACCCGATGGCCGCCGAACTACGACGCCTCGGCCTGCCGAAACGAGCTTTGATGACAACCACGATCACCAACCTCGCCATGACATTCGGTGAGGCGACAACCATCTGACGGCGTCTGCCTCATTGCGCGAACGCGTTTGAATGCCCTCCTGCGGTGCCACCTTTGTCGGGCTCCGCAGGAGGGCTCATCCCCGGGCGCAGACTGCGACCCTCAGGGTGCGACACAGATCCCTCACAAGGGTTGCGCCAATCGATCACTGGGAGCGCAAGGCGTGTCGCAAGTTTTCTATTGTGGAACAGCTTCGGGTGAATCCGTGTGCTCCACTCTGGCATCCGGCGTTTCTCCTCACACGGGTCGAATGACCCATTCGGGTACCTGTTTTCGGGTCGTCGCGCGTCACTACCTTCGCAATCAATGCCGAGGGTCCAACCTGTTTGACGTGTAGCTTTGCCGTAGACCTACCCCGCCAAGCGACGCCGCTCGCACTACGAAAATGATTTCTCACCCGCCCCTGAACTGGCCGAAGACAATAATCCCGCGTGAGAGATCAATAGTTTCTGCGCCATGAACCAGTGGCAACTCGGTCAGTCCGTTTCCTCAGCCCGATCGCGCCAGACCCGCTGCTGACTTTCCCAGGACATGATGGTCCACCCAGAATCCTTCTGGCACAGTTGAATACCCGGCAATACCAGCAAGGCCACCCAATCGGCCAACGTGGAGTTCATCGACCAGTTGCCCTGAAAAACGTGGTACCGGTCGGCTTGGTTCGACTTGTCAAAAATTGGCGTAATCCGCGAAATAGGTATGCCACCGGGTAATTGGGCCGTTGTACGCATGTGGGCGAGGCAACAACCTAGGCGTGACTCACAAATCGTGACCATGAAACCGGAAGGAACTATCAGCACGCTCTCTCTTCACTCGAGAGGCGCTCTGTAACAAAGAAATTGGCCTGACCAATTCGGTCAATGCAAATAATTGTCCTCGGATAGCGAGAACTGTTGGCGCACTTGTTGTCAACTCATCTTCAATCGCCTTCCAGCATGGGCGATCTCGTACACCACGCTGCTCAGCAGTTGATCACCGCTGCGTGCCGCGAGATTGCCGACACCGATCAAGGAAAAGATCATGGGAAAACACAGGAAACACCATCGTTCTCACGCCACACGATTCATCACACTCGCTGCCGGAGCAGGGGCTCTGACAGCCATCGGCACCTTCGCAAACACGGGCGTAGCCAGCGCACACGACTGGTCGCAAGTGGCCATGTGCGAGAGTTCCGGAAACTGGAGCATCAACACGGGCAACGGGTTCTACGGCGGACTGCAGTTCACGCAGTCGACGTGGGATGCCCACAAGCCAGCCGGTGCACCGGCCCGTGCTGACATGGCGTCGGTCGCGGATCAAGTCGCAGCAGCAGAGGCAACACTCGACGCTCAGGGCATCGGTGCGTGGCCGGTATGTGGCACACACCTCGGCTGGGGTGGAGTCACCCCTGGTTCAGCCAACGTGATCTCATCGACACTGCCTTCTGCCGAAGAAGCCATCCACGTAGCCCCTCTTCATGCTGGTAACAGCTGCAGCTGGGAATGGCCCGTCGATGGGGTGCTCTCGCAGGGGTTCCACGCCGGACACGATGGAGCGGACTTCGCGGTCAACGTCGGAACGGTCCTCCATGCCCCGACCTCGGGCACGATCTCGGTTGCCGGACCATATGACCCCGGCGGATACGGAACCTACATCCAGCTCGAAGCCGATACCGGCGAGCAGATCCAGATGGGCCACCTCTCCGAAACGTGGGTCGGTGAAGGCGCTCACGTCGAGGCCGGCGACCAAATCGGTGCCACGGGCAATACCGGCAGCTCGACCGGCCCGCATCTGCATCTGCGCATTCACAGCGGCGGCGCCGTCGATCCCGTCGCCTTCCTGAAGTCGACAGGCGCGTGCGATACCGGGGCTAGCGTCACTCCCGGACCGACGTTCGCACCCGCGTTGAATGCTCCGGCACCAGAGCCGGCCACGTCGGCAGTCGACGACACGGTGACCGTGTCCGAAGGCGATACGCTGTTCGACCTCGCTTCGGTAAGAGGGAAGAATTGGCAAGAGGTGTGGGCCATGAATGCGTGGATCACCGATCCCGACCAGATCTTCGTGGGCGATCTGATCAAGTTCTGATGCTGGAAGTCAGTTGCTGCGGGCTCATGCCCGACTGAGCGAACGTACCTTTCGCCGCCTTGGATGCGCCGAAAGGTACGTTCGCTCAGGTGAAGTGGGGGTACGGACCTGGACAACCCGGCACTACCCGACCAGTACGCCGTCCCGCTCGGGAGCCTTCTCCGACCTGTCCATCGACGACGCGAGGAGCAGCACCATCAAACCGACTACGGTGACGGCGGCTCCCATCCAGATCGGGGAGTTGAAGCCGAGCCCGGCGGCAATGGTGAGACCACCGAGCCACGCGCCCAATGCATTTCCGACATTGAAAGCGGCGATATTGGCGCCCGATGCCATAGTCGGCGCCTCCGACGCGTAATTCATGATCCGCATCTGCAACCCTGGTACCGTCGCAAAACCGAAGGCGCCCATGAAGAACAGTGAGATCACGGTCATGACCTTGCTCTCTGCAGTCGCCGCGAACACGATCAGAACGACGGTCAAGATCGCGAGAATCCAGACCAGCGCCTTCGTCAGCGAACGGTCGGCAGCCTTCCCACCGAGGACGTTGCCGACAAACAGACCGGAACCGAAAAGGATCAGCAACCACGGAACACTGGACGCTGCAAAGCCACTCACCTCGGTGAGAGTGAACGCGATGTACGTGAACGCGCCGAACATTCCGCCGTAGCCGAGAATCGTGATCGCGATCGAGAGCCACACCTGTTTGTTGCGGAAGGCTCCGAGTTCGCCGCGCAGGCCGCCGCCCGCCGTTGGTGCCGGCGTCGTAGGCACCAGAGCCGCGATCCCGATCAGCGCGACAATGCCGATGACGGTGATCGCCCAGAAGGTCGAGCGCCATCCGAACTGTTGGCCGAGCATCGTGCCGAACGGAACGCCGAGAACATTGGCAATGGTCAACCCGGAGAACATCATTGCGATGGCACCTGCACGCTTGTCCGGTGCGACCATTCCGGCGGCGACCACCGATCCGATGCCGAAGAACGCGCCGTGGCACAGGGCCGCAACGATGCGCCCACCCATCATCACCTCGTACGAGGGGGCCAGCGCAGACATCAGGTTGCCGATGATGAACAGCACCATCAGCGAGAGTAGGACCTTCTTGCGCTCGAACCGGATGACGGCCGCGGTCACCAGAATTGCACCGATCGCGACGGACAGTGCGTAGCCGGAGATCAGGTAGCCCGCTACGGCTTCGGTGACCTCGAAATCGGCGGAGACCTCGGGCAGCAGGCCCATGATGACAAATTCGGTGAGGCCGATCCCGAACCCGCCCATAGCGAGGGCAATGAGACCCAATGGCATCTCGATGTTCCTTTCACAGATTTACGCGTAAGCCGTTAGCGGGCGTGTGCAGTAGTTGCACGCGCGCTATAAATAGTTGCATGCGCGCGCTACATGCGCAAGCTGGTAACCTGGAGCGGCAGGAATCGGACAAGGAGAATCACATGGGGATCGCCGACGACGCCGTCGAAATCCGTTCGCAAGGGTGGCGCACGCTCGCAGCGCTGCACGGCGCCCTCGACACCGAATTGGAACGCGCTCTCCAGCGTGAGCACAAACTGTCCGTCGTCGAATACACAGTCCTCGACGCGTTGAGCCGCCAAGACGGCTGGCACATGCGCATGGCCCAGCTGGCTCGCGCTGCCGCGCTGAGCAGCAGTGCCACGACGCGATTGGTCAACCGTCTCGAAGATCGTGGACTACTGACCCGAATCCTGTGCGCCGACGACCGTCGAGGCATCTACACCGAGTTGACGCCGGCCGGCCGCGAGCTTCTCGAAAGCGCACGGCCGACGCACGACGCCACCCTCGAAGCCGCACTCGACGAGGCATGCAAGACACCCGAACTCGCGCCGTTGGTGCGGGCGCTCCACGAACTCCCCGTCGGCTAGAACCCTGCCGGAAGCAGGGCACGCTCGTTGATGTCCGCGACCACCTGATCGACAAACACTCCCGCGTCGACGACGGCCCGCTCATCCCGCGCCGGGATCAGAATGTCGACGGTGCCGCCCCGCACTTCGTTGTCCCCGATCACGGCGACGTACGAATCCCGGTGGTTACGAGCCTCGCGGATGCGGCGTCCCAACGACCCTTCGGACGCAACGGCCACGCGGACATCGCGAGCCTCGAGATCTGCCCGTAGACGCTCGGCCGCATCCTGATGCCGGTCGCCGACGGGCAGGATCGAGACCTGGTTGGGCGCCAGCCACGGCGGCATCCGACCTTCGAACCTTTCGATCAAGAGCGCGGTCATACGTTCCATCGAACCCAGCAAGCCTCGATGGATCATCACCGGACGATCCTTGGTTCCGTCCTCCGCTGTGTACTCGAGCCCGAACCGCTCCGGTTGGTTGAAGTCGAGTTGGACGGTCGAGAGTGTTTCTTCGCGGCCGTTCGCATCTCGCACTTGGACGTCGATCTTGGGCCCGTAGAACGCAGCCTCTCCCTTGGCTTCCACGTAGTCGATCGAGCGCGCATTCAGTGCGCTGCGAAGTTGATCCTCGGCGGTGGCCCACTGTTCGTCGGTGCCGAGGTACTGCCCCGCTGCCCCTCCGCTCACTGCCCCTCTGATCGAAAGCCGATATTCCCGTTCGGCAATCCCGAGAGTCGAGTAGCAGTGCTCGATCGCGTCGATCGCAACGATCACTTCGGCTCGAACTTGGTCACGAGTGCAGAAGACGTGTGCGTCGTCGAGATTGATCTGCCTGACGCGGCTCAGTCCGCTGAGAACACCGGAGAGTTCGCTACGGAACATCGAGCCGAGTTCGCGAAGGCGGAAAGGGAGTTCGCGATAACTACGGCCGCGCGCGGCGAATACCTGTGCGTGATGAGGACAGTTAGCAGGACGAAGAAGAAATGATTCCCCACCTATCTGCATTTCGGGGAACATGTCTTCCGAGAACTTGGACCAATGCCCAGATCTCTCGTACAACTCCTTCTTCGCCATCACCGGGGTGTAGACACCGCGGCATCCGGACCGAGCAGCTTGCTCGGCCGCGAACTTCTCGAGTTCGCTCCTGATGATCGCGCCGTCCGGCAACCAGAGCGGAAGGCCCGCTCCGACGATGGGGGTGGTGGTGAAAAGTTCCAGCTCGCGTCCGAGTTCGCGGTGGTCAACGCTCATGAGAGCTCTCCAAATCGTTCAAGGGGAGTCGCGCATCGGAGCGAAGAAACAGAACAACCCCGGGGCGATAACTCCCGGGGCGGAAAGGGTTCGGTCAGCAGGTGCTAAACGATGCGCCGGAAGGAAACCGGCGTCGTCGTGTTGTGCGCAAAGCTGACCATGTACGTCAGGTTACATTAACTTCCGACCCATCGACGGCCCGGATTACCGGGGATCTATGCTGACGCAACTGGGAAGGCGCAGTAGTAGCGAAGGAAACACCCACGAAGAGCGAAGTTTCGGCAATCATGTCCGAACGTGAGGTTCTCGGATATGAGGAGGATGGGCGACGGTGCCGGACCACTTGCTCGAACAGTTGATCACCATTCCTTTGTTCACAGGAATCATCGGGTACATCACCAATTGGTCCGGCGTTCTGATGCTCTTCGCCCCACTCGAATTCCACGGAGTCAGAATTCCGGGCCTCAAGATCCTGTTCCCACTGCTCCCGCGCCGGGTCCAGGTAATCCCGGCGATCACCAGCGACGGCCGCTTCGGTTGGCAAGGAATTGTGCCCTCCCGGGCCGAGAAAATGGCGTCGATCGCAGTGGACAAATCGTTGGCAAAAGTGGGCAGCATCGCCGACTTCTACCGTGAACTCGATCCGGACAGCATCGCCGAACATCTGGTCACCATCTCGCGAAGCGAAGTCCGCGGTGTGGTCACCAGAATCATGACCGCCGAGAATCCTCAGCTCTGGCACAACCTTCCGAACCCGGTGAAAGAAGCTGTTTTCCGGAAGGTCGAGGAAGATCTGCCGGCCAGCGTCCGCACCATCACGGACCGCATCGAAGAGAACATCGACGAATTCATCGACGCCAAACTCATGGTGATCCGGTACCTGTCGTCGCACCCGAAACTACTCAACGACATTTTCCGGACCATGGGAAACAAAGAACTGCGATTCATGCAGAACTTCGGTTTCTACTTCGGGTTTCCGATGGGGTTTGTCCTGGTGGCCGTACTGCACTTCCTGCCGTACTGGTGGATCCTGCCCATCGGCGGCGTCATCATCGGCTACATCGTCAACTACCTCGGAATCACAATGATCTTCGAGCCCATCGCGCCCAGCCGATGGGTGCCGTGGCGGCAAGGTCTTTTCCTCAAACGACGCACCGAGATCATCGAGGGGTACGCAAAAACGCTCGCCGATCACGTCATCACACTCGAGAACATCGGCACAGAACTTCTCGAAGGACCACGCTCGGACCGAACCCGCCGAATGCTCGATCAGGTACTTCGTGAATCCGTCGACGACGCCGTCGGATGGGCACGATCCGTCGTGAAAATGACGGTCGGCTCGCAAAGCTACAAGCGTCTGCCGAGCCTCGCGACAACCGAAGTGCTCGACCTCGTTCCACGAGTATTCGAGGACGCGGCTTTTGCCGAAAGTCAGTCCGAGAAAATCCGGATATTCGTCACGGCGCAAATGAACAAACTGTCACCGGAAGACTTCAGCGAACTGCTGAGATCTGCCGTCAAACAAGATGAATGGTTGTTGTTCGTCCACGGAGCGGTACTCGGCTCGTTGGCCGGTTTCCTGCACCTCGCGATATTCGGAGTATGAGAATGAGTGAGCAGCGCGAAGAACCCACGTATGACTGGGATATCGACACGGGCACCGAAGAATCCGTCGAAAAGCGGTTGATCCGTAGCCTGGTCGGCTTGACCGCCACCACCACACTCACCTCCCTGAAAATAACGGGGTGGGCGTTGGGCACAGCGCGCGAGGCGACGCGGCAGATCGTTGCAGCCGCCGCCGACGCGGCAGCAGAGGCCGCCGAAGCCGCCAACGTTCAACCTTCGACAAAGCGACCGGCAAGTGCCGGGCCCTCCCGATCCGAGAACCTGCGATCGGCCATGCGCGCTCGCCCCACCGGTAAACAGAGCACCGAGGCCATGCTCGCGGCCCTTCGCCAGCGCGGCGACAACCTGCTCGACCGTTCCGCCGACGTCACCGACCGCGACGATCTTCACCCCGCCTACGACCGAATCCTCGACGAGATTGCACCGGACGAAGCACGCATCCTGCGCCTGCTCGCATTGTCGGGCGCACAACCGAGCGTCGACGTCCGAACAGCCCGGCCCTTCGGCGTCGGGTCGGAAATGATCGACGAAGGCCTGTCGATGATCGGCGATCTCGCCGGGTGCCGGCACCTGGATCGCACGAATGCCTACCTCAACAACCTGCACCGACTCGGGCTGGTGTCATTCTCTCGAGAACCTGTCGAAGCGGATCGATATCAGGTCGTCGAAGTCCAGCCCGCGGTGATCGACGCCGTGCGCCGCGCGGGCCGGTCCAACAAGATAGTGCGTCGTAGCATCCTGCTCACGCCGTTCGGTGAGGACTTCTGCCAGACGTGTTTTTCCTTGTAGGGGCTCCGCCCCCTGTGCGCCTTTCCGGCAGTCCCCACTACCGAAAAGGCGCACAGGGGCCGCAGGCCCCTACAGCCAGGTATCTTCCGTCGTTGTTGTCAGGAACGCCTCGAGATCGTCCCGCCAATGCGCGGGGACGGTCTTGTCCGGTTCGATCCCGGTGTACTGCCCGCGATAGAACAGCAGTGGACGCTCGGTCTTGACCTCACTCATCGACGAGACCCGACCGAAGACCACGAAGTGATCGCCGCCGTCATGGACGGTTTCGACGGTGCAGTCGATGTGCGCGAGCGATTTGTCGATGATCGGTGAACCCAACGGCGACGGTGTCCAGTCGATACCGGCGAACTTGTCCGGCTCACGCGAACCGAAGCGCGCGCATACCGACTGTTGTTCCTCCGCCAACACGTTGACGGCAAACTTTCCGGTCTTCTCGATTGCCGCCCACGACCGAGAACCCTTGGTGGGGCAGAACAACACCAGGGGCGGGTCGAGGGAGAGCGCGGCAAACGACTGACACGCAAAACCCACCGGCACGCCGTCGTCGACGGTCGTGATGATGGTGACACCGGTACAGAACTGGCCCAGGACGGTACGGAACTGCCGCGGGTCGAGTGCAGGGGCACTCACGGCTTCAGTCCGACCGTGAAGTCGTGACCCCACAGACTCACTGCCGTACTTTCCCGCGCGATCCAACTCTCGTCTTCGACCTCGCGTCCCTCACAACCGAATTCGATGTCGAAGCCGCCGGGAGTCTTCATGTAGAACGAGAGCATTTCGTCGTTGACGTGGCGCCCGAGGGTCGCCGACATCTTGACCTTCTTGCGCAGCGCACGGTCAAGGCACAGTCCGACGTCGTCTGAGTTCTCCACCTCGAGCATCAGGTGCACGATGCCCGTCGGATTGGGGAACGGCAGGAACGCCAGGCTGTGGTGACGTGGGTTGCAGCCGAGGAACCTCAGCCACGCCGGATCGCCGTCAGCGGGTCGGCCGACCATTTGCGGTGGCAGACGCATCGAGTCCCGCAGTTTGAATCCGAGGACGTCGCGGTAGAAGCGCAACGACGCGTCGTCGTCATCGGTGGTGAGCACGACGTGTCCGAGCCCCTGCTCCCCCGTGACGAACTTGTGTCCATACGGGCTCACGACGCGTCGATGTTCGAGCGCTACACCGTGAAACACCTCGAGCAAGTTCCCCGAGGTGTCCTCGAACGCAATCAGCTCGACCACGCGACGGTCCTTCAACTGCTCCGACGTGCCCTCCTTGAAGGGAACTCCGGCTGCCGACAACCTGTCACGGATATCCTGCAGCTCAGCCGCATTCGCTGTCTCCCACCCGGAGACGAGCAGACGGTCCGTCTCGTTCGGAACGATGACCAGACGTGCCGGGAAATCGTCCATGCGAAGGTACAGCGAATCGGGGTCGACGCCCTTGCCCTCGCTCATGCCGAGAACCTTGAGCCCGTACTCGCGCCACGCGCCCATATCGGTGGCCCCGATACGCATGTATGCCAGAGATCGAATACCCATCACTTACCTCCGTCGAGCAAGAAGTCGGTTGCGAGCCGGTTGAATTCGTCGAACTTCTCGAGTTGCGCCCAGTGCCCACAACCACCGAAGA
The DNA here is from genome assembly GCF_001894805.1 of Rhodococcus globerulus NBRC 14531. Lineage (GTDB taxonomy): Bacteria > Actinomycetota > Actinomycetes > Mycobacteriales > Mycobacteriaceae > Rhodococcus_F > Rhodococcus_F globerula. The sequence goes on along the minus strand of NZ_BCWX01000003.1, from coordinate 79,130 downwards.
CATGCAGTTGCGCGCGCGGAATCATCTTGAGCGCCACCAGTGCGCCGTCGAGCGGGTTGACGCGGTCTTCACGGCCCCAGATCAACAGCACCCGTTGGCGCAGTTTGTACGCCTCGCGCCAGAGCATGCCGAGCTCGAAGTCACCGCTGGAGAAGGACTTACCCATCGCCTTGGCCGCAGCCAGGGACTCGGGAGTACTGGCTGCGGCAAAACGTTCGTCGACGAGTTCCGGCGTGATCAGCTTCTGATCGAAGACCATGATCCGCAGGAATGCTTCGAGGTTCTCACGTGTGGGCTGGTAGCTGAACTTCCCGAGGTTCTTGACGCCTTCGGTGGGGTCGGGTGCAAAGAGATTGACACTCAGACCGCCTGGCCCCATGAGGACCAGCCGGCCGGCACGGTCCGGGTAGTCGAGCGCAAAGCGAACAGCAGCGCCACCACCGAGCGAATTGCCCAGAAGATCAACGCGACCGGTGATCTCGAGCGTGTCCAGGAGGTCGTTGAGCGCCGACGCACTGTGCACGAAGTACTGCGGATGCTCGGTCGGCTTGTCCGACTGTCCGTAGCCGGGCTGATCGACCGCGATGACGTGAAAGTTCTTCGCCAACACCGGAATGTTGCGGGCAAAGTTCGACCACGACGACGCTCCCGGACCGCCTCCGTGCAGCAGCACGATGGTGCGATCGTTCCCTACCCCGGCTTCGTGGAAATGCAGTTTCAGGTCGGGGCGCACCTGCGCAAAACGCGACGTGGATTCGTAGGTGAACACTTCTTCGGTGGTTGTCACGGACGTCTCCCCTAGACCATCGTGTCGGTGATCGGCAGACCGAACTCGCCTGTTCCGAACATGACGTATGCGCGTTCTGGATCGTTGGCCGCGTGGACGCGTCCGGCGTGAGCGTCGCGCCAGAATCGCTGAATCGGCGTGCCGTTCTGCAGTGCTGTTGCTCCGGAGTTCTCGAAGAGCTTGTCGATGGACGCGATCGCGCGACCGGTGGCCCGGACCTGATCGCGTCGCGCTCGCAGACGCAGTTCCATCGGAACCTCTTCGCCCGCAAGGATCAACGCGTACTCGTCGGCGACATTGCCGGACAGTTGACGCCAGGCTGCATCGATGTCGCTGGATGCCTCGGCGATACGTACCTTCGCAAACGGATCGTCCTTGGACTTCTCGCCGGCAAAGGCTGCGCGAACACGCTTGCCCTGATGCTCGACGTGCGCTTCGTAAGCGCCGTAAGCCATTCCGACGATCGGTGCGGAGATCGTGGTGGGATGAATGGTGCCCCACGGCATCCGGTAGACGGGAGCGGTGTTGTTCTCGAGTCCGGGCGCAGTCAGTTCGCTCATCGCCCGGAAGCTCAGCACGCGGTGCGACGGAACAAATACATCCTTGACCACAACGGTATTGGAGCCGGTTCCGCGCAGTCCGACCACATTCCAGACGTCGTCGATCTGGTAGTCCTCGCGGGGAATCAGGTAGCTGACAAAATCGACGGCGCGACCGTCCTTGAAGACCGGCCCGCCCAGAACTGCCCACGTTGCATGGTCGCAACCCGATGACCACGCCCACGCGCCGTTGACCTTGTATCCGCCCTCGACTACCTCACCCATACCCATGGGCGCGTAAGAGGACGAGATACGAACGTCAGAGTCCTTGCCCCACACGTCTTCCTGGGCCTGCTGCGAGAACAGAGCCAGGTGCCAGTTGTGAACGCCGATGATCGAGGAGACCCACCCCGTCGATCCGCAGGCGCTCGCGATCTTTTTGACCGCCGAGTAGAACAGGACCGGATCGGCTTCGTATCCGCCCCACTGCTTCGGCTGCAGTAGACGGAAGAAACCGGTCTCCTGCAATGCCTTGACGGACTCGTCAGGGATACGACGAAGATCCTCGGTCTCCTGCGCCCGCTCACGTAGTGCCGGCAACAATGCGTCGAGCTTCTGCATCACCTCGTGGCTGTCATGGTTACCCACTTCGACGCTCCCGTCTGTCTCGCTCGGATAGTTCACTTACCTTTGAGACTAGAACACGTTCTCTTTTCTGTCGAGATGTCGCAAATCGCGTCATTGAGGGCCGCAATGCTGTAACAAGTGCTTCCGAAATCTAGCGAAATCAGAGTTCATTCTATAACGTGTTCTATTAACAGCTAGAAGGGATGTGAGGTCACTATGGCGCAGATTCGCGAGATCGACGTGGGAACGGTGCAGACGCGGTTCGCGCGTGGATGGCATTGCCTGGGTCTTCTGAAGACCTTCAAGGACGGCAAACCGCACGCGATCGAGGCTTTCGGTACCAAGCTCGTGGTGTTCGCCGACAGCAAGGGCGATATCAAAGTCCTCGACGGGTACTGCCGACATATGGGCGGTGACCTCACCCAAGGCGAGGTCAAAGGCGATTCCATCGCGTGCCCGTTCCATGACTGGCGCTGGGGTGGAAACGGAAAGTGCACCGGCATTCCCTACGCCCGCCGCGTGCCCCCGCTCGCCCGCACCCGGGCGTGGCACACACTCGAACAGAACGCTCAGCTCTTCGTCTGGAACGACCCAGAGGGCAATCCTCCGCCCGAGGAAATCGTGATCCCTCGCATCGAGGGCGCGTACAGCGACGAGTGGACAGACTGGACCTGGAACTCCATGGTCATCGAGGGTTCCAACTGCCGCGAGATAATCGACAACGTCGTGGACATGGCGCACTTCTACTACATCCACTACGCCTTCCCGACGTACTTCAAGAACGTCTTCGAAGGTGAGATCGCCACTCAGTACCTCAACACCACGGGCCGTCCCGACATCGGAATGGCGTCCCAGTACGGCGGCGATACGCTACTTCGCTCAGAGGCTGCGTATTACGGACCGTCGTACATGGTCAATCCTCTGTGGAACAGCTACAGCGGATACGAGGTCGAAAGCGTCCTGATCAACTGCCACTACCCGATCAGCCCGGATTCATTCGTGCTGCAGTGGGGCGTGACGGTCAAGAAGCCGACGGGCGTCTCCGACGAAATGGCCGACAAGTTGGCCGGCAAGTTCACCGAGGGCATCAGCGAAGGATTCCTTCAGGACGTCGCGATCTGGAAGAACAAGACCAAGATCGAAAATCCACTCCTCTGCGAGGAGGACGGCCCCGTCTACCAGCTACGACGCTGGTACGAGCAGTTCTACGTCGACAAGGCCGACGTCACCGAGAAGATGACGCAGCGCTTCGAGTTCGAAGTGGACACCACCAAGGCCAACGAAGCCTGGCACGCTGAGGTCGAGGAAAACCTCGCCCGTCAGAAGGCCGAGAAGGAAGCCGCTGCAAAGAAGGAAGCAGAGGTTTAATCGTGAGCGCCTCGATCCGTGACCTCCGTTGGGCCAAGGCTCCGGACTTTGCCGGGCAACCGGAACGGCGGGGCGCAATCGAAGCCCAGACCGTCGAGGACAAGCAGGAATACCTCGACTCGGGGATGCAGGAAGTCGATTGCAAGACATGTGGCGCGTGCGTACTGGTTCGCAAGAACACGTACAAGCACACCAGCATTCAGTGGACCTCCGACCCGGCACGTCGGTGTCACACGTTCAAGGACGCCATCGCGTCGGGGCAGAAATCTGCACTCAAGGACGGCTGCCCGATGCTCCATGAGAGCATCGCCGACGCCGTCAGGGACGGCACAATTACGGTTCGCGACGCCGAAAACAGCTGAGCACCGCGAACAGTTGCACGAGAACTGAAATGAGGGCCGACCCCAACGGGTCGGCCCTCATTTGTCAGGTGTGGTCACAGTTCCTAGGTAACTGCTCCCGCGATCTTGAAAGCGATGACACGTTCCCAGTCGAATCCCAACTCTGTCAGAATTTCGTCTGTGTGAGCGGCGAATTCCGGTCCTGCACGCAGCTCGGGTGCAGTGACGTCGAACTGCACCGGGTTTGCGGCCAGTTCGAGTTCCCCTGCCTTGAGCAGATATTCGTTGGCCAGAACCTGCGCGTCGCTCGACACTTGCAACGAATCCTGCACAGGTGCCCACGGACCGGCAAGAGTGGCAAACTTCTCCGACCATTCCGCGAGTGTGCGGCTGCCCAGTACCTCACGCAGAATAGCCACTGCGGCTTCGGTATTGGCGGCAATCTGCTTGGAATCGGCAAAACGAGGGTCGTCGATGAGGTCGAGGCGATCGATGTGGCGACACACATCGGCCCAGTACTTGCCGGCCTGGAGCATCACGAACGAAAGGAAGCGCCCGTCCGATGTGCGGTACAACCCGGACAACGGATTGGTCAGTGCACCATGACCACCCGGCACCGGCGCCACCATGGCCTGGTCGAGATGCGCCGACAACGCAATCCCGTGTCCCATGGCCCACACGCCGCTGCCCAGGAGGGAGACGTCGACTACCGAGGTCTCGCCCGTACGTTCTCTCTTGAGCAGCGCTGCCGCAACACCGCCGGCAAGGTTCGTGCCGGAGATAGTGTCACCGAACGCCGGCCCCGGCGGGGTGATCATTCCGTCGACCCCGGGAGGAGTGAGGGTAGCGGCGATTCCGGCCCTGGCCCAGAAGGCCGTCATGTCGTACCCACCCTTGTCGGACTCGACACCGCGCGGCCCGAGTGCACTGCCGCGGGCGTAGACGATCTTCGGGTTCACGGCGCGGACGTCGTCCACGTCGATCCCGAACTTGGTCCGAGCCTGGGGCAGGAAGCTTGTGAGGAACACGTCCGCTGTGCGGATCAGTGCATCCAACACCTCTTTACCCTCGGCGGTTCCCATGTCGAGGCCGATACTGCGCTTGCCTCGGTTGGCGTGCTCGACGTTGGGGTTGGGATCCCCCTCGACCTTCAACGCACCGACCTGACGAAGGCCGCGCTGTGGGTCACCGGTGACGGCGTGTTCCACCTTGACGACCTCGGCGCCCCAGTCGGCGAGCACTGCGCCCGCCGACGGAACGAAGCCGTACATCGCGACCTCGAGAACGCGGATCCCCTCGAGTGGCTTCACTTGACCACCGTCGCAAAAGCCTTGGTCTGCAGGAACTCCTCCAGTCCGGCAGTACCCATCTCACGGCCGATGCCCGACTGCTTGTAGCCACCGAACGGAACATCGGGGGTGAAGTAGTTGCCACCGTTGACGCTGAAGGTTCCGGTGCGGATACGGCGGCCGATGGCGATCGCGCGATCGTCGTCGGCACCAAGCACGCCACCGGAGAGTCCGTACTTCGAGTTGTTGGCGATCTCCACGGCATGATCGTCGTCATCGAACGGGATGACTGCGAGCACGGGTCCGAAGACCTCTTCCTGCGCAATTTCGCTGTCCGGGTGGACATTTGCCAGCAGGGTCGGCGTGTAGAAGTAGCCGGGATCGATCCGCGTGCCACCGGTCACGAGCGTCGCGCCCGCCTCGACGGCCCGCTGAACCAAACCGTCGACCTTGTCTCGCTGCTTCTCGCTGATGAGCGGGCCCATGTAGATCTTCGGGTTGGTCGGGTCTCCGACCGGCACGTGCGCCATCATTCCGGCCACCTTCGCGACGATCTCGTCGTGATGTGCCCGTGGCACGAGCAACCGGGTGGTGAGCGCACAACCCTGACCTGTGTTGGAGCAGATGGAGAATGCCGCGAACTGTGCAACCGTGCCGAAGTCCGCGTCCTCGAGCACAATCAATGCCGACTTCCCGCCGAGCTCGAGGAAGACCTTCTTCAGGCTCGCGCTTGCCGCAGCCATGATCGACGCGCCGACGGGTGTGGATCCGGTAAAGGTGACCACGTCCACGTCGGGGTGGGTGGTCATGATCTTGCCGGTCTCCACGTCGGACGAGGACAGTACGTTGACCACGCCGGCCGGAATATCGGTGTGATTGGCGATCAGTTCACCCAGCGCCAACGTGATGAGCGGTGTGTCCGGAGCGCCCTTGAGGACGATCGTGCAACCGGCGGCGAGCGACGGAATCAGCTTGGCAAACGCCAGCTGATTCGGGTAGTTGTACGCAATGATCGCGGAGACAACTCCGGCGGCTTCCTTCTCGATCCAGCGATTGTGCTTCTGCCCCTTGATGTCTACCTCGCCGAGCTGCTCGGTCAGCGGGTAGGTGCGCAGGAGATCAGCGTAGTAGCGAATGATGCCGATGGGCGCCTCGAGCTGGTTGCCTTGCGTATTGAGGTAGGTAGCTCCGACCTCGGCGATCGTCAGCGCACGAAACTCTTCGAGGTTGTCGAGCATTGCCTGATGCAGCTGGTCGAGGCACTTGATGCGGAATTCCACATCGGTTGCCCAGCTGGTGGTGTCGAAGGCCTTGCGCGCAGCTGCGATAGCGGCTTCTGCCTCCGCGACACCCGCATTCGGTGCGTAACCGAGGATCTCACCGGTAGCGGGGTTGATCGACGCAAACGTCTGCTCTGTTGTCACGAGCTTTCCGTCGATGAGCAAGCGCCGATCGACATCCAGCACGGCGGTGCCCTCGTTGCCCGACACCGTTTCCTGAGATGACATCCGTTCTCCTCACTAAAGTATGAAAATAGAGTTCTCATATTCGAGAATATTGCATCCTGGTGGTGTGAATGTAGCAACTGTGAAGTCGTACGCATACCCCCCACCGAAAGGTTGCATTGCACCTGAGCAGTCTCTACTCGGGATCTTGCGGCCACGTCAGAGCGAGAGTAGGATTCTCCAAAATTGAATTGGAGATTCTTGTGAACCAGAATGCGACACTCGAACGCTCACCTGTAACGACGGCAGCCCCGTCGCCGGTGAGTCACGCACTCAGGCCCGAGCCATTTCCCAGCCCAGCCCATCTCGCGGCATGGACACGTTCTGTGCCCACCTTCCGTCCGTCTACGACGCAAGTTCGATCAACATCGTCATTGCCGGCCATCCCCGATCAGCTAGTCGAAACAGCCTGAATAACAAAAAGATTCACGTGCAAACAGGAGGAATATTGTGAAGGTGAAGGTCGACCCAGAACTGTGCCAAGGGCACACACTGTGCGCTATGGCTGCACCGGATGTGTTCGAACTGAGCGACATCGACGGCCACGCTACGGCCATCGAAGGCGATGTTCCTGCCGATCTCGAGGACAAGGTGCGGGAAGCTGCCCATTCCTGCCCGGAGCAGGCCATCACCATCTTTGCGAGCAACTCCGCCTCCGAGAACGCCGACGCCAAGACGCCAGAGAGGACAGCTCCATGAGCATCGACAATGCGCCAGCGCAAGACAACCACGAGAAGCCCGTATTCCAGTTCGACCGGCACGCAGCGGACTATCGCGACAACTTCCTGGACATCACCCAGGAGATGCACTCGAAGTGTCCGATGGCCTGGTCCGATACTCACGGCGGGCACTGGGTTGCGTCGGGCGGCGACGAGGTCTTCGCTCTCGCTCGGTCCGCTGACATCTCGAATGATCACGACCTCAAGGGAGTTCGTCGTGGCTACAAGGGAATCATGATCCCGACGGCCGAGCGCGCATCCGGCGTCCGTGGCGGCATCCTGGAAATGGACGACCCCGAGCATCGCGAGTTCCGTGCGGTTCTCAACCCCTACCTGTCTCCTGCTGCCATCAAGAAGTGGGTTCCGCTGATCGACGAGGTGATCCGCGCCAGCCTCGACGAGAAGATCGAGTCCGGCAAGATCGACTTCATCGACGATCTGGCAAACATCGTCCCGGCCGTCATCACGCTGGCAATGCTCGGTATCCCCGTCGTCAAATGGTCCGTCTACTGCGAGCCGGTACACGCGGCTATGTACACCCCGCCGGATTCACCTGACATCGCCCGGATCGGTGAACTCCACCGCGCCATGGGATTGGACCTCCTCACCAATCTCCACCAGATCCGCGAGAACCCCAGGCCCGGCATGGTCGACGCGATCGCCCGAGCCACTGTCAACGGCGAGAAGCCGGACGATCTCGAACTTCTCGGAGTCCTCAGCCTGCTCATCGGCGGCGGGTTCGACACGACAACGGCGCTCACGTCACACGCACTCGAGTGGCTGTCACAGAACCCGGATCAGCGCGAGATCCTCAGCCGGGAACGCGACACCATGCTGGACTCGGCAACGGAAGAATTTCTCCGCTTCTTCTGCCCGACCCCGGGCGACGGCCGCACCTTCTCCGCCGACGGCGAATTGGGCGGCGTGCAGTTCAAAGAGGGCGATCGACTCTGGCTCTCCTGGGCAATGGCCAACCGCGACCCCGAACTCTTCGAGGACCCGAATACCGTCGACCTCGAACGAACGGCCAACCGACACTTCAGTTTCGGTCTGGGAGTACACCGATGCATCGGCTCGAACCTGGCCCGAACGGTCTTCAAGCGCATGCTCGTCGCAGTGTTCGACCGGATGCCGGACTTCACGTGCGACCCCGAAGGCACCGTGCATTACGACTCCATCGGCGTCATCCAGGGCATGCGTCACCTCCCGGCGACCTTCACCCCCGGCCCGCGTCTCGGTGCCGGCCTCGACGAGACCCTCGAGAAAATCCAACTGATCGTCGACGAGCAGGGACTCGCCGCACCGATCACTGCGCAGAAGTAAGGAAACTGAAGTAAGTGACTGATTCCGCGGTAGTCGATCCGGTAAACGAGAACAAGGTAGCCGAGTCGGGGCGTCCTCTTCCCCTTGTGACCCGGCAAAACCGGTTCTACTGGACGTCCGGCGCGGATGGCCGGCTGCGCGTACAGGAGTGCGAGTCCTGTTCGGCTCTCATCCATCCGCCGCAGCCGGTCTGCAGGTACTGCCGTTCACATCAGATGGGCGTGCGCGTGGTTTCCGGCTACGCCACACTCATCGGATTCACGGTCAACGAACGCTTCAGCATGCCCGGGCTTCCGGCACCCTACGTGGTGGCTCAGGTCGCGATCGAAGACGATCCTCGGGTTCGGCTGACTACCAACGTCATCGAGTGCGATCCTGCGCAGCTGCACTTGGGCATGCGCATGGAAGTTGTCTTCCATCAGGACGGGGACGTGTGGCTCCCGTTGTTCCGGCCGACGGCCGAGCAACCAGAACCTGCGCCGCTGCCACAGGCCGAGGGTGATCCGGAAGAGATCCGGCGACGCGTGCGACCGATGTCCACCACCGTGAAGTTCGAGGACAAGGCGGCGCTCACCGGCATCGGCATGTCCGAGATCGGCCGACGCTTGATGCTCTCCCCCATGGAGTTGACGGTGCAGGCGTGCGAGCGTGCCGTCGCCGATGCCGGCCTCACGATGGACGACATCGACGGTCTCGCAAGCTATCCCGGCGCCGGACCGGTAGGGGGGTTCGGCGAGGGCGGCGGGGTGACCGGCGTCGAGGCGGCTCTCGGCATCCGGCCGACCTGGCATAACGGCGGCATTGAAACCTTCGGCCCCAGCGGTTCCGTGATCGCGGCGATGATCGCCGTCGCCAGCGGTCTTGCCCGCCACGTGCTGTGCTACCGAACCGTCTGGGAAGCCACCCACAACGAATTGATGCGTCTGGGCGAAATCAGCCCACCTGCGCCGAGTCGCACCCCGAGCTGGATGTTCCCGTTCGGGGCGACCTCCGCAGCACACACTCTCGCGCAGAATGCGCAGCGCCACTTCCACAAGTACGGCACAACTCGCGAAAGCTTGGGTTGGATTGCGCTGAACCAACGAGCCAATGCCGCACTCAATCCGAGCGCGATCTATCGCGACCCGATGACGATGGACGACTACCTCTCGGCCCGCACCATCACCACGCCATTCGGTCTCTACGACTGCGACGTACCGTGCGACGCTTCGGTCGCAGTAATCGTGTCCGCCATCGATGCAGCACACGATCTTGCCAAGCCGCCGGTACTCGTCGAAGCTGTCGGAACGCAGATTGTCGAACGTATCGAATGGGATCAGAGCACACTGACACACGAGCCTCAGGTTCTCGGCCCAGCTGCTCACCTGTGGACACGAACCACGATGCGCCCCAGTGATGTCGACGTCGCGCAACTCTACGACGGATTCTCGTTCAACTGCCTGTCCTGGATCGAAGCGCTGGGCTTCTGCGGCATCGGCGAAGCAAAGGACTTCCTCGACGGCGGCCACAACATTGCCCGCGACGGCGTGATCCCACTCAACACGCACGGTGGACAACTCTCACACGGCCGCACCCACGGCATGGGGCTGATTCACGAAGCGGTCACACAGTTGCGCGGCGAGGCCGGTGAACGTCAGGTCGTCGGCGCCAAGGTCTCCGTCGCGGCCACGGGTGGCCTGTCCCCCGGCGGCGCAATGCTCCTTCGAACGGATCGATAGTGGAGGCGCGTCAATGACGACCGCGACGATGACACCCAGCTACCACGCTCGCCGGAGCCCGGACACCCCGGCCATCGTGATGGCTTCGAGCGGTGAGGTTACGACATACGCCCAACTCGACGAACGCTCGACGCGATTTGCGCGGGCATTGCGGGCGCGCGGGTTGGGCGTCGGCGACCACATCGCGATCCTGATGGAGAACAACCGCCCCTTTCTCGAAATTGCCTGGGCAGCGCAGCGATCCGGCATTCACTACACCGCGATCAACCGCCACTTACGCCCGCTCGAGGTGCAGTACGTTCTCGACGATTGTGGTGCCCGCGCCTTGATCTCGAGCGAAGCACTTGCCGACGTCGTGGCCGGCCTCGACGTCTCGCGTATTTCCATCCGGATATCGGCGCTCGGTGACATCTCCGGATTCGATCGGTACGACGACGTGCTGGCCGGCGAGACGGCCACACCACTCGACGACGAGTGCGAGGGCCGCGAAATGCTGTATTCGTCCGGGACCACCGGACGTCCCAAAGGTGTGCGTAAACCGTTGCCAGGAACGGCGTTCGGAGATCCGAGTGCCGCACCCGTCTTGATCGCCAGGGGCCTGATGGCCGGCAACACCGTCACCGATGCGGTGTACCTGTCGCCCGCACCGCTGTATCACGCGTCGCCCCTGGTCTTTTCGATGTCATGGCACCGTCTCGGCGCCACGGTCGTGGTGATGGAGAACTTCGACCCACTCCAATGCCTTGAACTGATCGAGCGTCACCGAGTGACAAGCGCGCAGTTCGTGCCGACCATGTTCGTGCGCATGCTTCGGTTGTCACCGCAGGAGCGAGCGCGATACGACCTGTCGAGCCTGCGCAACGCAATACACGGAGCGGCGCCGTGCCCGATCCTCGTGAAGCAGCAGATGCTCGACTGGTGGGGGCCGATAATCCACGAATACTATTCGGGCACCGAGGATGTCGGCGCTTCGACCATCACACCCGAGGAGTGGCTGACGCACCCCGGATCCGTCGGGCGACCGATGCAGCAATGCCACATCGTCGGCGAGGACGGGGCGGAACTTCCTGTCGGACAGGTCGGCTCGGTGTATTTCTCCGGCGGCAGGCCGTTCGAATATCACAACGATCCCGAGAAGACCGCGTCCGTCACCAACGACCGCGGGTGGCGCACACTCGGCGACATCGGGCGTCTGGACGAGGACGGATACCTCTATCTGACCGACCGCGAGGCGCACACGATCATCTCGGGTGGAGTGAACATCTATCCGCAAGAAGCGGAGAACGAACTCGCCGGGCATCCTGCCGTCGCCGATGTCGCAGTCATCGGCGTACCCGACGACGAGATGGGCGAGTCGGTGAAGGCTGTTGTGCAACTGGTCGATCCAGCGGCAGCCCACGCTACCCTCGCCGCCGAGCTCATCGAGTACTGCCACAAAGCGCTCGCGTCGTACAAATGCCCCCGAAGTATCGATTTTGTCGACGCCCTCCCCCGAGATCCCAACGGCAAGTTGTACAAGCGCCTGTTGCGTGACCGTTATCGGGCGAGCAACGTCACCCCTATCGCTTGACGACAGAACAGGAGACCCTCGTGCAGGGTTTGACAGACAAGGTCATTCTGATTGCCGGCGGCGCCACCGGCCTCGGCGCCGCCTCCGCGCAGCGACTGGCAAACGAGGGCGCACAGATCGTGATCGGTGATCTCAACCTCGAAGGTGCCGAAAAGACCGCTGCGGCAATAAACGAAGCCGGTGGGCGTTCCGTTGCAGCACAATTCGACATTTCCGACGACACGTCAGTCAAGAAATTGGTGGCATTCAGCGTCCGGACCTACGGCGGCCTTGACGCCGTCCATATCAATGCCGGAGATATGGGTTCGGTGTCCAAGGACACCGATATCGTCGACATCGACCTCGAGGTCTGGGACCGCACCATCGCCGTCAACCTCCGCGGCCACATGCTCGTGACCCGGCACGCCATTCCCGAACTCCTCGCACGCGGTGGCGGCACGATCGTCTATACATCGTCGATCGCTTCGTTCACGGGTGATCCGCAGCGTCCTGCCTATTCGGCAACCAAAGCCGCTATCAACTCCCTGGCCCGGCACGTCGCGTCGCGCTGGGGCCGCGACGGCATCCGCGCCAACGCCATCACTCCCGGCCTGATCCTCACCAAAGAGATCGAGGAGGGCGCGTCGCCCGAACTGCTGCAGTCGTTGATCGCGCGTTCTCGCAGTACACGGGGAGGCAGACCCAGCGACATCTCGAGCATGGTCGCCTACCTGATGTCGGATGACGGCGAGTGGATCAACGGGCAGGTCGTCAACGTCGACGGCGGCACGGTGTTGCGGTGACCGGACACTACGAATATGTGATTCTCCACTCGTCCAGCTATTGATTCTCAATAGCGAAAACAATATTCTCATTGCAGTAGGCGCCGCTGCCGGGCATCTCTGCGCAGCGCAGGAGAGGATTCTCAATGAACATTGACGACATGGTGATGGTCAGCATCGACGACCACGTGGTCGAACCGGCTGACATCTTCGAAAAGCACTTCCCGAAAAGCCTCATGGACCAGGCCCCCAAGCTGACGGCCCACCCCCGCAACCCCAACGTGCAGGCCTGGCTTTTCCAGGACACGGTGGTCGGCAGTTCCGGCCTGAACGCCGTCGTCTCCTGGCCGAAGGAAGAGTGGGGCATGGATCCCACGGGCTACGCCGAGATGCGTCCCGGCGTCTACGACATGGACCTGCGTGTACGCGACATGGATGCCAACGGCACCTTGGCCGCAACACTTTTTGCCACCTTCCCCGGATTCGCCGGAACCCACCTTGCGAGCCTGCCGGACAAGAAGTTGTCCCTAGCGGCATCTCGGGCCTTCAACGACTGGGTCGTCGGTGAGGTACCGAATGCTCACCCCGGGCGCTTCATCCCCCTCGGCATCATCCCGTTCTTCGACGTGGAGGAATCCGTCAAGGAGATCCACCGTCTCGCCGCGATGGGTTGCCGATCCATCAGCATCCCTGAGACTCCGTACGGCGTGGGTGAGGGCTACCCCGACTTCAAGTCCGGCTACTGGGATCCGATCTTCAAGGCATGCGTCGAGACCAACATCGTCCTGAGCCTGCACATCGGTGGCGGCTTCAGCTTGGTCAAGCGCCCCGAGGGCTTCAACATCGACGACATGATGGTTCTGACACCGCTCATTTCGACTATCGCGGCAAACGACATGATGCTCAGCGGAGCCTTCCAGAAGTTCCCGGATCTCAAGGTCGCCATGAGCGAGGGTGGCGTCGGCTGGGTTGCACCGTGGCTCGACCGCGTCGAACGCCACGTCGTCAACCAGTCCTGGACCGGAACCAGCTTCCTCCCCAAGGGAATGACGGCAACCGACGTGTGGCGCAAGAACTTCCTGGCGTGCTACATCACCGAGCCGAGCGGACTGAACAACCGTGACCGCCTCGGCATCGACACCATCGCCTGGGAATGCGACTACCCCCATTCCGACTCCACTTGGCCGATTTCGCCGGAGATGTTGATGGAAGAACTCGTCGACGCCAAGCTCACCGACGAGGAGATCGACAAGATCACCTTCGGAAACGTTGCCCGGTTCTTCGACTGGGATCCCTTCAAGCACATCAAGCGCGAGGACGCCACCGTGGGCGCCCTGCGTGCACGGGCAACCGATGTCGACATCAGCGAGACATCCAAGGCCGAATACCGTCGACGCTACGAGCTCGCCAACTCGTAGCCTCCATGCTTGGACAAATGCCGCCGACACCCGTGTCGGCGGCATTTGTCGTACCCACACGCGGGCGGTGCGCCGGCTGGAGAACCTCACCAGCCCAACAGGTTTGACTGGATCACACACCGACCGTCGGGGCGATCAAGAATGAGAATTTTGCCCGAAAAGAATTGCATTTTTATCAATAAGAACGCTATTCTCCAAGTAACCAAGGAGGCGCACATGGCGTGGGATTTCGAGACCGACCCCGAGTACCAAGCGAAACTGGACTGGGCGGACAAGTTCGTACGTGAAGAGGTCGAGCCGCTCGACCTGGTCTGGCCGCACGAGCAGTTCGTGCCGTTGGACGGAGCCAGGCGTAAAGCGATCGACCCGCTCAAGGAGCAGGTTCGGAAGCAAGGACTGTGGGCCACGCATCTCGGACCCGACATGGGCGGCCAGGGATACGGCGCACTCAAGCTGGCTCTGCTGAACGAGATTCTAGGTCGATCATCCTGGGCACCAATCGTATTCGGATGCCAGGCACCGGATACCGGCAATGCCGAGATCATTGCCCACTACGGCACCGAAGAGCAGAAGCGGCGTTACCTGCAGCCACTACTCGACGGCGAGATGTTCTCGACCTACTCCATGACCGAACCACAGGCCGGTGCCGACCCCGCGCAGTTCACCACGCGCGCAGTCAAGGACGGCGACCACTGGGTCATCGACGGAATGAAGTACTTCTCCTCCAACGCGAGAACCGCGTCGTTCCTGATCGTCATGGCCGTCACGAACTCCGATGTCAGTGTGTACAAGGGCATGTCGATGTTCCTCGTACCGGCGGACACACCGGGAATCAACATCGTCCGCAACGTGGGTCTGTACGGTGAGCCCCTCAACGACGGCACCCACGCCCTCATCCACTACGAGGGTGTCCGGGTACACGAGGATGCACTCCTCGGCGGCGAAGGTCAGGCATTTGCCGTGGCACAGACGCGCCTCGGCGGCGGACGAATCCACCACGCCATGAGGACGATCGGCCTTGCACAGAAGGCAATCGACATGATGTGCGAGCGCGCACTGAGCCGCGAAACCGCGGGCAGCCGGCTCGCCGACAAGCAGTTCGTGCAGGGCTACATCGCGGACTCCTACGCCCAACTGGCTCAGTTCAGGCTCTTCGTATTGCACACGGCATGGAAGATCGACAAGTACAACGACTACAAGAAGGTCCGCAAGGACATCGCCGCCGCCAAGGTCATCATGCCGACTGTGCTGCACGACATCGCTTGGCGGGCAATGCAAATACACGGTGCGCTCGGTGTGACCAACGAGCTTCCGCTCTTCCAGATGATTCACGGTGCCGCAGTGATGGGCCTCGCCGACGGCCCGACCGAGGTACACAAGACCACCGTCGCCAAGCAGGTACTGCGGGATTACAGCCCCAGTGACGACCTCTGGCCTACGGAATGGATCCCGCGCAAGCAAGAAGCCGCTAAGGCAAAGTACGCCGACTACATCGAACTGGAAGTGGGGAACCTGTGATCGATTTTCAACGGCTTTCGGACTGGATGGACGGCGAGGGCCTCGGCAAGGGCGCGCCGCTCGAGCACCGATACCTCTCCGGCGGTACCCAGAACGAAATCTACGAACTCACCCGTGACGACTTTCGCTGCGTGATCCGGATACCACCGCCGGAGGCTCCCGCAAACCGCGACAAGGGAATCCTCCGCGAGTGGCAGATCATCTCGGCACTCGACGGCACCGATGTGCCCCACACCGAGGCAATCGCCGTGTGCGAGGACGCCTCCGTACTCGGCCGGCCGTTTTATCTCATGGGATTTGTCGACGGTTGGTCCCCCATGGACGACCGGAATTGGCCGGAGCCCTTCAAGAGCGACCTCGAAGCACGGAGCGGACTGGGCTACCAGCTGGCCGAAGGCATCGCACTTCTGTCGAAGGTCGATTGGAAAGCCAAGGGCCTCCAGGATCTTGGTCGACCCAACGGTTTCCACGAGCGTCAGGTCGATCGCTGGACCAGCTTGTTCGAGAAGATCAAGGGCCGCGAACTCGAAGGAATCGAAGTCGCCACCGAGTGGCTGCGGAACCACAAGCCGCTCGACTTCATCCCCGGAATCATGCACGGCGACTACCAGTTCGCGAACGTGATGTTCGAAAACGGCGCACCGGCCCGGCTTTCCGCCATCGTCGATTGGGAGATGGGAACGGTCGGCGACCCCAAACTGGACCTCGCCTGGATGCTAGAGGGCTGGCCCAAGGACACCAGCGCTCCAGAGGCAGCAACCAGCAGCTACGTCAACCTGCAGGGCATGCCGTCGATGGAACAGTTGGCCGGGCACTACTCCGAGATCTCGGGTCGCCAGGTCGACGACCTGGACTACTACCGAATCCTCGCCAAGTGGAAACTCGCGATCATCCTCGAACAGGGGTTCCAGCGCGCCGGCGACAACGAGAAACTCCTTGCCTTCGGTCCCATTGTCGCCCAATCGATGATCGCTGCTGCCGAACTCGCCGAGACAACGGAGTACAAGTCATGACCGACGCAACCCCCGAACTGATCCAGGAACGACGCGGACAGATCCTGATCCTGCGTCTCAACCGCCCGGACGCACGAAATGCGCTCACCGGCAGCCTGTATCGCGAACTCGGCGACACAGTACTGGCCGCTGACACCGATCCGGACGTCCGCGCAATCGTCATCACCGCCACCGGTGACCGCGCTTTCTGCTCAGGCATGGACCTGAAGGCCTTTGCCACGGAAGGCGAAGGAGCCTTCACCTCCGAAGGTTTCGCTCGACTCGCAGCAGGCAAACTCTCGACCCCGGTGATCGGTGCCGCCAACGGCACCGCCATCGGCGGCGGGCTTGAACTCCTCCTCGGTTCCGACATCATCATCGCGTCGTCGGCCGCGAAATTCGGCTTCCCCGAGGTGAAACGGGGATTGTTCCCCGGCGGCGGCGGCACCAACATCGGAACCCGAATCCCGATGCACGTCGCCCTGGAGTTAACCCTCACCGGCGATCTCATCACGGCTGACCGGGGCTACCAACTCGGACTGATCAACGCGGTCGTAGATCCGGACCAGGTCCTGGAGGCCGCAGTGGGATATGCCGAACGCGTCGCCGCAAACGCTCCACTCGGCTTGGCTGCATGCAAGGAACTCGTCCGCCTCGCGGTAACCGATTCAACCAGCGCTGCACAGAAACTCGGGCAATGGCAGTCAACGGTGTTCAGCAGTGGTGACGCCAAGGAGGGCGCTGCTGCTTTCATCGAGAAGCGCACCCCGATCTGGCAGGGTAGGTAACCTGCGATGCGTGCTGCTGTGTGCGGGGCGTACGGACCTCCCGAGGTCGTCACCGTCGAAACACTCCCCTCGGTTCCGCTCGAGGCCGGGCAGATTCGGATCCGTATCGAATCCGCAGCCGTCAACTTCTCCGATGTGTTGTTGATTGCCAACAAGTATCAGGTCAGTGTCCCACCGCCATTCACGCCCGGCAGTGAGTTCGCCGGAGTCGTGTCCGAGACTGCCGAAGGCGTCACAGCTGTCTCCGTGGGTGACCGCGTCACCGGAACCGGTTTTGTCGGTGCGTTTGCGGAAGAAATTGTCATAGCTTCCGACAAACTCACGCTGGGCCGCATCCCGGACGGTGTCGAGACACGCATTGCCGCCGCTTTCGGTGTGGCTCACCGCACGGCGTACCACACGCTCCGATCCGTGGCTCACATCAAACCCGGAGACGAGTTGATCGTTCTCGGCGCCGGTGGCGGCGTCGGCCTTGCCGCCGTTCAGCTCGGTGTTGCGCTCGGGGCGTCGGTCACTGCGGTCGCGTCGAGCACGAACAAGCTTGACGTCGCGGCGTCGTACGGCGCCGGGCACCTCGTCAACCATCGCACCGAGGACCTGCGCACGGCACTGAAAAAGGCTCTCCCGCATGGAGCAGACGTTGTTGCCGATCCAGTCGGCGGCGACCTCTCCGAACCTGCGCTTCGTGCTTTGCGTCCGGGCGGCCGCTTTGTCACCATCGGGTACGCGTCCGGTGTCATCCCCAAGATTCCGCTCAATCTGATCTTGGTAAAGGGTGTGCAGGTCAACGGATTCCAGTTCAAGGACATACCGCCGGAAGAATACCGTCGGAATGAAGCCGAACTCACCGATCTACTGGTCGCCGGCCGCACAGTTCCCCACATCGGTGCCGAGTTCCCGCTGGACAAGGCATCTGATGCTCTTCGGATGGTCGCCGACGGCCAGGCGGTCGGGAAGGTCCTCATCGACCTGACGTCCTGACAGGCAGAAGTCATCAGTGGGGTCCGGGAACAGCAGTGTTCCTGGGCCCTACTTTTTGACGAGATTGTGATTCTTACATCAGAGAATGACGTATGCTCTTCGTATGGGAGACGACTTGGGAGCAGACGGTTTACGGTTCGAGCGCGAAGGCGCGATCGGGTGGTGCACCATCGACCGACCAACGGCGAGAAACGCATTCACCCCCGCAATGTATTACGGACTGAAACGAGCAGTTCGCCTCGTGAACTCAGATCCTGATCTGGGAGCACTGATCATCACCGGCGTCGACGACGTATTTGCGCCCGGCGGCGATCTCGGTGGACGCTCCGATCCGGGAGACAATATGCCGGAGGGGCTTTCGGGCAACGACGTCGTCCCGTTCATGACCATCCGTGACAGCCGCGCGCCTGTGATTTCCGCGGTCAACGGAATCTGTCAGGCCGGCGGCCTCCTTGTTGCGATGATGTCCGACATCGCCGTGGCCAGCGATCGGGCCACATTCCGCGTTCCCGAACTTCTGCGAGGAATCCCTGACGCGACCTATGCCGCCGTACTGCCCGCTCACGTCGGCATTGCAGCTGCGCGCGATCTGATGCTCTCCGCACGTAAATTCGATGCCGCAGAGGCACTTCGGCTCGGAGTGATCTCCCGCGTCGTGCCGCACGCGGATCTCCGAACTGCCGCGCTCCAGGCCGCACGCGAGGTATTGCAGAGCGCGCCACTGGCCCGTGCCCAGGTCAAGCGAATGCTCAACGAGCGTTACGGACTGTTCGACTACGAAACCATGTTCGGCGCGCTCGAAACGTCACCGGAGCCCCGTGAGGGAATGCGCGCTTTCATGGAAAAGCGCGACCCCAACTGGATCCCGGCAAATCTGCCGAGCTGACCGCCCGCACCATCCGAGGCCGCCGTCGCAGTGCGACGGCGGCCTCGGATCCTTTTCCGTGCCTTGCACGATCAACGCGGCTTGGAATACTCCGATTGCACGGTCATGATCCGCATTTTCGGAATCGGGCCATAGCTCAGCGAGTCCGACATATTCAACTTCTTTGCCGCAGCGGCGATATGAACGTTTCGCTTTGCCTCATGGGGGTCACCCTCGAGCTCGTAGAGCGTCACGGAAGGACCGCCATCTGCGTCGGCAGCTGCCAGTCTGGTGCCGCCGACAAATCCGTCAAGAGCCACTACTTCAGGTATGTGGATCTCGTCGTACCACCGATTGAACTCGTCCAGCCGATCCGGATGAGAGGGATGCGATTCGACAACCAGATAATGCTTCAATGTGGATCCTCACTGTGAGAAGTACTGGTGGCAGTGCAGATTCAGACTCGAACAACCCAACCGCCATCGATGTTGAGCGTGTGGCCGGTCACCCAGTCACTACCCGACGAGACGAGGTACAACAGACCGGGAATCAGCTCTTCCGGCTCGCCGAACGGAAACGGAATGGCGTGCTTGACCATTTCCTTGAGTTCCGGCGGTGACGCGATCGAACCCGCTTCGGTATTGACCATTCCCGGAGCGATCGCATTGACACGAATACCGAACGGCGCCAACTCTCGCGCCAACGACACAGTCATGCTCACCAGGCCGAGTTTCGTGATGCCGTACGCCTGCGCAGCCATGAATGCACCGCTCGACGACTGATTCACGATCTTGCCGTATCCGCGTTCCTTCATATAGGGCACTACCGCACGGGCGCACAAGAGCGGACCGGTGAGATTGACTGCCAGCGTGCGGTTCCAGAGTTCGAGATCCATGGTGGTCAGGGATCCCTCGCCCACCACTTCGGCCATCAGTCCGGCGTTGTTCACGAGAATGTCGACGGACCCGAAGTGCCGGGCCGCGGTAGCCGCCATCTCGGTCGTACTCGATTCGTCCCGGACATCGACATGCACCGCAAGGGCACGGTGACCGGCCGCCGTCAGTTCGCCTGCTGCTGCAGTGGCGGCCTCGAGGTTGACGTCAGCGAGCACCACGGCGGCGCCGGCCTCGGCGAGTCCCTGAGAGTAGGTGCGGCCGATCCCGCCGCCGGCACCGGTAACGATGGCTACCTTGCCCTCGAGTAGAAGGTTGTCGGTCATGTTTCCCTTTCGTCAGACCTTGCGGGTAACTCCACCGTCGACGCGGATGATCGCCCCGGTGGTGTAACTGGAAGCCGCACTTGCGAGATGGAGTGCAAGTGGACCGATCTCCTCGGGACGGCCCATCCGACGGAGCGGCACGAATGGTGCATCTTCGCCCTCGGCCGGAGCCCAGGACTTGGAGATATCCGTCAGGAAGGGCCCGGGAAGAATTGCGTTGACGCGCACCGTCGGCGCAAAGGCCTCAGCCAGTCCGACGGTGAGGGCATTGAGGCCCGCCTTGGCGCACGCGTATGGCAACTCGCGAACGCTGGCGACGAGGGAGCCCGCGGTGCCGACGTTGATGATCGAACCGCCGTCGTTCTCGGCCATGTACGTTCCGGCGCGCACGGCAAGACGAAAGGGCCCCTTGAGATTAACGCCGAGAGTCTTGTCGTACAGGTCCTCGGTAATATCGTCGAGGTTCTTGTACGGGGGTGACATACCCGCGTTGTTCACCAGCACGTCGAGTCGGCCGAAGTGTTCGAGCGTCCGGTCGATCAACTGCTCACAATCGTCCCAACGTCCGACATGACACGCAACCGGCAGAACCTTTCGCCCGGTCGACGCCATGACCTCGTCGGCGGCGCGTTCACACGAGTCGAGTTTGCGGGACGCGATGACAACGTCAGCTCCCGCTTCGGCAAGAATCTGGACAATCGCTCGGCCGATCCCGCGGGATCCACCCGTGACTATCGCAACTTTGCCGGTCAGGTCGTGGAGATGTTCCAAGGTACTCATAGGTGAATCATGCCTGATTCGACCACACTTTGAAAAGGCAATTCTCTATCTCAAGAGTATCCTTCTGGTTGCAACACCGAACACATTCACCAAGTGCGGCTACGTCGAAACGAGCAGCGTAGAGTACTGGAACACAACGCTGTTCGACAGTCGAATCGGTACATCCAATCGCAATTCGCACGAGGTCACATAGGTCGACAGAAGCCGCAATCCGTCACCAGATCCGGCGGCGATGGATTTTTCACACTTCATGTTCTACTTTATGAGAATTGCGTTCTCATGAACGTGACGCCTCGCCGAGAGTTCATCGAGCAAACGAGGGCCAGGAACCCACCGTCAGCAAAGGAACTTCGTGGATCTGCAGACTGTTCAGGACAAGATCGAGATCGCCGAACTGATCTACCGATACGCCCGCGCCGTGGACACCAAGAATTGGGAATTGCTGACTACCGTGTTCACCGAGGATGCGCATCTCGACTACAGCGCCGTCGGCTACCCGGCCGGATCCCGGGACCAAGTGCTGACGCTGCTCACACAAGCACTCGGCCAGGTTCCGATGACTCAGCATTTTGTCACCAACGTCGAGGTCGAACTCGACGGTGACACCGCCAACGTACGGGCGATGTTCTACAACCCGATGCAACTCCCGGGCGCTGCGGAGATGACCTACTGCGGCGGCAACTACCACCATGAGGTCGTTCGCACCGCCGACGGCTGGAAGAGCGCTCGGGTGACCGAGGAGAACCTGTGGTTCTCGAACCACCCCGCCAAGTCGCCGGCCTGAAAGGTAAACCTATGACCGAGCGCGTAAACGGGCGTGTATCCGGCAAAGTCGCCCTGATCACCGGTGCCGCCCGCGGACAAGGACGAGCGCACGCCGTTCGCTTGGCGGCCGAGGGCGCAGACGTCATTGTCGTCGATCTGTGCGCACCCATCCGAGGTGTCCCGTATGCACCGGCCACCCCCGAGGATCTAGAGGAGACCGTTCGACTGGTGGAAAAGACTGGACAGCAGGCAATTTCAGCGATCGTCGACGTGCGGGACCTCGAGAAGCTTCGTGGGATCGTCGACGATGCCGTCATTCGTCTCGGCCGTCTGGATGTCGTCGTCGCGAACGCGGCGATCTGCTCTGCCGCTCCCTGGCATGAGGTAACCCCCGAATCCTTCGAGGACACAATAGGTACCAACGTGACCGGTGTCTGGAACACCGTCATGGTCTCGGCCCCACATCTCGTCGAGCGCGGTAGCGGATCGATCATCTTGATCAGTTCCGCAGCGGGATTGAAGGCTCAGCCGTTCACCATGCCGTACACCACGAGCAAGTGGGCAGTACGCGGAATGGCAAAAGCGTTCGCCGCGGAACTCGCTCAACACAGCATTCGGGTGAACAGCGTCCATCCCACCGGAGTGAACACGCCCATGGTCAACGACGGTGGCCTCGGCGGGCAGCTCGACAAGGCGATTGCCGGCAACAGTCGTATCGGCGCGATGATGATCAACATGCTGCCCGTCGACATCATCGCACCCGAAGATGTGTCAGACACGGTGTTGTTCTTGGCATCCGACGAATCGAAGTACATCACCGCACACGAATTAGCACCCGACGCGGGTGTCACCGAGTTCTGATCGAACAGTATTCACTGGAGGAAAAGCATGGAGTTGTCCTCGGCGCGGCACGCATTCATTACCGGCGGCGCGAGCGGTATCGGCCTCGGCATCGCCGACGCGCTGGCAGAGCGCGGGTTATCCGTCACGGTCGCCGATATCAATCGGCAGTCGCTGGATTCGGTGATCGCTTCCCGAGGTGTCGGGTTTAGTGCCGTCTCACTCGACGTCCGTGATCGCGAGGCCTGGGCAGTGGCCAAGGCAACGGCCGAAAGCACCTTCGGCCCGGTGGATATCCTCGTCAACAACGCGGGCATCGGTTTCAACGGGCGCGATGTGGCCGACATGGACCCGGAGACCTTCGACAATCTTGTCGCGATCGACCTGACCGGAGTCTTCAACGGCGTGTCCGCCTTCGGCGGGGATATGCGAGCACGTGGATACGGGCATATCGTCAACACCGCTTCCGTCATGGGATTGACCGCAGGCGCTCCCGGGCGGGGCGCATACAGTGCCGCAAAGAGCGCAGTCATTGCTCTGTCCGAAGCGCTGCGCACCGAGATGGCGCCACACGGTGTCGGCGTATCCGTGCTGTGCCCGGGATTGGTCATGTCGAATCTCGATCGGAACACCACCGAATTGGGTGGTCAGGTCGAGGATGTCAGCCACATCAAAGGAACGGGAAACATCGGCATGGAGCCCGCGACCGCAGGCGCATACGTTGTTCGAGGGATAGCGCAGAATCTCCCGTACATCGTCACGCACCCGCAGTATCTCGACTACGTCGAGAAGCGAATGGAGAGCATTCGAGCCAGTGTGGACGCGTCGACCCCGATTCCCTGAGTTCTGCCTCGACGCGTTTTCACTCGAATGGCATGATGCCGGATTTGCGAGATTTCCCACGCCTCAAAATTTCGCTCGCCATACTGGAATGGATGCTTCCCCCTACCCAGTAGGTGCACATGGATATCGATGTACTCGTCGCAGGCGCCGGCCCGATCGGGCTGACCGCCGCCATCGAACTGCGCCGTCGCGGGGTGAACGTTCGGATCGTCGACCCGCTCGGCGAACCTCCGCAGTACGCCAAAGCAGTTGGCATCCAACCCCGCACCCTCGAAGTATTCGAGAACATGGGCGTACTGCGACAGGTTCTCGATGCCGCCACCATCTTGCGCGGGCAGATCAGCTACACCAACGGTTCCGAAGTGGGGCGGATGGATCTCACACTCCCCGGCGACGTGCCGTACACCTTTTGCGGACTCCCCCAGTACGAGACCGAAAGAATCCTGACGGCCAGGCTGCGAGAACTCGGAACCTCGATCGAACGCGGGCTCTCACTCGACAGTTTCGAGGACAGCGACGACGGAGTCAGTTGCATACTCAACGATGGAAGTACCGTGCGGGCCAAGTATCTGGTGGGATGCGACGGTGCGCACAGTGTTGTCCGTAAGGGCTTGGGATTGACCTTCGAGGGTGGAGCTTTTGCCGAAAGCTACATGCTCGGCGACGTCGAAGTTGACTGGTCGATGCCCAGCGGATACGCGATTCGCGCCAGTCATGTCGACGACGCTGGAACTACCGACGATCTCCTGGTGTGCATCCCGCTCCCCGGTCACAAACGATATCGGATGTCGATGCTGGTTCCCGACGAGCTTCTCCCGGATCCTGCCGGACTTGACGGAATTGCACACGGCTTTTCGTCCGGAAAGGCGCCCGAACTCCACCACATTCAGGCTGTGCTCGACCGATTGTCGCCCGAACCTACGACAGCGTCGGCGATGCGGTGGTCGTCGGTCTTTCGGATCAGCCACCGCATTGTCGATGCCTACAGTCGCGGAAGGGTTTTCATCGCCGGTGACGCCGCGCATATTCATCCGCCCACCGGCGCACAAGGTATGAACACCGGAATCCAGGATGCGCACAACCTCGCGTGGAAACTGGCACTGGCAACCCAGAACTTCGCTTCCCCTGGCCTTCTCGACACCTACGACGCCGAAAGACGGCCGGTTGGTGAAGAAGTTGTCGGAATGACCGTCCGCAACGCCCGCGAAGGGATCGGCGCTGGAGAGTCCTCGATCGAGACCGCGATGCGTCGGCAGGCACAACTACTGGTTGCCTATCCCGACAGTCCGCTCAACGGCGGAGAAACCGGGAACGTCTCGAACGTTCACCCCGGCGAACGGGCACCGGACGCACGTGGGCTAACCCGCGACTGCGTGCAGTTCCCCATCCGGTTGTTCGAATTGCTGGCCGGTGTCAACCACACGCTTCTTCTCTGCTCGGACGGATCCGAAGACAGCATCGGTGACTGCGAAAAGCATTCTGCCGCTGCTGTTCACGCGGCACACGGACAGCTCGACGTGTACGTGATCGCACCACCGTCGTCTGATTCCGTCTATTCGACACTGCCGATCATTCGCGACACCGATTCCCAGCTGTGTGCCGCCTACGGCGTGGAAGAGAACTGTGCGTTGGTAATCCGACCGGACGGGTACCTCGGATACCGAGGTGACTGCGCCGGTATCTCCGGCTACTTATCGAAAGTCTTTGCGTTCAATACGTGATGAGCGAATCGAACATCAAGCGGATCTCGGGCGAGAGCTTCATGAGTTCCACGTAGCCGCCCGTCGGGCCTGCGTCGACGTAGGCAAATTCCATTCCCACGTCTTCGATGCGCCCCTGCTGCAACACCGACATTCCCCGACGCTCTACCTCCGCCAAGGTTTCGTCGTAATCGTCCGGAACAAATGCCACGTGATGAACGCCAACACCATGGGTGTCGAGGAACTCCGAATAAAGACTGCGCCCCGAAACCGGTTGGATCAGTTCAATTTGCTGAGTTCCCGCATAACCAAGGGAAATGTGGGCTGTGTAATCGGCGGGCTGGCCCCGATAAGTCGTGGTCTCCGGACCGAAGTGAAGGTCGGGCATCCGTAGCCATCGCTGAACGCCCCAATTCTCGGAGAACTCCTCTTCCGCTGCGATGATGTCGGCTACTACCCAACAGATCTGAAAGATCGGTCCCGAAACCAGCGGGGTCATGCCATTTTTCCGTTGTCCACCGAATACACCGCGCCGTGAATCGCAGAGGCATCATCGGAAGCAAGAAAGGCCACCATCTTCGCCACGTCCTCCGGTTCCATCAGTCCGCGCGGTGACGCGACCTTCATGATCAGATCGAAATCGACGCCGTCCGGGAAGGTGAATCCCGTGACCTGCGGAGTCATCATGCCGCCAGGGCAGATTGCGTTGACGCGCAGAGATTTCCCGGTGAACTCCATAGCCATCGCTCGGGTGAGCCCGATCAGCCCGTGCTTGGCAGCGCAGTACCCTGCCGAGTATGCCTGCCCTTCGAGTCCAGCGATCGAGGAAACGTTGACGATGTTGCCGCCCCGCGCGAGAAGATGGGGCAGCGCAGCTCGTGACAGGAAGAACGGCCCGTTCAGGTTGACCGCGAGGTCATGTGCCCAGTCGTCATCGGCAATGTCTGCGGTATGGCGGATGGTATGTGAACCAGCCACATTGACGAGGATGTCGATTCCGCCGAAGGCGTCGACGCAAGCCTGCACAGCGGCGTCGCACTGAGCGGAGTCGGAAACGTCGGAAGCCGAATAACGGCCCGCACCGTCACTTCCCGTCAGTTCGGTCATTGCCTGGTGCAATGTGTCCTTGCTCCGGGCAACTCCGAAAACCTTGGCGCCTCTGCCGTTCAGGATCTCGGCGACGGCGCGCCCCAACCCCGAGGACGCGCCGGTCACCAGTGCAATTTTTCCGTCCAGTACGTCAGCCACACACCGAGTCTACGACGCGGCGGCCTCCCGCTGAAGCTCCAACGCGATATCTATCAGCTGATCTTCCTGTCCGCCAACCAACTTGCGCTTCCCCGCGCGCACGAGTAGCTCGGCAGAGGACACGCCGTACCGCTCAGCTTGACGTTCAGCATGCTTGAGGAAGCTGGAGTACACGCCGGCGTAGCCCATCATCAGCGCCTGGCGGTCGAGTAGACATTCCTGCGGCATGGCCGGTCGCACAACATCTTCGGCGGCGTCGGCTATCGCGAAGAAGTCGATACCGGTCTTGACGCCGATCTTGTCGCAGACTCCGACAAACGCCTCCACCGGCGCGTTACCAGCACCGGCACCGAAACGGCGGGTGCTGCCGTCGATCTGCTTGGCCCCAGCGCGCACGGCGGCAATCGAATTCGCGACACCCAAACCGAGGTTCTCGTGTCCGTGGAAACCGACCTGAGCGTCGCTGCCGAGTTCCTGGACCAGCGCCTCGACCCGTTCGGACACCTGCTCGAGAACAAGAGCACCCGCAGAATCGACCACGTATACACACTGGCAACCGGCGTCGGCCATGATGCGAGCCTGTTTGGCGAGCGTTTCCGGCGGAATCGAATGAGCCATCATGAGAAATCCGACGGTCTCGAGTCCACGCTCACGAGCAAGGCCGAAGTGCTGAATGGAGACGTCCGCCTCGGTGCAGTGAGTGGCGATACGGCAGATGGACGCGCCGTTGTCCTGAGCAATGACGATGTCGTCCTTGATACCCAGCCCCGGCAGCATCAGGAAGGCGATCTTTGCGTTTTTTGCCGTCTCCACAGCAGCTTTGATGAGTTCTTGCTCGGGCGTTTTCGAGAAGCCGTAGTTGAAGGAGGACCCGCCGAGACCGTCACCGTGGGTGACCTCGATGACCGGCACACCGGCTCCGTCGAGGGCACCGACGATCGCCCGGACTTCCTCGAGGGTGAACTGATGACGCTTGTGATGGGAACCGTCGCGCAGCGAGGTGTCGGTGACGCGGATGTCCCAGCTCGAATCGAAGTGAATCATGTCGCTCATGCCTTCACGCTCAGAAGCTTCTGGGCGATCTCCTCGCCCACTTTGGTGGCTGCCGCCGTCATGATGTCGAGGTTTCCGGCGTACGGCGGCAGGAAGTCGCCTGCACCTTCGACCTCGACAAACGTTGTGACCGTTGCATATCCACCGGACACGACGCTCGGCTTGTCGAACTGCGGCTCGTTGAGCAAGCGGTAGCCCGGCACGTACTGCTGAATGTCCTTGACGACGCGATGAATGGAGTCGGTGATCGCGGCGTGGTCCGCATCTTCGGGGATGGCGCAGAAGATGGTGTCTCGCATGATCATCGGCGGGTCGGCAGGATTAAGGATGATGATCGCCTTGCCACGCTGGGCGCCGCCGATCGTCTCGATACCGCGACTGGTGGTCTTGGTGAACTCGTCGATGTTCGCGCGGGTTCCCGGTCCGGCTGACAGTGATGCAACGGAGGCGACGATCTCGGCGTAAGCCACTTCCACCACACGAGATACCGCGTACACGATCGGGATAGTTGCCTGCCCGCCGCAGGTGATCATGTTGACGTTTGGCGCGTCGAGGTGCTCGCGGAGGTTGGCCGGAGGAACTACTGCCGGGCCGACAGCAGCCGGGGTGAGGTCGACAGCGCGGATTCCCGCGGCCTCGTAGCGCGGAGCCGCGTCACGGTGAACGTAGGCCGACGTCGCCTCGAATACCAGGTCCGGTTTCTCCGCCTGATTCAACAGCCAGTCGACCCCCTCGGCGGAGGTCTCGAGCCCCATCGCGGCGGCGCGCGCCAATCCTTCGCTCTCCGGGTCGATTCCGATCATCCACCGCGGCTCCAGCCACGGCGAACGTTGCAGTTTGTACAGCAGATCGGTACTGATGTTTCCCGACCCGACAATCGCCACACTTGCCTTGGTCATGACTACTCCCTAGATGAGCTGAAGCTGGGGGGTGAACTGAAACGGGCCATCGCGGTGACCGTGGCCGCATGAAGTCCGGCGCGACGGCCGGAGAACACGCAGTCAGCGAGCGACAAGCCACTCACATACGAATTGGAACAAATACCGACGGCTGTGCGTCCGGCTGCATAGAGTCCCAGTATCGGTTCCCCGGCTTCATTTTTCACCAGGCCGGTCGATTCGTCGACCACCAATCCACCAAGTGTGAGCATGGGACACGGATTCATCATGTTGGGCTTGATCGAGACGTCGTACAGCGTGAACGGGGCGTTGAGTATCGGTCTGATGAAGTCGGACGGCTTGCCCATCGGATCGGATTGACCGTTCGCCGCAGCAGTATTGTGCGCATCGACCGTTTCATACAGGCCGGCTGCATCGATTCCCGCCTTGTGCGCCACTTCGGCAATCGTGTTGCCGTGTACTGCGGTACGCATCATGCCGGCGGTCTGCACCCGCTGAAACCACATGGACTGATCGGGGATTTGCGCTTTCGCTTCACGAACGAGGTCGGAATCCGCCAGCAGCCAACCGATTCCGTTGCTCTTCTCGACCATTGCTTGCCCCAGCGCCGCACCGTAACGCGATTCGTCGACGATTCGCGCTCCGGATTCGCCCACCAGTATCGAACCGAGAAAAGCGCTGGGCGGGACGATGAACCGCCACGCGGAAACGTTACCGAGTTTGTCGGTCGCACCGCCCGCCTCGATTCCGAGGTTGATTCCCTTGCCGTCGTCGCCCGACGTGCCGAGCGGGATTCCGCCCTTGTACGCGGGTGCGTGAGTGCGCATCATCTCGCGGTTGGATACAAATCCACCCGCGCTGAGGATCACGCCACCACGCGCCTTTATGCGGATCTTCTTGGCGTACTTCTTCTCGATCTTGCTGATTTGGGCGTCGACAATCGAACGCAGTTGGGGCGCATACACACCCGGTTTGGCGGAAATCGAACTGAGCGCAGCGTGACGCCGCCGGACCCCGGCGGGTGCATCCCGAAGCGTCAGCGCCTCGACGCCGATCACCCGGCCGTCCTCGATGATCAACCGATCTGCTCGGGTCTGACCGAGAAACCGCACACCTTTGGCCTGGGCCGACTTCGCAAGCGGGCCGTAGAGCATCTTCCCCGACGTTCCTCGGCCTTTGGCACGGTGCCCACGCGGAGCAGGTTTGGCGATGTCCCGGAACCCGCCGGCCGATTCGCTGCCCGAGAAGTACAGGTAGTGCTTGTTGCTCGGATACGAGGTCTTGTACGGGCACAGCGACGCCTCGAACGGCACACCGTGACCGCGCAGCCAGTCGATTGTCGCCGGACTCTCCTCCACGAACCGACGCAAGGTCTGGGGCGTCACCGCATCACCGACCTCGCGGTTCAGGTACGCGAGCATGGCTTCCGGAGTGTCCTCGATACCGGCTTCTTTCTGAATCGCGGTGCCGCCACCGGCATAGAAGATTCCACCGGAAATGGTGCTGGCGCCACCTCCCAATGCCCGGTCGATCGCCATCACCGATGAACCGGCCGCCACCGCTTCGAGTGCGGCGCTTGCCCCCGCCACGCCGAATCCGACAACGAGGACATCAACCGAAGTATCCCAGGTCACACTGCACCATCCTCAATTTTACTGCAACGCGTTTCGTTATCGAAGGCAACGTTCGTAAATACTTCCTGGCAGAAAGCATGGACTGACACCCCCATCATTCTATAACGTGTTCTACATGAGCAAGCAGGAATACGACATCGTCGTCGTCGGCAGTGGTGCCGCAGGTATGACAGCGGCCTTGACCGCAGCCCATCAGGGCTTGAGTGTGGTCATCGTGGAGAAAGCCGCCCACTACGGCGGATCGACCGCCCGTTCCGGTGGCGGAGTCTGGATCCCCAACAACGAGGCACTGCAGGCAGACGGTGTCACCGACACACCCGATGCCGCACGTTCCTACCTGCACAGCATCATCGGCGACGTCGTCGCTCCCGAGCGCATCGACACCTACCTCGAGCGTGGGCCCGAGATGCTCTCGTTCGTTCTGAAGAACACTCCGCTCCAACTGCAGTGGGTACCCGGCTACTCCGACTACTACCCGGAAGCTCCCGGTGGACGCCTCGGTGGACGCAGTGTCGAGCCCACCCCTTTCGACGGCAACAAGTTGGGTGCCGATCGCAAGAATCTCGAACCCGACTACGTCAAGGCACCCAAGAACTTTGTCATCACCCAGGCCGACTACAAGTGGCTCAACCTGCTGATGCGCAATCCTCGCGGACCTCTGCGCGCCATGAAGGTAGGCATGCGATTCCTCGCAGCCAAGGCCACCAAGAAGGATCTGCTGGTTCGCGGCCAGGCACTCGTCGCCGGCATTCGACTCGGCCTTCAGTCCGCCGGTGTTCCCATCTTGCTGAACACACCCCTGACGTCCCTCTACACCGAAGACGGCGTGGTTCGCGGCGTCAATGTTCTCGTCGACGGCGAAGCTCAGGTCATCCGTGCTCGCCACGGAGTCGTGTTGGGCTCCGGCGGATTCGAGCACAACAAGGAAATGCGTGAGAAGTACCAGCGCGGGCCCATCGGCACCGACTGGACCGTCGGCGCGAAGGCAAACACCGGCGACGGCATCCGAGCGGGCCAAGAGATCGGCGCCGCAGTCGATTTCATGGACGACGCCTGGTGGGGCCCGTCCATCCCACTCACCGGTGGACCGTGGTTCGCCCTGTCCGAGCGCACTCTTCCCGGCTGCATGATGGTGAACCTGTCGGGCAAGCGCTTCGGCAACGAGGCGGCGCCGTACGTCGAGGCAACGCATGCGATGTACGGCGGCGAGTACGGCCAGGGCAAAGGCCCCGGCGAGAACATCCCGACCTGGATGATCCTCGATCAGCGCTACCGCAACCGCTACACGTTTGCCGGCATTACTCCCCGGTCCCCCTTCCCCAGCCGCTGGCTCAAGGCCGGCATCGTGGTCAAGGCGGGAACGATCGCCGAATTGGCCGAGAAGACAGGACTTCCCGTCGCTTCCCTGACCGAAACGGTGGAGCGGTTCAACGGCTTCGCGCGCAACGGCAAGGACGAGGACTTCGGGCGCGGCGACAGCGGCTACGACGCGTACTACGGCGATCCGAGACTGAAGAACCCGAGCCTCGCCGAAATCAGCAAGGCCCCGTTCTACGCCATCAAGATGGTTCCGGGCGACCTCGGTACCAAGGGCGGAATCTGCACCGACGTCAACGGCCGAGCACTGCGTGAAGACGGCAGCGTCATCGAGGGTCTCTACGCCGCAGGCAATGCCAGCGCACCGGTCATGGGTCACACGTACGCCGGACCAGGCGCGACCATCGGTCCCGCAATGACTTTCGGCTACCTGGCAGTGCTGGACATCGCAGAGCGCGTGAAGACCGCCGAGGTCACAGAAACCGCAACGGCCGCCGAGACCCCTGAGACCCCTGAGGCCTCCGAGGCTGCAAACACGGCGGTCGATCATGCCAATTGATCCTTCTGTCGCACTTGGCGCAGAGCTTGCGCCACAGGAGTTCTCGTGGACGCCGTCGGACGTGCAGCACTACCACCTGGCGCTCGGCGCTGGGGCTCGTCCGCTCGATCCGAACGAACTGCGATACCTCGACGACGAGAAGCCACAGGTGCTGCCCACCTTCGCCACCGTCGCGGCCAACTTTCACGCCACCCAAGCACCGAAGGTCTCGTTCCCCGGTGTCGAGATCGATCTCGCGAAAGTTGTTCACGGAAGCCAGGAAGTCACGGTCCATCAGCCGATTCCGGCCAGCGGCACCGGGCGAACCACAACTCGGATCGCCGAGATCTGGGACAAGGGCAAAGCTGCAGTCATCGTGCAGGAATCAGTCACCGTCGACGTGGAGGGCAACCCGTTGTGGACTGCCCGTTCGTCGATCTTCGCGCGCGGCGAAGGTGGATTCGGCGGGCAGCGCGGGCCGTCGGAGTCGATTCCGTTGCCTGATCACGGGCCCGACGGCGAGGTCGTGATACCGGTACTTCCGCAGCAGGCCTTGCTGTATCGCATGTGCGGCGATCGCAATCCATTGCACTCGGATCCGCAATTCGCCTCCGCTGCAGGCTTTCCAGCGCCTATCCTGCATGGACTGTGTACTTACGGAATGGTCTGCAAGGCCGCAGTGGACACAATGCTCGACGGCGACAGCACGCAGGTGGCCGGGTTCCGTGCACGCTTTGCCGGGGTGGTATTCCCGGGTGAGAACCTGAGCATCCGAATCTGGAAAGGCGAAGGGCAACTCTTGATCTCCGCATCTGTCGCAGAGCGCGACGCCCCCGCCCTAGCTGACGTAGTTCTCACTCTTGCCTGAGATTCACCTGTCGAACTCATTGCAGTTCCCAACCCCCGATGGAGCAGCCCGAAGATGACGGCCCAAGACGAAACAACCCGACTGTCCCGACGAGGATTCCTCGCCGCCGGAGCCGGCGCAGTCGCCGCCACCGCCCTTGCCGGCAGCTGGACCCCCGCCTACGCAATTCCGTTCGGATCCAGTGGCGGACAAGTACCCACACTCGCTGCACCCTCGGCCTTCCCGGAAGGCATCGCGCTCTACCAGCAGGCATACCAGAACTGGTCCAAAGAGATCATGCTCGACACCATCTGGACCTGCGCTCCCAAGACACCCGAAGACGTAGTACGCCTGGCCAACTGGGGACATGCCAACGGTTACACCATCCGGCCCCGCGGAGCCATGCACGGCTGGACACCCCTGACCGTGGTGAACGGCGCTTCCATCGACAAGGTCATTCTCGCCGACACCATGGTTCATCTGAACTGGGTCAACGTCGACGCCGGCGGGTCACCGGCGACGGTCACCGCGGGACCCGGTGCCACCCTCGACGCCATCACTACAGCACTTCAGGCCCAGGGCCTTGGCTTCGCTAATCTCCCCGCGCCCGGCGTCCTGTCCATCGCAGGCTGCCTCGCCGTCGACGCCCACGGCGCAGCCCTTCCCGCGGAAGGCGAAGCACACGTTCCCGGACAAACTTTCGGTTCACTCTCCAACCTCGTCACCTCCCTGACCGCCGTGGTCTGGAACGGCAACGAATACGCACTGAAGACCTACTCGCGGGCCGATACCGCCATCAAGCCACTCCTGACTCACCTCGGCCGCACCTTCCTCACCTCAGTCACACTGCAGGCTGCGCCCAACTACCGCATGCGCTGCGTCAGCCACACGGACATCGGTTGGCAGGAACTCTTCGGCGCTCGCGGTGCTTCCGGACGTACCTTCGAGAAGTTCGTCCGCGAAAACGGTCGCGCAGAGGCAATTTGGTACCCCTTCACAGAACGCCCGTGGATGAAGGTGTGGTCCCTCGCTCCTGAAAAGCCTCGCTTCTCCCGCGAAGTCACCGGACCGTACAACTACATCTTCTCCGACAACCTCCCCGAACCGATCACCGACATGATCGGACAGATCAACTCCGGAAACCCGGGCATCGCACCCGCATTCGGGCAGATTATGTACGCCACCACCGTCGCCGGCCTTGCCGCGACCTTCGCCAACGACCTATGGGGATGGTCCAAGGACGTTCAGTTCTACATCCGGGCCACCACCTTGCGCCTGACCGAAGGCGGTGGCGCCGTCATCACGTCCCGCGCCAACATCGGCCAGGTCATCCACGACTTCACCCAGTGGTTCAACGGCCGCATGGAGTACTACCGCTCCATCGGGCAATTCCCTCTCAACGGACCCGTCGAAATCCGATGCTGCGGCCTCGACGAGTCATCCGACGTCGAAGTCGCATCCGCCGGCGCCCCCACGATCTCCGCTATGCGTCCGCGACCGGACCACCCCGAATGGGACACCGCGATCTGGCTCAACGTCCTCGGAGTCCCCGGAACACCCGGCATGTTCGCGTTCTACCGCGAAATGGAGCAATGGATGCGCGGCCACTACAACAACAACGACGCTACCTTCCGCCCCGAATGGTCCAAGGGCTGGGCATTCAGCGCCGACAAGCCGTACACCGACGCGCAGATCATCGAAGACGCCCTCCCCCAGACCTACCGCGACGGCGTCCCCACCAGCGACAACTGGGACACCGCCAACGCCGCCTTCAACGCACTGGACCCGCACAAGGTCTTCAGCAACACCTTCCTCGACCAACTACTTCCGTAATTTTCGGCCGACAAGCCCTCGATCAGCACTGCCCGGCACCTTCTACGAAGGTGCCGGGCTTTTCTGTTGACTCCACCCGTTTAATTCAGCGACGAGCACTGTTCGGTCGCGGTAGATTCAGTCAATTGCGACATTCCTTTTCCGCAGAGGACACGAAGGGATCGCCACGGATGAAGTCCACCTCGCGACAGCGACGAACTCGATTGGCCGTGATTGCACTCGCCGTGACAGCTCTTGTCTCCTGCGGATCCAACGAGGACACCACCACTGGCACGAGTAGTCCCGCCTCCAGTACCGTCAGCCCCGAATCACAGAAGATCGATGACATTGTCCGCACCCAGGTCACCGAACTCGGCCTCAGCGGCGCGGTGTACGGGGTGTGGCGCGGTGACACCAACGTGGTCACCGGCGCTGTCGGCGAATCCCCACTCGGCGTGCCCGCAACAACCGATATGCAACTACGCGTCGGACAGCCCATGGAACCGATGCTGTCGACCGTCCTCCTCCAACTCGACGAGTCCGGCACTCTCCCACTCGACGAACCGATTGCCAAGTGGGAACCGAGCTTTCCGCGTTCCGACCAGATCACACCGCGAATGCTCGCCAACAGCACCACCGGAATCTCCGACTACGTGACCAACCCCGAATTCGAGAAGCGTTTCTACGCCAACCCGATCCTGGGGTGGACCGCACAGGAAATCCTCGATCTCGCCAACACCCGTCCACCGCTGTTCGCGCCCGGAACGAGTTTTGCCTACTCACACAGCGACCTGACCCTGCTCGGTGAAGTTGTCCAGAAGGCGACCGGGCAATCTTTGAGTGACCTACTGCAACAGCGTATTTTCGACCCACTCGGCATGACCGACAGTCGGGTTGCGCTCAACCCGCAAATCCCGGATCCCGTCCTGCACGGCTACACCACTGAACGCGGTGTCTTCGAGGACTCGACGTTCTGGAATCCCGCGGCCTTCCTACACAGCGGCAATATGAATTCGACAGTCACCGACGTCGGGAAATGGGTTCGCGCCCTCGGAACCGGCGAGCTGCTCTCCGACACAGTCTTCGACGAACAGATGGCCCCGACAACCGCAGGTCTCGGACCTCTGACCGACGACAAGTTCTTCACGTTCGGAACGGCGCACCTCGACGGGTGGCTTGTCATGAACCCGTCGTACGGCGGATACAACGGTGTTGCGCTCTACGAACCGAAGTCCGAAACCACCATTGTCATCTATGCCACCCTCGGCCCCACAGCCAACGCCAACGGCAACAACGCTGTCCCCATCAGCAACGCCATCGGTGCTGTCATGGTTCCGGACAACCCGCCGCAGGTGCCAGGGCCGTAAGAGCAAGTTTTCTCTGTCACTGCCATTCTTGTGACTGGCAACGTCGTATTTACCTGAGGAATACCTCCAGGACTCATCACACCGTCACCATTGCGCTCAGTACCGAACAACCCGCGTCGGACCGCGAGCTTCCCAGTGGAGCTACGAGAGCAAAAGATGGATTGGGACGGCCCGATGAGGAAATACTCGCTGTCAGTGGTGTGCACATTCGCCCTGGGGACCGCGCTGCTGTCCGCCAATGCTGCGACGGCATCACCGAACTCATGCCCGACCGGCGCGGTATTCGCAGTTGGTGGAACCTGGGACCCGACCGGCCAGACCACACAACCCGTCACCGATCGCTATGCCGCCCAGGGATACGTCGCAAAACCCGTGAGCTACCCCGCTAGTTTCTGGCCTCTCGGCGACCAAACCTACGACGCCAGCGTGGCTGTGGGCGTCCAAGCACTTCATGCTGAAGTTGATACCTTTCACAGCCAGTGCCCCGGGAGCGACGTTGTCATCACCGGGTACTCCCAAGGTGCACGGATTGCTGGCGACGTTCTCGGTGACATCGCTCGCGACGGGTCAATTCCCCAATCCCAGGTGACCGGCGTCCTGTATTCAGATCCACGAAACTCTCACGGCGGCATCGAAACCGTGATCCCGAACGTTGTTCCGGGTGCAACGATGTCCGGGACGCGCGCCGGCTTCGGCGACATACCCGTCCAGGAGGTATGTATCGAAGGAGACGGCATCTGCAACATGCCCAAACCACGCGATGCACCGGAAGAGTTTGTGGACTCGGTTTTCGGCTACTTCACGAAACACGGTACGTATCAGCCGATGATGACCAACAGCACTCCGCCGCCGCAGCCTGGCCTTCCCGAATCACCGGCTGTTCCGCTACAGCCGGCGGAGGTAGCCACTGCGATCGCGTCGCGGCTCGTCGAGAACCTCACGCCATACGTGAAGGCAGCACTGTCGAGCGCGCTGACTACTGTTCTGACCGCACCATGACGCCCATCGACTGAAGCAGCGACAACCTACTGAACAGCCGGGCAAGCCCCGCGGCGCCACGAAGGTGGCCGGCTACGTCCTCGAGGCCTCCTTCGGCGAACAATGTCAACCGCACGTCGGCGTCATAGAGAACATCGACGACGTTCCCGAAACGCCGCACTGCGAATTCCGTTGCGGTGCTGAGGATCGGCACACCGTGGATCACCCATTCATCGAAGCGGGTGACAAGATCGAGGTAGTCGGCCGCCGACGTCGAACCACCGCACAGCACATCGAAATCGAACCAGACAGCTCCGTCGCGAAGCGCAGAGCACATCAATGTGCGTGACCCCACTGTTAATTCGACCGGTTCACCGTCAACGGTGCCTGCACTCGAGTGGAAAACTCCCGACGCGAACCGTCGATCCCGCTGACGCGGTTCCCCCAGCATTCGGTAGTCAACCGCTCCACCCAACTCGATCACCTCCCACGCCCTCTCGATCAACTCGATGGACGGCACGAACTGATCGTGAAAAAGTGGATTGGGAAGGAGATCGCACGGCGGAACATTGGACGTGACAACAACAGTCACATCTTTCGCGACAATGTTCTCCAGAACTCTTGCCATGAACTGTGCGTCAGCGATGTCGTCGATGTGGAACTCGTCGAAGCACAGCAGCCGAATCCCGGCGACCACCTGATCCAGCGCCTCGCCCATCGACCCGAGACTGTGCGCACGGGTGTGCAGATCGGCAAAGAACTGGTGAAAGTGAATGCGCCGCTTCGCCACTGGAACACTGTCGTAGAACTCGTCCATCAGCATGGTCTTTCCACGTCCGACACCACCCCAGAGGTAGATCCCACCCCCGATGCCGCCGATCGCAATCCGGGCCCGCAGGGCGTCGAGTGATGCACGTGCCGACAACTGCTCTTCGTCCAGTCGCATGACTC
Organism: Rhodococcus globerulus NBRC 14531; assembly: GCF_001894805.1. GTDB lineage: Bacteria > Actinomycetota > Actinomycetes > Mycobacteriales > Mycobacteriaceae > Rhodococcus_F > Rhodococcus_F globerula. The sequence continues at coordinate 41,230 of NZ_BCWX01000003.1, read as the reverse complement.
TCCTCTACATCTGTAGAGTTGAGGCTAGAGACTGGCTCGGAGCCAAGTCAACGTGATCCGCACTACGCAGAACGGGATAGGCATGAATGGAGATCGCAGACAACTCATCGGAGCGTGCGCTGTCACGATCATCGCTGAACACGGTCCGCGGACATTGACTCATCGCGCCGTCGATGCCGCCCTGGGTATCCCGCAAGGTTCAACCTCGTACTACTTTCGAACCCGAGAAGCGCTGCTGACAGCGGCAGTGCAACACATCGTCGAACGGTCACAATCGACATTCGACGAACTGCTGGAGACGAATTCCGATCCGGCAACTCTGATCGCCCGATATCTCGGCGATCTCCTGTCCCGTCGCCGCGACGAGTTGATCGCCCGGTACGCACTCCTCCTCGAGACGCGAAGCAATCGCGAATTGCATGACGCCCTGGAACAAAGCCTGTTCTCCACGGCCAGAGCGCAAGAGATCTTCGTACGCCACGGCGTGAAGAATCCGGAGAGCGCGGCAGCCGATCTTGTCAGCTTGCTGGAAGGACTGATATTCGATCGATGCATCGGAGCGAGATCAACCCATACCCATCACGCCGAATCGTCGGAATCCGTTCTTCAACTGAGGATCCCGATCGATGCGTATCTGCGCGGCGCCCGCTAGCGAAGGGACCTTCAGTCGACCGGGCGTAACAATCGCACCATCATCTCGACCGTGCGCTCAATGGGACGCTGCCTCGACGTCGGCGTGAATACCACTGTGCGAGTGAGAATTGCACCGAGAAGCATGTCGAAGGCGTCGTCGGGATCGACTGCGGGATCAATACTTCCGCGAGGTGCGGCGCGCAGAATATCCTCGAACAGGGGCCGCACCGACATCCTCGGGTATACCTCTGATTGCGCATCGCGATCCGGCTTCTGGTGATGAGCGAGAAGTCCCGCAGCGGCAGCTCGCGCCGCCGGCGCGCTGAAAGCCGCGACGTACGCACGGATGAACCTGCGAAGGTCGCGTCGAAGATCCCCACTCGGCGCGATGCCGGCAAACGTGAAGCGAGGGAACGCAGCCTCCTCGATCAACTCGATCCGCGACGACCATCGACGGTAGATCGCCGACGAATGCACACCCGACCGGCTGGCAACGGCTTGAATCGTCGTCGCGTCGAAGCCTCGTTCGATCAAGAGTGCACGCGTCGCCTCCAGGGCTCGCTCGTCGATGCTGGTGTCGCGGGGTCGCCCCAGACGGCGATGAGGTTCTGACATGCCAGTGAGTGTAGTGACCGCCAGCAAGTGCGCAGCACCTTTACAGGAGATATTGCTCTATAAGAATTACAGGAGAGAGTCTTCCGTAAGTGCCAATCCCTGGATACAGTTCACACCATAATGAGAACTTCATATTCACAGAGGAGAATCTAATGCGCGCTGCAGTGCTGCGAGAAGGCACCGTCGAAGCCAGGTTCGTCGATGATCCCGTTCCCGGCCCCGGCCAACTACTTGTTCGTTCGCTAGCCTGCGGAATCTGTGCGTCGGACCTGCACTTCATGGATAACCCGGACGCCGGCATCGACGACGACAGCGGGATGTCCACCTACGATCAGAACGTCGACATCGTCATGGGCCACGAATACTGCGCCGAAGTCGTCGACTACGGACCCGGAACCGACCGACGAATTCCCGTCGGCACCCGAGTAAGTTCCCTCCCGGTGCTCGCCACCCCCGGCGGCCGCAAGATCATCGGGCAGAATCCCGAATCGCCCGGCGGTTTCGGTGAGTTCTTACTCCTCGACGAATCGATTACACGCGTGGTGCGCTCGGACCTTCCGAGCGAGGTGATCTGCGTTGCCGACGCACTCTCGGTCGGATGGTCCGCAGCAGCACGTGCGCAGATGGGTACCCGCGAGGTTCCGCTGGTCATCGGCTGCGGTGCCATCGGCCTTTCTACGATTGCGAACCTCAAACGTCTCGGAATCGGCCCGATCATTGCCGTGGATTTCATTGCCTCTCGCCGCGAGACCGCGATGGCAATGGGGGCTGACGCTGTCATAGATCCCGCCGAAATCTCCCCGTACCAAGCCTGGCGAGATGTGGCACACGGATCGCCGGATACAACGAAGGACATGATGGCGATAGCCGCACTACCAGGCTGCGTCATCTTCGAATGTGTCGGAATACCAGGTGTTCTCGATTCGATCGTCAAAGGATGCGAGCGTGGAACCAGGATATTCTCCTCCGGTGGACCGCCGGAGGGCGATCACCTCCACACGCTCACCGCTAAGCGCAAGGGCCTCAACATCCAATTCGGCGGAGGCCCACTTCCTGCCCACTGGGACGAAGCATTCCACGCAGTGTGCTCCGGCGAGGTCGACATCAGCCCGATGCTCGGAAGGACGGTCGGACTCCACGAAGTCGCGGAGGCACTCGATGCGTCGCGCGACGCCAACGGTCCGGCACGCATAGTCGTCGTTCCTGGAAAGGTGTGAAAATGGTTGAGAACGAAGACCTTCGGACCGCGGTGACGAATCTGACGAACCGAGTTCGCACTCTTGAAGACCAGGTCGAGATCATGCAACTCGTCGCGCAGTACGGTCCGGCCGTCGACAGTGGTTCCGGTGCGGCTGCTGCGGCACTCTGGACCGAAGACGGCACCTTCGACGCCGTCCCCCAACGTCACATGAAGGGTCGAGAAGAAATCGCCGAGATGGTGCTCGGCGACGGTCACCAGAGTCTGATCCGCAACGGGTGCGGTCATGTATTGACCGCACCGCACATCGAGATCGACGGCGACAACGCGACGGGACGCAACTACGCACTCAACATCCGTTGGGACAGTGACGCGGACCGCTTCTGGGTGGCTCGCGTCTCGGCCAACACCTGGCGGTGGGTGCGCACCGCGGAGGGTTGGCGAACCGTCGAGCGAATCAATGCCAACCTGGACGGGACGCCCGAGCACCGCAACATGCTGGCGCCCTCGACGTGAGCGATGCACCAGCACGACAATTCGCGCTTTGACCACACACGTCGAACAGAGTCCACATTGAAAGGAATCACACAATGCCAACACATCTCGCACAGAAGTACGGACCGTGGGCGATCATTGCCGGCGGATCCGACGGGGTTGGTGCCGCATTCGCTCACGAACTGGCCACTCGCGGCGTGAACATCGTTCTTGTCGCCCGGCGAGCGCTCGTCTTGGAATCTTTCGCCGACGACATCCGCGCACAGCACGATGTCGAAGTACGCACGGTTGCACTAGATCTCAGCGCAGCGGCCGCAATGTCCGAACTGGAACGGATAACAGCCGATCTCGAGGTCGGACTCTTTGTGTACAACGCCGGTAGCGACGATTACAGCGCCGAATTCCTCGACAAGGATCTGAACAACCATCTGTCTCTCGTTCATCGGAACTGCACCAGCGTGCTCGAGGCCACCTACCGCTTCGGCGCGCCGATGGTCGCCCGAGGACGGGGCGCCGTGGTGTTACTGACCTCCGGAGCAGCCTGGGCCGGGGGCGCAACACACGCCACGTACGGCGCCACCAAGGCATTCGATCTCATTCTCGCCGAAAGTCTCTGGGCGGAATGGCATCCGAAGGGCGTCGACGTTCTGTCCCTCGTGCTTGGCGCAACAGACACCCCATCTCTCCATCGTGCACTCGGCGCGCGGGCCACATCGCGTGCCGACCTTGCCGATCCCGCCGACGTTGCCCGGGAAGCTCTCGACCATCTGGCCGACGGACCCACCTGGCTGTTCGGAAGTGAGAACCCGACCGGCGGGTCACCGTTCGGAAGCATCGACCGCCGTGACGCGGTTCTGGCCATGAGTCGAGGGACCGCGGGAACGGACACCGCAACCGCTCGGCACTGAGTCGTCGAACTTCCGGGCCGTCGAACTTCCGGGCCGTCGAACTTCCGGGCCTTCGAACCTCCGCCCCTTTCACCATATCGCGTACCCCGGGGCTTGCGGCAAGGCCCGGGTGATGGTGCAGACTCGCCGCTGCGAGCAAGCGCATGCCTTGCCCACAGGAGGGGTCTACATGAGTGACGTCATCGTTGTCGGTGCCGGACCAACCGGATTGATGCTGGCGGGTGAGCTCCGGCTTCAGGGTGTCGACGTCGTGGTGCTGGACAAGGCCGAGCAGCCGACTCCGTTTGTCCGCGCCCTCGGCATCCATGTGCGCAGTATCGAGATCATGGAGCAGCGCGGGCTGCTGGACCGATTCCTCGCACACGGCCGAAAGTATCCACTCGGCGGATTCTTCGCGGGTATCTCCAAACCCGCACCCACCTACTTGGATACCGAGCACGGTTACGTACTGGGCATACCCCAGCCCGAGATCGACAGGATTCTTGCCGAACACGCCACCGAAGTCGGCGCGGACATTCGGCGTGGGAAGCGCGTCGTCGCGGTCCGGCAAGACCACAACGGCGCAACTGCCGAATTAGACGACGGCACAACACTTCAGGCGCGCTACCTAGTCGGCTGTGACGGTGGGCGCAGCACCGTGCGCAAGCTGATCGACGTCGGGTTCCCCGGCGAGCCGTCGACGGCCGACACGTTGATCGGCGAAATGGACGTGACCATGCCGGCGGACGAACTGGCAGCCGTCGTCGCCAAGATCCGCGAAACTCACAAGCGATTCGGAATCGGCCCGGCCGGCAATGGTGCCCATCGCGTCGTGGTGCCCGCAGCCGATATTGCCGACGGTCGTGCCGTCCCGACAACCCTCGACGACATCAAACAACAGCTACGTGTCATCGCCGGCACCGACTTCGGCGTGCACTCGCCGCGTTGGCTCTCACGCTTCGGCGACGCCACCCGTTTGGCCGATCACTACCGTCGTGGCCGGGTATTTCTCGCAGGCGACGCCGCCCATATCCACCCGCCGATGGGAGGGCAAGGTCTGAACCTCGGCGTCCAGGACGCGTTCAACCTCGGCTGGAAGCTCGCCGCAGAGATCAACGGATGGGCACCGGAAAGCCTGCTCGACACCTACGAATCCGAACGGCGTCCGGTGGCCTCCGACGTACTGGACAACACGCGCGCACAGGCGGAGTTGATCTCCACCGCAGCGGGCCCACAAGCTGTGCGGCGCTTGATCTCCGAGCTGATGGATTTCGACGACGTCAACCGCTACCTGACCGAGAAGATCACGGCGATCTCGATTCGCTACGACTTCGGCGACGACCATGACCTACTCGGCCGGCGGCTGAAGAACATCGCGTTGACCCGCGGCAACCTCTACGACCTGATGCACTCCGGCCGCGGATTGCTGATCGACCAGGGTGGTCAACTGTCGGTCGATGGATGGAACGATCGCGTCGACCGCATCGTCGACACCAGTACCGAATTGGATGCTCCCGCCGTGTTGCTTCGTCCCGACGGCCATGTGGCCTGGGTTGGAGACGAACAGTCAGCGTTGAATACCCGTCTGAACAGATGGTTCGGCCGCTCGACAACCCGGAAATCCCCGCCGAGTTCACAGTGAATGCGCTTAATGGCGCGCGCAGACGACCATGATTCGATAGAGTATCGACGTTCAATACGCGCAGGTCGACATGCAGACACAGTCGATACGCAGACACTCAGGAGGTGAGTCCCATTACCGCTAGGTCAGTAGTGGCGCCGCCTCCTCCGTTCAGCTTCCGGTAGCGGTCGAGAGCGCCCATACGGTAATTCCCGAAAGGCACTCTCCTATGTCCGCACCGATGCACTCTCGTCCTCGGCAAAAATCCACCACCGACGTCCTGCGCCGCGCAGGATGTGTATTTGCCGAGGACGAAGCGCGAATTCTACTGAATGCCGCACAATCCCCCGCCGAGCTTGACGTCATGATCGCTCGGCGGGTGGCCGGCGAACCACTCGAGATCATTGTCGGCTGGGCAGGATTCTGCGGCTTGCGAATAGTGCTGGAACCCGGGGTATTCGTGCCACGCCGACGCACTGAGTTCTTGGCCAGGCAGGCATGTTCGTTGACTGCCCCTGGCGGTGTTGCCGTGGATCTCTGTTGCGGCTCGGGTGCAGTCGGGGCGGTCCTGCAGGCGAACGTCCCGGCGATCGAGTTGTACGCCATCGACATCGAACCCGCTGCGGTTCATTGCGCACGGCGCAACATCGCCGCGCCTGGCCAGGTTCTCGCTGGCGATCTCTACGATCCGCTGCCCACCCAACTCCGCGGACGGATCGACGTCATAGCGGCAAACGCCCCGTATGTCCCCACCGATTCGATCCGTCTCATGCCACCCGAAGCGCGACTCCACGAACCCCGTGTCTCCCTCGACGGCGGTGTCGACGGACTCGATATCCAACGAAGGATTGCCGACGAGGCAGCGACGTGGCTCAAACCCGGCGGGCACCTGCTTGTCGAAACAAGCAACGAACAGGTGGACCGCACCGTGGAATCATTCACTCACGGAGGACTTCTCGTGAAAATTTCCGCACACGATGCCACCTCGTCGACAGTGGTGACCGGCACCAAACCCGCAGCACGAGTCACCTACTGACGGCTTTCTGATATCGACGGATTGCAAACGGCACGAAGACAATCAGCAAGCCGGCCGTCCACAACAGCGACGCGAGAATCGGATTCTGCAGTGGCCATGCATCGGGAACCGTCATTGCGGGGTTGGTGTTGCCAAAAAGCTCGCGCACCGCCTGAGTCACGGCCGACACCGGATTCCACTCCGCGATCACCTTCAAAGGCCCTGGCAGGTTGGTGGTTTCGACAAATGTATTCGCGATGAAGGAGAGCGGGAAAATGACGACGAAGCTGGCGTTGTTGAACACTTCCGGCGTCCTGATCCACAGGCCGACCACTGCCATGACCCAGGACAACGCGTACGCGAACAACAAGAGAAGTAGGTATCCGGCCAGCGCTTCGAAGAAACTGGAGTGAATGCGCCACCCCACGAGCAGACCGGTGATCGACATGACCACCAGGCTGATCACGTTGATCAGGACATCGCTGGACGTGCGGCCGATCAGCACCGCTGAAGGAGCCATGGGCAGGGAACGGAAGCGGTCGATGATCCCCTTCTGCAGATCCTCGACCATACCCAGACCAGTCCAGGTGGAACCGAATATAACTGTCTGCGTGAAGATTCCGGCGATCAGAAACTCGCGGTACGACGTCCCCGGAACGGAGATCGCACTGCCGAACACGTACGCGAACAACAACACGAACATGATCGGCGAGAGTGTCGTGAACACCAGAAGGTCGGGAACCCGCTTGATCTTGATCAGGTTTCGTTTGGCAATGGTCAGGCCGTCTTCGAGTGCCATCTGCACCGTCATTTCTGGTCCTCCAATTCAGCCTGGTGCCCGGTCAGCGTGAGGAAAACGTCGTCGAGTGTCGGCCGACGCAACCCGACATCGAATACTTTGATTCCGCGAGCCGACAGCAGATTGAGGGCCGTGACCAATGCATCGGTTCCGTCGTCGACCGGCACGGTGATGCGTCGGACGTTCTCCTGAATCTGGATCTCCCCGACGGCCAGTGCCCTCAATTCCTCCCGGACGATGTCGAGATGTTCGTTCTCGTGCACGCTCAGTTCGATACGTTCGCCACCAACCCGTGCCTTGAGTTGATCGGACGTTCCACGCGCGATCACCACACCGCGGTCGATCACCGCAATCTGGTCGGCCAACCTTTCGGCTTCCTCCATGTATTGCGTCGTGAGCAGCAGTGTCGTGCCTTGTGCCACCAGTCCTTCGATGACATCCCAGAGGCCAAGCCTCGCTCGCGGATCGAGTCCTGTTGTCGGTTCGTCGAGAAAAAGAACCTGCGGCCGGGCCACCAAGGCACCGGCCAGGTCGAGGCGTCGGCGCATACCGCCCGAATAGCCCTTGACCGGGCGATCACCGGCTTCGACCAGGTCGAACTGGTCAAGTAGCTCGCGCGCCCTCGCCTTACTCTTCTTTGCTCCCAGGTGATACAGCCGTCCGACCATCTCGAGGTTCTCGTACCCGGTGAGGTATTCGTCGACTGCGGCGTACTGACCTGACGCCCCGATCTTGGATCGCAGTGCCCGCGCATCCTGGACGACGTCCAGCCCGGCGACTTCGGCGCGGCCGGCGTCAGGAGTGAGCAGCGTGGTGAATATGCGAACCGCTGTAGTCTTTCCCGCGCCATTGGGTCCAAGAAGTGCCATCACCGAGCCTTCGCGCACTTCCAGATCTACGCCGCCCAACGCCGTCAGCTCGCCGTACTTCTTGACCAGTCCCTCGGCCACAATCGCTCCGGTCATGCGTCCTCCCGCGTCAGCACGAATCCAACCCGAGACCCCAGTGTGACGCAGAGCCCCGACAGATTTCTACGGAATTACTCGCGGACAGCTTCTCCGGACTGAACGTTCTCTGCGGAGCGATCCCGCTGAACATCGCCTTTCCGTTCGACACGAACCGCGACTGTCACTACCGCAGCAAGGAGCGCAGCTCCCGCACCGATCGAGTAGAGAACCTCGAACGAATGCAGCGTCGGCACAACCGCAGTGCCGATCAACACGGTCGAGCTAGCCAACACCGCAGCAGCGACTGCACTTCCGGTCGAAGTACCCACGGAACGGAGCAGGCTGTTGACGCTGTTCGCGGAAGCAGTCTGGTCGAGCGGAGCCGACTCGGTGATCAACGTGGGCATCGCCGCCAAGGCAAATGCGACGCCTGCAGACACAATCGCTGTGCCGAGAATGATGGTGAACAGCGTCGGAGCGAGGAATACACGCAGGGCATAGCCGAAAGCGATGACGATGGCACCGGTCGCCAATGTTGTCTTGGCCCCCCAGCGGCGAGTGACCTTAGGTGAAACCGTCGCGAGGAGGACCATCAAGAGCCCACCCGGCGACATTGCCAGTCCCGCTGCTGACGCAGACAGCCCGAGTCCGAATCCGGATTCCGCGGGGAGCTGCAGTTCCTGCGTAGCAGCCAGGGAACTGATGAACATGGCAAATCCGAGCAGCAGCGCGCAGATATTCGATACCAGGATCGGGGCGCGGACCGATGTTCGTAGATCCACGAGCGGCGCCGACGCGCGCAGTTCCCACGGTACCCACGAACTCAGCAACACAATTCCCGCCGCAATGAGCACGAGAATGACCGGGCTTCCCCAACCCCATTCCGTGCCCTTGGAGATGGCAAGAAGCAGGCTGGTCATAGCCGCCGTGAAGACTATTGCGCCAAGGAAGTCGAAGCGTCCGCGGCTTTTCACCGCAGATTCCGGTACGACAAAAGGCAGTACAACTGCGACAGCAATTCCGACGGCACCGGTCACCCAGAAGAGCGAGGACAGGCCCCAATGCGCCGAGAGCACCCCTGCCATCGGCATGCCGACCATTCCGCCGATACCCACGGTCGCACTCATGAGAGCAACTGCACCACTGAGCTTTTCGGGCGGCAGTGCGTCGCGCATGATGCTGATTCCCACGGGCAACAACGCCGAGGCAAATCCTTGCATCGATCGACCGAGTACAAGAACGAGGAAGCTCTGACTGGTCGCGGCAATCAAGCAGCCCACGACCATGACGCCGAGACACAGCAACATCATGGCCCGCTTGCCGTACATATCGGCAAGCCGGCCGATAAGTGGAGTTGCGACGGCACCGGTCAACAAAGTTGATGTCACCAACCACGACGCAGTCGAGTTGGAGACTCCCAATGCCGTCGCGAACTCAGGGAGAAGCGGAACAACCAAAGTCTGTTGCAGTGCGACCACCACACCGCTCAGACTCAAGACTCCGACAACCCACGACGCCCGCACATGTCGGCGGGACGACACTGTGGTCAAGCGTTCGAACGAGCAGCGACTCCGGCGTCGACAGGAACAACGATGCCACTCATGTGGGCACTGGCATCAGCCGCGAGGAACAGAATGACGCGCGTAATCTCGAACGGATCAAGCCACCCCACGGGCTGCGCGTGCAATGTCGCGAATACCGGTTCGACGTCAGCCATGGTCGGTTCTTCGAGATCCGGACGCATCATGTGGTACATCATGTCGTTGTGGATCATCGGCGTCGAAATATTGCCCGGCGCAATCGCATTGACTGTGACGCCGGAATTCGCGAGCTCGAGGGACACGCTCTTGGTCAGTCCGATGACACCCCACTTGGAGGCGCCGTATGCGGCCATCTGAGTGCCACCGGATCGACCCATCATCGAGGAGATCGTGATGATACGGCCGTAACCACGCTTTGCCATTCCGCCGGACACGGCGGCGACGGTGTTGAAAACACCCGTGAGGTTCGAGGAAATGACTTCGTTCCACTGCGCCGACGTCATCGACGTAATGGGGGCTGGAACGGATACACCGGCATTGGCGACAGCGATATCGACCTTGCCGAACTCGGCTTCCGCGCGGGCCACCAGGGCGTCCATTGCCTCACGGTCGGCGGTATCTGCCTTGACCGCGATGCAACGACGCCCCGTGGCCTCGACGAGACGCACTGTTTCGGCGAGATCAGCTTCGGTCGCAAGAGGGTAGGCGACGGCGTCACTGTTCTCGCAGCGATCGCAGATCACGATGTCGGCGCCGCGCTCGGCAAACGCAACTGCGTGAGCTCGTCCCTGCCCGCGAGCGGCACCGGTGATCAGTGCAACCTTGCCTTCGAAACTACCCTCGAGGCTGTTCATGCCATCTCCTAGTTCGTTGTACACATTCGCTTACTGCATGAGTACTCCGAACTCCAAGCGTTCCCGTCTCCGATCCCGAACAGCGGGAGCTCTGCCGTCAGCGATACACGGCCGACTCGAAATCCAAGTACCCGCCAACCGAACCCGCATCTGCAAACGGCAGGATCTGCGTGGCCCAGAATCCACCAACGCCGCTCTGCCGATCAATCCAGTAGTAGAGGTTGGCCAGTCCCGCCCAGGCAAGTGAACCCGCTGGTCGCCCGGTGGGAGCCACTTCCTCGTTTGTCATGAACGAGTACGCCCATCCTTTGGGCACTCCGGGGAAGAACTCGGCGTCGTTGGACAATGTCGGGATGACGCCAGGCAGAAGACCGACATGTTGGCCTTCGAGGCCGTTCTTGGTTGCTGCTGCCACCGTTTCCTGCGACAACACCCGCCCCTGATTGCCGGCACCGTCGTTCAGCCACATCCGGATGAACTTCATGTAGTCACCGACGGTGCCGTGCAACCCGTGTCCACCCATGTGTACCTCGGGCTCTGCGGGCAGTTCGAATCCTACGAGCGGAGTGAGCGTTCCGTCGGATTCTCGCTGATGAATGGTTGCAAGGCGGTCCTTCATCGACGGAGTCATCGAAAATGCGGTGTCCGCCATCTCCAACGGTTCGAAGATCCGCTCTCGCATGACGTCGCCGAGTCGTTGTCCACGAATGGATTCCACGACCTGACCGGCCCAGTCCATGTTGGTTCCGTACTCCCACTTCTCGCCCGGATCAAACAGCAGCGGAGTGGTGAGCGCAGCTTTGGTGCAGGTGATCACGCTGGGCTGACCATGGTCCTGCGAGAGGCGGTTGTACGACTCGTTGAAGAAGTCGTAGCCGAATCCGGCTGTGTGAAGCATCAACATGCGAGTTGTGATCTCTCGCTTCGGTTCCCGCAAAATCGGCTCACCCTGATCGCCGAATCCGTCGAGAACCTTCAGCTCACCGATATCCGGAACGTACATGGCCGCCGGCGCGTCGAGATCGAGCAAACCTTCCTCGACGCACTGCAGTACCGCAGTTCCGGTGATGGCCTTGGTTGTCGAGAACAGGGCGAAGACCGAATCCGTGGACATCGGGTCTCCGAAGCCTGCAGCGCGCTCGCCTGCGGAACCCTCGTAGACGTTGCCGTCACGATCGGTGATCATGGCAACTACACCGGGGACGCCAGCGGGTCCGCGCACGGCATCTGCCAACAGACCGTCGAAACGCTCCTTCGAAAAAGCCTTTCCTGCAACATCTTCGATCGTCATCACACTTCTCCATCCGACTGAAAACTCTTCTGTCAGAGAGAATGTAACGACGATCACATGCCCGGCTCTGCCTCGAAACGGCAGAAGTTCCGTCTGATTTCGGCAGAACCGGACCGGATCGGTCAGCTCTGCGGGGTGCCGATATTGACGACCCAGTTAATTCCGAACTTGTCGACGCAGGCTCCGAACTCGTCGCCCCACATCTGCTTTTCGAGCGGCATCGACACGTTTCCGCTGGAAGACAGCTTCTCCCAGTAGCCGCGCAGTACATCACCGTTGTCGCCGCTGAGGCTGACCGTGATGTTGTCACCCGGGTTGTACGGCATGCCGGGAGGAGTATCCGAGCCCATCACGGTGTAACCCTCGTCGGTTTCGAGCATTGCGTGCATGATCTTGTCCGAGCCGGCGCCCTCTTGGCCGAATTCACCGAAGGTGTTCAGCGCGAGCGTGCCACCGAAAACGCTCTTGTAGAACTCCATCGCTTCACGGGCGTCGCCGTTGAAACTGATGTACGGATTGAGTCGAGATGCCATGACTGAGCTCCTAATGCGAGGTCTGATTGATGTTCCGGGCCCTGCTGTCACTCTCACCGTCAATCCTTGCAGAAGGTTCCGACAAGAAACAACGGATCGACCTGGATCCTCGAAGATGCAAACGGGGTGTCACGACTTCCCCAAGACCACACGTTCAGACTCGCGACCTGGTCTGCGACGGCAATTCCCCAAATCGTTTCCGATATCCGGCGGCAAAAATGCCCAGGTTGACGTACCCCCAGGCGTTGGCGATATCGGAAATTGTTCTTCCGTCCGAAAACAGGAGTTCACTTCGCACTCCGGTAAGCCGACGCTCCCGCAACAACTGGCCGGGTGTTGTGTCACGGTGTCGGCGAAAGCCCGCGGTGAGTGCCCGAACGCTGACTCCGACCGCAGCCGCGATCTCCGAGGCAGTCGGAACCGAACGAGCGAAAGTGTCGATGTACTCCTCCGCCGCTCGTACATACACGGGCTCCGCAGAATCGATACCCGCACCGAGTGCGATACCGGCCTGCGCCGCCCACTCCTCGAGCAGTTGCGCAGTGATCAGTTCCTGCACCCGCGCCCCCAACCGCTCGCGCGACAAGGCTTCGGGCGACTCTGCGACCGCCCGCACCACGTAATCCATCAGTGCCAGCCAGCTCGATCCGCGCCCACCGATCGAGCACTTGTGTTGCCACAGACGATCATCCGGCGCCCGGCCGTACCACTGTTGGGCGTGATCGGCGACAAGCTGATGCGGCACAGTCAGATTCAACTGCAGATGATCCTCGTCGAACTCCACGAAGTAGTCCGTCCGACTGCAGTCCGCCACAAACGTTTCTCCGACAGCGGTATTCACGGACGAACCCCCACCAAGGGCATGCCGCCCGTTCCCGCGAATCGTCGTCAGAACCAGAATGTTCCCAGCTTCGGGCGAACACTCACCCACCGTGACCGGAATGCCGTAGCAGAACCGGGTGACGTCGATCCGACCGACGGTAGCCGAATACATGTCTGACGCCGGACGCAATCGACTACCGATGGGCGTGACCGTATACGGCATGTAGACGTTGTCGGACCACTCCTTGATGCGGTCCCAGTCCTGAGAAAAGGCCTGGTGGTGCCGCTGGGTCTGCCGACCCGCCGCGTCGATCAGCAAGGCATTCTCGAACATGTTCCGAGTATCGCACCACAACCGGATCGGGTCACCTGTCCCGATGGACAACGACACAGCAGAGAGACTATGCCTACCGAGTGAGAACCAGTCCCGACGTCGGCACGCCGGTACCGGCAGTGACCAATACGTTCTGGGCAGCGTCGACCTGGTTCACGGAAGTCCCGCGGATCTGACGGACACCCTCGGCTATGCCGTTCATCCCGTGAATGTATGCCTCGCCCAGTTGACCGCCATGAGTGTTGATCGGAAGCTTTCCACCGAGTTCGATCGCGCCACCGGCGATGAAGTCCTTGGCTTCTCCCCTGCCGCAGAAGCCGAGTTCTTCGAGTTGCATCAGCACATAGGGCGTGAAGTGGTCGTACAGAACCGCGGTCTGCATATCCGCCGGCCGCAAACCGCTCTGCGCCCAGAGTTGATCACCCACAAGCCCCATTTCCGGCAGTCCGGTCAGACCGTCACGGTAATAGCTGGTCATGATGTACTGATCTGCCCCGCTGCCCTGAGCTGCGGCCGCGATGACGGCCGGGGTGTTCTTGAGATCTTTGGCCCGTTCGGCTGAGGTGACCACGATGGCAACACCGCCGTCGGATTCCTGACAGCAGTCCAGTAGATGTAGCGGTTCGGCAATGAACCGGGAATTCTGGTGATCCTCGAGTGTGATCGGCTTTCCGTAGAAGAAGGCCTTCGGGTTTGTGGCAGCATGCCTGCGATCAGCAACGGCAACGCGGCCGAAGTCCTCACTCGACGCACCGTAGACGTGCATGTACCGCTGCGCCACCATCGCGACAAACGAAGCGGGAGTTCCCAAGCCGTGCGGGTACGAGAAAGCGTTGTCCGATCCTGATGAATTGACCTGTGCCACAAGACCGGAGTTCACCTGGCCGAACCGGGCACCGGAGCGTTCGTTGAAAGCACGGTAGGCAACAACGACGTCAGCGACTCCTGTCGCGACAGCCATGGCAGCCTGCTGGATCGTAGCCGCAGCAGCCCCGCCGCCGTAGTGGATGCGACTGAAGAACTTCAGGTTCGGGATTCCCACCGAACGTGCCACGGCTACTTCGGTATTGGTATCCATCGTGAACGAGGTGAGCCCGTCCACGTCGGCAGGGGTCAGGCCCGCGTCGTCCAAAGCTGCTTGGACGGCCTCCGCCGCCAGGCGAAGTTCACTTCGGCCGGAGTCCTTCGAGAAATCCGTCGCGCCGATACCGACGATTGCGGCTTTCCCCGACAGTGCATTCATTCGATATCTCCGGCCGTCGTGGAAGTCAGCGGGGTAAATGTCAGCATGACCTGGGCGGTGATGTGATCACCCAGACTGTTCTTGCCCACCACGGCAACGGTCACCAGCGTCTCGTCGAACCTGGTGACGGTTCCGCTGAGCGACAAAGTGTCGTACGCGTACCACGGCACCCCGAGTCGGAGCTTGATCGAGGTGATGACGGCACGGGGACCCGCCCAATCGGTGACAAAGCGCTGCACCAACCCGGTGTCGGTGAGGATATTGACAAAGATGTCCTTCGAGCCGCGCTGTTGCGCCAGGTCGCGATCGTGATGCACGTCTTGAAAATCGCGCGTTGCCAAAGCCGTGGACACGACAAACGTCGGGTCGCCGTAGATCTCCAACGCCGGAAGCTGCTCTCCCACAGTGATGTCCGAAACCAAAGTCATCGAGCATCCTCCTGCTGCGAAACCGGTACCCACGCATACAGAGTCCACGGAGTTCCGCCAGTCTCTTCATCTCCCGGAAAATCGAGATACGTTGCTTCGACGGACATCCCGATCGACACATCGACAGGCGCGACACCTCGAAGTTCGCCGAGCATACGCACGCCTTCCGGTAGTTCGACGAGTGCAACCACAAACGGCAGAGAGCGACCGGGCACTGCGGGCGCATGATGGACGACAAAGCTGAATACGGTTCCCCGCCCGGAAGCCACGAGGTAGTCGGTCTGCGCCGACTTGTCCTTCCAGATCGCGGGCACCGGTGGATGCTGCACGCTACCGTCGGGACGCAGTTGAATCCGAAGCTCGTGCGCGGCAACTCCGTCCCAGAAGAACTGTGTGTCCAGAGACGGCGTGGGGCGCAGCATTCGAGAAGAATCCAGATCCTCGGGCACATCCGATGGAACCGTCTCACCGGCCGCCGGAGCAAACTTCAGGATCCGGAACATCATCTCGGACACCAATTCGTCACCGACATGCCACAGGCTTCGAGTTGTGAAGAACCAGCCCTCACCGAGGCCCGTCTTCTTGGGTCCCACAACGTCTTCCAAGACAGACGAGATCGTCACGTCCTCACCCGGTCGCAAGTAGCGGTGGTAGGTCTGATCGCAGTTGGTTGCAACGACCGACGTGTAGCCGGCTTCGTCGAGGATCTCCGTCATACGGCCGAGTGGATCATCGGATTCGCGTACAGCGCCCAGTCCTCGCATCGTCCACACCTGCGCCATGGCCGGCGGAGCGACCAGCCCGCCATGCCCGGCGGCGAGTGCTGCGGATTCATCGACATAGATCGGGTTCTTGTCGCCGATCGCCTCGACCCAGTTGCGGACCATCGGCACGTTTACGGGATCTCGGCCGGTGCGTGGCGCGCTCGGTCCGGCGGCGCGAACCTGCTCTGCAGCAGTAAGAATGGGATCTGACACAGTCAATTCCTATCTCGGAACTCTTGGCAGCTTCAAGCCGGCGGTCGCGATCAGTTCACGCATCACCTCGTTGACCCCGCCGCCGAAGGTAATCACCAGATTGCGCTTGATCTGCATGTCCAACCACTCCATGAGATCAGCGGTCTCCGGATCGAGAGAGTTGCCGTATCGACCGACAATTTCCTCGGCCAGTCGGCCGACTCGCTGAATACGCTCGGTGGCGAATACTTTGGTCGCGGAGGCGTCGGCAACATCAACCGAGTCCGAATCACTCGATGCCACCTGCCAATTGAGGAGTTCGTTCAGTCGATAGGTTGCGTGGATCTCCCCCAGCGTGCGTCGCACGTCGGTGTGATCGAGAAGATTCTCGCGGCGAGCCCAGTCGAAGACATGATCGTAGATGCCACCGACGCGGCCTGCTGGTCCGAGCATGACTCTCTCGTGATTGAGCTGGGTGGTAATGAGGCGCCAGCCCTGATTCTCCTCGCCCACAAGCATGTTCACCGGAACGCGAACGTCCTCGTAGTAGGTGGCATTGACGTGATGGGCGCCGTCGCAGGTGATGATGGGCGTCCAGGTGTACCCAGGATCCTTCGTGTCCATGATCAGGATCGAGATACCCCGGTGCCGCGAGTCTGCTGCTCCCGTTCGCACAGCCAGCCACACATAGTCCGCATCATGTCCACCGGTGGTGAAGATTTTCTGACCGTTGACTATGTACTCGTCACCCGCGCGGACGGCACCGGTACGCAAAGCCGCAAGGTCGGTTCCGGCCTCAGGTTCGGTGTATCCGATGGCAAAATGCACTTCGCCGGCCAGGATGGCGGGAAGAAACTTCTGCTTCTGCTCCTCGCTACCGTACTTCTGCAACGTCGGTCCGACCGTCTGCAACGTAACCGACGGCAGTGGAACATCTGCTCGCACAGCCTCGTTGACAAAGATCTGCTGCTCCACCTCGCCGAAGCCTCGCCCGCCGTATTCGACCGGCCAGCCGACACCGAGCCACCCGTCCTTGCCCATTCGGCGGATCACGTCGCGGTAGGTGGGTCCGTGCCGTTCGGTACGCATGATCTTCGCCTCGTCTGGCGAGATCAGAGTCGAGAAGTAACGACGAAGTTCAGCCTGCAACGCGCGCTGACTGTCGGTCAGATCGATGAACACCGGGCCCCCACGAGGTCGAGTCGATGCGAAGCGCCACCGAGCAGGCGCGCCAAGTCTTTTGCTGCCCCGTAATAGCGGTGAAGCGGATAGGTGACATCCACTCCCAAACCGCCGTGCAGATGATGGAGAACCTGCATGGTCGCAGGAACTTCCTGAGCTATCCAGTACGCCATCACATCCAGATCGGACTGCGCATCAAGCCCTTCCGACACGCGCCACGATGCCGACAGCGACACAACGTGCAGTGTCCGGGACGTGACGTAGGCGTCGGCGATCTGTTGCGCGACGGCCTGGAAGGTCGCGAGCGGCTTACCGAATTGCTCGCGGGATCCGATGTGGGCAGCAGTGAGATCCACGGCTCCGGAAACCAATCCGTCGACCACAGCTCCGATGCTCGCCAACGCGATGCGATAGAGCGTCTGCACGGCTTCCGTACCGGCGCCCAGCAGCTCACCTGTGGCGTCGTCGAGGACTATCGCAAACTCGGGGCTGCCGGACGAACTCGGCGTCGGCGTAAGCGTCACACCTGCCGAGTTCGGGTCGATCAACACAACACCGACGTCTGTCGGAACCAATACGCGGTGCGCACTCGCAGCGAAGGGGACCGCGAGCACAGTCCCGTTGACGCGGTACCGATCACCGGTCTTCTCACCGGTCTTCCTTGCCGTAACGGCTGGCTGCTCGGGAAACTGGCGGCCCGGCTCAGCCAAGGCAGCCGTGAACACCCGTCCCGCGGCAACACCGGCCAGAAGTTCGTCCTGCTGGGCGTCGCTGCCCAGCGCGACTATGGGCAGCACCCCGAATCCGAGTGTGGCCAGCGCTGGAATCGGCGCTGCAGCTCGGCCGACTTCGGTGAGCAAGGCGCCCACGTCGGTGACGGACAGACCCTCCCCTCCGAGTCGCTCCGGTAGCGCCAACGTGAGCAGATCCGCCTCGGCGAAGGCCGCCCACAAGGCATCCGGCTGTAGTTCGCGGGCCAGGAGTGCGGTAGCCACCTCGGCTACCGCATCCTGGGTTTCATCTCTGGTGAAGTCCACGCTGGCAAATTCCCGTCGTCGATATAGAACGTGTTCTAGTTGTATCACCAACGGGACCAAATTTGTAGACCTACTACTCCCGCGGTAGCCCCAGAATTCGCTCGGCCGCGACGGTCAGCAGGATCTGCGTCGTACCACCGGCGATGGACAGACAACGCGTATTGAGGAACTCCCGGGACAACGGCCCCTCGACCCAACCAGCCGGACCGCCCAACTCCATCGCGAATTCCGCGACGGTCTGACGCTGCCGAACACCGACCAGTTTGCGGACGCTCGATGCCGGTCCTGGATCCTGGCCATCCAACTGCCGCAATGTGGTTCGCAACTCCAAAAGCGATCCCACCATCGCGGTGCCGATCAAACCGCCCAACTTGTCCGCGACCACGGGATCCGGACTTCCTGCCAGAACAAGCAATTCCTCCATCGCACCACCAAGTGACGAGCCACCGCTCATCGCGACCCGCTCGTTGGCGAGTGTGGTTCTGGCCAGTTTCCAACCACCACCGAGCTCTCCGACGACACAATCGTCCGGGACGAAAACGTCGTCGAGGAACACCTCGTTGAACAGCGAATCGCCTGTGATCTCCCGCAGCGGCGAAATCCTGATCCCCGGTGTTCTCATATCGAGCAGGAAGTACGTGATGCCCTTGTGCTTGGGTACACCACGATCGGTACGCGCCAGACAGATCGCCCAATCAGCCTCACGCGCAAGCGAAGTCCACACCTTCTGCCCGTTGAGCTTCCATCCACCGTCTACGTTCTCGGCAGTGGTGCGCAGCGCGGCGAGGTCGGATCCAGCTCCCGGCTCGCTGAACAACTGACACCACGTGATGTCCCCCTTCAAGGTGGGGACAGCAAACCGTTCGATCTGTTCGACACTGCCGTGCTCGAGAATGGTTGGCACGGCCCACCATCCGATGACCAGGTCAGGTCGGCCGACGCCTGCCGCGGCCAACTCTTCCTCGATCAAAATCTGCTGAGCTGCCTTCGCCCCTTTGCCGTACGGCACCGGCCAATGCGGCGCGAGGTAACCCGATTCAGCCAAGGCAGTGCGCTGCTCGGACTCTTGCAGAGCGACCAGTTGTGCTACTTCACTACGAATTTCGGCGCGATCGGACTCCAACGCACTGAGATCGATCTGCAGGTGACGACGCGATCCCGCGAGCGTCAACTCCGCCACCCTGGCGCGCCAACGAGACGAGCCGCCCATCATCTGGCGCAGCGACACGGCGCGACGAAGGTAGAAATGCGCCTCGTGCTCCCAGGTGAACCCGATGCCGCCGAGCACTTGGATGCAGTCCTTCGCCGTGTCGACTGCCGCATCCAGGGAAACCGCGGCGGCTACTGCTGCGGCGATCGGAAGTTCGTCACCCGACTCTGCCGCCACGGCAGCGTCCCAGGCGACTGCACCGACATTTTCAACCCGGCACAGCATCTCGGCACACAGATGCTTGATCGCCTGAAAGGAACCGATCGGTTTGCCGAACTGCTCACGAATCTTTGCGTATTCCACCGCAGTCCGCAGGCTCCACGCGGCAATTCCGGCAGCCTCCGCCGACGCGAGCGTTGCAGCAAGATCAGCCACCGATCCCGTCGCTATGTCGCCGATGATCCGATCAGCATCCACGACCACTCGATCGAAGGAGACCTTCGCCAACGGACGGGACTTGTCGATCGTGTCGAGCGCGTCATACGTGACTCCACTCGATTCACCGTCGACGAGCACCCACACGACGCCATTGCCGTTGTCGGCGGAAACCAGTACTGACACGCCGGCATCTGCGCCCCACGCGAAACCTCCGTCACCGTGAAGTTCGAGCCCGCCGGATTCGGTAGCCGTTGCGGCAACTGGTCTTTCGTCCAATACGACGGCGCAGGGAATCGCACCGTCTGCAAGCGCCTCCGACCAGCGCTTTGCCGCGGGAGTTGCACTACGGCCGACCACCAACGCGGCCAGTGCCGTAGTGAGAACAGGACCCGGAACGAGTTCAATCGCAGCCTGCTCGAGCATTGCCGCCAGATCTACGATCTCAGCTCCGGAACCGCCAACCGACTCGGGCACAGCAACGGAAAAGAGCCCCAACGAGGCAAAATCCGGCCAACCCTGGCGCCACGAATTCGCTGGTCCACGGCGTACCATGTCCATCGGCGCTGCTGATCGCGCCCACGCCTCGATCGACTCCTGGACTGCCCGTTGTTCATCGGTCGTGGCGATAGTCACAACTGGTTCCCACCTCTCCATTAGTGACACAATTGTTTAGAACGTGTTCTAATATGACACCTGGCCATGAGTCAAGGCGCGAAGGAATTTGTCGATGACCGCAACATCTCGATCCCGCTCCACTGCCGTCGCATCCGCGACGCTCGGAGAGGACGATCTCAGCTCCAACGCGCAACGCGAACGTCGCAAGCGGATTCTCGATGCCACATTGACATTGGCATCCAAGGGCGGATACGAAGCCGTTCAGATGCGCGCGGTGGCCGAGCGTGCGGATGTTGCCGTCGGAACGCTCTACCGATATTTTCCGTCGAAGGTGCACCTCCTGGTTTCCGCTCTGGCGCGTGAGTTCGAGAAGATCGACTCCAGAGGCAAGATTCCGCCCGGAACAAGCCCGCTCGAGCGCATGCAGCTGATCCTGAGTTTGATCACCCGAGCCATGCAACGCGATCCACTGCTCACCGAAGCAATGACCCGCGCATTCATGTTCGCCGACGCATCTGCTGCTGCCGAGGTCGATCACGTGGGCCAACTGATGGACCGATTGTTTGCACGCGCGATGACCGAAGAGGAACCGAACGACGAACAGTTGGCTATCGCCCGCGTCATCTCCGATGTGTGGCTGTCCAACCTCGTGGCTTGGCTCACACGCCGATCATCGGCCACCGACGTCGCCAATCGACTCGAATTGACCGTTGAACTGTTGCTCGGCGACGGATCCCGCAGACCTGCATAGGGATAATCCGGATCGATAATCGGTTCTGGGCACCTGTCGAGCCGACGTACCGAGCCAGGACGCTCGCAATCACCTAGATTTGAAGAGGTGAGCGCACAGGATCTCCCCATCGAACTCCGTCGAGCCCTCTCAGCCGTGGCGCAGACGCCACGGTTGCTGGTTGCCTCCGATTACGACGGGACCATGGCGCCCATCGTCGCGGATCCGGAGAAGGCGTATCCACGCGCGGAATCGGTCCGCGCCCTTCGCTCGCTCGCCAGCCTGGCTTCCACGACAGCGGCCGTCATCTCGGGACGTGCCCTCAAAGACCTCGCCGCGCTCTCCCGACTCCCCGCCGAAGTACAGCTGGTCGGTAGTCACGGCTCCGAATTCGACATCGGATTTGTTCACGCCATCGACGCCGACGCCAAGAAACTGCTCGGCGAGATCAGCACCGAACTGACCCGGATCGCGTCCCGCACTCCCGGTGCGACCGTCGAGAAGAAACCTGCCAGCATCGCTCTACACGTTCGAAACTCCCCCGAAGACGACGCCGAAAAAGCCCTGATCGCGGTGCGAACGGAATCCGCGCTCTGGCCGGGAGTGCAGGTCACGGAAGGCAAGTCCGTCGTAGAACTGGCTGTCATCGCCACCGACAAAGGCCAAGCGCTTGATCTCATCCGGCACCAGGACGGCGCAACCGCTGCCGTGTTCATCGGCGACGACGTCACCGACGAAAAGGCGTTCGCCAGGCTGTCCGGCCCGGACATCGGCGTCAAGGTCGGCCCGGGCGACACCATGGCCGCCTTCCGCGTCGACAGCACCGAGGACGTCGCGGCCGCGTTGGCGTTTCTGCTCGAAGAGCGTCGTACGTGGCTTTCAGGTGCAGACGCGCCGCCCATCGAGCGCCTGTCCATGCTTGCCAGCCCCCGCACGGTTGCCCTCGTGACGCCTGACGCCACCCTGACGTGGTTGTGTCACCCCGAACCCGACTCCGCAGCGGTATTCGCCCACCTGCTCGGCGGGACCGCCGCCGGGCACTTCAGCGTCGGTCCCCGGCGGACTGCGCTGCCGCTGAGCCAGAAGTACCTCGACGGCACCATGACCGTTCAAACTCGGTGGGCCAGCCTGTCTGTCACCGACTACCTCCCCCACGACGTACAACAGGGCCGAACCGACTTCACCCGCATCATCTCCGGTAGAGCCGACGCCGTGGTCTCGTTTGCACCGCGCCCGGAGTTCGGCCAAGCTCAAGTCACCCTCGAGATCGTGGAGGACGGCATCCGCGTCCTGGGCACCAACGAACCGTACGTGCTGCGATCCCCCGGTGTGCAGTGGAATATCGCCACCGACGGCAACCAGCAGACTGCCCATGCAATCGTCACGCCGTCAGCCGGCGATATCGTTCTCGAACTGCGCTGCGGCACAACAGATATGGACCCGTCACCGGCGCCCGAAGCGGATCGCCGCGCCAGGTCGGAAAGTTACTGGTCCGATTGGGCTAAAACCCTTGATCTGCCGAAACTCAAGCCGGACTTGATGAAACGCTCCGCGCTCACACTGCGCGGACTCGTCCACGCCGACTCAGGCTCCATCATGGCAGCGGCAACCACGTCACTTCCCGAAGAGATCGGCGGCGTCCGAAACTGGGACTACCGCTACTGCTGGTTGCGCGACGCCGCGCTCACCGCAACAGCTCTCGTGAGTGTCGGGTCGACGCACGAAGCCGAGGAGTACCTCGACTGGGTCCACCGCGTCCTCGAAACACTGCCGGGCCCCGAGCGTCTACACCCGCTGTACACGCTGAACGGCACGTCACTGCCGCCTGAGGCCGTCATCGACTCCCTGCCCGGATACGCCGGCTCCCGCCCGGTGCGGGTTGGCAACGCTGCCAATCAGCAAGTCCAACTCGACGTCTTCGGCCCCATCGTAGAACTGATCGTCCACCTTGCCGATGCCCGCGAAAAGGCCGGGGCTGCCGAGCCTTTGAGCGATCGCGACTGGGAACTGGTAGGCGCAATGGTCGAAGCCGTGCAACGACGATGGTTCGAACCCGATCACGGCATCTGGGAGATCCGCGACAACCCGCGCCATCACGTCTACTCCAAGGTGATGGGGTGGGTGACCGTCGACCGCGCAGTGAAACTGGCCGACCGCTTCGGCCGAACGGCACTGCCCGAGTGGGCCGAATTGCGCGATCAGATTGCCGACGAGGTGCGCCACAAGGGATGGAAGGACGACGTCCAGTCGTACACCGCCGCATACGACGGTGTAGATCTCGACGCCGCAACCCTGCACATCGGACTGTCCGGGCTGATCGATCCGGAGGACCCGCGATTTGCCGCGACGGTAGTTGCCACCGAAGCCGAATTGCGTAGCGGTTCAACGGTGTACCGCTATCACCACGACGACGGCCTGCCCGGCATCGAGGGTGGATTCCACCTCTGCGCGGCCTGGTTGGTCGAGGCGTACCTGCTGATCGGACAACGCCTGCAAGCAGAGGCGCTGTTCGACCAACTGGTCGCAGCAGCAGGTCCTACCGGCCTGCTCGCGGAAGAGTACGACCCGGTCGCAGAACGGTCACTTGGCAACCATCCCCAGGCTTACAGCCATCTCGGCCTACTACGCTGCGCTCAGCTCTTGGACTTACCCGCTCAGATCTTGGCCTGACCCGACGTACGGCCGACCAGTAGTTCCGTCTCGAGCATCTCGATGATCGGCACACCGGAACCGGACGGTGACATCAGCAGTGCACCCGCGCGCCGGCCCTTCTCCTCCTGAGGCTGGCGCACGGTGGTCAGCGATTCACGAAGCGCCTCGCCCACGCCGTCGAATCCGGTGATCGACAATTGACCAGGCACGTCGATGCCCTGCCAGCGTGCCCAGTCCAAAGCGCCGAGGGCAAGTACGTCGGTGGTGCAGATCAGTGCCGTGATCTTCGGATTGGTCGCGAGCGCCTCCGCTGCCGCGGAGTGCCCGGACTGCGTGGTGTGGACGTACCGCTCGATCACAGTCAGAGAAAACGGATCAATCTGCGCCGTCGACATCGCGTCGCGCACTCCCTCGATCCGCTCACGCTGAACGTGGAAATGCGGCGACTTCAGGCGCTCCTGACTGACGACACCATCCATCCGGTCTCGCCCCAGCCGCATGCAAAGCACACCGATCTCGGTGTGGCCCAGACCGATGAGGTAATCGGCAACCTTGCGCATGGCAGCGCGGTCATCGATGCCCACGAGAGACGCTCCGGGAATCTCGCGCGGCTGATCGCACACCACGATCGGGATGTGACGTTCGAGGACGGCGGCAAGATACGGGTCGTCGTCGGCAACCGAATAGACGACAAAACCGTCGACGCCGGCTTGCTGCACGACCGCGGCGGCATCCACGTCGTCTCGCCCTGGTCCGGCAGGAATCAGGAGCAACCCCTGCCCAGCTTCCTCGCAGGATTCCGAGAGGCCTGCCAGGAAGCTCATGGCAGCCGGGTCACGGAAGCTGTAACTTAGCGCTTCGGTGAGGAGAAGTCCCACGGCACCGGCTTTACGGGTACGTAGGGAACGGGCGACCGGATCGGGTCCGGGATATCCGCGTCGCTTGGCCGCTTGGAGCACTCGATCCCGAAGCTCGACGGAGAGCTGATCGGGTCGGTTGTACGCGTTCGAGACTGTTGTTCTCGACACATTGAGCTCGGCGGCGAGCGACGCCAAAGTGGCTTGACGGCGTGGCTGACGGGACCGGGGCATAGACGGACGTTATCGGTACCCGTCAAAGTCGGCACGACGGGGCTGAACCGAACATGACCTACCAGCGACTATGCGCTAATGTGTAACGGTAACGGTTTCCAATAGCATTTAGCCCACCCTTCGTTCAGGAGAAAATTCGTGCGCTCGTCGTCCAAAATCCGCATCGCCGCCCTCGCCACCATCTCGGTCGCAGCGGCCATGGCACTGACGGCCTGCGGCTCCGAAAAGACCGGGGACGATGGCATCTCCGTCGTCGCCTCCACAAACGTGTGGGGCAACGTTGCGCAGGCCGTCGCAGGTGACGTTCTCACCGTCACCTCCATCATCGACGAGCCGTCCGCGGATCCGCATTCCTTCGAAGCCACCCCGGCTCAGGCTGCCAAGATCACCGACGCCTCCCTTGTCGTCTACAACGGTGGTGGCTACGACCAATTTGTCACCGACATCCTCGACGCAGGCAAGGGCGACCAGAAGACCGTCAACGCGTACGACCTGCTCGACGGTGGAATCCACGCAGGCGAGACCTCGGGAGAATCGCACGACGGTCACACGCACGGCGCCGTCAACGAGCACGTCTGGTTCGACATCCCCACCGTCGACGCAGTGGCCCACTCCGTCGCCGACCAACTCAGTGCACTCGACCCCGACAATGCGTCGACGTACGAGGCAAACGCACAGGCATACAGCCAGAAACTGGCCGGCATCACCGCCGTCACCGATTCGATTGCCGCGGCCCACGGCGGCGAGTCGGTCGCGCAGACCGAACCCATCGCGCACTACCTGTTGGTTGCCGCCGAGCTGAAGGACGCAACCCCCGAGGAATTCACCAGCGCGATCGAAGACGGCAACGATCCGTCACCGGCCGCGATCGCCGCAACGCGCCAATTGCTGTCGGACAAGGCTGCCCGGGCCCTCGTCTACAACACTCAGACGCAGGACAAAGTGACGCAGGACATGCGCTCCACCGCCGAGAAAGCAGGCGTGCCCGTCGTCGAGGTTACGGAGACTCTCCCCGAAGGCCTGGACTACATTCAGTGGCAGACGCAGACCGCGGAGTCGCTAGCCAACGCCCTCTCTGCCCAGTAATTTCTTGCCCACTCAATTCCGAGAAGAACCGATCGGCTTGTGACAGAAACCTCCGCGAATACAACGGCGCCGGCAACAAATGCCGTGCCAGCAGTCGCCCTGAAGGACGCCCGATTGTCCTTCGGCGCCCGCACCCTCTGGGACGGCCTCGACCTCGAGGTTCAGCCCGGCGAGTTCATCGCTGTGCTCGGCCCTAACGGCTCCGGCAAGACCTCACTTCTGAAGATTCTGCTGGGGCAACTACAACTCAGCGGCGGCAGCGCAGAAATCGCCGGAACCCCGGCCCGCGCCGGAAACTCGCACGTCGGGTACATCCCGCAGCAGAAATCCATCGACGACGGACTTCCGCTGCGCGGGCGCGACCTTGTCGGTCTCGGGGTCGACGGACATCAGTGGGGCACCGGCCTGCTTCGGCGGGGGCGGCGACGCGCGATCGTCGACAACGCCATCGCGCAGGTCAGCGCCGAAGCCTTCGCGGACGCCCCCATCGGATCCATGTCCGGCGGTGAGCAACAGCGATTGCGTATTGCGCAGGCACTGGTCGGCGATCCGAAGATTCTGCTGTGCGACGAACCGCTGCTCAGCCTCGACCTCGCCAACCAGCATCTGGTGTCCACGTTGATCGACAAGCGTCGACGCACCCACAACACGGCCGTACTGTTCGTGACCCACGAGATCAATCCGATCCTTCCGCTGGTCGATCGGGTGCTGTATCTCGTCGACGGCAAGTTCCGCATCGGAACGCCGGCCGAGGTGATGACGTCCGAGGTTCTCTCCGATCTGTACAACACCGACGTCGAGGTACTGCAGGTTCGTGGCCGCCTGGTTGTCGTCGGCACCGGCGACGCCATCGACGCTCTCGGCAGCGCGGGCGGCCTGCGTCCGGGCGAAGGCGTCCACCACAGCGATGAGGATCACGCGTGAGCAACAAATTCACCGATGCGATGTCGCGGATGTTCGACGTGTCCGCCACTGTCGACCTTCTGCAGTACGACTTCGTCCAGCAGGCATTGATTGCCGGCGCGATCCTCGGATTGTTGGCCGGCATCATCGGCCCGCTGATCGTGAGCCGGCAGATGTCGTTCTCCGTTCACGGAACCAGTGAACTGTCGCTGACCGGCGCGTCGGCCGCCCTGCTGGTCGGAGTGAGTGTCGGCGCCGGAGCAATTGTGGGTTCGGTGGTCGCGGCAGTTCTCTTCGGACTACTGGGAGCCAAAGCGCGAGACCGCGATTCGGTGATCGGCGTGATC
The DNA here is from genome assembly GCF_001894805.1 of Rhodococcus globerulus NBRC 14531. GTDB lineage: Bacteria > Actinomycetota > Actinomycetes > Mycobacteriales > Mycobacteriaceae > Rhodococcus_F > Rhodococcus_F globerula. The sequence continues at coordinate 13,787 of NZ_BCWX01000003.1, read as the reverse complement.
ATGGCCTTCGGGCTCGGACTGTCGGTGCTGTTCCTCTGGGCGTACGACGGCCGAACCGGAACCAGCTTCTCGTTGTTGGTCGGTCAGATCGTGGCACCTGGCAACAGCGGACTCGAACTGCTTCTTCTGTGCGCAGTCATCGTGATCGGCACGCTGGGATTCATCTACCGCCCCTTGCTGTTCGCCAGCACCGATCCCGAAGTGGCTGCGGCCCGCGGTGTTCCGGTACGCGCGCTGTCCATCGTCTTTGCGGTTCTTGTCGGCATCACGGCCGCTCTGGGTGTGCAGATCGTGGGCGCGCTGCTGGTGATGTCGTTGCTCATCACGCCCGCCGCGGCGGCCGCGTACGTCACCGCAAGCCCGCTCAAGGCCACCATCTTGTCCGTGGTCTTCGCGGAACTCGCCGCTGTCGGCGGCATCCTGCTCTCCCTCGCACCCGGAGTTCCGGTGTCCAGCTTTGTCACCACGGTGTCGTTTGTCATCTACCTGGTGTGCCGCCTCACCGGTTCTGCGCGACGCAAGAATGCCGGACGGATTCCGGCGCACGCATGACGATCCGCGTCGACCTCAACAGCGACCTCGGCGAGGGATACGGCGCCTGGACGCTCGGTGACGACAACGCCATGCTGACCGTGGTCACCAGCGCCAATATCGCGTGCGGGTTTCACGCCGGTGACCCGACCACACTGTTGGCGACCTGCCGCTCCGCTGTGGCGCAGAACGTACGGATCGGCGCGCAGGTCGGATACAACGATCTTTCGGGATTCGGCCGACGCTTCATCGACGTCTCACCCACCGATCTCGCGGCCGATGTCATTTATCAACTAGGGGCACTCGACGGACTGGCCCGTGTCGCCGGCTCCCGCGTCACGTACGTCAAACCTCACGGCGCGCTCTACAACGCGATAGTGCATCACCGTGAACAAGCGCGCGCCGTTGTCGACGCCGTACGCACCTACGACGCGTCCCTCCCCGTTCTCGGGCTCCCGGGTTCGGTGTTCCTGGCCGAAGCGGAAGCGGCCGGTCTGACAGTTGTGACCGAGGCCTTTGCCGACCGCGCGTACACGCCGGAGGGGACGTTGGTGCCCCGAAACCAGCCAGGGGCAGTACTTCACAACCCTGTTGCCATTGCCGAACGCGTGCGCCGGATAGTGCTCGAGGGCGTCGTAGACGCCATTGACGGCAGCCGCGTGACGGTCCGCGCCGACTCGGTGTGCGTCCACGGTGATACCCCGGCCGCCGTCGACATGGCCACCGAAATCCGGAGACTGCTCACCGCGTCCGACGTAACGATCACGCCCTTCACCTGATTCCTGCGCCCGCACTCCTCGCTGAGGGACAATGGCTTCATGGCATGGCTCGATGTCGTTCGCCCCGGCCCGTTGACCACCGTCCAGGACCATGGACGGGTAGGTTGCGCGGCCAGCGGCGTCGGCCGCTCCGGCGCGGTTGATCTGATCTCCCACGACGCGGCAAACAGGCTGGTAGGAAACGCACCTCATGCCGCCACGCTCGAAATCACGACAGGTGGATTCGCCGCACAGGCCGTCGGGCCGCTGACCGTTGCAGTCACCGGCGCGAGGGCACCGGTGACAGTCAACGCACGTCCCGTTGCCGACTACTCGACCCTCCGACTCGATGGCGACGACCTCCTCGAAATCGGCTACAGCACAACCGGACTGCGCACCTATCTCGCTGTCCGCGGCGGCATCGACGTCCCGGAAACTCTCGGCTCTCGCTCCACCGACACACTCGCCGAACTCGGCCCAGCGCCCGTCCGCGCGGGCGATCACCTGCTCGTCGGAGTTGGCGAAGCCGAGTGGCCGATCGAGGATTTCATCCCACCGCCGGCGCCCACCCCATGCCCCGTTCCGCTCGGCATCACCCTCGGACCGCGCGACGACTGGTTCACACCCGCCTCCGTCCACGCATTGCTGCACCACGCCTGGACCGTCACCGAAGACACCGATCGAGTCGGCGTTCGGCTACGCGGCCCCGGACCGCTGCATCGCTCACGTACGTGCGAATTGCCCAGCGAAGGCGTCGTCTCCGGCTCGGTTCAAGTGCCCCCGAACGGTCACCCCGTGATATTCCTGGCTGATCATCCCGTAACCGGCGGGTATCCGGTGATCGCAGTGGTCACCGACCCCGGAATCGCCACGCTGGCGCAAATGAGACCGGGAAGTTCGGTTACCTTCCGGGCGGCGTAGGCGGCGCTGATAGTCTCAGCCACTGCTGGCGTCGGCGCACGGCCGTCGTGAATAAGCCGAAGGAAACTGACATATGAGTATGAAGAGCAGCACAATCGCTCTGAGCGCAGCCAGTTTGATCACCGCAGCACTTGTTCTCTCGGGATGCAGCAGCTCCGACGACGGCGAGGCTGTCTCGGAGGCCACCTCGGTAGCGACCTCCGCAACTACCTCGGCCGCCGCGGCAACAACGTCGGATGACAGCATCAGCTTCAGCGGCGAACGTGTCACCCTCAACTCCGGCACCGACGCCGACGCACCGGCCATCAGCGTCAGCCTTCCGGACGGATGGTCGCAGACCCAGAAAGTCACCACCGGAAGCGTCACGGACATCCTGTCCAGCAACCAGGCCGATGCAAACGGCTTCATGCCGAACACGACATTGACGGTGGAAAGCCAGGGCACCGCAAGCCCCGACGACGTTCTTGCCGGCGCCCAGGCGTCGCTCGGCATGCTCAACGGATGGACCGAGGTGAACAAGGTCGACCTCGACATCGACGGACAGAAGGCGATCCGCATCGCCGGAACCTGGTCGCCGCCGAACGTTGACGTTCCCCTGTTGGCGGTCATGACCGTCATCGCCTACCAGGCTGACGAATCGTCTCCCGTGTACCTGGTGAGCTTCGCGAATCAGTTCACCGATAAGGAAGACATGGCGCTCTCCGACCAGGTCGAGGAAATCAACACGTCAATCGAATTCGGCTAAGCCCCCCGTGCGCGTTTCTGGTCGTTCCCACTACCGGAAACGCGCACCGGGCCGAAGGCCCTAGCTGCTACGGCGACGACGCGCGATGTCGGCCAACACAACTCCGGCAGCAACCGAAGCGTTGAGCGACTCGACCGGTCCAGCCATGGGGATGGACAGAATCGCGTCACAGTTCTCGCGGACGAGACGTGAGAGTCCCTTGCCCTCCGAACCGACCACGATCACCACTGGACCGCTGCCGTCGAAATCGTCGAGAGTGGTGTCGCCACCGGCGTCGAGGCCCACAACCTGTACACCCTTGGACGCCCAGTCCTTGAGCGTGCGAGTGAGGTTGGTGGCGCGAGCAATCGGCAGACGAGCAGCAGCACCGGCACTGGTACGCCAAGCGACGGCACTGACACTGGCGCTACGACGCTCGGGAATCACGACGCCGTGTCCACCGAAAGCCGCGACCGAGCGCACGACGGCGCCCAGGTTGCGGGGGTCGGTGATGTTGTCCAGCGCGACGAGCAACGGCGGCTCGGCGTGCTTACGCGCCTCGGACAGGAGATCGTCCGGATGTGCGTAACGGTACGGCGGAACCTGCAGCGCGATGCCCTGGTGAAGACCGTTGGCACTCAGGCGATCCAGATCGGTACGCGGTACTTCGAGAATGGAGATTCCGGCATCAGCGGCAAGCTGAACGGATTCCTTCAGGCGGTCGTCGCTCTCGGTGCCGACGGCAACCCACAGCGCCGTCGCCGGAACGCCAGCGCGCAGGCACTCGACCACCGGGTTGCGTCCGAGCACTGTCTCGGGACCGTCGAGAACCTTGCGGCCCGGACCCGGACGGCCACCACGACCCTGCTTCTCGTCGGCCCGTGCGGCGCGCGCTGCACGCTTCGCCGCGGGATGCTTGGTGCGTGCCTCGGCGGGTGGCGTAGCGCCACGCCCTTCGAGACCGCGACGGTGCTTACCGCCGGAACCGGCAACCTGGCCCTTCTTGGTGCCGCCCTTACGGACTGCGCCGCGCCTGCTCGAGTTTCCAGCCATTGTTACTGCCCTGCCTTCAGGGACCATTCGGGTCCGTCGGGAGTATCGGTTACTTCGATACCCGCCTTGATGAGGCGATCACGGACTTCATCCGCCACCGCCCAGTTCTTTTCCGTCCGTGCCTGCTGCCGCCGATCGAGATCGGCGCGCACCAACACGTCCAAAGCTTCCATTGCCGCCTCGGTGTCGCCACCGGACTGCGACCAATGCGCGTCGAGGGGGTCGACGCCCAGGATGGCGAGCATCGCTCGCACCTGACCTGCCGCCACGCGCGCCGCGCCCAGGTCTCCCGCTGCGAGCGCGGTATTGCCCGCACTCGCCTTGCCGTGAATCTCGGCCAACGCGATCGGGACCGACAAGTCGTTGTCGAGCGCTTCCGCGAAACCTTCTGTCCACGTTCCGAGTTCGACGCCACCTGCGCGCTTGTGCGTACGCAGGACAAACGCCTCGAGTCCTTGGTACGACTTGGCGCTCTCTTCGAGGGCTTCGTCCGAGTACTCGAGATTCGAACGGTAGTGAGCACTACCGAGGTAGTACCTAAGTTCTTGCGGGCGAACCTTTTTCAAGACATTCGGCACCGACAGCACATTGCCGAGCGACTTGGACATCTTCTCGCCACTCATCGTGACCCAGCCGTTGTGCAGCCAGTACTGAGCAAAATCGTCGCCGACGCATTTTGCCTGGGCAATCTCGTTCTCGTGATGAGGGAAGACCAAATCCCTTCCACCGCAGTGAATATCGAATGCGGCGCCGAGATAGAACTCCGCCATGGCCGAGCATTCGAGATGCCAACCGGGACGGCCGGGTCCCCACGGAGTCGGCCACGAGGGTTCGCCAGGCTTGGCCGTCTTCCACAGCGTGAAGTCACGCGGGTCACGCTTGCCCTCGGCAGCACTCTCACCCTGATGGACGTCGTCGAGCTTGTGCCCGGAGAGTGCGCCGTATTCGGGGTAGCTCTGCACGTCGAAGTAGACGTCACCGCCCGCGGCGTACGCATGACCGTTCGCGATGAGACGCTCCATCATCGTGACCATCTGCGTGACGTGACCGGTGGCCCGCGGTTCGATCGACGGCGGCAATACACCCAACTGGTCGTACGCCCACGTGAAGGAACGCTCGAACGTCGTGGCCCACTCCCACCAGGGACGGCCGGCGTCGGCAGCCTTGTTCAATATCTTGTCGTCGATATCCGTCACATTGCGCACGAATGCAACGTCGTTGTCGTGCGCCAGCAACCACCGGCGCAGCACGTCGAATGCGACGCCGCTACGCACGTGTCCGATGTGAGGATCACCCTGGACTGTCGCCCCACACAGGTACACCGATGCATGTCCGGGGACCAACGGAACAAAATCCCGCAGGGCCCGCGTACCGGTGTCGTATAGGCGCAGGGTCACGACCAGCGATCTTACCTGTCGTTGCCGGTTGTCATGACCAACGCGGTGGCCATGGCGGCGATCCCCTCGCCGCGCCCGGTCAAACCGAGTCCATCGGTGGTGGTGGCGGAGACCGAAACCGGGGCACCGAGAACCTCGGAGAGGACCCGCTGCGCCTCGTCGCGACGCGGACCGATCTTGGGGCGATTCCCGATGACCTGAACTGCGGCATTGCCCACCGTGAACTGGTTTTCCTCGAGCAACCGCCGAACCTCGGCGAGCATCCGGACGCCACTCACTCCGTCCCATTCCGGCCTCCCGGTACCGAAGACGGATCCGAGGTCGCCCAATCCCGCCGCGGAGAGAAGAGCGTCACACAACGCGTGAACGGCAACATCGCCGTCGGAATGCCCGGAGCAGCCGTCAGCATCCTCGAATAACAAACCGGCCATCCAACACGGCCGTCCTACCTCGATGGGATGAACATCCGTCCCCAGACCGACTCGCATCTAATTTCCGTCCTTACGAATCCGCATCCAGAAGTGCTCGGGCAAGTACCAGGTCGAGTGGCGTCGTGATCTTGAAGGCATGAGCTTCACCGGCAATGGTTTGTACGGAAACGCCGAGTCGCTCGACCAACGACGCGTCGTCCGTTGCCGCCAGATCACCGGCATCGTAGGCCTGGCGCAGTACCTGCGTGGAAAAGCCCTGGGGAGTTTGTACCGCACGAAGTTCGCTGCGAAGCGGAGTACCGGTAACCATGCCGAGAACATCGACGGACTTGATGGTGTCCGTGACCGGCAGCACGGGAATGACCGCAGCGCTGCCCGCCTTCAGTTCTGCGACAACCCGCGCAATCATCGCCGGCGGAGTCAAAGCTCGCGCAGCATCGTGCACGAGTACGAACTCTGCGTCTCCGGCCGCCTCGAGCCCGGCCCGCACGGAATCCGTGCGCTCTGCTCCACCGGCAACCACGTCGACGTCGTCACTACGCCCGAGATCAGCCTTGACTGATCCGAGAAGTTCAGGCGGAACAATCACAACAACGCGGTCGACCGCTCCGGATTTCCGGAGCCCGTCAACCGCGCGTGCAAGCATGGTGCGCCCACCGAGTTCGACGAATGCCTTGGGTATTTGCTCACCCAAGCGCAATCCCCGACCTGCGGCAGGAACCAGTGCGACTACCGACACTGTCAGCTTTGTTGTGGTGTTGGTTCAGGACGCGGTCGCGAGGACCTCGTCGAGAATGATCTCAGCCTTTTCGTTGTCAGTGCCCTCGGCGAGCGCGAGCTCCCCGACGAGAATCTGACGAGCCTTGGCAAGCATGCGCTTCTCACCAGCAGAAAGCCCACGATCCTGCTCACGACGCCACAAGTCACGAACAACCTCGGCGACCTTGTTCACGTCACCTGAAGCAAGCTTCTCGAGGTTCGCCTTGTATCGACGAGACCAGTTGGTGGGCTCTTCGGTGTGCGGTGCACGCAGAACCTGGAAAACCTTGTCGAGGCCTTCCTGGCCGACGACGTCGCGAACTCCGACGTATTCTGCGTTGTCTGCGGGAACTCGAACTGTCAGATCGCCTTGAGCAACCTTCAGAACGAGATATTCCCTCTGCTCACCCTTGATGGTGCGGGTTTCGATAGCTTCGATCAGCGCCGCACCGTGATGGGGGTATACGACGGTGTCTCCGACCTTGAAAATCATGTGTCCCGTGCCCCTTTCGATTCCACTAGTTTAACACGTCGAAGAACCAGCCATGCATCAACGGCGCAGGTCAGGGGCATCCTTGCTCGAGCGTAGGGGTTGACAGTGCCTGTTGGACGTGCATTCAACCAGCGTCGACGGCCTGTTCACGGTGGCGTGAAAGCCCACGCGGACAACCGTTGTGGCTACCCAGCGACCGGCCCGCGAGAGCTGACTACTACTCTGCCTAGTGGAGTGCGAACCTGACGCCCTGGAGGACAAACCGTGACTGCTATCCGCAAGCCGACTCGCCGAGTCGCTACCGCCATTGCACTGGCTGCAGGCGCAGCCATCGCGCTGTCCGCATGCGGCTCGGGACAGGTGAGCCAGACTGCCGTCCAGCAGGCCGCCGTGAACGGCAACAGTGCCACCGTTGGTGACATCGCCCTGCGCAACGTGCATATTGCTTACCCCTCGTCCGAGGAATACAGCATCGAACCCGGCGGAAAGGCCGTGCTGGCCTTCACGATCGTGAACGAGAGCACGGAGACGACCGACAAGCTGGTGAGCATCACCACTGACTACGCTGCAAGCGTTGTCGCCGGTGAAGAGGTCGCCGGATTGGTGCTCAAGCCGCAGACATCCCTGCAGGCCGGAGAGCTTCCCGCGGGCGAGTCCGCCGAGGCCGAAGCCGAGAAGCAGATCGAGAACAAGGACCAGAACACAGACGCTCCCGCAGCGCTCGTGCTCGTGGTCCTCGAAGACATCAAGGCCGGCGTTCGCCCGGGCCTGACCATCCCGATCACCTTCACCTTCGAGAAGGCCGGCCCCGTCACGGTTCAGGTTCCTGTCGATGCGGGCCCACAACTCGAGCGTGACGTATCCGAGAAGTCACCGGTCGAGGGCTCAGGACACTGAGCTTGTAAACCTCAGGCGGACACTGCGTTTCGCCAAGGTCACGAATTGCCACACTAGAGGCGGGGTCCATGTCGGACCTCGCCTCTAGTCTGTTCCGGTGGCCAAAGCGAAATCGAACTACCGGTGCTCCGAATGCAAATCCGTCGTGCCCAAATGGGTCGGCCGCTGCCCCGAGTGCGACACGTGGGGCTCCATGTCCGAAGTGTCCGTCGTCGCTCCGGTCGCCAGTCGCGCGGGGGCATCGCTCGCCAAGGCCGGATCGGCCGCTGTCCTGCCCACCACACCCGCCACTCCGCTCACCCAGATCGACAGCCAGAGCACCAAGGCCAAGCCCACCGGGATCGGTGAACTCGATCGAGTTCTCGGCGGTGGTGTTGTTCCCGGGTCGGTCGTCCTGCTCGCCGGGGAACCTGGCGTCGGCAAATCCACGCTGCTGCTCGAGGTCGTCTACCGGTGGGCGATGCGGAGTCCGCAAGACCGCGCGCTGTACGTCACCGGAGAGGAGTCGGCCGGGCAGGTCAGGCTCCGGGCCGATCGCACCAATTCCGTCCACGAACGGATGTATCTGGCCGCGGAAAATGATCTCGCGACCATCCTCGGCCACGTCGAGCAGGTCAAACCCACCCTGGTGATCGTCGACTCCGTGCAGACCATGCTCGCGGCCGACGTCGACGGCGTTGTCGGTGGCGTCACACAGGTCAAAGCGGTCACCAGCGCGCTCACGTCGTTGGCGAAGTCCAGCGGAATCCCCGTACTCCTTATCGGCCACGTCACCAAGGACGGAGCCGTAGCCGGCCCACGGTCGCTCGAGCATCTCGTCGACGTTGTCCTACATTTCGAAGGAGACAAACACTCCACGCTTCGCATGGTCCGCGGCGTGAAGAACCGATTCGGAGCAGCCGACGAGGTGGGTTGTTTCGAACTCACCGAACAAGGCATCAACGAAATCAGCGATCCGTCCGGATTGTTCCTCCACCATCGGGAAGAGATGGTGGAGGGCACTGCTGTCACCGTGATGATGGACGGCAAACGCCCGCTGCTCGGCGAAGTACAGGCATTAGTGGCGCCTACCCCACTCCCCACTCCCCGCCGCGCTGTGAGCGGCCTGGACACCGCGCGCGTCGCCATGGTTCTGGCGGTACTCGAGCGACGCGCCGGAGTGTCGATCGCCAAAGCCGACGTCTACGCGGCAACGGTGGGCGGCATGCGAATGACGGAACCGGGTGCCGATTTGGCCCTCGCCATCGCCGTGACGTCCGCGGTGAAGGGAAAGCCAGTTCCCAAGGGAATGGTGATCCTCGGCGAGGTCGGACTCGCCGGTGAGGTTCGCCGAGTTGCCGGCGTCAACCGACGACTGATCGAAGCTGCCCGATTGGGATTCACGAGCGCAATAGTGCCGGTCGACTCGGGGCCGAACATTCCCGGCATGCGAGTCAACGAAGTGACGAACATCGCCGAAGCATTGACCTACGCCGGTTTGCTCGGTGGCAAGCAGGGCGCGCCTCGACCCAAGCTCACCCCCGTCAAATGACGGAGGTGCTCAGCACAGGGCAATCAGACGGACGAGGTCCCGAACGGCGACGTCGGAACGCCGTCGACAAATTCCTGGGTTTGTGCAAAATGCTCGGGTGTGATGGTCAGGAACAGTCCGCGCGACGTTCCGACAATGACGTCCGGATCAGCGGCTGGGCCTTCGACGATGACAGCTTCTGCGCTGGTGTAGACCTTGCGGCGAACGGTGCCCTCGACGCGAGCCCGAAACTCGAGAACCGAACCAAGCGGAATCGGCCGAGCAAAGTCGATCTCGAGGTGGCCGGTCACCACCGGAGTGCCGAGGACCATGCATGCCACGCCCTGCACCTCGTCGAAAGCGGTGGACAGAATTCCGCCGTGAATGACTCCGGGTCCACCCTGGTACTTCTTCGCGACTTCGAGGCGTCCGGTCACTTCGAGGCCCTCGCCCGCCTTGAAACTCATCGCCATCCCGGCCGGCTGATCGTCGCCGCAACCGAAGCACTTCGACCAGTGCTGAGGCAACTTCTCACCCGCCGCCGGGAAGAATTCGACGGGCACAGGCACGGTCAGGTCGTCAGGCAAAGTCCAGGTGCTACTCACGGATAGGTAATCTAATCGAAGGATCTGCCAGTACCAGCTATCGGACCCGGACTTAGTGACATCGACCTCAGCAGGGAGTTTCTCAATGATCAGTGCGATGGCGGATCCCCAGTCGTCGCCGGCGTTGAGAGAAACCATCGCCAGATTGGCCCCCGGAACCGCGCTGCGCGACGGCCTCGAACGCATTCTTCGAGGTCGCACCGGCGCCCTGATCGTCCTCGGTTACGACGACGAGATCGAAGCGCTCTGCGACGGTGGTTTCAACCTCGACGTCGAGTTCGCGCCCACCCGCCTTCGGGAACTCTCGAAGATGGACGGTGCCGTGGTGCTGTCCACGGACGGCTCGCACATCGTCCGCGCAAATGTTCAACTCGTTCCGGACCACAAAATCCCGACCGTCGAATCCGGCACTCGGCACCGGGCAGCGGAACGCACGGCAATCCAGACCGGATACCCGGTCGTGTCGGTAAGCCAGTCGATGTCGATCGTGAGCGTCTACGTCGGCGGCATCAGACACGTCATCGAAGGTTCCGCCACGATCCTTTCCCGGGCAAATCAAGCCGTTGCGACACTCGAGCGATACAAGGCACGCCTCGACGAGGTCACCAGATCGCTGTCCGTCGTCGAGATCGAGGACTTCGTAACTCTGCGCGACGCATTGACGGTGGTGCAGAGACTCGAGATGGTTCGACGCGTATCGCTCGAAATCGAACAGGACGTCCTCGAACTCGGCACCGACGGTCGCCAGCTCGCCCTTCAGCTCGAAGAACTGGTCGGCGACAACGACATTGCGCGTCAGCTCATCGTTCGCGACTACCTTGCCGGCCCCGAGCCGGTCGGAACCGCCGCGATGGACAATGTGCTCGCTGCCCTGGACCGTGTCACCGATGCCGATCTCCTCGACCTGACAACACTCGCCCGAGTGCTCGGCTACCCGGGCACGATCGAAGCCCTCGATACCCCGATGACACCCCGCGGATACCGGGTTCTCATGCGGGTACCGCGGCTTCAGTTCCATCAGATCCACCGATTGGTCGGATCATTCGGCACCTTGCAAGCTCTGTTGGCTGCTACTGCGGCCGACCTTCAATCAGTCGAAGGTATCGGTGGGCTGTGGGCCCGTCACATCCGCGAAGGTCTGTCACGGCTCGCCGAATCTTCGATCACCGGTTCGTTCAACTAGGCGATATTGAACGGCTCCGCGCCGCTACTAGGCGATATTGAACGGCTCCGCGCCACTACGTAGTGCACCGAGCTGGCCGACCACGGTGTACGCGCCGGGACCCACGGGATTGCGCTGCGGATTCTGCGAAGTGGCGCAGTCCGGAGTCGACGTCGTGGCGGACCAGGCAACCTTGAAGGCGGCCTGCTCACCCGGTTCGAGGTTGCGCACATCCGGAGCAGGCTGCGGGTAGCAGTCGACGTTGGACCACAGTCGGTTCTTACCGTCGATGCTGTAGACAAGCACCTGCTGGAGTCCACCGGCCAGGTCGCGATCACACGCGGCGGAACCGATGTTCGTGATGACAATCGTGAAGGTCGGTTCCTCACCACCGGCGAAGGTCGGCTTGTCTGCGGTTGCCTTGACTGCGAGGGACGAGTCGGCGCACTGCCCGGCAGGCACCGGAACCGCACTGGTCGCCGAGGTTGTCGAACTCGCAGCAGCGGACGTCGCAGAACCATTCGAACCGGAATCACCACTGCCGCCGCCACCGTTGCCGCCGGAGCTGTTGCTTCCTGACGGGTTCGGCGTGAACGACACCTCCGACGTCAGTGAGGAAGTCACGGCCGCGGCATCTGCCTCGGCAGGATCGTCTCCCCCACCGACCAGTGCCGAAATCGCCCAGATCAGCAACACCAGGGCGATAACGGCAGCACCGATGGCCAGAGCCCGGCGACGCCAGTAGATCTGAGGGGGCAGTGGTCCATTCGGTTCCAACACGGTCTCAACGGTAGTTGGCGAAAGGCTCACAAACGGTCAGCTGAGACGGCGTGTCGGCACCGTGTGACGAAGGACTGCGGGGATTATCCCGGCCTACTCGCCGATTTCACCTACTACGCCCTGCAGGCGCATGTGTCCGTCGGACAGCGTGTAGGTGACACCTGCGATCGCGCACTCTCCCTTGGCCACCTTGTCGGCAATGATTCGTGACCGCTGCATGATGAGCGAGCCCGTCTCGACAACGTGCCGGCCCTCGAGTTCGTCGACAGTCTTCAGGCCTTCGTTGCGTCCCATGAGAATGGACGGCGCAACGCGTTCGATCACACTGCGAATGAAACCGTCTGGCACTGCGCCCTTGTCGAGAGCGTCGAGCGTGGCTTTGACGGCGCCACAGCCGTCGTGCCCGAGCACAACGATGAGAGGCACGTTGAGAACATGGACGGCGTACTCGATGGAACCGAGAACGGAATCGTCGAGCACGTGACCTGCAGTGCGGACGACGAACATGTCACCCAACCCCTGATCGAAGATGATCTCGGCGGCAACACGTGAATCACCACAACCGAACAGCACGGCGGTGGGGTGCTGTTCGTTGACCAGCTTCGCGCGATCCGCGATTCCCTGGCTGGGATGGATGGACTCGCCGCCCACAAATCGCTCGTTTCCCTCACGGAGGGACTTCCAGGCGGACTTAGGACTTGAATTCGGCATTTCAATATTGTGCACCCGCCGCGATATTCCGACACATCGGGAAGGGCCTGGTCGCGGAAACCAACCGCCTTGTCCGTAGTCCGGCGCACGAAGGAGCATGGACCTCCGCAGCGTACGATCCCCCCAGGCCTTATCGAACGATAGCTAATGGAGAAGTCATGGTCACGAAGAATTCGGCGAAAACCGCCACCACCGAGGCCAGTTGGCGACTGATCGAGCCACTCGAACTGAGCCCCATCCTCCAAGCTGCCCTCGAAGGATTCTACGACAACGGCTTCCACGGCACCTCAGTGCGAGACATCGCGCGTCGCGTCGGTGTCACGATTCCTGCGCTGTACTACCACCATCAGAGCAAGGAAGGGATTCTCCTCGCGCTCTTGGAGATCTCGACCGGCGACGTGCTCGCGCGTGCACACACCGCATCGGCCGACGGCGGTGACGACCCGTGCGAACAGCTCACGAATGTCGTCGAAGCAATCGTGCTGCGCATGACAACCCGATCGCGCCTGGCGGCCCTCGAAGGTGAGGTGCGGTACCTCAGCCCCGAGAACCGCCAGCGATACCGCGTTGTCCGCAAGGGTATCGAGAAACTCGCCCTCGGCATCGTCAGCGATGGCGTCGAACGAGGAGTGTTCTCTGTCGCCGATACAGCCGAGACCACTCGCGCACTACTCGCCATGTGTCAGTCCATTCCGCGGTGGTACCACGCGGAAGGCGAACTCAGCCCGGAGGAAGTCGCCAAGAAATACGCAGAGATCGCCCTGAACACGGTGGGATACAAGCCTCGCCGCAAGCGGACTCGCTAGTTCTCACAGTGCTGCGTACTGCGCTCGAAGTTCGCGCTTGAGTATCTTTCCGGTAGCGCCAAGTGGAAGTTCAGCAACGACGTCGATCGATTTCGGGCACTTGTATCCGGCGAGACGTGCTCGCGTGAATGCGAGTATCGCGGTGGCATCGAGTTCGTGATCTGCAGCAGCGACCACCACCGCCTTGACTGCCTCACCCCAGACCGGATCCTCCACTCCGACAACGGCAACCTGGGCATATTCAACCGG
>NZ_BCWX01000002.1 GCF_001894805.1 Rhodococcus globerulus NBRC 14531 | reverse complement strand
CCCGTTAACCGAAAGGGGACCCAACATACTGGGTCCCCTTTCGTGCGTTGTATGAAAGGAAAGACTGTGTCGGAGAATGGCGACGAGCGTCGGTCCTTCCGTGGGGGAGGAGCGCCTCGTTCAGGTGGCCCCCGTCGTGACAACGACGGGCGTGGTCCCCGAAGCAGCGGTGGCGGCGACCGCCGCAGCGGCGGAGGAGACAGAAGCGGCGGATCGCGTCGTGGCGGCGAGGGTGGATTTACCCCTCGTGGACGCGACGGTGACCGCAATCAGCGTCAGGCAGCACGCCCTGACGAACCCGATCTACCAGACAACGTAGAACCGACCGAACTTGATCCGGCTGTTCGTCGTGATCTGCTGAGCTTGGACAAGGACAACGCCAACACAGTTGCGCGTCACCTCGTCATGGCCGGCAAGTTGGTCGACGAAGATCCGGAACTTGCACTGCTCCATGCCCGTGCTGCCCGTCAGCGCGCCGGCCGAATCGCGGTTGTTCGTGAAGCTGCCGGAATCACTGCGTATCACGCCGGTGAATGGGCTGAAGCATTGTCCGAGCTGCGTGCAGCTCGTCGTATGGCCGGCGGTCCTGGACTCATTGCTGTGATGGCTGACTGCGAACGCGGATTGGGCCGCCCCGAGCGGGCAATCGAACTCGGTCGTAGTGACGAAGCGAAATTGCTGTCGGGTGATGAAGCGTCGGAGCTTCGGATGGTCGTAGCAGGCGCCCGGATGGATCTCGGCCAGTTCGATCAGGCCGTTGTCACCTTGCAGACTGCCGATCTTGATGCAAAGCGCACCGGTGCGTCTGCTGCCAGGCTGTTCTACGCCTACGCCGACGCACTTGTTGCGGCCGGCCGCGTCGAAGACGGTCTGAAGTGGTTCCTCAATGCTGCAGCAGCAGATCTCGAGGGCGATACGGATGCAGAAGAGCGGGTGGCGGAGCTGTCCGGAGAAGATCTGTGACGGTTCTTCGCAGCCAGTACGACGTACTTCTGCTCGATCTCGACGGGACGCTTTACGCGGGCGCTCACGCGATTCCTGGTACCCAGAGTGCTCTGGGCCAGGGATCGCAAGCGCTCTACTACGTGACCAACAACGCGAGCCGGTCGCCGTCGGACGTGTCTGCGCATCTGACCGAACTCGGCTTCGATTCTGTCGACGACCGGGTTGTGACAAGTTCACAGACGGCTGCCCGTTTGCTTGCCGAACGGGTCGCTCCCGGGTCTGCGGTCCTTGTTGTCGGCACCGAAGCGCTTGCCGACGAGGTGACTCGGGTCGGACTGCGTCCGGTTCGTGAGTTTGCCGAATCTCCAGTTGCCGTCGTACAGGGGCATTCGACCGCAACCGATTGGTCGATCCTCGCCGAGGCGTGCCTTGCTATTCGCGCAGGCGCACTGTGGGTGGCGGCCAATCTCGACACCACGCTGCCTTCCGAGCGTGGTTTGGTGCTCGGAAACGGTTCGATGGTCGCGGCGCTGCGCGCAGCGACCAAGGTAGAACCATTGGTGGCCGGCAAGCCCGCGGCCCCGCTCATGAACGATGCATTGCTCCGCAGCGGTTGCACCAAACCGTTGGTCGTCGGCGATCGCCTCGATACGGATATTGAAGGCGCGCATGCTGTTTCGATCGATTCACTGCTTGTTCTGACCGGTGTCAGTACACCCGCTGATGTTCTGCGCGCTCCACTCGAACAGCACCCCACCTACATTGCTGCAACGCTCGACGCACTGAACCAGCCTGCCGCCTTGTCGAAGGTCGGCACCGACTCGAAGTGGACCATCTCCACGTCCGGGACGGCACTGGTCGTGGACGGACCCATGGTGGGAGACGAGACGTCGCTGCTGCGCGCACTCGCTCCCGTGGCATGGGAACATCCGGCATTCGAAACCGTCGAGGCATCGGACGCCGATGTGCAACGCGTCGTAGATTCGTGGTTGGCGTAAATTCTCGCAAGAGTGTTCGACTCGCGGGGTGGGGATGTGTGCGCAACCAATGGTCATGCACTAGCGTTGTGCGCGATGAGCACCCCGATATCGAACAACAAAAACACGAGCCCCGGCACCGGTGTGCCTGGGCCGTCGCGAGGTGTTGACCCGGAGCGTATTCGGTCCGACGTCGACGCTTTGCTCGTGAGTCTCGGGCAACTCGATCAGGATCCGAACGATCAGCACGGAGCAGGCGTGATTCCACACAAGGCGCAATTACTGGAACAAGCACACGAGGTGCTGGTCCAAGCACTGGCGTCTGTGGACAGGGTCTGACATGGCACGTAGAGCACGCGTCGACGCTGAACTCGTTCGTCGTGGATTGGCACGTTCACGCGAACATGCACAAGAGTTGATCTCGGCCGGCCGGGTCCTCATCTCGGGTGCCGTTGCCACCAAACCAGCTACGGCCATCGAAGCCGGAACACCGCTGCGCGTGGTCGAGGTCGAGCAGGAAGTCTCTTGGGCCTCCCGCGGAGCACACAAACTGATTGGCGCTCTTGACACTTTCGGCGAATCAGGGCTGAGCGTCGAGGGGCGTCGCTGCCTGGACGCCGGTGCCTCGACCGGTGGATTTACCGACGTTCTGTTGACCCGCGGTGCCAAAGAAGTGGTTGCTGTCGACGTCGGATACGGCCAATTGGTGTGGCGACTGCAGTCGGACGAGCGGGTTCACGTCATCGACCGCACCAATGTCCGCGCCATCGACGCCGAAACCATCGGTGGGACCGTCGACATGGTTGTTGCCGACCTCTCGTTCATCTCTCTCAAGCTTGTGCTCCCGGCATTTGTCGCGTGCACCGCAGACGGCGCCGATCTTGTTCCGATGGTGAAGCCGCAGTTCGAGGTCGGCAAGGATCGAGTCGGGGCAGGTGGGGTTGTTCGTGACCCTGAGCTTCGGATTTCCGCTGTCCTCGAAGTGTCCGAAGCTGCCGCCAAGGTGGGCCTGCGTACCGCCGGTGTTGTTGCGAGTCCGTTGCCAGGCCCGTCCGGAAACGTCGAGTACTTCCTGTGGCTCAAGAAGGAAACCGAGCCGCAGGAGCAGGCTGACGATGCGCCGTCGGTCGAGGATCTTATCCGCAGAGCTGTAGAGGAAGGTCCGCAGTGAATGCAACTGCCGGAGGTGAGTCACGCGAAATTCTCCTGGTGGCACACCCGGGTCGCCGTGATATCGCCGAAACTGCCAGACGAGTCGGAAAGATCTTCGAGAGCGCGGGCATTGGCCTGCGGGTGCTGGTCGACGAAGCTGACAGCTCGCGTATCGAGGCAATGACTGCGCCTGAGGGATTCTCGGCGCCGGATCTTGATGTGACAGTTGTTCACCCAGGTCCCGAAGCGGCAGTCGGATGCGAGATGGTTCTGGTTCTCGGCGGCGACGGCACCTTTCTCCGTGCCGCTGAGTTAGCTCAGGAAGCGTCGATTCCGGTTCTCGGAATCAACCTCGGACGCATCGGGTTCCTGGCGGAGACCGAGGCCGAGCATCTCGAAGAGGCTCTCGCGCAGGTAGTCCGGAAGGAATACCGCGTGGAACACCGGATGACGTTGGACGTTGTGATTCGCGTCGATGACGAGATCATCGATCGCGGGTGGGCTCTCAACGAGGCGAGTATCGAAAACCGCTCGCGTCTGGGTGTTCTCGAAGTGGTTCTCGAAGTTGACGGGCGGCCGGTGTCGGCATTCGGCTGCGACGGTGTGCTGGTGTCCACGCCGACGGGGTCGACGGCCTATGCGTTTTCTGCCGGTGGTCCGGTGGTGTGGCCGGAACTCGAAGCGCTACTTGTGGTTCCGAGCAACGCTCACGCACTGTTCGCGCGTCCACTCGTCACCAGTCCGGAGTCTCTGATTGCGGTGGAGACCGTTGCCGGCAGTCACGACGGGTTGGTGTTCTGCGACGGTCGCCGCACGCTGGAACTGCCTGCGGGCGGACGCGTCGAGATTGTTCGGGGTGCCACTCCGGTCAAGTGGGTACGACTGGATTCGGCGCCGTTTGCCGATCGGATGGTGCGAAAGTTCGAATTGCCGGTGACCGGGTGGCGGGGAAGGAAGCCTTAAAACGTGCTCGCAGAGATCCGAATCGACAGCCTGGGTGTGATCTCCGAGGCGTCAGCGCAATTCCACGAGGGATTGACCGTCCTGACCGGTGAGACCGGTGCGGGTAAGACGATGGTTGTCACCAGCCTGCACTTGCTCAGTGGTGCGCGAGCCGATGCCGGGCGGGTGCGCTTGGGCGCCTCCCGCGCAGTTGTCGAGGGCAGGTTCGTCACGGACTTGTCGCCGGCGTCGGAACGAGAGATCGCGCGGATTCTCGAGTCCTCCGGTGCAGAGCGTGACGAGGACGGCAGCATCATCGCGGTCCGGACCGTCGGTAGCGACGGACGATCGCGAGCTCATCTCGGTGGTCGCAGCGTTCCGGCCGGTGTGCTCTCGGAGTTCACCGACCCGTTGTTGACCGTGCACGGCCAGAACGATCAGCTCCGCCTGCTTCGTCCCGACCAGCAGCGTAATGCTCTGGATCGCTTCGGCGACAAGACAATCGGAACGCTCCTGACGCGCTACCGGAAGCATCGCCGTGAATGGCTTGACGCTCGTTCGGAACTGATCGAACGCACGTCGAAGGCCCGCGAACTGGCGCAGGAAGCGGATCAGCTGACCTTCGCACTCAACGAAATCGACGGTGTTGCACCGGAACCGGGCGAGGACGCCACCATCGTGGCAGAGGTTCGGCGCCTCAGTGATCTGGATTCGTTGCGCTCGGCAGCCGAGGAAGCACATGCAGCGCTCGCCGGTAGTGACGACATGGCCAGTGCTGATGTCGGAGTCTCGCCCGCACTGGATCTGATGTCGGAGGCCAGGGCGCGGATCGAGTCCGTCGTCGATTCCGATTTGGACGGATTGGGTGCGCGGCTGGCCGATGCCATCGCGGTTGTCACCGATGTAGCCGGCGATCTCAATACCTACCTCGCTGGATTACCGTCTGATCCGAATGCTCTGAACACACTGCTGTCACGTCAATCCGAACTGAAGACGCTGACGCGCAAGTATGCCGCTGACGTCGACGGAGTTCTGGAATGGGCCGACACTGCTCGTACTCGACTGTCCAAACTCGACGTATCGTCGGATGCTCTCGGATTGTTGAGCAAGCAGGTCGAGGAATCCGCCACACTGACAGCAGATGCGGCCACCAAACTCAGCGCGGCGCGAGTGAAGGCGGCAGCAAAACTGTCGAAAGCCGTCAGCGCGGAATTGGCCGGACTGGCGATGGGCCGGGCCGGTTTGGAAGTCAGTGTTCGGCAGCAGGTTGCCGGTCCTCAGGATTCGGCTCCGCTGAACGTCGGGGGAGCGGAACTGCATGCCGGCTCCGGTGGCGTAGACGAGGTGGAGTTCCGGTTGTCGGCGCACAGCGGCGCTCCGTCGTTGCCGATCAGTAAAAGCGCGTCGGGCGGTGAACTCTCACGCGTGATGCTCGCCTTGGAAGTTGTTCTTGCCGGTAGCGACACGGGCGCGACGATGGTGTTCGACGAAGTGGACGCCGGAGTCGGTGGTCGTGCGGCCGTCGAGATCGGTCGCCGATTGGCCAAACTTGCTCGGACACATCAGGTGATTGTGGTGACGCACCTTCCGCAAGTGGCGGCATTCGCTGATACCCATCTCGTAGTCGACAAAGTCGACGACAAGGGCGGCGTCGTCAACAGTGGTGTTCGGACACTCTCGGACAGCGATCGAGTCGTGGAACTGGCCCGGATGTTGGCCGGTTTGGACGATACTGAGACGGGTCGTGCGCACGCCGAGGAACTGTTGGAAATAGCCAATGCGGCACGCGTCACAGATTGAACAATACGTGGTGCAGTTGTGGTTGATGTGGTAGTTGGTTCGGCGCGCCTCCACCGATAGCGGCAGGTTCGGGTTCATCATCGAAGCCATGAAGATGCCCGCATTGCTCTCCCGTAACACCACGTCGTTGCCAGGGATCAGCGGCATCGCCAGGGTCGATCGGAATACGGCCAAGCTTTTACGCCGTGTCGGTCCCGGGGATATCGTCGTCCTGGACGAGCTCGACATCGACAGGCGAACAGCCGACGCTCTGGTGAAAGCCGGAGTGCTCGCGGTTGTCAACGCATCGCCGTCCATCTCCGGTAGATACCCGAACCTCGGCCCGGAGGTGATCGTCGCCAACGGCATCGTCCTGATCGACGCGCCGGACGGCGAGGTATTCAAGTCGATCAAGGACGGCAGCAAGATTCGCCTGCACGAAGGCGAGGTCTTCAACGGAACAAAGAGCCTCCTCAAGGGTGAGGAACAGTCCGAGGCCGAGATCTCCGACCGGATGATCGAGGCAAAAACCGGACTCGTCGACCACCTCGAAGCGTTCTCCGGCAACACAATCGAGTTCATCCGAACCGAGAGTCCGCTCCTCATCGACGGCATCGGCGTGCCAGACGTCGACATCAATCTCAAGGACCGCCATGTCGTGGTGGTGTCCGACGGGCCCGATCACGAGGCGGATCTCAAGAACCTCAAGCCGTTCATCAAGGAGTACTCGCCGATCATGATCGGCGTCGGTGCGGGCGCCGATGTACTGAGCAAAGCCGGCTACCGCCCCGACCTCATCGTGGGCGACCCGGAAGAAATCACCAGTGCCACTCTGAAGTCCGGCGCCGAGGTGGTTCTGCCTGCGGACCAGGACGGTCATGCTGCCGGTCTTTCGCGTATCCAGGATCTCGGCATCGGAGCGATGACGTTCCCGGCAACGGGGTCACCGACGGATCTGGCTTTGTTGCTTGCGGACCATCATGGCGCGTCGCTGATCGTGACGGTCGGTAACGTCGTCTCGCTCGACGAATTCTTCGATCGTGCTCGCCGCGAAAGCAATCCGTCGGCGTTCATGACCAGACTCAAGGTCGGTCCGAAACTTGTCGACGCCAAAGCCGTCGCAACGCTGTATCGCAGTCGGGTATCCGGGGGAGCTATTGCTCTTCTGGTGCTCGCCGCACTGGTCGCGGTGATCGTCGCGCTGGTCGTATCCAATGCCGGTAGTGAAGTTCTCGACTGGGCAATCGCAACATGGAACAGCTTTGCGCTGTGGGTTCAGGGGCTCTTCAAGTGATTTCTATGCGTCAACACGCAATTTCGATTGCGGCTATTTTCTTGGCACTCGCCATCGGCGTTGTTCTGGGATCCGGAATGTTGTCGAGTGGGCTGCTCTCCGGCCTGCGCGACGACAAGGCTGATCTGCAGAACGAGATCGAAAATCTTAACGAACAGAACAATCATCTCGAAGAGCAACTCAACTCCGCCGACGGTTTCGACTCGGCAGTGGGCGGACGCGTCGTACGTGATTCTCTCGCCGGTCGGACCGTTGTGCTGGTGACCGCACCCGACGCTGATCCGAGCGATCTGGACGGTGTCACGCGGTTGATCGCGGCATCGGGCGGCGCGGTGACCGGTCGCGTGTCGTTGACGGATTCGTTTGCCGATGCCAGCGGCGGTGACCGTCTGCGGACGGTCGTGAACAACGTGATCCCCGCGGGCATCACTCTCAAGACGGGAGCGGTCGACCAGGGAAGCCTCGCCGGTGACCTGCTCGGATCAGTCCTCTTGCTCAACGGATCGACCAGTGAGCCGCAGAGCACGCCGGACGAGCTGAATCTGGCTCTCGACACGTTGCGCAGCGCAGGTTTCGTCACGTACGACGGCGTCGTCAAGCCGGCTCAGCTCGCGGTGGTCCTCACGGGCGACAACGCATCGGACGACGGGGCCTCCGGTAATCGCGGCGCCGTGATCGCCCGCTTTGCCGGTGCGCTGGACGGACGCGGCGCAGGAACGGTCCTGGCGGGTCGACCGGGCTCGGCCGATGGCAATGGTCCGATTGCGGTTGTACGGGCCGATGCGGCGCTCTCAGCGGGTCTGACGACCATCGACAACGTTGATCGTGAAGCCGGGAAGATCACTACCTCGCTGGCTTTGCAAGAGCAGTTGAACGGCGGAGCAGGACGGTACGGAACCGGCCCGGGAGCCGCGGCGATCACCGTCGGTGCACCCGCGAGTTGATACCCCGGTCACATCGTGGGGCGAAACTCGGCGCGTAGTAGGCGTCGGGGCCCCATAGGTGTTACCGTGAAATCCCGTGGGTCGGCAGGCCCCAGCATTGCTTCAACAGACCAAGCCCTGCACAGTCGTCACGGGAGCCCCTTTTGCCACAGTCACGCAACACCACGCGTACCGCCACCAAGCACATCTTCGTCAGCGGAGGTGTTGCTTCTTCGCTCGGTAAAGGTTTGACCGCCTCCAGTTTGGGACAGTTGCTCACCGCGCGGGGCATGCGCGTGACCATGCAGAAACTCGATCCCTATCTCAATGTGGATCCGGGCACCATGAATCCGTTCCAGCACGGTGAAGTGTTTGTCACCGAAGACGGCGCAGAGACCGACCTCGACGTCGGACACTACGAACGCTTCCTCGATCGCGATCTCTCGGGTCAGGCCAATGTCACCACCGGCCAGGTGTATTCGACGGTTATCGCCAAGGAGCGTCGCGGCGAGTACCTGGGCGACACCGTTCAGGTCATCCCGCACATCACCGACGAAATCAAGCGACGCATCCTCGAGATGAGCGGCCCGGATCTGCAGGGTGTGCGCCCCGACGTCGTCATCACCGAAATCGGTGGAACTGTCGGCGACATCGAATCGCAGCCGTTCCTCGAAGCCGCCCGTCAGGTCCGCCACGACGTCGGCCGCGACAACGTGTTCTTCCTGCACGTCTCCCTCGTGCCGTTCCTCGGCCCGTCCGGAGAACTCAAGACCAAGCCGACGCAGCACTCTGTTGCGTCGTTGCGCAGCATCGGCATTCAGCCCGACGCGCTCATCCTTCGTTGCGATCGTGACGTCCCGCAGGGCCTCAAGAACAAGATCGCCCTGATGTGCGACGTCGACGTCGATGCCTGCATCTCCACTCCCGACGCTCCGTCGATTTACGACATCCCGAAGGTTCTGCACCGCGAGGGCCTCGACGCGTACGTCGTGCGTCAGTTGGGTCTGCCCTTCCGTGACGTCGACTGGACTGTATGGGGCGATCTGCTCGATCGGGTTCACCAGCCGCGTGAGACCGTCCGAGTTGCGTTGGTCGGCAAGTATGTCGACCTGCCGGACGCGTACCTGTCGGTGACCGAGGCGCTGCGTGCCGGTGGCTTTGCCAACCGTTCCAAGGTCGAGATCTCGTGGGTTGCTTCCGACGAGTGCGAGACCGAAGCAGGTGCTCAGGCCGCCCTCGGCGACGTCGACGCCATTCTGATCCCCGGCGGCTTCGGCATCCGCGGTATCGAAGGCAAACTCGGCGCGATCCGGTACTCCCGCGCACGCAAGCTCCCGCTGCTCGGTATCTGCCTCGGTCTGCAGTGTGTTGTCATCGAAGCCGCACGCAGCGTCGGTTTGACGGACGCCAACTCGGCTGAATTCGAACCGGACACCAAGTACCCCGTCATCTCCACAATGGCCGATCAGGAAGACGTGATTGCCGGCGAGGCCGACCTCGGCGGCACGATGCGTCTGGGTGCGTACCCGGCAGTGCTGACCAAGGGTTCGGTTGCGGCGCAGGCTTACGGAACCGAAAATGTGTCCGAGCGTCACCGTCACCGCTTCGAGGTCAACAACACCTACCGTGAGCGGATTGCCAAGTCCGGCTTGCAGTTCAGCGGTACGTCGCCCGACGGCCATCTCGTCGAGTTCGTCGAGTACCCGCGCGAGCAGCACCCGTTCTTCGTTGCAACGCAGGCACACCCGGAACTCAAGAGCCGCCCGACGCGTCCGCACCCGCTGTTCTCGGCGTTCATCGATGCGGCGTTGAAGTACAAGCTCGAAGAGCGTCTGCCCGTTGACGTTCACGCCGAGAAGACCATTGACACCGCAGCAACCGAGACCGAACTCGACGCCGCCACCGAATCCTCGGAAAAGGTCTAGCAATCACATGAGCGACCCCGGTCGGCACGAATTCGACACCCTCGACTCCACCACGATCTACACCGGCGCGATCATCGCGCTGCGTAAGGACTCTGTGGTGATGCCAGGAGGTCAGCGCGCCGACCGGGAGGTCGTCGAACACCACGGCGCTGTTGCGGTGGTGGCGATCGACGCCGACGACAATCTTGTTCTGATTCATCAGTACCGGCATCCGCTCGGTCATCGGCTGTGGGAGATCCCGGCCGGTCTTCTCGACGCACTTGGCGAGAGCCCGTTGGACGCTGCTGCGCGCGAGTTGGGCGAAGAAACCGGACTCGGCGCGGATCGTTGGTCCGTGCTTGTCGACGTTGCGCTCTCGCCGGGGTTCACCGACGAAGCTGTGCGAATTTTCCTCGCCGAGGGGTTGCACGACGTGGACCGGGAAGATCCCGAACACGAAGAGGCGGACCTGCAGATTGCGCGGGTGCCGTTGGCGCAGGCCGTCGACATGGCCTTGCGCGGCGATCTGGTGAACGCCACCGCGGTGTCCGGCATCATGGCGCTGGCGGCAGCACGCGCTGTCGGCACAGAGTTGCGACCAGCCGACGCTCCGTGGCCGGACCGTCCGACCGCCTTCGGAGAACGCAAGTCCAGGGCCTGAAATGCTTGCCAGACAGGTGGATTCATTTCTGGACCACCTAGCGGTCGAGCGGGGATCCGCTCGCAATACTCTTCTCTCGTACCGCCGGGATCTGTATCGCTACGTCGAATTCCTCAATGCCAGGGGCATCGACAATGTCTCTCGAGTTGCTGAAAACGACATCACGGAATTCGTGACGAATTTGCGGCTGGGGGACAAGGACGCCGGAATTGTCGCGTTGGCGCCGAGTTCTGCCGCGCGGACCCTGATCGCGGTACGCGGTTTCCACAAGTTCTCGACCGCCGAAGGACTCACAACGGTCGACGTGGCCCGGGCAGTCAAACCGCCGACCCCCGGACGCAAACTCCCCAAAGCGCTCCCGCTCGACCAGATCATCGCGCTATTGGAAGCGTCCGGTGGTGGCGCTGCCGGAGACGGTCCCCGGGATCTGAGGGATCGCGCACTCCTGGAACTGCTTTACTCCACCGGAGCTCGTATCTCGGAAGCCATCGACCTCGATGTCGACGACATCGACACCCACTCTCGATCCGTTGTGCTCCACGGCAAGGGCGGAAAGCAACGCGTGGTGCCCATCGGTCGGCCCGCGATCGAGGCCGTCGACGCTTATCTTGTGCGTGGCCGGCCCGCGCTGGCTACCAGGGGCTTGCCTGCCCTGTTCCTCAACGCGCGAGGTGGACGGTTGTCCCGGCAAAGTGCCTGGCAGATCCTTCAGGATTCGGCGGCATCGGCAGGAATCACGGCTGACGTTTCGCCCCACACGCTGCGACATTCCTTTGCCACACACCTGCTGGACGGCGGTGCCGACGTTCGTGTTGTGCAGGAACTTCTGGGCCACGCGTCGGTCACCACAACCCAGATCTACACCTTGGTCACCGTCACAGCGCTGCGTGAAGTGTGGGCGCAAGCACACCCCCGGGCGCGCTAGCCGGCTGCGTGTAATGCGTGTTGCGTGAGAAATCGGAGAAATAAGCGGTAGCGTTCAAGGCGCGCGAGCGACTCTTGTGAGTATTCGGCCTGTCGGAATTCGGTATTGCCGGGTATTCCACGGGTTGCCGGCGCCGAGAGCAACCGTCGAAAGAACAGGGGAGCATCGGACCGTGTCGACATCGCAGCGAGCAGCGGCGGAGTCAGCGCCGCCGTATGTCACAACCCAGTACCTCGACCCCTCTACCGAACCTGCCCCAGCCACCGATTCCGAGGCGATATTCGACCTACCGACCTCTTCGGACGCTCCGTCAGTCGAAGAACTCGGACCAACCGGTAGGCCGGTACGAGAAGTCCCGCTGCCGACCCCGTTGCCGCACCACGGTCCCGCGATGATCATCGCAATGTGTAACCAGAAGGGTGGCGTCGGCAAGACGACGTCCACGATCAATCTGGGGGCCGCATTGGCGGAGTACGGCCGCCGCGTGCTGTTGGTCGATCTGGACCCGCAGGGCGCGCTGTCCGCAGGGTTGGGCGTGCAGCACCACGATCTGGAACTGACGGTTCACAACCTGCTCGTCGAACCGCGTGTGTCCATCGACGACGTACTGATGCGCACCCGGATCGACGGACTGGATCTGCTGCCGAGCAATATCGATCTGTCGGCGGCCGAGATTCAGCTGGTTACCGAAGTGGGACGTGAACAGACACTGGGCCGCGTATTGCATCCGGTTCTGGATCGATACGACTACGTCCTGATCGACTGCCAGCCGTCGCTCGGTCTGCTGACGGTCAATGCTTTGGCCTGCGCTGATTCCGTGATCATTCCGATGGAATGCGAGTACTTCAGCCTGCGCGGTCTGGCGCTGCTCAACGACACCGTCGAAAAGGTTCACGACCGGCTCAATTCCAAACTCGAGTTGGCCGGTATCGTCGTCACGATGTTCGACTCGCGCACACTCCACGCCCGTGAGGTGATGGCGCGCGTCGTCGAGGTGTTCGGCGACGTTGTCTACGACACCGTGATCAACCGCACCGTGCGTTTCCCCGAAACCAGCGTGGCCGGCGAGCCGATCACCACCTGGGCACCCAAATCTGCCGGAGCCGAGGCGTATCGGGCGCTGGCCCGCGAAGTAATCCACCGGTCTGGTCGTTAGTGAAACTGATTCCACCGCAAGAAGATTCATCCCCAGCAGTTGCAGAGTTTCGCGTAACACTTCGTAACTTCGAAGGGCCGTTCGATCTGTTGCTTTCCCTGATCAATCAACGCCAACTCGACGTCACCGAGATAGCGCTGCACACCGTCACCGACGATTTCATCGCGTACACCCGGCAACTCGGCAGTGCGATGGGGCTCGATCAGACGACGGAGTTTCTTGTTGTCGCCGCGACACTTCTCGATCTGAAAGCCGCCAGGCTCCTGCCGGCAGGAGAAGTCGAGGACGCCGAGGATCTTGCTCTGCTCGAAGCCCGTGACCTTCTTTTTGCCAGGCTCCTTCAGTACCGCGCCTACAAGCAAGTTGCGACGCTGTTCGGTGAACTCGAGGAAGCAGCATTGCGGCGATACCCCCGCTCCGTTGCCGTCGAGGACCAGTTCGCCGATCTCCTTCCCGAAGTGCTGCTCGGAGTGGATTCGCACAAGTTCGCCGAGATCGCCGCAGCCGTTTTCGCACCCCGGCCGGTGCCCACAGTCAGCCTCGATCACCTGCATGTGTCCAATATCTCGATCCCCGAACAAGCGGAGTTCATCCTCGAACTACTGCGTGCCCGCGGCACAGGGGAGTGGGTACCGTTTCCGGACCTGATCGAGGACTGTGACGACGCCGCCCCGATTGTCGCCCGCTTCCTGGCGCTGCTCGAGCTGTACCGTCGGCGCACCATTGCCTTTGACCAACCCGAGCCGCTCGGGCCACTGCTCGTTACCTGGACCGGCGAGGAATCAACCCCCGTCACCGAGGAGGACTACCGATGAGTCTCAATCCGGCCGCGACGGAATCTGTGCAGGTAGATGACTCCGGTGAGGGTGATTCGGCTCTGGCTTTCGAGCTGGACGACACTCAACTCGACGCTGTGCTCGAGTCGTTGCTGCTCGTAGTCGATTCACCGGCAGAGGTGGCGCAACTTGCCTCCGTGACCGGTACCGATCCGGCTCGCGTCGAGCAGCGACTGCAACTGATGTCGGCTGCACTTACCGCCCGTGGCAGCGGCATAGACCTGCGATACGCAGGCGACGGATGGCGTTTCTACACGCGGCAAGAATTCGCCCCCTACGTCGAACGGCTGTTGCTGGACGGCGCACGTACCAAACTGACCCGCGCAGCATTGGAAACTTTGGCGATAGTCGCATACCGTGGACCGTTGACTCGTGCGCGGATCAGTGCAGTACGAGGCGTCAACGTGGACGGGGTGGTACGCACACTCCTCGCCCGCGGACTGATCGCGGAAGCCGGGCCAGACCCGGACACCAACGCGACACGGTACTCCACAACCGAACTGTTCCTCGAACGGCTCGGATTGAGCTCGCTGAGCGATCTCCCGGAGTTGGCACCGCTTTTGCCTGATGTCGACCTGATCGACGACATCAGCGAAAGCCTCGAATCCGATCCGCGATTTGCGAGAATGAACAAGGCCGACGTGCCCACCGACGTGGTGGACACCGAAGTCGACGACGACTGACGGGGAAAACCCGCCGTCGTCAGCAGAAAGAAAAGACCCGACCACAGTCGGGAAACAGCTGAAAACTGACAGGAAAAAAGTGAACAATCCCGCTCGCCGAGATGGCACACCGGACCGTAACAACTCCCGCGACACCCGCGGCGCACGCAGCGATGCCCCCCGCGGTGGTCGTAGCGACAGCCCCCGTGGTGGACGCAGTGACGCCCCCCGTGGCGCACGCAGCGAAGCCCCGCGTGGTGGACGCAGCAACACTTCCCGCGGTACTTCCGGATACGACCGCAATGCCGGATCCGACCGCCCCCGCACGGATGACCGTCGCGGTGGATTCAATGATGATCGGCGCCCCCCGCGCAGTGATGATCGTCGCCCTCCGCGCAGTGATGATCGTCGTCCCGCACGTAGTGATGATCGTCGTCCCGCACGGACCGACGACCGTCGTGGTGGTTACAACGACGACCGTCGTCCGGCACGCACCGACGACCGTCGTGGTGGCTACAACGATGACCGGCGCGGCCCGCGCAATGACGACCGCCGAGGCCCGCGCAATGACGATCGTCGCGGCCCCCGCAGCGATGACCGTCGTACCCCTCACGTTGATGCCCGTCGCGCACCGCGCGGTGGTGCTGACCGTCGCAGCGACGATCAGCGCGGCGCACGCCCCGAGGCCCCTCGCGGCACTGCCTGGGCAAACGCTCCTCGTGGATCCAAATTCGACGGACCTCCGCGCAAGCGCCCGGCAGCCCCGACACCGGCGGCAACCAACAAGCGTGGCAAGCCGAAGACGGAGAAGCCGCAGCGCGTCGTCTCCCAGAACCCGTTGGTGTCCAACGCCAAGCCGGCGCGTCATCAGCACGCCGAGGTCACCAAGCACGACGGCCCGCCGAAGGGCGACGGCGTCCGCTTGCAGAAGGTGCTGGCTCAGGCCGGCGTCGCATCACGTCGTGCAGCAGAAGAACTGATCGACCAGGGTCGCGTCGAGGTCGACGGCCGCATCGTGGTGGAGCAGGGTCTGCGTGTTGATCCCGAGAACGCAGTAGTCCGCGTCGACGGCGTTCGTGTTGTCGTGCAGAAGGACCTCGTCTACTTGGCAATGAACAAGCCGCGTGGATGGCAGTGCACCATGTCTGACGACCTCGGTCGCCCGTGTGTCGGTGACATCGTCTCCGAGCGCGTTCAGTCTGGTCAGCGACTGTTCCACGTCGGCCGTCTCGACGCCGACACCGAGGGCTTGCTCCTCTTCACCAACGACGGCGATCTCGCTCACCGCCTGATGCACCCGTCGTTCGAGGTTCCGAAGACGTACCTCGCCACGGTTCACGGCGTTGTCGAGCGCAGCACCGGTAAGCAGTTGCGTGACGGTGTCACCCTCGACGACGGTCCGGCCAAGGTGGACGCGTTCACCGTGCTCGAGATCAACGAGGGCAAGACTCTCGTCAAGCTCGTTCTGCACGAAGGTCGCAAGCACATCGTGCGTCGCCTCCTCGATGCGGTCGGTCACCCCGTTGTCCGTCTGGTTCGCACCAACGTCGGCGTTGTCGCTCTCGGCGATCAGCGTCCGGGAACGCAGCGCGTACTCGGTCGTAGCGAGGTCGGTGGACTTTACGAGGCGGTCGGCCTGTGACCGATTCGTCCATGCCGCTGGTGGTCGCGATGGACGGACCGTCCGGAACCGGCAAGTCCAGCGTCTCCCGTGCGTTGGCGCAGCGTTTGGGCGCCCGCTACCTCGACACCGGAGCTATCTACCGGATCGCGACCCTGCACGTGCTGCGTCAGGGAATCGATCTGGCTGACGCTGCGGCGATTACCGCTGCGGTTGCGGCGTTGCCCTGGTCCATCGGCACCGATCCCGTCAGCGAGCAGGTTCTGCTCGACGGCGACGACGTCGGCGAAGAGATCCGCGGCGACGCGGTGACCAAGGCTGTCTCCGCTGTGTCCGCCGTGCCCGAGGTTCGCGACCTGTTGGTCGCTACTCAGCGTGAGCTGGCGGCGGGCGCAGAGCGGATCGTCGTCGAAGGACGCGATATCGGAACCGTCGTACTCCCTGATGCAGACGTCAAGATTTTCTTGACCGCATCGGCGGAAACCCGTGCGGCACGGCGCAATACGCAGAATGTCGGCCAAGGCCGCGAAGACAATTACGAAGCGGTGCTGGCTGATGTGCAGCGCCGTGACCATCTCGATTCGACTCGGGCAGTGTCGCCGTTGCGCCCTGCCGAGGATTCCATCCTGGTGGATACGAGCGAATTGGGCATTGAAGATGTGATCGCCAAGCTGCTGTTGGTGGTCAGCGACAGAACTGGAGCAGTGCAGTGAGCGACGATCTGGTAACCGAATTTGCCGGCGACGGAACCTGGTCCGAGGAATCGGAGTGGGACTACGCCGATCTCGAAGCGGACGGCGAAGGCGAAGCGCACATTGCCGTTCCGACCTTGGCTGTTGTCGGTCGACCGAACGTCGGCAAGTCGACGCTCGTGAACCGCATCATCGGCCGCCGTGAAGCGGTAGTCGAGGACATCCCCGGCGTTACCCGTGACCGTGTCTCATACGAGGCGAACTGGGCCGGACGACGCTTCCTCGTCCAGGACACTGGCGGATGGGAGCCCGACGCAAAGGGCCTTCAGCAGGCCGTTGCGCGTCAGGCCGAGTTGGCCATGGGAACGGCTGACGCCATTCTCCTGGTCGTCGACGCTGTTGTCGGGGCCACCGCGACGGATGAAGCTGTGGCTCGGGTGCTGCGTCGTTCCAAGACCCCGGTCATTCTCGTTGCCAACAAGGTGGACGACGGACGCACCGAGTCCGAGGTCGCCGCACTGTGGTCCTTGGGTCTCGGTCAGCCGTACTCCGTGAGTGCGACGCACGGCCGCGGTACCGGCGACCTGCTCGACGAGGTTCTGGAGAAGCTTCCGGAAACCCCGCGTGAAGGCATCCCTGGCGGCGGCCCGCGTCGTGTTGCTCTGGTCGGAAAGCCGAA
Organism: Rhodococcus globerulus NBRC 14531; assembly: GCF_001894805.1. Taxonomy (GTDB): domain Bacteria; phylum Actinomycetota; class Actinomycetes; order Mycobacteriales; family Mycobacteriaceae; genus Rhodococcus_F; species Rhodococcus_F globerula. Next base: position 1,425,277 of record NZ_BCWX01000002.1, on the reverse strand, counting down.
CGTCGGAAAGTCCAGCTTGCTCAACAAGCTGTCCGGCGACGAGCGGTCCGTCGTACACAACGTTGCCGGCACCACCGTCGACCCGGTCGACTCGATCGTCGAACTCGGCGGGCGCCCTTGGCGTTTCGTCGACACGGCTGGTCTGCGCAAGCGCGTCAGCCATGCCAGCGGCGCCGAGTTCTATGCGTCGCTGCGCACGAAGAGCGCGATCGAGGCCGCTGAGGTCGCGATCCTGCTCATCGACGCACACGAGCCGATCACCGAGCAGGACCTCCGTGTTCTGAGCATGGTGGCCGACACGGGTCGCGCATTGGTGATCGCATTCAACAAGTGGGACCTCGTGGACGAGGACCGTCGACTCATGCTGGACAAGGAAGTGGACCGCGATCTAGTCCGCGTTCCATGGGCTCAGCGAGTCAACATCTCCGCCCACACCGGTCGCGCCGTGGCGAAGCTCGTGCCGGCTCTCGACACGGCTCTGGAGTCCTGGGACAAGCGCATCCCCACGGGTCGCCTGAACACCTGGCTCAAGGAAGTTGTGGCAGCAACACCGCCGCCGATGCGCGGTGGCCGACTGCCTCGCATCATGTTCGCGACCCAGGCAAGCACACGCCCGCCGACCTTCGTTCTCTTCACCACAGGCTTCCTCGAGGCCGGCTACCGCCGCTTCATCGAGCGGCGTCTGCGTGAAGAGTTCAACTTCGACGGCAGCCCGATCCGCGTATCCGTCCGAGTGCGCGAGAAGCGCGACCGTAAGAGCCGCTAGTTTCTGCGTCCAAACAGTACTAAAAAGGCTCTGACCAGCCGATTGGTACTTCAGCCCGTCTCTGATGTAATCTTTCCAAGCGCCCGAAACAAGGGCGCGGACGGGCTGTGGCGCAGCTTGGTAGCGCACTTGACTGGGGGTCAAGTGGTCGCAGGTTCAAATCCTGTCAGCCCGACCGAAGAACAAAAATGCGGCTCCGGAGAAATCCGGAACCGCATTTTTTGTTTGTCTGAGTGGATGTCGATGTCGAACCGACACTCACGTAGGGATTGGCTCGAACTCCCGCATTTCGTCCCGTCCCGCTTGAACGACACCCGCAGCCGATTCCGGCACCTCGTTCCACGCTCCCGGAAGGTCGCGCAGTGGTTCGGAAACGACGATTCGTGCTTCTTCACCAAGGTGGTGCAATGCTTCCACTTCGGGATGGAGTTTCCGCAGCGTGGAGATCTCGGTGGAGAAGAAGAGCGACCTTGATTGTCTTTCAGTCGAATAGCGGAAGATCCAGGTTGATGTTCCGTCCGTCGTAGCGACCGTCATCTGTACTGGATTGTCGATTCCGTGGGCGCGGGCTGTCTGCTCGACAAACCCGACCGCTCTGGCAACCCCGTCGAACGGATCATCGGTCAAGCCGAAGGTGAGCGCGAGAAAGAACAGAGTTTCCGAGTCCGTGGAGCCCTCCAAGTCGGGGAAGAGCGATGGATCGATGGCGGTCACCAATTCGCGTTTGATCTCATGAAACCCGTGCAGGGAACCGTTGTGCATCCACATCCAATTCCCGTGCCGAAATGGGTGACAGTTGCTGCGCTGCACCGGAGTACCGGTTGATGCGCGGACGTGAGCGAAGAGCAACGGAGTGCGCAATTGGCTGGTGACCTCGCGGAGGTTCGAGTCGTTCCACGCGGGTTCAATGCTCTTGAACAGGGCAGGCTCGCTGCCCTCCCCGTACCAACCGATTCCGAAGCCGTCGCCATTGGTTGTCGTCGCACCGAGACGGGAATGCAGGCTCTGGTCGATTAGCGAGTGCTTCGGCCGGAACAAGAGGTCATGCGCAAGGATCGGTTCACCTGAATATGCCAGCCACCTGCACATCTTTCCATTGAATCAGATTGCGGCAGTGATGACGATCCTCTACGACTGGTGAGGGATAGGGTTGAAGGGCGCTGGTCGTGCCGTCGGGACCAGTGGCCAGGAGTTAGGTGCCGACGGAGTGAGTAGGCCGTCCGATGGGTGAAGGTGATTCGCTCGGCACTCAGCGTTACCCGCCGCCGTCGGCCGTGGAACTGGGAAGTGCCGGCTTCGACGATGTCCAGGAGATCGGCCGCGGCGGATTCGGCGTCGTCTACCGCTGCATGCAGGCAGATTTGGATCGCCCGGTTGCGGTGAAGGTGCTCACGGTTGATCTCGACGAGGAGAACAGGTCTCGCTTCTTCCGGGAACAGCAAGCGATGGGCCGGCTGACCGGACACCCGAACATCGTCAACATTTTGCAGGTCGGCGCCACCGACAGTGGCTGTCCGTTCATCGTGATGCCGTATCACCCGCGGGATTCCCTCGATGCTCGGATTCGACGCGACGGTCCGCTGCCGTTGGATCAGGCGTTCCGCCTGGGGGTGAAGATGGCGGGCGCGGTGGAGTCGGCGCACAGGCTCGGCATCCTGCACCGCGACATCAAACCCGCCAACATCCTGCTCACCGAGTACGGCGAACCGGAGTTGGCCGACTTCGGTATCGCGCATATCACCGGTGGTTTCGAGACTGCCACCGGGGTCGTCACCGGGTCGCCGGCATATACGGCGCCGGAGGTGCTGGGGGGAGATCCGTCGAGTCCAGCGGCCGATATTTACGGTCTTGGCGCTGTCCTGTTCAGCGCTCTCACCGGTCACGCCCCGTTCGAGCGTCGTAGCGGTGAGCAAGTTGTCGCGCAGTTTCTGCGGATCACCAAGCAAGCGGTACCCGACTTGCGTGACCATGGGATCCCCGACGACGTGGCCGAAGTAATCTCTCGCGCGATGTCGCGGACGCCCGGCGCGCGCCCAGTCACTGCCGCGGAGTTCGGCGAGCAACTGCGGCAACTGCAACGGCACTACGATTTCCCGGTCGACGAGATGTCCCTACGTGCCGAACCCGGCGAACCCGGCGAACCGGGCGGCGGCTGGCGACCTGGCCCTGAAGGTCGACTGCGACGTTCAGGTGCCTTTACTCCGAGCACGACGGGGGAGCTTCCGCTGGAACTGACCAGCTTTGTGGGCCGCCGACGCGAGCTGACCGAAGCGAAGAACCTGCTCGCCGCTGGCCCGTTGGTGACGTTGACCGGGATCGGCGGGGTCGGAAAGACGCGGCTGGCGATGCGGCTCGCGGCGGGGATGCACAGCGAATTTGACGATGGCGTCCGGGTCGTCGAGTTGGGCGAGCTGCGTGACGAGTCGTTGCTGATCGAAACAGTGGCTGGTGTGCTGGGACTGCGGGGCCAGTCGGCGAGACCGGTACCGGAGATGCTGATCGAGTTTCTCGAACCGCGGGAATTGCTGCTGGTTCTGGATAACTGTGAACAGCTGGTCGATGCCGTCGCTGAATTGGCCGCGACCCTGGTGCGCGTCTGTCCGTCGCTACGGATTCTGGCTACCAGCCGCGAACCCCTCGACATCGGTGGGGAGGCGGTGCTGCGGGTTCCGCCGCTTGGCGTCCCTGAGCCCGAGCGGAAGCCGTCGCTCCGGGGATTGTCTAAATACGATGCAGTGTCGTTGTTCGGCGAGCGCGCCGCGTCGGCAGTTCCGGGATTTGTGCTCACCGAGGAGAACGCGGAGACGGTGGCCGGGATCTGCCGCAGGCTCGACGGGCTGCCGTTGCCGATCGAGCTGGCGGCGGCGCGATTGCGGGCGATGTCGCTCGAGCAGATTCTCGAGCGATTGACTGATCGATACGCGCTGCTGACTCGAGGTATCCGGGGCGCCCCGTCGCGGCAGCAGACGTTGCGGCTCTGTATCGACTGGAGCTTCGAGTTATGTACTGCCAGTGAGCAACTGGTGTGGGGTCGGTTGGCGGTATTCGCGGGTAGTTTCGAACTCGATGCTGCGGAGCAGGTGTGCAGCGCGGACCAGTATCCGGGCGCGCTTCTCGACACGTTGACGTCATTGGTCGATAAGTCGATTCTGATTCGCGAGGAACATGGGTCGGTGGTGCGGTTCCGGATGCTCGAGACGTTGCGCGAGTACGGCTACGAGAAGCTCGAGCAGTCCGGCGATCTAACGGAACTGCGCCGCCGGCACCGGGACTGGTACGAACGGTTGGCGCTCGACGCGGAGGCCGAGTGGGTCAGCGACCGCCAACTCGACTGGATCGCGCGTCTGAAGCGCGAGCAACCGAACCTGCGGGAAGCCCTCGAATTCAGCGTCGTCGACGATCCCGTCGCCGGCCTGCGAACCGCTGTCGCGTTGTCCTTCTTCTGGAGCTCCCAAGGCCTGTACAACGAGTGCCGGCACTGGATCGACCACTTGCTTGCCCGTCAGCAGCCGGATCCGGCATGGACGCCTCGACGCGACTGACCAAGCGGGAACGCCAAGTCGCCGATCTCATCGCCCAAGGTCTGACCAACCAGGCCATCGCCGATCGGCTGGTGATCTCACCGCGCACCGCCCAGGGGCATGTGGAGCACATACTGACAAAACTGGGGTTCACCTCGCGGGCGCAGGTTGCAGCCTGGATTGTGGAGAGGGACCGTGATCGGACATCTTGACACGATCTCGCGAGATCCGTTGCCGATCAATAGATTTAGTGTTCTCCTGCTGTAGGGGCATGCTGTTGCTCCGAGGGTGAACTGCTCCGGGAACGGCACGGATATGCTGAGTCCGTGGAAGCAACTGAGTACCGCGCCGCACTGAGAGCCGTCCTCGACACCGCGTCGCTGGTCGTGGCCGCTCGGCTCGAAACGATACGCAACACAGCGTCTGCCCGAATTGATGGCGTGATCATCGAGGTATTCGTCGACCAGGACGCGCACGGCACGTTCGATGTCTGGGCGCGATTCGACGGCCCTGATGCGTTCACGTTGGATAGGCAGCTCGGTGATGAGCGGGAACTGTTCGGGGTCATCTGGGGTGAGGACGGCTGGGAGCCTGCGGTTCCGGTCCGGCCGCGGATTTGGTCACGAGTGGAACTCGAGGACGTCATCGTCGAGGTCGTTGCCGAGTGGGTCGACCCACTCATCTTGGTCGGGCCATCCAACCTGTACTGGGAGGTCGCCACGCCGGACGGTGCTGTCGACCCGCGCCCCGTCGGAGCGAACCGTGAGTGAGCCTTCGATCGGTGTGGCCGGATGACGCATCGGCTCAGGTTCAGATCGGTGTTCGGCGGCCCGTCGATACCGCTGACCTACTTCGAAGAGTTGAGTCGGATCAAGTGGCAGCTGCGGAACGTGGAGTTCCAGTACGACTTCGACCTGTTTGTCATCGTCGGTGGCGACATCACGACGGTGACTGATCCGACCGGTGTCCGGTCCCCGCGTGTTTTTCTGGCGCGGCGCACGATCACTGCGCAGATCCAGATGAACAGTGCCGACGTCCTGGGAGATTCCGACCCACGCGGATTCTTGCGACAGACGATCCACGCTGCGGTGACGGAGCTGATCGCGCGCATCGCCGCCCGCGACGCCGACTTCGACGTGGATGTGGAACGGCAGAAGGTCGCGTTCTTGGTGGGGGAAGCGCTCGGCTGACATCCACATTGCTGGAATGCGGCAAAGCGCGTGGTTCGGAGCAACGGCTGTAGCGACACAGTTTCGATCTGGTTCGTATTCGATCGAGTGAGACTTATTCCTGCAGAGCAGATCCCTCAGTCGTGCAACGCAGCCGAGGGGCCGGGGTGATCTGTGAGTGCACCGATATCACGTGTGTTGCCGGCTTCAGGAGGCTGACGTCTCCGAAGTCCGCGTCCGCGAAGATCTTCTTTCCGTCGGCTTCGAGGCGCCTGAGAACGGAATCGAATGCGTCGATAAGCCATTCATCGGTGGCGTCGGCGAGTAGTTCGTCTGGGAGGCCGCCGATTTGAGATTGGAAGATACGAACCAACCACGAGCCGGCGGGATAGGTTTCGTCCGACAGACCCTCGGCAGTGTTGGTGGCCAGTACGTAGCGGCTGTACTCGAGATCGACACGGATGGCGTAATCGCCGGCGAGGTTGACAACATTGGCCGGACGCTGGGTTGCAGCGGCCAGTGCGATCAATGCGTCGTTATATGTTTCCGAGTGCTTCGACGTAAGGGGAATGATTGACCTACCTGTTCGAGGTGGCCGTTGCAGGGCAGCACGGCATGGGAATTAAACGTCCGTTGCCGATGCTTGACGAAGAACTGAAACAGATCCTATCCCAGCGGGCCAGACATGATGCTGCCGGCTGCCAGGCAACCGTCTCGCGCCAACTTTCTCAGGAGGCAGCGAGCCGGTCAGTCGAGAGTAGATCGATGCCGGACGATGACGTCGCGAGCGAGGTCTGCGACCTTGACATTCATGTTCTGCGAAGTCCTCTGCAGAATCTCGAATGCTGCGTCGCTCGATACCCCGTGTAATCCCATCAGCAAACCGACGGCCTGGCCGATCTCACGGCTACCGGTCAGACCTCGCCGCAGCGATTCGGCATCCTCTCCTCGCGACAACGCAGTGACTGCCACAGACGCGAAGGAGACGAGAACAATAGCCACGTCGGCTATGTCCTCCGTGAACGCTCCCGGTGTATCGGAGAAGAGGTTGAGAGCACCGATTTTGCGTCGGTCGACGAGTAGGCGGAACCCCATGCTTCCACGGATCGGAGTCTTCGAGAGAGCTTGCCGCGCAAATTCAGGCCACTGGTTCGGAGTGCGCAGATCCGACTCGAGCTGTGGTGTTTCGGTTTCGAGAGCGTCAAGGCACGGACCTTCTCCGGTGGCGCGCTCCAAATCATCTGCAAAAGCGGCCATCTCATCACTCGCAGCGACGGTGACGGTGGTGTTCCCACGGCGCAGCATCAAACTGGCATGATCACAACCGGGAATCAATTCGACCGCGGCGGAACAGATCGCGTTGTACACGTCGGCATCGTCTGTCGCGGAGTAAAGAATCTGGGCCAACGCCGCAAAAACAGCTGCGGGTTCTGTCAGGGCATTGTCTGGCCAAGACATCGTTTGTGCACCTCGGGGTCTGCTGTTAAGTCCTACCTGCATCGAACGGTACTAGATCCTACTTTCCCGTCGTCAGAAGCTTTTTGCGGCTCGACGCTTCCCGGATCTCGACGGTTGAAATGCTGTGAATCATCTTCCGTCGGTGTCGTCCTGCTTCGTGAAACCTTGCTCTCCGGAACCCTGCTCTGCGCGGGAACCGAGGCGTACTTGTCGTTTGTATCGTGCAGCGGTCGCGAGGAGGTAGCGCTCAGCGGCGGTGTAGTCGATGGTGGTGCCGTCACGCTCGTTGCCTGGTGTTATCAGTTCAAGATATCGGCGCCGGATGCTTGCTGCGTCAGGTTGCGTGCGGAGGAATTCCACCGCTGCGATGATCTCCGGGGCGGGCGGTATTTTACTGCGGTCCGTCGTTCCTGCAGGGGGAGTGGAGCCCTGCCTTTCCTCACCGGTGTGCGCGTTCATCGTGAAGTCGCTTTCGTGTTGACGAGGGTGAGATCACCGTCGTAGTAGGCGAGAACACGGCGATCCATGAGCCACCTCCACAACGGGGGTATCCAAGCGCAGACGATCATTACCGCGTATCCCGCCGGCAGTTGCGGTGCCGCCGGGCTACTTCGCAATGATTGGTATCTCAGGCGTGGGTTGGCGTGATGATCGCTGTGACGTTGAAGTTGATAAAGGAACACATTGCTGACGATGTGATCACTGTTCCAACTGTCCTCCGGTCGGACTTTCGTAAAACTGCCGTCGGATCTGCGCTTGCGTAGCAGTCCGTAGTGTTCGATGTAATTTGCCGCCTCCAAAAATGAGATCCCGGCGATTGCTTGGAGTGCTAGCCAAGGGGCGATCTGCCAGCCGAACACTGCGATCAGTCCACCGAATAAGACGATGCTCATCACCCATGTCTGAACGATGCTGTTCTGCGCACCCCAGCTGAGTTTTCCGCGTCGGCGCGCACGCGCTGTTTCGATCGCCCAACTCGATTTCAATCCGCCGATTACACTGCGTGACAAAAACATCCAGAATGATTCGCCGAACCGAGCGCTGGCTGGATCGTCAGGTGTTGCCACTCGGACATGGTGCCCGTGATTGTGTTCGACGAAGAAATGCCCGTAGAACGATTGTGCGAGAACAATTTTTGCCAACCATCGCTCGACGGCTTCGCTTTTGTGTCCGAGCTCGTGTGCGGCATTGATTCCTACGCCGGCTACGACTCCGACTGTCATGGAGAGGGCGATCTTCTCACCCATCGCCATGGGGGCGTTCACCCAGCACCAGCACGCAAACATCAACCCGGCATACTGTAGTGGCACGAAAAGGTAGGTGCACCAACGATAATAGCGATCCTTTTGCAGCGGCGGAATTGCATGATCCGGCGGGCTCTGGCCGTCTCTACCTGAAATCAAGTCGATGATCGGAATGATCAGTACCAGAATCCATGCCCCGGTCGCCCAGAACAATCCCAAGCTCAGACGATCGACGAGCAACCAGGACAGGAATGGGCTCAGTGGGATCAACAAGGCCACGGGCCACCAATACCGTTTTCGATCCCGCCACCTGGGTAGATCAACTGTCTCGGTAGCGATATCTTTGTCGGTCGTCATGGTGTCTCCAACATGTGCTGCACAGTCGTGGGTGTTCCGGTCGTTTGCTGAGCATGCAACCTATGTATCCCTTTCCGTCGCAATAAGTTACAAGGATATTCGTGCGACTGATGGGTGGTCCCCGAGCATTCTCGGCGCTGTGTCTATCGACAGAGTCTCGTGTTGCGGCGTCTTGTGTCACGCCATTTGGGACGTGTCCGTACACGAATGTTCACAGAGGTAAATGGTGCCGCGAGGAAATGTGCGGTCACGCGCCGAGCATGCAGGAAATCAAGCAGAAACTTCAGGATCTGGACGACACTTCTCTGGACTGGACAGCAAAATAACTAGTGCTGTTCAGTTTGCTTGTAGCACTGCGCTTATCGCACCGCCCATCTTCGGACCACGTTACAGTGTCAGGCAGGTCGGTTTGGAGTTGGTGTCCGTGTTTCGAAACCCGATCAACGCAGGCTCTCTCGACACTGTCGGATAAGCCTTGGTCCGGTTTCCCTCGTGATTGGTCATAGGGCCTCCTGGAGTTGCGTGGTTAACACTGCCTGAGGCGTCGTTCTGCAGATGTGACACTAGATCTGCCTGTTCATTCAGATCTGTCTGTTCATTCGACGGTTGCGCCCATCGCCTTCCCTCAAAATCTATACCAGCAGCTGCAGATAATTGGCAACAGCTGAGGTGGAAAATTGACGGGACAAATGCGCGCTCGCATTGCACACTGCTGGACTCATGAAATCTGTGCTGGCGACGTTAGATTGAAATGCAGAGAATGTTAAGGTTGCACGGTCAATGAAGACGCCTAGGAGGTATACCGTGACGTCAGAGACCCAGGCGCGCGCGCTTCGAGGCGTTTACGGAATCTCGGTGATGGCCGAACTTTCCGGAGTCGGGCCGCAAACGTTGAGATTGTATGAGCGACGAGGGTTGTTGACACCGACCCGCACCGGAGGCGGAACCCGCCGATACAGCGAATCGGACCTGGAGACGCTGGCCCGTATCACTGCGCTGATCGACGACGGTGTCAACTTGGTCGGCATCCGGTTAATACTGTCGCTCGAGGCCGAGAATTCAATTCTGGCGGCGAGGGTTGCACAGTTGAGCGAACAAACTGGAGTTCGAGTCTGACCGGCGAGTTGGTTCCGGTTTCCTCTGCAGGCCCACCGCGAATCATGATGGCTCGCTACAACTCTCGAACCTCACGTCCTCTGGTCGACTAGGCCGCGCCGAGGGCTCACATGGCTTTGCCACATCACGTCCACATTCAGCGCTGGTCACGAGGGATGGACTTCCTTTTCTTGTGTGTGCCGTCGCAGAACGGAGAGATACTCGTACCACCGCATCGGCACAGCGCGACCGTTGCCCGTTTTCGTTCGATCGGATTGCCCGCGCCATCGATCAGGGTTGCAGGACCACGAACAAGTATCGGTCCGTCCGGGCACACGGTGACGGTGACCGAGCTCATGTCGCGTTCGGTATCGGACATGGAATTCACATGACCTCCTTGTCGAGACTTGGTTTCGCGGCCCGAAGGACAACGATCTCTTCGGTGCGCTGGCCCGGAGCGATGAGGCCGCGGGCCTCGAACAGTGCCGCCCGCGCGGAGAGTACGCGCCCGAAAGGGATCTCCGCGCGAGCCACGACTTCCACAGATAATCCCTGTTCTTCCAGCATGGACTGAGTTTTCTCAATCCCGCTGAGCACAGACTGCGCGATCAAGAGAACACCTGACTCGGCAAGCACTCGGGGTGCGTGTGTACATATCCGATCCAGAAGCACCCGCCCGTCTACGCCCGCGTCCCACGCCCGCTCCACGCCGCGAGTGGGTAGGACGTCGTCGTGCGCAGGAACGTACGGGGGGTTGGAAATGACTACGTCGAAACGTTGGTCTTGAACGGGTGTAGTCAGATCGCCTTGAATCACTCGAATCGAATGCCGATGCAGGATGGCATTCAACTGGGTGGTGACGACTGCGCGACGAGATATGTCGACGGCGGTGACATGTCTGGCTCCGATTGCAGCGGCGCGCAAGCTCAGCGCCCCCGTCCCGGTGCAGAGATCCAGTACCCGAGAGTCCCGTCCTAGTCTCTCTGCAGCCAGTGCGTCGGCCAGCAGCCACGTATCTTCCTGTGGAGGGTAAACACCTGGCAGACGCAAGAGCATCGGTGACTCCTCGAGGTTGTGCGTTGTGGTGACGCGGCCGTTTAACTGAAGCAATCCTATACTCCAAACGGTCAATTATCTGCATCCACTGATGTAGATAAGCTACATTTAGACTGGATGACAAGAGTCGATTTGAAATCAGGACAAGGCGAGTATGGCGGGAGGTATGACTGGTTACAGATCAATCATCACGACGGCGCGGTCGATTGGCCCACGAATGCCTCTGGGCGCCGAGCGTGAGCGAAACGCTACTGCGATACTGAATGGGTCGGCGTGAAATACAGCGGAGGGTTTCCTCGATGACTGAACAACCCGGTCTTGCCGCAGGGGCCGAGCGGGAAATCGGCAGGAGGACAATCACTTACGCAGTCTCGATCGTCCTGGTTGTGATTGTGATGATAGTGGCACTTGTGGTGTTGGGTTCTCGGCGGGGCGAGTGTTTCGACACCGACGTGCTGGTCTGCTCGCGTAAGGATCGACGCCTTTTGGTGTTCTTGCCGAGCGTGACGCTCTTGGTGGGCGCCGTAGGGGCATTCTTACGAGCGTCGCCGCGATGGCATCGCACTCGCAGGCTGTCCATCAGATCGTATGTCGGATGGATTCTCGTAGGGTTGGCCGTAGCGTACGGTGCGGCGTCGTTTTCCTTCTTGTTCTGACCGATCCGAAGGGTGAATGGACGACAGTGCGCTGACAACTATTTTGCATACTTGACGAGTGCGCGCTCGAGTACTTGGCGATCGTCGAACACTATCTCCGTACCGTCGTAGTTCATCACGTGGTCGTTCCCACGCCCCGCAACGACAACGATATCGCCTGCTTTTGCCAAGCATACGGCGGTCCGTATAGCGTCACTCCGATTCGGGATGATAAGCACCTCTGCATGATTCGCGAGTCGCGCCCCCGCGGCCACGTCATTTCTGAGGGCTGTTGCGTCATCGTGGTACGGACCTTCGTCGGTGACGACAACGACGTCGGCATGACTGCCGGCATTACGACCCAGAGGCTCGCGTTTGCCGGGGTCCCGGCCCCCAGTGGCGCCGATGACGACAATGATCTTTCCCTTCGACAACGAGCGCAGGTACGGAAACAAGCGGAGTTGCGCACCTGCGTTGTGTACGTAGTCGACGAATGCCAGGAAATTCTGTCCTATTTCCACATTTTCCAATCTCCCGGGGACGGTGTCGAGATTTTCGATACCGTCGAGCGCCGCCGCGATATCGACTCCTCCGATGCGAAGAGCGGCAATTGCCGCCAATGCGTTGTCAACTTGGTGACACCCCAGCAGGCGCAGCCGGATTTTCCTCTCCCAACTCCCATGGCGTGCAACAAAAGATGTTCCCGTTTGATCGGCCTCGATGTCAGTGGCGGTGACATCGGCGCTGGCACCAAGCGATGAGAAGGTCAAACGAGGAACAGTGACGCGTTCAGCGAGGGCTTTGCCGTACTGATCGTCGACACTGATCGCCGCGCGGGCGCAACGTTCGGGTAAGAAAAGCTGCGCCTTCGAGTCGAAGTACGACGCCATAGTTTTGTGGAAATCCAGATGGTCACGCGAAAGGTTCGTGAAGGCAGCGACGCGAAAGAACGTCCCATTGACTCGGTGTAGTGCAAGACCATGACTCGACGCTTCCATAGCGACAGCGTCGACGCGGTTGTCGACGAAAGCGGACAACGTACGTTGCAACGTGCACGCTTCAGGTGTCGTTCGCTCCGCTTCCGATACGCCGTCTGGTCCCCGAACGCAGATTCCGCTGATGATGCCGGTGCGCAGTCCGGCCGCGGCTAGACCGGCTTCGAGCATGAATGTAGTGCTGGTCTTGCCGTTGGTGCCGGTAACGCCGTATACGTCGAGCGATGTGGAGGGATCGCCGTATATCCAAGCGGCCAAAGGGCCGAGGATCTTTCGGGGGTTCTTCACCACAAACGCCGGCAATATTTCAGTGGGTCGATCGCTGACCACAGCGACGGCACCCCGCTGCGCTGCTTCGGCGACGAACTCGCCACCATGGTGTTCGGTGCCTGGCAGCGCCGCGTAAATATCGCCAGGGCGAACCTGACGGGAGTCCTGACAGACGCCGGCAACAACCAGGGTTCCTTGCTCGTGCAGTAACTCGCCGTCCGCGCCGAGATATTCAGCCACCGCCTCGAGCGACCATTTCGGTTGTCTGCTGGGTCTATTCGACACGGTGCGCATGTCGGATCACGGCGTTTGTGCTCGAGGTGGCATGTCTCAGGTTTGACATTTGCGAGTTGCGCCAAACACGTCACGCGGCACTGCACACCGCAATCATTCCGCTGCCGCTCGCCGATTATGCACACGCGCGGATGATCAGGCCTGCGTGAGCACAATTGCCGCGCGGCGGTTACTCGGGTGAACTGTAACTTTTGAATCGCGCCGAAACGATGTACCCAATGTCGGGATCGGCTGCGGAATAATTGCCCGATGGCACCACAAGAATATTTTGTCAGTCCGATCGTGCCGATATATGCGATTGTACTGGTATTTTGACTGAATTGACCAGATTGTCAGACCGTAGGTGAGGGTAGCGGGAATGAGAACTTTTGGTACCGCAGGTGCGTGCGCAGCGATCTTTGCCACCGCAGCCCTGATCACTACGGCGCTGCCGGGAGTAGCCGGCGCCGCGCCCGTTTTGACGCAGACGTGCGTTCCCGAGATCAATGACAACTCCATGTCGCTCGATCCGGCCGTCGTCGACGGCTGGTACGACGTCTCGACCGGCACACCCGGCACGAAGATCAATTCCATCGAGTCCTGGCGCGCTGTCCCAGGCGACACTCTCGAGTTTCGAGCCTCGGTAACCATCCGCGCGCATGGCAGCCCGGTCAGCGGCACCTTGCGGATCGACGGCGCGGGACTCGCCGGCGACCCAGAACTCCGCTCACGTATGACACTGACCCAGGATCTGGGGATGTCCGGAACGAAAGTCACGCATGCGGACAACGGACGAGTGATTCCGGTCCGAGCAACCCTCGCCTTTGATGCGTCGACTCCGAACCTCGTGGCGCAGAATCAATCCGTCGACCTCTCCGCGGTCAAGATCGTGCTGACGGGCGATACAACCGATCCGGGGGCCGACTGCCCAGACGGCGGCGGGAATGGCGGCAACCAGGGTGGCGGAAACGGCGGCGGTGGTGGCGAAAATGGCGGAAACAACGGTGGCAACCAGAACGGTGAACTGCCCGGACGCGATGTAGGCAATCGAGTTCCGATTTCCCAGGTTCCGTCCGGGCCGATCTCGCGGTGACGCAATCGTCTCGCCAGACGCTTCGGCGCCTGTGCGGCGCAGCGGCGCTGACGGTGTTGTTGTGTGTCAGTGGGTGTTCGGACGACAGTGACCAACCGGTTCGGGTTCTCGCGACCGGGCAGGAGGATTTGCCACCTGCGTTGGAGGCGGCAGTCGACAATCCGGCAACACCGACGCAGTTGCGCATCGGCAGCGAGGCCGCCGTGGTTCTTGCGATCAAGACAACGTCGGGTGGTTCGCTGATTCCTCCGGAGGATGTGAGCAAGGTCGGCTGGTGGGCGGACTCCGCATTTCCGGGTTCGGGTACGGGAACTGTTGTGATCACCGGCCACATCAATGACGTGTACGCCGGTGACGGTTTCGGAAAGAAATTCTCGTCGTTGACTCCGGGGTCGGTTGTGACGTTGACCGGGGAGGATGGCCACGAGTGGACCTATCGGATCGATGCGGTTGACGAGTACCGCAAGGACGGGGAACTACCAGTCGAGCGCCTGAACCGGATGGACGGACCGGAGACGCTTGCGTTGATCACGTGCGGGGGAGAGTTTGTGGGTCCGCCGCTGGGTTACGAGGACAACGACATAGCCTGGGCGACACGGATTCCCGATTTGTCGTAGTTCTACGCATTGTCGCGATTATCGATATCGTTGGCCGCACTAGCGTCTTCGCCGCACTGGTAACAGTGCCCGATTGAAGGACACGAGTGTGAGTGCACTGACAGAGACCGCGGCCGCTGCGTATTTCTATTACTACCCGCTGGTGGAGAACCTCCGACAGGTGGAGCGTTATGTCACGACCGGAGTCGGCTCCAATCCTGCAACACCGTTCAACAGTTTCTCGCATGCCCGCAAACTTGCAGGGCCAGAGGACACGTTTGTCACGATCAACAACGACACCGTCTATTCGATGGCGCAGCTTGACCTTTCGGGTGGACCACTGCGATTGGACGTGCCCGCAACCGGGGATCGCTATTACGTACTCCAATTTGTCGACGCCTGGACGAACAACATCGCGTATGTCGGCACGCGGGCTACGGGCAATGAAGCCGGCAGTTTTCTGATCGTCCCACCGGGCTGGACCGGAGAATCGGAGCATCCGGTGGTCCAGGCCTCAACCGACATTGTGTCGATAGTCGGCCGATTTGCCTGCACCGGCCCTGGCGACATTCCCGCCGTGACGAAGCTGCAGGATTTGCTGATACTCGAGTTACTCGACCCGGCCGCGACAGTGAACGGTCTACCCGCGGTGGACGCGAACCTTACCGATGAACTGCTCTTCTGGCAGCAGGCACACCGCTGGTCACAGGCATTCCCCGCTCCGACCGCGGAATCTGCCCTGATCGAGCAGTTTTCCGGTTTGTGGTCTCCGGATGTCGACAGCGATGACCTGCGCGCCTGGTATGCGGACGGCGTCGCGGAGCTCGAGGACGCCACCAAACACGGCCAGGCACCGGTCTTCAACGGATGGACGGTGGGCCTGCATCTCTTCGACTACAACCTCTACAACCTCGGCCTCGGAACGATCGACGACGACCGGTGGAAGATCCTGGACGAGAAGGTGCGCATTGTCGAAAGGGCGATTGCGTGCCGCCTGGGGCTGTGGGGAAATCACGCCTACGAAGCGGTGTATGCACAAGCCTTCACCGACGTGACCGGAGCGCCTCTGATCGGCGAGAACACCTATCTCATCAACTTCCCGGAGAAACCGCCCGTCGGCGCATTCTGGTCGATCACGCTCTACGACATTCCGCGCTACTACCTGGTTGACAACCCGATAGACCGGTACTCGATCGGCGACCGCACCGCCGGAATCCGCTACGAAACAGATGGGTCTCTCCGGATCACCATCTCGAAGGACGCGCCGACCGACGCCACCGCGCGAGCAAACTGGCTGCCGTCGCCCGATGCAGCATTCAGGCTGGTGCTTCGGCTCTATATGCCAGGGGAGGCGATCCTCGACGAAACCTATTCGTACCCTCCGGTGGAGCGGGTGAGTAACCAGGACACGTAGTCGCGGAGAAGCGCCGGGGTCAACGTTGATAAACTTCGACCTCCGGCGTTCGCGGGTATCCGTGGATGGTGTCGAAGCCTCAAAAGGAGTTTGTATCGTGGTTGACCTCGCCTATGTCATCGCTGGATCCGAATCCACCGGTGGTGCCGGCTTACAGGTCGACCTCAAGACCTTCCAGGCCCGCGGTGTCTACGGAATCGCCACCACGACGTGCATCGTGTCCTTCGACCCGAAGAACAACTGGGGCCACCGCTTTGTCCCCATCGCGCCCGAGGTGATCGCAGACCAGATCGAGGCAGCAACGTCGGCGCACGATCTCGACGTCGTGAAGATCGGCATGCTGGGAACTCCCGCGACCATCGAGGTTGTTGCGGAGGGGCTGCGTCGCCAGTCGTGGCGGCACGTGGTTCTCGATCCGGTTCTGATCTGCAAGGGTCAGGAGCCCGGAGCGGCACTTGATACCGATACGGCACTTCGTGATTCGATCCTGCCCCTCGCAACTGTTGTCACCCCGAATCTCTTCGAGGCGCGCACCTTGGCCGGAATGGACGCGATCTCGAGCGTCGACGAACTGATCGAAGCAGCGCGTCGTATCCACGATCTCGGACCGAAGTACGTTCTGGCCAAGGGCGGCGTGGAACTGGCCGGCGACGACGCCGTCGACGTGCTGTTCGACGGAACCGACGTGACGGTACTTTCTGCTCCCAAGGTTGGCCAGGAGCGCGTCTCCGGTGCCGGTTGCACCCTTGCCGCTGCGGTGACCGCAGAACTCGCAAAGGGCGCTGACGTGGGAGAAGCTGTGGCACTGGCAAAGAAGTTTGTCACTGCGGGTATCGAGGCCCGGGTCTCGGCGCACACACCGTTCGACACTGTGTGGCAGGGAGCTTTCACCGGATAGGGGACCTGATGTTCGCCCGGCCTGGCAGGATCAGACGGGTGAGCACAGCAAACCTGAACCGAACTGAAGTCACTCTCCGATCGTCCGCGGTATCGGTCACCGATTATCGGGTGGAGTTGGACCTCCGCTCGGCGGTCGACCCTGCTGTGGCGACGTTCAAGACCGTCACCACGATCGAGATGACGTCGACCGTGGATTCGACGTGGCTCGATTTCATCGGTAGGGCGGTCGAATCGGTGGAGGTGAACGGCCGTCGTATCGCTGTCGAGTACGACGGTGCGCGGATCGCGCTGAACGGGCTGTCGGATGTGACCGTCGTGCAGGTTGCTGCGCTCGCGGAGTACAGCCGCTCCGGAGAGGGTCTGCACAGATTTGTCGACGACGCCGACGGGCAGGCGTACCTCTACACACAATACGAACCAGCGGATGCGCGTCGGGTGTTTGCGTGCTTCGAGCAGCCGGACATGAAGGCGCCATTCACTTTTGTGGTCACGGCACCGCAGTCCTGGGAAGTGCTGTCGAATCAGGTTCCCGTGCAGACAGATTCGAATTCCACCGGCAGTAAGACCGTCACTTTTGCTCCGACACTGCCTATTTCGACGTACATCACGGCAGTGGCGGCCGGTCCGTACCATCGAGTGAGCTCGGGGTGGAGTCGCGGCGACCTCACCGTCGAACTGGGTGTTCTGTGCCGAGCGTCGCTGGCCAAGTACCTCGATGCCGACGACGTGTTCGAGGTGACTCGGCAAGGTCTCGACTTTTATGCCGATGCCTTCGACTACCCGTATCCGTTCGGCAAGTACGACCAGATATTCGTTCCCGAATACAACCTCGGCGCAATGGAGAATCCGGGCCTCGTCACCTTCACAGAGTCCTACGTGTTTCGCGGCAAAGCCACTGCCGAGCAGTACCAGCGCCGCGCGAACACGATCCTGCACGAGATGGCACACATGTGGTTCGGCGACCTCGTGACCATGGTGTGGTGGGACGATCTGTGGCTCAAGGAATCGTTCGCCGATTTCATGGGATCGCTTGTCAGCGTCGAGGCAACGCGGTTCACCGACGCCTGGGTGGCGTTTGCGATCAAGCGAAAAGCCTGGGCGTACGTGCAGGACCAGTTGCCGACCACGCATCCGATCGTCGCCGACATCGTCGATCTGGAAGCTGCGAAGCTGAACTTCGACGGCATTACCTACGCCAAAGGTGCGAGTGTCCTCAAACAACTGGTGGCCTTTGTCGGGCGTGACGCGTTTTTCGAGGCGTCACGGAAGTACTTCCGGGCGAACGCTTTCGGTAACACTCGGCTAGTCGATTTCCTCGACGCGCTGAGCACGACGTCCGGGCGAGACATGCGCGATTGGTCACGTGCCTGGCTCGAGACAACGGGAGTGTCGACGTTGACGTTCGAGGGCGGGGAATTGGTGCAAACCGATCCACGACCGCATCGTCTGGCAGTCGGGGTCTACAACTACGGCGATACCGGCGACCTGGTTCGCACGGCACGTGTCGAGGTCGACATTTCGGCGGAGCGCACACCGATCGACGTTCCCGCGGGACCACTGATCGTGCTCAACGACGACGACCTGACATACGCAAAGATTCGGCTCGACGCCGCGTCGCTCGCCACCGTCGAATCGTCGCTCGAGCGTGTTGTCGATCCACTCGCGCGTGGATTGATTCTGTCCTCGCTGTGGAACTCCGTACGTGACGGTGAGCTGTCGGTATTCCGGTACCTCGCGGTGGCCGAACAAAGTGGCCCTTCAGAACCGGACCTGGCGATTCTCAGTTCGATCACTGCTGACGCGCAGTTCGCAATCGCGCACTATGTTCCGCGCGAGCTGCGCTCCAGCGCGGCGGCTGGGTGGTTGGCGACGGCATGGAAGGCGATGTTCGAGAGCGAACCGGAATCGGGCCGTCAGTTGGCGTGGGCCCGAGCCTGTGCCGCCGCGGCGGCGCTCGACGATTCGCGGGCTGACGCGTTGCGTGCCATTCTGCTCGGCGAGAGCCCCGGCCCGATCGGGCTCGCTCTCGACCCCGATCTTCGGTGGTCGATGTGGATTGCCCTGGCTGCCACAGGCTTTGCCGAACCGAGTGACCTCGACCACGAGTTGCGCAGCGACGGGACATCGGCCGGCCGGATCGCCCACGCTCGCGCACTCGCGTCGTTGCCCACCGCAGCGACCAAGCAACGCGTCTGGCAGGCCGCAACCACAGACTTCACACTGTCGAACGATCATCTCGATGCCATGATCGGCGGCTTCAAAGCCGGCGTCGACGCGTCCCTGATCGAGGGCTACGCGGCGGACTATTTTGCCTCGTTGCGCACGTGGTGGTCAGGGCGCAGCATCGAGATTGCGCGGCGCCTGGTGAACGGCTTGTTCCCGGCGTCCGGGGATCTGATTGCGGTCGATCGGTGGCTCGACGCCAATGCCGATGCGTCGGCGTCGTTGCGGCGGTTGGTGCTCGAGAAGCGCGACAACCTGGCTCGGGATCTGAAGGTTCAGGCGTTCAACTCGGCGCTCTGAATTACTTCGCTCCTGGTCGTCCGACAATCAGGGGATGGACACGGCCGCTGGCACCTGCCTCGGATCCGAGACCCTGAGGATCGGCGACACCGGCCAGGCGTATGTCCAGTTCGCCGGTCCACTCGCGCGTCAGTTCGGCGTCCATGGCGTCGAGGCGTTTGAGGAGCGGAGCGTGCTGATCCACCGGGCACGCTGCCAGCAAGGTCGTGAACACGGCGCGCAAGCGGCGCTGCACCTGAGCGGAATTGGTACTGAAGTGCCGAATTTCGTCGGTCGCGATGGACACGTAGTCCGTCCAGGTTCTCTGCTGCCCGCGGATCCGAGTCAACGTGGAGGTCGCGGAGTCGGCATGCACCCGCGGTGCCAGCAGAACGAGCAGATCCTCGATGTGGTCGAGAGCTTGGACCGCGCGGCCAGGATCGTTGATAGCCGGCGACAGTGCCTTGAGCGCAATATCGACAATGGATTGGATTGCCGCGGCCGGACCGACTACGGGACCGTGAGTGTCACCGAAGACCAGGCACGACATCAGAGAATCCGGACGGATTGCCATCGAGGTGCCACGGACTTCGAACAGCGGCGCGTTCTGGGCGACAAATTCTCCGATGCCGGGCACGACTGCGATGCTGACCCCCCACTTCGATGCCAACCGCTCCAGTCGCGGCAGGTTGATCGCCAGCAGTATGCGCCCGTTGGGGGAGAGGTGTCGCAGTCGGACGATCAAGAGGTCTGCGGACTCATCGTCGGCCGGTGCGGGATTGGCGACTACGGGTGCAGCAGTTGCGTCCGACGTCGACTCGTCGTAGTGCGGGTAGGAGCGAATGATCGCGCTTCGTCCCTCGGCTGCGATCCACCGCAGAAGGCGACTGGAATTGAGAATCGACCCAACTCGGGACACCAGTGCAATAAACAGAATGGCGCTGATGATCGCAAGAAACAGCGCCGTGTACGTGGATATCTGGGGAGCCGAATGTTGGGTGTTGAGAGCAAGATCGAGGGCAACGATGATCGAGTAGACAAATGTCGCGAGAAACATCCCGATGGACCATCGCATGACTCGCTGCTGAGCCAGCATCGGCACCACTCGCACCGATATCTGCGAAGCGCCGAATTGCATGGCCAGTGTGATCGCAGTGAACACCAGACCGGTGAGGGTGATCATTCCACCGGCAATCACGCTCAGCAGGGTGGCTGTGGCTCCCGGATCTACGGCATATTCGAGCGAATCTGAACCGAACCCGTCGAATACCGAACTGTCGAGATCGATAAGCGTGTCGGCCAAGAAGAATGCCGCGACGACAAGCAGAACGGGTAACCGCCACACGGGGACGGTGCGAAGCCGTCTGCGGGTACGACGCCACCGCAGTGCGTCGGATAGCCGCCACTTCGGAGTCGTAGCCGGGGGCTCTGGTGTCGACACCGTGGTCGGTTCAGCTGCTGCTGAAGGGATGGCTTCCGGTACCCCGAAACTCCCCGAGACGCTTTCCTGAAATCGAATTTTGGCTTTGATCAGTGGTTCTCTGACGCGTTGCTCGCGAGCGACCGCGCGGGACATCTTCGCCGGCTTGTCGCGATACCGGGATCTGGCCCACGGCGCGCCCGGTCGGCTCAGCCGGATTGCGCCGACGATGAGGAGCGGCGGGAAAAACAATCCGATCAAACCGGTCCACAACTTGCCCTTGAGAAGTGTGATCATTGCGAGCGCCAATTGGAGTATCAGCGCGACAACAATTGCTATGAGGGTTGCGATACTGCGATCTTCCTCGTACGGGTCGAACTCGCCGGCAAACCCGATCGGATGGACGCCGAACAAGAAAAGAAAGGAAATGGCGATCGCCACGAAGACCGCATCTATCGACGACCGACCTTCTTCGGCCCAATAGACATCACGCAAATGCAGAACCAGCGCATATTCGTCGAGAACCAAGGCGCTACCGATTCCGAACACCGACGCGAGCACACAATTGGCGACCGGGGTGTGGAAATCCGCCAATGCGATAAAGGCAAACCCGGAGACGAGCATCATCATCAGCCCGAACACCATGTGATGGATATGCATACCGCCCGGCGTGACATTGCCCGGCCACCACGACACCTCGGCGCGGATCATGCGCACACTGAATCTGATGAACAGAAAGGTAAGCAGGAACGCGACCAGCAGGAAGAACAACGGTAGTCGTCCGGTATCGACGACCGTGTGCTCGAACCATGCCTTCACTACGTCAGCATGACAGGGTTTTCCGCAGGTATTCTCGCAAAACGCTCAATTGGAAACTGGCCTGTGTCTGAATCTTGCCGGGGCCGCGCTACTGTCGAGAAATGGTGAACGCGGATTTACTGGATCGGGCCCATGTCGAATCAGCCTTTTCGACCTTCGAACCACGGTCTGTCGACCTCGATGGGCGCAGGTTGGCATCTGTGGTCTTTGCCCTGATGCGAGATGCCGACGGCACATCGGTGTTCCCGCTGACCAAGCGGCCGAGCAAAATGCGCGCGCACCCCGGTCAATTCGCCCTGCCAGGCGGG
The DNA here is from genome assembly GCF_001894805.1 of Rhodococcus globerulus NBRC 14531. GTDB lineage: Bacteria > Actinomycetota > Actinomycetes > Mycobacteriales > Mycobacteriaceae > Rhodococcus_F > Rhodococcus_F globerula. Next base: position 1,403,386 of record NZ_BCWX01000002.1, on the reverse strand, counting down.
AGCGTCGACGCCGGTGAAACACCCGAAGAAGGCGCACTGCGCGAACTCTCCGAAGAACTGGGGCTGACCGCCGCGACGTCCGACATCATCGGCCGCCTCGACGATTACGTCACACGCTCAGGCTTCGTGATCCGCCCGTTTGTCGTGTGGTCGGGCGCCGAGATCGAAAAATTGGTACCCAACCCGGACGAGGTTGCGTCGTTGTACGCGGTCACATCAGCCGAACTCGATGTGGACCCGCGTTTCGTGTCGATCGAGGAGTCTCCGAATCCTGTGGTGCAGTGGCCGTTTCGAACCAGCCTCGTGCATGCTCCGACCGGTGCCGTCGTCTACCAACTCCGGGAAGTTCTCAGTGGGCGGCACACCCGGATCGACAACCTCGAACAACCCGTCTTCGCCTGGCGGTAACAACACCCACACGGGCGCGAGCGGCTCCCTGAGCGGCCATGAGCAAAATGTCGCAAGTGCTGTGGAAAGCTGGCACCACGGCGCCGCAACGGCGGGCAGTTCGATGCGGAGTGCGGAACAATACGAGGTGTGTGCAGTGACATCAGGTGAACAGGAACTTGTCGTGACAGATCGAGTTCTGACGGTTCCCAACATTCTCAGCATGGCTCGCCTGCTGCTGCTCCCGGTGTTCGCGTACCTGCTCTTGGTGACACATTCGGACGGGTGGGCGCTGGCGCTGCTGATGCTCACCGGATTCACGGACTGGCTAGACGGCAAACTGGCGCGGATTCTCGATCAGAGCTCGAAATTGGGCGCTGTTCTCGATCCACTGGTCGATCGCTTGTACGTCGTGACGACGCTCGTGACGTTTGTGGCCCGCGACTTCATCCCCTGGTGGGTCGCAGCGATCCTGATCGGCCGGGACTTGATCCTTGCTCTCACTCTTCCGATCTACCGCAGACGCGGCCTCCCGCCGCCCGAGGTCATCTATCTCGGGAAAGCCGCGACATTCCTGCTGATGTTTGCGTTGCCGCTGATCCTGGCCGGCCACGGAGATTGGCCGATCGCCGGATTCACTCACGCTTTCGGTTTTGCCTTCCTGATCTGGGGAACAGTCCTGTACGTGTGGACCGCCGTGATCTACGTGCTCAAAGCTGCCCGGATTGCGCGGACCTACGAGGTTGTACCCCGATGAAAAGAACGGGGGAGGACGTGCGCCGCAACCCGGTGCCGTCACTGCTCCGGTCGCTGATGACCGAACACCTCGATCCCGGATACGAGGCTGCAGCACTCGAACGAGAACATGAACACAGCAAGAACTCCATGCCCCGAACCGGGCCGTGGCTGGCTCTGGGCGGACTCCTGCTCGGTTTTGTTCTGACAGTCTCAGCGGTCTCGGCAGCTGGGCAGGTGTCCGGCACCGAAGATCTCCGTTCCGATCTCGTTGCGAAGGTACGTGCGACCGAAGATCAGATCGACGATCTGGACGCGACTCGGCACTCCCTCGCCGAGCAGGTCGACGCCGCCCGAGCCACCGCATTGGCCGGAGACACCGAAGGCAACAAAATTCTCGGGGAACTGCGCGGCGTCGAATCCGAAGCGGGCGCCGAAGCCGTACACGGCGAAGGCATCACCGTCACCCTCACCGACCCGGCTGGACGCCCCAATCTTTCCGACGCATCGCAACGCAGCGTCGGGGGAAAGAGCGTCGTACTCGATCGAGATATACAGAGTGTGGTCAACGCACTGTGGGCCGGCGGCGCCGAGGCCGTTGCCGTGGGCGGCGTGCGCATCGGCCCGACGGTGACGATCCGTCAGGCCGGCGGCGCGATGCTGGTCGACAATCAGCCCGTCTTCTCGCCGTACGTCGTCGAGGCAATCGGTGACTCTCGTGCGTTGCAGCGAGAATTTGTCGTGAGCGATGCCTACCTGCGGATGTCCAGCATCGCGCAGCTGTACGGCGTCGGTTTTGCTGTGGCCGAGGATAATTCGATGAGCCTTCCGCCCGCCGCAACGCGCCCGGTGCGCGTTGCGACTGAACCGATAGGACCTAGATAGATGGAGCGAGTTCGATGAAGGCCGGTTCCGCCCTGTACGGACTCGCCGCGTTGGTGATCGGCATCGTCCTGGGTGTTGTCTTCAGCCCACAGGTGCCCGACGCATTCGCGCCGTATCTTCCGATTGCCGTTGTAGCCGCACTCGATGCGGTATTCGGTGGCTTGCGGGCGTACTTGGACGAGATCTTCGACGCCAAGGTATTTGTCGTCTCGTTTGTCTTCAACGTTCTTGTTGCCTCGCTGATCGTCTGGCTGGGTGATCAGCTCGGAGTCGGCACGCAACTCTCGACGGCCATCGTAGTGGTCCTGGGGATTCGAATCTTCGGCAATGCAGCGGCACTGCGTCGCCGGCTGTTCGGAGCGTGAGACATGGCTGACGCGGTCAGGAAGCACGACGAGGGACGACACGAGTTGCGACCGGTGAACAAGCACCGAAGCAACGTGGTGTTCGCAATTCTTGCGACAGTTCTGCTCGGTGTTCTGGGAGTGGCAATCGCAACTCAGGTGCGCAGCACGGTTGCGGGGGACTCGCTCGATTCTGCGCGCCCCGCCGATCTCCTTGTGGTTCTCGACAACCTGAATCGGCGCGAAGCCGCGCTGCGACAGGAAGTCTCGGAGCTCGAGGATTCTCTGGCGACATTGCGGCGCAGCGGAAGCACCGACGCGGCTCTCGGTGAAGCGCAGGCCCGTTTGAATGCCCTCTCCATCCAGGTGGGGACAGCGCCGGCGAGCGGTCCTGGCGTCACCATGACGTTGACCGATCCGACGGGCGGTGTCGGGCCCGAGGTGATTCTCGATCTGATCCAGGAACTACGTGCCGCCGGAGCCGAGGCTATTCAGATTGCCGGAGCCACAGGCGAACCGATCCGGATCGGCGTGAACTCGTGGGTCGGTGGCCGCGGCGGTGACATCGAAGTGGACGGAACCAAGATCGCAGCGCCGTACACTGTGAGCGCGATCGGCGATCCGCCGACTTTGGCAGCGGCATTGAACATTCCGGGCGGAGTGTTCGACAACGTGTCACGGGGCGGCGGAAGTTCCACCGTCGAGCAATCACAGCAGGTCACGATCTCCGCCTTGCGACAATTGAATCCGCGCCAATACGCTCAACCCGGAAATTGAATTTTTGCGTCCGGAACTTTCGGACGGCATGTGAAAGGAAGCCACTGTGAGTGAGCTCGATACACCTACCGATCTGCGTTACACCGCGGAGCACGAGTGGGTGAAGCGAACCGGCCCGACATCTGTTCGAGTGGGCATTACCGACTTCGCTCAGTCACAGCTCGGAGATGTGGTGTTCGTTCAGCTCCCCGCCGCGGGAGAAGACGTCACCGCTGGCGAATCGCTCGGTGAGGTCGAATCGACCAAGAGCGTATCCGACATCTTTGCGCCGTTCACCGCGAAAGTTATTGCGGCTAACAGCGAATTGGACGGTGCTCCCGAACTCGTGAACACCGATCCGTACAACAACGGTTGGCTCGTCGATCTCGAGGTTGCCGACGAAGCCACTTTGGACAGTGCGATTTCGGAGACCTTGGATGCTGCGGGATACACCGCACTGACGTCCAGCTAGGGCTTGACTGCCGACCCGTTGTGTCGCGGCCAGTCTCGCTGCACACAAGGGTGCGCGCAGGGTACGGTCGTGGGGTACGCATGTGCCAAGTCGGGGTGCAGGTCGTATCTGTAAGTGACTGTGAAAGATGCTCGAGAAAAAAGTGCACTGCGTAGTCCAGTGATTTCTGATCTGGACGATTGATCGAGGAGGAGAAACAGTGAGCGAGAACGGTAACGACGCGGGCTACGGGGAGACGCCGGCGGAGACCACATCGGTATTCCGTGCAGATTTCCTCAACGAGCTCGACAACTCCTCAGCAGCACCGGCCGCCGAGCAGCCGGTTTCAGGTGTCGAAGGTCTACCTGCCGGCGCGGCTCTGCTCGTCGTCAAACGAGGACCGAACGCGGGATCGCGTTTCTTGCTGGATCAGCCGACCACGTCGGCAGGTCGCCACCCGGACAGTGACATCTTCCTCGACGATGTGACGGTCAGCCGCCGCCACGCCGAGTTCCGTCAGGAAGAAGCCGAATTCCACGTCGTCGACGTCGGAAGCCTCAACGGCACGTACGTCAACCGTGAGCCTGTCGATTCGGCAGTGCTGGCCAACGGCGACGAGGTGCAGATCGGTAAGTTCCGTCTGGTTTTCCTCACCGGCCCGCGTTCCGGCGGTTCGCAGGTGGGCGAGGCGTCAGCAGGTGCTGGTAGCTAATGACGGCATTGCGGCAGCAGAGCCAGCCGGGGATGTCTATCGGCTCCGTGCTGGATCGGTTGCGTCCAGATTTTCCCGACGTGACGATTTCGAAGATTCGTTTCCTCGAGTCCGAAGGCTTGATCAGCCCACAACGGACGCCGTCGGGATACCGCAGGTTCTCCATCGAGGACTGCGAGCGTCTTCGCTACGTACTGACCGCTCAACGTGATCAGTACCTGCCGCTGAAAGTCATCAAGGAACAACTCGAGGCGATCGACAGTGGTGCCGCGACGGTCAGCGCAGACAACTCTGCGCCGCGACGTCCGCGCGTCCTGTCGATCGCTCCGGGAGAAGTATCGCCCGAGGTATTCCGGGTGGATCGAGAAGTCCGAGTGGGTCGGGCGGATCTTCTCGCTCGCGCGGACATCGACGATCGATTCCTGACCGACCTCATTCGCACCGGCCTGATCGTGCCAGGCGCTGCCGGATTCTTCGACGAAGACGCAGTGACGTTGGCCCGGACAGCCAAGGCGATGGCGGAATACGGTTTGGAAGTACGACATCTACGTGCGTTCAAGTTGGCTGCGGATCGTGAAGCCGGGTTGGTTACCCAGATCGCCGGACCGGTAGCCAAGGGACGTGATGCGGGTGCCCGTGATCGAGCCGAGGAAATGGTTCGAGAACTGGCAGCATTGTCGTTGACATTGCATACATGCCTGGTCAAATCAGCAGTCCGCGGAAGTCTTGATCGCTGAGTTCTCGATCATCTCGTTCCACGCGAATAGAATCTCAGTACGGTCGTGAATTCGGCCACCAGGGTCATTTCAGGTTGGAGGCAAGCTCGATGGGCGAAATGCGTGTGATCGGAGTTCGTGTCGAGCAGCCCCAGAATCAGCCGGTTTTGTTGCTCCGCGAGTCAGATGGTGATCGGTACCTTCCGATCTGGATCGGGCAGACGGAAGCCACGGCGATCGTTCTGGAGCAACAGGGAGTCGAGCCGGCGAGGCCGCTCACACACGACCTGATCAAAATACTGATCGAATCCTTCGGCCGCAGTCTGCAGGAAGTCCGCATCGTGGATCTGCAAGAAGGCACGTTCTATGCCGACCTGGTTTTCGACGAGCAAACTACGGTCTCCGCTCGTCCGTCGGATTCCATCGCGTTGGCACTTCGGATCGGGGTCCCGATCTTTGCCTCGGAATCAGTCCTTGCCGAGGCGGGATTGGTCATTCCTGACGAGCGTGAAGACGAGGTGGAGAAATTCAAGGAATTCCTGGACACGATCTCGCCGGATGATTTCAAGGCAACTGACGGTTAGCCGAAAGTTTCCGAGACTGGCTTGAGGCTTCAACTCTCAAGTAGAGGTTTAGTCTCGTTCGGCGTGTTGCGTTGACCAAAATCGCGCCGGGGTCTTACCGTTGCGAGCGGTGAAGATCGTTGAGCCTTGAAATAGAGTCTGGTCTTGGTGCTCTGTCGGGGCGTACTCTAGGTAAGTCCACTCGTGGAATTACGTGCCTCGGATTCACTGCTTCGAAATGTTCGGTGGTTCGAGATCGGCTGACGCGGGTATCCGTTTCTGTTCGGGTATCAGACTCTGCCGCATAGCACAGCGTGATGACACGATGGCGTATCGAGAAGGAGACGGCAGTGGAAGAACAGTCGAACGTAGGCAAGGCGGAGAATTCCGGCGTCGCTGAACTGACTGCAGATCCGGCTGCCCAACCCATGTCGGAAGAGTTGCAGCCGGGATTGTTCCCGGACGACTCCATTCCTGACGATCTTGTCGGCTACCGCGTTCCCATCGCATGCCAGATCGCCGGCATTACCTACCGTCAGCTCGATTACTGGGCACGGACCGCACTGGTCGTCCCGTCCATCCGCGGCGCGGCCGGATCCGGCAGCCAGCGTTTGTACTCGTTCAAGGACATTCTGGTTCTCAAGATCGTCAAGCGTTTGCTCGACACCGGAATCTCTTTGCAGAACATCCGGGTGGCCGTCGATCACCTGCGTCACCGCGGCGTTCGCGATCTCGCCAACATCACTCTGTTCTCCGACGGGACCACCGTCTACGAGTGCACGTCCCCGGAAGAGGTCGTAGACCTGCTCCAAGGTGGGCAGGGAGTATTCGGTATCGCCGTCAGCGGCGCGATGCGTGAACTCACCGGAACCATCGCCGACTTCCCGGCCGAGCGTGCGGACGGCGGCGAAAGTGATCCGAATCCCGAAGACGAATTGGCGTCGCGCCGCAAGAATCGTGTGAGCCGCAAGACCGGATAGTGTTCCGGGCGTCACACCCGCTCGGTCGATGTGGTGGCGACGGAAGGTCGGCCGGTCAACTAGACTGGTCCACGCGTCGCCGGCGTACGGGAGAGCCTCGGGTAGTGCTTCACACACCAGTCTTCGATTTGCGGACTTGTCGTGAGCGTTATCAGGGCGCCGAAGGAGCAATACCTCCCCGTCAATCTCTCAGGCACCAAGGACCGTACGGGCTCCGACGCCTCTGGAAAGCGGTGGGATAACCCACCCGCCGACGGGGAAAGGCTGTGGTTCCGCCGGCATGGTGGATCACTACCGAATCTCTCAGGCGCTCGTTGTCGAGCAGGCGACAGAGGGGGAGGAACACACCGCAGTCGGTGTGTGTCCTGATCCTCCGATCTGCCTGGGAGTTGTCGTGATCGACGCTGCAAGCCGTAATTTTGCCGACCGCCATGTCGGTCCGAACGCCGCGGAACTCGCGCGCATCCTCGAACTCATCGGGGTCGACTCCCTCGACGATCTCGCAACCAAGGCCGTCCCGTCGGTCATTCTCGACGCCGCACCCGGTGGAATCGCTGCCGGACTCGACGCATTGCCGTTGCCGGTCGGAGAGCACGAAGCGCTCGCGGAACTGTCCGCCCTCGCTGCCCAGAACACGGTCGCCACGTCGATGATCGGCCTCGGCTACTTCGATACGTTGACACCGCCGGTGTTGTTGCGCAACATCATCGAGAACCCGGCCTGGTACACCGCGTACACGCCGTACCAGCCCGAGATCAGCCAGGGCCGCCTCGAAGCCCTCCTCAATTTCCAGACCATGGTCGCCGATCTTTCCGGCATGGAGCTCGCCAACTCGTCCATGCTCGACGAGGCCACCGCCGCTGCCGAAGCCATGACGCTCCTGCGCCGCGCGAACCGCAGCAAGTCCCCACGCTGTGTCGTCGACGCGGACCTGTACCCGCAGACCCTTGCTGTCATCGAGACACGCGCCGAGCCGCTCGGCATCGAGATCGTCTCCGCTGACCTCACTGCCGGACTGCCCGAGGGCGATTTCTTCGGTGTCATCGCCCAGATCCCGGGCGCTTCGGGGCGCGTTGTCGACTACACCTCGATCATTGCGGAAGCTCACGAGCGTGGCGCACTGGTTGCCGTCGGTGCCGACCTACTTGCGATGACGCTCATCACCTCGCCCGGTGAGCTCGGTGCGGACGCGTGCTTCGGCACCACCCAGCGCTTCGGTGTTCCCATGGGTTACGGCGGACCGCACGCCGGTTACCTGGCGGTGCACTCCAAGCTCGCGCGTCAGCTGCCCGGTCGTTTGGTCGGCGTGTCCATCGACGCGGACGGAGACAAGGCGTATCGCCTGGCGCTGCAGACGCGTGAGCAGCACATTCGCCGTGAGAAGGCGACGTCCAACATCTGCACCGCTCAGGTGCTCCTCGCCATCCTGGCCGCGATGTATGCGAGCTACCACGGCGCCGAGGGACTCAAGGCGATTGCCTTGCGCGTCGCTGCCCGGGCGCACGCGTTGGCAAGCGGTTTGTGTGAGGGCGGCGTGACCGTTGTCCACGATTCGTTCTTCGACACCGTGCTGGCTCAGGTTCCGGGCAAGGCGGCCGACGTTGTCGCTGCCGCAAAGGAATCCGGAATCAACCTGCGTCTGGTCGACGCCGATCATGTCGGCATCTCCTGCGACGAGGCCACCACCGCCGATCACGTTCTCGCGGTGCTCGACGCTTTCGGTATCGACGACGCTGTTGTTGCCATCGAAGCAGAGGGCAACTCGGTTCCGGCTGATCAGGAGCGTACGTCCGACTACCTGCAGCACGAAGCCTTCACCCGTTACCGTACGGAAACAGCGATGCTTCGCTACCTGCGCGCGCTGTCCGACAAGGACATTGCGCTCGATCGCAGCATGATCCCGCTGGGTTCGTGCACCATGAAGCTCAACGCGACCGCCGAGATGGAATCCATCACGTGGCCCGCGTTCAACGCAATCCACCCGTTTGCGCCGACGTCCGACGCACCCGGATTGCTCAAGATCATCAAGGACCTCGAGGACTGGCTGGTCGCGGTCACCGGCTACGACAACGTCAGCCTCCAGCCCAACGCCGGCAGCCAGGGGGAGTACGCGGGCCTGCTCGCGATCCGTAACTACCACCTCAGCCGCGGCGACGATCACCGCGACACGTGCCTCATCCCGTCAAGTGCTCACGGCACCAACGCGGCTTCGGCCGTCATGGCCGGGATGCGCGTCGAGGTTGTTGCGTGCCGCCCCAACGGTGACGTCGACGTCGACGATCTGCGCGCGAAGATCGCCGATCATGCCGAGCGTCTCGCCGCGATCATGATCACCTACCCGTCCACCCACGGTGTCTACGAGCACGAGATCTCCGACATTTGCGCAGCAGTACACGACGCCGGCGGCCAGGTGTACGTCGACGGCGCCAACCTCAACGCGCTTGTCGGCCTTGCTCGTCCGGGCCGATTCGGTGGCGACGTCAGCCACCTGAACCTGCACAAGACCTTCTGCATCCCGCACGGCGGCGGGGGACCCGGCGTCGGACCGATCGGCGTGCGCTCGCACCTGACGCCGTTCCTGCCCGGACACCCGATGGCCCCCGAACTCGGTGGTAGAGGCACGATCTCGGCAGCGCCGTACGGCAGTGCGTCAATCCTGCCCATTACCTGGACCTACATCCGGATGATGGGAGCTCAGGGCCTGCGCCGCGCCAGCCTGACCGCCATCGCGTCGGCCAACTACATCGCGCGTCGACTCGACGAGTACTTCCCGGTTCTCTACACCGGCGAGAACGGCATGGTCGCGCACGAGTGCATCCTCGACCTGCGCGGTCTGACCAAGGACACCGGCGTGACCGTCGACGACGTCGCAAAGCGTCTCGCCGACTACGGTTTCCACGCTCCGACCATGAGCTTCCCCGTGGTCGGCACCTTGATGGTCGAGCCGACCGAGAGTGAAAACCTCGAGGAAATCGACGAGTTCTGCGACGCGATGATCGCCATTCGCGGCGAGATCGATCGCGTGGGAGCCGGTGAGTGGACTGTGGAGGACAACCCGCTTCGCGGCGCTCCCCACACTGCCGGAAGCATCGCGGCGCAGTGGGATCACCCGTACTCGCGTGAGATCGCAGTGTTCCCGCGCGGTAAGGCTCGTCCCAAGGTGTGGCCGTCCGTGCGTCGTATCGACGGTGCACACGGCGACCGCAACCTGATCTGCTCGTGCCCGCCGATCGAAGCGTTCGCAGGCAACTAAGGCGTGTGCCCGCCGGAGACCATCAGTTCTCGCGAACGAGTTCGAGGACGGTGATCTCCGGCGGCGCGCCGACGCGCACCGGCGGACCCCACGCTCCGGCGCCGCGCGTTGTGTACAGAACGGTATTGCCGATCGTGTCCAGGCCCTGCACCGAAGGTTGTTGCAGCGGGACGAGATAGCGCAGCGGCCACATCTGTCCGCCGTGCGTGTGCCCGGACAGTTGCAGATCGATGCCCATCTCCGACGCTTCGAGCGCTTGGCGGGGTTCGTGGGCGAGCAGCAACGCAAACGTGTTCGGATCGTGCCCGTTCAGTGCTGCTGTCAGATCCGGCTCGTACGGGGCCGGTGACGTGTAGTCGTGGATACCCACGATGTCGATGGTGTCGCCGCCACGCTCGATCGACGCTCGGCTGTTACGAAGCGTGGTGATCCCCAAGGTTTCCCACACGTCGAGCCACTTGCCGCCGTCGTCGGCGTAGAACTCGTGATTGCCACTGACCCCGAAGATCCCGTCCGGCGCATGAAGATCGGCGAGCGGCCCAAGATCGGGAGCAACCTTCGCGACTGTGCCGTCCACGAGGTCACCGCCGATCGCAATCAGATCGACATTCTGCGAGTTCACGATCTCGACCACCTTGCGGGTGAAGTCGACTCCGCGGGCCGGGCCAACATGCAAGTCGGTGATCAAGGCAATCCGGTAGCCGTTGAAGCCTTCGGGCAGGCGGGCCAACGGCACCCGAATCCGGGAGACCTTCGGGTTCGACGCCTCGTACACCCCGTATGCGGCAGTGCCCAACGCCGCAACCGTGACCGCGGCGGTTGCCAACTGCAAAGTACGACGCTTCGCCGGATCCACCTCAGGTTCCTCACGGCGTCTACGCACCAGACGATTGACCCCGGCGCACACTCCGATGATCAGCAGCCCCGGAATCAGATACAACCACGAAGCCAACCAGACCCACCCGAGAAACCCGACCGGGCGGGCCCACGACGTGGCGAAGACCTCGCCGCTGCCCATGCCGATGAGCGTCAGAACGGCCAACAGCACCAATGCGGTGTCGGTGATGCGGGCCCACCGCGTCGGCATGCCGGTTGCCCGGACCACCCTGCGGTGCAGAAACCAGGTGAGAAGCGCGAGAACAACGGCAAATACTGCAATCCGCGCCATCAGGACAGCAGTTCCGCGACTGCAGCCGACATCGCGGCGGAGTCATCCGGGTTCACGCGAATCAATGTTCCACCAGTTCTGTCGGAGACATCTTGCAGCGTGGCGGCATCGCCACTGGAACCGATAACCAGAACGTCGACCCGCACCGGGCGAGCTGGATCAGTTGCCGAAGCGATGGCGCTGAGGAGTTCGGCGCGCGTCGTCGTCGACTCGTCGGTGGCAGCAGAGGTGACCAGCAGAACGGAGTTGGTTCGATCGGCGTCGTATCCGGTTGCCGCGTCTTTGTACGCTGCGGCCAACGCGGGGTACTTCGATGATTTTCCTTCAGCGCTGAGACTGCTCATAGCGGCGGTGAGTTTGGTTCGTTGATCAGCATTGAGGGGTGCGCCGGGAACGATTACACGCTCCGATGCCGTGGCGCTCGAGCCAGGGAACGCGTGCAACCCGACATCGGAGGCGTCCGGGCTGCGGACCAACTGAGACTCGATCGCCGCACCGACTGCGGACAAGTTGGCGCTCATCGACGTCGAGGTATCCAGCAGGATGGTTGCGCTGCGAACGGAAACAGGGTTGGCGACAACAGCGTTCAGAGCAGTGGCAGTTTCCGCCGATGCGGGCGTCAGGGTTGAGGTGATCTGCGCGGGTTCGAGTGCACCCAGATCTGGGGCACTCTTACCCTCGACGCGGAATCCGGCGTCGACGAAGATCTGGGACTGCTCCGCATCGCGCATGAACTCGGAGAACTGTGCGGCGGCGCGTGCGGCGGTTTCGTCGATTCCGCCGCCCGCGACGATCACCGCCGGATAGTCCGCGAGCGGAGTTGCGCCGCTCGGGGAAAATGCCGTCATGTCAGCGTTGGCCGACTGGGCGATCGACTGTTCGATGGCCGGGACGGCGGTGACAGTGGCAGGGGCGCCGCTGGTAAGGGCGGCTAGTGCGTCGGCGGTGGTGGCGGGCGGCGTCGGGAGGGATTGAAACTGTGACGCGAGAGCGCTCAATGCCGATGTGACTTGGCTGGACTGAGCCTGTTCGAGGGTGACCGGTCCGGAACCCGCGCCGGCCACGGCCGCGGCAATTGCCTGCGTTGCCATGACGGTCTGCGGGCTGCCAACCGGAAGTGCGAGTGTTGTGTCACTGAGGGACTGCCATCCCGCGTTCGCGGACTCCAGCGAAGTTGCTGTCTCCGGCGCAACCGCCAGCACAACCGGCGAGTTCGCGATGGACCGTGGCTCTCCGTTGATCACGGCTTTACCGGACAGTGAGGCGAGTTCGAAAGAACTGGTCGGAATCCACAGATTTGGGCGCGGTCCGAGCGCGGCGGAATCCCATTCGGCGCCTGCTGCCAGGGCATTTGCGATTAATGGCGATGGAACCGCATTGATTGCAGTGGTGATGCAATGATCTCGGATCACCGGTGAAGTGTCGGTGAATCGCTTGGCCAACTGCTCGACCTGCGGTGCAATCGACGGATCAACCGTGATGTCGAGCGTCCGGTTGCCCTCGACGCACGTCCCCGCTGCTTGCTGACCTTGATCGTCGATGCGATTACCGAGGGCCTTCCACCCGAAGAATCCGGCCACGATCAGGACGACCGCCACGACAACAAGGATCGGCCCCTTACTGATACCTCTGGCGCCTGACCCGCCGCGATGTTCGCCCACGTACGCTGCCCTACCTTGCTCACTCGACGATCTCTGCCGAGAGCCAGTCTAGTGACGAATCTTCGGGGCCAACGCGAACAGCCTCGACACCGGGAGCGGCGTCGAGGCTGTTCGAGTTGAGAGAGGTGAATCAGGCGTTGGCGGCCTTGTACTCGCGGCGGCGGCGATGCAGGATCGGCTCCGTGTATCCGCTGGGCTGCTTCGCGCCTTCGAGGATCAGTTCCTTCGCGGCCTGGAAGGCGATGTTGGAATCGAAATCGGGTGCCATGTTCCGGTATTCCGCGTCGCCCTCGTTCTGGCGGTCGACAACCGGTGCCATGCGCTCGAGTGCGCTCACGACATCGGTCTCGCTGACGATGCCGTGACGCAGCCAGTTGGCGAGCAGCTGGCTCGAGATGCGTAGCGTTGCGCGGTCCTCCATGAGGGCGACATCGTGGATGTCGGGAACCTTGGAGCAGCCGACGCCCGCGTCGATCCACCGGACGACGTAGCCGAGGATGGACTGGCAGTTGTTGTCGAGTTCTTCCTTCTTCTCCGCGTCCGTCCAGTCGGTGCTGGGGGCGAGCGGAATGGTCAGGATGTCGTCGACGCTCGCGCGCGGCTTACCCTTCAGGCCGTCCTGAACCGCGAACACGTCGACGCGGTGGTAGTGCGTCGCGTGCAGGGTGGCGCCGGTGGGCGAAGGCACCCAGGCGGTGTTGGCGCCGGCCTTGGGGTGGCCGATCTTCTGCTCGAGCATGTCCGCCATCAGTTCGGTCATGGCCCACATGCCCTTGCCGATCTGAGCCTTGCCCTGCAGACCGCAGGCCAGGCCGGTGTCGACGTTCCAGTCCTCGTACGCGCCGATCCACTTCTGCTTCTTCATCTCGGCCTTGCGCACCATCGCGCCGGCTTCCATGGAGGTGTGGATCTCGTCGCCGGTGCGGTCGAGGAAGCCGGTGTTGATGAAGACAACGCGGTCGACGGCTTCCTTGATGCAGGCAGCGAGGTTGACCGTCGTACGACGCTCTTCGTCCATGATGCCGACCTTGAGCGTGTTCGCCGGAAGACCGAGGACCTGCTCGACACGGCCGAACAGTTCGGTGGTGAAGGCAACTTCCTCGGGACCGTGCTGCTTGGGCTTGACGATGTAGATCGAGCCGGTGCGGCTGTTGTCGAGCGGGCCGTTGGCGTCGCTGATCGACAAGCCGTGGACAGCACAGGCGCTGGTGATCAACGCGTCGAGAATGCCCTCGGGAACCTCGTTGCCGTCGGCGTCGAGGATCGCCGGGTTGGTCATGAGGTGACCGACGTTGCGGACGAACAGGAGTGAACGACCGTGCAGGCTGAGTTCGCTGCCGTCGACCCCCGTGTACTTACGGTCGCCGTTGAGCGTGCGGGTGAAGGACTTGGCGCCCTTCTTGATCTCCTCGGACAGGTCGCCGCGGTTCAGGCCCAACCAGTTGCGGTAACCGACGACCTTGTCGTCGGCATCGACAGCGGCGACCGAATCCTCGAAGTCCATGATCGTGGTGACCGCGGATTCGAGAACGACGTCCTTGACGCCGGCCGCGTCGGTGCTGCCGATCGGGGAGGACGCGTCGATCTGGATCTCGGCGTGCAGTCCGTTGTTGCGCAGCAGAATGCTGGTGGGCGCGTCCTTCTCACCGAGGTAGCCGACAAACTTCTCCGGCTGGGCGAGCGTCGTGACAGTGCCATCCGCCAGGGTGACCTTCAGCTCACTGCCGTCGATCGAGTACTTGGTCGAATCGGCGTGCGATCCCGACGCGAGAGGTGCTGCCGCGTCGAGGAATTCACGAGCCCAGGCGATGACCTTGTCGCCGCGGACCTTGTTGTAGCCCGAACCCTTCTCGGCGCCGTTCTCCTCGGAGATGGCGTTGGTGCCGTAGAGCGCGTCGTACAACGAACCCCAGCGAGCATTGGAGGCGTTGAGCGCGAAGCGGGCATTGAGGATCGGGACGACCAACTGCGGGCCCGCGGTTGAGGTGATCTCGGTGTCGACGTTGGTGGTCGTCACGGAGAACTCGGCGGGTGTGGGCAGGAGATATCCGATTTCCTGCAGGAACGCCTTGTATGCGGCGGCGTCGATGGGAGCGCCGGCCTGGTTGCGATGCCACTGATCGATCTGCGCCTGCAGATCGTCGCGCTTGGCAAGCAGGGCGCGGTTCTTCGGCGCGAGCTCGGTGATGACCTTGTCAGCGCCGGCCCAGAAGGTCTCGGCATCTACACCGGTGCCTGGCAGAGCCTCCTCGACCACGAAGTCGTAGAGAACCTTGGCAACCTGCAGACTGCCGACCTGAACGCGCTCAGTCATGAATAGCCTCACTTTTCCGAAATCGGAGCACCACGACGGGTGCCATGAACCACAATCAATGTTACTCGTGAGTATCTCGCAGGTGGACAGAGCCTCGATGGATACATCACAACCGGCCTGCGGAGATCTCGAAACCGCTACGACGCAGACGTTCGACCAGGACATCCCCCAAGGCTGTGGCCGGGGTGAGGACGCCTGCAGCGTTGGGTAATGCTGCGTTATCGGGCAATTCTGCGTTACTGACAGCAAGACTCAGCGCTGATTCGCCGAGCATCACTGCGGTAGCACTATATCCCGGGTCGCCTTTGGCCCGGACACGCGAGGTGTAGCGCGCGCCCGTTGTGGTCACCGTGAATACGTCGAGGGTGAAGTGGCCTTTGCTCTGAGTGTCCTCGCTTGGTCCCTCGCCCGGGGACGGCAGAACCTTGTCGAGGAGGAAACGCGTCGGCGGCAGTGCGAGGCCTGCGATCAAGGCGCCGAGTCCCACGGCAACGCCGCCGGCGATCACCGGTGAGACCACAGACGAACCGACGTTCATCACCTCGGTGTACTTGAACTTTCGGCCGTAGGCCCACTCGCGAAGGGCATTGCTGCGTCGCACGACTCGGGTGTTGTAGGACGCCATGAAGAAGGGCGCCTTCCAGCCGTGCAGCGACGGATCGATCTTTCGGCCGTCGACCACCGTGGCGTCACTCTGCTTTCCCAGATCGGGTTCGCTGGCGCGATCGGGGCTCAGCGAGTAAGGCGAGGCCGCGAGTTTCCGCAACCGTGCATCGTGTTTCGACACGTCGATCTGCGTGCGGAGTGAATCGATGGTCCCGCCGCTGACGCCGCCGCGCAGTGACGTGACCACCAGCGTGGTGTCCGTCAACTCCCCGGCGCCGTCCGCTTCGATCAGCTTGTGAAGAACATGGACCCCAAGATCGGAAGGGACGGAATCGAAGCCGCACGAATGGACGATGCGGGCACCTGTCGACACGGCAAGTTCGTGATTGGCGTCGATGCTCTCGCGGTGGAAGAGAACCTCACCGGTGAGGTCGACGTAATGGGTTCCCGCGGCGGCGCATTCGTGAACCAACTGATGGCCGTACTTGGCATACGGACCGACCGTCGTAGCTACGACGTGCGTTCGTTCGGCAAGCGCCTTCAAGGCGGTCGAATCATCGGCGTCGGCGACAACGAGGGGGAGTTCGGCTGCCGCAGCACCCAATCCGGCCCGCACGGCGGTCAGCTTCTCGAGGGAACGCCCGCCGAGGCCGATCTTCGTTCCGGCGGGTGCATGCTGAACGAGGTATTCGGCAAGGAGTTTGCCGACGAAGCCGGTAGCTCCGTAGACGATGATGTCGAGTTCGCGCTCGGGTCGACTGTCGATATTGCGGTCACTCACGGGTCCGGTCATGTAGTCAGCCTACAAATGCGGGACCCGAATGCGTGTGAGTGAGCTCACTCCGCAGGTAGAGGTTCCTTCACGACGAGGATCGGGACCTCGACTTCGAGCAGTAGCCGCTGCAGCGGGCGCTCGAGTAGGAACTTGCCGATCGGGGACATACGACGCGTTCCCACGATCAACAGATCGGCTTCGACGGCATCGACCAACTCGACCAGCGCGGTCACTGGATCGCCGTCGTGTTCGGTGGTGCGGAGCTCCCACGGTGTTTGAGCGAATCCGCCGGCGTCCAGCGCAGACTGGATCTCGCCGCGTAAAGCCGCGCTGTCTTCGTCGGTGTCCGGGACATTGACGTCGTCGAGTACGTGCAGGACAACAAGTTGCTCGCGCCGATTCACGGATTCTCGTGCTCCGTGGACAATTGCCGCGCGGCCCTCCGGGCTGTCCTTGTGTACGACGGCAATCGTCATGGTTCCTCCGAGGCGGTGGGCAGTGTCGGGGTCCATTATCGCGCGGTATTGCCGAGCGCTACCTCAAATGCGGTACTCGACACGGCGTATATGGGGTGTCGAGATCGCCACATCGAGACGGTGAGGTGTGTGCGGTCACCTCTCTCACCAGGGTGAGGGCTTGTAGTCCTTGAGGAAGCAGCCATGGATGTCGACGCCCAGTTCGCCCTGAACGATGGGGTCGTACACGCGGGCGGCGCCGTCGACAAGGTCGAGCGGAGCGTGGAAACCCTCGTCGGCGAGGCGCATCTTGGTGAAGTGGGGGCGCTCGTCGGTGATCCACCCGGTGTCGACGGCAGTCATGAGGATGCCGTCCTCGAGCATTTCCTTGGAGCTGGTGCGAGTGAGCATGTTCAGTGCTGCTTTCGCCATGTTGGTGTGCGGGTGACCAGGACCCTTGTACGCGCGGCTGAACTGGCCTTCCATCGCGGAGACGTTCACGACGTACTTACGACGCGCTGCTGCTGCCGCCATCGACGGGCG
Organism: Rhodococcus globerulus NBRC 14531; assembly: GCF_001894805.1. Classification (GTDB taxonomy): domain Bacteria; phylum Actinomycetota; class Actinomycetes; order Mycobacteriales; family Mycobacteriaceae; genus Rhodococcus_F; species Rhodococcus_F globerula. The sequence continues at coordinate 1,386,082 of NZ_BCWX01000002.1, read as the reverse complement.
CAGGCGCGAGACCAGAATGAACGGAGCAACCGAATTGCAGAGTTGCACTTCGAGAAGCTCGATCGGATCAACTTCCTCGACGGTCTGAACCCAGCTGTTGGTGTGTGCGAGGTCGGGGAGGAGTCCGCCGGCATCGATGGCGATGCCCTGCTCGATGCGATCGGGTGACGCGGATTTCGCGACCAGCGCGAGCGAGCTGACGGCGTCGGCGGAGAGATTTCCGGACGTGATGGCTGCGACGTCGGACAGTGAGCCTGCGAGCGCTGCGGGATGCGCGTCGCTGGTTTTGCCGAAGGTCACGACATCGGGGAGTTCGCCCGCCGGCAGTGCGCCGGATTCGGCGTCGACCAGAGCGCCGTACGCGCCGGGGGAGCGGCGCACGGTCTGGGCGGCGTTGTTGATCAGGATGTCGAGAGGGCCTTGTGCTGCAACGGAATCGGCAAGGGCGACTACCTGCGCAGGGTCGCGGAGGTCGATGCCGACGATGCGAAGGCGATGAATCCAGTCGGCGCTGTCTTCCATCGCTTTGAAGCGCCGGATCGCGTCGTTGGGGAATCGCGTGGTGATCGTCAGGTGGGCGCCGTCGCGCAGGAGGCGAAGCGCGATGTACATGCCGATCTTGGCGCGGCCACCGGTCAGGAGTGCGCGGCGTCCGGTCAGGTCTGTGCTGGCGTCACGCTTGGCGCGGGAAGTTGCGGCGCAGTCCGGGCACAACTGGTGATAGAACGCGTCGACCTGGGTGTAGCGCTGCTTGCAGATGTAGCAGGGACGCGCCTTGATAAGGGTGCCCGCGATTGCCCCGGCAGTGTTGGACGTGATGGGTATGCCGGCGGTTTCGTCGTCGATTCGATCCGGTGATCCCGTCGCCGTTGCGGCGACGACACTGCGGTCGGCGTCGTTGACCGCCGCACGCGAGGCGAGGCGACGCTTCTTCTTGAGTCGTTTGAACAGGTGGCCGACGGCACGCTGCATGATGATCGAGTCGGGATGCTCGTCGTCGAGTTCGGCTGCTTCGCGCAGAACCTTCAAGCAGATTTCGAGTTCTGCGGGGTCGAGTCCGGCCAGTTCTGCTCCCGCAGATTCTGTATCCGTTACGTCGAACTGCCGTGTGTCTGTATCCACGTGAACTTCTGTTCCATCTCGATCGCCGCTCGCGCGGTCTGTTCCCGGTGTGGGAACTTGGCCTTTTACGAGAAAAGCTCCGGTTCAATGAACCGGAGCTTTTCCTGTCTGTCTCAACACAGAGTGTCCGAGGGGGGACTTGAACCCCCACGTCCGTTAATAGGACACTAGCACCTCAAGCTAGCGCGTCTGCCATTCCGCCACTCGGACTCGGCCCCGATTTCTCGGTGCTGGGAAAGAGTATCCGATGCTGTCCCGCTCTCCCAAATCGCGTCGGCGGTGTGGACGTTTGTCCTGTTCAGACGTGTCAGCTGCCGCTGCCGAATGGTCCCGGATTCGGAGCGACGGGGTAGGCCGCGACGTCCATGATCACCGAACCGTCGCAGGGGCCGCCGTAGATGTCGGTGCGCCACGAACCGACCAGGGTGCCGTCTGGCTGTGGCGTGTAATAGGCCAAGGAATGAGCCGGCGCCATCACTTTGGGTACACCCTCACCCTGATAGCAGTCCCATTCCCAGTCGTACGGATGAACCCAACTGGTGCCGTCCCACGTGTATTGCGCAGGCTGAGGCAAAGTCGGATTAGCCGGCGCCGGCCCGGCGATCACGGTGGCGACACAGGGTTCGGCGGAGCAATCGGTTTCGAAAGTGTAGATATCAGAGAAGTCCGGTTCCCACTGACTCGCCGCGAGACTGGTGCCCGTTTTCGAGGCTGCGAACCGCTTGACCGAGTAGTCACCGTCCCAGGTCTGCGTAGCGGCTCCCGCCGGCATTGCCGTGACAATCACGGACGTACCGAGCAACGCTGCGACCAGCAGTGATTTGCGCATAAACGAGTCAAGCACACGGAATGTCCGGATTTCCGGCATTCGGTACATAGTGAACAAAAAATGACCCCAGCTTCATCAGCTGGAGTCATTGGTTGTTTATTCGAGTGTCCGAGGGGGGACTTGAACCCCCACGTCCGTTAATAGGACACTAGCACCTCAAGCTAGCGCGTCTGCCATTCCGCCACTCGGACTCGGCCCCGATTTCTCGGTGCTGGGAAAGAGTATCCGATTCGGTGAGGTTGCCCAAATCGCCAGGTCGGACCACGTCCATGCCGCCGCGGCGGGTGTTTCGGTGGTAGGAAAGTGACATGTCCTTATCGCCGAATAACTCAGGTCCTTCTCGCGCTGAAAGCGAAGTTGTCGAACTTGTCAGCTCACTGATCCGGTTCGACACATCCAATACGGGAGAACTCGAAACAACCAAGGGTGAACGGGCGTGCGCGGAATGGGTCGCCGCCCAACTTCAGGAAGTGGGATACGAGACCGAGTACGTCGAATCCGGCGCGCCCGGACGCGGCAATGTGTTTGCCCGGTTGAAAGGCGCCGAGTCCGGCCGTGGGGCTCTCATGCTGCACGGGCACTTGGACGTCGTCCCGGCCGAGCCCGCCGACTGGAGTGTTCACCCCTTCTCCGGCACCGTGCAGGACGGTTACATCTGGGGACGTGGCGCCGTCGACATGAAGGACATGGTCGGGATGATCCTGGCCCTGGCGCGGCAGTTCAAGGCAGAGGGAACAGTGCCGCCGCGTGATCTTGTGTTTGCCTTTGTTGCCGATGAAGAGGCAGGCGGCAAGTACGGCTGCCAGTGGCTTGTGGAGCACCGTCCGGATCTGTTCGAGGGCGTCACTGAAGCAGTCGGTGAAGTGGGCGGATTCTCGCTGACCGTTCCGCGTCCGGACGGAACCGACCGTCGGCTGTATGTCGTGGAGACCGCGGAAAAGGGACTTGGCTGGATGCGGCTCACCGCAAAAGGCCGAGCCGGACACGGCTCCTTCCTGCACGACGACAACGCAGTGGCAACGTTGGCCGGTGCGGTGGCCCGCCTGAGCGCGCATGAATTCCCGATCGTGATCTCCGATTCGGTCGCGGAGTTCCTGACCGCGGTCGGCGAGGAAACCGGGCTCGACTTCGGCCCGACGTCACCGGACATCGACGGGACACTCGCGAAGCTGGGGAGCATCTCCAACATCATCGGTGCAACGTTCCGCGACACCGCCAATCCGACCATGCTCAAAGCCGGTTACAAGGCGAATGTCATTCCTCAGACAGCCGAGGCTGTCTTCGACTGCCGTGTGCTTCCCGGCCGTCAAGCCGAGTTCGAGCGCACCGTCGACGCCCTGATCGGACCCGACGTCACCCGAGAGTGGATCACGAAACTCGACTCGTACGAGACAACGTTCGACGGTCATCTTGTCGACGCGATGAACGACGCAATCCTGGCCCATGACCCAGGCGCGCGCACCGTGCCTTACATGCTCTCCGCGGGCACCGACGCAAAGGCCTTCGCGAAGCTCGGGATTCGGTGCTTCGGGTTTGCGCCGCTGCAGTTGCCGCCGGAACTCGATTTCACCGCGCTGTTCCACGGCGTCGACGAGCGGGTGCCGGTGGACGCACTACTGTTCGGAACACGCGTGCTGGAACATTTTCTCCGCAATTCCTGAACGCGTGGACAGTCACCGAGTACAAGAAACAGAGAGGATTCGCATGGCTTACGATCCGTACGAACCATTGCCGAAGCTCCCGAGCTTCGAGCTGACCAGTGAAGACATCACGGCCGGTGAGCCGCTGAAACTTGCGCAGGCGAGTGGCGCTTTCGGCGTCCCCGGTGGGCAGGACATCTCGCCGCAGCTCTCCTGGTCGGGTTTCCCCGCTGAGACGAAGAGCTTTGTGGTCACCGTGTTCGATCCGGATGCTCCGACGGCGTCGGGATTCTGGCATTGGGCCGTAGCGAACATTCCCGCTTCGGTCACCGCACTGCCTGCCGGTATCGGCAGTGCGGACAGCACTGACCTTCCCGCGGGAACCGTGACTCTGCGCCACGACGGCGGCGGATTCGGTTTCATCGGTGCAGGCCCGCCTCCCGGGCACGGCCCGCATCGCTACATCGTCGCGGTACACGCGCTCGACGTGGACAAGCTCGACGGAGTCACGGCTGATTCCTCGCCGGCATTCCTCGGGTTCAACGTGTTCCAGCACGCAATTGCGCGTGCAACGCTGACCGGGACGTTCGAGGTCGCATAACGCACTGTGCGCCTTTGTTAACCGCCCGCGGTTAACAAAGGCGCACAGCGTTCAGCGGGGGTTTTCCGCCCCGACGGCCTGGCTGATCGACGAGAAACCAGCCGCGCGGACACGCTTCGCGATTCCCTTGTGAATGCTGCGCGCCCAGAACGGGCCGCCGTAGATGAAGCCGGTGTAGCCCTGCACCAAGGTTGCACCTGCAAGAATCCGCTCCCACGCCTGATCAGCTGTTTCGATACCGCCGACAGAGATGATGGTGAGCTTGTCGCCAACCCGCGCGTACAGCCGGCGAAGTACCTCGAGTGAACGGTCCGCGACGGGAGCGCCCGAGAGTCCACCGGCGCCGATCGCGGCTACCTCCGCGTCCGGGGTTTTCAAACCGTCACGGCGAATTGTGGTGTTCGTGGCCACGATGCCGGCCAACCCGAGTTCGATCGCCAGGTCGGCGACGGCGTCGACGTCCTCGTCGGACAGATCAGGCGCGATCTTCACCAGCACCGGGATATGGACCGTATCGAGTACGGCCTGCAGGAGCGGGCGCAGCGACTCGACGGCTTGCAGGTCACGCAACCCGGGGGTGTTCGGTGAGCTGACATTGACGACCATGAAATCGGCGAGCGGCCCGAGCAATTGGGCGCTGGCGGTGTAATCGGCGGGCGCGTCCGCGGCGTCGACGATCTTGGTCTTGCCGATGTTCGCGCCGATCGGCACAGTGACTCGGCGCTGACGGAGGAAGTTCGCGGCATGTCCGGCGCCGTGATTGTTGAATCCCATCCGGTTGATCAGTGCACGGTCGGCAGGCAGTCGGAACAGTCGTGGCTGCGGATTGCCGGGCTGAGCCTGAGCGGTGACGGTGCCGATTTCAGCGAATCCGAAACCGAGCGGACCCCAGGCGTCGACGCCGGTTGCATCCTTGTCGAAGCCCGCGGCCAAACCGAGTGGGGCGGGAAATGTCAGTCCGAATGCCTGACTACGTAGTACCGGATCGTCGAGAACAAGAACCTTCGCCACGAGCCACCGGATCGGTGCAAACCGAGTCACCAGTTTCATCGCGGTGAAGGCCAGGTGGTGGATGCGCTCCGGGGGTAGCCGAAACATCAGGCTCAAGAGCAGTTGGTACACGATTCTCCTGCTTGTCTGGTGAGATCTTCGATGAAACGGGCGGCTCAGTGAGCAATGCCGTCCGGGTTGTCCACGTGCAACGGTGTCTTCTTGCGCCGCAGAAGGACCCGACGGCTGCCGTCGGGATAGAGCCGCACCTGCGAGAGTTCCCAACCGCCGAACTCCGCGGAAATTGCCAGGCGCATCGACGCCGTCACTCGTGAGACGTGGGGCGGAAGTTGCAGCGGCAGATAGTCGAACACATCGTCGGACATGTCCCACTGTGGTGACGGAGTGCGTCGCAGATGTGGCGATCCACCGTTGTGCCGCTGCATCGTCAGCCGTTCCGAGTGGGGATGACCTGCACGCCGTCCCCGGTTGCGGAACCGACGACGAGAGTTCCGGTGCTCGAATCGACCGCGAGAGAGTTGGGCTGACGAACGGTGTTGAATCGGTTCGTTTCGACCGGGATGCCCGACGAGAGGTCGAGTCCGACAACTTCGTTGGTCCCGGTCAAGCTCACCCACACACGATCGGCGGTCTCGTCGTATGCCACTGCGTACGGCGAATCGCCGACCGGGAATCGCTGGCGCAGGATGAGGGAATCGGCGGTGAAGACCAGCAGTTCGTCGCCGGTGGTGTCGGTGACGAGAATGCGACCGAAATGGTCGGTCACGAGGTGCGTCGCACCTTCTCCGGCGCGCAGGGCTGCGCCGAGTCGGTCTTCGTCGAGGTTGATGTCCGTCAGTGAGGTCTGACGATGATCGAGGGCGCTCAGGTTGTCGCCGGTGACGGCAAGTTCGTCGACCGATGCAAGGCCTGAAATAGTTTGTGACTTATCAGAACTCGGATCGACAACGTGAACTGTGCCTCGCTCGGTTCCGATCGCGATGCGGCCGTCGGGCAACTCGACAGCGGAGTTGGCCGGGTCGGGGGAGGCGAAGGACGTCTGTTCGCCGGACGTCAGATTCAGCTTCACAACCTGGTTGTCCATGGACAGCAGTGCGTTTCCGTCGGACGCGATCGACACGTCTCGGATGTTGCCGTCGATGCTGATGTCGCGACCGGCCGCAGCCGGGCCTGCGGACTCGACCTCGTCGGCCGCGACGATCCGAACGGCGGGCGGATCCTGCGATACGAGAAGTACGTTGCGCGTAACCGGATCAAATGTGATGGAATCGATCCGACCCGAATACGGATGAACGACGCCGTCCAGAGAACTTGTCGTGGCAGGCGATACGACGGCGGTGGCCGGATCAATTGTCTGGAGCTTGGTGCCGTCGCTTTCGGAAGAACATCCTGTCACCAGCATCAACGCCGCCCCCATCGCTGCTGTGGTGGTGCGGAGCCCAATGCGAGTCATGGTGTTGAATCCTCGTTTTCTACTCGAGACGGTGTTTCAGCGGAACGCGCCTGCACTCGATCATCCCTGATCGCTGCGAATCGGTTTTCATTGCATCGAAGTGCAACGGTCATTCCGTCTGCTGTTCGCACGCGATACCGTACAAATACGGATTTCCGCCCACGCGGTAATCCTCGAGGAGATCACTGTGATTCCTGTCGAACCCACCGAATCCGCTGCGGAACGACCCGGCGGATCTTTCGGCGATTTCGAGATCGAAGATATTTCGGTAGGACCATATGCCCACGGTTTCGGCAGGTCGGAGGGGAGAACTTTTGCGTTTCGTGTCCGCAAGAGTGTGCTGTACGTCGAGGTGTATCGCGATTATTGCGAGCGCACCGTGCCGAGTTCTGACGACGTGATTGCCACGGCTAATCGTTCGGTGACCGATATCGACCTGACCGATGAACGCAGCATTTCTGCTGTGGTGCGTGACGCAGTACATTCTGCTGAGTCGGATTCGTCACATTCTCCGGCTCGTGGTTCCGGTGTGACCACGTTGCGCGGAGTGCTCGATCGGCTCGGTTCGATCATCGATTCCGTTCGTTGACGCCGGCTTGCTGATGCTGCGCGCTGCGGGAATCGCGCCGCGGGATCACCAGCGTCGCGCCGCTCCGTGGGTGGGCGAACACTTCGACGGGATAGCCGTAGACGCGGGTGAGCAGATCTTCACGTAGAACCGACGCAGGTGGACCGTCGGCGGCAATGCGGCCGTTCTCGAGGACGACTATCCGGTCCGCGTAGGCGGCGGCCAACGCCAGATCGTGGAGAACGACAACGACGGCGTCACCGTCGGCCGCGCGGCTGCGTGCAACGGACATGACGGCTTCCTGATGCCCGAGATCAAGTGCGGCCGTGGGCTCGTCGAGCAGAACCGTCGACGTTTCCTGCGCCAGAACGCGGGCGAGTGCAACCCTCGCCTGTTCGCCGCCGGACAGCGCCGCAAACGGCCGATGGGCAAACGCTTCGACGTCACAGGTTTTCATTGCCGCCGCGATGGCGTCGCCGTCGCGTTCCTCGCGGGCGGTGCCGGCCCACGGCGCCCTGCCCATCGTGACAACCTGCGCAGCGGTGAACGAGAAGCCAATGGTGTGTTTCTGGGGGAGTACGGCGCGTCGCCTGGCCATGTCCAAGGGTGTCCAGTGATTCAGGTCGGTTCCATCGACGTCGACGCGGCCGGCGACGACGGGCTGATCGCCCGACAGTGCCGCGAGGAGCGTCGACTTGCCTGCGCCGTTCGGGCCCACGAGAACAACTACCTCGCCGGCGCGAACGTCGACGCTGACGCCTTCGAGGATGTTCCTGCCACCGCGCTCGACAGTGATGTCCCGCGCTTGCAGCGTGATGTCACCGCTCTGCGGACTCGACGGTTCGGGTGACGTTCGTCCGAACAGTTCGCGCCAGTTCCGGGCGATGCTGCTCATGCCCACCCACCTTGTTGTGAACGGGTGCGTCGGAGGAGCCAGAAGAAGAAGGGTCCGCCGACCAGTGCCGTGAGCATGCCGAGCGGAAGGTCGGCGTTGTCGATCAGGGACCGTGATCCGAGGTCGGCAAGTAGGAGAACCAACGCGCCGGTCAGTGCGCTTGCCGGGATGAGCGCGCGGTGACCTGGACCGACGACGATGCGCATGAGGTGGGGGACAACCAGTCCGACAAACAGGATGATGCCGGTGAAGGCAACGCTCGCCGACACCAGTAGGGCGACGATCAAGACCGCCAGCTGCCGCAGCCGTTCGACGTTGACGCCCAGGTGCCTGGCGGCATGTTCGCCGAGGGCGAGGAGATCGAGACGCGATGCGATCGCCATAGTCGCGGCGATTCCGACAACGGTCATCGGTGCGACCACCAAGACCGAATTCCACGTGGCGCCGTTGAGGCTGCCGAGTTGCCAGAACACGATCTGATCGCGTGCCGACGGGCTGGCGATGAAGGTGAAGAAGGCGATGAGTCCGCCGGCAAACGCGTTGACCGCCACACCGGTCAGGACCAGGGTGACCACTTCGGTCCGGCCTTCGTGGCGCGCGAACAGGTAGACGATTGCCGTGGTCAGGAGTCCGCAGACAAACGCTGCGGCTGCAATGGCCCAGCCTGCGACGAAATTGCCGCCGACCACGATGACCGCGCTGGCGCCTACCGCTGCGCCGGAGGACACGCCGATCACACCCGGCTCGGCCAATGGATTGGCAAAGACGCCTTGAAGCAGGGCGCCGGAACATCCGAGAGCTGCGCCGACGCAAATAGCCAGAACGACGCGAGGGAAGCGCACTTCCCAGAGCGTGACTTCACCGCTGGGGTGGGCGGGCATCGGGCCGATGTCCAGACCGATGCGGTGCATGATGCTGCCGAGTACCTCGAGCGGCGAGGTCGGCACCTGACCGATACACGCGGAGAGCACGGCGACGATAACCAAAGCGACTGTGAGCCCGATCAACACCCCGCTCACCCGTGAGCGCGATGTCGGTCGTGGTGCCGATTTCTCGACTGCTTTATCTGTTTCTGTACTCACGAATCAGCGGGTCCGTAGATTGCTTCGGCGAGCGATTGCATCACTCGCCCGGTGTTGGGGCCGAAGCTGAGCAGCACGCCGTCTTCCATGTCGACGACCCGCTGGTTCTTTCCGGCCGGGGTCTGGGCGATGCCCGGGATCTTCTCGAGACCGTCGATCCCGCCGATGGACGCGAGACCGTCGGTCATCATCAAGAACGCGTCGGGCGCTGCCGCGATGAGTGCTTCGCTGGTGATGGGAGCAAATTTCTGCGTGATGGCCGACGCTGTTCCGGCGTCGACGGCGCCGAGTGCTTCGATGAGTGAATCGGCTCCGGATCCGTCACCGCCGATCATGGTGATCGCCGATCCGCGGAGGTAGAGGAACGCGATCTTCAGGGGATCTCTGTCATCGGGGACCAGGTCGCGCGCAGCGGCGATTTCGCCTTCGGTCCGGTTGACCAAGGCCTTGCCCTGTTCCGGTACACCGAGGGCGTCGGCGACTGCCTGGATTTGTGCCGGGACACCTTCGAGGGTGCGGGTGGGATCGAAGAAGACGACCGGAATCCCGGCTGCCCGCAGTTGGTCCTGCACACTCTGTGGGCCGATGCTGGTATCGGTGAGAACGACGGTCGGGTTGAGATCGAGGATCGCTTCGGCGCTGAGCGACGAACCACCTACGGTCACTACCGGTACGTCTTCGACAGCCGGGAACTTGGCGGACGTGTCACGCCCGACCAGGTTGTCCCCGAGTCCGAGTGCGACCGTGGTTGCGGCAAAGGTTCCGTACCTGTCGGCAGCGATGATTCGACTGTTGTCCGTGATCGTGACGGGGACGCCGTCGAAGCCGGTGACTGTGGTGGGCAACGCGGCGACCGGATTTTCACTTACCGGTGTGGGGCTGGAATCCTCGAGTACCGCCGTGCGGGCCTGCGTCGAGCCGTCCCCGTCGTTTTCCGCCGACCCACATGCGACCAATCCGAAACCGGCAACCGCAACCAGTGCGGCAGCGGCCCACCGCTTGCTCATTTGACGAGGTAGCTCTCGATGTTGCCCTCGAGGTCGGCAAACAGATCACCGTTGAGGCGGTAGGCCAGGTTGACCTCGTCGATGAACTTCTGCTGGTCTTCGGGAGAAATCGAGAGCGCGTCGAGATTTGCGCGGTACGTGTCCTTGAACGGCTTGGGCTTGGGGATGCCGTCGAAGATGTAGAAACGCAGGCCGTCGGTCTCGAAACCGTACGCACGCTCGAGCATGCGGCGGATGATCTGGCCGCCGGACAGGTCGCCCATGTACCGGAGGTAGTGGTGCGCGACGAAGTCGGCCGGCGAGTCGAAGGCAACTTCCTGCAAACGCGCCACGTAACGCTGCGTTGCCGGCAGGGCCTCCAGGCTCTCACGCCAGTTCGGTCCGCTCAGGAACTCGAGATCGGCTTCGAGCGCCGCGACGCGGAGAAGATCGTCGGAGAGGAACGGGTTGACCAGCGCGTTGTCCGCGTGTGCACGGCCGGCTTCTTCGAGGCTTGTGTAGACCAGGTACGTCTGTCCCAGTAGCGCCGCGTATCCGGCGGTGGTCAGTTCGCCGCCGAGGAGAGCGCCGACAAACCGTGACTGCTCGGTTTCGCGGTGCGCTGCATCGGTCTCCGCCTTGATGCGTTCGGAGAAGGCCGACGCGTCGGCGGGACTGTGGTCTACGTCAAGCGTGGTCATAGGTTCTCCTCTAGCTAAGGAACGTGTTATCTACTAGGTTAGCCTGCCCTCGCTAAATGGGTAATTCGGGTATTTCGTCGAGTGAGACCGCAAGTTACGCGCTCACGTCGTCGAGTGCAGCAGCGATCGCCGCAGGCAACTCCAACTCCTCGGCTACCAGTACACCCGTCAATTGCGCGAGATCCCGAGTACCGACGACGGCGCTGGCAACTCCGGGGCGATCGCGAGCCCAGGCGAGAGCAACAGCCAACGGTGAGGTACCCAGACCGTCGGCGGCTGTAACGACGGCGTCGACAACCCGGACCGACGAATCCGTGAGGTAGCTCTGCACGTGGTGGGAATGAGCGTCGTCGGCGCCGCGGGAATCGACGGGAATCCCGCCGCGGTATTTACCGGTGAGGACACCGCCGGCGAGGGGGACAGCGGCAAAGACTCCGACGCCGTGGTGTGATGCGGCAGCAAACAATTCCTCTTCGACGCCTCGCGCCAAAAGGGAGTACTCCGCCTGAGTGGCGGTGAGAGATGTTGTGCCACAGGCGCCGACGGCCGTAGCCAACTGCCACCCGAGGTAGCCGCGCACGCCGACATAGCGCACTTTGCCGCTCGAGACCGCGTAGTCGAGAGTTGCAGCGACCTCGTCGACCGGGGTCAGCGGATCCCAAGTCGCGACTTGCCACATGTCGAGGTAGTCGGTGCCGAGTTCGCGCAGTGTGGCGTCCAATTGGCGGAGCAGGCCTCGCCGCGAGCAGTCGACGCGATCCGTGCCGATCGGGTTGGGATGGATCCCCGCGCTCGAGCTGACGATCAGTTCGTCGCGGGGGACGACGTCGTCGAGAAGTTCGGAGAGGAGTCGTTGAGCCGCGCCGTCACCGTACGCGGGGGAGCTGTCCACCAGGGTTCCGCCGGCTTCCGCAAATGCCAGAAGTTGTGCGGCGGCCTCGTCCCCGTCGGTGTCGCGTCCCCAGGTGAGCGTGCCGAGTCCAAGTCGCGACACCCGAAGTCCGCTCGTTCCGACTGATCTGTGTTTCATCAATGCCGTCCATCTCACGCCCGACCCGGGAGCGTACGTCGCACCCGGGAGTTCTCACCACGTGCAGACTAGTGGTCACCCGACCGAACTCGGGGGATTCGGGCATCAGCGTGCCGGGCGCGGCACGTCTGGCGGTGCACCGGTAGCGTGACGCCAGTGAAAAGTGAACTCGCCCCACGAAACTGTTGTGTAGTAATCCCATTCGAATCAGTGCAGTTCGCATCAGTCCGGGCGGTTCTCTGATGGGTGAGGCGATGACATGGCTACAGGCCATGGTCCTGGGGCTCGTGCAGGGATTGACCGAATTTCTTCCCGTCTCGTCGTCGGGGCATCTGCGCATCGTCTCGGAGATCTTCTTCGGAAGTGATGCCGGTGCGTCCTTCACCGCGGTGACTCAGCTCGGCACCGAACTCGCGGTCCTGATCTATTTTGCGCGCGATATCGTGAGGATCATCACCGCGTGGTTCCGAGGGTTGTTCCACGCCGAGCATCGCGGCGACCTCGACTACCGGATGGGCTGGTACGTCATCATCGGCACGCTGCCCGTCGGTATTCTCGGGTTCCTGTTCAAGGACCAAATCCGTACCGGCGCACGAAATCTGTGGCTGATCGCCACAATGCTGATCGTGTTTGCGCTCGTGATCGCCGCCGCCGAGTACTACGGACGTAAGTCCCGACCCATCGAGTCCCTCACAGCGCGTGACGGCATCATCATGGGTTCGGCGCAGGCGCTCGCCCTCATCCCCGGAGTGTCGCGTTCTGGTGGAACCATCAGCGCCGGTCTGTTTCTCGGACTGACACGTGAGGCCGCCGCACGCTATTCGTTCCTGCTGGCGATCCCGGCGGTGCTGGCGTCGGGACTGTTCAGCCTTCCCGATGCCTTCGAACCTGCGGGTGAGGGACTGAACGCCAGTGGCCCCCAGCTGTTCGTCGCGACGGTGATCGCGTTTGCGGTCGGCTATGCGGCCATCGCGTGGTTGCTCAAGTTTGTGGTCAATCACTCGATGTACTGGTTTGTCGGCTACAGAATCGCTCTCGGCGTAGTCGTCCTTGCGTTGCTGGCCACAGGGGTTGTGTCCGCGACATAACGCCGGTTTCGACGTCGACCGCCCGCCGCGCTCTGCGCCGCCCCATTAGGGTTATGGCATGACAGTTGTCCTTCTGCGGCACGGGCGGTCGACGTCCAACACGGCCCACACACTTGCCGGTCGCACGCCGGGCGTCGAACTCGACGATCACGGCCGGAAACAGGCAGCGGCCGTCGTAGACAGGTTGGTGGGTCTCGACATTGCCGAGATCGTGCGGTCTCCGCTGCTGCGATGTGAGCAGACGGTGGGTCCCATCGCTGCGGACCGTGGATTGACTCCCGTTGTCGAGGAACGCCTCGTCGAGGTGGACTACGGGCAGTGGACGGGCCGCCCCCTCAAGGATTTGCTCGAGGAACCGCTGTGGAAAGTTGTGCAGCGGCACGCGTCGGGTGCCGTCTTCCCCGATGGTGAAGGGCTGGCGCAAGTGCAAGCGCGGGCCGTTGCCGCGATTCGTGAACACGACAGAAGGCTTGCCGAGGAGCACGGCAAAGACGTCGTGTGGATTGCCTGTACACACGGCGACGTCATCAAATCCGTACTGGCGGACGCGTACGCGATGCATCTCGATTCGTTCCAGCGCATCGTTGCCGAACCGGCGTCGATGAGTGTGATCCGATATTCCGCGACCTCGCCCTTCGTGCTGCGGGTCAACGACACCGGAGATGCGCTGGCGGCGATCGGTCAGGCCAAGGCGTCGACCAATGGCTCCGCTCCCGAACAGGAATCCGTGCCTGGCGGCGAGGTCGGAGTGTGATCGTGACGGATAATGGGTACCCAGGGAAGTTCCGCTCGAATTCGAGGAGGTGCAATGTCGCGCGCGATTCACGTATTTCGCACCCCTGACCGATTTGTCGCAGGGACCGTGGGAGAACCCGGTGACAGGTCTTTTTATCTCCAAGCCGTGCACGAGGCGCGAGTAGTGAGCGTGCTGCTCGAAAAGCAGCAGGTTCAGGTACTGGCAGACCGGATGGGTCTACTCCTCGAAGAGGTACATCGCCGTTTCGGCACCGAGGTTCCGCCGGAAGCCGGTGATATCACCGACCTCAGTCCGCTTGTTACTCCGTTGGATGCCGAATTCCGGGTCGGGACGATGGGTTTGGGCTGGGATGCAGATGCCGGCGCCGTTGTGGTGGAACTTCTTGCAGTGAGCGAAACCGAGTTCGACGAGTCGGTCGTGCTCGACGATTCGGACGACGGACCCGACGCGGTCCGCGTGTTCTTGACTCCGGAGCAGGCGCGCGAATTCTCACTGCGATCCGAGCGAGTGATTGCCGCCGGCCGTGCGCCATGTCCGCTGTGCGGCGAACCCCTCGCTCCGGACGGACATATCTGTGTCCGGACCAACGGATATCGCCGCGGTGATTCGTTCGGGTTCGCGATCGACGACGCCGACACCGACGAGGACTGAGCGGTGTCGAGCTCGCCTGGCCCTGATGTCCAGCTCGAAGGTGAGCTGACGGTGATCGGTCAGATCACCACTGCCAGCAACGCAACTTTGGTCTGCGACGCTGTTCTCGGCGACGAGTCGATGCGGGTCGTCTACAAGCCGGTGCGCGGCGAGCGCCCGTTGTGGGACTTCCCGGACGGCACCTTGGCGGGGCGCGAAGTGGCGTCGTATCGGGTGTCGGAGGCGCTGGGGTGGGGTGTCATCCCGCGAACAGTGTTGCGCGACGGACCTTTTGGGCCAGGAATGGTGCAGAAATGGATCGACACCGTCGACCGCCACGCTGACGTGCTCGGTACGCCGGACATCGTCGATCTCTGCAGCCCGGACAATGTCCCGTCAGGATGGTTCGAGGTTCTTCAGGCGTTCGATTCTGCGGGGGAACCGGTTTCGCTCATTCACGCCGATGATCCGCGGCTTCAGCGGATGGCAGTGCTCGATGTCCTCATCAACAACGCGGATCGCAAGGGTGGTCATGCACTCGAAGGGATCGACGGCTCCGTCTACGGCGTGGATCACGGAATCTGCATGCACACGGACAACAAACTACGCACTGTCCTGTGGGGATGGGCAGGCCAACAAGTTCCCGGGCCCTTGATCGCGGATGTCGCGGAATTTGCGGCAACTGTCGACGGCAGTTTCGGTGATGAACTGTCGGAACTGGTTACCGACGACGAAATTGCGGCGCTGGCGCAGCGGGCGCGTGAGCTGACGTTGTCAGCAGTCATGCCTGTGCCGAACGGGCATCGAACGATCCCGTGGCCGGCTTTCTAGTTTTCGTTGTACTAGTTTTCGTTGTACTTGGGATTGAGTTCCGGTGACCGAACCAGCCGTAGTAGCTGTTCGCGCAATGCCGACACATCTCCGGCGCCGAAGGCCAGAGCGGCTTCGTCCTTTTCGAGTTCGAGTAGGCGTTCATAGGTCGCTTGCCCGGACGCCGTGATGGCTATGAGGCGTCGTCGTTCGTCGCGCGGATCGGTATCCCGGGTGACGTAGCCGGCACGCTCGAGGCGATCGACGGTCCGACTCATGGTCTGGTCGGTTACCCGAGCCTTCTTGGCGATGTCTCGCTGCGACGCGGGGGACATGGCGATGGAATGTAAGACGATAAGTCCGGCGTGCGTCATGTCCTGGCTGCGTAGGACCTGCTCCCACGAGTGTTCGACGAGGCGCGCCGCAGTCGACAGCAAGCGGCCTGTCGGCCAGTTTTCGAGCCCATCCTCGGTCACGCTCCTGCCTTCCGTTTGCAATTGTTCAGCTTGCTGAACAAAATAGGGGACCATCACGCATCAGCCAAACCGAACTCTGGAGAAACCGTGAGCACACCCACGAGTACGCGTCGTCGCCTGAGATGGATTGTGCCAGCTCTGCTGGTAATCGGCTGGTTGGCTATCGGCGGCTTCGGTGGACCGTTTGCCGGAAAACTGAGCACAGTGCAGCAGAACGACAACACGTCCTTCCTGCCCGCATCGGCGGAAGCGACCGAGGTCGGCAAGCTCCAGGAAGGTTTCACCGACACACGATTTGTTCCGGCGATCATCGTCGCAGAACGTTCGGGTGGGCTGCAGGGCGGCGACAGTGCCTTCCTGACGGACACGGTCGCAGAGTTTGTCGGAACCGAAGGATTCGGTGACGCGAGCTCGCCCGCGATTCCGTCGGCGGACGGTCAGGCGTTGCAGCTGTTCCTCCCGATCGACAGCACAGTCGAGGTCAAGACCTCGGTGAAGGAACTGCGTGCCGCGCTCGAATCCGCGCCGGAGGGAATGACCGTCCTGGTGACCGGTCCGGCCGGTCAGGTCGCCGACTTGTCCGCCGCTTTTGCGGGCATCGACGGTCTCTTGTTGCTGGTGGCCGGATCAGTGGTGATTCTGATCTTGATCGTGGTGTATCGCAGTCCCATCCTGCCGTTCGTGGTTATTTTCTCGGCGGTCTTTGCGCTCGGCTTGTCGAGTCTGTTGGTGTACGCGCTGGCCGACGCCGACGTCATCGCGTTGAACGGTCAGAGCCAGGGCATTTTGTTCATCCTGGTGTTCGGCGCCGCGACAGACTATGCGCTGCTTCTGGTCTCACGCTATCGCGAGGAACTGCGCATCGAGCAGGACAAATACTCGGCGATGCGGGTGGCGTGGCGTGCCACGCTGGAACCCGTCGCAGCGTCAGCCGGTACCGTGATCGCGGGCGTTCTGTGCCTGCTGTTGTCGGATCTGAACTCGAACCGCGGATTGGGACCCGTCGCGGCCATCGGTATCGCCGCATCGTTCCTCGCATCGATGACGTTCCTGCCTGCCATTCTCGTATTGTTCGGCCGTACCGCGTACTGGCCGACCAAGCCGAAATTCGACGCCGACGTCGCCCACCACGACGAGGCAGACGATCACCGTTTCTGGGCCGGACTTGCCGCTCGCATCGGGCGGCATCCGCGTCGTTTCTGGGTGGCGTCGACGCTGGTGCTGGTGATCTTCGCGCTGATGATGCCGCAGTTCAAGGCCAGCGGAGTGGCGTCGTCTGACGTCTTTCTGCTCGAGGTCGACTCGGTTGCGGGTCAGGAGATTCTCGGCGAGCATTTCGACGCCGGATCAGGTTCCCCGGCGATTGTGATCGCTGATGCAGACCAGATGGATGCCGTTGTCGCGGCAAGCCGAGTCGACGGCGTCAGTGACGTCACTGTTGTTCAGAACGGGGGAGTGCCGCTTGTCGTCGACGGCCGTGTCTCGCTCGAGGCGACGCTGACCGATGCCGCTGATTCGATCGAGGCCGAAAACACGATTGTGCGACTACGTGATTCAGTCCACTCCGTCGAGGGGGCCAACGCCTTGGTCGGTGGTGTCACCGCTACGGATCTCGACACCAAGACCACGTCGACGCGCGACCGCACGCTGATCATCCCGGTGGTAGTGCTCGTGGTCTTCGCGATCCTCGCGCTGTTGCTTCGATCACTCCTTGCGCCGCTGCTGCTCATGGGCACCGTAGTGCTCTCTTTTGCTGCGACACTGGGTATTTCGTCGCTCGTATTCGAGCATGTCTTCGGATTCCCCGGCGCAGATCCGGTGGTGCCGTTGTTCGCGTTCGTGTTCCTCGTCGCACTCGGGATCGATTACAACATCTTCCTGATGACCCGGGTTCGGGAGGAGGCACAGAAGATCGGTACACGGGCAGGCGCGCTCCGGGGACTGACCGTCACCGGCGGCGTCATCACCTCAGCCGGAGTTGTTCTGGCAGCAACCTTCTCGGCGTTGGCTGTGATTCCGCTGTTGTTCCTCGCGCAGATTGCCTTCATCGTTGCGTTCGGTGTGCTGCTCGACGCGTTGATTGTCCGATCACTGCTGGTCCCGGCGTTGACGTACGACATCGGGCAGAAGATCTGGTGGCCGAGCAAGCTGGCGTCCACGCCGGAACCGACACCGGATCAGCCAGCACCTTCCGAGCCCTCGACCAGTCTCCACTAGGCTCGCCAGTATGCAGTCTTGGTCCGATACCGCACTCCCGTCCGTACCCGGTCAGGGGCCGCCGTTGCGGCTGTACGACACGGCCGACCGTCAGGTTCGTCCAGTCACCCCCGGGAAGACCGCCACGATGTACGTCTGTGGCATCACACCGTACGACGCGACCCACCTCGGGCACGCCGCCACGTACCTCACCTTCGACCTCGTGAACCGTATCTGGCGCGACGCCGGACACGACGTTCACTACGTCCAGAACGTGACCGACGTGGACGACCCGCTCTTCGAACGCGCCAACCGCGACGGTGAAGACTGGGTTGTTCTCGGAATGCGCGAGACGGCGCTCTTCCGTGAAGACATGGAGGCGCTGCGCGTGCTTCCTCCCAAGGACTACATCGGCGCTGTCGAATCGATCAACGAAGTTGTCGAACTCGTCGAGAAGTTCGTCGCATCCGGCGCGGCCTACATCGTCGAGGACGCCGAGTTCCCCGACGTCTACTTCCGGGCCGACGCCACCGAACAGTTCGGTTACGAGTCCGGCTACGACCGCGAGACCATGGAGAAGTTCTTCGCCGAGCGCGGCGGCGATCCGGATCGCGCCGGCAAGCGCAATCCGCTCGACGCACTGGTGTGGCGGGCTGTGCGCCCGGGTGAGCCGTCCTGGCCGTCACCGTTCGGACCGGGCCGCCCCGGGTGGCACATCGAGTGCGCGGCTATCGCACTCAACCGCATCGGCTCGGGTTTCGACCTCCAGGGCGGCGGCAGCGACCTCATCTTCCCGCACCACGAGTTCTCGGCAGCGCACGCCGAATGTGCCACGGGTGACCGTCGTTTCGCGCGTCACTACGTTCACACCGGCATGATCGGTCTGGACGGCGAGAAGATGTCGAAGAGTCGCGGCAACCTCGTGTTCGTCTCGAAGCTTCGTGGCGAAGGGGTCGACCCCGCAGCGATCCGTCTCGGACTGCTGTCCGGCCATTACCGTCAGGACCGGGCGTGGACCGAACAGGTCCTCGAGGATGCGCAGGATCGTCTCAAGGTGTGGCGTGCTGCCGCGGCCCTGAGTTCCGCTGCGTCCGTCACCGACACAGTTGCACGGTTGCGTCAGCATCTCGCCGACGACCTCGACACCCCGAAGGCTCTTGACGCCCTCGACGGTTGGGCGCGTCGTGCACTCGAAGGTGGCGGATCCGACGCACAGGCACCGGGCGAGTTCGCCGATGCCGTCGACGCCCTGTTGGGGATTTCGCTGCGCTGATGTACTAGCTGTGCGCCTTTGTCAACCGCGGGCGGTTAACAAAGGCGCACAGTGCTTTCACGGGCACGCCGGCGTCACCATGTCGTAGATCTCGTCGACCTGGGCTTGGGTCGGGATAACGCCGTTGTGTTCGGCCTGATCGCGGATTTCGTCGCTGACTTGTTGCTCCGAGGCACCCTCGGCGATGTCGTCGCACGTATCGAGCACGATCTCTTTGATGTCAGCATCGTCTCGATCCTGTGAAAGATCCGGGTAGCGGGTGCGAAACGCCACAACAAATGCAGTCAGTTTTCCCTGATCGACAGCGCTCATCTCGCCCGTCGACGTTCCGGCGGGCATTCGCATGGTTTCTTGACCGGTGGTGTGACCGTTGCCCTGGTTCTGGTCACCGTCGTCGTTTCCGCAGGCGCACATCATCGACGCTGCGCCCGCGATCATGATTGTCGCGATGGCTTTCTTCATGTCGTCTCCGCTCGCAAGTTTCGGCCCATGGATGAAAAGCGCGGGTGGTGCGGTGGTACCCAACCCGGGCGCTTCCCATTCCATCGACCTCGAGGCGCACGGTGTTAGGCGTAGTCGAGCGCACCTTCGGCCGGGGTGGGCACCCTACGGCGCAGCGGAGATCCGAGCGCTCTGGCCAAGTCCGTTCCGTCGTGTTCGGCGAGCAGTTCACCGTTCGACCACACCAGCAGCGCGGCGCTGACGGCTTGCTCGGCCGTCGAGTGAGCCAGGTCGTAGTGTGCGCACCCGGGGACGTCGGCGTACGTGATCCAGAGGTCGTATCCCGTCATGAAGAGGTCGAGATCGAACTGGACGCTCAATCCCAACAACTCGCTTCGACCGTTGTCGTCGACGCCGGCAAATGCCTCGTCGAGTGCAAGTAGCCGCGGCGCATGCGGATCGGCTGAATCGAGCATGACGTGCGCTGCCGCGAAGAGTGGCAGATGCAGCGACACCGACTGCTCGCCGCCGGACAGCGCGCTGTGCCGGGCGACGGTGAGTCTGTCTTCCTTGCCTTCGCCGCTGATGAGGGTGAAGGAGAAGAACCGCCACTGCCGGTAGTCGAGTGCCGACGACAGGATCTCCGGGTACGACCGCTCGGGATGCGCCGCCCGGGCAGTGCGAATCTGCGTCGCAAAATGTGCGCGCAGTGTCGCCAACTCGTCCACGCCCAGCGCCGACGCGTCTCGATCGAGCAGTTTGGAGATGGCGCGGGAGCTGTCGTCGAGGTTGTCGGCCAGAACCCAGTGGACGCCGATGGTGTTGCCGGACGACATGTGCCGCTCGCGCATCTCGGTGCCCATCTGCGCGATGAGTTCGCGGGCGTCGACGGTACGCTCGTGGATCTGTTGGGCCAGACCGGTGAGCAGTGCATCTTCGAGAATACGGCGCTCGGATTCGGTGAGCAGCTGCTCCTGATCTCCGCGTGCTTCGTGGATGCGGGTTGCGAACTCGCCGATCGAAGAGTGTCCCTGCTCGTCCTGCACGCGGACGACGGTGAGCCCGTCCGGTGCGTCCCACTGCAGGCGGTAATCCTGGCCGGCGGCAGCGAGTTGGGCGTCGAATTCCTGCAGCGCGGACGTCAGGGCCGTGCGGGTTGCCTTGCGCGCACCGTCGGTGACGCGAACCGTCGAGGTTGCCGCGTCGAGTGCCCGGTACAGCTTGTCCACGTCTTCGGGCAGTACCGGCGGGTGCGGGGCGTCGTCGGTGCGGTCCTCGTTCTGGATCCGGTAGACGAGTTGATCGGGGCTCATCCACGCCGCGGAACTGGCAGGCCAACTCAGCGGTTCGGTGATGCCGAGCAGCTCGAGCAGATCGGGTCGCGCGTACGGCGCGAGTTGCTCTGCGTCGCTACGCGTTTCGGTGAGGGTGTGCCGCAAGGTCTCGACGGCGGTGTTGTAGGCGCCTTCGGCGGTGCCGATGTGAAGCACGGCCGCGTCGTAGGCCTTACGGGCGGCGCGTTGGTCGACTTTGCATTCCTCGATCTTGGCGCGCGCCTTGGCGAGGTCGAGATCGATTTGCTCGGCACTCGCGCCGAGGGTGTCGCGCAGGGTTTCCAGGCGTTGGACCTGCTGGAGCAGGCTCTCCTCCGCGATGGCCGCTTCTTCGGCAAATTCCTCGGCGTTGGTGCGTGATTCGTCGAGGCGGTCGATCGATTCGCGTTCGAGTTCCACCTCTTTGGCGTACTCGCGTCGGCATCGCAGGGCGACGTCGCCTTGCTTCTCGAAGTGACGGATCGCCGCCGCCAACGAGTCGAGTTCCCGGCCGGCGTGCGGGGTGCGATGCGTCGACGCCGTCGCGCGCAACTGCTTTTCCTTGGCCGCGAGATCCGCTATCGCGGCGTCGAGTTCACGCTGCGCGCTGTCTGTTGCTTCGGACCGTGTGCGCAGAGCGCCCGCCGATTCGGCGACGGCTTTGAGCGCGCGCAGAATCGAGCCGGTCTTGGGGAGTTCTTTTGCGGCCGCGGCAAGTTGAGCCAACTGCTCGTTGGTCTGCGCCACGAGTGCTGTGCCGGTGTCGATTGCCGTGGCAAGTTCGTCGAGGGCGACGTCGATTTCGGCGATCCGGGTAGCGCGACGACGCGCGCGGGCCGTCGTGCCGATGTACTCGGCATCGGTCTTGACGTGCCGTCCGTGGACAACACCCTGCCAGAATCGGCCGTCGACGCCGATAGCAACTGCGGCGGTGGTGGTGTCCGCGTTCTCGACCAGGCTGATCGAGGCGAGAATTCCCCTGACCTGTGCGTCGGGGACGTCGGAGTTGCCCTCGACCTCGAGAACATCGGCGAGGGTGCGTCCCTTGGGCCGCTGCTTTGTCGGGAGTGCTGTGAGGAATTGCTCGCTGACGAATTCGGGCAGTTGCTCGCCTGGCACTACCCAGCCGTCCAACATATTTGCCGCTTGTAGTGCGGATTCGATTCCCGTGGCCACGTCGGGTTCGACAGACTCGGCGAACCGAACAAGGCTCCAGAAGGGCGCACCTGGTAGGTCCTTGCGGCTGTCGGTGCGGGCGTGGAATGCGGGCGGAGCATCGTCGTGCTCGGCCGAGACGGCCTTGCGTTCGGCTTTCAGTGCGGTGACTGAGGCGCGGGCGGCTGAGATTTCCGCTTCCGCACTGCGTCGACGCTCCCGCAAGGCTTCGATTCCGGCCTCGGTGTGTTCGGCGAGTACGGCAGCCAGCGTCGGAGCGTCTTCGTCACCGACTGCCGACAGTGCACCGTCCAGTGCCTCGAACAGTGAGGTATCGGCGCCGGCAGCGGCGTAGCGCTCCGAATGCCCGGTCCACCACGAGCGAAGGCCGGTCGCACATTCACTGCGAGCCAACTCGACGGCGGCTTCGCCTTCGAGCACCGCAGCTTTGGCTGATTCCAGCAGTTCTTGGCCACGACGCGACGAATTCTCGGCGCGGGTCCGCTCGGTGGTGGCTTTCTCCACGGTGGCGAGGGCGGCGCGCACAACACGAACGTCTCCGTCGCGCTCTTCGGCGTGGCCACGCACGGCAGCGGTGATCTGATCGCTGCGGGAACCGTCCGGCAGCGGTGTCCAGACGATACCGGCGTCTTCGGCGGCGACGCGCAGTTCGTCCTCGGCCCGCGAGAGCGCTTCGGCACCGCGGCGTACCGACGCGGTGGCCTTTTCGGCTTCGTCGCCGCGCTGCGCCAATGTTGCCTGCGCCTTGCGGGACTTGTCGGCCTGCTGCTCGGTGGACAGTTTCAGCGTTGCGACGGCCTGCGCGAGGTCGTCGAGCTGCTGCTTGCCTTCGTACGCGCTCGAGCGTTGCAGCGCTTCGACATTGGCGCGGGCGTGATCGAGTGCCTGTTCGGCGGCATTGAACCGTTCTTCGGCTGCTGTGCGCGCTTCTCGGCTCCGCAGCTGGGCAACAGCCGATTCGTCCATGGCGGCAACACCTTTGGTGACCGCGGCCAGGCGGGCCCCGACCTGTTCGATCTCGCCCCGCGACTGCTGGCGCAGATACTTGGTGTAGACGCCGATGAAAGTCTGGGCCGCGCCGTCGGCAGCGGCCAGCCCCTCGAGCGCGCGGCCCACTTCTTCCATGTCGCTGAACGAGCGGGCAGCTTCGAGCACCAATTGATCGTCGAGGGGGCGCAGTCCGTCGGTGAGGGCCTGCGAAAGACCCTTCGGGTCAAGGTTCTTCGCTAACTGCGGACGGCGCAGTGTCAGGATCAGGTTGATCAGCTGGTCGTAACGCTGCACGCCGAGGCCGAACATGCGCGCGTCGATGGCGGTGCGGTAGTCGAGGGGACGGTCCGTGATCGCGTCACTGCCCAGTTGCTCGGCCAACTGCTTCTTTGTCAGCGGGCGATCGTCGGCGCCGATCAGCGAGAAGTCGACACCCACTCGGCCGTCGGCGACGAAGTACCAGCGTGTGACCTTGTCGTTGGTTCGGCTCGCACGCATGCCGATGCCGACGGTGACGGCTTCGGGGTCGTCGAGTGAGCCGCGGCAGAACTCCATCCACACATAGGAGTGTGCGGTGTCCTGCCCGCGATAGAGCAGGTTCGACTTCATGGTGCGTTCTTCGCCGGCAAACGGATTGAGGCGACGCGGTTCGATGCGGCCGTCGAAGACAAACGGGAACAGCACCTCGAGTGCCTTGGTCTTGCCGGATCCGTTGGGTCCGCGCAGGACAAGGCGGCCGTCGGCGAAGGAGAATTCCTGGTCGCGGTAGTCCCAGAGGTTGATGATGCCGGCCCGGGTAGGTCGGAAACGGGCGCTGTTCATGCGTTTTCTACCTCTGGTTCTTCTGTGCTGCCGGAAAATTCGGAACTGGGCTCGGGTGCGGAGTTGTCGACCGCAAAGTCGATGAGGGGATCGCGTTCGCGGACATTGACCACAACGTCGCGGTAGCGCGCGAGTACGGGCAGAACGAGCACTCCGCCGGGTACCGCGTGTGTCAGGCGCAGTCGCTGCAGCAGGCCGAGTGACTGTTTACGCAGTCCGTTGTGGTCCGCCTGCCACTGCGCCGCAAACGTTCGGCCGAACTGATCCACCAATTCGGTGATCTTGTCGGCCAGCCACGTGTCGTCGATCAGGGGATATGTCGCCGGTTCCTCGGGATCGGCAGGCTCCGCAGCAGGTTCGACGGGCTCGGCATCCTCGTCGGCAAGATCCTCGAAGATTCCGGCCTCGGGGATCGCTGCATCGAGTTGCTCGATGAGGTGGTCGTCGGACTCGGGAGGAAGCGGGAGTTTCGGCAGTTCCGGCGCGTCGACGTCGAGTATCCGGTCGGCGATTTCGCCGGCCAGCAGCAGTGCGACCTGGGCGATCGTGCCGGTGCTGGGAAAACGCACGTCAGACAGGCGCCCGGTGGGGTCGATCATCGCGATTCCCTCGGCCCGGCGCTCGGCAACGAGTCCGGTCAACATTTCGACGTCGGACGCGGTCTTGGGTTGGGCCAACGCGATCAGTTCATGCTGATCGAGTTCACCGGCCAACACCACTGGGCGTTCGACGAGAGCCCGACGCACTCGCCGCCCGATTGCCTTGGCGTCCACGGGAACCCCGTCTTCCTCAGCCGCCTGGGATGTTTCGGCAGCAAGGAGTCCGCGAATGGAATGCAGGTGCTGCAGCGCGCGCGGTGGGCGGAACAGTGCCACGACGACGGATCGGTCGATGTCGTAGAGCGCTTCTCCCGCTTCGGGATTGGATGCCCAGCCGTTGGCGTCACCGTCGGCGAGTGCGATGGCGCCACGCACGCCGAGCCAGCCGACGGCGTCGACAAACGCGTCGCGATCGGCACCGCGATCGGTGGACAGTTCGACGCCGTCCACCTGCGCGGCGTCGGCGGCCACGTGATCTGCCAACTCCGACAACGTGATCTGGTTGCCGGCGCGGCCCAATGCCGCGAGGCACAGAGCCAAATACGAGTACCGGGTGCGGTCGAACGTGCGCTCGGTTGCCGTCTGGGCGGGTGCCGACGGGTTGAGGCGATCGGAGACCGTGAACAACCGAGCCGTTGTCTCGGTGACCTCGAGGCGGTAACCGAAGAGGTCGAGGAGGTCATCTCGCAGTTCGGTGGCCCACCGGCGTAGCAGTGGCAACGCCGCCCGATCCGGATACGACGTGGTGACCAGGTGATTCGACAGGATGACCCTTGCCGCGCGTTGATACGAATCGAGCGCAAGGGGAGTGATCTCGCGAGCTCTCATCGAACGCTGACCTCGATGCCGTCGAGGTGCATCCGGCCACGCGCGGTGGTGATGGTGGTGGAACCGTCCGACGGGCTCAGCGTCAATTTCACCCCGTTCTCGCTACCGGTGGAACTCTTGACGCGGCCGACGACCGGCACGCGGGCCGTGAGTGCGGCATTGAGCAAACTCAGCAAAACTTCGGTCTCCTGCTCATTGAGCTCACGTTGATACACACCGTTGGTGGCCAGGGATTGTGCTGCGGCACTGCGGGTTCGCTGCGCCGCGAGCTGTTCTTCGCGCAGCCGTCGGATACTTCCGTCGTTGCGGGCGACCTTGCTGGGCAAGCCGGGCGACGGTGGGCGCCCTGTTTCCGCCAGGGTGCGGGCGATCTCGACGGGCGGTGCCTCCCACCAGGATCGGTGGTGGGAAATAATGTCGGCGTCCGGGTGGACCATCGACAGGTGGCGCGGGCGACCGAGGTCGAACACGGCCTGGAACAGTGCATGAGCCGCGTCTTCGGACGGTGTCGCGGCAAACCACCCCGCGAGATGGCGCAGCTGACTTTCGCGGCTGACCCCGCCTCGACGGGTTTCCGTGACGCG
The DNA here is from genome assembly GCF_001894805.1 of Rhodococcus globerulus NBRC 14531. GTDB lineage: Bacteria > Actinomycetota > Actinomycetes > Mycobacteriales > Mycobacteriaceae > Rhodococcus_F > Rhodococcus_F globerula. The sequence continues at coordinate 1,360,181 of NZ_BCWX01000002.1, read as the reverse complement.
GCGCAACAGAGCAAGCACTGCGGCAATCGCGCTCATGGTGCCTTCGCGCAGTCGCTCGGACTCGCTGATCCCGGTCTCGGCGGAGACGAACCACGCGGTCAAACCGCGCCAGCGGGCCATCCAGTCGTCTTCGCGTTCGGCGATCGGAACGAACACTCGCTCGTCGCTGGCGGCAGCGAGCCGGATCATCCGGTCGACCCCTGTCGATTCGACGTGCTCGATGGCTTCCTTGAGTTTCGGGGCGTACCGCGCGAGGTCGGAGCTGAATTCGCGCATGTGCGTCAGCAGGGCGTCCTTGTGGTTCAGGAATGCCTGCGGCGTCACTTCCGTCGTCCGAACCAGATCGCCGAGCGTGAGATAGAAGTGCGCGGCACGATCGGCCATGTCGGACAGTGTCGAGTCGAGGCGTTTGAGTTTGCGGAAGATGAGGTCGCCGTCTGCCGTTCGATTGGCTTCGGCCAGTTCCGACATGTCGGCCAGAAGGTCCGCCAGCGCCAGTCGTGAGAGGGACGAATTGTCGAGCCTGGCGGCAAGTACGTCCTCGACGGACCGGTACACCTGATACCCGGCCTGGCCGAACTGGTACACAAAATGGCGGTTCCGATACTCGGCCAACGACGCGGCGCGTGTGCCGTCGTAGCTGCGTTCGAGAATCTCCCACACGTGCAACTGGTCCAGCAGAGGCGCAATCTCGGTTGACGACAGCTGAGCGGCGGGATCCGAGCCACCGATCTTCTCGAGGATCTGAGCGACCGTCCCCGCATGGAGCAGGACTGTGTAATTGGCGCGCGCGTGGTCGAATGCGCGAAGTACCCACAGGTACTCGGCGCGCTTCTCGGCGACCGTGAACGAAAACAATTTCAGTCGATGGGTATCCGCGTACGCCGTCGCTACGCCCGCGATATGCGTTTCATTCACCATGACAGCGTAGGCGAGAGTGTCGTCCGAATTTCCCTACGGTCGATCCTTGGCTGGGGAGGCGGCGCGTCGCCACTGCGATTCGTTCTCGATCATCCAGCCCATGAGGTGATCGGCCGCTGCTTCGTCGGCATCCGGACCGACGAGAAGATCGGCGTAGGCCTGACTCGGAGACACGATCCGGATGCCGTCGCGGGTGAGAATTCGGTCGAACACCGACGGTGACAGGGGAGCGGTGACCCACACATCGGCACCGGTCTCGACGCGCCGCAGGCCCAACGCGTCGGCAAATTGGTCGACGTTGTCGGCGTGGAAATGAGCCCGCTGAGTGGGCGCATACCGGGCGAACGGCGCGGCAGCGACGGATGCCGTTGCCGCATAGATGTGTCCGCTGAGTTGGCGGAGCTGATCGAAGAGCGCTTCAAGTCCGTCTGGAGCGTGAAAGCCGTGCGGTGTGGGTGCTTTGGCGATGGATTCCTGTGCCCACTCCCGGAGCATCTTCTGCCAGTTGGCGTCGGCGATGCCGCCCCGGGGGAGTCTGGTCACCAATTCCCGATCGGCGAGGGTTTGCACCACTCGATACGTTGCGCCCGTTGATGCCCCGGCCAAACGGACCAGCGCTGTGATCGCCAGGGGCGGGGCAAAATCTGCGAGCGCCCGCACGACCCGCGCCGACGGATCGCCGGCCAGCTGGCCCGACGGCCGGCCGGGGCCGCGCCACGGATCGGCGTCGGCGCCCCTGCCTCGCACCCAGACGGCAGGGCGATCGGCGGTGAGAGAGACGTTGCCCGTCGCATCGGCGTAGGAGAGTGCATGGGCGTCGAGTTGGCGGCGCACCGGTTCGGACAGATATTTGGCGCAGACGAACCCGGTTTGCCCGGTGGGGAAGCGGTCGGCGATACCGGGAACGTCGCTGCTGAGAACTCCATGTGCGGCGTAGACGCCGAACTTCGCGACCGACCCGTCAGGGGAGCGCAGGTCGAGGCGAATGGGTGCTTCGGACAGGTCGGGGGAGCGTTGCGTCGACAGTGACCAGGTGGCGGGCAGATTTTCTTCGATGATCGCGACGGATCGCCGAAAAATGTCGATGGGGCGCTCGGGTTCCGACTCGGATTCGCTCATTGTTCCATTGTATCAATATCTGTCGCTGACGGAAACGCCAAATTTTCCGAATATTTGTCGTCAGTTCTATCCGAACCAACGGCCTCAATTCACCAAGTCACCGCACTTCAGTAACCCAAAGGATCAAGAAATCATCGACGGAGGGGGTTAAGCCTCCGCGGTATTCGACGGTTTCTGCCGAGGCATGATCAGCGGAGCCACAACAGCAAGTAGAGCGGCGGGTATCAGGAAACTTGCGATGGACGAGGCGTCGTAGATCGGAGTGAGAGCGAGGGGAGCGAGTGCCGCGCCGCCGAAGCGCATTGCCTGGACGACGGATACCGCGCCGCCGCGATTCGGACCCTGCGAGCCGAGCACCGCCGCGTTGACGCCGACGAGTACGAACTGGCTGGACACACCGGCAATAAACCAGGCGATCGCAATCGCCGGGATAGCGGACGCGAGTCCTACGACTGCAACGAGTACAGCGCCGCTGATTGCGCCGATGGTCACTGCCTTCCGGGCGCCGATGCGGTCGATCAGGATTCCCGCTCGTCGGGCGGCGATAATGCCGGCCAAACCGAACAGCGTCAGCATCAGACCGCGGGCTGTGGGCGAGAGACCGAACTCGTCCTCGAACCGGAATGCCAGGAGGAAGCTCAGACCGCCGAGTGCGCCCCAACCGAGGAGGGCGGCAACGCCGATCCGCAGCACTTCCGGACGCAGTGCGTCACGGAGTCTGGCGGGCGCGGCAGACGGAGGCGCCGTGGTTTTGGGTAACCCGACGGCGCCCAGAACTCCAGCTACAACCGCGATGACGAGAAATGCAAGGCGCCAATCGAATTCGGCCGCGAGGCCGCCGATCAGGGGAGCGGACGACTGACCGGCGGCCTGAAACGCACCGAAGGCGCCCAGTGCGCGGCCGAGGTGGGCCTGTGGCGTCGCTGCTGCCAATGATGCAAGCAAGAGGGGAGTTGTGAAGGCATTGGCGCTACCTTGCAGGACCCGAGCTGCAAGGAAGATGTCCAGCGTCGGAGCCAGGAAACATGCCAACGACGCGGCCACGTACACGCCATACGCGATGCGGACGGTCCGCACTTTTCCCCACCGGGAGCCGAGAGTTCCCGACACCAACATCAATGCCGCAAAAGGTAGAAGGTACGCAGTGAGCGACGACGCGGCCGCGGACGCCCCGACCCCCAGGTCGTCGCCGATCTCGGGGAGAACGGACGCCACCACGCCGCCGCCGAACGGGCCGAGAAACCCGCCGGCGTACAGCGCGATCAACTGGAGGCGAAGGCGAAGCGGTCTGGGGTTGTGCGTGTTTTCGTCGGGAGAAGTGTTGCTCACAGCCCGAAGCTACCGGGGCCTCGCCGCCGCAGGTAACGCTCGAATTCGGCAGCGATCGCATCGCCGTCGATCTTGGCGATTGCTTCTGTGATGTCTGTCTCAGCGTCGCCGCGCTCTTCCAAAGTCCGTACGTATTCGCCGATCTCCTCGTCGTCTGCAGTCATTTCGTTGACCGCTTCTTCCCAGTCCTCGGATTGAGAGGGGAGCTCGCCCAGGGGAACCTCGATGTCGAGAACGTCTTCGACGCGCTGCAGCAGTGCCACCGTGGCTTTGGGGTTGGGCGGCTGAGACACGTAGTGCGGCACCGCTGCCCAGAACGAGATGGCTGGTACGCCGGCCCGGACGCACTCGTCCTGAAGAACTCCGGTGATGCCGGTGGGGCCTTCGTAGCGAGTCTGCTCGAGGTTGAATCGAGCTGCGGATTCGCTGCTGTATGCGGTTCCGGTCACCGGTACCGGACGGGTGTGCGGTGTGTCCGCGAGAAGTGCTCCGAGGATGACCACCGTCTTGACGTTCAGTTGGTCGATCAGCTCGAGGAGATCCTCGCAGAAGCTGCGCCAACGCATGTTCGGCTCGATACCGTGAAGCAGAACGATGTCGCTCTCGCTGCCAGGCGGTGAGCAGACGGACAAACGTGTGGCAGGCCACACGATTTCTCGGGTGACGCCGTCGACCTGCCGTACGGTCGGGCGGTTGACCTGATAGTCGTAGTAGTCCTCCGAATCGAGTTCCGCGAGCGGTTGGGCATCCCAGATCAGTTCGAGGTGCTCGACGGCGCCGCTGGCGGCGTCACCTGCGTCGTTCCAGCCTTCGAAGGCTGCCACGAGAATGGGATCGCGGAGCACGGGGATATCGCCTTGGGGGCGATCAGGGCTCTCGAAGGCCGCGGAATCATCGAAATCGACCGGGCCGTCGGGAGTGACGGGGAACTCACTTGGACTCACCCACCCAGCCTACGGCCAGAGCATCGGAGAGCGCCCACTACTCTGGACGGCATGTCTGCCCCATTTAACTCTGCCCTGCTTGATGCGTTGAATCAGCGCGTTGTCATCGGCGACGGAGCGATGGGCACCATGTTGCAGGCCGCGGACCTCACACTAGATGATTTCCTCGGACTCGAGGGGTGCAATGAGATCCTCAACGACACCCGCCCCGACGTGCTCAAAGACATCCACCGCGCGTACTTTGCCGCCGGTGCCGATGCTGTCGAGACCAACACTTTCGGGTGCAACCTGCCCAACCTCGCCGACTACGACATCTCGCATCGAATCCGTGAGCTTTCCGAGAAGGGCACTGCCCTCGCTCGTGAGGTAGCTGACGAGATGGGGCCAGGCCGCGACGGTATGGCCCGCTTTGTTCTCGGCTCGATGGGCCCGGGAACCAAGCTGCCCAGCCTGGGCCACGCCCCGTTTGCCATCCTGCGTGACGCGTACACCGAATCCGCCCTCGGCATGATCGAAGGCGGCGCCGACGCCATCCTCGTCGAGACCTGCCAGGACCTCCTTCAGGTCAAGGCTGCGATTCTCGGCAGTCAGCGGGCGATGGAACAGTTGGGCTTGCGGATTCCGATCATCACGCACGTGACGGTCGAGACCACCGGAACCATGCTCCTCGGCAGCGAGATCGGTGCCGCGTTGACGGCACTCGAGCCGCTCGGCATCGACATGATCGGACTCAACTGCGCAACCGGTCCGGCAGAGATGAGCGAGCACCTTCGCCATCTGTCCAAGTACTCGACGCTGCCGGTCTCCGTCATGCCGAACGCCGGCTTGCCGCAGCTCGGCCCCAATGGTGCCGAGTACCCGCTGACCGCAGACGAATTGGCCGAAGCCCTCAGCGGATTCGTCTCCGAATTCGGTCTCGGCATGGTTGGTGGCTGCTGCGGAACCACCCCAGACCACATCAGGGCAGTCGCCGACGCGGTTCGCCTCGTGGAGAAGGCGCAGCGCACCCCGATTCACGAGGCCAGCACGTCGTCGTTGTACTCGGCTGTCCCGTTCGAACAGGACGCCAGCATCCTGATGATCGGTGAGCGCACGAACTCCAACGGCTCCAAGGCTTTCCGTGAAGCAATGCTGTCCGAGGATTACCAGAAGTGCCTGGACATCGCGAAGGATCAGACTCGCGACGGCGCGCACATGCTCGACCTCAACGTCGACTACGTGGGCCGCGACGGCGCTGCCGACATGTCCGCACTCGCCAGCCGGTTGGCAACGGCGTCGACGCTGCCGATCATGCTCGACTCCACCGAACCTGCGGTTCTGCAGGCCGGACTCGAGCACCTCGGTGGACGTTGTGCCGTCAACTCCGTCAACTACGAGGACGGCGCCGGTCCCGAGTCTCGTTTCCACAAGATCATGACGCTGGTCAAGGAGCACGGCGCAGCCGTTGTCGCGTTGACCATCGACGAGGAGGGCCAGGCGCGTACGGCCGAGACCAAGGTCGCGATCGCCAAGCGCCTGATCGAGGACATCACAGGCAACTGGGGTCTCGCAGAGTCCGACATCATCGTCGACGCTCTCACCTTCCCGATCTCCACCGGTCAGGAAGAAGTGCGCCGCGACGGCATCGAGACCATCGAAGCGATCCGTCAGCTCAAGGCCGCGTACCCGGAACTGCACTTCACACTGGGTATTTCCAACATTTCCTTCGGCTTGAACCCCGCCGCCCGGCAGGTGCTCAACTCGGTGTTCCTGCACGAATGCACCGAGGCCGGCCTCGACACCGCGATCGTGCACGCCTCCAAGATCCTGCCGATGGCACGGATCCCGGAAGAACAGCGTGTGACCGCACTCGACCTGGTTTACGACCGTCGCAGCGAAGGGTACGACCCCCTGCAGAAGTTGATGGAACTGTTCGAGGGTGTCTCGGCAGCGTCTGCCCGTGAGTCACGCGCTCAGGAACTTGCCGGTCTGCCATTGTTCGATCGCCTCGAGCGTCGCATCGTCGACGGCGAGCGCAATGGCCTCGACGACGATCTCACCGAAGCGATGACGGTCAAGTCCCCGATCGAAATCATCAACGAGACACTGCTTTCGGGCATGAAGACCGTCGGTGAACTGTTCGGTTCCGGACAGATGCAGTTGCCGTTCGTTCTGCAGTCCGCCGAGGTCATGAAGGCGGCAGTTGCGTTCCTCGAGCCCCACATGGAAGCGACGGACGACGACGGCAAGGGTCGCCTCGTCATTGCGACGGTCAAGGGCGACGTCCACGATATCGGCAAGAACCTTGTCGACATCATCTTGAGTAACAACGGTTACGACGTCGTGAACCTCGGCATCAAGCAGCCCATCGCGACCATTCTCGATGCTGCGATCGAGCACAAGGCCGATGTCATCGGCATGTCCGGACTGCTCGTGAAGTCGACAGTGGTCATGAAGGACAACCTCAAGGAACTGAACTCTCGCGGTGTCTCGGAACAGTTCCCGGTGTTGCTGGGCGGTGCCGCGCTGACGCGTTCGTACGTCGAGAACGACCTTCAAGAGGTGTACGACGGAACCGTGAGTTACGCACGCGACGCTTTCGAGGGTTTGAATCTGATGGATCAGATCATGACCGAAAAGCGTGGCGGCGGACCCGCGCCGGACAGCCCTGAGGCGATCGCCGCGCGCGAGAAGGTTGCCGAGCGGAAGGCTCGTCATGAGCGTTCCAAGCGGATCGCCGAAAAGCGTAAGGCCGAAGCAGCTCCCGTTGTTCTGCCGGAACGGTCCGATGTTGCAGTCGACATCCCTGTTCCGGCCCCGCCGTTCTGGGGGAGCCGCATCGTCAAGGGCGTGGCACTGTCCGAGTACGCCGGTCTGCTCGACGAGCGCGCACTGTTCCTGGGGCAGTGGGGACTTCGTGGTCAGCGTAAGGGCGACGGTCCGACGTACGAAGAGTTGGTCGAAACCGAAGGCAAGCCGCGACTGCGGTACTGGCTGGACCGGTTGACGGCCGAGGGCATTCTCGCGCACGCCGCCGTGGTCTACGGCTACTTCCCGGCGGTGTCCGAGGGTGATGACGTCATCGTGCTCACCGAGCCGAAACCGGATGCGCCGGAACGATTCCGGTTCACGTACCCGCGTCAGCACCGGGACCGTTTCCTGTGCATCGCGGACTTCGTGCGCTCGCGTAAGGAAGCAGAAGCGACCGGCCAGGTCGACGTTCTCCCGTTCCAGTTGGTCACGATGGGGCAGCCGATCGCGGACTTCGCGAACGAGCTGTTCGCGTCGAATTCGTACCGTGACTACCTCGAAGTTCACGGCATCGGAGTTCAGCTGACGGAATCGCTTGCCGAGTACTGGCATCGCCGGGTTCGTGAAGAACTGGTTCTGCCTGGCGGCCATTCGGTTGCCGAGCAGGATCCCACCGACGTGTCCGGCTACTTCGACCTCGAATACCGCGGCGCGCGTTACTCCTTCGGATACGGGGCCTGCCCGGATCTCGAGGACCGCGCCAAGTTGGTCGCGTTGCTCGAGCCGGAGCGCATCGGCGTCCACCTCTCGGAGGAACTGCAGTTGCATCCGGAACAGTCCACCGACGCATTTGTCCTGCACCACCCGGAAGCCAAGTACTTCAATGTCTGAGTTGTTGACCGAGGTATCCGAGACGACGCTGGGTGGTGTCCTGTGGGACATGGACGGCACCTTGCTCGATTCGGAGAAGTTGTGGGACGTTGCGCTGCGTGAGCTGTCGCTACGCCTGGGCGGGCCGATGACGGAGGCGACGCGCGTTGCCGTCATCGGCGCGTCGAGCCCGTTTGCCCTGGCAACGGTGTTCGATTCGCTGGGGCTCGAGCAGCACCCGGAGGCAGTCGCCGAGGCCAAGGACTGGATGTACGCCCGCGTCGGCGATCTGTTCGAGGACGGTGTGACCTGGCGTCCCGGCGCGCAGGATGCACTGGCGATTGTTCGCGACGGGGGACTTCTCTCGGCTCTGGTCACCAATACCGAGCGGGTACTGGTCGATCGCGCACTCGGGATGCTCGGACGAGAGTTCTTCGACCACAGCGTCTGCGGCGACGAGGTAGCCAACGGCAAGCCTGCCGCGGATCCGTATCTGAGGGGTGCTGCGCTTCTCGGTTTGGAACCGTCACAATGTCTGGCGATCGAGGATTCGCCGACAGGCACGGCTGCGGCCACCGCTGCGGGCTGCGGCGTGCTTGTTGTTCCCTGTGAAGTCGATGTTCCGGCGGGGCCGGGACGTATCTTCCGGGAGTCGTTGACGGACTTGTCGATTCATCATCTCCACGACGTTCATGCGCGTGCGGCACGTTAGGCTGGTGTAGCAAAAGTGTCCATTCCGAAAATTGTTCTGTTCTACCAGTTCACGCCGTTGGCCGATCCCGAAGCGATCAGGTTGTGGCAGCACAGCCTCGCCGAGTCGAACAATCTGACCGGCCGAATCCTGATCTCGCAGCACGGAATCAACGCGACGGTGGGCGGCGATATCGAGGACGTCAAGCGGTATGTGCGTGGCACCCGCGGGTACGAACCGTTCCGCATGGCCGACATCAAGTGGTCGGACGGACTCGGCAACGATTTCCCGCGCTTGTCCGTCAAGGTGCGCAGCGAGATCGTGACGTTCGGTGCGCCCGACGAACTCGCGGTCGATGAGAAGGGTGTGGTGGGCGGCGGCGTCCACCTGGCACCGAAGGAACTGCACGAACTGGTCGACAACCGCGGTGACGATGTTGTCTTCTTCGACGGCCGTAATGCCTTCGAGGCCGAAATCGGACGCTTCCGCGACGCCGTTGTTCCGGACGTGACAACAACACGGGATTTTGTCAGCGAACTCGACAGCGGCAAGTACGACCACCTCAAGGACAAGGCAGTGGTCACCTATTGCACTGGGGGAGTGCGCTGCGAAGTGTTGTCGTCGTTGATGCGCTCACGCGGTTTCGGTGAGGTGTACCAACTTGACGGCGGGATCGTGCGTTACGGCGAGACGTTCGGCGACAAGGGCCTGTGGGACGGATCGTTGTACGTCTTCGACAAGCGGATGAACATCGAATTCTCGCCCGAGGCAAAGGTTCTCGGTGTGTGTGTCGACTGTGGAACGCCGACGCCGCGCTTCCGTAACAGAATCGACGGAGACGGAAGGACCCTCGAATTGCTGTGCGAGAGTTGCTCACCCGATCTCGAACAGGTCTAGAGGCGTGCCAAAGGCTCCGCTACCGATCCGAGACGGGCTCGGGCCGGATCGGTTGCGGATGCCCCGGACATCCGACGCGCGTACCGTCCTCGAGTTTCTGGTCGGTGAGTTTCCCGGCGAGCACGAGCTGTGGAACGCCCTCGTCGCTGCTGGTGACGTTGTCGACGAGCACGGGCGGATCATTTCGAGCGAGACTCCGTATCAGCCCACCCGCTTCGTCTACTTCTACCGCGAACCACCACCCGAAATCCCGGTCCCGCACGAGATCGAGATCCTGTACCGCGACGAGCAGATCCTGGTCATCGACAAACCGCACTTCCTCGCGACCATCCCGCGCGGCGCGCACATCGTCGAAAGCGCGGTCGTCCGTCTGCGTCGTGACCTTCATCTCCCTGATCTGGCGCCGGTACATCGACTGGACCGCATGACCGCCGGTGTCATCGTGTTCACCGTGACTCCGGACCTGCGACGGCCTTATCAGGAACTCTTCGCGGAGCAGAAGATCGTCAAGGAGTACGAAGCCATCGCGGGATTCGATCCCGAATTGACGTTTCCACGCATCGTCCGTAGCCGGATCAACAAGGTGCACGGGGAGATGACCGCCACCGAAGTCGAGGGCGAACCGAACAGTGAAACCCGAGTCGAGTTGGTCGAGCTACTCACTGATTCTGCTGGTAGCACGCTCGGTCGATACCGGATGTTCCCGAAAACCGGGCGCACCCACCAACTGCGACTGCATCTGAACTCGATGGGCATTCCCATCGTCGGTGACAACTACTACCCGCACTACCGTCCGGCGGTACCTGGTGACTTCTCCACACCGTTGCGACTCCTCGCCCGGGCACTGGAATACCCGGACCCGATCACCGGCCACACTCGCCGGTTCGTCAGCACACGCGCTCTCGATCAGGGCTTGTGACGGGCCAGCCTGTAGGCCTGTGAAAATCCGTTCCGCACTCGTGAAAGAATAGCTACCTGTGAAGACCTTCGAATCCTTGTTCGCCGAGTTGACCGAGCGTGCTGCCACCCGTCCCGAGGGGTCCGGCACCGTCGCCGCCCTCGATGCCGGTGTTCACGCACAGGGCAAAAAGGTCATCGAGGAAGCCGGTGAAGTGTGGATCGCTGCGGAGTACCAGAGCGATGAGCAGCTAGCCGAAGAAATTTCTCAGCTCTTGTACTGGACTCAGGTGTTGATGGTCGGCCGCGGGCTGACCCTCGAAGACGTGTACCGACATCTGTGAAGAGGATCTGACCCGACAATTCCGGTTCCCTTTTCCCACGTCTGACCACACCTTCCGAAAGGACGTTCACTGATGTTGCGCGTCGCAGTTCCCAACAAGGGTTCGCTGTCCGAGTCCGCCGCCGAAATCCTCAGCGAAGCGGGCTACCGTCGTCGCACCGATTCCCGCGACCTGACTGTTCTGGACCCCTCCAACCAGGTCGAGTTCTTCTTCCTGCGCCCCAAGGACATTGCCATCTACGTCGGATCGGGTGAACTCGATCTGGGCATCACCGGTCGTGACCTCGCCGGAGATTCCGGTGCACCGGTTTCGGAGCGTTTGGCGCTCGGTTTCGGTCGCTCGTCCTTCCGTTACGCCGCACCTGCCGGCAAGGACTGGACCGTCGAAGATCTTGCCGGCCTCCGTATTGCGACGTCGTACCCGAACCTGGTTCGCAGTGACCTCGCCGCTCGCGGCATCGACGCTTCCGTCATCCGCCTCGACGGCGCCGTGGAGATCTCGATCCAGCTCGGTGTCGCCGACGCCATCGCCGACGTGGTCGGTTCCGGCCGCACGCTTCGTCAGCACAACCTTGTTGCCTTCGGCGATTCTCTGTGCGACTCGGAAGGTGTCCTGATCGAGCGCACCGGCGCCCCGCAGGACGACGCGGCCCGTAACCAGTTGATCGAGCGGGTTCGCGGAATCGTGTTCGCTCAGCAGAACCTGATGATCGACTACGACTGCCCGCGCGGCATTCTCGACGAAGCAATCAAGATGACGCCGGGCATGGAATCTCCGACTCTGTCTCCGCTGGCCGATCCGGAATGGGTCGCCGTGCGCGCCATGGTTCCCATCAAGGGACACAACCAGGTAATGGATGCTCTCGCTGAACTTGGCGCCCGGGCCATTCTTGCGTCCAACATTCGTTCGGTACGCGCGTTCTGATCAGTTAGTTCTCGTGTATTCGCGCCCGTTCCGGAACATCGGGAACGGGCGCGAATCTGTATCGCCTGGACGCATACCGCCCTCGTCTGTAGTGCCTGTGTGTGTCAGGTCATTCAACGCAGCAAACTGAGAGCGTCCATCTTGTCTACGAGAATGGTCTTACAACAAGCATGCAGTGCGTTGTCGCGTCGCGCGGCCGGGCGACGGGTCTTGTCGCCATTGGGCGTATCCGACTCGACCCGCAATCCTAGGCTTGCGATGTGGAGCAGGCGGTAACGCCACTCGAATCCGGAGGTCGCCGAGAGTCTGCATCGCCCACTGTTCGAGACTTGACGTGTTGCCGGGTCGATCGGTGGCTGTCTAACGGCCATCCGGTCTGTAGTCACGGCCACCCAGTGCCGGATGTGACCAACTAGACCAATGATCGGCGTCGAATCGCTATGGGGCTGAACGCAATTCAAGATCTTGATGGAAGGCTTGAGAAGCAGGGATCGAATTGGCCAATGCCATGTTCGAGCGCCCGATAGATGTGGTGGGCGTGTGGCCGCAGTCTCTATCGTGGTCATCCCCAATTCTCTTCCGTCGTTTGAATTAGCCGCACCATCACGGCGGCGGTCGTTATCACAAATGGTCGTTGCTCTTCGTTCCAGTTGAGCAGAATTGGGCGTGAGTAATAGCCTTCGGACGATTCGATATACGTGCAGAAATTGGAATTCGATAGCCACAACGGAATGTGGTGCCAATCACACTCAAACATTCGAGCATTGAGTCCACGAGTAGCGGGCGAATTCGCCGCAATTTGTCCGCGTGGGCGAGAAGTCGTTACGAAGCGGCATCGGTATTGCTCGTTTCTTCGACAATCGATTATCGAATCAGCACATCGTGATTGTCCTGCACGCTGCGCCTCGTCTGGTAGTGGTACTGCTGCCACCTGAAATCTCTGTGAGAGAGTGCATCAATTGAAAGTGTCAACAACAATCCTAAGGATCTGGCATGTCGGATGAAATGCACCACTTCTCGATGGGAATCTGGCTGCTCGCACTCGCCTTCGTTGTTTCCGTCGCCGGATCGGTTATCGGCTTGGCGTGCACGCGTCATTCCATGAATGCCACGACCCGCGAATCGCGGATGCGCTGGTTGTTCATGGCTGCACTGTCGATCGGTGGTGTCGCCATATGGTTGATGCACTTCATCGCGATGCTCGGGTTCTCCGTGCCGGGAAGCCCCATTCGATACAGCCTGATGTGGACAGTGGTCTCGGCACTGATTTCCGTGACCGCGGTTTTCGTCGGATTGGTGATCATCGGCACCGAGTTCCGGTTGAGTCGACTCCTCGCCGGTGGCCTCGTCATGGGCGTCGCGGTCAATGTCATGCACTACACAGGTATGCGCGCCTTGCGCTTTCAGGGCGAGATTCACTACGACGTGTACTTTGTCGCACTCTCGCTCCTGATTGCCGTCGTTGCCGGCACCGTTGCGTTGTGGTTCACGATGATTGTGGAATCCACGGTGCTGCGTTTATTCGCCGGCGTGATCATGGGCGTTGCAGTAGTCAGCATGCACTACACGGGAATGGCCGCTGTAGAAGTTGTTCACGATCCGTCGGCAACTACTCCCGAGGGTCTCGAGGTGTTCTCGTTTCTGTTTCCCGTCTTCGTGCTCGGTCTCTTGGCACTGGCTATTCCGATTGTGGCAGTCTTGACCGCTCCGGATCCTGTGACCGCACATATGGATTCCGCTGCCGATGAATTGGCATCGGAAGCGCGGGAATTTGCAGTGAGAGACTGAACCGAAGGATTCAGGTCAGGGCCTCGCCGAACAGATTTTCGGATGTGACTTTTCGGGCCTCATCCATCTTTAGTCGGGCGGTGCTGACATGAGGTTGATTTCAATCTCAATGTCGGTGTCGCCCGCTGATCCCTATCGTCGTGCCTTGAAAATGGACATAAAACCTACATAGCAGACAAAAAATCTGGACAATAGGGACTATCGGCGCAATGCGATAAAGATCATTCTGTTACCGTTCAATCGCTTTCCTTCGATTGCACGTAGTCGAAGGAGCTCGGGCGATTCCCTGATCGGGGGGTTGACAGACTTTAATAGCAGACGCGAAGAGGCATTGGTCCGCATGAAACACGATGCACACACAACCTCGTGGTGGTCGATCGGCGAATGGCGCCTAGGTTGGAAGGTTGTCGCCGTCTTTGCAGTTCCGATGCTCGTTGCCATCCTGCTCGGCGCACTTCGGATCCAGGGCGAGCTTTCCACTGCTGCAAAACTGACGTCGTCCTCGGAACGCGTGCTTGCTTCCCCTGCGGCTCTCCGGCTCGAAGAGGCTCTCGACGACCTTGCAGTCGCGTCCTCCTCCGGCACCGAACTCGAGACCGCCACGGCAGCAACGACAGCGGCCATGGCAGAGTTCGCCGCGGCCGGTCGAATGTTCCACACCGACGGGGAAATCGGTGACCAGGTCACCCGCGCTCTGGAGAACAGCCAGTCGATCATCGACGAAGTTTCCGCCGGCGCAGTCGCACCCGCTCGACTGGTCACCCGCGTCAACGAAGCATCCATCGACATCTGGACCATATTCGCCGACATCATGCGCGATTCCCCGCAGCCGGTCATGCGTCAGAGTGGAGGCGAGTTCTCTGCCTTGTGGTCAGCTCGCCGAGCATTCGCCGACCAGCGCATTCTGTTCGGTTCCGGGCGCCTCGATCAGCAAGCTCGAACCGCTTTGGTTGGCGTTGCGGGCGCAGAACTCGCGGCGCTGCGCGGTGTAGTGCTCCCGCGCGATGATTCGGAGAGCTCTCTGAATACCGTCGCCGCTGTGAACGCACTTCGCGCGTCCGCACAGGGGCGCGTCGACGAAATCGGTGCCACAGTATCGACGTCCCCGCTGAGCAGCCAGATCGACGTCGGGCTGCAGACAAGTCGTGATCATTACGACACGTTGGCCAACGCGGCATCAAGCAAGTTCGCCGCGACAGTGGGCACCGAAGCCAACTCGGCCCGATCCGCCGCCCTTCGAGACACCGCGCTCGTTCTCGGCGCTGTCCTCGCAGCCCTTGTTCTCGCGCTGATCATCAGCCGCTCGCTGGTCGAACCCATCCGACGCCTGCGATTTGCCGCTCTCCACGCAGCGCGACGGGGACTACCCGAGGCGATCGAAAGAATCCGCGCCGGCGAGAAGGTAAGCGACCTCGAAGTACCTCGAGTACCTGTTCACACCCACGAGGAAATCGGGCAACTCGCACGCGCTGTAGACGACATGCACGGGCAGGCCATCACTTTGGCCGGCGAGCAGGCAACACTCCGTCGCCAGGTCAACGACATGTTCGAAACGCTCTCCCGCCGCAACAAGTCCCTCGTCGAACAGCAACTCGGTCTCATCGAGCAACTTGAACAAGACGAAGACGACCCGAATCGCCTCGAGAATCTCTTTCGTCTCGACCACATTGCCGCCCGAATGCGACGCAACAGCGACAATCTCCTGATCCTGTCCGGCACCGAAGGGCGACGCGTACGAACCGCACCGATCGCTCTTGCCGACGCTCTACGCGCTTCGGTTTCCGGAGTCGAAGACTATCTGCGTGTCGAACTCGGACAGATTCTGTCTGCTGTTGTCAGTGGCCAGGCCAGTGCAGATGTCGTGCACCTCATCACCGAACTCCTCGATAATGCTCTGCGCTACTCGCCGCCCGAAACAACGGTGACGATCGACGCCGCACGCACGAACGACGGTTCCGTGCTGGTGGAGATTGCCGATCTCGGTATCGGAATGTCGTCGGCCGAACTACTCGACGCCAATAGGCGCCTGTCTTCGGGAGGCGAGATGAGCCCAGATACCGCCCGCCACATGGGACTTTTTGTCATCAGTCGTATCAGCCGTCGATACAATATTTCAGTGCGTCTACGCCCGTCGGGCAGCACATCCGAACACAGTGGCATTACCGCCATGGTTCACTTGCCGGTGGCACTGCTCGACGCACCACGCGACAATGTGGTTCGAACGCCGATGGCGCCGCGTGTTGCTCCGGTCCGTACAGCTTCTCAGGTGACTGTCGATCGCCCCGAAAGTCCGGCGGCTGATGCACCGGCAGTATCAGCGAGCGGGTTGCCGCAGCGCCAACCTCGAAACAGTCAACCTCGAAACAGCCAACCTCGAAACAGTCAACCTCGAAACATCAGTGCGGTCACCTTGCCGCCACCTGTTTCAGGCGCTCCCGCTGCAGTCGTTTCACAGCCGCACGCCAGTGCGCTTCCCGCGGGGAATACGCTTCCTCGCCGCACTCCAGGGAACAGTGGGGTACCCGGCATTGGTAGCACCCTCGCCACCGAACCGGCAGCTACAACGCCAGCCGGCCCGGAAACTACTGCCACTCAACCGGATACCAGCGTGTCCGCCGCCCGAGAACCTGCGCCGAGGCACCTGTTCGGCGCCCCCAATCCGACCAACACGGCGGCGTTCTTCTCCTCCCGCCCGCGCGATTCGACACCGCCGCGTGTGGGTGTATTCGGCGCGGATGCTCCCGACGCTACCTCCGAGACTCCACCGATTGCATCCCCGATCTTTGCCCGGATGGTGTCCGAGTGGCTGGTCGATCCCACAGACGACAACTCCAGTGCCGCAAGCGGAATCATCTGGACAACCGAAGCAGACGAGGGTTGGGTTGCTGCCCGCGCGTCAACGGACATGCCCGTCACCAGGATCTCCGATTCGGGTCTCCCGATGAGGGACCGCGGTGCGCGGTTGGTTCCCGGAACGGTTGGAACCACTACTGCCACTTTCCGTTCCGGATCCCACCGTAAGAGCACCGAGCCGGAGTACATCAGACGGGGATGGAGCGACTACCAATCCGGCGTCAGCCGCGGACGGCGGCACGCTAACAGTGAGAACACCACATCCCTGCACTCGACCACGCATGTGCAGGAAGACGAAGGAGAACAGTGAGTACTGTCGGAGCCCCAGAAACTCCTCGCGCACTCGACTGGTTGGTGTCGGGTTTCGCCCGAGACGTGCCGGGAGTGAGCCACGCGATCATCGTCTCGGCTGACGGATTGTTGAGTGCTGCGAGCACCCACCTTCCGCTCGATCGAGCTGATCAATTGGCCGCTGTGACTTCGGGACTCGCCAGCCTCTCCGCCGGTGCATCACGGTTGTTCGACGGCGGTGCCGTTCTGCAATCGGTGGTCGAGATGGAGAACGGGTACCTCCTCCTCATGGGCGTCGGTAGCGGGGCCTACCTCGCTGCACTTGCCGTTGCGGGATGCGACATCGGTCAGATCGGTTACGAAATGGCAACCCTGGTCGATCGCGTCGGAACAACCATGGACATCGCTCCCAGATCAGGTCGGGATATGTGAACTCAATGCCACATCATCACTCCGAGCACGTTGATCCTGAACCGAGTCTCGTTCGACCGTACGCACTCACCGAAGGCAGGACGAAGCCGTCCATCGACCTTCCGCTCGAAGCGATCGTCGCAACGGTAGAGGATGCCATCGCAAAAAGCCTTGCACCCGAGGACATTCGCGCGTCGATTGTCGCTCTCTGCGGGCAGCGAATCTCGATCGCGGAAATCGGGGCATACCTCGGGGTTCCGATCGGGGTGGCTCGGGTCCTGGTCGCAGATCTTGTTGTTGCCGGGGCATTGGAAGTGCAAGCCACTCTGCGAAGCGATGCGACTGCGGTCGAACGCCTCGACCTGATCGAAAGGACCCTCCGTGGACTTCGGGCACTCTGACGCGCCATCTCGCGTCACATCGACAAAAATAGTAGTTGCCGGAGGATTCGGCGTCGGAAAGACCACGCTTGTCGGGACGGTCTCCGAAATCGTCCCCCTGCGCACGGAAGCGATGGTGACCGACGCCAGTGACGGCATCGACCACCTCGGCGCGACACCGAACAAGGACACCACAACAGTCGCAATGGATTTCGGCCGCATTACGCTGGCCGACGACCTGGTTCTCTATCTGTTCGGCACACCGGGCCAGCGGCGATTCTGGTTCATGTGGGACGACCTGATCACCGGCGCTATCGGAGCAGTCATCCTCATCGACACGCGTCGTCTCGAAGACAGCTTTGCTGCTGTCGACTTCTTCGAAGCCCGCGGCTTGCCGTTCATCGTGGCAGTCAACCGTTTCGACGGAGCCCCGATTCACTCGGCACACGATCTTCGTCAGGCGCTGGCGTTATCCGACCAAATCCCCATGATCGAGATTGATGCCCGCGACCGCGCGTCCGCGGTGCAGGCATTGATCACCGTCACGGAATACTCGCTCGCACGTCTTGCTGCCACTGCGCCCGCTTAACTTTGCGCTATCGCTCCCGAACGGAGTGACCGGCGTCAGAGGTTACTGACCAGTTGGTTACCACATCGCAATGTTTACATGTATGATCGATATGTAAGTGTCGATGTTGCAGTTGGCGTTTTGCCGGCGTCGTCGGTCCCCTAATTTGTGTGGCCGTCGAAGTCGACCGGCGTAGATAGTCGACGCGCCGCTGTCTCGCTTGCGGCAATCAGGAGCGGGCACGAATCTGCAAGGTCTGGGCGATGCGCCCGACTGCACCCTGCTCGTCGTAGAGCACTCCGGCGCACATTCCGACGCCATCGGGTCCGGTGGTGGTTTCCGCGGAAACCCCGACCCATTCGCCCTCGGGAACCCGGAAGATGTGCACCGTCAGATCGGTGTTCAGGAACGTCCAGTGCGCGGGGTCGAGTTTCGCTCCGACGCCGTTGGAGATGTCGGCAATCGCAAACAGCCTCTCCAGGGCTGTCATCTCTTCACCCTCGACCAATACGGGCTTCGGCCGTGCCCACACCTTTCCTGTTCCCTCGCAACCAATTTCGGCAATCCACGACCAATCGAGAGTCTCGAGATAGCCGATGTTCCACATGCCGCCCAGTACACCCGGCGTGCCGGTTTCGCGCGGTTCCAGCGGTGGATCGACCACGTGGAGAACGTCGGTGGTGTCTGCGGTTTCCATGCGCCACGCCGTACCACGTGCCACGGCCCGTGACGATCCGTCGGGCGCGGTTGCCCACAATTCGGCGACGATCAATTCGATTCTGCGACCGGGTCGTTCGATCCACGAGCGAACCTCGATGTCGGCAATCGGGATCGGCCCGAGAATCTCCACGACCACCCGAGTCAGACGAGTTCCCTCGCGGGCGCCACAGCGCTCGAGTGCACGCACCAACAGTGCCGACGGGGGAGCGCCGTGTTGGAGCGTCGGACCCCAGATACTGACCGTTGCCTGCGTAGTCGCGAAGCGTTCGTGGCCTTCAGCGGTAGTGCCCAAGAACTGGTAGTACGAAGTGTCTGCCATTACGTATTCTCCTTTGCCGCAACAACTTCTGCGTCCCGCAAGTCCGGCCACCCAGGATACGGCGGCGGTGTGCCGCCGAACGAGGGGCAGAGGGCCTTGTGATCGCACCAGTCGCACAGTTTGCCAGGCTTGGGTCGGAAGTCTCCCGTTGCACCTGCCGCCAGTATTGCCTTCCAGATAGCGGACAATGTCCGCTCGAAACGCACCAGTTCGTCGTGATCGGGGGTGTATGTGAGGATCGATCCCGACGCCAGGTAGATCAGCTTGAGTTGAGCGGGCACGATCTTGCGAGTACGCAGTAGGACCAGTGCGTAGAACTTCATCTGGAACAGCGCTTTGGACTCCGTGAATTCTCGCGGGGCCTTGCCGGTCTTGTAATCGACGACGCGCACTTCGCCGGTGGGGGCGACGTCGATGCGATCGACAAATCCGCGAAGTCGAACGCCGTTCTCGAGTTCGGTCTCGACGTACACCTCGCAGGCTTGTGCGTCGAACCGCGTCGGATCCTCGAGGCTGTAATAAGTCTGAACCAGCTTGCCCACTTCGGAGAGAAAACCGTCGAGGTCCTCGTCGGTAATCAACTCGGCCGCGTCGGGGGAGTCGGCGCTCACCCGCTCCCAAGCGGGGCGAACCAACTCCGCAGCTCGATCCGGAACCCGTTGACCGGTGGGTAGCGCAAATAACGCTTCCAGGGCAGCATGGACGACAGTGCCTCTGACCTGTGCTCTTGTCGGTGTTTCCGGGATTCGATCGATGGCTCTGAACCGATAGAGCAGCGGACACTGTTTGTAGTCACCCGCACGAGAAGGCGACAGCGCCGGCCGACTACGCGGGCGATCGTGTGATGTTCCACCCGCTAACGAGGGGGCTGGCAGTTCTACAGAGCTCACACCTGGCAGGCTAGACGCTTGGCCCGACAACTCCGTCGGGGCCGGTGGCGAGGACGCCGGAGCAAAACGAACAGGGATTACTCACGCATGGTGAACGATACGCAACCCGAAGAAATCACGACCGAGTTGGATGAGGTTGCGCAGTCTGCCGTCACCGAACCGGAACTCGACGCTGTAGTAGCTGTAGCAGACGACCAGGCAGTAGCCGAGGTCGTTGCAGAGGTCGAGGAAACAGCACCCGGTAAGCGCCCCTCCGGGCCGTTCCGTGTCGGCGACCGCGTCCAGCTGACCGACGGCAAGGGACGGCACTACACGATCGTGCTCGAGGCCAACCGCGAGTACCACACCCACAAGGGTGGGATCGTGCACAACGACCTCATCGGCGCGGACGAGGGCAGCGTCGTCAAGTCCGTCAACGGGACGCCGTACCTCGCCTTGCGTCCACTGCTCGTCGACTACGTGCTGTCGATGCCACGAGGCGCGCAGGTTATCTACCCCAAGGACGCGGCGCAGATCGTCCACGAGGGCGACGTGTTTCCGGGTGCCCGGGTACTCGAGGCAGGCGCCGGTTCCGGCGCGTTGACGTGTTCACTGCTTCGTGCGGTCGGGCCCGAGGGCAAGGTCATCTCGTACGAGGTGCGCGACGATCATGCCGAACACGCGGTTCGCAACGTCGAGACGTTCTTCGGTGAGCGTCCGCCGAACTGGGAACTGACGATCGCGGATCTCGCAGAGTTCGATCCGGAAGCGCACGGCGGCAAGGTCGACCGGGTGGTTCTCGACATGCTCGCGCCGTGGGATGTTCTGCCCGCCGTGTCGAAGGCATTGGTTCCCGGCGGCGTTCTGATCGTGTACGTCGCGACGGTGACGCAGCTGTCCAAGGTGGTCGAGGCGATGCGTGAGCAGGAATGCTGGACCGAGCCGCGCTCGTGGGAATCCATCGTCCGCGGCTGGCACGTCGTCGGATTGGCCGTTCGTCCCGAGCACCGCATGCAGGGGCACACCGCATTCCTGATCAGTGCGCGTCGTCTGGCCGAGGGCACTGTGACCCCGAAGCCTCAGCGCCGGGCCGGCAAGGGCTCGAACACTGCCGCCAAGTAACCACTGACTCCAAACAAAACGAGCGGCGATCCGAAAAAATCGGATCGCCGCTCGTTTTGTTTGCGGAGAAATTATCCGGCGCAGGAAGCGCGGCCCATTTCCAGGAGCACGCAGGCGGAGGTGTCGGACAGCTTCCAGGTGCCGTCTTCGAGTTCCCACGTCCACGGAGCGGCAGGCATCGCGCCGTGCGGGCTCACCACTGCAACGTCGGCGGTGGCCGTCTCGCCGTCGACCTTGACGTTCTCGACGGTGAAGGTGATCTTGTACGCCGGGTTGCCACCCAGAGCGGTACCCATGGTCTCGATGTTGGCCTGACGGTTCGTTCCGTCGACCACCAGGGCGGTCTTCTCGGCGATCGGCTTGGCCGGATCGATAAGCGCAACCAGCTGTGCATTCAGCTCGTCTGCCGTCGGAGCTGCTGCGGCCGCGGCTGCGGACGTCGTTGCACTCGAGGCGGCAGAAGCGCTCGACGTTGCAGCAACAGAGGTGGACGTGGCCGACGAGTCGGAGCTGTCGTCCGAGCTGCAGGCTCCGAGGGCGAGGACAGCGGCGACGGCACAGGCGCTGACGAGTGTCTTGCGGATGATCACAGCGTGACCTTTCGTTGGGGGAGACAGGCACTGTCTCGGCATTGTAGGCAAGGCTAACATGGCTTACTTTTGGTTCAGGAGCGGTCTCGGTGTGGCAGTCGCGGCTGTGAAATCGAACTCGCGCACCGTGTCTGGCGACACTTGGGCCGCGATGCCGGTAGCGTTGATCTATCGCACTGGGAGGAGACGCATATGAGCTCGACAGAGAACCCGGATTCGGTTGCGGCAGCAGAAGAGCTTCACGCGTTACGAGTGGAATTGCAGGTTCTGCGGCGTCAACTCGCACAGTCGCCGGAGCAGGTGCGGGAGTTGGAGTCGAAACTTGACTCGCTCGCAATCCGAAACGGCAAGTTGATGGACACTCTCAAGGAGGCCCGTCAACAACTGATCGCTTTACGCGAAGAGGTCGACAGACTCGGTCAGCCGCCGAGTGGCTACGGCGTGCTGCTCGCAGTTCACGAAGACAAAACGGTGGACGTTTTCACGTCCGGCCGCAAAATGCGACTGACGTGTTCACCGAATATCGACACCGACACGCTCACTCAGGGTCAGACCGTGCGGCTCAACGAGGCCCTCACCATCGTGGAAGCCGGTGGTTACGAGCAGGTCGGCGAAATCAGCACTCTGCGTGAGGTACTCGACGACGGCTTGCGGGCGCTGGTAGTCGGGCACGCCGACGAAGAGCGAATCGTGTGGCTCGCTGCGCCCCTGGCAGCGGTGTTCGCCGATCCCCAGGCCGACATCATCGCCTATGACGCCGATTCCCCGACCAGGAAGCTGCGCCCGGGCGACTCCCTGCTGGTCGACGCCAAAGCCGGTTATGCGTTCGAGCGTATTCCCAAGGCCGAGGTCGAAGATCTGGTCCTCGAAGAGGTGCCGGACGTGCATTACGACGACATCGGTGGCCTCGGTCGGCAGATCGAACAGATCCGGGACGCCGTCGAACTGCCCTTCCTGCACAAGGACCTGTTCCACGAGTACTCACTGCGTCCACCGAAGGGTGTACTGCTTTACGGTCCGCCCGGTTGCGGTAAGACCCTGATCGCGAAGGCAGTCGCCAATTCGTTGGCGAAGAAGATCGCCGAAGCCCGGGGGCAGGACAGCAAGGACGCAAAGTCCTACTTCCTCAACATCAAGGGCCCCGAGCTTCTGAACAAGTTCGTCGGCGAAACCGAACGCCACATTCGGATGATTTTCCAGCGGGCCCGCGAAAAGGCGTCCGAAGGCACCCCGGTCATCGTGTTCTTCGACGAGATGGACTCCATTTTCCGTACCCGCGGTTCAGGAGTCTCCTCGGATGTGGAAACGACAGTGGTTCCGCAGTTGCTCAGTGAGATCGACGGAGTGGAAGGCCTAGAGAACGTCATCGTGATTGGTGCGTCCAACCGCGAGGACATGATCGACCCTGCCATTCTGCGGCCGGGTCGTCTGGACGTGAAGATCAAGATCGAGCGTCCCGACGCCGAATCCGCGCAGGACATCTTCTCGAAGTACCTGGTCGACGGTCTGCCGATCAATGCCGACGACCTCGCCGAGTTCGGTGGCGATCGCGCAGCATGCCTCAAGGCGATGATCGTTCGCGTTGTGGATCGCATGTACGCGGAGAGCGAGGAGAACCGTTTCCTCGAAGTCACCTACGCAAACGGTGACAAGGAAGTCCTGTTCTTCAAGGACTTCAACTCCGGTGCCATGATCCAGAACATCGTCGACCGGGCGAAGAAGTACGCCATCAAATCGGTACTCGATACCGGTGCACCGGGATTGCGGGTTCAGCATCTCTTCGATTCGATCGTCGACGAGTTCGCCGAGAACGAAGACCTGCCGAACACCACCAATCCTGATGACTGGGCCCGCATTTCGGGTAAGAAGGGTGAACGGATCGTCTACATTCGCACCCTTGTCACCGGCAAGAACGCCAGTGCCAGCCGCGCTATCGACACCGAGTCCAACACGGGCCAGTACCTGTAGGACGCCGCAGCAGAATCGGGCCGGCACTCGCAAGAGTGCCGGCCCGATCTGTATTCGAGCGCATGCCAACTCGATCCTGACTGCACACAACCGCGTCGAAAATGGCCAGATGTGACATCTCAGCGCTGGTCGTGTGCCGATACGCACGCCCAACCCGAACCTGTCCCGATCATTCGCTGCTGAGTTGGCTCCATCGGTAGTCGGCCAACAACACCCGGGTATCGGGCACGAAGGGCCACGACGGGTCCTTCAGATGCGCGTCGAGCTCAGCCAGGGTCCACCACCCTCCGTCGGAAATTTCGCTCGGTTGATGTATGACGGGACCGTCGTAGCGGAGCTCGAATGCAAACAAATGACATCGCAATGCGTGACCGCCCCATTCTCCGTCCCAGGAGATTCTGGCGATTTCCGTCAGCGCCAACGGAGTGTCCTCGGTGCCGAAGATTCCGAGTTCTTCACCCACTTCACGCACAGCCGTGTCGAGTGGTGATTCACCGGGGTCGACGACGCCGCCGGCGATGCAGTCGTGATGGCCACCGAAGACCGCTTTGCTTGTAGTGCGGCGATGAACGTACACGCGCTCGCCGTCCGTTGAGCGCACGAGAACTCCTGAACTGGCGTGCCAGAGTCCGTCTCGATAGACAAGGCTGCGAGGCGCCTGGCCGATCGGTTTACCGAACTGGTCGTATACCGCAACAACCTCATCTGATCGTTTTGTGTCGGTGTCAGGTGGATGCTGCATTCCTCCTACTGTGCCACCACTGCAAGTACTGACGCTCGATCGCATAGTCTCGAACGTATGCAGCGGATTATCGGTGTCGAGGTCGAGTACGGAATATCTTCACCCAGTGAGCCTTCGGCGAATCCGATACTCACATCAACCCAGGCGGTACTGGCGTACGCCGCCGCCGCGGGTGTACCCCGAGCGAGGCGTACACGCTGGGACTATGAGGTGGAATCGCCCCTGCGTGACGCCCGTGGGTTCGACCTGGGGCGACTCAGCGGGCCGGCTCCGGTGATCGACGCCGACGAAATCGGTGCGGCAAACATGATTCTCACCAACGGTGCCCGCTTGTACGTCGATCACGCACATCCCGAGTATTCGGCACCTGAAGTGGCCGATCCACTCGACGCGGTGATCTGGGACAAGGCCGGTGAGCGGGTCATGGAAGCAGCTGCTCGCCACGCCTCGAGTGTTCCCGGCGCGCCGCGCCTGCAGTTGTACAAGAACAACGTCGACGGCAAGGGGGCCTCGTACGGCACCCACGAGAACTACCTGTGCTCCCGGGCGACCCCGTTCACGGACATCGTTGCCGGTTTGACGCCCTTCTTCGCGTCACGCCAGGTCATTTGCGGTTCCGGTCGCGTGGGCATCGGCCAGTCCGGGGACGAGGCAGGTTTCCAGCTGTCGCAGCGAGCCGATTACATCGAGGTCGAGGTCGGGCTGGAGACGACTCTCAAACGCGGAATCATCAACACCCGCGACGAACCGCACGCCGACGCGGACAAGTACCGCCGTCTGCACGTCATTATCGGTGACGCGAACCTTGCGGAGATGTCCACGTACCTCAAGGTGGGGACCACGGCGCTGGTTCTCGATCTGATCGAAGCGGGCGTCGATCTGACGGATCTGCAGTTGGCGCGCCCCGTCACCGCGGTTCACCACATCAGCCATGATCCGACCCTGCGCAAGACCGTCGCCTTGTCCGACGGGCGCGAGTTGACTGGGCTTGCGCTGCAACGTATTTACCTCGAACGCGTCGCCAAGTTCCTCGATCGGGAAACTGATCGGGATGCGCGCGCCGACGACATCGTGTCCAAGTGGGCCATGGTTCTCGATCTTCTCGAACGCGATCCGATGGACTGCGCACACATCCTGGACTGGCCGGCAAAGCTGCGCCTGCTCGAAGGTTTCCGCAACCGCGAAGGTCTCGCGTGGTCGGCTCCGCGCCTGCATTTGGTCGATTTGCAGTATTCCGATGTCCGTTTGGACAAGGGTTTGTACAACCGATTGGTTGCCCGCGGATCGATGGAACGACTGGTCACCGAGCAACAGGTGCTCGACGCGGTGTCCAATCCGCCCACCGATACGCGTGCGTATTTCCGTGGTGAATGCCTACGGCGATTCGGTGGCGATATTGCTGCTGCCAGCTGGGATTCGGTGATATTCGACCTCGGTGGTGAATCGCTGATCCGGATACCGACCCTGGAACCACTGCGCGGCAGTAAGGCTCATGTGGGTGCTCTGCTCGACTCCGTCGACAGCGCTGCGGAGTTGGTGGATCAGCTGACACATTGATTTTGGTGCCGAATCGCGGCCGAGTCTCCCGGCGCGTGACGGTGTCGCTCGGTAGGGTAAAGGTCCGAGCGGATCAGTAACCGAGACTGCTGGGCAGAACAGGATGCTCGTGAGAGCTCCCTTCACACAAGGAGGTCGACGGCGATGGCTCAAGAACAGACGCAGCGTGCCGGTGGCGGCGAAGACGACGACACCACTGGCGGCGACGGTAGTGCCGGCCAGGAACGTCGCGAGAAGCTCGCTGCAGAAACCGACGACCTACTCGACGAAATCGACGACGTGCTGGAAGAGAACGCCGAGGACTTCGTCCGCGCTTACGTGCAGAAGGGCGGCCAGTGACGGTGGATCGCGCGCCCCGGATAACCGACGGGGACACACGGTTGAGCTTCGGCTCCAATCTGTCGTCATTCTCGGAATATCTTCGAGTGCACGCACCGGAGCATCTTCCGCAGAACCGATTCGCTGACAGGGGAGGTGTAACCATGGGCGGGGGTGATGTTGCTCCGCACGGGACCACCATCGTCGCGATCAGTTACGCCGGTGGCGTGTTGCTTGCCGGCGATCGCCGGGCGACCATGGGCAATCTTATCGCCAGCCGTGACGTGCAGAAGGTGTACATCACGGACGACTACTCGGCTGCGGGGATTGCCGGGACCGCCGGCATCGCG
The DNA here is from genome assembly GCF_001894805.1 of Rhodococcus globerulus NBRC 14531. Classification (GTDB taxonomy): domain Bacteria; phylum Actinomycetota; class Actinomycetes; order Mycobacteriales; family Mycobacteriaceae; genus Rhodococcus_F; species Rhodococcus_F globerula. The sequence goes on along the minus strand of NZ_BCWX01000002.1, from coordinate 1,333,669 downwards.
ATCGAACTGGTGCGCCTGTTCGCGGTTGAACTCGAGCATTACGAGAAGATCGAAGGCGTTTCACTCACGTTCGACGGCAAGGCAAATCGTCTGTCGTCGATGGTGCGTGGCAATCTCGGCGCCGCAATGCAGGGACTCGCAGTTGTACCGCTGCTGGTCGGCTACGACGTGGACGCCGTCGACCCTACGACGGCGGGTCGCATCGTCTCGTACGACGTCGTGGGTGGGCGGTACGAGGAACGTGCCGGCTATCACGCTGTCGGATCGGGATCATTGTTCGCGAAGTCGGCGCTCAAGAAGTTGTATTCACCGGGCATCGACGAGGCCACTGCGCTTCGTTTGGCGGTAGAGGCTCTGTACGACGCCGCCGACGACGATTCGGCGACTGGTGGACCAGACGTTACGCGCGGAATTTATCCGACCGCAGTCACGATCACCGCAGCAGGAGCCGTGGAACTGTCCACGGAGCGGGCGGCCGAAATCGCCAGGGACATTGTTGCGGCGCGTACGGCGCTCGGTAATCCGGAAGGGGGTTCTGCGCTATGACGATGCCGTATTACGCATCAGCCGAACAGATCATGCGCGATCGTTCGGAATTGGCGCGCAAAGGAATTGCCCGTGGACGAAGCGTCGTCGTACTGACGTATCGCGACGGTGTGGTGTTTGTCGCGGAGAATCCGTCGACGGCGTTGCACAAGGTCAGTGAGTTGTACGACCGTCTCGGTTTTGCGGCCGTCGGCAAGTACAACGAATTCGAAAATCTCCGTCGTGCGGGCATTGTGCACGCGGACATGCGTGGGTACTCGTACGACCGTCGTGACGTCACAGGCCGTTCGCTCGCCAATGCGTACGCCCAGACTCTGGGCACAATTTTCACCGAGCAACCCAAACCGTACGAGGTCGAGATCTGCGTTGCGGAAATCGGCCGCTTCGGTAGCAACACGCCGGCTCAGCTGTATCGGATCACGTACGACGGTTCGATTGCCGACGAGCAGGAATTTGTGGTCATGGGCGGCACCACAGAGCCAATCGTTACCGCGATGCGCGAGTCGTATCAGCGAGACCTCGATCTGGAGTCCGCTGTACGTATCGCAGTTGGAGCATTGCAGAAGGGTGGGCCGGCGCCCGTCGGAACAACCGAGGCCGAGCCCCGGGTGCTGACTGTCGAGGCACTGGAAGTTGCAGTTCTCGACAACAACCGTCCGCGCCGTGCGTTCAAGCGAATCTCGGGAGCAGCACTCGAAGCCATGCTGCCATCGGCAGCAGAGCCACAGAGCAAGGCTGAGAAGACTGAGGATGCGCCGCCGTCAAACGGCGACGCACCCCAATAGCAACTGTTTTTCAGTCCTTCGAAATTCTGTAGACGGCAACCGCGGCCGGTTCGGTGGTGAAATCGAACCGGCGCGCGTCTGCCACAACTTCACCGTCGGTGGCAATCGCTACAGACTCAGCATTCACCTGAACCGAGAGCGTCGGCGCCAGGGAGTGGATGTAGACCGGTGAGCTGCCCAATGTTCCTGTGGCAGCGGCAAACAGCAACCGGGCGCGGGAGAATTTCCGGTCGGCTCGCAAGTACCGGACGTCGAGCAGCCCACGGTTGAGTTCGGGCCGCGACATCGGGACCTGGTCGCCGGGGGAGTACCGGCCGTTTCCGACGAAGAGCATCCAGATACTAGCCTTGGTGCCGTCGATGGTGACACTCATCGGCTCTGCGGCGGCTAGCACGCGGATCATCGCCGCGGCGGCCGCCGGCCACTTGCCGAATCGCGGTTCCCACTTTTCACGTAGCCGTACCGCATCCGGATAGCCGCCCAGACTGGCTGTGTTGAGAAAACGAGCGGTAACCCCGGTATCGGTTGTCACCACGGCATGATCGACAAACGCTGCTTGTCCGGACTCGACCGCCGTCACGGTTTCAGCGACGTCCGCGACACCGACGTCGCGGGCAAAGTGGTTGAGGGTTCCACCTGGGAAAACTGCGAGCGGAAGATTGTGTCGTGTTGCCGCGTCCGCGACCGTGACGACGGTGCCGTCGCCGCCGCACACACCTACCGCTCGCGGTTTCGACTCACGAAGCTTCGCTTCGATCTGCTTGTCGAAATCTATGTCCGGGTTGAATTCGATAATGACTGCTGCGGGCAGGGCTTCCCGGATCGCATCCACGATGCCGTCGTCTTCGCTGCCGGATCCGGGATTGGTGAAGACAACCAGTCCGTCGCCTCCAGGCAGCGCAGGTACCACACACTCGGGACCAAGATCCGCGGGTTCTTCGTCGCGTACTGCCCACCACCTGCGCGTTCCCGCTGCCACGGCACCTCCGACGGCTATTCCGGCGAACACGTCCGAAGGCCAGTGCACCCCGTTGTGCACGCGTGAATAGGCGACGGCCGCGGCCAATGGAGCGAGTACTGCGCCGGTTGTCGGAGATTCCATTGCTACCGCGGTAGTGAATGCGGCTGCGGAGGCGCTATGACCCGACGGGAACGACGAGGACGTCGGGAACTCGACTCCGCGCTTCGGGTTGATCCACGCGCGAACGGGTGGGCGCCGACGGGGAAAAAGCGGTTTCAACACACCGTTTGCCAGTGCGCTCGATCCGGCCAATGCGAGCATTCCGCGGGCAGCCGCGCGGCGCGGTTGTCCGCCGATCAGCGCGAGGACACCGGCGATAGCCATCCACAGGAACCCGTGGTTGGCTGCTCGCGAGAGCCGCCGCATCACGGAATCGAGCGTGGAAGGCTTCAGTGCGCCAGTGCTTTCCATCCATTTGACGTCGGTTCGGACAAGTTTTCGGTGCAGGTAGCTCACCCCGCCACACTATGCCGACTCGAGATGTTGTCGAGTCGTGACGCCACGGGAGTTCGTCAACACGGGTGAAGCGGGCATTCTGGTTGTACTGTCGAAGTGTGCAGAGACGAATCATGGGTATCGAGACGGAATTCGGCGTTACCTGCACCTTTCACGGGCACAGGCGACTGAGCCCCGACGAGGTTGCTCGTTACCTCTTCCGTCGTGTCGTGTCGTGGGGTCGTAGTTCCAACGTCTTCCTCCGCAACGGAGCGCGCCTGTACTTGGATGTTGGTTCTCATCCGGAGTACGCAACCGCCGAGTGCGACAGCCTCATCCAACTGGTCAACCACGACCGGGCCGGTGAGCGAGTTCTCGAGGAACTGCTCATCGATGCGGAAGAGCGGTTGGCAGAAGAGGGAATCGGTGGCGACATCTACCTCTTCAAGAACAACACCGACTCCGCCGGAAACTCGTACGGTTGCCACGAGAACTTCCTGGTCGCGCGAGCTGGCGAGTTCTCCCGCATCTCCGACGTGCTGTTGCCGTTCCTCGTGACGCGTCAGTTGATCTGCGGTGCCGGAAAGGTTCTGCAGACACCGAAGGCAGCCACGTTCTGTCTCTCCCAGCGTGCCGAGCACATCTGGGAAGGCGTCTCGTCGGCCACCACACGTTCGCGTCCGATCATCAACACCCGCGACGAACCTCATGCCGACGCCGAGAAGTACCGTCGCCTGCACGTCATCGTGGGCGACTCCAACATGGCCGAGACCAGCACGATGCTGAAGGTCGGCTCTGCCGCCTTGGTGCTCGAGATGATCGAGGCTGGAGTCTCCTTCCGCGACTTCGCCCTCGACAATCCGATTCGTGCCATCCGAGAGGTCAGCCACGACGTCACCGGAAAGCGTCCGGTCCGGTTGGCCGGCGGCCGCCAGGCCAGTGCTCTCGACATCCAGCGTGAGTATCACTCGAAGGCTGTGGAGCACCTGCGCAATCGCGAACCGGATCCGCAGGTAGAGCAAGTTGTCGATTTGTGGGGCCGCATGCTCGACGCCGTCGAAGCCCAGGATTTTGCGAAGGTCGACACCGAGATCGACTGGGTGATCAAGCGTAAGTTGTTCCAGCGCTACCAGGATCGTCACGGATTTGATCTGTCCGACCCGAAGATCGCGCAGCTCGATCTTGCGTATCACGACATCAAGCGTGGGCGCGGAGTGTTCGACGTGTTGCAGAAGAAGGGCTTGGTCAAGCGCGTCACGGAGGACGAAACGATCGACGACGCCGTCGACAACCCACCGCAGACGACACGCGCGAAACTTCGCGGCGATTTCATCACTGCAGCGCAGGCCGCGGGGCGTGACTTCACCGTCGACTGGGTGCATCTCAAGCTCAACGATCAAGCTCAGCGAACAGTCCTGTGCAAGGACCCGTTCCGTTCGGTCGACGAGAGAGTTGAGCGACTCATCGCGTCGATGTAGTGCGCTGACGTGTCGGCAACCGCAGAGCCACTAGGATTTCGGCGTGGCGACATCGAAAATCGAGCGGTTGATGAACTTGGTGATTGCATTGCTCTCCACCAGGCAGTTCCTCACTGCGGAGAAAATCCGTGATTCAGTAGCCGGTTACAGCGATTCCGCCAACTACGAGGCGTTCTCCCGGATGTTCGAGCGGGACAAGAACGAGCTTCGTGACCTCGGAGTTCCGTTGGAGACGGGACCGGCTGGGCGGTTTTCGACGGTCGAGGGATATCGGATCAATCGCAATGCGTATGAGCTTCCTGATGTCGATTTGACCAGCGAAGAGTCGGCGGCCGTTGCCGTTGCCGTGCAGCTGTGGGAATCGCCCGAGCTGATTTCCGCCGCACAGAGTGCCTTGCTCAAACTGCGTGCTGCCGGTGTACAGGTCGACGGGGATGTTTCCGCCGCGCCGATTACCGCGATTCCGGCTCGCTCACGTGGTTCCGAACCGGCTCTCGGGAAGCTGCTCGCCGCAGTCGACGCGGGCCGGGCCGTTCATTTCCAGCATCGCGCTGCGCTCAACGAACCGTTCATCGAGCGGACAGTGGAGCCGTGGGGCGTGGTCACGCATAACGGCAAGTGGTATCTGGTCGGTCATGATGTCGATCGGGACGCTGTCCGCACGTTCCGCCTGTCCCGCATCGGTGACGATGTTCGCGAATTCGGCCCAGCCGGCGCGGTGCACAAACCGGAGGGTCTTGATCTTCGCGAGGTTGTGGACCGAGTAACCGGATCCGGTGTCGTGACCGGTACCGCGACTGTCTGGGTGGCGGCGAACCGCGCACACGAGCTGCGCAGGTTGGCGTCGTCGATGACGGATCGGACGCTGACCGAACGCGAGGGAAGCGTTCTGTCGATCCCGGTTCGATCGTGGGAGTGGACTGCCAGATTGATCGCCGGACACGGGGCAGATGCGTTGGTGCTTGATCCGCCGGACCTGCGGGCTGACGTGATCACCAAACTTCAAGGTGCTGCGGCACGCTCGGAGATTGCCGAGCAGAAGGAAACTCACTGATGAACAATCGCCTGTCGTCGAGGCTTGCTCGATTGCTGAATCTTGTTCCGTTTTTCATCGCGAACCCTGGAATGAGCGCCGCGGAGGCTGCCGCCGAACTCGGTGTCAGCACAACGCAGTTGATGAACGATCTCAATCAGTTGTGGGTGTGCGGGCTGCCCGGGTACGGCCCGGGCGATCTGATCGACCTGTCATTTTCCGAGGAGAGCATCGACGTCACGTTCTCCGCTGGTATCGACCGCCCCCTTCGGTTGACGTCGACCGAAGCGACCGCGTTGCTCATCGCGTTGCGCTCGCTGGTGGAGATGCCGGGCATGGTCGATCCGTCCGCGGCGCAACGAGCAATTGCCAAGATCGAAGCGGCGGCAGGCTCTGCGGCAGCGCGCGCCACGGGTAACGGGCATGAGGCCGAACCGGAAGACGACGTCGCCGAAGATCCGGTAACGGCGACGGTCCGGTCGGCGCTGGCTGATCGGCGCGCACTGAAGCTGACCTACTACTCGGCTTCGCGGGACGCGGTGTCCGAGCGGGTGGTCGATCCGGTGCGAATCGTGTTGGTCGACAATTTCAGCTATCTCCAGGGCTGGTGCCGCCAGGCCGAGGGTGTGCGGTTGTTCCGATTCGATCGGATCGATGCGGCAATCGAACTCGACGAGCCGTCCACTCCGCCACCGCACGCGCTCGACGAGGATTCCAGTCTGGAATTGTTCAGTGGCGACGGATCACTGCCCGAAGCCCGATTGTTCGTAGCTCAGAACTGTGTCTGGATGCTCGATTACTACCCGATGGACGTCCAGAAGGTGAACGACGACGGTTCCGTCGAGGCAACAATGAGTTTCGGGACACTCGAGTGGATGGCACGGTTGGTTCTCGGGTTCGGCGAGGGTGTTCGGGTGCTTGCACCGCCGGAACTGGTTGCCGAAGTGCATAATCGGGCGGTGACGGCGTTGGACGCTTACGACACGATCGGATCGTGAGCGGGCTTCACAGCAACCGCGCATGAAACAAACAGGTAAACGGTAGCTGAAGTAAGGACTTGGAAGCCTCCTTACGCCGGTTGTGTCCGGTAGCATCGAGGAATCTGATCATGGGAGGTCATTATGGGTGCAATGCAGCCGATGCATTGGCTGATTGTTGCTGTTGTCGTTGTCATTCTGTTCGGGTCGAAGAAACTGCCCGACGCAGCTCGAGGACTCGGCCGTTCACTGCGCATCTTCAAGAGTGAAGTCAAGGAAATGCAGAATGACGACGCGGCTCCTGCTGCGCCCGTCGTTGCTCAGGCCCCGGCTCAGCTGCCGACCGCACAGGTGACCGCTACCGGCGCTGCTGCTCCGATCGCGCAGCCGACCGAAGTTAAGCCGCTCTAGCTACATGCCGCTGTCCAACCGGGGTGAAATCTGTATTCACCCCGGTTGTGTGCTGACCAAAACCAGTTTGCCAAGAGCAGGATGTACCAGTGCGAATTCCGTTAGACCCGCGTAACCGCCAGCGGAAGGTCAACCCCGACGGCACCATGTCGTTGATCGACCACCTGTACGAATTACGAACTCGACTGCTGTTCGCGTTCCTCGGTGTCATCATTACCACCGCCTTCGGATTCTTCTGGTACTCCGCGTCGATTTTCGGGATCGAAAGCCTCGGCGACCTATTGCGCGGACCGTACTGTGAGCTTCCGGTCGAAAGCCGCGCAAACCTCAGCGTCGACGATGCGTGTCGTTTGCTCGCAACCGGTCCGTTCGAGCAGTTCATGCTGCGATTCAAGGTGGCCCTCACCGCGGGAATCGTGCTTGCCAGTCCGATCTGGTTGTACCAGTTGTGGGCATTCATCACTCCGGGCCTGTATTCGAAGGAACGCCGCTACGCCGTGGCGTTTGTCACCGCCGGTGCCGGCCTCTTCATCCTCGGTGCCGTTCTTGCGTACCTGGTCGTGTCGAAGGCTTTGCACTTCCTTCTCACCATCGGTGACAACGTTCAGATCACCGCGCTCAGTGGTTCCGAGTACTTCGGATTCATCATCAACCTGCTGCTGATTTTCGGCGTCAGTTTCGAGATTCCGCTACTGGTCGTCGTACTGAACTTTGCGGGAATCCTTACCTACGAGCGGCTCAAGGCGTGGCGTCGCGGCTTGATCTTCGGCTTGTTCGTGTTCGCGGCCATCGCAACTCCGGGTTCGGACCCGTTCTCGATGCTCGCGCTTGCGCTCTCGCTCACTCTGCTGTTCGAGTTCGCAGTGCAGATTGCGCGCATCAACGACAAGCGCAAGGCCAGGAAGTCCGGCGAAGACTGGGGCGCGCTGTCGGACGAGGAAGCGTCGTCGATCTCGGCGCCGACCGACTTGAACGAAGCTTTGGATGAACCCGCGAAGCCGAAGGCGGAGTCACGCGGATTGTTCGGCCGGAAGTCGAAGGCGAAGGCAACTGCCGCGACCGAAGCCGGTTCCGGTGCTGCCGGCAACACGTCGGGCCAGGACTTTACCGACACCCTGTGAGGCGTTCCCCGGTACCTTGTGAGGCGTGTCTCCAGGGTGCTGGGGTTCCCGTGTCGCCGGCGTGTGACACGCTGACGAGGTGGTTATGAGTAGTAGTGAAACGAGTTCTGATGTTGAGCTCAGCAAATTTGCTTCGGGGCTGAAGTTCGACCTCGATCCGTTCCAGATCAACGCCTGCCGCGCCCTCGAAGAGGGTCACGGTGTGCTGGTGTGCGCGCCGACAGGTGCGGGAAAGACTGTGGTCGGCGAATTCGCCGTCCACCTGGCGTTGGCTGCTGGGCGAAAGTGCTTCTACACCACGCCCATCAAAGCATTGAGCAATCAGAAGTACGCCGAACTGAGCGAGCGATACGGCCCCAGTGAAGTCGGTTTGCTCACCGGAGACACCAGCATCAACTCGGACGCTCCTGTTGTTGTCATGACCACCGAGGTGCTTCGCAACATGCTGTACGCCAATTCGGAGGCGTTGCGCGGTCTGTCACACGTTGTCATGGACGAGGTTCACTACCTGGCCGACCGTTTCCGCGGCGCAGTGTGGGAAGAAGTGATCCTGCACCTGTCCGAGGACGTGCGGTTGGTGAGTTTGTCCGCCACCGTGAGCAATGCCGAGGAATTCGGCGCCTGGATGGAGACTGTCCGCGGCGACACCACCGTTGTGGTCGACGAGACGCGGCCGATTCCGTTGTGGCAGCACATCATGGTGGGGCGCCGGATCTTCGATCTCTTCGACAGCCGTAGCAATCCTTCGGCCGGACCCTCGAAGTTTGTTGTCAACCAGGATCTGGTTCGGCATGTCAAACAACGTCAGGCCCTCGACCGGGTGGAAAGCTGGCAGCCGCGCGGTCGTGGCCGTAGTCGCTACCAGAGTGCCAACGATTTCCGGCCACTTCCCAGGCCTGACGTGATCGCACAACTGGACAAGGAAGGTTTGCTGCCGGCAATCACCTTCATCTTCTCGCGCGCCGGGTGCGATGCCGCGCTGACTCAGTGCGTTCGCTCGAGGCTGGATCTGACGACTCCCGAACAGGTGCGCGAGATCGACACGATCATCGACAAACACATCGGTGGCCTCCCCAAAGAGGACTTGGAGGTGCTCGGTTACTGGGAGTGGCGTAAGGCGTTGCAGCGCGGTCTGGCAGCCCACCACGCCGGGATGCTGCCCGCTTTCCGGCAGACGGTCGAGGAGTTGTTCGTCAAGGGCCTCGTCCGCGCTGTATTCGCCACTGAAACTCTGGCACTGGGCATCAACATGCCGGCCCGCACCGTGGTTCTCGAACGGCTGGTCAAGTACAACGGCGAAACTCACGCCGAGCTGACGCCGGGTGAGTACACACAGCTCACCGGTAGAGCTGGCCGACGCGGCATCGATATCGAGGGGCATGCAGTCGTCCTGTGGCAGCCAGGTGTCGAACCGACCGACGTCGCCGGCTTGGCGTCCACCCGAACATTCCCGCTGCGCAGCTCTTTTCGGCCGTCATACAACATGTCGATCAATCTGGTGGATCGCATGGGCGTCAAGGAATCCCGCACGCTGCTCGAGCGCTCGTTCGCCCAATTCCAGGCGGACCGCTCCGTGGTAGGCGTGGTGCGGAGCATCGAACGCAACGAGACCGCGCTGAAAGCGTTGCAGGACAAGCTCGGTGGTCCAGACGGTGAGTACTACGAGTACGCGTCGTTGCGTGATCGACTGAGCGATCGGGAACGCAAACTCGAACGAGAAAGTCGTGAGGATCGCCGCGATCAGGCCGTCGCGTCGCTGCGGACGCTGCGACGCGGTGACGTCATCGCGATTCCGATCGGACGGCATTCGGGTACCGCCGTTGTGCTTGTGCCGGACAACGATCCGAAGGATCCACGGCCGTTGGTTCTCGCCGAAGATCAGTGGGCCGGAAAGCTGTCCGCCGCGGATTTCCCCGAAGCTGCCGAAACGCTCGGTGTGATGCGGTTGCCGAAGTTCGTCGATCACCACACCGGACGGTCGCGGCGCGATCTGGCGTCGGCGTTGCGCAGCACCGGATTCACCGCGCCGCGCCGGAAGAAGCGGCACAAGGGCGGCGCGTCCGAGGACGCCGAGGTGGCGTCGTTGCGTCGCGCGATTCGGTCGCACCCGTGCCACAGTTGGCCCGATCGTGACCATCTCGGTCGTATCGGGGAGAAGTACAACCGGCTGGCTCGGGAAACACAGGCACTGCGACAAAAAGCGGCAGCCACCACCAATTCCTTGGCGCGTACGTTCGACCGCATCGTGTCGTTGCTCAAGGAGCGCGGTTACATGAGCGCCGAGTCCGTGCCCCAAGTGACAGAAGCCGGGCAACGTCTGAGCCGGATCTACAGCGAGAGCGACTTGCTGGTGGCCGAGTGCCTACGTACTGGTGCGTGGCAGGGTCTGACTCCGCCCGAGCTTGCGGCGGTCGTGTCCTCGGTCGTGTACGAATCCCGTAGGGACGGCGACACGACGAGTCGAGTGCCGACGCAGGCGATCCGTCATGCGCTCACAGACACCCAGCGGCTGTGGAGTGAACTGCGAGCGGACGAAATTCGCCACAAATTGCCGCCGACGCGTGAGCCTGATCTGGGTTTTGTCACGGCGGTCTATCACTGGGCGAGCGACAATTCGCTGGTCGAAGCGTTGCTGGCTGCCGGTGTGCAGGGGCGCGCGTTGTCGGCGGGCGATTTTGTCCGCTGGTGCCGACAGGTAATCGATCTCCTCGATCAGGTGCGGCTGACGGCTACGGATCCCGTCGTCGCGAAGGTCGCGGCGAAGGCTGTGGGGTCGATTCGTCGCGGAGTGGTCGCTCTCGACGCAGCTTGAGCGCGGACTGTGTGGTTGGATTCCCAGGAGTTGCGTGTGCACGCGGCATCTGGCATGCGTGACGTACGCGGTAACTGAAGACTGGTGTTTCGAGTGGAGGCGAAGATGAGCGGGCCTTACGGACCGAATGATCCGAATGGGCAGTGGGGCAACGGTGAACAACCACCGCAGCAGCCGTGGGGACAGCCTGGATACGGGCAGCCGGGTCAGCCCCAGGGGCAACCGGGTTACGGTCAGCCACAGGGCCAGCCTGCGTACGGGCAACCCGGATACGGCCAGCCAGGCCAGCCTCAAGGCCAGCCTGCGTACGGGCAACCCGGATACGGCCAGCCAGGCCAGCCACAGGGGCAGCCCGGTCAGCCCGGATACGGTCAGCAGCCGTGGGGTCAGCCTCAGCAGCCCGGTCAGCCGGGTCAGCAGCAGTGGGGTCAACAGCCAGGCGGCGACCAGACTCAGGTCTGGGGGCAGCCAACGGCCCAGCAACCGCAACAGGCGTGGGGCGCGCAGCCCGGTGTTCAGCCCGGCGCGCCGGTTCAGTGGAATCAGGGACCGCCGCAGGGTGCAAAGTCCAAGAAGCCGCTGATCTTCGGTGCGATCGGTGTACTGGTCGTTCTGGCAGCCGTCGTCATCGGCCTCTTCGTATTCACGTCGAAGGACACGCTGGACGCAAATGCTGCGGCCAAGGGTGTCGAGAAAATCGTCACCGAGTCGTACGGCGCCAAGAACGTCAGCGACGTTTCCTGCCCGTCGGGTCAGGAAATCAAGTCCGGTGCAAAGTTCACGTGCACCCTCTCCGTCTCGGGTGAGAAGAAGTCGGTGACGCTGACGTTTGTCGACGACACCGGAACCTACGAAGTCTCGCGCCCCAGCTGAGTTGTCAGTTGTCAGCCGGTCGGCTTGCCGCAGCTTTGAGTGCCGCGGCAAGACGGCCGGCCGAACGCTCGATTCTCAAGGTTTCAGCCAGTTCGTCGAAGCGGGCTTGATCGATCGGTGCGTCGGGAAGTACGTCGGACCTCGAGAACTGCACATCTGCGTCACGCACGACACGCACAACGGGTAACGCGGCGTCGAGGTATGCCTTCGCCTCGGGTGACGTCAGTTTCGCTCGCAGACCTTTGGCCATATCGGATTCGGGATCTTCGGCAGCCGTGCGGATGCCGTCGAGCGATCCATACCTGAGCATGAGCGTCGACGCGGTCTTTTCGCCGACCCCCTTGATGCCAGGAAGTCCGTCGGACGAATCTCCGCGCAGCGCAGCCAGTTCCGCGTAGGCGTCACCGGCGCGATCGGCGGGCACACCGTATTTCTCGGCTACCTCGGCCGGCCCGAAGAGTTCGGCCTTGGCCAACCCGCGGCCGACGTACAGAACGCGAACGGGAACGTAGTCGTCGGTGACAACCTGCAACAGGTCGCGATCTCCGCTGACCACGACGGTGAGATCATCGCGTTCCGTGGCGGCCAGCGTGCCCAGGACGTCGTCGGCTTCGAGACCGACCGCACCGGCGGTGGCGATTCCCGCTGCCGCGAGGACATCCATGATCATGTCGACCTGCGGGGTGAGGGTATCGGGCACTTCCTCGGACGAACCGTCGGATCCCTCGGCAACGCGGTGAGCTTTGTAGGTGGGGATGGCGTCGACGCGGAACTGCGGTCGCCAATCCAGATCCAGGCATACGGCGAGGCGACTCGGTTGGTGCTTGGTGATCAGCGACGCGACCATGTCGGTGAATCCGCGGACAGCGTTGACGGGTCTGCCGTCATCGCCGACAAAGGACTCGGGTAGTGCGTGGAACGCACGAAACCACAGGCTGGCACCGTCAAGGAGAAGCAAAGGCCCACTCATGGTCACCATCCTGCCAGTCGGCACTAATCTGGAAGCCATGACCTCTCCCGCCGAATATGGTTCACGTTTCCCCTCAGCCGTCTACGAATCTCGTATTGCCCGCGCCGCAGAGTTGGCGAGCGCGGCTGGTCTGGACGGTCTTGTGGTCACGCCGGGGCCGGATTTGCGCTATCTGACGGGCTCCCGAGCGGATTCGTTCGAACGGTTGACGGCCCTGGTGATCGCTGCCGACGGAGCAAGGGCGTCGGTGGTGCTTCCTCGGCTGGAACTGGCGTCGTTGAAGGAATCGGCGGTCGGGGATCTTGGTCTCGACGTGCTGGACTGGGTGGACGGTGTTGATCCGTATGCCATTGTCGCTGGTCAATTGCCGACGGGGGCGAAGGTCGCGGTCACGGATGCGATGCCCGCGCTGCATTTGATTCCGTTGGCGGATGCTGTGGGTTCGTTGCCGATTCTTGCTACGGGCGTGCTGCGTGAGCTGCGGATGGTCAAGGACGCCGCGGAAGTCGACGCGCTCCGTCGCGCCGGTCAGGCCATCGACCGTGTGCATGCACGGATGGCCGAGTTTCTCGTTGTGGGACGGACGGAAGCCGAAGTCGGCGAGGCGATTTCAGCAGCGATTCTCGAGGAAGGTCACACCGAGGCGGCATTTGTCATCGTGGGGTCGGGTCCGCACGGCGCCGATCCGCATCACGAGGTATCCGATCGGGTGATCGAGAGCGGCGACATTGTGGTGATCGACATCGGCGGGCCGGTGGAGCCCGGATACAACTCCGATTCCACTCGCACGTACAGCATGGGGAAGCCGTCAATCGAGGTTGCTGCCCAGTTTGCCGTGCTCGAAGCGGCTCAGCAGGCGGCTGTGGACTCTGTTCGCCCCGGCGTGTCGGCGGAATTCGTGGATGCCGCTGCGCGCGACGTGCTCGCTGCACAAGGGTTGGCCGAGGTGTTCGTTCACCGCACAGGCCACGGGATCGGCTTGTCGGTCCACGAGGAGCCGTACATCGTGGAGGGCAACAGCATCGAACTGGCCGAGGGTATGGCTTTCAGCATCGAACCGGGAATCTATTTCCGGGGCAACTGGGGTGCCCGGATCGAGGACATCGTTGTTGTCACCGCGGACGGTTGCGAGTCGTTCAACAACCGTCCGCACGGTTTGACGATCCTTTAGCTGGTCAGCTCTTCGGCCGCAGGTTTGAATGCGGCCGTTCCCAGAATGCGGGTGACGTCGATTTCGATGACCACCCGCGCCGGATTGATCCGTGGCTGGCGGTACCGCTCGGCGTAGCGCTGAACGGCGTCGGCCACGGATTCAGGGTCGTCGAGCACGCGCGCCGGACCTTCGAGGGTGAGCCAGCGTCCACCGTCGACAGAACTGATGGCGCCGTAACCACCCCGGGCGGCGTTGACGGCTTTCTGTGATCCGCCGCTGGTGATGACACGTGCTTTTCCTGCTTCCTGATCCCACGTGAATCCCACGGCCACGACGTGCGGTGTGCCGTTCGGGCGCAGAGTTGTCAGGGTGGCGAGATGGTATTCGCGCACGAACGCCAGACCGTCGTCGGAGAGCGCGGCGGGTGCGGAGGGGGTGATGGTCATGCCACGACGGTAATCGAGGACACTAGTGCAGTGACTGCGGGTGCGAACACTGAAGATGCCGAGACGGTCCTCCTGCTGGGAGGGCGAAGCGAAATCGGTCTGGAGATTGCCGTCCGGTTGGCCCCCGGCAGAAGAATCGTGCTGGCGGCGCGGCGCAGCAACGACCTCGAACAGCAACGCACGATGCTGACGAACGCGGGCGCCCTAGCCGTGACAGCCGTCGAATTCGATGCCGATGCAACCGACACTCATGCAGACTTCCTCGCACGGGTTGCCCGAGCGCACGGCCGGATCGACGTCGCGGTGCTGGCGTTCGGAATCCTGGGTGATCAGGCCCGCGCGGAAACCGACGCCGCTCATGCCGTTGCAATTGTTCACACCGATTACGTGGCGCAGGTCAGCATCCTGACTCTTCTCGCGGACTTGATGAAACGACAAGGCCGCGGCAAGATCGCTGTCTTCTCGTCCGTGGCCGGTGTCCGGGTGCGCCGCGCAAATTACGTCTACGGTTCTGCAAAGGCCGGCCTGGACGGCTTTGCCAGCGGCCTCGGAGATGCGTTGCACGGCAGCGGAATTCAACTACTGCTTGTCCGGCCTGGTTTTGTGATCGGCTCGATGACCGAGGGCATGAAGCCGGCGCCGATGTCGAGCACACCGGCGCAGGTCGCCGACGCGGTAGTTCGGGGATTGCAGTCCGGCGCAACGCGGGTGTGGGTTCCGCGAATCCTCCAACCAGTTTTCTTCATGATGCGACTTCTCCCACAATCGATCTGGCGGCGGATGCCGCGATGACCGCCGACGAACCCGTTGTTGTCGTCGGTCTCGGCGCTGACGGTTGGGAGGGCTTGTCGGACTCGGCGAAGAGCGCTGTGCTCGGCGCTCAGGTGTTGATGGGTTCCTCGCGTCAACTGGACCTGATCCCATTGGTAGACGGCTCCTCGGCCGATCGGATCGCCTGGCCCACACCGATGCTCCCGGCGCTCCCCGGACTGTTCGACGCTCACGCGGGCCGCCGTATCTGCGTGCTGGCCAGCGGCGATCCGATGTTCCACGGGATCGGCGCCACACTCGTGCGTGTGTTGGGTGCTGACAACCTTCGGGTGATCTCGTACCCGTCGTCGATTGCTCTGGCGAGTGCTCGCATGGGATGGGCGTCGGCCGATGCGGAGTTGGTGAGCCTGGTCAACCGTGATGCCACCACCGTCTTGCCGTCCGTCACCAACGGTGCGCGGTTGTTGGTGCTGAGTAACGGCAGGGCCACACCCGGTGAGGTGGCAGAAATACTGACCTCCACCGGTTTCGGTCGGTCCATGATCACTGTCCTCGGACAGTTGGGTGGAGCGCACGAATCACGAACCGTTGCCAGGGCTGACCAGTGGGATGTCGACGCCGCAGATGTCGACCCGTTGAATGTTCTTGCCGTGGAATGTGTTGTGTCGGGCGCTCCGCACCGTCTGACGCGCGTTCCCGGATTGCCCGACGCGGCATACAGTGGTGACGGTCAGATGACGAAGCAGGAGATCCGCGCGCTGACGATCTGCGCGCTGGCCCCGGCTCCCGGTGAATACTTGTGGGATGTCGGCGGCGGGTCCGGCACTGTCGCGATCGAATGGATGCGCACCCACCCACGTTGCACCGCAACGTCATTCGAGCAGACGGCATCGCGGATCTCCCAAATCGTGGGTAACGCGCGGGCCTTGGGTGTGCCGAGCCTCGATGTCCTCGGGCGCGCGCCCGAATCGTTTGCCGAGGTGACCCGCACACCCGATGCCATCTTTATCGGCGGAGGTGTGACGCAACCCGGAATGCTCGACGCCTGCTGGGATCACCTCGAGGCCGGCGGAAGACTGGTGGCCAACGCCGTCACCGCAGAATCGGAAGCGTTGCTCCTGGAGTGGTTCACCCGATTCGGCGGCACGTTGCGTCGGTTGCAGATCCAGCGGGCCGAGCCCTTGGGAACATTCAACGTGTGGCGACCCCAACTGCCCGTCGTGCAGTGGTCGGTCACAAAAACGGAGGCAACTGCCGGTGCAGATGCCGATCACACAGAGGAAGACGCTCAATGACCGTTCATTTCATCGGTGCTGGTCCCGGTGCTGCCGACTTGATCACGGTGCGCGCCCAGCGCATCATCGCGGCAAGTCCGGTGTGCTTGTACGCGGGCAGCCTCGTCCCCGCGGAACTGCTCGAATACTGCCCGGCCGGCGCGCAGGTGGTCGATACCGCTCGATTGAGCCTCGACGAAATCACCGCGCTGCTCGTCGCAGCGGATTCGGCGGGACACGACGTAGCACGGTTGCATTCCGGTGACCCGTCGATCTTCAGTGCGGTAGCCGAGCAGGCGCGACGGCTGGATGCTGCCGGAGTCCGATACGACATGGTGCCGGGTGTTCCGGCGTTTACCGCGGCAGCGGCCGCACTGGGCCGTGAATTGACGGTTCCAGGCGTATCGCAGACCATCGTGCTGACCCGAGTGTCGACGCTGTCGACAGCGATGCCCGAAGGTGAGGATCTCCGGTCACTCGGACGCAGTGGTTCGACCATGGTGATTCATCTCGGCGCGCACCGCATCGAGCAGATCGCCGACGAGCTTGCCGAGAACTACGGGGTCGACTGCCCGGTCGCGGTGGTCGCATTTGCGTCGCGCCCCGACGAGATCGTGGTGCGTGGAACGTTGAGTTCAATAGTGCGTCAGGTTCACGAGGCCGGCATCACAAAGACTGCCGTAGTCATCGTCGGACGCGTGCTCACAGCCGAGGGGTTCCCGGATAGTTACCTGTACTCGGCCGCACGTGAGCGGGTCACACACTGACCGTGCACAACGCCCGCCCCCGCGTTCTTGTGCTCGGAGGAACCGGCGAGGGACGCGAGATTGCCGCCCGCCTCGCGGATTCGGTGGATCTCGAGGTGGTCACGTCGCTCGCCGGCCGAGTCCGCGACCCGCGCTGGCCTGAGGGCGAGGTTCGCGTCGGGGGCTTCGGTGGCGCCGAGGGCCTCGCGGGGTGGTTAGCGGAAAACGATATTCGTGCCGTGCTCGACGCGACGCACCCATTTGCGTCCCGCATCACGGCTAATGCTCATCTGGCGGCTCGCACCTGCGAGATTCCGTTTGCTGTCTGCCAGCGGCCGTCGTGGGCGCAGCACCCACAGGACCGATGGTTTCCGGCTCGCGATCTCAGCCATGCTGCGGAATTGGTCCCTGTGTTGGGCACTAGAGCGTTCTTGACCATTGGTAGGCAGGGAGTTTCTGCGTTTGCCGAGGTCAGCGGCGTGAGTTTTCTCGTGAGGTCCATTGATCCACCGACGGGCGCCATGCCTGCGCCCCACGAACTGATCCTGGCGCGCGGGCCGTTCGACGTCGAATCGGAGCGCGAACTCATGCGCCGCCGCGGTATCGACGTTGTAGTGACCAAGAGCAGCGGGGGTGACCAGACGTACGCCAAGATTGTTGCCGCTCGGCAACTGGGCTTGCCGGTGATCGTGGTGGAGCGCCCACCGGCACCGGAGGGCGTGGAAAGCTTCAACTCGCCTTCTGCCGCCGCAGCGTGGCTCGAATCGACAGTAACGTGAAAGTTCGGGGGCACGCGGTTCAGGTTCGTCTAAGGTTCGCGGAACATACTGGACCTATGTCAGGAACGCGTCCAACACGCCGAGGGTGCCTATGAGGGTGTCCGTCCCCGCACTCGGGCGTCGGAAGCGTTCGACAATTCGTGTCCGGACTCTCCACGCCCGCGTGAAAGTACTCACTGCGGGCTTGGTGGCGATTGCTGTGATCGCGTCTGCTGCTTCGGTGTATTTCGTATTCAACGCCTACCTTCAAGGCAACGTCGATCGTCAGTTGGAGCGAACAGCCGACGCAATTGCCGATACCGTCAACTTCGGTGGTGTCACACCGGTTTTGGGACTGACAGCCGGCGCCGATACCGCAGTGATCCAAGCTGTCGGATTGGTGACGACCGATGGAGCATTGGTGACGGCAACACCGGGATTGCCACCATTCAGTACCAGCGGTGAGGCAATCAAATCCCTGGCCCACAAAGCTTCCGGGTCCACCATTGCGACCTTGGATTCGTATCGGGTGTTGGTTACGCCGTCGGTCGCGGGTCAGACTTTGATCGTCGCGCAATCGCTCGGGCCGACAAATTCCGTCTTGAAGCGACTTGCGGTAGTGCTGGCTGCGCTCGGTGCCGCGGGTATCGCGTTGGCCTATGCCGCAGGAGATGCTGTGGCGCGCACAGGATTACGGCCGATCGCACGATTGACCGCGGCGACACAACGTGTTGCCGCAACGGACGATCTCACACCGATACCAGTCACGGGCGACGACGAGTTGGCCTCGCTGACTGTCAGTTTCAACCGAATGCTGGGCACCCTGTCGGAATCACGGGCGCGTCAGCGTAGATTGATCACTGATGCCGGACAGGATTTGCTGGCACCCCTGACGGCATTGCGAACGAATATCGAACTGTTGATGTCGATCGACACCGCCTCCGGAACTGTGTCGGAAGCCGAGACAGCACTACTGCGAGACGAGATTACACATCAGATGATGGAATTGACTGCCCTGGTCGGCGAGCTTGTCGACCGTGCCCGGGTTGACGAAAGCGCTTCCGGACGAATCGAATCTCACCTGTGATTCATCCCTCACCTGGAGTTATGTATTTGCGAAATATTTTCTGACAATTCACTGCTGGTTAGTTGGGGGAGTTGAGATCATTCTGGGTATAGCCCGATTGGGGTGCAAACCGGAAGAGGGTTTGCGGGGGACCCTCGAGTGAGAGAGGAGTTCTCGTGGTCAAGCAAGCACGCGCCGAGCTGACGCGGCAGCAGATCGTCGCCGGCGCGGCAGCACAATTCGAAAAGACCGGGTACGGCAGCACAAGCATGAGTGACATCGTGGAGGGCGCCGGCACCACGAAGGGCGCCCTGTACTTCCACTTTGCATCGAAAGACGAACTGGCACAGTTTGTCATCGCAGAACAGCACCGCATGTCCATCGAGTCGGTCGAGGCGATATCCGCAACGTCGGCGACGCCACTCGAAAAAACGGTCATGCTCACCCATGAGATGGCACGGCAGATCGTCGAGGAGCCCATCGTCCGAGCCGGAATTCGATTGACCTTGGAACTGAGCACATTCGAAGGTCCCGTCGAGCCGTACGCAGACTGGATCAATGCATGCACCGAACTCGTGCAGCAAGCGAAGGACAGCGGTCAGATCAAGCCGTCGGTGGACGTCGCCGCTTTGGGGCGATTCATTCCGGCTGCGTTCACCGGAGTTCAACTGGTGTCCAACGTGATCACCCGGCGCACTGATCTCACCGAACGTGTCGATGAGATGTGGCAGTTGCTCCTACCGGGAATCGTGTCCGGGCCGGCCGTTGGTGACATCGACCGACTCGTGAAGGCGCGATGGGAACCCGCTGCCGCCTAGCTGTGCCACACTGCTGACGTGGACCAGGAACCGCTGACCTACTCCGAAATCGGAGCAACAGGTGGCCTACTGCCCGTTGGCTATCACCACGTGCGCGAGCGTGCGGTGGTCGGTACTACCCGCGCCGATTTCGAGGCAGCGGCCAATACTGTCATGACGTGGGGGATGCATCGCGGCGCTGGATTGACGGTGAAAGCTGCCGGTGACACCGCCAGGACCGGCGAAGACGCAACTTTCGGTTTCGGACCGATATTGGTGCCCGTCCGCGTTGTTTACGTGGTCGACGAGCCGAACCGGGCCGGATTTGCGTACGGCACGCGCCGTGGTCATCCCGAGTGCGGTGAAGAGTCGTTCATTGTCCATTTCGACGAACTCGGCAATCAGGTTCGCCTCGAGATCACGGCATTCTCCAAGCCCGGTACTTGGTGGGTGCGCTTGGGTGCTCCGATCGGGCGTCTGGTGCAGGGATGGGTGACCCGGCGCTACATCCGCGCAGTGATTGTGAAGGATTCTGTTCGCTGAGCGAACAAAATCCTTCACAATCAGGTTAGGGGTAGCGACGCGGCGTGAACACCTGTCGGCCGGAACCGGTATCCACAACCTTTGTCATGGACGATCCGACGATCAGCAACGTGCGCATATCGATCTCGGACGGTTCGAGATCGCCGAGCGTGACGATGCGCACCGATTCCTCCGCACCGGCAACATCTCGGCCGATGATGACCGGAGTTTCGGGGGAGCGGTGCTCGAGTACCAAATCCTTCATGGCCTGGACCTGCCACGTTCGGGATTTTGACGCCGGGTTGTAGACGGCAAAAGCCATATCTGCCGCGGCGACCGCTGAGATGCGACGCGACACCACTTCCCAGGGCTTGAGCCGATCCGAGAGGGAGAGCACGGCGTAATCATGACCCAGGGGGGCTCCGACGCGACTGGCCACGGCATTTGCCGCTGTCATGCCGGGCAGGATTCGGACGGGAACGCCGCTCCACTGATCTTCGGCTGCCACCTCGAGTACCGCTGCAGCCATGGCAAATACACCGGGATCGCCGGACGAGACGACGGCCACGCGGGCGCCGTTCTTGGCGAGGTCGAGGGCCATCGCTGCCCGCTCCGATTCGACGCGATTGTCGCTGGAATGGCGGCGCTGTCCGGGGCGGGTTGGCACGCGGTCGACGTACGGGCCGTATCCCACAAGGTCTGTGGCCAGTGAAAGTTCATGCGCCACTTCAGGTGTGGTCCATGCCGTGTCGCCAGGTCCGAGGCCGACGACAACCACTTCACCCGCGGTGTTTTCGCGCGTCGCTGCATTGTTCGACGGGCTGGGAACTATGGCGATGGAGAAGTACGGCACGCCCGCTGGATCGACGTCGGCGGCAGCGTCGACGCGCTGGCGAGGTGTGCTGGCTCGCTCGACATAGTGCGCTTCGCCGAGTCGGCCGGCGTCCTCGAGTGAGCGCAGAACCGGAGGGAAGGTGCGGCCCAACTTGAGGATCGCTGCGGCGTCTGTTTCCTTCAAGCGTCGCGTGAGCTCCGCTTGCGGCAAGGTTCCGGGCAGGATGGTGAGGATTTCGTCACCTTCGACCAGGGGTTTTCCGAGTGCGGCCGACGCGGCACTGACGGAGGTGACACCGGGGATGACCTCGGCCTCGAAACGATCCGCCAGGCGTTTGTGCATGTGCATGTACGAGCTGTAGAACAGCGGGTCGCCCGCGGCGAGTAGTGCCACAGTGCGTCCGGCTGCCAAGTGGACGGCCAACCTTTCGGCTGCGGCTTCGTAGAATTCGTCCATCGCACCCTGGTACCCACCCGGATGGTCGATGGTTTCGGTCGTGACGGGATACACGAGGTGTTCCTCGATCTGGCCCTCGCGCATGTACGGAGCAGCAACCCCGCGGGAAATGCTCTTACCGTGCCGCGCGGAATGGAATGCGATGACGTCGGCCTCGCCGATCACTCGGGCAGCTTTGACGGTCACCAACTCCGGATCGCCGGGTCCGATGCCGACTCCCCACAACTTGCCTTCGCTCATTCTTGTTCGCTCGCAATCGCATTGACGACAGCCGCGGTGACGGCACTGCCGCCGCGTCGGCCTCTCAGTATCAAATGTTCTATGCCGCTGGGGTGTCCGATCAGCGCTTCTTTGGATTCTGCGGATCCGATGAATCCCACGGGTCCGCCGACGATAGCAGCAGGCCGCGGTCCGCCCGCCTCGATCAGGTTGAGGAGATGGAACAGCGCGGTCGGCGCATTGCCGATCGCGACCACGGCGCCTTCGAGTTTCGGGCCCCACAGTTCGATAGCCGCCGCAGAGCGTGTGTTGTCGATTGTGTTCGCCAGCAAGGGAACCTGCGGATCGCGCAGTGTGCAGATCACGTCGTTGTCGGCGGGCAGACGCTTACGGGTAATGCCGGCGGCGACCATGTTCGCATCACAGAAGATCGGCGCACCCGCTCGCAGGGCAGCCCTCGCGACGGTGACGACGTTCGGTGTGAACGCGATGTCGTCGACCAGGTCGACCTGACCACTC
Organism: Rhodococcus globerulus NBRC 14531; assembly: GCF_001894805.1. Taxonomy (GTDB): domain Bacteria; phylum Actinomycetota; class Actinomycetes; order Mycobacteriales; family Mycobacteriaceae; genus Rhodococcus_F; species Rhodococcus_F globerula. Next base: position 1,311,645 of record NZ_BCWX01000002.1, on the reverse strand, counting down.
GCATGGATCATCCGCACAACAGCTTGCGAGACATCCGCCGGAAAACGGCTCAGGTCGGCTTCGGCCCGAATTGTGGCAAAGGACTGGCGATAAATTTCTGCGCCGTCACGGATGTACTCGATCATGGGGCACAGGATAGAGGTATCACCGATCGGTCTGATTCACCCGGTAACCGTCGGTCGTCGCAATCACGTCGGCTACTTTCGCGCGGGGGCGCCCGCAGGAACGGTCACAGCCCGCCCAGTGCTGCCGGCCTTCGATCGGTAGTGAGCCCTGCTCGACGGCTTCGATGGCGTCCGCCCGGACATCGGCGAGCGACTTCTCGCATCCAGGGCTTCCGGTGCAGGCTGTGACGTCGAGCCACGGCGAATTCTCGTCGAAGATCAAGCCCATCGGAGCGAGAACTCGCACCACCTGCTCGGCTGCGCCTTCGTCGAGATCGAAGATCATGATCGAGCGCCACGGCGTCACGACCACGGGCTTTTCGATTGCGGCGAGGAATTCGGCGAGTCGTGCATCCAGGAGTCCGAAGCGGAGTCCGCCGCCCAATGCGACGGTTCCGTCGCGTTGTTCGAGCCATCCGATCGACGGCCCCGCATCCGGGGCGAGGTCGACGGCACCGGCAAATTCCGCCGAAAGGCCCAGATGATCGATGGTTCGAGCGATTCCGTCTGGCACTTCGGCCAGTCGCCAGTGCTTGTCTCGAAGATTCAGGAACGCGTGCGCAGCGCCGAGGAGCAACGGCACAGCGTCGTCGACGTGGACGAGGTGGTTCGTGCGATGCCCTGCGAGGACGAGTGAGTGCTCGGATTCGCTGTGGGCGTGTAGTCCGAAATCGCCGTGCAGACCGCTGATGTCGCCGCGGCCGTCGTCGAGTGTGAAAAGTGTTCGTCCTGGCAGCTGCGCCAACGCGGGGTCCGACTGCACCGCCGCGTCAAGAGTGCGAACCAGCTCACGCACATCGGCGACACCCCCGATTCGGCCGGACAGCGGCGACGCCAGAATGTTGCGAACCCGCTCATGCGTTGCCGAGGGGAGCAAACCAGCGGACGCGATCCGTTCGGCAAATACGTGGGGGTCCTTGACGGCTCGGAGTTGAATATTCCCACGTGAGGTGAGTTCCATCTGGCCGTTGCCCACGTCGCGGGCAGCCTCGGCCAACGTCAGCAACTGGTGTGGAGCCAAAGCGCCGCCGGGTAGGCGCACGCGCGCCAACGGGCCGTCTGCGGCCTGGTGGACCTGCAGCGCTCCAGGGCACGCGTCTGGCTGAGAACGGTCTGTGGACATGGTTCAAGGGTACGACCGTGCAGAGCACGGACCCGCGACCGGTAGCATCACGGTCAACCAGTGACAGCAGGTGAGGAAACCGGTGAGATTCCGGTGCGGTCGCGCCACTGTGAGTGTGTACAAGCGGAAGTGTTTCCGTTCGTAAACACGAGTCAGACCCTCAACTGCTGTCCATGAAAGATCTTTTTCACGGGGCGCGAAACCCCAGGAAGGTTTCACCTGTGATTCTTCTGCTCTCGACGTCCGACACCGATCTGCTGAGCGCTCGCGCAAGCCAGGACAACGGAGACGGCGTTTCATATCGCTGGGCAAACCCGTCCAGGCTGCTGGTTTCCGAGGATCTACCCGGCTTGCTCGACGGCGTCGATCTTGTGATCGTGCGCATCCTCGGCAGCCGTCGGAGCTGGGAAGACGGTCTGGACATGGTCCTGGCCAGTGGCCTGCCCGTCGTGGTGCTCGGCGGCGAACACGCGCCTGATGCCGACCTCATGGAGTGCTCGACTGTCTCCCCGGGCGTTGCGGCTGAAGCGCACAATTACCTGGCCGAGGGCGGCGCAGACAACCTGGCGCAGCTGCACCACTTCCTGTCCGACACAGTGCTGCTCACCGGTCACGGCTTCGAGGCCCCGACGCGGCTGCCGTCGTGGGGAATCGCTGAATTTGCCCCCGACATCAGCGACAACAGTGGTCCCGTCATCGCGGTTCTCTACTACCGCGCCCAGCACCTCGCCGGGAATACCCGCTACGTCCAGGCGCTCTGCGACGCGATTGCCGATGCCGGCGGCACCGCGCTCCCGATCTACTGCGCCTCGCTGCGCAGCGCCGAAGCCGAATTGCTGACCACACTTCGCCGCGCCGACGCCATGGTCGTGACGGTTCTCGCGGCCGGCGGAACGAAGCCGGCCACCGCATCGGCGGGCGGCGACGACGAAGCGTGGGACGTGGCAGCACTCGCCGCTTTGGACGTTCCGATCTTGCAGGGACTGTGCCTGACCAGCAGCCGCGCCACCTGGGATGCCAACGACGACGGATTGTCGCCGCTCGATGTCGCGACGCAGGTTGCGGTCCCCGAATTCGACGGACGCATCATCACGGTGCCGTTCTCGTTCAAGGAAATCGATTCCGACGGACTGTCCACGTACATGCCTGATCCGGAGCGCGCAGCCCGCGTGGCCGGCATCGCGGTGCGTCACGGCAAGTTGCGTCATATTCCGACGCCGGAGCGCCGTGTTGCGTTGATGCTGTCGGCGTACCCCACCAAGCACGCTCGCATCGGCAATGCCGTAGGCCTCGATACACCAGCCAGCGCGATCGACCTGCTCACCGAAATGCGTAGCGCTGGTTACGATCTCGGACCCATTGACGGACCGGACTCGGTTCCCGGGTTGGCCGCCAAGGATGGCGACGCGCTGATTCACGCGTTGATCGCCGCGGGCGGGCAGGATCCCGACTGGCTCACGGCCGAGCAGCTCGAGGGCAACCCGATCCGCATTTCGGCGGCGCGATACCGCGAGTGGTTCGCCACCCTGCCTGAAGATCTGCGCAGTGGTGTCGAGGAGCACTGGGGCGAAGCGCCCGGCGAGCTGTACGTCGATCGCTCGCAGGACCCGGACGGCGAAATCGTCATCGCGGCACTGCGATTCAACAACATCGTGCTCATGGTCCAGCCGCCTCGGGGATTCGGTGAAAAGCCCGTCGCGATCTACCACGATCCGGATCTGCCGCCGAGCCACCACTACCTCGCCGCGTACCGCTGGATCGCTGCAAGCGCGGACAACGGCGGATTTGGTGCCGACGCTGTTGTTCACCTGGGCAAGCACGGAAACCTCGAATGGCTGCCAGGCAAGACGCTCGGCATGTCCAGCAACTGCGGCACCGACGCCGCTCTCGGTGACCTGCCCCTCATCTACCCGTTCCTGGTCAACGACCCGGGGGAGGGAACCCAGGCAAAGCGTCGGGCGCACGCGACGCTCGTCGATCACCTGATCCCACCGATGGCCCGCGCCGAAAGCTACGGCGACATTTCCCGCCTCGAACAACTACTCGACGAGCACTCCAACATCTCCGCGCTGGACCCGTCCAAGCTCCCGGCCATCCGCCAGCAGATCTGGACCCTGATGCGTGCCGCCAAGATGGACCACGACCTCGGACTTGCCGAACGTCCCGAAGAAGACGTGTTCGACGACATGCTCCTGCACGTCGACGGCTGGCTGTGCGAGATCAAGGACGTCCAGATCCGCGACGGTCTGCACATTCTCGGCCGCGCACCCGAGGGCGACGCCGAGATCGAACTGGTCCTCGCAATGCTGCGGGCACGACAGATGTGGGGCGGCGAGCAGAGCGTCCCAGGTCTGCGCGAGGCTCTCGGACTCAGCGAAGACGGCGACGAATCACGTAATCGCGTCGACGACATCGAAGAAAAGGCGCACGCTCTGGTCCGCGCGATGTCGGACGCCGAGTGGAATCCAGCTGCCGCAGAAGGACTCAGCGACGACCCCACCGTCGTGAAGATCCTTCAGTTCGCCGCCACTGAAGTGGTTCCGCGGCTGCGACAGACGAACAACGAGATCAAGCAGGTCCTGCACGCGCTCGACGGCGGTTTCATCGCGGCCGGTCCGAGTGGCTCACCGCTGCGCGGATTGATCAACGTGCTCCCCACTGGTCGCAACTTCTACTCGGTCGATCCCAAAGCAGTTCCCTCGCGACTGGCGTGGGAGACCGGCCAGGCAATGGCGGAGTCTCTCGCCGCGCGCTACCTGGCCGATCACGGCGAGTACCCGCGCTCGGTGGGGCTGTCCGTGTGGGGTACCGCCGCCATGCGTACCTCAGGCGACGACATCGCAGAAGTGTTTGCACTCCTCGGTGTTCGCCCCGTCTGGGACGAAGCCAGCCGACGCGTCGTCAGCCTCGAGGTCATCGATCTCGAAGAACTCGGCCGCCCGCGCATCGATGTCACAGTCCGCATCTCCGGCTTCTTCCGCGACGCGTTCCCACACGTCCTGGCGCTCCTCGACGACGCTGTCCAGTTGGTCGCAGCGCTGGACGAAACGGATGAACAGAACTACATCCGCGCCCACGCCCAGGCAGACCTCGCCGAACACGGAGACGCGCGACGTGCAACCACGCGTATTTTCGGCTCCAAGCCCGGAACCTACGGCGCTGGTCTGCTGCAACTCATCGACTCCAAGACGTGGCGCGGCGACGACGACCTGGCCGATGTGTACACCACGTGGGGCGGCTTTGCGTACGGCCGCGGCCTCGACGGGATCCCCGCCGCCGACGACATGCGCAGCGCGTACCGTCGAATCAACGTGGCGGCCAAGAACACTGACACGCGTGAGCATGACATCGCGGATTCCGACGACTATTTCCAGTACCACGGCGGCATGGTCGCAACCGTGCGTGCGCTGACCGGAAAGTCGCCCGAGGCATACATCGGCGACAGCACCCGCCCGGAATCGGTTCGCACACGAACACTTTCGGAGGAAACGGCGCGCGTGTTCCGCGCTCGCGTTGTCAATCCGCGGTGGCTCGACGCGATGCGCCGTCACGGCTACAAGGGTGCGTTCGAAATGGCAGCCACCGTCGACTACCTCTTCGGATACGACGCCACCACCAATGTTGTTGCGGACTGGATGTACGAGAAGCTGGCCGAAACCTACGTCCTGGACGAGCAGAACCAGAAGTTCATGACGCAGTCCAATCCGTGGGCATTGCACGGTATCGCCGAACGACTTCTCGAAGCTGCTGAGCGCAAGATGTGGGAGCATCCGGAGCAGAAGACGCTCGACGGGTTGCGTCAGGTGTATCTCGAAACTGAAGGTGAGCTCGAAGGGGAGTAGTTACCCGAGTTTGTCGGTCCTTCGACCCATAATGGCGGAATGTCAGTTTGCACACGTTTCCGACGGGACGGCGTCCGCTGCACCAACCAGACCGAGTACGTCGACGGTTGGTGCCGCGCGGATGAGTGTGACGGATTTCTGCGGGCCGAGCAGTCTGGCGCGCCCGAATCGGTCGGTGTTCCACACGGCACGGCCAAACACATCCGCATGTCTCGAGACTTGCCGGTCGGCGACATCTCGGTCGAGGATGTCCACGACGTGCGGGTTACGGTGCGCGCCACGGACAGCTTTCGCTACCACCACGGCGGAGACGAGCGGGCAGCGGAGTTTCAACTGCGCAACATGCTCGAGGATTTCCTGCTGAAGTCTGCTCGCAGACCGTCGAGTGGCGGTTACCTGCGGCTCTCGCGCAACGGTTTCGACGTCGTGCTCTCGCCCGATCGAGGCACGATTACGGGATATTCGACGATCCACCGTGAGCGGACGTGGGAGCAGGTCAAGAGCGGGGTCAAGTCGCGTTTCTCGGGTCGTAGTCATGGCGGTCCGGGAGTGCCACGCCCGGAAATCGGTCCGCCGGTGTTGGCGGAGGACTTTGCCAACACCTTCGACCCGGCTTCCGTGCATCTGACGGTGCGGGTCCGTCAGGCGTTTGCGCGTTTCCATGCGCTGACTTCCGACGTCGACACCACAATTCGGCAGTCCCTCGCGCAATGGGACCCACGGACGCTGGTCAGCATCGATGAAGGGCTGTTCGAAATCCAGGCTGACAACAATTTCTGGCTGGTCTCACCTGATTGCCGTGTGCTGATCGGGGTCCGGGACCATCCGTTCAGCAGGTAGATCGCCTCAGCGCTTCGAGTTGATGATCTCCGCGATGTTTCGCTCGGCCAGAGCTGTGATGGTCAACGACGGATTGACCGTGCCTGTGCTTCCGGGGATCGCCGCTCCGTCCATGACGTACAGACCGTCGTACCCCTTGACCCGGCCGTAACCGTCGGTGGCTTTGCCCAAGACTGCGCCGCCGAGTGGATGCGCTGTGAACGAGCAGTTGACGTCCTGCGCAAACGGCAATGCCGACGGCAGCGTCGAACCTGCAAAGGCCATTTTGTTCTGCACAGCACGCAAGGCCTCGATCGTGGCCGCGCTGCCATTGTGCGGCCAGTTGAGAACAACACGGTCTGCGCGCGCGTCGAAGCTGAAATCGGCGCGCTGCGGATCGAGGGTCATACCCAGGCTGGCAAGCATGCCGATGTTCACCGGAACTCCTGCCGCATGCCAGTTCTCGAGAGACAGAGGCAGTCCCGTTTCGTCGACGATGCGCGATGCGGAAGGTGCTGCCTGCGCTGAGCCGTCGCTGAACCCGAAGGATCGCACCATCGCGCCGTCGCCGTTGGTGCCCCACCCTTTACCGATGTGTTCGTTGAGCTTCGGCAGGGCGCCGGTCGCCTGCGCGCGGACAAGCAGTTCGGACGTTCCGATCGACCCAGCGCCGAGAAAAAGACGATCGCACGTAATGGTGCGCCTGGTCAGCACGGCGCCGGTGGGATCACTCGATTCGACGTCGACAACGTATCGTCCGTCCTTCTCGCGGCCGATGCTCAACACCTGATGCCCGAAGCACACCGTGGTCTTGCCCGTGGCTTCAGCCGCAGGAATGTAGTTCTGAGTGAGATCGAATTTTGCTCCGTTGGAATTGCCCATGTTGGTGTCGCCCACGGTTGCGGACGGGCGGGAGCCGCCGCTCAGTTCGGAGCGAACGACGTCCCAGTTCCAGATGCCGTCGATGCGATGCGGATCGAAGCCGGCACGGCGGGCATCCTGATCCCACCGACGCGAATGCCCGAAGTTCGCCGTTCGGTAGAGATCCTCGGGCAGCGGGCTCAGGCGCAACATCTGGCGGACCTTGGGGTACCAGGTAGCGGACATCTCGTCGTAGTTCAACGAGTTGCCGAACACGGCGTCGAAGAATCTACGTTCGGGTGCGATCATCACGCCGGTGAAGATGACGGACCCGCCGCCGACTGCGGCTCCGCGCCATACCGACATGTTTTCGTAATCGGTGGCGTCGAGAACTCCACTGAAGTAATCGCACGCAACGGGAATCCCGGTGAGGTTGGTGAACGACGTCCGGCGAAACACGCCTCGGCCGTCAGCGAGCAGGTCCGAGGTATGGATTTCGCGATACGGATCATGAGGCCATCGAAGTCCCCGTTCCAATACCGTGACCTGAGTCCCGCTCTGCGCGAGTCGAAGCGCGGTGGCACTGGCACCGAATCCGGAGCCGATGACAATGGCTTCCGAATGCTGCTGGGGGACTGGTGAGGGGTCAAATAGTTCGGGAACGAGGTTGCGGTAGTGGTCCATGCCCATCGGGAGGGTGTGCCGCGGCGTCGCGTGGCTCACGGCAGTGGACGTCACCGTTGTCGTGGCGGCAACCGCTGCGCCAACACCGGCCGCCTTCAAGAAACTTCGACGCTGCATGATGAAAAGCTCAACTCCCGATACCTCGAAGACATAGGTAACGACAGAATAGCTCGAGTGAGAATTCGGTTGGGGATCATGCATAGCTTGGAGCCCCTAAAGTGCGGCAATCCGGACATATTGATTGATCGCGGAACGGTGTCTGAAATGCCGGCCGCGTGATAACCACGATTCGCACCTATCCTCGACAGGTGACCCCAGACTTCAAGCGAGTGACAGAATCCAAGTACGTCCTGCTCACCACATTCCGTAAAGACGGCACACCCGTCGCAACGCCGCTATGGGCTGCCCTCGACGGTGAGCGGTTGCTGGTGTGGACGGTGACCGATTCCTACAAGGTGAAGCGGATCAGGCGGAACCCGTCCGTGACCGTTGTAGTGTGCGATGCTCGCGGAAACCCCAAGGGTGACCCGGTCGCCGCGAAGGCAGAAATCCTCGACGGGCCTGGAACCGATCATGCCCGCGATGCGATTGCTCGTCGCTACGGAATCATCGGCTGGCTCACCATGAAGGGCAGTCTCCTCCGTCGCGGCAAGACCGGAACTGTCGGAATCGCGATTTCCGAAACATAGTCGGGTGTCTATTCGATGAATAGTGTTTGTGGACAACATGATTGGATGAACTGATCAATCGAGCTGACGGCTAACGTGCCGCAGTGTAGCGAATGTGGAGATCCATTCCTAGCCATCGAATGGTGTGGCTCGGGTCGATACGCTGGACATGTCGGTGTGTGCGACGCACCAGCACAGACGCACCATCACAATGGGTGCTCTCCCTCATCGGCATGTCCAGATCTTCGATCTGACGGAGTTTCCCATGACACTCACCAATCAATCACATTCCAAGGGTTCGTCCGCAGAATCTGATGTCGCGCCTATCGTGGCTCAGCTTCGGGAAGTGTATGCAGGTGGCCGGACCCGTAAAGCAGACTGGCGCAAAGGCCAGATCGAGGGAATCGAACGATTTCTCGACGAACGCGAGCAGGAGATAGCGGCGGCTCTTGCGGCAGATCTCGGACGCAGTGAGATGGAGGCGTGGCTCGCTGACGTCGCACTCGTCAAGGCAGAGGCGACCTACGCGCGAAAACGTCTGCGCTGGTGGATGCGTCGGCGACCACAACCGCTCCCGCTGAACCAACTGCCGGCAGTCGGCTGGGTCCAGTACGAGCCGCGCGGTGTCGTGCTGGTGATCGGAGCCTGGAACTATCCCGTCTATCTCACTCTCGTCCCACTTGTTGCAGCACTTGCTGCGGGCAACGTAGTCATCGTCAAACCGTCGGAAGGGGCTCCTGCGACGTCCGCACTGCTGGCTCATTGGCTGCCGCGGTACGTCGATCCAGAGGCCGTTGTGGTTGTCGAAGGCGATGCACAGGTGACGCAGGAACTGTTGTCCCAAGGCCCTGACAAGGTGTTGTTCACGGGCGGTACCGAGATCGGGCGCAAGATCCTGGCAAGAGCGGCGCCGGACTTGACGCCGGTACTGCTCGAACTTGGTGGCAAGAGCCCGGTCGTCGTCGCTGCCGACGCCGAAATGGATGTCGTAGCCAGACGCGTTGCGTGGGCGAAGTTGTTCAACTCGGGACAGACATGCCTTGCGCCCGACTATGTGCTCGCGGAACGGTCGATCCACGAACAATTGGTGCATCGCATCATCGACACTCTCACGCAGTTTCGCGCCGATCAGCACGGCCAGGGATTGCAGATCGTCAACGAGCGGCAGTTCGACAGGCTCGCTGCAAGCCTGGCCGACACTTCCGGGCGGATCGTGTTCGGGGGTGGATCGGATCGTGATGCCCTCACGATAGAACCGACGGTGATCATCGACCCCGATCCTGACGACGCAGTGATGCAGGAGGAGATCTTCGGGCCGATTCTTCCTGTGCTCGCCGTGGATTCGATCGACGAGGCGATCACGTTCGTCAACGCGCGACCCAAACCACTTGCTGCGTATTACTTCACGAGTTCGCGAACCGTGGCGACGAAGCTGGTCAATGCGATCAGTTCTGGTGGGGCAGTGGTGAATCATGTGACCGTGCACGCGATGGTGCCGCAATTGCCGTTCGGTGGTGTCGGTGACAGCGGGATGGGCGCCTACCACGGAAAGTGGGGCTTTGAAGCGTTCAGTCATCGTAAGTCTGTGCTGGTCAAGCCATTCAAGCCTGATCTGAAGTTCGTCTATCCTCCGTATTCCGCGCGTTCCGTGAAGATCATGCGCAGACTGTTCTGAATCCTCGACTTCGGCAATCGATTTCGATGTCGGCAGGAGAAGTGATGATCGATGGCACCGATGACATAGTTCTTGTCCATCCGTCGGGAAACGAAGTGCGTACCGCAGTAGAGGCGTTCCAGCACACCGCGCGGATGCACCCCGACAAAGTCGCGTTGCGGACTCCTGGCGGACATCAGGAGGTGACCTGGCGTGAATACGCGCGGCGTGTCGAGGCCATCGCCGGTGGACTGGCCGAACTAGGCGTTCGGCGCGGCGACACCGTCGGGCTCATGCTCACCAACCGGCCGGAATTCAATCTCGTTGATACTGCAATCACGCATCTAGGAGCTATTCCGTTTTCGGTGTACAACACCAGCGCGCCAGAACAACTCCAATTTCTGTTTACCGATGCGGGCAACAAGGTGGTCGTCACCGAGCAGGTGTTCCTGGCGCCGATCGCAGCATCTCGCGTGACATTCGAGCACATCGTCACCGTGGACGGCCCGGCGGATGGAGCACTCGAGTTGGCGGAGATCGAATCGAATCCGGCCGCGAACTTCGATTTCGAGGCGTCGTGGCGAGCGGTGAGACCGGACGATTTGGTGACCCTTGTCTACACCTCGGGCACCACCGGTCCCCCTAAAGGTGTGGAGGTCACGCAGCGCAACGCAATCGCTGCCGCCAGGGCGATAGCCGGCTTCGACCTCGGGTTCGAGGACCGGGCGATCTCGTACCTGCCGTCGGCGCACATTGCGGATCGGATTTCCACGCACGGCGCCAACCAGATCTTTGGTGTGCAAATCACGGCGGTCGGAGATCTGCGCGACTTGATGTCCGCGCTGTCCGATGTCCGGCCGACCACATTCGTCGGTGTCCCACGGGTCTGGATGAAGATCAAGGCCGGAATTGAGGCAAAGCTGGCAGCGGAAACAAACCCGATCACGTCTAAGTTGGCGGCGTGGTCTTTCGCTGTGGGTGCGCGAGCGGCGAGAGCGACTCTGAACGGGACACCACGGGGGCGGGCGTCGCAACTGCAATACCGGGTCGCCGACACCTTGGTGTTTTCGAAGGTGCGGACCGCGTTGGGGTTCGATCAGCTCAGGTTGGCTTTCACAGGCGCAGCGGCTATTCCTGTCGAGATCCTCGAGTACTTCACCGGCTTGGGTATCCCGTTGCTCGAGATCTGGGGGATGTCGGAAACTATCGGCCTCGGTGCGATGACCACAGCCGACAATCTGAAGATCGGGACAGTGGGTAAACCCGTCACGGGCGTAGAAATCAGACTCGCAGCTGACGGTGAAGTTCTGGTACGAGGACCGATCGTGATGCGCGGATACCGCAATCAGCCCGAGAAGACCGCTGAAACAATCGATTCGGACGGCTGGATGGCGACTGGCGATATCGGAAAGTGCGATGACAACGGCAACCTGACCATCGTCGACCGCAAGAAAGAACTCATCGTCAATTCGTCGGGAAAGAACCTGGCGCCCAACAATATCGAGAATGCTGTCAAGGCATCCTCGTCGTTGATCGCTCAAGTTGTCGCGATCGGTAACAACCAGAGGTACGTCACCGCGCTGGTGACGCTGGATCCGGACGTCACTGATCTGCGAGCAGAGGCTCTAGGGGTGCCCGGAGCGCAACTCGCGGATTTGGCAGCACACCCGAAGATCGTGGAAGAGGCAACACTGGCAGTCAGGGCTGGAAACGCAAAATTATCCAGAGTTGAACAGGTGAAACGCTTTTCGATTATTCCATCGGCGTGGGTTCCAGGCGGTGATGAACTGACGCCGACGATGAAGTTGCGGCGCACACCGATCGCGAGTAAGTATGCTGACACGATCAAAGCACTCTACGCAGAACGCAGGAATGACGGTGTCATCAACGTGGGTTGATCACATCTTGGCCGATCGGGCCATAGCGAAGGAGTAGAGACCGTAGGTGATGATGCCAAGTCCCGCGGCCACCAGGAGTGCGACTCCGTAAGGTTGGGCGCCGAGGGTTTTCAGGGCACCGTCGAGGCCGGAGGACTTATCGGGGGCCGATTGGATCACCGCAACGATCACAAGCACACCCACTGCCGCAATGGCCAATCCCTTGGCGATATACCCAACCGTGCCGAGGCGTCGAACCAGATCACTGGTGGGCCCCTCTAGGTCGTCGAGGAAGTTCTGGCTGGCTCCCTTGTACACGTGGTAACCGCCGATCGCGACAATGACGAGAGCGCCGACAACGAGTGCGACCGAACCGACACCGGATTGCATCAGACGCGCGGTGATCCCGGTGCTCTGGCTGCTGCTGGATTTGCCGATTCCGCGTGCAAAACCCCACGCGGTGAACGCAAATGCAAAGTAGACCGCGGCCAGGGAGAACGCCTTGATTCGATCGAATATCCGCGACAATTTCTTATTGGCATCGGGCCTGGACGAACTGCCGAGTACACCTTCAACCACCCGCCACAGGCCCATAGCTGCAAATACGACGACGCCGATCCAGAGCGCCAAGCCGCCACCCGGCTTGTTCGCCAGTTCTGTCATCGCCCCGGACTGGTCTGCGGTTCCGCCGCCGCCCCCGAGAGCGAGGCGGATGGCGATGTAGCCGATGATCAGGTGAACGATGCCGCTCCCGACGAAGCCTGCTCGGGCAATACGCTCGAAGATGCTGTTCTGGGCGACTTGGCCGGCGGTAGAGGATGAGTTGTTGTATCCCGTCGACGCGGAATTTGGATCGTCCGGGTTGGTGTGAGGCATGTTGGATCTCCAGTTACTGGGCGGAAACGGTTACGGACGATCCTGGTAATACTATGTGACTGCTGCCGTCGATCGAAAGTTCGATCGGTGCAGCATCTTTCGTCTCCGACGATACGGTCACTGAAGAATGTGTGCATTGGATCTGCAATCGATGGCCACGGTAGTAGATCGTGAAGGCAAGTTCGCTCAGTTCGATCGGCAATTGCGGATGCAACCACACAACATCGTCACGGAAGTCGAGGCCGGTGTAACAGCGTTCGAGAATATCGATCGCGCCCGCCATCGCAGCGAGGTGAATGCCCTCTCGCGTACGGCCATGCTGGGAGTCCGAGAGATCCGACGCGAGCGCGCTGCGAAGCATGTCCCATGATTGCGAACGATTACCGCGGACGAGCACCCAGGTGTGCGCGATTCGGCTGAGAGTCGATCCGTGCGTGGTGCGGGACAGATAGTAATCGATCATGGACGGAATCGACGACGGATCGAAGTGGTAACCCAACCGTGCGATCAGATCGGTCAGTTCCTCCGCGGAAAATACATACAGCAGCATGAGTAAGTCTGCTTGCTTGGATGCCTTGTAGTGGACGGTCGAGTCGCCTTCAGCTTCGAGGATGAGATCGAGCCGACCGATATCGAGGTACCGGGATCGGTAGTCTGCCCAATCCAGTTCTTTGAGGGTATCGAAACCCTCGAATTGCGCGAGCAGGCCATTCGGAAGGAAGGTGAGGCGCAGACGACGACTCATCTTGTCCCAGGCCGCCAACTCGGATTCTGTGACCTCGAGGTCTTCGGTGATGGATCGGCTTGTGCGGCCGAGAATCTCGACGGCGTCGAGCGCTCGCATCAGTGACCACTCCGTCATGATGTTGACGTACGTATTGTTGTCGATGCCTTCGCCAGGGCGACCTGGATAGCCGTCATGAAATTCGTCCGGGCCCATGATGCCCCGGACGTCGTATCGGTCATCGGTGGCGTCGTAGTCAGCCCGGCTGATCCAAAAGCGCGCATTTTCGACTAGAAGTTCGACCGCGTGATTCCTGAGAAATTCGAGGTCGGTGGTTGTTTGCCAGTAGTGCCATACGTTGTATGCGACGGCGAGGTTCACGTGATGCTGACGTCGGGAATTGTCGGGCATCCAGCGCTTGGATCGCGGATTGAACAGTGCAGTCGGCGTTTCCTCGCGCCCATCGCTACCGCTCTGCCAGGGGAACAGTGCGCCATCGTGTCCTGTCTTTCCGGCATTGCTCTTTGCCTGTCGAAGTCGGCGACTTCGATACAGCAGCAATGATCGTGTCAATTCGGGTAGGCGCAGAGTAAGGATTGGCGTGACAAACAATTCGTCCCAGAACACGTGCCCGCGATAGGCCTCGCCGTGTAGTCCTCGCGCCGGAACGCCCACGTCGAGATCGATGGTGTGCGCGGACAGGGTCTGCAGTGCGTGAACGAGCTGGACGTTGGCGGCCAAAGATGTTGTGACATCGGAGCCCAGAGTGATGGCAAATTTGTGCCACAGAAGCTCCCACGCGATGCAATGCCGGCGGAACAATTCGCGATGGTCGGCCGCATCGATTGCGTGTTCCCGTGCAGCATGGTCGGGTTCCGCTATTGCGTGGTCACGAGATGTGAAGAGCGACATGGTTTTTTCGAAAACTACGGGCTGACCCGATGTTGCCGTGTATGTGACCAACTGTGCGACGGAATTTTCGCTGACGTCCACGCGCCGTGTGTGTTGCGGCGTCGACCCGTCATCGAACCGGACTCTCAACCGTTCACACTGCGACACACGGATATGTGAGGTCGACGTTTCGACTGTCGTCGAAACACGTTCGTGATCAACCGCTTCTGCGGAAATGACGGTGAGGTGGTGATTCGCCAGTAAGGAATAGTCCGGGACGTTGTTGTTGGACACGGCTGCATTGATTCCCGAGCGCACATGGACAGTGCCGTCCCAGTTCTCGGGGATGATCGTCGTGCAGATTGCTGCGAGGTGAGGATCGTCCATCGATACGAATCGTTGTTGACGAATTCTGGTCACTCGGCCGGTGATGTCGCGGAAAGTCGTCTCACGCCGAACCGTCCCGCAGCGTAGATCGAATTCTTCATGGTGATGATCGATCAGATGGGACCCGCTCCCAAGCCACTGGCCGTCGGGTCCGGCCACGGTGAATACCGTCCAATCCGGAATATTGACGGCACTTTCGTCGTCGCGAGACCTACCCGCTGCCTCCGAAGTCAATCTGTTGTAGCACCCGGCGATGTATGTGCCGGGGTAGTGCACGCCGTCGTCATGTGATTCCGGGAGCGCTCCGCGGGTGGCGAAATAGCCGTTCCCCTGTGTCAACAGTGTTTCCCGCAGCCCAGCAGTGTCGGGGCTGAGGCCGCGGTATTCGAGGGACCAGGACGGGTCGGCGCCGTCGGTACACAGTTCGCACGCAGCATCGTCGTTGTCGCCCTCTGCCGAGGCAGAGGTGACGAAGTGGTAATCGATTTCGCTGACGTCGGACACCACGAAGTCGGCTCCGCTGCCGATCAGGTCTGCAACGTTCTCCGCCGGGCCCAGTCCGATACTGAGGCCGAAGCCGCCGGAATTGGCAGCGCGGATTCCGGCGGTCGCGTCCTCGATGACAACACACTCAGATGGTGGGACTGACAGGCGCGCTGCAGCTTCCAGATAGGTGTCGGGGTTCGGTTTCCCTGCAAGGCCGCGCTTTGCGGCGTCGATGCCATCACAGCGGATATCGAAGAGGTTTGCCAAGTGGGCGCTGTCGAGTACGAACTTCGCGTTTCTGCTTGCCGAGACAATCGCTGTGTGGACGCCGGCCGAGCGCAACTGCTGAATCCACCGGACCGTGGGAACAATCACTTCGACACGGTGTCGACCAAGCTCTTCGAGGAAGTACGTATTCTTGCGCCCGAGAAGGTCGGTGATGGTGACCGCATTCGGGGAGCCTTCCGAATTTCCCAGCGGGAGAACCACATCGCGCGACGTGAGATACGACTGCAGGCCCTGAGCTCGTGCTTTGCCGTCGATATATCGTCGGTAGTCGTTGTCGCTGAGTTCCACATCGCCGACCTCGCCTCGCTCGGTCAGGTAGTGGAAAAGTCGCCGCCAGGCCGCGAGATGAACTTTCGCGGTGTCGGTGACCACACCGTCCATGTCGAACAAGACGGCTCGCAAGACCTTGCCGTCGATGACGATCGACGCCCGAAGAGTTTCATCTGCTCGCCAGATCGTCATGGCAGTAGCGCTGGTGATCTGGGCGAATGGATCGAGGTAGGGAGGGCTTCGCTCGCGTCGAAACTAGAAGTGCCTACGTGGATTACCAATCTCGCTCCCTTCGGAAATGCGGCTCCCTTCACGGTATCGGATATTCAGGAGAGAGTGGCGATGCGCAGCATGCCATCGCGTGTTGGTGTGCAAAATATTTCGCCACGCGGGTTCCGATAACTTTTCCGAAGATTAGCTTGAATTTTTTCACCAGCATTTCAGGTGGGATTAATATGCGCATTACAGTCGGTTGAGCAGGCTGTATACGCGAAATTAACCCATGTCTTGCTGATTGTCGTATTTTCGACTCTTCGGTGGAGATGCTGTGCGCGATGACAAAACATGATCTACATTCGGTGTTGCAAGGATTGATTCAACCTCACCACGGAAGGGAAGATTGAAATGGGTAGTTTGGAAGATTTCGATATCTCGGCAGTGCTGCAAAAGTTGATCGCATTCGTGGATTCATTCTCATCGGACTCGCCGGAGACCGTGGAATAATGTAAGTGACGAAAGGTGCTGCGTACGCCCTATTAGGGTGCGTACGCAGCACCAACTGTCGTTTGCGGAACGTGCAGCGCCGACCATGTATTCGACTCTGATTGAATACGAAATCTATTTATTCATCAAATTATCTGCATCCCGGAATGCAGTCCCGTTCTATTCCTTGTCCGCATAGTGTTAAAGCGGGGCGAGCTCCTGATGGGTTGAGATGGCGAGCCGATTCCAAGTGTTGATCGCTGAGATTGCCATCAACAGGCGAATGATCTGATTCTCGGAGTACGACGCCTTCACTCGCGCCCAGACTTCATCCGAGACGCCACCTTTCCCGATGAGCGTCACTTCTTCCGTCAATTCCAACACGGCCTGCTCGGCCTCGCTGAACCACGACGACGCTTCTCTCCAGGCCGCTAATACGTCCAGCCGGCGTTGATCCTCGCCGTCTTTTCGGGATTCGGTTGTGTGCATGTCCAGACAGTAGGCGCAGCCGTTGATCTGCGAGGCACGGATTTTCAGGAGATGGAGTGTTTTCGATTCGAGGTCGCCGGCGTGGACATATTTCTCGATGGCCAGCATGCCTTTGTACGCCTCGGGGTCTATGTCGGTGACAGACAGTCGTTGGGTGGCGTGGGGTCGACTTTCGATGGTGCTCACGTGGTCCTCCTTTTGCGTCTGCTGGGGGAGCGAGCCGTGATCGCTCCGAGTTCCACGTTAGTGACGAGGAATTGCTTTTTACACCGCTGGCGCTCGAGTGGTGTGTCCTGTTTCGGCACCGTGCGCATCGTCGTATGGCCAGAGTCGCCAGATGAGCGAAGCGGTGGGCCCTGAGGCTTGGTGGACTGTGCTCGTCGGGATCACAGCGCTGCTCGTTGCCGGCGCTTGTGGTGTTGCCCTGTGGAGTGCTGTGCCACTCGCTTCGTATGTGTACTTCGCGCTCGCCATGGCCGTGCTCGCTGCCCTGGGTGCAGTGTGGTTGATACTCAGCCTGATTGGGTGGTTCAAATTTCGAGCCTGGCGCTGGAGTTTGATTGCACCGGCGCTCGTTCTCCTCACATGTGCACTTGTAGCGCTGTCGGTGCCGTCGCGAATTGCGTTCATGGCGTCGAAGGACTCACTGGCTGCCGAGGCCCAGGAATGCTCGACGTCGGCGACTGACCGTCGAATAGGTGTGTATCAGGTCAGGCGGATCGAGTCAGTTGAGCACGGGTGTCTGTTCTTCATCGAAGGCGGGCTGATCAATTCGATTGGTCTGGCGTACCTGCCGGGCGGGGCGCCGTATCTCGGCGTTCCCAGACATGACGGCGACATCGGCTACCAGGAATTCGACGGTGATTGGTACACGTTCGTGCAAGTGTTCTAGGTGCCTGTCAGGCGATCAGTGCCGTGGCAAGATCCCGATATTCTGCCGCTGGGAAGGAAGTCGGGTCTGCAGTGAGCACTTGGATTGCTACTTCGTCGGCGCCCGCTTCGTAGTGCGCTTCGATGCCGGCACAGACACGTTCGAGGTCACCCCACGGAATCAGCGTGTCCATCAGAGCGTCGCTACCTCCGTCCAACAAATCCTTGTCGGTGTACCCCAGACGGCGGAGGTTGTCCGAGTAGTTCGGCAACGACAGGTAGCCGCGCATGTATTCGCGGGCGATCCCGCGGGCAGCGGTTTCGTCTTCTTCGAGGACCACGGCAACTTCAGGTGCGAGCAGTGGCTCGGCTCCGAGAATCTCGCGGGCAAGCGCTGTGTGTTCTGGCGGGACGAAGTAGGGGTGTGCTCCGGCCGATCTGGCAGCCGACAGCTTCAGCATGCGAGGGCCGAGGGCTGCCAGGACTCGGCGACCAGCGGGGACCGGTTCAGGTGCGGCGTCCAAAGCGTCCAGGTACTGGACCATGTGGGTGTAAGGCTTGGTGTAGGTGTGCTGCGCCTTCGCATCGACGATCGGTGCGTGGCTGGTTCCTACTCCCAGGAGAAAGCGGCCAGGGTAGTCGCGCTCGAGGGCGCTGACGGCTTGGGCGGTTTCGGCGGGGTCAGCATGCCAGATGCTGGCAATGCCGCTGGCGACACCGATTCGCGTTGTCGCAGATAGCACTTCGCCGTACACGGCAGGCAGGCCTTCTCCGAAACCGCCTGACGTCCACAACCGCGTGTAACCCAACTCGTCGAGTTCGCGAGCTGCGTCGAGTGCTGCCTCGCGATGTTGCGGACTCAGCCAGAGCGCGCCACCCCATGCACTTACTTGTCGTGTCATAACGTGAGCCTAGCTATTGATCCACTCGAGGGTGATGAATCACCACGTTCAGTGTTGGGTCGGAGACGAGAGTTCCGTGGTGATAGAGGACCGTCCAATCACGTTCGCGCCGTTGCCAAATAGTTGCCCTGCGTGTGAGCTTGGTGTCTTGCTGGAGTGGATAGGTCAGTAGATAGGTAGCCGGGGCGATCTCGCGTAGGTGGAACTCTCTGGTGGCGGACACTGTCCTTGCAGCCTTGGTATCCCCAATTCGCCTTGCAGCAGTTTCGCAACACAGTGAACCGGCGTGTGATATCGAGAAGCTCGTTGACCTCGTTGTCGGCCCTCAGTCCAGACGATAGCGATGCCCATCCGCGCATTCCCCACGCCGTCTATCCGGTCGACTACGGGATATCTTGTCGGCACCGACACCGGCGCAGCGCCGGGTCCGAGTCCAGCATCCAGGCCGTCACCGTTGGATACAGCTTTCCGGCGCGATTCGAAAGTACAGATCACCCGGTCGACCGCCGCGTGGCAATTGTGCACGCGCAGGCGGGATCATCCGCGCGTGTGCATAATCGGCGAGCGAACTCGGCGACGTCACAACCCACTATGGGGGGTATACGCCTCACGCAGAGCAGAGAGAAGAAGCAGCTCGATTCCGAACTGTCGCCGGTAGGGCGAGCGGTCTGGGTGCTGCGTTTGAGGTCCGACGTGTACAGCGACGGAACAACATAGAGCGGTCTCAGTTCGCGCAAGCCGAACCGCGATCGAATCTGCATGCGCTCATTCTTTCCAGACGCCATCGGTGGCTTTGATCTCGCGGATCATCGAAGGTCCGCCTGTGGGCCAGGTCTGGATGAGGTAGTCCTCGGTGGGGGTGTCGACGTCGAGGTCCCAGTGCGATGCTCGTCCACGGGTGGCGATGCGGAAGTGCCGAGCACCTCGGTGGGAGGTGAGCTTCCCGAATTCTTCGACGATCTCGTTTGCCAAGGTGATGAAAAGCATGGGTTCGCGGCACACCACGGTGACTTCTTCGATGTTGTCCCACGCGTCGAGATCGATATAAGGTCCACCGTTTTCGAAAATGTGGTCTTCACCGGACAACAGTTCAAGTGTGACATTGACGGGACCGTAGGCGATTCCGGTGTGAACGGAGATGAGGTGGTTGCCGGCGTCGAAAACTTGGCCGGTGGTGTAGGTGTCGGTGGGATCGGCGTCGGCCGCCGAGATGAGAAACGTGTGGTGCCCGACCTCTATCAATCCCGTGATCGTCATTGGTTGATTAGAGCAGTTGGCCCTGCGCGCGTCGTGACTGCGGCAAGAAATCGTCGGGTTGTCATTGCTGTCTGGGACTTGAGGGCCCGTCGGCCCTGGCACACTCGCAGTAATAGTTGGCCAGGTTCCTGGTCCTCACGGTTAGGGAGCTGAGGTCGATGATGAGAGTTCGCAGAAATTACGGTTGGCTTCGATCGAGCAAATCAAGAGTCCTCGTTGTTGCGGCTCTTACCATGTTCTTCGTCGCGGCTTGTAGCAGCCCTGAACCCGAACATGACGTGGCGACAGAAATCATTGCCTTTGCAGATGGCGACGGTTCGATTTACACGATGAAGCCGGACGGGAGCGGCCTTCGCCAGCTCACCACCACCATCACTGACGACAACTACTCTGAATACGCGTCCGACCCTGCTGTCGCTCCGGATGGAAGCAAGATTGCTTACACCCGCGGATCTGGGATCGCGGTGATGAACGTCGACGGAACCGAGCAGACGACCGTGACCGACCGCGGCGGTTCCCCCAATTTCTCGCCGGATGGTTCGAAAATCGTATTCGGCTGCGTCGGCGGGATTTGCCTGATCAATGCTGACGGTTCCGATCGGCAACAACTCTCACCGGAGGTGAATGACGATCGCAGCATCCCGAGTAGGTCTTTTCCTTCGTTCTCCCCGGACGGAACGAAGATCATCTTCAACGAAAACGGCTACATTGCAGGGTTTTCGGCTGACGGCACCGGATGGTTCCCGGTGCTGCGTGACCAGTACTGGAACTCCGATCCCGCCTATTCGCCGGATGGGTCGACGATCGTCTTCTCGAGCAACCGTGGCGGGAAGAACCAATCCGAGACATATGTGATGACAGCCGACGGTAAGGACATTCGCGCACTTACGACGGAACATGATGTCGGAGCCGTGTATTCGCCAGACGGCTCGAAAATCGTCTACACGCACGGGGTAGCTGAACCTCGCACCCTGGTGGGTATCTGGGTCATGAACCCAGACGGCAGCGAACCACGGCTGTTGACCTCGAAATCGCTGATCGCTCAAGCCCCCAGTTGGGGCGGATATGCGTAACGTCAACCTTTTGGGGTAATTGTCGCAATTTTTCGGGAATAGGCCTGGCCGCAAACAAATGTGTGGTCGACTCGAACCGCACATAGCGCGGGTCTCTGTCTGTCGTCCGCGAAAAACACTCCCACGGGGAACGGAGATGCGATGCAGAAGGTGCCGAGTGGGACGAGGGGCCGACTGGTTCTGACAGCTCTGACCGCGGTACTGATTGCAACAGGCGGTGGCATCGCATCCGCTCAGCCCACATCCTGGGGTCCACTCGCCGCTCCCAACCCGTTCCTCGGACCCGCGGGTACCTCGACGATGCACGGTGACGCCGGTTCCTCCGATGCGACACCACTCAGCGGTCCGGGCACCGGGAAATTAACCGTTGATCCGCTTCCCTTGGCTGCAGCATGCCCGACACTGCTCGAGGGATCCGATGGATTGGTTCTTGCGCTGTGTACCAGCATCCTCGGCCAGACTCCGACGGTGCACCTGATCGACACGTCGGCGCTCGGCACCGGATCGGCGGGTTCGTCAGTCGGATCATTCTCACCTGCTGCTTCCGTTGCGCAACTTGAACTTGCGAAAGGCAGCTTGCTCGGCGGTGTCTATGCGTACCTGGACAACGACAACCGGCTTGTTGCGGTGGATGGTAACCGCATGCTGGTGCGGGTGCAGCACGAACAGAAGCCAAACGGCGGTTGGCGACTCTTCGTCGACCAATCAGTTGATCTGACCTCGTCAATTCCCGACGGCGACAATGTCACCGGCCTCGCACCGGACTGGCAAGGCAACGTGTGGTTTGCGACTGGTGCCGGTCGCGTCGGTAGCGTCGACGGGGGAGGAGTCGCCCGCACACTGCAATTGCCGGCCGGCGAGGAAGTGCAGAACAGCATCTCTACCTCGGCGTTCGGCACCGCCGTCGCGACTACTCACGCGCTGTACCAGCTCAGCGCCGCGCAGGACGGCACCCCGACAATAGATTGGCGTGCACCGTACGACCGTGGCAGTGCCCGCAAGCCAGGTCAACTCAGCTGGGGAACCGGTTCCACGCCAACCTATTTCGGCCCAAACGGAGACGACTACGTGACGATCGTCGACAATGCCGACACTCAGGTGCATCTCTTGGTCTACCGAGCTGCGACCGGTGAAATGGTCTGCAGTCAAAAAGTTCTCAGTACCGCAGGGCCAGGCAGCGAGAACTCGCCGATTGGTATCGGCAACTCGGTGTTCGTGGCCGGCACGTACGGCTATCCCTACCCGACGGTGCCCGAAGGCGCCGGGCCCGCGGTACCCGCGAGTGCACCGTTTGTCGGCGGCATGACGCGAGTCGATGTCGATAATGCTGGAACCGGATGCCACACAGTGTGGGACAACGACGCTCGTAGTTCTGCCGTGCCGCATCTGTCGACTGCCGACGGAAATTTGTACACCGTCGTTCGTCAAGGGCTTCCGCTTTCATCCGACAGCACCACCCCGCTCGACGGCTTTGCGTTCACGGTGATCGATCCGAACACCGGGGAGGTGCTTGCGTCGCGCGATCTACCCGGAACCATCGTCAACGACACCTTGCAGATGTCCGCGCTGATCAATTCGAGTGGTGACTACCTTCAAGGGACGATCAGTGGAGTAATCCGAGTCGACGGGTAGCACAGCCCGCCGACCTCGACGCACTCTGCACCACTATCGGCAAGGGCACAGCCGTGCATCTGTAACCGGCGTCTCGGCACCCAGTATCAGGCAATCTCACGCGTGCTGCGCGGAATTCGATGACCTTCGATGATTCTCTGCCTGAGGGGAGGAATCGCAATGCAGCATGGTCGGTATCAGTTTTCCGGTGTTGTCGATCCTCGATACCGAAACACTGTCGCTGCAACCGTGATTCAACTTCACTGCGTGGGCAATAGCATCCCGGTCGGATTCGAATTCCCCAACTGTCGAGGTGCCTTCCGGGAGGGTGATCTTGTACTTCTCCATTACAAAACTTCTTCGTGTAGTCCTATCGACGGCCTACCCAGAGTGGGTGGGAGGGAAACGTTTCTACTGCGCCGCGCTGACCGACGACATGTGGAAATCGGCAATGCGCAGCGGTGGCATGGCGGTGCGGGTGAACCAGTCTTTCCATTCGCGAGGGAGCGTGATCTCGGTTCGTCCGGCTTCGGTGACACGGCGAAGGAGGTCCAGCGGGCTTTCGTTGAAGCGGAAATTGTTGACCGCGCCGACGATCGTGCCGTTCTCGATGAGGTACACACCGTCGCGGGTCAACCCGGTGAGCAGCAGCGTTGTCGGATCCACCTCGCGGATGTACCAGAGTGTGGTGAGGAGGAGACCGCGTTCGGTTTTCGCGATCATGTCCTCGATGCCGGTGTCATCGCCGCCGGTGAGGATCAGGTTGTCACCTGGCACGGCAACCGGTCGGTCGAATTCGCGGGCAGCATGACGCGGATACGCGAGGGCTGAGATCGTGCCGTCTTTGATCCAGTCGACACGATCGATGTCCATACCGTTGTCGAAGAGCGAGACGGATTCACTCGACGACGTGGTCACCACGAACGGCGCGGATTTCAAGCCGTCGGCGTCCGGGTCCGAGGTCAGAGTCAATCCCAGTGTTCCGAGGGTTTCCCCGATTCGCGTGCCACCTGTCCTCGACAGTGCGGTGTGGCCTTCCTCGGCTCCGCGGCCTTCCATGGTCCACATCAGGTAGATCATGAGGTCTGCAACCGCGGACGGCGGAAGAATTGTTTCGTACCGTCCAGCCGGCAACGCGACCGAGTTTTTTGCCCAGTCGAGACGAGTAGTCAACTGGGACAAAAGATTGGGTATGGAGATGTCGCTGAAGTCGACCGTCCCGGATCCGACCCAGGCGCTGGCGTCGCCGCGTTTGCCGTTGATCTCGACTGAGCCGGTGGGCTGAACGGTGCGGCGGCGAAGGCCGGTAGAGGTTCCGAGCCACGTGGTGTGCAGTTGATGATGCGCAAAGCCGAACAGTTGATCCTGTCCGTCGAAGCCGGCGGAGAGGTCGGCAGCAAGGCGGCTGAAGACAGCGATGTCGGTCAGTGCAGGGCCGGATTCCCATTCAGAATCTGCTGGACCTGCCGGTACAAGGTCGGAGGCGTCGTCGGCGGGTGTTGCACTTCGGGCGGCGTCCTCGCTTGCCTTTACGACAGTCTCGATCTGCGCGGGATCGACACTGCTGGAACTCACTGTCCCGACACGGGCGGTGTCACCGTCCCGAACGATCGAGATGACGGTCCAGGTCCGAGACAGTGAGACACCGTTCGTGGTCATGGAGTTGTTGGCCCACCGCAACGACGCTTCGCTGGCGTCGGTGACGATGACGATCGACTCGTCGACGGTTCGCGCGGCCAGCGCGCGGTCCACTACCTGCTGCGCCGTGATCACTGCTGGGCCTCCGAACGGGTGTTGAGGATGTTGACGCCGCGGAACAAAGCGGACGGGCATCCGTGACTGACAGCGGCGACCTGCCCGGGTTGTGCCTTGCCGCAATTGAATGCGCCGCCGAGTTTCCACGTCGACGCTCCGCCTACAGCTTCCATCGAGCCCCAGAAGTCGGTGGTGGTGGCCTGGTAAGCGACGTCGCGGACCTGGCCGTCGAGTTTGCCGTCCCGGATTTTGAAGAACCGCTGACCCGTGAACTGGAAGTTGTAGCGCTGCATGTCGATTGACCACGACTTGTCTCCGACGATGTAGATGCCGTCTTCGACTCTCGAGATCAAGTCGGCCGTCGACGTGTCGGTCTCCGGATCGGCGGAGAGGGAAACGTTGGCCATGCGCTGGATGGGAACGTGGTGCGGCGAATCGGCGTACGAGCACCCGTTGGAGCGCTCCAGGCCCAGACGCGGGGCAAACGCGCGGTCGAGTTGATATCCGACCAGCGTGCCGTCTGCGACCAAGTCCCAGCGCTGGGCGGCGACGCCGTCGTCGTCATAGCCGACGCTGGCCAGTCCGTGTGCGACGTTGCGGTCGGCCGTGACGTGCATGATGTCGGTGCCGTACTTCAGTGTGCCGAGCTTGTCGGGGGTCGCGAAGGAGGTGCCGGCATAGGCGGCTTCGTATCCGATTGCCCGATCGTATTCGGTTGCATGCCCGATGGATTCGTGAATGGTGAGCCACAGGTTGGTCGGGTCGATCACGAGGTCTGTCGGGCCAGGTGTGGCCGACGGCGCCTTGACCTTCTCGGTGAGCCACTGCGGGATCTGCGCCAGCTCCTCAGCCCAGTCCCACGTGCTACCGGTGCCGAGATACTCCCAACCCCGCGCGACCGGCGGCGCCAAAGTACGCATCGACTCGAAGCTGCCCGCTGATTTGTCGACGGCTGTTGCCTCGATTTCGGGATGCAGTCGCACCCGTTGCTGGATGATCGACGAGCCCGCCATATCGGCGTAGAACGTCTGCTCCTTGACCTGGAGAACCCCAGCGGTGACGTGGTCGACGCCGTCGGACGCCTGAAGTCGGCCCGAGTAGTCCAGGAGAAGATCGACCTTGTCGGACGTCGGAGTGGTGAACGGATCTATCTCGTACGGAGACACCCACGTGGCGTCGGCGTAGATCGGTTCGTCGGCAAGAGTCACCGGATCGCGATTGAGTGATCGCAACGCCCTCGCCACCTCGACGGCTTGCCGTGCCAACGACGACGCAACAGCGGGTGACACCTCCGCGTGGGAGGCAAACCCCCAGGTTCCGTCCACGATCACGCGGACAGCCACACCCACTTCGTCGCTGTCCGAAACCGATTGAACTTTGCCGTCGCGCAACCGGATCGACTGAGTGAGCAACCGGTGCACACGTACATCCGCGTGCTCGGCTCCGGCGGCGCGCGCTGCGGACAGCGCGGCGTCCGCTACTGCCTTCAGAGGGAGGGCGAGGAAATCTGTATCGACATCTCGGGTGACGGTCACCGTCATGACGCTAGCCGAACTGCTGCCACCCCAGGCGAATCACCATGGCAATCACAACAACAAGCAGTGTGATCCGGACAAAACCGGAGCCTTTACTCAGTGCCATACGCGAACCGACGACCGCGCCGAGAACATTGCACACGGCCATCGCCAATCCCAAGCTCCACCACACGTGGCCGGTGACGGCAAAGTACGTCAAAGCGCCGAAATTGGAACCGAGATTGATGACCTTGGCCATCGCCGCGCTGCGGACGAACTCCGTTCCGAGGAACGTCGCGAAGCTGATGATCAGGAACGTGCCCGTGCCTGGGCCGAGTAAACCGTCGTAAAGCCCGATGAGTCCCGCTGACAGCAAGATCACCAGAGCCGACTTGCGTTGAGTCGGGCGGTGCGTGGCGAGCGTCGTACCCAGGCTCGGACGCATCGTGACGAACACGGCGACGGCCACCAGGACAACCATCACGATCGGAATGAAGTACTTTTTGTCGATCAACGACACTGCTGCCGCGCCACACGCTGCAGTAATCGCGGCCAAGATCGCCGCCGGGATCAACTGTCGCCATTGCATCGGAATTCGGCGTGAGAACGTCCACACCGCAGCGCTGGTCCCGGTGAACGCGGTGAGCTTGTTGGTAGCCAATGCGGCCTGCGGCGTCAACTGGGGTGCAACCAGGAACAGTGCCGGCAGCAGAATCAGCCCGCCGCCGCCGACAACGGCATCAACCCATCCGGCCGCCGTCGCCGCCGTCATGAGCAGGCCCCAGTCCGCAATATCCACGGCGGTGACTCTCTCACAGAGTGAGCGGTGATGCGGTGACGGTGTGGGAGTCTTGATCGCATGAGGAGGTTCAGCCTGTGGCTGCGAGGCAAGCCGATGATCGCCGACGGCGCGTTGGCGTTGCTGTTCTTTGCCCTGGAGATCGTCTCGTACATAGGCTCTGAGCGCGAGGAACATTGGCAACAGCTGGCGCTCGGATTCCTGATCTGCCTTCCCGTCCTCTGGCGTCGTAAGTACCCGCGAGTGTCTGCGGTGGCGATCCTCCTGATGTCGTTCACCAGTACTTTTCTCATGTGGATGAGTGGGAATGCATCAGTCGAACATCCCGGATTGCTGGCGCTAGGCGTAGCTCTCTACACGCTGGTCGTGTACGTGGACCGGCGCACCGCCGCGATTTACCTCGGCTTTCTCCTCATCGACTCGACTCTGGCGATACTTGTGGTGCGAACAGACATCGTCCTGGATCTCATCGTTACCGCAATGCTGTTCGCCCTGGCTTGGATCAGCGCCGAATTTGTCAGTGCCAGACGCGCGTATGACGAAGAAGTGGCGGCACGTCTGGAGGTGGCCGAATACGACCGCGACCGCCGGGCCGAGGAAGCCGTTGCCGCGGAGCGAACACGCATCGCGCGCGAATTGCACGACGTCGTTGCCCACGCGGTGAGCGTGATGATCGTCCAAGCCGACGGGGCGAGCTATGCCGTCGACACGAATCCGGCGCTAGCGAAGAAAGCGCTTGGCAACATCTCGAGCACAGGGCGAGACGCGCTGGCGGAACTACGACGCACGGTCTCGCTGTTGCGCACCGAAGTCAACAACGACGCGATGCCGCAGCACGGGTCCGCCGGCATCGCAAAGGTCGTGGAGATGATGCGCGCGACGGGTTTGAACGTGCGACTGGAGTTGACAGGTGAACTCGACGACATCACGCCGTCCGTGAGTTTGGGTATTCACCGGATCGTTCAGGAGTCACTGACCAACGTGCTGCGTCACGGCGGTGACAGTCCGAAAGCGCGAGTTACCGTGCGCCGCACCGACACCGCAGTCCTGGTGGAAGTCATCGACAAGGGGACGGCGACGTCTGCTTTCACAGGTGGTTCCGGCAACGGCTTGGTCGGAATGCGTGAGCGCGTCGCAGTTCTGCAGGGAACTCTCGAGACCGGTCGACGCCCGGACGGCAGCTGGCGCGTGTACGCCGAGCTTCCCCTCGCGATCCAGGATTGACCGACCGGGCCAGGCGCGGTTTCCGACTTCCGACACCGGCTGAAGTTGTCCAGGCTCACCTGCACAACGTGACGCGACGGGTTTCGCATTCAACCGGGCTGGCCGGTGCATTTGTGCTGCTTGGGCACCACATTACCTCTGCTGAACAGACCATAATTCTTCTATGCGGAGATTCGAGTCCGTGAAGCTGAACGAACCGTGCGGTGAATCGACGGTTGACATCGCTCCTTCCTGAACGCAGAATAACTTTCTGTACATCAGAAAAACTATCGAAATGAGGCTTCTCATGCGTGACGCGGATGGCGTTATAGCGAACGTCCGACGAGGCATGCTCCCTGCGCACATCTACAACGACGCAGAGGTTTTCGAGGCTGAGAAGGAGCGGCTGTTCAGCCGTGCATGGATGTTTGTTGCGCACGAGTCGGAATTGCCGCAGGTTGGCGACTACGTTGTGCGCCGCGTCATGGAGAATTCGTTCATCGTCAGCCGTGACCAGTCCGGCGAGATCCACGCGATGTTCAACATGTGCCTGCACCGCGGTATGCAGGTGTGCCGCGCCGAGCAGGGCAATGCCTCGCACTTCCGTTGCCCCTACCACGGCTGGTCGTACAAGAACGACGGCCGCATCGTCGGTATGCCGTTCCACAAGGAGGCATACGGCGGCGAGGAGGGCTTCGCGCGTAAGGGACAGCGACTGCTGCCGGCGCCCAGTCTGGGCATCTACAACGGGCTGATCTTCGTGTCGATGGACCCGGACGCCGAGCCGCTGGAGGACTTCCTCGGCGACTTCAAGTTCTACCTCGACTACTACACCAAGCAGAGCGCGAGCGGCGTCGAGGTTCGCGGACCCCAGCGCTGGCGAGTCAAGGCCAACTGGAAGATCGGTGCCGAGAACTTCGCCGGCGACATGTACCACACGCCGCAGACCCACACGAGCGTCGTCGAGATCGGCCTGTTTCGCGAGCCGAAGGCGGAAAAGCGTAAGGACGGCAACACATACTGGGCGGGCAAAGGCGGCGGCACCACGTACAAGCTGCCCCCGGGAACCTTCGAAGAGAAGATGAACTACGTGGGCTACCCCGACGAAATGGTCGAGCGCATGAAGGAGCAGTGGTCCCAGGAGCAGGTCGACGTCATCGGACGCGACGGTTTCATGATCTCGGCCGCTTCGGTCTTCCCGAACATCAGCCTGGTTCACAACTGGCCGAAGGTCGCTGAAGGCGACGACGTCCTGCCCTTCATCTCCATCCGGCAGTGGCAGCCGATCAGCGCCGACGAGACCGAGGTCCTGTCCTGGTTCGTCGTAGACAAGGAAGCCCCGGAGGAGTTCAAGAAGCTCTCCTACAAGGCCTACCTGATGTGCTTCGGCTCCAGCGGCATGTTCGAGCAGGATGACGTCGAGAACTGGGTTTCTCTGACCAACACTGCCGGTGGGTCGATGGCTCGCCGCCTGCTGCTCAACGGCCGCATGGGCATGCTGCACGACGACAGCCCGGTAGTGCAGCCATTGACGGAGGACGAGTTCTGCGGTCCCGGCGTGGCGCACGTCGGCTACGGCGAATACAACCAGCGGCACCTTCTCAACGAGTGGGCCGACTATCTGGAGAAGCCGGCGCCGGTGACGGAGAACATTCACGTCGGTGCTCCCAATGTCGATGGTGAGTGCAGCAGTGACACGGCAGCGCAGTGCAGCAGCGAGAAGGCGGAGGTATAACTCATGAGCACCTACATCCCCATCGACTCCGCCAGCTCCCCGCTGGGTCAGGCCGCGTCGAAGACCACCGCCGTTGGCTCCTCACTGGCATTCGACGATCCGCGGCACCTGACCGCGAATCGCTGGCTCGTGGAGGAGACCTACATTCTCGATCGACAGGACTACGACGCCTGGCTCGATACCCTCGCCGAGGACATCCATTACTTCATGCCGATCCGCGTCACCACGGCGCTGGGAACCGGCTATGACACGGCCAAGGACATGGCGCACTTCGACGAGGACAAGTACTCGTTGAGCCGTCGCGTCGCGCGTTTCGACACGGGCCACGCGTGGGCAGAGGATCCGCCCTCACGACTGCGTCACCACCTGTCCAACGTCCGCACCTTCGCGACGGAGAACGAGAACGAACTCGTCGTCGAGTCGGCAGTCCTGTTGTTCCGCAGCCGCGGTGACGTGCTGGAGCCCTCGCTGCTCTCGGTTGGTCGCGTCGACCTGCTGCGTCTCGAGGAGGACGTCTGGCGCCTGGCCCGTCGGCACATCGCCGCCGACGAGTCGGTTTTGCGCATGCAGAACTTGGCGGTCTTCCTGTGAAGCTCGCATGGGAGGGTGAAGCCGAGGACGCCGCAGCGGCAGCCCGGGCGAGTTCCCGGCTCGGTGTGCTGCAGGACCAGCGCGACGGTGAGACCATCGTCGTCGCAAATGAGTTCGCCGACATGCGAATTTCGAAGGTCCACACCCGCAACGGCGTTCGGCTGCTCATCGAATCGCCGAAGTCCGGCCAGTGGATCACTCTCGACGCTCTCGAGCTCGAAGCGCTGACGTGGCAGAACGAAACCACGCTGTCTGCGATGGTCGGGAAACCGTTCCAGTCGCTCCTCGGCACCGAGGACGCCTCGTGACCGGCTGGCTCGACGGTAAGCGTGCGCTTGTCGTCGGGGCGGGCTCCGGCATCGGGCGCGGTGTGGTCGACGCCTTCCTCTCCGAGGGCGCCAAGGTCGGCGTCCTCGAACTCGACACTGCCAAGTGTGAGGCACTTGCGGCCGAGCACCCCGAGGTCGAAGTTGTGCAGGGCGACGCCACCAAGGCTGCCGCGAATGAGGCTGCGGTCTCTGCCGTCGTGGATCGCTTTGGCGGCCTGGATATTCTGGTGAACTGCGTCGGCGTCTTCGACTTCTACCGCAAGCTCGAGAGCATCGACGCCGACATGCTGGATCAGGCGTTCGACGAGATGTTCGCAATTAACGTCAAGTCGCACCTGCACAGCGTCAAGGCCGCGACGCCGGCGCTGCGTGAGTCGGGTGGGTCGATCGTGCTCACAGAGTCGACGTCGGCCTACTACCCGGGCCGCGGCGGAACCCTGTATGTCGCTTCCAAATTCGCCGTACGAGGATTGGTCACCACCCTCGCGTACGAGTTGGCACCGGACATCCGCGTCAACGGCGTGGCCCCTGGCGGCACCCTGGGCACCGATCTGAGCGGGCTTACGACGCTGGGACTGACCGAGAACCGACTCGACGGCCCGGACCGCGCGAAGGAACTCGCCGGCCGTAACCCGTTGGGCGTCGCACTCTCCGGCATCGACCACGCGTGGAGCTACGTCTTCCTCGCCTCCGACCGATCACGCGGCATTTCCGGCCGCGTCGTCCACTCGGATGGCGGCATGGGCATCAAAGTTTAAGAGTCGCACCGCGCGACCTACCGAAAGAAGAACTTGGAAATGGCAATCCTCAAAGCGAACCTCGAACTGTGCCAGGGCTATGCAAACTGCGTGGTCGCGGCGGACGACGTCTACGACATGGACGACGACGGCCTCGTGGTGCTGCTCAAAACCCGAGTGGACGAGTCCGACCGCCAGCGCGTCGAGACCGCAGCGAAGAGCTGCCCCGCCAACGCCCTCTGGCTGGAGGAAGAGTGAGCGGCGGGGTTCTCGTCGTCGGCGGCTCGGTCGGCGGTATCCGTACGGCCCGGGCGTTGCGCAATGAGGGCTACACCGGGGCGGTAACAGTTGTCGAGGCCGAGCCGCACTTGCCGTACGACAAGCCGCCGCTGTCGAAGGTTCCGCTCGACGGCGACGCGCACGTGCCACTGCTCACCGCGGCGGAGGCACGAGAGCTCGACATCGAGCTCAGGTTAGGCGCTGTCGCAATCGAAGTGCGGGCGCAGGCCAACCAGCTGGCACTCGCCGACGGCACAGTTCTCGACTACGACGAGCTGGTGATCGCTACCGGTGCCGCGGCTCGGCCCTCGCCGTGGAGCGGCCCTGGTATCCATGTACTTCGCACTCTTGCCGACGCTCGCGCGCTGCGCGAGAGTCTGCACGGCGCGAACCGTCTCCTCGTCGTCGGTGCCGGGTTCATCGGTGCGGAAGTCGCGTCACTCGCGCGCAAGCAGGGCATCGACGTCACGATTGTCGATCCCGCGCCTGTCCCGATGGCCCGTATTGTCGGCACTGAACTGGGAGAACGCCTGTCGGACCTGCATCGGGCGCATGGTGTTGAGGCCAAATTCGGCACCACCGTCAGCGCACTCGACTGCGTAGACGACAGTCTGCGCGCGACGCTTTCCGACGGCTCAGAATTTCCCGTCGACGCTGTCGTGGTGGGAATTGGTGCGGTTCTGGAACTCGGGTGGTTGGAGTCGTCAGGCCTGACGCTCGACGACGGTGTCGTGTGTGACGAATACGGCCGCACTCCCGACTTTGCGAACATCCACGCTGTCGGTGACATTTCGAAGTGGTACCAACCGCGGCTCGGCACGTCGGCGCGGGTCGAACACTGGACCAACGCTGTCGAGCAAGCAAACACGGTGGCCCACAACATTGTTCACGCGGATGATCTGCTCGCGCACGACCCGGTGGCCTATGTGTGGAGCGATCAGTACGACTGGAAGATTCAGTTGTTCGGAACCCGTGACGTTGCGGCAGACCCGCTAGTGGTGGAACAGTCCGACCCGCTACGTTTGGCAGCGATCTGGCAGGACTCCGAGGGCCGGGCAAGCGGCGGTTTTACCGTCAACTGGCCCAAGGCGTCGGTCCAGCTGCGGCGGACTATCGCTGCCGGCGGACCCGCCGATGCGGTGCACGCGCAGCTTTCGACTCCGGCGGTGAAGCGATGATGTCCGGGGAATTGGATGAACTACGGCATCTGGTGGCGGAGGGCTGCCGAGTTTTGGCGGCTCGTCAATTAGCGCCCGGCATTCTCGGGCACATCAGCTACCGGATCGACGAGACCAGGCTGCTGGTTCGGTGCCGCGGCGCCCAAGAGCGCGGGCTGGCGCACACGACGCCACAAGATATTCGGTTGGTCGAATTGACTGGTGAGCCAGGCGCTCCCGGCGAACTCGACGGCTATACCGTGCCGTACGAGCTGCCTCTTCACAGCCGGATTCTCATGCGTCGCCCCGATGTCATGTCGGTGGTGCACGCGCATCCCGCCAACGTAGTGGCAGCCGATCTCGCCGGGCTGACTATCCTGCCCATTGTCGGCGCCTATGACATCCCCGGGGCCGTACTGGCGCACGGGGGAGTGCCTGTATTCCCCAGGGCCGCTTTGATTCACAACTCTGCGCTTGGCGACGATGTCGCTGATTCCCTGGGCGAGCGGCCAGTGGTCCTCATGCGCGGACACGGACTCACGTCCACCGGCACCTCGGTGCAGGAGGCGGTTCTTCGCGCAATCTCCGTCGACACGATCGCGTCACTATCGTTGTCCATCGTCTCGGCGGGCGGCACGTTGAAACCGATCGGTGCCGAGGATCTGGCCGACTTGCCGAATCTTGGTGCCGGTCTCAATCTGGGTGCCGCGTGGCGCCACGAGGTTTCTCTGCTCGGCTCTCAGTAGCAGGCGATTGCAGCTACTACTGGTGCCGAAAGGGCGATTTGTGCGGCATCTGGGATAGGAAAGTCCCGGTGACGGTCTTGGCCCAGGTGAATCCTGGGAGGAGTGGCGAAGGCGGGCGGTCAGTTCGGCGAGCGTGGACGTTGCGAGGGTCGAATGTTTGAACCACTGAGGACCAAGGTGCACCGCATGAGTAGCGGGGGATTCCCGAACGAGAGTACTGCGGGCAGCAGTTGACGACTGAACTCCCGGCGTACATGACCCCCTTGTCCTGAAGTCCTCTGGAATGACTTTGCTGTCGTCAACCGGTCAACAACCGCACGTCAGACGCGGCATCCCGAAAAATATAGTGCTGCTTGCCTTCTGATCGAAATAGGTGGGCGGTTTGTCGCTGAGGAAGTTGACGAAACTCTCAGGCGCCACGACCAGAAATGTACTCATGTCCGACGGCGGAATGCGACGCTGATCCGATTCGCCAAAAACCGGCCTGACACCGCCGTGGCAGAACGGATGTAGTCGTGGCGAAAACCCACTGCCGAGCACAATCCGCCGGATCCCCATGGTCGCCGCGCTCGGTCAGCAGATACAGACCTGCACAGATGGCCGGCTGGAGTCGAAATTCCTCCACCCCCGATTTTCGAAGACCGGAATGGTCTGCGCCTGATGGAGGGTTCAATCTGATCACGTCGACGTTCGAAGGCCTCGAGGCGTTAACGGTTTCCATGTGAATTACATCGAACTTGTTGCCATGAGCGGAAGACTACCTCGCTGGAGTATTGGAATCCGGCAGCGTTTCAACTGCACACATGGGCGACCGATCACGCCCATATCCGGGTCAGCCTCTGCCGGTCTGATCTTTCACCGATCAGACCGGCAGAGGCGCCTCATGAAAGATTGACGTCAGTGCAATCACCATCAGATATCGGAAGTCCACGCAGATTGTGCCGACGTGACAGCAGATTTCTTTTGGTGACGGCACTGCCCTAAACGACTCGCCGCTACGTCCACTTTCCGATAACTTAGGATTAGTAGCTTAAAATCGGCAAGGGTCAGATATTGCTAATGTTAGGGCATATCACCCCGGATTGCTGCGCGGTCGCGGTCAGGATTAGCGAATATTAGTACCACGATAGCGGCCAGGAATGCAAGAATTCCTATAGCCTGAAATGACTGCCCGTACCCTACGGCCGGACTAACTGCATTATCAACGATTACACCGGTTGCGTAAGGAGCGATTAGTCCGCCGATGGCCATCACGGCGAGATATACACCCATGGTGCCGGCAATCTGCTGGGGCGGGCAAATTTCTGAGATAGCAGCATTAAGAAGGGGAAATGCCATACTTACCGCGGCATACCCAACCGATACAACAGCCAC
Organism: Rhodococcus globerulus NBRC 14531; assembly: GCF_001894805.1. GTDB lineage: Bacteria > Actinomycetota > Actinomycetes > Mycobacteriales > Mycobacteriaceae > Rhodococcus_F > Rhodococcus_F globerula. Next base: position 1,276,908 of record NZ_BCWX01000002.1, on the reverse strand, counting down.
TGCGACGATTGGCACGTTAATCATTGGTAGCACGGCCAAGATTGTGCCACCAATGAACACTCCGATGCACGGAACGATAATCCGCGATGTCCGAGACTTTCCACCACGCAACAATACGCGGTCAGTTGTCACACTCGACCCAATCATCAAGATGAGTGCGATAACTGATGGGATCGCGAACATTGATCCAGCCTGCATTGCCGAGTATCCGAGGCCGAGTTCAAAATATGACGGAAGCCAAGTAAGAACGACCGTTGTCAGCGCATAAACCACGATGGTCAAGATGCAGCAGCTAACAAAGGTACGAGACAGAAAAATTGTTCGCCAGGGAACGCTTGGCTCCATATTCACCAGGTCGGCGTGCGGAGTCTTCGGGGTCCGACCTGTGAAGGGTCCTTCCCTCCAGCCGATCGCCCAGCAGACTGACCAGGCAAGACCAAGAATTGTCAATGTGATGACGGCATATCGCCAGCCGAAGGTAACAGAAATCGCGGTCAGGATTGGAGCGAGTAGGATTTTTCCAATTGACCCCGATCCCATCAGGAGTGCCCCGGGCAGTCCGCGCTTCGCCGGCGGATGCCAGGAGTATGCCGCCGTATGCATGAGCGCAGAACTAGGCCCTTCGGCGAAGCCCAGCACCATACGGCCAGCGATGAGTGTCACTATGCTCGCAGATATGACGAGTGGCAATAGAGTGACCGACCACATAGCTGCCAGGAGTAGAAGCCCCCAACGCAGAGTCATGTACTTGTTGATCGGACCGGCCAAGAATCCGCCGATCGTAAAAGTTAGGAAGAAGAGCGATCCAACCATTCCTATCTGCGTGGAGGTAAGCCCTAATTCACGTTTCAGTGGTTGCGCAATGATGCCCAGGATTGCTTTATCTGCAAAGTTTACAACATAAAGGAATACGACTAGTCCAGTCATGCCCCAGGCTGTTCTAATATTTACTGCCGCCTTGACGGTGGCAGGGTTAGGTATTTGATCAGTGGTCATCTTGACGTTCCTTTGGACAGGCGCTTTGACATTTTAGGCTTCGGCGCTCGGCTGTAGATCGGCCAATAGCTCGACCGCATGGGTACGGAATTGGATCAGTTCCGGATGCAAGGCAGTGTCGGGTCATGGTCAGAATTGGACTTGGTGAGAACGTCGAATGCATGAGGAGCGGCCGATTCAAGAATCAACCGAGTAATCACAGCTACTCCACCAAAGCCGCAGGCTCACTTGGCCGCTAACGGGCGATCGGCCAGTTCTCCCAAACGGGCCTCAGGGACCATTTGAAGTGTCCCCGCCGGCCATTAACACCCACTCGCGTCGGGTGATCCGCATCACTCGAGATTATGTTAGCAGAAGTAAGTTCTTCTGGGAAGAGAAGCGTAAGACCTGCGACGTTCGGATGCTCGCCAATTGTCGCCCGATACTGGAAGTCGATCCCGCCCTGCAACCTGGATCGACCCAGCGCCGTCGATGTCGTCAAGGGCAGTAATCCCCTCGCACGCAAGAGGAGTCACCGCCTTGCCGGACCGGAGTCTCCTGCGATACGGACAATCGACCCGCCGGTATCGGCAGGTCGATTTCGTCGGCGACGCGGGTCCAGCCATGATCAGTGGCGAAGTCCACCGACAATGGCTCCGTCTGCAATATCGGTCCGTCTCGATGTGTGCCGATACCAATTCATCGACATTGCTTCTCATGCAACAACTCCCGAACTCTGAGGGTATGTGTTGATTGGTGACCACAGGATTAGTGCCTCGGGAACTGATAGGGCGCTGAGGACGTTGCGCGCGCTGGTAGCCGTTGGAAGTGCATGTTTCGGGATCGGGCAGAAGTCGACTGTGTATCGACCGACCGGTGGCAGCGATGTCGATAGCGATGTCCGGGCAGCTTCGATCGAGGGCTGCAGTCCGCGTGACGATGGTTCAGGTCTTTGTATGCAGAAAAGCGAATTATTGCAATCAGTATCGAGAAATTTCGGCTGATTGTGTACAATTTGACCGAGCGGAGGCCTGGATGTACCTCGTTATGGTCTTGGTCGATGCATGGCCTGTTTCATGGGCCTCGCGGGCGATTGGACGGACGTCACCTCGGGTATTTTTTCTCGTCAATCGCCGAAACTGGCTCGGCTTCGGCGCCGGTCCGACCTCGTTCATTCCGCGTGCCGTACCTGCGTGTTCGGCAGAACATGTCTCTGCAGAGAGAAAGTTTCTACTATTAGCGCAGCTTAAGAGATTGCGTTTCTGGCTTAGCGATCGATAGATTGCCCTTGACTCGACGCCATGTATGCCTGTTCAATGCTCAGGACCACAGTTTCAATGTGGGTCAGGTCACAACCCCGAAGGGACGTACTGAAGATGTTGAGGAAAGCTGCTCCAGCCCTCGCAATCGCCACAATGCTCACGTTGACTGCTTGCGGCGGGTCGGCCAGTGGAGACTCCGCAAGTGCGGATGGGGTCAAGACCGGAAAGGGCGTCAGCGACAGCGAGATCAATCTTGCGATCCTCACCGACTACTCCGGGCCACTTGCCCAGCCCGCAACCTCGGGTTCGATCGGCTTGGAAATCAAGCTGGACCAGGTCAACGCCGCGGGCGGGATCTGCGGGCGTCAACTCGTCCTGCACAAGATGGACACCAAATACGACCCTCAGGTCACCACCCAGCAGTATCGCGCCATCGCGAACAAGGTTGTGATGATCCCGCAGCTGATCGGCACGTCCTCGCTGATGGCGGTCAAGGACAGCATCGCGAAAGACGACCTGCCGACCTTCTCGGCATCGCTCAACACAGCAGCGCTCAAGCTCGAGGATGTCGCGATCTACACCCCGCCCTTCGAGGTCGAGCTGATCAACGGCCTGGTCTGGGCCGCGCAGAAGGCGGGTGCAAGCGCTACCAACCCGCTCAAGGTCGCCGTCGTCGCACCGGCGGACGAGTACGGCACGGGATACGCAGACTCCGTCAAGTTTGCCGCGGAACAGATCCCCGGCGTCGAGGTCGTCGCCAGCCCGACGTACAGCCCCGCTGACAACGACTTCACCGCTCAGGCCACCGAGTTGAAGAACTCCGGCGCCACGGTCGTGATCCTGGCCAACACCATGGCCCAGACCGCGGGGCTGGTGGGACAGTCCGCCCAGCTCGGTTATTCGCCGCAGTGGATCGGTTACTCGGGCGCCTGGAACGCCGCGCTGGCAAAGCCGCTGGCCGGCTTGACCGACAACTTCTACGTTTCGGCGAGCTACGGAGCGCTGAACGATGACGTTCAGGGCATCAAGGACATGAATGCCGCTCTGGCGCAGTACGCGCCGAACGAGAAGCCGAGCAACTTCCAGGTTGCCGGTTGGTTGAGCGGCACTGCCACCGCGGCGGTGCTGGAAAAGGCCTGCGCGAACAAGGATCTCACCCGTGAAGGTGTTCTGGCCGCGATGCAGGATCTCGACATCGACTTCGGTGGCATCCTGCCGACAGTCAACCTCGGTACCGGCGACTCGATCGTCAGCTACCAGAGCCGGATGAACACCGTAAATGCCGAGGGTCTGCTGATCCCCACCACTGACTGGGCCGAGACCGATCAGGCTCGCGCCTGGGGCGAGGCAAACGGTTTCTGATCGACGCACTTCGGCGCCCGTTACAGGACGGCGGCGGGCGCCTTGGCGGCGCATCAGGACAATTATTGTTCGACTAAAGGAGTAGAAGGGGCTATGGCGCTCTTCTTGCAGCTCGGCTTCCAGGGGATAGCCCTAGGAATGGTCTACGGACTGATCGCCCTCGGGTTCGTGATCATGTACAAGGGCTCACACACATTCAACTTTGCCCACGGAGAGATCGTGGCGCTAGGCGCCTACACGGTGCTGGCCTTGATGGCCTTCATGCCCTGGGGGCTGGCGTTCCTCTTCGCGGTCGTCATCATGGTGGTTCTCGCGGTCCTGATCGAGGCGGTCTTCTTGCGCCGCATGGTCGGAAAATCTGTTACCACCGTGGTTCTCGCGACGCTGGGTATCTCGATCATGCTTCACCAGGCGATCTTGATGATCTGGGGCGTCGGCACACATGGCTCGGCCGGTCCTGTCGGTTCAGGCACGGTGACTGTCGGCTCGGTAGTGCTGCCGTGGAGTGGCATTGCGACAATCGGCACCTCCGTGGTGGTTCTCGCGGGGCTGGCCTATTTTTTCCAGAAGACACCGTACGGTCTGGCGCTTCGTGCGACCGCCAGTCACCAGGAAGCGGCACTGGCGCAGGGAATCGATGTGCGACGGATGTTCGCACTCTCGTGGGGACTTGCGGCGTTCCTTGCCGTGGTGGCCGGTGTCTTCTTGGCGTCGTTCCCTCGGGTTGTGTCTCCGGCATTGGGTATCGTTGCGCTGCTTGCTATTCCCGCGATCGTGATCGGCGGAATGGACTCGCTGGTAGGTGCGATTGTCGGCGGCCTGATCGTCGGACTGATTCAGGTGATGGGTTCTTACTACCTGTCGGACATCGGGGGCGGCCGACTCCATGAGGTCTTGCCCTACATCGTCATGTTTGCCGTGCTGGTGGTCCGGCCCTACGGACTCTTCGGCAGTAAAAGCATTGAAAGGGTCTGACCGATGACAACAACTCTCGAACCCGCACCCATCGACGACGACACCGCAGGTGTTCCCTCCGAAGTCGTGCGGACCAAGAAGCGAAGCACGCGGGTGTGGGTTGCCGTGTGGGTAGTGGCGATGCTCGTTGTGCCGTGGGTGGTGCAGTCCGATCTCTGGATGGGCGTGGGAATCTTTGCGCTGATCGCGGCGGTCGGCGCACTCGGCATGCAGGTCATCACCGGATTTGCCGGTCAGATCTCGATGGGCCACGCGGTATTCATGGCGATCGGCGCTTACACCTCGGCCTGGCTCGGAGTCGACGAGGGACTCCCAGTCTGGGTGTGGTTGCCCGCAGCCGCTGTAGTTGCCGGACTCGCCGGTGGGGTGGTCGCTCCGGCGGCAGTCCGAATCCGCGGGCTCTACCTGGCGGTTGCGACGTTGGCCCTGATTTTCATCGGCACCTATGTCTGGGAAACCTGGACCAGCCTGAGCGGCGGAGTCAATGGTCGGACGGCCCCTGCGGTGGAGATCAACGGGCAAGACCTGCTGGACGGCTACTGGTCGTCGGGAGGCGAGGAGATCCTGACCTCGTTCCAGGCGTGGTGGTATTTCGCCCTGGCAGTGCTGCTCATCGTCACTGTGCTGACGTGGAACCTCAAGCGTTCGCGCCTAGGTCGCGCCTTCATGGCGGTCCGTGACCGGGACATCGCGGCGGGCGTTGCCGGCATACCTGTGACCAGAACCAAGGTCGTGGCCTTTGTCATCTCTTCGGCGTTCGCCGGTGTCTCCGGTGCGCTGCTCGTGTCCTACATGGGCTACTTCACGCCGAGTCAGTGGACGATGATGGTCTCCGTCGACTTCATCGCGATGGTTGTCATCGGTGGTATGGGCACGGTCGCGGGCGCGATCCTCGGCGCATTCTTCATCAAGGCGATGCCTGAGATGGTGAATGTGCTGTCGCCGTACCTTCCGTTTGTCTCGAAGGACGCGAGCGCCGACGGCGGCGTTACCGCGCCTCTGCTCTCACAGTTCTTGTACGGCCTTGTGATCGTGCTGGTCCTCATCTTCGAGCCCAAAGGATTGCTCGCGCTCTTCAAGCGGCCCATCGACTGGATCCGAGCCCGAATCTCCGGAGGTAGCAAATGAACTCGCTGGTCATCGACAGCCTCAGTGTCCGCTACGGCGCAGCCTCGCTGGCGCTCGAGGACGTGAGCCTGACGGTTCCCCAAGGCCAGATCGTCAGCCTCCTCGGGCCGAACGGTGCGGGCAAGTCGACGCTGATGCGGGCGGTGTCGGGTCTGCTCGGCGTGCACGGCGGCACCGTTGCCTCGGGCAGGGTCGAACTGCTGGGCAACGACGTCACCAACGAGCGCTCGTCGAAGCGCGTGAAACTCGGCCTCGCGCAGGCCCTCGAGGGTCGGCAGGTGTTCCCTGGACTCACCGTTGCCGAGAATCTCGCGAGCGGCGCTTTTGTCCGTCGCTATCGCAAGGCCCAGGAACTCGAAGCGCGTGAGCGGGTGCTGCACCACTTCCCGCGTCTGGGTGACCTGATGCAGCGCAAAGCCGGTTACCTCTCGGGCGGAGAGCAGCAGATGCTCGCGATCGGTCGGGCGATGATGTCCCAGCCGAAGGTGCTTCTTCTCGACGAGCCGAGCCTCGGCCTGGCACCGAAAATCGTTGCTGATGTCCGAGACGTGATCGTCGACATCAACAAGGAAGGGACATCCATCCTGTTGGTGGAACAGAACGCGGCCATGGCAATGGCAATTGCGCAGTACGGATATGTCCTCGAAGGTGGCCGCGTCGTCAAGGAGGGCAAGGCGGAGGACCTGCGCGGCGACGCAGAAATCGCAGAGCTGTACCTGGGTGCTTCGGCAGTGGGCGCAGCTGAGCCGCCGGCACAGGCCACGGGAATCGATACCGAAGGGGTGATCCAGCATGTCTGATCCGCGTGCCGATCTGTTGGAGATCAACGATCTGGCCCTGAGCTTCGCCGGGGTAAAAGCCATTGACGGCGTGAGCTTTTCGATCGCTGAGGGCGAGCTGTTCTCCGTCATCGGCCCGAACGGTGCGGGCAAGTCCTCGCTGTTCAACTGCATCTCCGGTGTCTACGCACCACAGTCCGGTTCCGTGCGCTTCGCGGGAGCCGAAATCCTGGGCTTGCCGGCTCACAAGATCGCGAAAAAGGGCATCGCCCGGACCTTCCAGAACGTGGAGGTCTTTCCCGCGATGACGGTGCTGGACAACCTCTTGCTTTCGCGGCACAACGCGATGCGCGCGGGAGCCTTGGAGAACATGCTGTGGCTGGGCCGCGCAGCGCGGGAGGAGAAGGCCGCGGTGGAAAAGGTTCGCGAGGTCGCTGCGCTGATGAACATCGAGCACCTGGCAGACACCCCTGTCGGATCACTACCGCACGGCACGCAGAAGCGAATCGAGTTGGCGCGGGCACTAGCGATGGAACCGCGGCTGATCATGCTCGACGAGCCCGTCGCCGGCATGAATCACGACGAGTCCGCCGAGATGACGGAGACCATTGTGCAGGTGAACCGAGATCTCGGCGTTGCCATTTTGCTCGTCGAGCACGACATGAAGATGGTCATGGGCATCTCGAACCGCGTCTGTGTTCTCAACTTCGGTCAACGAATCGCCCTCGGCAAGCCCGCCGACGTTATCCGCGACGACGCTGTCGTCGCGGCCTATCTGGGAGCTGCATGATGAAAGACGGAAAATTTGTAATCTGCGCGATTGCAGGCAGTCTCCGCGCAGACTCGTGGAATCGCAAACTTCTCGAGGCGACGGCGGCAATGGCGCCGGTCGACGTCGAGGTGCGGATCACGAAGCTGCTGGGCGAGATCCCGATGCTCAACGAAGACGATTTCGGTAACGAGGCGAACAGCGTCCATGCTCTGCGCGCCGAGGTCGAAGCCGCTGATGCCCTGCTCATCGCGACACCCGAATACAACGGCGGCATCCCTGGTGTTCTGAAGAACGCACTCGACTGGCTCTCACTTCCACTCGGACGCTCGGTGCTCGAGCGTAAGCCGGTGGCGCTGATGGGCGCGACGCCTGGCCGCCTCGGCACAGCGCGCAGCCAATTCGAACTGCGTCACACCTTCGTCTTCTCCCGGTCCCCAGTGTTGCCCGGGCCGGAGATTCTCCTCAGCTTTGCCCCCAATCACTTTGACGAGCAAGGCAGATTGACGGATCCCATCGTCCTCGAGCGGGTCGAGTTGATGTTCACGCACCTGAAGAAATACGCAAGTCTCAACGAATACGAGGTTGTCTAACCATGACCGGCACCACCAGCCCGACCGTCCACAAGGAATTTGTCAGCAGCGAGTCACCAGGCGCTAAGCGCGCGGGTGCCGGCGGCTACCCGTGTCAGGGCATTTACTACACGCCGGCCGGTAAGAAGCCGCGCATCGCAATGATCGCTACGCATTACCAGATTGATTTCTCGGAGCATTACATCGCCGAGTTCATGGCTGCGCGAGGTATTGGATTCCTGGGTTGGAATACTCGCTACCGCGGTTACGAGGAGCTGTTCAATCTCGACCAGGCTTTGGTCGACATCGGTGTGGGTGTGCGCTGGCTCGAGGAGCACGCAGGTGTGGATCAGGTTATCCTGCTCGGCAATTCCGGAGGCGGCTCGCTGATGGCGGCCTACCAGGCGCAAGCGACCTCGCCGTGCATCCGTCCCGCCCGCGACATGGAACCCGCAGTCGGAATTAACGACCTCATCCCCGGAGCTGCCTACATCTCCCTCGCCGCGCACGGCGGTCGGCCCGACGTGCTGACCGCGTGGCTGGACGCAGCAGTCGTCGACGAAAACGACCCGACTCTGACCGACCCCGAACTTGATCTGTTCAACCCCGAGAACGGTCCGCCGTACTCCGCGGAATTCATCGAGCGGTACCGCGCTGCGCAGGTTGCCCGCAACCACCGGATCACCGCATGGGCGCAGGAAGAGCTGGCTCGGATTACCGCCGCGGGTTACAACGACCGGCACTTCGGAGTCCCGCGTACGTGGGCTGACCCCCGGATGGTGGACGCGACGCTCGAGCCCAGCAGTCGGCCGGCAGGCGAGTGCTACCGCGGCCCGACTTCGGTAGCCAACCGCGAGGACCGCGGCATCGGTGCCGGGAGCACGCTGCGGAATTGGCTACACATGTGGAGTCTCGAAGAATCGCAGTGCCGTGCGGAAATGCACATGGAGAAAATCACGGTGCCTTCGCTTGTCATCAACCCTGACGGGGACTCGGGTGTGTTCCCGAGCGACGCGGACGCGCTGTTCAATGCCCTCGCGAGCGAGGACAAGTCGCGCAAGGACCTGCCCGGTGATCACTATTTCCAGGAGCCCGGGGCCCGCGCCGCCGTTGCCGATGTGATGTGCGAGTGGATTGCGGACCGTTTCCCCAAGGCGCAGTGGTGAATACGAGCGTGGACATGGATGACCTGACGCGTGCCCGCCAGCAGCACTGGGTCAGTCAGGTCGCGCGGCATGCATTTGAGCGCGGTGAACAGACGGCCGTCGTCTTCGGCGACCGCCGGATTACCTGGGCAGATCTTCAGCAGCGAGTGGATTCCGTCTCCGCCGCCCTCGCCGAGCGCGGCGTGGCGCACGGGGACCGCGTTGCTTTGCTGATGGGCAACCAGGCCGAGTACATCGAGATCATGATCGCCGCCAACCGGATCGGCGCTATCGCCGTGCCGATCAACTTCCGGCTGAGCGTCGGCGAGGTGGCGTTCACGCTCGACAACAGCGGAGCCGTCGTTCTTTTCGTGGACGAGCAGGCAAGCGCCACCGGGATCGCTGCGGTCGCGCAGGCCGCGGGTCCGGTTCAGGTCTTCCAGGTCGGCAGCGAGGGCTCTGACGGCGCATCGGCCTACGACGTTCTCCTCGCACATTCCGGTTCGGGCGGACTGGTCGCGACGATCGACGAGTGCGAACCAGCGCTGCTCATGTACACGTCGGGAACCACCGGACGGCCCAAGGGCGCCGTGCTGACGCATCGCAACTTGGCGGCGCAGTCGGCCACGAACGTGATGGCGTTCCGGTTCGAGATGTACGACGAGGTAAGCCTGTGCGCCGCACCGCTGTTCCACATCGGGACTCTTGGCCTGGTGGCGCCGGCGATTCTGATGGGCGCCACCATGGTTGTCCTTCCGAGTGTCTCGTTCAACGCGGGGGCACTCCTCGACGTCGTCGAATGCGAGCAGGTCACTTCGACATTCCTCGTACCGACTCAGTGGCAGGCGGTCTGCGACGAGCAGGAGCGGTCGCCGCGCGATCTGTCTCGGCTTCGCGTCAGTTCCTGGGGCGCAGCGCCTGCCACCGATTCGCTGCTTCGCAAGATGAGCGAGGTGCTTCCCGGTGCGTCGAGCATTGCGCTGTTCGGGCAGACCGAGATGTCCCCGGTGACGTGTGTGCTCGAGGCCAAGGATTCTCGCCGTAAGTTGGGTTCCGTCGGACGCCCGGTACCCGGTGTCTGGGCACGCATAGTCGACGAAAACATGGTGGATGTGCAACCCGGTGAGGTCGGCGAGATCGTCTACCGTGGGCCGGGACTGATGACCGAGTACTGGAACAACCCGGAGGCAACGGCGCAGGCCTTCGCCGGAGGCTGGTTTCACTCCGGTGACCTGGTACGCAAGGACGCCGAGGGCTTCATCTACGTCGTAGATCGTGCGAAGGACATGATCATCTCCGGCGGCGAGAACATATATTGCGCCGAGGTAGAGAATGCGCTGGCCGGTCACCCGGGCATCGCCGAGGTTGCAGTGATCGGCCAGGTTCACGAAACATGGGGCGAGACCCCGGTCGCGGTGGTCGCACTGAAACCGGGTGCGGCGGAGTTGACCATCGAGTCGCTGCGCGCCTGGGCAGGGGAGAGGTTGGCGCGCTACAAGCTTCCGACCAGCCTCGTGCTGGTCGATATGCTGCCGCGAAACGCGTCCGGCAAGGTCACCAAGAATGTTCTGCGCGCTCCTGCCGTTACGCTACCTGCGTGACCGCAAAGGAAGATACAACTGCGAACCGACCGCAGTACCCGATCGAGTCTGTCGACAACGCCCTGCGAATCCTGCTGCTGCTGGGCGAGCGTCGCAGTATCCGGCTGACCGAGGTGAGCGAGTACCTTTCGGTTGCCTCGTCGACCGCGCACCGACTGCTGGCGATGCTTCAGTACCGCGGATTCGTCCGTCAGGTCGAGGGTTCACGGGCTTACGAACCGGGCCCCGCCCTGACGACGATCGCGTTCGCGGTCCTGCGCCAAACAGACGTCAGGGCCCGTGTACATCCAGTGCTCGAACGGCTTTCGGCCAGCCTGGGTGAGACGGTCCATCTGGCCCGCCTCGACGGGAACACGGTGACCTTTGTGGACTCGGTCGAGAGTGCGCGAGCGGTGCGCGTGGGGTCCCGCATGGGGATGACCATGCCGGCGCACTGCACATCGTCCGGCAAAGCGCTGCTCGCTACGCTCGATGACCGTGCGGTGCGCGAGCTGTACCCCGATGAGAAGCTGAAGGGCCTTACGTCACACTCGATTACCAAGCGGTCGGCGCTTCTGCGCCAACTCGCGGAGGTCCGCCGGGTCGGGTTTGCCACTAGCAACGAAGAGTCCGAGGATGAAGTTACGTCGGTGTCGGTCTCGCTCGGCGAGTACGGCGGGGCGCGCTACACGTTGAACGTGTCCACGCCCAAGAGCCGGATGTCCGACGTGACCCGTGAAGAGATCGCCGCCGCCCTGGCCCAAGCAGTAGACGAGGTTGCAGCGTTCTTCCTGTGATCACTGCACGGAGCGAATCTTCCTGCGCAGCAAGGTAGACCAAGGAGTGCAGCCCCGCCGATCCAATCGATCGGCGGGGCTATTTCTTGTGATCATGACCAACCCGGCCCTGCCACTTTGCTTTTCGGCAAAGGTGACAGGGCCGCGAAAGGTTACGGCCTAGTCCGAGATCCAGACCTTGTCGAAGAGCGTCAATCCATCCATGCCCGACTTTGCGTCGTGGACGTTAGGTGCCCAGGTAATGAAGTTTGCGCCCGAACCCAAAGGCAGGATCGGCACATCCTCGTTGAGGATCGTCTGCATCTTCTCGAATCCAGCCCGGCGCTCGTCTTCTGTGCCGGCAGTTTGAATCTGAAAGATGACTTCGTCCATAGTGGGATTGCTGTAGCCACTGACGTTTTGACTGGATCCAGTCGTGAGCAGGCCTTGAAGGCGCAGGAGCGGGGCGGAGTCGGGCACCGCTGTGCCGGCGACGCTCACGTCGAAGTCATGGGTGACATAAAAAACTTTGGCGATGTCGTTCTTTGTTGCATTGGGCTGGATTTCGACTTCGAAGCCGACATTGTGGAGCAGCGACTGCATCGCCAACGCCAGGTCGGTCGATGCTGGATCTGACAGCGCGGCGAACGTCAGTTTTCCATCGTATCCGTCTGCTTTTGCCTCATCGACGAGCTTGCGAGCGGCCTCGATGTCCGGAGTAGGACCCGGGATCGACCCATGCATAGTGGACCACTCCTGGAACATCTCGAGTCCCGGCGAGTTCAGGCCCTTCCTGGACCGTTCATTGATCACGGTGGGGTCGATCGCTTTCGCAATTGCCTGTCGGACCCGGATATCGTGCGCCGCACGACCTTCCCTGATATTGAGAAGTCCGTTGTCGACCATGCTTACCGGCTCGTAGTAACCGGGGAAATCGGCCCGCATCGTGTCGATGGCCTCGCCTCCCCTCAGATACGCCATCTGCACCTCACCAGCCTTGAGCGCGTCGACCATCGGCTGCTCGCCTTGAAGGTCTACAAACTTGAGTTCGCCAATTCGCGGCTTCCCGCCCCAATAGTCTTCGCGTGGCGCAAGAACGAGTTCAAATCCGGGATTGACGGACTCAACAGTGAATGGACCAGCTCCGATCGGTTCGACAAATTTCCCGTCTCTGAACGAGTCGGAGTGGGTAATCATGCCGAAACCTGAGGTCAGGAGGGTCGGGAAGTCACTCCACGGATTCTTCAGGTTATACGTCACGGTACTGGGGTCGGGCGCCTCGACAGACCGCACGTTCGCCCGGAACTGATCGCTGTTCGTGGCATTGCCCTCGGTCATACGATTGGTGCTGGCAATAACGGCCGACGCGTCCAGAGTGTCGCCATTGCTGAACGTGACCCCGTCACGAAGTCTGACGGTCCAGGAGAGTCGATCGGGAGCCTCTGTGATCGACTCGGCTAGCTGAGGCACAATTTCTGCGGATTCTGGATCCCATCGCACCAGGACGTCGTAAATGGCAGCCATTTCCGTACCTCCGAGCCAGGCAGACGTCCTGCCCTTGATCGGGTCAAGGGTATTGGTCAGCGAATGCGATGCATAAGTCAAAGTCGCACTTTCCATAGCGCGTCCCTCATCCGACTGCTCGCCAATCACCCCAGCCCTCACGAGCTTTGGCGCGCCAGTGCCATCCGATGAGCCGGCGGAGGACGCGCATCCGGCGGCTAGGAGCCCGCAAGTCGAAATGAGGGCCAAGGCGGTAAGCGTCCGCCGATAAGTTATTCGCTTCATTGCCATCCTTCGGAGGGTGTGTCTACAGACCTGACTGCGCGTTCACGCTGAGGCTGGGAATTGGATGCCGTCGGCCCCGACGAACCCCAAGGGAGACTCACATCACGTCGAACTTAGCAGAAGTAAGTTCTTTCTGAGAGAAAAATGGGGAGCTGGAGGGGTCGCAGCGGTCTTTTTGTGATCTCGGTACCGAATGAATCTTCCTGCGCAGCAAGGCCGGACACGAAACAGCCCCGCCGAGGGGATTGGATCGGCGGGGCTGTTTCGTGTGATCACGTTCTTTTCAGGCAAAGACCTTGCGGAGTTGGCCTGCGTCCAAATACTCCTCGATACGGCGAACCTTTCCGCTGTCGACAAATACCCGGAAGATCGTGGGGACGTTGACGGTCTTGTCCCCGATAGTCGCCCGGATGACGTGCTGACGCAGGAAGCCGTCCTCGAGGACAGTGCAGCGCGGGTTGTCATAGTGGAACTCGTCGTAGCGGGTGGGAATGCCGGAGAGGATGCGCAGATTGTCCTCACGGGACTGCTCGGCGCTGTCCCAGTTGTGCCAGATTTTCACGTCCGTGTGATAGATCTTGTCGAGGACGGCGACATTGCCGAGAACCAGGGCTCCGAACATCTTGTCGGCGAGATCGAGCATCTCGCTCATTTGGCGGCGCCAACCGGGGTGCCGAGGCCGCCGTCGGCGGTCCGGGGCGCGTGCTTGACGTCGTCCTCGCGCAATTCGCGAGTCCAGGCCGCGAATTCGAGCAAGATCCCGTCCGGGTCGAAGAAATAGATCGACCGCACGAAGGTCGAGTCGCTCTCTCCGAAACTGATCCCACGCTCGGACATGTCGTGGTTGAGCATCGGTCCGGTCTGGACGCCCTTTGCTTCGAGCTTGGCCTTGTACTCGTCGAACTTGTCGAGCGGGATCTTGAACGAGACGTGATTCATCGAGCCGTGCGCCGACGCGATTTCCTTGCCGATGCCGGGAATGGCCGCGGGCGCCGCGATGCCGGGAGCGTGGGGGGCGGCATCGGCGAACCAGAAGAACGCGATGAACTGGCCGCCGCCCATGTCGAAGAAGAAGTGCTGGCCACCACCAGGCAGGGAGAGCGTCATGGACAGCTTCATGCCCAGGACGTTGGTGTAAAAGTCGACGGTGCGCTCCATGTCCTGGCACACCAGCGCCAAGTGACATACGCCGCCGAGTTCAAATTCTGTATTTGTCATTTCACACTCTCTTTGCTTTGTGACGCGCATCGCGCCGCTGCCTCGATTCGACAGTATTCCCAAGTGTTCGGTTCGTCAAGATCTATCGATCGCTAGATGACGAACAGATGGCCGATCGTGATCAATGGTTGCGTGATATTCCTTCGAAGGCCTTGTCGCGGTTCGCATCAGCTGAAGACGACGTCAAGCTGGCCACGGTCGAAGTACTCCTCGATGCGGTGGATCTGCCCGCCATCGACGTACACGCGTAGGACCGCGGGGACATTGACGGTCTTCTTGCCGACAGTCGCTTTGATGACGTGTTGGCGGAGAAATCCGTCTTCGACGGCGGTGTGGCGGACGTCCACATAGGCAAAAGCGTCGTAGCGGCCGGAGATTCCGGCGAGGGTTGCGAGGTTGTCGTCCCGGGATTGGTCGAGGTTGTCGAAGTTGTGCCAGACGGTCACGTCGTCGCGATAGAAGCCGGCCACCGCGTCGATGTCACCACCCTCGACGGCGTTGAAGAACCGGTCTGCGAACTCGAGGATGTCGCTCATTGCGGTGCTCCTGACTGGACGCCACGGAAGGCGTCGAACTTACGAACAGGGGAAGGGGGACTGTGACGTACATCGCTTATGCGTCCCAGGAGGACCGTATTACCAGCTGTTCGGTTCGTCAAGATCTACCGATCGCTAAATTTCGAACGTCAGCTGACGGATGCGTGCGACAGTGGTTCTATCTCCATGTCATGACAGATCGTCGTCCGCCATAACGGCCGTCCAACCAGGTGGTCGAGTGTCGGCGGGATAGCGTGGTACTCATGGTGCAGGCGGGACGAATCGTTGGAGACGGGCTCGGAGCCAGGATGCGCGCGGCGAGAATCGAGCGCAAGGTCGGGCTCCGTCAGCTAGCTCAACAAATAGGCATGAGTGCGTCCTCGCTGAGCGAGTTCGAGAACGGGAAGAGCCTGCCGGGTGCGGAGCGTCTGGAGGCACTCGCGAAGGCGCTCGGGGTAGAGCTTGATCTGCGTCCACCTGAGCCCACCGGACCGCGGTTCGAGGACTGGCGAGACTTTGAACGGTTGGACCTCACCCCGGTCTTTCGGGCGGCGCTGGATGTCTTTGTGGAAGTGGGCTACCACGCTGCGACAGTCAGGATGATTGCCGACCGGTGTGGCTTGTCGATGGCTGGCGTCTACTACCACGTGGAAAGCAAGGATGCTCTGCTCACCGAACTGCTGCAGAGCGCGATGGCAGAGCTCATAAGTCGATGCGTGGCTGCAGATGCCGAAGCAGAATCGCCTGATCAGCGTGTGGCCAATCTTGTCGAGTGCGTAATCCTGTTCCACACCCACCGACAGGCCTCGGCCGTGCTCGCGTCCACAGAACTCCGTTCGCTCGACGAGCCTGGCAGGTTGATGCATCTGCAGTTACGACGGCAAGTTCGGGAGATCGTCCAGTCGGCCGTGGAGGCGTGCCGTGATGCGGGGCGAGCCGGAACCGTCCCGGCGACGTCAACCGCCACAGCGATCGTCACGATGTGCGTTGCCGTTGCGGATTGGTACCAACCGGGGATCAGCCCGTCGCCGGTCGAAATCGCGAGGGAGTACGCCGATCTTGCACTGGCCATGGTTGATGCAAGATCTACCGGTGCTCGATGACGCATTCGCTCGCCACCTGACGAGATGGTTGAGAGTGTCGTAGCCGCTTCAGGTTTCGGGCTCATTCCTTGACTAACGCACTTGGGCTATGCAATTCTAGGTGCAGAGAGAGCTTCTGCATTGCAGAATAATGCAACTGATGGGCGTTAAGCCTCACCAAATATCAAGTCCAGGCGGCACGTTCAGGGCTCACGACAACCCGGGATGCGGTTCGCGCATGGAGTCAGCATCCGGACCCTCCTAGGTCGCCCGCACTAGCACTGGACCCGAGGAGTGAATAATGACCACAATTGTCAAGGGACACCCGTCGACGAATGACGACTCGTATCAGCTCAACACGACTACGCTGATCCGCCACTCGGCACGTAACTATCCTGAGCGGGAGATCGTCTACCGCACCGGCGACGGCGGATGGGATCGCTACACGTACGCCGACGCCTATGCGCGTATCAAGCGGATTGCGAACGCCCTGACCAATCTGGGTGTAGCACCCGGCGATGTGGTGGGGATCCTGGACTGGAACACCAAGCGGCACTTCGAGCTTTACTGGGCCATTCCTGGCACCGGAGCGGTGATGCTGCAGATGAACCTGCGCCTGGCTCCCGAAGATGTGGGTTACGTCGCGACGCACGGCGGCGCGTCCGTCGTCCTGGTTGACGAGAGTCTGCTGAGCGTCGCGGAGTCGGTGGCACCGTTCGCGCCGGAGATTACCTGGGTGGTGATGTCCGACAAGCCTCTCGCAGAGGTTGTCACCACGTTGACGAATGTGCGCCATTTCGAAGACCTGGTAGCGACTGCGTCGCCGGAGATCGACTGGCCGATGATCGACGAGAGCTCCGCCTACAGCGCCTGCTACACGACCGGGACCACCGGTCGGCCAAAGGGCGTCTACTACTCGCATCGAGCGATCTACCTACACACTCTGACGCAGGCCTCGTCCTACGGGATGAGCGCCGCTGACGCGGTCATGCTGATCACGCCGATGTTCCACAGCCAGTCCTGGGGTCTGCCGCAGTCCGCCGTCTACGTCGCAGCCAAAATTGTTCTCCCCGGACGCTATTCGGCAGGGGACACAGACATGCTGGCGGACGTGATGATCGCCGAAGGTGTGACCGTCGCGAACGGTGCGCCGGCGATCTTCCAGCCGATGCTCGACTACATCAAGACGCTTGATGTCAAACCGGACTTCAGCCGGACCCGTCTGCTGTCCGGCGCTACCGAGCCGGCGCTCACACTCATGCGCGGGTTCTACGACTTGACCGGTGCCGACTTTATTCATGCATACGGGGCTACCGAGACTGCCCCGATGGCTTTCGTGAACTACGGCCGTAAGGTCACCTTGCAGGGCAAGGTCACGGAAGACGAATGGTGGAACATCAAGCGCTATCAGGGTCTTCCCGCGGGGGGTGTCGATGTGCGAATCGTCGATCCCGAAGACAACGACTTGCCGCACGACGGCAACAGTCAGGGCGAGGTCCTGCTGCGGGGACCGTGGATCACCGCGCGATACCACAAGCTTGATGACGACGCCGACCGATTCCTGGACGGTTATTGGCGAAGCGGCGACATCGGGACTATCGATGAAAACGGCTACCTCAAGCTAGCGGACCGGCTCAAAGATGTCATCAAGAGTGGCGGCGAATGGATTTCGTCGATCGATATGGAAAACGCAATCATTGCCCACCCCCGGGTCGCCGAGGCCGCAGTGATCGGTGTCGAGCATCCGAAATGGCAGGAACGTCCAGTCGTCATCATGGTGACCACCGACGGTGAGGACGTCGCGCTGGGCGAGGTCCACGCGCTGCTCGAAGGCGCATTCGCCAAGTGGCAACTTCCCGACACGATCCTGTACGTCGACCAACTCCCACGGACCAGTGTCGGCAAGCTGGACAAGAAGGTTATGCGCGTTCAGCACGGTGACCTCTATCGGAGCGTCTAGACGCTGTTGAAACCCGGGCAGTGCGATTTTCGCACTGCCCGGGCTTTGTTGTATCTGTCTGTTACGCAATCTTTTTCGCTGTTCTGGAATGTCGGAGTCTATTCTTCACAGTAGAAATGCTTTCTGATAGCCTCGTCACACGAGTCGCCGGTAGTGCCTCACATCACCCATGAATCAAGGAGCGTCAGTTGACCAAGCGGATTGCCTACGTGGAGTTGAAGACCAGTCAGCAGTCGAGTCCGGTCCCCGAGCATCTGATCGCGCCCGGCTACGCCGTCGACTTGGTGCAGACGGAAATCCGGGTAACCCCCGTTGACGCAGCAGACCTACTGCTCTCCGATGTCGCCTACGGGGAGGCCGCGATGCGGGCCGCTCGCAACGGGTACGACGGCGTGCTGATCGGCGGCGTACCGGACTACGGTCTGGCTGCAGTACGCGCGACCACCGATATTCCGGTGGTCGGCAGCGGCGAGGCCAGTCTCCTGGTAGCAGCGGCGCTCGGCGAAAAGTTCAGCATCGTCACGATCTGGCCGGAAACGATGGACTTCGTTTACGATCGCCTCCTTCGTGATAATCCCATTGGGCGGCAGTGCATCTCGGTACGTTACGTCTCGACACACGCCGAGCAGAGCACTCTGGCCGAGGAAGACAACTTCCTCACCCAGATGAAGGCCGGGCGCGAGCACATGATCGAGCGCATCCTTGCCGAAATCGAGCTTGCGGTGAAGGACGGCGCCAAGTCGGTCATCCTGGGCTGCAACTGCATGAGCCCGGTCGCCGAAATCCTCGCTGCCCGCTCGAGTGTCGCCATCGTGGACCCGACCACGGCCGGCTACCGGCAACTCGAGACGATGATCGCGCTCGGCTTGCGCCCGGCACGGGACCCACGGGTGTCACTGTCGGAGCGAGCGGATCTCTTCGCCGAGATGGTGCAGGCTGCGGACCTCTCGCTCGGGGCAGAGCAGGAAGACTGCCCCGTGTGTGTCCTTCACGACGATGGCACCGCGTCGTGTGACCTGCCGGCAAACGTGCCCGCCGAAGTGTAGGGCGGAACCCGAATTCGACGCGGCTCTCCTCGCAGCGGACCCAGGCGAATTGCCCGCACCGACTTCCATCCCATACGAACTAGACAATCCCGACGACGCCAAAGACCTGCGGTCATATTCGACCGCAGGTCTTCCGTGGTTCGGGCACACATCGAGGTCCTGCACACCGAGTTCTACTGAGACCGCGGCTGTCGGGGGGCTATGACAAGATCGGTGACATGACTCAATTCAGGCGAGCGTGCATGGTACGGCGGGCGGTGGGCGCGGAGCACCAACCGTCGCCCCGATCCGTCCTCATCCGGGGGTAGCGGTCGGGGCGCACGAACGTGAAAGGCGCTGCCTTGTCCCGAACTGATTCACACGCACCGCTGTGGGTTCGCATCACTCGCCGTGAGTTGGGTGTCGAACCCGCCCACGATCACCGCGATGGAATCTGCGATCTGCCGCCTACCCCTTCATCCGATTGGTCGCCGCGGTCGCCGGGCACTTGCTATTGGACATTCGCATACACCGGAATCCGGATCTGCTCCTGTTCACTCTGCTACGACAGTGCCGGCCGCCGAAATGATCTCCAGCGGGAACGGCGCAACGCGGCATCTCGAATCTCGGCTGATCTGCGGCGTTGGCGGATCGGAGACGCCGCCGCATTCGACGACATCTCCACGCCTCGTCGCCGCCGCGATTGGTGGTGACGGTGCGACCGTCAGACCAGTGAAGCCTGGTTGTTGAGAACCAGACCAGCTCGGGGCCAGTCGAATCGGAGCAGTTTTCCGGTACTCGACGCGGTGACGAATGCCGTGCGCATGTCGTCACCGCCCCAGCAGATGTTGGTGATGCCCGGGTCGCCGTCGGTGTCGATGCTGAGGAACTCGATCAACTCGCCGTCCGGACTGATCACACAAATGCCGGGCGTAGCCAGCGATGCGACGCAAATGTTGCCGTTGGCTTCGACGCCCAGTGAGTCGAAGTAACGGAAGTCGGGTGATCCCCAGAGGAAGTTGCCCCCGCCAGAGCCGGCGAGCGTACGGCCACCGACGATCTCGCCGGGAGCGGTAACGTCCCACCACCAGACCCGCGCGGTGAACGTCTCACTGACGTAGAGGCGTGTGCCGTCGGGGGAGAGGCCGATTCCGTTGGGGCCATGCATTTCTGAAGCAACGAGGCGGATCGACGAACCGTCGCTCGTGCCGTAGAAGAGGCGGCCGTGATCGTTGCCTCGGTCGTTGCTCTTGCCGTGGTCCGTGAAGTAGAAGCCACCGTGCGCGTCGAAGACGATGTCGTTGGGACCACGGAGCGGGATGCCGTCGCACTCGGTGTACAGGGTCTCGATCTCGCCGGTTTCGAGATCGACAGCTTGAATGCTGCCGCCGGTGTAGTTCTCGGGGGTGCCGCCGGCGAAGACGTATCCGTACGCCTCTGTGGCGATCATCCCTCCGCAGTTGGCGATGTATGCGCGGCCGTCTGGGCCGATAGCGGTGCCGTTGGGGCCGCCGCCGACCTCCGCGACCACAGTGTTGGTGCCGTCCGGGGTTACTCGTGTGAGTGTTCCGCGGTGAATCTCGACGACTAGTGCGTCGCCGTTCGGCAGTGCAACCGGGCCCTCCGGAAATTTCAGTCCGGTGGTGACAACTGTGAAAGACATCGGGTGCTCCTCGGTTCGTGTATTGCGGGAGTTGTTGTACTGCTGGCGTGTTGGCGTCAGTTGGATGCGAACTGATCGCGCAGGACGTTCTTGCGGATCTTGCCGCTGACGGTTTGCGGCATTTCGTCGATGAAGATGACCTTGCGGGGCTGCTTGAATGCAGCGAGTTGCGAGCGGCAGCTGCTGACTACGTCGTCTTCGGTCAGCGTGGTGCCGGGCTTGCGGACAACGACGGCAGTGACAACTTCGCCCCACTTGTCGTCGGGAGTTCCGATGACCGCGGCCCCGAGCACATCGGGGTTGGTGTAGATCGCGTTCTCGACCTCGCTCGAGTACACGTTCTCACCGCCGGAGATGATCATGTCCTTGGCTCGATCGACGATGTAGAGGAACCCCTCGTCGTCCTGACGGGCGAGGTCGCCGGTGTGGAACCAGCCGCCCTCGAATGTCTGCGCGTTCGCCTCGGGATTACCGAAGTAGCCCCTGGTTACCTGGTCGCCCTTGACGACGATCTCACCGATCGTGCCTGTGGGGCAGTCGTTTCCGAGTGGATCGACGACACGGACATCGACGAGGGACATCGGCTTGCCGACGGCATCGAGCAGGTGCTCTTCCCCATGAGCTGCCCTGATGTGTGCAGCCTTGTCGAGCGTGAGCATATTGCCGCCGAGTTCTGTCATGCCCATGCCCGCGTAGACGACGGGCCCGAACCGGTCGATGGTCTGGCGCAACACATCTGCCGGGATCTTCGACGCCCCGTAACCCATCCACTCCAGGCTGCTCAGGTCGTAGTCGTTGATCTTCGGGTGTGTGAGCAGCATTTGCATCATGGTCGGAGCGAATCCGCCACTGGTGACGCGGTTGTCCTGCACCAACTGCATCCATCGCTCCGGGTCCCAGCCCGACATCATCACCACCGAGCCGCCACGGAACTGGTGCAGCGGGGTCAGGTAGCCCGCGATGTGGCACAGGGGCATGGCGTTGAGGAAGCAGGTTTCGGGCTTCGGGTCGTATTCGATCGCCGACTGGATCAACGCGGTGTTGAGGTTGCGATGGCTCAGCCGGGCCCCCTTGGGCTTACCCGTTGTTCCACTTGTGTACAGGATCCACGCATCGTCGTCTTCGCTGATCTGCAATTGCGGGGCAATGGTCGACGCGGACCGGAGGACGTTCTCGTAGGCCGTGAAGCCTGTGGCGGGGGCGCCGATCACGATAATGTGCTCGACGCTCGTGAGCTCGGATCGATAGTCGGCAATTACCTCGAGATACTTCGACTCCACCATCAGCACACGGGCCCCGGAGTCGTTGAGGATCCAGACCCACTCTTTTGGGTGCAGGCGGTAGTTGAGCAGAGTCAGGACCATGCCTGCAGTCGGGACGCCGTAGTAGGCCTCGATGTACTCGAGATTGTTTTCGGACAGCAGCGCAACTCGATCGCCAGGGGCTGCGAGGCCGCTCAAACCGTTCGCCAGGCGCAGGGCGCGCTGGTGGAGCTCGCCATAGGTCCGGCTATCGGATCCGTCATCCATCGCGAGTGCAGTCTTGTGGGGAAAGCGAGCGGCGTTCCGCCGTAGAAGATCGCTGTACAGCATGTGGGGCTCCAGTCGAAACGAGGCCAAGCGGCCAGGAATTGCACACAATCTAACTCAAGAGTGCCACAGATCACAAGTATGTGCACCATGCGGTCGAATCAAGCTGTCCGATAGTCGACAAGTTGAGCGAGGGGCGACTTGAGCGATGATTCCCGAGGTCCGACACTTGAAAAGACATAGCCGCGCAAGTGCATTGCCGCGACTGTCAGCCACGACGGATTGCTTGTGGATGACGTTCCGGTCAGGTCCCGATCCGTTACCTCGCGGTCGTGGACACTTGTTTGTATACAATAATCGGGGTCGGTGCAGATTTTTGCCGAGCAGTGTTCAGACGAAAGGGATTTGCCGTGGAGATCGTGGAGGTGAGCCCGCGCGACGGGCTGCAGAACGAGGCCGTGCACGTTTCGACTGCGGACAAGATTGCGCTGATCGAGCGCGCCATCGCTTCCGGTCTGCGGCGCATCGAGGCCACCAGCTTTGTGCATCCGGCTGCTATACCGCAGATGGCCGACGCGGAGGCTGTCATGGCAGGAGTGCCGCGTCGTGCCGATGTCTCGTACAGCGGCCTTGTACTCAATCGCCGTGGCTTTGATCGTGCCGTGGCTGCGGGCGTGAACGAGGTGAACTGCGTCGTGGTGGCGTCGGAGACTTTCAGTGAGCGCAATCAACGAATGTCGGTCGCGGACTCGGTGCATATTGTGCGCGATCTTGTCGACGATGCCCGCATCGCCGGTGTTGGGGTATCGGTCACCATCGCAACCGCATTCGGTTGTCCGTTCGAGGGTGAAGTTTCCGAATCTGCAGTTCTTGCCCTGGTCGAGCAGATGGCTGACTTGGGAGTGGACGAGATCGCGTTGGCCGACACGATCGGGGTGGGTGTACCCGCCCAAGTCGCCCGACTGTTTGCAGAGACCGCGGCGATCGCGCGCGGAATTCGGTTGCGCGCCCATTTTCACAACACTCGCAACACCGGATATGCCAACGCTGTCGCAGCTATCGACTCGGGGGTGACGGTGCTGGATTCCTCGATCGGCGGGATTGGCGGATGCCCCTTCGCGCCGGACGCCACCGGCAACATTGCGACCGAGGATCTGGTTTATCTCCTCGATCGCAGTGGTATTGCCACGGGCGCTCTGCTGCCCGAGTTGATCGAGGCGTCAGACTGGCTCGGCGGGGTACTCGGCGCTCAGGTTCCCGGCCAGCTCGCCCGGGCCGGCGGTTTCCCAGGCTGAGACGCCGAACAGCTCGTCCACCTCGTCACTACTGGTTGCTGCGAGGTGGGCGAGAAGTACGTCGCGCCCCTGGAGGACGTGTTCGTGCATCAAGGCGGACGCCCGGGGGCCATCGCCGGCGACAATCGCGTCGCGTATGAGCTGATGGAACAAATGTGACCGCTCGGTCTGGGCGCGATCGTATTGGCGGAACGCCTGAAAAACCAACGGAACGTCAGTGGTTCGTTCAAGCAGGCGGCTTAGCCGCTCATGCTTTGCCGCGGCCATGATGGCCCGGTGGATTTGGCTGTTTGCCGTATCCACCGCCCGAACCCGTTCAACGGCGTCGACCGAAGTGAGTGTCAGTGCGAGTGCAAAATCCTCGATGCCCGCGTCGAGAATCTTCTGAGTGGCAGGGTCGATGCGCTCGGCCGCCAATTCAGCGGCGTATGCCTCGAGGCGGGCGCGAAGTCCGTACAAGTCAGACACATCTTCCATCGACAGGGTTCGCACGATGGCTCCCCGGTTTGGCTCGCTGAGCACAAGCCCTTCGGCTTCGAGTCTGCGAAGTGCCTCGCGGACAGGTGTGCGGGACAGCGAGAACTGCTCGGCGATCCGCTGTTCGATCAGGCGCTGGCCGGGCTTGTAGCGTCCTTCGACGATTGCCTGGCGGATTTGAGAGTAGGCGGCCTGACCCGGTGCCTGCGGTGTGGTTGCCACGGTGCCTCTTCGTTGTATGTGGGGTTGATGCACAGCAAAGCCTATCCCGTCGACAATACGATTTTTGTATGCAGGAATGGCGAGTTCCGGGCAGATTATCGATTGAATGTCGTAGATTGTGTACAATTTTGCCATGACTACAACTTCCGGGCCGCTCAGCGGCCTGCGCGTGCTCGAACTGGGAAACTTCATCGCCGGTCCCTTTGCCGGGCAACTCATGGGGGACTACGGGGCTGAGGTACTCAAGATCGAAGCGCCCGGGTCCGGCGACTCGATGCGGCGGTGGGGTGTCACGATGGAAGGCGAAAGCCTGTGGTGGCCTTCGATTGCGCGGAACAAGAAGTCGGTTGCAATCGACCTCCGTCAGCCCGACGGTCGCGAGTTGGTGCGCAAACTGGTCGCCGAGGCCGACATCGTCCTCGAGAACTTCAGGCCGGGCACGCTTGCGAAGTGGGGGATGGACTACCAGTCACTCGCGGAAATCAACTCACGCATCATCCTTGTTCACGTCTCGGGGTTCGGTCAGAACGGGCCACGCTCGACGGACGCCGGTTTCGGCAGCGTCGGTGAAGCGATGGGCGGAATCCGCCATACGACGGGCAATCCCGGACTACCCCCGACCCGTGTGGGCATTAGCCTCGGCGACTCGTTGGCGGCACTGTTCGCGGTGATCGGGACCCTTGCCGCAGTCCACGAGCGCTCGGTCAGTGGCCGAGGTCAGGAAGTGGACGTAGCGATCTACGAGGCAGTGGCTGCCCTGATGGAATCGACAATGGCTGACCATGAAATCGGTGGCATCACCCGTGGACGCACCGGATCGGTTCTGCCGCGCGTTGCACCGTCGAATGTGTATCCCACGTCGGACGGAGCCGAGGTGATCATCGCCGCCAATGCCGACACCGTTTTCCGCAGGCTTTGCACTGCAATGGACCGCGCCGAGTTGGCCGATGATCCGAAGTTCGCGGAACACGGGCCGCGAGGCGAGAACATGGCCGAGATCGACGAAATCATCGGTGCTTGGACATCGACGATGAGCGGCGATGTGTTGTTGAAGACCATGGAAGACAGCGGAGTTCCGGCCGGCCGGATCTACACGGCCCCGGACATGCTCTCCGATCCGCACTATGCCGCGCGAGAGATGGTAGTCCGCCTCGTCAACCAGTTCGGTGTTGCAGTTCCCGCCGCAGGCGTTGTACCCAAGTTTTCCCGGTCACAGACTGCAACTCCCGAGCCCGGGCCGGGTTTGGGCGAACATACCCGCGAAGTTCTCGCCGCACTGGCCGGTATCGATGACGGCGAATGGGCCGACTTGCAGTCGGCTGGTACCGCTGTTCAGGCGCGCAGCTGACATGAAGTTCTCGTCTATGTCGTAGACGTGTGGGTGGGCCTCGAGCGTAATCGCTCGAGGCCCACCCTGTATCAGTCCATCCGGCTAGGGCAGCGCTGCGAGCGCTTCCTGCAGGCCCGGGTAGGTGGGATCTTCGGCGAGAACTCTCTCGATGCTCTTGCGCGCGGCGGCTTTCCGATTCTGGGAGAGATCGACTTGCGCTCGTTCGAGCAGCGCACGGTGCCGTACTTCGGAAGCGCGGGAGCGCACCCGCAGTGCTTCCTTGAAGCTTTCGCGTGCGGCCTCGTTGTATCCGAGTTGTGCGAATGCTCGCCCGCGCAGCGCGAACAGCAGTGCGGTGGCGTCGTCTTCGTTGGTGACGCCGTTGGTCAGATCGACGACGTCCTGGTGCCGGTCGGCGGAACTGTAGAGGTCCGCCAACGAAAGTGCTGCGTGGGCTGTGGGGGTCGCGTATTCGACGGTCCAGATCGCAGCGGGGAGGTCGCCAGCACTTTGGTGCAGTTCGGCGGCGGCGAGGATAAGTACGTCGTCACTGATGCGCAGGGCAGCTGTGACGCCGTGGACGATCTGTACCGGCCACCTGCGTTCGGCGAGGTATCGCTGCGCGAACGGATCCGCGGACAGGTCGACATGTTGGGCGACGACCCACCCGAGTAGCGAACGCGCTCGTTGGGCGGCGGCAGGGTTGGTGTCGGCGAATTCGAAGTGCAGCAACCCTTCCAATGCTGCGGCGAGGATCCGTATGTTCGGGGCTACGTGCTTGTGGCGTTGGGCAACGCCGACGTAGTCGGCTGGTGTCCGAGAGTGCAGGATCTGGAACAGTTCGCGCTCCCAGGCCGGTGCATGCGGAGGCGGCATCGGTGGTAGGGGCGGTACGGGTGGGAGCTGGGGAACCGGAGCTGCCGCGACAGTAGGGGTTCGGCGGCGGGGTGCGGTCGACGTACTTGTCGATCGAGATCTGTTGCCGCCGACCGTCGATTGATGCGAGAGCCCAGTACCTGGCACCGACAGGGTGCGGCTGACGCGGCCGTTGGCGTGCTTGGTGATTCGGGCGCCCTTGACGCCTGCGGAGTAGCCGATGCCGCTGCGACTGACATTGACGCGGACACCGGGGACGATCTGGATGCTTTTGCGGAATCTGAAACCCATGATCGGCTCCTACAGTTCGTATCCGGCAGGGACCGGTGGGTTGGACCAGTCGATGGGCGGCGGGCCGTTGACTACCGGTGCGGCGGCGGGCTGCGAGGTTTGGGCGTCGATGTTGTCATCGACGGTGACACCGAAATCGCGAGCCAAACCGGCGAGCCCGTCGTGATAGCCCTGACCGACCGCACGGACCTTCCAGCGGTGGTCACGGCGATAGATTTCGACGGTGACAGCGGCGGTTTCGCTTCTCCAGTCGTCGATGGTGAACGCGGCCAGTGCGCTGCCGACTGCGTCGTAGACGGCGATGTCGGCCTGTCCGATGTCGGCGAGGGTTGCCGGCGCCGCCGCATCGAGACTGAGGACGATCGCGATGCGCTCGATCTCCGGATCGAGGCGGTGCAGGTCCACGGTGATGCAATCCTCGACGGAAGTTCCCCCACTTCGTTTGCCGACGTGGTGGGTGGAATCGTCTCGCGACTCGGCCTGGTTGTAGAACACGAAATCGAAGTCACCACGCACCTTCCCGTCGGAGGTGAGCAGGAGTGCTGACAAGTCGGCGTCGATCGTCGGGCTTTGGCGCCATGAGCAGTGCACAGTGATGTCGGCCTGATCGAGTGGCGCATTCTGTCCCTTGCTCAACTGCACGTGATGCGCTCCCTGGTCGTACCGGCTTCAGCTACATCAAATCAGGGGGACCGTCATGATTGCTAACGGGTCGCCGCACGACGACGAGGGTCTCCGGTCGTGATTTCACGACCGGAGACCCTCGTCCTCCGGCAATCTGAGCCCGAGTTTCGATCACACCTGCGGGTCGACGGTTCCCGTCGTCAATGACGGTGCACCTGCGAGCAGCGGGCCGAGATCAGTGATCGCTCCATCGCCGGCACGGAACTTGCGGTACTCGGCGTCATGATCGGCCGATTCCCAGGTTTCGATAAATCGCCACGTGGTGGGATTCTTGCTGTCGACGACTGTCTTCACGGAAATGCAACCGGGGAATGCTCGCGTTTCCTCGAGCACTCGCGTCATCACCGTACGTGCGGAGTCGAGGGAATCCGGCTTGAATGAAAGTTCCAGGATGGCAACAAGTTCCATGTTCAGTCCTTACCTAGTAGATGTCCTTGATGAAGACTAGCGGGTCATTCTCCGGCAAGGTCGGCAGAGAGGTCGGCGACTACGACGCCCTCGGGTATTCGGACTTCTTCGATGAGTTCGGGGCGGTCGTCGAATTCGAGTTTCAGAGCCCGGCAGATGGTGGCGTGCATGTCGTACATGCAGGTGATGTACGTCAGTTCCATGATTTGTTTGTCGGACAGGTGCGCCTTGAGGACGGCAAAGACCTCGTCGGGTACGCGGCCGCCGTCGTAGACGAGTCCGTCGGTGTAGGCGAGGACGGCGCGTTCGATGTCGGTGAACAGGTCGCTGATCTGCCAGTGGGGTAGGGCCGCGATTTTCTCTTCGGTCATGCCGAGTGAGCGCATCTGCTTGCAGTGCTGAGAGAAGACGAACTGGCTGCCCCGTGCGTATCCGGCGCGGGCCTGACCTAGTTCGCGCAGGAGCGGGTCGAGGTCTGCGTTGCGATACAGGGCAAATCCTCGTACCGCGTGGCGGAAGACGTCGGGGGATTGGGCGAAGACGGTCCACCAGTCGCCTGGGGTGGCGTGGATGGTGCCGTGATCGACCGCGGGGTCTTTGTCGGCGCCGAACAGGCGGTCGTAGAAGAAGAGGATCTTCTCGTCGGTGACCTCGGCGCGGGGGATTTCACGAAGGCGGGGCATGAGTGGATCCTTTCGGGATGATCAGGAAGCGCTGGGAACGTTGCGGTCTGCGGCAGTCTTCGGCGTGTGTGCGACGTCAGATTCGGTGAATTCCTTGGTCCAGCAAGCGAATTCGAGAAGTACACCATCGGGGTCCTGGAAATAGAATGACCGGACGAAGGTGCCTTCATGGATCTCTCGCGACGCACCCTCCGGGCTGTCGTCGTGGTTGAGCGTGATGCTCAGTGGCACGCCGTCGGCCTTGAGCCGCTTGCGGTACTCGTCGAACTTCTCCGGTGGGACGGCAAACGCGACGTGATTCATCGACCCGACAGCGCTGACGAGCTCGTCCCGGTCAGGCAGTCCGGCGGGGGCGGAGATTCCGGGAACTGCGTCGGGTGCATCCGCCAGCCAGAAGAACGCCAGCGTGTCGCCGTTTCCACAATCGAAGAAGAAATGCTGTCCGAGGTTGCCGGGAAGATCGAGCGTCTTGACCAGCGGCATACCCAGAGTTCCCGAGTAGAAGTCGACGGTGCGCTGCATGTCCGAGCACACAAGCGCGAGATGGTTGATTCCGCGGAATTCGAACTTCGGATTGGTGACGGTCATTGCGGGCCTTTCTGGGGTGAATCGGTGAGAGCGGGACCATAAAGTGACTTGACAGTCATGTCATGTTCTTGGATAGTTTGTCCATGAGTAAGTCATCTGTCAACACCTCACTCAGGGCGGGCGAGGTGGGGGACCGTACGGATTTCTCCGTCCCGGTTATGGCTTGTGTGTTGTAACTGCCTCGAGGAGAATCATTTTCGCATGAAAGACTTCGCAGATCGGTTCTTCGCCGCAGTCTCCGGTGGCGATGAAGCGACACTCACCGAACTGTATGCGCCGGACGCGCGCATCTGGCACAACGACGACGGACAGGAGCAGACCGTCGAGGAGAACCTCCGCACGTTGCGGTGGCTCTCCCGCACTCTCGCAGACTTTCGCTACGAGGACGTCCGACGCTACGTACTGCCAGACGGATTCGCGCAACAGCACGTCGTACGCGGCACCCTCCCCGGACACGGCCCCCTCGAGGTGCCGGCCAGTCTGTTCGTCCGCGTCGAGAATGGGCGGATCTCTCGGATCGACGAGTACGTCGACTCGGCCGCCACCCGGCCCCTGCAACTCGCTGCTGCCACAAGGAGGCACCCATGACTGTGAACCAACCCGAAGGCGATATCGCCGAACTGCGCACTCGGTTGCGCGCATTCATCGACGACGAGGTGATCCCCGCAGAACCCGTCCTCGCGAAAGAGGACGAGGTTGCACACAAAACACTCGGGCAACTGCGCTCGCGCGCAAAGGAACTGGACCTGTGGGCGCTCGGGCACCCGGCAGACGTCGGCGGTGGGGGAGTTCCTTTCCTCGACTTCGTGTTCCTCAACGAAGTCATCGGCAGATCCGAATTCGGCCAGCTGGCAGTCGGCTCGGTGTCGATGCAGGACACTCTGATGCTGCACAAGCATGGAACCGAAGAACAAAAGCAGCGATGGATCCCGCCGATCGTCGCGGGGGAGTTCCTGCCGTCGGTCGGTTTGACCGAACCGGACACGGCTGGCTCCGATCCCACGCTGATCGAGACTCGCGCGGAACTCGACGGCGACACGTGGGTCATCAACGGGCACAAGTGGTTCACCACCGGGGTGGCAGATGCGGGGTACTGCTCGGTATTCGCTCGAACCGAGCCGGATTCGACGCCGCGGCATTCCCGGATCAGCGCGATCATCGTGCCGACCGACACGCCAGGATTCGAGATCGTCCGCTCGATACCGACCATGGGGCACGATCCCAGCGACCACTACGAGGTTCGTCTCACCGATGTCCGCGTTCCGTCGGCCAACCTCCTCGGCGAACGGGGTAAGGGCTTTGTCGTCGCTCAGGACCGACTGGGCCCCGGCCGGATCTTCCACTGCATGCGCTGGCTCGGCCAGGCGCAGCGCGCATTCGAATTGATGTGTGAGCGCGCGAACACCCGCTACGTACACGGGTCATTGCTCGCCGAGAAGGGCGAAATTCACCGGTACATCGCGGAATCCGCAGCGCAGATACACGCAGCCCGCCTGATGACCCTCGACGCGGCCCGTGTGATGGATGCCGGCGAGGATGCTCGCATCCAGATCGGCTTGGTGAAGTTCTGGGGTGCTCGGATGCTGCACGACGTCGTCGATCGCGCGATCCAGGTGCATGGCGCACTCGGACTGACCTCCGACACACCGCTCGAACGGATGTACCGACAAGCACGTTACGCGCGCGTCTACGACGGTCCGGACGAGGTGCACCGCATGTCGACCGCACGTCGACTGCTGCGCGATCCAGGCGCAGCGCCATGGCTGTGACTCATGCCGCCAGCAGCCTTGGTGACGGAATCCGCGTCGCACTGAGCGACTCCTTCGGCGACGAGATCACTGTCGGGGAACCCCGACAGTTGACCGGCGGTGCGAGCCGTCAGATCTGGGCGGTCGACGTTCGGGGCGTAGATGGTCAATCGCAGGACGTAGTGCTGCGCCGGGACCCACCCGGGCACGGCGACGCAGACCGGATGCGGGCAGAGGTGGCATGCCTGCGGGCGGCCTCCGCCGTCGGGGTTCCGGTTCCCACCGTCCTCGCATCAGGGGACACGGCACCGGGCATCGATGCTCCGTATCTGGTGATGGACATGATCGTCGGTGAGTCGATCCCGCGGAAATTGCAGCGGGATTCCGAGTTCGACGAGGTGCGGTCTCATCTCGCTGAGGACATGGGTTACGTGCTCGGACAAATTCACCGTGCGGACACCGGCACTCTCGGGATGCTCGACGCCGGCGACCCGCTGGACGCGATCGAGGCCGTGTACCGGGATTTGGAACAACCTCGCCCAGCCGTTGAGGTCGGACTGCGCTGGCTTCGGGAGAATAGGCCTGCCAGGCGCCCGAATGCTCTGGTACACGGCGACTTTCGACTCGGGAACGTGCTTGTCGACGGCGGGGGAATCCGCGGCGTGCTGGACTGGGAACTCGCCCATCTGGGTGATCCGATCGAAGACCTCGGCTGGCTCTGCGTGCGTGCGTGGCGGTTCGGCGCGGAGCCGCCGGTTGCGGGCATCGGTACGCGCGAACAGTTGCTCGACGGTTATGAACGCGCCGCGGGAATCCGGCCGTCCGAAGCTGAACTGCACTGGTGGGAGGCGTACGGCACGCTGCGGTGGTTGGTGCTGAGTCAGTTTCAGTCGCAGAGGCATCTGAGCGGCGCCGAGAACTCGATCGAACTGGCCGCGATCGGGCGGCGAGTGTGTGAGTCGGAGTACGACCTGCTCCTGATTCTCGGTCTGCTCGACAACATCGAATCGCCTCCGGACGACACGGCGCCATCGGTGCACGACCGTCCGAGCTTGTCGGAAATTCTCGAACTCGTCACCGGCACTCTTCGCGATGATGTCGCCCCAGTGCTTGACGGGGCGCATGAACGGGAGCGGTACCTGCTCCGCATCTGCGTCAACCTGCTGGGGATAGCGGGACGGGAGCTCAGTGCCGGAGATCGCACAGGCGAGGTGACGGAATTGCTTGCAGCACTCGATTGCACATCGGAAGCAGATCTTGCCGATCGAATTCGTACCGGCGCCGTCTCGTACGCGGATACTGCCGTCCGCCAGTTGATCTCGACTGCCGTGCTCACTCGGCTGCGGGTGGCGAACCCCCGCCACGTGCTCCGTCCGTCGCAGACCTGATCCCGGACCAGGCTCACCCCCTCCAGTGCTACGTGGCTACGCTGGAGGGGTCGAGCGGGTGTGTCCACCGAGGGAACATGACTTGACAGTCATGTCAGTTTATTGGACACTCACGAGGGTGAGCAAGTCATCTGCCAGTACACCTTCCGTACCGCCACCCGCTGACACCCTGACCGCGCGGGGTCGAAAGACGCGCGACGGTTTGCTCGATGCAGCGCGCAAGGTCTTCGAGGAGGTCGGGTTTCTCGACACTCGAGTCGAGCAGATAGTCCAGGAAGCCTCCGTCTCCTACGGGACGTTCTACCGGTACTTCGAGTCGAAAGACGATGTGTTCCAGGAGCTGAGCATCCGGCTCTTCGAGGACGTACACCGCCGTGAACCTCTCGACTCCGACCTGTCGCCGACCGCCAGGCTCATCGCAACCAACCGGTTGTACTACCAGGCATATCGCAGAAACGCGAAGTTGATGGCCATCGTCGAGCAGGTCGCGACCTTCAATGCCGAATTTCGCGCACTTCGGCACGAGCATCGTCGACAACTGATCGAGCGAACATCCCGTGCAATCGCTCGGTGGCAGGACCAAGGCCACGTTCGTGAGTCACTCGATCCGGTGATGGCTGCCCGCGCCATGTCCGCGATGGTCGACCACACGCTGTATTTGTGGCTCGTTCAGGGCGACGAAGCAGATGAGGAGATCTTGCTCGATACCCTCGATCAGATGTGCATCGGGGCGCTCGGCCTCGACGTTGCCTCCACATAGCCCTCCACATAGCCCTCGCGCATCGATCCTCACGGTGTGGATTCACCGTGAGGATCGATCCGTGGTCACGTGAGCGTCGTGCGCATCAGTCGATCTCGTTGCGGGACAAGGTGTCACCGAAACTCTGCGGCGATGTCCCGGCCGATGATTTCCTTCATGATCTCGGTAGTGCCGCCGTAGATGGTCTGGATCCTGGAGTCGACGTAGGCGCGGCCGATCGGGTACTCCATCATGTACCCGTACCCACCATGCAACTGCACGCAGCGGTCGACAACACGCTTCTGAAGTTCGGTCGCCCACCACTTGCTCATCGACGCGTCCACTGCCGTGAGCTCACCGGCATTCAGTGCGAGAACGGCGCGGTCGATGTGCGATTCGGTGACCTCGATCTCCGTGCGCATCTCCGCAAGGGCAAACCGGGTGTTCTGCAGATCGCCGATCGGCTTTCCGAATGCCTTTCGCTCGAACACGTAGTTCTTGGTCCACTCGTAGGCAGCGCGGGCAGCCACGATTGCAGACACTGCAATGGAGATCCGCTCGAGCGGCAGGTTCTCCATCAGATGAAGGAATCCCTTTCCTTCGGTACCGAGCAGGTTGTCGGCGCGAACGCGCACGTTCTCGAAGACCAGTTCTGCAGTGTCCTGAGCAGCCAGTCCGACCTTGTGGAGCTTGCGCCCGCGGGTGAATCCGGGAGTGTCACGTTCAACGGCAATCAGAGAGAAGCCCCTCGACCCCGCCTCGGGGTCGGTCCGGCACACGACGATCACAAAATCGGAGTGGATCCCATTGGTAATGAACGTCTTCTGGCCGTTGATCACCCACTCGTCGCCGTCCCGTACCGCAGAAGTCCGAACTCCTTGCAGATCCGACCCAGCGCCGGGTTCGGTCATCGCGATTGCGCCGATCACCTCACCACTCGCCATCCGGGGCAGCCAGCGGGCCTTCTGCTCTTCCGTGCCCAGATGCAGGACGTACGGGATGACGATGTCGTCGTGCACGCTCAACCCGGAGCCGAACGATGTAGTGGCCGTGCGGGCGATCTCCTCGAAAACAACATTCCGGAACCGATAGTCGGTGACGCCCGCACCGCCGTACTCTTCGGGAACACTGAGGCCGAGGATGCCGGACGCGCCGGCGGCGAGCCACGCACTGCGGTCGATGAGCCGATCCTCTTCCCACCTCGCGTAGTGAGGTTCGATCTCACGGGCCAGGAATTCGCGGACGGTTGCGCGGTAGTCCTCATGATCGGCTTCGTAGTGCTTGCGTTGCATCGGGTATCTGCCTCAGTCTCGGTGTTGACACGTAGGGTGTTTCTGAAACCCGGCCTGGGCCGGGTGATTGCGTTGTAGCGGAAGGTAACTCGAACAAGGTGGTACGGACGGCAAACCGAACCCCCGTTTAAAGTTCGGGCCGACTGATCGGCACATCCTTACCTGGGGTCGGCCATGAATCTCATCCAGTCACGGCCACCCTATCTAGCGCACGCTAAGTGATTCTAGCGTGCGTTGAATTGCTCCGTCGACGCAGTCGGTGACCCGTCGGCAATCGGACAGTGTCGACGCGCCACGACGCTGAATATCACTTGCGACTCTCCCGAGACGAGATGTCGGTAGAACGAAACTGCCCGGTGACCGTCGGATTCGACGGTCACCGGGCAGCGACGCAATACGTAAGGGGTGGGGATCAGCGCAGGTACTGTCCGCACACCGGCCATGCGCCGGCACCCTGACCTGCGAGGACGTTTTCCGCGACACGTTCCTGTTCTGCCTGGCTGGCGGTGTGTGCACTGCCCGAGCCGCCGTAGGCCTGCCACGTGCTCTGACTGAACTGGAGTCCGCCGTAGTAGCCATTGCCGGTGTTCGCGCCCCAGTTGCCCGACGATTCGCATTCTGCGACGCCCGACCAGTCGTGGCCGGCAGCAGATGCGGTGCCGGTGCTCAGGCCGAAGACTCCGGCAGTGAGCGCGCCGGCGGTAGCGACGGAAGCAAGGACGCGAGTAACAGTGTTGTTCTTCATGTAAATGAATTCCTTTCAATTTCCGCCAGCGGAGGACGGTGACCGTCTCAGCTCCCACCACAAAGGGATGTTGTCGAATCCGAATCACGGGGTGGGGCTGGCGGTGGCGATCCGGTAATGCCCGGCTGCTTGGGCTCACTCCAAGGTAGGGGACTATCACGGATTGGTCACGGGTAGGCGTGTCGGTGCCTGTTTGTGCAACGTATGTGCATCAGAAGGTGTTATTGCAGGTCGATCGCCGTTATTCGGGCCCGCAAAGCGTTACAGAATCAACCTGAAATGTGATGTATGTCATAACGATGACGGTCTTCAATGGCCCGAAATGTGCCCGTTGAGGGTGAGAAATGGCGCGGAATCGACTGTTTCGAGGTTCAAATTTAGTCGACCGACCGACCAGATTTTCGTTGCAGGACAGAAGAATTGGCGTGGATCGATCACGTGCGTCCGCAGATGCTTTGGTACGAAGTGTCGCGGCGGCGGAGATTCTCTCGCGGCGACAGGGTCGTGTCCTCGACAGCCGACACGGCTAGAGTTCGTCGCGATCGGTGGATCCGGTCTACCCGTCGACACATCTTTGTCGGACACTAAATCGCACAGATCTGCTGAAATATCCCCAAGGCATGTTGTCGGTTTCAGAAGACGACTGCACGCTCGGCGAAAGCGTGATCACCGAGTCGTTCCCCTGTCTGACTGCTGAACCTGGAGTCCGGGAATTGATCGGTGTTCCTTTCGAAGCCACTGCGTCCATTAATCGTTTCTTCCTGAGGCACTTAGTGTTGAGACACTTCGTTGATGTTGTGCGGGGATGACCAAGGGGGATGAAGTGTCGAAGATCGTGCGGTTGCTCGACAGTGAGGTCGTTCAGCGATGGGCAGCTACGGTCGCCACAATCGGATTCTCCCTCTCTGTTCTTCCTTCCCGCGTGGGTCAGGCTGCCGAACACCCCTCAGTGTGGAACTGGGTTGTCGTCGTAGTCGTAGTGGGAGGCATCGTTTCCTTCGCGGTTAATGCCGTCGCTATGTGGCGCAAGCGTTTGGCCCGAGGAACCAAGCCTGATCACACGTTTGTTGCACCCGAGGATGTTCCGTTCTTGGATGTGGAGTCGGCGATCGAATCGACAACGGACCGGATCTCGGCGATCAAGGCGTTGCGTGAACAACATCGGGGTCTCGGATTGAAGGTCGCTGCGGATCTCGTCGACGCAGCTCTCGATGAACGAAGCGAATGACCGGAGCAGCACTCGGCAGCTGCCCGCTGGGCGGATCCGTCCCAGATTCGCTCGGTTCTGGTGCAGTGATCGGCGAGACAGTCCCAGATTCGATCTTGGTCTCAACAGATCAACGCATCGATGTGGCCTTCCATCCTTGTCAGGTGTAAGGCCAGATCGTCAGTATGGAGGCGCAGACAGATTGGTCAGCTGCCGAATCCGAAGAGGTGGCGTTCACACTGCGAGCAACCCTGATACGCCAGCCGGGACAGTTCAGTCAACCTGTGGGCAGCGCAGCGACTGCGGGGTTAGATTTGACTCCAATTGAGGTCAGTCATTGGCGCCGGACTGTCACCTGAAGGGTCCACTGGCGGTCCTCCCGACGGATGGGGGAGAGCATGGATGAAGCAAAGAAGATTCTTCGCGACGATGCGGTGAACCGGGGAACTGCATTCACGCAAGAGGAGCGTGCATCACTTGGCCTGGTAGGGCGGTTGCCATCAGCGGTCGAGACCCTTGATCAGCAGGCGAGACGCTCATACGCACAGTTGCAAAAGCAGTCAACGGATCTCGCGAAGTACATCTACCTCGATTCGCTCCACGAGCGCAACGAAGTCTTGTACTACCGCGTGATTGCGGATCACCTCTCGGAATTGTTACCCGTCGTGTACGACCCGACCATCGGGGACGCGATCGAGCAGTGGTCACAAGACTACCGCCAGTCGCGTGCAGTGTACCTGTCGATCGATCACGTCGACGACATCGAAATTGCCTTCGCCACACTGGAATTGGGTCCGGAGGATGTGGACCTGATCGTCTGCTCCGACGCTGAGGAGATCCTCGGGATTGGGGACTGGGGCGTCAACGGTACCGACATCGCCGTGGGGAAACTGGCGATCTACACCGCCGCAGCCGGCATCAACCCCAGTCGCGTCATCGCGGTGAATCTAGATGTGGGGACAAGCAACGAAGCGCTCCTCAACGACCCGTTCTACCTTGGGAACCGACACAGTCGCGTCCGGGGGGAGAAGTACGACAAGTTCATCGGAACCTACCTCGAGACAGTGGAGAAGCTCTTCCCGAAGGCACTGCTGCATTTTGAGGACTTCGGCCCCTCCAATGCCCGCCGTATCCTCGTAGACCACGCCGACAAGTACCGCATTTTCAACGACGATCTTCAGGGAACCGGCGCCATCGTCATGGCGGCGGTCATCTCGGGGCTGAAGGTCACCAAACAGACGTTCGCGGATCAACGACTTGTCATCTTTGGCGCTGGCACCGCCGGCACGGGCATGGCCGACCAGATCTCCGCCGCGATGAGCCGCGCCGGGCTCAGCGATGACGAGGCCCGCGCTCGAGTGTGGCTTATCGACCGCGACGGCTTGGTCACCGACGATATGCAGGACCTGCCGGACTACCAGCAAGCCTATGCCCGGCCAGCACACGAAGTCGCAGATTGGGGCGGGCGCCCTATCGACCTTCTGACGGTGGTCCAGCACGTCAAACCCACCATCCTGATCGGCACTTCGACCGCGCACGGAGCTTTCACGCGGGACGTCGTAGAAGCGCTCAGTGGCGGGGTTGAACGCCCCATCTTGCTGCCGCTCTCGAACCCGACCAGTCGTATAGAGGTCATGCCCCAGGACGCCATCTTGTGGTCCAAAGGGCAGGCGTTGATGGCGACCGGGATACCGATCAAACCGGTCGAATACAGCGGCGTCACTTATCGGATCGGTCAATGCAATAACGCTCTGCTCTATCCAGGCCTAGGCCTTGGCACGATCGTGTCCGGTTCTCGTCACGTAACCGATGGCATGCTCCTTGCAGCTGCGGTCGCGGTCGCCGGTCAGGTAGATGTCTCGGAGCGGGGAGCGTCCCTCCTCCCCGACGTCGAAAACCTTCGTGCCTCGTCCGCGACGGTGGCAGTGGCGGTCGCGAAGGCAGCAGCCGATGACGGCGTCGCCACCGTGACCCACGACGACTTGGTGCAGGCCGTTCAGGATGCGATGTGGCTGCCTGTGTATCCGGCCACCCCTCAAAACAGCTGATTCTGGACAACTCAGATAGGCAGGTTGCCGATTTCTCCTAATGGCGAACAACGCGTCGAGATGCTGCGTTAATCGGTTGGTTATGGGAGATGAAGTTGCATCCGGGTGGCGGCCACACCGCCTCTCGGCGCGAGGCTCGGCGTGTTGACTACCTGGCACGTTGTCGCTGTTGAGGCATGGCCTGGTGTCAGTGCCGTTAGGCCGGGCTACGCAGGTATCCGTCGATCAGTATGTCGAGACCTTCGAGATAACCATCGGTCGTCGTCCCGGCCGGCCAGTCTTCGAGCACCTCGTTGAGTACGGGTAGTTCCGCGGGCCCGATTTCTCGGATCTTGATCGCAAGAGGTGACACGCTGCCTTCGGGTCGCGCGCTGTCGTCATAGATGTTGAGCAGTGCGCCGAGCGTGTAGTTCCACAGCGCTCGGTAGACCAACAGTGCGCGGCGTGGAGACATGCCCAGTTCGACACACGCGGCCATGGCTCGATCGACCAGGACGACGGCGCCGCTCCCGCCGCGCCCGCCGCGCTGAAGCAACTCGATGATCCAGCGCTCCGATGCCAGCGTTTCGAAGATCGCGGTGAAGATCAAGCGAATCCGCTCGACCTGATCCTGTGGCAGGACCAGCGAACCGAGGTCTTGTGAGTACGCATCGAGAACCGCGCTGATCAGCTGTTCCTTGTCGCCCACGTGCCGGTACAGCGCCATCGGTGTGGTGCCGAGCGACTTCGCCAACGCTCGCATGCTCAGTGCGTCGGCGCCGCCGGACTGAAGTTGCCGTTTCGCCTCTTCGACTATCTGCTCCGACGTGATCGTCGGGGGACGTCCGAGCCGCGGCGATCTCGGTTCCATCTTTTCGGCCATGCATCGATTGTGCGCGCCCCTGCTACGGCGCTCTCGCCCGGGGAACCCCTTGCATCCCGGTCGGCAGCAAGGTAAACCTAACTACTTATGAGAACATGTATACAAATGAGGTGCCTGCAATGACAACAACAACACGGGCGGTAGCCGCGCCTGCCCTGGTCCTCACAGCCGCCGCGGCAGCACAGTTCCTGGTCGCCTTCGACATGTCGGTCATCAACGTCGCGCTACCCGACATCCAGGAATCACTGAACTTCTCCGACGCCGGGCTGTCCTGGGTCGTCAACGCGTACGCCCTCGCCTTCGGCGGATTGCTGCTTCTCGGCGGCCGACTGTGCGATGTGATGGGCACTCGCCGGGTTCTGGTCGCCGGACTTCTGCTGTTCGCCCTCGTCAGCATCGTCGGCACCTTCTCGGTGTCCGCCGAGATGCTTGTCGGCGCTCGGGCACTTCAAGGCGTCGGCGCTGCGATGATCGCGCCGGCCGGGCTCGCCGCCCTCAGCCAGGCCTTTCCCACCGGACGCGCCCGGGCCAAGGCATTCGGCATCGGCGCAATGTCATCAGCACTGGGCGGTGCACTCGGTGTAGTACTGAGCGGCATTTTGACCGAAGGGCTCAGTTGGCGATGGGTGATGTTCGCCGGCGCACCGGTGGCCCTGATCGCCGCAGTTGCCGGTACCCGCGGCCTGCGTGCCGGCCAAGCCGCTAGAGGCGGCTCCCTAGATCTCCCCGGCGCCATCTTGGCGACGGCCGGAATCACCGCCCTTGTCGGCACCGTCATCGCCACTGAATCACATTCCTGGACTTCGGGTTACGTGCTGGGTGGATTCGCGCTCACGATCGCCCTGCTGACCGCCTTCGTCGCGGTCGAAAGCCGCTGCGCCACACCACTGGTACGACTGTCCACCCTCCTTCGACCCCGAATCGGACTGGCCAACGCCATCATGTGCCTGGTGTGCGGGGCACAGTTCAGCGCGTTCTTCTTCGTCTCGCTATTCCTGCAACGCGGACTGGGCTATTCGCCGACCACCACCGGTCTGGCGTTCCTGCCCTTCTGTTTCGGCCTGGTCATCGGCATCCTCGCATCCACCAAACTCCTTCCACGCTACGGAGTTCGGCCGCTACTCGTAGTCGGAACAGCGGTCGCAGCAATCGGGACCTTCATCTTCTCGACCATGAACCTCGACAGTCCCTTCTGGGCCGTCATCCTGGTGCCTTCGCTTCTGGCGAGCATCGGAATCGGCCTGTCGTTCATGCCGCTCAGCAACGTCGCCACCGCCGACGCTCCTCCCGAAGAAGTCGGCATGGCATCCGGGCTGCTGAGCACGTCGCGTCAGATCGGCGGTTCACTCGGACTAGCCGTTCTCGTGAGCGTCGCCGCATCCTCGACGGCACGCTCGGACAGCGCGCCGACCGAAGCACTGGTTTCCGGATACTCCCAAGCCCTCTTCGTCTGCTCCGGCCTACTGCTGGCCGGCACCCTCCTGTCCTTCTTCTTCCCACGAATGGATCGTTGATCTCAGATGTTCACCACCCGAACTGCATTCGGCATCGTCTCGGCGCTCCTCCTCACCGTTGCCAGTGCAAGCGCGTGCAGCAGCTACTGAGAACTTGATCGACGACGACCTGAGGCTCGAGAACTGACTTCACTTCCCGGCGAGTGATCGAACATGGCGTGGGAACCGATCAACAGTAAGTCCGAGGTATCCCAGCGCGGGGACGCAACTGAACGTTGTGTAGATGAGTTTATGAAGACTATGTCCTGCGGTGCGGTCAGGAAGTGGGTGGTGGTTGCTTTGACGATTGGTGGAGGAAGGGGCGGGGCCAGGCACCTAGAGCGAGCACGGCGAGGGTTGTCTGAATGATGCCGGTGGCGAAATAGATGCCGTGCAGCGGCGACCAGACGAGGATGATGGCGATTTCGACGAAGACCCAGATCATCATGATTAGGCCGGCTGCGGCATGTAGACCCCACGCCAGTGCGAACCTGCCGTACTGAGCAACGAGCGTGGTTGCCTGGCTTCCGCCGACGATCACGCCGAGGATGATGCCTGGCCAGAAGTAGGAAGTGAAGACGGTTCCTTCGATCCATTCCGGGGGGAGGCCGAACCCGCCACCAATGGTTAGTCCAGCCATTCCGAGAAGGGCGGAGAGCAGGTTGAACCATGCGACGACGGACAGGCTGATTCGGAGCGGGCGCGGAGGGAGCGGCGCTGGTTTCATGACTGTCACGATAGAATAATGCCGCTCATGCGACGCATCCGCTATTTAGTGGGTTGGTCAAGTTGCCGTGGCTGTAGCTCATGTTCCGATTATCCCAGGGTTTCTACTGCTGCTCAGGGCATTTCGGGTGTCCGGCAGGAGAAACTATCCAGTTTGTCGATGGTCAAAACGAACACCCAAACCCGTAGAAATGATCTGAGAGCGATCCGGTTAAACAGGCCAAAACGTGGTGCCGTGGCTGTGGCTTCACAATGTTCGGGGCAGATTGTGCGCTTGCTCGTCCGGCATCGTCAGATTCGTGATTGCCACGTAGGTGTCGGGAGCGTAGGTGTCGGGCAGCGGGTTTCCGCACGTCCCGTCAACGGGAAGAGCGGCCCTTGCTGAGTTTCCTGCGTCATCGACCAGCCACATAACGGGAGTGGGAATTGTGCCGTCGGTAGGGCATT
Source organism: Rhodococcus globerulus NBRC 14531 (assembly GCF_001894805.1). GTDB lineage: Bacteria > Actinomycetota > Actinomycetes > Mycobacteriales > Mycobacteriaceae > Rhodococcus_F > Rhodococcus_F globerula. The sequence goes on along the minus strand of NZ_BCWX01000002.1, from coordinate 1,235,235 downwards.
CGCCGAACCACGGTCATTTGGTCGAAGCGCGACTAAGTTAAGTTGCTCGACTACCGCGACGAAGTTGCCGAGCCCGCTGGTCTGGCGCATAAGTGCGCAGCCGCAATCGTCGATGTACCCGCTGAATTCGCACACCACTGCCGACGTCGGGCTCAGCGAGGACAACACTGCGGATGCCATGCATGTGGGCTGTCCGATCGCCACTCCAAGCGGTACTGGTGCCGGATTTCGTCGTTCGTCGAGCACTCCGAAAAACATTGCTCCAAGAGCAAGGAGATTTGCACAGGTCCCGGGCGCTCTCAACCACGTACGCAATCGCCGCATAGCTCACACTATGGGCAACTACTGGCATTGAACTGATATCCCGAACGCCACACCAGGGGAGTGCTAATGACTGAGACGGTAGGGGGATTCGGCTATGTGCCGAATCCTATTTTCCAGCTGATGCAACGTCATCGTGAGCGAGGTCCTCATGTGTGGCCGCGGGGTAGTACACGGATGCTGCGCCGAAGGAAATGGCTGAGATTGTCAACGCAGGCCAGGCGATACTCCACCCATCGGCTCCTGCAACGGAGAGCGCAGCAGTGACGATCATCGCGACCACCACAGCCGTCGACGTTGCGAATGCGAGCCGCCACGTCGTCGGCGCCGCGGCGCGGACGTGTCGCTCGCCGACCGCGAGGACGCCCTTCCCCGTCAGGATTGCTGCCATTCCCAAAAGCGCGCCGGCAGGAAGCGAGCACAACGACCCGAGGCAGATCGCGGTGAGAACACTACTGACATCGCTGGAATCTGCGAAGAGAAGCGCGAAGTAACTTCCGAATACAGCTCCCACGATCAGCGGCCACGCCATCGCTCGGCTCTGCCAAGAAACACCCGAACGAGTCATACCGCGACGATACCGATCAGGTGGCAACGTCCACCTCGAATCACCTGACGGTCAAGCCCCGTGCCAATAATTCGGTAAAAACGTGCCAAACAATTTCGGGAGTCACAGGTAAATAAGGGTTTCCGGGACTGATCAGGTCCTCGATTTGCAGAGGGACGCTCTGGCTGCCATTCGATGCGATCGAGTGTGGGAAGAAGTGACGAGTGGCGCCAAGGACGATCGCCCGGCCCTGCTCGATCTACTCAGTCACCTTCGCGCCGGTGGCACCCTCGTCGTCTGGCGACTGGACAGACTAGGTCGATCACTCAAACATCTGATCGAAACAGTCGAGGACTTGCAGCGGCGCGCCACTCTCTACCGACATTGTCAGGTAGACGGTTGGCGCACAGCACTTCTGAACGCGGAATGTCAGAAGACGACTGCACGCTCGGCGAAAGCATGATCACTGACTGCTGAACCGGCCGCTGACGTGGAGATCTGGGACGAGTGCCTGGTATTGGTCCTTGAGGAACGCGACCGCGTCAGGGTCGGCGTTGCCGGGGTTGGCCAGGCTGGTGCTCACTCAGCTCACTTGGTGGTCCCGTCGCCTCCACGCTGTCGACCCCTATCAGGGTTGATGTGGAGCCGAACGCCCTTATAGGCGACTGTGTACGGCACATCGTCGTCGTTGTCCGGGTCGCCGGAGCCCGCAGGGTCAGGCAGTTCCGCGATCTGCTCGATGACGATCTGTGCTCGCGCCGCACCGGGATCGAACATCTCCTGAAACGGTCCGACGAACGACCCCCCAAGGCCGCGGCTCTTCGCCCGGACCGCCGCCCACCAGAGCAACGGCAACGGGCCGAACATGGCAAACAGCAGTAAAAGCCCCAGTCCCATGCCCACGAGCGTACCGACCGACCGCTATCAAACGGGCTCACGTCAGTGCGACAATCCCGGTACGGTTCGGTGTCCGCATGGTGTCAGGAGGAATATTTCACGTTTCGAATACTGCACACCGCCAATCGACCGCTCAAGTCGTCACTGATCGGTTCAGCCTGGAAGTAATGACTGATGATCGCAGGTCGCTGGATCTGGTTCTTCCGTTGCCGTGGGAATGGCGAATAGCGTTGTCGAAAGCAATCCCTTGCGAACTCTTCGGCGTACAGCGCCGTCGGGTTCTCTGACTGGTACATGACGAAGCCCGCCGACACCGGGAGATATCGAGTGGCTTCAAAAGAGTCGGTGCCCGGCTTGCGCCTCTCGGCGCCCAGTTGAAGTGCCGCTATTGGATACAGATGCATCAATGTTGTATCTGACAGAACGGGAGACGAGTCGGGTTAGCGTGTGCGTATTCGATGATTTGCGAACAGTCTTTCGACGCTCAAGCATCCTCCGCTTGCAGCTGGAGAGTGTTTGACGTGTTTGGGTAGAGCGGAGATGTCGAGGTCATTGAACCCGACGATGTCGTTTGGGAAATCGACGCGCCAAGACGGCTTTTCCTTCCGGCCAGTCGACAGCGTCGGCGAGCCGCCATATCCCGGACTGTCGGGTTAACGGCACACTCGATAGAAGGTTTTGCGCGTCGATGTTGGTCAGATTGATTCTGCGCTGTTTGCTGACTCGACGAACCGCGACCAGTACGGGACGCTGATAGTTCGGGGGGAGAGTGCCTTTCGGCCCTGTCCGGACAGCAACTCGTTGGTGAGGTATTCGAGTAGGTTGGCCCCGTAGTAGATGATGTCGGTCTGCCACACGGAGAACACCGGTGATTCTGACGGTGAGGGCGCGGCGGGGGTGAAGCGGTGCGCGTAGATCGGAATGAGGCGCGGCCACCCCCTGAGTTCTCGGCGCACCGTTGTGGCTATGTCCTCGGTTGAGGAGGGCAATGTGCCCCACGATGGCGGCCAGAACGGCGGACTCTGATGCAGTGCATCCCATATGAATCCTTCGGCAACACTATCTAGCCATGTCTCCAGCTCGAGGTCGTCGCCGTTTCGCCAGTCCGGCCAGCGGTCACCGAGCGGTAAGGCAGTGGCGAGCAGGCTACGGTGATCCGGATTGAAGTGAAATCCGAAGCGTTCGTGGACAGAGTCGAATTCAGATTCGGTTAATCCGGGGCCGAGTTCGATTCCGGCGTCGTTGAGCAATGCCGCTGCTTCGCGCCCGATGAGTGCCATCCGAGGAGTTTCGCAGATATCCACGAAGACCGGGAATACTGCACGTTTCGAATGTGGCACCTCCTCCAGTCACAGTGGAGGTAATCCGCTCTATAACCAGTCAGTCATCCTCGACAGACGGTTGATCTGCTTCCTCAGTGATGCGGGTACTCGCGGACAAGTTCTGGATGTTTGGCACGCAGATAGTGGCCGCTCAGTGTGACGCGTTCTGCTGCCAACCACGCCCATGCCGACCTGTCCCACTCGGCCAGTTCGGTAACAATGTCCGCGACAGTGACTGTGCCACTCTCACTTTCGCGCAGAACGACAGTGGGATCGTCCCAGTCGATTTCTGCGGCCTCATTGTCCAGTGTCCCGTGCGCTGCGATGACGGCGAGGTCCATATATTCCGAAAACGTTCGGAATTGGACTTGGCGCTGAAAGTCGTTGTCCGCGACCATATCAAAGTCCAGTGCCGCGACTAACCAGCGGCGAGGATGGCAGAGCTTGGTTCTCACGAAGACTTGATCGCAAGAGATGGAAAGTATTCGAATCTGTGGTCCGAGCGCTGCGGCGCGGTGGGATGGCGGATCAACACGGCTCGACCGAACAACGGCAAGCCGACGTCAGAACAACGTCGATCCTCGGGGAATCCCGCGCGACGATCGATGAATTTCGTGTCGATCACGTCACGCCCTGGCGCGAGGGCAGTTCGGCGACCGTGACTGTGCGCCGACGATCGTCGATCGGCTCCCGTTCGGCGGCAACATCATCGAAACCGACTCGCGCATGGCCGAGCTCAGCAATCCGCCTGATCCATGCACCAAGGGGTCCAGATCAAGCCGCCTTACCGGATCTGAATGAGATTGACATATTTCCTGAGGCGCCACCTAGCGTTGAAGCTATGTTGCATCCTGCCGTTCCAGCCAGTTCAAGATTGCTTGGTTAGTTTCCTTGGGCCTTTCTTGTTGGATCCAATGACCGCAGTCAAGATTGACTACTTCTACGTTGGGCACGAACTCTGTCAGTTTTTCAGACTTCGCGATGGCGTCGCGGTCGCCGTAGATCATGAGTGTGGGCTGTTGGATGATTGGGTTCACGTCTGCCAACACATGCCAGTTGCGGTCCAAGTTTCGGTACCAATTGATACTGGCCGTGAATCCTGTCGATTCGAAGGCGGAGACGAAAACGGCCAATTCGCTATCGCTCATCAGAGGCTCACCGAGCGGCGTCTCTGCTCTGGCGAGATCGATCAGCGCCATACCCGGCTGAGGCTCCCTGAGGGGTTCGTTCTTCCGGTACATGTTGCGGAGGAACCGGAAGGTGTTGTCTTCGAACACGGCGTCCGCGACGCCCGGCTGTCGATTGAAGTGGACGAAGTAGAAGTCACCGCCAAGCACGGCTTCCATGAACTCAATCCAGGGCTGCTCTCCGCGATCCTGGTAGGGCAAGCTCAGGTTGATCACTTTGTTTACCCGGTCCGGGTGCAACAGGGTCAGGCCCCACACGACAAAGGCGCCCCAATCGTGACCGACAAAGGTGGCATCTTCGTAGCCGTAGTGATCGAGAAGTGCGATGAGATCACCCGCCAAATGTCCAATGTCATAGTCCGTCACTTCGATCGGACGTGATGAATTGCCGTAGCCGCGCTGGTTCGGGACGATGACGTGGTAGCCCGCCTCGACAAGGGCGGGCACCTGGTATCGCCAAGAATAGGCGTGCTCTGGCCATCCGTGACACAGCACGATGGGTTTCCCGGCATTGTGTCGCCCTGCTTCGAAGACTTCGAGTTCCACGCCGTTGACTGGGACAAGGACGGGCTTGGGGAAGTCGGATGGATTCACGGATTCTCCTTTGGGTTGATTACCGATCGTGTGTGTGGAATGACCGGTTGCCCCGACGATAGGGAACATTGCGGACACATCGTGTCCTCGATTGTTGGCACACTGAAGAAATGCGGAACGATCCAACAGGTAGAGCGCTGCAGCTGCTGTCGCTCCTGCAGACTCATCGTTTCTGGCGCAGCGCCGAGCTCTCCGCACGACTCGAGGTCACGGAGCGAACGGTGCGCCGCGACGTTGATCGCCTCCGCGACCTCGGCTATCCGGTCGATTCCACGTCGGGAAAATATGGGGGCTACCGACTTGCAACAGGAGCACACGTGCCGCCCCTGGTTCTCGACGATGACGAGGCCGTCGCGGTAGCCGTCGGGCTACGCTACGCCGCTGAGGCAGCCATCGACGGCATCGAAGAAACGTCGCTGCGCGCGCTGACGAAAATCGAAACACTCCTGCCTCATCGCCTGCGCCGACGTGTGTCGGCGCTACATTCGAGCGTCATTTCGATGCGGCGGGCGGACGACAACGACATCGTTGATCCCGAAGCACTCAGTGTGCTCGCCGCGGCATGTCGCGACCATGAGCATGTGCGTTTCGACTATCGGAGAGGTGATGGCGAGAGCAGCAGACGGTTGGTCGAACCGCACCAACTTGTCACCGCAGGACGACGTTGGTACCTCCTGGCATGGGACCAACATCGTGGTGACTGGCGAACTTTTCGGCTGGACCGACTCTGGGAGCCCCAGCTGGCGGGCAGTCATTTCACACCACGCGAGATTCCGGGTGGTGATGCGGCGGGCTTCGTCGCGAGCTCACTCGGCTCGTCGCCCCGTCACCTCGATGCGAAACTCGTCATCGAAGCCACGTTCTCCGAACTCGAGGGTGTGCTCCGATGGATTGACCACACACCAATCGAGTTGGGGCCGAACTTCAGTGTGGTCGAGATCCGCGGTGAAGAACTCGGCCGGCTCGCCATGACGGTTGCTCGCATTGCGCTCACCGCTCCAGTGACAGTCATCGAACCAGCCGAGCTCGCCGACACCGTAAGGCAGCTCGCCATTCACCTCAGAATCTCGCCACCATGCCGGTCCCTCGTCTATCGAGATACGTGTCCGTTTCGCTCTGAACTAGGAGAATAAATGACCACTTCGGAATCGCCGCCACCGGTCTCCGCCCACCCCGCAACGTGGAAATTCGACTACCCGATCATCCATGCCGAGACTCGGGAACAGTGGCGAACTTGGCTGACGCACAACCACAAATCAGCCCGAGGCGTGTGGTTGTGCTCCTGGCGCAACACCGCCGGCCGTCAACGCTGCCCGTACCCCGAGGCCGTCGAGGAAGCCATCTGCTTTGGTTGGATCGACTCCACCAACACCATCCTCGACGAAGAGCGCGGCTTGCAATTGTTCACGCCGCGCAGACCCAAGAGTTCTTGGACCCGGCTCAACCGCGAACGCGCAGCCGATATGGAGGCGCGCGGCCTCATGACCGACGCTGGGCGCCACGCCATTGCTGCCGCGAAAGGCAACGGCTGGTGGACGATTTCCGACCAAGTAGAAGACCTCGAGGAACCGTCTGACTTGACGGCGGCGCTGGATCGAGACCCGCGAGCTCGAAGCAACTGGGACGGTTTTCCGCCCAGCGCCCGTAAACAGATGCTGTGGTGGATCGTCACTGCCGCTCGAGACGCGACACGGGCAAGTCGAATCGCCCATATCGTCTCCGAAGCGGCCATCGGTCAACGTGCCCGCGGCTGATCCGCAATTCGCTCGCGCCCGGCGCGAAGCCGTAGCGAGCTTCGGATCACTCGGCGACGCAACAGGTAGCGCCGCACAAGTCCTGGTGCCCGGAGTCAGTCAACCTACGGGCCTGGCAACGCCGAGGGACAGCGCGCCCATGATTTTTGGTACACCCTTCTGATAGAAGGTGTCGAGGTCGTGGATCTCGAAGCCCGCGGTTTGCACGAGCGTCGGGATCTTGCGCGTGAGATGGCAGCCGCCTGCGACTGCTTTCTGGATCGGTTCGAAGCGGTGCTGCCAGCGTCGCACTTTCTCGTCCGGGGCAAGACCGTGTTCAACGAAATGCAGGGTTCCGCCGGGCTTGAGAACCCGTCGCACCTCGCGCAGCGCGGCGCCCGCGTCGGGGATAGTGCACATCGTCCACGTGGAGAGTGCGGCGTCGAAGGTGTTGTCGGGGAAGGGAAGTGACTGCCCGTCGAGTCCGGAGCGCTCGACGGGCACGGGTGACTCCGCGAGCCGTGTGCCCGCTAGTTTCCAGCCGAGGTCGGCGGGTTCGACGGCGCTGACCGAATCGATGGAGTCTGGGTAGAACGGGACGTTGAGACCGGATCCGAACCCGATCTCGACAACACGACCGTGCAGGTCGGCGCAGACTCGCTTGCGCGAGGGTTCGGTCAGCGACATCCCGCAGGTTGCGTTCACCAGTCGCGGAACGATGTGATCCTCGTAAAACCTCATGTCAGCCTCCCCGTTGTGTGGTTGCTGTACATCCAGCATTCCAGAATCCCGACGAATGTTGCACTGGCGACTTTGCAACGCGCTGGTGCCGATGTTGAAACGGGGTAACCGTCGAACGGGGACGGATTCGGAGAGGACAGATGATGACTGACAATCCACGATCAATTGCTGAACGCACCAGAGAGGTTCCCCCGGGTGACGGACAAGAACGATTCGCCGGCTACGGGGTGATGGGACAACCATTCGCTAGTGGCCACTACTTGGCGATGCGGCACTTTCCCGCCAGCTCGGTCGGTGCCGGGTACGACTCGGTGTGGCATCGAGACCCCGACGGACGTTGGATCATTTACAGCAGCAACTCGCCCGAGAACAGTTGCGCCCGATACTTCGGCTCGGATCTCGCCGACGCGCGAACAGCGGACATCAAGGTGACGTGGACGGGCCCGTCCGCCTTCACGGTCAGGGTGGACGAGACACTCGTGTGGGAACTCGACGTGGGCCGATCTGCGGCGACCGCCGCGATGACCGGCATGGGCAAGCTGATGCCTGGCGCGATGTGGCGCAGCAATGGCGTGATGTCCGCGATGGGACGGGCCGCCGGACCCGCGCTGGGTGTCGGCCGGGTGAAACTGACCGGGACCACCTCGAACGGTCAATGGTTCCGAGCGAATCCTCGGATGTTGTGGACCGTCGACCGGAGTCGGGCGAGTTTCGACGGGGTCGAAATCGGACCGCCAGGTCCGCTACCTGTGCAGGCACGTCTCGGAGATTTCTGGCTGCCGCAGAAGGGGATGTTCGTGGTGGGCGAATCCTACTTCGAGCCCTACGACGCCACCCGACATCTGTCGGCCCATCCGAAAGGCTGAGTCGCATCAGCCCGGTCGGCCCGATAGGTTTACGCGGTGCCTATCTCCGTGCTGATTGTCGATGACCAGGAACTCATGCGTATGGGCCTCAATATGGTCCTCGCGGCACACGAAGATATTTCAGTGGTCGGTGAAGCCGGGGACGGAGCGGCTGCGCTTGCCTCGGCGATCGCACTGAAGCCGGATGTCGTGCTCATGGACGTCCGGATGCCGATTGTCGACGGCGTCAGTGCAACCGAGCAGATTCTGGCGTCGGGGATCGAATCGCGTGTTCTTGTGATGACGACGTTCGATCTCGATGAACATGCACTCGGTGCGTTGCGGGCCGGTGCCAGTGGGTTCCTTCTCAAGGACACTCCACCCGAGGATCTTGTGTCCGCAATCCGCAGTGTTGCGGCCGGCGATGCTGTTGTGTCACCCAAGGTGACGCGAAGATTGTTGTCTCGCTTCATCGTCGACGGTCCGGCGCCACGGCGAGATCCGATCGTTCTGGACGTGTTGACCGAACGTGAACGGGAAGTGCTCAGCCATATCGCGGCGGGGCGATCCAATACGGAGATTGCCCAGGAACTGTACTTATCGGAGTCGACGATCAAGTCTCATGTGGGACGCATCCTCACCAAGCTGGATCTTCGCGACCGCGTGCAAGCTGTCGTGCTGGCCTACGAGACCGGGCTGGTGACTCCGGGCTCGTAGGCCGATACGAACTCAGGCGTCGAAGGAGCCGACCGTCGGAAGCACGATGCAGGACTTTCCGTCGGTGTAGTCGACCTTGCCGAATATCGCGGCCAGGACCTTGCCGTCACCGGTGTCGACGACCTTCGACAACAGGGGAGTGTCCACGACCGGGAGGGTCTCGTCCAGAGGAACAATTCCGCCCTTGAATGTGCTGGTGTTGATCCACGCGACACTCAACTCGGACGTTCTCGGAATCCCGATGTACGCGGGAAGTGCCTGGAATCGAAGTTGGTTGTCCTCCACCCACGGAGGCAACGGGAAGTTAGGCCCGGACTGCGCGGTAGCGAGAGTCACCGTCGCCATCTGTCCGTCGAGCCCACAACCAACCGTCGGTGCGGGATACATGAACGGCGCCGGTGTCGTGAAGCCGAGATTAACACCCAATGTCTCAGCGATCTGGTCAGCTGCCGCCGTGCCGATCAATTGATTCAACGCAGCGGTGGCCTCGGGCGAGATTGCGCCGGCTTGATCGATCAGTGCCGCGAGGTCGGTGGGCACATTGATCTCGATCGGCACTGTGAACTCGGCAGGTGCCTGCGGATCTGCCGCCGCAGAACCGGCTCCGACCAGGGCAGACCCTGCAGTCAGGGCTACGACGGCGGCAGCGCCGGCCAGCGCAGCGGGTAGACGCCGGGAAAGTCTGTTGCCGGGGAGTCGGCTCATGTCGGGCTCCTTCACGTTCACTAGGTCCGCTGGAAAGCGGGTGAAACGACTTGACCACACGCAGAGTCTAAAGGTCAACTTTAGGGTTAGATCGTTAGCGGAGCGTTAGTTAACGTCGCGCACACCCGGCGCGGTGGGAAGTGACTCACTACACAGGCAATGTCGGGCGCTCGGGAGAAAAACCGAACCGTCGTGCGTTGTAGTGGTAGACCGTCTGAAAGGGGACGTCATGATCGCCGCCATGTTCCTGCTTTACGTGATCGTCGAGATCGCCGCACTTGTCATCGTGGGCAACGCCATCGGCATTGCCTGGACAATTCTGCTGTTCCTGGCCGGTTCACTGGTCGGGATGGTGCTCATGCGTTCGCAGTGGCGAAAAGTCATGGACGGATTCCGCAAGGCAACGCGCGGTGAAGGTTCACCGTCGCTCGCCGTGGCAGACGGCGCGCTCGTTGCTACTGGCTCCGCGTTGATGTTCGTTCCCGGTCTTGTCACATCGGTCCTGGGTCTGCTCCTACTGATTCCCCCGACCCGTTGGGCACTGCGTCCTCTTGCTGTCCTCCTGGCAGGCCGGCGGGCAGCGGCGTTCGCAGCGGGCGGTGACGCCTTTGCAGGCACCGTCGGATACGCAGCCCGGATGCGTGGAAACGGTGAGGTCATCGACGGCGAGATCATCGTCGAAACACCTACCGCGACCACCGAATATGTGGCCAGCAACGGCAAGGAACTTGTCCTCGAGGGTGAGATTCTCGACACGGATACACCCACCCGTTCGCGGGGGCCGCAGTACTAACAGGCAGACTTGGCGCTCGTGACTACTCGATTGCTGGTCAACGGCCGGATCTACAGTTCTTTTGCACCTGACGCGACTTCGCTCGCCATCACCGACGGCACCGTCGTCTGGGTAGGTGACGAACGCGCCGGACGCGCATTGCATCCCGGCGCCGAGATCGAAGATCTGGACGGTGCGTTTGTCACTCCCGGTTTTGTCGATACTCACGTCCACATCACTGCGCTCGGATTGTCCATAGTCGGACTTGATCTTGTCGGTGCACAGTCGCTCGACGAATGCCTTTTGCGTGTAACGGCATTCGCCGACGCCAATCCCGACGCCGTCATCTGGGGGCACGGTTGGGACGACACCGAGTGGGCCGATCAGACTGCGCCCTCGACGGCTGACCTTGATGCCGCAGCACCGGGGCGCAAGGTGTACCTCTCCAGGATCGACGTGCACTCGGCAGTGTGCTCGAGCACACTGCGGGACGGGATCGATGGACTGGCAAACGAGGCCGGTTACTCCGCCGACGGCCCGCTGACTTTCGAAGCCCACCATCTCGCCCGCGCCGCCGCACGTAACCTCCTCACGGCAGATCAGCGCGCCGCGGCCCGCACCGCCGCTCTCGATCTCTGCGCCTCACGCGGAATCATTGCCGTGCACGAGTGCGGTGGCCCGGATATCTCCGGCCTCACCGATTTCCAGGAACTCCTCGCCCACGATCACGGCGTCGAGGTCCGCGGATACTGGGGTGAGCACGTCAGTACCGCGGAGGACGCTCGAGCGCTCCTCGACAAGACCGGCGCGCACGGACTCGGCGGTGACCTCTTCATCGACGGCTCGCTGGGATCGCACACTGCGTGGCTCGCCGAACCCTATGCAGATCAACCGGATTCGACCGGAAACGCCTACTTGGGCGTCGACGCCATCGCGGCGCACGTACGGGCATGCACCCTTGCCGGAATTCAAGCCGGGTTCCATGCAATCGGTGATGCCGCCGTCTCGGCCGCTGCGACGGCATTTCAGCAGGTTGCCGACGAACTCGGCGGACCCAAGGTCGCCGCACTTGGTCACCGTCTTGAGCACGCCGAAATGATGTCTGTCGCTGACGCCGAAACCTTTGCCGCGCTCGGCGTCATTGCCAGCGTCCAGCCGGTCTTCGACGAATTGTGGGGCGGCACCGACGGCCTGTACGCGACGCGACTGGGCGGCGAACGTGCCGTTGCACTCAACCCGTTTGCCCCGGCCGCATCCAAGGGCGTATCCCTCGCATTCAGTTCCGACGCACCGGTCACTCCGGTGGAACCGTGGGCGATGCTCCGCGCCGCAGTGCATCACCGCACCGACGGAAGCGGCATCTCACCTCGAGCGGCCTTCTCGGCCGCAACCCGCGGCGCCTGGCGCGCCGGTGGAGTCCGCGACGGCGCGGCCGGAACACTCAACCCGGGTGCGCCGGCGTCGTATGTCATCTGGGAAGCGGGAGACCTCGAGGTAAGCGCGCCGGCCGACTCGGTCCAGCGATGGTCGACCGATCCGCGCTCGCGTGTCCCGGCGCTACCGAGTCTCGACGCCGACGCGCAGGCACCGGTGTGTGTTCGATCGGTGCATCGTGGACGCGTCGTTTATGAGCGTTGAGTCACCCGCCGGGCAGCGGTCTCGGATAACCGAGATTCTGACCCGTTCGGTGTGGTTGCGGTCGCTGTACTCGGCAGCGGGTGGATATCTGATCTTTGTGGGGTTTCCGCCGCGGCCTCTGTGGTTTCTCGCACCGGTGGGCATTGCACTCCTCACGTGTGTGCTGACGAACTTCGGCCGCGGGGGACTGCGGCTGCGAGCTGGATTCGGATACGGCTACCTGGCAGGTCTCGGCTTCCTGATTCCACTACTCCCGTGGATCGGGGTATTTGTCGGCGCAATGCCGTGGATCGCCCTTGCCGCCGTGGAGTCACTGTTCATCGGATTGTTCGGGCTCCTGGCAGTTTTGGTGTCTCGGTTACCGTGGGCTCCGCTCTGGATTGCCGCAATCTGGTCATTGACCGAATGGCTGCGCTCCAGTGTTCCGTTTGGCGGATTCCCTTGGGGCAGGCTTGCTTTCGGCCAGTCCGAAGGTTTACTGCTTCCGCTGGCCAGCCTCGGCGGAGCGCCGCTGCTCAGTTTCGGGGTGGCCCTGACCGGCACCGGTTTGGCTGCCGTAGCTATTGCCGTTGCAGGCAAACGCTGGGACAGGGGATTTGTCGGAGCGGTTGCCGCATCCGTCGTACCTGTTCTGCTGGCTGTTGCCGTGGCGCCGTTCCTCGCAACCATGGACTCCGGCGAGAAGACGATCACCGTCGCGGCAATTCAGGGAAGCGTCCCGCGGTTGGGGTTGGACTTCAATTCCCAACGCAAGCAGGTGCTCGACAACCATGTTGCCGAAACTCTGAGGCTTGCGGACGAGGTCGACGCCGGACGCGTCAAACAACCCGACATTGTCATCTGGCCAGAGAACGCCTCCGACATCGATCCGCTGCGCAACGTGGACGCAGCAGCCGACATCACTCGCGCTTCCGTATCGATCGGTGCGCCGATCCTGGTCGGTACCGTGCTGGTCAACGCCGACCGGACAACCACGAACTCCGTGATCGTCTGGGACGGAAACAAGGGTCCGCAGGAACAGCACGACAAGAAGATCATCCAACCGTTCGGCGAGTACCTGCCGTATCGCGATTTCTTCCGGAAGTTCTCCGAGTACGCCGACCGCGCCGGCAACTTCGTACCCGGCGACGGCAATGGCGTTGTCCACGCCGCGGGTGTGCCCATCGGCATCGCCACCTGCTACGAAGTGGCATTCGACCGGGCATTCCAGGAATCAGTGCGCAACGGAGCGCAACTTCTTGCCGTACCGACCAACAACGCCACTTTCGGCGATACGGAGATGACGTACCAACAGTTGGCGATGTCGCGAGTTCGTGCCGTCGAACACGGCCGAGCCGTGGTCGTCGCAGCTACCAGCGGTGTCAGCGCCATCATCTCGCCGGACGGTTCCGTCACGTCGGAAACCGACTTGTTCGTACCCGAGTATCTGGTTGCGGATGTGCCGCTGTCGACCGACACCACCCTTGCAACGAAGCTTGGCCCCGCGCCCGAGGTCGTCCTGTGCCTCCTCGCTGCGGGCTCAATAGTGATAGCAGTAATTTCCCGACGACGTGAACCCTCCCTTCCCGAAACAGGAGAGAGCAATGACTGACGTAACCAAGGGCTCGAAAACCGATCTGGTGGACGCGAGCTACACCATCGCGCTCGACACCGGAAGCATTCGTGGTGTGGTGGATATCGCGGCAGTTCTGCTCGGCGCCGACGGGAAAGTCCGAACCGACGACGACTTCGTTTTCTTCAACAACCCGAAAGCCCCCGGCGTTGCACTCGTTTCGGACGAGACGATCACCATCGACCTCGCCGCTCTGCCTGCTGATGTTCACCGCGTGTTGATGACCGGCAGCACTGAAGCGCAGGGAAAGAACTTCTCGGATGTCACTTCCCTCCGCGTCGACGCCCGTGGATCGTCGCAGCAGTTGTCTTTTGTGCCAACAGGTTTGACTACCGAAACGGTGCTGCAGTTGGTCGCCTTGTATCGCCGCGGCGCGGGTTGGCGTCTCGACGCCGTCGGACAGGGATACAGCGCCGGATTGGCGGCCTTTGCCGCTGAACACGGTATCGACGTCGATGACGACGAGCCCGCTACTGTTGCGGCTCCTGAAGCACCCGTAGCCGCTCCCGCCCCCACCATCAGCTTCGAGAAAGTCTCCGTCAGCCTCACCAAGGATTCACAGGACAAGACAGCGCGCATCGACCTGCGTAAAAGCCAAGGCGATCCCAGTTGGGTGTTGACTGTCGGCCTGGAATGGGATGGGCGCGGGGCGACGTACGACAAGAACGGCAAGGTCAAGAAGTACGGCGAAGGAGACCTCGACGTCTACTTCTTCTGCCGCAACGAGGAGACCAACGACTACGTCGTCATCAGCGGTGAGCCGAACCATCGAGGTGGACTCGAAACCTGGCCGCACATCTACCACTACGGAGACAGCGCCGGACCGGGCAAGGGGAAGAAGCCGGCCGTCGAGCAGGTTCGTGTGCTGCCCCACGAGAACGGCGATCTGCTGGTCAACGTTTATCAGAGCGTGGACAACGGGGCCGGTGCAATCGATTCGTTCGGCAATCCTCGCGTCGCCATTCGGTACGGCAAAGCCGGTAAGGACGGACTCCCTGGTTCGGACGCCGACGAGATCCTCGTGTACGTCGGCAACGGCAAGAACTCGTTCTGGGCGACCGTCGCGCACATCGATGTGCAGGACGGAGTACTGACCGTCGACGGGGAGACGCGCTACAGCCGAACTCTCAGTGAACGCATGCCCGGTCTGGATGCCGACGGTCAGTGGGTGCAGCGCCCCAAATCAGGCCCGACCGGACGCAGCAAGAAAGCGAACAAGGGCGTCGGACTGGACAAGTACTCCGGGCCGTGTGATTCGGGGCGTAAAAAGCGCCGTTAGGGGCAAAGCCCCTGTGCGCCTTTCTGGTAGCCCCCACTACCAAAAAGGCGCACAGGGGGCTTCGCTCCCTTCAATATCGGGTATTCGCCTTGACACCTAGTCGAGCAAAGGGCGTTTCCCATGATTGAAGATCAGAGTGTCAGCCGTAAAACGAGCGTTGTCGATGCTGTTCTACGGTCTCCACTTGCTGGATTGTCCCCGTGGATTCTGCTCTCACTATTGTCCGGACCAGGACGATTCGAGGAATCCGCTGCAGCTGCGCTCGGATTATCTCTGCTGATACTGGCCGCAAATCATCGGCGGGGCGGCACTCTGAAACTGCTGGAACTGTTCGATGTCCTCTTCTTCGGCATACTCGCAGGAATTGGACTGTTCGCATCGGCAAATACGATCGAATGGTTCGAATTGTGGGGCGGTGAGCTCACCAATATCGCGCTCGTTGTCTTCGCTTTCGGATCGATACTGCTGCGCAATCCGTTCACCATGCAATATGCAAAGGAATCCACTCCGGAGGAGTACTGGACCACTTCGCTTTTCTTGCGGATCAATTACGTGATCACCGCGGTCTGGGCGCTGGCCTTCACCTGGTCTGCGATTGTCGGACTGATCGGTGACGCAGTGCTGGGCGACAGCGGCAATTTCTGGACCGGTTGGATTCTGCAGTTGGCGGGCACGTTCTTCGCTATCTCGTTCACCGAGTGGTATCCGAGCTACGCCCGGAGCAAGGCCGGCCAAGCACTCGGGTTTCCGGTCGAGCCGCCGGAATCGATTGCTCGACTGTTCGATTTCGTGCCAGTTTTCGTAGCAGTCACCGGCATGGCGGGACTGGTGACGGATTCGACGACGGTCGCTCTGGGCGTCGGGTTGATCGTGGTGGGGGCGGCGGGATACGTGGCGATGCGTCGCTGGACCGCGTAGGCGCAATCGCCGAAGGAAGCTGGGCCCCTTTTCCTCGAGTGAGCATGGTTTTCTGGGCGCTGGAGCCTGTGCTCACTGAGGAGAAACTGTGCTCACTCGCATACCGGCCGTACTCCATCCGTGACGTTTGGCAGCCGAGCCGTCAGGGGATACAGCAAACACTGGTACAGATATCCGTGCCGATGGCTTTCCCTGCCGAACAGTGCGAGGAAGGCTACCGGCACGGCGCTTGTCTGATCGATGAAAACTGCTGAGCGGGAACGCTTTCGGATGACATCGGCGTCGAAGAAGGGTTCGTGGACAATGACTGCAACACAAGGACCACATCGGCATCGAATGCAACGAGAAAGACCGCCCGGCACCTGGCCGGACGGTCTTCGACGTGCACACTGTAGTGCTAGTGCATCACGCTCCGCGGCGCTTGGCCTTCAGGAGATCGAGACGCTCTTTCAGAAGTTCTTCGAGTTCTTCGACGGAACGACGCTCGAGCAGCATGTCCCAGTGGGTACGCGGCGGCTTGACCTTCTTGGCTTCGGGCGCAGTGCCCTCCATAAGGGAACCCTCGAGGCCGTTGCGGCACATCCACGTACCGGGGATCTCGGCGTCGTCGGCGAACGGGATGTCAAAGATCTCACCGTTGTCGCACTTGTACTTCGCCATACGACGGGGGGCGAGGTCATGGTCACGGTCGGTCTCGTAGCTCACAGCTCCGAGTCGGCTACCTCGAAGTACGCGATCTGCCATGGTGGTGTCCTCTCTTCGTTCGTCACCGCTGGTGGGCGCCCGGTGTTGGGGAGTAGACGCTCACACTCATCTACAACGCCACGAGCACCGGATTGGTTCCCGTGTGGCGAGAAGACGCAACCTCCCCATCTTACCGGGTCCCGCACGCTCGCATCCGAGCGGACATCGAGGGCGTCTGAATCTCGAGTAAAGTGTCATCTCATGACCTCGAGCACGCGCCCCAGAAGCGCCGGTAGTCCTTGCGCGTGGTGCGGTCGTGGCGTAGCGGCAGTCGGCGTCGGCCGTCGCCGCCGGTACTGCTGCCAGTCGTGCCGCCAGCGTGCGTACGAGCAGCGTAATGCGGTGAAGGGCACCAGCGTTCCCGCGGACGCGGTCATCCTGACGGCCACCGAGGCCGTCGAGTTGGTGGACCGAATGTTCGAAGTTCGTTGCGCTGCTGAAGACGTTGCCACTGCTGTCGCTGAGGGCGCCGATACTACCGAGCTACTCGCCTTGTGTGAGCAGCTGACGGTGCTCGCACGCGAGGCCGAACGTTTTCGATGAACGCCTAATTTCTTTCGATCGACGAGGTGTTTCGATCCTCCCCGTCTGGGCAATCACTTTGTAGCTGTGTGCGCGCCGCCGTGAATATGCGGTGGGCGCACGAGGCGACACAACTTCAATCCTTCAGTTCGGACCTTCGGGGAGGTTCGAACTCCGAGCCGACCCATTAATCGCGATCGACGCGATGTGCGGTGGCTCGAACAGGGTCGTTCATGGTTTCCACTCTCGATATCGAGGCGGTGCGATGTACTTCTTCAATCCCCGAACCACACCTTTCGATCGCCACTCCCGGCGAAGCATGCGGGGGTGGTTGTGATGGGTACCGACAATCGGGATGAGCAGTCGCGAACTCTGCCTGCCGGGGCGTTTCCGTTGTCCGCGGTGCAGCGGAGCATGTGGTTTGCGCAGCAGTTACACCCGGCGGTTCCGTATTTCATCGCGCAGTACATCGAGATCCACGGCGACCTGGACATCGACTTGTTGTCGCGGTCTGCGGTGGCGGCGGCGCACGAGTTCGAATCACCGTTCCTGCGGTTGATGTACCCGGATGGCGAGCCGTGCCAGATCGTCGACCCCACAATCGGCGCGGAGATCGACTACTTCGACTTTCGAGAATGTGACGATCCGCGCGAAGCTGCTGCGGAGTGGATGGACAACGATCACGCAACACCGCTCGATTTGACGCGAGACCGTCTGGTCGAAATGACGATCCTGCAAACGGGGGATCGAGATTACCTGTGGTACACGCGAATTCACCACGTAGCGCTCGACGGATACAGCGGCATGACCATCGTCAACCGCATAGCGGCGCTCTACACCTCAGAACTCGAGGGGCGTGAGCCCGCGCCCAACAAAGCGCTCGATGTGGTGAAGCTGTCGGAGTTGGACCAGGCGTATCGGGCGTCGAGTCGATTCGATGCTGATCGGCAGTACTGGGCAGAGCGCATCGCGGGCGTGGATCACGGATCGACACTCGCGGGCCGGGAAGCACCACCTCGCGCGCATTCTCGGATTGTGACGGATTCGCTGTCGGAAACGTCCGTCGCAGCTCTGGACGAGTGGAGTGCACGTTCGGGTGCAACGCCGGCTGCTGTGCTGATTTCGGCGTTGGCCTGCTACCTATCGCGTCGTACCGGTTATCGGGACGTGTTGATCAATTTGCCGGTCTCGGCTCGCACCACAGCGCCGTTGCAGCGCTCGGGCGGCATGTTGGTCAACGTGGCTCCGCTGCATATCGAGGTGCTCCCGGGTGACACTGTCGATGATTTGGTGGGGCGGGTGCAGCTCGAGCTACTCGGCGCGCTTCGGCATCAGCGGTGCAGCCTCGAAGACATTCGCCGGGATGCCGGACTGTCGATGGAGGATCAGCGACTGTCCGGGCCGATGATGAACGTGATGCTCTTCCGTCAGGAAATCACCTTGGGTCCGATGGTCGGCGAGTACCACATCGTGACGTCGGGTCCGGTGGAAGACCTGCTGGTCAACATCTATCAGAGCGGTAGTCCCGTCAAGACGCTGATCGAGTTCCGCGCCAATCCGGATCGTTACGAGCGCACCGAACTCGAAGAGCACCACGCAGATTTTGCGGAGTTGATTCGTGAGTTGATCGCGGTTGGTCCCGGCACACCGCTGGATCACGTTCATCGCAGGACAGCTGAGATCGGTGGCGAGCGCGCGCGGGCTCGTGAGCTCGAGCAGTTCTGGGCCAGGGAGATGACGGACGCCCCCGAAGGCGCGTCGGTGGTGCTTGATCGTCCACGCACCTCGGATCACCGCGAGGAGATCGGAACTCTGCGCACCCCGATCGCACCCGAGTTGCACCAGCGCATGCGGGCAGCGGGCACAGACGTGTTCAGTCTGGTTCACGGCGCCCTGGCCATCGTGCTGTCTCGGCTGACAAACACCGACGACATCGTGATCGGTGCTCGATTTGCGCCGGGCGCACCCGTAGTGCCGCTCCGCAGCGCAGTCGATCAAGCGCATTCGTGCGCCGATGTGTTGAATGATGTTGCAGACCATGATGTTACGGTCCGCGACTACAGCCAGGGCGTAGTGGACACCGCCGGACTGCATGTCGTCCTGACCGACGGTCCTACCAACCGCACAATCGAGGGCGCAGACCTTTCCATCGGTGTGGTCGACGACGCGGGAACGTTGACGTTGGACGCCGCCTACGACCAGGATGTGCTCGACGAGCGCTCCGCGCAGCAGGTGCTCACGCGAGTGCTGCGGGCATTGGGCCGGGCGCTGGAATCTCCCGGCATCGCAGTGGGTGATCTGCCGATACTCGACGAGGCCGAAGGGGAATCGCTCCGCGCAGTTCCCGGTCCCGCAGCGGCGTCCCCCCGCACTCTCGCGCACATTCTGTGCACCGCCGCACAAGTGAATCCGGACGCCGACGCGGTAGTCGTGGGCGATCAGGCACTGACGTACCGAGACCTCGACGCCCAGTCGAATGCGCTGGCGCGAGAGTTGATTGCGCGCGGAGTCGGCCCGGGGACGTATGTTGCGCTCGCACTGGCACGTTCACGAGAATCGGTGATCGCCACCTGGGCTGTGGCGAAGGCCGGTGGCGCATTCCTTCCCGTCGACCCGCACTATCCGTCCGACCGGATCACGCACATGCTGACCGACTCCGGGGCGACACTCGGGATCTGCACCAGTGATGTCCGGGGCGGATTGGGGGACA
Organism: Rhodococcus globerulus NBRC 14531; assembly: GCF_001894805.1. Classification (GTDB taxonomy): domain Bacteria; phylum Actinomycetota; class Actinomycetes; order Mycobacteriales; family Mycobacteriaceae; genus Rhodococcus_F; species Rhodococcus_F globerula. The sequence goes on along the minus strand of NZ_BCWX01000002.1, from coordinate 1,215,431 downwards.
CTGTCGACTGGCTGGTGCTCGGCGACCTGGAGCACCGTTCGAGCGCAGCTATCACCGACGCAGATCTGCTGAGGCCGCTGCGACTCGACGATCCCGCCTATCTGATCTACACCTCGGGTTCGACCGGCGTGCCCAAGGGCGTTGTGGTCACGCATCGCGGCGTGAGCAGTTTTGCCGAGGAACTACGAATCCGTTTCGGTACCACCCCCGACGCACGGACCCTGCACTTTTCTTCCCCCAGTTTCGATGCGTCCGTTCTCGAACTCCTGCTTGCGTTCGGAGCCGCGGCGACGATGGTGATCGCACCGCCCACGGTCTACGGCGGTGAAGAACTGGCGGAGGTCCTGCGCGCGGGCAAAGTGACGCACGCATTCATCACCCCGGCTGCCCTCGCGACTGTTGATCCGGACCACTTGCCCCTGCTGCGTGTGATCGCCACGGGCGGTGACGCGTGCTCGTCGTCGCTTGTCGAGCAATGGTCCGGGCACCGGTTGATGTTCAACGCGTACGGACCGACCGAGACGACTGTTGTCGCCACCATGGCCGGTCCGCTGCGCAGCGACGTTCCGGTCACGATCGGTCAACCCGTGCGGGGAGCGTCGGCGATGGTGCTCGACGCACGGTTGCACCCCGTGCCGATCGGGGTAGCCGGTGAGCTGTACGTCAGTGGTGTCGGCCTGGCCCGCGGCTACCACGGACAGGGCGCCACGACGGCTCAGCGTTTTGTCGCTGCCCCGAACGGGGAAGCCGGCGAGCGGATGTACCGGACAGGCGATCTGGTTCGCTGGACTGCCGACGGTGAGTTGGAATACCTCGGCCGCAGTGACTTCCAGATCAAAGTCCGCGGATTCCGGATCGAACTCGGTGAGATCGACGAAGTGCTGCGTCAGCATCCGAGCCTCGACGACGTGGTGACTGTCGGGGTGAGCGGCAGCAGCGGACAGACGATGCTGGCGTCGTACGTCACGGCAGCGCCGGGGATGCGTATCGAGGTGCCGGAGGTGACGGCGCATGCTGCGGCATCGCTGGCACCGCACATGGTGCCCTCACGCATCGTGGTGCTGGACGCGATTCCCCTGACACCCGCCGGGAAGATCGACCGCAACGCCTTGCCGGGAATCGACGAGGCGTCGGGGATCGGCGAGTACCGCGCACCGGAAAGCTCTACCGAAAAGCGCGTCTCGGCTGTGTACTGCGATCTTCTCGGCATCGCCCGCGCCGGCACGAATGACAGCTTCTTCGACCTCGGCGGCGACTCGCTGATTGCCACGCGGGTGGTTGCGCGGGTGAACGGTGCGCTCGGCACGTCCCTGAGCGTGCTCGATCTGTTCGAGGCGCCGACCGTGTCCGGATTGGCTGCGCGCGCGGATTCCTCGGATTCACGTGAGACTCTCCTCCCGCCGTTGACGAGGATCGAACGTCCCGAACCGATTCCGGCATCACTGGCGCAGCAACGCATGTGGCTGATCAACCAACTCGACCCGGCGTCGCCGGCGTACAACATTCCGATCGCCGTCCACTTGACGGGTCCTCTGAACGTGGCGGCATTGTCGACAGCCCTGCGGGATGTCCTGATCCGCCACGAGTCCCTACGCACGGTGTTCCCGGCCACCGCGTGGGGTCCGGTGCAGAAGGTGCTCGACGTCGCCGATGTGAATCCGGAACTGACCGTCGAGACGACTTCCGCCGGCGCGATGCGTGCCCGAGCCGAAGAGCTGGCGCGGCTGGGGTTCGACGTCACGTCGGCGCCCCCGGTGCGTGCAGTGTTGCTCGAAGCCTCCGAACACGACCACGTGCTGGTTCTGGTGGTGCACCACATCGCCGCCGACGGTCTGTCGATGACACCGTTGGCCCGCGACGTCATGGTGGCGTACTCGGCCCGGGAGTCCGGACGGGTTCCGGCGTGGTTGCCGCTCGAGGTGCAGTACGGCGATTTCAGCGAGTGGCAACGCCGCGTGGTCGGTGATGCGGCAACACCCGATTCGATACTCGGCTCGCAGTTGAATTTCTGGCGCGGGGAACTCGCTGCCCGCGACGACCTTCCGGAACTTCCGATGGATCATCCGCGCCCGGCGCGTGGATTCCTGCGCGCCCACGACGTGAACTTCACTGTCGATGCACCGACCTATCGCCGTGTTGCGGCCATCGCTGCCGAGCACGATGCCAGCGTGTTCATGGTGGTGCATGCAGCTTTGGCGGTCCTCCTCGCTCGGGAGTGCGGCGGGAACGACATCGTCATCGGCACACCCGTAGCCGGGCGAAGTGAGCGCGCGCTCGACGACGTCGTCGGCATGTTCGTCAACACGTTGGCCCTGCGCACCGTCATCGACGCGGCCGCGAGTTTCGAAACCGTCGTATCCCGCACGCGCGCCACCGATGTGGCAGCACTGCGGCACAGCGACGTTCCCTACGACGTGCTGGTGGACGCTCTGAGCGGTGACTCGCCGCTGTTCCAGGTCATGCTTGTCATGGAGGGTGCAACGCCCACCGAGGTTGCTCTGCCGTCCCTGACCGTCTCGGTGGACGAATTAGACACCGGCGCAGCAAAATTCGATCTCCAGGTCATTGTCACCGAGCGCGGTGATCACCTGGAGGGGAGATTGAACTACGCAAGTGATCTGTTCGACTCCGACACCATGTCCGGATTGGCAGATCGGTTTGTCTCTCTTCTCGACACAGCGACTCAGAAGCCGGATTCCGTCGTCGGAGACATCGACCTGTGCGCAGTAGGCGAGCGCACGTTGGTCCTCGAGCGGTGGAACGCGACGTCGCGACCGCTCGAGGCACTGACCCTGGACGATCTGACACGCGCCCAGGCCGAGCGGAGTCCCCAAGCCGTCGCTCTGCGCTTCGGTGACGCCGCTCTGACCTACGAACAGTTCGACAACCAGGTGAACGCACTGGCTCGGACGTTGATCGCCCGCGGCGTCGGGCCTGATCAGCGCGTCGCGGTGGCGATCCCGCGCTCGCTGGAACTGTTGGTGGCGATCCATGCGGTCATCCGCAGCGGCGGCGCATACGTCCCGGTGGATCCGGACCATCCCGAGGAACGAATCCGGTACGTGTTGTTCGTGGCATCACCGGTGTGTGTCCTCGGAAGCAATGGACATCACGGGCACCTCCCGACGGATATCGACATCCTCGATGTCGACCTCGAGGCTTCGCCGACCCCTCCGGTCACCGATGCCGACCGGATTGCTCCGCTCCACCCGGACAACATCGCTTACGTCCTCTTCACGTCCGGCTCCACCGGTCGCCCGAAAGGTGTTGCGGTATCGCATCGTTCGATAGTCAACCGGCTGAAGTGGATGCAAGGCGCCTACCCGCTGGAACCGTCGGATGTCGTGGTGCAGAAAACGCCGATCACTTTCGACGTCTCGGTCTGGGAACTGTTCTGGCCCCTGCAGACCGGCGCGGAGTTGGTGATCGCGGCGCCGGACGGTCACCGCGACCCGACCTATCTCTCGACGTTGATCGCCGAATCTCGGGTCACCGTGGCCCACTTCGTTCCGTCCATGCTCGCCGAGTTTGTTGCCGTCGCATCGCGCGGCGACTGCGCAACTCTGCGCCACGTGTTCAGTAGCGGCGAAGCACTGCCTCCGGCCACGGCGATGGCCCTGACCCGCGTGAGTGACGGCGCCCTGCACAATCTGTACGGCCCCACAGAGGCAGCTGTGGACGTCACCGCGTCCGAATACCTGCCGGGCCCGGGAGCGTCGGTTCCGATCGGCGCACCGGTCTGGAATACCCAGGTCTACGTGCTCGACTCGCGCCTGCATCCGGTTCCGGTCGGCGTTCACGGCGAGTTGTACCTCGCCGGCGTCCAGTTGGCGCGCGGCTATTTCGGCAGAAGTGAGCTCACCGCCGACCGCTTTGTGGCCGATCCGTACAGCCGAACCGGGGCCGCCCGCATGTATCGCACGGGCGACATCGTGCGGTGGCGGGTGGACGGTCAACTCGACTACATCGGCCGGAAAGATTTCCAGGTCAAGATTCGTGGTTTGCGGATCGAGTTGCCGGAGATCGAATCGGCGATACTGCGCACCCCGGGGGTAGCGCAGGCAGCTGCCCGTGTTCATCACGACGACGCGCTCGGCGATTCTCTTGTCGGATACGCGATCGGCGACAAGGGGGCTGCTCTCGACCCGGATCGGATTCGGCAGGTGCTTCGGGACGAACTTCCGGCGTACATGGTGCCGTCGTCGATCATCACGATGGATGCTTTTCCGCTCGGTTCCACCGGAAAACTCGATCGAACGGCGTTGCCGGATCCCACCTTTACGAGCACGCGTGCATATGTCGCACCACGGACGCCGCTCGAGCAGACCATCGCAGACATCCTCGCTGATCTTCTCGGTACCGACGAGATCAGCGTCGACGACAACTTCTTCGACATCGGCGGCAACAGCCTCATCGCGGCCCGCGCGATTGCCCGTATCAACGACGCGCTGGGGGTGAGCCTGTCAATTCGCAGTATCTTCGACGAGCCGACAGTCGAAGGCTTGGCAACGAACTGCGAGAGCGCGGCGCGCGCAGCGACAACGCTTCCACTGGAACCGCAGGCGCGTCCGGACCGAATCCCGTTGTCGCTGGCCCAGAAGCGAATGTGGTTCGTCAACCAGTTCGACATCAGCTCGTCGGCGTACAACGTGGCTATCGCGATCCGGATGCGCGGCGACCTCGATCACGGTGCCCTGCAGAATGCGCTCGGCGACGTACTCGATCGGCACGAATCGCTGCGCACGTCGTTCCCGATGGTGGACGGTGTTCCCGCTCAGGTCGTCGTTCCGGCAGCTGATGCGTTGCCGTCGCTGCCACTGCACCGCTGCGCGCTGGAAGAGCTCCGCAGCCGGATCAACGAGGTGGCCACGGCAGGATTCGACGTCACGGCCGCACCGCCGATCCGAGCGGAACTGATCGGGGTATCGACTGACGAACATGTCCTCGTCGTGGTGGTGCACCACATCTGCGCGGACGGTTTCTCGATGGCGCCGCTGGCAATCGACGTGATGACCGCGTATTCCGCGCGCACTCGCGGCTTCATGCCGAATTGGGCACCGCTGCCGATCCAGTACGCAGACGTTGCGTTGTGGCAGCAGAGCGTTCTCGGCGATGTCGCCGAACACGGGAGCGAGTTGTCCCGCCAGCTCGACTACTGGACACACCGACTCGAAGGGCTCCCTGAAGTACTCCAACTTCCGACGGATCGACCCCGTCCACGCGTTCAGGATCTGTCCGGCGATGTCGTACGGTTCGAGATCGACGCGGACGTACATCGACGGTTGCTTGCCACCGCGCAGAATTCTCGCAGCAGCCTCTTCATGGCGATGCACGCGGCATATGCGTTGCTGCTGGGACGACTGTCCGGGATGGACGACATCGCGATCGGTTCACCCATTGCCGGCCGAGGTAACGCGCTGCTCGACCCGATGGTCGGCATGTTCGTGGGAACACTGGTCCTGCGCACCGGGTTCGACCCCGCTCGTTCCTTTGCCGACGCTCTCGAGCAGGTCCGCAGTGTCGACCTGGACGCCTTCGACAACGCGGACATTCCGTTCGAGCGCGTCGTGGATGCCCTGGCGCCGCAGCGGTCGACGTCGCACTCTCCACTGTTCCAGGCGATGCTCGAGTTCAAGAACACCGAGCGGCCGACATTGACTCTCGACGGCCTGGACGTGGACATTCTCGACCTCGAAACAGTGGTGTCCAACTTCGATCTTCAGTTGACGCTCGCCGAGAAGTTCGACGAGCACGGCGAACCGGCGGGGATCGAGGCCGGATTCACCTACGCGAGCGCATTGTTCGACAGCGCCACCATCGAGCGCTTTTCCGAGTACCTGCTCCGAATCACCGACGCGGTCACCCGGGATCCACACGCGCCCGTTGGCGACATCGACTTGCTCGGCAGCGCCGAGGTGCGCGCCGCCGACACGCGAGCACTTCCCGAACCTGCGCTTCTGCCGGACTTGATATCGGCGAACTACCGTAGCGATTCGATCGCGCTGGCCTTCGAGGGAATCGAGATCGCCTACGAAGCTGCTGATCGGCACGCCAATCAACTTGCGCGAGTGCTGATCTCGCGCGGCGCGGGCCCGGAGACCGTCGTGGCGCTGGCCTTGCCGCGATCGGCGACGTCCGTGCTCGCGATCTGGGCTGTTGCTCGAACCGGTGCAGCGTTTGTTCCCGTCGACCCGTCGTATCCGGCAGACCGGATCAAGCACATGATCACCGATTCCGGCGCGTGTGTAGTCGTGACCACCACGGCCGACACACACACCATTCCGGCGGACGTGAGCACGGTTGTTCTCGACACGATGGAGGTCCGCGCAGAATGCGCTGCCGCATCGGACGCGCCGATCCGCGATTCCGAACTCCGCGGGCCCCGATCCCTCGACCACGTTGCCTATGTCATCTACACGTCCGGCTCGACCGGACTGCCCAAGGGCGTCATGGTCACGCACCGGGGCCTGGCAGCACTCGCCGAGCAGGAACGCATCACGTTCGGGGTCGATGCACACTCGCGGACTCTGCATTTCAGCTCACCGAGCTTCGACGCTTCGGTCCTCGAACTGCTGCTCGCGGTGTCCGCGGGCGCAACAATGGTGATCGCGCCGCCCTCGATTCTGGGCGGCGACGAACTCACGGCTCTGCTGCGCGACGAGCACGTCACTCACGCCTTCATCACACCCGCCGCTCTGGCAACCGTCGACGGAAGCGTCCTGGGCGAACTCGAGGCTGTCGGGACCGGCGGCGACGTCTGCCCGCCCGAACTGGTAGCTGCCTGGGCGCGCCCGGGGCGGATCATGATCAACGCGTACGGGCCGACCGAATCGACCGTCGTCGCGAGTATCACCGAACCGCTGACGCCGTCGCGGCGCGTCAGTATCGGACGGCCGTCGCTCGGGATCACCGCATCCGTCCTCGACGCGCGACTACACCCCGTGCCGATCGGTGTGGCCGGCGAGCTGTACGTCAACGGCGACGGTGTGGCCCGCGGGTACCGGAACCGAACCGCCGTCACAGCCGAACGCTTTGTCGCCGATCCCGCCGGAGCCCCAGGCAGCCGGATGTACCGGACCGGTGACCTGGTCCGCTGGAACGGTGAAGGGGAACTCGAGTACCTCGGTCGCAGCGACTTCCAGGTCAAGATCCGCGGCTTCCGCATCGAACTCGGCGAGATCGAAACGGCACTCACAGGGTGCCCTGGTGTGGCTCAAGCTGTCGCGACCACGGTCGAGCGTGACGGCGGACCGGCACGGATCGTCGGATATGTCGTTGCCTCGGATACCGACGTCTCGCTTCTGAGTCCGGATGACGTCATCGCGGTGGTCAGCACCCAACTGGCCCCGCACATGGTGCCGTCGACGGTTGTCGTCCTGGACGAATTGCCGCGCACGTCCAACGGAAAGCTTGATCGCCGCGCACTCCCGGTCCCGGACTTCGCTGCCGCCCGAACGCATTCGCGAGCAGCGGAAACCGAACTCGAGACGGCTCTCGCCGCATTGTTCGCCGACGTTCTCGGGCTGGATTCGGTAGGCGTGGACGATTCGTTCTTCTCACTCGGCGGCGATTCGATCATGTCGATCCAACTGGTGGCTCGCGCTCGCACGAGCGGCATCGTGTTCTCGCCGCGTGAGGTGTTCGAAGCCAAGACCGTCGCCGCACTTGCGGCAGTGATCGAGCTCGCCGAAGACGCCGCACCGCTCGTGCTGGAGGAACTGCCGGGAGGGGGAGTGGGTTCGATGCCGCTCCTGCCGGTTGCGCACTGGTGGCTCGATCGATTTGCCGTGAACACGGCAGGACTGGACTCGTTCTCGCAGTCCACTCTGCTCAACGCCCCCACTGCTCTGCATGGCATCGAACAGCTCACTGCCGCAGTACAAGTCGTTCTCGACCGCTACGGAACGCTGCGCGCTCGACTCGAACTGCAACCGCACCGGGCGCTGGTCGTCGGCGAGATCGGGAGCATCGACGCGGCCCACGTGTGCCGACGCGTTCAGGTGGACGCCGAACCGGGAACGTCGGAGTTCGACGAGGCGATCGTCACCGCCCTCGACGACGCCCGCGACGCGTTGGATCCACGAAACGCGTCGATGATCAAGGTCACCTGGTTGTCCGGCCCCACCGGCGCCGGACGCTTGCTCCTGGTCATTCACCATCTTGCAGTGGACGGTGTCTCCTGGCGGGTACTGGTACCCGAACTCGCGGCAGCCTTCCATCAACTCGACGCCGGACTCACCCCCGCCTCGACGTCGACCCCCGGTGAGACGTCCCTGCGGCGGTGGGCAACCGCCCTCGCGGAGATCGCCCCGACCCGTCGCAGCGAGATAGACCTGTGGCGTTCCATGCTGGCCGGAGCGGACCCGCAAATCGGTTCGCGGCCGCTGGACCCGCACCTCGATACCGGCCGGGCGTTGGCGCGCGTAGCCGTCGAGGTTCCGGTGGACGTGTCCGAGACCGTGCTGACCGCCTTGCCCGCGCTGTATTCGGGCTCGGTCAACGACGGACTGCTCGCTGCGCTGGCGCTGGCGGTGACGCAGTGGCGATCGTCTCGCGGAGTTCGGGCCGACGACGTGCTGGTCTCGTTGGAGGGACACGGTCGCGAGGCGCACGTCGTCCCCGGTGCCGATGTTCTGCACACGCTCGGCTGGTTCACGACCGTGTTCCCGGTGCGGGTGGATCTATCGGCAGTCGATACCGCCGCACTGCTGTCCGGGCAGGAAAATGCCGGACCGCTTCTCAAATCGGTCAAGGAACTGCTTCACACAATTCCCGACAGCGGCATCGGATACGGACTGCTCCGCTATCTCGACGATGTCGGGCAGCAACAACTGTCGGGACCGGACTCGCCTCAGATTTCCTTCAACTACCTGGGCCGATTCGGCGGCTCCGAATCTTCTCACGACGGCGACTGGGCGTTGGCATCGGACGTCGATCTGGAAGCATCCGCGCGGGGATCCGACATGCCGCTCGCGGCCGTCCTGGACGTCAATGCCGTCGCCACCGACATCGACGGGCGACCACAGTTGTCGGCTACGTGGGCGTACCCGTCCGGCGTTCTGTCAGACGGCGATGTCCGGGAGATCGCGGACTTGTGGGTATCGGCGCTCACCGCACTGGCCGCCCACGCCGAGAATTCCGAACGCGGAGGGTTCACCCCGTCCGATCTCCCGCTGGTCGACCTCGATCAGAGCGCTATCGACCGCTTCGAGGAGCAGATCCCCGATCTGGCCGACATCTGGTCACTCTCACCCCTGCAAGCGGGGTTGCTCTTCCACGCGCGGTACGCCGAACACACCGTCGACGCGTACACCGTGCAGTTGACCCTCGACCTCGAGAGCGTCGAACCTGCGCGTCTCCATCGCTCCGCGCAGGCACTGCTCGATCGGCACGACAACCTCCGCACCTCGTTTGTCACCGACGAGGCCGGCAACTCCGTGCAGATCGTCCACGCGAATGCGGTTGTGCCGTGGACCGAGATCGACATCTCCCCGCTGCCGCTCAGCGAGCAGGACACAGAATTCCGCGAACTGCTCCGAGCAGATCGCGTCCGCGGGTTCGACATGGCCACCGCGCCGTTGCTGCGTTTCCTGCTCCTACGTACGGGGGAGACAACCTACCGACTCATTCTGACCAACCATCACATCCTCCTCGACGGTTGGTCCATGCCGTTGCTGCTGCGGGATCTGCTGACGCTGTACGCGACGGACTCCGACCAAAGTGCCCTCTCACGCGTCCATCCGTACCGTGACTATCTCGAATGGCTCTCACATCGCGACACCGAGTCGGCTTTGACAGCCTGGTCGCACGCCCTGGCCGGGATGGACGAACCGACCTTGGTCACGCATGCCCACACGGCCGAAGAACTGACCACTACATCGCGTGACACCTTCCTCGAACTCGATGTCGCGCGAACCGAAGCCCTGCGCGGGTTCCTTCGATCCCGCGGACTGACCATGGCATCACTGATCCAGGTGGGCTGGGGACTCGTGTTGAGCGAGTTGCTCGGCCGCGACGACGTGATCTTCGGCGGCACGGTGTCCGGGCGTCCACACGAGGTGCACGGTATCGAATCGATGATGGGGTTGTTCATCAACACCGTTCCCATCCGGGTGCGACTCGACGCACGAGAGTCTTTGGCCGAGTTGTGCATTCGCGTGCAGAGTGAGCAAACTGCGCTGCTCGACCACCATTATGTCGGTCTACCGGACATCTCGGCCGCAGTGGGCAGCGCAGCCACGTTCGACACATTGACCGTCTTCGAGTCGTACCCGGTCGATCGCACCGGGTTGTCCGCCGGAATAGACATCGCCGGAATGCACGTACTGGACGTGCATGACGCGCAGGACGCCGCGCACTACCCGTTGGCCGTCATCGCGTCCACCGACGGCGGCATGTTCAAGCTCAAGTTCGAGTACTTCCCGGGTGCACTCGCCGATCGGGACGTCGACGCGGTAGCCGACCGGTTGATGCGGACCCTCGAACTCATTGCCGCGCATCCCGACTTGCCGCTGGCTCACCTGTCCCTGATGCCCGAGCAGGAAATGCGCGAACTGGTTCCGGCGTACGGGACGCCGGGCGGGTCGAATCGCACTCTTGCCGAACTGTTCACCGACGCCGCGGCCCGTTTTCCGGATCGGATCGCACTGACCGCCGGCACGCGCCAGGTCACCTACCGCGAACTGGACAACGCATCCGATCGCCTTGCCCGGATGCTCATCGCCGATGGTGTCGCGGCTGAGGATCGGATCGCGATCGGCGTCAGCAGGTCCGTCGAATCCGTCGTCGCGATGTGGGCGATCACGAAGGCCGGCGCCGCCTTTGTTCCGGTAGATCCGCGCTATCCACGTGAGCGAATCGAGTTCATGCTCGCCGACTCCGCTGCACACATCGGCATCACCACCACCGAGCACTCCGGTGACCTACCCGCCGCTATCGGATGGATCGAACTGGATTCACCCGAAACGCAAGCGCGTCTGGCCACCTTGGCATCGGGCCCCAGCGTTACCCCCACGCGCTTGGGCAACGCGGCGTACGTCATCTACACCTCGGGATCGACCGGACAACCCAAAGGCGTACTTGTCACGCACTCCGGCCTCGAGAACTTCGCCGACGAGGAACGTGAGCGTTTCGGGATAGACGAGCAGTCCCGCACCTTGGCATTGTCCTCGCCCAGTTTCGACGCCTCCGTTCTCGAATACCTCCTCGCGTTCCCCAACGGTGCCACCATGGTGATCGCGCCGACCACCGTGTACGGCGGCGAGGAACTCGCCGCAGTCCTGCGCGATGAGGCGGTCACCCACGGATTCATCACCCCGGCCATGCTCACCTCAGTGGATCCGAGCGGCATCGACGCGTTGACGTGCGTGATCGTCGGCGGTGAAGCGTGCCCACCGGAACTGCTGCACACCTGGGCACCTGGGCGCTCCTTCCACAACCTGTACGGGCCCACCGAAACCACCATCGGCGCCAACATCAGCGACCCGATACCCGCCGACGGCACCGTCGTCCTGGGTGGACCGATCCGAGGCGTGCGCGAACTGGTCCTCGACCGACGCCTCCAGCCGGTGTCCGTTGGAGTGCCCGGTGAGTTGTACATCGCCGGCGCCGGACTGGCGCGCGGCTATCACCAGCGTGCCGGGCTGACCGGCGAGCGCTTTGTCGCCGACCCCTACGGGGAACCAGGGGAGCGGATGTACCGCACCGGCGACGTCGTACGCTGGCGCGCCGACCGTACCGTCGAATACCTCGGTCGCAGTGACTTCCAGGTCAAGATCCGCGGCTTCCGCATCGAACTCGGAGAGATCGACACCGCCCTCGCCGCATTGCCTGGCGTCGAATTTGCCGTCACCCTCGCCGTTCACGGACCGGCCGATCAACAGGCACTCGCGTCGTACGTCCTGATCGACAGCGATGCTGCGGTGACCGTCGCAGACGTCCTCGCACACGCACGTGAGCACCTGCCCGCGCACATGGTCCCCGCCAGTGTTGTCATCCTGCACGACATCCCACTGACCGGCACCGGAAAAGTCGACCGGGCGGCCCTACCGGAACCGCAGTTCGACACCGCGGGCGGAGAATTCACGGCCCCGACCACCGAGTTCGAAAGACTGGTCGCCGCAGCATTCGACGAAGTCCTCGAATCGGGACCGATCGGTCTCGACACACACTTCTTCGACGCCGGCGGAAACTCGCTCACCGCGACTCGCGTCGTCGCACGGGTGAACGCCGCGCTGGGCTGCGACATCGGCGTCCGGACCCTGTTCGACGCCCCGACGGTACGGGCACTGGCACACGCCGCCCAGAACGCCGGCCGCGACCTCACCGCGCGAGTGCCACTCACCCCGATCGAGCGCCCCGAACCCATCCCGGTATCCGTCGCGCAGAAGCGCATGTGGTTCCTCAACCAATTCGACATCAGCTCACCGGCATACAACATCCCACTTGCCGTCACCCTGACCGGAGAACTCGACCACGACGCGCTGACCCGCGCTTTCGACGACGTCCTTGACCGCCACGAAAGCTTGCGGACGATGTTCCCCGCCACCGCCGGAACACCGACGCAACGCATCGTCCCCGTCGATGACGTTCCACTGAATCTGGAACCGGAACCCGTCGCCGAGCAGGATCTGATCGACCGCATCCTCGAATTCGGATCAGCAAGCTTCGACGTCTCACGCGCTGTCCCGATTCGCAGCACACTGCTCGAGATCGCCCCGGATCGCCACGTTCTTGTGGTCGTGGCTCACCACATCATCGCCGACGGGTTCTCCATGAGCCCCCTCGCGCTTGATGTTGCCACCGCCTACGCCGCACGTAGCACCGGCAGCGCGCCGACCTGGGCCGAACTACCCGTCCAGTACGCGGACTTCACGCTGTGGCAGCAGGCGAACCTCGGTTCGGAGGAGGACGCGGACTCGGAGATCTCCCGTCAACTCGACTACTGGACACACCAACTGGCGGATCTGCCCGACCCTATCAATCTGCCCACCTCGCATCCCCGTCCGGCAAAGCAGTCGATGCAAGGCGCCGTGGCGGCGTTCGAGATTCCGGCGAGCACCCACCGACTCCTCTCCGATGTAGCCCGCCAGCGCGGCGTCACCATGTTCATGGTCCTGCACAGCGCTTACGCGGCACTTGCTGCCCGACTATCCGGCCAGAGCGACATCGTGATCGGAACACCCATCGCCGGACGCGGTGAAGCCGAACTCGATCACCTCATCGGCATGTTCGTGAACACCCTGGTCCTGCGCACACCGCTCTCACTCGACTCCACCTTCGCCGACCTGCTCGATCAGGTGCGCGAGATCGACCTCGGTGCGTTCCAGCACGGTGACCTACCGTTCGAGCGACTGGTCGACACACTGGACCCTGAGCGCTCCACATCGCACACTCCGCTGTTCCAGATCCTCCTCGAATTCCGCAACAACGTGGTGCCGACACTCGAACTTCCCGGACTGAGTGTGTCCGGAGTGGACATCGAACTCCCTGTCGCCAAATTCGATCTGCAACTGTCGGTCACGGAACGGTACGGGGAACACGGCGCTCCCGACGGCATCGACGCCGAGTTCATCTATGCCACAGATCTTTTCGATGCCGATCTCATGGAAACCTATGCTCGCCGGTTTGTCGAACTGCTCACCGCCGCCGCACAGGAGCCGACAACAAGGCTCGGCGACCTCGACATCCTCGACGACATCGAGCGCCGCACAGCGCTGACCGAATGGAACACCGCAGGATATGCGTCGCTCACCGCAGACGACACCATCGCAGATCGCTTCTACGCGAGCGTCGCGGCGCATCCCAACGCCACTGCGGTCGGTGACGGCACCACGTCACTCACTTATGCCGAACTCGACGGCCGCGCGAATCGACTCGCCAGGCTGCTGATCGCCCAGGGGATAGGACCGGAATCCGTCGTCGGCGTCGCACTGCCCCGCACCACCGAACTGGTGGTCGCGCTTCTTGCCGTGATCAAAGCGGGTGGCGCGTACCTGCCCATCGACGTCACCTACCCGGAAGAGCGCATCCGATTCCTCGTCGCCGACGCACAACCCGGTGCCCTGATCACGTCCGACGAGTTCCGGCGGATGTTGCCCGACGGCCTCACGGACGGTTACAGCCTCCCGGTGATCGAACTCGGGACACCGGAAACAGACCTGCGTCTCGAGCATCTTGCGCCGTCCCGGATCACCGACGCGGACCGCCTGGCTCCACTGCGCGGCGACTCGATCGCCTACATCATCTACACCTCCGGATCGACCGGACAGCCCAAGGGCGTGCTCGTCTCACACCGCAACGTCCTCACCCTCATGGACAACGCGTCCCCGACATTCGGCTTCGACCACACCGACGTGTGGACGATGTTCCACTCCTACGCCTTCGACTTCTCCGTCTGGGAACTGTGGGGCCCGCTCCTGCACGGTGGCCGCCTCGTTGTGGTCGACTACTACACAACCCGCTCACCCGACATGTTCGACGAGTTGCTGCGCCGCGAAGGCGTCACCGTCCTCAACCAGACACCCACCGCGTTCTACCAACTCGCAGAAGCCGACCGCGGTCATCACCCAGCGCCGGGCGAACCAGACCTCGCGCTGCGCTACGTCATTTTCGGTGGAGAAGCACTCGACCTCGGTCAACTACGAAAGTGGTTCGACCGCAGACCCACAACACCTGCACTGATCAACATGTACGGCATCACCGAGACCACCGTCCATGTCAGTCGCATCGCCTTGACCCGCGACGACGCGCATCGCGGCTCCGCCAGCATCATCGGCCGCGGACTACCGGGAATGAACGTCTACGTCCTGGACCAGCGACTACGCCTGGTACCGCCCGGCGTCGTCGGAGAAATGTATGTATCCGGTGACCAGATCACCCGCGGGTATCTCGGCAAGCCCGCATTGACCTCTACGCGGTTCCTACCCGACCCTTTCGGTGGCTCGGGGGATCGAATGTATCGAAGTGGGGACCTTGCGAAGTGGAACGACGCGGGGCAGCTGGAGTATGTGGGACGCAGCGATTTCCAGGTGAAGGTGCGTGGTTTCCGCATCGAACTCGGTGAGATCGAAGCCGCCATGCTCCGCTGCCCCGGCGTCGCGCAATCCGTTGCCATCGTGCGCAGCGACAGTGGCAGCTCGAAAATCGTCGGATACGTTGTGCCCGAAGCTGGAGCGAGCATCGATTCCGAGGCAGTGACCGTCTCCGTGTCCGCCGAATTGGCGTCGTACATGGTGCCGACGGTGATAGTGGTCCTGGACGAGCTTCCGCTGACCGTCAACGGGAAACTTGATCGGGGACATCTCCCGGCCCCCGATTTCACCGTGCTCACTCTGGGGCCGACGTCTAACCGAAGCCCTTCCACCACAACAGAATCCATGCTCGCCGATCTGTTCGCCGACGTTCTCGGCCTACCATCGGTCGGCATCGACGATTCCTTCTTCGGCCTCGGCGGCGATTCGATCATGTCGATCCAATTGGTCTCGCGGGCCAAGGACGCCGGACTGGCCTTCACTCCGCGCGACGTGTTCGAGGCAAAAACCGTGGCCGGACTCGCGCAGGTGGTCCGCAGCGAACCCGTCGAAACCGCACCCGCACTGGAGGAACTACCCGGCGGCGCAGTCGGAACAATGCCGCTCACGCCGATCATGACATGGCTCCTCGAGCGCAGTGGTGGTGATCTCGAACTGATCCGCAGCTACAGCCAGAGCGCGCTGCTCTCTCTGCCTCGTCACACCATTGCCCGTGCACTCGATGACGCCCTGCAATCCCTGCTCGACCATCACGATGTGCTGCGAAGCCGCCTCGACACCGGCACACGCAGCCTGATCGTCACCGAACCCGGAACGGTGCGCGCATCTGATGTACTGCACCGCCTGGAGATCAGTGCAGATCAGGGGCCGCAGTTCCGCCGAACCGCCGAAGAAGCCATGGCATACGCGTCGAGTCGTCTTGATCCCGAGAACGGAAAGATGATCGCAGCGGTGTGGCTCGATCCTGTCGGAGCCAGCGCCCGTGGACGGCTACTCCTGGTGATTCACCACCTCGCCGTCGACGGTGTGTCGTGGCGTCTACTCGTCCCCGATCTTGCGACCGCATATGCCGCCGCCGAAGCTCGCACTCCGGTCGCGCTGCCCGCAGGTGGGACGTCGATGCGCCGGTGGGCAACCGGCCTCGCCGAACAGGCACCCGCGCGCCGCGCAGAACTCACGCGCTGGGAAGCCACCGCCGGCCGCGACGCACTGCTGGGAAACCGGGCACTCGACCCGGCCGTCGACCTCGGTTCGACCGTGGAAAAGATCACCGTCGACATCGACTCCGCGGTCACCGACAACATTCTCACCGCCGTTCCGCACCTGTTCGGCGGCTCGGTGAACGACGGCCTGCTCGCAGCACTGGCACTGGCCGTGACCGGGTGGCGTCACTCGCACGGCAAGCGCGGCACCGATGTCCTGATCAATCTCGAAGGCCACGGACGTGAGGAAGCCGCTGTACCGGGAGCCGACCTGTCCCGAACCGTCGGCTGGTTCACCACCATCTTCCCGGTACGACTCGACCTCGCCGGCATCTCCGTCATCGACGCTCTCTCCGGCGGCGACGCCATCGCGTCGGCTGTGAAATCGGTGAAGGAAACGCTGCTCGCCGTACCGGACAACGGCATCGGGTTCGGAATGGCCAAGTACCTCGACGACGCCCGATCACTGCATGAACTCCCGGCGCCGCAGATCTCGTTCAACTACCTCGGACGACTTGGTGGTACCGAGACCGGCAGCGAGGAAGTTCCGTGGTTGCCAGTGCCGGGAGTAACCCTCGACGAACCACACAACGGACAACTCCCGGCCGCGTCGGTGCTCGACATCAACACCGTGGCTACGGACAGCGGCAACGGTCTGGTCCTGCGCAGCACCTGGGCGTTCCCGGGAGGAATCCTTACCGCTACCGACGCGTCGGAGCTAGCTGAACTGTGGACCCGCGCCCTGACCGCGCTCAGCAACTACGTCGAGCAGACGCACACCCGGCAACTCACCCCGTCGGACGTCGACCTCGTCACTCTCGATCAGCCTGCGATCGAACACCTGACCACACGATTCCCCGACCTGACGGACGTCTGGTCCCTCTCACCGCTGCAATCGGGGCTGCTTTTCCACGCACAGTTCGACGACACCGGCATCAACCCGTACATGGTGCAGTTGACGCTCGAACTCGGCGGCCGCATCGATCACGCGCGGATGCAACGCGCCGCAGCGGCATTGCTCGACCGTCATCCCAGCCTGCGAGCCGGATTCATCGCAGCGCCCGGCGGGCGCGCGTTGCAGATCATTCGATCCGACGTGACGGCGGACTGGACGGATGCGGACCTGTCACATCTCCGGCCTTCCGAGATCGAAGCGGAGTGGACACGCCTCCTTGAGGCCGACCGCTCGCAGCGTTTCGATATGGAAACAGCGCCGCTGATCAGGTTCATGCTCGTCCGCATCAGTGACGACTCGGCCCGACTTGTCATCACCAACCACCACATCCTGCTCGACGGATGGTCGACGCCCCTCGTGCTGCGCGACCTGCTCACGCTGTACGCCACCGACGGTGACCCCGAGATCCTGCCCCGCGCACCGCACTACCGTGACTATCTCGCCTGGCTGACCACCCGCAACAGCAACACATCGCTCGAAGCCTGGCGAGGCGCTCTGCAGGGGATCGACACACCAACGCTGTTGGGCGCGTCCACCGACGACCCCGAGCAGACAAGTGAGGTGTGCTCGGTCAGTCTCTCGCCCGAACGCACCGATGTTCTCCGCACCTTTGTCCGCTCGCACGGACTGACCATGGCAACTGTTGTCCAAGCCGCGTGGGGAATTGTGCTGGGGGAGTTGCTCGGCCGCGACGACATCGTATTCGGCGGAACCGTCTCCGGGCGCCCACCCGAAGTGTCGGGCGTCGAGTCCATGGTGGGCCTCTTCATCAACACGGTGCCCGTACGCGTTCAACTGAACGCACGAGAATCGCTGTCCGAGTTGTGCGTTCGCATCCAGGGCGAGCAAGCTGACATGCTCGATCACCACTACGTCGGACTCACCGACATATCCGCAGCGGTGGGCCCTGCCGCCTCCTTCGATACCTTGACGGTCTTCGAGTCCTACCCGGTCGATCGCGCCGGACTGTCCGCCGGTACCGATATCGCCGGCATGCATGTCCTGGGAATCGACGGACGTGACTCCGCCCACTACCCCCTGGCAGTGGTCGCCTCCGAAGATCGAGCCCTCCACATCAAGATGGAATACCAGCCCAGCCAGTTCACCGAGCGTGACACCGAGATCATCGCCGAACGCATACTCATCGCGATCGAACGTATCGCGGCGACGCCGGACGAACCACTGTCCTCGATGCACATCCTCACCGAATTCGAGAGCCGCGACCTGGTCCCCGTCTTCGGCGCCCCCGGGCGATCCACTCGAACACTCCCCGAGATATTTGCCGACGCCGCCGCAACGTTCCCCGAACACATCGCACTCTCGGCCGGCGAACGCGCACTCACTTACCTGGAACTGGACCGCAAATCCAACCAGTTGGCCCGCGAACTCATCAAGCGCGGCGCCGGCCCCGAAACCGCCGTCGCGATCGGCATTGCCCGCTCGATCGAATCGGTGCTCGCAGTATGGGCCGTCACCAAAACCGGAGCAGTATTTGTTCCCGTCGACCCCAACTACCCAGCCGACCGCATCGAACACATGCTCACCGATTCGAACGTCCTGCTCGGCCTCACTGTCAGCGAGTCCGTCGACTCACTCCCACCCGCGGCGCCGTGGCTCGTCCTCGACGAAGAACCCTTCATCCGGGACGTCTCCCTCGCCTGCACACTCCCGATCAGCCAGGACGAACGACTGGGTGCAATCGACCTGAACAACGCCGCCTACATCGTCTACACCTCGGGTTCCACCGGGAAACCGAAAGGCGTCGTCGTCACCCATTCCGGCCTGGACAGCTTCGCGCTCGACCAACAACGACGCTTCCATGCCGACCACACTTCGCGCACATTGCATTTCGCGACGCCCAGCTTCGACGGCGCGATCTTCGAATACCTCCAGGCATTCGGTGTGGGGGCCACGATGGTGCTGGTGCCCACCGATATCTACGGGGGCAGCGAACTTGCCGAGCTCATCAAAACCGAACACGTCACACACGCCTTCATCACCACGGCCGCCCTTGCCACCGTCAACGCCGAAGGACTCGACGAATTCCGGCACGTTGTTGTCGGGGGAGAGGTCTGCCCACCGCACCTCGTCACGCAATGGGCCCCTGGGCGTGAGCTCGCCAACGCGTACGGACCTACCGAAACCACCGTCATGGCCGACATCAGCGAACCCATGACCGTCGGCGCACCCATCACCATCGGCGGCCCCATCCGAGGCGTCAGCGAAATCGTCCTCGACAGCCGTCTCCAACCCGTACCTGTCGGAGCGCACGGCGAGCTGTACATCGCCGGCGTCGGTCTCGCCCGCGGCTACCACCAGCGCACCGGGTTGACCAGCGAACGGTTTGTGGCCAACCCCTACGGCAAGCCAGGGGAGCGGATGTACCGCACCGGCGACATCGTGCGCTGGCGCGCCGACCACACCATCGAATACGTCGGTCGCAGCGACTTCCAGATCAAAGTCCGCGGCTTCCGCATCGAACTCGGCGAAATCGACACCCAGATAACCTCTATCGACGGTGTCACCAACTCCGTCACCCTCGGCGTCGAAGGACCAGGGGGAGCGACCGTCCTCGCGTCGTACCTCACCGTTTCCGAAGGATCCGACCTCAGCCCCGCCGCCGTCGTCGCGCACCTGTCCGGACGTCTGCCCACCCACATGGTGCCGACCAGCATCACCATCGTCGACGAACTACCACGCAACGCCGTGGGAAAGATCGACCGCAGCGCACTACCCGCTCCGGACTTCACCGCGCCGGCCACGGAATTCCTGGCAGCCCGGACACCACTCGAACGGCAGATCGCAGCAGTGTTCGCCGACATCCTCGACCTGGACAAAGTTGGCGTCAACGACAACTTCTTCGACCTCGGCGGCAACTCGCTGATCGCCACCCGCGTGGTATCCAGGCTGAATACCGCCCTCGAACTCGACCTCGGCGTGCGGACAATCTTCGAATCACCCACCACCGCGCAGCTGGCAGTACTGATCTCCTCGCAGCGGGAAGAGGGACCGTCGACCAGCATCCACGTCCCACTCGTTCCGTTCGAACGGACCGGCAACATTCCGCTCTCGCTTGCCCAGAAGCGGATGTGGTTCCTCAATCAATTCGACACCAGCTCAGCCGCGTACAACATTCCGTTTGCCGTGCGATTGACCGGTGACCTCGATACAAATGCCATGAAAGCCGCGATCGTCGACGTCGTCGGACGCCACGAAAGCCTACGAACCGTCTTCCCGACCGGGAACGGCGAACCGTTCCAGAAGGTGCTCGACGTCGCCGACGCCCTACCCGCCGTCGCTACGGCAACGGTCGGACCCGACGATCTCTTCAGTCGCATCAGCGAGCTCGCTCAGGAAGGGTTCGACGTAGCCAACGAACTTCCGCTGCGCGTCACGCTGTTCACGGTCGACACCACAACCGACGAGGCCGAACACGTCCTGTTCGTTGTGGTCCACCACATCTGCGCGGACGGGGCGTCCATGGCTCCACTCGCACGCGACGTCATGACCGCCTACCTGTCCCGAACAGCCGGCATCGCACCGGCCTGGGAGCCGCTACCGGTCCAGTACGTCGACTTCACACTGTGGCAGCAACACGTCCTCGGCTCCGAATCCGATCCCGAATCGATCATCAGCAGCCAAATCGCGTACTGGGACGCACAACTCGCCGGGCTCGACGACGTCATCGCGCTACCAGCCGACCACCCCCGGCCGCTCCAACAGACTTTCCACGGTGACCGCTTCGACTTCCAGATCAACGCGGACACCCACCGTGCACTCACCGCGCTGACTCGTGAACAAGGCATCACGATGTTCATGGCACTACACGGCGCGCTTGCCGTGCTCCTGGCAAAACTCTCCGGAGCTGACGAAGTCAGCATCGGCACACCCATCGCCGGACGAGGAAAAGACGAGCTCGAGAACCTCGTCGGAATGTTCGTCAATACACTGGTCCTGCGCACCCCCGTGAACCAAGATCAGACGTTCACCGAACTCCTCGACGGCATCCGCGACACCGATCTCGCCGCCTACCATCACTCGGATCTGCCATTCGAACGACTCGTCGACGTTGTCAATCCCACCCGGTCCACGTCGTACTCACCACTGTTCCAAGTCGCACTCGAACTGCAGAACAACGAGACGGTGGCGCTTGAACTACCCGGACTCACCGTCGAAGCACTCGGAACAGAATCCAAGACCGCAAAGGAAGACCTCGAACTGGTCGTCAACGAATCCTTCGACGCAGCCGGACAACCTGATGGAATGTCCGCGGCCTTCATCTTCGCCGTAGACCTCTTCGAACCCGACACCATTCACGCGTTGGCGCAGAGGCTCCAACTGATCCTCGACACCGTGGTCGGCAGCACCGACATCCACGTCGCCGACATCAACATCCTCGGCGCCGACGAGACCGAATCACTTGTCCCCGCATTGGGCGCCGACGCGACCCGACCGCGCACCTGGCCCGAGATCCTCGAGACCGCTGCCGCGCTGAACCCCGACGCGCCGGCAGTCTCCAGCCAGGAACGCACCATGACCTACCGAGAACTCGACACCGAAGCCAATCGTCTGGCACGAGTGCTCCGCGCCCGGGGAATCGGTCCGGAAGATTACGTTGCACTCGCGCTGCCACGATCGGCCTCGGAAGTCGTCGCGATCTGGGCCGTCGCCAAGACCGGCGCCGCCTACCTGCCCGTCGACCCGAACTACCCGCACGAGCGCATTACCCACATGCTCGACGATTCTCAGGCGGTCCTCGGATTGACCGTCGCAGCACAGCACGCGAAGCTGCCCCCGAACATCGACTGGATAGTCGTCGACTCCGAACAGACCACCCGCGAACTCACATCTCGGAGTCCCGCCCGATTCACCGATGCCGAACGCACCATGCCTCTACGCCTCGGGCACCCCGCGTATCTCATCTACACCTCCGGATCGACCGGAAAACCGAAGGGCGTCATCGTCACACACCTCGGCCTGTCCAACCTCAACGCCGAAGAGCACCAACGCTTCAACGTGCAGACCACCTCGCGCATCGCCCACCTCGCATCACCGAGCTTCGACGCGTCGGTCTTCGAACTGATGATGGCGTTCGGCAGCGCCGCGTGCCTCGTCATCATTCCGCCGGCCGTGTTCGGCGGATCCGAACTTGCCGAGATCTTCTCGGGCGAACACGTCTCCCATGCCTTCATCACACCTACCGCGCTGAGCTCCATCGAAAGCTCGGCACTACCGGAGCTGCAAGTACTCGCAGTCGGCGGCGAAGCCTGCCCCACCGAACTCGTCGACACCTGGGGACGCGACCGGCGGATGTTCAACGGATACGGGCCCACCGAATCCACCATCCAAGCCGCCGTCAGCACGCCCATGCGGCCAGGGAAGAACATCAACATCGGACGCCCCGCCATCGGTTTTGCCGGACTGGTACTCGACGCCCACCTGCGGCCCGTCCCCGTCGGCGTCATCGGTGAGCTCTACGTCACCGGCCCAGGTCTCGCGCGTGGCTACCACCGCCGCCCCGGACTTACTTCCGACCGCTTTGTCGCGGACCCGTACGGCGAACCAGGCCAACGGATGTACCGCACCGGCGACCTGGTTCGCTGGAATGCCGATCACGCCCTCGAATACATGGGACGAAGCGACTTCCAAGTCAAGGTGCGCGGATTCCGCATAGAACTGGGGGAGATCGACTCCGTTCTCACGTCACACCCGTCCGTGTCCTTCGCCGCAACCCTCGGCCAGGAAACACCGTCCGGCGACACTATGCTCGCGGCGTACGTGCAGCCCGTCGACGGACATACCATCGCGGAAGCCGAACTGCGGCATCATCTCTCGTCCAGACTTCCCGCACACATGGTTCCCGCGGCAATCATCGTCGTCGACAAGATCCCGATGACGCCGGTCGGCAAACTCGATCGCCGCGCACTCCCGACACCCGATTTCGAGAACCGCAACGTGCCGTATGCACCGCCCACAACTCACACCGAGGAAGTTGTGACCGAGGTCTTTGCATCCGTCCTCGGCGTCGACCGCGTCGGTATCGACGACAACTTCTTCGACCTCGGCGGCAACTCCATCGTCGCAACGAGGATCACTGCCGAACTCGACGAACGAATCGGCCGACGCGTCCGCCTGCAAGCACTTTTCCTCGACCCCACACCCGCAGGCGTTGCCCGAGCCGCAGACCAGGCGAATCAACCCGCCGACACTTCCGCCTTCCTCGCTCCGGTTGTCACTCTGCGCGCAGGCGGCGCCAAACCTCCGCTGTTCTTCATCCATCCCGGCATCGGGTTGGCCTGGGGATACGCAGGATTCGCTGCGCATGTGGACCCGGATCGCCCTCTCTACGGCCTCCAACTGCCGTCCCTGAGCGGAGGACCCAGCTTCAGCACCCTCACCGAACTCGCTCAGAACTATGCAGACCGCGTCCAATCACTTGCACCCAGCGGGCCCATCCATCTGGTCGGGTGGTCGCTTGGCGGCGTCATCGCCCACGCGGTGGCCCACGAACTCGAGAAGCGACACGCGGACGTCTCCACAGTTGCGATCCTCGACAGCTACCCATCCGCGGACAACGATCAACCTGTCGACCTCTCCGTCGCCGAATTGGTCGCAGGACTCGGATTGCCGCCTGGGGAGACAAACGTCGCGACGTTCGACGACGCAGTCGACCTCCTCGAGCGAACACTCGGGCCCGGCACCGGTATCGAGGCCGATCACCTCGCCCGGATCAGCGACGGCTATTCCCGCTCGGTCGCACTGGTGAATGCTCACCGTCCGCCGTATTTCGGTGGCGACATCGCATTTTTCATAGCCGGACAATCTAGTGAAAACGGTCATAGTGTCGACGAGTGGCGCGCATATGTGGGCGGTGCGATCGCAGCCGACACCGTTGACTGCGCACACAACCAGATGATCGATGCAGTGCCGTCCGCATACATAGCGGCAGCGTTGCGAGAGCATCTCATCTAGGACGATGCATGAAACTGGTAGCCGCTGGGTACTACTACGCACTAAGGTGCAAAGTGGCACCTACGGGGGAGTTTGTGCCTGCTCGACAAACAGGTAGAGGGGAAACAATTGAAATTCAGGACTCGACGGATGCTTGCTGGACCGATGCTGGCGACGGCGCTCACAGTGCTTGCGCTCTCCACGACACCAATAACAGCGTCCGCTGCGCCGGCCTCTCTGGATCCAGATCCGTTCTACTCACAAACCGAAGCCGCAACCGGTCCCGTCGGCACACCCATCTCCGTCCGACGAGCCCCTGACCTCTTAACCTTCCCAGGATCCGCAGTCTGGCAGGTGAACTTCAGATCGCTGAACTCGGCAAACAATCCGATCGTCGCGGTCACCACCGTCATAATCCCTCCCAACCACACACCAGACGGCCCGCTGTTGTCGTATCAACACATCGTCAACGCACTGGGCACTGAATGCGCACCGTCACGAGCGCTCTACAGCTCTGACCCCAGGAGCACCTACCGTGAAGCCATAGCACTGAACATCGCCCTTCAACGCGGCTGGGCAGTTGCGCTTCCTGACCATCTGGGTCCCACCAGCGCGTACGGCGCTGCGCGCCTCGGCGGACAGATCACTCTCGACGGAATCCGCGCTGTGCAGAAGTTGCCCGAACTCGGGCTCACATCCAGTCCCGTGGGAATCGCGGGATACTCGGGCGGCGGTATGGCAACAGCGTGGGCCGCAGCGCTTGCACCGACATATGCCCCTGAAATCAACATCGTCGGCGTTGCCGAAGGCGGTGTACCCATGAACATCACCAAGATGGCAAACGCACTAGGCCGCGATCCTCACCCGGCATTCGGTCTCGCATTTGCAGCCGCATTGGGTCTCGAACGCGAATACCCGACCGAACTGCCACTGACCAGCCAACTCAACGGTCTAGGACATGCTCTGGCTACAGACTTGACCAACGCCTGCACAACCCAACTCCTCATCACCGGAGCCGGGCGAAGCGCCCTCGACGTAGCGCTGTCGACATCGATGCTGGACAACCCCGACGCCATCAGCGTCATGAACGACAACAGCGTGGAACTCTATCCCGGAATTCCGACGGCACCGATATACGAATGGCACAGCGCCACAGACAATCTCATTCCGGTCGACTCCGTCGTGGCAACCATGGCCCGATACTGCGCAGCAGGCGCGACCATCCAAAGCGTGTTGGGCCCCAATCTGGATCACCTGACCGTGGGAGCCATCGGGCTGCCGGCCGCGGTCGACTATCTGCAAGACCGATTTGCCGGCCGACCGGCACCGAGTAACTGCTGACATGAGCGTTCCGTGGCCAAATCTCGCTCGCGGTGGCATCGTGAAGTCATGAATGATGCGGACGATACCGGCGCAGCAGCCGAAGGTAACTACAGCCTCGATCCAGACGACCAACTGCAACCAGAAGACACTCTGATCGACCGAGGCGTTGACGACATCCTCGACGAAGGGATTTCGCCGCCTGAGCGTCCCTATGCCCTCGGCGATTCGGAAACGGGGGAGACCCTCGACGAGCGTCTTGCCGAGGAAGAACCCGACCCTGCGGCCAAGCTGGGAGATCCGTTATTCGAGCAAGGTGACGCGGAAGACGCTGTCCGCGAAGCGGAATTCCCACCGGACCGTGAGGTGGGCACACGCCGTGCGGGACGCCTTGTTGCCGAGGACGAAGGGCGATACGAGGACGAGGAAAGCAACTTGGTAGCCGAGGACGTCGGTGTTGATGGAGCGGCCGCCTCTGCGGAGGAAGCTGCGATTCATATCATCGAGGACTAGGTTGTTCGAGGGTTGACGGCTACGGCGACGTCATCACGATTGTGTGGACGTGATTTCCGCCCAGTCGTTTGCTCTCGTACATCGCGGAATCGGCGAGACGATGAAGCGCGTCGATTCCGGCTTCCTCGGCGTCCGAATCCAGCCAACTGCCATTGTGGATCGCGATCCCGATACTTGTAGTCGATCGTGGTTCGACAATCGGTGTATTCATTGCGGGGTGGATTCGCGAGATCAGATCACCGACATCAGAGAGCGGCATGATCTGAACCACGATGAATTCGTCACCGCCGACTCTGGCAATTGCCGCATCTGCTCGCGCCCACGCGGTCAATCGATTTGCTGTTCGAATGATGACGCGATCACCGACATCATGTCCGAAAGTGTCGTTGAATTGCTTGAAATTGTCGATGTCGATGACAACCACCAATAGTGACTGGCCGATGCCGGACTTGGATCGAATCAGCTCCGCTGTACGACGAGCAAGACCGCGGCGATTGAGAAGATCTGTCAGGGGATCGAGCTCCGACCCTTGGGCGTCGTTACTCAGAAGGATCAATGCAATCTGCGTCAGGAACGGAACAACGCTGATGACGCTCACCGCAAAGAGAATTCGCCCAAAGGTATCGAAGAATGTCGTCGGTTCTTCGGTGAAAACACCGCAGCATGCTGCGACGACGATTGTGATCGAAAACAGCAGGTGAACCAGGTGAGCACGCATGTTGTGGAAGAAAGCGATATACGTGCCCATCAGCCCGAACACCAGTGATCCGAGAAGTCGCTGATCAAGATCCGCTTCGGTGAGCACGATAATAGCGATCGACACATCGCTCGCGATGACAAATTGAAGCGAACGGTTTCTGGTAGTCGTGAATACCGGGTATGCCAATCCGCCTATCAGCGCGAGTACACCGATCATCAAGTCAAGCGGAATGCTGCTTACTTGATCGGATGCCGTTCCCAGTCGTTTTCCCACAACGGTGACTCCCATGGAAAAGACCATGAGGCCGATAAGTATTCGTGCGGTTTTGAGGAATCCGTTGCCACGAAGCAAACGGGTAAATCGATCAAACTGGTCAGGCATAGCAAGCCAGCGTTCGACCACTTCACGTATGGGGTTCACTGAGGACGTAGGCCTCGCGAACTCGTGAGCGGAAACTCGGGCATGCCGACAAGTTTAGTCGGTTATCGAATTTCTTAGAGCTTTCTGATCACCACCAGAAAAGCTCAATATGTCACAGTGACGTATTGAGCTGGGGGACGCGGACCCTGGCAACTGCCGAGCACTAGCCGGAATCCCGCCCAGACCCGTCAGTATGTCTAGGTCTGGGCCAGACGGCGTTGGTTGCCATGGGCCCGTGGGCACGGGGCGTGGCGGCGCCGGAAGATCTGAGTCGGCGACCGATTCCACAGGGCCGCGGCCAGTGGGCGCGCGGACACCGACGGGATGAATGCGTGTACGTATAACACAGACGAGCATCACGAGAGATTGGGTTCATTCAGGCCATCCGGCACATATCCGCAGGTCGGTAATTTGCCGATAATCTACATTATGTCAAGTAGTGGGGATTTGAGCGTCTGAAGGACCTTCCCCCATGGATCAGACGCAGATCGAGCACGATGCTTCCGACACGCTCGTTTCCACATCTCGACCTGGAGTCGACGCAGCAACGACGGATGTTGCAGCGGACGGTCCAGGATCTTGCCGCGCGCATCGCGGCGTATTCGGATGAAGGAACTGCAATCCCACAACGCGAGCGCATCACCGTCGCCATACGCCGTTCGGTAATGAATCCCGCTGACGGAATCGCCGGCCGGTTGATCTTCGAATATCGCGCGAGCCCATTCCTGAGTTGATGCTCTGGGTTCTGCGCCCTGAGCGCGCCCATCCGGATCCAGCGCCCCGCGGTGGTGGACACGACACCACAGCCACGGCTCCCCTGGTCCTGATCGAACCCATTGCCACAGAACGCCACCTGGAGACATCGGCCGCTGCGGCGACTCGAGGGATTTCACCATGCAGCGGCAGTTAAGCGCTGCGCATGTGCGACGACGCCGTCAGGTCCGTGCGCAAGTATTTCCTGCAGCGGCGTGCGTCCGTCGAATTCGATACTGGGCTTGTTCATCCAGGCGGACAGACTCACGGGTCCGCCTGGAAACACTGCTTGCAGCGTCCCGAGCCGCGGAATGATTCCGGAAGCATTGTCCGGAATGAATTGCCATGCAGGCAAACGCCATTCACGACCGCGTTTGAGGCCAATCAGTTTACCCTCGTCTTGCTTTGCCGTGATTGCTTGCTCACGAACACCCAGTAAGTGTGGTCAGCTTGTTTACAAGTGAGCCCGGTGTCAATGAGGGCTTGCCTAGCGGCAAATTGGTCAGACAAGTCACCTACGACAGCCTCAAGTGCCTCGGCTTGGGTGGGCGCGGCCCCAGGCCCCCTCATCTAGTTCGTCATCTGCGGATACTGCGGATGCAACGCGCGCAATGTCATCAGCCTCGGCAAGATCTGCGACCAGATGCAGGCGTGCGCGCCGCGCTTTTGGGGTGGAACCACCGGCACTGTGCTTCCGTGTGGCAACCATCAGACCCTCCCTGCACAAGTTATGAAAGTTAACCGTGTTGTGAACTACGCCGCGCCGGACCATCAGCGCACGACTACGCGGTTACAGGCGACTAGCTTTGGTACATGGATACGGTCTCGATGATGCTGGGCTCGCCTCGTGGTCGGTTCTTCTGCGCAAATATCGGAAATGCCTGCAGCACGCACGAGTTGGCGTCGCGTTACGGTCTGCACTCCACACTCGGCGACGTTGTTGATGTCCTCGCTAACGTGGACTTCGGAGCCGTTGCCGCACTGTCCGAAATCGAAATTCTCGACCGGTTCGCCTATGCCGTGGATTTTGCACGCTACTGGCAGCCGCCGGACGAAGAGGACATCGTGTTGGTTGTCCCCCAGATTGTCGAGCTTCTCCGACCCATCGCTCATGCAGTCCTGGCGTCACCGCACACTCAGTGGTGGGCCGAGCCCGTCGACCTCGTCAACCAACGAATGGTTCAGAAATACGAACGTACCGATGACCCAGACGTAACTCCTCTACGCATCCGGAAGTTCGAGGACGGACTGGAGCAGTGGCGAACGCACACGCTGGACTACGAAGCGACGTTCGTCGAGTATCTGAAAGCGGATCCTGACAGGCAGATCGGCGGTGAATGGTGGTCGATCCCAGCCGCGAACGGGGCTTACGACACCACTCGCGCCCGGGACGTCCTCGGAGCTATCGAGTTGATGCTCGTTGAGGACAGCCCAGGATGGAGTTTCGCTCACGTGTGGCCGGTGAGCGTCCACAGAACACCTCGGGTGTACGAGATCTCGAGTCCTGCGGACTGGGCTCACCTCGTCGACACCTATCCCCTCGCTGTACCGGCATCGCGTCGTTCCGTTTGGTACGACACCACGGGCGAGTATCACGACTGGTTCATTCCGGATTGGAGCAAGGTAGTCAACGACTACGACGCAGTTCACCTGAGCATGATCGGGTATCTCACCACTCCGGGTATCACGATTCCTCTGTCAGCCCGCTCAGGTGCCACCGTACTTGCGGGCTGGAATCCCGATACCACATTCTGGCTGAACACCAGTTTTATCACCGTCGACGGCAACATGACCGCCTGGCGCCCGAACTCTGAAAATCTCTGGGAGCCAGTCTAATCGGCTGGTGCCTGCGATCCTCGGGTGACCTCGACCGCGGCACTCATTTTCGTCAAGAACTCGCCTATCGTCGTCAATTGCGTCGGCGAAAAGGATTCCAAGACGTCGGTGGCCTGGCCGATCAGCGGTCCGAAAAACGACCACCCCAGATTCTTGGCGCTATCGGTGACATCGATGATCACGCGTCGACGGTCACTCATGTCTCGTTCTCGAACCACCAGGCCGCGTTGTTCCATACGGTCGATCAATGCTGTTACCGACGCGGAGTTCAAACCCAGTTGCTGACCCAGCCATCCCGGCGTGGCGGGTTGTCCCGCGCGTTCAGCGTCAAGAAGGCTGATCAGCGCGCGCACATCTGTGGAGTGAAGTTGATGCTGCGCTGCGAAGTTCGCACCGAACAGATCCAACTGCACGACCAACGCCCGCAGTAGGTGCACCATCTCGTGACCGCTGGTAGTCGACTTATTCGTATCGGTCACTTCCACTCCTCCGCTCGACGCGATTAGTTCCATTGTCTATTATCTCGACTATCGAGATAAATGACGATGGAGTTCTCAATGCCTGCATCATCGATCGATCAGTTCGCGGCAACCGATAGCGGTGCGGCCTTCTACGCTGCATACGATTCGGTACTGTCCACCTGGCCGGACGACACGACTACTATTGAGATCGAATCCGATTACGGCACAACTCATGTCAATGTATGCGGCCCTGAATCAGGCCCTCCGGTCGTTCTTTTACCAGGAGGTGGAGCAACATCGACCGTGTGGTTTGACAATGTGACTGCGCTCAGCGCGCATAACAGAGTCTATGCAGTGGATCTGATGGGAGATGTTGGACGCAGCACCGCCCACGGCAAACCGATGAAAGCTGTCGATGACCTGCTTGATTGGCTGAAGAGCGTCATAGACGGACTTGACCTCGACTCCCCCAGCATCATCGGCCACTCGTACGGAGCCATGATCGCCTTGGCCTACGCGCTACACAATCCCGACAGAGTGAGTCGGCTCATATTGATCGACCCCAATTCCTGCTTTGCCGGCATGAGGATGCAATACCTGGTGCATGCACTACCAATTCTTTTGCGCCCGAACGAAAAAAGGGAACGGACGTTCATCGAATGGGAAACCGGTGGTGCATCGCTGGATGAGGACTGGATGTCACTCCTCACTCTTGGGGCAGCACACTTTCCAAAATCGAAGACGATTGTGCCGAAGCGCCCCGGCAGGAAGAAGTTGGCGGGGTTTTCCGTCGACACCACGGTCATCCTGGCGGGACGAAGCAAAGTTCATGACAGCAGCCGAGTTGCGGCTTTGATACGTGCATCGCTCCCCCACGCGAAGACTCTGATTCTCGCTTCGGCGACACACCACGCACTTCCGATGGTGCCGGCACAAGAGCTGAACGCCGCACTGTGCTCCGCACTGGGGCGCTAGTCAGTCAGTGCTTGTGCTCTTTCACCGTGGAACAAGACAGAATATTCGCAGATCGCGGTCCGTACGATCTCGATATCTCGCATAGGCCTCACCGATTGCAACGAACCTTTCGAAGGTGCACTCTTTCTCCGCGCCTAACAGAGGTGTCGCTTCCACCGGTACATCCACACCGCCAATGGTGACGGTGGCC
Organism: Rhodococcus globerulus NBRC 14531; assembly: GCF_001894805.1. Taxonomy (GTDB): domain Bacteria; phylum Actinomycetota; class Actinomycetes; order Mycobacteriales; family Mycobacteriaceae; genus Rhodococcus_F; species Rhodococcus_F globerula. The sequence continues at coordinate 1,184,123 of NZ_BCWX01000002.1, read as the reverse complement.
TGGTTGTTGACCAGCAGGTTGTTCGACCAGGCCGGGTGATGGTCCTGACCGAAGTTGCTTCCCACGACAAACAGTTGACCGTTTTCGCGGACGTATGTCAGCGGAGTTGTGTGAGGTTGCCCGGTCTTTCGGCCGACTGTCGTCAACAGCAGAAGTGGCAATCCGAGCGGCCCGAGGATCGTGTACCGACTCTTACTGCGTTGCAAAATCCACCGATCCAACGGTGTTGCAGTACGAATGAGCCACGATCCGACCTTGCTCGACGCGAAGACAGTGACGGGTTTACGCAATCTGGGCCTGTCGTGGCTCCACCTGACGTCAGGAAACGAATCTGCCGGGTGGCTCGGATTGTCGCGATTCTTGTCCACAATCGTTCCTCGGTTCGGAATAATTCGCGCCGCTAGACGCGCTCTCCCCCGGATCCAGCTTCCTCAATTCCATCGCAGCCGATGTTTACGCACAAGGGTTCGTCAAATATGCGAAATCGTGACAAGTCGAACCCTGTTGTCTGTGCTTTGTGCCCGATTTCTTTGTGGTGTGGTGAGGTGCGCGCTCATTTTTATTGCGTTGTTAGGTAATTTGCTGACTACGTACATTCGGAAAATTACGTGGTTCCGTCACCGTCCGATTTTAGGCAATCGGAATAGAGAGATCAACGACAAGACGCCAATTTTTTAGCGAGCTGTCCTGTTCGATCAGCCAACCGCGATCGAAAACCGCACTATCACATGGGTTTTCTCGGAAATTGGGCCGACTGCCACTCCCCCCTGAGCGCTGCACGACACTACCTCAATCACTCCCCCAGGCTTGCCGGCGCCCGGTCCACGAGTTCCTCCCCTTCCCCGTGAACCGGCCCGACTACCCTTCAGTTGGCCGGCATCTCCCAGGGCGTGTCAGGCAGTACGTGCCCGGTCTCGAGCAGCGACTTGAGGTTGGACAGAATTGCCGGCCAGCCCCGGGAAATACTGCTGTGCGCTTCCTCGTCAGCAAGGTTTTCGTGCACTACGGTGAGGCGAACAATCGAGCCGTACGGTTCGATTGTGTACGTCACCCGGGAGGTAGTGTCCTCGCTGGGATTGTCAGGAGACGCCCATGATGTAACCAGCCGGCTCGGCGCTTCACTTTCGATGACAGTGCCCACGACATCAGCGATACCGGAACCATCGGCGCGGCGGTGCTCCCACGAGGATCCGACATTCCAGTCGGAGACGTTCTGGTGCCCCCAATACACCGCCGTGAGGTCAGCGTCGGTGAGTGCTCGCCACACCGCTTCCGGTGTGCTCTCGATGTAGGTGACGTATTTGTAGGTGGGCTTGACGGTCATTTCTGCCTCCGCATGTCGTTTGATTGCACTCAGCGCCTGAAGTCGCGAGTGTTCGAAAGTGTCAATCCATCGTTCGCGAATCTCCTCGAGTGGAACAGGATTGAGATAATGACGCTTCTCTCGACCATGGCGCACGTAGCTCACCAGATTTGCCGCCTCGAGCACGGCCAGGTGTTGGGTTGCAGACTGACGTGTCATCGTCACGCGCTCACATAACTCCCCCAGCGTCTGACCATTGTCTTCGCGCAGGCAGTCGAGAAGGAACCTGCGCGTTGGATCAGCCAGTGCTTTGAAAACCAGGTCGGTAGATGACGCCATGGACACATGATATGCAGGCAAATGACTGCATGTCTAGCGTTGCACAACAAACCAATCAGTTCGAATTTTCGAATTTCGGCAAACAACAAGGCCAAATCGAGGCCGACCGTCGAAGGCTTGAGCACTAGCGTGGAGGTAGCAACCGAAGCTTCTGTTCAGCGCCGCAGCGCTGCTGCCGAAATCGGAAGACCCGCTGCCACAAGACGGTCGCACACATCCGCTGGCGTCCCCGGAGGATTTCGCCATCTTGCTGCAGTCGCACTGACCGCCTGATGAACCCGCACCCCGTCGAGGTTGAACAAATCCATCACGAACTCGTCCGGATGCTTGGCCTCGACGCCGAATTGGGCGAGTTCGGATTCCGGAAAGTCCCGCAGATTCGCGGTGACAATGACCTGGGCTCCCGCTCGGATCGCTGCGGCAAACACATGCCGATCATTGACATCAGGCAGCGTCAGGGCGGGGATGAGTTTTTCGTAACCAGTGATCAGACAGCCCGGAACCGCGACATTCATCAACTCACGCAACTTGTCCAGTTTCGCGATCGGGATGTCCGGACGGTTCTGCGCGAGCCGTATCTACACATCTCGTAGAACATTGGGGTACAACACGTTTGCGTCGTACAACACGGTGAAGGTCACGTCAGTACAGCCCGAACTCTTCGGTGTGAGCTGCCAACTCGTCGGCGGCACTGCGCGCGGCGCCAAGCTGAGACCGCCGATAGGCAATCAGCGACGATGCGAGGATCCGGCGATGACGCCCGACCAACCGATACTCGATCTGTCGTTCGTCGAGCAGCTTGATCACATGTGGGCGAGAGACATTGAGCATCTCGGCGGCCTGCTGCGTGGTCAACTCGGCATGCGCCGGGACGACCGTGACACCCTGCCCGGCAGCCATATTCGCCAACACATCCCGGATCAACTCGAATGCTGCACGTGGCAAATGTAGCGACTCCGCAGTGCCCGCAACCTTGACATCGAGCGTCTCCCCCACGTCGGGTTCGACACCGCGCAGCACCTGCAACGCCTGACGCGCCTGTTCCTGCTCGATGACACCGGAACCATCGACACCTCGAGGCGCCGGTGGTCGACTGATCTTCCATATCCTCGGCTGACGTCGAGAGGGGCTCTTCTTAAGGGTGACCGGCCCCATTCGTGAGTCGGGACTGGCTCACCACCCTGAACTCCCAGGTGATCCGAAGTTGCTGGGCGTTAAGGAGAAATTACCCGCAGCCAGAACGAAACCCAGAACGAAGTCCAACGAGGTGCCCACAAAGGAGTCGCCAAAGGAGTCGTTGACCGCTTGAGGGGCCGAGGCGCGCGCACCGATCGGCGGGATCATCATCCCTATCGGGAGGGTGCCCGCAGGTAGGTTGAGGACGGCGTTGATGTCGTAGATGGTGTTGTCGGCAGTGTTGGTCACCGAAAACGAGACGCTGCCGAAGTCGGTGACCGGACTATCTGCTGACGCGGTACCAACTGCACTGCCGAGGGTGATCGCGACAGCAAGTGCGCCGGCTCCAAGCACCGAGGTGGTCCGGGACCAACGAGCGGGCGTTTCGATACCATTCACGGATGTACTCCTTTTCGTGGTGACAGCTTCCGTGCACGCGAGGCGGAGCAGCCACGAGATTGCAACCATTACCGAGGAAGATAACGGACATTCACCTCATAGCGGGGTAGTTCAACACGAAGTGTTCCGCCACTGAATGCGAAGCTGCTGCACGCATCAGGTGGCGATGGGAGCGCCGTGGCGGCTACGACAGGTACGGCACCAGCGGCAGGTTGAAGAACCAGTTGGCCAGACCGACGAAGATCGACTCGAGCCACGGCCGGACCTGCGGACCCATCCACCAGTACGGGTCCGGTCCACCCGGCGAGGCGGCAGCGAACCCACCGCCGAGGAACAGTGCCAGGACAACCGTGGCGACGACAGTCAGAACCCGCGCTCGTGTCATACCGGGGGTATCGCGCGGCAGTCCTCTGTCCGTTACCGGCGCACCCACCGGTAACTCTAAGGCGGTCGGTTTCGAGTCCTTCTGAACGCAGATCTGTCTAGCGGAGCTGCTGTACATGATCAACGAGAAAGCTGAGAAAGTAGAGAACTTCCCTAAGCATGCGCGGAGGTGCGCTGCGCGTCACCGAGTGCGGTCCGCGCGCGGCGGGTGAAATACGTCAGTCGGGCGCGTGCCAGCGAAATTCCGCGCAGCTCCTGTCCTGCCCTGATCGAGAGTCGATCACGATCGAGGAACAGCGGAACCATGACCAGATCCCGGTAGAGCGAGTGCATGCGCGGGTGATCCGCCAACCACAGCGTCCATCGCCACCACAGACGTGCCGACGCAGTTACGCCGACAACGCTTGTGCCGAAGACTGATTCCACGGCTGCCAACTGCACGTTCACGGCCCGGCGAACGTCGTGCGCCATCCGGCGGTTCGCCAATGCGTGGCCGATCGACGGATCATGAGCAAGTAGATATCCGACGTCGAAAATACTGTTCAGCGCTAGATCAGCGCGTACCAATGCCCGGTCGGCAAGGCGGGCATGGGAGATAACGTGCAGGGCCACATCGTCAAGCGCGAGTTTCGGGCCGGCCGACGACACGATGTTCTGCACCGCACGCTCTCGGGTGAGCGCGTGTCGTGCAAAGCGCGGCAGAAGGTGTGAGTGGATTTCGACGGAACCATGTCGATCGTCTCGAAGCAGCGCTGGTTCCTGATGGTCGTCGTGATCGATGGAATCCGCGGACACCTCGTCGGAGCGAACCATGCGGTATCCGTGGTCGATGATCGCGTCGTTGGCGGGGACCGCGTGAGCAAGGTCCACGACAAGCAGATCTATGTCGGTCATCCGCCGCGCCGCGGGATTGGGCCAGATGTTGCGTTCGAGTAACGCCGCGCCTTTGAGTGCAACAGTGGGAAACCCCTTGTCGCGCAGCATCTCCTGAAGTTCAGCCCGCTGAGATTCCAGATCGGCGATTCGCAGCGTATTGCGATGATGCACCAGGCTCAGTGTCAATTGTGGGCTGGATACGTCGGCGGTCGATGTTGCCAGCATCGTTGCAAAACTCGGAGACAGAATCGAGGCGAACTCAGCGTCGACAGCGGCCGCGGCGAGTAGCGGTAGCGCCTTGTGCCGCGCGGCAACGTCGATAAGACGCGGCCAGTCGTCATCACTACATGAGCGGATGACCTCAGCGCCGTCCTCGGCGTCGAGCATCGCGATCAGATACTGCGTGTCACGCACGACGCCACCAATTCCTCGACGGCCGCGATCCCGGAATCCAGGTGCTGGCGGGTCAAACTGAAGCACGCCGTATTCGACAACAGCGCTGCGATGTTTCGGAGCGTCAGCCGGTGATTGTCTGACCACAGTGCGGATTGTTCGGCCAGCGATTTCAAAGCTACGGCGGTGGGCATTGGCTCAACACGCGTCGTGTCGCTCCACCCTTCGAGGATCAACAGCACATCGATCCCCCGCAACCCGGCCACAACGTCAGGTGGCGTGGGCAATGATGTCGGGTCAAGTGCCCACACCGGGGGTTTATACGGCAGATGCAGCAGCTCGCGGCTGCTGATCTCCGGCAATACATCGAACGTGCCCGCCTTTACGTGGACGCGGCGCGGTAGACCGACAGCTTCTTCTCCTCGGATGAAGACGCCCTCGTCCGCGTGAAGCTGTGCGCCCCGCAGGGCGAGCGCCAACGAAAGCGTGGTCTTACCTGCCCCCGAGTGCCCGGCAATCGCCACCCGCACGCCGCCACAATCCACCAGAGCAGCGTGCAACCGCGTCCACTGGTCGATGCGAGCCGCGGTCATGACATCGCGGTGCACGGTGCGATAGATACTCTCGGCGGCCTGCAGACCGTCGAGTCCGACCAGGTTTTCACGGGTCGCATCGATTGTGGAGCGGATGGTCGCATCCCATCGCCCTGGCACCGATTCGCTGGGCACAACGTGCGCGTCTACCCGGTGGTTCGCCGACCACGGGCTGGCAATCTTGTGTTCGACGACGCGAACTTCGGGAACCGCGGTGCCCGTGACGTGTGCGTCGACCCATAGGTACTGCGAACGGATGTTCTCCGCATCGCCAGCTGTCACCTAGGACCTCACACCAACAACCGTGACGTGTTCAGCTGTCCGTAAGTTTCAACGACCACGGATTGCGCTTCAGCAGTGGGGATTTCGAGGACTTCGGCGACAGCGTCGACTATGTCGCCGACAGTCCGCCCGTCGCACAGTTCCCAGACCAAGGTCGCAACGGGATTGAGGTGATGTGCTACCTCGCTGGAGCTGTCGTAGAGAACAACTCCGTCGGCGAGATCATTGCTTTCCACGCTGTGTGCGCGCTGCGGCCGGGTGTCTACGAGCAATTCGGTCAAGGGAGCCTCCCGTGGATGTGTTGTGCAATCAGAGTGTGAAGCGTCGTGAGTATTCGGATTCGAGTGCGCCTGAACGGAGCAAGGTCCGGTTGGTGGCGATACCTGGCGACAACGACAGGCAGGTCAGCATGCCTGACGCGCCGGCATCCACTACAAACTCAGCGAGGGAACGATATCGACCAGCCCACTGCGCAAACTCGGCGGATTGCGATTCAGGATCGGGAATGGCGACAAGTAGCGTCTCGTACGCACGAGAATTCACAAGTACCGCATGCACCCCACGGTTTTCCGCGCTGACTCGAATCAACGAAGAATCACCAAAAAGGGTTCCGTCGTGTGACTTCGGATCATGGCCGAGATGCACCACGTCCCACTCGAGATTGTCGAGTTCAGTGCGTGCTGAGTCGAGTATCAACGACGACACATCGAGCAGATCGAGATTGTCGGCCGCGACGAGAACCGAACCCCATTCTTTCTCTGCTGCCCGTGTGATGGCACGACGCCAGGAGACCGCAAATCCGATTGCCGGGTTCGCGCGGTCCTCGTACGCCGAAATTCTCTCTACCCCAGCGATGTTCGCGAGTCGATTGAACTTCCGCCACGAGTGCGACCAGCTTTCGCGGTCCGTATCGAGATTTACCAGGGCCACTCCCATGGTGGCCACCGAATCATCGCCGGAGGTTGCCCGGCTGCGTGCCAGATCCTGTTTCAGCCTTACAGTGCTCGCCCCCTCAGAGACGAGCCAAACCGGCAGGGAGAACTCACCCTCACCCATCGTGACGCCGTCGGACAGTCGGTCACGCAAACGCTCGTAGGCACTACTGCGCACGATCAACACCGCTCCGGACACGTCGTTTTCGGCCCCGTGAATGACTGCACAATTGACGTCTTCGGCGAGATCGATCATGACGTTTCGAAGTTTGTACGGCAGCGCACCGTCGATGACGTTGTGTTCCGACAGGAAGACCACGGACTTCCAGCCCAACAGAATCGCCTTGTCGATTCCTGCGACAAACGCACCCGCCGGTCGCCACGGATCCTCGGTGTCTTCCGCGGGCACCACTCGGTGCACTGCCACATCGACCGACTCGGCCTCGGCTAGGCACGACCGCCATGGCGCGACGCGGCGATCGTCACTCAGGACGAGCAGACCACCGAAGATCAGCTCGGGCTTCTGCACGCTCCGCTCGGCGCGCTCACGAATGCTCGGGTACGAGTTACCCAGATGTTTGGAGAACTGACGGTGTACCGACTCGACATCCCAACCGATCTCCTGCCAACCGAGTAGGTAATTGTGAATCCGATCGTCCCAGTTGATGCGATACGGCACCCCGGCCGGGCGTTCGAATCGGTGCAACCAGCCGAATGACGGCAAGCACACCACTTTCCCGCCGTTGATCCGGAATTTTTCGTGAATATAGCCCTCTTCACCACCGAACCCGGTGAAGTGCGAGTTCAGTCCGGGCCACGCCTCACGTCGACACGCAAACGACCCCAAACCTTGCATGGGGATCTCGAATGGAACGTCAGGGTTTTCCTTCGCCCGCGGATCGACACCCCAGGCGCCGAACATCCCTCGCCGCCAGACCGGCTCCATGTGTGTGGCCGCGATGTGTGACGAGTCCTGCGACAGCATCGGGCCCTGGATCAGATCATCTGTTTCCGGATGCGCGTCGAAGTAGTCCAGCAGCGACTCCAATGACCCAGGAGACAGGATCACGTGGGAATCGAGCACTAAGACGTACTTTCCAGTTGCCTTGCGGAATAGCACATCCCGAACGGCAGTCGAACGTACCTCGGTGAACGGTATATACCGGAACCGGTCCACGTACTTCGCGAAGGATTCGAGCATCGGTGCCGGCAACCCCTCGGGGAAATTGTCCAACAACACGAACTCGACTCGATCGAGGACTTCACGATGGTGAGTCAATATCGAGTGGATAGTGAAATACGCGCCATCGAAATCGTCATACGTCGCAATTGCAATCGTCAGATCCACTGGATTCCCGTGAGGCGGTGTCTCCTTCACCTTCACGGTGCCCGCGCTCTGAAGTTTTTTCAGAGCGCGGTGCAGCGCGGCATCGAACTCACTCATCGTGTGGGTAGCCCCTCGTAATCGACAAGGATCAGGTCGGCTCGGTGGGATTTGTGGGTACTGTCGGGATTGTAGGTTCGGTCGGGTCAGTCGGAGCTGTTGGCTCGGTGGGGTTGGTGGGTCCCGCCGGGATGGTGGGTTCCGTCGGCACCGTGGTGGTTGTTGTGCCGCCCGAACCCGAGGAACTCCCCGACGATCCCGAGCTACCCGAACTGGATCCCGATGAGCCGGAAGATCCGGAACTACCTGACGAACCTGATGACCCCGAAGAACCAGAGCTACCCGAAGATCCCGAAGACCCGGAACTGCCGGGCTGACCGGATCCGCTGTCGCCCTGACCCGGCTGGCTGCCTTGACCGCCTTGGCCGTTCTGTCCTTGCTGACCACGATTCGGCAGACCCGACAAGTTCGGTGTGTCTCCCGATGCAAATGCCGGTGCGGCACCACCCAGGCTGATGGACGTCACTACCGGAACTGTGACCGCAGAAGCTGCAAGCACAGTTTTCACAAATTTCCGTCGATCTACCGGAACAGTCTGAAAAGCATCGCCACCCACGGGTGTCCTCCCGAATCCATTCATTCACGCTCAATCGACCTGTTTGCGACAAAGCTAGCATCCATCTAGCGAACAAACCGACCCAAAACGCTGATTTTGGTCGAATTCAGCAATCTTTTCTAATCCCTCTGCGGGTTTCGTTCGATTACCGAACCAATCCTCATTTCTCCCTATGTCGTAATTGTCCGATTCTGTAAATGGGGATTCCCTGGACGCCGATTGGACGTTCGGGCAGATTCTCATGATCGCGAATCACCCTTGTAGATACTCTGTTTCAGGCAGGATGCCGTTCCAACGGTGGACCAAGAGGGGCGTCACCTCGGCCGAACAGTCGAAGCGCTTACCGCGTCGCGACAAGAATCATGCGTTCGGTACACCGGACCGCCACGGCATATCTGTGAGGACTGCATACTTTCGGCAACGCCGACGGCAAACCATCAGCGATAACTGACCGACCAATACGATAGCTGGCCCGTCGCGATCCGCGCTTCCAATCGGACCGTAGGCGGAACCCGTAATTCACAGTGCGCTCCGGCGCGCCACGACGGGGTTATGCCGACGAATCCACGGCACATCAGTACCGTGATGTGAGCGAGCCAACTTTTGGCATTAAAAGGAGAGGGTCAACACATGGACTTGGCAGCAATTGGTGTGGGCGTCGGGTACGCGTCTGTCGCATTGTCGATCTTGGTTTTCGTAGGCGGTTGTATCGCCCTGTTCATCCTGTCGATTCGGCAGTAAACCGGCGCTCTCGCGCTCGGCGCGATCATCCAGCCGTTCCTACTTGTCCGATGCGGCAAGTAGGACGCTGGGGACACTTCACTTGATCGATTCCGGAAGAGTCGGACATCTTGCGGACTCGCAGAGAACCTCAGCGTAGGTGGGACTACCGTAGAACCGTCGTCTACAACTCGAGGAGCACGGAATGAGCATCCAGTCGGTTGAATCGCACCGCCACCGCGTCGTGGTGATCGGTTCCGGCTTCGGTGGATTGTTCGGCACACAGGCTCTCAAAAAAGCCGATGCCGAAATCACGATGATTGCGCGCACCACCCATCATCTTTTCCAACCCCTTCTCTACCAGGTAGCCACGGGAATTCTGTCCGTCGGCGATATCGCGCCGGCAACCCGATTAGTACTCCGCAAGCAGAAAAATGCGCAGGTACTGCTCGGTGAGGTCGAGACGATCGACTTGGAGAAGAAGACCGTAACTTCACGGCTGTTGGAACGGGTTACCGTGACGCCGTTCGACAGTTTGATCGTCGCTGCGGGCGCCGGACAGTCGTACTTCGGAAACGATCACTTTGCCGAATTCGCGCCAGGTATGAAAACAATCGATGACGCGCTCGAGTTGCGCGGTCGCATTCTCGGCGCGTTCGAGCAGGCAGAACTGTCGGACGATCCCGCCGAGCGCGCACGCCTGCTCACGTTTGTTGTTGTCGGCGCAGGCCCGACGGGTGTTGAGCTCGCGGGTCAGATCGCGGAATTGTCGCGTCGCACCCTCGATGGCGCATTCCGGAAGATCGATCCCCGTGAGGCTCGGGTAGTTCTCCTTGACGGTGCGCCCGCTGTGCTTCCGGTCTACGGCGGCAAGCTGAGCCGCAAGGCCGCAGAAACGCTCGAGGGCCTCGGAGTCGAGATTCAGTTGGATGCCATGGTCACTGACGTCGACAACGACGGACTGATCATCAAGGAGAAGGACGGCACACTGCGCCGCATCGAGTCGCAGTGCAAAGTGTGGTCGGCCGGTGTTCAGGCGAGCCCTCTCGGCAAGCAGCTGGCAGAGCAGAGCGGCGGCGAGACAGACCGCGCCGGTCGGGTCATGGTCAACCCGGATCTGTCGCTGCCGGGTCATCCCAACGTGTTTGTTGTCGGCGACATGATGTCGCTGGACAAATTGCCGGGCTTGGCGCAGGTTGCGATGCAGGGCGGCAAGTACGCTGCCAAGCAGATCAAAGCCGAGATCGACGGACATGCACCCACTACTCGCGTTCCGTTCAAGTACTTCGACAAGGGAAGTATGGCCACCATTTCGCGATTCAGCGCGGTGGCAAAGGTGGGCAAGCTCGAAATCAGCGGTTTCATCGGCTGGGTGGCGTGGTTGGCCATCCACCTGTTGTATCTGGTCGGTTTCCGCTCACGTGTGTCCACGATCCTGTCGTGGACGGTGACGTTCTTCGGCCGTGGCCGTGCTCAGATGGCGTCGACCGAGCAGCAGGTGTTCGCGCGAAATGCCATGGGCGAGTTGGAGAAACACAACAAATCCAAGGCGGCGGTCGAGAGCGGAAAAGGCAAACCTGAACAGGCTGCCGGCTGAGCCTCTCGATTGACACGGAAAACGGCGGTGGAATCTGATTCCACCGCCGTTTGTTGTTCTCAGGCCTCGCCGTCGTCAGTTGCCGATCGCTGAGGTGTCCGTGATGTTCGCAAGGCGTACCTGCCCCTTGGACACCAGTCGACCTTGCTCATCGGTGATGCGCACCTCCCACAACTGGGATGTACGACCGCGATGAATCGGGTTGGCCTCCGCGGTCAGCGTCCCTTCGCGTGTCGCGCGCAGGAAATCGGTGTTGTTGTTGACGCCGACAACGTGTCCGCGCTCCCCCAGCCACACCGTGCCGCCGATGCTGGCCAGTGATTCCACTACGGAGCAGTACACGCCGCCGTGCTGGATACCGGCCGGCTGGTGAAGCGTCGGCTTGACCGTCCACTGAGCGCGAACTCGATCTGGTGTCACGTCGGTGTATTCCAGCCCGATGGTGGCGTCGAAACCGGTTCCCAGCAAGCTCTTCATGTCTGCGATGTCAGCTGTGTCGGACATGCCTTCTCCATCTGTGTTTCCCGTGGCGCCGGTGCGGCGGCCGCTGACTACTTGCCTACACCAGCCGTAACTCGAGCGACGATTCAGGTCCGTAAAGACGAACAGGCGGGTTCCGCATCGTGACGATGCGGAACCCGCCATGGGAAGGACCGGGAGTCTCTGCAGCCCTCAGGACTCCGGCGCGGTCCGGCAGTTTCTTGAACTCGGCGGGTTGTTCTCCCCGCTTTGCATTGCTCAATCATAGGCAAGGTTTACCTAATTAAGCAAGCGTTTCGTCAAATTGATTCCAACGGGGGCGCGCTGCGATCTTCCGACGAGACCGCACCGGCACTCCGGCGCCGACAAATGCGTCGAGCAGTCCCTGACCTCGGCGCTGCGCTGCCGTTTCGCCGCCACCCGCGAGAATCGGGACGTACGCAGTTGCTCCCAGGATGGCTTCGCCGACCAAACCCCAGAATCGATAGGGATCTATCGGCGCGCAACGAGACACAGCGGCGAGCACTGCATGCAGGGCTCCAAGGCACCTGTGCGCGGTCCAGACGAAAAGCGCTTCCTCACAGGGCATGCCGACAACGCCATCCCGGCCGTACTCGGTACCGCCCGGCGCCACGCGCAGCGTTTCGTCAACCACGCCTGCCCAGTCGATACCACTGTCGCTGTCCATATGTATCCAGAGGTTCTCGAGACCGGGATCCCACGCCGAGCCCTCCGCCACAATGGAAGCGGTTACCCTGCCGACAACGGCGTGGATCAAGGACGTCGCAACCTGGATTGCCGCGGCCTCCGGATTGTCGAGATCCTGGAGAGATCGCAAATACAGCTGTTCGACTCGTTCACTGTGCAGACCGGTGCTCAGTTTCCACCATCGGCGTTTGCCCTCACCAGCCATGGCAGCAACTGCATACACGCGCGGGTAATCGGGGTTGAGCCCCCGTAAGCGTGTGCAGGTGCGGCTGAATGCGTCAGTCCGGAAATCCAAGTCACGAATCTGCACATGCTCGGTGGTGAGGGTCATGGTCACCATGCACTCCAATCGGCCGTAGGGGTCTTACACACTCAACATAGGTTAGCCTCACCATAATTCAAGAGTAAAGATCTGTGAGCCTCGGCACGCATATTCGGTCCGGAAACCAACCCGCGCGAGGTTCCCGGGGATAGGGTTCCGTAACCTAAGATCTGAAATCCCTGCGAGCCAAGACCAGGAGTTCGATCCACCAGTGACCATGACCGACACGCCCGGGAGCGAACATCCGCGCGGGCCCAGCGAGAACTACGGACGACGTGTCGTACCCCGAGGACCGGCGCCCGTCCGATTGCGCATCCTTGCCGGACTGTTCGACGTCGCAATCATCGCGCTCCCTCTCGTGATCGGCTGGTACATAGTCCAGTCCTTGCAGGACGACAACGGCGGCGGTGAAGCTGATCGCGCAGTGTTCGGCGGGACAGCAATCGCCATCGCTATCGGGCTTCTCATCTGGAACTTCGGATTCCGTGAGGGCACGAATGGACGAACGTCCGGAAAAGGTTGGGTCGGCCTGATCACCCGGGATGCACAGACCAAGCAGCCCATTGGCGTCAGACGCGCACTCTTGCGCCCGATCAACCGATCCGGAATCGACGTTGTCCGCGAAAGCACCGCTCGCGACGAGGGGTTCGCCGAACTCGAGCGCGACAACTCGGTATCAGCCACCCGCAGGCGTCGTCTCATCGGTCTTGCAGTTCTGACCGTCCTTCTGGTGTTGGTCATGCTTGCCAGCATCGCGGTCGGAGCGCGTCCGCTCACTTTTGCCGAGATCTTCCATGCAATCTTCAACTCCGACGGGTCGCAGACCGACATCATCGTGCGAACTCTGCGCGCGCCGCGAACAATCCTGGGCTTGGTTGTCGGCATCGCGCTGGGAATCGTCGGTGCACTCATTCAGGGGCACACCCGAAATCCCCTTGCCGACGCCGGCCTCCTCGGCCTCAATGCCGGCGCTGCGTTCTTGGTTGTCATGTCGATCTACCTGTTCGGGTTCACCGCACCGAGTCAGTACATGTGGTTTGCATTCGCTGGTTCGTTCATCGCGAGTGTTGTCGTATTCGGCTTGTCATCCATCGGCAACGGAGGTTCCAGTCCGCTCAGCCTGGCTCTCGCCGGGGCCGCTGTCGCGTTCTTCCTCCAGGCCATGACCAATGCGGTGATCATCCTCGACCAGGCAAGCCTCGACGCGTACCGATTCTGGGTGGTCGGCTCGGTGTCCGGACGCGGATTCGACGTGTTGTGGCAGGTGCTTCCCTTCCTGGTCGTCGGTCTCGTCATTGCTCTCGCGAGCACGCCAGGACTCAACGTCCTCAGTCTCGGCGACGACGTAGCCAAAGCGCTCGGAACCAACATCGTCTTCAGTCGCACTCTCGGCATTGTCGCGATCACCTTGCTGACCGGCGCCGCCACCGCTGCCTGCGGACCTATCGCCTTCATCGGCCTCGTCGTGCCACACGTTGCCCGGGCCATCACCGGCCCTGATTACCGCTGGCTCGTCCCGTACGCGGGTCTGCTCGGCGCGATCATGTTGATCACCGCCGACATCATCGGACGCGTTGTCGTCCGTCCGGGTGAACTTCAGGTCGGAATCATTCTGGCGATCTTCGGTGCGCCGTTCTTCATCGCTCTCGTACGGCGCAGGAAGTTGGCAAGTCTGTGACCATCACACAAGGCAAGGTTCTCCGGGGTGAACCTGGTGCGCTCCCCCGAACTGTTCCCTCCCGCAAAGCGATTCGTGTCGGTTCGTTTTCGATGGTGTATCGCCCGCTGGCGGTGTCGGTGTGCGTTGCACTGACTGCCGCACTGTTCGTGCTGATCTGCCTGAGCGTCGGACGCGGCGACTACCCGATCTCCATCCCCGACGTGATTTCAGTTCTGTTCGGTGGCGGCACAAAAACCCAGAACCTCATCGTCTTCGATCTCCGCTTGCCCCGGTCGCTGACAGCTCTGTTCATCGGTATGGCACTCGGCATCGCGGGCGCGATCACGCAGACCATCGCCCGCAATTCACTCGCGAGTCCGGACATCCTGGGTATCACCGCCGGTTCCAGCGCGGCCGCTGTCGCACTGATCGTTCTCGGTGGTGGCGGATCGTTTGTGGGTCTGCTTGCGACACTCGGCATTCCGCTGGCAGCGCTGGCGGGCGGGCTACTGACCGCCGTGGTCATCTACACGCTGGCGTGGCGCAAAGGCGTCGAAGGATTCCGTCTGATCCTGATCGGCATCGGCGTTAACGCGATGTTAGTGGCAACTACCGGGTGGCTCCTGATTTCAGCCGATATCAACGATGCGTCCCGGGCGCAGGTATGGCTGAACGGCTCGCTGAACGGAGCGACCTGGAACCAGATGTGGCCGGTTGCCGTCGCGGTGGTAGTTGTCGGTGGATACGCCGTGATCGCGTCGTTCACCATGGGCGCACTGCGATTGGGCGAGGACAACGCGACGTCACTGGGCGTGCGCCTTCAGTCGTCACAGGCCAAGCTCCTGCTCTCGTCCGTCGCATTGGCTGCGATCGCCACCGCCGCTGCCGGGCCTGTCGGCTTTGTCGCCCTGGCTGCTCCGCAGGTAGCGATGCGCTTGGTGCGATCTGCCGGCCCCCCGATCGTCGCGTCCGCGCTCACCGGCGCTGTGCTTGTTGTCGGCAGTGACGTGATCGCCCGCACGGTTCTTCCCGTCGAATTGCCGGTCGGCATCGTGACATCAGCGCTCGGCGGACCGTTCCTGCTCTACCTCTTGGTTCGTAACAATCGGAAGGTCACAGCATGACCACGTTGTCCCAGTCCGTCGACGCCCCCGCACGTCTCGTCGCAAAGGATCTCACCCTGGGTTACGGGGATCGCATCATCGTCGACGGTCTTGATCTCGAAATCCCGACCGGCGTGATCACGACGGTCATCGGACCGAACGGCTGCGGTAAGTCGACGCTCTTGCGCGCTCTGGGACGACTACTCAAGCCCAAGAGTGGGTCGGTTGTGTTGGACGGCAAGGCAATCAGCTCGATGAAGACCAAGGACGTCGCACGAGTCCTTGGCATGTTGCCGCAAACTCCAGTCGCTCCCGAAGGGTTGACCGTCGCCGATCTGGTTGCGCGTGGCCGCCATCCCCACCAGTCGTGGATCCGTCAATGGTCGGCAGACGACGAAGGCGAAGTAGCTCAGGCGCTCGAGTTGACCGGGGTATCAGATCTTGCAGATCGTCCGGTCGATCAGCTGTCCGGTGGTCAGCGGCAGCGGGCGTGGATCTCGATGGCGCTGGCACAGGGCACAGATATCCTTCTGCTCGACGAGCCAACGACCTACCTGGATCTTGCGCACTCCATGGAGGTTCTCGACCTCGTTGATCAATTGCACGAGGAGATGGGCCGCACTGTGGTCATGATCCTGCACGATCTCAATCTTGCGGTGCGCTACAGCGACCATTTGATCGTGATGCGGGACGGCGCCATCGTCGCCTCGGGAGTTCCGAAAGACATCATCTCTGCGGAACTGCTCCTCGAGGTGTTCGGTCTCGAAGCCGCTGTCATCGACGACCCGGTCTCGGATCGCCCGCTGATCGTGCCCATCGGAACTCGACATGTTTTCGGTACCGTCGGCGGGCCGGCCGCACAGACTTCCTGACGGCATTCGCTCATCGACCGATAATCGTCCGCACCAACTTCACTCCCTGACCGAGCGACACGGTAGGCAGGTACGCCCGCCCTACTGCGTTGCCGATACTCGGCAGCGCGGCAGGATCGGCGAACACCATGTGCATGGGCACATATCGCGGCTGGAACTTCGATTTGAAGGCCAGCAGCGAGCGGAAACCGTACACGGGTTCGAGGGTGCGCCCCAAGAATTCGAGCACGTTGTCCATCACGCCGGACAATGTCATCGCTTCCAGCTCAACCGAATCCGAGCCGTCATCCGTCGCGACCTTCGCCAGCGGGGCGCCCGAGAGACTCAGGAATTCGACTCCTTCGGATTCCAAACTCAGGGCAGCCGACGCGATCAGGAACTCCATGGTCGGCCTGAAACCCTCGGAACGGCGCCGCATGAAGTCGAGAGTCCAGCCCACGATTCGGCCGTCCCGGTACACGGGCAGCCATGATGTGACACCGTGGACCGTGCGTTCCTCGTCGATCGCGATCAGGCATCGCACGTTGTCGTCGTCGATTTCATTGAGTCCGCCGAGCGTGAAGCCCATTTCCGGCATTCCCTTGTCTGCGACCCATTCCTCGGAAATCGCGACAATCTGATCCTTGACGGCGATCGCGGCGTGCGGATAGTTGATCCATTCGGCCGTGATGCCGGACTTCTTCGCCCGGTTCAACGCCGTTCGAATGTCCTGGAATCGTTTACCGGTGAACGCGATCTCGCCCAGATCGAGAATCGTTTCCTCGGCAACCTGCAGGCCGCTCCACCCCATCGAATCCGTAATCGCTCGAACGTCGTCGGTGACCGAGTAGAAGCACGGGATCCAGCCATTTTCCGTGGCGAATTCTGCAAACTCGCCGATGGTGTCTCGCAGGTAACCGGGTGGCCCCACCGGGTCGCCGGTAGTAAGAGCCACCCCGGAAATAACGCGGTAGGCAACGTAACTCGAGCCGTCCGACGAAAACCAGAAGGTATTTCCCGTCCACGTCGTCATCCACGACAGCGGGCTTCCGGTTCCGGCGATCAGCATCGCTCGGGCGCGCGCGGCGTCCCGCGGATCAAGTGCGTCGACGGGTTTGCGGAACGTCACGAACACGAGAATCGATGCGGCCACCCAGAACACCACTCCTGTCCATTCGAACAACAGAGTCGCTTCGATGTCGACAGGCAGAAGCCGCGGATCAACCAGTTGCAGATAGACAGGCGGCACCAACCGTTGCGGAAAATCAGCCAGAAGTAACGCGACGCTCGGTTCGCGGTCGAACCCGTGGCGCGCAACCATCCCGCCGCCCACATACACCACGATCAGACCGGCGAGTAGCGCTAAGAGTGACACTGCCAGTTTCCGATAGGTTCCGGCCGGAGCAGACACGTCGAAATATCGCCGCGTGAGGATCAACATGATCAGGACGAACAGTGGGGTAAGGAACGGCACCAACGTCCGATACACGTTGGGGTCACCGATGCCGTAGAACAAGCTCTCGCTGTCGGCGGCGTCGACGAACCGGATGACGAAGTTCCCGATCGAGAGAATCAAAAGGATCACCTGCGCGCACACCGTGGCGATCCAGGCGAAGCGCCGGCCGCGCCGCAAACCGTCGCTGAGCACGAGCACGAAGATCGAGGGCATGAGCGAGAGCAGCGTCGGCCCGATCCCGGACAAGCGCAGTTCCAACAATCCGCGTCGGCAATCCGGGTCGGTCGACGACTCGGCACACAGGTCGCGGACCTCGGCCACTGTCCAGGGAACACCGCGGAACAGATCGCGGAGAACAGCCAAGGGTCCCACTGCCTCCGGGGAGAGTGCCGCGATCATCGGCCCGATCGCACTCGCCGCGACAACTATGGCCACCAGCACGCGGCCTTCCCGCTGAGTCCCGACGATCCGGTCACCGCGCGCTGACCTACCGACGATCCACGCACCGATCACCAATCCGACGACACCTGCAAAGAGGCGGATGACGTCCTGGAGTTGTCCACTGAACAACGCGAGCGTGATGGTGAGAGCGAGAACGCCCACGCGGATGCGTCGACGCCACAGCGTTCCCATGTTCGCGGTGGCGACCATCAGAGCCCCCACGACCCAGGCGCTTGCGCCCACCGCGGCTCCCGAGTGGAGGCGAAACCCCCAGCTGGCGTCGACAACCTTGGCCAGCGACGCCCACCCCAGCCCAAGGATCACGCCCAGTATCTGCGTTGTGACCGCCGCGATCGCGAGTTTCACCGTGCCCATGCGTCGTTCGAGGGGTGCGGCGACAACGAGCAACAGCACGGTCGCGCCGATGTACCGCAGAAGGTTCCCCTCCCACAGCGCAGATGTCAGTGGTGTCCATAGTCGCCCGTGTTGCAGCGAACCCATTCCGACGGCAATCTGGTGAGCCAGCGATCTCGACGGCCCATGCACAAGGCTTCCCGTCGCCGCACCCAGAACCCACGTGATGACCACGATCGACGTCGTCATCGGGGCATCCCGAATTCCGAAACGAACAAGCTCCCGGGCTTTACCCCCGTACGCCGACAGTCGAGTCGAGAGAGGCGTGGACTCCGAGGAACTGTCGATCTTCATCTGCGCGCGACTACTTTCTACTGATCGACTCTGCTCTGACGTGGCCACGGTCTCCATCCACGTTATCTGTCCTACAGCTCACTATGTCCAATACCACACTCATTGATCCGCCCTTACTACTACCAGTAGTACGTATTTCGTCGTGGAAGTCCGTAGAATCGAAGAATGGCAGGTCTAGGTGAACTCGAACGCGCGGTTATGGATCATTTGTGGTCTACAACCGAACCCCAAACTGTGCGACAGGTACATGAAGCACTCGCAACACATCGCGAACTGGCGTACACGACGGTCATGACCGTCCTGCAACGACTCGCGAAGAAGCACCTGGTGATTCAGCAACGTGACGATCGTGCACATCGCTACCTCCCGGTGAACAAGCGTGAAGAGTTGGTCGCGAGCCTGATGGTCGACGCTCTGGCTCAAGCGCCGGAGTCGGACGGTCGAGCCGCAGCCCTGGTTCACTTCGTCGGCCAGGTCAATGCCGACGAGGCTGACGCTTTGCGCGAAGCACTTGCCGCTCTCGAGGTGCGCGAATCCGCGAAAAAAGATGTGCGGCCGTAGATTTTCTAGGCCTAACTGATTTCTTCGTGCATGATGACTAGGTCATGAACGCCACCACTGCACTGGTTTTCGGAATCCTCGCGTTGTTGCTAGCGGGTCCGGTACCAGCACTCCTGAGCCGCTCCACGTGGCCGTACCGGGCGCCGCGTGCGGCTCTCGTCCTGTGGCAGGCCATCGCGCTTGCCGCGGTGTTGTCAGCTTTCAGCTCGGGCTTGGCCATTGCCAGTCAGCTCCTGGTTCCAGGACCGGACGGACGACCGACTACTGCGCCGACCGCTGAGATCGACGCTCTTGGTTTGCCACTGTGGATTCTGTACGTCGTGGTATTTGCGCTCACCTTGCTCATCGGCGCGAAACTGATTTTTTCGATCCTGCAAGTGGGTGTACGAACTCGGCGACGACGGGCACGCCACCGCATCCTCGTGGATCTACTCGACGACTGCGCCATGCCCGCCGCGGTGGAGCGCACCCCGGACCTGCGCGTTCTCGATGTCGAAGAACCCATCGCGTACTGCCTGCCCGGAATACGTCAGCGGGTGGTCCTGAGCCAAGGAACGTTGCAAAACCTCGATCATGCCGAGGTCAAGGCAATTCTCACGCACGAGCGTTCACACCTGCGCGCGCGTCACGATCTGGTTCTCGAAGCATTCACCGCGGTCAACCATGCGTTCCCCCGGTTCGTTCGTAGCAAATCCGCCCTCGGATCCGTCCAATTGCTGGTCGAATTGCTGGCCGATGATTCCGCGGTTCGCGTCACGGGCCCGACTCCCCTAGCCCGGGCACTGGTCGCGTGTGCAGGTTCGACCGCACCGCGTGGCGCCATGGCAGCCGGCGGTCCGTCGACGTTGATCCGCGTCCAGCGACTCTCGACAGACGCTGCCGATCCCCGTGTTGCGGTATGTGCCTACCTTGCCGCCATCACGATTCTGGTTGTCCCCACGGTCGCCGTCGCAGTGCCGTGGCTCACCGAACTTCGCTTACTTCTCAACGCGTACTAAGGTCTTGACCAGCAGAACGCGCTGTAGTAGTACAGGTCACACGCGGGGTTACCTGACTTCCCGGCAGCGAGTGGCGTACAGTAGAGCCCGGCCACCATCGTGGTTCATCAACATTTAACGGCACACAGCCCAATTCCCCGCAGTATGCGTTCGGATTGCCAGGTGACATGTGCCCTGGCTCGTCCCTTTGCGAACTGTGTCGTGTGTTCAAGCATGACTTCTTCCGCTCCGCGACGTGCCCGTAGTCCGGAGAGGTTTCCGCGTGACCAACGCTGTCCAAATGTCGTCTTCTGAGAACATCGCAGAAGATGTCGTAGTAACACCCGCCGCTGAAGACAAAGCCGCCACCGAGGCCGTCTCAGCTGAGCCCACCATCACTTTTGCCGAAATCGGCCTGCCCGAGCAGCTTGTTGCCGCCCTGGCCCGCAACTCCATCACCAGCCCGTCGCCCATCCAGGCTCAGTCCATCCCGGACGCGCTTGCCGGCACCAACGTTCTGGGCCGCGCACAGACCGGATCGGGCAAGACCCTGGCCTTCGGTCTGCCGATGCTGACCCGCCTGTCACGCCACGAAGATCGTCCGGCCGCGAAGCGTCCTCGCGCACTCGTGCTGGTCCCGACCCGTGAACTTGCATTCCAGGTGGTCGACTCCCTGAACTCCTACGCCGGCGCTCTCGGACTCACGGTCCGTCCCGCCGTCGGTGGTACTCCGTTCGCCAAGCAGGTCGATCAGCTCCGCCGCGGCGTCGACGTCCTCGTCGCTACGCCGGGTCGTCTGGGCGATCACCTGCGCCAGGGCACCTGCATCCTCGACTCGGTGGAAATCACCGCACTCGACGAAGCCGATCAGATGGCGGACATGGGCTTCCTGCCTGAGGTTCGCTCGATCCTCGGCGAGACCCCGGCCGACGGACAACGTCTGCTGTTCTCCGCAACCCTCGACCGTGAGGTCCAGTCGCTGGTTCGTCAGTTCCTGGCCAACCACGTCACCCACTCCACCGAAGACGGCCGCGCGAGCGTCGACACGATGGAGCACTACGTACTCCTCGTCGATCGCGGGCAGAAGGACGCGGTTCTCGCTGAAATCGGCGCCCGCGACGGACGCACCATCATGTTCGCCCGCACCAAGCTCGGTTGCGAAGGCATCACCGATCGCCTCCGCGCAGTCGGAATCGCCGCAGAGTCCCTGCACGGCGGCAAAGCACAGAACCAGCGCACCCGCGTCCTCGAGCGTTTCAAGAACGGCCGCACTCCCGTCCTTGTTGCCACCGACGTCGCAGCCCGCGGCATCCACGTCGACGGCATCGACCTCGTCGTTCATGTCGACCCCCCGGCCGATCACAAGGACTACCTTCACCGCGCAGGCCGTACGGCTCGCGCCGGTGAGAAGGGAACTGTCGTTGCGATCGTTCTGCCGAACCAGAAGCGTCAGTTCAAGCGCCTGACCGGAATGGCGGGCGTCAACGCCGCAGCTGTTCCCGTCACCCCGGGTTCCGCCGAGCTCGCTCGCATCACCGGAGCCAAGAAGCCCACCGGAGAACCGTTGCGCGAGAGCTCTTCTCGTGGCGAGCGCTCCTTCGGCGACCGTGGTGGTTCACGCGGTTACCAGGGCAACCGTGAAGGTGGTGGCTACCAGGGCAACCGCTCTTCCGGTGGTTACCAGGGAAATCGCTCGTCGGGTGGATACCAGGGCAACCGCGACAGCAGCGACCGCGGCGGATACCAGGGCAACCGCTCCTCGGGCGGCTACCAGGGCGATCGTTCCTCGGGTGGATACCAGGGCAACCGTGACGGCGAAAGCCGCGGCGGATACCAGGGCAACCGCTCCTCCGGTGGTTACCAGGGTGATCGTTCCTCGGGTGGCTACCAGGGCAACCGCGACAGCAGCGACCGCGGCGGATACCAGGGCAACCGCTCCTCGGGCGGCTACCAGGGCAACCGCGACAGCCGCCCGTCCTACGGAGACCGCGACAGCCGCCCCTCCACCGGATACCAGGGCAACCGTTCCTCGGGTGGATACCAGGGCAACCGTGACGGCGAAAGCCGCGGCGGATACCAGGGCAACCGCGACAGCCGCCCGTCCTACGGAGACCGCGACAGCCGCCCCTCCACCGGATACCAGGGCAACCGCTCGACGGGTGGATACCAAGGCAACCGCGACAGCAGCGACCGCGCAGGCTCGACCAGTGGCGGCGGATTCCGCAGCCGCACCGACCGTCGTAGCTACGACGGCTTCGACGGACCGAAGCGCGATCAGCGGTAATACGCTCGCTGAGCTGCGGCTCACCAACTGAATATTGATCACACTCCGGCCACGCCGGAAGCTGTATCGAGACGGATGCAGGTCACTGCAATAAAGTGATCTGCATCCGTGTTTTGTATGCACGGTCTGATGTTCACGCGCGTCGCGGCCGCACAGTTTTTCGGCTGCGCCAGGCGCAGGATTTCACAGCCGCGGACCGAGAGGGAAAGCTGTAAGCATGTCAACCACTAGCACCGAATCACCCCGGGCACAGATCGGCGTCACCGGACTGGCCGTCATGGGTTCGAATATTGCCCGCAATTTCGCCCGCCACGGTCACACCGTTGCCTTGCACAACCGCAGCATCGCGAAGACCGATGCGTTGATCGCCGACCATGGTTCCGAGGGCGACTTCGTGCGCACCGAGACTGTCGAGGAATTTGTTGCCGCGCTGCAGAAGCCGCGTCGCGTGCTGATCATGGTCAAGGCCGGCGCGCCGACCGACGCTGTGATCGAAGAGCTCGCCAATGCGATGGAGCCGGGCGACATCATCATCGACGGCGGCAACTCGCTGTACACGGACACGATTCGCCGTGAGGCCGCTATCCGTGCGCGTGGACTCCACTTCGTCGGCGCTGGTATCTCCGGTGGCGAAGAAGGCGCACTCAACGGTCCGTCGATCATGCCCGGCGGCCCGAAGGAGTCCTACGAGGCTCTCGGCCCGCTTCTCGAGTCGATCTCCGCTCACGTCGACGGCACCCCGTGCTGCACACACATCGGTCCGGACGGCAGCGGCCACTTCGTCAAGATGGTGCACAACGGCATCGAGTACGCCGACATGCAGCTCATCGGCGAGGCGTACAACCTCTTCCGTGACGCTCTGGGTTACGACGCCGGCCAGGTCGCCGACGTCTTCACCGAGTGGAACAAGGGCACGCTCGAGTCGTACCTGATCGAGATCACAGCCGAGGTTCTGCGTCAGGTCGACGCCGAGACGGGTAAGCCGCTGGTCGACGTCATCGTCGACGCTGCCGAGCAGAAGGGCACTGGCCGCTGGACGGTCAAGTCCGCCCTGGATCTCGGTGTACCGGTTACCGGTATCGCCGAGGCCGTGTTCGCTCGCGCGCTCTCCGGTAGCCGCACGCAGCGCGCCGCAGCTCAGGCTCAGGGCTTGGCTTCGGGTTCGCTCGGTGACAAGCCTGCTGATGCCGAGCAGTTCGCCGCGGACATCCAGGCAGCGCTGTACGCCTCGAAGATCGTGGCATATGCGCAGGGCTTCGACCAGATCGCGGCCGGCAGCGCCGAGTACAACTGGGACGTCAAGCCTGCGGATCTGGCAACGATCTGGCGCGGTGGTTGCATCATCCGCGCGCAGTTCCTCAACCGCATCAAGGACGCGTTCGACGCTGATCCTTCGCTGCCGAGCTTGATTCTCGCTCCGTACTTCCGTGAAGCCATCGAAGCAGGAATCGACAGCTGGCGTCGTGTTGTCGCCACCGCGACGATGCTCGGCATCCCGGTGCCGGCTTTCGCGTCGTCGCTGTCGTACTACGACGGACTGCGCGCGGAGCGTCTCCCGGCTGCGTTGACTCAGGGTCAGCGTGACTTCTTCGGCGCTCACACCTACGAGCGCATCGACAAGCCCGGCAAGTTCCACACGTTGTGGAGCGGTGACCGTAGCGAAATCGAGGCCTGATTCACACCCGGTATCGGTAGACGCGGTCACCTGCGTCTACCGATACCCGGTAGCCTGGACAAATGCCGAAATCGACGATCGACTCGCCCACATCAACCGAAGGGCGCTCGTTCATCGACCTCGGAATCCCCGCTGTGATGGTGCACGCACTGCGCCGACACGGGATTGATGCTCCGTTCCCCATCCAGGCTGCCACGATTCCCGATGTGCTGGCAGGCCGCGACGTTCTGGGGCGTGGCGCGACAGGTTCCGGCAAGACTTTGGCTTTCGGGCTTCCGATGCTGGTGCGCCTCAAAGGCGGCGCAAGTAAACGGAATCGCCCCCGCGGATTGGTGCTCGCTCCCACCCGCGAACTGGCAATTCAGATTCACAAAGCGCTCGACGACGCGGCCACCGAGGTCGGCTTGCGAGTAGCGAGCGCGGTGGGCGGCGTCCCGATCAAGCGTCAGGCCGACATTCTGGCTCGCGGGGTCGATCTGCTGATCGCCACGCCTGGCCGGTTGCTCGATCTACTCGAGCAGAATTCGGTGATCCTCGACGACGTTGTGATCACCACGATCGACGAAGCGGACCACATGGCAGACATGGGCTTCATCGACGAGGTTGCCAAGATTCTCGACACGACTCCGAAAGATGGTCAACGCCTTCTCTTTTCGGCAACGTTGGACGGCAAGGTCGACGATTTGGTCGCAGGCTACCTGCGCAACCCGGCATCGCACGCCACCGCTCCCCCGGTTGCGACGGTCTCCACCATGGAACATCACTTGCTGTTCGTGGACCAGGTGGACAAGAGATCCGTTGTCGCACATATCGCTTCGCGTGCGGGAAGAACCATCATGTTCGTCAAGACGAAGCACGGCGTGGATCGTCTTGCGCAGCAACTGCATTTGATCGGCGTGTCCGCCGGAGCCCTGCACGGCGGAAAGACGCAGAACAACCGGACCAAGACCCTCGCGTCGTTCTCCGACGGCACGACGCCGGTCCTGGTGGCTACCGACGTTGCCGCCCGCGGCATCCATGTCGACGACGTGACGCTGGTTGTCCATGTCGATCCGCCCGCCGAGGCCAAGGATTACCTGCACCGCGCCGGTCGTACGGCCCGCGCAGGTGAATCGGGTGTTGTCGTGACGATCGTGACCGACGAGGAACGCGCGGGGGTCGAGAAGCTGACCAAGGCGGCCGGCGTGAAGGTTCACAGCGTTCGGGTCCGTCCAGACGATCTGGAACTCACCCGCATAACCGGAGCCATGGAACCGACGGGAATCCCCGTCGCAGCGCCCGATACGACCGTCGAGGTCACACACACGGCCAAGCGTGGGCGCCAGGAACACGACACCGCTGGCCGCACAGCTGCCGGCGGCCGGATGAAGAAGGACGGTGACAAGCGCGCTGTTGCGTCGCGCCGGGTCACCGATCCCAAGACGGTGAAGAAGATTCGCGCCGACGGCACTCCCGTCCCCACACGTTCGGAGCGCCTCGCGTCCAAGGGGCTCACGCCGCGCCGCGGAACAGGTACACCGAATTCGGGTCGCCCGTCTGCCGGAAAAGCCGGAGGCAAACGCGCACACTGAGATCTATGGGCGATCTTCCACTGATCTCGATCATCTGCGCACTCGCTGCCGCACTGCTCTTCGCGTGCGCGTCGGTAGCTCAACAGCGGGCCGCGTCGTCGGTGCCTGAGGGCGGCGCGCTGGTGGCGTCGTTGATCCGAAGTCCCCGGTGGTGGGCCGGCCTGATCGGCGACGGCGGCGGTTACGTCATGCAGGCCCTCGCGCTGGCACTCGGTTCGGTGTTGGTGGTGCAGCCGTTGATCGTGTCGTCCTTGTTGTTCGCGCTGCCGCTTTCGGCAAAGTTCTCGGGGATCCGGATCACTCGAACGGCTTGGACGTTTGCGGTCATGCTTGCCATTGCCCTGGCCGTCTTCCTGGTGGTCGGTGATCCCACCGAAGGCGACAGTAATGCTCCGTGGTCGGACTGGGCGGTGCCGCTGGCGATCACGGTCGGAGTGGCCGTCGTTGCCACCATCGGCGGCTTGTCCAAACTCGATGCCGGATGGCGCGCGCTGCTTCTCGGAGCCGCAGCGGGCATCTACTTCGGTATAGCCGTCGCATTCACGAAATACGTGACCGAGCTTCTGGAGCACGGTTTTGTCGGCGTAGTGAGCGCGTGGCAGACCTGGGCTCTCATCGCGTCGGGTGCTATCGGCGTGTATGTGCAGCAACGAGCGTTCCAGGTGGGTCCGTTGTCTGCGTCGTTGCCGGCCTTGACCATCGGCGAACCGATCGCGGCAGTGTTCCTCGGTATGACGGTTCTCGACGAGCGACTACGAGTCGAGGGCCTCGGGATTCTCGTCATCGGTTGCGCGGTGGCCGTCATGATCGTCACCACCATCGCGCTCTCGCGGTCGCAAGGACGCGAAACAATCGGCGTAACTGCGCCGTCGCCGGTAAGCTCGTGAAACGTGCAGTTCCTCGAAGGGCAACGCCCCCCATACGACCTGACCTACGACGATGTCTTCCTCGTCCCCAACCGGACTGACGTGACGTCCCGGTTCGACGTCGATCTTGCGTCGGCCGACGGCTCGGGAACCACCATTCCGGTTGTCGTCGCCAACATGACCGCAGTCGCCGGTCGCCGAATGGCCGAAACTGTCGCCAGGCGCGGCGGGTTGGTCATCATCCCGCAGGACATCCCCACCGAAGCGGTCGCCGAAACGGTGGCGTTCGTGAAGAGCCGTCATCTCGTCGCCGACACTCCGGTGACCCTGAGCCCCGAGGACGCTGTCTCCGACGCGTTGGCCTTGCTGCCCAAACGGGCGCACGGCGCGGTTGTCGTCGTCGAGGACGGCAAGCCGCTCGGCGTGGTCACCGAGGCTGCCTGCGCGGACGTCGACAGGTTCACTCGCCTTCGTACCGTCGCGATCACCGACTTCGTCACAGCACCGGTCACCGCAACAACGCGTGAGGTGTTCGAACTACTCGAAACCAAGCACGATCCGCTTGCCGTCATCGTCAACGACGACGGCACACTCGCCGGAGTTCTGACTCGTACCGGTGCAATTCGTGCCGGGATCTACGACCCCGCCGTGGATGCCAACGGCGCGCTGCGCGTTGCCGCGGCGGTCGGGGTCAACGGCGATGTGGGTGCCAAGGCCAAAGCGCTGGTCGACGCCGGCGCCGACGTCATCGTCGTCGATACCGCCCACGGACATCAGCAGCGCATGATCGACGCACTGACCACGCTCAAAGCTCTGGATCTCGGTGTGCCTCTGGTGGCCGGAAACGTGGTCTCCGCGCAGGGCACCCGTGATCTCATCGCCGCGGGCGCCGACATCGTCAAGGTCGGTGTCGGACCAGGCGCGATGTGCACAACACGCATGATGACCGGCGTCGGACGACCGCAGTTCTCGGCTGTTGCCGAATGCGCCGCGGCAGCACGCGAATTGGGCAAACACGTGTGGGCTGACGGTGGAGTGCGCCATCCGCGCGATGTAGCGCTGGCTCTGGCCGCGGGAGCGTCGAATGTCATGATCGGCTCATGGTTCGCCGGCACGTACGAGTCGCCGGGCGATCTCAAGGTCGATCAGGCCGGCAACGCGTACAAGGAGAGCTTCGGTATGGCGTCCAAGCGCGCCGTTGCTGCGCGCACCGCCACCGAGACGGCTTTTGATCGCGCCCGCAAGGGTTTGTTCGAGGAAGGCATCTCGAGTTCACGCATGCGGCTTGATCCCGAGCGTCCCGGCGTCGAGGATCTGATCGACCAGATCTGTTCCGGTGTCCGCAGTACCTGCACGTATGCCGGGGCGCGTTCACTCGAGGAACTGCACGACAAGGCAGTCCTCGGTGTGCAGTCTGCAGCCGGATTTGCCGAGGGACGGCCACTTCCTGCCGGCTGGTGAATCGGTAATTGTGACGAACGGCGGGTGCTCGGCTCCCAAAGCCCGGGCACTCGCCGGTATCATCGAACTTGGAAACAACAAATGAAACTCGGTCGGGTGCCAATCGGCAACCCGACCGAGCCCGCTAAAGCCGAGAAGTCATCGGCCCGACGAGAGGAACCCGGTGCCCGAGGCACCCACACACTTACCCGGCGCAACACCCGTCGTCATATCCGAGGAATCATCTGATTCCGCTGGTTCGGAGGGCTCCTCTAGCGAGCCGGGAGACAAACCCGGCGCACTTCGCTCTCCACTTGGGTGGCGATGATCGATGGACATCGCATTCACCATTCTCAGCCTGCTCGGCTTCATCGCACTGACCGCAGGCACCGCCCTCTTCGTGGCGGCAGAATTCTCACTTACCGCGCTCGAGCGCAGCACCGTCGACGAAGCTGCTCGTGACGGCGACCTCCGTTCGCGTCAGGTCCAGCACGCACACAAGACGCTCTCGTTTCAGTTGTCCGGTGCGCAGCTCGGCATCACGATCACCACACTCATCACCGGTTACCTGGCCGAGCCTGTTCTCGCCCGGTTCATCACCCCGGTCACGAAGGCCGTCGGGCTGAGCGAATCAGCAGCGTCCACAACGTCATTGATCCTCGCCCTGGTTATCGCGACCTCGTTCTCGATGATTTTCGGTGAGCTTGTCCCCAAGAACCTGGCAATTTCCAAGCCGATGCCGACGGCCCGCGCCACAGCTGGTTTGCAAGCCGGTTTCTCGCTGGTCTTCAAGTGGGCGATCAACGGTCTCAACGGAACCGCCAACTGGATCGTCAGGCGCCTGGGCATAGAGCCTGCCGAGGAACTGCGCTCGGCACGTTCCCCGCAGGAGCTCGGCTCGCTGGTGCGCACGTCGGCGCAGCGTGGTTCCATCGACGCGGGCACTGCACTTCTGGTCAACCGGTCGTTGCAGTTCGGTGACCGCACAGCGGAAGAACTCATGACACCGCGTGTGAAGATCGAATCACTCGAGTTGTCGGATACAGTCGCCGATCTCATCGTGACGGCGTCCCGTACCGGCTACTCGCGGTTCCCCGTTGTTCGCGGCGACCTCGACGACACCGTCGGAGTTGTCCACATCAAACACGCGTTCACGGTTCCCGCCGAGCGACGACGCACGACGCGAGTCGACAGCCTTGCGCAGCGCGTGCCGGTTGTCCCGTCGAGCCTCGACGGTGACGCCGTCATGGAACGCATCCGCTCGGACGGAATGCAGGTCGCACTCGTGGTCGACGAATACGGCGGAACCGCCGGCATCGTCACCATGGAAGACCTCATCGAGGAAATCGTGGGCGACGTGCGCGACGAGCACGACGAACCTGAACTCGACGTCCAGCGCGTCGGCGACGGATGGTCCTGCTCCGGGCTCCTGCGCATCGACGAAGTCACCTCAGCTACCGGGTACACCGCACCCGAAGGCGATTACGACACCCTCGGCGGCTTGGTGCTCACCGAATTGGGACGCATCCCCGACGAGGGCGACGAAGTGGCATTGCCCGACGTCGACGCGTCCGGCGATCACCGCGGCAAGTGGATTGCGCGAGTCACCTCGATGGACGGCCGTCGTATCGACCGCGTGACCATCACTCCGGTCCCCGGTGATGTCGAACCCGAATCAGCAGCAGAGCGCACAGAGGAGTCCGACGATGAATAACCTTCTCGGCGTTCTCCTCACCGTTGTACTGCTGGCAGGCAACGCGTTTTTCGTCGGCGCGGAATTCGCGCTGATTTCCGCTCGCCGCGACCGACTCGAAGCGTTGGTCGCCCAGGGCAAGAAGCGGGCACTCACCGTCATCAAGGCCGGCGAGAATCTGTCGCTCATGCTCGCCGCGGCGCAGCTCGGCATCACGATCTGTTCGATCCTTCTCGGTAAGGTCGCCGAACCCGCCATCGCGCATCTCCTCGAGGTGCCGATGGAAGCGGCCGGTCTGCCTGACGGATTGCTGCATCCGATTTCGTTTGCGATCGCACTGTCGTTGGTGGTTGTGCTGCACATCCTGCTCGGTGAGATGGTGCCCAAGAACATCGCGCTGGCTGGTCCGGAGAAGACTGCGATGCTTCTCGTGCCGATCCACCTGGCGTTCATCAAGATCGCGCGCCCGATCATCGCGTTCTACAACATCTGCGCTAACGGGATTCTGCGTCTGTTGCGAGTCGAACCGAAGGACGAACTCGATGTCACCGTCTCGGCGGTGGAGTTGTCCGCGATGATCGGTGAATCCCGCTCCGAAGGGCTTATCGACGCCGAAGAGCACCGCCGGTTGAAGCAGGCCCTCGAATCGACCGATCGCACGGTGTCGGAAGTGCTGATCACTCTCGACAAGGTGCGGACCATCCCGCTCACCCCGACCGGCACCACGCTGGGCGACATCGAGCGGGCCGTCATCGAAACGGGCTACTCGCGGTACCCCGTCCGAGCTGCCGACGGCACTCTGGCCGGATACGTGCACCTCAAGGACGTGCTCGACGAGGTTCTCGACGAAGCTGCCGGGCCGGATACCGTCGTACCCACGTCGGATATCCGTCCGTTGCCCGTCGTTCCGCTCAGCACGCCGCTCGCCGAAGCGTTGGCAGGCCTGCGCCGCGCCAGCTCACACCTCGGTGCCGTCACCGATGCCGACGGCATTGTCATCGGCATCGTGGCATTGGAAGACCTCCTCGAGGAGTACGTCGGCACCGTCCGCGACGGCACTCACCGCGGAACCGATGCTGTTCCGGGACAACGGAACAACTGATCCATGACACGTTCGGTGGATACACTCGCGCTCGCACACAGCGAGTGGACGGCTCGGCAAGCTCTGCACTTCGAAAAAGTGGAGCAGCTTGTCGGGCCGCACCGGGCGCGTCGCAGTGCCGGTATTTCTCACCCGGTGCATGATTTCCTGTTCACGTACTACAACTTCAAGCCCGCGCAGCTTCGACGCTGGCACCCCGGATACGGCGTAGCGCTGGAGGCCGGATCCGAGTACGCAGAGTTCTCGGGGTATCGCGTCGACGAATCCGGTTGCGCGAGCGTCGATCGATCCGTGCTCGAGCGTCGACTGCCCACGGTCGAATTCGTCTGGAATCTGTTGAATCAGACCTCTTCGCGCCCCGCTGTGCTCGGTTGCTTCGGTTTGCACGAGTGGGCGATGGTGTACCGGGGCGGCGAGGAAGCGATCCGCCATCAGTCTGTTCCGCTGCGACTGGGATTCGCGGGTACCGACGCCGTAGTGGAATCCTTGCCCCTCAAATGCACTCACTACGACGCGTTCCGCTTCTTCACTCCGGACGCGGCTCCGAAGAATGCGCTCAACCTGATTCGCGACACGCAGATCGACTACGAGCAGCCCGGATGCCTGCACGCCGGGATGGATCTCTACAAATGGAGCTTCAAACTTCTGCCGCTCGTCGATTCCGATCTGGTGATGGCCTGCTTCGAGCACGCACTCCTGGCGCGTGAACTCGACATGCGCGCCAGTCCCTACGATCTGCGCGACTACGGATACTCCCCCATAGCCATCGAAACACCGGCTGGCCGTGCCGAATACGTGCGGCAGCAACAGCAGTTGGCGGAGAGGGCCGCCCCGCTGCGCGCTACGCTGGCCGAACGGTGCCGGGACCTGCTCGGTCGCTGACCTCCCGAAAGGCATCGAATGGAGCACGGTTACGGGTTCTATCTGGACGAGTACCAGCGCGATGTCGGAGCGCACGTCCACTCCTCGATCACCTGTCCCGAGTCCGGGGGTTACCTCTCGGCGCACCTACCGGTGTTCGACCTCGCTGCCGGATCAGTGGCCGCATTTGCGTCGGCGATAGACCGCTCGCCACTGGTTGATCGCACGCCATGGACCCTCGATCCCGAACGCATCGCCGCGTCCTTCTCCAGTGACCGACTACTGCGGATAGGCGGACAACCCGTCGACGCGTTCTCGGCGTACTCGGGCTTCTTTGCCGCCCGCGACGGCTGGGTGCGCACCCACGGCAACTACCCGCACCATCGCGACCGACTACTGTCCATCCTCGAACTGGGTTTCTGCGCAACCAAAGACGATGTAGTGCAACGGATATCCGCGATCGACGCCATCGAGATCGAACAGCGCGCCGCAGACGCCGGGGCTATCGCTGTCCGTGTCCGTACCGAGAACGAATGGCGTCTGAGCGAGCAGTACGCCACAGCGCGGTCGGCGCCGCTCGTAACCATCCGAGTCCGGGACACCGAAGGATCACCCACGCATTCGCCCCGATTGCGTGTTCTGGACCTCACCCGCGTCATTGCCGGACCTGTCGCAACACGCGCGCTGGCTCTACTCGGCGCCGACGTCCTGCGCCTGGATCCCCCAGGCATGCCGGAGATCGAATGGCAGCACCTGGATACGGGGCACGGAAAGCGTTCGGCACTTCTCGACCTGAAGAGCGAAGAAGGCTCCGCACGTTTCCGCGGACTTCTCGACGCCGCCGACGTGCTGGTGACCGGGTACCGGCCAGGCGCCCTCGAGGCACTCATCGGGCACGAACTCCCCGCGCACCTGATTCACGGACGGGTCAGTGCGTGGGGCTGGGACGGACCGTGGGCAGATCGACGCGGATTCGACTCCATCGTGCAAGCCGCCTCGGGGATCTCGTTCCTCGAAGGTGGCGACAAGCCTGGTGCGCTCCCGGCCCAAGCGCTCGACCACGCAACCGGATACTTCCTCGCGGCCGCCGTCGTGGACGCGCTGACCTTGCGAAGACAGGACGGGCTCGGTCGCGATGTCGACGTGGCACTAGCTCGGACCGGGGTCCGACTGCTCGATGCTCCGGGCCGAACCCTGCAACCCGGGCCGGCTAGGACGCCAGGGCCAGATGTTGTTGTCAGTCATGGTGAAGTCACCACCGCGCGGCCGGCGCTGGCCGAGTTCGACGACTATCCGCGACCAGCACAGAAGTGGGGCAACGACGTTGCCGCGTGGGCGCGCTGAGATAGTGACGCATTCAGGGCAAGATGGACATGTGAAGTCGCATACGTACACCCTGGATCTGCAATGGACAGGCGATCTGGGAACCGGAACATCCAGTTCACAAGCCTATTCGCGGGACCATTCCGTATCAGCTGCGGGCAAACCCGAACTCCTCGGCAGTTCCGATCCCGCTTTTCGTGGCGACCCGGAGCGGTGGAACCCCGAAGAACTGCTGGTCGCATCGCTCGCTCAGTGCCACATGCTCTGGTATCTGGGACTGGCGGCCGCTGCCGGAGTCGTTGTGCTCGACTACACAGATCAGCCGGTCGGCACGATGATCGAGGAGGCGGATGGTGACGGCCAGTTCATCGAAGTAACCTTGCATCCAACGGTTTTGGTGTCCGACGCATCGATGGTCGACAAGGCTGAGGCTCTACACGGCCCCGCTCACGCGAAATGCTTCATCGCGCGGTCTGTGAACTTCCCTGTCCTGAACGCGCCTACCACGGTGGCTGCGACCGATGAATAACCGTCACAAGCTGATTGTCGACGTCGACACGGGCATCGACGACTCGCTGGCCCTGCTGTATCTGCTGGCCAGCCCCGAAGCCGAGATTCTCGGGATCGCGAGCACCGCCGGAAACGTCCCCGTGGAACAGGTCGCGGCAAACAATCTCAACTGGCTCGAGCTGTGCGGAGCCCCCGACATCGAGGTTGCCCTGGGCGCCACCGTGCCCCTGGTGATCCCGCTACGGACCACCGAGGAAACCCACGGACCGCAAGGTATCGGTCATGCGGTACTCCCCGATTCCGGGCGAGAGTTGTCGGTACGTACCGCCACCGAATTGTGGGTGGACCTGGTTCGTGAATATCCCGGTCAGATCACAGGTCTGGTGACCGGTCCCCTGACGAACCTTGCCCTCGCGATCCGGATCGAGCCCGACCTCCCACGTCTGCTGAATCGATTGGTCGTGATGGGCGGATCGTTCAACTACCCGGGAAACACCACGCCTACCGCCGAATGGAACGTCTCCGTCGACCCACACGCAGCCAAGGAAGTGTTCGACGCGTTTTCCGGTGTCCCGGCGCACCGGCGTCCGATCATTTGTGGACTTAATGTCACCGAGTCGATCGAGATGTTCCCGGAACACGTCCGTCGGCTTGCCGAAGCGGCTGGGAGCACCCCGGCCGAGATCATTTCCCCGGACGACGGACCGGACGTCCGCAGCGCCGCGTCCAACAGCGTCATCCGGCACCTGTCCGACGCCATCCGGTTCTACATGGAGTTTCATCGGGAGTACGACCAGGGATTCCTCGCGCACATGCACGACCCGTTTGCCGCTGCGATTGCCTTGGACCCGACGATGGCCACACTGAGGCCGGCAACCGTGGATGTCGAAACCGAGAGCCCACTTCTGATCGGAACCACCGTCGCCGACTGGGTCGGACACTGGAAACGTGACCCCAATGCGGACATCGCCATCAGCACTGATCCGGTGAAGTTCTTCGATGAACTTGTCCAACGGGTGGGACGGTTCGCTCGCGCCGTGGGTTGAAATTCGCTGTCAACGGTTATGCTCGCTAGGAACAGAACCCACAAACGAGATAAAAGGACCCCACCGTGCAGATATCCAGCTCCGATGCCTCGCCGGCATTCGCGCTCGGATTGATGGCGTTCTGGCCCACTCGTCGTAGCGCATGCTTCGATCAGGCGTGTTGCTGAGCGGCGATTTCTCGCTGCCTGCACCCCTGACTTTGTCGCTTCTTCGCTCGGAGTCTGTCTTCTCATGTTCAACCTGCTGTTGTTCACACTTGTCGGTGCCGGCGCTCAACTTGTCGACGGCGCACTCGGAATGGCGTTCGGTGTCACCGCAACCACCCTGCTGATGATCGGCGGG
Source organism: Rhodococcus globerulus NBRC 14531 (assembly GCF_001894805.1). Taxonomy (GTDB): domain Bacteria; phylum Actinomycetota; class Actinomycetes; order Mycobacteriales; family Mycobacteriaceae; genus Rhodococcus_F; species Rhodococcus_F globerula. Next base: position 1,149,149 of record NZ_BCWX01000002.1, on the reverse strand, counting down.
CTCGGGCCTGCCCAGGCCAGTGCCGCTGTGCACCTTGCCGAGGTCGGAACTACCTTGGCTTCGGGTCTGTCGCACTGGAAGTTCCAGAACATCGACTGGAAGTTGGTCGCCAAGCTCGGTGTTCCGGGTGCAATAGGCGCATTTGCCGGTGCGACGGTTTTGTCCGGCCTGTCTACCGAAGCAGCGGTCCCCATTACGGCGACAATCCTCCTCGCGATCGGTGTCTATGTCGCGCTGCGTTTCTCGGTCCGCCCACCCGCGACCGCCCATGCTCGCAGTACACCGCACACTGCTCGGTTCCTATCCCCGCTCGGTCTGTTCGGAGGATTCATCGACGCCTCCGGCGGCGGCGGTTGGGGCCCTATCACCACCAGCACCCTGCTCTCGCGTGGCAAAACTGCTCCGCGCACCGTGATCGGTTCGGTCAGCGCGTCGGAGTTCCTGGTCGCATCAGCAGCGTCGTTGGGCTTCCTCGTCGGGCTTGGCCGCGAATCTGCCGGCAATCTCCTGGTTGTCGCCGGCCTGGCACTCGGCGGAATCATCGCAGCTCCAGCCGCCGCCTGGCTGGTCAGTAGAGTTCCCGCCACCTTGCTCGGCACTGCCGTCGGCGGTGTGATCGTGCTGACCAATACGCAGAAACTGTTCAAGTCCTTCGACATCACCGGCGCTGTGACGGTGCTCGGATACGTCGCAATCATCGGCGCCTGGGCCGCGTTGCTGGTCTACGCGTGGCAGCGGTCCAAGCTCACCGCAGCCGAAGCCCAAGGCGAGTTCGCCGGTATCGAACTGGCCGTCGAGAAAGAAATCACGGAGCCGACGGTCGCGCCCGAGAAGCGATAAGTTCAGCTGCCGAAGAGCGATCCCGTCTACGAACCGGCATTCAACGAAGAAAGACGACGAAGTCGGAATATCCCTCGTTCACCCGATTAACACCGGCTAGGATCCTTGTGAACAAACGGTAGTAGACGACAAACCGTTCACATGGCGCGAAAGCTGCCGATATAAGGAGTCCGCTCTGGTGATCGGTAAGGACCGCCACAATTGGTCGTCAATTCCTGACCGGCGCGCCCACCCCGAGTCGATTTCGCACCAGCCGCAATTCACGAAACTCGATAAATATGCCGCGCTGACCATTATTCGCGCACCGATCGGTTACGGGAAATCCACCCTTGTCGCCTCGTGGTTGCGCACCATTCGCGCGACTGAGCGCATTTCCGTCTGGATCCCTGAGCCCGCTCCATCCACGACGGCCCGTGAATACTGGGCACACGCGCTGCAAAGGTTCGTCAGCGCCGGAATTGTCTTTCCGAATCCTGTGATCGAGCAAGAGCAAGACCCATTCACCGCGATAGTTCGGATGCTCCGCGACAACTCGCGCCCGGTCATTCTTGTATTGATCAGGCCGGACAAAGTGGATGGCAAGTTGGACGAAAGCCTCGCCGACCTCGTCAAGTATTGCCGATGCGTCAATCTCGTTGTGACCTTGACGGGGCGCACCGTGTTCCCCGAACCGCATTTGCTCGATCTCGATCAGGAATCGATCAGCGCGCACGACCTTCTCTACACGCTCGAGGATACTACGAGCGTTCTCGAAGGTTCCGGTGCACATATCGTTCCCGGCGAAACCGAACATATTTACTCAATGACCGGCGGGTTGCCAGTTTTGGTACGCCGTTCGATTTCGGTACTCAAAAACCTTCCAACTCAGGTCGGACGCGAACACCTTCTCCGGCATAACCTACGACGAGTAATCCAGCACTACACCCAGGAATCTATCGCGGCCGAGGCGCACCTGGTCGGACACTACGATCTTGTCGTCGCTACGGCAGCAGCCCGTGAGCTCACCGTTGATACCGTCATGCACTTGCTCGAATCTTCCGAATCCTCTCAGCGCATTCGGGATCGACTCGTTGCGCTCGAAGCTGCCGGGGTTCTCTCGTATGTCGACACCGAGGTCGTGGAAACCTGGAGACTGGCACCGGCGATCCGACAATCCATCCTGACGTCCCAACCCTCCGGGGGAAGTGATCCGGCCGCTCGCCTGTCATACCTATCGCGCGCTCAACTCGATGCCGGACAACACGCGTCTGCGCTCGATTATGCAGTCGAGGCACAGGACTGGCCGCTTGCAGTCGACATTCTCGACAAGCACTGGGCGACGATGATCGCGGACAACCTCGAGTTGGTTCGCTCTGCCTTCCAGCAGATTCCGCCCGAGTCCACCGACAAGCACTCGAGCTTCCGGGCCGCACGCAATCTCTACCTGCAACATCCCGACGAGCAGGTGACCTTCGGGACCTCACTCCCCGATTCGGCTGATGAGTTACGCGAACTCGGGGCGAGTGCCGATGCCGTGTCAGCTCTCACCATCGGTTGCATCCAGGCTCTGATGCTCATGCACGTCGGCGAATACGATCGCGCTGCAGATGTCACCGTGCGTCTGATCGAACTGAGCCGCTACATCACTGAGACCGATCGGCACGACATCAGCGATCGACTTTCCACCATGCGAGCGCAATGGGCAATCACCTTTCAACTGAACGGCCGACTTGCCGAATCGACAGGCCTAGCGCGAATGGCCTACTGGAGCGGGAAATCGCAGCGCATCGACTACATCGCGCGAAGCGCCGCCGGCACAGCGGCGCTGAACTGGGCGGTAGTCGGTGAACTGCGCCGCGCACGGCAATGGTTGGATCTCGAAAACCAACATCGAAACGTCGAGATCAAGATGCAATCCCAGGTCAAGGTTGCCGGATTAACGGCCGGCGCCTTGGTGTCCCTCGATTCACTCGATTTCGAAGATGCCGAACGGGCACTGACCGAACTTGGGCACCCCACCGAGAACGATGCACTCTATGCGGACGAATTCTGGGCGTTCACCGTCTACGCCCGCAGTCAGTTCGCCCTCAGCAACAGTGACGCGTTCTCAGCGTTGTCGTTGCTGCGCAGAACAGTCGCTGCCCACTCCGCGCAGTGCAATCCGACGTCCATTGCCGAGCCACTGATGCTGTCCACCGAGATCGATCTACTTCTAGCCCTCGGCGAAGGAAACCAGGCCGCGTCACTTGCAGAGGGCATCGCCGATCCTGGAAGCAGCCCGTGGACCCTGGTGTCGGTCGCACGCGTCCGACAGCGTATGGGCCAGAACAAATCGGCGATCATCCTGTGCAATCAGTACCAGTGGAATGGCGAGCCGTGCCCGCGCGCACAGATGGAATCCCTTCTGGTTCAAGCAGTTGCACATTCGGAACTCGGTGAGCATCATCGTGCAATCGAGGCGTGGTCCTACGCCTGCGCTATCGCAGACCAGACCGGACTGTTGCGCCCCTTCTCGACCATCGCCGCCGAAGATATCGAGAAGCTGGAAGCGGCCGCATCCACGCGATCGAAGGCACTCGAGAAATTTACGAATGTCGTTACCCCGGAATCGTTTCCGAAGTCCGTGCACATTGTCATCCTGACCGGTGGAGAACAACGGGTCCTCGCACTACTTGCCCTCGGCATGACCTCCGTTTCGATGTCCAGACAACTTCATGTCTCCGCCAACACGATCAAGTCGCAATTGCGTTCCCTGTACAAGAAACTGGACGCACACAATCGCGACGAGGCACTGGCGAAGGCACATGCATTACAGCTCCTCTGACGTTCGACATCGGTCGTCTCACGGACTCTGTTGTGCACCGCACCTGCAGAAACAGCACGGTCGTTGCACCTCCTCGAAAATGAGGAGTCGCAACGACCGTGCCTGACTTCCAGTGCTACTTGTCGCTTCCGTCGAATGCGTCCAGAATCCGTTGAGCAGCCAACGCCGCAGTCAACGATCCTTCGCGTACGCTTCGTTCGACATCGGCACGAATCGCGCGAACGTGCTCGTTGGCCGAAAGTCGGCGCAGCAGTTGGTCGTTCACCATCGTCCAGGTCCAGTCGACCTGTTGCTTCCGACGCTTCTCCTCGAACTGACCCGCCTCGGTCAACACCTCACGGTGCTTGGTGACAGTTCCCCAGAACTCGTCCAGGCCAAGACCTTCGAGACCGCTCATCGTGATGACGGGCGGCTTCCAGATAGCGTCGTGCGGGTAGATCAGACGAAGCGCTCCCGCAAGTTCGCGGGCAGCGCCCTGCGCCTCGCGCTCATGCTTGCCATCGGCCTTGTTGACCGCGACCAGATCTGCGAGTTCCAGAACACCCTTCTTGATGCCCTGCAACTGATCTCCGGTACGAGCGAGGGTCAGGAACGTGAAGCAGTCCACCATGTTGGCAACAGTGACTTCGGACTGCCCGACACCCACTGTCTCCACCAGGATGACGTCGAAACCGGCAGCTTCGAGAAGCACGATGGTCTCGCGGGTTGCCTTGGCAACACCACCGAGCGTGCCGGACGTCGGTGATGGCCGGATGTACGCGTTCGGTTCGACGGTAAGCCGAGCCATGCGCGTCTTGTCGCCGAGAATCGAGCCGCCGGTGCGGGTGGACGACGGATCGACCGCCAACACCGCAACCCGATGTCCCTTGCCCAGCAAGTACATTCCGAGCGCGTCGATGAACGTCGACTTGCCGACGCCGGGAACGCCGGTGATGCCGATGCGGTGCGCTCCCCCGGCTTCGGGCAGCAACTTCAGCAGTAGTTGCTGCGCGAGCGCCCGGTGATCGTCGCGTGTGGATTCGACGAGGGTGATCGCCCGGGCGAGGCCGGCGCGCTGATTTGCGCGCACGGCCTCGGCAAGGGAATCAACAGATGGCCTAGCAGCCGGCGTCGGCGTGTCGATGGGCTGTGCCATCTTCAGTCAACCCCTTCTCAGCTGCGATCGTGACCCAATTGGACGGCCAGCTTCTCCAACAATCCGCTGGCAGCGTCGGCGATGACGGTTCCGGGCGGGAAGATGGCAGCAGCGCCGGCTTCGTAGAGTTCGTCGAAGTCGCCGGGCGGGATGACTCCGCCGACCACGATCATGATGTCGGGGCGACCGGCCGCAGCCAGCGCTTCCCGCAGTGCCGGCACCAAGGTGAGGTGACCGGCTGCCAACGACGACACACCGACTACGTGGACGTCGTTGTCGGCCGCCTGATTGGCGACCTCTTCGGGGGTCTGGAACAGCGGTCCGACGTCGACGTCGAATCCGATGTCCGCGAAGGCCGTGGAGATGACCTTCTGGCCACGGTCGTGACCGTCCTGGCCCATCTTCGCAACGAGGATGCGGGGACGACGTCCCTCGTCCTCGGCGAACTTCTCGACCAGTTCCATTGCCTTGCTGATGTTGCTCACCGATCCTGCCTCGTCTCGGTACACACCACTGATGGTGCGGATCTCGGCCTGGTGGCGTCCGTACACCTTTTCGAGGGCGTCGGAAATCTCGCCGACGGTAGCCATAGCGCGAGCGGCAACAACTGCGAGGGCGAGGAGATTGTTCTCCATGCCGCCTTCGGTGGATGCGGCGGCGCGGGTGAGGTTCGCGAGTGCGGCCTCGACGGCTTCCGGATCACGTTCCGCGCGAAGACGAACCAGCTTCTCGAGCTGTTCCTTGCGCACCTTGGAGTTCTCGACCTTGAGAACTTCGATGGTGTCGACCTCGTCGGGAACGTACTTGTTGACGCCGACCAACGGCTGCCGACCGGAGTCGATGCGCGCCTGCGTGCGAGCAGCAGCTTCCTCGATGCGCAGCTTCGGGATGCCTTCGTTGATGGCCTGAGCCATTCCGCCGGCTTCCTCGACCTCTTCGATGTGCTTACGTGCCCGGTTGGCGAGCTCGTTGGTGAGCCACTCGACGTAGTACGAGCCGCCCCACGGATCGATGGGCCGAACCGTACCGGACTCCTGCTGCAGCAGCAGCTGGGTGTTGCGGGCGATGCGGGCGGAGAAGTCCGTCGGCAGTGCGATGGCCTCGTCGAGTGCGTTGGTGTGCAGTGACTGCGTGTGTCCCTGGGTGGCAGCCATGGCCTCGACGCAGGTACGCGGAACGTTGTTGAAGACGTCCTGCGCGGTCAGCGACCAGCCCGAGGTCTGCGAGTGGGTACGCAGCGAGAGCGACTTCGCGCTCTTGGGATCGAACTTGGCAACAAGCTCGGCCCACAGGAGGCGTCCGGCGCGGAGCTTGGCGACCTCCATGAAGAAGTTCATGCCGATGGCCCAGAAGAAGGACAGGCGCGGTGCGAACTTGTCGATGTCCATACCGGCGTCGAGGCCGGCGCGAATGTACTCGACGCCGTCAGCGAGGGTGTATGCCAGTTCCAGATCGGCCGTCGCTCCGGCTTCCTGGATGTGGTAACCCGAGATGGAGATGGAGTTGTACTTCGGCATTTCCGCACTCGAGTACGCAAAGATGTCCGAGATGATCCGCATCGAGGGCTTGGGCGGATAGATGTAGGTGTTGCGAACCATGAACTCTTTGAGGATGTCGTTCTGGATCGTTCCGGCCAGCTTGTCCGGAGTGACACCCTGCTCGCCTGCCGCAGCAACGTACAGCGCGAGAATCGGCAGCACAGCGCCGTTCATCGTCATCGAGACCGACACCTGCGAAAGGTCGATTCCGTCGAAGAGTTGACGCATGTCGAGGATGGAATCGATTGCGACACCGGCCATTCCGACGTCACCGGCAACGCGGGGGTGATCGGAGTCGTAGCCGCGGTGGGTCGCGAGGTCGAACGCGACCGACAGGCCCTTCTGACCGGCCGCGAGGTTACGACGGTAGAACGCATTCGATTCGGCGGCAGTGGAGAAGCCGGCGTACTGGCGAATGGTCCACGGCTGGTTCACGTACATGGTCGGGTAGGGACCACGCAGGAACGGAGCAGCACCCGGGAAGCTGTCGAGCGGGTAACCGGACTCGGCGGCGGCCGCGCGGTCTGCACCGGTGTACACCGGCTTGACGTCGATGCCCTCCGGCGTGGACCAGACAACCTGCTCAGCAGCGTAGTTGTTGGCGGTGGCACCCTCTTCGATGAGGGCCTGGGTCTGCTCGACCGACGGTGGTGTGGGTGCCGGAGACTGCGGGTCCTCGAGTGGGACCTCGGCGAAACTGCCGATCACGTGCTTGACCTCTCGTGTCGTCACTTGGAGCTTCCCGTCTCGATGAAGTCGAGCAGTTCGGTCAGAGCCGATACTGCGTCGATGCGGGCTGTGAGGAATCCGTCCGGACGCGAATCGCCCGCGGCATCGCCGACGGCCTTTTCCGGGCCGGCCAGCAGCACCTTGGTGATACCGGCAGCGCGCAATTCTGCGACGGCCGCTGCGGCGCTCTCGCCGTAACGCTTGTCCGTGCCACACAGCACGGCGACGGTGGCGCCGGATGCCTTGACTGCAGCGGAGATGGCTTCTGCGCCTACCTCGAGCGGACCGGGGTTGACTGCGTCGATACCGCCCGAAGCGAGAAGGTTCGACGCAAACGTGGTGCGCACATTGTGTTCTGCAACCGAGCCCAGCGGCGCGAGCAGCGCAGTGGGGCGGGCGCCGCCGGAAGCGAGGAATGCGTCCGAGCGGTCACGAAGCGCTTCGAACGCAGCCGCGTACCGGGCGACGGACTGGCCGGGCTCGACGGCCTCGGCGGAAAGCGGTGTTTCGCCGAGGTTCGGGAACTCGTTGACACCGGTGACCGTGGTCTTGCGGTGTGCGATGTCGGAGTCGCGCTTGGCCTTGGTAGCGGCGATGCGATCGGAGACGATTCCCGCTTCGAGTGCAGCCAGATATCCGCCGGCTGCTTCGATTTCCTGGAAGAACTCCCAGGCAGTCGCGGCGATCTGCTGTGTCAGGTCTTCGACATACCAGGAGCCGGCCGACGGATCGAGCACGCGGCCCAGGTGCGACTCTTCGAGCAGCAACAACTGTGTGTTGCGGGCGATGCGTGAGGAGAACGACTTGCTGACGCCGAGGGTGCCGTCGGCCAGGGCGACGTCGAACGGAAGAACCGTCACCGCGTCTGCTCCACCGACACCGGCGCCGAATGCGGCGAGGGTGGTGCGCAGCATGTTCACCCAGGGATCGCGCTGAGCCATCATCGCGGCGGACGTGACAGCGTGCTGTGGTGCGCCGCCGAAGTCGGATGCGCCGCAGACCTGAGCGATGCGGGCCCACACGAGACGTGCGGCACGGAACTTCGCGATGGTCTGGAACTGATCGTCGGTTGCCGAGTAACGGAAAGCCAACTGCGCCAACGCAGCACCGATGGTCAGATCGCCGTCTGCGGTAAGCGCGCGGAGGTATTCGAGACCGGCTGCGACGGCCGCTCCGAGCTCCTCGGCGTCACCGGCGCCGGCATTGTGGAATGCCGTGCCGTCGACGGTGATGGCCCGCACCGATTCGGCGCGAGCGTCAGCGGCGACAGCTAGCTCGACTGCTTCTGTCAGCTCGACGTCGGCTGCGCCGGAGAAGGAACTCGTCAGCGGTGCCGTGCCGAGGTTGATGCGGATGCTTGCGCGATCGCTGACTCCGTCACCGGCTTCAGCGCGGGCATCGAGCAGTGCCAGGATCGCGCGGGCGGCGGCGCTTGCTTCGGCGCCGGCATCGAGTGTGAGCGGAGCGAGATCGAGGAGCACGCCCTCGAGCGCCGAATTCAGATCGTCGACGGAGTCGACGGAGACGCCACCGAGTCCGGCTTTGAGCCAGATCGCACTGACACCGTTCTCGAGTGCGTCGAGGATGGTCCGGTTGGTGTCTGCGGCGGAAGCGGTTCCGAACTGAGCCGAAACCAACCAGCCTGCATTGACGTCGCGATGAGCGTCGACTCCGCGGACGTACGGGAAGCTACCGGGCAGGGTCTGCTCGGGGCGCTCGTCGCGTGGGCTGTAGAGCGGTGCGACAGTGACGCCGTCGTATGTGACGGTTTCGAGCAGTTTCTGCGGCTCGGGGCCTAGTTCTGCGGCGTCGACTCGACGGGACTTGGCGAGCACTCCGGCGACGGAGCGTTGCCACTCCGCATATGCCTGCTCGACAGCCTCGGCTTCTGAAGCTAATGACACTGTGTCCGCTGCCTCTCGTTGTGCGTAAGCGTTATACCTGTTATCGGAACTGTTCATCGAATTGCTCGTTATGGCTGTGATGCTAACCCGCCTTCGGACGTGCTTATCGTGAGGATCACGTCACGTTCGCGGCGAAGGGGTCTGCTAAGGCCGCCCGACAACTTGCCTACCGGCTGGTACGGCAAGGATTGGCGCGCAGCCCCGATCCTTACCTAGCGATTGTTCAGCGCGTTTACGAGTTACCGGCGAGTTGGTTTCACTGGGCGGGACCTACTGCGTCACCCACACCCGAAGGGTAGTGGTTTTCATCACATCACGCTGGTAGGGGCACCCGGTTTCCGGACGACTGGGCCGCATACGTCGGGATTCCTCACGCGCACCGGTAGCCTTGTGCCCTGTGATGGGGCGCCTGCTGGACCGAAGATTGATCGCGATTGTCCTGCTGGTACTCGCGCTCTTCGTGGCGGCATTCCTTGCGCCGCACCCGTCGGTATCTCAGGTCCGGGAGTGGGCAGATTCCATCGGACCAATGTTTCCGCTCGTGTTCTTTCTTGTTCATTCCCTGGTTACCGTCGCGCCCTTTCCTCGGACGGTGTTCACCCTCAGCGCCGGCGTGCTGTTCGGATCGGCGACAGGTATCGCTCTCACCGTCGCGGCAACCACAGTCAGTGCCATCCTGGCTCTGTATCTCGTCCGCGCCATCGGCCGAGAGGTGGTCTGGCAACGGATATCGAGTCCGACAATCAGGCGAGTGGACGAGCGGATCGAGAAACGCGGATGGCTGGCCGTTGGGTCCCTGCGCTTGATCGCGTTCGTCCCGTTTTCAGTGGTGAACTACTGCTGCGGCATTTCGTCGATCCGCCTGGTGCCCTACGTGATCGCCACAGTGGTGGGAATTTTGCCCGGCACGATCGGAATCGTCGTACTCGGCGATGCCCTGTCCGGCGAAGCCGACCCTCGCTTGCTTGTGCTGTCAGGAATCTGCATTGCCATCGGCATCGGCGGATTGCTGTTCGACGCTCGCAAGACATCTGCGGAACTGCACCAACCGTCCGATGGCCAAGCTCTGACGGGTCAAACTCTGGAGGTTGATAGTGATAAGTCAACTTCTAAAGATTGACATAGAGAAGTCAACCTCTTAATGTTGACTCATGTTCGTACTGACAGTCGACCAGCGCAGTAGTCGCCGCGATGTCGACCGTGTCGAGGAAGTCCTTCGGGATCTCGCGTCCGCTCCCCTCGTTCGAGGGTTCGAACGGACAGCAGGCGACGAGATTCAAGCAGTCACCGACGATCCCCAACTCCTGGTCCACCTGGCGCTCGAACTACTGCGACGCGAATACTGGAGTGTCGGAATCGGAATCGGCCCCGTCGAAGAACCACTTCCCGCTCAGACTCGCGCCGGGCGTGGTCCGGCATTCGAAGCGGCACGCATCGCCGTCGAACGTGCCAAGAAAGCCCCCGCGCGTATCTCCGTCGAGCAGGCCCCAGCCGACGGCGACCTCGCTGAACTTGCCGCGGACATCGACGGCGCCCTGACCATGCTTGGCACGATCATGCTTCGGCAAACACCTGACGGACGTGCGGCTATCGCATTGATGGACGACGGCCTCACCCAGGTCGCCGCCGCCGAACGGCTCGGAATCACCAAGCAGGCCATGTCGAAACGCCTGCTCACCGCCGGCTGGCAAGCCGAACTTGCCGGCCGACGACTCGCGCAGCGGCTACTTGTCCGAGCCCAGACCTACACTGCTCGCACCACACACTGACAGGGGCGCATTACATGGTTGTTCTGGCACTGATCGCGCTTGCAGTTGCAGCCGCAGCACCGCTGATTGCGGCTGCGCTGCCAAAACTGAGCGGCGGCCACGTCCAGGTTCCCGAATGGGTATCCGCCACCGTGGCTCTGCCTGCCCTCGGGGTTGCGGCGCTGGCCGCGAGTCGGACCACACCGGTCACGGGATTTGCGCTCGGAGCGACACTTGTCCTGTGTGTCCTGGCTTCGGCGACGGCGGGTGCTCCCGTGGTTTTGGCCACGTTCAAGGTTGCGAGACGGCAACCGGACGGCAGCCCCGCACCCAACGCGGGTCCATTGCGCGGTGGCCGCGTCATCGGAGTCCTCGAGCGCATCGCCGTCGCCGTGTCCATTCTGGCTGGTTGGCCGGAAGGTATCGCAATCGTGTTGGCGGTCAAGGGATTGGCCCGGTATCCCGAACTGCGTGAACCCCATGCCTCGGAACAGTTCATCATCGGAACCTTCGCCAGCGTCCTCTGGGCGATTGCTGTCTGCGGAACAGGAAAAGCGCTGATCACGTAGTTCCAGTGATCAGCGCTTTTCGAAATTGTTCAAACGTTGGTGACGCGGTCCGCCGACGGGCGGCTAGTGACGCGGTCCGCCCTCCGGCGGCTGGTCTTGATACGGGTATTTCTGCTGGAAATCTCCAGGTTCCGGCTCCTGCTGGAACTGCCCGGACCATTGGCTTTCACCTGGCGCCGGCAGCGCCGGGTCGGTGAACTGCGGGGCGCTTTCGCGCTGTGCGCGAACCGCTGCCGCCGGATCCTCTACTGGCGTCCGGGCCGCGATTTCCGCAGCGCGGACAGCTTCGGCGATAGCCGGGTCGGACTTTGTCTCGAACCATTCGGCTACCTCGTCGGAATCGTCCTCCGGGCTGGGCAGGTTCTCTTCCGCCGCGGGCGGTTCGTACCGGAACACGCCGTCATCGCCTGGTGCACCCAGTGTTTTTGCGAAACCCTTGAGTGCGTCGCCGAAATCGCTCGGCACCAGCCACACTTTGTTCGCGTCACCCTGCGCCATCTGAGGCAACGTCTGAAGGTATTGGTACGCAAGCAGTTCCGGCGTCGGCTTACCCGACTTGATGGCGGCAAAGACCTTCTCGATGGCCTTGGCTTCACCTTGCGCCTGCAAATACTTGGCAGCGCGATCACCCTGCGCGCGAAGGATTTGCGACTGACGCTCGCCCTCGGCGTTGAGAACGGAGGCCTGCTTGTTGCCTTCAGCTGACAGGATCTGGCTCTGCTTCGCACCCTCAGCGGTCTTGATCGCAGCTTCGCGGTGCCCCTCAGCCGTGAGAATCATGGCGCGCTTCTCGCGGTCGGCCTTCATCTGCTTTTCCATCGACTCCTGAATCGACGGCGGCGGATCGATGCTCTTGAGTTCGACGCGTGCGACCCGCAGGCCCCAGCGGCCGGTTGCTTCGTCGAGCACACCACGCAACTGACCGTTGATGGAGTCACGCGAGGTCAGCGTCTCTTCCAGCGTCATACCGCCGACGACGTTACGCAGAGTCGTCGTGGTCAACTGCTCGACCGCGGCAATGTAGTTGCTGATCTCGTACACCGCAGCTTGCGGATTGGTGACCTGGAAATACACCACGGTGTCGATGGACAACGTCAGGTTGTCCTGCGTGATCACCGGTTGCGGCGGGAAGGACACAACGCGTTCGCGCAGATCTACCTTCGCTCGCACCCGATCCGCGAAGGGGATCAGAAATGTGAGCTGACCCGACACTGTTTTCGAGTACCGACCGAGTCGCTCGATGACCGCGGCTTCCGCCTGCGGTACCAGTGCTACCGATTTCGCAACCACCAAGATCACGAAAAGCACCAAAACACCAAGAACTATAAGTGCTGCCATCTTTTTACGGTCCCCTCCAGACAACTGCTGTTGCCCCGTTGATTTCCATCACCGTCACCGTTGTCCCCGCTGGATACACGTCAGCGCTGTCGAGCGGGCGAGCCGTCCATATCTGACCGTCCAGCTTGACCTGACCGGCATGCTCGCCGACCTCTTCGAGAACGACGGCACGTTTACCTTCGAGCGCTTGAATTCCCATCGGAGTGGGCGGCGGAGTCCCGAAGCGTCGCAACAGGAAAGGCCGAACACCGAGAATGAGCACTCCCGAGAACACGCCGAACATGACGGCGTCGACCCACACGGGAAAATCGGTGACCGAACTGACACCGGCAGTAGCAAGCGCCCCACCGGCGAGCATCAGCAGAAAGAAATCTCCTGCCAGTGCTTCCGCGCCGGCGAGCACAAGTGCCCCGACAAGCCAAAGAAGTGCAGCCACAACACCATCTAACCAGAGAGTGTGATCTGCGCCGCGCCTACGTCAGGTTCGGCTCGGTGACAAAATCGACAAGCTGTTCGACGGCTCCGATCAGCGGAGCTTCCAGATCGCGGAAGCTCTCCACCGCGTTGTACACACGTCGCCACCCTTCCTGAGGTGTCCCCCAGCCGAGTTCGCGGCAAATCCCCGTCTTCCAGTCCTCACCGCGCGGAATCTTCGGCCAGGCAGCAATTCCAACGGACTTCGGCCGGACCGCTTCCCAGACGTCGATGTACGGATGGCCCGTCACCAACACGTTCGGGCCGAGGCCCTGCGTCAGTTGCGTTTCCTTCGAGCCGGTAACCAGGTGATCGACAAGAACACCGACTCGTCGCCCGGGACCTGGGCCGAACTCCGCAAGTCGCTCCCCCAGGTTGTCCAAGCCCTCGAGGTGTTCGACAACTACACCTTCGACGCGCAGGTCGTGTCCCCACACCCGTTCCACCAGGGCTGCGTCGTGGACACCCTCCACCCAGATCCGGCTGGGAAGTGCTGTGCGAGCGCGTAATCCTTCAACCCGGGTCGAGCCTGACGCGGACCTCGCCGACTGTGCCGACGCCGCCTTCGGTGCCGGTCGCACCAACGTCACGGGTGCGCCGTCGATGAGGAATGCAGCCTCACGCATCGCAAACAGTCGCTTCTGCGAACGGCCGTCCTCGAGCCGAACAAAATCACCGTCGTACGTGCGCTCGAATCCGACGACCGCGCCGCAGAATCCCGTTGCCGCATCCTCGACGACGAGGTCGCGCTCGGCCGCCACCTGGGGCACTTGACGTTTCTGGGTGCGGGCATGGCCCGCGAAGATGTCACCGTATCCGTTTCCACCGCTCACGCCGGATAACGCTAGGTGACAACGCCCAAGGGGCACAGGTTGCCACGCCGAACTAAACTCTTCTGTCATGAGTTCTCCCAGCGCAACGCTCACCGTGTGGGCAGCATCATGGCTCGCCGGCGACAGCGCCCCGGACGACGTCATCGATGCGCTCGTGGCGTGGGCGCCGATGCATTTGATCGGTGCCGCCGACGCGGATACCGCGTCGGCCCTCGGACTCGACTGGCCGGGTATCACCGACGGTGGCGCGCCGATGTTGCTCCGGGTGCTGCGACGCGCCGGGAACATCTCACCGACCGACTTACGATTGGCGCTACCTGCCCCGGGTGATGTGCGCGGGCTGCCTGCCGGTACGGGCTTCGCCGCAGCCGCGTTGGGCTCCGGTGAGGGTGTCCTGGTCGGCGCTGCGGGATCTGCGGGAATCGGGCTTGTTCCCGTGCATGAAGGTCCCGACGTTCTGCGCTGGACGGTGTACTCCGTGCCGACCGTGACGGGGCCGGCCGAGTATGTCGGTCTCGGAGAAGCCGAATATTCGATGCGCGAGGCCGTTCGCGACGCCGCCGCGGCGTTGCTGTCGCTTCAGACCGTCCCCACCGGCACTCCGGGTGACGATGCCCGGGCCGCAATTGCCGATGCACTCTCCGACCTGGCGCATCACCGCTACCCCGATTCCCTTGCACCTCGGGCGCTGCAAGTCCTCGACAGCGCCGATCAGGTTGCCGCCATTTTGACTGTGGCCGAGCATGATTCGACCAACCAACCACCCAGCATCTCCGCTGTCCATGCCCGAGAATCCTTGTTGCGGCCGCTGTGGGCCGCGGTGCGATCCGCTCGAACAGCAGCGGTGGCGAGTGCCTCCTCACACCACCCGGCGGGCGAAAACTAGACAGCGACAGTCACCGATCACAACTTGCGAACGAATTTTCGACGTTTCTCCGCGAACCCGTTGCGATCACCGAACATGTCGCTCTTCATTTCCTCGAGCTCCCGCTGTTCGTACGGCGCGACCGGATCGAGTGCGAGCCGCGATCGTTTCTTCTCGAGCATCGCTTTCCGCCGATCCCCGACGAGAAGGTCTGTTGCGATCTTGTTCAGCCACGACTCGAAACGAATCGGATCGCGAGGCCCGATGGCATCAACAAGTCCGATCTGTCGAGCCTGACCGATGCTGATGGGTTGACACTCCGAAAGCAGCCGCCGAGCCTGGTAGTCACCAACCCGGACGGGAAGCGTGTACGTGTGCAATTCCGAGCCGAACAAACCCATCGTGGCGTAGTGCGGATTGAGAACTACACCGTCCCGGGCTGCGACGACGTCGGCACCGAGTGGAAGCATGACGCCGCCGGCGCCGGCATTTCCGGTGAAGGCGGCAACGATCACCTGGTCGACGCAATTGACGATCTGGTTCGCGACCGAGTTGATGGCCTTGATGTTCGACCACGCTTCACCGGCCTGATCGGCGGCGGCCTCGATCACATTGAGGTGAATACCGTTGCTGAATCCGCTGTAATCACCGGTCAACACCAAAACCTTGGTATCAAGTTCGATGGCCCAGCGCAGACGATCGGCTAACCGTCGGCACTGCGCGGTGCTCATCGCGCCGTTGTAGCAACGGAAGGAGAGGTAGCCGATGTCGCCGTCCCGGTGGTAATCGATACCCGGGTAGCGACTGTCTTGCACCTGCGGAACAAAGGTGCCTGGGCGAACCACGGCTGTCGCCGGGAGCTTGAAACCTGCCGGACCTTCAGGGCGCGCTTGGCCGATCCAGACGGTCCCGGCGCCGGTGGCAACACGGATTGCCTCGTGGTGATACTCGAGAATGGTGCCGGGGTCGGCGTCGACATGCGCGTCCAGGTGCGCGTCGTAGACAAATACACGGTCGAGTCCCAATTCGGTGTTCACACCGGGAAAACCGTCCGCCGCATTGATCGCGCGCATGATGCTCGGTGCGTCCTGTGACCACGAGAATGCGCGATCTGCTTGTTTCATGACCGGCCGCGTCTTGGCGGAGGCTACCGGCCGCGGTACCGATTCCGAGGTAAGCGGCACAAAATCCGGAGTTCCGAACTTGTCGACTACTTCCTGGATGCACTCCACCGCTGCGGCGGTAACCGCATCGTTGTAGACCGCAGATTTGGGGGCACCGGCGCACAGGTCGAAGGTTCGCCACGCCCACACCGGTCCACCGTCGAGTTCCTCGCGAGCTTGTAATGCCGTGACGCCCCAGGTGCTCTCGCCATCCGCGATCGCCCAGTCCAGCGAAGAGGGACCTCGATCCCCTGGCGGTCCGGGATGGATGATGATCGTCGTCCGTCTTCGCCAAATCTCTTCCGGTATATAAACTTTCAGATACGGGCAGATGATGAGATCGAAGTCGTCAGGTGCAGTGGCCACGAGCGCCGACTCCGCGTCCGACACCACTGCCGTCCGCACTCGATGGCCGGCCTCGCGCAACACCAGCGCCGCCCGCTGCGACAGCCCGTTGTCCGAGGTGACAAGAAGTAGCACCGTGCGCGTCGGCGTCGGCGTCGGCGTCGGCGACTCGCTTGGCTGGTTTCGGGCAAACAGGCCAGCAGCGACAGTGCGCAATCGCTGCCCGCTCACCCAACCGCTACGTTGCCTAGATGTTGCTGGTGGTGACATCACGTCATTCGAGGCAACCGTCAGCGACACAGCTGACGAGATCGCCCTGGGGGTCGAAACCATGAATTCCCCTGCTTGCATAGTCGGGTATCAACGGCGTAGACCAGGCTCCCCCAAGCACGACCAACGCACCGATAGGTTGAATTAGGTACTTGGGGACCATATACCTACAGTCGGTTTGTTTCAACAGCTACTATCAAGCAAACAGTTTGCTGGAGCTGACGTCAGGGAGTTTTGTGGTTGATCGCAATATGCCGGTCGATTCGAATGTGCTCATCTAGCGTCGGGTACCGCAAGCCTGTGTCCTGCCCGTATCCCTGACGACGCAACCACGCCAGAACATCTCCCCAGAACCAGATGCCACCCGCCACCGAGTTGTAGGGAACGGGGAAGGGCGTCGACGCTTGCCGAACTCCGCGCACCCACTGCCCGACGGCTTGCCGCGTGACACCCGCACGATCTGCGATGTCCTGCCGGGACACCAGATCCGGATGAGTCCGCTCGGGTCGCACACCGGAGCCGGCAAGTTGGTCGACAAGAGTGATCGCGGTCGTCGCCGCCCGCATGCCTTCCGCGGTGAGAGTCAACAACTGCAGACCTTTTCGCTCCTCCACCCGTCCACCCAGGGACTTGGCGAGCATCTGTTCCTGCGAGAGCGTCAGCAAGGGAACGATAAACGTGAATTCGTAACGCTGGTACAGATCATCGGCCACTCCACCAACATAGCCGCACGCTGCACTGTTTCCAGATGGACACACCCCCAGGTGCGCGATTCCCGCACAATAGTCAGATGATCGACGTCGACGACGCCCAGTTCGAGGACATGGTCAAACGCGCCTTGGACACCTTGCCGCCCAAACTCGGTCGCGAAATGGCCAATGTTGCGGTGACCGTTCAACTCGAAGGTGGCCCACCCGGACTGCTCGGTTTGTACCAGGGAATTCCGCTCACGAAGCGAACAACCACCTACGCCGGTGTACTTCCCGACCGCATCACCATCTACCGTCGATCGATCTGCTCGATCTGCTCCACCGAAGACGAGGTTGTCGAGCAGGTACGACGCACAGTGATTCACGAGATCGGTCATCACTTCGGCATCGGAGATCCCCGTTTACGAGAGCTCGGTTGGTGACATCACACTCACATAGGCCACGAAAATGAGCTAGAGGTTGATAATCGCCGAATAGTCATGTCAGCTGTACCGACACGCCGCAACAACTGAACATCTACAGGAGTTCACATGGTCAACCTGATCCAGATCGCCCCGAAGAACACGCCGACCTTCGCCATGAGTCGTCAGAAGGCCGCCGAACTGTTGGGCATCTCGGTCGACAGCGTGGCCTTCCTCCTCAAGTCCCGGTACCTACCCGATTTGGATGCCGGCCGACTCATCACGATGGCAAACCAGCCGTGGATGTACACAGACGGCGACTATCCGGTCCTGCAGCAGGGCGCGTCCGAGCTTGCCCCCAAGAAGTTGGTCCCGCCGCGCAAGTACATCGGCGAGAGTGCAGCGCACTCCGACGCCGAGTGCGTGGAAGCAAACCAGGGAGTGTGGGCCGGATTCAACGTCGACCATGTTCTGGCCGCTCGTTTCCTGCCGGTCACACTGCGCAAGTTTCCGGTATCCGTCCTCCAGATCCACGAAGCAAACCGGGGCGACGAAGAGAAGGTGTCGTTTGTCGCAACGCTTGCCGGACGCGTCCGTGAACTAGGTGCGCCGTCGCTCAACTACATCGATCCGTCGCTGAGTGCCGAAGACCAGGCGATCGTCGCCGCCCTGCTGACCTCACGAAGCACGTCGACGGTGCCAGGCCCGTGCGGAAAGCTGAAGCAGCCCAACGCATAGCTCGAAGCGCTCAGCGCTTAGGCCGCTGCACTGCGGCACAACAGTTGACCGCGCAGGAAACGCCGTTGGTGGTCGAGCCGAGCAACGGCTCGACCCCGAGGCGGAGCGGCGGCTCACCGGCCAGACGTTCGGAAATGAGCGTCGGTACCAATTGAGCAAAACGTGGGTCCCGGCCCGGCGTTGCCGCCCGAACAAAATCCATTCCAAGTTCTGCGGCTTTGTCCTTGGCCTCGGTGTCGAGATCCCACACCACTTCGAGGTGGTCGGAGACAAAACCGACAGGACATACGATCACCGCGCGAACATCCTTGGTGGACAACATATCCAGATGATCGCAGATGTCAGGGTCGAGCCACGGCACCTGCGGCGGGCCGGATCGTGACTGCCACACAAGATCAAAATCATCGACGCCCACAGCGCCGGCAACCAGGCGCGAGGCTTCAGCGACCTGACGGCTGTACAGGTTGCCGCCCAGCTCGGGCGGTCCGGCATTTCTGTCGGCGGCGATCGGTACCGAATGCGCCGTGAACACCAGCCGAGCGCCCTCTCGAGTCGCCTCGGGCAGAGCCGCGCGCGCCGCCCGGACTCCGTCGGCAAACGCGCCGATGACCAGAGGATGGTCGTAATACTGACGAAGTTTGGTCAATGTCGGTGCGCCGTCACCGACCGCTTCACGCGCACGGACGATGTCCTCGTGGTACTGACGGCACCCCGAGTACCCGCCCCACGCCGACGTGGCAAAGACGGCCGCGTTACGGATACCATCGTCGCGCATCTGTGCCACAGTGTCCTCGACCATGGGGTGCCAGTTGCGGTTTCCGAAGTAGATCGGAAGATCCAGCCCCGCCGTTGCCAGTTCACCCCGGACTCGCTCGATCAAATCTCGATTGAGTGCATTGATCGGTGAAACTCCACCGAAGTGCATGTAGTGCTCAACGACCGCATCAAGACGCTCAGGTGGAACTCCCCTTCCCCGCGTGACGTTTTCGAGAAAGGGTCGAACGTCCTCGGGTTTTTCGGGACCGCCGAACGACAACACGAGAAGAGCATCGAACTTGTCGTCCACACCAACAGTCATGCCTTCAATCTTGCGCGATGCCGATCGGCAGACAAAACCCGGGTACGCACTGTTGTAGTAGAACTAACTGCAGTAGAACTAACAAGGCGTTTCGCGTGGCGGATTGTCGCCGTCGTGCGTCCGAACTCTGGCCTCGGCATACGCTGCGAGGGTCGATTCGCCGATAGTTGCGGTGGCAGGGTGGAACTCGATGCTCACCCCATGCGCGGCGAGGAGTTCGTCGGTCCAGTAGTCGCGAATGCGCGGGTCGATCCCACTGAGGTGCAGCTGACCGCCAACCGCGTCGAGTCGACGAGCATAATCCGCGACGATGGTGAAGAACGTTGCGCTCACCGTCGTGCGCCCCCTCAGCCGCAGGATCACCACCGGCGACCTCGCACCGGCGGGATCCGGCAGATGCGCCGCAAGCGTGCGCGCTCCCGCGTAGAACAGGCTGCCGTACACGTCGAGTATCACGATCTCGTTGTCGGAGAGTTGTTTCGGTGCGCTCGCCTCGACCAGTTGGTTACCGTCCACCCGCAGGCGAACCACCTTGAGGTCGATGGCTTCCTGGTTCAGCTGCAGGATCAGTGAGAGCGCGACCCCGATTCCCACCGCGGCTGTGACCGGCAGCAACAGCGTCGCCATCAGCGTTGTACCGAACACGACCCGGGAGGTATATCCGCTGCTCCAGATGGCCGACAGCTTGGCCGGATCCAGGGACCCGGCAGCTGCCACAATCAGGACAGCTGCGAGGGTTGGCATGGGCACTTGCCCGACCAGTCCCGCGAAGCAGGACAACCAGCCACAAACCCGACCAGATCGCTGCCCAACGGGTACGGGCACCCGCTGTGCGATTGAGCGCAGTCTGCCCCACCGATCCTCCGACTGGCATCCCGCGGAGCAAGGACGCAGCGACGTTGCCGACACCTTGCGCAGTGAAGTCTCGATTGGCGGACGAGCGTGAGCCGTCCGGATTTGGGGCGGATTCGGCCACTCCGGCACCTTGGACCAGCACAATGACCGCTACCGTCAGCGCGCCACTGAGCAGGGCGGGGCTCAGCACGGTCAGATCGGGAAGACCCGGGATCGGGAATCCAGTGGGGATAGTCGCGATGTCGGAAACGCGGCTCACGGAATCCCAACCCAACGCCACCACAAGAACGGTCGGCACGAGCAGCGCAACCAACGATGCGTACAACCGCAACCGGGTCTGTCCCAATGCCCACATGAGTATCAGGGCACTGACGCCCACCACCGCGGACCGCCAGTCGATCTCCCCCGGGTGCGTCAACACATTCACTGCCTTCGCGAGCGCAAACCCGCCTTCCGCGTCGACCCCCAACAGCGCCGGGATCTGACCGAACGCGATGTTGGCCGCAACCCCGAGCAGAAATGCGGTCATCACGGAATGTGAGACGAAGCGCGTGTATCTCCCCAGCCGCAAGACGGCGGCCACGATCATCACGCCACCGGCGACGAGGGTAAGCATCACCAGAGCCGCAGATCGGTCCTCATCAGGGATATCCGTCAGAGCCGACCCCGCCGCCAGTGCTGAGGCACTCGTGGTGGTGACCACCATCAGACGGGTACTGGTGGACAATCCTCCGAATACCCGGCCGGCCATGCTCGCATAAAGACCGTGCAGCGGACTCACTCCGGCGAGCACACCCGACGCCATACCGTCAGGCACGCTACCGATCGCGCCGGGAAGACCCGCGATCACATCGGCTCGGGTCATTCGCTCGCGCGGCAGCAGAGCACGTATGCGACCCAGAACTGCGCTCATGTAGCCCCGAGATACGACATGTGGCGCCCTTCGTCCGGGAGGTGATTCGTGATCCCATCGTTGACCACGGGTGCACTCTCCCGCCTCATCCCGACCGGGTGAAGCGCCGCGGGCTTTCTCTTCGGGAACTCCGACGGATCACAGCGGCGTGAAGTTCTCCAATGCAGCCATCGCATCGAGTTGTTCGAGATAGTGCGCCAGTGATCGATGAACTGGGCGGAACGGGACCATTGTGACGCCTGCTTCGTCCATCTCGGCAAGCGTCTCTTCTACCTGATCAGGGTGCGCCGCCGGGTCCAGAGAGTCCGCACCGCAGATAACCTCGAAGCCCGCGGGACGCTCCGGAAATCCTGCCAACATTGTTCGGAGGGTCTCCATGTCCGGTGCGCCGGGCATCCACCCGTCGCCGAGCGTCACAGCCCGCCGCAACGCGCGTTTGCTATGCCCACCGACCCAGAGCGGCACGCGAGGTTGGATCGCATGGGGATCGATGATCAATCCATCGAAATCATAGAACTCTCCGTGATACTCCGGTTCGAGCTGTGACAGCGATGCGCGTAGTGCGCGCATCGCGTCATCCGCACGCGGGCCTCGTCCTTCGAACGGCACGCCCAGTGCCTTGAACTCTGCCTCGACGGTCCCTACGCCCAAGCCCAGAACCACGCGCCCGCCGCTCATCCGGTCCAGAGTCCCGTATCGCTTGGCGATCTCGAGGGGATGGTGATAGCCGAGGACAAGGATGTTCGTCACTAGGCGTAGGCGCTCGGTCTTTCCCGCCAGATACGACAGGGTTGCCAGAGGATCCCAATAGCGCGTTCCACGCCCATTGGGCAGCTGAGGCGACCATACGTCGGAGGGCATACCGATGTGTTCGCTACAGGTGACGAAATGGAAGCCACGCCGATCGGCATGCTGCGCAACCTCTGCGATTTCCTCGATCCCCGCGTCCAGTTCCCAATCCGCCGTCCGGCCTGGGATGACGCTCACGACCGGTGTACTGATGCCGATTCGCATCGATGCAACCCCTTCGACTGTGCACCGGCACATAAGGGTGACGGCCGCTCTCGGAGCTGAACGTACCAGAAGAATGAACGCTGTTCATTGTGGATCCAGGGCTCGTCTACGCGAGCGGTTGGGCACTTCGCTGTGCGAGCATGAGAGCCATCAGTCCGGATTCCTGACCCTGGGTGCTGATCATGTCGCGGGCAGATTGTTTAACCGGACCGTCGGCCAGAAGTTCGTCGGCCGCCTGGGCCATGACGATCCCGCCGCGGTGATGACGCTCCATCAACTGCAGGAACAACACTTCCGCATCAACCCCCGTAGCTGAGGTGAGAGAGTCGAGTTCGGCCATGGTTGCCATCCCCGGCATCGACGACTGACCGTGAGTTGCGTCTGATGTCACAACGCCATGGTGTGCGGCAAGGTCGGTAGTGCCCGACGCGCTGTGCATCCATTCCATCGGAGTGCGACTACCCGGGGTCACGTTCACGAGTCTCAGCCAACCGAGCATCATCCCGACCTCGGTCCGCTGCGAATCGTCGATCTGTTGCGCAAGCCTACTCACCGCTGGATCGACATTCACGCTCAGTCGCTGGGCGATGAACAGGGCCTGCTGGTGGTGCACGACCATATCGTGAACAAACCCGATTTCGTTGTCGCTCAATATCTCTGCAGGCGCAGCCTGCTCCGTGAACATCAGCGGCCGCACTGCCGCACCGAGCACAACCAGCATCACCGCAAGGCAACCGAACGCTGCGATGCGCACTACTCGCGTCGTCGTCATGAACCGACGGTGGAGTGCTGATCAGCCGGTGGCGAGTAGACGTCGGGATCCAGTTGCAACGCCATGAACCCGTTGTCCGCGCACGTCACCCACAGCTTGCTGCCGCGCCACTCCGGCGCCGAGAAGCACCAGTCCGTGGAGATGTCGCCTTGAGTGAGCATCCCGCTTCGCGCGCTGAGTGCTTGGTTCGGGTCGAATTGACCACTGAGAATCGACTGGCCGATCGCGGGCGCGCTCAATATCGGAACGCCCAAGATCGACGCCAATGCATGCGGTGAGTTTGTCAGCGCAAGATTGTCCCCCGTCTTCGCCGGCGGGTTGTAGTAAGCGATTTCCCGGACGTCGAACGGGTCGCGGACATCAAAAACCCTGATCCCGGACGATATCCACCCACACGCGAGAGCCGTGGGATTGTCCGGGCGGTCCGCTGCGCAGTAGTGCGATTCGTAAGCAAAGGCCGAACCGCCGGACGCTGACGCGAGCGAGGAGTCCTGATTCTCGGGAAGGTTGATTTCGAGCTTGATCGAGTTGGCGATCTCCGGTCGGGCTGCGTCGGAGACGTCGATGAGTTTGACGCCGCCCGAACCGCCCTCGTCGACGGTGAACAGATACGGTGCGCCGTCGTAGTTCACCGGAATACTGTGCTGCGTCGCCCATCCGTCGGTCCACGAAAGCTGAGAGAGCTGGCGAACCTGAGGATTGGGATCGCGTCGCTGCACCGCACTGACGTCGAGTACGTGGATGCCGCCCATATTGTTCGACAGGTACAGCTGATTCCCGTCGTCGCTGACGCCGATTCCGTGGGTCGAGAGACCGATCAGGTCCTGCCACAACACCTTCGGGGTGGAGGGGTCGGTGAGGTCGACAGCGCTCACAATGCCGGGAGCGGTACCGGAAGACCAGTAGGTGTTGCCGTCCGGGGAGAACCCGCCCTCATGCGATGTAATGGGAAGGAGCATCCCCAGATTCGTTCCCGGTCCCGGATTGAGCAGTTTCGGATGAGCGCAATCGGAGATGTCGTATACCGACATCATGCCAACGCCGGTCAACAGGGGAACTCCCGTTCCCACCAAGAGTTTTCGCTGCGTGTTGACCTTGAGGCTCTCCCACGTTCCCGCGAGCATGGCAGGTTCGGTCAGCGTTGCAGTGAGTTTCGGGTTTGCCGGGTCGGAGGCATCGATAACCTGCACGCCTTGTGCGGGTCCGAGGAGATTTCCGGGGAAGAAGCTGCCGACATACGCGCAGTTCTCGAAACTGGTTGAGGTGATTCCGCCGCCGCGGCCTTCGTACCCGCCCAACCGAGAGATATTGCAGCTGTATCCCGTTCGACTGCGTCCGCTGTTACGGTCTTCAGCTGGTACATCGCCCTGCAATCCGGTTTCCGGCTGAGAATCCTCGTTACAACTCGCGCGCTCGACCGCATCGCTGCCGACGGTATGGGATTCGTACACCGTACCTGGACTGGATTCCGGCGCCGCTGCGGCGCCGACCACTGGAAGTAGCAGTACGGCCGCCGCGGCAACAATCGCGGACCTGACCGTTCGACGAGCGCTCAGCGGTTTCATCTTTGCCCAACCCCCTGTGTATCGGGCGTCGGCGATACACGACCGTATCCATCCCACCTACCGACGTCCTGACCGAATGTCCGGTTCCCTGGGGAAGTGTGCGTGATGCACGCCACTCTCGTCAAGAGTGAACGCGACTCTCCATCAGATACCGGAGATCTCAGGTATTTACCAAGTCAGCGTCGTACTTCAACGAATCGTTCGGGTCGATCGGGAACGATTCGAGGTCAGGGCATGCCAGGATCTCTTTCGCGGCGGCCCGACTGCACCCCACGAGAGTCGAATCAAAATCGACCTCTGTGGCAATGCACCACGAATGGTCCTGCGGCCACACGAGATTTGCTGACGGCGTCCAGGGCTTTGCACCGATCAGGTCGGGGATAGTCGACGCTGCACGAAGGGATCCTGACAGCACAACATAGTCCCGTCCAGGGTGCCGCAGCCGCGGTCCGGAGATCAGTTCCCGGGCGAGCGAAACAACGGGTGCGGGGCGAGATTGTTTCTTTCCGGCACTGTAGATCGCCTTAGCTCCGGCATGAAAGAAGCCATTGCCCTCCCACACCGCGAAGTACGCATCGTCCGGTGAATTCGTATGGCCTGCAAGAAGATCGACAAGACGCTGATTGTCGGGCGGATCGAGTGAACCGATATCCGGCTCACCGCCGTCCCAGAGCTCGCTGCGCGGATTCACGGAATCAGTGGCGTCGATCAAACGCCACCATTGCACAAGCGGATGAACCCGCCGACCGGTTACGGCGGCAACATCACGCCAGCGGACCACGTGAGCGCCAACGATGTCGACGGGATGGAGAACTCGCACGTACGCGTCGAAACCCGAAGGTACAACTGCCGTCAGCGCACCCGACAACCGTGGTCTGATCCAGTCACCGACCGCCACGTCGCCGACTGGTTCCATCATCGAGGTCCTCCGTGTTGATGTCCCCCGTGTTCGCCTTCACCTGGACGTAGCCCGTCGAGCAGGCAAAGGCGAACCGGATTCAAACTACTAACCCACCATGGCGTGGAAACCGCCGTCGACGTAAATGATCGACGCAGTTGTGCCCGGCAGCCAATCCGAGAGAACGGTGCAGACCGTCTTCGCAACGGTTTCACGATCTTCGACGTCCCAGCCGATGGGCGCCGCACTGTCCCAGCCCGTGTTGAGCTTGTCCAACTCGGCACCCGGACCGGTGCTGTCGCCGGCAATTGCCTTGGCGGCAAGCGTCTTGATCGGGCCGGATGCAACAAGATTGGAGCGGATGCCACGGACGCCGACCTCTTTGGCGACGTACCGGTTCACAGCCTCGAGGGTCGCCTTGGAGACACCCATCCAGTTGTAGAACGGCATCGCACGCGACGGATCGAAGTCCATACCGACGATGGAACCCTTGTCGTTCAGAACCGGCAGCAGCGCCTTTGCAAGGGCACTGTACGAGTAGGCGGACACCTCGAGTGCAACAGCAACGTCACTCCACGGCGCGTCCATGAAGGGGCTGCCCAGGCACGAGCGCGGGGCAAAACCGATGGAGTGGACAACGCCGTCGAGGCCCTCCGGAGCCAACTCACGGACACGATCGGCCAAAGTGGCCAGATCTTCCGGGTTCTGGACGTCGAGGGAGATGGCCGGCGGCACCGGCTGCGGAAGGCGCTGAGCAATGCGGTCGATCAGACGCAGACGATCAAAACCCGTGATCAAGACCTTGGCGCCCTGCTCCTGCGCAACCTTCGCCACATGGAATGCGATGGACGAATCGGTGATGATGCCGGTAACGAGAATGGTCTTACCCTCGAGCAAACCGCCCATGAGTTGTCCTCCTGAAGTGAGACGTACGAAGTGAAAGGAAAGTGTGGAAGCGGGGACTAGTGCCCCATACCCAGTCCACCGTCAACCGGAATGACGGCGCCGGACACGTACGCCGAATCGTCGGAGGCCAGGAAACTCACTACTGCCGCAACATCTTCCGGCTTGCCGGTGCGCTGAAGCGGAATGTGTTCGGTGGCCTTGTCTTTCACGTCGTCGCCCAGTGCTGCGGTCATGTCGGTCTCGATGAAGCCGGGGGCGACCACGTTCGCCGTGATCGAACGGGAGCCCAGTTCACGGGTCAAGGACCGGGCGATACCGACGATGCCCGCCTTGGAGGCCGCGTAGTTGACCTGCCCGGGGCCACCGGCAAGCCCCACAACCGATCCGAGGAAGATGAAGCGTCCGAAACGCGCTCGCAGCATCGATCGCGTCGCCCGCTTCGCAACCCGGAACGTACCCGTCAGGTTTGCGTCGATAACACTGGTGAACTGATCTTCCGACATGCGCATGATCAGGGTGTCGTCGGTGACACCGGCGTTGGCGACGATGACCTCGACGGGGCCCTGATGTGCCTCGACCACTTTGAACGCGCGGTCGATCGACTCGGAGTCGGTGACGTCGCAGACAACACCGAAAAGGCCTTCGGGTGCACCGCTGCCGCGGTGTGTGACGGCGACCTTGTGTCCGTCTGCGGCCAAACGCTGCGCGACAGCCAGGCCGATACCGCGGTTACCGCCGGTAACCAGAACCGAGCGTGGAGTGGTGACGGTCCGTTCTGACACCACTGGGGTGGAAGGGGTAAACATGGCGATCAACCTATCAATTCCAGGGCCGAGTTCCGGCAGTAGTCGGACAAACGAAAATGGTGCAGGGTCATGGCAGCCTTTGGCGAGTGACCAAGGCAACGGTCAAACCTGCGGTGGCAAACAGAACTCCGAGAATCAGCCACGGCTTGCTTGCATCGCCGCGGGTGGTCTCGAATCCGATCTGCTCTTCCAGCGTGTCGTACACCGCACGCAACTCTTCGAGGCTGGATGCGGTGAAAAAACTTCCCCCGGACAGATTTGCGATTTCCTTCAGCGACGCGTCGTCAACAGGAACCGGAATGCGATCACCCTCGATTTCGACCCGACCGTATGTCGTGCCGAACGAAATCGTCGAGATCGGAACACCTTTGTCTTTGGCCTGACGTGCTGCGGTGAATCCGCCGCGCGGGTCATCCGAATTGTCGGGGACCGTCTGCTTACCGTCGGAGAGCAAGACGATCCGTGCGGGCGGAGCCTGATCACTCCCGCCGAGAACGGCGGACAACGTGTCGATCGACTGCAGTGACGTGAAGATCGCTTCGCCGGTCGCGGTCCGCTCGCTGAGCTTGAGATTGTCGATGGCAACTTTGGTCGCGTCGCGATTTGTCGTGGGAGACACCAACACCGAAGCAGTTCCGGCAAACGCGACCAGTCCCAGGTTGATGCCAGGCGTCAAACCGTCGGCAAACGATTTGGCCGCCTCTTGAGCGGCCGCGAGACGTGTCGGTTCCACATCGGTGGCCTGCATCGACAGCGACACGTCGATCACCAGGATGACGGTTGCCCGGTTCCGCGGAACCTTCTTGTCCGCTGTGGGGCCGGCCAACGCTACCGTGAAGAACACCAACGAGATCACCATCAAAATGGCGGAAACGTGGCGCCACCGGCCCGGTCGTGACGGCGCCACCTTCTCGAGGAGATCGAAGTTGGTGAACCGCAACGTATGTCTCTGACGCTGCTTCTGCACATAGACGTAACCGGCTACCAATGCGGCGATGACGACCAGGAACAGCAGCCACCACGGCGCAGTGAATTGAGAAAGACTCACGAACGAACGCCCCCAGTTCCGGCGCCGACACCGAAGCTGTGTCGGCGTGCCGAGATGAATCGAACCACGTCGGCGATCCAGTCACGATCGGTGTGCAGTGACATGAGCGGTGCCCCGCACCCGCGCAATGCCTGCTGAACCTCGATGCGATGCTCAGCGGCCGCGCGCGCAAAATCCGCGCGCAACTGCGGAGTGGTCGAGAACTCGCGCGTGCGACCGGATTCCGGGTCATGCAGCACGACGTCACCGACATCGGGCAGTTCGAGGTCGCGCGGATCCACCACTTCGATCCCGAGCACGTCATGACGACCGGCAATGGCGCGCAACGGACGTTCCCAATCCGTCGGGCCCAGGAAGTCACTGATCACGACGGCCAAGCCGCGCCGACGCTGTGGGCGTCGTAGCGCCTCGATTGCGCCCACCAGATCTCCGCGTACACCGTCCGGCGCATGGGGGGTGGTCGCGATCTTACGAAGCATCGCCTGAGCGTGGACGCGGCCTCCCCTGGCCGGAATCCGTGTCATCTGCGCGCCGGTGGAAATGATTGCGCCGACGCGATTGCCGCCCGAACTGGTCAGGTGCGTCACCGCAGCAGCGGCTGCCACAACCAAATCGCGCTTCTCACAACCTGCGGTACCGAAATCGAGGCTCGCGGACAGGTCGATCACCAGCCACGTCTCGAGTTCGCGATCGGCTACCGACTGCCGCACATGTGGGTGCGTCGTACGAGCGGTGACAGACCAATCCATCTGTCGCACATCGTCACCGGGCTGATACTCGCGAGCCTCGCCGGGTTCGGAACCGGGACCGGGGATGAGTCCGAGATGATCACCGTGCAACACCCCGTCGAGCCGGCGGCGGACCGTCAACTCCAGTGTTCGCAACGCAGCGGTCAGTCGTGGGTCACGAAGTTCACCGGACTCGAACGACGGCGGTGCACCGGCATGACCGGGAAGGTGACTTTCCGTCACTGCGGGCGACTCATCGGATCAGGGCTCATGAACTGCGCGCCGTTTCCCGCGGGATTGAACTGCGGTGCGCCCTGCTGAGGTTGCTGCATCGGCTGGCCTACCGGCTGTCCCGGTACCGGTTGTGGGCCCGCGACAGTGGGCACCGGGCGCGCGGCGATCTGAGGCAGACCGACCGTCTGCAGGACCCGCGTGATGACGGCGTCCGGAGTGACCTCGTCGGCGAGTGCGTCGTACGACAACACGAGCCGGTGGCGCAACACGTCCGGGATGACCTCGACGACGTCCTGCGGGACAACGTAATCGCGGCCACGCACGAGGGCGAGCGCTCGGGAGGCTGCAATGATGCCGAGTGTTGCACGCGGCGACGCACCGTAGGCGATCCAGCCGGCAACGTCGTCGAGGCCGAATTCCCTCGGCGTACGGGTGGCCGCGATGACCCGAACCACGTAATCGACCAGCGCATGGTGAACAAAGACGGTGCTCGCGACGCGCTGGAGCCGAACCAACTCTTCGGGACCGAGAATCTGGTGGGGTTCCGGCGCGGCGACGCCCATCCGGTACACGATTTCGCGTTCTTCTTCGACGGTCGGGTAATCGACCAGGATCTTGAACAGGAAGCGGTCACGCTGCGCTTCTGGGAGGGGATACACGCCCTCGTTCTCGATCGGGTTCTGCGTCGCCATGACCAGGAACGGGTCCGGCATGTGGTAGCGCTTGCCACCGATGGAGACGTGACGCTCGGCCATGACTTCGAGCAACGCAGACTGCACCTTTGCCGGTGCACGGTTGATCTCGTCGGCCAGGACGAAGTTTGCGACCACTGGTCCCAGTTCGGTGTCGAACTCTTCGCGTCCCTGTCGGTAGATACGCGTACCGATCAAGTCGGTGGGTACGAGGTCGGGGGTGAACTGCACACGGGAGAACGATCCGCCGACCACCTTCGCAAAGGTTTCGACGGCCAGCGTCTTCGCGACACCGGGAACACCCTCGAGCAGGACGTGTCCCTTGGCCAGTAGCCCGACGAGTATCCGCTCGACCAGTCGATCCTGGCCGACGATGACTCGTTTGACCTCGTAGATCGCTCGTTCCAGTGTCTGGACGTCGGTGGCGAGCGACGGAGCTACCCCGTCGGAATTTCCACTCGCCTTGTCTACGTCGACCGATCCGATCGAATCTTCACGTGAGGTCACCAAGAATCCATCGCTTTCACCTAGAAAAGTTCCGACAGTAACGTGTTCCCCGCCAACTATTCCAGGTAGTTGCTCGTGATGCCGCAACACCACGTCAACACATGCAACGAACCGGGCATCGAAGCATGAACGGGTTCAGCCTTCTCGCGAGTTCAGGACACCAGTCGCACGGCGTATGGTGTCATTCCACCCCAGCGAACGGGGGAAACTTTCACACTGGATCCGGACTGCGGTGCTTCGAGCATCTGCCCGTCACCGAGGTACAGCGCCACATGCTGACTCGCGTTCGGACCGTAGAAGATCATGTCGCCGCGTTTCATCTCGGACGACGGAACCTGCTTGCCCGCGGTGTACTGGTAGCCGGTGTAATGCGGCAACGAGATACCGATTCCGGCAAACGCGTAGATCATCAGACCTGAGCAGTCGAACCCGATCTTGTTGAAGTCGCCGTAGCTGTCCGCGACTCCGCCGTCGCGAATACCGCGGGTCGGCCCGTTCTCGTCGCCGCCGCCCCAGGCGTACTGGATGCCGATCTGCGACATACCGCGGTCGATAACGGATTCGATTGCGGCGCTTCCGGACACCGAAGGCACTGTCGGCTTGGGAGTTGCCGGTTTCGGAGTTGTGGGCTTCGGTGTTACCACCGGAGTGTCGGAATCCGAATCGGTGCTCGTGTCCGTCGACGTCTCGTCGTCGTCATCGGGGATGACTGTCGGCGTCGGATCTTCGACGGCAGTGTGAGGGCGCTGAGCAGCAGCCAACGCAGCGGCACGGTCCTTGGCGGCCTGATCGGCGGCAGCCCTGGCGGCGGCTTCCTCAGCCGCTTGCTTGGCGGCCGCTTCGAGTGCGGCCTGATGAGCTTCTTCGGCCTTTCGCTGTTCGTCCCACGTCGCGTATGCCTGGCGCTGCCCCTGCAAACCTGCAACAGCGTTACGCGCCGCATCGAGTTGGGCTTGCGCGGAATTGCGCTCCGCTTCGATGGACGCCTTCTTGGCTACCTGCTGGTCGAGTGCGTTGCGGGCGATCGCGATGGCCTGCTCGGCAAGTGCCTGAAGATTGGCGGCAATTTCGGCGGCCGCGTCGGCGTCGAGCTTGGCTTGCCTGGTCGCCGAGTCCTTGTTCGCCTGTTCGGTCCGAGCGCGCTGCAAACCGTCGAGCACGGCGCGTTGGGTGTTCGAGAGAAGTTTGAGAACCTGCGCTCGATCGAGGACGTCGCCCGGGCCCTTGGCGTCGAGGAACGACGAGATGGACGCGGTATTGGTGCCTTGGACGTAACTCGATCGGGCGTACTTGTCGAAATCGCTCTGCGCTACGTCGATCTGTGCGCCGGCGTCCCGAAGTGCTTGTTTGGTGATGCCGACGGCTTGGGCTGCGGCATCGGCGGCGCCTCGAGCGTTCTGCAGGTCGACGAGTGTCTTGTTGACGTCTTCGCGTTTGACGGCAACTTCGTTGTCGAGTGCGGACAACTGCTCATTTGCCGCGGCAACCTGGTTGATGAGGGCGCTGACCGTGCTGACGCTCGATGAAACCTGCGAATCTGCGGACGCGATTTCGGAGTCACTGGGATTGGGCGGAGGCGGCGGGACCGACGCTCCGACACCCGGGTTTCCGACAACTAGGGCAGTGACGATGCCCGCACCGATTACCAGCTGTGCCAGGCGGGACGACGCTCGGGAAGGTTTACGACGGCCGAATCCGCCTCGTGTTACTTGGCTCACAAATAACTCTCCCTCGCGTGTACGCCACGGGCCCGCTGGGTCGCCGATCCGTGCGGGGAGGGAATGCGCAGGAAGCTATGACGCCGCGTGGCGCCACCAACAAGATGCAGCGAAGTAGCTACCGCTTGTCGCTAACCCGCCGTTCGGGGGCAACGCTCGGCGCCGCCCGGTTTCGGGTGGCGTCGCGCGCAGTCCGTCGAACAACAGCCATCTTTCTGCGACACTTCTTCCCCAAAAAGTGCCAGTTGTACCGTACGACACTTGAGAGAACTTTGGAAACTTTAGCCCCAAATAACACATCGGGTATTTCGCCAGGTGGATTGTTGTATCCAGACGAAAAAGCAGGTACTCACCACAAATGCTGGTGAATACCTGCTAGTCGATATTCAGGAACGTGCGCGCGGGACTAAGCAGATCCGGCGTGTCCGACGGCCAGTTCCGAAGGTTCGGTCACCTGCTCGGCGACCGCGGGTTCGGGGCTCCGACGCCATTTGACGGCAAAAGTAATTGCCGCCGCGATCGCCACAATCGCCACCAAAAGGACCGTGTACAAGGCCCACGGCGGACCCGGTTGGACAATCTCATGGGAAAAGCGATCGGCGATCGCAGCAGAACTGTCCCCGAACGAGCGATCCTGCGCGGTCTCGAGCTGTACTCGACTGATCGAATCGCTGGAACTGCCCATCCAGTCCGGACTCATCACCAAGACCGTGCCGCCCTCGGATTCGCCGACCGTCGTCGCCAGATCCCGGAGGTCGGTGTCGCGGGAAGGATTGGCGTCGAGAACGATCACGCTCAAATCGATCCCGCGCTCACGTGCGTCGGCGACGACATTCACCAGTGCAGGGACATCGGCAGCCGGTGCGGAAACCCCATTCTGCGCAACGTCGGCAACCACGTCGTCGACATCGACGTCCGATGGGACTGCGGCGTGCAGAGGTAGTGCGGCGTGCAGCGGACCGCTCGCATGCAAGGGCGTGAAGACCAAATGTGTAGGAGCAGACATCTCTCATCCGGGTGCAGTTCGGTGCTCGTTCACACGCGAGTGTGCGAATGAATCCGAGGTCGTTATCGGGCGGTCTGACCGCGACGGGCCTGAATGCACCCTACTTGAGGTTGAGTGCGAAGCCCGCGAGTCTTCGACACTCCGCACAATCCGTTGTGGGTCAGCTCACCCAGTCCACCCTGCGTTGCGCAGGTCCTGAGACTGCGTGAAGATTGTTTCGGTCAAGTTGCCCCGAAGTCTCACAGGACAAGCGTACTGTTAGACTTCAGACCGAGAGGTACCTCGCCTCGACCGAGTCCACTTCAGCTCCGATGTTCGGACAGTTCTCACGTGAACTGTGCGATTGGCGTGAGCTGGCACCGGATACGCCGAGTTGTAAGTACCTCGCTTCAGCTGCCGACACAGCCCCGTCGGTGGCGACCCTCATAGACGAGTGGAGCAGACGTGAGCACCAGTATTGATTCGTTCGGAGCAAAGGGAACCCTCGAGGTCGGTGAGAACTCTTACGAGATCTTCCGCCTCTCGGCCGTCCCCGGCACCGAGAAATTGCCTTATTCCTTGAAGGTTCTCGCCGAGAACCTTCTCCGCACCGAAGACGGTGCCAACATCACCGCGGATCACATCCGCGCCATCGCAAGCTGGGATCCCTCAGCTGAGCCGAGCATCGAAATCCAGTTCACGCCTGCCCGCGTGATCATGCAGGACTTCACCGGCGTTCCTTGCATCGTCGACCTCGCCACCATGCGTGAGGCTGTCACCACCCTCGGTGGCGACCCGAACAAGGTCAACCCGCTCTCCCCCGCCGACATGGTCATCGACCACTCGGTCATCCTCGACGTCTTCGGCCAGGCCGACGCTCTCGAGCGCAACGTCGACCTCGAATACGAGCGCAACGGCGAGCGTTACCAGTTCCTCCGTTGGGGTCAGGGCGCATTCGACGACTTCAAGGTCGTCCCCCCGGGAATGGGAATCGTTCACCAGGTCAACATCGAGTACCTGGCACCCACCGTCATGTCCCGTAACGGACAGGCATACCCCGACACCTGTGTCGGCACCGACTCGCACACCACGATGGTCAACGGCCTCGGCGTGCTCGGCTGGGGCGTCGGCGGCATCGAGGCCGAGGCAGCAATGCTCGGTCAGCCCGTCTCCATGCTCATCCCCCGCGTTGTCGGCTTCAAGCTCTCGGGTGAGATCAAGCCAGGCGTCACCGCAACCGACGTCGTGCTCACCGCCACCGAGATGCTCCGTAAGCACGGCGTCGTCGGCAAGTTCGTCGAGTTCTACGGCAAGGGTGTCGCCGAGGTTCCGCTCGCGAACCGCGCAACCCTTGGCAACATGAGCCCCGAATTCGGTTCCACCGCAGCGATCTTCCCGATCGACAGTGAAACGATCGACTACCTGCGCCTCACCGGCCGCAGCGACGAGCAGCTCGCTCTCGTCGAGTCGTACGCCAAGGAACAGGGCCTGTGGCACAACCCGGACCAGGAGCCCGTCTTCTCCGAGTACATCGAGCTCGATCTGGGAACCGTTGTTCCCTCGATCGCCGGCCCGAAGCGCCCGCAGGACCGAATTCTGTTGTCGGACTCCAAGCCTGCGTTCCGCAAGGACATCCACAACTACGTCGAAGACAACCAGCCGACCGAGCACACGCAGCTCGACGAGGCCGTCGAAGAGTCCTTCCCCGCTTCCGATCCCGCAGTGCTCTCCTTCGCTGACGACGGAGCGGTCGACGTTCTCTCGGCTGCGAACGGTGCGCATGGCCGTCCGAGCAAGCCGGTCGTCGTCAAGTCCGACGCCGGTGAATTCGTTCTGGACCACGGCGCCGTGGTTGTTGCCGGCATCACGTCCTGCACCAACACGTCCAACCCGTCGGTCATGCTCGGCGCTGCACTGCTCGCACGCAACGCCGTCGAAAAGGGCCTTGCCACCAAGCCCTGGGTCAAGACCAACATGGCTCCCGGTTCGCAGGTCGTCACCGACTACTACGAGAAGGCCGGCCTGTGGCCGTACCTCGAGAAGCTCGGCTACTACCTCGGCGGTTACGGCTGCACCACGTGCATCGGTAACACCGGCCCGCTGCCCGAGGCAGTCTCGAAGGCCATCAACGACAACGATCTCTCGGTCACCGCGGTGCTCTCGGGTAACCGTAACTTCGAGGGTCGCATCTCCCCCGACGTCAAGATGAACTACTTGGCTTCCCCGCCGCTCGTGATTGCCTACGGCCTCGCCGGAACCATGGACTTCGACTTCGAGACC
Organism: Rhodococcus globerulus NBRC 14531; assembly: GCF_001894805.1. Taxonomy (GTDB): domain Bacteria; phylum Actinomycetota; class Actinomycetes; order Mycobacteriales; family Mycobacteriaceae; genus Rhodococcus_F; species Rhodococcus_F globerula. Next base: position 1,113,747 of record NZ_BCWX01000002.1, on the reverse strand, counting down.
GATTCGCTCGGTAACGACACCGACGGAAACCCCGTCTACCTCAAGGACATCTGGCCGTCCACGCAGGAAATCGAAGAGACGATCAAGTCCTCGATCGACCAGGACATGTTCCGCAAGTCGTACGCAACCATCTTTGCGGGCGACAGCCGCTGGCAGAACCTCGAAACACCGAAGGGCGACACCTTCGAGTGGGACGCGAACTCCACCTACGTGCGGAAGCCACCCTACTTCGACGGTATGACGATGGATCCGGCTCCGGTCAAGGACATCAAGGGCGCTCGCGTCCTCGCACTGCTCGGCGACTCGGTCACCACCGACCACATCAGCCCGGCAGGTCCGATCAAGGTCGGCACCCCCGCCGCGCAGTACCTCGACTCCCATGGCGTCGAGCGTGCGGATTACAACTCGCTCGGATCGCGTCGCGGTAACCACGAGGTCATGATTCGCGGAACGTTCGCGAACATCCGTCTGCGTAACCAGCTTCTTGATGACGTCTCGGGTGGATACACGCGCGACTTCACGCAGGAAGGCGCACCGCAGGCATTCATCTACGACGCGTCGCAGAACTACCAGGCAGCCGGCATCCCGCTGGTCGTCCTGGGCGGCAAGGAGTACGGCTCCGGATCCTCGCGTGACTGGGCTGCCAAGGGCACGAGCCTGCTCGGCGTCAAGGCCGTCATCACCGAGTCGTTCGAGCGCATCCACCGCTCCAACCTCATCGGCATGGGCGTTGTCCCGCTGCAGTTCCCGGTCGGCGAGTCCGCAGGGTCGCTCAAGCTCGACGGCACCGAGACCTTCGACATCGAAGGCGTCGAGAAGCTCAACGAGGGCGTCACCCCGAAGACCATGAAGGTCACGGCAACGCGCGAGAACGGCGAGAAGGTCGTGTTCGACGCAGTCGTACGCATCGATACCCCCGGTGAAGCGGATTACTACCGCAACGGTGGCATCTTGCAGTACGTGCTCCGCAACATGATCCGAGGCTAGTTCGCCAGCCTGCCTTTTCCGCACGGCGGACTCAGCGACCTTGCTGAGTCCGCCGTGTGCGTTTGGTATCGGTTCACGGGTGGTGCCAACTCCATACAAAGAGTCGGCATCGTGGAGATGCGCGAGACGAGGACAAGAACGTGCCCAAGGTCAGTGAAGACCATCTCGCGGCACGGCGCAGTCAGATCCTTGACGGTGCCCGCCGCTGCTTTGCGGAATACGGCTACGACGGCGCCACAGTCAGAAGACTGGAAGATGTCACCGGGTTGTCCCGAGGCGCGATCTTTCATCACTTCAAGGACAAGGACGGACTTTTCCTCGCGTTGGCGAGCGAGGACGCGAGCCGCATGGCCGACGTCGTCGCCGAAGAGGGCCTTGTGCAGGTGATGCGCGACATGCTCGCTCAGCCCGACCAATTCGATTGGCTTGGCACACGCTTGGAAATTGCCCGGCGACTGCGGACCGATGCGGATTTCCGTGCCAAATGGTCACAGCGGTCGGCGGAACTCACCGAGGCGACCAGCGCTCGTCTGGCCTTCCAGAAATCTGCCGGGCGGTTGCGTGACGACGTACCCACCGACGTACTGATCGGCTATCTCGATCTGGTGATGGACGGTCTGGTGGCCCGAATCGCGTCGGGCCACGCCGGCAACAATCTGTCGGCGGTCCTCGATCTGGTCGAGGAATCGGTGCGTCGACAGGACTGAGGGGCTTCGCCCCTGTGCGCCTTTTCGGTAGTGGGAGCTACCAGAAAGGCGCACAGGCGGTTACGCCAGCTGAATCAGCTCGAGGTATTCCTGCGACCAGTGATCCTCGTTGCCGTCGGGCAGAAGGATGACGCGCTCGGGGTTGAGAGCCTCAGCCGCACCCGGATCGTGAGTCACCAGGACAACGGCGCCGGTGTAGCTGCGAAGCGCGTCCAGGACCTGCTCGCGGGAGATCGGGTCGAGGTTGTTGGTGGGCTCGTCGAGCAGCAGGACGTTTGCAGCGGACGACACGAGGCCGGCCAGTGCCAGACGGGTCTTCTCACCGCCGGAGAGCGTGCCTGCCGGCTGTTCGAGCTGCGGGCCCGTGAACATGAATGCACCCAGGAGCGAACGCAGTTCCTGCTCCCCCGTGTCCGGAGCGGCGTGACGGATGTTCTCCCACACCGAATCGTTGTCGTCGAGGGTGTCGTGCTCCTGCGCGAAGTAACCGATCTTGAGTCCGTGACCCGCGATCAGCTCACCGGCATCGGCTTTCTCGGCGTTCGCGAGGATGCGCAGCAGGGTCGTCTTGCCTGCACCGTTGAGTCCGAGGATGACAACGCGGGATCCGCGGTCGATCGCCAGGTCGACGCCGGTGAAGATTTCGAGTGAGCCGTACACCTTGGTGAGGTTCTTGCCCATGAGCGGAGTCTTGCCGCACGCTGCAGGCTCGGGGAAACGGATCTTCGCGACCTTGTCGGACACGCGCTCGGCATCGAGGTTGGCCATCAACTTGTCTGCGCGCTTTGCCATGTTCTGGGCGGCAACAGCCTTGGTTGCCTTGGCGCCCATCTTGGCTGCCTGGATGCGCAGAGCGCCGGCCTTCTTCTCGGCGTTGGCGCGCTCGCGGCGTCGACGCTGCTCGTCGGTTGCACGGGCGTCGAGGTACTTCTTCCAGTTCATGTTGTAGATGTCGGCTTCACTGCGCACGGCGTCGAGGAACCAGACACGGTTGACGACGTCGTTGAGCAGATCAACATCGTGACTGATGACCACAAGGCCACCCTCGTGATTCTGGAGGAATCCGCGCAGCCACGTGATGGAGTCCGCGTCGAGGTGGTTGGTGGGCTCGTCGAGGAGCAGAGTCGTGTCCGAGCGCGCGCCGCTGCCATCGGACGCGGCAAAGAGAATTCGAGCCAACTCGACGCGTCGACGCTGACCACCGGACAGCGTGCTCAGTGGCTGGCCGAGGATGCGATCTTCGAGGCCGAGGCTGCTGGTGATGCGTGCAGCTTCACTCTCGGCTTCGTAGCCGCCCAGGGAGGAAAAGCGGTCTTCGAGCTGACCGTACTTCTTGACTGCCTTGTCCTGTGATTCCTGGTCGAGAACCTCGCCCATGAGAATCTGCTGCTTCTCCATGTCACGGAGCATCGTGTCGAGGCCACGGGCCGAGAGGACACGATCCTTGGCGAGCACGCTCAGGTCGCCCTCTTTGGGGTCCTGCGGCAGGTAGCCGAGGTCGCCGGTCCGGACGACCTTGCCCGCGTACGGCTCTCCCTCACCGGCGAGGAGACGCAGTGTGGTGGTCTTGCCTGCACCGTTACGACCGACCAATCCGATGCGATCACCGGGCTGAATTCGCAAGGACGGACCGGGCGCCGTGAGAAGGGTGCGGACACCGGCACGAACTTCGAGGTCAGTGGCGGTAATCAAGCAGAACTCCTCAGAACTAAAGACAACTACGGGCAAACGTGTCCTGACGGCAGACACAAGAACTTCCAATTTTACCGTGAGCTGGGGCCATCTCCGACCAGCGGCGTGTGAATCCGCTAACAGTGGGAGATCTGCGATGTAGATGGAATCCTCGGGGGATGACAACCCGAACAACCGCCGCAGACGTCGTCATCGTGGGCGGCGGGCCGGCCGGGCGGGCGCTGGCGACGAGATGCGTCGCCCACAATCTGTCGGTCATTCTGATCGATCCGCACCCCACGCGAGCGTGGACGGCAACGTATGCGGCCTGGCTCGACGAGCTTCCGGCGTGGTTGCCGGACGCGGCCATTTCCAGTCGTATCGGTCGCCCGTCGGCGTGGGCGCAGCGACCCACAACGCTCGATCGCACTTACTGCGTATTGAATACATCGATACTGCAATCAATACTGTCGACCGGATCTACGCAGGTCATAGCAGAGAGAGTCACTCATGTGACTACCCACTCCCTCATCTGCGCTGACGGGACCCGTATCGGCGCACAGGTCGTGGTCGATGCCCGTGGAACACCACCAACTCCCAGAATGGCTCAGCAAACCGCCTTCGGAATCGTGGTCGATCGCGCCGCCGCGGAGCCGGCACTCGACGGCAACGCAGCCTGGTTCATGGATTGGCGACGCGACAACGGCACCGCGGAAACCGCAGAGCCGTCGTTCCTCTACGCCGTCCCCCTCGACGCCAACCGGACGCTCCTCGAGGAGACGTGTCTTGTAGGTCGACCGCCCCTACCGCTCGGCGAGCTGAAACGGCGACTGCACATTCGGCTCGGCAATCGCGGCGTCACCGTTGCGGAAGACGCCCCCGTCGAACGTGTCCGGTTCGCTGTGGAATCGCCACCGCGTCGGCGCGGTGATCCCTTCCGATTCGGCGCACGCGGCGGACTGATGCATCCCGGCACCGGGTACAGCGTCGCCACGGCCCTGAACGAAGCAGACGCTGTTGCTTCGGCGATTGCCCGCGGCGACGACCCTCAGAACGCACTGTGGCCGCGAGCGGCTCGAGCTGTCGCAGCACTGCGGCGAGTAGGCCTGAGCGCACTTCTCACGCTCGAAGCCGCTGACGTCGAAACGTTCTTTGCGACGTTTTTTGCGCTGCCTGTCGAACAGCAACAGGCCTATCTGTCGGATCGCCGCGATGCAGCCGCTACGGCGAAGGTCATGACGTCACTATTCGCCGCCTCACCGTGGCGGGTGAGACGAACATTGATGGGCGCGCCGCTTTCAGCGTTGAGGTCGAAATAACGGCGGTCCAAGTAACGGTCGTTGATAGCGTCACTACATATCGCCTCACCGATCACTGGAGTTTCCTTGTTCATTCTTTATGCCGTTGTTGCCGTGATTCTGACTGCCACTCTCGCCGGATCTGCCTATCTCGACATCACGCGCGAAGAAAAACTCGTCGACACCCTGACCGGATTGGGCGTTCCCGAAGAATGGATTCCCGGACTCGGCGTCATCAAGCTCGTCGGCATCGTCGGCCTATTGGTCGGGCTTGTTGTCCCCGTGATCGGCATCGCCGCCGCCATCGGACTGATCCTGTATTTCATCGGCGCCGTCGCCGCTCACCTGCGATCGGGCGACCAGAACATCGTGCCTCCCGCGATGCTCGGGCTCCTCGCCGTTGCCGCCTTGGTGCTGCGTATCGCGTCGTCCTGACCCGCCGACGCGGTGATCGCGAACAACAATTCGACATCGCACCCATTGTTTTCTCTCGCGCAATTGCGTTGCAGCGACCATCATGGGAACCATGCGATCGATTTGGAAAGGCTCGATAGCGTTCGGTCTGGTCAATGTTCCGGTCAAGGTGTACTCCGCAACAGAAGATCACGACATCAAGTTCCACCAGGTCCACGCCAAGGACGGCGGCCGGATCAAGTACAACCGCGTGTGCTCGGAGTGCGGAAACACGGTGCAATTTGCCGATATCGACAAGGCATACGACGCCGAAGACGGGACGCGTGTTGTCCTGACCGACGAGGATTTCACGAAGCTGCCGGCTGCGGAAAAGCATGAAATTCCGGTGCTCGAGTTTGTCGCGAACGAGCAGATCGACCCCATCCTTTTCGAGAAGAGTTATTTCCTCGAACCGGACTCCGCGTCACCGAAGGCATACGTCCTTCTCTCGACGGTGCTCACGGAGAGCGATCGCACTGCGCTTGTCCACTTCACACTCCGGCAGAAAACGCGTCTGGCGGCGTTGCGCGCCAGGGACGGCGTCCTGGTAATTCAGACCCTCCTGTGGCCGGACGAGGTTCGCGCTGCCGAGTTCCCCTCGCTCGACGGCGCAGAGAAGCCGAAGCCGAAGGAACTCAAGATGGCGCAGACACTGGTAGACAGCATGGCGGGCGATTTCGACCCGACCGAATTCACCGACGACTATCAGCTTCAGCTTCGCGAACTGCTCGAGAACATGATCGAGAGCGGCGGCAAGAAGGTCATCCCCGCAGCCGAGGTCGAACAAGGCGGCGAGGACGCCGACGTCGTCGATCTGGTGGCAGCACTGCAACGAAGCGTCGACGAGGCAAAATCCAACGCGTCGAAGTCCAAGACCCGCAAGCGCGCCTGAGCAACTACCGCCGAATGTCCTGTTCGTCGATCAAGGCATCGAGTTCAGCGTCGACGTCGGTGCTTCGATCACCACCCGACGCAACGGCCAGTTTCACCGCGGGCCCGATCGCCGCCAGCCCGACGTCGGTGAACATGTCCGCGTGTGAGGTGGGGACCGGACGGTCCACGATCACGCCGGTTATGAACGGTCGCCACGCCGACGCAGTGCGCAGTGGGTCGAAGGTGTCCGTGTGTGCCGAAAAGAACAGCAGATCACCGACGAATCTGCCGGGGCGATACCGATGTGCAAGGTGCGCCCCGGCGCAGTACTCGTCGTACAGTCGCTCGATCGTGTTGCTGGAGGCCAACGGATGATCCCCGATACTGCGACGGAGTAACACTTCCGCAGCCGCGGGAGTCAACTCCACCGCGTCAGGGACCGCTATCCCCAGCCCCGCGACCAATTCCGCGAGTGTGGGTTGCGCTCCGTCCATTGACGGATCCTCGAGCACGAAACTGTCCAACAGGACCAGTTCGGCAACGCTCTCCCCCAATGCCTGCAGCTGCACGGCAGCAGCGTGCGCGATCAGTCCCCCGATCGACCATCCGAGTAGGTGATATGGACCGTGCGGCTGGACTCGGCGGATCTCCGTGACATATCGCGCCGCAAAATCTTCGATCATCTCTGCCCGGAATTCCGGGTCCGTGAGGATCGGCGACTGCAGGCCGTACAACGGTCGGGCTGGATCGACGTACTGAGCCAACCCGCCGTAGCACCAGGCCAAGCCGATCGCGGGATGGACGCAGAACAGCGGTTCGGCTTCCCCTGAGGTTCGGATAGGCAGCAGAACCGACAGTGCTGATGCATCCGACTCGGCCGAGGCTGATGTATCCGGCTCGGACGAGTCGGCGTCGGCAAGCTTGCGGGCCAGCGCCTCCGGCGTCGGATCCGAGAACAACCACCCAACGGGAACTGCGCTCCCGGTCCTCACCTCGATCGCAGCTACCAGACGTGTTGCCATCAGCGAGTTTCCGCCGAGATCGAAGAAGCTCGAATCTGCGTGGACCATGTCGACGTCGAGTTCGAGTACGTCGGCGAATGCCGCGCACAGAGCGATCTCCGCGGAACCCTCCGGCCTGCGGCCGCCGTCGTCGTCCCACGTGGGAGTCGGGAGCGCGGAGCGATCGACCTTGCCTGCCGGCGACGTCGGGATCGAGTCGATCGTCACGAAGGCGGACGGCACCATATGCGTCGGCAACAAGCGAGCGGCATGGCGGCGCAACATTGCCGAATCGATACTTCCGCCGACGGCAGGGACGACGTACGCCACGATCCTGGAATCGCTGCCGGCCCCCACAACGGCCGCGACGGCTGCACGGACCGACGGTTCCGACGCCACGACCGTGTCGATTTCTCCCAGCTCGATACGGAACCCCCGCACCTTGACCTGGTGGTCGCCGCGTCCGAGGTAGTTCAACGAACCGCCGCGGTCGCTGCGCACCAGATCGCCGGTGCGGTACATCCGCGCACCTGCCTGGCCGTACGGGTCGGCAACAAACCGTGTTGCCGTCAACGCGGGACTACCGAGATACCCCCGCGCAAGTCCGGCCCCGTTGACGTACAACTCACCGACGAGTCGCCCGGGTACCGAGTGCAGGCGCGAATCGAGAACACGCGCGGCGACGCCCCGGATCGGGCCACCGATCGACACCGGATCCCCGACGCTCAACTCGTCGCTGATCGTGACCGCGACCGTGGCCTCGGTCGGACCGTAGGCGTTGAACATCCGTCGCCGTGGGGCCCACTGGGATACGAGCTCGGCTGAGCACGTATCGCCGCCGACGATCACTACGTCGAGCTGATCGAGTCCGCTGGGATCAACCGTCGCCAGGGCTGCTGGGGTGACAAACGCGTGCGTGACAGCGCAGCGCTGCATCACATCTCTCAGTTCGGCGCCGCCGTACACCGTCGAGGGTGCAATCACCATGGTTGCGCCTGCGCCGACGGCAAGCAGCAGTTCGAGAATCGACGCGTCGAAGCTGGGAGACGCAAAACTCAGGGTGCGGGAATCAGCGCTCACGCCGAATCGCTCGCGTTGTTCCTCCGCAAAAGCTGACAGTCCCGCGTGGGTGACCAACACGCCCTTCGGTTTTCCGGTGGAACCGGACGTGTAGATCAGGTAGGCCGGGTGATCGAGCTCGACCGACACCGGACGCACGTCTGCGCCGCCGACGGTAAGTTCGAGCGACTCGAGTGTGACCCACCGCGATGTGTCCGGCAGGTCGGCGACATAACTGCCGGCTGTCAGTCCGAGAACGGCCCCGCTGTCGCGAAGCATGTGTTCGATGCGTTCGGCCGGATACGCCGGATCGACAGGCAGGAACGCCGCGCCGGTCTTGGCTACAGCCCACACTGCGATCACGTAGTCGACGGACCGCGGAAGTGCAATCGCGACAATCGTTTCCGGGGCAGCGCCACTCGCTGCCAACACGCGGCACAGAGCGTCGGATCGGCGATCGAGTTCGCCGTACGTCAGAGCGTCGGATCCCGCCGCATCGATCAATGCCAAAGCCAACGGATCGGACGCAGCTCGGGCGAGAAGCTGCGGCAACGTCGCGGGGTCGCCTGCTACGTCACCGCGCACAGCACTGGACTCATTCGGTCCGAGGAGGTCCACGTCGCCGACTACGACGGTCGGATCGGCAGTCACCTCGGCGACAAGCGTCTCCAACATCGTTGCAAACGACGCAGCGGTATCTGCGTCGAGCAGATCCGTTGCATAGGTCAGGGACGCGGTGTACCCGGCGCCCTCTGCGTCTGTCTGTTCCACGACCGTGAATTGCAGATCGAACTTCGCGACGTCGGGCGTGATCTCCTCCGCGCGGACGATCAGTCCGGGCAGTTTCCACGCCACCTGATGAGCGGCGTGGAAGGAGAACATCGTCTGGAACAACGGATGGCGGTCGGTTGTACGCGTCGGCGCAACAACCTCCACAACCTGTTCGAAAGGAATGTCCGTGTGGGCAAATGCATCCAGGTCAACGGCGCGAACAGTGCGTAGTACGTCGACGAAGGTCGCAGCGGGATCGACAATCGTGCGCAGTCCGACGGTGTTGACGAACATTCCGACCAGATCGTCGAGAACTCGGTGGCCACGTCCGGCGACCGGCGAGCCGATCACGACGTCGCTGCTGCGACTCACGCGAGACAGCAGCACGGCGTATGCCGCGTGCAACACCATGAACGGTGTCGCTGCGTTAGATCCGGCAAGGGCTTCCACTGCGGTGCGAATGTGCGACGGCAGCGCGACGGTGACGTGCGCACCAGCCAGCGATTGAGTGAGCGGGCGCGGCCGATCGACGGGGAGATCGATCAACTCGGGTGCCCCGCGCAAGGTTTCCCGCCAGTACGACGCCTGTGCGCCGAGCACACTATCGGGGTCGTCCGCGCCGCCGAGCGCCTGGCGTTGCCACAGGGCGAAGTCGGCGTAGTGCACGTCGAGGGGTGTGAAGTTCGGAGCATGTCCGGAGCATCGTGCAATGTAGGCGGTGAGCACGTCCCTCATCAAGGGCGCGACGGACCATCCGTCAGCGGCGATGTGGTGCACGACGATGACAAGAGTGTGGCGATCCGGTGCGGTCTCCATCAGTAGTGCGCGGATGGGCGCTTCGGAGGTGACGTCGAAGCCACGAGAAGCAAATTCGGCGGCAATCGGCACCGCCCCACGGGCGCCTTCCGTCTCGAATTCCACCGCGGTGACGTTGCTCTGCACCACCTGATGCGGCCCGGTATCCGAGTCGGGGAACACCGTTCGCAAGATCTCGTGACGCTCGATCACATCGAGCACCGCAGCTTCCAGAGCCGGCACGTCGAGGCTGCCGTCGAGTGAGATTGCCGCCGGAACGTTGTACGCGGGTGAGGCCGGATCGAGTTGGTTGAGGAACCAGACGCGTGATTGCGCGTACGACAGTGGAATTCGTTCGGGGCGCTTGCTTACAGTGATCGGCGGCAGCGCCAGGACCGAAGCCGTTGAATCCAGCGCAGCTGCGAGGTCTCGGATGTCTGGGTGTTCGAACAGCATGCGGACCGGAACGTGGCGGCCCAGTGATTCGCCGAGACGCGCAACCAGCCTGGTCGCGAGCAGTGAGTTGCCGCCGAGGTCGAAGAAATTGTCCAGGGCGCCGATGTCCTCGGTACCGAGCAGTTCTCCGAACGCGTCGGCGACCACCAGTTCGGTTGCCGTGACCAGGGGCGCCACCGTTCGCTCGATCGTGCCAAGCACCGGGGCCGGTAGTGCGGCGCGGTCCAGCTTTCCGACGGGGGTGAGTGGAACGTGGCCGATCGGAGTGATCGCCGATGGCACCATGAACGCCGGCAGGGACCGGCGCGCATGGCTCAGAAGCTCTTCCACCGCAACTGTTTCCGTCGACAGCACCACGTACGACGCCAATATCGTCTCGCCGGCCGGGCCGTCCACACCCACCGTGACGGCAAATTCGACGCCGGGATGGCTGCTGAGAACCGAATCGATTTCGCCGAGTTCGATGCGGAACCCACGAACTTTCACCTGATGATCGGACCGCCCGACGTAGTCGATGGTTCCGCCGGCAGTCCAGCGCACCAGGTCACCGGTCCGGTACATACGAGTTCCACTGGGACCGAATGGTGCCGCCACAAATCGCGATGCGGTCAGCGCAGGCTGATCGTGGTATCCGCGGGCCAGTCCGAGACCGGCGATGTAGAGCTCACCCGTCACACCGACCGGCACCGGGTTTCCGGATCCGTCGAGAACGACAGCCGACACCCCGCGGACCGGTCCGCCGATGGTGACTGGCTCCCCCACTGCCAACGCGTCGCTGATGCACACCATGACCGTGGTTTCAGTGGGGCCGTAGCCGTTGAACAACCGACGGCCCGGCGCCCATCGCTGCACCAGTTCGGGCGGGCATGCCTCGCCGCCGACAACGATGGATTGAAGTACATCGAGCCCGGTCGGATCGACCGAGGCAAGCGCTGCCGGGGTGATGAAGGCGTGCGTGACGCCTTCACGGGCGATGAGCTCGGCCAGATCTTCACCGCCGTACACATCGGGTGAGGCAATCACCATCGTGGCGCCGGCATCTATGGCAAGCAGTAGTTCGAGGATAGAAGCGTCGAAGCTCGGTGACGAAAAATGAAGGGTCCGCGAGGAAGCGGAGATGCTGTATCGCTGCGTTTGTTCTGCGGCTAGCGCACTCAGTCCGCGGTGAGTGACGCTGACACCCTTGGGTTTACCAGTCGAGCCCGACGTGTAGATGATGTATGCAAGGTTGTCGGCTCGGATAGGTGCTGCTGGAACCACCAGTTCGCGCGAATCAGCGACAATCTCATCCATTGTCAACCACGGCACGGATCGTGGAAGCGACTCGAGCACAGATGTTGTCGTCAATCCGCGTGAAGCCCCGGAATCGGTGAGCATGTGCAGGATTCGATCCGCCGGATATCGCGGATCGACGGGAACAAACGCCGCACCGGTCAATGCCACGGCCCACAGCGAAACTATCGAGTCGACGGAACGCGGAATCGCAATCGCCACAATGTCTTCGGCGCCGATTCCCTCCGTGGTCAACCGATGCGCCACCGCTGACGCACGGGAATACAGTTCACGGTAGCGCAGGGTCACATTTCCCGATCGGAGCGCAACCGAATGTCCGGCCTCCGTTGCCGTCTGGGTGAAGATGTCCGCCAAGGTGCGCGATCCGACCCAAGCCGGCCCGCGAACCGGCATCAGCGACGCCCGCTCGTCGGCGGTGAGCAGTTCGATATCGGCGATCGTGGTACTCGGATCGGCGATTACGGCCCGCGCTACCGACTCGAACCGTGCGGCAATCCGAGCTGCGGTGTCCTCGTCGAACAAGGCGTGCGCGAAACGCAGGGAGCCGGTGATCTCCGGGTTGTCGGAATCACCCGCCACGAGCGTCAGTTCGAGATCGAATTTCGCTGTCGCAGGTTCGAGTGGCTCCGCGTGCAGATGGACGCCATGCACACTCACCTGCGGAGACACAAGATTCTGATGGTACGACAGCATGACCTGGAACACCGGATGACGCGGCGTCGACCGGTCGAGATCAAGTGCGTCCACCAGCACGTCGAAGGGCAGATCGGCGTGTTCGAATGCGGCGAGGTCGCTCTCGCGTACGGCGTCGAGCAGGTCCGTGAACGGCGCCCGGTGATCAACCGCTGTGCGCAGCGGCAAGGAGTTGACGAACATTCCGATCAGCGCATCGAGTTCGGGGCGCCCACGGCCGGCAACCGGTGTTCCGATCACCACGTCGTCGGTCGCGCCGAGGCGTGCAAGAACAAGTGCAAACATCGCGTGCAGGACCATGAACTGCGTTGTTCCGGTGTCACGGGCCAGAACGCCGATGAGCCTGCCTGCATCGGAGTCGAGGATGACCGGGACGGAACCGACCGCGGTGGTGGACTCGGATCCTCGTGGACGATCCTTGGGTAGGCGCAATTCGTCCGGCGCGCCGGCCATTGTCGCCGTCCAGAATTTCAGCTCACGAGAAACCACGCCTTCCGGATCGTGTGCATCACCGAGAACGGTGTGCTGCCACAGCGCGTAATCGGCGTACTGCACGTCCAGCGGCATAAATACCGGTGAGTCCCCCACTGCGCGAGCCGAATACGCAGCAACGAAATCCGCAGCAAACGGGGTCAACGACCAACCGTCGAAGGCAATGTGGTGGATAACCACCACCAGACGATGCACGTCCGGGCCTTCGCGTACCAGCAGTGCCCGTAGCGGAAGGTCCGCACTCAGGTCGAAACCTCGACCTGTGAACTCGTCCACCGTGGTGTCGGCATTACCGGTGCACTGCTCCACCGCAAAATTCACGTCGGCCCGCGCGCGAATGATCTGAACGGGACCGTCAGCGTCATCGACATAGACGGTTCTCAGTGCTTCGTGACGTGCGATGACATCGGACAATGCCGCTTCGAGGGCGTCGACCGATACATTTCCGGTAATCCGAATCGAGAACGGAATGTTGTAAGCCGGCGATGCCGGATCGAACCGGTTGACGAACCACAGTCGCTGTTGCGCGGCCGAAAGCGGCACGCGATCAGGGCGGACAACGGCCGTGAGAGCCGGGCGATCGTCCGAGGCTGCGACGCACGAAGCGAGACGCAGTGCCAGACCTTCGACGGTGGGGTTCTCGAAGATCGACCGCACCTCTACCGCAATACCCGTCGCGGCGGTCAATCGTGCGGTGACCTGCGTGGCGATCAGCGAGTTGCCACCGAGATCGAAGAAACTGTCGCTTGCTCGCACGGCGGTCACATCCAGAAGCGCTGCAAAGACTTCCGCTACTGCCTGCTCCAGACCCGGCTCCGGCGCGCGCCCGGTACCGAGGATTTCACGCGCGAGCGGCGTGGGTAGCGCCCGGCGGTCCAGCTTTCCTACCGGCGTCAGCGGTATGGCGTCGATGGCGGTGATGGACGACGGAATCATGTAGCGGGGCAAGGTTTCCCCGAGCAACCCGAACAGAGCTTCGGTGTCGCGGTTCTCGCCGTCGCGGTTCTCGTCACTGAACAGCACGTACGACGCCAGTGCGGTCCCCACGGAGGATTCGACGGCGATTGTTGTTGCGAACTGTACAAGTGGAGATTCCATCAACGCGGCGTCGATCTCACCGAGTTCGATGCGGAATCCGCGGATCTTGAGTTGATGGTCGCTGCGCCCCACGTAGCGAAGTGTGAGGTCCTTGGTCCAACGAACGAGGTCTCCGGTTCGGTACATCCGTGCACCGTCGGTCGAATACGGATGTGCGACAAAACGATCCGATGTCAATCCGGCACGTCGATGGTAGCCGCGAGCCAGCCCCGCTCCACCGATGTACAGTTCGCCGACGCCGCCGACCGGCACCGGTTGCAGCCGCGAGTCCAGGACAACGGCGTCGACACCGCGGATGGGTCCGCCGATGGTGATCGACTCACCGGGTTCGATCTGGTCGCTGATCGCCACCATCACCGTGGTTTCGGTGGGCCCGTACCCGTTGTGCAGCCGGCGTCCCCGGCTCCAACTCTCGACGAGTTCCGGTGTGCAGACGTCGCCGCCGACAACAACACATTCAAGGTCGGAGATACCGCCGGGATCTACCGTCGCGAGTGCTGCGGGTGTGACGAAGGCATGGGTCACCGCGCTCGTTCGAAGGAACTTCCCAAGCGCGTCGCCGCCGTAGATGTCAGCCGGCGCGATCACCATCGTCGCGCCGGTGGACCCCGCGAGCAGAAGTTCGAGTACGGCACCGTCGAAGCTCGGTGACGCAAAATGTAGGGTCCGGGAATTTTCGGTGATCCGATATCGATCCTGCTGTTCCCGCGCAAGATTGGCCAGGCCGGAGTGCGTGACGACAGTGCCTTTCGGCACGCCGGTCGATCCGGACGTGTAGATGATGTACGCCGCAGACGCTGGTGTGGCCGATGTGGAGTGCTCGTCGTGGCCGATCGGAGAGTCCGGATACGCCGCGACCTCCGCCGCGATGTCTGGGTCGCGAAAGTCGATCCACGCGGCAACGCTGCCACCTGCGGCAGCGTCGACTGATCTGATGCCGATCCGCGCTCCGGAATCCTCGAGCATGTGCGCCACGCGATCTTCCGGGTACCGCGGGTCGACGGGAACGAAGACTCCACCGGATTTGGCGACTGCCCACACTGCAAGAACCGAGTCGACCGACCGCGCAACTGCCAGCGCTACCGGCACTTCGCCGCACACGCCCAGGTCCATGAGGTATCGAGCGATCCGATTGGATTCACTGTCGAGCTCGCGGTACGACAGTGCGCGCTCACCGTCGTCGACGGCAATCCGGTCGGGATATGCCTCTGCCGTGCCGCCGATAATCTGCGCTAGCGTCGCATCGGGCAACCCTGCCTGACCGCGTCGTGGCAGTACGGCGGCGCTTTCACCGGCATGAAGCGTATGAAGATCGCCAACCCGCGTTGCCGGGTCGGTAACGGCGGACTTCACGAGCGTCACGAAGTTCTCGGCCATCGCTTCGATCGTCGAAGTGTCGAACAGGTCGGTGGAATAGGTGAGGGTGGCATCGATTCCGTCTGGTCGTGCAATCCCCTCGATCTCGGCTTCGTGCCGTTCGGCGATCGTCAATTCGAGATCGAACTTGGTCAGGCCGGTATCGACCGCTCGAGCCGTCATCGAGATCCCGGCGATTTCCCCGGTGTTGGTGGTCGCAATCCGCGAGGTGATTGCCACCTGGAACACCGGATTGTGCGACGACGAACGATCGATTTCCAGTGCGTCCACCACAACGTCGAATGGCACGTCTGCGTTGTCGAAAGCGTCGAGGTCGATACTTCTGACCTGTTCGAGGTACTCGTGGAATGTCATGCCACGGTCGATGACCGTGCGCAGAGCGAGTGTGTTGACGAACATACCGACGATGGGATCCAGAGACCTGTCCCCTCGACCAGCGACCGGCGTTCCGACGACGATGTCGTCCGTACCGCTGTACTTGGCCAGTAGCAGAGCAAAGCAGCCGTGCAGAGCGATGAACGGCGTGGCGCCGTGGTCTGCGGCCAGGGCCGTCAGTTTCTGATGGACGGGCGCATCAATCCTGAAGTCCATGTGCGAACCGCGCAGCGACGGCGCGATCGGGCGAGGACGATCGATCGGCAGATCAAGTTGTTCGGGTGCGTCTGCGAGTTGGCGAGTCCAGAACGCAATCTGTTCGGATGCAAGCGAATTCGGGTCGGCGACTTCGCCAAGGTGCTGACGATGCCACAGTGCGTAGTCGGCGTACTGGACGGTTAGCGGTTCCCACATCGGAGCGTGGCCGGTGACCCGAGCGGCGTAGGCGCCGGTGAGATCGGCGGCCAGCGGAGCAAGTGACCAACCGTCCGCCACCATGTGATGCAGGACAACCACCAGGACATATTCGTCGGTATCGGCAACCTGGATCAGCAGGAACCGCACCGAAGATTCACGCACCAGATCAAAACCGGCCGAAGCAAATTCGAAGATCCGGTCGTCGAGCAAGCGCCGTTCGACGTCGATGGATTCCAGCGCCTCGAAGCTGTCACCGGGATCGAGGATTTCCTGAACTGCCTGGTCGCCGCACTGGGGAAACACGGTGCGCAGCGATTCGTGCCGAGTCACGACGTCGAGAAGAGCCTGCTGCAGCGCAGCGGTGTCGACGTTGCCCCGCAGCGATATCGCAAACGGAATGTTGTACGCACCGGACTCCGGCGCCACTCGCCCCAGGAACCACAGTCGCTGTTGTGCGGGCGCGAGCGGTAGCGTCTGCGGACGTGGTTCAACCCGCAGGGCACCGCTGTCCGGCGTCTGAGTTGCGTATTCTACGCTCGCGGAAATTCCGGAAACAGTCGGGTGGTCGAACAACGCCCGCAAGGGCATTCGCACGCCCGTTGCCTCGGCCACCCGGGCAACCACCGTCGTCGCGGCCAATGAGTTTCCGCCGAGATGGAAGAAGTTGTCGTCGAGCCCGAGTGGGCCACTGCCAAGAATGTCGGCAAGAACAGCGGCAACCGCAATTTCGGTCGCAGTAGTCGGTGACCGGAACGCAGCCTGGGAACCCAGGATCGGTGACGGCAGGCTGCGTCGGTCAAGTTTTCCGTTGGTGGTCAAAGGAATTGCGTCGATCACCATGAACGCGTCGGGAACCATGTACGTCGGGAGCATTCCAGCAGCATGCATTCGCAACGCCTGGTCGTCGACGGCGTCGGCTGTGGTCACATACGTGACCAGAACATCACCGGCCGGTGTGGGTGCCACCACCGTCACGGCGTCGTTTACTCCAGGCGCAGCGAGGATTACGGCGTCGATCTCACCGAGTTCTATCCGGAAACCACGAATCTTGACTTGAGCGTCACCGCGACCGAGATACTCGAGCCGGCCGGGTTCAACCCAGTGAGCCCGGTCTCCGGATCGGTACAGCCGCCCTCCGCCGGCGTTGAACGGGTCGGCGACAAACCTGCACGCCGTCAGGTCCGGACGCCCGAGGTAACCGCGAGCGAGCTGGCCGCCGGCAACGTAGATCTCCCCCGCAACACCCACTGGGACGGGTGAGAGATGGTCGTCGAGCAGGTAGACCCGAAGCCCGTCGATGGCGTCACCGATCTGGCTGCCGGCCGCTGAGCGTGCGTGTGCACTGCCCAGTTCGAGACGAGTGACGTGCACCGTCGTTTCGGTGATCCCGTACATGTTGACAAGAGTCGGTGCCGAGTCGCTGTGATTGTCGTACCAGCGCCCGAGGCGACGCAGGTCCAGTGCTTCACCGCCGAAGATCACGTACCGGAGCGCAGTCGGAGACACTGCACGCGTGTCCGCCTCGATGTACTGGTAGAACGCCGACGGTGTCTGATTCAGCACGGTGACGCCTTCTTCGGCGACAAGGGCACGGAAGGCATCGGGATCACGCGAAAGGTCGTGGTCGACAAGTACCAGCGTTCCGCCGTACAGCAGAGCTCCCCACAATTCCCACACCGAGAAGTCGAAGGCAAACGAGTGGAACATCGTCCATACATCGGTGTGGTCGAACCCGAAATCACGACGTGTGTTCTCGAACAGTCGCATCACCGCTGCATGAGTTACCGGGACTCCTTTCGGCTTCCCGGTCGAGCCCGACGTGTAGATGACATAGGCCAGGTTGTCGGCGCTGTGAAAACCCGAGTGGTCGCCGAGAGCGTCGGCGGAGAATTCAGCGGATTCGACCCCGACCACCACCGCATTCGGAATTTCGGAATCGGAGATAATGCACACCGGCTTCGCGTCGTCGATCACAAAACTCACCCGATCAGCCGGGTGCGCACGATCGAGTGGAAGATAAGCACCGCCGGCCTTCAGCACGGCTGTTACGGCGACGATCATGTCGAGCGATTTCGTCAGCATGATGCCGACAAGCGATTCGGAACGAACACCCTCCTGGATCAGCTTGCGGGCCAACCGGTTCGATCGCTCGTCCAGTACTCGGTACGACATCCGCTCACTGCCACACACAACCGCAACAGCGTGTGGCAGGTTGCGGACTTGACCGGCAAGGACGTCGGTCAGTGTACGAACCGGAGTTGGCGGCCGCACCGGCCGTACGAGCGCACCTCGCTCGTCGGCTCGCAGTAGCGCAACAGCCCCCAAAGCCAAGCGAGGTGTCGTGACCAGCGCGGTCAGGACACGACTGAAGCGGTCTGCGAGATCCTCGGCGGCTCGCTTCGAACCGAGCCAGTCCACAACCCCGGTGACAGTCCGGTCGCCGCTGCCGTCACTGCCAGCCGGGACCGTCAGCGAGACAACAAGGTCCGGGTCGGTGGCGATGTCGGACCCGATGGGCACCCCTACTATCAGCCCGGGAAACCGTGGGTGCGCGTCGAGTGCTTCGTCGAAACACAGCATCGCCCGGAACAAAGGTCCGCTCTCCACTGTGCGACCGTCCCCGAGGGCTGCGGTGACCGATGTCAGAAGGGTGTCCGCACGATCGAATGCTTCGACAGTGACACCATCAACGATCTCGACCAATTCCGCGAGCGTCGCGGAGGTCGACGCTTCGGTTCTCAGGACCAATTGATTGGCGAACATCGATACAAAATCGTCGGGACTCGGCGAACCGTATCCACGCACCGATACCCCGATTGACACTTCTTCGGCCGAGCCGTGGCGTCGTAGCAGGCCAACCATCGCGGACTGCAGCAGCACGAACACACTCGTATCCGTCGCTGCGGCCATCGACTCGAGACACCGGAACACATCGGATTCGATCGCGACGGGCGCCTGAGATCGAATCCCGTCCGCCGACACCGGCAGCCCCAGTTCTTCTGCAGGTGTCGAAAGTTTCCGCGCCCAGTATTCGATATTTTGCGAATGGCGAACATTGTCGACCCAGCTCCGCGCCCCGTGAAAATCTATATCCGACAATCGGGTATCAGGACCAGCGGCGCAGAACAATTCGAGGAAATCGAGGAACCCACAATGGTGGGCGGTGAGGGTCTCGTCGGTATAAAGATCCGGGTTGGCCGCAAAATCGATCTGGATGTCGGTGGTGGACGGCTGGTAGACGTTGACCGACAGATCCTCCACCGGGCCCGTCGAGATCACCCGGAGTTCACCGGCGGCGGCGCCAAGAGTAATGCCGGAATGAAACAGCATCAGATTGATCAGTGGTCCGTGAAATCCTCGACCATCTGCAATGGCCCCAGTACCCGCGTTGAGATCTCGTCGCAGATCCTCGTGTCGATACTTCTGATGACGCAACGCGCCGGTGAGTTCCAGTTTCACCTCGCGGAGCACGTCACCGACGCAGTAGTTCGGGTCGATCGTCGCCCGCAGCGGTACAACGTTCGACATCATTCCGCCGGACCGTCTGGCAGCCTTTGTCGTGCGTCCGGACACGGGCAGACTCAGGACCACATCTCTGGTGCCGATCGTGCGGGCCAGGAACGCGGCCAAGGCTCCGATCACTACTGACGCGGTTGTGACGTCATGAGCGTCCGCGACGATTGCGATGGTGTTTCGCAGCGCCGCAGGCACAGTTGCCGATCGGATCCGGGCCCACGACTGCGCTGGCGCCGTATTGCGTGCAAGTGACGTCCCGGACGGCTGATCAGCCATCTTCGTGTTCCAGTACTCCCGATCGCGGTTCCATCGCGTCGAACCCAGGTAGTCGGATTCGGACTGGACCAGAGCGGGGAGCGACGCTGTTTCCTGGTCGGGAACCGGTTCGTTCCGAACGGATGCGGTGTAGATCTCGGCTGTGCGATTCATCATCGACATCGCGCCGAACCCGTCGAGAGCCACGTGATGAATGCGGCTGTACCAGTAGTAACGGTCCTCCGCAAGCACGAGAACTGCCATCCGCACCAGACGATCGACGAAGGGATCCATGGGGGTGGTGTGTTCGCGGTGCATCCAATCCTGGGCTGCCGCTTCAGGATCCGACTCTCCGCGCAGGTCCACCACGTCCAGCCGGTCATCCAGGTTCACGTCGAGCCATTGCCGTGGCGTGCCGTCCACCTCGACCAATCGGAGATACCCCGATCCGATCTCACGTCCGGTTTGCTTACTCGCCGCGGTCAGTACGGCAATGTCCAACGGTCCGTCCACATCGACGTACTGCGCAATGGTGACCGGAATTTCGGGCCTCAGCTGTTGCGCGACAAGTAAGGAAAGTTGTGAAGGGGACAGCGGGAAAGTGTCGGACATTCTTCCTCGATTGGGGCTACCTTCCACACGGATCTCCCTTGAACGAAATAGTCGTGACACACGAGCAAAAACGCACCAGTCAATAGGCCGAGCCAAGAAAGGAGCAAATGCCGAAAGCTGACAAATTGCCCACTTGAGATCTCATCGTGACTATCCGTCGCGGCGTTACCACACAGATATATGAGAGCGGATCACAAATGCGGCAAAACAGGACTATCGTCCTGCATATAATGGCGAAAAGTCCCGCGGTAAACAAACTGGCGGGTCAGATACCCTCACCATAGGGCACCAAACGTCACAGGTCTTTGTGCGCCAGATCCACGGCCTCGAGCGTCAGGCGAGAATCATCGACCATGGCGCGAAGTATCCGCTGAAACCGGAATGCAAGATCACGGGCCTCTGTCGGCGGAGCAATGCAGTTCACGTAGCCGACGGCTCGGGAACTACCCGTCTGACTCGGTAGCGAGATGTACAGTTCTGGCATGTCGGCAAGTTCGAATCCGACTGGCACCCCGCCCATCACGGCCCGGAACCGTGGATGCGTGTCCATCGGCGATTGCGCAAATACCAGTGTCCTGAACAGCGGACCGTAGTCGAGTGAACGACGCTCGCCCAGCGCAGCCGCCACCGCGGACAACCGGATATCCGCGTGGATCAGCGCGTCGACAACGGCATCGTCGGTCCGCTCGATCAACCGGGTCAAGCTCTCCGCGGTGTCGATGGTCAAACGAAGTACGACGTGATGGGCGTACATCGAGGCAAAGTTGTCCGGGTGCGGCGCACCATACCCTCGAAGCGGGACCCCGATCGAGACCTCCGAGGCTGAACCTCGTCGACGCAGCAATCCTGCGACGGCCGCGTGATACAACACGAACATGCTGGTGCACATCGATGCTGCCAGCGATTCGAGCCGTCGATACAGCTGTGGGGAGATGACGACCGGCGCCGAGGAACGCTCACCTGCGAGCATAGGAAGCAAACCCAACGTCGGGGCGGGTGTCGACAACGCCTCACACCAATACTCCAAGTTACGGGCCTGCAACCCCGCTGAATCCGGTGTCGTGTCAGCTCGCGGATCGACATCCGCCACGAGGGTCGCCGCGTCGCTGGAACCGATCAAGGCAAGAAGTTCACAAAAACTGCGATGGTGCTCGGTGAGGATTTCCTCCGAATACAGATCAGGATGCGCTGCAAAATCGACCTGAATGCCGCTCGTTTCGGAGTGCGACTGGAGCGTGACCTCCAAATCTTCGACGGGGCCCGCAGACTCGAGATGCAGCACACCCCGCGCGTCGCCAAGCGTGATTCCAGATGGAAACAGATTCAATGCCAGAACCGGTGCGCGATGCGGTTGCTGGTCGCGGTAGCGGCGGTGCCGAATCGCACCCACCAATTCGACTTTGACTGCCCGCACCAATTCACCAATTCGGCAGTGCGGATCGAGCATGACGCGCAACGGCACGATATTCGACGCGCTTGCGCCGGCCACCCGCGCAGTCGACGAAGTCGGCGCCGGCGTCGGAATTCGAAGAACTACATCACGAGAACCCGTCATGCGCCCGAGATACACGGCAAACGTCGCAATGAGCACCGTGGACAGGCTCACGCTCTCCGCTTCGGCGATGCCTTCGAGAGAGGCGATGACATGTCGCGGAACAGTTCCGGTTCGGACGCTGGGCAACGCCACAGCCGTCGCGGTTTCAGCCGCCAGCGACGTTCGGGTCGGCGCACCCGCAAGCGTTGCGTCCCAATACTTCTGATCCTGGATCCAGCGTTTCGACACACGGTAGCCGACCTCGGTGTCGACTGCCGTACGAGGCGAATGTGGCGAATCCGGAGCCGTGTTCCGCACGGCCGCGGTGTAGATCTCGGCCGCTCGAATCATCATCGACCGACAGCCGGCAACATCGAGCGCGATGCGATGCACTCGGGCGTACCAAAAGCAGTGCTCGTCACCCAGAACGAGAATGGCCCACTGTGTCAGTTGATCGGTCGACAGGTCCATCGGCCGAGCCGATTCGCGCTGCATCCAGTTCCGGGCCACGGTGTGTGGATCCGATTCGGTTCGGAGATCTACCACGTCGAACGAATTCGCGCCCCGCTTGCCACCATGACTCATGACAACACCCTGCGCCGGTAGCAGTGATCGGCATCCGAATTCACGGCTGGCGAGTGAACTAGCAGCTTTCAGGGTATCGATGTCCAGTTTTCCTGCGACGTCCACGTGGTGGCTGACCGTCAGTGGAACGTCGGGCCGAGAATGCTGCGCCTCGAGAAGTTCCTGCTGCTGCGGCGAAAGAACCGTGAGTTGACCCTGACGAGATGACCGGCGATCGCGCGAGGTTCCGAGAGCACAGTGTCTATCGGAACTGCCTTTCACGCGGATCTCCCTTGGGATGTTCGGTACGAAAACGGCAAAATGCCTTCGCTGGTAAATATCGCGCGAACACATAACTCCGTTACCGGACATAACGCCTAACGCCGGCACCTTGGTCAGGTACCGGCGTCAGAGGAGAAAAGCATCAGTGGATCAGACTGTGAAACCCAAAGCTCGAAGCTGTTCGCGTCCGTCTTCGGTGATCTTGTCCGGGCCCCACGGCGGCAGCCACACCCAGTTGATCTTCATGTCGGTACACAGGTCGCTGCGAACCAACGCGCCGCGAGCCTGATCCTCGATCACATCGGTCAGCGGGCACGCCGCCGACGTCAGCGTCATGTCGATCGTGACAACGCCGTCGTCCTCGAAGATCCCGTACACAAGACCGAGGTCGACGACATTGATTCCCAGTTCGGGGTCGACAACGTCGCGCATGGCTTCTTCGAGTTCGTCGAGTCGTTCCGGTGAGGGCAGTGTTCCGGAACCCTGCGCGCCACCGAATTCCGCAGTGGAATCGGGATTGGGGTTCACCGGAGCGGTGGCCTCGGACTCCTGTGTTGCTTGTGTCTCGGTCATGATCCCTGTCCTCTAGTCGTGTCGACCAAATCACTGCTGTTGTCTCGAGCATTCACGGCACCACCGTCAACAATCTGGACAACTGCATCCTTGAACGCCATCCATCCGAGCAACGCGCACTTCACACGTGCCGGGTACTTCGAAACTCCCACAAAGGCAATGCCGTCACCGAGAACGTCTTCGTCGCCCTCGATCTTGCCGCGACTGCTGACCATCTCGTTGAAAGCTGCCACGGTCTCGAGCGCATCCGTGACCTTCATGCCGATGACAAGGTCGTTGAGCACCGACGTCGACGCCTGGCTGATCGAACAGCCCTGACCGTCGTACGACACGTCAGCGACGGTGTCGTCGTCCGCGATGTGCACGCGCAGTGTTACTTCGTCGCCGCAGGTCGGGTTGACGTGATGAACCTCAGCGCCGAACGGCTCACGAAGGCCGCGGCCGTGCGGATGTTTGTAGTGATCGAGGATCACTTCCTGATACATCTGCTCCATACGCATGATTCAGTTCAACTCCCCTGCAACACCGAAAAATTCCTGGGCACGCTTGATCGCCGCAACCAGCACGTCGATTTCCTCAGCGGTGTTGTAGAGGGCAAACGACGCACGGGCCGTAGCCGCGACCCCGAGGCGGCGGTGCAGTGGCCAGGCGCAGTGGTGTCCGACGCGGATGGCTACACCCTCGTCGTCGAGAATCTGACCGAGATCGTGGGCATGGATGCCGTCGACGACAAACGAGATTGCGCCGCCGCGATTTTCAGCGGTCTGCGGACCCACGATGCGTAGGCCGTCGATTGTCGAGAGCTTCGCGAGTGCGGCTTCGATCAGCGCATGCTCGTGTGCGGCAATCGCATCCATTCCGACATCGCTGAGATAGCGCACCGCAGCACCGAGACCGATTACCTGCGAGACCATCTGCGTGCCTGCCTCGAACCGCTGCGGCGCCGGTGCATACGTGCTGGCCTCCATCGTGACGGTTTCGATCATCGATCCGCCCGTGATGAACGGAGGCATCGCTGCCAACAGGTCGGCCTTGCCGTACAGAACACCGATGCCGGTGGGGCCGAGCATCTTGTGACCCGAGAATGCCGCGTAGTCGACATCGAGTGCATGGAAGTCGACTGCCATATGCGGAACCGACTGGCACGCATCGAGAACCACCAGAGCGCCGACTGCTCGGGCCCGCCGAACCAATTCCTCGACAGGCGCAATCGCGCCTGTCACGTTGGACTGATGAGTGAAGGCAACAACCTTGACGGCATCGGTCAATTCGAGCGAATCGAGGTCGATCCGGCCGTCGTCCGTTACGGCGTACCACTTCAGGGTAGCGCCGGTACGCCGCGCAAGTTCCTGCCACGGAACAAGATTGGCGTGATGCTCGAGTTCGGTGATGACGATTTCGTCGCCAGGCCCGACGTGCCGATCGAAGCGGTCGTCACCGAGAACATATGTCACCAGGTTCAGCGCTTCGGTGGCGTTCTTGGTGAAGACGAGTTCGTCGGAATCAGCCCCGACGAACTCCGCGATCAAAGCTCGCGCGTCCTCGTAGGCGTCGGTAGCCTCTTCGGCCAGCTGATGAGCACCCCGGTGAACCGCTGCGTTGCACGTGGTGAGAAATTCCCGCTCGGCGTCGAGCACCTGGAGTGGCCGTTGCGACGTCGCACCGGAATCCAAGTACACCAAAGGTTTTCCGTCGCGCACCGTACGTCCCAGGATAGGGAAATCTTTCCGAATCCTGGTGACGTCGAGCTCGCGCACCGAGGTGGTCATCGCGCTTATGCTCCCTGGGTTGCTGAAGCGTCCGCTGTGAAACGAACGTAGCCGTTGGTCTCGAGCTCATCGGCCAATTCCGGTCCGCCGGACTCGACGATGCGGCCACCGACAAAGACGTGAACGAAATCGGGAGCGATGTAGCGCAGGATGCGCGTGTAGTGCGTGATCAGCAGAACGCCGCCGTTCTCGCGCTCCTTGTAGCGGTTGACGCCCTCGGAAACGGTGCGCAGCGCGTCGACGTCGAGACCGGAGTCGGTCTCGTCGAGGATCGCGATCTTCGGCTTGAGCATGCCCAACTGAAGGATCTCGTGGCGCTTCTTCTCGCCGCCGGAGAAACCTTCGTTCACCGAACGCTCGATGAACGCGGGATCGATCTCGAGCTCGTTGAGAGCTTCCTTCACTTCCTTGACCCAGTGGCGAAGCTTGGGAGCCTCGCCACGCACTGCGGTAGCGGCGGTACGCAGGAAGTTGGACATGGAGACGCCGGGAACCTCGACGGGGTACTGCATCGCCAGGAACAGACCGGCGCGAGCGCGCTCGTCGACGCTCATCTCGAGGACGTTCTCACCGTTGAGGGTGATGGAACCGGAAGTGACCTGGTACTTCGGGTGACCTGCGATGGCGTACGACAGCGTCGACTTGCCCGAGCCGTTGGGGCCCATGATCGCGTGCGTCTCGCCGGAGCGGACCGTCAGGTCGACGCCCTTGAGGATCTGGATGGGTTCAGCGTTGGCGTCGCTGTTGGCGACCTCGACGTGCAGGTCACGAACCTCGAGGACCGAGGTGGCCGGTGTGGTGCTGTTGTCACTGGTAGACATGAAATTCCTTCAAGATGAGAAGTATGAGGGCGGTCAGGAGCCGACTGCTGCGAGTTCGGCTTCGACTGCGGCTTCGAGGCGATCGCGCACCTCGGGAACAGCGATCTTGTTGATGATCTCGTGGAAGAACCCACGTACGACCAGGCGACGTGCCTGATCCTCCGGGATGCCGCGGGCGCGCAGGTAGAACAACTGCTCGTCGTCGAAACGTCCCGTAGCGCTGGCGTGTCCGGCTCCGACGATCTCGCCGGTCTCGATCTCGAGGTTCGGCACCGAGTCAGCGCGTGCACCATCGGTGAGGACCAGGTTGCGGTTGAGTTCGAAGGTGTCGGTTCCCTCGGCTGCCGCACGAATCAGAACGTCGCCGATCCACACGGTGTGCGCATCGGGCTTGCTCGAATTCGGATCGCCCTGCAGTGCGCCCTTGTAGACCACGTTGGACTTGCAGTTGGGCTGGCTGTGATCCACGAGCAGACGCTGTTCCAAGTGCTGTCCGTCGTCAGCGAAGTACACACCGAGCAGTTCGGCGTCGCCGCCTGGCCCGTCGTACTTCACCGTTGCCGAGAGACGAACGAGGTCGCCGCCGAGGCTGATCGCCGTGTGGCGAAGAACTGCGTCGCGGCTGAGGCGAGCGTGATGCGACGTGACGTGCACGGCATCCTCGGCCCAATCCTGAACTGCGACGACGGTCAGGTGCGCACTGTCGCCGAGAACGAATTCGACGTTCTCCGCGAAGGTTCCGCTGCCGCGCTGATCGAGGACAACGGTTGCCTTGGCGAACTGTGCCAGACGAATCTGGGTGTGGCCGTAGGCAACTGTGTCGGCGCCTGCGCCTGTCATCGTGACGACGACGGGCTTCTCGACCTCGACCTCGGCTCCGATCGAGATGACCGTCGCTGACTCGAAGCTCGAGTATGCCTGCGCTGCAATGCGATCGGCAGGGACGCCGGCCTTGCCGAGGCGCTCGTCGTCGCGGCCGACAGTCTCGACGGTGACATCGCTACCGGCCTCGACGTCGACCGTGATCTGAGCGTTGGCAACAGCACTGCCGTCGTGCAATCCGCGCAGACGACGCAGCGGGGTGAACCGCCAGATCTCGTCACGTCCGCCGGGAACCTCGAATGCATTGACGTCGAACGAGGAGAACTGCTCACCCTTGTTCGTGATGGGTGAGCCTGTGGCTGCACCCTTTACAGGAGCGGTCGGGTTCTCCCCGACTACAGCTCCGATGACACCGGTCTCTGGCGTGGTCACTAACCCACAGCCCCTTCCATCTGAAGTTCGATAAGGCGGTTGAGCTCGAGCGCGTACTCCATCGGGAGTTCCTTCGCGATGGGCTCGACGAATCCACGGACGATGGTGGCCATGGCCTCGTCCTCGGTCAGACCACGGCTCATCAGGTAGAAGAGCTGATCGTCGCTGACCTTGGAAACAGTGGCCTCGTGGCCCATCGTGACGTCGTCCTCGCGGATGTCGACGTACGGGTAAGTGTCGCTGCGGCTGATCTGGTCGACAAGCAGAGCGTCACACTTGACGGTCGACTTGGAACCGTGGGCACCCTTGTTGACCTGCACCAGACCGCGGTAAGACGCGCGTCCACCGCCACGGGCGACGGACTTGCTGATGATGGTGGACGACGTGTGCGGAGCCAGGTGGAGCATCTTGGCGCCGGTGTCCTGGTGCTGTCCCTCCCCCGAGAATGCGACGGAGAGAACTTCACCGCGGGCGTACTCGCCCATCAGCCATACGGCCGGGTACTTCATGGTGACCTTGGAACCGATGTTGCCGTCGATCCACTCCATGGATCCGCCGGCTTCGACCTTGGTGCGCTTGGTGACCAGGTTGTAGACGTTGTTGGACCAGTTCTGGATGGTTGTGTAGCGGCAGTGGCCGCCCTTCTTCACGATGATCTCGACAACTGCCGAGTGCAGTGAATCGGACTTGTAGATCGGCGCGGTGCAACCTTCGACGTAGTGCACGGAGGCGTTCTCGTCGACGATGATCAGGGTGCGCTCGAACTGACCCATGTTCTCGGTGTTGATGCGGAAGTACGCCTGCAGCGGGATGTCCACGTGGACTCCCGGCGGGACGTAGATGAACGAGCCACCGGACCACACCGCGGTGTTCAGCGCGGAGAACTTGTTGTCGCCGGCCGGGATGACCGATCCGAAGTACTCCTTGAACAGCTCCGGGTGCTGCTTGAGACCGGTGTCGGTGTCGAGGAAGATGACGCCCTGCTGCTCGAGATCCTCACGGATCGAGTGGTAGACGACCTCGGACTCGTACTGAGCGGCAACACCGGCAACAAGGCGCTGCTTCTCCGCCTCGGGGATGCCGAGCTTGTCGTACGTGTTCTTGATGTCCTCGGGCAGGTCTTCCCACGACTCGGCCTGCTTCTCGCTGGACCGGACGAAGTACTTGATGTTGTCGAAGTGGATACCTTCGAGGTCGCTGCCCCAGTTCGGCATCGGCTTCTTGTCGAAGGTGCGCAGAGCCTTGAGGCGGATGTCGAGCATCCACTCCGGCTCGCTCTTCTTCGCGGAAATATCCCGCACGACAGCCTCGGAGAGTCCGCGCTGTGCGCTGGCTCCGGCTACGTCGGAATCGGACCAGCCGTAGCCGTAGTGACCGAGGGACGCGATGGCCTCTTCCTGCGATAGCGGCTCGGTGCCTGCAGCTGCAGTGGTAGTCGCCTGGTCTGATGTGACGGTCATGCGAGCTCCTTCCGGAGTCTTGTTACTTGACGGCTGCTCCGCAGCGACGAGGGCTGAATTCGACGCGAGGAACATTTCTGACTGTGAAGAACTAGCGAAAAACTTTGGGAACTAGCGGATCGGGAGGTTTCATCTACTCCCGTTCGATACAAGGGGAACGTGTGTCGTGCAGGCGCAGTCACCGTTCGCGATGGTGGCCAAACGCTGAACGTGCGTGCCGAGCAGTTGCCGGAACGCTTCCTGTTCCGCGTCACACAGTTCCGGAAACTCCTCTGCCACATGGGAAACCGGGCAGTGGTGCTGGCAGATCTGCACGCCGTTACCCACCGGCCTGGTCGACGCGGCAAATCCGACGGCGCTGAAAGCGTCAGCAATGGCATCTGCCGTCTCCGCAACGGCGCCGAGGTCGGCGGGATCTGCCGGTTCGACATCTCCCACAATTGCCTGCACCCGCCGCTTGGCGAATTCCTCGATAGCGGCGTCTCCACCGATTTCGCGGAGTTGGCGCATTGCCGCGCCGGCAAGATCGTCGTACGCGTGACCGAGACGCCCACGTCCTGTGGCGGTGATCTGAAATTGCTTGGCGGGACGCCCGCGTCCACGCTGACGGAGCGACGACGCGGATGCGGCGCGGGCTTCACCGGACTCGATCAACGCGTCCAGGTGACGCCTGACACCAGCCGCACTCAAACCGAGTCGCGTGCCGATTTCGGAGGCTGTAATGGGCCCTTCTTCGAGGAGCAGTTTGACCACCGCTGCCCGAGTCTGGCCTTCGACACCCACCGCTACCGGCATTACGACAGGACTCTGCGAGGCAGCTGCAGTGGACTGACCTGCAGCTTCCTTGCTTTGAGTGCGAGTCGCATTTCTTTTCACAACACAAGTGTGACGGAATTCTTTTCGCAGGTCTACTAAGGGCAACCTGCATTACATTTGGGAATAGGCGGACTGCCCGCATTGTTCACAGTTGTCCGAGCCCTGCGCACGAGCCGCTAGGCTTCCTGGGTGCCGCAGACCCCCACGCAGAAGACGACCGCGCAGTCGACCCGCGCGATCCTGCTGGACAAGCCGAAACAACTTGTCCTCTCCACCCTCGGTGTCCGGCCGTTCGGATCCAAGCCCCGGCAATCCGTGATGGCGACGCTGCACGGCGACGAGGACGAGCGCCCCGGTCTGAACGAGAAGGAGACCGCTCAGCTTCGCGGAATCAGGCGTTTCGGCGCGACAGGCACCGTGTTGATGGCGGTTGGCGCACTCGGTGCGGGTGCGCAGCCTGTACTCCAGAATCCGACGGCCGGACTACGGGTGCTGAGTCTCCCCGGACGAATGCCGACTGTCTCGTTGACGATGACAATGACCGGAACTGTTCTGGTTGTCCTGGCGTGGCTCATGTTGGGCCGATTTGCCGTCGGTGATCTGCGAACTCGCGCCGGCGCGCCGCGCCGCATGAGCAGATCACAACTGGACCGCACGCTGTTGCTGTGGATTTTGCCGCTGACCGTCGCACCGCCGATGTTCAGTCGCGATGTGTATTCGTACCTGGCGCAGAGTGAGATCGCGGCACGCGGACTCGATCCGTATCTCATCGGCCCCAAAGCCGCGCTCGGCGTCGATCACGTGCTCACCAGAACTGTTCCGACGATCTGGCGTGACACCCCGGCACCGTACGGACCGTTCTTTCTGTGGCTTGGACGCGGCATCAGTTCGCTGACCGGCGACAACATCGTTGCCGGAATCTTCCTTCATCGCCTGCTCGTTCTGGTGGGCGTTGCGTTGATCGTGTGGGCCCTGCCCCGGTTGGCCAAGCGGTGCGGTGTCTCTGCGGTCAGCTCCCTCTGGCTCGGCGCCGCCAACCCACTGTTGCTGTTCCATCTGGTTGCCGGCATTCACAACGAGGCCCTGATGCTCGGCCTCATGCTCGCCGGAATCGAGGTGGCGCTGCGCGCGGTCGAAGGCGCCGGCCCGATCCGAGGTCGCTCGCTTGCTCTGTTGATAGCCGGTTCCGGCCTGATCGCGTTATCGGCGACCGTAAAGATCCCGTCCCTGCTTGCACTCGGTTTTGTCGGAATGGCGTTGGCCCGCCGGTGGGGCGGAACCTGGAAGTCCTTCTTCTCGGCGGCGCTGCTGCTCGCCGGCGTGACCGTTGTCGTGATCGGCGTCATCAGCGTCGCCAGTGGCTTGGGTATGGGTTGGATCAACACGCTCAACACCGCAACAGCCGTGCGAAGCTGGATGTCGATACCCACGCTTCTTGGCGTCGGGACCGGATTGGCCGGAGTGCTTCTCGGACTCGGCGACCACACGACGGCGATTCTCACCATCACCCGCCCGATCGCATATCTGGTCGCAGTGCTGATCACTGCCAGAATGATGGTCTCCGTCTACATGGGACGCCTCCATCCCGTCGGCGGGCTCGGAATCGCCCTCGGCGCGATCGTGCTGCTGTTCCCGGTTGTCCAACCGTGGTACCTGCTCTGGGCGATACTCCCGCTCGCAGCGTGGGCAACGGCTCCGATATTCCGCGTCCCTGCCGTGGTGTTCACGTCGATCGTGAGCGTCATGCTCATGTCGAACGGCGCCGAATACCTGCCGTTCATGATCGTCCAAGCGGTCGTCGCGACGATCATCACCGCTTTCGCGTTGATCTACGTCACCCGGAATTCCCTGCCCTGGCGTAGCGAGAAACCAGTAGCGGAAATCACGAAAACCAGACCAGTGGACGAAGGCAACTCTGCCGGGGCTTACGCTGATTCTCCGTGACCTCGAGTGCAACAAGATCGTCGACGCCTGCCGTGCGGATAGAAGGCGTCGTCAAATCGTTTGACGGTGTTCGTGCCGTGGACGGTATCGATCTCACCGTTGAAACCGCGCAGGTCGTTGCCCTTCTCGGCCCCAACGGCGCTGGTAAGACCACTACGGTCGAGATGTGTGAAGGCTTTGTCACCCCTGATTCCGGAACGGTCCGAGTGCTCGGACTGGACCCGATCGCCGATTCCGGTGAAGTTCGTTCGCGGATCGGCGTCATGCTCCAAGGCGGCGGCGCGTACCCCGGCTCCAAAGCCGGCGAAATGCTCGACCTCGTGGCCTCGTACTCCGCTGATCCTCTCGATCCCACCTGGCTTCTGTCCAAGCTCGGATTGACCGACGCACGGCGAACTCCGTATCGACGGTTGTCCGGTGGCCAGCAACAACGCCTGTCGTTGGCCTGTGCACTGGTAAGCCGACCGGAACTTGTCTTCCTCGACGAACCGACTGCAGGCCTCGACGCCCAGGCCCGTCTCCTCGTATGGGAGTTGATCGATGCATTGCGCCGCGACGGTGTCAGCATTCTCCTGACCACTCACCTCATGGACGAAGCTGAAGCACTGGCCGACGAACTGGTCATCATCGACCACGGCCGCATCGTCGCATCGGGCACTCCCGCCGAAGTCACCAGCAAGGGAGCCGAGGGTCAATTGCGACTGACCACGATGTCCGGACTGAGTGTCGATTCACTTGCACGGTCCCTCGCCGGGGAATTCCGAGTGAGCGAAGCCAATCCGGGGACATACTTGATCGAAGGCTCGATCGAACCGTCGACGGTGGCAACGGTGGCAACATGGTGCGCCGAACAAAATGTCCTGATCAATGACATTCGCGTCGATCAACGTAGTTTGGAAGACGTCTTCCTCGAATTGACGGGTCGTGATCTGCGGGGATGACGGGAAACAAGGTCGTGAACAAAGCCGTGTCGAATAGCCAGAACAATGCTTCGGCGAACAGCGCCCGGGACCGACGGTTGGCTGACAATCGCTTCGAGCCCGGTACGTTCTCCCCCGATCCTCGCCCCAACTCCGCGGCGAAGATGATGGCGGCTCAGACCAAGCTCGAATTGACGTTGTTGCTGCGCAACGGCGAGCAGTTACTGCTGACGATGCTGATTCCCATCACGCTGCTGATCGGACTGTCCCTCCTGCCCCTGGGCGATCTGGGGGATTCAAGGGTCAGCAAAGTATTGCCCGGCGTCATGATGGTGGCGGTGATGTCCACCGGATTCACCGGGCAGGCAATCGCAGTGGGCTTCGACCGCCGATACGGCGCACTCAAACGTCTTGGCGCTACACCACTTCCGCGGTGGGGAATCATCGCCGGCAAGAGCGCAGCCGTCATCATCGTCGTGGCATTGCAATCGGTCATACTCGGCCTGATCTCCCTCGCACTTGGTTGGCGCCCGACGCCGACGGAACTGGCGATCGGCGCGGTGGTCATCGCGCTGGGAACCGTTACCTTCACCACACTCGGACTGCTCCTCGGCGGCACATTGCGTGCGGAAATCGTTCTGGCACTTGCCAATGTCCTGTGGTTTGTGATGGCAGGCATCGGCAGTGTCGGACTGATCAGCGAAGACATCCCCGACGCGCTGCACACCTTGGTACGCCTGGTTCCGTCCGGCGCCTTGGCCCATGCACTCGACTCGGCCCTCGCGTCCTCGATGGACTGGTTCTCGATCGTCGTGCTGCTCGTCTGGGCTGTGATCGGCGGAGCCTGCGCCGCACGGTGGTTCAAATTCACGTGAGCATTTCGCGGAAGGCACTCCGGATAGCCGGCGCAACCAGTGCGCTGATGCTCCTTGCTGCCGTTCCGTCAACCGCGTCGTTGCCGACTGCGGGCCCGCTGGCACCGGCCAATCCCTACCTCGGTCCGGTCGGCACAGCAACGATGCACGGCGACGCCGGTTCGTCCGACGTCACGCCCCTCCCAGGGCCGGGCATCGAACCTCACGAAGTCACCGCGTTTCCTCTGATGTCGGCGTGCCCGACAATCTTGCAAGGTTCCGACGGCCTGATCGTCTCTCTGTGCACCACGATGCTCGGTCAGATCCCGACCATTCACCTCATCGATCCCAAGGCCGAGGCGTCACCGTTCGGCCGATCCGTCGCGCAGTTGCCCCTGGCTAAGGGCAGCCTGCTCGGTGGCGTCTACGCATACCTCGACCACGAGAACCGACTGGTTGCCGTCGACGGCAATCGCCAACTCGTTCGTATCGCGCATGCTCAGAACCCCGACGGAACCTGGCGTCTGGAACTCTCCGACGTCATCGACCTCTCCGGGGTTGTCGCAGCCGACGACAATGTCACCGGGCTGGCGCCGGACTGGACCGGCAATGTCTGGTTCGCGACCGGCCACGGCACCGTCGGCGTTGTCGGCACCGATCGAATCGCTCACACCATCGACCTCCCCGAAGGCGAACAGGTTCAGAACAGTATTTCCACCTCGCCCACGGGAACGGCCGTCGCCACCACTCATGCGCTGTACCAACTGAGCCGGAAGGGCGGCGATATCGCCGTCGATTGGCGTCAGCCTTACGACCGCGGCCCCGCAAGGAACCCTGGCCAGTTGAGTTGGGGAACAGGATCCACCCCCACCTACTTCGGGCCGTCGACGGGCAGTGATTTTGTCACGATCGTCGACAACGCTCATCCGACCGTCAGCGTCCGGGTCTATCGGTCAGATACGGGTGCCGAAGTGTGCTCCCGACCCGTCCTGACCGCAGCCGGCAAGGACGGCTCACCGAGCGGCAGCGAGAACTCCCCCATTGCGATCGGCCACTCCATCTACGTAGCCGGCACCTACGGGTATCCGTATCCGACCACACCGGAAGGCGCCGGTCCTGCGGTTCCAGCCACCGCACCATTCAACGGCGGAATGACTCGGGTCGACATCGATCCGGTTGGCTGTCATGTTGTGTGGGACAACACGATTCGAAGCTCTGCAGTCCCGCATCTATCCACGGCTGACGACAACATCTACACAGTGACGCGCAGCGGCTCAGCCGACACGACGCCACTCGACGGGTACTCCTTTGCCGTCATCGACTCGAAGGACGGAACCCAGATCGGGTCCACGACGATGCCGGCCACCGCGGTGCACGACACCCTGCAGATGTCGGCCCTCATCACCGCGTCCGGCGAGTATTACCAGGGAACGATTTCCGGAATTGTGCGCGTTCGCGCGTACTGACTCAGGACACCGAGGACCCCCGCCGCGCTCGATACCTATCCCATTCACATCAGCAGGATTGAGCGCGTCGGCTTTGACAGCAGTATGAAACCGGCTGGGATGCGAAGGCGTCGGGGCGGTGGGCAACCACTGCACATGCATCTGTTCGTGTGCCAGGCTCAGATCATGATCTGGTATCAGAGATTCATGCCGCCCGACGCCAAAGAGTTGGGTGCAATCGCACACGGTCCGATGATGTTGGCCCAAGTGGAAGGCGTGACTGTGGGACTACGGTCGATTGTGGCCTACACATCGGGGCTCGAACTCGCAGTTGTCGTGGTAGCGAAAGGCGTTCACGCTGACGCGCTACGACGTCAATACGCAGCGCCGGCGATCACCGATCCTGAAACTGGTCGACGCCGGCCCGGCGAGACGCATGGGAGACCATTGCGGTTGAGAGCTCTCGAGGACTCGGTGCTTCAACCCATTCGGCACAGAGATGGCCAGGGATACGAGAACTCCGAGATACAGCAGCGCGAGTACCTATTTGAGCTGACGCCATTGCCTGACACAGAGGATCTACCCCTCATCGCAGAGTGGCCAGAGATCGGTCTCGGACCTGTCACTACTCACCTGAAGCTGCCTCCACCCGCCGTACTGGCGGCAGCGATCATTCCACTGCCGTAGTCCCTGAGAGACCGGCGATTCGACCTGCTCCTCGACTGTCACAGGTCGGCGATGATCGAGATCCTCAGATCCGCCGCATCACCGAAACAACTTTGCCCAATATGGTTGCGTGGTCGCCGTCCATGACCTGGTATGCCGAGTTGCGGGGCTCGAGGTACACGTGGCCGTTTCGGCGTCGGAGCACCTTCACCGTGGCCTCACCGTCGATCATCGCGGCCACTATCTCGCCCGAATGGGCCTCGTCCTGGCGGCGCACCACAACAACATCGCCGTCGCAGATCGCGGCGTCCACCATCGACTCGCCGCGCACTCGCAGCCCGAACACAGTTCCGGAGCCGACGAGTTCGCGCGGTAGTTCCAATACCTCGTCAGTGTGTTCTTCGGCGAGAATCGGTGCACCGGCCGCGATATCGCCGACCACCGGCACCTCGACACTGTTGTTCGACGAACCTCCCTTGATTCCCACCAGGAAGGGTCGGACGTCCAGTTGCCGAGCCATCGCCGTGCCCCGGCGGAGGAATCCCTTTTCCTCGAGGCTCTTGAGGTGTTTGGATACCGACGACGTCGACCGCAGACCTACCGCGTCCCCAATTTGTCGGGTGCTCGGCGTGGATCCGTTTGTGGTCACCCAGTCCCGAATCGTGGCGAGAATCTGCTGCTGGCGGAGCGGGAGGGTGGAGGCGTCGAGGCCACCGAACATGTCGAGTTCGTCGTAATGCGTCACTCGGAGAATCGTAGTGAGGGGTGCCGACAGTCTTCTGCACTAGGGCGGGCTGCCCCGACGACAGGGGGCAGACGCGGAGCGGGCTGCCCCAACGACACGCTGTAGTTGTTGGGGAACTACCATCGTTGGCGTGGTGAATCGTGTGTATGCCGGATTTTTGAGCTTGGTGGATCGCCTGCCTCTCCCCTCGCTGAAGACGCAGAAGATCATCGCGTTCATCGTGATCTTGACCCAGGGCGGTATTGCTGTCACAGGTGCGGTTGTGCGTGTGACTGCGTCGGGGCTGGGTTGCCCGACCTGGCCGCAGTGCTTCCCGGGCAGTTTTGTTCCGGTCGGCCATGGTGAGGTCGCGATCATCCATCAGGTTGTGGAGTTCGGAAACCGGCTGCTGACCTTTGTGGTTGTGATTGTCGCGGCTGCGATCGTCCTGGCTGTGACGCGTGCGCGTCGTCGCCGCGAGGTTCTGGTGTACGCGTGGATGATTCCGCTCGGCACGGTCATTCAGGCAATCATCGGGGGAATTACCGTCCTCACAGGGTTGCTGTGGTGGACGGTTGCTATACACCTGGTTGCGTCGATGCTGATGGTGTGGATCGCCACGGTTATGTACGCGAAGATCGCCGAACCTGATGACGCGACCACGCTGATCGTGATGCCGAAGCCGCTGCGCTGGCTCGCGGCACTGAGTGGTGTGGCTCTTGCCGGAGTTCTGGTCGCGGGAACGCTCGTGACGGGTGCCGGCCCGCATGCCGGCGATAAGAGTCTTGACCGGACGGTTCCCCGCCTCGAAGTCGAGATCGTCACCCTGGTTCATCTGCATTCACAACTACTGGTCGGCTATCTGGCCTTGGTCGTCGGTTTGACGTTCGGTCTGTATGCGGTCGGAACATCCGCTGCCGTAAAGAAGCGCCTGCATGTTCTGCTGGTCCTGATTGTTGCTCAGGCGCTGATCGGCGTTGTTCAGTACTTCACCGATGTACCGCAGATCCTGGTGATCCTGCATGTCGCGGGTGCCGGTCTGTGCACGGCAGCAACGGCGGCGGTGTGGGCAGCCGGAAAGGTCAGACAAGACGTTCCGGCGGCATCCGCAGTAGCGGCCTGAAACCACCTGGCGGTCAGCGAACCATCCGGACCCTTGCGGTGTCGCGTCGCTTCCCCACCGGCACGGACGTAGTGGCCTCAGCCAACCCCATGACGGGCATGTTCACGTAGACCGATTCGTGCTGCCCGCTTCCGACGCGGTATGTCTCGTGATAGACGCCCACATCGCCACTCTTGCCGACGCGCCGGTTGAATGCCCTCCACGCCGGCAAATGTGGATCGTTCGGGTTCTTCGCGAACGCTTCGAGGTCGTCGAAGCTTCGCCAGTACTGGATCACGGTAATCGTGCGCCCACCCCAGGACATTCGTGCCCCGAGCATTCCCTTGTCCGGCGATCGCTGCAGTTCTCGAAGCATTCGAGGCATCGCGACAAACGCGCCGATCCACTTGTGGATCTTCCAGAGCTTGTTGAATCTCATGCCGATGATGAAAACCACGAACTGGCCGTCGATGTCCGCGGTGTATCGGCCGTTCTGCACTTGATGTCGATTCATGAGAACCCTTCCATCGCAGTTTGATGTCGCCTCGATACGGATAGTGACACTATCTATAATGGATAGTGCTACTATCCGAACGTGAAGTCAAGGGCAAATCTGTGAGGATCTCCGAACTCAGCGCCCGAAGCGGCGTTTCAGTCGCTTCGATCAAGTACTACCTGCGTGAGGGCCTGCTCACCAGCGGTGAACAATCAGCCACCAATCAGGCCGACTACGGCGACTACCACGTGAGGCGCCTACGACTGATTCGTTCCCTGATCGATATCGGAGGTCTGTCGATATCGAAAGTTCGAGCCACGTTGGCTGCGATGGAAGACGAGACAACCCCGATGCACGATGCATTCGGGGCGGTGATGCACGGACTCGACGAAATTCCGACCGGCGACCTGTCCGCCGATGTCATGGCGGCGTACGACGAGGTACAGGTTTGGCTGAGGCACAGGAATTGGAAAATCGAGGATGACGCTCCGGCGCCGTACCGACTCGCGGAACTCGTCGCGACTCTGCGCCGGTTCGGCTTCCCGGCAGCGGTATCGGATTTCGACAACTCCGCAGACTTCGTCGAGAGAACAGCCGAAGCCGAAGTTCACTACGCTCGATCCATGCCGGATCGCACCGCTGCCGTCGAGACCATGCTCATCGGGACGGTGATCTACGAGCGAGCTCTAGTCGAAGTGCGGCGGCTTGCGCTCGAAGCTGCCAGTTTCCGACTTGATGAAACCAACTAGATAGACCAATTGCGGCGAAGTTCCTGCCATCAGCTGCCGGAATTCGCCGCAATCAGTTTGTTCAGGCGCCGTTGCGGGCCTTCGGGAAGCGCGTCTGGTGGGCAACCCACCCGGCCATCTTCTTGAAGTGGCCGTCGGCCGGCGTGACGATGCTGGTCAGTTCACGTTCCCACTCGGCAACGGTGACGTTGTCGAAGGACGCGACGACGGCATTTGCCGTAGCAAGATCCTTGACCACCTGGTCGCCGAGAATGCCGTCGGCACCCACGAGAGTGATGCGCACTCCAACAACGCCGACGGGCTGAATGACGGCGCTTGCGGTGCCGCCATGTTCGGCGACGAACTTGGTGATCGCTTTGACCGTCGACTTCGGAAGTTCCGGCGCGGTCGCGGACGGTGTGGCGTCCGACTTCTCGGTATCGGTGCTCATAGCTCGACAATACTGGTCGGTAGTCCGGCCGCAACATGAGGCATGGCCTGAGTTGACGCGACCTCAGGTGTAGAACAGACAAGATGCGAGCCATCTATGTTTCCGAGACCGGCGGACCAGACGTTCTCACGCTGTCCGAACAACCCGAGCCCACGATCGGTGCACACGATCTCCTTGTCCGCACCGAAGCCATCGGCATCAACTTCATCGACACGTACTTCCGAATGGGCATGTATGCACGCGATCTCCCCTACATCCCCGGCGACGAGGGAACCGGGATCGTCGAGGCAGTCGGCTCCGAGGTAACGGAGTTCACTGTCGGCGAGCGGGTGGCATGGGCGGCAGCAACCGCAAGCTACGCCGAAAAGGTGGCTGTCGCGTCCACTGTTGCAGTAAAAGTTCCCGACGGTGTCTCTGCGCCGGTTGCCGCGTCAGCACTCCTGCAAGGCATGACCGCGCATTACCTCTCCAAGTCCACGTACCCGATCCAGCCGGGTGACACGGTGCTTGTGCACGCCGGTGCCGGCGGCGTCGGATTGATCCTCACGCAGATGGCAGTGAGTCTCGGCGCCAAGGTCATCACAACGGTGTCGTCAGATGCCAAAGAGCAACTGTCCCGCGAGGCCGGTGCGTCGGAGGTTTTGCGATACGAGGACGACATCGCGGCCCGGGTACGTGAGTTGACCGGCGGTGAAGGTGTCGCTGTGGCCTACGACGGGGTGGGTGCAACGACGTTCGATGCAAGCCTGGCGTCGGTACGAATCCGCGGGACCGTCGCGTTGTTCGGGGCCGCAAGTGGCGCTGTGCCGCCGGTTGATCCGCAGCGGCTCAACAGCTCAGGTTCACTGTTCCTGACACGGCCGACGTTGGCTCATTACATTCGCACGCCGGAGGAGTTGCGGTGGCGGGCCGGCGACGTCTTCGACGCCATCGCTGCGGGCACCTTGAAGATTCGGGTGGGTGCGCAGTATCCGCTGGCAGATGCTGCCCAGGCTCATCGTGATCTGGAAGGCCGGGCAACTACGGGATCAATCGTGCTGATTCCGTAGGTTCGTGGCTGCAGGCGGTCAGCTGAACATTTCGCTGATCGTCTGCAGTCCCAGCACCGAGTCGATGGCTAGGCCCACGAACAACACGGACAGGTAGTTGTTGGACTGCAAGAACAGCTTGAGGGGCTTGACCTCTGCGCCGCCGCGGACTCCGCGGTACAGCTGGTGAGCGAGGAGCAGGAACCAGGCACCGGCCAGCAGAGCAACGATCGCGTAGACGAGACCGGCTGCGGGAACGAGAATCAGGCTGGTGACAACCATTGCCCAGCTGTAGAACAGGATCTGCTTGGTGACGTGCTCTTCGGTGGCGATGACCGGGAGCATCGGGACGCCGGCAGCCTTGTAGTCCTCTTTGTAACGCATCGCGAGAGCCCACGTGTGGGGCGGCGTCCAGAAGAAGATGATCAGGAACAGAACGAACGGTTCCCAGCTGAGCGAACCGGTAACAGCGGCCCAACCGACCAAGACGGGCATGCAGCCTGCGGCGCCGCCCCAGACGACGTTCTGCCACGTACGACGCTTGAGCACCATGGTGTAGATCAGGACGTAGAACGCGATGGTGATGACAACGAGGACACCGGCCAGCAGGTTGGCGCGCCACCACAGCCACAGGAACGACGCCAGTCCGAGCGCAAGACCGAAGACCAGCGCGTTGCGCGTCGGGACGGCTTCTCGGGCCAGCGGGCGCTTGGCAGTGCGCTTCATGACCTTGTCGATATCCGCGTCGACGACGCAGTTGAGGGAGTTCGCGCTCGCGGCGCCCATCCATCCACCGAACAAGGTGCTCAGCACCAACCACAGGTCGACATTTCCGCGATCAGCCATGAGCATCGCCGGAATTGTTGCCACCAGGAGCAATTCGATGACTCGCGGCTTCGTGAGCGCGATGTAAGCCAGAACCTTCCCCATTGCGCGACCCAGAACGGTGTTCTGATTGGTCGCCCGCGGGGCTGCTCCGGGGCTGCCGAAGCCATGTCCGCTCGGCTGTTGCCCTGTCCGCACGTTCTCTCCTTGCACCACGCGTTACCGCACTATCTCTTCACGACACACTGCTGACACTTTTCTGGACTATCGCATTTGCTACTACGGACGATGGTAGACCGCGGTCATCGTGGAACCGAATCGACCCGGACAGCCAGGACCATTAGGCTAGGTGACGCAGCGGAGGGACACCTCTCCCTCGCAATCCACGTACACAATGTCAGGAGACATCTGCCAGTGTCGATCACAGACGAGATCCACGTCCTCACACAGCCAGTCCACCCCTCGGACTGGACCGACCTGGACACGAAGGCTGTCGATACCGCCCGCGTGCTCGCCGCCGATGCGGTTCAGAAGGTCGGCAACGGCCACCCCGGAACCGCAATGAGCTTGGCGCCGTTGGCATATACCTTGTTCCAGCGTGTCATGCGCCACGATCCGTCGGATGCAGAATGGGTCGGGCGCGACCGCTTCATCCTCTCCTGTGGCCACTCTTCTCTGACGCTGTACACGCAGCTCTACCTCTCGGGTTACGGCCTCGAACTGGCAGACCTCGAAGCTCTCCGCACGTGGGGCGCCCTCACACCGGGTCACCCGGAGTTCGGTCACACTGTCGGCGTCGAGATGACGACGGGTCCGCTGGGCCAGGGCCTCGCGTCCGCAGTCGGCATGGCAATGGCTGCTCGTCGTGAGCGTGGATTGTTCGATCCGGAAACCCCGGTCGGCTCCTCCCCCTTCGACCATCACATCTACGTGATCGCGTCCGACGGTGACATCGAGGAAGGCGTCACGTCCGAGGCGTCGTCGCTTGCGGGTGTCCAGGAACTGGGCAACCTCATCGTCTTCTACGACGACAACAAGATCTCCATCGAGCACGACACTACGATCGCTCTCGGCGAAGACGTCGGCAAGCGCTACGAGGCATACGGCTGGCACGTTCAGCATGTCGAGGGTGGCGAAAACGTCTCCGGCATTCTCGACGCAGTCGCTGCGGCCAAGGCCGTCGTCGATCGCCCGTCGATCATCCTGCTTCGCACGATCATCGGTTTCCCCGCTCCGAAGAAGATGAACACCGGAGACGTTCACGGGTCCGCTCTCGGTGCCGACGAAGTTGCAGCGGTCAAGGAAGCTCTCGGCTTCGATCCGGCCAAGTCGTTCGACGTCGATGCCGACGCATTGGCTCACGCCCGTGAGGTCGTCTCCCGCGGAGCCGACGCGCACAAGGCGTGGCAGGTCGAGTTCGACGCTTGGGCGTCGCGTGAGTCCGAGCGCAAGGAACTGTTCGACCGCTTGTTCGCCGGTGAGTTCCCCGCCGGTTGGGCCGACGCTCTCCCGACGTACGAACCCGATGCCAAGGGCGTCGCAACTCGTAAGGCTTCCGGTTCAGCGCTTAACGCACTCGGCCCGATCCTGCCCGAGTTGTGGGGCGGCTCCGCTGACCTCGCCGGCAGCAACAACACCACCATCAAGGGTGCAGACTCCTTCGGTCCGTACTCCATCTCCACCAACGACTGGAACGCAAAGCCGTACGGCCGCACGCTCCACTTCGGTATCCGTGAGCACGCGATGGGCTCGATTCTCAACGGCATCGCGCTGCACGGCCCGACCCGCCCCTATGGCGGAACGTTCATGGTGTTCTCCGACTACATGCGTCCGGCTGTTCGACTCGCCGCTCTCATGAAGACGGCTGTCACCTACGTGTGGACCCACGACTCCATCGGACTCGGCGAAGACGGCCCGACGCACCAGCCGGTCGAGCACCTTGCTGCTCTGCGCGCCATCCCGAACCTGTCCGTTGTCCGTCCGGGTGACGCCAACGAGACGTCGTTTGCCTGGCAGGCCGCCCTCGAGCACAAGACGGGCCCGACCGCTCTGGCACTTACCCGCCAGGACGTCCCGGTTCTCGAAGGCACCAAGGAAAAGGCAGCCGAGGGCGTCAAGCGCGGTGCATACGTGCTCGCCGATGCCGCCAACGGTGCTCCCGAGGTCATTCTGCTGGCCACCGGTTCCGAACTGCACCTCGCAACCGAGGCTCGCGAAACCCTCGAAGCTCAGGGCGTCGCAACGCGTGTTGTGTCGGTTCCGTGCCTCGACTGGTTCCTCGAGCAGGATCAGGCATACCGCGACGAGGTCATTCCTCCGGCCGTGCGTGCCCGCGTATCCGTCGAAGCCGGTATCGCAATGCCGTGGTGGCGCATTCTCGGCGACGCCGGCCAGGCCGTCTCGCTCGAGCATTACGGCGCTTCCGCCGATTACAAGACTTTGTTCCGGGAGTTCGGCATCACCGCCGACGCGACTGTCGAAGCCGCGCAGCGCTCCCTCGCCGCTGTGAAGGGATGATCTCGATGACACAGAATGTGAACACCGAAAAGCTGTCCGCCGCAGGCGTTTCCATCTGGCTTGACGATCTTTCGCGAGATCGCATCCAGTCCGGAAACCTGCAGAACCTGATCGACACCAAGTCCATCGTGGGTGTCACCACCAACCCGTCGATCTTCCAGGCAGCCCTGTCCAAGGGTTCGGACTACGACGCGCAGGTCCGCGAGTTGGCCCAGCGCGGCGCCGATGTCGACGCCACCATCACGGCGGTCACCACCGACGACGTGCGCGCAGCGTGCGACATCCTGGCTCCGCAGTTCGAGGCGTCGAACGGCGTCGACGGCCGCGTGTCCATCGAGGTTGATCCTCGCCTGGCACACAACACCGACGCGACTGTCGCGCAGGCCGTCGAACTGCACAAGATCGTCGATCGCCCGAACGTCCTCATCAAGATCCCCGCGACGCTGGCCGGCATTCCCGCCATCGCCAAGGTGATCGGTGAAGGCATCAGCGTCAACGTCACGTTGATTTTCTCGGTCGAGCGCTACGAAGCCGTCATGGGTGCATACCTCGACGGTCTGGAGACCGCGAAGGCTGCGGGCCGCGACGTTTCGTCCATCGAGTCGGTGGCGTCGTTCTTCGTTTCCCGCGTGGATTCCGAGATCGACAACCGCCTCACGGCGATCGGCACGCCGGAAGCTCTCGAGCTTCGTGGCAAGGCTGCACTCGCAAATGCTCGTCTGGCATACAACGCATACCAGCAGGTCTTCGAGGTGCAGCCGCGCTTCCAGGGACTCCTGGCTGACGGCGCCAAGGCCCAGCGTCCGCTGTGGGCGTCGACGGGCGTGAAGAACCCTGACTACCCGGACACTCTCTACGTCACGGAGTTGGTTGCACCCAACACGGTCAACACCATGCCGGAGAAGACGCTCGACGCACTTGCCGACCACGGTGAGATCACGGGCGACACCGTCTCGGGCACCGCCCAGGAGTCGCAGGCAGTGTTCGATCAGCTCGCAGCCGTCGGCATCGATCTCGCGGACGTGTTCAATGTCCTCGAGACCGAGGGTGTCGACAAGTTCGAGGTGTCGTGGAACGAGTTGCTCGACGCGACTGCCGAGCAGCTCCGCGCAGCAACCCAGAAGAGCTGAGCCTGTGAGCGATTCCGCGGCGGCATCAGATTGGGTCAACCCCCTCAGAGACAGCACGGACAAACGTCTTCCGCATATTGCCGGGCCTTGTGCCCTGGTGATTTTCGGGGTCACCGGTGACTTGGCGCGGCGCAAGCTGATGCCGGCCATCTACGACCTAGCCAACCGAGGGCTGCTGCCGCCCGGATTCGCTCTGGTCGGGTTCGCCCGGCGCGACTGGACTGACGCAGACTTCGCACAGGTAGTTCTGGACGCCGTCAAGGACGGTGCTCGCACCAAGTTCCGGCAGAGCGTGTGGGAGCGGCTGGCGGACGGCATCCGATTCGTCAAGGGCAACTTCGACGATTCCGAGGGCTTCACGAACCTGGCCGACACTTTGGCCACACTCGACACCGAGCGGGGAATCGGTGGAAACCACGGCTTCTACCTAGCGATCCCGCCGGATGATTTCCCGCAGGTTCTCGAGCAGTTGTCGTCGTCCGGGCTTGCCCAGGCAGAAGAAGGCCAGTGGCGACGCGTTGTCATCGAGAAGCCGTTCGGTCACGATCTCGAAAGTGCTCGTGAACTGAACGCTGTGGTCAACAAGGTGTTCCCCGAGGACACGGTATTCCGTATCGACCACTACCTCGGCAAGGAAACGGTTCAGAACATCCTGGCTCTGCGTTTCGCGAACCAGCTGTTCGATCCGATCTGGAACGCGCACTACGTCGACCACGTTCAGATCACGATGGCCGAGGACATCGGTCTCGGTGGCCGCGCCGGATACTACGACGGGATCGGCGCCGCTCGCGACGTCATCCAGAACCACCTGCTGCAACTGCTGGCGTTCACCGCGATGGAAGAGCCCATCAGCTTCGAGCCGCTCAACCTGC
The DNA here is from genome assembly GCF_001894805.1 of Rhodococcus globerulus NBRC 14531. GTDB lineage: Bacteria > Actinomycetota > Actinomycetes > Mycobacteriales > Mycobacteriaceae > Rhodococcus_F > Rhodococcus_F globerula. The sequence continues at coordinate 1,068,773 of NZ_BCWX01000002.1, read as the reverse complement.
AAGCGGAGAAGATCAAGGTCCTCTCCGCCACCAGGCTCGCCGAACCTCTCGACGAGACCACCGCCCGTGGCCAGTACACGGGCGGCTGGCAGGGTGGTCTCCCGGTTGTCGGGCTTCTCGAAGAGGACGGCTTCGCGGCTGATTCCATCACCGAGACGTATGCGGCCATCACGCTTGAGGTCGACACTCGACGTTGGGCGGGTGTGCCGTTCTACCTGCGCACCGGTAAGCGTCTGGGTCGCCGGGTCACGGAGATCGCCGTGGTCTTCAAGCGTGCGCCTCACCTACCGTTCGACAAGACCATGACCGACGATCTCGGCCAGAACGCATTGGTCATCCGGGTGCAGCCCGATGAAGGCGTGACCATGCGCTTCGGGTCGAAGGTTCCGGGATCGAGCATGGAAGTACGCGACGTCAACATGGACTTCTCGTACGGCCAGGCCTTCACCGAGTCTTCACCCGAAGCCTACGAGCGACTCATCCTCGATGTCCTGCTCGGCGAGCCGTCGCTGTTCCCGGTGAATGCCGAAGTCGAATTGTCTTGGGAGATCCTCGATCCCGTCCTCGAGCATTGGGCTGCCGGCGGCAAACCGGACCCGTACGAGGCCGGTACCTGGGGACCGGAATCTGCCGACGAAATGTTGAACCGCACCGGACGCGAATGGAGGCGACCCTAGTGATTCTCGATTTGCCGTCAACCACCACGGTCCAGGTCAGCAAGAAACTGGTCGAGGTACGCAAGACCGGCGGCGCTGTCACGTTGGGTCGTGTGTTGACTCTTGTTGTCTGCACCCGCGACACCGGCAACGCCGAAGAAGCGATCGAGGCAGCCAACGAAGCAAGCCGCGAGCACCCGTGTCGCGTCATCGTGCTGCTGCGCGGCGACGAGCAAAGCGAACCACGCCTCGACGCTCAGATCCGCGTCGGCGGCGACGCCGGCGCCTCGGAAGTTGTGGTGCTACGTCTCTACGGTCCGCTGGCAGATCACGAGAGCAGTGTTGTCATCCCGTTCCTGCTCCCGGACACACCGGTAGTCGCGTGGTGGCCGCTCGAGGCTCCCGCGATTCCGGCCAAGGATCCGGTGGGCAAGCTCGCCGTCCGTCGTATCACCGACGCCACCGGTGCACCCGATCCGACGGCAACCATCAAGGGGCGGCTCGCGTCGTACACCGCCGGAGACACCGATCTGGCGTGGAGCCGTGTAACTTACTGGCGCGCGCTGCTGGCGTCGGCGCTCGATCTGCCGCCACACGAAAACGTCACCTCTGCTGTGGTGTCCGGCCTGAAAACCGAACCCGCACTGGACATTCTGGCTGGCTGGTTGGCTGCGAAGACCGGAGTTCCGGTATACCGCCGCACCGGCGCACTGAATGTCGAGTTGAAGCTCGAGACGCGCAGCATCTCCATCAGCCGCCCGCAGGAGGGCACAACTGCAACGCTGATCCGGACAGGTCAGCCGGATGCGCTTGTGTCCCTTGGTCGCCGGGAGACACGCGATTGCCTCGCCGAAGAACTGCGTCGACTCGATCCTGACGAAATCTACGAAGAGGCGCTGACCGGCCTCGAGAAGGTGACATATGAGTGATGTTGTCGTAGAAAAGTTTTCGGACGCGGGCCAGTTGGTCGATGCGGCCGCCGCACGTTTGGTAGACACCATCGTCGAGGCTCAGAAGGCTCGCGGCGTTGCGTCCATCGTTCTGACCGGCGGCGGAACCGGCATCGCACTGCTCGAAAAGTTGCGCAAAACTCCCGGTGATATCGACTGGGCGCAGATCGACCTGTACTGGGGCGACGAGCGTTTCCTCCCGGCCGGCGATCCGGAGCGTAACGAGGTTCAAGCGCGCGAGGCGCTACTGGATCATGTTCCGGTCGATCCGGATCGGGTACATCCGATGGCTGCGTCCGACGGCATCTACGAAGGCGATCCAGACGGCGCGGCAACAGCGTACGAGCAGTTGCTGGGCGCGCAGGCGCACGGCAAGCAGGTCCCCACATTCGACGTACACCTGCTTGGCATGGGCGGCGAGGGACACATCAACTCTCTGTTCCCGCACACCGACGCGGTTCGTGAAGAGTCTCGTTTTGTGGTCGCGGTGACGGACTCCCCCAAGCCCCCGCCGGTCCGCATCACTCTGACTTTGCCCGCCGTTCAGCGCGCGAAGGAAGTGTGGCTGCTCATTTCCGGCGCGGCAAAGGCTGAAGCTGTTGCTGCTGCCGTTGGCGGCGCTGCAGCGGTCGACTGGCCATGTGCCGGCGCCACAGGATTGGTTGCCACCCGGTGGTTCCTCGATTCGGACGCTGCCTCGCAGTTGCCCTGATCTGAGATTCACTCCGGCCGGGAGTCGTCTTCGGGCGACTCCCGTGCCGGTGGAACTTCTGTGGCCACTCCCCCACGACGGCCGCTACGCACAATCGCTAGCCTGCTCGAATTTCTTCGTGCCACAACCGAACTCATCGGCGTGACACCGTTTCTCCACTCGGCACTCTGCCCGACACAACGATTCATGTTCCCCCCCGGTCCATGTTCTTGAGCACTCATGAATTTTGACGCGCCCAGAGCGCTTTCGGTTCCTCCTGCGTTTCGAGGCCTTGAACGTGGCAGCGCCGGCGAGCAGAATCGGACAATGGCGTGGACACCTCAACGTGATGCCCTACGCGGGCGTGTAGCTGTTGTTGCCGGGGCAACGCGGGGCGCTGGACGCGGAATCGCCGCAGCATTAGGCGAGGCGGGCGCCACGGTTATCTGCACTGGACGGAGCACGTCCACCGGCATCCTTCAATCGGACTACCCGCGGAGCGAAACCATCGAGGAGACCGCCGCTCTGGTCACCGAATTGGGTGGCGTCGGAGTACCGATTGCCGTCGATCACCTCAAGAGCACTCGAGTTGCTGATCTCGCTGAGCAATTACGCACCGACTACGGACATATCGACGTCTTGGTCAATGACATCTGGGGCGCAGAGTTACTCAAGGGTGGACCGGCGGAGTGGAACACTCCGGTATGGGAACACGATCTGGACAAAGGCTTTCACATCTTGCGCCTGGCGATCGACACCCACATCACCACGTCGCATCATCTGCTGCCGCTCATGATCGATCGGCCAGGTGGACTGGTTGTCGAAATAACCGATGGCACTACCGAATACAACGCCTCGAACTATCGCATCTCGGTGTTCTACGACTTGGCAAAAGTGTCGGTGAACAGGCTCGCATATTCGCAGGGCCATGAACTAGGCCCGTTCGGATGTTCCGCCGTTGCCATTACTCCGGGTTTCCTGCGATCGGAGATGATGCTCGATAATTTTGGTGTCACAGAATCGAATTGGCGCGACGCACTACTGCCGAATCGGGATGGGCCGACTGCGCCACCTGATTTAGCTCGTTCCGAGTCGCCGAGATTTGTCGGACGCGCAGTGGCCGCCCTTGCCGCCGATCCGAATCGGGCCCGATGGAATCAACGATCTGTCAGTTCAGGTGAACTCGGAGCAGAGTACGGGTTCCCCGACATAGATGGTTCGAGGCCCAACTTCTGGCAGCCGAAGCCGGACTAATCGACGGCACGATGGTCGTCGCGCTTGTCCTCGACCTCACGCAATGACCACCCTTGAACAAAGCGCTTCGCGTTGACCAAATATGCACGAAGGTGGGTAGTCAATCTCGAGATTTCCCAAGGTTCCAGATTCGCCATACCTAATGGTCTCATTTCAGAACGCGTGGGTAGATCGGGGGCCTGACCCATCACTCCGGTTTGATGAACCGAGCTTCGACCGTCGGCGAAACTGGGATGAGGTGGACAATCCGTTCAGTGACCGGCAGCTCCCGGATGGCAGTGATCGCCTCCCACTTAAACGCGCCACACTCATTTGTCGGCAGGTCCGGAGCGAGCAGTCCCAGGCCTTGATCGTCGACGAGCCACACAATCGGAGGAGTCGGCTGGTCCACAAAGCAGGTGCGCATTTCCGGCGGTGTATCTGATGGAAGCCGGTAGCCTGCAATAACGGCGTCCATATCGCCCTCGCGTCGTTCCTCGACCCACGACACTGAGTGCTCTACGACGCCAGCGCTCCAGTCACCCTCACATGTGACCACTCGGACGGGCACAAAATCAGCCGGGATCGGCCGCGGTTCTGGAACCGGTGCTGCTGCCTGCGGCAAGTCCGAGAATCCGAGAAGATTGCCGGCCAGGCAGGTTGGTTCCACCAGGCCAGGCACATTCACTCGCGACGTCGGTGGCGCAACGTCGTCCGCGTTGTTGCTCGGCGCACCACATCCCACTAACAAGGCGACGGCCGCAACGCCCAGCAATTCCCGTGAACACCGCATAAGGCACCATACTGCTCAATCGATTGTCGAATGCACAGTCGACAACGCTCGATGACGATATGTTCGACACGTGACCACAGAAAGCCCCGAGACGATCGACCAGTACATCGCGTCCTTCCCGATCGATGTGCAACCTGTGCTCGAGAGCGTCCGTCAGACCATCCACGAAGCAGTCCCCGGCGTCGGCGAAACCATCAGCTACCAAATGCCGACCATCACGGTCGACGGCAAAAGCCTGGTGCATTTTGCCGGATGGAAACACCACATTTCGATGTATCCACTCCCCGAGGGCGACGCCGAATTCGAGAAGGCAATCGACCCGTATCGATCAGCCAAAGCGACGGCGAAGTTTCCGTTGAACAAGCCGATCCCGCTCGACCTCGTCGCGAGGATTACCGAATTGCTCGCGGCCAGACACTAACCCGGTTTCCCGAAGGCTTCCAACATCCGCGCGCGAATTGTGCATCCGCGCGGTTGATCAACCGCGCGGATGCACAATCCCCCTGCGGCAGCGGCGGTATCGAAGATTCGGCTCTCCGGAATGGGTCAGTAGCAACCAAGGGCGAACGCCGTCTATCGGACAGTCGCGATTCCGGCCAGGATGAGATCGATGCCGGCAAGAAATTGGTCGCGGTCGTCGTGATCACGCAACTGCGGTGCCACCTGACGTAAGAACGGGTACTCGGCTGAGTCGAGTTGTTCCCACCCTGAGGTGATTGTCGCGAGGAAGGCCGATCGATCCGTCTCGCGTGCGTGAAGGCGGGCCCCTGCGGCATACTGTCCGGCCAGGCCGAGGACATAGTTCACGAGTGCGGAAGCGCAGTCGAACTGCGCGGATTCGGGAACTCCGAGTTCTTGGAGTTGCCGGCCAACGCCTTCGAATATCTTCAGCACCGCGGACTGCCACGGCTCACGAGAGAGCTGGGTGCCGACCCACGGGTGTGCGTCGATCGCGTCGAAGACCTCGAGAACCGTAGTGCGGATGGTTTCCCGCGGCGTCGCCCCTGGGACGACGCCGGTCATGACACGTGTGATGACGTCGGTGGTCGTCGCTGCAAGCAGTTCGTTCTTGTTTGCAACGTGCCAGTAGATTGCGCCACTTCCGGTTGCCAGGCGAGACGCCAACGCGCGAAATGTCAGCGCGCCCTCGCCCTCGGTGTCGAGGATCTCGATCGCGGCCTCGACGATTCGCTCTTTCGACAGTGCATCCGTGCGTCGTTCGTTCCGCTGCGACTTTGTGTCCATCTGTCCATCTTGACATATCTGGAACACTGTTCCAAGATCGACAATGGAACAACGTTCCAATTTCATTGAAAGGAATGAAGACCATGACAACTCCAGTCACGATCATCGGAGCCGGCCTCGGCGGCCTCACCCTCGCGCGTGTCCTACACGTTCACGGCATCGCTGCAACGATCTACGAGTCGGAACCCTCTGCCGAAGCCCGCACGCAGGGAGGTCAGCTCGACATCCACGAAAACAACGGGCAACTCGCGCTCGCAGCGGCCGGTCTCACCGACCAGTTCCGCGCGATCATCCACGAAGGTGGCGCGGCTTCACGGATACTCGACCAACACGGTACGGTGCTGCTCGACGAACCGGACGACGGCACCGGTGGACGCCCCGAGGTGCTTCGCGGGGATCTTCGCCAGATCCTGCTCGACTCACTACCTGACGGGACCATTGAGTGGGGGCGGAAAGTGTCCAGTGCCGTTTCCCTCGGCGACGGCCGGCACGAACTCACCTTCGACGACGGCACAACCGTCACTACCGACCTTCTCGTGGGCGCCGACGGCGCGTGGTCGAAGATTCGACCTCTACTCTCCGACGCCACACCCGAGTACGTGGGCACCGTATTCATCGAGACATACCTGCACGATGTTGACGAGCGACACCCTGCGACAGCCGACGTAGTCGGCGGCGGCGCTCTGTATGCGCTCGCCCCAGGTAAGGGAATCACCGCGCACCGCGAGTCCGGTGGCGTCATTCACACGTACGTTCAACTGAACCGGCCCGCCGAGTGGATTGCGAGCATCGACTTCACCGACACAGCCGCATCGATCGCCCGAGTCGCAGCCGAATTCGACGGGTGGGCACCAGAACTCACCGCGCTCATCACCGCGGGCGAAACCGCGCTGATCTCGCGTCCGATCCACGCACTCCCGAATGATCACCAATGGGACCGTGTTCCAGGAGTGACGCTCCTCGGTGACGCGGGGCACCTGATGGCGCCGTCCGGCGAGGGAGCGAACTTGGCAATGTACGACGGCGCCGAACTCGGGAAGGCGATTGCAGCGCATCCAGACAATCTCGAAGAGGCACTTGCCGACTACGAAGCGGCGATGTTCTCCCGCAGCCAATCGGAAGCGGCGGACGCAGACGTGATCCTGAGAATCTGCCTGGGCGACCGCGCTCCGGTCTCACTCGTCGAGTTCTTCACCGCCCCACAGCCTGCGCATTCGTAACGCTTATCGGTCGTCGCATGTCACGCTTGTGAGACATATCCGTACCGGGTACGCGATATCGACATCGAGGGATGGTCGCATGACATACGACAAAGCACTGGCAGACCGGATCCGCGATGCACTCGTGAGCGAGGACGACGTCAGTGAGGTGAAGATGTTCGGCGGCCTGAGTTACATGGTCAACGGACAATTGGCGGTCGCAGCGAACTCTCACGGCAACCTCTTGATCCGCTGCGCGCCGGAACGCGTCGACGAACTGCTGCTACACAAGGGCGCACACTGGCCTGACATGCGCGGAAGGCCGATGAGCAAAGGGTGGGTCGAGGTCGATCGCACTGGCACCAGTTCAACCGTGGAGTTCAACGCCTGGATCAAGGAAGCCCTGGATTTCGCGCACTCACAGTAGCCTCACACCTCTAATTGAACACGTTCAACTATGGCGCGTAGACTCAGTTTTGAACACGTTCAAAACTAGGAGACGTCATGAGTAGTCGCGGAACTGAGACGCGGGAAAAGCTTGTGGATACCGCCTTGCGACTCTTCCGCGACGAGGGCTTCCAGTCGACAACCATGCGCCGGATCGCAAGCGAGGCAGGCGTCTCTCTCGGAAATGCCTACTACTACTTCGCCAGCAAGGACGAACTTGTCCATGAGCTGTATCTAGTCGTCCAGCGCGATCACCGCGATCGGGCACTTCCACTGTTGCGCCAGGGCGGCTCACTCACGGAGAACCTGAAGACAGTTCTGCACTCCGGACTCGATGTCATGACGCCCTATCACGACTTCGGCGGAACATTCCTGCAAAGTGCGTTACCTACCACCTCGCGATCCAGCCCGTTTTCGGTCGAGTCCACCGATGCCCGAGCAATGGCGATCGATCTGATGCGCGAGGCTCTGACTGCCTCCCACCAGCGGACACCGCCCTCATTGGAGAAACAGCTCCCCACACTTCTGTGGCTCACCTATATGGGTGTGACTCTGCACTGGGTCACCGATTCGTCGCCCGGACAAGCACGTACGCGTGCATTGGTCGACGGTCTCGCCCCAGTGGTCGCGAAAACCGTCAAGCTCGCCCGCCTACCAGTGGCCAGGAGCTTGGTCGGTGACGTCGCGAAATTGATGGCCAAAGTCACTGCGCGAGAAGAGGAGACCGTGCGATGAGCACCATGAATTGCGTCGTCATTTGCGGAGCGTCGGGCTATATCGGGCAGTACCTTCGTCGCTCGCTCGAAGCCAGTGGGATCAATGTTCGGACGATCGGGCGGGGCGACTCGTGTGATGCCGCTTGGTCCGACGGACAAGGCGTCGTCGACGTTCTGGATGGAGCGGATCTGGTTGTCAATCTCGCCGGACGCTCGGTGAGCTGCCGCTACAACAAGCGCAACGCCGATGAGATCTTTTCCTCACGCGTGGAAACCACGGCGCAGCTTGGTCGCGCACTGGCCCGCACACCGCAGCCGCCGTCGCTCTGGATAAATGCCAGCACCGGCACAATCTATCGAGACGCTCGTGATCGGCCGATGAACGAGAGGACCGGCGAGCTGGGAACAGGATTCTCGGTGGCTGTCGCGCGAGCTTGGGAGCAAGAGCTGTTCGAGGCACCGACAACCGTTCGCAAGGTGGCGCTGCGGATGTCGATCGTGCTCGGCGCCGGCGGCGGGGCGATAAATCCGTTCATCAATCTGGCCCGCGTCGGCTTCGGCGGAAGAATGGGCGACGGTCGGCAGATGTTCAGTTGGGTTCACGCCGATGACCTAGTTCGTTCCATCACCCACGTCTACGAGCACCAGGCCATCTCCGGTCCGGTCAATGTCGCCTCGCCCGTTGCGGTGACCAACGACGTGTTGATGCGTGAGGTGCGTGCATCCCTGGGTCGAGCGCGCGGGTTGCCGACGCCCGACTGGATGCTGAAGTTGGGCGCACGCGTAATACGCACCGAAGCCGAGCTAGTGCTCAAGAGCCGCTGGGTGGACCCGGGCGTGCTCGCCGATACCGGCTTCGAGTTCACATTTCCGACGCTGGACACGGCGCTCAACCAGATAGTTCAGGACACTCCGCGAGGCTTGCTTCCCGTTGCTTTGGGCTGACTGTCCGGGCCAGGTCTGCACTCACGTTCAATTGAATATTGTCGAATCGGTCACAACACAGAGGGCGGTCCCTAGACTCCGAAGAAGCTAGACACGAGCAACAACGCTGTTAGAGAGAGTCGGTCCACCCAGTGACTATTCGGGTAAGTCAGCCGTATGAGCAGCAGCCGTTCGGGATTTCACCCCGGGTACCTCAGATGCCGATGCCTGCTCATTTCAGGCCGAATCTGATCGCAGCAGCGCTCTCGTGTGTCGGCATCATCATCGGCAGCATCGGTCCGTGGACGTCGTTCCTCGCGCTGGGTAGTTCCGGTATCGGCGAATGCGGCGTGATCACCCTGATCCTCGGGATCGGTGCGGCTTTCGCATTGACTCCGCTTCTTTCGAGGGGCGTCACACCGCAGGTGAAGAACCACTGCATTGGCCCCTTGGCGGGAATCGCAGTCTTGATCGTTGCCGTCGGCAACGCCGCCTGCATACTCCAACGCGGTACCGAGATCGCCGGAAAGATCATTGGACCGTCAGTGGGATGGGGGCTCTGGTTGGTCGTGATCTCCGCGCTAGTTCTGTGCATTACGTCATCGACGCTCGCGCAACTGATCAGAGCGCAGGCCACCACTTAGAGCCTCGAGATTACGAGCGGCGTTTCAACCTGACGTTCCCGGCAACCGAGCCACGGAGCATCGACGGCGTCATGAACGGACGTTGCGCTGACGCGCGGAATCTGCGCCGATCAACAGTGTTATTACGGCAAGTACCCCGAAGCCCGCCGTCAGTGTCGCGACGGCTGCCACGCCTGCGACGATCAGCGGGCCGCCCGCGTCACCGAGTTCACGTCCCAGTTCGGCTGCACCCATGGTTTGACCCATGCGCTCCTCGGGCGTCGATGCAGCAAGTGCGGCAAAGCCGAGGGGCGTGATGATGCCGGTGCCGATGCCGACAGCAACTGCCGCAGTGAGAATCCCGACCAGCCCCGGAATCATGGCAAGCGCCAGACCGGCGGCGGTGACAACCAATCCCCATGCCACACCTCGCTCGACGGTGATTTTTCCCGCGTCGAGTGCTCGCCCTGCTCGCGGTTGAGCAAATGCCGCACACAACGCCAGTACTGACACGGCCGCACCTGTTGCTATCGGTCCAAGGCCCGCATCAACGCCGGCAACTGGGAGAAACCCCACACCGACCGACAGTGCGGCAGTCGACGCCGCAAGAGCTGCGGTGGGACCGAGGAACTGACGATCACTCAGGCGACGAGCCAAATCAACCACGGTTTGCCTGGCCCGAGGTAGCGGCGGAAGCGCAGGTACCACGACCTTGGCCCAGATCGCGACAACCAGCGCGAGGACGGCCATGACTGCAAACAGAAGTGTGAGACCACCCATCCACACGATCACACCGCCCAGCAACGGACCGAGGGTATAGCCGAGACTTTTGTAGAACCCGTAGGTTCCGAAAGCACTGCCGTGCTTGCCTTTTCGGGTCAATCGAGCCACCGAAGAACTTGCAGCCGGCGAGAATGCCGATGCTGCCGCACCTTGGCCGAGCCGCGCCAACCACAACCAATCCGTATCCGCGACAACAACAAACAGAAACGATGCTGCGGCAAACGCGACGAGCCCGCCGAGCAGGACCGGCTTGGCACCGATCCGATCTGCCAGCGTGCCGAACACAGGTTTGAGCAGGACTTCGGCGCCGTCGTACAGGGCCAGCAGTAGACCGAGATAGAGCAGCGAATTCGCCAGATCGTCGAGATCGAACACGAGGTTCGCCGCAACGGCATGGGCTCCGAATGCAGTCGTGAACCCGGCCGCGTACAGCGGCCACATCTGCCATCGCGCGCCTTCGACCTGGGCTTTGTTGTCACTCATGTGAGATCACCGTCGTCAATGCCTTCAGGAGAGTGCAGTGCGTTGATCACTCGCTCCGAGTAGTCCTCGAACCGCAGGGTGCACTGCTGGAGCGCCGCCGTTGCGCTTTCCGCATTCCTCGCGCCGAATACGTCGCGCGCCTTCAAGTCTCGATGCCAGCGACGAAGCCTGTCCAGGCTCTGCTCTTCTTCCTCGAGTTCTGCGAGTGTAAATTTCTGGATCCGGATCTCCTTGTCGAGCTCGGCCTCGTATTTCGCACAGTCCGACAGGAATTCGGTCCAGTCTTCCTCGCGGGCCGCGGTGAACATCGCGGCGAATCGCGAGTTGTCTTCCTCGCTCGCACCCGTTGCGTTGAGGAAGACAATTTCACCGGACGCGCGGTCGACAAGTTCTTTCGCACGGTCGACCCCCGCCGCGAACGCCGGAACGTTGGGCACAGCCCAGGTGCCTTGCCCGATCGACAACGCACCCACTTTGCGCAGTTCTCGCCACACGGCAACACGGTGACGCGTCGGCTCGGCAGCAATCTTGATCAGGATTATCCGCCAACTCACGGATGACTCGGAATTCACACTGGAGAATGTATCACCCGTTACATCTCAAAGTGTGAAGCTCGTTTTCCTTCCGCATCGCTCACTTACCCTCATCTGGGCTGCCAACACTGCTCTGAGTGGGTCTGTTTCGGTTCCGCCAGGATCGAATTGCAAAGACGGTCGACCCGACAACACCGACAACCCGGACCGACACCACTGTGAAGTACCACCGGTCGAGCCGTTCATTTTCGTACCATCAGGAGGTGCCTTGATGATCCGATTCCGCCTTACGGACTCGCAACCAGTTGGAAGATCTGGACGCCATGGCTGGTTCCCCTTGTGGAATGCGGAGTGGTGGAACACCTGGCACTGACTCGCGGCGATCAATCAACGCACCAAAGCTAAAGTCCCAAAAGCTAAAGTCAATGTATGACAAGGCTTTCGGTAGCAAAGTGGCTGAGCATAGCGGCGCTGTTCACAACGGGCCTGGCTGGATGCGGCGCTCCGTCCGAACCATCACCGGAGAAGGTTGAAATCGGCACCGCCTACAGCTACACGATGTACACCCACTGCGGTGCGCGAGAGGCCAAGTTCGCCGGCGAATACTGGGAAGCGGTCAACACCGATGCTCGGCAAAATAACTCGCCCTCCGGTTGGGACGACCCGTACCAGAAGGGCACTATGACCCGGTTATCCGAAACTGCAGCTGTTTTCGAGGCTGACGGGAGAGAGAAGCGCTATCTATTACGACCGGGCGCCACAACGTTCCAACAAGTCTGCTCCTGATCGCACTCACGCAGCGCCGCGACAACGCATGGAGAATCGCAGTGTGCCCCCACGCCTAGGTTGGATCGGCGATTCGTTGCCGGATAGCGCGACATGGCTCGCGCCCTACCCGTACCCCGACGCAGGACCGACGGGTCACTGGCTAGCCGACCGCTACCCGCATGTTCTGCGAATCCTGCACCCGGCCTATATCCATGACGACGGCGAGCCGCGAGCGGTGACATGGTCCCAGGTCGCCACTGCCGTGGGCGCAGAGATGATTGTCGGGACGCAGTTTTCCGAGATCGTCGGAGCGTGGTTTCCCAATAGTGTCGGACGCCCGGGTCCGTGCGCGAGGGGTGGAACTACCAGGTAGTCACGACAGCCCGGCCCCCCGCACACCGCGCCACACGGACGCGCACCCCGAACTTTTGGTGGCCCGCGGACCGAACCTGGTGCGGCGCAACCGGGATGGACGACATGGACACGCTTGTCGTCTCCGCCGACCTTGCCCGGCTCGAATCCGTCCACGCGAACCCAGGTCTCGAAACACAGTTGTATTCACGGTGACAAACCACGCACCATTGCATCTGCCAACCACGGTGGCGCACAGTGAAGTAGTGGAGAATTCACAGCATCGACACGCGGCACATCCGGAACGCACACCGGCTTACGGCGTCGTGATGATCATCGTGGCTCTGGCTGCGGCGATTGCCGTCAGTTTTGCCGGCCCGACATGGTTGCGGATTGCGGTGTATGTCCTGGCAGGTGCCGCGATTGCAGTCGGGTTCGTTTTTACGCTACGAGACTACTCGAACTGAACTGCTCCCCGAATGTCAGAACTGAACTCGTCAGTCCGAGATTCGGGGAGCAGTTCACGCAGAACGATGGCTGCTATGCGGCGCTGCCCATGCTCGCTGAGTCGAAGCTGCCGAGCCCGGTGCTACCGAGACCGCTGCTCCCGACACCGCCCAGTGCGAGCGCATTGCTGCTGCCTGCGCTGAAAAGCTGGACAATTATGTTGATCACGACGGGGTCACCGGTGAGCGGAATTGTAGGCACAGGAAGACCTGCTTTCTGTTTCGCGGGTGGATACGAATGTGCGTGGGAGACAGTGAGGTCTGTCAAAGTCCGCCGACACTACTGAATTCAATGCTTCCGGCACTGCCGAACGAGACGATCGGGCCGGCACTTCCGAAACCGAGTGCGCTGGCAAGAGAGCCGAAGTCGATGACCAGGCTGCCCTGGGTGTACGGCGAGTTGATCACGATGATTCCTGTCTGCGACGTTACGGTGCGAGCGGGTAGATCGATCAGGGCACGGGCGTCGTGGGATCTTCGCCGCCGCCCGGGAGCGGAGCGTTATTGGTGAAGAGAAAGCTGCTGCCCGCGTTGAACATCTGCAGGACGGTGTTCATGACGACGGCCAAAGCGCCGGTCGTTGGTGAGGCGATCATGTATTACTCCTGGCCTAAGCGGGGTGGCGGTGTGGTCACCCCCTCAGATCGTGGGGGCGAGAAACGTGCCCCTGTGCGAAGGATCTCGCACAGGGGCACGAAATGCGTCCCTAGGCGACGCCGCCGCCGTTCGTCGAGCCAGTTCCGGTGCTGCCTGCGTTGAACAGCTGCAGGATCGTGTCGAAGAAGGCACCGAGGAGGGCGTTTTCCTGGCCGTTGATCATGTCTTTCCCCTTTTTCGTTACTGGTCTGCGCGGTGATTCGCGCCACATTTTTATATCCCGGTTGTCTACTGAAAAGTGGGGTCCAGCCATCAAAAGTGGGTTGTTACCAGTGAGTTATGTGAGGTTTCACAATTTCACTGGACGGATGTCCACGTCGGTGCTGACAAAGGTCAGTGCGATCATCGCCGCACGCAGTTTAAGCAGCTCAGAGGGCAAAGTCGGGTCTAATCCGGTGAGGTGTGCAATGCGCTTGATCCGGTTGTCGACAGTGTTCGTGTGCAGGCCCAACGCTGACGCGGTGCGCTGCCGGTGCTGGTCGTTCGACAAGTGCACGGACAGCGTCTGCAACAGTTCAGGGTTGCTGTCGAGCGGCCTGAGTAGGCCGATCAGGCTGTCGCGCGCCGGGCCGGTCCGGGTCAATTGATACTCGAGCGCGAGGTCCTCCATCCGGTATGACTGCGCCGGCAGCCCGAGCCTCCGGACGAGGTGGACCAACTCGCGGGTGGTCGCCTGGGCCGCTGGGAGATCCTCGAGTGCGGCATTCTCGCCGACCGCCGTGATCTGCACCCCGATCTTGGCCGTCGCCTGACGCACGACTTGGCACACCAACCCCCAGTGTGGTGTGCCCTCGATGAGGACCAGGCCGCGTTGCGGCGCCGGGGCTTCGAGCAACTTGGCTCCGAAGTGGGCAGCAACCTTGGCTTGTGCCGCGGCGAGATCACGGTATGCCTGCAGGCGCTGATGCGCGCCGTCCCTGGCCCCCGGCCGAGGTTTCGGTAGGTTCACGAGGAGCCGCAGAACGAGATAGCGGGGTGCGAGCTCGATACCCAACTGCAACGCAAGATCAGTGGGATCGTCTCCATCCAACATGGCTTTGACGAGGGCGCCGGCGGAGCTCCCCTCGAGCTGGGCGCCGGCAGGGATCGCCGCCAGATAGCTGACCGAGATGAATGAATGAAGGCGCTGCGCGACTGTGAACAGGAGGTGGTTGAGCTCCTTGAGGTTGGCAGAGTCCTCGACGCCCGCTCTGCTGAGGATAAGGTTCCGAATGACGCTGATGGCCTCGTCTGTTACGGCAAGGATGGCACTGAGCGGGACACCCTGGCGGGCCTGCCGGACGGTCAGGGTGTGAATACTGTCCAGGTCGCGGTCGGTCGGCAGCTTCCTGTGGTCCATGAGTTGGATCGCCAGTTGCAACCCCTGCGCGGTCACCGCAACCAGATCCTCCTGAACGGATTCCAGGTTGAGGGTTTTGAAGGTTGCGTTGGCGCGGGAGAAGTTCTTCACAAGTTCGGCCGCCAGCGGGACGAAGTCGCGGACCGCAGTGGAGGCGGGTTCGCCTCCGAGCATCAGCGGCCCCGAGGTATTCAACAGCGCAGTGGACATCGTAGACAAGCCTCCTCGAGACAAGAGTGTCGCGCGGCGCGATGGCCGGCGGCTCGACGCGTCAGGGAATGAGAAACCCGCCGCGGTGCCCGAATTGAGGACTTTAGCCGCTTGCGTCTGCCGTTCCCGATTACGTCAGGCGATGTGATGTCTACCACATGAACGGTCGTCCAATTGTCAAATGAGACAATTTGGATTTCTGGTCGGTCGGCATGACATGGTCACGCCGACCGACTACACCGGAGGCTCCCGGCGTGGGCAAAATGACCGCTATTTAGCCGCTGTTCCGCAGCGCCGTGGCCAGGCCGTTCATCGTCAGCTGAATACCGCGCCGGACCTGGTCACTCTCGTCACCTGATCGATATCGCCTGATCAACTCGACCTGCAAGTGATTGAGCGGTTCGAGATACGGGAAACGGTTGTGGACGGAACGTTCCAGGCCTGAATTGTCAGCAAACAAATCGTCGTAGCCGGTGATCTCCTTGTACATCCGAACGGTTCGCGCATGCTCGTCGGTGATCATGCCGAAGACTCGATCACGCAGTTCTACGTCGGGAACCAACTCCGCGTAGCGGGCCGCCAAGCCCATGTCGGATTTCGACATCACCATCGCCATGTTCGAGAGCACAGTCCGGAAGAACGGCCACTTCTCGTACAAACGCGTCAGCGTCGCCAAACGCTCCGGGTTGCCGTCGATCCATCGCTCGAAAGCCGCGCCTGTGCCGTACCAGCCTGGCAGCATGACGCGTGACTGACTCCAGGACAACACCCACGGAATCGCACGCAGATCGGAGATCGCCTTGGTCTGCTTACGCGAGGCGGGTCGGCTACCGATGTTGAGTGCCCCGATTTCTGCAACCGGCGTCGACGCCTCGAAGTACTGGACGAATCCCGGTGTGTCATGGACCAATTCGCTGTACGCGGTACGCGCCAGGGCAGCAAGCTCATCCAGAACGGTGTACGCCGCCTCGGCGTCGCTTCCGAGCCCTTCGACGTCGAGCAACGTCGACTCCAACGTCGCAGCGATGAGCGTCTCGAGGTTGCGATGAGCCAACCGCGGCTCGGCGTATTTCGCTGCGATCACCTCACCCTGCTCGGTGATCCTCAGCGAACCTTCGACAGCTCCGGGAGGTTGCGCAAGAATTGCCTCGTAGCTGGGTCCACCACCACGCCCGACGGTTCCGCCGCGACCGTGGAAGAGCCGCAACCGGATTCCACTCTTCCGTGCGGCGTCGACCAGATCGAGTTCTGCGCGGTACAGCGCCCAATTGGCAGCCAGGTAGCCACCGTCCTTGTTGGAATCGGAGTACCCGAGCATCACTTCCTGGCTGTTGCCCCGGGACGTCACGATGGCTCGGTAAATCGGAATGTCGAGCGTGGCAAGCAATGTTGCCGCGCCGCCCTGCAAGTCCTCGATCGTCTCGAACAGCGGAACAATGCCGATGGGGCATGACGGCTCACCACCAACACCCGGATCGAGAACTCCCACCTCCTTGAGCAGGACCGCGGCCTCGAGCATGTCGCTCACGGAGCTGCACATGCTGATGATGTAGTTGGGAACAGCACCGGCGCCCAGAACTCGAACTGCCTTGGCACCGGCGTGCATGATCGCCAGTTCCTTGGTCGTCAGTTCGGAGAACTCCGCATCCGGCGACGTCAACGGCCGACGGGTGGTCAGTTCCGCCGAGAGCAGGTCCACTTTTTCCGATTCCGACAACGACGCATAGTCCGGGTGAACACCCGACCAGGCCAACAACTCGGCAACGACGCTCTCATGAACTTCGGAGTTCTGCCGCATGTCCAGACCCGAGAGGTGAAACCCGAACACCTCCACGGCTTCTCGCAAACGTTCGAGGCGATCATCGGCTATCACCGCGTCACCGTTGCGGCGCAGTGACGTGTCGATGACAGCTAGATCGTGCTGAAGTTGCGCGGGTTCGCGGTATGCCTCCAGCCCGGAGTCGCCGCCGTGCGCGGGCATCTCCCCCAAGATGGAAAGTCCTGTGGCGGTGAGGCGTCCACGGATTCCTCGGATTGCGCGACGGTAGGGTTCGTCCGCCCGGAACACCGAATCGTCACCCGAGGTCGATGCCAGAAGATCCAATTCCGGTGTCACCGTGACCAACCGCGCCGACATCGACAGCTCGCGCTCTAGATGTTCGAGTTCGGCGAGGTGATGCTCGATTGCCGTGGCCGCCGCTCGGGTCGTCGCGCGATGCACGATCTCCCCCGTCACATAGGGGTTACCGTCGCGGTCACCGCCGATCCAGGAACCCGGACGCAAGATCGGCTCACGCAGGAGATCTGCGTCGGGCCACCGGCTGCGAAGCGCCTTGCGCACTTCGGCGTTGATTTTGGGAATGACTTCGAACAGGGCTGCGTCGTAGTAACGCAATCCGACTTCGATCTCGTCCTGGATTCGTAGACGCGAGAGCCGGATCAGCGCGGTCTGCCAAAGAGTAAGAATCTGCCGACGCAAGTCCAGGTCGACGTCCGCGGTTTCCCCGACGCTCAACGCCGTGCGTTCGCGGTAGCGCATCAATTCGGTGATGCGAGACTGTGTCTCGAAGACTGTCCGTCGACGCGTTTCCGTCGGATGAGCTGTGATGACCGGTGAGACAAGGGCGCCGCGCAGTGCATCTTCGACAGTCGCGGAGTTGATGTCCGCACCGTCGAGTTTGCGGTAGGTAGCGGCCAGTGTGCTGTCACGCGGTGGTTCGCCGGCATTGATGTGAATGGCGCGCCGACGCTCACGGTGGATGTCCTCAGCCAGATTGGCGAGCAAGGCGAAGTGGCTGAACGCACGGATCACCGGGATAGCGTCTGCGGTGCTGACTCCAGCGAACAACGACACCAGTTCGGCGCGGTCAATTTCGGAACGGCGTACTCGGAACGATTCCACCCGGGCGCGTTCAACAAGATCGAATACGGTGTCGCCGGCCTGTTCGCGAACAATCTGCCCCAGGATCCCGCCGAGAAGCCGCATGTCCTCACGCAGTGGCTCGGTGGCCTCGCGTGGTGTTTCACGATGCTGATTCGAGACGAATTCGGTCATCGTTCAATTATCAACGGAAACGCAGAACCCCGCTCGATGGCGGGGTTCTGTGTGAAATACGTGATGGGAGGCGATCAGGCGAACTTGATCTCCAGGCCGATGCCGACGATCGAAATGACCCAGATCAGAGCGGTGAAAACAGTCAATCTGTCGAGGTTCTTCTCGACCACTGTCGATCCGGACAGGCTGGACTGGACACCGCCGCCGAACAGGCTCGACAGCCCGCCGCCCTTGGCCCGATGCAGCAGCACCAGCAGAATCAAGAGCAAGCTGGTGATGACCAGCAGGATATCCAAGAACAGTTCCATGTCTGTCTACGGCCACCAATCCAATAGGGACAACTACAACCGATAACACCATACAGGCGATCACAGCTAACCCGACCACATACCCGTGCGACAGGTTGTCTCGTTCGGTGGTACCGATCACAACGCCGAGTTTCCGGCCCGCTAGTTTCGAAGTGACGCGACGTTACCTTCGGAAGGCTTGTTCTGATGCACACCGACACCACTGGTCCCACAACACACGAGAGCACTCCGCGTCTCGCTTCCGTCCACAACTTCCGAGATGTCGCCGGAAACGGATACTCGACATCAAGCGGGACCACCATGCGGCGCGGTGTCTTCTACCGTGCCAACGTCCTCATCCCCACCGGGGCGGATCTGGCTGTTGTCGAATCGTTGGGCCTGACCGCCGTCTACGACGTTCGCTCCGAGGCCGAGGCTTCGGAAACCCCGGACACCATTCTCTCGGCAGCCAAGTACACACACATCCCGATCCTTCCGGGAACAATTCAGAACTCGGCTCTGGCAATCCGCACCGTCGACTCTGCGCAGGATTTCATGCGCGAACTCAATCGCAGTTTTGTGACCGACGACGCGACCCGCGCCGGGTTCTCCCAATTGCTTACCGCGCTCGCGACAACACCGGGACCCCAGTTGTTCCATTGCACCGCCGGAAAGGATCGCACGGGTTGGGCAGCAGCGTTGCTGCAGACTCTCGCAGGGGTTCCGCAGGAGACCATCGTCGACGATTATCTGCTCACCAACACCTACTCCGCGGCTTACGTCGACGCGGCTGCCGAGCGTATTGCTCAAACGGCTGCGATCGGTCGGGCCGACGTGGTCCGTGTCATGTTGACCGTCGAGGAGAGTTACCTCGGTGCAGCCTTCGAGCAGGTGGGCGCCAGCTACTCGTCAATTGAGAACTATCTGCACGACGGACTCGGCCTCACCGCCGACACCATCGACGCACTCGGCTCAAAACTGGTTGCCTGAGAATGCAAAAACAGTGGGCGCGTAACCATTTCGGTTACGCGCCCACTGTTCTTTTCAGATCACATGCTAGCTAGGCAGTGGCCCGCCCGCTGCAATCGCAGACAACGTGGCAAACTCGTCCGCCTTGAGTGACGCGCCGCCGACAAGAGCGCCGTCGACGTCGGCCTGGCCGACGATCTCTCCGACATTCTTGGAGCTGACGCTGCCGCCGTACAGGACTCGTACGCCTGCAGCCACGTCAGCGTCGGCGAGTTCGGCGACCGTGCCGCGAACCGCTGCGCACACTTCCTGAGCGTCCTCAGCAGAAGCGACTCGACCGGTGCCGATTGCCCAGACAGGCTCGTACGCGATGACGATCTTGGAGATCTCCTCCGCGCTCAAGCCGGCCAGAGAACCCTTGAGCTGCTCCACGTTGTAGGCGACGTGGTTGCCTGCTTCGCGAATCTCGAGGCCCTCACCGATGCACACAATCGGTGTGAGGTCGTTCTTCAAGGCAGCCTTGGTCTTGGCGAGGACAAGCTCGTTGGTCTCACCGTGCAGGGTGCGACGCTCCGAGTGTCCGACCACGACGTAGGTGCATCCGAGCTTGGCCAGCATGGAGCCGCTGATCTCGCCGGTGAATGCACCGCTGTCCTGAGCGGAGACGTCCTGCGCGCCGTACGTGAGCAGGAGCTTGTCGCCCTCGATCAGCGTCTGGACGCTACGGATGTCGGTGAACGGCGGGATAACCGTGACGTCCACTTTGTCGAAGTACTTCGCAGGCAAGGAGAACGCGATCTTCTGCACCAAGGCGATGGCCTCGAGGTGGTTCAGATTCATCTTCCAGTTGCCGGCGATCAACGGCTTACGTGCCATGTCGGATCAGCCTTCCAGTACTGCGATGCCGGGAAGCTCTTTACCCTCGAGGTATTCGAGGGAAGCGCCGCCGCCGGTGGAAATGTGCGAGAAGCCTTCGTCCGGGATTCCGAGCTGGCGGACAGCCGCAGCAGAGTCGCCGCCGCCGACGACGCTGAACGCGCCCTTGGCGGTTGCTTCGACGATTGCCTCCGCAACACCGCGGGTGCCGGCTTCGAACTTCGGGAACTCGAACACGCCCATCGGGCCGTTCCAGAACACCGTCTTGGCTCCGGTCAGGATCGCGGCAAAGCGCTTGACCGACTCCGGTCCGATGTCCAGACCCATCCAGCCGTCGGGAATCTTGTCGAACGGAACGATCTTCGACTCGGCATCAGCCGAGAAGGAGTCCGCGACAACAACATCCTGAGGGATGTGGATGACGTCCGCGTACCGGTCGAGGAGGCTCTTGCAGGTCTCGATCATGGACTCTTCGCAGAGCGAATTGCCAACGGACACACCCTGAGCCGCGAGGAACGTGTAGAACATTCCGCCGCCGATCACCAGTGTGTCGACCTTGGGTGCCAGTGCCTCGATGACGGCCAGCTTGTCCGAGACCTTGGAGCCACCGAGCACCACTGCGTACGGACGCGCCGCGTCCTGCGTGAGCTTGGCGAGCACCTCGACCTCGGCGCCGACGAGGTAACCCGCGTAGTGCGGGAGCAGCTTCGCGACGTCGAAGACCGACGCCTGCTTGCGGTGAACAACACCGAATCCGTCGGAGACGAATGCGCCGTCATCACCGACCAGCTCGACGAGAGCCTTGGCGAGCTTGACCCGCTCGGCTTCGTCCTTGCTGGTCTCGCGAGGGTCGAAACGGATGTTCTCGAGCATCAGGACGTCACCGTCGGTGAGTCCTTCGGAACGAGCCAGCGCGTCCTGTCCCACGACGTCACCGGCGAGTTGCACGTTGCGACCGAGGATTTCGGCCAACTTCGCGGCAACCGGTGCGAGGGAGAACTTGGGATCGGGCTGACCGTCGGGGCGCCCGAGGTGCGCGGTCACGATGACCTTCGCTCCACCCTCGGCAAGTGCCCGCAAGGTGGGAGCGGACGCGACGATGCGGCCCGGGTCCGTGATTTCTCCGCCATCCAACGGGACGTTGAGGTCGGAACGCACCAGTACGGTGCGCCCCTCGACCCCAGCGTCCAGCAGATCCTTCAGCGTCTGAACTGCCACTGTTATCGAAACTCCGCTCAGAGTGACTTGGCGACGAGGCCGATGAGGTCGGCGAGGCGGTTGGAGTAGCCCCACTCGTTGTCGTACCAGGAAACGATCTTGACCTGGTCGTCGATGACCTTCGTCAGACCCGAGTCGAAGATCGACGAGTGCGGGTCGGTGACGATGTCCGACGAGACGATCGGTGCGTCGGTGTACTTGAGGATGCCCTTGAGGGGGCCCTCGGCTGCAGCCTTCATCGCGGCGTTGATCTCGTCAGCGGTAGCCGACTTCTTCAGGTTCGCGGTGAGGTCGGTGACCGAACCCGTGGGGATCGGCACGCGCAGTGCGTAACCGTCGAGCTTGCCGAGCAGCTGCGGGAGAACCAGGCCGATTGCCTTGGCAGCGCCCGTGCCGGTCGGAACGATGTTGAGAGCGGCTGCGCGGGCGCGACGGAGGTCGCTGTGCGGCGCATCCTGAAGGTTCTGATCCTGCGTGTACGCGTGGATCGTGGTCATCAGACCCTTGACGATGCCGAACTCGTCATCGAGGACCTTGGCGATGGGGCCGAGGCAGTTGGTGGTGCACGAGGCGTTGGAGATGATGTTCTGGCTGCCGTCGTACTTGTCGTCGTTGACGCCCATGACGATGGTGATGTCTTCACCCTTGGCCGGAGCCGAGATGATGACCTTCTTCGCGCCGGCTTCGAGGTGTCCCTTGGCCTTTGCTGCGTCGGTGAAGATGCCGGTGGACTCGACGACGACGTCGACGCCCAGCTCGCCCCAGGGAAGCTCGTTCAACGGGCCGCGGTGTGCGAGGGCCTTGATGCGCTGATCGCCGACGACGATCGTGTCGTCACCGTCGAGCGACACGTCGTACGGCAAGCGGCCGAGGATGGAGTCGTACTTCAGCAGGTGAGCGAGCGTCGCGTTGTCAGTCAGGTCGTTGACTGCCACGATCTCGATATCGGTGGTTCCGAGCGCCTTCTGCGCATCCACCGCCCTGAAGAAGTTACGTCCGATACGGCCGAAACCGTTTACGCCAACCCGGACAGTCACAATTCGCTCCTTTGACCATGATTCTGGTGTGCAACTTGACCCACGCAGTTCCGAATCCGTGTGTGCACGACGCGGACGTGGGGTTCATCGGTCGATGTGACCCTTACCCTAATGTGCTTGGCTCCAGAGTGCGCAGCCCACCCTGAAGACCCCGCCGGCGAGGGACCATCATCCCTCTTCGAGTAGCTCCGAGTTGACTGCGGATTCAGTGTCCGGAATGCCGGTTTCCTTCGCCTTGCGATCGGCCATCGACAGCAGACGCCGGATACGCCCCGCGACAGCGTCCTTCGTCATCGGCGGGTCAGCGAGCTGTCCCAACTCCTCGAGCGACGCCTGGCGGTGTTCGACGCGCAGGGCACCTGCGGCAGCCAAATGATCCGGAACATCCTCACCGAGGATTTCCAGGGCCCGCTCGACGCGCGCGGCGGCCGCCACCGCAGCCCGAGCCGAGCGTCGCAGATTGGCGTCGTCGAAGTTCGCGAGCCGGTTGGCCGTTGCCCGCACTTCGCGGCGCATCCGACGCTCTTCCCAGACGAGCCGAGTGTCCTGAGCGCCCATCCGGGTCAGAAGGTCACCGATCGCCTCACCGTCGCGGATCACGACGCGATCCGTGCCACGCACTTCGCGGGCCTTCGCCGAGATCCCGAGACGACGAGCAGCACCGACCAGCGCGAGTGCCGCTTCGGGCCCGGGGCAGCTCACTTCGAGCGCCGAGGACCGGCCTGGTTCGGTCAGGGAACCGTGCGCGAGAAAAGCTCCGCGCCAAGCTGCTTCGGCGTCACCGACGCTTCCGCCGACAACCTGAGCCGGCAGGCCGCGGACCGGCCGGCCACGTAGATCGAGAAGCCCGGTCTGGCGTGCGAGGGCTTCGCCTTCCTTGGCAACGCGCACGATGTAGCGGGCTGATTTTCGCAGCCCACCCGCGCTCAACACGTGAACGTCGGCGCTGTAGGTGAAGAGATCGAAGATCTCGCGGCGTAGCCGACGCGCGGTGGATCCCAGATCCACCTCGGCCTCGACGACAACCCGGCCACCGACGATGTGGAGTCCGCCGGCAAATCGGAGCAGTGCGGAGACCTCAGCCTTTCGGCAGCTGACCTGAGTCACCACTAACCGGCTCAGTTCGTCCTTGACCTCCGCTGTCATTGCCACGAAGTGTTCTCCCTCTGTTCTGCTGTTGAATGATCGGTGCCGGCCCCATTGGCCGGTTCGAGAGTGCCTGTCCGCCCGGTCAGTTGGGCGAGAGCCTCGGCGAGTTTCACCGGATCGTGGATATGCGCCGAACCCGCCGCAGTATCGGCGACGTCCGCATATCGGACTTCGGCGTGAAATTGTTGCGCTGCCCGCGCCAGATGTTCACGTTCCCGTCCCGGCGGAACCGACGCAGAATCGACGACGACGTAGTCAACCCGGAAATCGGGCACATGCTGGGAGAGTACGTGCAGGTGACGCTCTGCCGAGAATCCGGCCGTCTCCCCAGGTTCCGGAGCAAGATTGAGAACGAGCACCTTTCGGGCTTCGGTGGACGAGAGAGCCTCGACCAATTCCGGGACGAGCACGTGTGGGATGACACTGGAAAACCACGAGCCAGGTCCGAGCACCACGAGGTCAGCTCGTCCGATGGCAGCCACCGCGTCGGGACTCGCGGGCGGATTTGCCGGCAACAGACGCACGCGTCGCACCTTTCCCGGCGTGGTCGCCACTGCAACCTGACCGCGGATACACCGGCTGACGCGAGGGTCTTCTTCCAAACCCTGAACGTCGGCTTCGATGTCGAGCGCGATCGGCGACATGGGCAGCACCCGCCCGCGCACCCGCAACAGTCGCGCCATCTCGTCGAGCGCCTGAACCGGGTCGCCGAGCACCTCGGTGAGGCCGGCCAGAATCAGGTTGCCCACCGAATGCCCGGCCAACGCGCCGACACCACCGAAACGGTGCTGGATGGTGCGCGTCCAGTCCCTGACATCGGGTTCGTCGGCAGCCAACGCCGCCAGCGCCATCCGAAGGTCACCAGGCGGGATCACACCGAGTTCGGCGCGCAAGCGACCGGACGAGCCGCCGTCGTCTGCGACAGTGACCACGGCAGTCACGTCGAAGGTGAGTCGGCGAACAGCTTGCAGCGTCGCAAACAGTCCGTGACCACCACCGAGAGCGACGACCGCGGGCCCCCGAAGATCCTGCCCCGTCGAACCGCTCATTCGCGGCCCAGATCTCGGTGCACGATGCTGACCGCGATGTCGGCCTCACTGCCCAACTTGCGTGCAAGAGCCTCGGACATGGCCACACTTCGATGTTTCCCACCGGTGCAACCCACAGCAATTGTCATGTAGCGCTTTCCTTCTCGACGATATCCGGCGATCGTCAGGTCGAGCAGATGCAGATAGGTGTCGAGGTAGTCTTCGGCGCCGTCCTGAGACAGGACGTAATCGCGAACGCCGGCCTCCTGGCCGGTGTGATCGCGGAGTTCGGGAATCCAATGCGGATTGGGCAGGAAACGCACGTCGCACACGAGATCCGCGTCGATGGGCAAACCGTATTTGAACCCGAACGACTGCACGGTGACCTTCATGGTTCGGTTCGCCTCGACCCCGAAAGCCGTTTCGATCTTCTGCCGCAATTGATGTGCCTTGAGCGCAGACGTGTCGATCACCAAGTCGGCGGCAGCCTTGACCACGGCCAACTGCCGACGCTCCGCGGCGATACCTTCTGCGAGTGTGCCGTCGACGCCCTCGTTCTGCAGCGGGTGGCTACGGCGAACCTGCTCGAACCGCCTGATCAGAACGTCGTCGGACGCCTCCAGATAGAGGACACGCGTGTGAATCGGCGCGGCCTCCAATTCCGTGAGGACCGAGCCGAGATCGCCGGTGAACAGTCGAGACCGCACGTCGATCACCACGGCAAGTCGGTCAACCGGTGGATCAGACGTCAGGCTCAATCCGACCATTCGCGAGATCAATTCGGGCGGTAGGTTGTCCGCTACATACCAGCCGAGGTCTTCGAGGACCTTGGCTGCAGTACTGAGTCCGGCGCCGGACAATCCCGTGACCAAGAGAAAGTCCATGGTTCGGCTGTCGTTTGCGCTGTCTGTGGTCACTCGGCACTCTGCCCCGTCGTCGATATGGATGGTTCGCTCGACACGGAGTCCGGTACCTGCCGAACCAGCTGATCCGACATTTCGAACTCCACGTCCTGTTTATCATCCCCTACCCCGCCCGGCAGCGCTTCCGCTCGGTTGACGGTCTGCGCAGGTTCGCCGCCCAAAGCGTCGAGAACGGCCCGCGCCGTAGCGGCACCGATGCCGGGGACCTCCATGATTTCCTCGACGGTCGCGGTCTTGAGATTTGCCACGGAACCAAAATGGGACACGAGCGCGGTTCGCCGGGTCTCCCCCAGTCCCTTGACCGAATCGAGCACCGACGCCGTCATGCGCCGCGAGCGCTTGCTGCGGTGGAACGTGATGGCAAAGCGGTGCGCTTCGTCGCGGATTCGTTGCAGCAAGTACAGCGATTCACTGGTCCGAGGCAGGATCACCGGATCTTCCTCGTTGGGCACCCACACTTCTTCGAGTCGTTTCGCGAGTCCGACGACGGCTACGTCGGTGACGCCGAGCTCGTCGAGCACGGCGGCGGCGGCATTGACCTGCGGCGCACCACCGTCAACCACAAACAGATTGGGCGGATAGGCAAAGCGTCGTGGCCGACCGGTCTGAGGATCGATCGCCGCTTCCGGTGCCAGGTCGCCGCCGTCCGCGTCCATACCTGCGGCCGAATTGGCCAGGATTCCGAGGTCACGGTTGTGTCGGAGGAACCGTCGACGCGTGATCTCGGCGATGCTCGCGACGTCGTCCGAGTGCCCGTCGCCTGCGGCTTCCTTGATCGCGTAATGGCGGTAATCGGATTTGCGGGGCAAGCCGTCCTCGAACACGACGAGCGAGGCAACGACGTCGGTGCCCTGAACGTGACTGATGTCGACACACTCGATTCGCAGCGGCGCCGAGTCCAGATCGAGGGCTTCCTGGATACCTTGAAGCGCGGCCGATCGTGACGTGAAATCTCCCGCTCGCTTGAGTTTGTGTTGCGCCAGAGCTTCTTTCGCGTTGCGCTGCACGGTTTCGGCGAGATCCTTCTTGTCGCCGCGCTGCGGAACTCGCAGCTGAACCTGAGAACCGCGAAGGGTGCTGAGCCACACCTGGATCTCGGCGGCGTTGGGAGGGAGTACCGGAACCAGCACCTCGCGAGGAACGGCGCTCGAACCCGATTCCGGGTCGCTCCCCGGTTCGAGGGATGCCTGCTCGCCGTAGAACTGGGTCAGGAACTGCTCGACCAGAATCGGGAGGTCGGAGTCTGCGTCGAGAGCTGCCCAGTCGATGGCGTCACCGGCCTTCTCCACTACCCAGCCGCGTTGACCCCGCACCCGACCGCCGCGCACGTGGAATACCTGGACCGCGGCCTCGAGGTCATCGGTCGCAAACGCGACGAGGTCGGCATCGGTGCCGTCGCCGAGCACTACGGCTTGTTTTTCGAGCGCCTTGCGGAGGGCTCCGATATCGTCGCGTAGTCGCGCCGCGGTCTCGAAATCGAGGTCATCGGACGCCTGCTGCATTTTCTTCTCGAGGTCACGCACCAACTTGTCTGTCCGCCCGGCGAGGAAGTCGCAGAAGTCCTCGACGATCTGCCGGTGTTCCTCGGGGCTGACACGGCCCACACACGGCGCAGAGCACTTGTCGATGTACCCGAGCAGACACGGTCTGCCGATCTGGTTGTGGCGCTTGAACACTCCGGCGGAACACGTGCGGGCCGGGAACACCCGAAGTAATAGGTCGAGTGTTTCTCGGATGGCCCACGCGTGCGAGTACGGACCGAAGTACCTGACACCCTTGCGCCGTGGACCGCGGTAGACGAACAGCCGCGGAAACTCTTCGTTCAGCGTGACCGCAAGAACGGGATACGTCTTGTCGTCGCGATAGCGAACATTGAACCGTGGATCGAACTCCTTGATCCAGTTGTATTCGAGTTGTAGCGCTTCGACTTCGGTGCTGACGACCGTCCACTCGACGCTGCCGGCCGTGGTCACCATCTGCCTGGTGCGGGGATGAAGCGTCGTGACGTCCGCGAAGTACGAGTTCAGACGCGAACGAAGGCTCTTGGCCTTGCCGACGTAGATGACCCGACCATGCGGATCACGAAATTTGTAGACGCCAGGCGCCACCGGGATTGTTCCGGTGGCGGGGCGATAAGTCGAAGGATCCGGCACAGTTCCACGTTAGTCGTCGCCACCGACCGATTCGGAAACACGCAGGTGGTGTCCGACGAATCGGCCTGGCGAACGTCAGTTGCTTTCGTGTGCTGCCGGGGCGTAGCGGTCAGCGATTTCGCGCAGCTTCACGACGGCGTCCACCGCGTATTCGCGGTCGTTGGACTGGATCGCCATGACCGGCATGTACTCGTCGTCCGGCAGTTCGATCCTGGCCCACGCGGCACCGTCAGGGAACGACAGGCCTTCGAACAGATCCCACTCGACGATCTTCTCGCCGAGAATGTTGCGAACCGCGATACCCCGTTGACCCGCTCGCACCCGAGGGCGGGTGAGCAGCAGAACACCACCGGCGAGAACACAGCCGATCGTGGCCATCGCAAGCTGATCGGCCGCGCGGAAGTACACGCCGGTCGATCCGCTTCGCAGCGAGACTGCCAGAGTGACGTGGACGATGACCAGGAGAGCCGCAACCCCGATCGCGTATCGCGTCGACTTGCGCGGTTTCGCGATCAGTTCCCAGTTGTCGTCAGGTGTGCTCATCGAAACGAATCCTCAGTCCATGGCTGTCGTAGGTGGCGCAAGGTGACCGCCGTGTCCAATGCTGCGGCACAGGCCTGCGCACCCTTGTCCTCGACACTACCGGGCAAACCGGAACGATCCAGGGCCTGCTGTTCGGTATCGGTGGTCAGGACGCCGTTGCCGACCGGTGTGCTCTCGTCGAGAGAGACCCGCGTCAGACCAGCTGTCACCGCGTCACAGACGTACTCGAAATGCGGTGTACCACCGCGAATGACCACACCGAGCGCAACAACGGCATCGTGCGTCTTGGCCAACGCCTGTGCAACGACGGGCAGTTCGATGGCGCCGGCGACGCGGATCAACGTCACATCTTTGATCTGCGCCTCTGCGGCCACCCGCTGAGCACCCGCGATCAGCGCTTCGGAGATCGTGGCGTGCCACTGCCCCGCAACGATCGCCAGTTTCAAGTCCTTCGCTTCGGCGATAGCCAGCTGGGGCTGTCCCTCACCGCTCATACCGCACCGTCCTGCTTGACGGCTTCCTGAGCGGCTTCGTACTCGTCGAGTCCGATCAAATCGTGGCCCATCCGGTCGCGCTTGGTGCGCAGGTACGTGAGGTTCTCGGCGTTGGCGCGCAGCGGCATCGGAACCCGGTCGGTGATCTGCAGTCCGTAACCGTCCAGGCCGACACGCTTGGCCGGGTTGTTCGTCAGCAGACGCATCGACGAGATGCCCAGATCTACGAGGATCTGCGCGCCGATGCCGTAGTCACGGGCGTCAGCGGGGAGCCCGAGTTCGAGATTGGCGTCGACCGTGTCTGAGCCGGCGTCCTGCAACTGGTACGCCTGCAGCTTGTGCATCAGGCCGATTCCGCGACCCTCGTGTCCGCGCATATACAGAACGACGCCGCGGCCTTCCTGAGCCACCATGTCCAGTGCGGCATCGAGCTGCGGACCACAATCGCAGCGCAGTGAGCCGAACACGTCACCGGTCAGGCACTCGGAGTGCACGCGCACGAGAACATCGCTGCCGTCACCGTCGGGGCCGGCGATGTCGCCGCGCACCAGCGCAACGTGTTCGACCTCGTCGTAGATGCTGGTGTAGCCGACTGCGGTGAACTCACCGTGACGCGTCGGGATACGGGCTTCGGCAATGCGGACGACGTGCTTTTCGTGCTTACGACGCCACGCGATGAGATCGGCAATCGAGATCAACGCCAGGTTGTGCTCGTCGGCGAACACGCGCAACTCGTCCGTCTGAGCCATTGCGCCTTCGTCCTTCTGACTGACGATTTCGCAGATGACACCGGCGGGACGAAGATCAGCCATGCGAGCCAAATCGACTGCGGCTTCGGTATGTCCGGGACGACGGAGAACTCCGCCTTCCTTCGCGCGCAGCGGTACGACGTGGCCGGGACGGGTGAAATCGTTGGCACCGGAGTTGGGATCAGCCAACAGGCGCATGGTCGCAGCGCGATCCGACGCCGAGATACCGGTGCCGATTCCCTCACGGGCGTCGACGGTCACCGTGTATGCAGTGCCGTGCTTGTCCTGATTGGTGGCGTACATCGGGGGCAGGCCCAGACGGTCGCAGTCGTTTCCGTCGAGCGGAACACAGAGATAACCGGACGTGTACCGAACCATGAACGCCACCAGTTCAGGAGTGGCTTTCTCTGCGGCGAAGATCAGGTCGCCCTCGTTCTCACGATCCTCGTCGTCCACAACGACAACAGCTTTACCTGCAGCGATATCTGCTACTGCGCGCTCGATACTGTCGAACCTGGTCACGTGCTCGCACTCCAAAGTCTTGACTACTAGTCATCATCGAAAACAACGAGTACATCCGATGTGGATGCACCGACAACCCTACTGGCCAAGCCTACTGACCAACCCTGTTACCAACCCTACGACCGTCCGTCAAGACCCGATCGAGGCGGTCCTACCTACCGGCAGCGTGCAACCGTTCGACGTATTTCGCGATCACGTCGACCTCGAGATTGACCGGTGTGCCGATCGTCGCGGTTCCGAGTGTCGTCAACTCCAGCGTCGTCGGAATGAGCGAGATCTCGAAGTACTCGAACCCACGCTCACCTCCCAGCGCCGACACCGTCAGGGACACACCGTCCACGGTGATCGAACCCTTCTCCACGACGTACCGCGAGATGGACTCGGGCAGCGAAATCCGCACGATCTCCCAGTTCTCGGACGGCGAACGGGAGATGACGTGGCCGGTACCGTCGACGTGGCCCTGCACGAGATGTCCACCGAGACGGCTGTTGAGTGCTGCTGCGCGCTCGAGATTGACGCGGCTGCCGACAGCCAAGCTCGCGAGGCTCGAACGGTTCAGCGTCTCCTGCATGACGTCTGCAGTGAAGGAACCGTCGTCGAGTACGTCGACAACCGTGAGGCAGACGCCGTTCACCGCGATGGAATCACCGTGACCGGCGTCGGAGGTGACCAACGGTCCGCGCACCGTGAAGCGCGCGGCGTCGACCAGTTCTTCCTTGGCGACAACTTCGCCGAGTTCTTCAACAATTCCAGTGAACACGCGTGCCTACTCCTCGTTCCCCGGAGCGGAATTCTCCGGAACCAGACTCAACAAAATATCGGGGCCAATCGTTACCGCGGACTCCAAGTGGAACCGGCGAGCATCGGCGATGGTGTGTACTCCCGCGTCGACCAGCGCCGACGCTCCCCCGCCGAGCAGGATCGGAGCGATGTACGCCTCGATGACGTCGACATACCCTGCGGCCAGGAATGCACCCGCCAGGCGTGGTCCGCCTTCGAGCAGCACGTCCGTATATTCGGTGAGCGCCTCGACAACCTCGTCGATACTCTCCGTATTCAAGATCAGCGTCGGAGCCGCGTCGTCGAGAATCCTTGCAGTCGAGGGTATTTCACGCTTCCCGACTACCACGCGCACCGGCTGATGGGCCGCGAGGTCCCCCGTCGGCTGACGCGCGGTCAACCAGGGATCGTCTGCAAAGACCGTGCCGGTACCCACCACGATTGCGTCGACCTGCGCCCGCTGGGCATGTACGCGTGCTCGAGCAGCCGGACCCGTGATCCATTGACTCGTGCCGTCTTCGGCAGCGCTGCGGCCGTCGAGGCTCGCCGCGTACTTCCACGTGATGTGCGGACGGCCGGTGCGCTGCTTGTGCAGCCAGGCGCGCAGCGGACCCGCTTCGACCTCAGCCGCTCGTAGTCCGGACGTGACCGAGATTCCGGCGCGCATCAGCGTCGCTGCACCACCGGACGCTTCAGGATTGGGGTCGCCGACGGCATAAACCACGGCCGCCACACCGGCGTCGATCAACGCCTGTGAACACGGCCCGGTCCGCCCCTGATGGTTGCAAGGTTCGAGCGTGACCACCGCCGTGCCGCCGCGCGCTGCCCGGCCGGCTTCGGTAAGAGCCACGATCTCCGCATGCGGACCACCTGGGGGCTGAGTCATGCCCACGCCCGCAATGGTTCCGTCGGCGCCCAGAATGACGGCGCCCACGGGCGGGTTGGGGCTGGTGAACCCGCGTGCGGAATCAGCAGCAGTCAACGCGATCTGCATTGCGGCGTCGAGATCAGAACTCGACACCGGAACAGCCTTTGCCATGTCGGTGTTCTCAGACCGACAGCGTCAGGTGCGGCGACGCGGATGCGGCCTGCGCACGAAGCTTGCGCACAGCTTCTCCGGGGTCACTCGCGCCGTACACGGCGCTACCGGCGACAAAGCAATCGATGCCCGCTTCTGCGGCCTGTTCGATCGTGTCCGCGTTGATGCCGCCGTCGATCTCGACAAGCAGTTTCAGCTCGCCCGAGTCGACGAGCTTACGAATCGTGCGGGCCTTCTCGAGGACCTGCGGCATGAAGGACTGCCCACCGAAGCCCGGCTCGACGCTCATGATCAGCAACGTGTCGAAATCTTTGAGGATTTCGAGGTAAGGCTCGATGTCGGTTCCTGGCTTGATGCTCAGACCTGCTTTGGAACCGGCAGCGCGAATGTCGCGGGCAACCGAACGCGGATCATCGGTGGCTTCGGCGTGGAACGTGACGTTGTATGCACCGGCCTCGGCATACGGCGGCGCCCAGCGCTCGGGGTTGTCGATCATCAGATGGCAGTCGAGCGGAATATCCGTTGCCTTGAGCAGGCTTTCGACCACCGGAAGACCCAGTGTCAGATTCGGAACGAAATGCGCGTCCATCACGTCGACGTGAAGCCAATCAGAACCGGCAACGGCGGCCGCTTCGTCGGCGAGGCGTGCAAAATCGGCGGACAGAATGGACGGTGCAATCATCGGGGAAGCCACGTGCCCGAGTTTAGCCGTGGCGTCTGCGCCCCTGTGCACGCCCGTCGGTGCGGTCGAAAATCTGTCAGTGCTTGACTGCGGCGCGAAGCTTGCGCACCTTCGACGGAGCCTTGATCCGCCATGCGTCCTCGAGCATTTCCGCCAACTGATCCTCCTCGATCAGTTCGAGGTGCACCAGGATCGAACCGTGCCCGTGGTAGTGATCCGTCGTGAAGAACGGCGCTTCCCCACTGGCGAGCAGCGCCTCTTTCTCGTCCAGACCACACATCACGACCAATGCACCCTCGGCTTCGGTTCGCAAGCGCGCAAATGTCTTGCCTGCCACCTTGAGTGCCGGGGTGTTGTACGACGTCGATTCCTCCACTGACGGAAGCGCCGAAGCGAGTACGACAACCTGTTCCCACGTAACCATGGAGGGAACCATACGACTCCGGGGGCCGGAAGTCACCTCCCCACCCCTGTGCGCCGTTTTGGTAGGTCCCGCTACCAAAACGGCGCACAGCTACCTACGCCAGTGGTTTACGCAATGCCGCCATGAACATTGCATCCGTGCCATGGCGGTGCGGCCACAATTGAACCGAATTGCCGTCGCCGACGTCCGGCACACCGGGCACCAGCTCCTTGGTGTCGAGTTCGACGACGCCATGACGGCGGACCGCATCGGCAACAACAGCCAGCGTTTCCGACAAGTGCGGCGAGCACGTGGAGTACAGCACCACACCACCGGGACGCACCAATTCGATTGCCGCGGCGAGCAATTCACGCTGCAACTTCACCAGCGGTGCGACATCCGACGGTTGGCGACGCCACCGCGCTTCCGGACGCCGACGCAACGCGCCCAGTCCGGTGCATGGTGCGTCGACGAGGATGCGGTCGTAGCCGGGTTCGAGGCCGGACTCGCGGCCGTCCGCCACGTGTACGTCGACGGGTAGCTCACGGGTGGTCTTGCGGATCAGTTCCGCGCGGTGGGCGACGGGTTCGACGGCGTCGAGGCGCCCACCGTCGATTCCTGCCAGCGCTCCGAGAAGCGCTGCTTTGCCGCCGGGACCAGCGCAGAGATCGAGCCAGCGGCCACCGTCGTCACCGTCGAGCGGTGCGAGAGTCAGGGCGCGAGCAACCAGCTGGCTGCCTTCGTCCTGCACACCGGCCAAGCCCTGACGCACCGCATCGAGCTGGCCAGGATCGCCGCCGTCGAGATGCACGGCGTACGGCGAATACGGGCCGATCTCGCCGCCGGTGACCAGCGCCAGCTCTTCGGCCGAGATTTCGCCGGGCCGCGCAACGAGGTGCACGGCGGGGCGGGCGTCGTCGGCAATCAGGACGTCTTCGAGTTCACCGGCCGCAGCGCCGAGCGAATCGGCGAAGACCTGTGCGATCCACACAGGGTGCGCGTGCTCGAACGCGAGGTGCCCGATCGGGTCCTTCGGCGCCAGCAGTTCCACCCACTCGTCCTGAGTGCGTTCGGACACCCGGCGCAGTACCGCGTTGACGAATCCTGCTCGCCCCTGGCCGGATTCAGCGCGTGCGAGGTCGACGGACGTCGCGACGGCAGCGTGCGGCGCGACGCGCGTGCGCAGCAGTTGGTAAGAACCCAACCGCAGCACGTCGAGAAGGTTGCCGTCGATTTCCTCGATCGGACGACCCGACGCGTGCACGATCACAGCATCGAGCAACCCCTGCGCGCGGGCAGCGCCGTACGCCAGTTCTGTTGCCAAGGCAGCATCGCGGGAGTCGAGTTTGCGATCGCGGAGCAATCCGGGCAGAACCAAGTTTGCGTAAGCGTCGCGCTCACGGACCGCGCGCAGCACGTCGAGAGCTGCGAGACGCGGCTGATCGAGTCCAGCCGTCGGATCTGGCCGCTTGGCCTGCTTCGGCTTGTTGTTTCGCGACCCGTTCCGCTTGTCGCCGGGGCCTTGGGCCTGGCGGGCTGGTCGTCGTGATTCGGTCATGCTGCTCGTACCTCCGCGTCGAGTCGGGCACCGCGTGCCCAGTCCCCTGCCGACATCAATTTCTTGCCCGGGGGCTGTATCTGCCCGAGTCGCACCGCCGTCGTAGCGGTACCGATGTAAAGACCGTCCTTGCGTACTGCGATCTCGCCGACTGCCAGCACGTCGTCAGTCAAGGTGACCGGTCCGAGCTTGACCCGCAGGTCACCGATCATCGTCCACGCGCCCGGCGCAGGCGTGACCGCCCGAATGTGGCGGTCAACGGCCGCAGCAGGACGATCCCAGCGCACCCGGGCCGCGTCGACGGTCACCTTCGGCGCGTACGAGACGCCGTCGTCGGATTGAGGAACCGCCGTGATTGCACCGGCTTCGATTCCGTCGAGCACTGATTCGAGCAGGCCGGCGCCACCTTCGGCCAGTCGCCCTAGGAGATCGCCGGCAGTGTCGGTATCGCGGATGCGTTCGGTCATCACGCCGTACACCGGTCCGGTGTCCATGCCCGCTTCGAGGCGGAAGGCGCTGGCACCGGTGACCTCGTCACCGGCGCTGATCGCTGCCTGTACCGGCGCAGCACCACGCCACGCGGGAAGCAGCGAGAAGTGCAGATTCACCCAACCGAACTTCGGGATGTCGAGTACGTTCTGCGGCAACAGATTTCCGTAAGCGACAACGGGCGCACAGTCCGGCTCGTAGCTTTTCAGCTCGGCCGCGAATTCGGGATCTGACGCCTTGACGGGAGTCAACACCGGAATGCCGTGTTCGTCCGCGAGCATGCCGATGGGTGACCGGGTGACTTTTCGTCCGCGACCGGCAACGGCGTCAGGACGCGTCACCACGGCAACGACCTCGTGATTGGCCGACTCGATGAGTCGACGCAAGGACGGGACGGCAGGTTCCGGCGTTCCGGCGAATACAACGCGCATGTCAGCCCTCCCTATTCTCAGGGCTGCCGAGACTGTGATCAGCTCGCTGGCCGCTCGAACGTGGTGGACTGCAAGTCACGAAAGCGCTCCCGGATTTTGTACGAATGGAACCCTCAGTCTAGGGAGTGCTGAGCCCAGCTTGTACCGCGCGGCATATCGGTCGTGACTGTCGGCAACTTCTGGGGTCGTAATCGAGTGCAGAAGTCAGGAATTTGCGTCGATCACCACTTGCGGAATATCGGTGCCGAGCGGGACGGCCGTACACGGTGCGTGCCGCTCGGCATCGGGATCGAGCGAGGTGCGGATGATGTCGATCACGTAAGGGTCGTACGGCATCCGGAAGTGCCCGGTCAGGTTCTGCGGGCACAGGTCCTGCAGGACGATGTTCTCGGCGCCTGAGTCCCGCAACGCGATGTTGCCTGACGGTTGGATCACTTCGTCGACCTGCGAGCCGATGGTGGTGTATCGCACCCCTGGCACGGTGTCGCCGCCGTTGTTGAGGCTGCGTAGCAGATCCGATCCCTCCATCTGCTCGCGCACGGCAACCGAGAAAGTGTCCTCGACAAATTCTTCGCCGCCGGGTATTGCCCGAACGAGCGGCACGAGCCCGAACATCACACCGCCGTACGTCGGCGAGGCCAGCCCGATCCAGTGGTCGACAAACTGCGAACCACCAAGTTTGTTGGTGTAGTACCGAGTTACCGTGGCGCCCTGCGAGTACCCGATGACATCGACGCGATCAGCGCCCGTCCTCGATCTCACCTGATCGACAAAGGCACTGAATTCGCTTGCACTCGAGACGATGTCGCCGACGCCGAAGGTATCTTCCTCAGGATCCCCGCCGTAGTTGAGAACAAAAACGCAATAGCCATCGGCAGCGAGGGCAGGCGCCACAGCCGCCCAGTCGGTGTACGCCTGAGTGTCCGTGCCATGTGCAAGCAACACCGGACGTGGATGCTCGGCCGTGGGCCTGCAGTCGAAATTATTGGACCCGGCCGGCGCCGAATCGGGGCGAGTCTCTGCATATGCGGTTGCCGCGTGACGGCTTATCTGTGCCGGTCCGACGTGTGTGGGAACGCTCGCCCCGGACTGCGCGCCGGCAACACTTGGTAGCGCCACCAGACAGGCGCTAGCCAACACCAATCCTGCAATTCTTGTTCTACCCGACATAGTTCAGCACTCCCGCCCCGATCCCGATCCACACCAAGGCCAATCATAAGTGCAGACGAACACGCATCCCTAGCTGGTCACTGCCGGCTTCCGGATGAAGAACGAACCTGCCACCGCGATCAGGGATATGACGCCACCCCACATGAATGCGGTGTGGATACCCGATTGCTGAGCAGCGATGTCAGTCGCACCATCGGCGAGTTGGGAGGCGGCTGTGTTCGACATGATCGTGACGAACAACGCGGTTCCCGCCGCACCGGCCAACTGCTGACCGGTATTGAAAATCGCACTGCCGTGGGAATACAACTCCGACGGGACCGATCCGAGCGACGACGTCATCAGCGGAGTCATCACCAATGCCAGACCCACCATCAGCATCGAATGGATGCCGACAACCATCGGCAAGCCGGTCTCCGTGTCGAGGAGCGTCATCAGCCACAACGCGGCGCTGACCACGACGACACCGGGGATGACCAGCGGGCGCGGACCGACGCGGTCGAAGACCCGACCGACGAACGGTGCCAGAATGCCCATGAGCAAACCACCGGGGAGAAGCAACAAACCGGTCTTCAACGTGTCGAGGCCGAGCACATTCTGCAGGTACAACGGCAGCAGAATCAGCGCACCGAACAGGGCCATCATGCTGATCGCCAACATGGCCAATCCGATGCTGAACGTCGGCGTGAGGAATGGCCGCATGTCCAGGAGGGCGCGCCCGTCCTCTTGCCGCGACAACTGACGCAGAACAAACACGACCAGCGCCACGACACCGACAACCAGCGGTACCCACACCGGCACGCCGGATCCCTCGGCGGAATGTCCGAGACTACCGAGTCCGTAGACGATGCCACCGAATGCCAACGCGGACAATACAACCGACAACCCGTCGAACGGTGCTGCGCCGGTAGTGGTGAGGTTCTTGACCAACGCGGAGCCGATGGCAAACGCAACCAGGGCGATCGGCAACACAAGCCAGAACATCCAGCGCCAGTCCAGCGATCGCAGGATCACACCGGAGAGTGTCGGACCGATCGCCGGAGCGACGGCGATCACGATGGAGATGACGCCCATCATGGCGCCGCGCTTATGAGCGGGAACAACACGCAGGACCGTGGTCATGAGGAGTGGAAGCATGATGGCGGTACCACCGGCTTGGATCACTCGACCCGCCAGAAGAAGTTCGAATCCGGGTGCGGACGCCGCGAGGAGCGTGCCGACGCTGAAGAGCGTCATCGCTGCTGCGAATACTTGCCGGAGAGTGAATCGCTGGAACAGGTAGCCCGTCGTCGGAATCACGACGGCCATGGTCAGCATGAATCCAGTGGTCAGCCACTGTGCTGTGCTGGCGGTGATATCCAGGTCCACCATCAAACGTGGCAGTGCCACGCTCATGATCGTCTCGTTGAGGATCATCACGAACGCTGCGACGACCAGCACGGTGATCAACAATTTGCTACCGCGGTCGAGGTCAACCGATTCCGGTTGGGCTTCCGTCTCTTGAATATGCATGCGCTACTGAGAACTCTCTGGTCTTAGAAGACAAATCAACTTATTTAACTGACAATATCAATCATCTTGAGAGTCACTGTCAAGTTGATTTCGGCTGGTAAGTTGAGCCGCATGGAGGACTGCGGATGACCACACACGACAGCGTCAAGGTCCCCGCGGCAAAACGCGCTCCCGACCTGCGGGAACGCCGCCGCCAGGAAACTCGCCTCGAGATATCCCGGGCCGCTCTGGAACTTTTCGAACTCCACGGCTCGTCGGCGACGACGGTTGACGAAATCGCGCGCCGCGCCGGAGTCTCGCCCAGCACATTTTTTCGATGCTTCGCCACCAAGGAAGACTCGGCCCTCAGCGTCGAGGTCGAGTTCGAGACGGAAATCGTCGAATGGCTCGATGCGATCCCTGCCGACGACGTGACTCTGACAGGGATGCAGGAAATCTACGGGAACATCATCGAGAGACTGGAGGCCTCTCCTGACAGGCGAGATCGAATACTGCGAGTTCGACGCCTCCTCGCATCCGACCCCCATCTGTGCGCATCGTCATTTGCCACAGAATCCATGGCACTGATCCAACTGACGGACCGAGTTGCCATCAAACTTGGCGGCGAGAATGCCCGCCCTTACGCTCGACTACTCGTCGAAAGTGCCGCGATGACAACACGTATCGCGGTCGATACCTGGGCAGAACGCCTGGACAACGGCGCCGAGGCTGATCTGGCACAGATTTACCGGAGCACGTGCGAAGATCTGCGACGCGCCGCAGCGAGCTGATCGACAGCGAGATCAGGCAGACGAAGTCGGGGAATCGACAGCGCGGGCCGGTCCCATGTTGCGCGAGAACATGATCCCGACAAGAAGGACCAATCCTGAAACTGCGATGAACCAACCAGTCCGGTGCAGACCAGCGTCGTCGATCTGATGACCGGCCGTTACCTGCAACACCACAACCGCAAGATTCGCGCCGATGAACGCGACTGTGCGGTAAACGCCGATCGCAGCACCAACTTCGTCCACGGTTGTCACCGCATTGATCAGGCTTTGATTGCCGATGTTGTTGAAACCGTTCGGTATACCAAGTACCGCGGCAACAAGGAGAAGCACCAAGACCGGTGCAGTCGAGCTTTCGACCGAAGCGATCAACACCCCGCCGACCAGCAGCGCACACGTACCGACAAACAGAGTGCGACGGGCGCCGTACCGCCGGTATGTGCGAGACCCGATCATGGTGGCCACCACGCTGACCCCCGCGACGGGCAGCATCGTCAAGCCGGCCTCGATCGGGCTCATCCCCCGCGCGTACTGCAGCCATTGCGGAATTCCGAAAAAGACGCAGTAGAAGCACGTGTACGTGAGCAATGTCCGACCCAGAGTGGCACTGAGCGCGCGGTTACGTGCCAGGGCCTCGACATCCAGAAACGGCTCCGGAGCGCGGTGCTCCCACCAGACAAAGAGACCGAGTCCCGTCACCGCAACGGGAAGCAGCCACCACGTCGGGTTCCCCGGCAACGAAACCAGCAGCACCATCGTCGACGTGATCGTCACGAGGAACAATCCGATTCCGACCACATCGAGAGCATGGAGCGCTTCCCGAACCGACACTCGCCCACCGCCGGCAAAGCCCACGTCAGCACGCATAACCACAACAGCACTGAGCACTACGACGGGAAGATTCACCCACAGGATCGATTGCCACCCGAAAGCCCCCACAAGGAGACCACCGACAGTGGGACCAAGAGCTGCAACGGACTGACTGCAGACAACCAACGTTGCAATCGCTGTACGCGGCTGGCGCCCGTAGCGCTCGGAGTAGCTGCGGACCATGGTCATCGCGTTGGGCATGTGGGCTGAAATGCCGAATCCGAGGATCACGTACGCACCGATCAACCAACCGACATTCGGGGCAAGCATCCCGACGCACGATCCGATGGCGACCAGGGCTAAGCCTCCGAGAAATACCCGACGAGCGCCCAGCAATGCACCGAGCCGACCCATCATGGGGGCACCAACAGCGGTCGTGATGTACATCGCGGAGATGATCCAGGAAACGCCGCCGTTCGAACCGAACTGAGCGGCGATACCAACAATTGCCACGGCAATCATCGACGAATTCAGCGGTTGCAGAATGCTGCCGGTCGCTGCCGCACCACTCACCCGGAACGGAACAGGCAAGGCCTTGGTATCTGCCTGGTCCTCGACGGCGGTCATGCGCGCATCACTGACTCCTGCGCCGGTGTTGTATCGGTCGACTCAGCCGCACGCCGCAGCAAACGTCCTGCGAGATAAAGCAACTCACGTTCGACGTCGGTGAACTCCTCCGTCAGCACGGACGTAAGCCATTCACTACGGGCGGCGCGGTCCACGTCCAGGGTCCTACGGCCGATGTCCGTGATCGAGATCAAACTCGCGCGAGCATCATGTGGATCGACGGTGCGCGTCACCATCCCCTTCTCCTCGAGGAGAAGCACAGTACGCGCAATGGTTTGCGGGACTACCCGCTCCAAATCGGCAAGCGCACGCGCACTCATCGCGCCCACCCGATCCAGATGCGCAAGTGCCTGCAGTTGGGTTGGAGTCAACAAATGCCCGGAACTCTTCGTCCGAATCCTTCGACTGAACAGCGCCACGTCTTCCCGCAGCCGGTCGGCACGTTCGTCCATGCGATTCTCCCTAGTCTCATTAGCCAGGGTAGCTGCTTATTTCTTCTAAGGTCTTGGATGTGAGCTGTCTCTATCGAAATTTTTTCAACAGACTATCTGTCAAATTTTGTGTTCAACAGACTATCTGTCAAATTTTGTGAGGTGACATGACGTTGCGAGCCACCCCTATGGACTCCGGTACGCACCCATCCAATTGTGGATCAACAAAACCTGCCAACTCATGGCCTACGGAACCTGGAACCAATACGAGGTTGTACGTCAGCACCCGGGTTTCGCCGAACTAGCCGGATTGATCGGGCAAGACCACCATTCCACCGCAAAAGGTTTCGCAATCGCCGACGTCGATCTCGACGAACTTTGGCACGTTGTGCTGCGTTGTGCGATCGAAATCAACAGGTCCGACGCTTAAGACAGCAAACCCGGGAGACCACGCAGGGGCTCCCGGGATTGCGACTAAATATTCAGTTGGTAGACCTGCTTACAGCAGCTCCGAAAATTACAGCAGCTCGGAGATTTCCTCGGCGATCTGCTCGGGGGTGACCGTCGACTCGAACCGGCGAACTACCGCTCCGTCACGATCGACGAGGAACTTCGTGAAGTTCCACTTCACTTCGTCGGTACCGATCGCCTCGGGGCGCGTCTTGCTGACATGCTCGAACAGGAATCCGATTTCGGGCCCGAATTCACCGGGTGCCTCGCTGCGGAGGTGCTCGTACAGCGGGTCCGCGTTGTCGCCGTTGACCTCGATCTTTGCGTACACCGGGAAGGTGACGTTGTAGGTCGTGCTGCAGAACTCCTGGATCTCAGCGTCCTGGCCAGGCTCCTGATCTCCGAACTGATTGCTCGGGAATCCGATGACCCGAAGGCCGCGGTCCTTGTTCTCCCGGTACAGGGCATCGAGGCCCTCGTACTGCGGTGTGAATCCACACTTGCTTGCCACGTTGACGACCAACAGAAGGTTGCCCTTGTACTGGCTCAGATCCTCGGTGGATCCGTCGGCAGCCTTGACGGCAAAGTCGTGGACACTCATGAACTCTCCTGATTATCGAAGTGATTATATTGCTACCCAAGGTAGTTCATGCTTCGCCGGCGATAGTGACCGGACACACCAACACGAGTGCCGCACTCAACTGTCGGTATCGGTGGACCCGTCGTCGGCAAGAACGCGATACAACGCTCGACGCGCTTCGATCAGAACATCGGCAGCGGCCTTGACCTGCGCTGGTGTACCCACTGCGGCGACCTGACCGGCAGCACCCATCAGTTGCCCGATCAGCTCACGCAGATCCTGCTCGGGAGCGCCGACGCTGTCGCGAACCTCGTCCCACGGTGCACCGAGATCCGCCCGGTGCTGCTCGACGTACGCGGCACCTTCCTCGGTGAGTTTTGCAGTCTTCCGTCCGGCGACCTTGTCGATGATCACGAGGCCTTCGTCTTCGAGTTGCGACAGTGCGGGGTAGATCGATCCCGGACTCGGCTTCCACACTCCGCCACTGCGTTCGACGATCTGTTGAATCAGTTCGTAGCCGTGCATCGGTTCTTCGGCAATGAGGAGCAGAACAGCCGCGCGAACGTCACCTCGACGCCCGCGCCCGCCGCGTCCGCGCCCACGTCCGAAGTGCGCGCCGGGACCGAACCCTGGGCCAGGTCCGCCGTCGGGCCCGAACCGCCCTCGACGATGCCCGCGCCCACGGTCGCCGTCGGGAAAATGCCTGTCCATTGTTGCTACCCTTCGCCGATATCGCTGATAGTTCGACGATATATCGCACAGATCGAAGGTGCAATGTCTCGAGCAGTATCAGCCCACCGTCGAGCGCAGTCCGTCTGCGAGTTTTTCCAGTGCGTCGATCTCGCGGATCCCTGGATCCATCTCGGCCCCGGACAATGTGACGTAGTTGCGGTTCCGCACGGCAGTCATCTGCGCGGTCACCGGATTCGATTCGAGAAAGGCGATTTTTGTTTCCAACGAATCACCGTCTACTCGCCGACGGTGAAGGTCACCGAGCACCAACACATCCGGGTCGCGGTCGGCTACCGCTTCCCAACTCACTTCCGGCCAGTCGTCGGACAGATCCGCAAATACGTTGACGGCGCCTGCCTCGTCGGCAAGAAGACCTGGGGCCGAACAACATCCGGCCATGTACGGAGCCTCGAGTCCGGAGAACCAGAAAGCGAGCGTTCTTCCCGAACCGGCAACACCGGCCGCCGCTTCCGATAGCCGCGACTGCAGTTCGGCAATCAACTCTGCGCCACGATCCTGCACGTCGAAGATCGCCGCCAGCTCACGAATCTCCCGGTACAGCGTGTCGATGGTCAGAGTCGCGGTACGCGAGACGTTCTCCCCCTCCACGACGGCATCGGTACAGACAGACGGCGACTGATACGTGGGAACTCCCAGTTCCGCGAATCGGGAGCGTTCCGCAACAACGGCTGAGGTGAAGGTGTGGGCGCTCGCCGACGTCACCAGATCGGGTTCGGTGTCGAGTACCACTTCGAGCGACGCGTCATTGTCGGCCAGTCTCGGCACCAGGTCGTTCTGGGCCGCGAGAGGAGCGAGAACAGGATCGAACCAGGTGGAGGTGCCTACCATCCGGTCGCCGAGACCGAGCGAGAGCAAAATCTCCGTCGCACTCTGGTACAGCGACACAGCTCGTTGCGGCGCCGAATCGAATGTCACTGACACACCACAATTTTCGAGTGTCAACGGGTAAGTTGTAGGGCCCGCTGCATCAGCAGCAACGGTAGTCGGGGTCGCGGCGTCCGGCGCAGTAGCGCTGGAGCACCCGGTCAGTAGTGCGGTGGTGCAGAGCAATCCGGTCGCGGCAGTGAGTGCGCGCGTCAGTGGTGCGGTGGGCACGGAAAGTCGTCCTTCGATCAGGGGCTCGGTCGCGGAGCCCGACATGTGGCAATCGCCATCCTCGATGTGGTGCCGGACGAGTATTCGGACTCGTGGGAAATCCCATCGCCGTTGCGCGTCAGTTCCGGATTCTCACCGGTATTCCCTCGTCAGACAGTGGTCAGTATAGGCAGCACACATCCGCAATCATGCAAAGCGCCAGGCCACCAAGAAATTTCTCAGCCGATTCGACGCGGGTCAATCTGAATACGCACAGGTCCGGAGGATTTTCGGGCGCTCCGGGCTGCGCGAGCATGAGCTAGAGCGTCAGCCAGTGCCCGGCCGTCCTTGCGCGGCACTCGAATCAGCAGACGCTCGGGAGCTACGCCCGCCTCGTCCTCACCGGAATACGGAAGCCTCTCCCCCGCAGGCAATTCCACAGGCCCGAGGAGAACCGCGCTCGCAGGCAGATCGGCAGAAGCGACCAGTTCAGTAATCGCGGCGCTACCACCGTCGATGGCCGCCAGATGGACGGCAGGCGGAAAGCCGACCTCGTCGCGTTCGTCGAACTGACTGCGGGCGTGCCCAACCGGATCCCACCGGACCAAAGCCTGAACTGTCGGGATTCCCGAATCCGCGACCACTACTACCTCGCCACCGTCGGACAGTGGAATCACCAAGGCGGCGGCAGACATCCAGCGCCGCAGAGTCTCTTCCTCGGCGCGAAGATCTGCGCGCCCGAGCAATGCCCACCCGTCGAGCAACAAAGCAGCACCATAGCCCCCGGTCATCACCGGTTCCGCGCCGACGGTCGAGACCACCAGCGCCGGGCCCTGGGCAACTTCCTTGACCACATCGCCGCCACCGGACAGCACAACCTTCACCCCGGGGAACGCGCGACCGAGTTCC
Source organism: Rhodococcus globerulus NBRC 14531 (assembly GCF_001894805.1). Taxonomy (GTDB): domain Bacteria; phylum Actinomycetota; class Actinomycetes; order Mycobacteriales; family Mycobacteriaceae; genus Rhodococcus_F; species Rhodococcus_F globerula. The sequence goes on along the minus strand of NZ_BCWX01000002.1, from coordinate 1,024,201 downwards.
TCAGCTGTTCGGCCCGCCCCGACCACAACGGCACGCAACGCCTTGGCTCCACACGCATGGCATCGGTAGGCCGCGTCGGCGACGCCGCACCAGCGGCACTCGGGAATTCCGGCACCGTCGGGACCTGCTGCAGATGGCAACGCCAACGGTCCGTTGCAACGGCGGCACCGCGCCGGCGCCCGGCACTTCCCGCACGCGAGTGTCGGAACGTACCCACGACGCGGCACCTGCACCAACACGCCACGGCCGTCGGCCAATGCTCGCCTGGCCGCGGCAAAAGCGATCGCCGGCAACCGTGCTGCCCTCGCACCGGGGTCGCGGGCCAACGCGTGATCACTATCCGCCAATGCGGTGATCTTGGGTGAGCAGTGCCTGACCACATCCCGAGCGGCGACCAAATCGTGGGCCCACCCCGAATCGACGAGCACCTGAGACTCCGCAGTTCGGGAGAAACCGCCGATCACCACGGCGCACCCGGCCACATGCGCCCGCAATACCGCGGACTCACGGGCGTGCGGGTAGGGCGAGCGGGGCTCGGACAGGTTGTCGTCGCCGTCGTCCCACACGACAACAAGGCCGGTGTCCGGCGTGGGGGCAAAAACGGAGCTTCGCGTGCCGACGACGATGCGGGCGCTTCCGCGAAGGGCCGCAAGCCACCGCCGATAGCGCATAGCCGGGCCAAGTCCCGCTGAAAGTCCTACTACCGCTTCAGGTCCGGATACTTTCTCGCAGGCGGCAAGAACTCGATCTAGATCACGCTGATCCGGAACGACGATGACCGCACTCTTGCCTGCCGCCGCTACCGAACCGGCGAGTTCCGCCAACCGCAGTGGCCAATCCTCACCGGGCAACGCCTGCCACACCGCTCGCGGAGCACGCAGTTCGCGGACAGCGGTGACAAACGCGTCGCCGTACTGATAGAGGTGCCAGCCTCGTTCGTCCAGTGTGGGCGCGGCGATGTCACCGCTGAGTTCCCACGGCTCGCCTTCCACCTTGGCGTGACGCGGCGGAACGGCTAGTCGAAGCACGTCGGCCCGGGTGCCTGCATAGCGTTCGGCAACGCGGTCGACCAGTTGCGCTATCTCGGCAGTGAGGACTCGCTCGGCCGAAATGACACGTTCGAGCCACCCGAATTTGCCCTGATGATCGCTGGTCGCCTCGCGGGAGACGATGAACCCGTCGACCAGACGACCAGCAAAGCGGATGCGCACCCGTACACCGGGTTGCGCATCCGCTTCGAGTTCACGGGGAACGAGGTAGTCGAACTCTCGGTCGAGGTGGGCGAGCGGGAGCATCGGGAGCACCCGGGCAACCGGATCAACCTCTGCCGCTACTCTTTCCGCGCCCACCCGCGCCCCGTCTGTACGTCAGTTATCAGAGACCTGCTGCGCTGCGCAGCTTGTCCGCACGATCCGTGCTCTCCCACGGGAGATCGATGTCGGTGCGTCCGAAGTGACCGTACGCCGCAGTCTGTGCGTAGATCGGACGAAGCAGATCGAGATCGCGGATGATCGCTCCGGGCCGCAAGTCGAATACCTCGGTGATGGCCTGCTGGATCCGAGCCGGGTCGGTCTTCTCGGTACCGAACGTCTCGACGAACAAGCCGACGGGAGCAGCCTTGCCGATCGCGTAGGCAACCTGAACTTCGATGCGATCGGCGAGGCCGGCCGCAACGGCGTTCTTGGCAACCCAGCGCATTGCGTATGCCGCACTGCGGTCGACCTTTGACGGGTCCTTGCCGGAGAATGCGCCGCCGCCGTGGCGAGCCATTCCGCCGTAGGTGTCGACAATGATCTTGCGTCCGGTCAGACCGGCGTCACCCATCGGGCCACCGAGCACGAACTTGCCCGTCGGGTTGACGAGCAGACGCACGTCGGAGGTGTCCAGATCAATGACATTGATGTCTGCCAGTACCGAGTTGAGCACCTTCTCGCGAAGGTCCGGGGTGAGCAGGTTGTCGAGGTCGATGTCTGCGGCGTGCTGGGTGGAGATGACGACGGTGTCGAGACGAACCGGCTTGTCACCGTCGTACTCGATGGTGACCTGAGTCTTGCCGTCCGGACGCAGGTACGGCAGGACGCCGCTCTTGCGAACCTCGGTCAGACGACGCGACAAGCGATGAGCCATCGCGATGGGAAGCGGCATCAGTTCCGGCGTATCAGTGGTGGCGTAGCCGAACATCAGGCCCTGATCGCCGGCGCCCTGACGGTCGATTTCGTCGTCGAGAGTTCCGTCGACCCGAGCTTCGTGCGAATGATCAACGCCCTGAGCAATTTCCGGGGACTGAGCACCGATCGCGACGTTGACACCGCACGAGTTGCCGTCGAAGCCCTTGGCAGAGCTGTCGTACCCGATCTCGAGAACTGTGTCGCGGACGATCTTGGGGATGTCGGCGTATGCCGTGGTCGTGACCTCACCGGCGACGTGAACCTGGCCAGTGGTGACGAGTGTCTCCACGGCGACGCGGGCACGCGGATCCTGCGCGAGGATCGCGTCGAGGATGGAGTCGCTGATCGCGTCACAGATCTTGTCCGGGTGCCCCTCGGTGACGGACTCGCTGGTGAATAGCCGACTGCCGGACTTGCTCACAGATCTCCCTCTCGACGCCTTGAGTTCATGACTACAGCTTATTGAAATAACACGACCACCGTGTGGTGGCCGTTTTGTCGCTTATTCAGGGTGTAGCTGCGCCGACGATATCCGTTGAACGCTCGGCGCAACACCCTTACGCTCACCCGAAACGGGTGAGAAGCCCCTCACCCCTCTACGGGAATAACGTAATGAGCGCATCCAGCACGCGGCTGGCCATCAACGCTTTCGAACCGTGTTCCAGTGCCGCCTCGGATCCGTCGGAGCCGAGAAGCCAACCGTCGTTGTGATCAACTTCGAATGCCTTGCCCTCGCCGACTGCGTTGACCACAAGGAGATCGCAGCCCTTACGAGCAAGTTTCGAACGGGCGTAACTCAGGACGTCACCGTGTGCGTCACCGGTCTCAGCCGCAAATCCGACGATGACGGTGTCCGCGGCAAGGTCACCGGCCCGACGCGATTCGACGAGGCCGGCAAGGATGTCCGCGTTGCGCGTCAGGGGGATCGAGTCGGGTTCGTTTGCACCCTTCTTGATCTTGCTTCCCTCCACCGTGGTGGGCCGGAAATCGGCGACGGCAGCGGCCATGATGATGCCGTCCTGCCCGGGGGCATGCTTCTCGACGGCCAATCGAAGATCTTCGGCGGTCTTGATGTGGACGACGTCGACAGCTGCTGGATCCGCTAGATCGGCCGTGTATCCGGCGATCAGCGTGACCTGTGCACCTCGCTGCGCGGCCAGGCGAGCCAGGGCGTACCCCTGCTTGCCCGAACTGCGGTTGCCGAGGAAACGAACCGGGTCGAGCGGTTCGCGGGTACCACCGGCGGTGACCAGAACTCGACGACCTTCGAGGTCACGAGGCAAAGCGTCGCTGCGCTCGAGGAGCAACGACGCGAGGCCCACGATCTCGTCGGGTTCGGGCAAGCGACCAGCACCGGTGTCCTTGCCGGTCAATCGTCCTGATGCCGGTTCGATCACGTGGACTCCGCGCGAACGCAGGGTCGCGACGTTGGACACCGTTGCGGGGTGTTCCCACATTTCGGTGTGCATCGCCGGAGCGAAGACGACGGGACAACGAGCGGTCAACAATGTTGCGGTCAACAGATCGTCAGCTCGGCCCATGACGGCACGTGCCATCAGATCGGCCGTAGCCGGCGCGATGACAACAAGGTCCGCTTCCTGCCCGAGTCGGACATGCGGCACCTGCGGTACATCGGCGAAGACACCGGTGTGCACCGGATTGCCGGAGAGCGCCTCGAAAGTTGCTCTGCCGACAAATTCCAGTGCGGACTCGGTGGGAATCACGCGAACGTGGTGACCACTCTCGGTGAAGCTGCGGATGATCGCGCACGCTTTGTACGCCGCGATACCCCCGCCGACACCGACAACGATGCGTTTACGCGCCGTACCGGAAGTTTCCGCTACTCCCCCGGTGCCCGAAACCGATTCGGGAGCGGCAGACGACGTGCTCACTCGCCTTCGGTGTGCTCGAGCAGATCAGCGTGGATTTCGCGCAGCGCGATGGAAAGCGGCTTTTCCTGCAGGCCCGGCTCGACGAGGGGGCCGACGTACTCGAGGATGCCGTCACCGAGCTGGTTGTAGTAATCGTTGATCTGGCGAGCACGCTTGGCCGAGTAGATGACCAGGGCGTACTTCGAGGAGGTGCGTTCGAGCAACTCGTCGATCGGCGGGTTGGTGATGCCGAGCGGAGTGTCGTAGGCAGGCAGAGCGCCCTGGCTTGCGGCGGATGCGGCTGAAGTGCTGCTCACTCTTGTGTCTCCTGAATTAGATCTTGAATGAAGGCCTACATGAATCGATTTTATGCACCTGGATGGATGAAAATCAGTTCCCAACCAACAAGGATACCAACTCATCGCAAGCACGGCTTACATCCTCGTTCACGATGACCGTGTCGAACTCGTCCTGGGCGGCCAATTCGACTCGCGCCGTCTCCAAGCGCCTCGCGACGACCTCGTCGGATTCGGTGCCTCGCCCGGTGAGTCGCTGGACGAGAACATCCCAACTCGGCGGAGCCATGAACACCAGGAGAGCTTCGGGTTTTGCCTTGCGTACCGCACGGGCTCCGGCCAGATCGACCTCGACCAGTACGGGTCGTCCTGCTTCGAGAGCTTCTTCGACGGGAGCCGCTGGTGTGCCCGATCGCTGCAGTCCGCCGTGAATGTCGGCCCATTCGAGGAGCTCACCGGAATCGATCATCCGCTGAAACTCGTCGCGAGTGGTGAAGCGGTAGTCCTTGCCGTCCACCTCACCCGGGCGAGGATCGCGGGTCGTTGCCGACACGCTGAACATCAACTCGGGCAACCGAGTCCTCAGTTCGCGGACCACACTCGACTTACCGACAGCCGAGGGGCCGGCTAGTACAACCAGCCGACCCCTCCGCACTGCAGTCTTGCTCTCTGACACAGCCTCAGCACTCATAAGAAACTGTTTTCGCAGCGCTCATCACTACTGTTGCGCCAGTTTTTCTCACGGTTCGACTCAGACCTCGAAGTCGAACTTGGTGAGCAGAGCCCGACGCTGACGATCACCGAGGCCGCGGATGCGACGGGTCGGAGCGATCTCCAGCTCGGTCATGATCTCCTGAGCCTTGACCTTGCCCACCTTCGGCAAAGCCTCGAGCAGTGCAGAAACCTTCATCTTGCCCAAGATTTCGTTGTCTTCGGCGTCCTTGAGGACCTCTTTAAGGTCGGTGCCGCCACGCTTCAGGCGCTCCTTGAGCTCAGCCCTGGCCTTGCGGGCAGCAGCTGCCTTCTCCAAAGCAGCAGCGCGCTGCTCATCAGTCAACTGGGGAAGGGCCACGGTTCCTCCGTCTCGTCGTGTGCAAATTTTGTCTATTCCACTGGATAACCAGCAGCGATAGCGACCGTACTCACGCCTGGCGCGAATTGCTAACCCACCCCCCGCGGTCCGGTGCAGATCACGGTGGGTTATGCGCTCTGAAACGTATCTCGAAATCGATGTGCACGACAGCGCTATCTCGACCGAAACAAAACAACATGGACGTTAATATGATTGCGAAAACTATTGTAACACAGGGCTTTTCGGTAAATCTACCGAATAGCACCCAAGGTTGCCCCAGGCGTCGGCCGCACCGCCACCAAACGTGCCCGGTGCCACAGTCAAATTTTTCGACGCAATTCGACGCGTTTGCGCGTGTCGCGAGCGAAACTCACGCAGAAAGCGAAGATTTCGGATCGCCGGCGCTCGCGTCGGCACCGGCATTTCGGTCCGCACCCGGTACGACCAACGCTACGAGGACAGCAAACGCAACCCAGAGTAAAGAATTCTCCAAGACAAAGCCGACAACCGGGACGTCGAGGTCTGCGCCGACGCGCGGCAACCGGAACAGCACCACTGCTGCAGTCAGTGCAGCGGCGGCCAACGACCAGGCGGGAATCGTGCTCCTCCCCCGCGGCGGCGTCAAGAGCACGCCAACGGCTGGCACCAGCCACACGAAATGATGGGTCCACGCGATAGGTGTCACTACAGCGGCAAGCAGCGCGACCACGGTAAACGCCGCCAGATCCCCGCGTAAGCGCTGTACACGCCGAGTCGCAAGAATCCCCAGCCCGGCAAGAACAACACACGCAGCCAGCCACACAGGCCCCACCATGGCGTCGGGAAGCACCCGCAGCGCCATTCCACGGAGCGACTGATTTCCGAAGACCGCCGGGTCTCCCACGGCGACGCGTCCCGACAGCGATGCGATGTCACCGAAGTAGTCGAGGCTCGCTCGTGGCAGTATCGCGAAACCTACGGCGGTTGCTCCCGCGAAACCCGCAGCGCCGCCCGCAAAGGCCTTCCACTTCCCGGTGATGACGTAGTAGCCGAGGTAGACGATGGGCACGAGTTTGACAGCTCCGGCTATGCCGACCAGGACGCCCTCGGGCAGCCACTTCGGCCGCGCGAGGACGTCGATCAGGCACAGGAACGTCAGAAACAGTCCAACCTGCCCGTACCCGAGGTGATCCGAAATCGGCGACGCAATCGTCCACAGAATCAGGAATCCCACGTACACCGACAGCGGTCGCTTACGTGTGAGCGGCACTCCCCGGTAGCTCAGTACGATGATCGCGGCCAGCATCAGAAGACTGATGAAACTCCACGTCCACTGCATGAAACCCCAGGTGCCGATCGCCACCGGGACGGCAACGACGGCGGCAAACGGTGGATACGTGAACGGCAATCGGGCGTTGAACGAGCCGTCGTAGAGGTTTGTGCCATCCAAGACGGCCTGCCCGGCCGTCCGGTACACCGCGAGGTCGTCGCCGTGTACACCGGTCAGAGCCTGAAACGCGGTGGCCAACAACCCACACACCACAACAAGCACCCCGACGCGCCACCAGCGACGCGTCCACAATCCGTCCAATCCACTCACCGCAGGACGGTACCACCGCGATCCGACACCACTGGATACGTCGTGATCGCTCACGGATCAGTTCGCCAACGCTGCTTCGATCTCGTCCCGATCACGCATGGCTGCCTCGCGGAGCGCCGAGATAGACGGTCCGTACTTGAGAACACCGCGCGACGAGTTCGGCAGGAGCAACTCCGTCGAACCGGCAAAGATCTCGGCCAGATCGGCGGCTGTCGCACCTTGAGCGCCGAGTCCCGGAGCCAGGATCGGACCGTTGAAGTCGGTCAGGTCCAAGCCGTGATCGCGAGTAGCGCCTACAACCAGTCCGACAGTGTCACGGCCGTCTGCGTTGGCGGCAACGGCGTCGTCGACAATCGACTGCGCCACCGACACACCGCCAGCAGAAGATTGCTGCAATCCGCCGCCCTCGGGGTTGGACGTGCGCGCGAGCACGAAGATTCCGCGCGCGTGCTCGCGGGCAAGGTCCAGTGCCGGAGCCAAGGCGCCGAACCCGAGGTACGGCGACACCGTCACCGAATCCGAGGTCAGCGGCGATTCACCGAGCCACGCCTGTGCATACGCATCCATGGTGGAACCGATGTCGCCGCGCTTGGCGTCAGCCACGACGAGCGTCCCGGCGTCGCGAAGAGCCGCGATCGTGCGTTCGAGCACGGCGAATCCTGCGCTGCCGTACGCCTCGAAAAAAGCAACCTGCGGCTTCACGAGTGCAACTTCACCGGTGAACGCTTCGACGCAGATGTCCGCGAACTTCGCCAAGCCGTCAGCGGAACGGGGCAAGCCCCACGCGTCGAGAAGAGCTGGATGCGGGTCGATGCCCACACACAGCCGCCCCCGGTCCGCAGTCGCGGACCGAAGGCGCTGACCCCAACTGAGGGTCACGACTGTGCGGACGGTTGACGCAGTCCGGCGTGCAGTTCCTGCAAGGAGTGAACGCCGATGTCGCCGCGCAGAACAGCTTCGATGCCCTGAACGGCAGCCGAAGCGCCCTGCACTGTCGTGATGCACGGAATGTTCGACGCCACAGCGGCACTGCGGATCTCGTAGCCGTCGACGCGTGGGCCGGAGTTGCCGTACGGGGTGTTGATGATCATGGCGACCTCACCGCTGCGGATCTGGTCGACGATGGTCACAGCACCCTCAGGCACCTCTTCACCGGACTGCTTGTACACGTTGGTGCACTCGATACCGTTGCGGCGCAAGACCTCTGCGGTGCCGTCTGTCGCGAGGATCGTGAAGCCCAGGTCCGCAAGACGCTTGACCGGGAAGATCAGCGAACGCTTGTCCTTGTTGGCAACCGAGACGAATACGGCGCCTTCGGTGGGCAGCGATCCGTAGGCAGCGGTCTGCGACTTGGCGAAGGCAGTGCCGAAGTCGAAGTCGATGCCCATGACCTCGCCGGTGGACTTCATTTCCGGGCTCAGCAGGGTGTCGACACCGGTTCCGTCGGCGCGGCGGAACCGGTTGAACGGCAGTACTGCTTCCTTGACCGCGATCGGTGCGCCGGCCGGGGTGTTTCCGCCGTCGCCCTCTGCAGGCAGGATTCCGCTGACCCGCAGTTCGGCGATCGATTCGCCGAGCATGACGCGAGCACAGGCCTTGGCCAACTGCACAGCCGTCGCCTTGGAGACGAACGGGACGGTGCGGCTGGCGCGCGGGTTCGCCTCGAGGACGTAGAGGATGTCGTCCTTGAGTGCGTACTGCACGTTGAGTAGGCCCTTGACGCCGATTCCCTTGGCCAGAGCCTCGGTGGAGCGGCGAACGTTCTCGAGGTCTGCACGGCCCAGCGTGATGGGCGGCAGCGCACATGCCGAGTCACCGGAGTGGATGCCGGCTTCCTCGATGTGCTCCATGACGCCCGCGAGGTACACCTCGGTGCCGTCGCAGAGAGCGTCGACGTCGATCTCGACCGCATCTTCGAGGAAGCGGTCGACCAGCACGGGGCGGTCGTCGGAGATTTCCGTGGCCCGGGAGATGTAGTTGGCGAGTGAAGCCTCGTCGTACACGATCTCCATGCCGCGTCCACCGAGCACGTACGACGGACGCACCAGCACCGGGTAGCCGATGCCTGCCGCGATGTCGCGGGCGCCGTCGAACGTGGTGGCTGTACCGAACTTCGGTGCGGGCAGACCGGCTTCGGTCAGCACTCGACCGAACTCGCCGCGATCCTCGGCGAGGTCGATGGCAGCGGGGCTGGTTCCGACGATCGGAACGCCTGCAGCTTCGAGGCGCTTGGCCAACCCGAGCGGAGTCTGGCCACCGAGCTGGACGATGACGCCGGCAACGGTGCCCGACTGTGCTTCGGCGCGGTAGACCTCGAACACGTCCTCGAACGTGAGCGGCTCGAAGTACAGGCGATCAGCGGTGTCGTAGTCCGTCGAGACGGTCTCGGGGTTGCAGTTGACCATGACGGTCTCGTAGCCGGCCTCGGACAGAGTCTGCGCAGCGTGGACACACGAGTAGTCGAACTCGATGCCCTGACCGATGCGGTTGGGGCCTGATCCGAGGATCAGGACCTTGGGACGCTCGGTCTGCGGGGCGACCTCGGACTCGGCGTTGGGGTCGAGTTCGTACGTCGAGTAGTGGTACGGCGTCTTGGCTTCGAACTCTGCGGCGCACGTGTCGACGGTCTTGTAGACCGGGCGGACACCGAGCTCGTCACGCAGAGCGCGAACACCGTCCTCGCCGCCGAGTTCGGGGCGCAGGGCCGCGATCTGACGATCCGAAAGACCGTGATACTTGGCCTGACGCAACGCAATTTCATCGAAAGTTTCTGCAACGCGCAGCTTTTCACCGAGTTCGTGGATCTGCTGGAACTGATCGAGGAACCACGGGTCGATCTTCGTGGCGTCGAAGAGCTGCTCGATGGTGGCGCCGAGGGCAAATGCCTTCTCGATGCCGTACATGCGGCCGTCCTGCGGAACGCTGATATCGGCAAGCAGAGCTTCGAGGCTCTCGGTTTCAACCTCGGGGCCCGTCCAGTAACCCGCACGCTTGGTCTCGAGCGAGCGCATGACCTTGCCGAATGCCTCGGTGAAGTTGCGGCCGATGCTCATTGCCTCACCCACCGACTTCATCGTGGTGGTCAGAGTTCCGTCGGCGCCGGGGAACTTCTCGAACGCAAAGCGAGGAGCCTTGACGACGACGTAGTCGAGCGTCGGCTCGAAGCAGGCCGGGGTTTCCTTGGTGATGTCGTTGACGATCTCGTCGAGCGTGTATCCGATGGCCAGCTTGGCGGCCATCTTCGCGATCGGGTACCCGGTCGCTTTCGATGCCAGTGCCGACGAACGGGAGACGCGCGGGTTCATCTCGATGACAACCAGGCGGCCGTCGGCCGGGTCCATCGCGAACTGGATGTTGCAGCCGCCGGTGTCGACGCCCACCTCACGCAGGATGTCGATGGAGAGGTCGCGCATTGCCTGGTACTCGCGGTCGGTCAGCGTCATCGCCGGGGCGACCGTGACGCTGTCGCCGGTGTGGACACCAACCGGGTCGACGTTCTCGATGGAGCAGACGATCACGACGTTGTCGCGACTGTCACGCATGAGTTCGAGTTCGTATTCCTTCCAACCGAGGATGGATTCCTCGATCAGGACGTTGGCGGTCGGCGATGCAGCCAGACCGCCGCCGGCGATCCGGTTGAGATCGTCGACGTTGTACGCCATACCGGAACCGAGGCCGCCCATGGTGAAGGAAGGGCGTACGACAACCGGGTAGCCGAGTTCGGCAACCGTGGCGTGTACTTCGTCCATCGTGTAGCACACAGCCGACTTCGCGGATTCGCCGCCGACCTTGGCAACGATGTCCTTGAACTTCTGGCGATCCTCGCCGCGCTGGATGGCGTCGAAATCGGCACCGATCAGCTCGACGTCGTACTTCTCGAGGATGCCCTGCTCGTGCAGCGCCACAGCGGCGTTGAGAGCGGTCTGACCGCCGAGCGTCGCGAGGACGGCGTCGATCTTGTTGCCCTGCAACGCTTCCTTGGCGATGACCTTCTCGAGGAACTCGGCCGTGATCGGCTCGACGTAGGTAGCGTCGGCGAACTCGGGGTCCGTCATGATGGTGGCCGGGTTGGAGTTGACCAGGCTGACGCGCAGGCCCTCCTCCTGGAGGACGCGGCAAGCCTGGGTGCCCGAGTAGTCGAACTCGCAGGCCTGACCGATGACGATCGGACCGGAGCCGATTACCAGGATGTGCTTGAGATCTGTACGGCGTGGCATTAGTTCTTGACTCCGGTTTCTTTCCGTGCGGAGAGCAGGCTGGTGAAGCGGTCGAAGAGATACGCGGCGTCGTGCGGGCCGGCTGCGGCTTCCGGGTGGTACTGCACCGAGAAGGCCGAATCGTCGAGCAGGCGAACACCTTCGACGGCTCCGTCGTTGGCGCAGGTGTGGCTTACCACGGCGCGACCGAACGGGGTGTCGAATTCCTGGCCGGCTTCACCTTCGAGTGCGAAGCCGTGGTTCTGAGCGGTGATCGCGATGCGACCCGTCTGATGCTCGATCACCGGGATGTTGATGCCGCGGTGGCCGAACTTCATCTTGTACGTGCTCAGGCCGAGGGCGCGGCCCAGGATCTGGTTGCCGAAGCAGATACCGAACAGCGGCAAGCCCTGTCCGATGACCTCTTTCGTCAGGTGCACTGCGCCGTCGGCGGTGGCCGGGTCGCCCGGGCCGTTGGAGAGGAACACACCGTCGGCCTTGAGGTCGAGGATCTGCTCGAGGCTCGCGTTGGACGGCAGTACGTGGACGCGAATGCCGCGCTCGGCGAACATGCGCGGGGTGTTCGTCTTGATACCGAGGTCGATGGCGGCAACCGTGTACAGCGCCTCGCCGCCCTTCGGCTCGACGATGTAGCCGCTGGTGGTGCTGACCTCACCGGCAAGATCGGCGCCGAGCATGGTGGGCTGATCCTGAACCCGTCGGACCAACTCGTCGTCGGCGGCGATGGCCTCACCGGAGAAGATTCCGGCCTTCATCGAACCGCGAGTACGCAGGTGACGCACCAGGGCGCGAGTGTCGATACCGGCGATGCCGACAATCGACTGCTCTTCGAGCTTGGCCTGCAGCGAACCCGTCGCGCGCCAGCTCGAGGTCACCCGGGAGGGGTCACGAACGACGTATCCGGCAACCCAGATCTTCGCGCCGGCGCTGTCCCCGGTCGGTCCGACGGACTCGTCGTCCTCGTCGTTCCAGCCGGTGTTGCCGATCTGTGGCGCAGTGGAGACCACGATCTGGCGGTGGTAGCTGGGATCGGTGAGCGTTTCCTGGTAGCCGGTCATGCCGGTGCTGAACACCGCTTCGCCCAGCGTCTGTCCAACCGCGCCGAAGGTGGTTCCGCGGAACACCCGTCCGTCTTCGAGGACCAGTACTGCGGGGCTGCTGTCAAAGCCGCTCATGCGTTCTTTCCGTTCTGCTCGATGTCGCCAGAGCTTGCGTCTTCATTGTTGTTCGTCTTGTTCGAAGCAGTAACCGGCTTGACCCAGTCCGGGTACACCATTTTGTCGTCGCCGCGCACGCCCGTGTCGATCTCGGTTCCGCTCGGCAACTCCCAGCGGATGACCAGGACCCCGTCCTTGCTCATGACCTTGCCTGCGAGACCGCTCTCGGTGCGGATCGCGCGGATCGACTTCTCGGGGATCCAGATAGCGGACGCCCCGTCACGCTCGACCAGGATGCCGTTGGAGTAGCGACTGATCTCGCAGGTCGCCCGGAATCCGAGATCTCCGACCGCAATGCGGTCCTGCCAGCTGGGCGCGATGGTGCTACCGACGTACAAGCCGGTGGTCGGCATGACCAGCAATTCACCCAACGTCGCCGGCACCGTGGGCAGCTCGCCGATCTTGTCTTTCTGTCGTCGGGCGCGGCCACGCCAGCCGATGAACATCAAACCGATCATCGCGGCCCAGAAGACCACCAGACCGACAATCCACAGAACTCTTTCCATCTCCATGACGCCTACTCCTTGCTGCTCAGCAGCCGCGGCGATCCGTCGTGTGCAGTAACGCGGCCACGTAACAGTGTGGTCGTGACCCGAGCAGGCAATGTCATCGACTCATACGGAGTGTTACTCGCGACACTCGCCAGTGCCTTGCCGTGCACGGTCCATTCTGCGGAGGGATCGATCAACGTCAGGTTGGCCGGCTCCCCTACCTCGATGGGGCGGCCCTGATCGTCGAGGCCGACAATCGCTGCGGGACGCTCACTCATGACGCGAGCAACGCCGCGCCAGTCGAGCAGTCCGGGCTCCACCATCGTTTGCACGATGATCGAGAGCGCCGTCTCGAGGCCGAGCATGCCGGGGCGCGCAGCGGCGAACTCGCAGCACTTGTCCTGCTCGGCGTGCGGAGCGTGATCGGTGGCCACGCAGTCGATGATGCCCTCGGCCAGGCCCTTGCGCAGGGCAGCAACATCGCTGGCCTCACGAAGTGGCGGGTTGACCTTGTTGATGGCGTCGTACGTCTCGAGACGCGAATCGTCGAGCAGCAGGTGGTGTGGGGTGACCTCGGCAGTGATCGAAATACCCTGTCCGCGAGCCCACTTGACGAGTTCGACGGTTCCCGCTGTCGACGCGTGGCAGATGTGGACCCGGGCGCCGGCGTCACGGGCAAGGAGTGCGTCGCGGGCAACGATGGACTCTTCCGCGGCGCGTGGCCAGCCGGCCAATCCGAGGCGAGCGGCCGTCGGGCCCTCGTGGGCAACTGCGCCGACCGTCAAACGCGGCTCCTCGGCGTGCTGCGCGATGAGAACGCCCAGCGAGCTGGAGTATTCGAGCGCGCGGCGCATGATCAGCGGGTTGTCGACGCAATGACCGTCGTCGGAGAACATCTTGACCTTGCCGACACCTGCGGCCATGGTTGCCATCTCGGCGAGCTGCTTGCCTTCGAGGCCGACAGTGACAGCTCCGACGGGATGGACGTCGACGAGGCCGACTTCCTGGCCACGTCGCCACACGTGATCGGTGATGACCACGGAATCGGCGACAGGGCTGGTGTTCGCCATCGCGAAGACTGCGGTGTATCCACCCAGAGCGGCTGCCGCAGAACCTGTTTCGATGGTTTCCGTGTCTTCACGACCGGGTTCACGCAGATGCGTGTGCAGGTCGACAAATCCGGGAAGCAGGATCTGACCACTGCCGTCGATCACCTCGGATGCGGTGGCCGGATCCAGGTTCACGCCGATCTCGAGAATGACTCCGTCGCCGACGCGGACGTCGACGGCTTCCCCTTCTCCGTAGATCAGTACGCCGCGGAGCAGGACACTCACCGGTGATTCTCCGTTCTGATTGCTTGTCACATCGCACCGTCCTCTGAACCGACCAGAAGCCGGAACAAGACAGCCATGCGCATGTGCACACCATTGGTAACCTGCTGCAGCACAGCAGCTTTGGGGGAATCTGCGACGGCCGAGGCAATTTCCATGCCGCGCAGCATCGGGCCGGGGTGCAGGACCACCGCGTGATCGGCCAGCATTCCGAGACGCTTCTCGGACAGGCCGTAATTGATCGAATACTCGCGCTGCGACGGGAAGAATCCGCCGTTCATGCGTTCGGCCTGGACCCGCAGCATCAGGACTGCATCGAGTCCGGGCAGTTCCGCGTCGAGTGAATGCGAAACGGTGACCGGCCACGTGTGTGCGCCGATCGGCAGCAGCGTCGGCGGGGCAACGAGGACAACCTCGGCGCCGAGCATCGACAGAAGCAACGCGTTGGAACGCGCGACACGACTGTGCAGGATGTCGCCGACAATGGCGATCCGCTTGCCCTCGATGTCGCCAAGACGTTGACGCAAGGTCAGAGCGTCGAGCAACGCCTGCGTGGGATGTTCGTGAGTGCCGTCGCCGGCGTTGATGACCGCGGGGCCACCGTCCGATGCGGTGCCGGTCCACTGGGCGATCTGATGAGCTGCGCCCGACGCGGGGTGACGAACGATCAGAGCGTCGGCGCCGGCAGCACGCAGTGTCATCGCGGTGTCGCGAAGCGATTCACCCTTCGACACCGACGAGCTGGATGCACTGACGTTGATGACGTCGGCGCTCATCCACTTACCGGCCACCTCGAAGGACACCCGAGTGCGGGTGGAGTTCTCGAAGAACACCGTCATCACTGTGCGGCCACGAAGTGTCGGGAGCTTGTGAACTTCACGGCCCAGGAGTGCCTGCTCGAAGCGTTCGGCCTCGTCGAGAAGTTCGATCGCGGACTCTCGGTTGAGGTCTGCGATGGAGAGAAGGTGCTTCACGCGCTCTTACCTCCGGAAATGACCACAGCGTCCCGGCCGTCGTGTTCCTGAAGGAGTACCTTGACGTCCTCAGACCTCGCGGTGGGAACGTTCTTGCCGACGTAATCGGCGCGCAGCGGGAGTTCGCGGTGGCCGCGGTCGACCAGGACCGCAAGCTGCACCGCACGCGGGCGTCCCAGGTCACGAAGAGCGTCCAAGGCGGAGCGGACGGTACGGCCGGAGAACAGGACGTCGTCGACGAGTACGACCAACGCGTTGTCGACGCCGCCTTCGGGAACGGAGGTCCGTTCGAGGGGGCGGTGCGGCTTGGTGCGGAGATCGTCACGGTAGAGCGTGATGTCGAGAGATCCGATGGGTGTACGCACACCGGAGAATTCTTCGATCTTGTCGCGAAGACGTGTCGCGATGGTGGTGCCCCTGGTGGGAATACCGATGAGGACGACGCGGGGCGCAGTACCTTCTGGTCCGTCGAGTGCCGTTTTCTCGATGATCTCGTGCGCGATTCGCGCGACGGTCCGGCCCACATCCTGGGCGGACAGCAATTCGCGGGTCTCGGCGTCACTGGCCTGCGTTGTATCTGGACCTGCAAGATCGGATGGGCGAGACCCTTCGGGCACGCTCATACAGCGACCTCCTTCTCCGCCTCACTGGACGGATCGTTAAAGGATGTCTGACGGTTCCCCACCCTATCAGCCGACAGACCTGAAACCCGCCGCGCGAGCCGTCGTCATGACGGGTTGTGTGCAGACACACAACCTAAGCTCGCACGGCGGGCGGTAGTACTGAAATACGCGGAACGGTAGAGCTACTCGGTACCCGATTCGGTGTCCTGCGCGCGCTGCGAAGTCGCCGCAGCGGCCGAACGAACCTGCGGAGCTACGAGGACAACCTGGCCGAGGATTCCGTTGACGAATCCGGGCGAGTCGTCCGTCGACAACTGCTTTGCCAATTCGACGGCCTCGTCCACGGCAACAACCGGCGGGACGTCCGTCGCGTGGAAGAGCTCCCACACGGCAATACGCAGAATCGCGCGGTCGACTGCGGGCAGACGCTCGAGCGTCCAGTCCTGCAGGTGCGACGAGATGACCTGATCGATCCGGTCGAGGTTCTCCGCAACTCCGGACACCAAGGTGACCGTGTACGGGGCAACGGGAGCTACTGCGTCGTCCTTGACGGACAGATCGGAACGCTCCGACGCCAGTTCTACCGGGTCGAGGTCACGTGCCTCGGCTTCGAAAAGGAAGTCGACAGCACGCTTGCGCGCCTTGTGGCGCGCACCGAGTTTCTTATGAGTGCCGGACACTTTAGGAATTCACACGCCCGAGGTAGTTACCGTCACGCGAATCGACCTTGAGCTTGTCACCGGTGTTGATGAACAGCGGCACGTTGATCTCGGCACCGGTCTCGAGGGTGGCAGGCTTGGTGCCACCGGTGGAGCGGTCGCCCTGCAGGCCCGGATCGGTGTGCTGAACGACAAGCTCGACCGTGACCGGGAGCTCGACGAAAAGCGGGACGTCCTCGTGAGTCGCAACCTGAACGGCCATGTTCTCGAGAAGGAAACGCGACTGCTCGCCGACGACAGTTTCGCTGATCGGAATCTGGTCGTAGGTGTCGCCGTCCATGAAGATGTAGTCGCTACCGTCGTGGTACAGGTAGGTCATGTCGCGGCGGTCGACCGTGGCGGTCTCGACCTTCACACCGGCGTTGAACGTCTTGTCCACTACCTTGCCCGAGAGCACGTTCTTGAGCTTGGTACGCACGAAGGCAGGGCCCTTGCCGGGCTTGACATGCTGGAACTCGATAATCGTCCACAGCTGGCCTTCGATCTGCAGAACCAGACCGTTCTTGAAATCACTGGTGGAAGCCACTTGCTTCGCGTCTCCTAGGGGGTCGGGAAACCGTCTCAGATGACGGTAAGGTCTTTTGCGGTCAGTGTGAGCAGCTCTGGCCCCTGCTCACGAACAACGAGCGTGTCCTCGATCCGTACGCCTCCGCGCCCGGAGAAGTACACGCCCGGCTCGACGGTCACCGCCGCGCCGGAAAGAAGTGTACCGGTGCCGAGCTTCCCGATTCCGGGAGCTTCGTGGATTTCCAGCCCCACACCGTGTCCGAGGCCGTGCAGGAACAACTCGCCGTACCCTGCGTCGTCGATCACCGAGCGTGCCGCAGCGTCGACGGCGGCACATTCTGCACCGGGAACCAGGGCCGCGCAGCCGGCCGCTTGGGACTTGGCAACCAGTTCGTAGACGTCCCGTTGCCAATCGGAAACAGTCTCCAGTACGTAGGTGCGAGTCATATCGGAGTGATACCCGCCGACCTGGGCGCCGAAGTCCAATTTCACGAAGTCGCCAGACGCCAATACCGCACCGGTGGGTCGGTGATGCGGAATCGCGGAGTTCGATCCGGCTGCCACGATCGTCTCGAAGGAGATTCCGTCGGCGCCGTTCTCGAACATGAGGTTTTCCAGTTCGCGGCCCACCTCGCGTTCGGTGCGACCCGGCCGCAGTCCCCCGCGAGTGATCAACTGCGCCAACGCATCATCGGCTGCCGCACACGCGGCACGCAACAATCCGATCTCGTGCTCGTCCTTGACCATCCGTAGTTTCTCGACAAGCCCGCTCACCGGTTCGAACCGGACGGACGGCGCCGACTCCGTCCAGGATCGGTGCTCGGCAAACGTCGCGACGTGCGCCTCGAAAGCCAGGACGTCGCCCGAGAAGGTTCCGATCAGATGCGCTGCGCTCGAACGATCGATTTCGGCCCGCAGATCCGGCACCTGTTCGGCAACTTGCGTGACGTAACGACCGTCCGTGCAGATTACTGTCGCATCCTCGTCGCCATCAGCATCTCGAGCGCTCACCACCAGCGCGGCGTTCGAACCGGTGAACCCGGTGAGGTAGCGGATGTTCAGAAGGTCTGTGACGAGAATCGCGTCGAGTTCGCGCTCAACCAGAAGCGTACGGAGGGCATCACGGCGGGACCGATGATCAACTGACATGACTCGAACCTACCCGCTCGTCGCGGTGTCCCTCTCAATCCGAAACGCGCGGTTACAGCAATAATTGTGGGTTAGGCCACAAGTGGAATCTGTTCTAGTTAGGCTGTAGGTATGAACGCGTGGTTAGTACGTGGCCTCGGCATGGCCCTGATACATGTTGTGTTTCGCGCATTGCTTGGTATGGCGATCGCTCAGTGGCCACTCCAGGGCTCCACCCTGCGATGGCTCTCCCTGTTCATCGTCATCGCACTTGCTGCGATCTGGGGCGGAATCGACGGGATCCGTGATCGTCGCCAGTTCCCCGAGCCGGACGACGGTGCAGACCTCCTGATGCTGTGGCTCAAAGCCGCCGTTGTCGGTGGCTTCGTCGCCGGCGCAGCCAGCTGGCTCCTGAGCCTCGTCCCGGCCCTCGAACTGACCCAACAGGGTCTGTTCTTCGAAATCACCGCCGGTGCGGCCTTCACGATTCTGCTCATCTTCGTTCCCGCGATGGTCGCCGTTACCGTCGGCCGGTTCTTCACGAGCCGTGAGCAGCGCAAGCACGGCACGGCCCCGCAAACTCCGTCGCATGAGCGCCACCATGAACCTGTCCCCGTCAGCGAGGGCTACGACTCCCCCACAACCCAGCACGCGTACAGCGGCGCTGCCATGACGGTCGAGGAATCCGACGCCGACACAACCGTCTTTCCCGCCATCGACCTGGGCAAGCGCGAACAGTAGCGTCCACGACTGAGGGCTCCGAGGAAATCGTCCTCGGAGCCCTCAGCCGTGTGTGGGTTTCTTGTGTCTACGTACTTCAACCGCGCTCGGCGAGGAACCTGATCGCCAGTGGGTATCCGGCAACACCCAATCCGACGATCACGCCGGCCGCGATAGGACTGAGGAGAGAATTGTGCCGAAACTCCTCGCGCGCATGAACATTCGAGATGTGAACCTCGACCAGACCGGCGGTGAGCTCGACGCACGCATCACGCAATACGACAGAGGTATGAGTCAATCCGCCGGCGTTGAGAATTACCGGTTCGCCGGCATCCGCCGCGTCGTGAATCCAGCCGAGCAGGTCGCCTTCGTGATCGCTCTGACGAACAACCACCTCGACGCCCAATTCCTTACCGGTCGCGACACACAGTTCGACCAGATCGTCGTGCGTGGTCGCGCCGTACACCTCCGGCTGACGCTTACCGAGGCGGCCGAGATTCGGTCCGTTGACGACGTTGATTTTCACAGGCGAACCGTTCCGCCGGATGCCCTGGGCGGGCGGGCAATAGCCGAGTACGCCGCAACCAGCAGCGACGGATCCGGGCCTTCGAGCCTGCCGGGCTTGGCCAAGCCGTCGAGAACAACGAACCGAAGCAGTCCGGCGCGGTTCTTCTTGTCGGTCTGCATTCCGGCGAGCAACTGAGAAAAGGCATCGTCGTCGTACGACGTCGGGAGGCCCACTAATTCGAGGATCGACTTGTGCCGATCGGCTGTCGCGTCGTCGAGGCGCCCGGCCAGGCGACCCAATTCGGCAGCGAACACCAGGCCTACCGACACAGCGGCGCCGTGACGCCACTTGTACTGCTCACGGCGCTCGATCGCGTGCGCCAGCGTGTGTCCGTAGTTGAGGATTTCGCGAAGATCCGACTCGCGAAGATCGGCTGCGACAACCTTGGCCTTGACCTCGACGGAACGTCGAATCAGTTCGGGCAGAACAGTTCCCGACGGATCCAACGCAGCCTTCGGGTCTGCCTCGATCAGGTCCAGGATGACAGGGTCGGAAATGAAGCCCGTCTTGATGACCTCTGCCAAACCGGCGACGATCTCGTTATGCGGCACCGTCTCGAGAGTCGCGAGATCGATGAACACCGCGCCCGGTTCGTGGAACGCACCGACGAGGTTCTTGCCGGCTTCGGTGTTGATGCCCGTCTTGCCGCCCACTGCCGCGTCGACCATCGCCAGCAATGTGGTCGGGACGTGCACAACCTTGACGCCGCGCATCCATGTTGCTGCCACAAAACCGGTGAGGTCTGTCGCGGCGCCGCCGCCGAGGCTCATGATCGCGTCGCTGCGGGTCAGGCCGATACGTCCCAACACGTCCCAGCAGAAGCCGGCCACAGCCAGATCCTTGCCGTCCTCGGCGTCGGGGATTTCGATGCGGTGAGCGTCGATTCCCTTCTCCGCCAATGCGCCGCGCACGGCCTCAGCGGTTTCCGCGAGCGGTGGCTGATGGAAAATCGCGACGGTCCGCGTGCCCTCCAACTCGGCGACGATGTCGCCGAGCAGACCGCGCCCGATCACAACCGGGTAAGGACTTGCGGTCTTCACCTCTACAACTACGGGTTCGGTCACTGCTCCACTGCTCCGCTCCGGTTGATCATTTGTCTTCAAGTTTGGATACCAACTGCGCGACGACGCGCGACGGACTCCGACCGTCTGTGCGTATCCGGATGGTGGCGGCACGCCGGTACAACGGACGCCGACGCCGCATCAATTCCTGATATTTCACCTTGGGATCGCCGCCCGCCAGAAGCGGTCGGTGATTGTTGGCACCTGTCCGGCGCAGCCCTTCGGCGACACTGATCTCGAGGTAGATCACGGTGTGACCGTCGAGCAATGCGCGCGTGCGCTCCGACAAGATCGCACCGCCACCGAGCGAGACAATGCCGTCCGTGCTGGCCAACGCTTCCCGAACCACATCTTCCTCGATCTCACGAAAGCGTGGCTCGCCGTCGTGCGTGAAGATGTCGGGAATCGTCCGTCCGGTCGTCTTTTCGATCTCGGCGTCAGTGTCAACCAGGTCGAGTTCCAACGCCTGCGCGATACGACGGCCGATGGTCGACTTACCAGCGCCGGGTGGCCCGATAAGTACAGCTTTCGGTTTCATCGTGGCAGGACCTTCCGCTCGGACGCTCTCAGCGAGGCGGTCGGGCTGCGATACCGTCGGCGTAGCGCCGGTAGTTCGCTGTGGTCTCGGCAATGGAATCACCGCCGAACTTTTCGAGTGCGGCTTGAGCGACAACAAGCGCAACCATGGATTCCGCAACGACACCGGCAGCCGGAACTGCGCAGACGTCACTGCGCTGATGGATGGCAACTGCCTCTTCACCGCTTTCCATGTCGACCGTCGCCAATGCGCGCGGCACCGTTGAGATCGGCTTCATCGCGGCGCGAACCCGCAGTGCCTCGCCGTTGGTCATGCCGCCTTCGATACCGCCTGCACGGTTGGTGGAACGGACAATGCCGTCCGGGCCGGGGCGGATCTCGTCGTGAGCCTCGCTGCCGCGGCGACGCGCGGTCTCGAAACCGT
The DNA here is from genome assembly GCF_001894805.1 of Rhodococcus globerulus NBRC 14531. Taxonomy (GTDB): domain Bacteria; phylum Actinomycetota; class Actinomycetes; order Mycobacteriales; family Mycobacteriaceae; genus Rhodococcus_F; species Rhodococcus_F globerula. Next base: position 1,002,698 of record NZ_BCWX01000002.1, on the reverse strand, counting down.
CGCCAACCTCGACACCCTTGATGGCCTGAATTCCCATGAGGGCAGCAGCAAGTCGCGCGTCGAGACGCTCGGCGCCGCTGACAAACGTTCCGATACCGACAGGCAGGCCGTGAATGACAACCTCGACGACGCCACCGAGGGTGTCGCCGTCCTTCTTAGCAGCTTCGATTTCGGCGATCATCGACTCTTCGGCGGCCTTGTCGAAAGCGCGGACCGGGCTCGCGTCGATCGCGTCCAGATCCTTGCCCTCAGGAACCGGTCCGACATAGGGCTCGGATGCACCGATGGAGATGACGTGCGAGACAACCTCGACGCCGAACACCTGACGCAGGAAAGAGCGAGCCACGGTTCCGGCAGCAACACGGGCAGCGGTCTCACGAGCACTCGCACGCTCGAGAATGGGACGGGCGTCATTGAAGCCGTACTTGAGCATGCCGCTGTAATCGGCGTGGCCGGGACGCGGACGCGTCAACGGTGCATTACGGGCCTGATCGGCGAGCAGATCCGGATCGACCGGGTCGGCGGACATGATGGTTTCCCACTTCGGCCACTCGGTGTTGCCGATTTCGATGGCAACGGGGCCACCGAGCGTAAAGCCGTGGCGGACACCACCGATGATGGTGACCTTGTCAGCCTCGAACTTCATCCGCGCGCCACGGCCATAGCCGAGTCGACGACGGGCAAGTTCGGACGAGATGGCCTCAGAGGTCACTTCGACCCCCGCAACCATGCCCTCGAGCATCGCGACGAGGGCGGGACCATGGGATTCTCCAGCAGTTATCCAACGCAGCACGACGACTATCTTTCCACGTCGCGGACTGTGGTTGTGACAGTGGTCCTTCGACCTCTGCCCGATTGCTCGATGTCACACCGGAAGGGGCATTGAGTGTGCGACGTCCTCCAAGTCTCCTCGAACGCAGTTGAAGGGTTGACGGCCCCTCCGACGGGTCGCCACGAAGATCGGGTGCCAGCCCCATCCACCACGACACCTCGAACGTAAACGTAAAGGCACGGTCCCGGAACGTCCCCGCGGGGACGCGGCTCTCACTTACTGCACCGAAGCAGTTTCCCCAACAGCTGGATACGAGCCCAACTCGACGGTGACCTTGTCGTCGAAGAACACGAGTTCTTGGACAAGCTCCTCGACCAACTCAGCACAGCCGACAATTAGGTCAGTAGTTGTCCTAGCTGCCTCGTAACGTGGTTTCCAGAAGCGACCAGGGCGCCCTCTACAGAAAAGAGCAGAAAATGGCCTCTGTGCAGAAAGAGATCGTTATCGATGCGGACCCTGCGGACGTGTGGGGCGTTATCAGCGACTTCGCTGACGGGCCCGTTCGGATGGCGCCGGGATTCGTGATCAACAGCAAACTCGAAGAGCCCGAAATCAGAATCGCCACTTTCTCGGACGGAACCGTCGCGCGTGAACGGCTCGTCGCTCTCGACGACCCATCGCGCCGACTCGCCTACTCCGTCATCGGTGGCACCATGGCGCCGACACACGACAACGCGTCGATGCAAGTCTTCCCCCACAGCGACGGGCGCAGCCGATTCGTGTGGATCCACGACGTACAACCGGATGACCTCGCCACTGCGATGGGCGCCGCAATGGAACACGGCCTGGGCATCTTCAAACAGACAATGGAGGCCATCCGATAAGCCTCGAGTTCTCTTGTCCCACATCGAAGCACCTCACATCCCGATATCAACAGAAAGCGACATGTCGGACACGATCCGCCGATAGGCTCGGCTCGACAACTGGACAAACTACGAGAGGCACTCCATGGGATCTCTGAACGAATGGCTACTCAACAGCGATGGCGCATTCTCGGGAATTGTCGGCGGCATCCTCCTGACGATCGCGATGCTCTCGGGCGGCTCGGGCATGTAATCCACCACCGCGCCCCTGGGAAATCCGAGGGCGCGGTGACCGGTATTGAATGATCCCGTCATCCAAGACCGGGTTCAGGGACCCGCACGACGGTTCGAGGCTGAAACAGGCCGAAAAAGCATGACCAGAGCCACAAAAGCCATCGCTCTGTGTCGCACTTCACTTTCGTATCTCACCCATCGGGAAGTCGCATTCGGCATTGTCCGATCGCTGATTATCTACGGCTCTCAGTGCAACTGCCCAGGCAGTGCCGCCTGTGAACTGCTGTGCCGTCTGCAAAAGGAGAACCTCGAAGTGAAGCCCAACAAGACCACGAAGCTGGTTGTGGCGATTGCCGCCACCGCCGCTCTGGTGTCCGCCTGTTCCGGTGCTCGTGGTGACGACCCGTCAGCGACGTCGAACGGTGCATCCGTTGCGACAGCGGACGCGGCGTCGAAGAGTTCCGATGCCAAGTTCGGAACCCTGGATTCGCCGTGCGGCGACGGAGATGCGAAGGGCGCGACGGATCAGGGTGTCAGCGACACCGAGATCAAGATCGGCTTCGGCGACGACCGCGGCTACGTGAAGTCGCCAGGCCTCAACAAGGAGATGAGTGACGCCGTCAGCGCGCTCATCTCGTGGTGCAACGATCAGGGCGGCATCAACGGCCGCAAGGTTGTCGGCACCGACTACGACGCGGCGATGACGCAGGCCAACTCGGTCATGCAGGAAGCCTGCGCCAGCCAGTTCATGTTGGTCGGTCACGGATTCGCGATGGACCAGACCGCAGAGCAGACCCGCGTGGCCTGCAACATGGTTGCCGTTCCCGGATTCACGGTGTCACCGGACGCAACCAATGGTCCGATGTCATTCCAGGGTGTGCCGATGCCCGTCGACTACTCCAATGCGGCAGCATGGTTCCAGATGGCCGAGATGCACCCGGACCTGCTGAACGACTTCGACGTCGTCAACAGCACGATGCCGGCAATCATCAACTCCACCACCAAGACACGCGCGATGGCCGCGGCTGCGGGCTTCAAGCTCAAGGACTGCGGCGTGACTCTGAACTACGAGGGCGAATCCAGCTACGTGCCGTTTGCCGAGAAGTTCAAGGAATGTGGCGTCAAGGGTATCTGGACCTCGCGTTCGGCCAGCCCGGCCGAGCTGAACTTCGTCAAGTCTCTCGATCAGGTCGGTATGGACCCGATCTTCTTCGGTGAGGCCACCTGGTACGGCGAGGCTGTTTCGGCCTGGAACAAGGACACCGGACTGCTCGACAACCTGAACGCGGACATGATTTTCCAGATGCTCGAGAATGCCGACAAGGTTCCGGCTGTGAAGCAGTACTCCGACCTGGTATCCGCAGGTGGCGGCAAGACGGCACTCCTCGGTATGCAGGCTGCATCGTCGTTCCTGCTCTGGGCCACCGCGGCGGATGAGTGCGGCAGCGACCTGACGCGCCAGTGCATGGTCAACGAACTGTCGTCGATCCACGACTGGGACGGCGGCGGATTGCACGCTGTTACCGATCCGGGCAAGAACATGCCGGCCACCTGCGGCCTCATGACAGCGCTGAAGGGCGCCGAATACTCACAGGTTTTCCCGGCGAAAGCCGGCGAGTTCAAGTGCGACCCCAAGTACCTCATCGCCAACGACAAGAGCATCTGGGGCACCGATCTGGATGCCGATCGCATCTCCACGAAGTACCTCAACGCGAACGTGATCAAGCCGCAGGCCTAATTCGCAGGACGCCGGTGGCGCTCATCGAGTGCCACCGGCGGTCATATGTGACGATCGGCAAACGATCCGGCGCAGCACTGGCTGATCGACCATGTCAGCGGCTTCCTACAGGTAGCGTCCCCACGACGATCCGTCGTATTTGCCCGGATCGAGACCTGGGACGAAAGGTACGGAGTATGTCCACCCTTCGCGATGCACGGTTGACCGGTGACGAGGTCATCAATACCTCGTTCGGCACAATCGAACTCGAGCACACATTCCCGACCGACGCGTCCGCCGAATTACTCTTCGACCAACTAGATGTACAGCGCGCCGCCCAGGCCTATCTGTGGGCGCTTCCGCTCGTCGGGTTCGTCACCTGGCGCGACCGCGCAGCAAAAACGTTTGGCGCCAACAACTTCGGCGACTTCGTCGTGTACGAGACTTTACGGGAGAAGCGAGGCATCGTCACCGCAAACCTCACCACGCCGTACATCATCAATTTCAGCACTCTCGCTGACGGACCGGTTCTCATCGACTACCCCGCCGGCCCAACCGCGGGCGGCGTCCTGGACTTCTGGCAGCGACCAGTGGTCGATCTCGGCCTGACCGGGCCTGACCAAGGCAAGGGTGGCGGCTACGTCATCCTCGGCCCGAACGACGATGCCGCACCGTTCGAGGACTCCGGTAGATATGTGGCACGTTCGGCGACAGTCAATATCTTTATTGCGTTCCGGGTGCTAACCCAGGACGCGGACGTGATGGCCTCGTCAAAACGAGGCCTCGCTCTCGCGCGGATCGGTTCCGCGCCCACACCCGTGAACTTCATCGAAGGGGTCGATACCGAATGGAGCGCAACACCATCGCGCGGCCTCGGCTATTGGGACGACCTCGCGACGGTATTGGGTGAAGAACCTGTCCGAGAAGTCGACAAAGCCCTGATGGCGATGCTCGAGCCCCTGGGTATCGTCAAAGGCGAATCGTTTGCACCTGATGAGCGCCAGCAGCGGCTTCTCCTCGAGGGCGCCGCGCTCGGCGAGTTGCTGGTCCGCACCATGCAGGTCAACCCGCGGCACACGACCCCCTACTGGGCAGGTACGAGCTGGTACAAACTCATCGACTTCGAGATCGAACAGGAGACCGACACAATTCTGCAACTCGATCAGCGCGCCACTCTGTTCTACGAGGCAGTCACGACCACCAAGGGCATGGTTCACCCAACTCCCGGTGTCGGGCAGGTCTACCTGACCTCGAAGCGGGACAGCGAGGGTCGCCTGGTGCGCGCCGACCGGACCTATCGCCTGCACGTGCCCGCCGACGTACCCGTCGCACAGTTCTGGTCTCTCACTCTCTACAGCGAGAACACACGTCGGCCGTATGAGAACGGCGGCAATGACATTCGCAGTGTCAGCCTGGACAGCCGGGACGAGATGTTGGACTTCAACGAAGATGGCAGCATCGACCTCTACATCGGTCCGTCGGCACCCGAAACAGCCGACAACAATTGGATGAAGACGGTTGCCGAGGACGGCTGGTTCGTCTACTTCCGCATGTACGCGGCCACCGAGCCCTTCTTCGACAAATCCTGGTCACTCCCAGACTTCGACGAAATCCGGTAACACTGTCGCCGCTCAGGAAGCGACCAGATCGTCGATCTGGTTGATCGCCGACGAAGCACCCTCGACGACACCCATATCAAGCACCTGCTGCAACGCCTCGACGGATTCGTAAGTGCTCACGTAGGTCGCGCGCGTGCCACCGTCGTGCTCGGTGAAAGTGAAGACGTTCTTCGAAACCGGCATCTCGGGATTCGGGGTGAAATCCTCGTCGGCGAAGCCGTCATCGAACGAGAAGCTCGTCGGTTCGTCGGTGGCCGTAATCTCCCAGTAGCCTGCAAATTTCTCACCATCCGGGCCGGTCATATAGTAGGTCGTGCGACCCCCGGGAGTGAGGTTGTGCTCCACCACGGTCGCCGGGTAAGTCGGTGGGCCCCAAACCTTCTCCAACTGGCGTGGGTCGGCGTAGACCTGCCAGATACGTTCCACCGGCGCGGCGAATTCCGCGACGATGGTCAATGTTCGGGTGTCTACGTCCTGCTGGACATCGGTAACAGGCATGGTTCAGCCCTCCTTGGGCGAGTCGAATGCGATGAGTTCGTCAATACGTCCGATGCGGCCGCGCCACGCTTGCTCCAGTTCGGTGAGCATGGCCGCCACCGACCGCAACGCCGTCACGTCGCCGCTGGCGAGATGCTCTCGACCGGTGCGTCGCTTGGTGATGAGGCCGGCTTTCTCCAGCACAGCGACATGCTTCTGCACGGCAGCGAAGCTCATGTCGTACTTCGCAGCGAGCGCAGAAACCGAGTGCTCCCCGGCCAGCACACGGCGCATAATGTCGCGCCGCGTCCGGTCCGAAAGCGCACGGAACAGTGCGTCCGCGCGATCCTCGTCGTCTCCGTTCACACCACAAACATACAACCAAATGGTTGTATATGTCGACCGTCGAGACGCACCCGTGGGCTCACACCGCGATTTCCGTCAGGGTGCGAGATACAACCGGGCCCGAGCAGCACACCCGGGTTTACCGTCACCGTTTCGATCGGCCCTCCTGCCGAAGTCTGGTACGCCATCAGGGAATGCTCGCCAGGGGAAGTGGGAGTCCAGAAAGATGCTCCATCGACAAAAGCCACAACGGCGTTCTTGGAGCGTTCGGAACCGTTCTGAGTAAAGACACCCGGCGCATCAACCGACTCCACGGTGGTCGGCGGCGGCTCTCCTCTTGCGACGGCACTGACGTCCGATTTCTCCCACACTGACTTAAGCGGTATCGGCGCCGACGTTGCACACCTCGCAGCAACGCTCAACCCTCCTGCAGGACAATCAATGCCACCAAAATTGCACCGCGCATGGGCACCCGGTAGGTCGCCGACCTCCACGCCGCACTCGAGGCGCAGCCCGTTGCTGTTCCAGGAACGACAGCTGCCGAGATCGTGGTCCCAAAACGTGCTGATTCGCTGAAAGCGATTCTTCAGCAACGCAAATCAATCAGCGAGGACGTGGAGAGGATGCCAGAAGACCACACTCTTTCCCGGTTGATCTCCACGCCGGGCATCGGGGTCTTCGGCCGGCGCACGAATCTTGCTCAAGTCGGCGATGATTCAGCATTCGCCTCCACCGCTCACCTCGCCGCCTACGCCGGGATCGCACCCGCGACCCACTGCTCGGGGACTTCGATCCACAGGGAACACCCCGCCCGATCAGGTAATCGCAAACTCAAACGCGCCCTGTTCCTTTCAGCGTTCGCCGCACTGCACGACACCGCCAGTCGCACCTACTACTGCCGAAAGCGAGCCGAAGGAAAAAAGCTTGGGCGCCGCCCTCATCTGCCTCGCCAGTCGCCGCTGCGATGTCCTCTACGCCATGCTCACGAACCCTATCGATCACCCGCCGTGACTTCCGCTTGACGAAAACAATGCTTGACGAAACAATAGGGACACCCCCGACGCCTCGATTGCCGGCCGACCGTCCTGCCGACAGTCCGAGTGCGCCACCGCCGATTTCGATCGCACCACAAAACGCCTGCTCTTCTCAGTCACAACGAGGGTTTGAGGTCGCGACCCCTCTGATCGCTTACTGACACCGGCGTGCCATTCTAACCACCACGCACTCTGCACAGTGCACGCATGCGCTTCTCCCCATCGAACAGTCAGCTCTGGCGTGGAGCATTCATATCGCGTCGGGATGTTTGCAGCGAAGCTTCGGATTTCGGTGGACGAGGCTTTAGTACGCCCACGGGCGATGGCGTTTTTCGCAGCAACGTCGTACCGCTGCGATCGTGTGAGACGTCATCGGCGGTGAGGTTTCGACGATGGCGTCACCCCGCCATCGCTCCCGGGCCATCATCGAGACGTGTCATATAGTGGCCGGAGAAGACCGGCCACAACTCGTGGCGGCCGACGCGCCGCTGCGCGCACAGCGAACCAGTTGCGCTAACTGCCGAGCGCTCCCGGTGCGGCGCGGAAACTTCCGCCTCGCGCCGCCGGTAATGCTCAGCGCGAGAAGCGGTACGGTTCCTGCATCTCCGCATTGTTGATGGCGCGACCTAGCCAGATCGCAACGCAGGCACCCACTGCGGTCCACCCGACGATAATTTCGGCAATCCACCACATGCTAGGACCTTGACACGCAACGCACCGACGTACTGGACTTTGATCCCGCGAGACGCGAATGAAAGTCTCCCGCAACGCAATTGTGACCTGCCCCTTCACACTCACGTCGGGCGGCTCTTGCCGTACATGTGACGCAGATAACCGCAAACGCAGTGAAAATGTACAGTGCAATGACTAGCCACGTTTGCAATCGGGCTGTCGGTTCTGCGCGCCTCACCGCGCTTAACCTCAGCCCTGTGATGTTTCGTCATTGGCGGATCGTCTCATGTACCGATCCTTCGGACGTCAACGCGTGAAGGCTTCGTCCCTAAGGCTCGCCCGGTGTCGCCGAAATAGCGATGTCGTTTAGCCTGCACGCGGCGATAAATACGCGTTCCGGCCCCTCATGGGAGGTCATAGGGCATTTGATGCGCATTGAACACCGAGCAATCCCCGAACCCATCAGCCGTTCTCTCGCATTCGCAATTAACTCATGACGAATCTAACGCAGCGGCCCGGAAGCATCCCGGAGCAATAACGGCCCTCGGCCGATATCCCTACATCGACAGACAGTCGGGCAGCCCGTGCTCTGCACAAACGCGGGCGCTGACGCACCCGGAAATCATCACCATTCTCAAATCAACTATTCCCAAACATCATTGGAAAATTTGAACCCGAAGCAAAACCCCCTTTCTTTCAGGGATTCGCGTAGCCGGTTCACGAATGCAGACCACCCGAATGCGCCGAGCAGTCGAAAAATGTCATGTGCGCATGCCGAGGGAGAGGATCGCACTGTGATCGCCTGCGGGGGAACGTCGGATGTGCGGAATGAAAACGATTGTTTGCGGAACCTTGTATCCGGCAAGATTTTCCGATACTGCTCAGTCAGGTCTTCGGTATCGACGACTTCGGAGAAGCCCTCCGGGATCCAACACGAATGGCATTCCGGCACTGAACGTTATGTATCAACGCCTCTCGGACAATCAGTGTGAAGCACAGAGCGTGAAAAATTGAAGGTTCCTTCCCTGATGACACAGCCACCAGAGAGTCTTGACACATTAAGGTTGCAACCTTAATGTGTGGGTATGACGCAGACCACGTCTCGACTGGCGATGATCGAAGCGGCCGAACACATCGTCGCCGAACGTGGCTTGCACGCACTGACTCTCAAGGACGTCCAACTCACAGCGAACCAATCGAACAAATCTGCAGCGAAATACCATTTCGGTTCCCGGGAGGGTCTCATCGAAGCCCTTGTCGAAGCTCGGATGTCCCCCGTTGATACGCGTCGACAAGAAAAGCTCGACGAGATAACGCGACTGGGCACGCCGCCTACTACCCGACAAGCCGTCGAGGCCCTTGTCCGGCCGTTGGCAGCCGAAACTCTCGGTCGCTCCGGTAGTCGCTACGCGCGGTTCCTTGTCCAAGCCCTGTTCAATCCCGCTCTCGCTGACATGATTGAGAAGCACCTGAGAGCAGAAAGCTACAAGCACGTCCGGCAGTTGCTGATCGAACTCTGTCCGGCACCGAACCCGATCGCGATCTGGCGCACCGATGGCATCGTCATGCACAACATGACAGTGCTCGCGGCACACGAAGGAAGCGATCGCACTCCCGCAGAGAGTACGGCGATCGTCTGCGATCTCGTCGATACCTGCGTGGCCATGCTCGAGGCACCGACCTCGATGACAACCAAATCCTCAGGAGCATCCTCATGACATATGCACTTCCCGCTACTGCAGCACCCACACCGACCGATCCCCTCGCATACTTCGGACCGATCATCGCCCCGCGAACCGCAGAGAATGTGGAAACTCCTCCCTACGAAGTGTTCTCACTAGAACCACAGACACCGACCATCGGTGCCGAAATCTCCGGAATACGACTGGGCGGAAATCTGTCGGACGAGGTCATGGCGGAACTGCGCCGCGCACTGCTCGAATGGAAAGTCCTGTTCTTCCGGGACCAGGACATCGAACGCGCGGACCACCGTGCCTTTGCCGAAGCATGGGGAGACCTCGAACAGCACCCGTTCTACCAGTACACCCAACCAGGACAAAGCGACGTCGACGTCGCCACCCTCGCCAAGGACGCAGCCGCCGTCGGCGCCGAGAACATCTGGCACAACGACGTCACATGGCACGAATTCCCCTCGTTCGCAGCAGTTTTACGTGCCATCGAGATCCCCACTGTCGGCGGCGACACACTCTGGGCCGACACCGGCGCGGCATACGACTTGCTTCCCGGCGACATCAAGGCCCGGATCGATCACCTCGAAGCCGAACACGACTGGATCACCTCGTTCGGGTCCGGGATGCCACAGGAAGCGATCGACAAGCTCCGACCGAGCTTCCCACCGGTGCACCACCCCGTTGTGCGAGTGATCCCGGAAACCGGTCGGCGCGTACTTTTTGTCAATGTTGCATTCACACAACGAATTCTGGGTGTATCAGAGCAGGAATCAAACGAACTCCTGCGCCTGCTGTACCGTCACCTGATGCGCCCTGAGTTGCAGGTTCGGTTGCGGTGGAAGCCGAATACCATCGCTTTCTGGGACAACCGGACGTGCCAGCACTACGCGTCGAGCGACTACTACCCCGCGCGCCGTGTGATGGAACGCATTTCGATCATAGGAAGCAAGCCCACCGGCATCTCGCGGTAACCCGGCAGGGAACTGCGACTTCGCATCGCGACGAGCCAAGAGCGAATCGTCGCCACCTCGGCTGGTCATTGCATTCTCGGGACTTCGCAGCTTTCGAGACCATCCGAGTTTCGCGCGCTGAGGAACATAACGCCCGATCCGGGCCCGCACATGGCATACATCTGCCGTAATGCGCTTGTGGACAATGCTTTTGACTCGCGGTGGTCACCGGTGTTAATTCGGATGATCCACTGCAGCCCAGAACCAAGATATGACTACCGCCCCATCTCCGGATTCCCTATCTTCCGGCCATTTACAGGAGTGTCCCCGTGACCGAAGTACCCGCCTTACCTGTCCACACTGATCTGCGGTTCATACTCGAGTCGCGCAGCAGCTGTCGTGCGTTCCAACCGGACCCCGTTCCGCGTGAGATGATCGAGCAGATCCTCGAGATGGCACAGCGCACTCCCTCATGGTGCAACACGCAGCCCTGGCAGGTTTCGATCACCGAAGGGCAAGGCACCGAGCGCTTCCGGAAGGGACTCGCCGAGTATGTTCAAACGTCCCCGCAGGCACCGGATTTCCCTTTCCCAGCCGAGTACCGGGGTGTGTACGGCGCGCGCCGTAAGGAGTGCGCGATGCAGTTGTATTCGAGCGTGGGCATCGCGGCGGGTGATCGCCAAGCCTCGTCCGAGCAGACCATGAAGAACTTCGATCTGTTCGACGCTCCCCACGCCGCGATCATCACCACCGACGAGGCACTCGGCGTTTACGGCGCGATCGACTGTGGCTTGTACGTCAACACATTCCTGCTCGCCGCGCACAGCCTCGGTGTCGCCGCTGTTCCGCAGGCTGCTCTCGCCGGGAGCGCGCCTTACCTGCGTAATTTCTTCGACCTTCCCTCTAGCCGAAAGGTGGTGTGCTCGATCTCGTTTGGCTATGCCGACGAATCCCACCCCGCCAACGGCTTCCGCACCGATCGGGCGGACATCGGAACAGTCGTGGACTGGGTGTCCTGAGCTGACGGCCCGCCGCTGCCCCAGTCTTCGTTCCACTCGAGAAGGATCCCTCACATGTCGTTGAACCTTGCAGACCTCTTCGAAGCCGTTGTCGACAAACTTCCCGACCGCACCGCCCTGGTCTGCGGCGATGAGCGTCGCACGTTCTCCCAGCTCGACCAACGGGCCAACCGACTCGCGCACTACCTCGCCAAGCAAGGTGTCCAGGTGGGTGAACATGTCGGCATCCACATGCGCAACAGCACCCAGTTCGTCGAGGCCCTGCTGGCATGCCTCAAGATTCGTGCGGTGCCGGTCAACATCAACTACCGGTACACCGAAGACGAGCTGACGTACCTCTACAACAACTCTCAGATCGTCTCGTTGATCGTCGACGGCGAGTTCGTTCCGATCATCGCCGGCGCCCTCCCCGCCTGCCCTGGCATCAAGGACGTACTGGTATTCGGATCCGTGGATGATCCGACGTCGATATCCTTGCCTCTCAATGACTTCGACGACGCGATGCGAACCCAATCGGCGGACCGGGATTTCGGCCCACGCAGCGATGACGACAGATTCGCCATTTACACCGGGGGCACAACCGGAATGCCGAAGGGAGTGGTGTGGCGACACGTGGACTTCTTCATGGCCGCACTCGCGGGTGGAAACCACGGAGGTGCCGCCTTCACCAACACCGCCGACCTCGCCGACGCTGTCGCAGCCAACTCCCACTCCATGGCGTTTCTGCTCCCGGCACCGCTCATGCACGGCGCAGCGGTGTACTCGGTGTTCAGCGGCTTCTTCAGCGGCGCAAAGCAGGTTCTGATGCGCAGCTTCGAACCAGTCGAAGCGCTCCGTCTCATTCAGGACGAGCAGCTTTCCTGCGTCACGGTCGTCGGTGACGCGATGGCACGTCCGTTCACCGATGCGATAGCCCGCCACGGCTCCGACTACGACCTCACCTCGCTGACACTTGTCAGCTCCGGCGGTGCACTGTGGTCACGCAGCTCGAAGAACCAGCTTCTCGAACTGATGCCGAACTTGTTCTTGCGCGACGGATTCGGAGCATCGGAATCCGGGGTGGACGGCACACTCGAGATCGACGCGGACGGCAACATGCGTGTCGTGGGCAACCCCAACATGCTGGTCGTGGATGAAGAACTGCGTCCGATCGAGCCCGGCTCCGAGATGCTCGGATACATTGCTCGTGTTGGACACGTACCACTCGGGTACTTCAACGAGCCGGAGAAGACCGCAGAGACCTTCCCCGTGGTCGACGGGGTACGGATGTCGATCCTCGGCGACATGGGCCGGGTCGAACCGGACGGCTCGATCGTGCTGCTCGGCCGCGGCTCGGTGTGTATCAACACCGGCGGTGAGAAGGTGTTCCCCGAAGAGGTCGAGGCTGCCATCAAGAGTCATCACGCCGTGATGGATGCCGTCGTCGCCGGCACACCGAACGCGCTTTTCGGCGAACAAGTCTCGGCTGTGGTGCAACTTCGCGAGGACTTCGAGGATATCGACACCGATGAGATCGCCGAACATTGCCGGGCCTCGATCGCCGGGTACAAAATCCCGCGTTCGATCGTCGTCGTTCCCGCCATCGTGCGCTCTCCCGCCGGAAAGGCGGACTACCGCTGGGCTCGCGCGACCGTCGCGGAGGTTGTAGGCGCATGAGCGTAATCCAAGAACAGCACGGCAGGATCCTGCTCATCCGCCTCGATCGGGAGAACAAACGCAACGCGATCGACCGCACCATGGCAGAGGGAATCGACGAGGCCCTCAACCGACTCGACGACGATCCGGCTCTGTGGGCCGGAATCATCACAGGGACAACGACGATCTTCAGTGCAGGCACCGACCTGAGCGAGCGCGCCGACCTGAGAACCGAACGCGGCGGCGAGTACGGGATTATCCGACGGCGGCGGAGCACCCCTCTGATCGCCGCCGTCGAGGGACCGGCCCTCGGCGGAGGATTCGAAATCGCACTTGCCTGCGATGCGCTCATCGCTTCCCGTACAGCAAGTTTCGGCCTCCCCGAGACCCGTCGCGGACTCGTCGCGACATCGGGCGCCCTCTTTCGGGCCGCGCGGGCATTGCCACCGAACATCGCGCGAGAACTACTTATCTCGGGTCGCACACTGGACTCGGACCGGGCCTACCAACTCGGACTGGTCAACGAGGTGGCCGACGCGGGATGCGCGCTCGATCAAGCCATGGCGCTCGCCGAAGACATCTGCCTCTCGTCCCCGATGTCGGTACGTGAGAGTCTGCGTGCGCTACGCACCCTGACCGTCGACGAGGACGCACTCGGATGGCAGGCCACCGAACGAGCGATCGAGGTCTTCCTCGAATCGGACGACATGAAGGAGGGCATCAGCGCATTCTTCGAGAAGCGCCCGCCGCAGTGGCTCGGACACTGAGCCACTGGCACACGACGATGAGACAACAGACGATGAACGAGCTCGTATCGATCAATCCCGCCACGCTCGAGGAGATCGGGCGTATTCCAATCACGACCGAGGAGGAGCTGGATCAGGCCGTCCGGAACGCAGACTCGGCCCTCGCACAGGGTAAGACCGACCGCGCATACCGGCAAGAGCTGCTGCAATCGTGCGCTCTCGAGCTGACACGTAAGAACGCCGAGATCGGGCCCCTGCTGGTGATGGAACAGGGCAAGACGACCACCGAGGCCGGCGGTGAGATGTGGATCAGCGCGAAAAACTTCACACACGCGGCTCAGATCGACTGAGCTGACGAAGAATTCGGTCCCGATCTCGCCGGGCGAAGCCCGCTATCACGCCATCGGGGCGACGCGACTCTGGCCTTTCGCGCAGCGTGCCCATGACAAGATCCTCCGACACCTTGCTTGTCCAGGCTCTCACGATCATATGGCGCCTCATCTGCGCGCCCCGGTGCACCGGGAGGCCGTACTCGCGAAACTGCTGACATGGCCTGATCCACCGGCAACCCCACACGATTTCCGGTGCCGTATGTCAGCGGCTCAGCGCGAGAGTATCGAACAGAATGTAGGCGGCAACGGCGAATACCAGGTACGCGAACCAGCGCTGGAGTGACCCGGTGTTGACGCGGTTGCCGAACCTTCCGGCGACCAAGGAGGCAACGATCGCAGCTCCGCTGAAACTGATCGTGATGGCCGGATCGATGGCGACGCCGCTACCGAGATGTGAGATCAAGCCGGCGGCGGAGTTCGCGACGATGATCAGAAGCGAGGTTCCGATCGCGATCTGCATGTCTATTCCCAACATCAGGACAAGGGCGGGGATGATGAGGAATCCGCCGCCGACGCCGAAGAGCCCGGTCAGCACACCGACGGCGAATCCGGCCGGGATCGCACGAGGTGCGCAGCGACGCCAATTGATACCGGAATCACCTACGCTGCAGGCGGTCCCGGTATTGCCGCGGTCGGCGAGCATACGAGCACCGGCAACGATCATGACCGCGGCGAACCCGGTCATCACGACGGACTGCGGGAGCAGTCGCCCGAGGGCACTACCAATGAAGGTTGCGGGGATACCTGCAGCGGCGAACACGGCGGCCAGTCGCCACTGCACCAGGTGGGCACGAACTTTCGGGATGGCTCCGACGGCGGAGGCGACACCGACCACGATCAGTGAGATCGGGATCGCCTGGTCGATGTCGAGGCCGAGGGCGAACACCAGAACCGGTACGGCGAGAATGGAACCGCCACCGCCGAGGAGTCCGAGAAGGATGCCGATGACAGCGCCGGCCGCGAGTGCGATTGCGAGGGTCATCGGAATCCGTTTCCGTTCATCGGCGGTCGAGGATCTGCCGCGTTGTCACGAGTCAGTGTGGTTGCGTGTTAAGTGAATCGAGCGCAGCTTGCAGTCTGGTGGTCGCTTCGTCGGCGATGGCCCCCAGTGCCGGCTCGCCGGTCACCTCGGCCATGGGGGCGGGGTTCATCGCATCGACGATGACGCTGTTCTCGGCGGTGCGGTCGGCGCGCACGACGACGTTGCACGGCAGCAGTAGTCCGATCTGCCGCATGACGTCGACGGCTCGATGCGCCAACGGCGGATTGCAGGCGCGCAGAATGCGGTAATCCTCGATGTCATGATCTATGTCCTTTTTCGGGGATCCGGGGTCTGGGATCGGTCAGCGGGTGCCGAGTCGTGGGATACCGAGGCGTTGGAGTATCAGGCTCATCGGGCACCACCCCACTGCGCTGTAGAGCAGGAGATTCGCAGCGACGAATGCAGTGAGAATGAGCCACCAGGTGGAGAAGGCGAGTGTCAAGGCCACACTGAGTAAGACGACCACCCCGCCCAGCAGGGGAACGACCCGTTCGATAGTCCAGCCGTGATGCCGAGGGAGAGCTGTCATGATCTGTGTCTTCCTTTCCGATTCGTTGTTCCGCGATACCCGCGGGTCAAGCGAGCGCGAGGAAAAGCTTTTCCAGTTGGGCTTCGGTCATCGGCTCCTTACCGTTCTCGGTATCGCCGGTCATGCATTCGCGCAGGCCGGTAGCGACAATCTTGAAGCCCGCCCGGTCCAGGGCCCGCGAGACCGCGGCGAGCTGACTGACGACGTCTTTGCAGTCGCGGCCCTGTTCGATCATCGAGATCACCCCGGCGAGTTGGCCGTGAGCGCGGCGGAGCCGGTTGAGTACCAATGCGATGCTGTCATCGTCGCCGACCATGGGAATTCCTTTCGAAGATGAATCGCTAAACTAAATTATACCCCTAGGGGTATTTATAGCTCGCGGTTCGGCAGGTCTGTCCGTCACATACCTGCCGAACCGCCGTGGCTGTCGGCCAACTCAGTCAGTGCGAAAAACTGATGTCGGGCAGCACTTTCCGCAACCACGCCGGGGACCACCACGCGGCATGTCCGGTCAACCGCAGTAGCACCGGCAACAGGATGAGGCGGATCAGGACCGCGTCGAGTAGGACTGCGACACCGAGAATGATGCCCATCTCCTTCGGTGGTAACGGGTCAGCGAGCGCGAAAGTGAAGAACACGGCCACCATCACCGCGGCGGCGGCGAAAATCACTCGTCCGGAATGCGCCAAGCCGGCGATGTGTGCGACCTTAGGATCCCCGGACCGTTCGTAGTGTTCTTTCGCCGTCGCGAGGAGGAACACGGTGTAGTCCATGGCGATCGCGAAGATCATCGCGAAGAAGAACACCGGCCCCCAGCCATCGAGAAAGCCCTGCGGGGTGAATCCGAGCAGGGATGCACCGTACCCGTCCTGGAAGATCAACTTCGCAACGCCGAATGCGGCTGCGGTAGAAAGCAGGCTGACCACGGTGCCCAGGATGGCGATCAGTGGCGCTTGCAGAGCCACCAGCAGCAACACGAACCCGAGCACCAAGATGATGCCGACGATCAGCGGGAAGTAGTCGTTCAGCGCTTGCTGCAGATCGAGGTTCTCCGCCGGCGCGCCGCCCACGAGCGCGCCGGAGGGGAGGTCCGCACGCAAGGTGTCGAGAATGGTGCCCATCTGTGCATCCGACGGGTCGACGGTCGGCATGGCCTGCAACATCACATAGTCACTACCGTCCGGGGCGGGTTGCGGCGGCGTCACCATGGCGATACCTTCGGCCGCGGCGGCAGCCTGCGCCGTCTGCGAGGCTTCGGCGGCGGGAGCGATGATCTGCAGCATCCCCGGCGCACCCTCACCCATCTGGGCCTGGACGAGCTCGTAACCTTGGCGCACCGGGGCGTCGGCGGGGACGACTTCAATGGAAGGCATTGCTACCTTGAGGCCGAGGACCGGGATCGACAACGCGATCAGCACCAGGACGGAACCGATAGCAAACGGCCACGGGTGACGATGCAACATCTCACCCCAGGCGGCGAACCGCGGAGAACGATGCTCTTGCCGCTTCGCGTAGGGAAGCGAGCCGGCGTTGACTTTGCCACCCAGCGCGCCCAGAGTCGCCGGAAGAAGCGTCATCGAGGCCAGCAGAACGAAGAAGACGGCGAGCATGATGCCGATCGCCATCGTCCGCACCGCAGGGGCCGGAACGAGAAGCACGGCCGACAAACTGACCAGCACTGTGATACCGGACAGGACAACGGCTTTGCCCGCCGTGTCCATGGTTTCCGCCACAGCTGCCTGCTTCGAGGAGGCGCGCGCGATCGCGTCGCGGAAGCGGGCGACGATGAACAAGGCGTAGTCGATACCGAGAGCGAGAGCGAACATCATCGCGAAGTTCATCGCCCACACCGATATCGGAGTGACCTGGTTGAGTAGGACCAGGCCACCTGCCGAGACGACGAGTCCGGCCAGGGTCAACAGCAACGGGAGCCCTGCGGCTACGAGGGACCCGAACGCGAGCACCATGATCGCGAGGGTGACAGGCCAGGAGAACAGTTCGGCCTGAATCATCGCGTCGTGGTTGGCTTTGTTGAAATCACTCCACAGTGCCGAAGCGCCGGTCGGGTAGACCTCGATGCCGTCTCCGGACAGAGCGGTCAACTCCCCCTTGAGATCGTCCACTGCCTTGACCATCTCGTCGGTGGACGCGTTCGCGCCCGCGATGAGAATTCCGGTGTGCCCGTCCGGGCTGATGGACATTCCCGGTTGCGGTGCGATGATGGCACCGAAACGGGTGTCCCCGGCGAAGACATCCGCGACCGCAGTGAGCGTTCGCTGCACTTCGGGACTGTCGACGGTGCGGTCGCCGGAATGGACCACGACCTGGACCGCGGCGGAGGAGTTACCGCCGAAGTGTTCCTGTGCCAGTTCGCGGACCTGGACCGATTTCGACCCGTTGGCTTGCCATCCGGCGCCCGCGAGTGAGCTGAACACCGATGGTGCGGCGGCGCCGAGGGCTACGAGGACGATCAGCCAGACGCCGAATACCCATTTCGCATTGCCTGCCATGGCCGCGCCCATACGCCCGAGCGCTCCGCCGGATGATCGAGAGGCCGACGTAACGCCTTCCTCGACAGTAGATTTGCCGGTCATTGGTTAACTCCTGAAGATGCGGTGAATGGGAGGGGCGTGCGCAGCAGTATCCGGTGCGCCGGTCAGCGGCCGAAAAGGGATCGGAAGAACCCGGACCCCGAGTCAGGAGCAGGGGCGCAGGTGCAGCGCCGCGCTTTCGGGACACCTGCCATGACCTGATCTGAGTGCTGGCCGCATCCTGCCCAGGTGGTCTTGGAACAGGAAGAACATGTCGTGGGGTAACACATCTGGTATCTCCTTGTCAGACGTTGTGCCACGTATGGGCACGAGAGTTTTCGTGATTAGGCACTATTCGAACGACCGCTCGACCCAGGCCGAGTATCCGCCGACCAGGTCGCTGACGTTCTCGATGCCATCGGCCCGCAACAGTGACGCGGCGACGGACGAGCGCCAGCCGCCGGCGCAGTGCACGACGATGGGCTTGTTACGTGGCAGGTCCGCGAGCTGAGAGCGGAGCTGGGCGAGCGGAATCGACCGGGCACCGTCGATGACCCCGAAGTCGCGCTCGCCGGGATTTCGGATGTCGATCAAGGTCACCGCATCCGAATCCAGGAGCCCCTCCAATTCGACCGCAGCAGTACGCGGCGCGGTACGGACAAGGTCTGTGAGCGAGTTCGGAAAGATGCCATCGGCGTCGACAGTGAGGTAGCCGAGTGCGTTGTCGGATCCGATGCGCGCCAAACGCATCGCCGCAATCTGTTCCTCACCCGGATAGGTGATGAGTACGATGCGCTCGCCGATATCGGCGACCATGCCACCGGTTTCGGCGAACCTGCCGTCGAATCCGACATTGATCGAGCCGCGCAGATGCCCGCCAGCGAAGTCGTCCGGGGTGCGGGCGTCGAGAACGCGAGTTCCGTTGGCCATTTCCGTCCGGAGCTCCTCCGGTGTCAGCTCGGCGATGCGCCGATCTTGTTCGAGGAGAGCGCGATTCGATTTGTTCAGGGCCACATCCGTAGAAAAGTACCCCGGGGCCGCAGGCTGACCGTCGGTGATCAGAGCAACGAAGGTATCTTCACTCATCGGCTGCACCGACGGGTTCGTGCGGCGCTGCTCGCCGATGGTGGAGGTCAACTCGGCGGAGAGGTTCTTGCCGCAAGACGATCCAGCGCCGTGGGCCGGCATCACGGTCACCGAATCGGGCAACGCCAGCAGTGTCTGGTGGACGGTGCGGTACATCGCCCGAGCCAGGTCGGTACTGGTGCCGTCGCCGAGATTAGCCAGGTCGGGGCGGCCGACATCGCCGATGAACAGCGAATCCCCGGTCAGCACAGCGGACGGCGTTGCATCTCGATTCTCGCGCACCAGCAGGCTGATCGACTCCCACGTGTGGCCGGGAGTGGAGAGGATCTCGATGTCCACCTCCCCCAGTGTCAGGTGTTCGCCATGGCGAAGTCTGCGGATCGGGTAGTCGGTGTCCGCGATTTCGCCGAAACCGATCCACGCGCCGGTCGCCTCGAGCAACTCGAGGTGGCCGGAGACGAAGTCCGCGTGAAAGTGCGTGTTGACGACCCCTTCAATGATCAGGTCATGGCGGCTTGCGTCCTCGAGGTATTCGGTGATGTCGCGCCGCGGGTCGACCACGATGGCACGGCCTGTGCTCTCGTCGCCGATCAGGTACGACGCATGCGAGAGGCACTCGATGTAGTACTGCTCGAGGATCATCGAACAACCTTTCCTGAATCTGGAGGATGGTATGAACACAGGATGCCATATACCCCCTGGGGTATGTCAAGTACCCCCAGGGGTATATGGATAGACGTACTGATTAGGTGAAGAAGTCGTTCACTCGTCGGTGCAGAGTCCTCGATCGCCACGGGTCCCGCTGGGTCGTGACCGTCCGTTCCGCCCTCACGGCGCCCACGCTGGTGATCATCGCGACGGCTCTCACGCTCCCGATCTTCTTCGCGGGGTGGGAGATCGCCGGTATCGCGATGGGCGCGGTGCCCTATCCACCGGCATTCGCCGCCCTGACCCCGCTGATAGGGCGACAACTACGTCAAAACGCTGATGATCCTCACCCTCGCTGCAGGTCTGGCCAGCACCGCTTTCGCACCCCTCGCCGCCCCTGGCCGATCGATTCGATTGGCGTACAACCTACTTGGTTTGTCAATGGTGTTGGCTCTGGTCACGATCCCCGGGCATGTGTGGGGATTACGGGGTAGGTGGCCTGACCCGATTCGTCTTCCGCACGCGCACCTCAGTGATCATCGCATCGGTAGGTACTGCCGCTCCTCGGAATCGTTGGGTTCCGTCGGCTTCTTCTCACCGTGAGAGACAAATGCGTGCGCTGACCGTACGGGTGGAGAGGGCTGACGTTCCGGCGTGAGTAGATTTAGTCCGAGCTGCTGGTCCGGCGCTCGAGAAGGACTGCGTCGTACTGCTTCCGATCATCACCACAGTCGGTACAAATTATGCGAAAACAGATTACGAACCGTCTCTCGCCGCTGCCACGGAATTATCACCGCCCAGCAGACGCACATGCGCCGTAGGATCGAAAGGTGAGGCCGCTCGAAGGAGGAGCTGTGGCTAACTATCCAGAAATGTATGAGCGTCTACGCACAGCGGTGGATGCATCGCATACCACGTGCATGATGCGCTGAAAGCGGAGGCTTCTCGTGCCGAGGTCATGGAGACCATCGGTATCGCAATGATGATGGGCGGAGGGCCCTCTGTCGTCTACGGATGCGAGGCGCTCGAGGCAGTAGAACAGTTTGCCAGTTCAACCGATTGACAGCGGGACAGGGTTCTCTTTCCGACAGAAATTTCGATCGGGCCCGCGCGCAAGCGTCACCGTAGACGGAACCGCATGCGTGTGTTCTCACCAGCGGCCGGAGGCCCTCGACTCGGCACACCGCTGTTAGAGCAGACTCTCAGACACCCAACGGTGCCTTACCCGACAGGCCGAGGACACGAAACTGCCATTCGTCGCCAGTTGGCCCAGCGAGTGCGGCCACATGAGACCGGGACTGGTTGAACCCGTTCCATCTCGACAGACTGCTATGAACTCTATGGAAGACGGGATGCTGTGCTCACCCAGATAACCTCAGCTCACCGACTTTGATTGTTGCCGGAGCACGGAGATTCGGCGTGTGTACCACGCGTCGCCTGGGCGAACGTCACATAGATCTGAAGGTCACTCTGCACGTGAAAAGTCTGCTCTCCATCCCGAACCCGAATGGTGCCACTCATTCCGAAGCCGCACCGTGGGAGGGGCGGCAACATAGCGCAACGCCTAGACGCATCTTCGATCACAAAGATGGTGCCGCCACCAACTGATCCTGACCACGGTTACGAAATTGTGTGACTTTTGGTCGATCCTGCACCAGATGACAGCTGTCAGGCGGAATGGGATAGGAGCCGAACGATGACCTTCGGCCCAGGCTCTGCCACCAAGACCACGAAAGGGTAAAAGCAGGGACCCCTCATCCAACGCAGAGACTGGTTACGAGCCTGACACATGAACACCGCGCCATTCGACGAAATATGCCATGAATACACGAAATTCAATGCAGCACACATCTATCCATGATTATGAGGAAGGGTCCGCATTACGGCCCCCACCTATGCGAGTCGCGGTATTACGTCTCCTCGGCTGCGTTGCACGGACGGTGAACCTCGTCGCCCAGCGCCGCATCTGTCAACCGACAGAGCGCATAGGGCAAGAAATGACTTTCGCGGACGGCACAACTGGAATCGTCTACCGGGAAACCATCGTGAAGGGACCGCCCCCTGCCGACCCGGTTGTCCTCGTCGTAACATTCCGACTGCGGGGTATTCATGGCCGTGCACACGCCCTGTTTCGGGCCGAAAGCCTTTTCAACACACCGCTTTTCGTTGGCTTTCCCGGATTTGTCTCGAAACTGTGGCTGACTGCTGATGAAGAAAACCGGTACCGCGGATTCTATCAGTGGGATGGAGAAAGGTCCGCTCGAGAATACGTGTGCACGTTGTGGTGGATTCTCGCATTGGTGTGCTCTCTCGATTCGATTCGCTATCGTGTGCTGCCAGGCGCATTTCGTGACTACGTCCTCGCGGACACGCTGTCGGCAGGAAAGGCCATGCCGGAAGGCGCCATGAGTCCGACCGATGCAGTATGGTGGCGGCTGGTCCAAGAGCGAAAGCCATAGATTCCGTTGCCGGAGCGGGGTTCGCTGTCGGTCGGGGGCAGCGACCGTTGATCGGCTGTGGCGCTTCAAGGCGTAGCCGTGCCGACGCACGGAGCTATCGTGCGCTCCGGTTCCATATTCTTCGCGGATGGCTAATACACTGGGCCGAAACTTCAACGTGTTTGCACTGCTCCGCCCCGCCAAAGGCTCTGTAATCAGGTTGGCACCGCAGTGATCATGAGTTTCGCCAACGGCGAAGGGTGACGCAACCTCCGTTGTCGGGACCTCGCTCGTGCAGCTGCCTGCTGGGTAGGTGTTCATGGAAAGTCGCCGTCCTCCTGGTCGGAATGATCCCGAGTTACCCGCTCGGGAGTGGACGTTACTTTTCCCTCCGGTTGGGTGGCAGGCCCCCACAACTCCCAGTCGGTACCTGGCCTTGAAAAATGCACCCACGCTCCGAAAATCTCCGGTACACAATTCGAAGGCATGCTGCTCATGGTCCCCGCTGATCAGCATGAAACCATCACTGGAGCGTCAATTCCCTGCGGACACAGAGCCAGCACCGCACGAAAACCATCGGAAAGTGCCGCCATCAGCACCGACAGATCAGGAGTCGCACCAGCATCCGCGTTGATTCCGATACACACGTGCGTCGTGTACGACATCAACGTCACGTTGAATGCCGAGCCGAGAGTGGGACTGAACGCAAATTGCCTGGTGATCTCCGCGCCCGCAAGATACAGAGGTACCGAGGAACCTACGACGTTCGAAGCGACAAAATCCATGTGCTTGAGCATGTCGCCGGTCACCGCAACCGGCAGCATATTCAGCATCGCAGCCAAGTGCGGAGAGAGCGGAATTGCAGGTTCATTGCGCCAGCTGTCGACGATGTCGTGGACTCGGCGCATCAGCTGATCCGGACTCGCAATATCGAGTGGTAACGCAAATCTCGCCAATGATATTCGGTTGCCGCCCAATGGGTCTCGATCGGTACGCAGACTGATCGGCAAGGTCACCATCAGATCCGGCGGCACAGCGCCATGGCGGCGGTGGTACTCAGCCATTCCGAGGAGAACAGCAGCCAAGAACGCATCGTTGATCGAGCACTCTGTGGCAGTCGCGGCTGCCGCAAGCGCCGCGACCGGAAACTCGACCACACCGAAACTTCGACGCGTACTACGAGCAGTCATCACCGGTGACAATGTGGTAGTCGCCGGTCGTGTCATACGCAGTGCCGAACCGATGATTCGTGCGGCGCCGCGGCCGGTATCGGCAGGATGCCGCAATGCACGTGCACCCTGCCGAACGGCAGACCCAAACGCCGTCCCCAGTGAGATCGCTACGGCGTTGGTACCGGTCGGATGATCAATAGACGTCACAGTCTCCCGCGCGGATCGGCTCGATTCCCCTTCTCTTGTCTCGTCTGTGATTTCACGTGCCAGTTGCATTCCCCCGACCCCGTCGGTGAGAGAGTGATGGACCTTGACCACCAGTGCAGCACCACCGTCAGCCAGTCCGTCGAGCACTGTGAACTCCCACAGCGGACGATCCTTGTCGAATGCGGCCATCCCAGCTGTGCGTGCGAAGTCGAGGGCCTCTTTCCAGGTGCCTGGCTTCGGCACGGTCAACCGACGCAGGTGCCAGCTGAGATCGAAGTCAAGATCGTCTACCCATCGAGGTGGAATCCCAGGAATCGAGCTCGGTACCGCTCGGCATCTGAACATCGGCACCACATCGATGGCGCGATGCATGACTTCGATCATTCGATCTTGGTCAGGACTTCTGTCCAGCAAAACAATCGAGACGATGGTGGAGCGAAGAATCGGATCCTTTTCCATCCGCCACGACATCAGGTCCGTCTGCGTCATCGATCGTGCGCACGCTGCATTCATTGCTACTCGATCCAGTTCTCGTCACCCGTCATCGCATCTGTTTCTGTTCAGGGTTGTAGTCGTATCTCGTCTACTCCAGGCACCGACGATGCAAGTGCGATGACGACTCCTCGCTGCGGATCGTCCTCGGAAATGCCACTGACAGTAAGTGTTCCGTCGACAAATCCCACTGCCCACAGATCCGGGCCGCCGTAGAGGTCAAGTCGATGCCGCACTTCGTCGACGATGCGATCAGGATCAAGCGCCAAGAGGCCGATCAGGTCCTGGCGCGTCACTATTCCGATGACATCGCCCTCCTGGACAATCGGCACCGCACGCAGTCCAGAGCGGAGCATCGCCGAGGCGAGGGCGTTGATCTCAGCGTCTGCGGTCATCGCAATGACCGGCTTGGTCATCACGTCAGCGACGGATTCGTCTACGGACACGACCTGATCTTCCTGCGACGCACCGTGAAACCTGCTCCGGAGAAGGTCGCCCTCGGAGACGATCCCGACAAGGTGCTTGTGTTCGTCGATCACCGGAAGCACCGAAAACCCCGACCGAGAAATTACTTGCAGGCATTGGTCCGTACTCGCCGCCTGATCGATCGTCGTCACCGGACTACTCATGATGTGGCGTGCGAGCATGACGATCTCCTTTGGCTGCCCAGTTGGGGCAGCCGGTGTCGAGGGGCTGATGTATCCAGCGTGACGGAATCCGATTTCGGGCGGAAGGGTCCTGGGCACCGCGCGTGTACTGGTAATCGACATCGAGTGCAGTGACTTCCGCCTCTGTCGACCCGACACGCACCAGAGTTCGCTGAACACTGTCGGCCGCGATCAGGTGAGCGGCCCCCCCTCCGATCGGGAGAGCCCATGAAGACGAGCCGTTCAGCCGCCACGCATCCAGTCGCCACACACAGGTGGGTTG
This sequence comes from Rhodococcus globerulus NBRC 14531, assembly GCF_001894805.1. Classification (GTDB taxonomy): domain Bacteria; phylum Actinomycetota; class Actinomycetes; order Mycobacteriales; family Mycobacteriaceae; genus Rhodococcus_F; species Rhodococcus_F globerula. The sequence continues at coordinate 977,457 of NZ_BCWX01000002.1, read as the reverse complement.
TACCGATCGATGCGGTCGGCCCCGGCGATGCTCCCACTATCGGCGGCAAGGCCGCCAACCTCGGCGAACTGATGCGGTCGAAATTCCCGGTTCCCCCGGCATTTGTAATCAACACTGCAGGTTATCTCGACGCAATGGAAGCTTCCGGGTTTCGAGAACTGCTGAAAACGGGGCCTCTGCCACACGTTGACAGCACCAAAGACGCGATCTGCTCGGCAGTCCTCCCCGATGCGATGCGCGCGGAGATTATCGACGCTTATCGTGTCCTCGGCCCTTCGACGACACGCGTCGCCGTCCGTTCGTCAGCGCCGGCCGAAGACGCGGCTGACACGTCGTACGCCGGTATCCACGATAGCTTCACGAACGTGTCAGGCGACAGGAATCTGATCCACGCGGTCCGAAAGTGTTGGGCATCGCTGTGGTCGGATCGAGCATTGACGTACCGCAGTCTCCAAGGGGTAACCGAAGAGCCGTCGTTGGCAGTTGTTGTCCAACGCATGGTCGATGCTGAACAGTCCGGCGTCGTGTTCACCGCCGATCCACGCACCGGCGCGAGAGATCGCATCGTGATCGAAGCTGCTACCGGCCTGGGCGAAGTAGTCGTGGGCGGGCAGGTGGAACCAGATACGTATGTGGTGTCAAAACCGGACTTTTCCGTGCTCGATGTGCATATCGGCTCGCAATCCTTCGCGATTGCACTATCGGAGGGGACTGAACAATCGTCGGAAATTCCTCTGCTGCAACGTGAACAACAGATCCTCACCGAAGATCAGATCCACCGGCTCGCGGTTCTTGCGGCAGCCGTGGAAGATCACTATCAGCGACCGCAGGACCTCGAATTCGCCTACAGCGGGCAGCAACTGTGGCTGGTCCAAACACGCCCGATCACCACGCTGGGGCAGCATACAGAAGCGAAACCACCTGACACACAGGCAGATGTGTCGAGCGCACAGATCCTGGCACACGGACTGGGAGCCGGACCGGGCACAGCCACCGGCCGGGCACGGGTCCTGCGTTCGGTGGCCGACGGTCGCAATCTCCTCGACGGCGAAATTCTTGTGGCACCGATGACCCGACCGGACTGGCTGCCTGTTCTCCGGCGCGCTGCCGCAATTGTCACCGATGGCGGGGGCATCACGTGCCACGCCGCCATTGTCGGCCGCGAACTCGGTCGGCCGGTCGTCGTCGGAACACGCACGGCAACATCAGATCTAACCGACGGAATGTTGATCACTGTCGACGGAACCGCGGGAACGGTCCGCGCGCGAGATACTGCGGCGGCCGCAACGACGAGCGCACCCACAACCCAGATCGCACCTTCCGCCGTGCCGCACCGCGGACCGACAACGGCAACATCCGTCTACGTCAACCTGGCAACACCGGAGGCTGCGGAGCGAGTAGCCGCCACAGATGTCGACGGTGTCGGCCTGCTCCGGGCAGAGTTTCTGATCATGGACGCCCTCGAAGGACTGCATCCCCGCACGATGATTGCGCGTGGCCTACACGAGAAGTACGTAACCGCAATGTCTTCGGCTCTCTCGCGGATCGCAGCCGCATTCGGTGCACGTCCCGTTATCTATCGCGCCATCGATCTCCGTACCAACGAATTTGCGAACCTCGAAGGTGGCGAGGTCGAACCGCACGAAGACAATCCGATGATCGGCTACCGCGGATGTTTCCGCTACATCCGTGAACCCGAATTGTTTGCACTCGATCTCGATGTCATCACCGAAACCCGTAAGCGCCACCCGAACGTTCATCTCATGATTCCGTTTGTTCGAACCGGGTGGGAACTGTCCAAATGCCTCGCGCAGTTGGACGCGCATCCTCTCGGGGCGGATCGTCGTATGTTGCGATGGGTCATGGCCGAGATACCCTCGGTGGCGTATTGGATACCGCGTTACGCAGCAATGGGCATCGACGGAATATCCATCGGAACCAATGACCTCACACAATTGGTGCTGGGCGTAGACCGGGATTCGGAAATCTGCAAGGATCTCTTCGACACCATGGATCCTGCAGTGCTGGAGACCATCGACACGATCATCGAACGCGCCACCGCCGCAGGTTTGACGACCTCACTCTGCGGCCAAGCTGTGTCCACCGATCCTGCATTGGCGGAACATCTGGTGAGACAAGGAATCACGTCTGTCTCTGTGACTCCCGACGCGGTAGACGCGACCCGCCACACAATAGCTGTTGCGGAACGTCGCATCATGTTGCACCAGGCCAGAACTGAACCCCCTCAATGAATCAGAACGGGAGAACTCCAAGGGTGGAACGTTCCACGATCACGTCGAAGTAGGCCTCGACATCCGCAGGTCTGCACGGCGCAGTTCCTGGCGTCTGCAGCATCGCTGCACCCGCCGCAACACCGAACTGCACGGCTTCGATCAGCGAACGATCATGCACGAGCGAATACACGATGCCCGCAACCATGCTGTCACCTGCACCGACTCCACTGATCGACGCCACATCCACCGAGGGAACATACTCGGATACATCAGCCGTAATCACCAGAGCTCCCTCCGCCCCCAGCGAGACAACCACCACCTCGGACACTCCCTGTTCAACAATGCTTCTCGCCGCCGCTGCTTGTTCCGCCCGAGACTCGAGAGGCAGATCAACCCAATCACGGAGCTCTCGAACACTCGGCTTGACGAGGTAGACGCCCCGCTGCAAGGCCCGCAACGCGACGCCGGAGGTGTCTACGACCAGCAGGGTCGGTGTGTCGGCCAGCAGGTCGGAAAGACGCTGACAGAAATCGGCGTCTACCCCTGGAGGCAGGCTTCCGCTCACGACGACAAAGCGGGAATCGGTTGCGAAGTCGCGCACACGCTCGAGGCACGACTCCACCTCTGCATAGGCAACTGTCGGGCCGGGCAGCACGAAACGGTACTGGAAACCCGTCGACAGGTCGTCGACGGTAAAGCTCTCGCGGGTAGAACCGGTGATCGGCACCGCAGAGAACCGCACCTGCTCACCAGTCAGTAGATCCTGAACCGCCTGCCCACAGTGCCCGCCCGACGGAAGGAGCGCTGTCGCGTCCTCCCCGAGTGCATGCAGAACTCGAGCCACATTCAGTCCACCTCCCCCGGGGTCGCGGCGAGGGGCTGCGCAGCGCATCTTATCCGTGGCATGCACTGCAGGTGCGCTGGTGGAGATATCGAGCGCAGGATTCATCGTCACCGTCACGACACGCGAGCTATTCTGCGACATGAAGTTTCACCTCTAGATGAAGTGTGGATCCGTCACGACGGAGTGAATGTGCCCATCCTCGTTCCCGGATGACTTGAAGCATGGGTGCGTTCTCCCCCATCACCTCGGCCACCATGCGCCGCGCACCGTGTCGGTATGCCTCATCTTCGAGTCCATCCAAGAGTGAGGTACCGATTCCGTGCAGCCGCTCATCCTGCGCGACTACGAGGGCGAACTCCACCGTGGTCGGTGAAACCCCGTCCAACATGACGAAGTTGCCGACCCCAACCAATTCGTCGCCGATGAACGCACCCAGAGCGCATCGCCGCTTGTTGCACTCGCACAACTGATCGGAAAAGGCGGTGAGCTGTTTCGGCTGCGGCCCGAACCATCGCATGTACGAATCGTGCTGGTCGAGACGCGCATGTAATCGCTGCACCGCACCGGCGTCATCTGCGCCGAGGCACCGAACTGTTGTCGTGTCGATTCCGCTGCCCGTCGCGGCCATCGCTCATCACCTGATTCGGCTGGAGGGATACCTCCCGATTGAACCGTGGCATTGGCTGTAGTGGGCAGAGACTTTTGTCATCGAATACCGTCCTTCGCCCACTACCCGCCGACAGTCACCCCGCGAACACTGGATTGTGGAGAAATACGGATGTCGCCCGCAAGGAGGACCCATGACCGGCACCAGATCACCGACCGAGGTCACTCGCGATCACGTCGTCATAGACCGACGCGGGCTCGACGACCTGATCACAGTATTGTCCGCCGAGGGTTACCGTGTCATCGGCCCCACGATCCGCGACAGCGCCATCGCTCTCGATACGCTCGTATCCGGTGACCAATTGCCGGCGGGCTGGGGTGTAGAGACCGGTCCTGGTCGATATCGACTGCGTCGGCGGGCAGATGCCGCCGTCTTCGGTCACTCTGCCGGGCCGCAATCGTGGAAGCAGTATCTTCATCCAGCGCGTCAACAACTGTGGAGCCAATCCCAGGACGGTATGTTCCACGCGCCGGCGACCGCGCCGGTGAAATATGCCTTTCTCGGCGTACGCGCGTGTGACCTTGCAGCGATCGGAATACTCGAGACGGTCCTGGCCGCCGGCGGACGTTCGAGTACCGGTCTTGTCGAGAATCTGTTCGTCATCGCCGCCAACTGCACCGAACCCGGCGGGGTGTGTTTCTGTGCGTCGATGAATACCGGCCCCGAAGCCAGAAGCGGGTACGACTTGTCTCTGACCGAAAGAATCGACGACGACGGCCACCGATTCATTACACGGGTCGGCACCGAAGACGGAGCACGGATACTCGCATTCGTCCGAAGCAGACAAGCCACTGACCGGGAAACTACCGAGGCCGCACGAGCTGTCGCCGACGCGGCACACCACATGGGCCGCGAAATGCCCGACATCAACCTTCGCGGCATGCTCTGCGACGCTCGGGACGCCGATGTCTGGGAGGACGTCGCCTCGCGGTGCTTGACGTGCGGAAACTGCACAATGGTCTGTCCGACATGCTTTTGCACCACCTCCGAGGACGTCTCCGACCTCACAGGTGACCATGTAGAACGTTGGCAGCACTGGTCGTCGTGTTTCGACCTGGACTATTCACAACTGCACGGCGGCATAGTACGGACCAGCGGCGAAAGCCGTTATCGCCAGTGGATTTCTCATAAACTCGGCACCTGGCACGACCAATTCGGCTCGTCCGGATGCGTCGGGTGCGGTCGATGCATCGACTGGTGTCCGGTGGGAATCGACATCACGGCAGAAGCGGCCCGCCTGACTGGTGCCTTGAATGTGGAACCCGACAGCAATACCGGTGGTCACTCATGAACGATCACACCCGCGAGCACTGTCCGAGAGAAATCGAAGATCTGGCCGACGATCAACGTCATGAACTCGCTGCCATCTCTCACGAAGTGCAGTTCACGCAAGGTACCGTGCTGTTTCACGAGAGCGGCCTCGCTGACAGGTGCTGGTTACTTCAGTCAGGCCGAATTGCCCTCACCACAACGATTCCCGGACGCGGCGACGAAACTGTCGAAACGCTCTCCGTCGGCGAAGTGTTAGGCGTTTCCTGGTTCCAACCACCTCGACAATGGCGGTGGACAGCGACTGCGGTCACTCCCGTGACCGCAGTCGAGATCGATGCCACAGTGCTGCAGTCCGTCGCCGAGAGCGATCCGGATCTCGGACGGGCGATCTACTCGATCCTGGCGAACACGCTCCTCCACCGACTGCAGGCTACGCGCGCACGCCTGCTCGATCTCTATGCACACGAACATGTTCGGTGATCGGCTCGTCCCGACGCCGTGCACGGTTGTCGCCCGCCGAGACGAGAACAGCGATACTTCGACCCTGACCCTAGCCGCACCCGAGCATGAGTTCCCCGGGTTCCGTTCCGGACAGTTCATGATGGTCTATGCGCGGGCGGTGGGTGAGATTCCCTTGTCGATCAGTGGAGACCCCACTCGTACCGATCACACTGTGGTCCATACTGTTCGGGCTGTCGGGGCGGTCAGTCGCGCACTGCACGAAGCGTGTGTCGGTGATGTCGTCGGCATACGAGGGCCTTTCGGAGCTGGATGGGATCTGGAGTCTGCGAAGGATGATCTGATTGTCGTCGCCGGTGGGGTCGGCTTGGCGGCAGTGCGTTCGGCGGTCCTGGAGGCACTGGCTTGCGGTCGATTTCGTCGTATCGCCCTCCATGTCGGCGCTCGCCGACCATCCGATCTGTTGTACAGCGCGGATCTCGATACCTGGAGTAGGGGAAACGTGGTGGACGTCGAGTTATCCGTCGACGTGGCCGATCCTGCCTGGCGCGGGCATGTCGGCTTTGTCACGCAGTCACTCGGAAGAGGTGTTCTCGAACCCGAATCCACGACGGTTCTTCTGTGCGGGCCTGAGCCGATGATGCGGATGTCGGCTCGCACCATGATCGGTAAAGGGATTGCACCGCAGAATATTCGGGTTTCACTCGAGAGGAACATGCAGTGCGGGGCCGGGCTGTGTGGGCATTGCCAACTCGGCGAACTTCTACTCTGTCGTGACGGTCCGGTGGTCGACTATTCCGTAGCCGAGCCACTTCTCGTAGTGAAGGAGTTGTGATGAGCACCCCGACCATGGCGGTCTGGAAGTTCGCATCCTGCGATGGATGCCAGTTGACGCTGCTCGATTGTGAAGACGAATTGCTCCCTTTGGCCGAGACCGTTCACATTTCGCACTTCCTCGAGATGTCGAGTGCTGTGGAAGTGGGGCCCTACGACCTCTCGCTGGTCGAGGGGTCGATCACCACCGCTGCCGATGTCGAACGTATTCACCGAATCCGGGACAACTCCGAATATTTGGTGACGATCGGGGCCTGCGCGACTTCTGGTGGGATACAGGCCCTGCGGAACTTTGCGGACATCACCGAGTTCATGTCCGTTGTGTATGCGAGCCCCGAATACATCGATACTCTCGCCACCGCCACACCGATCGCCGCCCATGTGCCGGTCGATTTCGAATTGCGGGGCTGTCCTATCGATCGTCGACAACTACTCGAGGTGATCTCGTCGTATTTGGCCAGACGCAAGCCCAATATCCCGGACACCAGTGTTTGCGCCGAGTGCAAACGACGCGGTCTTACCTGCGTCATGGTCTCCGACGGCCCACCGTGCCTGGGGCCGGTCACACATTCCGGCTGCGGCGCGCTGTGCCCCGCGCAGTCGAGGGGGTGCTACGGATGTTTCGGTCCGTCGTCCGATCCGAACTTGACTGCCATGTCGGGGTGGCTGCGCATCTGCGGGATGACCGACGAGGGCATCGAGCGGGTCTTCTCGACCTTCAACGTCTCCTCCCCCGAGTTCGACGGGATCAGGCGAGATGGACAATGACAGCGCCCGGAATACCACCCGGGTGACGCTGGGTTCCCTTGCACGTGTGGAAGGGGAAGGCCGCCTGTCCTTCACGGTCCGAGATGGCCGTGTCGAGGCCGCTGAGTTGAACATCTACGAACCCCCACGGTTCTTCGAGTCGTTTCTCCGTGGCCGCGATTTCCGCGAACCTCCCGACATCACCTCCAGGATTTGTGGAATCTGTCCTGTTGCTTATCAAGTCAGCGCATGCAACGCGATCGAGCAGGCCTGCGGTGCCGACCTCGACCAACCGATTCTCGATCTGCGCCGACTCCTCTATTGCGGCGAGTGGATCGCCAGCCACACTCTGCACATCTATCTGCTCCATGCTCCTGACTTCCTGAACGTGAGCGATGCCGTCGAACTCGCCCGCATCGCGCGTCCAGACGTCGAACGTGGCCTGGCCTTGAAGAAAGCAGGAAACGCGATACTCGACCTGATCGGTGGTCGATCGATCCACCCGGTCAATGTGCGCCTCGGCGGCTTCTATCGAGCGCCGACGCTCAGCGAACTCGGGCCTCTCGCCGAACAATTGCGCACGGCGCTCGACGACGCTCTCGCGACGCTGCGGTGGGTGTCGCACTTCGACTTCCCCGATGCCGAGATCGATTACGATCTGCTCGCACTTACACACACTGGCCGGTATCCGATCGAAAATGGTTCGCTGACAACCGTATCCGGATCGATTTTCGCGCCGTCAGAGTTCTGCGATCATGTCGAGGAACGCCAAGTTCCTCATTCGACGGCGCTGCACGCATACTTCGACGGCCACGCCTATCTCACGGGGCCGTTGGCGCGATACAGTCTCAACTCCGCCGAACTATCGGATACCGCACGTCAAGCGGCCACCGAAGCAGGCTTGGGAGCAGTGTGCCGCAACCCTTTTCAGAGCATTGTGGTGCGCGCGGTAGAAACCGTATTTGCGGTAGACGAGGCGTTACGACTGATACGCGAGTACCAACGACCGGATCAACCGTACGTCGACGTCTCGCCCCAGGCCGCGACCGGGTACGGCGTCAGCGAAGCACCGCGGGGCGTGCTGTACCACAGCTATCAACTCGATCCAGAAGGCCGGATCCTGCGCGCCACCATCATTCCGCCCACCTCACAAAATCAGGCAGCAATCGAAGACGACCTCCGCAAGACCCTCGCCGCGAATCTGATGTTGACAGACACCGAGTTGGCAAAGCTGTGCGAGAAAACCATCCGGAACTACGACCCCTGCATCTCCTGTGCCACCCATTTCCTCGATCTGACGATCGACCGCGCATGACCGTCACGGTGATCGGGATCGGCAACGACTTTCGCCGCGACGACGGCGTCGGACTTGCCGTAGCGCAAGCGATACGGCACCTGCACCCTGCCGGCGCCCGTGTAGTGGCCACGAACGGCGAGGCTTCCACGCTGATCGATACCTGGTCCGGCTCGGAGTTGGCGGTATTTGTCGACTCGTATCTCCAGACACACGCTGTCGATAGTTCACGGCAACCGGGAAGGATACGTCGATTCACGAGATGGCCGAACGAACACTGCGGACACTGCACCAGCTCACATGGACTGGGCATCGTCGAAGCGCTGGCATTAGGGGCTGCACTCGACCGAAAACCACGCCGCGTGGCGATCTATACAGTCGAGGCACAAGACATCGGTTTCGGCATCGGACTTTCACCCCCCGTTGCGGCGTCCGTCTCCGTAGTTGTATCCGCGATCATCGAAGAGATCGTCAACCCTGCGAAGATCCCTTCGTCGAACAGATCACGGACTTTCGCCGTCGAATACGGCACTTCGCCTCTATTCCACAGGTCGTTCACCCCAGGACAATGAAAAAGTGCCCGTACCGCGAACCACACCATTCCGTCACGGAGACAACATGTGTCAGTCGCAGCAACAACGGCGAAAGGGTCGCGAGGTCGTGGTCACGTGTCATCGGTGAGACCAGCGACACGTGAATGCAGAGGAGTCGATCCATGAACGAAAAACACTGGTCGGTGGACATCACCATCGACGAGCACACATCAGCAAACGGTAACCGCACTCGCGCGATCGCGCGACTGCATTCACAGGATGACACGCACTTCGCCGGCGCGGGGTTCGCGCGCTGCAACCCGTCCGACCTCGACGTACCCGAAATCGGTGACGAACTCGCAGCCTCGCGCGCTCTTGCCGACCTGTCGCGACAATTGATCGAAGCCACCAGAGCGGATCTCGTGGGCATCACGCATGAGTCTATTCACCTGACTTCCTGAGCCGATTCGTTCAGCACGCGCGAGGAAGGTGAAAGGTAATGTCGGACAAGTTAACTCCACTCGATGCCGGGTTTCTCGAAGTCGAGGATTCGGATTCCCACGCGAGTCTCGCCATCGGGGCATTGGTGATAGCCGAAGGCCCCGTACCGACCGATCGCGAGTTTCTCGAGCGATTGAGCTCACGGATACGATTCATCCCACACGGCACGGACTGTCTCCATACAGTTCCCGTCGATCTGGCGGCCCCGACGTGGACGGCGGATCCGAACTTCGATCCGGCGCGCCATGTTATGAGGATCGCAGTGCCCTCGCCCGGGCGACTGCAAGACGTTGCCGCGACGGTGGCGTGGATCATGTCCGAGCGGCTGGATCGAGATCGCCCACTCTGGCAGTGCTGGCTGATCGAAGGCCTCGAAGCAGATCGGTGGGCAGTACTGACGAAAGCGCACCATTCGCTGGTGGACGGGGTCAGTGGCGCTCGCTTGTTCGACGTACTGTTCGACTCGCCGCCGGAATCCGAACCGGTTGGTGACAACACCACGAGCACGAGCGGTACCGCATCGGAGAAATCGGCGTCCCTGTACAGCACGTTCATCGGTGTTTCGACCGCCGCGCTGGGCGCACCTGTCCGTGTGTCTCGCCAGCTACTGCGGAGAGCCGCGGGTTTTGCACACCTTCTCGGCGATGTGCTGACCCCGAGCCGCCGAACGACGCTGATCGGGCCGATCGGTAGTCAGCGGAGATACGCCACGGCCAACGTTCGGATGCAGGACGTGAAGGCAATTTGTTCGACGTTCGACGTAACCGTCAACGACGTGGCACTGGCTTGTGTGACTGGTGCTCTTCGTTCACTTCTTCTGCACCGCAACGAGGACCCCGACGGGCACTCAGTGCGTTGCCTCGTGCCGGTGTCGGTTCGGACACCCGGCGGCGATGTATCGCCGCACAACGAGGTTTCTCTTCTTCTCCCGTTCCTTCCCGTGGACGTACCCGATCCTGTCGACCGACTTCAGGTGATTCACGAGAGACTCTCACGGTACAAGCGAGGAGGGGAATCTCGCAGTGGTCACTTTGTCACGACGCTCGCCCAGTATGTCCCGTTCGTATCGTCTGCATGGTTCGTGCGACTTGCGGCGCGGGTTCCTCAGCAAAGCATCGTCACCGTTGTCACCGACATCCCTGGACCTACAAGGAAATGCCGACTGATGGGTCGAGAGATAGTCAGCATCTACCCTTTCGTGCCGATTGCCGTGCGCTTGCGGCTCGGATTCGCACTACTGAGCTACAGCGGCCAATTCGCGTTCGGCATCACAGCCGACTACGATTCTGTCCCCGAAATCGATCTTTTACCAACGTTTTTGGAGAGTGAACTGAGAATCCTCGTGAGCGCCCAGGAGTCGAGCGTACGAGAACCCGACGACACAACCGAGAGTGGACCGTAGCTTCGGCTACGCCTGCCCGGATCGGCGCCGCCGCGTCCACCTCCATATCTCGTCACACCCCCACACCAGGATCGGCAACGGCAGTAGCCACAGAACCTGGTACCACTCTGGTGTCACTGTTCCGAATACTCGCAGCAATGGCGGTACCGTCACCACAATGGCGGCGAATGCCACTTCGAACGCAATTCCCCACAGCAACAACCGATTCGAGAACAGTCCGATCTGCTGCAGAGACGCATGCTCGGTGCGCGATGCCATCGCCGTGCCGATCTGACAGGACACGATCCCGAGAAAACTCATTGTCGTGGCCAGCTTCCAGGTGTGCTCGAGCGAGCCAGTCGACACGTCCGCCCCGAAAGTCCACCCTCCTGATAGGAGAGTTGCCATGAACAGGCCCATGACTGCCGCTGCCGAGACCCCACCGAGCAATCCCCACGACCGAATCAGCATCGCTTTGTCCACGACATTTTGCGAGGCTTTTCGCGGCGCCCTGTCCATCAGTCCGGGTTCTTCTTGCTCGCGGCCCAGTGCCAACGCCGGCAACGTCTCGGTACCCAAGTCGATCGCCAGTATTTGCATCACTGTCAGAGGAAGCGGAATCTGCCCTCCGGACAGCGCGTAGACGAGAAAAGGCACCACTTCCGGTGTGGCGTGCGCAAAAATGTAGACGATGAACTTCCGGACGTTGTCGTAGACCCTGCGCCCTGCTTGGACGGCTTCGACGATGGTGGCGAAATTGTCGTCGGTGAGCACCATCGTCGCTGCTTCCCGGGCGACATCGGTGCCGGATCTGCCCATTGCGACCCCGATATCCGACCTTCGCAGTGCCGGAGCGTCGTTGACGCCGTCGCCGGTCATCGCGACCACATATCCACCGGCGCGTAGAGCGTCCGTTATCCGCAGCTTCTCCTCGGGCGAACTGCGCGCGAAGATGATCTCGTTTTCGGTGTAGAGGAGCGCGTCGAGGTCCTTCTCCGACATATCTTCGAGTTCAGCTCCGGTCACCACCTGCAAACCTCTGTGCCCGATCCCCACACTTTCGGCAATTCCGCGGGCGGTCAGGCCGTGATCGCCTGTCACCACGATGATGCGAATTCCGGCCGAATGGCATTTCGCTACAGCGTTCTTGACTTCGGGTCGTGGCGGATCGATCATCGCGGCGATGCCGAGCAACGTCATCTCTCGTTCGGCCTCGCCACGATCGAATAGTTCTCCGCCGGCAACGCTGACCGAGCGTTCTGCCACCGCGATCAGTCTCAGGCCCTCGCCTGCCCAATCATGCACCAGCGCAGCAAGGTCGGAGCGATCTTCAGCCGTAATGTTGCGCTGCGCCCGTTCGGGTTCTGCGATGTGCGTGCACAGGGACAGGATTTCCTCCGGCGCGCCCTTCGCGTAGATCTCGAACCGATCGTCGACTCGATCCACCGTCGACATCCGGCGTAGTTCGGGATCGAACGGGAAAGTGGCGTCATGGCCTTTCGTCGTGGGAGATAGAGGCTCGCCGATCAGAACCGCTGCGCGCAACATCGCCAACTCCGTGGGATCCCCGGTGCTCGTGTTCTCTCCGGTCGGCGTGTCGTCGCGTAGTTCAGCAGAGCAACAGGATGCGACGGCGTGTGCCATCCGGCGCGGCAGGGATTCGTCAGGCTGAGGTTGATTGTTTCCGTCGAAAGTGAGAACACCACCCGGTGTCCATATCTTGATCGTGTGCATACGGTTGACAGTCAGTGTCCCGGTCTTGTCGGTGCAGATCACGCTCGTGGAACCGAGCGTCTCGACCGCCGAAATCCGTTTGACCAGAGCACCCCTCCTGGCGAGTGTGCGTACTCCGACAGCCAAAGCCAGCGTGATGGTCGGCAGAAGTCCTTCCGGAACGTTGGCCACAAGGAGCCCGATTGCAAAGTTCACCGAATCCCTCCAGGACAGTCCCGCAATCAGACTCCCGAGTGGTATGAACGCCGCACCCATCACGACGGCCACGCAGGCAATCAGCCACGCCACCTTCTTCACTTGCTTCTCGAGCGGGCTTTCGTCCCGTCCTACCCGTTCGGACAGAGCCGCGATTCGTCCGATCTCAGTCTTCATGCCGGTGGCAAAGACCAATCCGATTGCCTTGCCGCCCAACACGTCCGTCCCGCTGAAGGCGATGTCCCGAGCCGCCACAAGAGGACCTGTGCCGCCACCTGAATCAGCGGAAATGGAGACGGGAATGGACTCTCCGGTCAGTGCCGACAGATTGACCTGGACGGAACCGGACACCAACCGTGCATCTGCCGATACCCGGCCCCCCTCGTCGAGAACGACAACATCGCCCGGAACGAGGGCCCGCGCGTCAACGACTGTCTCGACCCGGTCCCGCAACACTGTCGCCTGAGAAGGAAGGAATGCAGAGAGCGCCTCCACCGCTTGCTCGGCGTGTAATTCCTGGACGAACGCAAAGACCGCATTGACCAGAATCACGAAGACGATTGCCACGCCTAACGGGGTAGCGCCACTGACAACCGCGAGCGCCGAAGCCATCCACAGAAGCAGCGCGAGCGGATGAGTCAACTGCCGAAGCACCTGACCTGGCCACTCACGCCCGCGCCGACGCTGGAGTTCGTTCGGTCCGTGGACAATAGCTCGACGCTCCGCTTCCCTCAACGAGAGGCCGTGCCGACCTGACCTCAGATCACGAAACATCCGTTCGACGGATTCACGCGGATTCACCGCATCCGATTCCGAATCGATGACCGTTTCGGACACACGCACCTCCCACACGGATCGAAATTCCGCGAACAGTTACTCGGTTCGAGGTTTCTCCGTACACGAGCGCAATACCAGGGTCATCGGTCGTCAAATCGTGGCTCACGACCTGCCAGATCGGAATCGAGGTCGCAGGCCATGCAACTAGTGACATTCGACCATGTAGACGACGGTCAGATGGGCGCGAGGCTGGACGGTAAACGGAACACGTCCCTCACGTCCTGGCCTCCAGCGGGACTGGGCAGTTCGAGTCCGTTCTGCACAGAACCAGGAATCACCATGAACGCAACGATCGTCGTCGTCATCATCGTCATCGTCGTCGCATTTCTGCTTTTCGCCATGGCAGTGCGAGTGGTCACCCAGTACGAGCGCGGTGTTCACTTCCGGCTCGGAAGGATCATCGCGGTGCGCAATCCCGGCCTCACGCTCATCATTCCCGCGATCGACCGGATGACCAAGGTCTCCATGCGTATCGTTACGATGCCGATCCAATCGCAGGGAATCATCACCCGTGACAATGTAAGCGTCGACATTGCGGCAGTTGCCTACTACCGCGTCATCGATGCCGAGAAATCAGTGGTCACTATCGAAAATGTCAGTTCCGCCATCAACCAGATCGCCCAAACCACTCTTCGCAACGTAGTAGGTCAACACTCTCTCGACGAAGTCTTGTCCGAGACAGCGGTGATCAACACCAGCATTCGTCAGATACTCGACACAACCACGCTGGACTGGGGTGTCGAGGTAACGCTGGTAGAGCTCAAGGACATTCAGCTGCCCGAGAGCATGAAGCGAGCGATGGCTCGCGAAGCTGAGGCCGAACGGGAGAAGAGAGCGAAGATCATTGCAGCCGAAGGTGAAGCGCGTGCCGCCGCCGGACTCGGCGAAGCGTCGGACACCATGATGGCCCACCCGTTGGCACTCCAACTGCGTAATTTGCAGACCCTTGCCGAACTCGGTGTCGAGAAGAACACCACCGTCGTATTCCCCGCGCCGCTGATGAGCGCAATCGGCGAACTGGGGTCGTTCCTCCAACGGGAAACTACTTCTGCCGAAGAGCTGTCCAGCCGCGGGTCGAATGAAAACACCGTCAACGAAACAATCTTCGACGACAACGCCCTCAACACCATCCGTTCGTGACGTAGCCCGTCAACTCATGCCGCTCCGGAAGGCGGACACCATGCGCAGCTATCTGATTCGCTCGAGCACTCGGCCCATTCGCTGGTGGAATCAGGTGCCGTGGTCCTCGAACCGGCTGATGCGCCCCTCGGACCGACTCCTGTCCTCTCTGATTATCGCCGCATGCGCAATCGGCGCTCTCGGAATACCTGTCTCGGCGGCAATCGGGACTTCCGTCTACACATCCGGCCGAGCCCGAATCGAACAGCAGTACAACACCTACCGACAGTGGAACGGAACAGTCGCAAACACCTCTCCATCGGTTCCATCGACTCCCGAGATTCCAGCAACCCCGATAGGTTCGGAGACAACAGTTGCCGGTGCCGCGAGGAAAGTCGTGACGTGGACGGTGAACGGAAACTCCCGCACCGAACCGGTGATTGCACACTTCGGTGCGCATGCCGGTGACACGATCAAGGTCTGGACGAACGGCAACGGCGACCAGGTTCCACCACCACCAGAAACGTCGATTGCGGCCGTAGACGGAGTGGCCGCTGCGATCGTGTTGTACGGTGCGACCGTTTTCGCGATGTGCATGATGATTTCCGCAGCACGAACAATGATCGGTTGGCACAACGATCGGATGTGGGACATGGAGTGGAAGAACAAATTTCAGCAGCAGGCGTGAAAACTGAAAACCTCCGGAACGAAATCAACCACGCGCATCCTCATCCTCCGTTTCCGGCTCGTCGGCAAGAACGAAATAGCTTTGTTCCTCTTGGCGGAAGTGCAGCCTCAGTACGGCATACAGCCCGTACAGGCAGGCAAGGAGGTCTTGTACCTGATCCGCTTTCACCGCACCATTGAGGTCCGCGGTTCTGACGTGATAGCCCAACCTTCGACTGAGCCGCTCGATTTCGGCGTGCGCGCCGGCCATTGTCGCGATCGAATCCGCGCCACCAATCGAACGCTCCAGCATCGGGTAGAGATTCGCGCCCTCGGAACGCTCGTGGGGAAGAATCACGTCTTGGAGAAATCTGTCGGTCTCATGAAGTCGACGCAAAGCCGACGTACGATCTCCACTCACCACCGCCTCTGCGGTGACACGGATTACTTCCAGTTCATCTCGCATCTTTCGATGGTCAGAGGAAAATCCTCGGAGCATCGTCAACAACGGCGGATCGAGTACCGGAGCCGTGGATCTTCCGCCGTTCAGTGCACGTAACGCGTTGAGTATCACGGCAACATCGATCAACTCCTGTAACAAGGCACCGACTGCGGGAATCAGGAATCCGAAGGCAGCAAAGATCATCGCGGCGAGCGACAGTGTTGTTCCGAGTATCGCGCTCTGTAACGCGATTCGGCGGGATCGACGGGCAATGTCCATAGCGTCGGCAACGCGGGAGAGTCGATCGGTTGTCAGAACCACGTCGGCCGCCTCCGACGAAGCTGTCGCGCCGCGCGCGCCCATCGCGATTCCGACCGATGCTGCCGCCAAGGCCGGTGCGTCGTTGATTCCGTCACCGACCATCAGCGTCACCGCCTGGGCCGACTCTTCGCGGACACGTGCGACTTTGTCGTCCGGTTCTTGTTCTGCATGAACGCAATCGAGCCCCAATGCAGATCCGACCTCGACTGCGGGTTCTGGTCGGTCACCCGTCAGCATGACAATCTTGCGTATCCCGGCTGAGCGCAGTCGCCGTATCGTCCACGGCGCGTCCGTCCGTATCGGGTCGAGCAGGAGAATTGCGCCACTGAGAGTGCCGTCGACACTCACCCAGGCAATCACGGCTCCGTCCAGACGCGCACGATTCTCCACTGCGGCAACCCATTCGGGACGATCGACAGTCCCGTCAATTCTCCCCACTGTGACAATTCGGCCGTCGACCGTCGCAACAACACCATAACCGGGTCGCTCAGTCACCATTTCTGGTGTGCTGAGCGATAATCCACGTGTGCGGGCACTGCGAACGATCGCTTCCGCCAGAATGTGTGACGATACCTGATCGGCAGATGCCGCCAATCGAAGGAGCGTCGCACTGTCGTAGCTATCACCACATACAACATCTGATTGTGTCGGCTGTCCGCTGGTCAGAGTACCTGTCTTGTCGATAACGAGGGTGTGGGCGCTTCCGAGCTTCTCGAGCGCTCCACCCGACCTGACGATCACGCCGATGCGCGAAGCGCGCGAAAGTCCGGAGACAATGGCAACGGGAGCGGCCAACAACAACGGGCACGGCGTCGCGACAACCAGCACCGCGACAGCCCGAGGGAAGGAGTCACTGACGGCCCACGCGGAACCGGATATGATCAACGTGGCCGGAAGGAACCAACCCGCTACCCGATCAGCGAGTCGCACAACCGGTGCGCTCTCGGCTGCCGCGTCCTGCGCCAACCGAACGATTCCTGCGTAGGTGCTCGATTGCGCATCGCGACTTGCCTCGATGCGGCAGGCCCCACCGGCATTGACCGCACCGCTCCGCACGGCGTCGCTCACAGGTCTTTCCACGACGTTGGCCTCGCCGGTCAGTGCAGATTCGTCCAGCAGTGCCGGCTCGCCGACAATCCAACCGTCGGTGGGCACCACGCTGCCAGGCCCGACCAATATCAGATCTCCGGGACCGATCTCGTCGAGTTTCACTGTCTCGAGTTGTCCGTCATGCTCGCGTTGCGCAGTGCCCGGTACGTGGTCGCGAAGAGAACGCAGATCCCGCGTCGCTCTGCGGTTGGCTGCGGCGTCGAGCGTGCGACCGGTCGCCAACATGACGGCGATCAACGCACCGGCGAGATATTCGTCGATCCACAGCGTTCCGAGGAGGGAAAGGACGGCGATGACGTCCACGCCCACTCGACCTCGGCGTAGCGCATCGATGACCCACCATGCTGCGGGGATCACAGCCACGATCGCCCCCGCTGCCCACAATGCCTCCGCTGACGGACGACTGTCGAATACCCAGGCGAGAGCGCCGGCAGTCAACGTCGTGACCGTTACGACCAATAGGACCGTCTCTGCGTTGGACGGCAAACGCGCGAGCAGGTCTCGAGTCACCGGCATGATTCCAGCGTGGCTTGGCCGATCGAATATCCGGTAGTGCCGTAATGCCTGGTTCGATCACCGCAAGACCCCGTGACAACCGCCCCGGCTTCCGAACACACTTGAAGGCAAGAGGGGACGCAAACCGACACTGTCTCGGCAATTCGAGGAGCAAATTCAGGTGGATACGCGGGACTCGTACATCGATGTACACGAGACGACTACAGGTGTGGTCCTTCTTGTCCGTGAGCGCGCGTACAAGATCAAAAAAGCGCTATCGACCGCCTACCTGGATTTCGGAACACCTACGCAACGACAGACGGCGCTGCTCCGCGAACTCGAACTCAACCGCAGGATGAGCCCGGACGTGTATCTGGGCGTAACACAGCTCAACGATCCGCTCGACGCAACAAGAGAGCCGATACTGGTGATGGCCCGGATGCCTGAGGACCGGCGACTGTCATCGATGATCACCTCAGATCAGGACGCCGCGGGCGAAGTGCACAGTATCGCTTCCCTGATAGCCGATTTCCACCGCCGAGCTATCCGAGGCGCGTGGATAGACGAGCAAGCGACAGCAGAGAGTGTCGGCGCCCGGTGGAAATCGAACATTGCCGAACTACGAGAACTATGTGTCGGCACCGTTCCCGTCGGCAGCGTCGATGAGATCAACACAATGGCCGAGACGTTCTTGTTGGGCCGAACAGTGCTGTTCGACAGGAGAATTGCCGACGGACATATCGTTGACGGACACGGCGACCTGCTGTCCGACGACATATTCGTCCTTCCTGACGGTCCTCGAATCCTCGATTGCCTCGACTTCGACGACCAACTCAGATTCGTCGACACGATAGACGATGCAAGTTTCCTCGCCATGGACCTGGAATTCCTCGGGCGAGAGGATCTAGCGGACGAGTTTCTCACCACGATAGTCGCGCTGTCGCAGGATCTTCCACCGCGGGCGCTGATCGACCACTACATCGCATATCGTGCGACTGTCCGCGCGAAAGTCGATGCACTGCGTATGAGGCAAGGTGGAACGGGCAGCATCGCGCGACTCGAACGCCACCTCGCTCTTGCCTGTTCTCACCTTCGGCGTGCCGAGGTGCGGTTGTGCCTGGTCGGCGGACTCCCAGGTTCGGGTAAATCAACACTGTCGGTCGGTCTCGCCGAACATACCGGCGCTGTTGTCATTTCGAGTGACCGACTGCGTCGCGAACTGATGGAGGATGGCACACTCACCGGCGCGGCCGACGAGTACCGGCAAGGTCTCTACTCCCCCGCAGCTCTGGACACGGTCTATGCCGAGATGTTGGCACGGGCGCACCGGCAGCTGACGATGGGACAGTCCGTCATCCTGGATGCGACATGGTCAGATTCCAGGTATCGACACAACGCTCAGGGATTGTGTTTGTCCACGTCGTCGGCGTTGATAGAAATCTGCTGCAGTACGCCGTTACCTGTTGCTGTACAACGAATTGCGATGCGCACGGAATCGCTGTCCGACGCCACCGCCACAACGGCGGCCGCTATCGAAGCCGGACAGGATCCGTGGCCTGAATCCGTTTCGATCGACACCAACATCGACATCGACGTCAGCATCGAAGCCGCGGTGAATGTGTGGAATTCATCAGGGCATTCACCCGTCGACGGTGCGTAATCACGGTACGACGGTCAGGACCTCCTCGACCGTGCGCCTACCCGAGACAACGGGTTCTGTAGCTCCCAACTGCGCTTGCCCCGATGCTGTCTCCGCGGAATGCGATGATAATCCGATCCGGATCATGATCTGCGGATTCTGGAATGTCTCGCCCGACCTACATGCGACGTCGCGCACGATCTCCCGACTTGCCTCCACCTCCGTGAGGTGTGTCAGTGGACAGGTGGCGAGATGCGAGGCAGTTGCGTGTAGCAATACCGACGACACTGCCTGTCCCGCGTTCAACCAGTCTTTCGGCGTATCCGATGCAGTACTGAGCAGAACCAACGCAGCATTATCGCGTGCACCGCGTTGGATCTTCAGGTGCCCGGAAGGGAATGCTCGGGCGGATACGTCCTCGTGTGAGGAGAGCGCATCGGGCAATGCACCAAGAGGCACGCCGGACTCGGCACCATCCGGAGTAGTCCACGCCTCGAGTTCGTTCCAATAGGCGGTATCACTGCGGTGCTCCTGCGCGGCGATCCTGGACGCCTTGTCGAGCATCGCGCCGTAGCGGCGCACGATGACCGTCATAGACGCCTCGAATTCGCGCGCGTTCACTGCCAAACCGGTCAACGCCCCAGCCCGAGGTGGATCGAAGGGGCGTCTGTCGGTCCGTCGACGCTCCAAGGTCGAGAACAGGGCTGCGCTGGAACCTATCGGTTCCGCTCGACCCCGGAACGTGATCGAGGCCAACAGATCCGGGTCGGTGTGGTCAGGGAGTGTCACAACGATCGGTTCGAGGAGATTGTGTTCCAGAGCAACTCGCAGGTGATGGAGCGCTGCGCCACAGCTGATGACCAGTTGCCTACCGCTAGGGTCCTCGATTGGGATCGAGCGGCGACGATCGACGTACAGACTTAGTTCACCACGCCGCAATCGCCAGGACCACGGTTGAATGTTGTGGACGGACGGAGCCAGGCATGCGTATGAAACGGCACTCGAGATCGTTTCGGCATCCGCGCTTGCGTAGTGCACCATGTTCGATCACTCTCGTCTGGAATTTCCCACGGCAGAGCGCACCGCGGGCATCTTTCGATCGTGCGCCGATCGCCACTGGTCTCGCTACGGCCGTTGGTCATCATGATCATCACCCTGGCTTCAGGGCGAGTTCTCGAGTTCGTTTCGAAGGTTCGTGACGATTCCCTCGGCCCATTGTTCGATGTCGGACCAATCTCGCGCGTCACCGTACTTGCCGCCCATGAGGGCAAACACGCATCGCCCGAACAGTGGCCAATCGCCGCGTCTGACCACGCCGGCAAACTGTCGATGGTCGCGTAGGTCAGATCCTGACCTGAGTCGCGCGACGGTATTCGGCTCCCTGGCCGTCGCGCGAATGCGCCGCGTAAGTCGGTCAGCAACAAGACTCGATGTCTCGCCCCAGGTGGACACCGAGAACGCCCACACCGGTGGCACCTGTTCGCCGGCGAGCAGTCGATCCACCGCAGTGCGAGCCGGGGGCAACCAGTCCCGATCATGTACTGCACTGCCCAATATCACAGCGTCGAACCGGCCGAGATCTGAATCTTGTTCCGCCGAAACAATTTTCGTGTCCGCTCCCAGATTCTCACAGCATTCTCCGATCCTTCGGGCAATTCCTTCCGTGGATCCCTTGGCGCTCGCATACTCGATCAGAATCCGGGGCATCGTCACTCGCCCCTGTCTGGAAGCGGAACGGACCACACCAAGGTGGTGCCGGGGCGGGTGGTGTTGAGCAGGTCGAATGTTCCGTCGAGTTCTGCCGCACGCTCAGCCAAGTTGCGTAGTCCCCGCCGACGGATTCCTAACGGAACCCCGACTCCGTCATCGGCTATCGTCATCGTCAGATCATCGAGCACCTCGACAGTAACCGTCGCCGACGACGCATGCGCGTGCTTGACCACATTGCTGAGTCCTTCCCGCAGCACGGCTTCGACATGGTCCGCGACCTTCGGACTTACCACAGTAAGTGGACCTTTCACTTGCAGCGAGACCTTCAAGTCGGTGTCCGCGGTAACCTCGGCGATCACGCTGTGCAGACGGCCTCGAAGGGTGGGGACTTCATCCCCGAATGCATGCAGATCGAAGATAGTCCTACGTATGTCCTGAATGATGTCCTGCAAATCGTCAATAGTTGCCGTGAGCCTGCGCTGAACCTCCGGTGTCCGCGCACGTTGCAAGGTGCCTTGAATCGACAACCCGACCGCAAATACGCGTTGAATGACGTGATCATGGAGGTCACGCGCGATCCGATCACGGTCGGCGAGTACGTCGAGCTCACGTAACCGACGTTGATTATGGGCCAACCGAAGCGCGACCGCTCCCTGATCGGCAAATGCCGACATCTTCTCCACTTCGTCCGGTCGGTAAGCTTGGGACTCCCGAACTTTCAGGACAGCCAGTACTCCTGAGACCTGTTGTCCATCGCGTAGAGGGAGAACGATTGCCGGACCGTAATCATGTTCGTCGTCGAACCCCGGATCGAACGCCAGCGAGTTCGTGCTGATCGGCTTCTTCAGCCGGTAGGCCTGCCCTGACGTGGAGCAGTCCAACGGAATGCCGTGGCCGACGAGTAAGTCGGTGCCAGGGCCGCTCGCGACCGTGATGACCAATTCGACAGGATCAGCGGACGTCAGTTCCGGATCAGGTGGCACTGCCAGGAACGCGCAATCCGATTGTGTCAGTGACAGAGATCTGTCGGTGATGAGCTGAAGAACCGCGACTGGATCCGCACCTGCAAGCAAGGCCGTGACAACCTCACCTGTCGCATACTGCCACTGTTGCTTGATGTTTGCCTGTGCGTAGAGCTGTGAGTTTTCGATCGCGATCCCGGCTGCCGACGCGAGGATCTTTACGATCATCTCGTCGTGCTCGGTGAAGGACTGCCCGTTCGTCTTCTCTGTGAGATAGAGATTGCCGAACACCACCCCTCTGGTTTGGATCGGTACACCGAGAAAACTGTGCATCTGGGGGTGGTGCTGAGGGAACCCGACAGACGCCTCGTGCTGGGACAGATCGTCCAGACGCAAGGGTTTCGGGTCCGAGATCAGCACGCCGAGCACACCACGACCACGCGGGAGGTCCCCGATCTGCGCGCGAGTCGCCTCGTCGATTCCCTCGAACACGAATTGCTTCAATTCGTGACCTTCACCCAGGACACCGAGCGCACCGTGTTTTGCGTCGACCAAGGAAATTGCGGATTTGACGATGGTACGCAGCGTTACATCCAGATCAAGTCCTGCCGAGACTGCAAGCAACGCTTCCAAAAACCCGTCGACGCGAATGAGTTCGTCTGATCGGGCATCACATTCGTTTGGAGGATGTCCGAACAGTCTTTCGTGATCCAGCTCGTCGTTAGTCATTTCGGTGGCAGATGCTCATGCATTTTCGTAGCGAGAATCGCAGCTTGGGTGCGACGTTCGACACCCAGTTTGCTCAACAAACGCGAGACATAGTTTTTCACGGTCTTCTCCGCCAGGAACATCCTCGCGGCAATCTGCCTGTTCGTCAGACCCTCGCCCAGTAGACCCAGTAACACGCGCTCCTGATCGGTCAGTTCTTCGAAGGGGCCGTTCTTCTCCGCCGCATCGGTCCGAAGCTTCGCCATCAGCGCCGCGGCGGCACGGTTGTCGAGCAGCGACTTTCCCGATCCGACGTCATGGACGGCACGGGTCAGATCCAGCCCCTTGATGTCTTTCACGACATACCCACTGGCTCCGGCCAGGATCGCGTCCAGCATCGCCTGATCGTCTTCGAAGGAGGTGAGTATCAAGCACCGCAGTCCGGGCAGTTTCGAGAGCAACTCGCGACACAGTTCGATCCCGTTACCATCCGGCAACCGGACGTCGAGGACCGCAACATCGGGCACAAGAGCCGGGATCCGCGCCAGCGCATGCGCGTAGCTCGACGCTTCACCGACGACCCGCAGATCCGGATCGTCGTCGAGCAACTCCGCAAGACCACGACGCACAACTTCGTGGTCGTCGACCAGAAATACATCGATCATCGATACGTCCGTTCTCCCACGTGGATAGGCGCGATTACCCACACTCCCCGGCTACCCATCGCAGAGTGAACGAATCAGTAACTCCAGAAGACGTCGGTCACGGGTCGGCGCGGCGTCGGTTGTGGGCGGGTACCGGTCGGGGCCCGGCCGATACGCACAAGCATCTGCGGTGTTCCGATTTCGGGCACCATCCGTTGAATGATCGAACGACTTCTCGGCACTTCGGTCACATGAGACAGCGGACACGTCGCTGCCCCTCGCACCGTGGCATCGAGCAGAATCGCGGACAGGGCGTGGCCACAGCGCAACCAGTCCGTGCGACTGTCCGATGGCGTACCGAGCGCGAGCACTGTCGACTCGTCAGTAAATCCTGCCGCATCGGTCGGCGCATTCTGCCGCACGGGAAAGGTTCGGCCGATCGGAACCCCACCTGAACCTGCCACCAGGGACGTCTCCGGGATCCCTCCTGACGTCATGGAATGCCCAGCCCACCAATGCAGCTCGGTTTGATATTCCGCGTCGTACCGTCGAGCAGCCGCCGTCGACCGCGTTGCCTCGACAAGACCTTCCCTCTGAGCTTCATCCAAGGCGATAACGCTGACGTTCAACTCCTGCGCCTGGTCGACAGCGCTCACGATCAGAGCGTCGATCCCCTCAAAAGTACCGAAAGCCCGGCGATCAGTCCGACGACGGCGAATCGCCGTCAGCATGTCGAAGTCATGCGAGCGCGGACGCGCATCACGCCGGAAGCCGATCGTGGCAAGCAAGTCCGGGGAGATGGCGCGGCGTTCGTATCGAATGTCAGTAGTCCACCGCAAGCCAAGCAAACCCACACTCAGATGGTGCAGCGCGGCACCACAACTGATGTGCAATTGTCGACCGGTGGGATCAGCTGCCGGAAGTAGCCTGGTGCGGTCACCGAAAAGCTTCAGCTCACCACCAGAGTGCTCCCATCGCCACGGCTGACTGTTGTGCAAAGAGGGTGCCCGACATGCCAACTCGACGGCAAGCTGCAACACGCTCGAATCGGGTCTGGTGATGTCCATTTCCCCTTCTCCTCCAGTGTCAACCGAACAAAGGTTCCGGATACTGCTGTCAGTAGAAGCGTCGCAGCACCGAGGCATCTACAGAAGTGCCGATTGTCACCGCCTCACAGATATCGGAAACCAGATAACGCGCAGAAGGGAATGACACCGGAAATGACTTTCTCCTCTGCTGTCAGGACTGCCACTAGCCGACGATTCAATAACAGTCCCGTCGTTCTTGCCTCGAGCCGAAGGAGATCAGCCGTGAGAATCAACCCCTCTGTAGTTGTCGGATACGACGGATCGGCGCAATCACGTCAGGCAGTGTCCTGGGGTGCGCGCGACGCTGCTCTTCGCAGCGCGCCCCTACTTGTAGTGACCACCATGTTCACCCCCTCGAACTACGGTGTTCCGATCGGCATGCCTGCTCTCTACTTCGACGAGCAGGCGGCATCGGCGAAAAGACGCTTGGCGGAAGCAACCGAACTGGCGACCGCCGCAGCGGGAGAGCATGAACTCGCGGTCGACGTCGAACTTGCCAACGATCCACCTGTCGTCGTTCTCCGTGAAATCTCCAAGACTGCAAGATTATTGGCTGTAGGAACCCGGGGTCATGGAGAATTCACGGGCGGGTTGGTGGGTTCGGTGAGCTCATCCCTGGCGGTGCACGCGCTATGTCCTGTGGTCGTCCTTCGTGGAAACTTCGACGAGGACCAAGACACCGACACACGTCCTGTCGTCGTCGGTGTCGACGGAAGCGTGCACAGTGAACCCGCTATCGCCGCAGCCTTCGAAGAAGCCTCACTGCGAGGGGTCGACCTCGTCGCGGTACACGCCTGGTCGGATATCGCCCTCGACGTTGTTTTCTCGAAGTTCCGGGAAGTCGATTGGGAGGCACGCCACGACACCGAACGCGCCCTCACCGCGGAAAGCCTCGCCGGATACGGTGACCGATACCCGGACGTGCGTGTGACAACCGTAGTGGTCAAGGACAAGCCAGGCAAGAATCTGATCGACCATTCCGGACGCGCACAATTGATCGTTCTCGGTCGCCGTGGGCGCGGCGGATTCAGTGGAATGCTCCTCGGAAGCACCTGCCGAGAAGTTCTACACGAGGCACAGTGTCCACTGATGATCGTCAACAGTCATCGGTGACCGACGTGAGCCACAGCGCCCGACCTTCGGCATCTATGACAGCGTGGCAGGCACGCAACCCCGGAACGATCAGAACCCATCCCCTGGTCGAGGTACGGACCCTGCGCCCGACGATCGGCGCCGGCGAAATTCTGGTTCGAGTTCTCGCGTGCGGGGTGTGCCGCACCGATCTCCATGTCGCCGAAGGTGATCTGCCGGTACACCGAGTCTGTGTGATCCCGGGCCACGAAATTGTCGGGGTGGTCGAGGAGGTCGGAAGCAGCGTCGAGTCGTTCGCTCCCGGTGACCGCGTCGGAATTCCCTGGTTGCATTCGACGTGCGGCCGATGCCGTTACTGCCTTCGCGGCGCAGAGAACTTGTGCCCGCATTCGACGTACACCGGCTGGGATGTCGATGGCGGATACGCCGAATACGTCTGCGCATCAGCAGAGTTCGCACTCTCCCTGCCATCCGGATACTCCGATGTCGAACTGGCGCCGCTACTCTGCGCAGGAATCATCGGGTTTCGTGCCCTGAACCGTGCGTCCCTGCCAGAGGATGGCCGACTGGGAATCTACGGCTTCGGCGGGAGCGCCCACATCGCCGCCCAGGTAGCACTTGCCCGAGGAGCAGAAGTACATGTCATGACACGCAGCAAATCTGCGCGTGCCCTTGCGACCAGCCTGGGTGCCACCTCCGTACAGGGCGCGTACGACCGCCCTCCAACGGTGCTCGATTCGTCCCTCCTCTTTGCACCGGTCGGTGACCTCGTTCCCACCGCACTCGAAGCGTTGGACCGAGGTGGAATCCTCTCGATCGCCGGCATACACCTCTCGGACGTCCCGTCTCTGAACTATCAGAGGCACCTGTTCTACGAACGCGAGATACGTTCGGTCACAGCGAATACTCGCCGCGATGCCGTCGAATTCCTCGAATTCGCCGGGCGCCATCACCTGGACATCAGCACCGTCACCTATCCTCTCGACCAAGCCAATCGCGCCTTGGTCGATCTTGCAGCAGACAGAACTATCGGTGCCGCAGTGCTCGTGCCATGACAACCCAGGACCGCAATACACCACGATGAGCGATGAACAGACGGCCGAAAGACCTGGCCGCTAGGTCAGTTGGACTGTGGCGCCCGGGTGAAGTTGCACGACCTGACCACGGCACTCGACCTCGATTGGTGGCTGGGTCCCCGCCGCGGCGCTGACCTGCACTACCTTGCGATTGATACACAGACGCAGTCGATGGCCCCGGTAGAAAATGGGAAACTCGAGGGTGCCTAGTTGCTCCGGCCAGTGCGGGGAAAAGATGAGTCGGTCACCTCGCGTCTCGAGCCCGGTAAAACATCGTTGCAGCAGATCGACACTGCCGGCCATGGCAGCTAAGTGAATTCCCTCCGCGGTGGTTCCCCCCTGAATATCGGCGATGTCGGATTTGAGCGCCAGGTCGAAGAACTCCATCGCGCGATCGCGGTTTGCTCGTGCCAGCACCCAGGAATGGACAACGCCACTCAGCGTCGAGCCGTGCGAAGTGCGTGCCATGTAGTAGTCGATGGTTCTCGGTATGGCGTCACCGGCGAACTCATAGCCCAAACCGCCGAGGATGAACCGTAACTCGTCGGAGGAGAGCAGGTAGAACAGCATCATGACGTCGGCTTGCTTCGATGCCTTGTAGCAGTTGACGTCGTCACCCTCGGCCTCGAGTATTCGATCGAGGCGTTGGATGTCGCTGTAGCGGCGGCGATACTCTTCCCAATTCAGTTCCGGAAGGTCGGCATATCCCTCGAACTGGCTGATGACCTGATCGTGAAACGGGACGAACATGTGGGCAGTGATATCCCTCCACCGATCGATTTCCACTGTGGTCAGTCCCAGCGTCCGAGTCAGGTCCGAGCGAATCTGAAGCGGGACCACGTTGAGCGCTTCGAGTGCCTGCAGCATCACCCAGACCGACATGACATTGGTATATGCGTTGTTATCGATCCCACCGAAAGGGGCGTTCGGGTATCCGGAGTGGAACTCGTCAGGGCCGATGACGCCTCGGATGACATATCGACCGAGCGCCTAGTCGAAGGAGGTGAGGCTGGCGTAGAAACGTGCAATTTCCACCAAAACCTCTGCACCGCAATCGATCAGGTACTCCATATCTCCAGTGACCTGATAGTACTGCCATACGTTGTAGGCGATCGCGATGCCGATATGGTGCTGGCGCCGACTTGGGTCCGGGTGCCAGCGACCGGATCTCGGATTGAGATGCAGTTGCTGGCTCTCCTCTCGACCGTCACTGCCCGACTGCCACGGGAACATCGCGCCCTGGTGACCGGCTTCGCTCGCCGCCCGGCGGGCCTCCCCCAAACGGCGGTATCGATACCGCAGCAATGATCGGGTCAGCGTGGGCATCCGAAGGTTCAGCACCGAAAAAACGAACAGCTCGTCCCAGAAGATATGGCCTCGATACGCCTCCCCATGCAGTCCGCGTGCCGGTACGCCTACGTCACGGTCGGCGGTGTTCGGTGAGACCGACTGCAACACGTGAAGGGCATGGAACCGTACGACGCGCAGCGCGTGGCCGTGGCCCTCGAAGTCGATGCCCATACGGTCCCACAGAGACACCAGCGCCAGCACATGACGGTCGAGCACCACATCGAAACGGCCCAGCCGGGAGAGCCAGCGTTCGGCTTCGTCAGCTGGCTCGGACACCGCGTGATCACGGCCGGTGAACACGGTCACCATTTTCTCGAGAGTGACAGAACAGCCCGTGTCGAGGTCCACGGTGATGTCGTGCCCGATGCGGCCGTCGCCCTCGACTAGCCGGTATCGGCTTGGGAAGGGATCGCCGTCACGCCACACCGTATTCCGGGCTGCCATCGCCACCGGTATTCGAGATTGGTTGGTCTGCACCACAAGCAGCACCGAGTCGTTGGAGAGTGCGGCGGCCTTCGTCAGTGCGAGGTGACGGCTGCTGAGTCCGCGGTAGCGCTCGACCAGTGTGTTTTCGACCGTGCCGTCGAGTTCCGAACGGATCTCGAGTCGGCCCGACCAGTTTTCGGCCACAATTGTCATCTCGAGGGCACAGGCATGCGAGAGGTGCATGGCAACAAATCTTCGCTGGACGATCGTGGTGGTGTGACCCGCGTTGTCGCGGATCCGGAAGCGGCGAGTGAGAATTGCCCGGCGAAGATCAAAGTACTGATGGAATTCGAGCACTTCCGCAGTGTCGAGTTTGAACCACGGCCCGCCGTCGATCCGGAATGTCACCGGCAACCAGTTGGGCAGGTTCACCATGCTTTCGTTGTCGAGGGTGCTCCCGGTTATTTCGTCCTGGAGACGGTTGAATATGCCGGACGCGTACGTACCCGGGTAGTGCCCGGCGCCTGCGCTGGATTCAGGTGCGCAACCGCGAGTGGCGAAAGCACCGTTACCTACCGTGCAGAGTGCCTCTCGAAGTTTCTCGGTGTTCGGGTCGTACCCGTCGAAGAACACTGTCCAAGGATCACTCGGCTCCGGCACTGTCGCCGAATGGCTTCCCAGCAGATCGGCCAGCCATTGCAACAGGTGGCAGACCTCGTCGGGGCTGTCGACCGCGAATCTGGCAGCCGACCGTCGATCGCCGTCCTCGAAGTGACGCACCACGATACCGACTCCGAGGTCCGCCACCGCGGCAAAGGCATCCTCGTCGGTGAAGTCGTCGCCGATATAAATCGGCAGTACGTTGTCGGTGTCTGTGAGGTGGTCGAGAATCCAGTCCAGTGTCTGGCCTTTGTCCCAGTCGACGTCGGGGCGAAGCTCGGCGACCTTGCGCCCGCTGGTGACACGGAGCCCGGCTCGATCCGCGACTTTGTGGACCGTGGCGACCACCTCGTCGACCATGTCCATATCCACTGTTCGGTAATGGACGGCAACAGTAAAATTCTTGTGCTCCACTACAACTCCCGGAATGCTGGACAGGCGGTCTCGAAGCATGTGCGTGGCACGTTCGAGATCCGGCACCGACGACAGGGCTGTGTCGTTCCGGTAGTGATGTCCGCCTGGTCCGACGACTTCGAAACCGTGACTCCCCGCATACCAGATCCCGGTCATGCCAACTCGAGTCTGTATGTCTGACAGATCGCGGCCGCTGATCACACCTACCGGGCAGCAGTGTGCGAGCCGGGCAAGCTCGTGTGCGACACCGTCGACCAGGGTGGCAGCGGCCGGGTCGTTCACGATGTTCGAGAGTGTGCCGTCGAAGTCCAGGAATACTGCTGGCTGCCGGGAACGCACAAGGGCGGTCAACTGATCTCGGGATGCCAAAGCTTCCGGTATCTCCGACATTCGGCGGCCGAGCGGGCTTGCCGGAGCCCGTGTCATCGAGTCAGCTCCAACGGCGTGTGCACAATGTTCTCTCTCCTGGTTTCCGTGATGTCGGAGTGGTTCGGTGGCGATGCCTCAGTTGACCGGTCCCACTACAAACCCTGCTTTCGCAAGATCTGCAAACGCAGGGTCCGTGCGTGAACCGTCGTCCCGAACCTCGACGTATCGCGCGGAATACCCCCGCGGGTCGGGTGCGCTGCCGACCTCCGGTCGCCTCTCGAGCACCACGGCGCCCGGCCACCGTGCATGCACAGCGGCGCTCAAGAGCGTTCCGTCGACGACACCTACCGAAATCGGGCCACCCTCACCGACCACTACGACTCTCCGGCCGTCGGTCATCATCCACACACCGACGGGAAACGACCGAGCCTCACCCGGTCCGTCGATGACCACCATCTCACCTATCGCGCTCACACAGTGTGCAGACTCCCGAGATTCCATTGTGCTTGTGCCCTCCTGCGTTGGCGTCATCGATCACAGGGTGATCGTCACTCTTGACGTTAGTGGGATAACCCGCGTCAAACCCGTGCCGTCGGAACACAAGTGAGATGGTCCAAAGGCCCTTTTTCATGCACCTGGTGACTCTCGCGTCAGGCAGGTCGCCGCGGAACAATTCGAGTTGGGAACCGATCGTTCTCCGGCAAACTCGATCGCACTGTCCTCGGATTCGGCGAATAGCTCGCATCCCGGGCGGAGCTCCGGAAGAGGACTTCCGCATTGGGCGTCGGTGCACAGTTGGGCAGAATCGATTATCGACACACCCCGGCGAACACGCCACTTGGAACCGGAAGGCAACTCATGACCATGCGCGCACCGATTGTCGTCGGAGTCGACTGTTCCGACGCCGCGTCGAACGCCGTTCGGTGGGCTGCTCGAGAAGCCGCGCTACGGGCACGCCCACTGCACCTGGTCGCCACGATGCCCGGTACGGAAACTACTTTCCGAAACGCCGTAGCGCTGCAAGCACCTGAGTTCCCGGATCAACGCTACGAAGGTGAGGAACGGCTCTCGAAAGCCCATGCGGAGGCACTGAACTCAGCCGAGTCCACACGACTCACCATCGTCAAGCACTTGAGATTCGGCAATGCTGTCGAACTGCTGCTGGACGAATCGCACGACGCCGCAATGCTTGTCGTGGGGTCGCACGGGCTTGATCAATTCGCATCAGGTGTCCTCGGCTCCACAAGCGCGGCAGTGGTGTTGCATGCTCCATGTCCGGTGGCGATCGTCCGACACATTACTGGCGCGAACCGATCGCCGCTCGACGGTCCGGTGGTAGTGGGTGTCGACGGCACGGAAAACAGCGAACCTGCCATCGCCGAAGCATTCGAAGCTGCATCCCTGCACGGAGTCGATCTCGTTGCAGTCCATGCCTGGCGCGATTCTCATCTCACGACCGCCTTCACCTCCGACCCCAACGGTGTCGCCCTCGACTGGGACGCGATCGCTACCGCCGAACACGCCGTGCTCGCTGAACGACTCGCCGGGTGGAAAGAAAAGTACCCCGATGTCGCGGTTCGGCGGGTCGTCGTCAAAGACCGCCCTGCACGGCAGTTGAATGCCGAATCGACATCAGCACAACTCGTCGTCGTGGGACGACGCGGGCGCGGCGGAATTTCTTCGATGCTTCTCGGTTCCACAAGCCGGCACCTCATGCATACGGTGTCGTGCCCTCTGTTGATCGTCCATTCCCCCGTTGCTTCCTGACCGAAAATCCGACCACCACTAAGCACATCAGACTGATCGGGCTGACAATGACCACACACCTCGAACCGTCCGCATCCCCAGAGACATCGCAGTCCGCACAGCGATCCCTGACCGTCAACCGCCTCGCCGCCGAGTTCTCCGGACGCATCTCCCCGGAATGTATCGACATCGTCGTCGAGGGCGCTCTGGCCGACCTGTCATGGGAATCGTCGAAGGCTCTCCTCGAATTGAGCGAACGCCTCGCTCGTCAACGGATCATCAGTTACCTCGACAGCAAGGCCAATAACTTCGACTGAGAGGGCGCCGTGAACGACGTCAAGGGAAAAAGTGCACTCGTCACCGGTGGGGCGCGCGGGATGGGCGCAGCTATAGCCAAAGCCCTGTCGGAAGAAGGTATCGGAGTCCTGATCGGAGACCTCCTTGATACAGAGGGCGAAAAAAGCGCAGCGAAGCTGGGCAACCAGGTGGCCTTCCAACGTCTCGACGTCACACAAACCGAAAGCTGGAAATCCGCCATCGACACAGCAGAAACGACATTCGGCCCCCTGTCCGTTCTCGTCAACAATGCAGGCATTCTCGAGTCCGGCAGCATTCAAGAGCAACATCCGACGCAGTTCAGACACGTCCTGAACACCAACCTGTACGGCGCCTGGCTCGGAATGCATTGCGCTGCACAGTCACTGATCAGATCAGACAGTGGCGCCATCGTGAATATTTCCTCCACCGCTGCTCTGACCGGCTACGGAGGACTCGGAGCGTACGTTGCAAGCCAGTGGGGCCTTCGAGGGCTTACGAAGACTGCCGCGCTTGACTTCAGCCCGTACAACATACGGGTCTGCTCCGTTCACCCCGGACCGATCGACAATGCAATGACAGCGCCATTCGGTTCCTCATGCATTGCCGAGCAACCGATCCCGCGCTGCGGAAG
This sequence comes from Rhodococcus globerulus NBRC 14531, assembly GCF_001894805.1. Taxonomy (GTDB): domain Bacteria; phylum Actinomycetota; class Actinomycetes; order Mycobacteriales; family Mycobacteriaceae; genus Rhodococcus_F; species Rhodococcus_F globerula. The sequence continues at coordinate 944,939 of NZ_BCWX01000002.1, read as the reverse complement.
CCCCGAGGAGGTTGCCTCGATGGTGCGGTTCATAGTCTGCGAAGCGACGTACTCGACCGGCTCCGAATTCATCCTCGACGGCGGGTGCACATCGGGGTTCGCTCACCCTGTTCCCGATACAAAATGACGAATCGGCCAGATGACACACGTAAGCGGGTCCTCCGGTTTGATTCACATGTGAAGGCCGCAGGGGTTTGCGGCGCTTTCAGAAAATTCAAGAGCAGGGCGCCGATTACGCCCGAGCGAAGGCAGGTCAGCTGCCTCTCATGTCGGTGATCAGCCACGTGGACGAGAGAAAAACAACAAACAGACCCCGCTGACAGGGATGGGAGTCGCGACTAGCGGGGTCTGGCACCGTCGACAACGTCGATGACGCGAAGATGAACATAATGCTCCTCGTAGGTGTCTGCCACTTACATACCGGTAACTACGAGGTACAGCAGCCGGACTGCTGTCATGGCCGCCCGGCTGCATTGGTGCCCTCAACCCGATGCCGACGCTCTAGTGCGGATACCCCCGACCTCATTCCAAGGCCGGGGGTATTACTGTCATCCGCGCCGAGCACACGACACGGCGACCCTCTATCCACACCAAGATTCGCCCCACATGTCGAATCTCGACACAACGACCATACGGCCGGACAAGAACGTGAACCACGTTTCGGCGCAGGATCATTCGAATTGATGACAAATGGCCCATCAGTGATTACCTTCGGCCGATCATCACAGGCACAAACGCCCGAAAAGCGCGCCGAAGGCCTGTTATCCTCCGAATCATCGCCCTCTGGCTCACATTCGCGGCGTAGCCGCTTGGAGCACCCGTCACCTTCGTGATCACTACGCTCAGCGCCCTGACATTGGGTCTATGGCTGCTGGTCGGTGCGATTATCGGATCCAGTGATCCTGAGTCAAGGGTTGAAACCACCGCTGGTTGCCGTATCTGTTGTCGCCCACAAACGCGGGATCGACTGCGTGTAAAGAGCCGCGCCCGCGGTCACACTCGCTCCCACTGCGACGAGCACTGTGCTCCCACATGTCGAATTTCTGTGTTCTTCCCTCTCCAAAGCCGCGATCAGTCCTGCGGTGTGCATGTGCTCGTCGTCAGCCACGGTGACGCATGACTCCGGCATCCCCAGCTTCGCCGCAAGTGCGGCCCGAAACCCAGGGCGGGCGGGCGCGGCCACGACGGAATCGACTTCTGCCAGTTCCAGTTTCGCCTCCTGCAGACATGTGGCGACTGCTTCGTAACCCGCCGCAGCGTAGTCCTCGTCGAGCGAACTTGACTCATGGAAACGCAACACATTCCGGTTGTCGTTCTGACCAACCGTCGCCCGGAACGAGTCCCCTCCATCGATACGATTCACCCAATGCACCTGGCCGAGCCCATAGTGATCATCGGTCCAGCAGCACAACGCCGCTCCCCCCACTGCCGAGAAGGGAAACCCCTCGCTGAGCCCGTGCCCCGGGTCGGCATCACTGGCGACGACGAGTGCGCGTTCGATCACACGGGAACGAAGAAATCCGTCAACAATCTGCAGCGCGGTCAACACGCCACAAGTACCGTTCGCGACATCGAAGGAGAACGTTCCATGGTCGCCGGTGTGCGGATCCTCTGGATGGGCGCCGATATCGTCTTGAATGAGAGCGGCAAGGGCCGGTTCACCGAGATTTCGGTCGCGATACAGACCTGCGTTCAGGAGGAGATCGAGGTCGTCGGGGCGACATCCGGCCTTGTCGAGGCAGGACCGCGCCGCCGCTGACGCGAGGTGAAGTGCACTGTGCCGACTCCGCCATCCACCCCGGGTGAGGGACAACTGCTCAATGATCGTTCCCATAGCGCGCCACCAGTTCTCCATCGATTTCCACTAGAACTACCCCGATCTCCAACCCAGAGGCCAAGGAGATCAACGCGACAGTCTCTCCCGGCTGGATACGGCCGGCCTCGAGTTCCTCGACCAACGCCACCGTGTGGGTTGTCGACGCTGTGTTCCCGTATCGGTCGACTGTGATGACCGCGTCATGCCGCGGACTGTCTCCGAACGACGCCTCCATCTGAGCCATACCCTTCTTGATTGCCCGCGCGGAAGTCTGATGAGTGATCACATGGTCGATGTCGTGTATCGACAGCTCGAGTGAGTCGAGTACCTCATGTAGGAGCAGCGGGGTGTCGGCGATGGCTGCCTTCTGAATCGCGCGCGAATTGGTAAACATGCGAGCGCCCGGAGCACCGCCCTTCGGGTAAGCGAGACATAAACGGCTGTAATCGGCCACGGTGGTGAATCCGGCAAGTCGGATCCCGACGGCACCGGCGGGCGCCCGTTCGAGGACAAGCGCTGCGCCCGCATCGCCCAATGTCAACGAGGCCAACTCTTTACTCATGATGTTGTGGATATGCTGCGCGGCATTGCGGCCGAGTTGGGAAATATATTCACCACTCACGATCAAAGCCCGCTCGACGACACCCTGGCGTATCCAATTGTTGGCCACCATGACACCGGTGAGCATCCCTGCGCATGCATTTGAAAGATCGAACGTCATGGTCTTGTTCGCTCCGAGAGCCCGCGCGACGACACCGCTCATCGTGGGTTCAATCCATTGAGTGAGACCATCACGAAACTTGGTGATGCTGCAGCTGATCACTACGTCTATCGACTCAATCGAACGGCCCGACTTCTCCAAGGCATCCCGTGCGGCCGCCGTTGCAAGGGTGTAGGAATCCTCATCACCCACACTGACGCGGCGCTCGTGAATCCCGGTCAAACGTTCGAGATCGATATGGGTCGAATGCCGTGTTGTCGTCATCAATTCGTCGGTCGTGAGCCGTGTGACGGGAAGGTGCCGACCTGCCCCCGCGATCCGCGTCCGGTAAGGCTCTCGGATGTCATTGCCTTCAGCATCCGTCACCAGCCAGTGCTTGACCATTTCGCTCTATTCCTCGGTTCGTCTTGCGCCGTACTTTCTGCCACTGGGCATCGCATCGTGTTGACATTCAGCAGTATTCGCGCGGAGACCACCGTGGACTTCTCGCCTGCTTCCGCGCCGAGCGGCAACGTCGACCTCAATCCGCTACGGGACGAGACGCGCCGGTGTTCAGCTCATTCAATGCGCTGCTCGAATTGCAAAATCATATGAATTGACTAGTCACATCACCGGCATCATGTGCATGGGCGGAAGTACGCCCAAACCGTGAAGACACATCATAAAGGTGTGACACATCTGCATCGCGTTCACTGCGATCACTCCTTTCGTTACGCCCTGTGGAGTCACTCAGGGAGATGATTGTGTCCTGAGAACGGTCAAGCGGTTCTTGTACTCGTCTTCGTCGATCTCCCCACGGGCGAACCGCTCGGCAAGCATCCTCTCTGCGCTGCGGCGCAGTAGGGATCTAGGTGGAGGATCCGCGGAGCCATGTCCGACATAACGAATCAACAGAAAGATTCCGACGATCAACAAACTCCAAAACAGTGCCATACCAATGAACATCAGTGCGTAATCCCAACCCCAACTACTGAGATGGTGGTTATACATCACAGCGAGGCCTCCTACATTCTCCCTTCGGCAATGAACACGCCCGGTCTCGCAGCGCCCCACGCCTCTTCTCCTATCGTGCGCTCTTTTCCGATCGGCCCACAGGGTCTTTCTGCTCGTCTTGACAGGCGGCCCGAGTTCTCGATCAACATGCCGGAAGCCCTTGCCATGAGAGTTCTTCGGCTCTACCTGTCCGGATGTCCGGGCGGGATTCTCAGGGTCAAGTGCGTTCCGGCGACTCCTGGGAGGCCTGATGCCATGGTCACGCGCGGTTCTCCCTGCGCTAACAGGGAATCCTGCAGCTGTGTTCGGTGTTGCACATAGCGAGGTAGTAGTCAACGACCTCCGATCGAATGAGAAGTACACATCATGACAAGTCCCCGCGAGGTCGAGAGCATCCGCCCGACTCAAATACCGGTGCCGATGCGTTCCGAGCTTTCCGGGCAACGCGTTATGCTCGTCGATCCTCGTTTCGGTCAGCTGGCCGGGCAGTTCTTCCGACTCTTCGAGCGGCCCTCGAGCGGTGGCGGCGCGCTTGCGGTCTACTTCGGCGGCGAGCCAGTTGTCGACATCTGGTCTGGGTGGGCGGCCCGTGACACGCGCTGGCAACCAGAGACCGTATCCATGTCCTTCTCCACCGGAAAAGGTGTTGCGAGTACGGTTCTGCACCGTCTCGCAGAACGCGGGCTGATCGAATACGACGCACCTGTCGCCGAATACTGGCCCGAGTTCGCGAGTGCCGGCAAGGACGCCGTCACGGTACGGCAACTGTTGACTCACCAAGCCGGATTACATCGTGTACGTGGCCTGGTTCCGGGACAGTTGGCTCTGCTCGATCACGACAGCATTGTCAGCGCTCTCGCGTCAGCTACACCGGACCGACGCCGCCTCACTACGCCCGGATATCACGCAGTCACGTTCGGTTCCCTCGTCGCGGAGCTTACAACCCGGGCAACCGGTTCATCGTTCACCGATCTTGTCCGCACCGAAATCGCAGAACCCCTTGGAATCGAAGAGTTCTGGTTCCAGGTGCCCGAAGGTCAACGCCATCGAATTGCAAAACTCTTCCCCCGGATCAATCCGTTCAAGGTGCCATGGGACACGGCTTCCTACGCGCTGGCACGAATGCCGGCACTGCGAAATATCGCCGATGCCGGCATGCCGGAGGGGTTCGACAAACTTGTCCACAATCCTTCCATCCACGATTACGTCATGCCCGGATGGAACGGCGTTTTCACTGCGCGCGCCCTCGCCCGTATGTACGCAGCACTGGCGAACAAGGGGGTCGTCGGAGAAGACAGGTTCCTGAGCGAAGAAACCCTCGAACAGGTCGGAGAGGTGCAGACGATTGCTCGCGACTACGTTCTCGGAATTCGGATGAACTGGCGACTCGGCTATCACTCGGCGTTCGTTGCCCACCGCAATCAATCGCCACATGCCTTCGGGCACTACGGACTGGGCGGATCGGGCGCATTCGCCGACCCGGAAACCGGCCTGGCACTAGCCTTCGTCACAAACAGAATGGGTGGCGCTCTCACACCGTTCGTTGACCTGAGATTGGCCAGATTGGGTGCCCAAGCGGAAGCGATCGCCCGCTCTTTGTGATGTGAACCCGATCGATTCAACTCCATGTTCCTACGACCATCCTCTCCCGAATGGAACGCTCCGGAACACGGTGACGGCAGCCTTCTCTCCTGCATCGACAAGGTTCCGTGATACACGAACCTTGTGGCCTACTAGGGGGCGACCGATGATCTGAGTACGACAGGCGACAATGGGGGCTGAAGAACGTCCTCCATTGCGTCGAGCGGCACAGGTTCGTCAACGAGAGTTGCCCACGGATATTTCTCACTCGTCGCTGCGAGGAACGCAACTGCCTGACCGAGATGTCGCGGTTCGTAATTGTGCACACCAGTGATGGTCAGCCACCGACGAACAACATCCTCCGGGTCCACTGAAACCGCAGGGCCGGGGCTGACTGACCCGGCGAGTACAAGACGACCTCCCAGGTCGAGGCGGCGCAGGGCGGCGTTCACTGCAGCCGGGGCACCGGAGAAATCGATTGCAATATCGGTGAGCAGCCGATCATCATCGTCGTCGGCACCGAACTGATGAGATTGACTTTGCCGCAATGGATTCGGCTCGACCGTCTGCACTACGGCACCGGCCTCCGTTGCAGCAGCGGCAGCCGTGACACCAAGCATCCCAGCCCCGTAGATCAGCACTCGTTTGTCAGTGAGATCCCCCGCCGCTTCGAGCGCTGCCATCACGGTCGCGGTTGCACACGCTGCCGGTGCGGCCACCGCGTCGGGCAATGAATCGGGAACCAGCGAGATCGCGGTCCCGCTCGGCAGAACGATATGTGCGGCGTACGACCCACTCAATGTCCATGGCCCTAGCGCTGATTCGTGCCCAACCTTGCGCACGTTCACGCATTTGGCAGTGAAACCCTTGGCGCAGCGTGGGCAGCGATGGCACGGGACCGTCACCGACCACACGACTCGGTCACCGACCGCGAGTGGGCGCACGCACTCCCCCACCACCTCAGGGTTTGTGCCAGAACCGATGGCGACCACTCGCCCGACGGCTTCGTGCCCGAGGATCGACGGACACGGCGCGTCGCGGCGTCCGGACACAGTGTGCAGGTCGCTGCCACAGACCGTGGCGAGGCTGACACGCACGAGGACCTCCCCCGAACCCAGTTCGGGAATCTCCATTTCCCGGATGTCGACGCCATCGCGTGTCCATACGGCTGCCCGCGTCAAACGAGGAGTGATCTGATCCATCCGGAAATCCTTTCCACGATGTAGACGATGACAAAAATGACGATGACGATCGCACCGGCGATCTGGAAGTTCAGAGTGCGAATCGACTCGAACAGCAGGAATCCCACGCCGCCGGCGCCAACGATGCCCAAGACGGTTGACGTGCGGATGTTGACGTCGAGTAGATACAGACTGGATCCGACAATCGAAGGAATAGATTGTGGCAGAACAGCACTGAAGATTCGATTCCACCAACCGCCACCCACCGAAGTCACTGCGTCGAGCGGCCCCGGGTCGATCTCCTCGACAGCGTCGGCAACAAGTTTGCCCAGAAATCCCACCGAGCCGATCGCCAGGGCGCACGTACCCGCCACCGGGCCAAGCCCGACGGCCGCAACGAACACGACGGCGAGAATAAGTTCGGGTACGGCACGCACCACGACGATCCACGCCCTCGCGAGCCAATAAAGCACAGGATGCGGCGTCGCATTGGCAGCAGCGAGGATTCCGACCGGGATCGAAAGTCCGACGCCGATAGCCGTGGATACGACGCCGATTGCGACAGTCTGGACGGTGGCGTCGAGCAGTTCGGCACCGAGCGAGGAGAAATCGGGCGGCACCATGCGCCCGAAGACCTCCACGGAAGGCCCAACCCACGTCAACAGCGCTCTGGGGTCGATCTCGAGTACGACAAACGAGGCGATGCAGGCCGCGATCAGCAACGTCGAAGCACCGATACGCATCGCTCGATCACGGCGGGGTCCACCGATCGACGGGACGAGCAGCGTGCGCCGTACGGCGATCGCCACCAATTCCATCGCGGCGATGATGGCCAGAATGACGAGCACGATCCCCAGGGCGCGCGGGTAGATCAGTCCCCGCAACGCATCTTGTAGCGCAAACCCGATTCCGCCGGCACCGACAAATCCGAGAACCACCGACATGCGCAGGTTGATGTCGATGCGGTAGACGAACGCGCCGATCCAAGCGGGAACAACCTGGGGTACAACAGCATTGATCATTTCACGCAGGTATCCGGCCCCGGTGGCTCGGATCGCTTCCCGCGGTCCGCTGTCGGTTTGCTCGATGGCATCGGCAAACAACTTGCCGAGCATGCCGATCGAATGCAGCGCCAGCGCAAGAATCCCGGGGAGGACACCGATGCCCAGTGCTCGGACGAACAGCACTGCCAACAGTAGGTCGGGCATGGCCCGACAGAACGTGATGACGGCCCGCGCGACGCTGTACACCCACGGATGCGGAGTTGTATTGCGCGCAGCGAGGAAAGCCAAGGGAATGGAAGCGATCGCGGCCAGGACAGTACCAAGCACGGCCATCAGCAGCGTGTCGAAGGCGAGCGAGACGATACGCCCGGTGTCGTCCACGCGGGGCGGGAGCATGCGTCCGAGTAGGCGCTGAACATCTTCGAGGCCGTCGATCAGTGTCGCGGGTGCAAAGTTGATGTACTGCGCCGACAGAAGCGTCGCAACCACTGCAGCCACACTCAACGCGGGTAGTAGCCAACGTCTATTTCGCGTAACTGTCTGCGGGGAATCAGTTTTCGGTGGTGGTTGACCGAGCGTGGTGGTCACGTCGATCCCACCACCGACAGCGCGTCACGCTCGGGTGCGAGGCGTTGGTAGATCGGCATGACATCCTCGCGTCGCAGCCCGCTCGCCGGACGATCGAGAACTACCTCTCCGTCGCGAAGGCCGACGAGCCGGTGTGCCCAGCCCAGCGCGAGGTCGACCTGATGGAGCGTGCACACGACGGTCAGCTGTTCCTCGGTGCACACCCGCTGCAGCAGATCCATGACAACACCGGCGTTCTCCGGGTCGAGCGAGGCCACCGGTTCGTCGGCGAGCACGATGCTCGGCCGCTGCATCAGGGTGCGCGCGATGGCCACGCGCTGTTGCTGTCCACCGGAGAGGGTATCGGCGCGGCGCTCGGCCAGATCTGCGAGTCCAACCCGGTCGAGGCAGTTGAGAGCCTCGATGCGCATCGACTTCGGATACGTCAGCGTCCCGTAGCGCGGGATGCGCAGTCGTCCGAGACCTCCGACGAGAACATTCTCGAGACAGCTGAGGCGTCCGACGAGATTGAAATGCTGGAAGATGAATCCGATGTTCTTGCGCAGTTCCCGCACGTCACGCGCCGGAGCTGAGTCGATGCGGGTGCCCAGCGCGGTAACGCTGCCAGAGGTGATCGGATGGAGTCCGTTGATGCAGCGCAGCAGTGTGGACTTGCCGGAGCCCGAAAGACCGAGCAGCACGAGCATTTCACTGCGGTGCACGTCGAGGTTGACGTTCTGGAGTGCGGTGGTGGAACCGAAGGTCTTCGTGACGTCGCGTGCGCTGATGACTATGTCGTTCGGGGGTGTGGGCATGATCAGCCTTGGCACTTCTGCGAACCGGTGACCTCGCATACGTGGCGGACGCCGTCGTAATCGCTGTCCTGTGCCGGTACGACGCCCCAGGCGCGTTCGTCGGTGATGCGGCATTCGTCGGTGCAGATGCCGTCAGCCTGGAAGGCCGCGGAGTTCATACCTTCACTGAAGACCGCCTTCAGCTTCGCGATCGCGTCGGCACCGAGTTCGTCGTTGGCAGCGAACAACGATCCTGCGATCATCTCCGACTTCCAGACAGTCTTGAGCTCACCTGGCTTCAGCTCACCGTTGTCGATCATGGTCTTGTCGACCATCGTGTCGAATGCAAAACCGGCGTCGCAGTCACCGCTCTTGACTGCGAGCGCCGACGCGTCATGTCCGCCTGCGTAGATGGGGGTGACTGCGGCGGAGATGTCTGCTTCCGAACCGGAGGCGATGACACCTTCTTCGATGAGTCCGGCCGTGGGGTAAAGAAATCCGGATGTCGAACTGGGATCGACGAAGCAGACCTTTTTGCCTGCATAGTCGGTGAGACTATTGACGGAATTGTTGTCCGAGCGGGTGATTGCGTACGACTGGTACCCGGGAGGAGTTCCTTCGTTCTTCACGACGGCCCCGAGGGGCGTCATCTGTGCACCGTTGATACCGGCGACGACATAGGCGAAGGGACCGAAGAACGCGAGGTCGACGTTGCCGGCGATGAGACCTTCGACCACGCCCGCGTAATCGGATGCCTGGACGAATTCGACTTTCGCCCCGGTCTCGCGTTCCAGTCGTTCGATCACCGGGTCGTAGCTGGATTTGAGGTCGGTGGAGTTTTCAGCCGGAATTGCGGCCAGTGTCAGGGTTTTCGGGAATCCCTGTTCAGTTGTGGTTTCAGCACCGGAGCTGGAACAACCGGCAGCGACGAGTGCGGCGGTGGAAAGAAGGGCCGCAGCAATGCTGGCGCGGCGAAGAGTGCGGGTACTCATGTCGTGGTCCGTTCGGTCGAGTGAAGGCAGGGAAGATAAGGCATCAGTCGAGTTCAGGGCTAGCGAATTCAGCGAAGGACGAGGCTCGGGAGATCGGTGATGCTATCGAGGATGTGGGTCGCGCCGGCATCGATCAGAACCTCACTCCGGTGGGCGCCGGTGCGGACGCCGGCGACGACGGACGCACCTGCGCGTCGACCCGATCGGATATCGCTCGCGGTGTCACCGACCACGGCGACAGCCGCCATGTCACTGACTCTGCACTGCAGTGCAGCAGCAAGCACGAGATCCGGATGCGGACGCCCTCGGAACGAATCCCCCGGCGCCAGATAGCCATCAGCGATCGTGTGCCATTCCAAGGCATCCAGAATGCGATGCTGCGTGGCCGGAGCAAAGCCGGTCGTCAACACCACTGCAACGCCGGCCTCCCGGAGTTGTGTGATGGCGTCGGCAGCACCGGGCACTGAGGTCACGCCGCCGTCGATTCGCGCGTCGTACGCCGCTTCGAAGGCGTGATTGGCGGCTTGGGCGCGGTCTTCTGCGCCGAAGAGTGCTCGAAAGACTTCGATTTTGGACTGGCCCATCGTTTCGAGGACGTAGCGGCGAGCGTCTTCGCGGTCTGCGCCGGACTCGGCGAGACCCACCGCAGTGGCCGCTGCATCAAAGGCGTCGATGACAAGACCATCGTCGGCGACGGTGGTACCGGCCATGTCCATGACAACCAGTTCAATGGCAGGTCCAACTAGGGAAGTTTCGCTAAGCGCTTGTGTCGCGGTCGAATTCGTCATGACCCATACGATGCATGTTGGTATAGACCAAGGCGAATCCGTTGCGTGAACTGACAATGAACTAACGGTGACATCTTGGTCTAGACCAAGAAATGGTAGTGTCTGACGCATGGCGGTCGACGCAGAACCTCGGATGCTCAAGCATCAAATCGTGCGCAAGAATCTCGACGCGCTTCTCGACGACCTGTCACCAGGCGACTCTTTCCCCTCCGAACGAGATCTCGCCGAGAGATACGACGTATCTCGGGAAACCCTGCGTCAGGCGATGCGGGAGTTGCTCGTTGCCGGCCGCATCGAGCGGCGCGGTCGAACAACCGTTGTCGCTGACCCTAAAGTCGTTCTGCCGCTTGCTATCGGCTCGTACACCGAGGCCGCTCGCAACAAAGGCATGACCGCTACTCGAATTCTGGTCGGGTGGTCGATGGACGGCGCTGACGAGCACCTCGCGGATCTCCTGCACATTGAACCAGGTGACGCAGTGGTGCAACTCGAGCGAGTGTTCACGACCGACAACGTCCGTGTCGGACTGGAAACAACCCGCATCGCCGCCCACAGAATCCCCGGCCTGATGGAGACCTTCGACTACAGAGATTCTCTCTACACCGAACTGCGCACACGCGGAATACAATTCGATCGCGTCGTCGACAGCATTGAGACAGTACTCCCCGATGCCCGAGAAGTATCACTGCTCAACGTCGACCCGCGGACCCCGATGTTCCTCCTCAACCGAGTGTCCTACGACATCGATGGTGTTCCGATCGAACAGAGACGATCCCTCTACCGCGGTGACCGCATGACCTTCACCGCAGTCATGCACGCGTAAACACACGCGCAATCGATCGTCGCCGACTAAAGTTCTGGTCATGGAGCGAAGCAGCGACGCTGCTCAAACCCGCAGTGGCGGTAACCGCCGCTCGCGGTTTGACGTGTTCGTCGAACATGCAGAGTTGCGAGTCAGTCAGGCACCGTTCTTCTTCCTGTGTGTCGCCATCGTGGTGGCCTGGTTTATCAGCTTGCCGTGGTGGACGGATCTCAAGACCTGGCAGGTTGCCATTCATACAGTCGCGAGTGTTTTCACACTGCTGTTGGTAGTGCTGCTCGAGAATGCCGGCCGCCGCGCGAGCGAAGCGTCGCAAGAAAAGCTCAACGTCATCGCCGAGGCACTGGCAGCAATGCTGGATTCATCCGCATTCGATGATCCCGAGCTCCGAACTGCCGCCAAACGACTCCGGGAAGCTGTTGGACTCGAAGAACGCCACTGAAATGTGACTGTCCATTTCGCCCGAACCGTCGCGACGAGTCCGAATTTGCGGTTCTATGGACGTGCATGCTCGTTCGTCAGATTTTCCATCGCTGTGGCAATGGAGAAGACGTGAAGGAAGTGCACAGTGGTCGAACACATCGGTAGCAGCGCCGAGGACATCCTGCTCCGCGGCGGGCGCTTCTTCACTCCTGGGAAATTCTCGGACGACCTTCGCACCGTGAACCGCACGGGCGGCCGCGAAGGCGATATCTTCTACCGCGATCGTTGGAGCCACGACAAAGTGGTGCGCTCCACGCACGGAGTCAATTGCACCGGTTCATGTTCGTGGAAGATTTACGTCAAGGACGGCATCATCACCTGGGAAACCCAGGAGACCGACTATCCAACGGTGGGGCCGGACCGTCCTGAGTACGAACCGCGCGGCTGCCCACGCGGTGCCGCGTTCTCCTGGTACACGTACTCACCCACGAGAGTCCGCTACCCGTACGCACGTGGTGTTCTCGTCGAAATGTACCGCGACGCACTGGCCAGACTCGGTGATCCGGTAGATGCGTGGGCCGACATTCAAGCTGATCCGGAGCGTCGGCGAAAGTACCAGCAGGCCAGGGGAAAAGGTGGCCTGGTACGCGTCACGTGGGCCGAGGCCACCGAGATGATCGCCGCGGCACACGTGCACACCATCAAGAAGTACGGGCCAGACCGCATTGCGGGGTTCTCCCCCATTCCGGCGATGTCGATGGTGTCCTTCGCAGCGGGATCGAGGTTCATCGAACTCATCGGCGGCGTCATGACGTCCTTCTACGACTGGTATGCGGACCTCCCGGTGGCGTCACCTCAAGTGTTCGGTGACCAGACAGACGTGCCCGAGTCCGGGGATTGGTGGGACGCGTCGTATCTGTTGATGTGGGGATCCAACGTCCCGGTCACCCGCACCCCAGACGCTCATTGGATGGCCGAGGTTCGGTACCGCGGAACCAAGGTTGTCGCTATCAGCCCCGATTACGCGGACAACACCAAGTTCGCCGACGAGTGGATGCCGTGCGCCGCCGGCACCGACGGAGCCATGGCGATGGCGATGGGCCATGTCGTCCTGTCGGAGTTCTTCGTGAAGCAGCGTGAGCCGTTCTTCGACGACTACGTGCGGCAATTCACCGACCTTCCGTTCCTCGTCACCATCGAGGAGCGCGACGGCCGACTTGTCGCCGGCAAGAACCTGACCGCCGCCGATCTGGGTGAGGCGAGCGAAAATGCTGCATTCAAGCCGGTTGTGCTCAACCGCGCCACCGATGAGATGGTTGTACCGAACGGCTCTCTCGGTTTCCGCTTCGGCGACGAAGGTGTCGGAAAGTGGAATCTCGACCTCGGCGACATCGTTCCTGCTCTGAGCGTCGACACCGATTGGGGTGAAACTGCAGAAATACATCTTCCGCGCTTCGACACACCGGATGGTCACGGCGAAACCATGGTCCGGGGTGTACCGGTGCGCCGTGTGGGTGATCGACTGGTGTGCACTGTCTTCGATCTGATGCTCGCCCAGTACGGGGTGCAGCGCGACGGAATGCCGGGGCAGTGGCCGTCCGGCTTCGACGACCCGGCTGAGCCATACACCCCCGCGTGGCAGGAATCGATAACCGGCGTCAGCGCCGCGCAAGTGATTCGCATAGCGCGTGAATTTGCCACCAACGCAGTCGAATCGGGTGGCCGATCGATGATCATCATGGGTGCGGGTATTTGTCAGTGGTTCCACGGCGATGCCACCTATCGAGCAGTTCTCAGCCTCCTGCTGCTCACCGGGTCGATGGGACGCAACGGCGGCGGGTGGGCGCACTACGTCGGCCAGGAAAAATGCAGACCCGTCACAGGTTGGGCGACAGTGGCAATGGGGACGGATTGGCTCCGGCCACCGCGTCAGATGGCCGGAACTTCCTACTGGTATGTCCACACCGACCAGTGGCGCTACGACGGTTACCAAGCTGATGCACTCTCCAGCCCCGTTGGCCGAGGTAATTTCAGTGGCCGACACACGATGGACGTGATGACATCGGCCGTGTCGATGGGATGGACACCTTTCTATCCCCAGTTCGATCGATCGAGCCTCGATCTGGCTGACGAGGCAGATGCACACGAATGTGATGTCGCTGAGCACGTTGCCAACCAATTATCGTCGGGTGCACTCAAACTCGCTGTCACCGATCCCGACAATCCCCAGAACTGGCCGCGAGTGCTGAGCGTATGGCGTGCAAATCTACTCGGGTCGTCGAGCAAGGGAAACGAATACTTCCTTCGCCACCTACTCGGCACGGACTCGAACCTGCAGGCCGAGCCGACGCCGGAGAACCTGCGCCCCAATGACATAACGTGGACCGACGACATCCCCGAGGGGAAACTCGATCTGTTGATGTCGATCGACTTTCGGATGACGTCCACAACTTTGCTTTCCGACGTGGTGCTGCCTGCGGCAACGTGGTACGAGAAACACGACCTGTCGAGCACGGACATGCATCCGTTCCTTCACGCATTCTCCCCCGCTATCGACCCGCCGTGGGAAACCCGCTCGGATTTCGACGCTTTCGGCGCGGTTGCCAAGGCATTCAGCGTGCTGGCGGAAAAGCATCTCGGAAAACGCCGGGACGTCGTGATGGGAACACTGCAACACGACACACCCGGCGCTATGGCCTACGCCTCGGGTAGAGAACAAGATTGGCACTCGCAAGGAAAGACACCCGTCCCGGGCAAGACGATGGGTCCCCTCGTCGTCGTCGAACGCGACTATCCCGCCGTCGCGGAGCAGTGGGCTGCACTGGGCCCGCTGGTCGAGAAGGCCGGCCTCACCACCAAGGGCGTCACGACACATCCGAAGCGTGAGGTGGAAGAACTCGCCGCCAAACACGGGGTCTTCGATTCGGGTGCTGCCGCAGGTAGACCGGCACTCGATACTGCCGAAAAGATGGCTGAGGCAATCCTCGCGCTGTCCGGAACTTCGAACGGCAGGCTCGCAGTACAAGGGTTCGCCGAACTGGAGAAACGAACCGGAAGACCACTGACACATTTGGCGTCGGGCAGTGAGGAACGCCGAATCACCTTCGCGGACACACAGGCTCGACCTGTCCCGGTGATCACCAGTCCGGAATGGTCAGGCAGCGAAACCGGTGGCCGACGCTACGCGCCGTTCACCGTCAACATCGAGGAGCTCAAACCCTTCCACACGCTCACCGGTCGAATGCACTTCTACCTCGATCACGACTGGATCGAGGAACTGGGCGAACAACTACCGATCTACCGCCCACCACTCGACATGGCAAGCCTGTTCGGCGAACCTGCTCTCGGAGATCGCAACGGCGGAATCGGTCTCAGCGTCCGCTATCTGACGCCTCATTCGAAATGGTCGATCCACTCCGAGTACCAGGACAACCTGTTCATGCTCTCCCTCTCGAGGGGCGGGCCGACGATGTGGATGAGCCCCGGCGACGCCGCCAAAATCGAGGTATCGGACAACGATTGGGTCGAAGCCGTCAACCGTAACGGTGTCGTCGTGTGCAGGGCGATCGTGTCGCATCGAATGCCGGACGGCGTGGTCTTCGTTTATCACGCCCAGGAACGCACCATCGACGTGCCGCTCACGGAGACAACGGGAAAGCGTGGCGGCATCCATAATTCGTTGACCAGACTGTTGATCAAACCTTCCCACCTTGCCGGCGGCTATGCGCAAACGTCATTTGCCTTCAACTATCTCGGGCCCACCGGAAACCAACGCGACGAAGTGACCGTGGTGCGTCGTCGCTCGCAGGAGGTGACGTACTGATGCGAGTCATGGCGCAACTGGCGATGGTGATGAATCTCGACAAGTGCATCGGCTGTCACACCTGTTCCGTGACATGCAAGCAGGCGTGGACCAACCGATCAGGTACCGAGTACGTGTGGTTCAACAATGTGGAAACCCGTCCGGGCCAGGGATATCCGCGCACGTACGAGGACCAGGAGAAGTGGAACGGCGGGTGGGTTCGCGACAAGAACGGCCGACTTCGACTGCGTGACGGTGGCCGATTGAAGAAGCTCTCGCGCATCTTCGCGAATCCGAAGATGCCGTCCATTCAGGACTACTACGAACCATGGACCTACGACTACGAGAATCTCACCCAGGCTCCCCTCGGGGAACATATGCCGGTAGCCGCGCCGCGAAGCCTCATCAGCGGTGAACCCATGAAGGTTGAATGGTCCGCCAACTGGGACGACGACCTGGCCGGCTCACCCGAAATCGTTCCCGACGACCCGATTCTGAAAAAGATCAGCACGGAGGTCAAACTCCAACTCGAAGACACGTTCATGTTCTACCTGCCGCGTATCTGCGAGCACTGCCTCAATCCGTCGTGTGTTGCGTCCTGCCCGTCGGGTGCGATGTACAAGCGGTCGGAGGACGGGATCGTGCTCGTCGACCAGGACAAGTGCCGCGGCTGGCGCATGTGCGTGTCCGGATGCCCGTACAAGAAGGTGTATTTCAACCACAAGACCGGTAAAGCCGAGAAATGCACGTTCTGTTATCCCCGCGTCGAAGTGGGCTTGCCGACGGTGTGCGCGGAGACCTGCGTCGGCCGTTTGCGATACATCGGCCTCATCTTCTACGACGTGGACAAGGTTCTCGCGGCCGCGACAGTTCCGGATGACAAAGACCTGTACGAGGCGCAACTCGACGTGCTGCTTGATCCGAATGATCCCGAGGTCGTCGAAGGTGCTCGCGCAGAGGGCATCTCGGACGAATGGATCGAAGCAGCGCAGAAATCTCCCATCCACGCACTGATCAAGGACTATCGCGTCGCGCTGCCGCTTCATCCGGAGTTCCGCACCATGCCGATGGTCTGGTACGTCCCGCCCCTCTCCCCCGTCGTCGACGCCGTGAGCCGCGACGGTCACGATGGGGAAGACGTCGGAAACCTCTTCGGGGCTCTCGACTCGTTGCGAATTCCGATCGAATATCTCGCCGGCCTTTTCTCCGCAGGTGACACCGGTGTGATCGACGGAGTTCTGCGACGGCTGGCTGCTATGCGGTCGTACATGCGCGACATCAACCTAGGACGCGAACCGCAGCCGCATATACCCGAGGCCGTGGGAATGACCGAGGAAAGCATGTACGAGATGTATCGCCTCCTTGCCTTGGCGAAGTACGACGAGCGGTACATCATTCCCACCGCCTACGCCGTCGACGGGCACAAACTCGAAGAGAGCGCCACCGAGTGTTCGCTCGATTTCGACGGCGGACCCGGCATGCACGAGTCCGGCCCGTTCGGCGAAGCCAGTGGCGGTCCGGTCCCGGTGGCAGTCGAGACTTTTCACGCGCTACGCGAGCGTCAAACCACTGGCGAAATGTCCGCCAACTCGACCAACCCGTCCCGGGTCAACCTTCTGAACTGGGATGGCAAAGGTTCGCCGAGCGGACTCTTTCCTGATCGAGGCGAGAACCAATGATCAGCTTCGGCCGACGTCGGCGCAGCGCCGGGCAGGACCGCTTGGTGTGGCACGCTGCCGGTTTGTTGTTGGCGTACCCCGACAGTGGACAAGGCGAAAGGCTCGCGGTTGTCGGGGACATTCTCGGGCATCTCCCGTCAGCTCCCCGAGAGCAACTCACTCTCACTCACCGCTTTCTTTGCGACAGCCAGGAATTCACAGCGGCGGCGCAGTACGTCGAGACATTCGATCTGAAACGGCGCAGCACGCTGTACCTCACGTACTGGACGGCAGGTGACACCCGCAATCGCGGGCGTGAAATCCTCGCCATCGCCGACGCCTATCGCGCGGCCGGAGTTGATCCGCCGAAAAGCGAGTCGGCAGACCACCTGACTGTCGTCCTCGAATTCGCTGCTCTCGTCGACCCGGATACCGGCGCGAAGCTGCTTTCGGCGCATCGCGTTCCATTGGACATGATCCGATCGTCACTGACCGACGTGGACTCGCCGTACGCTCCAGTTCTCAGGGCAGTGTGCAACACACTGCCCCCAGCTTCCGACAACGACATGCGTCGCGCCCAGCAGCTCGCCGCCTCGGGGCCACCCGCCGAATCTGTCGGACTCCCACTCTTCACCCTGACCGTCCCACCCCGCCGCGAAGGAGTGACGTGAGATGTCTGTCGGTGAAATCTACTGGGACATAGTGCCGTACGTCGTGTTGGCAATCTTCATGAGCGGCACATGGTGGCGTTATCGCTACGACAAATTCGGCTGGACGACGCGGTCGTCGCAACTGTACGAGCATCGATTGTTGAGAATTGGCAGCCCCCTGTTCCATTTCGGCATTCTGGTGGTCATCATCGGACATGTCATCGGCCTGGTGATCCCGCAATCCTGGACCGACGCAATCGGGGTAAGCGACCACATCTATCACCTGCAGGCCCTCGTTCTCGGTTCGATCGCGGGCCTGGCAACCTTGGTCGGCGCCGGGATCCTGGTGTATCGCAGGCGGACCCGGGGACCGGTGTTCATGGCCACGACCTGGAACGACAAGCTGATGTACGTCGTACTGATCGCCGCAATCGTCGCTGGTCTCGCCACGACAGTGCTGGGATCCGGAGCGTTCGGCGAAGAATCCAACTACCGGACGACGGTCTCCCCGTGGTTCCGATCCATCTGGATCTTCCAGCCCCGTGGTGATCTCATGGCACAGGCGTCACTCGACTTCCACATTCACGTCACGATCGCGATGGTGTTGTTTGCACTGTGGCCGTTCACGCGCCTGGTACACGTATTCAGCGCGCCGGTCGCATACCTGTTTCGGCCGTACATCGTCTACCGCAGTCGCGACGACGCCCGGAAGGGCGAACCCGTCGGCTCACGCCCCCACCGTCGGGGTTGGTGAACTCACAGTCCACAATCGCCACACAGATGCGATCAGCAGAACTACGCACAGGACTACTGCCGGCCACAGCAGAATTTCGCCAACTATCTTCAACCACGGGGTCGACGCCGTCCCCGCAACGGTTAACGACGCCGCCGACGTCATCCCCATCGGGAAAGCCGTCGACCAACGTCTGACGTCGTATTCCAGTCGAGGCCAGATCAATTCGCATATAAACAGCACGCCGTAACAGCCGAGCACGAGAATCATGAGCACGATGCTCAATCGTTGAAACGACAGGTGTAGCGTTTCCGACCAGCCCACGACGGGCGCTGCCGCTGTGAGTTTTCCGGCCGCGAGCGTCGAGATTGCCAGGGCGCCGCCGAACACCCAGTGATCACCGGCCCCGACTCGGAGCTGATTGAACGAGAACCGTACGAGCACCAACACGTAGAACCCCAGGCCGAGCACAAACGCAGCCGCCGACGGAAGCGCAATCCAGTGCGCCGTAGTCGTGGCAGCAAGCGTCGCACCGAGTACGGCCAAACCCTGCGTTGCGACGCACAGCAGAAAGTGCACGCCGACGGTTGGCGAGGTCCAGTGTCGAATTACCGCCGGTATGAGCACGATCCACGCCACCAGCGCAATCGCGAGCGCGACATAACCGACCGAGTCCCAGTCGAGCAGTACAACCCGAGTACCCAACACGGTTGTCGCGGCCACTCCCGTGAGAGCCGGCGGAGTGTCGGCCTCGTCGATCCACCGAGCGCGATTGTCAACCAACCGCGATACGAACACGACAGCCAGAACAAGCCAGATTGCTGTGCCGATCCCCAGCCATGCCAGCGAAAAGACCTCGAATCCCACCAGGTGCAAGGCCACCGACACTATTCCCGAAGACATCGCGGCTGCTCCCGCACCGGGAGGAATTACCTCGAGCGTGCGGTTGGCTGTCGATCTCGCGCGATGATCGCCGGTCACATCCTCAATGATGAGCGATGATGCCGTGTATGTCCTGATTTCGACTCCACATACTTCCCCGACAGCATGCACCCAGATTTCTCACGGCGACCGTCCAGAGCAGTCACAGCGAACATGCAGGTATCGCAAATACTTTTGGCTCCATGATGATCCGACGCTCTCCGAGTACTTCCTCAGCCAGTCCTGGTCGCCGCCGCATTGCCTTCGTGTCCGTCCTGCTGGCCGGCGGGCTGCTTCTGGGCGGGTGCACCGCCGAGACAGCCGGTACCAACTCGGCAACGTCGGCGTCCACGTCGACGGTGTCGTCCACTGTCGCGTCTGCGAACTCGACTGACTCGACGACCACAGCCGAAACGATCACCGACACCGCAGCAGCGACCGAAGCATTTCTGCAGACATTGTCAGCCGAGCAGCGCGAGGCGGTTCTCTACGCCTACGACGACGAAACCAAAACGACGTCGTGGTCGAACTTTCCGGTGACGTTCGTCGATCGAGCGGGACTCAATATCTCCGAACTGACCGATGAGCAACGAGCGGCCGCCATGAAGGTACTCGAAGCACTGCTGAGCGAGGCAGGTTACGACACCGTCACCGGCATCATGGGCGGCGACGAATATCTGCACGAGAACAGTACGTCGACGGAAGATTCTCTCGGTCAGTACTACATCGCATTCTTCGGCGATCCGTCGAACACGGATGCGTGGGCAGTTCAGTTCGGCGGACACCACCTCGGCATCAACGCAACGCTCGACGGCTCCGCCGACTCCATCACGTTCGCACCGACTCACCTGGGCATACAGCCCGCCGTCTACACCGATGCCGACGGCAACGAGGTTCAGCCGTTCGATGGTATCTACACGAGCGCGTTTGTCTTCTACGACAGCTTGTCCGATGAGCAGAGGGCTCAGTTGCATCAGGGCGAGACCGTAGCGAATATGGTGTGCGCGCCGGGCAGTACTTGTGACTACCCGACTGGCACAGGGCTTTCCGGTTCAGACCTGACGGACGAGCAGAAGCAGTTGCTGCTCGGCGTGATCGCGAACTGGGTTGGCATTGCAGACGAGGAGACCACTGCGGACGCGCTCGCGAAGATCGAGGCGAGCCTCGACGAAACGTACGTGAACTGGTCCGGTGCAACCGAGTACGACATGACGCAGGGCGATGGCATCTACTTCCAGATCTCCGGACCGGATGTCTACGTCGAGTTTGCCGCGCAGCAGGGATCTGCCGGCGCGGACGTCGAAGGCGTGAATACCTCAGGTTGGGGCCACGTCCACACCATCTACCGAGACCCGAGTAACGACTACGCCGGAAGTGTTGTCCAGCAGGAAGCTACGGGTATGGGCGGTGGCGCGGGCGCACCCGGCACTGGCGGCGCACCAGGTACAGGTGGGCCCGGTAGCACGCCCCCGAACGGCAGCTAGGTCCCGGAGCCAGAAAGGTGAGCCTCCTCAGTCGGTGCCCGATTCACGGACGAGATCAGCCGACGAACCGCCATGTAACAGGAATTCTTCCGTCCGAAAGATTACCCAACCTCTTGAACGCGGCTGGTGAAAGATCAAGATCACCGGCAGCGCAGCCTGGACAGGTATCTACGATGGTGACAGTTACGGATCTCGGCCCGCTCGAGGCCAGAATTTGTTTTCCGCACAACGCCCTGGTCCAGATCCTTGCGGATATGGCAACCACGTAGTCGGTGTCTGCTGACATACCGCCGCAACTACCGAGACCGGCATGAAAGTACGTCGCATCGCCACTGTGTGTTGTCGCGTCGTCGGTTGTATCGCCTGCACTACCCGCACTACCTGTGGAGGCGCCTCCCAGTAGGTCGAACAGAGTGGGCTGCGCCTCCGCGACAGAGGTTCCCGCCAATACAGCAGCGGACGCCGTCACCGCAACGGCCACGGATACCGCAATTCGTCGCACCGAACATCGGGACAAAGCGACCTCCTGTTTTCAATCGAGAAATCGGACATTTCCGATGTTGGGCGACGGTATCGGCCGGCCGGTACTCCCGTTGGGTAGGCTCGCCGGACATTCCGGCCGGGTTCGGTAATAGTGACGATGGTCCCGGGCGTCAATGCGCTCCTGTCACTGCCTAAGGCAGCGACAGCTCGTGAATCGACGGTCTGCACATGAGCAGATGAGCCTCACCCGGGCCACCCGTTTAGGTGGTCCCAGGTCGAGGCCATTTCGGCGAAGGCCCGGCCCGCGGCCGTGCGATAGGCACCCTTCCGTCGGAGCAGGGCCACCGTACGCGTAGGCAATGCCGGTGACAGCGGAATCGAGGACAGGCCCCGTTGTTCGAGGGTGATCGCGTCAGGCAGCACCGTCGCGAGACTGCCGCGGCGGACGATCTCCACGATCGCGCCGATCGAGCTGACCTCGATAGCCGTCCGAGGTGTGATGTCCTGATGCTTGAAGTACCTATCGATGTGAAGCCTCGTCGCGAAATCACTGCTGAGCAACACCAGCGCCTGATCCTCCAGTGTCTTCGCAGGCAGTGGTTTCGACCGACCGGCATGCGAATGCTTTACACCGACAACGAGACTGAGAGTTTCGACAAACAGCGACTCGCTCTCGATCTCCTCCGAGCGCACGTCCGCAAACGCAATGCCGACGTCGAGTCCGTCGCGTGCCAACTCCGCCTCGATTCGGTCCTGAGTCATCTCCTGAACGGTGACGGCAATGCCTGGGTGGCGCGTCGTGAATCGGTCCATCAACGGACCCACCAGGTAGGCCGCGAAGGTGGGCGTCGTCGCCAGCCTCAGCGAGCCGCGACTGAGGTCCTGGACATCGTGGATCGCGCGCTCGGCGGCATCCAGATCCTGCAGAGCTCGCCGCGCGTAATGCAGGAAAGCCTCGCCGGCGTCGGTGGTTCGTACCGTTCGCCCGGACCGGTCCAGCAACTGCACCCGCAGAGCGGATTCGAGCTGCTTGATCTGCTGGGACAGAGTCGGCTGCGACACATGCAGCGACTCCGCCGCCCGGGTGAAGTTTCCATGTTCGGCGACCGCAAGCAGATAACGGATATGACGTAGCTCCATCACTAGAACTATAGGCACTGTCTATCGAAATAATGAATAACAAGTCTTGGACACTATCGACCATCGAGGTCATCCTTGAGTCATCACCATTGCAAGGAGGCAACATGCACGACATCATCAACGGCTTTCTGACATTCCAGAAGGACGCCTTTCAGAAACGCTCCGGACTTTTCAAGGAACTCGCGACGACTCAGAACCCGCAGGCCCTGTTCGTCAGCTGCTCTGACAGCCGAGTGGTCCCGGAACTGATAACCCAACGCGAACCCGGCGATCTGTTCGTCATCCGCAACGCCGGCAACATCGTCCCGTCATACGGGCCGCAACCGGGCGGCGTATCCGCCACCGTCGAGTACGCGGTCGCAGTTCTCGGTGTCACCGACATCGTGATCCTCGGCCACTCCGATTGCGGCGCGATGACGGCGATCTCCACCGGCAAGCCCCTCGACGAGATGCCTGCCGTCGCGCACTGGCTCCAGCACGCAGACTCCGCGAGGGTCGTCAACGCCGCCCGCACGCACGGCTCGGCAGCCGAGAAACTGAACGCACTGGTCCACGAGAACGTCATCGCCCAGTTGACCAACCTCGCAACCCACCCCTCGGTCGCTCTCGCACTCGAACAAGGTCGACTGAACCTGCACGGCTGGGTCTACGACATCGAAACCGGCTCGATCGAAGCCCTCGACGGCGGCACCCGCCGGTTCGTCTCGCTCGTCGAACACCCCCAGACCTGCGCCGTGACAACAATGCCCGGCGTCCCCGCCTGATCCCCCATCCAAAATAAAGAAGGAAATCATTATGATTCAGTCACAGTTCGCCCAGGGACCCCGCGAAGAACTCGCCGCAGCCGTCATCGACGCCAAAGCCCGAAAAGACCTGTCCTGGCAGGAGCTGACCGACGACACGGGGCTGAGTGTGGCCTTTGTAACCGCAGCCCTCCTCGGTCAGCATGCACTTCCCGCCGACGCCGCGAAGGTCGTCGCGGACAAGCTCAGTCTGGACGAGGACGCGGTGCGATTGCTACAGACCATCCCCCTGCGCGGTTCCATCCCCGGCGGCGTGCCCACCGACCCGACCATCTACCGCTTCTACGAGATGCTTCAGGTCTACGGCACCACCCTCAAGGCATTGGTGCACGAGCAGTTCGGCGACGGCATTATCAGTGCAATCAACTTCAAGCTCGACATCAAGAAGGTTGCCGATCCGGATGGCGGCGAGCGCGCGGTCATCACGCTCGACGGCAAGTACCTGCCGACCAAGCCCTTCTAGCTTCGGCGTGACGGCGGCCTTGCTCCCGAGGCCGCCGCCCCTGAACACCTTCCTGAAACACACTGTCAGACAAGGACTGTCATGGACCCTATTCAACGAACCATCGATATCGCCAATGCCAATGTCGCCGAGGGCGGCCGGCCCTTCGCCACCGTCATCGCCCGCGACGGTGAGATCCTCGCCGAAAGCCCCAACCTGGTGGCCCAGACGAACGACCCGACAGCGCACGCGGAGATCCTCGCGATCCGTGCCGCCTGCACCGCACTGGGCACCGAGCATCTGACCGGGTGCACCATCTATGTGCTCGCGCATCCCTGCCCGATGTGTCTCGGTTCGCTGTATTACTGCAGTCCGGACCGGGTCGTATTCCTCACGCAACGCACCGACTACGAACCGTATTACGTCGACGACCGCAAGTACTTCGAACTGAGCACCTTCTACGGAGAATTCGCCAAGGACCCGGTTGAGCGCCGACTACCGATGGACTACCAACCCCACGACGGCGCAATCGAGGTCTACCGCGCCTGGCAGGAGCGGAACTACTCCACTACCTAGTTCCAGTTGTCGATCTTGACGTCGCGGGGATCCGGTGCGCCAGTGCCGGTTTCGACCTTCGACTTCAGGCTCATCAGGAAGAGCGCCCACTTGGTGCTGCAATGGTGCAGAAACTCCACCGGCTCCTTCCACCCTTCATGCGCGAAGAGGACGACGGTGAAATCGCCGTCGCGTCGGAGGTCCCACACCACGCGGGTCCCGAGCCATTCCTCCGGCCCTGCGGTCACCTCCCACAGCACTCGTTTGTCGGGCTGGAGTTCTACCACTTTCATATCAATCCGGCCTTCACCGAAGCGGAATTGAAGCGTGCCTCCGATATTCGGATCTCCGTCCGTATCGCTGGTCCACCAGCCGGCCAGACCGTCAACTGTCGTCAACGCTGCGTAGACATCGCCGACAGAGGACGACTTGATCCCAACCCTGTGCAGAATGTCGACCATCGCGGGTTCCTCCTTCTTCTCATTTCCGGTTGTTATGTTCGATTGCTTCCGCAATCCGTTTGATGCGCTGCAACCGGGCATCCCACGACGAACCGACTGCATTCAGCTGCGCTACGGCGCGGGCGAGTTGCGCGGCATCGACCCGGTAGAGCCTCTCTCGGCCGGCGGGCGTCACATGTACCAAACCAACGCGGTCGAGAGCGCCGAGGTGTTTCGCGACAGCTTGACGGGTTACGGGTAGCTGATCACTCAGAGTGGTCGCCGTCCCCTCCCCATTTGCCAACAGCAAGTCGAGCATTCGTCGGCGTGTGGGGTCCCCGATCGCTGTCCAGAGGTCGTCGTCGATAAGGCTCATCCGCTCGCACCCAGTCGGGCTGCGCACTCGACAAGCCGCGGCAGGTGCCGGTTCCACCCCTCGACGTGAGAGTTGTACTGCTCCTCGAGAACTGCGACCTCCCAGCCCATTTCACGGAACCCGGTTTCCGTCATACGCAGCGTCGTGCCCTCTCCCGAGGGCACCAGCTCAAATGTCACCAACAGACTGTTCATTGGGGGCACCCCGTCATCGGACAAGTGAGCCCATCGGAATGAAAACAATCGGGGTGGCGCAGCGTCGACCACCTCGATCCGGGCAACATGACTGTCAGGCGAGGTCCGCTCTCCCCACACGAGTTCGCCGACAGAGCCCGGAACCGGTTCCAGGTCGACAACCTCGTCGGACCACCACTCCTTCAAATGCTCAGGACTGCTGATGACCTCGTAAACCACGTCGGGTGCGGCTTCGACGTAGATCGACCGCTCGATTTGTCCGTACTCCATACCGGCACCTCTTCTGCAACCTTTGGTTGCATATCAGAATACCCAGCTGAAGTCGCATACGCAACCAATCATTGCGCTTCGCGAAGTCGCTACCCCGGACCATCGTCCGATGTAACGACTTCGCAACGCCTATACCGAAATTCAGGACGCCGCGACTCCACAGTTTCCGCATGTCCTGTGGCGCACCGGAGTAATGTCGGCACTGTCAGATCAACATGCAACCGTGCGACGCCGCCTCATTTCAACGGCGACGGCAAGGGCGTCTGCCCCGCGTCGGGGGAGCGGAAGTGACACAACTCCTGAACGCGGCAAGCGTGTCTCACCGGCAAAAGATCGCACACGGCAGGCAGCGTTCACCATCGCCTGACTGATTCTTCCAGTGAAAGGGTTTTCGATGACAACAGAACATCAACAACACTCGGAACATGAACACAGCCATGGTGAAGGGTGCGGCCACGTCGCCGTTCCGCACGGTGACCATGTCGATTACGCGCACGACGGGCACCTACATCGTCCCCACGGCGATCATGTCGACGAATGTGAGACGTCGGAGCACGTCGTCCACGAAGGCCATGATCACGTCCACGGCGAAGGGTGTGGCCACGTCGCCGTTCCGCACGGCGATCACACGGACTACGTCCACGATGGCCATCGACACGCCGCACATGGTGAGCACTACGACGAACACTGACCGCCACGCTGGACACGTTCGCACGGGACTGGCGCACTCACCACATTCCATAAGGTCAATCGTTTCCGATTCGGCTGACACGAAAGGCTTTTCAATCTTCATCCCAGCCCCGACTGGCATCTCCTGCGGTAACCGGTACTTTGGTCAGCCTTCTGAAAACCGTTGACAGTTGACCAATCGCGACTTCTCAGTCCCCGCTCGTCCACGACAGCACATCGACCCCAGTGGCCCCTGTCGGTACCCGATGCAAAGATCTGCCCATGACATCCGAAGCGTCCGTCTCGTCTGAGAATTGCACCAGGTCGAAGGCTAGTCCCATGCGTAGGTGCATCATGATCGTCGGACTGCTGTGGGGCGCAGCGATGCTGACCGGTTCCGCGACTTTGTCCACATCGTTCGCAGTCCGCGATGGACAGCCTTCCGAGTATTGGATAGTCACCGCTATGACGGTCATCTCGGTACTGACACTCGGTGCTGTTGTGGTGTTCTCCGAAAACAAGTGGGTTCGACGATCATCAGTGGCAGCGCTCGGACTGCTCGGAGCACTCGGCGCAATCGCCAACTTCTTGTTACTCGAGTCGCCAGCCGCTTCTTCCACTCCACCTCTCCCCGATGTCATTCGTTGGATGATCTTCGGAACAATCGCACTCGCTGGTCCGGCGACAGCCCACGCGGTGTCGATCGTCTACCGTGCCGCCAACGAATTCTCCGACCGAAACGACACCATCCTCTCCGAAGTCGCACTCGCCCGGTGATCCACTGACTTTCGTTACACCGGTAGCCCAACAGATACGCACCCTGCCGTGCGCTCATCCAAGATGAACCAGCATTGATTAGTGAATGCCTCGACTCTTGGCCGCCCTAACCAGCGTGTTTGCGAAAGATCCGCGTATCGCACGATCACCTGAGAACGCCGACGCCGAACCGTTTGCGAGTTTCGGGTTGCGAAGGGGTCAATTCCCAGACACCGCGGACACGCACTCTCACGACGATTGACAATAACGAGTGATCATTCGGCCATCGCCGTCATCCGCGCGTGGTTATTCGATGTACCCGGATTCGGGGTCGATCATGCCGAGGAAGTTTCTGATCGACCTGCGGTGATCGTCAATCGTCGACAGGTACGGCTCGGCGTCCGGAACCTCGCCATCCGGAACATCGAAACCCGGAACACCGGCCACCTGGGCTGGGCCACCACCGAACCCGTAGTTCTTGTTCGGTCCGGATTCCCAGGTGTAATCCTCACTGCCATTTTCGCGCACCGTGACGGCGAAAACCTCGCCCTCGACGATGAGAGTGAAGGGACTGTCTTCAGCTTGCGGGCGGTAGCCGTCTGCCCACTCGTTGGTGTTCACGCACCGACGCTCTCACGAATGAACGAGAGGAGCAGCGCGAATGGTAACGAAGGAATCGGAAAACCCGAACCACTCAAACATAGATTTCAAGGTTACTGGTCGAGGCGGATCACTGACGAGCATCGTCTGATTTACACAAAATCGCCGACGACCAGGTCCGAATCGCTGCGTGCCGCTACCACTACGGACGCTGAACACGCTCACCCGATCGTCCAGGCAAGTAGCGCGGCGCCGCACATCGACGGCCCATGAGGGACCTGCGACCGCCGCGCCAGCAGAACGGCCACCACTAATGTGATCACCGGAGCCAGAAAAGCGGATAGCAGCCAGACCTGGGCACCACCCAACCCCGTGATCGCACCCAGCGGAAGTGCCAGCTTCACATCACCTGCGCCCAGGGAGCCTGCCGAAATCAGGTGCAGCACAAGGTGGATTCCCGAGAGCATTACCGATCCCATCAGCGCTGCCCAGAGCGTTCCCGCAAACAAGGCGCCGACGATAACGACACCATAGGCGGGCACAGTGAAAGTGTTCGGCAACCGCCGCACAGACACATCGACAAGTGACACGGCCACACACCACCACACGAACGCCAGGCCCGAAACAAGCTGTAGTGCAGATGAAGTCGCTACACCGACAAGCAACCAGCCCACCGCGACGCACAATTCAGGCACACCGCAACGGACTGAAATCCCGGCATACAGGTTTCGGCGCAACCAATCGTCAGCAAGAAAACGCGCACCAAAACCGCCAACAGCACCCGCAGTTGCCAACCCCACCAACATCCACATGGCATTGAGCATGAGCCGACCGTCGACCGGCCGCAGCCTACGAAATCGTGCTGTGCACTACGGCGGCACTGTGGATAAAGCTAAGTGGTCATCGCCAGAAGTTCGTCGGGGGTCACGCGGCATCCCGGAGTGTGGCGTCGCGCTCAAGGCGCTGCAAGTGTCTATACAGGTGGCCGCAGGTGTAGCTCCATTGGAACGGCGTGGCTGTGGCGTTGTAGCGCTCCGTTTCTTGTCACCAGACCCCAAGCGTTACCGAACGATCGGTATGCGGCAATGTAGTGCGTTCGACAGTCTGGAGATTGTCGCCCGGCTACCGAGGCGGATGGTTTGTTGGCGTCGGAAACGTACGTGTCGGGGCGTGTCGGTAGGTTGTCGGGAGGTTTGTCGGGAGGTTTCGGAAACGGGGAGTGGTTGTGGCTGATGACGTTTGGACCAGTCTGTTCGAGGACATCCAACTGGTGCTGTACCCGGACTGGGATGAAAACGAGACGCTGATTTCGCCGACGGATGGCGACAGCCTTCAACTGCGCGACACGTTGACCGGGCAACGGATCCTGTTCCGAGAAGATGACAAAGGACTTGATATCAGGGTGACGGTGCCCGATGAACCGGTGACGGCTGCCCGATTACGGGCGGTGATCCAGTCGCAGCGGACCACCTTGTTTTCCCAGGTCCGTGACCGTGAGTCCGGTCGTTGGGTGCCACGCGACCAGCCGTTGTGGAAGTCTGTCGAAATCCATATCGGCCGCGATCACGACGTCGAACACGAGGGCCAGCGTGTCGAGGAGTATGCGCGGGAGTGGAGAACGGGATGGCGCCACAATGCCGACGACCAACGATACGAGATCGCCGCTGCAATCGTCGCGGTGTTGCGCGACGGATTAGGTACGACTCCTGACCGGCTCCGCGTCAGCTCTTACAACAACTTCGGCCCCACCCCCACACAGCGGGTGGGCGAGGTCGCTTCCGACCGTCCGACGTTGTCCGGCCTTCCGGCACGGTGCTCAGGGTGGGACGAGTTCGTCACGCGGTTCGAGTGGGTTCTGGCCACTTTGCCGTGGCTGGGCAATGTCATCCTGGATGCCCCTCAAAAAGGATCGAACAACCAGGTTGACGTACAGTTCTACAACTCCGGTGGTGACATCGACAGCGAGTGTGGTTTCGGGGATGCTGCAAGATCGGACCTGAAGGAAATCAACCGGCTGATGAGCGTTCTCGGGTGGCAGTGGACGCCCGATCACCACGGGGCTGTCGACGCGCCGATCTGGCTGGGCCCGCCGACCGGAAGGGACACGACGCATCCCACCATGCACGAACTGGCCGTTCGGACAATGGTGACCTTGCGCGACGTCGCTGGAGTGGCACATCCCAACGAGCTTGCTTTCACGGCATTCTCGAATGCCCAGGGCGTCGACGACATGTCGTACGTGGGTGCGGAACTCGGTATCGCCCCGGCCTGAGGACCAGGTACCCACCTTCACCGATAACCGCGGGACTGCAATCGGCACATCTACCTGACGGCCGAAGACGTAGACCGACTATCGACCGAGGCAGACCGTCACGGGCACGGGCTCCTTGTGCTGGTGCTCGCCTACTGTGGCTGCCGCTGGAGTGAGGCCATCGCACTGCGAGTCCGCGATATGAACTTCACCCGGGCGCGACTGACGGTCTCCGACACCGAGGTTCAGTTGGGCAGCAAGCACTACAGCGGGACCACCAAGGGCAAGACGGTCCGGTGAGGTCGCGGTACCGAAATTCGTCCTCGACGGACTCAAAGAGTGCTCTACCTCGCCGACCCCACCGCCTGGAAACCACCCCCGACGAACTTCTGACCAGGACCACTAAGCGATAGCGGCAGCCATCGCCTCACGTGGTGCGGGCTTACCCGTGAACTGCTCAACCTGCCCGAAGGCCTGATTGAGCAACATCGCCAGGCCACCGATCACGGTGCCACCGGCGGCCTCGACGGCCGAGG
Organism: Rhodococcus globerulus NBRC 14531; assembly: GCF_001894805.1. Classification (GTDB taxonomy): domain Bacteria; phylum Actinomycetota; class Actinomycetes; order Mycobacteriales; family Mycobacteriaceae; genus Rhodococcus_F; species Rhodococcus_F globerula. The sequence continues at coordinate 914,496 of NZ_BCWX01000002.1, read as the reverse complement.
CCAGCGGCGTCGGCCAGGGGTTGTAAATCGCGTCGAGGACAAAAGGTGCCTTACCCAGTTCCGCGGCAAAGGGTGCCGCCGCATCAGCGGGAACGGTGCTGACCAGAACTGCCGAATCGGCACAGATTCCGCCGAGACGAGGATCATCGAAGGCAACAAGATCAATGTCCAAGCCAACCGCAGCGCCGCATTCGATGGCGCCCGATGCACGACCCGGATCGCGGGCGACGACAGTCACGTTGCGAACACCCATATCCGCCAAGGCAACCAGCGACGGCCGAGCCGTTCCGCCGGCCCCGACCACCACGGCGGGGGCACCGGTGAGATCACCGACACCGCCGGCGATCAACGCACCGCTGACACCGTCCACATCGGTGCAGTCAGCCCGCCATCCACCGTCGATGCGCACCAACGTGTTTGCCGACCCGATGACAACGGCGCGCGCGGTGCGCTCCGACGCGTATTCGAGGGCTGCGATCTTGCCCGGCATCGTGACCGACAGCCCAACCCATTCGGGCCCGAGCCCGTCGACAAGCGCGGGCAACTGCTCCCCCGTGCATTCGATCCGCTCGTAGGTCCAGTCGGTCAGACCCAAGGCCTCGTACGCCGCGAGATGTAGCAACGGGGACTTCGAATGCTGAATGGGGCTGCCGAGAACTGCTGCCTTGCGTGCGGTTGAGGTGCTACCGACCACTGTCGAGAATCCCGCTTTCCTGCGCTAGAACGATGTTGGCGAGGTGCTCGTCGTAACTGTGGGTGAAGAGCGTTTCGCCTTGCATGTTGATGGTGACGAAGTACAGCCAGTCTCCGAGGGCCGGGGATTCGACTGCCTGAAGCGCTTCGATGCTCGGTGACGCAATCGGGGTTGCGGGCAATCCCGGCATTGCGTAGGTGTTCCACGGCGTCACCCGCGCGCGATCATCATCCGTCGTCGCAACTTCGGTGGTGTCGAGCGAGTAGTTGACAGTGGAGTCGAACTGCAACGGCTGATCTACGGCCAAGCGGTTGACGATCACGCGGGCGACCTTCGACATGTCGTCGGGCAGAGCCTCACGCTCGACCAGCGACGCCGCGACCAACAGTTGGTACGGCGAGAGTCCGACGCCGGATCCGGCTGTCAGAATGCCGGTGCTTTCGTACTTCTCGGCGCTGCCTTGGACTAGTGTCCGCAGGATTTCCGTCGGCGTTCCGGTGGGATCGAAATCCCAACTACTTGCCGCAATGAGGCCTTCGAGTTGACGGTCTTTGTCCGGCACACCCTGCACGGACGACATCGCCCACGAGGGAACGCCCAACGCAGCGAGATCGGAAGACGCTCCCGCAGTATTCAATTCGTCGGCCGTCACACAAGTCTGTGCACTGGCTGATCCGACGCAGCTGGCTTCCTCGATGAGGTTGTAGATGCCCTTCTTGAGAGCACCGGTCTGCGCGTCGCTGCTGTCGTGGAGTTGACGCCCTGCGGCAACGACGACCAGGCCGACACGAGATTCAGGAGTGACCAACGTATCCAGAGCGTCTGCTGCACTGCTTTGTACAGGTACCTGGTAGAAACCGGGCTGAACTTTCTGGATCTCCGCCGAGTTACTCACGGCCGCGTTGTAGAACGCCGCCGAACTGGCAACCACGTCCTTCTCGGCAAGCGTGGCACCGATCTCCGAGGCAGTTTCACCCGGAAGGATCTGGATCACGACGGGCGCCCCGCCCGGCCCGGCGTAGTCGGCCGCCGCTTGAGTGCGGTTCATGTACCACGTCGCACCGTAGGCACCCACGCCCAGAACCGCGATCACCAAGACAAGGAGCGCGAGGACACCGACCTTCTTGCCCCGTTTGGCTCGCTTGGACTGCGCTTCGCGTTGTTTGCGCGCCTCAGCCCTGGACATGTGCGGCGGCTCGATGGTCTGTGGCAGCGCACGCATGACCATGGTCTCGTCGTTGTCGAAATCGAATGAACCGGTGGGCCGGCCGGAGCCGCCCTCATCCCACCGCCCGCTCACCGATCGGACTCCGACACAGGCGTGTCCCCCGACGACTCCCCTGGTTTCACTGCTCTACTCCGCTCGTCCAGCCAGCCTTGCAGGATCTCCACTGCCGCAGCCTGATCGATCATCGGACGCTGACCGCGAGCTTTGACTCCACTTTCGCGGAGGTTGCGCGCAGCCGTGACCGTCGTCAGTCGCTCGTCGGACAGTCTCACCGGGATCGGTTCGACGGCCCGCTGCAGTCGTTTTGCGAATGCAGTGGCGATGCCGGCGGCTTTGCCTTGCTCGCCGCGCAGCGTCTGTGGCAGTCCGACGATAACCTCCACGGCCTCGTATTCGGACACGATGTCGATAATCCGCCGGATATCCGGCGCGTCGGGTCCACGTTCCTTCGAGCGAGGCACAGTCTCGACCGGTGTCGCAAGAATCCCGTCGGGGTCGCTGGACGCAACCCCGATCCGGACACTGCCAACATCGATCGCGACGCGGCGTCCGCGGCCAGGGTCGTCGACGCCGGGGCGATCGGGACCCTGCACAGCCGCTGCCACCGTTAGCTGCCGCCCGCCAGTTCTGCGACCCGGTCCCGGATCGCATCGAGCGCCGCCGGGATTCCGGAGGCGTCGGAACCCGACCCCTGAGCCATGTCGGGCTTTCCGCCGCCTCGACCACCGATCTTCGGTCCGAACGAGCCGACGAGGTCGCCTGCCTTCACGCCGAGCGCCTGCGCAGCCTTACTGGTGGCAACCACGAAGGGCACCTTGCCGTCGGTGTCGCCGAGCAATGCGACCACTGCGGGCTCCGAGCCCAGGCGACCCTTGATGTCGGTGACGAGCGTGCGCAGGTCGTTGGCTCCGACGCCGGCGGGTGCAGGTTCTGCGATCACGAGCACACTGCCGATGCGCTTGGCCTTGTCGACGAACTCACCGGCTGCAGCCAGAACAGCCTTGGCCTTGGTCTGCTCCAGTTCCTTCTCGGCCACCTTGAGACGCTCGACAAGCGCTTCGACGCGAGCCGGAACCTCTTCGGACGGAACCTTGAGCGATGCGGACAGTCCGGCCAGAAGCGCGCGCTCCTTGGCCAGATAACGGTAGGAATCCAAACCGACGTACGCCTCGACACGGCGGATGCCGGAGCCGACGGACTGCTCACCGAGCAGAGTGACCTGACCGATCTGAGCGGAACTTCCGACGTGCGTGCCGCCGCAGAGTTCCATCGAGAACGGGCCGCCGATTTCGACGACGCGAACCTCGTCGCCGTAGTTCTCACCGAAGAGTGCCATGGCACCCATCGACTTGGCCTTGTCGAGGTCCGTCACAAACGTGTTGACCGCGAAGTTGGACGCGACAGCCTCGTTGGTGACAACTTCGATGTCCTGCTTCTGGGACTCGGAAAGCGCACCCTGCCAAGAGAAGTCGAAGCGGAGGTAGCCGGGCTTGTTGAGTGAGCCGGCCTGAACGGCGTTGGGGCCGAGCACCTGACGCAGCGCTGCGTGCACCATGTGGGTACCGGAGTGTCCCTGGGTTGCACCCTTACGCCATTCGGCGTCGACATGTGCGAGAACGATGTCGCCTTCGGTGATCTCGCCCTTCTGGACGGTGACCTTGTGCGTCCAGACCTTCTTGGCGATCTTCTGAACGTCGTTGACCTTGGCTTCGAGTCCCGGCGCCGTGAGCGATCCGATGTCGGCGATCTGTCCACCGGACTCTGCGTAGAGCGGGCTGCGGTCAAGGATGACCTCAACCGACTGCCCCGCCTTGGCGACCGGCACACGAACGCCGTCGACGATGAGCGCGAGGACATGAGCTTCGGAGACCAGTTCGTTGAAGCCGGTGAACTCGGTGGGACCGCGATCGAGCAGTTCCTTGTAGACCGTGAGGTCGGCATGCGCGTGCTTACGAGCCTGAGCGTCGTCCTTGGCGCGCTTGCGCTGCTCGGCCATGAGGGTGCGGAAGCCGTCTTCGTCGACGGTGAGACCGGCCTCGGACGCCATCTCGAGTGTCAGGTCGATCGGGAAGCCGTAGGTGTCGTGCAAGGCAAATGCCTGGTCGCCGGCAATGACCGACTTTCCGGACGACTTGACCGTCTCGGCAGCGTTCTCGAACAAGGCCGATCCCGATGCCAGAGTCTTGAGGAACGCTGTTTCCTCACCGACGGCAACATTCTCGATGCGCGTGAAGTCGGTTTCGAGAACCGGGTACGACGGAGCCATGGTGTCGCGGACGACGATCATGAACTCGCGCATGGTGGGCTGCTCGCTGCCGAGCAGTTTGGCCGAGCGCACGATGCGGCGAAGCAACCGGCGTAGCACGTAGCCGCGGCCGTAGTTGCCGGGATTGACGCCGTCCGCAATCAGCATCGCGGCGGTGCGGGCGTGGTCGGCGATGACGCGGAAACGAACATCGGACGTGTGATCGGTGCCGTACACGCTGCCGGTCAGCTCAGCGGCCTTCTCGATGACGGGACGGAGAAGGTCTGTCTCGTAGACGTTTTCGACGCCCTGCAAGAGGAAGGCAACACGCTCGACGCCCATGCCGGTATCGATGTTCTTCTTCGGCAGGGGTCCGAGGATCGGGTAGTCACCCTTCGTGGTGCCTTCGCCGCGCTCGTTCTGCATGAACACGAGGTTCCAGATCTCGATGTAGCGATCCTCGTCGGCTTCCGGGCCGCCCTCTACGCCATACTCGGCGCCGCGGTCGTAGAAGATTTCCGAGCAGGGCCCACACGGTCCGGGGATGCCCATCGACCAGTAGTTGTCTTTCATGCCGCGGCGCTGAATGCGCTCTTCCGGCACGCCGACCTCGTCGCGCCAGATCGCAAATGCTTCGTCGTCATCGTGAAAGACAGTGGCCCACAGGCGCGTCGGGTCGATGCCGTAGCCGCCGTCGTCAACCGAACCGGTCAGCAGCGCCCAGGCGTGCGAGATGGCTTCCTTCTTGAAGTAGTCACCGAAGGAGAAATTGCCGGCCATCTGGAAGAACGTGTTGTGGCGGGTGGTGATGCCCACCTCTTCGATGTCCAAGGTGCGAACACACTTCTGCACAGACGTCGCACGCGAGTATGGCGGCGTCTGCTGGCCGAGGAAGAACGGCACGAAGGGAACCATGCCGGCGTTGACGAACAGAAGGTTCGGATCGTCGAGAATCAGCGACGCGCTGGGCACCTCAGTGTGGCCGGCCTTGACGAAGTGGTCGAGGAATCGCCTGCGGATCTCGTGGGTTTGCACTAACCGGTCCTTACCTTCATGAGCGTCGAACTGTCGTTGTCCAGCCTAGCGTGCAGGGACCTTACAGCTTTAACCCCGCACGATTACAGCTTCAACCCCGCACGATTCGACGCAATTTTCCCACTCGATCGGCGATCTCCCGCTCATTTCCGTGGCCAGTCGGCTTGTAATAGTCGACACCGACCAGTTCGTCCGGTGGATATTGCTGCCGTAGAACGCCGTCGCGGGTGTCGTGTGGGTACTTGTATCCGACCGCGTTTCCCAATTTCTCAGCCCCCTTGTAATGACCGTCACGTAGATGCGGCGGCACGAGACCTGACTTTCCGGCAGCCACATCGGCCATGGCCGCACCCAGCGCTTCGATGACGGCACCCGATTTCGGCGCGGTCGCGAGATGGATCGTGGCCTGGGCAAGCGCGAGACGTGCCTCCGGCATTCCGATCAACTGCACGGCCTGAGCAGCAGCCATCGCCGTCTGCAATGCCATCGGATCGGCCATCCCGATGTCTTCGCTGGCGTGAACCACCAGTCGCCTCGCAATGAATCGCGGGTCCTCCCCCGCAGTCAGCATGCGCGCAAGGTAATGCAGCGCCGCGTCTACGTCGGAACCTCGAATGCTCTTGATGAATGCGCTGATGACGTCGTAGTGCTGGTCGCCGTCACGGTCGTACCGAACGGCGGCTTTGTCGACACTGGCCTCCACGGTCGCGAGATCGACTTCGACGGGTCCGGGTTGGCCGCCAGCGGTGTCGAGCGCAGCGCCTGCTGCTGCCTCGAGAGCAGTGAGCGCACGGCGGGCGTCACCGGACGCCAGCCGCACCAGATGTTCCATCGCGTCGCCGGCAATGGTGACTGAGCCACCGAACCCACGCTCGTCGATCACTGCCCGCTCGAGAAGCTCCTGAACATCGGCTGCGGTGAGCGCCTGCAATTGCAGAACCAGCGAACGGGACAGCAACGCCGACACCACGGAGAACGACGGATTCTCGGTGGTAGCGCCCACCAACAGGACGATCCGATTCTCGACAGCGGCCAACAACGCATCCTGCTGGGTTTTCGAGAATCGGTGTACCTCGTCGATGAACAGGACGGTCTGCTCGCCGTTCAGGAGCCGTCGCCTAGCCAGTTCGATCACACCGCGAACCTCTTTGACACCGGCCGACAGTGCAGACAGCGCCTCGAAACGCCGACCGGTCGCGCCGGAAATCAACGACGCCAGTGTGGTCTTGCCGGTACCAGGAGGCCCGTACAGAAGTACCGATGCGGCACCGGATCCCTCGACCATTCGCCGCAGCGGCGCACCGGGCCCGAGTAGGTGCTGCTGGCCGACAACCTCACCAAGAGTGCGCGGGCGCATGCGGACAGCCAGCGGAGCACCGGGCGGCAACGAGGACAAGGCGCGCTCGGCTACCGAGACGACATCTGGTTCATCCACGATCTCGGATTCTTCCGGAGTTGCCTCGAACAGGCCGTCATCTGCCACCACGCTGTCTTCAGCTTGCCAATCGCTCACAAAACGACGCTACTAGAAGGTACCGACGCGTCGAAGTCCCAACTGGAAAGCACGGTCGGGCCGAATTGGATAGCGTGTCGCCATGAGCACTTCTGAGATCGCCACCGTTCTCGCGTGGCATGACGCACTCAACAGCCAAGACATCGACACGCTCCTGCAGTTGTCGAGCGACGATATCGAGGTGGGTGGAGCCGACGGGGCAACGCAAGGATTAGCAGCACTGAGCGAGTGGGCGTCGAACGCCGGTTTGACGCTTGTTCCCGGCAAGATGTACGTCCACCACGGAGTTGTCGTTGTCGAGCAGACTGCGACGTGGGCCGCAGAACCCGGCAAGACCGCCACCATTGCGTCGGCGTTCCGGGTGGTCGAGGACCAGGTCACGTCTACCTTCCGGCATCCCGATCTCGCGACGGCGCTGGCGGCAACGGATCTGTCCGAGGCGGACGCTCTCGCCGACAACTGAGCTTCGACATGCAAAAGCGCCCGTGCTCCGGCACGGGCGCTTTATCGGTTCGTGTGTGCGTTACTCAGCGTGTGCGCGGAGTGCAGCGACAACCTCGTTCGCGTGGTCATGCACAGCGACGTTGCCTGCGAGTTCGGCTGATCGCGCCAACCGTGCCCAACGGCGCAGCAACGCATCCGAACGCGGAATCGACAGATGGTGCTCGCGCACTGCGGCTATCCGCGAATGATCATTGGGCAGGAACATGTAGGTGCTCAGCCATACCCAGATGAGCTGAGCCTCGACCAGTCCTCGACCCAATTCGGCTTCGTCGGCAAGCGCCGGCCACAAGCCCACCACTTCCGAACGCCACGCGTCGACCATCGCCGACGCGCGTTCCTCGGTCAGGTCGACGTTGCACAGGCATCCCGGGAACGACACGAGTGCGTACGTGATGTCGAGAAGCGCGTCTCGGTATCCACCCCACTCGTAGTCGAGGAATCGAACACCTTCGCCGTTGACGATGATGTTGTCCGGACACAGATCGGACGGACTGAAGGCGCGGAATCGCCCACCGCTGAACAGATTCTGCGCGTGGTGAACCTGTTCGAGAATATTCGGATCGACAACAACACCCAGTGTGTCCGCCAACATCGACGGTACGTCGGTGATGACGCGCGCCACCTGATCAGCCACTTCGTCGGAACTGTGGACAACCTCGGCACGTCGAAGCAGGGCTGTGAAATCTTCTTCACGTCCTACGGTGGCGGCGTGCATGCGACCCATTGCCTGGGCCATTGCCATCAGGGTATTCGTGACGGTGTCTGCGTCGCTGTCCTGGAAAAGAACGCTGATCGCGGTGGCGTCACCGAGGTCGCTGAGCACGAGGAGCCTGGCGTCCAAGTCGTATGCCAGCAGTTCCGCGCCGGGACGGGCGTCCTTGGCCAATGCGTTGGCGAATTGGTACGACACGGCTTCACGCAGGAACGCGGTATCAGGATCGAACACGTGGATTGCCTCAGCGGGCGGGGTAACGCCGTTCTTGACACCCAGATAGGGATCACGGACCTGCTTGATCACCAATGTGCGAGGTAGGGAAAACGGGTTTTCGGCAACTCGAACGCGCAGCACGATGGTGCGTCCACTGCCACCCAGATCCGTGGGATCCACGAGGGTAACGGGTGCTCCGGTGCGGCGCGTGAGCAACTGCTCGGCAGCTGCCACGACTTCGGATACGGGGTCTGCCAGTAATACGGTCATCACTGATCAACTTACCCGTAAGTTGCTGGAATCATGCGTCTTCGCTCTCTACTGTCAGCGCGCTTTCTCGTCGCCGATCAAACCTGAAATGCCTTTCAGCGCTGCAGCAAACTCTTCATCGGCTCGGGTCTTGAACCACAATACGAGTGTGCAAGCGGTGACAATTCCCAGCATGTTGACGGCGAGCTGAAGCGACGACAGCCCGGCGATACGCCATTCACCGTTAGCCGCAGCAACTACTGCGAAACCGGCCGCCGGGACTGTAGTCACTGATATGAACACGCCGACCAGTGCGGCGGATTTCGCCGATATCAAGGCCAACATGCCCGCAGAACCGGCCAGGAGGGCGACAACAAACGAGATCGGTCCCACTTTGTAGATGAAGTCGACTTGATGCAGTGATTCGAGGGTGGTGACGTCCATCCAGTCGAAGAACTTCACCACAAAGGTGGCGAGCAGAGTGATACCCATCGCCACCGGGAACGCGACGACCAACGCAAGAATCGAACGTCTACGTAGCTTTCGATCACGTCGAACCAGGGCAACCGAGAGCGCGGCCAGCGGGCCGAATTCCGGCCCCACAACCATCGCTCCGACGATGGTGACCGGTGAATCCGTGACTACACCGATTGCGGCCAGGAGGCAGGCGATAGTCAGGAAAGCGACAAACAATCCATTGAGAGTCGATTCCTCCCGAGTCCGGGACAACAGTTCTTCCCAGACCACTGTCTCGGCGCCGTCACCAGGTGCATCGTGTTCTGCTTTGCGTGCCGCGGCCGACAACACTGTCTCCACCGGAACCAGCGTCACCGCGCCGTGCTCAGGGATTCCGAGATCCTGCATCGCGACTATGACGTCGTTCGCAGACTCGCGGGCAACATCGGCCTGCACGACATCGCCGCGCGGATCGATGGCAATGCCACGCGACACCACAATGTGGGTAGCCCCGCATTCCGCCTCGAGCGCACCGAGAACTTCCTCGGTGCGCTCGGGCGGGCAGATCACCCTCAGGTGCAGCATGGCGATCTGGGGTCGGTTCTACTTGCCGTCTGCGGTGTCGCCACCGGCAGCGTCAGCCTTCTTCTCCGGCTTCGCATCGACGCCGGATTCCTTACGCTGCTGCGCCGTGATCGGGGTAGGTGCGTCCGTCAGCGGATCGACACCGCCACCCGACTTCGGGAACGCGATGACCTCACGAATGGAATCCATGCCGGCGAGGAGCGCGGTGATGCGGTCCCAACCGAAGGCGATTCCGCCGTGCGGGGGTGCGCCGAAGGCAAAGGCGTCGAGCAGGAAGCCGAACTTGTCCTGCGCCTCTTCCTCGGAAATACCCATCACCTTGAACACTCGTTCCTGAATGTCCTTGCGGTGGATACGGATACTGCCGCCGCCGATTTCGTTGCCGTTGCAGACGATGTCGTAGGCGTAGGCGAGAGCGGTTCCGGGATCGGTGTCGAACGTGTCGAAGAACTCGGGCTTGGGCGAGGTGAACGCGTGGTGCACCGCGGTCCACGCCGAATGGCCGAGAGCAACGTCACCGGACGCGGTGGCGTCGGCGGCCGGCTCGAACATCGGAGCGTCGACGATCCAGACGAAGGCCCAGGCCTTGGGGTCGATAAGATCCTTCTTGCGGGCGATCTCGCCGCGGGCAGCACCGAGAAGCGCGCGCATCGGCTTGGTTGCACCCGCCGCGAAGAAGATGCAGTCACCTGGCTGTGCGCCGACGTGAGCGGCCAGACCCTCGCGCTCGGCGTCGGTGAGGTTCTTGGCAACCGGTCCGCCGAGCGTTCCGTCTTCGCCGACCAGCACGTAGGCAAGTCCCTTGGCGCCACGCTGCTTGGCCCATTCCTGCCACGCGTCGAGCTGCTTACGCGGCTGGCTTGCGCCACCCGGCATGACAACAGCGCCGACGTACTCGGCCTGGAACACGCGGAACGTGGTGTCCTTGAAGAACTTCATGCACTCGACGAGTTCGATGTCGAAACGCAGGTCGGGCTTGTCGCTGCCGTAACGACGCATCGACTCGTTGTAGGTCATGCGCGCGATCGGCGTCTTGATCTCGTGGCCGACGAGCTTCCACAACGCGGTCAGGACTTCCTCGGCCAACAGCATGACGTCGTCCTGGTTGACGAACGCCATCTCGATGTCGAGCTGAGTGAACTCCGGCTGGCGATCGGCGCGGAAATCCTCATCGCGGTAGCAGCGCGCGATCTGGTAGTAGCGCTCGATGCCACCCACCATGAGGAGCTGCTTGAAGAGCTGGGGGCTCTGCGGCAGAGCGTAGAAGCTACCGGGCTGCAAACGCGCCGGAACCAGGAAGTCGCGGGCACCTTCAGGGGTGGAACGCGTGAGTGTCGGGGTCTCGACCTCGACGAACTGGTGGTGCGCGAGGACGCCACGCGCAGCGGCATTCACCTTGGAGCGCAAGCGAATTGCGTGTCCGGGTCCTTCACGACGCAGGTCGAGGTAGCGGTACTTCAGACGCGCTTCCTCGCCGACCTGATCGTCGAGCTGGAACGGCAGCGGAGCACTCTCGTTGAGCACCTCGAGCTCGGTGGCGTTGACCTCGATTGCGCCGGTGGGGATCTCGAAGTTCTGGTTTCCCTCGGGGCGGACCTCGACGACACCGGTCACGCGAACGCAGTATTCCGCGCGCAGACGGTGCGCCTGCTCGGCGACGTCACCTGCCCGGAAAACTACCTGCGAAACACCGGATGCATCACGGAGATCGATGAAGATCACTCCGCCGTGATCACGACGCCTGGCTACCCAACCGGTGAGCGTTACGGTCTGCCCTGCCTGCTCGGGTCGCAATGAACCGGCGAGATGTGTGCGCAGCACGGGATTCCTTTCGAACAACTTCAATAACCGACGACCGACTACTTTGCCTGCGATCCTACGGAGCGAACAGCCCAGACCGGAAACGCGCACCCGCCTCGCATGCGAAGCTATCCACCAGAAGTGACGGCAAGCACTTGTTCACGACAGCAGAAAGCGGACATAGATGACCTTCAACGAGGGGGCCCGTGGTGAAGCGGGACGCGTTCAGGTTCAAGGCGGCGGGGGCGGAAGCCGGGGCAGCAAGGTGGCAATCGGCGGCGGCGCAGGCGGCATCATCGTGCTCATTCTTGCGCTTCTGTTCGGCGGAGATCCCGGTTCGCTACTGGGCACCTCCACCGAAACATCGAGTTCCGCGAGCGGGCTCAGCTCGGTCGACGACTGCACCGGTACCGATGCCAACAACGACGTCAACTGCCGCGTCACACTTACCGTCGGTAGCCTCGACGACGTCTGGGAAGCGCAACTGATCAAACAAACCGGGACGGCGTACGTCCGCCCCGAGGTCGTCCTGTTCAGTGGATCGGTCAGTACGGGCTGCGGTCAGGCAACCAGCGAAGTCGGTCCGTTCTACTGCCCCGCCGATCAGACCGCGTACTTCGACACAAGCTTCTTCCAATTGCTGGTCGACCGATTCGGATCAAGCGCCGGCCCCTTGGCGCAGGAGTACGTCGTTGCCCATGAATTCGGTCACCACATCCAGAATCAACTCGGGGATATCAGCCGCGCGCAGGGCGACCCGCAGGGCGCAGAGTCAGGCGCTGTGCGCACCGAACTGCAGGCAGACTGCTACGCCGGCGTGTGGGCACATTACGCCGACACCATCCCCGACGAAGCGACCGGCCAACCATTCCTGAAGTCGCTGTCGCAGAACGATATCCGCGATGCACTGTCGGCCGCATCGTCGGTCGGCGATGACCGGATCCAACAGTCGACCAGCGGGCGGGTCAACCCCGAAGGCTGGACTCACGGTTCATCCCAACAGCGGCAGTTGTGGTTTGCAGCCGGATACAAGACCGGCCAGGTGTCTGCATGCGACACCTACTCGGCGCGTGATTTGAACAATCCCGCGGCGCTGAGCAAGTAGAGCTTGCCCAACAACCATCCCACCGACAAATTATTTTGTCTTGACAAGTAATTCTGTCGGTGGGATGGTTTTCTCATGTTGGAAGTCGCAGTCATAGACAAACCTGCTGTCGCGGAAGCGTCACTCGACCCGGTTCGGCAGCAAATCCTCGCCGCGCTTGTGAACCCGTCGTCGGCTGCTGCGCTGGCACCCCTCGTCGGACTGACCCGCCAAAAAGTCAACTACCACCTGCGAACCCTCGAAGAACACGGACTCGTCCATCTCGTCGAGGAACGCAAACGCGGAAACATGACCGAACGAGTCATGCAGGCAAGCGCCGCGTCGTACGTCATCTCCCCCGCCGCGATGTCCGCGCTGGCTCCGGATCCACGGAAGTTCCCAGACCAGCTCTCGGCGCGATGGCTCGTCGCGGTGGCAGCGCGGGTCGTCCGAGAGGTCGGTGAGTTGATCGCCGGAGCAACCGCCGCCGGAAAGCCCCTCGCGTCGTATGCCATCGACAGTGACATCACATTCGCGACAGCCTCCGACCGAGCGGATTTCGCCCGCGAACTCGGCGAGGCAGTCAACGGACTGGTTGCCAAATACCACGACGGCAACACCGCGACCGGCCGCCCGCACCGCCTCGTCGTAGCGCTTCACCCAAGCCTGAAACCGTCCACACACTCACCCGAATCGGAGAACTAGCCATGTCGAAGAAGTTCGAAATCCGCCGCGAAGTTGTTGTACCCGGAACCCCGGAGCAGATCTGGGCCGCCATCTCCGCCGAGACTGCCGGATGGATGTTCCCATCGCCTCTCGAGATTCCGGCCGACGGCTCGCGCCCCGACAGTCCCGTCATCGCTACCTGGGAACCGCCCACCGAACTCGGCATCCACATGGACGGCCCCGATGGCTGGTTCAATCACCTCGAATACCTCGTGGAAGCCCGCGACAACAGCACGGCCGTGGTGCGCTACGTCCATGCCGGCGTCTTTGCCGACGACTGGGACAATCAGTACGACGGAGCAAGCAAGCACACAGACTTCTACCTCCACAGCCTTGGCCAGTACGTGCGCTACTTCGCCGGGCACAGCGCCACCTACGTGAGCGCCGAAGGTCCGGAAGCATCCGGCGCACCCGCAGCGATGGCAACTCTGCGCAGCGCACTCGGAATCGGATCCGACACCGCCGTCGACGACACCGTGACTTTCGACGTTCCCGGCATCGGCACGATCACTGCTGTGGTCGACTACCTCAACGACTGGTTTGTCGGACTGCGTACCGACGACGCGCTACTTCGGTTCTACGGCCGAAATGCCTTCGGCGGCAATGTCGATGTGGCACACCACCTGTTTGCAGCAGGCGCTGACGGCGAAGCAGCCAGCGCAGGCTGGAAAGGCTGGTTGGACGGCGTCTATGCCTAAGCGCGATATGCAGAGAAGCGCCCTGTGGTCTGCTGTCGAAACCGAGCGCACCGCTCTGCTCGGTGAGCTTGTCGGTCTGAATCAGGCACAGTGGAATCAGCAGTCACTGTGCGGGCGGTGGACTGTCGAGGACGTCGTCGCGCATCTCACAGCGGCGGCGAGCGTCGGGGCACTTCGTTGGTTTGTCAGTGTCCTGGGCACACGGTTCGACTTCGACCTACACAACGACCGGCGCCTCGCCGAGTACCGAGGCGCGACCCCGGACGAGACCCTCGAACGGTTCCGACGGGTGATCACCAGCAGAACCTCGGCGCCAGGGCCCACTGTGGCGTGGCTCGGCGAGGTGGTAGTCCACGCCCAGGACATCCGGCGTCCGCTCGGTCTCTCGTACATTCCAGCCGTCGAGACGCTCACCGAAGTTGCTCGTTTCTACGCTCGACGGGACTTTACTGTGCCCAGTCGCAGCACGATCAAAGGTCTTCGCGTCGAAGCGACCGACGGGCCATTCTCGACTGGAGACGGTCCACTCGTCAGCGGCACGACCTTGGCTCTCACCATGGCCATGGCTGGTCGGCGCGTGTACTGCGACGATCTCACCGGGCCCGGTGCTGCGACGATGCGAGCGCGTTACACAACCTGACGGCGCTCCAGCAATTCCTGGGCGGGTCAGATTCCGGTCTGTGCGGTCACCCGTCCCGTGTCGATCGCTGTCATAAGTGCGGCATGATCACGAGCATTTCGTTTGGTGTACGCCGCCGCAAACTCACTGATCGCGAAGTCGAATTCCGTTCCCTCGCCAAGATATTCGGCAATCGCAATGCGGTCGCCCGATCGAGCGTGTGCATAGGCCAGAACCCGCGCGCATAAACGGCCGTACGCTTCCATACCTTCGGGTTTCATGCCTTCGATCACCGCAGAGCCCTTGCCGTCGCGAAGTTGGCGGATGTAGAAGTCATGCTCGAGCTCGTCCGGACCTGGCCCTCGCTCCCAGCCTAGAAAGATATCGCTGCTGGCCTGCATCAGTCGCTGACCATTCACCACCCGCTCCCCCTCATTGCGGAATATCGGGCCGTTCACGTAGCCGGACAACACCGACGGCAACGCCTGCTTCACCTGCAGGATCAGTGGATCATCGGCGTCGCGTCCCTTCATCAAGATCATCCAGGCTCTCGTGCCGACACTGCCGACGCCGACCACCTTGCGCGCGATGTGCATCATCTCGAAGCTCTGTAGCAGCACGCGGCGATCCCACTGAAGGGTGCTGCGGTACGAACGAATTCGTCCGTGGAGCACCTCCTCGACATCCTCGAGATCCCGCCCGTCGTATAGCTCCTCGACCGGCACGATCAACGGTGGATCACTGATGAATCGCCTTCTGCCATCGACAATCTCGGTGAATTTCGACGCGGCTTGAACGCTGTCCCGTCGGCGTGCCTTATCGAGAGTGGAACGCGCCCGTTCAAGCATTCGTTTCTTGATCTGAATACTCAGTTCTTCGAGGCCGTCCTCTGGTTCGATGTGCGAATACCACACCGCAAGGTTTCCCAATTCCGCCTGGCGAATCATCGTTTCCCGATATTCGGCGGCACAACCAACAGTTATCTTCCTTCGTTCCTTACCCGAATAGCCGTTGTCCTTACCCGCTATCGCCAAACTCGCAGCCAAGCGTTTGACGTCCCATTCGAATGGACCTGGGTAGGTCTCGTCGAAATCGTTGATATCGAATGCAAGTTTGCGCTCCGGCGTGGCGTAGACCCCGAAATTACTCAGATGCGCATCTCCGCACAGTTGGGTATTCATGTCGGAATTGCGATTGCGTGAAAGGTCGTCGCACATAACCAGGGCCGCGCCACGAAAGAACGAGAAACGCGACGCAGACATGCGGCCGTAACGAATCGGCACCAATTCAGGCACCCGCGCTTCGGCCTGAGATTCCAGGAGTGAAATCGGGTCGCGGTCGCTGTCGGCAAGTTCGGCCAGCATCGCGAGCGGCG
The DNA here is from genome assembly GCF_001894805.1 of Rhodococcus globerulus NBRC 14531. Lineage (GTDB taxonomy): Bacteria > Actinomycetota > Actinomycetes > Mycobacteriales > Mycobacteriaceae > Rhodococcus_F > Rhodococcus_F globerula. The sequence goes on along the minus strand of NZ_BCWX01000002.1, from coordinate 898,757 downwards.
TATCTCGGCGAGCCTGCCGACCATCTTCCCTCCGCTCGTCAACGGTGGGGTGCTGCGCAGGAACTGCCTTGTCAGCTGGCGCAACCTTGTCAACCGGTACTGCAGTCATCTGCCCGACCTTTCAGTCCTCGGTGGGCCTGCGGAGTCGACGGCCCTTGCTACGGCTGCGAGGCGTCGGACGTCGCGTCCCCACCTGATCCGCGTGCTGCGCGGGCCAGCAATTGGGGACTCGACACCAACGCCTTGCGCCATGGAAGTACCCCGTCGATCTCAATCTGAATCGACAGGCTCAGAACGGTTCGAATCAAGACGATCATTCCGAGTACTGCAGCATCTGTCAGAGAAGGCGACGACGTCACGGTTTTGACTAGATCTGCGGCAACCAGAATCTCCAGTCCGAGAAGAATGACGGCGCCGAGGGTTTCGCGGAGAGTCTTGAACGCGGCACTACCGTTGCGAGTACGGAACCACGACCGGCCGGCAATGCCAAAGGCGAATACAAACCCGAAAACCATCGCGACAACACCGAGTACTTCGAACAATTCGGTGACCCACTCGAAGAACTTCACGGTGTCCATGGTGTTGATTCTCGAGGTATATCGCTCAGAAGTCGAGCAAGCGCGCCGGTTCTCTCCAACCCACCACCAGATCGTGTGCTGTAATTGGCCGGTGACGACTTTCGTACAGCTCTGGTGGCCGCATTCACTGCGGCCTTGAACTGTGCACTTTCCGGCCGCCTCGCGCGCGGCCGACGATCGTTGCCTACATCTATCCCGGTTGACGCAGTGAGGTGCCCCCTACTGTGAGGACCACACATGACCTTTGAAAATGACAACCGCGTCGACGGGATCGGCAAGATGCTGATCAGTTCTCGTTCGCTTGCCGAATACCAGGCGATGTTCGCCCTCACCGACGATGACCTGTCCGTGCGAATCCTCGACTGCCCCAGCGGCGCCGCGGATTTCACCAGTGCGGTGAGCAACCTCGGCGGCAACGTAACTGCATGCGATGCAGCCTATTTCGGAAACAGCCCCGACAATCTCGCTACTATTGCCACATCGGAGACGGAGCGAGGCAATCGATATGTCCGCGCACACGCAGAAGAGTACGAGTGGACTTTCTTCGCTGATCCCGATGAACACCAACATGTCAGGCAGCACGCCGCCCACCAGTTCGCAGCTCATATTCGCCAACACCCCGGTCACTACATCCCAGGTCGGTTGCCCGCACTGCCTTTCCCTGACGACGCCTTCGATCTGGTACTCAGCTCTCATCTGTTGTTCAGCTACGCCGACAGCCTCGACCACGCCTTCCACCTCGACGCGATTACCGAATTGATGCGCGTCACCTCAGGAGAGCTGCGCATCTTTCCGTTGGTGGCGATTGGATCGGCGGAGCCGTACTCACAACTTGTCGAGCTGCTGTCCGAACTGCGAGCTCGCGGCATCGCCGGCCGTAACGTCGAGGTCGACTACGAATTCCAAAAAGGCGCCAACCACATGCTGGTATGCCATCACGAATCGTGATCCGGCACAATAAATCTGGTACTTACATCAATTTTCTCGGCCTGGTCGACAGAGGCTTCAGCGCGAATTTCGATTGACGCGCGAATTCCTGGAGATCCCGTACGATCTGTCAGTGACCAATACAACTCCCGAAAAGTCGGGTTTCTGGAGCCGCCCCACCCTGTGGAAGCTGCTGTTGATAGTCGTCGTCTATCTAGCTTTCTACCTCGCAGTTGGACAGGTGATCTCGCGCGTTTTCTCCGATCAGATCGATAGCGACAACGTGGTCGCAAGCGCCTCGAGCATCATTTTCGGCCTCGCATTGCCTATCGCGATCGGTGCTGTCGCGCTGCTGATATTCATAGTGAAGCTGGGCTGGCTACGCAGTATTTTCGGCCCGCAACCTATACGTGGCCGCGGCTGGATGTGGATCGGCCCGATTCTCGTAGCCGCCGCCATTGCAGCGCACCTGACCGGAACCGACTGGAGCGCGTGGTCAGCCGGCGAGATCATCTCGCTACTTGCCCTCGGGGTGTGCGTTGGCATTGCCGAGGAACTCCTCACCCGCGGTATTGCGGTGAAAATGTTGCGTGACGCCGGCCATGGCGAACGCTTCGTCGCGGTCGTGTCGTCGCTGCTGTTCGCGCTGATGCACACGGTCAACTTCATCTCCGGGATGGAAGTGTCAACCGTTCTGGCGACCGTCGTCTACACGTTCGGTTTCGGGATGTGCATGTATCTGACTATGCGCGTGACGGGCACAATCTGGGCCGCGATCGTGTTGCATGGCCTCACCGACCCCACAACGATCCTCTCGACGGGCGGACTCGACACCTCCGTGACTGGAGCCAGCGGCGCCACCGTCGTCGCCACGTTCATCACAATCCTGCTGGTCCTCTTCGCCGTCGTCGCTATCTTCTTCGTCCGAGGGCGAGTCAGCCAAGAACAGCCCGCGAACGCGACAAGCTGACAGCTCCTCGTTTCGCCGATCCTGAATGTGGTGAAGCCGCCGGACACCGTAAGGTGCCGGCGGCTTCGTCATATTCGGGAAGGAGGGCGACCATTCGGCGCCACCCGTACTCGTAGCGGTGAAACTACCTCCCTCAGCCGAAGATTCGCTCGATGTCATCGAGGCGTAACTGAACGCGCGCGGAGAGTAACCAGAACCCCAGAGGTTGTCACCTGACGCCTGGACGAATGAGGACAGCGAACCAGGCCGAATTCTGTTGCGAATACAACACACGTCATCCACAACACACGTCGTCGTCGTATTCTGATTCTGTTGCAGCACCGTCTTCACTGCATGATGGTTTTTGCCTTCAGCGCCCGGAACTCGTCCTCGTTGATCGCGCCGGCATCGAGAAGGCCCTTGGCGGCTGTGATCTGATCAGCCGAAGATTGTCCAGCGACCTCGCGCACGTACGCGCCTTGTGCCTGCATCTGCTTTTGCGCTGCGGCAATCGAGCGCTGAGTCATACCGTCATTCCGGACGATCACATAGATCATCGCCGACAGGAAGGGCACGACAAAGAGGAAAACGATCCAGATCGCCTTGAACCAGCCTGACATCTCATGATCTCGGAACAGATCCGTGATGATCGAGAACAACACGCTCAAGTAGGCGACAAATGCGAGACAGACAAACATGAACCAGAAAAACTCCCAGAAGCCTTCCATTTTCGCCAACTCCGTACTGTCGGTGTTTCCGGATAGGAAGTCAGGTCACGACCTATGACGTCCTACTTGTGAATCAACTGTTGCCACTGCGCCGGTAACCGCCCGTTAGCCGACCGGCACTCGGCATCTCCCGAAATGCATTATCTCCGTTGGTAATACGTACCGAGAATTCGTACCGATAATACGTACCACAGATGAATGACAGAGGTACTACATAGCGGGTACTACATAGCGATCTCGGACGCAGCGCGGGCAATGTCACTTCGCGCCGCCTTTTCAACGAGGAGCGGGACGAATGCTCGTATCCGTCCTCTTTTGAATCGTGCGTGAATCATCCGCACGCTTCGTTCGATATCTGCGGGTGAGACGGTCGGATAGCGGGTGATCAGCCGTGCAATCACCTGTTCGACCTGGAGCAACTCTTCGTCGCCGGTCATCGGCTAATCGTCTGTCCGGTAGCCCGCTGCCGTCAAGACTCGAAATAGATTCGAAAGCATCACGATTCGGGATTCGATCAAGCCAGGAATAACTTTGCCAATCACGGGGCATACACAAGCAAAGGGTGTGTTTGATCAAGAACGTCCTGCGTGGAAGCACTGTCCGGAATATGGGTGTCGAGGAGCGAGCGTGGGAAAGAAGTCGAAGCACAAGAAACACAAGAACTCTGAGCTCGAAGCTCCCCGAGTTGCCGGCGTGGAACCCTCCTCAGCCGTGACAGAAAAGCCGATGAAGTACAAGGAATACCGCCGTGATCTCAAGCCTGTTCACGCAGAACTCGTCGCATTGCAGGAGTGGGTCAAATCCTCCGGCGCCAAGGTCTGCATCGTGTTCGAGGGCCGTGACACTGCAGGAAAAGGTGGGGTGATCAAAGCGATCACCGAGCGAGTGAGCCCTCGTGTCTTCCGCGTTGTTGCCCTCCCGGCCCCGACTGAACGGGAAAAATCCCAGATGTACATCCAACGGTATGTGCCGCATCTACCCGCAGCCGGCGAGATAGTCATCTTCGATCGCAGTTGGTACAACCGTGCCGGAGTCGAACGGGTCATGGGCTACTGCACCAACGAGCAAGCACACGAATTCCTCCAGCTCATCCCGACAGTCGAACGCGCAATTGTGGAATCCGGGGTAATTCTGTTGAAGTACTGGCTTGAGGTGAGTGAGGAACAGCAAATGCTGCGCCTGCAGAGCCGGATCGACGACCCGCGGAAAATCTGGAAGTTGTCGGGCCTCGATCTGAAGTCGTACAGCCATTGGTACGACTATTCACGGGCCCGCGACGAGATGTTCCGCTATACCGACACCGGATGGGCGCCTTGGTATGTCGCGGTCAACGACGACAAGAAGCGCGGCCGGCTCAACATCATCAGCCACATCCTGAGTCAGATTCCGTACGAACCTTTGGAACATCCCGATATCAAACTGCCACACCGACAACGCCCCGACGGATACAAGACACCCCAGCAACCGCTGCACTGGATTCCTACCCCCTACTGAAAATCCTGCCCAGGGAAAGGACGTGCGGCACATGAGCCCCACGGAAGCCGCGCCGCAGAATCGAGCGCACACAGACCCGGCCGAGAACACGCCCTGGCATGCCCAGAGTGCCGAATCCGTCCTCGCAGCACTGACTTCTGATCAGGAGTCGGGACTGAGTGCCGAGGACGTGGTGGACCGTCGACGTCAGCACGGGCCCAACGAAATTGCGTCGACGCCACCACCCTCGATGTGGTCGATAGCGCTGGCGCAGTTGAGGGACCCGATGAATCTGATGCTTGTCGCGGTAGCTGTGGTCAGCATCGTCATCGGCGAAATCCCCACGGCCATCGTCGTTGCGGTACTCGTCGTACTCAACATCGTGCTCGGCACCCGGCAGGAGGTGAAGGCCCGCGCCAGCGTGGACGCACTGGCGAAGATGCAGACGCCCCAAGCACGGGTAATCCGCGATGGGACTCTGATCCAGCTCGACGCTACTGAGTTGGTGCCTGGCGATATCGTCGAACTCGAAGCGGGCGATATCGTCGCCGCCGACGGACGCCTCCTCACCTCCACCACCTTGGAAACTCAAGAAGCAGCGTTGACCGGTGAAAGCGCACCCATCCCGAAGGATCCGAAGACGCTGGGCAGCACAGACATTCCCCTGGGTGACCGAAGCAACCTGGTGTTCCAGAACACCTCGGTCACCCGCGGTACCGCCACCATGGTGGTCACCGAAACCGGGATGCACACCCAGATAGGGCAGATCGCGTCGATGTTGTCGGCAGTTGCACCCGGCAAATCGCCGTTGCAACGCGAACTCGACTCGCTCACCAAACTGCTCGGGATCATCGCGTGGGGCGCAGTGACAATCATCGTGGTTATCGGCGTGATCCGTGGCCAAGATCTGACAACGCTTCTCCTGCTGGGTATTGCCATGGGAGTTTCCGCAATCCCGACCGGCCTTCCCACTTTCGTCCAGGCCATGTTGGCGTATGGAGCTCGTCAACTGGCCGACGCGAAGGCCGTCGTGAAAAACCTCACCGACGTCGAGACACTCGGCGCGACGAGCGCCATCAACTCGGATAAGACCGGCACACTGACGATGAATCAGATGACCGTACGGTCGTTGTACGTCCACGGCCGGTGGTACATCGTCGAGGGCGAGGGTTACGCCAAGAGCGGCAGAATCACGCAGGTCGCGGGTGAGGCGCCGCCGGACTTCACGCTGCTTGCCTACGGTCTGTGCCTGGACAGCGACGCCACAGTCTCCGATGCCGGCGAAGTTGTGGGCGACCCCACCGAGGCAGCGCTTGTTGTTCTCGCGGCAAAGATCGGCGTCGACGCCCCACTCACCAGAAAGACGTACCCGCGGGTCGCGACGGTTCCCTTCGACTCGGCATACAAGTTCATGGCGACGTTCCATCATCTCCAGGTGGACGGCGGCAACCAATTCGTGGAACTGGTCAAGGGCGGTCCGGACGTGGTCCTGGCTCGGTGCGGGGCAGCGTTCCTGCCCGGCCGCCGACCTGTACCGATCGACGAGGTCCGCGAAGAACTGACTGCCGCGAACCGGGCTATGTCCGAGAAGGGTCTCCGGGTGCTGGCGTTTGCCGTTCGACGACTCGACGGGCAGGAATCAGCCGTTGGGGCTGACCCCATGTCGTTTGTCGAGGACCTCACGTTTGTCGGCATGGCCGGCATCATCGATCCCCTTCGCGCGGAAGCGATCGAGTCGGTGCGCACTGCCCACACGGCGGGCATCCATGTCCGCATGATCACCGGCGATCACGCGATCACCGCGTCGGCGATCGGAGCCGAACTCGGACTGGGACCAGGGGCGATCGGCGGCGGCGAACTTCAGGCCATGACCGACGAGGAGCTGTCGGACGCAATGCCGAACCTGCATGTCTTCGGCCGCGTCACCCCGCAGGACAAACTGCGTCTGGTCGACATCATGCAGAAAAACGGTGCGGTTGTCGCGATGACGGGTGATGCCGTCAACGACGCCGCCGCACTGAAGAAATCCGACATCGGCGTCGCCATGGGGTCAGGCAGCGAAGTGACAAAACAGGCGGGCAAGATGGTGCTCACCGACGACAACTTCGGGACCCTCATCACCGCAATCAGCTTGGGACGCAATATCTACGGCAAGATCGTGTCCTACATTCGCTACCAGATGTCGAAATTGTTCTCGCTGGTTCTGCTCTTCCTGGCCGCGAGCATCTTCAATATCAACGAAGGTGTTGCGCTCACCCCGCTGATGGTGCTGTTCCAGCACTTCTTCATCACCCTGTTCCCCGTTGCGGTCATCATGCTCGACCCGCCGCCGCCGGACCTGATGAAGAAACCACCCCGTGACCCCAAGACGCCGATAGCCAACCGACGGGCGGTCATACAGTGGCTGGCTTACGGCATCCTGCAGTTTGCCGTCACACTTGCCGCAATGCTGCTAGCCCCAGGCGAGATGAGTACCACCGAGGCAAATATTCCCATGACCATGGCGTTTGTGGTGCTGTCGTTGGGCTCCATCTTCGCCGGCCTGACCATGCGCCGCGATCCGGAATCCGGCCTCATTCCACCGGTGCTCGGCGCGCTCAAGATCTTGGCTATCCCGACCGTCGTCACGGTCTTCGCCGTCGAGGCCGGAGTACTCCAGGATCTCCTCATGACCACCTCATTGACGGGTAGCCAGTGGCTCGCCTGCCTCGGGTGGTCGCTGATCATTCCGATCGTCGTGGAGTTGGACAAGGCGTTCCGACGCCGACGCCTCCTGAAGTCGCACACCATTGTCTCCCCCACCGCTGCGGTAGCCCCACAGCGTGCTCACGCGCAATGATGCACACTCGTCGTACCCACTCCGGGCGACCGATTTAACGGATTTCTGAACTTTGTGGCTGCGACGGGAAGGATTCGCGATATGTCGTGGACAAAGGGGCTGGGTCGGCTGCCTGGGATCGCAACGGCCCGGGGGTATCACCGCGAATGGCTGCGTACGGACATCACCGCCGGACTTGTCCTCACAGCCCTGCTGATTCCCGCGGGCATGGGGTATGCCGAAGCTGCTGGCCTCCCGGCATACGCCGGCCTGTACGCCACCATCGTGCCGCTCCTCGCGTACGCACTCGTCGGACCGTCGAAAATCCTTGTCCTGGGGCCTGACTCGTCGCTCGCGCCACTTATCGCCGCCGCGATCCTGCCACTGGCGATCGTCGGCGATGAAGACAACGCACTTGCCCTGGCCGGCGTCCTGGCCATCCTCGTCGGGCTCATCCTCCTGATCGGGGGGTTCCTGCGCCTCGGTTTTGTCACCGAGCTGCTCTCGAAACCCATCCGACTCGGCTACCTCAATGCCATTGCGCTTGTGGTTGTTATCGGTCAGATTCCCAAACTGCTGGGGTTCTCCGTTGACGCGTCCGGACTGCTCGGCGAAATAGGTGAGATCGGAAAGTCCGTGGCAGGCGGGGACATCGACCCCGTTGCTGCCGCGGTCGGAATCGGGTCGCTTGCTGTCATCGTCGCGTTCCGACTCTGGGTCCCCGTTGTCCCCGGAGTCCTGGTGGCCGTCGTCGGCGCAATCATTTTGTCCGCCGCGGCCGGTCTCACGGATGACATCGGAATGGTCGGTGCTCTCCCTGAAGGTCTCCCTCTGCCCTCCGTGGGAGGCGTCAGCTGGCAGGACGTAGGACACCTGATCGGACCTGCGGCCGGTATCGCTCTGATCGCATTTGCCGACACCGGCGTTCTCTCCCGGACCTTTGCCGCCCGGCACGGTGAAGACGTGAACGGCAGCACCGAAATGAAGGCAATCGGCGTCGCCAATGTGGCAGGTGGACTGTTCGGCGGGTTCCCCATCTCGGCGAGCGGCTCACGAACACCTGTAGCCGAACAAAGCGGCGCCCATACACAATTGGCAGGTGTTGTCGGCGCGCTCGCCGTGCTGGTCTTTGTCCTCGTCGCCCCAGGCCTCACCGCGTACCTACCCGATGCAACACTCGCAGCCGTGGTCATCGTCGCGGCCTGCGCGCTGATCGACGTGGGTGGAATGGTCCGGATGTGGCGCATGAGCACCGTGGAGTTCGGCCTCGCTGTCGCAGCCTTCCTCGGCGTTGCGCTTGTCGGAGTACTCCAGGGCATTCTCGTGGCGATCGGCCTGTCGTTTGTCGCGGTGGTAGCGCAAGTCTGGCAGCCACATCGCACCGAACTCGTGGAGATCGCACACCTACCGGGATTTCACGACGTCGAACGACATCCAGATGGACAGCGCATTCCCGGCCTGGTGCTGGTGCGCTTCGACGCTCCCCTCTTCTTCGCAAACGGTGAGATCTTCGACGAGTACGTACGCTCCGTAGTCGCCGATGCGCCGGCGCCCGTCGAATGGGTAGTCATTGCAGCAGAGCCGATTACCGGCCTCGATACCACCGCAGTCGACGAGTTGGTCGATCTCGACACCTACCTCGAAGGCAAAGGTATCCGGCTGGCGTTTGCCGAGATGAAGGGGCCGATCAAAGACAAACTCATCAGATTCGGCGTCGGCGACCGATTCGACGCGACGCATTTCTTCCCGACCATCGAAGCTGCCGTCAACGAATTCCGCAGCCGAAGTGGGAACTCCAACCACTCGACCGACCACTGATCCCGGGAGCGCGAGACATGGATTCTTTCTGGACGGTCTTCTGGCTCGGCGTCATCTCTCTCGCGCTGCTGTCTTACCTGGTACTGCTGTTCGAGATCAGCGCCGATCTGTTCCGTGACCGTCAGACATCGGGGTGGATGCGCGCACTCTGGGTGTGTTTCCTGCTCCTCGTGCCCTTCGTGTCGGGGCTGGTGTACGTGATCGTGAAAAGTGACGGCATGGCCGAGCGATCCCGAATCGCGAGCGGAGCACCCCGGAGTTGACGGGGTTCGTCAGACCTTCTTGACGACGCTCGACTTCAGCTGCATCGGGCCGATACCGTCAACCTTGCAGTCGATGTCGTGATCACCGATCCCCTTGACCAGACGGATGTTTCGCACCTTCGTGCCGGATTTGATGCCGGTGGGGCTGCCCTTGACCTTGAGTGTCTTGATGACCGTCACGGTGTCACCGTCGGTGAGTACGTTTCCGACGGCGTCCTTGATGACGCCATCTTCTTCGGCGGCCGAGTCTTCCGTCGACCACTCGAGTGCACATTCGGGGCACACCATGAGCGCACCCATCTCGTAGGTGAACTCACTGGAACATTCAGGGCACGGCGGCAAGGTGTCTTCCACGCGATCAGCCTATCCGCCGCCCCCTCGGCTCGACTTTTGCACTTCATAACCAGTGATTGGTAAATATTTTGCACTCGATGAAAGTTTGCACTCTGTGCAATTATTGAAGGCATGGGTAGCGAAACACTAGGCCTTCGAGAACGTAAGCGAATTGCGACACGCGAACTGATCGAACGCACCGCCGTCGAACTCGTGCTGGAACTGGGTTACGACGAAGTGACTGTGGAACGAATCTGCGAAGCCTGCGATCTGTCCACGCGCACATTCTTCAACTACTTCCCTACCAAGGACGCAGCGATCGGCGGAATCGCGATAGTCGTCCCGCCCACAGAGGTGATCTCGGAACTACTCGACGCCCACCCGAACGACCCCCTCCACGGAGCGCTGGCCGTCTTCGCCGAAGCGATGAAGATCATGGACGAACGACCCGATCTCCTCGTCCACCGACGCCAATTGTTCGAGCGACACCCGACCTTGCTCCAACAGCATCTGGCCACGTTCCACGAACTCGAGGACACGCTCACCCGGATGCTCACGGAGGAACTACTCGAACGACCAACCCATGGTCGACTACCCGCCGATATGGCGGCGGCCGATGAGGCCACCGCCACCGTGATCATCGCCGGAGCCTCGATGCGATACGTGTTTCGTGCCTGGCAGAAAAGCGAAAGAGATCGTCCGCGAGCCGAACTCGTGGATCCCGCATTGACGTTGATGGCCCACATCCTGCGGTCCGCCCACTAGCTCGTCTACCGCTCTCGTCACCAAGGAGCCCTATGTCCACTCGAGAAGCTGCACCCACAAGCGCAGACGAACCCGACACCACGTCGGACAAAAGATCCATCATCCTGGTGTTCGTCGGCCTGATGATCACGATGCTTCTGGCATCCCTCGACCAGATGATCTTCAGCACGGCGTTGCCCACCATCGTCGGCGAACTGAACGGCGTCAACCACATGGTGTGGGTGACAACGGCATACATCCTGGCGTCGACGATCATGATGCCGGTCTACGGAAAAATGGGCGATCTGATCGGCCGCAAAGGGCTGTTCATCGGTGCGATCAGCATTTTCATCGTCGGTTCTGTAATCGGCGGTTTGTCCCACGACATGACCACGCTCATCGCCGGCCGGGCAGTTCAGGGACTCGGCGGCGGCGGTCTTATTCTGCTGTCGCAGGCCATCATCGCCGACGTTGTTCCGGCCCGGCAGCGCGGCCGCTACATGGGCGCGATGGGCGGCGTTTTTGCCCTCGCGTCGGTCGCGGGCCCACTCCTGGGCGGTTGGTTCACCGAAGGCATCGGTTGGCGGTGGGCGTTCTGGATCAACGTCCCGTTGGGTCTGCTCGCGATAGCCAGTGCGTCGGCATTCCTGCATCTACCCAAGCCCAAGCTTGGCAAGCCGTCCATCGACTACCCCGGCATGATCCTGGTTGCAACCTCGGCAACCTGCTTGATCCTGTTCACGACGTGGGGCGGCAACACTTACGACTGGGATTCGGCCGTCATCATCGGGCTGATCATCGGCAGCATCGTCAGCGCAATTGCCTTTGTCATGGTCGAGCGACGAGCAACCGAACCTGTCATTCCCATGCACCTGTTCTCGGAGCGCAACTTCGTACTGACCACCACCGCCGGACTGATCATCGGCATCGCGATGTTCGGCGCTCTCGCCTACCTTCCTACCTACATTCAGATGGTGACCGGCAAGAACGCCACCGAAGCCGGCCTGATGATGATTCCGATGATGGCGGGACTGCTGGTGTCCTCGATCGGTTCCGGGCAGATCGTCAGCAAGACCGGGCGCTACAAAGCCTTTCCGATCGTCGGCACGTCCATCGTCGCCGTCTCTTTGGTCTTACTTTCCAGGCTGACTCCGTCGACCTCACTTGTCGTGTTCGGAATCTATATCGCGATCATGGGTGTCGGTCTCGGTCTGGTCATGCAAATCCTGATCCTGATCGTTCAAAACACCTTCCCCGCAGCCGAAGTCGGCACCGCAACAGCGTCGAACAACTTCTTCCGCCAGATCGGCGCCTCATTGGGTAGCGCGATCGTCGGCAGCCTCTTCGCATCCCGGTTGTCGAATCTGCTCGCGGAGCGGTTGCCAGCCGGCGGCGGCGGTGTCGGCGGTGAAGAGAACTCGTTGACTCCGGGAATCCTCTGGAAATTGCCGGATCAAATCCGCGAAATCATCGTAGGCGCCTACAACGACGCGCTCGCCCCGATCTTCATGTACCTCGTTCCGCTGGTAGTCGCAGCGGTGATCCTCCTGCTCTTCGTCAAGGAGAAGCCGCTGGCCACCACTATCGACCGCTCGGCAGCGCCGATCGAGTAGAAACCGATTGTTCGCTATTGTGGCGTGATGTCAGCAGACAAGAATCCGACCAGATCCACGTTTGTGGTTCTGGTCGGATTCTGCGCCGTGCTGGCAATTGTCATCGCCGGCGGATTCTGGTGGGTCACGCGTAGCAACGACGCGCTTGCCGGCGAGACACTCGACGCCTTCCCCACCCTCGACCGCAGCACACTCAGTCAGTCACAGAGTGAACTACTGGCGACACTCGAGAAGGAATGGGAATCCGGTGCACCCGGCACCACGTATGCCGAAGGTGTCGAAGAATCCTGGTGCGCTGACTTTGTCAGCTGGAATATGAACAAAATCGGCATGCCGTATTCGAACCCCAATTCCGGTTCGTGGCGAATCCCCGGCGTCTACACATTGCAGGAGTACTACGAATCCGTCGGAACATTTGTGCCGCTCGGTCAGGACTATCGACTGAAGACCGGCGACACGATTCTGTACGACGATTCCAGCCCCTTCGGGCAGCACGTCAACATCGTGCTCCGCAATGACGCCGGCATTGTCACCACCGTCGGCGGCAACGAGAACAATTCAGTGATGCTTCACCGGTTCAACCCTGATGATGTTGCCGGCATCGTGGGGTTCGGGTCTTTCTGACGGCCAACCCCCTTCTCGTAGATGTTGCGAGGTGAGTGAACGGTTGGTGACGTGGTCGGTTTCTGGTGTGCGTTGGGTCGATCGAACTTCCGAAATATATTCGGTAAATTAAATGTTTCCGTCGTCCACTGACTATTTGACTTTGCGAATGAAACGTTCCGCCAAAGGGAATTCGCCAATCTGATCTAGCTGAACCTGGCCACTCTTCCCACAAAACGGAAGGGCTGGCAGATGCTCTGCCAACCCTTCCGACGATGTGGCTGCAAGCGAGACGACTCCCCTGACTCGGGGCTACGACGCGCTGTCTACACCTGGAGATTCACGTCCGCTCAGCTCACGAAGTGCGTGATACTGCGGTACTCAGCGCGTTGGTGATTCGGTCCGCTCCCCACGGCAGCGAAATCGGGGACGGAAATCCAAGGGCATTCGGCACTCCGGAGTTGCGGGCAATCGACACAACCGATCCGCGCTGGACTGCAGACAGATTGCGCCACTGCTCGTTGTCGCGCATGTAGTCGATGTCCCCCGCTGGTGAGATGACAACCGCGATGTCGGTGTCGAGTTGGGCGACATACTCGTAGCTGATCACTCCTCGCCCGTCAGCATCGGTCGGCACTGTCTGCGCCCAGTCGGTCAGTTGGAAACCCAAGTCCTTCATGAGCATTCCGATACCGCGATCCTCACCGGCGAGGATGTACAGCTGCCCGTTCAGATCTCCGATCACCGCGTTGAAATTCACGCCCTCGAATTCGGGATGCGCTGCGCGGACGGCGACCAGGTCGGCTTCGGCCGATCCGACGGCGGCCTGCGCTTCATCCTCTCGACCGAGTGCTTTGCCGATCTTGCGCGTCGAGCCCTGCCACGGTTCCACGTTTGCCTGTTCATCGAAATGCACGACCGGGGCAATGCTCGAAAGCTGCTCATAGGCACGCTCATTGAGACTCCATTGCCCCGTTGCAACGATGACGTCGGGATCAAGGGCCACAATTTGTTCGACGTACGACTGCGGGTCACCCTCGAACAGCAGTGTCGGAATCTCCTTGTCACCGGCGGACAACAGCGCGTCGACGCCACCACCGGGGTTCGGCGGCAACACCTGATACCCCATGTCGGCCAATGCATCGACCTGCCAAGGCCACGCCCCGACGCCGTTTGTCGAGACGAGAATGTTCGTATCGGTGGGCAGTGCAATGGGTGCGACACCCATCGAGATCACCATGTCCGCGTCCTGCGGCGACAACGGGAGCACCCGCTCGGCGCCGAGTGGTACCTGGGCTTCACCGAATTTGCCGGTGACGGTGACTGTTTCCCCCTCGGCAGTGTCGAGGGAGTTCCCGCCGCACGCGGTCAGGAGAAGTGCGAGGGCAACAAATGCGGCGGAGAGCGCGCGCTTCACAGCGGGTGTCCATTCGGTCCGCCGGGATTACCCGGGACGGTGCACGTGGCCATAGCGCGATGCGCCAAGAAACAAAGACTGTCGTTACTCAATTTCCACTGCCCGTCTATCCAATACCATTTGAGGGTCGCTTGTCCCGGCGCAGAGCCGGGCAACGACGTCACGAGCTGGGCGCGCGCCACCTCGTCGGTCACCGTGACCGGGTCCGTGAGATCCCAGCGGTAGATTCCGGCCGCGATGTTCAAGGCGCTTCCCACAGCGCGCACGGTGGGTACGCCGGCTGCGCCGCCTTCGAGCGCGGAAGCGACCTCCGCGTCACTTGTCGCCGAGTTGAGTCCGCGCTGGAGTTGACTGTTCAGTTCGGCGACGTCCGGCGTCGACGGCCCCTCGGGTGCCGATGCAACCGCCGGCGCGGCACTCGCCGCCGGAGCGCTGGGCGAGGCAGGTGCTGCGCCCGCTGCCGGGGCGCTGACCGCGGCCGACGCTGCAGGTGCGGGGGCGGCCGCCGGCGCCGGAACCTGAGGTTCGAGCACCGTGACGCCGTTGTTGGCCGCAGCGGCCGTCGTGTCCGCAGTGCCGGCCCCCGCCGGTGAAGCCATGGTCACGACCACCTGACGTTCCTGGTCACCGAGCTGCATACCGAACAGAACGAGCCCGGGGATAGCTACTCCGACAACCATTGCCGCGCACGCGGAAACCGCAACGGTCGGCCAATGAACGCCGCGGCGCGGCGCGGCGGTTTGTGGATGGCGACCGACGTCCTCGTCTCTCGACTCATCGAGGTCGTAGTCCGTCTGAATGCTCATCGCGTCGTCTCCGTTAGGCGCTCGGGTCTTCCTGATGGCCCAATTCGTTGAGGCCGTTGCGTGGTGAGTGGGTTCTCACCATCACGTCAGGATTTAGGTTAGCGTAGGCTAACACTCACATAACGGTCGACGTTACATAGGGCCGGAAGCGAGGGCGTGAGTGATCCCCTGCTAACGCTCAATTCACAGTGTCAGCCGCCGTTCGGCGGGTGCCCATCGACCCTGCCGGCGCTCCCCCGCCGCCCATGCCGGAAGCTTCCTGCTGCGTAACACTGTTGACATAGTCATTGGTGGGGTCTCGGTAGATGACGTGGATGTGACCCCAACCCGAGGTTGTGTATCCCGCGACGTCAGCGCCGGCCGATCCCTGCTGATTAGCGAAATCTCGCGCTGCGTAACTACTACGGGCGGTGCGGGTTCCGCGAGGTTGGTCGACGCGATTTCGACGCAGACTCGTTGAGCGTCACATTGTTCGAACGAACACTCGGATAACGAACTTCGACCGCTCGACGCGTATGTCTGCAGCGCGTAAGGCCGCAGACTTCGCACGGTTGGCGAAGAACGGAACTTCCGTCAGTAGCTCCGATGACTGCGCAAGTTGCGCAGCGGTACTCAATCACGAATTCGGCTGTCACTGAATGGGTTTTTCGATCTGTTCACGAAGGATATCGGCGTGACCTGCGTGCCGGGCGAACTCTTGGGTCATGGCAAGCAGTGTCCATCGCATGCTGACTTTTCCCTCGCGCGGGTTGTCCACGTTGTCGTCAAGGTCGAAACGGGACACGATCACCCGTGATCGTTGGCTGGCGCGCTCGAATTCCGCAATGACATCTGCCAGCGACTCGTCGTCGGCGACAGCGAAGGTGCCCTCGTCGCGACGCGAGTATCCATCACATTCGGATTCATCGAGTCCTGCCCAAATCCGTTGAAACCAGATCCGTTCCGCGGCAGCGGCATGCTTGATCAACGAGATCGGTGTCGTCAGCGAGGCGACGAGCCGTCGGCGGGAGTCAGCTTCAGACAGGCCTCGTACGGCCTCGATCAATGCCTCACGGCTTTGGTCGAGCATGTTCTCGATGATCGAACGCTCCGTGCCGATAGTACTTGTGTTGATGGACATAAGATTTCACTCGATTCTGTTGTAGGGTTGGTCAAGCCAAGACACCCTGTGCCAGTTAAAGTGAGTAATGGAACGCAGCGATCCGCTCGCTGTCAGGGAGTACGCGCTCGAGAGTTCCGCCAGAATGGCCAGCGCCAGTACCGCAGCCCAGGATGCTTGTGAACTGCTGCCAAAGCGCAGCTTATCGCACAGGTGCGATTCGGGAAAGGAAATTGACCCGAACGCTGCCGGGATCTGATCGGACGCCTTCCGTGTGCGCACCCACCTAGGCTAAGGATGTCTTGACAGCCTGTTCCGTGAAACAACCTCGAACAGGTGCAGCGAAGGTAGCACTGGCGGGGCTGCCGAAAATCTATCGCAGGGAAGGGATTCGGAGCCTGGACAGGCAAGCGCTTCGTCGAGTTGTCTCAACTGTCCGACGATGCGCCAGATGTTCAGATACTGAGGGCGGACATGATCTCGCCGAATGCACCTTCACGCCCCGGCAAGATGACCTTCTGAAACAGCGTCAGCACGCACTCGTCGATGTCGTCCGTCGCGGACGAACCTTTGCGTGACACCTCGATCGCACGAAGTCCACGCGCACGCACGTACCGAGCCAACTCGTCTCCGTCGCGCCGCGCTACTGCCTTACGACCTGAGGAATGTTCGAACCGGTAGTGACGCCCAGCGACCGCAACTTCGCAGAGTTTGTTCCTGCGCCGCATCCCATGACGCTTCTCGTCCGTAACGCTCACAGCGGTACCGTCCGGGAATCGTAAGGTCGCGGGCGTACCCTTGGTCAGCGCGGGGCCGAATCGATCGATCCGTTCGGCCAGCGTCTCCCGCTTCAACCTGCCGAAATGCGCGTTGAACTCGTCGCCTGCGGCTGGAAAGAGTTCGGCGCGCACTATTCCGGCAGGATCGAATATCGCGACGGACGAGAGGTCCGCCGCGATACGCACAGACCATCCTGTCTCGGTGGGACTCTTCCAATTCATGATCCGCAGTATCCCACCGTGGCAGTGGCCAGACTGACATCACAGGCGCCACCGGCTCGCGGGTCTGATCATGGTTCAGGAGTCGACGCATGAAGATGGAATGTCGCGCCCTTCGCTAGTTCGTCCGCGGTGAAATCCGGTGACGTGAAACTCCCCGCGTAGGGCGCTGAACTGCTGACCGTGAGTGAGTAATTGCGTTGATTCGCGGGGATGGCATCGAAGCGCGCCACATACCCGCAGGTACCGGTGCCATCGGGATTCTGTTCCACGGAATCGACTTCGAGCACAGACCTTGTCGATGCGGCGCCGCTTCCTCCATCAACGAATATCGTGTCGTTCGGCGCCACCGGGATTGTTCCGACGATGCACTGTCCGGAATCCGGATCGGCTCGTTCAGCGTCCCCGATGACGGTCACCACGGCAGCAAAGGTTTTCGGATCATCTGAATTGGACACACAACCGGTCAGCGCCAACGTCCCGATCGACAGCAATACTGCAGCGTGTCTGCCCCTTCGCCCCATGGACTCACAGTAGACCGACACGAGCGGATGGAAGGTTGATGTCCGAGAAAGTCTGAAAATCAGGGCACAGGCGGAAAATTGACGACTGCCCCGTCGAGCGGCAACTGGTCGGTGCGGTCGCCCTCGTTCGGTCCCTCGACGAGAGCGCCGGTATCTGCCGATCCGACAAACGTGAAGCTGTCGATCTCGTAGGGCACATTGTCGCCGGACAGCGGCACCGCCGCCCGTGACACATGGAAGTGCAGATGCGCTTCTGAGGTGTTGCCCGAGTTGCCGAGGTTCCCGATCACCTGACCCGTGGTCACCAGATCCCCTACATTCACAGTCGCCGACATCGGTTTCAGGTGGGCATAGAACGCATAGTTTCCGTTGCCGATGTCGATGATGACGTAGTTGCCACCCAATTGATCGAACGGCATGTCCTTCGGAACTTGTTGCGGCACTTGATCCTGCTCGCCCGAGACGACAGCCACGACGGTGCCGTCGGCCACCGCCAGCAGAGGCGCGCCGTAGGCGAAGTAGTCCTCATTTTTCGATCCGTCACCACGAGACCTGCTGAGCGGGACTGCATCCGGGTTGATCCTC
Organism: Rhodococcus globerulus NBRC 14531; assembly: GCF_001894805.1. Lineage (GTDB taxonomy): Bacteria > Actinomycetota > Actinomycetes > Mycobacteriales > Mycobacteriaceae > Rhodococcus_F > Rhodococcus_F globerula. The sequence continues at coordinate 880,481 of NZ_BCWX01000002.1, read as the reverse complement.
AGCCAGTCGACGGCAAATCGCTCGGTGCCGTTGATCCTGCCACCGACCGCCATCATCCCGGCGCGATGCTGCGAGAGCCCGCAGCAACCGTCCCCGACCACCCAACTGTCGCCGGCTAATGGAGGACCGATAACCACCGGCAAGTCTGTGCTGGTCATAACTGTTCCACCGAACTGCGCGACGTTATCGGGATATCGCGCAGCACTGGCAGCGTCCTCCGGCGTTGCTTGGCCGAACGTCGCAGTCAGTCGATGGGTCACTACGGATGGAACATCGTCAGGGCTCTCGTACTCGTCGTCGAGCACCATCAGCACAGTGCGCCCCACCGGGATCTCGGTGAACGGCGTCCAGGAAAAGTTACCTACCAGAATCGAACGCGCAGATACTTGGCCCTGATCGAGGGTCGATACGACGGTCCCGTCCGGTCCCCCGGCCAGCGTTTCGATCTTTGTGATGGTCGCGGGCCGCGGTGAGAAGTTCAGCACTTCGATCTCGTAGGCCACGTGCAGCATTCCGTCAGTCCCGGTGACAGGGATCGGATTCGGCCCGAGCGCCGAGATCACCAACGGCGACGTGACGTCGGTTTCGGTCGGATAGCCGCGCGGGATCCCCCCTCGACTGTCGATGGTCGACGTCGTGAGCACGGTCGGTCCGGTGGTGTCGATCGACGATGAACACCCGGCGATGACGAGGGTCATTACTGCGGCGGCGATTGCCCACCCTGCCCAAGGGCTGTGTGAAGTCGTCATGCGAACTCCAGAGCAGGCCCCTGCCCAGTGCGTCGGCCCAGTTGTTTCGAGCCTAGGCACGGAAGACCCTCTTTGTCCTGATTTTGTGGATCAGGACAAAGAGGGTCAAATCCTCGTGATCAGGCGCCTACGTACGACGCGAGATGCTGGCCGGTCAGGGTTGAGCGATCGGCGACAAGATCGCTCGGCGTGCCCTCGAACACAATCCGTCCACCGTCGTGACCGGCACCGGGACCAAGATCGATAATCCAGTCTGCATGTGCCATGACCGCTTGGTGATGCTCGATGACGATAACCGACTTCCCGGAGTCGACGAGTCGATCCAGTAGTCCGAGCAGCTGCTCGACGTCAGCCAAGTGAAGGCCTGTGGTCGGCTCGTCGAGGACATACACGCCGCCCTTTTCGGCCAGGTGCGTGGCAAGCTTGATGCGCTGACGTTCACCACCCGACAGCGTCGTGAGGGGCTGGCCGATGGTGAGGTAGCCGAGCCCCACATCCACGAGTCGCACCAGAATCTTGTGTGCGGCCAAGGTTTTAGCCTCACCGTCACCGAAGAACTCTTCAGCCTCGGCGGCCGACATCGCTAGAACCTCGCTGATGTCCTTCCCTCCGAATTTGTACTCCAGGACATCGGCCTGGAACCGCTTCCCCTCGCACTCCTCACACACCGTCGCAACGCCGGCCATCATCGCCAGATCGCTGTAGATGACGCCGTTGCCGTTGCATGTGGGGCAGGCGCCCTCGGAGTTGGCGCTGAACAGCGCCGGCTTCACACCGTTGGCCTTCGCAAACGCCTTGCGGATGGGGTCGAGCAGACCGGTGTACGTTGCAGGGTTGCTCCGACGCGAACCGCGGATCGCGCCCTGATCGATCGACACCACTCCCTCCCGCTTCGCGAGCGAGCCATGGATCAACGAACTCTTCCCGGACCCGGCGACGCCCGTCACCACAACCAGCACACCGAGTGGCACATCGACGTCGACGTTCTGCAAGTTGTGGGAGGTTGCGCCACGGATTTCCATTGCGCCCGTTGACTTTCGCACGCTCGCTTTGAGTGCAGCTCGGTCGTCGAAATGACGTCCCGTGACCGTGTCACTGGCCCGCAAGCCGTCGACGGTGCCCTCGAAGCAGACAGTTCCGCCCGCGGCACCGGCGCCGGGGCCGAGATCGACGATGTGATCGCCGATAACGATCGTCTCCGGCTTGTGCTCGACGACAAGGACCGTATTTCCCTTGTCACGCAACTGCAGCAGTAGGTCGTTCATGCGCGCGATGTCGTGGGGATGAAGGCCAGTCGTGGGTTCGTCGAACACGTACGTGATGTCGGTGAGCGAGGACCCTAGATGGCGAATCATCTTGGTGCGCTGAGCTTCACCACCGGACAGTGTCCCCGACGGCCGGTCCAGGCTCAGATAGCCCAGGCCGATCTCCACGAACGAGTCGAGCGTTTCACCGAGCGTCGTCAGCAATGGTGCCACTGACGGTTCTTTCAAACCGCCGACCCACTCCGCGAGATCGCTGATCTGCATCGCACACGCATCAGCGATGTTGATGCCTTTGATCTTCGACGATCGCGCACCCTCACTCAGCCGAGTGCCATCGCACTCGGGGCACGTGGTGAACGTGATTGCCCGCTCAACGAACGCCCGGATGTGCGGCTGCATCGCGTCGACATCCTTGGACAGGAACGACTTCTGGATCTGCGGAATCAGTCCCGTGTACGTCAGGTTGATTCCTTCGACCTTGATCTTCGTCGGTTCCTTGTAGAGCAGGTCGTTCAGTTCCTTCTTGGTGTACTTCTTGATCGGCTTGTCGGGATCGAAATAGCCGCATCCCCGATAAATCCGGCCGTACCAACCGTCCATGCTGTAGCCAGGAACAGTGATCGCACTATCGTTGAGCGACTTGGTGTCGTCGTACAGCGCCGTCAGGTCGAAATCGTTGACCGAGCCGCGCCCCTCACAACGCGGACACATTCCACCGGTGATGCTGAAGGTCCGCCGTTCCTTCGTCTGACGGCCACCGCGCTCCACGGTGAGCGCACCCGCACCGGAGGCCGACGCGACATTGAACGAAAATGCCTGGGGCGAACCGATATGCGGCTTACCGAGACGACTGAAGAGAATGCGAAGCATCGCGTTGGCGTCGGTGGCAGTACCTACCGTCGAGCGAGGGTCGACGCCCATCCGTTGCTGATCGACGATGATCGCCGTGGTCAAGCCGTCGAGCACGTCGACGTCCGGCCGCGCCAGAGTCGGCATGAACCCCTGAACGAAGGCGCTGTACGTCTCGTTGATCATCCGCTGCGACTCCGCGGCGATGGTGCTGAACACCAATGAGCTCTTGCCCGAACCCGAGACACCGGTGAAGACCGTCAGCCTGCGCTTGGGGATTTCGACGCTGATGTCCTGGAGGTTGTTCACGCGCGCGCCCTGCACGCGGATCAGGTCGTGGGTGTCCGCAACATGTAGCTCTCGCTCCGCCATTTCAGCCGTGCTCATCATGTCTCCATCTCTCAGGTGAGGGCCACCCACACAGTGTCGCCCTGTGTGGGTGGCCGCGGTTCTCTTCAGTTGACTCAGCGGAGCTCTTGGATGCGGATCAAGTTGCCTGCTGGGTCGCGGACGGCGCAGTCCCGAACACCGTACGGTTGCTCGGTCGGCTCCTGGACGACGTCGATGTCGCCGGCCTGCAGCCGCTCGAAAGTACCGTCGAGATCCTTGGTGGCCAACAGAATACCGGCATAGGTGCCCTTGGCCATCATTTCGACGATGGTGCGACGCTCCTCGTCGGTGATACCCGGATCGACGGCCGGGGGATGCAACACGATCGACGTGTTGGGCTGGTCGGGCGGGCCGACGGTTATCCAGCGCATCCCGTCGTAGCCGACGTCGAGGCGGACCTCGAAACCGAGCAAGTCGCGGTAGAAGGAAAGGGCGGCCTCCGGGTCGTCCTGCGGAAGGAAACTCGATGCAATGGTGATGTCCATGAATGTCACGCTATCTGCGGCTGGGGGCCGGCGCTTCTCGATTCCTGATCGGTCTTGTCACCTGTTTCGACACGCAGGACGGCATGCTCTCGGTCACGCCGGCAGCCTCGTCTCGATAGACGCTCGGTGGAACGCCGACCAACTCGGTGAAACGAGTGCTGAAGGTACCGAGCGATGAACAGCCAACGGCAAAACACACGTCGGTGACACTGAGATCACCGCGACGCAGCAGCGCCATGGCGCGCTCGATGCGTCGTGTCATCAGATAGGAATACGGCGGCTCGCCGTACGCCAGCCTGAACTGGCGACTGAGGTGCCCGGCCGACATGTTCACTCCGCGGGCAAGCGCCTCCACGTCCAGGGGTTGCGCGTACTCCCGGTCGATCCGGTCACGAACACGCCGAAGAAGCGCGAGGTCGCGCAGTTGTTGCGTGGTCGCGGGTCTACTTGTCACAGGTTTGATCGTGCCACGTCCGCGCCCGTTCTCGCCGATTTCCGCGGGGAAGCTGACAGTGGTTTCGTCAAGCTGGCACGGCTTCCGGCACGCTGAAATGTGTGCTCACTGTTTGCAAGACGTGTTAGCTCCGACGCATCTACTACCGCAACATGGCCACAAACGCCGCGATGTTCGTAACCACGCGGTCAGCCTTCTCCTGCTCGGTGAGATTTTCCTGATACCGGTTGCCTGCCGACGGCCGCCGCTTGTTGCGCGCATACAGCGGACAGGCCAGGTCAGTACACATATAGGTGCCAATGGTGTCGCCGCGTCGGCCGGCCTCACCGATCTTGGCGGCGGTCAGCAGTGACACTCCCCCGCTGCCATGCGTCGTAAGGCAAATGGTGCACATTTGTGCGCGTCCTGATTTGCCGGTTTGGTATCGGAGGGCGATACCGACTAACTCGTCGCCCTGCGGGATCACCAGATATCCCCGCCCGGGCATGGTCGGATCATTCCACCCGAAGAAATCCAGGTCTTGCCATGGCCGCTTCTCGAGATCCCGTGGCACCGGCAACCGTTTTGCGTCACCTTTCGAACAATTCACGAACGACGCGCGAATTTCGCGTTCGGTGAGCGGCAGCACGGTGGAACTCCATTTCGACAGTTGAATCAGGCCGAACCGACGCTACTCACGATCGTTACCTCGCGCAACGTATTTTCCGGGCTACGCGATCTCATCCGTCTCGAGGTCGACCACCAAGAAATCCTCCCGGCGTGGCCCCCACTCCCGGTCGGTTAGTTGATAGGAACGCAATCCCTGCGGCGGGTGCGCCAACTCGTAGAACTGTTCGGTCCCGGAAACGAACTGCATCGATGCCCACCCCCAGCGCGAACCGTGCGGTTGCCGCAGATCAGGCTGCATATCCGAAACGATGGACACTAGTCGAAGTCCACGAACAACTCCTGAAGTAACGGCGTCCGCGTCGAAATCCCGCCAGGCCTGCGACGCATTCGAATTCTTCCGCATCGTGCCCGCACGTAGATGCAGCGCACCGGACACCTCGATCTGCGACGGAATCGGTAGATCAGCGTTGAACGTGAACTGCAGATTGCCCACACCGCCGATCGAAGGTTGTTGTACCACATCAATATCCGGGTCTGCAGTCAACCGCCGCACTATCGGATTCGAACTTCGGCGAACGTCCACGACACACGACCAGGTCGGCTCCAACGCAGCCCACCTCCGCGGACTGTCAGGGTTCCACGACAATCCCCAACGGATGGTTTCTCCCAACTTCGGCGGCACAAACCACCGAAACCGTAACCAGTCGATCACCACCGGAGTGTTCATGCCTGACCGTACCAAGCAGCGTTCTCAGAAAAGCGTCAATGCCGCTCCGGCACCGACCAATTCGCGTTCAACCCGCGGTCTCTCGAGCTCACGATGCTGCGAGGGTCCCGCCAATCCATGACGCTCCACCAGCGGTTCGACGCGCTTCTTGAGCCAACTCTTGTACTCCGGCGTGACGTAGGCACCGCGTCCGTAAAGTTCGCGATACCGGCGGATCAGCGCGGGATGCTCTTGCGCCAGCCAGTTCAGGAACCATCCGCGCGTACTGCCGCGAAGGTGCATCGGAAAGACCGTCACGCCGGTGGCACCGGCGTCGGCGAGTGCGGCAAACAGTTCGTCGAGGTGCTGGCTCGAATCTGTGAGGAACGGGATGACCGGCGCGACCATCACGTTGCACGAGAATCCGGCGTCGGTGATTGCCCGGATCATCTCCAGTCGAGCGCGCGGCGATGGTGTGCCAGGTTCGATCTGCTTCTGTAAGACGGGATCGTTGATCGCCAGCGACACTCCGATACCGACATCGACCTGGGTGGCAGCCATTTTGAGCAACGGCAGATCTCGGCGCAGCAAAGTCCCTTTCGTAAGGATCGAAAAGGGCGTACCGGATTCTGTCATCGCTCGAATGATGCCGGGCATCAATCGGTATCGGCCTTCGGCCCGCTGATACGGATCGGTGTTGGTGCCCAGCGCTACGGGCTCACGCTTCCATGACTTTCGCGCTAATTCCTTGCGCAGAACCGCCGCAACGTTGGTCTTCACGACAACTTGCGAATCAAAGTCCCGGCCGGCGTCGAGGTCGAGGTACTCATGGCTCGGCCGCGCGAAGCAGTACCGGCACGCATGGGAACAACCGCGAAACGCATTGACCGTGTAGTTGAATGGCAACGTCGATGCTTCCGGCATCTTGTTGAGCGCACTCTTACACAGCACCTCATGGAACGTGATGCCCTCGAACTCAGGCGTCTGCACCGAGCGGACCAACCCGGCTCGCTCGAGCCCGGGCAACGCTCCGTCGTCTGCATCCAATGCCTGACCCGACCACCTCATAACCCCAAGTCGAACACTTGTTCTATGCTATGTCAAGATGAACCGTGGAAGCGACCCGTGCTTCACCACGGTCGATCAGTTGTTGGCAGAATCAACGCCATGTCCAACAGAATCAACATCTCGTCCGGTTCCGAATGGGAGCCGAAGATCGGTTACTCCCGCGCCGTCCGCATCGGCAATCAGGTTGCGGTTTCAGGCACCACCGCCCCCGGCGAAACCCTGAACGATCAGACCCGTGCCGCCCTCGACACCATCAAGGCCGCACTCGAAGAAGCCGGCGCTTCGCTCGGCGATGTCATCCGCACCCGCATGTACCTGCGCGACATGTCGCAGTGGGAGCAGGCCGCACTCGCTCACGGTGAAGTATTCGGCGACATCCGTCCGGCTACGACAATCCTCGAGGTCAGCTCGTTGATCGACCCCGCTCTACTCATCGAGATCGAAGCCGACGCAGTTCTGAGCTGACTGCAGTTCTGAGCTGATTGCCAACCCGGCAATCATGAATCGGTTCAACTACTGTGAGCCGATGAAATCGAGCCGAATCGTGACCACAGCGATCGCACTGAGTTTCACATTCGCTCTACTCTTGCCCGGATCCGTAGCTGCGGATCCGGGCAAGAATCTATCCATAGCCTGCGGAACTCCACTGACTGCCGGCGAGGTCGAAAGAATTGCGTACCTCAGCGACGTATCGACGCTGCACGGAGAAGGCCTCGAACGCTTGGAGTCCGCAGTCGAGCGGCATCACCAAATCACCACAATCCTTGTATCACATCATGATTGGCGCGGACTCTTCTCGATCGGTCTCGATGCCGTCGAACATGAGGCGGTCATGCCCCTGCAGCGCGATCCGGCCGCATTCACCAACAGATCCTGGTCAAATTCAGTCAGTTACGAACTATTGCGCCGCTATCTGACCAATATCCACGCCGAATTCACCGGCGCTCCTACCGATCCCGCATGGAGCAACTATTACTTGTTGACGCGCCAATGCGACATCAGTCCCGCGCGCGTCGCCATGGCAGGCTACAACGCACACCTCACAGTCGATCTCGCCTACACCGTGGCCACCGCTACCACCCAGCCCGTCGATATCCCCGATTTCTACAAGATCGTCGATTCCATCGCGACAAAAGGCGGTTCGATAGTTTCCGACACCAAAGCCGAATACGGCGCCGACTTGGGCCCACTGTGGCGGTTCTACTTCGTCGGTGAGGGGCTCGATCGGCTGACCGGAAACTCCGAACCGTCCCAGCTTCTGCTCAGGGCCGCCGACAGTGGATACAACACGATCACGTTGACCAACGGTTTTGCACTACAGAACCCGTATACGAAGGCCGGCACCGAACAGGAGATCGACGCACTGTGGCGCACTACCGACGTCGCGCTCGACGCGCTCGCACGCCTTGGCGGCCTGTGACGCCGCGACCGACATGACGATCAATCGGACATGCCTGCGACAATGGAGCCATGACGGGCTACACCGCGCGAATCTCGGTACCGAACCCAGCCATGCGTGCGGTACGAGATCTGTTGCGGGGACCGGCAATTGTATGTTCCGGGGAATCCTCCATCCGCGATGCCGCTGTACTGATGACCGAAGCCGGGCGTCGAGCCGTCGTAATTCCCACAGATGCAAGCACTTACGGAATCTTCACGGAGGGCGATCTGCGCAGCCGAGTTGTTGTCGGAGGAATCGACAGCGCTCGCCCGGTCTCCACGGTGATGACGCCGTCTGCCGTGACGGTGGATCCGGATCGACTCGGAGCCGACGCTGTCACGGACATGCTCGAACACGGATTGCGCCACCTTCCCGTCGTCACGGCGTCCGGCGAACTTCTGGGGGTGCTCGAACTGAGCGACCTTCTGACGTCGGCAACAAATCAGGGCTTCGAACTTCGCGCCGCCCTTGCGACTGCCAAGACCGACGTCGAACTCATTGCCACGGCCCGAGCTGTACCTGAGCTGGTCACCGGCCTGGTCGACGCACGGGTCTCACCCATCGATATCAGTGGCACGCTATCGGTCTTGATCGACGTGACGGTGCGGCGCGCAATCGAACTGGTGGTGGGCGGCGACGAACGCCCGGACTTTGCCTGGCTGTCACTCGGCAGCGCGGCCCGGCGCGAGGCTCTGCCGTCGTCGGACATCGACAGCGCGTTGGTGTGGGGCGGAGAGTCGCACCGCGAAGGTGCGGATGCGGCGCAGCGGATCCACGAGATTCTCGACCGGTGTGGATTCCCTCGCGACGCGCAGAACGCAGTCGCAACTCAGGCACGATTCGCACGTACGCTCCCGCAGTGGCGCCGCGCCTTACGCAAGTGGGTAGCCAATCCCTATCAGGACCAGGCCCTCGTCATGCTGTCGATGCTGGCAGACGCCCGCGTTGTTGCCGGAGATCCTGCCCTCGATCCGAGGCCCGAAGCCTTGGATCAGTTACGCCTCAACCCGGCCGTCATGCGACTACTACTTCGAGAAGCCGTGGGCGAGAAGGCAAAACTACATTCGTTGCGGGACGTGGTGACACGCCGTACCGGTACCGTCAACCTGAAATCCACAGCTGTTCAACCGATCGTGAATATCGCACGCTGGGCCGGCACGTCCGTAGGCGCACGTACGAGCACCACCGTCGAACGCCTGAAGGTTGCTGCCGACACCGGTTTCCTCCCCGCCGACGACACGCGGGTGCTCATCGAGTCTTTCGAGGTTCTCCAGCAGATCCGAGTCCGTCACCAGACGGATCAGTTTGCCGCCGGCATGATGCCCACCGACGAGATCGTGGTCGCGGACCTCACTCCCCTCTCGCGCAGCCTGCTCGGCAATGCGGTGAGAGAAGTAGCCGGGGTGCAACGCCGACTCGAGTACGAGGCATCAGCATCCGCGCTACCGGATATCGAACCCTAGATACATCCGAACTGCACAAACGCCGAATGTGTCCGGAGCGCAATCGCTCCGGACACATTCAGAAGTGTTCAACCACAAGGGTGGTTAGACGGACAGGCTCTGTCCGGGGAAGATCAGGTTGATGTTTGCGACCTGACCTGCAAGAGCGTCGAGCGAGATGCCGTGAGCTGAAGCGATCGAAGACAAGGTGTCGCCGACCTGGATCACGTAGTTGCCGCCGGTAGTGGCAACAGGAGCGGATTCGACGCTGGCCTCAGCCGTGACGGGTGCAGAAGCCTCCTGGTAGGTGGCTGCAGTGGTTCCGCCGGTCAGGTACTGGCCGCACACGGGCCATGCGCCGACGCCCTGGCCTTCGAGAACGTTCTCGGCGACGCGGACCTGCTCGGACTGGCTTGCGTTGGCAGCGTTGCCCGATCCGCCGTATGCCTCCCACGTGCTCTGCGTGAACTGCAGGCCGCCGTAGAAGCCGTTTCCGGTGTTGGCTGCCCAGTTTCCGGAAGACTCGCAGTTCGCGACTCCGGACCAGTCGTGGCCGGCTGCGGAGGCGGTGCCGGTGCTCATCGCGAGCGGGATGGCTACTACTGCGCCGGCTGTTGCAACTGCGCCGAGGGCGCGCTTGAAAGTAATGCTGGTCATCAGGTAAATCCTCTCCGCTACCGCGGACGACATCGGACCTGGCACATGTGTGCCGTATCGAACGACTCGCCTGTTTCACTCCTGCCCCGCGAAGGTTTGGGGAGTACCGGACCCGCGGGGCAGAAGCACGCAGTTGCGGGCCGGTGTTTGTCCGGCTGTTTCGGACTGCCAACGACGCTAGGCGATGGTCACGGAAAGGTCACGGAGCAATTTTTTGGCACGCCCGTATCATTAGCCCGCCCGAAATCGGCAGAAAATTGCAGGTCGGAGGTTTGATTCGAGCTTCAACCATACCGATCGTTATCCATCCGTTACGTGACGACCATCACAGACTTTTTGTGACTCGCCGCACGGAAATCACGGCCTTGTTATCAAATTTGTGCATCGAGAACCGTCGCCAGGTCCTTCATCCACACCAAGAACTCTTCCGGATCACTGAACGCAACCCCGTCGACTGCGGCAACTTCCGGCGCGATGTCGACGCCGCCGACTACCAATGCGTCGCCGCCGAGCGCCAACACGGCCGCAAATGCCGGCAAGTCACCCCGGTCGTCACCCGCGTATGCCACCGCATCGACGCCAGCGGCCCGGATCGCCCGCTGCAATCCCGTCCCCTTGTCCTCGTCTACAGGAGCGCGCAACTCCTCAACGAGCTTGCCCGGCTCGCGGCGCAGCCCGGTCTTCGCTGCGACCTCACGCACCACATGCTCCACGAACGCCGCAGCGGCAACTCTCTCGCGTGCCTGCCGCCAATGCACAGCGACGGCAAGCCCCTTTCCCTCGACGTGAATCCCTGGGACGCCTGCGGCATCAATCATTCGCCGTAGTTCGGCCTCTGCCTCCGCAACCGCCGGCTGCCACTGCGCTACGGCCGGCAACACTCGAATTTCCCCGTCAACCCACGTCTCGACTCCGTACGAGCCCATGAGGACAACATTCTCGCCGGGCACCCGCTCACGAAGGAAAGAGACGGGACGACCGGAAAGCAAGCCCACCATTGCGAGATGACGTGACAGCGCGTCGAGTACCTCGGCGGCGCCCGGCAAGAGAGCGCTCGCGGCCGGATCGTCGACTATCGGAGCGAGAACCCCGTCGAAGTCCATCACCAATCCGGAACGGGTGGGATCGGACGCAAGTCGGGCAATAACGTCCGAAGCAGTTTTCATGGGTTCAGTCTCTCAAAGGTGTCGGCACACACGAACATGCACTCGACCAATTCATTCCGTTAGAGTCCTGCGAAGACGCTTACCAACTACGGGGGTAATGATGAGCGAGCTTTCTGTCGTCACCGACGACATCCGCACGTACGGCACTACAGCAGCAGAATCTGCCGGTCAGGTTGCCCACGCCGCGGTAATGGATCTGAACGCCAACCTCGCAGCCGTAGCACCGGCAGTCGGGCCCGTCGGACTCGAGTTCCTCGAAGCCTTCGCACGTGCACAGGCGACGCACACCAAAGACGTTGCGGCACTTGCCGCGTACTATGCCGGCACTGCTGCGACGGCCGGTGCGGCCGCGAGCACATACGACGGCACCGACCAGGCGGGCGCCGCCGACCTCCGACGTACCGCTGCCACCAACGGGGACCTTGCATGAGCACTCCGGACGACCCTACGACGGTTCTCGAGTTTCTCCAGGGCAGTGCGCTTGCACCCGTTCTCGGCCTGGAACTGCCCGAGCCCGTCGAGAACTCGGCGATTCCTGATTTCCTCATAGCGCCGCCCACGCCGGAACTCCCGCAGAGCGCCGCCGATCTGATCATGCAAGGAATTTCACTGCCGTCCCTGCCCGGCGTGGACCAACTGTTCACACCGCTGATCCAGCTTGCGCAGAGCCTCGGTTCGGGGGTCTTCAGTGGTGTTGATCCGGTCAACGTCCTCAGTTCGGCCAGTGCACTCATCGACAAGGCAGCCGGACTGTCCACACAGGGGCTTTCCTCAGTGAGCCAAACATGGAGCGGCGCAGGTAACCAGGCCGCTACACAGATCAACGAGGTAGCTCAACGCAGCGGATCAGAGCTCAGCGATCGCGGGAATGCAATCTCCCAAACCACTGCTGCAGCGGCGGAATCCGTGCAGCGTGGCAACGCTCAATTGGCGACCATCGCACAATCATTTGCCTCGGCAGTGGTAGCGGCAGCGCCGATAGCGTTGACCCCGCCCGGGCAGGCCATGCTGCTCGCGGCAGCGGCAGAACACATGCAGGCGGCCATCGCAGCAGTAAATGCGACCCGCTCGGAAATGCTCGCACACACTGCCACGATGAACTCCCTTGCCGGTTCGATCCCGGTTCCGGCACCACCAGTCAGCGATGCACTCGCTGCAGCTGCACCGCTCGCCCAACAAGCATCAGAGCTGATGGACGGCGCTACCGCTGGAGCTACACAATTACAGTCCGCCACCGGTGGTTCAGCAGCCGGCGCCACACCATCCGGACCGGCGCAGACCAGCGCAGCGCACGCCGCCGCGGCATTGAACTCGGGCGTCGACAAACTCTGGGGCACTGGAAATCCGTTCGCCGCTTCGGGCGCAGGCGTGTCACACCAACTCGGAAGTGCGGGTGGTGCAATCGGGCCCGCGGCCACCACCCGCGCGGGCAGCGGAACGTTCGGAGCCTCCTCAGGTGGCGGTGGCGTCGTCGGACCTTCAGGAATTGCAGCGCTACAACCCCTTTCGTCGACCAGCCAATCCCCTACCCCCTTTGCGCCGTCGGGAACTGCTGGTGGTGCAGTGACCGGCACGAGTCCAGGAGGCGCCATGATGGGTGGTGGAGCAGGAGCGATGGGTGGTGCCCGGGGGCAACAGGACAGTTCGAGGACCACACCGGGTTACCTGATCGAGGTATCGGACAACAACGCTGTCATCGGGGATCTCCCCATGGTCACTCCCGCGGTGATCGGATCAGAAGATCCCGACCAGGCATTGTTCACCGGGCTCTGAGACAACCCACACACTCGACGGGTACGTGCACACTACGTTCGAGAGACGTTGAGCCAGCGGGTGACTGGAGTCGATTTTGTCCGATATGAGTAACACTGGCGAATGTGTGGGCGATTGAATCCGTGAATGGTCGTCCAAACGAGAGCAGGAGTGTGCATATGGGTTCCATCGACATTCTCAATTGGCTTCACGAGGGAGCAAGTGCCGGAGACCCCATCAGGGGTCCGCTTTACGTAGTGGCGTTCATCGCGATCGGACTGGTCAGCGTACTGAGCGGCGGAGCCGTGATCTAGGCGTACCTGGCAGTTGATCGTCGATGTGAGAAATTTGGGGTCACGAGCGTCGGGGGTCGAGGTCCACACGGTCAGCCTTGGTATCAGTCAGTCTTCGACGTACTCGACTGATAGACCTCCCCCTGACGCATTCCTTCGCAGCGAAGACGGCGATCGCCAACGCCGCAATCTGATCTGGGACCAGCCGAACAGGCTGTTGAGCACAAGGCCTACCAGCAGGACAGTCGAGAGATACGTAAAGCGAAGTGTCTGCTTCGAATCCGCAACTGCCAACGCCGAGCCGAGTTCGCGGTGCGTCGACCGACACGTACGAAGCCAACGCGAAAGCGAAGATACTGCGCCATCAGCAATATCCGTCAGTATCAGTATCAACGAGACCGATCGCATCCTCGAGAGCGCGCCCGATCCGTGGATCAGTAGGTTCATATCCACCTAGGCCTGGCTTGTAATTACCATAGTCAGACCTTAGGGTTCTGACTATAGAAAGCACAAGTCAGATGTCAGCCGAACTACGGGAGCCCTCGATATGACTGTCACCACCACGACATCGCACAGCGCCACTTTCGAGGCGAGCTGGAAGAGTTTCGACGGAATCCATGGTGGCCTCCTCGTCGCGAGCATGATCCGAGCAGCAGTCGACGCCACCGGCGCCTCGCCTGCCGCGGTCAGCGCGCACCTCGATCGGCCGGTCCCACCCGGCGTAGCCGCCCTGACAGTCGATGACGTGCATGGCGGCCGTACCGTCAGTTGCCGGGTCGCACTTGCCGATTCCGCTACCGCGCTCGTTCGTCTCGCGCGCGATGTCGGCCACACAGTCCGGACGACCTCATCAGTGGAACCGGCCTCTGACGACCCGTCGACTCTGCCACGCCTCGAGATACCGATCGACTTCGTACCGTTCTCACAGCATCTCGACATTCGCCCGATCAACGCCGCCCGACCGTTTGCAGGTGGCGACTCCCCCGAGTTCGATGTCTGGATTCGCTTGCTCGACAATCTCGATTTCACGACGACAGAGCGCTCTGCAGTCCTACTCGACGCATTGCCGCCCGGGCTTTTTGCGACCCTGACGATGCCTGTTGCAATTCCCACCGTCGAGTTCAGCGCACATTTTGCTCCCACCACACCGTCGGATTCACCGTGGCACCGCCTGCGCCATCGCACCGTGTGGGCAACAGACACGCTGTGCGTCGACGAGACCGAATTATTCACCGCAACAGTCGAACTCGCGGCCCAGGCGAGACAGCTGCGTCGGATACTGAACTGAGAGCCGGACCTGACCGACTTCGGCGCAACACTGCTCTGATTGACCTGGTTTTGCTACGAGCCGTCCTCGAACTGGTACCACGGGCCGCCGACATTGATGAGCGAGAGCAAAAATCGCGTGCCACCGGGTAGCTTCACCAGCCATACCAGCTTGGCCGCGACGATAACCAACAAATCCGGTGCGGCGACAACAACGATTCGTGTCGTACGCCAGGTACGGAAAGGCCACCATGCGAAGTACGGGCCGAGCAGAACAAACATTGCAACCACGGCGCCCACTGGAACGACGTATCGGTGAGGGTCTCGTCACGAAAGGTGTAGTGCTGGGTAAACAGCGGAAATCACCTAACCTACGCGACACTCGGAAGCGATGGAAACCAATTCGGGAGCCTGGCAGATCAGTAACCCAGCGACCCAACTTCTCCAATCCGAGAGCTCGGACTCGCCTTGCCACGACTGCAGTCCGGGTGAAGGATGGGCGCGACACCTAATTTCCCGCCTGCTGGAGGGCACCGTAATGAATCTCGTTCGCCGACTGGCCATCTGCTCGTCCGTAGTGATCGGATCGGCTCTGGCGCCGGTAGCCGCGGCCTCCGCTGCAGTCACCGTTCCGTTCCAGATCGATCCGGCTCCGTACGGGAACCCGAATGGCAGCTTCGACGCACCCGCGGTCCGCTGTGTGGCCGTGGTCGGCGAACAAGCGGGCACGCTGAGGATCACCGGAGGCAAAGAAGGCCGGTGGGGGTGCCTGCTCTCGTCGGAAGTGCGCTGGTTGAACTTGTCGACCGGGACGTCCGGAACCGCCCGACTGTCTGACGGACTGCACGGATACCCGGCCGAAGCGACCCTGCAGACCGGCACCGGGCAAATCGCAGTCGCGGTTCTATCTACGGCCGGAACGATTACCCCTGGTGTCGCAACCTTTTTCGTTCCGTAGGTGATCGCCACACTCTGAGCCGCCGGACCCCGATATCCAACGGGCGCAGATTTACAGCCATGCACCTCAACGATTCCGCAGACGGGTCTCGCGGCCTGAAATAGTGATGTCCCCCGCGGGTTGCGGTCCAGCGCTTTTCGAGCGCTGGACGCTAGTCTGCTCGGCAAACTCTTCAATTCAGATCGTTATCGCAATTCACAGGACCGATGGACGGACTCGGGCGCTTTGCCGGCCCGTTTGCTTGTCGTCCGAGCCGGGCGCAGACCGCGTCTATTCCACGTCGTGCGAGACCGGCCGGATCGCCAGGCCTTTCCATGAGCGTCTTGAACAGTTTCGGCTCGAAGTTCGGGTGATACCACAAGCCGCTGTCAGCGGCCGGGCCGGGATGCTCGACGTAGGTGACGGTAAACGGTGTGGTCATGGTGTCCACAATGCACAGGCAACAGAGAGGAACTCGTCGCCACGGGCGTAGCCGTCATCTTCGAGTAGGTCTACGAGTGCATGGTTGAGCGCCACAGCGCATCTCTGAACACCTGCATCTCTGACCACCCAAAGATGGGCAGCATGGGTGTATCCGGTCTACCTGAGATAGGATCACTCATAGTTCCTCGTCAAGCCGCGGCAACGAACTGTCTTCATCAGCCATTGCAATATTGCAACGGCCACGCCTAGACAGGTAGGACAGCCATGCCCCTTACGAAGAAATTCTCGGAAAAGTACAACGACGCACTGATCGCATTGGCCACCGCTACCCATCGCCCCGCCAACGTGGTCAACCTTGCCGGTGACTACGCCATCCGCGTCGACCTCGAATACAACCGCTACGTCCTGGCCACCAACACCGGCCGGGGCCTCTCGGACGAGCCCGATACAAGTGGATCCTGGACGGTTCGTGTCTTTCAAACCAACATCGAGTCGATACCGGACACACTGCTCGGCGAGGCTGCAGACCCATGGCTCGTAGACGCGTTCGATTCCGCACTCACCCGCCTCGAAGCCGACGGTAACAAGATTGTCGCGGACGCAGACTTCGGTGACATGGCACGGCCTGATACAACCGCATCAACCGATGTCATGGCACCAGCTCAAGCCGGGTCGTCAGTCGTGTCGCTCAGCTGAGAGATCGCGGCCAGAATCGAATTCTCGGCTTCCAGCAAGAAATCGTTCGATTCCAACGAGCGTGATTCCGTCATCGATCACCTCAGTGCTGGGCCCATGTCGGTGTGGGCATCGAGTTGCCTTCATGGTTCCAAAACTTCTGTTGCGGAGGAGCATTGGGCAGGACTGAACCGATAGGCGACACTTTGCCATTCAACGGGCACTTGCCATTCAACGGGCACTTCTCCGTGAGACTGCCGTCCGGTCGGGCGAAATCGGGAAACACACCCGCCCGGACACGCTATGGAGACCCCGACGGTCGATCCGCTCTCAAAGCCATCAAACAACGTTCGAGCGATAACCCCTCAGAGATTTGGACCTGCGAAGATTTGGACCTGCGAACCCGGGATCAGCGAGATATGGCGTTAGCCGCAAAAACCGGCCATCGTGTTGTTTCGGCCACCCGCTCAGCCGATATCCACGGTCAACTCTTCTGATACGGGATGCCCGAATATCTTGGCGGCGATTCCTAGCGCGGGTTCCGGCGTGTTCACGGTGGAACTGCCCGAGGCAATGTCGCCGCTATGAGCGAACGGGATGTCGATCGCCGTCATCGCGTTCGCGAGGTGAAGGGATGTACGAGCGCCCGTCTAAGCATCCACGTTCTTTAAATCTACATCGGCCAACACAGATAATTCGCATGCCCGAAAGAGCAACAACTTAGGCGAGACCTTTCCCGAAAAGACTGATGCACGCCCTGAACAGCTGAAATGCGGGAAACTCTGGAGGTAAGCCAGTGCCGACTGAGCCAAATCTACACCCGTAGATATAGATTTTATGGTCACAGATGTTAAGGTCGCGTGACAACCCATTACGATCAGCCGATTACGATGAGGAGGTTCACCGTGACTTTCGAACGTCAACCGCCCTCACTGCGCGGCGTGTACGGGATCTCGGTGATGTCGGAGTTGTCCGGCATCGGACCGCAGACCTTAAGGCTCTACGACCGAAGAGGGTTGTTGACCCCGACGCGCACCGATGGCGGAACCCGCCGCTACAGCGAAGCGGATCTGACCACGCTACGTCGCATTAGCGAATTGATCGCCAACGGAGTGAACTTAGTCGGAATCGGATTGATCCTCTCACTCGAGGCCGAGAACGCAGCTCTTGCGACGCGGATCAATCAGATGCACTAATCGGCCGACGCTCAGCTTTGATTGTCGAGACCGGCGACATCAGCTGGGAGTGACGTCGCGGGGCTGCTGATACTCCCGAAGTCAACATCGGCAACAACTTGTTGCCGAGAGCCTCAAGGTGATGGAGGGCAGAATCGAAAGCGTCGACGAGCCTTTGGTGTGTCGCTTCGGCGAGACGTTGATCCGATACGCCGTCGATTTCGGCCTGAAAGAATCGAACCAACGGGGCCGAACTAGGCGCACTCCCTGCCCGATGGGTCGCCGGCCACGCATCCATCAGGCAGAGAGCAGCGAAACTGCTCTGCCACAACATTTCCCAGCGAAACACTTCCCATATTCGGCGTTACTCGTTACCAACCGGAACCTCGCGGAGGACCACCCTTCTCGCCAACTCGAGCACGGACACGTTCATCTCCTGCGAGAGCGTTCGAAGCATCTGAAACGCCGCTATGGCATCGACGTCGAAACGTTCCATGAGCATGCCCTTGGCTTGGCCGATCAGATCACGTGAGGCCAGCGCACTGCGAAACTGCTCACCGCGACGTGCACTCGAAAGCGCAATGGCCGCATGGGTAGCCAGATTGATCGCCTGCTCTTCCGTTTCGGCGTCGAACCCGCCGGCATTGTCCGAGAACAGGTTCAACGCGCCGAGTTCGTCGCCATCGGTATAAAGCTGGATCGACAACACAGACCGAACCGGAGTCTGCTCCCACACCGCAGTCATAAACGCGGGCCACCGCGAATCCGAAATCACGTCGACTATCCGCACCGTCTGACGAGACCAGATCGCATCGAAACACGGCCCCTCACCGTGCTCGTGCTGCAATTCGTCGAACCGCGTCGGCACTCTACCGGTCGCTTCAGCCGACTCGAAATGCTCAGGACGATGTCCAGGACGATGGCGGCGCACCAAGGTGATCCCCGCATGATCGACACCATGGAGCAGTTTCACCGCAGCCTCGGCGACCTCCTCGAGCACCTCCGACGGTGCCATAACACCACCGGTAAGCGTTCCGTGCACCGTCCGCGCCACCTGCGAAATCCGCCCATAAACATCCAGAACCGACTTCTCCGATGTCTCCACTGCCATTCTTCCTTCCACCCGCAGTGTCACCATAAAAATCATCTACGCGCAGGTCGGAGCGCCGACTCCCGACCGGGATCGAAGAATACTCGAACTCCCAGCCCACTCCATCATCCGGGCCGACGAACTGCCGGCACATAGTGAGCCCGCCACATATGGCGATCGACGAATGCCACCGGTGCCGGGCACCCGAGAACACACCGCCGCGAGTCTTACCGCCTAGTCGAGCGTCTCACCCAGTAGCGGCCGCGCCGGATCCCGCAGCCTTGTCGATCGCCCATATCGACTCCGAAGGACCGCACATCCGACTGCACTAACTCGCCACAGAGGAGAATCCCGGCCCCTGGCACCGCTCACCTCTCACAGTCGATGTGTCAACTACAGCGAGTGGCGTCGACATTCGGCTACCGCCGACAATCAGTGCCGAACCTATGACTGCGCAAGCGATTACGCAGCGACTACGTTCCCAATTGCGAGTGTTTTTCACCAGATAACGTTCGGCTGTATCGGTGAGCCGGAAACATCTAACCCGCGTGGAAATTGGGGTCCACCGCCAGCTCCGCAGCAGACTCTTCCTACTCAGTGAAACTGTCGGATAATCCATTGCGCAACACGTTTCTCGCCCCAATCTCGATGTGCACTGCACGACCGGCAGGGCATCAAGCAGCACCGCTTCAATGTCACTGCAGACGTTTCAGGCACAATCTGCGACCCGGAGCTCATCAATCGACAGCAATAAATCTATCCCGTAAGACACAGATTTCACGGAAGGGGAAGGGGAGGTTTCGCCCCCCAAATGCGACACAAACAAGCATTTCATCTGGCAACGGCCCAAAAACTGGTGATGCAAACCATGTTTTCGCCTCCAGTTTCGCCCGTCCAGGCTTGCCAATTATCTACTTCTCCTGATATAGATTTAGAGCGCCTGAAACTGCACATACTGCCGCTACTGCACACTTGGCTTCAGGAGGACGATGACAGCGATCGACATCCAGTCCGCTCGGCCCGGCGCGATCAAACCCCGGAAGTTCAACTGTGAACACCGGGAGCTCGAGTTCCGGATCGCCCCGATGTTCGGGGACCCCATGAGGAAGGAATTGGCCGCAAGCATCGGCTGAACAGACAGAGACGATCTTTGGCGATGATGCCGCAACTGCACGCACACATTCGCGCGAACAGTTCGACATCTCAAGAGAGGAAGACGTATGTCCGATTCACGATACCGGGACTGAGCACTGACGACGGCGCGAACGTGGCTGCAGTGCCGCAGAAACGACTGAGCGCATACAACCATCCACACCTCACCGAAGACTTACTCATCAGCCAAGAGTCAGCCGACAAAGCGCGCCAAGACTGAACCCGCCGTTGTACGGCGTTCAGCCGGATAGCTACCGGCGATAAGTGAGGAGAACTCCGGAACCGTGACGCAACGCGAACATCGCATCTTCCAACGGCAGCAACGCTTGTTGCCGGGTTCGATCATGGCAGAACATCGCTCGGCGCCGCAGCGATCGCTTCCTTCTAACAGAACGACATCAATGGAGGAATTCACACAATGAGCGCAATAACCAAAGCAATGTACAAACCGCTTTCCCTCGCAACGAGCGTGATTGGTGGAATCGCCGCTGGAGCGGTGTTTCAACAGATCTGGAAGCGCGTCGGGCATGACGAAAAAGCCCCCGACCCGCAAGATCTCAACAGATCGAGCAAAGAAGTCCTGATCGCGGCGGCGCTCCAGGGAGCAGTTTTCGCCGTCGTGAAAGCAGCAGTGGACCGAGCTGGCGCAAAAAGCTACCGGGCTCTCACTCACGAGGACCCGATGTGAACTTCAGCCACTTCGCGCATGAGACACGTCGAGCATCGTCGCATCTCGAATAACTGAATGCCAGGCGCGAAACATGGACGGCAGCAACGATAGTCGATTCCCCTCGGCCGACGAGCCGAGATGAACCCCGGAGGTACTTTGACCGACAAGCAAGCACGTACAGGCGAGGGTCCACCCGACGACATCGAGACTGTCCACACAGATCCCAGCAGCGAAAACGCAGTCGGGGACGTGCAATCGGATCCTTCCGGCGGCGAAACCTGGTCCGACGAGGGCGGCGCCACCACACAAGGACCTGCAACCGATCCACACTCGCGATAGAGCGGACCAGAGGCGATACCCGCACCGCAGGAAGGTTTTCTTGGACAAGCTACCGCACCGTACCCGACGTGCGTGATGATCAGAAATAGGCAGCGTTCGGGGATTCCAACGATATTCGCTGATCCACAAAACATCACTGGCCCGTACCACCGGGTTGAACAGCAACACGCATCGCTGACGGAGTGAAATGCGGGCGAGCCAAAATTTCCGCGATTGATCCATTCGTCGAGGTTCACCCCGTACCGACACTTCATCGGGAACGGAAAAAGCCCTACCGCAAAGTGCGCTCCCGCGCTCTCTCCACGACACATATTTCTGACAAGTTTCTGACAGAGAATCGAGGAGTCATCGTGTCCAAAAAAATATCTAAAAAGAGCCCTCCGATCTCCGGAGCGCCCGGCCAGGCGACTCCGCCGCTGGAGGAACCGGTCAAGCCACGCATTCCGTTGCCCCCGAAGGCCGATCAACGCTCCCCTCAACTGCGCACTGCGACAGCCGCAGCTGTCGAAGGACCACCGTCGGCGCGCTCGCAGCAGGGCGAATATCTGACCACCGCACAGGGCGCCCGCCTTTACGACACAGACCACTCCCTCAAAGCCGGAGAACGCGGCCCAACTCTGCTCCAGGACCACCACTTACGGGAAAAGATCACCCACTTCGATCACGAGCGGATCCCCGAGCGCGTCGTCCACGCCCGCGGCGCCGGCGCCCACGGAGTGTTCCGCGCCTTCGGTGCCGCTGAAAAAGTGACTAAAGCAGGCTTCCTCCGCAGAGGAGTCGAAACCCCCGTATTCGTCCGCTTCTCCACAGTGCTCGGCTCACGCGGCTCCGCAGACGCGGTCCGAGACACTCGCGGCTTCGCCACCAAGTTCTACACAGCCGAAGGAACATTCGACCTGGTCGGCAACAACATCCCGGTCTTCTTCATCCAAGACGGAATCAAATTCCCCGACATCATCCATGCCGCGAAACCACATCCCGACCGCGAGATCCCGCAAGCACAAAGCGCACACGACACGTTCTGGGATTTCGTCTCCCTCCACACCGAAGCCACCGCGCACACCCTCTGGAACATGTCCGACCGCGGTATCCCCCGGTCGTATCGAATGATGGAAGGATTCGGCGTTCACACCTTCCGGCTTCTCAACGACGACGGAGAAACCTCGCTCGTGAAGTTCCACTGGAAGCCCCGCCTGGGCGTGCACTCGGTGGTATGGGAAGAAGCACAACTGATCAACGGATTCGATCCCGACTTCCACCGCCGCGATCTCGCCGACGCCATCGAAGCCGGTGCGTACCCGGAATGGGAACTGGGCATCCAAATCTTCCCCGACACCCCCGAGCAGATGTTCGAGGGCATCGACCTCCTCGATCCCACCAAGTTCGTTCCTGAAGAACTGGCCCCGGTTCAACCGATCGGGGTGATGACGCTCAACGCGAACCCGACCAATTTCTTCGCCGAAACCGAACAGATCGCCTTCCACCCAGGGCACCTCGTGCCCGGTATCGACGTCACCGACGACCCGCTACTACAGGCCCGCCTGTTCTCCTACCTGGACACCCAGATCAGCCGGCTGGGTGGACCCAACTTCGGTCAGATCCCGATCAACCGCCCACACGCACCGGTCAACGACACGTTCCGCGACGGAATGCACCAAAGCGCAGTACATTCCGGTGTCGCCCCCTACAAGCCGAACTCCCTCGACGGCGGTTGTCCCTTCATGGCCGGCGCAGAAGTCGGCGCATTCGTCGAAGTACCGGTAGCGCTCGAGGCCGCTACAAAACTTCGCGGCGCGCCAGCAACATTCGACGACCACTACTCACAGGCGCGCCTGTTTTACAGCAGTCTCACTGTCATCGAACAAGACCATGTGGCACAGGCGTACACCTTTGAACTAGGAAAGTGCTACGAACAAACGATCAAGGAACGAGCCCTCGGTGTGATCGCCAACATCGATCCCGACCTGTGCGCGAAGGTCGCCGCGGGCCTTGGCCTCCCGGCCCCGAAGCCGTCCGTCCCGTTCGACGACGCACCGACACCTAGCCCTGCCCTGTCCCAGATCGGCGCGCAATGGCCGGTCACCGGCCGGGTGATCGGCATCGTCGCCGATGAGAACTCCGACCTCGCCGCAGTCACCGCAGCGGTGTCAGCTATAGCAGCCGACGCAATGGTGCCATTGGTGATCGGCCCCCACGGCGGTGAATTGGTCTCGGACTCGGTCACTGTCCCCGTCTCGCGCACCTTCGATACCGCACGATCGATCGAATTCGACGCTCTCCTGCTCGCCGGGGCACCTGCAGACCCACGAGTGAATATCCTCCTGTCGGAAATGTTCCGGCACGGCAAGGCCATCGGCGCATGGAATGACGCGACGGAACTTCTCGAAACCGCAGAACTCACTGCGGCGGACGGCGTCGTGACCGGCGAGGACAGCGTATCGGTACTTGAACAAGTGGTCACACTGCTCAAGTCGCATCGAGTATGGAGCCGACTCTGACAAGTTGTCAGTGAGCGGCTCCCGGTGCGGCCGAAATCGGCAGTCACGCTGCACCGCCGAGGAAGATCAGTTCTGTAACTGCAGAGGAGCCATTCTCCGTCGTTCTTCTTCGTACATGGGGATGGTTCCCCATGTAAACCCATAGCCCTGGAGACTCCAGGGCACGTGACGAGCCACTGATGGCCCGGCCGATTTTGTTTGCACTTCAGTCGTTTAGGGCAGGCGAACGGCGACAACATTCCAGCGAGAAGAGGTCGATCAACGTGCGCGCAGTTACATGGCAAGGTAAGCGGAAGATCAGCGTCGAAACAGTTCCCGATCCCACCATCGTCGAACCCACCGACGCCATCATCAAAGTCACGACCACAAACATCTGTGGATCCGACCTACACCTGTACGAGACCTTGGGCGCGTTCATGAACCCGGGGGACATCCTCGGTCACGAGCCCATCGGGATTGTCGAGGAGATCGGATCCGACATCACTGATCTCGAAGTCGGTGACCGTGTCGTCATCCCCTTCCAAATTTCATGCGGCAACTGCTTCATGTGCAACTCCAGCTTGTACACGCAGTGCGAAACGACGCAGGTCCGTGACCAAGGCACCGGCGCGGCATTGTTCGGATTCTCCGAACTTTACGGCTCGGTACCAGGCGGACAAGCTGAGTACTTGCGGGTCCCACAAGCGCAGTTCACTCATATCAAAGTACCTGAAGGACCTGACGATTCACGCTTCGTCTACCTTTCCGACGTGCTGCCGACGGCCTGGCAATCGGTTGAGTACGCCGCAGTGCCACCGGGTGGTTCCGTGACGATCCTCGGCCTCGGACCGATCGGAGATATGGCCGCTCGCATTGCTCAACACAAAGGGTTTCGAGTCATCGGCATCGACCGGGTACCCGAACGCCTCGCACGCCTGGAAAAGCGCGGCGTTGAAACACTCAACCTCGACGACTACGGCGACAAGATCGGCGACGCCGTCCGCGCTCTCACCGACGGCCGCGGAACGGATTCCGTGATCGACGCTGTCGGCATGGAGGCTCACGGGTCGCCAATCGCGAAGCTCGCGCAGCAATTCATCGGACTACTTCCCGACGCGATTGCCGCACCGGCAATGCGCACCGCCGGTCTCGACCGTTTAGGCGCGTTGTATTCGGCAATTGACATCGTCCGACGCGGCGGAACGATCTCGGTGATCGGCGTGTACGGCGGAAAGATCGACCCACTTCCTCTGATGACTTTGTTCGACAAGCAGATTCAACTGCGAATGGGCCAAGCCAACGTCAAGAAGTGGGTCAACGACATCATTCCGCTCCTGACGGACGACGATCCCCTCGGAGTCGACACCTTCGCAACCCACCAACTGCCATTGGAACAGGCACCGCACGCGTACGAGATCTTTCAGAAAAAGCAGGATGGAGCAGTCAAGATTCAACTGAAGCCTCACCTGTAGCAACCTGCGAGCACCTGCTCGGCTTCGCATGTCACGCAGTAGGTGGTCGCACAGTCTGGAAACGCCCCACCTCGCAGACTCACGCGGTGGGGCGTTTCCGGCCACAATCGATCAAAAGCTCCCCCACCGGCATCCGACGCCAGAATTTCACCCGAACACGGGCGGTCCGCGGTTCTTTCAATCCCGCACCGACCGCGTATCGACGGAGCTTCTTACCGAACCGCACAACCACCGCTCACGGACGCGGTCGACATAACGACGAAAATCCTTGTGTCCGAGGAAAACAAGATCGTTGCAGACGCAGACTTCCAGCAAATCGCGTGTTCAATCAAGCAAGGCTGTCGGCAGATTCACTCAACTGAGCAATCCGCGCCGCAAGCACCGAATTCTCCGCCTCGAGCGAAAGAATCAACCGCACACCAACCAAATTGACCCCGTCATCGACCAACCCGGTAATACGACGCAAAGTCTCCAAATCTGACTCGCTGTACCGACGCGTTCCACCACCAGTGCGAGTAGGCGTCAACAACCCCCGCCGCTCGTACAAACGCAACGTCTGAGGCCCGACTCCGGATAGCTCCGACATCACCGAGATCCCGTAAACACCGCGCAGTGAATGCGACTGAGACTCCAACGCCACTGCACACCTCCTCACGGATACCTGGGCACTACGCCGATTTTAGCATCCGACATTAAAGAATCTCGACCAGCAGATACAGATTCCTTGCCGCCAGAGAGATAAATCATCCACGCTTCCGCCTTATCCACCTCGGCAAGCAGATTCGGCTACCCGAGGGAGAACTACATCGAGAAATCGTAACCGACATAACGCCATTGTTGATGGACGCACCTCTCGTTTCCCAACAGATCAGGGCAATTTGCACTGCAAGAGACTGTCTCTGATCGGTGATTCGCCCTGGACGCTCAGACAGTGCAGAAGCTCCGCTCAATTTCCGTCACAAATCAAATTCCGCGGCCGGAGCTAATGATTAACTGTAAGTTCGGGGCAACTCACAAGTCGAGTACCGCTGAAATTTTCAGTAGTGAGACAGCAGAACAGTGAGACAGCAGAACCTAGACTCCGCAACCCCTTGCCGGCAATCACCCAACTAAACGATCGACCCAACTGACCGAGCGGCGCGGCAGACACGCAAGCGATCATCTCGAACCTCGACCAAAGCCAAAACCTGCCTCGAAGCGGAACTCCGAGCGTCTATGTCGTCGGTCGACGAGGTGCTCGACGCGAACCGGCGACCGCGCGACCATCTCGCGACAATACCCCCCAATGTCCACGCGAAGTTGAGAGTGCCAGGCACGAGGCCATCAGCGTCAGTAGTCAACCCGCGCTGTAGTGCTCGATTGCCGTCGCGGCAAAAACAGAGCATCCAACGATTGTGAACTCGAGTTCGTCTGCGTCTCCGTCCGCCAAGAGATCCACCAGCACCGCCTGGTCCGTGGCAACCAATTCTTCGCTCCTGCTGTGGTCCACCACATGAGAGACAATCAATGCAGATTGGCTGTTCGGCGCTTCGATAACTATCACTACCGGCTCGCGCAGTTTTCCATCGCTCCGTTGCAGGACTACGTGAGTGCATTCATTGCCTCAAGTGCGTACGCGACCTCTGCACGCATTTCGCGCCGAGAATGCCGGCCGTCGAACAACTCGAATCTGGAGCCAGATGACCGTCGTACAGGTTTTCCACCACGGTCATCAACGACTACCGACAACGGGCTTGACCTTGACACAGTGACAAGCACTCAAATGGTCGACGAAGGAGGTGGTTGTCATGAACACAACCAATAACGGTGGGTCGAATACCCATCTCGTCGACGCGCTGGCTGCAGCGGATTCGTCGGACCGGCTTCGGGCTGCACTCGCTTTAGGTACCCGGGGTGATCCGGGCTTGATGGAAGCCCTTGTCGATCGATGCGCTGTTGAACCGGATTTCTTTGTCCGCGACATGCTTACCTGGGCATTGTGCCGACTCCCCGCCGAAGTGACAGTGCCGAGACTGATCGGCGAGCTCGAATCCGACTCCGTCCAGGCTCGCAGCCAGGCGCTGCACACCCTGTCCAAGATCGGGGACCCTGTGTCCTGGCCTGCCGTGATAGCACTGCTGCATGACGACCACGACGAGGTCGCGCGCAGCGCCTGGCGGGCGGCCGTGGCACTCGTACGACCAGGCGACGAGGCCGCGCTTGCGGCTGATCTGGCCACTGAACTCGGACGAGGCGACACGGACATGCACCTCAGCCTCAGCCGGGCGCTGGTGAGTCTCGGAGATTCCGTCCTACCGATCCTCGACGCGGCTGCGACGAGTCCTGATCCAAAGGTTCGCGCACATGCAGTTGCAACTAAGCGGCTTTACTTGGATCCCGACAGTGGCTTCACCCTCGCAATGGAATTGGCGCAGCGTGTAGCGATCGTCGGGCCGCACACGTAGAGAACAGGAGTAAAGATGTTGATCGGCGAAGTCTCGCGGCAGTCCGGTGTCAGTACGCGAATGTTGCGTCACTACGACGCCTTGGGCCTGGTGGAGCCCACCGGCCGCACGTCCGGCGGCTACCGCGAGTACTCAGCCGACGACATCCGCCGGCTCTTCCATGTCGAGAGCCTGAGGACGCTCGGGCTCTCGTTGGACGAAACCAGACGCGCCCTGGACGAGCCCGATTTTGCTCCCGCCGATCTGGTGGGTGATCTCATCAAACACACGCGCCAGCGCATCGCTGCCGAACAGGAACTGCTCACGAAACTCGAACGCGTCGACGCCACGGCACCGTCGGAGTGGGAGGACGTTTTACGAATGGTCACCCTGTTGCGTGCGCTCGAGTCGGAGTTTGCTGCCCGCCGTCAACAAGCAATCCTGAATCAGGAGGGCAATGCGTCGTTGCCCATCGACGCATTGGTCGAGGCTGCATTGACGGAAGACGACCTCAATGTCGCCGGCGCGCTCCAGTGGTCGTTGGCCAGGGCCGCCGGTCAGGGAGTCACAAATCTCGCCGTCGGCCTCCAGTCTCAGGAGGTCGACGTCCGACGCCGCGCCGTTGCCGCAATTGCAGCCGTACACACCTCGGAGGCAACCACACATCTGAGACAAGCACTCGAGGATTCCGACGCCACCGTCCGCTCACGCGCGGCTCTCGCTCTCGGCGCTCGGGGAAGCGTCGACGCGATCCCTGCCCTCCTCGAAATGGTCTTGACAGGCCAGCTCGACGTCGAGGCTGCCGAAGTTCTCGGCGTCTTGACGGACGTCTCGCCATCACCCGACACGATCGTCGATCAGATGCAGACCACACTCGACAGCATCGCCGACGCACCGACTCGGTTGCGAATTACTCAGGCGCTTGCGGAGATTCCCGGTCCATCGGCACACGGAGCTCTCGCCCGGCTGACCCAGGACAACGATCGAACGATCGCGGCCACTGCGGCTTCGATTTTATCCACCCACGAGCGCAGGCATAGACAGCGTTAACCGCTAGTTGCCGAGATGCGGTTAAAACAAAGCCCCACAACATATTCCTGGCCCAATCACGTTTATCCAGGTTATTCCGGGGAACCGGCCGGCTCCCGCGTGCCACCTGCGTTAGCGTGGGACTGCGAAGAACGTCTTCGAGACACCTCTTCAGAGATACGAGGTCACCACGGTGACAAAGTCGCTGGCAGATGACCCAACCGCGGACAATGTCTCACGACGCGCAGGCTACGAACCCGAACTGAAGCGAACTCTGAACTCATTCCAGATGTTCGCGATCTCGTTTGCGTTCATCTCCGTGGTAATCGGCATCTTCGGAACCTTCGATTCCGTCCTTGCCAACGCAGGACCAGTCGGAATCTGGTTGTGGGTCGTGGCAGTATGCGGGCAAATCCTGGTGGCGTTGGTTTACGCGCAATTCGCAGCCCGCATTCCGCTCAGCGGGTCTTCCTACCAATGGGCGTCGCGGCTGGCGAACCCCAAAGTGGGCTGGGTATTCGGCTGGCTGGCAGTCTGGGCGTTGGCGATCGGTGTGAGCGCAATCGACAATGCGCTTGCCAGTCAGTGCCTCATGCCCCTGCTCAACATGGAACCGAACGAGGACACGGCACGAGTAATCACCGTAGTCATTCTGCTGATTCAGACTGTGCTCGCCATTGCCTCGACACGGATTGTCGCACTGGTTAACTCAGCCGCTGTAGGTGTCGAATTGGCGATTGTTGTGGTGCTCGGCATTGCGCTGATCGTTGCTGTGGTGGTGACGGGAAACGGCACAACCGACAACCTCACATCGCGTGGTATCACCGAAGGCGCTCCCGATTACTTTTCCGTCGGCGGCGGGGTGATGGCGGCGATGATTCTGGGTTTTGCCACGCTCCAGGGATTCGACGCCGCAGCGAACATGGCTGAAGAGGCCAGAGACCCGTTTCGGAGTGTCCCCCTCGCAATCGTCGGATCGGTAGTGGCAGCCGGGATTCTGGGAATGTTCTTCCTGATCGCGCTGACCGTCGCCATCGACGACATCCCCCAGATAACCGAAAGCGGCTCACCGGTTGCGGCGATCATGCGAGATCAACTTGGTCCAGTGGTGGAGCGAATATTGTTGGTAGCGATATCATTAGCGTTCTTTGCCGCCGGACTGGTCGTGATGACTGGAGTGTCACGAATAATTTTTGCGATGTCCCGCGATGCACGCTTCCCTGCGCACCGACTGATGCGGCGAGTCAATCCTCGTACCAAGACACCGATCCCGGCGACGATACTGGTTCTTGTCATCGGCGTCGTCTTGATGATCGCACTACCAGGTGCCGCATTGCTCGAATTGATCCTGGCATCAACGATCATTCCGTTCCTCCTCTACGGCATGACGATCGTCCTCTATCTGGCCGTACGCAGGCGACTCGATCACAAGCCGGGCGCGTTCGACCTCGGTCGCTTCGAGTTGCCGATCGCGATTGCCGCGCTCGTGTGGATACTGTTCAGCTTGTTCGTACTGATTGCGTCGGGAACCTTGACCCCGGTATTGGTGGTGGCCGGCTTGATCACAGTAGGAGCGATGTACTTCTGCTATCTGCTCAAATTGAAACCCGAGACACTGAACAACGAGCCTGGACTCGAGGATGCTTTCGAAATCTAGTTGAACCGGCGCATGCGTGTGGGCCTCGCATCGTCTTAGCTGGTGATGCGAAGCTTGGGCGCGGTATCTATTTCCGGCGCAGCCGGATTCAGTCTCGGTGGACTGGTCCCTGGCGGGTGGTGGAGCGTCGGCGTCGTTGTTTCGGGTCAATCGCAGCTGGTGGGATGAACCACGGTTTATGATCATCGCCCATCTTGACTTCCCAGATACCGCGAAACCCACTGGTGCTGTGGATCAGTCGGTGGTGGCTACGGCAGAGGAGGGTGAGATTGTCCATCACCGTCAGACCGCCCACTGACCACGGTTTTATGTGGTGGGCGTCGCACCAAGCCGGAACCGCATCACAGTTCGGGAAGGCGCAGCCTTTGTCCCGAGCGATCAGCGCAGTCCGCTGCTCGGGTGTGACGAGGCGTTTGTGCGGCGTCGCATCGAGCGGTGCACCGTTGCCGTCCATCAACACGGTGGAGAGCATGCAATCGCAGGCGAGCATTCGGGTCAGGCTCACACTCAGTGGTCCCATCCAGGGCATGTATCCGACGTCAAGATCCTCGACCTCAGGCTCGTCGCCATCGAATGCACTGCCGTAGAACTCGCCATCATCCGATGCGGTTTCGCTGCGCATGGTCGCGCATTCGCGATGCTCGGCAAGATCTTTCGCGGTGATGTGCACGTTCACGTGTGGACGCTGACCACCGTCAACACCGGTCATGGCGTTGTCGAGGTAGCGGCGGATCAGTTCCGTGAAGGCGTCGGCGGTGCGTTTGGCTGCCGATCGCTGATCCGGGGTTCCGTCCGCCGCTGGTTTCGGCATCGACAAACCCGAGAGAGCCGACAACAACATTTCACCAGTGAGTGCATCGAAATCACCCTTGATCGCCACCCGACCGTTGAGCGTCGGAGCAATCCGCAAGACATTGAGGTCATCATCCTCACCGGGCGGCGCCTGGTCGGATTCGAAAATCCGCTCCAGAACTGCAATCGCGTAGCGGAGTTTGATGGTGGTCGCCTCGACCCCGGATGCGGCAGCGAGAAGGGTTTTCATGCAGGACGGTAACGCCCTGTCGGGCATACCTTTTGGTGGAGATTCGCAGAACGAGGCGATCATTGCCGCATGATCGAGCGAGAGATCACCGGCCTCGAACTGCGCAGCAATATCCGGGAACCCCCGCAAAGCGGCACCGAGGGCAGCGATCTTGTTACCGGCCGCGTTCTGCAGCATCGTATTCGCCGCCAACCAGCGACCAACACCGCGGTAGCACAGCACCTGCTCATCCGGATTGAGCGCCAACTCATCCACTGCGGCAACCCGAATCGCTTCCAACCGAAGGATTTCCGCAGACACGGAAACAGCGACATCCCGAACCTCAGCCGGTCGCAATCGCCACAACCTGCCCCGCACACCCACAGCCGAACCGGCAACAACATCCCCCACCGAAACAAAATCGCTAACCGTAGTCATCAAGGCCTCCCCACCCGTGACCCCAATTATACTCGAACAACCATTCGATTCAAGAGGCATTTCGGACAGGTTCCAAAAATATTCACTCGAGAGTCATTGATGCACAGCAATATTCGACAAGGAGGCTGCTACTGCGACTTGGCTTGTTACCCCGAAATGACCGAAAGCAATTGAGATTCTGTCACGTTGTCGCCGCCGCAGCATCCTGCTCGTCGAAGCCGGCGAACATGTCTACCAACCCCTGCGGCGAATTCTCACTGAAGAGAATTTCGAGGCTCTCGGCAGATTCGGCAGCAGCCTTGGCTGCTCGCGGAAATAGCTCTGCTTCATAGGCCGCGAGCGCAGATTCGACGTCACCGGAGTGTTCGCTGACTGCCAGGGCGAGCAACGCACCGTCGTACATCGCAAGATTCGCGCCTTCTCCTGCGAATGGGGACATCACGTGCGCGGCGTCGCCAAGGAGGGTGACGCCGGGGACGCGCTTCCAGGAATGATCTATAGGGAGGGCGACGATGCGGCGCGGAGTCAAGCCGGTGTCGGCACGGGCAATCAAGTCACGAAGGGAGTTGTCCCATCCGTCGAGCAATCGGAGAATCGCACTCGTTGCCGCGGGAACATCAGTGAAATCGATAGTGTCAATCCAGTTCTCATCGGCACGGACACCCAAGTAACTGTGCAGACTCCCATCACTTTCGCGGTGGCCCAGGATTCCGATGTTTCCGCGGAATGCAAAAAGCATGCCGCCGCCCATGACCGCAGCCGCCGAGGGGTGACGTTCATCGGCGTCGAGCAGGTCCGCTTCGATGAAGGAGATCCCGCTGTACGTCGGCCAGGCGTCGGAGACGAGCGGCCGGACTTTCGACCAGGCGCCGTCGGCACCGATGAGGAGGTCGGTAGTGATGCTCCCACCGTCCGCAAAGGAAACCTCGTGGCGACCGGCAACGCCCTCGACCTGACTGATTCGGGTGACTTTGTGCCCCCAATGAATAGCCTCGTCGGGTAGAGAATCTATGAGCATGTCGCGGAGGTGGCCGCGGTCTACCTCGGGTCGCGAGAGAGTGCCGCCATCAGCCTCTTCCCGAAGGATTGTTCCGGCGTGATCGAGTATGCGCATTGCTTCGCCACCAGGGTGAATCAACGCGCAGAAGGGTTCCCACAAACCGGCGGCGCGTATGGCCTTCTGGCCGTTGTGGTCGTGGATATCGAGCATGCCGCCTTGCACTCGGGTGCTGCGGCTGGGCTCGAGTTCGAACACAGCCGACGTGATGCCGTGAACATGGAGGACGCGGGCAGCGATGAGGCCACCGAGTCCCCCACCGATGATCGCAATGGGGTAGTGAGTAGTCATGGTTCTCCTCGAAAAGTAGTTTCAGTCAGGACAATTCATGGCGCGTGAACGATGTCGGAGTGGCCGCGATACCGGCAATGAGAGCGCGTATCGACCACGTCATGCGCTCGGCAGGTGTGCCGCCGAGAATTGCATCGGCGTGGGCGGCGATGCTAGGGAGATCCTTGGGGTCGGCAGTCCGGACCGCGCGCACAAGTCCTTCCCATGCGGCCTCGTCATCAACGGACGCGTCGATGTCACTGGAACTTGGAGCACTGTGCTCGGCGGCAGCCGCGGTGGCATTCTGGAGAAGCAGATCAGCACCCCAAGCCGCACGCGCAGGATCAACCCCGCCGTCGATCAACAGCCCGAGCACCCGATCGAATATCCGGAGCGAATTCGGGCCAGACGGACGAAGCACGAGTGCCGATCTCGCCAAACCGGGGAACGCGAATAGAACGTCCGCGTAGTCGCGCAGTAGCGTCACCAGCCGATCTTGCCAGTCTCCGTCGGGTGCCACTTCCAGCGTCCGAACGAGTTCGTCGAGGACGCCGCCATGCAGTTCGGCAGTGTTCGCGACATAGACGTACAACGCGGAAGGACCTGTGTCGAGCGCTTGCGCGACACGACGCATAGTTGCCTTCTCGAGCCCCTCGGCGCGCACGATCTCGATAGTCGCGGCGATGATCCCCTCGCGAGAAAGCGCGGGTTTTGCCGGCCGTTCACGGCGACTGCGGCTGGGAGTTGGCATACCGAAACCCTACACGAACATGTTCGTTACGAACATGTTCGTCGGGTCTCTTTTTAGGAAAGCGTCGCAGTTTCTCCACCACGCAGGACGAACCAGTTCACTCCCGCAGCACGAATGAGCCCCCGCAGCATTGATCAGGCGCGCGGGGGCGCAATCAGCGCGCGACGCGGCGGAACCGCACCGAGCGCTGCGACAGCAAACGGCTCCGCTAATTTGGGGCCGAGTCCGGTTCAGGCAAACCCGAGTTCGCGCACCGCGTTTCGTTCTTGTTCCAGCTCGTTCACCGAAATATCGATGCGAGCGCGCGAGAATTCGTCGATCGACAGCCCCTGAACGATGCTGTACTCGCCACCGGCACACGTGACGGGGAACGACGAGATCAAGCCCTCGGGAACGCCGTACGAACCATCCGACGGAACCGCCATCGACACCCAGTCCCCCTCGGCCGTTCCGCCGACCCAGTCGCGGACGTGATCGATCGACGCACTTGCCGCACTCGCCGCTGACGACGATCCACGGGCCGCGATAATCGCCGTACCCCGCACCTGCACCGTCGGGATGAAATCGTTCTCTACCCACTCGCGGTCATTGATCACGTCGAGCGCCGGCTTGCCCGCGACCGTCGCGTGAGACAGGTCCGGGTACTGGCTCGCGGAGTGATTACCCCAGATCGATACCCTACGAACCGACGCTGCCGCCGCACCGGTCTTCTTGACCACCTGCGCAATGGCGCGATTGTGATCGAGCCTGGTCAATGCTGTAAAGCGTACGTTCGGAACATCGGGAGCGTTGTTCATCGCGATCAGCGCATTGGTGTTGGCGGGGTTGCCCACCACCAGCAACTTCACGTCGGAAGCCGCATTGTTGTTGATCGCTTTGCCGTGTGCAGTGAAGATCGCGCCGTTGGCACTGAGCAGATCGGCGCGCTCCATGCCCTTGCTGCGCGGCCGAGCGCCCACCAACATCCCGACGTTTGCGCCGGAGAACGCAACGTCGGGATTGTCGGTGATGTCGATGGAGTCCAGCAACGGGAATGCGCCGTCTTCGAGTTCCATCGCCACCCCCTCGGCAGAGGACACGGCAGAAGGAATTTCGAGCAGTCGCAAGCGAACCGGAACATCGGGTCCGAGCATGTCACCTGCAGCGATCCGGAAAAGTAATCCGTAGGCGATCTGACCCGACGCTCCGGTCACCGTGACGGTTACTGGCGAAACACTCATTGCCGACTCCTCCACTTGCCGTTCTGCTTTCACTTCTGCGAACGACTTCCACGCTAGTCCAGCAAACCCGCCACTTCGTGGTCCGTGAGTGTGGTTCTCGGCACTCTTCCCGTTGCGCTCACCAGCTCCACTGCCCGGTACAGTGGCCGCTCCGCCAAACCGGCACCACGCGCTTCCGCGCGCAGTTGCTCGATCAGCACCGACGACAAAGCTGCCGCGGGCACCAACTCACTCGACGCCAAGGCGTCGGCCAGCTTGCGGAGCGCCAGGATTTCCAGCTCGCGCCCTCCCCCTGCGGTGTAGAGAGCAAGGGGAATTCGCACGCTGGATCGCGCGTCGGTCAACTTCATACTGACTTCGCTGATCCGCCCCGTGCGCACCATGAGCTCGGCGGTGACCACCTCCGCCGCGTCGACCTCACCGGTGCGGAAACCCGCCTGCGCCCGAATCTTCTTGCCGTACAACGTGATGTGTCGACGCAAGGTCATCAAGATCGCAAGCGACGTCGGAACGGCGATGATGAAGCCGACCAGCAGCGCCACCGTCGTCGAGGCAAAGACGCTCACGACCAGGCCGACCACAACACCGAGCACAATCACCACAACGGCAATCCGCTTGAGTCTCGGCGCAATCAGCGCGATCGGGACAAGATCAAGCGAAACCGGTTCTACGTCACGAGACAACGAGAGTCCCGAGCCTGTCGACGATTTCATCGAGCGAAACCGACTCCTGCTCACCCGTCGCGAGGTGCTTGAGGACAACAACACCTTCTTCGAGTTCACGCTCACCCAGGACAAGCGCAAAGGCCGCACCGGACTTGTCGGCAGCCTTCATCGACCCCTTGACGCCACGGTTTCCGTAGGCCAGATCGACACGAATGCCATTGCCACGCAACTGATGTGCAATGGCAACCAACTTACCCTTCGCTTCGGATCCCATCGGCACGCCGAACACATCGACACGCGCCGGCGGAGCGACGGACTTGCCCTCAGCTTCGAGCGCCAGCACCGTGCGGTCGACACCGATACCAAAACCGATGCCGGACAACGGCTGTCCACCCAACTGCTCCATCAGTCCGTCATATCGACCGCCGCCGCCGATACCGGACTGCGCGCCCAGACCGTCGTGGACGAACTCGAACGTCGTCTTCGTGTAGTAGTCGAGGCCACGGACCATGCGCGGATTGACGACGTACGGAACGCCCAACGCGTCGAGGTGGCTCAGGACCTCGTCGAAGTGCGCCTTGCAGCTGTCCGACAGGTGATCGAGCATGAGCGGCGCATCTGCCGTCATCGCCCGGACGTCGGGGCGCTTGTCGTCGAGAACACGCAGCGGATTGATCTCGGCGCGGCGACGGGTTTCTTCGTCGAGAGGAAGTGCAAAGAGGAACTTCTGCAGCAGTTCACGGTACTGCGGGCGGCAGGTGTCGTCGCCGAGCGAGGTGATCTCGAGACGGAAGCCGTCGAGTCCCAGCGAGCGGAACCCGGCGTCGGCAATAGCGATGACCTCGGCGTCGAGCGCCGGATCGTCGATACCGATGGCCTCGACGCCCACCTGCTGCAGCTGACGATAGCGACCCGCCTGCGGACGCTCGTAGCGGAAGAACGGGCCCGCGTAGCTTACCTTGACGGGAAGCGTGCCACGGTCGAGGTTGTGCTCGATCACGGCGCGCATGACTCCGGCCGTGCCCTCAGGGCGCAGAGTCACGGAACGATCGCCGCGATCGGCGAACGTGTACATCTCTTTGCTGACGACGTCTGTCGACTCGCCAACGCCGCGGGCGAACAGTGCGGTGTCCTCGAAGATCGGCAATTCGATGTGGCCGTATCCGGCCAGACGTGCGGCGCGCGTCAATCCGTCACGGACGGCGACGAATTCGGCGGATTGCGGCGGAACGTAGTCCGGGACGCCCTTGGGTGCAGAGAAGGTGCTGGCTTTACTCACGAGTGGTTACTTTTCCTTATTTCTGTCCGCTGAGTCCAACGAGAAACGGATTGGAGCTTCTTTCGGCGCCGATGGAACTGTTGTCGCCGTGCCCGGGGAGGATGACTGTTGCGTCGGCGAGAATCAGAAGTTTCTTCGCGACGGAATCGAGCAATTGCTCGTGGTTGCCACCGGGAAGGTCACTTCGCCCGATCGAGCCCTGGAACAGGGTGTCGCCTGTGAAAGCCAGATCGACCGGACCTTCTGCAGTACCCGCCTGGGTGCGGAAGACAACAGATCCTTGCGTATGGCCCGGCGTGTGATCGACCGAAAAGGACATTCCGGCGAGCTCGAACGAGTCCCCGTCGGATAATTCGATGACCTCGTCCGGTTCGACGAAGGACATGTCCTTGATGAAGTCCTTCATCGTCGGACCGATTCCCCGGGCAGGGTCGGTGAGCATGTAGCGATCATCCGGGTGAATGTAGGCCGGCGCCGAGTACCGCTCGCAGACCTCACGCGCAGACCACATGTGATCGAGATGCCCGTGCGTCAGCAGCACGGCCGTCACCGACATGTCCTTGGAGTCGAGAAACTCGAACAGCGGCTCAGCAGCGTCCTGACCCGGATCGATCACCACACACTCGCAGGCATCGTCCTGAGCGAGTATGTAGCAGTTGGTCTGGAACATCCCGGCCGGAAAACCAGTCACGAGCACTTGAGGTAACTCCTCTTCGAAGGGCGAATCAGGCAACACGGTGTCACGTACAGCCTAAAGCTGCTGCCCCGCCAGTAAGTTCTCAGGTTGCAGTGGGAGACTTTCCGACAACTGAAGTTATACCGACCAGACGCAGTTCCACCCGTGAATATGGAGGACTCCAGCAGTGCCGAGTAACGAGCAGCGCCGCCAGGCGGCAAAACGCAAGCTCGAGCGCCAGCTCGAACGCCGCGCCGAGCGGGCGCGTAAGCGCAAGCAAATGACAATCGTCTACACGGCTGCTGGTGTCGTCGTGGCTGTTGCCGTCGTCGCCGGGATCGTCCTGCTCACCCGAGGTGACGACAGCAGCACCGAGAACACCGCTGACGACGCCACATCGACGTCTGAGCAGACGGCCGCCGCCATGCCTGCCGGTTTGCTCACGCCCTTGGCAGAGACCGTCTCGTGCGCTTACCCGACTGACGCTGCGCCGGCATCCAAGCCGAACAACCCGCCACGCGCGGACGGCATCCCCACCACGGCGCCGGACGCGACGCCGAGCATCAGCATGGAGACGTCGCAGGGCAATATCGGCCTCGTCCTCGACGGAACGAAGTCGCCGTGCACGGTCAACAACTTTGTGAGCCTCGCGGGTCAGAACTACTTCGACGCCACGACATGCCATCGCCTGACGACGAGCCCCTCATTGCAGGTCTTGCAGTGCGGCGACCCGTCGGGCACCGGTAGCGGCGGACCCGGTTACCGCTTCGACAACGAGTACCCGACCACTGCCTTCGACGCCGCAGACCCGGCCGCTCAGATGCCGGTGACGTACAGCCGCGGAATGATCGCGATGGCCAACGCCGGGGCCGGCACAAACGGCAGCCAGTTCTTCCTCGTCTACGGCGATTCACAGCTCCCGCCTGACTACACCGTATTCGGCACGATCGACGAGACCGGGCTTGCGACGCTCGACAAGATCGCGGCGGGTGGCAGCACGCCCGAGGGCGACGGCACGCCGAACCTCACCACCGATATCAAGACTGTAAGGATCGACTGATGAAACGCACGTCCCTTCTGATCGCGGCCGTCGGCGTCACCGCCCTCGTCCTCGCTGGGTGTTCCAGTAACGACTCCGAGTCCGATTCCGCGTCGTCGAGCACTCAGGCGAGCGCGAAGTCGACCACGAAGTCAGCACCACTCGACATGTCGCAGTTCGAACAGTTGCCCGCCGTTCCGGCGCCTGCTGGTGCCACGGTCGACTGCACCTATGCCCCGGCGGCGGGTGCAGCCAAGACGGTTGACACGCCGACGTCCACCGGAGTCCCCGCCGAGGGCACCGTAAACGTCCAGTTGACGACCACCGCCGGACCGATCGGTATGGAACTCAACCGCACAGCCGCCCCGTGCACCGTCAACAGCATGGTCAGCCTGGTCGAGCAGAAGTACTTCGACGACACCCCGTGCCATCGCCTCGTCACCAGCCCGGGCTTGCAGATCCTCCAGTGCGGAGATCCTTCGGGCCAGGGCACGGGCGGACCGGGATTCGGCTTTGCCAACGAGTACCCGACCACCGTGTACGCCGAGAACGATCCGGCACTGTCGTTGCCGGTCGTCTACCCGCGCGGCACTCTGGCCATGGCTCATTCATCACAGCCGGACAGCAACGGTAGCCAGTTCTTCCTCGTATACGACGATTCACTCCTCCCGCCCGACTACACCGTTTTCGGGACCATCGACGAGGCCGGTCTTGCAACCATCGAGAAGATCGCCGCCGACGGTGACGACGGCAGCATGGGAGCCACCGGCGGCGGTGCCCCGAACACCCCGATCACCATCGAAACAGCAGTAGTCGCCTGATCTGCCAGCACAAAAAGGGGCGATACGAGAGATTCCTCTCGTATCGCCCTTTTCCGTTTTGTATGACCGACAAAGCGGGATCATCACTGCATGAGGATTCTGATCGCAACAGCGAGCAAGCACGGATCGACTGCCGAAATCGGTGAGCAGTTAGGCCGCGCGATTACTTCGGGGTTGCGGGCACGGAATATCGAGCCTCAGGTCGATGTCAAGAAAGCCCACGACGTCGACACGGTCGAAGGCTATGACGCCGTCGTTCTCGGCAGCGCGATCTACCTCGGGAAATGGCTCAAGGATGCGACCCGTCTGATGGATCGCGATCTCGATGCCCTGCAGAAGCGTCCGGTGTGGTTGTTCTCCAGCGGCCCAATCACCCCTGGTGACAATGCCGACAATCTCAAGTGGATCAACACCCCCTGGGCCGTTGAGCACCACATGTTCGGCGGCAAACTCGATCCGTCGGTGCTCTCGTTCACCGAGCGCATTGCGACCAGAGCGGCAAAAGCGACCGAGGGCGATTTCCGATCGCCGGACGACATCGCCGCTTGGGCCGACAGCATCTGCTCGACCCTCGCCGCCCACCCGGATCGGTGAAGGTCGAAGGACACACGTGACCGCCGTAGATCTGTACTGGCTTCCGCTCGGCGCTGGCGGACATGTGGTGCGCTTCAACGGCATTGTCTACGAACGGTTGAGCGCCTGGTTCACTCATCGAACACCGGTGCCGCTTTACCATTGCGCGCTGCGAATCACAGTGCCGCCCAACGTCTATTCGATCGAGATGACTCCGGTGTGGCAGCACAAGGAACCCGATCGCGGTGTTGTCGCGGAAGGTCCGGTCGGCGCGCACTGGGCCGGTAGATCGAAGTACTTCCGGTACGAAGTGCACTGTTGGCGGAACGGAACGGTCGACGATATCGAGGAAGCTGTCGAGAGTCCGCTGCGTCTATCGGCGGATTCGGCAGTTGCCGAGCAGATCCTCGACGAGATTCGAACGGTTCCCACCTTCGCCTGGGGACGGGATGCCGTCGGCGTAGGTGACATGTGGAACTCGAATTCCGTTGTGGCCTGGGTCTTGACCCGATGCGGCGTCGATCTTTCCGGAATCGAGCCACCGCGCGGCGGGCGGGCTCCCGGCTGGCACGCCGGAATCGCTGCAGCGGCAAGACCTTCCAGGCGCACGTAAGCGACTGGCGCCGAGCAGGGAATCTGCTCGGCGCCAGTCGGTGTGAGAGAACTACGACGCCGACGTCACTCGATACACGTCGTACACGCCTTCCACATTGCGGACCACGTTGAGAACGTGGCCCAGATGCTTCGGGTCACCCATCTCGAAGGTGAACTTGCTGATGGCAACTCGATCACCGGACGTGTTGACCGACGCAGACAAGATGTTGACCTTCTCGTCTGCCAACGCCTTGGTCACATCGGAAAGCAAGCGGTGACGATCGAGCGCCTCGATCTGGATCGCGACCAGGAACACCGACGACGCGGACGGTGCCCACTCGACGTCGATGATCCGTTCGGACTGGTCGTGCAGCGAATTGGCGTTGGTGCAATCCGTGCGGTGAACACTGACCGCGCCGCCGCGCGTGACGAAGCCCAGAATGGAATCGCCAGGCACCGGTGTGCAGCACTTGGCAAGCTTTGCCACCGTGCCCGGAGCACCGGGAACCAGGATGCCGGAGTCGCCGGTACTGCGAGTACGCACCGGCATGTTCGACGGTGTCGACCGTTCGGCCAGTTCCTCCTCGACTGCGCCGACGCCGCCGAGATGAGCCACCAGACGCTGTACGACGTGGTGCGCACTGACCTGGCTCTCACCCACCGCGGTGTACAACGCCGAGACGTCCGGGTACCGAAGCTCGTTCGCGATCGTGCTCATCGACTCGGCATTCATCAAGCGCTGCAACGGAAGTCCGACGCGTCGTACTTCCTTGGCGATTTGATCCTTACCGGATTCGAGAGCTTCCTCGCGTCGTTCCTTCGCGAACCACTGACGAATCTTTGCCTTGGCCCGCGGGGAGACGACAAACGACTGCCAGTCACGGCTGGGGCCTGCGGTGGCCGCCTTCGACGTGAAGACTTCCACCACCTCGCCGTTGTCGAGCTTGCGCTCGAGGGCGACCAGACGTCCGTTGACGCGGGCACCGATACAGCGGTGGCCCACCTCGGTGTGCACGGCATAGGCAAAGTCGACCGGCGTCGAACCTGCAGGCAAGGTCACCACGTCACCCTTGGGGGTGAAGACGAAGATCTCCTTGACGGCAAGGTCGTAGCGCAGCGACTCGAGGAACTCCCCCGGGTCGGCCGCTTCACGCTGCCAGTCGAGTAGCTGGCGCATCCACGCCATGTCGTCGACCTCGGCGATGTCGCCGGCGTGCTTGCCCTTGGTCTCCTTGTACCGCCAGTGCGCGGCGATACCGAACTCGGCCGTCCGGTGCATGTCCTGCGTACGGATCTGGACCTCGAGGGGCTTGCCCTCCGGACCCACGACCGTGGTGTGCAGCGACTGATACACGCCGTACCGCGGTTGCGCGATGTAGTCCTTGAACCGCCCCGCCATCGGCTGCCACAGTGAATGCACAACACCGACTGCCGCGTAACAGTCACGGACCTCGTCACACAGAATGCGGACGCCGACCAGGTCATGGATGTCGTCGAAGTCGCGGCCCTTGACGATCATCTTCTGATAGATCGACCAGTAGTGCTTTGGCCGTCCTTCAACCACCGCATTGATCCGCGACGCGGACAGCGTGGAGTTGATCTCGGCCCGCACCTTCGCCAGGTAGG
The DNA here is from genome assembly GCF_001894805.1 of Rhodococcus globerulus NBRC 14531. Taxonomy (GTDB): domain Bacteria; phylum Actinomycetota; class Actinomycetes; order Mycobacteriales; family Mycobacteriaceae; genus Rhodococcus_F; species Rhodococcus_F globerula. The sequence goes on along the minus strand of NZ_BCWX01000002.1, from coordinate 838,319 downwards.
TGTCCCGCGACGGCGCGCGATCGGCAACCAGACGCACGATCTCGTCGTACTTCTTGGGGTGCAGGATCGCGAACGACAAGTCTTCGAGTTCCCACTTGACTGTCGCCATTCCAAGCCGATGAGCAAGGGGTGCAATAACTTCGAGAGTTTCGCGAGCCTTGCGTGCCTGCTTCTCCGGCGGCAGGAAGCGCATGGTCCGCATGTTGTGCAGGCGGTCGGCAACCTTGATGACCAGCACCCGAGGATCACGCGCCATCGCGATGATCATCTTGCGGATGGTCTCGCCCTCGGCGGCGGTGCCCAGGACAACCTTGTCGAGTTTGGTGACGCCGTCGACCAAGTGCGCAACTTCGTCGCCGAAATCGCGCGTCAATTCTTCGAGCGAGTAACCGGTGTCCTCAACGGTGTCGTGAAGCAATGCGGCCACCAGCGTGGTGGTGTCCATCCCCAACTCGGCAAGGATGCTCGCGACAGCCAGCGGGTGCGTGATGTAGGGATCGCCGGACTTACGACGCTGACTGGAGTGTCGTTCCTCCGCGACGTCGTACGCGCGCTGGAGAAGCGCCAGATCGGCCTTCGGGTACAGCTCACGATGCAAACTGACCAGCGGCTCGAGAACCGGGCGGATGGTGGCATTACGCTGCCCCGTGATGCGCCGAGCAAGGCGAGCTCGAACGCGGCGAGACGCCGACGCCGGTACGGCTGCACTCTGACCGATCCGATTGCCTGCTGTTTGCGACGAAGCGGAACTGTCGTCCGGAGCACCGGACTTCGATGGTGTCGTATCCGGAGCCGGGTTGGTACCCGATTCCTGCGACACTGCACCCGAGTTCTGTGATCGATCAAGATTCGACGTCATGTCGCCACCTCCTACCACCGAGTTGGTTAGGCAACCGCCCTGCAACGGGAAATTGCCCTGGAGGTCTACCAGACCCCCAGGAGCCAACTTTAGTACTCAGACCTTGACCAGGGACGTCAGCGGGTACTTTACGAACCGATCACGGCCCCTGAGTTCCTCGATCTCGAGCACCACGGCCACCGCGACGACGGTGGCGCCGGCCAGTTCCACCAACTGCACGGCTGCTTCCAATGTCCCTCCGGTAGCCAGAACGTCGTCGATGACCAGAACATTCCGTCCGGTGAGATCGAACCCGTTTGCCGGAATCTCGAGCGTCGACGACCCGTATTCGAGGCTGTACGAACGTGAGAGAACCGGTGGCGGCAGTTTGCCCACCTTGCGCACCGCAACCACACCGGCGCCCATTCGAGCGGCAGCACCGGCTCCGAGCAGGAAACCACGCGCGTCGACGGCCGCAATCGTGTCCACATCGGGTGCACATGCAATCAAACCGTCGAGAACAGCACTGAAACCTTCGGCGTCCGCGAACACCGGCGTCAGGTCTGCAAAACGCACACCCGGACCTGGGAAATTGTCGGCCCACCGTGTCAACCGGACTACGGCATCCGACGCGGCCAGATGCACTGCCTTCAATTCGTCTGACGTCATCCTTGTCCCACCCACACTGATTTCATTCGAAATCGTCATCTACGCAATACCCATCTGTCCATGTTCCAGCCGCTGGCCGATCGAGTCGGATTGGCAACCACGGCACTCATTCCTTGAGCGACGGCAACAGTTCGCACCTGATTGAACAGAGGAATAGTAGGCACCTGCGTCCAGAGGATGTTCTCCGCCTCCACCGACAGTCCCAATTGCGCAGCTATTGCAGGATCGGTGTCCAACTGGTCGATGATCTGATCGACCCGCGCATTTCCGTATCCACCGAAATTCGAGGAGTTACCCGACCGCAGTGCGCCGCGCGCGTCGATCATGTCCGCCATGCCCGCTGCACCCGCTTGACCGGCGGTGCCGGCCAGCACCGCGTCGACGCCACCCGTGCGCAGTGCGTCCGGTGTGAAATCCGGGGAGCTGACGTCCTCGATCGTGACTCCGGCAGGTTCGCACGCCGCCTTCACGTCGGCCACGATCTGGGACCGCACCGGATCCGGAGCCAGGTACCCGACACGCACGGTCAACGCATCCAATCCGGCCTCGGACAACGAGACCTTGGTGGCTGCGACGTCCGCTGCGCTGTATCGATTACCGTCGGTCGCCGCGGCATCGCTGTACACCAACGAATCGGGGACTACGAGACGCGAATCCACCGTTCCGGATCCGACGCCGACCGCCGGCGCGTCTGGCGTGCTTCCGTACTGATCGAACAGCGTCGACCGAGGCACACAATGCCCGAATGCCCGCCGGGCTGCTTCGTCGCCCAGAACCCCCGACGTCGACAAGATGAATTGCTCGATGGACCTCGACGGGATTTGCTCGCTGGTGAAACCGGAGAGCGCGCTGAGGTCCCCGGCCGAACCGGAACCGACGTCGATCACTTCGATCGATTGGTCGACAGCATCCTTGGTGAGGTCCACTCCACGGGGCCAGACCACGATGCGGTCAGTGGCCGGTGCATTGCCCCACCACCGCTCGTTGGCGACCAGCACCAGCCCACCGTCTTCGGTGTAGTCCTCGACTCGGTACGGGCCCGAGGACGGCAATACCGACGTATCCAACTGACCGGGCGTCATGTTCCACCCGGTGTTCCAGAAATCGGCGATCTTCGTCAGTGCCTCGGTGTCATCCGAATTCACGGCCGACACCAGGTCTGGCACGCCGGCGTGTTGCATCGCGATGTGCGACGGCATCAGTGCCGTCGCCCCGAACAGGGAACGCCACTCGGTGAACGCGCGGCCGGGTTTGAACACGACGGTCGCGTCTTTTGCACCGGGCTGGCACTGCACCCGGTCGATATCGGAGTACCCCAACGTGTTGGCTACATCGAACATCGGCACGTCCGCGCCGTCGACGGTTTTCGTGAATCGGCCACTCGATGCGGCCCACGTGAGAACCAGGTCGTCGCAGGTCAGCGGAACACCATCGGAGTACACGGACGAGGGATTGAGCGTGTACGACACCGTCAGCGCCTCACCCGGCAACTGCGCCGCGGTACCGATGTCTGTGTCCGATACCGGAGCGCCGACCGGCCCGGTGAAGGTGAAGCCGGGTAGCACCCGGCTGAGCGCCGCCATCGTTCCCGAGACGGCCCCGGCCGTCGTGTTGCCGTTGTACGTGGTGATCGTGTTGTCGATTGCGTATCCGATGGACGGAGCCTGCTCGGTGTCGTCCTCCGAGCAGGCCGCCAACGAACCTGTGACCACCGCGGTGGCAGCAACAAACGACAGTGAGCGAACTACTGCTCGCCTCGCTTGGAGCATGATCAGTGAGCCTTCTTTTTCCGCTTTCCGGTCGGCCGAGCGCCAGGCGCGGGAGCAACTGCGGCACGTTGCGTTACCGATGCTCCGGCACCGACAGACTCTGCGGTCTTGGCACCGAGACCCTTTTCGGCAAGCGTAGCCCGGCGAGCGAGAACCTTGCGGGTGTGAACGGCCACAGGTCCCCATCGTTCCTTCATCGACACGAGGAGCGGGGTCGCGAAGAAGATCGACGAGTAGGCGCCAACGACGATGCCGACCAACTGGACGAGGGCCAGGTCCTTGAGCGTTCCGACGCCGAGCATCCACACCGCGACCACCATCAGGGCAATCACGGGCAACACACTGATGACCGTTGTGTTGATCGAGCGCATGAGCGTCTGGTTGACGGCGAGGTTCGCCTGTTCACCGTACGTGCGACGCGTCAGATGCAGGATGCCTCTCGTGTTCTCCTCCACCTTGTCGAACACGACGACGGTGTCGTACAGCGAGAAACCGAGAATGGTGAGCAGACCGATCACCGTCGCAGGTGTGACTTCGAATCCGACGAGCGCGTAGATACCCGCGGTCACGATGATGTCGAAGAACAACGCGATGATCGCGGCTATCGCCATGTCTCGTTCGAACCGAACCGCGATATAGATACTTACGATGACCAGGAAGACGATCAGCGCGAGCAGAGCCTTCTTGGTGATCTGACCACCCCACGTCTCGCTCACATCGGCAAAGCTGATGGCATCGCGGGACGGATTACCGTTTCTGTCCTCGGGCTGGAATTCGTCGAAGAGTGCATTCTGGAGCGTCACGATCTGCTGCGCATCGAGCGTTTCCGACCGAATCTGCACTGTGGCACTCGAACCCGAACCCACCGTCTGAACACTCTCCGGTTCGAAACCGAGAGCTTCGGAGTAGACGGTTTCGACCTGCGACGTCTCGACTCCGTCTCCGGCCGGGAACTGGATGCGCGATCCACCCTCGAAGTCGATACCGAACGTGAAACCGCGGATCAGCATTGCCAGCAGTGCGATTGCCACGAGTGCGCCGGTCAGGCCGTAGTAGAACCGACGCTTGCCGACTACCTCGAATGCGCCGGTCCCGGTGTACAGACGCGACAGCAGACTGTGTTTCGGCATCGACGCCTGGTCGACCCCGGAATCGGCTGTCACGGAACGTGCTTCCCGGTCCGCCGAGGAATCTCCGGCAGAGTTGTTGTTGGACTCACTCATGCTCGTGTCTCCTTAGCCGACGCAGCGGCGGCAACCTTACGTTCGCGGGCTACCTCTTGGACTGCTCCCAATCCGTTGACGCTGGGCTTGGACCAGAACGCCGAACGGGAAGCCAGATGAACCAGAGGCCACGTCACGAGGAAGACCACGACGACGTCGAGGATGGTGGTCAAGCCGAGGGTGAACGCAAATCCGCGCACCTGGCCCACCGCCAGTGCGTACAGAACGGCGGCTGCGATGAAGCTCACCGCGTTACCCGAGAGGATGGTGCGGCGGGCACGGGCCCAACCACGGGGTACTGCGGAACGGAAACTGCGGCCCTCACGCATCTCGTCCTTGATGCGTTCGAAGAACACGACAAACGAGTCGGCAGTCATACCGATACCGATGATCAGACCTGCCATGCCGGCGAGGTCGAGGGTGAACCCGATGTACCTGCCCAGCAGCACCATGATGGCGTACACCATGACACCCGAGAGGACGAGGGACAGCGCCGTCAGCACGCCAAGCATTCGGTAATAGACGAGGCAGTACACGAGTACGAGAACGAGGCCCACCGCACCAGCGATCAACGCTGCTTCCAACGATGCCAGTCCGAGTGTCGCCGATACAGTCTCGGCTTCCGAGGCTGCGAACGACAGCGGCAGCGAACCGTACTTCAGGGTGTTCGCCAGTTCCTTGGCGCTTTCCGCGGTAAAGCTACCGGTGATCGAGGTGGCGCTACCGGCGGGCGTTGCGCCCTGAATCGTGGGCGCACTGACAACCTTCGAGTCGAGGACGAAGGCTGCCTGCTTGCCGATGTTTGCCGAGGTGAACTGTGCCCAGGTGTTACTACCTGTGGTCTTGAACGACAGGCTGATCTCATGACGTGACTGCTGTGAATTGAACACCGACGACGCGTCCGCGATTTCCTGGCCGTCGATGATCGACGGGCCCAGAAGGTAGATGTACGCGCCGTCCTGAGAGCACGCGACGAGCGGAAGCGTCGGATCGTCGTTACCACGCAGCGGATCGGCCACGGAGCAATCGAGATTGGCGACGGCCTGCTCTTGAACCGTGGGATCGGTGCTCTGACGCAGCGCTCGCGCAGCGGCGATCTCGGCTGCGGCGGCGTCACTGGCGTCGGCGGAGTCACTCGGAGCGGCCGGTGCCGCCGGCTCTGTAGTTGGCGCTGCTTCCGATGTGGGAGCGGGTTCGCTGGTTGCCGGTTCTTGCGCTGGGAACGGGCGGTTCTGCGGAGCCTGTGTGGCCGGTGCCTCCGTTGCGGGCGCCTCTGCTGCCGGTGTTTCCGCCGCCGGTGTTTCGGCGCCGGGAGTAACAGCCGTTCGATTGGCGTCGCGGGTAGCTACATCGATCGATCCGGTAACCGGACGGATGTACAAACGAGCCGTCTGACCCAACGACCGCGCCTGCGCGCTGTCGTCGCCTGGCACCGTGATGACCAGATTGTCACCGTCGATGACAACCTCGGACCCGGATACGCCGAGCCCGTTGACACGGGTCTCGATGATTTCCTGAGCCTGCTTCAGACTGTCCTGACTGGGCGCGCTGCCGTCCGGCGTGCGCGCGGTCAGCGTGACACGCGTTCCACCCTGCAAGTCGATACCGAGCTTCGGTGTGGCCGATTTATCGCCAGTAAAGAACACCAGCGCATACAGCGCCACGACCAGGACCCCGAACAGGGCCAGGTAGCGGGCTGGATGCACCGTTCCGGTGGAAGGTGCCACGATCTTTAAGTCTCCTCATTAGGTGCCGGACGTGAGCGGTCCACGACCGCTCGAGTTGCGCCGTTCGAACGTGCGGCGATGCGTTAACTACACAGTAACTCTAGAGCAGGGTCACGACGTGACTGCGTTCAGGAATCCTTGGTGAGTCGGATTTCGGTGTCAGTCGCCGATTCTTCGAACTCGGAAGACACGTCTTCGTCGTCACTGTAATCCTCGACGACATCACTGACACGCTCGCGGATAACCAGACGCGACCAGGTGGTGACGACGCCGGGCGCAATCTCCAGTTCCACGGTGTCGTCGTCCAACGACGTGATGGTCGCGTACAGGCCGGCCGTGGTCTGCACACGGTCGCCCACCTGCAACGAATCCTGCATCTCGGAAGTCGCGGCCATGGCCTTCTTCTGCTTGCGCATGCCCAGGAACATCGGCACCAGCAGTGCGAGGATCAGGAGGGGGAAAAGCAAACTCGACATGTGTTGATCAACCTCGGTTTTGTAGCATGTTTTTCGCCACGCGGGCCCCGGATGGACCTACGCAAGACACCAGTGTGCCACTAGTTCCTTAGGAAACCCGACAGTTCGCCACTAACGGGAGGCTCCGACAACGCGAAATCACTCTGCGTCCGGGTCGAACAACGACGCTTGTGGCTCCCTTGCGCGAACCTCGATACCACCCGCAGCGGCGTCCGGTGGCGGCGTCATGCCGAGCTGTTTCCAGGCTGCAGCAGTGGCAACACGACCGCGCGGGGTCCTGGCGATCATCCCGGCGCGAACCAGGAACGGCTCGCACACCTCTTCGACAGTCGACGGTTCCTCACCGACCGCAACCGCCAAGGTGGACACTCCCACCGGGCCGCCGCCGAATGAACGCACGAGCGCACTCAACACAGATCTGTCGAGACGATCCAGTCCGAGTTGGTCGACGTCGTAAACGGCGAGAGCGGCGCGGGCGACCTCCATCGTCACGATCCCATCTGCCCTCACTTCGGCAAAATCTCGCACTCGCCGCAGCAACCGGTTGGCGATACGCGGCGTCCCTCGCGAGCGTCGAGCAATTTCGGCACTGGCATCAACTTCGAGATTCACGCCGAGGATGCCCGCCGATCGCATCAGAATCTGTTGCAGCTCATCGGGTTCGTAGAAATCCATGTGCGCGGTGAACCCGAACCGATCTCGCAGCGGACCGGTAAGGGCGCCGGATCGGGTGGTCGCCCCTACGAGGGTGAACGGCGCAACTTCCAGCGGAATCGACGTAGCACCTGGACCCTTGCCGACCACGACGTCGACTCGGAAGTCCTCCATCGCGAGGTACAGCATTTCCTCGGCGGGACGGGCGATCCGATGAATCTCGTCGATGAAGAGAACGTCACCCTCCACCAGATTGCTCAACATCGCCGCAAGATCACCGGCCCGCTCGAGAGCCGGACCTGACGTCAACCGCAGTGAAGAACCCAGCTCACCCGCGATGATCATCGCCATCGACGTCTTGCCGAGTCCGGGCGGTCCGGACATCAGAATGTGGTCGGGTGTTCCACCGCGCATCTTTGCCCCGGTGAGTACCAGTTGCAATTGCTCGCGCACGCGCGGTTGACCGATGAAATCGTCCAGGCTCTTGGGCCGGAGACTTGCCTCGACCTCACCGTCCCCCGCCACCAATTCAGCGCTGACCTGGGATTCGTCGTCGAAGTCGTCGATCGGGTCGAAATTCATCGAGTTTTACCGAGCAGGGAGAGAGCGGATCGAAGTGCGACGGACGTAGTTGCGGCGGGTGTTTCCGCGAGAACGGAATCCGTGGCTTGTTCGGCTTGCTTGAGCGGGAACCCGAGCCCTTCCAAGGCCTCGACAATCTGATCACGGATCGCATTTGCTGCGACTGCCCCCGACACCCCGGCGGTCGTCGGTACTGCGTCGACCTTGTCTCGCAGTTCCACAACCATGCGTTCGGCACCACGTTTTCCGATGCCAGGCACTCTCGTCAACGCGGTGAGATTGCCCTCCGAGAGCGCTCGCCGCAGCGCATCCGGCTCGAGTACCGCAAGCGTGGCCATCGCCAGGCGAGGGCCGACGCCCGACACCGTCTGGAGAAGGCTGAACAGATCCTTGGACTCGAGATCGGAGAAACCGTAGAGCGTCATCGAATCCTCACGCACGATCATCGTGGTGAAAAGCCTCGCCTCGCTCCCCCGGTGCAACGCACCCAGCGTCACCGGCGTTGCGTTGACGCGGTAACCGACACCCGCAGCCTCGATAACCGCATGATCGAGAGCTATGTCGAGTACCTCGCCGCGAACCGACGCGATCATCGTGAACCTGCCTTCTTCGTGGTCTCGGCCAATTTTGCCTGATACTTACGCATCTGTTCCGCAGCCATTGCCTCGGCGCGCGCCATTCGTTCGATCATGGGTGCCCGCCAACAGTGGCAGATCGCCAACGCGAGTGCGTCCGCCGCGTCGGCGGGTTTCGGAGCGGTTTTGAGATTGAGGATTCGAGTCACCATCGCGGTGACCTGCGCCTTGTCTGCAGTTCCGCTCCCGGTGACAGCCGCTTTCACCTCGCTGGGCGTGTGAAAGAACACGGGAATGCCACGGCGCGTGGCCGCAACCGCAACAACACCACCGGCTTGCGCCGTCCCCATTGCCGTACTGACGTTGTGTTGCGCGAATACCCGCTCGATGGCAACGACGTCAGGTTTGTACTGCTCGATCCACAGTTCCGCCGCATCCGAGATTCGGAGCAGGCGAGGTCCGAGGTCCATGTCAGCAGGCGTACGCACCACGTCGACGGCAATGGGACGCACAACTCTGCCGTTACTCCCATCGACCACACCCAACCCGCAACGGGTCAAGCCAGGGTCCACTCCGAGCACGCGCACTTTTGTCACACCTCTCCACACCGAACAGCTGTTCGATAGCTTAGCGGTGCACGGGCGAACTGCCGACATCAACACGCAACCCGGCCGCGACGATTACCGTCACGGCCGGGTTGAGTATGGCTGCGTCGAACTAGTTCAGCGTCGACCTAGTCGGCGTCGAGTGCTGCAAGCACCTCGTCGGACAGATCGATATTCGTGTAGACGTTCTGCACGTCGTCGGAATCCTCGAGCGCGTCGACGAGCTTGAAGATCTTGCGGGCGCCGTCGACGTCCAGCGGAACCTCTACGGATGCACGGAAATCGGCTTCGGCGGAGTCGTAGTCGATCCCGGCTTCCTGCAGAGCACTGCGAACCGCGACAAGATCCTGTGGCTCACAGACGATTTCGAAGGTCTCGCCGAGATCGGTGACCTCTTCTGCGCCGGCATCGAGAACTGCCATCAACACGTCGTCCTCGGACTGCCCGTTCTTCTCGAGCGTCACGACGCCCTTGCGAGCGAACAGGTATGAGACCGAACCCGGATCGGCAAGGTTGCCGCCGTTGCGCGTCATCGCGGTACGAACTTCACCAGCTGCGCGGTTGCGGTTGTCGGTCAGGCACTCGATCAGCACAGCAACACCGTTGGGCCCGTAGCCCTCGTACATGATGGTCTGCCAGTCCGCGCCGCCAGCTTCTTCACCTGCGCCGCGCTTGCGCGCACGCTCGATGTTGTCGTTGGGGACAGACGTCTTCTTAGCCTTCTGAATGGCATCGAACAACGTGGGGTTGCCCGTGGGATCGCCACCGCCGGTTCGTGCCGCCACCTCGATGTTCTTGATCAGCTTCGCGAAGGATTTGCCACGACGTGCGTCGATCACAGCCTTCTTGTGCTTGGTGGTGGCCCATTTTGAGTGGCCGCTCATGCGATTCAAGCCCCTTTCCTGCTGTGTTGCGCACGCCGAATGCGCTTCTTTCAGCTCTGACGATGTTACCCGTCCCACGTCGCCACATGCTGCATCCCCCGCACACTAATTCGTCAAACACGAGATTGTTTGCATAGAATGCAAACATGTTGATTCGCATCGATCACGCCTCGGCGACGCCACTCGCCGATCAGATTGCGGCCGGAGTGCGCGGGGCCGTCATCCGCGGCGAGGTCGGCCCCGGCGATCGACTTCCGTCCGCTCGCGCACTCGCCGAGTCGGTTGACGTCAATCTGCACACCGTTCTGCGTGCGTACGCGGCGCTGCGCGACGAGGGCCTCATCGATCTACGACGCGGGCGCGGCGCCGTCATCCGCGCCGAGTTCGATTCCGGCGCAACAGCTCTCCACGAATCAGCACGAGAGTTTGTCCGCCAGGCCCGCAATCTGGGTCTCGACACAGCCCACATGCTCGACCTCATCAAGGAGACCAGCACACAATGACGACCAGCAAGGTCCGGCTCTGGACCGCAGCCTCGTTGACCTTCATCCCCACGGCGGTGTTGATCGTGGCACGCCTACTGTGGGGCGATCAGCTTCCGCACACTGTCGCCAGTCACTGGTCCGGATCGACGCCGGACGGATTCGCCACAACCACAACGTTCTTCGCCATCACACTGGTGGTGTCGTTGATCGCCTCCGTCGTTGCCGCGGTCACGGCGATTCGTGCGGGCGACTCCGCTCCCCTGCTGTTGTCCGTCACAGCCACCGCAGCCGCGACGTCAGCGACGATCTGGATCCTCAGCGTTGCCTTGACCCTCGACGCCGGCGCCCCGGAGAACGCACGTATCGGGTGGTGGATAGCTCTTCCCATCGCTGCGGCAATGACGGGAATCGCCGCTTGGGCGCTCACCTCACGGGGCGGAGCCAATGTCGAACCGCTGCTCCCCACCCCGACGCTGGACACACCGCTCACTGCCACCGAACGCGCAGCGTGGATCGGCCGCGCACACAGCGTCTGGCCGTGGGTCCTCTCCGCCGGTCTGACAGCACTCACGGTCGGCACCGCCGCATATTCCGACTGGTGGGTAGCTGTCATCCTGCTCGCCGCCACCGTCATGACAGCAGCTTTCGCGTCCGTCACGGTCCGCGTGGATAATTCCGGACTGAGCATCAGCTCGTGGGGCATCCGGTGGAAGAAGATTGCCATCTCGAGAGTGAAGTCCGCGTCCGCCGACGCCATCCGGCCCATTGAGTGGGGTGGATACGGCTATCGCATCACTCCACGCGGCACGGCGGTGACACTGCGCTCCGGCGAGGCAATCGTGCTCACGCTCGAGACCGGGCGCGTTTTCGCCGTCACCGTCGACCACCCGGAAGATGGTGTCCGACTCCTCAATTCACTCGTCCAACAGGCTGGCGCTCGCGAAATCTAGCCCCGAACCAGGTCGACGAAGAGCTCGTGCACACGACGGTCCCCCGTCACCTCCGGATGGAACGACGTCGCAATCACCGAACCTTGCCGAACAGCCACGATCCGGCCGGCAGCTTCGCCTGCTGCCGCCGGCACCTGGGCAAGAACCTCGACGCCCGGGCCTACCCGTTCCACCCACGGCGCGCGAATGAACACGGCCCGGACAGGATCTCCGACAATGCCCTCGAATTCGAGGTCCGATTCGAACGAATCGACCTGACGTCCGAAAGCGTTGCGGCGCACGGTCATATCAATAGCATTGAGGTGCTCGGCATCGGGCCGGGTGTCGAGCACCTCGCTGGCCAGCAAGATCATGCCGGCGCACGAACCGTAGGCAGGCAACCCACCGCGAAGCCGTTCGCGAAGCGGTTCGAGCAGTTCGAAAACCTGCAAAAGCCGGCTCATCGTTGTCGATTCACCGCCGGGAATCACGATGCCGTCAACCTTGTCGAGTTCCTCGGGACGGCGCACGCCCACGGCGTCCGCCCCCGAATCCGCCAAGGCAGCAAGGTGCTCCCGCACGTCACCCTGGAGTGCGAGTACGCCGATCAACGGACGAGTCATGCCTGTGTTCCTACCTTGTCTTCACTACCCGAGGGGTCTTCACTAACCGAGGGCTCGCGTTCGATCCGCGACAAGCCTTCCTGGACTACCGCTGCCACCATATTGCCGCTTCGATCGTAAATGCGCCCCTGCGTCAGCGCTCGCCCGAACCCGGCCGACGGCGACGTCTGGTCGTACATCAGCCATTCGTCGGCCCGGAACGGACGCAGGAACCACATCGCATGATCGAGTGAGGCATTCTGCGTCTTCACGTCCTTGTGCGGCACATTCGAGGTGTTGAGCAGCGTCATGTCACTCAGATAGGCCAAGGTGCAGATGTGCAGAAGTGGGCGATCCGGCAAGGTGTTGCGGTAACGGATCCAAACCCGCTGCTGCGCAGGCATATCCGGTGCCGAGTTCGCAACGTCTGCAGGCACGATTCGCAGATCCCAGTTCCGCCACTCCTCGTGAAGCGGTGTTCCGGCAAAATCGGGAATGGTCAACGGGTCCGGCAGTTCCTCCGGCATCGGGACATTCGGCATCCGGTCCTGATGCTCGATGCCCTGGTCTTCGACGTGGAACGACGCCGACATCGAGAAGATCGTCTTCCCGTCCTGGACGGCGTTCACCCGGCGTGTACAGAACGAGCGCCCGTCACGGATCCGGTCCACGAGATACACCGTGGGAATCTTGGGATTACCCGGCCGCAGAAAATATCCGTGCAACGAATGCACGTGGAAGCGCTCGTCAACGGTGCTGACTGCGGATACCAGAGACTGGCCGGCTACCTGTCCACCGAAGGTGCGCTGCATGACAGTGGGGTGAACTGCCCCTCTGAAAATATCCTTTTCCAGCGTTTCGAGCTCGAGGATCTCCTCGATACCAATCATGTGTCCTCCGGCAGAGTAGAGGCCGACAGCGCCGGCGGGCAACGGGTTCACATTATCGGTTCGCCGCCCGCACACGGCACCATGGTGGTGTGAACGCCTTCATCCCCTCGACCCCGCAGGCACTGGCCGAACAGGTTGTATCGCTGTGTGAATCACACCCGACAGTTGCGGTGGTGGCGCTGGACGGTGCTGATTGCGCTCGGCCGGTCGAACTAGCCGAGTTGATCGGTGTTGCCGCGCAGGCGCGGCAACGTCCGAGTGCTGTTGTCTCTCTTCACGACTACGTGCGGCCGGCGTCGTTGCGGCTCGAGTTCGGGCACGAAGATCCGCTGAGCTATCGAACGATGTGGTTCGACTACGACGCTCTGGACCGTGAAGTCGTGACGGCGGCGCGGGCGCGTCGTACGTGGCTTCCCCAACTGTGGGACGAGACAGCAGACCGGTCGGCACGCTCATCCCGCCGAACCGTTCACGAGCGAACGGTGATCATTGTCGCCGGACCGATGCTGCTTGGCCGCGGTCTCGACTTCGACGTCACCGTCCGATTGAACATGTCCGAGGCGGCGATCCGGCGGCACACACCGCCTGCACAGCTGTGGACCGTCGACCCGCTACTCGAGCATCAGGATGGTGTGACCGACCGGATCGATCTGGACGTGCGTTACGACCACCCCGCTCGACCTGCCGTTCGCGTCTACTGAGTACGAAGGTGACGCGTCAAACCTTCCTGAACCACCGCGGCGACCATGTTTCCGCGTCGGTCGAAAATCCGTCCCTGAGTCAGCGCGCGACCGAACCCGGCCGACGGCGAGGTCTGGTCGTACAACAACCACTCGTCCGCCCGAAACGGGCGCAGGAACCACATTGCGTGATCGAGCGATGCGGCCTGCATTGGTGTGTCCTTGTGCGGGATACGAGAGGATCCCAGCAAGGTCATGTCGCTCATGTACGCGAGGGCACACACGTGGAAGACCGGGTCATCCGGTAGTGCCTCCCGCGAGCGGAACCACACTTGCTGCTGAGCCGCGGCGCCTGGACGCTTGCTGATATCAGCTTGTGGGACGAGCCGTAGGTCCCAGTCTGCCCATTCGCGAGCCAGCCACGCGGTCTCGCCGTCGTCGGAGTCGGTGGCCAGGCCCAGCGTCTCAGGGTCGGGCACAGGCGGCATCTCGTCCTGGTGCTCGATGCCCTCGTCTTGAACGTGGAACGACGCCGACATCGTGAAGATCGCCTGCCCGTCTTGGATTCCTGTCACCCGTCGTGTGGCAAAAGATCGGCCATCGCGCACGCGGTCGACCAGAAAGACAGTGGGCTCCTTCGGGTTTCCGGGTCGGAGAAAATATCCGTGCAGGGAATGAACCAAGAATTCCGGATCAACGGTGCGCACGGCCGAGACAAGTGCCTGACCTGCCACTTGCCCACCGAATGTTCGGGGCAGCGTGGTCTCCGCAATTATCCCTCGGAAAATGTCGCGTTCGAGGCGTTCCAGTTCCAGAATTTCTTCGATCGTCGCCATCGCTACTCCCGTTCTCCGCATCCGCCGAATTCTCACCGACAGTCACACAATGCCTGATGGTGGACAAATTCAGCGAATTCAACCAGCGCAGACACGCGAAACACCTAAAACGGACACGGTCGTTCTTTACGATTCAAGTTACAGCTGAATTCGCGATCGCAGACCGGGAGAACCCATGCGCCGTCACAGCACAACAGCAGCCGTCGCTTTGACGATGAGTCTCGTCGCCCTGACCGGGTGCGGCACCTCGTCGGAGGAGAGCGATTCCACTGACGTGTCGCAGACTCAGGTCACGTCGTCAAACAATGCCCCGGCACCGGCGTACGCGGCAACCTTGCAGCCGACCATCGAGAAACTGATGAAAGACAACGTCATTCCCGGCGCAGTGGTGCTGATCTCGTCGCCGACGCAAGGCGACTGGACCGCGACATTCGGCACACAGGTCATCGGCGAGGACAAACCCATGTCACTGGACGACTATTTCCGCGTCGGAAGCAATACCAAGACCATGACGTCGACGGTCATTCTCCAGTTGGTGCAGGAAGGAAAGCTCAGCCTGGACGATCCCATCGGTAAATACATCGACGGGGTGCCCAACGGCGATACGATCACCATTGCGCAGCTATCCGACATGCACAGCGGGCTGTACAGCTATTCCTTCGACCCACAATTCAACGCGACGCTCGACAACGACCCGCAGAAGGCGTGGACACCGGAGGAATTGCTGGCCATCGCGTTCTCCCACCCCGTCGATTTTGCTCCGGGCGAGAAGTTCGAGTACAGCAATACCAACATCGTGCTACTCGGCCTGGTCATCGAAGAACTCACCGATATGACTGCGGCACAGGCATTCCAGGAGCGCATCTACGAACCCCTCGGGCTGACACACACGTCGTTACCGGCCGCAACCGATTCCTCGATCCCCGACCCCCATCCGCAGGGCTATTCCTTCGGTACCAATGTCTCCACGATCGACACCTTCGCACTACCCGAACCAGAACTGAGCGCAGCGCTGGCCGGCACCTTGAAGCCGAACAACGAGACCGATGCCAACCCGTCCTGGACGTGGACGGCGGGCGGCGCAATTTCGACGGTCGGAGATCTGGCTACCTACGTCAAAGCCCTTGTCGGCGGCGGGTTGCTGAATGACGACATGCAGAAGATTCGCCTCGACAGCATTCAACCCACTGATCCGAGCAATCCCTCGGCCGCCGGCTACGGTTTGGGCATCGCACGCTTCGGACCTGCCCTGATCGGCCACGACGGCCAGATTCCCGGATTCATGTCGTTCATGGCCCACGACCCGAACACCGACCTCACCATTGTGATCGCCACCAACCTGGCGACGGTACCGAGCGGTGAGGGATCGGCGCTGGTTCTGGCCAAGGGCATCATTCCCACCTTCTACGGCGGGGGCGGCGTACCCGGCGGTGACCCCGCGGCGGTACCCGCGGCGCCAACACCGACCCGCTGACTAGTGATCTTCGTCCAACTCGCCCGATTAGTCCCCTCTCGCGTGAGAAAATAAGACATGACCGCCAACGATCTCTCCTCGAACTCACCAGTCGCCGTACTCGCAGCCGAAGAAAGCTGGAAGCTGCTGAGCCAAGCCACATTGGGCCGGATTGTGGTCGGAGCTTCCGGACACGTGGACATTTTCCCGGTCAATTACGTGGTCGATGACAACCACATCTACTTCCGCACCGCGGAGGGAGCCAAACTCGTCGAACTGACCATCAACGATCGCGTTCTGTTCGAAGCCGATCACGTTGGCCCAGAACAGGGATGGAGCGTCGTAATACGTGGAACCGCTCGCGTGATCACGTCATTCACCGAAACCGCCAGGATCGACGAATTGGGGTTGCGGTCCTGGATTCCGACGCCCAAGTACAACGTTGTCGAGATCACCGCATCCGAAATCACCGGCCGCGCCGTGAAATTGGATCACACCCAGAGCTGAGCGAAAACGCGGACATAGCACTGCCAGGTCAACCCACCGCCCCGGCCGCCAGTGCAGCTTGCCAACCTCCGTACTCGCTGATGTCTTTGCCCGTGGACGCTACTTCCTGGTCACAGCCGAACCCGGTTCCCCAACTGCCGTCGTCGAATTCGACCGATCCGAGCATCATCGGCGTCGGCAGTGCCGCGAGAAATGTGCCGAGTGCGGCGGGAGTGAGTTGCCAGCGCTCCCCCACAATCGACACGCCGCCCTCGCTCACCCGGATCAATCCTGGTTTAGGTGGCGTGGTGTCCAGCGCGCTGAGTCGGTAGCGCGGAGCGGTGGCTACCGGCCCACACCAGCGGGCACCGAGCCCGGTCAGCTGATGCTCGAGCGGCTGACCGCGCAGGTGAGCGCCGAATACTGCCAACTCGACCGTGTCCGCGGGCGCTGAAGTCCATCCGGTTGCCTGGTCGCCATTCACCATCGCCGCGATGTCAGCAGCGACGCCGTCCTCGAACGCACGCGCCAGCACCGTCACCCCGAACTGCGCATCGCCTGCCCTACCAGCTGGAACCGCGACAGCTGACAGGTCGAAGAGATTGCAGAAGTTGGTGTACGTGCCCATACGGGAGTTCACGCCGATCGGATCGCCCGCAACGTCGGCGATCGTCGGATGTTCCGGGGCCGTCGGCACCATGAGGGCATCGAGTCCGTCGAGCTCCTTCATCGCCCGGTTCCGCAACTGCGCCAACAATTCCCGGTCCGCGAGTAGTCGATGTGCCGGTATGACTCCGGCCGGCGCAATGATCGAACGTACCGTCGGGTCCACCGCATCGGCGTGCGCGTCGACGAATTCGCCTACCGCCGCATATCTTTCAGCGACAAGCGCACCGTCGTACAGCAGCTTCGCGGCGTCGAGGAAAAGCGTCAGGTCAATCTCGACTACCTCGGCACCCGCAGCCCGCAGCCGTCCGACAGCTGCTCCGAACGCTGCCGCCCACTGCTCGTCGAGTCCGGGCAACACAGCTGGAACTGCGACGCGTGGCCGCGGCGGCGCGGCCAACCGGACGTCGCTCGGCCACTGGCCGCCCCGTGCGCCTGATGCCATCACGGCCATCGCAGACTCGGCGCCGGCCAGATCCGCGGCGAAAATGGTCACGCAATCGTAGGAACTGCACGCCGGGACCACTCCCTCGGTCGAGACGACCCCGACGGTCGGCTTGATGCCGACAATGCCCTGCAGACCTGCTGGAACACGGCCGGACCCTGCGGTGTCGGTACCGATCGCGATGTCGACCAGCCCGAGCGCAACAGCTACCGCGGATCCAGAACTCGAGCCACCCGAGATGTACTCCGGCCGACGCGAGTCGCGTACCGCGCCGTGGGGGCTGCGTGTGCCGACCAGTCCGGTGGCGAACTGGTCGAGATTCGTCTTACCCAGCACTACTGCGCCCGCCGCCCGCAGAGCCGAAACGGCGGCCGCGTCGACCGCAGGTGTGTAGGCGAACTCGGGACATCCGGCGGTGGTGGGTAAGCCTGCCACGTCGACGTTGTCCTTGACTGCGAGCACCAGACCTCGTAGCGGCAGGTCAGCGGTGGAGGCATCGACGCGCGCGGCCTCGGCCATCGCGTCGACCTCGGGGCGCAGGTGTATCCAGATCTCCGGCCGGTCGACGCGCTCGATCGACCGATATGCCGCCGATACCCGCTCGGTCGCGCTCACGCGGCTACCTCCTTGACTGTTGTTGTCGTGCGGGCAAACTCACCCGCAGCTGACCAGGCGTCCCGCTCGGCGCCGAACGCGACTGCCTGGGTTGCACGGAATGCCGAAATGGCGTCCGCATTGTCGGTCAGGAACTGCTCGTGTTCGGCGAGGGAGAAACTGCCGTCGGTGATCTGCACGCCGCCGGGCCCACCTGCCGCCGTCTCGGCGCGCAGTTCGAGCAACTCGTCCGGCTCGACGGGATACCAGGAGATCCGGTCGAAGAACCGTAGCAACCAGGGCGTACCGTCCTCGAACGGTCCGGACTTCTCGGGATAACGGTGATTCCACACCTGGGTGGTGCGTCCCACGAACTGGTAGCCGCCCGGCCCCTCCATGCCGTAAATGCACAGGTACGCTCCGCCGATACCGACCGCGTTCTCCGGCGTCCAGGTACGTGCCGGGTTGTACTTGGTGGTGACCAACCTGTGACGCGGGTCGAGCGGAGTGGCAACCGGCGCACCGAGATAGACGTCGCCGAGTCCGAGGACGAGGTACTCGGCGTCGAAGACCGTGTCGAAGACGTCAGCGACCGAGTCCAGCCCGTTCATCCGCCGAATGAACTCGATGTTCCACGGGCACCACGGCGCATCGGCACGAACACCGTGCATATACCGCTTGATCGCCTCGCGGGTGGACGGGTCGTCCCAGGACAAGGGCATCCGCACCGATCGGCTGGGGACCACGAGTTCGGACGAATCCGGGATCTGTTCCTCAGCGTCGGCGAGCAAACCCATCAGCTTCGACACCGGAAGCACATCAGGGTCGACGCGCACCTGCAGCGACCGGATGCCGGGGGTGAGATCGAGTAGCCCAGCGGGCTTCTCTGCCTCGAGTCGCTGATGCAGCGCGTGCGCCCGCGCCCGGAGCGCGAGGTCGAGCGTCATGTCCCCGTATTCGACAAGAACGTTGTCGTCGCCCGAGCGGCGATACGTCACCGCAGTCTTGCCGTCGCGGCGGGCGATCACTCCGTCGTCCCCGTCGCCGCCGTCGCTGAACACTGCCGGCAGGCTCGCGCGCCGACTCAGGCCCAGTTGACCTTTCGACGCGGCACGATCGGCGCGGATCGGCACAAATCGAACCGTATCGCCGGGGCTCAGTTGGCCGAGCTTCCACCGTTCCGCGGATACGACGGTAACCGGGCAGACAAATCCACCGAGACTCGGACCGTCCGGCCCGAGCAGGATGGGGGTGTCACCGGTGAAGTCCAGTGCGCCAACCGAATAGGCGTTGTCGTGAATGTTGGAGGGGTGCAGTCCGGCCTCGCCGCCGTCGTTGCGCGCCCAGTCAGGCTGCGGACCGATCAACCGGACGCCCGTGCGATCGGAGTTGAAGTGCACCTCGTAGTCGGTGGCGTACAGCGTGTCGATATCGTTGCGGGTGAAGAACTCCGGTGCGCCGTGTGGACCCTCGGTAACGGCGATCTCCCAGCGGCCACCGATCACCGGTACGTGTTCCATCGGAACTGGTTGGGCGGCATCGGGGTTGCATGGCCCCGCTCCGCAGCTCAACACGTCACCCTCGCGTAGCGTCCGCCCCTCGTGACCGCCGAACTTGCCGAGAGTGAACGTCGCTCCACTGCCCAGGTAGTCGGGCACGTCGATCCCGCCGCGGACCAGCACGTAGATCCGTAGTCCCGGACCTGTTGTCGCCCCGACGTCGAGGACACCGCCGGCGGGAACCTGCACCGGCGCCCAGGCTCGGACCTGCAGTCCGTTCACTCGGACAATGGCAGGTGCGCCCGTGACACACACGACGGTGGCCTCGGCGAATCGCAGTGCTGGTCCGGCCATCGTGCATTCGAGCCCGGCGGCTCCCGGTTCGTTCCCGAGTGCTTCGTTGCCGAGCCTGAAGGACAGGTCGTCCATCGGGCCTGACGGGGGAACACCGATCTGCCAGTAGCCGACGCGGCCTGGCCAGTCCTGGACGGTGCTCAACATACCGGGGCGCTGAACGGTGATCTCGGTCATCGCTCTTCCTCCGGACGGGTCACGATCATCCGTACCTCTGTGGGGTCGAAACCGTTGCAGGGGTTGTTGATCTGCGGGCAGTTCGATACGAGTACAAGCGTGTCGATCTCAGCGCGCAGGGCGAGGCGCTTACCCGGCGCGGAGAGCCCGTCGACAATGCCGAGTGTGCCGTCCGCGTCGACCGGTACGTTCATGAAGAAATTGATGTTGGAGACCAAGTCTCGTTTACCAAGGCCCCACTTGGCTCCCTCGATCAGGAAGTTCTCGACACACGCGTGCTGATGCTTGGTGTGGTGGCCGTAGCGCAGGGTGTTCGACTCCTGCGAGCACGCGCCACCGACGGTGTCATGGTTGCCGACCTCGTCACCGACAAGCGTCATCAGAGCTGTTCCGTCGTCGGCGCGAAGCACGGACCCTGTAGTGAGAAACAGATTGCGCTGAGCTGCAACAGTTGCGGCGGCCGAGTACCGAACAGCGTGATCATCGGCAGCATAGAAGAGCGAGTCGACGGCTTGATTGCCGTGCAGGTCGACGATGGTCAGGACGTCACCGGCCCGCACGATCGCGGACCAGGGTCCGCGGGCGCCGACAGTGTCATCGAGGATCACGGCTCCGGGGACAAGTGCGGGAGTGTCTACGGCGGTGGTCATTTGGCGTCCCTTCCGAGCTGTGCTGCATTGACGGGCTGTGCTTCATTGACGGGCTTGGCGGCGTTCCAGGCGTCCTCGGTGTTGAGGACTGCGCGGCGGTACTCGGGATCGTTGTTCGGCAGAGCCTCCAGATCCTCGGGTGCCGTCCATGCCACTACCTCGAGGGATGTGGTGCCGAACGTGGTGGCCGGGTCAAGCGGGTGTGCGGTATTGGCGATCAGCACGATCACCGGGAGATGGATCAGCAACTCCAACTCCGTTCCGGCGCCGGCATTTCCGGTACTGGCGAGTCCGCCGTCGGACTCGACGCGCACTCCGTGGAACAGCGTCAGCACCGGCGGCAGGTCGCGGGCGGTCAGACCGTGCTTGGCCGCAGCCAGTGTCAGCAGTTCCCGGCCGGCGGGCGCTCCCGAATGGACGGATCCCTCGCCGTACTTGGCTGTGTTCGTGGCCAGTGAAGTGGTTCCGCAGAACGCGTCGTGGTGACCGGAGGTATCGGCCACAACGGTGGCCAGCACCCGTCCCTGGTCGGAGAGCAGCGGATGCCCCACCCTCAGGTACGCCTGCCACGGAACCTTGACGGTATCGGCGATGTTGAGCCGCTCGTGCGGAGCGTCGGCCCGGTACAGCAGCAGGTTCGCGCAGGCACTGCCGGCGATGTCGCGCAATCGGAGCCGCGTGCCGCGGGCCAGCACCTTCGAGGTGTAGCGGCCGCCGGGCACAGTCTCCGCCCAGGTGAGCCGGTCAGCGTCGATACCGGCCGGAGGCGTGGGCCAATCGGAGGCGGGAAGGACGGGCATCGAGTCGGTGATCGCACGGGCCTGCGAGCGGGCGTGTTCGCGGGCGGCTGTTGTGGTGTCGGTGGCAGTGTCGGTCGTGGTCACTTCGTAGCTCCAATCGTGACGGGGTTCGGAACGGTTTTGCCGCGCGGGTAGCAGAGAGCGCCCGCCAGGACGACGGCAACGACGGTGATCGGGGCGGCCCATTGCAGGATCGGCATGTCACCGGACGGGTTGAAGATTTCGGCGCGCGGCCAGGACAGGTTGATCACCATTGCGGCTCCGTACAGCACCGCCGCGATGTTGACCGGGACTCCGAAGACTCCCAGTGAGAACAGCTTTCGGCCTTCGGAGTCGTACTGGACATCTCCGTGCGGCCAGCCTTGCAACCGTCGGCGCAGCAGCGGAACGGTGACCATCAGGTAGGCAAGGTAGATCAGCACGATGCACACACTCGACAGTGTCGTGAAGATTGCCGAGTTCCCGACGTTGACCGCGAGGACGAGGATGCAGGCAATACCGATCAAGACAGACGGCGCGATGGGAGTTCCGGTGCGGGCGTTGACCTTCGAGAGGGTCTTCGATGCGGGGAGGCGGCCGTCGCGGGCCATGGAGAACATCAACCGCGACGCGGCGGTCTGAATCGCGAGGGTACAGACGAATACCGCGATAGCGACGTCGATCAGCAGCAGGGTGCCCCACGGGGAGCTCAGGATTGCGCCGAGCACGTACGGCAAGCCTTCGGTGGCGAGCCGACCGTCGGTGAGGCTCGGCGCTGCCATCAGCGCGCCGACGATCATCAGGCCACCACCAAGAGCAGACACCGACAGTGCCAACCGAATGGTGCGCGGTGCGACGCGACGCGGATTGCGGGTCTCCTCGGCGAGTTCGCCTGCCGAGCCGAAGCCGACCATGACGTACGCGGCCATCAATCCCGAGACGATCCAGGCCCAGATGTAGCCGGGCTCGCTGCCTGCGGCGCCGGTGTCGAATACCACCTGCGGGCCACGCTGGGCGTGGGTGAAGAACATGCCGATCACCGCAATGACGCCGATGATCTCGCAGGTCACGCCGATATTGTTGATGCGCGACATCCAGTTCACGCCAACGCAATTGATCGTTGTCGTGAGCACCAACAGCACCGAACCGAGCAGTACCGCGTTGGTCGCGCCACTCGACGATGTCAGCGAGCTGTCCTCGCCGACGATCTGAAATCCGCTCCACACGTTTGGCAACACCACCTGCAGGGCGATCGCCGCCGCAGAGGCGGTAACGATCTGCGCGATGATCATGAACCAACCGGCAAACCACCCGATGATCTCGCCGCCCATCCGCCGGGACCACTGGTAGATGGCGCCTGAGATCGGATACCGCGCAGCAAGTTCGGCAAAGCTCAGCGCCACCATGAACTGGCCCAGGAACACACAGGGCCACGTCCAGAAGAATGCCGGTCCGGCAAAGCTGAAGCCGAGTCCGAACAACTGGAAGATCGTGGTCAGGATGGAGACGAACGAGAAGCCGGCCGCAAACGAGGCGAACTTGCCGAGCGAGCGGTGCAGTTGCTGCTCGTAGCCGAACTCGGCGAGGTCGTTGTCGTCGCTGGGCTTAGGTGCCGCGATCGTCATTGATTCTCCTGGGGCCTGGGGGCTGTATTCCTGTCAGTTGACAGTTTTCTGCGCTCCCGTTCCCTACTGGTGTCTCTCATGTTTCGCTGTGTAGCGATTGCGTTGCGAGTCGATGACATCGGTTACCGAAACGTTTCCGAACCCTCACGCTGGTAGTCGGTGACACCCGACAGAGCGGCACAGCATTAGATAAAGGCCATGAATGTCGTCCGCGATCCATCGATGCTCCCGGTAGGCGAGTTGTTGCGTGGTCCTGCGTTGACCTGCGCGCCTGAGACAAGCGCCGCAGACGCTGCCCGCGCCATGACTGCAGCCGGCCGACGGTACGTACTTATCCCCCTGCGTGAGAATGCGCTGGGCATCTTCACCGACGGAGACCTCCGTCGGAGGATTGTCGCGGCCGGACTGGGCACCACCACCCCCGTTTCCGAGGTGATGACCACTCCCGTACACACGGCCAACGCTGACCGGCTCGGCGCGGACGTGCTGCTCGACATGCTCGAACGCGGCGTGCGGCACCTGCCGGTACTGTCCGCTCGCGGCGACATTCTTGGTGTGGTCGAGGACGCGGATCTGTTCGCCACCGCAACTCGGAGCGGATTTCTGGTGCGCGGCAAAATTTCTCAGGCCGCCGACGCCGACGAGCTCGTGGCTGCGACAGCACGGATACCGGAGCTTGCAGTGGGACTCTGGCGAGCGCGTGTGGCGGCGCTCGACGTCAGCGCCATCGCGTCGGTACTCATGGACGCCGCCGTCACCCGAGCCGCGAGCTTGCTCGCCGAAGGCCCTCCCGGTTCGACCTGGCTCTCACTCGGCAGCATCGCCCGCCGCGAGGCCATGCCAAGCTCCGACGTGGACAGTGCCCTGATCTGGGCGAACGACGACAGTCCCGAACAGCAGGTCCGCGAAACCGCGTACGGAAAGCGGGTGCACGGATTACTGGAGCGCTGCGGACTCCCCTCGGACGCCAACGGGGCGGTAGCGTCGAGCCCGCGGTTCGCGCGTTCCGAATCCGACTGGCTGCGGGGACTGGACGGCTGGCTCGCCGATCCTTATGCCGATCAGGGCATCGTCATGGTGTCACTGCTCGCCGACAGTCGCATCGCGATCGGCGACAACCGACTTGCTCTGTCCCCCGTCGTATCCGAGCGACTCGATCCCGACGCGCTTCGACTGCTGCTCAAGGAAGCAGTCGAAGGTAAGGCGCGGATGCATTCACTGCGCGAGCGTCTCACCCGCCGCACCGATTCCGTCGACATCAAGGCACAAGGCGTGATGCCGATCGTGAACATCGCGCGGTGGGCTGGGCTCGCCGCAGGCTGCGCGGACCCGTCAACCATCGTGCGACTGCGAACGGCAGCGAACTCGGGAATTCTGGCCGACGACGACGCGACGATGCTCGCCGAGTCGTTCGACGTGCTGGCTCAGATCCGGCTACGGCATCAGTGCGAGCAGATCGAGCGAGGCGAGACCCCGACCGACGTCCTGGCACTGGACTCGCTGACGCCCCTGTACCGGAGTCTGCTCGCGAGCGCCGTCCGCGAGATCGCAGGGATACAAAGGAAACTCGCATACACGGGGCCGCCGGCATGACGGAATTGACCGCCGCTCAGCGTCACGCGGTCCTTCAGACCGTGGCGGCCGAGCGACTCGAGGGATGGCAGCCCACTGGCGACGACCTCACCGATCTGGACGCGCTGGCCGTCGGCACGTTCACCTACGAGGACTACATCGAACGCCACCGTAGTGCCGCGTCCATGCGCGCGGTCCCGCGTCGGAGGTTACGACTGGCGCTACCTCGTCCGTACCTGGTCACCGGGACTTCTGTGCTGCGCAACAACTTCGGATTCAGAGACCAGACCCAGCTTCGGGACGTCGAGTACGCCGCGACCGCAGCCCGCCTGCTCCAAGCGCATCTGCAACAAGCGCCGACTCCGCGCCAGGTGGACGCCGAGTACATCTTCGGGTTGCACGGGCGTGTGTTCGGTGACGTGTTCGGATGGGCGGGGCAGCAACGCATCGTCGACATCACCAAGAACGGGGACGGTTTCGCGCCGGTCGGGACGATCGGCCGTTATCTGCGTGAAGTCGAGATCGCGATTGCCGCGACGGACTGGCACCGCGCGGACCGCGGACGCCTGGCGTACGCACTGGCCACTGTTTATGTCACCTACAACCACGCGCACCCGTTTCGCGAAGGAAACGGCCGTACCGGCACCCTGCTCCTGCACCAACTCGTAAGCTCGACCGGGTTCCTCCTCGACCTGTCGGGTATCGATGCGGCGGAATGGGTTGCCGCCTCTCGTGATTCGTCTCCCTTTCGCCGCACCGGCGCACCGTCGCCGCGACCCATGATTCCCGTGTTGCGGCGCGCACTCGTAGACCGCAGTGATGGAAGGATGGTGTGATGACCACAACCGGAGCCGGCCGCCCACGGCTGTCGACACGCAAGCGTCCCGGAGCAACGGCACGCGACGAGATTCTCGATGCCGCGGCCGAGTTGTTCACTACCGGAGGCTTCACCAGTACGTCGACCCGAATGATCGCCGATGCGGTGGGCATCCGGCAGGCGTCGCTTTACCACCACTTCGCAAACAAGGACGACCTGCTGACCGCGCTGCTTGTCGGGACAGTCACCTCCCCCTTGGCTTTTGCGGAAGACATGCGCGAGAGCCCGGAATCCGCCGCAGTGCGTATGTACGCCCTGACCTGGTTCGACGCGCAGCAACTCGCAAACTCGCGATGGAACCTTGGTGCCCTCTACCTGCTACCGGAGCTACGGACCGAACGATTCGAACCGTTCCGAGCTCAACGCGGAACACTCATGGATCTGTACACCGCATTCGCCCGTGACGCGCTGGTCCAGATCAATCCTGACCGCGAAGTCGATCTCCAGATCGCGCAACTACCGTTCCGTCTCGTCGAGACCGTGATCAACACAAGGTCGGACGCTGAAGCGGAAGGTTCCAGTGCCTCACCTTCGCCGGAGGTGATCGCTGATGCCTCGATCCGGATCCTGGGGTGGACAGGGTCGACCACCGAACTTGCTTCTCGTACAACGGCACTTCTTGACGAGTACTCAGGCGGACAACGTTAGTGCGCCACTGTGGGAAGTTCGTCGAGCAATCTGTCGAGCAAGTTCAGGTCGTAACGATTCGGGCGCGGTTGTGCCGGCGTGACGATGTCACCCTCAGTGGGGAAACCGTGAATGACCCGGCCAATTTGCGAATCCGAGTCGACGCTGTGCAAACATCTGCCGAACTGCGGCGAACTCGTGCTCGAATCGGGTAATCGGTTCCACCCCCACAGCGGCCAGATACCAGCTGTAGTGCAGTTTCAGCGGATCGCTGTCGCATATCGCGTCACTACTCGCATCCTCGAGCGCTAACGCTTGCATCCAACGGTGTGCATTCACCCGCGCCCAGTATGCCGCCTGTTCCATAGCGTCGGATCCGTCCGGATCCTGACCCGTCGGGCTGTATTCAGCGACGAACCGCCTGCGACTGGCTCGGCACCACGTGGTCTTACCTGCGGCACTAGGCCCTTCGACGGCGATGATCACCGGCACACCCTACCTACGGCTCGTCGACAGTGCCGCGCTTGCACAGCCTCCTCGATGAGCGACGTTAGGGCACGATGGTCGAATGGCGGTTTCTCAAAACGGATTCGCGCGTACAACCGGTGCGGTCGCGGTGGCGACCGCAGCAAGTCGCGCAACCGGCTTTATCCGCACCCTTGCCTTGGCCGCGGTGCTAGGCACTGCTGTGGTCGGTGACGCCTACAACGGCGCGAACAGCATGCCGAACATGGTGTACGAACTGCTCCTCGGCGGCGTGATGAGCAGCGTCCTGATCCCTGTTCTGGCAAGGGCACGACTCCGCGGGAGAACCTATTCGCGGGTTTTCACCCAACGCCTGCTGCTGGCGACGATTCTCGGCGCCGCTGTCATCACCGCCATAGCGGTGGCGTGCGCCCCGTTCCTCGTCGCCGCCTTGGTGTCGGATACGGAACAGACACAGCTGACAACCGCGCTGGCGTACTTGCTGTTGCCCGAGATCTTCTTCTACGCGATCGCAGCGACCGCGACAGCCGTGCTGAATATCCGCGAAAGCTATGCGCCGGCGGCCTGGGCGTCGGTGGTCAACAACGTGATCGTGCTCGCGATGGTCGTGGTGTTCGCTGCGATACCGGGACCTGTGACGTTGCTGCCGTCGACGATGACCACCGCACAGGTTCTCGTCTTAGGCATCGGGACAACGATCGGCATCGTGGGACAGGCTGTGTGGACGGTGACCGCGTTGCGTCGTACCGGATTCCGGTGGAGTTGGCGGGTACGCCCGGTGCCGTACACGTGGCGCCCGGTCCGCGTCGGGGCAAGGCTGCTCGGCTGGGTGCTGCTGTATGTCGCGATCAGTCAGGCAGGCGTCACGTTCGTGCTCAGAGTTGCATTCAGCCATGGCGGAGTCTCGACCTATACGTACGCCGACCTGCTGTTCCAGGTGCCGTACGGCATCCTCGGGGTGTCCCTGCTGACCGTGCTCATGCCGCGCATCTCCCGCGCGGTGGCGCTCGGGGACCGTGACGCTCTGGTCACCGACATGGGCCGCGCTGCCCGGTACTCGGTTGTTGCGCTCGTCCCCGCCGCGGTCGCGATGACCCTTCTCGGGCCGATACTGACCACGGTAATGTTCGTCGGACGCGTCGATATCGATGCCGCTCGCACTATCGGTGTGGCGCTGGCACTGTCGGCATTCGGGCTTCCGCCGTTCGCGTTGGTCATGCTGCAACTGCGGGTCTTCTACGCCGGCAATGACATGCGCACGCCAGCCTTGATCAACGCCGCAATGGTGGTCACAAAGGTCTCCGTCGTTACACTCGCTCTCGCATGTCTACCAAACCAGGTGATCGTGGTGATGCTGCCGGTCGCAAGTTCACTGTCCTACGTCGTCGGTGCCGTCAGCGGGCACTTCGTGTTGCGTCACCGCTACGGCTTGCTCGGCTTCCACACAGTGCTTGCAACATTCTCGAAGGTGCTATGGGCGTCGATAGCCGCCGGCGGGGTCTGCGTCATGACAGTCTGGGCCTCACACCAACTGATCGACAACCCTCGCACGGCCGCAGCAGCATCACTGGTCGCCGTACTCGTCCTCGGAGCACCGACATTCCTCGTCACAGCCACAAAGATCGGCATCCCCGAAGTCCGCACCGCCAAGGCCCTGCTCAATCGTTGAGAAAGCAGGCACCGCACCCACCGAACTGACGTGGTACGGCGCTACCCGCCGGGGACTCGGACGGGCAGCGCAAAGGTGGTCCCGCTCGGGTCTGACTGTGCGGGACCACCAACGCACGACGCTAGCTCTTGATGAACGCGAGAATATCCTGGTCGAGGGCATCCTGATATGCGCCGTAAATGCCGTGCGGGGCTCCCGGGTACACCTTGAGGGTGCCGTTCTTGACGAGCTTGACGGACTTTTCGGCAGCAGCGGCGATGGGAACGATCTGATCGTCGTCGCCGTGCGCGATCAACATCGGTACGTCGATCGCCTGGAGGTCCGCCGTCTGATCCGTCTCCGAGAATGCCTTGACGCAGTCGTATGCTGCCGCAAGGTTCACCAACATTCCCTGTCGCCAGAAGTCGTCCTTCGCGCCCTGCGAGACCTCAGCGCCGTCACGATTTGCGCCGTAGAACGACTCGCTCAGATCCTTGTAGAACTGCGACCGGTCTTTCAGCACACCAGCGCGGATTCCGTCGAACGCCTCGATGGGCGTGCCTTCGGGATTCTCGTCCGATTTGACCATGATCGGCGGGACGGCACCGGCGGTGATCACCTTTGTCACACGGCCTTTTCCGTGCTGCGCCGCGTACCGTACAACTTCACCGCCACCCGTCGAATGACCCACGACTACAAGCTCTTTCAGGTCCAAGGTTTCAACGAGCTCGGCGAGGTCGCGAGCGTACGTGTCCATGTCGTTGCCGGTGTAGGTCTTCGACGAGCGGCCGTGGCCACGACGATCATGCGCAATGACCCGGTACCCGGCGTCCGCGAACAACTTGAGCTCGACTTGCCACGCGTCGGAACTCAGTGGCCACCCGTGGCTCAGCAGTACGGGTTGGCCGGTGCCATGCTCCGTGTAGTAGATCTCGGTTCCGTCAGAGGTGGTGATGTACGGCATCCTTGGCTCTTTTCTCGTGTTATGGAAGGAGATCTGAAAGCGTGCACGTGCCGGCTGTCCGACCTCCCTGACGCTACGGATGCCCACACCGGCGACACTAGAGACAAAGATCGACAACTTTTCCTACAAATGTCGAACGCCACGTGATCTACAAGCGTCCGGTCTTCATGTGCACGACTAAATTGTCTGCCACATCCCAATCCACAGCCACGCGGAACTGCCGAAGCCCGGTGTGATCTACCGTTCTGACTCCGTGAGAGTAATCGCAAGAGCGGAGCGATCGACCTTTCCCCGCGGAGTGCGCGGCAACTGATCGACTCGAAGAATTCGCACCGGCATACTCGGACTGGGAAGAGTTGTTCGCAGATGCCGCCAAATCGTGTCGGTGTGTAAACCTTGATCGCTGACAACAATCGCGACCGCCGGGGCCTCCCCCATGCGTGCGTCAGGAACACCGATGCACGCGGCCTCGGCAATCCCAGGCAGTGAGGTCAATGCCGCTTCGACGGCCGCTGGTTCCACTTTGAGGCCCGCACGGATCAGCATCTCGCTCTCACGACCGAGCAATTGCAGACGCCTGGCCTCCACATGCCCTCTGTCGCCGACAGTCATCCACCCGTCGACCGGCCCGTTTACCACCCCGGTTTCGGTGAGGTAACCGTCGAACAGCATGTCGCTCTTCACATGCACAAGTCCGTCGCGAATCTCGGTGTCGACGCCGTCGAACAGCTCGCCGGCCGAAAACTCGTCGAGGTCACCGAGCCCTCGATCGAAGGACACAAAACTCAATTCCGATGCGCCGTAGAAGTGCACCAACGAAGCATTCGGCAATATCGCCTGCAGCGCATGACGCCCGGCACGCGGCCACCGAGCGGCCGACGAGATCACTTCACGGACACAGTCGACCGGGCCGATGCCTGATCGCACGAGGTCCCAGGCGATCGTGGGAACCGAATACAGATGGGTTGCACCCGTTTTCACCGCTGTTTCCGCGCCACGGAGATCGACAGTGGCACCGCGGGTGAGCGCATGGAGCGCTCCGTACAGAAAGTGGGTGTGATCGAGGACGCCCGGTACGGACACTCGATCTCCGACACCGACGTCGAACACGGCATCCGATCGATCAAGAGTTCGTGCCCAGGACAACTGATTTCGGACGAAGAGCTTCGGCTCGCCGGTAGTGCCCGACGTGACACCGATCAACAGTTCGGACTCGGCCGAAGCCTGATTCGACGCCCCGTCACTTTCGAGATCAACCGCGGTGACAAGTTCACCCGAGAACCCCAGCCTGCGCAACCGCCTGTGCTGCTTCGATTCCGCGACAACGGCTCCGGGAACGGACAGCTCGAGCACCCGCGCCAACTGCGGCCCGAGCAGATGGCGATGAAGCAGGACCACACTGGTACCCGTCCGCATCGCAGCCGCGACAACCACCAACGATTCGACGTCCGAGGTCGGCAGTACCGCAACTCGGTTCATCGACGCCAGTCCCGCGGCGACCCGGCACACCCGCGCCCAGAAATCGGCGTAGCTGATCTCGTCGCGCGACGAGACAACTGCGACCGTCGACGGATTGCTGCGAACTAGTCGAGCAATTCGTTCCGCCAGAAGTTCGCTCATCGTTGCAGCCTCACGAAACACGCTCGACCAGCATTGCAATGCCCTGACCGCCGCCGATTGCGCACGCTGCAAGCCCCAGTTCCGGGCCGCCGTCGGCGAGCATCTGACTTGCCAAGCGCACCAACAGAACAGCTCCCGAAGCGCCCCACGGATGGCCCATCGCAATTGCCCCGCCTTGCGGGCAGATGATGGATTCGTCGAGTCCGAGTTCGTCCGATACTGCCAGGACTACGGAGGCAAACGCCTCGGTGATTTCGACAATACCCAGGTCGGACGCACCGATTCCGGTTTTTGCGAACAGCGAGCGAACGGCGGGAACCGGCCCGAGTCCCGGCAATGCCGGATCGGACCCGGCAACAGTTGTGCCGAGAATTCGGAGCGCCGGCATTCCCTGCGCGAGTGACGCCGTCGTCACAGCGAGCACTGCGCTGCCGTCCGAGATGCCACACGAGTTCCCGGCCGTTGCGGTGCCGTCGACCCCAAAACTTGGACGAAGCCTCGCCAACCGTGCTTCGGTCATGCCGCGACGAATCCGCTGGTCAGCGGCGACGGCGCCGATCGGCACAATTTCGGACGAGAAATCCGACGCTGCCGCGAGCGTGTGCGAACGCGTTGCATACGCATCCTGGCGCTCGCGGCTGATGCCACGCAATCGCGCGAGATCATCTGCCGCACAACCCATATCGGGATCGGCAAAGCCCTGCGGAGCAAACGGCGCCCGGGTGTATCGCGTCAGTTCACCGCCCGAAGTGGGCGGCCAGTATCGCCACGGAGCAGTACTGGCGGATTCGACGCCACCCGCCAGGATCAGCGTGTCGTTTCCACTGCGTACGCGCAGCGCGGCCTGCATGACCGCATCGAGGCCCGAACCGCATTGTCGGTCAACGGTGACGCCCGGGATAGAGAATCCCAGCCCGGCCGCAAGCGCTGCGATACGAGCAGGATTGCCGCCGGGGCCCATGCAGTTTCCGAGAATAACGTCGTCCACGTCGGCCTCGATGCCGGATCGACGCAGCACAGCATCTACTTCGCCGAGTACCGGGGCGGCGAGATCCGTCGCTGTGAGGTCTGCAAATCCATGGCCTGCATTACCGATCGGGCTTCGCCGTGCGGCCACCAGAACAGGAGCGGAATTCATGAGTGCAACTCTTTCACGAACCCTCGAGCGACTTTGCCACTACCGGTACGTGGCAGTTCGTCGACGGTGATCCAGCGACTCGGCATGGCTTCTCGTGCCAACAACGCCCGCGCCTGCGCACGAATTGCCTGGAGAGTGACGGCGTCGTCGCGCTCGATCACAGCTGTGATCGTCTCTCCGAGAACCGAATGCGGCGAACCGATTACGGCGGCGCCTCTGACGCCGTCCATTGACTCCAGGGTTCGCTCGACGTCCTCGGCCATGACCGTGGTTCCGCCGACGTTGATCGCAAACTCCCCGCGGCCGAGAATCGTCAACTCCCCGTTCGAGCCGAGGATCGCTCTGTCCCCCACACCGAACCACTCCGCCGCACCCAGCACACGATACGGCGAACGGACAAACAAGAGTCCGTCGCGAATCTCGGCGTCGACGCTGTCGAGTAAACGCATCGGCTCAGGCACCCGCCGGGCAGCGACAATGGAAAGCTCTGCAGCGCCGTAGTATTCGACTATCTCGATCCCCGACGCTGCGGCCCGGGCACCGTCGTCCAGCACGGTCCCGGCAACAACAGCAGTTCGCAACCGCGGCGCCTCGACCACAACGCGTCGCAACACGGCGGGAACCGCGTGTACAACCGTCGCCTCCGTTGGGTCGTCGGTGACACACGCGCCTCGCCACAATGCGTGAACAGCGCCGAACAGGTGCATCGTTGCGTGGAGCGGCCCGGTGATCAGCACTCGATCGTGTGCCTCGATGCCGGTGATGGTGGTGAACTCGGGGAAGCTGTCGAACCACGACGCCGCTGTCCTGGCCAGCGGACGTGGCCGGCCACTGGAACCCGACGTGGCAACAAGCAGGAACGACGACGGATCGATTTCGCCGCGCTCGGGTCGCGTCGCCGGATCCTCCACGATCACCGCGGTTCCACGCCGCGCGGCAGCAAAGATGCAGATCAGCGCTTCCAGCACCGGCAGCGCCGACGCGTCACACACGGCAGCCTGCGGCGATCGCTCGATGGCGGCGTCCAGTTCTGCATAGGTGAGAACTGTGCCGCCGAGATCGAGCGCCCGCTGGTCGCCGTGTCCCCCGAGTGCTCCGATCACCGACGAATCAGTCCTGGATATGCTCGGTGTACCCCCTTGGCGACAACACTCGCGACAACCACCTTCAACGCATCGCCGGGGATAAATGCCACGTTGGTACTCAGTGCCGCACCGATACCCATGTCGGTCCGCAGGATGAGCCCTGCCGTGCCGAACAGATACACGACAACAATTCCGCCAAACGCGTTGATCAAAATACCCAGCACAAGCGGGTACTTCGGCAAGATCCTGGCAGTGAGCCAGCCGATGCACAGTACCGCGGGAATCCAGCCGATCAGGTAGCCGGCGCTAGGCCCAGCGAGGGCAGTGAGTCCGGTGCGTCCGCCTGACAGCAGTGGCAATCCCATCAGTGTCAGTGCCATGAAGACGGCAACTGCCGCAACACCTTTCCGTGCACCGAGGATCGCACCGGCGAGAATAACTCCGAGCGTCTGCAGCGTGATAGGCACGCCGCTGATACCGATCGAGATAGCGCCGGGAAGACCCAATGCAGCGATCAGCGCCGCGAAGACCGCGATCTGAGCCATTTCCCTTGCTTGAATGCCGACCGGCGACGCCTGGGCGCCCTCGAGACTTGACATGCCCACTCCTTCAGATACTTGAACGACGTTCAAGATAGCAGGTCTGCGACTACACCAGTAGTCCCGGCATTCGACATAAAACTGCTGGACGCGTGACCAATCACATCGGTCACGCGCCCAGCGGTTTCATTTCCTCTCACGCGAACTCAGACCAGAAGCTTGAGTTTCAGCTTGATGATCGTTTCCACGTCCAAGCCGAGTCCGTCGACGAGATAGCTGTCGAAGGATTCGTAGTTGTTGTCCAGTTCGTCGAATGCCGCCTGCAGATAACTGGCATCGACCCCGAGGAGCAACCGATAAACCTCGGCGTACTCCTGACCCTTTGCGGCGGCAATACGAGCCACCTTTGCGTCGATCGACGCCGCGGAGTACTCGTTGGTGAGCAGATAGTCCTCCATGATCGTCTCTCGAGATACACCTGCAATGCTCAGTAGCAGCGCCGATGCCCAGCCGGTGCGATCCTTGCCTGCGGTGCAGTGGAAAATCTGCGCACCGGGGGTATCTGCGAGCTGGGTCAACAGCTCACCGAATCCGGCACGGGAGACGGAATCACTGACGGTCGACCGGTAGCCGGACTGGACATACGCCAGCGCTTGCTCTTTTGTGGCAATGGAGGCGACGTCGCCGCTCGGATCAGCCGCAAGGACCTGAATTTTCTCGTAACGAACCCCGCTGGGCAGAGTGTTCGGGTTCGCCGCGATCTCGGCCTCGGTCCGCAGGTCATACACCGCGGTCAGATGGAGCGACTCGAGTGTCGCGAGGTCCTCGGCGCTCGGGGTTATCGCGTTGGCGCGGTAGAACACTCCCTGGCGCACATGCAGGCCGCCGGTTCCGACGTAACCGGCTTCCCGACCTGCCACATCGCGAAAATTGTCCACCGATGCAAGTCGGGGTGCTACGACGGCAGCCGGCGCACTCGAGCCGAGTTCCGACGATCCTGAGAACGGTAGATCAATCGGCGTCGCGGTAGCAGCGCTTGCGCCGGCTAGCACGAACGAACCAGCTGATGCGAGCGCAACACACGTTCGGGCCGCTCGACGCAAGCTCGTGGGGCGATATGACATCTGATCAATCCTTTCCACAAGGAGCACAAGAAGTTTCGGATATGAACCGCGGTTAGACAGTTGGCGGGGGAAGCAGCTTTCGTGCCGCAGCCTGGGATGCCAGAAGCAACTCGGCCCGATTGTGGCCGCTATTTCTGATTGCCGCCGTTTCGTGCTCTTTCACCACCACGACGGGACCGTTGGCGATATTCGCAAGCCCTTGGGCGGCAACATCGCGAGGGTCCGAAATGCGAAGGCCCGGTGTGTCCATGTTCAAACCTGCGCGGGCCATAGCCGGGGTTCGAGTGAGGCCGAGAACCAATTCGAGCACATCCACGCCATGGTCTTGCATCTCGAGCCACAGCCCTTCGGCGAAAGTTCTGCAGAAAGATTTCACCGCCGAATAAACGCTGATCTGGGCCGAGCCCAAATAGCCGCTCAGCGAGCCCACCAGCAAGATTCCACCACGTCCGCGTTCTCGGAGCCGACCTCCGAAGTGGTGGACGAGCAGCAGTTGACTGGTGATGTTCAAATCTATGACGGACTGAAATCGAGTGAGATCGCCGGTGGCAAATTCGTGACCGTAGGTGTTGGCTCCCGCGTTGTAGATGAACAAGCCGACGTCGATGTCATCTGTTATCTGCCGAATGCGATCAAGTGCATCCGAAGCCAGGAGATCAACCGACAGCGTGCGAACCTCGACGCCTCGAGCGCGGCTGGCATCAGCTGCTTCCGCGAGTGGCCCTTCTTTGCGCGCCAACAGCACCAGGTTGAAACCTTGATCGGCCAACTGGGTGGCGAATTCCGCTCCCACGCCTTCCGATCCACCTGCAATTACTGCCCACGGCCCGTACTTCGCGATGTCCATTGCTCTCCTACCTCGTCATGTGTAATGGCTGCCTGTCATAGTGCAGAGCCCGCTCGGGGAGCGAGAGCGCCCAGCCCGCTGACCGGGACGGAACGACGTTTGTCGGCAACTGATCCCCCAGCGATACTTGAAACTGTTGTAAGGCATAGCCGTACACCGCCAACGGGCCAAGCAGGCGCGTTTCGCAGTCATGCCACAGTGTTGCGCACAGGGATTCTCCCCGAACCTTCGCGCATCAGAGCGAAAGGGACCATGATGAAGACGGACGCACGCCAGCCATAACTCTGCGTCCCGTGAAGTAGTCGACTGATGCGAGGAGTAGTGCAGATATGGGCACCATGAAAGCTGCGGTTGTACATTCGTTCACCGAACCGTTGACGATCGACGATATCGAAGTCCCGGAACCAGGCCCCTTCGAAGCTTTGGTTCGCGTCGAGTATTCCGGTGTCTGCCACACCGATTTACATGCAGCGCACGGCGATTGGCCGGTCAAGCCGTCGCCACCGTTTGTCCCTGGCCACGAAGGCGTCGGGACGGTCATCTCGGTTGGCGAGTCGGTTACCCGGATCAGCGTCGGAAACACTGTCGGAAACGCCTGGCTGTGGAGTGCGTGCGGAGAATGTGAGTACTGCGAAACCGGGTGGGAAACCTTGTGCCCCAACCAGAAGAACGGTGGCTACTCGGTTGACGGATCATTCGGTGAGTACATGCTCGTCGACTCCCGCTACGCGCCGATCATTCCCGCCGGGGTTGATCTCTCCGCGGTGGGTCCGATCCTGTGTGCCGGTGTCACGGTCTACAAAGGACTGAAAGTCACCGACACACGACCAGGGCAATGGGTACTGATCTCCGGAATCGGCGGCCTCGGACACATCGCGGTGCAGTATGCCGTCGCGATGGGGCTCCGCGTGGTTGCCGTCGACGTCGACGACGCCAAACTGGAACTCGCCACCAAACACGGCGCCGAACACACCGTCAACGCAAGCACAGTGGATGATCCTGCCGCAACCATCAGCGCCCTCACCGGCGGCGGAGTTCACGGAGCACTGGTCACAGCCGTCAACGCACACGCCTTCCCCCAAGCGGTCGGCAGTTTGCGCCGCGGCGGCACCGTCTCCCTGGTCGGGCTCCCACCCGAGAAATTCCCCCTCGACATCTTCACCACAGTGCTCTTGGGATTGACTGTGCGTGGCTCGATTGTCGGTACCCGTAAGGACATGACCGAAGCTGTGGACTTTTTCGCCAGGGGGCTGATCAAACCCACCTATTCTCTTCGGAAGCTCGAGGACATCAACAGCATTTTCACCGACATGGAGGCCGGTCAGATCGACGGCCGTATCGTCCTCGATTACACCGCAGGCAAGTCCTGAACTGAACTAGCGACGAGTAACCGTCAGTGCAAAGCCTCGCGAACGCATCGTGAGTTGCTCCTGAACCTCGAGTTCGTAGGACGGGTCCGCTGTGAACTCGTAGCGATGCAGGATCACTGCGAGTGCCATGAGCATTTCGTGATATGCGAACTGGCGTCCGATACATGCGCGCGGTCCGGTGCCGAATGGTTTGTATGCGGCACCGGACCGCGCCCTGACCTGTTCGGGGAGAAATCGATCCGGACGGAATTCGTCTGCGTCCGCGCCCCACACTGCTTTGTCGCAGTGCACTCGCTGCAGGACAACCATGACCCAGTCGCCCTTCTTGAAGGCGTATTTCCCGCCGAGGAGAGTGTCTTCCTTGGCTTCGCGGAAATACCCCGGAGCCGTCGGCCACAGCCGAAGTGTTTCGTCGAGCACTCGCCGTACCGCGCGCAACTTTCCCACCTGATCGAACTCGACCGCCGGAATCTCCCGGGACGGCCACAACGCGTCAACCTCCGCCCGAGCCTTTACGGCTTCCTCGGGATGCTGGGACAACAGCCACAGGGCAAAAGACAAAGCGCCGGCTGAGGTCTCGTGGCCGGCAACGAGGAAGGTCAAGATCTGGTAGCGGATGTTGACCGGATCAAGCCTTTCCCCGGTGGCCGGGTCGACCGACTCCAGCATCAAGGTCAGGAGGTCAGGTCGATCGGCACTGTTCACTTGCCGATCTTCGACAACTCGATCGACCACCGCGTTCAGATATTCGACGTCCGTGGTGTGGCGGCGACGGCGTCGGCGGTCGAATAATGCCCGGCCCGGAATCGGGAGGCCCTTCTGCTGAATGTATTCCAGAGCTCCGAGCATCGCCGTCACAAACGGATCGATGTCCTCGCGATCGTAGGAATTGAATCGATAGCCGAATCCTGCTCTGCCAATTGTCTCGAGGGTCAGTTTGCTCATCTCCTCGGACACGTCGACGGGAGCATCGGCATGGTCCCAGGCCCCGACCATCTCCCTGACGACATCGAGCATGGTGTCGTGATAACTGCGCATCGCCGCTTGTGTGAAGCCGGGCATCAAGATCGCGTGAGCTTTGGACCAGTTCGGTTCGTCATTTTCGGCTGTGAACAATCCGTCACCCGAAATCGGCCGCAGCTGACGTAGCGGCCGGGCAAGGTTCTTTTGCCAGCGCTTTTCGTCATTCACATCCTCGGCCAGGTCGACCCCGCCGATGAAGCTCAATCGCATTGTCAGAATTCGACGCTGGTAGATCGGACCGAGCGACGCCAGAATCCGTGCCGTGTTCTGCATCGGCTTGACTGGGTCCAGCCCGATGATGTCGCCGAGAATCGGCACTCGCCGCGGAGGGTGGGGCGGAACTTCGATGCTCACTGACGACTCCTGGCTGTTGGCACTGACATCCGCCGGAAGTCTACGGGGCAGCTCGGTGACACCCACTTCGCGAGACCCAAGACTGCTACCGACATCATGAAGCCGCTGGATTCCGTCGGGTGCCGGCGGCCCTCTCGTGCGAAGAGTCAGTCAGGTATCGACATTTCAGTGCATCAATAGCACTGTGTACCACCGAGTTCGCATGGGATGGCTTTCGACAGCGCAATTCGCCATTCCCATGGCAACGGAAGGAACCAGATCCAACCACCTGCGATCATCGCGAACCCCTCAATTTCCTGCATCGCACTACGTCGAATTCACGTATCCACCGTTCGACCGACCTCACTGAGATTTTCCGACGGTATCGAAGGGCGACAGAGGACCGTCAAGACCGTTGATCCGGTTGAGTCGGGCTTCGAGCATCGCGGCATGTTCGGGTCGGCAGTGGGTCGTAAGCCGCATCAACAGTGCGCGGAGCCGATCGACGGTCATGGGTGACGTAGTGGCGCTGGCGATCACGTCATCGAGCCCGATCTGGACATAGTCGTCCAGAGTTGGGCGAGACAGCACTACTCGGACGTGCCCGGAAGAGTCGGTGATGTATGTCGGCGCGGTGTCGACAGACGCCACGCGGGTAAGCAGATCTTCGATTTCGTCTAGAGCTTGCACCGCGGTGGCCGGATCGTTGACGGCCGGAGACAGGGCTCTCAGAGCGATGTCTGCCAAGAGCCGGAGCGCGAGTAACGGGTCACCGTCGAATGTGCGTTCGTGGCCAGTGACCAGAGCATCGAGAAATGTTGGTGCCGAGAGTGACCCACGATGTACGTCGGCAACGGACGCACCGTACAGCAGTGTATCGCCTTGCATGACCTGAAGAACGACGACTACCTGAGCAACTGTCGCTGCCTCGAGCAAATCGTCGATGATGATCTCATGCAGCACGGCTGGCGGGTTGGGCCATACGATGGTTGTGTGATCGGCAGGCAGCGCCAATGGCGGTGACGGTGATTCCGAACCCCTCGTGCTGTAGTACGCGCCAAGGACTGCGCGGCCCCGACTGCCTATCGATTTCAGAACCGGTGCCAGCTGGATAGCGGCAAAAGAGTGAATCTGAAGCGCTCGCAGAAATGCCAGCATGGCGAGCAGGAGTAGTACCGCGATAATGGGAACGACCACGGAAACTCGGGCGCGGTTGCCGATGGCGAGTGCTGCGGTGATGGAGAATACGGCCTGCCCCACCGCGAAAGCGAAGGTTCGCCACACGATCGGATCGTCGCGGAACAGCGTCAGCCGGGGTGTGAAAGTTGTTGCTGCCCACTGTACAACAAGAAACAGCAACGAGAATATAACCGCGATGGAACCCAGCAATCCCAGCCCTACCGCAACCAACATATCGGTCACCTGGCGGGCTGGGACTGTTGGCCCGAATTCGACGAGTGGCATCAAAAGACCCAAACTCACACCGGCAAAGATCGAAACAAGCTGGCTCAACCCCGCTCGCCACCGACGGCGTCCGCGAATAAATCCATGCTCGACCGGCTTGCTCATCGCCCTATCCGCTCGAAGTCATCGAAGCTCACTCTCGAGCATTGCCCGCCCCCTGGTGCTGTTGGCGTGATACCGCAACCCTCGAGATGCCCGACGAGCCGATGAGGCGGATCTGGGGTACACCGGTGAGCTGATCAGATCGTTTTTGTAGCGTCGGGCCGCCAGGTCGCAACTGCCCAGATCACCACGACATCGAGCGCAATGATCACGATCGACCACAGTGGGTAGTACGGCAGCCACAGGAAATTGGCCACGATCGAGAGCGCTGCGATGACAAAGGCCATCCCGCGGGCCCATGTCTGTCCCACGAACAGCCCCAACGACACCGCAATGCCGATGATTCCGAGGATGATATGTATCCAACCCCACGTCGTGACGTCGAATTTGAACGCGTAGTTGGTTCCGACCACTACGATATTGTTGTCGGCGAGAGCAGCGATACCTTGCAGGAGAGCAACGACACCTGCGACAAACAGCAGGGCAGCCGCCGCTACCGTAGTACCAATCGCAAAGCCCTGTCGGACAGGATGGTTCGCGGGAGCTTGGTTCGGAGCAGTCATGACGTCCCCTTCATCGGCAGAATAGCGTGTGAACAGTTTCCCGAGATTCAGTAGGGCGAACATCACCCCGAACGGGTGAACCCCCACTCATGTATTGGTTGGAACGGTATGTCGCTGCCGCACGTCCGCAATGTACTCACGGATCGCGTCGCGATTCTTGACGAGAAAGTGAATCTTCTCGTCCAGCCCGGACGCTTCCGCCTCGAGCATCGCCAGCATCTCCGGTGTTACATCATTCATATGGATGACGCGTTCTTGATCCAGACACGGAAGGATCTGCCGAATCACTCGCGTCGGAAATCCCATCTCCAACAGCCCTCGTATCTGGAAAACCCGATCGACCATACGTTCGTCGTAGTCCCGGTAGCTGTTTTCGGATCGTCTCGGAGCGATCAGGCTTTGTTCCTCGTAGTAGCGCAACAGCCGCCGAGATACCCGCGTGGCCGTCGAAAGCTCGCCTATCTTCATGTAGTTGAGGATGTTTCGAGCGAACCGAGGTGCAGGCGCTCACGCAGCGTGCCGGTCAGGCGATTCGATCCGAACACTAAGCCGAGTTGCTGAAGGACGAGTGGGATATCCGAGCCGTTCACCGCCGGCCGTAGTCGCACACCGTCTGCACCAGCTGCCACAAGCTCTTCGATCCGACGGACGAGTTCACCCACCGAACCGACAAATATTTCGGTGTCCGACGAATACGGTGCGCCTGACAGTTCGTCGAGTGCCCTCTTCATGGTCACTGCCTCGTGGCGAGTCGCACCGAGGAAGACGACAAGATCCACCAGGATAGTCAGCGGTCTAGCGATCAAGTCTCGTTGCACTGCAGTGCATTCAGTTTCCACAGCGTTCAATACGTCGCCGATGGAGACCCCGTTCGCGCTCGGAGTCTGCGTCACCAGAATCACGTCGGCTGCCGCGGTCGCCAACTTGTAGGGGACGTTGGCGTGATGTGCCAACGCGAGAACGACGGGTTGCATAGCCGTGGTGACCGGGACGCCGAGTGGGCCTGCGATGTCGTAGGTCGCGGTCGTGATTGGCTGGGCCGAGATCTTGTTGACATCGACGAATCGTCCGTCCGTCCCGTCCAAGAGTGCGTCTTCCGTCCATGTCGACCACAGTGCTCGGAGTATCTCAATCGACTCGGTAGCTTTCGAGAAAACTGGTGCCAGTCGGGTTCCGATCTTCTCGGGAAAGTAGATGTCGGACTCTTTCAGTTCCGGAACGGGCTGTGGGCGAACGAAATGATGTGTGTCGATGCTTCGCGAAGTGATCTGGGCACGAAGCCCGACTCTGCCTCCGCTCAGGACGTTGAGCGATGCTATTTCGGTGGCGATACTGTACGGCTCGCTGTGGGTGAGGTTTCTCGCGGCGATCACGCCAAGTTGTTGTGTTCCGAATACGGCCAGCGCGGTCAGCGCGACCGGCGACAGTCGACCGCGCACCTGGTCCTCCTTGCCGTCCATTGCCCGGAAGTCCGACGACTGAAGCCCAATCGATTCCTCGAAGGTCACGAAATCTACGACGGATGCATCGATGTCACGCAACAACGCCAACCAATACGGAGCAGTGAACAGTTCGGTCGGGGTGTGACCCTGTAGTCGCCACGCCGCTGGATGCCATCCGGCAGGTTCCAAAGCGATGCCGATTATGGGTAAGCGGTGGGACTGTGGTGCGTTCATATGCGAACCTGATCTTCCTGATGGATGTGTGCGGGAGATCGGAACCCGCCACCGCGAGCGGTCAACATGATCACCACGGAGAGTAGGGCGAGTGTCACCGTCCACCACGGCAGAGATCGAGCGCCGTTGAGGGTCAGTAGAACTCCGCCCAACACCGCTCCTGCAGCCATAGCGCCATTCCACAGCGTTGTAAGAAGTGCCTGAGCGTCGTCTGCGTGCGAGCCTGCGGCAACCGCTGCCGACGTTTGCAGCAGAGTCGGAATTCCTCCCCACCCCAGGCCCCATATTGCGGCAGCGACATAGACGAGCAGTGAATCCTCGGTCGTGACGGCCAGAACGGTTGCGGCAACTGCAATCAAGACGGCACTGACCACGGAGAAGGTCCGAAGCTTCGTGTGAATATGTTGACCTACAACAACAATGCTGATCAGGCATGCCACTCCGAACGTCAATAGAATGAGGTCGGTATCGCCTCCCATACCGATCGCCTCGAGGAACGGGGCAATGTACGCGTACATGATCGTGTGCCCCAACACCACAGTGAACGTCACGATCAGAACTGCGTCGACACCGGGGATTCGTGCAGCGCCGAACATGCTCCGCTGTTTCCGGTTTCGCGGCCGGCCAGGACGATCCGGAACTGTCAACCCGATCACAACGAGTAGCGCAACAGCCAGACCCGACATGAGATAGAACGGCGCACGCCACCCGGCGGCATTTCCCAAGAATGTTCCGAACGGAACTCCGAACGCCAGAGACAGCGGAATTCCTGCCATAGCCACCGCGATGGCGCGGCCCTCGAGGTGTTTCGGGGCAAGACTTCTGGCGTACCCGGCAAGCAACGCCCACGCAATCCCCGCAGCAACTCCCGCGACAAAGCGAGCGGTCATCGTCAGAACATAGTCGGAAGAAAATGCGGTGACGGTGTTGGCGACCGCAAACCCGAGAATCGCGCTCAGCAGTAACACTTTCCGGGACCACGACGCCGTCGCTGCAACCAAAGGAACCGTCGTCAGCGCCGTTCCCAGCGCGTAGACCATGATCGTCTGCCCGGCAGCGGATTCACTGACATCGAGACTGTCACTGATTGCGGGTAGCACTCCAGCCGGGAGAGTCTCAGTCAGGCTGGTGATGAAGACGCACGCGAACAAGGCCAGTAGCGGGACTCTCGGAAGCTTGTCCGGAAGACGTTGGTTGGTGCCGAGAACTTTTTGCTGTGAAGCGATGTCATCTGCCATGGACCGATTGTCAACCCTCACATCAATGTGAGGGTCAAGCATTCCACGCGTATCGGATCGCGAGTCAATCAATGTGATGCCGTGTGAGTTTCGTTCGTCCAGTCGAGAAACTGGCCATGGGCACCGGCTAACCCATGAGGTACACCGTCGAGAGAGACGACAAACTTACCGCGACGCGTCTGCGTTGACGTCGTCAACCGGTTGTCGATGGCCGGAAGGACTCCGACCCCTTCATTGGCAATCCAGTGACATGGAAGCGAACCCACAGTGTCCACGAACGCCGCTCGATCCGACGGGGCGAGGTAGCTGAGAACAGCACTGTGAAAGACCACCACAGTTGTGCCTCGAGGTGTCTGCTCGACGAGGTCTGCAATGGTGGAATTGAGATCACCGCGAATCAGATGTGGCGGATCCTCTCGAGCGAGGGCGGCAGCGTCTCGCAATCGCTGTCTGCGATGCTCCTGCTCGGGCCACACGAGACTCTCCAACCAACTCATGTCGTCGGCGTTGGTCACATCGAGTGGATTGAGGTCGATACCGGCCCGGTACACCACTTCTGGGGCCTTTTGCGGAATCGGCGGATTTCCGGTCGTCGCACATTCGAGCAGCACCGTGGACGGACCGTCTACCGGATGCAGATACCGGTTGCCGTCGTAGAGGTAGCTGTACCGGTCCGGATACAGACACAGGCCAGCGGACGCGCCGACCTCTATCAGGGCGAACGGACCCTTCAACAGTCCGAGGACGGGAAGCAGCACGGCGTCGCGACCCGTTTCGTTGGTCTGGGTAGTCCGGGTGCGTGCGAGTTGTTCGACCTCGAACCAGTGCGCACTCACCCACCGACGAAACGACTCGTACGGAGCTATCGGGGCACCGAGATGACGGCTGGCGCCGAAGACCAGGTTCGGTTGCCGTCGGGGTTCTGGAAGTCGATCGATGAGGGCGAGGACCGCTGGGTCCTGTGAGACCCCGAAACCCCAGTCCTCGTAGATCGCCGAATTTCCTCGCGCTTCCACTTCCGCGAATGATCGGTACCAGATCGAAGTGTCCACCATCGATGTCTACCTAACGTGGTGGGGTTCGGGAAGGTTTTCGATCACGCTGAACAAGAACGACGGGGCCGCCGAGTGGATTCCCCACTGAGCGGCCCCGCATCTCGCTGTCCTACGACGTCGAATCAGGTGTGATCCAAGCGTTTCCGAACAGCATGATGCCGTCGGCGCTCGGCGTGATTCCGTAGACGTTCTTGCTCCACGGAATGAAGTACTTACCCGTGTTGACGACCAGCATGGGAGCCGTCTCGTTGACAAGGGTCTGGATTTTCTCGATCACTTTCGTGCGATCTTCGTCGGTCGGCGCCGATTGCATCTCGATCAGAAGGGAATCCATGGTCGCGTTCTTGTACCCGATCACATTCGA
Source organism: Rhodococcus globerulus NBRC 14531 (assembly GCF_001894805.1). GTDB lineage: Bacteria > Actinomycetota > Actinomycetes > Mycobacteriales > Mycobacteriaceae > Rhodococcus_F > Rhodococcus_F globerula. The sequence goes on along the minus strand of NZ_BCWX01000002.1, from coordinate 793,452 downwards.
CGACGATTCGCTGTACAGGTTGCCGTACATCCGGACGAACGGCGATTCGTCGAGCACGTTGAAGCCTGCATACCCGATGTCGTAATCATGTTGGGCGTACATGGTTTTCACGAGGTCGTTGATGCTGGTCGTGTACACGATCTCGACCGTGAATCCGACGGCCTGCAGCATTGCCTGGAACGCCAGCGCACTGCGCTGGGTGGCCGGGTCGTTCAAGCCCACATAGGTGAGCTTGCCGTCGTATCCGTCCGCCTTGGCTTCGCCCAGGAACTTCTTTGCAGCCTCGGGGTCGTACCCGTTTCCGGCGACGGATCCGTGCCACCGCGACCACGACTGGAACATATCGCTGCCGGGCATTCCGTAGCCGGCTTCGACCCGCTCGTTGAACGTATCGGGGTTGAATGCCGCCACGATCGCCTTACGAACCCGGACGTCGGACGCCGCTCGCCCCTCACGCTGATTGATGTTGCCGACACCGCCCATATTCACGGTGTAGACGTATCCCACGTCTCCCGCGCTCAGAGCGTTATGAACAACCTCTGCGCCTCGTAGGTATGCGGCCTGGACACCACCGGTGTGCAGGGCGTCGAGTTTGGCCTGCTCACTGACGATCGCCGGGAAGCGCAATGTGTCGAGATTCGGCTTGCCGTTCCAGTACGCGGGGTTGGCCGCGAGCACCAGTTCATCCTGAGAGGCGAACTTCTCGACGACGAAGGGGCCCGCTCCGATCGGCGCGAATGCTCCTGTTGTCATCGACGACGGTGCCACGATCATCCCCGGACCGGTGGTGAACATGATCGGGAACTCGTTCCACGGCTGCTTCAACGTGAAGACGACGGTAGCCGGATCGGGCGACTGTACGTCGGCAACGGTTGCCTTCCACACCTGCGTGTGGGTCCCCTTCTTCTCCAGATAGTGGTTGATGCTCCACAGCACCGCGGCGCCGTCAACCGGTGTCCCGTCGCTGAACTTCGCTCCGTCGCGAAGCGTCAACGTCCAGACGCTGTTGTCTCCGTTGGCTTCGAGCGATTGTGCGAGTTGCGGTTCGAACGCCTTCGTTTCGGGGTCGTACCGCACGAGGAGGTCGTAGATCGCGGCCATTTCGTTGCCGCCGGTCGCACCGCCATCCTGCCGGTCGGCTGGATCGAGGCTGCTGACGCCGTTGTACGTCGCAAAGGACAGCGTTCCACCAGACGTCGGTTCACCTCCGTCCCCCTGATCGCCGACCAGTCCGGTCGTCACGTCCGACGTATCGGTCTCCGAACCCGAACCGCCCCCGGCGCAGCCTGCAACAAGCACAGTCGCCGCCGCCAGAGCAGTGAACGTGGTCGCGGCACGAGCGAATGAACTACGACGCATGAAGACCTTCTTTCCTAGGGTGTTCGGGAGGATATACCGTTCAGCGCGTGATTGATTCGGGAATCGGCCGAGCGCCACGCACCAGTCGTCCTGGTAGGGCGCCGGTGTGCTCGCCCTCCTCGAAGACAACTTCACCCGCGACAACAGTTGCGACATAGCCGGTGGCAGTCTGCATCAGCCGACGACCACCGGTTGGCAAGTCGTACAGCACTTCCGGGTGATCGGCCTGCAAACGGTCGAAATCGATCACGTTCAGGTCCGCCCGGTACCCCGGCAGTACCTGCCCGCGGTCAAGTAGACCAACCACCGCGGCTGTGTCTACGGTGTGCCGCTTGATCAACCACTCGATGGGAAACAATAATTCGGGGTTCCGGTGGTCACGACCCCAGTGCGTGAGCAGTGTTGTCGGAAAGCTTGCGTCGCAGATAGCGCCGCAATGCGCACCACCGTCACCGAGCGCCGGCACGGTATCCGGCCGAGCGAGCATCTCGCGGACGGCATCCAGATTCCCACCCGCGTAGTTGAGCATCGGGAAATACAGCAGACCACGCCCGTCTTGCGCCATCATCGCATCGTAGGCAACCTCGACCGGCGACACACCGGAACGCTCAGCAAGCGCAGCGACCGAATCATTCGGTCCCGGTTCGTAGTTGGGCGGGTCGCCAAGAAGGTAGACGCTCTCGAACTTGGTCGAGAGTCTCTGCACGAACTCACTGTCCGATACCGGATTCTCCGCCAGAAGGGCCGCTTTGACCTCGGGGCGGGACAGCTGCACCACTCTCTCCTCGCGAGGAAGATCCGCGAGTGCCGCATAGCTGGGATACGCCATGAACGGATGCCAGCTCAGCTCCCAGCCGAGCATGACTCCGACAGCTCTTGGCGCCACCTGGCCGGTGATCGGAATATTCTGTTGCGCAGAGACTTCCGCCAGCCCATCCAGTAGTGACCGCCACTTGTCCGGCGCCCGGTCGCTCTGGACGATGGACACGGACATCGGCCGCTGCGCTGCCTCGACTATGGCGCTGACAAACTCCATCTCCTCAGGTTCGTCCATGAAATCGGAGATGAAATCGATGACACCGGCCCCTGCCTTCGCCAGACCATGTGCCAGCCCGGTCAACTCCTCCCGAGACGCCGTCAGACTGGGCGTCGGCTCGCCGGCAGACGTCTTGTGCACCGCAGACCGCGACGTCGACCAACCGAGCGCACCAGCCTCGACTGCCTCGGCAACAAGGTCACGCATCCGGTCCATTTCAGCGTCGGTCGGCCGGGCCAGATGGTCACCTCCGCGCTCCCCCATTACATACGTGCGAAGTGCGCCGTGTGGCAGTTGCGCGGCAAAGTCGATGGCATGCGGCGTATCGATCGCGTCGAGATAGTCGGGAAAAGACTCCCAGTTCCAGCTCATCCCGTCAGCGAGAACACTTCCGGGAATGTCCTCGACGCCTTCCATCAAGCTGATCAGCCAGTCGCGCTGCTCGGGTTTGACGGGTGCAAAGCCAACTCCACAGTTACCCATCACCACGGTGGTGACGCCATGCAACGACGACGGTGTCAACAACGTGTCCCACGTGACCTGTCCGTCGTAATGCGTGTGGATGTCGACAAACCCGGGGGCGACAAGCTTTCCGGACGCGTCGATCTCACGACGCCCTGCCTCGGGTACCACACCGACGACGGTGATCGTGCCGCCGTCGACAGCCACGTCTGCCCGCCGCGGCACGCTGCCCGTTCCGTCCACAACGGTCCCACCGCGAATCACCAGATCATGCATGGTCTACTGCCTCCGTCGAATCGGACTGCTGGGCAACGCCTTCGAACAAACGCGCTGTTGCTGCTGCGACTGCGGCAGCGGCCGCTGCCGCAGCCGCCGATACAGCCGTGAACTGGAGAAATCCGTGCGGCAGGCTTGGGAGGTGCTGCACCTCGACGGGCACCCCGGAACCGCGCAGCCGCTCGGCATATTCGAGGCCCTCGTCCAGCAACGGATCGTGTCCACCGACAACTACGACGGCCGGCGGCAGCCCGGACAGGTCCGCAGCGCGAATCGGTGCAAGATCGGGAGAGGTCCGGGCGTCCACGTCGGGGCAGTAATGATCGAGAAACCATCCCATCTCCCGTGCACCGAGGAACACTCCTGAGTTGGCGACGTAGGAATCCCGCGTCAGATCGGCGTCCACCACCGGATAGATGAGCACCTGCCCCAAAAGGTTGACGGCGTCATCGGACCGCATCAATTGCGCGCTCACCGCTGCGAGATTGCCGCCGGCGCTGTCACCCGTGACGACAATCCGTGGATCCAGCCCTTCGGATTCTGAAGCGACCCAGCGCAGCACCGTCAACGCATCATCCACGGCGGCCGGGAACGGGTGTTCCGGTGCCAGCCGGTAATCCACGCTCACTACCGGGACGCCAGCAGTCTCGGCGAGCAGCCGGCACATCGGGTCCGCGTAATCGAAATCCCCGGTGACCCAACCTCCGCCATGGAAATGCACGACGGTACCGGCGTGTGTCTCGTCCACCGGCCGGTAGATCCGCACCGAAACCCCGTCACCTACTGCATGCGTTTCGATCGACGCCACCTCGGGCCCAGGTGCGCAGGCCTGCAGCGCACCTCGTATCCGCTCACGCGCATCCGCTGGAGACAGCTCAACCATCGGCGGAAGCCCTGCCCCCGACGCCGCGTCCGCGACGGCCTGAAATGCCGGATCCAACGCACTTCGCTCCTGCACACCGCTTGTCATGAACTAGAATCTAACTCTAGTCTGTGAATATGACAACGGTCACATCAAAATCGCGAGTCGGCGTGCGGCTGTGTTTACGAGCGTCGAACGCCGCCTTCGCTCAGACCGTGCCGTTCAACGAAAAGATCATGTCGACAGTGCGATCGAGCAGTCGATGAACCTCGGCGGCTTCCTGACGTCCCAATCCGAAAAGTACCAACTGATGAGTCAACACAGCGGTCACAATCGACACGATGTCCGCAGCGTCGCCCGCGGGCAGATCGGCAAGTTGCGCGCGATACGAGATCAGCACCTGGTCGGAGAATTCGGCAAAGATCTCGGACACGATCGGATCCGTCGACTGTCTGAGTGTGCTTTGCAGACGAAGAAAACTCGGATACTCCTCGAACCGACGGACCGAGTGGTGCAAGCGCACCCGTATCCGCTCGGCGGGCGAGCGCGACGTATCAACCGGGTTTCCGTGCTTGATCGGATCCGTCGCCGACCAGTCTCGCAACACCGCCGCATACAGGTGCTCCTTGGACGTGAAATACCGATATACAGTTCCGAGCGCAACGCCGGAACCCTCTGCAACATCACGGATTTGGATGCGCTCGAACTCGTCCGCAACCAACAACTCGCCGGCGACATCGATGATGTGTTGGCGCCGCGCCTGTTGACCTTTGGGCAACGACGCGGGATCCAATTGCGCCGGCCTGTCGTTGGGCCCTGCGTCCACGTTTGCATTCCTCCCGTTACATCCGAACAGCGTGCGGCGTACTCACAGCCTGCACTGATGCTACTGGCACATCCCGTCGTCCCCGCCCCTCACCGTGAATCGAGGCAGTCCCCATGCTGAACAACCCTCCGCAGACTCCAGATTGCGACGCAATTGTCGTGGGCGCCGGATTCGCCGGCCTCTATGCGCTGCACAGCCTTCGGCAACGAGGCCTCTCCGTTCGAGGGTTCGAAGCAGGTAGCAGCGTCGGCGGAACCTGGTTCTGGAACCGCTACCCCGGCGCCCGGTGCGATGTCGACAGCGCCGACTACTCGTATTCATTTGACGACGACCTTCAGCAGGAATGGATCTGGACAGAACGCTTCCCCGCGCAGCCTGAGATTCTCTCGTATCTCGAGCACGTCGCCGATCGATTCGACCTGCGCAAGGAGATCACATTCGGAATTCGTGTGACATCAGCCGATTTCGACGAAACGGCGGGATTGTGGACGATCACGACCGACGACGGAGATTCTGTCACCGGTCGGTGGGTCGTCATGGCAACCGGTGCACTCTCATCCGCGCGAATGCCAGAATTAGCCGGCCAGCAGGATTTCCGCGGCGAGGTCCATCACACCGGACACTGGCCGTCTCAGGGCGTCGAGTTCACGGGTAAGCGCGTGGGCGTCATCGGTACCGGATCGTCCGGGGTACAGGCGATCCCGCTCATCGCCGAGCAGGCCGAACACCTCACCGTGTTCCAGCGGACCCCGGGATTTGTCATCCCAGCGCGCAACCGGCCACTCGGACCCGACGAACTCGACGAGATCAAGGCCGACTACCCCACCCGCCGCCAGAACCTGCGTGAATCCCACGGTGGCTGGATTCTCCCGCCGCCCGTCGGACTGGCACTCGAAACCGCGCCGGAAGTCCGTGACAAGGAATACGAGAGCCGCTGGGCCGGCGGCGGAATCGCCTTCCAGAACGCCTTCGGCGACATCATGATCAGCGTCGACGCCAACGAGACCGCCGCTGAATTCGTACGATCGAAGATCCGCGATACAGTCGAAGATCCCACTACGGCAGAGGCACTGTGCCCCAAGGGGTATCCATTGGGTTCGAAGCGGTTGTGCATCGGAACCGACTATTACGAGACTTTCAACCGCGACAACGTCACGCTGGCGGACCTCCGCGCCGCACCGATCGAGCACATTGTGCCCGAGGGAATCCAGACCTCAGCGGGACTGCACGAACTCGACATGATCGTCTACGCCACGGGATTCGACGCCATGACCGGCGCGTTGAACGCCATCGACATCCGCGGGCGAGATGGCATAGCACTACGCGAGACCTGGGCGGCTGGGCCACGCACGTATCTCGGCGTTGCGGTTGCGGGCTTCCCCAACATGTTTGTCCTCACCGGACCAGGCAGCCCCTCGGTCTTGTCCAACGTCGTGGTCTCGATCGAACAGCACGTCGAGTGGGTAGTGGACTACATCGACCACATGCGCCGCGTCGGCACGCAGTTCGCCGAAGCTACCCATGCCGCTCAAGAGCAGTGGGTAGACCACGTGACCTCCATTGCCGCGGATAGTCTCTATATGCAAGCGGATTCGTGGTATCTCGGCGCCAACGTTCCCGGTAAACCGAGAATTTTCATGCCATATATCGGCGGCGTCGGAAACTATCGAAACCTCTGCACTCAAATCGCCGCCGACAATTACCGCGGGTTCACAACGACCCCCGAACTCGCGTAGCTGTGTATAGCGACGGCGCTACGTCCTGAATTGCTTGCTCACCGAGGCTGGACGTGTTCGTCCAGAAACTGCTGGGTCATGTCGGCAATCTCGGACGCGTTCGCGTGAAACAGGTAGTGGTGGCCGTCCAATATTTCGACCCGTTGAATCGACGGGTTGGTAATTGCCGCGCGGTGCGACGACTCCCATTCCGGGTCGGCTGTGAGTGACGACGACGCGAGAATAGACATGGCCGGCATAGTCGGAGGCAAGGTAGCGCCCTCGACGCCTCGTACATTCTCAGCTTCGTGCGCGGTCTCGGCGAGCATCGTTGAATTCAATACCCACGAGTAGGAACGCAAATAGAGTTCTTGCTGCTCAGGGGTATATTCGGCGGCGTCGCCGAGACTTTCTCGGTAGTCGGCCGCGAGCCCCAGGTAATCGGTATTCATATCCAAGTAGATCAAGTCCCGTACCCCGCCGAGCGCCGTGACCGTAGACATCCAGCCCGGCCACTCCGGCGCACCTTCGGCAAGTTCGGACGTATATCGCTCGTCGTCGACTCCTACTACCGCGGCCACCTCGTCAGGATGGTTGGTAACCCACCACATCGCGTACAGACCGGAAAGGGAATGCGGCATAAGAACATAGGGTCCGTTCAACCCCAGGGCACTCAGCGCAGAACGGGTCTCGTCGACGATTGCTTCGCTGGTTCGCGGTGCGTCTGTGCCGTCACTGAGTCCCAACCCGAAGTTTTCGACGGTAACCACCGTGTTCGCCTCAGCGAGGCGTCGCGCGAGGGGCGCAAAATCGAGGATCGGCTCAGGTGTACCCAAACCTGGCATGAGGACGATGGTACGTGGGCCGGAGCCTTGAATCGCAACGCTCATCCGATGTCCGTCCACCTCGACGTAACGGTGCGAGGGACCGATCAGCGCCTCGATGGCTTGCTTGTCCCGTGGAGTTTGCCACCGATGATTGATGGTCGAGATCGCAACAGCACCAACAACTATCGCGAGCACGGAGACGCAGATCCATCGCACCACGCGAAGGAATCGCCGCCGCGGCTTGCGGCCCGTCGAATCACCGACCTGCTCCTGCGATTGCGGCTCGACGACAATCGGATCAGTTCCCCTGGTGTCCCCCACACGACTAACCTAGCCGACGCCGCTTCTGGAGATCAGGCAGAAGGCAATTGTCGGAATTTGCCGTCAACCGGGCAGCGTTTCTCCGCCGATCGGCGCAAGCACCTCCCCGGAGTAATAAGACGACATAGTTTCCGAGGCAAAGAACACGTACGAGGGTGCGATCTCGTCCGGCTGGGCTGCCCGCCCGTACGGTGCCTGTTGACCAAAAGACTCCACCTTGTCCATGTCCAATGTCGCCGGTATCAGCGGCGTCCATACCGGGCCAGGGGCAACACAATTGACGCGAATCGATCGCTCACGCAACGACTGGGACAGTGAGTACGTCAGCGCAATGACGGCCCCCTTGGTCGCCGAGTAGTCGATCAAGCTCTTATTTCCGCGCAGGCCGTTGATCGACGCCGTGTTGATGATCGACCCACCGCCTCTCAGATGGGGAACCGCTGCCTTGCTGACGTGGAAATAGCTGTCGATGTTCACCGCGAAGGTCCGACGCCACTGCTCGTCCGACAGCTCGACGAAGTCATCGACCGGTTGTTGGTAGGCAACATTGTTGACGAGGATATTCAAGCCTCCCAGCACGTCCACCGTCTGCCCGACCACATCATTGCAGTGGTACGGATCCGCGAGGTCGCCCCGCATCAGATGACACTTTCTGCCTTGATGCGCAACAAGTGCGGCGGTGTGATGGGCGTCGGCGTCTTCCTCGAGATAGGCAATCGCGACATCGGCTCCTTCCTTGGCAAATGCAACAGCCACAGCCCTTCCGATACCGGAATCGCCACCTGTGATCAACGCACGCTTGCCGTCGAGCAGGCCCCGCCCGACGTAACCGTTCATCTCGTCGCGGGGTTTTTCACTCATGTCGCCGGTGTGCCCGGGGTATTCGATTCGCTCGCGCGGATGCTCACTCATCACAAGCCCCTCTCGTTGTGCTGCTGTTCGCGCTGCCAGCGATCAGCTACCCGGCGAGTCCAACACTGAAACCCGAAACCCACCTCAGGGTTGGCGAACGGAGTATTGGGGAACACGACCGGCATGATCGATCCTTTTGCGTTGGCGTACAACACCCCGTCGGGTACCGGGCCCGATCCGGTTCCGCCGAACCCCGTGCCTGAACCAATCCCGCCAGCGCCGGAACCCGTACCGCCGACGCCACCGCCGGTACCCCCGACTCCAACGCCGCCCAACCCCTATCCACCGGACCCGATTCCCCAGATCCCGTAAACGACTCACTTCTAGGAGTAGTCGCGCAAGACCAGTCGACAGGTCTCCTCCACATTGCGCAGCGCCTCTGGATAGCCGATGCGACCAGTGGTCCACAAGATCAACGAATTAAGCATCACACTGCCAATGGAAAGCGACGCCAGACGAGCCAACTCAGCCGGGACTCCGTCCATCAGACTGAAGATCACCGAGCGGTTGGCGGCGGCTCGCTCGTCCATCGTGTCCCGAACGTAAGGGTCGTCCGACGTCTGCATGTCGACCTCGAGCCGCGCAAAGTGGGGCCGGCGGTGGAATGCCTTCATCTGGCGGCGATACAGGTCGAGGACTCGATCAAGGACTGAGTCGTGGCCGCCATACCGCGCACGTCCACTCGCTTGTTCACGTGCAAGCCGATCGGCGAGGATGTCGTTCCACGCAACTATCGACGCCGCCAAGAGTTGCTGTTTGGCCGGGAAATAGCGGTACACCGTTCCGAGCGCGACGCCCGACCGTTCGGAAACCTCGCGCATCTGGACCTTGTCCGGGCTCATATCGGCGAGCATCTCGATAACAGTGTCGGTGAGCGCCTTACGACGTTCGAGCTGGGACGTCGTCATGTCGTCTGGGTTCAGCGGAAAGGCGACAGATGCATCGGTCACTGCGCGATCACTCCTTCAACTTCAGAACCTTGCGGGCGTTCAAATGCAGGAATTTCGGCCACACGTCGTCGTTGAACGGCACGTGCGGCATGTCCGTGAAGATGCGGTCCAACGTCAATCCGGCCGGAAAGTAGCCCGCATACATGATCTTGTCGGCGCCACGCGAATTTGCGTAATCGACTATCGCCTTGGGGTAGTGCTTCGGCGCGAAAGCCGACGTCGAGTAGTACAAGTTCGGCCACTTCAGCATCAGCTTGACTGCCAATTCCTCCCACGGTTCACAGCCGTGCCTGGTGACGAACACCAGATCGGGGAAATCGAACATCACGTCGTCGATGAGTTCCACATGCTGTACAGCAGATTTCAAGCGCGGCCCCGCGATACCGGCGCACGCAAAGATCGGGATATCGAGTTCGACGCACTTCGCGTAGATGGGGTACATCTGGGGCGCGTTGAGTGCTACCTGCGGAAAAGTGCCCGCGGCAAAGGAACTCACTGATCTGATGCCAAATTCCTCGTACTCACGCGTCATTGTCGACAGGGTGCCCATGATGTCGTTGGGGTCCACAGCGGAGCCTTGTGGCACAAAACGGTCGGGGAACCGTTGCACTGCAGTCCTACCCGACTCTGTCGCCACGGTAACCATACCGATCTCAATACCGTGCTTGTCCATCTCACGCAACGTCACCGACACCGGGTCGTCGGTGGGCAATTCCTTGGGCACGCCTTTGAACATGTACTCGGCCGGAAACTCGAACGACTCCCGACTTTCCCGGTCCTTGGTCTGCTCAGTGATGAAGTCGTACTCGTGCCCACAGGCTTCACGGAAGCCAATGAGAGTGTCGATGATCGGAATGTCCTCGTACGACGCCATACTTGCAACTCCTCCACCGTCGGTTCACCTACCGAATCGAATTCAAGAAATGAAACTGTGCTCTATTTATTGGTGAGCCTCAGAGTAGAGCTTGGTCGCGTAGATGTCCATCGCCGCCGGATCACGAAATATACAGATAATATGCTGATTCGGATGCCGGTGATACATCATGTTCTGACCGACCAGCGCATCGCGCATTTGCATAGACCTGAAATATTGTTCTAGATCTGGACGCCACGTTTGCGTGAGTCATCCTGCCCGGACGCCTTTATCCGACACTCCAGCCTCGGGCGCGGTCATATGCGCCCGTGTGGGCAGCAGGAGCGGGGTGGCAAGTAGGAGAACGCCTGCCGTCGTGATCCCGGCCAGCGGACTGGTGAGTGTCGCGAGCACGCCCCACACCAACATGAGCGTCGCCTGAGCGAGTTTGCTGCTGACGCTCCATGTGGTGAGGACCTGCGCGGCGTGATCGGCAGAAGTGCGCTGCAAGCGTTCGGTCGCATTAATGGGATTGAAGATGCCCATACACGTGATCAACAGGCCCTCAACGACAATCACCGTGATAAGTCCGGCGACGCCGGGTTGGGTGAACGCGAGGCCGAGCGGGAAGATCGAGCGCAGCCAACCGGAGACGATCATAACGCGGTGGCGCCCGTACCGAGCGACGAGTGGCGCGGAAAGGCGGGCACCCGCGAAACCCCCGAGTGCTGGGATGCCGAACGCAAGACCGTATTGCCAAGCGGGGAAATGGTATTGACCGAGAAGGAGGACGGCCAGGAGGGGGCTGGTTGCCATGATCAGGCCACTGACTATCACGGAATTGAGAAACAGACGTCGAAGCACACGGTCGGCGTGAATGTGCCGCCAGCCGTTCAACAGGTCAGTGGCGCGCACTCTGGTGGGCGCGCCTCCAGGCGCCTCGACGTCGTCGCCACGAATGCGGAGAACCCCGAGAGCGGACAGCAGAAAGCTGAAGGCGTCGGCCGCGACTGTGACGACTGGACCGAGCAGTCCGATGAGCGCGCCGCCAAGGGGCGGCCCCGCCGCGGTTGCCACCCAACTCGTGCTTTCAAATCTTCCGTTTGCGACAAGGAGGTGATCGCTGCGGACGACATGTTTCAGATATGCGCCGGAAGCGGCAGAGAAGACGATACCTGCGGTTCCGGAGACAACCGAGACAACCAGCAGTTGCCCATAGGTCAGGATGTCGAAGAAATACGCGATCGGAACACTCGCCATTGCGAAGAATCGGGCCAGGTCCGTCGCGATCATCACCGGCCGTTTTGCCCTGCGCTCGACCCACGGCCCGAGCGGGAACGCAACGATCGCGGCAACGGCAAGTCCCGCCGATCCCAGGAGCGCGACTGCGAATGCCGATGAGTGCAGCACTTGCACAGCAATGAGGGCGAACGCTCCGAAGGCAAGCCACGTGCCGTAGGTGCTGATGGCGTAGGCCGTCCACAGCCAGCCGAAACTGCGCCCCAAGTCCACCCGCATACAACTCCCCTTTGCAACGCCGACGTCGGCATGAATCACACCAGCTGTACCGACGCACGATCAAACAACCGACAGTCGGCAAGCCACAACGATCAGTTGTGCATGAATAGGCTGGGTGAATGGATACCGAAGCAGTGCGATCATTCGTACGGGCAGCAGAGCTCGGACAGCTGCAACATGCAGCCAACGAGCTGGGTGTGACACAACAAGCCGTCTCGAAGCGTATCGCCGCCCTGGAACGCGAGCTGGAAGTTCGGTTGTTCACCCGTACCGCCCGCGGAGTCGAGCTGACACTCGACGGACAAGCATTTCTCCCGCATGCGCGGAACATCGTCACGGGAGTCGAGCGTGCCATCACTGCGGTCCGACCAGGTTCGCGGGCACTTCGAATCGACGTTCTCGGCCTGCGTAGCGCGCAGGCCGTTATTCTGCACGATTACTGGCGGTCACATCCCGAAATCAATCTCGACGTAGTGACTCTCAGAGTCAACGACCCGCGCGTAGCCGTCGCCGCCGTCGAAGCGGGCGAGATCGACGCCACGTTTCGCACCGTGACAGATCCGACGATGTTGCCGCGCGACGTGCGCACGATTCACGCTTTCGATTCCCCATTGGAACTCCTTGTCGGACCACGACATCCACTTGCCTCCTCGCGAACACTGACGCCACCTCAGCTGCGCAGGCATCGGATCTGGGTACCGGGTATCGCGCCCCGCACCGAATGGGGTGAGTTCTACGATCAGCTCGCCACCGAATTCGACTTACGCATCGACGCCACCGGCCCGCACTTCGGCGACGAGGTCCTTCTCGAGACCCTCGCGGACTCCGCGGACGTGGCCACTCTCGTCGGTGCGCGCGACCGCTACATCTGGCCGACTAACTACGACCTGCGCCGCATACCGATCGTGAATCCAACTCTCGCATATCCGCTTTCGCTCATTCTCCGCACCGCGAATCCACACCCTTCACTAGCGGCGATCATCAAGCACTTCGGAAACCTGACACCGCTCCCGGAAACCGTATGGCGTCCGTCCTGGGCAACGTCGGCTCCGCACTGACTGAGATACCGGGCCGACTGCGGCACATCGGGGATCGACAAGAGGTTTCACACCCATTCACGCACGGTGATTCATTTGAGCACTCATCACGTAACGCCGGCCAGACGCAACAACGCGGTCACCGTCGCCGCGCCCACCACAATCACCACGAATGGTGCACGGCGCCAAATCAGTACGCCTGCGACAGCAACACCGAGCACCCGCGCCCACCCGGCAAAACCGTCACCGGAGTACACGGCCTGCGTAGCGGCCAGCGATACCAACAGTGCGGTTGCGCCCAACCCGAGCATGCGTACCGCCCGCGGACTGAGATGAATTCGATCCCGCAACACTGGCCCGGAAATACGAAAGCCAAAGGTTCCCAAGGCAATCAGGCCGATGATCCACCAACTCATCGGTTACGGCCCGCAGCGATCAAACCGAGCAAGCCGCCGATGACGCCAAGACCGGCAGGCAGCACAGGCGTCAAAACCACCGCAATGGCCGCCCCCAGCAACGCAACCCGGCGGTCGAGCCGGTCTCGCCACGCTCCGGCGGTGAGCGCCAGCAGTGCTGCCGGAAATGCCGCGTCGATACCGAGCGCGTTGGGCTCGCCCAGAAGATTGCCGCCGACTGCGCCGATCGCGGTACCGATATTCCACGCAAGAAACAGCGTGATTCCCGCAGCGAAGAACGTCTTGCGGGCACGAGCCACGTCACCGTGCGACGCAAGCTCCGCTGTGGTGAAAGCTGTAGCTTCGTCGGTCATCAGGTGCGCGCCGAAGATGCGTGAGCGCCAACTCCCCCGCAGAACGTCGGCAAGCACCAATCCGTACGGCAGGTGACGCGCGTTGAGAAGCAGCCCACCAAAAACGACAGCGGCGGGGGCTGCACCCGCAACCACCGCCGCCACCACAAGAAACTGAGCTCCGCCCGCGTAGACGATGCCCGACAGAGCAATAACCTGCGGCAACGACACCCCCGCCGCTACCGCAACCGCTCCGAACGAGGCACCGACCAACGCCATCGCCAATCCCAACGGGAGTAGAGCCGCAAGGGATTGACGATCAGGCACCAAGTCAGATTACCGCCCTGGAAAAAATCACCAACCGCGCTCGGCGAGACGATGTCCGACGGGCAGGTCGTCGACGTTGATGCCGACCATTGCTTCGCCCAGACCGCGAGAAACCTTGGCCAGCACGTCCGGGTCGTCGAAGAACGTCGTGGCCTTGACGATGGCCTCGGCACGCTGCTGCGGGTTACCGGACTTGAAGATGCCCGATCCGACAAACACGCCCTCGGCGCCGAGCTGCATCATCATCGCGGCGTCGGCCGGGGTGGCGATGCCACCGGCGGTGAACATGGTGACGGGAAGCTTGCCGGCCTTGGCAACCTCGACGACGAGCTCGTACGGAGCCTGCAATTCCTTTGCCGCGACGTACAACTCGTCCTCGCTAAGCGAGGTGAGACGACGGATCTCCGCGCGGATGGTGCGCATGTGGGTGGTGGCGTTGGAGACGTCTCCGGTGCCGGCTTCACCCTTGGAGCGGATCATGGCCGCACCTTCGTTGATACGACGCAGTGCTTCACCGAGGTTGGTAGCACCACAAACGAAAGGAGCCGTGAACTTCCACTTGTCGATGTGGTTGGCGTAGTCGGCCGGGGTGAGAACTTCGGACTCGTCGATGTAGTCGACGCCGAGGCTCTGCAGGATCTGCGCTTCGACGAAGTGGCCGATACGCGCCTTCGCCATGACGGGGATGCTGACGGTGGAGATGATGCTGTCGATCATGTCCGGATCGCTCATACGCGAGACGCCGCCCTGGGCGCGAATGTCTGCGGGGACGCGCTCGAGTGCCATGACAGCTACAGCGCCGGCGTCTTCGGCGATCTTGGCCTGCTCGGCGGTGACCACGTCCATGATCACACCACCCTTGAGCATCTCGGCCATACCGCGCTTGACGCGTGCGGTGCCAACGGCAGTGGTGGGGGCGGAATCGGGGGTGCTCACAGCAAACTCCTGCAATAGTGGCGTGATGATCGAACCCCAGAACTGTAGAACGAACCGGCCTTTGATTCCGTAGCCAATTTGCCATTGCTGGCCTTAAATGCGATCAGCGGATCGAGCGGACTTCCGGATCTTCGGTGCCATCAGCGACGGTCGCAGCTTCTGCCAGCAAGTTTGCCAAATCGAGCGGATACACCGGCTCCCCAGCCTTTGTCAGTTCACGAATGACGTCAGCGCTGCACCACCGGTAGCCGGAAATCGCACGTTGTTCCAATTCGGTGTGGCCCTTGAACACCGGAGTGAAGCCAGAGGTACGAGTGGTGAAGAACAATTCCTCCGAGCGGATCAATTCGCCGTCGAACGGGAAGATCGCGACGCGGCGCCACAGCGGTCCACGGAGGTCTTCCGGCGCGATCGTCAACCCTGTTTCCTCGGCCACCTCACGAACTGCAGCGGCCCGAATTTGTTCGCCACGCTCGATTCCCCCGCCGACGGTGAACCAGAACTGCCGGTCCGGGATCTTCGGATCGTGGCCGCGCAGAAGCAGCACGCGGTTTTGTCGATCGAGCAGCACCACTCGTGCGGACGTCCGAGCCGTATCCACGGTAATGCCCTCGGGAACTGCGGCCGCGGTGGTCCGTTCGGTGATCTCGAAATACTGTGGCAGCGGCGCGGTTCCACCCAGGTGAAGCCAACGGACCAACCTACGGGTTCGCAACGCGAGGGTGTCACGGACAGCGTCGTTGTGGAACCGCCGAGCGATCAGTACCCGAGCCTCCGCGTCAGCCAGCTCCGCAACCAACTGCGGCCGCAGCGACGTCGTTCCATATGCGGCAAGCGCATTGGAGAGTCGGTTCTCCGCCAGCTCACGGTCCTGCCGATCGGCACGTTCGGCAGCATCCGCCAGCTTCACGAACCGTCGAGCATCCTCGGCACTCATGTCGACCGCCGCAGCGCGAACCACAGCGGCCCGACGCGACAACGCCGCATCGAGCGCCAGCCACGACTGATCCGACCGGACGTGCAAGCGGTCCAACCGGTTTGCCGTTGCGTACGCCCAGAGCCCGATGACCAGAACAACCGCAGCGATGAGCCCGAGGACAAAAATTGTTAGTGCAGAAAAAGTCACGATCCCACCACATGCACGCCGGTGCCGCCCACGGTCACGGTCTCGTAGACCCGCAGGATCTGTTCGGCCACAACAGGCCAGTCGTATTCGGCAACCACCGCGGTCGCAGTATTGACCAAAGCCCTACGACGGTCAGGATCACCGAGAACCGAATCGATAGCCACGGCAAGTGCGTCGGAATCCCCGATCGGAACCAACAATCCGGCCTGCCCGTCGCGAAGCACCCGGCGGAAGGCGTCGAGTTCACTGGCCACGACTGCGGTCCCCGCTGCCATCGCCTCCACCAGCACGATCCCGAAGCTCTCACCACCGAGATTGGGTGCGCAGTACACGTCGGCACTACGCAACGCCGACGCTTTCTCCTCGTCACTGACCTGACCGAGCAGACGCAAGTGGCGGGAGTACCGACCGGCTTCCTTACGAAGCTTGTCCTCGTCGCCGCGCCCGACGACAATGACCTCGAGGTTCGGATGACGCTCGACCAGCGCGGGCAATGCACCCAACAGCACCGCCATCCCCTTGCGCGGTTCGTCGTAGCGACCGAGGAACAAAATGGTTCCACCTTCGCGCGGATAGCCGGGTAGAAGTTCCGCCCCCGCAAACGCAGCAACGTCGACGCCGTTCGGGATCTCGACGGCGTCGGATCCCAGGGACTCGACCTGCCACCGACGGGCCAACTCCGAGACAGCGATGCGGCCACTGATCTTTTCGAGGTAGGGAGCTAATACGCCTTGGAAAGTGCTCAGTACCAACGACTTCGTGGTCGACGTATGGAACGTCGCGACAATCGGCCCCTCCGCAATGCGCAACGCAAGCATCGACAGACTGGGCGCGTTCGGCTCGTGAATGTGCAGAACGTCGAAGTCACCTTCGGCGATGAACTTACGCAAACGCGCATTCGCGGTAGGCCCGAAGGACAACCGCGCGACGGAACCGTTGTACGGAATCGCGACGGCTTTGCCTGCCGAGACGACGAACTCGGGCAGTTCGTCGTCATCCGACGACGGCGCCAACACACTGACCTTGTGCCCGCGCTCGATCAACACCTCGGCCAGATCCACCACATGCGCTTGCACCCCACCGGGTACGTCGAACGAATACGGGCAGATCATGCCGATTTTCATTCACCCTCCATGCGGGCGAGCCGCGATTCGGAAAGGTCGGAACGCCAGAGTGGTTGAAGCATGTGCCAATCCGCCGGGTGCGCTGCGATGTTGATCGCAAACTGGTCGGCTAGCGCCTGAGTGGCCGGGCCGACGCCTTCGGACACGTCGATCGGCGGATCGATCTTGAATCCCCAACCGTCGTCGGTGAACCAGCAGTGCACCGGTAACAAGGCCGCTCCGGTGTCGATGGCAAGCTTTGCGGGGCCGGCGGGCATGCGAGTGGGTTCGCCGAAGAACGTCACCGGCACGCCCTTTTTCGCTAGGTCGCGCTCCCCTAGCAGGCACACAATTTTGTTCTCGTGCAGATCTTTCGACAGTTCAACGAACGGTGGATGCTCCCCGCCGCTCAGCGGGAAGATCTCGAAGCCGAGGCTCTCGCGATACTCCACAAAACGCTCGTACAGCGATTCCGGCTTCAGCCGCTCCGCAACCGAGGTCAAGCCACCCCACTGCTGAACACACCACACGCCGGCCATGTCCCAATTGCCGCTGTGCGGCAAGGCCAACACAGCGCCCTTGCCGTCTGCCATTGCCTTCTCGAGGTACTCCTGACCCTCGACCAGATCGCTCAGTGCCTTGCCCGTCACCGCCAAATCCATCGACGGCAATCGGAACGCCTCACGCCAATACCTCGCGTACGAGCGCATCGACTCCTTGATCAGCTGATCCGGAACCTCAGCCGGCGTCGTTCCGAGAACTCTGGCCAGGTTCTTGCGCAGTTGTTCTGGACCACCTTTGCGCACTGCAAAATCCGCGCCGGCGTCAAAAAGCTTGACCGCGACGGACTCCGGCAGACTGCGAACCAGTCTCCACCCGGCGGCGTAACCCAAATCGGTAGCGCGCTCGGCAACACTCACTTGTCGGACTCACCTTCGGTGTCGGATGCAGCCGGTGCGATCGGTAGAAGCTCCCGTGCACCAGGCGAATTCCGCACCGCAAGCACACGCTGGAAAACAGTCACGATACTGCCCGCGGCAAGAACCCACATGGCGATGTGGATCGCCCACGGCAATCCGAGGCCGGTGAGGCCGGAACCGACCAAGACGATGACCAGACGATCCGGACGCTCGATCCAACCGCCATCAGCCGTCAGACCGCTCGCCTCGGCTCTGGCCTTCGCGTAAGAAATGACCTGGCTGGTAACCAAGCAGATCAGTGTTGCCACCAGGAGCCACTTGTTGTTCTCGTGGTAGACGGCCCACCAGGCCAGGCCCGCAAAAATCGCACCGTCGGCAACACGGTCACACGTGGCGTCGAGAACCGCGCCATAGCGGGTTCCGCCGCCACGGGCGCGAGCCATCGCACCGTCCAGCATGTCGAACATGACAAAGAACCAGATGAAGATGGTTCCCCAGAACAGATGACCGGACGGGAACAGTGTCACGGCGCCGGCGATGCTCGCGACCGTGCCGATGATCGTGACCGCATCGGGCGTCAATCCGGTCTTGATCAGAGCTTGGCCCATCGGTGCCGTCACCTTGGACACCGATGCGCGTCCGAAGAAGCTCAACACCTCTGGAAACCTCCACCTCGTGAGTCCCGAAGCGGGACCCGTCGAATCAACTCGGTTCGCTCACTCTTGCCAAGCACGAGCGAGTAATCCCCTGGTCTCGCGCAACAACTGCGGCATCACCTTCACACCACCCAAGACAGTGATGAAGTTGGCGTCGCCACCCCAACGCGGAACCACGTGCTGGTGAAGGTGCTCGGACAGCGATCCACCCGCGGCAGCGCCGAGGTTGAGCCCCACGTTGAAACCGTGCGGGTTGGACACACTCTTGATGACCCGCAGCGCGCGTTGCGTGAACGCCATCAACTCGGCGCTTTCCTCGGGCGTCAGGTCCTCGAGTGCGGCGACCTTGCGGTACGGCACCACCATCAGATGGCCGGGGTTGTACGGGTACAGGTTCAGGACCGCGTACACATGCTCACCGCGGGCGACGATCAACCCTTCTTCGTCCGACATCTTGGGAATGTCGATGAACGGTTCACCGGTCGTGCCGGGCGTGTTGGGCGCCTCCGTGATGTACGACATCCGGTGGGGCGACCAGATCCGCTGAAGATGGTCTGGATCACCGACACCCTGATCGATCAACGAACCTGGACCGTCGCTACCGGGCATACTCATGGCGCCACGCTTGGCTGAACCAGTTCCGCAGTCGGAGAGGCATTTTCGCGTCGAGCGATCCACTCCGTGATGATCCGAACCGCGTCGTCGGTGGGAATGCCGTTGATCTGGGTTCCATCACGGAAGCGGAAGCTGACGGCGCCTGCCTCGACGTCGCGCTCACCGGCGAGCAACATGAACGGAACCTTCTGCGTGGTGTGGTTGCGGATCTTCTTCTGCATCCGGTCGTCGCTGAAATCGACCTCGGCTCGAACGCCGGCCGCCTTGAGCTTCTTGGTGACGTCGAAGAGATGATCGACAAACGCCTCGGCGACCGGGATGCCGACAACCTGCACCGGCGCGAGCCAGGCCGGGAATGCGCCCGCGTAATGCTCGGTCAGCACACCGAAGAATCGCTCGATCGAACCGAACAGCGCGCGGTGGATCATGACCGGCCGCGTCTTGACGCCGTCGCTGCCGGTGTATTCGAGGTCGAAGCGCTCAGGCAGGTTGAAGTCGAGCTGAATGGTCGACATCTGCCACGTGCGGCCGAGCGCGTCCTTGACCTGAACGGAAATCTTGGGGCCGTAGAACGCGGCTCCACCCGGGTCCGGCACCAAAGTCAGACCGGAAGCTTCGCCGACCTCGGCGAGTGTTGCGGTCGCCTCTTCCCAGACGTCGTCGTTACCGACGAACTTGTCCGGGTTCTTGGTGGACAGCTCCAGATAGAAATCGTCGAGACCGTAGTCCTTGAGCAAATTCAGCACGAACTGCAGCGTGGTGGTGAGCTCGTCGCGCATCTGCTCGCGGGTGCAGTAGATATGCGCATCATCCTGAGTCATGCCGCGCACGCGCGTCAGACCGTGGACGACGCCGGACTTCTCGTAGCGGTACACGGAGCCGAATTCGAAGAGCCGCAACGGCAATTCGCGGTACGAGCGACCACGTGCACGGAAGATCAGGTTGTGCATCGGGCAGTTCATCGGCTTGAGGTAGTAATCCTGGCCCGGCTTGCGCACGGTGCCGTCCTCGTTCAGTTCCGCGTCGATGTGCATTGCGGGGAACATTCCGTCGCGGTACCAGTCGAGATGACCCGAAACCTCGTACAGATGCCCCTTGGTGATGTGCGGGGTGTTGACGAACTCGTAGCCGGCCTCGATGTGGCGGCTGCGCGAGTAGTTCTCCATCTCGGTGCGGATGATTCCGCCCTTGGGATGGAAGACCGGCAGACCGGAGCCCAACTCGTCCGGGAAGCTGAAGAGGTCGAGTTCACTACCGAGTTTGCGGTGATCGCGGCGCTCGGCCTCGGCCAAGAGCTCCAAGTACTCATCCTGAGCCTCGGTGGATTCCCATGCGGTGCCGTAGACGCGCTGCAGGTCGGCATTGTCCTGGTTGCCGCGCCAGTAGGCAGCGGAGCTTCGGGTCAACTTGAAGGCCGGGATGTGCTTGGTGGTCGGGATGTGGGGACCACGGCACAGGTCGGACCAGATGGTGTCGCCGGTCCGCGGATCAAGGTTGTCGTAGATGGTCAGTTCGTTGCCACCGACCTCCATGATCTCCGGATCGTCGATGCCCGACTTGTCGTTGATGAGCTCGAGCTTGAACGGCTCGTCTGCCAATTCGACGCGAGCGTCTTCGATGGAATCGACCACGCGGCGGGAGAATCGCTGCGATCCCTTGATGATCTGCTTCATCCGCTTTTCGAGCTTGGCCAGATCCTCCGGGGTGAAAGGACGATCGACAGCAAAGTCGTAGTAGAAACCGTCGGTGATCGGCGGGCCGATACCCAGCTTCGCGTCGGGGAATTCCTTCTGCACTGCCTGCGCCAAGACGTGCGCGGCCGAGTGGCGGATCACGCTGCGGCCGTCCTCGGTGGACGCGGCTACAGGCTCAACCTCGACGTCGACCTCCGGGGTCCACGACAGATCCTTGAGCGTTCCCTCGCTGTCACGAACGACGACAATGACGTCCGGTCCCTTCGAGGGATATCCGGCCTCACGCACTGCAGTCCCGGCGGTCGTCCCCGCGGGCACCCGAAGTGGGGCGGCTGAGTGCTCTGGCGCGGGACTGGTCACGGCGATGTGCTCCTAATGTATTGCGGCAAGTAAGACGTGCATCGCACCCACAGCGAGCACGTGCACGATCATGTTATCTACCCTGCCGACCCGACGAGTCAACCGACTGAAGTTAACAAGCCACTTTCACCTCAGAGTGGCGACTCGAGCCAGGAGTAGTCGAGGCCAACCCAAGTCCCGATCAGGCCGAAGGTGCCCAGAAGCCACAATGTTGCAACAACGACCACTGTGGTGAACAGAACGCCGATTCCCTTGACGAACAGGGACTGTTTGCCGAACCACGTCATGAAACGGTCGTACCGTGCCTTGGCAAAATGCAGCAGTCGATGCGCCCAGGCAAACTCCGACGCCAGGATTCCGAGGCCGGCAAAGACGATAAGCCAGCCAGGTCCGGGATAAGGGATGGCCAGTACACCGGCCGCCAATACGACGAGACCGACAAAACCAACCGCGATTCGATACGCGAGATTCAAGCTCGGGCGGGCGGCAATGTGCGCGCGCCACCTCGACCAGCGGGACTCAGCTTCGTGGATACGAGACTCGGCTTCGCGAAAGAGCGTCAGGTCGGAGTCGTCGACGGGAGGGTCGACCTTTTTGGTAGTCAACTTCCCTCACCTGTTTCCATAGAAGAGCACGTCTTTGCGACCCAGGTTACCGAAATCTCGAGTGCGCCCGGATTGGCACGTCGGGCGCAGAAACGACTGAAGGCGTCCCCGATCTCTCGGGAACGCCTTCAGTCTGTACTTGTGGTCCCGGCTGGGATCGAACCAGCGACCTTCCGCGTGTGAAGCGGACGCTCTCCCACTGAGCCACGGGACCTTACGAACTGTTCGAACGCATGCGCTCGAACGAGTTGGAACATTAACACGCTCGCGCACCGATTACGAATCACCAGGTTGGCATTCATTCTCCTCCCAGAACGCCCAATTTCACCCATTTAAGAACTTCACGAACGCACTCGGCCGGCCCGCAACATCGCAATTTTGAGCGATTCCACTACCGAAACGCCTACTGAGCTGGTGATTTGTATGAATCCGACACCGTCGGCTAATGTTTTCAACGCACCGAGGAGAGCAACCAACTCCCCAAGCAACACGGTGCGATGCGGACGTGGCGCAGCTGGTAGCGCACAACCTTGCCAAGGTTGGGGTCGCGGGTTCGAATCCCGTCGTCCGCTCGAGAGGTGTAACTCAACCTTTTACGGTGGAGTGGCCGAGTGGTGAGGCAACGGCCTGCAAAGCCGTGCACACGGGTTCGATTCCCGTCTCCACCTCGCGCGATTAGCTCAGCGGGAGAGCGCTTCCCTGACACGGAAGAGGTCACTGGTTCAATCCCAGTATCGCGCACCACGTCAGGCCCTCGGGCCTGATGGTCAAGACCCGCTTGCGGGTCTGATAGGTTAGACACGCACTGAGCGCCGGCAACGGAGTTCAATGCACATGCGGACGTGGCGCAGCTGGTAGCGCACAACCTTGCCAAGGTTGGGGTCGCGGGTTCGAATCCCGTCGTCCGCTCCATTTTCATCTCCAGACCCGCGCGATTAGCTCAGCGGGAGAGCGCTTCCCTGACACGGAAGAGGTCACTGGTTCAATCCCAGTATCGCGCACCACGGAAATACGCAGAAAGCCGGAATCCTTACGGGATTCCGGCTTTCTGCGTTGTGCACTAAGACTTGCTGCACCACTCGCGCTGATACAGAATCCCGACAAAGGTTCCCGTATCAGCGTGAGCGAGCAGTAAAGGCGACGCTTCAGTTCGAGAAACGGTTTGCTGCTGACGTCATCGCGCGAAGTGATGACTCTGTTGCCGACTCACCGATGCCCATAGCCCAATTCCGACGACCATTGCACTCCGTGAAAATGAAGGTGGCTGTGCGGTGGCCGATCTGGTGCTGGTGAAATGACAGGATCTCCAGCGCGATTCCTGCATCGTGCAGCATCGACGTCATCGCAGAAATTGGACCGGTTGCGGTGGCGGAGGCCGTCGCGATGCGCTCCCCCAAACCGAGAGTTGCTTCGTACGTCCAGCGACCGGGCGCAATCTTCTCGCTCGACCATGCGCCCAGACGGACCGGGCCACTCATTGCCGCGTAGGTGGATTCGAATTCGTTCCACGACATCTCAGCACATTCGGAACGCAAGCCGGCAGGCAGGGATTTTCCATGACGCGCAGCAAAAGGATCGCCGGCAAAGGAATAAGAAGAATCAGAAGCGAAGGCGAAGTTGTAAGTCATTGTCGTGGTCTTCCTGGAATGAAGTGGAGGACCAACTGGTAGCACGACGACCCGCAGCGGGGGGTCGGTCCGATTCAGACCCCGCTACGGCGGTGTACTACGAGAATGCGCTTCATGTGAGTGAGGCTAGGCGGCCAGGCGCCAGAACGCAAACCTGGACGCTAAACCCGCGCTGCCTTCTGAGCCGCAATCAAGCTGCGATACCACTCGAACGAAGCCTTCGGGGTGCGCTTCTGGGTGTCGAAATCGACGTGGACCAGGCCGAATCGTTCCTGGTAGCCGGCTGCCCACTCGAAGTTGTCCAGCAGCGACCACACAAAATAGCCGCGCACGTCGACACCGTCGTCCATGGCCGATCGCAGGGCCCGTAGATGTGCGTCGTGGTACTCGATTCGAGCAGTGTCACTGACCTCGCCCGAACTGTTCAAGGTGTCGTGAAACGAACATCCGCTCTCGGTGATGTAGATCGGCGGCAGGGACTCACCGAACCGCGACTGGAATGTTCGCAGGATCTCGCCAAGTCCTTCGGGAACGATCGGCCATCCGAAATCGGTTGTGGGGTAACCGGTTATCGCCACCGGAGCAAAGGGAAGTCCCGGCGGTAAATCGATCTCGAGAACGCCGTCGGTGCCCTGGCCCTCGACAGGGGCAGCGATCATCGTCGGCTCGTAGTAGTTGATGCCGTACCAGTCGAGGGGCGCATTGATGATCGTCAGATCCTCGTCGACCGGTCCGGTGAGGATCTGCGCAAATTCGTCGGCCGGATACTTTCCGAGCAGTATCGGGTCGGCGAACATCCAGTTGACGACGTGGTCGTAGATGTCTGCGGCCATCACGTCTTCCGCCGAATCCGTTGCGGCGCGCACCGGAGCGTGATTGGACGCGATGCCAATGCCCGAGCAGCCTGCCGACCGCAGCGCGTCGACTGCCAGACCATGCCCGAGGAGCTGGTGATGTGCGGCCTGGAAGGCGGCGAATCCCAAGGCAAGTCCCGGGGCATGAACTCCTAGGGCGTGGCCGTACAGAGTGTGGACAACAGGCTCGTTGAGTGGCATCCACAGGCCGACACGATCGGCAAACCGTTCGCCCACAATCTGCGCGTACTCCCCCAACCGATACGCGGTGTCGCGATTCATCCAGCCCCCTTGCTCTTGCAGAGCTGACGGCAGATCCCAGTGAAAGAGCGTGACGGCGGGCGTAATTCCGGACTCGCAGAGCCTGTCGATCACGCGGTCGTAAAAATCGAGCCCCTTCTGGTTCACGTCACCTGATCCGGTAGGGAGGATTCGCGACCACGACAGCGACAGGCGATACGCGTCAAGTCCCAGCTGCGCCATGAGAGCGACGTCGGATTCCCAGCGGTGGTAGTGATCAGCAGCAACGACGCCGGTCTCGCCACGCACCACAGCACCGGGTTGAGTGCAGAAATCGTCCCAAATCGACGGTCCCCGACCGTCTTCGGTCACCGCGCCTTCAATTTGATACGCAGCCGTCGCGGTTCCCCACACAAACTCGGGGGGAAAGATTGCTGTTGGATGTGCACTCATAGCCGTCAGTTAATCAAAGAATGCTGCGCGACACGCGACTTTGTTGGACACTCGACCAGTACCAAGTATCAAGTAGCGTTCGGCGGGCAGTGCCCAACCACAGACAAGGCCACATTCGATGACGGATCACACCCGCAGCCTGACGAAGGCTCGGATCGCCACCTCCGTGGCTTTCGGACTCCAGGGTTTTCTTCTCGCGTCGATTCTGACGCAACTGCCCGCGTACCGGGACTTGTTTGCGCTCAGCGAGTCGTTGCTGGTCGTTGCGGTTGTGTCGGTGTCAGTGATCGCCGGCCTCGGCAGCGTTCTCGCCGAGCGACTCGCAGTTCGAACATCGAGCAAGACCACGCTCCGCACAGGACTGGCCGTCATCGCGGTCTTCGGCGGCGCCACCGGACTGGCCCCCAACTCTGCACTCTTTTTTGTCTGCCTCGCTGTCTACGGAATCGGCCTCGGCATCGTTGATGCGGCAGCAAACATGCAGGCCGTCTCGATCCAGCACGCCAAGGGACGCTTCATTCTCAGCTCGTTCCACGCAGCCTGGAGCGTCGGG
Source organism: Rhodococcus globerulus NBRC 14531 (assembly GCF_001894805.1). Lineage (GTDB taxonomy): Bacteria > Actinomycetota > Actinomycetes > Mycobacteriales > Mycobacteriaceae > Rhodococcus_F > Rhodococcus_F globerula. The sequence goes on along the minus strand of NZ_BCWX01000002.1, from coordinate 767,680 downwards.
GCCATTGCCGGCGCGCTCTACATCTCGGCAACCGCAGGACTCGACATCTCGGTACGGGTTACCCAGGTGGTCGCGGGAGTGATTGTGGCCCTGCTGCTTCTGGTATTCGGACCGTCATTGCTCGATCGAAGCGCAACAACCGTCGCGGATACGAATACCGGTGGCTCCGTCACGCTCACGGTCCCGATGCGAGCGTTTGTCCTGCTCGGCATCGCGATGGCACTGTTCTACGCAGTCGATTTCAGCATCGGCAACTGGTCGACCCTGTACCTCGAAGACGTCCTGCTTGCCGACGCGAGCACTGCCGCTCTGTCGATGGCTGCCTACCAAATCGCAGCTTTGGTTGCGCGATTGACCGGCGACTACTGGGTGGGCAAGTTCGGTGAAACTGCCGTCGTCCGCATGGGATCAGTGATCGGCGTGATCGGCATGACGATTGTCGTGACGGCGCAATCTCCTGCGATTGCGATCGCCGGGTTCCTGATCGTCGGTCTTGGCCTTCCGGTGATCGCCCCGATCTGCTTCAGCGCTGCCGGTCGGATGGCGCCACCCGATCAGGTGGATACCGTCATCGCTCGCATCAACCTCTTCAACTATGTAGGCACCGTTGTCGGCGGCGGAATCGTCGGAGCTGTTGCCGCATTCAGCGACCTGCGGATCGGGTTCCTCATCCCGCTGGCGTTCTGCGTGATTCTGATTGCGCTTGCACCCGCGTTTGCCCCGAAACGCGCCGAGAGCCTGGCGGCTGAGAAAGCCGGATAGCCGTCACTGACACGGCAAGTGGTGTACTTGAGCGACCATTGCGCGTGCAGGGAAGGACGAAGTGACGTGAGCATCACCGTTGACCGGGCAGGAATCTGGGATTCCGAAGCAATCGCCGACGTGGCCGCGGTGACGTTTCCGCTCGCCTGCCCGCCCGATGCATCCGACGACGACATCAATGCCTTCATCGACAACGTGCTCTCGGTCGACAAGTTCTCCGAATACCTGACCGACCCGACACGGACGGTTCTCAAAGTGATCTCGAGCGACGCCATAGTCGGCTACGCGATGCTCATCGACGCCGAACCGTCCGATCCCGACGTGCGGTCGGCACTCACACTGCGCCCGACGACGGAATTGAGCAAGCTGTACGTGCTTCCCGGAAATCACGGAAGCGGCGCCGCAGCGTCATTGATGGCCGCGGTGGTCGCTCACGCCCACGAAAGTGGCAGTGCGGGAATCTGGCTCGGAGTGAACCAGGAAAATGCGCGAGCGCAAAAGTTCTACGCAAAGCATGGCTTCACACGGGTAGGGACCAAGACCTTTGTCGTGGGCACCCAGCTCCATCACGATTTTGTGATGGAGCGACCGGTGAACTAGGTCGCGGCAACCTCGAAACGAGACAACGCAAGCAGACGCGACATGGCGCGCAGGTACTTCTTCTTGTAACCGCCGGCCAGCATCTCCGGGGTGAAGATCTCGTCCAGGCGAGCGCCGGACACCGTCACCGGAATGCTCGCGTCGTACAGGCGGTCGGCAAGAACCACGAACCGAAGCGCAACCGACTGGTCTGTCGCGGGGTGGACGCCGTCGATGTAGACAGCACGAACACCCTCGACCAACTTGTTGTATCGCGACGGGTGCAATGTGCTGAGGTGCTTGCACAGCTCGTCGAAGTTGTCGAGCGTTGCGCCGTCGACGGACTCTGCGCGCGCGACCAACTCTTCGGAGGAAATCGGCTCCGGAGCGGGTGGCAGATCGCGGTGACGGTAGTCGGGACCGTCGACGCGAATGGTCTCGAAGATCGAGCCGAGCTTCTTGATCTCGCGCATGAAGTCCTGCGCGGCGAAGCGGCCCTCACCGAGCTGACCCGGGAGTGTGTTGGACGTCGCGACGATCGACACACCGCGCGTCGACAGCTCGGACAACAGGCGAGAGACCAGCATGGTGTCGCCCGGATCATCGAGCTCGAATTCGTCGATGCACAGAACGCTGTGCTCGGAAAATGCCTCGACGGCCTTGTTGAAGCCGAGTGCGCCGACCACGTGCGTCAGTTCGACGAACGTGCCGAATGCCTTGGGCGACGGAACGCTGTGGAAGATCGACGCCAGAAGGTGCGTCTTACCGACACCGAAGCCGCCGTCGAGGTACAGACCGGCGCCCGTGGCCTGAGTCTTCTTACCGAACAATCCGCGACGACCGCCGGCCCGAATCTTGGCTACACGCTTGGAGAATTCCTCGGTCTTGGCAACAGCAGCTGCCTGACTCGGCTCGTTGGGATCCGGGATGTAGGACGCGAAGCTCACGTCGTCGAACATTGCGGGTGGAACCATTTGAGCGACCAATTGATCGGCGGGTACCACCGGACTGCGATCGACAAGACGTTGAGGCATCCATCAAGGGTATCTACGTGGTGTGATCTCTCATATGCACCATCTGGATTTTGCGACCTACTTCACACCCGATCAGCCGCAGCGGCTCCGAGAGCTCTATTCATATCCGGAAAACTTGCAGCATCCGTGGGTTCGGGTGAACTTCGTGTCCAGCATCGACGGTGCCGTCTCCGTCAGTGGGCTCAGCGGCGGTCTGGGCACCCCGGCGGACAAGACGGTGTTCGACACGCTGCGCGAACTCTGCGACGTGGTTGTCGTCGGAGCCGGAACCGCGCGTGCGGAGAACTACGGCGGCGCCGTGATGAGCGACGACGCTCGGGCACGCCGGGTCGCGTCGGGGCTCGCCCCTGTGCCTCCGATCTTGGTTGTCTCGTCACGCGCGTCGATCGACCCCGAAAGCCGGCTTTTCCGTGACGCCGAAGTCCCACCGATTCTGCTGGTCGGCTCCGACGCAGACGCCGCTGCCGTATCGAGGTTGAACGATGCCGGTGCCGACGTTCACCGAAGCGTCGGCGCGGCTGTGCGCAGTGTCGACATCGAGAACACAGCATCCGCTCTGAATTTGCCGCGAATTCTGTGCGAAGGCGGACCGTCCCTGTTCGGCCAACTGATCACGGACAACGCCGTCGACGAACTATGCGTGACGACGTCTCCGCAATTGGTCGGCGGCAACGCGGGGCGGATTTCCCTCTCCGCACAGTCCCTTCCCACCCCGATGATGCCTGCACATATCCTCACGGACTCCGACGGCACGGTGCTGTCGCGGTGGGTTCGTCAACGTCCTCGGCACTGAACCTGGCACTCTGGTCGGCATGCGCAGAGCGGCTTTGATTGCAGTTGTCCTGGCGACCTGTTGTGCCTGTGGCGCAGGGCCCTCCATTCGCCCGGACGTCGCCGTCGAAGGTCACACCGGTGGCACCCCCGGGAGTTCCGATACGTCACAGGCGACACCTCCCCCGGTTCCCGCTCCGGCCGTCCCGACCAGCGATCTCCCGTGGCGCGACTGTAGCGGGACATCTCTTGCCGACGCCGCGTTGGCGGCCGCCAGCACGGGCGTCATCGTCGAATGCGCCGAATTCAGCGCTCCCATCGACACCAGCGGCCGCATCGACGGAACATTCACGGCTGCGGCGACCCGGGCCCGAACGTCGGCTACTCCTGCTGACGCCTACCCGATTGTCTTCACCTCCGGAACCGATCGGTCGTCGGGAAGCACATTGGCCATGCTCTCTGCCACCGGACTGACGGCCGTCCTCGCAGCCCACCCGGTTGTGGCTCTCGACCGCCGCGGTATCGACCGCTCGACGCCCATCGAATGCATGGAACCCGATACTCGGCGCGGACTCGCCGATCTCGGCCAATTCGAGCCGAGTTTCAGCGGAGACGCAGCCGACGCCGTCGCCACCCTCGGGCACGACGCCACAATCTCCTGCACCGACTATCTCGATCCGCAGGAACTCGAATTCGGAGCCGACGCCGCGGCCGACGACATCAACGCACTGCGCACGCGATGGGGCGTCGACACCATCGCGCTGTGGGCTGCAGGCTCCGGTTCGGATATCGCATTGAGTTACGCCGCAACATATCCCGACAACATTGCACGATTGATCCTCGACTCGCCCGCACCGATCGCCACCGATGCCACCACCGAGGAGGAAAGCCGAGTCCAAGGCCAGGAAGCAGCGTTGACGGCGTTTGCCACTCGCTGCGCGGCGCTGTCCTGCTCACTCGGACCCGACCCCCGCGCGGCCGTCGTTGCATTGACCGAACGCGCGCGAGCCGGTGAGTTCCGGCCCTTGTCCGCGGCGTCCATCACCCGCGCAATCTCGGCAAGTCTTGCCATCGCGAGCCAGAATCGTCAACTGGACACAACGTCTCTGGCCGACGCTCTCAGTGCGCTCGGAACCGGAAACCCCGTACCCATGCGCGAACGTGCCGCAGCCGCAGAGAAAGCCCTCGCCAGTGACGGTCAGTTTGTCGGACGCTGCACCGACGGCGTTCAGTGGCCGGGAGTGGGGCGCATCCGCGAACTGCAACAAACGTGGGGTAAGTCCTACCCCGTGTTCGGGAACGAAGCCGCACTCGGATTGTCGGCCTGCGCAAGTTGGCCGACAACCGCTCCGACACCCTTGCCCACCGCGTTGAAACCGACTGTTCTGGTCCTCAGCGGTCAAGCCGACCCCGCCGTCGGCAACACCGGGCTGGCCACCGTCACCGGAGTTGTCACCAACGCCGGCGCCCGGTTCGCCAGCCTCGATTGGCAAGGCTCCGGACACCCCGCGATGCAATCTGCCTGCGTGCAACAGGCCGCGGTGTCCTACCTGGACAATCAGAGCCTGCCGGCCAACGGCAATGTGTGCCCGGCCTAGCCGAATATGACGGCCGTCACCCACCATTGCAGGGTGCATCCCCAGATCTGTTTGCGTCTCGGTGTACCGTTCCGAAGTGTTCCTTAGACAAATCGAGCCTCGCACCGGGCGGACAACCCAACAAGTCGTCAACTACGTTTTGTGGCCGATCGCCGTGATGACCGTGATCAATCGCGTTGTCGTCAAAGCCGTCAACGGGTCGATCACCGATGATTTCCGGCCCGTCTACAACGCCGCGCTGGCATTCTGGAACGGCCGCGAGGTCTACACCGCGGACTTCAACACGGTAGATCCGCACTACTTGTATCCCCCATCGGGATCCTTGCTGATGGCACCACTGGCCATCCTCGATCCCGAGCGCTCGCGCTGGCTGTTCATCGGCGCCAACGCGATTGCGATCCTGGTCGCGCTCTATCTGCTGCTACGGCTGTTCGATCTGACAATCAGCTCCATCGCCGCGCCAATTCTCGTACTGGCCGCGTTCTCGTCGGAGACCGTCACCAACACTCTGGTGTTCACCAACATCAACGGCATCGTGCTGCTCAGCGAGATGGCGTTCCTGCTGCTCCTGATGCGCCGTAAAGATCTATGGGCAGGCGCATCGATCGGCATCACTCTGGCCGTCAAACCCACACTTGCGCCGCTGCTGCTGCTCCCCTTGGTTCGTGGTCAGTGGAAGGTTTTTGTCACAGCACTCGGCATACCGTTCATCCTCACCGTCGTCGCGGTGCCTCTCTCGGCAGATCCGATGGCATTTGTCGAACGCACGGTTCCGTACCTGCTGGAATCACGCGACTACTTCAACAGCTCGATAGTCGGTAACGGCGCCTACTTCGGCCTGCCCGATTGGTTGGTCCTCACCCTGCGCGCGGTCTTCGCCGCCATGGTCCTGATCTCGCTGTGGCTGCTCTACCGGTACTACCGCAATGACGATCTGTTCTTCCTCACTACCACGACCGGCGTGATCATGACCGCGTCGTTCCTCCTGCCGTCGCTCGGGCAGATGTACTACTCGATGATGCTGTTCCCGCTCCTGATGTCGGTGATTCTCAAGAACTCCGTCATGCGGAACTGGCCGGCCTGGCTTGCCGTGTACGGGTGCATGACATTCGACGACTGGTGGTCCTTCCGTTGGCCCGCCTTCGGCCGGGCAGCGGAGTACATGAAGAGCACTCTCGGGTGGAGCCTGCTGCTGATCGTGATCTTCTGCGTCCTCGGTTACCGGTATCTGGTTGCCCGGCGCGAGGGACGCCTGGACCGCGGAATCGATCCCGCCTACCTCCTCGATCCTCCTGTGGATGCCGTCCCACCTGCAAGCAAAGCCGAACCTGCAGTAAAGGATTAGCGTGTAGGCATGAGTTCTACAGATAACGCCCCCGAAGTCACCTTCACCGACGAGCAGTGGCGCGAAAAACTGACCCCGGCCGAGTACGCGGTCCTGCGTCAGGCCGGTACCGAACGGCCCGGCGTGGGCGAATACACCGACACCACCACCGAAGGTGTGTACTCCTGCCGGGCGTGCGGCGCCGAACTTTTCCGCAGCACCGAGAAGTTCGAATCGCATTGCGGGTGGCCGTCGTTCTTCGATCCGGCCAACTCCGACGCCGTCATCCTGAAGGAAGACGTGAGCCTGGGAATGCGACGCGTCGAAGTTATCTGCAAGAAGTGCCACAGCCACCTCGGCCATGTCTTCGAGGGTGAGGGCTACCCCACTCCGACGGATCAGCGGTACTGCATCAACTCAATCTCACTGGTACTGAATCCCGCGAAGTAGTCCTCGGGGTCCCTGAGACAGGTACAAGTGCACACAAGTCTCCCCTGCGTGGCTGGATCAGCCATCCGAGGGAGACTTGTGTGCATTGCGGCCCCAAGCTGAAACTGGGGTGCCGATTACACAGCGAGCGAGGCCAAGTCAGTCGAGCGATCGCGGGCGTGCGCGGGGTCAGGCACCGGAACGGCGTCGATCAAGGCCCTCGTGTAGGCATCACGCGGTGCGGTGAAGACCGCGTCGACGCTGCCTATCTCGACAACGGAGCCGGATCGCAGCACTGCAACCCGGTCCGCGACCTGGTGGACAACGGCAAGGTCGTGGCTGATGAACAGGCAAGCAAACCCGAGATCACGCTGCACCTCGGTGAACAGCTCCAGCACCTCGGCCTGCACCGACACGTCGAGCGCGCTGGTCGGCTCGTCCGCAATCACCAGCTTGGGCGTCAGCGCCAGTGCGCGGGCGAGTGCAACGCGCTGCCTCTGCCCACCGGAGAGCTGATGTGGGAAACGGTCGGCCAACGTACTGGGCAACCGAACGGCGTCGAGCAGTTCGAGTACGCGAGCGCGCCTTTCCCCCGCCGTACCGATCTTGTGGACGTCGAACGGCTCACGGATGGTTGCTGCGATCGTCAGTCTCGGGTCGAGAGACGCAGCGGGGTCCTGGTGAACAAATGCCAGATCACGGCGTAGTTCTTGCAGCTGACGGGACGGCGTTTCAGCAAGATCGTGGCCACCGAACAGAACACGTCCCGCCGCCAACGGCACCAGGCCGGCAGCAACGCGGCCGATCGTGGTCTTCCCGGAACCCGACTCACCGACAAGACCGAGGACCTCTCCCCTGCTGACCGTCAGGCTCACGCCGTCGACTGCCAGAAAGGCGGGACTACCGCGCCTGGCCGGGAACTGCACTGTGGCGCTGTCGAATTCGAGCACAGTACCCTCGGTCGACTCCGGAGTGATCGCAGCCGCTGCGGCACCCTCGGGAAGGCGCGGCACTGCGGCCAGCAGTCGACGGGTGTACGGGTGGGCCGGCGCGGCAAACAGTGTGTGCGTGTCGCCAGTCTCGGCAACTTCGCCATCTCGGAGGACGATCACCCGATCAGCATGCTGCGCAACAACTCCCATGTTGTGGGTGATGAGCAGGATTCCCATTCCGGTCCGCTGACGGATCCGGTCGAGCAGCGCCAGGATCTCGGCTTGCACGGTGACGTCGAGCGCGGTGGTCGGTTCATCGGCGATCAGTAGATCGGGGTCGTTGGCCAGGGCCAGCGCGATCGCAACGCGCTGCTTCTGGCCACCCGAGAGTTGGTGCGGAAAGTAATCGACGCGGCGCTGCGGATCTGGAATCTCCACCTGCTCGAGAAGTTCGATTGCGCGGACGCGAGCATCACGGGAAGAGACCGTGCGATGGGCGCGAATCGCCTCTCGGATCTGCCATCCGACACGACGGACTGGATTGAGCGCGCTCTGCGGTTCCTGGAAGATCAGCGCGACCGTAGAGCCACGCAGCCGATTCAATTCGTCCTCGGTCGCGTCGAGTACGGATGTGCCGTCCACATCGATCGAACCGCCCGCCGCGGCTCCATCAGGGAGAAGGCCGAGGATCGCACGGGCTGTCATCGACTTACCCGAACCGGACTCCCCCACGAGAGCTACGACCTCGCCCCGACACACCTCGAGAGTGACATCGTTGACGACGGGCGGCTGCTGCTCGAAGGCAATATGCAGGTCGCGGACGGAGAGGAGAGCAGTGCGCACGAGAGGTGTCCTTGTTCGGGAGAAGAGTGGTTACCGGCGCCGGGACCGGGCAGCCAGCGCTTGCGAAATCAGGAGCAGTCCGAGGACCAGAACAACAACGACCAGGAGAGGACCGAAGACAAAATACGGCGAGTGATAGGCATTCTGGGTTCCCTCCTTGATGAGTGATCCGAGCGACGGCATCGGCGGGATAACTCCGAGTCCCAGAAAGCTCATCGCGCCTTCGATGAACACGCCGACCGACATTGCCAACGCAAGTTGAACGGTGAGGGGTTCGAGGCAGTTGGGCAGTACGTGGCGTCGCAGTATCCAGCCTTCGCTCGCACCCAGGGTTCGGGCGGATTCGACGTACGGCAGCTCGCGCACCGTCAGCACTGACGTGCGCATGAGCCTGCCGAACACCGGGATTTCGGCGAGCACGATGACAACCGAGATCGTCATGATTCCCGGGCCGATGACCATCGTCAATGCAATAGCGAGAACGATGGTCGGGAATGCCAGAATCAGGTCGAACGAGCGTTGCAGCACGGTATCAAGCCAGACGGCGCGCGATGCGGCAAGGCCGAGAAACGAGCCGATCAGAGCTCCTAACGGGACAGCAACGAAGATCACCAGCAAATCGATTCGTATGCCGTACAGCGTCCGCGAAAATACGTCGCGGCCAACCGAATCCGTACCGAACCAATGATCACTGCTCGGGCCGAGCAGAGTCGCTCCACGTATCTGTTCGTCCGGCGCGAACGGAGCGAGCCACGGGGCTAGCAGTCCGGCAAGGACTACAGCCCCGACCAACGCGGCGCCGATCAGTCCGCGACCGCTTCGCAGTGCTGCCCAGCGGTCGTCGCGATCTGCGCCGGTTCCGTCGGTGGACTTCTCGAGCGATATGGTCATGACTGACTCCCCAATCGAATTCGAGGGTCGAGCCACGCGTTGACGAGATCCGTGGCGAGCTGAACGATGACAAAAAGAACCACGGAGAACAGCAGCATCACTTGAACCACCGGGTAATCCCGGCTCGAGATCGCGCGTTCGATGAGGTTTCCGAGGCCTGGCCAGGCAAAGATGGCCTCGACGAGTACGGCTCCACCGAGTAGATGACCGATTTGCATCCCCAATACCGTCACGGTCGACGGCAGAGCGTTGGGCAGCACCTGAGTCAGAATGATCCGTCGACGCGAAATACCAAGGGCACGAGCCGTTGTGACGTACGGCTCCGCAAGTTGACTGCGAAGCGACTCGGTGAGAAACCGGGTCAGCGCGGCCGCAATCGGAAGCCCGAGACATACCGCGGGGAGAATCAGATACTGCACCGTGATGCCCGGGTCGTCCAGGAAGCCTTTGCGGGGAATCCCGCCGGCCGGCAATACCGCCCAGACCACACCGAACAACACCACCAGGAGCGCGCCCGTCACGAAGTTCGGGATCGCGACGGCGACCGTGCCGAATGTGGTCACAATGCTGTTGAGCCACCGCCGATCGATGATGACCGACACCGTGCTCGAGGTGAGCGCTACAGCAATCGCAATCGCCAGGGCGGTGACCGAGAGGAGCAAGGTATTGCCAAGTGCGTCGAGCATCAGCGTGGAGATCTCACCGCCGAGAATCAACGACCGACCGAGATCGAAGGTGAGGATTCCGCCAAGCCACGAAAAGTACTGACCGAGTGGAGAACCGTTCAGCCCCAGCTCTTCACGCAGGGCTTCCAGAGCTTCCGGAGTGGCATCTGCACCGGCCAACACACTGGCCGGGTCACCAGGTACCAGCCGCAAAAGGGTGAAGATCAGCACCGAACCCACTGCCAGAACCAGCAGGGCCGAGGGCAGGCGCCGAAGTGCATACGAGAGCATGACCGATCACTCACTCAGATAGGCATTACTCAGGTCGAGTTCCGCCCTCTTCGACCAGTCCACATCGTGGACCGCGGCGGACATTGCGAGGGTGTTGTCTGCGTTGAGCAGTCCGATCACGACGGCGTTGTCGAGCAGTTCGTGGTTCAGAACCTGGTATGCCGCAGACGCTTCCGGGCTTTTCGGATCCGTGATCCGCCACACCGCTTCGGTGGCAGCCTGGTAATCCGCATCGATGAAATTGGACGTGTTCTTGTAGGCGTTGAACGGGTAGGCACTGGTTGGCAAGGTTGAGGGTGTGTACTGCGCAAATACGTGCGAGGTGATCCAGAGTCCGCCGTACGTGCCACCGATCAGGTTCTTGACCGATGTCGCAGCATCGATCGGTTCGATAACCGTCGTGATACCGACTGCGGCAAGGTCCGCTTGAATGATTTGCGCGATGGATTCCGACTCACTCGATCCCGCGGTGTAGCTGATCGGAATGACCGGGATGGCGCCGACCTCGGCGACGAGGGCCTTTGCCTTGTCGACGTCATGGTTGTACGTGGAGTTGAGGCTCGCATCGAACGCCGGCGAGTATTCCGGCCACGGCAGGTTGTCGGAATTGCCATGCCCTTGATAGACGTCTTCGAGTAGGCGTTCGCGATCCACGGCATTCGCGATTGCCTGGCGGACGCGAACATCACCCAGGCCCGGAGCCTGCACGTTCGCGCCGATGTACCACGTGCGCAACACGCCGGTCTGGTCCACGACCTCGAAATTGGAGTCGGCGGCGAGCATATCGGCGTCACGCGGAGCTGCGTTGAGCAGCAAATCCAGCTGTCCTGACCGAAGTTGCGACACCCGTGTCTGCGCGTCGGGAACAATGACGTACTCGACGCCGTCGAGGTTGGGCGCACCACCCCAGTACTGCTCATTGGCCTCGAAGGTCATTCCGCTTCCGGGTTGCCAGTTTGCGAAGGTGAAAGCTCCGGTTCCGTTGTAGCCCTTCCCCGAATCGAAGTCGGCCATGGTGTTGCGGTCGATGACGGGCACGACGTCGAGCAGATCGAAGAAGTTACCCGCCGGATGCGCGAGAGTAAGCACAATCGTGTGATCATCAGGCCTGGCGTAGTTGGTGATCAGCTGCGCAGTTCGCGCGAGCTGTCCGGAACGCGCTGGGTCCGCATAGGTTTCGAGGCTGAACTGCACATCGTCGGACGTCATCGGGCGTCCGTCGTGGAACGTGACATCGGGCCGCAGCGTAAGCGTGATCGTCAACCCGTCATCAGACACCTGCCACGATTCGGCAAGCGCCGGCTGGGGGTCGAGGCTTCCTGCCGGGTAGGTAATCAGCGTGTCGTAGACAAGCCCGGAGAGCGCAGCATTTACCGGTACGCCTGAAAAGAACGACGCCGGGGTCAGATCCCCACTGTCGCCGATCCGCAGCACACCGCCATCTACGACCTCCGTGCCGGCGGCCGCCTGATCCACTGCCGAGCTACATCCCGTCACGGTGAGTGCACCGAAGAGAGCAACGGCGACTATCCCCCGCAGGGAGGGACGTCTGAGGACGGAGCGGCTGTTCACGGAGAAACCTTTCGAGGGGCCCTGCACGGGCAGGTGCTGCTGTTGATCGGGATGAAAGATCGTGCTGCTCGCGGACAGTGGTTCGTGAGCAGCTTGGAGAAGCGCGAGGTGACGTCAGAGTCAGCGAGCCGGGATGGGAGCTTCCGGAGCAACCTCGATGCGATGAATTCGGCGCGGCTGATCCGCGTAGTCGTAGATCGCGTTGTGCTGGACAAAGTGGTTGTCCCAGATAGCGATTTCGCCAACAGTCCAGCGGCGACGGACGGTGAATTCCGGTCGGATCGACACTGCCTTGAGTACACCCAGGATCGCGGCGCTCTCTTGTGCGTCGAGTTCGTTGATGTAGCTGGTGAACAGGTCGTTGACGAAAAGCGCTTCGCGTCCGGTCTCGGGATGCCGGATCACCAACGGGTGGTCGGCTTCGGGGACATTCTCCCTCGGTGCGATGCGATGTTTTGCGGTCAGGCCGTAGAGGAGTTCACGCAGCGGCTCCGACAAAGCGTCGAGTGCGTCGGACTGGTTGGACCACATGGTGTCACCGCCGAATTCCGGAAGGACCTGCATGTGCAGAACGCTGAACCTGGACGGCGCGTCACGCCAGGACACGTCGCAGTGCCAACGGTTGGCCTGGTACGCGCTTCCGTTCTCTGTGCCGATCACGCTGATCTCGCGGTAACCCTCGTCGCTAAGGTTCAACAAGTGCTCGTGTGGGAGAACAACCTCACCGAAGTGCTGCGCAAACGCGCGGTGGATCGCCGGATCGAGGCCCTGTTCCGGAAAAAAGAGCACGCTGTAGCGGTACAGCGCGTCCTTGACCAATTGAACATCGGCATCCGTCAGTGAGTCCACTCGCAGGCCCCGGACTTCGGCGCCGATCTTGCCGGCGAGGGGCACGATTGTAGTTGTCGTGGGTTCTGCGATTGCGGTCATCAATCTTCCTCGAAACATATACGTGGGTGTGCAAATCGGACTGCGTTCAAAGTAATCAATGTTTCTTATTTTGAGCATCGTTAAAATTTCGATGATTTAAGCATTGACAGACGTCAGCTTGGTCGATATGCTGCCAGCAACTCACGCAGAGAATTCACCAATGCTCTTGCAGTCCGGCTATATTCGACCCGACGAGTCCAGCCACAACACTGTCGCCGGTAGGGTCGACCAGTGTGACCTCAAAACGTGGCCGATACCGCGCGGGAGAACAGACACGCGTACAACTCATCGAAACCGCGGAGCGGCTTTTTGCACTCAGCGGCTATGAGGGCGTCTCCATCTCTGAAATCCGCATCGCGGCAGGCCAGCAGAATGCATCGGTAATCGCCTACTACTTCGGTTCGAAGGAAAATCTGCTGCACGCGATATTCGCGTACCGCCTGCCCGACATCAACGCAGACAGACAAGCAATGATGCTCCGAACAAGCTCACAGGGCGCGAATATGACTACGCGCGAGGCATTATGGGCAATTGTGCAACCCTTGGCCAACAGCATCAGCCCCGACAACCACTACGTCGCACTACTCGATCGGTTGATGGAGACGGAAATCCTCGGCCGCGTCTTCACCACCGCAGATCCGACTGTGACAACAAGCGGATCCGCCGTCAACCAGAGCCTCAACGTCAGCCTTGTCGAACTTGCGGAAGATGTTCGACTGCAGCGCATTCAGATCGTTTACACCAGCTATCTCCGGGTATTGGCGGGTTACGACAGACGCGGCACCCGACCCACCCATGCTGAACTGTCCGCTCTGATCGACGGATGGGAAGCACTACTGCGAGCTCCGGTTTCCCAGGAAACTCTCGACGCCCAGAAGGAAGCCCAGCTGAACCCGACTTCATCGAGTCACTGAAGGCGTTGATGCTTCGGTGCGCAGCGTCAAACGCTGCACCCCGAAGTCTCTTGCAGGCCCACTAACAGTGCCGCCTTCTCGTGACACTCACTCCACGCTTGTCGGCGGCCAGTTGAAATCACTCGGATCGAAACGGATCCATTCCGATCCATATGCCGTGATTCGACCGTCACTGGGCGGTCACTTTCGTCGATCCCGCATTCCATTACCGTGCGCAGCGACGGCCACTCGCCGAGCACATATGAAATCGAATCCAACACTGCCACAATATATTCAAGCGATATTTACCGCATTAACGGGCCTGGTCCCGTAAGCCAGTGGATCGCGGCGTTCGATGCGGGAGACTACTCCAACGCCCTTCATACGAAACTCGGGATAGACCCCGAATCCTGACTTCCTGTTGTCGCACTCCACACCCCGCGGCATGCGCTTGCCGATACTATTCGTGTCGAATTGATCTCATCGTCTGCGTCAGGATGGACACTACACATGGCACACGACATCAAGACTTCATCCCTTCATGTTCGTGAGGTGTCGTGGTCCCATCCTGATGCCGAGGCATTACGCGGCGAAATGGCTGCCGAAGTGGGGCCACGCTACTCCGATCGCGTATCCACCACGGACCGTGCCGCCGCAAATTCGGTTGACCCACAATCAGTTCACCTGACTGTGGTGGCGTACGCCAACGGCAGCGAGGCCGAAGAACCACAAGCAGTAGGTCATGCCACGCTTCGCTGGAACGGCGCCGATCTGGAGTTGAAGCGGATGTACGTCAGGCCCTCGCATCGCGGCTCCGGCGTATCCACGCTCCTGTTGGACGCAGTCGAGGATGCGGCCAAGCAGGCTGGTCGGCCACGGCTGATTCTCCAGACCGGGGACCGTCAACCCGATGCAGTCAGGTTGTACGAAAAGAGCGGATACTCGCGGATCCCGATCTTCTCGCCCTATGAAGTAATGCCGTTTTCGAACTGTTTCGAGAAGGCCTTCGTACAACCCCGCAGCTGAGCTCGGCTTCGCTGACGATCACGTCCGCGATCACGAGCTGGTTGTAGACCTGGCGCCGTTCATCACCGGCCGGCTCCCGCTCGAAGAGACGATCTCGGAACGGCTGCAACGATTGTCGTCAGGTTGTGATCGGGCGGGGCACCTCGGGTCCCACTGCGGTAAGCGCCCCAGGTGTCCTCCCCTTTCCCCACCCGATCTTCTCCCGGTAGCGTCCGATGTGATCGCGCTCGATCACATCGGCACTTCCCACTGGTGCCGATTGCGGATGCACGTACAAGGCATCGGTCGGGCAGTATGCCTCGCACATGAAGCACGTCTGGCAGTCCGATTGGCGCGCGATCACGGGAACACCTGATGGCGTGCGATCGAAAACATCTGTCGGACAGACTTCTACACACTTGTCGCACCCGATGCAGTCCGGTGCTGACACCAGTTCGATCACGACGCCACCAGTGTTGCACCGGCGGGATCGACCGTAGTGGTCCACACCGTGTCAAGTCCTCCGGTCAAGATGTGATGATGCTGCGCGACGTCGAGTTCGGGGAAGTCGTCTCTCTTGCTCATCCCCCGAGTTTCAGTCCGCACCAAGGTCGAGTGATACATCCACCGACCCACAGCGGTGATCGCCGCCGCCTGACGAGCTGCCATCCGTTCAGCGGGCGCGCCACCCAGACCCACACTCGCCGCACTCCAGAGCAATTCGAGTTCGTCGAGCGCCGCCGACACTCGATCTCCGCTCCGCAAGTAGTTCTTGTCGAAGGGAAGCAATTGCTCCTGAGCAGCTTTCACCACGTCGACAGCAGTCAGGCGAGAGTTGGACGAGGGACGTAGCCCTACCGTCCCCGCTCCGCGGAGACCGATCCTTGATCCACGCCCCACCGACCGCGCGTACCTCGCGGCACCCGATCCTGCCCATGAACCGGACGACATCGCCCAGGCCGCGTTGTGGCTGCCACCGCCGGTGAACCCTCCGCATATACGTTCGCGAGTTGCAGCGTCCCCAGCAGCGAACAGTCCGGGGACAGTCGTGGCGCAATCGTCGTCGACGACGTTGATTCCACCAGTACCGCGCACGGTCCCCTCGGCGAGCATCCCGACCTCGAACCTTTCGGTGAAGGGGTCGATTCCGCGGCGATCGAATTGCAGGAAGAAATTGGGCTGCCCCATCCTCATTCGACGCTGCACCTCGACGTCCGCACGGTCGATCTGCGCGAAGACGGGTTCGGACTTCAAGGTTCTCGCGATGACAGATCGCCCCTTCGCCGAGCCGGCCCCTTCGAGTACGCTCCCGTCAGCATGGAAAAAGGTTGCGTAGGCGTAGTACGCCGTCTTCGTGATGGTGGATCCGGCCGCAGCAATTCCGTATGCGTTGGAGAACTCCATTCCGGAGAACTCGGCCCCCACCTCAGCTGCCATCAGTGCGCCGTCACCGGTATCGACGTTGGTACCCAATGCGCCTGAGAGAAAGGCACATCCGCCGCTCGCGACCACGACAGCACCTGCGGACACTCGATAGTCGTGAAGCTCGTGACGCCGATATCCGCTGGCGCCCCGCACGCGACCTTGGTTGTCCACCAACAACTCCAGCGCGGGCGAATGGTCGAGAATTCGCACTCCGGCGCGGCGGATCCAGGCGCGCATTCTGCGCATGTATTCCGGCCCCTGCACACCGGTGCGGATCTGCTCACCGGTACGCGCGTCGACGGGGAACGGGTATCTGCCTTCTACCGCCAGGAGGTCCATGTTGGTATACGTCTGCTCGAGGACGCGGTCCATCCAATGGTGATCGGCGAGAAATCCGCCGAGTGCCTCACGCCCTGCTTTGGCCTTTGCGCGCGCCGCAGGTTCGGGTTCGACGTACCAGACACCTGTGCCCGACGGCGCAGTCGCCCCGCTCGTCCCGCAATACCCTTTGTCGACCAGGACGACGTCCGCACCGGCCTCGGCGGCACGCAACGCTGCCCAGGCGCCGGCGGGACCACCACCTATTACCAGCACATCGGTGGAAACTTCGAGGACGTCCGTCACTGGTCTGCTCCTGTCAAAGGTCTACACGACTGAACCTGATACCGCTATGTTTCTCCAGCGAACGCTGCAGTGCCACAATCAGGATCATCGTGAATGCAACCGGCTCTGCCCTTACATCGACGCAGTGTGGACGAAAACGCGTACGCACGGACGGAGTCACCTTTAGGACGCAAAGGAATTCGCAGGTTCACGCAGATCGAGGTGATGGCGCAACGTGACACCGCCGTATTCGGACCGGAAAATGCCCCGCTCCTGAAGAACCGGAACGACAAGGTCGACGAAGTCCTCCAGTGATCGAGGCAGGACAGCGGGGATAATCGTGAATCCGTCCACAGAGCCGCTCCGCCACCAGGTTTCGATATGATCAGCCACCTGTACAGGATCACCGATTACCACACGATGACCGCCCAAGAATTCGGTCAACAGATGACGAACAGTGTGGCCGGTCAATGCTGCATAATCGGCGAGCGAAGTGAAGAATCCTTGGGGGCCGACACGACCGGACGGCAGGTCCAGCACATGCGCGGGGAGCGGCGAATCCAGGTCGAACTCTTCGTCCGGGAATCCCAACCACGATGCGAGCCGGCGAACGGGTGCACTCTCTGGACGAAGGCGCGCTTGAAGTTCGTCGAACTTCTCTCGCGCCGCGTGTTCGGTCTCTGCAACGATCGGCACCAGTCCGGGCAGAATCCTGATCTGATCCGGATCACGGCCGAGTGCAGCAGCTTTCGACCTGATCTCCGTGGAGAACTCTCCTGAAGCGTCGAGTCCGAACTGGGTGGCATAGATCGCCTCGGCATGGGCTGCGGCGAATTCCCGCCCTCGAGAGGAGGATCCTGCCTGGACCAGAACCGGTCGTCCCTGTGGCGACCTCGTGACGTTGAGCGGGCCGGCAACGGAGTAGAACTCGCCTCGGTGCTCGACAGCGTGTACCAGATCCGGATCTGCAAAGCGCGCGTTCTCTTGATCACCGATCAGAGCGCCGTACTCCCAACTGTCCCACAATCTTTCGAGAAGTTCTACGTATTCCGCTGCACGGCGATATCTCTCGTCGCGTTCCGGAAGGTGGTCGATTCCGAAGTTCTTGGCCGCATTCGGCTCGAACGTCGTCACCACGTTCCATCCGGCACGACCACCGCTCACGTGATCCAGCGAGAGAATTCGACGAGCAAGGTTGTACGGCAGATTCAGGGTGGATGACACAGTGGGAATCAGACCGATCCGGGTGGTGGACACCGCGAGCGCACTGGTCAGTAGCACCGGGTCGAGGGAGGCCGCCGGTCCACGGCCGATGCCCGGGTGCTGGACCGGGATATCCGGGAACAGCAACGCATCGAGTTTGCCGCGCTCGGCGGTCTCGGCGGCGCGGCGGTAGTGGTCGAGAGTGACAAAGGCGCTGGGATCGAGTTCCGGGTCGAGCCAGGCCGCCGAGTGGTAGCCCGCGCTACCGACGTTGACGAAGAAGTGCAGCGAACGACTCATCACGCCACCACCTGTTCGACGTGCGACGACGAAATCGCATGGTGAGGAGCGGCCAACCCGAGATGTCCACGAAGCGTGGTGCTGTCGTAGTCGGTGCGGAAAACACCGCGGCGCTGCAACTCCGGCACGACGTGATCGACGAAATCGTCGAATCCGCTCGGGAGCACGTCCGGCATCAGGTTGAATCCGTCGGCAACGCCTTTGTCCACCCAATCTACGATGGCATCGGCTATCTGTTCCGGAGTGCCGGTGACGATCCGGTGTCCGGCACCTCCGCCCAGTCGCCTCAACAGCTGCCGAACGGTCAAGCTCTCGCGCCGGGCGAGACTGACCGCGATCTTGTAGAACGTCTGCGATCCACCCGCGTCGTCCGGATCGGCCAAGAGCTCCCACGGCAACGAGCCGTCGAGAACCAAGCTCTCGCGAGGAACCCCCAACTGACCCGCAAGGCGGTCGAGCGCGTACTCGGGAGGCACCATTTCGGCCAACAGCTCACGACGCTCATGAGCCTCGGCTTCCGTACTGCCGATCACGGTCGACAGTCCAGGCAGGACGATGACGTCCTCGGGCCCTCGGCCGTATCCGCGCGCCCTCGCCTTCACATCGTGGTGATACTCCCGGGCCTCGTCCTCGGTCTGCGCCGCCGTGAAGATCACCTCGCCGACCCTGGCCGCCAGTGCCCGCCCGTCACGTGAGGCACCCGCCTGCACAACCACCGGCTCACCCTGTGGTGACCGCGGAACGTTGAGCGGGCCTGCCACGTCGAAGTGTTCGCCGTGATGGTCGGTACGGTGAATCCGTGTGGTGTCGGCGAACACCTGGCCAGATTTATCCCCCACCAACGCGTCGGGTTCCCAACTGTTCCAAAGCTTTCGTACCACTTCGACGAACTCTGCCGCACGTTCGTACCGCCGGCCGTGATCGGGTTCGTCGTCGAAACCGAAATTGCGCGCTGATTCCCGGCCCGCCGTGGTGACGACATTCCACCCTGACCGTCCGCCGCTGAGTTGATCGAGCGTCGCAAAGCGTCTTGCCACGTCATACGGATCGTTGTAACTCGAAGACAGTGTGCCGATCAATCCGATCCTGGACGTCGACGCGGCCACCGCAGCGAGCACCACCGACGGTTCGAGACTGTTGAACGGCCGATAGCGCAAATCTTCCCGGATCGCCGGACCGTCGGCGAGAAATACTGCGTCGAACTTAGCGGCCTCGGCCTTGCGCGCGATGTCCACATAGTGTGCGAGGCCGAAACTCGCCAGCGGATCGGTTCCCGGAAGTCGCCAGGAACCACCGAACACACCGGCGTTGAGGATGTTGACGTTGAGATGGACCTGACGGGTCATCAATGTTCGCCTCCTTCGTAACTGAATACATGAAATCCGCGACCTGAAGGACATGGGTACCGATCGCGGCAGACTTCACGACGCGAGACGCAGCGGTACCGCAGCCATCCTCAGCGCGCGGATCGCCGCAGCCACCGCCGGTCGCTCGAGCGAGGCCTGACGATACGTCACACCGATCTCGCGGGCTCCGTTGGCGACAGGGCAGGCAACGAGGTGCTTGGCCGACTCCGGCACAGCCATCTCCGGCAGCACCGTCACACCGAAGCCGTGATCGACCATCTCCGCCATGGCACTGAAGCTTGCCGAACGATGCTCGATTCGTGGGGTGAACCCGGATTGCCTGCAGGAGAACATGATCGACGCAATCGACGGAGCACCGTCCTTGGCCGCAATCCAGTCGGCATCGGCAACTGCTTCGAGACCGTACAGCTGAGCCCGCTCACGGAGCGGTGCCGGCGCCAACAGCACGAGCGGATCGGTGAACAGGAACTCCGAGCTCAATCCGACGGGGAGTTCGCTCGTACGAAACGAATACGTGTAGGTGATCGCAAGGTCGACTTCTTGTTGCCTCACTGCCGGTACGGAATCGACCGGTACCGCGTCCACCAATCGGACTCGCAGACCCTGATGTTCCCGATGAAGACGGGTTGCTGCGGGAATCGCGAGTCGGGTGAGAGCGGTGGTAAACGTCGCGAGGGTGAGGACACCCGTGACCGATTCACCGGTGGCAGCGACAGCGCTTTCAGCCTCCTCGAGCGCAGCGATGATGCGTGCGGTGTGGTCGACCAGAACCCGGCCGGCATGGGTGAGGCGCAGGACTCGTCCCTCCCGACGCGTGAGAACTGTGCCGACCTCCTCTTCGAGGAGACGCATCTGCTGGGAAACTGCAGATGTCGTGATTCCGTGACGTTCGGAGACCGAGGTCATCGTCGTCAGTTCCGCGAGGTCGTGGAGCAGAATCAATCGTCGTATGTCATACATGATGTGTCCTCGCGGCCAGGCAATTGAGCGGAGCGCCCGATAACACATTGTGCTGGAAATCCCGGCGCCTCTACAGAGTTGGGATCACCGGGATTCGAGCAACCTCAGCGCGAAACACTCGGAAACAACAGACCGAAGTTCCAGATTGCTACAGCTGCGGAAGGGAATTCAGAAGTAGCTGATCGGCGGCGGCAACTCACCGTTCACCTCGTAAGCTCCGAGATAGCGCAGTTTGTAACTACCGGGATTGTGCGAGGACAGCGTCCGGGCATTTCGCCAATGTCTGTCGAGATTCTTCGACTGGCTGGTGGTGGATGCACCGCCAGTTTCGAACAACAACCATCCGGCCTTGCCGGCGAGTTCGTCGGCGATCACCTTCGCCTTCGAGACATCAAGAGCAGCAGCCAGTCTCAGTTCGGCGCGCTCGTCCGGATCGGTTGCCCGCACCGCCGCGTCCAGCACCTGGGCTGCGGCGCGCACTGCCGATGTCACGGCAAACGAGTACGCCGATATCTGCCCGATCGTATGGTGCACCACCGCCTCCCCCGATGGATGGTCGGCTTGACCGTGAAAATAGTTGCGACTACGGGCGTTGACTGCCTCCACGGAATCCGCGACGATGTTGCGAACAATTCCGGCGATGACCGTCGTGAGATACAACTGCGCAAACGATGCCTCGTATTTGTCGACGGACGGACCGTCTTCAGGAAGGACCTCGTCGTCGCGCACGATCACGTCGACGTATCTGGTCGAGCCACTTCCGGTGAGTCGCTGGCCGATTCCGTCCCAGTCATCTGTCCGATCGATACCCACCCGCGTGGCGGGAATCGCCACGGTCACCGGTTTTCCGGTCTCCCAATTCCCCTTCACAACCAGATAGTCCGCGTACAGGTTGCCAGTGGAGTAGAACTTTTCACCACGCAGAAGAAGTTGGCCGTCCCGCTTACGCACGGTGGTTGTGAAGTCCGCCTGGGCGTCGCCTGACGTGGGCGTGGTCCGTTCACCGTACGATCCGAACACCAACTTACCGCGCGCTGTCTCTTCGAGGAGTCGTCCTCGGATTCCGACGACCGACAGGGAGAGTGCATTCTCGACGAAGCCGAAGTGGTTGCGCAGCGCATGCGCGATGGACGGGTCCGCGGAGGCCAGATCAGCTACCACATCGAACAATTCGACGAGACTGATGCCGTGGCCGCCCGCCTCGACAGGTAGACGCAACGCGCCTATTCCTGCCTGTTTAAGTTCGTCCACCAAGCCGTAGGGGATGTCGTGGTCACGATCTCGGTCGGATGCCCCGACACGTATCTTCGAGAAGAGTTCGGCCAACCCGAGTCTCCGTGTCACCGGACCTGGATCGATCGGACCGGGTGGAAGCGGATTCGTGGGCGTTTCGAGCGTGGACGTCATGACGCAACTCCGATCGTACGGCTGTGGGTCCTGTGATCGTCGACCAGTTCCTGCCGGTGAACATGCGGTACGGCGGCGACAAGTGCACGGGTGTAGTCGCTGCTCGGATTCCCCAGTACCTGCTCGACGGCTCCCGACTCCACGGTGCGACCGGCCCGCATAACCGTGACATCGTCGGCCACCAGACGCACGACTCCCAGATCGTGTGTGACGAACAGGTAGGTCAGCCCACGTTCGGCTTGAAGATCGACGAGCAGTCGTAGGATCTGGGCCTGCACCGACACGTCGAGCGCGGAGACCGCCTCGTCGAGGACGAGCACTTCCGGATCGGCGGCGAGTGCGCGAGCGATGGCAACTCGCTGACGCTGACCACCCGACAGTTCCGCTGGTTTGCGAAGCAGATACTCAGGGCCGAGTGCAACAGCTGCCAGCAGGTCGGTCACCCGCGCGCGGATCTCCTTGCGGTCCTTGGCGATCCCGAAGGTTCGCAACGGCTCTGCGATGGTGCGCTCGATCGTGAATCTGGGGTCGAGCGAGGACATCGGATTCTGATACACCAGCTGGATCCGTCGACGAACAGGGTGCAGTGCCCGATTCGACAATCCCGAGATCGGGTCATCGTGCAAGTACACCTTTCCGAGATCCGGAGTCGTCAACCCCACCACGGCGCGGGCCAGCGTCGACTTCCCGGCGCCGGATTCCCCCACCACCGCGTGCGTCGTTCCGCGGCGTAGCCGTATCGAGACGTCGTCGAGCGCGGTGAAGACATCACGCGCGCCGGTCGCGTCGACCACTGAGAAGTGCTTGGTGATCCCGTCTGCTCGGAGTACCACCTCCCCGCTGTCGCCATTCACCGTGTCGCCGTTCGCCGGTTCGACGCCGACGTCTGGCGCCAATCGGCCGAGCTGGAACGACGGTGCGGCCTCGAGCAGTTGCCGCGTGTACGGGCTCGCCGGATCGTCGACCACCGATTCGGTAATGCCCTGCTCGACGATTGTTCCGCCCTGCATGACGATCAGACGGTCGGCTCGCTCCGCGGCGACCCCCAGATCGTGAGTGATGAGCAGAATGCCCAAGCCGAGTGTGGAGCGCAGGTGCTCGAGGTGATCGAGGATCACCTTCTGCACTGTCACGTCCAACGCCGATGTGGGCTCGTCCGCAATCAGCAACTCCGGATCGTTCGCGAGTGCGATGGCGATCAGAACACGTTGCTTCATACCTCCCGACAGCTCGTGCGGAAACTGCGAGTACAACCGCTCCACGTCCGAAAGTCCGGCCAGACGAAGCTTTTCCAACGCCACGGCCTTGGCTGCTGACTTGCCTATACGTCGGTGCAGACCGACAGCATCGAGTACCTGAGTGCCGACGCGTTTGACAGGATTGAGCGAGTTACCCGGATCTTGCGGAACGAATCCGACGAACGGACCCCGAACCTTGGCCAGTCGCTTGTCGTTCCAGCCGGTGGTGTCCTCTCCGCGGAAGCGAATGGTGCCGCTGTCGACCCGCGCCGACGACGGAAGTAACTGCAGCGCAGAATGAATGGTGGTGCTCTTTCCCGAACCGGACTCACCCACCACCGCCACGAACTCGCCGGCCTCGACGATCAGGCTCACATCACGCACGGCCGCGACGGCCCGGCCTCTACCTCGGACATAGCTGACACTCAACCTGTCGATCGCCAACAGCGGCGTCGACGTCGGGGCCGGCTCGGTACCGACAGGTGATTCGAGAAGCTCGGTCATCGCGACTCTCCTAACGACTTGCTGATTCGATTGGTGGACAGGACTACTACCGCGATCACGATTCCCGGAAAGATCGCGATCCACGGATACACGGCCAGATAGTCGCGGCCTTCGGATACCGCCAGCCCCCATTCGGGCTGCGGCGGCGGCGCGCCGTAGCCGAGGAAGCCGAGCGCTGCGACAGCAAGAATCGCCGCACCGAATTCGAGCGCAGCCAGAGAAAGGACCGCGGCGAGTGAATTGGGAAGAACATGCTGCAGAACAACCCGTCCGAACTTCGCCCCGGATCCGTAAGAGGCTTCGACGAATTCGGTGTGCGCTACTTTGAGAACCTCGGAGCGCATGACACGAGCGAAGGCTGCGATGGCGGTGATTCCGACGGCGACCGCCACGTTCAGTGTTCCGTAGCCAAGCGCAGTCACGACGGTCATCGCCAGGAGCAGGCCGGGAATGGCAAGCAGCACATCGACAAAACGCATCACGACACCGTCCGTACGCCCACCGATGAAGCCACTGAGAAGACCTGTCGCGGAGCCGATGACAAAACCGACAGCCACTGCGACCAACGTCGCCGTCAACGTCGTCGACGTTCCGTAGATGGTGCGTGCCAACAAGTCACGTCCGAGCCGGTCGGCACCGAACGGGTGCTCGAAACTCGGCGGCGCAAAGCTCGCGTCGACGTCACCGTCATAGGGGCTCTTGCTCGTGAAGAGACCGGGCACGAGCGCCCACAAGATCACCACGACGATGACAATCCAGGACAAGGCCAGGCCGGGCGCAGACACGATCTCGCGTGCTCGGCGGCGCAGCCCGGCCGAGTACCCCGGCGACGGCTCCTCCGCGACGGCCGTGCGGGGGATGTCGACTACTGCGGTCATGAGAGCACCAACTCCTGTTCGACGGGCTTCTTCTGCGCGGAGTCGACATCCTTGGCTGACACACCCGACTTCGAATTGAGCACGGCAGTGCGCAATCTCGGATCGAGCAACGGATAGACGATGTCGACCAGGAAGTTCACCGTCACGAATACCAACGCTGCGAACACGACTGCCGCCTGGACCAAGGGCACGTCCTGGGTCCGCACCGCGGTCTCCGTCAACCTGCCCAGACCGGATCGTGAATAGATCGTCTCCACGATCACCGCTCCCGCCAGTAGGTTGCCGAGGGTGATGCCGGCAATTGTCAGAGCCGGAAGCGCGGCGTTCTTCACCACGTCGTTGACCAGAACCCAGAGCCGCGTTCCGCCCTTTGCCGTCGACACCGCGACGTACGGTGATCCCAATCCGATGGTGAAGTTCTTCACCAGCAGCTGGGCGATGGGAGCACTGACGGGGATCGCCAAGGTCACCGCCGGCAGAATCAGCGAAGCGACGCCGTCATTGCCGATCGACGGAAACCAGCCGAGCTGAAACGAGAACACCTGCAAGATGACCAATCCCACCAGGAAGACCGGGACGGATACTCCAAGTGCCGGGATGCTTGCGAGGGTGTTGGCCAACCATCGATTGCGCGTGTAGGCCGCACCGAGTGCCAGTGCAAAAGCAAAGACCACCGCTATGGTCAGTGCAACTGCGGCCAGGATCACCGTCTGCGGCAGGACTTGGGCGATCATCGACAAGACAGGTTCACCCGTCCGCGTCGACTGTCCGAAGTCACCCTGCACGGCGCGCAGCAGACGAGTGAAGTACTGCTCGAATACCGACCCGCTCATTCCCAGCTGATCGCGGACCACATCCTTCTGCGCATCACTGACCAGGTCACCGTCACTTGGACTGAACATGACATCGACAGCGTCGTAAGGCAGTACGTAGAGAAGCACGAACGTGAAAGTGTAAGCAGCCCAGATGACGAAAAGCGATTGGCCCAGTTTGGCCAGCACGTAACGGGTCATGGCTCAGCTCTTCTCGATCCACGTGTCGTAGAAGACATTCCGCGACTGCGCTTCGTAGCTGATCCCGTGTACCTTCGGATCTGCCGCCGTGACCTGAGCCGGGTTGTACACCGGCGAGGTCAAGGCTGCGGTGTCGAGGATGAACTCCTGCGCATCTGCCGCCGCCTGCGCGCGCGCCGTCGGATCGAGCGTGGCGCTCACTCCGAGTAGAACGTCGACTGCCTGCTGATACAGCGGATTGTCCTTTGCAAGCTTGCCGGCGTTGGAGAACAGCGGAGAGTACGTCTGTTCGAGGACTGCGACATCGGCGCGACTCGTGTTGGCGACCTGAATGTTGTAGACGCCGGACTTCTTCGATTCCGCGCTGAAGTCGGGGATCGGGAGAACCGCCAGATCGAGCTCGATACCGATCTTGGCCAGGTCCTGCTGAATCAGCTCGTACGCGGGCTTGTTGACCACCAGATTGTCGATGCCGAGAAGCTCGAGAGTGAGCCGCTTTCCGTCACGCTCACGGATACCGTCGGCACCCGACTTCCAGCCAGCCGCATCGAGGATCTTCGCCGCCTCGTCCTGGTTCTCGGTCAGATCGGCACTGAAGTCCTTCCATCCGGGAACCCGCGAGGAGATCGCCGAGGTCGACACCGCGTAGCTGTCCGTGAGCACGGTCTTCTTCAGGGCGTCACGACTCCAGCCCAGATTGACTGCCTTGCGCACAGCGATGTCGTCGGTCGGAAATACGTCGGTCTTGAAGTCGAAGGCGATGTCGCGTCCGGGAATCAGTTGGGACACAATCTGATACCCCTGAGCCTTCAGCGGTGCCTCGTCCGTCGAATTGACATCGAGAATCGCATCGACCTCACCCGACTTCAGCGCACCCGTCCGAACGCTTGCCTCGGGAATCACCGCAATCTCCACCGTGTCGAGGTAGGCCTCGCCGCTGTGCGCTCGACTTGCCGGCGCCCAGTCGTACCCTGCCCTCTTGGTGAGCACCGTCTTCTCCTGGTAGATCTGCTCGGTCACGGTGTACGGACCGGTGGTGACGATGTTCTGCGGGAGCGCGCGGTCCGCTTTGCTCAGCTGGAGTGTCGAGTGTCCGACAATTCCTGAGAAATAGTGTGAAAGAGCATGCAGGAAACCGGCATTCGGTCGGTTGAAGGTAGCCTTCACCGTCAGTGGATCGATCACTTCACTGCTGACGAACCCGACCCAGTACGCGGTCACCGCGGGAACGCCGAGTGCCTCGTTGCCGAGCCCGAGAATATCGAAGTTCTCCTTCACCACCGCAGCGTCCAGTTTGCTGCCGTCGTTGAAGGTGACATCGTCACGCAGGTGGAACGTGAACGCGGTCAGATCGTCGTTGTACTCCCACGACGTCGCGAGCCACGGTTCGATCTCTCCTGTCTCGGGGTTCTGGTAGGTCAGTTTGTCGCTGGTGTTGCTGGTGATCAACGACTCCGGATAGCTACTCCCGGAATGTGGATCGAGGTTGGCCGGGGCATCGAGAACCGCGAATCGCAGTGTTCCACCGGAGACCGGATCACCTCCCTGCGCCGAAGCGACCTTCGCCTGCGCAGAGCATCCGGTGGCCGCGATACCGACTGCAAGAAGAAGTGCGCCGACAGCGCGCCAATGGCGGATAGATTTCACGAAAGTGCTCCTATTGTGCGGTTTTTCAAATACACCGATGCGCGAAACGACAGACGACACCCAAGGGGACTGACTGCCGTGGACATCATGCGAGTGGACGAAGTGCGCCCGGAGTCGGGGCGCAACGAGGTGAATCTCGATCAGGAGTGGGTCAACAACTGAGACAACACAGCAGCGGACGTGCGTGGACCACGCCGTCGCTGCTGCTGTGACGACCGAGATCGCCGTCGTTGTTGTTGGACACGTCTAACTCCTGATAACCGAGCCGATCATGTGCGATGCCGAACGCATGCACTGCTGTCACGTCCACTATCGAAGTAATTCCGCGTCACAACAACCCATCGGGGCTACGCAATCATTTAAGAAGAACTTCACCGACGACGGCCGGGGCCGGGATAGCGGGTCAGAGACTGTTCATGGTCTTCCATGCCTGATGGAGGGCAGCGTACCGCCCACCTGCTGCAGTCAATTCGGCGTGCGATCCTCGTTCCACCAATAGACCGTCGTGGAAGAGCAGAATGCTGTCTGCGGTCTCCGCGGTGATCATGCGGTGAGCAATCGTGACTGTCGTGCGTCCCTTGGTCAGCTGGGCCAGTGCGCGCTGCACGGTGACATCGATGGCGGGATCCACTCCGCTGGTTGCTTCGTCGAGTACCAGCAGATCGGGATCCACCACAGCGGTCCGCGCCAGGGCCACGAGTTGTCTCTCGCCTGCGGACAACGCATCGCCTCGCGTTCCCACGAGCGTATCGAGCCCGGAACCGAGACCCTGCACCCATTCGGAGAGGCCCAGATCGCACAACACGTCCATGACGTCGGTACGGGTGGCGCCGGGACTCCCCATTGCGATGTTCTCGAACACCGAGCGGTCGAACAGGAACCCTTCCTGCGGGACGATGGCGACACGACGGGCGAACGAACTGTCGGTGATCCTGCGGATGTCGACTCCGCCGAGCTCGATCGATCCGCTGGTCGACAGGAGTTGACGGGTCAATAGTTTCGCGAAAGTCGTTTTTCCCGAGCCGGTTTCGCCGACCACAGCCACGTGCTCATGTGGCTCGATGTCGAGGTCCAGGCTGCGGATCGCGTGCCTGCTCGGGTTGTACGAGAAATCGACCGCGCGCATCCGGACGCCGACGCCGCCGACGGGGAGCGGCGTACCCGCACCAGCTCCCACGGTGACCGAAGGCTCGGAAAGCAAGTGGAACACTCTGCGCAATCCTGCTACCGCACTCTGCGACTCCCCCAGAATCGACACGGAGAACTGCAGCGGGCGCACGAAGAACGTGATGAGGAACAGGAATGCGACCAACTGACCCGCAGTCAGATCCATCCACTCGATGTGACCGGTACCCACGGCGGCGCCGAAGAGCACGACCGCAGCTGTGATGGTTCCGCTGGCGGCTTCACCCAGAGACATGTTGACGCCCAACGGCAATTGGGTGTGCAACAGCGATTTCCTCGTCGTGTCGATCAGTCCGTCCACTCGCGCCTGGATACGTGCGTCGGCTCCGTGCGAACGAGTCACCTCGGCGCCGTTCACCATGTCGGACACACCGTCGTACAGATTCGCGACGGCTACTCGGACTTCGCCGAATCGGCGGGCGATCACTCGTTGGATCAATCGCATGGTCACCACCGCGATCACGGAGACACCGATCACCAACAGTGCCAACTGCCAGCTGTACACCAGCATGATCGACGATGCGACCAACATCTGTGCGCAGTTCGCAACCAGTGTGACACCACCGGTCTGGACGAACTGCGACACCGTGTCGACGTCGCTGGTGACGCGGGCGACCAGCGATCCGCGGGCTGTGTCGTCGAATCTCGCGGGCGGCAACCTGAAGATGTGAGTGAATGCAGCTGTGCGCAGTGCCGCCAACGCGTTTTCGCTGGTGCGGATCAACCGGCGGTTGAGCAACCACGACGCCGTTCCCGCTGCCGCGACGCCGAGTGCACCCACCCCCACCGCGCCGAGGAGCACAGTCGAATTGTCATTGTCGGCATTGCCGTGCAGCAGTGCGTGATCGAGGGCGTACTGCACCGTCAGCGGAACCACGATTCGTCCGCTGGCAGCGACAAACGCCAGTAGAACGGTCAACCACATTCCGCGGAGGAGACCGGGGTACAGCACTCGAGTCGCTCGGACTTTCGACGCCAGGGACTCACTCATGACCGGCCGCCGGCCGCGTCCAACTCGTCGATGTCCATTCCGTCGGCGTAGGCGTCGACTATTTGCCGGTAGCCGTCGTACTGCGCGAGAAGGTCTGTGTGAGTGCCGGAAGCGGTGATCACACCGCCGTTCATCCACAAGACGCGATCGGCCAGAGTAACCGTGCTCTTGCGCGCCGCTGTCATCACGACGGTACATCGACGGTCGCCGCCGCGTTCGCTCACGAATTCGCGACGAATGTTGTCGAGCACGTCGCGCTCGACTGTGGGATCGAGTGCGCTGGTCGCGTCGTCGAGGATCAGCAAGGACGGCGAGCCGGCCAGACCGCGGGCCAGCGCGATCCGTTGACGTTGGCCACCGCTGAGTGAGGCACCTCGTTTCCCGACCGCGGCGTCCAGCCCACCGGGAATGCCTCGGACGAACTCTGCGGCCTCGGCCACGTCGAGAGCCCGCCAAACCTGGAGATCGTCGATATCGCGACCCAACGTGACATTCCCTCGAATCGTGTCGTCGAACAAGAAGGACGTCTGGCTCACCACTGCTACCCGGGTTTCGATTTCTCCGTCCGCGAGGCTTCTCACGTCGATACCGTCGTAGCGCACAATGCCCGTATCAGGATCGGCAAGCCTGGCCAGGATGCGGACGAGCGTCGTTTTCCCGGATCCGGTGGCACCGACGACGGCAACGACATCACCGGCGTCGAAACGCAACTCCACCGGGCCGATGGCTTCACCAAGTGCCCCGTCGTACGTGAAACGCACCGCCTCTACGTGCACCCCCAAAGCCTTCTCACCGGCCAGCGTTTCGGTTCCGAACTGCGTGTAGTCGACGGAATCGAGTACCGAAGCAGTGCGTTTGTTCCCCACCACGGCCAGCGGCAGAATGCTGAGGAACCGGCCGATCATGCCCAGCGGCAAGGCCATCGTCAGGAACAGATAGATGGTCTCGACCAGCGTGCCAACAGTCAGCTCGCCCGCGGACACTCGGCCAGAACCGATGAGCAGCACCACCAATACCGTTGCCGTCGGGGCAAGTTCGACGAAGGGATCGAAGGCCGCACTGACAAAGGACATCCGAGTATTCGCAACGCGGGTGTTCTCGGCGGCGCGCACGAATCGTGCCGACTCACTGTCCACGATCCCCAGCGTGCGGATAACCTGCTCGCCCTCGATGGCCTCGTGCGCGACGCTACTGACCGCGGCTCTGGCTCGTTGCGCGTCACGAGCACGCGGTGACATCACCCGCTGGTACACGAAATTAGCCAGAAGCACGACGAACACCAGCATCAGCGCGACCACCGCGAGGTACCGGTCCGAGCGCGCGATGTTCGCCAGCGCCACCAGGAGCATGAACACACTGCCCATCGCAAAAGCGAAGAATTGCATGGGCGCCCACTGAACTTCGACGTCGGAGACCACGTTGGAAAGCAACTGCCCGGTGGAGTGCCGCCGATGCCAGGGAACGCCGAGCTTGGCATACTGCCGTATCAACGCACGCCTGGTCGACGCTTGGTTGCCATACTGCACGTATGCGGCCGCGACCGCTCGAGTGACGATGGTGATCACTCGAAGAAGTGACACTCCGGCGATGGCGCCCAAAGCGATCCACCACGACCGCGCCGAAACCTCGGCATCCGTGAAGGCCGGGATGATCAGATGATCGGTGGCCCAGCCGATGGCGACAGCACTGAAAACCATCGTGGAACCGTTGATCAGTCCGGCGATGATCGACAGTGGAGTCGCTATCCGATACCCCAGGCTCCCCTTGGCCATGACCCGCACGCCGGCACGCAGCACGGTACCGGTTTCCATCGAATCGAGATCGTCGCCAGGCAACGAAATGGCCGAACCTCCACGCATCGACATCGAGAAACGAATTACGACTGCGGCGAAACAGGTTCGGCAACGGTCAGACCCGCCGCCTTCCACGCCGGGAAACCGCCGTCGACGTGGACCACGTTCACGAACCCGCGCTGAAGAAGCCCCTCGGCAACCGGCGCGGAACCGGCAATCGAGCCACACACCACGACGATCGGTTGATCGAGCGAGTTCACCTCCGAGTGCTTGGCGGGCGAGTCGAGTCCGAACTCGGCATCGAGGTCATTGCGGTCGACGACCACGGCTCCTGGAATTGCGCCATTCTCGTTGCGGCCCTTCGCGCTGCGCACATCGATGAGCAACGCCCCTCCGGCCACTGCTGCTGCGGCGATTACCGGAGTGACCAACGCTGGTTCGTTCTGCGGCGACATAGTGGTCCTTCATGGTTCTCGGGTACGGAAAATAGATGCACAGTTAGATGCACGTGCACGCAATTGAGTCTGCACAGCGGTTGCCCGAAGAACAAGCAAGCTGATCTACGAGGATTGTTTAGATTTGCTTTAACTCGTTGCGGCTCAAAGATACTCGACACTTCAGTCCGATCAACTCTTCGTGATCACAACTCTGGCGAATGCTGTTTTCTACAAACATAATTGATTGCCAGCGCGGGTGTGGCCGAGAGGCGAGGCAGCGGTCTGCAAAACCGTCCACGTGGGTTCGAATCCTGCCATCCGCTCCATCACCGATGGGCACCGACCTCGAAGTCGGTGCCCATCGGGTTGAGATTTGCCGCGATAACAACAGATCACGCGCTCGTTGCGATGTCCGCCGTCTACACCGGGACTGCAACCAACTCGGTTCCGGACCGATGCGACTGCGGGCGTCGACGGTCCCCGAAGGACAGGCCAAATCTCTCTCGCAGAGTTGGTGCTGTGTACTCACGCTGGAACAGACCGCGTGATTGCAGGATCGGTACAACCAGGTTTGCGAAGTTCTCGAGGTCGACGGCAGTATCCGCAGGCATGATGGTGAAACCATCCGCTGTTCCGGCCTCGAACCACTCCTGCAGATCGTCGGCAACCTGCTCAGCCGAACCCACCACAAGGCGATGCCCCGAACCGCCTGCGCCACGCGTCACCAGTTCACGCGGCGTGAGCGGACCCTCGTGAATCAAGGCGCGCGTCGACACACTGAACCCGGTCGAGAACGCACCTGTCGGAATCGTTCCCGGCAGGTCGGCTTCGGAAATCACGTCGTCGGGACCGAACGAGCCTTCGGGTAAGCCCAGATTCGCAAGCAGAACTGCAGTCAATCGTTCGATCGGCAATGTCGCATACAGTTCCTTTTCTCGAGCTCGGGCCTGCTCCTCGGTCGCCGCAACCAGCACAACAACTCCGAGTGATATTTTCACGTCATCGGGCCCGCGACCGGCAGCGACGGCCCGACGCCGGATGTCATCTCGAAAGGCAACCGCTTTCGACTGCGTCTGTGCCACCGTGAATACGACGTCGGCAAAATCTCCGGCCAGTTTCAACCCGCCTTCCGACCCGCCTGCCTGCACCAACACCGGACGACCCTGTGGCCCCGGCGGGACAGGAAGCGGGCCGGCCACCGAAAAGAACTCCCCGACATGGTCGCTGGAGCGGATTTGGGAGACGTCCGCGTACTGACCTGACTTCTTGTCCGCGACAAGCCAATCCGGTCCCCAGCTGTCCCACAGACCAGTCACCACCTCGAGAAACTCCCACGCCCTCCGATAACGAGATTCTTTGTCCGGGTGCTCGGACAGGCCGAAGTTCGCAGCTGCCGCCGGTGTCCCGGTGGTCACGATGTTGACGGCGGCACGCCCCTTGGTGACATGGTCGAGTGCTTGAAATCGACGTGCCAAGTTGTACGGCGAGTTATAGGTCGTCGAACTGGTAATTACGACACCAAGGTTCTCGGTGATCGCCGCCAGATGGCCGAGTAGCACCAGCGGATCGATTCCGGTTCCAGGTGCCTCCTCGATCTCGCCGCGCAACGCCGGCCCATCGCCGAGGAAGACGGCGTCGATCTTGGCCGATTCTGCGATCTGAGCGAGCCGCACAAAATGATCGATATCGAGATAGGCCAGTGGATCAGCGTGCGGTAACCGCCACGCGTGCCGGAAATGACCCGGCGTCATGAGGGACAAGTTCAGGTGCAATCCAGTCATCGCAGAAGTCTCACAATCGGGTTATGAAGGGACGGACGCAGCGGCCGATCGCCAGCCCAGCAAAGGGGCCAGCTCCCGGGCGCTGGTTTCGAGCAATCGGAGATGTTCATCCCGGTCTGGCACCCCGGGAACAAAGCTCACCAGCAAATCGGTGATGTCACGCAGTGCCGGGTCGGCGGCAAGTTCAGCTGCCAGTGTCTCGCTGGGTCCGATCAGTGCGTTGTCAGCCGCCAGATAGTCCTCGACGCTCTGGCTGCGGGTCTGTTTTCCCGACGTGCTCCAACTCTGCCAACGCTGCACACCCGGGGTCACCAATCGTGTTGCCACTTCCCGATCCGGATGTGGATACACCGCGCGCGACACCTGTACCCGTGGCGAGCGCACGGGGTCATTCCAGGCGCCGCGGTAGCTGTCGATCCACGCCGCCTGTCGTTCCTGTGCCTCTCGCGCGCTCCCACCCCGGAACGTTGTGGCCCTGGACAACTGCAAGCCGTCGCCGGCGAGAGCTGCTGCTCTCGCCGCATCGTGAGCGTGCGTGGGTTCACTCGTCGTGGCCTGCCACAATCGACCCCGTACGCCGTGACCAGGTGGGTACAGGACCTCCCCGGCACTGTTGAGAGACTTCCCCTCGAGTGCGCCGGGCAGTCGGTCGATCGACTCGTCAACCAACCGCTGTTTGTCGGAGAGATCTCGCCCGAACGCTTCCCAGGCCCCCGGGAAAGGCCCTGAACCCAGACCGAGTTCCAACCGTCCATTACTGAGTACGTCAAGCGTCGCAGCGTCCTCGGCAACCTTCAGCGGATCCTCGAGGGGAAGCACCAATACCCCGGTGCCCAAACGAATTCTGCTTGTGTGCTGGGCGATCGCCGCAAGCGTGACCAGCGGAGCGGAGATATGTTCGTTGCCCTGACGGAAATGACGCTGGATCACCCACCCGGAGTCGTATCCCAATTCCTCAGCGGCAACGAACAATTCGATCGCCTCGCGATAGGCCTGCGCTGGTGACAGATCCCGGTCCAGATGGAGGAGGAAATTGAGCCGGAACGGTCGTCCATCCTCGATGCCCGCACCGATCGGCGCTGCGACGGACGTCATCTCAGAGGTTCAGCCCGGTGCCGTGAACACCGTGCTCTTCGATGATGGCGAGTTCCTCGTCGGTCAACTCCGGGAAGCTCAGTGCCTGCAGATTGTGGTCGAGCTGCCACGTCGAGCTGGCCCCCACCAACGCCGACGTGACTGCTGGCTGCCGCAAGACCCACTGAAGCGCCAACTGCGCCAACGACTGTCCACGTGATTCCGCCAGTTTGTTGAGCTCGGATGCACGCTGCCGATAGGTGTCGGTGAGGACATCGGGACTGAGGAAGGTGCTGTTGACTGCTCGGGCATCGGCGGGGATCGTCTCGAGGTACTTGTTCGTGAGCAGACCCTGAGCCAGCGGCGAATACACGATCAGCCCGAAGCCGTCCTCTTGCGCCAGTTCGAGCAATCCGTTCTGCTCGATACGCCGATCGAAGATCGAATACCTCGGCTGGTGAATGAGCAACGGAACGCCGGCCTCGCGGAGCAACACTGCGGCTTCGTGCGCACGCTCTGGTAGATAGTTCGAGAGTCCGACATAGAGCGCTTTGCCCTGCTGCACAGCTGACACCAGGGCTCCGACAGTCTCTTCGATGGGAGTCGACAGGTCTGGGCTGTGGCTGTAGAAGATGTCGACGTAGTCAGTGCCGAAATCACGCAGACTGTGATCGAGCGAGGCCAGCAAGGACTTGCGGGATCCACCCTTCAGATACGGGCTGGGCCCGATCGCGTTGCCTGCCTTCGTCGAGAGGATGATCTCGTCGCGGTAGGACGCCAGATCCTTCGCCAGAACCCTTCCGAAGTTCTGTTGCGCGGCGCGGTGCGGCGGGCCGTACCGGTCCGCGTTGTCGAAATGGGTGATCCCCAGGTCGAAAGCGTGCAGGATGATCTCCCGCTGCGTTTCGAACGCGTAGTCGGTACCGAACTTCTGCCACAGCCCGAAAGAGAACGCGGGAAGGTCGAGCCCCGACGCACCGCTTCTGCGGTACGGAATCTTGGTGTAGCGCTCGGCATCAGCAGTGTAGGTGGTTTCGAAAGTGCCATAGCTCATGAGTGTGAATGTCTTTCGGTAGTTTTCAGTAGTTTTCAGTAGGTCAGCGGTGGTCGCGGCGAAGCTCGGCCGGTGTCAACGACGGAGTGTCTCGCCCGGTGTCTCGCTCGGAGAATTGTGTACCCGGGTCGACGATCTCATCGATGCGATCCAGGATCTGATCGCTCAGCTGCACCGCCGCGGCCTTCACATACGCTTCGAGATGTTCTTGCGTTCGGGGGCCGATGATGACACTGCTGATCGCCGGATGATTGAGGGCAAATCCGATCGACAGATCGACAAGTGTGAGTCCGTTGTCCTCCGCAAGCTGGGCAAGTGCATCAGCTGCCACCAGTTTGCGTTGGTTGCGCTCGGCACTCACGTCGAAGCGACCCGGGATCAGTTCGGCACGAGCCGATTCCGGTTGCTGCGCGCCCAACCGATACTTGCCGGACAACCACCCGGCGGCAAGCGGGCCGTAGGAGAGGACGCCAACACCGTACTTCCTCGCCACAGGGAACACCTCACGCTCGACGCCACGCACCAGCAGCGAGTAAGGAAGCTGCTCGGTGTGAGGGGCGACAAGACCGTACTTCTCGGCAAGCCAATGGGCTTCGACCTGTTGATGTGCCGGAAACGCGGAGGTTCCGTAGTACCGGATCTTGCCCTGACGGATCAGGTCGTTGAGTGACTGCAACGTCTCGAGCAGGCTCGTATCCGGATCCGGGCGATGTGCCTGATAGAGATCGATGTAATCGGTACGCAGCCTGCGCAAGCTGTCCTCGACCGCCCGCGTGATCCAGCGGCGTGAATTGCCCGCGTGACGAGGGTCGGTCCCGATCTGGCCGTGGAACTTCG
Organism: Rhodococcus globerulus NBRC 14531; assembly: GCF_001894805.1. Lineage (GTDB taxonomy): Bacteria > Actinomycetota > Actinomycetes > Mycobacteriales > Mycobacteriaceae > Rhodococcus_F > Rhodococcus_F globerula. The sequence continues at coordinate 731,464 of NZ_BCWX01000002.1, read as the reverse complement.
TCGCGAGGAACACGTCGTCGCGCCGACCTGTGAGCGCTTTCCCGACAATCTCTTCGGAAACACCCTGGGCGTACACGTCCGCGGTGTCGATAGCCGAGACACCGAGATCCAGAGCGGACGAAATGATCCGAAGGCTCTCCCCTTCCTCTTGCCAGCGGCCGAAGTTCATCGTCCCGAGCGTCAGTGGAGTGATCCGGACACCGGTTCGGCCGAGTACACGGTCAACCTCGATGGTCATTGATTTCCTTTCACATGAATGGTGCTGTGCACAAATCTGTTTCAGAACAACCCCGTGAGAGGGGGCTCTTCCCCGGTGAGGTGATAGGCGCCGGCGACTGCCGCTTTCCACTGACGCGGATTGTGGTTCGCAGCCGTGCGGGCATTACGCCAGTGACGGTCGAAACCCCACTCGCGGTTCGTAATCGAACCGCCACCGACATCGAAGAGCAATTCCGAAGCGCGAAGCGCAGACTCGATCGCGATGACGCCTGATTCGGCGACGACAACGGCGGCATTCGCGCCGGCCCGCCGCGCATCCTCGCCCGCCAATCCCCGCAAGTTCTGGAGCTCTTCGGCAGCCGACAACACCACCGCGCGTGCTGCCCGTACCCGCGCACCGAGTTCTCCGACGGTCGCCCGCACGTACGGATCATCGACGCTCTGTGTCGCCGAGCTGTGCTTGATGGGACGAGCCTGCTCCCGCACGAACCACACCGCATCATCGAGCGCGCGCGCCGCAATGCCCGCCTGTACCGCCGCGAGATAGAGCTGCGCGAAGGAGCCCTGCCACGGATTGTCCGGACGCGAGTCCTCCGCGACGACAACCTCGTCATCCGAGACCCACACATCGTTGAACCAGGTGGAACCGCTCTGCGTCAGCCGCTGGCCGATAGCGTCGAAGTCGTCACGTCGGTCTACGCCCGCGCGATCAACGGGCACCGTGAATCGGATGATGGTGCCGTCCTCGGTGACTGCTTGCGACGAGAAGTACGTCGCGTACAACGCGCCCGTCGAATAGAACTTTCGTCCGTTGACGACATAACCATCACCGTGGCGCCGGGCTGTGGTGGATACGCTTCCACTCGCCCCGCCGTTGCGCTCGTTGCCGGTACCCACGAACAACGCGCGTTGACGCAAACGCTCCAGATTGATCTCCCGAAGCGGAACGTCCTCACGACTGGCGACCTGGTTCGCAGCCAAAAATGTCGGCCGAAGCGCCTGCGCGACATTGGAATCCGCACGGGAAATGTCGATGACCAGCTCCACGACATCTCTGACGGTTCCTCCGCCGCCACCTTCGGCAGTGGCGATGCCGGTAAGGGCAATTCCGAGATCGGCAAGTTCACGGACATCATCGAACGCATAGTCCCGTGTCTCTTCGCGAGCCCGAGCAGTGGCACCGAGGCGGGTCAACACCGGAGCGGCAGCTGCTCGGATCCCGGCGACAGTCAAAGATTCCTCCCGACGCTCCACGCCGTGCTCCGGTACGGGTGCCGGAGACACATGTACGGCGGTCATGCAAACACCTCTGCGCTCTCACGCAGTGCGAGTGTCGAACGCAGCGTGCGCCCTATCGGTCCCGCAAGTTGAGGCACCACGTCCCTGACAAGGTCCACAATCGCAGCTTCGTCACGTCCACTTGTCGCGAGGACAAATCCGTCGACACCGTTGTCAGGCGCCCACTGCTTGAGTTCTACCGCACTGACGGCACCGGTCAACCGGGCCAGCAGGGCAACATCGGATCGCCGGCGTCCAACGGAATGAAGTGCGCCCGACAGGGCAGCGTCGGCCCCGTCGATGTTGTTGCGCTCCACGATGACGACGTCCGCAACCGCAGCGATCCGCGACCATCCCAGAGCGTCGGGATCGGCAGCCACGACCACGGGGCGACCTTGCACCGACGCCGGTCCGTCCAACGGTCCGGCCACGCGATAGAACCGACCTTCGTGATTGATCGGTGCGATCAACGTGTCGTCGACAAAGGTGGCACGTTCCTGGTCTCCGAGCAGTGCCGCGCGCGGGAACGACTCCCACAGCCGCGAGACGATGTCCGCATACTCGACCCACCGTTCGGATGTCTCCGATGCCTGGGGGTCTGGGGTTGTCGCATCGCTGACCTCGTCGCCCTCCCCTGGCGCGAGGACAACACCCACGCGGCCGTCTGTCGCACGATCCAGCGACAGCACTCGCCGAGCCAGGTTGTACGGCGCATTGTGCGTTGTCCGCGCATCGATCAGGTACCCGAGGTGTCCGTACCGACCAGCGAGGTAGCTGCCGACAATCGAAGGATCGATCGTGCGCAGGCTCTCGACCTCGTCGACAAGTCTGATGCCACTTGCGTTCACGCTCTGGGCAACTCGTGCGATTGCATCTGCGGCGGAGACTGATACTTGTCCCGCCGACTCACCCACCGCCAACTCCACGAACACGGTCATTTGTTTCTCCTCATTCCGCGCTCACGAGCGGGTACTCGTCTGTGGTGGTGTATGGGACGCCAGGCACACCGAGCCCGAGGTGATCACGCAGAGTGGTCCCCTCGTAATCGGTGCGGAACAGGCCTCGCCGGCGCAACTCCGGCACGAGATGGTCGGCAAAATCGTCGAACCCCGAAGGCAATACATCCGGCATCACGTTGAATCCGTCGGCCGCGCCATGGCGGAACCACCGCTCGATGTCGTCGGCGATCTGTTCCGGAGTGCCGACGACTATGCGGTGACCGCCACCTCCGGACAGCTTCTTCAACAGTTGACGCAGGGTCGGATTCTCGCGCTCGATGATGCCGAGGACAACCCGGTAGAATGTCTGAGATCCGCCGGCGTGATCCGGATTTCTCAGTAGCTCAGGAGGAATCGGCGCATTGTCGTCGAGTCCGTCCAGGGAGAATCCGAGTTGTCCGGCAAGCCGATCGCGGGCGTACGCATCGGGCAGCAACTCGTCGAGGAGTTCGCGCCGCGCTCTAGCCTCCGCCTCCGTGCTGCCCAACACTGTCGACAGCCCGGGAAGAACGACCACCTCGTCCGGGGAACGACCGAACTTCCTTGCACCTTCGCGGATCTCGGTGCGAAATGCTCGCGCCTTGCCCAGGTCCTGTTCCGCGGAGAAGATCACTTCACCGATCTGCGAGGCCAACCGCTTTCCGTCACTGGAGCCTCCTGCCTGCACTATGACAGGCCGTCCTTGCGGTGATACGAGTTCAGTTCGCGCTCCCCACTTGGTGACCACCTGGTCGACCACACTCGCGGCTCGGCGATAGCGGAGACCGTGCTCCGGCTCGCCGGTATGGCCGAAGTTGCGCGCTGCGACCGGCCCCGCCGTTGTCACTACGTTCCAACCGAATCGCCCACCGCTGACGTAATCGAGGTCTCCGAGTCGCCTGGCGATTTCCTCCGGATCGTTGTACGAACTCGACAGTGTCCCGACCAGTCCGATCTTCTCGGTCTGTGCGGCCACCCGCGCCAATACTGTTGTGGGCTCCAGGTTGTTGCCGGATCGGTGCCTGATACTCGTGTCCAGTAGAGGACCGTCGGCGAGGAAAACCGCGTCGAGCTTGGCCGCCTCGGCCTTTTTGGCGATTGCTGTGTAGTGCTCGATCGTGTAGCTCGCCAGCGCGTCGGTATCGGGGAACCGCCAGGAGCCTCCGAAGACACCGGCATTGAGGATGTTGACGTTCAGATGCAGTTGCCCGCTCACAGCTGAACCCTTTCGCTCTGGTCCGCAGCGTTGGCTGCCGACGGCCGATCGGCGTAATAGCCTGATACCGGCGCATTTCCGTTGACGTAGTAGTCGCCGATCACCCGCGGCTTGTAGATGACCGGATTGTGTGACGCGAGCGTGCGCGCGTTGCGCCAATGTCGATCCAGGTGCGCTCGCCTACGAGCTGTGGACGAACCGCCCGCGTTGAACGCATCACTGGCGGCGGCCAGAACAGCGTCGATGACTGCTACCTGCGCAGCAGAGGCCTGGATATAGGCGTCGGAATACACCGCCTCGTCACCGGTGGCATGTGCCTCGTCCAACCGACGCGCGGCGTGACCGAGCAGAGTTTCCGCCGTCAGCGTGCGGGAGTAGAGGGTTCCGACAACACCGAGCACGTCCGGATCGGCGACTGCATCCTGCGTCAGGGCATGCCGACTGGTGCGGGTTCGGTTACGGACGATATCGATGGTCTCAGCCAGGACACTGCGCGCAATCCCGACCAGGTTCGCCAGATGCACGATCTGAACGAACGAGTCCAGCCCGCGCAAAGATTCGGTATAGCGGCCGATCTCGCCGTTGGACTCCACCGGGACATCAGTGAAAATTGTTGTACCACTACCGGTCTGGCGTTGTCCGACACCGTCCCAGTCGTCGACATGCTCAACCCCCTGGTGCCGGGCGGGGAGCACCACGAACTCCCGGTGCCCGTCGCCGTCCACGACCGCCGCCCGAATGTAATCCGCGAAGCGGGAGCCTGTCGAATAGAACTTGGTACCGGAGACAACCCGCTCGCCCGCGTCACTGCGCCTGACCCGTGTGGTGATCGTGCCCCATCCGCCGCCCGAATCAAGGCCGGCAACACGGTCGGCCGGCTCCGACTGCGCATTGCCGAACACCGCACCACCGGCGACCGTAGTCAACCAATACCCCCTCACCTCGGAATCGGTTTCCAGCCGCAGAATCTCGGTGGTGGTGAAGTGCCCACGCCAGATCTGCGGCACGTTGGCGTCGGCTTGCCCGGCCTCCGCGAGCAGGGCGAACAAGGTCGGCAAATCGACGTCGAATCCGCCGTACTCGCGGGGGACTCGCAGCTTGCCGAATCCGGCGTCGGCAAGCTCCTGTACCAGTTCATACGGGTGTTCGCCGGACAGATCACGTTCTCCGGCACCTTTTGCCAGTTCACCGAAGATGGACCTGAACCGGATCAGAGCGGCATCGAGGGTGTCGGGTCGAGTAGTCATGGGGTTCCTCGGGTAGTGGTGAGTTCGCGCCCGGCGATCGCCTCGAGCAACCGGACGGTGTAGTCGTCCGTGGGATTCGAAAAGACCTGTTCCACGGATCCTTGCTCGACAATGCGTCCGCGCTGCATCACCGCAACTCGATCTGAGATTGCGGAAACAACAGATAAGTCGTGCGAGATGAAAACGTAAGTGAGCCCGCGCTCTTGTTGAAGGCGCTGTAGGAGTTCGAGAATCTGTGCGGCCACAGACACGTCCAGCGCCGAGATCGGCTCGTCGAGCACGACAACTTTCGGTTCGACCACCAGTGCACGGGCGATTGCCACACGTTGGCGTTGGCCACCGGACAGTTCACGTGGATGACGGCGCGCAAAGTCAGCTGGTAGTGCCGCGGCTTCCAACGCAGCCGCCACGCGGTCGACGTTTCCCCGGCGTCGTCCCCAGTGCGCCTTCTGGAAAGACCGCAGCGGTTCTTCGACTACGTCGAAGACCGTAAACCGGGGATCGAACGACGAGTACGGGTTTTGATACACGATTTGCAGGTCACGGCGCAGTGGCCGAAACTCCGAGCGGCTCAGTGCAGTGATGTCCGAACCAAGCACGGACGCGCGCCCGGACGTCGCAGTGGTCAATCCCGCGAGAATTCGGGCAGTGGTCGACTTTCCGCTACCGGATTCGCCGACGATCGAAAAAGTCTCACCCTGCCGAACGTGGAACGAAATACCGTCCACGGCAGGGACTTCGCCGTAATCCTTGTGCAGGTCCGCGACCTCGATAACCGACTTCCGTGCCGCGAGCACAGAGCCTCGATTCTCGCGCACCGACAACCGCGATGGCACGCTGTTCAACAAATGCCGGGTATAGGCATGCCGTGGATTCGCGAGAACCTCCGCTGTCGGTCCGACTTCCACCAGATGCCCGTTGCGCATGACTCCGATGAGATCGGAGCGGTCTGCGGCAACACCAAGATCATGGGTAACCAGAACCATGCTCGTCGACGATCGAGCCCGCAGGCTGTCGATGAGATCGAGGACCTGTTTCTGCACGGTCGCATCGAGTCCCGACGTGGGTTCGTCGGCGATGATCAGATCAGGTTCCGCGGCCACTGCGGCTGCAACCAGCACTCGTTGCCGCATTCCCCCCGACAACTCGTGCGGATACTGCCCGTATCGGCGTTCGACATCGTCGAAACCGACGAGCGCGAACAGTTCGTGAACACGCTCACGCCGCGCATCCGCGCCGAGGTCGGTATGAAGACGCACCACGTCTTCGACTTGATGCCCCACCCGGCGGACCGGATCGAGGGACACCGTCGGGTCCTGCGGAATCAGACTCACCGACCGGCCACGGATCTCGCGCCACCCCTTGGGGTTCAACGCGGTCAGCTCCTGACCACGGAAGACGATCGAACCCGAGATCACTTCGCCGTTCGTGGGGAGTAAGCCGAGGATCGCATGGCCGGTGGTGGTCTTACCCGACCCCGACTCCCCCACCAGCGCCAGAACCTGACCGGGGCCGACGTCGAAGCTGACATCGTGCACCACTGGCGCAAGCGTGCGATTCGTCCGATAGCCAACGGTGAGTCCTTTGACGGACAAGACTGGATCCAGGCTCATCGCGAACTCCTTGTCGTGAGGTGACGAGCGATGTTGTTGGTCGCCAGAACCACCGCGATGATGGTGAGTGCGGGATAGAGTGTGAGCCATCCTCGAGTGGCAATGAACTGCCGCCCATCCGAAACAAGCAGTCCCCATTCAGAATTCGGTGGCTGAGCACCGAGTCCGAGGAAGCTCAGTGAGGCAATCCAGATGATGGCGATCCCGAGTTGAACGGCGATCAGCGATACGGTCGGCGCCAACGAGTTCGGAACCACGTGGCGCCGCAGAACCGTGAACGTGGTTGCGCCGCTGGTGATCGCCGCCTCGACGTAGTTACTTGCCCGCACGGTGAGTACCTCGGACCGGATCAATCGCGCGAACGTCGCCGCCGAGGTCAGACCCACTGCAATCGCGGCAGGAATCAAGCCCGCCTGCCCCACTTTTGCCGTGTACACCACCACGATCGTGATAGCGAGCAAGAAACCGGGGACGGACAGCACAACGTCGATGAGTCGCATCACCACGGTGTCGACGAACCCACCGAACCAACCGGCAACTGCGCCGAGCACCGAACCGACGATCACCGCGACGGCGACCGCCATGCTGGCGCCCAGTAGCGACGCCCGTGCGCCGTAGACGACACGTGCGTACATGTCGCGACCGAGAAGGTCGGTACCAAACCAGTGTTCGCCGGACGGAGGTAGTAACTTACGGCCGTTGTCGACGGCAATCGGATCAAAGCTGGTGAACACACCTGGCAGGAGCGCCCACAGCACCGCGAGTGCAAAAATGGCGGTCGACAGCACCAAACCCCAGTTCCGGGCAGCCCATCGCACCGTTTCTCGAACGATCGACGCAGTCGCGTCTGGCTCTGCACCGCTCGTCGGCGGCGTATTCTGCGCCGTTGTGTCGTCGATGATGACGGTCATGGCATCGACACCTCCGCCGGCAGCCGGCGCTGAACCGAAACGGGTACAGAAGCGACGCCAGTTGCCTTGACGCCGAATCCGGGACGTACCAGCTTCGTTCGGGCTCTACGAGCGGTGACGCGTGAGTTTCGACCGTCGACAAGAACCCGCGGGTCGATGTACGGGTACGCCAGGTCGACCGCGAGGTTGACCGCCACGTATGCCAAAGCCGCAACCAACACCACTCCCTGGAGAACCGGGAGATCCTGGGTACCGACCGCATTCACGGTCAGCTGGCCGAGTCCTGGTCGAGCATAGACTGCCTCGGTCACCACAGATCCGGCGATCAGTTCGCCGCAGGCAAGTCCGAGAAGCGTCAGTACCGGCAATGCAGAGTTTCGTAGTACGCCCCGGCGGAAGGCATACCCCTCCCCAGCGCCCTTTGCATGCAGTACGTGAACAAATGGCAAGTCGCGGGTTGTGGTTATCGAGGTGCTGAACACCTGCGCTAGCGGTGCAGCGATGAGAATAGCCAATGTCGCGGCCGGAGCCAGTAGTGCCAGGAACGAACCGTCGTCGGACGACGGAATCACATGCAACTTGAACGACAAGAATTGCAGTACAAGGATTCCCACCACAAAAGTGGGTACCGAACCGAACAGCGCCGGTACCGAACCAACCACACTTCGCACCGACGCCCACGGAGCATAGTTCGCGACCACGGCGATGACAGCTGCCAGGACGAGGCCGAAAACCAATGCCAGACCGGTAAGTTGGAGCGTGCTAGGTAGGACATCGCCGATGAGGCCGGTCACCGGTGTGCCATTGGTGAGCGAATACCCCAAGTCTCCCCGCAGGATTCCACCCAGACCACTGACATACTGCTCCAGCAACGGCCGATCAAGTCCGTAGTACTCGACCAGCGCCCGCGCGGACTCCGGGGACAGTTGGGCCTCCGGGTTCTGGATGCGGTTGTTCACCGCGTCCCCAGGTAATGCGCTGAGGAGAAAGAAGGACAGGGTGTAGGCGGCCCACATCACCAAGATCGACTGCCCGATTCGCTTCAGGGTGTAATTGCGCATTCCTCCGTTGCCTCTCACTGCGAAACCCATGTGTCGTAGAACCACGACCGGCCGGTGGATTCAGTGGCAAAACCGTGGACGCTGGAAGCGAGGCCGAAGACCTGGGTCTCGTCGTAGAGCGGTATCGAGTAGCCCTCGCCGAAGATGTGATCTTCGATCGCCTGGATCGCGGTCTTGCGATCATTCGGATCGAATGCAGACGACTGCGCCGCCAAGAGTTGATCGAACTTTTCGTCCTTCTGGAAGTTCTTGGTCCCGTTCTGGCGGTCACTGCCATACGACGTGCGCAGGACACTGGGTTCCGCGGTGGACGTCTGACCTTGCGTGAAGTACCAGTCCGGCGCGGAAGCCAGTTGGGACTCGTATTCCGTCAACGACGGGCGCGTCAGCGTGACGTCGACGCCGGCCTTTCGCCACTGCGACTGAACAACTTCCAGAACCGACTGCGAGACCTGATAGTAGGGTGCCACCCGCAAGTGGAAGGCCAATCGATTGCCGTCCTTCTCCCGGACCCCGTCTGCTCCCGGCTTCCAACCCGCTTCGTCGAGCAGCGACTTGGCCTTGTCGAGGTCGTAGGTGAGATAGCTGCTCGAATCACCACGAAGCGGCGTTCCCTGAACCAGTGCACTGGACGGAACCGGGTAGTTCGGGGACAGCACAGTCTGGTTGATCTCCGTGCGATCGGTGGCCGCCTGCAACGCGAGACGGACCCGCTTGTCCTGAGTTGGCGCTTCCGGATCCTTCAACTGAAGGGTCAGGTCGTTGGTCTCACCCTGCACCGAAATCGGTAGCAGGACTCCGCCGCCCGCTGCCACAGTTTCCTCGTCGTACGGCGCGATGTTGCGCGCGATCTCTGCCTCACCCGACTGCAATGCGCCGACTCGCGTTCCGGCTTCCGGAACTGTCTTGAAGACGATCTTCTCCAAGTAGGCTCGGCCGGAATGACCCGAACCTTCGGGCGCCCAGTTGTAATCGTCGCGTCGTGCGAGAGTGACGCCGCTGGTTCCGTTCACCGACTCGACCACAAAGGGGCCTGTTCCCACCCAGTTACGAATATCACTCTGACCGTTGAGATCTCGATCCAGCAGCGACTGCCCGAGGATCGAGCTGGCACGGTAGTTCGACAGGATCTGAATGAAGCCGACATTGGGCTTCGCCAGCTTGACGACAACCGTCCGATCGTCGACCACATCGGTGCCGGCGTAATCGGTCCAGAACGGATCCACGGTGATGCCCTTCTGCGGGTCGCCGATGCCGTGCTGATCGAAGTTCGCCTTGACCACTCCGGCATTCAGCGCAGTGCCGTCGCTGAATGTAACGCCGGACTTCAGCGTGAATGTGTACGACAGATGGTCATCGCTGACCTGGTACGACTCTGCCAACCATGGCCTGTATTCACCCGTTTCAGGGTCCTGCCAGATCAGCCGCTCAGCAAGATTGTTGGAAACCTGGCTGTTGGACCACAGCGAGTTCGTAGGTTTCCACGCCGCGTAATCGACAGGGTCGTAGAAGGTCAGCGTCCCGCCGTCCACCGGTGTTCCGGCGGTGCCGTCCGACGCCGACGCGCCACCACAGGCGGCAAGTGCTACGGCCAGTACTGTCACGGCCGCCGCAGACTTGACGGCACGTTGAAAACTATTGGTGAACAAAGGAATTTGCCTTTCTTGAAGGGCTCCGAAGGGAGAGACGGACGATCACCGTCGCGACTGAACGAGAACGCAGCCCGTCGAGGTCCGGTAGACACTGAATGGAAGTCAACCCGATCCAGGAGCAAACGTCACCTCTTGCATTCACGATGATCACAATCTGGTGAAAATTGCTCCGCCGCAGTAGATTTCTCTGTAGGGACACATGCGATCGCAACAGCGAGTTTTTCTCGCGACGATCCGAATCCCCTCTTCGCCGCTGCCGAAATCCAGTACACCTCGAGAGGAATCGTGCCTGTATGACTGTCTCCGAACTCGCCACACACGTGAGAGCTCAGGCAGTTACGGCTGTCAACACGCATCCGTTGGTGGCCAGTGCCAAGCAGTATGCCGACGCCGTACTGCTACCGACCGCGCTCGAAACGGATCGGCACGGAGTAACCCCTGAACGCATTGTCGAGTTCTCCGACCTCCACCTGTTGAACCATCTGGCGCCGGCCGAGTTCGACGGGGCACATGTCGACCGACATAGTGATCGACTCCTCCACGAAGTCCTGGCCGGTGCCTGCCTGAACACGTGGCTCGTATGGGCGCAGCATGCACCAGTGGTCGGGCGACTGGCCGATGCACACGCGGCAGGCACCGAGTTACCCCCGATCGCCCACCCGATTCTGCGCGGACGCCTACTCACCGGAGCGGCGATCAGCGACGTCCGGCGATACCCCGACCACTTCATCGCGGCGACGCGTGAATCTGCCGGCTGGACGTTCTCCGGCACTATCTCGTGGGTCAGCGGTTGGGGCCTGAACACCGTCTTGATGGTGGCTGCTGTCGAAAGCTCGACCCGCACCGTTGTGACCGCACTGGTACCGATCAACGAGCGTGTTCAGTCCTCCGACCTGGAGTTGAGTGCCGTGGCCGGTAGTCGAACGGAACGAGTGACATTGTCCGAAGTGTTCGTACCGGAAGCGCATGTCATCAGCAGGGTTCCTCTATCCAAGTACCGCACAACCGATTTCAGCACGGCAAGCGACGCCAGGCCACATCATTTCGGGCTTGCCGACAGAGTCCTCGGCGAACTCGAGCAGGCTCATCCCACTTCCCGTGAGCTCGCCGACCTGTGGCGCCCCCGGATCGCGCAGCTTCGGACCGACGCATACGCACTCTCCGACGCAGCCAAGAGCGCGGGGAACGAAAGGCACAGAATCGATGAGCGTCTTGCGGCAAAAGTTGCCATGGGCGAAGCACTCGTCACCCTCACTCACGCCCTTGTCATAGCCCGAGCGGGACGGGGCATCGTTCGCGACAACACCGCGCAGTTGTACGCACGCACAGCCCTCTTCGTCCTGGTGCAAGGACAAACAGCCGAAGTACGTGACGCGCAGTTGTCCCATCTCGCACAGATCAGGAAGAACCAATGAGCACCGAATTCCTCTGGTACATCCCCAATCAGGTTGAGCCCGGCCACCGCGGCGACAACACGCAGGCCGGTCACAACAGCCTCGAAACCCTCACTCGCCAGGCACTCGCGCTGGAGCAGAACGGTTGGACCGGTGCCCTGATCGGCGCAGGCTGGGGGCGTCCGGACACCTTCACGGTGGCCACTGCATTGGCCGCGCGGACAACCACATTCGAGCCACTCATCGCGATCCGCCCCGGATACTGGCGCCCGGCTAACTTTGCGGCGTCTGCGGCGGCACTCGATCACCTCACCGGCGGTCGCGTCCGCGTCAACATCGTGTCCGGCAAGGACGATCTCGCTGCCTACGGAGATACCGATGGTGATCAAGCGAATCGCTACGCGCGGACCCAGGAGTTCCTCCAACTCGTTCGCAAACTGTGGACCGAAGAGAACGTGACCTACCGCGGCGAGCATTTCCACGTGGAGAACTCGACCATTGGGCCGCGCATCGAGACTCGGCCGGGCCGTCCACACCCGAAGCTCTACTTCGGCGGCGCCTCGGAGGCCGCCGAGAAAGTCGCAGCCGCGGAGGCCGATGTCCAATTGTTCTGGGGCGAAACACTTGACGGTGTCGCCGAACGCATCGACAGACTCGAGGCACTGAGTCGACAGATCGAACGGCAACACGCCCCACTGGAATACGGTTTGCGGATCACCACCTTTGTCCGAGACACAACAGAGCAGGCGTGGAAAGAAGCCGAGGAAAAAGTCGCACAGATGGCAGCCCGCCAGCGCGAACTAGGTGCACCCGAATCGCTGGCGCAGAATCCACACCGTCGAAGCGCAGTTGGCCAACAACGCCTGCTCGATCTGGCCTCGCGCGGTGAGGTACTCGATGACAACCTCTACACCACGCCCGGCAAAGTGGGCGGTGGTGGCGCGGCAACCACGTGGCTGGTCGGTTCCGCCGAAGACGTTGCAAAATCGCTACGTAAATACGAAGATCTCGGGATCAGTCACTTCGTTCTGTCCGACACCCCGTACTTGCCCGAGATCGAACGCCAAGGCAGCCAGCTGCTTCCGCTACTTCGCGGATGACCGCCGAGACCGACACTCCAACTTCTCTCAGCCCTAAGTATCGACGCCATCTGGTGATGGTCTTCGCGCTCACGAACACCATCAGTTTCATCGCGATGATCCAGATCCTGCCGGTGATTCTCATTCCCATCGCCACCGATCTCGATGTCTCACGCACCGCCGTGGCAGGTGCCTCCACAGTATCGACGCTGGTGGGCGGACTGGCCGCTTTGCCCGTCGGTCGCATCCTCGACCGGCGGGGCGGACGCACGCTCATGGCCACCGGCTCGGTGATCGGAGCAGGCTCGGTACTGATGTGGTCACAGGCAACCGACCTGATGTCGCTGTACGTTGCGTTTGCCTTGATCGGGCTGGCACTGGCAATGTCGACGTACGAGTCGACCTTCGCGGTGATCGTGGTGGCGACCGAAGCGCATCAACGAAATCAGGCGATTCTCACCGTCACGATGATCGCCGGACTGTCGACATATCTGGTGTATCCACTCCTCGGTTGGATGAACAGCGAATTCGGCTGGTGCACAACCTTGATCATCCTGTCGGCGATACTCGTCACTACCGCGGTTCCGGGTCATCTGTGGGCCGTACCGTCGCGCGCCGCTCATCGCAACCGAGTCCGGGCAAGGTCAGGAACGCCGTTCGGTGCAGCACTGCGGCAGCGCCGGTTCTGGTTGCTGCTGATCGCTTTCGTCGCTCAGGCAGGATCGGCGTCGGCCTTCCTCCTACTCGTGATCGCATACTTGCTCGACCAAGGTCACTCTGTTGCGGTCGCAACATCAGTGCCCATCGCCGTCGGTGTCCTGCAGATTCTCTCGCGGCTGATACTCACAGTGGCGGGCACCCGTCTGGCCATCACACCGGTCACGTCGTGCGCCTTCGCCATACAGGGGTTCGGCCTACTGTTGCTACCACTCGCGGGCTTGTCGATACCCCTGACGTTGCTGTGCGTCGCTGCTGTGGGTCTCGGCCAAGGCGTCGGCGTCATCGCGCGGCCGTCGATACTGGCCGACAACTTCGGCGTTACCCACTTCGCGAGTGTCCTTGCCGCGATCACCATTCCGACAGCGTTGGCCCGAGCCGGCTCACCACTGCTCGGAGCGTGGCTCGCCGATTGGCGATTTCTGGTGGTCAGCGGCTCACTCGCACTGATTGCCGCCGTCGCGTTGCTTCCACTCATCGGAGTGAAATCCACCGCGGACAGCGAGCTCGTGGCCGCACGCGAGTGAATGTTGTGCGCACTCAGGCCCGGTTACGGCGTCAGAAATTCCAGTTCAGTGCGCCGCCGGATGTGGACAACTCATCCACCGCGCCCGTGACAAACCCCTCGCGCCCCTCGGTCACGACCTTGCCGACATCCACGGACTCGCGATGGTCCATTGTTATCTGGCCCAGCTGAATGGCCAGGCCGGAGAAGACGGCCGACGCTGCTTCCACCGCAGCGGCTTCGAGCACCCCGGTCAGTAATTGGCGCAACAGCATTCGGACAGTAACCGCGGTAGCGACCTCCGCTGCGCCTGCTCCTACCGCACTCAGCCCGAGAGTGGGAATCGCTGCCGCTGCCATGGCCGCCAACTCGAGCGCCAGCGCGATCAACGCCGCGATGATCGCAAGTTTGGTGTACTCGATCTCCGTCGCCGTAGCATTGCAGGATTCCGCTAATTCCGTTGCGGCAGCAATCAATCGATCAAAGACATCAGCGACGCCACCGGAATCCTGCCAGAATGCATCGTGCGTCTCACCGGTGATTGCTGTCAGTACTCCTCTCAGTGTGACATCACCACCCATGGATGCACTGGTCAGATGGTCTGCAATCTCGGTCCACGCGTCACCCAATCGCCACAAGGAAGTCTCGTCCCCCTCCGGCCAGTCGCTACCCACTGCCACACTGGCAACGGCCTGCAGGTATCCCGGTATCTCGATTCCCATCAGAGACCACCTGCAAAGTTGTCGGCAAGTTCCGCGTCGACGCCCTCGAAGTTGTCCGAAGTCCGGTACAGCGCATCCGTGAGATTCCGCATGACGCCGGCCATCATCGAGATACCGGCAATCACCGACTCCGAGCCCGGAAGGTAGGCGGCGGCAAAAGTGTTGCCGACCTCGTCATTTCCCCAGCTCGAGCCTTCGGCAGTCATTTCCCGTTCGAGATCCGCTTTCGACCTCTCGATGTCTTCGGCGAGTCCCACGAATCGCGGTGCCAATGCACGCACAATCTGAACATCGATCCACAGTTCAGACATTGCCCGCGCTCCTGAGAACGGTCTGATCCCAATCCTGTTCCATGTGCTCGGCTATCTGAGGCACTGCGGACAGACCGCGCACGCTGGGCGCTCCGGTTATCAGATCTGGAAGATCCAACTGCGTCGTAGTGGTGAACGGCTTCAATATCTCGGCGTTTTGCCTGCGCATGTCTGCCGACGCAGCCGTCGACGCCGCCAGTACCGACGCACCAAGCTTTTTCGGCGTTGATTTCGCACACGCGTCCGATGAGAATTTCACGCCGACAACGGCTCCGGAGGCATTGACGACAACCTCCACCAACCCGTCAGCCGACAGAGCACGCGCAGTCGACAACGCGATCTTCTCCTGCGCGAGCGCAAGTAACCGCGTCCGCTCGTGCAGGTCCTCCATCATTGAATCAATCTGCCCGCGAAGGACTTCCGATCTCCCCCGTGCCGAATTCCACTGCGCTGTACTCACGATGGCCCCCACCTCGCTCGACGTGCTCACCCGGATATCAGGTGCTCACCAAGTTCGACGCGGCCTGGCCTCGATCGGTTCCGTCAGCGTAGATTCAGCACCGGCGGATCAAATGCGCGAACAGGGGGAAGTTCCCCCTCGAACTTCTCGATCTGCACCAGGACGTGTTGTCCGGTGCATCCGTGTGACAGCAGCGACGTGCCGACGTCCGGGGTCAGAACATTGGGATTTCCGTGGACACACAGCGAGTCCGGGTCGGCCGGATCGAGTGGGTCGTACCAGGCTCCCGTCGCAAGTTGGACAACGCCCGGGTGAAGGTCTGCATCGACGACAACACCTGCCAGGCACGCGCCGCGATCATTGAACACCCGCACCACGTCCGCGCCGACAATGCCTCGCTCTGCCGCTGCATCGGGATGCATCCGAATCGGTTCTCGCCCGTGAATTTTCGACGCCTGGCTCACGGCGCCGTGATCGAGTTGGCTGTGCAGCCGCGTCTTGGGCTGGTTGGCGATGAGGTGCAGCGGAAAAGCCTCCGCACGTGGACCTTTCAGCCATTCATCAGGCTCGTACCATCGGGGATGGCCGACGCAGTCGTCGTAGCCGAAAGATTCGATGGTTTCGGAGAATATCTCGATCTTTCCGCTGGGTGTGCCAAGCGGATACTTCTCGGGATTCTCGCGGAAGTCGCCGAACAGAACCTCGTCGCCGCGCGTACGCATCCGGTAGTGACCATCGGCCCAGAAGTCCTCGAACGACGGGGTGTTTCCACCGTCCGCGGCGACGCTCGGCTGCCACTGACCGTAGAGGTGCTCGATCCATTGCTGCGACGATCGTCCCTCGGTAAACGTGTCACCGAATCCCAGCGCGTCGGCAAGTGCCGCGAAGGTCTCGTAGTCGTCGCGCGCACCTGCAAACGGTTCGGTGACCTGGTGCATCGCGACCAGCAACGCGTTGTTGCGCGTACAACTGAGATCGGAGCGTTCGAATGACGTGGTCGATGGCACCACGATGTCGGCGTGTCTGGCCATCGGCGTCCAGTACGGATCATGAACGACGATCGTGTCCGGACGTGCCAAAGCCCGCCGCAGCCTCGGGATGTCCTGATGATGGTGGAACGGGTTGCCGCCTGCCCAGTAGACCAGGCGAATGTCGGGATAGGTGAGGCGTCTGCCGTCGTAGTCGAAGTCTTCGCCGGGCGAGAGCAGAAGATCCGATACCGCAGCGACCGGAATGAAGTCCGTGACCGGATTCCGTCCTTGCGGGAAGGTGGGCAGCGGGTACGGGATCGACGTCATTCCCGGCTCGTTCATCGAACCGTAGCCGTGTCCGAATCCCCCTCCGGGAAGCCCTATCTGACCCAGCATCGCGGCGAGAGTCACCCCCATCCACGGGGCTTGCTCACCGTGTTTGATGCGTTGAAGTGACCAGGTGACAGAGACCAGCGTGCGACCGGCGGCCATGCGGCGGGCCAGGTCGACCAGTATCTCGGCAGGGATTCCTGAAATCTCCTGGGCCCAGTGAGGATCCTTCGCGATACCGTCACTGCGTCCGAGCAGGTACTCCTCGAATCGCTCGTAGCCGACGCAGTACCGGTTCAAGAATGCGATGTCATGCAAACCCTCCGAAGCGAGGACATACGCCAGCGCCAACATGATCGCCACGTCGGTCCCGGGAATCGGTGCGATCCAGTCACATTCACCGTCGAGATCGTCACGCAACGGGCTGATCGAGACGATCTTTCCGCCGCGACGACGGAGTGCGTCGATCGCGCCGCGAGTCGGATGCTCACTGGTACCACCGGCATTGACGCCAGTGTTCTTGATCGGCACCCCACCGAAGCACACCAACAGATCGGAATGTTGCGCGATGACGTCCCACGACGTGGAGCGTTCGAACAATTGACTGTGGGTCCCGACCACACGGGGCATGATGACGCCCGTTGCTCCGAGCGAGTAGCTGTGTACCGATTTGGTGTAACCACCGAGTTGATTCAGGAACCGGTGAACCTGACTCTGCGCGTGGTGGAATCGACCGGCGCTGGCCCATCCGTATGAACCACCGAAGATCGCGTTGTTGCCGTGAGTGTCAACGACCCGGCGCAATTCGCGGGACAGCAGTTCTGTCAGTTCGTCCCACTCGACCGAGACGAACTCGTCAGAGCCCCGCTTTTCCGTGGGGCCTGGACCGTTCTCGAGCCAGCCACGACGCACTGCCGGGCCGGCCACTCTGCTGCGACTGCGCACCGAACCGGCGAAGTTGCCGAGCATCGGCGAAGGATTGGAATCTCCCTCGTACGGATGCACCGCAGTGACTTCGCCGGCTACCGATTCGGCAGTGAACATGCCCCAGTGAGACATGTGCTGATGACGCCGATTCGGCGTGGTGTCCACAGCAGCTACTTTCGATCAGGGAAGGGAAAGAACCAGCTTCTCGATGTCGACACGCGGTCCGGTGAAGAACGGAACCTCTTCGCGCACGTGCAAACGAGCCTCGGTGGCACGCAAGTCGCGCATGAGATCGACGATGCGAATGAGTTCCGGTGCCTCGAAGGCAAGAATCCACTCGTAGTCGCCGAGCGCAAACGACGGCACCGTGTTGGCGCGAACGTCCTTGTATCCGCGTGCCGCCATACCGTGATCGGCGAGCATCTTGCGACGGTCCTCGTCGGGAAGCAGGTACCACTCGAGCGACCGAACGAACGGGTAGACGCAGATGTAGTCGCCCGGATCCTCACCCGCGATGAACGACGGCACGTGGCTCTTGTTGAACTCGGCCGGACGGTGCACGGCGGAGTTGCTCCACACCGGAGCACTGATCTTGCCCAGTGTCGTGGTGCGGCGGAAGTCCGAGTACGCGGCCTGCAGCTGCTCGATGCTGGCTGCATGGGTCCAGATCATGAAGTCTGCGTCTGCGCGCATGCCGGCGATGTCGTAGATTCCGCGAACCACGACGCCCTTGTCTTCGAGACCTTCGAAGAACAAGCGGGCGTCCTTGACCGCAGCTTCCCGATCGTCGCCCAGCACACCGGGTTCCACCTGGAACACGGAGAACATGAGGTATCGGATTTCAGAGTTCAGTTTGTCGAAATCAAGGCGTGCCATACCTCTATCGTGCCACCCGTTCGAAAATCCGTGTCGCCGCCGTCGTGCCAGTGGCAACACACGCCGGAACGCCGACGCCGTGTAGCCACGAACCGGCCACCTCGATACCGTCCAACGCTGCGACCGACTGTTCGATTTCAGCCACTTTCTGCACGTGACCTGGTGCGTACTGCGGCAGTCCCCCATGCCAGCGCTGGACAAAGGACGCAGCCGGACTCGCAGTGATTCCCGTCACTGTTGCAAGATCAGCGCGGGCCAGAGCGATCAGTTCGTCGTCGGGGCGATCGACGATGTCTGCGGCACCGAAGCGGCCGAACGACGCCCGCACGAGATGCTCGCCCCGATCGGCGAGATGGGTCCACTTGCGACTGGACAGCGTGAATGCCTTGGCCGTGAGATCTGCGTCCGTCGCGACGAGGATTCCCGAATTCTCCGGCAACTCGACATTGCCCGGCAGACGCATCGCCACGACAGCCGAGGACGCCAGCTCGATCCGAGCCGCGATCCGGGCGACCTGTGGCGCGACGTCAGCGAGAAGCACTGCGGCGTTCGGAGCGGGAACTGCCAGGACAATCGCATCGAGGGCGCCGACCGGATCGATGAACCAGCGGCTCCCGTCGGCGCGCACGACTCCGGCCTCCGCGTGAACGACATGCGCGGCAGCTGCCTCCCGGAGTGCATCCAGGAGCACTCCGTATCCGTCCTTCAACGCACCGAAGACCGGCCCGGGAGCCGGCGTCGGTAGCGCCGCCGACACGGCTTCCGACAGGCTCCGCGCTCCGGCGTCCAACGCCGCCGCGAGGGTCGGCAATGCGGCCCGTATTCCGATGTTCTCCGCCAATCCGGAGTACACACCCCCGAGCAGTGGATCAACCGAGCGGGCGACTACCTGATCGCCGTAGCGATCCGAAACAAGTTGGGCCACACTGCTATCCGAACCCGGAGTCCAGTCGATCCGGCGCTCCGGTTCGGCCGCGATCCGCGCCAGGGTTGCGTCGTCGACTAGATCCTCGACCGCGTCGGCACTCGCCGGAATGCCCATCAACGTGCCTACGGGGAGACGATGCAACGAATCCTGCGACCAGATCAACGGAGTGCGTCCCGCCGGATACACGATCTGGTCCGTGAGACCGAGCTCGGCCAGAAGTGCCGGAACCTCGGGCCGACGCGCAATGAACGCCTCGGCGCCGACATCGATCGGCCCGCCGCCGATATCGACCGTTCGCAACTTTCCGCCCAGCCTGCGGCTGTGGTCGACGATCGTGATCTCGGCGTCCGCTCCGAGGCTACGGCGAAGCCGGTAGGCGGCGACCAGGCCGGAGATTCCGCCCCCGATCACCGCTACCGACGGACGCGTTGTCCTCACAGCGAATGCACCAGCTCCACCGCCGCCGTGATTGCCGCCGGATCGGTATCCGGAAGAACACCGTGTCCGAGGTTGAAGATGTGCCCGATGGCGCCGGCCTCGATAGCGCGGTCACCTTCAGCCGCGATGCGTCTGACCTCACGGTCGACCGCCTCGGGACCCGCGAACAGCACTGCCGGATCGAGGTTGCCCTGCAGCGCCTTGCCCGGACCGACTCGCCTCGCGGCAACGTCGAGCGGAATACGCCAGTCGACGCCTACGACGTCAGCCCCGGCTTCACCCATGGCGCCGAGCAGTTCACCGGTACCAACACCGAAGTGGATACGCGGCACTCCTGCGCTCGCCACCTCGGCCAACACGCGCTCGGAGTGTGGAAGTACGAACTCGCGGTACTGCGCGAGCGAGAGGGCGCCTGCCCAGGAATCGAACAGCTGAACAGCGTCGACACCGGCGTGGAGCTGCGCCTGCAGGAAGCAGATCGTGATGTCGGCGATCTTGCCGAGGAGCTGGTGCCACGTCGCCGGATCCGACAGCATGAGCGCCTTGGTCTTCTCGTGGTTGCGGCTCGGTCCACCTTCGACCAGGTACGACGCCAACGTGAAGGGCGCTCCGGCAAACCCGATCAACGGCACCGAACCCAACTCGGCGGTGAGCAGACGCACAGCCTGCGCAATTGCGCCGACCTCGTCGGGCACCAACCGCGGCAGGGACGCGACATCGTCGATCGAGCGAACAGGATTGGCAACCACCGGACCGACACCGGCAACGATGTCGAGGTCGATGCCGGCTGCTTTCAGCGGCACCACGATGTCCGAGAAGAGAATTGCGGCGTCGACGTCGTGGCGACGCACCGGCTGCATCGTGATCTCACAGACCAACGCCGGATCGAAGCAGGACTCCAACATTCCGATTCCGGCGCGGATCTCGCGATACTCGGGCAGCGAGCGGCCGGCCTGCCGCATGAACCACACGGGACGCCGCACCGGCGTCCGACCGGTGGCCGCCGCCAACAACGGCGCATCCGGAAGCACGCGCCGTGCGCTGTACTCCGCTGACCCGATGGTGCCTGAATTCAAGTTGTCCAACCCGCTCATCAATCCTCGCGCTCTCCGCCAACATGTGTATTCGACCGCTCCCAATGCTGCCATGTTCGGCGCGCAGAAAAGTCCACGTCACATTTCGTGACGGTGCTCACACTTATCTGTGCGGAGCACGTCACAGTTGATCGGCGCGCCTCCACCTCAGGGACCTTTTCCCCGACTAACGTCCTGACCTGTGACAACTTCCGGATCCACCGCTGACCCGGCCGAATTCCGTGCCGCAATCGCCGCAATGGGCTCAGCACAGGTCCGGTCCGAGATCGAAGTCGGTCCGATACGCCCGCCACAACGACTTGCCCCGTACAGCCACGCAATCGGTGCCGAGGTGCTTCACCCCGAATCGGACACCGTGTCCGAGCAATCGGAGGGTGACGCCTTCGGTCGACTCATCTTGCTTTTCGACCCAGACGGGGACGAAGCCTGGAACGGCACCATGCGTCTGGTCGCCTACATCCAGGCCGATCTCGACGAATCACTTGCCGCTGATCCACTATTGCCCGAAGTTGCGTGGAGTTGGCTGGTGGACGCCCTCGAAGCCGGCGGCGCTCCGTTTGTAGCGCTCGGCGGCACGGTCACGGCAACAACGTCGGTTCGCTACGGCGACATCGCAGGCCCTCCGCGGGCGCATCAACTGGAACTGCGGGCCTCCTGGACTGCCACGTCAACGGAATTGGGACATCACGTCGAGGCATTCTGCGAAGTGCTGGCCTACGCCGCGGGCCTACCACCCGCCGGGGTAACAGAATTGTCGCGAAAGAACGACTGATCCCCAACGCCGGTTTGATCATTCCACCGAAATCTAACTAGAACCCGTTCTAAAATCGGTAGATGCAGCGTCTCAGCGGACTTGATGCCACCTTCCTGTACCTGGAAACGTCGACACAGCTACTCCACGTCTGCGGCCTGGTGATACTGGACCCGTCGACCATCCCGGGCGGTTACCGCTACCGATCACTACTCGGCGAGCTGGACTCCCGCATGGCAGCGATGCCGACGTTCCGGCGCAAGCTGAAAGATTCACGCTTGAACCTCGACTACCCCGTCTGGGTGGACGACCACGACTTCGATATCGAACGACACTGCCATCGCACATCGGTACCGGCGCCAGGTGGCCACGACGAGCTGGCAGAACTTGCCGGACATATCGCGAGCCAACCGTTGGACCGTTCCCGTCCGCTGTGGGAAATGTGGGTCATCGAAGGACTTGCCGACGGAACCATCGCCGTCATGTCGAAGATCCATCACAGTGCCGCTGACGGCATTACCGGTGCCAACATCCTGGCTCAACTGTGCAGTCTGGAACCGGAATCCCCCGCACTGGTAGACACCACAGCCGAGAGCGCCGGTGACGCCGGCACACTCGACATCGCTGTCGGCGGCCTCCTCGCCGTAATTTCCAGGCCTGCGCGGCTGGCGCGCCTCGTCCCCGGCGGTATCGCGATGCTGCCCAAATGGGTGACCCGCGCCCGCAAAGGCAGAGCGATGCCTGCGCCGTTCACTGCCCCTCGAACGTCGTTCAACGGCGCCATCACCGGTCATCGCAATATTGCCTTCGCCCAGCTCGACCTGGCCAAAGTGAAAGCCGTGAAGGACCGTCACGGCGTCAAGGTCAACGATGTCGTTCTTGCGCTGTGCGCCGGAGCGCTGCGCAACTACCTCGAGGAGCGCGGCGAGCTTCCCGAGGATTCGTTGGTCGCGATGGTTCCCGTGTCGGTTCACGGGAAATCCGACCGCGCCGGCACAAACCAGATCTCCGGTATGTTCACGCAACTGGGCACCCAGATCGTCGACCCACTCGACCGCTTGCGCGCGATCAGCGAATACAACGCGACCTCGAAAAATCATAACGAGGCGTTGGGCGCAAACATGCTTCAAGACTGGTCACAATTTGCGTCGCCGGCAGTTTTCGGCGCCGCAATGCGCGTCTACTCCTCACTCAAGCTCGCAGAACGGCACCCCGTCGTGTCGAATCTCGTGGTGTCGAACGTTCCCGGCCCGCCGGTTCCGCTGTACTTCCTGGGCGCACGCATTACGGGAATGTTCCCACTGGGACCCATCTTTCACGGCGCCGGACTCAATGTGACGGTGATGTCGCTCGACGGCAAAGTAGATGTGGGCATTGTCAGTTGCACGGACCTGGCACCCCAATTGCACGAACTCGCGCAAGGATTCGCCCTGGCGCTCGACGAACTCCTGGGAGCAGCCGAGAAAGGCGACGAAGAAAGTGACGGGGAAGGTTGCGCAACTACGACGCCTTCTGCGACGTAGAGTTATCGATCATGTCCGAAGTCACCGATGATGCAACCGAGCCCACGTCCGATGTCGAACCACTCCTGGTGCCGCGTGACGGTGTGCCTGATGTCATCACCACCGCAGACGGGATCGCGAAGGCTGCCGCTGAATTGACAGCGGGCACCGGGCCTTTGGCTGTTGACGCCGAGCGTGCGTCGGGATTCCGGTACTCCGCCCGTGCGTATCTGATTCAGCTCAGACGTGAGGGCGCCGGCTCGTTTCTGATCGATCCGATCCCCACCGCCACGGACATGGCACCGCTGGCCGAGGCGATCAACCCTCTGGAGTGGGTTCTGCATTCCGCAGATCAGGATCTGCCCGGACTGGCCGAGTTGGGGTTGTATCCGGCTGTACTTTTCGACACTGAATTGGCGGGCCGACTGGCCGGATTCGAACGGGTCGGTCTGGCCGCGATCGTGGAACGCACGTTGCATGTCGAGCTTCGCAAGGGCCACGGCGCCGCCGACTGGTCGACACGGCCACTGCCGGCACCATGGCTGAACTACGCCGCGCTCGACGTCGAAGTGCTGCTGGAATTGCGCGACGCCATGGAAGCCGAACTGCGTGCACAAGGCAAATTGGATTGGGCGAAAGAAGAATTCGAGCACATTCGACTTGCCGGCCCGCCGAAGCCGAAGCCGGATCGCTGGCGCCGCACGTCGCACATCACGTCACTGAAGACCACTCGCCAATTGGCTGCGGTCCGGGCGCTGTGGCAGGCGCGTGAAGATCTCGCACGTAAGCGCGACGTGTCTCCCAGCCGAGTGCTGCCGGATTCGGCGATCATCGACGCGGCGCTCAAGGATCCCCGGTCGATGGATGCGCTGCGGTCGCTGCCCGTGTTCGGCGGACCGAGGCAACGACGCTATTCACGAATCTGGATGACTGCATTGGAATCAGCTCGGTCCCTGCCGGACAGCGAGCTTCCCCCGAAGACTCCGCCGAACATCGGCCCGCCAGCTCCCGGACGGTGGGCGCGTCAGGATCCCGAAGCCGCCGATCGTCTGACCGCAGCCCGCGCAGCCTTGTCGGATCTCAGTTCCGAAGTATCGGTCCCCGTCGAGAATCTGCTGCAACCGGAGCTGGTGCGTCGTCTGTGCTGGGACTGGACAATCGCGCCGGGATCGGACATCGCCGTGGTCACGGCTGCGATCGAGACGAAGCTCACGTCCGGCGGCGCCCGATTGTGGCAGCGCACCTTGACCGTGCCGGTCCTCGCCGAGGCGCTGAACTCGATAGTTCCGGCAGAGGACGACGCGGTCGCAGCCGAGGAGGAAGCAGCGGCAAACGGCGAATCCTGACGGGGTTGCGGGTGTGGGTGGAGCAATTCGACCCGTTAAGTTACCGGTGAGTAATGGGCAGTAGTACGCTTGTTACAAGGCCGGACGCTTGGCCGTGATTGCCGAACCGTAAGTCCCATCCGCCCAGCGCGTGGTGGGCATCTCCATCAGGAGGAATTCGCGTGGCTCCATCCACACACAACCAACGCAACGTCGTCTTTGTCGACGGCATTCGCACCCCGTTCGGCAAGGCAGGCCCCAAGGGCATGTACGCCGAGACGCGTGCAGACGACCTGGTCGTCAAAGCCATCCGCGAACTGCTTCGTCGCAATCCGCAGCTGGATCCCGCGCGGATCGACGAAGTGGCGATCGCTGCCACCACTCAGACCGGTGACCAGGGACTGACCATCGGCCGCACCGCCGCGATCCTCGCCGGCCTGCCCGAAACCGTCCCCGGATTTGCCATCGACCGCATGTGCGCCGGCGCGATGACCGCCGTCACTACCACCGCGTCGGGCATCGGCTTCGGCCAGTACGACGTTGTTGTCGCCGGTGGCGTCGAGCACATGGGCCACCACCCGATGGGTGAGGGCGCAGACCCCAACCCGCGCTTCCTCGCCGACCGTCTGGTCGACCCGAGCGCACTCGTGATGGGTAACACCGCAGAGAACCTGCACGACCGGTTCCCGACCATCACCAAAGACCGCACGGACGCCTACGCCGTGAACAGCCAGAACAAGTACGACGCTGCCAAGAAGGCCGGCTTCATCGCCGACACGCTGGTTCCCGTCGCGACCCGCAGCGCAGCCGGTTGGGGGCTCGCCACCGAGGACGAGCCGCCGCGCCCCGGAACCACCGTCGAAGACCTCGCGAAGCTCAAAGCGCCGTTCCGCCCCGCCGGGCGCATCACCGCCGGTAACGCCGCAGGCCTCAACGACGGCGCCACGGCAGCACTTCTCGCCGGTGAAGACACCGCAGCGGAGCTCGGACTGCCTGTCGGCATGCGCATGGTCGGCTTTGCCTACCAGGGCGTCGACCCCGCGGTCATGGGTATCGGACCGGTCCCCGCCACCGAGAAGCTTCTGGCACGCACCGGTCTGAAGATCGAGGACATCGGACTTTTCGAGATCAACGAAGCGTTCGCGGTTCAGGTTCTCGCGTTCCTCGAGCACTACGGCATCGCCGACGACGACCCCCGCGTCAACCAGTGGGGCGGCGCCATCGCGTGTGGCCACCCCCTCGCCTCGTCGGGCGTGCGCCTGATGACGCAGCTCTCCCGCCAGTTCGCGACACGCCCCGACGTGCGCTACGGCTTGACCACCATGTGCATCGGCCTCGGCATGGGTGGCACCGTCATCTGGGAGAACCCGAACCACGCTGACTACCAGGCAGGAGTTAACTAAATGTCTGATATTGCAACAGCATTCGCCGACGAGGTCGTGACGAACGCGTACACCAAGATCATCTCGGTCCCCGGCATCGAGGGCCCGTTTGCACTGATCACCCTCGACAACGGCTTCGACCACACCAAGCCGTCGTCCTTCGGCCCCGGCGGGCTCGCATCCTTCGACGCCGCACTGGACGAAGCTTTTGCCGCGAACCCGGTCGCCATCGCCGTGACCGGCAAGCCGTTCATCTTCGCCGCCGGTGCGGACCTCAAGGGTGTTCCCGCGATCACCTCACGTGAGCAGGGACTCGAGCTGGGCCGCTTGGGCCATAAGGTGTTCCGACGCCTGCGTGAGTCCTCCGTTCCCACGTTCGCCTTCATCAACGGTGTCGCACTGGGCGGTGGCCTCGAGGTCGGCCTGCACAGCCACTACCGCACGGTTGCCGCCAACGCGGGCGCACTCGGTCTTCCGGAAGCATTCCTCGGCCTGGTCCCCGGATGGGGTGGCACGCAGTTGCTCCCCAACCTCGTCGGCCCGTCCAACGCCGTCACCGTGGTGATCGAGAACTCGCTCAACCAGAACAAGGTGCTCTCCCCCAAGAAGGCACTCGAACTCGGCGTCGTCGACGTCGTTCTCGATTCCGCCGACTTCATCGAGCAGTCACTCGCCTGGGCCGCGCAGGTTCTCGCCGGTACCGTCACCCCCGCTCGCCCCGAGATCGATCGCGGCCAGGGCTGGGACGACGCGATCGCCCGTGCGAAGGCCATCGTCGACGGTAAGACCAAGGGCAACGCTCCCGGCGCCGTCAAGGCTGTCGAGCTGCTCGAACTGGCTCGCACCACCGACATCACGGATGCGGCTTCGCTCGACAAGGGCTTTGCGGCCGAGGACGAGGCGCTTGCCGATCTCCTCCTGACCGACGAGCTCCGCGCCGGCCTGTATGCCTTCGATCTGGTGAACAAGCGCGCCAAGCGTCCCGCCGGAGCGCCCGACCGTTCGCTGGCCCGCAAGGTCAACGGCGTCGGCATCGTCGGTGCCGGTCTCATGGCCAGCCAGCTCGCGCTGCTCTTCGTCCGCCAGCTCAAGGTGCCGGTCATCCTGACCGACATCGACCAGGAGCGCATCGACAAGGGTGTCGGTTACGTCCACACCGAGATCGACAAGCTCCTCGGCAAGGGGCGCCTGTCCCCCGACGCCGCGAACCGTCTCAAGGCCCTCGTCTCCGGCTCACTCGACAAGGCCGCGTTTGCCAAGACCGACTTCGTCATCGAAGCCGTCTTCGAGAATATGGATGTCAAGAAGAAGGTCTTCGCGGAACTCGAGCAGTTTATCGCTCCCGAAACCATCCTCGCGACCAATACCTCGTCGCTCTCCATCACGGAGATGGCGTCCGAGCTGAAGCATCCCGAGCGCGTGGTGGGCTTCCACTTCTTCAACCCGGTTGCCGTTCTCCCGCTCCTCGAGATCATCAAGGGCAGCAAGACCGACGACGCTACGCTCGCAACGGCTTTCGCCACCGCGAAGTCACTGAAGAAGTCTGCTGTCCTGTGCGGCGACAAGGCCGGCTTCGTCTTCAACCGCCTCGTCACCCGCACCTTGGGTGAGGTCATGTCCGCCGTCGACGAAGGCACCCCCTTCGACGTCGCGGACAATGCCATCGCCGAACTCGGTATGCCGATGTCGCCGTTCACCCTGCTGGCCCTCGTCGGACCCGCAGTCGCGTTGCACACCGGCGAGACCCTGCAGGCGTCGTACCCGGAACGGTTCAAGAGCTCGCCCGGTCTCGAAGCACTGGTCGAAGCCCGCAAGCCCGGCGTCTGGACCTGGGGCGAGAACGGCCAAGCTGTCGATCCCGAGGTTGCCGCGCTGTGGCCTCGAGGTGACAAGGTGTCCACCTCGGAAGAAGTACTCGAGCGCACACGCCGTGCCTTCGCCGAGGAAATCCAGATCATGCTCGACGAAGGCGTCGTAGCGGCAGCCGAGGACATCGACCTCTGCCTGCTGCTCGGCGGCGGATTCGGATTCTGGAACGGTGGCATCACGCCGTACCTGGACCGCACCGGCACCTCCGAGGCCGTCAACGGCAAGCGCTTCCTCGCGCCTGGTGTTGCAAGCGTCTGATTCTCTCGCTCTGACAAAGCCGAACGGCGCACTCGAATTTTCCGGGTGCGCCGTTCGCGATAGTTCACACTGTGCGGCAGCTCAAAACACTGTTCCGACATCCTCTTTCACAATGTAGTCAAGTGCCCGCTCCGCCACGGCAGCGATAGTCATCGACGGATTGCACGCAGCAGCATTACCCGGCATCAAGGCACCGTCAAGCACGTACAGTCCGCGCTGGCCCTGCACGCGACCTTCGAGATCGCAGACCGTTCCCATACACGCGCCGCCGAGCGGATGCCACGTCGACGACAGCAGCGCATTCGTGTCGGTGAGGATGCCGGTGTTCCCGGCGATCTTGTGGGCGGCCGGCCCGATGTGGCCTAGCTGGATAGCAGAGTCGCCGTCCTTCGGCCAACGGAGCACTGCCTCGTCCCGCGCGGAGTCGTACACAAACCGGCCTCGGTCTCTACTGACACCGAATCCGACCATTACCGTGCTGTGCGCATCGAACGGCACCGGCGGGAACGACGCCTGAATGAGGGTGAACGCCGAATCCGGGTCGTCCCAGTTCCGGCTTCCGTAGACAACCGGGCCGCCTTGGGTGCTACCGAAATTCTCGGTGGGGTCGGACCAGATGTAGATGCGGTCGGCGTTGGTGCCCCAGCCGCCGCCCAACTCGCCGGGCAGATCGGGAATCCGCCCCTGCGCACCGGCCCGCACGAGCAACTTGGTCGTGTTGGCGCTGCCCGCGGCCATGACCAGCGCCTTTGTCGTCAGGATCTTGTTCTCGAGCACCCGCCCGGACATGTCGGTGCGGTTCACATATACCCGCCATCGGCCGTCTTCCGCGCGTTCGACGTCGGTAACCTGGTGCAGCGTCTCGACTTTCACCAATCCTGTGGCTTCTGCGGCGGCAATGTAGGTGACGTCGACGGAGTGCTTGCCGCCGTTGTTCACGCCCAGTGCGCCATCGCCGTTGGTGTACGAGGCTTTCATCTCACCGCGCAGTTCGGCCAGCGCAAAGTCCCAGTCGATCGGCATCGGAATCTTCGACACCGGAAGCCCGGAACGCGTTGCATTGCGGGCGAATACACGGGCAGCCTCGTAATTCGGACTCTCGACCAGCTCGTCCGGCGCTACGGCGAGTTGCAGCATGGATGCCACGCGCTGATAGTGGACGCGGTCCATCGTCGCGTAGTCCAACTGCTCGGGAAAGTGCTCGCTGAAGACGGATTCGGCAGGTTGCAGCGTCATACCCTGATACACCAACGATCCACCGCCAACGCCGGCCGCGCAGATCGATGTCATGTTCTCCCCGGACACCGTCTCCAGCAACCCGACGTACGGCTCGAAAGCAACTTCTCTCCCGAAGAGCGTCGGATTGGACTGGTGCCACAGGATCCGTTTGTCAGGACTGGCCGGATGGGGAAATGTCTCGGCATTGGGACCCGACGGCCACCGAATTCCCCTCTCCAGCACCGTAACCGGAACGCCCGCCTCGGCCAGACGAAGCGCGGTCACGCCGCCACCGAATCCTGAACCGATCACGACAACGCGGTGTTCTTCGCGGGTGAGTGGCACCCCGACGGTTCTGGCAGAGGTACCGGCCCGAGCAACACTCGGTATCGCCACTGCGGCCATTGCCGCGGCGACTCCGGACAGAAAGGCTCGCCGTTTCAGTGCAGACATAGCTGTGCTCCCTTGGTGAATCGCCGATGTGCCGGCGGCGAAAACTCACGGGGCACCAGAAATCAGGGGGAAGTGCCTAGTTCCGTATGGACAAAACAACCGAGCGAGTCCAAAACTAGACACTTACCGGAAAAGTGTCAAGAAAAGTTGAAGAGAAGGCTGATATCTAGGCTGTGGAACCCATTGCGGGTTGAAGCCAGCGGGTGAGAAAGGTTCGTAAATCGTCGTCGGAGTGGATGGACTCACTGTCGAACGCGATGACCGACAAACCCAGTCGAACGGCAATTTCGATAATGCCGTCCAACTCCTCCTCGGTTGCGAGCCCTCGCTCGACAATGGGTGAAAGAAACTCGTGTGCAACAGGTTTGGCACGTACCATCATTTCCGCCGAGAACACCGGATCACCCCGTTCGGCGAGCAACAACGTCGTCAGCACTGGGTGAGCCCGCACCTCGGCCCGCGACGCCACGATGAATTCGACGACGTATTCGCAGGCGCTCTCCACAGTAGCCAGTCGAGCCTTGATACCACTCAACATCTCGACCGTAAGATCGGACATCGCCTTCGACACCACTTCTTCACGGGACCCGAAGTTGGAGTAGACAGTCTGGCGCGACACACCGGCCTCATGAGCGATCGCCGCCATGTTGACGGCCTCGAACCCGCCACCCTCGATCAGTCGAAGCGTGGCGTTCAAGATCTTCTGCTGCGACCGCACCGGACAATTATCGCCTATTACTACCCGATTCACCCAAACCAGGATTGCAACAAGGCCGCAGGTCACGACGATTTTCGAACCATTCGTGAAGATTTTCGGGCGAAATCACACGTTCGTGACCCAGTTCACGAAATTATCGGCTATGTTGTTACTCGCCGGTAGCTCATAGGGGTGGGCTCCGCACCACACTTTCCGAGCACTGCCGAGATCGATTGCCGCACCTATGCGTACGGCGTTCCGATCCGGCACGCGGGACTCTGCCGAGGACCGTCTTTCACACTTCTTTCTGTCGATCGCAGCAACTCGTGCGCTGTCGTCGACACGCATCGAGAGGCTTCCATGAAGAAGTTGTCCGCAGAATTTCGGCGCACGCTCACTCGACGACTCCGGATGGCCACAGTGGTCGGCATGTCCGTCGTCGCAACGACGCTCTGCACCGTCACCGCGATCAACCCAGCCGCTGCCGCTCCGGCGATCCCGGAGTTTTATCAACCGCCGGCGGAATTCCCAGAAGTTCCCGGAAGTGTCATTCGCACCGAACCGATGACCCTGCGGGCATCACTACCCGACTACAACGGTCCGTGGCCCGCGCCGGCGCAACGAGTCATGTACACATCACGACTCCAGGACGGCACGCCCGCCGCGGTGACGGGCACCTACATCGACTCGTCGAAGCCGTGGCAAGGGACCGGCGAGCGACCAACCGTTGTCATCGGACCGGGCACGATGGGCCAAGGCGACCAGTGCGCACCATCGCGTGCCTTTCCCGACGCACTGCTGATCCAAACCGATCCACTGTCGATGTCCGCAAATCAGGAACTGTTCTCCGCCGGAACCTGGAATGCATTGGGGGCCCGCGTTTTTGTCACCGACTACATCGGCCTGGGCACCCCCGGCGTCCACACCTACGTCAATCGAATCGAAGAAGCACACGCAATGCTCGACGCCGCCCGGGCGGCGAACATTCTCAGTGGAACCGGCTCCGACACTCCCTTGGCTTTCTGGGGATACTCGCAGGGCGGCGGAGCGGCTGCAGCAGCGGCCGAACTCCAGCCGAGCTACGCACCGGAACTCAATCTCGCGGGAACCTGGGCTGGCGCTCCTCCCGCTGATCTGCGATCGGTACTCGGACAGATCGACGGCAACCTGATCGGCGGGGTCGTCGGATTCAACATCAACGGATTGCTCGCGCGTTATCCTGACCTGAATACATCGTTGGACAAGCGAATCACGCCGCAAGGGCGCGCGGTTCTTGATCAACTGTCCACCGAATGTGTCGGCGACATCATCGTGAAACACCCCTTCATGCGCACCGACGCACTGACGGTCGACGGCCGGCCCCTCCTTGCACACTTGGACGAGATCCCTGAAGCGGCAACGATTCTCGATGAACAACAGGTCGGCAACCTGACGCCTACGTCTCCAGTTCTCGTGACCAGCGGAATCAACGACGACACCATCCCCTATTCCCAGGCTCGCAGCCTTGCGCAGTCGTGGTGCTCACGCGGTGCCACGGTCACCTTCAGAACCAACGACCTGCCACCGATCGCACCCGGTACAACCTTTGTTAACCACTTCGGTCCGGAAATCATCGACGGATTCGGCCCGAACAACGCATTCGACTACCTCCGCGATCGCTTCAATGGAGTACCGGTGAGTGGATGCCAGTTCGACTGATCCCGAAGAGGTCGCTCTCAGGCCGCCGGAACAGGTTAGGCTTTCCTACATGAAAACTACCGTTCGCGGATGGGCAGCACTGGGTCTGGCTGCACTCACCGCCACCGCACTCGTAGCCTGCTCATCCGATTCGGACTCCTCGTCTGCTCCGGCGAACTCGGAGGGTTTCCCGGTCAGCATCGACAACGTCTTCGGCACCACCACGATCGAAACCCAACCGGAACGGTTGGTCACCCTCGGCTGGAACGCTCAGGACATCCTCTACGCCCTCGGTCTCACTCCGGTCGGACAGCCCAAGTACACATACGGGGCCGACGACAACGGAGTGATGCCGTGGGCACAGGAATACTTCGACGCTGACAAGACCACGCTGTTCGACATGCCGGCCACTGGCGAGCCGCCCGTCGAAATCGTGGCTTCCCTGACTCCCGACGCGATCCTTGCCCCATACGAAGGATTCGAGAAATCGGTCTACGAACAGCTGAGCAAGGTTGCGCCGACTGTCGCCTATCCCGGCGATGCGTGGCAGACAACCTGGCAGGACCAGACACGCATTGTCGGAAAGGCCGTAGGCAAGCCGACCGAAGCCGACGCATTGATCGAGGGCCTCGACACCACTCTCGCCGACACTGCCGCTGCGCATCCCGAATACGCCGGAAAGACCATTGCCGTCGTCAACTTCGACACCGACGCCAGCAACGTCAACGTGTACCTCCCGACGGATCCCCGTGTGCAGGTGTTGAACGAACTCGGGTTTGTCAACGCTCCTGGCGTCGAAAAGCTCGGCGCTGCCAATGCCGGTGGGTCGTTCTTCACGACGCTCTCCTACGAGAACATCGCCGACATCGACGCCGACGTGATTGTCGGCTTCACCGACGGAACCACCGACCCGGCAAGCATTCCCGCGGTCAGCGCACTCGACGCCGTCAAGCGCGGATCGACGGTCTTCCTCAGCGACACCAGAGTCATCGGCGGCCTCAGCAACGTCAACGTACTGAGCACCCCGTGGGTCCTCGACCAGATAACGCCGTCGTTGACGGAAGCTGCCAACCGCGCCGGCTGACAGTAAGTAACCCCCGCTTGTCGGTGTCACGACCTAGGCTCTGCGCATGCCTGAACTTGCTACTTCCGTGACCAGAGTTGTCAATGCACCCGTGGACACCGTGTGGCAGGTCGTCACCGACCTCGACGGCGCGGTCGACACCCTCACCGGCGTAACCCGTATCGAACGGCTTGCCGGTGAGGGGTACGCCGTGGGCACCAGGTGGCGTGAAACCCGCAAGCTGATGGGCAAGGAAGCATCCGAGGAAATGTGGGTCGTGGAGGTCGAGGCGCCCATTCGCACTGTGGTGAAAGCACATTCGAACGGCATGGACTACACGTCCGGATTCACGCTGAAGCCCGCACCCGGCGGCACGCTCCTCGAAATGAACTTCGCCGGTGTTTCCGAAGCCCAGTCGGCCGTGTCCAAAGTCCTCGGTGCTGTATTCGGGCGCCTCGGGCTTCGAATCACCCGAAAGATGATGGCTGCGGATCTCGCGGACTTCGCCGCAAAGGCCGAACGGATCGCATCAACCTGACGCGCGATCGGCGTCGCCGATGAATGTCCCGAACAACTCAGGTGGATAACAAGACTCGACTAACCGCCAAATCGCGCGTGGTGGGCGTAGCGTCCAGAGTGCTTTTACACGCGGACGACGCAGCGGGGCATCGTTCACTTGGCCCGGAGGGGGCAGGAATGGCATTCAGCGGTACCACCGACAGTGGCGGTTCCGGCGCTACACGCGCCGCCGTCGGACATGCAGTTCTCTTTGCCGGCGCTGCCGCGCTCGGCGGATTCCTGTTCGGATACGACACAGCTGTCATCAACGGAGCCGTCGGAGCGATCCGCGACAAATACGACATCGGCGCAGGTGCCACCGGCCTGACCGTGTCCCTGACCCTGCTCGGCGCAGCATTGGGCGCTTGGATAGCGGGGTCACTAGCTGATCGACTCGGTCGCATCCGCGTCATGCAGATCGCGGCAGTGCTCTTTGTTGTCGGCGCCGTCGGTTCGGCCGTTCCGTTCAGTGTCTACGACCTGACATTCTGGCGCATCGTCGGTGGCGTCGCTGTCGGTTTTGCGTCGGTGATCGCGCCGGCATACATCGCGGAGATCTCGCCGGCCGCTATCCGCGGCCGCCTCGGTTCGATGTATCAATTGGCCATCGTGCTCGGAATTGCGGTGTCACAGTTGGTCAACTACGCCCTGCAAGCCGCTGCCGGTGGCGCGCGCAATCAGATCGCGGGCCTCGAAGCCTGGCAGTGGATGCTGATGCTCGAGGCAGTACCTGCACTTCTGTATCTCGTGATGACCACCACGATCCCGGAGTCTCCGCGCTTCCTCGTCGCTCAAGGCAAGGACGATCGGGCGCGCAAGATCATCTCCGACCTCGAAGGCGGCGACCATGACGCCGTCACCGGCCGGATGAACGAAATTCGCGAGTCTCTCAAACTCAAGCAGGCCAAAACCACTGTGCGCGAGCTCTTTTCGAAACGACTCGGTGTCTCGTACCTGGTCTGGCTCGGCATCGCCTTGGCAGCACTCCAGCAGCTGGTCGGAATCAACGTCATCTTCTATTACTCCAGCACGCTGTGGCAGGCCGTCGGATTCGGCGCAGACCGCTCGCTCCTGATCAGCGTCGTCAGTGCGCTGGTCAACATCGTCGGCACCTTCGTCGCGATTGCCGTCATCGACCGCGTCGGACGAAAGCCGTTGCTGCTGGTCGGTTCCGCCGGTATGGCAATCTCACTCGGCACCGCGGCTATCTGTTTCCATTCGGCAACAGTGACAAAGAACGAGATCGGCGAATCCGTCGCGACACTCAGCGGCGCCAACGCCACCATCGCCCTCATCGGTGCAAACGCGTTTGTGTTCTTCTTCGCGCTGTCATGGGGACCGGTCGTCTGGGTCCTCATCTCCGAGATGTTCCCCAACCGTGTGCGCGCCACCGCAGTCGGTCTCGCCACTGCAGCAAACTGGGTCGCCAACTTCCTGGTGTCCTGGACCTTCCCGTCGCTGGCCGATTGGAATCTGTCGCTCACCTACGGCGCCTACGCGGTAATGGCACTGCTGTCCCTGTTCGTGGTGCTGAGATTCGTAAAGGAAACTCGAGGCAGCACACTCGAATCGGTGCAGTAATTGCAGCACCAGCTCATATACGTATCGGCACTGCTGGGAAGCAATTTCCAGTAGTGCCGATCTGTATGAAGCGTTACTCAGCCTTGGGCAGGGGCGTCGCCACGTGCAGGCGCATCCCCGTTAACGTGAACCGCGGAGCCACCCATGCTGGCCACCCAACCGGTGATCTTCAGGGACAGATCCTGCGCCGTCAGACCCAGTTCCTGATGGATGGCTTCACGGGAGGCGTGATCAAGGAACTGCTGCGGCACACCCATGTCGCGGCACGCGGTGTGAACACCCGCAGCCCGCAACGCTGCGGAAACCGTCGATCCGATACCGCCGTGCACCCCGCCGTCTTCGAGAGTGACAACCAGCGCGAACTTGTCGGCAACCTTGACCAATGCGTCCGAGACGGGCAGAACCCAACGCGGATCGACAACGGTCACCGCGATGCCCTGCTTGTCGAGACGATCGGCGATCGCGAGGGCCAAGGAGGCAAATGGTCCGACGGCAACGAGGAGCACATCGCCGCGATCTCCGTCGGACTCGCGAAGCACGTCAATTCCGTCGAGCCGCTTGATCGCCGGAATCCCCTCGGGGACAGCGCCCTTCGGGAACCGGACGACGGTGGGACCGTCGTCGACCTTGAGTGCTTCGTCCAATTCTTCACGGAGCGTGACGGCGTCACGTGGAGCCGCAACACGAATTCCGGGAATGATACCGAGCAGGGACAAGTCCCAAACCCCGTTGTGGCTGGCGCCGTCGACCCCGGTGACGCCGGCACGGTCGAGAACTACCGTGACCGGCTGCTTCAGGAGCGCAACATCCATGAGCAGCTGATCGAAGGCACGGTTGAGGAAGGTCGCGTAAATAGCGACCACCGGGTGCAATCCGCCGAGCGCCAATCCAGCTGCCGACGTCATCGCATGCTGCTCCGCGATACCGACGTCGAACATGCGGTCGGGGAACTTCTCCGCGAACGCGGCCAGGCCTGTCGGGCCGGCCATCGCGGCGGTGATCGCCACGATGTCCTCGCGGCGCGAAGCCTGCTCGATCAACTCGGCGGAGAAAACTGATGTCCAGTCGAGTGCCGGCGTCTTGTCGGAGCGACCGGTCACGGGGTCGATGACCCCGGTTGCGTGCATCTGATCCGCGATGTCGTTCTCGGCGTGCGCGTAACCGTTGCCTTTACGGGTGACGGCATGAACGATCACCGGTCCGCCGTATGCCTTGGCCCGGCGCAACGCCGATTCCATGGCCTGCTCGTCATGGCCGTCGACAGGGCCGAGGTACTTGATGCCGAGGTCGGTGAACATGACCTGCGGGCTGACCGCGTCCTTGAGACCGGCCTTCATTCCGTGCAGTACCGAGTAAGCAGCGCGACCCACCCAGGGAAGCTTCTTGACCATCCTGCGACCGTTGTCGAGGGCCCGCTCGTAGCTCGGAGCGGTACGCAGCGCAGAAAGGTGATCGGCAAGTCCGCCGATGGTAGGCGCATACGAACGACCGTTGTCGTTGACGACGATCACTACGGAACGATCCTTGCCGGCCGCGATGTTGTTGAGGGCTTCCCAACACATTCCGCCGGTGAGCGCACCGTCACCGACAACGGCGACAACGTGTCGATCTTGACCGGTCAGCGCAAACGCCTTTGCCAAACCGTCGGCATAAGACAGTGCAGCTGAAGCGTGGGAGGACTCGACCCAGTCGTGCTCACTCTCGGCACGGCAGGGGTACCCAGACAAACCACCCTGCTTGCGCAAGGTCTCGAACTGATCCTTGCGTCCGGTCAGGATCTTGTGGACATACGCCTGATGCCCGGTGTCGAAGATGATGGCATCTTGCGGAGAATCGAAAATTCGATGCAGGGCAAGGGTCAGCTCGACAACCCCGAGATTGGGGCCGAGGTGACCACCGGTGGCAGCGACCTTCTGCACCAGGAACTCACGAATCTCGTCAGCCAACTCCGAAACCTCGGCGTGGCTCAACTGACGTAGATCGTCAGGACCTTGAATGCGGGCAAGAACACCCAACGAGATCGCTCCTTCCGTGCTTCACAGCTGCACCGGTGCGCGCCGCGGCTGTCTGTACGACAGTTCTGTCAGTCTACGGAGCGACTCAGCGAACCGACACGCGGACTCGGCGGTATTCACCTATAACTTCGAGTTACAGCACCACCGGGGCGGCGGTCCGTGACTGCAATCACAGACAAAACGGATGGCCGGTCTTGTAGACATCCGCTCGGCGACCACAAATTGTCGAACTCGTCCGCCTACAGTCATCCTATGGGAAACGTGGTTGACGATCTGATCGCCCGAGTCTTCGACGACGTCCGATCACTCGATGCCGGAGAAGTCGCCGACTACATACCCGAACTTGCTGCCGTCGCCCCCGATTCGTTCGGGATCTGCCTCGCCACCATCGACGGATACGTCTACGAAATCGGCGATTCCCGACATCCCTTCACGATCCAGTCGATCTCCAAGCCGTTCACGTACGCACTCGCTCTCGCTGATCGCGGTGCCGAGGCCGTCGACGCCAAGATCGACGTCGAACCGTCCGGTGAGCCGTTCAACGAGATCAGCCTCGATCCCCTCACCGAGCGACCACGGAATCCGATGATCAACGCGGGCGCGATCACCGCGGCCTCGCTGGTGACGGGTGCAGATCAAGCAACCCGCTTCGAACGAATTCGCGCAGCATATTCGCGTTACGCAGGCCGGGAGTTGCCGTTCAACGAAGCCGTCTACGAATCCGAAGCGCGCACCGGACATCGCAATCGCGCGATCGGACACATGCTGCGCTCGTTCGATGTGATCTCCGGCGACCCCAACGACGCCGTCGACCTGTACTTCCGTCAGTGCTCCATCGACGTGACGTGCCGCGACCTGAGCCTGATGGCCGCGACGATGGCCAACAACGGCGTCAATCCGTTGACCCGCGAGCGCGCACTCACCGCCGTCGGCGTCGAACAGGTCCTCAGCGTCATGTCGACGTGTGGAATGTACGACGGCGCCGGGAAGTGGCTGGTCGAAGTGGGGTTACCCGCCAAGAGTGGCGTCGGCGGCGGCGTCATGGCAGTTCTTCCCGGGCAGATCGGGATCGCCGTCTACTCCCCCAGACTCGATGCTCACGGAAACAGCGTTCGTGGTGTGGCCGCGGCAAAGGCGCTGTCCAAGGAGTTGGAACTTCACTTCCTCCATGTGACGCGGGCGTCGAGGTCGTCGATCCGCGCGCGCTATAACGTGACTCAGGCTCCTTCCCGAGTCAGGCGCACACCCACCGAACAGGCTGTTCTCGAAGACGTCGGCAAGCGGAGCCGGATCTACGAACTGCACGGCGATCTCCTGTTCACCGGCGCGGAGTCCGCCGTGCGCGAGATCGGTTCGGTGGACGAAGGACTCGAAGTGGTCGTGATCGACGTACGACGGGTCGACGACGCCAGCGACGTGGCGATTCGCATGATCACGGCTCTGCGGACCCAACTGGCCGACAAGGGTTGCGCCGTGGCATTGGTGGATCCGAGCGGGCTTCTCGGACAGGCAAGTTCGAGCATCAATCCCGCGCAACGCGGCGGACGGGTTTTTGCCGACCTCGACGCGGCGATGGCGTGGTGCGAGGACGCTCTCCTGACGCTCCACTGCTCACAGCAGCGTCAGCCGGCGAGCATGTCGATCGAGGATCACCCCGTCCTCGACGCGTTGTCACCGAAACAGGTGTCTGCCTTCGTGTCTCAGCTCGAGAGCCGAACGTATGCCAGGGGCGAAACTATCGCCCGCCGCGGTGATGCGGCGTCAGGGTTCTATTTGATTCTGCAAGGACAGGTCAGCACGACGTTCACCGACGTTCAAGGCCTCACGCACCGGATCGCGACGTTGTCCGCCGGAATGACGTTCGGCGAGATGACGATGTTCCTGAACTCCCGGTTCCTCAACGACGTCCGGGCCGACACCACTGTGGTTGTGGCTGTCCTCACGACTGCGCGGTACAACGAACTGACCTCTGCGGCACCGGAACTCAAACTTGCGCTGCTCGAGAGCCTGGCATCGGGCGCGTACGAACAACTCGACATGACCTTGCGCAGCGTTATCGGCGCAGGACGCATCTGATCGGAGAAGCCCAATGACCTTCACGCATTCGGAACAGTCGGACGCGACCAGCGTGACGGTCAGTGGAATCGGCCGCGCAACAGCCACTCCCGACATTGCCCGGTTGTCGATTGGCATCTCGGTGACAGACCCGGCAGTTGCCGACGCGTTCGGTGCCCTGGCCAGGCACTCGACCGCATTGACGGACGTAC
This sequence comes from Rhodococcus globerulus NBRC 14531, assembly GCF_001894805.1. Taxonomy (GTDB): domain Bacteria; phylum Actinomycetota; class Actinomycetes; order Mycobacteriales; family Mycobacteriaceae; genus Rhodococcus_F; species Rhodococcus_F globerula. Next base: position 691,922 of record NZ_BCWX01000002.1, on the reverse strand, counting down.
TGCACGCACACGGCATCCGCGGAGCCGACCTCGTGACAACAGGATTGAGCATCCACCCGCAGACTCAGTGGGTGGACGGCGGCCGAGCAGAAACCACCGGGTTCACTGCGTCGACGACATTTCGAATAGTAGTGCGCGAGTTGAGTGCGAACAGCTCGCATTCTCCCGCCGCCGTTATCGCTGATTGTGTGTCCGCCTCCGGCGACGCGATCCGACTCGACAGCGTGGCATTCGACCTCGAGGATCGAACGGCGCTGGCCGAGCTCGCCCGCGAATCTGCCTGGGCGTCAGCACAATCAAAGGCCGCACAGTTCGCGGCCCTGGCACGGAAAAATCTGGTCGACACCCTCGAGATTGTCGAGGGCGCCGACCAGATGGTCCCGGTGCACGGTGTATTTGCCGCGGCTCGGGCAGATTCTGCTCCGCTGGCCGTCGAACACGGTGAGATCGAGGAAACGATCTCGCTCCGTGTTCGATGGTCTATGGCGTGATCAGCGTGAAGCCGACTTTTCGAGGTTGACCTCGTCCGCCTCGGGTACAACGATGTCGATCGTGGTCCGCAGTGCCCGGTTCGGGATGAAGGAAACCGCTACCAAGGTGACGATGGCAACAACGGCTGCGACCAGGAAGATGCGTCCCGTTGCGTCGCCGTACGCGAATCGAACGATCTGTCCGACGAAGTCGGGCATGTTGTTCAGGTCGAGTCCGTCCTGCAAGCTCTTGCCTGCAACCATCTGCTGCTCGGGCGGCAGTGCGGACACGGATTCCTTGGTCAGGGTGCCGACGCGACTTGCCAGGATGGAACCCAGTACCGACACGCCGATCGCACCACCGAAGGTACGGAAGAACGCAACGATACTGCTTGCCGCGCCGATGTTTTCGACGCTGACGGTGTTCTGGACCGCGAGCACGATGTTCTGCATCAGCATGCCGGTGCCCAAACCGACGATGGCCATGAAGATTCCGATGGTCCACAGGTTGGTCGCGTGGTCGATCGTCGAGAGCAGACCGAAACCGATGAGCAGCAGCACTGCGCCGGAAACAACGAACGGCTTCCACTGACCGAATTTGGTGATCATCTGACCCGAGCCGACCGAGGCGACGAGCATGCCTGCCACCATGGGGATGGTGAGCAGTCCGGCTGCCGTCGGATCGAAACCGCGAGCTGTCTGGAAGTACTGCGTCAGGAAGGTCGTCGCACCGAACAGGCCGACACCCACTGCGACCGACGCGATGATTGCCAACGCGGTGGTGCGCTCGGTGATGATCTTGATCGGCAGGATCGGATCCTTGACCTTGGATTCGACGAACATCGTCAGAGCCAGCAAGGCAAGTCCACCGAAGACGAAGTACAGCGACTGCATCGAGAACCAGGCGTAGTAGTCATCCTGACCGGCGAAGGAAACCCAGATCAGCAGAACGCTGACACCGGCGGTGAGCAAGGTGGCACCCAACCAGTCGATGGAGACGTTTTCCTTCTTCTCGGTCTCGATGTGCAATGTGCGCTGCAGGAGGAACAGTGCGATGACTGCCAACGGAACACACACGTAGAAGCACCAGCGCCAACCGACCGTGTCGACGATGACACCGCCGAGAACGGGTCCACCGGACATCGAGACAGCCATGGCAGCACCCATGTAGCCGGAGTACCGACCACGATCACGCGGCGGAATGATGGAGCCGATGATGGCCACGACGAGGGCAGTCAAACCACCCATGCCGATGCCCTGAATCACGCGGGCGCCAAGAAGCAGCGGCACGTTATGCGCTGCGCCGGCGATGATGGAACCGACCACGAAGATCACGATCGACGTCTGGACCAGCAACTTCTTGTTGAAGAGGTCAGACAATTTGCCCCAGATGGGCGTCGACGCGGCCGTCGCGAGCAGTGCCGCCGTGATGATCCAGGCGTACTGCGTCTGCGTTCCGTGCAATTCACCGATGATGGTCGGGAGAGCCGTCGAGACGATGGTGCTGCTCAGCAGCGCGGTAAAGAGTGCCGCGATGAGGCCGGTGAGGACTTTCAAAATTTCGCTGTGCGTCATCGCACTGCTCTCGGTACTAGCCCGAGTTTCTCCAACTGTGGCTGACATGTGCTTATCTCCCAATAGTTTCTACGCCCGCGACCGGCAAGGCCGGGTGCGGGACTGCAGGTGAGGCCTGACGATGGAGCGCTGCGCCGAACGTCTCGTTGAGACGTTGTAGCGATGACACTGCGGCCATGGCCTCTTCCTGGCTCCAGTCTTCGAGCATGCTGCGCAATCGCGCCGCTCGCCGTTGTTTCGTTTCCTCGAGAACGCTGTGCCCCTCGTCCGAGACCCGGATCCGGAACGCTCGCTTGTCTGCGGGGTCGGGACTTCGCTCGACATACCCGGCATCCACGAGATCGGACATCTGCCGACTGAGCGAGGACTGGCTGACACAGAGGTCTACTGCCAGCTCGTTCTGTCTGCACTCCCCTTTAGCTGCCAGCATGAACAACACACTGATCAGCGCCGGGGGCAACACGCTTTCAGCGCTGTGCGTCACCACGGCCCGCAAGGATCTGCCGAACAGGAAAACCGTGTCGACAAGAGCTTGGGCCGTATCCGGCTGCACTGACATGAGAACCCCTGACAACGATCTACGCGAAAACTACTTGCAGAACGCAACTATACATTTAGTTGCATAGCTCAAGCAACCTCTGGCGACGCGATAAGGGTCACACCCGATTCGGGAATCAGCTAACCGACAGCGATCAGACCCTGACAGTGATCAACGCTCGAGCAGAGCTATGCATTCCACATGATGTGTTTGGGGAAAGGCGTCGAAGGCACGGAGTCCACCGATGCGGAATCCCTGCTCGAGATACAGACCGATATCCCGGCCGAACGATGCCGGATCACACCCGATATGAATCACACGTTCGGTGCCGGTCGACGCGATCGCCTCCACCACCGGTCGGCCGGCGCCCGCTCGCGGCGGATCGAGAACAATCACACCCGGCGCGGAAGACAATGACGCGCTTGCGACGATCTTCTCCACCCGGTCAGTGTGGAATCGGACCTGCTCCAGATCGGACAACGCTGCCCGGCCGTCCGATGTTGCCCGCGCCGACAACTCCACGGATTCCACGACGCCATCCGATCCGACAAGATCGGCCAGTACCGCCGCGAACACTCCGACCCCGCCGTACAGATCCCACGCGGTAGCACCGGAGCCGACACCGGCCCAGTCTCGCACAACATCTGAATATGCTTGCGCGGCACCACGATGCGCCTGCCAGAAGCCCGTCGCGGACAATTCCCACTCGCGGGTTCCCACGCGCTCACGCACGGTGTCATTACCGATCGCAACACGAGTTTTCCGCGGGCCGCTGCTCGCAGCACGGCGAGCCGTCGCCCCGCGCCGACCGGGCGCACGGCGCCCCGCCTTCGCGATGGTGGGCGCACTGATCTCGACCACATGCCTGGCACCGGTGGCGTCGAGGACCACCTGCAGTTCACTGCCCGGAGACCACTGATCTCCGGCCAATCCGTCGTAGGCACGTTCCTCGATCTGGGTGCATCGCAGGTCCGTGACAATGTGATTGCTGCGAAACGCGTGATACCCCGCCTCACCGTTTCCGTCAACGGCGAGCCGAACGCGAGTCCGCCACCCGGTGCCGTCGCCGGTGCCCGGCAGTTCCTCAACCTGCACGTCGCGTTCGACGCCGGCCAATCTCTGCAACTGCTCGGCCACCACCAGAGATTTCATCTCTCGCTGGATCTGCAGATCGGCATGCGAGTAGTCGCAGCAACCTGCTCCTCCGGGTCCGGCGATAGGGCACGTCGGGTCGATCCGATGCGGCGACGCCTCGAGAATGGATACCGCGTCGGCGCGCGCAAACGATCCGCCCTTGTCCTCGGTAACGCGAACCAGTGCCCGCTCCCCTGGCAAGCCGTGACGGACGAACACCACACGCCCCTCGTGGCGGGCAACAACAAACCCGCCGTGACCGGGCTTGCCCAGTTCGGCCTCGAAGGTCTGCCCGGTCCAATTCTCACTCAACGAACTACGCCTGCCGTTCCATCTTCTTGATCAATCATTTTTCTCCGGCGTCGTAACCACGACGAGTAGCGCCGGCTGTCTTCTCGATATCGAGGGGTTTGGCCTTTGCCGACGAACTCAACTGCCACGGAACACTCGTCACCATGACGCCGGGCTGGAAGAGCAAACGGCTCTTGAGTCGCAATGCGCTCTGGTTGTGCAGGATCTGCTCCCACCAATGGCCGACCACGTACTCGGGGATGAACACGGTGACCACGTCACGGGGTGCGTCACGTCGCACTCGCTTGACGTAGTCGAGAACCGGCTTCGTAATTTCGCGGTACGGCGACTCGATCACCTTGAGCGGCACCGTCACGTCGCTCTTCTCCCACTGCCGAACGAGCGCGCGGGTGTCAGGTTCGTCGACGTTGACGGTGATTGCCTCGAGCGTGTCCGGTCGTGTTGCTCGCGCATAGGCCAGGGCGCGCATCGTCGGCATGTGCAGCTTCGAGACAAGCACGATCGAGTGCGTGCGGCTGGGAAGCACACCGTCCCACTCCTGCTCCTCGAGTTCGGCGGCAACGCTGTCGTAGTGGCGTCTGATCAGCTTCATCACGCCGAAGATGGCCACCATCGCGACGATTGCGATCCAGGCACCCGCTGCGAACTTGGTGATCAGAACGATGATCAGCACGGCACCGGTCATCGCGAGACCGATCGAGTTGATGACCCGCGACCGCTGCATACGAGCGCGCTGTGCCTTGTCCGTCTCGGACTTCAGGTGGCGCGTCCAGTGCTTGATCATGCCGGTCTGACTGAGCACGAACGAGACGAAGACACCGACGATGTACAGCTGGATCAGCTTGGTGACCTCAGCGCCGAAGATGACCACAAACGCGATGGCTGCAGCCGACAGGAACAAAATGCCGTTGCTGAATGCCAGGCGGTCGCCGCGAGTGTGCAACTGACGTGGCAGATAGCGATCCTGAGCCAGGATGGATGCGAGGACGGGGAATCCGTTGAACGCGGTGTTCGCTGCCAGCACGAGGATCAGCGCGGTGACAATCGCGATGAAGAAGAATCCGATCGGGAATCCGTTGAACACAGCTTCGGCGATCTGCGCGATCAGTGTCTTCTGGTGGTAACCCTCAGGAGCGCCGACCAGCTGTTCTGCCGGATTGTGGGCGTAGACGATGCCGATCTTTTGAGCCAGGATGATGATGCCCATCAGCAAGACGATGGCGATCGAACCGAGCAGCAGCAAGGTCGTGGCAGCATTGCGCGACTTCGGCTTCTGGAAGGCCGGCACACCGTTGCTGATTGCCTCGACGCCGGTCAGCGCGGCACAACCCGAGGAAAACGCGCGCGCGATCAGGAACGCGAAGGCAATTCCGTACAGATGCGAGTCCTCGGCATTGAGTGTGAACGACGACGATTCCGCGTGAACATCTTCACCGAGCACGTAGATCCGGAAGAACCCCCACGCCAACATCAAGAACATCCCGACGATGAAGGCGTAGGTCGGAATCGCGAATGCAGTTCCCGACTCCCGGATGCCGCGTAGGTTCACCGCCGTCAGCAGGACGATCGCCGCCACCGCGAACAACACCTTGTGCTGAGCCACGAACGGCAGTGCCGAACCGATGTTGGACGCCGCTGACGAGATCGATACAGCAACAGTGAGCACGTAGTCGACCATCAGCGCGCTGCCCACGGTCAAGCCCGCTGTCGGCCCGAGATTGACCGTCGCCACCTCGTAGTCACCACCACCGGACGGATACGCGTGGACGTTCTGGCGGTAGCTCGCCACCACGACAGCCATCACGATGGCGACCGACAGGCCGATCCACGGCGTGTAGGCGTACGCCGAAATGCCCGCAACGGAGAGAACCAGGAAGATTTCTTCGGGGGCATAGGCAACGGACGACATGGCGTCGGACGCGAACACAGGGAGCGCAATCCGCTTGGGTAGCAGCGTGTGCCCGAGTTTGTCACTTCGGAACGGCCGGCCGAGCAAGAGCCGCTTGGTCGCGGTCGAGAGCTTAGACACGTCCAAAGCGTAAGCCGTCGAGCCTGAAATGGAGTCATCCGCCGTAGAACTGCACCGTCATCCCCGCAATCACAACGGAATTGCGCCAGTCGAGACTTGCTCTTCCCGCTCAGCGATGTACGGTTCGTTTCGGCGTGCAATCGCGTCGAAAGTCCATGAACGGAGTAGGTCGTGTATGTCGTCATCATGGGATGCGGTCGTGTGGGATCTTCCCTCGCCGCGTCCCTGACCAGGATCGGACACGAAGTTGCGGTCATCGACCGCGATCAGAGTGCATTTCTGCGTCTCGACCATGATTTCCCGGGAACCACAGTCCTCGGCATGGGTTTCGACCGCGACGTACTGATTCGATCAGGCATCGAGCGCGCCGACGCCTTCGCGGCAGTCTCGTCGGGTGATAATTCCAACATCATCGCGGCCCGGGTCGCGCGCGAGACTTTTGGTGTCGAACGCGTCGTCGCACGAATCTACGACGCGAAGCGCGCCGCTGTGTACGAGCGCCTCGGCATCCCCACCGTGGCAACAGTTCCATGGTCGACCGACCGGTTCCTGCACACGTTGACCAAGGAAAGCCAGACGGCAAAGTGGCGCGATCCGTCGGGAAACGTCGCGATCACCGAACTTGCGCTACACGAGGATTGGGCCGGTAAATCCATCTCGGTTCTCGAAGGCGCGACCAATTCCCGGGTGGCATTCATCATCCGCTTCGGTACCGGCGTTCTCCCCGATCGCAAGACCGTCATCCAAGCCGACGACCAGGTGTACATCGCAGCGGTGTCCGGCACCGTCGCCGAAGCGATCGCACTTGCCGGCAATCCGCCGCCGAGCGACGACTGAGGCGGCTGCTATGCACACGTCACACCCGACCGCACTGCCCGAAAACATGATGCACCACAACGTGATTGGAAGTTCCAGGTGAAGGTCGCCATCGCCGGCGCAGGTGCCGTAGGTCGCTCCATTGCGCGCGAGCTGATTCGCAGTAACCACGACGTCATGCTGATCGAACGCAAGATCGAACACGTCGAACCCGAGTCAGTGCCCGAAGCCACCTGGGTACATGCCGATGCCTGTGAGCTCAGCCGACTCGAGGAGGCCTCGCTGGAGGAGTACGAGGTGGTGATCTCCGCAACCGGTGACGACAAAGCCAACCTCGTACTGAGCTTGCTCGCAAAAACGGAATTCGGCGTGCGCCGCGTTGTCGCCCGCGTCAACGATCCGCGAAACGAATGGCTGTTCGACGAGTCGTGGGGCGTCGACGTCGCCGTTTCCACCCCCCGGATGCTGGCATCGCTGGTCGAAGAGGCCGTCTCGGTCGGCGACTTGGTCAAACTCATGACTCTGCGTCAGGGGCAGGCCAACCTCGTCGAGATCACCCTGCCAGACAACACTCCCCTCGCCGGCAAGCCCGTCAAGCGGCTCGAACTCCCCCGAGACTGCGCGCTCGTGACGATCCTGCGCGGAGGCCGCGTCATCGTTCCCGAACTCGACGACCCGATCGAAGGCGGCGACGAACTTCTTTTCGTCGCGGCTATCGACACCGAGGACCAGCTCCGAACGGCGCTGCGTCTCGACGCCTGACAACGAGCCTCGACGCCTGACACCGACATCACACAACGAAAGGGATAATCATGGCCGCTGCACCCGAAAATACCGTTGTCGTCGACAATCCGGCTCAGAGCCGCTTCGAGATTCACGTCGACGGCGAGCTTGCCGGGATCGAGGACTACACCACTGCCGGCGACGTGCTCTCGTTCAATCACACCGAGATCTATCCCCGTTTCGAGGGATTCGGATTGGCAGCAATCCTGGTGAGCGGCGCACTGGACCAACTGCGATCACGCGGGCTGAAAGTACACCCGGTGTGCCCGTACGTCGTGAAGTTCGTCGGCAAGCACCCCGAGTATCAGGATCTGGTCAGCTGACGTCGCGCTGATCCGGCTGATCGCCTGGCTCCTCGCCTACCGCTTCGATATCGCTCTCGGTAGGCGGGGGCTCGACAATCCGATCTGCCTTGCGCACAGCCCAAATGGTGACCACAAACGCCAGGCCGGCGAGCGGCCACCCCATCGCGATACGTGCCACCGCGAGCCAACCCGTGTGATCTGTGTCGTACAACTGCGACTGCACGACGTACCGGGCGCCGAACACCAACGCCCATGCCGCGGTAGCGATGTCGTAAGCCCGCACCGCGCCTTTGTGTCGACGCCACAGGTTGCCGTGACCGTTGAGAAAACCCCAGATGATGCCGACCAGGGGCCAGCGAATCAGTATCGACACTACAAATGCGGCACCATAGGCGAGGCTCGTGTAAATCCCGAAGAGGAAGTAGCCCTTCGCATCTCCGGTGCGGTGCGCGATGAACGCCGATACGGCGACACCGAAAACGCCTGAAATTGCCGGCTGGATCGACTCTTTACGGAAGACGCGCCACGCTGCGATCAGCACGGCCACGCCCACTGCCGCCCAGATGGCAGCGGTGAGGTTCCAGATGCTGTTGACCGGAACAAAGATCAGAATCGGCAGCGACGTGTAGACGAGACCACTCACTCCACCGAGTTGGTCCATCACCGATTGCTGTTTGGGTTCGCTCACCTGTCGAGGGTGCCACACGCGCCGCGTTATGCGGCAAATGCGCTGTGTCTGGTCCTACGGCTGCGGCTACTCGCCGCGCAGCTCGTAGTACGGATTGAAGATTGCCTTGCGCCCGTCCCGCTCGCCGACGCGGCCACGGATCAGGATGGTCTTGCCGGTCTCGATGCCCGGAATGCGGCGGCGGCCGATCCAGACGAGGTTGATGACCTCGGTGCCGTCGAAGAATTCCGCCTCGATACTGGCATTGCCCGACTTCGGACACGCGTCGACGCTACGGAGTCGACCCTCCATCGTGACTTCTTCACCGCGCCGACAGTCGCATGCTTTCCGGCCTCCCACGGCCTCGATGGACTCGGTCATTTCCTGTGCATCCAACTGATCGACATCCTCGGTGAGGCGACGAGTCAGTCGGCGAAAATATCCTGCGGCGGCGGGTGCCATTGCGCGCTCCTGCGAACAAATGTGACGCACGGGTTTCGCGTCACGGAAGGGCTGTGTGTTCGCCACTGTAGCCCCATTACGAGCGGGTAACCACACCGGTCGATCGGCGATCTCGGGGCACCAGGCAAGATCAGGTAATGGCGCTCACACATTCACCGTCCGTTGCCGTCGTTCTCCCTGGTACGGGCTCTGACGCACACTTCGTGGACCACGCGTTCCGCGGGCCGCTCAGCGCTCGAAGTGTGCGCACCGTCGCAATCGAACCGGACCCTCGGCGTGTCGTCGGCAGCTACCTCGACGCGATGGATGCCGCAGCCACCGAATACGGGAAAATCCTTGTCGGTGGTGTGTCCATCGGTGCTGCCGTCGCCTTGCAGTGGGCAGCGCTCAATCCGGACAAGACGTCGGGAGTATTGGCGGCGTTGCCACCGTGGACTGGAGCACCCGATCACGCACCGGCAGCGGCGAGCGCACGGTTCACCTCGTCACAGCTGCGCAGCGAAGGTCTGGAATCGGTCATTGCAGCGATGCTCGCCTCCAGCCCGGCCTGGCTGGGACGCGAACTGGAACGTTCGTGGCGTTCGCAGTGGCCGGATCTGCCGGCGGCTCTCGACGAAGCCGCGACGTATTGCTCGCTGACCGAACCAGCTCTTACGGAGATCGACGTTCCGGTCGGAATCGCGATAGCGCTCGACGATCCGGTTCATCCGGCGACCGTCGGCTACGAATGGGCGGCCGCGCTCCCCCGCGCCGAAGTGGGCACACTCGAGCTCGACCAGATCGGCCACGACGCCGCGATACTCGGGGCCACCTGCCTCGAGGCGCTCACGGCGGCCGGATTCTCTCAACCGCCGCGAGCGCCTGAAGTAAACGTGAGTTACTGACCCAATTGCTGCATGGCAGAACCGGATTCGCCCCGGCGCTGCGGCGGGACCGGCGGCGTGGGCGGCTGTTGCTGCACCTGCTGGCTCGCAGCGATCTGCTGATCGACTTGTTGCTGAGCTGCGGCCTGCTGCTGCGCGACCATCTGCTGCTCATGCGCGGCAGCGAGCTGCTCGGCCAACGCCTGCGGCAGCACCACCGGCAGCGGAGTCCGCACCGGATGTGGCTCCGCTCCGCGATTGACGACGGTATCGCGCAGAATGTCGCGCGCAATAGCAACCAGCGGCGCGCCGGCGGCTGTCGATCCACTCGGACCGGCCACAACACACCGAACCATCCACCGCGGACCGTCGACACCGATGAAACGCAAATCCATGGCAGCGGTCTCCGCGACCAGTTCGCGACCCCACGGACCGTTCTCGATGCTGACCGGCGAATTGTCGTCTCGCAAGGACTGCGCCAGTTCGGCGACAACCTCACGCCACTGGCCAGGCGATTTCGGTGCCGCGTAGGCGGCGACAGTGACCCGTCCGTGTTCGGTGACCAGGTGCACGGCCTGGGGTGACCCGTTTGGCGCCATCTCCACCTGCAGTTGGCCGCCAGGAGGCATCGGAACCAGAACAGAACCGAGATCGAGTCGCTGACCGTTCCGACCGGCAGTCGGATCGTCGGACTCGATGTCCGCGATGTCGTACGGGCCCTCGGACTCTTCGCTCACCGTGTCGTCTGCGTCGTCGGATTCGTCGACCTGGTCGACATCCTCGTCCTCGAAGAAACCTGTCGGTTCCTCGTCTACATCTGACTTCTTCTTACGTCCGAACATGTTTCAGACTCCCTCTACGACAGGACTCACACCTGCATCGGTGTCGAGTATCGCGTGTCCGCCGCTCGAACCATATCCACCGGTACCTCGGGCGGTGTCGTCGAGCGACTCCACTTCCTCGAATACCGGCAGTTCGACGCGCTGAACCACGAGCTGCGCAATTCGGTCGCCGCGACGAATCTCGACCGCTGTGTCCGGGTCGAGATTGATCAGACACACCTTGAGCTCGCCTCGATAACCTGCATCCACGGTGCCCGGCGCATTCACGATGGACAAACCCGATTTTGCGGCAAGTCCGGAACGCGGATGGATGAGTCCGACAGTGCCGACCGGCAAGGCAATCGCAATACCCGTACCAACGAGGGTACGGCGGCCGGGCTCGATAGTGACATCGCTGGTGGAGCACAGATCCACACCGGCATCACCGGGATGTGCACGCTGCGGAACCGGCAGGTCTGGGTCCAGTCGCTTCAAGGCGATGGAGAGATGATCGCTCACGTCGGCCAAGACTACTCGGCGCAGACTGGAGAGAGGACTACCGGGCGCGGAGCACCTAGAGGACCACTGCGCGAGACGGACTATCCTTGACTCGTGCCCGAAACATCTCGACCTGACGTCGCTACCACAGCCCCTGCGTCCACGACGCTCTATTCCGAGCGCCTCTGGCTGCCCATCGGGTGGTGGATCGCCGGAATCGCCGTGGCCGCGCTCCTGGCAGCGGAAGTCCACATGGGGCGCCCGGGCCTGGTGTCGCTGCTCGCGTACGTGGTGCTGCTACCCATCCCGATCTGGCTGTCGTTCTGGCTCAGCCGCACCCGCGTCGAGGTTGTCGAAACCGGCGGGGTCAAGGAATTGCATGTTGGCCGAGCGCACATTCCAGTGAATCTGATCTCACGCGCCGCTGCTGTACCTGCTTCGGCAAAGAGTGCCGCGATGGGTCGCCAGCTCGACCCGTCTGCTTTTGTCCAGCACCGACCGTGGGTCAAGACCATGGTCTTGATCGTCCTCGATGATCCGGAAGATCCGACGCCGTACTGGCTCGTGAGCTCACGTCGACCCGAAGCACTGGTCAAAGCTCTCAGCGAAGACTGAGCAAAGTAGTAGGCGGTCTCACGACCGCCTTGATCCCTCGGTCGACCCGAAGACATCGGGTCGACCGTCGGGACGCAATGTAAAGCTGCGAAGAACTATCAGGCTGCGCAGTCCATGCACACGAGCTGTCCGTTTGCATCGCTCGCCAGACGGCTGCGGTGATGCACCAGGAAGCAACTCGAACACGTGAACTCGTCGGCCTGCTTCGGAACGACCCGAACCGACAGCTCTTCGCCGGAAAGGTCTGCACCGGGCAGCTCGAAGGATTCTGCAGTGTCGGTCTCGTCGATATCGACGACAGCCGACTGCGCCTCGTTGCGCCGCGCCTTCAGCTCTTCGAGCGAATCCTCCGAAACCTCGTCGGACTCTGTACGCCTCGGTGCGTCGTAGTCAGTTGCCATGTCGCTTACCCCTCATCCTTCTCGTGTATCCCGGTCCCATGAACGCCTGGAATCCGGTAGATCCCGTCATGCGCATGGAAACCGCCGTGGCATGGAGATCATTCCCTGTCGCTGCACAACGTGGCAGCGGGTGGAAAAGTGCCCGGAAACTTCTCCCGAGAACGTGATCTGTGCCTCATTTGGTTGTCATTACGGCATGGAGCCGACGCCCAGTCGAACGACCTGGGCCGCCAGACAGTAGCCGAAGTAAGCGCGAAAGTAGTAACCCATTCGGTCATTTCCGAAAAAAGTCTGCGAATCGTCACCAACTACACAGCATTTTGTGATCTTCGACCCCGAAAACTCCCCTGAAATCACCGCGGTATCACCGCAGCAGCACCGACGTATCAACTCGGCGAAATTCGGTTGACGGCCAGTCACCACACACCTGAACGGGATTGAACCGCGCGCCCTCTAAGGTAGGCACCGAACGTCACGCCCGCTCTGCTCGGCTTGACGACGAAGCTCCAACTCGTCCAGAAAGTCGAGGGATACCGTGGTTTCTCTGATCACCGAAGGCAGCGCGACCGACGACCGAGGTCGTCCGTTCCGGCGCCGACGGGTGTGGCCGGTCGTCGCGGTGTTCGCGGTACTCGCCGTCCTCGGCAGCGCGCTGTGGATCAAGATCCTCACGGCTGACGCAAAAATCAGCGATACGGTCGCCTGCAATCGCCCGCAGGCATCGTCCGATCCGGCCGCCCCACAACCGATGCCCCTCGGTTCGGTTGTGGACCGAACCACGCTGCTCGACGTGGAACCGGCGCCGCTGGCTGCGACCAAGGTTCGAGTCTTCAACGCCAACGGTGAAAGCGGTCAGGCCTCGCAGGTAGCCGCCCAGCTGAAGGACTACGGCTTTGCCAGCGCTCCAGACGTACAAGTGGGCAACGACCCGGTCTACGTTGATCAGAACATGCAATGCCAGGGCCAGATCCGCTTCGGGGAGAACGGAATCGCTGCGGCCAGTGCCGTGTGGCTGGTCGCTCCGTGTGCAGAACTGATCAGGGACGGCCGGACCGACGACACGGTCGATTTTGCGCTGGGCACGTACTTCAGCAAGGTCTCCCCCAACACCGATGCCGGCGAGGTGCTCCGCGCCCTCGCCGAGCAACCCGCGAATGCCGAAGCCGCGGCAATGGACATCGATCTCCTGAAGGCGGCGCGAACCGCTAGGTGCTGATCGGGCGGTCCGCACCGCATGCGGTGAGCATCGCCGCGAACTCGTCGGCGATCCCCGGGGCGCACGCGTAGACGATGTCGCCCGCCGCAGACGTCGAATTCGGGCCCGGAATGCAGATCACGGCACCGGCTTCCTCGGCGATCAACGAACCGGCAGCCCAATCCCATGGGCTCAGTCCGTGCTCGAAATGGGTATCGACGCGACCGGTCGCCACCATGCACAAATCCAGCGCCGCAGAACCGATCCGCCTGATGTCGCGCACCTGGGGCAAAATCTCCGCGATGAACCGCCCTTGTGCCTTGCGTCGCTGAGCGCCGTATCCGAAACCTGTAGCCACCAAAGCCATTGACAGCTCGGTCACCGGGTTGGCGGCGAGCTCACTGACCGGACCGTCCTCGGTGGTCATCGTGGCGCCGCCACCGCGGTGCGCCGAATACGTCGCCCCTGCAGACACATCGACTACCGCGCCGGCCACGGAAACTCCGTCGATCTGCACCGCTACCGACACCGCGAACGCCGGAACTCCGTAGAGGAAGTTCACAGTTCCGTCGATGGGATCGACAACCCAGCGGACCCCTACGACGTCGCCTGCGTCTCCGCCACCTTCCTCACCGAGAATCGAATCGTGCGGCCGCAGCGTCGCAAGCAGATCCCGGATCACCTGTTCCGTCTCGGTGTCGACGATCGTCACCGGGTCGGTCGGTGTGCTCTTGGCCGCAACGGTTCCGGCGTCGGAACCGTTCTCGCTCTCACCCGAACCGACGACGCCGAACACTTCCGGACGACGGGCGCGAACGTGCGCAGCAGCGCGTTCCGCGACGGCCACCGCCACCACTCTCAGTTCGGCAGGATCGAGCGAATCCGTGGACAACTCGGACAGGGAAATCTCTTGTGGGCGCACACCACCATCGCAACACATCCCTCGTTGCGCCGCACCACGCGTACCCAATCGGGTTAGTGTTTGATTCGGTCAGATCGCGACATTCGAATTCGAGCCCTCAGGAGCGCAGGACGATGACAACGACAGGTTTCGGAATCGATGTAGGCGGCAGTGGAGTCAAGGGCGCTCTCATCGATCTGAGCACCGGCGAGATGATCGGTGAGCGCATCAAGATCCTGACCCCGCAACCCTCGACTCCCGAGGCAATCGCCACGACTGTGACGCAGATCGTCGAGCAAGCCGGCTGGGCCGGACCGGTCGGCATCACCCTGCCGTCGGTCGTCACCGGTGGCGTCGCTCGCAGCGCCGCCAACATCGACAAGTCCTGGATCGGAACCGACGCTGTTGCACTGTTCGGCAAGGCTCTCGGCGGCCGGGCCGTCACCGTTCTGAACGACGCCGATGCCGCAGGTATCGCCGAAGACACCTACGGCGCCGGCAAGGACGCGTCCGGGGTTGTCATCTTGCTGACCTTCGGAACCGGCATCGGGTCGGCGATTCTGCACAACGGAGTTCTGTTGCCCAACACCGAGTTCGGCCACCTCCAAGTCGACGGCAAGGAAGCCGAACATCGAGCTGCGTCGTCGGTGAAGGAGAAAAAAGAGCTGAGCTACAAGCACTGGGCCGTCGAGGTCTCGAAGGTGCTCACCACGATCGAGGATCTGACTTGGCCCGATTTGTTCATCGCCGGCGGCGGGATCAGTCGCAAACACGAGAAGTGGATTCCGCTGCTGACCAACCGCACGCCAGTCGTTCCGGCCGCACTCCTGAACACCGCCGGAATCGCAGGCGCCGCCCTCGCCGCATCAAAAATTTAGGGTGATTCCGCTGGCGATGGGCCAAGTGAAAAGGTGAAACAAGGGGTTAATCCGGTCCGAAAAAAGCCGTTAACGCCCGTCGTGACGTAAGAGTTTCCTGAGAGTCGTTACAATGGTGGAGTCCGGCTGCGCGCCGGCCACAACCATTGACCTCTCCGCCGGATCACCACTCTGGCGTGACGCCGCACGACACCGTCACGAAAGGGCGTACGTGGCAGCCACCGATACACGTCAGACTGCTGATTCTCCATCAGAGTCAGAGCCACAATCTTCAGCCGTGGAGGCGGCCACCGTCACAGCTCCGGCCGCCAAGAAGGCACCGGCGAAGAAGGCCCCCGCCAAGAAGGCAGCAGCTAAGAAGGCCCCCGCCAAGAAAGCTCCGGCGAAGAAGGCCGCAGCAAAGAAGGCAGGCCCCAAGAAGGCTGGGGATCCTGATGTAGAAGACGGCGACGTCGAGTTGGAAGACATCGACATCACGGACGGAGACCTCGAAGAGGTCGAGGTCGTCGCAGTCGGCGAGGATGAAGAGCCCGCCACCGAGGAACCGACCGACAAGGACAAAGCGTCCGGCGACTTCGTCTGGGACGAGGAAGAGTCCGAGGCACTTCGTCAGGCTCGTAAGGATGCCGAACTCACGGCGTCCGCCGACTCCGTTCGCGCCTACCTCAAGCAGATCGGCAAGGTCGCACTCCTCAACGCCGAAGAGGAAGTCGAACTCGCCAAACGCATCGAAGCCGGTCTGTACGCCGTGCAGATCATGCAGGATCTTGCTGACAAGGGCGAAAAGCTGCCTGCAGCTCAGCGCCGCGACATGAGCTGGATCTGCCGCGACGGCAATCGCGCCAAGAACCACCTCCTCGAAGCCAACCTCCGACTCGTCGTCTCGCTCGCGAAGCGATACACGGGCCGCGGCATGGCGTTCCTGGACCTCATCCAGGAAGGCAACCTGGGCCTGATCCGTGCAGTCGAGAAGTTCGACTACACCAAGGGCTACAAGTTCTCGACCTACGCAACGTGGTGGATCCGTCAGGCCATCACCCGCGCAATGGCCGACCAGGCACGCACCATCCGTATCCCGGTGCACATGGTGGAGGTCATCAACAAGCTCGGCCGTATCCAGCGAGAGCTGCTCCAGGACCTGGGCCGTGAGCCCACGCCGGAAGAGCTCGCCAAGGAAATGGACATCACGCCGGAGAAGGTGCTGGAAATCCAGCAGTACGCGCGTGAGCCCATCTCTCTCGACCAGACCATCGGCGACGAGGGCGACAGCCAGCTCGGTGACTTCATCGAAGACTCCGAAGCTGTTGTCGCGGTTGACGCCGTCTCGTTCACCTTGCTGCAGGATCAGCTGCAGTCGGTCCTCGAGACGCTGTCCGAGCGCGAAGCCGGCGTGGTTCGCCTGCGCTTCGGCCTCACCGACGGCCAGCCGAGGACTTTAGACGAAATCGGACAGGTCTACGGCGTCACGCGTGAGCGTATTCGCCAGATCGAATCGAAGACGATGTCGAAGCTGCGCCACCCGTCGCGTTCGCAGGTACTGCGCGACTACCTCGACTAGTCACACCAGCTCCACAAAAAGAGCCGCTCCCCTGTTCTTCGGGGAGCGGCTCTTTTTCTTTCGTACAGCGTCAGGCCAAGAGTTTGTCCTCGAGCCGTGCGATATCGTCCTGGCTCAACTGAAGGCCGTCCCGGACGTAGTTGTCGAAACTGCCGTAGATGCGCTCGACTGTCGCGAACGACGTATCCAGCCACGACTGCTCGACACCGTCCACGAAGGCTATGCCGGTGCGGGGACCGGTCAGGTACTGGTTGCTCAGCATGTAGTCGGCGTTCACGTCTTCGCGGGACACACCGAGCAGTGTCAGCAGAACGGCAGTCATCCAGCCGGTTCGGTCCTTGCCTGCCGAACAGTGGTACAGGACAGCGCCGTCCGTGTCAGCGATACTCGCCAGTGCGTCGTGGAATGCTCGGCTCGCTCCGGGATCACTCACCATGACCGTGTACATCGACGGCATATCCGCCAGAGCCGGGAAGTTCGCCGGGTTGGTCCCGATCACGTCGAACCAATTGCTCCGGGCACCCTCCGGGATGCGGTCCGGGGACATGGCACGTTCGACGACCGTCCGGAAGTCGTCGACCGACGCCACGCCGCGCTGGTGCAGCACCGCAAGATCCGAGGGCGTCAGTTTGTCGAGTGCATTGGTCCGGAAGACCTGTCCCATCCGAACCGTACGTCCATCCGACGTTCGATAGCCGCCGACGTCCCTCGCATTCGACGCACCCTCGAGGTGCAGCGATCGATCGACCACAACCTGCGCTGCCGCCACGCCTTGGTCTGTGGTGGGAATCCCGCCCGCAAACGCGGGAACCGGAGCACACGCGATCAGGAAGGCACACGCCACTGTCGCGGCGGGACGAGCGAATCCGTTGGGCATCCAACCAGAATATTGTCGCAATCAGGACTTTGTGCGAACTCTGATGTACAACGAGGTGACCGGTTCGACAACTCGCGCCGCAACCGGACCGATCACGGCCATCAGAAGCACGTATGCCGTTGCGAGCGCTGCGAGTTCCGGTTCCACGGCACCCGCGGACACTGCCAGACCGGCGATGATGATCGAGAACTCGCCGCGGGCGATCAGTGCCGCGCCCGCCCTGGCCTGGCCCATGCGGGCCACGCCCTGACGTTTTGCCGCCCAGGCCCCGGTGATCAGTTTGGTGATCGCGGTGACGACTGCCAAGATCGCAGCCCACCCGAGCACGGGCGGAATGGTGCTTGGATCGGTGCTGAGTCCGAACACCACGAAGAACATCGCCGCAAAAAGATCACGAAGGGGCTCGAGCACCCGACTGGCGTTGTGTGCCGTCGAACCCGAAATCGCGATGCCGAGCAGGAAGGCCCCCACCGCCGCGGAGACCTGCATCGCGGAACTGACGCCGGCCACCAGCAGTGCAGCACCAAGCAACTTCAGGAGCAATGTCTCACTGTCGGGACTGTCCAGCAGAGCCGAGACATACCGTCCGTATCGCAAGGCCACCACCAAAACGACGGTGATGACCAGCAGCGAAATTCCCACAGCTTCGAGTCCACCCATGAAGCTGACACCCGCCAGCATCGCCGTCAGAATCGGCAGGTACACCGCCATCGCAAGATCCTCGAACACGAGGATCGAGAGAACGACGGGTGTTTCGCGGTTGCCCAGACGTCCGAGGTCGCTGAGAACTTTCGCGATGATTCCCGACGACGAGATGTAGGTGACACCGGCCATGACCGTCGCGCCGACAACACCCCACCCGAGCATCAGACCGACTACCGCGCCCGGTGTGGCGTTGAGAACGATGTCGACGATGCCGGCAACCCTCGACCGTTTGAGCCCGGTCATCAATTCGGCTGCGGTGTACTCGAGTCCCAGCAGGAGCAGGAGGAGAACGATACCGATTTCGCTTGCGAGGTGCGCAAATTCGCCGATATCGCCGAGTTGGATGAATCCACCCTGACCGAAGCACAGGCCACCGATCAGGTAGAACGGGATCGGCGACATGCCGAATCGTGCTGCGAGCCTTCCCAGAAGACCGAGCGCGAAGAAGACCGCGCCCAGTTCGATGAGTGCAAGTGTGGTTGTATCCACCTGCCAGTCAGCCGTTGGTCAGGATTTTTGCAGCGGCAGCCAAGCCGTCGGGTGTACCGACTGCCACCAGCAGATCACCTCCGGTGAACGTGTAGTCGGGGTTCGGCGACGGATTCACCTGCCCGGCACGCATCACGGCGACGATCGAGACGCCGGTGCGTGTCCGCATCCCGGTGTCGCCGAGTGTCTGTCCGTCGTATCGGGAACCGTCCTTGATGTACAGCTGTTTGGTTCTGATCCCGGGTATGTCACTGTGTTCGTCTTCGAGCTGGGCCACGAGTTGCGGCGCACCAAGCAGGTTGCTCAGTGCAGCGGCCTCTTCCGTGGTGAGCGGCAACGACGCGGCGCACGCATCAGGATCGTTTTCCTTGGACACGATGAGGTCCGTATGTCCGTCACGATGAGTGACGACACCCACGCGGCGACCGGAGGCCAGGACAAAATCCTTACGAGTCCCGATGCCCGGCAGAGGGGTGACTTCTACATTCATATATCAACGGTAGCGCCGATCTGTGACAAGTTTCGCAGGAGGGCGAAATTATCGTCGACCGGTGCTGCGCTGCGTATTCCATCGCGTCACCGCAGGGACGGAAATGCACCGTTCTCGTCGCGAATGTACGCAGTAACGGCGGTGACAGCCGCGACGGGAATCGGCCCGAACAGATGCGGGAAACGCATCGAATCAGGATCCGACGGCACCCCCGGTTCCCACTTGACTTCAGCTCCCAGCAGAGCCGGATCCAGGGAGAGCAACACTATGTCGTCTCGGCCCGCGAAGATCCGGTTCGCCGGTAGATGAACCTGGGTGGGCGTCGACATGTGCACAAAACCCTCGGCGGCAAATCCGTCGGGAACGCGCTGCCCGACCTCTTGCGCACGCTCCCATTCGACGCGTGTGCACATATGGAGCAACTCGGCCGATGCGTCGGCGCCCGTTTCGGTTTCCTGGTTCATCGCCCCAGAATATCGCTCTGTACACGCGGATTTGAATCAGCTCTCAGCGAACAATTCTGCACACAGAATGCCTGCCCAGCGCATTTCCAGTGAGACACAACACTAAGAAACTCTTCTGGGAACAACCCATGAACGCCAAACGTCTGTAAGAGTGGATCTACCGCGCCATTCCGACGCGGCGGACCAGGCCCCAGGCACGCGGCACGAAAGCCGTCAAGCCAGTACGGAGGAGTCATGCCCGGAACACTGACCAGCCCACAGTTGACCGCTGCCGACCGGTGCGACCGGTGCGGTGCCGGAGCACGCGTACGCGCCGTGCTTCCCACCGGTGGCGAGCTTCTCTTCTGCGGACACCACGCAACCGAACACGCGGATCGACTTCGCGAGATGAATGCCGTCGTCTCCGAGAGTGAACCCGCAAACTAACCTGTCAGCCGGGGGTGGCCTCTTCGCGAGGCGCACCATGAACGCCGAAACGGGCGATCACAATCACTGTGATCGCCCGTTTTGCCGTCTTCAGGATTTCTACCAGCTACGCAGAATCGCAATGCGCTCGGTGAGCTGATCGACCGTCGCGATTGCCGTCGGCGGGCCACCGCACACGCGACGCAGTTCGGCGTGAATGATTCCGTGAGGCCGTCCGGTGCGGTGCACATTCATCGCGACCAGACCATTGAGCTCGCGTCGCAAGGCACCCAGTTGATCGGCGGTAGCAGCGCGCTCGGCGACCACTGCGGCAGTCGGCGCCGGAGCCGACGCTTTGGCGGAGTTGTTGTTCACCTGTTCTGCCTGGCGTTGCCGTAGGAGTGCACGCATCTGATCGGGGTCGAGCAGACCGGGCAGACCGAGATAATCGGCTTCCTCGTCGCTGCCGGAGAACGTGGCCGTTCCGAACGAGGCACCGTCGTAGATCACCTGGTCGAGCTCGGCGTCGGCACCGAGGGACGTGAACGCCTTCTCTTCCTCGCCGAGTTCGTCCTTCTGCTTGTTGGCGTCGGCGAGAAGATCGTCGTCGAGGCCGTCCTTTTCGCGGTGCGGCTTGCCAAGGACGTGATCGCGCTGGGCCTCCAACTGAGCGGCGAGGTCCAACAGGACCGGTACCGATGGAAGGAAGACGCTTGCGGTCTCGCCTTTACGCCGTGAACGCACGAATCGGCCGATGGCCTGCGCGAAGTACAGCGGTGTCGATGCACTGGTCGCATACACGCCGACGGCCAGACGCGGAACGTCGACGCCCTCCGACACCATGCGCACGGCGACCATCCATTTCTGGTCGCTCGCACCGAATTCCGCAATGCGCTTGGACGCGGTGGGATCGTCGGAGAGGACCACGGTGGGCTCCTCCCCCGTGATCGCGGTCAACGCCTTGGCGTATTCGCGAGCAACAGTCTGGTCTGTGGCGATGACCAGCCCACCGGCGTCGGGCATACCGGTGGAACGCAGCTGCCCCAAACGGGTGTCTGCTGCTTGCAGGACGGCGGGAATCCAATCGCCGGCAGGGTCGAGTGCGGTGCGCCAGGCTCGGGCGGTCTGCTCGGCACTGAGCGGCTCACCCAGTCGGGCGGTGAACTCTTCGCCGGCATTGTTGCGCCAGCGGGCCTCACCGGAATACGCGAGAAAGACAACCGGACGGACAACGCCGTCCTTGAGCGCGTCGGAGTAGCCGTAGGAATGATCGGCTTTGGATCGGAGCAATCCCTCTTTGTCGGGCTCGTACTGAATGAAAGGTATTGCGCTGTCGTCACTTCGGAACGGAGTTCCGGTCAGTGCCAAGCGCCGGGTGGCGTCGCCGAACGCCTCCTGAATTGCCTCACCCCAACTTTTTGCGTCACCGCCGTGGTGGATCTCGTCGAGAATCACGAGGGTCTTGCGACCTTCGGTCCGGACTCGGTGCTTAGTAGGATGCGCCGCCACCTGGGCATACGTCAGAACGACGCCGTGATAGTCACTGGACGTCTGGCCGGTGGAGTTGGAGAACCGCGAGTCCAACGACAAGCCCGAACGTTGCGCCGACTCCGCCCACTGATGCTTCAGATGCTCGGTGGGCGCAACGACGGTGATCTGGTCGACAGTCCGGTCGCGAAGCAGTTCCGACGCCACTCGCAGAGCAAATGTCGTCTTACCTGCACCCGGTGTTGCCACCGCGAGAAAGTCCCGAGGACTGCTCGCCAAGTACTTGGTGAGTGCCCGCCGCTGCCACGCGCGAAGCGACCCTGTCGAGGCCGTCGGTTGCGCTCCGGCACTCTCGGTCGAGTTGTTCACTTCGGCTGCCCCTGTCACTTCTGTCGTCGTTGTCTCAGACGTCATAAGCGCGCCTCCGCTGGAATCGCACTGTTGCCTCGCGCTCCTAGATTTTTCATGAATGTCCGGCGACGAGCCTAACTGTCGCTACCGACGAAAGCCGCACCCGAAGCGCCCGGGCATGGCCGGATTCACTGTCGATCCCCTCCCCGCGGCGAGGTTTCGCGAGATCGGAGACACAACCTCACCGCGGAAAAATATGCGACACGGCGACGCCACGGTTGGGCAACGAGGTGTGTCATCAGGAATGCTGGAGTGATTATGAGTGAAAAGGCGTGCCCGAAAACGCACGGAAGTGATCTGCATCACCGCAGATGGCATCCGCTGCGCCGCACGGGCCAGCTGATCGGCCGCACTCTGAGCAAGGCTTGGGACGACTCGATCTTCGGCAAAGCCGCAACGGCTGCGTTCTGGCAGACACTCTCACTGGCGCCGCTACTGCTGGGATTGCTCGGCATGATCGGTTACATCGGCGGCTGGTTCGGACCGAACACGGTCGAGATCATCGAGTCGAAGATCGTCACGTTCAGCGGGACGATCTTCAGCGAAAACGTCGTCGATCAGATCATCAGGCCGACGGTCACCGACGTTCTCCAGCGCGGCCGGCCGGAAATCATCTCGGTCGGCTTCCTGCTGTCGCTGTGGGCCGGTTCGTCGGCGATCTCGACGTTCGTGGATTCGATTGTCGAAGCGCACGGGCAGAAGGATGCCCGTAACGCGATCTGGCAGCGAATTTTTGCGCTACTGCTCTACGTGATGTTCCTCGGGATGGCCGTGTTCATCCTGCCGATGGTCGCGCTCGGCCCGACCATGATCGGACGTGTGTTGCCGCCGTCGTGGTACGACGTGGGCTCCAACCTGGTCGACACGTTCTACTACCCGGCCGTAGGCCTGCTGGTCATCATCGGCCTGACAACGCTGTACAAAGTCGCGCTACCGAAGTCCCTGCCGTGGCATCGACTTCTCGCGGGCGCACTGGTGGCCGGTGTGTTCTTCATGGCCGCGAGCACCGGATTGCGCTGGTACCTGGGATTTGTCACGGGCACCGGCTACACCTACGGAGCCTTGGCGACGCCGATCGCCTTCCTGCTGTTCACATTCTTCCTCGGCTTTGCAGTGGTGCTCGGCGCCGAGTTCAACGCGACGGTGCAAGAATTCTGGCCGGCGCGAGCGACGCGCCTGGAACAGGTCCGCGAGTGGCTGGCCGCACAGCAGGACGACGACAACAGCGCCGGGCCGGTGACCACTCTGACGTGGCACCTGGCAACAAGTCCGATTCGGGTGTCCGGTGACAAGTCCGATCCGGCGGCAGTACCGACCTACGGTCGGCCGCGAAGTCGGCGCGCCAACTCGGACGGCTGTGCCAGCTCGGACGGCCGTGCCAGCTCAGACGTCAAGGATTGCGACGGCATCGGAGCAGAAACGAACCCGGCGACCGACTGCACTGACACTGTCGAGTCGCCGAGTTCGGACTGCGGATCGGATCCGGCGCAACGACGCCGTTCCCGATTGCCCGGTCATTCGCCTTTGCGAAGTCCTTCGTAGATCTTCTTGCAGTCGGGACACACGGGCGATCCCGGCTTCGCAGACTTGGTGACCGGAAAGACCTCGCCGCACAGTGCAACCACATGGGTGCCCATCACGGCGCTTTCGGCGATCTTGTTCTTCTTGACGTAGTGAAAGACCTTCGGGGTGTCGTCATCGGTCGTTTCGTCGGTCGAGACGTCGGGACGTTCCTTGGTTTGGGTGCTCATACCTCCAATAATGCCGTCTACGCGGCAGCGGTGCGAGCGTCGGGCCGCGTGTGCAATTGTCGGCCGAGAGTGGAACAGTGGAGCTATGGCAAGAAATGGCGCGTTCGGTCACCCCGACGAAGCCGGAACACCCGACAATCCCGTATTGATCACCGAAGCACAGCTGTCCATCGACGAGCAGCACAAAGCGCGCGTGCGGAAGTACATGACGATCATGGCTTTCCGTTTCCCCGCGTTGATTCTGGCTGCCATCGCGTATGGCATTTGGGAGAACGGCTGGGTCTCGATGCTGATTATCGGTGCGTCCATCCCACTTCCGTGGATCGCGGTCCTCATCGCAAATGATCGACCACCGCGCACGAAGGACGAGCCGAGTCGCTACGACGGCCGACGCCGAGGCGCCGGCGAGATCGAGTCGAGTCCGCACCACATCATCGAGAGCTGACGCATCACCTGGTAGAAATTCGTCGCCTGCGAGAATGTCCGGGTGAGCACAACTCTCCTGTCCATCACCCCTGCGCTGCGCACGGCTCTGCTGCGCAATCGGTTCGACACCGACACCCTGCTCGAGCTGCTCGGTCCGGAAGTTCACGCAGCGCTCGGTCGCAGTGAACCGGTTCCGGTGCGACGCGCGAGCCGTGAGCACGGAGAAATCGGTGTTCTCATCCGGTTGTTCCTTCTCGCCGACGACTGTGCTCGCGAGGACGTCGCCGCCGCGTTGGCGCCGCTGACCGTCGACGATGCGATCGAAGC
This sequence comes from Rhodococcus globerulus NBRC 14531, assembly GCF_001894805.1. GTDB lineage: Bacteria > Actinomycetota > Actinomycetes > Mycobacteriales > Mycobacteriaceae > Rhodococcus_F > Rhodococcus_F globerula. Next base: position 667,268 of record NZ_BCWX01000002.1, on the reverse strand, counting down.
CGGTCTGCTCGAAAATTCAGCCGGCTCCGCTGTACGTGCCGCCGTGGATCTGCGGCCCATCGACGTCGGAGCCGGCGATCATTGGGTGATTTCGGATCTGGACGGTGGAATTCGGCCGAAGCAGTCCACGACCGCCGACCATGTCCTCGGTGTTGGACACGCCTCACTGTCGTTGCTGCAGGCAACACCGACGTCTCGCGTCGGAACAGTTCTCGATGTGGGCACCGGCTGCGGAATCCAAGCCCTGCACGCCAAGACCTACGCTGATTCCGTCACCGCGACGGACATCAATCAGCGCGCGATCGATCTCACCGCAGCAACTATGGCGCTCAACGGCCTCGACGTCGAATTGCATCAGGGTTCGTGGTTCGAACCGATCGAAGGACGAACCTTCGACCAGGTTGTCGCCAATCCCCCCTTTGTCGTCGGCGAGGCCCGCGTTCACCACACCTATCGAGATTCCGGTCTCGATCTCGACGGGGCCAGCGAACTGATGATCTCGCGGTCCGTCGACTATCTGAATCCCGGTGGCACCGCAGCGCTGCTGGCGTCGTGGGTCCATGTCGAGGGCGAAGACTGGCGATCGCGGATCGCGTCGTGGCTGCCGGCACACGGTGTCGACGCCTGGGTGGTGCAGCGTGACGTCGCGGATCCCGCGCTGTACGTCGGGACGTGGCTCAAGGACGGCGGCCAGGACCCGCGGGACCCCGCCACCGAGGAACGCGCCAATGCGTGGCTGGATCATCTCGAGGAATCGCACGTGGAAGGTGTGGGATTCGGCTTCGTCTTCTTGCGCCGAACGGACTCGCCGACGGACTTGATGGCCGAAGATCTCCTGCACGGTTTCTCCGACCCGCTCGGGCCCGAGGCGCTGGCGTACTTCGACCGGGTTGCCTGGCTGCGTGAACACGACGTGCTGCAGGAGCGGTTTGTCGTCGATCCGAACACCGCCCTCGAACGCGTCTATCTTCCCGGCGAAGAAGGGTGGCAGCAGGTTGTCACTCGGATTCACCGTGGCAACGGACCACACTGGCAGCATGAGATCGACGACCTCGGTGCCGCACTAATGGCGGGCCTGCGGGCCGACGGACTTGTGGTCGAGGAATTGGTCGAGCTTCTTGCCGCCGCAAACGGTGAAGACCCCGAAGTTCTCAGTGCCGGCGTCGTCACTCTGCTCGTGTCACTCGTACGTCACGGATTGGTGTTGCCGGTCACGTAGTCGAGTTCCGATTGGGTTGCAGATTTTCGGGTTCTCAGCAACTTCTCAGGACTGCCCGGGGAACACAGCAGGTCAGAGCAATTTCGACGAAATCGCTGCGGGAACTATCTCGGAACTCTCACGCGTTGAACCTTGTGAGAGACCGCCGATAGGGAGGCAAGTCATGACAAGCCCCAGCACCACTACTCGCATTCGTCCGAGCGCTGCGGATCTGGACGCCCAGAGCCCGTCAGCAGACCTGGTCCGTGTCTATCTGAACGGAATCGGTCGCACCGCACTGCTGACAGCAGCAGACGAAGTCGAACTGGCGAAGCGAATCGAAGCGGGGCTGTACGCCAGCCACGTTCTGGCTACGGGAAAGCGCCTGACAGCTGCCAAGAAGAGGGATCTCGCAACAATCGTTCGTGAGGGAGAGTCGGCACGCAGCCACCTCCTGGAAGCGAACCTGCGACTCGTCGTATCGCTGGCCAAGCGGTACACCGGTCGCGGCATGCCCCTCTTGGATCTGATTCAGGAGGGAAACCTCGGCTTGATCCGCGCGATGGAGAAGTTCGACTACGCAAAGGGCTTCAAGTTCTCGACGTACGCCACCTGGTGGATTCGCCAGGCCATCACCCGCGGAATGGCTGATCAGAGCCGCACCATCCGCCTGCCAGTCCACCTCGTCGAGCAGGTCAACAAGCTGGCCCGCATCAAACGCGAACTCCATCAGCAGCTCGGACGCGAAGCGACCGACGACGAATTGGCGGAGGAGTCGGGAATCCCGGCACACAAGATCGCGGATCTTCTCGACCACAGCCGCGACCCGGTAAGCCTGGACATGCCCGTCGGCAGCGACGAAGAAGCACCTTTGGGCGACTTCATCGAAGATGCCGAGGCAACATCGGCCGAGAACGCCGTCATCGCCGGTTTGCTGCACAGCGACGTCCGCAGCGTGCTCGGCACCCTCGACGAGCGTGAGCAGCAGGTCATCCGCCTGCGCTACGGCCTCGACGACGGCCAGCCGCGCACCCTCGACCAGATCGGCAAGCTCTTCGGGCTCTCCCGCGAGCGGGTGCGCCAGATCGAGCGCGAGGTTATGGGCAAGCTCCGTGTCGGCGATCGTGCCGAGAAGTTGCGCTCCTACGCCAGCTGATCGCGGCGCCGTGTGACACTCACCGGCCACCGTATGTTCTCCCATCGGGAACGTACGGTGGCCGGCTTTTCGTATTGAACGCTGGGTGTCGAACGCGGGGGTTCAGCGCAGTCGTCTGGGTCCCAGATCCACAGCGCTCGGTTCCGGTCCGATGCGCACGCGGGCGTCCGTGATCTCGGCGCCGACAGCGGACGCCAGTACCGGCTCGCAGGCAAGCTCCCGAACTTCGGGGATATCGTCGGCCAACGTCGAGATCCGCTGCACCAGATCCACCAGCGCACCCTTGTTGACGGGGACGGCGTTGCGGTAGCCGGAGAGCAGCGGCGCGGCTTTGGGAGCGTCGATCAATTCGGTGGCGGCGTCCTCGGTCAGCGGCAGGACTCGGTAAGCCCGGTCACCGAGGAGATCCGAGATCACGCCGGCCAGGCCGAACGAGATCAGTGAACCGAACGACGGGTCGTCCTGCACGGCCACAACACACCCGATGCCCTTTGGCGCCATCTTCTGCACGTGCAGGAGCGGCTCCCCCGACGCGGCAGCAAGGTCGCTGTACGCGAGTCGAACCGAATCCGGCCCGACAAGGTCGAGGCGAACACCACCAAGATCCGGGCGATGGCGCCATAGTTCGCCGGTTGCCTTCACCACCACGGGGTACCCGAGTGCGTCGGCTGCCTCTACGGCTTCGTCTTCGCTCAGGACCGAGCGGAATTCGACGACGTCGACGCCGTAGCACGCCAGAAGTTCCGATGCCTCGAAGTCGGAAAGCCAACGACCGGGCGAGTTTTCGAGCCAGGCGGCAACCATCTGGCGAGCCCGCTCGGAGTCGATGCCGGCTGGCCGCACCACCTTGGACGCGGGCTTGCTTCGCCATTCGGCATATCGCCAGGCCCGCGCCAACGCCAGTGCCGCACGCTCCGGTCCCGGATACGACGGCACCGATCCCCGAGTCGGATTGCCGGCGTCATCGCGGACAGTCAGCACCTCCGGCACTCCCTCCGCGGCCAGGAACGTCGTGAGAATGGGCTTGTCCGATCCCGCTACCGCATCCTTGAGCGCTTTCGCGAAGGGTTCGACCGGGATGGCGACCGGTGGAACGAAGACCGCGATGACGGCGTCGACGTCGAAGGACGCCAAGGCATCACGCACCGCTGACGCAAACAACTCGGGACTGGCCTGCGCGCCCAGGTCGATCGGATCGCTGACTTGGAGCCCTTCGCTACGGGCTGCGTCTGCGGCCAGTACACCAAGAGCAGTGGAGTTACCGATGACTGCCAGACGCGGGCCGGCCGGCAACGGTTGATAACCGAACAGCAGTGCGCAGTCGAACAATTGGGAGATCGACCCGACCTGGATGACACCGGCCTGCTCGAACAGCGCGCGGACAATGGAATCGTCGATCTCGACTCCGGTGGCCGCCAGCACGGGTGGCACTGCGTGGCGTCCGCTCTTGACTGCCACGATCGGCTTCTTACGCGCCACGCGCCTTGCGATCCGGGAGAACTTTCGCGGGTTACCGAAGCTCTCCAAGTACAGGAGCACCACTTCGGTGGACTGATCCGAATCCCAGTACTGCAGAAGGTCGTTGCCGGACACATCGGCACGGTTACCGGCAGAGACGAAGGCCGACAACCCGATTCGACTGCGCGCGGCCTCGTCGAGGATCGCGATTCCCAAAGCACCAGACTGGCAGAAGAACCCGACGTTGCCTGCCGCCGGAAGAACCGGCGCCAGCGTCGCGTTCAGGGAAATCGCTGGATCGTTGTTTGCCACGCCCAGCGCATTGGGCCCGATGAGACGCATCCCGTGCGCGCGGGCCGCATGGACAAGTTTCCGCTCCGATGCGCGACCGTCCGGGCCGCTGTCGCTGAAACCCGACGACACGACAACCAGCGCCTTGACACCCTTGTCGAGGCAGTCGTCGAGAACCGAACTGATGGATTCGGCGGGGACGGCAACCACCGCAAGATCGACGTCGTCGGGAATCTCGCGAACAGTCTTGTATGCCCGAACTCCGTGTACGGAACGATGTTCGGCATTGACCGGATAGACAGGGCCTGTGAACCCGCCACGCAGAAGGTTGGTCAGTACGGCGTTGCCGACCTTCGCCGGGTCGGCCGACGCTCCGATCACGGCAACGGACCGCGGACTGAGCACGTTTCCCATACTCCTGGCCTCAGCCGCCCGCTCACGGGAATTACGCACGGAGACAAGGGCTTCTGTGGGGTCGATCGCGAACTCCAGGCGCAGCACTCCCCCGTCGAACGTTCGACTGACCTGATATCCGGCCTCGCGGAAGACGGTGACCATGTTGCGGTTCTCGGACAGGACCTCCGCCACGAACATCGTCAGCCCGTTTTCCGCGGCTGCCGCTGCCAGGTACTCGAGCAGGATGGGGCCAAGGCCGCGACCCTGATGGGCGTCGGCGACAACAAATGCCACTTCCGCCGACTTGCCGTCACCGACGTCGAGGAGACGCTCGTACCGGCCGACGGCGATGATCTCGTCGCCCAGCATCATGACAAACGCGACCCGATTGTGGTGATCGACCGTCGTGAAGTTCGTGACGTCGCGCTTTGACATTGTGGGGTAAGGGCCGAAGTACCGCAGATACCGCGTGCGCTCGGAGAGCTTGCCGTGGAATTCGACAAGCTTGTCCGCGTCCTCGGGGACGATCGGCCGCAGGGCAACCGCGCCGCCGTCCGAGGCGAGCACGTCGACAACCCACTCGTGCGGATAGTTGTGTGCCGCGTCGACCGCAGCGTCTGTCTTGGCTTCGGTGTCGGATTTTTTAGGGTCGGACTTGGGGTCGGACTGTTCAGTCACGGGGATCCTCCGGGTCGAGTCCGAGAAGGGGAAACGCAGCGCGGCGCGTCGCGATGATGGCGGAATCGATGCGGGTGAGCGCTCTGTCTACCGACGCCACTCCGGTTTCGGGCGTACCGCCCGGCCCGTCCCACTTCGAGAAGTTGATGTCGCCGCCGTCCCCCATGACCTCGGGAAGTTCGACGCCCGGTGCCATCGCCCCGGTCTTTTCCTTCCAACCGTCCGGAAGTGGCGTGTTCACATCGATGTCACGATCAAGCGCTGCCGCGATGAGATGCGTCCACGCCCGCGGAACGATCCGCACCAACCCGTACCCACCACCACCGACCGCCAGCCATCGTCCTTCGGAGTAGCGGTCGGCAAGATCACGCATCGCGATAAACGCTGCTCGTTGACCGTCGACGGTCAACGCCAGATCAGCGAGCGGGTCTTCCCGATGCGAGTCGACACCACACTGGCTGATGATGATCTGGGGCCGGAACGCGGCGATCGCACCGGGCACCACCGCGTGAAATGCCCGCAGCCACAATGCGTCTACGGTTCCCGGCAACACCGGGATGTTGACAGCCGTACCCTCCGCCGCGCCGTCCCCGACTTCGCTGGACCAACCGGTATTGGGCCACAGTGTTGCCGGATGCTGATGCAGAGACACCGTCAAGACTCGTGGGTCGCCGAGAAAAGCGTGCTGCACGCCGTCACCGTGATGTGCGTCGACGTCGATGTACGCGATGCGGTCGTACCCGTTGTCGAGCAGCCAGGAGATTGCGACAGCCGCGTCGTTGTAGACACAGAATCCCGAGGCCCAGTCCGCCATCGCGTGGTGCATTCCGCCGCCGATACTGACCGCCCGACGTGTGCGCCCCGACGCGATTTCCTTGGCAGCGGCCAGGGAACCACCGGCAAGAATTGCGCTCGCCTCGTGCATCTGCGGAAAGACCGGGTTGTCCTCGGTCCCGAGACCGTGGGGAACATCCGCACCGGTAACACCGTTGGATGCTGAGTGGCCCGCTGATTTGACGGCGGCGAGGTAGGCGGGCGTGTGTATGCGGAGGAGGTCGAAGTCACTGGCAGGTGTCGGCTCGAGGAACTCGATTCCCTCGAGCAGTCCCAGGCCACGCGAGAGTTCCATCGTCAGGTCGAGGCGGGTCGGATTCATCGGGTGATCGTTACTCCACCGATAACTCAGGTACTCCGGACTCCACACCACAACTCGATTCGCTCGAGGCATCGTGGGGTCCTCGTCAGATCTGATCGAGGCGGTCATGGGAACACGCTACTTCGTGTTCGACTGGTGCCGTGCACCACACTGTTCTCGAAAGTGTGTCCAGGCCGTCACACCAGGGATGTCGCCACCGGCCGAACAGCCGGACTCGCCGCTGATGGAGCGGCACAAGTTTCCGGAACCGAACGGTAGAATGGCCGTTGACGAAGGGGTTGAGTGTGAAGGATCTAGTCGACACCACGGAGATGTATCTCCGGACGATCTACGACTTGGAAGAAGAGGGCGTTGTCCCACTCCGGGCGCGGATCGCCGAACGGCTCGAGCAGAGCGGACCCACCGTGAGCCAGACCGTTGCGCGCATGGAGCGCGACGGATTGCTGATGGTTGCCGGCGATCGACACCTGGAGCTCACCGACAAGGGCCGCGACTTGGCCGTTTCGGTCATGCGCAAGCACCGCTTGGCAGAACGCCTGTTGGTGGACATCATCGGCTTGAAGTGGGAAGACGTGCATGCAGAGGCGTGCCGCTGGGAGCATGTGATGAGCGAGGACGTCGAGCGCCGACTCGTCGTCGTTCTGAACAACCCGACCACGTCGCCGTACGGTAATCCGATTCCCGGGCTGGATCAATTGGGCCTGGACGGGCCGAGCAATCCCGCCGAAACCTTGATGCGCCTCACCGATGTTCCGGCGGGCAAGCCGACGGCTGTGGTTGTGCGCAGGCTCGCCGAGCACGTGCAGTCCGATCCCGATGTGATCGCGCAACTGCGAGACGCCGGCGTCGTTCCGGACGCCAGGGTGACCGTCGAAACCCGCCCGGGTTCAGTGACGATCATCGTGCCCGGCCACGACGGTGTGGAGTTGGCAGAAGAAATGGCGCACGCCGTACAGGTAAAGCTGGTCTGAGGAATTTCATGAAACTTTTGGTTACCGGCGGTGCCGGCTACGTCGGCAGTGTCTGCAGCACAGTACTACTCGAACGCGGACACGAGGTCGTTGTGATCGACGACCTCTCCACCGGAAATGCCGACGCCGTCCCAGCCGGCGCCGACTTCATCGAAGGTGATGTAGCCAAGACGGCGGCGAAGGTCCTCGGCAACTCCCCGATTTTCGACGGTGTTCTGCATTTTGCCGCGCAGTCACTCGTCGGCGAATCGGTGTTGCATCCCGAAAAGTACTGGCAGGGCAATGTAGTAACAACCCTCGCGCTCCTCGAGGCCATCCGCGCCTCTCGGACTCCGAGGTTGGTGTTCTCGTCGACTGCGGCGACGTATGGCGAGCCGGAGCAGACTCCGATCATGGAGACTGCTCCGACTCGGCCTACCAATCCGTACGGAGCGTCGAAGCTCGCCATCGACCACGCGATCACGTCGTACTCCGTCGCGCACGGTCTTGCCGCCACCAGCTTGCGCTACTTCAATGTCGCCGGTGCCTACAAGTCTGCCGGTGAAAACCGGGTTGTCGAAACACATTTGATCCCGTTGGTGCTGCAGGTTGCACTCGGGCAGCGGGACAAGATCTCGGTCTTCGGCACCGATTGGCCCACGCCCGACGGAACTGCCGTGCGGGACTACATCCACGTGCTCGATCTCGCCGAGGCTCATCTCCTCGCCTTGGAGAAGTCCACGCCGTCCGAGCATCGCATCTACAACCTCGGTAGCGGTGCCGGATTCAGCGTCCGCGAGGTCATTGCTTCGTGTGCTCGGGTGACCGGACATCCGATCAATGTCGAGGACGCTCCACGCCGTCTCGGCGACCCGGCCGTCTTGATCGCGTCCAGCGACAAGGCAATTGCCGAACTCGGGTGGACCCCGACGCGCACCGATCTCGACGTGATCGTCGCGGATGCTTGGCAGTTCCTGCAAGACCTCGGTTCTGCATCGCACTCCGCTCGGTAGATCTGCGACGCTTAAGTCCTCCAGGTCCAACTCACCTCGCCTCGGGCATCGCACTCACGTCGAAGTCCCGGGCGAGGTCGAGTCCGACTCCCGCCAGCCTGCGAATTCCGTCCGGTCGCATGCCGGCCTGCAGCGAGTTGTCGAGCAAGCCGGCCAGACTGTATTCAGGGTCCGCTTCCAGTGCATATGCGAGCGCGATACCGGCGAGTGGGCCATCACCGCGGGCATAGGCAAAGAATCCCAGAAGTGTAGCGGGATAAGAACATTCGGGAACCGGAAGTTCGTGCGTCAAGATCATCCACAACGCTTCCGCGGAATCTGCGTACTCCGTTGCCGCTAGACCCATGACAGTGTCCCGGACGCGCACGTCCGACAACACCAGTGCCAGGTGCGCACATTCACGGGCGTCGGGAAATACTCCGCGCCGCATCCGCTCGACAAACGCCAGAACTTCCTCGACCTCCCGGCGCACCTGAGCGAAGGGATCGTTCGAGCAGTGCGCCTCGCACCGCGCCGACGCGATCTGCGCGCGCCCCCGGTCGATCAACGACCCGATCGTCGCGTGGTTACTCGATTGCCCACGAACCGAGCGCACCAACTCGCTCCGCGACGCTCGGATGACACGGCCGCCGAGGACCTGGGCGGCCGCGACAGAGGACGAACCGGGATCGGGCAGGCGCCCATGCCGATCCGGCGCGAGGATGCTCATCCAGTCGCGACCCCTCGCGATCAGCGGTACTGCGAACACATCGACGAGTTCGACGCCGTTGCCGGTAAGCATGTCGTTGAATTCCGCTGCGATGTCGAATAATTCCCCCAACGGATGGTCTCCGATCATTACCAGGATCACCGCGACTGTTCCTTCTGTCGCACAGACTCGAACAAATTGCTCGAGGGCCGAGTGCATCGCCGGAGCGAGCTCGGAGCCGATGTTCGGAAAGTAGTCGTGCCTCATGATCGGTCCGAGTGTTTTTGGTGTGGTGTCCATCAGGCACAACGCGACGACGGAATCTTCGGGGCTGAACCCCATCAACGCTGGGATCGCAGCGATCAGCTCGCCTGGTTCCGAAAGGTGTTCGGACTCACGCGACGCCCAACTCTGCGCCTGGTCGTCGGAGGATTCGAATTCCCGGGAAAACGGTGATGTTGTCATGGGTAGACCATGTCAAGAGCAACCACCAGCCCGCGGCGCTCGACCTGGCAAAACGAAGCTCATGAAGCTCAGCTGTGCAGAACCAATTTTGTTGTGGATGAATCACGAACACAGGCACCGACTACGTGATGAGTGTCGGTGCCTCGTGCATGATTCTCAGCTGCCCGCGCGAACCTTCTGAACAGCGGCGGTGAAAGCCTCGTCCAGCGGCGCGGTGGACGGCTCGGTTGCACCGAATGTCATCAGCGTGGCAGCAATGCGCACATCACCGACCTGGGCCATCAGCGTCAACATCGTTTGGTCCCCGGTGGCCGAGGATGGTGTGGATACCGTCCGCCGCAACGACAACGTCTGATCGGCATTGATCGGCGAAGGCGGCAAAATGACCGTCGTGACCGTCGACGTCACTCCGTTTGCGGTCACCTTCATCGAGGTGCAGTCTTCGGTCTGCGCTTCCAACGAGGTCAGGCTGGTGTCACTCCGAGTGAGCTCCACCGAGATTGTCGACCTACTCGCATTGTCGGTGCCAACAGCCATGACGGTGCCCGTCGGCCCGTAGTCCTGTTCGGGTGGGGCGCAGTCTGCGGGGTCGACGGTTGCTCCGCGCGGAACACCCACCAGATCCGGCGCGGCCATCGGAACAGCTTGCGCGGGAAGTACTACCGCGTCGAATGGCGGCGGAAACTCTGCAGGAGTCAGCAACAGGTCCGCTAGCGGCGCAGCCTTGGATGAAGCCGTTGTGCTTGGTGGCGTCGACCCTGCCGCACTGGGAGCGCTCGACCCCGCTACGGCGGGTGTCTGTCCGCCGGCATCCGGCTGAGCTTCCCCGGAAATCGACGAGGAACACCCCGATAACAATCCGAGCGCAGCAACCACAGCCACGACGCCTGCGAGCCTCGACCTGCCCGATCCCCGACCGACCATCACGTGTGCCTCCATTCGGCTGCAGCCGAATGGGAGAAATCCACCACGGCAGTACCTGTTCGTCACTCTGCCATGTCCTATCTCCCGGATCGTGGATCTCCGCCCGCTGCGCGACGGTGTCGAACCCCAAACGTCGAACCCCAAACGTCGAACCCCAAACGTCGAACCCCAAAAGTCGAACCCTGACCCGCACGCTTCGCTCCTGGCGAACGCATCCGCGTCGGAATTCGGGAATGCCCGAGCCCGTCGGACACGTTCCACCAAAGGAACCTCGGCGAAAGACGACTCCACTGCCGACTCCACTGCGAATCGGCAACCGCCGATAGTGGACACTGGAAACAAGCACCGTGAAAGAAGGGGACTGCGATGGACGACCAGTCGAAAATGTACGAGCTGGAATTCCCGGCGCCCCAGTTGTCGGCTGCCGACGGCCAGGGCCCGGTTCTCATCCACGGACTCGAGGGCTACTCCGACGCGGGTCACGCCGTGAAACTTGCGACGAAGCATCTGCGCGAGAGCCTCGAAACCGAACTTGTCGCGTCGTTTGCCGTGGACGAGTTGATCGACTACCGATCACGCCGCCCCACGATGACGTTCAAGGCCGATCACTTCTCGGACTACGACGCCCCCTCTCTGAACCTTTACGCGCTTCGTGACACGGTGGGAACGCCCTTCCTGCTGCTTGCCGGTATGGAACCCGATCTCAAGTGGGAGCGATTCACCACCGCTGTCCGCTTGCTCGCCGAACAGCTGGGCGTGCGCCAGACCATCGGGCTCAATGCGATCCCGATGGCGATTCCGCACACCCGCCCGTTGGGCTTGACGGCTCATTCCACGAACAAGGACCTGATCGGCGACCACCAGCGCTGGTCCGGCGAACTTCAGGTTCCCGGCAGTGCGTCGTCGCTGCTGGAATTCCGGATGAGCCAGCACGGCCACGAAGCCGTCGGTTTCTCCGTTCACGTTCCCCATTACCTGGCACAGACCGATTACCCGGCTGCGTCCGAGACCTTGCTGGAGAATGTCGCAGAGGTGTCCGGGCTCGAATTGCCACTCGCCGCTCTGGGTGAGGCTTCGGCGCGCGTCCTCGAACAGGTTAACGAGCACATTGCCGGAAACGAAGAAGTTCAGACCGTGGTCCACGCTCTCGAGCGCCAGTACGACACCTTCGTGACAGCACAGGAACAGCAGGCGTCACTGCTCGCCGGTGAGGCCGACCTTCCCAGTGGAGACGAGATCGGTGCCGAATTCGAGCGGTTCCTGGCCGAACAGGCAGGCAATGGAGAGTTCGACACGCCGGATGACGGCGAATCCGACCGAAACTGACATATGAGCTGCGGAATTGCGCACATCGTGCGCATTCCGCAACCTCGTCGTTACCTGAGATGTTGTTCTCGATACATCTGTCGGATAGCCTCAAATTCTGCGTGACTTTTGTTGACGGCTCAACAAATCGGAGCGATTCAGTCAACAGCGGTCACGCGCTGATACTGGAGGCGACATGAGCAGACCCCGAACGCGGCAGCTCCGGCCAGTTCCCGACGAGGAACCGCGGATGATGTTTCGGACGATTCACGGTTACCGTCGAGCTTTTCGCATTGCCGGCGACGGCCCTGCAGTTCTGCTCCTGCACGGCATTGGCGACAACTCGTCCACGTGGACGGAGATCATCCCCCATCTGGCCAAGAACTACACCGTCATCGCCCCCGATCTTCTCGGGCACGGTCGCTCCGACAAGCCTCGTGCCGATTACTCGGTAGCGGCCTACGCCAACGGCATGCGCGATTTGTTGTCCACTCTGGGCATCGAACACGTCAGTGTCATCGGGCATTCACTCGGCGGCGGCGTGGCGATGCAATTTGCATACCAGTTCCCCGACATGGTCGATCGACTCGTGTTGGTCTCGACCGGCGGCATCACCAAAGACGTCCATCCGATTCTTCGGTTGATGTCGGTGCCGGTGGTCAACGAGGTCCTCAAACTTCTGCGCATTCCCGGAGCGATGCCGATCGTGCGTTTCGCCGGTAGTCTCGCCGGCGCCGTTCACGGATCGAACCTGCGCCCGGGAACCATGCTGCACGACACTCCCGACCTGATTCGTGTTCTCGCCGAACTACCAGACCCCACTGCCTACGAGGCATACCTGCGGACGTTGCGCGCGGTAGTCGACTGGCGAGGTCAGGTCGTCACGATGCTCGATCGGTGTTACCTGACCGAGAATCTGCCGGTTCAGTTGATCTGGGGTGACGAGGATTCCGTGATTCCCGTCTCGCACGCGCACCTCGCGCATGCGGCGATGCCCAACTCCCGACTCGAAGTTTTCCGTGGATCCGGACACTTCCCCTTCCGCGACGACCCCATGCATTTCCTTCAGGTGATCGAGGAGTTCCTCGCGAGCACCGCGCCACTGGTATTCGACGAGGCGCACTGGCGGCACATGCTGATTGCCGGGGTTGGTGAAAACACCATCACCGGTTCGTCGTCGACACGCATGGCGGTACTCGATGCGATGGGCTCGGACGAGCGCAGCGCAACCTGATCACCGCCAGCGGCTAACCTGTACAAGTGCTGCTGACGGAACTGCTCCCCGACAACGCGGATCCCGATTCCGTTTTCGACGCCTTCTTATCCTGGACGATCGAGCGTGGTTTGACGCTCTATCCTGCCCAGGAAGAGGCTGTGATGGAACTGGTCTCGGGTGCAAACGTCATTTTGGCGACCCCAACCGGTTCCGGAAAGTCGATGGTGGCGATCGGCGCGCACTTCTACGCGATGTCCCAGGGCAAGCGCACGTACTACACCGCGCCCATCAAGGCGTTGGTGAGCGAGAAGTTCTTTGCGCTCTGCGAGGTGTTCGGCGCGGAGAACGTCGGCATGATGACCGGCGACGCTGCCGTCAACTCGTCGGCTCCCATCATCTGTGCCACAGCGGAGATCGTCGCAAATCTCGCGCTGCGAGAGGGCCCCGATTCCGATATCGGCCAGGTAGTGATGGACGAGTTCCATTTCTACTCCGAACCGGATCGCGGGTGGGCGTGGCAGGTCCCGCTGATCGAACTACCGCACGCCCAGTTCTTGCTGATGTCCGCAACTCTGGGCGAGGTGGACTTCTTTTCCGAGGACCTCACTCGTCGCACCGGCAAGCCCACCACCGTCGTGTCTGGTACCGAACGCCCTGTCCCCCTGATGTTCTCGTACGCCACCACGCCGGTCGGTGAGACCATCGAAGAGTTGGTCACCACCAACCAGGCGCCCGTGTACATCGTGCACTTCACGCAGGCCGCAGCTCTCGAACGAGCGCAAGCGCTGACGAGCGTCAACTTCTGCTCCAAGACGGAGAAGGAAGCAATTGCCGAGGCGCTCGGCGGATTTCGCTTCACGACGGGATTCGGCAAGACACTCTCCCGGTTGGTTCGCCACGGCATCGGCGTTCACCATGCCGGCATGTTGCCCAAGTACCGACGGCTCATCGAAGTCCTTGCCCAGGACGGTCTGCTCAAGGTCATCTGCGGTACCGACACACTCGGCGTCGGCATCAACGTCCCCATCCGCACTGTGTTGCTGACGGGTCTGGCCAAGTACGACGGCGTCCGCACCCGCCACCTCAAGGCTCGTGAGTTCCATCAGATCGCAGGTCGCGCCGGCCGCGCCGGCTACGACACGATGGGTACCGTCGTGGTGCAGGCGCCGGAACACGAAGTGGACAATTTGCGAGCAGTCGCCAAGGCGGGCGACGATCCGAAGAAGATCAAGAAAATTCAACGCAAGAAGGCTCCCGAAGGATTTGTTTCGTGGAGCGAAGCGACATTCGACCGCCTGGTTGCGGCATCACCGGAACCCTTGGTGTCGCGGTTCTCCGTCAGCAACTCCATGCTGCTCAATGTCATTGCCCGACCGGGTAATTGCTTCGACGCGATGCGACATCTGTTGGAGGACAACCACGAATCACGTCCGGCGCAGCGCAAGCACATCCTCAAGGCGATCTCGCTGTACCGCGGATTGCTCAGCGCCGGCATCGTGGAACGCCTCGACGAACCGGACGAGCACGGCCGGATGGCGCGGTTGACGATGGACTTGCAGCGCGACTTCGCCTTGAATCAGCCACTCTCGCCGTTTGCTCTCGCTGCGTTCGAACTCCTCGACGTCGAATCCGATACGTACGCACTCGATGTCGTGTCCATCATCGAATCGACGCTCGACGACCCCCGTCAGGTGTTGATGGGTCAGCAGCACTTCGCCCGCGGTGAGGCTGTTGCCCAGATGAAAGCGGACGGCATCGAGTACGAGGAGCGTATGGAACTCCTCGAAGAGGTCACCTGGCCGAAACCGTTGGCGGAGTTACTGTTCCCCGCCTTCGAGATGTACCGCGGCGGCCATCCGTGGATCACCGAATTTGCGCTCTCCCCCAAGTCCGTCGTGCGCGACATGATCGAACGTGCCATGACGTTTGCCGAATTGATCAGTCACTACGGGCTCACCCGCTCCGAAGGGCTGGTTCTGCGTTACCTCGCGGACGCCTACCGCGCGCTGCGCCAGACCGTTCCCACCGAAGCGCGTACCGAAGAACTCGAAGACATCATCGAGTGGCTGGGTGAGTTGATCCGACAGGTCGACTCGAGCCTGCTCGACGAGTGGGAGTCGCTCACCGACCCCGGAGCCGAAGCCGACACCGAAGAGGTTGCATTCGGCGCCGACATTCCGCGCCCGATCTCGGCCAACCCGCGCGCGTTCCGCGTCATGGTGCGCAACGCGATGTTCCGTCGGATCGACCTCGCGTCGCGGCGACAGTGGAACGAACTGGAAAACCTCGACGACGGTATCGACGCCGCCGAGTGGGAAGAGCAACTGCTCCCCTACTTCGAGGAGTACAGCTCGATCGGAACGGGACCGTCGGCGCGTGGGCCGGCGTTGTTCCAGGTAGTCGAGGAAGGCGAGTTCTGGCGAGTGCGTCAGGTGCTCGAGGACCCGGAAGGTGATCACGGCTGGGCACTGCTCGGTGTCGTCGATATCCCGGAGTCCGACGCGTTGGGTGAAATCGTGTTCGACGAGCTCAGCATCGTCGAGGGCTGACGCCCTGTGCGCCTTTCTGGTAGTGGGCACTACCAGAAAGGCGCACGGCGGCTTTAGCCCCTACGAGCCTTGCGCGGCTGATTGCGGCGCGAAGCGCGCTTCTCCTTGATACGGAGGTTCTCGGCGCGCACCTCCGCTTGCAGTGCGCGTTCTTTCTCCAGCCATTCGGGCTTTTCTTCCAGCAGGGCAGCAACTTGATCCGTGGTGAGCGCCTCTTCGACGCCGCCGCGAGCAAGCCCGGCGATGGAGATGCCCAGCTTTGCGGCGATGACCTGCTTCGGGTGCGGGCCGGTGCGGCGCAGTTCCAGCAGCCACTCCGGAGCTTCGGTCTGAAGCGCGGTCAGTTCTTCACGGGTCACGTCGCCTTCCTGGAACTCTTTCGGTGTTGCTTCCAGGTACACACCCAGCTTCTTGGCAGCCGTCGTCGGCTTCATCGTCTGGGGCGTTTTGTTCGACGTCATGCAACAAGAGTAGCCAGCCATCGCGTCGCGTTTTACCAAGGCGGTAACCTTGCCGGGTGAGCAACGCGGATAGTCCGGCAATTTTTCGACTCGCGTATGCCCCCGGGGTAACGCCGACCAAGTGGATTCGAGTGTGGCACGAGCGGCTTCCCGACGTCCGTCTCGAGTTGGTCCAGTTTCCGGTTCTCGAGGTTGTGGCAGCGCTACGGGCGGGCGAGGCCGACGCCGGCCTGGTTCGGTTACCGATCGATCGCACTGAGCTCAGCGCGATCTCCTTATATGCGGAGACGCCGGTGGTGGTGATCCCCAAAGATCACGTGTTCACCGCTGTAGACCAGATTTCCGTCGCCGATCTGAGCGACGAGATTGTGCTCAACCCTCTCGAAGACACCCTCGAGTGGCCGACGCGTCCAGGTAAGGCAGCAGCCGAGCGGCCGGAAACGATCGCCGACGCCATCGAGTTGGTTGCGGCCGGCATCGGCGTTGTTGTTGTTCCGCATTCGGTGGCGCGGTTGCACCACCGCAAGGATCTGACTTTCCGTCCTGTTGCCGGTGCTCCCGAGTCCCCTATTGCTTTGGCTTGGCTGGAGTCCAAGACCACAGAATTGGTCGAAGAACTCATCGGCATCGTGCGAGGACGTACCGCTCAGAGTTCACGCGGACGCAATGGTCAGCCGGCCGAGAAGATCAAGGGTTCGGTCAAGGCCAAGCAGGCAGCGAAGGAACGTCGTGCCGAGGCCGCGAAAGCCGATCACAAAGCCAAGAGTGCCGGAACGGCAAAGAGCGTCTCGGGCCGCAATACCAGCGGCGGCAAAGCCAAGGCCGGCGGCAAAGCGGGTAGCGGCAAGTCGGGCGGCACCAAGAGTTCGGGTGGCCGGTTCACGGGCAAACCGAAGGGCCGCTAGCGGGGAGTTCCGCCAACTCACCTCGCATCCCCAAGTTCTGCGCGCATGATGGAGTTATGACTTCGGTTGATTCGACGGTCCTGGCAGAACTGATCGCTGCGCTGCCGGATGGTGCGCTCCTGCGCGATCCGGACCTTACGGCCGGTTACCGCCAAGACTGGGCAGCCGATCCGAATGCAGGCAACCCGCTGGCCGTTGTCCGGGCCACCTGCACCGAAGATATCCAGGCCGTGATGCGCTGGGCCACCGAACATCGCATTCCCGTGGTTCCGCGCGGTGCCGGATCGGGACTCTCCGGTGGATCCAGCGCCGTCGACGGTTGCATCATGGTCAGCACCGAGCGAATGCGCGAGATCACCATCGACCCGGTAGCTCGGGTGGCCGTAACTCAGCCCGGCTTGATGAACGCCGAGGTCAAGAAAGCTGCCGCAGAGCATGGGCTCTGGTACCCGCCTGACCCGTCGTCGTTCGAGATCTGTTCCATCGGTGGCAATGCCGCTACCAACGCCGGTGGACTCTGTTGTGTGAAATACGGCGTCACCACCGACTATGTGCTCGGCCTGAAGGTAGTGCTCGCCGACGGCACTGCAGTGTCACTGGGCGGCCCGCTCCTGAAAGATGTTGCAGGACTCTCACTTACCAAACTGTTTGTCGGCAGCGAAGGCACTCTCGGCATCATCACTGAGATCACCTTGCGTCTGATTCCGGCGCAGCCGCCCGCTTCAACTGTCGTCGCGTCGTTCGATTCCGTCGAGGAAGCTGCCGACGCGGTCTTGGCGATCACCGGCAAAATGCGTCCGGCGATGCTCGAGTTCATGGATCACGCCAGCATCAACGCTGTCGAGGATTCTGTGCGGATGGGGCTCAACCGGAAGGCTCGCGCACTGATTCTGGCCCAATCCGATGCCCACGGCGCCGCTGGTGTACTCGAGATCGAGAGCATTGTCGCAGCGTGCGAAAACAACGGGGCCACCGAAGTTTTCGCGACAGACGACCAGGCCGAGGGTGATGCGTTCACTGCGGCCCGACGGGCGGTGTTTCCAGCCGTTCAGGCGTTGGGGAATCTGCTCCTCGAAGATGTCGGCGTTCCGATGCGAGCGCTGCCACGATTGATCACGGGGGTGGAAGCCATCGCCGCGGACCTGGATGTCCTTATCTGCACCGTGGCGCACGCCGGCGACGGAAACACTCATCCACTGATCGTGTTCGATCCGTCTGATCCCGATATGACAGAGCGCGCCCAGATCGCATTCGGACGGGTCATGGATCTCGCAATTGCGCTGGGCGGCACCATTACCGGCGAACACGGTGTGGGCCGGATCAAGCGCGACTGGTTGCCAGCTCAGCTAGGCGAGGACGTCATGGCGTTGAACCGGAAAATCAAAGATGCGCTTGATCCCCTAGGAATTCTCAATCCCGGAGCGGTCATCGCTGCGAAGTAGTCACACATCTCGAGTCCACTTTCGCTGACACCCGTCGGCGAAAATGTGCATGCCCAAACCTCTGCCCGCACACTCCGGACAAACACCTCGCGTTAGTGACATGCGACGACATTGGTCTAGACTCCATCGAGATTTACACTGCCCGGGGGGACCAGTAAATGCGTAGATCCATCGTGGGCATTACCAGCGCAAAAAAGGCAAAATACCTGTACCAGAAATCAATTGGCGGGCAATGATGCGCTGCGATCCCGAACAGATGCACGCAACAGCGACTCGAATTTCAGACCTCGCCGACGAATTCTGGGACGACGTGGAAACGTTGCGCCGCGATGCCGAATCCTTGATGACAGCCGAATGGACCGGGGACGCGTCCCGAACCCACGCCGCACTGTGGGCCGAGTGGGTCGACTCCGCCCGCCAGGTCGCGGGCGCACTCACCGAGGACGCCGGACTGCTGCATCAAGCAGCTACCGAGTACAGAAGGACCGACGACCAGAATGCCGGCAGCATTTCGGGTACTCGACTGAACATGGACTTCTGATGGGCCGGTACTCTGCCGACACCGAGCAAATCCTCGGTCTCGTCGGCAGGGCGAAGCAGATCGGCATGCGCGTCGAAGCCCGCATCACCGACGTCGAACGGGAAGTCGTGGCCCTCAACGTCGACTGGGACGGCGATGCCGCCGATGCCCACCGCACCAAACACGAAACCTTGCACCGCGAACTGAAAGACATGCGCACTGCACTGTCCGAACTCGAATCGATGGCCCAGGGCGCGCACGATCGCTATCTCGCCAACGCGCGACACAACAGTGGGATGTGGCCCTGATGGCGCCGATCACAATGGACCCCGCAGTCCTCATCGACGCTGCCACACAGTACAAAACGGTCAGCAACAGCACTGACAGTGTGATCCGTCTGCTCGGTGAAACGCTCCAAACCAACTGGGGGTGCGCCGGAACCGACAACGCGGGAGCCGGGTGGGCCGCGAGCTATGACCCCGCCGCATTTGATGCCGTCGCCGCCGGAACAAACATTGTCAACGCGTTCAGCAAACTGCACGATCTACTCGCGGCGACCGGTGTCAACCACGCCAACACCGAGCGATCGAATACCAACCCGCCGGAGCCCCCGGAGGGGCCGGCGTCGCAGCTTCCGACCGTGTCGGCGCCGGCGTTTTACGGGGCGCTCGGCGGCGATACCGACCCGCCGCTCGGGTGGGAGTTGATTACTACGTGGCTGCAGGGACACATGTGGCCCAACGGGAACCCCGACAAATTGAAAGCACTCGGGCGAGCGTGGCGCACAGCCGCCGAGGGGTTGCGCGATGCAAACGATGCAACGGGTACAGCGTGGGTCGCCCTCGAGGAACTCGACTCCGACGAGATGCCGCAGGTCCTGGCTCAACTCGACAATGTCTTCGTCACTACCAACGCCGTCGCCGATCAGTACGACACACTGGCCGCCGCCTGCGACGAGTGGGCACAGACAATCGAGGAGGCTCACCGCAAGATCTTCGACATCGTCGGCAAAGCCATCATCGTCGGGGCTTTGGCCGGCGCAGTCACCGCACTCTTTACCCTCGGTGCTGGTACCGTCGCCGCGGCCGGAGCGACGGGAAGTGTGATCGCTGCCAGCGTCGTTGGGGTACTCGGCGCCGTGGACGCGGTCGCCGTAACGGTGGTCGGTGGCGTCGCCGCGGCGGGGGCTGCTGCTGTGGGTGCGGTCAACGAGCTGCAACCACTGCTCGAAGCCAACCCGACTACCTTCAATGCCAACACCGGCGGCGGAGGAAACACGCTCGGTTACTATCCCGCACCGCGGCACCTCCCCGGATTCCCGAATGCCAAACTAGTCAAGAGAATGAACGAGCGAAAGCGCTGGAAAGATGACAAAGGCAACATCTACGAATGGGACTATCAGCACGGTGCCGTCGAGAAATACAACAAGAACGGCACGCATCTAGGAGAATAAGATGCGAATACAGGCACACAGACCAAACCCGCCGACCCAAGCCGCCGAACAGAAAGGTGAGACATGTGGTATTTAGAAGCTTTCGACAACGATACTGAATTATTAGCCGGGGAGTACCTCTTACGCGAAATGTCCGTTGAGATCGTGAAAGAAATTCTCGATATCGACGACAGCGACTTCGAATTACCCGTTGGGATACGTCAAAATGACGTACCTCTTGAGAAAGTTCCCGAGTTCGCTAAATACATTAACGAACCCTTCAAGATAGACCAAAATTGTGAATACGAAGTAGCATTCTTAACTGAGTAACAACCATCGAGAGTTCGAATACCAGTCGAGCCCGACGGTTCATCAGATCGACTTCACGACTCCGGACCCGCCACTCCACCCGCAAACCAGGAGAGAAGTTTATGTGGCATCTCCAGGCCTACGACAACGACGCCGAATTACAAACCGAGATCTACCTTTTGCACGATATGATTGCCGAAATCGTGAAAGATATTCTCGGCGTTGACGACAGCGGCTTCGACTTACCCGTCTGGATCCTAGAATGACGTACCCCTCGACAAAGTGCCCGAGTTCACTAAATACAGTAACGAACCCTTCAAGATAGACCGAAATAGTGAGTTTGAAGTCTCAGATCTAACGGATTGAACCGAGCCTGGGCCTCGATTGTCAGCTCGAACCCGACAAGTTCAATTGATGCGGCCAGACCATCCGCGCCGCACCAAGTCGTCGAGCAGGAAAGTGAAACATGTGGTACCTCGAAGCTTTCGACAACGAGACCGAATTTCGCACCGAAAAATACCTCTTGCACGACATGACTGCCGAGATCGTGAAGGAAATCCTCGGCATCGACGACAACAACTTCGATCTACCCGTCGTCGCACGTTTCAGTTGCGTTCAACTCGACAAAGTTCTCAAGTTCGCGAAGTACACCCACGAACCTATCGACGTAATCGAAAACTGCGAATATTTCGTTGGACTATTCGCTGACTGAGTACTGTAAGAACGGCACGCATCTAGGCGATTTCGACTCCAATGCCGGATCGCCCGACTAAACCCGCCGACGCCAGCCGCAGACATGGAAAGTGAAACATGTGGCATCTCGAAGCTTTCGACAATGGAAATAATCGATTAGTCAAAGATTACGCTCTGCATGATATGGCTGTTGAGATCGTGAAGGAAATCCTCGGGATCGACGACACGACTCCAAATTTCCCGTCAGAGTGGCGTTCCCCTCGACAAAGTACTCGAGTTCGCGAAATACACTTGTAAACCCATCGAGATAACAGAGAACCGCGAATACGAAATAGGCCTATTCGCCGACTGAACAGCAACACTGCACCTCGTCGGCCAATCCTCGAGGCCAATCCGGCTACATTCGACGCCAAGACCATTGAACCCGGAGAGATGTGGAATTTCCACAAGGCTCCGGAGTTTCTTCCGGGGTTTCCGGATGCCAAACCCGTCAAATATCGATCTGAAGGAATCGAGCAGTACTGGTTCCGGTCACAACGACAGGGGTCATTGAGGGATCGTCCGCCCCGGCGCAACGGATTTCACCAGCTCCGCCAACTGCCTGAACCCTTCGGCGCGGCCGCTGGACGAGCGGAATACCAGTCCGATTGTCCGGCCAGGGGCAGGTGCCGTGAATGTCGCCGTGGCGAGTTCACCCCGCCGACTCTCCACCGGCACAGCCGATTCGGGGACCAAGGTCACACCGAGCCCGCCGGCGACACACTGCACGATCGTCGCCAAGGATGTTGCCCGCGTATCCCCGGAGAGCGGGTGGGCGTCGACGGAACGGCACAGATCCAGTGTCTGGTCCCGCAGGCAATGCCCGTCATCGAGAAGCAGCAAGGGCAGTTCGTCGAGGACGTCAGCGGTGAGATCGCTGCGTCCTGCCAGCGCGTGGTCTGCTGGGACGACCAGAACAAAATCCTCGTCGTAGAGCGGTATCTCGATCAACCCAGGCGCACCAGCCGGCAGGGCGAGCAAGGCCAGATCGAGGGCACCGGAGCGGAGCGAGTCGAGCAGTCGTGCGGTTTGGTCCTCGATGACGTGAGGTGCAACCGTTGGCATGGACGTCCGCAATGCCGGCAGCAGTGACGGCAGGATGTACGGCGCGACAGTGGGAATCAGCCCGATCCGAAGTGGGCCGGCCAATCGATCCCCCATTCCGGCGGCGCTCGCGACAAATCCGTCGGCAGCCTCGAGAATCAGTTTCGCTTGGCTGAGAAGCCGCTGACCGTCGCCTGTGACGAGGACACGCCGGGTGCTGCGTTCGATCAATTGCACGCCGAGGCCCGATTCGAGTGCGGCCAACGCCTGCGAGAGTGTGGGTTGGCTCACACTCAAACGTGCTGCGGCGGTGCCGAAGTGCCGATGTTCGGCCACCGATACGAAGGCACGCAGCTGTGACAAGGAAGGTTGATAAGTCTGATCAGCCATGGCTATCAGTGTAGTGCCACCTATCACCTTTACCTTTTGACCACTTTGATGCAGAATGGACTCATACCAAAAAGCGCCGGTCGCGCACCATGACGGTGAGACCCGCTTCGACGGTATCGAGAACTTTCGATCACAAACATTCGTGATCGTGCGTGTGAGAAAAACCTGTTCACAAGACAAGTAGGAGGACGAGACATATGGCTCTGCTGACAATCGGCGACCAGTTCCCGGCATACAACCTGAAGGCCGTTATCGGCGGCGACCTCTCCAAGGTCGACGCTCAGCAGCCCGACGACTACTTCACTCAGATCACGAGCGACGACTACGCAGGCAAGTGGCGCATCGTCTTCTTCTGGCCCAAGGACTTCACGTTCGTGTGCCCCACGGAGATCGCAGCATTCGGCAAGCTGAACGACGAGTTCGCAGACCGCGACGCACAGGTTCTCGGCGCTTCCGTCGACAACGAGTTCGTTCACTTCCAGTGGCGTGCACAGCACGACGAGCTCAAGACCCTCCCCTTCCCGATGCTCTCGGACCTCAAGCGCGAGCTTGCCGAGGCCACCGGCGTCCTCAACGCTGACGGCGTTGCAGACCGCGCGACGTTCATCGTCGACCCCAACAACGAGATCCAGTTCGTCTCCGTCACAGCCGGTTCCGTCGGCCGTAACGTCGACGAGGTTCTCCGCGTTCTCGACGCTCTGCAGAGCGACGAGCTGTGCGCCTGCAACTGGAAGAAGGGCGACCCGACGATCAACGCCGGCGAGCTGCTGAACGCGAGCGTCTGATCATGAGCGTCGACAACCTGAAAGATTCGCTTCCCGAGTACGCCAAGGATCTCAAGCTCAACCTGAGTTCCATTGCGCGCACCACGGTTCTGAACGAGCAGCAGCTGTGGGGCACCCTCCTCGCAACGGCCGCTGCAACCAAGTCGGCGACCACGCTCAAGGAAATCGCAGCCGAGGCGGCAGACAACCTGTCCGCTGAGGCGTACAACGCAGCGCTCGGCGCAGCGGCGATCATGGGCATGAACAACGTCTTCTACCGCACCAAGGGCTACCTTGACGGTAAGTACGACGACCTTCGTGCGGGCCTGCGGATGAACATCATCGGCAACCCGGGCGTCGACAAGGCCGACTTCGAATTGTGGTCGCTCGCGGTTTCCGCGATCAACGGCTGCAACCATTGCCTCGAAGCTCACGAGAACACCCTCCGTCAGGAAGGCGTTTCCCGCGAGGTCATCTTCGAAGCGATCCGTGCCGGTTCCATCGTCATGGGTGTCGCGCAGGCTGTCGAGGCCAATGAAATCCTCGCTGCCGCACAGGTCTGATCCCAGACCGACGCAGTAGACGAAAGACCCTCCCCGCCTTCCACGGTGGGGAGGGTTTATTCGTTTTTCCGGCGCGCTACTGTGGACCGATGGGCATCGAAGTGAGTGTGGTCCGGGTCTTCACGGACGAGAACGGAAAGCACGGCAACCCACTCGGGATTGTCGACGCATCACTGGTCGAACTATCCGAACGGCAAGAAGTCGCCGCGACGCTCGGGTACAGCGAAACGATTTTTGTCGATCTCCCCGAAGTGGGCGCCGCTCGGGCGAGTGCCCAGATCTTCACTCCGGCAGCAGAACTCCCCTTTGCCGGTCATCCCACGGTCGGTCTCACCTGGTGGCTGCACGATCAGGCACGGCCGGTGACCACACTCGGTGTCCCCGCCGGCGAACTCGACGTACGCCGCAGCAGTAACCTCACGTGGGTTCGCGCCCGCGCCGAATGGGCACCGGAGTTTGCTCTCTACCCCCTGGAAACGGTGGATGACGTAATCGACGCGGTTCCGTCGGACTACGAAACCGATCACTCCTACCTGTGGGCGTGGCAGGACAAACTCGAATCGTCCATCCGCTCAAGGATGTTCGCTCCGGAAATGGGAATCGCCGAGGACGAAGCTACCGGATCGGCGGCCCTACGCATCACTGATCACCTACGAAAATCGCTTCGAATCACCCAGGGACGGGGATCGATCCTGCACACCACCTACTCGCCCGAAGGATGGCTCGAAGTGGGCGGACGCGTGGTTGCCGAGCAGTCACGAACTTTGTGACTGGCCTGCCGGATTCCGTCCTGCCTCGAGGTCTGCGGCGCTGAGCGTCACGGCAATTTCGTCGCCGAGTGCCACGCCGGGTGCAAGCGGCAGTTGATCGCCGCTCCAGAACTTGCCGGGATCGAACCAGTTGATGCGACGGTTTCCCACCATCAGGCCCATTGCCTCGTACGTCTGCGCGACAACCTCGGCGCAGTAGGCACTTTCGATGCCCGACGCAGGCGATTCGGGCTTCTTCCGGAACTTCGGGACGCGCCCGCCGAACCATCGTGACGCGAGCTTGGCGGTGGAGGGAAACGGCGTGCCGTCCAGGCGGGCTATGGTGCGCAGCAGCGCATCCTCTTGTTCACGGGTCACCGGGGTGTCGAGCTGCCGAAGCCAACCCTGCTGCCCGTACTTGGCTCCCCACACCTGCACGGCGGCCTTCAGATCATGGAGCTGAACGCCACGCTGGAAACGACCGGTCCACATGTCTTGCAACGAATGACCGAGCTCTGCATGCCACATGAGCGGTGGCAGATCGTCGATCACCACCGACATGCCGACGTGGTTGACCGGACTGTTAGTGAGCGTCTGAATTGCCTTGTCGGCCGTGGAATCTCCGCGGAAGATCCAGATATCGCCAGTGCGGGTGACACTGGCTGCCTCGTCGAGGGTCACCTGAGAGCGTGATCGTCGGTCCATAACCTTTAGCCTAGAGGCATGACACTTCGTGCCTCGCACATATGGAAGCTCGTGGGCCTCGCCGGCGCTATGGGGGTCGCGGCCACCGGGGTCCTCGCTGTGCGGAACGAGCGTGCGCGTCGGGCGTACTCCCCCGACGAGATTCGCTCCGTCCTCCACGAGCGATACACGCAGGCGTACGCCAGGGCGTCAGAGCAGGACACTATCGAGCTGGAGCCGGTACCGAGCACACTGCGGCGCCGGATGAAGAAACTCTTCCGACGCCGCAGCTAGTTCGCAAATTTATCCGAGAGCGGCGAGGATTCCCGCAGCCATCTCGGCCACCTGATCGTCCGTCATCACGAAGGTCGGGGAAATCTGCATCGCTCCCTGACCTGCCGCGCGACCTGAAATTCCGTGCTCGCGCAGCGTCTTCACGAACGGCAGTGCCTCGGCCGGGTCTGCCAGCTGAACGGCGGCGACGGCCCCGAGTCCACTGCGGACCTCGGAAACCCGCGGATGCTCGGCCAGCGGCTGCAAGTGCGTGTGCAACGACGCTTCGAGCCGCTTGGACTCGGCGAGGAGGTTCTCACGCTCGAGAATGTCGAGGTTTGCCATGGCTGCAGCTGCCGCTCCGGCGTGCCCGCCGTAGGTGTAGCCGTGACGCCACCAAGCACCGTTGTAGAACGGCTCGGCGACGCGAGGTGCGATGAACACGGCACCCATCGGAACGTATCCGGAGGTCAAACCCTTTGCTGTGGTCATCATGTCGGGCTGCAGATCGAAGCGAGTGGATGCAAACCACTCGCCACCGATACGACCGAAACCGGTGACAACCTCGTCGACGACAAACAGTATGTCGTGTTCACGGCAGATGTCTCGGACCTCGGCCAGGTATCCCTCGGGCGGAAGGTACACCCCGCCGGCGCCGATGATGGGCTCGGCGAAGAATGCGGCGATCTTGTTCGCGCCGACCTTCTCGATCAGTTCGAGGAGGCTCTTGGCGTCGTCCCAGCCGACGGTGGCAGCATCGGCCATCAGCTCGCCGTACCCCTCGCGATTGACGGGGATACCGGCGAGAGCTGTTCCCGCAACATGCATTCCGTGGTAGGCCTTCTGGCGTCCGACGATGATGTTCTTGTCGGGCTGGCCGACCTCATGCCAGTACCGACGCGCCAACTTCGCTGCGGTGTCGACGGAATCGGAACCACCGGAGGTGAAGAAGATCTTGCTGCCTGCAACCGGCGCGATCTTCGCGAGCCGCTCAGCCAGTGCCTGCGTGGTTTCGGGGACAAAATCGCCGAAGTTGGAGAAGTGAGCGATCTTCGACAGCTGAGCGGCAACGGCGTCGGCGATCTCGGTGCGGCCGTGGCCCACGTTCGTGAACCAGAGCCCGGCAGTTGCGTCGAGGTACCGATTGTCCTGCGAGTCCCAGATGTACGCGCCTTCACCGCGAGAGACGACAAATGCGCCGTTCTTCTCGACCGCGCCCATATCCGCGAACCCGTGCCACAGTGCCGAAGCCATCTTTTTCCCCTTCGAGTCCAAACGAATACCAACGATGCTGGTGTGCACACGATGTGCAGCAACTATATCGACACCACAAATCGTCTCCCGCGTGATGCTGCCCTGCGTGGGGATCGCCGCCCTGGGCACGTAATCTCATCACCATGACTTTTGCCGAGAATCTTGCTGCCCTCCCCTCGATCGATCACCTCGCCGCCATCAACGTGCTCGACACCGACGGCACCGTCATCGACACCGTGGAGAACAAGCCGGGCAAATCTGGTTCGGTCAAGGTCTACAACCACCTCGCCCAGGTCTACGGCGCAATCACTCCTGAGGCCGCAACGGCTGCGCTGGCGATTTTTGCCGAGCACACAGACGATGCCCGCGCGAACCGCGGCAAGCACCCCAACATCGACCGTCTCGATCAGGTTCTTGCCAGCGGCAACACTCTCGGGCTGCAGGAAGTTCCGGCGGAGTAGCAGCCCGCGGTCCACATCTCACATCGCGACAGAGTCCCGGTCGGCGTCGCCGTACCGCCACCGCGCCCCTAGCTTGCCGACGGCGTTCACCGCCAGCGCCATCAGCGCCATTGCCACGGCAAGCACAACAAGCCCGATCACCAGGGCTACGTAACCGTGGGCTCGCGGATCGAGGAAGGGATACGGGTACCAGTCGACGATCGCTCCGCGAACCAGCGAATACACGGCATACAGGGCGGGAAAGGCGAGCCACGTCAAGGCCGACCCTTCGGAGATGCGGTGGCGCGAGGGCGAAAACACCCAGTCGGCAAGCATCACCAACGGCAGTACTTGATGCAGGGCGACATTGATCCAGGTGTCGTTCAGCGTCACATCGACATCCGAGAGCAGCACCGCGTAGACGATGCCCGTGATCACCATGTAGAGCGTCACGGCGCCTCGAACTGTCTGCCAGGTGCGCGACTGCGGATCCCGCAGCCCTCCGACAATCAGTACGACGGCTGCGGCGATATTGCTCTCGATAGTGAAATAGCTGAGATAGTTCACCAGGGAGAATCCCTCGGCGTTGCGTAGCGGGATCCATAACAAGGCGGTCAGCCCGTAGACCGCAAACGCAAGGCGGAGAATGCGTACCGCCATCGGAGTGGATGTCGCAAATGTCGTCACTGCCCGATCGTGTCACAACGCACGCTGCGGGAGTGAGATTTCCCGGCGTTCGATAAGCTGTCCGTCAGCATGTCTACAACACCACCGGCCCCGCTCTCACCACGACGAAGCGACCTGAAACGCGCCCTGTCCGAAGTCTCATTCCGTGACGAGAACCGTCTGCGGCGCAAACTCGACCGCGCCCGCACGCCGGAGAACCTGGCAACACTGGCCCAGGAGATCGAATCCGCGCGCATCCGGCTGGCCGAACGCGCGGCGAACGTGCCCGCAGTGTCCTACCCCGAGGCACTGCCGGTCAGTCAACGCAAAGACGACATTGCCCGCGCGATTTCCGAAAACCAGGTGGTGATCGTCGCCGGCGAGACAGGTTCTGGCAAGACCACTCAGATCCCGAAGATCTGCCTCGAACTGGGACGCGGAGTTCGCGGACTGATCGGCCATACTCAGCCCCGGCGCCTTGCCGCGCGAACGGTCGCCGAGCGAATAGCCGAAGAACTCGACACCGAACTCGGCGACGCCGTGGGCTACACAGTGCGATTCACCGATCAAGTTTCCGACCGCACGTACGTGAAGTTGATGACCGACGGCATTCTGCTTGCGGAGATTCAGCGCGACAAGATGTTGCGCCGCTACGACACTCTCATCATCGACGAGGCTCACGAACGCAGCCTCAACATCGACTTCATCCTCGGGTATCTGGCGCAGCTACTCCCCCGCCGACCCGACCTCAAGGTCATCATCACCTCGGCGACCATCGACCCCGAGCGGTTCGCTCAGCACTTTGCCGTCGACGGGAAGCCCGCGCCGATCGTCGAGGTGTCCGGGCGAACCTTCCCGGTGGAAATGCGTTACCGCCCATTGACTGTCGAATCCGGAGATATCAGCTACGACCGAGATCCGGTCGACGCCGTCTGCGAAGCTGTTGACGAACTCAGCGCAGAGGGCGAGGGTGACATCCTCGTCTTCCTGTCTGGTGAACGCGAGATTCGTGACACCGCAGATGCATTGCGCGACCGCAGGCTTCGCAACACCGAAATCGTTCCACTGTATGCACGCCTGTCGGCAGCCGAACAGCACAAAGTGTTCTCTCCGCACACCGGCCGACGAGTTGTCCTGGCCACCAACGTCGCCGAAACATCTCTGACGGTTCCCGGCATTCGCTACGTCGTCGATCCCGGAACAGCGCGCATCTCGCGATATTCCGTCCGCACCAAGGTGCAAAGGCTGCCGATCGAACCGATTTCCCAGGCATCAGCGCGTCAGCGGTCCGGTCGCTGTGGCCGTGTCGCCGAGGGTATCTGCATCCGGCTGTATTCCGAAGAGGACTTCGAAGCCCGGCCGGCGTTCACCGAACCGGAGATCCTGCGCACCAACCTCGCGTCTGTGATCCTGCAGATGACGGCGCTGGGTCTCGGCGATATTGCCGCATTCCCGTTTGTGGAGCCCCCGGATTCGCGAGCCATCAAAGACGGCATCGGACTACTCGAAGAACTGGGCGCTATCGCACGAGGATCCGACGCGTCGCATCCGGAACTGACTCCGATCGGCCGCGAACTGGCGCAGATTCCCGTCGACCCTCGCATGGCTCGAATGTTGGTGGAAGCCAAGACAAACGGAGCGCTGCACGAGACGCTCGTCATCGTCGCTGCACTGTCCATTCAGGACGTACGAGAGCGGCCCGCCGAGTTCCAGCAGGCCGCCGACGAGAAGCACGCCCGCTTCACGGTGGAGAACTCCGACTTCCTCGCCTATCTGAAGTTGTGGGACTACCTCCGCGAGCAGCGAAACGATCTGTCCTCGAGCCAATTCCGCAAGATGTGCCGCAACGAGTTCCTGCATTGGCTACGCATCCGCGAATGGCAGGATCTGCACGGGCAGTTGCGTCAGATCACTCGCGGACTCGGCTGGTCGGTCAACGAACTTCCCGCATCCGAGAATTCGGTCCACCAATCCTTGCTGGCCGGCCTGCTCTCCCACATCGGACTTCGCGAAGGCGAAAAGCGCGACTACCTCGGTGCTCGCGGAAGCCGTTTTGCGATCTTCCCCGGCTCGGGCCTGTTCAAGAAGCCACCCCGCTGGGTAATGGCCGCCGAACTGGTGGAGACAACCAGGCTCTGGGCCCGCATGTCCGCGCGCATCGAACCGGAATGGGCCGAAAAACTGGCACCACACCTGGTCAAACGGACCTACTCCGAGCCGCATTGGTCCTCCAAGCGTGGTTCGGCCATGGCGTACGAGCGCGTGACGCTCTACGGCGTACCCCTGGTCACCGGACGCGCTGTCACCTACTCGTCAATCGATCCGGAAACCTCGCGCGAATTGTTCATTCGCCATGCGCTGGTGCAGGGCGAATGGACTACACAGCACAAGTTCTTCCACGAAAATCGCGCACTGCTCGACAACGTCGAAGAACTCGAGAACCGGGCCCGCCGACGCGACATCCTGGTCGACGACGAGACGCTCTACGAGTTCTACGACTCACGCGTCGGCGCCGAAGCTGTGTCCGCGCGACACTTCGACAAGTGGTGGAAGACAGCACGCCGGCAAGACCCGAACCTGTTGACGTTCACGCCCGAAACCGTCGTGAATTCCGATGCCGCAACGGTTCTGGGCGGCGAATACCCCGATGCCTGGCGTCAGGGCGACATGCTGTTGCCACTGACCTATCAATTCGAACCAGGCAAGGACGACGACGGCGTCACCGCGCACATTCCCGTCGGTCTCCTCGCACAACTCCAACCCGTCGGGTTCGACTGGCTGGTACCGGGCATGCGTGTCGAATTGGTGTCGGCATTGATCAAGACGCTGCCCAAGACCATCCGGCGGCAGGTTGTTCCGGCGCCTGACTATGCAAGCGCAGCACTGGCTTCCGTGAAACCACGATCCGAACCACTGCTCACGGCAATGGCGCGCGAGCTGTCGCGTCTGGGCGCAACGCACATCGACGCGAAGGATTTTGATCCGAGCGCCCTTCCTGATCACCTTCGAATGACGTTTGTGGTCGAGGACGAATCCGGAAAAGTTCTGGCCAAGGGCAAGGATCTGGCTCAGCTACGACGCACACTCGCCCCGCGAGTTCAGAAGGAAGTTGCCAAAGCAGCGACCGGTACCGAGCGGGCAGCCTCGACGGTGTGGACCTCCGAGACGCTGGGCGCACTGGAGCCGACCATCACCAGGAGCATCGGCGGCCAGCAGGTCACCGGATACCCGGCGCTGGTGCCGGAAAACGGCGGTGTGGCAGTACGGGTTCTCAGTACCCCTGCAGCGCAGGCACAGGCGATGCGCGAGGGCACTCGGGCTCTTCTTCTCGCGGCGGTGCCAACCCAACTCAAGGCAGTCACATCAGGGCTGTCGAATACACACCGACTCATGCTGGGACAGAATCCGGACGGAAGCCTGGAAGCGTTGGTCGAGGACTGCCGTGTAGCCGCAGCCAACGAGATCATCGCTGCCAAAGGTGGACCGGTACGGACACCGGAGGCTTTCGAGGCACTCGTCAAAGCAGCCCGATCGGAGTTGGCCGGGCGCGTGTCCGCGATACTGCGCATGATCGTTCCGATCCTCGAACAATCACACCGCTTGAATGTCGTCCTCCAGCGATCGCGCGGAGAAGCCGCCGAAGACGTTCGCGAGCAACTGAAATCGCTCCTCTTCCCCGGCTTTGTCGCAGAATTGGGTTCGGCGAGACTACGCGAGCTACCCCGGTACCTGGCGGCCGCGACATTCCGGCTCGAAGCGCTTCCTGCCAGCGCTCATCGCGACCACCAAGCCATGGACGTTCTCGATCGGGTGTACGCCGCGTACGACAGATTGCTGAATTCGCTGCCGGAAGAGCGTCGTACCGCCAAAGATGTCGACGCCATCTCGTGGATGATCGAGGAACTTCGGGTGGGACTGTTCGCACAGTCTCTGGGAACCCCAACTCCAGTCTCGGAGAAGCGGGTACTCAAAGCAATCGAGGCGATCAAACGCTGACCGTCAGGGGTTCACTGCACAATGTTCACATTGGCGACCGAGCCACCAATTGTTGCGACAGTGTTGGCCAGACCTAACGTGACCAGGCTGTTGACTACTGCGAGAATTCCGTTCAAGGGCATAACGCCTCCGTAACGACAGATGCGGACTTTCGGCCCGAATGCTGCGATTCCGACTCGGACCGCTGAACGTACTCGTCGAGCGTAGGCGTCTGTCGCCGAGAAATAGGGGCAAAAGCCCTATTTGTTCTCGGAGCGTTATCTAAGGACGATCCCTCGACGTGACTCAGTCGACGGCGACAGCTTCTTCACCGGACGCCTTGGCATCCACGCGATGACGCATATCGGTAATTTCTCGCTCGAAATCTTCTGCGGAGCTGAAGGATTTGTAGACCGACGCAAACCGGAGATATGCCACCTCGTCGAGGTTGCGTAAGGGGTCCAAGATCGCCAATCCCACTTCGTTGCTCGGAATCTCGGCCGAACCGGAAGCACGCACGGCATCCTCGACCTGCTGAGCCAATAAATTCAACGAATCGTTGTCGACATGACGACCCTGGCACGCGCGGCGCACACCCTTCACGACTTTCTCGCGGCTGAAGGGCTCGGTGACACCACTGCGCTTGACAACTGACAGCACCGCTGTCTCGACAGTCGTGAAGCGACGACCACATTCGGGACACGAACGACGACGGCGAATTGCCTGACCTTCATCCGCCTCACGCGAGTCGACCACTCGGGAGTCAGGGTGCCGGCAGAACGGGCAATGCATCGCGGTTCCTTCTTCGTTGCCAGGAATGGCCGCAATTGAAGATTCCCACCAACTGCAAATCTTCGGAGGATCCACAGAGCAGATGCGCGACCACCCGAGGTGGTGTGACTGTCAAGCTCACAGCTTACTCGTTCGACACCACCCGAACGCATGCTCGGTCCTTCTCCGGCCATCGAGTGCCGATCACCCGCGCACTCCGAGACCTCGACTTGCACTGCGCTTACATCAACGCCCCTGCGCGGCAGGAACAATCAGCGTCTGGCCTACCTTCAGCCTGGAATCATTCATTGCATTGAGATCCATGATCCGCTCGATGACGACCCCCACCGATTGACCGGGAGCAATATCGGCTGCGATGTCGCTCAACGATTCACCCGCTGCGACGCGCACAACGGAGGTAGCACCGACCGGATCCGAAGCACCACTTGTGGACACAGCCGCGAGCCCTACCAAACCGAGCACCGCCACGGCCGTCAACAGCACTCCCGTGGCCATGCTCCGCCAACCAACCCCGTCGGAACCGACACGATCGACATGGACAATATGAGGCGCCCGCGACACTCCCACTCGATTGCGGTGTTCGAAGTTTCCGCTATGTGGCCGTGAAGAATCCGAATCTCGATCGAATCGGCGATCACCAACCGGCTCACGAACGGAGTCACGACGTCCGCGGAATTCCGGCGTCTCGCGGCGGACGCGGTAAGCCATCGCCCCGACGGCCTCGTCGTATGGCGCGGCATCGTAGAACGACGCGTGGTACTTCGGCGCCACCCGAGGATCCGGAAGAGCCTGATCAGAAGCTGGGTCGTACTCGAAAGCTGCGTCGTACTTCAGTGCTGCGTTGCCCATCTTGACCTCCGCGGATCTACACCGGCTCATTCGAACTCGTTTGCGGTTCGAACCTGCGTTCGATGGAACGCATGTTCGAATTTCTACCACGTCTGACTGACAAAGTCTTCTATTCGAGCGACACAGGTCGAACAGATGTTTGAAACCGCGAGCAAATGCGACTAGATTCGTGTCAGGTCACACAATGGGAATTCCGAACTGGGACTCCCGGGGCGACATGTACGCACAGAGAACCACGCACCACCGACAACAAAGCTCGACCGAGACAACAAAGTTCGACCGAATAAGTCACAGCACCTCCGATAATCCTGATATCCACCGCTCGTCCACAAGCAATCACCGCAGACAAGCAATCACCGCAAACACGGAAGGCTCAACGCCATGAAGGACGATCGCTCCACAAGTGCCGCAACGGCAGGCGTTGCCGCGACGTCAGCCGAAGCTCTCACCCAGCGGCAGCGCCGCGTTCTCGAAGTGATCCGGGATTCGGTGAGCGAGCGTGGATACCCGCCCAGCATCCGGGAGATCGGCGATGCGGTGGGACTGACGTCGACGTCGTCGGTCGCGCATCAACTCCGCACACTCGAGCGCAAGGGCTTCATTCGCCGCGACCCCAATCGCCCTCGAGCGGTGGATGTCCGAGGACTGGACGAGGTTGCCGCCGACACCGCTATCGCTTCGGTGACGAGGCATGCGTCGGAGATTCGTAGCGCCGCGGGCGATCCGCTTCCTGAGCCTGCATTTGTGCCGGTCCTCGGTCGCATCGCTGCCGGCGGGCCGATTCTTGCGGAAGAAGCCGTCGAAGACGTGTTCCCGCTCCCCCGCGAATTGGTCGGGCAGGGATCGCTGTTCATGCTCAAGGTTGTCGGTGAATCCATGGTCGAAGCTGCGATCTGCGACGGTGACTGGGTAGTCGTGCGTCAGCAGAATGTCGCCGAGAACGGCGACATCGTTGCTGCGATGATCGACGGCGAGGCGACGGTCAAGACATTCAAGCGGGTCAAGAAGGACGTGTGGCTGATGCCGCACAATCCCCTGTTCGAACCCATCTCCGGTAACAACGCCGTCATTCTCGGCAAGGTAGTCACCGTGATGCGCAAGATCTGACGCGTACAGATCAAAAACCAACTATGGCCCCGGCTGATGCCGGGGCCATAGTTGTCGCTGCTTCGATCAGAGGTTCAGGGACCGTCCGATGATTTCCTTCATGATTTCAGTCGTGCCGCCGTAAATGGTCTGCACGCGGGAATCCATGTACGCCTTGGCAACCGGGTATTCCTTCATGTATCCGTAGCCGCCGTGAAGCTGGAGGCAACGGTCGATCAGCTTGACCTGGGCCTCGGTGGTCCACCACTTGGCCATTGCGGCTTCCTGAACCGTCAGTTTCTCGGCGTTGAGCTGCTCGATGAACTTGTCGACGAGAACACGGACGGCGGTGGTCTCCGTCGCCAATTCGGCCAGCACGAATCGGGTGTTCTGGAAGCTGCCGATCGACTTGCCGAATGCCTTGCGGTCTCGGCAGTACTGGATGGTCTTCTCGAGAACGGATTCCATGGCCGCGGCAGCTACCACTGCGATGGAAAGACGTTCTTGCGGAAGGTTCTTCATCAGGTAGAGGAAGCCCATTCCCTCTTCACCGAGCAAGTTGGCAGCGGGAACCCGAACGTCGGTGAAGCTGAGTTCGGCGGTGTCCTGTGCCTTCATGCCGATCTTGTCGAGGTTGCGTCCGCGATCGAAGCCCGGCATGTCGCGCTCGACCACAAAGAGGCTGAAGCCTTGTGCGCCCTTGTCTGGATCGGTACATGCCACCACGATGACGAGATCGGCGTTGATGCCGTTGGTGATAAACGTCTTGGACCCGTTGAGGATCCAGTGGTCACCGTCGCGAACTGCCTTGGTCTTGATGCCCTGCAGGTCACTGCCCGTGCCGGGTTCGGTCATCGCGATCGCGGAGATCAGCTCGCCCGATGCAAATCCCGGTAGCCAGCGCTGCTTCTGTTCGTCGTTGCACAGATCGAGTAGGTACGGCGCCACAACGTCGTTGTGAAGGGTGAAGCCGAGCCCGCTGTACCCACCCTTGGTGGCTTCCTCGGTGATGATCGCGTTGTAGCGGAAGTCCTTTACACCGCCGCCACCGAATTCCTCGGGAACGGCCATTCCCAGAAAGCCCTGCTTTCCGGCTTCGACCCACACGCCACGATCGACGATGTTCTGCTCCTCCCACTGATCGTGGAAGGGTGCAACATGCTGTGCCAAGAACTTCTGGAAGGACTCCCGGAAAAGGTCATGCTCCGGTTCGAACAGGGTACGTTCCACGCCAGCTCCTACTGCTTCGATGCATCACGGGGCGAACGGATGTCCACTCGTCCCACCTGACTGTCGTTCTGACGGTAGAACTCCTGCGAGCACGCGTCGATGACTCGAACGATCACGATTCGTGACTGTACCGGTTACCTGTTACTCGAAGTACGGAATTTAGCTAGATAGCGCATGACAGGGTAGGCGACGAGGATGCCGATCGAGCCCCAGGCGATGCCGCCGAGTTCCACCGAGCCGATGGTGAGTGTCAGGTTGCCGATACCGGCGACCAGTGCGGCAGCGGCCACGGTGAGATTCACCGGATCGGTGAAATCGACCTTCGCTTCCATCCAGATCCGAACACCGAGAATGCCGATGAGGCCGTACAGCACCATGGTCGCGCCACCGATGACGCCGTTGGGAACCGTGAACACCAGCGCGCCGAACTTGGGCGAGAAAGCCAGGACGACCGCCGTGGCCGCCGCGACCCAGTACGCCGCAGTCGAGTAGACGCGGGTAGCCGCCATCACGCCGATGTTCTCGGCATACGTCGTAGTACCCGATCCTCCGCCCGCGCCGGCCAACGTAGTTGCGAGGCCGTCGGCAAAGAGTGCGTTTCCGGCCAGGTCGTCCAACGACTTTCCGGTCATCGCCGACACAGCCTTGACGTGTCCGACGTTCTCGGCCACCAGAACGATCACGACAGGCAGCGCCAATACGATGACCGACCAGTCGAACGACGGGCCGTGCAGGCTCGGGACACCGAACCAATCGGCCTCGCGCAGTGCAGTAACACGCTCGCTGTCGAGGCCGCCGTAGATTGCGGCAAAAACCCAGCCGATCACGACGCCGACCAGGATTCCGAGCCGGCCGAGCAAGCCCGGTCCGACCACGGTGACCAGAAGAATCGAGAACAACGTCACTGTCGCGATCAGGGGCTGCGACTGATACGACGCGGCTGCGGTCGGCGCCAGGTTCAGACCGATCAACGCCACGACAGCACCGGTCACCACAGGGGGCATGACCGCGTCGATCACCCGTCCGCCGATCACGCGCACGGCTACACCGATGAGCATCAGCACGATACCGACCGCCATGACCGCACCGAGCTGCGCGGCCGGGCCGGACCCAGCCGACGCGGTCAGCGGCGCGATGAACGCAAACGACGAACCGAGGTAACTCGGAATCCGTCCCTTGGTGATGATCAAGAACAGCGCGGTACCGATACCCGAGAACAGCAAAGTGGTCGTGACCGGAAAGCCGGTAATCGTCGGCACGAGCAGTGTCGCACCGAACATCGCGATGACATGCTGCATCCCGATGCCGACGGTTCGGGGCCAACTGAGCCGTTCGTCCGGGCGCACCACGGCGCCGTCGGCAATTCGTTTACCGTCACCGTGGACAGTCCAACCGATTCCGCTGGCCCCGGTCGTCGTTTCTCGTTTAGTCACAGCCCGAAATACTAGGTCAGTGCTGGTACTGCGACCTCATTCGGTTCAACTCAGGGCGAGTGCAGCAGCCTTTCGTGCCGACGCCGGATCGCCAGTGGCAAGTACTGCGGCAGCCGCAGCGACACACTGCTCCATGGTGACGGAACCGACCTTGGCGCCGACGCCCGCAACGGACGCGGCAGCACACGAGAGTGACGAAACACCGAGTCCGGCAAGAACGCACGCCAACAACGGGTCCGCCGCCGCCTCTCCGCACACACCGACGCGCTTGCCGACTGCCTGACCGGCCTGCGCGGTACGAGCAACCAATGCGAGCACCGCCGGTTGCCACGGATCGGTGAGCTCCGCGAGTTCGGACGACATCCGATCGGCGGCCATCGTGTACTGAGCCAAGTCGTTGGTGCCGATGGAGAGAAACTCGACGTGCTCGAGGATCTGATCAGCAAGCAAAGCCGCAGCCGGGACCTCGACCATGACGCCGGGAACGAGGCCACGGACTCGGACGGCCTCGGCAAAGCGTTTAGCTTCCGCCGGGGTCGCGATCATCGGCGCCATGACCCACGGCGACGAGCCCGTACGAGCTGCTGCAGCGGCGATCGCGTCGAGTTGCCGATCGAGAATTCCCATGTCCTGCCAGGCAATTCGGACGCCTCGAACACCGAGAGCGGGATTCGCCTCCTCCTGATGATTGGCGAACTTCAATGGCTTGTCCGACCCGGCATCGAGGGTGCGGACGATGATCTTCTTGCCCGCAAACGCTTCCAGAACTTCGGTGTAGATTGCGGCCTGCTCGTCGACCGTCGGCTCCGTCTCACGCCCGAGGAAACACAGTTCGGTCCGAAACAGTCC
Source organism: Rhodococcus globerulus NBRC 14531 (assembly GCF_001894805.1). Taxonomy (GTDB): domain Bacteria; phylum Actinomycetota; class Actinomycetes; order Mycobacteriales; family Mycobacteriaceae; genus Rhodococcus_F; species Rhodococcus_F globerula. The sequence goes on along the minus strand of NZ_BCWX01000002.1, from coordinate 628,983 downwards.
GATACCGTCGGCAGCAGTGAGCGCTGCCGCCCGGGCACCCGCGCCGTCCTGGACATTGGCCAGTACGTCGACGGGCCGGCCGTCGGCTGTGCGCCCTGGACCCACCCAGGTGCTGACCCGCTCACGCTCGAGTCTGGACTGCTCGACCAGCGCCTTTGCCTTGTCTGCATCGGGATTGCTGATCACCTCTCCGGTGGTCCCGTCGATCAGTACGGGAGTACCGGCTTGCACCGTCTCGAGATCCTTGACGGCGACGATGCACGGAATCCCCAGTTGGCGCGCGATGATCGCGGTGTGGCTGGTGGGACCACCAAGAACCGTGACGAGCCCGATGATCTTGGTCGCGTCGAGACCAGCCGTGTCAGCCGGCGCAAGATCGTCGGCGCACAGAACGGACGGCGTCTCGGGGGCGGGAATTCCGGGTTCCGGCAGTCCGGACAGCTCGGCGATCACCCGATCGCGAATGTCCTTGAGGTCCGTCACACGCTCTGCCATCACCCCGCCGAGTTTCGTGAACATCGTCACGAACTGTTCGGTCGCTGCGATGGTGGCCTGAACCGGAGGCACCCCGGCAGCGATAGATTTTTGCGCTATTCCGATCCAGCCCCGGTCAGCTGCCATAGCCGCATTGGCGGTGAGCACCTCAGCGGCAGCGCCGGTCGCAGAGGCCGCCCTGGCAAGCAGTCGCCCTTCCACCGTCTTGGCCGCGGCGATGAAATCGTCCTGGGCGGCTGCCCGAACCGACTCGTCCAGCGGTGGGGCTTCTGCGATCAACTCGGGGCGCCGGGAAGGCCAGATTGCCGGGCCGTAAGCGACTCCGGGAACAACCGGTGTTCCATGCACACTCGCGATATCGATCTGTTCGGTCATCGGTCCTCCTAGAAACGATTTGCCCGACTGGCCACCAACCGTAGGTCCCACGCCGCGCCGACTTCCTGTTCAGCTTTGTTGTGACGAAGATTACTCGCAACTCTTGACATGTCAACACACTCGGGCGTAAAACAACATAAAGCAACATTGACTGTGACTCGCACCGCACCCGCGAATCACGACCGGCACCAGCAACGGAGAGACTGTGTACGCGGAAGAACGCCAACAAGCGATAGGCACGATGGTGTCGCAGCGAGGACGCATGTCCGTGGCGGCACTGTCCGAGACCTTCGGCGTCACCACCGAAACCGTCAGACGCGATCTGGCCTTCCTCGAACGAATCGGGCAGGTACGACGCGTCCACGGCGGCGCAGTACCCACCGCCTCACTGCACGCCACCGAACCCGGCATGGCAGAACGTGATCAAACCCGCGCAGAACAGAAAGACCGCATCGCCCGTTGTGCGCTGTCGTACCTGCCGCCGAACGGCGGTAGCGCACTCTTCGACGCCGGCACCACCACCGGTCGGATGATCACCGAAATTCCGACCGATCTCGACTTCACTGCGATCACCAATTCCGTTCCGATCGGAGCGCGACTCGCGTCGATGAACTCGGTATCGCTCATCCTCGTCGGCGGCCGGGTTCGCGGAGTCACCCAAGCAGCGGTCGGCGAGGACGCACTACGACTGCTCGGCACCTTGCGTGTCGATGTCGCCTTCATCGGCACCAATGCCATCAGCCTCGGACACGGACTGTCCACCCCGGACAGCGAGGAGGCAGCAGTCAAACGAGCACTGGTCAAGGCCGCCAATCACGTAGTGGTACTGGCAGATTCAAGCAAGGTGGGCCGCGAGCATCTCATCAGCTTCGCGCCGTTGAGCAGCATTGACGTCCTCATCACCGACGAGGACATCACCCCGACCGACACGTCCGAGTTCCACGACCAGGGAATCGAGGTAGTCATCGCATGATCGTCACCCTGACAGCCAACCCGAGCATCGACCGAACGGTGCAACTGGAGCAACCACTCCAGCGTGGCTCAGTCCTGCGAGCCCACTCCACGCGCAGCGATCCGGGCGGCAAGGGGGTGAACGTGGCACGCGTCCTGAGCGCGGCGAAACTCGAGGTTCTCGCGATTCTTCCCGGAAACCCGGGCGACCCGCTTCTCAGCACACTTGCAGATGGCGCAATCCCCCACCTCGGCGTCGCAACCGAGGGCCTCGCTCGCACCAACATCACCGTCGCCGAACCGGACGGAACCACAACAAAGATCAACGAACCTGGCGCGGCCCTCTCCGGCACAACACTCGACAACCTGGCACGCGAACTCGTTTCACGAGCAGATGTAGCCAGCTGGATTGTGCTGTCCGGTTCCATTCCACCTGGCGTCGATCCCGGCTGGTACGGCGAACTTGTTGCGGCACTGCGCGATCACCCCTGCAAGGTCGCGGTCGACACCTCCGACGCGCCACTGTCCGCTCTTGCCGAGAACTTTCCGCTCACGGCGCCGGATCTCCTCAAGCCCAACGGCGAGGAGTTGGCGCAACTCACCGGCGTCGACGGCAATGCCCTGGAAAATGCTGCACAAGAAGGCGATCCGGGGCCGGCGATCGCTGCGGCCACTCTTCTGGTCGAACGCGGTGTCGGCGCGGTGCTCGCAACTCTCGGAGCAGCGGGAGCCGTATTGGTCACCGCCGAAGGCACCTGGATTGCCACCGCTCCCCCGATCGTCGCGGTCAGTACCGTCGGCGCGGGCGATTCCTCACTTGCCGGATACATCCTCGCCGCGACCGCCGGGGCTGATCCAGGGGAATGCCTTCGCCACGCTGTCGCCTACGGAAGCGCTGCCGCCTCCCTCCCCGGCACTACCCTCCCGACTCCAGATCAAGTCGATCTTGCAGGCGTCACGATCTCGTCTGCCACATCCGCACCCGCCCTGCCCACCGAACTCGCCTGACGCCGTAAGGAAATCGACATGTCCGAACCCACCGCACGCAGTTCCGGCTCCCCGATCATCAGCCCAGAACTGATCTCACTCGACACCAATCTCGGCGCCTCGAAAGAGGACGTCATCCGTGCGCTGGCCGCGCGACTGACCGCGGCGGGACGCGCCGACAACGCCGACGGTCTGGTCGACGCCGCCCTGGCCCGCGAAGCGCAGTCCGCCACCGGCCTACCCGGCGGAATCGCGATCCCGCATTGCCGCGCCGAGGCCGTGACGTCGGCGTCGCTGGGGTTTGCGCGCCTCGATCCGAAGGTCGACTTCGGAGCCCCGGACGGTCCTGCCGACCTGGTGTTCCTGATCGCCGCCCCCGAGGGCGCCGGCGCAGAACACATGAAGCTCCTGTCGTCGCTGGCTCGCGCCCTGGTGCGACCCGCATTTGTCACATCCCTTCGGGAAGCCCCGACGCCGGATGAGATCGTGCGGTTGGTCGACGAGGTGCTCAATCCGGCACCGGCAAAGCCGTCTACTCCAGAGCCGGCAGCTGCCGCTGTTTCCACAGCGAAACACTCAGCCGAGTCGACGCCGCCGGAACCGGCCGCGCCTGCCGCTGCCGAGCGTCACGTCGTTGCCGTCACGGCCTGCCCCACCGGCATCGCTCACACCTACATGGCCGCCGATTCCCTCGTCGCCGCCGGTGAACGCGCCGGTGTCGCGGTCCACGTGGAAACACAGGGTTCGAGCGGCAGCACACCGCTCTCTCCGTCGCTGATCGCAAGTGCCGCGGCCGTCATCTTTGCCACCGATGTCGGGGTGAAGGGCCGCGAGCGGTTCGCCGGTAAACCCGTCGTGGCGTCCGGAGTGAAACGGGCGATCAACGAACCGGACAAGATGCTGGCCGAAGCACTCCGCGCCGCTGACAATCCCTCAGCGGCAACGGTGGACGGGACTGCCGCTGCCGGCGCGGATGACGGCGAGACCGGCGACGTCGGGTTCGGCACGCACCTGCGGCAGGTCCTTCTGACCGGTGTCAGCTACATGATTCCGTTTGTCGCCGCCGGTGGGTTGCTCATCGCACTCGGCTTCCTCCTCGGCGGTTACGAAATCTCCGGTCCCGCCGGGGACATCGTTCTCAACAACTCACTGACAAACCTGCCTGACGGCGGCCTCGCCACCTACCTCGGCGCCGTACTCTTCCAGATCGGTTCGCTGGCCTTCAGCTTCCTCGTGCCGGCGCTCGCGGGTTACATAGCCTTTGCGATCGCCGACAGGCCAGGTATCGCCCCCGGTTTCACGGCCGGCGCGGTAGCCGTCTTTGTCGGTGCCGGATTCATCGGCGGCCTCGTCGGCGGTCTGATCGCCGGTGTGGTCGCGCTGTACATCGGCCGGATCTCCGTACCGCAGTGGCTCCGCGGATTGATGCCCGTCGTGATCATTCCGCTGTTCGCCACCATGATCGTCGGCGCGCTGATGTTCCTGGTCCTCGGCCGCCCCTTGGCCGCGATCACCACCGGACTCACCGACTGGCTCAACGGACTCTCGGGTAGCTCCGCCATCTTCCTCGGCATCATCCTCGGCCTGATGATGTGCTTCGACCTGGGCGGACCGGTCAACAAAGCTGCTTACGCCTTCGCCGTAGCCGGTCTGAACGTCGACGACCCCGCATCGCTGCGCATCATGGCCGCCGTCATGGCGGCCGGCATGGTCCCGCCGCTCGCAATGGCACTTGCATCCACCGTCCTGCGCCCCCAGTTGTTCAGTGAAGCAGAACGTGAAAACGGAAAAGCTGCCTGGTTGCTCGGCGCTGCCTTCATCTCCGAAGGCGCCATCCCCTTTGCCGCTGCCGACCCGTTGCGTGTCATTCCCTCGATGATGGCCGGCGGCGCCATCACCGGCGGTCTGATCATGGCATTCGACGTCACACTGAGCGCTCCGCACGGCGGAATCTTCGTATTCTTCGCAGTCGGCGGAATCGGCTGGTTCCTGGTTTCTCTCGCCGCCGGAACCGTCGTAGCTGCGCTGGCGGTCATCGGCGCAAAACAGTTCATCCGCAGTGGCCCGACAGACGCCGAGTTGGACCCCGAAATCGTGCCCGCTGCGGCATGATCGACATCACACCCACCACCACCCTGAGGAGTTCTCATGCCAAGTAAGACAGTTGCCGTAGGTTCCGCAGTTGGCCTCCACGCGCGCCCCGCTGCCCTCATCGCCGAAGCGGTGGGCGCCTCCGGAGCCACCGTGACTCTCGCCGTTGCCGGCGAAGAACCCGTGGACGCAGGCTCGGCGCTGATGATCATGACGCTCGGCGCCGCCAAGGGTGCCGAAGTCACCATCGAATCCGACGACATCGACGCCCTCGAGAAGGTTGCCGAGTTGGTTGCTGCCGATCTCGACGCCTGAATATCCGTCACCAGAGCCGGACGCTCGTATGAGTGTCCGGCTTTGGTGTTTCTATCTGCTGTGTTTCTATCTGTGCCTTCGGAAGCGGACGAGCAAACCACCGCCGATGGCGATCACAACAACACCGCCGGCAATGCCCCACACCGCTGCGTTGCTCGACTCTTCGCCCGCTGACTCTCCGTTTTGCGACACCAGTGCCATCTCGACTGCGCCGCGCAAGACGTACAGAGGCGGGAGCGCTCCGCCCTTCGACTCGGAACCGATCACCAGATCGCCGGCTTCCGTGAACGTGACGGACTCACCTTGAGGTTGATACGGCGTCGGGATGCGTAGCGGCTGCCCCTCGGTGAGTGCGGCGCCTATCCCCTTCTCGCCGACCCGGTAGAGATAGACATCCGAATAATTCCGCAGCGCCACCACCGAACTGTCTGCCGACACCGCGCCGCCGGTGAACATCGAAGCGGCAGTCCCGTCCCCTGTGCTGAGTGTTCCGACTCGCGTCAGCGGTGTCGGCCCGGGTTCGGCCAGCGCGGAAATACTCTGGCCCTGCGCTGGTGTGTAGATACTGCTCGTTCCGAAAAGTTCCTTCGTGACGACGAATACGCGGCCACTTCGATCGACCAGCACTGCTTCGGCGTCGTGCGGTCCGTCTGGGTAGGTCGCGCGATGCAACGACGCGCTACCCGACGCGGGGTCGAGCGTGATGAACGCAACGGTCTCGCGGGTCCTGAGGTTGTCGCCGATGTCCGCGAGAATCAGCGATCCGTCGTACCACGCGAGATCCTCGATGTCGTACGGGTCGATCGGCACGGGAATCCGGTTTCGCACAACACAATCGGTGTTCAGTTCAAGGACAACTTCGTCGTTCCCACTGTCCCCGATGGCGTAGATCCGGTCGCCGACGGCCACCATGCCGGAGAGTTCCTCGAGTCCGGGATCGGTCGGTGTGCAGAGTGGCTCGAATACACCCGTCTCCGGGACGGGTGTATTCGATTGCGCTCCAGCACTTCCGGACAGCAGGACCACCAGCGCACCGGTGGCGGCGACAGTCGCGAGGCGCGAACTACGCACTCGGTGCGTACTCGACCAACTACGCACTCGGTGCGTACTCGACCAGAGCCGACGCCAACATCTGTGGAACGCGCGCGTGAACCCGGGTTCCCGATTCCTCGTGAGCCGACTCCAGAATTGTTCCGTCGGAATGGATCTTGGCCATCAGATCGCCGCGGTGGTACGGAACCAGAACGTCGACTTCCACGTCGGGGCGTACCAGAACCTCGGCAAGGTGGGCTCGCAGTTCCGCAATTCCCTCGCCCGTCTTGGCGGAGACGAACACGGCGCCGGGAAGCAACGCACGCAATTGCGTGAGCGTCACCGGATCTGCGGCGTCGATCTTGTTCACCACGATCAACTCCGGAGGCGCAGGCGAATTGGTCTCGCGCAGAACGTCCGTGATCACTTCCCGAACGGCTTTGATCTGTTCGGTGGGCAATGCATCGGAACCGTCCACGACGTGCATCAGCAGATTCGCGTCGGCAACCTCTTCCAGGGTCGAGCGGAATGCCTCGATCAACTGGGTAGGAAGGTGCCGAACAAAACCGACGGTGTCGGTCAGTACGTACTCGCGGCCGTCTTCGAGCGACGCCCGACGAGTAGTCGGATCCAGGGTGGCGAACAGTGCGTTTTCCACCAGTACGCCTGCCCCGGTGAGCGAATTGAGCAAGCTCGACTTACCGGCGTTGGTGTAGCCGACGATGGCAACAGCGGGGATGTCACTGCGCAATCGACGCGTCCGCTTGGTGTCGCGGGCCGCCTTCATGGCCTTGATCTCGCGCCGCAGTTTTGCCATGCGCTCACGAATGCGTCGACGGTCGGTTTCGATCTTGGTCTCACCGGGACCACGCAGGCCCACACCGCCGTTGCTGCCGGCACGGCCACCAGCCTGGCGCGACATCGACTCGCCCCAACCACGCAGGCGAGGAAGCATGTACTCCATCTGAGCGAAAGCGACCTGAGCTTTACCTTCGCGGGACGTGGCGTGCTGAGCAAAGATATCGAGAATCAGGGCGGTGCGGTCGATGACCTTGACCTTGACGATCTTCTCCAGCGCGGTGAGCTGCGCAGGTGTCAATTCACCGTCGCAGACGACCGTGTCGGCGCCGGTCGAGAGCACGATTTCACGTAGTTCCTGGGCCTTGCCGGAACCGATGTACGTAGCCGTATCGGGTTTGTCGCGGCGCTGTACCAAGCTGTCCAGAACCTCTGAACCGGCCGTGTCCGCCAGTGCAGCCAACTCGGCCATGCTGGACTCTGCCTGCTCAGCAGTTCCCTGGGTCCAGACACCGACCAGGACAACACGCTCGAGGCGCAACTGGCGGTACTCGACCTCGGTGACGTCTTCCAACTCGGTGGACAGTCCCGCAACGCGGCGCAATGCACCACGCTCGGAAAGCTGCATTTCACCAACCGACGGCGTTCCGGAACCGGAAGACGCTGCGTAGTCGGACTCGTCAGCTGTGTACTCGGCCTGCTCGCCTGCCGGTGAAGAGTCGGCACCTGAGTCGGCAGCAAACGATTCTGCAGACTCGTCTGCAGTGGATTCTTGATTGTCATGTGATTTCGTCATACAAGATCCATGTTCCCACGAAACCTCACAGCGGCGCATCCGCTTTTCGCGCACGGCATACGCAGCTCACGCAAGTGATCGCCACCAGTCATCGCTGATCGATCCGGCTGCGAGCAGAACCGACGGTCCGCGAAGCTCGGCAACACCCTTGTCGATCGCAACCTGAACCGCGCCGCCGAGAACCTTGACGGTGACGGTGCCGTCGCTGCGACCGTCGTGGCGCAGCGCCGCAGCGGCTGCGGCAACAGTTCCGGTGCCACACGAGCGAGTCTCGCCGACACCGCGCTCGTACACCCGCATGCTGACGCCGCCGTCTTCGAGTGGCGTCACGAATTCAACGTTCACGCCATGCGGGAAGAACGCCGGATCGAATGCCGGTGCGATGGACAGATCGAGGGCCGCCAACTGCTCGGCGTGCAGATCCTTCTCGACGCAGGCCAGGTGCGGATTGCCGACATCGATTCCCAGCCCGGTGAAGGCCCTGCCTTCGATGCTGGCGCTGCTGGTCCCCAGCTCGGTGACGGTTCCCATGCCTACGGTCACATCACCCGCGGTGGCGCCTGTGGCGTGAACTACCACCGGCCTCGCTCCGGCCCGGCTGCCGACCACGAACTCGCGACGGTTCTCGAGGCCGGAGGCAGTCAGGTAATGCGCGAACACCCGAACACCGTTGCCACACATCTCGGCGATCGAGCCGTCGCCGTTGCGGTAGTCCATGAACCAGTCGTCGGCGGCAATTCCCGTCGGAATCTCGGTCAGGACACCGGCATCGGCGAGTGCACCGGCCCGCGCGACACGCAGAATCCCGTCGGCGCCCAATCCCTGACGACGGTCACAGAGCGCGGCGACGCGCGCCGGCTCGAGATCGATCGCGACATCGAGATCGGGAAGCACGACAAAGTCGTTCTGAGTGCCGTGACCCTTGCTGAAATCCATGAGCGCCATCCTATCCGGACCTACCGGACCCTTACGCCGGCGAGGCCGTGACCACCAGGTTGTGCTCATAAGTGAATCCGGAGGGCATCGACGGATCAGGAACCGTCGGGCCGCCGCAGGTAACCAGAACCAGCCTCGGTGCACCCGCGTCCTCGAAGAACTCGGCCGGCAACGCCACCTTCTCGTAGAGCTTCAGACTCGCCGCGGTGTACGTGTACATGGTGCCCGCGTCGTCGGTGGCGTAGATCGGCGTTCCCGGTTTGATCTGGTGCAACGGCCAGAGCGCGCCGTGGGTGCGGTCGCCGTCGTCGACGTGCCCGGCAACAAGATTGGTGCCGTCCGGCTCACCGAAATGTACGTCGTTGAGGAAGTGCGAGACCTTGTCGGGGTGCGGAAGGATCATGCCGCGATTGGCGCCCAGACCACTGGTCACGATGTCGGCCCGCACGTCGAGGTCCGGGATCGCGAGTGTGTTCGGAGGCAGATCGGTCGGTGCCGCAGCCCAGATCATGCCGGGGTCCGGCGCTGTTCCGACCTCGAACGGAGCATCGGGCAATGGTGCGCTGATCGGTTTTCCCGCGGCACTGACAGCCAGGTAGACAAGGATGGCACCCGCTGCGAGAAACACGACGAGGAGAAGAACCAAGGGCAGAGTTGTCTTGCGCCTGCGGGGCGTTCGAGCGTGCGCCGCCGTCTGCACCATGTTCTCTTCACCCTTCGTCAGCTGGTCGCCATGACCGATTGCCATAACTGTAAGATAGCTGAATTCGGGGATTCGTTACACACCGGTCCGTGCAACTAGCGCATTTCCCCCACAGCAGCTGCGCGCGCGGCGTCCAGCAAATCGTCAGCGCCGCCGTCGAGCCAGTGCACTCGCGGATCGCGACGGAACCACGACCGCTGACGCCGAACGTATCGTCGAGTCCCGATGAAGGTACGTTCGAGCGCCTCAGCGAGGTTGTACTCACCGTCGAGATGCGCCAGCACCTGTGCATAGCCGATCGCTCGCGGCGCGGTCACGCCGTCGCGAAGACCCTGCTCGATCAACGCCTCGACCTCACCGACCAATCCGGTGTCGAACATCAACTCCGTACGCAGTCGAATACGCGCATCCAACCGTTCCGTCTCCCGATCGACACCTAATATCCTTGTGCCCCAACGAGGTTCACCGATCTGCGGAGCTGATGCCGCGAAGGGCTGACCGGTCAACTCCACCACCTCCAGCGCCCGCACCATGCGGCGACCGTCGGTCGGAAGGATCGACGCAGCCGCGGTGGGATCCGCCGCCACCAGCGCGGCATGCACCGCCGCAATCCCCTCGTCGGCAAGAACAGCCTCCCACCGCGCACGCACAACAGGGTCCGTAGCCGGGAAGGCCCACTCGTCGAGAAGTGACTGCACGTACATCATGGAACCACCGACGATGACGGGTACTTTGCCCTCCGCCATCAGCCGCTCCGCGATTGTCATGGCGTCATGTTGGTACCGCGCCACAGTGGCCGTCTCGGTGACATCGAGCACGTCGAGCAGGTGATGCGGAATCCCCCGACGTTCACCGGGTGGAAGTTTTGCAGTTCCGATATCCATGCCGCGATAGAGCTGCATCGCGTCGATGTTGATGATCTCGCCGCCGAACTCCTGCGCCAGATCGAGCGCAAGATCGGACTTGCCCGCAGCCGTCGGACCGACCACGGCGATGGGTCGACAATTTCCAGCTTTAGAATCCGCGGTTTTGCTCACCGGCGCCACATCCCGACGTGATAGCCGACGCCAAGCGGCGCACTGCTGTAGTGCACCACCGCGTCGGGTTGCTCGGTGAAGACCGACGCCAAGACCTGCCACGCGGCCCGGCCCGACGCACCTATCTCGTCGCACAGCGCAGGATCCAGGTCCAGAAGCGCCGCCCGATCACCCTGCTCGAGCGCAGCGTCGATCACTGCCTGAACTGGCGCGGCTCGCTCGTCGAAGCTGCCCGGCGCCTTGGGGGTCAAGGTCGACGCTCCATCAGCGAGGACCAGCAGGCCGACCGGCTCGTCTCCGGCGTCCAGGAGTTCACGCAGCCGCGCGCCGAGTGTGCGGCATTCGTCCACCGACGCGTTAGTTGAAATCAGGTGTACATCGACGGACACGTCCGGCCCGGCCTGCTCGCGGAGCCAGCCCGCGACCAGAGCAGTCAACGGCAGCTCCGGATTGACCGGCCCGCGGGCATCGCCGTCGAGTCGGGTGCGAACGTCAGCTCCGAAGCCGGCAAAGGTCCCGACTTCTCCCCGTCCCACGCCTGCTGTTCCAGCCGTTTCCAGGACTTTCTCGGTGTCGGCGCCCACGGCGATCCATCGCGTCGCCGTGGCTGCCAGTTCCTGAACTACCTGGAGCACAGCCGCCCTGACCTCGCCGGCCGGAGCCGAGTCGCCCGACAATTGGGGAACAAGAAGTGGGGGTGACGGGACCAGTGCGGCAGCTGTGAACACAGATGCCACGCTAGTCCAACCCGAGGTGACAACCTGACACCCTGTTACCTGATTCAATAGTCGTAGAACGTGAGTACCGGGTTCAATGGAACCAGGAATGCGATCAGGCAGCCGTGACGCGCGGCAGAGACGAGGACCGATGACCGAGAACAGCGAACCCACCACCGGAACAGAGACCAGCTCGGCACCCGGCACACCAACCCCCGGTGCTGCCAAGCCGAGCGCGTCGACGCCCAAACCGGGCGCTCCGAAACCAGGTGGACCGCGGCCAGGCGCGCCACGGCCAGGACCGGCTGCCAGTCGGCCGGCAGTACCGACTACCCCGGCAAGCGACCCGAGCAAGTTCGGCCGCGTCGAGGAAGACGGCACCGCCTGGGTGAAGACTGCCGACGGAGAACGCCAGATCGGATCCTGGCAGGCCGGTGACGCCGCCGAGGGGCTGGCCCACTTCGGTCGCCGCTACGACGACCTCGCCACCGAGGTCACTCTGCTCGAGGCGCGACTGACCTCGGGTGCCGGTGATGCGAAGAAAACCAAGGCCGCAGCCGTTGCGCTCCTGGAAACGCTTCCCACGGCAGCCGTGATCGGCGATCTCGACGCTCTTGCCACACGCCTCGATCACATTGTTGCCGGGTCGGACGAAGCCGCAGCTCACGCCAAGGAGGAGAAGGAGCAGTCGCGGGCAACCAATACTGCACGCAAGGAAGCCCTTGCCGCCGAGGCTGAGCAGATCGGTACACAATCCACCCAGTGGAAGACCGCAGGCGATCGTCTCCGCGAAATTCTCGACGAGTGGAAGACCATCCGGGGTATCGATCGTAAGGTCGACGACGCCCTGTGGAAGAGGTACTCCAAGGCCCGCGAATCCTTCAATCGACGACGCGGCGCCCACTTCGCTGAATTGGACCGCGACCGGGCCAGCGCCCGCTCCACCAAGGAAGAATTGGTCGAGCGCGCCGAAAAGCTGTCGACGTCCACCGAATGGGGACCGACAGCGGGGCAGTTCCGCGATCTTCTGACCGAGTGGAAAGCCGCAGGCCGCGCCCCTCGCGAGGCTGACGACACTCTGTGGGACCGGTTCAAGACCGCGCAGGACGTCTTCTTTGCAGCGCGTAATGCCGCGGCCGCGGAACGTGACGCAGAGTTCGAGGAGAACGCAAAAGCCAAGGAAGCGCTGTTGGCCTCGCACGCCAACATCGATCCCGAGCACGGCCTCGACAGTGCCCGCGCGTCACTGCGTGACCTGCAGGAAAAGTGGGACGCCATCGGCAAGGTCCCGCGTGATCGCATGCAGGACCTCGAGGCGCGGCTTCGCGCTCTCGAGAGCAAGGTCCGTGACGCCGTCGACGCACAGTGGCGTCGTACCGACCCGGAGGCCCTCGCCCGCGTAGCCCAGTTCAAGGAACGGGTCACGCAGTTCGAGGAGCAGGCCGCCAAGGCTGAAGCTGCCGGCAAGACCAAGGATGCGGAGAAGGCGCGCGCTCAGGCCAAGCAGTGGCAAGAGTGGGCAGACGCAGCCGAAGGCGCAGTGAACGACTGAGCAGCCGAAGGCGCAGTTAACGACTGAGCGGATTTACCGTCGGCCGGCCCCGGTTACGCGGGGTCAGCCGGCGTTCCACTCCTGGTTCTTCTCAGCTTCCGCCGCAGCGATCCGGCGCTGTTCCTCGGCAGCCAACTGGATTGTCGTGCGCGCCCAGACGACCTTGAGCCAGTGGAACGTCAGGAATATGACGGTGAACCAGCCGATGACAAGTCCGATCGACGGTCCGGCTACGTGGAACGCTTCGGGAATTGTCTGACGCGACCAAATTGCCATCATGCCGAGCGCACTTGCGACGGCACTACCGGCCAGCGCGATCCACGCCACCGACCAACGACGCGTGACCAAGGCGAGCATCGAGAATCCGATGCCGAAGATCACAACAAACCAGACATACAGTCGCGAGAACAGTGCGATTCGCTCGGAAACCGCGTCCTGGTTGAACGCCAAGACGTCCCAGCCGTTGGCTGCCCCGGCGTGCGGAAGCGCAAGCGTTCCGACGAGCACCAGAACGGCAATCGCAACAACCATCGCTCGAACACCCGGATCGATTTCGCCGGCAATCTTCCGCTCGACGGCGTCGAGATCGGAACGGTATTCCTCGAACGAGGCATCGTCACCGGAAGGCGACGTTCTGTTGTCGTGTGCTGAACTCATGAATTGCATCCCATCTGAACGGGTTGTGGGGCTGGGGCACCGATCTTCGGCAGTCCGAGACCGACACCGATCGGTGCGGTCTTGGGCGTGATGCCCTGGTCGAAAGAATCTCCGGCGCGCGTGCGCCGATGGGTGAGCACTCCGTCGTCCGCAACGAGGTGGTGCGGCGCGCCGTGCATGATGACCACCGTCACGACGTCGCCGGGGCGAATCGAGGTGTTCACGTTGCCTTCGGGCCGGAAATGCACCAAACGCCCATCGCGTGCGCGACCGCTCATTCGGTGCGTCGCCGCATTCTTACGGCCCTCACCTGCCGCAACAAGGAGCTCCACTTCGGTGCCCACGAGTTTGCGGTTCTCTTCGATGTTGACTTCTTCCTGCACCGCCAGAAGCCTCACGTAGCGTTCCTGGACCACGTCCTTGGGGATCTGGTCTTCCATCTCTGCCGCAGGCGTGCCCGGGCGGATGGAGTACTGGAACGTGTACGCATTCGAGAACCGCGCCTTGCGTACGACATCGAGGGTTTCCTGGAAATCCTCTTCGGTTTCGCCGGGGAAGCCCACGATGATGTCGGTGGTGATCGCGGCGTGCGGCATCGCGGCACGCACCTTCTCGATGATTCCGAGGTACTTCGACTTGCGGTAGGAACGCTTCATCGCCTTGAGGACCTTGTCGGACCCGGACTGCAACGGCATGTGCAACTGCGGGCACACATTGGCAGTGGTGGCCATAGCGTCGATGACGTCGTCGGTGAATTCGGCGGGGTGCGGTGACGTGAATCGGACGCGCTCGAGTCCCTCGATGTTTCCGCAGGCCTTCAGCAGGGACGCAAAAGCCCCGCGATCACGCGGTTGCTCGGGGTCGGCAAACGACACGCCGTAGGCGTTGACGTTCTGACCGAGCAGAGTCACCTCGGACACGCCTTCGTTCACGAGGGCCTGCACCTCGGCCAGGATGTCGCCCGGACGACGATCTACTTCCTTGCCGCGCAGCGCCGGGACGATACAGAAGGTACAGGTGTTGTTGCAGCCAACCGAGATGGAAACCCAACCGGCATAGGCAGATTCACGCTTCGCGGGCAGCGTCGACGGAAATGCCTCCAGCGCGTCGAGGATCTCGACCTCGGCCCGTTGATTGTGACGCGCACGGTCGAGCAGCGCGGGCAGCGAACCGATATTGTGCGTTCCGAAGACCACGTCGACAATCGGCGCCCGCTTGACGACGGTCTCGCGATCCTTCTGTGCAAGGCATCCACCGACAGCAATCTGCATGTCGGGCTTGGCCTTCTTGTTCTGCGCCAACATACCGAGTGTTCCGTACAGTTTGTTGTCGGCATTCTCGCGGACGGCACAGGTGTTGAAGACCACCAGATCGGGATCGACACCGGACTCCACCTTGCGATAGCCCGCATCTTCGAGAAGTCCCGACAGACGTTCGGAATCGTGGACGTTCATCTGGCATCCGTGAGTCCGCACTTCATACGTGCGGGCAGGGGGCACTGCGGTGGTTGCCGAGGCTTCAGCGGTGGTCGCCGCAGGCGCGGTAGGGGTCTTTTCGTCGATCAGTGACACGCTTCAGCCTAGCTCACGTCCACTACGGCGTGTAATAACGCCCAGGTAAACCGACAAAGCGCCACATAAACGTCAACGGCGTAAAATTTTCACTACCGTTACGCGGAACCCTGACGAAATGCGGGGCACAGACGGAAACTACGCCTAAGGTTCTCGGTTATGACCCAAGCCGACGATGCGACGACGCCGACTACCTCCGGCGATTCCACATCCATGATTTCGATGACCTCGGTGAACAAACACTTCGGGGAACTTCACGTCCTGCAAGAGGTCAATCTCGAGGTACCCAAGGGCCAAGTAGTGATCGTCCTCGGTCCGTCGGGCTCCGGTAAGTCGACACTGTGCCGAACCATCAACCGGCTCGAACCCATCGATTCAGGCACCATCGCCGTCGACGGCAAAACCCTCCCTGAGGAGGGCAAAGCCCTTGCCGCACTTCGCGCCGACGTCGGCATGGTCTTTCAGTCTTTCAACCTGTTCGCGCACAAGACGATTCTCGAGAACGTCATGCTCGCACCGATGAAGGTCCGCAAGGCGAAGAAGGAAGACGCCAAGAAGACGGCACTGCAGTTGCTCGAACGGGTCGGCATCGCCAATCAGGCCGACAAGTACCCGGCACAACTTTCCGGTGGTCAGCAGCAGCGTGTCGCCATCGCTCGCGCGCTCGCGATGCAGCCGAAGGTGATGCTGTTCGACGAGCCGACCTCCGCTCTTGACCCCGAGATGGTCAACGAGGTCCTCGACGTCATGACCTCCCTCGCCAAGGAAGGCATGACCATGCTTGTGGTCACCCACGAGATGGGATTCGCCCGCAAGGCCGGCGATCGGGTGCTGTTCATGGCCGACGGCCAGATCGTCGAAGACACCAACCCGACAGAGTTCTTCACCCACCCCAAGTCGGATCGGGCCAAGGACTTCCTCGGAAAGATCCTCACTCACTGATCAACTCCTGCACCGACGTCCACAAGACACCCGTCTCGACTGCACAGTTCGAATGTCGACACAATTGAGAGGATCTCCATGAAGATCAATCGTTCCGTCCGTTTCGGAATCGGAATCATGGCCATTGCATTCGCAGCCACCGCCTGCGGCGGCGGCGAGGAGAGCAAGACGGTCAGCGAGAACGCCGCTGACGGCAAGCTCACCATCGGCATCAAGTTCGACCAGCCAGGACTCGGCCTGCGCAACGCGGACGGCACGTACACCGGTTTCGACGTCGAGGTCGCGAAGTACGTTGCAAACGAATTGGGCGTCAAGCCCGAGAACATCACGTTCAAGGAGTCACCGTCCGCCCAGCGTGAGACGTTGATCCAGAACGGCGAGGTCGACTACATCGTCGCGACGTACTCCATCACCGACGCACGTAAGGAAAAGGTCGGCTTCGCCGGACCGTACTTCGTCGCCGGCCAGTCACTGCTCGTCAATGCGGACAACACCGACATCACCGGTCCCGAATCACTGAACGGTGGCAAGATCCTGTGCTCGGTGGCTGGGTCCA
Source organism: Rhodococcus globerulus NBRC 14531 (assembly GCF_001894805.1). Lineage (GTDB taxonomy): Bacteria > Actinomycetota > Actinomycetes > Mycobacteriales > Mycobacteriaceae > Rhodococcus_F > Rhodococcus_F globerula. Next base: position 612,473 of record NZ_BCWX01000002.1, on the reverse strand, counting down.
CCCCCGCCCAGAAGGTGAAGGACACCTACGCCAAGGACGTCCAGCTCCAGGAATTCGACACCTACTCGGCGTGCGTCGAAGCGCTGCGCAACGGCAAGGTCGACGCAGTCACGACCGACGACATCATTCTCGCCGGCTACGCGGCACAGTCCCCCGGTGCATTCCGTATCGCCGGTGAGCCGTTCACGACCGAAAATTACGGAATCGGCTTGGCCAAGGACGATTCCGAAGGCCGCGGCAAGATCAACGATGCCATCGAGAAGATGATCTCTTCCGGAGCGTGGGCAGAAGCATTCACCGAGACGGTCGGCCCGTCCGGTTACACGATGCCCGCTCCGCCCACTGTCGACCGGTACTGATCCAACTGAGCAGTAGCCATTCCAGGTGGGGTTTCCATGTACGGAAACCCCACCTGGGCAAGCACTTTCAACAACGACCCATGAACTGGGGAGACCGTAAGTGAAAATACTCGACGATTACGGAAGCCAGATCCTCGAAGCGTTCTGGACCACGATCCAGCTCACGATCTTCTCGGCGATCGGCGCATTGATACTCGGAGTGATTGTTGCCGCGATGCGGGTGTCTCCCGTACCTGTCGCCCGATTCCTCGGCGCCGCCTACGTCACTGTCTTCCGCAATACGCCGCTCACCCTGATCCTGCTCTTTTGTGTGTTCGGTCTGTACCAAACTCTCGACATCAGCCTCGCATCGACCAGTTCGTCAACCTTCGTGATCGACAACAACTTCCGCTTGGCCGTCCTCGGACTGAGCGTCTACACCGCGTCGTTTGTGTGCGAGTCGATCCGCGCCGGAATCAACACCGTCCATGCCGGACAGGCAGAAGCAGGACGGTCCCTCGGGTTGACCTTCCTGCAGAACCTCCGACTCATCGTTCTTCCGCAGGCTTTCCGCGCTGTGATCGCACCGCTCGGTAGCGTCCTGATTGCTCTGACCAAGAACTCCACCGTCGCCGCCGTCATCGGCGTGTCCGAGGCATCGAAATTGATGAAGGAGATTCTCGAAAACGAAGCCGCACTCTTCGTGACCGCAGGAATCTTTGCAGTCGGCTTTGTCATCTTGACCCTGCCGACAGGATTGCTCTTCGGTAAGCTCGCCAAGAAATTCGAGGTCGCACGATGACTAAGCAAGCAACGGTTCTCTACGACGCACCCGGCCCGAAGGCACGGGCACTGTACCGATTCGCTTCGGTTGTCGTAGCCGTCCTCGCCCTCACCATCGCGTATGTCGTGTACCGCGCGCTCGACGACAAGGGGCAGCTGACCTCCGCCAAATGGGATCCGTTCCTGCAGGCGAACGTCTGGACGACGTATCTGCTTCCCGGCATCAAGGGCACCTTGATTGCGGCAGCACTGTCCATCGTGCTTGCACTGATCCTCGGCGCAATTCTCGGAATCGGCAGATTGTCCGATCACCGCGTTGTGCGAATTATCAGTGGTGTCATCGTGGAATTGTTCCGTGCGATTCCCGTGCTTCTGCTGATCATCTTCATGTACGCCGTTCTTGCCGAATACAAGATCGTGAAACTCGACTACTTGGCGCTTACGGCCGTCGTGGTGAGCTTGACGCTCTACAACGGATCGGTGATCGCGGAAATCGTACGCTCGGGAATCAACTCACTCCCCCGCGGACAAAGTGAAGCCGCCAAAGCTCTCGGTATGCGCAAATCTCAAATCATGGTGACAATCTTGCTACCCCAAGCAGTCACAACCATGCTCCCCGCACTGATATCGCAAATGGTTGTTGCGCTCAAGGATTCAGCTCTGGGTTACATCATCGGCTACACCGAACTTGTTCGACAGTCCACCCAGCTGGGTGCTGCGTTCCAGAACTACCTGCCGGCGCTCATGGTGGCTGCTGTCATCATGATCATCTTGAACTCTTCGCTGACTTACCTGGCAACCAAGGTCGAGAAACGACTGAGGTCCGGAAAGCGAAAGGGCAAGGGCCCGATCGCTCCGCCTGTCGCCGATGTTGCGGTGTCGGTTCCGGGAATGGATCTGACCAAGCCGTGAACTGATCGACCTATTGCTTCACCGACACCAGAAGCGGGGTGTGTCACCGAATTCGGTGACACACCCCGCTTCTAATTTTGTTGCTACGGCTCCGCGTAGTTTTGTCGCCTACGGCTCCGCATAGTTTTGTCGCCTACGGCTCCGCGGCAGCCATCTCGGCTTTGACGACCTCGTACGACATGCTCGCCGAGTAGCCCTTGCGCGCAAGCATCGCCACCAGACGTCTCATCACCTTGTCGCGATCGTCGACCGGCTTGTTGCGCAACTTCTTTCGAACGAGATCAGCTGCCCGCTCGCGCTCGTCTTCTGCATCGATCTGCGACAACGCTTCAGTTGCCACATCCTGATCGACGCCCTTGAGTCGAAGTTCGACGGCCAACGCCTTCTTGCCTTTGCCCGAATAGGTGTGACGTGAATGCACCCACTGGTTGGCAAAATCCGCGTCGTCGATGAGACCGATCTCCTGGAGACGATCGAGTGCCCGAGTAATAATGTCGGTCTCGTATCCCCGGCTGATCAGCTTCTTTTCCAACTCGGACCGACTGCGCGCGCGGTCACTCAGGAGGCGCAGGCAAGCATCCTTTGCCTGCGCCTCCGTGCCACCCTCGGCGCGCTGTGTACCTTCGCCGCGCTGCCTGCGTTCGCCGCGGTGATCGCTGCCACCACGGCTGCCCGCCCGATCGGACCGCGAGCGAGACCTTCGATAACCGGTGTCGCTGCCACCGTCATCGTCGATGTACTCCATGACAGGGATCAGAAGTCGGCGGGAGCTTCATCGGTAGCGGTGACATCGGCACCGATACCCAGCTTTTCCTTGATCTTCTTCTCGATCTCGTCACGGATATCGGTGTTCTCCAGCAAGAACTTTCGAGCGTTTTCCTTGCCCTGACCCAACTGGTCGCCTTCGTAGGTGTACCAGGAGCCGGACTTACGGATGAACCCGTGCTCGACACCCATGTCGATGAGCGAGCCTTCCTTGCTGATGCCCTGGCCGTAGAGGATGTCGAACTCGGCCTGCTTGAACGGCGGAGCGACCTTGTTCTTGACCACCTTGACGCGGGTGCGGTTACCGACTGCGTCGGTACCGTCCTTGAGCGTCTCGATACGGCGGATGTCCAGACGGACAGACGCATAGAACTTCAAAGCCTTACCACCAGTGGTGGTTTCGGGTGAACCGAACATCACACCGATCTTCTCGCGAAGCTGGTTGATGAAGATGACGGTGGTGCCCGAGTTGTTCATGGCACCGGTGATCTTTCGCAGTGCCTGGCTCATCAAACGAGCCTGGAGACCGACGTGGCTGTCACCCATTTCGCCTTCGATTTCAGCGCGGGGAACAAGCGCTGCCACGGAGTCGACAACGATGATGTCGAGAGCGCCGGAGCGGATCAACATGTCGGTGATCTCGAGCGCCTGCTCACCGGTATCGGGCTGGGAGACCAGCAGTGCGTCGGTATCGACACCCAACTTGGCCGCGTAATCCGGATCGAGTGCGTGTTCCGCGTCGATGAATGCAGCGATGCCGCCGTTGGCCTGCGCATTGGCAACTGCGTGCAATGCAACGGTGGTCTTACCCGAGGATTCCGGGCCGTAGATCTCGACGACTCGACCACGAGGCAGGCCGCCGATGCCCAGCGCGACATCGAGCGCGATGGAACCCGTGGGGATCACCGCGATGGGCTGGCGAACGCCTTCGCCCAAGCGCATCACCGAACCCTTGCCGAAATTCTTGTCGATCTGCGCCAACGCGAGGTCGAGCGCCTTGTCCCGATCTGGTGCCTGTGGTGCCATCGTGATCCCCATTCTCAAGTCTCTTCAGTGGTGTTGCGATCAGAGTAGATCCGGCTACCGACAAACTTTTGATTCATCGTGCCGACCCACTCGAACCCTGCAGTCGCGGAAGCGGCAGTTACCACCGAACACACTCAGCATAGACGAACATCTGTTCGAAACACAGGCAAGGATCGAACATTGCCGAAACAAACTAGCGACGCGACGGCGGCACGTCGAACTCCGCGCACAACGCTCGCCACACCTCGCGGGGGTCCTGGCCTGCCTCGATAGCCTCTGCGGCAGTCAGTCCGCCAAGGCTCAGGATGACGTGGTCGAGCAGCATCGAGTCACCTCGTACCTGCCCGAACTCTTCTCGTACCAATTCGTGAAACTCGGTCAATCGCACGGGCGCCACGGTAGTCCACCCAGGCAGCTGTGCACACTCCGCACAGGTCAGGCCGCCACTCCCCCGGCCACAACTTCCCGGCACACCGCCACCGGGTCGCGGACGTCGGATGCCGTCGCCGCAGCAGCGCCGGCCGCGTCGGCGAAGCTGCGCTGGGAAAGAACCTGCAGTACTGCGTCCCTGATGGATCCGGCATCAGCCGGTCGTACGATCACCGCACTACCGGCGCGAGCGGCACGATTGGCCAACTCCCACTGATCGCCGCCGCCGGGAACAACCACCGTCGGCACGCCGGCCGACAGAGCCTTCGCCAGCATTCCGTGCCCACCTCCGCACACCAGAACCGAAGCGTCGCGCAGCATCACGTCCTGGCGGCCGAGCCCGGCACGAACCCAATCCGGATACAGCGCGTCCGAACCGTCGAGAACCGACGCGATCAGCCGCAGCCCTGACCCTTCCAGGCCGTCGACGGTCTGCTCGAGCATTCCCACCGCACCGGTATGCGCGGTCGACGGCGCCACCATGACCAACGGTTCCGAACCTGGCGGCGGTTCCAGAATCTCGCGAGTCGGTTCCCACAACAGCGGCCCGACGACGTGCGCGTGGGCAGGCCAATCCGGCCGCGGAACTTCCAGCGCTGGAATCGTCGCGATCAATCGTGCATGTGGACCTGGATCTACTGCGGGAAGTCCGACTCCGACGCGCGCCTCGGATCGCTGAGCCAGTCCTTGTTTGATCGAACGACCCGTTGCCGCTCGCATCACCGTGTCGCGCAGGCGTCCGCGCAGCCCGACGCCGGGAGCCAACCCGCTCCCGATGGGCGGCAGGCCTCGGGACGGCGAGTACAGCGGATGAGGCGAGAGCTCCACCCACGGAATTCCCAGTCGCTCGGCAGCCAATCCACCTCCGGCAGTGAGGATGTCCGAGACCACCAGATCCGGGGCTACCGCTTTCAGATCGGGCAGCAGTTCGGTCGAGATGTACGCCGCCCGCGAGTGTATCCGCGCACCGGCGTCAAGGTCGTCGTCGCCGGGCCTCGGCGCCAAGCCTTTGAGAGGTTCGGTGTTCACTCCCGCAGCACGGGCCTTCTCCACCCATCTCGACCCGGTAAACAGGATCGGCTCGTCGCCCGCGGCGATCAGCGCCAGCGACAACGCTATTGCGGGAAAAGCATGACCCGGGTCCGGCCCGGCAACAACGGCTACTCGCACCGCATCAGCGTGTCACACGCCACAACGACCGGTCATACCGCCCGGAATGCCTGCTCCGCCTCCGGCAAGGCACGTTCACGATCGGAAGCCACCAGACCGATACGCGTCCGACGATCCAGGAGATCGTCCACGTCGAGTGCCCCCTCGTGAGACACCGCGAAGGCGAGTTCGGCGGCGCAGATATCCAGCCCGGCTACCTGACGAAGTCCGTCATCGCCCAACCCGACCACCGCTTCTGCTTCGGTGCCGTACCGCGCCACCAGCCCGGCGGGCGCTCTAACCTGGTCCAACACAGCGCGCGACGCGGCACCGACCAACGGCAGGTTGCGCGTTCGGCACGGACCCGCGTTCAATCCGCCCGCTTCGACCGCGCAGTCGACGGCGTCTTCCGCCATCTTGCGATACGTCGTGAGCTTGCCACCGACAACCGTGATCACATCGGTTGCCGACCGGACCACCGCGTGATTACGCGACAGGTCAGCAGTCGATCCCCCGCCGGTATCGAGCAACGGTCGCAAACCCGCAAAAGTGCCGAGCACATCGGCCCGGGTCAACGGAACTTCCAAAGCCGTATTGACCGTAGCGAGAAGGAAATCCACTTCCGCGTCCGACGCTTGCGGTACGTCGGGTACGGGGCCGGGCGCCGCTTCGTCGGTCAAACCGAGATAGATCCGGCCGAGTTGCGCCGGCAACGCGAAGACAAACCGATTGGTCTCACCCGGAATCGGAACCGTCAGTGCGGCAGTGGGATTACCCAGCGATTTCGCGTCGAGCACCAGATGCGTGCCGCGACTCGGACGCAGGGTGATACTGGGATCCACCTGATCTGCCCACACGCCCGTCGCGTTGACCACTGTCCGAGCCCGCAGCAGAAACTCGGTTCCGGTCAACTCGTCTCGCAACGTCGCGGACGTACCGGACACCTCGTAGGCACCCACCCTGGTCAGAATCCGAGCACCGAAAGATGCCGCTGTGCGGGCGATGTTCACAACCAGTCGAGCGTCGTCGATCAACTGACCGTCGTAGGCCGTCAGCGCACCGCGAAGGTCCGCCTGCCGTACCGCCGGCACCAACTCCCGTGCCCGAGACGCGCTCACCGCGCGCGAGCGAGGCAACACCGACGACGGTGTCCGAGCCGTTGCCCGCAATACGTCACCGGCTAGAAACCCGGTACGCACCAGAGACTTTCCGAAGAACGACGTCTGCGGGAGCAACGGTACGAGTTGCGGCATCGCCCGTACGAGATGCGGCGCCGTTCGAGTCATCAGGATTCCGCGTTCGACTGCACTCTCACGGGCAATACCGATATTTCCCGACGCAAGATACCGAAGTCCGCCGTGAGCGAGCTTGGAACTCCACCGACTGGTACCGAAGGCCAGGTCGTGCTTGTCCACCAACACAACGCTCAGGCCACGCGTCGCGGCGTCCAAAGCCACACCGACACCGGTGATTCCGCCGCCGATAACCAGAAGATCCACAGAACTTCCGCGTGAGAGTTCGTCCCATTCGCGGGTCCGACGGGCGGCGTTGAGCGCCGACGGATCGGCATTCGGTGCAGTGAGATCGCTGTCGGCCATCGTTCTAACCGTCCGTTCCTGCAGTCGGCGTCAGGTACGCCGACACCGCAATTCTCAACTGCTGCACCGCTGCATCGGCAGAAAGTCGATCCTGCAGTGTCGGTGCCGAGAACACCACCGACTGTGCCATCAGCAACAGCATGGACGCTATCTCGTCAGCATTTCCGTGACGGATCGATCCGTCCTGCTGCCCGGCTGTCACCACAGCAGTCATGAGTTCGAGTATCGACTTCTGGCTGGCACCAATGCGATCCACGATGTAGGTGGTCAGCAATTCCTGATCCGTCGACCGGATCTTCACGAACAGCGGATGATCGCGGATCTCGGCGACAACGTCGACCACTGCGGAGAGAAGAAGATCCCGAGCCGAACCCGTCGTCTGTATGTCGGGGAGGACCTCCCGAATTTCGCGAGTGAGGAGGTCTGCGACAACTGCTCTGGTATCCGTCCAGCGCCGGTAGACCGTCGGCCGGCTGACGCCGGCGCGCCGAGCGATCTCGGCCAACGTGGTGCGCTGCATACCGAAATCGAGCACGCACGATCGCGCGGCATCAAGAATGAGATTGTCGATCGCGAGGTTTGGAGTGCGCTGACCGTCGCCCTTTCGCGGCAGGACTTGATCATCTGCGTTACGGATTGCCATCGTGTGTAACACGCTACCCGACGCGCCGTCCGGCAGTGCGACCAGTACACGGCGTGTTCCGACTATCAGAAATAGTACAACTCGAACCCGACGGCACGGTCGGCCTCGAAGCCGGGTTTCGGCCCCGACACCATGTCGATCTGAGCCTGCGCCTGCACGCGTACCGGAATCTCACTCAGCGCCGCCAGATACCGTGAATGCTCTGCCAAGGAATCCACCGCTCGCGCCACCGTTGTACTCACGTCGACGCCGTGAGTCGGTGTCATCGAATTCGCTGCAACCCACCGAACTCCGGTCCACGGTTCGAGTCCGACGTCCGACAGTTCCGGAAAGATCCACTCGTTGGCCGCGTCCGCGGTCGCGTCAAGGACACTGATTCCCAGCGCTCGATGATCGGCACTGTTGAGATAGCCAGGGCCCCAGGTGTTCGAGAAGTTCATCGTCACCACCAGTTCCGGCCGGTGCCGCCTGATCGCGGCTGCCAAGACGGAACGCAATTCGAGTCCGGCAATCAGTCGACCATCAGGAAGACCCAGGAACTCGACTTCACTCACTCCCACAACAGCGGCGCTGCGACGCTCTTCTGCCTCGCGGATGGGTCCGGACTCCGCCGGCGGCAGTCCTGCAATCCCGGCTTCCCCGCTCGTCGCGAGTACGTATCTGACGTCCTTGCCTTGATCCGTCCAGCGGGCTACCGCTGCAGCTGCGCCGTACTCGATGTCATCCGGATGGGCGACGACCACAATCGCGCGCTGCCAGTCCTCGGGGAATGGTTCCATACCGCACGATTGTGCCTGTCACATCCTCGAAACGGGTGTGTTTTCATCGTTGCCCGACATCGCCTTCACGAGGAAGTAGATGCCGACGCCCAGCGCGCCGACCACCAGAATCCAGAACAGACCCTTGATCAACGCGCCGACCACTGCAAGCGCGATCCACACGAGGACCACAGCCAACACGATTTTCCAGAACATGACGTACCTTCCTTGCCGTGAGCTTTCGGACTGGCTTAGAGAAAGTCCGTGACACCAGCCTGACACGTTCGGCCGGACAAAGCAGCAGCTCACCGGCAAGATCAGGTAAAGATCAGGGTTCACCCTGATCAACCATGACGAGACTGGGCATGCATCCAAAACACCCGTGATTCGCGCTGACGTAGACTCGCGAAGTTCCATCCAGTACGCCCTAAGGAGCACGTTCGCCGTGTCTACCACCCGAATTCCGGCCCGCGACCTCGCGCACGTTGCAGTGTTCGCGGCCCTCATCATCGCGTTGGGTCTACCGGGGGCGATCAACATCGGAATCTCCGGTGTGCCGATCACCCTTCAATCACTCGGTGTGATGATGGCCGGTGCGCTCCTCGGGCCTCGCAAGGCCGTACTGGCGGTGCTGACCGTGATCGCGCTCGGCCTGGTCGGGCTACCGGTGCTCGCCGGCGGGCGGACTGCATTATTTGCGCTGTCGAGTCCCACTGCCGGGTTCTTGATCGGCTGGATACCTGCGGCGTTTGTCATCGGATGGCTGACGACGAAGATGCTCCCGAAGTACCGAATCATTCCTGGAATCGGCATCAACCTTCTCGGCGGTGTTGTTGTTCTCTACCTCTTCGGAATCGCCGGGATGATGATCCGTGGACACATGACCTTCCTCGCCGCGTGGACCGCCAACGCCGCCTTCATCCCCCTCGATGCTGCGAAAGCCGTTGTCACCGCAGTGGTCGCCGCTCAGGTCCATCGTGCGTATCCGGCACTGCTTCGTGACAGCGTCGCCGCACGCGCAAAAACAGCAGTGGCGAACTGATTCCTCGATGAGCGAGATCATCTTCGAAGGCGTCGGGCACAGTTTCGGCGAACGCACCGTGCTCGATCGTGTCGACCTGACACTGACCGAGCAGCGCATCGGGATTGTCGGTGCAAACGGAAGCGGCAAGTCGACGCTTGCCCGCATGATCAACGGATTGGTGATTCCGGCAACAGGTTCCGTCCGTATCGACGGTTTGGATACCGCCAAGAAGGGACGCGACGTACGCAAGCACGTCGGCTTTGTGTTCACCGATCCCAATCATCAGATTGTCATGCCGACCGTCGCCGAGGACATCGAGTTTTCGCTGCGGCGAAGCGGACTCGGCAAGGCTGAACGGGCCCAGAAAGTCTCGTCGGTCCTCGAGCGCTTCGGATTGGCGTCACACAGCGACCATCCCACCCACCAACTGTCCGGCGGTCAGAAACAACTTCTTGCCCTGGCCGCCATCATGGTGACCGAGCCGAAGGTACTGGTGGCGGACGAACCGACAACGCTGCTCGATCTGCGCAACTCGCAGCTCATCAGCTCTGTCTTCGCGTCCCTCACACAGCAGTTGATCGTGGTGACCCACCAACTGGATCTGCTCTCCTCGTTCGATCGAGTTCTGGTGATCGATCGAGGGCTTGTCGTGGCCGACGGCCCGCCCGCGGAGTCCGTCGACTTCTACCGTTCCCTCGTCTCGTGACCACACTCGGCCACTACCGCGCCGGCACGTCCATCCTCCATCGGGCGCGGCCTGGCTACAAACTTCTCGCGCTGATCGTCGCAATCGTCGCGGTATCGGTATTCGTGCGCAGCCCTTGGCAATTGGTGCCACCCACCGTTGTTGTTGTTGCGCTCTACGTGGCCGCGCGTATTCCGTTCCGCATCGCGATCGCCCATCTGCGCCCAGCATTGTGGATGCTGCTGTTCATCGGCGGATTCCAGATACTCGTCGCCGGGTGGGAGCGCGCGGCCGTCGTCTGTGGCGTTCTGATCCTGTCGATCGCGCTGGCCGCGCTCATGGGTCTGACAACCCGCATTTCGGAAATGCTCGACGCCATCACGGCTTTCCTCACCCCGCTGCGCCGATTCGGGGTCAATCCCGAAAGAATCGCGCTCTTGCTGGCGATGACCATCCGGTGCATCCCGTTGATGTTCGAGGTCATCACACAGGTGTCCGAAGCACGCAAGGCCCGCGGTCTCGGCTTCTCACTGCGATCCTTTGCCGTTCCCGTCATCATCGGAACCCTCATGACCGCCGACGCGATGGGTGAGGCACTGGCTGCGCGCGGAGCTGACGACTGAACGCGGACCAGCTCAGCGATACTTCTGGGTGATCTCGTCGACCTCGCCGATCGCGTCGGCCAGGCTGGACAGACGCTCTGCGGCCGCGTGCAGAGCCGACAGTTCACGGTTGAATCCCACCAGGGCAGACGGGGTGTGCGGCGCCGTCAAGGTTGCGGCTGAATTGACGAGATCCTCGTACTGACCGAGTCCCGCCTGCAGTTCGCGAACGGCACCTGCGATAGTCGGTTCGAGTGTCTCGGCAACCTTGGGGGTCGATGTCACGGCCCGTTCCATCGACGCGATATCGGACGACACCGCAAACATCGCGCGCAATGCGGAATCTGCAGTCACGGTGATCTCGTCGAGTTCGCCGGGATCGATGGTGTCTGCGCGTCGCAGCACACCAAGAATTTCGAACAGCGACGTTTCTGCTCCGACCAGTCGTGACATCGGTATGAACGCGCGCGAGGACGACGGTGGCAGTCGCCGCCGGATCGGAGCGGGCGGCGGCCCGGCGTTCATCGACCGGTAGCGCCCGACTGCAACAACAGCGGGTACCGCAAACAGTGCGGCTCCCCCACCAGCGACAACAACGGACCATTCCGGCGCCGACGCCACCGCAAGCCCGGCAGTGCCGATCACGGTTCCACCGGAGATGAATCCCCAGCGCTGGGCGCGTCGCCTCGCACGTGCTCGTTTGCGCTCGAATTTTGCCCGCGGATCTTGCCACCGCCGGGCTGCCTCCGCAGCGGACGCCGTCACTTCGCGGAGCGAATCTGCAGTACGGCCCAGCGCACCGAATGCGCCGGACATGGAAACAGGAACGGCCGACCTGGGCTCTCGCTCAGGCCGGCCACCTCGTGAAGAAAACATCAGTGTGTCGAATCGTGTATCTCTGGAAAACTGCAGACCGTGGATCTACTGGCCGGTGGTTCCGGCAGCAGGCGGCTGCTTTTCGATTGATGTCGGCGCAGGTGCCGCCGCAGTCCCACCGGACGGCAGTGCCTCGCCCTTCATGGATGCGCGAATCTGCTCGAGTCGGCTGTGCCCGGCCATCTGCACGGAAGCCTGCTGGACCTCCATCATCCGACCCTGCACCGAGTTCTGGGCAAGTTCGGCCGAGCCCAGGGCATTTGCGTAGCGACGCTCGATCTTGTCGCGAACGGCGTCCAGGCTTGGCGTGTTGCCGGGTGCGGACAGCGTGCTGTCCATGGATCGCAGCGATTCGCTGACGCGTTCCTGCATCTTGGCCTGCTCGAGCTGGCTGAGCAGCTTCGTGCGCTCGGCAACCTTGGCCTGAAGCGTCATAGCGTTCTGTTCGACGGCCTTCTTCGCCTGCGCAGCAGCCTGCAACGACTGATCGTGCAGCGCCTTGAGATCCTCGACACCCTGCTCGGCGGTCACGAGCTGAGCGGCAAAAGCCTCAGCGGCATTTGTGTACTGGATCGCCTTGTCGTTGTCGCCCGCAGCGGCAGCCTGATCGGCGAGGTTGACGGCCTGACGCGCGTTGGCGTTGAGCTTTTCGACCTCGTCGAGCTGACGACTGAGCTTCATTTCGAGCTGACGCTGATTACCGATCACCGACGCGGCCTGCTGCGAGAGCGCCTGGTGCTGACGCTGCGCGTCCTCGATCGCCTGCTGGATCTGGATCTTCGGGTCGGCGTTCTCGTCGATCTTCGAATTGAAGAGCGCCATCAGGTACTTCCAGCCCTTGACGAAAGGATTAGCCATGGGTTTGATCCTGCCTCCATCTGATGCGCCGCGCGCTACGCGACCCGGTGAACGACCGTCGCACACCGAAACTCACCAATACATCAGGGCTGCGCTCCAACTGCCCTGACCCTGCACTGCCATACCGGTATATCTACCGAATCTATCGGGTTCAAGCGGCCAGTAGCTACGCAGCAGCCAAACTGCGCGCGTTGGGCGCCGGAATCACCACTCGGGTATCCCGGGCGATGGACGGCGAACCGGACACCTGTGCCGACACAGCAGCGGCTGCACCGGTCGGCGCGGCACCGGAAACCGGACGACCGAGCGCAGAGTTGGACTTCTTGGTGGCCAGAGTTTCACTGACGTCGACCAACACGTCGGACAGCGGTACGGCAAGCGCATCGCAGATCGCGGCCAGCAGTTCACTCGACGCTTCCTTGCGTCCACGTTCCACCTCGGACAGGTAGCCCAAGCTCACACGCGCACTGTTCGACACCTCACGTAGCGTGCGACTCTGCGAAACGCGCGTACGCCGGAGACTGTCACCGATTGCCTCACGCAATAGCAGCGCCATCTCGCTCCTCCTTCATCCGTCGTGCCGAACCTGTCTTTTCACAGGTCCGCACCGTCACCTGGCCACATCGGTACCGTCTCGACACCGTGGCTGTTGCACACCTTCACAACAGTCAACGTCCGAACTCGACCGATTGGTTCCCGAGCCTATCGTGCCCAGCGCTCTTCAACACGATCACATAACCGCGACACGGCTGCCGCGACTGCAGCGATTCGAATCTCCCACCGCTCTCCTGTCAACGACAGACGCTCACACAGAGTTCCGTCGGGCCCGGCAATCCCCAAGAACACCGTGCCGACAGGGTTCCCGTCTTGTTCGGTCGGCCCCGCTACACCGGTCAGTCCGACACCCCAATCGGCGACGCACCGAGTGCGGGCACCGTCGGCCAGAGCAATCGCCGTGGATGCGGACACCGGGCCGTCGAGTGCCAACGCATCTGGATCTACGCCTGCCAGCGTCGCTTTCAGATCGGTGGCGTACACCACCAGGCCGCCGCGCAGGACTTGGCTCGATCCGGGAACCGACGCCAGCGCAGCAGTGAACAGTCCGGCCGTCAGCGACTCGGCAGCCGCGACGCTCTCCCCCGCCACCACCAACGCGGCGATCAGTTCGCCGACACCGAGGTCGAGCAGCGGATCGCGCACAGGTCAGTGTCCGTCTCGTTCGGCGAACCGGACGCCGGCGCGCAATCTGATGGCTTGAACAACATATTCGAGGCCGGTGACGACGGTCAGCACAACCGCCGCGGCCATCAGGAGCCAGCTGACCACGTCCCAGCTGCTCGGCAAAGGGCACAGGTAGAAACCGATCGCTACGGCCTGGACGAGGGTCTTGAGCTTGCCGCCCTTGCCGGCAGGAATCACGGCATGGCGGAGCACGGCAAAACGCAGCAGCGTGATTCCGAGTTCGCGGGCGATGATCACGCCGGTCACCCACCACGACAGGTCACCGAGTACCGACAACCCGATAAGCGCAGCGCCGATCAGTGCCTTGTCCGCGATGGGATCCATCAACTTGCCGAAGTCGGTGACCAGACCGTATTTCCTGGCCAACTGGCCGTCGATCCGGTCGGTCACCGCGGCGACGATGAAGATCGCCATCGCGCCCAGACGCCACGACGTCGACTGACCGTCGTCGACAAAAAGCACGACGAGAAAGACCGGAACAAGAATGATCCGAATCATTGTCAAGATGTTCGCGATATTGAAAAGTGGGACGGGTTTGTCGGCCGGTGTTTCTCCAGTGGGCCCTACAGCAGCCCGATGGGCATCTGCTTGATCACGCGGGGAACTCATCGGATCACCGCGCGGAAGGCGGGCCGAACCCGGACGGTGACCGGGCGGGCGGGGTATTTCGTGGAGCGGACAGGCACGCGACTCAGAATATCGGTAGACCCATTGACTAATGTGCACCACATGACTTCCACCGCGCGCAGCGACACCGAAAGCCACTTGATCGTGCGGCGGGCACGAACATCCGACGTCCCGGAAATCAAACGCCTCATCGACATCTATGCCGGCAAGATCCTGCTGGAAAAGAACCTGGTGACGTTGTACGAGGCTGTGCAGGAGTTCTGGGTCGCCGAAAAAGACGGCCAAATTCTGGGTTGTGGGGCGATGCACGTCCTGTGGGCGGACCTCGGCGAGATTCGCACTGTGGCAGTCGATCCCACCGTCAAGGGCCAGGGAGCAGGCTTCCAGGTGGTCGACAAACTGATCGAAGTTGCACGCGAGTTGGAATTGGAGCGGTTGTTCGTGTTGACCTTCGAGACCGACTTCTTCCACCGCCACGGCTTTGTCGAAATCGAAGGAACTCCGGTCACCGCCGAGGTCTATACCGAGATGTGCCGGTCATACGACGCCGGTGTCGCCGAGTTCCTCGATCTCAGTTACGTCAAACCCAACACCCTCGGAAATACCCGTATGCTTCTGACGCTCTGATCGGTTCACTCACATCCCGAAAGCGGTCCCGATGTCGTTGTTCCTCGTCGAATACACCTATGACCCCGCAAAAAACGCCGAGCGCGACGCCCTCCGCCCCGATCACCGGGCATGGCTCGGTGATCTTCTCGAGCGCGACATCGTCGTGACGTCCGGCCCGTTCGCCGACGGCCTCGGAGCACTCATCATCGTCGACACGGCAGACGCCGACACCGTGGCACTTCTCTTCACGCACGATCCGTTTGCCAAAGCCGATCTAGTCGCGAATATCCGGATCACCGAGTGGGTGCCGGTACTGGGTCAGTTGGCCTGAACCTACTCAGGCGCGGTCGCGGGTCTTCATCAGGCTCGCGACCGTGGTCACGGCCAACACACCGATGATGACGGACAGGGACAATGCCGTCGAAATCTCCGGCACGCTGACGTGTTCGCCGCCGTTGACAAACGGCAGCGTGTTCTCGTGCAATGCGTGCAGGACAAGCTTGACGCCGATGAACGCGAGGATGATCGACAGCCCGTACGAGAGGTAGACCAACCGCTCGAGCAGTCCGCCGATGAGGAAATACAGTTGGCGTAGGCCCATCAACGCAAAGGCGTTGGCGGTGAACACGATGTACGGCTCCTGGGTCAGACCGTAGATCGCCGGGATGGAATCCAGCGCGAACAACACGTCCGCAAATCCGATGGCAATGAGCGCCAACATCAACGGCGTAATGACACGCTTGCCGTCGATCCTGGTGATCAATTTGTCGCCGTCGTACTCCTCGGTGGTGGGCAGTACTCGCTTCACAATGCTGATGATTCGGCTGTCACGTTTCTCTTCGGCTTCCTTCTCGTGCCCGTGGTCGCGGACCAACGTGTAGGCGGTGTAGATCAGGAAGGCTCCGAAGAGGTAGAACACCCAGCTGTAGGCATTGATGGCCGCAGCGCCCACAGCAATGAAAGTCCCTCGCATCACCAATGCGAGCACGATTCCGATCAGCAGGACCTTCTGCTGGTACTGGGGCGGGACCGCAAACGTCGACATGATGATGACAAACACAAAAAGGTTGTCTACGGACAGCGCCTTCTCCGTGACGTAGCCGGCAAAGTACTCGCCGCCGTACGTCGTCCCCCAGATCCACATCACGATCAGGCCGAAAATTATCGCGATCGAGATGTAGACCGTCGACCAGAAGGCCGACTCACGGAAGGTCGGTGCATGAGGCGTCCGGACATGCGCGAAGAAATCGAAGACAAACAGGCCGAGTATCACCACTATCGTGATAACCCACGTCAACGGTGTCACATGCACGAGCAGCCTCCGATCGTCTGCCGACGGTTACCCGCCGACCCACGTCACTAGTCGTCGGATGAACTATCCTCCGGATCGCCGCCCCGAATGGACCACAACAATCCGTCCAACTCGTCGGGCTTCACCAGCACCTCGCGAGCCTTGGCCCCTTCACTCGGTCCCACAATTCCACGATTCTCCATGAGGTCGATGAGTCGTCCGGCCTTCGCGAACCCGACGCGCAGTTTGCGTTGCAGCATCGACGTGGAACCGAACTGGCTGGTCACGACAAGTTCGACAGCTTGGAGCAGCACGTCCATGTCGTCCCCGATATCGGGATCGACGTCCTTCTTCTCGCCGGCCTTCGCAGCGGTGACGCCTTCGGTGTACTCGGGTTCTGCTTGGTTCTTCGCAAAATCCACGACCGCGGTGATTTCTTCGTCCGTGATGAATGCGCCCTGCATACGGGTCGGCTTACCGGCACCCATGGGGAGGAACAGTCCGTCACCCATACCGATGAGCTTCTCGGCTCCCGGCTGATCGAGGATGACTCGCGAGTCCGTCAGGGACGACGTCGCAAACGCCAATCGGGACGGCACGTTCGTCTTGATCAGACCGGTGACGACGTCGACGGACGGGCGCTGTGTCGCGAGCACCAAGTGGATACCCGCGGCACGTGCCTTCTGGGTGATTCGCACGATGGCCTCTTCGACGTCACGCGGAGCGGTCATCATGAGGTCTGCCAACTCGTCGACGATCGCCAGGATGTAGGGGTACGGCCGGTAGACGCGTTCGCTACCCAGCGGTGCGGTGATTTCGCCGGATTTCACCTTCGCATTGAAATCGTCGATGTGGCGTACCCGGTTGACCTGCATGTCCTGGTAGCGCTGCTCCATCTCCTCGACCAGCCACGCAAGCGCGGCCGCCGCCTTCTTCGGCTGGGTGATGATGGGCGTGATCAAGTGCGGAATACCCTCGTACGGCGTCAGTTCGACCATCTTGGGGTCGATCAGGATCATCCGAACTTCGTCGGGAGTCGCGCGGGTCAGCAGCGACACGAGCATCGAGTTCACGAAGCTCGACTTACCCGAGCCGGTGGAACCGGCAACCAGCAAGTGGGGCATTTTCGCGAGGTTCGCATGGACGAAGTCGCCCTCGATGTCCTTACCCAGTCCGATCACGAGCGGGTGGTGTTCGCGTCGCATGCTCGGCGCCGTCAGCACGTCGGCCAAGCGGACCAGTTCGCGGTCCGAGTTGGGCACCTCGATGCCCACGGCCGACTTGCCCGGAATCGGAGCGAGAAGACGCACGTTGTCGGTGGCCACCGCGTACGCGATGTTTCGAGCGAGCGCGGTGATCTTCTCGACCTTGACGCCAGGACCGAGTTCCACCTCGTATCGCGTTACTGTCGGTCCGCGCGTGAATCCGGTGACGGCAGCATCGATCTTGAACTGTTCGAGTACCTCGCTGATCGCCTCGATCATCGCGTCGTTCGCCGAACTGCGCAGTTTCGGCGGGTCGCCGTCGATCAGCAGCGATGTGGGCGGAAGGTTGTAGTCGCCGTCCGTCACACGATCGGTGACAAAGCTCTCGGCCTCTTCGGGTTCCGGCTCGGGCTTGGGTGCCGGCTTCGCCACCGGAACCGATCGCGCGGGAGGTCTGGTCCGGGTCACCGGCTTTTCGGCGACCGGCGCTTCCGCAGCCGAGGCGGTCTCGTCCGCTGCCGGGGCAACTTCGTCCGGGTCCGCTGACCACAGGTCGAGGATTTCGGTCTTCTTGTCGCCGGATTCGAATTCGTCCGTCGGGTAGTTGTCGATCGGCGCCCGGCGGCTCGACCGTTTGGACGGCCGCAGCGGAGGCTCCGCATACGTGTCCACCGGATAACCGTCGGCATCGAACTCCGATGACTCGTACGAGCCTCCCCCGTAGTCGCGACCGTAGCTGTCGTCGTCGAATTCGCTGCCGTAGTCCTCGAATTCGTCGTCGTCGCCGGACGGAGATCCGAAGAAGGACTGAAACTTACCGGGGACCTGTCGCAGGGTGGTTCCGGTCAACAACAGGATTCCGAAGCCGACAGCGATCACCAGCAACGGCACCGAGAGCCAGGCCGTCAGACCATTGGTCAATGGTCCGCCGACAACAGAGCCGACAAATCCGGCTCCGATTTCACGTGTGTCCGCAGTTGTCTCTGCACCGGAACCGATGTGCCACAAGCCCAGTGCGGGTAGCCCCACCAGCAGCGAACCCATGATGAGACGGGTCCGGATCTCGGGGCGCGGCTCCGTGCGCATCAGCAGGATTGCGATTCCGACACACAAGATCGGCAGAACGGCCGACACAGCACCGAACACCGCGCGAACGGCCGTTTCGATTCCGCCGCCGATCGGTCCACCCGCCGCGAACCACACACTGCCCGCGACGACAACACTGAAAGCAATGAGCCCGAGGGCAATTCCGTCGCGTCGGTGGCCTGCCTCGATATCGCCGACTTTGCTCACCGTACGAGTGGTAGCGCCGACGCCACGGGCGGCCAGCGACCACCCGGCTGCGATGCCTTTGCCGACAACATCGAGCGGGCTTGCGCTCTGCTTCGATTTTGCGACCGGCCGACGAGCCGCCGAGGACGCACCGGACGCCTTCCTGGGGGCTGCCTTCTTCGCCGGCGCTTTCCTCGGGGTCGATTTGGCTCCCTTACCCGCTCCCGCGCGGCCACCGGCGTGCGACGCTGTCGTGACGTTGCGGGGGGTGGAGACTGTTCGTGTTCGCGACTTTGCCGCGGGAGTTGACGCTGACGACCTGGTCGATGCCCTGGACGCGGACGTGCTTGTACTCGAACCTGTACCGGATCCTCGGGCGCTCGACTTACCTGCCATGACGTTCAGGCTAGTCGGTGCAACCCCATCCGGACCATCCGCAACACCAGCAACACCGTTCATACGTGCGAATCGTGATGTTCGCTACGCCTAGCGAATGGATCGAGCGCCGAATCAGAAACCGCGATCCAAGCCCATGACGGACTGGACGTCGGCCAGTTCTCCTTTTGCTTCGATCACCACTTCGTTGCGTCCGAAAGCGTGTAACAAGAGCTCGGCCGGCTCTCCCTGCAGAACGACCGTCCGGGTATCTGCTTTGTGCACAACGGCACTTTCACCCGACGGCAATTCGAAGATCACTTCGACGTCGGACTTCCGGTACCCCAGCTTGGCTACCTGGCGTGCGTACTTCCACAAATCCGCCTGACGATCTTGTGGCAGCGCCCTGGCCACCCAATGCTGATGCGCTCGGCGCACATCCTCGTGATGGACGAACATCTCGGTGGTGTTGACCTGAGAATCGAGCCAGTACATCGGCGACCAGCGCGGCGGTCCGCTTCGAACGTCACGGAGTAGTTCTTCCCACGGGCGCGATGCGGCCGCTTTTCTGACGCTCTCGGTATGTCCGGCCAAGGCACTGATCATGATTCCGGGAGCGGCGTCGAGACGCCGCTCCCGGACGATCAAATGTGCTGCCAGGTCACGATTTGTCCACTCCCCGCACAGGGTAGGTGCATCGGGGCCGAATTCGACCATGCTGTCCACCAGGGCGAGTCGTTCGTCATATGCGAAGGTCACCTTCGCCAACGTACGCGAAACTTCTCCCACTACCGGGAGAAGTCGCTCAGGAAACCGCGATAACCGTCGGAATGATCATCGGGCGACGACGGTACTTGTCCGCAACCCAACGGCCGACCACGCGACGCACCGACTGTGCGATGCGATGTGCGTCGGTGATTCCTTCGCCCGCGAGGCGCAGAAGATCTGCTTCCACGAGTTGTGCAGCGTCCTTGAGAGCGGTCGGGTCGTCGGAGAATCCACGTCCGGACACCTCGGGGGTACTGACCGCGCGTCCCGTCGACTCGTTGATGACGATGGTGATGGCGATGAAGCCACCCTCACCGAGCACCAGACGGTCCGAGAGCGTCGGCTCGCCGACATCGCCCACGGAGAGTCCGTCAACGTACACATGTCCGACCGGAACTCGTCCGACGATCTCGGCAAGACCGTCGACCATGTCGACGACAACGCCGTCCTCGGCCAGCACGATGCGCTCTTCCGGAACACCCGTCGCCTTGGCCAGGGCTGCATTGGCGCGCAGGTGGCGCCATTCACCGTGCACCGGCATGGCATTGGTGGGGCGCACCGCGTTGTACAGGTACAGCAACTCACCGGCGGAGGCGTGACCAGATACGTGGACCTTGGCGCTTTGCTGCGTGACGACAGTGGCGCCACGCTTGGCCAAGCCGTTGACCACGGCAAAGACGGAGTTCTCGTTGCCAGGGATCAGCGAGGACGCAAGAACGACGAGGTCGTTGGCACGAATGTTGATCTGGCGATGCTCACCGCGAGCCATCCGCGAGAGCGCTGCGAGAGGCTCGCCCTGCGAACCCGTGGAGATGAGAACCAGTCGATCATCGGGAAGTGTGGCTGCGGTATCGATGTCGACGACCAGACCGTCTGGCACCCGCAGGTAGCCGAGATCCTGTGCGATCTGCATGTTCCGGACCATCGACCGGCCGACGAACACGATGCGACGGTTGTACCGCGCCGCGACGTCGACAACCTGCTGGATACGGTGCACGTGGCTGGCGAACGACGCCACGATGACGCGTTGCTTGGCCTTGCCGATGACGTTGTCGAGCACGCCGCCGATTTCGCGTTCGGGCGTGACGAATCCCGGCACTTCCGCATTGGTGGAGTCGACGAGGAAAAGGTCGACACCCTCGTCACCGAGGCGGGAGAATCCGGCGAGGTCGGTCAGGCGCCCGTCGAGCGGAAGCTGATCGAGCTTGATGTCACCGGTGTGCAGTACAACTCCGGCGTCGGTGCGGATCGCAATGGCGAGCGCGTCCGGGATGGAGTGGTTGACTGCGAAGTACTCGCAGTCGAACGGACCGTGCGTGGTGGAGTCACCTTCCACGACCTCGACGAGGTTGGGGCGCAGGCGATGTTCACGGCACTTCGCCGCCACGAGCGCGAGTGTGAACTTGGCACCGATGACGGGAATGTCCGCGCGAAGGCGCAACAAGAACGGCAACGCGCCGATGTGGTCTTCGTGGCCGTGCGTGAGGATGACGGCTTCGACGTCGTCCATGCGGTCTTCGATGTAACGGAAGTCCGGGAGGATGAGGTCGACGCCGGGCTGCTGGTCCTCGGGGAACAGAACGCCACAGTCGACGATCAGCAACTTGCCCTTGTGTTCGAACACGGTCATGTTTCGGCCGATTTCGCCGATACCGCCGAGCGCAACAACACGAAGTCCACTGGCCGGGGCCTTGGGCGGCATGCCCAGACGCGCGGTCGGGTCCACCTGCGGACGGTTGTCGGGACGCTTGTTCCCGGAACGCGAGTTACCGGACTTGCCGGCTGACGGGCGGTTGCCTGCAGCGCTCTTCCGGGCTTGTTTTTGCGGTGCTGCGTTTTGCGGCGCCGATTTCTGGGCTGCAGCCTTTTGCGGTGCAGCCTTTTGCGGTGCAGCCTTTTTCGGGGCCGACGCCGCGGCAGCAGGCTCAGCTGCTACCGGAGCCGGAGCTGCCGGCGGGGTTGCCGGCGTAGCTGATTCGGGTGCCGGGATCGAAGGCGGTCCGGCTTGGCGACTGGCACTACGACGTCGGGGGGGACGGGTCATTTACAAAACTCCTGCCGCATGCAGATCGGCGGCCAAACCGTCGATCTGCTCTTTAGTGGGTGCAACCTGCGGAAGGCGCGGTTCTCCGACATCGATACCGATGAGTCGCAGACCCGCCTTCGACGCGCTGACGCCACCCAAACGGGCGACGGAACGGATCACAGGGATCAAACTGAGGTTTATTTCGCGTGCACGGGCGATGTCGCCGGTGACAAATGCGGTGTGAAGCTCACGCAGTCGACCAGGAACCAGGTGTCCGATGACGCTGACGAAGCCGGTGGCTCCGACTGCGAGCCACGGGAGGTTCAACGGGTCGTCGCCGGAGAAGAACTGAAGTTCGGTGGTGCCGATCAATTCTGCACCCGCGTTGAGATCACCCTTGGCGTCTTTGACGGCCTTGATGCGGGGATGCTCGGCAAGACGACGGATTGTCTCCGTCTCGATGGGGACAACGGAGCGGGGCGGAATGTCGTAGAGCATGACGGGCAGGTCGGTGGCGTCGGCAACTGCGGTGAAGTGCGCGTAGAGCCCGGCCTGCGGGGGACGTGAGTAGTACGGCGTGACAACAAGAAGGCCGTGAGCGCCGACGCGGGCCGCGTCGCGGGCGAGTTCGACACTGTGTGCAGTGTCGTTGCTGCCGGCTCCGGCAACGATCTTGGCGCGGTCGCCAACGGCGTCGATTACCGCGCGGAGCAGGTCGAGCTTCTCCGATTCGGTGGTGGTCGGAGACTCACCCGTTGTGCCGGCAAGGACAAGGCCGTCGCAGCCGTTGTCGACGAGATGGGCTGCGAGGCGCACGCCCGTGTCGACGTCCAGCTTCCCGTCGGCAGTGAACGGGGTCACCATCGCAACGGAAATGGTGCCGAACGGACGCTCGACGAGAGAAGCGGAATCACCGTAGGTCATGGTCAGAAGGTTACCCGGTCAGTCGCTTACTTCTGCACACGAGTCTTCAGTCGAGTCGCGAACGTAACTTCACTCGGCAGCGAACGAGCTGACGGCAATTTCCGATCCGTCACTTCTGCGCAGAATCTCGTAGTCTCCGAACACATTTGGCGCAGCGGTTTGAAGTTGCCGCAAGCACTCGATCGCGACGCGCCTGATCTCGACGTCCGCGTGCTCGGTGGCGCGCATATCCACGAAGTGTCGCCAAGCACGGTAGTTTCCGCTGACTACGAGACGGGTTTCCGTGGCATTGGGCAGCACCGAGCGAGCGGCTTGACGCGCTTGCTTGCCGCGCACGGGTGCGCCGGGGACGGACTGCAATTTGCCTTCCAACGCAGCGAGCAGTTCGCCGTAGGCCCGTCGACTTTCCTCGGTGGCGGCCAGGAACAGCGCTTCGAGTTCCGGGTCACCTTCGACAGCCGGCGGGACCACGACGCTTGCATCGTTCTCCCTAACGAACCGCTGGGAGAGTTGCGAGTACGAGAAGTGGCGGTGACGGATCAGTTCGTGGGTACAGGAGCGCGAGATTCCGGTGATGTAGAAACTGACCGTCGCATGTTCGAGGACAGACGAATGCCCGACTTCTAGGAGATGTCGAATGTATCCGGCGTTCGTGGCTGTGCGCGGGTTGGGCTTGGACCAACTCTGATAGCAGGCGCGGCCGGCGAATTCCGCAAGTGCCTCACCGCCGTCGGCATCGGTTTCCCAGTCGATGTCGTCCGGCGGGAAGAACTCGGACTTTGCCACCATCTGCACTTTCAGTGACACCGTGTGCGGCACTACATACTCCTCGAGTCCGCCGGACACTTCCGGCTGTCAGGCCAACCGGACGCTTCCGGCCTTGCTGCGCGGCAACTCTATAGGCAGAAACCACCTGGGAAGCCCTGACGCCAGACGGCACCTTGACTGACGTCACTTTTGACGTCACTGTGGTGTCATGGATATTTCGGAGTACACCGCAAAGCTGCACGATGACCTCGTCACGGCGGCCGAACTCGGCGACGACCACACCCGTCGCATCGCGGCGTCACTCGCGGCCGCCATGGAACCGTCGATACGCCTCGTTCTGCTGGCTGCGGCAACCGAGCTCGCCAAGGAAATCGGGGCCGAGATCGAGGACCGCGACGTCAAGGTCCATCTCGACGGCAACAACATTCTGGTCGACGTCCAGAAAGCATCGAAGGATTCCGGGGCCGAGGAGCCCGCCAAGGAAAACGTCTACTCGTTCGACGACGTCAGCGGCGACATCAGCCGGGTCACCCTGCGCATGATGGAGCAGATCAAGGCCCGCGCCGAGGAAGCCGCAAATCAGAACGGCGTCTCCTTGAATTCGTGGGTGTCGCAAGCCGTACAAGGCGCTTTGCGGGATCAGATGCGTAAGAACGGCATGGACTGATCTAATTGCGTCCGAGCAAGTCCACGAAGTTGTTGCCGTCAGGCATGTAAGGAGTAAGACGTATGGCCGTTTCGGGCGTCAAGGAATTCGAGATCAAGGCCGATCCGGCCACGGTCATGGCAGCGGTTGCGGCGGTGGACCGGTTGCCCGAATGGTCGTCTGCGCACAAGAAGATCACGATCGAGACCACACATGACGACGGTCGGCCGCATCGCGTCCGGATGGCCGTGTCGATTCTCGGCATCAACGACGAGCAAGTTGTGGACTACACCTTCGACGGTGACGAGAAGGTGAGCTGGACCCTCGTCGAGAGTGGACAGCAGAACCAGCAGGACGGCTCGTACACCCTCACCCCCACCGATGGCGGAACGAAGATCAGTTTCGAACTGACCATCGACCCCAAGATTCCGCTGCCGGGATTCCTGGTGAAGAAAGCCCAGAAGACGGCGCTGGAGACCGCCAGCAAGGGACTGACGAAGTTCGTCGAAAACTTCTGACAGTCAGCACTATTCGCGCGCAACCCTCGCGTCCCGCAAGCTCGGACGCGAGGGTTGCCGCATTTCACGAACCCCCCGGACCGCCGCACTCGACGGAAAGTCCTTGGTGAAGTTCATGATTCACTGCCGCGACGGATAGTCGCGGGGTAACGTCGGCCTCGTGTCCGACGCGGCAGCACCTCCTCGCACCCCCGCCACCGTGCGTGTGCTCGTCTTCAGCGACGACGCCCACACGCGCGAACAGGTCCGCCTCGCCCTCGGCGAGCGCCCCCATCCGGATCTCCCACCGATCGAATACGTCGAGGTGGCCACAGCACCGGTGGTGATCGATCGACTCGACCGCGGCGGCATCGACCTCGCCATTCTCGACGGCGAGGCAAGCCCGGCCGGGGGCATGGGCGTCGCGAAGCAACTCAAAGACGAGATCGCGAACTGCCCGCCGATCGTGATTCTGACCGGTCGACCCGACGACGCCTGGCTCGCGTCGTGGTCACGCGCGGAAGCTGCCGTTTCCCAACCACTCGACCCGATCGAACTGGCGTCGGCCGTCATTCGTTTGCTCCGCGTTCGCCTGAACCTCTGATCGGCCGGCGCCTACACAGTTCCCTTGCGGCGGCGAGCACTTCGGCATCTCGGGAGCAAAACTCCACAGTTCGAAAATCAGCCCCAATGTCGGAGGCACCACCTAGGGTAAGTGTCACAGGTCACACGATCGGCGAGATGCTGGCAGTATCGATCTGGCAGGGACAGCAGGGCCTTCTGGGGCAGCGTCATTCACGGGGCGTCACGCTAAACGGAGAGAGGTTCGGTGCGACATGAACGCGTATGTGCCAATTCTCGTTCTGGGTGCCATTGCGATGGCCTTTGCCGTGGTGTCAGTCGTTCTTGCCTCCGTCGTCGGGCCTCGCCGGTACAACCGCGCGAAACTCGAAGCCTACGAATGTGGCATCGAACCGGCGCCCCGCGCCGTCGGTGGCGGACGGTTTCCCGTCAAGTTCTATCTGACGGCCATGCTGTTCATCATCTTCGACATCGAAATCGTCTTCCTCTATCCCTGGGCAGTCCATTTCGATTCGCTCGGTTTGTTCGGACTCGCGGCCATGGGCCTGTTCGTCGTGAACGTCTCGGTTGCGTATGCCTACGAATGGAGACGAGGCGGTCTGAGTTGGGACTGACCTGATTTCCCCGCAGTTGCAAACACAGCAAGTGCACACGCATCCGACGGCAACTCTCACGACGGAAACGAGTCGAATATGGGTCTTGAAGAAAAGCTTCCGAGCGGTTTTCTCCTGACAACTGTCGAGGGCCTGGCCGGCTACTTCCGCAAGGGATCGCTGTGGCCGGCAACCTTTGGACTTGCGTGCTGCGCCATCGAGATGATGTCGACTACGTCCGGCCGATTCGACTTGGCGCGCTTCGGCATGGAAGCCTTCCGCGCGTCACCCCGGCAGGCAGACCTGATGATCGTCGCCGGACGGGTCAGTCAAAAGATGGCGCCGGTCCTGCGGCAGGTCTACGACCAGATGGCCGAACCCAAATGGGTGCTCTCCATGGGTGTCTGCGCGTCGTCGGGCGGAATGTTCAACAACTACGCGATAGTCCAGGGTGTCGACCACATCGTGCCGGTCGACATCTACCTGCCTGGATGCCCGCCACGTCCGGAGATGCTGCTCAACGCAATTATCGAACTGCACAAAAAGATTCAGGACATGCCACTCGGCGTCAACCGCGAAGAAGCACGCGCCGCTGCCGAGCGCGCCGCACTGGCGTCCACTCCTCTGATCGACATCAAGGGACTGCTGCGATGACCGATGAATCCTCCGACCGCCGCGGAATGTTCGGAGCACGCGGCAGTGGCGACACATCCGGCTACAACCGGTTGGCCCGCCCTGCCGCCGCACCGGATGCTGCGACGCGGCCATATGGCGGATACTTCGACGAGATAGCGGACGGATTGTCGGCTGCACTGTCGGACAACGGAACTGCCTTCGACGACGCGGTCGAGAAGGTGGTGATCTTCCGCGACGAGTTGACGTTGCACATCGAACGTTCGCACCTACCCCAGGTGGCCCGGCGTCTTCGCGACGAACCGGACTTGCGGTTCGAATTGTGTCTCGGCGTCAACGGCGTTCACTACCCACAGGATGCCGGACGCGAACTGCACGCGGTGTACCCCTTCTCGTCGATCACCCACAATCGTCGTATCCGGTTGGAGGTGTCGGTACCGGATTCCGATCCGCACATTCCCTCGCTGGTGGGCACCTACCCGGCCAACGACTGGCACGAACGCGAAACCTACGACTTCTTCGGCATCATCTTCGACGGCCATCCGTCGCTCACTCGCATCGAGATGCCGGACGACTGGCGGGGCCACCCCCAGCGCAAGGACTACCCACTGGGCGGAATCCCCGTCGAATACAAGGGCGCACATATCCCGCCACCCGACGAGCGCAGGTCGTACATCTGATGAACAACATGGCTGACACACCATCGCAAGAGACGGTCTACACCGCCTCGGGTCAGGACTGGGACCAGATAGTCGCCGCGGCGGCAGCGGGCCGATCCGATGCCGGTGCCGAACGCATCGTCGTCAACATGGGTCCACAGCACCCGTCGACGCACGGCGTGCTCCGTCTCATTCTCGAGATCGAGGGCGAGACGGTAATCGAGGCGCGATGCGGAATCGGCTACCTGCACACCGGAATCGAGAAGAACCTCGAATACCGGAACTGGACTCAGGGCGTCACTTTTGTCACCCGTATGGATTATCTGTCTCCGTTCTTCAACGAAACCGCGTACTGCCTGGGCGTCGAGAAGCTACTCGGTATCACCGATGACGTCCCGGAACGCGCCACCGTTGTGCGCGTGATGTTGATGGAACTCAACCGGATCTCCTCGCACCTTGTTGCGTTGGCTACTGGCGGTATGGAGTTGGGCGCTGTCACTGCCATGCTGTTCGGGTTCCGCGAGCGCGAACTGATACTCGACGTCTTCGAGACCATCACCGGCCTTCGAATGAATCATGCGTTCATCCGTCCAGGCGGACTGGCTCAGGATCTACCCGCAGGTTCGATTCCGAAGATCCGCGAACTGTTGAAGGTTCTGCCGAATCGCCTGCGCGACATGGAGTTGATGCTCACCGACAACACGATCTGGAAGGCGCGAACCAGCGGCATCGGATACCTGGACCTCACCGGATGCATGGCGCTCGGCAT
Organism: Rhodococcus globerulus NBRC 14531; assembly: GCF_001894805.1. Classification (GTDB taxonomy): domain Bacteria; phylum Actinomycetota; class Actinomycetes; order Mycobacteriales; family Mycobacteriaceae; genus Rhodococcus_F; species Rhodococcus_F globerula. The sequence goes on along the minus strand of NZ_BCWX01000002.1, from coordinate 584,541 downwards.
CACCGGTCCGGTACTTCGGGCCACCGGCCTCCCCCACGATCAGCGTCGAGCGCAGCCCTACTGCGGTTACGAGAACTACGAGTTCGACGTCATCACACACACCGGGTCCGATTGTTACGGAAGGTACTTCATTCGGGTGGAGGAGATGAAGGAGTCCTTGAAGATCGTCGAACAATGCCTCGACAAGCTGGCCCCGGGACCGATCATGGTCGACGATCGGAAAATTGCGTGGCCTGCAGATCTCCAGGTAGGTGATGACGGACTCGGCAATTCGCAGAAGCACGTCGGCAAGATCATGGAGTCGTCGATGGAAGGCCTCATCCACCACTTCAAATTGGTGACCGAGGGTATCCGCGTTCCGGCCGGTCAGGTGTACGTGGCCGTGGAATCGCCACGCGGAGAACTCGGCGTTCACATGGTGTCCGACGGCGGCACCCGTCCGTACCGAGTGCATTTCCGGGATCCGTCGTTCACGAATCTCCAAGCGGTAGCTGCGATGTGTGAGGGAGGCATGGTGTCCGATGTGATCGCGTCGGTGGCCAGCATCGATCCAGTCATGGGCGGAGTGGACCGATGACAGACTCCACGAAAAACGGTGGCACCCGCGTCTTCCTCGAACTCGGTCCACGGCCCGAAGAGCCCACCCAGTTGGTGCGACCAGGGGCTCGAAGCAGCTACCCTGCCGATGTCCTGGCACGACTCGACGCGGACGCCGAGGCCGTCATTGCGCGATACCGTGACGATTCGGCAGGCGAAGGCGCGATTACCAGCAGATCCGCGCTGCTGCCACTACTGCATCTTGTCCAATCCGAGGACGGCTACATCACGCCGGCCGGAATCGACTTCTGCTCAGGCAAACTCGGCTTGACCGGTGCCGAAGTCGCGGCAGTGTCCACCTTCTACTCCATGTATCGGCGCGGACCGACGGGCGAGTACCTGGTAGGCGTCTGCACCAACACTCTGTGCGCGATCATGGGCGGCGATGCCATCTTCGAGGCGCTCGAGGAGCACCTCGAATCGGCGGGCTCGCGTGACGAGGCGTCACATTCGATTTCCACGTCGGACGGCAAGATCACTCTCGAACACATCGAGTGCAATGCCGCCTGCGACTACGCACCGGTCGTGATGGTGAATTGGGAGTTCTTCGACAACCAGACGCCCGAGTCTGCACGCACGTTGGTCGATGCACTCCGTAGCGGCGACCGTGTCACCCCCAGTCGCGGTGCCACGCTGTGTTCTTTCCGCGAAACCGCCCGCACCCTGGCCGGATTCGCGGATACCCGCGCCGAAGCTGCCGAGGCTCAGACCAGTGGTGCCGCAACTCTCGCGGGACTGAGAGTGGTCGCGGCGCAGTCCACCGACAATCCCAGCTCCGGCGAAGGGAAATGACATGGCACTTGCGCCTGTACTGAGCCGGCACTGGGACGAACCCCATTCGTGGACTCTCGACGCCTATCTTCGGCACGACGGTTATCAGGGGTTGCGCAAGGCACTCGCGGGCACCGCCGACGACGTGATTGCCACCATCAAGGACGCGGGTCTGCGTGGCCGTGGTGGCGCCGGATTCCCCACCGGTTTGAAGTGGAGTTTCATCCCGCAGGGCGACAACAAGCCGCATTACCTCGTGGTCAATGCCGACGAGTCGGAACCCGGAACATGCAAGGACATGCCGTTGATGATGGCAACCCCTCACACGTTGGTCGAGGGAGTCATCATCGCGGCCTATGCAATTCGCGCGGCCAAGGCGTTCATCTACGTGCGCGGCGAGGTTGTCCCGGTGCTACGACGCCTACAGACTGCGGTTTCGGAGGCCTACGCGGCCGGTTACCTGGGACGCGATATCCAGGGTTCCGGCTTCGATCTCGATCTGGTGGTGCACGCCGGCGCGGGCGCGTACATCTGCGGTGAGGAGACCGCGCTGCTCGATTCATTGGAAGGCCGCCGCGGGCAACCGCGATTGCGGCCGCCGTTTCCGGCAGTGGCGGGCTTGTATGCGTGCCCGACAGTGGTCAACAACGTCGAATCCATCGCCAGCGTGCCGGCCATCATCCAAAACGGCCCCGAATGGTTCAAGTCGATGGGTACGGAAAAATCACCCGGATTCACGCTGTACTCCTTGTCCGGTCATGTCACGACTCCCGGGCAGTACGAGGCGCCTCTCGGCATAACGTTGCGCGAACTGCTTGGTTACGCCGGCGGCGTCCGGGCCGGCCACACTCTCAAGTTCTGGACACCCGGCGGATCGTCGACACCGATTTTCACCGATGAACACCTGGACGTTCCACTCGATTACGAGGGTGTCGGCGCCGCCGGATCCATGCTGGGCACCAAGGCTCTGCAGATCTTCGACGACACGACGTGCATCGTGCGGGCGGTGCTGCGGTGGACGGAGTTCTATGCCCATGAATCGTGCGGCAAATGCACTCCCTGTCGCGAAGGCACGTACTGGCTCGTGCAGATTCTGCGTCGTCTCGAAGGTGGAAGCGGAACCGAGTCCGACCTGACAAAACTGCTCGACATCTCCGACACCATTCTCGGAAAGTCCTTCTGTGCCTTGGGCGACGGGGCGACCAGTCCGATCATGTCGTCGCTGAAGTACTTCCGCGACGAGTACCTGATGCATTTCGATCAAGACGGCTGCCCGTTCGATCCCGCGCGGTCCGTTCTGGCGACAGGAGCGTACACCTCATGACTGCAGCGGCTGATGTCGAAACCGGTGACGTAATCCCGTCGGACCTCGTCACCCTCACCATCGACGGCACCACGGTCCAGGTTCCCAAGGGCACGTTGATCATTCGTGCCGCGGAGATGATCGGTACCGTCATTCCCCGATTCTGCGATCACCCCCTTCTCGATCCCGTGGGCGCGTGCCGACAATGCATCGTCGAGGTCGAGGGCCAACGCAAGCCGCTTGCGTCCTGCACCACGACGGTCGCGGACGGAATGGTTGTCAACACCCAGGTCACCTCGCCCGTCGCCGAGAAGGCGCAGCGCGGAGTGATGGAGCTGCTCCTCATCAATCACCCTCTCGACTGCCCGGTGTGCGACAAGGGCGGCGAGTGCCCACTGCAGAATCAAGCGATGTCGACGGGCCGGACCGAATCCCGGTTCGGCGAGGAGAAGCGGACGTATCCCAAGCCGATTCCACTCTCTTCCGAGGTTCTGCTCGATCGGGAGCGGTGTGTTCTGTGCGCGCGGTGTACCCGGTTCTCGCAGCAGATTGCGGGTGACCCGTTCATCGATCTCCTCGAGCGCGGAGCGTTGCAGCAGGTCGGGATTTACGCCAACGAACCCTTCGAGTCGTACTTCTCCGGAAACACCATTCAGGTGTGCCCCGTCGGCGCTCTCACCAATACGTCGTACCGCTTTCGCGCTCGTCCCTTCGATCTGGTGTCCAGTCCCAGCGTCTGCGAACACTGCGCTGACGGGTGCGCCCAACGGACCGATCATCGTCGCGGGAAGGTACTGCGGCGCCTCGCCGGCGACGACCCGGACGTCAACGAGGAGTGGAACTGCGACAAGGGGCGATTCGCCTTCTCGTATGCAACACAACGCGACCGGATCACCACTCCATTGATCCGCGACCGCGAGGGCGCGCTGGTTCCCGCGTCGTGGCCATTCGCCCTTGACATGGTGGCCCGGAAGTTTGCCGAATCACGGGGCAATGCGGGCGTACTGGTGGGTGGACGGTCCACCATGGAAGACGCGTACGCATACAGCAAGTTTGCACGTATCGCATTGGGCACCAATAATATCGACTTCAGGATTCGCGCCCAGTCCCAGGAGGAATCCGAATTTCTCGGCGCTCACGTCGCCGGCCGATCACTCGATGAATCTGTCACCTACGCAGACCTCGAGGCTGCCCCGGTCGCACTTCTGGTGGCACTCGAACCGGAAGAGGAATCGCCCATCGTCTTCCTTCGCCTCCGCAAGGCTGCGCGGACACAGCAGACTCGGGTTCTGTCTCTCGCTCCTTTTACAACCCGAGGTCTACAGAAAATGGCCGGCACACTTCTGCAGGCGTCACCAGGGGGCGAACCTGTCCTTCTGGATTCACTGAGTGATCCCGACGGCGAAGTCGGCCGGCTGCTACGTCAGCCTGGTGCAGTCATTCTGGTCGGCGAAAGACTTGGCGCCATCGACGGCGGACTCTCGGCGGCACAGCGATTGGCCGAAACCACCGGTGCACGGCTCGCGTGGATTCCGCGTCGCGCCGGAGATAGGGCCGCCGTCGAAGTCGGCGCTGTGCCGGGACTGCTCCCCGGGGGCAGACCGGTATCCGACCCTGCTGCTCGCGAAGATATTTCCTCGACCTGGTCGGCGGAACTACCCACCGAGCATGGACTGAGTGCAACACAGATGTTGGGATCGGACTCAGCGCTGGGCGCTCTGCTGATCGGTGGGGTCGATCTTGCCGACATGCCGGATCCCGACGCTGCCCGCGCCGCCGTTCAATCCGCCGGCTTTGTCGTCAGCCTCGAGATTCGACATAGCAGCGTCACCGAACTGGCCGATGTTGTGTTCCCGGTGGCGGCCATCGCCGAGAAACCTGGCACATTCATCGACTGGGAGGGCCGCGAGCGTCCCTTCGAGACTGCCCTGCGGACCACCGGTGTGATGCCTGATCAACGAGTCCTCCAGGCGATTGCGACCGAGATGGGCATCAGCCTTGGACTTCCCGACGCTGCCACCGCGCACGCCGAGATCCTCGCGCTCGGAACGTGGTCGGGCAAGCGGGTACCCGCTCCCCGCTCCCCCGCGTCGGCGCGTCCCGAACCACAACCCGGCGAAGCCGTCCTGTCGAGTTGGCACCTACTTCTCGACCGAGGACGACTACAGGACGGTGATCCCAACCTGGCCGGAACAGCCCACGAACCGGTTGTGCGGCTGTGCGCGAGCACTGCCACGGAGATCGGAGCAATCGAAGGTCAGCCTGTGTCGGTCAGCTCGGGCCGGGGAACTATCACGCTGCCACTGGCCATCACGGATCTGCCGCCGCGAGTTGTCTGGCTCCCCCTCAATTCGACCGGCAGCGAAGTCAATCGAACGCTGGGAGTATCCCCAGGCGACATAGTCACGATCTCCAATCAGGTGCCGCAATGAGCACTGTCACGTTTATCGCTGAACCCGTGGATCTTTCGGCGTTCGGGCACGATCCACTGTGGCTGGTGATCGCCAAGGCGCTCGTCATCTTCGTGTTCCTGTTGCTCACGACGCTGATCGCGATCTACGTCGAGCGCAAGGTCATGGCCCGAATGCAGATGCGTGTCGGCCCCAACCGGGTTGGCCCGCGCGGATTGCTGCAAAGCCTGGCAGATGGCGTGAAACTGGCTCTCAAGGAAGGCATCACACCCTCCGGCGTCGACAAACCGATTTACATGTTGGCTCCGATCATTGCCGTCGTTCCCGCGTTCATGGCATTTGCGGTAGTCCCCTTCGGCCCCGAAGTGTCGATCTTCGGGACGTGGTCGCCGCTGCAACTCACAGACCTTCCCGTCGGTGTTCTGTACATCCTCGCCGTCACCTCCGTCGGGGTCTACGGAATCGTTCTTGCCGGGTGGTCGTCCGGATCGACCTATCCGCTGCTCGGCGCTCTTCGATCCACGGCGCAGGTCATCTCGTACGAAGTGGCGATGGGCTTGTCGTTTGCCGCCGTATTCCTTTACGCCGGAACCATGTCCACGTCCGGGATCGTCAGCGCCCAGGAAGGATCCTGGTACGTCTTCCTGCTCCTTCCCTCGTTCCTCATCTACGTAGTTGCCATGGTCGGCGAAACAAACCGCGCGCCATTCGACCTTCCCGAAGCCGAAGGCGAACTGGTAGGCGGATTCCATACCGAGTACTCGTCACTCAAGTTCGCGATGTTCATGCTCGCGGAATACGTGAACATGGTGACGGTCTCGGCCCTGGCCACGACACTCTTCCTCGGCGGCTGGCACGCGCCGTTCCCGTTCAATCTCTGGGACGGCGCAAATTCGGGGTGGTGGCCGGTGCTGTGGTTCATCGGCAAGGTCTGGTTCTTCCTCTTCATCTTCATCTGGCTCCGCAGCACGCTTCCCCGGTTGCGCTACGACCAGTTCATGAATCTCGGGTGGAAAATCCTCATCCCGGCAGCATTGGTGTGGGTCATGGCAATCGCCTCGGTACGCGCCTTCCGCAACGCGGGGTACAACACCTGGCTGGTGCTGCTGTGCGTCGGTGTGGTTCTGGGCGGCGCGCTTGTTCTTGCAGTCGGTGGTCTCTACCGGGGCCGCCGACGCGACGTCGAGCAACCACCTGCCGCAACCGCAACCGCAACCGCGCCTTTCGATCCCACGCCGTTCGATCCCATGGCCGGCGGCTTCCCTGTGCCGCCGATGCCTGGTCAGACGGTTTCTGCATTCAGCCGAACCGGGGTTACACCCACCGAGACAGCTGCACCCACCGAAACATCGGAGGACTCCCATGCCTGAATTCCTCGGACCCCTTGCCGGATTCGGCGTCACGCTTTCGACCATGTTCAAGAAGCCGGAAACCGAGTTCTATCCGGAAGAGAAGCGGCCGACGGCGCCGGGTTATCACGGTCGCCACCAACTCAATCGGTATGCCGACGGTCTCGAGAAGTGCATCGGCTGCGAGCTCTGCGCGTGGGCGTGCCCCGCCGACGCGATCTACGTCGAAGGCGCGGACAACACCGAAGACGAGCGATACTCCCCCGGTGAACGGTACGGCCAGGTGTACCAGATCAACTACTTGCGGTGCATCGGTTGCGGATTGTGTGTGGAGGCGTGCCCCACCCGTGCGCTGACCATGACCAACGAATACGAGATGGCCGACGACAATCGCGCCGGTTTGATCTACGAGAAGGACCGCTTGCTCGCACCCCTGAAGCCCGACATGGATGCGCCTCCGCACGCATTGCGCCCGGGAACCACGCAGGACGACTACTACCGCGGCGACATCGCGGCGGCCGGCCAGGAGCCGGAACAATGATCAGCGCGATCACCGCGGAGGTTCTCGCACAGGGAACGCTGACGTCGACGTCGACGGGTGAGGCCGTGCAGTTCTGGATTCTCGGCACTCTCGCCGTGATCAGCGCGCTCGGAGTTGTTGCGGCCCCGAAAGCTGTGTATTCGGCACTGTTCCTGGCGATGACCATGATCATCCTGGCCGTGTTCTACATAGTTCAAGGTGCCTTGTTCCTCGGAGTTGTTCAGGTTGTCGTGTACACGGGTGCGGTGATGATGCTGTTCCTGTTCGTGCTGATGCTGGTAGGCGTCGACTCCTCGGACTCGCTGGTCGAAACTCTGCGGGGACAACGCGTCAGCGCGATCGTGATCGGTCTCGGCTTTGGTCTGCTGCTGATCGGCGGACTCGGCAACGCATCGATCTCGGGATTCACCGGGTTCACCAACCTCGAGCAGGGCAACATCGACGCGCTCGCCGATCTGATCTTCATTCGCTACGTCTGGGCCTTCGAATTGACCGGCGCACTGCTTATCACGGCCACACTGGGCGCGATGATGCTGGCGCACCGGGAGAAGATCGAGGCGTCGATGAGTCAACGCGAACTCTCGCAGCAGCGATTCAAGTATTTGGGCAGCGACGAGCACAATCCCGAAAAGGGCTCGGCCACACCGCTGCCCAGTCCCGGCGTCTATGCCCGGAACAACGCTGTCGACATACCGGCGCGGCTGCCCGACGGCTCGGCGTCGGACATCTCGGTCTCGAGCGCCCTCACGCCGCGCATGCAGGATCCGACAAGCAGAGAGGAGAACAACCGATGAATCCCGAGAACTATCTCTACCTGTCGGTTCTGCTGTTCACCATCGGCGCGGCCGGAGTTCTCCTACGACGCAACGCCATTGTCGTGTTCATGTGCATCGAACTGATGCTCAACGCCGCCAACCTCGCGTTTGTCACGTTCGCGCGGATGCACGGCAACCTCGACGGCCAGATCTTTGCGTTCTTCACCATGGTGGTGGCCGCCGCGGAAGTGGTTGTGGGCCTGGCAATCATCATGATTATCTTCCGATCTCGGCGTTCTGTATCCGTCGACGACGTAGACCTGCTGAAGTACTGATATGTCAGGAGGAATCACGTCCGCCATCTGGTTACTGCCTGCCCTGCCGCTGTGCGGCGCTGCCGTCCTACTCCTTGCCGGTCGTCGCACCAACACCTGGGGGCATCTGTTCGCGTGCGTCATGGCGTTGGCGTCGTTTGCCGTGGGAGTGGCGTTCTTCGTCAGCATGCTCGGCCGCGACACCGCCGATCGGAGCATCAACGAGCACCTGTTCAGCTGGGTGCCCGTTGACAGTCTGCAGGTCCAGTTCGGCCTCGAACTCGACCAACTCTCCATGTGCTTTGTTCTCCTCATCACCGGTGTCGGCTCGCTGATCCACATCTACTCGGTCGGATACATGGACCACGACCCCGAGCGCCGCAAGTTCTTTGCCTACCTCAATCTGTTCCTGGCGGCGATGCTGCTTCTGGTCCTCGCCGACAACTTCCTCGGCCTGTACGTCGGCTGGGAAGGCGTCGGATTGGCGTCGTACCTGCTCATCGGGTTCTGGCAGCACAAGCCGACGGCAGCGACCGCGGCAAAAAAGGCATTTGTGGTCAACCGAGTCGGCGACATCGGCCTGATGATCGCAATGATGGTGATGTTCAACACTTTCGGATCGCTGTCGTTCACCACAGTTTTCGGCAACGCCTCGGGCGCAAGTGAAGGGGTTCTGACGGCCATCGGTCTCATGTTGTTGCTCGCGGCGTGCGCGAAGTCCGCGCAGGTGCCGTTGCAGTCCTGGCTGGGCGACGCGATGGAAGGCCCAACCCCGGTGTCGGCGCTGATCCATGCGGCAACCATGGTCACTGCGGGTGTCTACCTCATCGTGCGTTCCAACCCGATCTTCGACCTGGCACCCGACGCCCAAACAGTGGTGGTGATCGTCGGAGCGGTCACGCTCCTGTTCGGCGCGATCATCGGCTGCGCGAAGGACGACATCAAGAAGGCTCTCGCCGCGTCGACCATGAGCCAGATCGGGTACATGGTGCTCGCAGCCGGTTTGGGGCCCGCCGGATACGCGTTCGCGATCCTGCATCTCATCACCCACGGATTCTTCAAAGCCGGTCTCTTCCTCGGCGCCGGTTCGGTGATGCACGCGATGAACGACGAAACCGACATGCGACGCTACGGCGGACTGCGAGCCTTCATGCCGTTGACGTTTGTCACGTTCGGGCTCGGATACCTTGCCATCATCGGTGTTCCGCCGTTTGCGGGCTTCTTCTCCAAGGACAAGATCATCGAAGTTGCCATCGGCGACGGCGGGGTCAAGGGCATAGTCCTCGGCCTGGTCACGTTGCTGGGTGCCGCACTCACCGCGTTCTACATGACCCGCGTGATGCTCATGACCTTCTTCGGGAAACCTCGATGGGACAACCAGAATCCACACGAATCCCCTTCCGTGATGACGTCTCCGATGATTGTGCTCGCGGTGGGATCCGTCGGCGCCGGCATGCTGCTGACCATCGGGTCCAGCTTGCAGAACTGGCTCGAACCCGTTGTCGGCGCCCATCACGTGGAGCCGCCGATACCCGCGTGGACCATCACCCTGATGGCCCTGGTTGTGGTCGCACTCGGCGTCGGAGTTGCCTACCGCGAGTACGCAGCTCGGGAAATCCCGGTAGAGGCGCCGACTGCCGTGTCCGCGCTGACCGTCGCCGCCCGTCGTGATCTGTACGGCGACGCATTCAACGAAGCGGTGTTCATGAAGCCCGGCCAACAGCTCACCCAGACGTTGGAGGTGGTCGACACCAAAGGCATCGACGGTGCGGTCGACGGCTTTGCCGGGGCGGTCAGCGGACTTTCCGGCCTGGTCCGCAAGCTGCAGACAGGCTTCGTCCGTTCCTACGCCTTGGTGATGTTCGTGGGTGCAGCGCTGGTGGTCGCGACGATGATGGCGGTGACACTGTGGTGAACGAATCTGTGACAAACGCCGGCTTCCCCGCTCTGACATTCCTGTGGCTACTCCCCCTGGTTGGCGCCGCCGTGGTGGTCGCACTTCCGGCCCGGATGTCTCATGTCGCCAAATCCGTTGCTCTTGCGGTGTCGTTGGGTGTCCTCGCGATCGGTGTGGCCCTCGCCATCACGTTCGACCGCGGCGGACAGCAGTTCCAATTCGTCGAAAGGCACAGTTGGATACCCGCATTCGGGACCAGTTACAGCCTGGGACTGGACGGCATCGCGCTTGTTCTCGTTCTACTGACGGCAGTACTGGTGCCGCTACTCTTGGTTGCCGGATGGAACGACGTCCCCGCGGTGCCGGCGGAGACCCCGGACGAACCGCCACGACGCTTGCCGCACACGTACTTCGCCTTGATCCTCGTAGTCGAATCGATGGTGCTGCTGTCGTTCAGCGCGCTCGACGTTCTGCTCTTCTACATTTTCTTCGAGGCAATGCTGATACCGATGTACTTCCTGATCGGTGGTTTCGGTGGTGCCAACCGGTCACGCGCCGCGGTCAAATTCCTGTTGTACAACCTGCTCGGCGGGTTGGTCATGCTCGCGGCAGTCGTTGGCCTCTACGTGGTGACCGCCCGCGCGGAGAGCCCATTCACCTCAGGAACTTTCGACTTCCAAGCCATCGCCGCAGCAGCTGCGAACGGCGATCTGGGTGTCGGGCCAGGTGTACTCAACGCACTGTTCCTCGGCTTCATGTTTGCGTTTGCGGTCAAGGCCCCACTCTGGCCGCTGCACAGTTGGCTGCCGGATTCGGCGGTGGAATCCACGCCGTCGACAGCTGTTCTGATGATGGCCGTCGTCGACAAGGTGGGTACCTTCGCGATGATTCGCTACTGTCTGCAACTGTTTCCGGAGTCGTCCGCGACGTTTGCGCCATGGATCATTACGCTCGCAGTGATCGGCATCGTCTACGGCGCGATTCTCGCGATCGGGCAGACCGACATCATGCGCCTGATCGCGTACACGTCGATTTCGCACTTCGGGTTCATCATTCTGGGGATCTTTGCGATGACCAGTCAGAGCCAGGCCGGTTCCGCTCTGTACATGGTCAACCACGGAATCTCGACGGCGGCACTGTTCCTGATCGCGGGTTTCCTTGTCTCGCAGCGTGGTACACGCGCCATCGCGGCGTATGGCGGTGTGCAGAAAGTTGCACCGGTTCTTGCCGGCACCTTCCTCGTTGCCGGACTTGCCACTCTCTCGCTTCCCGGCCTGGCGCCGTTCATCAGCGAATTCCTGGTCCTGATCGGCACATACACGCGCTATCACGTCGCTGCCATCATCGCGACCAGTGCGCTGGTCCTGTCTGCGATCTACATCCTGTGGCTCTACCAGCGGATCATGGGTGGTCCCGAGAAAGAAGGCTCCGACAAAATCCGCGATTTGGTTCGCCGCGAACTTGTTGTGGTGGCGCCGTTGATCGCGCTCCTGCTCTTCCTGGGCATCTACCCCAAACCGGCTCTCGACATCATTACCCCTGCGGTCAGCCACACCGTCGTCGATGAGGTGCCCACACCCGTGATCGCCGATGCCGATGCCGATGCCAGTACCGAGGAAGGTGCCCACAAATGAGTTCCTTCGACGGATTGGCCCTTCTCGCGGAGCCTGCATCCCATTCCACGAGTGTCGAATACAGCCTGCTGTCACCGATGCTGATCGTATTCGGTGTCGCGGTGGTGGGAGTGCTGGTCGAAGCGTTTGCACCTCGCTCCGTGCGCTACCCCGTCCAGTTGGTCCTCGGTATCGGCGGATTGGCTGCGGCATTTGTGGCTGTCGTCGCACTCGCGGGCACTCGATCACTGGCAATGGCGGGATCCGTTGCCGTCGACGGTCCCACCCTGTTCTTGCAAGGCACCATTCTGCTGGTTGCGATTCCGGCCGTGTTGCTGATCGCCGAGCGCGGATCAGGCGATACGGTGCCTGCCGAGAATCACGAGGACGCGCTGGGGAGTTTCACGCCTCAAGCGTCGAGCGTTCCCGGCAGCGTTGCCGAACAAGAAGCAACCAAAGCCGGTGTTGCACAAACAGAAGTGTTCCCACTGACGCTCTTTGCGGTGGGCGGAATGCTCCTCTTCCCCGCATCCAACGATCTCCTCACGATGTTTGTTGCGCTCGAAGTGTTCTCACTTCCGCTGTACTTGCTGTGCGGATTGGCGCGACGACGCCGTCTCCTGTCGCAGGAAGCGGCGATGAAATACTTTCTGCTCGGGGCATTCTCGTCGGCGTTCTTCGTGTTCGGCATTGCCCTGCTCTACGGCTATGCCGGCACGGTCACGCTCTCCGGTATCGCCGATGCGGCACGAATCGGAACGGAGAACGATTCCTTCCTGTGGCTCGGCACCGCCCTGCTTGCAGTAGGTCTGTTGTTCAAAGTCGGCGCAGTGCCCTTCCATTCGTGGATTCCCGACGTGTATCAGGGTGCACCGACCCCGATCACCAGTTTCATGGCTACTGCCACCAAGATCGCCGGCTTCGGAGCCATCCTGCGAGTGTTCTACGTGGCGCTGCCCAACGAGTACGTGAATTGGCGTCCACTGATGTGGGGCGTTGCGATCGCCACGATGGTTGTCGGTTCCGTTGTCGCTCTCACGCAGACCGATATGAAGCGAATGCTGGCGTACTCGGCCATCGCACACACCGGATTCATCCTGACCGGGGTGGTCGCCGATTCGGATGCGGGTCTGTCTTCGACGATGTTCTACCTACTCGCGTACGGATTCAGCACGCTCGGCGCTTTTGCGGTTGTCACTCTGGTGCGTGACTCTGACGGCGAAGTTGCCACACTGAATCGCTGGGCCGGATTGGGTAGACGCTCACCGTTGATCGGAGTCGTGTTTGCACTGTTCCTCCTCGCTTTTGCCGGAATTCCCTTGACCAGTGGATTCATCGGCAAGTTCGCGGTGTTCCAAGCCGCCGCGGAGGGCGGCGCGGCCCCACTCGTGATTGTCGGTGTCCTGTGCAGCGCGATTGCGGCGTACTTCTACGTGCGAGTCATCGTGTTGATGTTCTTCACCGATCCTGTTGACGACGCCCCGAGCGTCGTTGTTCCGAGTGCGCTCACCAGCAGTGTCATCGGCCTCGGCGCCGGCGTGACACTGATCCTCGGAGTGCTGCCGCAACCGGCACTCGATCTTGCCGAGCGAGCAGCGGAGTTCATCCGTTAAGTCCCGATACGGTGGATCGATGACAGTGGAAAAGCTCATCGTGCGGAGTCCGTGGTTTGTTGCCTTCGCGATTGTTGCCGTCGCGCACCTGATCCTCAACGGCGCGGACGTGACGCCGTGGGATGGCATCACAAAAGTGATGCTTGCTCCGCTCCTTGCCGCCTGGGTTCTGGTGGATCACGGACCGAAAATTATCGCCGCCGCGCTTATCGCGTGCGCCTTCGGCGATCTGTTCCTTCTCTGGGACGGCACCTTCATCGTCGGAATGGCGGCCTTCGCGATCGGCCACATCTGCTTCATCCGTTTCTTCATCTCGCGCGGAGCACTGCAAGGTATCCGTAAAAACCCGTGGGTTCTCCTCGCCTACACCGCCGCCGCCGTCGCCCTTGTTGGTTACACCTGGTCCGGCCTCGGCGAACTCCAGATTCCCGTCCCGATCTACGCCGCAATCCTGGTCTGCACCGCGGCAACCTCATTGGCTTACAACAAGACTGCAGGATTGGGCGGAGCACTCTTTCTCTTCTCGGACGCCATTATTCTGTTGGGCCAAGCAGACAAGTGGCAGCCCGAACCCACCGACATCTGGATCATGGCGTCGTACATCCTCGCGCTGCTCCTCCTGACGGTTGGCATCCTCAGTCAGGAGAAAATGAGGCTCGGTACCATCACAAGATGACTGAACCGGCCCCCAGCCAGCGCACACCCAGCCAGTGGGAAGAAATCACCACTGCCGACCCATCACATTCCACGCGGTACATCGAACGCTTCCGGACCATGGCAGCGGAAGGCAATGACATTGTCGGTGAGGCTCGGCTGATCGACGCAATGCTCAGCCGCGGCGGCCGGGTTCTCGACGCAGGCTGTGGGCCGGGACGCCTGGGAGGTCACCTGCAGAAAGCCGGCCACGAGGTTGTCGGCGTCGATGTTGATCCGGTACTGATCGCCGCAGCGGAAGCGGACTACCCCGGACCCACGTGGCTCGTCGGCGATCTTGCGGAGTTGGATCTGCCCAGTCGTGGAGTTGCGGCCGATTTCGACGTCATCGTGTGCGCCGGCAATGTGGTGACCTTCCTCGCGCCGTCGACCCGACGGACCGTGCTGGCCGGGTTCGCCCGTCATATCTCCCCGACCGGACGCGTGGTCGTCGGTTTCGGCGCCGGCCGCGACTACGAATTCTCGGACTTCCTGGCCGACGCGTCAGCCAGCGGGCTTACGGTTGATCTGCTGCTCTCCACGTGGGACCTACGACCGTTCACCGACGATTCCGGCTTCCTGGTAGCGGTGTTCTCCCGCGCAGAATAGTCGGCTCTATCGCTGATAGCGAGCCAGTACCGCACGACGGCGACGATCGAGCATCGACTTTCTTTCGTCCGCCGAAATCCGTTCGACCCCGGGTAGTTCCTCGGCCAGGTCAGCAAACTTCACGACTCGCACGGTGGGCGTCGGCAGATCGTCACTGCCGGCGAGCCACCATCGGTACACGCAACGAGTGAAGCGGTTTCCGGCCGTGTCGAGCCAATTGGCCACTCCCGGATCACGATGTGCAAGAACAGCCCGAAAGACCCCACCGTCGAGCACTGCTTGGTGTCCGTTGAGCGACGTCTGGCGGAACGTGTAGTCCAGCGACTGGCCCCAGTAGTCGCCGAGATGGATATTCCAGAAATGGCAGTCCGGTGGTGTCACCTCGATGATGACGGCTTCGTCGTCGCCGATCTCGAAACTTCCTCCGCCGTAGGCGATGTACCCGGTATCGGAAGCGTAGGTCTCACTGACGGGTGGCTGTGTTCGCAGTACGTTGCGCTCACCGGCGCGGGCCGCATACATTGCTGCCCAGTAGTCCGAGAATCCGTCGACGAACTCACCGACTCTCGTCACCTGACTGGCGATCACCACGGGGTCCGGCACCGGCCCGGTTCCTGAGAAGTCCAGCCGCTCGAGCGAAATGTGATACGGCTCTTCATTTTCCCAGTCGTAGAAGTACTGACGGATCATCAGCTTCGTCGCAGCGGCGTCCATCGGCAGCCAGTTCCCGTCATGGCGCTCAGCACTGATGATCACCTCGAAGTCGCCGTTTGCATCCAAGGTGATTCCGCCGGGATTCGACATCGCGCCAAGGGTGCCGGCCGTTGCGGCCTTGAACGCTGCCGCAAAATCTCTGCGCTCGAGCGCAGCGCGGTCCAGGTTCTCGTACAGATTGACGGAGTCGTACAACGTCAGCCCAAGATATCGCGCGCACCCGCCGGTACCTGTCAGTCGATATGTACCGACCGCATCGAGAGTTGCGTGACCGAACAAGCAGTCCGGAGACTCAGTCGCATAACGCTTCGTATTATCTTGGAGGTGGCCGACTTCCGGGTACTGCGGGTCGGCACTGAACACCATCTGCTCCAGCCCCGCATTGAGAAGATTCAGCAAGTATCGGTATCCCGCCGAGCGCATCGTGGGATCGACTGCCACCGGGTCACGTGCCACAAGAGTGCCTGCGGACCGCAGGTCGTCACACATTTTTGCCCAGGCTGCATCCAACGCAGCATTATCGGCTTCGGAACGAGAGGAAACGTCCATCTTTGCTCATTTCTGTTTGTCAACAGTCACACTGATTGCCCAGCGGACAACGCAGCAACAGCCACCACCAGGACATGTTCGACATAGTCGTCGAAAGTTGCTGAAGCAGAGCCAATTCCGAGCGCACCACGTTTCAGGTGTAGTGCGATCGCCGAGAACGCCATAGTGAACATCATCTCGACTCGCTCAGCAGCCTGATTCTCCGTCAGATGTGTCAATGAAGACACCAACCTTTGATGGATTTCTCGGTTCACATTGCCGGGGGAATCAAGATCTGAACCAAAATAGTCCACCGTAGGAAGGAGTCTGACAATGAATTCGGCGTAGTTCGCGCCGTCGACGGATCTGCTCACCGAGGATGCAAAAGGAACGATCGAGACCTCGACGAGTGCTCGCAATTCGCGGCCACGGCCGGCTGCGTCGATTGTCGCCAAGAAGGCACGTCGATCCTCTGCGATTGCCACCATTCGGCGACGGAACACTTCAATGAGCAGTTGATCGCGTCCACCGAAGTGATACTGCACAGCAGACGTATTGCGTTGGCCCGCAATGTTTGCCACATCTCGCATCGAGAGCGCGTCGACTCCCTGGGTGCCGAGCAACCGCTCGGCGACATCGACCATTGCACTTTTGGGATCTACTGATGCCATGCGAGGACGCTATAACGCACTGCATTAAATTGTCAATGCAGTGCGTTAATTCTGGGTGGTGTTCAATAGCGCGTGTAGTGCTGCATGCTCACATGCTCATCCGGGCAGATGCATTTTCGGTCAAGATTCCGCTCCGAGGTCACACCGCAGAATCGAATTCCGAGGGGATCGTGGGATTCCAGACTGTGCCCACAAGCCGGACAGGACGGCGTCGAATCTGCCGATCCTTGCGCCTGATGCGCGGCAGGTGACTGGGAAACGTCGACAGAATTCGACACATCGGTCGGGTTCGAGGCCATGGCGGTTCTCCATTCTCGACCATTCAACTTCCGGCCGATGTGGATGCCGAGGACGACGTGGCGTGACGGCACACATTCGATTTGCCCTCGGCATCCTCCACGCTACCCGCTTCGGTCTCGGCGTCGTCCCCTACCGGTCTAAGCCACTCGCTTAGCGGTACGCCCGCCGAATTCCAGCATCACAGCGCGTCCGGTGTCGTCGGTGACAAAGCGTCCCAACGCCCGAGTGGTGTCCGCACGAGCGGCGAAGTTGTTGTCGTTGACGAAGGCAATCGGGATCGCCGGCGGCCAGACGATGTCCTCGTACTCGCCGAGGTCCTTTGCGCTACCCATCCGGATGCCGATTCCCCCGTCACCAGGGGCGACCGTCATTGTCAGCGAACCCGCCTGATACTTGCCCAGGACCGCGTCGACCGCGGCGGGGGTGAGGTCGACCAGGTCGAGCGAAACGGGCGTTGGCAGTTCCGCGATGTTGCTCATGCACCAATCGACAATCTTCTTGGCGATTCCTCCACCGAGCGCATTGGTCAGAAAGGAATTTGCTGTTGGACAACGATATTAGCCCCAAGTCAAGTTTCTCGGCTACCGAAGTTTTGTCTTCGCAGCCCCGATCAGTTGAACCAGGCGCGCTCCCATTGGAACGCGGCACCTGCGGCAGTTCCTGTGGCGGCGATTCCCTCCACCTTGTCATCTGCGTAGAGGTAACCTGAGATGTTCTGCCAGATTCGGAACGGGGCGTCTTTCGAGATCTCGCCGTTGACGACCTGGTAGGCACTGGTGACTTCGTCAGGATTCGCGGATGCGCGCGTGATGTCGAGGGCTTCATCGACCTTGGGATTCGAGTAGCCCATGGCGTTAAGCGCTCCGTCGCTGTGGAACATGTCATACAGTGAGTCGAGGTCCTCGGACAGATTGGCGGTGACCACAATCTGGTACTCGCGCTGCCTCTTTCGCTTGAGCATCGTCGTGTTGTCGACAGGTTCGAGCCGTACGGTAAGTCCGTCGATCTCTTGCAGCTGTGCCTGGAGCAGTTGGGAAGTCTGTTCCATGACTGGAAAACCCGCGTAGGTCAGCAGGGAAATGGTTTCACCGGTCTTGCCTGTTTTCTTCAGATATTTGTCGAAGAGACGCTGCGCTTCGGAGAGATCCAGCGCCGGAAAGGTGCCAAGTGCGTGGTCATCGGTCCTGACGAACGTATCGGCCGCTGCCTCGCCGGGGGCCACAGCGTTGTTGATCTGGCTCCCATCGATGGCGTGCTGGATGGCTTGGCGAAGATCCTGGTCCTGAATCGCCGGATCGGTGTAGTTGAACATCAATCCGGTACCGCCGACCAGAGGGGTGTCGTAGATGTCGTAGCCACCTATGCCTGCGACGGTTTCGGTGTCTTTCTTGAAGGAGGACGTGGCGACCTCGACCTCGCCACTACGTAGAGCGTTCAACCGTTGGTCCTCGGAGTTGATTACCTTTGTGGTCAAGCCGTCGAGGTAGGGCAAGCCCTGTTCGAAGTAGGTGGGGTTGCGGGTTAGTTCCATTTGGGTACCGCGCGTCCACCGCGTGAGCACGAATGGGCCGGCACCGACCGGCGTGTTCCCCACTTCCGCACCCGCAGCCTGGATCGCCGTGGGTGAGCCGATCGCACCGAGACCCTTGACCAGCTGCCACGGGAGCTGATAGTTCGGCGACTCTGACATGACATTGACGGTCAGTGGATCGACAACCTGCCATGTCATGCCGTTCGTGGCGCGTATCGCGGGCGAAAGCGTCTGCGGATTTTTGATCCGGTCCCAGTTGAACACCACGGCGGCGGCATCGAACGGGGTTCCGTCGCTGAACGTGACTCCCTCGCGCAGCTTCAAGGTCCACTTCTGCCCGTCCACGCTCTCGAATGACTCGGCCAGGTAGGGAGTGAATTCTGCGGTCGCGTTGTCGTAGCGCAGCAGGGTCCCGAAGATCGTCGAGCATCGTGGGGGCGCAACCGTACTGCAGACGGCCGGGTCCATAGATGCGGTCTCACCGGTCACGGCCCAGGACAAGGTGCCACCGCTCTTAGGTTCTCCCACAGCATTATTGGGGACCCCGGAGGAACTCGAGCATCCCGCCAAGGCCACTCCTGTCATGAGAACCGACGCGACAGCCACCGTTAATCGCCGAGATTTCATTCCTTTACTCCTGTGTTTGTCGAAGAAACAACTGACGCATAAACGTGCCTCTGCTCTGGAGCAGTTCAGTGTCGATCGGGAATAGCATTCAACAGCTCCACGAGCCGCGCGAAGACCCCAGTTGATGGTCTTCCAAACCGGTCGGTGGCGCCGCGGTGGCTACAACGAGGTCCTCCTCTCGGCGCACTAACCGGCCTCAAATTCGCAACTCGCGGGGAGCATCGCTTAGGCAGGGCTACTGCCCCCAACGAGGCTGTCATGATCCGTGAATGACCATGGTTCGCCTCGCGAACTCGGCGTTGCGCCTCGAAATAGGCGAGATGCTCACGCGCATAGCCGATTAGCTCTGCGCCGAGCGTTTCGTACACGATGATACTGAACAGGTGGACAGTCCGGTTGACTGCGGCGTCGGCTGAGCGATAACGCCTTGCGGCGCCAGTACCGGCCATGTTGATCTCAGGTTTGATCCCGCAGCTCGCTGACAAGTTCGCGAAGGTCGTCATCTGTTCTGGCAATCCCTCCACAAGTGCTGCCCGCGGGCCGGGCAGCAGCAAAAGAGTTCAATATAAACGTAGACCACTTTGTACACTATGTAGCGCGCATCACACAAATGCGGAATCCCCTAGCGATGTACCTCTTCTCGAAGTTCGCTCGATATGAACGACCTTTTCGCTGACCGATCAGGAGAACTTGGGTTGGCGTATGAAGGGGCATGTTCTCGATTAGCCTCCCAACCTCTCCGACGCGCGAGGCGTCGGATTGCGCTTTTCGGATCCAGTTGAGCGGCGTCTGCACTGTTCTACCGGAGAGTTTGTCGACGGCGGATTCGACTGTAGCCCAACCCGATCGATACTCGTGTTGGACTTCTGCGTCAATCCGCACGCTTACCAGCTGGCAGTGGAGACGACGGCATCGTGGAGGAGCCGACAGGCTAGTTCCTTCTGTCGTCTGCGCAAAAGCCAGGACATTTTCGGATTTCAGGTGTCCAGCCGATGATTATAGGTATATTCAGTTAACTTAGTTAGATGATTGTAATCTGGCGCAATTTTTGCTTCCCACGAAAGAAGGTTCTCGTGTCCCTCGTCCCCCCGAGTTTTACCAACGCGGTAGTTGCCGTTGCGCTATTTGCCTCCGGAGGCTCATTCGGCACGGGTTCGAGCGAAGCCGTCAACGCGCGGGAGCCGATCGCAATTACCTTCATGCGACACGCCGAGTCCGCCGGCAATGTTTCCGGAGTCATCGACACCTCAGTGCCGGGGCCAGAGCTCACTGAAAAGGGCCGAAACCAGGCTCAAGTCGCGGCGGACACCTTCAGCAAGCTCGACTACGACGGGGTCTACGCCTCTACGATGATTCGAACGCAGCAGACTGCAGACCCCATGGCGAAAGCGGTGGACGCGACAGTCGAGGTGCTGCCAGGTCTGCAAGAAATCGAAGCCGGCGAATTTGACGGAAAGCCAGAAGAGGAAGGAAGAGTCGCCTACGCTGCCACCTCTGACTGGTTGAAGGGAAACCGTGACGCGCGGATACCCGGAGGGATAGACGGCAACGAGTTCGACCAACGTTTCGACAGTGCTGTTGAGAAAATCTACGCCAGCGGCGACACCCACCCGATCGTCTTTTCCCACGGCGCATCGATCCCGACCTGGGTTCTCATGAACGTAAGAAATCCCGATCTCACGTTGGTGACAACCGACCGTCTCCCGAACACCGGGTACATCGTCATCACGGGCACTCCCGAGACAGGTTGGACACTCACCGACTGGAACGGGAAGAACATTTCGCAATAGTGAATCTCACCCGGGTTGATCTTCGCGTGCCGACAAGGCATGCTCAGAAACTGAGCAGTCCGATTGCACAACATCGACTTTCGTAATCCATTGGGCGGCGCGATCCGGAATTCGCAGCCGTGACTCGTTCGTTCGGAGACTTCCCGCGATAGGCACGGGACCTTCTTCGTAGAGGTTGTCGAGTGCGTCGTTGGCGTGGCGGGTACATCGAAGCGCGCGCGCGGTACATGAGCGCGAGTTGGCGTTCTAACATCCAGACGGTGTCCGCGTCGTTGGGATCGGAGCCCCGAAGCGAGCGGCTCCGAGCCATTCGGATGCATGATACCGAATTCGCTCGACCCCCAATGGTTACGGATTGGAAGGGAAAGTTGCTCGCCAGCAGCAGGCTGCGGGTTTCATGCAGGGTGTTATCGACGGTTGAAACTGCCTCCACTCCTTCGCTTTTCGTAGATCACTACGCGTGCGTGGTCTGACAGCGTGAGCAAATGGATGTACCGGCACAGAGGCATCTGGTCCGTGAGGCACACCGAGCGAGGCGGGTTGAGCGTTTGCGATCGCGCACACTGACCAAGTCGGTGAGAATACGGTATATATCCGTATTGATACCGGCCCCGACGCCCTCCATCGGCTTCCCGTCATCTGGATCGAACCCTTGCTGGACTCGCCCGATCTGGCATCTGAGATCGTCCGTCCTGCACGTTGCCCGGAAGATCACGCATTGCCGCGAAATACGGGTTCGTACTTCCGATGACGCGCTTCACACATTCTACCTCGCCCGTTTCGAAGAGGTTATTTACGTGTTGCACCGCGCCCCGAGGAAGACACAGAAGGGCATTGTCAAGTTATTTGGGGTTCAGCCACTTTCAGGGCAGCAGGGCTTCACACGCCACTGTCAGGTTGTTGAAAATGTCTCATCTGCGATGATGCGATGGTATTTGAAGTACAAGAGATACCGGTTCCCGAAGGAGATCATCACCCACTGCGTACGGCTCTACCACCGGTCCACGCCTGCGCTCCGGGAGATCGAGTGCTCATGGCCGCCCGTGGGGTCGTGGAGGCCTCCTCGTCGAGGATGCGCTGCCGGGTCGACCAATTCACCGATCGTGACCGAAAAGGCACTGACAGAAAGTCTTTCACTCATGAATACGTCACTACCAGCCAAAGGCACAAACGACGGCATGACCGACCACACGAACCCACCGATCGGCTGGCAGCACAAAGCCTTCGGAACCGACCTCAACGGTCTGCGCAGTTCCGACCTCGAAGCGTTGGGGATCTCCGCTCTCGACGGCGACCTCCCACTCCCGGTGATGACACTCGATCGGGAGGCGATCTCACACAATGTCGACCTCATGGCAAAGTTCTGCGCCGACCACGATGTCGACCTGGCACCTCATGCCAAGACCACGATGAGTCCGGAATTGGTTCATCGACAACTCGACGCCGGAGCGTGGGGAATGACCGCGGCGACGGTCGCGCAGGCCCGCATTCTCCGCGAGTTCGGCGTCGACACCATCATCATCGCGAGCCAAGTACTCGACCCGGCGGGCATTCGATGGATCTGTGATGTGCAGCAAACAGATCCCGGGTTCTTCGTCGCTACCCTGGTCGACTCGATCGAGAGCGTCCAACTCATGGAGAGCTTGATCGCGAAAGTCTCACCGAGCAGCAGAATCCGAGTACTCGTCGAACTCGGCTACGACAACGGTCGCGCCGGGGCACGCACACTCGACCAGGCACTCGACGTCGCCCGCGCAGCGTCACAGACCCAGTCACTCGTCCTCACCGGAGTCGAGGGGTTCGAGGGCATGATGCCGGGCGCGTCAGTGGCTGCCCGCCGAATCTCTGTCGATTCGTATCTCAGATCCGCGCGAGTATTCACAGAAATCTGCGTGGCGGAGAACCTGTTCGAGAACAACTCGACACAAGCCCCGCTCCCCCTGGTCACCTTCGGCGGCAGCGCATTCCACGATCTGGTAGTCCGCGAGTTGGCCGGCCGTTGGGCAACAGGTAACGGTGTGCGCGTCGTACTGCGCAGTGGTTGCTACATCACTCACGATCACGGCCTCTACGCCGATACCTCGCCATGGGCCGATGGTCCGCGGACTTTGCGGGCAGCTGCCGAGGTCTGGGGCGTTGTGCTCTCCCTACCCGAGCCGGGCCGGGCGATCCTCGGCTTCGGTCGTCGCGACGTGGGTTCCGACGCAGGCTTTCCCACAGTACTGTGGCGACGCCGAGACGGCTCCAATCAGTCGGCTCGGGAACTGTCCATCTCTGCACTCAACGATCAGCACGCTTACGTCGATCTGCCGGGAAATTTCGACGTGCGTGTCGGTGATCTCCTGGGCTGCGGAATCTCGCACCCGTGCACAACTTTCGACAAGTGGTCACTGATTCCCGAGGTAGATGCACGTTATCGCGTCGTAGGGTCAGTCCACACGTTCTTCTGAAAACCCGAGAAAGGCGTCCCCGCGGGGACGCCTTTCTGGTTCAGTCTTCGTCGTCCTCGTCGAAATCTGCGACGCCACGCTTCCAGTAACCCGTTATCAGGTAGTCGCCTTTGTCCAACTTCAAGTTGTCGCGAACGAACCTGCGAAGCGGCTTGAGGCTCGTGGCTTCCCCGGAGATCCAGGCGTAGATACGCTCATCTTCAGCAACGGTGACAGTTCGCACTGCCTGCTCGAGCAGATCGGAATGTCCGGCCGGAACGTCACCGCGGTGCAGCCACCGGACCTCGACACCCTCCGGGACCGTCAACTCGATTTCCTGTGAAGCGTCGGTAATTTCGATGAACGCCCACCCGGATGCAGCTTCCGGCAGCATCTCGAGCCACCGGGCGATCGCGGGCAGCGCCGTGATGTCGCCGGCGAGGAGGTACCTGTCGTACGTCCACGGCACGATGACGCCACCGGGCGGACCTGCCACATGGATCCGGGTACCCGGCGTCACGGCCTGGGCCCAATCGGAGGCGAAGCCACCTTCGTGCAGGGCGAAGTCGATGTCCAATTCCGCCAGATCCGGGTCGTACCGACGGACGGTGTATTCACGCGAGATCGGAAGCGGTCTAGGCCATTTCAGCATTGTCCCATCACGCTCGGGCAGGCGAAGTGTTCCGTCCTCATTCGGGTAGACCAGCCGCACATGTTCATCCGGAGCGTGCGACTCGAACCCTTCGAGTTCGGGTCCACCCAACGTCAACCGCAACAACCCTGATCCGACCATGGTGCTACGAACAACTTCGAGTTCACGAATGCCGATGGGGTACGGCACTTTTGCGCCGCTGGTTCCCGCCAGCACGTCGGCAATGGTCGCGAGATGGTCTCCTCGATTCATGAACTACCTTCCTTTTCCCGCGCAGCAGTGGCCACGGGCACCGCATTTTCCGGGTGAGAGTCTGGGCGATCGAGCACGATTACCTCTGAAGTTACCCGCCGCACCGAACCCAGTGTTGCGAGGAGTATCAGTCCCAACGTCAGGCCTGCAATACCCAGGGCCAGCAGTGCAGTTCCCGGTTCGAGCCACTGGCCGAGGAATCCCGCTGCCATGGACCCGATCGCCGTACCTGTGACGGCCTGCACCATCCACAGACTCGACACGCGTCCACGCAATTCGTCCGGCGTGTTCTGTTGCAGGACGGCGAATCGCAAGATGTCGTTGAGGGCTCGTCCGAGTCCGAATCCGGCAAGGCCGAGGAAGGCGAGGAATACAGCCCCCGAGGCCCCGAGAATCACCAAACCGAGCGGCATGAGCGCGACCGATATCAACATAGCCGCGCCGTTGCGGTGAACGCGCCCAGTCCATCCGCTGGTCAGCGAACCGATCACCGCGCCCACTGCCGGTGCCGCGTACAGCAGACCCAGCATCGTTGGGCCACCGCCGAGTACGTCGTCGACAAAGGCCGGAAGCAGGACCATCGGACCACTGACAAACATGACCAGTAATCCGCTGATCAGGATTCCGCGGATCACGGTGTGGGTACCCGCGAACTTCACTCCCGTCACGAGAGCGCGGACGGGGCTTTCGTGGTCGGTGCCGGGCGCCGGCGCCGGTCCGACAGCTTGGAAGAGAGTAACCGTGGCCGCCGTGGCCGCGGCGGCCACGAAGTACGTCACAGGAATACCGCCGGAGGCGATGATCACTCCGGCAATCGCCGGCGAGATCATCGTCCCGACATCGGTGGTCAACGCCACCAGCGCGCCGGCTGCCGCCATCTTCTCGCGGGGCAGCAGCGCCGGCATCAAAGCCATCAGGGCCGAGCTACTGACGCCGCCGGCCAAGCCGTCGATCGCCGCTGCGACATAGATGACCCACATGGACGGATGCGGAAGCAGAGCGTTGCACCCGAGGATCACAAATCCGAGACCCGCAGCGCTGCGGGCAAGTTGGATAGTGCGTCGCCGATCGTATCGATCCGCGAGCACCCCACCGAACAGGCTGCCGACGAACATGGCGACGGCCATCGCCGTGGACACTCCGGCAACCTGCAAGGTCGACTTGGTGAGCTGGTACGTCTGCGCGGGAACGGCTACGACAAGTAGTCCGATCCCGAGCAGCGAGATCATTCGCGCGGAGAACGCGTACCGGAAGGGACGGCTGGTCCGCAATGGTGATACATCGATGACCAGCCCACCGAGTCGGGTCATGCGAAGGTCTGACCGATCAGGTCGAGGGTCGCCATTGCGCCGTCGTAGTCAGGACGGTAGCTGGTGGCGGGAAGCTCGAACGTCGTTCCGGCCTTGAAGGAAGGAAGCTGCGAGTACAGCGGATCGGTGGCAAGTTCTGCCATCGGGCGTCCGGATACCGGAATGACAAATGCGACAGGGGCGTCGGCAACCTGCGAGAGCATTTCCGGGCTGACCTCGAACGAGTCACCCGAGCCGAAGAGCTGCGGGTTTCCGGCCTTGGTCATGACGTCGTCGGCCTTGAATCCGAGTTCTGCAAGCATTGCGGGCAGAGCGGCAGTCGGCGGCACGAGGTACGGCTTGTTGTTCGCGAGCGAGAGGATGTAGACGACGTTGCCCTCGGGAACGGTGATCTTGCCCTTTACCTCTTTGACCTTGGCGTCGTATGCATCCATCAGAGCCGGAACCTGGTCGGAGCGTCCGGCGGCGTCGGCGACGATCTCGAGCTGCTTGTCCCATGCGGCAACGGTGCGCGGCACGAGGACGGTCGGCGCAATTGCTGTGAGCTGGTCGTAGAGCTCCTCAGCCTGCACCGAGGTGACACCCTGTCCACCACCGATGATCAGGTCGGGCGCAGCTGCGGCGACGGCTTCGATGTTGAGCTGCTCACCGGCGGGCAGTTCCTTGGTGCCCTGGGCCTTTGCATCCGCTGCCCACGCCGGCGGGAAGCCGCCGTCGAGGTTCGTCACACCCAAAACGCGTGTGTCGGTTGCGACTACGGGTGCGTCGAGTGCATAGAGGTAACCGGCGAGGCCACCGCTGAGCACCACGATCCGTTCTGCCGACGCCGGTACGGTGACAGAACCCTTCTCGGTTTCGATCACACGCGTCGTAGGTTCGTCTGCCTTTGCAGGCTCGTCCGAGGACGCGCTGCTGCAACCGATCATCGCAACGAGTGCAACGATCAACAGACCCGCAATCGCGACGAATCGTCGCCAACTTCGAATCGCGAGGGGCGGTGTGGACTTCATCATTCAACTCCCATTGTGTTTCCAACTGTGTGGTTTGTGGGCTGCGACAGATGACTGTCGAGCAGTGGCGCAATTGCCGCCCAACCGGCTGGGGTCACCAATCCGGCGTGGTCGAACGGTAGGTGGTGGACTGAAAGTTCCTGGTCCCCCCGGATTGTGCGCCAGCGATCAGCCAGCACTTCCCCGGACACACCCGTGTCAGCGGTGATCAGAGTAACCGACCCGGCGTAATTCGGGTCCACCGATCCCGACGCCAGTGAACGAGTGGCATCAAATCCGGTTCGCACCAACTCGACCAGGGCGGGTGCCTGCGCAAGGAGTTCCGGCGGGAGTGCCGCTGCCAAGTCCTGTTCAATGCTGCGGTCTTCCCGGTTCTCAGCGGACCTGGTTCCGAGCGGGTGGGTGTCGATCAGGCCGGTGAATCCTACCGTGTGTCCCGCCTCCGCCAACTGCGCAGCCATCGCGTGAACGACGTTGCCACCGAACGAATATCCGAGGAGGTGATAGGGACCGTCCGGTTGCACGCCGCGAATCGTCTCGACATACATCGATGCAAGTTGATCCACGTTCGTAGCTTCGAGAGTGTCGCCCGCGAGCGTCGGCAACTGCAGGCCCAACACCGGACGATCAGCCTCGAGCACCCCGGTCAGCGGTGCGAAAGGCCACACGAATCCGCCCGCAGGGTGAACACAGAACAACGGTTCGGCGGCGCCTTCGGCCCGCAGCGACACCAGGTGATCACGGCTGAGGTCCACGTCAAGGGGGCTTGCGATATGAGCAGCAAGCTCGGCAACGCTCGGGCGAGCCATCAACGTTCCCACGCCCACTCCGACGCCGAGTTCGTGTTCTACTTCACCCACTAATCGCATGGCACGCAACGAGTCTCCACCGAGGTCGAAGAAGCTCTCTTCCGGATCGACGGTGTCGACACCGAGAACATGCGCGAAGACCTGGCACAGTTGCTTTTCGGTTTCGGTGCGAGGCGCGCGTGCCGCTGCCCGGGTCGGCGGTGCGGGCAAGGCCGCTCGATCCAGCTTTCCGTTGGGTGTCAGCGGAATCGAAGCGACGGTGACGATATCCGACGGAACCAGGTGCGCCGGTACACGTTCCCGCATGACCGCCCTGAGGTCTCCCGGTGCACAACCCGTTTCGGGAATCACGTAGCCGATCAGCCGTGGCGCCGAACCGTTGTCACGCCGAACGGTCGCCGCGGCGCGAAGCACTCCGGGGCACGCTGCCAGTGCAGATTCCACTTCTCCCAGCTCGATCCGGATTCCTCGGATCTTCACCTGATGGTCTGCGCGTCCGAGGTATTCGAGTTCGCCGTCGCGCCGTCGACGCACCACGTCACCGGTCCGGTACATGCGCCCGCCGACGCTGAAAGGGTCGGCGACAAATACCGACGACGTCAGAGCGGTCCGATCGAGGTAGCCCATCGCTGTTCCGTCACCGGACATGTACAACTCCCCCGCCGCCCCTAGCGGGACTTCGCGCAGGCCTGAATCAAGCACCCGCGCCGACGCATTGAGGATCGGCCGCCCCAAGCACGGGGTGTCACTTGCCCGAACTGGCGAGCCCATCGCATTGATCGTGAACTCGGTGGGGCCGTACAGGTCGTAGCCGTCGACGCCGTCCTGATCACGCAACCGCGACCACAATTCCGCGGGAACCGCTTCGCCGCCGAGCATGACCAGCGCCGGAGTGTGATCACCGTCGAGAAGTCCGGCCGCCATCAATTCCCGTGCATACGAGGGCGTCACGTTCACCACATCGATGCCGACGGACTGGTAGTGCTTGACCAACGACACCGGATCCAGCCGTGCCTGCTCGTCGATCACATGAACCTCATGACCGGCGAGGAGCCAGAACAGTTCTTCCCACGACATGTCGAAGGAGAAGGACACCGTGTGCGCGATGCGCAATCGTCGCCCGGCAGCGCTGTTTTCGGCCGGCGTGAAGATTTCGGCCTTGTGGTTGTGGTACATCGTGGTCAGGCCGCGGTGGCCCACCACGACGCCCTTTGGTTTGCCCGTGCTGCCCGACGTGTAGATCACGTAGGCAGGCTGATCCGCCGATGTCGGACCGCCTACCGCTGCATCGGCAACAGTGGGTGTCTCGGCGCGGCCGTCAAGAATGTCAACGATGTTCGGCAGGTCGATGACAATGCTTGTCCGACCCTCGGCAGCGACGAGATCGTGTTGATCGGCGGTGGTGATCACCACGGCCGCATTGCTGTCTTCGATCAACTCCCGCAGCCTGGCGGCGGGATGCGCCAGATCCAACGGAAGGTAGGCAGCTCCGGCTCGCATGACGGCAAAGATCGCCACCACGTGATCCGCTGTCCGCGGAAGTGCAAGCGCAACAACGCCGGACGGCCCAGCGCCGGACGACGCAAGTATTCGCGCCAACCGATCAACTCGCGTATTCATCTGCGCAGCGCTCAACGTGACATCGCCGAATACGAGTGCGGTGTCGTCCGGTGTCGCCAACGCGCGTTCTCGCAGCAACGCGTCGACGCTGCCGCCAGGCTCTCCGGGAAGGGGCATAGTGACGTGCTGCGACACGAACTCGGTGGGCGTCTGGGCGCGCGGAACCGCCGTGTCGGCCACTGTCGCCGCCTCGGAACGCGCCATCAGTTCGAGGATGGCTTCGGTACGAGCCAGAACGTCGTGCGCCACATCGCCCGGAACCAGATCCGGCCGGTTCTCGAGAACAAGCGCCATCGACGCGTCACCCCCA
Organism: Rhodococcus globerulus NBRC 14531; assembly: GCF_001894805.1. Classification (GTDB taxonomy): domain Bacteria; phylum Actinomycetota; class Actinomycetes; order Mycobacteriales; family Mycobacteriaceae; genus Rhodococcus_F; species Rhodococcus_F globerula. The sequence continues at coordinate 555,522 of NZ_BCWX01000002.1, read as the reverse complement.
CCGGGATCAACATCGAGTGTGAGCGCGTAGTGGGTGCCGTCCACCGCGTCGAATCCGACGATTCCACTGCGCCCGAACGTGTCCTGGCGTGCCTGTTCGTCGCGAGGGGTATTACGGAAAACGTAGAGCGTGTCGAACAGTGCGGCAAATCCGGCCGCGCGCTGAACGTCGCCGAGACCCACATGGTGATGTTCGAGGAGTGAACCCTGCTCGCGGAACAACCGTCCGAGGAGGTCGGAGATCCGCTCCCCGGGGCGAACATTCATGCGCACCGGAATGGTGTTGAGCGCCAGACCCACCATGCGGTCCGCGCCGTCCACCTCAGGCGTACGCCCGGACACCGTAGAACCGAAGACCACGTCGTCACGACCGGTCACTGCTCGCAGAGCCAGTCCCCAGGCCGCGGAGACAACCGTAGACAGGGTCACACCGGTCCTGCGCGCAAGGTCCCGTACGTCACTACTGATGCTCTGTTCCAACACAACTCGCGTGAACACCGGAAGAGGCGCACTACCGCCGGAACCGGTGCCGCCGACAAGCGTCGGCTGTTCGAGGTCTGCCAGATAGTTCTTCCACGACGAAAGAGCCTCCGGGCGATCTGCCTCGGCGATCCAGCGCAGGTGATCACGGAAATCCGCCGGAGTTTCCAACGCCGAGTCGAGGTGGACCGGATCTGTGCCGTTCGAACGAGCATATTCGTACAGCGCAAACAGTTCCGCGTACATCAGCGTCTGCGACCAACCGTCGGTCAGCAAGTGATGCTGGGTGAAAACGAGATGCGCGCCGCCGCCCGGCAACCACGCCAGAACCATTCGGATCAGCGGTGGAGCGCTCAGATCGAAGACGGTGGCGAACTCTTCTTCGTCGAGTGCCTGTACTGCACCCTCGATCTCGCCGACCGGAGTAGTGCTCAGGTCAACTTCCCGGAAAGGCATGCAGGCTGCCAGCGGAACAAACTGAACCGGAGCGTCGAACCCGGCGTGAGTGAAGCCGGCACGCAGGTTCGGGTAGCGGCGCAGAAGTGCATCACCCGCCGCGCGCAGCGCAGAAATGTCCACATCGGCCTCCGCCGAGAACGTGAATTTCGGCTGCATGTGGTAGACGTCAGTGCCGCCGGCACCGTCGAGTACCGATTGGAAGTACATGCCTTCCTGCAACGGACCGAGAGGCAACACATCCCGCCAACCCGGACTGAGAATGTCGAGACGTATCCGCCGATCGGAGTCGACGGTCACCAAGGGGTGCCGCAACCGATCCGGCGCCGTTTCGGGAAGCGCCTTGCGGTCGACTTTTCCGTTGAGCGTCAACGGAAGCGCATCCAGCACCGTCAGTGTCTGCGGCACCATGTGTTCGGGAAGCAGCAGCGCAACTTCCTTGCGAACCAAAGCCGAATCGAGGCCGGTACCGATTTGAGCCACCACGTATCCGTGCAGACTTCCGATGCCTGCCGCATCTACTCGGACGGTGGCTGCCGCTCGAGATACACCACTCACACCGCAGAGCGCGCCCTCGACCTCACCGAGTTCGATACGGAACCCGCGGACCTTCACCTGATCGTCCGCACGTCGCAAGAAATGCAACACACCGTTCCTGCGTCGAACCAGATCACCCGTGCGGTACAGGCGGGCGCCCGGCACGCTCGGATCCGCCACAAACCTGGTGACCGTCAGATCGGGTCGGTTCAAGTATCCGCGTACCACCTGCGAACCGCCCAGGTACAGCTCGCCTGCAACACCTTCCGGAACGTTCCGCAGATCGTCGTCGAGTACCCGTGCGTGGACGTCGGTCCATGGTCGCCCGATCGTGACCCGATCATCGCGATCGAGTACCGCCGATGTCGCCCACACTGTCGCTTCCGTGGGTCCGTACACGTTGCGCACCGAGGGGCAGAATGTCACCAGATCATCGGCCAGGTCTTGCGGAAGTGCTTCTCCACCCACCAACGCTCGAACCTGGAGAAGGCGATGCGCATTCTCGTGTTCCGTGACAACTCGCCACAGCGACGGAGTTGCCTGCATGACGGTGGCACGGCTTTGCGTGATCAACTCGAGCAGGGCATCCGGATCACGGACCGTCCCCCGATCGGCGAGCACAACGGTGGCACCGGCAGCCAGCGGACACAACAATTCCAGCGCGGCGATATCGAACGACACCGTCGTCACCGCAACAATGCGATCGCCTGGCCTGATCCACTGATCGCCGATCACAGTCTCGGCGAACGCCGCGAGATTGGCAGTGCTGACCATCACTCCCTTGGGTCGACCCGTCGAACCCGAGGTGTGGATGACGTAGGCAAGGTGCTCACCGGCCGGTCGCGGTTCTGCAAGAACAACATCGGAACTCGTCCGTGCTGTGTCCACGAGCACCACCGCGGACACAGTCGAGGGAAGTTGCCCTGCCACATCGGAACTCGTCAGAACACAAACAGGTGCCGCGTCCTCGATCATGAATTCGAGCCGCTCGGCCGGATAATCGACATCGAGTGGCAGGTACACCGCGCCGACGCGCAGAACAGCCAGCAGTGCTGCGACCAGATCCACGGATCGGTCGAGGGCAACGGCAACAACCTGCTCCGGCCCGGCACCGGCGGCAACAAGTTCGCGCGCCAATTCGTCCACCCGGCGCGATAATTGGAGGTAGGTGAGCGTCGACTCGCCGGAGACCAGCGCGATGACGTCGGGTGCTGCGACGACATTCCGCTCGAACAGGATCGATATTCCCGCTGGAGCGTCAACTCGCCGCGGTGGGTCGTTATGCGGACGAGCCACCGTCGGCAGCAATTCGGGAACGGGAAGGTCCCCGTGCCGGGCGCCGCGCTCGAGTACCGAGATCACGGTGTCGAGGAGGGCGTCCGCGGTGGATCCGTCGTACACCTCGGCATTGACGGTCAGGTGAATCTCGGAACCAGCGCGCACAAACTCGAGATCGACGACTGCGTCGGCACGCCCCACGCGAGCGGCACACAGACTTGCCCGAGAACGATCCAGTAGGTTCGCGAGTCGATCGAGACTCACGTCGGAATGCAAACCGGCGCCGGACATGGCGTTCTCGACCCGGTCCACGACCTGGGTAAAGGTCGGTCGGCCGCTCAGATCGACCCGGATGATCGACTCCGCTTCGGCGTCGACCAATCCGACCGCTATGTCGCGGCCGGCACCGAAGGTACTCAGCGCGGCGGCAACTGCAGCGAGCAGCATCGAATCCCGGTCGACGGTTTCGCCCAGCTGCCGAATGTACGTGTGGGCACGGTACGCCGGGGACGGAGTTCGATCGTAGGGAAGATCCACGTCGAACGGCAGACCGCCGAGCACCTGAACCCAGTACTTTTCGTCGTCAGGATTTCCCGGCTCGGCGCCGCCGCGCGGCGCCTCGCTCTGATCCCCGACAACGTCCACGGGCGCTGCCACGGTCGAGTCCAGCTCGAGCGCAACGAACTTCGTGTCGTCAATCCGTGCGACGCCGGCCAGCCCCAACGGGGTCGGCGTATCGAACACATCCGAAACCGATACGCGTAAGCCCAGCTTGCGCAGGCTTCCCACCAAACGCATAGCGGTCAGCGAATGACCGCCGAGGGCAAAGAAGTTATCAGCCGGGTTCACTACGGGAAGATCCAACACCGTTGCAGCGCAACGGCACAGTGCGTCCACGACGACAGGATCCACGGCACCAGGCGCTGCCACATCCGACTTGATCGGCGCCGGGGAAGGTCTGCGCATCGAAACGCGCTTCACGACGTCGAGGAGGTCCCCCGCGGGCAACGACGGCGAATGAACAACACCGCCCAGAATCTCACCCAATCGCGTCACCACCCGCGCAGCGGTGTCTGCGGGAATGGCAACAGGATCGTGGTAGAGCACAAGATCGAGGCCCAGGCTCGGCGGTGCCATCAGCGTCATCGGGTAGTGCGTGACACCACGGTTCGTGAAGCTACTGACGCGCAGCTCGTGCGAGCTGGGCTGGCCAGCTCCGGAATTCGGGAAATTCTCGAAAACGAGAAGTGTGTCGAACATTTGCCCGATTCCCGCGATTCGCTCGATCTCCGCCAGGCTGGCGTGCTCGACCTCCTGCATATCGAATTGTGCGTTCTGCAAACCGGCAAACTGCTCGAGAAGAGGCACGTCGGCAGCGATGTCGAACCGCGCTGGAATCGTGTTGCTGAACAATCCGACCATAGCTTCCACACCGGAAAGATCGGCGGGACGACCGGAGACTGTCGCTCCGAAAACAACGTCCCACTGCCCCGTCAGCTCGGCAAGGACTGCAGCCCAGGCCCCTTGGACCAGTGTGTTGACAGTCAAACCGCGGGTGCGTCCGAGTTCGATCAGCGCCGAGGCGTCCGTGTCCGACAGCGGTACCGGAACCTGCACCGGCACGCCTCGTTCCGACTGTCCGTCAGCAACGAGCGTCGGAGTGGTCAGCCCACGCAGACGCTTGCTCCACGCTGCCCGTTGCGCATCCTCGTCGCGGTCGGCGATCCATGCCAGGTAGTCGCCGTACGGAGTCGGCGTCGGCAGACCGGCGTCACCGTCGTGGTAAACGTTCATCAATTCACGCAGGACGATGGGCGTGGACCAGCCGTCGGTGAGCAGGTGATGCGCATTGAGGATCAGCCGATGGACATCACCGGGTAGACGAATCAGTAGGGCGCGCAGCAGCGGCGGCAGTCCGACGTCGAAGATGTGCTCGGCAGCCTCGTCCTCCAGGCGCTGCGCCGAACGCAGTGCTGCCGCCTTCGGTACCGCCGTCAGATCGACCGATCGCCAGGCGACCTTGGCCGAACGCGGAATTGCCTGCACCGGCCGATCGAACTGTTCGTAGTGGAACGCTGCGCGCAGGTTCGGATGCCGGTCGATGACCGTCTCGAATGCGTCGGCCAGCCGCGCGTCGTCCAGCGGTCCGGTGAGATCAAAACGAGCAGTGAGAGTGTAGACGTCCGCAACGCCATCTCGAACGGCGTGGAACAGCAACCCTTCCTGCAACGGGGACAACGGAAGAAGATCGGCGAGCGGGCCGTGAACCGACTCCAGTTCATTGATGCCGTCCTGATCGACCCAATGAGCCGAGCAGTCGGAGGGGGTCAACCCGCCGGCACACAGCGCTGCATGCGCGGTGAGCGCCGCTAGAGCTTGGTCCCAATGTCCGTGCAGTTCATCGACGATCGCGGCGTCCAACACCCGGCCCGCTGCCGTCCACTCGACAGCCAATTGGGGGTCACCGTCTTCGCGAACAAACGCATTGAGCGCCAACACTTCCGACATCGCCTTGGATGCCGGTTCGATCACGGAGAATGCGTCATGCTCGGGTAGCCTCCACCCGGTTCCCGGCAACGACGGGAAGCGTCCCAGATAGTTGAGCAGAAGTTCAGGCTCAACGACGTCGGAGAATTCCGGTTCCGCAACAGGATCGAGGTAGCGAAGTACCCCGTAGCCGACGCCCCCGCCCGGAACAGCGCGCTTCGCCTCCTTGACGCTACGCAGCAGATCTCCGGCCGCCGCGCCACCGCTCAGAGCGTCGGTCAGTGCGTCGCGGCTCGAAATCGCGTCGGTGGGCACCGATACCGGGAACTCGCTGGTGAACCAGCCGACCGTTCCGGCGAAGTCGGTGTCTTCGGTCAGCGGATCACGGCCGTGTCCTTCGACGGTCACCGTCTGCGTGTGACCCAATTCGTGCCCACGACTGTTCTGCCACGAACGCAACGCCAACATCAACGCTGCCAGCAATACCTCGTCTACCCGCGCTCGGTACGCCGCAGGAAGCGTGGTCAGAACCGCTTCGGTCACTGCTGCCGACGCTACGGTTGTGGTGCGGGCCGCGGTACTCACGGTGTCCGTCGTGGGGTCGAGTCGACGAGCGCCGATCGGAGCAGCGCCTCCACCGCCGATTGCCGTGATGCCGGCGGCGGTCTTCCAGTAGTCGAGTTCGGATCGCAGTGTGCCCGAGACCCCGAACTCCGCGAGCACGCCCGCGTGCCGACGCCACGAACTACCTGAGACGCCGAGCGTGGCGGATCGACGTTCGCGCGCAGCATCAGTTGCCTCGTGCAGATCGGGAAGCAGAATCCGCCAGGAAACGCCGTCGACGATCAAGTGGTGCGCAATGACGATCAACTGATCCGGTTGATCGGTTGGGGTTCGCAGCAACACGACGCGCAGGAGATTGCCTGCACGCGGATCGAGTTGCGCCGCAGCTGCTTCGGCGGTGCGCTGGATCAGTTCAGTGTCAGCACTTCCCGCGATCTCACTCACGAGCCCCTCTGCGCGCACGGCACCCGAGTCACGAACGATCAATTCGGTGGCGGCGCCGCAAGTTCCCCGTCGCAGTAGAAGTCGCAGTGCATCGTGGCGATCGAGGATCGTCTGGACCCCTGATCGGATGTCGTCGAACGCGACCATCTCGTCGATACGCACAGCGGTCCACTGTGCGTAACCGGCAATGGACTCGTCGGTGGGGTTCTTGTCGGTCAATGCGCGCACGATCGGTGGTGCGATCACTGAGCCGGTCGCTACGTCGACTACAGCAGCGGCGCGGTTGTCATCGTCGGCGACCTCGCGGGCCGCCGCTGCGATGGTCCCCAAATCGCGCTGCGCCAAAAGCTCTTTCGGAGCAATGAGCACTCCGCGCACACGTAGCCGACTACTGACGCTGATGGCGGTGATGCTGTCACCACCGAGACCGAAGAAGTCCTCGTCGACACCAACTCGGTCCCGTCCCAGAACCTCCGCCACCACAGCACAGAGGATCTGCTCGCGGGGTGTGGATGCGGCACGACCTTCTGATTCCAGAACCGGAGCAGGTAGCGCCGCGCGATCAAGTTTTCCGTTGACAGTCACGGGAAGTTCGGTCAAGACAACAACAACCGAAGGCACCAGGTGATCCGGCACTCGCGTCGCAAGATCACGGCGCAGTTCGCCCTGCGGCGGCAAAGTAGCACCGGCCACAGCCACGACGTAACCCACCAAACTGGGGCGTCCACCGTCGGTGCGAATGACGGCTGCGGCCGCGCCGACGCCGGGCACGGCACCCAGAATCGCTTCGACCTCACTGAGTTCGATGCGATGACCACGGATCTTGACCTGCTTGTCGCCGCGGCCGATGAATTCGTATCCGCGGCCCGGCACCCAGCGAGCCAGGTCGCCGGCCCGGTACATGCGGTCACCGGGAGCCCCGAAGGGGTCGGCAACAAATCGTTCAGCGGTCGCGGCTTCCCGCCCGAGATATCCCCTGGCCAACTGAGGACCAGCCAGATAGAGCTCTCCACGCTCGCCGTCGGCAACCGGCTTCAACGCGCTGTCGAGGAGATACGCGCGAGTTCCCGCGAGCGGGTAGCCAATTCGGGGTTCGGCGCCGTGGACGGAAGTCGCAATCGCGTCGACGGTTGCTTCCGTGGGTCCGTACAGGTTCTGGGCCGGCACGTTCGCAGCGATGATCGCATCCCACAGCGCAGGCGGCGCGGCCTCACCGCCGACAACCAACAACGCAAGTGGGTGTGCGCCCGCCAACAATCCACTGTCGACCAGTGCCGTAGCCATCGAGGGGGTGGTGTCGACGACATCGATCCGATCGCGCGCGAACGCGGAAACCAGTGCGTCGGCGTCCTTCTGAAGCACTTCGTCGTACACATGCACTCGATGTCCACACAGCAGCCACAGCAGCTGGTCGAGGGATGCGTCGAAGGCAAACGAGGCCGTATGAGCGGTGTGCAGTTGCCGCCCGCCCACTCGGTTCGCAGCGTCACGGTAGATCGTCGCACTGTGGTGGTGTAGCAAATGCGCGAGTCCGCCGCTTCGCACCAGAACGCCTTTGGGTGTCCCCGTCGATCCGGATGTGTAGATGACATAGGCGAGGTGGTCCGCGTGACGCGGAGCAGCCAGTTCACTCGCAGAGATAGGTAGATCGGAGTAACCCGTGAGTTCCTCGCGCAGCGTTTCGGACTCCACGACTACTGGATCCGGCCGGGAATCCCCCGAAAGTTGCTCCGCCAGTGCACCAGTGGTCAGCACAACCTTGGGCTTCGCGTCGTCGACCAGAGCCCGCAGGCGCTCTACCGGATGCTCCGGATCCAATGCCACGTACGCGGCCCCGGCTTGGAGCGTCGCGAGGAGTGCAACAACCATGTCGGCTGTGCGCGGTAATGCGATCCCGACTATGTCGTCAGGTCCGACGCTGCGGGCTCGCAACGCGCGCGCCAGTCGGTAGACGCGAGCGCCCAGCTCGCCGCCGGTCAGAGAATCGTCGCCGCACACCAGGACCGCGGCCTCTAACTGTTGGGCGACAACACGATCGAACACATCTGCAACGTGCTCGATCCGGCCGGCGCTCGGCGCGCTCTCACGGTCGACCAGAATCCGGTCGGCCTCGGCGACGGAGAGTACGTCCACCTGCCCGACAGCCGGATCGTCCTCCCCGACCATCGCGTCGATGATGCTGACAAATCCCGCGAGGCGTCGCTGCACCGATTCACGAGTGTTGGTGCGGGCGTCCACCTCGAACCCGAGGAGCACCTCACCGTCGGCAATGGGTGTAACAGTCAAGCCGAGGTCTTCCGGCGGACCGCCTGCAACGTTGCGCAGCACGCCCACAGCACCTGCGAAGTCCAATGCGAAGTCGAATGCCTTGAGATTGATGCCGATTCCGTGAAGCAACGCACCGCTGCCGGCCACCGCGAGATCGCGGGCCAGGTTCTCTCCGCGGTAACGCTGATGAGCACGCATGCTCTTCATCGACGCCGCGACCTGCTTGCTGAGGTCGCCGAGCCGGTCACCGCTGCGGACCGTCAGGCGCAGTGGAAGCACATTGACAGCCATCGCGGGAGTCCGGAGCGCCGTGCGACCGACCCGAGCCATCAGCGGCATCGCGATGACAACGTCCGACTCACCCAGCAGGCGATGCAAGAATGCTCCGTAGCAGGCAATAAGACCTTCGGCCCAGGTCGTACCCGTTGTGGCCGCCACTGCCTTGAGCTTGGTCAGGGTGTCGGCCGACATCACACTGCGGACCGCAACGGTTCGCTCGGCGGGACCGGCAACCTGCCTGCCTCGACCGTCCAACGGCGGCAACGGGGTAAGGGCGTCACGCCAGTAGTCGCGGTCTTCGGCAAACTGCTCACCGCCGCGGTACTCCTCGTCCTCGGCAATCAGCTGCTCGATCGAGCCGAATCGTGTTGGTGCTACGTCACTTCCACGCGCGAGCGCGGTGTAATGGTCGGCCACGCGGCGCGAGATCATTGCCGCGCTGTATCCGTCGACGATCAGGTGGTGATAGAGCTGGATGCACCAGACTTCGCGATCGGTGAGCCTGATCAGCGAGTACGTGTACAGCGGGCGTTCCACCATCGCCCGGCAGTACTCCGACGCCCGGCCTCGTTCGGCGTCGACGAGGGCGTGCGCAACCGCAACCGGGTCACGCTCCGCCCGCAGGTCGACTATCGGGATGTCACCGACGGGAGCGTCGGAAACGATCTGTCGAGGTCCGTCAGGCGTCTCGATCATGTGCAGCCGCATGGTCTCGGCCTCGCCGATCGTCGCCCGGATGGCATCTGCCAGAAGTGCGGTATCGATCGCGTCGTCGCCGACAATCTCGAGCACCTCGCCGACGAGATAACTCCGCGATTCCGGATCAAGTCTCTGCGCGTTCCAGATTCCGAGCTGAGCTCCTGTCAGTGCAAGCAAATTCTCGCTTGCCTCAATGGAGTTCGAACCTGGAAAAACGCTCACACTGATCCTTTCGCCGCGGACGTGCCACGCAAGGGTGGCCTAACCTCATTTTGGGCAGCCTAAACTAAATATGCGGCAAAGTGGAAGACTCACTCAGGGCAATTTTCGCAACCGCCGCCAAGTCGACGCTTTCCGACAATTACCGCAGGTGAAATACCGAATCTTATTGAAAGAACAACTACTTCATTTCCGACAACACCGCTGCTGTATCAAAATGTGGGATCGAACCCGAAACGGAATGCGTCAGCCCATCACGGTGGCAGCGACGGTTCCGCCCAATTCGTAGCACTGCTCACGCACGTTTTTGTCCACGGGCACAATCACTTCGAGCGGCTCGGCCACCGGAACCAAACCGAGACCGGTTGCCAGTGTCCGCACCGACGACACAGCACCGGCAGTGTCATTGTTTCCGTGCACCCATAACCCATATGGACGCTCGGACACCGCACCCAAGCATTGGTAATAGGTGGTGTCGAAAAAGTACTTCAATGCCCCGGACATATAGCCGAAGTTCGCGGTGGTTCCGAAAATATATCCGTCAGCACCGAGTACGTCGGGCACGGTCGCTGCCAATGCCGGGACAGCAATAATTTCGACGCCCTCGATCTCCGGATCATGCGCGCCTGCCAGCACGGCATCAAGCAATTCATGCGTCGCGGGCGAGGGCGAATGGTGAACCACCAACAAAGTCTTCACGTCCACGAGAATACGACGCGCTTACTACAGGCAAGGCCGCTTACCGCGAGCAGAGAACCTCAACCCATGCATTGACGGTCTGCTCTTCCGCCAACACGGCAAAATCTGCATCCGCTCCGTCGGCGCGCCACTGTTCGACCAGCATCATGAGCCGCACCGAGTCCAGGCCCTCATTGGTCAGATCCGTGTCGTCGCCGAGTTGTTCTGCCCTCATCGACAGAACTTCGGCAACGTCACGCACAATCCGGGCCCGGTCCACAGTGCTGCTCATCGATCTCCTCGTATAGTACGAATACGGAATGACTTTAGGCCAGCCTAACCATATTGGTACGTTGGTACCCAACTTGAAACTGGACACACAAATCTCGCACAACTAAGGCTAGCCTCAACATAGCAATAGTTCCGGACAATCTGGAAGGGCGTCCATGTTTGCACTGGCCGAAGTCGCCGAATACCCGTTGCACACCAACCGATCTGACAACGGAGCGGATTCAGTTTTCCTGCTCTCCCGCAGGCAGACCTCGGTTCAGACCTCCGGAGTGGTGGAAGAATTCGACTCGGCGTTCGACGCTGTAGAGGGACTCAAGACAGGGCGGATCGACTCGGTTGTGGGCGCCCTCCCCTTCGCTCCCTCAACACCGTGCGCGCTCACCGCGCCGCTGAGTTTCACCCGAACGAGGGGTGATCTCCATCACTCCGGTGCGGTGAATCTTCCTTCCGCGAAAGTTGCCGGATGCGAACCAAGCCCTCTCGAGCACACCCGGCGAGTTCGCGGTGCGATCACGCGACTGCAGGCCGGCGAACTGGACAAGGTTGTTCTCGCACGCACGCTCGCGATCGCAACCGAATCGCCGATCTCGCCCACAGCACTCACGAGAAAATTGATCTCGCTCGATCACTCGCACAACGGGTTCTGCGTAGACCTCTCCCCCGCCGGCGGGAAATACCGCGGGCGCGCTTTGGTCGGTTCAACGCCGGAAGTCCTGATCGAACGCCGCGGAGACATCGTCACCTGCCACCCGCTCGCAGGTTCGATTGCACGACACCCTGATTCGAAGCAAGACGAAGCACACGCCCAGGAACTCCTGGCGTCCACCAAGGATTTGTCCGAGCACAAATTTGTCGTCGATTCGATCAGCGCGGTTCTCGGACCGCTGTGCCGATCATTCTCAGCGCCAAGCACTCCCGAACTGCTCCGCACGCCTCAACTCTGGCACCTCGGAACCAAGATCGAAGGGGTACTGGCCGACCCGAACACAACGGCACTGGAGCTCGCGCTTGCACTGCACCCCACTCCGGCGATCTGCGGAACACCGACCGATGCCGCTCGCGATCACATCACCGGGACCGAGGACGATCGTGGCTTTTACGCAGGTGCCATCGGATGGTGCGATCGGACCGGCGACGGCGAATGGATGGTTGCCATCCGATGCGCTGAGATCGCGGCCGACGGCCTCTCGGCGAAGGCCTATGCCGGTGGCGGAATCGTCGCGTCGTCAGATCCCGATACGGAATTGCGTGAAACCAGTACCAAGTTCCGAACGATTCTCAGCGCATTCGATCTAGCCGAAGATCTTGCCGAATAGTGGCTCACTACCGGTCGATGCACTCATTTTGACACCAACAGGTCGGGCGTTCAGTACCGTTTTGGGCGATACATCCTAATTCGTCTCTGGCTTCTCGCCTGGAGGGTTCCCTGTGAATCGAATGCGCGCCTCAACCCGCCACGCTGCGATGGTCGTCGGCGCAGTGACGATCCTCGTCACCGGGATTCAGTTCGGAACCGCATCTGCGCAGCAGGTATCTCCAACCTTCGAGGTGTTGTGCACCCCGACTGACACCGGCCTCACCGAACTGTCCGGGTTGGCGGATACGTCCACCGGAATGTACGCCATCGGCGACAGCGGGGCGGACAACAGGATTGCCGAACTCGACGCAGGCTGCCACGTCACTCGCTGGATACCGGTGGGGACTGAGACCTACGATGTCGAGGATCTCGACTCCACTACCGACGGCACTCTGTGGCTTGCCGACATCGGGGACAACAACAAGATCCGTACGTCCGTGGCGCTGATCGGATTCGATCCGTCGGGCGCAGAAGCTGCCACACCACGTGTGCTGACCTATCCCGACGGCGCACATGACGCCGAGACCTTGCTCATCTCGCATGACGGACTCCCCGTCATCGTGACGAAGGACTACCTCGGGTCGAGCGATATCTACGCACCGGCGGGTAATCAGAATGTGCATGACCTGAGCACCACTGTCCCGACACAACTGAACAAGGTCGGACACCTGCAATTCTCTCCGACCACAACTCCCGGCGGTCCGGTCGACGGAGCGGGAACAATGGCCGTCACCGGCGGCGCAGTCAGCACCGACGGCACGGTGGTCGCTCTGCGCACGTACACCGACGTCTACCTGTATTCAGCCCCCGACGGTGACGTAGTCAAAGCTCTGTCCGCCAGAGCGATTCGGGTTCCGCTCCCGAACGAACCACAGGGCGAGGCAATTGCATTCAACAACGACGGAGATCTGATCAGCGGATCCGAGGCCTACCAGGGGCCACTGCCGCCACTGCTCATCCTTCGCGGAGCAACCGCCCTTGCCGTGGCGGGAGGCTCGGCGGGACCCCTGGGCTCAACGGGTTCGTAGACTCGGGGTCAATCCGCGGGACCGCTATCATCGCGGGGTGAATACACGAATTCGGATGAGCGGCGCTGCCATTGCACTGGTATGCACCGTTGCCCTCGGGGCAGCGGGCTGCACCCACGCGGTCACTGGCACGCCGCTCCCCGATGCGTTTGTTCCGAGCGCCGACAACCCTGATCCGTCGGAAGCGATCGACGGGGTTGTGTATGTCGAATACCCAACGGCACTTCACGTCCAGCCCAATGAGCGTGTGGCATACACACATTCACCACCGTTCGGCGGGCGGCACGACGGGGTATGGGCTAAATGCACCGGAATTGTGTATCCACAGGCGATCCGAACCGAAAATGCCGTTCATTCACTCGAACACGGCGCGGTCTGGATCACGTACAACCCTGACCTTGTTTCAGCCGGCGACGTCGAGCTCCTCGCTGAAAGGGTCAGCGGAAACAGCCATATGCTGATGTCACCGTATCCAACGCTCGACGCTCCGATCTCGTTGCAGTCGTGGGGACATCAACTCGAGCTCGACCAAGCATCCGACATCCGAATCGATCAGTTCATCTCGGCGCTTCGACTCAATCCCGCGACGTATCCCGAAGTGGGAGCGACGTGTTCGATTCCGCCGTTGAGCTTCGACCCGGACAACCCGCCGCCGTTCGACCCCACCACTCCGGATCCGGCGTACCCCACCACCGTTCCGGAGTAGACGGGTCTACTTGCCGCGCTCGCGTCGTTCCAATTCCACTGCCCGGCGCATGGTTTCGCGGGCACGGCTTCGGTCACCCGCGTAGTCGTAGGCGCGGGCAAGACGGAAGTTCTGCTTCCAGTTGTCGGGATCAGCTTCCCAATCAACTTTGACCGTCGCGAACAACTCGTCGGCTGCTGCGCGCTCGATCCGGCCCGACGGCAATTTCGGGAGCGTCGACGCATCGACGGCCAAGCCTTCGTCGTGGATCTGCTGAGCCAGGCGCTGATGGGTGAATCCCGCTCGCAATGTTGCGATCACCAGCCACAGTCCCAGGAACGGCAGGATGAGCACACCGATCCCCAGGCCGATGGCCACGCCGCCGCCGTCTTGGATGAGCTGAATTCCGCGTTGGCCGAGCAGCACGAAGTACACTGCCAAGGCAATGCAGATTGCCGTGATCAAGATGAGCGTGCGGGTGGTTTTGTTGTTCATGTTCTTGGTACTCACGGCTCTGTAGTGCTCACAAATCCAGGAACGAATCGATGCCGACGGTAAGGCCGGGGCGAGACGCGATCTGGCGAACGCCGAGCAGGACACCCGGAGCAAAGGAGTTTCGGTCGATGGAATCGTGACGGATGGTGAGCGTCTCGCCCTGTGTGCCCAGAATGACCTCCTGGTGCGCGACCATCCCGGCCATGCGCACCGAATGCACGCGCACACCGTCTACATCGGCGCCGCGGGCACCGTCGAGTTCAGTGGTCGTGGCGTCAGGACTGGGACCGACACCAGCTTCGGCCCGCGCAGCAGCGATCATCGCCGCAGTGCGGTACGCAGTGCCGGACGGCGCGTCAGCCTTGTAAGGATGGTGCAGTTCGATAACTTCGACGGAATCGAAGAATCGAGCTGCGGCAGCCGCGAAGCGCATAGACAGCACAGCACCGATCGCGAAGTTGGGCGCGATCAGGACCCCTGTGGTGGGCTGGGCGTCGACCCACGACTGCACCGTCGCAAGCCGACTCTCGTCGAACCCTGTAGTGCCGACCACGGCGTGAATGCGATTGGCCACGAGAAACTCCAGGTTTCCCATCACGACATCGGGATGTGTGAAGTCGACCACGACCTGAGTGCGGGTGTCGACAAACGTCTCGATCGGATCGCCGGTATCTACCTGCGCAACCAGTTCCAGATCAGCGGCAGCCTCGACTGCTGCGCAGATTGCCTGGCCGACCTTGCCCTTGGCTCCCAGAACCCCAACCCTGATGGGTGCTGCACTCACGTCTTCCACGCTCCGTCCGATGCATTGTTGTGGGGTAAAGCCTACGCAACCGGGCAGATGGGCTCACCATCAGTGCAACAGGAGTTTCGTCACGACTGGCACACTGGAGTTGGTGAGCAACCGCCCAGAAATTCAGCCAACCGGCAACTTGCGTCCACTCGAGGTGGCGACCGGTGCCGTGATGGCCGGATTCACGGTCGCTCTTTCCGTCATCGCGACAGTTATTCCTCTGGCGAGTGCTCTCCACCTTGTTGCGGCCGTTCCGATGGGGATCGTTGCTCAGCGGTTCAGAATCCGCGCTGTGGTCGCCTCCGGGGTTACGGCCACCGCAGTCGCGTTTGTTGCCGCCGGCTCCGGTTCTGCCTCAGCCGTTGCGCTGTGCGCCCTACTGGGCGGAATTATCGGCAACGTAAAAAGGCGGGGGCGCGGATTCTTTTCCGCGCTACTGGCGTCGTTCGTTGTCGGGCCGATTCTGGCCCTGTTCTCGATAGTTCTGCTGCTCATTCTCTCGCCGCTACGAAATCTGTTGTTGGATTCACTCGACAACACGGCTCGCGGCGTCGCGGAAATTCTCAGAAGATTTCCGTACTTCATCGGGATCGCGGATGCGATCGAAAGCAGTATCGGAGCCATCATCGATTACTGGTGGCTCTGGATCGCCGCGTCCGCGACGCTGGGCATCATCATCAGCACCGTCGTCTCCTACTTTGTTCTCGGCGCAGTTCTCGATCGGTTGGCCGCACTTCCCACGGTGGATCCGCTGGCCACGACGCCCGACGACCGGTCGATCAACCCGTTGCCGTTGACGCTCGAACACGTCGGCTTCACCTACCCGGGTTCTTCGTCGCCGGCGTTGACGGACATCAACTTCTCGATCGACCGCGGCGAATTTGTCACCGTCGTCGGGCACAACGGTTCCGGAAAATCGACCTTGACGCGCCTTCTCGCCGGCCGGGCACCGTCCACCGGACTCCTGGTTCGACCTGGCGCTGCGGGACTCGGACATCGCGACGGTACGGCGGTGGTTTTGCAGCGACCCGAAAGCCAGATCCTCGGAACGCGCGTCGCCGACGACGTGGTGTGGGGCCTGCAACCCGAGTATGTTCCGGACATCGAGGCGCTCTTGACCGAAGTCGGGCTGGGTGGAATGGCGATGCGTGAAACGTCGTCACTCTCGGGTGGCGAGATGCAACGCCTCGCTGTCGCCGCTGCCCTCGCGCGTCGACCCGCGTTGCTCATCGCCGACGAAGCCACCGCGATGGTCGATCGCACCGGTCGAGAAGAACTGGTGGAACTGCTGGCAGCTCTCCCCCGTCGGCACAATATGGCCGTTGTTCTTGTCACCCATCATCAGGCCGACACCCGCCAAGCAGACCGGGTTATCCAGCTCGAGAACGGCCGGCAGATCGAACATGAGCCGGGCTGGATGGTCGGCACCGGAGCGCCGACGGTTCCCACCTACTGGCCGCGCAGCACCAAAGCCCTGCTCGAAATCAAGAACCTCTCGCACACCTACAACAATCGGACTCCGTGGTCGCGCACCGCGCTGTCCGACGTCAATCTCACCATCGGCTCAGGTGACGGCGTACTGGTCCTGGGCGGCAACGGCTCCGGAAAATCCACACTGGCCTGGATCATGGCCGGATTAACGGTACCCACGTCGGGCACGGCATTGTTCGACGGCAAACCGATTGCCCGGCAGGTGGGTTCGGTGGGCTTGACCTTCCAACACTCGCGGCTGCAACTGCAACGTCGAACCGTATCCGAAGACATCGAGGCCGCCGGTGGGCCCGAAATCGGGTCGACGCAGGTTTCCTGGGCACTCGACGCTGTCGGACTTGATCGCCGCATTGCCAGCCGCAGCATCGATCAACTCAGTGGCGGGCAGATGCGCAGAGTGGTGCTCGCCGGACTGCTCGTCCGACAGCCCCAGATGCTCATCCTCGACGAACCCCTCGCAGGCCTCGACCCACCCGGGCGAGCGGCCATCATGAATGTCCTGACCTGGATCAGGCGCAACGGCACCGCGCTGGTCGTGATTTCCCATGACGTCGACGGCATGGATGGCGTGTGCAGCAGGACAATTCATCTCGCTGACGGTGTCCTGACCGAAAATCCCGTCACACTGGAAGAGACCCGGCGATGACCACACTCCTGCGCGAAGTTCCCACCACCTCACCGATCCACCGACTATGGGCCGGCACGAAGATCATTGCCGTGGTTCTCATCAGCCTTGTCATGGTGATCGCGCCGTCGTGGCCGTCCATTGCCGTGATCACTGGACTGCTCGCCATTACTGCCGCCATCGGCCACATTCCACCGACGGCAATCCCGCGCCCACCATGGTGGATATGGCTGCTACTGCTGGGCGGCGCCCTGGTCAATCTCCCGATCGGTCTCGACGCCGTGTACCTCTACCTTCGGGCAGTCACCTTCGGAATCATATTGCTGTGCGCGTCACTGATGTTGGCCTGGACCACCTCGATGAGCGACGTCGCACCCGCACTGGCGACACTCGGACGTCCGCTGCGGTTCCTACGAATCCCGGTGGACGAGTGGGCAACAGCGGCAGCGCTCTGCATTCGCTCACTCCCCCTCCTGATCGAGGAAATGCTCACGCTGGCCGCGGCTCGCCGACTCCGGCCGAAAGGCGTGGTGCACAGCGCGTCCGACAACACGATTATCGATCTGATCACTACCACGATGTCGGTGGCGATCCGGAGATCCGCCGAGATGGGTGAAGCCATCTCCGCACGCGGCGGAACGGGATTGATCGCCGCCTATCCGAAGCGTCCGCGTCGAGCTGATCTGCTGGCGATCATCGTTGTCGTTCTTTCCTGCGCCGGAGCGATCGTACTGACCGTGATCTAGGACTGTGGTTGTGCAGTGATCCCAGCGCCCATCCAACGGCGCAGGTATTGCCGTAGTTCGTCGTCGCTCCGAGGTGGATTACCGGGGGATATGAAAAACGACTGCATCGTGCGCAAGACGTATTCGACGAGTTCCCGAAGAGCAGCGTCGTCGTAGCCGTACTTCTTCCAATCGACGTCGAAGCGGTTGATCATCGCAATTCCGAAGGCCTGAGCCTCATCCGATGTGAGACCGTCGGGGTGAAGGTTCGAGTACGTTCCCGTCAGCAAGATGCCAAGATGTGGGATTCTGCGGACTTCGGTCAGTGTGTAGACAACGCCTTCGGTCATCGCGTCGACGGGATCTTCGATGCCGCTCACATGGGCAGTGAGCCGATCCAGAAATCCGGCGACCGATGCGATTGCCGCTGCGCGCATCAGGGCGTCGGAGTTGGGAAAGTACCGATACACCGTCTGACGGATCACACCCAGCGACTCCGCGATATCGGCGATGCTGATTGCCGAGCCCGTTCGCCCGATCAAATCGACTGCCGCGGTGACGATTCGACGAGTTGCGTCGTCATCGTCGACTGGCGGATTTCCGCCCCACCCACGTCTTCGCGCCACTGCCTGTATTCCTCACTCGAATCGAGAAACCCAGGCTAACACTGCCAGTCGACACCAATTCTGTGCGCATCACGGAATTGTGACCATACACAAACGCCAATCTGTGTATGGTCACATTCAGAGCGTGGCTATCGGGGCATCCGGGCAGCCACCTACCCGACCGTCCGGAAAGACGAGGTTTCGAGAAGTGACTGATCTACACGTCCGAAAGATGAATTTTGCTTTCGAGGACTACGACGTCCCCTTCCTGTGGAACGAGGAGAATCCGGCATTCTCGAGCATGGCCAATGCCGTCTCTTTCCTGGCCATCGGTTTCGAGAAGATGATCGTCAAGCTCATCATGCAAACCAAACCGCTGTTGACGGATCGCGCAGTTGCCGAGGAAGCCGACGCGTTCATGCGCCAAGAGGGACAGCATTCTTCGGCACATCGCCAGCACGTCAAGGGCTTGATCAGGCGATATCCCGGTCTGCAGGAAACTCTCGACGACGTGGTCGGCGAGTTCGACAAACTCACTGCAGAAACGTCGGTGAACTACCGACTGGCATACACCGCCGACCTCGAAGCAACCTTCACCTCGGTGTTCAAGCTGATGCTCGACAACGAATCTGCACTTTTCCGCCCCGGCGACGACAGGGTTGCGTCGCTGTTCATCTGGCACTTCGTCGAGGAAGTCGAACACCGAAGTTCCGCCCTCATCATCTTCGACTCCGTCGTCGGCAGCGACCTCTACCGGATGCGCATGGCACCGTCAATTTTCCGGCACGTCATGAAAGTGATCAGGCTGGCCTCCCTGGGCTTCAACAAGCATGTGCCGCGCGAAGATCGGCAGGTCGACGCGATGGCCATGTTCGCGTCGTATCGCAACATGCAGTTTCTTCGAAAGCGTTTACCCGGGCTCGAGGCGCAGGACAACGGTCCGATGTCTCGCGCGTTCGACGTATTGCCGCTCGGCGAGCAACTCACCGCGCTGCGGGGAGTTATCCGCAGCCAACTGCCCAAGCACAACCCCGCCACCGAGAACTTGCCCGCCCTGGCCGACGTGTGGTTCGAACGTTTCGAAGCCGGATACGACGTAACCCGCTGGTATACAGCTGAATCGAACAGCACAGGGCGGTCGAACAATGGCTGATCTTTGTTCCCCCACCTTCGATCAACTCGCCACGGAACTCGGCTTCTCCTGCGCAGAAGCGGGCGGTCTGGTCGAAATCCGCAATCCCTTCGGGCTCGAGAACTGGACTCTGCCGGTTCTCGAGTGGACCATCATCATCGGCTCGGTGCTCGCTCTGGTTCTCGCGATCGTGCGCTTGCGGCGAAACGGCGATCCCACCAATCTCGTACTCTGGTTCGGCGCCACCGCCTATCTGTTCATCATCGAACCGCCGCTGTACTTTCCCGCGGCCTTCGGCATCGAAAAGCACGTGGATACGATGTTCGCGCACAACGTGTTCACCGTCGATTTCCTGTGGGGCAGACTCCCCCTCTACATCATCGCGATCTATCCGCTGATGGCAACGCTGGCCTTCGAAATCGTCAAGATGCTGGGCGTTTTCCGTCGGTACGGTGTGCTCGCCGGCGCAGTCTGCGTGGGCTTCGTTCACCACGCGTTCTACGAGATCTTCGACCATCTCGGACCGCAGCTTCGGTGGTGGGAATGGTCGACAGCCAACCCGATCAACCAACCGATGTTCGACGCCGTCCCACTGCCGAGCGTTGTTGTGTTCGCAGCCTTGTGGCCGATGTCGCTGGCATTCTGCGTCCAGTTCTTCGTTGGCCGCCACGTCGACGACGGCCAACACTTCACCGGGCTCCAATTGGTTTGGCGCACAATCGTCATCGGCGTCCTGGCCTCAGTGGGCACGTTCATCCTGCCGTTGCCCGCGACAGTCTTCGGCGCGGGGAGCGACACGGTCCGAGGAGTGCTCTACGCAGCGGAGCTGGTGATCCTCTCGGTTGTCGCGATAGCACTGCTGATCCGCCAGTGGACCCGGTTGCGTACGCAGCCGTCTGACGCGCCCCCGTACACCAACAGGTTTGTCCAGTACTACAGCGTGGTGTACCTGTGCATCATGGCCGTTCTCTGGGCCAGCGCCCTACCCGATTTCTTCGGTGCCGTCGACGGTTCGACCAGCAACGGAGACCCGATCGGGAATCTCTGGTACACGCTGGCGTGCTTCGTTGTCGCAATACTCTGCGTCGCTGCAACATTCACCGTGACGCGTCGCAGTGCAGAAGCAGGCGACTCTCCGTCCACCGAAGAGCAACCCGCTCCTCACACCGCATAACTTGGTTGAAAACAGCTCGAGGTGGACGCACCCTACGGCACGCGGTGCGTCCACTTCTCGGTGCTGAACTTGGTCTCCACCAGCTCACGCGCCTGCGCCAACTCTGCCTCGGTGTAGGCACTGGTGCGGGTGTCGTGCTGCGATCGGAAGTAATTCTCGAACGCTGTCAGGATCGCGGCGCGTGTCATTCCGGTCTGAGAGCGGAGCGGGTCCACTCGTTTGGCCGCGCTCTTGGTTCCCTTGTCGGACATCTTCTCTCGGCCGATTCGCAGAACCTGCGTCATCTTCTCCGCGTCGATGTCGTAGGCCATCGTCACGTGATGAACGACTGTGCCGTCGGCGAACCGCTTCTGGGCTGCGCCGGCGATCTTGCCCTTGTCCGAGGCGATGTCGTTGAGCGGTACATAGCGCGCGGTGATTCCGACTTCGGCAAGCGCGCCCATCACCCACTGGTCCAGGAAGGCGTACGACCGTTCGAAACTCAGCCCCTCCACCAACGACGCGGGTACCACCAACGAATACGTGATGCAGTTACCCGGTTCCATGAACATCGCACCGCCGCCTGAGATCCGGCGCACAACACCGATACCGTGGCGCGCAGCAGCTTCCGAGTCGACTTCATTGCGTACGGATTGGAACGAGCCGATCACGACCAGCGGCGAATCCCAGTCCCAGAAACGCAAAGTGGCCGGACGCTCACCGGACGCCACCTCGCGCGCGATGACCTCGTCCAGCGCAACGTGCATCGCGGGATCGAGGACCGCCGGCGAAATGACGTCGAATGTGTGGTCCGCCCAGCTGGTGGCATGACCGAGCGCGCGGCGAATCGCGATGCCGACCGACTCCGCAGTGAACCCGATCATCGACACGGACTCGTCGAGCGTCGCGATGATGGCGTCCGCCAGCTGTTCCACGTTGGCATCGGCCGGCATACCCGTCAGCGCTCCGTTGATGTCATCCAGCGCGCTGTCCGGCTCGAGGAAAAAATCGCCGGAAACCGCTACGTCGGACAGCTGCCCGTCCTCGACCTCGACATCGACTGCAACGAGCTTGCCACCAGGAACCTTGTACTCTCCGCGCATGTGTTCAGCCTATCCCCGCGGGATCGCCCGTCGGCGCGCGCCGTCGGAGCAGAGGGCAGAGTCACACATCGGATGCTCGGTGAGACAAAGCACCCCACCTGGTCGTGCCACCGTCGAGCGAAATGATGCCCAGGGTGCGATCATTAGCCCATTCGGCTCGAAACCTGACGAGCCACAACGGAGGTGCACATGAAGGTCCCGGCGTTCCACTCGACGGTTCCTTCCGATCTCGACGTCTACCACGACAACGAGAGCTGCATCCTTGCCGAGCGCATCAACCCGTCGGATCGAGTCGACGGCGTCGACGGTCGCCCGTGGTGCACTGCCTGTGCGTCGTTGGACTAGCACCGCCTGACGCGCCTACATTCTGCGCTCCCGCAGTCGCAGGTTGACGATCTCGAGTGCCGCCTCTTCGGCGTGATCCAAGGCCTCGGCTTGCTTCACCGAAATGCTGTCGCACAGCCAATCCCAGTGCAGCGCTACCACGTTCCCTCGCACCGGAGCGGGAGCAAGTGGAATGCCGTCGACGTTCCACCGCACGTGTTCGATCGCCTTCGGACCGCGGGTCAGTCGGTTACCGTCGAACGCGAGCGGCGAGGACTCCACCTCGGCATACTCGTCACCTACTTCACGTACTTCGCCCCACCTGATTCGGCAGTTCTGGAGGATGGACAGTGGCACCGCACCGTGCTTCCGAAGAAGGCGCACCCACGGATACACGGCAAGAACGTGGAAACTGTGATGCGCAAGAGCGCGATCTCGGCGATCCAGATCTGGGAGCAACCCTCCGTCGTTGCGCGTCCCGAATTCATGCCGTAGGTGCGCCACCAACTCTTCCGAGTTCACCGAATCCAGCAGCGACCCACCCAACCAGTAAGCCTCGATCACGCGTGGGTCGAGTGGGTCGTCCACGCCCGATGCCCGGGCCAGTGCCTCGAGATACGGCCACGCACCGTCGAACTGTTGCGCTCGGCCTCGGTCCTGCTCTGTCACCGTTCCGGCCGCCTGACGCAAGAGCGCCGACGGATCGTCGGCTCCGCAATACCCCAATTCGTTCGGCGGATATGCGTACCTCGCAAACAGAGCCGGGCCGCTAACGTGAACGCCGGTCATCAACAGATCCGCGGAAGCTGTTCACCAGCAGGGAGATCCACTACCCGATTGCCACCAAGCGCGGTTCGGGCAACCACCATTCCGGAGTGCGCGCTCACGCACTCCCCGATCACCGTTGCCCCCCTTCCCAACGGGTGTCCACGCATGGCATCGAGCACGAGGTCGACGTCGGTGGGTGCGACAAACGCAACCAATTTGCCTTCGTTGGCCACGTACAGCGGATCCAGACCCAACAATCCACAGGCATCCCGAACGGCGTCGGGAATCGGCAGGTTCCGTTCCACGATCGCAACGCCGACATTCGACGCCTGGGCAATCTCGTTGAGCGTCGCTGCAACTCCGCCGCGCGTCGGGTCGCGAAGGACGTGGATGTCCGCGCCGGTGGCGATCATGTCCGCAACCAGGCCGTTCAGTGCGGCGCAGTCGCTGCGCACCTCGGTTCCGAACTCCAGGCCCTCCCGGCAACTCATCACCGCCACGCCGTGAACTCCGATGTCACCACTGACGATCACTGCATCACCGACCTCGGCCCGGTTCGGCCGTATGTCGACACCAGCTGGCACGATGCCGATGCCCGCCGTGTTCACGAAGACTCCGTCGCCGTGACCGGCGTCGACCACCTTGGTGTCGCCGGTCACCAGACGCACTCCGGCTGAGCGAGCCGCGTCGCCAAGCGTGGCCGCCACCGTGGCTATTTCGGCGAGCGGCGTCCCCTCCTCGAGAATGAAAGCAGTCGACATGGCGAGTGGTTGCGCGCCGGCCATAGCAAGGTCGTTGACCGTGCCGTTCACGGCCAGATCGCCGATGTTTCCACCCGGAAACACCATCGGTTTGACCACGTACGAGTCCGTCGAGAATGCCACCCGAACGCCACCGATGTCGAGCACCGCGGAGTCTCCGAGTTCCGCGTCGGCCGCGTCGCCGAATGCGGGTAGGAACAAGTGCTCGATCAGCTCGGCGGACATCGCGCCACCACCGCCGTGTCCCATGACGATGTTCGGCGAATCACGGAGCGGCAGCGGGCAGACCCACGCCCCAGGGTCCACCACCGCACTGTTGTCAGCTCCCATGACCCGCCTCCTGCAGTTCCAAGCGTCGGTACAGGTAGTAGGCGGCGCACGCACCTTCGGACGAGACCATGGTGGCCCCCAACGGATTACGCGGCGTGCACTCCTTCCCGAAGGCAGCGCACTCGTTCGGCTTGATCAAGCCTTGGAGAACTTCTCCGGAACGGCACACCGATGACTCGTCGGTGTGAATGTCGGTTACCGAGAATCTTTGTTCCGCATCGAATTCCGCATACTTCGGCGCCAACTGCCAACCGCTGTCCGGGATGGGACCGATACCGCGCCACGTCCGGTCGGATACTACGAACACATCGTCGAGCATCGCCTTGGCTGCCACATTTCCCTGGGCCGTCACAGCCCGTGCATAGGCGTTCTCCACCTCGTGCCTGCCGGTTTCCAACTGCAGCACGGTCTTTCTGATGCCCTCGAGCAAATCGAGGGGTTCGAACCCCGTGACGACGATAGGCACCCGGTACTTCTCTGCCAGAGCGGGGTACTCCGATGTTCCCATCACACTGCACACGTGACCTGCGGCGAGAAACGCCTGTACCCGACACTCCGGGGAGTCCATGATCGCCGCCATCGCGGGCGGGACGAGCACGTGGGAGACAAGTAACGAGAAGTTCTTGATGCCGAGTCGGTGCGCCTGATATACGGTCATCGCGTTTGCGGGCGCAGTGGTTTCGAACCCGATCCCGAAGAACACGACCTCCCGGTCCGGATTCTCCTTCGCGATGGTCAGCGCGTCGAGCGGCGAATAGACCACGCGCACATCACCACCAGCGCTCTTGATCCGAAACAGGTCGGACGCACTACCTGGTACTCGCAACATGTCACCGAACGAGCAGAAGATCACGTCCGGGCGAGCGGCGATCTCGAGCGCTTTGTCGATGATCTCCAGCGGCGTCACACAGACGGGGCACCCCGGCCCGTGAATCATCTCGATCTGCTCGGGCAGCAATTGGTCAATTCCATGGCGGATGATCGAATGCGTCTGGCCACCACAGACTTCCATAATCGCCCATCGGCGGGTAGCGAGTGTGCGAATCTGATCGAGTAATTTACCGGCCAACTCGGGGTCGGAGAATTCGTCCAGATACTTCATGATTGATTCTCCTTCTGATCGACTCCCAGAGCCTTGGCTGCGCGAGCAAATCCGTCGCCGAACTCCTCGTCGAGCACGCCGAGATGCTCGAACTCCGCAAGTGTGCGTTGTGCTGATTCCTCGTCGAGCCTCTGAATCGCGAACCCGACGTGAACAACGACGTACTCTCCGACCGCGGCGCCCGGAATGTACTCGAGGCACACCTCTTTGCGGACTCCCCCGAAGTTGACGACGGACATCGTGGTTCCGTCACGATCCTCGAGCGATTCGATACGTCCCGGTACGGCTAAACACATGGCTACCCTCCTGACTTCATCGCGAACTCCCGACCAGCACTTGGCCGTACGCAAGACCACCGTCGTTCGGCGGTAACTCGTGGTGCGTCAGCGGGCGGAATCCAGCGTCTGACAGCAGTACCCGCGCCCGCGCCAGGAGTAACGGATTCTGGAAGACACCGCCACTCAAGGCAACGTCGTCGACGCCGGCTGCGGCGCGCGCTGCCTGCGCCCAGGTCACTACCAAACGCGCAACACTCTCGTGGAAGCGCGCACCGATCACACCTGCCGACACACCGTTCCGTAAGTCGTCAACCACGGAACGTATGACCGGACCGGGATCGGCGATCCACGACCCGCCGGCATCTTCGCGTTCACCGAACACGTAGTACTCACTGCCGCAGTCGATTCCCCGGGATATGCCTTCCAATTCGATTGCTGCCTGAGCCTCGTACTCCACACTTTGGCGGACACCGGCAAGTGCGGCAACGGCATCGAAAAGCCGCCCCATACTGGAAGTCTCCACACAGCCGAATCCCGTCTCCAACTGATGACCGAGGACGGAGCGTTCACGAGCCGGACACGCTGCAACTGGTGGAAGCTCACTGTCCCAGCCGATTCCCGCCGAACGCAGGTGCGACATCGCCATGCGGTACGGACGTTCCACGCCGGCGTCACCGCCCGGCAGCGCTACGTACCCGAGATGCGCTAGACGACGGAAACCTTTGTACGTGGCGAGCAGCATCTCCCCGCCCCACACCGCTCCGTCCGCTCCGTAGCCCGTTCCGTCGAAGGCCATTCCGATAACCGGTTCGGAGCCGTCACAGCCGTTCTCACCCATCACCGCGGCGATATGCGCGTGATGATGTCCCACAGTGCGCACCGGCCGTCCCGCCGCATGCCTTCTGGCCCACGCCGACGAGTGGTACCGGGGATGTTCGTCGCACACAACCTGACTCGGGGTGACGCCGGTAATCGATTCGAAGTGTGTCCGGGCCGCCGCGAACCCGTCCAACACGGCAACATCACCCATGTCTCCGATATGTTGACTCGGCCAGGCGGACGTTCCGTCGGCAATCACGAAGGTGTTCTTCAGATCTGCGCCCACCGCCAGAATCGGTGCGACGTCCAATGGCAGTTCGATCGGCAAAGGTGCATATCCGCGGGAACGGCGAAGCATCACTCGGCGGCCGTCGACTACACGCTGGACGGAATCGTCGCACGGCACCCGAATCGGGCGATCGTGGGTCAGGACACTGTCTGCCAGTGCGGACACTCTTTCCAGATCAGTGCCGCGGAACAGGATTGGTTCACCACCGAGGTTCGCCGACGTCATCACCAGCGCTGTCGGCCCAGCCGCATCACCGGGAAGACCGAGCAGGAGGTTCTGGATCGGGTTGTACGCCAGCATAATTCCGATGTCCGGGATTCCCGGCGCAACCGAAGGCGCAAGGTCGTACTTCGACGCCTTGTCCACCAACACGATCGGGCGCGAGCATTCGGTCAGCGCCCGCGACTGCGTCTCGTTGACCCGTCCCACCGCGTACGCACCGTTGATATCTCGCACCATCACGGCAAGCGGCTTACCGCGGCGGCGCTTACGAGCTCGTAGTTCCTGTACTGCCGACTCGTTTCGGGCATCGCACGCCAGGTGATACCCCCCGATGCCTTTGACTGCAACAATCTTGCCGTCGCGCAAAAACTCTCGCGCCCGGTGTACGGCATTTTCGCCGTTCACGGGCACGGCAGCAGCATCTGCGTCTGTATCGACGAAGGTCAGGGTCGGGCCACACTGCGGACACGCAATCGGCTGCGCATGAAAGCGACGATTACGTGGATCGGCGTACTCGGCCGCGCATTCCGAGCACATCGGAAACCCGCGCATCGTTGTCGCTGCCCGGTCGTACGGAAGTTCCTCGATGATCGTGAACCGTGGACCACAGTTGGTGCACGTGATGAACGGATGCCGATACCGCCTGTTCCCCGGGTCGGCCATCTCGCGCAGGCAATCGTCGCAGGTCGCAACATCAGGCGGTGCCAACGTCCGCCCTGCAGTCGTCGTGTCCGTGTCCACGATCCGAAACCCGGCCCGCCCACACGCCTGAGCAGGCACGCACTCCACCGAGTCGATCCTGGCCAACGGCGGCTGGCGCACCCGCAGTACTGTCGCGAACTCCGCGAGCGATAGATCCTCGCCCTCGAGGTCGATCACCACTCCTCGCGGCGAGTTGCCCACCGTGCCCGTCAGCCCCAATTCGGTTGCGAGTGAATACACGAACGGTCTGAATCCGACTCCCTGCACCACCCCCTGAACATGAAGTCGGATGGCGGTGATCATGGCTCGCCCCCGCCCTCGCCCTCGACCTCGGGGCGTGATCGACCCATCAGCTCCAAACCCGCAAGCGCCTCGGCAGCGCCGGTCGCGTCCACCTTCTCGACGGCAAAGCCCATATGGATGACAACCCAGTCACCTGCGCCGACGGTATTCTCATCGAGCATCCCGATATTCACCTTGCGCGCCGCACCTTCCACATCGACGAGCGCCAGTTGTCCGCCGTATCCGTCGAGCAGCGCCACGACGCGTCCAGGGATACCCAGGCACATGGTCATGCCCCCTGATCAGCGGTTGCGGCGTCCGCCGCCATCGACCTGACAAGGCCCATGACAACTGACGCGGCGCCGCTCACGGCAGCCTGAACCTGTGGTGTCAATCCCATCCCCTCGTCCACCGATTCGACGTGCGCACCAACGACAAACGTTCGCGGCGCTGTTCCACCGAGCGCCCGCAGACTGGAGAACACGGAGTTCGGATCCAACGAATGCGCGTCGAACCTTGCCGTGCTGTCATCCCTTTCGGCCTCCAGCTCGAATACCTCGACCGCGCCGGGTTTCCCGCTCGGCGGCAGCGCGTCGATCAGCACCAAGGCCTCCCACGATTCCAGAAGGTCGTAGGCCAGGTGCACCCCTCGAATTCCGTAGTCCACCAACTGCACTCCCGCCGGCAGTTGCTCCTGTTGCAGCACCCGCACGACTTCGGGCCCGAACCCGTCGTCGCCGAGAAAGATATTCCCGACACCCGCAACCAGAACGCGCATGCGTGACTACATCTTTCGCATCCGTAGATACCGTTGAATATCCGGCATCGACACCACCAACACGACGGCCGCAGCGATCGCTGTTGCGCCGAGAAGTACCGTCGACAGCATTCCCATGCCCCTCATTGTGTGTTCTCCTCTCGATTGCTCTGCGTCTGCGCTCCGGGCACCGGTTCCACCTCGTCCGGAGCAAAATACAGATAGCGGCCGTACCAGTTGTGCAGGTCGGCCGCGGGATCGTCGAGCAGCGTCACCCCTACGTGAATGTCGCCGTCCACGTCTTCGTGGATGGTGGCAACGCGAGCGAGCTTGCCGTCGAAAAACAGGTCCTGAGCGTCGGCCCGCCGCGACGGATGCACGCGTACGGTGCTTCCCCCGGCTATCCGCACACCGCCCACCAAGATGCCGTCGATTCGCGGCGACACCCTCGTATCGGCCTCGGGCGACCACCAGTCGACACCGTCTGGCACTTCGGGAAGCATGGGAGCCGAGTTTCCCTGCCCGTCTTCCTGCCCGGCATGAGGATCACGAAGCACTCCGTGAAGGTCGGCAAACCCTTCGGGTGTCAGGGCCTCACAACGATCGATGATCTCGGCGGCTTTCGGATCTGTCGCCCGCGCCTGCGCTTTCTCCTCGTCCGTCATCGTCAGAATGCGCAGCGACAGGATCTCGTCGATTTCGGTGGAATCGAACAGCGATCCTTCACTTTGCCCCGCGATCACGGGAAAGTCGTACAGAATGATCGGCGATACCAGAACCGTGGTCGAGCGGTCCGGCAACGCTGGATTCGGGGTACCGGCCAACACCGGATAGCACCGATCTTGAATCAACGGGTATTCGTGTGTC
This sequence comes from Rhodococcus globerulus NBRC 14531, assembly GCF_001894805.1. Lineage (GTDB taxonomy): Bacteria > Actinomycetota > Actinomycetes > Mycobacteriales > Mycobacteriaceae > Rhodococcus_F > Rhodococcus_F globerula. The sequence continues at coordinate 526,150 of NZ_BCWX01000002.1, read as the reverse complement.
TGCTCGTCATTCACGCTGAAAAGTGAGATGAACGACGGCGTATCGCACTGCATGATCACATGCGCCCCGAGCATGGAATACGCCGGCGCCGAATGCTTGTCGACGGCCACGATCGCGGTGGTGTTTCGAACATCCATCGACAGCACAACCTGATCAGGCCTCCCCGACGCAGCCCGAAGATCAACGAGTCCGGACAGCGCAGCCCGGGTGCGCACAATCCGACCGATAGATGCGCCGGTCGCATCCAGGATCGGTTCGATCTCCGAAAAGGCCGGAACCTCGAAGGCCAGGCTTCGCCCTTCGCCAAGGTCCGTGAGCCGGTACGGACCCGACTCGATCTCACATTCACTTGCTTCGTCCCACGAAATCCATTCGTGGTCACCGGAAGTCACGTGATGCACTGACTCCCAGCCGTCCGGATCGATACGTCGTTGGACTGTTCGGCGCTGAAGGTGGAGAAACCGCAACGTGACACGCAGTTCGCCGGCATCCGCGGCCACGACGGCTTGGGCCGACATCCCTGATTGCTCACCGACACCCAACTCTGATGCCCCCGGTGGACCGAGCACACCGAACTGCCAGCGTGACTGGTTCTTTCCCGAGTTCGCCCGGTACGGGTAGAGCAGGTACCCCTCGTACAGGATCGCGTCGGCTACGGCTCGAACGTCATGGTCGACACCCGCGTGTGTCATTGCGGCACCTCGATCCCCGCCAAGAGCGCGCCGACCGTGGATTCCAAGTCGGTGTAACCGTGTGTGGCTTTGAACCGGGTGAGTTCGGCAATGGTGTCATGATCGAGGCGTACCCAACCCGAACCCGGGTAATGCGTCTCGATCATGTGCTTCCACGTGGCCACCGGCATCTCGTACGACGCCGATCTGTCCCACGGAATTTGCTCGACCGAGAATCCGCGACTGCCGTCGGTGAAGACGGTGCCGCTCAGTAGCACGACTACCGGCACCGTGCCGTCCTGCAGGGCATGCATGTACTTGGATGCGGTCACCGCGACGTCGTACGTACACGGCATAGGAAGATCGGCGGCGGTGACTCCGGAGAACCCCTGGACCACCGTCGAGCATTCCATCCAGAGGAAGGTTCGTAGCGTACTCGACCAACGTTCACGCCGACCGAACAAATCGAGCAGCGCGTCTTCTTCAGATGCGGAGTACGGCCGGCGGTGTGGTTCGATCCGAACCTGTGCTCGCACGGCCAGCGCCCGGACAGGTGTTCCGGTGGACTCCGAAATCTTCAGTTTCACTACGAGATTGGGGGTCACCGCGTACGGGTCGACCATGATGTCCACGACGGAGAACTCCAAGGCGGTCATCGCGACCGTTCCTCGACTCTGTGGAAGAACTCCGCGATCTCGGTGTGCGCATCCTGGCCGCCGTCGAAACCGCGCCACACCTTCCGCAATCGCCCTACCAACTCGTAACAGGCGTCGATCGGCACAATGAAACATCGGGGAGCCACCTCGCCCGGAACAACGTGAACAATCAAGGCCTCGACGTCTGCTCGCATCGTGCTCGTTCGAGGATTTTCCCGCAGCACCGCCTCGAAAGCTTCGATGGGTAGCTCGGATTCCGTGGCCCCCGCCGGACCGGGATAAAACGCGATGAATTTGTCCAACACGGAATTGCGGAAGAAGAACGCCAGATTCACCGGAATTTCCAGTGATTCCCATCGACCAGGGCCCAGCTCGAAATCGTCGAGTTCATCGTATCGATCCGGAACTGCCTTGTACCGCAGATCAGCGTCCACCGGGGCAAAAAGGAGGTAACACGGTCGACAGACGCACATCAGGGCGCGCACCGAGACATCGACGACATGCTGATGGTCCTCGCCGATGCCGACCGCGCACATCTCGCATCGCGGACCGGTTGGCACCGATCGCGCCGACGCTATTCTCGTGAGAACCTCTCCCACAGTGGATTTTGCCACTACATCACCGATACCTGAACGTCAGCTGCTGAACTTCCCGGTGCAGCACTGCCAGGCACTGCCACCGACAGGACCCCGTCGCGAGGTAGAAGCGGCAGGGGCGCAAGATGTTCCGCCCCGGCATCAACACCGGCACGGGCATCGACGCGCGCGCCTGCAGTTCGGACGTCGTAGTGAGTGCCGCAGTTCGGACAGGTCAGCACCACGCCGCTACGTGCGGGTCGCCCCATCATTCGCTCCAGCATCGCCCCCGCCATCGAGCGATCACAGACCGGACAGTGATCGCGGTAGGCGTACAGGGTGTCGCCGAGCCTGCATACCAACAGATCTGCGCCTTCGACACAAAAACCTGCCACCTCACCTTCGCCGACCTCGGCGAACTCCGGCACACCGATCCAGTGGCCGGCGGCGTCGTGGTGGATGTGCGAGAACAGCGACTGCGCCGAGATCACACCAGCTTTGGGCTCATGTTCGGTTGGGGTCTCGACCTCGATGCCGCTCGTCTCGGGCGCCGCAGCCGTCACGGCGTCCTGCACGGCCGATTCGAGCGTGACGGACGACGACGGACAACTGTTGCAGCTACCGAGCAGCCGCAACCGCACCACACCATCGGTCACCTCGATCAACTCGACGTCGCCGCCGTGCGACCCGAGGTACGGGCGCACACTGTCCAGCGCCGTACGTATGCGGGTTTCCACGTCGTGCGGATGTAGGCCATGCACGAGCAGAAGGCTCGAGATCAGGTCGTCACGGGTCATCTCATCCACCATCGCGGAATCCGCAAGGTGCACAGTGCGTTCGAGAGCTGCGCCGTAGAGTTGCACTACTTCACGCACCAGTTGCTCTGCACGATCACGTGCTACCGGTCCGCCCCCTGCGCTGGCCTGCAACAGAGTTTCGATGCGTTCGCCCGCTCCACGCCAGTAGTCACCAGGCGGTGCACCGCTCGCGTTCTCACCGCGCTCCCTGTCACCGCGCTCCCTGTCACCGTGCACCACGGGCTACTCCCCCGTCACGGATTGTGTCGGCGAATGCAGTTTCTCGATGGTCTTACCGCCACCGAGATACATGTGAACGCCACACGGCAGGCACGGGTCGAAACTGCGGACTGTGCGCATGATGTCGATACCCTTGAAATTGTCCCGATCGTTCTCCTCGAAGATCGGCTGACCTTGCACCGCATCCTCGTACGGCCCGGGAGTGCCGTAGCTGTCACGCGGGCTCGCGTTCCACGGAGTTGGCGGGTACGGGTGGTAGTTCGCAATCTTGCCGTCCCGAATCACCATGTGGTGGGAAAGAACTCCGCGGACGGCTTCGGTGAAGCCGCAGCCGATACCCTCGTCCGGAACTTCGAACGATTCCCACGTCTTGGTCCGGCCGGCGCGAATCTCCACCAAAGCCTTCTCCGCAAAATGTAACGCCGATGCGGCCGCGTATGCCTGGAAATACGTACGTGCACGGTTCCTTTCGAGCGTGTTGCTCCCGTGTTCGGGGATGTGCCACTCGAGTGTGACCGGCCCCTTCAGCGCTGTCTTGGGCAGATTGATCTGCACGCTGTGTCCGGTGGACTTGACGTAGCCGATGTCGACCAACTCCGCCAGCGCCGTGCTCCACAAGCGGGCGAGTGCGCCGCCGCCGGTATCGAGAGCAAGATTGTCTTTGCCGTCGAACCATCGAGGCGACATCACCCAGCTGTACTTGTCCTCCAGATCACGCTTCTGCGGATGAGGGTTGGTGTGCTGATTCCAGGGGTGACGCCGATCCACCGCGTTACCGAGAGGGTCGGTCTCGACAAACATCTCCTGGTCTTTCCAATCCTCGTAATACGAAGAGCCCAGCATGATTCGGATACCGAGATTGATATCGACCAGATCGGTCGTGATCAGTTTGCCATCGACCACGATTCCGGGGGTCACGAACATCTTGCGTCCCCACTCGGTCATGTCCTTGTACTCGAAATTGCAGAATTCCGGATCCTGGAACGACCCCCAGCATCCAAGAAGAGTCCGACGCAGACCTACCTTCTCGTAACCGGGCAGGGCTTCGTAGAAGAAGTCGAACAGATCGTCGTGCATGGGCACGACCTTCTTCATGAACTCCACGTAGCGCATCAACCGCGTCATGTAGTCGGTCATCAGTTCGATGGTGGCCACTGTTCCGACGCCGCCCGGATAGAGCGTCGACGGATGAACGTGACGGCCCTCCATCAGACAGAACATTTCACGGGTCGAACGTGAAACCTGAAGGGCCTCACGGTAGAACTCGCCGGTGAACGGATTGAGAGTGCGCATGATGTCGGCGATGGTGCGGTAACCGTGCTGATCCTCGTGCCGGCAGCGGGTGTGCTCCGCCTGCGCCAGGACACCGGGATTGGTCTCGGACACCATCTTCTCGCAGTAGTCGACCGCAACAAGATTCTCTTGAAAGATGTTGTGGTCGAACATGTATTCTGCGGCTTCACCGAGATTGACTATCCACTCGCCCAGATGCGGTGGTTTTACGCCATACGCCATGTTCTGGGTGTAGCACGAGCACGTCGCGTGGTTGTCTCCACAAATACCGCAGATACGACTGGTGATGAAATGCGCGTCGCGCGGATCCTTCCCCTTCATGAACAGGGAATAGCCGCGGAAGATCGACGACGTGCTGTGGCATTCCACAACTTCCCGGTTCGCGAAGTCGATCTTGGTGTAGATGCCCAGACTTCCGACGATGCGGGTGATGGGATCCCACGCCATCTCCACCAGACCGTCACGATCCGCGGTAGAGGTGGGTTCGGGAACGATGGCCGTCATGTCAGTGCCTCCCAGTTTCGATGTATCTCGAGTTGTTCACCACGTGCGAGTGGCGCCGGTGAGCAACTTCGAACCCCGTTCGCGCCAATGCGGTTCCTTGTCCAAGGTGTGACCGGTGATCCGGCGCAGACTGTGAATCACGCTGCCGTACATACCCACAGCGGTGGACGAAAGCTTGCCGCCGGGTGGTTCGTCCATGAACGGCATGAATTTGTCCGGGAACCCCGGCATGGTGCACCCGATGCAGATGCCGCCAACGTTGGGGCATCCACCCACTCCGTTGATCCAACCACGTTTGGGCACATTGCATTTCACGACCGGACCCCAACAGCCCAGTTTCACGATGCACTTGGGCGAACCGTATTCGGTGGCAAACTCTCCTTGCTCGTAGTAGCCACCGCGATCACAGCCCTCGTGCACCGTCGCGCCGAACAGCCATTGTGGTCGCAGCGATTCGTCCAGTGGAATCATCGGCGCTTGATCAGTTGCCATGTACAACAGATAGGTCAGGGTCTCCGACAGATTGTCCGGTTGGATCGGGCATCCCGGCACACAGACGATCGGGATACCGGCCTTGGATTTCCACGTCCATCCCAGATAGTCCGGTACGCCCATCGCGCCGGTCGGATTTCCCGCCATGGCGTGAATTCCGCCGTACGTCGCGCACGTGCCGACAGCAACAACCGCAGTCGCTTTGGGGGTCAGCCTGTCCAGCCACTCACTGGTCGTGACCGGTTGCCCCGTCTCGCGGTTGTTGCCGAAACCGCACCAGTAGCCCTCGTCGTGCAGTTTCTCGTTCGGGATCGACCCTTCGACAACAAGGACAAACGGATCGAGTTCACCCCGATCCGCCTTCCAGAACCATTCCAGGAAATCGTCGGCGCCGCCCTCTGGCCCACACTCGAAGTCGATCAGTGGCCAATGCACCGCAACCTGGGGCAAGCCGGGCAGCGCACCGAGTGCAATCTCTTCGATGCTCGGCTGCGTGGCCGCGGTCAACGCCACCGAATCGCCGTCACAACTGAGCCCGGCGTTGATCCACAGAACATGGATGAGAGTTTCTTCCGCCTTCGCTGCTGCGGTGTCCGCAGTCGCATTCTGAGTAGTCATATCAGCCGCTTTCACGTGTGCGACGGCACCACTTGCTACACCGGGTCTGGTTCCACCGGATTCCTGCCGCCGGTATCGAACACCACCCGAGCCGATATTCGGCCCGCAACGTGGCACCCACTCATTTCATTAAGTACCCGAGCAGATCAGTTGTCAACGACAACTCAGGAAAGCGCCATTCGAGAATCGATCCAGTCATACCACTGCGACAAACCCTCACCCGTCGTTGCCGACAAAACAACAACGCGCACAGCAGGATTCAGCGATTTTGCTTGACGGATGCATGCCTCGACGTCAAATTCCACATAGGGAAGCAAATCGATCTTGTTGACGATGACGAGGTCCGCGACGGCAAAGATATGCGGATACTTCATCGGCTTGTCGGCACCCTCCGGCGTAGAAATTAGGACAACCTTGCCTTCCTCGCCGAGGTCAAAAAGTGCGGGACACACTAGATTTCCCACATTTTCAATCAAGAGTAGAGAATCGTCGAGCGGCCGATTCACGTTAATAGCCCGATCGATCATTTCCGCATCCAGGTGGCAACCCGCACCCGTATTCACCTGAACGACAGGAGATCCCGTTGACCGAATCCTCTCGGCATCGAGCGCAGTCTCCTGGTCGCCCTCGATAACGGCAACGGGAAATCGGCCGCGCAAGTCGTTGATCGTGCGAACCAGCAACGTTGTCTTACCCGCGCCCGGCGAACTCATAACATTGAGTGCGGCAATCCGGCGCCGGCGCATCCACTCGCGATTGCGGGTGGCAACTTCGTCGTTCTTGGCGAGTACCTGTTGTTCCAGAACAACGGTCGTGCTGTGGGAATGTTCGTGACTGTGTGAATGATCGTGACTGTGTGAATGATCGTGACTATGCGGGTGCTCGTGGTCGTGCGGGTGCTCATGATCCTGACACTGCCCCGATTCACCGGAGATTCGCACCCCCGCGCCCTCACCGCAGCCGCATGTTGCGCACATGATCAGCTCACTTCCATCGACAATATCCGTAGTTCACGCCCGGCGAGGATCTCGACGTCGGCGCTGCCACAGGGGCAGAGCAAGATCATGTCCGGCGGTGAGAAAACCTCGCCGCATTGCCGGCAACGCACGCTCGTCGCGATCTCGTCGATGCGCAGACTCGCGCCTTCGGCCTGAGTACCCGCGGTCACGACGTCGAAGCAGAAGAGCAGCGAATCAGGCACAACAGCACACAGTCGTCCCACTTCGAGTCGGACACCACATACGCGTCGGGCGCCTGCCTTCTCGCACACGGCATCGACCACACTCTGGGCAATCGACAGTTCATGCACGGCAGACCCGCAATTCACATGTGAAGGGACCGTACGTTCCACGATAGGGCAGAGCCATGGCTTAGAAAAACGGTGGCTTAGAAAAACCGTGGCATAGAAAAAGGCTGCGATCCGCATGTAAATGCGGATCGCAGCCTGATGCTTGCCGGGGAGAGGCTACTGTCCCGTGGTCGGCGCCTTGGTTGTGGTCGTCGTAGACGTCACCGTCGTGGTGGTAGTGGCGGCCGCACTTGAACTCGCTGTCTCCGATGTCGGAGCACTCGAGACTGCTGCGCCCGTGGTGGGCACCACCGATTCGCTCGGTGTTGCAACTGCACCTGAGGTCTCGGAAACAGATCCGGCGACAGGAGCATCCGGCGACGTTCCCGGCGCGGTGGCGGAGTCCGTCGAACCTGTGGTTCCGGCAGGAGCCTGATTATCGGTGCCTTCGGCAGCGACATCGCCTTCGGCTGCGTCGTCAGCCATGTACGCGTCGACGGCAGCGGCAAGCTCTACAGCCGTGGGCTTTGCCGTCGTATCGACGGGCTTACCGTCCTTGGCCTGCTGCGCGAGATACGTAAGCCACGCTGCTGCGTACTGCGCAGAAGTCAACGGCTTGCCGTTCGCGGCATCGGCGTCGCGCCAGTAGTCGAAGTGATGTCCGACGTCTGGACCGAGTGTCATCTGGTACGGATCACTCATGATCACCGGGATCGTGTTCTGGTTGGTGGCGATCAGTCCGACGATCTCCTTGAAGAGCTTCTGCGGCAGGTACGCCAGCGGAGAGACCTTCTCGGCGGTAATCGAGTCTTCGTCGGCCACGGTGGTCACCGTGGTGGCCGTACCTGGCTTGTAGTCAGGATCCGATACCTTCAGCATCACCTGGAGGAAGGTCTCGTCACCCTTCATCCAATCGGGATCGGATGAAATGTCGTTGAATGCTTCGAAGACGATCTGACCGAGCACAACGGCAACGTTGATACCGGTGGTCGGGGTGAGTCCCTGGGATTCGAGATCGTCGATGTTCAGCTGGCGTCCGACGTTCGCAGCCAGGAGCAAGAGCGAAATATTGCTCGGAGCCGAGCACGTGAAGTCACCGTCGGAGCAGAACGAGGCGACTTTGCCGTTCAGCTTGCCGAAGCTGCCCGCCGTGTCGGGGAGGACGCCCTGACCTGGGGTTGCCGACGTGCCATTCTGGTACTTCGTGTCGAAATTGTCTGGGTTCGTGAACGGATTCTGGGCGCCGATGAACGTGCCGTCTCCCTCTTCACGTCCCGCATCCGCGAGCATGACCACACCGACAACCTTGTCCGGGTCTACCCCGAACTCGTTGCTTTCCTGATTTCCGATGTCCATGGCAACACGGCGGACGACGTCAGCACCCTCGCTGTACCCGACGATCGAGAACTGCGTCTTGGGGCATTCCTTCGCGATCGCACTCATCACGGATTGGGTGTTTGCCGCGCCGGCGGCAACGGCATCCTCGTACGACGCCATGTTTGCCGGGTATGCGATATATACGGCCGCATACGAACCTGGCTTGGTCGTGTTGACCGAACCGGCCGGATTGATCACCTGATCGACGCGGTCACTCGTGTAATCGCCTGACAGCGCGGCAGGTAGCGGCTTACCGTCCGCACCGAGCAGCATCTTGACCGTGTTCGCGTCCGGAGTGTCGTGCCGACCGGCAACTGCGATGCTCACCATGTCGTGGCATTCGGTGACCGACGACGTCAGTTGCGTCTCGATCGTGCTGGACTGCGGTGAGTCCACGGCTACCGCCACAGCTACCAGCGCTGCAACGCCGAGCGCTGCAGGCGCCAGTGCGCCCGCAAGTATTCGATGTCGTGAAAAGAACCCACGAACCGGCATATTTTCTCCCCAATCCACTTTCGGAAAACGTACGACCGACCCCCGGGGCGTCACGCAACGTCATTCGAGTAGTCGTCCAGTTCGGGAGAAGCGTTACATCGGATAACGATCTGCGAGGGCTATGCGTGCTCGACTTGGCCGGAGAGGCCATGCCCTCACCCGACAAAATCCCTGTTCAGTCGTGCTCTGAGTCGAAAATAATGACCTGTCGGATTGCTTTCCCGTCCGCCAGTTCGTCCATCCCCGAATTGATGTCGCTCAGCTCGATTCTTGACGAGATGAGCTTCTCGACCGGTAGCTTTCCGTCGCGCCACAATTGCGCGTAGATCGGGATGTCACGCGCCGGGACTGCCGAGCCGAGATAGCTGCCGATGACGGTCCGAGCTTCCGCGACCAGTCCGAGCGGCGAAATCGACGAACGCGCGTCCGGCGCGGGCAGTCCCACCGTGACAGTGGTGCCACCCGCAGCCGTGGCGGACACGGCAGTCTCGAACGCGCGAGCATTGCCCGCAGCTTCCACCACAATGTCTGCGCGCACACCACTCTCGGACAAACCGGACGGTGTGAAGACATCGGTCGCGCCCAGTTCGAGTGCCTGAGCCAGCTTCGACTCGAGCGCGTCGACGCCGATGACCGTCGCGACACCCAACGCTCGGGCCGTCAGAATTGCTGCCATACCGACGCCGCCCAAACCGACAACCATCACGGTGTCGGTGGAACGGGGTTTTGCCGCATTGAGTAGCGCTCCGCCACCCGTCAGGACCGCGCAGCCCAGCACAGCTGCAACATCCGCCGGTACGTCGTCGTCGACGGCCACCACCGACTTGGCATTCACGACAGAGTGCGTGGCAAATCCGGATACTCCCAAGTGATGCTTGACACTCACACCGTCGCGCTGCAGTCGGTGCGCACCGCCGAGAAGACTGCCGTCGTTGTTTGCGGCACTGCCCACCGTGCACGGCATCCGGCCGTCGGTTGCGCAGCCGGCGCACTCGCCGCACCGAGGCAGGAACGTCATGACAACACGATCCCCCACCCGCAGGGCGTCCACGCCGTCACCGATCTGCTCGATCCGACCCGCCGCTTCGTGCCCCAGCAGCATCGGCACCGGGCGAACACGATTGCCGTCTACGACGGAGAGATCCGAGTGACACAGTCCGGCCGCCTCGATCCTCACGAGGATCTCACCGGGACCGGGAGCATCAAGTTCGAGTTCCGACACCGTGATCGGCATCGACGACGCGTACGGGCGGCTCCGTCCGATTTCTTCGAGCACTGCTCCACGAATCTTCAACTGCGCACCCTGATTTCGCTGGTTACCGACTAACGGACAATCCCACGCACTGACGCCGGCAGATCCCGCACACGTTTGTACGGACCGACCACGGCGGCGGCAAACGGCCGTGTCAGCAGAGTCTGCGCCACTTCGAGAACTTCTTCCGCAGTGACGGCGTCGATGGACGCCAATGTCTGGGCGACACTGCGATGGTTTCCGTAGTTGAGTTCACTGCGACCGATACGGTTCATCCGCGAACCCGAATCTTCCAGTGACAGAACAAGACTGCCCCGAAGCGCACCCTTGGAGCGCGCAATCTCCGCGTCCGTGATGCCGCCTGCGGCCACCTGAGCGAGAACCTCGCGGATCACCGTGGTGACCTCACCCAGGTTTTCCGGCTGGCACCCCGCGTAGACCGAGAACGCCCCCGTGTCCGCAAACGTGTCCACCCCGGAATATACGGAATATGCCAAACCACGCTGTTCCCGAATCTCTTGGAACAGACGCGAACTCAAGCCGCCGCCCACCGCGGTATTGAGCACAGACAGCGCCCACCGATGACCTTCGTGACGGCCGAAAGCCCGCACACCGAGCGCAAGATGAACCTGCTCGCTGTCACGATGCGTCAAACTCAGTTCCGGCATCGTGCGCAGACGCAAAGTTCCTTCACGGCGCGGTGCCGGCTTCACACCACGCTCGAGGTGACCGGCAAATGCGCGTTTCGCCAATGTCACCACCTGCTTGTGGTCGACGTTTCCGGCGACGGCAAGAACCATCCGCTGCGGCGTGTACCGGCGCACGTGGAAGGAATGCAACTGATTGCGGGACATCGACTCGATGGAATCCACGCTGCCGATGATGGGGCGACCCACCGGGTGGTCACCGAACAGAGCAGTCAGAAACGCGTCGCCGAGGAGATCCTCCGGATCGTCGTCGCGCATCGCGATCTCTTCGAGGACCACTTGCCGCTCGACATCGACGTCAGCGGACCGGCACCGGCCGCGCAAAACGACATCGGCGACAAGATCCACGGCCATCGGCAGATCTTCGTCGATCACATGCGCGTAAAAGCACGTGTGCTCCTTGGACGTGAACGCGTTGAGTTCTCCGCCCACTCCGTCCATGACCTGCGCGATGTCGAGCGCTGTCCGCGACGGCGTCGACTTGAACAGCAGGTGCTCGAGGAAATGGGCCGCGCCGGCAACGCTGGGCTGCTCGTCACGCGATCCGACGCCCACCCAGACGCCGACCGACGCACTGCGCACACCCGGGATGAACTCCGTGACAACGCGGAGTCCGCCAGGCAGAACTGTCCGCTGGACTCCGGATTCGGGAAGAGCGTCGATCGGAGTTGCGAGTGCAGTACTGCGGCTGCGCGTCTTCTTCGCAGCATTCTTGGCAGTTGTCGTGCCTGAGGTCTTGGCAGTGGTCTTGCCTGGGGTCTTGGCCATGAAAAAGTTCAGCAGTCCTCGGTGCGGAGAATGATCAGGTCCGGAAAGTATGTGTCTACAGACAGTACAGATGCGGCCCCGCACGGAAATCCGCGCGGGGCCGCATCGAACAAACCGAGAAGAAGTGCTACTCGGAAGCAGCCTCTTCAGCAGCCGGAGCGGCAGCGTCGTCGTTGCCCTCTTCCACGGGGATCAGCGAGATCTTGCCGCGAGCATCGATATCGGCGATCTCGACACGGATCTTGGATCCGACGTTGACCACGTCTTCGACCTTGGCAATACGCTTGCCACTGCCCAGCTTGGAGATGTGCACCAAACCGTCGCGACCCGGCAGGAGCGAGACGAAGGCACCGAAGGCGGTGGTCTTGACGACCGTGCCCAGGAACCGCTCGCCGACCTTGGGGAGCTGCGGGTTGGCGATGGCGTTGATCATGTCGATCGCGGCCTGTGCAGACGGTCCATCGGTGGCGCCGACGAACACGGTGCCGTCGTCTTCGATGGAGATGTTGGCACCGGTCTGCTCGGTGATGGAGTTGATCATCTTGCCCTTGGGGCCGATGACCTCGCCGATCTTGTCGACCGGGACCTTGATGGCCGTCACGCGAGGTGCAAACGGGCTCATCTCGTCCGGGGTGTCGATGGCCTCTGCCATGACCTCGAGGATCGTGGTACGAGCATCCTTGGCCTGCGCGAGTGCGCCGGCGAGGACCTTGGACGGGATGCCGTCGAGCTTCGTGTCCAGCTGCAGAGCCGTGACGAAGTCCTTGGTACCGGCAACCTTGAAGTCCATGTCACCGAAAGCATCTTCGGCGCCGAGGATGTCCGTCAGTGCCACGTAACGGGTTTCGCCGTCGACCTGGTCGGAGACGAGGCCCATGGCGATACCGGCAACCGGAGCCTTCAGCGGCACACCGGCGTTGAGCAGTGCAAGCGTGGAAGCACACACGGAGCCCATCGAGGTGGAACCGTTGGAGCTCAGCGCCTCGGAGACCTGGCGAATCGCGTACGGGAACTCTTCGACGCTGGGCAGAACCGGCATGAGTGCGCGCTCAGCAAGTGCGCCGTGACCGATTTCGCGACGCTTCGGCGAACCGACGCGACCCGTCTCACCGGTGGAGTACGGCGGGAAGTTGTAGTGGTGCATGTAGCGCTTGCTGGTCTCGGGGCCGAGCGAGTCGACCTGCTGAGCCATCTTCACCATGTCGAGTGTGGTGACACCCAGGATCTGGGTCTCGCCGCGCTCGAACAGTGCGGAACCGTGTGCGCGCGGGATGATCGCAACCTCGGCGGACAGCGAACGGATGTCCGTGACGCCGCGGCCGTCGATGCGGAACTGATCGCGCAGGATGCGCTGGCGAACCAGCTTCTTGGTGAGCGAGCGGAACGCTGCTCCCAGTTCCTTCTCGCGGCCTTCGAAGTTCGGTGCAACCTGCTCGAGAACCTCGACCTTGACCTCGTCGGTCTTGTCGTCGCGTTCCTGCTTGCCAGCGATTGTCAGTGCGGCATTGAGCTTTTCGGACGCAGCAGCCTCGACGGCAGCAAATACGTCGTCCTGGTACGCCGGGAAGACCGGGTAGTCACCCGTGGGCTTTGCAGCCTTGGATGCCAGTGCTGCCTGCGCAGCGCACAGACGGGCGATGAACGGCTTGGCAGCCTCGAGGCCTTCGGCGACGATTGTCTCGGTGGGAGCCTGAGCGCCGTCGGCGATCTTCGCGATGACGTTGTCGGTGGCCTCGGCCTCGACCATCATGATCGCGACGTCGGCGTTGTCACCGCTGCCGGAAACGACGCGGCCGGCGACGACCATGTCGAAGACGGCGTTCTCGAGCTGATCGACCGTCGGGAATGCAACCCACTGGCCGGCCTTGTTGTCCTCGGAGACGATGAGTGCAACGCGCACGCCACCGACAGGACCGGAGAACGGCAAGCCCGCGATCTGCGTCGACGCGGATGCGGCGTTGATAGCCACGACGTCGTACAGATCCTGCGGGTTGAGGCTCATGACCGTGACGACGACCTGGATCTCGTTACGCAGACCGTCGACGAACGACGGGCGCAGCGGCCGGTCGATGAGGCGGCAGGTCAGGATCGCGTCGGTGGAGGGGCGTCCCTCACGACGGAAGAACGAGCCGGGGATGCGGCCCGCTGCGTACATGCGCTCTTCGACGTCCACCGTCAGGGGGAAGAAGTCGAAATGCTCCTTGGGGTGCTTGCTGGCGCTCGTGGCGGACAGCAGCATGGTCTCGTCGTCCAGGTAGGCAACGACGGCACCGGCGGCCTGCTGAGCAAGGCGTCCGGTCTCGAAACGGATGGTGCGGGTACCGAAGGACCCGTTGTCGATCACGGCGGTGGATTCGAACACGCCTTCGTCGACCTCTACTACGGAATTCTCTGTCATCTTTTTCTCTTCACTTCCCTCTCGTCTTCGCCGTACCCGCGCGGGCGTTCCCACCCTCCTGGTGGAAACTGCGCACCGAGGGACGTCCCCCTCTTGAATTGCAGAGGTTCCTACGTGCGAACTGGTCTCTGCTTCGGGACGTCACTGACGTTCGGGGCGGCCGTCGATCGAAGTCCGCCGGAACCACAGGGCATTCGCCCGGTCCGGAGAACCACTACCGACAACCGACACCACGTTCTCTGATGCATACGGTGTGCTGACTTCGCACTGCACCAACTGTGCAAATGCGCCGACAGCGGAAACTGCCTTGCGGCAGCTAACGCCGAAAGCCAGCGAAGCCCAGTATATGCGTGGCTTCGCCGGCTAACGGAGTGTTCGGCAAACCGGAGCCTGCCGTGTTGCTTTCGATCAGCGTCGTGACAAAATCTAGCGACGCAGGCCGAGGCGCTCGATGAGCGCACGGTAACGAGCGACGTCCGTCTTTGCCACGTACTTGAGCAGACGACGACGACGACCGACCATCAAGAGCAGTCCACGACGTGAGTGGTGGTCATGCTTGTGGGTCTTGAGGTGCTCGGTGAGATCGGTGATGCGCTTGGTGAGCATTGCCACCTGAGCTTCGGGCGATCCCGTGTCGGTCTCATGCAAGCCGTACTCGCCGAGAACGGCCTTCTTTTCTTCCGTGGTCAATGCCACTTGATTCACTCCTGTGATGACGTTTGCGTGAAAGGAACTAGATCGGACGCGGCCGCCGCAAACCGCAGCACACACCGAGAGAAGATTCTACCAGGACCGTTGCGATCGATTTACCGGTCGACGGCAAGTGTGTCAGCCGACACTCTGTTCCCGGGCGTCAGCCGACGCTCTGTTCCGAGTCGTGATCCAGAATTTCACGAGCGCGCTCGACATCGCGATTCATTTCCGCGATCAACGACTCGATGGAATCGAACTTCTCCATCCCACGGATCCGCGCCACCAGGTCGACGGCGACATGTTGTCCGTACAGATCTGCGTCGGCGTCGAGAACAAAAGCCTCGACGGTGCGAGCGCGACCGGAGAATGTCGGATTGGTGCCGACGGACACTGCCGACTTGTACCGCTTTCCCGGTACGAGCGTGCCCAACTCCTCGTCTGCCCCCAGAACGCTGAACCAGGCCGCGTAAACGCCGTCGGCCGGAATAGCCGAGAACACCGGAGGCGCAACGTTTGCCGTCGGAAATCCGAGTTCACGGCCACGCTTGTCGCCGTGCACCACAACACCTTCGACGCGATGCGGTCGACCGAGCGCCTCGGTTGCCGCAGCCATGTCACCGGCGTCGACGCACGAGCGAATGTAGGTCGACGAGAACGTCACCGCATGCTCGGCGAGCAATTGGACACCGTCGACGGCAAATCCGAATCGATCGCCCATTTCGCGAAGCAGATCGACGTTACCCAGGGCTTTCTTGCCGAACGTGAAGTTGTCGCCCACGACAACCTCGGCAACGTGCAGGCGCTCCACCAGGATTTCGTGGACGTACCGCTCCGGAGTCAGCTTCATGAAATCCGCGGTGAACGGCATGACGCAGAAGACGTCGATGCCCAACTCTTCGGCCAATTCCGCACGACGCGCCAGCGTCGTCAACTGAGCCGGATGACTACCCGGTCGCACAACTTCCATGGGGTGCGGATCGAACGTCATGAGCACACTGGGAACCCCGCGCTTTCGCGCCGCGGCTACTGCCCGGGCAATTAATTGGGCATGCCCACGGTGCACACCGTCGAACACACCGATAGTGAGCACACAACGACCCCAATCGGCCGGAACTTCGTCGAGACCACGCCACCTCAGCACGAAAGGCAGCCTACGGGGCGCACCGTCAGTAGTTTCGGTTGGACCCGCCGAGCGGTCTGCCACTGCACTACGTCGCAGGTACGGAACTTCCGCAATTCGTAGCCTAAGCTAAGTGTCGTGGCAGCTCACAAGACTGGACCCTCCGATACACACTCTGCACCGGATGGTGCCGCCGAATCCGGCGACGCGGATTCCCACCCGGACGGATCGATCGACACGCTTGCACTGTCCTCGGTCGCGCAGGACTACCTGAAGGTCATCTGGACCATTCAGGAGTGGTCACTCGAACGCATCTCCACGAAGTTGCTGTCCGAGAAGATGGGCGTCTCCGCCTCCACGGTGTCCGAAGCCATCCGCAAACTGTCCGATCAGGGTCTGGTCGATCACGCCCGATACGGATCGATCGCGTTGACGGACACTGGCCGGGCGGCAGCTGTCTCCATGGTGCGACGCCACCGATTGCTCGAAACGTATCTCGTTCACGAACTCGGCTACGGCTGGGACGAGGTTCACGACGAAGCCGAAATTCTCGAGCACGCCGTCTCCGACCTGATGATCTCGCGCATCGATGCCAAACTCGGCTTCCCCGAACGCGATCCGCACGGCGACCCCATCCCGGCCGCCGACGGGTCGATTCCCACTCCCCCGGCGCGCCAGCTCAGCGACTTCGCCAACGGTGAGCGCGGGCGGGTTGCGCGTATTTCCGACTCCGATCCGGAGATGCTTCGCTACTTCGATTCCGTCGGCGTCACACTCGACGTCGAGATCACCGTGGAGGAGCGTCGCGATTTTGCCGGCACCGTCTCCGTACGCTTGGGCGACAACCCCGACTGTATAGATCTGGGAAGCCCTGTCGCCCAAGCCATCTGGCTGGTCTGAATAGCCTGGTCCGGAGTGACTAATCTTGACGCAGTGTCGCCGGGCGGACGACCATGACCGAGCTCGCACGCTTTCCCTTTTCCTGCAGCAGGGCAATCGTATGGCCGCTGGGATCGATGGCCGCGTAGACACCTTTGAGCCCGATCGGTTCGAGCCACCGCCCCTGGCTGATGGCTTCGGCCTCGGCCACTGTGATCTGACGGTGTGGGAACGCAGTCTGGGCGGCCTGGTCGATATCGAGACTCACGCCGGGAGCCTCGGCGAGATCTTCGAGCGTGCGCGCGTGTTCGAGAGTGAACGGTCCGACGCGCGTGCGACGCAGTGCCGTCAGATGACCGCCGACACCCAACGTTCGCCCGAGATCACGCGCCAGCGAACGAATGTAAGTGCCGGACGAGCACTCCACGTCGACGTCGAGGTCGACAAATCCGCCCTCGATGTCGCGTCGGGCAAGAATCTCGAACGTCGACACCGTCACCGGACGCGCGGCAAGTTCGACGGTTTCACCGGCTCGTACCAGAGCGTGAGCCCGCTGACCGTCCACCTTGATGGCGCTGACACTGGCCGGGATCTGCTCGATGTCACCGGTCAGCGTCGCCACTACTGCGGCGATCTCCTCATCCGTCACGGCCGACGCATCCGTTGAGGTGAGTACTTCACCTTCCGCGTCGTCGGTGGTCGTCGACGCACCCAACCGGATGGTCGCCGAATACGCCTTGGTGGTCAGTGCCAGCAGTCCGAGCAGTTTGGTGGCACGCTCCACGCCGAGAACCAGCACACCGGTTGCCATGGGATCAAGCGTTCCCGCATGGCCGACCTTGCGAGTATTCAACAGCTTGCGGCACCGGGCCACTACGTCATGGCTGGTGAGGCCTGCTTCTTTGTCGACGATCAAGATTCCGGCGCCGACAAGTCCGGAGGAAGGCTTTTCGCGAGCTGACACGGGTCTCGATTCTGCCAGCCGGACTCACTGCACCGAAATTGCCGTCAGGATCAGTCCGTCGGACACCATCCACCTACCGTCGAATTCGGTGAGCGGCGCACCGGAGGTCGTCTCCCCCGGGACCAACAACTTGGATCGGAACGTGCCAGACGTATCCGATTCGGATTCGAACGTGATGTGTGCGTCCTCGAACCCCAACCACCGTTGTGTCAGGGGGAACCACGCCTTGTACGTGGCTTCCTTGGCGCAGAACAGGATTCGATCCCAGTGGACGCGACCGTCGCCGGCCTGCTCGCCCAGCCAGGTGCGCTCGTCCTCGATGCTGACGGCCGGAAGCACCCCGTCCGGCAACGGTCCGTGGGGTTCGGCGTCGATACCGAGCGAACGAACCTGCATCGAGTACGCCAGCACCGCGCCGCGATATCCGTCGCAGTGCGCGAGGCTGCCGACAACGCCTTTCGGCCACAACGGCGCTCCCCGCTCCCCCCGCATGACGGGGGCCGCCGGGACACCCAGTTTCCCCATGGCGGTGCGGGCAAGATTGCGCGTCGTCACGAATTCGCGACGACGCTTCTCCACCGCACGGCCGATCAGCGCCTCTTCGCTGGGATGCGGGACAAGTCCAGGCGGATCCTCGAACGCCTCGGCAATCGCGATGCCGCCGGGCAGAATCTGTTCGATCACGTGTCGGTGCCTTTCTAGCGACCCGAGCGCATACGCTCGACTTCGGCTTCCTGCTCCGGCGTCACCTTGAAGTGGCCGCCCCATTTGTTCAACGTTCCCGGCGGGTACTCCGGCACCGGCAGAATCTGCCGCAACAGTTTCTCGGGCAGGCCGCGCCGACGCCACTCCCGTGGGTATCCGAGCGACACTTCCTCGAAGCGGACGCCGTCGTAGTAGGTGGTTCGCGGGATGTGCAGGTGCCCGTAGACCGAGCACACGGCGTTGTATTTCACATGCCAGTCCGCGGTCAGCGTCGTACCGCACCACAGCGCGAATTCCGGATAGATCAGCACGTCAGTCGGTTGACGAACCAACGGAAAGTGATTGATCAGCACGGTCTTCGTACCTTCGGGCAACGCGTCCAGACGCTCCTGCGTGTACGCGATGCGGGCACGGCACCACGCGTCGCGGGTTGCGTACGGCTGCGACGACAGCAGAAATTCGTCGGTGGCGACGACGTTCTTGTCCCGCGCGATCTCGAGGCCGTGTTCCTTGTCTCGCGCCCCGACGGGCAGGAACGAGTAGTCGTAGAGCAGGAACATCGGGACGAGCGTCACCGGACCGTCTTCGCCCTCCCACACCGGGAACGGATCCTCCGGCGTGATGACGTCGATCTCGCGGCACATGTTGACCAGGTACTCGTACCGCGGAGCGCCGTGAATCTGCACCGGGTCCTTGGCCGTGGTCCACAGTTCGTGGTTGCCGGGAATCCAGATGACCTTCGCGAAGCGCGAACGCAGGAGCGTGAGCGCCCAGCGAATATCGTCGGTCTTCTCCGACACGTCGCCGGCCAGGATCAACCAGTCGTCCGGCGAGTCCGGGAACAGGTCCTCCGTCATCGGCTTGTTGCCGTTGTGACCGACATGGATGTCGCTCACTGCCATCAGCTTTGCTGCCACGATCCCTCAGCTTCCTCACTCGAACGCTCGACTGCATGTGCAGTTGTCTCGGTTCCCGTCACAGCCCACTTTCCCGACAGCGCACGCCAGGACACCGCAATCATCCGCAGTACGACAAACACGGTCAGGCCCGCCCAGATTCCGGCCAACCCCCAGTCGAAGGCCAGCGACATCCAGATTGCCGGCAGAAATCCGACCACCGCACACGCCATGGTGGCATTTCTCATGAAGGTCACATCACCGGCGCCGAGGAGAACTCCGTCGAGGGCAAACACGACTCCCGCGACCGGCATGATCGCGACGAAGAACCACCAGGCGATCGACATCTGCGCCAGCACCTCGTCGTCTGCCGTGAACAGTTGCGGGATCACCGAGTGCCCGGCGGCAAACAGAACGGCCAACAGCACTGCGAAGACCGTCGACCACACTGTGATCCGCCACGCCATTTTCTTGGCAGCAACCGCAAATCCGCCTCCCAGCGCGGCCCCGATCAGCGTCTGCGCGGCGATCGCCAATGAATCGAGAAGCAGCGCAACCAGGTTCCACAACTGCAGAACCACCTGATGCGCGCCCACCACGGCTGCTCCGAATCGCGACGCAACCGCCGCAGCCGACACGAAACAGGCTTGGAAAGCGAGGCTGCGGAGAATCAAATCGCGGCCCATGACCATCTGCGCGCGCATGATCGACACACGTGGTCTGACCGAGACTGGTTCGCGGAACAACGCCCACGCGAACAAGATGCCGGAAATACTCTGACCGACAAGATTCGCAACCGCCGAACCTTCGAGTTCGAGGCGCGGCGCACCCCATAATCCGTGAACCAGGATCGGGCACAGAACTGCCGAAATCCCCAGTCCCACAAGAACGAATCGCAGCGGACGGATCGTGTTCTGCAGCCCTCGCATCCAACCGTTGCCGGCGAGGGCTACCAGAATGAGCGGCACACCCAGTACCGCGATGCGCAACCAACTCTCGGCCGCATCCGCGATATCGGAACCGCCCGCCACCGCCGACGTCAACGGCCCGGCAATCGCCTGCACCACCGCCACCAACAGCAGCCCGATCACCAACGCCAACCACGTTGCCTGAACACCTTCACCCACCGCCTCGCGATCGCGGCCGGCGCCGTGCAGTCGAGCCGCGCGAGCGGTGGTTCCATACGAGAGGAACGTCAACTGAGTGCTCACCAACGACAAGATGAGCCCGCCCACCGCCAGACCCGCCAACGGAAGGGCTCCGAGCCGTCCCACGACTGCGATGTCGAACAGGAGATAGAGCGGCTCGGCTGCCAGCACACCTAGCGCAGGCAACGCCAACCCGAAGATACGACGGCCGGTCACGTCGACCTCGGCGCCGGATTTTGTCGCAGTTGCTGGCACAGGACTATCGGATGCGGTCACGATCGGACACTCACCCCAGTGCGGCAATCAACGCTGCAACCGTCTGCTCACTCGAATCGGTCGAGGTGTAGCCGGCCGAGAGCCGATGTCCACCGCCACCGAGTCTCTCCGCGACAGCCGAGACGTCGACATCGGTCTTCGCGCGCAACGATATCGACCAGCTGCCGGTTTCCGATTCCTTGAGCACAGCGGCAACCTCGGCTTCCGACGTCGTCCGGACGATGTCGACAACGCTCTCGATTTCCTCGGACCGCAGATCTCCGATGTCGTCTCGGCGGATTACCGCGTACACGAGACCGCGACCACCCGCAGCGCTTCGTACCAGCGTCGCCGAGCCGAGCACCGACGACAGCATCGGCAGCCAGCCGAACGGATGCGTGTCGAGAAGTTGCCGAGCGATGGTGTCGCCGTCGATACCGGTGGCTAACAGCCGGGCCGCAAGAACATGCGTCGACGGCCCGCCCCAACGGAAGGACCCCGTATCGGTCACCAGACCGGCATACAGGCAATGGGCCACGTCTCGATCGATCTCCACGCCCCAAAAATCGAACAACCGTGCCAGCAGAGCCGTCGTCGATGCTGCGGATTCGTCCACGACGTTGATCGCACCGAATTCCGAATTGGATCGATGATGATCCACGACGACAGTGCTGGCCGCACCAGCCAACCGATCCGCAAGAGCGCCCAAGCGCCCGGCGCTTCCCACGTCGACGGTGATCAGGACGTCCACTTCGGAACGCACGGAAGCCGGTGGAACCAACAGATGCAGACCGGGAAATCCGAGCATGGACTCGGGCAGGTGCGCAGGCCGGCTGAAGGCAACCTGAACCGAAACGCCCCGGCGCTCGAGCGCCAACCCCAATGCCAGACCGCTGCCGATAGTGTCTGCGTCAGGCTGGATGTGGCACAGAATAGTTGCCGTCCGAGCCGCATCCAGCACTTCGATTGCCCGCGCGAAGCCTGCCCGGCAAGGATCCTCGCAAGGGTCTCCGTCAGCGCGTGCGGTGATCGTCATCCTCGCTGCGGGTCAGTCGAGATCTCGAGCATCCGAGGCAACGACGTCGTCATCGTCGTCAGCAGCTACTCGTGGCTCCTTGTACGGATCTGCATCACCGGCAGGCTGAGCTCCCTCGCGAGCCTTGGCGAGCTCGCCGTCGGCGGCACGCGCACGAGCCAACAGCTCTTCCATGTGGCGCGCAGTGTCGGGAACGGTGTCCGCGACAAACGTCAGCGTCGGGGTGAAACGGACACCGGTGCCGGCGCCCACCTTCGACCGCAGAACACCCTTGGCCTTCTCGAGACCGGCTGCAGCAGCTTCGACGTCGGGTGCGGAATCGACCTTTTCACCCATCACGGTGTAGTACACGGTCGCATCGTGCAGGTCGTTGGTGACCTTCGTGTCGGTGATGGTCACAAAAGCAAGCCGCGGATCCTTGATCTCGTGGTCGATTGCGGTCGCGACAATCGTGCCGATTCGTTTTGCGAGCTTACGGGCCCGGGCGGGATCCACCATGATCTCTGTCTCCTTCTCCCTGGACTTTCGATTCCACGGACATTCGATTTCACGCACATCCGATACGAGATAACTCGATCGTTCACAATGTTCGATTTACAAGAATTATTACCGACACCAGTCTTGTGCATCGCCGCCCACCGACCAAATCAGTCCTCGGGACCGAAGACACGCCGACGTACGGCAAGTAACTGCATTTCCGGTCGCGCCGCAACCGCTCGCTCACAACGATCGAGTACGTCGTGCAGATGATCCATCGACGAACTGACCGCAGCAACACCGACCAAGGCGCGGCGAAGACGCCCCTGTTCCCCGGCTTCCGCCGCACTGATCCCGAAACGTCGCAGTTCGGTCAGAATCGGCGACACCAGCGAACGCTTTTCCTTGAGGGAGTGGACATCTCCGAAAAGAATGTCGAACTCCAATGCACCTACGAACATATTCCCCCAGACCGTTTCTCGTCCCAGACCGCTTCCTCGTCGGCATAGCCGAATGGACTCTCCCGGACATTGTGGTCAATGTCCAGGAGAGTCCATGTCAGTCAATACTCACGAGCGCCCCCAGCGCCCGCGGCGACTACTAGTCGCGCGGCTTCTCACGAAGCTCGTAGCACTCCAGAACGTCACCGATCTTGATATCGGAGTAGGTGACGGTCAGACCACATTCGTAGCCTTCGCGAACCTCGGTGGCGTCTTCCTTCTCCCGCTTGAGCGAGGAGATGGTGACCGTCTCGGCGACAACCTTGCTGTCGCGGATGAGACGTGCCTTGGCGTTGCGACGGATGCTGCCCGACGTGACCAAGCAACCGGCAATGTTGCCGATCTTGGACGAACGGAACATCGCGCGGATCTCCGCCTTGCCCAGCTCGACCTCTTCGTACACCGGCTTGAGCAGACCCTTGAGAGCCTTCTCGACCTCGTCGATGGCCTGGTAGATCACCGAGTAGTACCGGATGTCGACACCCTCGCGGTTCGCCAGCTCGGTCGCCTTGCCTTCGGCACGGACGTTGAAGCCGATGATGATCGCGTTGGAAGCCGCTGCCAGGTTGACGTTGGTCTCCGTGACGCCACCGACACCGCGGTCGATGACGCGCAACTGCACCTCGTCGTCGATCGGGATAGCCAGCAGTGCCTCTTCGAGAGCCTCGACGGTTCCCGAGTTGTCGCCCTTGAGGATCAAGTTCAGCTGCGAATGTTCCTTCAGAGCTGCATCGAGATCGTCCAAGCTGATGCGCTTGCGGCTCTTCGCTGCCAACGCGTTGCGCTTACGTGCATTGCGACGGTCAGCGATCTGACGGGCAATACGGTCCTCGTCGACCACGAGCAGGTTGTCGCCTGCACCGGGGACGGACGTGAAGCCGATGACCTGAACCGGACGCGAAGGCAGTGCCTCGTGGACGTCCTCGCCGTGCTCGTCCACCATGCGGCGGACGCGGCCGTATGCATCACCGGCGACGATGGAATCGCCGACGCGCAGCGTTCCGCGCTGGATGAGCACTGTGGCAACGGGGCCACGGCCACGGTCGAGGTGAGCCTCGATCGCAACACCCTGTGCATCCATGTCCGGGTTTGCGCGCAGATCCAGGGAAGCATCCGCGGTCAGCAGCACAGCTTCGAGAAGCTGATCGATGTGCAGACCCTGCTTCGCCGAGATGTCGACGAACATGGTGTCTCCGCCGTATTCCTCGGCGACCAGTCCGTACTCGGTCAGCTGCTGACGGATCTTGTCCGGGTTAGCGCCTTCCTTGTCGATCTTGTTGACCGCGACCACGATCGGCACGTCGGCCGCCTGGGCGTGGTTGATCGCTTCCACCGTCTGCGGCATGACACCGTCGTCGGCTGCGACAACAAGGATCGCGAGGTCGGTGGCCTTGGCACCACGAGCACGCATGGCCGTGAAGGCCTCGTGACCGGGGGTGTCGATGAACGTCACGAGACGCTCGTTGCCCTCGAGTTCGGTGAGCACCTGGTAAGCACCGATGTGCTGCGTGATGCCGCCGGCTTCGCCCTCACGGACGTTGGCCTTACGGATCACATCGAGCAGACGGGTCTTACCGTGGTCGACGTGGCCCATGACGGTGACCACAGGCGGACGGGACTCGAGGTCCTCTTCTCCGCCGGCGTCCTCGCCGTAGGTGAGGTCGAAGTGTTCGAGCAGCTCACGGTCTTCGTCCTCAGGGCTGACGACCTGAACGACGTAGTTCATTTCACCGCCGAGAAGCTCCAGCGTCTCGTCGTTGACCGACTGCGTTGCCGTGACCATCTCGCCGAGATTGAACAGTGCCTGCACAAGTGCTGCGGGGTTCGCATCGATCTTGTCTGCGAAGTCGGACAGCGACGCGCCGCGAGCGAGACGGATGGTCTCGCCGTTGCCGCGAGGCAGCCTGACGCCACCGACTGCGGGAGCCTGCATGCTCTCGTACTCGGCGCGCTTTGCCCGCTTCGACTTACGTCCACGACGAACAGCGCCGCCGGGACGACCGAATGCGCCTGCTGCTGCGCCGCGCTGACCGGGACGGCCACCGCCGCCGGGACGAGCGGAACGAGCAGGCATTGCACCCGGGTTGGGGCGAGGAGGCATGGAGCCGGGGCTCGGACGGGGTCCACCCTGACCTGCGGGCGGACGGGGTCCACCCTGGCCGGGAGCCGGACGAGGACCGCCCTGGCCGGGAGCCGGACGAGGACCGCCCTGGCCGGGAGCCGGACGGGGTCCACCCTGGCCGGGAGCCGGACGAGATCCACCCTGCGCCGCGGGACGCGGAGCGCCCGGACGAGGACCGCTCTGGCCCGGAGCCGGACGTGGTGCCGGACGCTCAGCCGGAGCCGAGGAGTACGGGTTGTTTCCGACGCGCGGAGCCTTGGGCATCGGACGAGGTCCACCGGGCTTTGCACCGGTCGACGGTGCTGCCGGAGCAGCTGCAGCGGGTGCTGCCGGTGCCGCGGGAGCTGCCGGAGCCGGACGAGCCGGCTTCGGAGCGTTGCTGGGTGCAGCGGGCGCATTGAACGTCGGCGTGGGAACTGCCGGCGTCGTAGGAGCCGGTGCTGCGGGAGCGGACGGTGCTGCCGGGGCCGGAGCTGCAGCAGCCGGGGCTGCCGGTGCTGCGGGAGCCGGTGCAGCCGGCTTGGGGCCGGGACGCTGCCCGGGACGCGGTGCGCCGGGCTTTGCTGCCGACGGCGACGGTGCGCCTGGCTTTGCTGCGGGCTTTGCCGCTGCATCGCCGGACGCGGGCTTGGTTTCTGCACCACCGGCAGACGGGAATGATTCCCGCAGACGACGTGCGACGGGCGCCTCCACTGTGGATGACGCAGACTTTACGAACTCGCCCTGCTCTTTGAGCGTTGCGAGTAGTTCCTTGCTGGTAACACCGAGCTCTTTAGCCAACTCGTGTACGCGGGCCTTGCCTGCCACTGCTCTCCTCACTGATGAGGTCGAGCAGGAGGCATCCCACAGATGTGGGTCCCACACGACCTCGGGTTATAGCCGATGGACGTTCATCGTTGGTGCTTCACGGTGTGCTCATGAGTGCTTGTGCCTGTTCTTCTCGAGAGGTACTGCTTTTGTGTGAACTGCGTCGACCAGCTGGTCGACAGCGGACGTGTCCAGATTTCCGGACACTCGCAGTGCTCTGCTGAATGCTCGGCGCCGCTCTGCCAGGCTCAGGCAACTCGGATCCAGGTGCAGCCATGCACCTCGACCGTGGAGCCTTCGCAATACGTCGGGGACAAGCAGGGAACCCTCCGGCCCCTGCCCACCAACCACGACCCTCAACAGATCGGCAGCCGACCCTTGTTCCCTGCATCCCACACACGTTCTGACCGGCGAACCGGGCGTCGCGCGCGCAAAATCCGAGGACTCACGTCGAACCATCGTCTACTCTACCGTCGAACTGTCTGGAACACTGCATTCCACCGTTATCCGTTTGACGCGCCGGAGCGATCCGACGCGTCGTCGACCGGTGCTGCATCGCTTCGAATATCGATACGCCAACCGGTCAACCGTGCAGCAAGGCGGGCATTTTGACCCTCCTTGCCGATGGCTAGCGACAGCTGGAAATCAGGCACGATAACCCGAGCTGCACGGGCATCGAGGTCGACAACAGTGACGGAGACCACTTTCGACGGAGAGAGTGCGTTGCCCACAAATGTCGCGGGGTCCTCGTCGTAGTCGATGATGTCGATCTTCTCGCCCGCAAGTTCGCTCATGACGTTACGCACGCGCTGCCCCATGGGACCGATGCATGCACCCTTCGCATTGAGCCCGTGAACGCGCGACGCAACTGCGATCTTGGAACGGTGACCAGCTTCGCGGGCAACATTGATGATCTCGACGCTGCCGTCGGCAATTTCGGGAACCTCGAGCGCAAACAGCTTCCGAACCAGGTTCGGGTGGGTGCGCGACAGCGTGATCTGCGGGCCGCGCGCGCCGCGGGCAACCCCGACGACGTAGCACTTGATGCGCTCGCCGTGCTCGTAGCTTTCACCCGGAACCTGCTCGGCCGGCGGGAGCAGGCCTTCGGTGCCATGCGCGTCGCTGCCGATTCGCACGACAACCATGCCACGCGAGTTCGCGCGGGTGTCTCGCTGGATCACACCACCAACGATTTCACCTTCGTGCGTCGAGTACTCGCCGAAACTGCGCTCGTGCTCGGCATCACGCAGACGCTGAAGAATCACCTGACGCGCGGTGGTCGCCGCGATCCGGCCGAAGCCCTCGGGGGTGTCGTCCCACTCGGCGCCCACCATATTTCCGTCGGAGTCGGTGTCGTGAGCCATGACTCGCACCGATCCGGTCTTGAGATTGACGTCGATCCGAGCGTTCTGCTTGTGGCCCTCGGTGTGTCGGTATGCCGTCAGCAGCGCAGTCTGGATCGTGGCGATCACCGTTTCGATCGGGACGCCTTTTTCGGCCTCGATCGCTCGCAACGCTGCAATGTCGATATTCACTTGTCGAACCCTTCTTCGTTATCTACGTCTTCTACGTCTTCTTCGGAATCGAGCACCTGTGCATCGGACTCGTCGAGGTCCGTATGCACTGCCCGACCCTCCGGGATTCCTCCGGCAAGCTCCAGCTCTGCGTCGCTCGGCTTCGAAAACTCGACCTGCACAACAGCTTTCTGCACGTCTGCCAGTGGTATCTCGCGGACTGTCAGCCCGCCGCGACCGTTCATCACCACTGCAACCGAATCCTCGCCGAGGACACCGATTCGACCGACGACGGTCTCGTCGGCAAGATCGATGCGTGCTTTGCGCCCACGTGCGCGACGCCAATGTCGCTCTGCTGTCAGCGGCCGATCGATCCCGGGCGACGTGACCTCGAGCGTGTACGGCGCTTCCCCGATTTCCTCGAGGCTGTCGAACAACTCGGAGACGAGCCGACTGATCTCGGCAGCGGCATCCAGTTCGATACCGGCGTCACTGTCGACCATGATGCGAACGGCGCTGTGCTTGCCCGCATTAGTGACTACGACGTCCTCGACGTCGTAGCCCTTGGACTGCACGAGTTCGGAGACCAGCTCGATAACCCTGTCCTTGGATGGCACCGGCATCTCGCGAACTCCTCGTTTCAGTTGTCGTCGACTCGCATCGACTCGGTGTTGTCAGTCTGTGTGGCTCAGGCCTGTGTGATGCAGGTCTCGAAGTAGCAGGTACCCAGTTTGTGGGCATGCCAAAGACACCATTCGCCACACTGTCCGGCCAAGCATCCAAGAGTACCGCCCCTTCGAGATGCCTGCGACCAGACCGACCGTTACACATCACACGTGAACACGTTTGCCTGATTCGAACGAATCGCGCGGTACCTGGCACCATGGACGAGTGCTGACGCCCCTATCCACCACCTCCCACTCCCGCCGGAGTGCGCTGAAGATCGCAGGTGCGGCGTCGATCGGCGCCATCGCCTTCGCGGCCACAGCGTGTACTGACAACGGCTCCGCCCAGGCCGCCGTAGAAGTCGACCAGCTGACCTCGCAGGCCGATCGCGCACGAGCAGACGCCGCCGCTGCAAGCAATTCGATCGCGCTCGCACCGGAACGTGTTGCCGCGCTCACGACGATCAGCGCGGAGCGCACCGCTCATGCCGATGCCCTCGACGCCGAGATCGCGCGAGCGGCAGGCGGGGGTGCCGGCACCACGTCAACGCCGTCAGCGTCGTCGACCGCACCCGCAGCGCCCGCGGGGATCGACGCTGTGCGGGCGTCGTTAGCGGAGTCCGCTCGCAGCGCTGCCGATCTCGCTCGGACGACATCGGGCTATCGCGCCGGACTGCTCGGTTCGATCAGCGCGGCGTGCGCCACCCAGACGGCGGTACTGCTGCCATGAGCATTCTGCGCACATCGACAACCAGTGATTCAGCCGTGCTCGACGCCATCGAATCCGAGAACGCCGCAATCTTCGCTTACGGCGTCGTCGCAGCGTTCTCCAACCCGGCTCGGGCCAGCGAGGTTGCCACCCACATGGCAACCCACCGGGCGCGCCGTGACGCTCTGTCCGTCATCGCCGTCGACGCGGGCCTCACTCCCCCGATTGCCGCCGCCGGCTACGACATCCCTTTCCCGGTCACCGACGCCATCACGGCGGCGCAGTTGGCGGCACAGATCGAAGCCGATACCGCGGCTGCGTATCGCGCGTTGATCGAACAGGCCGATTCCGACGATCTCCGCACTTTCGGAGTCGAGGCGCTCACAGACGCCTCGATCCGCGGGGCCGGCTGGAACCTCGCACTCGGGACAACTCCCGCAACATCGGCGTTTCCCGGCGAATAGTGCTGTGCGCCTTCATTAACCGCCCGCGGTTGATAAAGGCGCACAGCAAAACTCACTTCCGAGTCGGCACAAACCATGCCGCCACTACCGCGACCAGTACAAAACATCCGCCGACTCGCAGGGCCGGCGTCAGTGCTTCGCTGTATCCCAGCGGCGTCAACGCTCCACCTGCGGCCAGGAACACCGCTGTCAGGACTGCGATTCCCAATGCGACGCCGATCTCGCGAAGTGTTGCGTTGGTCGAACTGGCCGTGCCGTGATCCGGCGCGTCCATGTCGACGAGTACCGCGGTGGCATTGGGCGCGAAGGTCAGCCCCATGCCGATTCCGGCCATGAGAAGTGCGGGGACGAGTGACGCGTACGTGGCGTCGGGACCGATGCGAGCAGCCAACCAGAACAACGCGCCGGCTTGTAGACCGAGACCGGTGAGAAGCAGCGGCCGCAGTCCCACTTTCGGGGCGAGGAAGCCCGCGATCGGGGCGAAGACCATCGGCGCCGCGGTCCATGGAAGCGTCCGCAACCCGGCTTCGAACGGTGTGAACCCCATCGCGATCTGGAGGTACTGCGAGAGCAGGAACACCGCACCGAAGATGCCGATCGAGAAGGTCAGTCCGATCACGTTTGCCATCGAGAAGCTTCTGGATCGGAACAGACGCAACGGCATCACGGGGTGCGACGTGGTTCGTTCGCGAACGATGAACAGCCCCAAGGCAACTACGGCACCCACCAGCGATGCGACAACACCGAAGGAACCCCAACCGTCGTCGTTTCCGTGAACGATGCCCCAGACAGCGAGGAACACACCAAGTCCGGCCAGCGCGACCCCGGCGACGTCCAAAGGTTGCTTCCGCCCGGTCGATTCGCGCAGTGCATACATTGCGAGCGGAACTGCGACGATTGCTACCGGCACGTTGATCCAGAAGATCCCTTGCCACGAAAAACCGTCGACCACAGCGCCGCCCACCACCGGACCCATCGCGATACCGAGCCCCGATACTCCACCCCAGATGCCGATTGCCATGGCGCGCTTGGCTTCCGGAACCGCAGCCACGAGCAGTGTCAGCGAGAGCGGCATGATGGCAGCAGCGCCGACGCCTTGAACGGCGCGTGCCGCGATCAACAGTCCTGCCGATGTCGAGAGCGCGGAGGCAATTGACGCCGCGGTGAACAGTCCGATCCCGCCGACGAACATGCGTCGCCTACCCCAGCGATCGCCGAGCGTCGTCGCCGACAACATCAGCGTCGCAAACGCAAGCGTGTACGCATTCATGAACCACTGCAACTGGCTCACGGACGCATTCAGATCTTTCTCGATCACCGGCAATGCGCTGGTCATCACCAGATTGTCGAGGGTTGCCATGAACATCGGCAGGGACGCCGCGACGATCGCAATCGCAACCGGTACTGATCGCCTGCGGGTCCCTTCCGAACCGGGTGCGGCACCGGCATTCGCCAAAACAGTCATTGCACGCCTTCGATTAGGTATCAGTTGATTACTTATTCGACGCTAAGTTATCAACTGATAACCTGTCAATATGCCGAGCGAAGATTCCGCCCCACCCAAGCGAAGGATGAGCGCGCCCCAGCGCCGGGCACTTGTCCTTGCAGCAGCCACCAGGGCCTTCGCCCGCGGCGGATACTCCGGCACCAGCACCGATGCGGTCGCGAAGGAAGCCGGTGTCTCGCAGCCGTACATCGTGCGCATGTTCGGAACGAAAGCAGAACTGTTCCGGGCGGTGTTCGCGCGAGCACTCGACGAAATCGTCCGAACCTTCACCGAAAAGCTGGACACACTTGATATCGAGCCTGACGATCCGGAGTTCTGGGCCGAACTCGGTTCCGCCTACGGCGAGCTGATCCTGGACCGCGACCTACTGCTCGTCATGCTGCACGGGTTCGCCACCGGCACAGACGACATCGCCACCGTCTCACGGTTCGCGATGTCGAAGATCTACAGCCTGGTGCGTGATCGAACCGGTTGCACCCCCGAGCAGGCCCGGATGTTCATCGCCAACGGCATGCTCATCAACAATCTGCTCGCGATGAAAGCGCCGGACCACATCGACGAGGATCCCGCGTTAGGGGAACTGTGCGTCAGCGTCTTCGGCGAATCGGCCGCAACAACACTCTCCGCCACCGGCACCGCGCCTGCATCCGACTCGGACACCTGACCGGCCACTGGGATTTACGTCACATGTGTGATGGAACGCACCATAGAGTCGGGTTCCGACACATCACGTAAAACCGGACGAAAAGGACCGACGTTGGATCTTGCACAACGCATCGACGCCCTCGAGCAGATCGAAGAGATCAAAAAGCTCAAGTACAACTACTGGCGCGCCTGTGATGCCAAGGACCCGGTCGCGTTCCGCAACAGTTTCATCAAGAGCGGCGCGTCCATCGACTACGGCCAGCTGGGAGCATTCGACGACGCGGGCCCGATGGCCGACATCTTCACTGCAGTCGCCCTGCGCAAAGTCGACGGCCACTACGCGGTCCTCGACATGCACCACGGACTTCACCCCGATATCGAAATAACTTCGGAGACTTCCGCGCTCGGACGATGGACGCTGCAGTTCCGCCAGATCGACACCGTCGCTCGGACTCAGAAATTGATGACGGGCGAATACGACGACGCGTATGTGATCGAGGACGGAGCGTGGAAGATGAGTCGCTGCCACTTCACGGAGACGTGGTCGATGACCACTCCGCTGTCAGCCGAGACCGTCCTCGCCGAGGGATCAGTGGGGAGTCAAGAATGACTGGATCAAAGGTTGCACTGGTAACCGGCGCGAGTCGCAGTGTCGGCAAAGGAATCGCGTTGGCGCTGGGCAGCGACGGCTGGACCGTGTACGTGACCGCGCGCGGTGAAGTCGGCACCAACAGCCCACTCGACGCTGCAGCCGCGGAGATCACCGAGCGTGGTGGCCGGGGAATCGCCGTGCAGTGTGATCACAGCGATGATCAGCAAATCGTCGATCTCTTTGCCCGCATTGCCGACGAGCAGTCCGGGCATCTCGATCTCCTCGTCAACAACGTGTGGGCCAACCCTGCCGGCTACGCAGGTTTCACGGATCCGTTCTGGAAGCGCCCCGTCGCCGACTGGGACTCCCTGATCGGAATCGGTTTGCGCGCGCATTACGTCGCGTCCGTGGAAGCCGCCAAGTTGATGGTCCCGCGCGGAAGCGGTGTCATCGGCCATATCTCGTCGTTCGGCAGCCGCGGATACCTGCACTCGGTGCTGTACGGAATGTCGAAGACCGGCCTCGACAAGATGGCTGCGGACATGGCCGTCGAGTTGAAGGGAACCGGAGTCACCGCAGTGTCCTTCTGGCTCGGCTTGATTCGCAACGAGCGAATGGAAGCCAGCGGAATGGAGAGCTTCGAGGGCTTCTCCCTCGCCGAAGCGGAAACCCCGGAGTTCGTCGGGCAGGTCATCACGGCACTGGCCAACGATCCCGACGTCAACTCCCGCAGCGGGCACACGCTGATCACCGCGGAAACTGCACTCGACTACGGAATCACCGACGCCAACGGCAAGCAGCCGGCGTCACATCGTGCTGCATTCGGTGGCGGCCCGCTCTTCTGAGCCACGCACACCGGACGCCGTAGCGGCGCCGCGCACCCCCACGGTGCCCGGCGCCGCTACGCGCGCCTTGAGCGCAAGCCACGCACAGCCGATGACCACGATGCCGCCAGCGACGATGGACAGCGACAATTCCTCGCCCAGGATCAAGGCCGACCACGCGATGCTGAGAACCGGTTGAACCAGCTGCGTCTGACTGACTGTGGAGATCGGCCCCATCGCCAGGCCTCGGTACCAGGGGAAGAAGCCGAGAAACATGCTGATGGCACCGAGGTAGGCAAACGCGAGCCATGAATTGGCGTCGGCGTGGACGGACGTATTCACCATCGACACAACGGTCATGGTGGCCGTAACGGGCAGTGCAAGAATCAACGCCCAGGCGATTGTCTGCCATGATCCGATTTCGCGGGCCAGCAACGCTCCTTCGGAGTACCCGAGAGCAGCACAGATCACTGCCCCGACCAGCAGAAGATCCGCGAGGTGGAACGAACCGAGTCCGCCGCCTGCACATGCGACGAACACTGCCACCGATATCGCGCCGGCCGCACTCGCCCACCAAAATGCCTGACTCGGCCGTTCTTTCCCCCGAAGTACGGCCAGTACGGCCGTCGCGGCAGGCAATAGCCCGATCACGACGGCGGCATGACTGGCCGGTGATGTTTGCACTGCAAACGTGGTGAGTAGAGGGAACCCGAGAACAACTCCGATGGTGACAAGGGCAATCCGTGCCCACTGCCGAAGGCTGGGAATGGCGGCGCGCGAAGCCAGCAGCGCAATCGTCGCCAACCCTCCCGCCACTACAGCCCGGCCGGCGCCGATGAACAACGGATCAAGGTCAGCGACTGCGATTCTGGTCAGTGGAACCGTGAACGAAAACGCCAGAACTCCCAGGAGCCCCCACCACAGACCCGATAGCGGTGCCGATTCGTTCGCGATAGCGCTACTATTGTCATTCATGTCCCACGATAGCAGTAGCCGACGGGTAGTCGACGGCTTACGCACGCTGATCGCGTCGTCGACCGCCGGAATGCAACTCCCCTCCACTCGGGCGCTGGCCGCAACGCACGGCGTGGGGCCTGTCACTGTGCAGCACGCAATCCGCCAACTCGTGGGTGAAGGCCTGGTGGAAACCCGCCCAGGTTCGGGAAATTTCGTCGCCCGCACGCGAGTGCCTCAGATATCCGACTATTCCTGGCAGACAACCAGTCTCGGGCCGAGCCGGGTCGACGCCAATCCCATCGGATCAAGCATGCTCACGGTTACGGCAGACACGATCTCGCTGCACAGCGGCTACCCAACGGACGAGTTGCTTCCCCTTCGTCAGATCCGCGGAGCACTGTCGAGGGCTGCGCGGAGCTCACTTGCGGCACGTCGGCCGCACACCGCAGGGCTTGGAGAACTCCGCGAGTGGTTCGCCCACGAGCTCACCACGGGCGGCGCTACCACGGTGCGCGATTCCGACGTCCTGATCACACCCGGAGGGCAGAGTGCACTGTCTTCGACGTTCCGGGCGCTTGCAGGTCCCGGCGATGCCATCGTGATGGAGTCGCCCACGTACTGGGGTGCCATCGCAGCAGCCAAACAGGCCGGGCTGAGCGTTGTGCCCGTCGCCCGCGGGACGCACGCGCCGGATCCGGAGGATCTTGCCACCGCGTTCGAACTCTCCGGAGCGCGCTTGTTCTATGCGCAACCACATTTTGCCAACCCAACCGGAGCACTCTGGTCGGACGCTGAGAGGCAATCGATCATGAAGGTCGTGCGCGATCACGGTGTATTCGTGATCGAAGACGACTGGGCGCACGATTTCGGAATCGACATGGACGCCACTCCCCTGGCTGCGAACGACCCCGACGGCCACGTGATCTACGTCCGGTCGCTCACCAAGAGCACGTCGCCGGCACTACGGGTCGCGGCCGTTGTTGCACGCGGTCCGGCGCGACGACGAATCGAAACCGATCGCACCATCGATGACCTGTACGTTTCCGGGATTCTGCAAGCTGCGGCGGTCGACGTCCTCACCCAACCTTCGTGGGTTACTCATCGGCGAAACGTTCGCGAACTACTGCGCGAACGGCGTGACCATCTGATCCGCGAATTGGATACTCATGCACCGGAACTCACGCTCACCCACAAACCCGCCGGTGGTCTCAACTTATGGCTTCGCCTGCCGGACGGCTCCGATTCCGAAACGTTTGCAACCAGGTGCCTCACGCACGGCCTCTCGATTTCCCCTGGGGCCGAGTGGTTTCCGGCGGAACCAACCGCCGCATACATTCGTCTGAACTTCGGCGGTTCACATCCAGATCGTTTCGAGGAAGCCGCCCGGATCCTGGCCGATCAACTCGTCCCGAAATGAGGGCGCCACAACGCTGGCCAGCCTGTCGAATGCCGCTGTAGTCTCAGGTGATGGCACTCTCCGAGAATGAGCGTGAACAGTTTCTGGCCGAGCCGCACGTAGCAGCGCTGTCGGTGGCGAACAACTCCGAGCGCGGTCCGTTGACAGTCCCGATCTGGTATCTCTATTCACCAGGTGGCAGCCCCTGGATTCTCACGGGAAAAGGATCGAAAAAGGCCCAGCTCATAGAGTCTGCTGGGCACTTCTCCCTCATGGCTCAACGACTCGAGCCGACCATCCGCTATGTGAGCGTCGAAGGTTCCGTCGACAAAATCGTGCCTGGAACCGACGAGATGCTGGTCGAAGTATCGCGGCGATATCTGACCCCGGACAAGGTTGACGGTTATCTCGACTTTGCCCGCTCTCAACTGGGCGAGCAGGTCGCAATTTACATGAAACCGCACACCTGGCTGTCCGCCGATCTCGGCGCTCTCTAAACAAGGACGACGCAGGCTCGGCGCGCCGGAATCGGTGCGCCGAGCCAATAACGTCAGCTCTCGGTGAAGAACCGCACCCGGTTGATCCGATGCCCCGAGGCCTCGAATCCGAAGAGCGCGATGGCCGGTTCACCGCAGACGACAACGCTTGCCGTGACCGTGCGGCCGGCAGCGAGGACCTTGCCCCGGCTCACGCCGGCCAGAAGATCGTTGGCGTCTGCGGTAGACAGGTGCGTGCCCGCCGGAAGCTCGACCGGAATGGGCGGAATCCGGCCGACCTTTGCGGCGTCGAGGAATCGTGTTGCCGCCCGCTTGCCCTTGGACCCGACCCCGAGGATGCCGCTGGAGAAGCCAATCGCTCCCCCGATCCCCTGGTTGGACAGCAACTGCGGCGTCAGCTTGGCCGCAGCCTTGACGCCTGCTGCGCCCGCGGTGGCAAGCTGACTCAACATAGTCGCCAATTCCCAATGGGCGTAGAGGGTTCCGATCTGCAACGAATCCGGCTCGCCCACCAGGTCGTAGCGCAGATGCATCGGCACGTTCAGGACAACGCCCGTCGACATTTCGGTGGCGAGGCTGAGGTCGCGCCACACTGTTCGGCCACACACTATGTCGCGCTCGACATGGAACGTGATGGTGTTCGGGGCAATGAATGTGTCGTAGAACTTCTCGATCGACGCCCGCCCGTTGTGCGGACGCGAACCAACAGGATCATTGACCTGACCGTCTGCGCTGAACAGCGACACCCACGCCGAACGATCGTGTGCACCGACAGCTTTGGGAGATCCCTCGACTACCGCCATCAACTGATCGCGGGTTGCCACCGCGCTCATGCGCGCATCTCGTATGCGCCGTCGTAGGCCTTGACCTGCTGCCACACGCGGTCGAAGCGCTCACTGTCTACGACGGGCTTGCGCACAGCTGCGAGCGCCCAAGCTTGCTGTTCCGGTGTCGACGACGGTTTCCCGTGCAGCGCAATCGCATAGCCGGAGAAGTCGCGAATCTGGAAGTCGAAGATCTGACCCACGACATCGGCGTCGAGTCCGGCGATGTCAGCCTGCTCGAGGATCAGATGCCCGTACACGACGAGCGAGAACAGGTGCCCGACGTTGAGCATGAAATCGAGATCCTTTTGCTGCGCCGCGTCCGGGGCCGCCGACGTCAGCAGTTCGGTCAACGCGATCGCCTGCTCGTAGAAACGAGCGACATTCGGGATACCGGAGTTCTTCTCGTACACCGGCTTCCACTCGTGGAACTGAATTTTCGCGGCGCCGCGAGTCGGTCCCTGATTCCAGAAGAACTCGTCGTCCGCAGCGTCGTCGCGCGTGACAATCTCCGGGAACTCTGCCGGATTGAAGAGGTAGTTCGGCAAGAACTTGAGGATCAAGCCCACATTTACGTGAACGGTGCCTTCGAGCTTGGGCAGTGTGCCGATCACCTGCGCGGCTTCGCGGAAGTACGTGGACTTCTCGTAGCCCTTGGCAGCAATCACGTCGTGCAGAAGTCCGACAACGCGCTCACCTTCTGAGGTGACCTTGGCCTTGGTCATCGGGTTGAACAGAAGGTAGCGACGGTCATCGAGACTCGCACTGCGGAAGTAGTCGACAGCCCGCGCGCTGAACTGCTTCATCGCAACCAGCCGGGAGTACGCGTCGACAAACGCCGCTCGGACGTGAGCGAAGTCGGTGACGGGATTTCCGTACAGAATTCGGTTCTGCGCGTGGGTGATTGCCTCGAAGAACGCGTGCTCGCTGATTCCGATCGAACCGGTGCAGAGGTTGAACTTTCCGACGTTCACGGTGTTGAGCGCTGCCTCGAACGCAGCGACACCGGTGTGCAGGATGTCTTCCTCGCGGACCGGGTAGTCCTCCAAGCGGAAGTTGCTGACGTACATCTGACCACGGAGGACGTTGTCGACGAGGTGGTAGTTCGGGTGCGCGCTGTCCGCAACGAAGAACACGTACCCCTCGGGTCCGTCGACATCGGTGCGACGGCCGAATACCGACACCATTCCGGCGACGTTGCCGTTGCCGATGTAGTACTTCTCACCGCTGGCCCGGAAGGCAACGTCGCCGTCGGCCGGAGTGAGAAGCATGTCGGTGGAGTAGACGTCGGCGCCATGGTCGCGCTCGGAGAGTCCGAACGCCATGACTCCGCCGTCGGTGAGTTCCTGCGCTGCACGCTTCTTTGCGGCGTCGTTGTCACTCATCCAGATCGGTCCGAGTCCGAGGATCGTGACCTGCCACGCGTACCAGTACGCGAGTCCGTAAAAGCCGAAGACCTCACTCAGTGCCGCATTGCGGGCACCGTCCCAGCGACGGTTCTCGTCGCCGTCGGCGTAGGCCGCCGGAGTCTGGAATGTCGCGAACAACTTCTCCTTCTTGACGAAGTCGAGGAAGTCCGACACCCAAACAGCTTCGCGATCGTCATGCAGGAGCTGATTCTTGCCACGGCTTTCGAACCATTCGACTGTTGCCAGCAGCAGCCTGCGAGTCTCGGGATCAAAACGGGCAAAATCTTCGGTGTGGGGGTTGAACAGCAATCCGTCGGTGTCAGACACGTCATACCTTTCGTCGATGCCGTAAACCTACCAGTGAGTAACTTAGGTTGGGAAGAGTTCACGAAGCCGGCGCGGTCCTCCGCGACGGCAATAGATCCGCCGGATTCCACACCCCCGTCCGAGCCCGCGTCAGCGGATAACACGCCACTCCGAGAAGTAACGCCGACATGTGCCCGACCGCAGTGAATGTCGTAGCAAAGATCAACGGCACCGCATAGAAAATCACTGCTGCACCGAGGTAGACGTAACGCCAGGGCTTCGAAATCCGGTACACGAGAACACCGACGACACCGGCCAATCCGTAGCTGACCCCGACGTCGAGGGTGTTGACCGCCGACTCTGCGACATATCCGTGCCGAATGCCTTCGTAGAGAACACCTTCACTGATGTAGGTGGCGCCGACGTGCGCGATCACGACAACGCACAACCACCGCCACGTCCCGAGCCAGCGCTCTGCCGTGGCATGAAAAACAGTGAACAGAACCAAATACCCCAGCCAGCCACCACCTTCGAGCCAGAAGGCACTCGAGAACAGGACGCGGATCGGGTCTTCGGAGAGGTGATGCAGATTAGTGGAGCGTTTACCGAGAAAGTGTTCCTCGACATTGTCGGGAAGATGCCGCAGGAACAGTGTGGTGAAGAGCAGGGCCAACAACCAGATATACGTCCCGGGTGCGCTCCGCACCCACTGCCATACCGCCTTTGCTGCCCCCAGCATCCTCACCGCTTCGAGTGTGCGCTCACTCGTTGACTACTGCAACGGCGAACCCGTCCCACCCCTTCGATCCGACAGTCTGGATCGCGGTGCCGTCGAGTCGCGGTTCGGCCGCGATCATCTCGAGGACGGCCCGACTGGCCTTGACTCGCTCGTCGTCGATGTCCGGATTCGAGACGTGTCCCCCACGCACGACGTTGTCGACGACGATGACGGTTCCCGGGTGCGACAGTGCAAGGGCCCACCGCACGTATTCGCTGTTGTTTTCCTTGTCCGCGTCGATGAACACCAGGTCGAAGGGACCGAGTTCTTCCTTCGCGATCAACGGCAGGCTGTCGAGGGCAGCGCCGACGCGGATATCGACCCGATCGGCGAGTTCGGCGCGTTCGATGTTGGCGCGCGCCACCTCGGCGTGTGCCGGCTCGAATTCGAGACTGATGACGCGTCCCGACGGTCCGACGGCGCGGGCCAACCAGATGGTGCTGTACCCGCCGAGGGTTCCGATTTCGAGGACGTTGCGCGCCAGGCACATTCGAGCAAACAGATGGAGCAACTTGCCTTGGTTCGGCGCTACGTCGATAGGCGGCAGGCCGGCCGCGGTGTTGGCGGCGAGTGCCGCATCGAGGACCGGATCTTCACCTACCAACGTGGAGACAAGGTAACCGTCGACTTCTGCCCAATCCGGTTCGCGTTCCATAGGAACGATTGTGGCAGAAAAGAAGGGCCGCCGCAGACACCTCGAACGGTGTCTGCGGCGGCCCGCACATCTTCTGGGATCAGCCGCGAACTGCGGCGATGATCTCCTCGATTGCCGAATCGGCGTCGATTTCGCGGCTTTCGCCGGTGAAGCGGTCGCGGATTTCGACCTTACCGTCGGCCCAACCACGGCCGACGACAACGATCAGCGGAACACCGATCAGCTCGGAGTCCTTGAACTTCACGCCAGGCGACGCCTTTCGGTCGTCGAGAATCACTTCGAGTCCGGCACGGTCGAGTTGCGCCGCGAGGCCTTCGGCGCCTTCGCGAGCGGTCTCGTCCTTGTTCGCGATGACGAGGTAGACATCGGCCGGTGAGACCTCAGCGGGCCAACGCAGGCCCTTCTCGTCGTGGTGCTGCTCGGCGATGACGGCCACGAGGCGCGAGACGCCGACGCCGTACGAACCCATGGTCGGGCGAACCGGCTTGCCGTTCTCGGCGAGGACGTCGACGTTGAACACATCGGTGTACTTGCGGCCGAGCTGGAAGACGTGACCGATTTCGATACCGCGGGCCGAGACCAGCGTGCCGGCTCCGTCGGGAGATGCGTCGCCGTCGCGAACCTCGGCGGCTTCGATGGTTCCGTCGGGTGTGAAGTCGCGACCGGCAACAAGGCCGACAACGTGCTTGCCGTCTTCGTCGGCGCCGGTGATCCAGCTGGTGCCGTCCACGACGCGCGGATCAACGAGGTAGCGAACACCGTTGGCCTGCAGCGCCTTCGGGCCGATGTAGCCCTTGGCCAGGAACGGGTTGTTCTTGAAGTCGGTCTCGGTGATCATCACGAACTCGGCGGGCTCGAGCGAAGCTTCGAGGCGCTTTTCGTCGACCTCACGGTCGCCGGGGATGCCGATGCCGAGAAGTTCCCATTCGCCGCCGGGCAGGCGGGTCTTGACCATGATGTTCTTGAGGGTGTCGGCAGCGGTGATCGTGCGGCCGAGGTCGGCACCGTTCGCCCAGTCCACCAGGGTGTCGATGGTGGGGGTGTTCGCGGTGTCGTAGACCTTGGCCTCAGGCAGTCCGTCGAACGGAATGGCTTCGGGCACAACCGTCTTGACGGCCTCGACATTTGCGGCGTAACCGGATTCGAGGCAGCGCACGTAGGTGTCTTCGCCGATCTCACTCTCGGCGAGGAACTCTTCGGATGCGCTGCCGCCCATCGCGCCCGACGTAGCCGAGACGATGACGTACTTGACGCCCAACCGCGTGAAGATCTTCTCGTACGCGTCGCGGTGCGCCTGGTACGACGCCGTCAGACCCTCGTCGGTGAGGTCGAAGGAGTACGAGTCCTTCATGACGAACTCGCGGCCACGCAGAATGCCGGCGCGCGGACGCTCTTCGTCGCGGTACTTGGTCTGCACCTGGTACAGGGTGACCGGGAAATCCTTGTAGGAGTTGTACTCACCCTTGACCGTCAGAGCAAAAAGCTCCTCGTGGGTCGGGCCGAGCATGTAGTCGTTGCCCTTGCGGTCCTTGAGGCGGAACAGTCCGGCGCCGTATTCGGTCCACCGGTTGGATGCCTCGTAGGGTTCACGCGGCAGCAATGCGGGGAGCAGGATTTCCTGGCCTCCCATGGCATTCATCTCTTCGCGGACAACGCGCTCGACCTCGCGCAGCACCCGCAATCCCAGTGGCAACCACGAGTAGACGCCTGGAGCGATTCGGCGCACGT
This sequence comes from Rhodococcus globerulus NBRC 14531, assembly GCF_001894805.1. GTDB lineage: Bacteria > Actinomycetota > Actinomycetes > Mycobacteriales > Mycobacteriaceae > Rhodococcus_F > Rhodococcus_F globerula. The sequence goes on along the minus strand of NZ_BCWX01000002.1, from coordinate 484,947 downwards.
AGCCGGCGCGAACCAGCAGTTTGTGGCTCGCAACTTCGGCGTCCGAGGGATCGTCACGCAGGGTACGCAGGAACAGGTGGGACAGACGGGTAATCACGAGGTACAAGGATAGTCGGCGCTGTACCGTCCGCGGGCGTCGGTACGGTATCGGGGTGCTTGTATTGCTGCCTCCCTCAGAAACCAAGTCCGACGGCGGCAAGGACGCGCCCCTCGATCTGGCTGAACTGTCGATGCCCCAGTTGACCGAAACGCGCGAATTGCTGGTGCAGACGCTCGTCGATCTGGCCGCCGACGTCGACGCCTCGTGCCAGGCTCTGGGACTCGGACCGACCCAGGCGGACGAGGTGGAACGCAACGCGAAACTGTGGGTCTCGGCAACCCGCCCCGCGCTGCAACGCTACACCGGTGTGCTGTTCGACGCCCTTGACGCGAAGTCGTTCACGCGCGCTCAGAAGGCCAAGGCACTCGATCGAATCGCTATCGGTTCTGCCCTGTTCGGTGCCGTCCGCGCAGGTGATCTGATTCCCGCCTACCGCCTCTCCGGCGGGTCCAAGCTGCCGGGGATGGGGACGCTGCGCTCGCTGTGGAAGCCGGAGCTGCCGAAGGCCTTGGCCGCCGAAGCCGACGGCCTTGTCATCGATCTACGATCCGGCACCTACCAAGACCTCGGACCTGTTCCTGACGCACTAATCGCCACCGTGCTAACCGAAAAGCCGGACGGCACCCGCACCGTGGTCAGTCACTTCAACAAGCATCACAAGGGTCTGCTCGCGCGCGCCCTGGTGGTCTCGCGCGCCGAACCCAGCGACATCAAGGGAGTTGCCCGAGTCGCGTCGAAGGCGGGCCTGCGCGTGGAAATCGCGTCGGAGCGCGAATTGATCATCCTGACGGATTGACGACTTCACCAGCCGATCAACCCTGCACCGCAAAGTCAGCTGGACAGTTTGTGCACAGCACTTCTGAAAACGGAATGTCGGAGGACGACTGCGCGTACGAAGACGATCCGATCGGACCGCGATAGTAGGGTGCCGATCGGGACGACCCGGAAGTGTGGGTGTCGAAGGAGGCGCCATGATCGCGGAGTTGAACAGACTGGTCGAACTTGTCGAGGATCGTCTAAACGACGACCTCGATGTGGCTTCATTGGCGACTGAGCTCGGCACGACGGAATACCACCTCCGGCGGATGTTCTCGTCCCTGGCGGGCATGCCGCTGTCGGAGTACATCCGGCGTCGCCGCATGTCGGTCGCAGCGGCAGACGTTCTCGGAAACGGGAACCTGCTGAGCATCGCGGTCCGCTACGGCTACGGGTCGACCGAAGCCTTCGGCCGAGCCTTCCGATCCGTGCACGGCGTCAGCCCCGGCGACGTCAAGCGAGATGGCGGCCCCCTTCGAACGCAACCGCAGCTCAGGTTCCGCCTGACCGTAGAAGGGAACATCACCATGGACACCCGCATCACCGATCGACCGGCGCTCCGCCTCGTCGGCCACGCCACGCGCGTGCCCCTCATCCACGAGGGCGTCAACCCCCACATCCAAGCCCACATCGCTTCTCTGCCGACCGCAGCGCACGCCTGCCTCAAAGCGCTGGGCAACACCGAACCGGCCGGCCTACTCCAAGTGAGCGCCGAGGTCGACCCGGATTACACCGAGGGAAGCGAGTTGACCTACCTGCACGGCGTCACCGTCACCGTCACCGACACGACGCCGGTGCCCGACGATCTCGACATGATCGAGGTTCCCGCCGGTAGGTGGGCGGTGTTCCGCACCGAGGGCGAGTATCCGGCTGCGTTGCAGGCGACCTGGGCAGCGACCGCGACGGACTGGTTTCCGTCGAACCCGTGGCGACTCCGGCCGGGTCCGTCGATCGTCGCAGTTCTCGACCGCGCCGATGATTTCAGTACGGCCACGTGCGAACTGTGGCTCCCGGTGGAACGCGCATGATCAAGCGGCCCGCCGGCAGTGAGGTGCTGGCGGTGTTCGATCATAAATCAAGTGCCACAGAAGGTTTGGAACGTTTCACTGAAAGACTGCGGGGCCGCCTCGGTGTAGTCGGACCACTCGTCGCGTCGGTCGAACGGATGCGTGACAACCTCGAGCAGCTTCTCGAAGGGAACGAGGTCCCCGTCGGTCGCGGCAGACAGAGCAGCATCGAGCTGATGATTACGCGGAATGTATAGCGGGTTGACGCGATCCATCGCGCTCGCGGTCTCCACGGCCTCGCGTCCCTGTTCCGTCAGGGCGTCGTGCCACCGCTGCAACCAGGGCGCGATGTGATCCCGTGGCACGAGGTCATCGAGGGGCGCCGAATTTCCGCGCAGTTCGTCCGCGAGAGCACGGAAACTGCCCGTCCAATCAGCACCGTGTTCCGCCAACAATGTCAGCAGATCGTCGACTAGCGCCCGATCGACAATCGGGTGGGCCAGACCGAGCTTTGCCGCCATGCCGGCCGCGTAGTGGCCCTCGTAACGCTCGTCGAAGGTGTCGAGAACTGCCGACGCCGCGGAAATCGCATCGTCGGGTGTGGAATCGATCAGCGGCAACAGTGTTTCTGCCAAGCGCGCCAGATTCCACTTCAAGACGGCGGGCTGATTGCCGAACGCGTAGCGGCCGCCGCTGTCGATCGAGCTGAACACTGCCGCCGGATCGAACGCGTCGAGGAAGGCGCACGGACCGTAATCGATGGTCTCCCCCGAAATTGTCGTGTTGTCGGTGTTCATCACTCCGTGTACAAAACCGATGAGCATCCACCGCGCCACCAGTGACGCCTGCGCCTCGACCACCCCCTCGAGGAACCTCAGGTACCGATTGTGTGCACCCGTTGCCGGCAGTTCGGTCAGCTCCGGATAGTGCCGGGCGATCGCGTAATCGGCGAGCGACTGCAAGACCTCGCCCTGTCGGGCCGCGAACTCGAAGGTCCCCACTCGAAGGTGACTCGACGCAATCCGTGCAAGCACGGCACCGGGTTCTGCGCCGTTGCGGCGAACGTCCCGGCCCGTCGCCACGACGGACAACGCGCGTGTAGTGGGGACACCGAGGGCATACATCGCCTCACTGACCAGATATTCGCGCAGCATCGGCCCGACAACTGCATACCCGTCACCGCCCCGAGAGAACGGCGTGCGCCCCGAGCCCTTGAGATGCAGATCCACTCGCCGACCGTCACCGGTCGACAGTTCACCGAGTAGCAACGCCCGACCGTCCCCGAGGATCGGTGCGTATCCACCGAACTGATGACCCGCATACGCCATCGCCACCGGTTTTGCCCCAACCGGCACCGTCGACCCGGACAGGACGCCAACCCCGTCCACACTTCGCAGCGCTTCTACGTCCAAGCGCAACGACGCAGCCAGCCGCTCGTTCACGACGAGCAACTGCGGGTCAGGTGCGGCAGTACCTTGCCACGGAACTGTCAAAGCGCCAAGCTCGTCAGCGAACGTGCTCTCGAGGCCGGCAACGGTAGTGTCCGTGCCTGCTGTGGAATCCTGGATTGCAGCCATCACACGAGAGTAGCCACCGTGAGACAGCCCATCGATCAGCCCTGGTCGATGTACGACTCGAGGTGATCGCGCTCGCTCTGCAACTCGTCGATCCGGCTCTTGACCACGTCACCGATGCTGACGATTCCGAGCAGTTCGCCGTCTTCGATGACGGGCAGATGGCGGATTCGGCGATCGGTCATGATCGCGGCAATGCTGTCCACGGAATCAGCAGGCACGCACGTGTACATCAACGCTGTCATCACCTCGGACACTTCGGTGGCCAGCAATTCCGGACCCCGCTCGTGCAAACGCCGCACGACATCGCGCTCGGAGATGATTCCGACAACAGCGTCGCCGTCGAGGACGACCATGGCGCCGATGTTGTGGCGGGCAAGATCGCACAGCAACGCGTTGACGGTGGTGTGAGCGTCGATGGTGACAATGCTGTTGCCCTTGTTGCGCAAGATATCCGCGATCCGCATCACGGCACTCCGATCCTTCGAGAATCTCGGCCCTCTTGCAACGATCGTATCCAGTTGCGACGCACAAAAACAGGGCTGATCAGCTAATTCCCTGAGCTGCCTTCTCCGCAGCCTGCGCCTGAGCTACCTGGGCCGGGGTGAATCTGATGCACGCGGCCGCAATGCCGGCAAGTACCGCGCAGATCGCGCAGCCGACAAGCGCAAAGGTGTACCCCTCTCCGAGGGCAATCAGCTGGGCCGGATTCATGTCGGCAGCCTTGCCCGAAATACCGCCGAGCGAGAGAGTTTTCGACGTTGCCATCGCGCCGATGACCGACAGCGCGAGTGGGCCGCCAAGCGTCTGCGCAACCTGGGAAATGGCGGTCAACGGGCCGATCTCCGTCTCGGGGACACCGGCGATCGCGCACAGGGGCAGCGGCACCATCGCCAGTCCGATACCGAATCCGATGCCGATGACGGGGACAAAAAGGTTGGCAAGGTAGGTGGAACTGGAGTCGAGGGTGGAGCCGTAGAGAAGTCCGACGATCATGATCAGCACACCGGTCAGCACGAGCCAGCGAGGTTGTACACGCACCGCCAACTTCGACGCGACCGTTGCTGCGGCACCTAGTCCGATGGCAAACGGAATGAACGCCAAACCTGCGCGCAGCGGCGAGTACTCCATGATGTCCTGCACGAAGAGCGCAACAAACGCGGTCATACTGAACATCGCGCCACCGACGAAGAAGATCGCCAGGAAGGTCGCAACGCGGTTCCGGTCCGCGAACAACGAGAACGGGAGCAACGGATTCTTGGCGGTGCGTTCGACGAAGAGGAATGCTCCGAGAGCGATCAGTCCGGCGACCAGCGCACCGATAACAGCGACGCTCCCCCAGCCCATTTCCGGTCCCTCGGTCAATGCGAAGACGATGCCGGTGCAGCCGAGCGTGGCCAGAATTGCGCCGGGAACATCCAGGGCAAGCCGAGTCTGCGTTGTTTCGCGCAGAGCCCGGAATGCCATCCCCACGAGCACGATTCCGATGGGGACGTTGATGAGGAAGATCAGTCGCCATGACACCTCGGTCAACGCGCCGCCGATGATCAGACCGGCGATCGAACCGACACCGGTCATGGCGGCAAAAATCGCGATGGCCTGATTACGAGCCGGACCTGCGGCGAATGTAGTGGCAACCAGAGCAAAAGCCGTCGGCGATGCAACGGCCGCGCCAACACCTTGCAGTGCCCGCGCCGCGATCAGCATGCCCTCGTTCAACGCCAAACCACACAGCAACGACGCCACGGTGAACAGCGCAACGCCCGCGATGAACATTTTCTTGCGGCCGTACGCGTCACCGAGTCGCCCACCGAGCAACATCAGCCCGCCGAACGCCAGGGCATACGACGTCAGCACCCAATTTCGGCCGCTGTCGCTGAGGCCGAGATCAGCCTGAAGCGGCGCAAGCGCAAGGTTGGCGACGGTGCCGTCGAGCACCACCATCATCTGCAAACCGCTCAGGACGATGATGGCGAGTCCGATGACTCGGGTCGCTACCGGCGCATTGACCGCTGGGGCCGCGGATTGAGCGGTTTCAGATTTTGGGGAATCAGACACAAGACTTCACGTTACCCAGCGTTGACGGAAAAGCCCGCCACCGGTCCGATCACGATGATGGCCGGGGGCTTGATCTCTTCGTCCTTGACGCGCTGAGCAACGGTCGCCAGATCGGCCCGCACCTCACGCTGCGTACGCAGTGTGCCCTCCTGGATCACCGTGACCGGAGTGCTCGCGGCACGCCCACCCTCGATGAGTGCAGCCGCGAACTGATCAATGCGTTCGACGGCCATGAGCAGCACGATCGTGCCGCGCAGCTTCGCCAAAGCCGACCAGTCGACCAGCGAATCCGGATGATTCGGAGCAACGTGCCCACTCACGACGACAAACTCGTGCGTGACACCGCGATGCGTGACGGGAATGCCGGCTGCCGACGGTACCGAAATCGCGCTCGTGATTCCGGGCACTACGGTCACCGGTACACCGGCTGCGGCACACGCTTCGAGTTCTTCGTAGCCACGACCGAAGACGTAGGGGTCGCCGCCCTTGAGCCGCACGACGAACTTTCCGGCCTTCGCGTTGTCGATCAGCGCCGCGTTGATGGCTTCCTGCGCCATGGCCCGGCCGTACGGAATCTTCGCGGCGTCGATGACCTCGACATCAGGACCGAGCTCAGCCAGCAACTCCGGCGGCGCCAGGCGGTCGGCAACAACAACGTCGGCGCGGGCCAGCAACCGTCGACCGCGCACCGTGATCAGATCCGGGTCACCTGGCCCACCGCCGACCAGTGCAACGCCAGGCGCCGCCGGTTCGGCCGTATCCGCGAGGACACCGGACTGCAGACCTTCGACCACGGCGGTACGGACGGCCGCCGAACGACGATGATCGCCGCCGGCCAGGACGCCGATGCTCATACCGTCGTACTCGGCACTTGCGGGTGTGACGGCGGTGCCGTGCCTTGCATTGTCGGCGCGCACGCAGAAGACTCGATGACGCTCGGCCTCCGCGACGATTGCCGCATTGGTCTCCGGTTCGTCCGTCGACGCGATTGCGTACCAGGCGCCCTCGAGGTCACCTTCCTGGTACGGACGCAACTCGAGTGTGATCTGCCCCGCCGTTGCCATACCCTCGACTGCCGGCGTGACCTCGCGGCTGATGACGTGAACTGCTGCGCCCGACGCGACCAGCAGGCCGAGGCGGCGCTGAGCGACCGTCCCGCCGCCGAATACGACAACGCGTCGATCGGTCAGGTTGAGTCCGACCAGGTAGTTGGTCTCGTCTGCGGTGGGCTCGCTCACTCGCACTCCATTTCATCGTCGATCTTTGTGCTCGCTGGAAAAGCTGTGCTCGCGGGAAAACCTGCGCTCGCTGGGGGAACTTTACTGGCCACGGCTACTGTCACCGCACCGGTCGAGGTCTTACCTACTGTCAACTGTCCGTGACCGGTAGCCAGGATCGCTGCCGCCTCGGCAACGCTCGCAGTACCGACAGCCTGCTCTACGCGCGTTGACGGTGACGGAACGTTCACGGCTGCAAGTTCTTCCGACGTGAACGCCGTGACATCGACTGACAGGATCTGCGCGGCGTCGACCAGAGCCGGGGCGGAGGCTTTGACCGCGGCGGTGGCAAGACCAACGAGCGTCGCGCCCTGCGGCAGTATCCCTCGCACAGCGTCGACGATCTCGACAGCAGAGGCAGATGTAGTGAACCCGAGTCCGACATAGACCTCAGCCACGCGCGGCCTCGACAAAGGTGGCGATCGACTCGGGCTGACCCGCCGGGTGTGTGTGGAGATACGACGCGTGAACTCCGCCGCGAACAAATCCCTCGCGCACTGCGCCGCCGTCCCACGGTCGCCAACCCCACGCGGTTGCGCACCCGTCGGCGTCGGCGCTGACGAGAGACGTTCGGTGAAATTCGTGCCCGGCGACGCGCGAACCCGCCGCAAAGAGACTTGAGTCCGTCAACGCCACCGCCTCCCGATAACCGAGTGTGAGTCGTTTACCGAAAACGGCGTCGACGCCGACAACTCCGGCCATGGCATGACCGTCGAGGCTGCGGGCGAGGTAGAGCAGTCCCGCGCACTCGGCGTGGATCGGCCCACCGCCGTCGGCCAATTCTCGAACCTGCGCCAGCAGAACAGTATTCGACGCGAGGTCAACGGCATGCTCCTCCGGAAATCCGCCGGGAAGGACCAACGCGGCAGTACCGGAGGGCAATTCGTCGCGCAGCGGATCGAAGACCTGCACGTCCGCGCCTGCGGCAGTGAGAAGTTCACGATGTTCGGCGTACCCGAAGGTGAAGGCAGGCCCGCCCGCCATTGCCACCACGGGCCGCGAGCTGCGATGCTCCCCCACTTCCTGTACTGGATCCCACACAGGTGCAACAACATTCGATGCGGCCAATGCGCGCACCGCGCCGAGATCGACGTGAGTTGCGATCAACTCCGACATCGCGTCCACCGCGGCGACTGCCGCGGTGCCGTGCTCGGCAGCCGGAATCAACCCCAGGTGGCGCGACGGCACTTCCAGTTCGGCCAGGCGCGGAACAACCCCGAGTACCGGTATCCCCACTTTGTCGCACGCGTGGCGCAGAACCTGCTCGTGCCGGGCGCTGCCGACGCGGTTGAGGATGACGCCGCCGATCCGCACACTAGCGTCGTAGGTGGCAAAGCCGTGCAACACGGCGGCCAGGCTCTGGCTGTGGCCGCGAGCGTCGATGACCAGAACAACCGGTGCACCCAGAACCGCGGCCACCTGCGCCGTCGACCCTTCTGCGGATGCCTGCGCATTGGCTTCGTCGATCTTGCCGTCGAAGAGGCCCATGACGCCTTCGACCACCGCGATATCGCAGTCGGCGGTGCCGTGCTGATAGAGCGGAGCGATGCGTTCTTCGCCGACGAGCACTGTGTCGAGATTGCGTCCTGGCCTTCCCGCCGCAAGTCCGTGATAGCCCGGGTCGATGTAATCCGGACCCACCTTGAACGGTGCAACACTGCTGCCGGATCGCCGGAGTGCACCGATCAATCCCGTTGCCACCGTGGTCTTTCCGCTACCCGATGCGGGTGCGGCGATGACAACGGCGGGAGTGGACGAACTCACCATTCGATGCCTCGCTGGCCCTTTCGGCCGGCGTCCATCGGGTGCTTGATCTTGGTCATCTCGGTCACCAGGTCGGCTGCGTCGATCAACGCCTGCGGCGCGTCACGGCCGGTGATCACCACATGCTGATTTCCCGGCCGATCACGCAGGGTCTGCACAACCTCGTCGACGTCGACCCAGCCCCACTTGAGCGGATAGGTGAACTCGTCGAGGACGTAGAAGCGGTGCGTTTCGTCGGCGAGGCGACGGGCGATCTCCTGCCATCCCTCCGCAGCTGCTGCCGCATGGTCTTCCTCGCTACCCGCTTTACGAGTCCACGACCAGCCCTCACCCATCTTGTGCCACTGTACCGGACCGCCGACGCCACTCTCGTCGTGCAGGTTTCCGAGTGCGCGGAAGGCGGCTTCCTCGCCGACTTTCCACTTTGCGCTCTTCACGAACTGGAAGACGCCGATGTCGAATCCCTGGTTCCAGGCACGCAGCGCCATCCCGAATGCTGCGGTGGACTTGCCCTTTCCCGGTCCGGTGTGGACGGCAAGCACCGGTGCGTTACGACGCTGACGTGTGGTCAATCCGTCGTCGGGGACAGTGTCGGGTACGCCTTTAGGCATGGTGATCTCCTGAAATGAAAACGTTAGGCGGCGGCGCGGACGACACCCGCGACCTGCTGAGCTGACAATTCGGCAAGGCGGACGCATCCACCTCGTAGTTCTCGGGCCAATTCGGCGGCCAACCCCAAACGGACGAGCCCGGTTTCGCAGTCCACGACGATCGAAGCGACCGATGCATCGGCCAGTAAGTGCGCGGCCACGCGAGCGCGGTGCAGCGCGTCCTTGCCGCCGGTAGCACGCCCGTCTGTCAGCGCAACCATGAGCGCGCGGCGCTGCGGATCCCTGAGCCGCTCACGCAGAATCACCTCACGGGCACGCAAGAAGCCTTCTGCGAGTGGTGATTTGCCACCTGTTCGCATTGACTGCAACCGGCGAACAGCGATGTCCACGGACGACGTCGGCGGCAGAACCAGTTCGGCTTCGCGGCCCCGGACCGTGATGACGGCAACCTTGTCACGGCGCTGGTATGCGTCGCGGAGTAGCGAGACAACGGCGCCGGTCACAGCGGAGAGCCGGTCGCGCGCCGCCATCGACCCCGACGCGTCCACCACGAACACGATCAGATTGCCTTCGCGCCCTTCACGAATCGCGCCGCGCAGGTCGGCCGGCGCCAACCGCAGTCGGCCCACCGTCCGGCCCCGCGCAATCTGCGATTCCGCAGCGGCAAACACCGTGCTCGTCAGGTGCAGACCGTGCCCGCGGTCGGTGGTGGACCGCACGACGCGTCCGCGCGTCGACGTGGATCGTGAACGCCGACCGGGCGCACCCTCACCGACACCGGGAACTTCGAGAAGTTTGGCCTTGAACGCGCTGCTCGGCGGCGCAGACGGCCGATCGGTGGCGCGCACTCCGCCGCCCGGACCGTCCGGATCGTCTTGCGGCCCATCATCGTCGGGGCCGTCATCATCAGGGCCCCCGTCATCGGGTTCACCGCCGTCGGATTCCCCGCCGTCAGGTTTGCCGCCTTCAGGATTCTCGGGTGGTTCAGGCTCGCCGGCCCGAACATCATCGTCTGCACGATCCATCGCGTCGTCGAGTTGCTGCTGATCGAGGCCCGGCTCGTCGAAGGGATCGCGTCGGCGGCGATGCGGCAGTGTCAGTTCCGCTGCGACTCGTACGTCTTCCTCGGTGACCTCGCTGCCGCCACGCCACGCAGCATGAGCGGTGGCAGTACGGGCGAGAACAAGATCGGCGCGCATACCGTCCACGTCGAAAGAAGCGCACAGCGACGCGATGCGCCGAAGTTCGCGGTTGCTCAGCTCCACGCCATCCAGTTTGTCACGCGCAGAAAGGATTTCGGCGGCGAGTTCCTGATCGGCCGGCGCATACCTGCGGGCAAACGCCTGTGGATCGCGCTCGTAGTCGAGGCGTCGACGCACTACCTCCATCCGCACATCCACGTCGCGAGACGCCGACACGTCGACCGCCAGGCCAAAACGATCCAGCAGCTGTGGACGCAGTTCTCCCTCTTCGGGATTCATTGTTCCGACGAGAACGAACTTCGCGGCGTGCGAGTGCGAAATTCCGTCCCGCTCGACATGCACTCGGCCCATTGCGGCCGCGTCGAGAAGAACGTCCACGAGGTGATCGTGCAGGAGATTCACCTCGTCGACGTACAGAACCCCCTGATGCGCTGCGGCCAGGAGTCCGGGCTGGAAGGCGCGCTCACCGTCGCGCAATACCTTCTCGAGATCGATCGAGCCGATCACGCGGTCCTCCGTCGCCCCGACTGGCAGTTCGACCAGCCTGGCCGGACGGCTCACACCGGCGTCGTCGACAGCCGGTAGCAAAGCCGTCAAGGCTCGAACGACGGTGGATTTTGCCGTGCCCTTTTCACCACGAACCAGCACGCCACCGATTCCGGGGTGTACGGCGCACAGGATCAACGCCAATCGCAGTTGGTCCTGGCCTACTACCGCGCTGAACGGGAAACCCGCCACCGCTGCCTGATCGTCTTCTACACGCACGTCGACATCCCTCCACCTCTCGGTTTCCTCGCCGAGAACTTGGCTTCATCCGAACGTCGCGGCAATCTGGCTGGGATCTCGTGAGATCTTTACAGTGGCGGGACCGCACCTGAATCGAACAGGACTTCCCCGCGAGCATTCGGTATCGAAAAAACCCTAGTCGGCCCACAATTGCGTGAGCCGACTGGGTCGGGTGTATGACTGCGTTTCAGCTGGCAAGCACAAACGCCTCGCCGCCACCGCGGCGCATCGGGGTGTGTGGAATACCGTCCTCGACAAACTCTTCGCCGTCAGCTTTGAAGCCGTGCTTGCTGTACATGTCGACCAGATAGGTCTGAGCGTTGATGCGGCACGGCGCTTCGCCCACTTCGGCCAGCGCAGCTTGCAGCAATCGCGTCGTATGGCCCTGTCCGCGTGCTTCACGTGATGTGCAGAGTCGACCGATACGGAAGCTCTTCGTGCCGTCGTCGTGCTCTTCGAGGAGCCGGAGAGTGCACACCACTTCGCCGTCCTGCTCCAGCCAGAAATGGCGGGTTTCCGTCAGCAGGTCCCGCCCGTCCAACTCGGGGTACGGGCAGGCCTGCTCAACGACAAATACTTCTACCCGAAGCTTCAACAACTCGTAGAACGTCTTGTTGTCGAGGTCGAGTGCCCATGAACGCTTCAATGCTGCTGTTGCCGTCATGGTTGCGACTATCACACAGTTGCAGCGGTCTCCGCGACCGGAAGAGAATCGGTTGACGCCGAGGAATCGAGCTCGAGCACCTTCGAGGACCAATCCCAGACCTGGTTGAAAAGTCCTTCGTTGTCGGTGAGCTTGACGCCGATGGACGGAACCATCTCGCGCAGCTTGCCCTTCCAGCCCTGGAATTCGGTCGGGAAGCAGCGCTCGAGCACGTCGAGCATCGCGGGAACAGCCGTCGACGCTCCGGGTGACGCACCGAGCAGTCCGGCGATGCTTCCGTCTTCGGCAGCCACCACGGCGGTACCGAATTCGAGGACGCCGCCCTTGCCCTTGGCCCGGCGAATCACCTGAACGCGCTGGCCTGCGGTGATGAGCTCCCAGTCCTTGGTCTCGGCCTTGGGCGCAAATTCACGCAGGTCCCAGATACGTCCGGTTTCGCTCTTGGTGAGCTCACTGACCAGGTACTTGACCAGACCGAGTTCGCTGACGCCGACGCCGAGCATCGAGAGGATGTTGTTGGGCTTGACCGAACCGGGCAGGTCCGTGACGCGACCCTGCTTGAGGAACTTGGGTGACCAGCCGGCGTACGGTCCGAACAGCAGGCCTGGCTTGTTGCCGATGACACGCGTGTCGAGGTGCGGAACCGACATGGGCGGTGCGCCGACGGCAGCTTTGCCGTAGACCTTGGCACTGTGCTGGTCGATCAGCTCAGGGTTGGTGCACCGCAGGAACGCGCCGCTGACGGGGAAGCCGCCGAAGCCCTTGGCTTCCTTGATGCCCGACTTCTGCAGCAGGTGCAGAGCGCCGCCACCGGCTCCGACGAACACGAATCGTGAACGCACGACGCGCTTTTCACCGGTGCGACGGTTGGTGACCTTGACAGTCCACGTCTTGTCGGAGTTCTGGGTGAGGTTGGTGACCTCGTGACCGAAGTACATGTTGCCGCCGGTCTTGCCGATGTAGCCGACGAGCTGCTTGGTGAGCGCTCCGAAGTCGACGTCGGTGCCGTCCTGGCTCCAGTTGAGGGCGATGGGATCCGAGAAGTCGCGGCCCTTTGCCATCAGCGGCAGGCGCTTGGTGAACTCGGCCGGATCGTCGATGTACTCCATGCCACGGAAGAGCGGGTGGCCGGCAAGTGCGTCGTAGCGGGCACGCAGGTACTTGGCGTTTGCCTCGCCGTGAACGAAGCTCACATGCGCGATGGGGTTGATGAATTCCTTGGGCTGCGTCAACACGCCCTGCTCGACAGCGTGTGCCCAGAACTGCCGGGACACCTGGAACTGCTCGTTGACGTTGACGGCCTTCTTGATGTCGACCGTACCGTCCGAGTTCTCGGGGGTGTAGTTGAGCTCACAGAGCGCGGAGTGACCGGTTCCCGCGTTGTTCCACGGGTCGCTGCTCTCGGCTGCGACGGCGTCGAGCCTCTCGAAGGTCGAGATCGACCAGTCCGGCTGCAGCTGGCGCAACAATGCGCCAAGCGTGGCACTCATGATGCCCGCACCTACGAGCACTACATCCGTCTTCGTCTCTACCGCGTTCTGATTCGACACTGGAGAATCGACTTCCTTGTCATTAGCCGTGCGCGCATCCGCCTGCTGTGTTACGCCGAATAGGTTACCTGGGCGTAAGTGCGCCGTTTACCACCCCCAATTGTGCTCTACAACGCCGCCGGGAAACGACGATTAGATTGTGATCTGTGACTACATGGGTTCCAGACGTCCTCGGAGACGGATATCAGCAGCTGACCATTCCTCTCGGAACCGATCCGGACGGTGAGGGTGAGGTCGACGCGACACTCGTCCGCTATCAGCCGCCTGGCGAGGCAGTTCGGGCGAACCGTGCAGTTCTGTACGTACACGGGTTCACCGATTACTTCTTCCAGAAACATCTGGCGGAGCACTTTGCCGAGCAGGGCTACGCCTTCTTTGCACTGGATCTGCGCAAGTGCGGGCGTTCACTGAAACCGGGCCACACCGCTCACTATGTGTCGGATCTCGCACTGTACGACGCCGAACTCAACGAGGCCCTGCGCATCGTGAACTCCGAAACCGACGGCAGCGAACTGCTCCTGATGGCGCATTCGACCGGTGGGCTCATCGTTCCGCTGTGGCTGGACCGACTCCAGCGCAAGCCGGGCGGCAGCTCAGGACACGGCATCGCGGGTCTTGTGCTCAACAGCCCGTGGTTCGACCTGCAAGGTCCGGCGATGGTGCGCAGCGTCGGCACCGCCGCCATCGACGCACTGGGACGGGTGTCCGCGAAGACTGTCATCCCCGGCACCGGCTTGCCGACGTACGGTTCGAGCCTCCACGTCTCCGCCAACGGCGAGTGGGACTACAACCTCGACTGGAAGCCGCTCGAAGGCTGCCCGGTCACGTTCGGGTGGATGCGTGCCGTGCGCAGCGGACACGCGCAACTGCACCGCGGCCTGGACATCGGTGTGCCGGCACTGATCCTGCGCTCGAAGAAATCGGAGTTCGCCAGGGCGTACCACCCCGGCGTCGACCTGGCAGATTCCGTCCTGGATGTGAGGCAGATCGCACGGTGGGCAGGTTGCCTCGGTGATCGGACTACCATCGTTCCCATCGACGGCGCGCGCCACGACGTCTTCCTCTCGACTCAGAAGCCGTTGGCCACAGCCTTTTCCGAACTCGATCAGTGGCTGGAGTGGCTAGAGCGCCACCTGACCGCCGACGCAGACACCACCACACAGGAGAACGCGCAGTGACGCATTACGACCTTGCCATCATCGGAAGCGGCTCGGGGAATTCGTTGCCCGACGAGCGATTCGACGGCAAGAAAATCGCCATCCTCGAGGAAGGCACCTTCGGCGGCACCTGCCTCAACGTCGGTTGCATACCGACCAAGATGTTCGTCTACGCGGCAGAGGTCGCGAACACGGTGTCGCATGCCGAGAAATTCGGCGTCGACGCCACCCTGGACGGCGTCCGCTGGTCCGACATCGTCAAGCGCGTCTTCGGCCGGATCGATCCCATCTCCGCGGGCGGCGAACGTTACCGCAGCGAGGACAGCCCGAACACCACCGTCTATCGCGGCCACGCCACCTTCACCGGACCGAAGACCATCAACACCGGCACGGGTGAGACCATCACTGCCGACCAGGTTGTGATCGCGGCCGGTTCACGCCCGATCATTCCCGAGGAGATCGCCGGCTCTGGTGTGAAGTACTACACCAACGAAGACATCATGCGCTTGCCGGAACTCCCCGAGCACCTCGTCATCGTCGGCTCGGGCTTCATTGCCACCGAGTTTGCACATGTGTTCTCCGCCTTGGGTTCTCGCGTGTCGATCATCGGCCGCAGTGGGCGCCTCCTGCGTCATCTCGACGACGAGATCTCGGAGCGTTTCACCGAACTCGCCGTCAAGAAGTGGGACGTGCACCTCGGATCACCGATGCAGTCGGTCCGCGCGGACGGTGAGAACATCGCCGTCGAACTGGCAAATGGCACAGTCGTTTCCGGCGACGTTCTGCTGGTTGCAGTGGGCCGCAAGCCCAACGGAGATCTCCTGGACCTCGACAAGGCCGGCATCGAACTCGACAACAACGGCTCCATCGTCGTCGACGAGTACCAGCGCACCACCGCGGAGGGCGTCTTTGCACTCGGCGACGTCTCCTCCCCCTATCAGCTCAAGCACGTGGCCAACCACGAGGCGCGTGTTGTTCAGCACAACCTGCTCCAGGACGCGTGGAACGACACTTCCGGGCTGCGCGCCACCGATCACCGGTTTGTCCCGGCCGCAGTGTTCACCGATCCGCAAATCGCCGATGTCGGAATGACGGAGAAGCAGGCGCGCGACGCCGGACTCGACATCACCGTCAAGGTCCAGGCGTACGGCGACGTCGCCTACGGCTGGGCGATGGAAGATCAGGAAGGTCTCTGCAAGGTCATCGCGGAACGCGGCACCGGCCGTCTCCTGGGCGCTCACGTCATGGGAACCCACGCGCCGACCGTTATCCAGCCACTCATCCAGGCCATGAGTTTCGGGTTGTCCGCTCAGGACATGGCCCGTGGGCAGTACTGGATCCACCCGGCCCTGGCCGAGGTCGTCGAGAACGCGTTGCTCGGACTCGATATCTAAAACGCTCCATATCTAAAACGCTCGACATCTGGAACGCGCAAGGCGGGCACCCCCTCGGGGATGCCCGCCTTGGTGGTTCTCGGGTCTACCAGGGGCTGGTGCGCAACACGATCTCCGTAGCGAGTTCAGCGGGCGCGGACTTCACGATGTCATCGACGTCAGGCACTTCGGCCACCCGGAAATCGGAGTACACAAACCGTCCACTGGCGTCGGCGATCGCCCGCCCAGCACTGCCGACCACGATGGTTGTCGGCACCTCCACCGGCGGAACTCCGGCGATGTCGGCCGCCGACGGATGGCCACGATCCACCGAAATCAAGCTCGCGAAGCGGCCGAACTGGCGCGCCGCCAACAGCCACGCGAGGTCTGCCCCTTCCCGGTGTCCCACCAGGTTCACCCAGGCGATGTTCAACTCGTCCAGCAGAACTACTGCCGTCTTCTCGTCGAGATTCTCGATCGATTCGACCGCAACCGTGCGCAAATCCGAATTGTGGAGGCGTTCACACACTTTGTCGTATACGTCGACAGGGTCGCCCTTGCCCGGAAGAAGGAGGACCGCGTGCTTACTGACCGGTCCGTCGATCCGAACGGTGCACGACCCCTTGCCCACCGCTACTCGAGTCAGTTCCATGAAAGGCAACGGTACGCGATCCAATCCCCAGGTCGGCGAGCAGCGGACTGAAAATGACAACTCACACAGGAGCGCGGTAATCAGCGGTCGCGCGAAACTCCCACAATCTTTCGATGGTCCAATTACCGTGAACAATGAATCCGCCGAGGTCAGGAGTGATCGTGCCCAAATTGGAGATCAAAAGTAAGTCCGCACTCTCGCGAGCGGAAGTCGCCGAGCGACTGATCGCGCTCGGGCAAGCTCTCGCCAGCGGCTCGGAAGTGGAACTGGGATCGGGCGGCGACTCGATTGAAATCGCTGTCCCTGAACAGGTTCGGTGGGAACTCGAGATCGAGGTGGACGGCAACGAAGTCGAAATCGAAATCGAGATTCACTGGCGCGACGATCCCCCGGCTGAGCCGGCCGCAAAGTCCACGCCTCCGACTAAGGCAGTTCGACGCGGTCGGCCTCGCAAGAGCGCCGCCAAGTAAGTCGTCGACATTCCATCGGTGCGCTCCGGCCGAGCTTTCAGAGGTCCCAGCCGTCGCCACTTCTGTAACTCTCCGTGTGACAACAGAATCGGGTAGCGGCTCCGAATAGAGTCGCGCGCCCCTCACGCGACTACCCCGCAAATCGATCTGCCACTGCGTCGGACGCAATGCTTGCCAGAGCTCCGGAGATCATCCGACGCGGGTGATGCCGTCGTCGATACTGACCGTTGATGATCTGTGGCATGGACCAAACACATCCGACATCTGAGACACCCTATGAATTCTCCGGGGGCTACCCGACCGCTGCGACCGCGAAGAAAGCCCACGAGGACGCCTATCTGGAGCGCGCACTCGTCGCCTACCGGTTTTGGTACCCGACAGTGTCCATTGAGGGGATTTTCAACGGCAACCGCGAACTAGGTTTCGACGACAACAAGGCGATGGGAATTGCAGCGACAACCCCTCGACAGGTCGGATTCACACTTAACTCCGATACCCCCTACGGGGCAGCGGCTTTGGACCTCACTGAGGGACCGATGGTCATCGAATTACCGCCCGGAGCGTACATCGGTCTCGTCGACGATCATCACCACAGGTGGATCACCGATATGGGTATCCCCGGGCCCGACCAGGGCGCTGGAGGAAAATACGCCATACTTCCCCCCGATCACACCGGAGAAGTACCGGCAGATCATGACGTCAGTCGGTCGAATTCCTTCAAAGTGCTGGTGGCAGTACGAGCCCTCCCGGTAGGGGGCGATCTCGATGCAGCCAAGGACGCACTCCTCCGAGTGAAGATCTACCGCCTCGGCACCGACAAACTACTCGATGTGATCGACACCAGCACCAAGACCGTCGACAGCACCTGTCTGCGGTGGGAGGACAACCTCGAATTCTGGCGAGTCCTGCACGGCATCCTCGAGGAAGAACCGCTTGTCGAGGAGTTCCGGCCAATGCACGGACTGCTCGACGGACTCGGAATCGGGAAAGGAACCCCGTTCGCACCGACAGACCGCGACGCCGCAGCACTCACGAAGGCCGCCCGAATCGGCCGTGATCAAATGTTGGTGACGGCATTCGCCGGAACACGCCCTGACCAGGCCGCCTGGACCGATCGGCAGTGGGAATGGGTGGGATTGGTTCCCGACAACGCGGACTTCGAGACACCCGCAGGTCTCGATCTCGAAGCCCGTGAGCGGTGGTTCGCGCAGGCCATCGTCGCGTCGCCGGCGATGTTCCGGCGCGTGGAGGGCAGTGGATCGCTGTATTGGCTCGCCACACGCGACAACACCGGAACATACCTGGACGGCGCCAACGCCTACACACTCACTATCCCGCTGCCGGTCCCTGGCAAGCTCTTCTGGTCCGTCACCATCTACGACGCGCAAACACGTTCGCAAGTGCAGACGGACGGCAACAAGGGAGCGCTCAGATCGTTGTTCGAACTGTCATCGGCTCTGACCTCTGGCAATGAGATCACGCTGCACTTCGGTCCGACCCAACCAGACGACGCGGCGGACAACTGGCTGGAAACGGTTCCAGGTCGCGGATGGTTCGCATACATCCGTATCTACGGACCCGAAGCCGCAGCATTCGACGGCAGCTGGCGTCCCGGAGACTTCACCCCGGCAAAACGCTGAAACTAGCTGGGCATCGACGGCCCGCTGTTCGCCCTGCGCCGCCCTGAACGGGTGACAGGTCTGGAGGTCAAAAGCACTTCTCCCATGGGAGGATGCCAAACCGAAAGCCCCCCACGCGGCCAGGGCAACAGTGGCGAGCGGTCGGTAGCTGTTCCGTCACCGCAGCATCGCCCACCCCTACAACCCGGCAAATGTGAACGGTTCAGCGGGTTTGAACTGATCAGTGGAATCACCCGAGTAGACTGTGCTCTCGTCCGGCCCGAGTTCGAGCTTCCGGACGGTTGACCCCTCACTCAGATCGATCGACGACACATCCACCCAGAAAGTGTTCGGCGTCATAGCCGATTCGAAGAAGTACAGTCCGCGTTTGTGATCGACAACGGTGCGCCACCGTGTCGATGAGATGTTCGGCTCGTCGGGAGTCGAAATACCCAGGGGCACTGACACGTTCCGAATGACACTGAAGGTCGCGGCCAATGCTGCCCTCGGATCGTCGGTCTTCGGGACTGCGTCGACGTAGAACGAGGCACGGGCAAAACGATCCGCAGCTCGATTGGTACCGGGCAACATGACGGTTCCGTTGATCTGCTTCCAGTACTCGTTGACGGCGAGTTGTTTGTCGAAGTTCGGAGAATTTGTCATCACCTGATGCTCACGACTGTGGTGAATTGTCTGTCGGCCACCGATGTACTCGATGATGGCACTGTCACCGCTGGCGTCCGAGAGCGACATGTGCAGTGTTGCCAGGCGGTCTTCTCCCGGAACGGCCGCAGTCACGATGGTGAAGGGCTCCGCTGCCAGCACCTCGACGGCTTCCGCGACGCTCCCACACCGGTCCAACACGTACTGCGCCCACGCAGCAATCGACAAGCCAGGCGTTGATCCGTCGTATTCCGGATACTCGGATTCAACGAGCCACAACAGATTTGCGGACAGTCCGGCGTCATTCACCCCATCCGTCGTGCACATGTCGTAAGCGGAAGCCACAACACTGCCGTACAACGACGTCCACGTTATCGAATTCGCCCCGGCGCAGCCTTCACGCTCCATGCCACGGGGAAATGCCCACAGATTGGTACCGAGATCGAGCTTCCAGTCCATCGACCGGGCAGTGATCACGGTGTCGTTCGGTCCTAGGTAAACCAATCGCGTACACATCGAGAAACTCTCCCTTCGTCTCTGGGTTACGGCGTGACGATATTGAAGGTGGGATCGAAGGTATCCAATAACCCTCCGAGCGTCTTCAAAGCCGAATCGTCGCCGTCGAGCGAGATTTTCCCGGCCCTGGCCAACTCGGGCGCTGCACCTGGTTGCAGAAGTGCGCCGATCAGCGCAGGTTTCGGCCCCGAGACCGTCAGCTGCGTGTTCGACGCCGCACCCCGCCTCGCATTGAGAACGCCGCGCTTCACCCACGTCGTCCATGTCTCGTCGTCGTGGTCGGTGAACACGAAATCGATACGGAGATCGACGTCAGCTGCCTTGTCGCCGATGAGATGTACTGCGACGAAGTCGAACAGGATGTCGATGGGCATCGCGAGGACACTGTCCTCACTAGCCGTGATGTATGGCGGGGGTTGCGAGCCCTCACGTAATTCCAGGGCAGCTGTCAGGTAAATCCCGCGCCACTGCGGCCCTTCGGCTTGATACCCCATCTGTTCGTAGACGTCGGCCTGGAGGTTCTTCGCCTCGATGTTCTCTGGTTGCGCGAACACCAACTTGTGCAGGATCTCAGCTGCCCAGCGGTAGTCCCCCGCATCGAAGGCTCGCTTGCCCTCGTCCAGAATCTTCTGTGCACCAAGAAGATCGACAAACCGTCTGGACGACTCCACCGGTGGATGCGGATGGAGCGACACCGGATCGCCGTCCCACATTCCGAGTTCCTTGGTGTACACGGCGCGAACGTCGTGGTGCAGTGTTCCGTGATATCCGCGGTTGTACCACTTGCGGCCGAGTTCGTCCGGTAGCTCGATGACCTCGGCAGCTTCGAGTGGTGTGTATCCCTTGTTAGCCAGACGCAGCGCCTGGTCGTGAATGTATTTGTATGTGTCTCTTTGGGATTCGATGAAGGTAACCAGGTTCTCGTTGCCCCACACCGGCCACGTGTGCGGACCGTAATGAACAGCCGCGTCGTCTCCCCACCGTTCGAGAGTCTCGTCCAGATACCGAGCGAAGTTGCGGGCGTCGCGAGTACGCGCACCCCGCAGGGTCTGGATGTTATGGAGCGAATGATTGGCGTTCTCCGCACAGGTCAAGGCCGCGAGTTCGGGGATCCAGATATGCATTTCCTCCGGAGCCTCGGTGTCCGGCGCATAAAGGAATTCGAACTCCAGACCCGCAATTTCGCGTTTCGTTCCGGTTTCGGTGATGCCGTCGGTGGGGGAAATATACGAGATCCGAGGCCCTTTGGTGCTGAGCACACCGATTCCGCAGGACACTGCACCCTTCGGACCGAGGTCGAGTAATCCACCGAAGGCATAGAACGACCGCCTGGCCATCGCATTGCCGGCAACAACATTTTCACCGATTGCAAACTTGTCGAACGAGGCAATCGTGCCCGGCGCGATGATCGGCACCTTCCCCGACGCAACGTCGTCGACATCGACGATTCCCTTGACGCCGCCGTAGTGGTCGATGTGCGTATGCGTGTAGATAATTGCCGCAACCGGCTTGTCGCTGACGTGCTCGCGAATCATCTTCATGCCTTGACGGGCCGATTCCACACCCGCCATGCAGTCGATGACGATCAGACCTTCGTCACCTTCTACGACCGTCAGGTTGGCCAGGTCGTTGTTTCGCACCTGATAGAGGCGATCCGTCACCTGGTAGAGCCCACCTCTGCGGATTACCTGACTCTGGCGCCACAGACTGGGGTTGACGGTGTCCGGCGCGGGAACGTCGTCACCGATGTATTCCATCGCCTCGGGATCGAAGACCACATGCCCGTCGTCGCCGAGCACATTGCCCGGTAGCGGAGCGATCAAGCCACGATCCGCGTCCACGAAGTCTTGCCGGTCCTCCATCGCATATCGCTCGACTGCTTCGCGATTCACCGTCACAGTGGCCGGTGTTGCGTCCTTGGGTGTCTGGCACATGGCACTCCCCGTTCGGTTACGACGATCGGTTACACCCCCATCTCTATCGGGCGGGCGGGGTAGTTGGAATCACCCGTGCTGGGTGAACCGATGCTGACTGAGCCAATGTCGGCTGAGCCGATGCACACGCGATGACAAGAACCACCAACCCGCACGCGACAACGAGCATCCACCCCGCGTGTGACGCCTGCGCGACGTCCGAATCGACAGTGTTCGCGACAAAGCCACCGGCCAGTGCGACGCCGAGAGCAGCGCCGAACTGTCTTGCACTGGATGTGATTCCACCAGCGAGTCCAGCTTGCGATTGAGGCAGTCCGCTGACAGCAGTGTTGGTGATGGGGGCATTCGAGAAACCGAACCCGATACCGAGAAACAGGTAGGCGACAAGCACAGTCGGAAGACCGGTGTTGTTGTCGAGCGATACGAGACACAGGCCACCCAACGCGGTGAAGCCGCCGGCGATCAGCAGCGGTAACCGCGGCCCGACGCGTCCGACCAGAATCCCCGACAACGGTGCGCACACGGTTGCTGCAACAGCCATCGGGAGAATGACGACGCCCGCGGTGGCCGGGGTCATGCCACACGCTTGTTGCAGGTAGAGCGTGCCGAGCAGCAGCGTCGCGTTCAATGCCACGAACACCACAACTGCGCCGAGAACCGCCGCGGAAAACGGTCTGTGCCGAAACAGTGCAGGGTCGACGAGTGGTTCAGCTTTCCTCGATTCGACAGCAATGAACGAAGCCAGAGCGAGCGCGACTGCGATGTAACCGACCACAGCACCGGGTGACGTCCATCCGATTCGTGGGCCCTCGATGAGCAGCCCCACCGCACCGCCCACAACAGCGACCAACAGTATTTGTCCCGGCAGGTCGAGCCTTCTCGCCTGCGGAGCGCGCGATTCCGGCACGAATACAGCAGTCAACAAAAGGACAATCACGATCACCGGGACGTTGACCCAGAACACGGAGCGCCAACCGAAGCTCTCGATGAGCACTCCACCGACGATCGGCCCGACGGCCATACTCAGACCGAAGACCGCGGCCCACACGCCGATCGCCTTGGCTCGCTCCTTCGGGTCGGTCATCACGTTGACCACGATTGCGAGCGCGACCGGACTCAACATCGAACCGCCAACGCCCTGTGCAATTCTCGCGGCGATCAGCACGCCTACCGACGGCGCAAGTGCGCACGCTATCGACGCGACTCCGAACACGACGAGTCCGATCTGGAAAACGCGTCTACGGCCGAACCTGTCGGCCAGGGCTCCGGACGAGATCAGTAAGCTCGCCAGAACGAGTGTGTATGCGTTGACGACCCATTCGAGACCAGGGATGCCGACGTGGAAACTTGCCCCGATCGTCGGCAGCGCGACATTGACGATGGTCGTGTCCAATCCGACCACGAACAAACTCGTGCAGCAGATTGCCAGGACGCCCCACCGCCGTCGGGCATGCATTCCGATCGCCTGCGGTCTGTCGATTCCGCTCGAAGGTTTCATGGTTGGACTCCCTTTGTGCTGATGCTGTGCCGTGGTCGCCTGTCGAAAGGATCGTCGCAACCGAGCCTGCAAACTCGGTAGGAAATTTGCGGAAACTGCAAAGATGAGCACATGGATACCGAACTGGAGAAGATGCTCAGCGATATCGGACCGAGATTGCGGGCACTTCGTCGCGATCGCGACATGACCCTCGAAGCTCTGTCCGACGCCACCGGTATCTCCGTCAGCGCACTGTCACGACTCGAGTCGGGCAAGCGTCGCCCTACCCTCGATTTGCTTGTGCCTCTTGCCCGAGCCCACCGTGTGGCACTGGACCAACTGGTTGGGGCGCCCGCCACCGGGGACCCCAGAGTTCACCTCACACCGAGTCGCCGCCGAAACGGGAGCGCTGTAGTGCCGTTGACGCGCTACCCGGGCCGGGTTCAGGTCTTCAAGCAGGTAATCGGGCCTCGCCCGCCGAAACTCGTCACACATGCCGGATACGAGTGGCTATACGTTCTCGCCGGCGACCTACGCCTGATTCTCGGCGAGCACGAGGTTGTCCTCCGGCCAGGAGAAGTCGCGGAGTTCGACACCGCGGAGCCCCATTGGTTCGGCCCGGCAGATGACCAGGTTGTCGAGATCCTGCACCTGTTCGGCCCCAGCGGCGACAAGGCCCGCGTGCGCGCGAACTCGAAAACTATTGCCGCACAAAAGTGAGACCTCCGGCTGATCTGCCTGCGACGGCGAGTCGGCACGAGGCGTTCGGTCGCGTTCGGTGCCACTCGATTCACCCGCCGCGGATGATGCGCAGAGCCGTGCGGAATTCGACCATGTGAGGACGTGATCATCGACTCTTCGAGGGAGCTGCATCGATATGGCGCTGGATTACTCCGACCGCACGGATTTCGACAACGCCGAGCGGGGCTTCATCGCCACGCTCGAACCGCTTACCATCAAGAACGCCGACGGACGGATTGTTTTCGATCTGTCCGGCTACAGCTATCTCGACGAACCGTGCCCGGAAACAGTTCATCCGAGCCTGTTTCGCCAGGCGCAGCTCTGCGTCAAGAACGGACTCTTCGAGGTCACCGACGGGATCTATCAGATCCGCGGGTTCGATATTTCCAATATGACGATCGTCGAGGGCGATACCGGCGTCATCGTGATCGACCCGATGATCTCCGCCGAGTGCGCTGCCGCAGGTCTTGCGCTCTACCGCGAGCACCGCGGTGACCGTCCGGTCACCGGCTTGATCTATACCCATTCACACGCAGACCATTTCGGCGGCGTGATGGGAGTTCTGCCGGACGGCGCCGGCGACGTGCCGATCATCGCGCCCGAAGGATTTCTCGAACACGCGGTATCGGAAAACGTCTATGCGGGAACGGCAATGAACCGTCGCGCGAACTACCAATATGGCTACACATTGGACGTCGGACCAGAGGGCCAAGCCAGTCTCGGACTCGGCATTCAGACATCCGGTGGATCGGTGGGTCTGATCCCCCCAACTGTCGACATCACCCGTACCGGGCAGGAGGAAACCGTCGACGGAGTGCGGATCGTCTTCCAGATCACGCCGGGCACCGAAGCGCCGTCGGAGATGAACTTCCACTTTCCGGGCAGCCGCGCATTGTGCGTCGCCGAAAACGCCACGCACAACCTGCACAACATCCTCACACTTCGGGGCGCGCTGGTACGTGACCCACGCATCTGGTCCCATTACCTCGACGAGGCTGTCGAATTGTTCGCGCCGGATTCCGACGTCGTATTCGCGTCACACCATTGGCCCACATGGGGATCCGAGAATATCGTGCAGTTCCTGACAGAGCAGCGGGACATGTACGCGTACTTGCACGATCAGACGTTGCGGATGGTCAACATCGGACTGACCGGCAGCGAAATCGCCGAGGCGATCACGCTTCCCGAGTCGCTCGACGACGCCTGGCACGTGCGCGGTTACTACGGATCGGTCAGTCACAACGTCAAAGCGATCTACCAGCGATACATGGGCTGGTTCGACGGTCATCCCAGCTCACTCTGGCAGCACCCGCCGGAGCAGTTGGCGGCCCGATACGTCGACGTGATCGGTGGCGTACCGGCAGTGCTCGACAAGGCGCGCGGCTACATCGATGCCGGTGACACGCGGTTCGCGGCCGAACTGCTCAAGCACGCTGTATTTGCCGAACCAGACAACACGGAAGCGAAAAACGCTCTCGCAGATCTCTACACCACGCTCGGCTACGGCGCCGAAAATCCGACCTGGCGCGGTTTCTACCTCACCGGGGCGAAGGAACTGCGCGGCGAAATCACCCCACCACCCATCGATCTCGGCACCGGAATGGCAGCGGCACTGACGGTGGAGCAACTCTTCGACACACTCGCCATCCGCGTCAACGGGCCCCGCGCCGGGGGTGAAAAGCTCTGCATCGAGTGGATTTTCACCGATCTCGACACAAAAGTCCGCATGACTCTCTCCAATGGCGCGCTGATACAGACACCCAACCCGCGGACCAAGGCAACCGCCGATCTCACCCTCACGTTGACCAAAGCCCAGTTGCTCGGGTTGCTGGCCGGCGGCGGACTGGACGGTATCGAGCATTCCGGCGACCCCGCGACGATACAGCGACTCCTCGGGCTACTCGACAGTCCCGATCCGGCATTTGCGATTGTGACTCCCTGACCGAATGTGACTCCCTGACCGAATGCGTAAGGCCCACCCGGCAATTGATTGCCGGGTGGGCCTTACGTATTCAGCAGGGCGGCGATCAGCCGAGGTCGAACCGATCGAGTTCCATCACCTTGGTCCACGCGCTCGCGAAGTCCTCCACGAACTTCTGCTGTGCGTCCGCACTTGCGTACACCTCTGCGAGAGCACGCAGTTCCGAGTTCGATCCGAAGACAAGATCGACGGCAGTGGCAGAGTATTTGACGTCACCGGTGGCCCGGTCACGACCCTCGTAGACGTTCTCCGACGACGTGGACGGCTTCCACTCCGTGCCCATGTCGAGGAGATTGACGAAGAAGTCGTTGGTCAACGCCTGCGGCCGATCGGTCAGCACACCGTGGGCGGTACCCCCGACGTTGGCGTTCAGCCCGCGAAGGCCGCCGACCAGCACCGTCATCTCCGGTGGGGTCAACGTCAACATGTATGCCCGGTCGACAAGCAGGATTTCGGCCGGAATCTTCTCCCCGCCGCGCAGGTAGTTCCTGAATCCGTCTGCCCGGGGTTCGAGAACCGCAAAGGACTCCACGTCCGTCTGTTCCTGCGACGCGTCCGCCCGACCGGGGGTGAACGAGACAGAGACTTCGTGGCCGGCGTCCTTGGCGGCCTTCTCGACCGCCGCGGTTCCCGCCAGAACAATCAGATCGGCAAGCGAGACCTTCGCTCCGCCGGACTGGGAATTGAAGTCCTGCTGGATCTGCTCGAGTGCACTCAATACCGTCGACAACTCGGCGGGACTGTTTGCCTCCCAACTCTTCTGCGGCTCGAGGCGAATCCGGGCTCCGTTTGCGCCGCCGCGCATATCGGTGCCACGGAAACTCGCCGCCGACGCCCAGGCGGTAGACACCAACTGCGAGATCGACAGCCCGGACTCCAGTACCTTGCTCTTGAGGGCAGCGATATCCGCATCGCCGATCACCGGGGCAGCGGCGTTGGGAACAGGATCCTGCCACAGCTGCGGTTCCGGAATCCACGGACCGAGATAGCGAGTGACAGGTCCCATGTCGCGGTGCAGCAGCTTGTACCAGGCCTTGGCGAACTCCTCGGCAAATTCGTCCGGGTGATCGAGCCAACGGCGCGTGATCTTCTCGTATGCGGGATCGAGCCGCAGCGAAAGGTCGGTGGTCAGCATGGTCGGAGAACGCTTCACCGACGAATCGAACGGGTCCGGGATCGTGCCGGCACCGGCGCCGTCCTTGGGCGTCCACTGCCACGCGTCAGCGGGGCTCTTGGTCAGTTCCCACTCGTAGCCGTAGAGAATTTCCAGGAACGAGTTGTCCCACTGCGTCGGCGTATTCGTCCACACGACCTCGAGGCCGCTGGTGATCGCATCCTTCCCCACGCCAGTGCCGAAGGAACTCTTCCAGCCCAAGCCTTGCTGTTCGATCGGAGCGCCTTCGGGTTCGGGCCCGACGAGATCGGCGGGGCCGGCCCCGTGAGTCTTACCGAAGGTGTGTCCGCCGGCGATCAGCGCCGCCGTCTCGACGTCGTTCATCGCCATGCGCGCAAAGGTTTCGCGGATATCGCGGGCAGCGGCGACCGGATCGGGCTGCCCGTTCGGCCCCTCCGGGTTTACGTAGATCAAACCCATCTGCACCGCGCCGAGCGGACCGGACAGCTCACGGTCGCCGCTGTACCGCTCGTCTCCGAGCCACGAGTCCTCCGGGCCCCAGTACATTTCCTCCGGCTCCCAGATGTCCTCGCGACCGAACCCGAAGCCAAAGGTCTTGAACCCCATCGACTCCAAGGCGCAGTTGCCGGCAAAAACCAGAAGGTCGGCCCACGAGATCTGCTTGCCATATTTCTGTTTGACGGGCCACAGCAAGCGGCGAGCCTTGTCGAGGCTTGCGTTGTCCGGCCAACTGTTCAGCGGCGCAAACCGTTGTGCGCCTTGACCTCCACCGCCGCGGCCGTCCGCGATGCGGTAGGTACCCGCGGCGTGCCAACTCATCCGAATGAACAGCCCACCGTAGTGACCGTAGTCTGCGGGCCACCAGTCCTGCGACGTTGTCATCAAGTCGATGACGTCGCGCTTGAGAGCGTCGACGTCGAGTTTCGCGAACTCCGCCGCGTAATCGAAGTCCGAACCCAGAGGGTTGGATTTGGGCGAATGAACACGCAACACCGAAAGGTTTGGCTGGTTCGGCCACCAGTCCTGGTTTGTCATCGGGCGATGCGCCGTGGGCGTCGGAGCCGAGATCGCGGGATTTTCACTTTCGCTTCCCCCCTGCGACTTTCCTTCAGGGGCCATCGGGCAACTATCGGACACGTTAATCCCTCCATGAGCAAATAGATCCGACTCCGATCACGGGTGTGATCGCGAACTCTGTGATGCCGCGCAGTCGGGGCACATCCCCCAGAAGACAACTTCGACTTCGACGAACTCGAAGCCGTCGTAATCCGGTGGCGTCAGACAAGGTGCCTCGCCAACTGCGCAGTCGACGTCCGACACCGTCCGGCACGATCGGCAGACGACGTGATGATGGTTGTCACCAACCCTCAACTCGTAGAGAGCCACTGAACCGGAAGGCTGAATCCGCCGCACGATTCCCACTGAGGTCAACGCATGCAGTACGTCGTACACCGCTTGGCGAGACACTCCCGGTAGAACCGCCCGAACAGCATCGAAAATCGAATCCGTCGGGGCATGTGGACGCGCATGCAGCGCTTCGAGCACCGCAACCCGTGGTCGGGTCACACGGAGCTCTGCGTCACGCAGTTGTGCTGGAAAGTCCGGCGTCGAGGACACCCCACTACTATGACGCGGATTTCTGGACTGATCCAAGACTTTCGCGAAAATAGTTGGAATTGACGCCAACCGAATGGTTTCGAGCTCGAATTGATTCCGGATTGTTGCCACAGATGTCACTGTGGCCGTTATCCTCCGCGCGCAGTATCAGCGGCCCGACCGACGCGAAGTGTCGAATCCCTTACCTAGCCTGAATGCAATTACTCCTCGTTGATATCGCTGCGCGTAGAGGTGATCAGCAGCGCCAATGATGCGGCGGTTCGGGTGCAGAAAGCGTCGGCGTCGGTGAGTCCACTGGTGAGTCCGCGGACAATCGTGGCCGCAACGAGGAAATCGAAGGCGACATCGGTAGCGGCGGCAACGTCCGCCTCGGACCGCTCCGGGTACTCGGCGCGCACCCGCTCGAGGAGTGCCAGTCGGGCGGGATACTCGGAGCTGAGAACCAGTCGCTGATACGCGCCTTCCTCTTGTTGATATGCAGAGAGTAAGCCCGGAATGGCTGCGCGAGTTGCCGGTTCCGCCACTTGGGTGAGGAACCATCGCGTCCAGATCAGTATGTCCGCGCGCAAGTTCGAGGTAGTCGCGGGCAATGCACCATTCTGCATGCCGAAGACCGCTTCTTCGATAATCGATTCGCGGGTTGCCCAGCGCCGATAGATCGCTGCCGTACCCAAGTTTGCTCGTCGGGCGATCGCCGTGATGGTGGTTTTCTGGTAGCCGAGCTCTACGAGCAATTCCCGGGTGGCGGCGAGAACGGCCAGGTCTACCTGAGGATCGCGGGGCCTCCCCACGCCAGCGGTACCGGTTCGACGATCTCTGCGTTCATCCACATCCGCGGACATTACCGGAGATATATTTGCCGAAAACTATTACGTTGCGATGCGCTCCGTAATAGATTGAAGGCATCCATCCATCACGAGAGGGCCCGCAGTGATCACTCCGCACGACGAACTGCTCATCCACCAACTACCCACGACACTCGACCACGTCTCGCAAAGCGACCTGCGTTGGACCGAACGCATCGTGATGTACGGGTTCGACAAAACCGGCGAGGTCTCCGTCATGACCGGCCTGGCCAAATACCCGAACCGCAACGTCCTCGACGCCTACGCGATGGTCACACGCAAGGGCGAAGAGGCTCGCGTGGTTCGTCTGTCGACCGAACTGAACCCGCAGACCGGCGCTCTTGCGGCCTGGAGCGTCGGGCCGTACACCTACGAGATCGTCGAACCGCTGCGCAAGGTTCGCTCGACCGTCGAGTCGAACGAGCACGGACTGAGCCTGCAACTCGATTTCTCCGGCGACTTTCCGGTCTACGAGCAGACGGCAGCATTCCACCGCACCCGTGGCAGAGTGCGCGAGGACGCCCGTCGCTTCTACCAGAACGGCACGATCACCGGCTGGATCGAGATCGACGGCGAGCGCATCGAGATCGATCCCGACAACTGGTGGTTCGGCCGTGACCACTCGTGGGGCGTTCGCCACGGCGGCGGGGGCGGCAGCCTGTCGGAGGGCGCGAACCTGCAGCCGTCGGAGGTTCCGGAGGGAGTCCTGTACTACATGGGGATCTTCCAATTCGACGACGAGGTAGTGCATTTCGCGCAGCGTGAAACGAGCACGGGAGCGCGTTGGCAGTTCGAGGGCGAGGTGCTCTTCCCGATCGCCAGCGACAAGGACCCATTACCCATCATCGACGTCGAACACGACCTGAAGTTCCGTGACGATCTGCGCGTCGTGAAATCCGGTACCTTCACCGTGCATCGCGCCGACCGAACCACCGACGTCATCGAAGTGAATCCGGTGTGTGATTTCTGGCCGGGACTAGCCGGTTACGACGAATACCGCGGTTACGCCTCGGGCATGTACCGCGGCAAGGACTTCAGCGACAGCTTCACAGTGGACATCACCAACCTCGAAGAGATCCGCCAAGTGAGCATGCTCAGCGAAACACTGTGCGAGGTTCGGATGGGTGACAAGATCGGGCACGGACTGGTCGAGATGGTTTTCATGGGTGTGAACCCCCGGTACGGGTACACGGACTGGTCGGCAAACCGGACGGACGCACACAATGACTGAACGTGTCGACACGGAAGCCCTGGCATCGACCCTGGAACCCGTTGTTCGCGAACAGATTCCAGGCGCACAGGAAGCGAAGATCGTCGCCTGGCAACGCACCGAGCGCGGGTTCTCGACCGAGACGTACCTGTTCGAGCTGGAAGGGTCCGAAAATTCGGGGGCGGGCTTCGTATTCCGACGCCCACCCGAGATCTCCCTGTTTCCCGACTACGACCTACGACGCCAGTATTTGGTGTCGAAGCGACTTGCCGGTACCGATCTGCCTGTCCCCCGGATGCTCTGGATAGACAACGCCGATAATGCTCTCGGCGGGCCGTACTACGTCATGGAACGCATCGGAAATGCCGAGGCTCCCAGCGATTTTCCGTCGTATCACACCGCCGGAAACTACTTCGAGGCAGACGAGCAGAGTCGGGCGCGGATGTGGTGGGGCTGCGTCGAGACGATGGCCCGCATCCATCAACTCGACCCCGGCGAGCTTCGCCTCGACTTTCTCTCCATGCCGAGGTTCGGGGACAAACCGATCGAGCAGGCCGTGAACTATCTCGACTGGGCCGTGCGTTGGGCAGCGCCGAGTCTGTCGCCGGTAATGGAGAAGGCACTGTCGTGGCTCCGCGCGAATATCTACGAGCCCGAACATGTCACGTTGTGTTGGGGCGATGCGCGCATGTCGAACATCCTCTACAGCCCGGACCATTCCGTTGCCGGTGTACTCGACTGGGAAATGGCGTATCTGGGTGATCACGAAGCCGACCTGGCGTGGATGCTGTTCCTCGACTGGGCCTGCAGCGAGTTCGAGGGTCACCCATCTCTGCCTGGCACACCGACCCGGGAGCAGACGATCGCCCGCTACGAGGAACTGACAGGATGGCCGGTCCGGAACCTGTTGTTCAACGAGGTGCTCGCTGCGGTGCTGTTATCGGTTCCGCTACTGCGACTGTCCACGCACCTACAACTCGGTGAGCACGCGGACATCACCGCATTCTGTAGCCGCCGCCTCGAACAGTTGTTGGCACACGCCTAGCGCGGCCTGACCCCACACTGAGTCATTGCGGAGCAATCTCCTGCCAGTCGGATGACAGCCGTGAGACCCAGTGTGGGTCACGCCGTTCCAGGTAGGCGCGAACCCCCTCGGACGAGTCGGGCTCACCCATCACACGCAAGTGCAACTCTGTCTCGAGGTCCGCTACCCGCTCGGGACCGTAGCCGTGTCTGGCCGACTGCCACAAGAGACGTTTGGACAGCGCAACCGACATGGGGGCAACATTCACCGCGATATCCCGAGCGATGCCCAGGGCGGCGGGCAACACGTCGTCTGCGGGCAGGCAACGGCTCGCGAGTCCCAGCCGAACAGCCTCCGCACCGTCAAATGTGCGACCGGTCAACAGGATATCGGCAGCAACCGCCATACCGGCAATATGCGGAACGGTCCAATGTGACATCGCGTCGGGCAACACTCCCCGGCGAACCTGCGGAATCGCATACTTGGCATCCGTGGCAAAAATCCGGATGTCTGTTTGCATCGCGATAGTCAGTCCGATACCTATCGCGTGTCCGTTCACCGCCGCGATCACGGGCTTACGCAAATCGAAGGCCGGTGGGTTGATCGGCGATGCCGAAAAGCCGTCACCGACAGGCGCATCGAACGTGTCCGCGCCTCCCTCTAGATCTGCGCCCGCACAGAATGCCGGCGGCGCACCGGTCAGCACGATGGCACGAACGTCGTCATCGGCGTCAAGATTCCGGTACGCCTCACCCAGTGCTCGACCCATCGCCCCGGTGAACGCGTTGCGCCGCTCCGGCCGGTCAAGGGTGACTACGGCTACGCCGCCGTCCACCTCCACCAGCACCCCGCTTGTCATCGCATTTTCCCGAGCGCCGAAATCATCTCCGCAACATGGGAATCAGATACCGAGTATGCAGGAAAGTAACAGCACACGCGCTCAGCGTGGTCGCCGAATCGCGCGACGATCTTTGCCGCACATTCCTCGGGGGTGCCCACCACTGCAAGCGTGTTCATCATGTTTCGATCGATCAGGTCCGTCATGGCAGCAAACTCGCGCCGCTTGGAGAGCGAGTTGAGTTCGGGCTGAACATCTTCCCAGCCGTCGACCTCCAACACCGGCCGATACGCCGGCGTAGAACCATAGAACCCGAGCAGACTCCGGACCCCGCGCTCGGCGTCGGCGAGTTCGTCTGCGGTGCGCCCGACACCAACCAGCACCTGCGGGTAGATCGCAAGATCCGCCCTGGTACGCCCGCCGAGTTCGAGCCCCTCCTCGATCGCGGGCATGGTCCGCTCGCGAAAATGACGGGCACTGTTGAAGGGCATGACCAGCAACCCGTCTGCCACTTCCGCAGCAGCCCGAGTCATCAAGGGCCCCAACGCCCCCAGACAGATTTCCGGCGGACCGTACGGATTAGGTCCAGGATCGAACGTTGGTGGCATGAGCGTGTGCTGGGTGAACTCGCCCACGAAATCCAGGGGCGAACGCTCTTCCCACGCAGTGAAGATCGCTTTGATCGCAAGTACTGTTTCCCGCATTCGTGCGGCTGGCCGCGACCACTCGCTACCGTAGCGTCGCTCGATATGGGGACGGATCTGCGAACCCAAACCGAGCCGGAATCGACCGCGGCTCAATGCCTGTATGTCGTTTGCAACATGAGCGAGGTGCAACGGACTGCGGGGCAACGCGATCGCCACATTGGTCATGAGGTCCGCCTCGACCACACCTGAAGCTGCGACGAGCGGGACAAAAACGTCGTGTGCGCCCTCGAACGTGAAAAGACCGTCGGCGCCCAGCGCTACAAGTTCCTTCGCGCGCGCTGCCGAGTCTTCGGGACGTGAATCCAACTGGAGATCGATCTTCATTCGTGCCCTGCTTTCAGACCGATCGTCTCGCTTGCATGCACTGCCAACACGAACAGCGAACCTGCAAGTGAATCGACGAAACGGTCCTCGTCCTCGGCGCCACGCGTGAGACCACGCATAGTGGTGGCGCCCGAGAGTAGATCGAACAGGAACGTCGCGTCGACGTCGGCCGGGATTTCTCCCCGCTCGGCGGCACCGTCCAACATCTCTTGAAAGGCCTTGCGAACCGGCGCGCCGATGGCCAGTAATCGCTGCCGGGCGTCCTCACTCTGAGAGTCCGCGAGCAGTCCGGGAACTCCGGCCCTGGCCGCAGGTCGCGCGGCTCGAACCAGGAAGATCCGCACCCACGTCGCGAGGTCTGCTCGGAGGTCTCCGGACACCTCGGGCAACGGATGGCCTCCGGTCCCGTGCACTGCTTCTTCGATCAATGCTTCGCGAGTCGGCCATCGGCGGTAGATAGCCGGCGTATTCACTTCGGCTGACCGGGCGATGGCGGCAATCGTCGTCTGCTGGTAGCCAACTTCGGCCAGGAGGCGGCGCGCTGCAACCAGCACAGCTTGGTCCTTGCCCGGGTCGCGCGGCCGGCCGGCGCGTGGAGTCTCCGAATTCACCATTACATAGTATCTCGTAACGTTATTAACCGGTGCCCGACATGCCGTACACATGATCTGCTCGCACACTCAGGATCTGGCGGCGTTCCGCCACCATCGCGCGGCGGTAGTCCTCCCAGTCGGGATGCCCATTGCCACTGATGTCTCGATAGAGATCAACCAGCGCGTCGACCACCTCGTCGTGTGGATCGGAAGCTGATGGAGTCAACTTCGCAATGCCTTCGATCACTGCATAACTCCAGAAATCCGGAGCACTCACATGCAGTGACACCCGCGGGTCCCGCTCGGCATTTTTGCTCTTGACGCGGTCCGCCGTAATCGAGATCGATGCCGTTCGCGACTCGGAATCCCAGCGATAGATGATGTTGGACAGTTGCGGCCTACCGTCCCGCTTGATGGTTGCCAAAACACCCTGTTTCCCATTGGCAACAAGCTCGAAGAGTGCGTCCCGGACTTCCGTATCGTCGCTCATAGCCCGGACAACGACGCAGGAATGGATATTGTTCCGCACCGGGATCCGCCGAGAACCCACACCATCCGAGATAGTTCAGCGCTGTTTCGCCAGCTTCAAGTACGGGTAACAACTCTTGCAGTCGCGCTTCCATACGTGCGATGGGAGACCTGATGACCGCAGTACCAGTCCGCGCCCTCGTAGGCCGACGGCCGTATCCCCCACGCCGCCTGCGGAAGGGCCAGGCGCTTCTTGACACGTTGACGACCACAGATCCGAAGAAACTCGGCTTGATGTATCTGTTCACGTCGTTCGCCTACTTCTTGATCGGCGGCGTGATGGCGTTGATGATGCGTGCCGAGACAGCTGTTCCAGGAATGCAGTTCCTGTCCAACGAGCAGTACAACCAACTGTTCACCATGCATGGCACCATCATGCTTCTGCTGTACGCGACCCCGATCGTCTTCGGCTTCGCGAACTACATACTGCCGCTGCAGATCGGAGCACCTGACGTCGCGTTTCCCCGATTGAACGCCCTCAGTTACTGGCTCTACCTGTTCGGCGCGATTACTACGATCAGTGGGTTCGTCACCCCTGGCGGCGCGGCCGATTTCGGTTGGACTGCGTACGCGCCGTTGTCCACCGACACGTTCTCACCCGGCGCCGGAGCCAACCTCTGGATTACCGGTCTTACATTGGCCGGAGTCGGAACCATTCTCGGAGCGGTCAACATGATCACCACCGTGATCTGCCTCCGCGCGCCGGGAATGACGATGTTCCGCATGCCGATCTTCACCTGGAACATCTTCATCACGTCG
This sequence comes from Rhodococcus globerulus NBRC 14531, assembly GCF_001894805.1. Taxonomy (GTDB): domain Bacteria; phylum Actinomycetota; class Actinomycetes; order Mycobacteriales; family Mycobacteriaceae; genus Rhodococcus_F; species Rhodococcus_F globerula. The sequence continues at coordinate 449,375 of NZ_BCWX01000002.1, read as the reverse complement.
ATACTGATCCTGATCGCCTTTCCGATCCTGACTGCAGCCCTGATGGCACTCCTCGCCGACCGAAACCTCGGCGCACACGTCTACGACGCGAGCAACGGCGGTGCCGTCCTGTGGCAGCATTTGTTCTGGTTCTTCGGCCACCCCGAGGTCTATATCGTGGCCCTCCCCTTCTTCGGCATCATTTCGGAGATATTGCCGGTCTTCAGCCGCAAACCGATCTTCGGCTACAACGGCCTGGTCTACGCCACTCTCGCCATTGCGGCGCTGTCCATCGCCGTCTGGGCACACCACATGTTTGCCACCGGCGCCGTTCTATTGCCCTTCTTCTCCTTCATGACCTTCCTGATCGCGGTGCCCACCGGAGTCAAGTTCTTCAACTGGATCGGCACAATGTGGAAGGGACAGTTGACTTTCGAGTCACCCATGCTGTTTTCCCTCGGCTTCTTGGTCACGTTTCTGTTCGGCGGATTGACTGGCATCATCCTCGCGAGCCCACCACTCGACTTCCACGTCACGGACAGCTATTTTGTCGTCGCGCACTTCCACTACGTTCTGTTCGGCACAATCGTGTTCGCGACGTTTGCCGGCATTTACTTCTGGTTCCCGAAGATGACCGGCCGGATGCTGGACGACCGGCTCGGCGTCTGGCATTTCTGGACCACGTTTGTCGGATTCCACGGCACATTCCTTGTGCAGCACTGGCTGGGCGCAGAAGGAATGCCGCGCAGATACGCCGACTACCTACCTTCCGACGGGTTCACGATGCTGAATTCCGTGTCCACGCTCTTCGCGTTCGTTCTCGGTGCATCCACGTTGCCGTTCGTGTGGAACGTCTTCAAGAGCTACCGATATGGCGAAGTGGTCACGGTCGACGATCCGTGGGGATTCGGAAACTCGCTCGAGTGGGCAACCAGTTGTCCCCCGCCCCGGCACAATTTCACCGAACTTCCCAGAATTCGATCAGAACGCCCCGCGTTCGAACTTCACTACCCACACATGGTCGACCGGATGCGCGCCGAAGCTCACATCACCAGCGATGGCCACTCCGCGCGCGCAATGTCCTTGGAAGACACCGCTGATCGTTAAGACGCTCCGTCATACCGCCGCTCGCGCGGTTAGCAGGCTTGTTGACGGGTATTCGTGGGTGGACGAGCGATCAGTGACAACTCGTCCACCTCGTTCCATGCCGGACGACACCAGGAGACGTCATGCAGAAAGCACTGATCTTCATAGCGGGCGCCGCTGCGGGATTCGTCGTGGGCACCAGATCCGGACGACAAACCTACGAAAAGATGAGGGACCAGTCCCTCGAACTGTGGCACAACCCGACTGTCCAGGAAAAAGTGAGCGAAGTGGCGGAAACCGTCAAGGAGAAGGCACCGCAGGTGCAACACAAGGTCGGCGACCTTGCCAAAAAAGCTAGCCACCACAACGCCGAGACAAGCACTGCGAGCGGTCCAGCCATCGGAGAAACACCCGATGAGGTTGCGACCCCAACTCCGACAGCGGAAGGCAACTCGCCCGGCACCCCGGCCCCGCCAGACGATGCCGCACCAAGCGATTCCGGCCAGGGGCACACCAGCCACAACCAAAACCCGGATCCGAAAGCCTGACCTGACAGAGGCGTTGGTGTGCGGGACAACGGAAATCGCGTGCACCCGAGCCGAACATCCGTCACCTCAATGCAACTGTCGGGTGAACCTCGACCTACAGTTGTCGGATGTCTGTGAATATCGATGTCCGTTTTGGTGTGTATGGCCTCACGCCGGCAGACGCCGACGCGATCTACACATTGTTCGAGCAGGTAGTTGAGGAAAATCGGCTCGAACGTGAGGTGGTCATCTCACGGCGAGAAAATCCCGAAGGGACCCGTGACGTGCACGTCGTGTCACAGCATCCCGTAATTTTCAGCGGTTTCTACAAGTGGCGTCCCACCTTCGAGAAGTCGTTGCAGCTTCGCGTCGCGGAGGCGGTTCCGCCCGCGAAGGTTGTGTTCGACTGGAACTACCCTGACGAGGACTGAAGACGAGGATCGCGGTAGCGGCGCGTAGCGCGGCCGCAAGCCGCGGCCTGGCTCGCTGGGCCGGCCGGCCCGCTGTCCACTGGCGTGGGCTTGGCGACACACCGAAACAGGATCACCAAAAGGACAGCGGGCCACGACGTCAGCGTGCGTCGACGGCTTCCTTCACTGTCTCGTGCATCTCGGTAAGTGCTCGCGCACAGTCGTTCCGGGTGTAACCGAGGAGCGCGGTGTCGGCGTCAGACGGCTCGTAGGAGATGACGTTGCCGCGCCCCTGGACGATGAAGCTGTCCGGAAGGATGGGGTGCTCCTCATTGCGTTCGCCGATCTCCCGGTCGCCGCCTGCCGCAGCAACCAGCAACTGGAAATACTGCTGGTAGGTGAGATTCTGGTCGCCGATCAGATATGCCTTGCCGGATTCCGCGTGTTGCAGCGCGCCCCAGATCGCTTCCGCCAAAGACCGCACCGACATGAAATTGGTGCCGCCGGCCGGAGCGAAATCAGGAATCTGTGCCTCGTTGCCCGCAGCCCACGAGAACATCTTGCGGTAACGCTTGGCAGACGTTCCACTGATGACGCCGAGAATTGAGGGCGGGTTCAGCGTCGAGACATTGAAGGTCTCGTCGGCCAACGCCCGTGCTCCTTCGTCGGCAGCCTTTCGCGCAGCGATGTACGGCATCGTCTCTGCCAATTCGGGACGCAGATGGTGGTAGTAGCTTCCCACCTGGACGAACCGGGCAACACCAGCCTCTTTGGCCAGGGCCGCGAACCGCGGCACCCCACCGGACTGTGTCTTCTCCCAGAATTCCGCCTCGTCGACGCCGCGGCCCATGTGTCGCACGTCCTGACCGGCGGCAAAGACGATCGCGTCGAACGGTGCCAGTTGATCCGCTGTGAAAGTTTGTTCCGTGTAGTCACCGAGCAGGACCGGGAAATCTCGCACAGGCGAGTCATCGGCGAGTGGATTACGCGCCGCGACGGTGACGTCGTTTCCCATGTCGCGAAGGTGAAGTGCCGTGTGGGCACCGATCATGCCAGTTCCGCCAACAATCAGGATCTTCACAGAATGCCTCTTCTTTACGTAGAGAATTACTTCAAGGTGGAGAAATACTTCGATTCATGAATCTAGGTAAACCGGAATCGCTTCGGGATGACTTCTCTCACCAACCGGGATCAAAAATTCATTTCGCCGGGTGCGCGCCGGTCAGGTCGAGCCTGACGCCGGCGGTATAGACACCGACCAACAGGGCGGCAAGCACTGCCGAGATACCGACCGCCGTGTTCGCCACTTCGCCACCCAGTCGGCCCTGCGCCACCCACGCGAGTCCCCACACAATGCCGATCGACGGCGCGATCGCGCCGCGCGAACCGGTCGCAAGGCCAACTCCGACCATGGCAGCGACGGCGAGAACAATGACTGCCCACGTCGTCGCGGCACTCGTGATACCTAGATCGACGAGCCAGGCAGTGACGTTGGCAATGGTTGCGACGCACACCCAGCCGAGATACAGACCCATGGTGCCGTCCGTGATCACCGCGTCGATCCCGTTCTCCGGGCGCTGTCGCTGAAGCAGCACGAACACTCGCGCAAGCACGGCCAGCAGACTCGCGATAATCACGACGCTCAGCCACAACAATCCGGCCTGCACCGAGAGAATCCAGGCAGCATTGAGGAGCATCGACACCGCTATCGCGGGACGCAAGGCCTCGTGACGCACAGTTCTGCCCGGCAGGAACTGCCAGATCGCGTATGCGAGAAATCCGCCGTAGACAACCGACCAGATCGAGAACGCAGTCCCGGCCGGTGCCACCAGCGTTGACGTAGCGCTCAGTGCACCTCCTGCTGCCTCCGCGATAGGCGTGCCGATCCAGGCTCCCGAACCGATGAACGATCCAACTACTGCGATCACGGCGCTGACAACAACGACGAGTTTCATAACCTGACCCATACCGGATGTATGCCCAGCGAGTCCGAGTACGACTCCCGTTGGCGATCGCGGTGCCACGGCGTTCCCGGTGTAACAATGATGTGTGGACTTCGACAGCACAGCCGACGAACTCTACGCACTCGACCCGTCCGAATTCATCGGCGCGCGACGCGCCGCAGTCGCGCGCGCCAAGGAGTTGGGCGATACGACGCTGGCGAAAAATCTGAATGCCCTGCGCAAACCCACAACAACGGGTTGGGCTCTCAACCTTCTCGTTCGGGTCGAGCCGGAAAGCGTCGATCGCTTGCTCGAACTCGGGGCAGCACTGCGATCCGCACAACAGGCCCTACGCGCTGAAGAGTTGCGGTCTCTGGCTTCCCGGCGAGCGGCCGTCATCTCAGCGCTGACCGAACGCGCCTCGGCCGCGGCACAAGATCGTGGCCGCCCGCTGTCGGAGACAGTGATGCGCGAGATCGGGCAGTCACTGTCGGCGGCGCTCTCCGAACCCGATATCGGCGCCGATCTACGTCGCGGCCGGATGCTGGGCTCAGTGTCGTACAGCGGCTTCGGCCCTGCCGCGCTCGCATCGGTACCTGAACCGACCGCACCGGCGCCTTCCGACGCCGAGCCGAAAGGACAGCCGACTGGGGCCGCGCGAAAACAGGCCCAGGCTCGCGTCAGTGACGCGGAAACTGCTGCGCATCAGGCTACTTCGGAACTCGACTCGGCTACTGCGAGGGTGAACGAGGCGGCGCAGAAGGTCTCCGATCTCCGAGAGGCTTTGTCACAGGCCGAGCAGGAGTGCCGGTTTGCCGAGTCCGCTCGGCGCACCGCCGAGGAAGCCGCGGAGCGGGCGGCGACGAAGCTGACGCAGGCCAGGGATCTTGCTGCCGAGTTCGACACCTGATATTTCCCACGTCCGACCCATCCGCATTCGATCCGGCTACGAATGCACTACAGACGGCATCTGGCCTGTCCCTGCCGAATCGTTTCGACGGGAGGCCACTGGAAAGAGCACCTTTTGATGCGCGCACTGGTAGTCATCAGGACGGTCCGCCGCCGCTGCTTCCTGACACGACACCGCAACGCATCGCATCGTAGGAGCACTCATGGTTGTCGACGAGTCTTTCCCTTTACCTTCACTGTCCGTAGCCGCCACCGCTGATCAGCTCCATATCCTGCGAGCTCTCGTCCGGTCGAGGGGCAGACACCACGACCTAGCAGCCGACGCTGTGGCAGACCTCGTTCTCGCGGTCGACGAAGCAGCGAGCACTCTTTTGCGCCACACGCCTACCTGCAGCACTCTCACGTGCACCGTCGGAGCCGACCCTGGCAGCGTGTCGGTGATCCTCACCGGGACGACGTCTGCAATGGTCGACACCAGTACAACCTCATTCAGTTGGTTCGTTCTGCAAACGCTGGTGGACAGCGTCGCTCTGGAGCAGTGTCCGTCCGCAGTCGCAGGCCCTACCGAGATGTGGGCTGTGACCGTGACCTTGGACATGACACTGAAGGCCGACCCCTGATGCCATCCACGGACGACGAGCGTCCAGCTGGAGTCCTCAGCACAAACAAACGGTATGTGCGACGGAGGTAGGACAACGGATTGTGGGTACACAGAGATCATGACACCAATCCCCACTGCGCGATTGCTCCCTCAAGCTCTCGGTGTCCTGACCGCCGCCTACAGCGCCGCCCTCGTCCTCTCACCGAGAATTCTTGCGAAGCCGTGCAAACTCACCAAGGCTGACGGCAGCATCGCACCGGAAGTAGCGACCGTGATCAGGGCGGTTGGAGCGCGGGATGTCGCGAGCGGACTTCTGCTGGCCATGGCACCGTACGGGCCGGCGCGTCGCGGCGCTGTCGCGTTCCGAGCCGCAGCCGATCTCGGTGACGCCGCAATCTTCGGATCGACGCTGCCCGGAACCGCAACGCGGCTCAAGGTCGCTGGATTCGCGGCCACCTGGGGCTTGCTGTGCGCCTACAGCTGGCGCTACGCGGGCTGATCGAAACGCTCGCAGTCCGGTTCCGACCATCCGGCTCTTTCGTGTCGGCACGTCCACGAGAGATAATCGCTTCATGGCCATCACACCCGATATCCTTCGATATACCGCATTCAGCTCCGATCCCGCGGGCGGCAATCCCGCAGGAGTGTTGCTGGACGCACGGGGGCTGAGCGACGCGGAGTTGCAGGCCATCGCGACGGACATCGGATACGCGGAGACTGCATTTGTCACCAAGCCTGGATCCGAGGAAGACAAGCAACACAACGTTATTCGATACTTTTCCCCTATTGCGGAAATTCCGTTTTGCGGTCACGCCACCATTGCCACCGCGGTCGCGCTTACCGAACGCGACGGCGCAGGAACCTTCACGTTCGAGACATCCGTCGGACCGGTGTCGATCACGACCACAACAGAGGCATCAGGCATTCTCGCAACGTTCACCAGCGTGGAACCTGCAGTCTCGCCCATCGACCATGCCGTGCTCACTGCACTGCTCGGCCTCGTGGGCATCGACTCGTCGGCAATCGACACCAACTTTCCGCCGCAGCTGTCGTATGCCGGAAACACCCATCCGATTGTGGTTCTCGGTGACAAATCGACCTTCGACCAGTTCACATTCGACCCCGCGGCAATGCGCACACTCATGGACGCACAAGGCTGGGCCGGAACCGTGACCTTCCTGCATCAATTGGACGCCAACACTTTCGAAGCCCGAAATCTCTTCCCCGCGGGCAACATCACCGAAGACCCGGCAACAGGATCTGCGGCAGCTTCCACCGGCGGATACCTGCGGGCACTCGATCCCGCTGACACTCCTCGGCGCATCACAATCCACCAGGGCAGACACGTCGGCCGTCCGAGCGTCCTACTCGTCGATATTCCGGCACAGGGAGGCATCGCTGTAACGGGAACGGCTGTCCCGATCACCGCGTAGGAAACTAGCGAGCGTTAGACGTAATTCACGTGAGAGGTGATGACGGGCAATCCATTCGGCACTCCCCCGCCGATCAGTTCCTCGAGAGCATCCTGATCGAGGTACTTCTCGACGAGGTCTGCAAGGAGGTCGAGTTGCTGTTCACGAACCGCAGCCACCGAGGTATCCGGCGCCACGACAAACCCCACACCGGCAATGTCCGTCAGGAAGGTGCGGCGATAGGCGTCGCTTTCCAGAAGTCCATGCCAGTGGGTGCCGCGAACCGACCCTCGAACACTTCCTTCCGGCGAACCGTCGGCAGCGGTCAACAACGGAAGATCGTTGTTGCGGATCACCCGTCCATGATGAATCTCGTACCCGGACACCGGAATACCGTCGGAGTGACCGTCGACCTGAGCCAGCACTTTGTCCGAAGCGAATTCGATGTCGAGGTCGAGCAATCCGAGTCCGGCAGTAGTGCCCGATCCTGATTCGACGTCGTCGACGATGGATTTGCCCAACATCTGATAACCACCGCAGATTCCCAGGATGGCTTGCCCGCGGCCTGCTCGAGCGATGATCTCGTCGGCCAGGCCCGTGCTGCGCAACCACTCGAGATCACTCACGGTGGACTTGCTGCCTGGAATCACCACGAGGTCTGCGTCGCGAATACGTGCCGGGTCGGTGACCCACGAAACCGCAACCCCCGGTTCGCAGGCGAGAGCTTCGACGTCCGTCGAATTGGAAATGCGCGGCAACCGAACTGCCGCGACCGTCAACCACGCCGAACCGACGGGCCGTCCGGGGCGACCCACCGGTGCATTACCGGTGACTCCCAGCGAATCCTCCGCGTCGAGCCACAGATCGTCGGCAAACGGGATGACACCCAGCGTCGGGCGTCCGGTCAGTTCGCGGAGTTGTTCGAGGCCGGGCTCGAGCAGCCCGACGTCACCACGGAATTTGTTGATCACAAAGCCGGCAATCAAGGCCTGATCACTCGGCGAGAGAACCGCGACCGTTCCGAACAGATGAGCCAGCACCCCACCGCGGTCGATGTCGCCGACCACGATCACCGGAATGGAAGCCGCTTCCGCCAATCCCATGTTCGCGAGATCGGTTGCCCGCAAATTGATTTCAGCCGGTGAACCGGCACCCTCACAAATCACGACGTCGAAGTCGCTACGCAAAGACGCCAGATCCTCCGCGACGACGCCGCGCAGCCACGCACGGTGCTGCATGTAGTCCCGCGCACCGACAGTTGTCATCGCCTTACCACGAACGACCAGCTGCGATGTCCGGTCACTTCCCGGCTTGAGCAGTACCGGGTTGAACCGCACACTCGGTTCGAGACCGCAGGCACGGGCTTGAAGTGCCTGAGCACGGCCGATCTCCCCGCCGTCGAGAGTGACGACGGAGTTGTTGGACATGTTCTGCGCCTTGAAGGGCGCGACGCGTACACCGCGACGCGCCAGCATCCGACACAACCCGGCGACAAGGACACTCTTGCCCGCGTCGGAGGTCGTACCCGCTACGAGCAGGGCACCGCGCAGGGTCAAGGCAGAGTCAGGATCTCGGCACCGGTGTCGGTGACAACCAGGGTGTGCTCGAACTGAGCCGTCCACTTGCGGTCCTTGGTGACCACGGTCCAGTCGTCTTCCCAGATTTCGTAGTCGATGCCACCGAGGTTGATCATCGGTTCGATGGTGAAGACCATTCCGGGTTCGATGATCGTTTCGACGCCGGGCTCGTCGTAGTGCAGGATCACGAGGCCGTTGTGGAAGGTCTCGCCGATGCCGTGGCCCGTGAAATCACGCACGACGCCGTATCCGAATCGGTGAGCATAAGACTCGATGACCCGACCGATCACGTTGAGCGCGCGGCCCGGCTTGACGGCCTTGATCGCCCGCATCGTGGCTTCGTGGGTGCGCTCGACAAGAAGTCGATGCTCCTCGGATACATCACCGGCGAGGAAGGTGGCGTTGGTGTCGCCGTGCACGCCGCCGATGTATGCGGTGACGTCGATATTGACGATGTCACCGTCCTGGATGACCGTGGAATCGGGGATTCCATGGCAGATCACCTCGTTGAGGGAGGTGCAGCAGGACTTGGGAAAGCTCTTGTAGCCCAACGTCGACGGGTACGCACCGTGATCGATCATGTACTCGTGAGCAATGCGGTCCAGCTCGTCAGTCGTGACGCCAGGTGCAACGGCCTTGCCCGCTTCCTGCAACGCCCGCGCGGCGATCTTGCTCGCGACGCGCATCGCCTCGATGGTCTCCGGCGTCTGGACCCAAGGCTCGTTGCCTTCCTTGGCTGTCGGCTTCCACGCGTACTCGGGCCGCTCGATCTTCGAGGGCACAGCAAGGACAGGTGAGACGGTTCCGGGGACCAACGGTGTACGCACAGACATGCCGAACAGCCTAGCCCCCGATCACGGTGCTAGCCGGACGCACTCCAGTTCCCGCGACTGCGGGCCAGCGCCTCCAGCACGGCAAGTCGTTGACTGCAGGATCCGCGTCCACGTCTGAGCGTCGTCGAAGCCGGTTGTGTGTCATCGAGCCCGTACAGCTCGAACATTCCGTTGGACGACGGCGTGGGCCGCTGCCAGGTACTCGCTGTCGAGGAAACCTCCGCCGGACGGGGCCGAAGCGCGATCGATCACCGAGTCCAGGCGCTGCACCTGGGAGTGATGCCAGTCGAGAATCTGCGTCGCCGCAAGTTCTCCGTCGGAGCAGCGGCTACTGCTCTGACAGAATCACGGCTTGTGAAGAAATGGCTACTACTGATTGCCGCAATCGTGACCGAGGTCACCGCCACGCTCTCGTTGCGCGCAGCTCTCGATTACCCTGCCTGGTACGTAGTGGTCGCTGTGGGATACGTGGCAGCCTTCACCGCGCTGTCGTTCGTTCTCCGCGCAGGTATGGGACTTGGTGTTGCATACGGAATCTGGGGAGCGACCGGAGTTGTCCTGACCGCAATTCTCGCAACGCTTCTCTTCGGCGATCCCTTGACCGCGACGATGGGACTTGGCATTGCCTTGGTCATCGGTGGAGTCTTGTGTGTCGAACTCGGCTCGCAAGCAGCCGCCACTCGCGAATCGGGTGACACCGCGTGACCTGGATATTTCTGATCGCGGCGATCCTGTCCGAGGTTTCCGCCACCCTGGCGCTGCGTATGGCGTCGCAAACTGGAAGCAACAAGAAATGGTTCGTCGTGGTGGGCGTGGGCTATGTGGCCTCCTTCGCGTTTCTGACACTCGCGCTCGACGCCGGCCTTGCCCTCGGAGTGGCGTACGGAATCTGGACGGCCTGCGGGGTGGCGCTAACTGCCCTCGCGTGCCGAATCCTGTTTCGCGAAGCCCTGACGAAGCTCATGGCGGCGGGCATTGCGCTGATTGCCGCCGGTGTTGTCCTCATCGAACTCGGCGCCGGCCACTAGGCCAACCGACGCCAGGTGGCGATCCAGGATCGGACCGATGACTGCCAAACCCGGAGGGCTCGTCATCTGCTCATGCGTCGTGGGGATCTTGTACTCGTGGATATCTCCCACGACGTAGTCCTTCCAGTCCGCTGCCCCGATCGAGCCTTCGGGTCCTCCATTCCTGTCGGCTTCGCGCGACTCCACAGAGCTGAAGTAGAGAAGATCGGAGAGATCAAGGTTCGACGGGTGGTGCGCCACGGCATCATCGACCAGCTTGCAGTACTGCCGGTACAAAGTCTCGAGGTGATCGGCCGTCAGTGTCGAAAAGAATCCGCCCTTGCGGCGCAGCAACTCCGCGACCTGATCGAATGTGGGGTCTTCCTCGAGCGCATCGGGTAAATCAACCTCGGCGAACTCGGCGACCAATCGCGCAACAGACGGCATCGGAGCGTCAACCTCCGTCATCAAGCGACTGTCCATCATCGCGAGCGTTGCAACGTCAGCACCGTCACGACGAAGCCTTTCCGCCATTGCATGTGCGATCTGGCCACCCACCGAGTATCCGAGCAGATGATAGGGCCCGTGTGGCTGCACGGATCGGATCTCACGGACGTAGCGGGCCGCGAGATCGTCGAGCGAATCGAAATGCACGGACGAATCTGTCAGTGCTGGTGATTGGATTCCGTAGATCGGGCGGTCACTATCCACATACTGCACCAATCCACTGAAACACCACGCCAACCCGATCGCGGGATGGACACAAAAGAGCGGTTCACGATTCCCCGTGGCCCGCAGGGGAAGCATTACCCCGACCGCGTCGTTCGTCTCCGCTGTGCACGTCGCAATTCGGTGCGCCAACGTCGCGGGCGTCGACTCGGTGAAAATCCAGTGAACCGGCACTTCGGTCTCAATCGATTGATGCAATCGCGCAGCCACTGCGGTGGCTGTCAACGAATTGCCTCCGAGTGCAAAGAAATTGTCGTCGGCGCCCACTCGCGATATACCCAGTGCATCTGCAAACGCCGCGGCGACGGCGGCTTCCGTGCCTTCTCGAGGCGGCCGATATTCTGCGCGCTGGGCTTCGAAGTCAGGTGTGGGCAATGCATCCCGATCGATCTTCCCATTCGGCGTCACCGGCAACTCGCCAACCACCACCACCACAGCCGGCACCATCTGCGCAGGCACCCGTCCTGCCACACAATCCACAATCACCGAAATATCCAGGATTACAGACGATTCCGGCACCACATACCCGACCAACCGATCTTCCCGCACCGCAGCCGCCGACCCAGCCACCCCCACACATGCCAGCAGCGCCGACTCCACCTCCCCCAACTCGATCCGAACACCACGCACCTTCACCTGCAGATCACCACGACCCACAAACTCCAGAGACAAACCGCTATCCGAAACCCTGCGCCACCGAACCACATCCCCCGTCCGATACAACCTCCGCCCGCAGCCGCCAAACGGATCCGCCACAAACCTCGACGCCGTCAACCCCGCCCGATTCACATACCCCCTCGCCAAACCAGGACCCGACAGATACAACTCCCCCACCACACCCACCGGAACCGGCCGCAACCAACCATCAAGAACAACCTCCGCCACACCCCGAATCGGCCCGCCGATCGTCACCGGCTCCCCCACCACCAACGGCACACTCGCATTCGACTGCACCGTCGCCTCCGCCGGACCATACGTATTCACCACCACCCGACCCGGCGAACACCACCGCGCCACCAACTCCGGCGAACACACCTCACCGCCCACCACCACCGTCGACAGATCCTCGAGACCAGCCGGATCAACAGTCCCCAACACCGTCGGCGTCAACGCAACATGAGAAACCCTCTCCCGCACCAACAACTCCCGCAGATCCTCCCCACCGAACACCCCAGGTGGAGCAACCACCAACCGGCCACTAGACCCCAACGCCCACAACTGCTCCAATATCGCAGCATCAAAACTCGGCGACGCGCCATGCAACACCACCGAGTTGGCATCTAGCCCGAACCGAACACACTGATCCACAACCAAATTCGCCAACCCCCGATGCGGCACCACCACACCCTTCGGCACACCGGTCGACCCCGACGTATACACCACATACGCCGCCTCATCCGGATGCAGTGTTCCGCCCCGATCCACATCCGTCACCGCAGCAACAGACAACCCCGCTAACTCGACCTCCGCCACCGGATCGTCGAGCACCACCCAGTCCACAAATCCAGGTAATCGATTGTGCCAATCCGAATTCGTTATCCCCACCGTCACCACAGAATCGGTGAGCATGTACTCGACCCGGGAAGCCGGATACTCCGGATCAACCGCAACAAACGCCGCCCCCGACTTCGCCACCGCACACAACGCCACCACCGACAACGCCGACCGCGACAACGCCACCGCAACACACGACCCCGGACCAACACCACGGCTAATCAACAACCGCGCCAACCGATTCGACCGAACATCCAACTCCCCATACGACAACCGCTCATCACCACACACAACAGCCAGTGCGTTCGGATCCCCCACAGCCAACAACTCCGGCAACACCAACACCCGACCACCCGCAACACCCGACACCGGAACCAACTCACCACATTCCGCCGGCGAGAGTACGTTCAGCGCGCCGATTGACAGGTCCGGGTCGGTAACCGCTGCGTCGATCACACGGAGGACTCGCTGCATCATCTCGTCTATCACGTTGTGGTCGAAGAGATCTGGGAGGAACTTGATTGTCAGGTGCACTACCGCGTCGACGTGAGCGACCAGTCCGATCGGATAGTGCGCAGCGTCAACACCACTCACATCAACCACCCGCATACCCGCAATATCCGTCTCCGCAGTCAACCCACCACGATCGATCGGATACGACTCGAACACCGTCATCGTGTCGAACACCGCACCCGGCCCCGCCACCCGCTGAATATCCGCCAAACCCACGTACTGATGATCCAAAAGCCCAGCCTGCTCAGCCTGAATCCGGCCGAGAAGCGAACCAAGAGTCTCCCGCCGATCCAACCGAACCCGCACCGGCACCGTATTGACAAACAAACCGATCATCGACTCCACACCCGCAACCTGCGGAGGACGACCAGCCACCGTCGAACCGAACGTCACATCATCACGAGAAGTCCACCCACCCAACACAATCGACCACGCCATCTCGATCACCGAATTCACAGTCACCCCCCGACCCCGAACAAACGACATCAACCCCACAGTCTGCTCCTCGGTCAACTCACCGAACACATCCCGCGACTCGCGATACCGACGACCAGGATCGGCAGGCGCAACCAACGTCGGCTCGTCGACACCGTCGAATGCCTTGGCCCAGACGTCAAGTGACTCTGTCTTGTTCTGCCCGGCGATCCAGGCTAGAAAGTCCCGATAGGGACGTACCCGGGGCAGCGCCGCGCCATCGGTTGCGTAAAGCACCAGCACTTCCTTCAGAAGCAGTGGCGTCGACCAACCGTCCAGCAGCAGATGATGATTGGTCATCACCAGGCGATAGCTTCCCGGGCCGGTGCTGACCAACTTCCACCGCAACAGCGGAGCTCGAGTCGGTTCGAAGCGGGTAGCGCGATCCTCCGCCATCAGGTGATCCCAAGCACGAGCGCGGGCGCCGGAGTCCAATCCGGAAAGGTCGATCTCCGACCACGGTGCTTCGACGAAATCGTGCACCACCTGCACCGGCTGAGATCCGACGTCGGTGCGAAAGGCGGTCCGCAGATTCGGATTGCGATCGAGCACCGATTGGCAGGCACGGCGCAATCGCTGCGAGTCAACTTCACCCCGCAATTCGACAACCAACTGCACAACATAGGCGTCCACCGATCCCTCGGACGCCAACGCATGGAATAGCAAACCTGCCTGCAGCGGGGACAACGGCCACACATCACTCAATGCGGGGTACCTGTCCTCGAGCAGATCGATCTCACCTTGACCGAGACTGATCAAGTCCAGATCCGACGGAGTCCGGCCACCGACACCCGGGTTACCCGAGTCGGCGGCCAGCGCTGCCAGCGTTTCGGACCACATCCTCGCGGCCACTTGAACATCGCCCTTGCCCAGTATCCCTGTGGGGAACGACCAGATTGCGCGCAGTCTCGGCCTGCCGTCTTCGCCGTCGACGGTGAGCGCATTGATGTCGAGCACAGCCGGCAACGGCGTATCCGGATTTTGTGCACCACCCAGGTCGCTGTCTCCGTTGATCGGAATCCACGCCGCCCCGGACCCGTTCGATACAGCACCGGCGCCAACCCTGCCGAGATAGTTGAAGCCGATCTGCGGTGTTGGCAACTCCCCCAACACCAGTCCGGTGTCCTCGTTGAGATAGCGCAAAAGCCCGTAGCCGATCCCGTGATCGGGTACCGCCCGAAGCTGTTCCTTGACAGATTTGACAACAGCACCCAAGGCCAGGCCACCCGAACACGCATCGTCGAGATCGATGTCCGAAAGATCTAACCGCAGTGGGAAACTCGTGGAGAACCAGCCGATGGTTCGACTCAGATCCGAGCCGGGGACCGCACCTTCCTCGCGCCCATGACCCTCGAGCCCGATCAACACATCCGCAAGGGAGGGGCTATCTTCGCGCCGCCATGTCGTGACCGCGACGGCGAGTGCCGCCAGTAGAGCGTCGACCACACCACCGTGGAACGCTTCCGGAACTGTGGTGAGGAGTGCCTCCGTCACTTCCGGGGGTAAGTCAATCTCGATGGTGTCCGCGGTGGTGCTCACGTCGATTGAGGAGTCGAGGGGCCGAGACCCGATCATGGGGTCCTCGCCCCCAGCCATCGATTGCCACAACGCGAGTTCGGCTACCCGCTCCGGTCGACGAGCCGCCTCCACAAGCCCGTAGGCCCAACGACGCATAGACGTCCCGACCGGTTCCAGTTCCGGTGATCTACCGGAACTGATCTGCGACCACGCAATCGCCAGGTCAGGTATCAATACCCGCCACGACACCCCGTCGATGACCGTATGGTGAGCCACCACCAGCGCACAACCCTGATCGCCGGAATGTGGGGGATCAAACAAGACCACCTGCACTACGGTGCCAGTGCTGGGATCAAGTCGGTCCGCCGCAGCGTCCAACTCGTATGCAGTCACCTCACGGAAATCGGCACCGCCCCGCCCGGTCGATACTTTCCGAATTATCTTCTCTGCTTGAATTGATCCGACGGGCAGGACTTTCCAGCCCCACGATCCATGTGTGTCGGGACGCAATTGAGCCCGCAGCATGTCGTGATGGTCGAGCACCGCTTGTATCGTGCTCGCCAAGCTCTGTTCGTCTATTGCCTCCGGCAGATTCAGCATCACTGCCTGCGAGAAGCGAGTGAACCCCGAACCACCTCGCTCGACGAGCCAGCGCATTATCGGCGTCAACGGAACCTCACCGACACCACCGCCCGTCATTTCCTCAAACTTCGCTACGTCGGCCCCACCCTCCTCAACTGCTACCTCCGCCAACCCAGCCACTGTTTTACGCTCGAACACATCCCGCGGGGAGATGACCATGCCCTGAGCTTTTGCCCGCGCAGCAAGCTGAATCGACATGATGCTGTCACCGCCGAGGGCGAAGAACGAATCCTCCACGCCCACCGATTCGAGTCCGAGCACCTCCTCGAACAACCCTGCTAACGCCGATTCCATCTCGGATACCGGAGCTCGGAATTCCGCCCGAACAGCAGAAAGATCCGGCGTGGGCAAGGCCTCGCGGTCCAGCTTTCCGTTAGGGGTGACCGGCAACTCGTCAACCACCACCACCGCAGCGGGCACCATCTGCGCCGGCACCCGCCCTGCCACACAATCCACAATCACCGAAATATCCAGACTCACAGACGATTCCGGCACTACATACCCGACCAACCGATCTTCCCGCACCGCAGCAGCCGACCCAGCCACCCCCACACAACCCAACAGCGCCGACTCCACCTCCCCCAACTCAATCCGAACACCCCGCACCTTCACCTGCAGATCACCACGACCCACAAACTCCAACGCGAGATCCCCACCCGAAACCCGCCGCCACCGAACCACATCCCCCGTCCGATACAACCTCCGCCCAGGACCGCCAAACGGATCCGCCACAAACCGCGACGCCGTCAACCCCGCCCGATTCACATACCCCCTCGCCAAACCAGGACCCGACAGATACAACTCCCCCACCACACCCACCGGAACCGGCCGCAACCAACCATCAAGAACAACCTCCGCCACACCCCGAATCGGCCCACCAATCGTCACCGGATCCCCCACCACCAACGGCACACTCGCATTCGACTGCACCGTCGCCTCCGCCGGACCATACGTATTCACCACCACCCGACCCGGCGAACACCACCGCGCCACCAACTCCGGCGAACACACCTCACCGCCCACCACCACCGTCGACAAATCCTCCAGACCAGCCGGATCAACAGTCCCCAACACCGTCGGCGTCAACGCAACATGAGAAACCCTCTCCCGCACCAACAACTCCCGAAGCTCGCCGCCCCCGAACACCCCCGGCGGAGCAACCACCAACCGGCCACCAGACCCCAACGCCCACAACTGCTCCAACATCGCAGCATCAAAACTCGGCGACGCGCCATGCAACACCACCGAGTCGGCACCCAAACCGAACCGAACACACTGATCCACAACCAAATTCGCCAACCCCCGATGCGGCACCACCACACCCTTCGGCACACCCGTCGACCCCGACGTATACACCACATACGCCGCCAAATCCGGACGCAGTGTTCCACCCCGATCCACATCCGTCACCGCAGCAACAGACAACCCCGCTAACTCGACCTCCGCCACCGGATCGTCGAGCACCACCCAGTCCACAAATCCAGGTAATCGATTGTGCCAATCCGAATTCGTTATCCCCACCGTCACCACAGAATCGGTGAGCATGTACTCGACCCGGGAAGCCGGATACTCCGGATCAACCGCAACAAACGCCGCCCCCGACTTCGCCACCGCACACAACGCCACCACCGACAACACCGACCGCGACAACGCCACCGCAACACACGACCCCGAACCAACACCACGGCTAATCAACAACCGCGCCAACCGATTCGACCAACCATCCAACTCCCCATACGACAACCGCTCATCACCACACACGACAGCCAGTGCGTTCGGGTCCCGCGCAGCCGACAGTAATTCCGGAAGCACATGTTCTTTCGCGGACAAACCACCCTGAACTGGAGCCAGTTCCCGCCGCTCCGAGGGCGAGAGCACGTCCAGTGCTGCAAGTGGTAGGTCAGGATCTGCGACTGTGGTGTTGATGACACGCAGAACCCGCTGCACAGCACTGCTCATCGTGTCGTTGTCGAAAAGTTCCGGTAGATACTTGATTCTGATGTGTAGTCGGTTGTCCAGGTGCGCAACGACGCCGATCGGATAGTGCGCAGCGTCAACACCACTCACATCAACCACCCGCATACCCGCAATATCCGTCTCCGCAGTCAACCCACCACGATCGACCGGATACGACTCGAACACCGTCATCGAGTCGAACACCGCACCCGGCCCCGCCACCCGCTGAATATCCGCCAAACCCACATACTGATGATCCAAAAGCCCAGCCTGCTCAGCCTGAATCCGGCCGAGAAGCGAACCAAGACTCTCCCCCCGATCCAACCGAACCCGCACCGGCACCGTATTGACAAACAAACCGATCATCGACTCCACACCCGCAACCTGCGGAGGACGACCAGCCACCGTCGAACCGAACGTCACATCATCACGAGAAGTCCACCCACCCAACACAATCGACCACGCCATCTCGATCACCGAATTCACAGTCACCCCCCTACCCCGAACAAACGACATCAACCCCGCAGTCTGCTCCTCGGTCAACTCACCGAACACATCCCGCGACTCGCTGTACCGACGACCAGGATCGGCAGGTGCGACCAGGGTAGGGCTCGGGGCGCCGGCAAGTTGTTTGACCCACTCGTCCACAGATCCAGCGGTATCCTGCCGGTTGATCCACGCCAGGTAGTCGCGGTACGGGTACGCCCTGGGCAAGGCATCTTCACCTGCGGCATAAGCCAGCAGCACTTCACGCAACAAGAGTGGCGTCGACCAACCGTCGAGCAGCAGATGATGATTGGTCATTACGAGCCGGTAGCTCTGCGGACCTGTAGTGATGAGCAACCAGCGCAGCAGCGGCGCACGCGTGGGATCAAAACGGTGTGCTCTGTCAGAGGCCATCACCCGATCCAATTCCAGGCGGCGCGCTTCCTCGTCAAGTTCCGAGAGGTCCATCTCCGACCACACGACCGTCAGGTGTTCCTGGACCACCTGCACCGGCCCGGGTTCGAGGTCGGAGACAAATGCCGTCCTCAGATTCGGGTAGCGATCGAGCACCACCTGACCCGCCTGACGCAAACGCTCCGAATCGGCCTCACCCCGCAATTCGACGGTCAATTGCACGACGTACGCGTCTACCGACTCCTCGGACAACAGGGCATGGAACAGCAAACCGGACTGAAGCGGGGACAACGGCCACACATCACTCAATGTGGGATACCTGTCCTCGAGCACGTCGATCTCACCTTGGCCGAGACTGACCAAGGCCAGGTCCGACGGTGTCCGCCCCCCGATGGGATGGTCGGCCAGCGCGGTCAACACTTCGGTCCACAACCGTGCCAGCTCGCTCACCTCGTCGACAGTCAGCACCCCCGTTGGGAAGGACCACGTCGCACGTAATCGGGGCTTGCCCTGGCTACCGAGAGTCATAGCGTTGATCTCCAGGACGCTCGCTATCGGCATGTCAGGATCCTGAGCACCCCCACGGTCGGAGCCGCCGAGCCTGCCATTTTCATCTAGTGGCGACCATCCGATTCCGTCCGGGATTGATGCTCCGACGCGCCCCAGATAGTTGAATCCGATCTGCGGTGTTGCGAGCTCCCGCATCTCAAAAGCGGTGTCCTCGTTGAGATACCGCAACAATCCGTACCCGATCCCGTGATCGGGTACCGCCCGGATCTGTTCCTTGACAGCTTTGACTGCGGCAGCCAATGCCGGGCCACCTGCGCAGGCGTCGTCGAGATCAATGTCTGCAAGATCCAGGCGCAGTGGAAAACTCGTGGTGAACCAGCCGACGGTACGACCCAGATCCGAACCGGGGACCGCGTTCTCCTCTCGTCCATGGCCTTCGAGCGCAATGAGCGTTGTGGCAATCGGGGCACCTGCCGACATCGGTCGGCGATCTCGCCGCCATTGCGTGACCGCAACAGCCAACGCAGCCAACAACCCGTCGCTGACCCCACCGTGAAACGCCTGGGGAACTGTGGTCAGCAAGGCTTCTGTCACGTCGGTGGGCAGCTCCACGGAAACATAATCCGTCGATCCGTTCACATCGACCGACGGGTCGAGGGGCCGCGACCCGATCACCGGATCGTCGCCGGCCGTCATCGCTCGCCACCGGTCGAGTTCCGCTACTCGCTCCGGCCGACGGGCCTCCTCGACAAGCCCATGAGCCCAACGACGCATCGACGTTCCAACCGCCGGCAACTCTGGTTCCACCCCAGCCACGATCTGCGACCACGCAATCGCCAGATCCGGCACCAACACTCGCCAGGACACACCGTCGATAGCCGAATGATGTACCACCACAAGAACACAGCCGTGCGCGCCATCCTCCACAGGTTCGAACCACACCACCTGCATCACCACACCGGCACCGGGATCGAGCCGGTCCGCCGCAGCATCCAACTCCGCAGACGCGAGGTTATTGAACTGGGAACTTCCCGGCTTCCCTCTCATCGGTACCCGGCAGATGAGGCGGTCCGCTCGAATCCCTCCTTCCGGCAACACCTCCCACGTCCAGCGGCCACCGGCTTGCTGCCGGAGCCGAGCCCGGAGAATGTCGTGATGGTCGAGCACCGCTTGCACCGTGCTCGCCAAGCTCTGTTCGTCTATTGCCTCCGGCAGATTCAGCATCAGTGCCTGTGAGAAGCGAGTGAACCCCGACGTGCCCCGTTCGAGGAGCCAGCGCATTATCGGCGTCAACGGAACCTCCCCGACCCCGCCCCCAGGCAGTTCTTCCAACGTGGCTGCCTCCAGTCCGTCACCGAAGACCGCAATCTCCGCCAACCCAGCCACTGTTTTACGCTCGAACACATCCCGCGGGGAGAAAACTATTCCGGTCGCCTTTGCCCGTGAGACCAATTGAATCGCTACGATGCTGTCGCCGCCGAGGGCGAAGAACGAATCCTCCACGCCTACCGATTCGAGTCCGAGCACCTCCTCGAACAACCCTGCTAATGCCGATTCCATGTCGGATACCGGAGCTCGGAATTCCGCCCGAACGGCAGAAAGATCCGGCGTGGGCAATGCGTCGCGGTCCAGCTTTCCGTTAGGGGTGACCGGCAACTCGTCAACCACCACCACCGCAGCCGGCACCATCTGCGCAGGCACCCGCCCTGCCACACAATCCACAATCACCGAAGCATCTAGGGTCACAGACGATTCCGGGACCACATACCCGACCAACCGATCTTCCCGCACCGCAGCAGCCGACCCAGCCACCCCCACACAGGCCAGCAACGCCGACTCCACCTCCCCCAACTCGATCCGAACACCCCGCACCTTCACCTGCAAATCACCACGACCCACAAACTCCAGAGACAAACTTCTATCCGAAACCCTGCGCCACCGAACCACATCCCCCGTCCGATACAACCTCCGCCCGCCGCCGCCAAACGGATCCGCCACAAACCGCGACGCCGTCAACCCCGCCCGGTTCACATACCCGCGCGCCAAACCAGGACCCGACAGATACAACTCCCCCACCGCACCCACCGGAACCGGACGCAACCAACCATCAAGAACAACCTCCGCCACACCCCGAATCGGGCCACCAATCGTCACCGGATCCCCCACCACCAACGGCACACTCGCATTCGACTGCACCGTCGCCTCCGCCGGACCATACGTATTCACCACCACCCGACCCGGCGAACACCACCGCGCCACCAACTCCGGCGAACACACCTCACCGCCCACCACCACAGTCGACAGATCCTCCAGACCAGCCGGATCAACAGTCCCCAACACCGTCGGCGTCAACGCAACATGAGAAACCCTCTCCCGCACCAACAACTCCCGAAGATCCTCCCCACCGAACACCCCCGGTGGAGCAACCACCAACCGACCACCAGACCCCAACGCCCACAACTGCTCGAGCACCGCAGCATCAAAACTCGGCGACGCGCCATGCAACACCACCGAGTCGGCACCCAAACCGAACCGAACACACTGATCCACAACCAAATTCGCCAACCCCCGATGCGGCACCACCACACCCTTCGGCACACCCGTCGACCCCGACGTATACACCACATACGCCGCCCCATCCGGAAACAGCGATCCACCCCGATCCACATCCGTCACCGGCCCAGCATCAAACCCCGCCAACGCACCCTCGAACTCGGGATCATCAAGCACCAACCACGGCACCGCACCCGGCAACCCCCCAACATGCTCCGAAGACGTAACACCCAGCACCGCACCACAATCAGCAAGCATGAACTCCACCCGCGCCGCCGGATACCCCGGATCAACCGCAACAAACGCCGCCCCCGACTTCGCCACCGCACACAACGCCACCACCGACAACACCGACCGCGACAACTCCACCGCAACACACGACCCCGAACCAACACCACGGCTAATCAACAACCGCGCCAACCGATTCGACCAACCATCCAACTCCCCATACGACAACCGCTCATCACCACACACCACCGCAACCGCCGACCGATCCGCCGCACCCACAGCCAACAACTCCGGCAACACCAACACCCGACCACCCGCAACACCCGACACCGGAACCAACTCACCACATTCCGCCGGCGAGAGGAGACTGATATCCCCCACTCGGGTTGACGGCGCAGTCACGATGTCCTCGAGGATGCGTACAAATCGATCCGCAAAGCCCTGCACGGTATCCCGGTCGAGAATGTCGACGGCAAAACCGAAGGACGCAGACATCCCGGCGGGAGAATTGTCGCCGGGATCGAAGTCCTCGGCGAGACTCAAGTGCAGGTCGTACCGGGCGACCTCGACGTCCACGTCGAGAAGTTCGACGGTCAATTCCGGGAGCGCCAGTTCCGGCAACGCGGCATTCCTGAACTCGAGCATCACTTGAAACAACGGTGAGTGTGCGGTCGAGCGGACCGGATCGATTGCCTCGACCACTTGCTCGAACGGGATCTGGGCGTGTGCGAACGCCCCCAGATCGCTCTCTCGGACCGTCGCCAGCACCTTCTCGAACGACGACCCGGATGTTACTGCCGTCCGCAACACCACTGTGTTGACGAACATGCCCACCATATCGTCGAGTGCAGCCTCACCACGCCCGGCTACCGGAGTTCCCACCACAATGTCGCCGCTCCCACTCAACCGGCTGAGCAGGATGGCCAGCGCCGCATGCATGGTCATGAATATCGTCGAATCATGCTTGCGCGCAAGAAGTTGCAGGGCGCGATGTAACTGCGCAGCGATCTCGAAGTGCACTGAGCTTCCTCGCATCTGCCGCCACGTCGGGCGGACTCGATCCGTCGGCAACGGCAGGACGGCCGGTAACCCCGACAGCGCCTGTTGCCAGTACGCGAGCTCCTCGCCGGCAAGTGAACCCGGATCGGATTCGACGCCGAGCAGGCGGCGCTGCCACAAGGTGTAATCGGCATAGGTCACCGCAAGCGCCGCCCAATCCGGGATTCGCCGGTTCGCCCGCGCGGTGTACGCGGTCATCACATCGCGGGCCAGCGGCGGCATCGACGAACCGTCGGCAGCGATGTGGTGCACCACAATCACCAGCACGTACCGCTCTGGGCCATCCCTGAACAACGCTATTCGTACTGGAACTTCTTCTGTGACATCAAATCCGGACGACGCAAGCCTCTCGATGCGCCCGAGCAATTCGCTCTCACCTGCCACGTCGACCGGACTGAAATCCCGAAGCACTTGCCCTGTCGGAACAACCACCTGGTGCGGACCGTCCGACGATCCGGGGTACACCGTGCGAAGGGTGTCATGACGCTCGACGACGTCTGTCAGCGCCGCTCGGAAGGCGTCCGTATCCAGTTCTCCGGTCAGGCGGAGCGCGATGGGAATGTTGTACGCGGGCGACGATGTGTCCAATTGATTGACCAGCCACATACGATGCTGGGCAAGGGACACCGGAACTCTCTCGGGTCGCACACCTGCCGTCAAAGCGGGCCCCGCGGACGTCCGTCCGTCGGTGCGCTCGATCCAGCCTGCGAGCGCCGTCACGGTAGGTTCGTCGAACAGGTCCCGCACGCTCACTCCCTCGTTGAGCGCTGAATTGATCCGCGCCACAGCTTTGGTCGCGCTCAGAGAATTTCCGCCGAGGTCGAAGAAGTGTGCATCGGCGCCGAGGTGCTCGATACCCAGCACCTCGCCGAACACACCGGCGATGGTCTCTTCGATGGGGGTTCGAGGCTGCCGGAACTCGGATCTTGATGCCCCGACATCGGGTTCTGGCAGGGCGCCGCGATCGAGCTTGCCGACCGGGGTCAGAGGGATAGCGTCGAGCACGGTGATTGTTGCCGGCACCATGTAGTCGGGCAGCAATCCCCGGACATGGGTTCGTAATTCAGCCGGGTCGACGTTGTTGTCACCGGCGGGAAGCACATACGATGCCAAGCTGGTGTTTGCAGTGGGTTCGGTGTTTCCAGTGGGTTCGGTGTGTCCGAGTGTAACCGCAAATGCCACGCTCGGATGTTCGGTCAATGCCGCATCGATCTCGCCGAGTTCTATCCGGAAACCGCGGATCTTCACTTGAAAATCGTTGCGGCCCAAGTACTCGATTGTCAGACGTCCCTCCTGATCGTGGCGCCATCGCACCATGTCCCCGGTGCGATACATACGGCGCCCCGGAGGTCCGAACGGATCGGCAACAAACCTCGACGCTGTTCTTCCCGTCTGGTTCCGATAGCCGCGCGCCAAGCCGACGCCGCCCAGATACAACTCCCCGACCACTCCGACCGGCACCGGTCGCAGCCGATCGTCGAGGACTACTTCGGCGAGACCGCGGATCGGACCTCCCAGTGTCAGTAGCTCACTGCCCGACTCGATCGCCCCGACATTTGCCATGACCGTCGACTCGGTCGGGCCGTAGGCGTCGAACATCAACCGGCCGGCTGACCACCGACCCGCCAATTCCGGCGAACATGCCTCCCCGGCAACAACAAGGCACTGGAGCGAGGTTCGCCCCCGCGGGTCCAGTGATGCCAGCGCGGAAGGTGTGAGGACGGCATGTGTGATCTTCTCGCGATCGAGCAGCGCCGTGAGTTCGTCACCGCCGTATGTGGTTGGCGGCGTGATCACCAATCGGGCTCCCGACCCCAAGGCCCACATCAATTCGAACACCGACGCGTCGAAACTCGGAGACGCACAGTGCAATATTCGCGCGTGCGGCCCCGTCTCGAATCGTGTGCACTGCTCCGTCATCAGGTCGAGCAACCCACGGTGCGGCACCACCACCCCTTTCGGAATCCCGGTCGACCCGGATGTGTAGATCACGTATGCCGGGTGGTCGATGTCGAGAGTCGCTGTCCGTTCCCCGTCGGTCACCGGCGCAGCGGAGGAACCCACGATCTCGGTAGCGGTGTCCTGGTCGTCGAGCACCAGCCACGGAACCGTCTGAGGCAGTTTTCGGGCATAGCTGGTGATCGCCACACCGAGTACCGCCCCGGAATCGACGAGCATGTGTTCGAGTCGCGCCGACGGGTATCCCGGATCCACCGGAACAAACGCCGCACCGCTCTTCGTGACGGCCAATAACGCCATCACCGAGTCGATCGACCGCGGCAGTCCGATAGCCACCACCGACTCGGGTCCTATCTCACGGCCGATCAGATAGTGGGCCAGGCGATTCGATCGGCGATCCAGCTCTTCGTACGTCAGTGTGCAATCGCCGCCCACAAGAGCAATCGCGGTCGGATCGGCAGCGACGGCCTCTGCAAAAAGCAGCGGCAAACTCCGTGGTGGCAGTGCGGCCCCACCCCGTACCGGTGTCAGGTATTCATGCTCCGACGGCAGAAGCAGATCCATCTCGTAGATCCGAACCTCGGAATTCGCGACGCCACACTCGAGCACACGCACCAGACGCTCGGCGAGAATATCGATTGTTTTCGGGTTGTACACGTCGGTGGCAAACCCGAGATCCACCTGTACGCCCGAAGGTCGACCGGTATCGGTAAACCTTTCGCCTACTGTGATATTCAGGTCGCAGTTCCGTGACTGATTCCATCCGTCGGGCGCGGTGAGAGCCACATCCGCCGCCGTGGTCGGCTCACAGCCACGGACGCCCAGCATTACGTGGAAGAGAGTCGAACCTACAGCCTCCGCGACCCGTTCCGCTGGTACCTGGGCATGAGCGAATGCATCACGCTCGCATCGGTTTACCTGATCTATCAGGTCGGCAAAGGAGATGTCCGGATCGACTCGAGTCCGCAGGACAACCGCGTCGACGACTGGGTCAGCTGCCTCATTCCGCCTGCGAACCGGCGCTCCCACCGAGATGTCGTCGGCGGCAGCCAGGCGAGCCAGCAGTACAGCCAGACCTGCGTGCATCACGGTAAACACTGTCGAACCGCGCTCGCGGGCAATGGATTCAAGCTGGCGATGCAACTCGGCACCCAGTTCGACCTGGCGCGATTCCAACAGCGGGGACCTGTCGGTCGAGCGACGCCGATCCGTCGGCAGGTCCAACCGCGCCGGGAGACCTGCCAGGCTGCGCCGCCAATAGCCCAGGTGCTGCACTGTTTCCATCCGGCGCTTGCCCACCACCGCGGTAGCAGCATGGATTGTGGAAATCGGTGTCGCCGGGCCGGCCGCGGCGAACTCCTCGACAACTGCGACGCAGCCGCGATGATGGCATTGCAACTCGCCTTCCGTATAGCGACCCGGATTTCCCCGGAACTCGACGAATGTTCTTACTGGAGTGCCACTTTGATAGATATTCACCAGCAGATCGTCGATCGGACCTGACGTCAGCACGTGGAACTCACCGCACACCGATCCGAAGTTGATCTCTTGACGGAACAGCATCACGTTGACGATCGGCCCGGTGGCCATGGAACGCCGCGCACCGGCACTCAAGCCACGGGCGATCTCTTCGAGATTGCCGCGCTGATGGCGCAGTGCACCGGTCAACTCGAGTCGGACACGATCGACCAGTTCGCCAACAGTGTCGCCGGGGCGGATATCAATCCGCAGTGGAACGATGTTGACGAGCATTCCGCCTGATCGGCGGAGCACAGCGGTTGTCCGGCCGGAAACGGGGATCTGCACGCAGACATCGGTGTGCCCCGTCATCCGGGAGAGGTAGCAGGCAAACCCGGCAATGATGGTGGCCGCCGACGTTCCGCTCGCGTGTCTTTCCGAATCCATCAGACGCGCAACAGTATTCTCCTCCAACGACGACGCCACCAGCGTGTCGGTGGCGACCGGAATCGCATACCGCTCGGCGAGACTCGAGCCTTCAGTCATGCCCCCCAGTCGCTCGGTCCAGTAGGCGCGATCGGACTCGAAGCGGCTTGAAGCACGGTAAGCGCAGTCGAGTTCGTACAAGGTGCGCAGGTCTGCTGTCGGGTTGGGCGGCGGTTCACGCCCCTCCACAGCAGCTGTGTAGATCACGCCCATGCGATTGACCATCGTCACCGCGGCATAGGCGTCGAGCGCTACATGGTGAGCCCGGCCGTACCAGAGGTAGTGAGCATCGCCGACTTGCAGCAGCGAGGACGCGATCAAACGCTCACGCATGGGATCCGTCGGCGTTGTGTATTCGTCGCGCATCCAGGCTTGTGCTGCCGCTACCGGATCGTGCTCACCACGAAAGTCGACAAATCCCAGTTCCTTGTCCTGACTGGGATCAAGCATTTGGCGGGGCTCGCCATCGACCTCGATCAGTCGGAGGAACGCCCACTGGACCTCTCGTCCAGCGGTTACCGCCACCGAGCGGAACAGCGCAAGATCAAGTTCTCCGTGGAACTCGACGTATTCGGCGATGCAGTGCGGCAGTTCCGGAACGAGTTGCTGCGCAAGCCACACACCGTATTGAGCAGACGACAGCGGAAACGGATCTGAGGGTGGATCGGCGGGAGTAAGTTCGGGATCCGCGTTCGATTCGGGAACGCGGGCGTCGTTGCTACTGAGTCGAATCTCATCCATCAGTTATCTCCACATTCTGTCCATCGCACGCTTCGGCAAGATCCCACGGACTCAGCTCGACCTCGACGCCGACGTTCCCGCCGCCGACCACGACAGTGGAGTAGGCCATCAGAGATGTGTCGATGACAACCACAATGTCGCGCGGCAATCCGAGCGGTGACACTCCGAGACGTTGATATCCACATTTCTTCTCGACGCTGTCCTCACCCGCCACTTCCAGCCGACCCAACCCCAGATGACGGGAAATCGACGCCATGTCGATCCGCCGATCGATCGGGCACACCGCAAGGACAAGACGGGTTCCGGACTGTTGTTGCAACAGGATCGATTTCGTGATCCGCCCCAGCGGAATCCCGAGTGTCCTTGACACATCTTTCGGCGATAAAACTGGAAGATCAAAAGTGGAGTGGTCATGAACAATGACCGGGAATTGGAATTCTTCGACCGCCGCAGCAACTTGATCGTGCAATTCGTTCACGGTGCACTCCTGCCCATTGTTCGAACTCCAGCGCGTCGTGCTAAGACTCCAGTTTCGAGACGATGTAGGCGCGGGCAGGCGGCGGAACAGTTGGCGCAAACCGCTTCAAATACGCAGCCATCCATTCGGAACGTTCGGTCAGGAACGGGTAGTCCGTGCTGACCATGTGCCTCACCGCCAGCATCGGAAGCGGTGCATCCAGTGGTTTGAAGTCGTCGTTCCATAAACCGGGCCTGGTACACCCTGGATAGAACTGTCCCAGCATCAGGCCTTTGTTGATGAAGGTCGACTTTCCATACGACTGAACCGCATCAATGACCGAGAAATCAGTCAGATCCGGAAATATCGCCAGAATCGCCTTGAATATCGCATCTTTCCCGTCACTGGGACTCAGCTCCGGAAATATGTCGGCCATGTCCTGCGCGATCTTTGTCATCAAGGAAAAATCTATGTTGTCACCTTGGACGATTCCTGCCCAGAAAAGGCGCCGTTCCAGCGATGGACCGGTAAATGGGCACACTGGACCTGCTCGCCCCAAATCCTGGTGTGGCTCAGTGAGATACTGGCGGGCCCAGTTTCGAAGAATTCCCATAGTCCGATCCGGACTATCGAATTCTTCCTCGTCCAAGATATTGAGGAATTCTATGTGCGATCTGGTACCTACAATCCGTTGATACGCCATTCGATTCGTCATTGTCGCAATCCTTATCACTGGCGAGGCTCCGCTTGTCGATAACGAAACTGTGCCTCCTGAGGAAGAACGTCGCGATCACGAGAGACCAATCTTCCGACCACGACCGTCACGCTTGTCGGTAGTGCGCTGACGGCACAGGTGCTCCTTGCAATGTGGTCATGTTGCCTCCCGAAATTACTTCTGACTCCCAGAATCGTCGGCACACGTACCGATGTCGTCACCGCTGACGCCCATCTGCGCTACCGACTGCCCCCACTGCCGCCATTCCCGCTACCTTCAATGCCACCACCGAGTCGCCCCGGAGCAACATCGCCGTCCTCGCGTATACCTGCAGACCGCAACTCGGTAGGCTCGAAGTTGATCGGCCCGGCGACGTTTGGGTGAACACCCAGTCATGGACCGGGAGTCTCGGAGTCGACGATGACAGATTTCAGTTTCGTTGCACCACATCGAGATAGAGACAGCAACGGCCGCAGCGCAGTCCGGGTGGTGCTGGCCGAGGACGACGTCCTACTCCGCGAAGGTCTCGCAAGCCTGCTGACCCGCTCGGGCGTCGACGTTGTGGGTCAGGCCGGCGACGCGGAGCAATTGCTGGATTCGGTCCGGGAAATGTCGCCGGATCTCGTGGTGGTCGACATCCGAATGCCACCGACTCATACGACCGAAGGACTCGACGCGGCCAAGGTGATCCGCGACGAACTCCCGGAAACCGGCATCCTGGTCCTCTCGGCGCACGCCGACGTCGAGCAGGCAATGGAGTTGCTCGCAAGCGGTCAAGGGATTGGCTACCTGCTCAAGAGCCGCATCACCGACGTGGACGATTTTGTCGAGACCCTCCAGCGAATCGCCAAGGGTGCGGCAGTAATCGACCCCGCCTTGGTTCGGGAGTTGGTGACGGCTCGCCGACGCAACGACCCACTTGCCGCCCTCAGCACGCGCGAACGAGAAGTGCTGGCATTGATGGCTGAAGGACGTTCGAACGTGGGTATCGCCCACAGGCTGTGTGTCACACCGGGCACCGTCGAGAAACACGTCCGCAGCATTCTCACCAAACTGGAACTCACCGAGACCGGTGAAAACCACCGCCGAGTACTCGCCGTTGTCACCTACCTCCAAGCATGCTGACTGCTCGAGTCTCCAAGCGCACGCGCGATGGCTTAGTCACCTGCCGTCGCCGTAGACTGAAGCAGGAAACCGATGCCTCGTCAGCGCTGGGCGGTATGGCCGCGGCAATTTTTGTCGCAACGGGTTACTCATGGATATTTTTCGGACGAGAATCGCCCCGGGTAAGACGGTCGGATTGTTGGGCCGCCTGACGGAGTTGTTGCGCTCGACTCGTGATCGCAAATCGAGCCATCACGCATCCGCGGTCGGCGTCGACGATCTCGAGAAGTTCTTCGATCTTTCGTCCGATCTGCTCTGCATCGGCGGCATCGACGGTTTCTGCAAGCGAGTGAACCCGGCGTTCGAGAAGGCACTCGGGTACACGTCACAGGAAATGTTGAAGCGACCCTTCCTGGATCTTGTCCATCCTGCCGACAGAGCACGAACCATCGAGGCTCTCGACGATCTGGCCCGAGGTCTTCCAATTGCACAATTCGAATCCCGACTCGTCTGCAAGGACGGCTCCGCGCGATGGATCGAATGGAACACCGTCCCGGCGCGCGATTCGCTCTATGCGGCCGGCCGCGACGTGACGGAGCGCCGCGTGGCCCAACAGATGATCGAAGCGAGCCATGCGGAGCTCAGGGCACTGGCAGAGCAACAGGCCGCACTCCGACGCGTTGCGACCCTGATTGCGCACGGCACTTCCCCGTCGGACGTATGCGCTTCCGTCGCAGCGGAATTGACCCGAATACTGGGCAATCGATCGACCGGTCTGTATTGCTTCAGTCCTGACGGTATGTCCATGTTGGTTGCCTCCAACACAGAACCGGTCGGTGGGTCTGCGCACGGTGCACCCCACCCCGTCGACGGCGAAAGTATTGCGGCACGAGTCTTCCGCTCCGGCCACTGCGCCCGGATCGACTCGGCGCAGAACTCGGAGGTCGGCGTCCCGATCGTCGTCGACGGCAACCTGTGGGGCTCGGCGGTGGTCGGGTCAACCGGCCCCGATCCCCTGCCGCCAGACACCGAAGCGCGCGTCGGCGACTTCACTGATCTATTGGCAACCGCAATCGCCAACGCTCAAGCCCACACACAACTGACCGCGTCGCGCGCCCGGATCGTCGCCGCCGCCGACGACGCACGGCACAGACTTGAACGCGATCTGCACGACGGTGCACAACAGCGCCTCGTCTCGCTTGGGCTCGCGCTCCGGTCCGCCGAAGCGTCGGCGGATACCGAACCGGCCGCGCTCAAGGAACAGATATCCGACATCGTGGCAGGACTCAACGATGTCTCCGCCGATCTCCGAGAAATCTCACGCGGAATCTATCCCGCAATCCGGTCCAAGGGAGGTCTCGGCCCAGCACTGAAAGCCCTTGCCCGCCGCTCCGCGATTCCCGTCGATCTGGATCTGCACCTCGACCCGCGAGTGCCGGAATCCACGGAAGTAGCGGCGTACTACGTCGCAGCGGAAGCCCTGACAAACGCAGCTAAACATGCCCGCGCGTCGGGGGTGCACCTGCAAGCCAGAACGACCGGCACGCACCTCGAGCTCTCGGTCCGCGACGACGGGTCCGGAGGTGCCGACCCCGCCAAAGGGTCCGGACTGACCGGAATCAGGGATCGCGTCGAGGCCCTCGGCGGCCAGTTGGAAATCATTTCTCGAGCCGGCAGCGGTACCGCACTTCTTGCCGACATACCGATGGACGCCCCGTGACTGGTCTATACCAATCGTTAACCTGTTGTTCGTTTCGATGATCCTTGCTGGTCTAGACCAAAGGTCATGATCGCTTCATGCAAATTTTGATTGTCGGTGGCGGGATACTCGGAACGACGCACGCCGACGAGGCCATCCGCCGCGGACACGACGTCATCCATCTCGAACGTGAACCCGAGGCCCGTGGTGCAACGGTACGAAACTTCGGATTGGTCTGGGTATCCGGGCGAGCGCCTCACGAACTCGAGGCCACTCTCCGATCGCGAGAACTATGGGCCGATCTAGCCGTACGCGTCCCGGGAATCGGATACCGCGCGGCCGGCTCCATCACGCTGATGCGCACGGAGGAGGAAGTTGCGGTAGCCGAGGAAGCGTTTGGGCGAGAAGATGCCGAGCACCGCGGCTTTTCACTTCTCGACGCCGACGCAGTTCGCGTCATCAACCCCGCACTCCAAGGCAAGTTCCTCGGCGGCTTGCACTGCACTCTCGACGCAGCCGTTGAATCGCGCCAAGCGCTCCCGGCAATCCGCGGCTACCTCGGCGCCACCGGAAGGTACACATTCCACGCCGGCACGGAAGCCCGCGAGATCACCACCACCGAATCCGGCGTTCACATTCGCGACGACCACGGACGCAGCTACGACGCAGACCTGGTAATCGTCTGCCCCGGAGCCACATTGGGCGGGTTGGCCCGCGACCTGGCCGGAGATCTTCCCCTTCGCCGAGTGCGCCTGCAGATGATGCAGACAGCGCCGCTCGGCGAAAAGCTCACCACCGCAATTGCCGACGGTGACAGCTTCCGGTACTACCCCGGCTTTGCGGGCCCCGCACTGGATACCCTCCACAAAGTCCAGCCTCAAGAGCCGACTGCCGAACAGCACCGCATGCAACTCCTGTGCGTCCAGCGCCTGCACGGCGGGCTCACGATCGGCGACACCCACGAGTACGAGGAGCCCTTCAACTTCGACGTGGACGAGGAGCCGTATCGTCACCTGTCCGGCGTCGTGGAAACCCTTCTCGGACGCGATCTTCCACCGATCGTCAAGCGTTGGGCCGGCGTGTACAGCCAATGCCTCGATCCCACACAACTGGTTCACCGCGCGCAAGCTGCCGACAACATCTGGGTGGTTGCCGGTCCCGGTGGGCGCGGAATGACGCTCGGCCCTGCCCTGGCCGAACAAACTGCCGATCAACTCGGACTCTGAAAACCTGCTGTGCGCCTTTGTCAACCGCCCGCGGTTAACAAAGGCGCACAGTGGGATTACCCCTTACGCAAGATGTACCGCTGAACCTTGCCACTCGGAGTCTTGGGCAGGCTCGGAACGAAGTGCACCGTACGCGGGTAGGCGTGAGCGGCAAACTTCTTCTTCACCAGGGTCTGCAGTTCCTTCTCCAAATCGTCGTCACCATCGACGCCTTCGCGCAGAACGACAAACGCCTCGAGAACTTCTCCGCGCAACTCGTCCGGCATACCCACAACCGCAGCCTCGATGACGTGCTCGTGCATGACCAGCACGCTTTCCACGTCGAAGGGGCCGATGCGGTAGCCCGCCATGATGATGACGTCGTCGTCACGCGAGGAGAAGAAGTAGAAACCGTCCTCATCCGTCATGCCCGCGTCGCCGGTGATGTACCAGCGTCCGTCTTCGGTGAAGCGCTGCTTCGTCTTCTCCGGTGCGTCGACGTACCCGGTGAACCACATGAGTGGACTGTTGTGGGTATCGATCGCCACCCGGCCCGGTGTCCCGGCCGGAGCAATGTCGTCGGAATTGTCTTCCAGCACAGCGGTGGACCAGCCCGGCAATGGCAGACCCATCGAACCCGGGCGTACGTCCTCACGCAGACCGTCGGCCCACGCGTTGACGATGAACATGCCGTGCTCGGTCTGCCCGTAGTGATCCCGAACCTCGACGCCCAGCGAATCCTTGGACCACGCAACAACATCCGGCGTCAGCGGCTCACCTGCGGACGACGCGCGCCGCAAGGAGATACCGGCGGGGACAGGTGTTTTGTCAGCGCGCAGGCTGCGGTACACCGTCGGTGCTGCGGCAAAATTGGTGACACCGAACTTCTCGATGATCTGCCACGTCAACGGCGCGGAGAAACCGGCGTGCAGTAGCAGGCTTCGAGTGCCTGCGGCCAACGGTCCGAGCAACGCGTAGTACAGGCCGTACGCCCAGCCCGGATCAGCGGCGTTCCAGAACACGTCGTCGCCGCGGACGTCGAGACCGAACTCCTGATACGCGTGGAACGACGCCAGCGCACGCACCGGAACCGGCACGCCCTTGGGCGTTCCCGTGGTGCCACTCGTGAACAACTGCACCATCGGGCCGTTGCCGCCGACAGCCTGAGCAGCGCCCTTCGGATCCTCGGCGTCCTGCGCCGCGACCAGGGTGCCGAAGTCCAACTCGTCGCCGACAGCGCCACCCGCGACGATGATGCGCCACGGGGCGTCGGCGGGAATGTCTTCACCCCGTGCCAACTTCTCCAGCTGATTCGCGTCGGAAATGACGACCTTCGCGCCGCTGGCAGTCAAGCGGAACGCAATTGCCGGAGCGGCAAACGCGGTGAACAACGGCACGTGAACTGCGCCGCGGCGCCAGATACCGAGCAACGCGACCACCAGATCGGCGGACTTGCCCATGAGCGTCGCGACGTGGTCACCCGGTTCGACTCCGAGGTCCGACAGTGCCGCGGCAAACCGAGCGGACTGCTCACGTAGGTACCCGTACGTGAGGTCCACTGAGCTAAGGTCTGCCTCGACGACGGTGAAGGCAACGCCGTCCGCGGGGTGCCGGTCGCAGAGCAGTTCTGCGGCGCTGGCCTCGGGGGTGTCGTACTGATCCAAAAGCTCACGCACCCGCGCCGTGGGATCGGTGCTCATCAACATGCTCCTTTTTCATGGTCGTATTGTGGGTCGGCGGGTTTGATCACCGACTCGTCATACGCAGTGTCCACCACTTATGATCAAGCTCACAAGGAAACTTCACTACCCCCGGAAAGGGGTGCGGCGTGACCCGAAGTTCATCGTCACTTCTACGCCCCCGAGACGGGGACGCCATGCGGAGCGAACTCCGTTCGATCGCCGCTCAGGGCGTTGTTCCCGTGCTGTTCGGCGGTGAAGTACAGGACGAGACCCTGCACCTCACCGAATTTGTCGGCACGCGCACCAACAACCTCAAGGGCCTCGCCATCCCGCCGCGCTTCGGCATGGGTGGCCGCGCCGTCGCGCAGCGAGCACCGATCCTGGTTCACGACTACGGCAACTCCCAATCCATCACTCATCACTTCGATCGACCGGTGCTGAGCGAGGGATTGCACTCCATCATTGCCGTTCCGGTCATGGTTGCCGGCAAATCTCGGGCTGTGCTGTATGCCGCAATCCGTGAGAGCGCCCCACTCGGCGACCGCGCCGGCGACGTCATGGTGTCCGCCTCCCGTCGACTGGGGATGGAATTCGCGATCCGCGACGAAGTCGACCGCCGCCTC
Organism: Rhodococcus globerulus NBRC 14531; assembly: GCF_001894805.1. Taxonomy (GTDB): domain Bacteria; phylum Actinomycetota; class Actinomycetes; order Mycobacteriales; family Mycobacteriaceae; genus Rhodococcus_F; species Rhodococcus_F globerula. Next base: position 414,386 of record NZ_BCWX01000002.1, on the reverse strand, counting down.
CAGCTCCTGCAAGCCGCGTCCGCCGCAAGCAGCGACGGCATGTCCACCGAAGAGATCCGCGACGTGCACGCCGAACTGCGCAGTGTCGCAAACAGCGTCACGGATACCGATCTGCAGATCAAACTCCGCGGACTCTCGCAACGTCTCGCATCGATCCTTAGCCCCGCTGACCGCGACATGGCCTCGGCCGTGACCCTGACGCCACGCGAAATCGACGTCCTCTCACAGGTCGCCCTTGGATGTACCAACATCGAAGCAGCACAGCGTCTCTCAGTCAGCGCGGAAACCGTCAAGAGCTACCTGAGAAGCGCAATGGGCAAGCTCGACGCAAGCTCGCGCCACGAAGCAGTAGTGACGGCACGACGATTGGGCATACTGCCGTAAAACTGGGCGCAGCCCAGGAGCATGTACGGCTGGATGGCCGAGAGCGCTCGCAACGAAGGGTGACGCTGATGTCGGAAACCATGGACAACAAGCAATCCTCGGAACAACCGAGCCTCAAACGCGTCATGGGCCCCGGCCTGCTTCTCCTGTTCATCGTCGGAGACATCCTGGGCACTGGTATCTACGCACTCACCGGAAAGGTCGCCAATCAGGTAGGCGGCGCAGTCTGGGTACCGTTCCTCGTCGCGTTCGTGATCGCGATGATCACCGCGTTCAGCTACCTCGAACTGGTGACCAAGTATCCCAAAGCTGCAGGCGCAGCACTGTATACACACAAAGCATTCGGCATCCACTTCCTGACGTACATGGTTGCCTTTGCCGTCATGTGCTCCGGGATCACATCCGCGTCCACCGCATCGCGGGCATTCGCAGCCAATTTTGTCGAGGCATTCGACCTCGACTTCACCACCGGAATAGGTATCACGCTGTTGGGTATCGCCTTCATGGCGGTAGTGGCGATCGTCAACTTCCGCGGTGTCAGCGAAAGCGTCAAGACAAACGTAGTGCTGACCTGCATCGAATTGTCCGGACTGTTGATCATCATCATGATCGGTCTGTGGGCACTCGGCGTCGGCGACGGCGATTTCGCGCGAGTCACCACATTCGACACCGGCGATCGCAGCACCCTCTCCGCGGTGATCGCCGGCACCGCGCTCGCGTTCTTCGCGATGGTCGGTTTCGAGGACTCGGTGAACATGGCTGAAGAATGCAAGGAACCGACCCGGATCTTCCCGAAGGTTCTCCTCACCGGACTGGTGATCACCGGAATCATCTACATATTGGTCTCCATCACCGCAATTGCCTTGGTAAGCCCGAGCGAGCTCGGCGAAGGTGACACCCCACTCCTCAAAGTGGTCCAGGCCGGGGCACCCGGATTCCCCATTGGCATCTTCGCGTTCATCACGATGTTCGCCGTGGCAAACACGGCACTGATCAACATGCTGATGGCATCGCGACTCCTGTACGGAATCAGTCGCGAAGGCATACTTCCGTCGGCGTTCGGCAAAGTCCACCGCACCAGGCGCACACCCTATGTCGCCATCATCTTCACGACGCTTGTCGCATTCGGGTTGATCACCTTTGTCGGCGAGGTTCCGGAACTGGGCGGAACCACCGCACTACTGCTGCTGTGCGTCTTCACCATCGTCAACATCGCAGTTCTGGTGCTACGCAGACATCCCGTGGAACACAAGCACTTCCGGGTTCCGACAATCTTTCCAATCCTCGGCGCCATCACCTCGGGCCTACTGGTCACACCTATCGCCGACCGTCCCGTCGTGCAATATCAGATCGCCGGGATTCTCCTCGGGATCGGAGCAGTTCTCTGGCTCGTCACCTACGCCGTGAACAAGCGATCCGGGCGAGGCGGCCCCGAGATCGACCCGGAGCATCTCGCAGAACGCTGAAGGTCAGTAACCTTCCGGGAGAGCTGCGAACATGTCCCGCGTTACGCCGACGGCATTGTCCGAACTTCCGCCGCGCACAACCAAAGTCGCAAAAGCCAAGTCACCCCGATACCCGACGAACCATGCATGCGAGCCGCCGTCGACCTCGGCCTCACCGGTCTTGCCGTACACCTCACCCTGATCCTCGACGCGCTCAGCCGTACCACTGGTAACCACCAAGCGCATCATGCCGCGCAAACCGTCGACCATCTCCGGACTGATGGGCGTGCGGTCACCGTCGATGACGGTTTCCCGACCCGAAATCAGTTGCGGCACCGGCGTGGACCCGTGGGCCACCGTCGCTGCAGCCAATGCCATACCGAACGGACTCACGACCACCAAGCCCTGCCCGAAGCCGTCCTCGGTGCGCTGCACCAGATCCGGCGCGGGCGGGACCGAACCGGAATCGGTCGGCAATCCCACGATGTTGTAATCGGGGCCGATACCGAACTGCGCTGCCGCAGTGGTCAATGCATCGGGTTCCATCTCACTGGCCAGTTTCGCGAAACTTGTGTTGCACGAACGGGCGAACGCCGTTGCCATCGGTACCGTCCCGAGTGAGAACTCGTTGTAGTTCGGGACACTTCGCTGACCGATCTCGATGCGACCGGGGCACGGTACCATCGTCTCCGGTGTCGCTTGCCCACCGGAAATTGCGGCACCCGCAGTCACGATCTTGAACGTGGAACCGGGCGGGTACAGGCCCGTCGTCGCGACCGGACCGTCGCGGTCCGCCGCCTTGTTCTGGGCTACCGCCAGGATCGCGCCGGTGGAAGCCTCGATCACCACCATCATCGCCTGATCCGCATTCACATTGACGGCACGTTGCGCGGCGATCTGAATATTGCGGTCGAGACTGATGGTGAACGACGGAACCGGTTGCGGCGCAGTCTCCGTCAAGATATCGGTATCGACGCCGTTCTGGTTGACCGTGACGACACTCCACCCGGCCTTGCCGTCTACCTCGTCGATGATCGTCTTCTTTATCTGCCCCAGCAGGTCCGGTGCAAACTCCGGATCGGTGGACACCAGATCCGATTCATCGGAGACGCTCACCCCGGAAATCCCGGCCAACTGCGCCGCTACCCGCTCGTAGTCGTCGCTACGCAAACGAGTGACCAGGTAGTCACCCTTCACAGCCGTCGACGACTCTGCGATCGACTGGCCCGACAGCGTGGAATCGAACTGAGCCAAGGTCGCGGCCAAGGCGTTTGCCGCACCGACGACGTCGGAACTCTTCGAGCGATCGAACTTGACCCGGTACACGATTCCCGGAACCAGAACATCGGTTCCCGAATGCTCGTTGACGCGAGCCCGGGGCGCCGGTTTCGACCGCAACGACATGGTCTGCTTGTCACCGAGTTTCGGGTGGACGTCGGTGGAACTCCAACGGACGGACCAGCCTCCGTCCTTGCGGCCCATCTGCATTTCACCGTCGTACGTCCAGACACGCTCCTTCGGGAGGTGCCAGACGTAGGTGTAGCCAACCGTCGCGGTATCGCCGTCGATCTTGACCTTGGTGGTCTCCGCCGTCATCGACTCGGCCTGCAACTCGTCCCACGTATCGCTCAGCACAGCCCCGGCCGCGTCAGGTCGATCCGTCAACCCCGCTGCTTCCTCGATATCCCGGTCTGCAAACGCACTCAAGAACTGCTGAGCCACAGGTTCCGGCCCCGCCGGCTTCGGAGTGCATGAGCTAACCCCCACCGCCAGCAAAACAGCAGTGCAGGACGCCAGGATTTGGGCGGAGCGGCTACGCGTGAAAGTCCGAGTGTTCATCGGACCCCATACTAAGTCGACACAAACTCGACGCAGCGGAGGCACGACTCAATCGAGGAGAACGGTCGCAAATGTTGCGACCTGCCGGAACCCGACCCGCGCGTACGTGGACCGTGCCACCGTGTTGAAGCTGTTGACGTACAGACTCGCGACCCTGCCGGTTGCCATGATCGATTCGGCGACTGCGGCCGTCCCCGTCACTCCGTATCCACGACCACGGAATTCGGGATTGACCCACACCCCTTGGATCTGACCGCACCGTGACGACACGGAACCCACCTCGGCCTTGAAGACAACCTGGCCGTCGTCGATTCTTGCCCACGCTCGGCCCGACGCGATCAAGCTCGCGACACGATGACGGTATCCACGTCCGCCGTCGTTCGTCCGGGGATCGATGCCCACTTCTTCGATGAACATGGCGACGGCAGCGGGTAGATAGATGTCGAGTTCGTCGGGCCGGACCTGCCGGACCAACGGATCGGACAAACATGAAAGGGGTTCGGACACCGCGAGCAAAGGTTGTTCGGCCCGCACCTCCCGCGCGCTCCCCCAATCCAACTCGAGCATCTCCCACAGCGGCAAGGCCAATTCGGCCCGGCCGACCACCGACGAACACATTCGCGGAATCCGGCACGCCCGATCCGCGAACGCACGGATGCTGTCGATGTCTCCGCGAAGAGGCACAAGATTGGCGCCGGCAAAACACAACGACGACGACGGGCCGCCGCGGCTCCACAGTTCGCCGTGGATCATGCGAGGATCAACGCCGCATTCCTCGACGCGTGAAGCGATCATGCACGACGCAATGGGGTCGGCGTCGAGGACACGACGAACGTCGTCGAGATCGCGGCCCCCGACCGGCTTGGCTCCGAGGAGTTTCAGCATTGATTGACCCCTCCGCTCTCAGTGCGCCCGCGCCGTGCAGACTTGTGCACCCAGATTGCCACGAACCGGGAACTTGCGGGAAGGTTTCATCCGGCTATTGCTCAACTCACAGTGCCGACAGGTTCATCAGCTCACCGTGACAACCGGTGCGCCGTCGGGAGATTCACCTTCCATGGCTTCCGCGATCTTCATAGCCTCCTCGATGAGAGTCTCGACGATCATGGCTTCGGGCACCGTTTTGATGACCTCACCCTTCACGAAAATCTGGCCCTTGCCATTGCCGGACGCCACTCCGAGATCGGCTTCGCGGGCTTCTCCTGGTCCGTTGACAACGCAGCCCATCACGGCCACGCGCAACGGGATCTCCATGCCTTCGAGACCAGCAGACACCTGATCGGCCAACGTGTAGACGTCGACCTGTGCACGTCCGCAGGACGGGCACGACACGATTTCGAGCTTGCGCGGACGCAGATTCAAGGACTGCAGGATCTGGTTGCCGACCTTGATTTCCTCAGCCGGCGGCGCGGACAGTGACACACGAATGGTGTCGCCGATACCTTCTGCCAGCAAAGCGCCGAACGCCACTGCGGACTTGATGGTGCCCTGGAATGCCGGACCGGCTTCCGTAACACCGAGATGCAGCGGGTAGTCGCATTTTGCAGCGAGTTGACGGTAAGCCTCGACCATCACAACGGGGTCGTTGTGCTTGACGGAGATCTTGATGTCACCGAAACCGTGTTCCTCGAACAGTCCGGCTTCCCACAGCGCGGATTCGACGAGTGCTTCCGGAGTGGCCTTGCCGTACTTCGCCATCAATCGAGGATCCAACGAGCCTGCGTTGACGCCGATACGAATCGGGATTCCCGCGTCACCGGCAGCCTTGGCTACCTCTTTGACACGGCCGTCGAATTCCTTGATGTTGCCGGGGTTGACGCGGACGGCGGCGCATCCGGCGTCGATGGCGGCAAAGATGTAGCGCGGCTGGAAATGAATATCCGCGATGACCGGAATCTGACTCTTCTTCGCGATGGTCGCCAGAGCGTCCGCGTCTTCCTGGCGTGGACAGGCAACGCGCACGATGTCACAACCGGAAGCGGTCAGTTCGGCGATCTGCTGCAGCGTCGCATTGATGTCGTGCGTCTTCGTGGTGCACATCGACTGCACCGAGATGGGGAAATCGCTACCCACACCCACGTTGCCGACCTTCAACTGACGGGTCGTGCGTCGCGGAGCGAGAATCGCTGCGGGTGCGGAGGGCATTCCCAAACCGATGGGGGTGGTCACGTCTGTGCCTACTTTCATAGCTTCACTGCAAGTTTAGCCGGGCCGTGGTTGTGCGAGCGCCTCGAAACGATTGCGCTGATCACACAGCCTTAGAAAATCTTGATCGGATTGACGATGTCAGCTGTGAGTGTCAGCAACATGAACGCGCCACCGATCACGATGAAGACGTAAGTGATCGGGAGAAGCTTGGTGTAGTCGACCGGTCCCCCGGCAATAAGTCCGCGCCGGGCACGGAACCAGTCGCGAATCTTCTCGTAGAAAACCACTGCGATGTGTCCACCGTCGAGTGGCAGCAACGGAAGGATGTTGAAAACGCCGAGGAAGAAGTTGATCGAGGCGAGCAGCAGGACAAATGTCGGCCACTCAGCGCGGTCCGCAGCTTCACCACCGATCACGCTCGCTCCCACGACACTGATCGGTGTGTCCTGCGCCCGCTCACCACCGGTAACCGACTCCCACAGCGCACCGACCTTGGACGGAATATCTGCCAGCGCCTTCACCGACTCGACCATGATCGTGCCGGTGTAGTCGAAGGCCGCCGGAACGGCCGTGAACACGTTGTAGCTCTCCCGTGCCTGCTCGACTCCGACAATCCCGACGGCCCCGACCTTGGTGAGCTCAGGCGTCGTCTTACCTGCGCCCGTGACATAACGTTCGGCAGAGGTCACGGCAACCGGAATCTGAAGTATCTGGCCGTCACGTTCGACGGTGAGATCCACCGTGCCGGAGGTATCCCGGATTGCGGTTGACACTTCCTTGAACGTCTCGACCGGTGTTCCGTCGACCGCGGTTATGCGATCACCAGGGGCAAGTCCGGCAGCTTCGGCAGGGCCGGTTCCCTCACACGGCGCCAACGCCCAGCTCTGGTCCTGGCCGTACTGCGTCGGTGCGACACATGAGAGCTTCTCGACAACAGCTGGAGCAGGATCCGTGGATTGCGTGCCCCAGCCGAGGAGCAATCCGTAGATCAGCAACAGGCCGAGAATGAAGTTCATCGCGATACCGCCGGACATGACAACGACGCGCTTCCACGCCGCTTTCTTGTACATGGCGTGCGGCTCTTCTTCTGGCGTCATCTCGTCGAGCGCCGTCATTCCGGCGATGTCGCAGAAACCGCCGAGCGGCAAGGCCTTGAGGCCGTACTCCGTCTCACCCCGACGGAAGGAGAATATCTTGGGACCGAAGCCGATGTAGTAGCGGCGGACCTTCATGCCCAGCGCCTTTGCCGTCCACATGTGGCCGGCTTCGTGCAGGGCGATGGACACGCCGATTCCGAGGGCGAACAGGATGACGCCCAATGCAAAAACCATGGAAGCTCTAGCCCTCCTGCTTCACGAGCTGACGCGCGCGTGTGCGTGCCCAGCCGTCTGCGGCCAGAACGTCGTCTACGGTAGTCGGTTCTGCGGACCACTCCGACGCGTCGTCGAGAACTGCCGACACTGTCCGGACGATTGTGGGGAACGTGATGACGCCGTCGAGAAATGCCTGCGCGGCAACTTCGTTGGCGGCGTTGTAGATCGCGGTGAAACAGCCGCCCGCCTTGCCCGCGCTACGAGCCAACGCGACTGCGGGAAAGACCGTCTCGTCGAGGGGTTCGAACTCCCACGTGGATGCCTTCGTGAAATCGCACGCCGATGCCGCACCGGAAATCCGATCGGGCCACCCCAGTGCCAGCGCAATGGGGAGTTTCATGTCCGGCGGGCTGGCCTGCGCCAAGGTGGAGCCGTCGAGGAACGTGACCATCGAGTGCACGATCGACTGCGGATGGACAGTGACGTCGATGCGGTCGTAGTCGATCCCGAACAGAAGGTTGGTCTCGATCAATTCGAGCCCCTTGTTCACCAACGTCGCCGAGTTGAGTGTGTTCATCGGGCCCATCGACCACGTGGGATGGGCACCGGCCTGCTCGGGTGTCACGGATTCAAGAGCATCGGCACTCCATCCACGGAACGGACCACCGGATGCGGTGAGAATCAGGCGAGACACCTCGTCTGCTGTGCCACCGCGAAGGCACTGTGCCAGTGCCGAATGTTCGGAGTCCACCGGAACGATCTGACCGGGTGCGGCGGCCTTGGTCACCAGTGCGCCGCCCGCAACCAGCGATTCTTTGTTGGCCAGCGCCAGTCGCGCGCCAGACTCCAAAGCGGCCAGCGTCGGTTCCAGACCTAGTGATCCCACCAACGCGTTGAGGACAACGTCGGCTCCACTGGCGCGAACCAGTTCCGCCGCGGCCGACGGCCCCGATCGAGCAGTTACGCCGTCGAGCGCGGCGGCGGCGTCCGGATTCGCCACCGCAACCTCGGTAACGCCAGTCGCCCTGATCTGCTCGGACAACAACTCGACGTTGTTGCCACCCGCAGCCAAGCCGACCACCTCGAACCGTTCGGGGTTGGCTGCGATGACTTCCAAGGCCTGTGTACCGATGGAACCGGTGCTGCCGAGGAGAAGGACGCGGGTGGGTGTGGTTTCCTGCACGCATCCATTGTTGCCGATAACACCTGAGAACAACCTTATCGACGCCCCACTACGTACGACGGTCGGTCGTATGCCACCATATTGAGCAGTAGTGCAACCTATTGAGCAGGAGGATCGACCGTGGCCGATACCCAGTTGGACGTCAAGTCCAGCGCCCCCGTCGTGGTCTCACATGTCGATGAGGCCGAGGTTCCCTCTGCCGCATGGGGGTGGAGTGGTGAAAGCCTCAAGACTTTCCGTATCGCCGGATGGTTCTTCACGGCATTCCTGCTCCTGATGATCATCGGCAATCACAGTGGCAAGGTCGAAGACCTGTGGCTGATCGGTACCGCCGCTTTGATGGCGATCGTCTTGATCCGTGACGTGATCGTCCGTCGCCACCCGCGATAACCAACGCAGACAAAAAAACCTCCACGAAATTCGAGTTCGTGGAGGTTTTTTGTTGCGGTACTTCAGTTTTCAGCAGCCAACTGACCACAGGCGGCAGCGATTTCCTGGCCGCGGGTGTCGCGGACCGTGCAGGACACACCCTGCGCGATGACGCGGCGAACAAACTCCCGCTCGACGTCCTTCGGGCTCGCGTCCCATTCACTTCCCGGAGTCGGGTTCAGCGGAATCAGGTTGACGTGAACCAGTCCTCCGAGTGCCTTCTTGAGTTTCTTTCCGAGCATGTCCGCGCGCCACGGCTGATCGTTGACGTTCTTGATCATCGCGTATTCGATCGACACACGGCGGCCGGTCTGATCTGCGTAGTACCGCGCAGCCTGCAGAACCTCAGCCACCGACCACCGGTTGTTGACCGGTACCAAGGTGTCGCGCAGTTCGTCGTCAGGAGTGTGCAAGGACACCGCCAGCGTGACGCTCAGGCCTTCGTCGGCGAGTTTGCGGATTGCCGGGGCCAGGCCGACCGTCGACACGGTGACGGATCGCTGAGACAGTCCGAGTCCGTCCGGCGCCGGTGACGTGATGCGACGCACGGCCGCGACAACACGCTTGTAGTTGGCCAGCGGTTCACCCATGCCCATGAAGACGACATTGGAGAGACGGCCGGGTCCGCCCGCAATTTCACCGTCGCGCATGGCAGCAGCAGCGTCGCGAACCTGGTCGACGATTTCCGCCGTCGACAGGTTGCGATCGAGGCCGCCCTGACCGGTGGCGCAGAACGGGCAGGCCATTCCGCAGCCGGCTTGGCTGGAGATGCACAGCGTCGCGCGATCCGGGTACCGCATGAGGACGCTCTCGAGAAGCGTGCCGTCGTGCGCCTTCCATAGCGTCTTGCGAGTATCGCCGGCATCGCACGCGAGATGCTTGACGGGTGTCAGCAACCTCGGGAAGAGCGAGTCCCCCACCTTCTCGCGCACCGCTGCGGGCAGATCCGTCATCTTCTCGGGATCAGCTTCGAGGCGGGCGTAGTACTGGCGGGCGATCTGATCGGCCCGGAATGCCGGTAACCCGAGCTCCTTGACCGCCTCTTTGCGCTCGTCGGAGTCGAGGTCAGCGAGGTGCCGAGGAGGCATTCCGCGCTTGGGTGCATTGAAAACGAGGGGAAGAGAGGCAGCCATAGTTACACCATTCTCCCATTGATTTGGCGTTCACCCCTACTTCGGCCCGATTGAGCGCCGAGAACCCGTGCATGTTCGTGCTTCTTGCGTGATGATCAACTCATGTCGAGCACACCAGAGGATCCCTCGAACGCACCCGTGTACGGACCCGCCGACGGGTTCGGATCCGACCCACAACTCCCCGCCACCGATGACACGGCGGCCGTGGAGAAACACGACCCGGCGCCGCCAGTAGAACCCACGCCGACTCCCACCGGAACTGCCGTCACCGACCGAACTCGCGCGGCAACAACGTGGGTTGGCCTGGTCATCGGTGCAATTGTGCTGATCCTGCTACTTGTCTTCATCCTGCAGAATCTCGAGAACGTGTCGGTCGAAATCCTGGCGTGGCAACTGGATTTCCCACTCGGGATCACCATCCTGCTGGCGGCGATTGCCGGCGCCCTCATCATGGCCCTTGCCGGCGGTGTCCGGATTGTTCAGATTCGCCGCGCGGCCAAACGTCAGCTGTGACTGAAATCTAGTTACGCAATTGGGTCGATCGGTGGTCTGCCAGGCATCATTGGTGTCGTACAAATCACCGGAAAGGACCTGCTGTGACCACTCACATGGAGAGACCTGTGACCATGCGGATCGCACCTGAACAAGCGCGATCCTGGCTACTTGTCCCCGCGTCCAAACCGGACACCTTCACCGCCGCGCTGAACAGCGCTGCAGATGCCGTGATTCTCGATGTCGAGGACGCGGTCACCCCGGCACACAAGCCGAAGGCCCGAGAAGACGTCGTCGCGTTCCTGAGCGGGCATGCCCGTGCCTGGGTGCGTATCAACGACGCCACCACACCCTTCTGGGAAGAGGACCTCGCCGCGCTGTCCGGCCTCCAAGGGCTCGAAGGCGTCATGCTCGCGAAGACCGAAAGCGGTCAGCAGGTAGACGCCACCGCCGAACGCCTCCCAGAGGGCACGAAGATTCTTGCTCTCGTCGAATCGGCAGTCGGACTGGAGGCAGCACCGGAAATCGCTCGAACCGAGGGCACGTTCCGACTGGCATTCGGTAGTGGCGACTTCCGCCGCGACACCGGGATGGACGACTCCCCCACATCCATGTCCTATCCCCGCTCACGGCTCACCATCGCGAGCCGTGCCGCCCGGATCGCCGCTCCCATCGACGGCCCGACGTTGGGTACCGACCTTGATCTGCTGTCGCGCGATTGTGCGATCACGCTGTCACTCGGAATGGCAGGCAAGCTCTGCATGACGCCGGCACAAACAGAACCCGTCAACACAGGTTTGAGCCCCTCCGTTGCCGACGCCGCCTGGGCCCAGGACGTCATCGACGATCTCGGTGAGGACGGCTCACGCGTACGTGATGGCAGTGACCTGCCGCGGCTGGCCAAGGCAAAGAAGATTCACGCCCTGGCAACCCTCTTCCACATCCCGACTCAGAACTAATTTCGGCATAGTTCTGAATCGGTGCAGAATGCGTCAGGCGCTCATGCTCATGAAGAGCGCCTGACGTGCGACTTTCTGAAGAGATTCACAGCAATTCCAACGATCGCGGCTTGAATCGGACGTGCACGCGATAGCGCACCGGGAACGACAAACCCGACACCGACGAGAACGCGCGCGCTGCAGTTTTCTCGGTGAATTCGATCCCGAGAACCTTGCGCATATCGTCCCGATTCCGAAATTCCCATCGGGTGTCAGCCCGGCTCAGTGAAAATCCCTGAGCCTCGAAGAATGCTTCCACTGCGGCCGGGTCGTACTTGGGCAGATCGGCCCGCATCCAGTCGCCGTACGGCGACGCACCGACATCGAGATCGACAATCACCAATGCGCCCCCGGGCCTGAGGATTCGCATCGCCTCGGCGATGCCCCGGCCACAGCCCTTCCCGAAGAAGTACGCCGTGCGCGCATGAACGACATCGACGGACGAATCCGCCAGACCGGTCGACTCGGCAGACCCGGCAACGACGTCGATCTTCGCGTCGTCGCGAGTTCGATCCTGGGCCAATCGCACCAAAGGCGTGTGCGGCTCGACCCCGACCACCCGGCGCGCAGTGCGCGCGAACTCTGGCAGATGAAAACCGGCCCCACAGCCGACGTCCACGACGTCACGATCCGCCCAGTCCACAGCCGCACGCATCGCCGTCCAGATTGCGCCGTCGACGTCCTGCGCACGATTCTCCACCTCGTACACGTCGGGCCAATGCCAGATATTCGGACTGGGAATCGGTGTCACGCTGCGTTCGATCACACGAGTGCGTACAGGATCAACCAGGTCACGAATGCGGACGGTAACAGCGAGTCCAGACGGTCCATGATGCCGCCGTGACCGGGCAGGAGCGTGCCCATGTCCTTGATTCCGAGTTCGCGTTTGACCTGCGACTCGATGAGGTCACCGACCGTGGCGACGATGACCAGAACAACGCCGAGCAGGACACCGATCATCGAATTGGCGTCGAGAATCAGCGTCACCGACAGCAGGCTGCCGATTACGCAGAAGATCATCGACCCCGCGAAACCCTCCCAGGATTTCTTCGGGCTGACCGCCGGGACCATGGGGTGCTTCCCGAACAGAACGCCTGCGGCGTAGCCACCGACGTCGGAACACACGACGCCGATCATGAGGACGAACACGCGACCGGGTCCGTCGTCTTCGAGAACCATCAGAGCGCCGAACGACGCCAAGAGCGGGATCCACGCCAACACGAACACCGTGATCGACGTGTCCCGCAGGAAATTCTTCGGAGTGGCTTTGAGTCCGTGATCGAAAAGGCGCCACACCATGCACACCAGAACCGTGGCGGTGAAAGCGCCGATCACGCCAACCGGGCCCCATGGCCAGCCGAGCCAGATCGTTGCCTGACCGCCGACAAGCAACGGGATCCGTGGAACTTCGATGTCCGCTTCCCGAAGCCGTGTCGCAACTTCCCACGTCGCGATGAACATCGCAATCGCCACGACGGCAATCCAGCCCGGCGGCAGGAAGATCAGTGTCCCGATGACCAATGCGCCGAGACCAACTCCGACGCCGATGGCGGCGGGAAGATTCCTGCCCGCCTTCGACTTCGGCGGCTGCGCGCCAACAGCGCCCCCCGTCGGCCCGTCCGTGACGGGACCGCCGGCGGTTCCCTCTTGTGCGTGCACCCAAACTCCCTGATCTGCTACCGACCGACAAACACGAAAGCGAGGAGGTCTAGACCTCCATCAACTCCGATTCCTTGTGCTTGACCAGTTCCTCGACAGTGTGCACGTACTTGGCCGTGGTCTTGTCGAGTTCCTTCTCTGCGCGGCCGACTTCGTCCTCGCCTGCATCGCCGTCCTTCTGGATCCGGCTGAGCTCGTCCATCGCCTTGCGACGAATGTTGCGGAGCGTGACCTTGGAATCCTCACCCTTCGACTTGGCCTGCTTCACGAGCTCGCGACGACGCTCTTCCGTGAGCTGCGGAACCGAAATGCGAATGATGCTGCCGTCGTTGGACGGGTTGACGCCGAGGTCCGAGTTGCGGATGGCCGTCTCGATGGCGTTCAGCTGTGAAGACTCGTACGGCTTCACGATCACCATGCGCGCCTCGGGAACGTTGATGCTCGCGAGCTGCGTGATCGGAGTGATCGAACCGTAGTAGTCGATCACGATACGAGAGAACATGCCCGGGTTAGCGCGGCCGGTGCGTACCGAGCCGAGATCGTCCTTGGCTACCGCGACAGCCTTTTCCATCTTTTCTTCGGCTTCGAAGAGCGCTTCATCAATCACGGCTGTTCCTCCATGTCGTTCTGATTCATGTCGTTCACTGTCGAATTTTCGAGCGGATCGTGGGAGTCGCTCACGACTTGACCAGTGTTCCGATCTTCTCACCGGACACCGCACGTGCGATATTGCCCTCGGTAAGAAGGTTGAACACCATGATCGGCATCGAGTTGTCCATGCACAGGCTGAACGCAGTGGCGTCGGCAACCTTGAGTTCCCGCTCGATGACCTCGCGGTGCGTGATCTGGTCGTACATCGTTGCCGTCGGATCGAGACGCGGGTCCGCGGTGAAAACGCCGTCGACGCCCTTTGCCATCAGAACAACCTCGGCACCGATTTCCAGAGCGCGCTGCGCGGCGGTGGTGTCGGTGGAGAAATACGGCATTCCCATACCCGCACCGAAGATGACAACGCGGCCCTTCTCGAGGTGCCTGCGTGCGCGCAGGGGCAGGTACGGCTCGGCAACCTGTCCCATCGTGATCGCGGTCTGCACTCGGGTGTCGACGCCTTCCTTCTCCAGGAAATCCTGCAGAGCCAGGCAGTTCATGACCGTGCCGAGCATGCCCATGTAATCGGAACGCGCGCGGTCGAGTCCGCGCTGCTGCAGTTCGGCGCCGCGGAAGAAGTTACCGCCGCCGATGACCACAGCTACCTGCACGCCTGATCGAACGACCTCCGCGATTTGTTCAGCCACCTTCGTGACCACGTCGGGGTCGAGTCCGACCTTGCCGCCTCCGAACATTTCGCCGCCGAGTTTGAGCAGGACCCGCTTGAATCCTGGACGTTCGTTGGCTGGTTCGGACATTGTTCTCCTCAGTTCGATACAAGACCCGTAGGCCATAAGTCCTTATTCGATCGCCGACTTGATCCGGCGACACAACAATCTTCCGGGACTGCTCCCGAAGGCACTCTTATCCTGCCTCATCGGAGGCCCCAGGTACACGTAGACCCCGCCGGATGAGCATTGCTCTTCTGGCGGGGTCCATGTGCACGGGCTCCGGATTAAGCGGAGGCGCCGACCTCGAAACGCACGAAGCGCTTGATGGTCACGCCGTTCTCGTCGAGGATCGCCTTGACGGTCTTCTTGGAATCCGTAACCGAAGACTGCTCGGTCAGTACGACGTCCTTGAAGAAACCGTTGACGCGGCCTTCGATGATCTTCGGCAGAGCCTGCTCGGGCTTGCCCTCTGCGCGGGCGGTCTCTTCGGCGATGTGACGCTCGGAAGCGACGATCTCCTCGGGAACCTCGTCACGCGTGACGTACTTGGCCTTGAGTGCTGCGACCTGCATTGCAGCGCCGCGAGCGGCCTCAGCAGCAGCGTCGCCTTCACCGGTGTACTCGACGAGAACGCCGACAGCGGGCGGCAAGTCGGAGCTGCGCTTGTGCAGGTACACGGCAACGGGGCCGTCGAATGTTGCGACGCGGCTCAGTTCGAGCTTCTCGCCGATCTTCGCGGACTGCTCGGCGATGACGGTCTCGATGGTCTTGCCGTCGAGCTCGAGTGCCTTGAGGGCAGCGAGGTCAGCAGGCTTACCTGCAGCGGCGACGGTCACGATCTCGTCGGCCAGCTTGATGAACTCTTCGTTCTTGGCAACGAAGTCGGTCTCGCAGTTGATCTCGATCATGACGCCGTCCTTGGCGACAACGAGACCCTCAGCCGTGGTGCGCTCTGCGCGCTTTCCGACATCCTTTGCACCCTTGATGCGCAACTGCTCGACAGCCTTGTCGAAATCGCCATCGGATTCTACGAGTGCGTTCTTGCACGCCATCATTCCGGAGCCGGTGAGCTCACGGAGCCGCTTGACGTCAGCGGCGGTGTAGTTCGCCATGGTTAGCGAGCCTCCTCATATGTCTGTTTCGGACCAGGGACTAAATATGAAGCACGGGCCTAACGGTGAAACGGCCCTGACCACAGGAACTCTGGTCAGGGCCGGTTTCGACGAATCAGGCCTCGGTGGCCGGTGCCTCTGCGGCGGGGGCCTCAGCCTCTGCAGCGGGGGCTTCAGCAGCCGGAGCTGCTTCTGCGGCCGGAGCTGCCTGTGAAAGCAGTTCCTGCTCCCACTCTGCGAGGGGCTCGCCAGCGCCGGTCTCGGGCTTCGCGTCCTTGTCGGCGCTCAGTCCGGCACGCGCCTGCAGGCCTTCGGCCACAGCGGAAGCGACAACCTTGGTGAGCAGCGCTGCGGAGCGAATCGCGTCGTCGTTGCCCGGGATCGGGTAGTCGACGAGGTCAGGATCGCAGTTGGTGTCCAGGATCGCGATGACCGGGATGTTCAGCTTGCGAGCCTCGGCAACTGCCAGGTGCTCCTTGTTGGTGTCGACAACCCACACAGCGGAAGGAACCTTGGCCATGTCGCGGATACCACCGAGGGTGCGATCCAGCTTGGTCATCTCACGCGTGAGCATGAGGATTTCCTTCTTGGTGCGACCTTCGAATCCACCGGTCTGCTCCATTGCCTCGAGCTCCTTGAGGCGGATGAGACGCTTGTGGACGGTGGTGAAGTTGGTGAGCATGCCGCCGAGCCAGCGCTGGTTGACGTAAGGCATCCCGACGCGGGTTGCCTCAGAAGCGATGGATTCCTGCGCCTGCTTCTTGGTGCCGACGAAGAGGACGGTGCCGCCGTGGGCAACGGTCTCCTTGACGAACTCGTACGCCTTGTCGATGTACGTCAGCGTCTGCTGGAGGTCGATGATGTAGATGCCGTTGCGGTCGGTCAAGATGAAACGCTTCATCTTCGGGTTCCAACGACGGGTCTGGTGCCCGAAGTGGGTACCGCTGTCAAGCATCTGTCGCATAGTTACAACAGGCATTGTTGTTCTCTCTTTCACATTCGGTTGCTGCGCGGTGCCGGTGGCACTGCGCCCTGGCGCCCACACGGCCGTCGGACCCGTATCCGGAAATACAGGACCAGCCGAAGGCCGAAAAAACGTGCGCGGGCGCGCGAAGTCGGACTGTGCGAACACAGACCGCTCGACAAGTGTACGTCCTTGCCTCGCAATGCCATAACCAGCACTACAACGCCAGTGCCGAATCAAACCTGTGGATGGAATCCGAACCTGTGGAAAACCATCCTGATCTGCACCTTCACTGCGGACGCGCACTGCAGGCTGAAGTGATGCCCCTAGTGAATTCCATCCGCCGGACAATCCTGGTGCTGTGCGGAGTTACTGCCGTGACGATCGGCGCCGGGCCGACTCTCGCCGACGCCGCAGACCGGTTCGATTGGCCACTCATGCCAAGGCCGCGAGTGGAAAGGACCTTCGACAACCCCGAAAAGAACTGGTTGCCCGGACATCGCGGGGTCGACCTGGCCGGTTCGACCGGACAGGCCGTAGTTGCCGCCGGACCCGGGGTTGTGGTGTTCGCCGGACAGGTTGCCGGCAAACCAGTGGTGTCCATCGACCACATCGGCGGATTGCGCACCACATACGAACCTGTCACCGCAGTGGTATCGGCGGGCGACCGCGTTGGCCTCGGGACGGTAATCGGCACTCTCGAGCCCGGGCACGAAGGCTGCGCTGTTGCCGCCTGTCTCCATTGGGGGCTACGACGCGATCGCACCTACCTGGATCCGCTCGGCCTTATCCATGACCGGCCGCTGCGACTCAAACCGCTGGGACGCTAGGGAACGCTCAGCGCCACTCAGCAACAGCGTGACGGCCCGCCGCATCGGCAAAATCATCCGCCACCATCGCGGCCAGCTCCATGAAGGCCCGCTTGGTTGCCGGACGGAGCAGTTCCAGGTCCATGACCGACCCCTCGGCGAGATGCTCGTCGAATGGCACAACCGTCACCGCTCGGCACCGTCGCATGAAGTAGTCAGTGAGCGCGTCCATGTCGATGACGCTCGAACCCGGCCGCGCGGCGCTGATGACAACTACGGTTCGTTCCACCAAATGCCCGTATCCGTGTAGTTGCAGCCAGTCCAGAGTGGCGGCAGCACTTCGTGCACCGTCAACTGCGGGCGAGCTGACCAGGACCAGCGAGTTGGCCAGATCGAGCACCCCGGACATGGCCGAATGCATGATGCCGGTGCCGCAATCGGTGAGGATGATGTTGTAGTACACCTGCAGGATGTCGATGACCTGGCGATAGTCGTCCTCACTGAACGCCTCGGAGATCGCCGGATCCTGTTCACTCGCGAGAACTTCGAGCCGACTGGGCGCCTGGGAGGTGTGGGCGCGCACGTCCGAGTAGCTCTTGATATCCGGTCGCGATGCAATCAGATCGCGCACAGTTGAACGGGTTTGGAGCGGCACGCGCTGTCCCAGCGTTCCGAAATCCGGGTTGGCGTCGACGGCAACAACACAATCTCCGCGAAGAGAAGCAAAGGTCGATCCAAGACCCACGGTGACTGTCGTCTTTCCGACGCCGCCCTTGAGAGAAAGGAGTGCAATCCGGTAGTCGTTCCGTATCGGTTGTTCAATTCGCTCGACCAACGCGCGTTGACGCTGGTCCGAGGTGGACTCCCCCAGGTTGACGTATCCGCCGGTCGCGCGGTGAACACCACGTCGCCACCCGCCGCGAGGCGTTCGCCGGGACCGCTTCAGTAATGCTTCAGCTACCAAATCTTGATTGGTAACTTGCTGTTGGCTCATCTGGTTCGAAACCGGGGGCGGGGCCGACCAGGAGTCCTGCGGCCACACTCGCGCTTCGGACGGCGCGGCAGGCGCAGCTACAACCGGAGCAACTTCGGCAATCCACGCCGGTTCCCCGGCCTGTGGCAGGTGTTCGACATCTGTGCGATTCACAATTCCCCCGGATATTGCGTAGCAACGAGCGGTGCAGCGCGATTGTGCCAACCGTGCCGATGGTCCGCCCTTCCGAGTCTCGACGCTACCAAATGGCTGGGAGGAACTCTCGTTCGACGAGCTTTTCAGGCTCGCGGATGCGCCTGATCGTGGACTGCACGCAGACGCTCCACCGAGACGTGGGTGTACAACTGAGTAGTCGCCAGACTCGCGTGTCCCAGCAGTTCTTGTACGACACGTAGGTCAGCTCCACCTTCCAGCAAATGTGTCGCTGCCGAATGCCGCAAACCGTGCGGCGATAGATCAGGCGCTCCCGAAACAGCTGAGACGGTTTCGTGCACCACCGACCGCGCCTGGCGTTGATCGAGCCGCCCGCCGCGCTTTCCCAGCAGCAGCGCACTACCCGATTTTTCCGATGCCAACAGTGGCCTGCCAACCCCGAGCCATTGTTCGATGGCCGATTCGGCCGGCACGCCGTAGGGCACCGAACGCTCTTTGTTTCGCTTGCCGAGCACTCGCAACAATCGACGGTTCGCATCTACCGATTCGATGTCGAGGCCGCACAGTTCTCCGACTCGAATTCCTGTGGAGTACAACAATTCCACGATGAGCCGGTCACGTAGAGCTATCGGATCATGTTGTTGCGCTCCACTTTCCGCCGCTTCCATCGCCTCGATCGCCTGATTCTGACGTAAGACGACTGGCAACGTTCGCCTAGCTGGTGGCGCAGCGAGTCGCACCCCGGGATCAACCTCGATGCGCGCGGTCCGCGCAAGCCACGCGGTGAATCCGCGCGCCGAAGACGCGCGGCGTGCCACCGTTGTCCGCGCGGTCCCGGCAGCGGACTGCTGTGCCAACCAGGAACGAAGCACCCGAAGGTCCAGAGCATCCAGATCGGTTCCAGTCGACTGCGCAGCAAGGTGTTCCAACAGCGAGCGTGCATCGCCGACGTACGCACGGATGGTGTGCTCCGACCGTCCACGCCCCAGCCTCAGGTGCTCCGCATACGCGTCGAGGTGGATCGACAGCGCTCGCGGTAATTCGTCACTCATCTTCATAAGGTTGCCTGCCTCGCGTGAAACTTCAAGCACCCTCGCCGATAGGGTTGGCCGGTGAACCGAGCAATTCCCTTGAAAATGCTATGCATCCTTGCCCTGATTTCAGCAATAGCGCCACTGTCGACCGACATGTATCTGCCGGGACTTCCCATCATGGCCGAGTCACTCGATACATCCGCCGCCAGTGTCCAATTGACGCTGACAACATTCATGGCCGGACTGGGAATCGGCCAGCTGATCATCGGACCGATCTCCGACGGAATAGGGCGTCGACGCCTTCTGCTCGGCGCCGCGGCGATCACCACGCTGGCAAGCGCGGCATGCGCTCTAGCACCCAACATCGAATTCCTGATCGGTGCACGTCTGATCCAGGGCCTCAGTGGCGGGGCTGCGATCGTGCTCGCACGCGCGTGCATCGCCGATCGCGCCCGTGGCAACGGAGCGGCAAAACTGTTCAGCATCATGATGATCATCGGCGGCGTCGCTCCAGTCGTTGCCCCACTGCTCGGTGGAGTACTGCTCGGTCCGGTTGGTTGGCGAGGCATCTTCTGGGTGCTGACAGCCGCAGGCGCAGTCATGGTTGCCGGCGTGCTCACACTCGTTCCGGAAACATTGCCGCCAGAGCGTCGACACGGCGGCGGTTTGAAAGCACTCGTCGCCAACCTAGGCTATGTCACCGGAAACCGTCGTTATCTCGGCTACGCGCTGGCCTTCATATTCGGGTTCGGCGCCCTGTTCTCCTACATCGCCGCTTCACCGTTTGTCGTGCAGAACGTCCTGGGATTGACCCCTTCACAGTTTTCGATGGTGTTTGCGGTCAACGCAGTGGGAATGGTTGTGGCGGCGACAATCACAGCGAGGTTGCTCGGCCGCCTGAGCGCACGCACCCTCTTGAACTTCGGAGTTGCTCTGCTGACAATCTCAGGAGCTGTATTATTTTGTACTGCAGCGCTTTTCAACTCAACCAGCCCGGCCGCGTTACTCATTCCGCTGTTCGTTTCGGTATCCAGCATCGGATTTATCATGGGCAACGCGACAGCGCTCGCACAAGGCGAGGTCACTGCTGCAGCCGGAACCGGCTCCGCATTGATGGGCGCGGGTCAGTTCGGATTGGCTGCAGCAGTGTCACCACTAGTCGGTATCGCGGGCCCGGATACCGCCGTACCGATGGCCATCGCAATACCGACATTCGGGTTACTCGCGGCCCTCTCGTTGGCGCTGTTCGCCCGCAAGGCCGATGCTGCGAACTAACGTTCAACCGCTGCCAGTTCCGACTTCCACACCCGGAATCCCTCTTCCGTGCGCCCACGCCGCCAGTAGCCCGAGATCGACGCGGAACCTGCCGGCACTCCACGTTCCTTCCGGACGTAGGCGCGCAGATTATGCATGACAGCCTGCGCTTCGCCGTGAATGAATACCTGCGGATTTCCCGGCAACCATTCGAGGTTTCTCACTGCTGTGACAATCGGCGAATTGTCGCCGGCGGATTCATCGGAAACAGCGTCCGAGGACGCACCTCGATGGACCCACTTCACAGAAACACCATTCGGTGCATTGATAGCAATCTCGTCGTCGGCACTACCAACTTCGACGACTACATACCCGATCGCGTCGCCCGAAAGTCTCTCGACGGAAGCTGATATTGCCGGAATGGCGGTTTCATCGCCTGCATAGAGGTGCCAATCGGCTGATTCTGCCGGCGCGAAGGCACCGCCGGGCCCACGGATTGTTATCTTGGCGCCCGCTTCCACTGATGCGGCCCACGGTCCAGCGATCCCGATGTCCCCGTGAACAACAAAATCAATCGCGATCTCGCGAGCACTACTGTCGTAACTTCGGATGGTATAGGTCCGAAGAGCCTGACCTTCCGGTGTCTCGAATTCGATTTTCACATACGAATCACTGAACTCACTAGGTGCGAAGTTGTCGAATCCCGGACCTCCCAGGAACACGCGGACCATGTGTGGAGTCAGTTTCTGAGTTCGCAAAACTGTCAGGGTTGTCGTCGGCTTGGCCACAGCCACATCCTTCCAAAGTTAGTGTTACCTAAGTAGAGTACAGGATGGCGAGCGTGGCGGCCGAAAGCTGATTCCAAGACAACCCACGCCAGTCAGCGTCGCTCAGCGATACATACCGATTCCGATGACCTAATTAATCGACTGAAAACCGACCAACCCGAATGAAGAATCATTGCCAAAGAAAGGACAACTCCTCACTTCAGCGATCAACTCGCTCATTCGGAGGCACTGCCAGCAAAGAAAGAGTAAAAACAACTCTGGCACTCCACGGAATCCGTGAAGTGCCAGCGAAGGTCAATGTGCTCTAGTGAGCAGCATCGAATGCGTCGATAATCTCTGCCTTGATACGACCGCGCGGTGCGACCTCGTAACCGTTCTTTGCTGCCCAGTCACGAATAGCCTGCAAGGTCTCCTTGGAACGCCCAGAACCCGATGTAGCCTGCGTAGATGGGAGCTGCGCCTTCTTGCCGCGACGTGCAGATACCTTGGCTGCAGCATCAACGAACGGCTTGACTGCTGCGTCGAACTTCTCCGCATTGGTTGCCCGGAGGTCGATCACATAATCGGTTCCCTGGTACGAGAACTCAATTCGATCACCGAAGCCATCGTCGATCGGCTTACCATCAAGGTCGTCAATGAGTTGCCGAATCAGCTTCTCAGCCATTGCACTCCTCTTTCAATGATCGATTTGCTTTCGCTTCACAATACACAGAATTCCATAGCAATAACAAAGATGCCCACAGAACCGAAAAACAAACCGAACAGACTCGGCGGTTTGCATTAACGATAAGTTAGCGACATCGAGTTACCTCGATCCAGCGCTACAGCATTGGCGCGCAATCTATTTCGACCACCGGGCGCGACATGGAAACCCGCACCTTTCTGGACGATACTGACTAATCGGCAAATCAGCACATCAACCTGAGACATTCCTGAGACACGCGAGCGGCATTCGTAACCTACCGCACAGTCCGACCTGAACTGCCGCCCCTCTCATTCGGTGCAGCGCCCCACCGCACCGCTCTGACGTGCCGATAAACAGTCTTTCGAAGAACCAACCGACACGCTACACAACATTGTGCCAACGATCTGGCAAATGACCGATCACACCATCACGCCAAAAATAGACCCACTGCACAACGCCTATTTCGTACGAAACCACCCGCTTCCGTCAGAGTCGATAAAACCCTCCAACTCGAGCAGTGGAAGTGTTGCACGAACCTGGGAAATCAGCAGCCCAGATGCCTCGGACAACTCATTTGTGCTTCGTGAACCGCTTCCTGGTAATGCCTCGTACACGAGTCGAGAATTACCGGTCAACGAGTCGATGTCGCGAACCGCAGCAGCGTCCTGCTCTGAATTCAGAACACCGAACGGTCCGGAAACTTCTACGACGTCGACCGCGTTCGCAACAAGATATGCCTCTCCCTCACGAATCATTCTGTGACAGCCGGCAGACGACGATGATGTCACCGGTCCGGGCACTGCCATTACCGGGCGACCTAATTTCCGCGCCCAATTAGCCGTGTTCCTCGCACCACTTCGCCATCCCGCTTCAACCACGACCACCCCGTCGGACAGCGCAGCGACCAGTCGATTCCGGGCAAGGAATCTGAACTTGGCCGGAGTAGTCCCCGGCGGGTATTCGCTCACCACCGCTCCGGAACTCACGATCTGGCGCAGTAATCGAGCATGACCGGACGGGTAGGCGCGGTCCACTCCGCACGCCAACACAGCAACCGTGGTGCCACCTACTCCCATTGCTGCTCGATGCGCTGCGCCGTCAATACCAAAAGCTGCGCCCGACGTCACCGTCCATCCGTCCACTGCCAAGTCACCGGCTATCTCAGCGGTCACGTGCTCACCGTATGCCGTCGACGCCCTCGTACCGACAATCGCGACAGATCTCTCCGTCAGTTCCGTCAGATCACGAGAACCCAAGACCCACAGAACAAATGGTGGGACTTCACCTGCTGCCACGTCGAGATCGTTGAACGGGAGAAGTCGCCACGACGGCCATTCCGGGGAATCCGGAGTTACCAACCTTCCTCCCATCGCCGCCATCAGGTCCAGATCGCGTTGCGCAGTGTCGATATGCGCCCGAGCCCGGGTTTTCTCCTCCAATGACGGCGGCAGATCCCTGGATTTCACGGCCCGTGCCGTCTCCTCGACGCCGAGGTGCTCGACCAACGCGGCCAAGTGAACGCTCGGCCCTTGCGCAACCGCGGACAGGTACGCCCAGGCGAGTTGTCGCGGGTCATGTGTGCTCACTGAAATCCCCTGTCTCGGAAATCGAGTGCCGTTGCAACCTGATCAGGGCCCGGCGTTGATTCACCCGCCAAGTCCGAAACTGTCCAGGCAACTCTCAAAGCCCGATCAGCACCTCGCGCAGTGATCACGCCTTTGCGGAGCGCACGCTCGACGGGCGCCAGAGCGTCGCGTGAGAGTCGGAACTTCTGTCGCAGCGCTGGGCCCGGAACTTCGGCATTGGTCCGCCATCCGTAGTCACTCCAGCGTTCCGCCGCGGCATCACGCGCCGCGGATACTCGGGTTCGGACGCTTTCGGTGCTCTCGCCTACTTCGTCGATCAACGCGCCCGTTGCGACTGCCTGCATCCGCACCCGAATATCGACTCGATCGAGTAGCGGTCCCGACAGTTTGCCCAGATACCGTCGCCTCGCCGCGGGTGCACACACGCAGTCCGCGTCACGCGGCGGCGCACACGGACACGGATTTGCAGCCAAGATCAACTGGAAACGCGCCGGATACCGAGCGACTCCGTCACGTCGAGCTATCCGAACTTCGCCGTCTTCCAACGGTGTTCGCAAGGCTTCGAGCACTTTGACGCCGATCTCCGCGCACTCGTCGAGGAAGAGCACCCCGCGGTGCGCCCTACTCACCGCGCCTGGCCTTGCCATGCCACTACCACCACCGACCAACGCACTCACCGACGAACTGTGATGCGGCGCAATGAACGGCGGCATGTCGATCAACGGATGCTCCGCCGTCAACACGCCAGCCACCGAATGAATCGCCGTCACCTCCAGAGCCTCCGACTCCGTCAGCGGCGGCAATATCCCCGGAAGCCGCGAAGCCAACATCGTCTTCCCGATTCCCGGCGGACCCGTCAACATCAAATGATGTGCACCGGCCGCAGCCACTTCGATAGCCCAGCGTGCATCCGCCTGCCCCACCACCTCACTGAGATCACGCACACCCACCTCCACCGCCCGCTCGAAAGGCTCCGGAACAGGCAGGAAAATCTCACCCCGCAACCACGAGAGCACCGAAGCCAGATCACCGGCACCGAGCACCTCGATCCCCTTGACCAACCCCGCCTCAGCCATCGCCTGACGCGGAACCACCACCGTCCCCCAACCCGCACGCTTCGCCGCCAGAACCGCAGGCAACACACCCCGCACCGACCGCAACCGGCCATCCAACGCCAACTCACCCAAAAAAATCGTCTCGCGTAACTCCTTGCGCGGCAATTTCTTTGCCGCATCCAACACCGCCAAGGAAAGAGCAAGATCGTACACACTTCCCACCTTTGGCAACGTCGCAGGAGACAACGCCAAAATTACTTTGCTGTCCGGCCACTCCTCCCCCGAATTCGTCACCGCCGCCCGAATCCGATCCCGCGACTCGTGCAACGCCGTATCCGGCAACCCCACCAACTGCACACCAGGCAAACCACGCCCGATATCCGCCTCGATCTCCACGATCTGACCGTCGACGCCACTGACCGCCACCGAATGCGCCCGCCCCAACGCCATCAGAACGCATCCACAAAATGCTCGACCACCGGATCTTGATCGCGGCGAATCAACACCGCCACCACATCAAAACGCACCTTCGACCACGACCGACCCGAATCACCGAGCCACTGCAACGCCAACACCCGAATCCGGCGGCGCTTCGCAAACGTCACAGCCTCCGCCGGCGACCCGTACCCCACCCCACTACGCGTCTTCACCTCGACAAAAACAATCCGATCATCAACCGTCGCAATAACATCCAACTCGCCGTACCGACACCGCCAATTCCGTTCGACAATCTCCAAACCCGCACCGACCAGGAACTCCGCAGCCACATCCTCGCCGCGCGCCCCCAACGCCATATTCCCCGCCATCACAGCCCCCACCGTTCCGGTCCCGCGCGCCCGCCCATGCAAAACGCGTCCCACCCGTCACAGTGCCCCACCAACCGCGCACCCCAACAAAAGAAAACCCACCTGTTGATAACTCGAGGCCTGTGGAATTCGACAGAACAACGGGACCCGAGTAGTCAGAGAGCCTCAGGGACGGCGTTTGTAGAGAATCGTGGCCTGAGCTACCGCATCGACGTCGTCTGGCAGGTGCAGTGTGACAAAGCAGAACCGACCCTCACACTGAACCGTCAATTCGTCCCGTGATCTCAACAAGGAACTTATAACCAAACTCTGGATGCCACCATCGATGTCGAGCATAAATGAGCTACCGTCCAGGATCGGATCTGCGATGATTCGCCGACAATCGGCAACTGTGATTCCAAGGTTGGATACAAAGGTGGCCACGGGTCGAACTATAGCTTCCGAAATTGGAAAGTCCGTCTCGATCGAGGCTGATGCTTGTTCGACATTTGACAGCGCTGACGATCGTCGAATGGCAATCGGTGGCCAGCTGATCTGGCACAGGTCGCCCCTCACTGCACTAGTTTGATCCCCATGGTTCGTTACCTACTCATTCTCGCGATTGAGGACAAGCCCTATCGGATGCCGTCACCAGAGATCACGAGCCTCATGCTATCGACTGACCACGGCGAACTGAGTGTCAAAATGCAGGCAGTCGAGCTCAATTGGGGACCGAACATGATCCGTGTCGAGGGACTTGTCGACTACAACAACGAAGTCTGTCGAATCGTTGCGGCCTACCAAGTTGACATCGACCCCGCGCACGAAGCAGTTGGAACAGCGCAGCTTTACACCAGCGAAGAAGTCCCAGACTGATTCACGACTCTCAGCTTCACGACTCTCAGCGCGACCAGAAACGCCAAATCGACGAGAACTGCTGCATGGAATCACGCTCACTCCGCCTACTCCCGGAGTTCGAAACCGCGAACAATTCATTCGCTCGAACAACAGTGCCTCATGTGCTAGTCAATCGGACAGCAGACTCCAGAGGATGGGCGGCTGTATCGACACCACCACTTCCCCGAGTAGCGATTCCCGACGATTGCGAATCTTCTGAGGGCCCGGCACTACCCATTTGCAGGTGGGCGATTAGCGACAAGTCCGGTTGCATACCGGCAATATTCCGATTCCCACCAAAACTGGACGTCGGTCCAGTAGAACTGGTTATAGTTTTTGCTCGAACCTACAAGACCGCTGCATTTCGCTGAATGGAGTTCTACATGTCACGCCGCTCACTACGCCACGCAGTAGCGACCACTACGTCTCTCGTCCTCCTTGCCGCCGGCGTCACTGTCGGACTCGGAGCATCGGTGGCACAAGCCGCACCCGCATGCGCGCTCAGCCAGTCGGTCACCGATGATTGGGCCGGCTCCTGGGGACTTCCTTACACCGTCAGCAAAGAGGTGGTCGGAGACGGCACCGTCGCACCAGGGCAGACGGTCACCTATCTCACCAAAGTGTCGGGTTCGGGAGCACTCGTCAACCAGATCCGCGACTTCCACCCGGCAGGATTCCAGTTGGTCAAGGCTCGCCTTAACGTCAAATGGCTTATCGGAAACCAACAGTGGGAAGATGTCACAGGCACAGCCGTCGTCAACGGTACTTCCGTAGTTGCCAAGGGCGGCGGGTGGACGACGGCCGGCGGCGGCGTCATCGCTCTGGAAACCACCTACAAGGTTCCCGATGATGCCACTGTCGGCAGTCAGCTCGACAGCGGCGCAGGCACCAACATCGTGCTCGCGGCCGGCGACTGGAACATCAACCCGATGGGCGTGTGCGTCACGATCCGGCAGCCGAATCCTGTCGAGGCCGGCGCCGGCAGCCTCGAAGACATGGGCTTCGGTTCGGTGAACACCGGATCGGGTCAGGTATTCGGCTCCCTCACCGATCCGCAGGGGTCGATGACCAACGTCATCGGCGGAGTCCTGGGCAATGTGATCGGCAATTTGAGCTAACTCAGTTCGGGGAAGGAAATGGGCAGAGCCGCCAGCGCATGCTGGTAGCTCTGCCCATTTCTACGTTGATGCCCATTTCGACATTGAACTGTGGCCTGGATTCGCCCGGTCATGTGCGGCGTCGCCCCTATTCTCGACAGATGACAAAACCGCGAATGCGCCATTTCGCCCAAGCTGCCGTCGTCGCAGCTTCAGTTGCAGCAGTTACCCTCGGCAGCACGGCGATCGCGCAGGCCCAGGACGAGTGGCCGCCGATTCCTCCGTACCCGAGCCCATCGGTACCGTTCGACAACTCGAATTTCCTCACTCCAGAGAATCCGAATTACTGGAATCCATTTGTTAATCAAGACCGGCTCACGTCACCGTTCGGCACCAGCACACGCATTGTGTGCACGGCATTTCACGGAGTTCTGACCGGATGCTGGCAGGCCGATCAGTACGGTAATCCGCACAAATTGATTCGCCTCCAAGCCAATGTGCCCAACGTGTCCGGATCCGGTCTCCCCGGCGGTGGACCGGGCCACTTCGTATACCCGGGCTTCATCCCCGGCAGCTGACGACAAAACTCACCTTCGAATATCTGTTCGAAGAGTGCTAGCCTGGGACCAGGACGTATCGACGAGCACATCGAGGACCGCCATGGACGAAACAACGGACGCAACCTGCGAGTTGGCGCGGCTGGTCGAGGAGCTGGCGGTGCTCGATCAGCGCCGCGTCGACATCGGCGAAAGCTTGGTCCATCTCGAGTACGTCTACACGCACGCGGGGGCAGAACATCAAGCTGCAGCCGCCCGAAAAGCCTTCCAGGAGAAGTACGTCGGCCGCATCTACGAGCTTGCCGACGGTCTTCGGACCTGAAAATCGGTTGCACACACCACCTCTCGACGCGCATGGTTGATCCCGCACACCACAAGGACCAGCAGGTCCTCGACGTGCACTATGTGGGAGAAAACTGATGGAGAAGATCACCGAAAGGCTGTGGAACTGGGCATCGATACTCGACGAGAAAACTCGCGAGCAAGCGTTGCGCACGTCCCAGATGCCTTTTGTCCGTCCACATCTGGCATTGATGCCTGATGCGCACCTCGGTGCGGGTGCGACGGTGGGTTCGGTCATCCCGACCGAAGGCGCGATCATGCCTGCCGCCGTCGGCGTGGATATCGGCTGCGGAATGATCGCAGTCAAAACCCACTACAACGCTCAGGATCTGACCGGTCGCGATCTGAGCGCGCTTCGCCACAGTATCGAACGCTCGGTCCCCCTGTCTGCCGGTGTCTACAACAAAACACTGACCGCAACGGCGCAAACCCGTATCGCAGAGCTCGAATCGATGGCCGGTGATCGACTGCCCTTCTACGACAAGTTCAAGAACAACTGGCGTTTCCAGTTGGGAACGCTGGGGTCGGGCAATCACTTCATCGAGGTCACCCTCGACGAGAATGACGGCGTGTGGCTGTTCCTGCACTCGGGTAGCCGCGGTGTCGGCAACAAGATCGCACAGCACCACATCAAGGTCGCGCAGGATCTGTGCGCCCGTTGGCACATCGACCTCCCCGACCGGGATCTCGCCTACCTGGTCGAGAAGACACCCGAATTCGACT
Source organism: Rhodococcus globerulus NBRC 14531 (assembly GCF_001894805.1). GTDB lineage: Bacteria > Actinomycetota > Actinomycetes > Mycobacteriales > Mycobacteriaceae > Rhodococcus_F > Rhodococcus_F globerula. The sequence goes on along the minus strand of NZ_BCWX01000002.1, from coordinate 385,209 downwards.
GTTACATCACCGATCTGAACTGGGCGCAGCATTTTGCTCTGTTGAACCGTGAGGAAATGATGGATCGGGTGGTGAAGGACTTCGCGTACTTCATGGGCGACGGCGGGCCGGCTGTCGTCGAGGAACTCGAGAGGATCAACTGCCACCACAACTTCACCCAGAAGGAATTCCACATGGGCCGCGGTGTGTGGTTGAGCAGGAAGGGGGCGATCAAGGCCGACGTGGGCGTGCCAGGACTCATCCCAGGGTCCATGGGAACGGCCAGCTACGTTGTGGTCGGCAAGGGCAACGTGCCGTCGTTCAAGTCCAGCCCGCACGGCGCCGGTCGCGTCTACGCCAGGAACAAGGCAAGGCGGACGTTCACGATCGACGACCTCGACAAGGCCATGGTCGGCATCGAGTACAAGCGTTCGAAGGCGTTTCTCGACGAAATTCCGGGAGCGTACAAGGACATCGACGTCGTGATGGACGATGCCAAGGACTTGGTGGAAATCCGTCACACGCTGCGTCAGATCGTCAATGTGAAGGGCGATTGACCCGAACAAAGAACAATGACGGCCCCGCCGAAAATCGGCGAGGCCGTCATTGTGCGCAAAAGTCCATGTGAGCCAAGCTCAGTCCGGCAGGCGCAGATCCGGCTTGTCCAGCTCTTCGATGTTGACGTCCTTGAACGTCACGACGCGCACGTATTTCACGAATCGCGCGGGGCGGTACATGTCCCACACCCACGCGTCGGACATCCGCAGTTCGAAGTAGATCTCGCCATCCGAATTATGGGGCAGCAACTCGACCGTGTTGGCGAGATAGAAACGTCGTTCGGTCTCCACGACGTAGGAGAACTGTCCGACGATGTCCCGGTATTCGCGGTAGAGCGACAGCTCCATCTCGGTTTCGTACTTCTCGAGATCCTCGGCACTCATCGGTTTAGCCAGTCCTCCCAGTTCGTCTGAACCTTCATCATCCCGTATGCCCCGCGCGCTGCTCCACCCGGAGTCCCGCAGCAACGACATTGGCGTACGTCATCCGGTGCTCCGGGCACGGGCCCAGCTCGTCGAGCGCGTCCATGTGCACGGGTGTGCTGTATCCCTTGTGGATCGCAAAGCCGTATCCGGGATGGGTTCCGTCCATCTCTTCCATGACGTGATCGCGCGTCACTTTGGCGAGCACACTGGCGGCCGCGATGCACGCGGCTGCGGCATCACCACCGATGACTGGCAGCGACGGCGCAGGCAGTCCGGGAACTCGAAACCCGTCGGTGAGCACATATCCGGGTGGAGTTTCGAGGCCGGCAACAGCGCGTCGCATCCCTTCGATGTTGGCGACATGGATGCCGATCCGATCGATTTCCTCGGCTTCGACAGAAATGACACTCCAGGACAATGCCAACCGCTTGATCTCAGGAAAAAGTTCTTCGCGGGCACGTTCGGTGAGCTTCTTCGAATCGTCGAGACGAGCAAGGGCCACATGCGGTTTCGGCGCCAGAACACACGCCGCGATGACCAGTGGGCCGGCGCACGCACCGCGTCCGGCTTCGTCGACACCGGCAACCGGACCCATCCCCGTTCGATACAGCGCAGACTCCATCGTTCGCAAACCTGTTGATCTGCGAATGACCACTCGGGGTGGCCAAGTACTCGAACTACTCACGGTCTTCTGCACTCAATTGCTTTGGGGATCAGGTGAACTGATGCTACCCATCCGTGAAGGCGGGAGAACGATGAAGCGTGCCTGACCGATGATGTTGTCCAGCGGGATCGTCCCCTGGAGCTCGTCCTGCACATGGGCGCGCGAATCGGCGGAATTGCTCCGGTTGTCGCCCATCACCCACACGTGTCCCTCGGGCACGGTGACGGGAGCAAAGCATCGGCCGGATTGAACAGCGGTTTGGCAATCCTGGACGCCGGGAGTGAACGGGTAGTCCATCTTGACGTAGGGCTCGTCGAGCGGTTTGCCGTCCACGAGGATTCGCCCCTGTTCGTCACAGCACTCGACGGTTTGTCCGCCGGTGGCGATGACGCGCTTGACCAAGTCGTTCTCGTCGGGCGGGACCAGGCCGACCCACGAGCCGACCTCCTGGATTCCGCGCATCACGACGTTGTCCGACCGCGTGGAGGTGTAGTGGGTGTTCCATGAATCGGGGCCCTTGAAGACGACTACGTCGCCGGGCTGCGGATCGCCGAAGCGGTATCCGATCTTTTCCACCACGATGCGGTCACCGGTACATCCTGCACAGCCGTGCAGGGTCGGCTCCATCGACTCGGACGGAATGAGGAAAACGCGAAAGACGAATGCTTGTAAAACGATGCTGAGAACCAGCGCCACCCCGATCAGTATCGGGAGTTCCCGGAAGAACGATCGTTGTTTCTTGGGTGAGCGGTGAGATGTCTGTGGTCGAGGAGTGTTCTGTTCCTCGGGATTACCTGTTCCATCCTGATTCTCGGGTCCGGACGACAATGCCTGCTCCTTCGAAGAATCTGCCACAGAAACAGATTAGCCCGACACCGCGCGTACGCGGTGCCGGGCCAATAAGAAAGATCAGCGCTTTTCCTTGATCTTTGCCTTCTTGCCGCGCAGCTCGCGCAGGTAGTACAGCTTCGCGCGACGAACGTCACCGCGGGTCAGAACCTCGATGGAGGCCAGCGTGGGGCTGTGAACCGGGAACGTACGCTCGACACCGACGCCGAAGGAAACCTTGCGGACGGTGAAGGTTTCGCGAACGCCGCCACCCTGACGACGAATAACGACGCCCTTGAAGACCTGCACGCGCTCCTTCGAGCCTTCGATAACCTTGACGTTCACGTTGAGCGTGTCGCCGGGGCGGAAGTCAGGAATGTCGTCGCGCAGCGACTTCTTATCCAGGAAGTCCAAAGTGTTCATGTGTCATCCTTGCATTTCGCAGGAGCAGAGGAACCGAGCGGCGACGCTTCGGTAAGCCCGATACGACGCTCGACTGGTTCGTGCCCAGATCAAGTACTGCTGCCTGGTCCAGGCAACCCGTCCATTGTGCCAGACGCGGACAGTAAGGGCGAAACCGGAGGTGGCGGAGCCGGTTGAATCGTGTGGTCGAGTTCCTCCTCCGCCGCAGCCATCGCATGTTCGACGCTCGGCGACCCGGCGATCAGATCCTGGACGTAGATCTTGGCCCGGATAACGGGGCGTCGCCATTTTCGTTCACGTTCGAGCGCCCGTTTCATTCTTTTCGGTTTGCGGGTGTACCGCCACCGCGCCCACGGCGCACCAGGCCTACTGAGTCTGATCGCTCCGATGATCAGCAGTGGGAGGACAAACAATCCGACGAGACCCGTCCAGATCTTGCCTTTGAGAATCACGATCGCGGCCAGGCCGAAGTTGATCAGAGCGACAAACACGAAGGCCAATCTGATCCAGGGGTTTCTTTCCTCGCGGAAGCCGGCCAAGTCCAGCAGCTCTAGCGGACGGAAGCCGAGCAGAACGAGGCCTGTCACCGCGATGGCGACAAAAACCGCGTCGACCGACGTCCTGCCCTGCTCCGACCAGTAGACGTCCTTCAAATAGAAGATGAGCGCAAACTCGTCGAGCACCAACGCGGCGCCCATCCCGAAGATCGCGGCGAGGACGGCGCCAGTGGTTTGGGAGCCGTCCACGTAGACCGCGATCAGTGCGCCGCCCGAGGCGATCATGGCAACAACGCCGAAGACCACATGGTGAACGTGCTGACCACCTGGAGTGATGTTGCCCGGCCACCACTTCACCTGCGCGCGGATCATTCGCACGCTGAGCCGAATGAACAGGAACGCAGCGAGAAAACCGAGAAGAAAGAACAACAGCGGCAGTCGGCCGTGGGCGACGATCTCGCGGTCGAGCCACTCGCCCATTACTGCCCTCACTCCACGAAGTCCCCCGACCCGGTCTGCTCAATTGTGACAAACCGGGCGGGGTGAATCATTCGAACCCTCTTATTTGCCGAATCCCGCATTTCGCAAGGCATCGGCCATCGACCCGGACGCCGGCGCCCGGTTGTCCGGGCGCTTGTCCCGACCGCCCTGCTGCTGGCCACCGCCGCGGCGCTGCTGCTGCCCGCCTTGACCCTGACGCGGGTTCTGCCCACCGCGAGGACCGTCGGACTTTCGCGGCGGCGCACCGACCTCGTCGTCGAGTCGCAGTGTCAGCGCGATGCGCTGGCGAGCCTCGTCGACTTCGAGCACCTTGACCTTGACGACGTCACCCGACTTCACCACTTCCCGCGGGTCCTTGACGAAGCTGTGCGACATCGCGGAGACGTGGACCAATCCGTCCTGGTGCACTCCCACGTCGACAAAGGCGCCGAAGGCCGCGACGTTGGTGACTACGCCTTCGAGCACCATTCCGGGCTTGAGGTGTGCGACCTTCTCGATGCCGGCGGCAAAGGTGGCCGTCTTGAACTCCGGACGCGGATCACGGCCCGGCTTCTCGAGTTCGGCGATGATGTCGGTGACGGTGGGGAGGCCGAAGCGGTCGTCGACAAAATCTGCGGCGCGCACCGAGCGCAATGCCGTCGCATTGCCGATGACACTACTGACGTCACCACCTGCGCTCGCGACGATCTTGCGGACGACGGGATACGCCTCGGGGTGCACACTCGACGCATCGAGCGGGTCGTCGCCGTCGGCGATGCGCAGGAAGCCCGCACACTGCTCGAACGCCTTGGGTCCCAACCGCGAGACGTCCTTGAGTGCCTTGCGCGTTCGGAACGGACCATTCTGATCTCGATGCGACACAATGCTTTCCGCCAGCGAACCGGCAATACCCGAGACACGGGCCAGCAGCGGGACCGACGCCGTGTTCACGTCGACGCCCACCGAGTTCACAGCATCCTCGACCACGGCGTTGAGTGAACGAGAGAGGAGCGATTCGGTGATGTCGTGCTGATACTGGCCGACGCCGATGGACTTCGGGTCGATCTTCACCAGTTCGGCGAGGGGATCCTGAAGGCGACGCGCGATGGAGACGGCTCCGCGGATGGACACGTCGAGGTCCGGCAGTTCCGCAGATGCGTAGGCCGACGCCGAGTACACGGACGCACCGGCTTCGGAGACAACGATCTTGGTGAGGTTGGTGGCGCCGGACTTGGTGATCAAGTCGCCGGCCAGCGTATCGGTCTCACGTGACGCGGTGCCGTTGCCGATGGCGATCAATTCGACGCCGTGCTTGGCTACCAAGCTCGCCAGTGTGGCCAGAGCAGCGTCTCGCTTGTTGTGGGGCTGATGCGGGTAAATAGTCTCGTATGCAACAACCTTGCCCGTTCCGTCGACGACGGCAACCTTTGTGCCCGTTCGGAATCCGGGGTCGAGACCCATAGTCGGACGAGCGCCGGCGGGCGCTGCCAGCAGAAGGTCCTTGAGGTTGGTCGCGAACACGTCGACGGCGTCCTTCTCCGCAGACTGGCGCAGGCGCATCCGGACGTCGACGCCGAGGGTGACTGCAAACTTGGTCCGCCACGCCCATCGAACGGTGTCGAGGAGCCAGCCGTCGCCTGCGCGTCCACGATCCGCAATGTCGAACCGGGTTGCGATGCGGCCTTCGTATACCGTCCGCTCCCCCGGTGCGAGTTCCGCGGTATCGGGTGCCATCGTCACCGACAGCACTTCTTCCTTCTCTCCGCGCAGTACCGCGAGGATTCGGTGGGAGGGAAGTTTTGCGAAGGGTTCGGAGAACTCGAAGTAGTCAGCAAACTTCGAGCCATCGGTTTCCTTGCCCTTGCGAACCGCGGAGACAACCTGCCCGCGGGTCCACATCAGCTCACGCAATTCACCGACGAGGTCCGCGTCTTCGGCAAAGCGCTCGACCAGGATCGATCGCGCACCGTCGAGTTGTTCCTCCGAATACTGCGCAGGATCGGTGGTGGGATCCCCGATGAGAGCATCGGCCACAGGCTCATGCCCGGCCTCGCGGGCGATCTGCGCCTTGGTGCGGCGCTTCTTCTTGAACGGCAGGTAAATGTCTTCTAGCCGCGCTTTTGTGTCGGCAAGCATGATCTGACCACGCAAGGCGTCGTCGAGTTTTCCTTGGGATTCGATCTCGACCAGAACCGCGTCGCGCCGCTCGTCAAGTTCGCGGAGGTAGCGCAGCCGCTCCTCGAGAAGTCTCAATTGAGCGTCGTCGAGAGTGCCGGTGACTTCTTTTCGATACCGGGCGATAAAGGGCACGGTGGCCCCGCCGTCCAACAGGTCTACGGCCGCAGCCACCTGCCCTTCGCGGACGTCGAGTTCCTCGGCAATGCGCTGGTTCACGGTCTTGAGAATCACGAGAACCGAGCCTACCGCTATCCTGGAACAAGAAGACCGGCAGACAGCGCCGTGTCCGGAGTCCGGGGGAAATTGATGACTGCGCGGTTCGTCCGGGTTATCGCAATGATTGCCGCAGTTACTTGTGCGGCATCATGCAGCGCGGCCGCAAACCAGGCAGCATCCACCGAGACCTCCCCCTTCCCCGATACAAACGTGCCGCTCGCGCAGGCCCTTGACGTGCGACTCGAACAGGCCCGTACTGCCGCACTTGATCGCGGCGCAGAGGCGTCGATTGCCGTCTTCGACCGCACCACGAACAACTATCTCGAGGTGGGCGGCGATCAGCAGATCGAAACAGCCTCGGTAGCAAAGCTTTTCATCGCCGAGGATCTGCTCTATCAAGATTCGCGTGACGAACGCCCACTCGGCGACGACGACCGCGCCCTCATGGTTGCCATGCTCGAATCTTCCGATGACACGGCCGCCAATCTCCTGTGGGACGCTGCCGGCGGCTCCGACCTCGTGAACCGCGTCGCGCAACGCTACTCGTTGACCTCCACCACTGCGCCGTACGACGGTTTGTGGTGGAACACCGAAACTACGGCGCGCGATCTGATCACGTTCTACGACGGAGTCCTCGACGACACCGCAGGGCTGGGGGCGGACCGGATCAATCTGATCGTCGACCACCTCCGCGAATCCACGGCGACTGCCGCCGACGGCTACGACCAACGCTTCGGCCTCCCGGACGCTCTCTTCAACGAACCGGTGCTTGCCGTCAAACAGGGATGGATGTGTTGTGTCAGCGACCAGTGGGTCCATCTGACCACCGGCATCGTCGGCGAGGACAACCGATTCATCGTGACTGTCACCACGCGCGAGGATATTCAGTATCAGGACGACGACAACTACGGACTCATCCCGGATACCTCGATGACAGACGCCACCAACGACGAGAGTGCGCTCCACGCCCGCGACACCATCACGGGCGTAGCGCAGATCATTTTCCCCGACGGCACGGTGGACGAATGGTCGCCCTCCACACCCACAACCGAAAAGCCCGTTCAGGAAGCGTCCGGGCCCTAGAAGTCTTACCTACACGCGATACGACGCCGCAGCATCTACGACGCGGCCCTGCTGGTCGGCTGTGAGCATCGGCCACAGCGGAAGTCGCAGAATCGTGGTCGAGAACTGCAGACTACGAACGCACGGCACAGGTGTGCGGCCGTAGCGCAGTCCGGCCGCACTCGTGTCCAGGGGCACGTAATGAAAGGGTGCCACTACGCCGCGCTCGGCCATGTGCCGGATCATGGCGTCGCGGCTGCGCTCGTTCGGCAGCCGGACATAGAACAGGTGCGCGGGGTGCTCACAATCGTCCGGAACGGTCATCAGTTGAACGTCGTGATTCTTCGCCCAATCGGACAGGTTCTCGCTGTAGTCGTCCCAGACGCGATGACGGCCCGCATGAATCGCGTCGAATTCGGCTAGTTGAGCGTCGAGCACCGCCGCGTTGAGTTCACTGGGCAGATAGCTCGAGCCGATGTCCTGCCACGAGTATTTATCCACCTGACCACGCAGGAAACGAGCACGGTTCGTGCCCTTCTCGCGGATGATCTCGGCGCGCTCCATCAGTGCATCGTCGGAGAGCAGCAGCGCGCCACCCTCACCGCAATGAATGTTCTTGGTGTCGTGGAAACTTTGAGTGCCGACGGTGCCGATGGTGCCGAGTGTTCGGCCCCGCCACGTGCCGCCCAGTCCGTGCGCGTTGTCCTCGATCAACGCAACGCCGTGTTCCTTCGCGAGTGCCAGCAGCGGTTCCATCTCGGCTGCCACACCGCCGTAGTGCATGACCAGCACGGCTTTGGTGCGCGGTGTGATCGCGTCGGCGACGGCGACCGGATCGATGTTGCCGGTTTCCAGATCGATGTCGACGAACACGACGGTTGCCCCGCGCAGCGCGACCGCGGTTGCTGCGGAGCTGAAGGCAAAACTTGGAACGATGACTTCGTCGCCCGGCCCGATCTCCAACAGAAGTGCACCGAGTTCGAGCGCGTGTGTGCACGAGGTTGTCAGCAGGGCGTGCTTGGCGCCGGTGATCGCCTTGATCTTTGCGGTGGACGAGGCGGTGAATGTGCCGTCGCCGTGAATGTGATCCGATTCCAGAACCGTTGCCAGATTGGTCAATTCATTCGAGGCACGGTAGGGCCGACTGAAGATGATGCGGTCAGCGTTCACGTGTGACACCGTCCATTTCAGTTACACCCGGACGTGGTGCATCGACCTTGAGATACAGGGGTTTGCCCACCAGAATATGCAGGGCAACCCCGAGATATTCGGCAATGAGACCAAGCGAGAACAGAATTGCCCCCGAGCAGAGCAGCATCGCCACGATCATCGATGCCCAGCCTTCAGGGTCGTTGTTGTCGCCGGTCACCGCCTGGACGAAGATCACCGCAGCGACCACCACTCCGGCGAGCGCAAGAGTCACGCCGAGCAGGCTGACCAATCGGAGACCCCGGGTTCCGCTGCACAACACCATCTTCCAGAACAGAGAGAACAACCGGCGGTAGTTGTAGCCGGATTCCTCTCGGCCCTCCGCACGTAAGCTAACCGGAACGGTGGCGGTGTTACCCACCACCCAGGTCAGAGCGACGTCGAGGTACGCACCGTTTGCGGCTACCTCCGCCAGTTGTCTCGCGATGTCGCCGCGAACAAGTCTGAAGCTCTCGAATTGCGCCGATGCCGGGAACGCGAACACCGTAGCCAGAACCATCTTTGCGCCCCGCGACGTCACGTTCCGCAAGAATCCGTGGGGGCGGGTATTGACCGGCTTCGAATAGACAAGATCGGCACGTTCTCGCAGTGCGGTGTCGAGAAACGCGCTGATCGACGCCGGGTCATGCTGCCCGTCCTCGTCCATCGTGACAATCCAGTCGCCGCGGGCAGCAGCCATACCGGCAATCGTTGCGGCGTCCTGGCCGTAGTTGCGGCTCAGCCAAATCACCCGTACGTGGTCGAAACGGCGTTCCAACTCGAGAAGGACGACGTCGGAGCGATCTGGCCCGTTGTCATGGACAAGGACGATCTCGTCGACCGAGAATTCGGCACCACCTGCAGTGACACAGGTACCGGTGAGAGTGTTCAGCTCGTCGACCAGCGCGGAAATCGTGCGTTCGCCCTGGTACACAGGCACCACGACGGAGATCGAGTGCACTCGCTTACTGCTCCCTTCGGGAACTCGACGAAGGGTCGAGTGATCAGTGCGACCGGACTCACACCGCCGCGAACTTTAACACGCGCGCGTGTACGACTCTTGTACTTTGCCAACGGTTTACCTGCACGCGTCATGGCACGATTCCCCCATCCTGTTAAGGTCTGGAACTCGTGGTGGAAACTCGCATTCGCGCCAGAGCTGACGTGTACAAATGGGGTGCCGGTACTGCGGTCGGTGTTATCGCGGGATACATCGCTGTCGTCCTGGCAAATGCACGCCATTTCTACACCGATGACACCGAGTCCCAGTACGCCCCGTTGTGGGTGATGTTGGGCCGAAATCTGCGCGAGGGCCACCTACCAGTCCTGGTGCCGGAGAACTGGATGGCCGGGAACTACGCCATCGAGGAAGCCGGCCTTCTCAACCCACCACAACTGCTCATCGACCTGATAGCGCCGTCCTTCGACAACCTCGCGTTGTACGCAACGCTGGTCAAGCTGATCTTCGCGATCATCCTCGGCCTCGGTGTATTTCGGATCTGCCTCGAATACGGCTCCAAGCCCGCGTGGGCGGCCGTAGCCGGCGTCTCGATTCCCTTCACCGGTTTCCTGCTGTTCTTCGACGAGGCCAGTTGGATGACGGCCTTTACCGGCACCGCCTGGATGGTGCAGGCCTGGGCGTCGGCGATCCGGTACTCCCGCGGCAAGAGCGGTCCGATACCGACGTTTGTGTTCCTGTATCTCGCGATGTCGGTCCAATACGTGTTTCCCGCAGTCGAATCCGGTCTGATGATCGTTGCTGTGGCCATCGGCGAAGTGGCCTACCAACGACGCTGGCTGCCATCGCTGCGGCTCCTCGCAGTCTCCGCGTGTGCCGCGCTGGCGGGCCTCGCAACCTACCTGCCGAGTCTGCTCACCGCCGACGTCACCTGGCGCGGCGCATCCGAGGTCAAGAACGACGCCTTCCTCGCCGTACCGTGGTCGGAATCCCTCAACGCCAGCCTGCCGAGCACGATGCCCGCGTTTGTTTCGTGGTGGGGTTACATCCAGACCATGCCGATGGTCTACATCGCCTGGTTCCTGATTCCTGCGCTTGCATTCATCGACTGGGGCAAAGCTCGCGGCGCCGCACGCGAACTGACGGCCGTCGGAATTTTCACGGTGGCAGTACTCATGTGGACTGCCGGACCCAGCACCATCGGCCCCCTCCGCTGGCCCGCTCGGGTGCTCCCGATGGTGGCGATCGGACTGCTACTTCTGGTGTGCATCCTGCTCGGGCGCTACGCCACCACCGACAACTGGCGTCGCCGCGGCGCGGCCGCCGGAATCCTGGTGGGCTTACTCCTGATCCGCTCGGCGTCGGCTGCACCCAGCCTCCTGGAATGGCACGTGATCTCGGCCGTCGCCGTCGCTGCTCTCGGCGCCGCGATGGTCTGGCTCGGCCGAACGAAGGGAACGGCCGCGGCCTGCATCCTCGCTATTGCCGCAGTCTCCCCCATCGCTTACGCCCAGGTGCGCGCCGCGCAACCGACACCGATGAGCTGGAACCTGCCGGAGTCGCGCTCGGACATGAAAGCAGCTTTCCCCGACTTCGACGGAACAACACTGCAACTCGCCGATCGCGCGCTCATCGCCCCCGACCAACGCACCCTCGACGGCGCATACGGCTCACTGGCTTTCGGAAACTATCCGAAAGATCTGGAACTCACCTACACCAGCGGTTACACCCCCAACGGGCACTACTACTTCGGCAATCTCCTGTGCATGCGGTGGGACATGAGCGTGTGCCCTGACGCGTTCGCACGGGTCTTCGCCGTCGAACCCGAAACCGGCCGCACTCTGGTCGATCTCATGAACGTGGACCGCGTGGTTCTGCAGAACGCGTTGTATCCCGATGCTCGTAACCAGCCGGCCCCCGACGGCTGGAAATGGGTCGACTACCCCGGCCACGACAACTACATCTCGGTACTCGAACGCGTCGACGGTTCGGTCTCCGCCCGCAACGGCCGAATCTCGCACTCCGAAGGGGTGGAAGCGACGTCGGTCGCCGAGACGAACATGTCGAGCACTCTTCGAGTCAGCTCGAGCGGCGGCGGGAAGGTCGTCTTCGCCCGTCTCGGCTGGCCTGGCTACCGCGCCACCTTGAACGGCGAGTCTGTTCCCATCGACGTTGTTGCGAAGTCCTTTGTCACCGTGGATGTTCCAGCCGGAACTCAGGACGCGGAACTTGTCCTAACCTGGCGTCCGCCGGGATGGAAGATCGGCGGCGCGTCGATGGTCGCCGGAATTCTCGGCCTCGGTGTACTCGAATGGATGTATCTGCGCGGCCGTCGACGCGACCGGATCGACGACGCAACGAACAACGCATCGTGAGCGAGGACACCGCCCCGGTTGCCGACCCAGGCCCGCTGCTGCGAATCGTGAAACATCAGCCCATCGCATTTGCCGTTGTGGGAGTGGCGAATACAGCCATCGGATACGGGCTGTTCGTCATCTGGATGCTCGCGTTGGGCAACGACAACCTCTACCCGGTCGCGCTGATCGGTTCCTACAGCATCAGCGTCCTGATCGCGTTTGTGCTGCACCGAACTCTGGTCTTCCGCGTCCGGGGTCACCTCGCCCGCGACCTCGGGGCGTTTATCGTCGTCAATTCCGGTGGGCTGGTACTGAATCTGATCCTGGGGACTTTTGCGGTGTCGGTTCTCCATGCACCACCACTACCGGCACAGGCAGTGGTGATGCTGATTGTGGCAGGCGTGAGTTTTCTGGGGCATCGATACTTCTCGTTCCGGCGCAGCACCGACAACCACTGACCTGTTACCGACCACTGACCTGCTACCGCTGTGGCGGCAAGGCCCGATCCACCGCCGCCTCGACGACGGCACGAACGTCCTCCTGCACGAAGAGATCCGGCAGGGTGAGCCGATCGAGAACCAGCCAGTTCAACGACATGTAGAGCAGTCGAACGGTCATCGCATCACCTGGCACTCCCGAGGCCAGATGGTTGGCGACGTTGAGTTCGAAGTCTTCTCGGATGCGGACCGTCAGAACCGCTCGAAGATCAGGCCGACGCGTCGCCTCGAGGCGCAACTCCATCAATGCGAGGAATCCGGTCCCGAATGAGGTGACCCGCTCGACCACGTCGAGCATGAGCGTCACCAGGCGCTCACGATCGGTGCCGTTGACGGGATCGATCATCCCTTCGAGGTCGTCCGGAATCAGTCGCTCGTAGATCCGGCCACCGGCTTGGGTGAGTAGGTCGTCGCGATTCGAGAAGTAGTTCGACGCTGTCCCGTTCGGCACGGCGGCCTGCGTATCGACGGCTCGAAATGTCAAGCCTCTAGCGCCCTCTCGCGCCAGCACCTCGATTGCCGCATCGATCAGCGCCAGCCGGCGTTCCGGGTTTTTTCGCACTTGACACCGCTCCTGTCACGACCCTAAATTAAACCACTACAAACAGAGTACTACGAACGGAGTTGTACATGCGCAAGCTTGTGTACTACGTCGGAACAACGCTGGACGGATACATCGCAGGCCCCGGAGGAGAGTTCGATTTCTTTCCGCTCTCCGATCAGATGACCGCGTCGATGAACGAGCGTTACCCGGAAACCGTACCCACGCACATCCGGCCCCACGTCGGGATGGGCAACCCACCGAACAGAGTTTTCGACACCGTCCTCATGGGCCGCGGTTCCTACGAGCCCGCACGAAGCGTCGGCGTGAGCAGTCCATACGCGCACCTTCGGCAATACGTCGTATCGACCACGCTCCCGGATATCGACGACCCGGCAGTCAACCTGGTGCGCACGGACCCGGTAACGAAGATCAAGGAACTCAAAGCCCTAGAAGGACAAGATATCTGGCTGTGCGGCGGCGGAATACTTGCCGGGGAACTGCTACCGGAGATCGACGAATTGATAATCAAAAGGTACCCGGCCATCGTGGGTGCGGGGATACCGATGATCGCCGGTACATTCGAGCCGATACTTTTCACGCCCACGGCCAGTGAAGTCTTCGACAACGGCGCGAGCGTCACCTGGCTGAAGCGAAACAGCTAGGGCAGCAGATCCGGCCGACGTTCGGCGGTGCGCTGCAGCGACTGCTCATGGCGCCATGCCTTGATCTTTGCGTGATCGCCGGACAGCAGAACAGGCGGAACTTCGAGGTCGCGCCAGACCGCCGGGCGGGTGTAGCTCGGCCCCTCGAGAAGACCGTCGGAGAACGAATCCTCTTGGTGCGACAGCTGATTGCCGAGCACACCGGGCATCAAGCGAACTACGGCTTCCACCATCACCAGTACGGCAGCCTCGCCGCCGATCAGGACGTAATCGCCGATGCTGACTTCTTCGACGCGAACCCGCTTGGCCGCGTCGTCGAAGACTCGTTGATCGATGCCCTCGTACCGGCCGCAGGCAAACACAAGATGCTGCGCCTTCGACCAACGATGCGCTGTTGCCTGGGTAAAGGGAACACCGGCGGGAGTCGGCACCACCAAAATGGTGTCGGCATCATCCGGGCCGGAAGAATCGGAGCGGCCGAGGACGTCGTCGAGGGCGGGACCCCACACGGTGGGTTTCATGACCATGCCAGGTCCCCCGCCGTACGGGGAATCGTCGACGGCCTTGTGTACGTCATGGGTCCACGAACGCAGATCATGGACGTCAACCGAGATCAAGCCGCGTTCGATTGCCTTGCCCAGCAAGGCGGCACGAAGCGGTTCGAGGTACTCGGGAAAAATGGTGACTACGTCGAGACGCATGAATCGATCAGTCGCGATCTGAGTTCGACTTGTCGCTGTCGCTGTTCGACTTGTCACCGAAGTCAGGGTCCAGCAGACCCTCGGGAGGCGTGATCTCAACCAGGCCGTCGGCAATCGACACCTTGGTCACGATGGCGGCGACAAATGGGATCAACAACTCGCCCGATGCCTCACCGGTGCGGCGAATGGAAAGCAATTCGCCTGCGGCGGAGTGCAATACCTCGATCACAGAACCCACCTCGGTACCGTCGGCCAGAACGACCTTCAGTCCTTCGAGTTCGTGATCGTAGAACTCGTCCGGATCGTCGGACGGTTCGAGTTCACTGCTGTCGATGACAAACAACGTGCCACGCAAGGCATCTGCCTCGCCGCGATCGTTGACGCCTTCGAGACGCAGCAGGAGCCGCCCGGAATGATCCCGGGCGGCTTCTACTGTGTAGGACTTGCTAGTGGACTCGCGTGGCTTATGCCCACGCAGCACAGTTCCAACGGCAAAGCGCTCTTCGGGTTCGTCAGTACGAACCTCTACGACCAGCTCACCTTTGATGCCATGCGACTTCGCGACACGACCGACGACGAGTTCCACGTGAAATACTGCCGTCTACTGATCGGTGTCGACGACGTCGACGCGAATGCCACGGCCACCGATACCGGAGACCAGGGTGCGCAGAGCGGTCGCGGTGCGGCCGCCCCTGCCGATGACCTTGCCGAGATCGTCGGGGTGCACGTGCACCTCGACGGTACGTCCACGGCGTCCGGTCATCAGTTCGACGCGTACGTCGTCAGGATTGGCGACAATGCCGCGAACCAAATGCTCTACCGCATCAGCGACGACGGCACTCACTTGTCAGCAGCCTCGGCGTCTGCAGCGGGAGCCTCGGCGTCGGCTGCGGCGTCGTCTGCCTTGGCCTCGTCTGCCTTGGCAGCCTTCTTCTTCTTGGGGGTGATTGCTTCTGCAACCGGCTCGTTCTCGGCCTGCGCGAGTGCAGCCTGGAACAGTTCGAGCTTGGAGGGCTTGGCTTCCTTGACACGCAGGGTGCCTTCGGTGCCCGGGAGGCCCTTGAACTTCTGCCAGTCACCGGTGATCTTGAGGAGAGCCTCGACGGGCTCGGTGGGCTGTGCGCCCACGGACAGCCAGTACTGAGCGCGCTCGGAATCGATGTCGATCAGCGACGGCTCTTCCTTGGGGTGGTACTTGCCGATGGTCTCGATCGCACGGCCGTCACGACGGGTGCGGGAGTCGGCGATGACAACGCGGTACTGAGCGTTGCGGATCTTGCCGAGGCGGGTGAGCTTGATCTTGACAGCCATGGCTGCGGTACTCCTTCAGCGCGCACAACAATGCGGCGCGTGTCACGTGCAATTCAGCAACCCCCACGAATTTGGGGGCCCGGTTTTGCCTCTAACCTGTGACCGTCGCAGCGGTACGTAACCGTTTGCGACGAACAGTCGTCCATTGTGCCAGATGCCTACTTGTGGATGAAATCCAGGCAAGCGTTATCGGGCGATTACATTGCCGCGAAGCACCACGTGGGCGGGCTTCGCCAGCACAGCGGTGTTTCCCCGCGGATCTTCGTCGAATACCACCAGGTCAGCGGGCGCACCCTCGACCAATCCGGATCCACCCAGCCACGTCCGGGCGTCCCAGCAGGCTGCACCGAGCGCGTCGTGTGACGACATCCCGGCGATCTGGAGTTCAGCCACCTCGTCGGCGATCCGGCCGTGCAGGATCGATCCTCCGGCATCAGTGCCGGCGTAGATCGGGATCCCGGCTTCGTGCGCCGCACCGATCGTCCGATGGCGCCGCGAGTGGAGATCGCGCATGTGGGCCGCGTAGATCGGGTACCGCGTCGCGGAGTCGGCGATTCCGGGGAATGTCGCGATGTTGATCAGTGTCGGCACCAGTGCGGTGCCGTGAGCAACCATCATCTCGATGGTCTCGTCGGTCAATCCGGTGCCGTGCTCGATGCAGTCGATACCGGCGTTGATCAGGCCGGGAAGTGCGTCCTCGGCAAAAACGTGGGCCGTGACCTTGGCGCCTTCAGCGTGAGCCGCCGCAATAGCTTCAACCAGGATCTTGTCGCTCCACAGGGGCGCGAGGTCGCCGACAGAGCGGTCGATCCAGTCGCCGACGAGCTTGACCCACCCGTCACCGGCCCTGGCTTGGCGCACGACCTCGGCAGGCAACTGCGATTCGTCGTCGAGATCGACCGGCAACCCCGGGATGTAGCGCTTGGGCGCAGCGATGTGCTGACCCGCACGGATGATCCGGGGAAGATCGGCCCGCTCATCGACGAATCGGGTATCGACGGGTGATCCCGCGTCACGCAACAGCAGTACACCGGCGTCGCGCTCGGTCTGTGCCTGAGCGATCAAACCGTCGACGGTCTCGCCGCCGCCCCCGCCGAAGCGAATACCGACATGGCAATGCGCGTCGACAAGACCGGGAGTGATCCACCCAGCATCGACAATCGTCTCGGCGCCTGCGACCGGTTCGAAGGTGATCCTGCCGTCGACAATCCACAGTTCGATGGGCGCAGCATCGGGCAGACCGATGCCGCGCAGATGGAGGGCGCTCACGGGCTTACTTCTTGGGCAGCTTGAGCTGCGACAGGTCGATGCCTTCGAGTCCGGGTGGCAACTGGTCGAGTCCCTTGGGCATGTTCGACAGGTCGGGCATTCCGGCAGGCATGCCACCGGGCATACCCGGGAATCCGCCCATGCCGGGGAATCCTCCGCGCATCTTGGGCTGCGTCGGACCCTTGCCGCCCTTCTTGCCCTTCTTGCCCTTCTTGCTGCGCACCTGCTTGCGGGCGCCGGGCATGCCCATGCGACCGGCCATGGCGGCCATCATCTTTCGGGCCTCGAAGAACCGGTCCACCAACTGGTTGACGTCGGAGACCTTGACACCCGAACCGTTTGCGATGCGCAGACGGCGGGACGCGTTGATGATCTTGGGGTCTTCACGCTCGGCGGGCGTCATACCGCGGATGATCGCCTGGATGCGGTCGAGTTGCTTCTCGTCGACGTTGGCCAGCGCGTCCTTCATTCCGCCTGCGCCTGGCAGCATGCCGAGAAGGTTGCCGATCGGGCCCATCTTGCGGACAGCCATCATCTGATCGAGGAAATCCTCGAGCGTCAGCTGGCCGGAGCCGATCTTGGCGGCGGTTGCTTCAGCCTGCTCGGCGTCGAAGACCTGCTCGGCCTGCTCGATCAGGCTCAGGACATCGCCCATGCCGAGGATGCGGCTGGCCATACGGTCCGGGTGGAAGACGTCGAAGTCTTCGAGCTTCTCGCCCGTCGACGCGAACAGAATCGGCTGGCCCGTGATCTCACGAACGCTGAGCGCGGCGCCACCACGGGCGTCGCCGTCGAGCTTGGTGAGGACAACACCGGTGAAGCCGACACCCTCACGGAACGCCTCGGCCGTGCTGACCGCGTCCTGACCGATCATCGAGTCGAGAACAAAAATTGTCTCGTCCGGGTTGACGGCGTCACGAATACCGGCAGCCTGCTCCATCAGATCTGCGTCGATGCCGAGTCGGCCGGCGGTGTCGACGATGACCACGTCGTACTGCTTGTTGCGCGCCTCTTCGACGCCGGCTCGGGCTACCTCGACGGGGTCGGCAGCGGAGACGCCGAGAGCGTTCTCGCCGCCGCCGATGGACGTACCCGGGTGCGGCGCGAAGACGGCGGCACCGGCGCGTTCGCCGACGATCTGCAGCTGTGTGACGGCGCCGGGACGCTGCAGGTCACACGCGACCAGAAGTGGAGTGTGGCCCTGATCCTTGAGCCACTTGGCCAGCTTGCCGGCGAGGGTGGTCTTACCGGAACCCTGCAGACCGGCCAGCATGATGACTGTCGGGGGGTTCTTGGCGAACTGCAGCCGACGAGTTTCGCCGCCGAGAATCTGAACCAGTTCCTCGTTGACGATCTTGACGACCTGCTGCGCCGGGTTGAGAGCACCGGACACCTCGGCGCCCTTGGCTCGTTCCTTGATCTTGGCGATGAAGCTGCGCACGACGGGCAGCGCAACGTCGGCCTCGAGAAGTGCGAGGCGGATCTCACGGGCGGTCGCGTCGATATCGGCGCCGGACAGACGACCCTTACCACGCAGATCCTTGAGAGATCCGGTCAATCTGTCGGAAAGGGATTCGAACACCGAGTGCGCTCCTGAAGGTCGTGCGAGTTTGCCGTGGATATTCTCGGGCACCAGCCTAGCCGCTACGTCCGCACCGATCCCAGCCGATGCGGACGTAACCGCTTTCAGGCGTGTCGCTACTGCGGCTTTTTCTCCGGCTGCGGCAGCGGCACAACACTCAGAACGGCGGCCTCGACGCGCTCACGACTGGCCCGCGAATCGGCCCCACCGAATTCGAGGCAGAACGAGTCGATGACGGACGAGCCCAGGGTCGCGACTTTTGCCCACCTGATGTCGGCGCCGCTGCGTTCGAGAGCTGCGGCCAGACGACACAGCAATCCGACGCGATCCTCGGTACGTACCTCGAGGATCGCCTGACCCTCACCAGGCGAATCGAACCAGATGACCCGCGGCGGTGCCTGCGCATACAGGACCGGGATCGCCGAACTCTTACTCAGCGCAATCGGATCTTCCCACTGCTGCGCCCGAGTTTCCTCTTCCTTGGCATCGAGTAGCTCTAGCAGGTTCAGCTCGCCCTCGGATGCGCGGATCAACTCCTGCCGTAGCAGCGCGGCTTGCGGCGGCGCCCCGAAACGCGGAGTCACGACAAACGAGTTGACCGCAGATCCCGCGTGGGCGCCGAGCGAAGCCGAATGCACGCGAAGCGACGACAACGCAAGAATCCCCGCGGCCCGTGACAACAGGCCGGGTGCATCCGGAGCAATGACCGTGACGACGTACGTATGCGCGTTCTCGGCCGGAGACAACGACACGTGAACACCGCCGTCCTCGGCGATGGACAACTGCTCGGGATCGAGTGGATCCGGAGCCGGCAGATCCTCCCCCGCCATCAGCAAGCGGCATCGACGCACCAGTTCGCCGATCAACGACGATTTCCAATCACCCCACACACCCGGACCCGTTGCCAGAGAATCTGCTTCGGCGAGTGCATGAAGAAGGTCGAGCAGCGTTCCGTCACCGCCAAGTGAATCGACGACCCCCTGCACCGTCGCCGGATCGTCCAGATCACGTCGCGTCGCCGTTTCCGGCAACAGCAGGTGATACCGCACCATCGCGGACAGCATTGCGACGTCGGAAGGCCAGAGCCCCAACCTGTTTCCGATTGCCGTGGCCAGTTCCGCACCGACCACACTGTGATCGCCGCCGCGCCCCTTACCGATGTCGTGAATCAAGGCTCCGAGCATCAGCAGATCCGGACGCGCGACCCGCGTCGTGAATCCGCTTGCGTATGCGGCTGTTTCGACAAGGTGCCGATCGACCGTCCAGGTATGGACGGCGTCACGCGGTGGCAGATCCCGGATCGTGCCCCACTCCGGCAACAGTCGCCCCCACAATCCGGTGCGATCCAAAGCCTCGATGACCGGCACCGCCCGAGAACCCGACCCCAACAACACCAGAAGATCGTTGACCGCGTTCTTGGGCCACGGCTCGCGCAGTTCAGGAGCGTTGTCCGCCAAGCGATTGAGCGTCGACGCCGAGATCGGCATCCCACCGGTTGCGGCAGCCGCCGCAACGCGCATGATCAACCCTGAGTCCTTCTTGGGCCGAGCATCGCGCGCCAGCACGACTTCTCCGGCATGCTCGACGACACCCTCGTCCAGAGGATGACGCACCGGAGGCCGCCGGAGCCGCGACAACCCACGCTTGGGCAAAGAATTTCCGGCAGTACGGATTCCGACGTCCACCGAATAGCTGATGATGCGCGCCGATTCGCTGAGCAGGCGAGCCAGATCGAATCGATCACCGATCCGCAGGGCGGCGCCGATCTCGTCGGCGTCCTGCGCCCGCAGCTGATCCCGCGGCCGACCGGCCACGCGATGCAACTCCGTGCGTACGTCGAGCAGTCGCCGGTGCGCCAGTGCCAGACCGCCGCCAGGCGAATTGGGACCGAGCCCTGGCATGCCGTCCGTCAACTGAGCGATGGACAGGGCATTGAGCAACTGCACGTCACGCAACCCCCCGCGCCCGCTCTTGAGATCCGGCTCGGCTCGATGGGCGATCTCGCCGCTGCTCGCCCACCGCGACTGGGTCTGCGCGATCAAATCGTCGAACCGCGAGCGAATGTCCATCCGCCATTGGCGTCGCACACCGCTGATCAGCAAATTGGTGAGTTCCATGTCGCCGGCAATGTGGCGAGCTTCCAGCATGCCAAGCGACGCGGTGATATCGGTTGCCGCGACCTGCAAGGCCTGCGGCAGCGTCCGCACGCTGTGGTCGAGTTTGATGTGCGCGTCCCACAACGGGTACCAGAGGCGTTCCGCCACCTGAGCCACCACAGCGGGGTCCATATCGTCGTGCAACAGAATCAGATCGAGATCGGAATAGGGCAACAATTCGCGTCGGCCCAGCCCGCCGACAGCAACAATCGCAAATCCGCAGTCGGGCTTGATTCCCAATTCGGCGCCCTTGGTGGTCAGCCAGAACTCGTGGAGATCAACCAGTGCGTGTCGCAGCGAAGGTGCGTCGAGCCGACGATTCTTGGGTCCACCGTCGAGTAATGCCTTGCGTGCGCGGGCCAGGTCCGCGGCTTCATCGGATCCCCCTGACGAGACCGGCCCTGGCCCCGTCGCCTTAGCGACGGAACCAGGGCCGAAGTTCCCGGACCCATTCGGGTCAGAGTGCATCGCCACCACGTTCTCCGGTACGAACCCGGATGACCGACTCGACCGGCGAGACCCAGACCTTGCCGTCACCGATCTTGCCGGTGCGCGCAGCCTCTACGATCACCTCGACCACCTTGTCGACAGCCGCGTCGTCGATCACGACCTCCACCCGAACCTTCGGTACGAAGTCCACGGAGTACTCCGCGCCTCGGTACACCTCGGTGTGGCCCTTCTGACGACCGTAACCCTGAACTTCACTGACAGTCATACCCAGCACCCCGGCCTGCTCGAGCGCGGTTTTGACGTCCTCGAGCGTGAACGGCTTGACGATTGCTGTGATCAGCTTCATGTGCTCATCCCTTTCCCAACTCTGAAGTGCTGCGATTTCACTTTAATCACGTGCTGATCACGCGAGGTCGTATGCGGTCTCTGCGTGTTGGGTCTCGTCGATTCCACGAGCCTCGTCCTCGGCCGAGATGCGCCATCCGAGGGGCTTGAGTGCGTAGCCGATGATCGCGGTGAGAACACCGGTGAAGACAAGAGCGACAACTGCAATCACGATCTGAACCACCAACTGCTTGTAGTCACCGCCGTAGAAGAGACCGGTCGACGTACCGAAGAATCCGATACCGATCGTGCCCCACAGGCCGGAGACGAGGTGAACACCGACAACGTCGAGCGAATCGTCGAAGCCGAAGCGGAACTTCAGGCCGACGGCCAGAGCGGAGAGAATACCGGCGATTGCGCCGAGGAAGATCGAGCCGACCGGGTTCAGTGCACCAGCTGCCGGGGTGATGGCAACAAGACCGGCAACAGCACCGGAAGCAGCACCGAGGCTGGTGGCATGTCCGTCACGGATACGCTCCGTGAGCAACCAAGCGAGGATTGCAGCGGCGGTAGCGGTGGTGGTGTTGACCCAGGCGAGACCGGCAAAACCGTCGGCAGCAAAAGCGGAACCGGCGTTGAAGCCGAACCAACCGAACCAGAGCAGAGCCGCACCGAGCATGACCAGCGGCAGGTTGTGCGGACGGAACGCGGTCTTGCCGAAGCCGGCGCGCTTGCCGACGATCAGAGCGAGAACCAGAGCGGCCATACCGGCGTTGATGTGAACGACTGTGCCACCGGCGAAGTCGATCGGCGGGACTGCGGCAACGAGGCCACCGTCACCGTCATCGGTGGTGCCGAAGATCTTTGCGGCGATACCGTCCTCGGAACCCGAGAGCAATCCGCCACCCCACACCATGTGAGCGAGCGGGAAGTAGACAACCGTGACCCAGATGCCCGAGAACAGCATCCACGTACCGAACTTCACGCGCTCGGCCAACGCACCGCTGATAAGTGCGGTCGTGATGATGGCGAACGTCACCTGGAAGGCGATGTCGATGACATTGGGGTAGCCCCACGCACCGGCAATGAAGTTACCGTCCGCGTCGGTGATGCTGTCCTTGAGTCCGAAGAACTCGAAGGGATTCGCGAAGATGCCACCGATGTTCTCGGTGCCGTAGGACATGGACCATCCCCACAGCACGTAGATGACACCGATGACGGCCATCGAACCGAAGGACATCATCATCATGTTGAGCACGGACTTGGACCGAGACATGCCGCCGTAGAAGAACGCGACACCCGGTGTCATCAGCAGAACCAGTGATGCGGCCATCAGCATCCATGCGGCGTTACCGGAGTTCGCCAACAAATCGTCGGTACTCACTTACTACCTCCTAGTCGCACGTGCCGGGTGGCACGTCGTTGAGTAGAAGACTGCTGGGCTGGTGTTTCGTCCGTGGCGCGCTTACGTTTCGCGGACGTGAACCAATTACCCAACTTTGTTGCAAGTAAGTTTCATACTGGGATTCTTCGAATCCCTGTGCGCCTTTTCAGTAGTGGGCACTACCGAAAAGGCGCACGGGGGCGCTAGCCCAACAGTGCGTCGACAAACGCTCCCGGTTCGAACGGAGCCAGGTCGTCAGCGCCCTCACCGAGGCCGACAAGCTTCACCGGAACCCCGAGTTCATGCTGAACCTGGAAGACGATTCCGCCCTTCGCCGTACCGTCCAACTTGGTCAGAACAACACCGGTGATATCGACAACTTCGGCAAACACGCGGGCCTGAGCGAGACCGTTCTGCCCCACGGTGGCGTCGAGAACCAGAAGAACGTCGTCGACCGACGCCTTCTTCTCGATCACACGCTTGACCTTGCCGAGCTCGTCCATCAAACCGGTCTTGGTGTGCAAGCGGCCGGCGGTGTCGATCAGAACGACGTCGACGCCCTCCTCGATGCCACGAGTAACGGCGTCGAAGGAAATAGCAGCGGGATCGCCGCCTTCCTTTCCGCGAACAACCTCAGCGCCGACGCGCTCGGCCCACGTCTGCAGCTGATCGGCCGCAGCAGCACGGAACGTGTCAGCGGCACCAAGAAGCACCCGTCGCCCGTCAGCGACCAATACGCGGGCCAGCTTGCCCGTCGTGGTGGTCTTGCCGGTTCCGTTCACACCGACGACAAGCAGAACCGCCGGATGGTTGTCGTGCGGAAGCGCCCGGATCGAGCGATCCAGTTCCGGACGAAGCTCCGCGACGAGTACCTCACGCAGCAAAGCGCGAGCCTCCGCCTCGGTCCGAACACTGCGGGCTGCCATCTGCGCCCGCAGCGTGGCAACAATCTTTTCCGTCGTCGCAGAACCGAGGTCCGCGATCAACAGGGTGTCCTCGACCTCTTCCCACGAATCCTCGTCCAGGTCGCCACCACCGAGCAGACCGAGCAAGCTCTTGCCGACTGCCGACTGTGAACGAGACAGTCGACCGCGCAGGCGATCAAGTCGGCCTTCGGTCGGTTCGATCTCGTCGAGAACCCGAGGGGCGGGCTCGACCGGAGCAACAGGAGCCGTCTCGACGACAGGAGCCTCGACCACCGGCGCCTCGACGACCGGCTCTTCGACAACCGGCGCTTCAACGACCGGCTCTTCAACGACCGGTTCCTCGACGACGGGCGCCTCGACAACCGGCTTTTCAACCACCGGCTCTTCGACGACGGGCGCCTCAACGACCGGCTCTTCAACAACTGGTTCCTCAACAACAGGAGCTTCGACAACCGGCTCTACAACAACGGGCGGCGCCGGTTCCGGCTCAACCGGCTTCTCCGGAACTGGCTTCTCCGGAACTGGCTTCTCCGGAACTGGCGGCTTTGCCGGCGGGGCCGGTGCCGGCGGTGGCGCCGTTGCCGTCGATCCCTCACTGAAGTTGAACCCGCCGCCGGCTTTGTAGCCGCCCGACTTGTCCTTCTCCGGTGCACCGAGCTCCGGCTTCGTCTCGGGCGCCTTCAACGACACCTGGCGGCTGCGGTAGCGCAGGAAACCCGCCACAAGAGCAATAAGTACTACGGCCGCGACAGCCGCGATGATGATCCAAGCCTGGGTAGTCACCGGCTCATTGTTTCAGGCTCGGCAACAGAAAGTGACCAAGGCTTACCGAACGGCGAGGTCTTGCCCTCGCAATCGCTGGGAAATGACAGTCGTGATGCCGTCGCCGCGCATGCTCACTCCGTAGAGAGCATCCGCGATTTCCATGGTGGGTTTCTGGTGCGTGATCACGATCAACTGCGATTTTTCCCGCAGCTGTTCGAAGAGCCCGATGAGGCGGCGCAGGTTGGTGTCGTCGAGAGCGGCTTCGACTTCGTCCATGACGTAGAACGGTGACGGCCGGGCCCGGAAGATCGCGACGAGCATGGCCACCGCTGTCAAGGATTTCTCTCCACCCGAGAGCAAGGAGAGCCGTTTGACCTTCTTTCCCGGTGGTCGCGCTTCGACCTCGATGCCGGTGGTGAGCATGTCCGACGGGTCGGTCAGGACAAGTCGGCCTTCGCCGCCGGGGAACAGTGTCTCGAAGACCCCTACGAACTCACGGGCGACGTCGGTGTAGGCCTCGGTGAACACCTGCAAGATCCGGGCGTCGACGTCGGCGACCACCGCGAGGAGATCCTTGCGCGCTGTTTTGACGTCTTCGAGTTGAGTGGAGAGAAATGTGTACCGCTCTTCGAGTGCGGCAAATTCTTCGAGCGCCAGCGGATTGACCTTGCCCAGAGTTGCGAGGTCTTTCTCGGCCCGCTTGGCCCGACGCTCCTGCGTGGCGCGGTCGTACGGAGCGGGCGCCGGAGCGGTGACCTGCTCGCCGCGCGCCTTGGCTTCTTCGTACTCCGCCAACTCGAGAGCCGTCGGCGGCAATTCGACGTCGGGGCCGTACTCCGCGATCAGATCGTCGAGTCCGATTCCGTACTGCTCGAGAATGGACTCTTCCAATTGCTCGATGCGCATTGCTGCCTGTGCCTTGGCAACTTCGTCGCGGTGAACGGCATCGGTCAGCGATGCGAGCTGCCCGTTCAGCGCCTTGACGATCTCTCGAACCTGGTCGAGCTTGGCGACGCATTCGGTACGGGCGCGCGCCAGGTCGTCGCGATGAGCAACCGCTGCCGCCACGACGGTCTCGAGTTCGCTCACCACTCGCAGACCGGATTCTGCGACTGCCGCAGCCACGGCGGCCGCATGTGCCCGTGCCCGCAACGCGTGTTCTGCCCGCACCCTCGCCTCGCGTTCGGCGGCTGCCGCACGGCGCAGCGAATCAGCTTTTCCGCGAACGGATTCGGCGCGTTCCTCGGCAGTGCGTACGGTCAGTCGCGCATCCATTTCGACGATGCGTACTTCCGCGAGCGCTGCCGCCGCCATTTCCCGGTCGGTGGCGGTTGATTCCGGTTCCCCGGCTTCGAGCCCGCCGTTGTCCTCCGCGTGGCGCAGGCGTTCCTCCAGTTCGGTCAGCGCAGTGAGAGATTCGACTCGACGGGCTTCGGCGCGACTGCGGTGCAACGTCAGTCGCTCCGACTCCTCGTGCGCGACGCGCACCGCCTGACCGAGTCGGCCCAACTGTTCGTAGATCGCGGAGATCGCCGCATCGGATTCGTTGAGTGCGGCAAGAGTCTGTTCTGCGGTTTCCTGCCGGATTGCCTGTTCAGACAGGGCGCCGGCCAAAGCTGCATCCAACTCTTCGGCCCGCAATTGTGTCTGCACCAACTCGGCTGCGGATGCGTCGATGGACGCTTGGGTTTCCAGCGTGCTCGGGCGTCGATCGGAACCGCCGACGAACCACCCCCGGCCGTGTAGGTTCCCGGAGCGGTCGACGGCCCGAATCATGCTGTGTTCAGCCACAACTCGTATCGCCTCGTCAAGGGTGTCGACCAAGACCACGTCGCCCAGGAGAGCGTCGAGTCCCGCTCGCAGTTCGTCCGCGCACTCGATGACGTCGACGGCCCGGCGAATGCCAGGACCGAGGTCGACCGGAGCGGACACGTCGTTCGGCCCGTGGACAATCAACGCCGCCTGCCCACCGTCGTGTTCGGCCAATGCCGATACCGCAGATCGTGCGGCGTCACTCGACTGCGCGACAACAGCATCCGCGGCCGGCCCCATCGCAGCGGCAATTGCACTCTCGTAGCCCGGCGTCACCCGAATCATGTCGGCCAGCGCGCCGGTGACGCCGTCGTGGCGCTCCAGAAGCCACCCCGCACCGTCCTTGCGGGCCAAACCGATCGAGAGCGCTTCGATACGAGCGGTCAGCGACGCGATGCGCTGTCCGCTCGATTTCTCTTCGGCGCGCAACTCGGCAACCCGCGCATCGACGATCGTGAGCGCTTCGACGGCGCGCTCGTGATTGGTGTCGAGACCGACCTCGCCGGCATCGAGGTCACCGATACTTTCCTGCACCGTCTCGAACTCGGCTTCTGCGTCATTCCCGCGGCGTCGGGATTCGTCGATCGATTCGGTGAGCCGCGCAACTTCGGCGTCCGCGGATTCGACGCGCGTTCGTAGGGTGTCTACCTGCCCGGACAGTCGAGCGAGCCCCTCGCGGCGATCGGCCACAGCGCGTACCTCGGCCATGTGTGCCCGTTCCGCTTCTGCCGCAGCGTCTTCCGTTGCCGCCAATTGTTCGCGCGCCGCCTCGGCCGCAGCACGAGCAATCTCGACGCCTTCGATCAACTCGGCTTCCTCAGCCGCCATTCGCTCGGCCCGCGCCTCCATCTCGTCGGGATCCTGGCCACGCACGCCAACCGGTTCGGAGTCGAGGTGACGCGCACGCTCACGTGCGATACGCACCGTGGCGTTGACTCGTTCCGCCAGCGCCGACAACTGGAACCACGTCTGCGCCGCGGCTTCTGCGCCGGGCGTCAGGCGGGCCAGTGCTTGCTCCTGGCGCCCGAGTTCGAGGTTGGCCTCGTCGAGCGCGGCGGTCACCTGATTGTGTTGCTCGCGCGCAACCTTCTCGTCCTGCGCTTGATCCTGCAGGGCATTGCGCCGGGTCACGAGATCATCTGCGGCCAAACGCATCTTGGCATCACGCAGATCTGCCTGCACAGTCTGGGCGCGCCTGGCAACCTCGGCCTGACGACCGAGTGGCTTGAGTTGGCGTCGCAATTCCGCGGTGAGATCGCTCAACCGGGCGAGATTGGCCTGCATGGAATCGAGCTTGCGTACCGCTTTTTCCTTGCGGCGCCGGTGTTTCAGCACGCCGGCCGCTTCCTCGATGAATGCGCGGCGATCCTCCGGCCGCGATTCCAGGATCGCGGCGAGCCTGCCCTGGCCGACGATGACGTGCATTTCGCGCCCGATACCGGAGTCGCTGAGTAGTTCCTGGACGTCCATCAACCGGCACGACGAGCCGTTGATCTCGTACTCCCCTGCGCCGTCACGGAACATTCGCCGCGTGATCGACACCTCGGTGTAGTCGATCGGAAGAGCGCCGTCGGAATTGTCGATGGTCAAGGTCACTTCGGCGCGGCCGAGCGGAGCCCGCCCGGAGGTTCCGGCAAAGATGACGTCTTCCATTTTTCCGCCGCGCAATGCCTTGGCGCCCTGCTCACCCATGACCCAGGACAGCGCGTCGACGACATTCGATTTTCCGGAACCGTTAGGGCCGACCACGCAGGTGATGCCGGGTTCGAATCGCAGAGTCGTTGCCGACGCAAAAGACTTGAAGCCTTTGAGCGTCAGACTCTTGAGATGCATGCGGAGAACTTTACCGTCATCGCGGTCAGCGTTCGACGAACCCGGACAGGTCTCCCCGCGCGGCGTCCCAACTGTCGACAACCAGGTCGACAGTTCCCGGCGTGGTGCCCGAGCGCAACGACTCCAGCAACCTTTCGAGCGACTCCCGATCACCCTCCGCGACAACGAGTACTCGGCCGTCGCGCTGATTCGACGCGTACCCCACCAATCCCAATTCCAACGCGCGCGCCCGGGTCCACCACCGGAACCCGACGCCTTGGACAAAGCCGTGTACCCACGCCGTCAACCGCACCGGCTCACTCATGACACACCGCCGACCCGATCGAGCTTGTGCACGTCACCCAGGAAACTGGTGGTGTACAGCGCATTCGGATCCCACCCCGGTCCGGCGCCGAACTTCACCGCCGAGGTCAACGGCAAACCGGAAGCAATCTCACACGAGGTGCCCCACTCCGGATCAACACGCACAACCTTGCCACCGGCGTTGAACGCCACGTACAGCGCTCCGTCCGGTCCGACGGTCAAATCGTCGGCCATGTTCGCGGGACCGAACCCTGGCAACGCAATAGTCCGCACAGTTCCACCCAGATCGTCGGCGTTCAGAATGTGAATTGCGGTGGTGAGGTCGAATGTTGTTGTCACAAAAATATTCTGCCCCGATCGAGCCAACCCGTCGACGGTTCCGAGATCCTCGCGCACCACCGTCGCCGAACCGTCACTGCCGATCACGGTCAGTCCGGGTTGTGTCAATGTACGCGTCGTCAGGAACCGATTGCCGTCCAGCGGCACAAGGCCGTTGGGCATCACCAACCCGTCGGCAATCGTCGTCACCGACCCGTCCCCGACGTCGACTCTGCCCAAAGTTCCGTCCGCGATTCCGAACAGTCCTGAGACTGCAGTGTTTCCGGTGGTGAAGTACACGGCGCTGTCTTGGGCAACCAGCCCACCCGGCCCGTTCACGTTGCTCACCAGAGTCTTTCGGCTTCCGTCCGGCGCCACGGTGAGCAGCGCTCCCGGGCCGACGGGAGCCGACTGCGACAACACCATCGACCCGGCCCTGTCGAATTCCAGGTTTTCGAGCATTCCCGCACCGGAGGTCACGAGCGTCGACCTCCACTCACCACAACCGTCGCCGGCCCCAGTGGACTCCGCTGCCGCCGGAGTGGACACTGCTACAGCACAACCCAGTACCAGCGCAGCGACAACACTGCCGGCGCGCAGCATCAGGCGTCCGTGTCGATGGTCAACGTGACCTTGGTGCCGGCTTTGAGGGTGCGCCCCACAGTGCAGACCTTGTCGACGGATCGTTCGATCAGCGTGATCAACCGCTGTTGGGCGTCGGCGTCGAGTTCACTGAGGTCGAGTTCGAGAACCTCGTCCAGTTGCGGGTACACCTCGTTCTCACGATCCGCGGTTCCCGACACTCGAATGGTCGCGTCGTAGTTGTCACCGAGACGGCGCGAAATCGGGAAGTCCGAACTCATTCCCGAGCAGGCTGCCAAAGCGATCTTGAGAAGTTCCCCCGGTGTGAAAACACCCGGTACCGATTCCGATCCGATGAGGACTTCGGCGCCCCGCGAACTCTTGCCGGTGTAGAGGCGGGTGCCGGTACGTTCGACCCAGAGTTCGGTGTGTGCCGGTGCGTTGTCAGCGATCTGTTCAGCCATGCCGCAATCTTGCCACCCTTCTGCAGTGGCGAGTGCGACGACCTACGCTACGTTTCGCCGCGATCTGGGTGCCGGTTGGCAGCGCGGGCAACTGAACGACGATCGATTCATGAACTTCTCACGCCGAATGGGCGCACCACACCGCGGGCACGGCAAATTTTCCTGCCCGTACGCCGAGAGTGAGCGATCGAAGTAGCCGGATTCGCCGTTCACGTTGACGTACAACGCGTCGAAGGACGTGCCGCCCTGCTCGAGCGCCTCACCCATGACACTGCGGGCCGCCGTCACGAGCTCACGCAGCTTAGGCTTTGTCAGGGTTTCGGCGATTCTGTTGCCGTGAACCTTTGCCCGCCACAATGATTCGTCGGCATAAATGTTGCCGATACCGGAGACCACGGTTTGATCGAGCAGTGCACGTTTGATTTCGGTGTGCTTGCCGCGCAGAACGCTCACCACCGATTCGAGATCGAATGCCTCGTCCATCGGGTCACGTGCGATGTGTGCGACCGACTCCGGCAACAGCGTCCCGTCCACCTCGACCAACGGCGAAATCGACCAGCCACCGAAGGTGCGCTGATCGACAAACCGAAGATCGGCTCCGGAATCGAGAGCCAGTCGGATACGAAGGTGCTTTTCCCAGTCCACAGTGGGCGGCTGAACGAGCATCTGACCGCTCATCCCGAGGTGAACCACTACACCGACACCGGCAGGTTCCAGAACCAGCCACAGGTATTTGCCGCGGCGCTCGGCCGAGGCGATGGTCTGTCCGGTCAACTGCCCGATCAGGTCGTCGGACCCGAGAACGTGGCGGCGAATAGCGCGGGGATGGAGAACTTCGACAGCCTCGATCGCCGCACCTACAGCGTGAGACTGTAGGCCGCGGCGAACGACTTCGACTTCGGGAAGTTCAGGCAAGAGAAGAACTCAGCCGGCAAGATCGACAGGAGCATCGGCTACAGCAGCGCCCTCGGAAGCCTTCTCCGACATCGCTTTCCATGCCGTACTTGCTGCCTTCTGCTCGGCTTCCTTCTTGGACCGACCGACACCGACACCCAAGGGATTGCCGCTGATAAGCACAGTGGCGGTGAATTCCTTGTCGTGATCGGGGCCGGTAGCCGTGATCTCGTACACGGGAACACCGGCACTGTGTTCTGCGGTCAACTCCTGCAGACTCGTCTTCCAGTCCAAACCGGCACCCAGAAGCGGAGCACGGGTCAGAAGGTCGTCGAACAGGTCGAGGACCACACGGCGCGCGGTATCGATTCCGTGCTGCAAGTGGATGGCGCCAAGAATGGATTCCATACCGTCGGCGAGGATGGACGGCTTGTCACGGCCACCCGTCATTTCCTCGCCCTTGCCCAGAAGCAGATGCGCTCCGAGTCCACCTTCACCCAAAGTCCGCGCAACCTCGGCCAGAGCGTGCATGTTGACTACGCTCGCACGAATCTTGGCGAGGTCACCTTCGGACTTGGCCGGGTGTGACAGGTAAAGATTTTCGGTAACAGTGAGACCGAGAACGGAATCCCCGAGGAACTCGAGGCGCTCGTTTGTCGGCAGTCCACCGTTCTCGTATGCATACGAGCGGTGGGTGAGAGCCAGCGTCAAGAGGCCAGGCTCTATATCGACGCCGATAGCGGCGAGGAGCGTGTCGTGATTGCCCTCGCCGCCAACGGCTGAAACTGTATTGTCGCTCGTCATAGTCTTTCTCCGTGGAGAACTAGACAGCAGCGGTTACCTGGCGGCCCTTGTACGTACCGCAGGACGGGCACGCGATGTGGGGCAAGGTCTGCTCGCCACAGCCACGGTTGGGGCAGGTAACGAGGGTGGGCACAGTGGTCTTCCACTGGCTACGACGCGACCGCGTGTTGGATCGCGACATTTTGCGCTTGGGGACAGCCACTTCTACTTCTCCTCGGCTTCGGTGATCACAAGATTTTCACTGGTGTTTGATTCCACGCCAAATTTGGCCGCGAGACCAGCCCAGCGAGGATCAAGTATGTCATGCCCATGCCCAGATTCCGCAATCGCCAGGCGAATGCCACATTCTGAGCACAATCCCAGGCAATCGTCACTGCACAAAGGCTGGAGCGGAAGCGCCAGTCCGACTGCATCGACGATGACCGGTTCCAGATCGATTTCTTCGTCTTCGACCTGGTAGACCTCGCCCTCTTCGGTTGTCTCCTCGGTGACGCTGTCCGGGTAAGCGAACAACTCCGTGAGATAGACGTCCACAACGCTCGTGAACGGCTCGAGACACCGCGAGCACTCACCCGTAGTGGGTGCGTGCACGGTACCGGTGACGAGAACGCCCTCGGATACCGCTTCCATACGAAGATCGAGATCTATGTCCGAACCTGCTTCGATCGCGATGAGATCGAGACCGATGCGATTCGGCGACTGGATCGTTCTCTCGACAGTGCGCATCGACCCTGGACGCCGACCTAACTTGACGGTGTCCAGCAAGAATCCCGCATCAGTTGACTGATGCGATGAATGACGACGATGCGTTGACAAAGAGAACTCACCTAACTGTTGAAACTGGATGGGCAACCACCCCACAATACCCGACAGTGCACAGCAGGCCCAATCCGGTGAAGGACCCTATCGGCGACGCTCCTGGCGGCGATCGTCGTCGAGGTAGTCGGGCACACCCGAACCCGTCCGCAATTGCTGACGACCGCGCCCGACGGATCGAACAGTCCCGTTGAGGAACTCCTCGAACTCGGCAAGTTTGGTGTCGACGTACAGATCGCACTCCGAGCGCATTCGATCAGATTCCGCGTGCGCGGCGTCGATCACCCGAGCCGACTCGGCGCGCGCGGTCTGGACGACCTCGGTCTGGGAAACCAGACGTGCCTGCTCCTCGGCTCCGTCGGAAACCGAGCGGTCGTACGACGCCTTTCCTGCTTCGATCATGCGATCGGACTCGTCGCGCGCGCGAGCAGTGACGGCGTCGTACTCGCGTCGACCGTCGGTGACCGTGCGCTCGGCTTCCGCCTCGGCATCGGCGACCAACTGATCGGCGTGAGCGCTGGCCTCGGCGACCATGCGGTCCGCCTGAGCCTTGGCGTCGGACAGGATGCGATCGGCGTCGTCGCGGGCATTCTCGACCGTCGACGTTGCTTCCGCGTTGGCACTGCTGACGGTTTTGTCCGCCGTGGAACGCGCGTCCGAGACCAACTTGTCACGATGGTCGAGGACGTCCTGGGCGTCGTCCAGCTCACTCGGAATAGCGTCACGGACGTCGTCGAGCAGTTCGAGCACGTCGCCGCGTGGGACGACGCACCCGGCAGTCATCGGAACGCCTCGTGCCTCTTCGACAATCGCGACCAGTTCGTCAAGCGCCTCGAATACCCGGTACACAAGCAACCCCAATCTTCACCGGCCAACTATCGGCCCACATCGTCACCGATCCACCTGGATCTGCGCCCGTTCCTTGTCGACAAGTTTGCCGGAAGATCGGCCCACCAGGTGCGTCTGGGGGCGGTGTGTCGGGTATCAGCTGTTTTCGGCTGCCCGTTCAGCGATGCGGTCGAGCAATCGGGCATGCACTTTTGCGGGCAACATGTCAGCGACATCACCACCGAAGGTGGCAACTTCCTTGACCAGTGAGCTGGACAGGTAGCTGTAGGTGGGGTTGGTTGCGACGAACAACGTGTCGACACCGCTGAGCTTCTTGTTCATCTGCGCCATCTGCAGTTCGTAGTCGAAGTCGTTGGCGCCGCGCAGACCCTTGACGATCGCGGTGATCCCCTCTTGCTTCGCGTAGTCGACCAGAAGCCCGTGCCATGACGTCACTCGAACGTTGGGCAGGTGGCTCGTCGCGTCTTCGAGCATCTCGATACGCTCGTCGACGGTGAACATTCCGCGCTTGTTCTTGTTGATCATCACGGTGACCACGACCTCGTCGAATTGCGCAGCAACTCTTCCGATTACGTCGAGGTGACCATTGGTCACAGGGTCGAAGGATCCGGGGCAAACGGCGCCAGTCATGAGTCCAGACCGTAGCAGGTTGCGAGTTCGATCCTGGCCTCGCCGTACTTCTTCGCCTTGACGGGTTCGAACCCGTGCGGCCAGACGGTCTCCGGTGATCGGGACGACCGCTCGAGAACGACGATCGTGCCCTCCCCCACCCACTTGTTTGTCTGAAGGTGTTGGAGGATGGACACCACCGCGTCGTCGGTCACCGCGTACGGCGGGTCTGCGATGACGATGTCGTATTCACGAGCACTCGGACCGGAGACGACCGCAGCGACCGGCGCTGCCCGCAGGACCGCGCCAGGCAGCCCGACAACACCGATGTTGTCCTTGATCACTGCTGCTGCCTTTGCGTCGGACTCGACGAGCATCACGTGCTCCGCACCGCGGGAGAGTGCTTCGAGGCCAAGGGCTCCGGAACCGGCAAACAGGTCGAGGACAGCACAGCCGTCGAGGTCGATACGCGCTTCGAGCGCACTGAAAAGCGCCTCGCGGACCCGGTCCGAGGTGGGCCGGGTTCCGCTCGGCGGGACTCGCAGGCGGCGACCGCCTGCGAGTCCCGAGATAATGCGTGTCACTCTGCGGCGCTCTCCCCGGTGGAGACGACAACGAGGAGGTCGCCGCCTTCGACTTGCTGGACTGCGCTGATCGCGATGCGGGAGACGATGCCGCCGCGCGGTGTGGTGATCGCCGCTTCCATCTTCATTGCTTCGATGGTGGCGACGGTGTCACCGGCCTCGATCTTCTGGCCTTCCTTCACCGCGAGCGTCACGACGCCCGCGAACGGTGCGGCCACGTGACCTGGGTTGTTCTTGTCGGCCTTCTCCGCCACGGGCACATCGCTGGCGATGGACCGGTCCCGGATGGAGACCGGACGCAACTGTCCGTTGAGAATGCACATCACGGTGCGGTAGCCGCGCTCGTCGGGTTCGGAGATCGCTTCGAGTCCGATGATCAACTGCACACCAGGTGTGAGTTCGACGCGATGTTCTTCACCGCGGCGCAGGCCGTAGAAGAACTGGTTCGCCGAGAGCCGCGAGGTGTCTCCGTACTTGTCGCGGTGCTCGAGGAATTCCTTGGTCGGGCCGGGGAACAGCAGACGGTTCAGCGCGCCCTGACGGTCCTTCGACGAGCCTTCGAGCAGCGCCTCGTCTGCGGCGGAGAGCGGCGTCTCCGGCTTCGCGGGGCCGCGGCCCTCGAGTGCCTTGCTGCGGAACGGTTCCGGCCAGCCGCCGGGCGGGGTGCCCAGTTCGCCGCGCAGGAAGCCGACAACCGAGTCGGGGATGTCGAACTTGGCCGGGTCGGCGGCAAATTCCTCCGACGGAACACCGGCACCGACGAGGTGCAGGGCGAGGTCGCCGACAACCTTCGACGACGGTGTCACCTTCACCAGATGCCCGAGCATGCGGTCGGCGTCGGCGTACTTGGCTTCGACTTCTTCGAAGCGGTCACCGAGGCCCAGTGCCACAGCCTGAGTGCGCAGGTTCGAGAGTTGGCCACCGGGGATCTCGTGGGTGTAGACGCGCCCGGTCGGAGACGGAAGCCCGGACTCGAACGGCGCGTACACCTTTCGCAGTGCCTCCCAGTACGGCTCTAGGTCGCACACGTTCTGCAGATTCAGTCCGGTGTCGAACTCCGAGTGCGCAGCAGCAGCCACGATGGCCGACAGCGCTGGCTGGCTGGTGGTGCCCGCCAGAGCCGCCGAAGCACCGTCGACGGCGTCGGCGCCCGCCTGCCAGGCGGCGAAGTACGTTGCCAACTGTCCACCGGGGGTGTCATGCGTGTGAACGTGCACCGGCAGATCGAAGTTGGAGCGCAACGCGGTCACGAGCTTGGTCGCGGCCGGGGCGCGGAGCAGTCCGGCCATGTCCTTGATCGCCAGGACGTGTGCGCCGGCATTGACGATTTCCTCGGCCAGCTTCAGGTAGTAGTCGAGGGTGTAGAGCGTTTCGTTCGGATCCGACAGGTCGCCGGTGTAGCTCAGCGCAACCTCGGCGAGGGCCGTACCGGTCTCGCGGACCGCGTCGATGGCCGGCCGCATCTGGTCGACATTGTTGAGCGCGTCGAAGATTCGGAAAATGTCGATACCGGTGTCGGTGGCTTCCTGCACGAAGGCGCGGGTGACCTTTTCCGGATACGGCGTGTAGCCCACCGTGTTTCGGCCACGCAGCAGCATCTGCAGGTTGATGTTCGGGATCGCTTCGCGCAGTGCGGCGAGCCGATACCACGGGTCCTCGTGCAGGAAGCGAAGTCCCACATCGTATGTCGCGCCGCCCCACGCTTCGATGGAGAGCAGCTCCGGCGTCAACCGGGCAACGTGACCGGCGACGTCGAGCAGACCGCTGGTGCGGACGCGGGTCGCCAACAGCGACTGGTGTGCGTCACGGAACGTGGTGTCGGTGACCGCAACAGCCTTCTGCTCACGCAGCGCCTTCGCGAATCCTTCCGGACCGAGTTCGAGCAACCGCTGGCGGCTACCGGCCGGCGGCGGAGTCGAGAGATCGATCTTGGGCAGCTTGTCCTGCGGGTACACCGCGGAAGGACGTTCGCCGTGCGGCTTGTTGACCGTGACGTCGGCGAGGTACGTGAGGATCTTGGTACCGCGGTCCGCCGAGGAGCGCTGCGTCAACAGATGGGGACGTTCCTCGATGAACGAGGTCGTGACCCGCCCGGCCTTGAAGTCCGGATCGTCGAGAACTGCTTGCAGGAACGGGATGTTCGTCGAGACGCCGCGGATACGGAACTCCGTGACCGCGCGACGCGCACGCGCCACGGCAGCCTCGAGGTCGCGTCCACGGCAGGTGAGCTTGACCAGCATCGAGTCGAAGTACGCGCCGACCTCGGCACCGAGAGTTGCGCCGCCGTCGAGGCGGATACCGGCACCACCCGGCGTGCGGTAGGCGGTGATCCGGCCCGTGTCGGGGCGGAACCCGTTGGCGGGGTCCTCGGTGGTGATGCGGCACTGCAGCGCCGCGCCGCGCAGCTTGATCGAGTCCTGCGTCAGACCCAAGTCGTCGAGGGTGGAACCGGACGCGATCAGGAGCTGCGACTGAACGAGGTCGACATCGGTGACCTCTTCGGTGACCGTGTGCTCCACCTGGATTCGCGGATTCATCTCGATGAAGACGTGATTGCCACGGGTGTCGAGAAGGAACTCCACCGTGCCGGCGCATGTGTAACCGATCTGCTTCGCGAAAGCCACGGCATCGGCGCAGATCTTGGCCCGCAACTCCTCCGACAGATTCGGGGCCGGGGCGAGTTCGATCACCTTCTGGTGGCGACGCTGCAACGAGCAGTCGCGCTCGAACAGGTGAATAACATTGCCGTGCTCGTCGGCGAGGATCTGGACTTCGATGTGGCGGGGATCGATGACAGCCTGCTCGAGGAACACCGTCGGATCACCGAAGGCGGATTCCGCTTCACGCGCCGCGGCTTCGATGGATTCCTTGAGCAGTGATCGCTCGGCTACGCGGCGCATACCGCGGCCACCACCACCGGCGACGGCTTTCACGAAGATCGGGAACGTCATGTCCTCGGCCGCCGCGAGCAACTCGTCGATATCCGACGACGGCTCCGACGACGCCAGCACCGGCAGACCCGCAGCCTTCGCTGCGGCAATCGCCCGCGCCTTGTTACCGGTCAGCTCGAGGATCTCCGCGGACGGGCCGACGAACTTGATGCCCGCCTCCGCACACGCAGCCGACAGATCCGGATTCTCGGACAGGAACCCGTAACCGGGATAGATCGCGTCAGCGCCGGCATTTTGTGCCGCGGCCACGATCTCCTCCACCGACAGGTACGCCCGAACCGGGTGCCCCTTCTCCCCGATCTGATAACTCTCGTCAGACTTCAGGCGGTGGATCGAGTTCCGATCCTCGTACGGGAACACCGCGACAGTTCCAGCACCTAGTTCGTAGGCGGCGCGGAAGGCGCGGATCGCAATTTCGCCGCGGTTGGCGACGAGCACTTTGGAGAACATGGGGAAAAACTACCGCGAATTCCGTGTGTACAAGCACGCGGCGTCCCACATCGTAGACTGAATCGAGAAACAAACCCGATGGTCCTGCCGCTATTCGTATTCAGTTTGCCGTCATACTTCTCACGATTTCTCGAGGTATTCGATCCGATCGGAGTCAAGAGCGGCGCTCACCATCGACGCAAGTGCGGGGTGCTGGGCGAGCGTCGGGTCGCGTTCGACAACTCCGGTCGCGAAGTCTCGCGCGGATTCGAGAATGTCGCCGTGCGCGATGAGTGAGAGCAGCCGCAGATTGGACGTGGTGCCGGATTGGGCCGCTCCGAGGATGTCTCCCTCACGTCGTGTCGCGAGATCGAGTTGTGCCAGTTCGAAACCGTCATTGGTGGCGGCAACGGCAGAGAGCCGCTCGTACGCCGGTCCACCTGGGTTGCTTCCCGTCACCAGAATGCACAGCCCTTGGTGCTTTCCTCTGCCGACACGGCCACGCAGCTGATGGAGCTGACTGACGCCGAACCGCTCCGCGTCGACGATCACCATGACCGTCGCGTTCGGCACGTCCACACCGA
Organism: Rhodococcus globerulus NBRC 14531; assembly: GCF_001894805.1. Classification (GTDB taxonomy): domain Bacteria; phylum Actinomycetota; class Actinomycetes; order Mycobacteriales; family Mycobacteriaceae; genus Rhodococcus_F; species Rhodococcus_F globerula. The sequence continues at coordinate 346,993 of NZ_BCWX01000002.1, read as the reverse complement.
CCTCCACGACGGTGGTGCAGACGAGCACATCGATGTCGCCGACGTTGAACGCGCTCATGACCACGTCTTTCTCATCTGACGGCAGGCGACCGTGCAGGAGGCCGACGCGCAGCTCGGAAAGCGGACCGCTCGACAACTCCTCGAAGACGTCGACTGCCGACTTCGTTTCGGGTTGCTTCTCCTCGGTGAACTGGTCCTCGCCAGCGGCAGGCTCGCCGTCACCGATCCGGGAGCACACGACGTAGGCCTGACGCCCGTCTGCGACGTCCTCGCGAATTCGTGCCCACGCCCGATCCACCCAGGCGGGCTTCTGCTTTGCCGGCACAACGCTGCTCTTGATCGGGCTACGCCCACGAGGCAATTCGCGCAGGGTGGATACTTCCAGATCGCCGAGCACCGTCATGGCAATGGTGCGCGGAATGGGAGTAGCAGTCATGACCAGCAGGTGGGGGCTCAGGCCGTCGCGAGCACGCGAGCGGAGGTGATCTCGTTGCTCCACACCGAACCTGTGCTGCTCGTCGACCACAACCATGCCGAGGTTGAAGAACTCGACACTGTCCTGGATGAGCGCGTGGGTACCGATGACAATTCCCGCATCACCGGTCACCGCGTCGAGAAGCGCGGCACGTTTTGCGGCAACCGGAAGTGAACCGGTGAGCAAGGCGATACGAGTGGAGTGCTCGGCCGAGCCCAACTCTCCCCCGGTTGCAAGCGGCCCCATCATCGCGCGCAGGGATCGGGCATGCTGATTGGCCAGCACCTCGGTAGGCGCGAGTAGTGCACATTGATATCCCGCGTCAACCGCTTGCAGCATCGCCCGAAGCGCCACGATGGTCTTACCCGAGCCCACCTCACCTTGAAGGAGTCTGCTCATGGGGTGAGTCTGCGAGAGATCGGCCGCGATTTCCGCGGCGACGGCTTGCTGCCCTTCCGTCAGTGTGAACGGCAACATCTCCTCGAACTGCTCGGCGATACCGCCTGCGACAGGCACGCACGCCGGTGCCACCCGCTCGGAATTGTCGTGACGTCGCATCGCCAGAACCAACTGCAGAGACAGCGCCTCGTCGAACCGCAATCGCTCGCGGGAACGTTCGATGTCGTCCTTGGTATCGGGCAGGTGCACCGTCCTCAGTGCCTCGTCCAGCCCGACAAAATGATGTTCGGCGAGAGTCTCGGCCGGAAGTGGTTCGGGAACCGGATCAAGCTGATCGAGAACCTGTCGGACGCACCGCATGATCGTCCAGCTCTCCACCTCGCGCGTCGCCGGATACAGCGGGATGAACTCACGCTCGAAAATCGAGTAGTCGAGTTCGGCGCCCGGCCCCGAACTGGCACGGGCCAGCCCCGCGAGATCGCCGGCCCCTTTGACGGCTTTCAAAGGAACCACCGAATCTTCTTCCCCGGCACGGGGTTCCGGAAGGATCAGATAACTGGGGTGCGTCAAACTCCACTTGTTCCGGAAGTACTTGACTGTGCCCGAGAACATCGCCCGCACGCCGGGCTTGATGGCGTGCTTCACCTTGTACGGATTGAAGAAGGTGACGTCGACGGTCTGTGTGTCCGTCGTGAGCGAGACCTTGAGCATCTGCCCCGTCCGGGACTTCATATTCACCACGCTCGCGGACGCCACCCGCGCAATGATCGTGATGTGCTCGCCCTCCGGGGGCTCTTTGTCGGCAAGTTCCTTACCGGCCGACGCGTACCGGTGAGGATAGTGGCGCAGGAGATCCTCGACCGTGCGTATCTCGAAGGCCTCGGCCAACGCGTCCGCGGTCTTCTTTCCCAGAAGCCGATCCAAGTTGTCGGCGAGCGTTGCCATGTCAGTTTCCTCGCAGATCGAAAAGCAGCAGATCGAAAAGCACAGCTATTCGTATATCAGTAGCCGCCGACACAAAAACTCCCGACACGATCACCCCGGCGACCGCTCACTCAACGCCCAGCTGAAACAGATCCCCCGGCTGACCGCCCTGATAGATCAGCACGTCGACGCCTGGGTAGGTGCTGATGACATGTGCTTCCATCCGCTCGGCCAAGCCGTCGGCGGCGTCGGCGCCCATGAGAAGTGTGACCAATTCGCCACCAGATCCCAGCGCAAGATCGATCAACCGCGCTGCCGACGCCTCGACGTCCGGTCCGATGACCACCACCTCGTGGCCCATCAATCCGATGGCGTCGCCCGGGTCGCAGGTTCCGACAAACGTCAGCGACCGTTCCACCGCGATCCGCAGAGACCCCCACCGAGTTGCCGCAGCCGACTCGGACATGGTGAACCCGTCGTCGGCGACGTTGCGACTTCCGTCGTGGACCGCGAGTGCTGCCAACCCCTGAACCATCGAGGATGTCGAGAGCAGCAGCACCTGATGCAGGGGATCTCGGGCCGCGGCACTGACCGCAACCAATTCCTGAGCGCTCAGCGCGCCGTTCGGCAGCACCAGCACCTCGGTGCGATCCATGGTGCGGATATGGCCGAGCAACTGTGCGCGGGTCACCGGCGCCTCGTCGCACCGCAGTACCGAGGCACCTTCACTCTCGAACAGTGCCGCGGCGCCGTCCCCCGCCACAACGGCGAGTACACCACGCGCATCGTGGCCCTGAAACTGCATCTCCTGACGGGCGACCAACTGATCACGTTGGTCGACGAGGAAACTGCTGATCCGAATCCCGTGCACGCGGCCGGCTTCGAGGCCGGCCTCGACTGCGGCGCCCGCATCACAGCAATGCACGTGAACCGACCAGCCACCGAATCCGTCACTGACGATCACTATCGAGTCGCCGAGCACCGCCAACCGGGTGCGGAGCGCCGCCATCAGATCCTCATCCGATTCGTCGACGAGGTACATCACCTCGAAGTCCTGCGCCGAATCGTCGCCACATTCGAGCGGACCCGATTTCCGGTCCCAGTCATGGTCGCGTCTGCTGACCTCTGCAATGAGACCGCGGCTTCGTCCGGCACCCAGTTCCACCCGATCCGGTGAGTGCCCGGACACGGACTCGACCAGAGCGTCCAAAATCACCAGCAAGCCCAGTCCGCCCGCATCCACGACGCCTGCCGAGGCCAGCACGTCGAGTTGCTGCGGTGTCTTGACCAGGGCGCTCGCGGCCGCATCTGCCGCGGCGAGCGCAACGGACTGGAGGTCCACGCCGACGCACTGCGCCGCCGCTTCACCGGATGCTCGGAGAACGGTCACGATGGTGCCCTCGACCAAGTCCGTCACCGCGCGCGACGCAAGCTCGGTACCCGTCTGCAGCGCTTCCGCAAGATCGAGTCCGTTGATCCGCTCACCGCGCACCGTCTCGGCAATCCCACGAATCACCTGGGACAGGATGACGCCGGAATTGCCGCGGGCTCCTGCCACGGCGCCCCGCGCCAGCGCATTGGCGGTGCGGGTAGCGCTGGTGACGTCGCCGCCGAGCGCTTCGGCCGAATCGAGCGCGGCACGCATCGTGAACAGCAGATTTGTGCCGGTGTCGGAATCAGGGATGGGAAAGACGTTGAGGCTGTTGATCTCTCCGCGCCGCTCCTCGAGGCAATCGACCGAGCGTCGCGCCCACCGGCGCAGCAGGAGACCGTCGGCCGTCCCGTCCGTTCTCTGGTGGTGCGCGTCCCCCACTGGCAATTCCCCTCTGCGGAAACGTCCCCTCCTCGGGGACGGAAACGAATGCTGTCGAGGGTAGTCGGGCACACTCCGTAATCACCGGTTTGCAGGCCGGTTTGGTCAATCCACCGGTCAACAGTTACTGTTACACGGTTGCCTCGAACGGGCTACACCAAATATTGCTGCAAACAGTGCACTTCGGTGCATCGTCTACAACAGTGTTCTGTGTTGTCACGCTCGACTGCACCGTAAGCGGTCGGAGACCGATTCGGTATCGCAAGATCCACAGCGTATATTCGAATTGTCATTCTGGCCGTCCTACTGTGTAGGGTGACCACTTCAATATTCATTTCTAACAAGGAGTTCGCGACTATGGCTGCCGTCTGCGACGTATGCGCCAAGGGGCCCGGCTTCGGTAAGTCGGTCTCGCACTCGCACCGGCGTACCAATCGTCGCTGGAACCCGAACATTCAGTCTGTTCGTACCGAGGTTGCCCCGGGTAACACCCGTAAGGTCAACGTGTGCACCTCCTGCCTGAAGGCAGGCAAGGTCGCTCGGGGCTGATTGCCCGAGCACAACGATTGCAAGCTCTGCCCCCGACACTTCGGTGTCGGGGGCAGAGCTGTTTTTGTCGTGCCTTTTGTTGTGCCTGTGCCGGGGTCCCTCCTGTGACGACCCGGACACCTGACCCGTAATGTGCGTGAGGTGACTTCCATCGATGACCTCAGCAAAGTAACGCTCGAAGAAGGCGTACTCCGCATCACCATTTCCACCGCCGCCAACGGCACCTCCCTCGACGACGAAGGGATGATCCAGGGTGCAGTGGCCCTGGAATCGTTCGGAAACGACATCGGCAGCATTCTCCTGGTCGGTGAAGGCCCCAACTTCTGTGCGGGCGGTAACGTCCGGGCCTTCGCGTCAGCGCCGGATCGCGGCGAGTACGTCGAAGGAGTTGCCCAGAACCTCCACACCTTCGTGCGTGCTCTGGATGCGGCATCGGTTCCCGTGGTCGCGGGAATTCACGGTTGGGCAGCGGGCGCCGGCATGAGCCTGGTCTGCCTTGCCGACATCGCCATCGGCGGCACCAGCACCAAACTTCGCCCTGCATACCCTTCCATCGGATTCACGCCGGACGGCGGGATGTCCTGGTCACTCCCCCGCATCGTCGGCGCCGGACGGGCTCGCGAAATCCTCCTGAGCGATTCCATTATCGGCGGCGACGAAGCCGTTCGTCTCGGCATCCTCACCCGCCTCGTCGGTGACGACGAGGTTCAGGAAGAGGCAGCCCGGCTCGCCCGCACGCTTGCACACGGACCGAGTTCGTCGTACGCCGGCATCAAGGCACTGTTGCGCTCGTCACGAACCAACACGCTCTCCGAACAACTCGACGCCGAAGCAGCGTCCATCAAGACTGCCGCCAACAGTCCCATCGGCCGGGAGGGCGTCGACGCGTTTGTCGAGAAGCGACGCCCCGATTTTGTAGCTGCCAAGCAGGCTTGATTCGGCTCGCGTGACCGAATCGCTCTCACCAGAGTGGTTCGGTCACGCTCGCGGTTGATCCCAGATCCCAGTCGACCGGCGTGGCCCCCATGTCCGTCAGAAGTTGGTTTGCCCGGCTGAACGGACGTGAACCGAAGAACCCACGCGACGCCGAAAGTGGTGACGGGTGCGCAGATTCGATGATGGGGGTATCCCCTAGTAGCGGGGTCAGCGTCGCGGCGTCGCGACCCCACAGAATGGCAACCATCGGGGCAGATCGAGCCACCAGAGCGCGAATTGCCTGTTCGGTCACAGGTTCCCAACCCTTTTTCCGATGTGACGCCGCTGCCCCTGGCGCTACGGTCAGTACCCGATTGAGCAGCAACACACCTTGATTCGACCACGGTGTCAGGTCACCGTCATCGGGTATCGGCAAACCGAGATCTTGGTGATATTCCTTGTAGATGTTGACCAGACTGCGGGGAACTGGTCGAACATCAGGGGCAACCGAAAAGCTCAGACCCACCGCATGACCGGGGGTCGGATACGGATCCTGTCCGACGATAAGCACTTTGACGTCCTCGAACGGATTCGTGAACGCGCGCAGCACATTCTCGCGCGCGGGCAAAAACTCGCGCCCTGCGGCGGTCTCGTTGTCGAGGAACTTCTGCATCAGAGCGATCTGCTCCGAAACCGGTTCCAGCGCTGTGGCCCAGCCGGATTCGATGTGGGTGTCCATCAGTCGAGCCTGCGTAGGGCGCCGCGGTAATGTGCAGCGTTGGCAGAGTAGTTCGCGACATTCGCTTCGAGATGACCGAGCGGAACTTCGTAGCCTTCGCGAATCTTGGCGGGCACCCCCAAAGCCATGCTGCGCGGTGGCACTACGAATCCGCGCGCGATCACGGCGCCGGCTCCGACTATCGACCCCGCCCCGATCACCGAACCGTTGAGCACGATCGACCCGGATGCGATCAAGCACCCGTCCTCGATCGTGGACCCCTCGATGTGAGCGTTGTGTCCCACAACACATCCCGCGCCGATAATCGTGGGCTCGGTAACCGTGCAATGAATCACGGTGCCGTCCTGAATGTTCGATCCAACTCCCACCGAGATGGTTCCGTAGTCACCACGCAGTACGGCCTGCGGCCAGATCGACGTTCCCGCAGCGAGGCTCACATTGCCGATCACCACGGCGTCCGGGTGTACGTACGCGTCCGGATGAATATCCGGAACCTTGTCTCCTAGTGCATAAACAGCCATGAGGAGAACCTATACCGCGGTGGTGCCCGTGGCCGAAAAGCTGTGCCAGCCGCCGCCGGATTCACGCAGTTCTCCGTCCACAACAACTCCGGCGCCGGCAACGACCTCCCCAATGACCGTCCACCCCGACGGCAGGTCTTCACCGGCTGCAAAGGTCGCGGCAAAACCGTGATCTTCGCCACCGGAGAGAATCCACTCCAGCGGATCGAGTTTCAGCGCGGCCGCAGCTTTCGGTACGTCGGCCGACGTCGGTACAGCACCCGAATCGATGCGGACCTGGACTCCTGACGCAGACGCGAGGTGGCGAAGATCAGCGACGACCCCGTCCGAGATGTCGGTCATGGAGTGAGCAGTATCGGCCGCTGCCCATGCGGACTCGTACGGCGGGACCGGAACACGATGGAGCGCGAGAAGATCCGGGAACGATCGATCGCCGGCGAGCAGCAGCGCCAAACCTGCTGCCGAACAACCGAACAATCCGGCGACGGCAACACGGTCACCCACCTGGGCGCCGGCCCGCGTGACTGCCCGCCGTCCACCCAAATCTCCGAGTACCGTCACCGAGACAACAATGTCCTGCGACTGCACCAGATCCCCGCCGACAATGCCCGCACCCAGATCCGTTGCGGCATCCCAGATTCCGGCGGAGATTTCGTCCATGACGTCGATCGGAGTCGACGGTGGGCAGCCCAATGACACGGTGAAGGCGCTCGGCCGCGCACCCATCGACACGATGTCGGCAGCATTCTGTGCCACCGCTTTACGTCCCACGTCGCGCGGCGGCGACCAGTCCAGCCGAAAATGCCTTCCCTCGACCAGCATGTCCGAGGAAATGACAACCCGGCCGTCGGGTGCGGTCACGATCGCCGCGTCGTCGCCGGGACCCAACTCCGTCGTCAGCGGTTGAATTCGACCGACAAGGGAGCGGGCAATCACGTCGAACTCCCCCACCTGCGCAACCGTGCGGGGCGATGAAGATGCCTGTTCGTTCGAGGTCGATCCTGATGACGAGATGAGCACTCCCTTTTTTCTCAGCGCAGATCGGACCAAAAGCGTCCTGCGGTACCGTCAAAGCAGTGGCAATTCTACCGATGCGCACGCGAGCTCCCCAGCAACAACCGAACCCGGAACCGAACGAAGAACTGAGCATGTCTGAGAACACGTCCCCCGAGACGAACGACCAGGGCGATAACGACCTCGACGAGGTCGAGCGTCGTAGCCCGGCATTGATTGCCACCGCCATCGCACTGCCAGTGGCCCTGATCGTCGGGTTGGTGATCGCCGCCGTGGTCGCCGGAAAGAACCCGACGCTCGAACCGGTGGCACTCGGCCCGGTTCCGGCACCCAACGCGGAGTCCGAGACGTGCGTTTCGCTGCTTGATGCTCTCCCCGAGGACATCGGCGACTTCACCAAGGCCGAACTTGTCGAACCCGCACCCGCCGGCGCCGCTGCGTGGCAGCGCAGCGAGGGTGAACCGATCGTCCTGCGCTGCGGACTCGACCGCCCCGCCGAATTCGATCAGGCCGCGGCACTTCAGGTAGTCAACGGCGTCCAGTGGTTCCAGATCTCGGGTACCGACATCGGCCTGGCGGCCAGCACCTGGTTTGCCGTCGACCGCGGCGAATACATCGGAATCACCGTTCCCGACGGCACCGGCCCCACTCCGATTCAGGAAATCTCGGACACCATCTCTGCAACAATCCCGCAGCAGCCACTCGACCCGGCGCCGATCCCGGTTCCCTGATGTGACACGAGGGGCCGGTAATCCCGGCCCCTGTCCGTCAGCGCAACACGTCCGTCAGCGCAATCCGGTCCCGCGGGCGAGCGCAGTGTCGACCAACGTCGAAAGCAAAGTGCCGTAATCGATTCCGGTTGCTTTCCACATCTTCGGATACATCGAGATGGACGTGAATCCTGGCATCGTGTTGATCTCGTTGATCACCGGCCCGTCCTCGGTGACAAAGAAGTCCACGCGTGAGAGCCCCTGGCAATCGAGTGCGGTGAACGCGCGCACGGCCAACTCGCGAATCTGATCGCTGACAGCCGCGTCCACATGTGCGGGGACGTCGAATTCGCAGACGTCGTCGAGATACTTGGTGTCGAAGTCGTAGAACGCGTCCGAGTCACCGTCGTCGGCGGGCATCCGGATCTCTGCGACCACACTCGCCTTGACGTCGCCACTGGGGAATTCGAGCACACCGCACTCGACTTCCCGCCCGATAATCGCGCCCTCGATGATCACCTTCGGATCGTGCAGGCGAGCATGAGCGATCGCACCTTCGAGGCCGTCCCACCCGGTGACTCGCGTGATGCCGATCGACGACCCACCGCGAGCCGGCTTCACGAAAACCGGAAGCCCCAACTGATCCTTCTGCTCGTCGGTCAGTGTCGCCGTTCCCGGGCGCAGGACCACCTGCCTACCGACCGGCAACCCCTCGGCGGCAAGCAGTTTCTTGGTGAATTCCTTGTCCATACCGGCGGCGCTAGCCAGCACACCGGGACCGACGTAGGGAATTCCGGCCATTTCCAGGAGACCCTGGATGGTGCCGTCCTCGCCGTAAGCACCATGCAGGACGGGAAATACGACGTCGACAGTTGCCAGGACAGAACCCACGTCGGTTCCGTCGAGCGCCAGCAGCGCACCGGAACGCGTCGGGTCAGCAGTCAGTGTCAGCGCCGTCCCGTCCTTGTCGACTGTGGGCAACTCGCGACCGTTGATGGCCAGCGATTCCGGATCGGTGGAACCGAGAACCCAGGCCCCGTCGGCGGTGATGCCGATCGGCACGACGTCGTAGCGTTCCGGATCGAGGTGCGCGAGGACGCTCCCGGCGGATACGCACGACACGGAATGTTCATTGCTCCGGCCACCGAAGATCACGGCTACCCGGGTGCGGCTGTTATTCACGCGTCAAACCGTACCGTCGAATCGACTTCGGCACGCGCTCGGGCCAGTGGATAATTTACCGACCGGACGTCAGTCCACCGAGGGCGCGCTGTATATCCGTCAACAAATCTTCGGTGTCCTCGATGCCGCACGAGATCCGGACAAACCCTTCGCTGACCTGATCTCCCCACCGAGCTCGCCGATCAGCTGTGGTGTGGATGCCACCGAAACTGGTCGCAGAAGTAACAAGTTCACTTGCCGAGACAAAGGAATGGAAAGCCGCCGCGGATTCCAATTCGATGCTCACCAGACCACCGAACCTGTGCATCTGCTCCGACGCAACGGCGTACGACGGATCGGTGTGCAGCCCCGGGTAACGGACGGACATGACAGCCGGATGGCCGGACAACATGTCGGCGAGCGCCTGAGCATTGTCACAGTGTCGGCCGAATCGCAGGCCGGCCGTTCCGAGACTGCGATGCGCCAGCCATGTTTCGAATGGACCGAGCACCGTCCCGGACAGCAGACGCTCGCGCTCGACCTTCGCGGCTATGTCCGCGTCGGCCGTGGCGATGTAACCCATCAACAGATCGCTGTGCCCGCTCAGCGCTTTTGTTCCGCTGGCCACCACGACGTCCGCTCCCAGTTCGAGGGGACGTTGACCGAGCGGAGTCGGGGTCGTGTTGTCCACCACAAGGATTGCTCCGACGCGGTGGCACACCACGGCCAACGCCCGAAGATCGACAACGTCGAGCATCGGATTGGACGGCGTCTCCGCGACCACGACAATGCGTCCCGGCAACCCAGACAGCAACTCCGGGAAACTCGCATCACCCATGCCCGTCGTCGACACCTCGCGAACGCCGATGCCCAGTAGAGCCAGGGCTTCCTCCGCGTAACGACGCACCTGGTAATAGCCGTCCGACGGAACGACGACGGTATCGCCGGCCTGAAGCAGGCTGCGCAACGTCACCGTGACGGCCGACATTCCTGACCCTGTGACAACGACGTGATCTGCACCTTCAAGGATGCCGAGCGCCGCCTCGAGGCCACGCCACCCCGGATTCGATGCCCGGGCATACGTGTCGCTCTCGCTCCCCTCGTCCTCCGAAAGCTGGTACGGCGCAGCAAATACCGGACCCAACTGCATGGGTTGACCAGGGCTGTGCGCACTCCCGACGCTGCTCACGCACCGGGTGGAATCGCCGTAGCCGTCTGCTGACGTCATTCCGGCTTGGTCCGCCGGCCGAGCAGTTGGCCGATCGCCTCGCTGACCGCTATCCCCTCGTGGCAGACGCGGTGGACGGCATCGGTCAACGGCATTTCGACGTCGTATCCGGCAGCGAGTGCGCGCACGGACGTGCACGATTTCACGCCCTCGGCTACCTGACCGTTGGTGGCCTGCTGCGCCGATTCCATGGAGCCGCCGCGGCCGAGGTGCTCACCGAACGTCCGGTTTCGTGACAGCTCCGACGTGCACGTCGCAACGAGATCGCCGACGCCCGCCAACCCCGAAAACGTGGATGCCTGGCCGCCGAGCGCGACGCCCAGTCGGATCGTCTCGGCCAGTCCGCGCGTGATGATGCTGGCAACAGTGTTGTCGCCGAAACCGCTGCCTGCCGCCATGCCGCATGCCAACGCGATCACGTTCTTGCACGCGCCGCCGATTTCACAACCGATCACGTCGGAGTTGGTGTACGGCCTGAAATATCCTGTGGCACAAGCATCTTGAAGTGCCAAGGCACGGGAAGAATCGGTGCAGGCGATGACCGTCGCCGCCGGTTGACGGCTCGCGATCTCACGCGCGAGATTCGGTCCGGACAGCACGGCGACACGGCCGGGTTCGACGCCGGTAACCGACACGATCACCTGGCTCATCCGCATCAAGGTGCCGGTTTCGATGCCCTTGGCCAGACTCAACAGGGTGGCATTCGGACCTATCGAATCCTTCCACTGCTCGAGGTTCCCCCGCAGCGACTGCGACGGGACCGCCAGAACGACGAAGTCTGCTCCCTCCATCGCTTCCTCGTGACGATCCGTCGCACGAATCGACTCGGGCAGCGCGATACCGGGTAGGTAGTCACTGTTCTCGTGCGTCGCGTTGATCCTGTCGGCGACTTCCTTCCGGCGAGCCCACATCGTCACCTCGGTGCCGGCCTCGGCCATGACCTTCGCCAGCGCCGTTCCCCATGAGCCTGCACCCAATACTGCTGCCTTACTCACACAGTCACCTCGTCTACCCCTCGTGACGTTCGCCAAGACGCCGGTTGTGTTGCGACCCGGCAATGAAATCGCCTGCACAGACTATCGCCCGGACCGAACTGGAGTCGCCAGACGCCCCGGTGAGACAGGCAGAGACAGACATGTCGGCAACCGACTGGCAAGATCGAAGGATGACCAGTGCGAGGCCGAGCGCAACCAGATCGGAACGTCCGCGCCCGATGCATGCCATTGTCGCGGTGAAGGACCTCCGATCCGCGAAGTCCAGGCTGGCCGCCGAACTCGACGTCGACGCCCGTGCCGATCTTGTTCTCGCGATGCTTCACGACACTCTCACCACGGTTACGGGTGTACCTGCCATCGACGGCGTCACTGTCGTGACTCCGGATCCGACAGTCGCCGCACTCGCGTACGCCGCGGGAGTAAACGTGTACGCCGATCCAGATTCGAGTAGGTCCACCGAGAATTCACTCAACTCTGCCCTCGACGCAGCGGCCACGCACATCCGCACCGAACATGGCACTGTGGATCTTGTTGTCATCCAAGCGGATCTTCCGTCGCTCCAACCAGACGAACTGCTCGAAGCCCTCGACGCCGCCCGCGCCGGTGGCCGTTCCATCGTCGTCGATCACCACGGAACCGGGACCGCGGCCCTGTTCTCGTGTGATCCCGATCTGCCGCTCGATCCACGATTCGGCCCCGAATCCGCGCGTGGCCACACGGATTCCGGCGCCAGGCGTCTCACCGGAGAGTGGCCGGGCCTTCGCACCGACGTCGACACCGCAACAGATCTCGACACCGCCCGCGCACTCGGCGTCGGACCGGCAACACTCGCGTCGCTGACACGCTTCCATCGCGCCACGTCCAAAACGCATTGACCTTTTTCGATCATCAATTGTCGAAGCGCGCAATTGTGGGGGATGATCGACAGGTGAGCAACGGCGAAGCACTCGAGCACCGCAAGTCCGCAAACAACGTAGAGACCACACCGCCAGAACTTGGCGACACCAACACCGCAAAAACCGGTGACGGGCAGCAGCCTTCGACACCGCAGCCTTCGGCGCGACCACCGGTCAGTGGATCGCCGACGCACATACCGAGTGCGCCGCCGGCAGCCACGAAGGCAATTCCCGCAGTCCTTCTCGGTGGCTTACCCGAAGACCGCTACCTCAACCGTGAACTCAGTTGGCTCGACTTCAACGCCCGCGTTCTCGCGTTGGCAGCCGACGAGTCACTCCCCCTCCTCGAACGCGCAAAGTTCCTCGCTATCTTCGCGTCCAACCTCGACGAGTTCTTCATGGTTCGTGTTGCCGGTCTCAAGCGCCGCGACGAAACCGGTCTGTCCGTCCGCTCTGCCGACGGACTCTCACCGCGCGAACAGTTGGCTCTGATCGCGCAGCGGACACAGGAACTTGCCGACAAGCACGCACACGTCTTTCTCGATTCCGTTCGCCCTGCCCTAGCGGCAGAAGGAATCTCGATCGTTCGCTGGTCCGACCTCAGCGACGACGATCACGAACGCCTCTCGGTGCATTTCACCGAACAGGTGTTCCCCGTTCTGACTCCACTCGCCGTCGACCACGCGCACCCCTTCCCGTACATCAGCGGGCTGAGTCTCAACCTCGCAGTGACGGTGAAGGATTCCCTGACGGGCGGCGAGCACTTCGCCCGAGTGAAGGTTCCCGACAACGTCGGCCGCTTCGTTCGCGTCAAGAGCACCACCTCGTCGATCGACTCGTTCATCCCGTTGGAAGAGCTGATCTCGGCGCACCTCGATGTTCTGTTCCCCGGAATGGAAATCGTGGAGCACCACGCCTTCCGGATCACACGCAACGCCGACTTCGAGGTCGAGGAGGATCGCGACGAGGACCTCCTGCAGGCGCTGGAGCGTGAACTTGCCCGTCGTCGTTTCGGATCACCGGTCCGTCTCGAAGTTGCCGACGACATGACCGAACACATGCTCGACTTGTTGCTTCGTGAACTCGACGTCGACCCCGCCGACGTGATCGAGGTTTCCGGTCTGCTCGACTTGTCCTGCCTCTGGCAGGTTTACGCCGTCGACCGCCCGGCACTCAAGGACGCACCTTTCGTTCCGGCGACGCACCCGGCGTTCGGTGAACGCGAAACACCCAAGAGCGTGTTCTCCACACTTCGTGATGGCGACGTACTCGTCCATCATCCGTACGACTCGTTCTCCACCAGTGTTCAGCGATTCATCGAACAGGCGGCCGCCGACCCGCAGGTTCTCGCGATCAAGCAAACCCTCTACCGAACGTCCGGTGATTCACCGATCGTCAACGCGCTCATCGACGCCGCTGAAGCCGGCAAGCAAGTTGTCGCTCTCGTCGAGATCAAGGCTCGCTTCGACGAGCAGGCCAACATCAAGTGGGCTCGCAAACTCGAACAGGCCGGCGTGCACGTCGTCTACGGCCTGGTCGGACTCAAGACTCATTGCAAGACATGCCTCGTGGTTCGGCGTGAAGGCTCGACCATCCGGAGGTACTGCCACATCGGTACCGGCAACTACAACCCCAAGACTGCGAGGTTGTACGAGGACGTCGGATTGTTCACAGCCGCACCGGAGGTCGGCGCCGACCTCACGGACCTCTTCAATTCGCTGACCGGCTACTCCCGCAAGACCAACTACCGCAACCTTCTGGTCGCGCCGTACGGTGTGCGCCGCGGAATCGTCGAACGTATCGAAGCCGAGATCGAGCACAAGCTGGCCGGGCGTGACGCTGCCATCCGCATGAAGGCGAATGCACTTGTCGACGAACAGGTTATCGACGCGCTGTACCGGGCATCCAAGGCCGGCGTGCCCGTGGAGATCGTGGTTCGCGGAATCTGCGCGCTCAAGCCCGGAGTACCGGGACTGAGCGACAACATCGAAGTACGTTCCATTCTCGGACGATTCCTCGAGCACTCACGCATGTTCCATTTCCGGGCCGCCGACGAATTCTGGATCGGCAGCGCAGACATGATGCACCGCAACCTCGATCGCCGAGTGGAGGTGATGGTTCAGGTTACGGATCCCAAGTTGGCGAAGCAGTTGGGCGACATCTTCGATTCCGCGCTCGACCCACGCACCCGTTGCTGGGTACTCCATCCCGACGGAAGTTGGGTCGCCTCCCCCGAACACGGCGAAGATGTACGCGAGCATCAACATGCGTTGATGCGCAGTCGCACATCCAGCGGATCCTGACGGTCGCTGCCATGGCTGACAAACCTGTCAAAGCGAATATCTTTGCCGCCGGCGCAGTGTTATGGCGAAAGGCTCCCGATAATCCGGAGGCCGTCGAAATCGCCGTTGTTCATCGCCCTAAATACGACGACTGGTCTTTTCCCAAAGGCAAACTCGACCCGGGTGAAACATTCCTGACGGCCGCTGTTCGTGAAGTGCAGGAAGAAACGTCGATCACCGGCCGCTTCGGACGTCACCTCGGTGGTGTCACCTATCCGGTTCCTGGGCACCGCAAACTCAAGCGCGTCGAGTATTGGGCCGCAGAAGCCGTCGACGGAGATTTTGGTCCGAACAGCGAAGTGGACGTTCTGCACTGGCTTCCGATCGACGAAGTCCCTGACCATCTCTCGTATCCGATGGATCGGATGATCCTGCGCCGCTTTGTCTCCGCACCACCCGATACCCGAACCGTGCTGCTGGTCCGTCACGCAAAAGCGGGAAGTCGCAAGCGGTACAAGGGCGACGACACACTTCGCCCCCTCGAGGCCAAAGGCAAGGAACAGGCTGCGGCCTTGGCGTCGCAGTTACGCATTTTCGGTGCGGACACCGTCTATTCTGCCGACCGAACTCGCTGCATCGAAACTGTGATGCCGCTCGCCGAGGCTCTCGGAGTGGAGATCGGGATCGAACCACTTCTGAGCGAAGAAGGATACGCGGAAGATCCAGAAGCTGCCCGTGCGCGGGTACTCGAGATTGCCTCTGCAGGCGGCACACCGGTCATATGCAGCCAAGGAGGCGTCATTCCGGATCTGATGGCCTGGTGGAGCGAATCAGCGGGTGTAACACTGCCCTCAGCGCGCAACCGCAAGGGCAGCACCTGGGTTCTCTCGCTCGTGGGCGACCGACTGATCGCGGCTGATCATCTCGACAGCCCGCTCCCGAAAGTCACCAATTAGAAAAGAGTACTGAAAACAACGCAAGAGGCGCGGCCCGCGATCGTCATCGCGGGCCGCGCCTCTTGCTTTTACTGCTTGCTTTCCAGCGTCAGGCTTTTCGCCCGAGCGCGACTACTTGGAAGCGCGCTTGGCCGGAGCCTTCTTGGCCGGAGCCTTCTTGGCGGCCGGAGCCTTCTTGGCGGGAGCCTTAGCGGCAACCGTCTTCTTGGCTGCGGTCTTGGCCGGAGCCTTCTTGGCGGGAGCCTTGGCGGCAACCGTCTTCTTGGCTGCGGTCTTGGCCGGAGCCTTCTTGGCGGGAGCCTTAGCGGCAACCGTCTTCTTGGCTGCGGTCTTGGCCGGAGCCTTCTTGGCGGGAGCCTTAGCGGCAACCGTCTTCTTGGCTGCCGTCTTTGCCGGAGCCTTCTTGGCTGCCGTCTTCTTGGCTGCTGCCTTCTTAGCTGCTGCCTTCTTGGCTGCTGCCTTGGTGGCCGGTGCTGCTACGCCGCGCTTGACTGCCGGGCCGCTGGCCGGAAGCTTCTGGCCGCCAGCGATAACCGCCTTGAACTGTGCGCCCGGACGGAAAGCCGGAACCGACGTCGGCTTGACCTTGACGGTCTCGCCCGTACGCGGGTTACGTGCGACACGTGCCGCACGACGACGCTGCTCGAAGACACCGAAGCCGGTGATGGTCACGCTCTCGCCACGGTGGACGGCGCGGACGATGGTGTCCACGACGTGCTCCACTGCATCGGTTGCTGTGCGCCTGTCCGAACCCAGCTTCTCAGTCAGAACATCGATGAGCTCTGCCTTGTTCATTGAAATTCCTCCGCAAATAATGGTCCACCGTAGGACCGACTGAGAACTACGGTAAACCTGATAACGGCAAGAGTCTATGTGCCACGCCAATTCTCAATCAACGTAGCCCCGAAATCGTGACCTATTTCTCTTCTTGCCCGCTATCCCCGATTTCCGTTCAGCCCTGGGAAATTTGGGCCGGGAGGGTAGTCGGTTTCCATGACGGCCTTGACTTTTCGAACTCGGAAATCGCCTCTACCTGGCGCAATGTCAGTCCGATGTCGTCGAGACCCTCGAGCAGACGCCACCTCGTGTAGTCGTCAATACTGAAGGGCACCACCGTTGTTCCGGCACTCACTGTCCGGTTCTCGAGGTCGACGGTCAATTCCAGTCCGGGCTGTTCTTCGAGCAACTTCCACAGCAGTTCGACGTCGCTCTGCTCCACCTGTGCGGCCAGCAGGCCCGCTTTTCCGGCGTTGCCGCGGAAGATATCTGCGAAGCGCGACGCGATCACAACGCGAAAACCGAAGTCGGATAGCGCCCAAACGGCATGCTCTCGCGACGAGCCTGTTCCGAAATCCGGACCGGCAACCAGGACGCTGCCCTTGTCGTACGGCGCGTGGTTGAGGATGAAATTCGGATCGGTGCGCCAGCCGGCGAACAATCCGTCCTCGAACCCGGTGCGCGTCACGCGTTTCAGATAAACAGCCGGGATGATCTGGTCGGTGTCGACGTTCGAGCGCCGCAGCGGTACGCCGATTCCCTTGTGCGTGCTAAAGGATTCCATCAAAATTCTCCTCGAGTGTTAGGTACGTCAGACCAGATCGGACGGTGCCGACAACGTTCCACGGACGGCGGTGGCGGCAGCGACGAGCGGAGAAACCAGATGCGTCCGCCCGCCTTTGCCTTGACGGCCTTCGAAATTCCGGTTCGACGTCGAGGCCGAACGCTCACCAGGCGCCAACTGATCCGGGTTCATACCCAGGCACATCGAGCAGCCGGCCTGGCGCCACTCTGCTCCTGCGGCAACAAAGATGTCGCCAAGGCCTTCACTTTCGGCCTGCGCGCGCACCCGCATCGAACCGGGAACGATCAGCATCCGAACACCTTCTGCGACATGGCGACCCTCGAGAACGCCGGCGACCTCACGCAGATCTTCGATTCGACCGTTGGTGCAGGAACCGACGAACACGGTGTCGACCGAGACCTCACGCAGCGGCATTCCGGCGTCGAGTCCCATGTAGGTGAGCGCCTTCTCGGCTGCCTGACGTTCGTTCTCTTCGACGATTTCTTCCGGATTCGGAACACGGTCACCGAGCGGCGCACCCTGTCCCGGGTTGGTTCCCCACGTGACAAAAGGCGTCAGAGCACTGGCGTCGATGTGGACTTCGTTGTCGAATTCCGCTCCGTCGTCGGTCTTCAGCAGTTCCCAAGCAGCCACTGCTGCATCCCAGTCCGCGCCGGTCGGCGCGTGCGGACGTCCCTTGATGAACTCGTACGTGATCTCGTCGGGGGCGATCATGCCGGCACGGGCACCGGCCTCGATCGACATGTTGCAGATGGTCATACGCGCTTCCATCGACAGTTTCCGGATCGCCTCGCCGCGGTACTCGAGGACATATCCTTGGCCACCGCCGGTGCCGATCTTGGCGATGACAGCAAGAATCAGATCCTTACTCGTGACGCCAGGCGGCAATTCACCGTCGACGGTGATAGCCATCGTCTTGAAGGGGCGCAACGACAATGTCTGCGTTGCCATCACATGCTCGACCTCGCTGGTGCCGATTCCCATTGCGAGAGCGCCGAAAGCGCCGTGGGTCGAGGTGTGCGAATCGCCGCACACGACGGTGGTTCCCGGCTGAGTCAGTCCGAGCTGTGGGCCGACCACATGCACGATGCCCTGATCCAGATCGCCCATGCGGTGCAAGCGAACTCCGAACTCTTCACAATTTCGGCGCAGAGTGTCGACCTGTGTCTTGGAGACAGGATCGGCGATCGGCTTGTCGATGTCGATCGTCGGGACGTTGTGATCCTCGGTGGCGATCGTCAGATCGGGACGGCGCAACTTCCGTCCGGCCAACCGCAATCCGTCGAATGCCTGCGGGCTTGTCACTTCGTGGACGAGGTGGAGATCGATGTAGATAAGGTCGGGATTCTGTCCCTCGCCTTTCACTACAACGTGGTCGTCCCACACCTTCTCGGCGAGAGTGCGTGCTTTCTGTGCCATGTCTTCCACCTCTGTACGTAGCCTCGCGTCGGCGAACTACGGGCTGGCCCGCCGCGCGTGAAATGTAAGTCCGACAGCCCAACAGTTCTCATGCTGCGCATCAAATTCTCGAAAGTGGATGCTGCTGACCTGTCGAAGATCATGCGCTACTATCCCACTATGCGAGAACTTGGTATCGACCTATGAGACAGCATAGCGGCATCGGCGTGCTGGACAAAGCAATGGGCGTGCTTCATGCAGTAGCCGAGGAACCGTGCAGCCTCTCCGAACTCTGTGCGCGCACAGGCCTGCCAAGGGCCACCGCACACCGCCTTGCCGTCGGCCTCGAGGTCCATCGACTTCTCGCCCGCGACTCCGACGGCCTGTGGTGTCCCGGCCCCGGCCTCGCCGAATTGGCTGCCACTGCCAATGATCCTCTGATCGCCGCGGCGGGGCTCATCCTCCCCCGCTTGCGTGAGATCACCGGAGAGAGCGTGCAGCTGTACCGACGCGAAGGTACGGCACGCGTCTGCGTCGCATCGATGGAACCGCCGACCGGCTTGCGTGACACCGTCCTGGTCGGCGCGCGCCTGCCGATGAATGCCGGCTCGGGTGCCAAGGTCCTTCTCGCATGGGCAGATCCGCAGACTCAGCGCGCGGTTCTGGCCGACGCGACCTTCGGAGAGCGCGTCCTTCTCGAAGTTCGCCGGCGGGGCTGGGCCCAGAGTGCGGCCGAGCGCGAGCCAGGAGTTGCCAGTGTGGCGGCACCGGTACGGGACAGCTCCGGCACTGTCGTGGCGGCGATTTCGGTATCCGGACCGATCGACCGGATGGGTAGGCGCCCCGGCGCACGGTGGGCAGCCGACCTTCTCGCGGCGGCAGAAGCGCTGCACAAGCGCCTGTAATCGGACACGTAATCATGTAATCCGTGCCACAGTAAGAACTTCAGGAGTACCCGCAGCCGAGGAGATCACTGCCGTCATGACCGGAAAACAACGCAGCCAGATCACGATGACGGAGTCCGAAATCTCGGACTTCGTCGAAAAGAGCCGTACTGCAACGATGGCCACGCTGAGCGGCGACGGCATGCCGCACCTCATCGCGATGTGGTTTGCGATCGTGGACGGCGAGATCTGGTTCGAGACCAAGGCCAAATCCCAGAAAGCCGTTAACCTACGACGCGACTCGCGGATGTCGGTCTTGATCGAGGACGGTCTCACGTACGACACTCTCCGCGGCGTCTCGATGGAGGGCGTCGGAGAAATAGTCGACGACCCCGACGCCTTGTTCGCGGTCGGCATCAGCGTCTGGGAGCGGTACACCGGGCCTTACTCCGACGATCTACGACCAGCAGTCGACGCCATGCTCCACAAACGCGTCGCGGTACGCTTCATCCCCGAGCGCACACGGTCCTGGGACCACCGCAAACTCGGAATGCCGGCGATGCCGTTGTCCGGGTCTACAGCTCCCGCTCCTGAAGGCGTAGCTTGACCACAGGCCCAAAATCCAAGGAGCACACAGATGAGCGAGCAGGACAGTACCAATCCGGAATCCGAAACGACGTCTGAATCGGAAACACCGGCGGAGGCCAACAAGCGCAAGTTCCGCGAAGCACTCGAGCGCAAGAACCACAGCAACGCCACTGCAGCCGATCATCGCGACGGTCAGTCGAAGGTCCACAGCACTCATGGTTCCGCTGATCACAAACGCGAATTCCGTCGCAAGAGCGGATAGGCACGCGGCCATCCCGAAGATGAGATGACAATCACCCCAGTCGATTTCGACTGGGGTGATTGTTTTGTGGCGCCACTGTTCACTGATTGAGCGCATAACAAGAAAGACCCTCCGATCAGATGATCGAAGGGTCTTTCTTTTGTAGCCCCGACGGGATTCGAACCCGCGCTACCGCCTTGAGAGGGCGGCGTCCTAGGCCGCTAGACGACGGGGCCAGGACACGCTTTAAGCATGTTCTATTTTTTCGCACTTCAAGAACTTCCCTTTCGGGCTGTTCTCTGGAAGCTCAGCAAGCTTAGCTTGTCTGAGTCCGGCTGCAAAATCGACCGGATTTTCGCTGGGGTACCAGGACTCGAACCTAGAATGGCGGTACCAGAAACCGCTGTGTTGCCAATTACACCATACCCCAAAGGTCTTGCTTGGCCTTGCTCGCTCCGCTTCGCTGTAATGCTTGGCGGCTCGTCTCCGGCCGAAAAGAAGATTACCAGTACCCCCGCCCCAAATACCAAATCGTATGGTCACGGGACGTTTTTACTTCATTTCCGGCCGGAGACAATCCTATTTAGGCGCTTACTGCTGCCCTACCGGCACGCAACCGGGCAAGAGAGACGTCGCGACCGAGCAATTCCATCGACTCGTACAGCGGAGGGCTGATGTGAGAGCCCGTAATCGCCACCCGGACCGGAGCGAAGGCCTTACGCGGCTTGAGCTCCAGATCCTCGATGAGCGCCTTCTTGAGGGCTTCCTCGATACTTGCCGCCGTCCACTCCGAGACGGCGTCGAGTGCAGCAAGAGACGCGTCCAGTACCGGACCCGCATCTTCCTTCAGGTTCTTGGCCGC
This sequence comes from Rhodococcus globerulus NBRC 14531, assembly GCF_001894805.1. Lineage (GTDB taxonomy): Bacteria > Actinomycetota > Actinomycetes > Mycobacteriales > Mycobacteriaceae > Rhodococcus_F > Rhodococcus_F globerula. The sequence goes on along the minus strand of NZ_BCWX01000002.1, from coordinate 325,861 downwards.
AGCAGCAGGATCGAGAGCAAACGACGCCTCGTCGACGAACAGGAACTTCAGCAGATCCCACGCGTCGGACAGAACGACGATGCGGGTCTGCACGAGGTCCGCCGCAACAGTGAACGTCGCTTCGTCCACGTCGGCACTGATGTGGCCGTGCTCGACCAGGAACGACTTCAGTCGGGCCGCGAAGTCGGCCGGCTCGAGCAAGCGAATGTGCTCGGCGTTGATCGCGTCGGCCTTCTTCTGGTCGAACCGTGCCGGATTGGAATTGACCTTGGAGATGTCGAACGCCGCAACCATCTCGTCGAGCGAGAACACGTCGTGGTCGTCCGCGATACTCCATCCGAGCAGAGCCAAGTAGTTCAACAGCCCCTCGGGGATGAACCCGCGGTCACGGTGAATGAACAGGTTGGACTCGGGGTCACGCTTGGAGAGCTTCTTGTTGCCCTGACCCATCACGAAGGGAAGGTGACCGAAGGACGGCGTGAAATCCGCAACACCGATCCGGATCATCGCCTCGTACAGAGCCAACTGCCTCGGAGTGGACGAGAGGAGGTCCTCACCGCGCAGAACGTGCGTGATCTTCATCAACGCATCGTCGACGGGATTGACCAGCGTGTAGAGAGGAATGCCGTTGCCGCGCGTCAACGCGAAGTCCGGCACCGTTCCGGCCTTGAACGTGGTCTCGCCGCGAACGAGGTCGTTCCACGTCAGGTCGTGATCAGGCATCCGAAGGCGAACTACCGGCTTACGTCCGTCTGCGATGTACGCCGCGCGCTGCTCGTCGGTGAGATCCCGATCGAAATTGTCGTAGCCGAGCTTCGGATCGCGTCCGGCTGCCTTGTGCCGCGCTTCCACCTCTTCGTTGGTCGAGTACGACTCGTAAGCCTCGCCCGCCGCAAGCAACTTTGCGACGACGTCGAGATGCAGATCACGACGCTCGGACTGGCGGTACGGCGCATGCGGTCCACCGACCTCGGGGCCCTCGTCCCATGTCAGACCCAGCCAGCGCAGGGCGTCGAGGATCGCCTGATAAGACTCTTCGCTGTCCCGTTGAGCATCGGTGTCTTCGATGCGGAACACGAAGGTTCCACCGTGATGTCGTGCGAACGCCCAGTTGAAAAGGGCGGTGCGCACCAAACCCACGTGCGGGGTTCCGGTGGGTGACGGACAGAAACGGACGCGTACTTCGCTGTTGGTCATGGCTCACTTGGCTCGGCGATGATGGATGGTCGTACTACAGATTAGTCCCGCCGACTCTTCGTTTTCCCTGAAAGTGGTGAGCGCGCCAACCGTCAGCGTCCGGGAAGCACGTTTATCCGGCTCATGTCGCCGTCGTAATACGCAAGAAGTCGCTTGTCCATGATCGAGCGCCACAACGGCGGGACCCACGCACAGACGATCATGACCGCGTATCCCGCCGGCAACTGCGGTGCGTCGGCGGCGCTGCGAAGGCTCTGGTAGCGCAAACGCGGATTGGCGTGATGATCACTGTGACGCTGCAATTGATAAAGGAACAAATTGCTCACGACATGGTCGCTGTTCCAACTGTCCTCCGGTGAGCAGCGAACGTATGTACCGTCGTCACGCTTGGCGCGGAGCAACCCGTAATGCTCGAGGTAGTTCGCCGTTTCCAGGAAGGTGAATCCGGCAATGGCCTGCACAACGAGCCACGGCGCGATCTCCCAGCCGAATACCGCGATGAGCGAGCCGAACAACACCACACTCATCGCCCATCCATTGAGGATGTTGTTCTTGTAACTCCAGGTGCTCACTCCCGCACGTTCGAGGCGAGCGCGCTCGATCTGCCACCCGGAGCGCAGCCCCCCGATAACGCTCCGCGGCAAGAAGAACCAGAAATTCTCGCGGTACCGCGAACTTGCGGGATCTTCGGGTGTTGCCACCCGCACGTGGTGACCGTGATTGTGTTCGACAAAGAAGTGGCCGTAGAAAGACTGCGCCAGTGCGATTTTGGCCAACCACTTTTCGAGCTTCTCACTCTTGTGGCCCATTTCGTGCGCCGCGTTGATACCAACGCCGGCAACGACTCCGACGGTCATCGCGAGCGCGAACTTCTCCCCCGACGCCATCGGCGAATTCACCCAGCACCAGCACGCAAACACGAGGCCGATGTATTGCAACGGCAGAAACAGGTACGTGCACCAGCGGTAGTAACGATCGGCCTGCAACTCCGGAATCTTCTCGTCCGGCGGACTGTTCCCGTCCTCACCGGCAAGCAGATCGACAAGCGGAATCACAATCACGATCAACCAGGCCCCGACAGCCCAGAACAGACCCAGCGTCAGCTTCTCCACCAGGAACCATGCCGCGAACGGACTGAGCGGCACCAGTAGACCTAGCGGCCACAGATATCGCTTCTTGTCGCGCCACTTCGGTGCTGCGGACTCACTCGGCCCGATCGACCGAGTGCGCCGGTACGCAGTAAAGGCGCCCATGTGCCACAGCCTCCATTTTCCGAAATCTCATTAATACCCCACTGGCATCACACCAGTTATCGACCAGAATACGGATGAACGTTACATTGGCAAACCCAGGGTTATCATCTATACGATTTGCCCTTTTAGTCGTATTTGTTCCTATTCTGGCGATAAACATGCAGGTAAAAATACACATTCAGGAACTTCTAATTACGCGTCCGTAACGCTGATTGGACGCAATTGTGATGATAACTACCTCATAACTATTTCACTCTTCTGCAAGGCGGGACAGACAGTTATCAAACCGACAAGAAATCGAAAAGGGGCCTCACCCGTACGGATGAGGCCCCTGATCGAACGTGATGGTCAGCGTTTTGCGATCACCGGGTTGGTGAGCGTGCCGATCCCGGACACCGTGACCGAGACGGAATCGCCGTCAACGATCGGACCGACCCCGGCCGGGGTGCCCGTGAGGATGACGTCGCCCGGGAGCAGAGTCATGACAGCCGAAATCCACTCGATGATCTTCGGAATGTCGTGCAGAAGGAAAGCAGTGCTGCTGTCCTGCTTGACTGCGCCGTTGACCTCGGTCTTGATGTCGACGTCCGACGGATCCAAAGCCGTTTCGATCCACGGACCGAGCGGGCAGAACGTGTCATGACCCTTTGCTCGGGTCCACTGACCGTCGTGGCGCTGGTGATCGCGCGCAGACACGTCATTGGCAACGGTGTATCCGAGAACAACACTCAGGGCCTTTGCGGCCGGAACGTCCTTGCACGGCTGCCCGATGACGATCGCGAGTTCACCCTCGAAATGCACTTCGGTTGAACTGGGCGGCAACACGATCGGCGCACCGGGGCCGACGATGGATGTGTTGGGCTTGAGGAAGATCACCGGATCTGCCGGCGCCTCGCCGCCCATCTCGGCAACATGATCCGCATAGTTCTTGCCGATGCAGATCACCTTGCTGGCAAGGATCGGCGCCAACAGGCGCACATCGGCTAGTGGCCAACTACGGCCGGTAAAGGTGGGGTTCCCGAACGGGTGCTCGGCAATTTCCTTGGCGACGAGGGCATCCTCTTCACCTTCGATACTGACAAACGCAACACCATCGGGACTGGCAATTCGACCAAGACGCATGTTGGCAAGTCTATCGGGATGCCGGAAACGACTGACGCGCGCAAGCCGTAAGGCTTACGCGCGTCAGAGCCGTGAGACGAATCTTACAGAGCGGCGGTGCTTACAGTGCTGCAGTAATGCGGTCGCCGATCTCGGTGGTGGAGATCGGGCCGTCGCCGCGGGTAGCCAGGTCAGCAGCGACCACAGCCTCGACGCGAGCGGCGTCGTCCTCGCGTCCGAGATGGCGAAGAAGCAGTGCGGCAGAGAGGATCGCGGCGGTGGGATCTGCGATTCCCTTGCCGGCGATGTCCGGGGCACTGCCGTGAACGGGCTCGAACATCGACGGGTTGGTACCGGACGCATCGATGTTTCCGCTTGCGGCCAAACCGATTCCGCCGGTCACCGCGCCGGCCAGGTCGGTGATGATGTCACCGAACAGGTTGTCCGTCACGATGACGTCGAAGCGCGACGGGTCGGTCACCATGTAGATGGTGGCAGCGTCGATGTGGCAGTACGCCGTCTCGACGTCCGGGAACTCCGCTCCGACGGTCTCGATCGCACGCGTCCAGATCGCTCCCGCGTTGGAAAGCACGTTGGTCTTGTGGATCAGCGTGAGGTGCTTGGAACGCGTCTGCGCCAACGCAAATGCGTAACGAACAACACGCTCGGCGCCGAACCACGTGTTGATCGACACCTCGGTCGCGATCTCGTGATCGGTGCCGACGCGGATGGCGCCACCGTTACCGGTGTACGGGCCCTCGGTGCCTTCACGAACCACCACGAAGTCGATCTCGGGCTGCGCCGCGAGCGGCGACGTGGCACCCGGGTACAGCTGCGCCGGACGGAGATTGACGTGATGATCGAGCTGGAAACGCATGTTCAGCAGCAAACCGCGCTCGAGGATGCCCGGCGCAACGATCCGCGGATCGCCGATGGCGCCCAACAGGATTGCGTCGTGCTGACGGATCTGGTCCAGCTCGTCTGCAGGCAGCAGTTCACCGGTGGCGTTGTAGCGACGGGCACCGAGATCGTATTCGGTGGTTTCCAGATCGGGGACCAACTTGCCGAGCACCTTGAGTGCTTCAGCTGTGACCTCGACACCGATTCCGTCACCGGGAATGACCGCAAGCTTCATTGAATCCTCATTCGGTAGAACTGTGCGCCTTCATCAACCGCAAGGGTTGACAAAGGCGCACAGTGAAAACAATCAGGAAAGGTCGACCTGGGCAACGCGGGCGTCGAGCTGCGAGACGATTGCCTCGACATCGGCGTCGGAGACAACCTTGTCGACGCGCAGGATCGCCGTTGCGCCTTCGCCTTCGGCGTCCTGGCTCAGTGCTGCGGCGAGGATGTCGATGCCGGAGTTACCGAGGACGGTACCGAGCACACCGAGAACACCCGGGCGATCGCCGTAGTGGACAACGATGTTGTGACCCTCGGCGCGCAGGTCGAAGCTGCGGCCGTTGATGCTGACGATCTTCTCGACCTGCTGCAGGCCGGTGAGTGCGCCCGTGACGGAGGTGACGGTGCCGTCGGCGGCAACTGCACGAACCTCGACTGCGCTGCGGTGAGCGAGTGCCTCGGAGTGCTTTTCGACGGACACGGTGACGCCGCGCTGCTCGGCGAGTGCCGGAGCGTTGACGAACGTGACAGCCTCGTCGCTGCTTGCGGAGAACACGCCGCGCAGAGCAGCGAGGCCGAGGATGTCGACGGTTTCAGCGGACAGCTCGCCGGAGGCGACAACCTGGACCGTCTGAACAGCTTCGGGAGACAGTGTCGCAGCAAGGAGACCGAGCTTGCGGACGAGCTCGAGCCACGGAGCAACTTCTTCGCCGACCGGGCCACCGGAGACGTTGACTGCCTCGGGGACGAAGTCGCCGGCCAGAGCCAGGAGAACGCTCTTGGCGACGTCAATGCCTGCACGGTCCTGAGCTTCGGACGTCGAAGCACCGAGGTGCGGGGTGACGACGACGTTCTCGAGGCCGAAGAGCTTGGAGTCGGTGCAAGGCTCGGTGTTGAACACATCGAGACCGGCGCCGCGAACCTTGCCGGAGACCAGAGCGTCGTACAGCGCATCTTCGTCGATCAGTCCACCGCGAGCGGCGTTGACGATGATGACGCCGTCCTTGGCGCGGGAGAGACGCTCGGCGTTGATCAGGCCGGCCGTTTCCTTGGTCTTGGGGAGGTGAACGGAGATGAAGTCCGCACGCTCGACGAGCTCGTCGATGGTGACCAGTTCGATGCCGAGCTGCGCTGCGCGAGCTGCGGGCAAGTAGGGGTCGTACGCGATGATGGTGGTTTCGAACGCGGCGAGACGCTGTGCGAACAGCTGGCCGATGCGGCCGAGGCCGACAACGCCGACGGTCTTGCCGAGGATCTCGACGCCGTTGAACTTGCTGCGCTTCCAGGTGCTTTCGCGCAGGGTCTTGTCTGCGGCGGGGATCTGGCGAGCCGTCGACATGAGCAGAGCAACTGCGTGCTCGGCTGCCGAGTGGATGTTGGAGGTCGGTGCATTGACGACCATCACGCCGCGCTCGGTGGCTGCGGGGATCTCGACATTGTCCAGGCCGACACCGGCGCGGCCGATGATCTTCAGCTTGGTGCCTGCGGCCAGAACCTCGGCGTCGACGGTGGTGGCGGAGCGAACAAGAATCGCGTCGGCATCGGGCACAGCTGCGAGCAGGGCAGCGCGGTCGGGTCCGTCGACCCACCGCACCTCCACACCGTCGCCGAGTGCCTCGACTGTGGACGGCGCGAGCTTGTCTGCGATCAGAACAACGGGGCGGCCAGGCTGGCTCACGTGCAAACTCCCTGATTAGGTGGGTGTGGGGGTGGTTTAACCCCCAGTAGTTTAGTGCGCGCCGTCTCGGCGTCCACAACTCGGTAGGCAATACCACATAGTGGACACTTTTGCGGGCGAATTCTCAATGAGAATTACGGCGGGCTTCAGTTGGCCCGACAAAGACCTCCGGCCCAATGCCACTCCGGTCCAAGATAATTGGACCGAAGCAGGCATCAGGCCGGAGTGAAGACAAGCTGAAACAGCTTAATTACGCCGTTTCGGTGATCGGACGATCGACCCAGCTCATCAGGTCGCGCAGCTTCTTGCCGGTGACCTCGATGGGGTGCTCGGCGTTAGCCTTGCGCAGGCCTTCGAGTTCGGTGTTGCCGTTCTCGACGTTGGCAACCAGACGACGGGTGAACTCGCCGGACTGGATGTCGGCCAGGATCGCCTTCATGCGCTCCTTGGTGCCTGCATCGATGACGCGCGGGCCGGACAGGTAGCCGCCGAACTCAGCGGTGTCGGACACCGAGTAGTTCATGCGGGCGATGCCGCCTTCGTACATGAGGTCGACGATGAGCTTGAGCTCGTGCAGAACCTCGAAGTACGCCATCTCGGGTGCGTAGCCGGCCTCGACCATGACCTCGAAACCGGTCTTGACCAGTTCCTCGGTGCCACCGCAGAGCACAGCCTGCTCGCCGAAGAGGTCCGTCTCGGTCTCTTCCTTGAACGTGGTCTTGATGACGCCTGCGCGCGTTCCGCCGATGCCCTTGGCGTAGGACAGAGCGAGAGCCTGGCCTTCACCCTTGGGGTCCTGGTCGATGGCGATGAGCGCGGGAACGCCCTTGCCGTCGACGAACTGACGACGCACCAGGTGGCCGGGGCCCTTGGGCGCAACCATGCCGACGGTGACGAACTCCGGAGCCTTGATCAGGTCGAAGTGAATGTTCAGGCCGTGACCGAAGAACAGCGCGTCGCCGTCCTTGAGGTTGGGCTCGATGTCATTGGTGAAAATGCTTGCCTGGGCGGTGTCCGGTGCGAGCACCATGATGACGTCGGCCCACTCGGAAACCTCTGCCGGCGTGCCGACCGTCAGGCCTGCTTCTTCAGCCTTGTCGCGGGACTTGGAGCCCTCCTTGAGGCCGATGCGGACCTCGACACCCGAGTCGCGCAAGCTCAGCGAATGGGCGTGGCCCTGGCTTCCGTAGCCGATCACAGCAACCTTGCGGCCCTGAATGATCGACAGATCGGCATCGTCGTCGTAGAACATCTCGACTGCCACAGTTCTCAACCTCTCCTTGGATTATTACGTGTCTAAAGTACTAGCGGGTGGCCGTGATCGACTTCGGCCCTCGACCGACTGCCACGACCCCGGACTGAACGATCTCCCGGATACCGTACGGATCAAGCATCCGCAGCAGTGCATCCAGCTTGGACCGGGTACCGGTCGCCTCGATGGTGACGGACTCCGGGGAGACGTCGATTACCTTGGCGCGGAACAGGTTCACCGTTTCGATGACCTGGGTGCGCACGCTTGCATCTGCGCGCACCTTGATGAGCACAAGCTCGCGAGCGACGGAAGCATCACCGTCTTGCTCGACGATCTTGATGACGTTGATCAGCTTGTTGAGCTGCTTCGTCACCTGCTCGAGGGGGAACTCGTCGACCGTGACGACGATGGTCATTCGAGAGATCTCGGGGATCTCGGTGCCGCCCACCGCGAGGGATTCGATGTTGAATCCTCGGCGGGAGAACAGGGCGGAGACGCGAGCGAGCACGCCTGGCTTGTCCTCGACGAGAACGCTGAGGGTGTGGGTGGTGCTCACTGCTGGTCCTCCCCTGTGCCCGCGGCGGGTCCGGCTTGCTCGCGTGACATGGCTTCATGGATGACGGCGGGCTCGGCTACTGCCTCGTCGTCGTCGAACAGCGGCCGGATACCCCGGGCCGCCATGATCTCGTCATTGCTGGTTCCAGCGGCGACCATCGGCCACACCTGTGCGTCGGCGGTGACGATGAAGTCGATCACGACAGGCTTGTCGTTGATGGACTGCGCCTCACGGATCGCAGCTTCGACGTCCTCTTCGCGCTCGACACGAATTCCGTGGCAGCCCAAGGCTTCTGCGAGCTTGACGAAGTCCGGGATGCGGATGGCGCCGTGCGTTCCCAGGTTGGTGTTGGAGTAGCGCTCTTCGTAGAAGAGTGTCTGCCACTGACGAACCATGCCGAGGTTGCCGTTGTTGATGAGGGCGACCTTGATCGGGATACCCTCGAGCGCGCAGGTGGCCAGTTCCTGATTGGTCATCTGGAAGCAGCCGTCACCGTCGATGGCCCACACCTCGGTGTCCGGCATGCCCATCTTTGCGCCCATGGCAGCGGGAACCGCGTAGCCCATGGTGCCGAGTCCACCCGAGTTGAGCCATGTGCGCGGCTTCTCGTAGCTGACGAACTGGGCTGCCCACATCTGGTGCTGGCCGACGCCGGCGCAGTAGATGGCGTCCGGTCCGGCGAGCTTGCCGACGGTCGAGATGACGAACTCGGGGCTCAGCTGACCGTCGGTGGGACGGTCGTAGCTCAGCGGGTATGTACGACGGATGTCGTTCAGGTACGCCCACCATTCGGTGAGTTCGAACGTGGTGCCCGTGGCCATGTCGGCACGGATGGCCTCGATGAGTTCGGTGATGACCTCTTTGCAGTCGCCCACGATCGGGACGTCGGCGTAACGGTTCTTGCCGATCTCGGCCGGGTCGATGTCGGCGTGGATGACCTTGGCATCGGGAGCAAAGGAATTCAGCTGACCGGTCACGCGGTCGTCGAAGCGGGCGCCGAGCGTGATCAGCAGGTCGCTGCGCTGCAGTGCTGCCACTGCGGCAACAGTGCCGTGCATGCCGGGCATGCCGCAGTTGAGATCGTGGCTGTCCGGGAACGCGCCGCGGGCCATCAGCGTGGTGACCACGGGAATGCCCGTCAGCTCGGCGAGTTCGAGCAGCTCGGCAGAGGATTCGGACTTGATGACGCCGCCACCGACGTAGAGGACAGGAGACTTGGCGTCGGCGATCAGGCGCGCAGCTTCGCGGACCTGCTTGCCGTGCGGCTTGGTGACCGGACGGTATCCGGGCAGGCGCATCTCCGGCGGCCACGAGAACGTGGTCTGAGCCTGGAGGATGTCCTTGGGGATATCGACCAGGACCGCGCCGGGGCGACCGCTCGATGCCAGGTAGAAAGCCTCGGCCATGATGCGCGGGATGTCGATACCGTCGGTGATCAGGAAGTTGTGCTTCGTGATCGGCATGGTGATACCGGAGATGTCGGCTTCCTGGAAGCCGTCGGTACCGATCAGCGAACGCGCGACCTGTCCGGTGATGGCCACGATCGGAACGGAGTCCATCTGAGCGTCGGCCAGCGGCGTGACCAGGTTGGTTGCACCGGGACCCGAGGTGGCCATACAGACGCCGACCTTGCCGGTGGCCTGCGCGTAACCCGTGGCGGCATGGCCGGCACCCTGCTCGTGGCGCACAAGTACGTGACGGACCTTGACCGAATCGAAGAGCGGGTCGTACACAGGCAGCACGGCACCGCCGGGGATGCCGAATACCGTGTCGACCTCGAGCTCTTCGAGGGCGCGAACGACAGACTGCGCGCCCGTTACCCGCTCCGGGGGGAGCTGGCGACGGGTAGCCGTCTGCGATGCGGCAGCCGCGGTAGTCGGGCTCGGTGTCCCTGACTTGCGCGGCGTGGGTTGAGGCCGTGCTGTTGGTGCGCTCACTGGGAAATCCTCTGATTTGGCTCCGGGCAACAAAAAACCCCCGTCAGCATCTGCTGAGCGAGGGTGGCGCGTCGTTATCTGGTGAGTTGAAAATTATCGACTCAGGCGACGACGCGCCGGTCGATTACGAGCAACTCATTCTGTTTCACGCACTCGACAGTAGAGGCGCTAGTCGCGAACGGCAAACTTGGTGAGTCAACCGTCCCAGAATCTGAGATACATCGGCTGCAATGCGAAGATGTAGAGGTGTCAACTTCGCAGCAGCCCGTGCCACCGGTTCAATCATCCCACACGCCGAAACCACTTCGGCACGTCATCCGCATTTCGCAGCTCGCCTACATGGCGTGCGCCTTCCTGCTCTTCGCGGTCAGCTTCCCGATCTTCGGCTGGCCCGCAGCATTCAGCTGGTTGCTGATCCTGCCGATCATCGCCGTCTACTTCGTCGCCCGAGTCCGCACCACCGTCAGCCCCGACGGCCTCGAGGTTCGTTCGATGTTCTCCAGCCGCACGCTGAGCTGGGACGAGGTCAAGGGCTTCCGTTTCCCGAAGCGCAGCTGGGCCCGCGCCGAACTGACCGACGGAACAGAGGTGACACTGCCAGCCGTCAGCTTTGTCCGGCTCCCCGAAATTGCGATCGCCAGCGGTGGTCGCATCACCGATCCCTACGCGGCAGCGGCAGACGCCTTCGACGCCGAAGAAGCGGAACGGGCCGAACAGTCCGCAAGCGGCAGCGCCCTTGAGCCCGAATCCGAATCCGAGCCGTCGAACGACCAGCCCGAATCAGAACAGAAGTAGCACGCGAGTAGCGTTGAATCGCCCTCGCTTCAATTCTTTTCGCCGCGTAAGCACACAGCCCTGTTGTTCGCGCAGCAGAAGTAGATCAGCAACGATCACATAAGGAACACGCCCATGCCCCCGTTGAGGTCACGCACCACCACCGTCGGACGTAATGCTGCCGGAGCCCGATCCCTGTGGCGCGCCACAGGAATGACGGATTCCGACTTCGGTAAGCCGATCGTCGCCGTAGCGAACTCGTACACCCAGTTCGTACCCGGCCACGTGCATCTCAAGAACGTGGGCGAGATCGTTGCCGAGGCCATTCGTGAGGCCGGCGGCGTCGCTCGTGAGTTCCACACCATCGCCGTCGACGACGGTATCGCCATGGGCCACGGCGGAATGCTCTACTCACTCCCGAGCCGCGAGATCATCGCCGACTCGGTCGAGTACATGGCAAACGCCCACACGGCCGACGCATTGGTGTGTATCTCCAACTGCGACAAGATCACTCCCGGCATGCTCAACGCCGCGATGCGTCTGAACATCCCGACGGTCTTCGTGTCCGGCGGACCGATGGAGGCCGGTAAGGCAGTGGTTGTCGGCGGCGTGGCCCAGGCCCCCACCGACCTCATCACCGCAATTTCCGCCTCCGCCAACGACGCCGTGTCGGAAGAAGGCCTCGACGAGGTCGAGCGCAGTGCGTGCCCGACATGTGGATCCTGCTCGGGCATGTTCACGGCCAACTCCATGAACTGCCTCACCGAGGCCCTCGGTCTCGCGTTGCCGGGCAACGGCTCCACGCTGGCAACCCACAAGGCACGTCACGCACTCTTCTCTCGCGCAGGCACCACCGTGGTCGAGGCTGCCCTGAAGTACTACCGCGACGGCGACGAGTCGGTTCTGCCGCGCAACATCGCGACCCCGGCAGCGTTCCGCAACGCGATGGCTCTCGACGTCGCCATGGGCGGTTCCACCAACACCGTCCTGCACACGCTGGCAGCGGCGCAAGAAGGCGAGGTCGACTTCGACCTCGACACCATCGACGCGATCAGCCGCAAGGTGCCGTGCCTGTCCAAGGTCTCCCCCAACTCGGACTACCACATGGAAGACGTCCATCGTGCCGGCGGAATCCCCGCGCTGCTCGGTGAGCTTCGCCGCGGCGGACTCCTCGAAACCGACGTCTCGACCGTGCATACCAAGAGCTTCGACCAGTGGCTCGACGACTGGGACATCCGCTCCGGCAAGGCAACAGACGAAGCGATCGAACTGTTCCATGCTGCTCCCGGCGGCGTGCGCACCATCGAACCGTTCTCGACGGACAACCGATGGTCTGCCCTCGACACCGATGCTGCCGGTGGCTGCATCCGCGACGTCGAGAACGCCTACACCGTGGAAGGCGGCCTGGTCGTCCTGCGCGGCAACATCGCCGTCGACGGCGCAATCCTCAAGACGGCCGGCATCGACGAGGAACTGTTCTCGTTCCAGGGCCCGGCTCTGGTCGTCGAGTCGCAGGAAGAAGCCGTCTCGGTGATCCTGCAGAAGAAGATCAAGGCCGGCGACGTCCTGGTCGTGCGTTACGAAGGACCAAAGGGCGGACCGGGCATGCAGGAAATGCTGCACCCCACCGCCTTCCTCAAGGGCGCAGGCCTCGGCAAGGAATGCGCGTTGATCACCGACGGCCGCTTCTCCGGTGGCACGTCCGGTCTGTCCATCGGCCACATCTCCCCCGAGGCTGCTGCCGGCGGAGTTATCGGCCTGGTGCAGAACGGCGATCAGGTTCGCATCGACGTCGCGTCCCGCACACTCGAGATCCTGGTCGACGACGACGTCCTCGCCGAGCGTCGCGCCAAGATGGAAGCCTCGGAGCGTCCGTGGCACCCCGTTGACCGTCAGCGCACCGTCACCACCGCCCTGCGCGCCTACGCTGCGCTGGCAACGTCGGCTGACAAGGGCGCGGTTCGGTACGTCCCGTAGATAGCAGAAGCTAGCGAAGATCCCCGGCAGCGTTGATAACGCGGCCGGGGATCTTCTGTTTCACCGCACTACGTGCAGGGGTAACTGCCTGCTCACAAGCGAACTCGTAAGCGTGGCCGGTATGCGCTCGAGCACTCCCCCGGCGAAAGCGTCGTAGAGCGGCAGCGATTCGAGATGCACGTAGCCGATGTGACAGTCACACATCGTTTTTGGACATTCTCGTGCGGTCAGTGTTTGTTCGAGGCTGCCGTCGTACAGATTCCCGATCACCTCGGGGACAAAATGGCACCGCCGAATAGTGCCGTCACCGTCGACGGAGATGACGGATTCTCCGGTTCTGCAAGCTTTTCCGACGCTCGGATGCGGGTTCCGGCTGTAGGGAAAAAGCGGGTCCAGTTCGGTCCAGACCTGCGCTTCATCGTCCGAATACACTCGCCCCTCGGCCGCATTCACCCACAGGTAGACATTCTCGGGTAGTTTCTGCCGCAGCTCACGGGCCAGATCGAGATGCTCCGGGAATCCGACGACCCCCACCGAATAGCGGATGCCACCGCCGTCGAGTTCCCGGCATTTCGCAACAAATTTCTCGAGCGAGATCTGCCCCGGATGAAATGTGCACCACAGCGCCAGCGTCGACGGGTCTGCGTCGGCAAGCCACGTGGTGCGAGCGCTGAGATTGGTTTGTATCGCAACCCGTTCGACGTGAGGCAACCAACTCAGTTCCGCGAGAGTGCGCCGATACCAGGACCGCACCAGTGCCTCACCCCACGGCGTGAACAGCACGGACAACCGTAGATCCGTCCGCTCGGCCACCCAAGCTGCAAACCGTTCCAATGATGCTCTGTCCGCGCGTAATTCGGCTGGCGGATCACGGCGTTTCGCGAACGGGCAGTACGGGCAGTCGTAATTACAACTCGCCAACGGACCGCGGTAGAGAATCGACAACGAGGAGTTCATTTGGCCTCGTACTCTGCCATGTCCCGGTGGACACTCGCTGAGAACAACGCCGGGCCGATCGCGTCGGAGTGCGCCAGACCTTCGGGCGAGAGTTTCAGTCGATCGGACTGTAGATCACCCGCCAACCACCCGGCCGCTTCGAAGGCCTTCAATTCCTCCGGAAAATCGTCGGTAGGTAGTGTTCCGAACCGCGCGAGATAGTCGGACACATCCATCCCTTCGGCCTGAAGCACCGACTGCACGAGATGCCTGCGACGCGTCTCATCGGGAGTCATGAATCGACCGACTTCCGCGTAGGCGAACTCGTCGGCCGGCCGGGCGATGAACGTGTCGATGATCCCGCGGATCTCCCGCATGTCCACCGCGTAATCGAACGAATAGTGAAGGTCAGCGGTGTACGAGCGTGCGCCGCACCCCAATCCGATCATGCCGTCGGTCTGGCACGCGTAGTCGGCCGCCCCGTCGATGACCGCGCCCTCGCGCTGGAACATACGCATCGAGACTTGCCGATACCCGGCCTGCTCTAGGTAGTCGCGGCCGAACCGATACAAGCGCAGACGCCGCTCGTCCCACTCGGCATCGGATTCCGTGACCGCTGTTTTCTTGCCCAAACCCGTGAGCGCTCGAACGTAGAGCGGATACAGATACAGCTCCTCCGGTTCCCACGCCAACGCCGCGTCGAGGGATTGCCGCCAGGTCTGCTCGGTCTGACCGTCGATGCCGTAGATGAGATCGATGTTGAGCACGGGAATTCGAGCGTCCCGGATCCGCCCGAGCGCGGCGTCGACATCGGCCCGCTTCTGCGGCCGCGCTGCCGCCCTCGCCTCGGAGTCGATGAAGCTCTGCACTCCCAGACTCAGGCGAGTAGTTCCGCGGGATGCCAGCACGGACATCCGATCGGCGGTTACCGTCGACGGCGACGCCTCCACCGAGAACGGAACAGACGAAAGATCCGCGCCCATGCGGAGTTCCGCGATGTCGCACAATCTGTCGAGTTCGGAGGCATCGAGAAAGGTCGGGGTGCCGCCGCCGAAGGCCACGGCGTCGTAGTGAGTTCCGTCGCCGACAGCGTCCGACACAACACGTGCTTGGCGCTCGAGTGCGTCGAGGTATGCGGTGGTCATCTCACCCGGCGCGCCGATACGAGTGAACAAATTGCAGAATCCGCAGCGAACCTCGCAGAACGGAATATGTAGGTACAGCGACAGTGCGTCTTTCGGCTCTGACGCCCACAATTTCTGCAACGACGGGCGATGCTGTAGCGGCCGGTACGCCGTCTTGTGCGGATACGCATAAACGTAATTTTGGTACGGACGTACCGTAACTGCGAGACTCATTGCTGTGGCCCTTCCACGAAGAAATGTGCATAGGGAACTGTCCACACGCTGTCGTGACCCAGCCGGTGCCCGGTCCAACCGTCGTCGCCGTACGCTGTGCCGTGATCGGAACAGACGATGGCAAAGCACCGCCGCCGTGAACTCATGGCCTGCAGCAGTCGTGCGATATGGCGGTCGATGTATTCGAGTGCGGCAGCATGGGACTGGAGGGTGTCTCCCGACTCGGCGCTAGCACCTGCAAGGTGGAACCAATTGGGTTGATGCAGCGCAGCGGCATTGACGAACAGGAAAAGCTTCTGGTCCGGTTCGAGACCGGCCACCACCGTCTCGGCACACTCGACTTGCGCTGCGAAGGATTCCGGAGAGGTCACACCGAAGCGCGATTCCCAATAGCTCTCGTCGAACATCGAGGGCATCACCGAACCTAGGGGCGCGGCTTTGTTGAAGAACCCGACCCCGCCGATACACACAGTGCGGTAGCCGACCTGCCGCAGACCGTCCACCACATTGGGGCCCTCGAACACAAACGTTCCGTCGGCGGTGGATTCACTCCCGGCGAATCGAGCAGCGAACAATCGAGGGTGCGGACCCTGGCTGGCCGGGGTCGGGAGAAAGCCGGCAAAAATCGCCTGATGAGAGGCGTAGGTGAAACTTCCCGGGGCATGGCGCTTTTCCCACCGTCCCCCGGGGAGGTACGACGCGAGAGTGGGAATGCGCCCACTCGCGGCCAGTTCGCAGGCGACATCGTAGCGGAGCGTGTCCAACGTGAGCAACAGGATGTCGTCCTGCCCGACGACCTCATTCATGTCGGGGTAGCTCGTGTCGACGTCGTTCATGTCGACGTCGTTCATGTCACGGTTGTTCACCGGGCATACTCCACGTTTTCCGATTTCTGTAGCGAATCTACTTGTGCTTGATACGTAGTCATTCCCTCGGCGGGGCTTCCGGGCAGACCGGTAAGCCCCGGCAGGAGATCTCCGAACGCATTGACCTCCCCCACCGTGAAGCGTCGCCACCCGACGCCGGGCAAGACGTCGATTCCGACATGGGGTGCCGCCGGAAAACACGCTGCTGCCCGCTCACTCAATTCCAGAAGCTGTGACCAGTTCTCACCTGCAACAGTCATCGCGTCGACGAGTGCACCGCGGGTACCGCCAAGATGCAGATTGGTAAGCGGAGAAGCGCTGGTCCGCACTACGGCATGGGTGGCAACACCCCCGACAACCACCACACGAACGTCGGCGGTGCGTCCGCCGAGCGATGCTTTGGGTATCCACGCTTCGACATGAAGTCCGTCGGGCGCGAGCCGATCGACAATTGACGCGATGGCAGCCCTCGTTCGATATGTGCGCACTCGAAGTGAGTTGTGCAGCGCACCATCAGCACTCACTTCCACCGACGTGACGGCCCGGACCTGCCCGCGCGGACCCCATTGCAGCGCAATCACTCCCGACGCCGACGAGCCGTGAGCAAGCTTGACGAACACTCGTGGCATGTGTGCGTCGGCTGCTAGTTGCTCGAGTTCGGCGTAGCTTCGGGGCGCAGTCTCCAACGCCGCGGGGACCCGTACCCCGGCAGCGTCGAGGTGGCGATGGCAGCGCCGTTTGTCGAACATCATCGCGATCTCGTTCGCATCACCGAGAACCCGAGCACCGACGCGATCTGCTCGATCGGTAATCTCGCGAATCTCGGTAGTGAATCGTCGATACCACTTGCCGGTGCCCTCAACCCGTGTCGACTCGTCCGTACCGCGAAGGTATCGGTCCACCACGGAATCTTCTCCGGGCGAATCGATTCGAACGATCTCGCCAGCGTTGAAACCATAATCTCGACCGATAATCTCACGCCAACCCAGAACACGCGGAGTCGGCAATCCCGCTGCCGTGACCGCGTCGACAAACCCGGAAACTCGACGATTGCCCGTAACCCCGATAACTACGAACCGCGAATGGAAAGGCGGCGACGAGGGATTACTCGGAGACTGCAACATATCGACAGATCTCATCGTCGTACTCATCCGCGTCGGTCTGCTCGGACAGATCGACCCGAACTCCCAATTCGGCGCAATGCCGGGTCAATTCCGTGATCGCGGCATCACTGAGAAAATGGTAGTGCAGGTCGAGAAACTCGAGACCCTTAAAAGAACTGGTGCCGAGAAGCGCTTGGGCGCCGTCATCCGAGAGCGTGCCCATCGAAAGATCCACCGTGGTGAGCTGCCCGAGAATCGGGGCAGTAACAATCGCCTTGGCGATATCGTCCTGAATCTCGCTGTTACGCAGACCCAGGTGCCGCAACGACGGCAATTTCGTACCGCCGAGAATGACAGCCAGATCCTCGATGGTCGCGTCTCCCCCGTAATTGTCTGTCCCGAGCCACAGATCGAGAAACTCGAGCGCCGGGAAGTTACTAGAGGACACACCGTGGACAACTGCGGCGGGCAGTCCACCCGACTCGACGGTCAATCGACGTAGCGCACTATGACTGGTTTCTGGGAACTGCAATTCCGTGCCACCACGAATGCCGAACTCGACCAACTCCGGAAACGCGCCGAGTACAGGAGTGACGTCGGATTGCTGAATCCAGGAAATCTCCTGCTGCTCCTGTGTGATGTCCGCGAGAAATAGCGCCCGCAGCGACGTCAACCGGTGACGTTGCTCGACAACCAGTTCCACGATCGACGACGAGTTGACCTCGTACGACTCACCCCACTGGCCGATGATCAGAGCCTGCACCGCCGACAGGTCCACCTTCTCGACAAACCGTGCCCAGGCCTCGGAAAACTCTTCCGAGTCATCCGAATACGGTTCCACCGAGATGCGCCACGCCACAGCACCCGCAGCGGGCAGTGCTGAATCAGTCGCCCCCGCAGCTGGGAAGTCGAAAGCCGGAAGCCCGTGCAACGCGTCGAGATGGGCCTGGATCATCACGATCTCCTTCAAGTCGGGTACCGCGAGCGTCGCGGTTGATCGCTTATTGATAGCAAGACCGACCGACAGGTACTGAAATGACGCGACACGACGCGCGGAGAGACTGACCGGAATGCGCTGCTGCTGCGGACAATTCGGACGCATTAGTACGAAATGTGCGTGATCGAATTCACTTCCCGTAGTGTGCACGGAGCCAGCTGATCAAAACAGATATGTACGGGGGGTTGATGGCGAGTGAAGTGATCATTTTATTTAGTTCAGTGGCCGCGACTTGCGCACTGCGCTCACCAATGGTTCCCTCATCTAGTCGATGAGACCCACATCACATTCGACAACTGTCAGCCACCTCCCGTCCCCCACAAGGTCGCCGGGAATCAATCAAGGAGCAATACATGCCCGGAGTCGGCATATGGCGCACCAAATCCGTCGAGCAATCGATCGCGGACACCGACGAGCCTGAAACCAAGCTCAAAAAGGAACTGACCGCGAAGGACCTCACGGTCTTCGGCGTCGCCGTTGTCATCGGCGCAGGTATCTTCACCCTCACCGCCAGAACAGCCGGCAACGTAGCGGGCCCCTCGATCTCACTGGCCTTTGTTCTTGCAGCCATCGCGTGTGCACTTGCAGCCCTCTGTTACGCAGAGTTTGCCTCGACGGTCCCCGTCGCCGGCAGCGCGTACACGTTCTCGTATGCAACCTTCGGCGAATTCGCAGCCTGGATCATCGGCTGGGACCTGATCCTCGAATTTGCACTTGCCTCCGCCGTAGTCGGCAAGGGGTGGTCGCTCTATCTCGGCAATGTGATCGGGGCGAGCGGAAGCACCACAGCTCACATCGGATCCATCAGCTTCGACTGGGGCGCACTGCTCATCATCGGAGCGATCACACTTATTCTCGCGATCGGCACCAAGGTTTCGTCCCGAGTCTCTGCCGTCATCACCGCGATCAAGATCGCAGTTGTTCTCCTTGTCATCGTCGTCGGTGCGTTCTACATCAAGAAAGAGAACTACTCGCCCTTCATCCCGCCCGCCGAAGGCGCTGAGAGCACGGCTAGCGGAATTCACCAGACGCTGTTTGCTTGGCTGACCGGAGCCGGCGGAAGCAGTTACGGCGCATACGGTCTCCTTGCCGCTGCCAGCCTGGTCTTCTTTGCCTTCATCGGGTTCGACGTCGTCGCTACCACCGCCGAAGAGACGAAGAACCCCCAGAAGTCGCTGCCGCGCGGAATCTTCGGCTCGGTCGCGATCGTGACCGTCCTGTACGTCGCTGTCACCCTGGTTCTGACCGGCATGGTCAAGTACACCGAACTCAAGGACGGTAGCCCGCTCGTCGGCGACTCGAGTGCCACGCTCGCCACCGCCTTCGAAGCCAACGGAATCGGATGGGCACAAACTGCCATCAACTTCGGCGGCCTCGCCGGCCTGACCACTGTTGTCATGGTCATGATGCTCGGCCAGACCCGCGTCCTGTTTGCCATGTCACGTGACGGCCTGATGCCCAGGAAGCTTGCCAAGACCACCAGCAAGGGCATCCCGCTGCGCATCACGCTGATCGTCGGCGGCATCGTCGCAGTGCTCGCTGCCTTCTTCCCCATGGGAACTCTCGAAGAGATGGTCAACATCGGCACGCTGTTCGCCTTTGTGCTCGTCTGCGTCGGCGTGATCGTGCTTCGCCGCACCCGTCCCGATCTGCCGCGCGGATTCCGCGTGCCGTGGGTGCCGTTCGTTCCGATTCTCGCGGTTCTCGCCTGCGGTTGGCTCATGCTCAACCTGTCGGTCGAAACCTGGATTCGATTTGTGGTCTGGATGGCGATCGGCGTTGTCGTGTACTTCGCGTACGGTCACCGCAAATCGGTACTCGGTCGCAAGCTGAAGGACGGCACGGCGATCCCGGCCGCCAATGCCGCACCGGTGCTCGTCAAGGATTGATCAACCCAGATCGACAAACAGCAGCCGCCCGCCTTCCTTTTCGGAGAGGCGGGCGGCTGTTTTTCTACATCGGATCAGATGAGCGGGTTCGCCCCGTTCAGGAAAATCCACGTGCACACGCCGGCACCGATACCCAGAATCAGCACAACCAACGAACCGATGAAGGGCCGCTTCGCCCAGCCTCGGCGGCCGTCCAGCGCGATTCGCCCTGGTCCCGTGAGGATGATCACACCAGCGCAGATCCCCAAGAGCATCTCGTACTCGGTTCCGTTTGGCGCAAAGTACTCGAGACCTGGCTCAGCCAACTGACGAAGCGCCCATGCATTGATCATCACGGCCAGCACCGACGCCGCGGCAATCGGAGTCAACAGACCCAAAATCAGCAGTGCGCCACCAGCCACCTCGCCGACCGCACCCAAAATTGCCAACAACTTGGCCTGTTCGAATCCCGCTTCGGCCAACATCGTTTCGAAGCCGCCCAGCCCCGGGCCGTTCCACAAACCCGTCAGCTTCTGTAATCCGTGTACCAACGCGGTGCCGCCCACCGCCAACCGGAGCGCCAAAAGACCGAGATCCAGTGTTCCTCGGCTCGGCCGCGGATCTTCGGCCACCGGAATCGGGTCTGCGACCGCGACCGGATCGGCCGGCATCTCGTACGCGGTATCGCGTGTGAGCACCTCAGTCGGTTTATCAAGTAACCCCGGACGATATGCCGGGATTTGTTCGGTCA
Organism: Rhodococcus globerulus NBRC 14531; assembly: GCF_001894805.1. Lineage (GTDB taxonomy): Bacteria > Actinomycetota > Actinomycetes > Mycobacteriales > Mycobacteriaceae > Rhodococcus_F > Rhodococcus_F globerula. The sequence goes on along the minus strand of NZ_BCWX01000002.1, from coordinate 305,135 downwards.
CGGAATTTGCTTGCGCTGAACCGAAATCGAGATCGTCGTCGGTTCGCGGCAACGAATTGCGGGCATTCACCGGAGGAAACTGCTCCGTCGGTGAGTCGTAAGGACTGGACACTTTGCCCGTCGCCACGCCGGGTTCCGACAGTTCGCTGGGGTCTTTTCGCTCGTCAGTCACGTAGGAGAGCCTAAAGCGGTGACACGACGAGGTCGGGGAACCTACTCCGGCGTGGCGGCGCAGGGCATCGGTTACGTAACGTCTTCACCATGACTACGGGTGGACGCAACACGTCGCGCAGAACACGACGCGCCGCATCGGCAACCTTGGCACTCGCCTTCGCTGCGTCCATCCTTTCCGGTTGCGCCGACTTCGACGAATCGACGGCAAGCCCTTTCACTCCGGAACCGACCATCCAATCGAACGCGGAAGTTGCGCCGCAGAACCCGCAACCCTCGACAACTACCGCTCCGCCCGTAGCACCCAGCGGCCCCCTCGGCCCGTGTGTGGATGCCGACCCGGCGGTCATCGCAACGTGCCTCGACACCACCGGTGGACTGCTCACCCTGCCAGACGGAAACTCAGGTCTGGTTGCCGAACGCCGGACCGGCCGGATCCTGCAGGTCGCCCCCGGCCAAATCCCCGTCGAGGTCGCCAAGATCGACGTCGACGGAAGTGCTGACGGCGGACTACTCGATATTGCCCTGTCCCCTACCTTCGTCGAAGACAACCTGATCTACGCGTACGTCACGACGGGCTCAGACAATCGTGTGGTCCGCATTGCGCCGGGCGACACCGCAAAGGTAGTCCTCGGAGGAATTCCTCGGGGCGCCAACGGGAACCGAGGTTCCCTCGAGTTTGCCGCACCCGATCAACTCATGGTCCTGACCGGAGATGCCGGAAATCCAGCTGCTGCAAACGATCCCGCATCACTGGCCGGCAAGCTGCTTCGTGTTCGATCCCTCGCCCCCAATGCCACTCCCCCGCGCCCCGACGTTGTCCTGTCAGGTATCGGTAATGGCGGTGGCGTGTGCGTGGAACCCGGCATCGCGACGTGGGTCACCGATCGCACCGCACTGGAGGATCGCCTCCAACGGGTAGGTGCAGACGGTACCGTGACCGCTCCGGCTTGGACGTGGCCCGACCGCCCGGGAGTAGGCGGCTGCGTGGCAGTACAAGGCGTTGTTGCAGTGGCTTTGGGCGCGGGTAAAGCCGTGGCTTCACTGGCAACCGACCCCGGTACCGGCGCCATCACCACACCGCCGGGTGCTGTTGCCAAGGATACTTACGGTCAACTCGAAGGCCTGGCGTTGGGCGCGGACGGATTGCTGTGGGTCAGCACCGTCAACAAGTCGGCGGGCGAACCTGGCCCGAATGACGACAAGGTAGTGAAGATTCCCATGCCCAGCGGCGGCGGCGGAGTCGACTGATACTCGTCAAAAGCTAAGCCGCCCTGAAGTTTCCAGTCAGCATTCAGACTTTTCCGACTGATTTTCAGGAGCCCTCCCAATCGAACAGGATTTCGATTACGGTGGGGGAATGTTCGATCCAGGGGTGGGAAGTTTCGGTATCTCGGCACAGCTGAGTGGTACCGAAACTGATTGCGCCCTCGTTGATTTGATGGCCGAATTGCATTCGTGCGAGGCGATGTTGGTCGAGCGGAAACTGGCCGTGGTCGCGGAGTTCTTCACCCGCCGTAGCGCCGAGCATGTCGAGGGTGGCACGTGGACGTCGTCGGCGCACGAGTTGGCCGAATCCGAGGTCAGCGCGGTCCTGACGATGGGACGGGCTGCTGCCGGGAAGCTCATCGGGTTGGGTTTTGCGTTGAAGACGCGGTTGCATCGCACGCGGGCGGCGATGGCCCGCGGTGAACTCGACTTCTACCGGGTTGGGCTGATCGAGTCCGCGACCGCGAATGTCAGCGACGAGCTGATCGACGAAGTCGAACGCTTGCTGCTCGAGCAGGTGTTGGCTCCACCGGTGGACGGTGGGACGGGGTTGACGGGTCGGCGGTTGACGGCGGCGATCGACCGGATCGTGGCCCGCGTCGATCCGGAAGGCATGCGGGAACGACGACGCCGAGCCCTCGCCGATCGGTTCGTGGGGGTTAGTGCCGCCGAAGACGGGATGGCCCGCATCCTCGGCAGCATCCCGGCCGAACAAGCCCGCGCCTTCGACGGCCGGTTGCGGGAACTGGCGATGTCGTTGTGCCGCCACGACTCCCGCACCTATGAGCAGCGCCGAGCGGATGCGTTGGGCGCTTTGGTGAGCGGTTCAACGGTGTTGGTGTGCGACTGCGACCGCGCCGATTGCCCACAGGACCGCAGTGGCATGATCATCATTCGCCGGCCACTCGTTCATGTCGTGATGCACGAATCCACCGTCGCCGGCAGCGACACTCCCGGCAGCGACGAACCCGCTCACCTCGACGGGTACGGCGTGATCAGCGCCGAGCATGCCCGCGACATCGCGAAAGACGCAGACGTTCGGGAAGTGCGAGTCCCGGCAGACGCTGAACCTGAACCGGCACCTGCGCCCGCTTCGGCGTTGGTCTACCGCCCCGGCGCGGCACTCGACACGTGGCTGCGGGTCAGCGAGGGAAGCTGCCAATGGCCGCACTGCGATGTCCCGGCCTGGAACTGCGACCTCGACCACAACGATCCGTTCAACCACACCAACCCCGCGAAGGGTGGGAAGACGGTTGCGTCGAATCTGAGTGCGTTCTGCCGCAACCATCACCGCCTCAAGCATTCCGGGAAGTGGCAGCTCGCCCCGAATCCGGACCGCAGCGTCACTCTGACTTCGCAGACCGGCCATTGCTACCGCACCAGAGCTGCCGGACTACTCGCCGGGATGCAGGAACCACCGCCACCGGAAGGCGGCACCAGACGACGGACACGACTGGAGAACAAAGCTGCCCGCATCCGAAGCGAACGCAAACACCGCCGCGTCAAGATTCAAACCGGGCGGCGAAGAATGCGGAACGCAAACGCCGCCAAACCTTCCCGATCTCCACACCCCGACAGCATGTGCCCCGAAAGCGCACACCTAGCAAACACATCGACTACGGCAACGACCCACCACCGTTCTGAACAGACTCACCGATCCCGTGACCGAACATGCGCTGACGCGTACCCTTTTGTTAGCGGGACTAATCACCACGCTGCCAGGACCCGTTGACCAACCACGACAACGCAGTCGGGACAAAGGAGTCGGAATGAAGGCAATCCAGTACACGAGAATCGGCGCTGAACCCGAACTCACGGAGATTCCCAAACCCGAACCTGGTCCAGGTGAAGTGCTCCTGGAAGTGACCGCAGCCGGCGTCTGCCACTCGGACGACTTCATCATGAGCCTGCCGGAAGAGCAGTACAGTTACGGCCTGCCGCTCACTCTCGGCCACGAAGGTGCCGGCCGTGTCGCAGCGGTTGGCGACGGCGTCGAAGGTCTCGACATCGGAACCAACGTCGTGGTCTACGGCCCGTGGGGCTGCGGAAATTGCTGGCACTGCTCACAGGGACTCGAAAACTACTGTTCTCGCGCAGAGGAACTCGGTATTCGCCCTCCCGGACTGGGCGCCCCCGGCGCGCTGGCCGAGTTCATGATCGTCGACTCTCCTCGCCACCTTGTCCCGATCGGTGACCTCGACCCGGTCAAGACAGTGCCGTTGACCGACGCAGGCTTGACGCCGTATCACGCGATCAAACGGTCCCTGCCAAAACTTCGCGGAGGCTCGTACGCCATTGTCATCGGAACCGGCGGCCTCGGCCACGTTGCCATTCAACTCCTCCGCCACCTCTCGGCGGCTACCGTTATCGCACTGGACGTGAGCGCGGACAAGCTCGAACTGGCAACCAAGGTGGGCGCTCACGAAGTTGTCCTGTCCGACAAGAACGCGGCCGAGAACGTCCGCAAGATCACCGGAAGTCAGGGCGCCGCACTGGTTCTCGACTTCGTCGGCTATCAGCCCACCATCGACACCGCGATGGCGGTTGCCGGCGTCGGATCGGACGTCACGATCGTCGGGATCGGCGACAGCCAGGCGCACGCCAAAGTTGGATTCTTCCAAAGTCCTTACGAGGCTTCGGTGACAGTTCCGTACTGGGGCGCCCGCAACGAGTTGATCGAATTGATCGACCTCGCGCACGCCGGCATTTTCGACATCGCGGTCGAGACCTTCAGTCTCGACAACGGAGCGGAAGCGTATCGACGCTTGGCCGCCGGAACGCTCAGCGGCCGCGCGGTTGTGGTCCCTGGCTTGTAGATCGACAGCGGTAAACCACTGATGCCCAGCCGAATTCGATTCGGCTGGGCATCAGTGCTCAGTACTCGAGTGTGCGACAGACTAGCTGCACGCCTCCAGAACAAGTTCCTTCACCCGTGCGGCGTCAGCCTGGCCGCGGGTGGCCTTCATGACGTCACCGACAATCTTTCCGGCGGCCTGCACCTTGCCGCTGCGGATCTTGTCTGCGATATCGGGGTTGGCAGCGAGTGCCTCGTCGACAGCAGCCTTGAGCTTGGTCTCGTCACGCTCGACAACCAATTCGGGATGTGCCGCCAGAACCTGCTCGGGATCACCCTCACCGCCCAGGACGTGGTCCACAACCTGACGGGCGACCTTGTTGTTGAGCTTGCCGCTGTCGATGAGAGCAACAACCTGCGCGACCTGGGACGGCGTGATCGGCAGCGCGCCGAGTTCAACTCCGCGAGTGTTGGCCTGCTGTGACAGGTACGACAACCACCAGGATCGGGCGGCTTCTGGCGAAGCGCCGGCTTCGGTGGTGGCGATGACCAGGTCGATGGCACCGGCATTGACGAGGTCGCGCATGACCTCGTCGGAGATCCCCCAGTCCTTCTGGATCCGCGCGCGGCGGATCCAGGGCAACTCGGGCAAGGTGGCGCGCAGTTCTTCGACCCACTCGGCGCTGGGGGCAACGGGTTCGAGGTCGGGTTCCGGGAAGTAGCGGTAATCTTCCGCGGTTTCCTTACGTCGACCAGCGGAGGTGGTGCCGTCGGCTTCCTGGAAGTGACGCGTCTCCTGGATGACCTCGATACCGGCGTCGAGCACTGCCGCCTGACGACGCATCTCGTAGCGAACTGCGACCTCGACGCTCTTGAGGGAGTTGACGTTCTTGGTCTCGGTGCGGGTACCCAGTTCGGTGGAACCGATCGGCATCAGCGAGATGTTGGCGTCGCAGCGCATCGAACCCTGGTCCATGCGGACGTCGGAGACGTCGAGGGACTTCAGCAGATCACGAAGCGCCGTGACGTACGCGCGAGCGACCTCGGGGGCGCGCTCACCGGCACCGTGGATGGTCTTGGTGACGATCTCCACCAAGGGAACACCCGCACGGTTGTAGTCGAGCAGCGAATGGCTGGCACCGTGGATACGACCGGTAGCGCCACCCACGTGAAGGGACTTACCGGTGTCCTCTTCCATGTGGGCGCGCTCGATCTCGACGCGCCACGTAGTGCCGTCGTCGAGGACCACGTCGAGGTAGCCCTCGGTTGCGATCGGCTCGTCGTACTGGGAGATCTGGTAGTTCTTGGGCTGATCCGGGTAGAAGTAGTTCTTGCGCGCGAATCGACCCCACGGTGTGATGGAGCAGTTGAGCGCAAGACCGATCCGGATCGCGGATTCGACAGCAGCAGCGTTCACCACTGGCAATGAACCTGGCAGGCCCAGACAGACCGGGCAGACCTGGGTATTGGGTTCGGCACCGAACTCGGTGGGGCACGGGCAGAACATCTTGGTAGCGGTGCCGAGTTCTACGTGCACCTCCATACCCATCACAGGCTCGTACTTGGTCAGCACTTCGTCGTAATCGAGGATGTCGGGCGCATCGACAGCAGTCATGGTGACTAGTTTATGCGCCGGACGCTCAGCCGAAGAATGCGGCTGCCTCCTCGTAACGCTCCTTGGGCACGGTCTTGAGCTTGCGGGTTGCCTCGGCGAGAGGAACCAGGTCGATGGACGTACCGTGCAGGGCCACCATCTGGCCGAAATCACCGCGATGAGCTGCGTCGGTGGCGTGGACGCCGAAGCGGGTGGCGAGTATCCGGTCGTGCGGCGTCGGGGTGCCACCACGCTGGATATGGCCGAGAACCGTCGTCCGGACTTCCTTGCCGATACGGCGCTCGATTTCGTTGCCCAACTGCTGCGCGACGCCGGTGAAGATCTTGTGTCCGAACTCGTCGATGCCGCCTTCACGCAAAGTCATGGAAGCGGGATCGGGCATCGCGCCTTCGGCAACTACGCAGATGAAGTGAGAATCACCACGCTGGAAACGCTTCTTGACCATGGCGCACACTTCGTCGACGTCGAACGGCTGCTCCGGAACCAACGTCAGGTGAGCACCGGACGCCAATCCGGCCTGCAGTGCGATCCAGCCGGCATGTCGACCCATGACCTCGACGAGCATGACGCGCTGGTGCGATTCCGCTGTGGTGTGGAGGCGGTCGATCGCGTCGGTGGCAACGGCCAGCGCTGTGTCGAAACCGAATGTGACGTCGGTGCAGTCGATGTCGTTGTCGATGGTCTTGGGCACTCCGATCACCGGAACACCGCTCTCCGCGAGCCAACTGGCCGCGGTGAGTGTGCCTTCACCGCCGATCGGGATCAGGACATCGATTCCGTTGTCGTCGAGAGTTTGTTTGATCTGATCGAGTCCGGCCCGCAGTTTGTCGGGGTTGACGCGTGCGGTTCCCAGAATGGTTCCGCCGCGCGTGAGGATGCGATTGATGCGGTCGTCGGCCGCGAGGGGAACCTTGCGATCTTCGAGCAGACCACGCCAGCCGTCACGGAAGCCGACGACGGTACTGCCGTACCGCCCGTCCGACGTGCGAACCACCGCACGGATAACCGCGTTCAACCCTGGGCAATCGCCGCCACCTGTGAGGACTCCGATTCGCATTGTAAAAAGCACCTCTCAACAGTTGGTGATTGCAGGATCTGCTGTCCATCTTCCCCCAGCAGGCGCGGTGGCGCAGGATTGTCACTTTTCAGATCAAGCCCGGCAATCATCCCGGTGTGACAAGTCCACTTTCGTATGCAACGACAACCGCTTGTGCTCGATCTCGCAGGTCCAGTTTCGAGAGAACCTTGCCGACGTGTGTCTTCACCGTCTGTTCCGCGACAAACAGGTGCTCGGCAATTTCGATGTTCGACAGCCCTCGTGCGATCAGTTCCAGCACTTCACGCTCGCGTGGGGTCAACATATCGAGAGCGCTGGAACGAACCCGGGTGGGTGTTCTCCTACTCGTCACTTCCTCGATCAACCGCCGTGTCACGGTCGGAGCCAGCAATGCATGTCCTTCGGCGACGACGCGCACCGCCCGAATCAGTTCCTCGGCGGGTGCGTCCTTGAGCATGAAACCACTCGCACCGATCCGCAGAGCCTCGTAGACGTAGTCATCGATGTCGAAAGTCGTGAGCATGAGGACCCGAACCGGTGGCTCCCCACCCGTTGCCAGAATCTGGCGCGCTGCATCGAGGCCGTTCATCTCCGGCATCCGCACGTCCATCAACACGACGTCGGGGCGCAGGCGCGCTACTTCGGCAACCGCAACCCTGCCGTCGGGGGCATCTCCGATGACGCTGATATCGGGTTGCGCGGCGAGCAGGGCTCCGAATCCCTGTCTGACCATTGCCTGATCGTCGGCGATGAATACTGTGATGGGCACTCCGACAGCCTAGGCGGCGACCGTCGGCAATATAGCGCGGACCTCGAACCCGCCGCCCGCCAGGAGTTGCGTGTCAACCATTCCGCCGACGGCGGACGCACGCTCGACCATCCCGCGGATTCCATTGCCACCGGCGGTATCCGAAGACTTGGCGACACTGGAAGTCGGGACACCGCCACCCGCCGGCGGTCCGTTCACCACCCGAACCTGCGTGGACGCTTGGCCGAACTCGACGGACACCTCGATGGGGCTACCCGGTGCATGCCGGACGGCATTGGTGATCGATTCCTGCACGATGCGATACACGACAAGACCGGTGGACGCCGACACGCGTGTTCGATCACCATCCACGTTCCATACCAACGGAATTCCCGCGCGGGCGCTGCCTGCCAGTAGCTCGTCGAGTTGCAGCGCTCCCGGTTGCGGCGCGACCTGGGTGGCTTCGGCGTCGCTGCGCAGTACACCCAGCAACCCGCGAATCTCGTTGAGCGCAGCGCGCCCCGTGTCACCGATCGAATCGAACTCGGCGCGGATCTCGGGCGTCACGTCGCCGAGTCGGTACGGCGCACTCTGCGCCTGCACCACCACCATCGACATGTGGTGGGCGACAATGTCGTGCAGCTCGCGGGCTATCCTGGCCTTCTCTTCCAACACGGTTCGGCGGGCACGTTCGACTTCATTTACCTCTTCCTGCTTCGCCAACGCACGACGTGAAAGAACAAGCCACCGAATCAGGAAGCAAAAAACCACCAGCGCGGTCAGACCCACCGCCCACCCGGCACCGTCCTGGCCCGGCGTCTCGGCAAAGAACAACAGGACCGTCGAGATCCACGCAACCCCCACCACCGGTACCGCAGCAGTGAGACTGACCGCGGCAAGCAGAGCCATGATCACCATGATGTGAACGACCTGCCAGGGATATTCGTACCCGGGCACGAGATCGAATACGTGTGGAATCACCAACGCCGAGATCGCGGAAACAGCCCATCCCAGAGCGGGATTGATTCGGATCAGGACAAAGGGAAACGCGGCCAACGCAGCCACGAACGGCTGAATCGGCGGTGACACCGCATGCGTCAGGTGCAACGTCGGCCAGGCGACCGTAAAGAGAATCAACGTCACGACAACTACAGCTACGTTCGCGAACTGATCACCGGTCAACCGCCGCGACGCGCGGGTCACACTCGCCTGCGCCACTTTCATCTTTCCTGCCTTCATCACCTGTCCAGCCTAGAAAGCGAACCCTCGAAAGTCGTCATACTGCGGAGTGAGAAACCCCTAACCCCGCAGTATCAGTGGTCCAGGGTTCCTCTCACCCCAGAGCACAGACAAACCACTCTGCGGAGCGATGCTCAGGTGCACCCGCCGTTCATAGCGTCAACTGCATGCGAATCACACGAGCAACGACGCTGCCCCAGCGCAGCGCTATCTGGGCGACACAGCGTAGCGCAACCTGGGCAGCGCTGAGTGTTGTCGCAGCGGCGACGGTCACCATCAGTGCCGCGCCTCGCGACGTGCAAGCGGCAGCGCCGGAGAATCACCTTGCCGCACAGGCCGTTGCAGCGGTCACCAGCTCTGATGCCGCACCAAGCGTGCCGCGCGACTTTGCCGCGTTCTCAGGCTACGAACCCGTCATCGTCGCCGGTCACCTCGCCAATCCGAACGGTGCCTGCTCGTCCCCCGTTCCCCTTCCCGACGAGTTCGACTCCGCCTGCAAGGCCCACGATCTTGGCTACGACCTGCTCCGCTACGCACAGTTCCACGGCGACGAGCTCGGCCCATGGGCACGGCAAGCGCTCGACGGCCAACTCGACCAGCGAATGCACGATGCCTGTGACACGAGGGAATCCCCGGCGTCGCGGTCCTACTGCTTTGCCATGGCCGACATCGCAACCACTGCCGTGAACGGGAATTCGTGGCGTCAGAACTACCTGACGCCGGTTCAGGAATCCGGGTTCGGATACGCCGCCGCTGGTGTGCTCGGCCTCTCCGCACTCGGACTCACCTTCCTTCGGCCACGGCGACCTGCCGCGGCCGGCGCCTACTCGCAGAAAGCCGTTGCAGCATGAGCGTTCTCGATACCGTCCAACCGTCGGTGCTCTCCCGGATCGCAGCGGTCCCGCTCCCCCGCATCTCGGCAACGGTAGCCACGGGTTCGATGGCCGCAGTATCTCTGGCACCCGGCCTGTTGCCGAGAACCGCCGTACTGCAAGGACTCTTCAGCGGTGTGCTCATGGCGGTGGGAATCTTTGTTGCCTGGGCACTGACGACTGCATGGCACGCACTGCCGCTGCGGACACGATCGGAACGGTTCGACACTCGATCCTGGCGCACCCGAATTGCGATCGTTGCCACCGCCGTTGTTGCGCTGTTCGCTACGTCTGCCAACGGCTGGCAGAACTCACTCCGCGTTGCAATGGGGGCGCCGCCGGTCGGAATTCGCTACTGGATCGAAGTCATCTGCATCGCTGCACTGACCGTACTGATCCTGACCACAGTGGCATCGGGCATTCGGAAAGTACTGCACCGCCTGGGTTTTGCCCGCACCATCGGCATAGCAGCGATCTGCGCCTTCGGACTTCAGCTGGCTTTCGGCAGCATCGCCACCGCGTCTGCGCAGTCAGTGGAAGGGCTGAAGTTCCTTGCCGCCGGGACCGATTCGGTGCGTGTCTACGCCGATCTCAACTCCGGACCGGACGCAGGATCGCGGGCCGACCATGCGGTGGCCGAACTCGACCGCGTCGGCGGATTTGCTCGCAGCGCCGTCGTTGTGGCCGTCCCCACCGGTTCGGGGTGGATCGACACTCGGGCCGTCGACGGTATCGAGCAGCGATTCGGCAGTGACGTCGCGATCGTCGGTCAGCAGTACTCCGCTGCACCGAGTTGGGCTGCATTTCTGTTCCAACGCTCCGATGCCGAGGAATCGGCGCAGGCAATGCTGACCGCGGTCGCCACCCGCATCGCGGAACTTCCCGCCACCGAACGCCCCGACCTCTATCTCTACGGCCAGAGTCTTGGCGCCGTGGGCGGCAGCGCTGCCCTGGCCGAGTCCCTTCCGACGCAGTTGTGCGCCGTCCTCTGGGCCGGACCGCCCGCCGGCGCTACCCGAGTGGACGGGACAACCGTTCTGGCCAACACCTCCGATCCTGTGGTGTGGTGGTCGCCGGCCCTCGCGACGACGCCACCAGACCTGAGCCGCGCGGTCCAGGACGCCCCGATGCCGCAGTGGATTCCGGTGGTCAGTTTCCTTCAGACCAGCGTCGACATGCTCGCCTCCCTCGACGTCCCCGCGGGTCACGGTCACCGATACGGCACCGAGCAGGGCACGCAACTCGGAACCTGCCACTAGAACACAAGCGCCTAGAGTGGGTGCAGTGGCCAAAGGAACGCGCAAGACCAAGACTCGCAGCACCACCCCCGACCGCCGAGACGACGGACCTGTTCCCGGCGTCTTCCCCATCGACACCGGCACGTGTGAACTTGTTCGTGATCAGTACTCGGACACGGGGTGGATTCTGCAGATCAACGGTGTTCCCAGCTCACACATCGATCTGGCCGACCCGAAGACCTTGGACTTCGAGTACATGCGCTGGATCGCCCACCTGGTCGATTCGGAACGCGATCCGAAAGAGCGTCTGCGCGTCCTGCACCTCGGCGGCGGCGCCTGTTCGATGGCTCGGTACATCTGCGCGACGTACCCCGACGCCCGTCAGGTTGTTGTCGAAATCGACGGCGCATTAGCCGAATTGGTTCGCGACTGGTTCGATCTGCCGCGTGCACCACTGCTACGCATCCGCGTCGGCGAAGCGCGCGCGGTCACGGAAACTCTCACCGATTCGACGCGGGACATCATCATCCGAGATGTCTTTGCGGGCAGCACAACTCCGGTTCCACTGACCACGGCGCAGTTCACCACCCACGTACGACGCGTCCTTGCGCCGGGCGGGATTTACCTCGTCAACTGCGGCGACACCCCGGACTTGCAGGGGGCGCGCGCCGAAGCTGCAACCATCGGTGCGCAGTTCGAGCACCTGGCCATCATCGCCGATCCCGCAATGCTCAAGGGCAGGCGCTACGGAAATATGATCATCGCGGGTAGCGACGTTCCGATCGCACAGTCGCCGGCCCTTGCCCGTGAACTCCTGGGCGGCGGAGTTCCCGCACATGTGTGGGGAGACGCCGAGGTCCGCAAGTTTGCAGCCTCGGCATCCGTCCGAGAAGACTGAAGTCGGCGTTACTCTCCGCCGAACACCCGTTCCACCACCGCTTTTGCCCGTCGCGTGATGCGGAGATAGTTGTCGAGGAACTCCCCCGAGTCATCTCCGTATCCCGCAACCTGCGCCACGGCGGACAGGACGCGTCCCGGTCCTGGCAGTTGATCGGTCGGCTTTCCGCGAACCAGCACAAGGCAATTGCGGGCCTTGGTCGCCGTGATCCACGCATCGCGCAGCAACTCCACGTCGGATTCACTGAGCAACTCGGCTGCGCCGATCGCGTCCAGCGTTTCCAGCGTCGACGTATTGTGCAACGACGCAATCTTGTCGGCGTGACGCAGCTGGATCAGCTGCACGGTCCACTCGATATCGGCCAGTCCGCCGCGACCCAGTTTGGTGTGCGTAGCGGGATCGGCTCCACGAGGGAGACGTTCGGAATCGACGCGAGCCTTGATTCGGCGAATCTCGCGAACCGCCGTTTCGCTGACGCCGCCCTCTGGATAACGGGTCTTGTCGATCATGTGCAGGAATCGCAGACCCAGATCGGGATCACCGGCTACCGGGTGGGCGCGAAGCAGTGCCTGAATCTCCCACGCCTGCGCCCATTTTGCGTAGTAGGCGTCGTACGATTCGAGGGTGCGGACCATCGGGCCGTTGCGTCCCTCGGGGCGCAGTCCCGTATCCACCTCGAGCGGCGGATCCGTGCTCGGTGCACCGAGAAGCTTGCGCACCTTGTCCGCAATGCTGTTGGCCCACTTGACCGCAACGGTCTCGTCGACGCCCTCGACGGGCTCGCACACGAACAGAACGTCGGCGTCGGAGCCGTATCCCAGTTCGCCGCCGCCGAGTCGGCCCATGCCGATCACGGAGAACGCCGCAGGGGCGGGCGTTCCCAGTTCGGCAACACTGGCCTTGATCACGGCGGACAGCGACGCGTTGAGTACCGCGGCCCACACCGACGACAGCGCCTTGCACACCGCCGGAACGTCGAGCATTCCCAGAATGTCGGCCGACGCGATGCGCGCCAACTCGTGGCGACGCAACGAACGTGCCGCTGCGACAGCGCGATTGGGGTCACTGTGCCGCGCTGAGGCGGTGAGAATACCGCGCGAGACGTCCTCGGGTACCGGTTCGATCAGACGCGGGCCACTCGGCGAATCCGCATACAGGCGAATGACGTCTGGTGCCTTGATCAGCAGATCCGGCAAGTACGCGGAAGAGCCAAGCACCGTCATCAGACGTTCGGCGACGGCAGCCTCGTCGCGAAGCAACCGAAGGAACCAGGTCTGATCGACCAGTGCGTCGGACAAGCGTCGGTACGCCAACAGTCCGGCGTCGGGATCCGGTGTGTCGGCAAGACATTCGAGTAGCGTCGGCAAGAGCAGCGCCTGGATCCGGCCCTTGCGGGACGCTCCCGCTGTCAAGGCCGTGAGGTGCCCGAGCGCATTCTCGGGGGCGGTGTATCCCAACGCCGCCAACTGGCGAACGGCAGCTTCCGGCCCCAGCGCCAACGATTCCTTGTCCATCCGCGCCACGGACTCGAGCAGCGGACGGTAGAACAGCTTGGCGTGCAACCGGCGGATTCGATGGGAGTTCCGTTTGATCTCGGCGCGCAACACCCCGAGCGCGTCGAGGCGGCCGTCGGGACGCATGTGCGCGGCGCGGGCCAGCCAACGCAACGCCTCGTCGTCGTCCGGCGGCGGCAACGTGTGGGTGCGCTTGAGCTTCTGCAACTGCAGACGATGCTCGAGGAGACGCAGGAATTCATAGGACGCCGTGAGGTTCGCGGCGTCGTCTCGGCCGACATAACCACCGGCGGCCAGCGCTGTCAGCGCATCGACTGTGCTCTGCACGTGCAGAGTGTCATCGGCGCGGCCGTGCACCAATTGCAGGAGCTGAACGGCAAATTCGACGTCTCGCAAACTTCCGCGACCGAGTTTGAGCTCGCGCTCACGCATCTCGGGCGGAACCATTTCCTCGACGCGTCGGCGCATGGCCTGCACTTCGGGAACGAAGTCCTCACGTTCGGACGCCGTCCAGACCATCGGGCTCATGGCCTCGGCATACTGACGCCCGAGTTCCATGTCACCCGTCATCGGACGGGCCTTCAGAAGAGCCTGGAACTCCCACGTCTTGGCCCACCGCTTGTAGTACGCGATGTGGGAATCGAGTGAACGCACCAGTTCGCCGCGCTTACCCTCGGGGCGGAGTGCAGCATCCACTTCGAAGAACGCGGACGTGCCGATCCTCATCAACTCGCCCGCTACGCGAGAGGCAGTGGCGTCGGCCGGTTCGGCAACAAACACGACGTCGACGTCGGACACGTAGTTCAGTTCGCGCGCACCACATTTGCCCATCGCGATAACCGCAAGGCGGATGGGGCACGTGCCTTCGGGGCACACGGTGGCGATCGCTACCGACAGAGCCGCAGTCAGTGCCGCGTCGGCCAGATCCGAGAGCTGATGCCCGATGGTCTGATAAGGAACCACGGGTTCGTTTTCGACGGTGGCCGCCAAATCGCACGCGGCCAGCAACATCAGCTGATCCTTGTACGACTTCCGAAGCGCAACAACTGCGTCCGGACCGGTCATCGCAGCACGGTAAGTCTGCGAGCCTGGGGTTGCGCCCTCGTCCAACGTTGCGCCGACGGCGCCGAGCAGCGCCGTGGTGGCGGCGGCTTTGGTGGGCAGTGACGTGCCGTCGAGAATGCGCCAAGAGGACGGATCGGCAACGATGTGATCACCGAATGCCGCCGACGCTCCGATCAGCCCGAGCAGCCGTCCGCGCAGGCTCTTGTCCTTACGCAGCGCGTCGTCGAGGTCACTCCATCCGTCGCCCAGCGAATCCTTGATGCGCACCAACGTGCGCAACGCAAGATCGGCGTTGGCGGAACGCGAGAGTGACCACAGGAGTTCGATGCTCTCCGAGTCCACCCAGCCGAGTTGGCGAAGCTCGTCGGCTGCGGTGTTCTCGACCAACCCGAGCCGGCCCGGCCCGGGTACCACGGATCGTGCGGACGGCGGCTTGACCATCACAGGCCGAGGTAGGTCTTGAGCTCGAACGGCGTCACGTGGCTGCGGTATTCCTCCCATTCACGCCGCTTGTTCCGCAGGAAGAAGTCGAAAACGTGCTCGCCGAGAGCCTCGGCCACCAGCTCCGACTTCTCCATCTCGCGCAGAGCACCGTCGAGGTTGCTCGGCAATTCCTTGTACCCCATGGCGCGACGCTCGGCGGAGGTCAACGACCACACGTCGTCCTCGGCCTCGGGAGGCAAGGTGTAGCCCTTCTCGATGCCGCGCAGACCGGCCGCGAGCAGCACCGCAAACGTCAGGTACGGGTTGCATGCCGAATCTGGGCTGCGGATCTCGACACGACGCGACGACGCCTTGTTCGGCGTGTACATCGGCACGCGGATCAGCGCCGAGCGGTTGGAGGGTCCCCACGACGCTGCCGTCGGAGCCTCGCCGCCGTGGACCAGGCGCTTGTAGGAGTTGACCCACTGGTTCGTGACGGCACTGATCTCGTTGGCGTGCTCGAGAATGCCGGCGATGAATGCCTTGCCGGTCTCCGAGAGCTGCATCGGATCGTCCGGGTTGTGGAACGCGTTCGTGTCGCCTTCGAACAGGCTCATGTGCGTGTGCATCGCCGAACCGGCCTGATCGCTGAACGGCTTGGGCATGAAGCTCGCCCGCACGCCTTCGCCGATCGCGACCTCCTTGACGACGTACCGGAACGTCATCACGTTGTCGGCCATGGACAACGCGTCGGCGTAGCGGAGATCGATCTCCTGCTGCCCGGGAGCGGCCTCGTGATGGCTGAACTCGACCGAGATCCCCATGGACTCGAGAGCGTCGATCGCGTGACGACGGAAGTTGGGAGCCGAATCGTGCACGGCCTGATCGAAGTAGCCACCGGAATCGGCCGGGATCGGCGGAGTGCCGTCCAAGGGACCGTTCTCGAGGAGGAAGAACTCGATCTCGGGATGCACGTAGCAACTGAAGCCCAGGTCACTGGCCTTGCTCAGCTGACGACGCAGCACGTGCCTCGGGTCAGCCCACGACGGCGAACCGTCCGGGTTGGTGATGTCGCAGAACATGCGAGCCGAATGCTGCGCGCCGTCCTTGTGCGCCCACGGCAGGATCTGGAAAGTCGACGCGTCAGGGCGGGCAACGGTGTCCGCTTCGGACACTCGGGCGAATCCCTCGATGGCGGAACCGTCGAAACCGATTCCCTCTTCGAAGGCACCTTCGAGTTCCGCGGGGGCGATCGCCACCGATTTGAGGTAACCGAGAACGTCGGTGAACCACAAGCGGACGAACCGAATGTCGCGCTCTTCCAGGGTACGAAGCACGAATTCTTTTTGGCGATCCATGCACGCGAGAGTAAGCAAGCCACGTTAAATCTGTGTTACATCAGCGGCACGAGTTACCCGAGTGATGCGTCACTCTCACATAGCCCCTGCATGCGGGCCTACAGGCGCTAACATGTCAGGCCGTCCTCCGGGACCTTCAGGTAGACGAGGTAGTTGACGACCGCGTCGTCGACGCACGGTTCGCCGTCCAGAACAACGGTGTGCTGTGTTCCCTCGAACGTGATGAGCGCGGCCCCGAGTTGCTTCGCGAGATCCACGCCGGCCTGATACGGAGTAGCCGGATCCTGCGTCGTCGACACGACGACCAGCGTCGGGAGGCCGGCATCGGCCAGAGCCTGCGGATCGAGCTCATGCGGACTGCCCGTCGCCGGGACCGGCCAGAACGCACACAGATCCAGCGGCGCCTGACCGGTGCCTCGGCCGTCGTCGAGGAACGGTGCGGCCTCGCGATACCGCGTGTCGGCCTCACCGGCTTCTGCCCGATCGGTTGTAGCCGGATCGTCGACGCACCGGATGGCATTGAACGCATCGTTGATATTGGAATACGTGCCGTCGTCATTTCGCCCCTCGTACTGGTCGGCCAAACTCAACAGCGCATCACCCCGGCCGTCCGCCAGGCCGGACAGCCCCATCCGCAACGTGGTCCACAACTGCTGTGAATACAGCGCCTGCTGCACACCGGTGATCGCGTCCCCGTAGCTGAGACCGCGCGGATCCGTGGTGTCGGCAGGGTTGTCGATCAGCGGTTCCAGCAACGCCTGCAATCTCTCGCGCGCCTGCGCCGGATCACTTCCGAGCGGGCAGTCCCGCTGCGACACGCAGTCGGCGACAAAGGCGTCGAACGCGACCTGGAAGCCCTCTCCTTGCAGTACAACTTCGTCGACGACGTCCTGATTCGGATCCAACGCGCCGTCGAGCACCATCGCCCGAACGTTCTGCGGGAAGGTTTCGGCGTAGGTCGAACCGATTCGCGTCCCGTACGAGAACCCGAGGAAGTTCAACTCGGAATCACCGAGCGCACCGCGGATCACGTCCATATCGCGCACCACTTCATACGTGCCGACGTGGGCGAGGAAGTCGGTTCCGGTGTTCGCCACGCACGCGGCGGCGTAGTCCTTGCTGTCCTGCTCCGCGTCGGCAATCCCTTCGGGCGTCATGTCGATATCGACATCCGCGCGCTCGGCATCGAACTCCGCCGGCGTCAGGCAGCGCACCTGAGGCGTCGACGCACCCACGCCCCGCGGATCGAACCCGATCCGGTCGAAGCGCTCGGCGAGCTGTGTCCTGGAGCCCTGGGTTGCCATCGCCAGCCCCGATGCACCCGGTCCACCTGGATTGATCAGCAGCGATCCGATTCGATCCCCCGTCGCTGCCGCTCGCGAGATGACAACCTGCGCCGTGTCTCCGGTCGGATTCGCATAGTCGACGGGAACCGTCACCGCGGCGCAGTCGACCGAACTACTGAGCGGCGAATCACCTGGCGTGGCAAATCGTTCGCACGAACCCCAGTCGAGGGTCTGCTCGTAGAACTTCTCCAACCCTGCCGGAACCGAAGCGGGTGCCGCAGAGGTTCCGGACCCTGAAGAATCGGTGGAGGGATTGTCGCCGTCGGCAACAGTGCAACCGGCAACTAACAGGAGAGCAGCGACGCTTGCGGCACACACACCGGAGAGGCGAACTAACTTCGACATACCGTCGATGGTGCCAGGAAACAGCGGTTACCAGCCATTCGCTACTTCGGATGGCTGGTAACCGATGTGACCCATCGCACCAGGTTTTGCTATTCGCACCGACGGTTTCCGGTGGCAGACTGATCGTGTCATCACCCACACCCGGGGACCCGACGGCAATCAACGCCTAAGGCCTCGAGGCACGAAAGGGACAACGATGTCCGAGACTCCTCTGTACGGTTCTGCAGCTGCTACCCCGGCTGCTCCTATGCGCAAGACCCGCGTCCATCACCTCGCCGAGATGAAGCAGAACGGCGAACGTTGGTCGATGCTCACGGCCTACGACTACTCGACGGCCCGAATCTTCGAAGAAGCCGGCATTCCGGTTCTCCTCGTCGGTGATTCCGCCGCCAATGTCGTATACGGCTACGACACGACGGTGCCGATCACCGTCGACGAACTTCTCCCGCTGGTTCGCGGTGTAGTTCGCGGCGCACCCCACGCACTGGTTGTTGCCGACCTCCCGTTCGGCACCTACGAAGCCTCCGCCGAACAGGCTCTGGCAACTGCCACCCGCTTCATGAAAGAGGGCCTCGCCCACGCCGTGAAGCTCGAGGGCGGCGAGCGGATGACCAAGCAGATTGCCGCTATCACTGCTGCCGGTATTCCCGTCATGGCGCACGTCGGCTTCACCCCGCAGAGCGTCAACTCGCTCGGCGGATTCCGCGTCCAAGGCCGCGGCGACGGTGCCGACCAACTTGTGGCGGACGCCATTGCCGTGCAGGAAGCCGGCGCTTTCTCGGTGGTCATGGAAATGGTTCCGGCTGACATCGCGGGCCAGGTCACACGCAAATTGACCATCCCCACCGTCGGCATCGGGGCGGGCAACGAATGCGACGCCCAGGTCCTCGTCTGGCAGGACATGGCCGGCTACACGAGCGGTAAGACAGCCAAGTTCGTCAAGCGTTTCGGTAACGTCGGTGACGAACTGCGCTCCGCGGCCGCAGCCTATGCATCAGAAGTTCGCACAGGCGCCTTCCCAGCCGTCGAGCACAGTTTCTGATCCGAGACCGGCGAACGCCGCCTGTCTCTCGAAAAGAAATTCAGGGGTGCGTTCATGATCGGTAACCGTCGTCATTTCACAGCTGCCGTTGTTGGTTCGGCTGCTCTCGTGACGGTTCTGAGCGGATGCGCGGGAGGGACCACAACCTCTCCCGCGCCCAGCTCGGCAACACCGACCACATCGGCCGCGGCAACCACGACCGCTGCCGCGGCGGGCACGTTCACCGAAGCGCAGGTGCAGCAGCTGTGCTCGGACATGGAAGCCGAACTGCAGAATTGGCGAACAGTCACCCCGACGCTCGGCAAGGGCGCGCTCAACCTCCTGGTCGGGTCCTGGGCGAGCCAGAACGGCATCAATCTGATCGACCTTGCTGCGCATCGTGATCGCGTCGACACGGCGATGGCGGCCACGTGCCCGGAAATCCGGGATGGCGCGCTGTACGCGCTGGAGATCCCCGACCTCGCTTCGGGCATGGTCGGTTTCTGATGACCGAAACCGGTGAACTCCGCGAACTCTATCCCCCGATCGAGCCACACACGTCGGGCTTTCTCGACGTCGGCGACGGCCAACGCATGTACTGGGAGATCAGCGGAAACCCCGACGGCAAACCCGTCGTATTCCTGCACGGCGGCCCCGGCGGTGGGACACACCCGTCGCTGCGGCAGTTCTTCGATCCCGACGCATACCGGATCATCCTTCTCGACCAGCGCGGATGCGGTCGGTCGACGCCGCACGTCGCCGACGGCGCCGATCTGTCGGTCAACACCACCGGCAAACTGCTGCACGACATCGAAGCCCTACGCGAGCATCTCGGAATCGAGAAGTGGATGGTGTTCGGCGGGTCGTGGGGTTCGACTCTCGCACTCGCCTATGCCGAAACCTTCCCGACTCGGGTCACCGAACTCGTGCTGCGCGGGATATTCCTCCTGCGCCGAAGCGAAATCGACTGGTACTACAACGGCGGAGCGGGTCATATGTTCCCCGAACGCTGGGCCAAGTTCCTCGAACCGGTACCCGAGAACGAGCGCGGCGATGATCTGGTTGCGGTCTACCACCGCCTCCTGCATTCCGACGACGCGGATGTGGCAGAGCGCGCCGCTGTCGCCTGGTCCGCATGGGAGGGTTCGACAAGCTTCCTGATCCCGAAACCGGAGAAGGTCGAGGAGAACTCCGAAGTACGCTTTGCCCTGGCTTTCGCGCGGATCGAGAACCACTACTTCGTCAATGCCGGCTTCATCGACGAAGCTCAACTGCTGACCAAGAGTTCGGCCCTGCACGGCATTCCCGGAACAATCGTGCAAGGCCGCTACGACGTCGTCTGCCCCGCCACCAGCGCCTGGGACCTCCATAACACCTGGCCGGAGTCGAAGCTCGTCATCGTCGACGACGCCGGCCATTCCGCGATGGAACCCGGCATCACCCATCACCTGCTCGAGGCAACAGACTCCTACCGGTAACTCGGCTCTATGCCGGGAAGCTGAACTCCACAGTCCGCTTAGCTGTGTCGACGGCGGTGAGTCGCACCTTCACCCGCTCACCGTCGTCGGGAGTGCCGACGCACTTGGCGATCACGGTCACCGACGGTATGAACACCTCGGCAGCGCGCTTGCCGTCCTTGGATCGCATCACCACAGCATCGAATACCTCGCCGACGCGGCCCTCGAGCAACGTCACCTCGGTCAGATCGATACATGCGCGATCCACCTTGTTCGCGACGGAATCCGATCCGCTCATGATCGGCGGCAATTCAGGCAACGCGGTCCGCACCCAATCCGGTACGGGCGTACCAGCACTGATCGCCAGACATATCTCGGTACTGAATCGATCGGACAGCCGGCGCAGCGGAGCAGTCACGTGAGCGTAGGGCGCGCCGATGCCCGCATGCACTGTCAGATCGGGCAATTGGCCGTCGAACGCCGCATAGTCGGCGCCGCGCAGCAAAGACGGCGCTACCGACATCAAGGCCATCGTGGACGGCTCCTGCGCGTCGAGTCCGGCAAGAATCTGCCCCACCGTCTTGCCCGGCGGCCACGTAATACCCAGCGCAACCGCAGTTCTCCGCAACGTGTCCACTGCCGATTGCTCGGCCGGCGGCAACGTCCGCAACAATCCGACACCTGCGTCGATCATCATTCGGCCGGCGCACATCCCGGTCAACAGAGACACTTCGGCATTCCAGTCGTCGGCTTCCGTCCGCGGTTCCAACACAATTCGCCACCGACCGGATTGATCCGGTCCGGCTTCTTCCCGCACCACGGACTGCTCCGGCAACTTCAACTCGATGGCGCCCCGGGCTACCGCCGAGTCACCGCGGAGACGGCCGAATTCCGGCAGCGCCGCAATCGAGGGGTGCAAGGTGCCGGCCTCGGCGTCGGCCTGAACCGTCGAATAGTCCAGACGCGCCACGGATTTCACGAGGGCTCGGGTTACGGACCACGACGTCGGTTCGGCGTTGACGTCGAGTTCGATTCGCCAGAGCGCTGCCGGACGAACCACGTCCGGCAAGAGGCTGGCCGAACCTTCCGACAACACACGCGGATGCAGGGGTACGGAACCGTCCGGGAGATAAAAGGTTTGGCCCCGCCTCCGGGTTTCGACGTCGAGCGCGGCGCCCGGAACCACCACCGCGGCAACGTCCGCGATGGCGTAGTGGACGACAAAGCCGTCTGCTGACTTCTCCAGATGCACTGCCTGATCGAGATCCATCGATCCGGGCGGATCGATGGTGACGAACTCGATGTGCGTAGCGTCCAGTCGGCCGTCCGCATGGCGATCTCGGGCATTCTCGGCCTCGACCATCGCCGCACTGCCGAACGCGTCGGGCAACGAAAACTCAGCCCGAATCGTCCCGAAGTCGATTCCCTGCACCGTTATTCGACCTAGGGGCACGCGTCCTCCACCTTCGATTCGGCGCATAAACCGAACTTAGTTGTTCCAGTCGTCGTCGGCCCGATCAGCGGCTTTGTTGCGTTCCGCGGCGATCTGCAGTGCATGCTCTGCCGACTCCCGATCAGGGTACGGCCCCATTCTCGTCAAAGATGAGGGACCCTTGCCTTGGGAGACAGAACCATCGGACACATCGAAGTACCAGAGTCGATCTTCATCAGTCATGAATACAGTGTGGCATTTCAGTGGGAGTCAGGCTTGTAGATCGCTGTGAGACTGCTATTCTTTCGACTTGGCCTGGCAGGTGAAAACCGGACAATCGAACGGTGAGTTCTGCTTGATCGCCCTCGACAAGCTACGAACAGAAATTGGAGCGCGCAATGTCCGCAATTCTTTACGATTACCTTCTCCCGCTCATGGGCCATGACGCGGCGACCTACTGGGCGACCCTGTTGGTCATCAAGCCCATCTGATAACCGCCACACGAACTACGACATACAACCCCCGTCGGCCATGCCGGCGGGGGTTGTATGCGATTGCGAAGCCTTGAGAAAGTCAGGGCGAACGAGTTGGCGTATAAGCCGGATCCTGTCCTCGACACCGAAGTGACGAGTGGCGACCATCCATCTGGACACACCGTCGCCGGGTGCCTCACGCGGTTCACCCGCAAGCTCGGGCGAGCAGCCCTCGAACACTTGCGCAGCCGCACCGCACGCGATGCGACCTTCAACCTTGCTCCGGGCGGGGTTTACCTAGCCACCCCGGTCACCCGGGGTGCTGGTGCGCTCTTACCGCACCGTTTCACCCTTACCTGCCCCGAAAGGCAGGCGGTCTGTTTTCTGTGGCACTGTCCCGCGAGTTGCCTCGGGTTGCCGTTAACAACCGCCCTGCTCTGTGGAGTCCGGACTTTCCTCGACTCGGGGCCTGTGCGCACTACGCGCTGGTTCCCTGATCCGCGGCCGCCCGGCCAACTCGTCCGCCCCAGTAGGTTACCGGGTGGCTGTCGGTGACCCGAACTATGGTCGCTGTATGACTCGGTACGTGGCCCTGCTACGCGGCATCAATGTCGGCGGTATCAACATCAAGATGGTGGACCTTGCGCGCGTCTTCACAGAACTCGGATTCGAGCGTGTGAAAACGGTCCTGGCGTCAGGCAATGTCCTCTTCGACAGCACCAGCGCCGATGTGCCCGCGCTGAAGAAAACCATCGAAACCGCCCTCAACCGCGAATTCGGGTACGAAGCCTGGGTGTTCGTGCTCGACACCGCAGCGCTGCAGGCCATCGTCGACGGATATCCCTTCGACCCCGGCCGCGAAGGGTGGCACGCGTACGCGATGATCGCGTCGGAGCCGTCGGTGCTCGCAGAGCTCGCCGAATCGGCCGCGGGGCTCGACCCTGCAGTCGAACAGGTAGCACCGGGTGAGGGCGTTTTGTACTGGGAGGTCGAGAAAGGTATGACCGTCAAGAGCACCTTCGGCAAGAACACCGGTAAACCGAAATTCAAGGCGTACACCACCACCCGCAATCTGAACACACTCCACAAACTTCTGAAGTGAGTCTGCTTCCGATCATTCTGGTCGGCGTTGTGCTCGTGTTCGCGATCGTTCGCCCACGCGGGCTGCCCGAGATCGTGGTAGCCGGCCCCGCCGCGATTGCCGTGGTTCTCGCCGGCGCGGTCACTGTCGGTGAAGCCCGCGATGAAGTGACAGCAATGGCACCGACCGTCGTGTTCTTGGTTGCGGTGCTGATTCTCGCGCATGCCGCCGACGCTCTCGGTGTCTTCCACTGGGTGAGTCAGCTACTGCGGCAAGGCTCGCGCCGCGATCCGCGCCGCCTGCTCACCTACGTCTTCGGCGCAGCGGCCGTGACAACCGCGGTACTGAGCCTCGATGCAACGGTCGTGCTGCTCACGCCGGCCGTGATCGTTGCCGCCCGATCCATCAACGCCAGCCCACAACCGAACTCGTATGCCGCTGCGCACCTCTCGAATTCGGCGTCTACCCTGCTGCCCGTCTCCAATCTGACCAATCTCATTGCGTTTTCGGCAACTGGACTGACCTTCCTGCACTTCACCGCCCTGATGGCGCTGCCGTGGATCGTGACGATCGTGATCGAGTACGTGATCTTTCGATGGTTCTTCCGATCGGAGCTGCGCGCGGACACAACCGACGGACCGGTTCCGGAAATCCGTCACTCCCCCGCACCCGTGCTGCCGTTGTCGATCATCGGCGCAACGCTGTTCGGCTTTGCCGCTTCGGGATTCGTCGGCATCGAACCGGCGTGGGTGGCCGTCGCCGGCGCGGCAGTGCTGTCTGCGATCGCTCTCCGTCGCCGCAGAACCGACCTGAAGCGCATCGTGTACGCGGCTGATCTGTGGTTCTGCGCATTTGTGCTGGTGCTCGGCGTTGTGGTGGCAGGCGTCGCACACGGTCCCGTCGGGGACGCTGTTGCACGGATACTGCCGTCGGATACCGGCTATGTCTCGCTGCTCGTGGTGGCAGCGGTCGCGGCGATCGCGTCGAACCTCGTGAACAACCTGCCGGCCACCTTGCTGATGATCGCGGCCCTTGGCCCCTCGGCCCCGACCGGCCTGGTACTGGCCATGCTGATCGGGGTGAACCTCGGCCCTAATCTGACCTACGTCGGCTCACTCGCAACAATGCTGTGGCGGCGAGTGGCCACCAGCGTGGACGCTGCGCCCACGCTGGCAACCTTCACACTGCTCGGTCTAGCTACGACGCCACTGACCCTTCTCGGGGCAGTCAGCGCGCTCTGGTTAGTTCTGTAGTCAGCGCAGGTGCGACGTGTCGTTAACGAGTCGCACCGATGCTCCACCGTCAGGGTAGAACTCGGCGATGCTCAGCGACGCCAAATCCAGGTGCAGGCGATACAGCAACGACGGACCAGCGTCGAGCGCCAATTGCACCAGGGTCTTGATCGGTGTCACATGCGAGACGACGAGCAGTGTCGACCCGCCGTATGTTGCGATCAGATCGTCACGCGCGGCAATAACGCGCTCGCGAACCTCGTCGAAGCTCTCACCGCCGGGCGGCTTCACGGACGTGTCGGACAACCATGCCGTGTGCAGTTCCGGATCACGCTGCGCCGCTTCACGAAACGTGAGCCCGTCCCAGTCGCCGAAATCGGTTTCGATCAGACCTTTGTGCTCGATCACCGGCAGGCCGAGAACCCGCGCCGACTCCTCGGCCGTTTCGCGCGTGCGTCCCAGCGGAGACGAGACAATGGCGTCGATGCCACCGCGACTGCCGAAACGTGCTGCTGCGCCGGCGGCCTGAGCGCGCCCCAGTGCCGTGAGGATCGGATTACCCCGGCCCGAATAACGGCGATCGACCGACATCGCTGTCTGACCGTGACGCAGCAACAACATCCGCGTCGGCTTGCCCACGCTGGCCGTCCACCCAGGCGAACCGGCGATCTGCGGTTCGGACGAGGTCTCGGCGGGCGCAGTTCTCGGTGTGGACACCGGGACGGGTTCGCTTGCGGTCTCGATACCTGCAGAGTCAAGGCCGGCAGTTTCCATTCCGGCAGCCGCGTCCATCGCCTCGTTTGCCAGCCGATCCGCATGCGAATTCTCCGCGCGGGGAATCCAGGTGTACGTCACGCTCGCGAACTGCGCCGCCACCTCTGCGGCCTTGCGCTGGAGCGGAATCATGTCCGGGTGCTTGACCTTCCAGCGACCGGACATCTGCTCGACAACCAGTTTGGAATCCATCCGGACATCAACGTCGGAGGCGCCGAGTTCACCGGCAGCGGTCAATCCCGCAATGAGCCCGCGATACTCCGCAACATTGTTGGTGGCAGTGCCGATGCTTTCCTTGCGTTCGGCCAGCACCGTGCGAGAGCTGTCGAACACGACAGCGCCATAACCCGCCGGACCTGGGTTTCCCCGCGATCCACCGTCGGCCTCGACGATGACTCGTGACAAACTCACAGACCGGACTCCTTGGTACGCACCATGATTGCGCCGCACTCGGGGCAACGGACAACAACGTCGGACGGCGTGCCGGCAATGCGCGAGATCTCACCGCGGTCGATTTCGATCCGGCAGGCACCACAGCGGCGAGCCTGAAGCAGGGCTGCGCCCGGTCCCCCGAGGGTGCGCTGCTTTTCGTAGACAGCCAGGAAATCGGCGGGGAACTCGCCGACCAGACGCTCACGGTCCGCGATGCAACGCTCCTGCGCCTTGTTCAGATCGGCCACGGCGTCGTCGCGACGACGCTTGGCGTCAACCAATTCGTCTTCTGCCTGCGACAGCTGTGCACCGGCGTGATCGAAATCTGCCTGCAGCGCCTCACGCTGTTCCATGACCTCGAGCAACTCGTCTTCGAGCAGCCCCTGCCTACGCACAAGGCTGCCGAGTTCGTGTTCGAGTTCGGTGAGCTGCTTGGCAGCTACGTTGCCGCTCTGCAAGAGAGTGCGGTCTTTGTCTTCGCGCTGACGGACAGCGTCGATCTCACCTTCGAGCTTGCGGATATCGCGATCGATGTCGTCGATCTGGATTTCGACGCCGACGGACGCGTCCTTGCGGCTGATGCGCTCAGCCTCGAGACGGTCCACTTCCTGCTGCTCGGGAAGCGCACCGCGTCGATGTGCGATCCGGGTGAGCTCCGCATCCACGCCGGCGAGGTCGAGAAGCTTGGCTTGCACCTGTGGTTGGACGTTCACGCTGTGTAACTCCTGCTGTATGTCCGGTGACGGGTCTGCTGTTGAAATGTTCGTGCAACCGTACCTTGATCGGTGGCCACCTACGACGCACTCAGGCACCACGGATCGGTGCGGATGGTGCTGACTCGACTGTGCCACTCGGGAACGGACCCGAATGCGGCGTCGACCACCGACTTCGCCTGGGCACACCACGGATATTCACTGGCCCAATGTGCAACGTCGACGAGCGCCGGTCCACCGGCCCGCAGATGCTCGTCCGCCGGATGATGCCGCAGGTCGGACGTCACGTACGCGTCGACGCCCAGCGCGGACACCACACCGAGATACGAATCGCCGGAACCGCCGCAGACCGCGACGGTACGCACCATCGCGTCGGGGTCGCCGGCCGCGCGAACGCCCCATTCCGTCGACGGCAGTGCTCCTGCGACTCGCGCCGTGAACTCACGCAGCGTTTCGGCGTGCGGAAGCTCACCGATGCGGCCGAGGCCCCGAGAACTCGGGAAGGTGGCCAGCTCGAACACGTCGAAGGCCGGTTCTTCGTAGGGGTGTGCGGTGCGCAGAGCGTCGAGTACCGCCGCGCGTTCGGTGCGCGGCGCGATGACCTCGATCCGATCTTCCGAGACCTGCTCGAGCGCGCCGACGCTTCCGATTGCGGGAGTTGCCTTGTCGCCGGGAAGGAATTGCCCGGTGCCCGTGACCGTCCAGCTGCACTCGCTGTAGTCGCCGATGCGGCCGGCTCCGGCCTCGAAGAGTGCGCCCTGCACTGCGTCGGTGCGGTCGATCGGCACCATGACCACCCACTTGTCCAGGGGCTGTGAAGGCTTCGGCTCGATCGGGCGCAGCACTGTCAGACCCAAGGCGTCCGCCAGAGCGTCGGAGACGCCGGGATCGGCCGAATCGGCGTTGGTGTGCGCCGAGAACAAGGCACATCCCGCTTTGATCAGCTTATGCACCAAGGCGCCCTTCGGCGTGTGCGCGCCGACGGTGTCCACTCCGCGCAGCAACAACGGATGGTGCACAACCAGCAGGTCTGCACCGGAGGCTATTGCGTCGTCGACCACGGATTCGGTGGGATCCACGGCAAAAACGACGCGGCTCACCGAATCGGCCGGGTCACCGCACACCAATCCGACGGAGTCCCACGACTCGGCCAATGCCGGTGGGTACGCGGCCTCGAGTACAGCTATGACGTCGGCGAGGGTTGTGCTCACAAGATCTCCTTCATCGCGTCGATCAGGATCGACACCTGATGCGGCGGGCGGACTGCCAACCGCAGATGATTCGGGCCGAGTCCGGGGAACGTATCGCACCGTCGAACAGCGATGCCGCGCTCGCGCAAATGCAGACGCATCGCTTCGCCATCGGCAAGTTCGAGCAGAACAAAGGGTGCCGACGCAGGCTCGTGGACCGAGATACCGTTGGCCGAAAAGCTGAGGGCGCGAAGCTCGCGGCACAACGACTCGCGATCACGGGCGATCGCAGTTGCCTTCTCCTGCGACTGCGCCACCGCCGATGGTTCACAACAGGCCCTGATCGCTTCGATCTGCAAACTTCCGAGTGGCCAATGTGCCCGGCCTTCGGTGAGCCGCGTCAGCACATCGGGTGCTCCGAGCGCGTAGCCGCATCGCAAACCAGCCAGCGCCCATGTCTTTGTCAGACTGCGCAGCACCAGCACGTCCGGCAGAGACTGATCAGCGACACTCTCGATTTCACCAGGCACCGCGTCGCCGAAGGCCTCGTCCACGACCAGAATTCGGCCCGGCCGACGCAGTGCAAGCACATCGACTTTCGGATGCAACACCGACGTCGGATTGGTGGGGTTACCCAGAACCACCAGATCTGCCGATTCGGGGACGGCTGCGTCACGCAACAGATACGGCGGTTCCAGGATCACCTGCGTCACGGGCACACCGGCTTCCCGCAGAGCCAATTCCGGTTCCGTGAACGAGGGATGGATCAACGCAGCCGATGTCGAGCCGAGCCGGGGCAGCATCGCAAATCCCTCGGCCCCACCGGAGAGCAACAGCACTTCGTCGGGCCGTCGGCCATGGCGCGCAGCGACGGTTTCCCTGGCCCGCAGTTCCGCGGCCGCAGACGGATACGAACCGAGGCTCGACAGCTCGCGCGCCAGACGCTCCCGAAGCCACTCCGGAGGCCCGTCTCCTTGGACGTTGACGGCAAAATCGAGAAGCCCCGGCTGCGCGTCGACGTCCCCGTGGTGACGCAAACTGTCCAGGTTGTCCGCTGCGATACTCACGGTGACGAGACTACGGGCGCGGACAGGGCTCCCCACGTGCGGGATAATGACCTTCTGTGAGCTCACTTCCCCTCGATAGTTTTCCCGTTGTCCTCTTCGACCTCGACGGAACCATCACCGATTCGGCCCCCGGAATCCACCGCGGGTTCCGTCATGCGCTGGCTACCGTCGGCCGGCCCGAACCCACCGAAGAGATGCTCGCCGCAGTCATCGGCCCGCCCATGATCGACACGTTCCGCTCAATGGATATGCCCGCCGACGAGGTCGAGGCGGCGATCGGCGCGTACATCGAGCGCTACGACGCCGTCGGCTGGAGTGAAAACTCGGTCTTCGACGGTATGGACGATGTACTCGCGCGGGCCAGCGCGCACGGCACCCGCTTGGCGGTCGCGACGTCGAAGTCGGAACGGTTTGCGATTCGTATCCTCGAGCACTTCGGCCTCGCCCACTATTTCGAGTTCATCGGCGGCGCCAGCGACGACGGTTCCCGTCGGGCCAAGCCGGATGTCATCGCGCATTCGTTGACCGAACTCGGGCTGACCCCGGTGAGCGCAACCGACGGCGGCACCGCGGATGTGATCATGGTGGGCGATCGCGATCACGACGTTCTGGGAGCAGCCAAGTTCGGAATTCCCGCGCTGTTCGTCGAATGGGGTTACGGTCACGCATCCGAAGCGGACGGCGCCCGTCACTCGGTTGCGTCGACCACCGAACTGGGAGGACTACTCGATGGCCGGCACTGAGTCAGTACTGCACGTGACGTTTGTCTGCACCGGCAATATCTGCCGGTCGCCGATGGCAGAGAAAATCCTGCTCGGCCATCTGCAACGCGAAGGTCTCGACGATCAGGTTCGGGTGACCAGCGCCGGTATCGACGGCTGGCACAGCGGCGAGGAAGCCGACTCACGAACCAACAAGATTCTCCTCGCGGCCAACTACCCGACCGGCCACAGCGCAGCTCAGGTCAACGACGACCACCTGTCGGCGGACCTCGTCGTACCCCTCGACACCGGCCACGATCGTGAGCTCGCTCACCTTGGCGTTCCGGCGGAACGACGTCGGCTGCTGCGTTCCTTCGACCCCGATGCCGACGGTGACTCGGTGCCGGACCCCTACTACGGTGACTTCTCCGATTTCGAACTGGTCCAGGATCAGATCGAAGCGGCAATTCCGGACATCCTGGTCTGGATCCGCGAACGACTGTAGGACGCGGAGCTGAATTCACTCAGTTCGGAAGAACGGATACCGTAGTAGTCGTGCGGAGACTCAGATTCTTGTTGCGGCCCGGTTGGTTGGTACTGGCAGCTGTGGTCGGCATCTTCGCCTACATGTGCTTCACCGTGCTGGCGCCATGGCAGCTCGGAAAGAACACGTCCACCGAGTACCGCAACGATCTGATCTCCAATTCCATCAACGCGGAGACCGTGCCCATCGGCAATGTCATCGCCGACGGCACCATCGCGCCGGCCGACGAGTGGCGAAACATCACAGCCACCGGGTCCTATGTCCCCGATGCCGACATCCTCGTCCGCCTTCAGTCCGTCGAGGGTGCACCGGCCTACGAGGTCTTGACTCCGTTCGCCCTCGACGACGGCCGAACCATCCTCGTCAATCGCGGCTTCGTGCGGCCGATCACGGGTGCGGAAGCGCCTCCGATTGCCGCGCCGCCCACCGATCCCGTCACCTTGAACGGCCGGGTTCGCTTGTCGGAGGGCACGGCCCCCGGCCGAGTTCCGATGTTCGAAGACGGCGCAAAGCAGGTCTACTCCATCGACGCGGGCCCGATCGGCGAGTTCATCGGCACCGATCTTGTCAACGCGTACATCCAGCTCGAGCCCGACCAGCCCGGCGGACTCGGCACCATTGCGCTCCCCCAACTCGACGCCGGCCCGTATCTCTCGTACGGATTCCAGTGGCTCGCATTCGGCATCATGGCACCACTCGGACTGGCGTACTTCATCCGTGCGGAATGGCGGGAGCGACGCAAGGAGAAGGAAGAGTCTGCCGATACAGCTGGCGACGACTCGACTCCAGCGCCGACTCCGACCCCGGCACGCACTATCGGGCGTCGCAAAAAGCCGGAGCCCGAATCAGTTCCGCGAACGGCGAATGAAGTCAAACTTGCCGACCGCTACGGCAACAGCCGCTGACGTTATCGCGGCTCCGATCTGAACTATCGAGGACAGCCTCGACGCCCGGCGCAAATCCGTCGGCGTCGGGGCTGGTCCGTTTCCGAGCACCGGACGCATTTCGACGCCGTAGGAGTACTGCGTGCGTCCTCCGAGCGAGATACCCAATGCTCCCGCAGCGGTGGCCTCGGCCACGCCCGCATTGGGACTCGGATGCGCCGACGCGTCACGACGCCACGCGGATAGGGACTCGCGCGGCGAACCGCCGACCAACGGTGCCGATGCGGCGGTGATCACACCGGTCAATCGGGCGGGCACAAGATTGACCAGATCGTCGAACCTGGCTGCGGCCCATCCGAAGTTGCGGTACTTCTCGGAGCGGTAGCCGATCATCGCGTCCAATGTGTTTGCGGCGCGGTAGACGAACAAGCCCGGGATACCGAGCACGGCACCCCACAGCAGCGCGCCCACGGTCGCGTCGGACGTATTCTCGGCCACCGATTCCAGGGCCGCTCGGGTGAGGCCTTCCTCGTCCAGGACCGACGGATCGCGACCGCACAGCGACGGGAGTAGGTCGCGTGCATCGGTGAGGTCCCCACTTCGCCTGGATTCCTCGAGCCGCACCGCCATGTCGTGTCCGGTCCGCGCGAGCGACGTCCCGCCGAGCACCGCCCACGTGGCCGCGGCCATAACACCGGCGTGTGCGAGCCACCCGCCGCGTCGAGCAACGCTTTCGGAGACCAGTCCGAGTGCCCCCACTCCGGTCAACAACACCGTTACGTGCACGGTGCCCGCAACCTTGCTGTCGGAGTAGGAAACCCGCTGCAGAGCAATCGCACTCGTACCGAAACCGGCGACGGGATGAAACCTTGCTGGGTCGGCAAAGTAGCGGTCGGCCGCAAAGCCTAGGAGCAGGCCGGCGGCGCGAGCAGTGACAGGGTGACGGTTCTTGGACGCGTTGAGCACAGAACAGTTCTACCCGCGCCCGCTGCCGTCAGGTTCAGACGGCCTGGAACCGCATGGTTTCCGCGGTCAGTCCCGGACCGAAAGCCATCGCACAACCGGCCTTTCCACTGTGCTCGCCGTTCTTGTTCTGCTCCATCATCTCTGCCAGCACGAAGAGCACGGTGGCCGATGACATGTTTCCGTAGTCGTTGAGGATCTTTCGTGATGCGGCCAGATCGGTCGGCGCCAACTCCAAAGACGTTTCGACGGCATCGAGTACGGACCGACCGCCGGGGTGCACAGCCCACAAGCCGATGTCACTCTTGTCCGCACCGGCAAGAATCAGCTTCATGCTTTCATCGTCCAAAGCGCGCGACAGGGTCCCGGGAACCTTGCCGGACAACACCATGTCGAAGCCGAGCTCACCGATTCTCCACGTGATCAGTTCCGCGGAATCGGGAACCATCACTGCCTGGAAGGAATTCATCGCCAGCCCTTCGGACTCGGCGGAGATCAGGACGGCGGCACAACCGTCGCCGAACACGAGGAACGAGAGCATCGTCTCGAGATCCTCGGACTTCTGCAGATGCAGCGAGCAGAGTTCCGTGCTGACCACGAGGACCCGCGCATTGGGCTCCGAACGAACGATGTGATGCGCCAGCTTGAGTCCGTTGATGCCGGCGAAGCAGCCCATGAACCCGATCTGCGTGCGCTCGACGGACGGGCTGATCCCACACTGTTTGATGATCTCGAAGTCGATTCCGGGAGAATAGAATCCGGTACACGTGATGACGATCAGGTGGGTGACCTCGGAGGCACGGTCACCGAGATTCAGACCGTTCACGGCGCGCACGGCCAGTGCCGGTGCGGTGCGTTCGAACTCGATCATGCGCGTTTCGGTGTTGATTCCGTTGGGGTCGCCGCTGTAAAAGTCGTCAACCGAGCTGATTCCGGAGTATCGGTGCGAAATCTGCGCCCGATCGGCCATACGGCGGAACAGCAACTGCTTGCGCCGAAGAGTGAAGGAATTGTCTGCGAACTCCACGAAGGCATCGTGTATGTCATGCTCTGGCACGACCGTCGAGATCTTGTTGATGTAGGCGGTAGTCATGTCGAGCCTCCGAGGCACTTGGTTGAAGCTTCTACAGTGTGCAGAATTCAGATGAAATCACATCGGAGAACAAAACGGGGACCTACGTCGTTTGGCGGACTGTCCAGTCTCACAATGCATCCGAGACCGATACACAGAAACAAGGAGACCGGTGAGTTCGATACTGCTCTGCAGCGCACCGCTGACAGGCCACGTTGTTCCGATGCTCGCTGTCGGAAAAGCTCTGATCGAAACGGGTCACTCCGTATCGATACTGACCGGCAACAAGTTCGCGCAGCGCGCCGACTCAGCGGGAATCACACACATCCCCCTTCCCCCCGAATGCGATTTCGACGAGCACAACATGGAAGCCGCGTTTCCCGGACGGTCACGTCGGCCCGGACCACTTCGTTCCCGATTCGACCTCGAGAGAATCTTCGTCGCATCGATGTCCGCGCAGTTCAGGGCAGTTGAACGCATCATCGAATCCACATCCGTCGATGCCATTGCCGCCGAGAATTTGTTCATGGGATTGATCCCGCTGCTGAGCGGATCACCCGCTTCCCGCCCGCGTGTCTTCGCGATCTGCACATCACCTCTCATGTGCACGAGCATCGATACCGCACCGTTCGGACCGGGGTTTCCACCGTCGTCGACCCGCGTCGGACGCATCCGCAACCAGGCGCTCAACGCTGTCTTCGAACATGGAATTCTGCGCGCCGCACAGTCGTCCGCCGACCGCCAACACCAACAACTGACCGGCACACCGATCCCGGAGTTTGTTCTGAACTGGCCCATACTCGCCGATGAAACATTTGTGCTGACCACCGAATCGTTCGAGTATCCGCGCAGCGATCGCGACCACCGATTGACGTTCAGCGGCCCGATCCTCTCGACATCGAGCAGCGATTTCACTCCGCCCACCTGGTGGAACGACCTCGACGGAGACCGACCAGTGGTGCTCGTCACACAAGGGACCCTCGACAACGGTGACCTGAATCGATTGATGGAACCCACAATTCGCGGCCTGGCCGATCAGGACGTACTTGTGGTCGCCACAACGGGGGGCCGCCCGATCTCCGACGTGTCGGCCACCGCCGAGAACCTCCGCGTCGCGGAGTTCCTCCCTTACGATCAACTTCTTCCCAAAGTCGATGTCATGGTCACCAACGGAGGCTGGGGCGGCGTGCACTACGCCCTCGCACACGGCGTCCCCTTGGTAGTTGCCGGAACCACCGAGGACAAAGCCGAAATCTGCCGCCGGGTCGAAATCTCCGGTACCGGTATCAACCTGCGACGCGGCACCCCACGTGCGCGTTCCATCGCCACCGCCGTCCGACGTGTCCTCGACGACAACGCGTTCCGCACGCGCGCTCAGGAATTGCAACAAGACCTCTCCGAGCTATCAGCCAGCGCAACCATCGCGGCAACCATTGCGGGGGCGCCCGAAAACGTAACTCCCCCATCTGGTTCACAATTGCACTAATCTTCGCCCTCATGAACAAACGATGGTGGTGGGTGATCGGCTCCGCGGTGGCCGTAGTGCTGGCAGTCGTACTTGCCGGACCCTGGGTGTACGCAAATTTCATTCACGGTGATCAGCCGGATGCGCTCGGACTGAGCGACGACGCCGCTCCCGCCGACGCGTCGGCAGAGATCGACGGCACGTGGACCGTCGGAGCTGGATCGAAAGCCGGCTACGAAGTGTGGGAAACGCTCCAGGGACAACGGGTCTTCGTCCGCGGACAGACCGAGAAAGTCAGCGGCACCGCGACCGTCGAATCCGAGAAGCTGACCGAGGGAACCGTCGAGGTCGCCGTTGCCACCATCGCAACCGACGACGGCCGACGCGATTTCCAGTTCAGCAACTCCGTGATGAACGCCAGCAAGTTCCCCAAGGCGACGTTCACCATCACCGAACCCGTTGACCTGAGCACAGTCCCAGCCGACGGCACCATCACCACCATCCCGATCACCGGCGAACTCACCTTGAAGGGCGAAACCCGTCCGGTGACAACCGATTTCGATATCCGTAGGTCGGCTGCCGGAATCGAAGCCGCCGGCGCCATCGATGTCACGTGGACCGATTACAAGATCGACAAGCCCACCATGTTCGCCAACATCATCGTCGAGGATGCCGGCCAGATTCAGTTCTCGATCATCCTGTCCAAGTAGTTCGCCGCGACTCGGGAACCGACCAGCGCACGCGCCCACGTGGATTCGCGCGCAGGCCCGTTCCCGAGTTTTGCATAATCCGCCACCACCCGATCCGGGCGCACGAGAACTGCGCGGGCGCGGTGTCGATCCATCCACGACGACACCGCGCGACCGGTTTCGTCACTACCGACGAGCACTTCCACAGCTCCGAGCGCCGACGCGAGAACCCTGAGATGGGTGTCCATCTCACCGCGATACACCAGAGCAAAACCAGTGCCAAGACGATCGTCGTCGCCGGCATGTTGTTGCGGAAACATCAATCCGACAGGGTTTCTCGCCAACACGGGGCGCCTCGCCAACAGCCCTGCCCGCAGCCTCGGAGAAATCGACTTCATCGCCGGTCCACTGAACCCCGGCACTCGGCACACCGCTGTCAGGATGGTTTGACGCGCCTGCGAGATGAAGCCCTTTCCGCCGGCCATCACCCAGCCGATCGCCACAGCAGCTCGAACAATCTGAGTCACATGCGGTTTCCGTTCCTCCTGATAGCTGTCGAGGATCGACCGTTCAGCAGTGCCGTCCACCACCGCCGCCAGCTTCCACGCCAGATTGGCCGCGTCACGCAACCCTGCACCCATGCCTTGCCCGATGAAGGGTGGCGTCAAGTGCGCGGCATCGCCGAGCAGGAAGACGCCGTCGCGCCCCCACACGTCGGCCACAGCGGCACGGAATGTGTATCCGGTATGACGCAGCACTTCCGCTGCCTCCCAGGGCACCTCGCGGAACCACGACGCCAGTAATGCGCGCAAGGAATCCTCCGACGCGAGTTGGTCGACACTCTCCCCGGGATTGATCCGGAACTCCCACCGGTAGCGGTCTGGGCCGATCTGCATGAACGTCGACGGGCGCGACGGGTCGCACACTTGGTAGACGCCATCCCACACGTCGAGGGAGACGCCGCACCGCACATCGACAACCAACCAGAGTTCTTCGAAATGGAGATCACGCATCGTCGTGTCGAGGAACTCGCGGGTCCGACTGTTCGCGCCGTCGCACCCGAGCACAAAATCGGCAGTGACTGTGCGCCTCCCTCCGGAATCCTGTTCCACCAGTTCAACTTCGACAACCGATCCCACGCTACGAGTCACAGTCGCCTCCACCCCGGTGACTACGGTGGCCGCGGGAAAGCCCGCAAGATTGCGCCTCAGCAGGTTTTCGAGGTCAGGCTGATCGAACATATTCGCCTGGGGCCAGCCGTGTTCTCCGACGCCCTCACGGCGCAACTCCAACAGGGTTTCCAAACTGCCGTCCACCAACCGCATCCCTCTGGCGGTTTTGCTGATTGCGGCGAATTCGTCAGCTACACCTAGTTTTTGGAGTATCCGGTGAACCTCGTCGTCGAGGTGCACCGCCCGAGGAAGCGGGTAGATGCCGCGGTGGCGTTCGACGACCATGGTCTCGACACCACGTTGGGCGAGCAACGTCGCGGCGGCAATGCCAGTCGGCCCAGCTCCGATGATCAGTACAGCTACATGTTGGGCGTGCGTTGGCACCGATGCTCCAGAGTTCGACGTGCAAGAGTTCGATCATCTGTGGGCGGGCCCGCTGCGTCAAGGGGTTCCTCAGCCAGATTAACCCGGAGACCGGGATACATCGGAGACTAGAAACAACAAAACCCTGACCGCGCCGGAGCGCAGATCAGGGTTTTGTCATTCGGTGGGCGCGGAGGGTTTCGAACCCCCGACCGCTGGTGTGTAAAACCAGAGCTCTACCACTGAGCTACACGCCCGAACTCCCGGCGAGAACCTCACCGGGAGTGCTCTAAGACTCTAGCGCGGCAATCGCATTTGCCCAAAGCGCGTGGTCACGGGCCTCTCCGGGGCCATTCATCTCGGCAAAACGAATGATTCCATCCTTGTCGATGACAAAGGTTCCACGGTTAGCGAAGCCCAGCTTGTCGTTGAACACGCCGTACTTCTGCGCAACCTCACCGTGCGGCCAGAAATCGGAGAGCAACGGGAAAGTGTAGCCCTGCTCGGCGGACCAGATCTTGTGTGTCGGTGAAGCGCCGACGGAGATGGCCAGGATTGCCGTGTCGTCGTTTTCGAACGTCGGAAGCTCGTCGCGGACCTTGCAGAGTTCGCCCTGGCATGTTCCGGTGAAAGCCAACGGGTAGAAGACGAGCAGAACGTTTTTCTTACCGCGGAAGTCTGCGAGCGAGACTTCCTGGTTGTTCTGATCCTTCAACGTGAATTCCGGTGCCTGAGCACCAACTTCGAGAGGCATGGATTTCATCCTTCACTGACGATAGGAAAAGTTTCGGAAATACGACAGTGCATCGGACGTCGCACTTGCGTCATCCGATGCACTGTTGCTTGATGCCGGCTTGATCAGCGCTTGCCTGCCGGGCGAGCCTTCGGCTGAACGAGTCGGCTTGCCGACCAGTCACCGAGGTTCGCAGCAGACGTCTGAGTCAGTCCTGCTGTAGGGGCAGATTCAGCGATCTCGCTGGGCTCGACGTGTCCGTCGCGCCCTGTCTTAGGTGTGAGAACCCAGACAAAACCTTCGTCTGCGAGAGGACCGATGGCATCCATCAGAGCGTCGACAAGGTCTCCGTCTTCGTCGCGCCACCACAGCAGCACGACGTCAATGACTTCGTCCGAATCCTCGTCGAGCATTTCCCCGCCGATGGTTTCCTCAACCGCGGCACGAATGCCGTCGTCGGTATCCTCATCCCAGCCCAGTTCCTGCACCACCATATCGGCAGTAATCCCGAGTTTCTGAGCGTAGTTCTGGGCATCCGCCGCGGCGACCACGGTGGGGTCCTCCTTTTGTTGATGGTGCACGGAGTCCCCGCGCACCGACCGTTTAACGTTCGATTAGGGAAAGCGAACATGGTCGAAGGCGTTAGCGCAAGCCGACCACGCCGAAAACTTTTCCGGATTTGTGTCCGCAGACACGCCCGGAACCCTACGCCTCCGAAAATCTGCAGGTCACAGCGCTCCGCATTCGGTGCGGATCGAATCCCGAATTGAATTGGTCGTATCGGTGATCGAATTGATTTCGTCCGGCGAATGGTCGCGCTTGACGACGCCGGCGATCGACCGGAGGTTGTCGGCCAGGTCGCCGAACAGTCCGGACAGCGAGGCGGGGACGTCCGCGGTCGCGGTGTCGAGCCACCCTGCGAATTCGTCTGCCGAGGACGCAGCTGCCTGCGCTTTGCTCGTCACGTCGGACTCGTCGTTGTTGTTGGCGTCGATGTAGGCGTTGAAGACGGCCACGTCGTCCTTCGATCGGCGTATCAGCTCTTCACAGGTCTGGAACGCGGTCTCGACCGCGTCGGCTGCAGCTTTCGACGACGACGCCGCAATCGACGCCGTCACCTCGGCCTGATAGGCAGCAGCCTGCACCCTGTTCGGAGTCGGCGATCCCTCGACGGCACCCGAACACCCCACGATCACCACAGAACCCACCGTCAACGCGCCGATCGCGACAACTAATCCACGACGTCGATACCGGTCCACGCTTTTTCCCGATCCCCTGACCGGTCCCGCCTTCATCACCGACGAATCCCCCCTCACATCGCGTTGCCACCGGCAACTCTTGCAGCCGAACGTCGAACTCGAGAACGCTACCCGACGGTAACCGGGGCCACAGTGTGCCAGGCCGACCGGGATGGTGAAAGATGAGGTACGCGCCATATTCATCATGGAAGTGGATCGGACC
This sequence comes from Rhodococcus globerulus NBRC 14531, assembly GCF_001894805.1. GTDB lineage: Bacteria > Actinomycetota > Actinomycetes > Mycobacteriales > Mycobacteriaceae > Rhodococcus_F > Rhodococcus_F globerula. The sequence goes on along the minus strand of NZ_BCWX01000002.1, from coordinate 266,264 downwards.
TAACAAGGTCCCGGTCACCTACGTAAGGACGCCCAACCACGCGTCCCTAACCCCTCTGAGGAGCACACGTTGTCTGACCTGATCCAGGGTCCCTCGTCCGAGCCGAACGCCGAGTCCGGGGGCACGGGAGTGCCAGGTTCACCATCCCCCAGCGCACCCCCTGGAGCGGACGGCCGTGTTCGCGTCATTCGCGAAGGCGTCGCGTCGTACCTGCCGGACATCGACCCGGACGAAACCACTGAATGGCTCGAGTCCTTCGACGGACTTCTGGATCGATCAGGACCTACCCGCGCCCGCTACCTCATGCTGCGCATGCTCGAACGCGCCGGCGAGAAGCACGTCGCACTGCCCGCTCTGACGTCCACCGATTACGTCAACACGATCCCGACCGAGAACGAACCGTGGTTCCCGGGCGACGAAGAAGTCGAACGCCGTTACCGCGCTTGGATCCGCTGGAACGCAGCCATCATGGTGCACCGCGCGCAGCGCCCCGGCGTCGGCGTCGGTGGCCACATCTCCACCTACGCGTCCTCCGCCGCCTTGTACGAGGTGGGCTTCAACCACTTCTTCCGTGGCAAGGATCATCCGGGCGGCGGCGACCACATCTTCATCCAGGGCCACGCCTCCCCCGGCATCTACGCGCGAGCATTCCTCGAAGGCCGTATCCCGGCCGAGCAGATGGACGGCTTCCGTCAGGAGCAGAGCCACGCCGACAAGGGCGGCGGACTCCCGTCGTACCCGCACCCCCGCCTGCTCCCCGACTTCTGGGAGTTCCCGACGGTATCGATGGGCCTCGGCCCGATGAACGCCATCTACCAGGCGCGGTACAACCACTACCTCAACGATCGCGGCATCAAGGACACCACCGATCAGCATGTGTGGGCATTCCTCGGCGACGGCGAGATGGACGAGCCGGAGTCGCGCGGTCTTGCGCACGTCGCGGCGACCGAAGGCCTCGACAATCTGACGTTTGTCGTCAACTGCAACCTGCAGCGCCTCGACGGCCCGGTTCGCGGCAACGGCAAGATCATCCAGGAGTTGGAGTCGTTCTTCCGCGGCGCAGGCTGGAACGTCATCAAGGTCGTATGGGGCCGCGAGTGGGATTCGCTGCTGCACGCCGACAAGGACGGCGCGCTCGTCAACCTGATGAACGTGACTCCGGACGGCGACTTCCAGACCTACAAGGCCAACGACGGCGCGTTCGTGCGTGATCACTTCTTCGGCCGCGACCCGCGTACCAAGGAACTGGTCAAGGACCTCACCGATCCGGAAATCTGGAACCTCAAGCGTGGTGGCCACGACTACCGCAAGGTTCACGCCGCGTACGCCGCCGCGATGGCTCACAAGGGCCAGCCGACGGTCATTCTCGCGCACACCATCAAGGGCTACACGCTCGGCAAGCACTTCGAGGGCCGCAACGCGACGCACCAGATGAAGAAGCTGACGCTGGACGACCTGAAGGCCTTCCGCGACATGCAGCACATCCCGATCTCGGATGCCGAGCTCGAGAAGGATCCGTACCTGCCTCCGTACTACCACCCAGGCAACGACGCTCCCGAGATCCAGTACATGCTCGATCGCCGAAAGGCACTCGGCGGTTTCCTGCCCTCCCGCAATACGGACGCTGCACCGCTGAAGCTTCCCGAGGACAAGACGTACGACGTCATCCGCAAGGGTTCGGGCAAGCAGGAAGTGGCCACGACCATGGCCATCGTCCGCATCCTCAAGGAACTGCTGCGCGACAAGGAGATCGGCAAGCGCATCGTGCCGATCATCCCGGACGAGGCCCGCACCTTCGGTATGGACTCGTGGTTCCCGTCGCTGAAGATCTACAACCGCAACGGACAGCTCTACACGTCTGTCGACGCCGAACTCATGCTTGCCTACAAGGAGAGCCCGGTCGGCCAGATCCTGCACGAGGGCATCAACGAAGCCGGCTCGACGGCGTCGTTCACCGCGGTCGGAACGTCGTACGCGACGCATGGCGAACCGATGATTCCGCTGTACATCTTCTACTCGATGTTCGGTTTCCAGCGCACCGGCGACGGCCTGTGGGCAGCAGCCGACCAGATGGCCCGCGGATTTGTTCTCGGCGCAACTGCCGGCCGCACCACGCTGACCGGTGAGGGCTTGCAGCACGCCGACGGACATTCGCTGCTCCTGGCATCCACCAACCCGGCCGCGGTCACCTACGACGCGGCGTTCTCGTACGAGTTGGCGCACATCGTCAAGGACGGCCTGCGTCGTATGTACGGCGGTACAGAAGGTGTTGCCGGCTTCGGCGGCGAGAACATCTTCTACTACCTCACCATCTACAACGAGCCGTACGTGCAGCCTGCCGAGCCTGCCGACCTGGACGTCGAGGGACTGCTCAAGGGCATCTACCTCTACAAGGCATCCGATGCGCAGGGCCCGAAGGCTCAGATCCTCGTTTCCGGTGTTGCCATGCCGGAAGGCCTGCGGGCTCAGCAGATGCTCGCAGACGACTGGGGTGTCTCGGCTGACATCTGGTCCGTCACGTCCTGGGGCGAACTGCGCCGCGAGGGTGTCGAGTGCGAGCGTCAGGCTCTGCTCAACCCGGGCGTCGACGCTCCGGTTCCCTTCGCCACCAACGCGTTGGCGTCGGCGCAGGGTCCCGTTGTGGCGGCATCGGACTGGATGCGCGCTGTCCCGGATCAGATCCGCCAGTGGGTTCCGGGCGACTACATCACGCTGGGCACCGACGGTTTCGGATTCTCCGATACCCGCACTGCCGCTCGTCGTTACTTCAACGTCGATGCCGAGTCGATCGCCGTGGCCGTGCTCAACGGTCTGGCCAAGGAAGGTTCGATCGACCGAAGCAAGGCCGTCGAGGCAGCTGGTCGGTACCGCATCGACGACGTGAATGCTGCCCCCGAGCAGACCGGGGACACCGGTAGCGCATAGTTTCCACCGCTACTGAGAACCACTTCCGCCCATTGCTGCGGGTGTCATCACGACATCCGCAGCGATGGGCGTAGGTTTTTGTCATGCCTGATCCTGATTCTGATGTGCCTGCATCCGGGGCACCTCCGGTAGGAGTACGACGCATCCGGTCGTCGACTTCCGGGTTGCAGGCGTCGCTGTCGCGGCGGCGTCAGGTTCGCGATCCACTGCCCGAGGCTTTGCTGCGGCGGGTCAAACAGTTCTCCGGACGGCTGGCGACCGAAGCCGTGACGGTCATGGAGGAACAACTCCCGTTCTTCGACACCCTGGACGCGTCCCACCGCGCAGACGTTCAACTGTTGGTGCAGACGTCAGTGGTGAATTTCCTCGAATGGCTCAGGCAGTTGGATTCGGAGATCAGCTTCGGATACGAGTCCTTTCCGGTCATTCCTCAAGAGTTGGCGCGGCGACTGACGCTGCGGCAGACGGTCGACATGGTTCGCGTTGCCATGGAGTTCTTCGAGAAGTGGTTGCCGGCGTTGGCTCGCAACGATCAGCAGCTCATCGCGTTGACCGAGGCCGTTCTTCGGTACGGACGTGAACTCGGATTTGCTGCCGCATCGGTGTACGCCAGCGCCGCTGAATCGCGTGGCGCATTGGACAGCCGACTGGAAGCACTGGTGGTCGACGCCGTTGTGCGCGGCGATACCGGCTCGGACATGCTCTCGCGCGCTGCCACGTTGAATTGGGATGCAACTGCTCCGGCAACGGTCATCGTCGGATCACCGCCGCCCGATGAACGGGTCTCGGTCGCAGGAACCGTCCACGCCACTGCTGCGGCCCACGGCCGAGCGGTACTCGCAGTCGTTCAGGGCAGCCGCCTGGTGATGGTTGTCAGCGGCGACGTGACCAGCAAGTCCGCGCAGAGCGAGTTCATGCAGGATCTTCTGCGAAGCTTCGCCGGCGGCCCGGTGGTGATCGGCCCGACGACCCCAAGTCTGAGCGCCGCGCATTTCAGTGCGTCTGAGGCTTTTGCCGGAATTAAAGCGGTCGTGGGATGGCGGGGAGCGCCGCGCCCGGTGTTTGCGACGGAGCTACTGCCGGAACGCGCACTACTCGGCGATCAAGCTGCCGTCGACGCTCTCCAGGATCATCTCGTTACTCCGTTGGCGGAAAGTGGCTCCGTCTTGACCGACACTTTGGACACTTATCTCGACTGTGGAGGTGCGGTTGAGACTTGTGCACGTCAGCTGTTTGTTCATCCAAATACGGTGCGATACCGCCTGAAACGAATTACCGAAGTGACCGGTCGGGATCCAACCAATCCACGCGACGCGTACGTCCTGCGTATAGCCGCTACCGTGGGCCGATTAAGCGAAATCGATAACAAATCGGACACAACGTTCACTCCCGTCACACCGTTCACAGTGTGACAAATTGCCTTGTAACCCTTTCGCGTCCAATTCCGATGAGGAAACGCGACGTGGGAATTTGTGGGAAACCTACAAAACACACCACCAGAGTTCATCGCCACCGACATCTCGAACTTCACTGCTGCCAGTGTTCTCTTAATAAGTGATTTCCTTGCTTGCCCCGGGACAGGGCTCTCAGACACCCGGCATGCTCAGCCCATGGCTGGCATTGCCCGGAGCGCAAGACCGCCTGGAAATGTGGTCGAAAGCCGCAGGTCTCGACCTCGTCCGTCTCGGAACCACCGCGACCGCGGAAGAAATCACGGACACGTCCGTGACTCAGCCCCTGGTCGTCGCAGCAGCACTGCTTGCCTACGAGGAAATCGAATCGCAGGGCCTCCTCGGAACTGGCGTCATTGCCGCCGGTCATTCGGTGGGCGAACTCGCCGCGGCGGCAATCGCGGGCGTCATCACTGCTGACGAAGCTGTCGCACTCGCAGCACTGCGCGGCGCGGAGATGGCCAAGGCATGCGCACTCGAGCCCACCGGCATGTCCGCGGTCCTCGGCGGTGACGAAGCCGAGGTACTGGCCCGCATCGAGGAACTCGGACTCGAAGCCGCTAACCGAAATGCTGCGGGTCAGATTGTTGCAGCCGGTTTACTCAGCGCCCTCGAAGAGCTTGCGGCCAGCGCACCCGAGAAGGCTCGCGTGCGGGCACTTCCCGTCGCCGGTGCCTTCCACACCCGATTCATGGCTCCGGCCCAGGACGCCGTTGCAGCTGCTGCCGCCAAGATCACCCCGTCTGATCCCACGCGCACGCTGCTATCCAACTCGGACGGCGCACCGGTCTCCTCCGGTGCGGACGCTCTCACCAAACTTGCCGCGCAGGTAACTCGACCCGTTCGTTGGGACCTCTGCTCCGCTTCGTTGCGGACCGCAGAAGTCACCGCGATCGTCGAACTCCCGCCGGCCGGAACCCTCGTTGGTATTGCCAAGCGCGAAATGCGTGGCACTCCGACGGTGGCCCTCAAGAACCCGGAGGATATCTCCGCTCTGTCCGGACTGACCTAGCCCGGGCGCTTCACCCTGAGTTCAGCTGACCAGAAGCTGGACTTGGTTCACCACTTCAATCGATCAAGAAGGGAGCCACACCAGTGGCCCACACTCAGGAAGAAATCATCGCGGAACTCGGCCAGATCGTCGAGGAGGTCACCGGAATCGAGCCTTCCGAGGTCACCGCTGACAAGTCGTTCGTCGACGACCTCGATATCGACTCCCTGTCCATGGTCGAGATCGCAGTTCAGACGGAAGACAAGTACGGCGTCAAGGTTCCGGACGAGGATCTGGCCGGCCTGCGCACCGTCGGCGACATCGTCGCGTACATCCAGAAGCTCGAAGCCGAAGGCGCCGAAGCCAAGAACGCAGAGTGAGCCGACCGTGACTTCCGCTTCTACCCGCAGGGGGAAATTTCCCGACATCGTTGTCACGAGCCTCGCGACGACGACGTCGGTGGCTGGTGATGTGGATGGCACGTGGAAGGCTTTGCTCGCCGGCGAAAGCGGCATCGGAGTCCTCGACGACCCGTTCATCGACGAATTCGACCTTCCGATTCGCATCGGCGGGCACCTCAAAGTTTCACCGGACGAGGGTCTGTCGAGAGTTGAAATCCGACGGATGAGCTGGGTCGAACGACTCGCGCTGACCCTCGGCCGGACTGTGTGGAGCAATGCCGGCAGTCCCGAGGTCGATCAGGACCGCCTCGCGGTTGTCATCGGCACCGGACTCGGCGGCGGCGACACGCTGATCGACGCAGTCGACAAGCTTCGCGGAGGTGGATACCGCAAGGTGTCCCCGTTCTCGGTGCAGATGGTCATGCCGAACGGGCCGGCGGCAACGGTGGGACTCGAGCTCGGCGCCCGTGGTGGCGTCATCACTCCCGTTTCCGCATGTTCGTCGGGTTCCGAAGCGATCGCCCACGCGCACCGCATGCTTGTCATGGGTGACGTGGACATGGTGGTGGCCGGCGGAGTCGAGAGCTTCATCGACGCCGTTCCCATCGCAAGTTTTGCCATGATGCGTGCGATGAGCACCAATAACGACAATCCGACCGCGGCTTCGCGTCCGTTCGACAAGGACCGCGACGGATTTGTGTTCGGTGAAGCCGGCGCGCTGATGATCCTCGAAACCGAGGAGCATGCAAAGGCGCGTGGCGCCACGATTCACGCACGTTTGTTGGGCGCGGGAATCACATCCGACGGTTACCACATCGTGGCACCGCATCCCGAGGGTCTGGGCGCGGCTCGAGCCATGACGCGGGCAATCGAGATGGCCGGTCTCTCGAAGGCCGACATCAAGCACATCAATGCTCACGCCACCGCGACGCCGATCGGCGACATCGCGGAGGCAACGGCAATCAACTCCGCCGTGGGCAACCACGCGGCGGTGTACGGACCGAAATCCGCACTGGGACACTCGATCGGCGCTGTCGGCGCCCTCGAGTCCGTTCTGACGGTTCTGGCTGTGCGCGACGGGATCATTCCGCCGACGCTCAATCTCGACAACCAGGATCCAGAGATCGATCTCGACGTCGTCAAGGGCGAAGCCCGAACCGGCAGTTTCGATTTCGCACTGAACAACTCGTTCGGTTTCGGTGGGCACAATGTTGCGCTCGCTTTCGGCCGGGCATAGCCAGTCGTTGACCTTGTCCGCGGGTGATGTTGGAACGGAAATGACAACATCACCCGCGGGCACACCGATCGGCATTTCTGCCGAAGGCACGTATTGAAGGAGGACGCGATGACCATCCTGGCCCCCGTGACTAAGTCCGAATCGTCGACAGATCCGCGTGATCCCCTTGCGCGCCTGGAGAATCTGTTCGATCCGGGAACCACGGTTCCGCTTCACCCGCGCGACAAGTCAGGTGTGCTCGCCGCATCCGGAAAAATCGACGGCGTCCGCACCATCGCCTACTGTTCCGACGCCACCGTCATGGGTGGCGCCATGGGCCTCGACGGATGCAAGCATCTGGTCGACGCCATCAACACCGCCATCGACGAGCAGACCCCCATCGTGGGGCTCTGGCATTCCGGTGGCGCTCGCCTCGCTGAAGGCGTCGAAGCTCTGCACGCTGTCGGACTTGTCTTCGAGGCAATGGTCCGCGCATCAGGCCTTATCCCACAGATTTCGGTTGTCCTCGGATTTGCCGCAGGCGGCGCGGCGTACGGACCGGCTTTGACCGACGTCGTCATCATGGCGCCCGAAGGTCGAGTGTTCGTCACCGGACCCGACGTCGTACGCAGTGTGACCGGCGAACAGGTCGACATGGTCTCGCTCGGCGGACCGGACACCCACAGCAAGAAGTCAGGCGTCGCACACATCGCCGCGCATGACGAGTCCGACGCCCTGCATCGGGCCCGTCGACTCGTCTCCATGCTCTGCGACCAAGGCACGTTCGATCAGCGCGCCGCCGAACTCGGCGATTCCGATTTGCGGGCGATGATGCCGGCGTCGGCGAAGCGCGCGTACGACGTGCGTCCGATCGTTCACGAACTGCTCGACAACGTCGAAGGTGAGTCGAGTTTCGAAGAGCTGCAAGGTAACTACGCGCGCAGCATCGTCACAGGATTCGGCCGGATGGCCGGTCGCACTGTTGGTGTCATTGCCAACAATCCGCTGCGACTCGGCGGCTGCCTCAACTCCGAGAGCGCCGAGAAGGCCGCGCGATTCGTTCGCCTCTGCAATGCCTTCGGTGTGCCACTCGTCGTAGTCGTCGACGTCCCCGGATATCTCCCCGGCGTGTCGATGGAATGGGAAGGCGTCGTCCGCCGCGGGGCAAAGCTGTTGCATGCCTTTGCCGAAGCCAGCGTCCCCCGCGTCACCGTTGTCACCCGAAAGATCTACGGCGGCGCCTACATTGCCATGAATTCACGGGCCCTCGGTGCCACGGCTGTATTTGCGTGGCCGAATTCCGAGGTCGCCGTCATGGGCGCAAAGGCCGCGGTCGGAATCCTGCACAAGCGCGCCCTCGCCGCCGCTCCCGACGACGAACGCGAAGCCCTCCACGACCGGTTGGCCGCTGAACACGAAGCCATCGCAGGCGGCGTCGACCGGGCCGTCGAGATGGGTGTGGTGGATCGGGAAATCGATCCCGCGAAAACTCGCAGTATCGTCACGGCCGCCCTTGCCGCCGCTCCGAATGTGCGTGGGCAGCACAAGAATATTCCGCTGTAAGAACGCGTCGAACGCAAGGTGAGCCCCGCCGATAACGGCGAGGCTCACCTTTTCATTCACGCTTGCGGATCAGCTGACGCGGCGGTGCAACCACATCACTTCAGCGCCCTCGCCGGAGCATCGATACGGTTCCAACTCTTCGTCCCAGGGCGCCCCCATTGCCCGGTCGATTTCTCCGACGATGTCGCCGCCCGCGTCGATGATGGATCGAAGCCGCAGTTCGCCGACAACAACGTCTCCGTTGGCACTGGTGGAACCGCGCCACAGCCCGAGACTGGGAACGTGGCTGTAGCGCTCACCGTCCACGCCGGCACTGGGGTTCTCGGTGACCTCGAATCGAAGCTTCGGCCACGCCCGTAGTGAATCCACCAGTCGGGCACCGGTTCCGACGGGCCCCGACCAATCCGTTGTTGCACGCAGCAGTCCATTGTCTGCCAACTGCGATGTCCACCGCAGTTTGGCAGGACAGCCCAACGCGGCGGACAAAGCCCAATCCACGTGCGGGCACAGCGCTGCGGGTGACGAGTGGATGAAGACCACACCAGTCGTCAGTTCCGCGAGGTGATTCGGTTGCACTCGAGCCTCCTGCTTCGACGAGGGACGTCTTCCCCAACGACCTCTGTCGAATGTGTGAAGCAGGCTCGATTGAATAGTGTGCCTGTGTTACCCGTGTTGCGCTAGTGGAACAAGAGAAAATTGTTACCGAATGTCCGTTATAACGTGATCGGACAATTCAGTCCATAGCGGCTTTGCCCAATCACCGAAGGCGCGATCGGTCAGGACAACGCAGGCAGCGTCGATATCGGGATCCACCCACAGGAAGGTTCCGGACTGACCGAAATGGCCGAAAGTCGACGCGGAATTCTCGAGTCCGGTCCAATGCGGATTCTTTTGTCCGCGTATTTCGAAGCCCAATCCCCAATCATTAGGCCGCTTGGAGCCGTATCCCGGCAAAATACCGTTGAGCCCGGGGAATTGCACCGAGGTCGCCATTTTGTACGTCTGCGGCGAAATCAGCGTCGGGGCTAGTAGTTCAGCAGCGAAGCCGGCCAGGTCGGCCGCCGATGCCTGCGCTCCGTGGCCTGCCGGGCCGACCAGCGCCGCACTCGTCATCTTCAGCGGTTCGAACACCGCCTCAGCCAGGTAGTCGGCAAACGGAATCGAGGTTTCGTGTTCGACCAATTCGGCAAGCACCTCGAATCCCGCACTCGAATAGATCCGCTTCGACGCGACGGGAGCTTGGACGGTCCGCTCCCCGAAGGCCAGGCCGGACGCGTGAGCCAGCAGATGCCGCACCGTGGATCCTTCGGGGCCTGCTGGTTGATCCAGCTCGACGGCGCCTTCCTCCACGGCAATCAGAATTGCGTAGGCGCACAGGAGTTTTGTTACCGAAGCCAATGGGAACACGCGGTTCTGGTCGCCGTTCGACGCAGAAATGCGGCCGCCCCCGCCGGAATGTTCTCCCGTGAGGACGACCGCTGCCGCATTGTCGACGGGCCACTGATCGATGACGTCAAGACTGTGCACCCGATCAGACTACTGGCCCACGAATTCAGCTGTAGATCACCAGTCCGCTTCGGTGTAACGGATCACGCCGCGGATATTCTTGCCGTCCAGCATGTCCTGGTAGCCGTCGTTGACACCTTCGAGGGTGTACGTGCGGGTGACCATGTCGTCGAGGTTGAGCTTGCCCGCCTTGTACATCGCGAGCAGGTTCGGAACGTCCTGGCGGGCGTTGCCGCCGCCGAAGATGTTGCCCTGGAGGTCCTTCTGCAGCATCGACATCAGGAACAGATTGAGCTTGACGTCCATGTCCGTCAGATGCCCCATCGCAGTGACAACACAACGTCCGGCCTTGGCCGTAAGGATCATCGCCTCTTCGACGTATTCGCCCTTCATCTCACCGACAGTGATGATGGTCTTCTGCGCCATCCGTCCGTGTGTCGCCTCGATGATGGGTTGAATTGCCGCAGCGGCACTCTCGAACGCGTGGGTGGCACCGAACTTCAGAGCCTGCTCACGCTTCCACGGCACCGGGTCGATGGCAAAGACGTACCGCGCACCGGATGCGACGGCGCCCTGCAGCGCACTGATTCCCACGCCGCCGACGCCCATGATGACAACATCCTCGCCTGGCTTGACGTCGGCAATGTGCGTCGCCGATCCCCAACCGGTGGGAACGCCGCAACCGACAAGCGCGGCAACCTCGAACGGAATGTCCTTGTCGATCTTCACCACCGAGGACTGGTTCACCACCATGTACGGCGCAAACGTTCCCAGCAAGCACATCGGGATCACGTTCTCGCCGCGAGCCTGAATTCGGTACGTGCCGTCACTGATTGCCTGACCGCTGAGGAGTCCCATGCCGAGGTCGCAGAGATTCTGATGTCCGGCCGAACACGCGGGACAGGTTCCACATGCCGGGATGAAGGACAGCACGACGTGGTCGCCGACCTCGAGACCTGAGACCTCGGGGCCGAGTTTGGTGATGACGCCCGAGCCTTCGTGGCCGCCCATCACAGGGAACGACGGCATCGGCGTGGCGCCGGTGACGATGTGGTGATCGGAGTGGCACATTCCGGCCGCTTCCATGCGGATCTGGACTTCGCCGGCTACCGGATCGCCGATCTCGATCTCCTCGACGGACCATTTCTCGCCCAGGCCCCACAGGATTGCACCCTTGGTCTTCACGTCAGTTCACCCTTTCATTCGCACACCCGCATCTATCACTGTGACCATAGCCACAAATAGCGGAAATTGGAACGTGTTCTAACGAAAGTTTTCGTGCCGCAGGTCAGACGTCCAATTGAGCAGGGAAAACACGTGCCGGGTATTTCGGTATCGGCCCGCTCAGTGGGACAACTCAGTGGGACAACTCAGTGGGACAACTCTGCCGACCACGGCGGGTCCGCGCCGGGTCGTGACACCGTGACGGCAGCCGCACGCGCCGCAAACTCCAGCGCCGCCTGCCATTGAGGTTCCGTGAAGCTGCGAACAGCTGCCGGATCGAGTGCGTCGTGGCGCTCCAAGTAAGCCAACAGAGCGCCGTGCACCGTGTCCCCCGCTCCGATGGTGTCGGCGACGCGAACCGTCGGCGCCGGTACCGAAACCTCGAATCCCGATGTCAGCACTGTCAATCCATCGCCGCCTCGCGTCAACAAGATTGCTCCGACACCGTCGGCCAGCCACTCACGACCGTCGACCGAACCCAGCCACGCCGCGTCGTCGTCGCTCACTTTGAGAATGTCGATGGACGGCAACCAGGTGCGGAACCGTCGACGGTACGCGTCGGGGTCGCTGATGACGGCCGGTCGAATATTGGGGTCCACCATGGTGAGTCGTCCGCGTCGATGCGCCTCGAACAGCAACGCTTCGTACGCCGACGCTCCGGGTTCCAAGACCAGCGAGAGGGTTCCGAACGAGAATGCGCGGGCGTCGGGAAGTTCCGGCGCACTGAAAAGCCGATCCGCTGTCCCCTCCAGATAGAAGCTGTACCGGGCGCTACCGTCGTCGGAAAGATTGACGACGGCAAGTGTGGTCGGCTCCGGACCCCGTTCCACGGCACTGGTGTCCACGCCCGACGCGGTCAGCGAGTCGATCATGCGATCACCGAACGCGTCGGACGACAATCGGGAGACAAACCCGACGGCCGACCCGAGTCTGCCCAACGCGAGTGCGACGTTGAACGGTCCGCCGCCGAGCTTGGGTGAGAAGTTCTCCCCCACCGGCACCAGGTCGACCAGTCCCTCACCACACACCACGACGGATCGATTTCGGGTATCACTCATCGGTAGACCTTAACTTTGAGGCGATCATGGTAATGCCCTGCTCGGCGCGATCGAGTTCGAGCGCCGAGCAGGGCACGATTTCGGATGGGGACTCAGTTACCCACGCGCTCACCCGTCGTGGGGTCGAAGAGGTGCACCGGTCCGTCTACCCGCTCGAACCCGAGCGTCTGGCCGTACTGCAGTTGAGATCGCCCACCTGTACGTGCGACGAGTGAAATCGGGTCGGCATCCGTTCCCGGCACATGGGCGTAGATGTACGACTCGTTGCCCAGTTCTTCGACCAGATCGATCTGAGCGGCGATGCCGGTTCCCGCGGGAACCACCTGGAATTGTTCCGGCCTGATTCCGACGGTGACTGAATCCAGTCCGGCGACAGCAATTGCCGTCATCTGCTCTCGCTCCAAGGGAACGTCGACGGATCCGAATCGAACGCCGCCGGACGTGACGGGCGCCGTCACCAGGTTCATTCCCGGCGATCCGATGAAACCGGCGACAAACGCGTTTGCGGGACGATCGTAGAGCTCGGTCGGTGACGCAAACTGTTGCAACTTACCACCTTTGAGCACTGCGACGCGATCGCCCATCGTCATCGCTTCCACCTGATCGTGAGTGACGTATACGGTGGTGGTTCCGAGTCGACGCTGCAATGCCGCGATTTGCGTACGCGTCTGGACGCGCAGCTTCGCGTCGAGGTTGGACAGCGGTTCGTCCATGCAGAACACCTGAGGCTCACGAACGATGGCACGTCCCATGGCAACTCGCTGACGCTGACCACCGGACAGCTTGGCGGGCTTGCGGTCCAGGTACTCCGTCAGATCGAGGAGCTTTGCAGCTTCGGCAACCTTCTTCTTTCGTTCCTCCAAAGGAACTCCACGCATCTTCAGCGCGAAACCCATGTTCTCGCCGACGGTCTTGTTGGGATACAGGGCGTAGTTCTGGAAGACCATCGCAATGTCGCGATCCTTCGACGGGACATCGGTCATGTCCTTGCCGTTGATCGTGATTGCACCGGAGTCGATGTCCTCGAGCCCGGCCAACATGCGCAGCGCAGTCGACTTTCCTGATCCTGAAGGTCCGACGAGGACGATGAACTCACCGTCCTTGATATCGAGGTCGAGCGAATCGACAGCGAGGGTTCCGGCACCTTCGTAGATGCAAGACGCTTTCCGGTAAGAGATTTCAGCCATGACGAACTCCTGAAAGTGTGGGGCGAACTAGTGGATTGCGCCGGGTCATTTGATGGCGCCGAAGGACAGGCCGCGCACCAGCTTGTTCTGGGCGAACCAACCGGCCAGGATGACGGGCAACGCCGCCATGGTTGCTGCTGCAGAGAGGCGAGCCCAGTACAGGCCCTCGCCCGTGATGAAGCCGACCAGGAAGACCGGAATCGTCTGAGCTTGAACAGCTGTCAGGTTGACTGCGAAGAAGAACTCGTTCCACGAGAAGATCACGCAGATCAGCGCAGTGGCAGCGATTCCGGGCGAGATCAGGGGCAAGATCACCTCGCGAACCGAGGTCCACAAACTCGCGCCGTCCATGCTGGCTGCTTCGAGGAGCTCGCTGGGTACTTCGAGGAAGAACGAGCGCATCATCCACACAGCGATCGGCAGATTCATCGACGTGTACAGGATGACCAGAGCCCAGATGTTGTCGAGCAATCCGATGTCGTTGACGATCACGTACAGCGGCACGATCGCTGCCACGACGGGAAGCATCTTGGTACTGATGAAGAAGAACAGCACATCTTGCGTCTTCTTCACCGGGCGAAGCGAGAGCGCAAATGCCGCTGGAACACCCAGTAGCAGAACAAGAATGGTGGACATTCCCGTGGCAAATGCCGAGTTCGCCAGCGTCGTACCCAGACCCGAATCGAGAACGGCACGGAACTGCTCGAGTGTCGGGGTGAAGAACAACTTCGGCGGATCCGTGTAGGCATCGGCCTCGGTCTTGAACGCCGTCAGAACCATCCAGAAGACCGGAAAGAAGAAGCCCAGAGCGGCAATCCACGCCACTACCGACCAGGGACTGAACTTGCTGCTTTTCTTTTTCTTCACTACGGGCTTGTCGGTCGTCGCGCTTGTCGTATCTACGGTAGTCATCACGCAGCCTCCTCATTACCGGTGAAGCTCTTGAAGATCAATCGGAGCGCGAGTGTCGACACGATGATGGTCGCGATCACTGTCACGACGCCCATCGCCGCAGCTTGACCGACGTCGAAGCCGAGGAACGCACGCTGGTAGATGTAGAACGGCAGGTTCGAGCTGGCGACTCCTGGCCCTCCCGCCGTCATCATGTACACCGCGTCGAAGGTGTTCACGAGGTAGATCGCACCGAGCACGGCGCCGAGTTCGATGAATCGGCGCAGATGCGGCAACGTCAATTCGCGGAACATCGCAAACGGCTTGGCGCCGTCGACTCGCGCGGCCTCGAGAATGTCGCGGGGCATGGACTGCAGCCCGGCCAGGATCAGCAACATCATGAACGGGGTCCACTGCCAGATCAGATTGATCATGACTGCCGCGAGCGGGAACTTGCTCACCCAGTCGACCTGGCCGACACCGAACGGCTGGAGAACGAAGTTCACGATGCCGAACACCGGGTCGAACATCGTTGTCTTCCACAGCAATGCGCCGGCGACCGGGGTGATGAGGAACGGCGTGATCAGCAGCGTTCGCACAATCCCGCGGCCGAGGAACGCCCGGTCGAGAAGCAGTGCCAGCGCCAGTCCGAGTATCACGGACACGATGACCGTTCCCACGATCATGATGACCGTGTTGACAGCCACCTCACGGAACTGACTGTCCTTGAACACCTCGATGTAGTTGTCCAACCCATTGAAATGCCGTGATCCCGGCCGCACGAGGTTCCACGACTGCGTGGAGTAGTACAGCGTGAACAGGAACGGAATCTGGGTGACGACGATCGCGAAGATCAACGCCGGCAACAACGGACCTCGACGACGCCATCCCTCGGCGCGGGAGATCTTCTTGTCGATTCGGACCGGCGGCGCGTCGTCCACCGCAGTTCTGGGCTCAGCAACCGTAGTCATCGGTTCTCCTGATAGGTCTTGCCGACCACCTCGGCATACTGCTGCGATTGTTCGAGTGCTTCTTTCACACTCTTCTGACCCGCGATGGCAGCGCTGATCTGCTGGCTGACGCGAGTGCCCAGATCCTGGAACTCAGGAATGGTGAGGAACTGGACTCCGGTGTACGGAACCGGTTGCACTGTAGGGTTTTTCGGATCTGCGTTGTTGATCGATTCGAGGGTGATTTCACCGAATGCCTTGGAGGCTTCCTGATACTCCGGAATCTCGTACGTCGAAAGACGACTTCCCGGCGGCACCCTCGACCAGCCGAGCTCCGTGCCGACTCGCTGGATGTAATCCTTGTTTGTCATCCACGAGATGAACTTCCACGCATCGTCCTTGTTCTGGGCCGACTCCGGGATCCCGAGCGCCCACGTGTAGAGCCATCCTGGATCTGATTTCTCGACCTTCGGAGCCTTGGCGTAGCCGATGTTTCCGAACACCTTCGACGACGCGGGATCTTCGAGAACCGACACCGCCGACGTCGCGTCGTACCACATTGCGGTATTGCCCTGCGCGAATTGTGTTGCGCACTCACCGAATCCACTGGTCGCGGGTCCTGGTTGACCATGTTCCGTGACGGTGTCCACGTAGAACTGAACGGCGTCTTCCACCTGCGGACTGGTCAGCTGAGCATTCCAGTCTTCGTCGTACCAGCGACCTCCGAAGGTGTTGATCACGGTGTTCAGTGGTGCGAGGACCTCGCCCCAGCCAGGCTTTCCGCGAAGGCAGATGCCCGACATCTTGGCGTCTGGGTTGTCGAACTGCTCTGCCCAACCGGCAACTTCCTGCCACGTCGGATCTTCGGGAACCGTGATGCCGGCCTGGTCGAACAAGTCTTTGCGATACATCAGGAACGACGACTCACCGTAGAACGGAACGGCGTACATGCTGTCCTCGTAGGACAGGGACGTCTTGATGGACGGAATGAAGTCGTTTTCGTCGTAACCCGGTGTGGCATTGGCATACTCGGACAAATTCACGAGCCAACCATTGGCAGCCCATTGCGGCGTCTCGTAGTTGCTGATCATGACTACATCGAATTCACCGCCGCCCGTAGCCGTCGATGCCGTGATCTTGGCGCGCGCCTGATTCTCGGAGAGGCTGACGAACTTGAGGTCGATCCCCGGGTTCTCGGCTTCGAAAGCGGGTGCCAATTTGATGGCGTCCTGCATCTGTGAGTTCGACACCATCGCAATGGTGACGGTTCGTTCGCCGGAACCACCGAGTGCGCCCGCACCCGCACATCCCGACACCAGGAGGCAGAGAGCCGCAGCAGCAGCGCCCCACACTCGTCTTCCTGTTTTCACGGATTACCTTCCTTCACACTCACGTGTCAGTTGCACGCTCAGCCGGCAGAACTCGTGAGAGCTAGCTTTCGAGCAGCCACTGGGCGCACTCGACATCGGTGACGAGTACGTGTGCCAAACCTCCGCGCAATGCGCCCAGAACGGCCTGGCGTTTGTGTGTTCCCCCCGAAATCAGAATGGTCTGATCACAGGATTTCACTGCGTCGAGCGATACGGATACCGTGCGCTCGGGTAGTGGCCCCTCCACTGGAGTTCCGTCGATCGTGTAGAAACGGCCCCCGATTTCGCCGACCGCGCCGCGACTTTCCAACTCGTCCAGCATGGTCGAGTCGACAAAGCTACCGGCAAACAACGTGGTGGCCGTGGATACGGCGCCAACACCGAAAACCATGATGTCGGAATCGGTTCCAGCTTGCAGCGCCTTTGATATGACCGAATCGTTTTGCATCGACTCCACAGTCGCCGGATCGGCGTACAACGGAGCATTGAGGCGAATCGGATTGGCCTGCAACTGTTGTGCACATCGGCCGATAGTGAAGTCAACGCCGGTTTGATAGTCGGTCACCGTCATGGAGCCGTCAAGTTGTACCACAGCCGAGCACTTTGCCGCCCGGTCCGGCAAAGAACCCGCTACTGCAACGGTTTCCGGCCCCCACGTGAATCCGAGAACGCTCGACGGCTGCAGACGCCGAACCAGCACGTCAGCAGCGCGACGGCCCAACGCATCGTAGTCGGGATCGTCTGAATCCGAATTCGCTTCGGGGACAACCAAAACTTCCGCCAGGCCGAAACGCTTCTCGAGCTCGGACTCCAATTCCGTGTTCACCGAACCTTCCAACTCCGGCGGAACCAAGATCTCGACCCTGACCAAGCCTTGCGACCGCGCCCGAGCTAGCAAGCGGCCCGCAGTCGGCCTCGAGACACCGAGTTTTGCCGCGATCTCCGCCTGAGTAGCACCTTCGAGGTGATACATCGTTGCCGCACGCAGCGCGAGTCGGACATCCTCGGACGCCGGCGTTTTCGACGTCTTGAGTCCCGTTGGCTGAGCCGACTGGTTCACGCGTTCTCCTCGTTGATTCTTTTGGTTGATTCTTTTGGTCGTGAGCAAATGCTCACTAGATGTTCTTATGCTCATTAAGCTAACATCTACGTTGTGACCCACACAACAGTTTCCGGTGAATCCATCGATCTACCTGCGACAATTCGGGCAAATGTCCTTATTTCAGTCGGAAAGATGCAGATGGAGGAAAGACCACGACCGTCGCCCAGGCCTGGCGAAGTGCTCGTCCGCGTCCATGCGGTTGGCGTATGCGGATCGGACGCCCACTATTTTCGCGAAGGCCGCATCGGCCCCTACGTGGTCGACGCTCCCCTCGTTCTCGGGCACGAGGCGTCAGGTCGGATCGCAGCCGTCGGGGACGGCGTTGATCCCCGTCGAATCGGACAACGGGTCTCCATCGAGCCGCAGAAGCCCGATCCGACCAGTTCGGAATCGAAATCCGGCCGATACAACCTCTGCCCTCACATGGAGTTCTTCGCGACGCCTCCCATAGACGGTGCGTTGACGGACTACGTGACCATTGGCGCAGACTTCGCACATCCCATCGCCGATTCCGTGTCCTATGAAGCCGCAGCGCTGTTCGAGCCACTCTCTGTGGGCATCGCTTCCGTCCAGAAGGCGGGTATCACCGGTGGTTCCCGAGTCCTCATCGCGGGCGCCGGACCGGTGGGAATCGTGACGACACAGGTAGCCAAGGCTTTTGGCGCCACCGAGGTCATCGTCTCGGACATCGACGCCGCCCGACGCGAGGTGGCACTGAAATTCGGCGCCACCGCCGTGGTGGATCCCCGCGAGAGCGATGTACGTTCACTCGGCGTCGACGCGTTCATCGACGCCTCAGGAGCCACAGCCGCCGTGATCGACGGCATCCATGCTGTTCGGCCGGCCGGGACAATAGTGTTGGTCGGAATGGGCGCAGACGAAATCCCGCTGCCCGTCCCCATCATTCAGGGTCGCGAGCTCGTCCTCACCGGTGTGTTCCGATACGCCAACACGTGGCCGATCGCCGCGGCACTGGTCGCGTCCGGTCGCGTCGACCTGGATTCGATGGTCACAGCCCGCTTTTCACTCGAACGATCGCGCGAGGCACTGGAAGCCGATCGCGTCCCCGGCAGCATCAAGGCCGTTGTCATCGTCGCCGAAGGAGACTAGAACTTTCATGGAACTCAACACGAAGACCTTGCGCGACTTCGATGCTTCACTCGAAGTGCCGAACTACGACCGGAGCAAAGTCACCACCGGCATAGTGCATTTTGGTGTCGGCGGCTTTCACCGCGCGCATCAGGCCATGTACATCGATACCCTCCTACGCCAAGGAGAAGGTTTCGACTGGGGCATCTGCGGTGTCGGAGTGATGCCGTCGGACAAGCGGATGAAGGATGCACTCGGAGCCCAGGACGGTTTGTACACGCTGGCGCTCAAGCATGCTGACGGAACGCTCGAAGGCCGTGTCATCGGGTCAATTGTCGAGTACCTGTTTGCTCCGGACGATCCACGTGCTGTCATCGAGAAGATGGCGTCGGAGTCGACAAAGATCGTGTCCCTCACCATCACCGAGGGCGGTTACAACATCTCGCACACCACCGGTGAGTTCGAGGCATCCAATCCCGATGTCGTACATGATCTTCGGCCAGGAGCTGTCCCCCGCACGACGTTCGGACTGGTCTGCGATGCTCTCGCCCTTCGCCGAGAACGCGGCCTCGCGCCCTTCACGATCATGAGTTGCGACAACATCGAAGGGAACGGCGCCGTCGCACGAACAGCTTTCGGAGCCTTTGCCGCCCTGAAAGATCCGGAACTTGCAGAGTGGATCGAGCAGAACGGTGCGTTCCCCAACTCCATGGTCGACCGGATCACGCCCGTCACGACAGCCGAGGTGACCGCCGAGATTGCCCAGGCATTCGGCGTCGACGATCAATGGCCTGTCGCGGCGGAACCCTTTACCGCATGGTTCCTCGAGGACGAGTTCACGGTGGGCCGGCCACCTTTGGAAAATGCCGGCGTGAATGTGGTGCCGGATGTTCGCCCGTACGAACTCATGAAGCTGCGCCTCCTCAATGCCAGCCATCAGGGCATCGCTTACTTCGGCTATCTCGCCGGATACCGACTCGTTCACGAGGCATGCCAGGACGAACTCCTGTCCGGGTTCCTGCTCGATTACATGAACCTCGAAGCGACCCCCACCCTCGACCCGGTCCCCGGCGTCGACCTCGATCAGTACAAGAAGACGCTCATCGAGCGCTTCTCGAACCCACAGGTTCGTGACACGATTGCGCGTCTGTGTGCCGAATCGTCCGATCGAATTCCCAAGTGGCTCTTGCCGGTCATCCGCAAGCAACTCGACACCGGAGGGCCCATCAATCTGTCCACCGCCATCGTGGCCAGTTGGGCGCGCTACGCCGAGGGCGTCGACGAGAACGGCGACCCGATCACCGTGGTCGATCAATTGGCCGACACGTTGGTGCCCCTTGCCCAGAAGCAGGCGGTCGACCCACTCGCCTTCATCGGCAACCGGGCCGTTTTCGGAGATCTGGTCGACAACCGGCGATTTGTCGCGAGCTTCCGAACAACACTCGACTCGTTGCACTCCGTCGGTGCCCGAAAAACTCTCGAGGAGGTGCGTGGGCTCTGACTACCCCGACACGTCGTGCAAGTGATGGATCGGATCATGAATGAAGTACATGGCCAATGATTCGACGGTGAACGCCGATCCGTCACTGCGGAGTCCACGCCTCCCCAGCTGACCCTCCGCGACTGATTCGAATGCGCTCGCGACGGCTGCAGCAGCGTCGGCCAATTCCGAAGCAACTGTCGCCGAATCCTGCTCGTTGTAGCGATCGGCAATTGCTGTTGCGTCTTGGTCCCAGTTCTCGAAGTGCGGATCGTCGAATTGAAGCATCTGCTCCAACCGGGCTCTGAAAATCCTGAACACGTCACGCACATGGGCGGAATACTCCAACGCGGACCAGGTTTCGCTGTTCGGCCGTACCGTCACGTCCTCGCGCTGCAGCACCTCACCCCAGCCTGCAGCATTCCTGCGAACCAGATCGGGAACATCAGCGAAGGTGATGGTGGTCGAGTCGAACCTGCACTCTGTGCACGGGCGTTCGAGCACCCAGGTCCAGTTCTTTGTGTCCGGCGTGATCGGCATGGATCGAGAATAGTCCGCTCACGGCGGGTATTGATTCCATCGCCGATCGTGGAAGAGAGTTGTGGGGCGGGCGGGGCTCGAACCCGCGACCAATGGATTATGAGTCCACGGCTCTAACCGACTGAGCTACCGCCCCATCCGAGTTGCCTGACATCTCGGCGCGTCCGAATGTTACCGGCACCGCTGACGCGAATCACAACCGGGCAGGGTGTGACTGGTGTAACTCATATCGAAGCGGGTACCTCGACTTGGTTCGCACGGGTGCCGGAACCCGATAACGTTGGAGAGCACACCCCACTGAACAGGATCATCACATGAAGCTTGCACTCTCTGAATTCAAGAACTCCAAGGCCACGATCCGGATCATCATGTCCGACGGCGCAAAGCTCAACGGCACCGTCAAGGACTTCTCCGAGGACACGTTGGTGCTCAACTCCCCCAACGGGGTCTACTACATCAACCCGGCCCACATCGTTCGCTTGTTCGAGCCTTCGGACCGCGCAGCGAAGTAGCTGCTCGCACCATGAACACCGAAGCCCGGCGCAGAATCCTGCGCCGGGCTTTCGCTTCGAACAACCACCGACTTCGAACGACCACCGACAAGAAAGGCATCAGATGAAGGTCACCGCCAAAGTCTCGAAATCCGGCGATTGGTGGGCCGTCGAGGTGCCCGAGGTCGACGGCGCATTCACCCAGGCACGCCAACTCGATCAGATTCCCGACATGGTCGCTGACGCGGTGCACCTTCTCACGGATGTTCCTGCCGGGGATGTCGAGGTCACGCTCGATGTCAACCAAACCCACAGCCCCAGCGGGCAATTCGAATAGATCTCAGTCGGCCGACTCGCCCTGCAGCCGCGCTAGTTCGGCCCGGAGTTGCCTTGCCACATCAGACCGGAATCCCATAAGTTGCATCGTTGTCACTGCTTCGGCTCCGATGGGCGACACGCCTAGAAGCTGGATGACAGAGTCACGTGCCGCCTGTCCACTGTCCGCAGCTGCGATCGCTCGGAGAACGTCATGCGGCCTCTCGAGAGCCGCTATCTGGGCAGCGAGCACTTCCAGAAGTTGTTCGCGTTGCTTCCGTGGGTCCCCGGAGGGTCGTCGTCGACCTGCCATCGGCACATCCACGACAGGTCCATTCCAGCTGAACAGCTCTGCGCCTAGTTGAGCGTGGTCAGTAAAATCGAAGACCTCCAGCAGGCTGCTCTCTCTCGGCCCCGCAAACTGCACCAGGACGCCGGTAACGCTGTCGAAAGTCAGCAGAGCTCTGTCGTCAGACGGTGAGGTCAATGTGATCGACCACGCCGCCCTTCCGCCAATCGTGGCCGGCTGCGCAACAGATGCTTCCATTCGCGCACTCAGCCGCCGCAGCATGGAGTCCGGCCCCAGCAGGTCCAATGGAC
Organism: Rhodococcus globerulus NBRC 14531; assembly: GCF_001894805.1. Taxonomy (GTDB): domain Bacteria; phylum Actinomycetota; class Actinomycetes; order Mycobacteriales; family Mycobacteriaceae; genus Rhodococcus_F; species Rhodococcus_F globerula. Next base: position 243,914 of record NZ_BCWX01000002.1, on the reverse strand, counting down.
TGAATGCATGCCCAAGGTGGACGGTTCCGAAATCGCCTCTCTGACGCTGCATCTGACCCTCGACGCGCACGATCGCGTCACCACCCGCGCTGGAAATATAGACAACCTCGTCACCACTCTCGATACGCCAGCGTCCATTGGGCCCATGCCAGAATCGAAATCGCTCGTCGAGGTCGTGGTCACCGGTGTTGCCGGTCATTCGCATTTCCCCGGAAACGTAGATCGCCTCCGCGGCTATGTTTCGTCCGACCAGCTCGGCCCATGAAGGTGCTGTCATGACGCAACGATAAGCACGGCACGACCGTTCACAGACGGCACGACCGGACGGACTCAGGAATACGGGGCGTCATGCCCGGTTCGTCCACCGATTCGATTGCGGCATTGCGCCGGCGCACGGCGGGGTCCGCACCGTCTCGCCACAAATTCGGCAGTAGTGCGTCCGATGCCCACCGTTCTCGGCTTCTGCACATCCACAGACCTCCCACCCGACGAGGCAAGTGCCCCCGGTGAGCGCGTGCCCACTGGGGCAACTCGTCGGTGCAGACTCGACAGACATGCTCAAAGTTTCGCACATATATTCGAATTCATCGTTGGTCGCACAGAACTTCCCCGGCATCGACCGTCGCAGTGAATACCGGCCCAACTCCAATGTTTCTCACCCCCTGACATCGGGCTAGGCATTCGATCACCTTACGACCGGCCTGTCTGGTATGACCATCTAGCACCCACCGAGCAACGCGTGGGCAAATATTCGAAGGGCAGCGTAGTGACGCAGCAGGGGATTCAAGCGACGACTCAGCAAGCGACAATCAGGAAACAGGGCGCATGGGGGCTGTGGTGGCTGACCGGCATCACGCTAGGGATCTACTATCTCGTCTGGTACGACCGCATCAACGGCGAACTCGCAGCCTTCACCGGCAGTGAGCGCGAGGGCTGGACTCGATGGTGGTCACAAATAATTCCGTTCTACGGACTGCTGGGCCTATCTCGCACTGCGAAGCGACTGAATCAGGCGCACGGGATGATGAACTCGCCGGTGCAAGTATCGCCAGTGATGACCTGGTTGTGGGCACCCGTCTGGTTCGGGTCTCACACCCGGTATCTGCAGCGTCGCATCAACGCGCTCGCCGATATCCAGGCAAGTCACAGGATTTAACTTCGAAGCGAGGACTCCCCCACTCTCGTTGCGAGGGTGGGGGCGTTTTGGGCTGAGACGCCGCCGCCGCGAGAAATCACTTGTGACAATCCGTGACAGGCCGTCGACATAACCGTGCAACAAAAAAATCCCTGATCCGCATTGCTGCGGATCAGGGATTCTTCTGAACGCTCCCCCGGCTGGACTCGAACCAGCAACCGTCCGATTAACAGTCGGAAGCTCTGCCAATTGAGCTACAGGGGATTGTCTTGCTCGCTTCGCCCGTTCCGGCGTTGCCTGAGAAACTGTAGCGAATCCACCGCCGAAGTACCAAATCGCCTGCCCAGCGAGTCATCAGGCAGGATGGAGTCAGGACGATCGGTGCTGGAGGGAAGCAGGAATGATGCGTTTGTTAATCGGTGTTGCCGCTGGGTACGTCCTGGGGACGAAAGCAGGGCGGGCCCGGTACGAACAGATCAGTCGGGCCGCGAAGGCGGTGGCGACCAGTCCTGCCACGAAGAAGGTGCTCGACGCGTCGCGTCAGAAGCTGGCTGATTCGCTCAGCACGCAGCCGAAATTGGAGCCCATGAAGCCGATCAACGAGGAAACCACGATCCTGATCCCTCATGACCAGTTGAAGAAGAACCGCTAGTCAGACGCTGTTGTCGCCGACGGCTTGCTCACGCAGCTGTCGGCGGTACTGCTCGAGGGCGACGAGGTCGCCGAACAGCGAGTTGTACTCGTCCGGTGCTGCGGCGGGTGAGATGCGCTGCAGTTTCGATTTGAGGTCTGCGACCTGTTCGCCGACCCAAGCCTCCTGCAGTCGCGCGAGCACGCCGCTGATGTAGCGGGGAACTGTGTCCTCGTCACATGGCATCGGTTCGACGGCAAGTTCGGAGATCACTGAGGCAACTGTCACATCTTCGACTCCCTTGGTGACAACCTCGATCCATTCGGCGCCGCCGAAGCCCTTGCTGGTGCCGCCGGCGTCGGACATCGACTGCCTGATTGCCACGTAGGCGGGATGAGTGAACGTCTCGACGGGCAGTGAGTCGAACACCGTTCCGGCGATCCCTGGGTACTGTAGGGCCGCTTTGAGCACCGCTCGCTGCGTGGACAGCCCCGGGTCGTTGGGCCGGGGCCGTGAGATGCCGATCGGGAGGGCAAGGGCGTCGTCGCTCGGCTCCGGAATGACCTGACGACGCTTCGGGGCGGGTGAAGAACCACGGGTGGACGCGCGTTTGCGAGCTTCGTCACGGACACGTCGACGCACGGACGGCAGGTCGTCCCACCCGACCCATCCGCACAGCAGGTTGGCGTAACTGTCACGCAGAGTCGATTCCTTGATCTGCGCGACGACGGGAACGGTACGACGCAAAGCCTCGACGCGACCTTCCGCTGTGTCGAGATCATGCTCGGTGAGTATCGACTTGACCACGAACTCGAACATCGGGGTTCGCCTCGCCACGAGGTCGCGGACTGCGGCGTCGCCCGACGCCAGCCGAAGATCGCACGGGTCCATTCCGTCGGGTGCGACGGCAACAAACGTCTGCCCGGCCATCTTCTGATCACCTTCGAAAGCCTTCATCGCGGCAGCTTGCCCCGCGGCATCGCCGTCGAAGGTGTAGATGATTTCGCCGCGAAAGTAGCTGTCGTCCATCAGGAGTCGGCGCAGCATCGCGAGGTGTTCCTCGCCGAATGCGGTGCCACACGACGCGACAGCGGTCTTGACGCCGGCCAGATGCATCGCCATGACGTCGGTGTACCCCTCGACCACCACAGCCTGATGCCCCTTGGCGATGTCGCGTTTCGCGAGATCGAGGCCGAACAAGACCTGAGACTTCTTGTACAGGATGGTTTCCGGGGTGTTGACGTACTTGCCTGGCATGGTGTCGTCGTCGAAAAGTTTGCGGGCACCGAAGCCGATTACGTCGCCGGCAACGCTCCGGATGGGCCACAGGAGTCGACGATGGAAACGGTCGATCGGGCCGCGTCGCCCCTCCTTGGCCAGGCCGGCGGCTTCGAGCTCCTTGAACTCGAATCCCTTGGCCATCAAGTGCTTTGTGAGTGTGTCCCAGCCTTCGGGGGCGTAGCCGCAGCCGAACTGCAAGGCCGCAGCGCCGTCGAAATTCCGCTCGGTGAGGTAGTCGCGCGCAGCTTGGGCGTCTGGCTCCCGCAGGCGCGCCGCATAGAACTCCTGCGCTGCCGCGTTGGCCGCGATCAAGCGCGCACGGGTGCCGCGATCGCGCTGAACCGAGGGACCGCCGCCCTCGTAGGAAATCGAGTAGTTCAGCCGGTCGGCCAACTGCTCGACAGCCTCGACAAAACTGATGTGATCCATCTTCTGCAAGAAGGAGTAGACGTCGCCGCCCTCACCGCAGCCGAAGCAGTGATAAAGCCCGTGGTTGGGGCGAACGTGGAACGACGGCGACTTCTCGTCGTGGAACGGGCACAGCCCCTTGATGGAGTCGCCACCCGCACGCTTGAGCGAGACGTATTCACCGACGATGTCTTCGATGCGTGTGCGTTCGCGAATGGCCGCGATGTCTCTGTCAGAAATTCGGCCCGCCACGTATGTCAGTCTAGGCGGTCCACGAACTGCGCTTGACACGGCAAGTTCGTCACGGGTGGTCTGGAGCCTGGCGGTAGGAGTTCGGTGTGAAACCGAGGACGTTGCGGAAGTCGGCGGACAGGTGGGCGTGGTCTGCGTAACCGAGATCGGCCGCCACTTGCGCGATCTTCACCGACGGATCTTCGCGTAGCCGTTGTGCGGCTTCCTGAAGTCGGTAGCGTCGAATGATTGCCAAGGGCGGCAACCCGACGTATCGCTGGGCAAGGCGTTGAACACCACGGACAGAGGTGCCGAGAAGTTCGGCGATATCACCGACACGGATCACTGTCCGATCCGAAGCGATCAGGTCTTCCATGGCATTTGCCTGTCGACCACTCTCGTCGTCCGGCGCAATGTGATCGGCCGCCCACTCGGAGAAAGCCGCAATCGCACGCTGCCTACCCACCTCGTGGTCAGCCTCACCCATCGCCGACATCACTGCCTCATGCAAGTCCGGCGCGGCGATCTGCACTTCGGTGTTCTGGATGGTCTGCGGATCAGCGCGCAACGACGCGAGACCCGCCGGCCGCAACAGCGCACCCACCGCCCAGCCACTGCCGGACAGGTCACGGTGCGACGCCCCTGTCGACGGGCCGACCAGGGACACCCCGCCGGGTTCGACCACGAGATTGGAAGCGGGGAACGGCAGCACTTCCTGTCGGACAGTTCGGCCGGGCGCCAGCTGCCATCGCGGAATCCAGAACCAGCGGATACGCCCTTCCAACGAGGCGTCGGCCGGCTCGCGGTGGAACGTCGGGAGTTTGGTCGGGTACAGAATCCCGCGACTGTCATTGGGCGTGACCAACTGCCGTCCTCCTCGTTCGTCGCAAATCTTCAAGCCACAGCCCATCTGACGGCGCTACCTTCGTTTCATGAACGCAGACAGCATTTCCCAGCAGGGCGTGACCGGCGAGCACACAACAGACGGCATCCCGCACGGCTCGACGAGCTTGACCCCGTTTCTGGCGATCAAGGGAGCCGCCGACGCGATTGAATTTTACCGGTCGGTGTACGGCGCACGCGTCGTCGACATCACCGAGTTCAGCGGCGTCGTCGTCCACGCCGACCTCGATTTCGGAAACGGTCGGCTCCAACTCGGCGAACCCAACCCCGATTACGGCCTCGTCGAGGCACCTTCCGGCGACGCCGACTCCTACTCGATGGGCCTGTACTGCTCAGATGTCGACGCCGTCGTCGAGCGCGCAGTACAAGCCGGCGCGACCGTTCGTGAATCGGTAAGCACGTTCGTCTCGGGCGACCGGTTTGCCTCGATCCGCGACCCCTTCGGCGTGCGTTGGTCCATCATGACGCGCGTCGAGGACCTCAGCGAAGCCGAGAGTGCGCGCAGGGTCGCAGAATGGGCGCTGACGCAAACGCCGTCGAGTTGAGCAGTCAGCCCCAACTGGCCTGCGCGCCGAGGCTGGCTTTGTCGACCCGCTCTAGGCGACTCTCCGTGTACGACGCGATCTGATCCACGACAACTCGGGTGCGCGCCGCATCGTTTTCCGCTCGCTCCCAGGCAGGCAGCAAGATGGGGTCCAATCCGGCGGGCGCGGTTGCCAGCAGCCATTCCGCGACGCGATGAACTCGGTCACGTTGACGGTCTTGGCGGGCCTTGTGCCCGTTGTCGGACATCACGTAGTACAGCGCAACGGTTTTGAGCAGCGCTACTTCGGATGCCACCGCTTCGGGGATGTCGAGGTCTGCTTGGTACCGCGACAGCGGCCGGTCTCCGTTGGTCAGCCGGGTGCGGGCGATGGCTGCCGTCGCAAAGCGTCCGACCAATTCGCTGGTCAGGTTTTTCAATGCCACGGAACTGTTCAGGGTCCCGTCGTAGCTGCCGACGCTCTGCACGACGGGCAGTTCCGACAACCGCTGCGCAGCGTCGATCAGATCGTCGATCACCAGGCCGCGAAACTCCGAGGCACCCAACTCGGCGAGTGCCCGTTGCTCGCTCGGATCGGCCAGTGACCGAAGGTCGATACGGCCGGCGATCACGCCGTCCTCGACGTCGTGCACCGAATAGGCGACGTCGTCGGCCCAGTCCATGACCTGAGCTTCCAATGCTTGCCGACGCCCGGGCGCTCCGTCGCGGACCCAGGCCAACACATCGGCGTCATCGTCGTAGGCGCCGAACTTGGCTCCGGGTTCCGGCCTGGTCCACGGATATTTGATCGCGGCGTCGAGGGAAGCCCGGGTGAGGTTGAGTCCGGCACTGCGTCCGCCTGGCCCCAAGATCTTGGGTTCGAGGCTCGTGAGGATGCGCAGGTTCTGGGCGTTGCCTTCGAACCCGCCGCAGTCTTTCGCGACCTCGTCGAGTGCCTTCTCACCGTTGTGCCCGTACGGAGGGTGCCCGATGTCGTGGGCCAAACCGGCGAGGTCTACGAGATCGGGATCACAGCCGAGGCCGTCGGCGATACCGCGACCGATCTGCGCAACTTCCATCGAGTGCGTGAGCCGGGTACGCGGGGTGTCACCATCGCGAGGACCGACTACCTGGGTTTTGTCGGCCAGGCGTCGTAGCGCCGCGGAGTGCTGCACGCGAGCGCGATCCCGCGAGAAGTCGGATCGATGTTGGGCGGCGGCAATCTGAGTTCCGGGCAATCCCGCTCGCTTCGGCGCCTCGACAATGCGGCGCTCCAGATCGTGCTCGGAATAGGTTCCGCCGCCGTACGTGGTGTGTGCCGTCATGTCGGTTGTTCCTATTGCCCTGCCGTGTAGGGAAAATCAGCGGAGAAGTGCGTCAGTTGGTACCAGAGCAGAGCGCCGGTTTCGCGCGCGATGCCATGCAGTTGGGATTCGCGGGTGAACACGGCCGGCCCTTGTCTGGTGGGCGCGGTCCAGGCTTCGAGGCCGGTGTCGCGGGCCATGGTTCGAGTGCGCAGGGAATGCCACGGGTCACTGACCAGAACTGCGGAATTGATTCCCTGCGAAGCCATTTCGTCACTGACGGCATCAATGCTCAGCAGGGTGTCCGAGCCGGTTTCGACGGCGGTAATCGCACTCGACGGAATCCCGCGGTCGGTGAGATACATCTTTCCGGACGCGGCTTCGGTGTACTCGTCACCCTCCTGCTTACCGCCGACGGTGATGATCTGCGGTGCTACCCCACGCTTGTACAGCTTGTACGCCTGCTCGAGCCTGGCTTCGAACACCGACGACGGAGTTCCCGAATACTGAGCGGCTCCGAGAACAACAATCGCGTCGGCTGGTGTCGTGTCGTCGATCCGCGCAACCTGCCAGACCCGGACGGCGGTTCCGCCGATCAAGACGAAGGTCATCAGTAGAGCCCCGGCGATGAGGCGTCGGGTCCATCGAGCCAGACCTTCGCCGAAGCCGCCGCCAGCCCCGGAGGGCGCAGAGTTGCGGGAGCGGTTGCCGAAAGCTGGTTTCACTCCCGCAATTGTGCCAGCCCTGATCGCTCCCCCGCGCTGCCGACGCGCCATAACGGTTAGATTTGCGTCATGGCCTTCGCAGCACACATCGAGCAGTCGTCTCCAGCAGACCACGACCGGGCATTCGTCCGGCCGATCCGGCGTTGGGGAAGCGCGAGCGCCGTTGCGGCGATCTTCGCGATCCTGGCATTGATCTTCAGTCCTGCCACTGCGTCGGCTGATCCGCCGTTGGTCCTTCCCAACCAGATCACCGATACCTCTGGCGTACTCAACGACGGCCAGAAGGAGGACATCCAAGCTGCGCTCGACCAACTCAGCGAAGACCATCAGATCGATCTGTGGGTTGCGTTTGTCCCCGACTTCAACGAGATGGGTGGCCAGGCGTGGGCCGATCAGACAGCAACGAAATCCACTCTCAGCGGCACCGACGTCCTGCTTGCCGTCGCGACCACGGAAGGCGCCTACTACCTCGACGTGCCGCCCGGACTGACAAACATCACACAATCCGACATCGACTCCATCAAGTCCGACGCGACGGAACCTGCTCTCGCCGACGGCGATTGGGCAGGAGCCGCCATTGCCACCGCCGGCGCGCTCGGTGACGCAAACGCCAAGAGCGGCGGCATGTCCGTAAGCACACTCCTCATCGGCGGCGGCGCGGTCATCGTCGGAACCGGTGGAGTGGTTCTGTACTCACGCAAGCGGAAGAGCGATCGAGACAAGGCCAGCCTCGAGGCCGCGAAGAACATCGCACCCGACGACATCGCCGCCTTGAACGCACTTCCCTTGCCGACGCTGGACGAGCGAGCTCAGGCCATTCTCGTCGAGACCGACAACGCCATCGCGTCGAGTCAGGAAGAACTCGAACTGGCGCGGAGCGAATTCGGTGATGCGGCCGTCGCGCCGTTTGCCCAGGCTTTCGACAAGGCCAAGGCGACACTCGCCGGAGCCTTCGGCATCAGGCAGAAACTCGACGACGCTATCCCGGAGTCACCCGAGCAGCGGCGCCAGATGCTCATCGACATCATTTCCTCGTGTGGCCGTGCCGATCAGGAACTCGATGCGCGGGTCGACGAGTTCGACACGATGCGTGATCTTCTCATCAACGCGCCCGCTCGCCTCGATGCCCTGACTCAGACTGTTGTCGCCGTCAGCGTGCGTCTGCCGGAGTCCGAGAAGATCCTGAACGAGCTGAAGAACCAGTTCCCCGCTCCGACCCTGGCGCCGGTCGCCGGCAACGTCACCATGGCCGGAGAACGCTTGACTCTGGCCGAGCAATCCATCGAGCAGGGCCGCGACGCCGTTGCCTTGCCCGCCGGTAAGCAGGGCGCCGCCGTCACAGCGATTCGGACCGCGGAGGCGGCACTGGACCAGGCTCGCAAACTTCTCGACGCCGTGGATCACGCGGCAGACGACATCCGCAACGCTATCGCTACCCTCCCCGCCGCGATGGACGACGTTCAGCAGGGCATCACCGCTGCCGACGCCTACCTGGCCCAGGGCGGCGATCGATTGGCCGCCGCCAAGGCTGGTGCACAAGCCGCGTTGGCTCACGCACAGACATCGAAGGACAGTGATCCACTCGGCGCCTTCAACCAGATTGTGGCCGCCGACGCACAGCTCGACGCATTGCTCGCGGAGGCTCAGGAGCAGAAGCAACAGCTCGAACGGGCGCAGCAGCGCCTCGCGCAGGACATCCTGGCGGCCCAGGCACAGGTCACTGCTGCCGGCGATTTCCTCAATACGCGACGCGGCGTCATCGGCGCCGATGCCCGCACCCGCTACGCCGAGGCGCAGCGCCATCTGCAGGCAGCTCAGCAGTTGCAGGGCACCGATCCGTCGACGGCTCTGCAGCACGCGCAGGCTGCAACGACGCTGGCCACTCATGCTCTGCGGGCGGCCCAGAGCGACGTCAGCACATGGGAGGCAAACCAGCGTCCCCGCGGCGGCAGCGGCGGCGGCGGCAACGCGGCAGGCGCCATTCTCGGCGGCATCCTGATCAACAGCGTTCTCCGTGGCGGCGGCGGTGGACCGCGTTCGTACGGCGGTCCGAGCAGCAGCGGCCGGGGCGGCGGATTCGGCGGCGGCGGGTTCGGCGGCGGCGGTGGAGGACGCGGCAGTCGCGGCGGTGGCGGCGGCGGCCGGTTCTGAGTCAACTACCCGAGGTAGTAAAATTCTGACTTTGTTCGCGACCGACCTCGTCGTACGCTTCATCCGGCAAGTCGGGATCACAGATCATACGAAGGTGTTATGAACAACGTCGCTCCGCAGATTACCGTCGTGGTACCCACGTACAACGAGCGTGAAAACCTGCCCAAGCTCGTCGATCGTCTCGCCGCATTGAAGATCCCGAACCTGGCAGTACTCGTGGTGGACGACAACTCCCCCGACGGAACCGGCGAGGTAGCTGACAAGCTCGGCATCGACGGCCCCATCCCGGTGGGTGTTCTGCATCGCACCGCCAAGGACGGACTCGGCCGCGCGTACGTCGCCGGAATGACGCGGGCCCTCGCCGAGAACGCCGACATCGTCATTCAGATGGACGCGGACCTGTCTCATCCGTCCGAAGTGATCCCCGCCATGATCGAGATCCTCACCACAACCGACGCTGCGGTGGTGCTCGGTTCGCGCTACGTCGAGGGCGGCGCCGTGGCCGGCGACTGGCCGTGGCACCGCAAGGCACTGTCGGCATGGGCCAACTTCTACGTCAACGCAATCCTTCGGCTGCACGTCAAGGACGCCACCGCCGGATTCAAGGCGTGGCACGCAAAGACGTTGCGCGCCATCGACGTCGAGTCGGTGCAGAGCAACGGCTACGCCTTCCAGGTCGAGATGAACTACCGAGTTGTGCAGCGCGGCATGAAGATCGCCGAAACCCCCATCCGTTTCGAGGAGCGCACCGACGGCGTCTCGAAGATGAGCCTGGCTGTTCAGCTCGAATCGGCACTGGTTCCCTGGAAGCTGAAGTTCGGCAAGAAGTCACTCTGATTTCGCTCTGAAGAACTCCGCGGTCTCGCGGTCGGATGGATAGAAACATTCGATCGCAATCTCTGCCAAAGTGACATCGCGCGGCGTACCGAACACGGTGGTGGTACTGAACATCGCCAGTTCGGTGTCGCCCGCGCGAATCCGCAAGGGCACCAACAGTGAACTCTCGTCCTCATGCCACTCGCCGCCGCTGGGATAAGTCAGCAATTCTTCCAACAGCGCACCCAACTGCGCGTCGGCGGTTACCTCGACCTCACGGCGCAGCCGAGCGATCACGTGATTTCGCCACTGCGCCAAGTTCACGATGCGCTCAGCCATGCCTTCGGGATGCAAACTCAGCCGCAGAACGTTGACCGGCGGCTCCAGAAGAAACGGCGCAGCGCCCTCCGTCAGGATGCTTACCGCCCGATTGCCGACGATCAGATCCCACTGGTGATCGACCACCACAGCCGGGTACGGGCCATGGGCGTCGACGATGCGATTGATGGCGTCGCTGACCGCGGACATCGGCGTTTCCGCCAACGCATTCTCCGAATAGGCCGGTGCATGACCGCCCGCCAACAACAGCGTATTCCGCTGCCGTAGCGGCACTTCCAAACACTCGGACAAGTGGATAATCATGTCCTTACTGGGTTTCGATCGACCGGTTTCGATGAAACTCAAGTGCCTCGTCGAAACTCCGGCAGCGGAGGAAAGCCCCAACTGAGTGAGCCGTCGTCTCTCACGCCACGACTTCAGCTGGGCTCCCACATGCGTGCTCTGAGTCATCCACTCAACGTAGCGACAAGGTGTAATCAACGCCATGACCTCCGAGGTAATCGACTGACGACACATCCGCTTGGCACAGTGATCTCAGCCGGGAAACAAACCCCGGACCTCGACAACCAGGAGGATCTGCCATGAGTGACTTCGACGCAATCGCACACGCCTACATCGACCTGTGGAACGAAACCGATGCCGGCGCTCGTCAGGAACGAATCGAGCAACTGTTCGCGGCCGACGGCCGGTACACCGATCCACTGGCAGATGTGACCGGACACAGCCAGATCGACGCGATGATCAGCGCTGTGCAGCAGCAGTTTCCGGGCATGACCTTCACCCTCGCCGGACCGGTGGACGCACACCACAGCCAAGCTCGCTTCGGCTGGAAGCTCGGCCCGGCCGGCAAAGAATCCCTGATCGACGGATTCGACGTGCTCGAACGAAATGACGACGGCCGATTGACCCTTGTTCTCGGGTTCCTCGACAAGGTGCCCTCGGCCTGAAATCCCCGGGATGTCGGTGACCCGTGCCATCATCATTGCCGATGAACGCTCACGGATGTACCTGGTCCACACCGATTCCCGAACCCGAGGGCGCGGAGTACAGCGCTCACTCCCTCACTGTCGACGGGCGCAGCGCCGTATACCGTCGCGCAAAGACGACTCCTACCAAACTCGGGCAGTTCGTGACGCTGTGGCGACGATCGGACGCCGGGCCGATCCGCCCGTTCGATGTTTCCGACGGCGTCGAGTTGTTCATCGTGAAGGTATACGACGGAGAACAACTGGGGCACTTCATTTTTCCCGTCGACGCTCTCATCACGAATCGAGTGGTTTCGACAGACTTCACGGGCGGTAAACGCGCCATTCGCATCTACCCGCCGTGGGTAACGCCGACCAGTGTGCAGGCCGTCAAATCCCAGCGCTGGCAACTCGATTATTTTCGCCCCACTCACTGCAACTGATACGTCGCCATGATGACTCCGGTTGTGGTGGAAACACTTTCGGCGAGAGTGAACCGCGCGAGTACGGCGCCGTCAGGAAACAACCTGCGTCCCGTTCCGAGAACCACAGGATGGATGAGCAGAATGTAGGTGTCGATCAATTGGCGCTGCGCCAACGACGTGATCAGTTCCCCACTACCCAGAATCACCAGATCCGGCCCCTCGGTGTCCTTCAACTCGGCAACCGCGTCGGCGGCGTCACCGCGGAGCAACGTCGAGTTCTTCCACGGCAGCGGTTCGGTCAATGTCCGCGACGCAACATATTTCTGCGTGTTGTCGAGCACTTCGGTGAACGGATTGTCGGTCTGGTGCGGCCAGTACGACGCAAAACTCTCGTACGTCCGTCGCCCGAAGAGTAGCTGCGATCTTGCAGCCATTCCCTCGCCCATCTTCCGCGCCATTACCGCGTCACTGAACGGCGCAGCCCATCCCCCGTGCTCGAAGCCGCCACGACGGTCCTCGTCGGGCCCACCCGGCGCCTGCATGACACCGTCGAGAGTCACGCTGTTGGTCACACTGAGTTGTCTCATATGTCTGTTCTTACGCCTCGAAGGCCGCCGGGAACAGCAAACGGGCGGCCTCCCTCGTTATCGAGGAAGGCCGCCCGAGACGGATACGGCTTAAGAACCGATCAGTCGCGTCGCAAGGTAGCTCTCGACCTGATCGAGTGCGACGCGTTCCTGAGCCATGGAGTCACGCTCGCGAACGGTGACGGCCTGGTCTTCGAGGGTGTCGAAGTCGACCGTGATGCAGAACGGGGTGCCGATCTCGTCCTGACGACGGTAGCGGCGGCCGATGGCGCCGGCGTCGTCGAATTCGACGTTCCAGTTCTGACGCAGTTGCGCTGCAAGATCTTTTGCCTTTGGCGTGAGATCCGCATTGCGCGAGAGCGGCAGGACAGCGGCCTTGACCGGAGCGAGACGACGATCCAGGCGCAGCACCGTGCGCTTGTCGACGCCACCCTTGGCGTTGGGGGCTTCGTCCTCGGTGTACGCGTCGACGAGGAAGGCCATGAGCGAACGGGTAAGACCTGCGGCCGGCTCGATGACGTACGGCGTGTAGCGCTCGCCGGTTGTCTGGTCGAAGTAGTTCAGCTCGGTGCCCGAGTGCTTGGAGTGCGTCGAGAGGTCGAAGTCGGTGCGGTTCGCGATGCCCTCGAGCTCACCCCATTCGCTGCCCTGGAAGTGGAAGCGGTACTCGATGTCCGTGGTGCCCTTGGAGTAGTGCGAGAGCTTTTCCTTCGCGTGCTCGTACAGGCGCAGGTTGTCCTTGTTGATACCGAGGCCGGTGTACCAGTCCATGCGGTAGTCGATCCAGTACTTGTGCCACGCGTCGTCCTCGCCGGGCTTGACGAAGAATTCCATCTCCATCTGCTCGAACTCGCGGGTGCGGAAGATGAAGTTGCCTGGGGTGATCTCGTTGCGGAAGCTCTTGCCGATCTGGCCGATGCCGAACGGCGGCTTCTTACGCGACGTGGTCAGCACGTTCGCGAAGTTCACGAAGATGCCCTGCGCGGTTTCGGGACGCAGGTAGTGCATGCCCTCTTCGCTCTCGACGGGGCCGAGGTACGTCTTGAGCATCATGTTGAAGTCGCGCGGTTCGGTCCACTGGCCGACGGTGCCGCAGTCGGGGCACCCGATGAGGTCCATCGTGACGTCGTCCGGGTTGTCGAGCTTCTTCTTCTCCGCGTACGCCTCCTGCAGGTGATCCTGACGGTGACGCTTGTGACAGTTGAGGCACTCGACCAGCGGGTCGTTGAAGACGCCGACGTGTCCGGATGCAACCCACACCTCGCGGGGCAAAATCACCGAGGAGTCGAGGCCGACAACGTCCTCGCGGCTGGTGACCATGTTCCGCCACCACTGACGCTTGATGTTCTCCTTGAGCTCGACACCCAATGGGCCGTAGTCCCATGCGGACTTGGTGCCTCCGTAGATCTCACCGCACGGGTAGACCAGGCCTCGCCGCTTGGCGAGATTGACGACGGCTTCGATCTTGGACTTGGGTGCCACTGGATTGCTCTCCATCTGGGTAATAGATGCACGGTTTTCCTGCGCTTTTTGCATGTCCAGACTAACCGGCCCCGGAAGTGGACTTCGCGCCACGGTTGACATGCGTACTTGTGCATATCAAAATGAATGTGATTTGCAATAGTGTGGTCTTATGGCTACGCAGGAACGTTGTGACACACCCCTCGAAGGAGCCTCGCTGTGAGCATTGCGGATACCGGCGATCTCCACAACCACCATGATCACGACGCGCTCGATCACACACATGACCCGTTCGAACCCGTCCCCCCAGCCGTGGTTCCACCCAAGGAAACTCTGGCTGCGGCCGGTGAGATCCTGCGAGCGCTCGCCGCACCTGTCCGCATCGCGATCGTGCTCCAACTCCACCAGTCGCAGCGGTGCGTCCACGAACTTGTCGGCGCCCTCGGCGTCACCCAACCGCTCATCAGCCAGCACCTTCGTGTCCTGAAGGCTGCGGGCGTCGTGCGTGGCGAACGCCACGGACGCGAAGTTCTCTATCGACTGGCCGACGACCATCTGGCCCACATAGTCGTGGACGCTGTCGCCCACGCAGAAGAAGGATGATCACCACCAACATGAACACCACCGGTCAGTCTGCATTCAAGCGCAGCGCCACTGTCGGCATTCGATCGACCAAACAGCGCAGCGCGATCTCCGCACTGCTCGACGACATCGGCGAGTTCAAGTCGGCGCAAGAGCTGCACGACGAACTGCGCAAGCGTGGTGAAGCCATCGGCCTGACCACCGTCTACCGAACCCTGCAGACCCTCGCCGACGCCGGAACCATCGACGTCCTGCGCACCGACACCGGTGAATCCGTCTATCGCCGTTGCTCTTCCGGCCACCATCACCACCTCGTGTGCCGAAATTGCGGATACACCGTGGAGGTGGAAGGCGCGATGGTCGAGCAGTGGTCACAGACCATCGCCGACGACAACGGTTTCACCGACGTCAGTCACACCGTCGAAATTTTTGGTACCTGCCGCGATTGCGCGGCCGCGACTTAATCAGCCAGCGAAAACCGAAGCAGATTGGATTCGCGCGGCTCGAAACCGAGTTTCCGGTAGAGCTGATTCGCGGCTACCCGCGAGCTCCTCGAGGTCAGATCCACAGTGCGGGCACCGAGCTCCTCGGCGCGAGCGAGGGCTGCTGTGGTCAGCGCGGATCCGACCTGTCGGCCTTGAGCCGCCCCGTCGACCACAACGTCCTCGATCCAGGCGCGGTAGCCGGTCGGGGTCGGAAAGACGACCAGGGTCAGCGTTCCGACGATACGACCGTCGAGCCTGGCCACGAAAAGTGTGTTCGTGGGGCAGGCCACAACCTTCTCGAGCGACGCCGCGGTGACTGGTGGCGCCGACTTCGACAGCTGCGGAATGAGTCTCGCGCAGGCTTCAACCAGCTCGTCGGTGACTTCGCAGGCCTTGTGGATCTCGAGCGTCATGGACTACTCCTCGAAGAATCGGTGCGTTCAGGTTTAAGGAAGTAGTCCCTGTCGAGCCGTATCGGCTCCCGTGAGCGCCAGGAGCAGCATCGTAGTGAGCGCTTCGTCTTCCAGTCCCGCTGCCGGGAACGTGTACCGCAGAATGACATCTGCGAGACTGCCGTGCCCGAACACCGCGATGGATCCGAACTGGATGGTGCGGTTGCGCTCGGCTACCTTGCGGTGCAGCGCGGCGCTGACCGGACGGTCCCACGCCAGCACGCACGTCATCGACAGAACGTCGAGGCCTTCGGAGAGGTTCATCGCCTGAACCGAGCACAATGCGCCGGCGTACTGGAAACCCAGTGAACCGTCGTCGGCCACGTCGACGGTCACAAAATGTGCCAGCGCTTCGGCGGCACGCTCTTGCAGTCGTGCGGCGTTGTCGGTCTCGGTCATATTTTCACCTGTCATTTCACTCCACCAAATCGGCGGTCGCGTGAGGCATATTCGACACACGCGGCCCACAGGTCACGACGATCGAAATCGGGAAACAGCTTCTCCTGGTACACCATTTCGGCGTACGCGGACTGCCAGATCAAGAAGTTGGACGTACGCTGCTCCCCTGAGGGGCGCAGGAACAGGTCGACGTCCGGCATATCAGGTTCGTCGAGGTACTTCGCGACGGTGGCCTCGGTGATCTTGTCTGGATTGATCTCGCCGGCGGCCACCCGCTTGGCGATTTCCTTGACCGCGTCGGCAATTTCGGCGCGCCCGCCGTAGTTGACGCACATCGTCAGGTTCATCACCGTGTTGTTCTTGGTGAGCTCTTCGGCGATCTCGAGTTCCTTGATGACACTCGCCCACAATCGCGGCTTCCGGCCCGCCCAGCGAACCCGAACGCCCATCTCGTTCATCTCGTCGCGTCGACGACGAATCACGTCACGGTTGAAGCCCATGAGGAAACGCACCTCGTCGGGGCTGCGCTTCCAGTTCTCGGTGGAGAAGGCATACGCGGAAAGCCACTCGACGCCCATCTCGATGCACCCGCACACCGTGTCCATCAGTACGGCTTCGCCGCGCTCGTGACCGGCTGTGCGCGGCAAACCGCGCTCCTGAGCCCAGCGTCCGTTGCCGTCCATCACCAGCGCAACATGGCGCGGGATCAGTTCGGTTTGCAGGATCGGCGGTTTCGCTCCGGACGGGTGTGGGTCCGGGGGCCGGATCACCCGATCTGTAGCAGAATCAAGCGGGGTGCGCGGTTCGCGTCGTCGAATCACGCGTTCCATCCTGCCCCACCGCTGCAGCTCCCTCGACCGCCGCATGCGGCCTTGACCGTTCGATGAGCGGTAGCGTGCGCAATTGCCGCTCCAGATGCCACTGCAAATGCGCTGCGACCAGGCCACTTGCCTGAGTGCGCAGCGAGGTCGGTGCCACGTCGGTACCTTCCCACTCCCCCCGCAGCAACGCTTCCATCAGATCAAGGACACCGGGCGACGGCGTCGCAGATCCGGGTGGGCGACAGTACGTACAGACCGCCCCGCCGGCCGCGACATGGAAAGCGCGGTGCGGGCCGGGAGAAGAACACTTGGCGCATTCCCCGAGCGCGGGCGCCCAACCCGCGTAACCCATCGCCCGGAGAAGAAAAGCGTCGAGAACAAATTCGACGGGACGGCCCTGCTCGGCGATAGCCCGCAAGGCCCCGACGGTGAGCCGCTGAAGTTGCGGCGCCGGTGCACGTTCTTCACCGGCTAGCCGTTCCGCGGTTTCGAGTACCGCGCAGGCCGTGGTGTACCGGCTGTAATCGTCGACAATGTCGGTGGCAAAGGCGTCCACCGTCTGGACCTGCGTGATGATGTCCAGATTTTTACCCGGCAGGAGTTGGACGTCGACATGCGCAAACGGCTCGAGCCGCGCACCGAACTTGGAGGTAGTTCTGCGGACACCCTTGGCCACGGCACGCACCAACCCGAATTGACGGGTGAGCAACGTGACGATGTGGTCGGCTTCGCCCAGCTTATGCAGGCGCAGCACCACCGCCGTGTCTCGATACAACCTCACCGAACAAGTGTCCCACGCGGCACCGACGGTTTATACGACCGCTAGCGACGGGATTTTGTCCAACGCCTCGGTTCACCGCGATACCGGGCCCTGTCGCCGGCGATTCCGAACTTCTTCCAAGCCCGCCGCGAGACTGGATTCATCAGCCCCAACTCGTCTGCCAATGCGCGCATTTCACCGAAGTAGTTACCCAGGATTCGGCGCGACGTAGGACTGTCCCAAAATGCTTCCCGGATCACCGAGTCGGGAATGTCGAACTTTTCCGCAAACTCCTTCGGCGGTGCCATGATTTCGCCGGACAGCCAACGCATCGCGCCAGGGAAGGCGACAGACGTCATCGCGCGGCCGAACGGGCTCAGTCTCGGAACATGCGTGCGCAGGAAATCGTGCGCGAAGGAAATATGCCTGGCCTCTTCCGCGATGTGAATCTCCATGGTGCGCAACATCACCGGGACGGTGTCCTTGCCTTCGCGGATGAGATCCTTCTGGAAGTGATCGATCGGTTCCTCACCGGCCAGGATGCCGATGAAGAAGATGACCGGGAACCTAGCGCCCAGCAAGCCGACATACGGAGACATTCGGCGAAACAGCGGGCGCATCCCCGGAACGTCGACGCCAACCCGATTGACGAATTCCTGGAACATCTGAATGTGATTGCACTCTTCGGTCATCTCGTGCAGGCAATACCGAAACTCCGGGGATTGGTTCGGCAGCGCCATGATGTAGTCCATCATTCCGCGAATCAGGATGCTCTCGAACGCCGAACCCACCTTGGTGACATTGGCCTGGCGCCATTTCCCCATCGCGATGCGACGCCCGAGGGACTGCTCCTGATACCAACTCGTGGCACCGAGCGGATCGGATATCGACGACAGCACCCACCGGGGGTCGTCGGGATCGATCGCGTATTCCGGTGCGTCCCAATCGATGTCGAGATAGGGGTCGAACCTCCGGTGCACCGAGCCGTCGGAAAGCGTCGCCAGCAACTCGCGGTACGACTGGTCCATGGTGATCGATGTCGACCTGGCCATCGGTGTCTCCTCACAGTGCCTGTAACTCGATGTGGCTCAACTTAGTGCTACGACGAGTCTCACACAACCCCTATGGCGTCGACACGGTAAGCGAACATGGTTTCTGTGCAGTGAACACGCACTCCAGCAGGCCGAAACAGCTGCTCACTACACACAAACCGTGCTCACTTCAGCTCATTCATCGCCTCTTCCCGAATCCGCGGAAACTGCTCACCCATGGCGGCAGCAAGAGCATTGGCACCCGACAGCGGCCGGACCATCACCGTGAACTCGTCGATCAGCCCGTCGTCGTCGAAATGCAGAAAGTCGCAACCGTTTACGAGCTTGCCGTCCACTGTTGCCTCGAAGACCAAGGCATGATCGCGACCGTCTGCCGACTCGATCTCGCGCACATACCGGAAATCCTCGAACACCCGCATCACACCGCGCAGGATCGACGCCGTGATCGCCTTGCCGGGATACGGCATGAAGGCAACAGGACTGGTGAAGACCACGTTGTCGGCGAGCAGCGCCTCCATGGCGTCGGTATCGCGCGCTTCGACAGCACTTCGGAAGGACTTCATGGTGACTCCTCGTCATGGGGTTGTTCGGCGGCCAAGTAATCATGCGCGCTGCGACGCCCACCCACGCAGCAATCGAAGACCGTCCTTCAGCCCTATCGCACGCGTCACTCGACCGAGGACAATGGAACGTACGCCGAAGGGGGTCACATCATGAACGAAAAGCACTGGTCGGTGGATATCACCATCGACGAACACACATCCGACACGGCAAACCGAACTCGCGCGATTGCCCGACTGCGGGCGCAGGAAGACACGCACTTCGCAGGAGCTGGTTTCGCGCGCTGCAATCCCGCCGACCGAGACGTACCCGAGATCGGTGACGAACTTGCGGTCGCACGCGCTTTGGCCGACCTTTCTCGTCAATTGATCGAGGCCACAGCTTCTGATCTCGCAAGCGCTACGCACGAAACAATTCGGCTGACGTCCTGACGCTGCTGAGCGAGCGGCTAGTCCGGGAGCAGCGGCACCGAAACGTCGGGATCGCGGCCGATCAGCACTGCCCGCGTGAGCGCCCCCGAGCCGAACTTCTTCCGCACACTGTCCATCGCGGAGTCGAGGGCAGCGGTATCCGGCCCGCCGTCGAAGGACAGTTCCAATTGCTCCGCGCCGCTTCGGTCCAGATTGGATACGGCAACACCGATCAGCGTGATGCCTTTGTCGGCGATCAGTGGCGCCGCTTCGCTCAGCAGCGCCATCGCCGCATTCAACAGATCTGTGGTTTCCGCCGTCGAACGGCGCAGCGTGTGGGAACGGGTTGCCCGCGTGAAATCGCCGAAACGCAGCCGGAGTGTGACGGTGCGGCCGGTTTGTTGCGCGGAGCGCATGCGGCGCGACACCCGATCGACCAGCGACATCAACGACACCTCGAGTTCGGATCGTGAGTGCTCACCTCGACCCAATGCGTGCTGAGCGCCCATCGAACTTCGGCCGCCGTACGAACGCACCGGCCGCGGATCCCGGTTGTGCGAGAGCGCGTACAGGTGTCGGCCGGCGCCGCGACCCAGAATCGACACGATGGACGACTCGTCATGCCGCGCGATGTCCCCCACCGTCGCGATGTCGAAATTCCGCAGCTTCTGCGCAGTGATCTTGCCGACGCCCCACAGCCTTTCCACGGGCAGCGGATGCAGGAATTCACGCTCACCGTCCGGTGGCACCAGCAGCAATCCGTCGGGTTTGGCATAGGCGCTGGCTACCTTTGCCAGGAACTTCGTGCGGGCAATGCCGACGGTGATGGGGAGGCCAACCTGCTCGGCCACGTCTCGTCTGAGGTTGGCGCCGATCTGCAGTGGCGTGCCGACAATGAGTGCCAGTCCCCCGACTTCCAGGAAGGCTTCGTCGATCGAGATCCCCTCTACCAGCGGCGATGTGTCATGAAAGACCTCGAATACGTCCTTGCTCGCCTGTGAGTACGCGTCCATGCGCGGCGGAACGACAATTGCCTGCGGACACAACGTACGCGCCTGACCACCACTCATTGCGGTACGGACCCCGAACGCTTTGGCCTCGTAGCTGGCCGCCAGCACCACACCCCCGCCCACGATGACGGGTCGCCCGATCAAACCAGGATCGTCTCGCTGTTCGACGGAGGCGTAGAACGAGTCGAGATCGGCATGCAGGATCGTGGCGCCACCGGACCGGTGATCGCCGCGAGCATCTGACGACATCGACACGAACAGATGTTCGCACAGGCCACCGACACACTTCGCCCTCTTCCACGGGGAAGCGCTGAGGCGCACGATTAAGTGGTGAACGACATCGCCGGAACTTCGACGCCAATGGCCTCGTGGCAGGTACACCAGCCTGGGCCGGTCCGAACGCACCCATTGGTCGAGGTTCAGCAATCGCGGCCGGTGCCTACCTCGGGCGAATTACTGGTCCGGGTTCTCGCCTGCGGAGTGTGTCGCACCGACCTGCATATTGCCGAAGGCGAACTGCCCGTACATCGCGCAAATGTGGTTCCCGGCCACGAAATTGTCGGTGTGGTCGAAGAGGTCGGTACGGCGGTCGAGGACTTCTCCCCTGGCGATCGCGTCGGAATTCCGTGGCTGCATTCCACGTGCGGCGCGTGCGAGTACTGCTTGCGCGGCCGGGAGAACCTGTGCCCGAACTCCACGTACACGGGCTGGGACATCGACGGCGGCTACGCCGAATATGCCGTGGCGACAGCCGAATTCGCGTTGCGCTTGCCGGACGGGTACAGCAATGCCGAAACCGCACTGCTGCTATGCGCCGGCATCATCGGATTTCGGGCACTTCAGCGCGCCGAGGTCCCCGATGGTGGGCGACTGGGGATTTACGGTTTCGGCGGGAGCGCACACATTGCCGCGCAAGTCGCGATTGCGCGGGGCGCAGAAGTCCACGTCATGACGCGCAGCGAATCGGCGCGCGCACTGGCCTCTCAGCTCGGCGCAGCCTCGGTGCAGGGTAGCCGCGACCGTCCACCCACTCCGCTGGATTCAGCCATCCTCTTTGCTCCCGCCGGAGATCTGGTTCCGACTGCACTCACCGCGTTGAACCGTGGCGGAATCCTGTCGATCGCCGGGATACACCTCTCCGACATACCGAGCCTGAACTATCGGCACCACTTGTTCTACGAGCGCGAAATTCGTTCGGTCACCGCAAACACACGGCGCGATGCTCGGGAGTTCCTCGCGTTTGCCGGCGAGCACCACCTCGAAATCACCGCCAACACGTATCCGCTAGCCGATGCGAATCGGGCCTTGGTCGACCTGGCCGAGGACCGAATTACCGGCGCTGCCGTCTTACTGCCTCAACTTGTCGACTCAGGAGGACGAGCATGAATGCACCAATTGTCGTGGGAGTGGACGGTTCGACGCGCTCGTTGGACGCGGTTCGCTGGGCGTCGCACGAGGCAGTTCTCCGCCGGCGGCCTCTTCATATTGTTGCCGCGATCCGCGGCGAACCGAGCACGTACGGAAACGCTTTCACTCTCGCTGCGCCGCAGTTTGCCGCGAAGCGCCGGGAAGGAAAACTCCGACTGTCCCGTGGCCGAGCGGCGGCGCTGCCTGCAACAGGTGACGGCCCGGTTGTCACCGAGCACCTCGGTTTCGGTCACCCGGTTGACATTCTGCTCGAACAATCAGCGGACTCCGCAATGCTGGTCGTAGGCTCGCGTGGCCTCGGCCGTTGGGCTGACGGGATTCTCGGTTCTGTCAGTACAGCGATTGTCCTGCATGCCCGGTGTCCGGTGGCCGTGATCCGAGAACTACCTTCGGAGGACGAACCGGCGCGAGGCCGTCCCGTTGTTGTCGGCGTCGACGGCAGCGAACACAGCGAACCTGCACTGGCCCAAGCCTTCGAAACGGCTTCGCTGCACGGCGTCGAACTTGTTGCCGTCCACGCTTGGAGCGATTCTCACCTGTCCACAGCATTCCGCACCGATCCCGACGGCGAGTCTCTCGACTGGGATGCCGTCGCTATTGCCGAGCACGCAGTTCTCGCCGAACGGCTTGCCGGATGGGAGGACCAGTATCCCGACGTCGTCGTTCGTCGAGTTGTGGTGCACGACAACCCTGCTCAAGAGCTAATCACCGAGTCGAAGTCTGCGCAATTGGTTGTTGTCGGCCGACGGGGACGCGGCGGTTTCAAGTCCATGTTGCTGGGCTCGACAAGTCGAAACCTCTTACACCGAGCGTTGTGTCCACTGCTGATCGTCACGCACCCCTGAGCCGACACCACCCGAATTCTCACACCACCGAGCTCTCACACCACGAAGCGGTAACCCATCCCCGCTTCCGTGATCAGGTGCTTGGGGTGAGCCGGGTCGTCTTCGAGTTTGCGACGCAGTTGAGCCAGATATACCCGCAGGTAGTGGGTCTCGGTGTCGTAGGCCGGTCCCCACACCTCACGGAGAAGTTCCTTCTGCCCGACCAACTTTCCGCGGTTGCGCACCAGCATCTCGAGCATTCCCCACTCGGTGGGCGTCAGATGTACCTGCTCGCCGCGCCGGCTGACCGTCTTCGCCGACAAATCGACGGTGAACGAGGCCGTCTCCACCGACGGTTCCGACGTGTCGGTTGCCGATACTCCTCGTCGCGCCGCCGCGCGCACCCTCGCCAGGAATTCGTCCATCCCGAACGGCTTGGTGACGTAATCGTCCGCACCGGCGTCCAACGCTTCGACCTTGTCTGCGGAGTCGGTGCGTGCCGACAACACGATGACCGGCGCGGTACACCAGCCGCGCAATCCGGCAAGCACTTCGGTGCCGTCCATGTCCGGCAGACCGAGGTCGAGAATCACCACGTCCGGCGGCCGTTCCGCTGCAGCGCGCAGCGCCCCTGCTCCGGTGGACGCCGTCACCACGTCGTATCCACGCACAGTGAGGTTGATGCGTAGTGCCCGCAAGATCTGCGGTTCGTCGTCGACAACCAGTATCCGGCTCATGACTCGCTTCCATTCGTTCCTGCACCGGCCAGTTCGACCATCATCGTCAACCCACCGCCCGGAGTGTCGGTGGCACTGACCGTTCCGCCCATCGCGTCGACAAATCCGCGAACCACGGACAGTCCGAGCCCGACGCCGCCCGTGTTGTCGCGATCCCCCATTCGCTGAAACGGCTGGAACATCGATTCGGCTTCGCCGCGCGGTACACCGGGGCCGGTATCTGCGACGGTGATGACGGTACGGTCTCCGACGCGTGCTGCTCCCACCCGCACCGGTGTTCTGCCGCCGTACCGCAAAGCGTTGTCGACGAGGTTGGCGATCACTCTCTCGAGCAAACCCTGATCGGCTTGCACGGCAACAGTACCCACGTCGACGATCACACTGTGGGATCGGGAGTCCGACCGGCCGCCGATGCCCAATCCGAGCAGCGCCCGGTGAACAACTTCGTCGAGGTATACCGCCCGCAACGTCGGCTTGACCACTCCCGCAGCCAGTCTGGACGAATCGAGCAGGTTGCCGACCAGAGCGGTCAACTGATCCGCAGACTCCTCGATGGTGGCCAGTAGTTCTGCCGTGTCCTCGGGTGAGAACTCGATGTCGTCGCTGCGCAAGCTCGACACAGCAGCCTTGACGCCGGCAAGAGGTGTCCGAAGGTCATGGCTCACAGCCGAAAGCAACGCTCGGCGCAGTTGATCGGCCTCGGTCAGTGCTGCCGCTTTGCTCGCTTCGACTGTGAGCTTGTCCTGACGGATCATGCCGACCGCCTGGTGCGCGACAACGGTCAGCACCCGTCGATCACGCGCACTCAGCTCCGGCCCCGATAGCAGTAGCGCGTATTCGCCGTCGTTGACCTCGCACACGGTATCCGCGTCAGCCTCACGTGCCGGCGGTTCGGCGCCCACTGCCGCGACTACGCCGTCCTCATGATGCACCACCGAAACCCCACGTTGACGGTAGATTTCGCGAGCTTTCTCGAGCAGCGTGGACAGGTCAGCGCCGCGGAGAACCGACCCCGCAAACAGTGTCAGAAGTTCCGCTTCCTCCGAAGCGCGCTTCGCTTCCCGCGCTTTTTTGGCGGCCGCATCCACCAGAACAGCCACTGCCACAGCCACTATCAGCAGAACGACCGTCGTGATGAAGTTGTCGGGTTCGGCAATCGTGAAGCTGTATTTGGGGTCGGTGAAGAAGTAATTGAGCAGTAGTCCCGATATCAGAGCAGACACCATGGCCGGCCCAACACCACCGAGTAGCGCGACCAGAACCACCACCACGAAGAACAACGCGTTTTCGCCCTGCACACCGGAGATCCGGTCGATCAAACCCATGAGTCCGGCTGCGGCCGTCGGAACCACCACTGCCGCAATCCACGACAGCAGGCGTCGCTCGGATCGGCCGAACAAAGAGATCCGACGGCGGACGGTCGCTTCCTCGTGGGTGACCATGTGCACGTCGATGCCGCCGGACTGCTGAACGACCGCCGCGCCGATCCCCTCGTCGAGAATTCGGGCCAACCGCGACCGCCGCGACGTCCCCAAGACCAACTGCGTGGCGTTCTCCTCACGCGCGAACTCGAGGAGCGTCGACGGTACGTCGTCGCCGACCACGGTGTGCAGTGTTGCGCCCACTCCGGTTGCCAGTGCGCGCACCTTTCCCATCTCCGGTGCCGAGACACCGGTGAGGCCGTCGCCGCGAACGACGTGCACCACCATGAGTTCGGCACTCGACTTGGAGGCGATCCGAGAAGCGCGTCGTACCAGGGTTTCCGACTCCGGTCCCCCGGTCACCGCAACGACAACGCGCTCGCGCGCTTCCCAGGTGTCGGTGATCTTGTTCTCGGCCCGGTACTTCGCCAGCGCCGCGTCCACCTGATCGGCTACCCACAGAAGCGCCAACTCGCGTAGCGCGGTGAGGTTTCCGCGCCGGAAGTAGTTTCCGAGGGCCGCGTCGACTCGTTCGGGGGCATAGACGTTTCCGTGGGACAGTCTGCGTCGCAATGCTTCCGGAGTGATGTCGACCAACTCGACCTGCGCCGCACCGCGCACAATTTCATCCGGAACCGTTTCCTGCTGTGTGACCCCCGTGATGTGCGCGACTACGTCGTTGAGGCTTTCGAGGTGTTGCACGTTGACGGTCGAGAGGACGTCGATTTCGGCGTCCAACAACTCCTGCACGTCCTGCCACCGCTTGTGATTCTTACTTCCCGGTGTGTTGGTGTGCGCCAATTCGTCCACCAACACCAAGGCGGGACGACGAGCCAGCACCGCCTCGACATCAAGTTCCGGCATCCGTGTGCCCCGATATTCGACCAGCTTGGGCGCGATGATCTCGAGGTCGCCGATCTGCTCGGCGGTGCGGGCGCGGCCGTGTGATTCCACAACGGCCGCGACCACATCAGTTCCACGGGCCCGGCGGCGATGAGCCTCGCCGAGCATCGCAAAGGTCTTTCCGACGCCTGGCGCTGCGCCGAGGTAGATGCGCAGTTCACCTCGTTTGCGCGTACCGACCTTCTCAGAAGAACTCACGTGACAATCATCCACCAGCGGTCGACGTGGCACACGTAGGCGCCGTCAAACCGAGAGCAAGATTCAGTTCGAGGACGTTGACGCGCTCCTCACCGAGGAAGCCCAACTGCCGCCCGTCGGTGTGCTCGCTCACCAATTCCTGTACCGCGTCTTCGGATATCCCGTTGGTCGAGGCAACCCGGGGCACCTGCAGCAGCGCGTAAGCCGGGCTGATGTGCGGATCGATGCCCGAGCCCGAACCGGTGACGGCGTCAACGGGGACGGACGACGGGTCTACGCCCTCGCGATCCGCGATGGCGGCCCGACGCTCGGCGATGAAGTCGGCAAGAATCTCACTGCTAGGCCCCTGGTTCAAGGGCAACGCAGCGGCGGGATCACCCGTCGCAAAGGGGTCCTCGTCCGCAACCGAGCCCACAACCCGGTTGTGGAAAAACGGGTCGCGCGCTCCCTCCGGCACCTGCGGATCGACGCCTACCCAAGCACTTCCGACTACGCACCCGGCCGCATCGGTCACTGGTGATCCTTCAGCGGAACCGGAACTGATCCGGCCAACTCCCCAGACCGCGGCGGGATAGATCACGCCGAGAATCACGGTGAGCGACAGCAGCACCAGAAGGCCCGCCCACACCTGTTTGGCAAAACCGATAGTGAAACGCATGGCAGGTCACCCAATCCCGGGAATCAAACGAACAACAAGATCGATCAGCCAGATACCGATGAACGGCGTGATCACACCGCCGAGTCCGTACACCAGCAGATTTCGGCCGAGCAGCGCCGATGCCGTCGACGGCCGATATCGAACGCCCTTCAGGGACAGTGGAATCAGCGCGATGATGACAAGCGCATTGAAGATCACGGCCGAGACGATTGCCGACTCGGGAGTGGCCAGTCGCATGATGTTCAGCGCATCCAACTGCGGGTAGATACCACTGAACAGAGCCGGCAGAATCGCAAAGTACTTCGCGAGGTCGTTTGCCAGCGAGAACGTGGTCAACGCGCCGCGAGTGATGAGCAACTGCTTGCCGATCTCGACGATCTCGATCAACTTGGTGGGATCGGAATCAAGATCCACCATGTTCCCGGCCTCCTTGGCCGCCGAGGTACCGGTGTTCATCGCGACGCCGACGTCCGATTGCGCCAGTGCGGGAGCGTCATTGGTACCGTCGCCGGTCATCGCCACGAGGCGACCACCCTCCTGTTCCTTTCGGATCAGGGCAAGCTTGTCTTCCGGCGTTGCTTCCGCCATGAAGTCGTCCACACCAGCTTCGTCCGCAATGGCCTTGGCGGTCAACGGATTGTCTCCGGTGATCATGATCGTGCGGATTCCCATGGCGCGCAGTTCCGCAAACCGCTCTGCCATACCGGGCTTGACGACGTCCGAGAGTGCGATGACGCCCAGAACCGACGCTTTCTCACCCTCTGCCACAGCCACAACAAGTGGTGTACCGCCCGCCTGGGCTATCTCGCCCACGGAATCGGTGACGGCAACATCGACTGTTCCGCCGTTTCGCGCAATCCAGCCCAGGACGGCATCGGCCGCGCCTTTGCGGATCTCGCGACCAGGCAGGTCCAGTCCACTCATACGCGTCTGCGCTGTGAACGGAACGAACTCTGCCCGGTTCTCGTCCGCTGTCGGTTCGGTTCCCAGGCCGAACTGTGCGGCGCACAGTTCGACAATGCTGCGCCCCTCGGGAGTTCCGTCCGCAAGGCTCGACAACCGCGCTGCGGCAGCAAGTTCGAGCGCCGAGACACCCGGAGCGGGATGCAGTGCCGTGGCCCGGCGATTACCGAAGGTGATGGTTCCGGTCTTGTCCATCAACAGTGTGTCGATATCCCCGGCAGCTTCGACGGCGCGTCCCGACATCGCAAGCACGTTGCGCTGCACCAGACGATCCATCCCGGCGATGCCGATAGCGGACAGCAGAGCACCGATTGTTGTCGGGATCAGGCACACCAGAAGGGCGATCAATTTGATCGGATCCTGTTCGTGGCCGGCGTACAACCCCATCGGACCGATCGCAACGACCGCGAGCAGGAAGATCACCGTGAGCGACGCAAGCAGGATGTTGAGCGCAATCTCGTTCGGTGTCTTCTGACGCGAAGCGCCCTCGACCAACGCAATCATCCGGTCCACAAACGACTGGCCTGGTGCCGCCGTGATCTCTACGACGATGCGGTCGGAAAGTACCGTCGTACCACCGGTGACGGCGCACCGGTCACCGCCCGATTCGCGGACCACCGGCGCGGATTCGCCGGTGATGGCGGACTCGTCGACGGACGCGATGCCTTCGACGACATCGCCGTCGCCCGGTATGACCTCACCCGCCACCACGATCACCCGGTCGCCGACAACGAGGTCGGTACCGGACACCATCTCGATGGCACCACTCTGCGTGATGCGATGGGCAGTAGTGTCCTGCTTCACCTTTCGCAGACTGGCGGCCTGTGCCTTACCTCGCCCCTCGGCCACGGATTCGGCGAGGTTGGCAAAGATCACCGTGAACCAGAGCCACAGTGTGATCACCCAAGAGAAGACGGACGGTTCGGCAATCGCCATGACCGTCGTGATGACGGAGCCGACGAACACTACGAACATCACCGGATTGCGGGCGAGATGCCGCGGGTCGAGCTTGCGTACGGCGCCCGGTAGTGCAGTGATCATCTGCCGCGGGTTGAACGCGCCGGCCTTGACGTGGTGGGAATGGACGGCGCCGTCGACGCTGTCCACCGCCACAGGTTTTTCTTCGGTATTGAGGGTCGCTTCGGTATTCATGGTCATTGGAGCGCCTCCGCGATAGGGCCCAGTGCGAGGGCCGGGAAGAATGTGAGTGCGGCAACCAACACAACGGTGCCGGTGAGGAGTCCGGTGAACATCGGCCCCGACGTGGGCAGGGTACCGACGGTGGGCGCCACCTTCTTCTGCGACGCCAATGCTCCGGCCAATGCGAGCACAAAGATGATGGGCAGGAAGCGGCCGAACAGCATGGCGATACCGAGCGAGGACTGGAACCAGTCGCTCGTGACGGTCAAACCGCCGAATGCGCTGCCGTTGTTGTTCGACGCCGACGCGAAGGCGTACAGCACTTCACTGAAGCCGTGGATGGACCCCGGTGAACCCGGATCTCCGCCGTTTCCTTGATATCCCAAGGTCGACCCGAGAATCACTGTGCTGCCGGTGCCGATCAACACCAGCGCAGGCATCACCAGAATCGAGAGCGCTGCCAGGGTGATTTCACGTCGGCCGAGTTTCTTACCGAGGTACTCGGGCGTGCGGCCAACCAGGAGTCCGCCGACAAACACCGCGATCAGCGCGAGGACCAAGATGCCGTACAGACCGGTTCCGACCCCGCCGGGAGCGATTTCTCCGAGCATCATGTTGAGTAGGACCGCACCGCCGCCCAAGGGAGACATACTGTCGTGTGCGGAGTTGACTGCGCCGGTGGATGTTCCGGTGGTGCTCACCGCGAACAATGCCGATCCGGGAATCCCGAAGCGGACTTCCTTACCTTCCATCATCGAACCTGCTGCGGTTGCGGCGACACCGCGAGCACCGGATTCAGCGGCCAACGTGACGGCCAGCAATCCGCTCCACAACAGACCCATCACAGCGAGCAGCGTCAGCCCTTGACGGCGGTCACTGACCATCGTTCCGAAAGTCCTTGTCAGACAGACCGGAATCAGCAGTATCGCCAGAATTTCGACGATGTTGCTGAGCGGCGTCGGATTCTCGAACGGATGGGCGGAGTTAGCAGCAAGGATTCCGCCGCCGTTGGTTCCGAGTTCCTTGATCGCTTCCTGCGACGCCACCGGTGCGAGGGCATTGGTGACGGCATTTCCGTCGAGACCCGTCGACGCAAATCCGCTGTGGAACGACTGAATCACGCCCTGACTCAACAGGATCAGTGCGATCACAAACGAGAACGGCAACAGGATACGAAGGCATCCTCGCGTGAGGTCTACCCAGAAGTTCCCGATCTCACCGCCCCTCGCTACTCGGACGAAGCCGCGAACGAGCGCAATCGCCACCGCCATACCCACAGCTGCCGATACGAAGTTCTGAACAGCCAAACCCAACGGCTGAACGACATTGCTCATCGTCGTTTCCGGAGTGTATGACTGCCAGTTCGTATTGGCCACAAAGGAAATCGCCGTATTGAACGCCACCGCCGGGCTCACCCCTGACAGCCCGTCACTGAGCGGCAATACACCTTGGATCCGCTGAAGGAAGTAGAGCAGCAACGCACTCGCGAGCGAGAATCCCAGCACACTGGCGGCGTAGCCGTACCACTTCTGCTCAGCCCGTGAATCGATCCGGCCGACTCGGTAGATGACGCTCTCCACCCGCAGATCACGGGTCGAGGTGTACACCCGAGCCATGTAATCGCCGACCGGAACGTACGCGATCGCCAACACAATCAGAACAAACGCAATCTGCAGTCCGGCTGCCAGAGCGGGCGACATCAGAACCTCTCAGGATCTACGAGCGCAACAAGGAGATAAACAACCAGAGCCGCGGCCACGGCAATCAGCACGACGCTGACAACACCGGCGACCGTCATTTGGGAGCGCTCGCTTGTAAGGCGCGAAGAACCAGTGCGCACACGAGAAAACCACCAAGAATCAGAGCAACGTAGGCCAAGTCGGCCATGAGCTTCCCTCTTCGACATCAAAAACCGTGCTGCAGTTCATCGCAGCCATGACGCACCAGGAGCGCTCTCCCAGCTTCGACCTGAAAATGCCGGCTTTGACGCTCTCTGACGATCCGTTTACACAGCGGACAACCGTCTTGACGGAATCTTGACGCGCCACCCACCGTCGTCAATACTGAAACGCGTTGCTGATCGGTCGCTCGATAAGTTCCGAATAAAGGAGTTCAATGCCGCCGAGACCGCATACGGAACTGCGCGATGCCCCTACCTTGATCGATCAGGTAGCCGGTCTGACGTCGGGCGCCACGTCGTCCGTAACGGCCACGACCGAGACACTCGACCGCATCGACGCAGCGCAGTCGACTCTCAATGCATTCAAGATCGTTCGCCGCCAGAAAGCACTCGAGGAAGCCGCCGACGCAGACCGCCGGCTTGCCCGCGGTGAGCGACTCCCGCTCCTGGGCGTACCCATCGCGGTCAAGGACGATGTCGACATCACCGGCGAGCCCACCGCATTCGGTTGCCCCGGCGACTTCCCCGTCAAGACGGAAGATTCCGAGATGGTTCGACGGTTACGCGCCGCCGGCGCTGTCATCGTCGGCAAGACCAACAGCCCTGAACTAGGCCAGTGGCCGCTCACCAGCGGTAGCGCCTTCGGATACACCCGCAATCCATGGTCACGTGAGCACACTCCCGGCGGTTCGTCCGGCGGTACCGCAGCCGCGGTTGCGGCCGGATTGGTCAGCGCCGGAATCGGTTCCGACGGAGCCGGGTCGATCCGGATACCGGCGGCCTGGACCAATCTGGTCGGCATCAAACCACAGCGTGGCCGCATCTCCACGTGGCCCGACGCCGAAGCGTTCTACGGCCTGACCGTCAACGGACCGCTTGCCCGCACGGTCGCCGACGCAGCCCTTCTCCTCGACGTAGCAGCCGGAAACCATGACGGCGACCTACACACGCCGACGCCACTCACGGTCAGCGACGCGGTCGGCCGCGATCCCGGAAGGCTGAACATTGCTCTCTCCCTGCGTAATCCGTTCACCGCTACACCGGTCACACTCGATCCCGAAGTGCGAAGGGCTGTATATGCCGTCGCCGACACGCTGCGCAGTCTCGGCCATCGCGTCGTCGTGGATGATCCCGCCTACGGACTGATCTTCGGCCTCAACTTCCTGCCACGCTCACTCGTCGGGGTACACGATTGGCTCGGGCGCCTCCCCGACCCGGCGCTCGCAGACCCGAGAACTCGCGGAAATGCACAGAGCGGCAAGCTACTTCGCGGGGCACCGTTGCGTGCCGCTCGGGCGGCCGAGCCGAGGATGCGCAGGCGCATCGGCGCGATCTTCGACAAGTACGACGTTGTCCTTGCGCCAACCACGGCAACTCCGCCGATCCCGGTCACCGCTATCGACGGTATCGGCGGCTGGGAAACCGACAAGGTGATGACTGCGGCGTGCCCGTATGCCTGGCCATGGAATGTCCTCGGGTGGCCCTCGATCAATATCCCCGCGGGATTCAGCAGCGCCGGACTGCCGATCGGAGCACAATTGATGGGTAGCGAGAGCACTGAGCCGTTGCTGGTTTCGCTCGCCTCGCAATTGGAGTCGGTGCTCCGCTGGGATCAGAGTCGTCCTCAACAGTGGTGGTGAGCCCAAATGGCCGCAGTAGACATCCGAACAAGCATCCTCGACGCGGTACTTCACATCGTTGCCACCGAAGGTATCTCCGGTGTGAGTAACCGTCGCATTGCATCCGACGCCGGGGTGTCACTGGGTTCCGTCACGTATCACTTTCCGAGCCAGTCGGACATGCTCCGGGCCGCACTGTCCCGGTTTGCCGCCGAGGAGACTGCCCGCATACTCGAGCTCGTCGAGCAGTACCGCGACCAGGATTTGAGCGCGGAGGATGCGGCGGCGGCCACGGAGAGCATCGCGCAGGACATCGCTTTTGTGGTCGAGCGGATCGCACCGTTCGAAATGTTCGTCGCCGCAGGCCGCGATCACGAACTTCACCAGATTGCCGCGGAGTGTTTTGCGGCGTATGACTCTTTGGGAGTCGCAGTCCTGACCGCGCTCGGGGCACCTGATCCGGAATCCGTCGCGTCCTACCTCGTCGCGATGATCGTGGGCCTACAACTGCGCCGCCTGGCAACAGGTATCGACAACGCGGATGTCGCGTCGTCGATCCTGTTGGTACTCAAAGGGGCTGCGCCCTAGAACCCGAGCCGGCCCAACTGCTTGGGGTCGCGCTGCCAGTCCTTGGCAACCTTGACGTGCAACTCCAGGAAGATCCGCACACCGAGGAGCTTCTCGATCTGCAGACGCGCGCTGGTGCCGACTTCCCGTAGGCGCGCTCCGCCCTTGCCGATGACGATGCCCTTCTGGCTGGGCCGCTCGACATAGAGCAAAGCGTGGACGTCGAGCATCTCGCCCTGCTTCTCGGTGCGTCCTTCACGCGGAATGACCTCTTCGATCACGACGGCGAGAGAGTGCGGCAATTCCTCGCCCAGACCCTCGAGCGCGGCCTCACGGATGAGTTCGGCCATGAGCACCTCTTCGGGCTCATCCGTCAATTCACCGTCGGGGTAGAAGGCCGGACCCTCGTCCATCAGACCGGACAGCACGTCGACCAGTATCTCGACCTGCTCACCCGACTGGGCGGACACAGGCACAACTTCGCACTCGGGTCCGAGCAGGGTGGACAGTGCTAGCAACTGCTTGCCGACGGCGTCGCGGCTGACCTTGTCGATCTTGGTGACGATGCCGACCAGCGTCGTCTTCGGCGCCATCTGGCGGACCTGCTGCACGATCCAGCGGTCACCGGGGCCGATGGGCTCGTCAGCCGGAATGCACAGGCAAATGACGTCGACCTCGGAGTACGTGTCACGAACCAGGTCGTTGAGGCGCTGGCCGAGCAGGGTGCGCGGCTTGTGCAAACCCGGGGTGTCCACCAGGATCAGCTGGGAATTCTCGCGGTGCACGATGCCGCGGATCGTGTGGCGCGTCGTCTGCGGACGCGAGGACGTGATGGCGATCTTGCTGCCGACCAACGCGTTGGTCAACGTGGACTTACCCGTATTGGGCCGGCCGACGAAACACACGAACCCCGACCGGAATTCCTTCTTACTCATACCTACTCCTCGTAGAACGTCTCGCTCAGTCATCGTTGTCTTCTGCCGCATCGTCTTCCGAGCGAGGCGCACGCTGCACAAAAACCGTGCTGATGCGCACACGTCCACGGCCGGTGTTCGTTCCCTCACCGCGCAGGATCAAACCGTCGTACTCCACCTCGGATCCGGGTAGCGGCACCCGGCCGAGCACGTAACCGATCAAACCGCCGACGGTCTCGACTTCGTCGTTCTCGAGTTCCAGATCGAACAGTTCGCCGAGGTCCTCGATGGGCAGGCGCGCCGAGACGCGGAACATCCCGTCACCAAGATCTTCGACGGGTGGTGTCTCGTCTTCGTCGTACTCGTCCGCGATCTCGCCGACGATTTCCTCGATGACGTCCTCGATGGTCGCGAGGCCGGCAATTCCGCCGTACTCGTCGACGAGGATCGCCATGTGGTTGCGGTCGCGCTGCATTTCGGCGAGCAGGCTGTCGAGTGGCTTGGAATCCGGAACGAATACCGCCGGACGCATCACCTCACAGACATTGACACTGCGGCCGCCGTCGGGCAGGTGATAGGTCTGTTTCACCAGATCTTTCAGGTACACGACACCAAGAACGTCGTCGACGTTCTCACCGATCACCGGTAGGCGCGAGTGTCCGCTGCGCACTGCCAACGACGTTGCCTGTCCGGCGCTCTTGTCGTTCTCGATCCACACCATGTCGGTGCGCGGCACCATGACCTCGCGGGCGGACGTGTCGCCGAGATCGAACACGGACTGGATCATGCGACGCTCTTCGTCGTCCACGACGCCGCGAGCCTGTGCCATGTCGACCAGTTCACGCAGTTCGATTTCCGACGCGAACGGGCCGTTCCGGAAACCTTTACCCGGCGTCAGCGCATTACCCAGAAGAATGAGGATGCGACTGACCGGCCCGAGAAGAACACCGATCCACAACAGCGGCAACGACGCCGTCAGAGCGATCGAGTACGCATGTTGACGACCAAGCGTCCTCGGCCCGACACCGATCACCACGTACGAGACCAGCACCATGACAGCAGCCGTGGTTGTCAGAGCCCAGCCCATCGACATGACATCGATGAGTGCGCCCGCCAACACGACTGTTGCGGTGATCTCGCACAAAATGCGAAGCAACACCATGAGATTCACGTAGCGCGGACGATCGGTCAGAATGCGTTGCACGCGCTCCGCGCCTGCTCGCTCCTCTTTTGCCATCTCGTCGATGCGTGCCGACGATATCGTGTTGAGCGCCGAATCCACGGCGGCGAAGAGTCCACCGACCGGGACCAGAGCAACGGCTAGTACCAACAGCGCGATTGCGCTACTCACTACAGATCCCCCGGCTGTTCGATTATCGGTCTGCGCCGTCGACGAACCCGGTCTTGCCGAGCAGTTTCTGATCTCGCTCCGCCAGCGCGGCCTCGCGTTCGATCCGACGCAAAT
The DNA here is from genome assembly GCF_001894805.1 of Rhodococcus globerulus NBRC 14531. Classification (GTDB taxonomy): domain Bacteria; phylum Actinomycetota; class Actinomycetes; order Mycobacteriales; family Mycobacteriaceae; genus Rhodococcus_F; species Rhodococcus_F globerula. The sequence continues at coordinate 208,760 of NZ_BCWX01000002.1, read as the reverse complement.
CCTCGTACCACTCTTCGAGGAGACTGTTCTGCAGTCCGAACATCTCCTTCTCCTCTTCCGGCTCCGCGTGGTCGTAGCCGAGGAGGTGCAGCACCCCGTGGACCGTCAGCAACGCAAGCTCGTGGGCCAGTGAATGCCCGGCCTTGTCTGCCTGATCGGCCGCGAACGACGGGCACAAGACGATGTCGCCGAGCATCGACGGTCCGGGTTCCGGGGAGTCGGGGCGTCCGCCTGGCTCCAGTTCGTCCATCGGGAAGGACATGACGTCGGTCGGACCCGGAAGATCCATCCACCGGACGTGCAGATCTGCCATCGTCGCGGAGTCGACGAGAACCATCGACAGCTCGGCCGCCGGATGGACATCCATCCGTGCGATCACGAAACGGGCGACACTGATCAACTCCGGTTCGGAGATGTCCATGCCCGATTCGTTCGAGACCTCGATGCTCATGTGCGACGCTCTTTCCTGGGAAAAGTAGGGGTTGGTGCGTCGCTCAGCCTACCGTCGAGGTGAATGAGCATGCGCAGCGCGGCGTTGTGCTCGGTTGCCGAGCCTCGGCTCCCCGTCGCGATCCGTTTCGTGGCGTTCATAGGCGTCGACGATGTCGGAGACCAATCGATGGCGGACGACGTCGCTGCTGTCGAGCTTCGCGAAGTGGATATCGTTGATGCCCGTGAGGATTTCGGATGCCGCCCGTAGTCCCGATCGCGCACCGCCAGGCAGGTCGACCTGCGTGACGTCTCCGGTGACAACGATCTTGGATCCGAATCCGAGCCTGGTGAGGAACATCTTCATCTGTTCGGCCGTGGTGTTCTGCGCCTCGTCCAGGATGATGAACGCGTCATTCAGGGTGCGACCACGCATGTACGCCAGTGGCGCTACTTCGATGACCCCGGCTGCCATCAACTTCGGAATGGCTTCGGGATCCATCATGTCGTGCAAGGCGTCGTGCAAGGGGCGCAGGTACGGATCGATTTTCTCGTGCAACGTGCCGGGCAGGAATCCCAACCGCTCGCCCGCCTCGACGGCCGGACGGGTCAGGATGATGCGTGAGACCGACTTGGACTGCAAGGCCTGCACAGCCTTGGCCATCGCAAGGTACGTCTTACCGGTGCCTGCCGGCCCGATGCCGAAGACGATGGTGTTCTCGTCGATCGCGTCGACGTAGCGCTTCTGGTTGAGCGTCTTGGGACGAATTGTCTTGCCGCGCCGCGACAAGATGTCGAGCGAGAGCACCTCGGCCGGGGACTCCCCGACCTCGTTGGTGAGCATGCCGATGGTTCTGCGGACGGCGTCGGGTGCGATGGGCTGCCCGCGCCTGGCCATCACGGCCAGCTCGGCGAATACCCGCTCCGCGAGAGCAACGTCGGCCGGTGTTCCGGACAGTGTGATGGTGCCGCCACGAACGTGAATATCGGCAGAAAGCTCACGTTCGATCGCGGTGAGATTTTCGTCCGTCGATCCCAGTAGTTGACGCACGGTCTCCGGCGCCAGGTCCATACTCGATCGGACGGTGCGCTCTGCGGGCAGAGCGCGCTCGGTAACGGTGGATGTACGGTTGCCGCCGAACTCACTGTGTTCACTCACGTGGAGAATATGGCCTGCTTCCTGGTCCGAAAGAGCCCGCTCGACCCGAGGGCTCCGATACTTCGAAGTCTAGCGCCCGAGTCCGACACCGCCCACTTGTTAATCCCCGGGCGCAACGGGCGGCACTGACTTTCGGATCCATTTCCAGGCGTCCGCGACTATCTCCGCGCTGCGGTCCGGGCTGATCCCGACCAGGACGAGACACACGATCGCGAAGGACTCTCCCGAGTCCGTGATCACCCCACTGTTTGCCTGGTCGAACAGCGTGATGGTCACCGATTCGGTCATCGCAACCAAGGTTTCGGCCGGCAGATAGGTCGAGAAGATACCTTCTCGCTGGCCTTGCTCGACAACCCTGATACTCAAGGCGCGAGCGGGTTCCATCAGGTCGAGGATGCGCTGCTCACCCAATTCCTTTCGGGCGAAACTGAGCAGCACCCGGAACCGATCTCCCACCGGCCAGGCCAACAACGCCAGCACGGCGGTCGCAAGTTCCGGGTTCTCTGGCGGCTCCCCCGCGCGACTCAATGCCGCCACCAGATCAGCGGACGCCTCGTCCACGATTCCGTTGATCAGGGCGTCACGGCTCTCGAAGTGTGCGTACACGGTCCGCCGCACGACGCCGGCGGCTTTTGCGACGTCGTCCATGCTGGCGTCGGGATCGACTGCAAATGCTGTGATCGCCGCTTCGATGATGCGACTGCGGTTCGCCCGCGCCTGACTGCGTCGCTGCCGCGTTGCCGGCACAGCAGTTCCCGATTCCGTCAACGCGTTGTCCACCTTCCTCGTGTGATCTACATCAATGATAGTTGCACAATGGTGTGCAAGTTATTAACTTACACAGCACTGTGCAAATAGATCAGAAACGGAGTCGCGCCATGACAACACTCGTGAGCAAACCGGTCACAGAAATGGACCAGCCGTATCCACGGCGATGGGCCGCGCTCGGGGTGCTGTGTCTGAGCTTGTTGATCGTGGTCATGGCCAACACGGCACTGATCGTCGCGGCGCCGGACATGACCCGCGACCTCGGACTCACCAGCACACAACTTCAATGGGTCATCGACGGCTACACGGTCCCCTACGCCGCGTTGATGCTGCTGTTCGGCGTGATCGGCGACAAGTACAGTCGTCGCGGTGCACTCCTCGCCGGACTCGCGGTGTTCGCCGGCGGCGCAGTCTTCGGCAGCATTGCCGACACCACCACCGCCGTCATCTCGGCCCGCATGATCATGGGCGTCGGTGCCGCGATCATCATGCCCGCGACGCTCTCGCTCCTGGTCGCGACCTTTCCGAAATCCGAACGCTCACGCGCCATCGCGGCCTGGGCAGCCACCTCGGGTCTTGCCATCGCGCTCGGCCCTCTGCTGGCCGGGTGGATTCTCGAAAGTCGTTCCTGGAGTGCCACATTCCTGATCAACGTCCCGATCGCAGCAATTGCGGCCCTGGCCGCCGTATTCCTGGTGCCGCCGAGCAAGGCCGAGCGCCTCGGCCGCATCGACTGGATCGGCGGCGCGCTGTCGGTCGTCACCATCGGCGCACTTGTCTACTCGATCATCAACGGTTTTCACTTCGGGTGGACCGCAGGACCCATCAGCGCAGCAGTGCTTGCCGCACTCGGCCTCGCGATGTTTGTCGTCTGGGAACTGCGTCATCCCCAACCGCTCCTCGACGTCCGTAAACTCGGTCAGCGTGTGGTCGGCGGCGCAACACTTGCCGTACTGCTTCTGTTCCTGGCCGCATTCGGCGCTATCTACTACATCTCGCAGCAATTCCAGTTCATTCTCGGATACGGAGCACTCGAGACCGGTGTCCGTCTGTTGCCCTTGGCAATTGCCGTGTCGATCGGTGCGGTGGTCAGCGGCCGGATCACCCCGCTGATCGGTGTACGCGCATCCATCGTCGGTGGCATGCTCATCGCTGCGATCGGCGTCCTCATCCTCACGCAGGTGGACGGTGACTCCGGCTACTGGATGTTCGCGGTCCCGCTGATCCTGCTCGGTCTCGGCATCGGCCTCAGTGAACCACCGGCCACCGACGCCATCATGGACAACTTCTCCGAGGACGATCTTGGTGCCGCCGGCGGTCTCAACGACACTGCCATCGAACTCGGCGGTTCACTCGGAATTGCCGTCCTCGGCTCGATTCTGGCTGCAAGCTACAAAGATTCGATTGCAGGATTCATCAGCGGAATGCAGGTCCCGCAACTGACCGGCGAACTGGCCGAGCAAGCCGCCTACGCACTCGAAGTATCCGGAGAATCCGTCGGCGGCGCTTCCCTGGTCGCCGAAGAGATGGCCGACAATCCATTGGCCGCGGCTCGAGCTCAGCCGCTACTCGACGCAGCCGGTGCCGCGTATGCCGACGCGATCTCGGCCGCCAGTTGGGCGGGCGGCCTCGCACTGCTCGTCGGCGCGATCGTCGTCGCGTTCATCCTGCCGCGCAAAAAGGCTCTGGTATCAGTGTGACGTAGCCGGTGGGTCTTCCAGAACCAGTTCACGGGAGACCCTCCACGACTCGGCCCCGGGCGAGAGAAAAGCATCGTGCCCCTCGCCCTCGACCACACGCAATGCCACGGGATCACCGGCTGCCTGCGCCGCCTTCACATACCGCGCACTGACCTTCGCCGGCACCTGCAGATCATCGCTGCCCGTCACACACACGACGGGGACGCCGATCGGCAACCGATGTTGCGGCGACGCACTCCGATACAGATCCGGATCCGATTCGAAGGGGATGCCGAAAAGATCCTCGATGTAGCTGATACGTCGACCACGCTCGGCCGCCGACGCAAGATCCAGTGCGGCGGCCTGCGCGACAACGCGCTCCGGGCGCGTGAACACGTCCTTCTCCCCCGCCAACCAGACTGCGAGGTGCCCACCGGCGGAGTGCCCGACAAGGCGAACCTTCGTCAGGTCGAATTCGATCTCGGTAGCTTCGGCCACAATCCCGGGAATCGCGTCGTACGCGGTTTTCACGTCTGTGGACATCTCCGGCCAGCCGCCGCCGGCCCCGAGGCGCCGGTACTCGATGTTCCAGACCGCCACACCAGCTCGCGCGAGTTCGACGGCAAACGCGGTGCCGAGGTTCAGCCCGTACTGCCCGCTCCAGAATCCGCCGTGGATTTGCATGACCACAGGAACTGGGCCGTCAACGGTGTCGGGAACGTACAGATGACCGAACTGCTGACCGTGGGAACCGTAGGAGATCTTGATCCGAGACACCAGGAAAACCTAGCTCAGGCGAGGGCGCTGCCCGCGGCCCACTGGTCCCAGGACAGGGTCCAGTCGCCGTTCTGCCACACCTCGAGCGGAGCGCCACCGGTGTTCTTGATCTCGACAACGTCACCGGGCTGCGCGAAGTCGAAGAACCATTTGGCATTGGCCGCACTGAGATTGAGGCAACCGTGTGACGTGTCGGTGTTGCCCTGAGCCCAGACGGTGCTTTCCAACTCGTGCAGATAGATACCGTCGGTGCTGATACGCGTCGCCCAGTTGATGGTCTCCTTGTACCCGAGCCGCGAGTTGATGGGCAGACCGTACGTGGACGAATCCATGATGACCGGGTTTGCCTTGTCCATGACGGTGTACGTGCCTGGCTGTGTCCAGAAGGACAGTGTGGTGTCGCCGATGGTTTCGGTTCCACCCATGCCCATGGACGTCGGCATTTCCTTGATCACCTGACCGTTTTCGTACACGGTCACCATCTTGGTGTTGTCGTCGGCAATGGAGATGTGAGAGTCACCGATCGTGAAGGCGACGGTGTCGTCCTGCTCGCCGTACAGACCCTTGCCTAACTCTTTGCCGTAGATGTTTGCGCTCACCGACACCGTGGTTCCCGGCGTGTAGTACTCCTGCGGGCGCCAGTGCACGTTCTGGCTGTCCACCCAGTACCAGGATCCGGTGACGGGCGGATTGGTCGTCACCAGTAGCGATTTCTCAGCAGCGGCCTTGTCTCCGATGGATTCGTCGAAGTGAACCGCAACGACGGTGCCGACGCCGTACGTGCCGCCCTCGGAGATGGACGCGCCGCCGGTGGTGTTGATGTATGCCCGCGTTTGATTACTCGGGGCGACCGTCGAGAGCGTCGTATTCTTGGTTGTGGCAACACCATTCGAATCGACTGCATCGACAACCAGGTCATAGGACTTGCCGTAGCCGAGTGGTTCACTCGGCTTCCACGCCGTCTTGTCGGGGGTGATGATTCCGGCGACGTCCTTACCTTCGGGATTGGTGAGGGTGACGCTCGTCAAAGTGCCCTTGGCGACCTCGACGGTGATGGGGTCGAGTGGGTTGATCGGAGTGCCGCCTTCTGCGGGCGACACCGAGATGACAGCGATACTGGTTGCCGTTGTGGCAACAGCACTCGCAGCCGGATCGGCCTTGTCGTCAGTGGATACGGTGCACCCCGCAGCCAGCATCATTGCCGCGACGGCAGCCACCGCGCCTGCAACCCGCTTGTGCGCACGTGAGCGCATCTTTCCTCCTGAGATTTCCGAACGAGCCCGCGGAACACCGCCGGGCAATTCAACGATAGTGGTCTTGGCTGACACTTCGCTGAGCGCTTGGTCTCAATCGGCTTCAGATCACATACCGCTCAGTGCAGTGGTCGCGGTCCCCAGCGGTCGGTCAGAACACCGATGGCGCCCAATGCAACTGCACCGGCCGTCGAGGTTCGCAGCACAGTCGGGCCGAGTAGCACGGGAGTTGCGCCCGCCTCCGAGAGTGCAGCGATTTCCGAGTCGTCGAGCCCACCTTCAGGTCCGACAACCAGAAATACTTCTTCCGCACTTGCCAGGGGAAGTGCCGCGAGCGCAGTGGTGGCCGACTCGTGCAGAACAGCTACGACGGCGCCGCGCGCAACGGCTTCGCGAACCAGCGCAACCACAGCCGCGGTCTTGTGCAGTTCGGCGATCTCCGGAACGAATGCCCGGCGCGACTGCTTGGCCGCCGACACCGCGGCACTACGCCAACGAGCGACGCCTTTGGTGAGCTTCGCGCCTTCCCATTTGGCGACGCACCGCAGTGACTGCCACGGAATGACGGCGTCGACACCGGCCTCGGTGGCCAACTCGACAGCCAACTCGGAACGCTCCGCCTTCGGCAATGCCTGAACGAGTGTCACCAGCGGCTTCGGTTGCTCGAGTACCTGTACGTCACTGACCAGAAGTTCCAAGCGGTCTTTCCCGGCTGCGGTCACCTCGGCGTCGGCGACGCGGCCACGGCCGTCAGCCAGTACAAGGCGCTCACCGACACCGATCCGGCGGACGGTCGCCGCATGGCGACCCTCCGGACCGTCCAGAACCGCAGTCTCACCGACGCCCGGAACGGGGTCGAGGAAAAAGACCGTCGCAGCCACTGTCAGCGGCCGCTGAATGCTTCGCGAAGACGCGAGAACAACCCGCCACTGTTCTGCGACCCGGTGGAGACAACTTCGGCCTCGTCACGATCGCGGAGCAACTTGAATTCCTTGAGCAACTTGGACTGCTTGTTGTCGAGGCGGCTCGGGATGACCACTTCGAGGTGAGCGTGGAGATCGCCGCGCGTACCGGACCGCAACTTCGGCATACCATGTCCGCGAACAACGGCGACGTGACCGGGCTGAGTTCCCGGCTCGATGACGATTTCCTTGGGGCCGTCGATGATGGTGTCAACGGTGACCGTCGTACCCAGCGCCGCATCGACCATGGGGACGCGAATGGTGCAGTGCAGATCTTCGCCGTCGCGGACGAAGACCTCATGCTGCTGCTCGACGATCTCGACGTACAGGTCGCCGGGATGTCCACCGCCGGGGCCGACCTCACCCTGCGCGGTCAAACGGATACGCATGCCGCCTGCAACACCCGCCGGAACCTTCACGGTGATGTCGCGCTTCGCGCGGACGCGGCCGTCGCCACCACACTTGTGGCACGGATCGGGAATGGTCTCGCCGGCGCCGCGGCACGTGGGGCACGGACGCGACGTCATGACCTGGCCGAGGAACGAACGCTGGACAGACTGCACTTCACCGGCGCCGTTACACGTCTCGCAACGGACAGGCTTGGAATCACCGTTCGTGCCGGCGCCCGTACAACTGTCACACAGAATCGCGGTCTCGACGGTGACGTGCTTGCTGACGCCCGTCGCACATTCTTCGAGAGTCAGTTTGGTGCGCAGCAGGGAATCGGCACCGGGTTGCACGCGTCCGCGAGGTCCACGGCCTGCGCCACCGCCGCCACCGAAGAACGCTTCGAAGACGTCGCCGAGGCCGCCGCCACCGAATCCACCGCCGAAGCCGCCACCGCCGCCCCCACCGGATTCGAGGGGATCGCCGCCGAGGTCCACGATGCGACGCTTCTCCGGATCGGTGAGAACCTCGTACGCCGTCGAGATCTCCTTGAACTGGGCCTGCGCTGCCTCGTCCGGGTTGACGTCAGGGTGCAGTTCGCGAGCCAGCTTGCGGTATGCGCGCTTGAGTTCCTGATCGGTCGCGTTCTTGTCGACGCCGAGCAATCCGTAGTAATCCCGTGCCACGTTTTTTCTCTCGTCCTTCTCTTACTTCTAGTTTTCCTCGTACCTCACGAAGAGGAGCGTCGGCCTGCGGCGACGCACGTCATCGTTCGGAGAGGACTTCGCCGATGTATCTGGCAACGGCGGCAACCGATGCAATTGTTCCCGGATAGTCCATCCGAGTGGGACCGAGCACACCGACACCACCGAAAACGGTACCGGCCGCACCGTAGCCCGTCGAAATCACGGAGGTCCCGCGCATTTGCTCGACCTGAGTTTCTTCACCGATCCGGACGGTGACCATCCCGGCGTTCTGGGTCGATGCCAGCAGTTTCAGCACCACCACCTGCTCTTCGAGCGCTTCGAGAACCGCCCGCAACGAACCCGGGAATCCGGCCAGGCCGGAGAAGTCGGAGGCGTTGCGCGTCAGGTTGGCCGTTCCGCCGAGGACAAGACGCTCCTCGGGATGCTCGACCAGCGTCTCGACCAGGATCGTCGCGGACCGGACAACGGCGTCGCGCAGATCGTCGGGAGCCTCGTCGGCCAGTTCGGAGACGGCGATGGAGGCTGCTGCCAGACGCTTGCCTTCCAGCGCGCCGCCCAGCAGTGCACGCAACCTGGACAGATCCTCGTCCACCAGAACGTCACCCAACTCGACGATGCGCTGATCGACGCGCCCGGAGTCGGTGATGAGAACGAGAAGCAACCTCGCCGGGGTCAACGCCACCACTTCGAGATGACGGACCGACGACGCCGAGAGTGTCGGGTACTGAACTACGGCTACCTGCCGGGTCAATTGAGCCAGCAGACGCACACCGCGTCGCAGCACGTCGTCGAGGTCGACGCCGGATTCCAGAAATTCCAGAATGGCGCGGCGCTCGGGCCCGGACAGCGGTTTGACGTCGGCTATGCGGTCGACGAACTCACGGTATCCCTTGTCTGTCGGCACGCGCCCAGAACTCGTGTGGGGTTGGGCGATGTAGCCCTCGGCTTCGAGAAACGCCATGTCGTTGCGCACGGTGGCACTCGACACACCAAGGTTGTGACGCTCGACCAGAGCCTTCGATCCGACCGGATCCTGCGTGGAAACGTAGTCCGCGACAATTGCGCGCAGAACCTCGAATCGCCTGTCGTCGGTACTCGACATCGTTGCGACCTCCGTTTCCCGCGCGCTGTGTGCACTGATCTCAACTGGCAGTCTAATCGCCCGAGCGCCAGTCTCGGGTGGTGGCCTTACTGTGGAGTCATGATTTTCAAGGGCGTGATGGACGGCAAGCCGTATCCCGACCACGGACTGTCCCTTCGTGACTGGTCCAAATTTCCGCCGCGTCAGGTCCGGCTCGACGAGATCGTGACCACCACCAAGGTCCTCGAGCTTGACCGCCTTCTGTCGGAGGACTCCACGTTCTACGGCGATCTCTTCCCACACGCCGTCCAGTGGAAGGGCACCTTGTACCTCGAAGACGGCCTGCACCGGGCGGTGCGTTCAGCACTGCGGAATCGCGTCGTTCTCCATGCGCGAGTCTTCGACTACGACGCGATGCCCGGAATTATCGAAGGTTCGCACTAACCGATCTGCAGCGACGCGAGCAAGGCGCGCTCAGCCTGGCCGGGCCACGTTCCGGTCAGGGTGAGTTCACCCAATTCAGCGCCGGCGTCGATCACTCTGAACACCGTCAGTTCCAGCATCCCGGATGTGATCGTTGTTGCCGAACCCATCGTTGTTGCCGAACCCGCGGTGGAGCAGTTCACCGCCCCGATCGACGGAACGTCTCCGGACCCGCTACCCAACACATGTGTTGTGACCTCACGGGCATTGCCGGGGTCAGCGAACTCCAGCGCCGCTTCGGTTCCTCCGGTGACGATGGTCGTTGCCAGTGCGCGGACGTACACCGGATCGCAGCACGCGTCGTACACCCAGCGCTGCCCCAGGACGGAATGGTCCATGGTGGAGACCAGGAAGGCTTCCGCCCCGACTAGTGGAGCACCTCGATACGTGAGCGGGATCTGGAGAACCGCTCCGTCCGCAGTGCGGAGCAGATGCGTCTCGATGCCGACCTCGCCGTCCGGATCATCGAAGCGGTACGCGTCGATGTGCTCGAGGCTCGAGGTATCGGCGGATCCGACCCACGGTTGCCCAGGCACCCAAGCACTGAGCAGTTCGATCTTCGAGGATTCAATTGCGCACTGTGTATGAGGGCCACGCAGGTGAGGTTACTGCGACAGCGCGGTTACTGCGATGACGAGTAGCGCCGCACTGCAATCGGGATCGCGACCGCTAGCAGCACCGCAGTCCACCCGAACGCCGCGGCAACGGGATGCTGCATGGGCCACGATGCATCGGGCGCAACACTGGTACCCGAACCGAACAGCTCACGCAGCGCCGCGACCACCGCACTGACGGGATTCCACTCGGCCACCGTTGCAACAACACTCGGCATGGTCTCGGTGGGGACAAAGACGTTCGAGAGCATGATCGTCCCGAAGATCAGCGGGGCGAGCTGTTGGAGCAACTGCTCGTCCCGGATGGCACTGCCGAGCACGATCCCGAGCCACGCGAGTGCCCACCGGAATGCGACGAGCAGCACTAGCGCAAGCGCCACGTCTGTGGCCGACGCGTCGATCCGCCATCCCGACAGATACCCGACTCCCGCCATAGCGGCCAAAGCCACTGCGCCGGTGACGGTTTCCGCCAGTGCCAGACCCGCAGGCATAGCAACAGGATGGATGGGCAATGCGCGAAGCCTGTCGGTCAGGCCGCTGTGCAGATCGGCATTCACTGTCGAAGCGGTGACCACCAAGCCCATCGACGCAACAAGGACAAGTACACCCGGAGTGAGATACGACCGATACGCGACCCCGTCGGCGCCACCGGACAGTGCACCACCGAAAACGAAACCGAACAGCAGCATCATGCCAAGGGGCGCAGCAAGAGTTACTGCAACCAGTGCGGGCGCGTGGCGATACACCGCAACGATCCGCATGAACAGAATTCGGGTGCCGGTAAACGCCGAGACGGCACTTCGGGTGGGCGTGGTCATGCGGAAATCCTCTCGCTGGTGTGGCCGGTGAGGGCCAGGAAGGCGTCGTCGAGTGTTGCCCGGCGACGCCCGATGTCCTGCACGGCAATTCCGGCGTCGTCGAGCGCCCGCAGTATCGGCAGCAGCGCGATCGACTGCCCGTCGAAGGCAAAGGACAGTTCCGTCGCCGAATCGTGAGAAGCACCTGGCCGGCCGCCGAATCGCCCGACAATCTCGGTGACCTCACCACATCGGTGCTCGTCGGCGATCACCACGTCGAGACCTGTTCCCACAGCCTCGACGATCTCGTCCGGGGTTCCGGCAGCAACTACTTTTCCGGCGTCGATGATGGTGACGCTGTCCGCCAGCTTGTCGGCCTCGTCGAGGTATTGGGTGGTCAGTACGACGGTCGTGCCGTCGTTCACGAAACTTCGTACGTATTCGTAGATTTCGTGTCGGCTTCGCGGATCGAGACCCGTCGTCGGTTCGTCGAGGAACAGAACGGCCGGGCGCACCACCATTCCCGCGACGATGTCGAGTCGCCTTCGCATGCCGCCGGAATACGTCTGCACCTGCCGGTCGGCAGCATCGAGGAGTTCAAATCTTTCTAGTAGTTCCCCCACATGCAGACGCGCAGCCTTAGCCGCATATCCATTGAGCCGAGCAAACATAGCGAGATTCTCGGCGCCGGTCAGACGAGGATCCACGGCATGAAATTGTCCGACCAGTCCGATGTTCTTCTTCACCTGCGCGGCGGCCAGGACTGTGTCGAAACCGAGAACACGAGCGCTGCCCGCACTGGGCCGCAACAGCGTGGCAAGCATCCGCACGATCGTCGTCTTGCCGGAACCGTTCGGTCCGAGCAACGCATGAACAGTCCCCGCGGGGACGCTCAGATTCACACCGTCGACCACCGTGCGCTTTCCGTAACACCTGGTGACTGATTCCACTTCGATAGCCGGCACGTCTACCTCCTCAATTGGGAACACTGTTCGCAATTAGAGAATAGACAACTGCGAACAGTGTTCGCAACTACCGAAGTGGGGCATGCTTGGTGCTATGACCAACGCCGGACCACCGGCCTCGCTGTGGCTGCGAGGCGAGGACACCAAACGAGGACCCCGCCCGGCTTACACGCTGGAACAACTTGCCGACACCTGCGTCCGAATCGCCGACGACCAGGGGCTCCGCGCAGTGTCGATGCGCGGTGTCGCACAAGAACTGGGCACGGCCGCCGCGTCGTTGTACCGGTACGTCAACGGCAAGGACGACCTGATGGCACTCATGGCCGACTCCGTCGGGGCCGAATACGACTACCCGCCACTGACCGGAGACGTGCGCACCGACGTCCTCGCCATCGCCGTGCAGTCGCGGGCGATTCACCGCCGACACCCTTGGCTCAGTCAGATCCAGCCGACCGGCCTCGGCCCGCAGTCGATGCGCTACCTCGACCAGATGGTCGGCGCGCTGTCACCGACCGGCCTGAGCGCACCAGCGACGATGACCGGAATCGCACTACTCACAGGCTGGGTTACCAGCTTCGCAGCGCAAGAATCTGCGGGAATGTCCGCCCGCTCCTCTGCCAACAGCGGGGCCGAACACATCGGCGCACTACTCGCCCACGGCGACTATCCGCACCTGGCGGCACTGTATGCGAGCACCGATATCAGCACACCCACAACAGAATCAGCACCCACAACAGAATCGATAGACAACAACACGGCATTCGAAACCGGAATCGACGCACTACTGTTCGGCATCGCCCCGAATAATTGAGCCCCCACCACCACATCGCAGTGGCCAGTTTCGTCCACACGCACATAGTGGCCAAAAATGGCCCTAAATAATGCGTGCTTTTGACCCAACTGTCCGTTATCTTTGCTCAGTGGTTACCGACGGTGCCACACCGCCCCTGTGCGGGATTTTGCCGCAGAGAGGCACAGCCATGGTTCACCGGCGCCGATTACGCCCTGTCAGTCGTTTACAGGGTCTCGCCGTCGTATTGACTGGAGGTGTGCTCACTCTTGCTGCTGTGACAATCGCTGCGGCCGGACCAGATGACATGCCGGTCGAACCACTCGGAAACGTGGCCTCCTGGGGATGGGACGGCTCCGCCCTCGCCGCAAAGACCCCTCGAGGTAGTGGCTTCACCGCCTACGCCGAAGGCGGCAGCCATTCGCTGGCGCTGAAATCCGACGGCACCATCACATCTTGGGGAAACGACGGCTCCAAGCTGGTCACGAACACCCCCACCGGTAGCGGCTTCACCGCCATCGCCACCGGCACTTACCATTCGGCGGCACTGAAATCCGACGGCACCATCACATCCTGGGGCTGGGACACCTACAAACAGGTCACGAACACACCTACCGGCAGCGGGTTTACCGCCATCGCCGCCGGAGACAGCCATTCGGTGGCGCTCAATGCCGACGGCACCATCACATCCTGGGGAGACGACGGCTTCAACCAGGTCACGAACACCCCCACTGGAAACGGCTTCACTGCCATCGCCGCCGGCAACTACCACTCGGTGGCATTGAAATCCGACGGCACCGTCGTCTCCTGGGGAGGCGACAGCCACCGGGTGGTCACCGGCTCTCCTCGGGGCAACGGTTTTACTGCGGTCGCCGCCGGCGCACACCATTGCGTGGCACTGAAATTCGACGGCACCATCACCTCGTGGGGCTGGGACAACGACAAGCAGGTCACGAATACGCCCAGGGGTAGCGGCTTCACCGCCGTCAGTGCCGGCGCCAACCATTCGTCGGCCCTGAAATCCGACGGCACCATCATCTCCTGGGGCGATGACAACTTCACTCAGGTGACAAACACCTACCCGAAGTAGCTACTCAGGTCAGTACCGTGCGGATGACGGCGTCAGCAAGCAGCCGACCACGATCGGTCAGGATCAGATGGCCGTCGTCGACGATCGCCAAACCGTCGGCGACAACCTGATCGGCCGAATCATGTTCGGACACAGTTAATTCCGATAATGGCAGGCCGGTGCGCAACCGTGCGGTCAGCATCACCCGCTCCATGTGAATGTCGTCGGCGGACAGTTCCTCACTGCCACCGACGGGCAGTTCACCCTGTGCGAGTTGCTCCGCGTAGCGCGCCGGGTGCTTGACGTTCCACCACCGCACTCCGCCGACGTGACTGTGCGCGCCGGGACCGGCACCCCACCAGTCGCCGCCGTCCCAGTAACCGAGGTTGTGACGGCAACGGGTATCCCCGGATTCGACCGTTTCCGCCTTCGCCCAATTGGAGACCTCATACCAGGACAATCCAGCCTCGGACAGCCGCGCGTCGATCCGTTCGTACCGCGACGCCAACACATCGTCGTCGGGCGCGGGCAATTCACCACGGCGAACCTTGCGCGCCATCGCAGTGCCGTCCTCCACGATCAGCGCATAGGCCGAGACGTGATCGACGTCGGCGGAAAGAACTGCATCCAAGGAAGCATCGAGATCAATATCCCGCTCCCCCGGCGTTCCGTAGATCAAGTCGAGGTTCACGTGCGCAAACCCTGCCGCGCGCGCCTCTTTTGCGGCCGCTACTGCCCGGCCCGGTGTGTGCGTGCGGTCCAGGATCTTGAGCACATGCTGGGCCGCCGACTGCATACCGAGAGAAATTCGCGTGAAACCGGCGCTGCGCAGGGCGTCGAAAAACTCCGGCGACGTCGATTCGGGATTCGATTCCGTCGTGACCTCGGCACCGGGAGCCAGACCGAAACTGCTCCGTACTGCCTCGAGCACCTCGGACAGACCGTCGCCGCCCAGCAGCGACGGGGTTCCGCCACCGACAAACACCGTCTCGGCCGCCGGTGCTCCGGTCATCTGCGCCGCGAGGTCGAGTTCGCGTTTGAGCCCTTCAAGCCAGGACTGCGGCGACGCCGAGGTCCCCAACTCGCCCGCGGTGTACGTGTTGAAGTCGCAGTAGCCACATCGCGTCGCACAGAACGGGACGTGGACATAGATCCCGAACGGCCGCGTCCCGACGCCCTCGAGCGAGCGAGCGGGCAACACGAAGGGGGTTGTAGCGGTGACATTCACTCCACCAGTCTCCCAGCATCGCGCGTGCCGACCTATTCGCCGACCTGGCCGGACCACCAAGTCCCCTGAGCACGCTATTTCCCCCATTTTTCGTGGAAATAGGTCCCCGAGTCGGAATTATCGAGTTGACGTGGCACAATGGTCCGCATGACCGGACCAGGAGTACGACTTGTGGCGCGTCGCCACGTCGACTTCAAGCGCGTGTGCAGTTCCACGTGTCTGCACTGCTGTTGCTGTTGATCTTCAACTGATCAACAAGCCTTCCCCGCTCATCTCCACCTGTTTCCCCAGCCTTCAGCGTTTCCGCTGCCTGCTTGGTGAGCACATCTGCCGGCCGCAAGCCTTTCGAGCCCGAGGACAGCCCCCTCACTCGACACGGTCCGGTGCACCCCGATCGGACAGAGTCACAATGCTGCAGCGTTTGCGTGCCTCGTGCCTGATCAACACCGCCGAAGATCCAGGAGTTCATCGATGACGTCGACAACCGACGCCGCCCCGACTGCCGATTCGGCAGCGCCCGCCGAGGCACGGCCCGCTCGCGCTGCTCGCCCCACGAAGCAGCGCGCCGAAGGTCAGTGGGCCCTCGGATACCGCGAGCCGCTCAACGCCAACGAGCAGGCCAAGAAGGACGACAACCCGCTCAACGTGCGAGCGCGCATCGAGAACATCTACTCGAAGCAGGGTTTCGACAGCATCGACAAGAGCGACCTGCGCGGCCGGATGCGGTGGTGGGGCCTCTACACCCAGCGAGAGCAGGGATACGACGGCACCTTCACCGGCGACGAGAACCTCGATCTCCTCGAGGCCAAGTACTTCATGATGCGAGTGCGCTGCGACGCCGGCGCGCTCAACGTCGAGCAACTGCGCACCATCGCCGGTATCTCGAAGGAGTTCGGCCGCAACACCGCAGACCTCTCCGACCGTGAGAACGTTCAGTTCCACTGGATCGAGATCGAGAACGTCCCGGAGATCTGGAAGCGTCTCGAAGACGTCGGACTCAAGACCACCGAAGCCTGCGGTGACTGCCCCCGCGTTGTCCTCGGTTCTCCCCTGGCCGGCGAATCGTTCGACGAAGTCCTCGATCCCACTCCGGCGATCGACGAGATCGTGCGCCGCTACATCGGCGACCCCAAGTACTCCAACCTGCCGCGCAAGTTCAAGACCGCCATCTCCGGTCAGCAGGATGTTGTTCACGAGATCAACGACATCGCCTTCATCGGCGTGAACCACCCCGAGCACGGCCCCGGCCTCGACCTCTGGGTCGGCGGCGGACTGTCCACCAACCCGATGCTCGCGCAACGCGTCGGCGCCTGGATTCCGCTCGACGAGGTTCCCGACGTCTGGGAAGGTGTTGTCTCGATCTTCCGCGACTACGGCTACCGTCGTCTGCGCGCGAAGGCCCGGCTCAAGTTCCTCATCAAGGACTGGGGCATCGAGAAGTTCCGCGAAGTTCTCGAGACCGAGTACCTGAAGCGTCCGCTCATCGACGGTCCCGCACCGGAGAAGCCCACGCGCCCGATCGATCACGTCGGCATCCAGAAGACCCGAAACGGCCTCAATGCAGTCGGTTTCGCGCCGATCGCCGGCCGCGTGTCCGGCGATATCCTGGCGCAGGTCGCCGACGCGGCAGAGAAGGCCGGCAGCGACCGGATCCGCTTCACCCCGTACCAGAAGCTCATCATCCTCGACGTTGCAGACAACACGCTCGAGCCGCTGATCGCCGACCTCGACGCACTGGGCCTTCCCGCCCGTCCGTCGCACTGGCGCAAGAACCTGATGGCCTGCTCCGGCATCGAGTTCTGCAAGCTCTCGTTTGCCGAGACCCGCAAGCGCTCGCAGGTTCTCGTTCCGGAACTCGAAGAGCGTCTGGCCGACATCAACAGCCAGCTCGACGTGCCGATCACCATCAACATCAACGGCTGCCCCAACTCGTGCGCCCGCTCGCAGGTCGCGGACATCGGCTTCAAGGGCCAGCTCGTCGACGACGGTGACGGGAATCAAGTGGAGGGTTTCCAGGTTCACCTGGGAGGCAGCCTCGGATTCGACAGCGCCTTCGGACGCAAGCTGCGCCAGCACAAGGTCACCAGCGTCGAGATGGGTGACTACATCGACCGCGTCGTACGTCAGTTCGCGAAGAACCGCAACGAAGGTGAGCGGTTCGCCGAATGGGCAGTGCGAGCAGACGAAGGAGATTTGCGATGACAGTGGACATTTCGCGAGCAACCGTCGACGAGCTTCGGGCGATCGCCGAACGCGGTGCCGTAGAACTCGACGGAGCCATCGCGCAGGAACTGTTGCAGTGGACCGAGGACACGTTCGGCGACTCGTACATCGTTGCATCGAATATGCAGGACGGTGTGCTGGTTCATCTTGCCGCACAGGTACATCCGGGCGTCGACGTACTTTTCCTCGACACCGGCTACCACTTCCCCGAGACCATCGGCACGCGTGACGCTGTCGAGCAGGTGTACGGCGTCAACGTCATCAACGCTCGCGCATTGGCAAGCGTCGGTGAGCAGGACATCGCGGAGGGCAAGGACCTCTTCGCCCGCGATCCCAACCGTTGCTGCGCACTTCGCAAGGTCGCGCCGCTCAAGCAGACGTTGTCCGGCTACAGCGCCTGGGTTACCGGCATCCGCCGCGTCGAAGCTCCTACTCGCGCCAACGCTCCGCTGATCTCCTTCGACGAGGGCTTCGGACTCGTCAAGATCAATCCGATCGCTCCGTGGTCGGACGAGGAGATGCAGAACTACATCGACACCCATTCCATCCTCGTCAATCCGCTTGTCGACGAGGGCTATCCATCCATCGGCTGCGCGCCCTGCACCAGCAAGCCAGCCCCCGGCAGCGATCCGCGTAGCGGTCGTTGGGCCGGTGCCTCCAAGACAGAATGCGGGTTGCACGCATCATGACAGTTGACTTGACACTTTCACGTCCTCAGCTCGACGGCACACAGTTCGATACTCTCGACGCCCTCGAGTCCGAAGCGATCCACATCTTCCGAGAGGTGGCCGGCGAGTTCGAACGCCCGGTCATCCTGTTCTCGGGCGGCAAGGACTCCACGGTTCTTCTGCACCTGGCGATCAAGGCCTTCTGGCCTGCACCGCTGCCATTCACGCTGCTGCACGTCGACACGGGCCACAACCTGCAGGAAGTCCTCGACTTCCGTGACCACGTCGTGGCGAAGTACAACCTGCGCCTGCACGTGGCCAGCGTCGAGGAGTACATCGCGGACGGTCGCCTCACCGAGCGTCCCGACGGTATCCGCAACCCGCTGCAGACCGTTCCGTTGCTGGACGCGATCTCCGAGAACCGCTTCGACGCCGTCTTCGGTGGCGCTCGCCGCGACGAAGAGCGGGCCCGCGCCAAGGAGCGAATCTTCTCCTTGCGCAACGCTTTCGGCCAGTGGGATCCCAAGAAGCAGCGCCCGGAACTGTGGAACCTGTACAACGGTCGCCACTCCCCCGGCGAGCAGGTCCGCGTCTTCCCGCTCAGCAACTTCACCGAGCTCGATATCTGGCGCTACATCGCCCGCGACAACGTCGAACTCGCCAGCATCTACTACGCACACCAGCGTCCGGTGTACCAGCGCGACGGCATGTGGATGACCCCCGGCGTCTGGGGTGGACCGGCCGAAGGCGAAGAGCTGCAGACCCTTTCGGTGCGTTACCGCACCGTCGGCGACGGTTCGACCACCGGTGCTGTTCTCTCCGATGCAGCCGACAATGAAGCCATCCTGGCCGAGGTTGCGGCATCACGTTTGACCGAGCGCGGCGCGACCCGCGGCGACGACCGAGTTTCCGAAGCGGCCATGGAAGACCGCAAGCGAGAGGGCTATTTCTGATCATGAGCGACTTGCTGAGACTGGCAACTGCCGGCAGCGTCGATGACGGAAAGTCCACCCTCGTGGGCCGCCTGTTGTACGACACCAAATCCGTTCTCGCCGACCAGATCGACGCCGTGACCCGCGCGTCGGTGGACCGCGGCCTCGATACCCCCGACCTCTCGCTCTTGGTCGACGGTCTGCGCGCCGAGCGTGAGCAGGGCATCACCATCGACGTGGCGTACCGCTACTTCGCGACCCCCAAGCGCACGTTCGTGCTGGCCGATACACCAGGCCACGTGCAGTACACCCGCAACACGGTCTCCGGAGCGTCGACGGCTCAGCTCGTGATCCTGCTGGTCGATGCCCGCAAGGGTGTCATCGCGCAGACTCGTAGGCACGCAGCGGTTCTCGCCTTGCTCGGTGTCCCGAAGCTCGTTCTCGCCGTGAACAAGATCGACCTCGTCGAGAACCCCGAAGAGGTCTTCACCTCGATCTCCGCAGAGTTCAACGAACTCACCAGCTCACTGGGCTGGGCAAGCGAAGACGTCGTCGAGATCCCGGTGTCGGCTCTGCACGGCGACAACGTCGCCATCCGCTCGGACAAGACCCCGTACTACACCGGCCCCACGCTGATCGAGCACCTCGAGTCGATTCCGGTCGACGCCGAGCCGCACCGCGTCGGCCTGCGATTCCCGGTTCAGTACGTGATCCGCCCGCGCACCGCGGAGTTCCTCGACTACCGCGGATATGCCGGCCAGGTTGCTGCCGGTTCCGTCGTGCCAGGAGACGAAGTGGTGATCCTGCCTTCGGGTACGCGCACCACTGTCGTCCGGATCGACACCGCCGACGGTGAACTGGATGTCGCTCACGCCGGGCGCAGCGTCACGCTGATCCTGGCCGACGACGTCGACGTCTCACGCGGCGACACCATCGCGTCGCCGTCGGACGCACCCGAGCCCATCGGCGAATTCGACGCCACCGTCTGCTGGCTGGCCGAGAAGCCGCTTCGCCCCGGTGCACGCTTGCTGCTCAAGCACGGCACACGCACGACGCAGGCCATCGTCGGCAGCTTGGTGGAGCGCTTCAACGAGCAGGATCTCACCACGGATCAGGGCCCGGAAACACTCGAGCTCAACGAGATCGGCAAGATCTCGATCCGGGTAGCCGAGCCGATCGTGGCCGACGACTACGCCGTCAACCGCCACACGGGCAGCTTCCTGTTGATCGATCCCGCTGGTGGAAACACTCTCGCAGCCGGCCTGGTCGGCGACGTCATTTCCGCTGTCGAATTGGGCGAGCGCGTCTAAGAAGATGGTTCCGCTCATTGCTGTTGCACACGGAAGCCGTGATCCCCGTTCCGCTCGGGCGATCACGGCTGCCGTGGCGGCTCTTCGTGAAGCCCAGCCAGGTCTCGATGTCCGGCTGGCGTTTCTCGATCTCAATGCGCCGTCCATCGATCAGGTCCTTGACGGTGTTGCACACGACGGCCACACTCACGCCGTTGTTGTTCCGATGTTGCTGGGCCACGCTTTCCACGCCCGCGTCGACCTGCCCGGGCTCCTCGCAGCGGCCACACTGCGCCACCCGCAGTTGACCGTGACCCAAGCCGAGGTACTGGGTCGTGACGATCGATTGATCGAGGCGCTGCGGGAGCGAATTCTCGAAGCCGGTGCGCATCCCGACGATCCGTCGGTGGGTGTAGCGGTTGCCGCGGTCGGCTCGTCCGACGCGGAAGCCAACTCCGCAACTGCCGAGATTCCCGGCGCCCTCGCTACCGGAACGAAGTGGTCCGGTGTTCGAGTCTGTTTTGCCACCTCGGCGCAGCCCAGCGTGGGGGCCGCAATTTCCGCACTCCGCGAAGGCGGCGCCAACCGCATAGTTGTTGCGCCATGGTTTCTTGCACCCGGCCTTCTGACCGATCGCCTCAGTGCTGCCGCAACTACCGCTTTCGACGGCACGGTTTTTGCAGACACCATCGGTGCCCACGCCCTGCTGATCGAGACGATGATCGACCGATACAACGCCGCTGCTGAAACTCTTCCCGGCCGGTTGATTCGCTCCGCCTGAGCAATTTCACAGGCCGTTATCAGATTGTTACCGTACTGTTGGTTCCACCAACCAGTTGGGAGCAAGACGATCACTCACAATTTCCGTCTCGGCACCGCCGGCGTCGCCTGGGTCCTGTCCGTCCTGTATCTACTGGTCGAGATCCTCACAGCCGGCGCCTGGAAGACTCCCTACAGTTTTGCGCGTGATTCCATCAGTTCGCTGGGCGTCACAACCTGCAGCACCGATTCGTGTTCACCGCTACACGACGTGATGAATGCCGCGTTCATGATCCTCGGCGCACTCACCATTCTCGGAGCAGCGTTGCTGCACAAGTACATTCCGGACGGTCGCACGAAGAAATGGATACTGGGACTGGCAGTCGTCGTGGCCTTGAGTACCGCTGCCACCGGAATGTTCCCCGCCAACGACGGAACCTTCGTCCACTGGACTGCTGTCCTGCCCGGATTTGTCGCCCGCCACGCCGTCCTCGTGCTTCTCACCGTCTCGTTCTGGAACCACCAGCGGTGGATCGCAGTGTGGTCAGGCCTTTGCGCGGCAACAGGACTCGTCGGTGCTGTCCTTCTCCTCGGCCGAACCCTCACCTTCGGACTCGGTGAACGTCTCACGCTCTACCCGCTTCCCATGTGGATGGCCGTCACAGGCGTCGCAGCGATCCTCGCCCTGATGCGCAGAACCGTTCTGAAAAACGTCGACATGACACTTCTCGGTAACGGATTCATCACTGCCCTGCTGTCATTGCGGCCACGTCGATCACTGCCCTCGGTCTCCACCGACGTGCTTGCCCGGCGGGCAAAGGCTTCCGTGTAGCGAACCCGAGGCGAGCAGGGACACACTGGAAGGAGGCGACGCGAGGAGACTCCCATGACCAGTGCATCTGTTCGACACGGAATCGTGGCCGGAATCGACGGCTCCCCCGGCGCGGTGAACGCTGCGCGATGGGCGGCGTCTGCGGCCCGGAAATTCGACGAACCGCTGCGCCTGACACATGTGCTGCGCGGACAACCGGATTTCAGCGAAGGCGGCGCCGTGACCGACGAAGAGATGTTCGATCGTCACGTCCGTATCGAAGGTGCGAAGTTGGTCGAGGAGGCCGAGAACGCCATTCGTGACGACCACACCGACGTCACCATCGAGCGTGTATTCGTCTCCGGTACCACGGCGGCAGCGCTCGTCGAACTCTCGAAAACCGCACGAATCCTCTCACTCGGACAAGCCGGAACCACCGAGATGCAGTCGGTGTTTCTGGGATCCGACACGATCAGAGTGGTGAACCGCGCCCATTGCCCGGTGACCGTCTTCCGCGGCAGCGGCGATCACGCCAACACCGACACCAGGCCCATCGTCGTCGGTATCGACGGCAGCAAACTCAGCGAACTCGCCACCGGCCACGCCTTCGAGTTTGCGGCGTTTCTCGGTGTGCCCCTCGTTGCCGTCCACACCTGGAACGAACACGCCTCGCTCGGGGGCTACTCCGAAGCGCGGCGGTTCACCGATTGGGGTCCGTACGAGGAGCACGAGAACGCGCTGCTCTCCGAATGCCTCGCCGGCTGGACCGAGAAGTACCCCGAGGTCGAGGTCACTCGCAGCGTGCAGAGAAGTGGACCGATGAAGGCGCTTCTCGAACATTCAGCCGAGGCTCAACTTGTTGTCGTGGGAAGCCACGGTCGAAGCCCGTTCATGGCCTCGATCGTGGGATCCACCAGTCAGAGCCTCATTCACCACGCCCAGTGCCCGGTGATGGTGTGCCGCGAGGGGTGAGAAACCGCGTCACACCTGGCCTACGAGGCTCACAACCGTCGGAGAGTCCACCGGCTCTTCCGGAAGGTCCGGAACCCGAGTCGCACGGGCGTACACCGTCTCGCCGGCTTCCAAATGCAGAGCAGCACTGTCTCCGCGCGTGACCTGAGCTGAGAACAGCTCCCCCGTCGCTTCGTTGCGCAGGTCCACACGAACCTCGAAGCCCAGGTACACCACACGTTCGACCGTCGCCCGGGTGACGCCGAGCGATTCTGCGGTTCCGGCTTCCTGAGCGAGAGCCATGCTGGGGTCGCGGCCGAGCCGGATGTCGTGCGGGCGCACCAACTGGCCGTTGAGCTTGGCGACAGATCCGAGGAAGGACATCACAAAATCGTTGGCCGGGCGGTCGTAGAGGTCGGCAGGTTCACCGATCTGCTCGATCCGTCCCTTGTTCAGCACAGCGATACGATCCGCGACATCGAGGGCTTCCTCCTGGTCGTGGGTGACCAGAACCGTCGTGACATGCACTTCGTCGTGCAACCGGCGGAGCCAGGTGCGCAGGTCTGCGCGAACTTTCGCGTCCAGCGCGCCAAAAGGCTCGTCGAGCAGCAGCACCTGCGGATCGACGGCAAGGGCACGCGCCAATGCCATCCGCTGACGCTGACCACCGGACAGCTGTGCCGGATAACGATGCTGGAAGCCGTCGAGGCCGACGATCTCCAGAAGTTCGTTGACTTTCTTCTCGATCTCCGGCTTCGGACGCTTACGGATCTTGAGACCGAACGCGACGTTGTCGCGAACCGTCATGTGCTTGAACGCGGCGTAATGCTGGAACACGAACCCGATGTCACGCTTCTGCGGGGAGACGCCGGTGACGTCCTTTCCCGCAATCGTGATGGTGCCGGAATCGAGTTGCTCGAGACCCGCGATCGACCGCAATAGCGTCGACTTGCCGGAGCCACTCGGCCCGAGCAGTGCGGTCAGGGAACCGGACGGGATGTTGACGGACACGTCGTCGAGCGCCGCGAAGTCACCGTAGTTCTTACGCGCCCCGGTCACAGTGATCATGTGTTGCTCCTCTTGCGGTCCAGCAGCGTCATCAGCAACAGGACAATGATGGCGATGCCCATCAGCAGAGTAGCTGCCGAATACGCACCAAAGGTGTTGTGATCGTCGATGTATCGCGAATGCACGAGCAAGGTCAACGTCTGGGATACCCCTGGGAAGCCCGACGACACCATGATGACAGCCCCGAATTCACCGAGAGAGCGGGCAACGGTCAACACGATTCCATAGGTCAAGCCCCACCGAATCGCGGGCAACGTGATGCGCCAGAACGTCTGCCACCCCGAAGCCCCCAGCGTCGCCGCGGCCTGCTCCTGCTCGTCACCGATCTCGTGCAGGACGGGTTCGACCTCGCGGACGACAAACGGCAACGTGACGAAGATGGTTGCGAGCACCATGCCAGGCAATCCGAAGATCACCTTGAATCCCAAGGACTCGATTCCGCCGAACCATCCGTTTGCGCCCCACAGCAGGATCAGCGACACACCGACCACAACAGGCGAGACCGCAAACGGCAGGTCGACGACGGACTGCAAAACACCGCGACCGGGAAAACGCCCGCGCACCAAGGCAAGTGCGGTGACAATTCCGAAGATCACGTTGATCGGTACCACGATCACCACGATGAGCAGCGACAGATTCAGTGCCGAAATCGCCGCAGGCGTCGTGATCGAGTCGATGAACGCGCCGATCCCGTTCTCGAACGTACGCGTCAAGATCACACCGATCGGCACCACAAGAAGAACGAACAGGTACAGGAGCGCGACGGACCGCAGTCCGATCCGCGATTTCGTGGAAATGTTCATCAGCCGCGTTCCTCACGTCGTTGACCCCGAGAAGAGAAGAGACGCAGCACGAACAGCGTCACGAACGCGATGAGCAGCAAGGCCACCGACACCGCAGCAGCATTGGTCGGACGATCGATTTCGATCTGCTGCTGAATGTACTGCGACGTCACCTGCGTCACGCGCGGAATGTTGCCGCCGATGAGAACCACCGAACCGTACTCACCGATCGCTCGCGCAAACGCCAGGCCGGCTCCTGAAATCACGGCAGGAGCCAGCGTCGGCAACACAACGGAACGGAAGATCGTCCAGTTGGACGCACCCAAAGATGCTGCCGCTTCCTCGACTTCACGATCGACCTCCATCAGAACCGGCTGCACCGAACGCACCACAAACGGCAGAGTCACGAATGCCAGCGCGACGATCAGGCCGGGCTGGGTTGCGTTGAGGTGAATGTCGATCGGTGACTGCGGCCCGTACAGCGACAGCAGAACAATCGACGCCACGATGGTCGGCAACGCAAACGGCAGGTCGATCATCGCGTTCACAATTCGCTTGCCCGGGAACTCGTCTCGCACAAGCACCCACGCGATGATCGTGCCCATCACGACGTTGATCAACGCCACGACGATCGAGGCGAACAGCGTCACCCGCAACGACGCCAGCGCGACCGGTGCGGTGATGGCGTCCCAGAACCCGGCGATACCGTCGTCGAAAGCGGTGACGGTCAGCGCCGCGAGCGGCAGCAGGACGATGATGGAAAGCCAGAGTGTGGCCACGCCGATGCCGAGTGGCCCGACGCTTCCCGTGACCCGCGCGAGTTTGGGTTTGCGGGTCACGGGTGTGCGTTCAATGGTGTCGGTCACGGCAGTCTTACTTGGTTGCGTTGTCGTAGATTACGGCGATGGAACCGGTATCCTTGGTGAACAGTGTGGAGTCGACGGTCTTCCAGCCACCCAGATCCGTGATGGTCCACAGCTTCGTGGGCTCCGGGAACTTGTCGGTGAACTCGGCGGCAACCGCGGGATCAACCGGGCGGAATCCTGCTTCGGCCCACAGCTTCTGGCCTTCGGTGGTGTAGAGGTAATCCTTGAACGCCGTTGCCTGCTCCAGAACCTTGCTGTTCGACAGCACAGCGACCGGATTCTCGATCTTGAACGTCGTCGGCGGGGTGACGTGCTCGACCGGATCTCCGTTGCCCTCGATGAACAGTGCTTCGTTCTCGTAGCTGATCAGAACGTCGCCGCTGCCCTGCAAGAAGGCTTCCGATGCTTCGCGGCCCGACTTCGGCTGGATCTTGACGTGATCGTTGACGAGCGCGGTGATGTAGTCGAGGCCGGCCTGCGGGTTCTTGCCGCCGTCACTCTTTGCCGCGTACGGCGCCAACAGGTTCCACTTGGCCGAGCCCGAACTGAACGGGTTCGGGGTGACAACCTCGAGGCCGGGCTGGAGCAGGTCGTCCCAGTCCTTGATGCCCTTCGGGTTTCCGGGACGCGTCACGATGGTGACAACCGATCCGAACGGAATTCCGTTGTAGGCGTCCTGATTCCAGTTCTTGTCCACCAGGCCCGCGTCGACGAGGCGAGTGATGTCGGGCTCGACGGAGAAGTTGACGAAGTCGGCTTCCGCGCCGTCCTTCACCTTGCGCGACTGGTCGCCCGAGGCGCCGTACGACGGGTTGAACGCAACGTTCTTGCCGTCTTCCGTCGCCTGGAATGCGGGAATCAGCTTGTCGAAGCCGGGCTTCGGGACCGCGTAGGCAAACAGGTTGATCGTGCCGGCGCTACCGTCGCTGGCAACCGTATCGGCGCCGACGGTATCGCTCGAGCCACCGCTGCACGCTGTGAGTACCACGGCCCCCATGGTCGCGATAGCAGTGAGGAGTGTGCGGGAACGGCGTTTCATTGCAGATACCTTCCGAGAGGGCTGACAGAAAAGGGCTGACACAGCGTGAAAGTCCGAGACCTCTGGGGCTGAATCCATCGGAATGTTCGGACATGAAGAGCCGACGGGGCTTTAAGATGCCCATGGTCGGGGGGCGCGAACTACGCGCAGAAGAGTTCGAGCGGGGCGCACGTGCGCCACCGAGGAATTCGAACTACAGGGAAATCAACAACAGGCGACGTCAGCGACGTCAAGCATGCCGACAGCGATCAACGCCAACTGGTGGCGGATCTGGGGAGCTGCTGCTTCGGACACGTCGAGGACTCTAGCAGAGCATTCCGGCGGTCTCGAATCGAATCTCTAACGAGTGAGAAGCCACGCCACGATACAAAGAAGGATCAGGGCGATCAGTGCAAGAGTGACCCGTGAGCGGGGCATCAGTTTTCCTCGACTTCTCTGAAAGATTTCTCGGGGGTTTTCTCGGAGATTGCCGCTGGGGTGCGTCGTAGCCACTCGAAGACCGGCGACGACAACACTGCTGACAATCCACGATCCAGACCGATCGCGATGCCGGCACACAGTGGAACAACAACGGCAAGGACCAACACGACCTGTGGGATGAAGGGAAGGCCGGCAATCCACAGCTCCACGCCGTCCCACCAACCCGCAATTCGCTCCACGCTCATCACCCTATCGTTCGCCGCCGCGGGCACCGAACAGCTGCGGAGTGGACGTGCCTCAGATCTGGCCGGACAATGTCCGAATGAGTGTCGACGACGAAGTAATGCAGGCCGTCCCCTCCACCACGGCAGGCCACCACCGAAGCACCTTCCCGCCCATCGACGACTACGCATTTCTGTCCGACTGCGAGACATCCTGCTTGATCGCCCGGAACGGATCAGTGGAGTGGATGTGCGTCCCGCGTCCCGACTCTCCGAGCGTCTTCGGCGCGATCCTGGATCGCAGTGCAGGGCACTTCCGGATCGGCCCGTACGGCCAGAACGTTCCGGCAGCTCGCCGCTACCTTCCCGGCGGGCTCATTCTCGAGACCACCTGGCAGACGGAGACGGGATGGCTGGTCGTGCGCGACGCGTTGGTTCTCGGCCCGTGGCACAACGTCGACAAGCGTTCCAGCACTCATCGGCGCACACCCACCGACTGGGATGCAGAACACATCCTGCTCCGCACTGTGAAGTGCGTCAGCGGCACTGTCGAACTCGAAATGAGCTGCGAACCGGCCTTCGATTACCACCGGGGTGCCGCAATCTGGGAGTACACCGGCAAGGTGTACGAGGAAGCGACGGCCACGTGCCATTCCTCGCGGCCCGGCGATCATCCGTCACTGCGCCTCACCACCGATCTGCGCCTCGGACTCGAGGGGCGCGAAGCCCGTGCCCGCACCCGGCTGGTCGAGGGCGACAACGCGTTCGTCGCACTGTCGTGGTCCGAACTGCCGTCGCCGCAGACCTTCGACGAAGCCGCCGAGATGATGTGGCAGACCGCAAAATCGTGGCGGGAATGGGTCACCATCGGCAAGTTCCCGGACCATCCGTGGCGGGCCTACCTCCAGCGCAGCGCACTCACCCTCAAGGGGCTCACCTATGCCCCCACCGGCGCCCTCCTTGCCGCCTCCACGACATCTCTCCCGGAAACACCTGGCGGAGAACGTAACTGGGACTACCGCTACGCGTGGGTTCGCGATTCCACCTTCGCACTCTGGGGCCTCTACACCCTCGGACTGGACCGCGAGGCCAACGATTTCTTCAACTTCATCTACGACGTCTCCAGCTCCGACCACGGGAAACCACACCCGTTGCAAGTCATGTACGGCATCGGCGGTGAGCGAACCCTCGAGGAGTCCGAACTGAGCCACCTGTCCGGCTACGACGGTGCCCGGCCGGTACGGATCGGCAACGGCGCGTTCGACCAGAAACAGCACGACATCTGGGGCACCATGCTCGACTCGGTGTATCTCCACATCCGCACCCGTGAGCGTGTCCCCGAAGCATTGTGGCCGCTCCTCAAGCGGCAGGTCGAGGAAGCCATCAAGCATTGGCGTCAACCCGACCGCGGGATCTGGGAAGTGCGCGGCGAACCGCAACACTTCACATCGTCGAAGATCATGTGCTGGGTTGCTCTCGACCGCGGCGCCAAGCTCGCAGAAATGCAGGGCGAGAAGAGCTTTGCGCAGCAGTGGTCCGCCATTGCCGACGAGATCAAAGAGGATATCCTCGCTCACGGCGTCGACTCTCGTGGTGTGCTCACCCAGCGATACGGCCACAATTCACTCGACGCATCGCTGCTTCTCGCGCCGCTCCTGCGTTTCCTTCCGGCCGACGATCCCCGCATCCGGGCAACCGTGCTTGCCATCGCCGACGAACTCACCGAAGAAGGCCTGGTTCTGCGCTACCGCGTCGAAACCACCGACGACGGATTGAGCGGCGAGGAAGGCACATTCACCATCTGTTCGTTCTGGTTGGTCTCGGCGTTGGTCGAGATCGGCGAACTCGAGCGCGCGAAGCACCTGTGTGAGCGTCTACTCGGATTTGCCAGCCCGCTCAAGCTCTACGCCGAGGAGATCGACGCACACACCGGCCGTCATCTCGGAAACTTCCCGCAGGCGTTCACCCACCTGGCATTGATCAACGCCGTGGTGCACGTGATCCGCGCCGAGGAGGCCGCCGAAGCCGGCGCATTCCAGCCTGCGCACAACGCGACGTAAGTCCCCTGCTGTGCGCCTTTCTCAACCGCCCGCGGTTAAAGAAAGGCGCACAGCAGATAGGTGGCGCTCCGCATCCGCGCCGATCCGCCGAACCACGTCACCGGCGGGGTGAGTTCCATGCACGAGTCCCACCGCTTCTCCGGCATACACGACGCCGTTGTTCGGATCGGACGGGTCGTACGCCTTTGCGAGAGTTTCCTCATCGGCATCGACGCCGTCCCACGCTGCCGTGAAGTCGTTGGCGATGGCTCGGCCACCCCAACGCTGCGGCCACGGCTGACTGCGCGCTCGGTCGAACACGGACGTGTAGACGGTGTCCGCACTCCCAGCTTCGACGACGCGATCACGCGCGTAATCCGGGCCGACAGTTTCGGGGCTGGCGAGCAACGCGGTCCCGATCATCACGCCCTCCGCGCCGGCAGCAAGAACCGCGGCCAGACCGCGCCCGGTCCCGACTCCACCCGCAGCGAGCACCGGCAGCGAGGTTGCTTCGAGGATCTCCTGCAGCAGAGGCAACGTCCCGATGCGGCCGGTGTGCCCGCCGGCCTCACCGCCCTGCGCGATGACGGCGTCCACTCCCGCGGCCTCCACGATACGAAGGTCCTCGAGCGTATTGATCTGTGACACAACAGGAATCCCGGCATCGTGGATGCGGCCGACATAGGCGGCGGGATCACCGAACGACAAGGTGATCATGGTCGGTTTGACCGCGATCGCGGTGTCGAGCATCAATTCGTTCTCGGGCAGTGACCACGTCATGAGCCCGACACCGAATTTCCCGCCGATCGACCGAGCCACGTCGGCTTCGGCCTCGATCCACTCGGGTGTGTTGTACCTGGCCGCCCCCAGCAGACCCAGCCCACCGGCAGCGGAGACCGCGCCGGCGAGGGCACCACCGGCCCGCCCACCCATGGGTGCCCCGAGTACGGGGATCTCGATTCCGAATTCTCGGGACAACCAGGTGGTGATCATGCGCTCCTACTTCTTGGGCTTCTCGCCGACCGATTCGGATGTCAGTGCTGCCACGAATGCTTCCTGCGGAACCTCGACGCGGCCGATGGTCTTCATCCGCTTCTTGCCTTCCTTCTGCTTCTCGAGCAGCTTGCGCTTACGGCTGATGTCGCCGCCGTAGCACTTGGCAAGGACATCCTTGCGGATTGCGCGAATGTTCTCGCGCGAGATGATCTTCGCGCCGATCGCGGCCTGGATCGGAACTTCGAACTGCTGACGCGGGATGAGCTCGCGCAGCTTCGATGTCATGCGGCCACCGTAGGCGCCGGCATTGGAGCGGTGAACGATCGAGGAGAACGCGTCGACGGCCTCGCCCTGCAGCAGAATGTCGACCTTCACCAGGTCTGCCTGCTGCTCGCCGGCCTCTTCGTAGTCGAGGCTGGCGTAGCCCTTTGTGCGGGACTTGAGCGCGTCGAAGAAGTCGAACATGATCTCGCCCATGGGCAATTCGTAGCGCAGTTCGACGCGGGTCTCCGACAGGTAGTCCATGCCGCCGAGCTCACCACGACGCGACTGGCACAGCTCCATGATGGCGCCGACGTACTCGCTCGGCGCGATGACGGTGCACTTGGCGACCGGCTCGTACACTTCACGAACCTTGCCTTCAGGCCAGTACGACGGGTTGGTGACGATGACCTCGGACCCGTCTTCCATCACGACGCGATACACGACGTTGGGCGCCGTGGAAATCAGTTCGAGACCGAACTCGCGCTCGAGACGGTCACGGGTGATTTCCATGTGCAGCAGTCCCAGGAAGCCGCAGCGGAAACCGAATCCCAGAGCAACCGATGTCTCGGGCTCGTACGCCAGGGCCGCGTCGTTGAGGCGGAGCTTGTCCAAAGCGTCGCGCAGCACGGGGTAGTCCGAGCCGTCCATCGGGTACAGACCCGAGTAGACCATCGGCTTGGGATCGCGGTAGCCGACGAGCGGTTGAGTGGCACCGTTGCGCGTGGTGGTGACAGTGTCACCGACTCGCGACTGACGAACGTCCTTCACACCCGTGATGAGATAGCCCACCTCGCCGACACCCAGGCCGATACTGGCCTTCGGCTCGGGCGAGATGATGCCGACCTCGAGCAGTTCGTGCGTGGTGCCGGTGGACATCATCGTGATCTTCTCGCGCGGACGGATCCGGCCGTCGACAACACGCACGTACGTGACCACGCCGCGATACGCGTCGTAGACCGAGTCGAAGATCATCGCGCGAGCCGGACCGTCGGCATCACCGACGGGTGCGGGAATCTGCACGATTACTTCGTCGAGCAGTTCCTTGACGCCCATGCCGGTCTTACCCGAGACGCGCAGGACATCGCCGGGCTCACAGCCGGTGATGTGCGCAATTTCCTCGGCATAGCGGTCGGGATCGGCAGCCGGGAGGTCGATCTTGTTGAGGACGGGAATGATCTTGAGATCCTTCTCCATCGCCAGGTACAGGTTGGCCAGTGTCTGAGCTTCGATGCCCTGAGCTGCGTCGACCAGCAGGATCGCGCCTTCACACGCTTCGAGCGCACGCGAGACCTCGTACGTGAAGTCGACGTGGCCGGGGGTGTCGATGAGGTGGAGGACAAACTCTTCACCGTTGACAGTCCAGGGCAGGCGCACATTCTGGGCCTTGATGGTGATGCCACGTTCGCGCTCGATGTCCATGCGGTCCAGATACTGCGCGCGCATCGCCCGCTCTTCGACCACGCCGGTGAGCTGCAGCATGCGGTCTGCCAGCGTCGACTTACCGTGGTCGATGTGCGCAATGATGCAGAAGTTCCGGATCTGCGCAGGATCCGTGAACGTCTTGTCGGCGAAGCTGCTGATGGGAGACCCCTTAATCGGACCGGCACCGGCCCGGATCCGGGCCACTGTCAACCCTTAGGATATCCAAGTCTCACCGCCGCCGCGCCAGCGGTTCCCGCACAGAGCACTCGGGTGTGCCCGCACCAAGCGCTCAGGGTTCCCGCGCACCATGCGATTATGCTCGGTCGCCATGGCAAGCATGTGGAAGCAGCTCGGTAGAACCCTCGGTAACTTCGCTCTGGACAAGGGCCCGACACTGCTACGCCAACTGCAGTCGTCGAACGCGTCGACGGGCCCGTCCGGCCGACCGGTCGCGGCGCGCACCGTTCCCACCGCGCATCGCGCCCGCAAGGTCGAATACTCCCCCGATCTCGACGGCAAAGCCGATCCCGGCGAGATCGTCTGGACCTGGGTCGCCTACGAAGAGGACCCGACGCAGGGCAAGGACCGCCCGGTTCTGGTTGTCGGCCGAGACGGGGACACACTCCTGGGCTTGATGCTGTCGTCGCAGAGCAAGCGCAACGGCGAGCGAGATTGGGTCGCCATCGGGTCCGGCCCGTGGGACAGCGAAGGCCGCCCAAGTTGGATCAGGTTGGATCGTGTTCTCGACGTCCCGGAAGCCGGTATTCGCCGCGAAGGAGCCGTCATGGACCGTAAGAAGTTCGAACTGGTGGCCACCAAACTTCGGGCCGACTTCAGCTGGAGCTGAAGCCGACCCGAAGGACAAAGCACTACCGAAACGCTCAGCTGTTGAGGCGGCTCAGCTGTTCAAGCGATTGAATCGGCCGAACAACGCGCGATAGATCAGTGCGCCGAGTGCGCCGCCGATGATCGGGAACACGATGAACAGCCACACTTGGCCCATGGCACCGACCTGATACGGGGCGACGGCAAGGCTGCGGGCGGGGTTCACGGACGTGTTGTCGATCGGGATCGAGATCAGGTGGATCACGGCGAGCGTGAAGCCGATGGACACACCGGCCAGCGGAACGTCGGAGATCTGGTCGGTGGACGCCAGAACGACGAACACCAGTAGCGCGGTCAGCAAGATCTCGATGATCATCGTGGCGCCGATGCCGTAGCCGTCGGACACCACCATTCCGAGGAGATTTTTCTCGGCCGACGGACTGTGCGCTCCCCAGCCGTTAGCACCCAGGCCGTCTGCGACTCTGTTGTAGGCAGGAAGGCTGTTTGCGACGGTGTAGATGACAACACCCGCAAGAAGACCACCGATTATCTGAGCGACGATGTAGATGCCCGCATTCACTGCCGAGATTCGCCCGATGGCAAATTGGCCGACGGTCACTGCGGGATTGACGTGACAACCCGAAATCGGGCCGATGG
This sequence comes from Rhodococcus globerulus NBRC 14531, assembly GCF_001894805.1. Taxonomy (GTDB): domain Bacteria; phylum Actinomycetota; class Actinomycetes; order Mycobacteriales; family Mycobacteriaceae; genus Rhodococcus_F; species Rhodococcus_F globerula. Next base: position 175,380 of record NZ_BCWX01000002.1, on the reverse strand, counting down.
CGTACACCAGAAACAGCAAGGTCAAACCGAAAGCCAGAGCAACCCCGAGGTTTCCGACTTTCGCACCGGCAAATACGGCGGTGCCGACGGCGGAGAACACCAGTACAAATGTCCCCACCGCTTCGGCCACATATTTCTTGACGTCCGAAATCGGTTCGACCTCGGTTAATTCCTGTGCAGTTGGAGACATATTCCCACCTTCTTCGTCAATGAAACGGCAGTAATGCTCACGCGTCTAGATTTGCCGGACTTTACGCAAGGCGAGTGATCTCCACAACAACTTCGAGATCTGTCGATCGACCGCCGGAATAGATTCCCTTCAGCGGCGGCACATCCGAATAGTCCCGACCTATCCCGACCGCGACATGTTGTTCATTCACAGCTATCACGTTTGTCGGGTCGTATCCCCACCAGGCACCCGTCCACGCCTCAATCCAGGCGTGTGATTCCCCTACCACCGTGTCCCCGATAGCGGCATCGCGCGTCGGATGCAGATATCCGGAAACATATCGACACGGAATTCCCATGGTGCGCAGTATGTCGAGTGTCAAATGCGCATAATCCTGACACACACCTTCGCGTGCGGCCCAGGCTTCGACCGCCGACGTGTGGACACCGGTAGTCCCGGGCACATACGACATTTCGCTGTGCACCCATTTCGACACGGTCACTACCGCTTCCTCCGGCGATAAACCCTGTCGCAATTCTTCGGCAATTGCCGTGAACTTCTCGTCTCGCGGGACATAATCCGTGAAACTCAATTGTTCGTTGAACCGATCCTTGATCGAATTACCGGCCAACTCGTCCCAGCCGACCTTTTCTTCCGGCGCGACAAACGGTTCCGTCTCGACAACGGAAAGACCGGTGACTTCCAGTTCCTTATGCGGCGCATGAAGATCGAAAGCCGTCACCGCAGTACCCCAATAGTCGGTGTACCGGTAGGCACGCGAAGCCGGTTGGGTCTCGACGCGGTTCAGGATGACCGTTTGCCGGTTGTCACCCCGTGGAGTCAGTCGTACCTCGTTGTACGACGACGTCACCGGAGCTTCGTAGGCATATCCGGTCGTGTGTACAACCCTCATTCGCCAACTCACAGTTCCCCCTCCACAGTCGCCTCGGCGTAGACAGCACTTGCGTCAGTCCACGCGACCCATGGCGCGGCATGGAAGTACTGCAACGAAATAGCCTCACCCAGTTCGCGACACGTCTCCTGCCAACCCAACAGTCTCAACTGCAAATCCTCGAGCAACACTCCCTGGGGGAGGAACTCGAGCTCACTTCGTGCCCTACCGAGCAATCGGGTGGCCTCAGCGCGGATCCCGACCCGGCTGGCCTGCTGCGGGTCCAGTTCCTCCAGGCACTTCTCCGCTTGCCGAATCGAGTGGAACACCGACCGCGGAAACAGCCGATCGAGAAGGATGAACTCCACGACCCGGTTCGCGTCGAGAGCACCACGGTAGGTACGGAGGTACGTGTCGTGCGCGCCGGCCGAGCGCAGCACCGACACCCAGGCAGGCGACGTCGGCTTGTCCCCCGCACGAGCCAGCAGCATGCGCACGATCATGTCGACTCGCTCGATGGAGCGACCCAACAGCAGGAACCGGTAACCGTCGTCGCGGCTGAGCGTCGAATCCGCCAGTCCCGCAAACATTGCCGCGCGTTCCTCGACGTAGCGGAAGAACTCGTGTGGCCCGAGGTAGCGCGACGCTCGCTCGCGCTCCCCCAATCCGTTGTACGTCGTGTTCAGGCACTCCCACATCTCACTGGACGTCACCTCACGTGCGCCACGAGCGTTTTCCCGGGCGCTCGACAGTGAGTCGACGATCGATCCGACCTGATTGCGACTGAACGCAACAAGATCCGTCAGCGACCGCACATCCAGTTCCTCTTCCGGCGCGTCGATTCCGAGGACCCGAAGCAACAACCGCGACGTTCGATCCGGATCGAGGGTCGTGTCGTCGAGCAGTTGGTGGACGGTCACGTCGAGGATGCGCGCGGTGTCATCGGCCCGTTCCACGTAACGGCCGATCCAGTAGAGAGATTCGGCATTTCTGGCAAGCATCCTTACATCACACTCCGTTCTGTTGACCGCTTCGGCGTGATCACTGTTGTTGTTGATTCAGTTGTGACGGAGTCAGTTCCGGGCCCTTGTCAGGTTCTGCGGATTCCGGCGGTTCGCCGACAAGTTCCTCACCCGCCAGTTCTCCGGCGTCGGTTGATGTCGCCGCGGCCAATACCCATGTGTCCTTGCTTCCCCCGCCTTGGCTCGAGTTGACCACCAACGAGCCTTCCGGGAGCGCCACGCGAGTCAACCCGCCGGGCAATACCCAGATGTCGTCACCGTCGTTGACCGCAAAGGGACGCAGATCGACATGACGCGGCGACAACACGTCCCCGATCTTCGTGGGCACTGTCGACAACTGCACCACCGGTTGAGCGATCCAGCCGCGCGGATCGGCTCTGATCTTTCCGGTGATCTCGGCCAGTTCCGCCGGGCTCGCGTCCGGGCCGAACACGATGCCGTACCCACCGGACCCCTCGACGGGTTTGATCACCAGTTCCGCGACGCGGTCGAGTACTTCCTCACACTCGTCGTCGAGCCAGCAACGGAACGTGTCGACGTTCTGCAGCAACGGTTTCTCGCCGAGGTAGTAATCGATGATCTGCGGCACATAGGTGTAGACAAGTTTGTCGTCTCCGACGCCGTTTCCCACAGCACTCGAAATCACGACGTTGCCGGCCCGGGCCGCGTTGAGCACGCCGGCCACACCGAGAATCGAGTCCGGGCGGAAGTGCATCGGGTCGAGGTAGTCATCGTCTATCCGTCGGTAGATCACGTCGACCTGACGTTCACCTTCCGTCGTGCGCATGTAGACGACGTTGTCGCGGCAGAAGAGGTCGCGGCCCTCCACCAACTCGACACCCATCTGTCGCGCGAGCAGCGAGTGTTCGAAGTACGCCGAATTCGCGACACCCGGTGTGAGAACAACCACAGTTGGGTCGGCTTCGTTCGTGGCCGCACCGGCTCGCAGGGCGCGCAGCAAATGAGTTGCATAATCACCGACAGCGCGCACCCGGTGCGACATGAACAGGTCCGGGAACACCCGCGTCATGGTCCGACGGTTCTCCATCACATAGGAGACCCCGGACGGTGATCGCAGATTATCCTCTAGCACCCGGAAGTCACCGACTTCGTCCCGCACCAGGTCGATCCCGGCCACGTGAATACGCACGCCGTTGGGCGGCACAATTCCCGTGGCCTCCCGGTGGAAGTGCTCACACGAGGTGACCAGCCGCCGGGGAAGCACGTGATCACGCAGAATCCGCTGTTCGCCGTAAATGTCTGCCAGAAACAACTCCAGCGCTTTGACCCGTTGTTTGATGCCCTTTTCGAGGTGCGCCCACTCCTGCGCCGCGATAACGCGCGGAACCACATCCAACGGGAAGGGGCTTTCCTGCCCCGAGAGCGAGAACGTCACCCCCTGATCGATGAAGGCGCGACCAAGAGCGTCTGCGCGGGCCCCGAGGTCCTTACTGCTCGTCGGCGCCAGCGCGGAGTACACCCCTCGATAGGACTCGCGCACTGATCCGTCGGCGTCGAACATCTCGTCGAAAGCCAACTCGTAGCGACCGATGTCCGCATATCCGTCGAACACTCCGGAGGGACGCGCCCGCGTCGTGGCCGAGCCTGTATTCACCACATTGTCTGTCGTCGGCGTCATAGCAAACATGCTGCTACACGTCCGCGATTTGAGCAGTGCGGAAACATCCCCGCAAACCCGGTGTAACCTTCTCAATCAGGCGCATCGTGCGGCGGTTTGGGATATTCGACCCTGGACTGGTAATCTTGCCAGTCGGTGCATCAGTGCGCCCACAGCTTTCTCGACCGTAACCAGCTAAAGACGACAAGGATTTTACGCGTGGCCAACATCAAGTCCCAGGTGAAGCGAATCCGTACCAACGAGGCGGCCCGACTCCGTAACCAGTCGGTGAAGTCCTCGCTGCGTACCGCGATTCGTTCATTCCGCGAGGCTGCGGCAGCCGGTGACAAGGACAAGGCCAACGAGCTCCTCGTCGCCACCAGCCGCAAGCTCGACAAGGCAGCCAGCAAGGGCGTTATCCACGCCAACCAGGCTGCAAACAAGAAGTCTGCACTCGCGCAGGCTGCAAACAAGATCTGACACATCCTCGTTGACGGTTCGCCGTCATCAGTGGTGTTTCAATAGCCGCTCCGGTCTACTCGACCAGAGCGGCTATTGTGCGTTCAAATAATGCGTTCGAATAATACGGCGTGCCGAGCGCGTCTTACTTACGCAGCGCACAAACCTTACGCACCGCTGATTCCAGCGCATAGGACGAGTCGACGGCCGCACCCTTCACATCGGCGTTGAGCGCGGCAACAATCTGCATCGCTGCGCCGATCGACGCCGGGTCCCAGCCCTTCACTTCCTTGATTGCCTTCTTGACCTTCCACGGCGGCATCCCGAGCTCCGACGCCAACCGGAACGGATCACCGCCCCGGGCATACGGGCCGACCTTCGCGACGGTATGCACGGCGTCGGCAAGGGCGTCCGCCAGAAGAACGTGCGGGGTTCCGATCTGGTCAGCCCAGCGAAGTGCTTCGAGCGCGCCCCGGGTATCCCCGACGATTACTTTGTCCGCGACGTCGAACCCCGACACCTCGGCCCTGCCGGAGTAGTACTGATGGACAGCGTCGACGTCGATCTTCCCGCCGGTATCTGCAGCCAACTGGGAACACGCCGATGCCAACTCACGCAGGTTCGAGCCGACGCTTTCGATCATTGCCCCGATGACAGCGGGTGAAACCTTGACATCTGCGGACGAAAACTCGGCCCGAACAAAATCGGTCAACTGAGATTTGTTGAGTTTGGCGCACTGATGAACTACGGCGCCTAACTTCTCCAGCGCGGGCGCCAGTGCTTTTGCGCGTCCACCACCGGAGTGCAGAACAATCAGCACAACACCTTCGGACGGTTCGCGGGCTGCGTCGAGTACCAGTGCAACGGCGTCCTTGCCGGCCTCCGCTGCCGCTTCCAGAACGATCACACGATCTTCCGCGAACAGCGACGGACTGAGCAGTTCGGCAAGTTCTGGCGCATTGGCATCGCCGGCACGCATCCGGGTGATGGGCAGATCCGAGATTCCCTGCCCACGATCACCACGAACGGCCTTGATCAACGTCGACACTGCCCGTTCGATCAGGAATTCGTCGTCTCCGAGAACGAGGTGCAACGGGTCGAGGCCAGCCGGAGTACTCACCCGAAGATCGTCCCACGAGGTACCGACACCACGGACACGGACCCGTCGACGCTTCCGTACACCGCGAGCGTGCCACCTTGATCGGTACGTGCCACGACGCCGCCCAACGATTCCAGCTCGCTCAACACCTGCGGATGCGGATGCCCGAAGGTGTTGCCGGCGCCGGCGCTCACCAAGGTCAGCCGGGGGCGAACCGCCTCGAGAAATGCTTTCGATGTAGTTCGTGAGCCGTGATGCGGCAGTTTCAGGACATCTGCCCGCACGTCGATTCCGCTACGCATGATCGACGCTTCACCCGCGGTTTCCGAGTCGCCGGTCAACAGTATGCGGCCTGCACTCGTGTGCGCCATCAGCACCAGGGACTGATCGTTGGCCGACGCGTCCGCGTCCACGACATCACGGGGTACCGGCAACACGGGACCGAGAACGTCGAACTGCACCGTCCCGAGAACAAACGTGGACCCGGCGCGCAGACCGACCAGCGGAACTCCATGGGCTCGTGCGGCCGCGTCCACATCGCGAAAACCTGATTCCGGCAACAACATCGGGCCGACACCCACAGCCGACACCGAACGACCGGCAAGCACGGCGTCGAGTCCGGCGATGTGATCGGCGTGAAAATGACTGATCAGAACGAGCGCAATATCGTCGACCCCCAACATGTTCAGGCAACGGTCCATCGACGTCGGATCGGGCCCGACGTCGATCACGATTACCCGGCCATCCCCCGTGGCCAGCACCAGTCCGTCGCCCTGCCCCACGTCGCACATCACCATGGCCCATCCCGGCGCCAGCCGCCCACCGGAGAAGACGTGGTGAAACGCCAGTGCCAGCACCAGTCCCGTCAGCACTGCGCCGAGTAGCCACCGCGAGATGCGATTCCACAGCAGGAGTATCGAGACAAGCACCAGCCCCAGGACTACAAGTGCCCCGAGCAATCCCGACGGCACGGTGAGGTTTGCCCCTGGCACCGAGGCAGCCCGGTCTGCGACGGAGAGCAGCCACCACATCGGCGGCCGCACAGCCAAAGCCAGAAGTGCGGCCGCGGGCGCACTTACCAAGGCGAGCAGCGCCATCAGTGCCCCCAATACCGTGAGAACTCCGATCACCGGTGCCACCAACAGGTTTGCGGCTATCGACAGGACACTGAGCGTGCCTGCCATCGCGGCCACTACCGGCGCGGTGACAGCAAACGCGGCACTCGACACTGCCGTCATCTCTGCCAGCCACCGCGGCCAACCGCGCAGCCGAAGTGCGTCGACCCACACGGGCGCAAGGATCACCAATGCCCCGGTTGCCGTGGTCGACAACACAAATCCCCAGTCAACGGCCAGTTCCGGCATCACGATCACCAACACGATGACGGCCGCGCCCAACGCGGGCAGTGCCTGTTTGCGTCGTCCCGTCACCAAACTCAACAATCCGATCGTGCCCATCACCGCGGCGCGAAGCACACTCGGCGACGGCCGCGCCACAATCACGAACGCCAGGATCGTCACAGCTGCAAGTGCCGCCCCGATCCGCGGATCGAGTGCGGCAGCCCGCACCAGCAGTAACACAGCGCCCAGGAGAATGCTGATGTTTGCACCGGACACGGCGGTGAGATGAGAAAGACCGGCCGCCGTGAAGTTGTCCTTGACTACCGGAGACAAGGCAAAGGTGTCCCCCACGACCAAACCAGGCAGCAGGCCCGCCGCATCGGGAGCCAGCGCCTGAGCACATACCTCCGCAAATCGAGACCGCACGACGCCGGCCCACCGCTGATACCACGGTGCGCCGCCGATCTCGAGCGGCCCGCCTTCGGTGGTGATCACTGCCAACGTCAGATCCGAGCGCGATGGAACGCTTACCTTTCCCCGAATCGTAAGCGCCTGTCCGGGAAGCGTTTCCGGCCACAGCCCGCTCGGCGCGCGTACTGTCACGGCGCCGCGTGCGTCGTAGTGCTGATTACCCACGGTCACCGATCGCACCGATGCCCGGAAATACACCTGACCGGGACCCATCGACGACGCCGTCGCCCGTGGGTCCTCGGTGGGGTTCACCTCCGCGGTCACCCACCCTCCGGACGACGCAGCGCGCGCCAGTGGATGTGCTTCGACATCTGCCATCCGCCACGCAGTCACAGCGCTGAATGCACCGCCGAATACGCAGGCCACCAATAGGACCGGAATCCAGTCCGTAGATCCCCACCGCCACACGCAAACAGCCAGGCCGGCGCAGGCAATGCCCGAAGTCACCGCGACGCACCACGCAAGTCCGGACCCGAACACGATGCCCGCAGCAGTTGCTCCCCACACCGCAACCGCTGCGGGCACAAGCCTCGCGTCGAGAATCCGCTGCTCTGCATCCCCGTTCAAACTGTGACCAGAGCTCGCAGCTTGTCGAGCCGCGCCGGACCGATGCCGTCCACCTCACCCAATTGTTCTATGTCCGTGAACTTTCCGTTGGACGTACGCCATGCGAGGATCGCGCTCGCCGTGACGGGTCCAACTCCGGGAAGCCCGTCGAGTTCGGCTTCCGTCGCAGTATTCAGATTGATCGGTGCCCCATTTGCACCCGAGGGAGCGGATGCACTCGGCGTAGCCGACCCCCCGCCCGCTGTAGTCGAACTGATCTGCTGATCCGGCGAATCACCCACCGCACCAACAACTACTTGATCGCCGTCGGACAGTTTCTGTGCCAAGTTCAAGCTGAGAGTGTCAGCGTTGTCGAGCACCCCACCGGCCGCGCTCAGTGCATCAGCGATCCGTGAGGTATCGGGCAGTGTCACCAATCCGGGATTGTGCACCAGCCCGACAACACTGACAACCACCGATGCCGGACCAGAGTCATCGACGAGCGCTGACGGCTGAGCCTGATTCGATGTCGCGACCGGAATTCCCACAGCTGCAGGCAGTGCCGGCACCGCCTGGATTGTCGGCGAATCCCACCACAGTGCAAAAACACCGAGCCCTGCGGCAGCAAGCGCAATGAAAACCAACACAATTGCACCGCGCCGGTGCGGACTCCATCGCATACCGCGCCAACGTTCGGGCACCGCGGAATACCGAGCATCCTCCTCAGATCCGTCTTCTTCGTCGACATCCAGAAGCCACTCGGGCACTGCCGGACGGGCGACGTCGCCGCTCATCGCGGAAAGTCGATCACGCACCCTCTCCCGCTCTTGATTGATCCGCATGAGGCGACGCTAGCGAGCGGCCACTGATCTGTGCAGCGAGAGAAATCGTGTTGGGGATAACTGTCAGTCTGTGGATAACCGACTGGTCAGGGCACATCTTCCGGAAGTGGGCACACCACAACACCGATCGCGCCTACGCCTACGTGCACGCCCAGGACTGCGCTGAAATCGGTGACCACGGTTTCGGCGACATTCGGGATTCGCTCGGACAGTTGTGCGGCGATGCCCTCGGCTCGTTCCCGAGCTTTCATGTGATGGACGGCGATGGCCACGCGGCTGCGCCCCGCTCGCTCCACTGCCGCATCAACCAATCTCGCGAGCGCTTTGGTGCTGGTGCGAGTTTTTTCTTTCAAGACCAGTTTGCCGTCCACCAGGTGCAGCAGCGGTTTCATCGCCAGGGCGGTACCCAACAAAGCTGCCGCTGTACTGATCCGGCCACCACGACGCAATTGGTCGAGCTTGTCGACGAAGATGAAGGCGCGCCCGCGTTCGGCTACGTCGACGGCGCGGTCGTACACGAGGTCGAGCGGAGATCCGGTCGCTGCGAATCGCGCCGCTTCCAAGGCCGGGAATCCCAAACCCATACCGGTGGACGCTGAATCGACGATGCGTACCTTGCCGCCGAATTCCTCGGCCGCCTGCCTCCCGGCGTCCCAGGTGCTCGAAAGTTGCCGCGAGATGTGGACTGCGACAACACCGTCGCCCTGGCTCAGGTCCAGTGCGCGCCCGTAGGCCTCGGTCAGCTCTGCCGGTGAGGCACCAGCCGTCGAGAGCCCGGACAGGTCGTCGGGAATGGTGTCGACGCCTTCGAGGAAATCAGTGCTGTCACGAAGGATGTGCAACGGAACGATTTGAAGCCCACACGCTTCGGAAGATTCGTGTGGGACGCAGGCAGACGAATCCGTGACGACGACAACTGACACTTCGCTACCCGACCTCACTTGCGGACGTGGGCGCACGCTGAGCTTCGGCGGCGCGAATTGCGGCAGTCATGGCCCGGGCGACACCGATGTGTCCGTCCCAACCCCAGTGAATTCCGTCCGGGTTGCCATTGTCGGAGAACACGTTTTCGCGTACCGCCTCGGCAAGATCCACGATGGGTACCTCGTTGGCTGTTGCCCATTCGGTGATCGCAGATACTGCGGCCGGACGACCGGCATGGACACTCGCGTACGCGTCACTGCGATGCACGGACGGCAACGTCGCGATCATCGGCAGTTCGGGACGCATGTATTCCAACGCGTTTCGTGAGCTCTCGAGGTATTCGACGCTCAGCTTCGGTGGCAGCGCCACGGGGCGGCCGAGTGGTGCCAGGCGCGGTTGAAGCCACTGGTATCCCTCGCGGACCACGCGCCGTAGGGCCGGTGGCCGCACGTAGCGGATGGTTTCACGCAACGCGGTGGGCAGCGGTGACGGCAGAGAATCCATACCGCCGACGGCAAACACAACAGCCCCGGCGCGCGGGACAGCAGCCCACACTCGCGGGTCCTGGGTCAGCGCCCACCACGCGTCGCGACACGTCCAGCCGATGCGCGCGACAAGCTCGACGTCCCACCCCAACTCCTCGGCGACGAGGTTGGGCCAGATCCGCGAATGGTCGGCGGCCAGTCCGCCTTTGGGGCCGAAATACGACAGCGAATCGGCAATAACCAGAAGGACGGGGCGCTGCCCGTCGGCACTCTCAGAGGACGTCATTTGCGACACTCGCAGAAGCATTCCATACGTCGAGTCGCCATTCGATGGAAGCCGGATCTCCGTGTCCGCTGAGCTGAACCCAACTCGTATTTCCGAGACCGCCCAGAATCGCCCAGCGGTCGATCGGCAAGTCGAGCAGTGCAGCGGTCAACGCCGCGATCAAGCCGCCGTGTGCCACCAGGACAACCGGCCTCTCGGCCCAGTCGGGAAGTGCCGCCAGAAGTTCCGTCACCACCGGCACACTGCGCTTCGCAACGTCGATGCGGCTTTCACCGCCAGGCGGGGCCAATGTCGCGTCAGCTCGCCACGACGCCCGGAGCCCAGGTGTCTGCTCGTCGACGTCGCTGTGGGTCAATCCCTGCCAGCCGCCGAGGTGCGTCTCACGCAGACGCGTGTCGGTGAGGACCGGAAGCCCGGCCGCATCACCGACAGCGACTGCCGTGAAGTACGCGCGCTTGAGGTCCGAGGACACGATAGTCAGCGGCGCACGGTCGGCGATCACCGGACCAGCACTCTTCGCTTGCGTGCGCCCCAACTCCGACAAGTCGGTGTCGAGTTGCCCCTGCATCCGAGAATCGGCGTTGTACACGGTCTGCCCGTGGCGGAGCAGAATCAGCCGCCGCACAGGATTCGACGCCGCTCCCGGCGCCGAGGAGGTCACAGTGAAGGTTCCTGCGCGTCCGGCTCGGCAACCGTGTCGGTGTCGAACACTGTGTGTGCGTCAGCCGGTCCCGGGATGTTCAGGCCGAGTCCTTCGACCTCGACTGCCGGGCAGTCCTTCCACAGACGATCGAGAGCGTAGAAATTGCGCTCCTCGTCGTGCTGCACGTGAACAACGATCTCGGCGTAGTCGAGAAGTGCCCAACGACCCTCGCGGGTGCCTTCACGACGGATCGGCTTGTGGCCGGCCTCGCGGAGGCGATCTTCGATGTTCTCGACGATCGAGTTCACCTGACGCTCGGTAGCGGCGGATGCGATGACAAAGCAGTCCGTGATGACCAATTGCTCGGACACATCGAGCACCACCACTTCAGTGGCCAGCTTCTCGTCGGCTGCCAGGGCCGCGATGCGTGCCATGTCGATGGCTTCGGTTGTTGCGCTCACTCGATGTTCTCCAGTTTCGTCTTCTTGGTATTGCTTCTAGTTCGAATCGGCCGTCTTGCCAGGCGCCGGTTCCGACATGGTTGTCGCACCGTCACGGCGCTCCGCGTCGACAGGTCGATACAGGTTCCGCTTCGAGATGTACTGCACCACTCCATCCGGTACGAGGTACCAGACAGGACGGTCTTCGCTTGCTCGACGCCGACATTCGGTCGACGAAATGGCAAGAGCCGGGATCTCGATCAACGTCACCGCATCGGCGGGCATCGTGTCGAGGTGAGCGGCCAGGTGCTCGGTGTTGAGATCGAAACCCGGTCGCGATACTCCGACAAATTTTGCCAATGCGAACAACTCTTCCCAATCTTGCCAGGAAAGGATGCTGGCCAGCGCATCGGCACCAGTGATGAAGAACAGTTCCGCGTCCGGATGATAAGCCCGCAGGTCGCGAAGTGTGTCCACGGTGTACGTCACTTTTTCACGGTCGACATCGACCCGGGAAACGGAAAACCGCGGGTTGGAGGCGGTGGCGATGACCGTCATGAGGTACCTGTCCTCTGCCGGGCTGACGCCTCGAGCCTCCTTCTGCCACGGTCGGCCGGTGGGGACGAAGATCACTTCGTCGAGTCCGAACCTGTCGGCGACCTCACTCGCTGCGACGAGGTGACCGTGGTGAATGGGGTCGAAAGTGCCGCCCATCACGCCGAGGCGTCGAGCACGTTCCACCGATTGTCCCTTCTGCACAGCTGCCGAGCTTACGTGTCTCACACCGGCAGCAGGCCGGACACCACGTCGGCCAGCTGCTGGGCGGAGCGGCACTCGTGCATGCTGATGACCTCGTTGTACACCTTGGCAGCCGAGTCGCCCGACCCCCACTGCCCCTTGGGCTCTGGATTGAGCCAGTGTGCGTGCTTGGCCACTGCAACCATCTGCGCGAGTGATTGCAGGTTTGGGTCGCGGTAGTTGTTGCGACCGTCGCCCAGTACCAGCAGTGATGTGCGACTGGTGATGCTCTGTGCGAACTTCTCCTGGAATACCCCGAAGGCGTGGCCGTAGTCGGAGTGACCGTCGTACGTGATCAGCTCCGCTTCACGAACCATCCGTGACATCGCGGATCCGAGGTCGGCATTCGAATCGAAGTACCGGGTGACCTCGTCGGTGGTGTCGATGAACGCAAATACGCGTACGCGGGAGAACTGCTCTCGCAGAGCGTTGACCAACAGCAAGGTGAAGTGGCTGAACCCGGCTACCGAACCGGACACGTCGCACATCACGACAAGTTCGGGACGCGCGCGTTTGGGTTTGCGCTGCACCAGATCGATCGGCACCCCGCCCGTCGACATCGATTTACGCAAGGTTCGACGCAAGTCGATGGAACCGGCTCGGCTGCGACTGCGACGGACGGCAAGTCTGCTGGCGAGCAACCGTGCCAGCGGAGTCACGTTCTTCTTGAGCGTCGTGAGTTCCGCGTCGGACGCGCGTAGGAAGTCGACTTCTTCGGCCAGCTTCGGAACACCGTAGGTGGCGACGCGCTCCTTGCCGAGATTCTCGGCCGTACGTCGACGCGTTTCCTTCTCGACCATCTTGCGGAAGTCCGCGATGCGCTGGGCCGCTGTCCGCTTGGCAACCTCCGATTGATAGTCGGAGTTGTCCTTGCCCTCACTACCGCCCTGCTGATTACCGAGTAGTCCTTCGAGGATCTTGTTGAGCAGTGTTTCGGGAGCGACGTCCCGCAACGCCTGGTATGCGGAGAACGACGGTCCGTTGCTCGACTGGTACTGCCCCAGCTCTTCGACCATCGCGGCAGTGAGAAGCTCGGTCAGCTCCATGGCCTCGTCGCTGCCGTCGGTCAGCAGTTCGGCGATCAGCTCCCGCAGCGCCTGCAGATCGAGGCTGCCGTCAGGCTTACGCGGCAGGCTGACGTCGACGTCGCCCACCGCACGGTCGCCGATCGCCCGCGGGAACCACAGGTCGAAAACGGCGTCGAAGGTCGCGCGATGGGTGGGCCGGCGCAGCAGCGAGCAGGCCAGCCCTTCGCGGAGCGCTTCACGGTCGAGAAGATCGAGGACCGACATGACCTGGCCGGCGTCGACGGTCTCGGAGGGGCCGACCATGATGCCGCGTCGGCGAAGGGCCTCGACAAAATCGACGAGGTGACCTGGCAGACCGTATGGCGCCGCCAGTCCACCCGGCTTGATCGGTGACGTACCTCCGAGTGCCATGACCAGACCTCAGTTCAGCCGAAGTTCGGCGGTGGCTCGCACCTGATCGGACTGGTGCTTGAGGATGACGCCGAGTGTTGCGCGTACGGCGTCGTCGTCGAGTGTGTCCATGCCAAGGGCGAGGAGCGTGCGACCCCAGTCGATGGTTTCGGACACCGAGGGAACCTTCTTGAGCTGCATGCCGCGCAGAACGCGGATGGTGTTGACCAGCTGCTCGGCAATGGCTTCGGGCAGTTCGGGGACACGGCTGGCAAGAATGCGACGTTCGAGGTCTGCATCGGGGAAATCGAGATGCAGGAACAGGCAACGACGCTTGAGTGCCTCGGACAGCTCACGGGTGGCGTTGGACGTCAGCACCGTGAACGGCTTACGTGTTGCGGTGATGGTTCCGAGTTCCGGGATGGTGACCGCGAAGTCGCTGAGAACTTCGAGGAGCAGTCCCTCGATCTCGACGTCGGCCTTGTCGGTCTCGTCGATCAACAGGACTGTCGGGTCTTCGCGGCGAATCGCCTTGAGCAGTGGACGCGCGAGAAGGAATTCCTCCGAGAACACATCAGCCTTGGTGGAATCCCAGCTGTGGTCCGAGCCGGACTGGATGCGCAGGATCTGCTTCGCGTGGTTCCACTCGTACAGCGCACGAGCCTCGTCGACGCCCTCGTAGCACTGCAGGCGCACCAACTCGGCGCCTGTCGTCTGGGCTACCGCGCGCGCCAACTCGGTCTTACCGACACCGGCCGGTCCCTCGATGAGCAGGGGCTTGCCCAGTCGGTCGGCGAGAAACACCGCCGTTGCAGTGCCCTTGTCGGACAGGTAACCCGTCTCGGCCAAACGCTCGATGACGTCGTCGACGCTCGAGAAGAACGGTGTTGTATCGGGAAGAGCTCGGTCCACGGTTAACTCCTAAAAAGGGTGGGGCAAGTCCAGGTGAACGATCAGGCGGGTCGGGTGTGTCCGTCGCCCCAGACGATCCACTTGGTGGACGTCAGTTCCGGCAACCCCATGGGGCCGCGTGCGTGAAGTTTTTGCGTCGAGATGCCGATCTCGGCTCCGAATCCGAACTGCTCGCCGTCGGTGAAGGCAGTTGATGCGTTGACCATGACGGCTGCTGCGTCGACGCGCGCGGTGAACTCGCGGGCAGCCGAGAGATCCGACGTCACGATGGCCTCGGTGTGGCCGGTGCCGTACGTGTCGATGTGCTCGACTGCCTCGTCCAGGTCGGCAACAACCTTCAGTGCGACGTCGAGCGTGAGGTACTCGTTCGACCAGTCGTCCTCGGTGGCCGGAACGAGGCCGGGCAGATCGCCGTGAACAACAACGTCATGCATCTGCAGCGCCTGAAGCAGTGCGGGAACCGCGGTGTCGGCAATGGCTTTGTCGACCAGGATCGTCTCGGCGGTGTTGCACACGCTTGGCCGACGGGTCTTGGAGTTGAGCACAATCTTCTCGGCCATCACCAGATCGGCAGCCGAGTGTACGTAGACGTGGCAGTTTCCGACACCGGTCTCGATGGTGGGGACCGTGGCATCACGAACGACGGCACTGATCAGGCCCGCGCCACCGCGCGGGATGACAACGTCCACGAGACCACGGGCCTGAATCAGATGCGTCACCGTGGACCGGTCTGCGCTCGGCAGAAGTTGAACGGCGTCTTCGGGGAGCTGCTGCGCAGTCAACGACGCACGAAGAGCGACCACAAGAGCTTCGTTGGATTTGACTGCCGACGACGAACCGCGAAGCAGTGCAGCATTTCCCGACTTGAGGGTCAGACCGAACGCGTCGACGGTGACATTGGGGCGAGCTTCGTACACCATGCCGACAACACCGAGCGGGACGCGCTGCTGACGCAGTTCCAGGCCGTTGGGCAGTGTGGAGCCGCGGAGCACTTCACCGATGGGGTCGGGTAGTCCGGCAACCTGACGCAGACCCGAAGCGATGCCTTCGATGCGATCCGCTGTCAGACGCAATCGATCAAGCAGCGATTCCTCGGTACCCGCAGCCTTCGCGGTGTCGATATCGACGGCATTTGCCGCCAGGATCTGATCACTTGCGGCAAGAACCGCGTCGGCCGCGGCGTGGAGCGCGCGGTCCTTCTGTGCTGTGGTCAGCAACGCCAGGACACGCGAAGCCTTACGCGCCCGGCGGGCAGCCTCGTGCACTACGTCGCGAGTGTCCGAGCCTGTGGAAGTTACAGCAGTCATGAATACACATTAGCCATTGGCTCCGACGCGTTCCTTTCGGGAATGATTCGGACTGTTACCGCTGTTGCACGGGATCGACCACCTTCGGGTGATCCTCCCCTTCCCCGAGTCAGGAGTTACTCCGTGAGCGTGCTGTTCGAACCTCTCACCTTGCGCGGCGTCACCATTCCCAACCGCGTGTGGATGGCACCGATGTGCCAGTACTCCGCTGATGTCATCGGCGATCAGGTGGGAGTGCCCAACGAATGGCATCGAACGCATCTGGCGAGCCGAGCTATCGGTGGTGTCGGCCTGATCCTCACCGAGGCGACCGCTGTGAGCCCGGAAGGACGAATCAGCCCCGCCGATCTCGGTATCTGGAACGAGCGGCAGGCTCGCGCGTTTGCCGAGATCAACGCGCAGCTCGCGTACTTCGGAGCGGTGCCCGGAATTCAGCTGGCGCACGCCGGCCGCAAGGCGTCGACGAAGGTTCCGTGGCGTGGCGGTAGATCGCTCGACCAGGAAGACCGCCTGTCCTGGACGACCGTCGCCCCGAGCGCCGTGGCATTCGGTGATTACCTAACGCCCGCGGAACTGACAACAGATGCGATTGCCGGCATCGTCGCCGACTTCGCGGCGGCAGCCACCCGCGCGCTTCAGGCGGAGTTCAAGGTCGTCGAAATTCACGCGGCGCACGGATACCTGATCCACCAGTTCCTCTCCCCGCTCAGTAACAAGCGAACGGATCACTACGGCGGCAGTTTCGAGAACCGCATCCGCTTCCTCCTCGAAATCCTCACGGCGGTTCGAGAAGTGTGGCCCGCCGAGTTGCCCCTGTTCGTCCGTGTGTCAGCCACGGACTGGGTCAGCGAGGAGCGTGGGCTCGAGGTCGGCAGTTGGACTGCGGATCAGACTGTGTCACTTGCCAACATCCTCACCGACTACGGCGTCGACCTCGTCGACGTGTCCACTGGCGGTAATTCGCCGGGTGTACAGATCCCGGTCGAGCCCGGCTACCAGGTTCCCTTCGCCCGCCGGATCCAGAACGAATCCCTGGTTCCCGCAGCGGCAGTCGGACTGATCACCGAACCCGAGCAGGCAGAGAAGATCGTCGAGGACGGCAGTGCGGTGGCCGTGCTGTTGGGACGCGAACTCCTGCGTGATCCCTACTGGGCACGGCGCGCCGCACGTGAGCTGAATGCCGAAGTAGGACCGCGAGTTCCGTCGCAGTACGCCCGCGCATTCTGAAGGCAGGCGCAGGCACCTCAGCTTCGAAGGCGGCCGCGGCGTCGAGTCTTTGTCGCTTCGACGGGATCGATGCTGCGCTCGGCCCAGATCGACGCGAGGTGCAAGCTCATTTCCCGACCGGAATGGACGTGTGAAAATGCAGATGCAGCAGCGCGATCCGGATCGCGCTCGGCTATCGCCGCATAGAGGTGTTCGTGTTCGGCGCACTGTTGTCCGGGATCACGGTCTTTGGTGAGATGAAACAGCCACTGGACGCGCGCCTCGAGTGGCCTGAGCAACGACTCGAGCAGCGGGTTCGCCGACATCTCGACAATCATCGAGTGGAACCGTGCGTTTGCCGCGGCAATCGCCGGCTTGTCGTTCAATGCGGTTGCCGCCCGCGCTGTTTCGAGCTGGGCAGAAAGCGCATTCAGCGAGTCGGCGTCCGCGCGTTCAGCGGCCAGCCTCGCTGCCAGCACTTCGAGACTCTCGCGAACATCGAAGAGGTCCCGCACGTCGTCGACGGTAAACGGAGAGACAATCGCTCCCTGCCTCGGCACCAGGACAACAAGTCCATCCTGTTGCAGCAGTGAGAGCGCCTCGCGCAGCGGGATGCGGGAGACATTCAATTCAGCAGCCAGATCGCGTTCGATCAGTCGAGCGCCCGGAGCCAGCACCAAATTGACGATGCGGCCACGAATCTCGTCATAGGCGATGTCTCGCAATGATTTTCGAGTATCCACCGGAACTTCTGTCGACACGGGCACTCCTTCGATCTTCTTCTGCACTCGAGTTGAGCGTAGCGGTGCACGATCCCCCGGGACGCGGTGTGCAGTCCCTTACGTATCGGTAACACCGACGAAATACGGGTCCTCCATTCTTCTACTTAACGGTATACCGCTAAGTGCTCGAACGAACTCAGGAGAACCCGATGAAACTTCCTCTCGCACTCGCAGCAGTCGCAGCCACCGCATTGACCTTGACTTCCTGCAGTTCAGCCGACTCCGAACCGTCGAGTGACGCCCTCTCCGTCGGCGTCTTCTTTCCCGGTTCGATCTCGGATACAGGCTTCATGGAGTCCGGCTACCTCGGCTACCAGCGAATGGTCGAGACGTACGGCGACCGGATCGACGCCAGCTACGTCGAGCAGGTCGCCGCAGCGGACTACCAGCAAGCCCTCCAGCGATTCGCGTCGACAAACGACCTGGTCATCTCCGTCGGCGGCCAAACCGACGCCGACGTCCGAAAAATCGCCGCACAGTTCCCCGACGTCAAGTTCGTCGAAATCGGCGGCCCGGCCGATGCAGTTCCGCTCGACAATCTGGCCTACTACGACCCCCAGCAGGCCGAAGCCGAATTCCTTTCCGGCGCAGTTGCTGCGAGCGTGTCCAAGACCGGCACCGTCGGATTTGTCGGTGGCGTGGAACTCCCCGCAATTGTCAACGCAGCATCGGCATTCCAATCCGGAGCCACACTGACGCGCCCGGATATTCGAGTCCTCAGCCCACAATATGTCGGCGACTTCAACGACCCAGCCAAGGCCAAGCAAGCTGCCAGCGCCGAATTTTCCGGTGGCGCTGACGTTCTCGGACAGATCGTCAACCTCGGTAAGCAGGGATTGCAGCAGGCTGCCCGCGAAGCCGGCGGCACCATGAGCGGTGGACCCATCCCCGGCGACTGCAGCGATCCCACCTATCTCGGCTACGTCCGCACCGACATCGGAACCGAAATCGAATACGCGGTGTCCTCGACACTCGACGGCACGTGGGCCGCCGAACAGGTTCCCTTCGGACTCACTTCCGACAAGGGCGGCACCGACTACGTGCTGTGCAGCAGCGACCCCGCAGTCGCGGCCGCGTTGACGAAGGCCAAGGCAACCGTGGCCGATGGCACCGTGAAGTTGTACTGACCAATGGCCACACTGACACTGAACGGCGTTGGCAAGCGTTTCGGATCGGTATCCGCGTTGACCGATGTCACGATGACCGTCGCCCCGGGCTCGGTGCACTGCATCCTCGGCGAGAACGGCGCGGGAAAGTCGACGCTGTGCAACATCGTCTTCGGCTCCACGACACCGTCATCAGGCACGATGACACTCAACGGCCGTACTTATACGCCGCAGTCCCCCGCCGACGCCATAGCTGCGGGAATTGCGATGGTCCATCAACACTTTTCCCTGATTCCGACCATGACCGTCCGTGAGAATCTCCTGCTCGGCACCAAAGGTTTTCGCCTTCCGGTCGATGCGCTGACCGCCAAGCTCGACGTCATCTCACAGCAGTACGGCTTGACCGTCGACCTCGACGCGTTGACGTCCGACCTGCCCGTCGGATCTCGCCAGAAAGTGGAAATTGTCAAAGCTCTGCTACGAGATCCCGAGCTGGTGCTACTCGACGAACCGACTGCTGTCCTCGACCCCGGTGAAATCGATTCACTGATCGGAACATGCCATGCACTGGCCGCGGCCGGCACATCAGTCGTACTCATCACGCACAAACTCGGTGAGGTCGCCCGCGCAGCCGACGCGGCAACGGTACTGCGCGGCGGAAAAGTCAGTGGCGGTGGGCTTCTCACGGATACATCGATTTCCGACCTTCTCACCGACAT
Source organism: Rhodococcus globerulus NBRC 14531 (assembly GCF_001894805.1). Lineage (GTDB taxonomy): Bacteria > Actinomycetota > Actinomycetes > Mycobacteriales > Mycobacteriaceae > Rhodococcus_F > Rhodococcus_F globerula. The sequence goes on along the minus strand of NZ_BCWX01000002.1, from coordinate 155,896 downwards.
GGTGGGTTCTGCTGCGCCCCTCTCCCACGCCCGGGTGGTCAGGCGCCCCGCTTCGCGCGAGCCCGGACTGACACTCGCCAACATCTCGTTCACGCGCCCGGATCGAAGCGAAGCACTCACCGGTGTCGACCTGACCGTGTATCGAGGTGAAATCGTCGGTATCGCGGGCGTCGAGGGTAACGGCCAGAGCGAGTTGGCTTCGATCCTCTCCGGCGCAATAACGGCAGACACCGGGAAAATCCTTCTCGACGCGGTGGACATCACGGGTCTCGACCCCGCAGCACGAACCAGGATCGGCCTCGGGGTGGTCCCCGAAGATCGACACGCTGAGGGGATCGTCTCGGAGTTGACAGTCACCGACAACCTGCTTCTCGGCCGGTTGAAGGATTACACGCGGTTCGGACTGCTCGACCGCGCCAAGATGGCTGCCCGAACGGCAAGTGCGATCGACGAATACTCCATCCGCGCCGATGGCCCTGGCGCCCCGATGCACTCGTTGTCCGGGGGTAATCAGCAGAAAGTTGTACTCGCCCGCGAACTCTCGATCGACGGGCTCGCAGCGGTGGTCGCAGCGCAACCGACCCGTGGTCTCGATATCGGCGCAGTCAGCTTTGTGCTCGACAGACTCCGCCGGGTCGCCGACGCCGGGACTGCCGTGCTTGTCATCTCCAGCGAATTGGACGAACTGATGGCTGTGTGCGACCGGATCTTCGTGGCCTACCGCGGGCAGTTGCTGGGACCGATTGATGCGAATTCTGCTGCTGCACAGAACAAGATCACCGAACTGATGATGGGAGTGGCAGCGTGAGACGACACCCACTGGTCATCGGATCGGCCGCCCTCGCGATTGCCGCACTGATCGGCCTCCTTCTCGCCGCGGCCGCCGGTGCCGGCCCGGCCGAGACCACTGAAGCGCTTTTCGACGGCATGTTCGGGACACCCTTCGCCATCGGCACGTCCTTGAACAACGCAGCACTGCTCATGCTCATCGCAGCGGGCTTCACCATCGCCTACCGGGCGGGTTTGGTCAATGTTGGCGGCGAAGGCCAGATGGCCTTGGGAGGCATCTGCGCGACAGCCGTCGGTGTGTCGCTTCCGGAGGGAGTTCCGGCCGGACTGGGCATCGTCCTGGTACTGGCGTCCGCTGCCGCCGGTGGGGCATTCTGGGCGTCGATCGCTGCGTACCTGAAGGTTCGGCGCGGTACCAGCGAAATCATCACGACCCTCCTCCTCAACTTCGTGGGTCTCGCGGCCGTCGTACTCGTTGTTCACGAACCTGCGCTACTGCGCCAGCCCGTGACTTCGTCCGAGACCCTTCCACAGTCCGAGCCGCTGAAAGAATCCGGCCAGCTTGCACTACTCGGCTTGCACAAGTCACCCGCAACCATCGCACTGCTCATCGCACTCGTCGCAGTCGTCGCAGTGGGAGTCCTGCTCCAGCGCAGCGCTATCGGACTGAAGCTGCAATCGGTCGGCTTGTCGCAGAAAGCTTCTCACCGTCTCGGAATCTCCGTCGATCGAACCCGATTCCTGAGTCTGACTGCCGCTGGGGCCTTTTCCGGAGTCGCCGGGGGCATGATTGTCGCCACCGCACCTTTCGTTTTAGCCGAAGGTTTCTCGTCCGGATTGGGGTTCACCGGACTTGTTGTCGGCTTGCTCGCCCGCGGGTCCATGACGGCAGTCGCGGCTGTTTCCCTACTTCTCGGATTCCTCGTCTCGGGTGGCATCAATCTCCAACTGGCAGTGGGTGTTCCCGCGGCAACCGTGTCAGTCGTCGAATCCGTTCTCATCATCCTCATCGCAGGCAGCGCACTGTGGACCACGACGTCCGCCGTGCGCACGAGAAAGCCCGCACCGAGCCAGGAAGTTGTATCGGTATGAGTACTGCAGTGATCACCGGAATCGTTACCAGCGGAGTCAGCTTCGCCATTCCCTTGTTGGTTGCGGCAAGCGGCGAATCGATCAGTGAACGTGCCGGTGTACTCAACCTCAGCATGGAGGGAATGATGCTGACCGGCGCCTTCGCGAGCGTTCTTGCGACTGTTACCACCGGCTCCCCCGTCCTCGGTGTGGTGGCCGGAGTCATCGCGGCCACCGTTTTCGGCATCGCACAGGCTCATCTAAGCGTTCACCTACGCGCAGATCAGATCGTCATCGGAGTCGCCGGAAATGCTCTCGCCTTGGGTCTGACAACCTTCGGATCCCGAGTACTCCTGTCCGACGGAAAAGGTCAATCGATCGACGGATTCCACAGCGTCGATATCCCCGTACTCAGTGACATACCTTTTATCGGGCCCACCTTGTTCGGCCAGACCCTGCTCGGATATCTCTGCATCGCACTCGTCGTTGCCATGGCCGTTCTGTTCTCCAAACGGACTGTGCCCGGTCTGACCATCGACGCTATCGGCGAGGACGCACTCTCGGCCGATTGGACCGGACTACCGGTACGACGCGTTCGATATCTGTGTGTCCTTCTTGCTGCTGCCGCGGGCGGCCTTGCCGGCTCGCAACTTGCACTCTCGGAAGTTCATTCGTTCAGCGACAACATGACCGGTGGCCTCGGCTACCTCGCAGTGGTTGCCGTCATCGCCGGCGGATGGCGAATACTCGGCATCGTCTATGCCTGCGTGTTCTTCGGAATCGCACAAGCACTGCAGTTTGCATTGCCCGCTCTCGGCATCGACATTCCATACGCACTGCTCGTCATGCTGCCGTATGTCATCGCGATCGTCGCGATCAGCGGATTCATCGGGAGCCGTAGCGCACCGTCCTGCTTGACCATTCCCTACACCGGCAACAGCCGATAAGGACCCATTCATGACTTTGATTCTCAACCACTCCGACATCACGACGTTGATCGACCGCAGCGAGATCTACGACGCTGTCGAGCGTGCCCATGCCGACCTGGCTCGGGGCGACGCTTTCAACCCACAACCATCCGCGATGCCGTTGCCGAACGGCGGAAACTCGATTCCGATGACTGCGGCAACAGCGCAGTCGAGTTCGGTCAAACTTCTTTCGGACATGCCTGCCAATGCCGCTCGCGGCCTGCCGACTCAGCGCTCTACGATCATTCTCTCGTGTGCGGAAACCGGCGAATGCGAAGCGGTACTCGACGGGCGAGCAATTACCGCAATCCGTACGGCCGCAGCCAGTGCTGTTGCCACGGAATATCTTTCCAGAAAAACGAGCACCGTACTCGGCGTTGTCGGGGCGGGAACCTTGGCTGTGGAACACACGCGCGCGATTGCACGCGTTCGCGGAATCGACAAGGTTCTCGTCTGGTCGCGCTCCGCGTCCACGATCCGGACGTTCGAGGAACGTATCGCCGATTTGAACCTGGCCGTCGAGCGAGCCGAATCCCCCAGGGCCGTGACCTCGGCAGTCGATATTCTGTGCACGCTGACGCCGTCGCACTCTCCGATCGTGTCGGGAGACTGGTTCCACCCGGGCCTTCACGTCAATGCCGTCGGCGCTCCTCCGAGAGGAGATTGGCGCGAAATCGATTCTGCCGGAATGCGAGTGGCATCACTATTCGTCGACGCCACATCGACGACTCTTGCCAAATCCGGAGATGCCCTGCTCGCTATTGCCGAAGGCGCCATCACCGCTGAAGACCTTCACACCGAAATCGGACACGTCATAACCGGACAGAAGCCTGGGCGCACATCGAGCGACCAGATCACGTTGTTCAACTCGGTCGGAATCGGCCTTCAAGACCTTGTCACCGCTCGAATACTGCTATCCCGTGCCCGCGCAGCCGGCGTGGGAACAGAATTGGATTTGACGGCATGAACAACGTCCACCTCCGCCGGGCAATCGCACTCGCGGCCGAAGCCGCAGGTGGCGGCAATCGGCCGTTCGGCGCCGTACTCGTCGGCGAGAACGGAACCGTCATTGCCGAAGGCCGCAACGAAGTGACGTCTTCCGGTGACCCGACGGCGCATGCAGAATTGGTCGCGATCCGCGGCGCCGCAGACGGTTCCACTACAAATGCGACGATGTTCGCGAGCGGTGAACCATGCCCGATGTGCAGCGCCGCAATGGTGTGGGCGGGCATCACCCACATAGTTTTTGCGGCGACGGAATCAGAGTTCTCGAAAATCCTCGACGGCGGTCCGCGATTCAAGCTGGGATGCGCGGAGATCATCGCCGCCGCAGATGTCGAAGTTTCCGTCGTCGGTCCGCTCCTCGAAGCCGAGTCCCTCGCCGCCATGCGGGGGTGAGGCTGATACCGTGAATGTCTTACTTGCCGGACGTCCGGAGCCCACCAGGGCTTCGGACACTGCCGCGAGCCAGAGCCGAGCGACGGGGGTCGCATCGAGCCACAGGGCCCGCGGACATCATGTTCCCAACCGGCTCATCGGCGAGTGGGCAAGACAAAGATGCGTGCATCAGGTACGTGCCCCGCTCGGTTCGATGATTGCGCTGGGGAGCGCATGTCATGACAACACCAGAGAACTCGATCAGCGCTCTCGAAGTGGCCGAATCACCTGATGTCACCGTCACCGACGACGCATCGGTGAAACGGGCAGTCAAAGCGACCATGCTCGGAAATGCCATGGAGTGGTTCGATTTCGGCGTCTACGCCTATCTGGCCACCACTATCGGCAAAGTGTTCTTCCCAGAGGCCAGTGGCAGTGCGCAATTGCTGTCGACCTTCGCGATCTTCGCTGCTGCCTTCATCGTCCGGCCATTGGGTGGCCTGTTCTTCGGGCCACTGGGTGACCGCATCGGCCGCAAGAAAGTCCTGGCCACCACCATAATTCTGATGGCCGGCAGCACCTTTGCCATCGGCCTCGTACCGAGTTATGAATCCATCGGCATGGCCGCGCCGATACTGCTCGTACTCCTTCGCTTACTGCAGGGGTTTTCCACGGGCGGCGAATACGGCGGTGCCAGTACGTTTGTCGCCGAATACGCGCCGGACAAGCGTCGCGGCTTCTTCTCCAGCTTCCTGGAATTCGGCACCCTGGCCGGCTATGTCGCCGCGGCGAGCCTTGTGACGATCATCCAAACAGTGGTCAGCCCGGAAGAGCTCCTCCAGTGGGGCTGGCGCATACCGTTTCTCCTTGCCGGGCCTCTCGGCCTGATCGGCCTCTACCTGCGCCTTCGACTCGAGGAGACGCCCGCGTTTCAGCAGATGGAACAGGCCGAAGAACGTTCTCTCGCCGACGAATCCACGGGGAAGAAACTGCGCGAAACGCTGGTCGAGAACTGGCGACCACTTGTTCTGTGCATCGTGCTGGTCGCGACCTACAACATCGCTCACTACGGTCTGCTCAGCTACATGCCGACCTATCTGACAAATACCCTCGGCTACGACGAATCCCACGGACTGGTTCTCATGATCGTGGTCATGCTCGTCATGATGGTCGGCATCAGCTACGTCGGCAAATTATCCGATCGGGTGGGACGTAAGCCGTTGCTGCTCAGCGGTTTCATCGGATTCTTCGTGTTGTCGCTGCCTGCGTACCTGCTGATCGGAGTGGGCAACTACGTCACCGTTTTCCTCGGACTCGCCATTCTCGGCGGACTGCTTCTCCTGTTTGTCGGAGTGTTCCCCTCGGTCCTTCCCGCACTGTTCCCGACCGGAATCCGATACGGCGGCTTGGCAATCGGATACAACCTTGCCGTGTCGATCTTCGGCGGCACCACTCCCCTGGTCTTGACGGCACTCGAGAGTACGACCGGTAGCAATCTTGTCGCGCCGATGTACATGATGATCGCCGCAGTCATCGGCGGCATCGCGGTGCTGATGATTCCGGAAACAGCGCGCAAGCCACTCGAAGGCTCACCACCGGCGGTGTCCACCGACGAAGAGGCCAGGCGGATCATCCGCAGGGTTCGACGGAAGAAAACTGCTGCCGCCGATAACCTGGAGGTATGAGCAAGCCCCGCATTGTTGTCGTCGGCAGCATCAACATGGACCTGACCACCTCGGTCCCCCGATTTCCTGCCCCCGGTGAAACCCTGCTCGGCACTGCCTTTGCCACTACGCCAGGTGGCAAAGGCAGTAATCAAGCGATCGCGGCAGCAAAGGCAGGCGGTGACGTCACGTTCATCGGCGCAGTCGGCGACGACGGTTTTGCTACCCAATTGCGCAGCACTCTCGCCGACGCCGGGGTGGATACCTCACTGCTGCGTAGCGTGAACGGTGCCAGTGGAGTTGCCGCAATTACCGTCGACGCTGACGCCGAAAACAGCATCATCGTGGTTGCCGGCGCAAATGCTTCCGTCACCGAGTTGACCGAAGACGACCTCGGTGCCATCGCTGGCGCGGATATCCTGCTGTGCCAGCTCGAAATTCCCCTTGCCACTGTTACCGCCGCGGCGCGACACGCCCGGCGCAACGGCACCGTCGTCATCCTCAATCCCTCACCGGTGCAGGACCTTCCGGAAGAGCTGATCGGCTCGGTGGACATCCTGATCGTGAATCACACCGAATCGACCCAGCTCGGCTCGGTCACCGATCGAGTTCCGTACCTCGTCACAACACTGGGCGCGGGTGGTGCCGATCTGCGCGAGCGCGACACGACCGTTCACGCGGATTCCCCGACGGTGACGCCCGTAGACACCACCGGCGCGGGTGACGCCTTCACCGGTGCCTTCGCGGTGGAATGGGTACTCGACAGCGATCGCGCTCTGCACTTTGCCGCCATCGCAGGCGCTCTCGCAACTACTGTGAACGGCGCAGCGGTGTCATCGCCGACCCGATCCTCCATCGAGCGTCACTTACCGAAACGAGGCTGAAAGATGACCGACTACGAAGTTTCCGTGAAGTCCGTGCCCACCGTCCGGGTGGCGGAGTTGACCGGCACCGCCGAAGCCATGGACCCGTCGTCGATCGGCCCGGTTGTCCAAGGACTCTACGACCAGCTCAGCGCCGGATTAGGACGCGCCGGTATGGTTCCGACCGGCCCCGCGATCGCGTACTACGAAGATGCCGATGACGGGGCGAAAACCGTCGTCCACGCCGCTTTGCCAGTAGAAACGGACCTCAGTGACGAATATGACTTCACCGTGACCGATCTGCCTGCCGAACCCCAGATGGCGACGCTCCTGCACACCGGGTCGATGGACAACTGCCTACCCGCCTACCAGGCACTTGGCCACTGGATCGAGCAGGGCGGATACCGCGCGGCCGGGCCGAGCCGCGAGGTGACCTTGGCGTTCACGGGTGACGCCGACGGCTGGGTAACCGAACTTCAGCAGCCGATCGAGAAGGTCTGAAACGCCCACCTGTCAGTGCCGTCCTGCACCATGGAAGCCATGACCGCCACCACTGCACCCGTACTGCGCGATGAAGCCGAGCGTCTGCTCCGTGAACTCGCCGGGCCAGACGCCCGCCTGCGCGAGGACCAGTGGACGGCTATCGAGGCTCTGGTGGTGCAGCGCAAGCGCGCGCTGGTGGTGCAGCGCACGGGCTGGGGTAAGTCCGCGGTCTACTTCATCTCCGCGAAGTTGCTACGTGCGTCCGGTCACGGCCCGACTGTCATCGTCTCGCCACTGTTGGCCCTGATGCGCAACCAGGTTGCCTCGGCCGAGCGAGCGGGTGTTCGAGCCGCCACCATCAACTCCGGCAACGTCACCGAGTGGGACGACATCCACGCGCGGGTAGCTGCCAACGATCTCGACGTTCTCCTGGTCAGCCCCGAGCGTCTCAACAACCCCGACTTCCGCGATCAGGTGCTGCCGTCATTGGCAGCTGATGCGGGCCTCGTTGTGGTGGACGAGGCGCACTGTGTGTCCGACTGGGGTCACGACTTCCGTCCGGACTACCGGCGCATCCGCACCTTGATCGCCGAACTCGGCGACGGCATTCCCGTCCTCGCGACAACGGCTACGGCCAATGACCGGGTAGTGGCCGACGTCTCGGCACAACTGGGTGTGGGCGGCGAGGAAACACTGATCCTGCGCGGCGGACTCGAGCGAGAATCGCTGCACCTGTCCGTCGTGCACATTCCCGAGGCAACAGCGCGCGCAGCCTGGCTTGCGCAGATGCTCGACACCTTGCCGGGTTCCGGCATCATCTACACCCTCACCGTCTCAGCTGCCCGAGATCTGGCAAGTCTGCTGTCCGAGCGTGGGCATACCGTCGCCGCCTACACCGGACAGACCGACCCCACCGAGCGCGAATCCCTGGAACAGGACTTGCTGGGCAACCGCGTCAAAGCTCTGGTTGCAACGTCTGCACTCGGAATGGGTTTCGACAAGCCGGATCTCGGTTTCGTGATCCATCTCGGCGCTCCGTCGTCGCCGATCTCGTACTACCAGCAGGTCGGCCGCGCCGGTCGTTCGACCGATCGCGCCGACGTCATCCTGCTTCCCGGCGCCGAAGACAAGCAGATCTGGAGCTACTTCGCGTCGGTTGCCTTCCCTCGCGAACACCTGGTACGCAGTGTGATCGAGCACCTGGACACCGAAAAGGCAACATCGACACCGGCATTGGAACCCCTTGTCGAACTGAATCGCACGCGCCTGGAGATGGTGCTCAAAGTGCTCGACGTCGACGGAGCCGTCAAACGTGTCAAGGGCGGCTGGATCAGCACCGGCGAACCGTGGGTCTACGACGCCGAACGCTACGGCCGTCTCGACGAAGCTCGCCTGAGCGAGCAGGCCGCCATGGTCGAGTACCAGAGCATCACCACCTGTCGAATGACTTTTCTCCGTGAACAACTCGACGATCCCGGACTCACGCCGGACAACTCGCAGTGTGGACGCTGCGACAACTGCACCGGTCAGCGGTACGACACTTCCGTCGACAGCGCAGCGCTCGACGAGACTCGGGCGCGCTTGCAGCGGCCCGGTTTCGACCTCGAACCTCGCAAGATGTGGCCGACCGGGCTGAGCAAGCTGGGAGTCAACCTTTCGGGAAAGATCAAGGACGGGCCCGAATCCGGACGCATCCTCGGTCGCCTGTCGGATCTGGGTTGGGGCCAGCGCCTGCGCGCGTTGCTCGACGGCCCCGATGCCGAGGCGCCGGACGCAGTGGTCAGCGCCTGCATCAGCGTGCTGGCGGCCTGGGATTGGGCCGAGCGACCCACCGGTGTGATGGCGCTCGAATCCCACACTCACCCACTGCTTGTCAGCAGCCTCGCAGCAAAGTTGGCTCAGGTGGGTCGACTCACAGATCTGGGTGTGCTGTCACTACGCCCGGAACACCCGCCCGTCTCAGCGGCAAACTCCGCCTATCGCGTAGCCGGATTGGTTGACGCCTGGGATGTCCCGGATATGAGTGCCCACAGCGGGCCAGTGCTCCTGGTCGACGCCACGGCCGACACCGGTTGGACTTTCACGATGGCAGCCCGCGCATTGCGTCAAGCGGGCGCTCACTCGATCCTCCCACTGGCGCTCGCGAGCCCCAAATAGTCGCTCGGACAACACCAAAAGTTACATAATGTGAGGACCGTCACATACATGGCCTCACCTGGGCCGTACCCGCTTCCACACGGCCCTAAACGGACATCTGCATGACTTCTGTGTCGATGCTTGTTACGTTCAGATGACCGATGAAGCCAGTTGATACGAGAGCTATCCCGACCACCGCGCCGGACGCGGTGTTGTTACGAAGCCCACAGATCGATGACGGAGTCCGGCTCTGGCAGATCGCACGTGATTCACGAGTGCTCGACCTCAATTCGAGTTATGCATACCTGTTGTGGTGCAGGGATTTCAGTGCAACGTCCATCGTTGCGGAAGTAGACGGACGTGTGGTCGGATTTGTTTCCGGCTACACCCGCCCCAGCGAGCAGGAAACCCTGTTCGTGTGGCAGGTGGCTGTCGACGAAGACCAGCGCGGCAAGGCGATTGCCGGCCGCATGCTCGGCGCATTGATGGATCGCACTGCACCACTCGGCGTTACAACTATGGAGACGACGATCAGCCCCGACAACGAGGCTTCGATCGCACTCTTCACTGCGCTTGCCCGACGGCGCGATGTGCCGATCAGTAGGCAGAGCCTGTTCTCGCCCAACAACTTTCCCGATGGACACGAAGCCGAAGATCTGTACCGAATCGGCAACTAGCGCGTTTCCGCGTTGGTAAACAACCTGCCCCGGAGGAACAAAGAAGATATGAATACCGTTGAAGCAAGCATTTTCGAAACCCTCGAATCCGAGGTTCGCAGCTATTGCCGTGATTGGCCCGCAGTATTTACCAGCGCATCCGGATCCTGGATTCGTGACGAGAACGGCCGCGACTACCTGGATTTCTTCGCCGGCGCCGGCGCACTCAACTACGGGCACAACAACCCGGTCATGAAATCCGCACTCGTGGACTACATTCTCAGCGACGGAATTACCCACGGACTTGATATGTCCACCGTTGCCAAACGCGACTTCCTCGAGACTTTCCAGCGCAACATCTTGGAACCCCGCGGCCTGGACTACAAAGTCCAGTTCCCCGGCCCGACCGGCACCAATGCCGTCGAATCCGCGCTGAAACTGGCTCGTAAGGTGACCGGCCGCGAAGCAGTCATCAACTTCACCAACGCTTTCCACGGCATGACTCTTGGTGCGTTGTCCGTCACCGGCAACTCGATGAAGCGCGCCGGCGCGGGCATACCACTCGTGCACTCGACACCGATGCCGTTCGACAACTACTTCGACGGCGTCACCGAGGACTTCCAGTGGTTCTCCCGCGTCCTCGACGATTCGGGTAGCGGAATCAACCGTCCCGCCGCAGTCATCGTCGAGACGGTCCAGGGCGAGGGCGGCGTGAATGTCGCTCGCCCCGAGTGGCTTCGGGCGCTCGCAACACTGTGCTCCGATCGCGAAATCCTCCTGATCGTCGACGATGTCCAAATGGGTTGTGGCCGTACAGGTCCGTTCTTCTCCTTCGAAGAGGCCGGCATCGTTCCGGATATCGTCACACTCTCGAAGTCGATCGGCGGCTACGGCATGCCGATGGCACTCACCCTGTTCAAACGCGAACTCGACGTGTGGGGCCCGGGCGAGCACAACGGAACGTTCCGCGGCAACAACCCGGCATTCGTGACGTCGAAGGTTGCACTCGATCACTACTGGTCGGACGACGCACTCACCAAGAGCACCCTGAAGAAGGGCGCGCGTATCAGCGAGTGCTTCGCCAATCTCGCCGATCAGTTCCCCGGTGAGGTCTCGACCCGCGGCCGGGGCCTGGTTCAGGGCCTCGTCTTCGAGCAGCCCGAGCGGGCCGGCAAGGTCTGCCAACTGGCATTCGACGAGGGATTGCTGGCGGAAACCTCCGGCCCGTCCGACCAGGTAGTGAAATTGCTTCCCGCGCTGACGATTACCGACGACGAGATCGAACACGGCCTCTCCATTCTGGCCGAAGCGACCGTCAAGGTATGCAGCTAGAGAAAGGAACTCCCCCATGATCGTGCGCACCACCACCGAGATCACCGACACCGATCGTGACATCACCAGCGAGGACGGCAACTGGCGCAGCAAGCGCATCGTCCTGGGTGGCGACCGCGTCGGATTCTCGTTCCACGAGACCACCATCAAGGCAGGATCGGTCAACACCTTCCACTACGCCAACCACGTCGAGGCCGTCTGGCTCGTCGAAGGCACCGGAAAGCTGATCGACCTCGACAACAACACCGAGTACGACCTCGCTCCCGGATCGATGTACCTGCTCAACGGGCACGAGCGTCACCGCGTCGAACCTGACACGGAAATGCGGATGCTGTGTGTGTTCAATCCGCCGGTCACCGGGCGTGAGGTACATGACGAGAACGGAATCTACCCACTCGTCGAGGTGCCCGCGTAGCGTCAAACCATGACGACTGACACCTCACCACGTGTAGCGATCGGCCCGTCCCCCGATGCACTGCTCGACAGTGCTGTGCTTCGGGGTGGCGGTTTGATCAGTCCGCTCGAGTCGGCCGACGCCCTGATCTGGGCCGGATCACCGGATTCGTTTCCGAGGGATTTGCCGCCGTCGATCCGGTGGGTGCAGCTCCCCTCGGCCGGGATCGAGGACTGGTTCGAGGCCGGGGTGATTCCGAAGGACACCTACATCACGTGGACGTCTGCTGCGGGCGCGTTCTCGTCGTCGGTGGCAGAGCACGCCCTGATGTTGCTGCTGGCCGGAGTCAAACATCTGCCGGCCCACATCGAGGCAAAGACGTGGCGTCAGTTCGAGTTCTTCTCGAAGGTCGGCACACTGCGGGGTTCCACCGTGGCCATTATCGGCGCCGGTGGGATCGGCCGTGCGTTGATCCCGATGCTGGCCGCACAGGGGGCGGACAGCATCGCAGTCAATCGCAGCGGCAGCCCCGTGCCCGGCGCCGTGTCGACCTACCCGGCAATGCGTATGAACGAAATCTTTTCTCGCGCAGATCACTTCGTCATCGCGGCCCCGGCAACGCCCGAAACCCGCCATCTCATCGGAGCGACGCAACTCGCCGCGATGAAGCCACACTCCTGGGTGATCAACGTCGCCCGCGGTTCCCTCGTGGACACCGATGCGCTGGTGGACGCGATCGCGACGGAACGGATCGGCGGCGCCGGACTCGACGTCACCGATCCCGAACCGCTACCCGACGGCCACCCGCTGTGGGATCTGACCAACGCCATCATCACTCCCCACGATTCCAATCCCCCCGGAGTGCGGCCGGCCGCGTTCGCCGATCACGTGTCCAAGAACGTGACGCGGTTTGCGAACGGAGAGACCCTCGCAGCACTGGTCGATCCAATCGCGGGCTACTGATCCTCAGGCTTCGTCAAGTTCGGCCAGGGCTACCGGCAACGGGCCATGATGCAGGACGCCGAGGCGTTGGGTGGCACGGGTGAGGGCTACATACAGTTCGGCTGCACCTCGGGAACCCTCGGCCAGGATCCGTTCCGGTTCCACCACCAGAACGGCGTCGAACTCCAAGCCCTTCGTCTCCGACGCCGGCACTGTGCCCGGCACACCGTGTGGACCGATGACAATGCTTGTGCCCTCGCGACCGGCTTCATCGCGTACGAATTCCGCTATGGCAGAGTCGAGTTCACCGGAGTCGACTCGCTTCGACCACGGGGCGACGCCACACGACCTGACCGACTCCGGCGGCAAGACCGACGGCGCAAACTCCGCGAGCAGGGCCGCAGCGACGCTCATGATCTCGGCGGGAGTGCGGTAGTTCACCGACAGTGATCGGTAGACCCAACGGCCAGGCACGTACGGTTCCATCATCGCGCTCCACGTGGTCGCGCCGGCGGCAGACCGTCGTTGAGCAAGATCGCCCACCACGGTGAAGGATCGATCGGGGCAGCGACGCATCAACACCCGCCAGTCCATTTCGGATAGTTCCTGGGCCTCGTCCACCACGACGTGCCGGTACGTCCAATCCCGGTCAGCGGCAGCACGTTCGGCGAGGTCGCGGGTATCGAGCTCGACAAAGCGATCGGCCAGATCCTCGGCGTACAGCATGTCCTGAGCCAGCAGATGGTCCTCGTCGTCCATGAGGTCCTCGCGGCTGATCATCATGTCCAGCACGCCGGCGGCATAGGCGGCTTCCTCCTTGCGTTCGTGCTGGGCGGCCTGATCGACGGGTTTGTCCCGGCCCAACAGGTCGACCAATTCGTCGAGCAACGGCACATCCGAAACCGTCCACGCGTCACCCTGCGCGCGCAGCAGCACGTCGTCGCCGCCCGCCGCCTGCAGTCGCGCGGTAGACGTATACAGCTCTGCAAGAAGCGTTTCCGGCGTCAGGATCGGCCACAGTTCGTCAAGCGCGGCGATGAACCCGGCATGTTCCGTGAGCTCCTCGATCAGGTCCTCCCGCAGTTGTTCCCACGCGTCGCGATCCGACCGGCTCAGCCAGCCCCGGCCGATCCGTGATATCGCGCGCTCGGTGAGCGCCCACGTGAGTACCTCGGTGAACACCGCCCGGGCGTCGTTGTGCGCGTGACCACTGGCGCGTGCCTCTTCTCTGGCCCACTGCGCAGTCTCGGCGTCGATCCGCACCGTAGCGTCCGCGAGTTCGATCACCACCGGTTCCGTGGGCAGTTGTTGCCGGTCGGCAACAGCAGCCGCGAGCACGTCCAGGAACTTCAGGGAACCCTTGATTTGGGCAGCCTCCGGGAGGTCCTCAGCCGTGACACTGCGACCGGGCACCAGATCACCCGTCGTCATGAACACCACGTCGGATTCGCCCAGCGACGGTAGTACCCGGCCGATGTGGGTGAGGAATGCCGGGTTGGGCCCGACCACCAGTACGCCGTGACGTTCCATCCGCGCCCGCTGGGTGTACAGGAGATACGCGACGCGGTGCAGCGCTACCACGGTCTTCCCGGTTCCCGGTCCACCCTCGATCACCAGTACCCCGGGGTGATCGAGCCGGACGATGTCGTCCTGCTCCGCCTGAATCGTTGCCACGATGTCGCGCATTCCGTTGCCGCGCGGTGCGTTGACCGCCGCGAGCAACGCCGCGTCGCCCCGCTCGGTACCACCCGGCCGGCCGAGCACCTCGTCGGTGAAATCGACCACACGACGTCCGCGCGTGTGGAACTGGCGGCGTCGACGCATATTTTCCGGGTGAGCAGCGGTGGCGACGTAGAACGGACGTGATGCCGGCGCCCGCCAATCGAGCAGCACAGGTTCGTACTCGTTGTCCGCGTCCAGAAGGCCGATGCGACCGATGTAACTGTGCTCACCATCGAGACTGTCCAGCCGTCCGAAACACAGCCCGTTGTCTGCCACATCGAGCCGCTTTGCCTCGGTGGCAAGGGCGCGCACCTCGTCGTCGCGTTGCAAGAGGTTTCCGCCGTCTCCCCGCAATGCTGTGGTGTACCTCCCCTTCACTCGCGCACGCTCGGCATCGAGCCGCGCGTAAAGCCCCTCCACGTAAGCCTGCTCGGCGCTCAATTCGTCTTCGTACCCCTGGGTTGGCACGTGCCCCTCCACTTCCATGGCTCTTCCGATCCCTCAGTCACCTGGGATCGGAAGAGCCATTCTGCGGCACTGCCCCGGCCTTGCCGCAAGCCCCCCAGTCGGCTATATATTGAAAGTGGAAGCGCGCGCCTACTGACGCTGACGGCCTATCCTGGAATGGTGCCAACCAGTGACAGTCGCCTCGACGCCCTTACCGAGCTCCTGTCCGGGCGCCGACTCGCAATTCTGACCGGCGCGGGCATCTCCACCGACTCCGGAATCCCTGACTACCGCGGACCCGATTCCCCGCCGCGCAATCCGATGACTTTCCAGCAGTTCATCGGCGATTCCGCGTTCCGGCGCCACTACTGGGCGCGCAACCACATCGGCTGGCGGTACATGGACAGCTCCCGGCCAAACCAGGGCCACCGGGCGGTGGCGACGCTGGAGCGCAGTGGCCGAGCCGTCGGAGTCATCACCCAGAACGTCGACCTCCTGCACACCAAGGCCGGAGCCCGCAATGTCATCGACCTACACGGCACGTACGCACAGGTTCGCTGCTTGAACTGTCAGCGTTTGATCTCGCGGACAACACTGGCCGAACAACTCGAGGAAGCCAACCCAGGATTCGCCGAAACTGTTGCTGCGGCAAAGGGAGTCGAGATAGCACCGGACGCAGATGCGGTCATCGAGTCGACCGCGCATTTCCGCGTTGTCGACTGCGGCGCGTGCGGCGGAATTCTCAAGCCCGACATCGTGTACTTCGGTGAGTCCGTCCCCAAGGAACGAGTTGCCCGCTCGTACAACCTGGTCGACGAAGCCGACGCCGTACTGGTTGCCGGTTCGTCGTTGACCGTCATGTCGGGACTACGGTTCGTCCGCTACGCCGCGAAAGCGGGAAAGCCCGTTGCGATAGTCAATCGTGGACTCACCCGCGGTGACGAATTAGCCGCCCTCAAACTCGACATCGGTTGCACCGAAGCACTTTCCGCTCTCGCGGCGAGCGAAAGCTACAGCGCTACCAAGTCATCGGCGTGAACAACCGGACGCTGCATATCCGCCGGCAGATCCGCGGTGGAGCGTCCGAGGATTTCCTCGATCTCCGACGCATCGAACGCGACAACACCACGGGCAACGGGCTTCTCCCCCGGCCCCATCAACGACACCACGTCGCCGGCATGGAAATCACCTGAGACACCGACGATTCCGGCAGACAGCAAGCTACGGCGCTTTGTGACGACCGCCCGAACTGCGCCTTCATCGAGATGCACGTCGCCCTGCGTATCTGCGGCATGACGCACCCAGAACCGGCGGGCCGAGAGCCTGGTGGGCCGCGCGGCAAACGCGGTTCCCACATCGGCGCCGCTCAAGGCTGCAGCCGCGTCGGACGCAGCCGCAAGCAGAACGGGCACACCGGAATCGGCGGCCAAACGGGCAGCTGAGAGCTTGGACGCCATGCCGCCCGTACCCAGCGCGCCACCCGAACCGGCCACGACGCCGTCAAGATCCTCGGGGCTGTTGACCTCGGGAATCAGTGTGGCACTACCCTTCCGGGGATCACCGTCGTACAGACCGTCGACATCCGACAGGAGAATCAGCGCGTCTGCTCCGACGAGGTGAGCCACCAATGCGGCCAGTCGATCGTTGTCACCGAAACGGAGTTCTGTTGTTGCGACAGTGTCGTTTTCGTTGACGATCGCCACCGCGTGCAATGCCCTAAGTCGATCGAGGGTGCGCTGAGCGTTGCGGTGTTGTGTCCGCCGAGCGATGTCGTCAGCGGTGAGCAGAACCTGCCCCACGGTTCGCCCGTAGCGCGCAAAGGACGTACCCCAGGCATGAGCCAGCGCCAACTGTCCGACGCTGGCTGCCGCCTGCTTTGTTGCGAGGTCGCGAGGTCGTTTGGTGAGCCCCAGTGGAGCCAATCCGGCACCCACGGCACCGGAGGACACCACAACGACGTCCGAACCCGCACGCATGCGAGCTTCGATGGCGTCGGCCAGCAGATCCAGCCGATGGGTATCGAGGCCCGCAACCAAACTGGTCAGTGCGGACGACCCGATCTTCACGACAATACTGTGAGCCGACGCAATCGACTCCCTGGTGGAACCGAGCACAGTCCCGTTCCCTCGCTTCTGGTTTCGCGTGTGTTAGCTGTCTTCGTCGAGCAGGCCGCGGCGAACGCGTCGAGCGTGCTTACGCTCGTCGGCGCCGATGCGCTCGACCTGATCGAGTCGCGGATCGGTACCGCGGCCCGTACGGGTCAAGTCGATACCGGCCGGAGTCATCGGCTCCCACTCGAAGCTGACGTCACCGATCGTGACCGACGCCCCGGGCTGTGCGCCCTTCTTGACCAGTGCATCTTCGACGCCCAACCGTGCGAGACGGTCGGCAAGGTAGCCAACGGCTTCGTCGTTGTCGAAGGCCGTCTGACGGATCCACCGCTCCGGACGCGTACCGCGGACGACAAATCCACCGGGAATATCGGGGTCCTTCTCGATGGTGAAGCTGGAATCCTTGACCTTGATCGGCCTGATGACCTGACGCTTCGGCTCCGGCTTGGGGTTAGCCTCCTGGTAGTCGCGCACCATCTTCGCCAACGCGAATGTCAACGGGCGCAGACCTTCACGGCTCACGGCCGAAATCGTGAATACCGGCCATCCGCGGGCTTCGATCTCCGGTGTGACCATCTCGGCCAACTCCGCAGCCTCAGGCACGTCCGCCTTGTTGAGGATGACAACGCGCGGGCGCTTGTCGAGGTCGCCGAGTCCCGAGTCGCCGGACAGCGCGGGCGTGTACGCGGCCAGTTCCGCTTCGAGGGCGTCGATGTCGGACATCGGATCGCGTCCCGGATCCAGAGTTGCGCAGTCGATCACGTGCGCGAGTACGGCGCAGCGCTCGATGTGGCGCAGGAAGTCCAGACCCAGACCGCGGCCTTCGCTGGCACCGGGGATCAGTCCGGGAACGTCGGCGACGGTGAACGTGGTCTCACCACTGGAGACGACACCGAGATTGGGGACCAGTGTCGTGAACGGGTAGTCCGCGATCTTCGGCTTGGCTGCCGAGAGGACGGAAACCAGTGAAGACTTACCGGCGGAGGGGAATCCGAGCAGACCCACGTCGGCAACCGACTTGAGCTCGAGAACCAGATCACGCTCGACGCCGTCTTCACCGAGCAACGCGAAGCCGGGGGCCTTGCGGGCCTTCGAGGCCAATGCCGCGTTGCCGAGTCCACCACGTCCGCCTTGAGCGGCGTCGTAGCGGCTACCAACGCCGACGAGGTCAGCCAGGACATTGCCGTCTGTGTCGAGCACGACGGTGCCGTCCGGAACCTTCAGGATGAGATCTTCGCCGTTGGCACCTTCACGGTTGCTGCCGGCACCCTGCTTGCCGTTGGTGGCCTTCGCATTGGGATGGAAGTGGAAGTCGAGGAGAGTGTGGATGTTCTCGTCGACGACGAGAACGACGTCGCCGCCGCGTCCGCCGTTCGCGCCGTCCGGGCCGCCGAGCGGTTTGAACTTCTCGCGGTGTACGGAGGCGCAACCATTGCCGCCTTTTCCAGCGCTGACGTGCAGCACAACACGGTCAATGAATCGGGACATGACTGCCGGATCCTTCCTCAGTCAATTGCGGGTCTCACGCGATGAGCTGAACTTCTGGTGAGCAGGGTTGCTCGGGGGGTAATAGGTACTGCTTAAACAAACAATAGGGGCGGACCGGGTTATTTCAACCCTGGTCCGCCCCTATTGGGAGCTTGGAACGCGTCACGGCCTCACTGAAAACAGCAGCACCTGTGACACACAACTAGCGAGAGAGACTAGACCTCAGCCGCAACGACGGCCGGAACGATGTTCACGGTCTTGCGTCCACGCTTCTGGCCGAACTCGACTGCACCGGCAGCGAGAGCGAACAGGGTGTCGTCGCCGCCACGGCCGACGTTGACGCCGGGGTGGAAGTGCGTGCCGCGCTGGCGAACCAGGATTTCGCCTGCGCTGACGGACTGGCCGCCGAAGCGCTTCACGCCGAGGCGCTGGGCGTTTGAATCGCGACCGTTACGGGAGCTGGATGCACCCTTCTTATGTGCCATGCTATTGACCCTCCTCGGGTGAAATTAGCTAGAAAGAACTGGTTACTTGATGCCCGTGACCTTGAGCACCGTAAGCGGCTGCCTGTGGCCCTGACGCTTGTGGTAACCGGTCTTGTTCTTGAACTTGTGGATGCGGATCTTCGGGCCCTTGGTGTGCTCGACGATCTCACTGGTGACTGCGACCTTGGCCAGCTTGGCCGTGTCGGTGGTCAGGTCAGATCCGTCAACCACGAGAACGGGAGCAAGCGAGACAGCAGTGCCGGGCTCACC
Organism: Rhodococcus globerulus NBRC 14531; assembly: GCF_001894805.1. Taxonomy (GTDB): domain Bacteria; phylum Actinomycetota; class Actinomycetes; order Mycobacteriales; family Mycobacteriaceae; genus Rhodococcus_F; species Rhodococcus_F globerula. The sequence continues at coordinate 136,698 of NZ_BCWX01000002.1, read as the reverse complement.
CTCGATCTTCTCGACCTTGACGAGGTCACCAACAGCGACCTTGTACTGCTTTCCGCCGGTCTTGACGATCGCGTACGTTGCCATCGGAGGGCTACCCCTTGCTTCTTCGAACTTGCTCGCGCTGCTGCCTGAGGCGTCAAATGCATCGCGACTGGTCTGGTTTATGTCACCTCGGCTCGATGCTGATGCATCGGGACATTCCCGCACTCTAGGCACACGGAATCTCTACCGCCGGGTGGCGACTATGCAAGGTTACGGGAAAGCAACCGTCATGGTCAAACCGCCCCGCCGAGGGGTGAAACGATCCTGCATTTACTGCGTCTACCAGCAGAAACTTCGGGTCATGGCTTCGGCGCCCGCCACAGCGGGTCGGGCACCGAAGCCAATTTCCGAAAGGAGGTAGTTCTTACTCGCCGTCAACCGGCGGACCGGCCGGACGTGCTGCTGCTCGGCGTCGACGCGGCCTCTTGACCACAACGACGTCGTCTTCGACCGGCGCCGCTGCGCCGGCAGCAACAGGCTCCGCTACGGCTTCCGCCACAGGTTCGGGCGTCGGCAGGACAAAGACCGTGCCGACCTCCGGTGCCTCGACACTGGGCGCTGCCGCAGCCCGAGACGCCCTGCGACTGCGACGACGACTCCGCGGAGCGGTCTCAACTGCTGCGGCATCACCAGCGCTATCTGCCTGCGCCGCAACACCATCCACAGCAACATCAGTAGCCCGGCCAGAATCGGCAGCGGACGAATCCGCGGCCACCGGCGTCGGCTCGGCACTTTTGGATGCATCTACCTCCGCCGGCACAGCGCTCTGCTCGTCGTGACTGTGCTCGTCGTGATGTGCAGCCATCGCCAACGCCACGGGATGTGCCCGCTTGACTGTCGCGTCGACTGCCGGAACCTCCGGCGTCGACGCTTCGTGTCCGTTGGACTCTGCGGCGGCCGGCTTGTCCGAGCGGCCACGCTTGTTCTTGCGTGAGCTTCCGGATTCGCTGCGCTGCTGCGATGACCGTGCACCGCCGTCGTCAGCGGTCTTCATCTCGACCGGTTCGGAATGGACGATGATGCCGCGACCGTGGCAGTGCTCACAGGTTGTCGAGAAGGCCTCGACCAGCCCGGTGCCCAGCTTCTTACGGGTCATCTGGACCAAACCGAGCGACGTGACCTCGGATACCTGGTGACGCGTGCGATCACGGCCCAGGCATTCGGTCAGTCGACGCAGGACTAGATCGCGATTCGATTCGAGCACCATGTCGATGAAGTCGACGACGATCATTCCGCCGATGTCGCGCAAGCGCATCTGACGAACGATCTCCTCGGCAGCTTCGAGGTTGTTGCGCGTCACGGTCTCTTCGAGGTTGCCGCCGGCGCCGGTGAACTTGCCGGTATTGACGTCGACGACAGTCATGGCCTCGGTGCGGTCGATCACCAGCGTGCCGCCGGACGGCAACCACACCTTGCGATCGAGAGCCTTGGCCAACTGCTCGTCGATGCGACGGGCCTGGAAAATGTCGATGCCGTTGTTCGGCGTGTACTTCTCGAGGCGCGGCAGGAGATCCGGAGCGACGGAGTTGATGTAGTTCTCCACCGTGCCGTGAGCCTTGTCGCCCTCGATGACCAGCTTGGAGAAATCCTCGTTGAACAGGTCACGAATAACCTTGACCAGCATGTCCGGCTCTTCGTACAGCGCCTGCGGGCTGCCCGACTTTCCGGAGTCCGCCGCGGCGGCCTGCTCTTCGATTCCCGCCCACTGAGCCTGCAGACGAGTGACGTCGCGCGCCAACTCCTCTTCGCTGACACCTTCGGACGCCGTGCGGATGATCACGCCGGCGTCGGCCGGAACGATGTCGCGCAGGATTTCCTTGAGACGCTTGCGCTCGGTGTCTGGCAGCTTGCGGCTGATACCGGTGGACGAACCACCGGGCACGTAGACGAGGAAACGTCCGGCCAGAGAGATCTGCGTGGTCAGACGGGCACCCTTGTGTCCGACCGGATCCTTGCTGACCTGCACCAGAACCTGATCGCCCGGCTTGAGAGCCTGCTCGATCTTGCGGGAATTGCCGCCGAGACCGGCAGCTTCCCAGTTGACCTCACCGGCGTACAGCACACCGTTACGTCCACGCCCGATGTCGATGAACGCAGCTTCCATGCTGGGCAGCACGTTCTGGACGCGGCCCAGGTACACGTTGCCCACCATCGACGCGGCGGCCGAGTTGGTGACGAAGTGCTCGACGAGGACGCCGTCTTCGAGGACTGCTACCTGCGTCGTTGCGTGCGGCTGACCGCTGTCGGCGCGATCGCGTACAACCATCACGCGATCAACGGCCTCGCGGCGGGCCAGGAACTCGGACTCGGTCAGGATCGGCGGACGACGACGCCCCGCATCACGCCCGTCGCGGCGACGCTGACGCTTGGCTTCGAGTCGCGTGGAGCCACTGATTCCCTGAACCTCGTCGCGCACGACACGCGTCTTGCTGCGCGGTTCGCGCTCGTGAACGACCGTGTTGGGCGGGTCGTCCTCGGACGTCGTTGTGGCATCGGCTCCGCTGTCGGAGCCGGTCTTACGACGACGGCGACGACGGCGACGACGGTTGTTGCCATCCGCGTCGAGATCGGAATCTTCGCTGCTCTCGGACTCTGCGTCGCTCTCGGCTTCTTCGGACTTGACCGCGACGTCCGTCGACGTGCTCTTGGCGGTATCAGGAGCCGACTCGGAGGTCGATTCGTCCGATTCGGACTCGTCCTCATTCTGTTCGCCTGCCTGCTCACCGCGCCCACGGCCACGGCCACGGCGTCCACGGCGACGACGACGCGGCTGGTCGTCGTCTTCCTCGTCGGATTCAGCCTCGGCGTTCTCGCCCTCAGCCTGCGGTGCGGTGACGGTCTCCGGGGTCTGCCTGGTTTCGACTCCAGCTGCTTCGACTCCAGCTTCGACTGCCGCTGCCTCGACGACAGCTGTTTCGGCCGGTGCGCTCTCGGTCTCGACCGGTGCGCTCGGCTTCTCCTCGACCACCGGTGCTGCCGGTTCACGACGAGCCCGGCGACGACGCGGCGCAACCTCGACCGCTTCCATGTCAGGCTGCAGGAAGAGCGGGACCTGAGCCGGTGCCTGCTCCGCTTCGGGTGCGTGAGTCTGCGCTGCTTCGAAGGACGTGAAGAGATCCGACTGCTCGGGCTCGCTAACCTGCAACGCTGCGGCCGCATCAAGATCTGCGGCGATCTCGGCAACCGCGGGGTCAACCACAGCGGGCTCAGCGACTGCGGACTCAACCACTGCCGGCTCTTCTGCGACAACCTTCTTGCGTGAACGACGCGCACGGGCCGGCTTTTCCGCAACGGACGGAGCCTCAGGCGTCTCGACAGGCTTCTCGACAACGGGGTCGATCAGAGCGTCGAGTTCTGCAGCTACCGGCTCGATGGCATCGGCAACAGCATGCAGAGACGCATGGATGCGCTCGGCGACATCACGGTGCACGCTCGACTGAGCGCTGCGAATCTCGGTTCCGAGCGCAGCAGCCTCCGCGAGGACCTGCTTGCTGGTGATTCCCAGCAACTTAGCCAGCGCATGTACGCGCATCTTGTCCGGAAAGACCGGAGTTTCGTTCGATTCTGAATCTGTTGGGGCTTGATCGGCCACGTAAGTCTCCTCAGCCCCCGGGCGCGTCCAACTCTGCAATCGAGTTGTCACGCGGCCACGCAGGGGCGCGCTGTGTGTACTCGCACTCAGAAGTGAGTGCGAGATTGTAAGGTCTCGCTCCGCATGGTCCGTAGTGCCCGTTATTCACTGCGTACACATGAAGTGCCTGGCTGGATGGCTGTTGTCCGTGAGGTTCGTGGCCCGAGCGCCTGATCATCCAGCGTGCAAAGGTCCAGGGATTTCCTGTTGACCGATAGCAGCGATGAAAGGGCATCGAGCGCAATGTCACGTCGAACCTGGTGTCACATCGAAACTTGGGTGTCATCCGGTTGAACACACGTCGAACAAAAATTGCGCTTCAACCAATAGCAGTATCCCACACCGATGCGCCCGTTACTTGCAAGGGCGCACCAATGTGGGACAAGTACTGCTCGGGGAAACGCGTCGAAGAGTCAGATGGACGACAGAGCCGGGAACCACAGCGCGATCTCACGCTCGGCAGATTCGACGGAATCGCTTCCGTGCACCAGGTTCTGCTGCGATTCGAGACCGAAGTCGCCACGAATCGTGCCCGGTAGTGCCTTCTCGACGGGGTCGGTACCGCCGGCGAGCTGACGGAATGCGGAGATGGCGCGAGGGCCTTCGAGCACTACGGCAACCAACGGACCGGACGTGATGAACTCCAACAAGCTCGGGTAGAACGGACGCTCGGCGTGCTCCGCATAGTGGCTACCAGCCACGTCTTCGGAAGCGGTGCGAAGGTCGAGTGCTGCGATGGTCAGGCCTTTGCGCTCGATACGACTCAGGATTTCTCCCACGTATCCACGGGCAACGGCGTCGGGCTTGATCAGTACGAGGGTGCGCTCAGTCACGTCGGCCAGCCTAAATGGTCAGTCGCGCTGACCCGGAAGCAGGCCCTCATCCATCCGTCGCGCGATGTCCTTACGCAGGTAGACCAGGTACGCCCACACCAAGGCAAAGACGATTCCCATGATGCCGATGGAGTAGTGAACGAAGAACCCGAGGATCAGCAGGACCTGCAGAGCAATGTTGTACTTCATCGCCCACGGACGTCCCTGGATACCGCAGCCCAGGATCATCAACACTGCCAAGCCCAGAATGTACGTACCGGAGAACCAGTTCAGTCCGTCGCCGACAACCTGCACGACGGGGATCGTCAGCAGGACAACGATGACCTCGAGAATCAAGGTTCCCGACGCAATTCCGCGGAAACCCTTCCACGGATCCTTGGTCGGCGCGCCGAACTGAGATCGCCCGGACTCCGGGTTCGATTCTGACGGGGTACTCACGCTGGGTCCTTTCCGAACAATGTGCGGGCCGCGCCGGCTGTCACGACGGATCCGGTGACCACAACACCTGCCCCGGATACTGCTTCGCCTGGTTCGGCTACTTGTTCCGCAATTTCGATGGCGGTCTCCAAGGCGTCCACCAACTGCGGAGCGACGACCACCCGCTCGTCGCCGAACTTGGCGACGGCGATGTTCGCGAGTTCCTCGACGTCCATCGCGCGCGGTGAACCGTTATGCGTCACCACGATCTCGTCGAACACGGACTCGAACGCGGTCATGATCGCGTCGACGTCCTTGTCCTTCATGACGCTGACCACTCCGACGAGCTTGCGGAAGTCGAACTCGGCCGCCAGCGCCGCCGCGAGTGCGCGCGCTCCGTCCGGGTTGTGTGCCGCGTCGAGGAAAACCGTCGGCGCACTCCGAACTCGTTCGAGGCGACCAGGATTGACGACGGAGGAAAAACCGGCGCGAATGGCGTCCTGATCGAGTTGCCGATCGGGCCCCGCCCCGAAGAAGGCTTCGACGGCTGCCAGGGCTAGTGCCGCATTTCGCGCTTGGTGCTCACCGTGGAGCGGCAGGAAGATCTCGGTGTAGACGCCGCTGAGTCCTTGAAGTTCGAGCTGTTGGCCGCCGACGGCGATCTGGCGGCCAAGCACCTTGAACTCGGAACCTTCGCGGGCCACCGCAGCGTCGACCTCGACGGCGCGGCGCAGCAGCACCTCCATGACCTCGGGGGTCTGCTCGGCAATGATCGCGACAGTGTCGACCGGCACCAGGCTCTCGCGGCCCTTCTTGATGATCCCGGCCTTTTCCTCCGCGATTCCCGCGAGGTCGTTGCCCAGGTACTCGGCGTGATCGAGGCTGATCGGGGTGATGACCGCAACCTGGCCGTCGATGACGTTGGTGGCATCCCATCGTCCACCCAATCCGACCTCGACAACAGCCACATCGACGGGTGCTTCCGCAAACGCGGCGTACGCCATCGCGGTAAGCACCTCGAACTTGCTCATGGCCGGTCCCCCGGCGGCTTCGGACTGCTGATCGATCATCTGCACGTACGGTTCGATCTCGCGGAACGTGTCCACGTACAGACGCGGGGAGATCGGCGCTCCGTCGATGCTGATCCGCTCGGTCGCGATCTGCAGGTGCGGACTGGTGGTCCGGCCAGTGCGGCGATGCAGCGCGGTCATGAGCGAGTCGATCATCCGGGTCACCGAGGTCTTGCCGTTTGTTCCGGTGACGTGCACGGACGGATAGTTGTGCTGCGGCGAGCCGAGCACATCCATGAGGGCCTCGATGCGCGTGAGTGACGGCTCCATCTTGGTTTCCGGCCACCGCTTGTCGAGTTCTGCCTCGACCAGCGCCAACTCGGCGATGTCGACCGGAGTCGGCACCGAACTGATCGGCGGGAAACCGGACTCCCCGAATTCCGGAGGTTCTACCGAGCTCACTTGTCGCCCAACTCCTTCAAACGGTTGGTGATGCGCTCGATCTCTTCGACGGCGATCTGACGGCGCGTCTTGATCTTGTCGACGACGGCGTCGGGAGCCTTCGCGAGGAAGGCTTCGTTGGCGAGCTTGTTGTCTGCGGTGACCAGTTCCTTCTGTGCTGCCGTCAGGTCCTTCTCGAGCCGCTTCTTCTCGGCACCCAGGTCGATGGTGCCTGAGGTGTCGATATCGACCGTGACTGTGCCCTTGCTCAGGCGCACCTCCACCGAAATGGAGGCGGTGAAGCCTTCTTCGGGTTCGGTGAGCTTGGCGAGAGCCTGCACATACGCAAACTGGCCGTCGAGACCAGCTTCGGAGAGACCGGAGGCGCGCGCCGGAACCTTCTGGGAAGGCTTGAGGCCCTGATCATTTCGGAAGCGGCGAACCTCGGTGATCAAACGCTGGGTGTCCTCGATGCGAGTAGCAGCATCAGCGTCGACAGCATTGCCGGACTGAGTCGGCCACTCGGCAACAACAACCGATTCACCGCCCGTGAGGACCTTCCACAAGGTCTCCGTCACAAACGGGATGACCGGGTGCAGCAGGCGCAGCAATGCGTCGAGCACGTTGCCGAGCACCGCGCGGGTGTTGGCGGCGACGGTTTCGTCGGCGGCAAACTGAACCTTCGCCAATTCGAGGTACCAGTCACAGACCTCGTCCCACGCGAAGTGGAACAGGCCTTCGCACGCCTTGCTGAACTCGTAGCGATCGAACGCCGAATCGGCCTCGGCCGCAACGGCATCCAGGCGATCGAGAATCCACCGGTCGGCGTCGGTGAGCTCACTGCGCGCCGGCAGCGGTGCCGGTGCAGCGCCGTTCATGAGTGCAAACTTGGTGGCATTGAACAGCTTTGTAGCGAAGTTGCGCGAGGACTGTGCGGAATCCTCACCGACGGAGAGGTCACTGCCGGGGTTTGCACCGCGGGCGAGTGTGAACCGCAGGGCGTCGGCACCGAAACGCTCGACCCAATCCAGCGGGTCGATACCGTTGCCACGCGACTTCGACATCTTCCTACCGAACTGGTCACGGACCAACCCGTGCAGGAACACGTCCTTGAACGGAACTTGCGGACCCGTTTTGCCGGCTCCGGCAGTGATCGACTCGTCTTCGGAGACATACGTGCCGAACATCATCATGCGAGCAACCCAGAAGAACAGGATGTCGTAACCCGTCACCAAAACGCTGGTGGGGTAGAACTTTTCGAGTTCGGCGGTGCTCTCCGGCCATCCCATGGTCGAGAAGGGCCACAGACCGGACGAGAACCACGTGTCGAGAACGTCAGGGTCCTGGACCCAGCCTTCTGGTGCCGTCTCGTCAGGACCGAAGCTGGCAACTTCGCCTTCGGGGCCGTACCAGACGGGGATGCGGTGACCCCACCACAGCTGACGCGAGATGCACCAGTCGTGCATGTTGTCGACCCAGTCGAACCAACGCGGCTCCTGGCTGGCCGGATGAATGACGGTGTCGCCGTTACGGACTGCGTCACCGGCAGCCTTGGCCAGGCTTTCGACCTTGACCCACCACTGCAGCGACAGGCGCGGCTCGATGGCTTCACCACTGCGCTCGGAGTGTCCGACGCTGTGCAGGTACGGGCGCTTCTCGGCGACGACGCGACCCTGCTCGGCCAGAGCTTCGCGAACCTTGACGCGCGCTTCGAAGCGGTCCATGCCGTCGAATTGCGTTCCGGTGTCGGCGATCTTGCCGGTCTTGTCCATGATGGTGGGCATGGGCAGGTTGTGCCGCACGCCCATCTCGAAGTCGTTGGGGTCGTGAGCCGGCGTGATCTTGACTGCGCCGGTTCCGAACTCGGGGTCGACGTAGTCGTCCGCGATGATCGGGATCTGACGGCCCGTGAACGGGTGCTCGAGCGTGGTTCCGAGCAGGTGCTTGTAGCGCTCGTCGTCGGGATGAACCGCCACCGCGGTATCACCGAGCATCGTCTCCACACGAGTAGTGGCGACAATCACGTGCGGCTCGCTGTCGTCGAGTGAACCGTAGCGAAGGGAAACGAGCTCACCTTCGACGTCCTCGAACTTGACCTCGATGTCGGAGATCGCGGTCTGCAGCACGGGCGACCAGTTGACCAGACGCTCGGCGCGGTAGATCAGGCCCTCGTCGAACATGCGCTTGAATACGGTCTGCACCGCACGCGAGAGGTTCTCGTCCATAGTGAAGCGCTCGCGGCTCCAGTCGACACCGTCACCGATGCGGCGCATCTGGCCGCCGATGGTGCCACCGGATTCGCGCTTCCACTCCCAGACCTTCTCGATGAAGGCTTCACGGCCCAGGTCTTCCTTCTTGGTGCCCTCTGCTGCCAGCTGCTTCTCGACGACGGACTGCGTCGCGATACCGGCGTGGTCCATGCCCGGCAGCCACAGAACTTCGAAGCCCTGCATCCGCTTGCGGCGGCTCAGCACATCCATGAGGGTGTGATCGAGCGCATGGCCCATGTGCAGGCTGCCGGTCACGTTCGGCGGCGGAAGCACGATCGAGTATCCGGGCTTGTCGCTGGTGGCGTCGGCGCGGAAGTAACCCGCATCCACCCAGCCCTGATACAAATCAGCCTCTACAGCACTGGGGTCCCAGCTTTTGGGGAGGGCGTCGGCGGGGGTCTGCGGGTTCTCTGGAGCTGCACTGGTCACGCCTTGATCCTAATGACTCCCCCGTCCAGCGTGAATTTGCACCTCTCACCGCCGCAACTGAGGCTTCATAAATCAGTAGACGTCACGCACGTAGCGTTTCTCCGCTGCCAGTGCCTTGACGTATGCCTCGGCGCTACGCGGTGCAAGCTTTCCGTATTGTGCGACCACACCGCTCAAGGCGCCGTCGACATCCTTGGCCATCCGCTCCGCGTCACCACACACGTAGAAGTGTGCGCCGTTCTGCAGCCACTCCCACAGCAGCGCACCCCGCTCACGCATTCGGTCCTGGACGTAGATCTTCTCCGATTGGTCCCGGGAGAACGCGACGTCGAGTTCTGTGAGGAATCCGTCTCTGCGGAGTTCTTCGATTTCTTCGCGGTAATAGAAGTCGGTAGCGGCGTGCTGTTCCCCGAAGAACAGCCAGTTCGGTCCGGTATGCCCCAATGCTCGTCGTTCGTGCAGGAACGCTCGGAAGGGCGCAATGCCGGTGCCCGGCCCCACCATGATCATGGGCGCCGCAGGATCCGACGGCGGCCGGAAATGACTGGATTTTTGCACGTAAATGCCGATGTCGTCACTACCGGCGTAATCGGCCAGGTACGTCGAGCACACCCCGCGCCGCGGGACGCCCACAACGTTGTACCGGACGGCGGAGACAGTCAGCTGCACCTCGTTGGGATTCTCCTTCGGGCTCGACGAAATCGAATACAGCCGCGGTTGAAGAGGTTTGAGCACGCCGAGCCAGTCGTCGACGGAAGCCCGAACCGGAGACTGGGCCAACACGTCGACGGATTGCCTGCCCCACGACCAATCCTTGAGCACGGCCTTGTTCTCCGGCTTCAGCAGTTCCGCCAGGTCAGTGTCCCGGGTTCGCTGATGCACGAATCGGAGTAGATCACTGTTGACGCGCGTGATCTCGAGGCGTTCGGAGAGCGCGGTACGCAGCGTCATCGCGCCGTACTCCCCCAGTTCGACTGTGCTCTCGCCGTCGAGACCGGAAACCGAGAGCCACTCGTCCACGATCGGAGTGCTGTTGCGGGGCCAGACACCCAGTGCGTCGCCGGCCTCGTAACTGACGGTGCCCTCCGGCAGATGAAAGCCCAACTGGCGCACATCTTTTGTCGAACCCGGGCGATTGAGAACAACATTTCGGGTCAGGCTGGTGATCAGTGGAGATTTCTTGCTGTACTGGCGCGAACTGTCCGGCGGTGAACTCACACGAGACGATCCGACCACAACGGGGCTGGGCTGATCTCCTACTGCAGTCACGTCCCCCACTGCAGTCGCGACTGCGTCCAACCAACCGGCAGCATCGTCCTCGTAGTCCGGTTCACAATCGACACGATCGACGATGCGGGTTGCGCCGAGTTCCGCGAGCCGAGCGTCGAGTTTGCGCCCGTGACCACAGAAGTCGTCGTAGTTGGAGTCACCGAAAGCGATGACGGAATAGCGGGTCCCGGCTAGCGAAGGCGCTTCGTCCCCGGTCAACGCGTCCCACAATCCGCTGCCGTTGTCCGGCGGATCTCCGTCGCCGGTCGTGCTGGTGATCAGCAGCAGTTCACGAGTGTCCGCAAGATCGGCGACCGAGAACTCATCCATCCCGTATACCCGCACCGGCAAGCCGACTCCCCCCAACCGAGTCGCACAGGCTGCGGCAAATTCCTCGGCGTTGCCGGTTTGCGACGCCCAGAGCACAACGATCTGTTCCCGCTGCGCGTCGGGCTTCGGGGGGCCACCCGAAACGAGAGATCGTGAGTACAAGCCGGCCAGGACACCGTCGACCCACATCCGCTTGCCCGAATCGAAGGGCGCAGTCGGTGGCAAGGTCGGAACCCCAGGCGTACGGTCGGCATCCGATCGCAGCGCGGCGAGAAGTCCGGCGAGATACTGCTGTTCGAGTGGATCGAATGCTGGTGCAGGCGCATCGGTTTGACCGAAGACATCAGCGAGAACGTCGACCCTCGACACGTGCGTTGTCCTCTCGACGGGAGTAGCTTCCGGCGCTCTGACGGCGACCTTGGTCAAGGTGACAGCGCAGGCCTTGAACTCCGGTTGCTGCGACGCCGGATCGATTGCATCGTTGGTGACGGCGTTGATGGTCAGGTATTCACCGAATGCGTCGTTCCAGTGAAATGGCGCAAAGCAGTTCCCCGGGCGCACCCGGTCGGTGACCAGAGCGGGCAGCACCGCGCGGCCGCGGCGTGAGGCAACCTCGATCGCGTCCTTGTCGGCGATACCGAACCGAGCGGCGTCGTCGGGATGCATTTCGACAAATGGGCCGGGGTTGAGTTTGTTGAGTTTGGCGACCTTGCCGGTTTTGGTCATGGTGTGCCACTGATGTGCCAGACGTCCGGTGTTGAGCAGGAACGGGTAGTCGTCGTCGGGCATTTCGGCGGGCAGCATGTGTGGCCGGGCGAAGAACGACGCGCGGCCACTGGCGGTAGGGAACGCGAGGCGCGGAGTACTGCCATCGTCCCGGACAAGCAATTGCTGACTGACACCGTCATTGAGGTATCGAATGGGGTGGCGGTCCTGATCACTGTTGGGTGGGCACGGCCACTGGATCGAGTTCTTGCGGAGGCGCTCGTACGTCACCCCCCTCAGGTCGTAACCGGTCTTCGGATTCCAGAACTGCTTGATCTCCTCGAACACGTCCTCTGCACACGTATAGGTGAATGCGTCGGCATAACCCATCTCGCACGCGATCCTGGCGATGATCTGCCAATCCGGTAATGCTTGGCCGACCGGGTCCAACGCCTGCTGAAAGAGCGTCAGGTTGCGTTCGGAGTTGATCATCACTCCGTCGGATTCGGTCCACAACGACGCCGGGAGCAGAACGTCGGCGTATTCGTTCGTTTCGGTGCCGAGGAATGCGTCCTGTGCGATGACAAGCTCAGCTTGCTCCAGGCCGGCGAGCACCGTCTTTCGATTGGCCACCGTTGCAACGGGATTGGTGCAGATAATCCAGCACGCCTTGATCTCTCCGGCCGCCATCCGGGTGAACATGTCGATGGTTCCACCGCCGACGTCCGTGCGCAGCGACCCGTGTGGGATGCCCCACCGGTCCTCGACGAATTCACGGTCGCCGTCGAACATCACCGCACGCTGACCAGGCAAACCTGGCCCCATGTATCCCATTTCGCGGCCACCCATGGCGTTCGGCTGACCGGTCAGCGAGAACGGGCCACTACCGGTTTTGCAGATCGCGCCGGTGGCGAGATGCAGGTTGCAGATTGCGTTGGTGTTCCACGTTCCGTGGGTACTCTGATTCAAACCCATTGTCCAGCAGCTCATCCAGTTGCCGGCCTCACCGATGAACCGGGCGGCGGCGCGGATGTCCGCCTCGGGAATACCGGTGGATTCAGCGACCTTGTCCGGCGTGTACTCCGCGAGGAAGCTGGGCATGACCTCCCAGCCTTCGGTGAACTCGGCGATGAACTCGGGATCGGTGCGACCGTCCTCGACCAGGAGGTGCAGCAGTCCGTTGAGCAGCGCAAGATCCGTGCCGGGTGCAATCTGAAGAAACAGGTCTGCCTTGTCGGCAGTGGCGTTGCGTCGAGGGTCGACGACGATCAATGTCGCGCCCGCCTTGACGCGTTCCATCATCCGCAGGAACAGGATCGGATGGCAGTCCGCCATGTTCGCGCCGATCACGAAGAACACATCTGCGTGTTCGAAGTCCTGGTAGGAACCGGGCGGTCCGTCGGCGCCCAGGGACTGCTTGTAACCGGTGCCGGCACTGGCCATGCACAGCCGAGAATTGGATTCGATCTGATTGGTTCCGATGAATCCCTTGGCCAGTTTGTTCGACAGGTACTGGGCCTCGAGAGACATCTGCCCCGACACGTACAACGCAACGGCATCCGGGCCGTGCTCGTCGACCATCGAGCGCAGCCGGTGCGCCGTCTCGGTGATCACAGCATCGATGTCCGCTGCCTCGATCGCACCGCCGCGACTGTGCCGTAGGTATGCGGACTCCATGCGCCCAGGTCCGGCCAACATGTCCGCAGTTGTGCTGCCCTTGGTGCACAACCGCCCGAAATTCGTGGGGTGAGTCTTCAGACCCGACGACTGTGCCGCTTTCCTACGTCCCGTTTCCGGATCGGTGATGATGTCGAGCACCAGACCGCAACCCACTCCGCAGTATGCGCAGAGTGTGTCGACACTAGTGGTTCCGAGCTGAGTAGTACCGAGTTGAGCGCCCATCGTTCCTTGCATCCCTTCGACCGAGAATCAAGGTCGATATCGATCATCGGATGCCGATGTTTCGGGCCTTCGTGTCCGACGTTGCGGGTCAATCACTCTTTCCTCACGGCGACGTTTGCCGCGATGTGAGGCGCCGACAGTCCTGATCAGCCGAGTATCTCCGGCAGGGAGACGTCCTCACCCAGGATGTGCTCGGACAGGAAAGCGATCACCACCTCGTACCAAATTTTGGTGTGAGTCGGTTTGAGGACCCAGTGGTTCTCGTCCGGGAAGTAGAGGAACCGGTGATCGGTCTTTCCGTCGGCGTCGGCAGGCAATCCGGACTCCGCAAGAAGTTCGTACCAGAGGCGCAGCCCCTCACCGATCGGAACGCGGTAGTCCTTGTCGCCGTGAATCACCAACATCGGGGTGTTGATATCCGCCACGTAGAGGTGCGGTGAGTTGTCGACGGCCATTTCTGGTGACATTTCCCGTTGCCAATACCACGCCGAATCCGTCGTCGGACCGAATTGATCCAGCGCCCACAGGCTCGCGTGGGTGACAATCGCGTCGAACCTGTCGGTATGGCCGGCAATCCAATTCGCCATGTAGCCACCGAATGAACCGCCCATTGCGCCGGTGCGGTTCGGATCGATCTCGGGAAGCGCCACGGCGGCGTCGGTCACAGCCATCAAGTCGGTGAAGGGAGCTTTGCCCCACTGGCCCCACCCCCGCTGCACGAAGTCCTGGCCGTATCCCGTGGACAAGGCCGGGTCCGGCAACAGCACCGCGTACCCCTTTGCCACCAACAGCCAGGGGTTCCACCGCCACGACCACGTGTTCCACGAATTCAACGGACCACCGTGCACCCACAACAACAACGGCACCGGCGCATGAGCAGCAGCACCGGTCGGCAACGCCAACCAACTCCGAACCTGTGTCCCGTCCTGCGCCCTGGCGCTGATCTCCGTCAGGGTGCCGGGCAGTTCCGGCAACGCGTCCGGCCCGCGCAACGGCAATACCTCACCCGAGCGAAGAGCAATACGCACCACGTGCGGCGGAGCCTCGTACGATGCGCGCAGCGCGTAGAGGAACTCACCCTCCGCAGACACTCGAATGTCGGTGTAGGCGGCAGCATCCTTGGTCAGCCGCACAGGCTGACCCCACAGATCGATGGTGAAGACGGGCCCGCGACCGCCATCGTCGGCAGTGACGACCAAGCCCGATCCGTCCGAGAGCCACGCGAGCGACGTCGGCCAGCGATCCCAGCCGTCGGCAACAGCGGTTACGGCGCCCGTTCGGAAATCGTAGAGCCCCAAGGACACTCGTGGCGCATGATCCGGAGTTGTGAGAGTTTCGCGAATGAACGCGACGCGAGTGCCGTCCGGAGACACGGACGGACTGTGCACGTCGGCCTCGGCGTCGTCCACCAGTGTGGCTCGATCCCCACTCACCGTGTCGATCCGCACGATGGTCGAGCGACGGGCAGCGCCGGAATCTCCCACGGCCCACGTGGACACGACAAACAAACCGTCAGCGCTGATCGACATCGAACCCTCGCGCAGTGCCGCACCGGCGCTCGGTGTCACGTCGCGCAGAACAACAGCACCCTCCGAATCGGATTCCCCGACAACAAGATGCGGTTGATCCGGCCCCAGATCGTGATCCCAGTGCCGCACCGGATATCCGGTGTGGAGCATCGCCGTGACCTTGCCGTCCTTGCGGGCCGCGCGGATCTCGTCGTCGTGCTCCAGCCCACGCGCCGACGCCATCACCGGGGTGTGCGCAACAAAGGTCGGGGCCGACCGCGCGGCCGTCACCGAAGACACGCCGCTGCCGCGACGGCACACCACGCTCGCCTCACCACCGTCGGCAGGTAACCGCCACAGTGCCGGTTGCGGCGAGTCCTCCCCCGGCACGGAACGTGTTGCGGTGAAGAGGATGTCGCCGTCGAAAGCAAACGTGGCACCGGACTCGCTGGTTGTGCCCCAGGTCAATCGCCTGGCCTGCCGACGGCCTTGCGGATCGAATTCCCACAGCGACGATACGTATTCGGTACCGGTGTCGTCGAGAACCGCGCGCCCACAGATCAGCCTCGATCCGTCCACCGAGAGTGCCAGACCCGACAGTCTCGGCAAGGCGATGTAATCGTCCAACTCGTCGAACGGCGTACCGCCGTGCAGTTCAGGCAACATCACTTCGGCTCCCGCAACATCGGATAAACGGTAGGTCCTCCATCAGGTATCACGATTTCATCGGTCACTACGAATCCGAAACGGTTGTAGTACGGGATGTTCTCCTTCTTACTGGATTCGAGATAAGCCGGTATCCGATCGCGATCGCACCGATCGAGCCTCGAGTTCAGCAGCGCCTTGCCGTACCCGCCGCCGCGCGCCTGCGCTCCGGTACCAATGGTGGCGAGATACCAGTGCGGCGTCTGTGGGTGAGCCTTCTCGAGGACCCCACCCACTTCGGCACCCACCATCATGCGGGTTCCCAATGCGCGCACCACCGCCGGAAAACTGATCACGGACTCCCACGTCGACTGCTTCCATCGCCCCGGCGGATCCCAGAGTGCCGCTCCCCCGATCACGCCGTTCTCGTCGACCGCTACTTCCGACCCACCTCCGGCCAGGTGGTGATAGCGAACTTCGGCGGCAAACAAACGTGCCAACCGCGCGCGGCGAGATTCCTCGTCGGGCAGTATCCACACCATCAGCGGGTCATCCTCGAACGCGTCTGCGAGGACTTCTGCAAGTGCTGGAATATCTGCGGTTTCAGCCGGCCGCACGTTCACACCCATCGTGCGAGCGTACCGGCAAGGCGCCGCGACACACATTTCCGCTTTCATGGCATACCCGTCGCATTCGGGAGAGTATGGAGGCATGACGCGCAAGGGCCCCATCAAGGACATCGACGAATCCGACCTCGAGGTCACGCACCCGAAGGATTACGCCGCGGGCGTTCCCGCTGTCCTCGTCTCGTTGCAACGTGGTGTCGAACAGATGGGCGCTCTCCGGACCGCGCGCACCTTGGCCAGGCTCAATCAACGCCACGGTTTCGACTGCCCCGGTTGCGCGTGGCCCGAAACTCCAGGTCACCGCAAGCCTGCCGAGTTCTGCGAGAACGGCGCAAAGGCCGTTGCCGAGGAAGCGACTCTGCGCACCGTCACACCGGAGTTCTTCGCCGAGCACTCGATCGCGGAACTCGACGGCAAGACCGACTTCTGGCTCGGTCAGCAAGGACGTCTGACGCACCCGATGGTGCTCACTCCCGGTGCGACGCACTACCAACCCATCGATTGGGAAGGCGCCTACGCGCTGATCGCCGATCACCTGACTTCCCTCACCTCCCCTGACGAAGCCGTGTTCTACACGTCCGGTCGCACCTCCAACGAGGCCGCGTTCCTGTACCAGTTGATGATTCGCAGCTACGGCACGAACAACATGCCGGACTGCTCGAATATGTGTCACGAATCATCGGGCAGCGCCCTCACCGCGTCGATCGGCATCGGCAAGGGCTCCGTGACGGTTCCCGACCTCGAGAACGCCGACCTCATACTCATCGCCGGGCAAAACCCGGGCACCAATCACCCTCGAATGCTCTCGACACTCGAGAAAGCAAAAGGCAACGGCGCCAAGATCATCGCAGTCAACCCGCTTCCCGAGGCCGGACTGCGACGCTTCAAGGATCCGCAGAAGGTCTCCGGCGTGGTCGGTCACGGTGTCGACATCGCGGACGAATTCCTGCAGATTCGTCTCGGCGGCGACATGGCGTTGTTCCAGGGACTCGGCAGGCTTCTTCTCGAGGAAGAGGACCGCAACCCGGGCACGGTCGTCGACCGCGCATTTGTCGACACGTACTGCGCGGGCTGGGATGACTACGAAAAGAACGTTCGCGCTGTTGATCTCGACACCGTTCTCGAAGCAACCGGGCTGACGATGGCGCAACTGACCGAAACAGCGTCGGCCCTCGCTCGTTCCGAACGCACCGTCATCTGCTGGGCGATGGGTCTGACTCAGCAGGCACACGGAGTCGCGACCATCGAGGAAGCCGTCAATCTCCTGCTGATGCGCGGAATGATGGGCAAGCCAGGCGCCGGTGTCTGCCCCGTTCGCGGGCACTCCAATGTCCAGGGCGATCGCACGATGGGCATCTGGGAAAAGATGCCGGAAGAATTCCTGGCCGCTCTCGACACCGAGTTCAAGATCACGGCGCCGCGAAAGCACGGCTGGGACACCGTCGACGCGATCCGGGCCATGAACGCAGGCAAGGCAAGCTTCTTCATGGCGATGGGCGGCAACTTCATCCAGGCCAGTCCCGATACCGCGGCCACCGAAACCGCGCTGCGCCAATGCGAACTCACCGTTCAGGTCTCCACCAAACTGAACCGCAGCCACGTTGTCCACGGGCAAACCGCGATCATCCTCCCCACCTTGGGCCGCACCGACCTCGACGTCCAAGCCGGCGGCAAACAGCTGGTATCCGTGGAGGATTCCATGTCGATGGTGCACCTCTCGCGCGGGCGACTGAACCCGGTCAGCCCATACCTGCGCAGTGAAGTCGCCATCATCTGCCAACTCGCCCGCGAACTCCTCGGCAGTGATCACTCCGTACGCTGGTCCGCCTTCGAGGGAAACTACGACCTGATCCGCGACTCCATCTCACGCGTCGTGCCGGGCTGCGAGAACTACAACACCCGCGTCCGCCAACCCGACGGATTCCAATTGCCACACCCGCCGCGCGATTCGCGCGAATTCCACACGCACACCGGCAAAGCCAACTTCGGCGTCAACGAACTGAAGTGGCTGCCCACCCCTAGCGGCCGATTGATTCTGCAGACCATGCGAAGCCACGACCAGTACAACACCACGATCTACGGCCTCGACGATCGTTACCGCGGGATCAAGGGCGGCCGCAAGGTCATTCTCGTCAACGCCGACGACATCACCGCACTCGGATTCCGCGACGGCGATCTCGTCGACATCGTGTCCGAGTGGACAACACCTGACGGCACACTGGAAGAGCGGCGGGTCACGGAATTCCGCATCGTCTCCTACGACACGCCGCGTGGCAATGCTGCGGCGTACTACCCGGAGACAAATCCGCTCGTTCCCCTCGAACACGTTGCAGCCAAGTCGAACACGCCGGTCTCGAAGGCCGTCACCGTTCGACTCGAAGCATCAGGCGCCTGAGATGGGACGAGTCACCGCACGAACACCGGTCGTTCGAATCTCGGGCGATCGAGTGCTCACCCGCCCCGACACACTTGCCGTCGAGGAACCACTCGAAATGAGGGTCGGCGGCCAGGTGCTGGCGGTGACGATGCGAACACCGGGCAACGACGTCGACCTCGTGCACGGATTTCTTCTCAGCGAGGGCGTCATCGCCACCCGTGACGATGTCAGCATCGTTCGCTACTGCGACGGCGTCGACGAGACCGGTGCAAACACGTACAACGTCCTCGACATCGCCCTGGCTCCCGGAGTGCCGTTGCCGGATCACACCACGGACCGACATACCGTCATGAGTTCTGCGTGCGGTGTCTGTGGCAAAACCTCACTCGACGCCGTCCGGACAACCACCAAGCACCCGTTGGTCGGCGACACCACCACCGTCCGCTCGACCACGCTGTCGTCAATGCCGCTCACGCTTCGACGACGACAGCGCATCTTCGAGACCACCGGCGGCTTGCACGCAGCCGGATTGTTCACCACCACAGGCGAACTGCTTGCTCTCCGCGAGGACGTCGGCCGTCACAATGCGGTAGACAAGGTGATCGGCTGGGCCATCACCGACGGCCGAGTACCCCTGTACGACACGATCTTGATCGTCAGTGGCAGGGCGTCGTTCGAACTCGTCCAGAAGGCCGTCATGGCCGGCATTCCGATCCTCGGTGCCGTCTCGGCTCCGTCGTCACTTGCCGTGGAACTGGCAAAGGAGTCGGGACTGACGCTTGCCGGTTTCATCCGCGGCGATTCGATGAACGTCTATTCCCACCCGCACCGAATCGAGGTCGTCGCTACTCCGCGCGCAGCTGAGCCGACAGTCGCACAGCGGAGTTGACCTCGCCGTAACCCTCGTACCCACCCACGCGTTGAACGACCTCGAAGAACAGGTCGGCGCCGACGGTCGGGGTGAACAGGTGGAAGAACTCGCCGTGAGCATCCACGTCGTAGAGGATTCCCGCGCCGCGCATACGGTCGAGCAGTTCGGCATTGAGACCGAAGCGCGCTTCGAGATCTTCGTAGTAATTCGGCGATATGGGAAGCGGCGCATAGCCCCAGTCCGCCATGGTGGCTGCCGCGGCAAAAATATTCTCACACGAGAAGGCAACGTGGCTGACGCCGCCGCGGCGCACGGTGGGCAACCCACTTCGGCTGCCGTCCACCATGTTCAGCGAGATGCGCAGAGTGTTTCCCGAACCGTCCTGAACGAGGGTGAGCGCCTGGCTCCGCATGAGTCCCACAGAATCGGTGACATCCAGCCCCTCGTGGGGATGCATCTCGAAGACAGACCGCAGGAGCAGCATGACGGAGTCCCAACTCTCGGCCGGGACGGCAAGGGCAACATGGTCGATGCCCGTGAGCACCGACGCCTCCGCGCGGTTGCGGGCGGCCGAGAGCGGGTAGATGTCGAACGCCGATTCCCACGCCGCCGCACTGCCTGGGCCGCGTAGGTCGATCGACGTCGCGTCGGTGACCTTCAGGCGGACGACGTCCGGAACTTCGGCATTCTCGTCCGCCGAACCTGGCAACCGCACCTGTTCGACCGGCACCTCCAACGCGAGTGCTCGCCGGCCCCACACCTCGGGTTCAGTTGCGCGGATACCGATCTGAGTGAGAACCGGCAGGTCGGCCGGGAGACCGGGCGCGCTCCACACCGTCCCAGCCGTCGCGTCGACGGCGATGGTCAGAAGGCCGTGGCGCCACAACTGCAGATCGTGATCACGATGGCGTCCGACCAGGTGAAAGCCCACCGAAGACAGCATCGTGTGAAGCTGATCCTGCTTGGCCGGTCCGGCCGCGACGCGCAGCGAGACGATACCTTCGAGCGGAGTCCGCTCCGGTGCCGTGAACAACTCGGGTCCGTCCCCAACCGACACGGCGGCGGACACCTGCTCCTCCAAGTGGAGCAGCGACCGGTGGGCGTCGACTGCCGTTCGCTGTGTGTCGGCCCGACGAAACACGTCGTTGAAGATTTCGAGTGACCACGGTCCCGTGTAGCCGGCGGCGTGGACGTGCCCGGCAAAAGTGCTCAGGTCGAAGCTGCCCTGCCCCGGGAAGTTTCGGTGATGCCTGCTCCACTGAAGGATGTCCATCGCCATGAACGGTGCGTCCGCCAACTGCAGGAAGAATATCTTCTCACCGGGGATATCCCGGATTCCAGCGGGATCGTCACCGCGGGACAGGATGTGGAAGCTGTCCAAGCAGGTTCCGAGTGACGGATGATCGACTTCCTCGACGATCTTCCACGCATGCCGGTAAGTATTGACGTGTCCGCCCCAGGCCAGCGCCTCGTACGCCACCTTCTTGCCGTGCTCGGACGCCAGCTCTGCCAGCGCCGAGAATTGTTCGACCAACTGACCGTCGTCATGGCTTGCCGTCGGCAACGGCGAGGAACACACAAGCAGTGTTTCGCAGCCCAGCTCTTCCATGAGCTCGAACTTGCGCTGCGCCCGAACAAGATTCCGGGCGAATTGATCCTCGCTCCGGGAATCGAAATCACGAAACGGTTGATACAGATCCAGGGTCAGCCCCAGATCCGCGGCCCGCGTGCGCAGTTCCTTCGGCGACCACGGAGAGGCGACAAAATCCGGCTCGAACACCTCAAAACCGTCGAAGCCCGCCGCGGCAATCGCAACCAGCTTTTCTTCGAGGGTGCCACTGAGTGACACGGTTGCTATCGACGTTCGAACCGGAGTGCTCATCGTGCTACCGCCGCCTGCTCACCCTGAACAAGGGCGGTCATGTGGGCAAGCATCCGATCACTGTCCGGCTCGATACCGGTGAAGATCCGGAAGGCGTCGACGGCTTGGAAAACGGTCATCCCGCCGCCACTGAGCGTCGGGGCACCGATCAAGCGCGCCTGGCGAAGGAGCTCTGTTTCGAGGGGGCGGTACACGATCTCCGCAACCCACAGGTCCGGGCGCAGAAGATCCGGGGAGAACGCCATACCGGGGTGCGCGGCCATTCCCATCGGGGTGGCATGAATCAACCCGTCGGCGCCGGCGAGTGCATCGGCCAGGTCGTCGGTGTGCTTCGCTACCACGCTCTGAGTGGGAAACTGCACTGCCAACGTCCGCGCAAGTTCCTGCGCTCGAGCAAGACTCGAATCCACCAATGTCAGCACGCGAGCTCCGCGCGTCAGCGCCGCATACGCAACGGCAGCACCCGCGCCGCCTGCACCGAGCTGGACCACCCGGTCCAGCTTCGCGCCGGGGAGTCCCGTGTCGAAGTTACGTCCGAAGCCGGACCAGTCGGTGTTATGACCGATCGCTTTGCCACCCTCGAAGAGAACCGTATTGACGGCTCCGAGTTTTGCTGCGTCAGGGGACAATTCGTCGAGATGCTCGATCACCAACTGCTTGCAGGGGTGGGTGATGTTGAGGCCGCGGAAGCCGAAACGCTTGGCGTAGGTGAGCAGTTCACCGATATCCGACGGCGCCAGCCCCATCACGTCGAGATCGAGGATGCGGTAGACGTACGGCAGAGACTGCGCCCGTCCCTCCTCCTCGTGCATGATCGGCGTCAGGGACGCACCGATTCCTGTGCCGATAAGGCCACAGAGAATTGTCTCGCTCATCAGTTCTCTTCTCCTCGGACGCACACGAACTCGACTGCGGCGCTGTATCCGTCGATCCCCAGTCCGCAGATGACGGCGTCTGCAATTCCGGACACGTACGAGTGCTGACGGAAGCCTTCACGACTGTGAATGTTACTGATATGGACCTCGACAACGGGAGCTTCCAGCGTGACCAGCGCATCCCGCAAGGCGACCGACGTGTGCGAATAGCCGCCGGGATTGATCACGATGCCGGCAACTCTTCCGCGCGCCTCGTGAATCCAGTCGATGAGCTGACCCTCGTGATTCGATTGCTTTGCCTCGACGACGGCACCGAAGTTTGCGGCCGCGACCTCACAGCGGGCAACTACGTCATCAAGGGTGTCCCGGCCGTAGAACTCCGGTTGGCGCTGCCCCAACAGATTGAGATTGGGTCCGTTGAGAACCAGGATCGGTCTTGATACTGCCATCGGGTCACCTCGAAGCTAATGTACGAACTAGTGAGTTAATTTATCGGACACTACTCCTCCGACGCGCACTCGACAAGGAACTCACCCAACTCCGTCGCAGATAGAGTGAGGTCCATGGTCTCCGAGCACTCCGCGAATGCACTGGCATCCAAGCCCGAGAAACGACGTCGAAACAGCGATCTCACCCGAGTGAACATCATCGCCGTCGCGACCGAGGAGTTTGCCGACAAGGGTTTCGCCGGAGCCCGCGTGGACGAGATCGCCACCAAGACTCACACCACAAAACGCATGATCTACTACTACTTCACCGACAAGGAAGGGCTGTACAAGTCGGTTCTGGAACACGCGTACAGCGTGATCCGGGCGCAGGAGCGTGAACTCGATCTCGAGGGCCTTGATCCGACGGCAGCTGTTCGCGCACTTGCAGAACTCACCTTCGATCACCACGAGCAGCACCCGAACTTCATTCGCCTGGTGGCCAACGAGAACATGCTGCGCGGCGAGTACATCGAGAAGTCCGAAGTGCTCAGCGGACTCGGCGCTCCCGCCGCCGACCTGGTGTCACAGATCCTCCTCGACGGCCAGAAGGCCGGCACGTTCCGAGACGACGTCGACGCTCTCGACGTGCACATGCTGATCAGCAGTTTCTGCGTCTTCCGCATCGCCAACCGCTACACATTCAAAGCACTCTTCGACCGCGACCTCATCGCCCCGACGCATCGCGAGCACCTGCGAACCATGCTCGGCGACATGGTCGTCGCTTTCCTGACGGCGCCTACCCCCGCCTGACCGACTACCAACTAATTGACTTTGGAGCACTCGCAACCGGGAGGACACACGTGACCGAGAACAGCGCGCACGGACTTTCACACGAGGACAAGGCTTCCTTGACCTCGGGATCGGATTTCTGGCACAGCCAGGCTGTCGCCGGAATTCCGTCGATACTGCTGACCGACGGCCCGCACGGCGTTCGCAAACAACCGGAGGGCGGTGACGCGCTCGGGCTCGGTCAGAGCATCCCGGCCACGTGTTTCCCGCCGGCCGTCGGACTCGGTTCGTCCTGGAATCTCGACCTCATCCGCCGCGTCGGCGAAGCGCTGGGCGACGAAGCCAAAGCCGAGCAGGTCTCGGTCCTTCTCGGCCCCGGTATCAACATCAAACGATCCCCCTTGTGCGGGCGGAACTTCGAGTACGTCTCCGAGGATCCCTTCGTATCCGGCCGCGTGGCCGCCGCACTGATCATCGGCATTCAGTCCCGCGGCGTCGGTACGTCGCTCAAGCATTTTGCCGCCAACAACCAAGAATACGACCGCATGCGGGTCAGCGCCGATATCGACGAGCGAACCCTGCGGGAGATCTACCTCGCGGGATTCGAGTACGCGGTCACCACGGCAGCGCCCACCACGGTGATGTGCTCGTACAACAAGATCAACGGCATCTACGCGAGCCAGAACCATTGGCTGCTCACCGAAGTTCTGCGCGAGCAGTGGGGATTCGACGGCCTTGTCGTCTCCGATTGGGGAGCCGTGAACGACCGGGTTGCGGCGATTGCCGCCGGCCTGGATTTGGAGATGCCGCCCTCGGGCACCGACGGACAGATCGTCGACGCCGTGCGCAGCGGCGACCTCGACGAATCCGTCGTGACCACAGCTGCCGAGCGGGTGGCGACGCTGGTCGACCGTACCGCAGGCGCTCGGATCGAGGGCCACACCTACGACGCTGCGAATCACCATGAACTCGCCCGGACCGCTGCCGCCGAATCCGCGGTCCTCCTCGAAAACGACGGTGAGATCCTCCCCCTGACCCCGGGAGGGCAGACCGTCGCGGTCATCGGCGAGTTCGCTTGCAGTCCGCGGTACCAGGGGGCCGGCAGTTCGCAGGTAGTACCGACCACCCTCGACAATGCGCTGGACGCAATCCTGGCCATCGCGGGTTCCGACCGCGTGACCTTCGCTCCGGGATTCACCTTCGACGGCACCCCGGACAGCGACAAAGTCACCGAAGCCGTCGACGCTGCCCGCAGGTCCGACGTGGCCGTCCTCTTCCTCGGCCTCCCGTCAGCCACCGAATCCGAGGGGTTCGACCGCTCGGACATCGACTTGCCCGCCGACCAGATCGCCCTGCTGAAAGCCGTGCACAGCGCCAATCCGAACACCGTCGTGGTCTTGTCCAACGGTGGCGTCGTCTCGATCAACCCGTGGCGCATGTACGCCGCCGCCATCCTCGAAGGATGGCTTCTCGGCCAGGCAGGCGGGTCGGCGATCGCCGACATCCTGTTCGGTCTCGTCAACCCGTCCGGCCACCTCACCGAGACGATTCCCCTTCGGCTGCAAGACAACCCGTCATACCTTCATTTCCCGGGATCTGCGCAACACGTCCGATACGGGGAAGGTTTGTATGTGGGATACCGCTACTACGACTCCGTCGACCACGACGTTGCCTACCCCTTCGGCTTCGGGCGAAGCTACACCACCTTTGCCGTCACCGACACCGCAATCACCACTGGAGAAAATTCTGCCGAGATCACGGTGACCGTGCTCAACACCGGTGATCGAGCCGGCAGCACGGTTGTCCAGGCATACGTCCACGACGCGGGCTCTGCCGTCGACCGCCCTACCCAAGAGCTGAAGGGCTTTGCCAAAGTCCACCTCGAAGCCGGGCAATCGACAACCACGACGATCACACTCGACCCGCGCGCATTTTCCTACTGGTCCGCCAAGGACCAGGACTGGGCCGTCGAAGCCGGTGACTACGACGTTCGCGTCGGCTTCTCCTCGCGCGACATTGCAACCACGGACAGGATCACCCTGCCGGGAAACATCGGACCTCGCCCCCTGAACGCCATGTCGACCATCGCCGAGTGGTTCGCACATCCGGTCGGATGCCCAGTTCTCGGCGCCGCGATGGCCGCTGCCGCCACCGAAGATTCCCCGCCGATAGCGCCCGAACTGATGGCCATGGCCGGTTCCATGCCGCTCGGCAAACTCGCGGCCTTCGGCCTCGGCATCACGCAGGAGCAGGTAGCCGAACTGGTTGCGGCCACACAGCGGCCTCAGCCATAGCTCTCTGAACTGGGGTTTCGATAACCAACCGAAACGTAGCTAGATTTTTATGAACTATTTGGTTAATAATCTTGTGTAGTCGGTGTGGCGTCAGTTACATTCTGTGTATCGCTCTCCGCACAAACGTTCAAAGTACGAACAAGTACGCCGAACACCACGTCGCGGATGTAGAGCCCTCCACTTTCGCTTCCACCAGGAGATGAGCATGTCAGCTAGCACGGTCACACCGTCGGGACCTGAGGCAGGGCACTTGCCCACAACAGACACCACCAAGGTCAAACGCGCCGCTACGTCGTCGTTCCTCGGCAGCATGCTCGAGTACTACGACTTCTACATCTACGCATCAGCCGCCGCGCTCATCTTCCCGACGGTGTTCTTCCCCGACAGCGGGCACGCGGCACTGCTCTCCCTCGCGACATTCGGAGTTGCCTATATCGCGCGTCCCGTCGGCGCCGTGGTTCTCGGACACTTCGGCGACCGCGTCGGCCGCAAGAAGATCATGCTGCTGACACTCATCATGATGGGCGCAGCCACCTTCTTCATCGGATGCATCCCGAGCGCCGACTCGATCGGAGTGTTCGCGCCGATACTGCTCGTGCTGATGCGCATCGCCCAGGGCATCTCCGCGGCAGGCGAGCAGAGTGGCGCGAGCTCACTCACTCTCGAACACGCACCGGAAGGCCGACGCGCCTTCTTCTGCAGCTGGACGCTCAACGGCACTCAAGCCGGATTCATCCTCGCCAGCCTGGTATTCCTCCCCATCGCGGCGCTGCCCGACGACATTCTCTACACCTGGGGTTGGCGAATCCCGTTCTGGGGCAGCCTGATCGTTCTCATTGCCGCCTACATCATGCGACTCAAGCTCGAAGAGCCCGAAGAGTTCATCGAGCAGCAGGAATCCAAGGCCGTTGCGAAGCTCCCCGTCGCCGACCTGCTTCGCACACACAGCGCAAATCTGGTCCGCGTCATCTGCTGCGCCTTCATCGCCGTCGTGTCGACCATCTTCTCCGTGTTCGGTCTTGCCTTCGCTACCACTGAAGAAGTGGGAATCCCCAAGTCCACGATGCTGTGGGTTGCCATTGCCGCAAACGCTGTCGCACTGATCAGCCAGCCTGCCTGGGCGATATTGTCCGACCGAATCGGCCGTCGACCGCTCTTCGTCGGTGGCGCCCTGGGCAGCGCGGTCTTCATCTACGTCTACTTCGGTGCGATCGCCAGTGGAAACGTTCCGCTCATCTTCCTTGCGGCAATCGGCTTGATGTCCGTCTTCTACGCGGCACCCAACGCCATCTGGCCGTCGTTCTACTCCGAGATGTTCAACACCAAGGTCCGCTACTCGGGTATCGCAATCGGAACCCAGGTCGGATTTGCGCTCGCCGGCTTTGCACCCGCCATCGGCAACGCTCTGATGGGCGGCGACAAGACACACTGGATGCCCGTCGCAATTCTGACCTCGGTCGCCTGCGTCATCTGTGCGATCTCAGCCTTCACCGCCAAGGAAACCTTCCGCACCCCGCTCAAGGAACTCGGCAACCCGATCTAGTCGAACACCCCACAAACAACTGTGGCCCGGCATCTCGCGAGAGATGCCGGGCCACAGTTGTTTTGACGTTAAGCCTGTTTTGACGTTAAGCCGTCTTGTCGCGGCGTTCGCCGCGCTCCGGCTTACGCGGGACGATAGTCGGCAGAACGTTGTCGATGACGGTCTCGGCGGTCACCACAACCTTCTCGACGTCGTCGCGACTGGGGATGTCGTACATCACGGGGAGAAGAACTTCTTCCATGATGGCGCGCAGTCCACGGGCACCGGTGCCACGGAGGATGGCCTGATCGGCAATCGCGTCGAGGGCTTCCTCGGTGAACTCGAGTTCCACGCCGTCCATGTCGAACAGTCGACGGTACTGCTTCACCAGAGCGTTCTTGGGCTCGGACAGAATCTGGACGAGCGACGCCTTGTCGAGATTGGTGACCGACGCGATCATCGGCAAACGGCCGATGAACTCGGGAATCAGACCGAACTTGATCAGATCCTCGGGCATGACCTCGGCAAAACGATCGACTGTGTCGAGTTCTGCCTTGGAGCGAACCTCGGCACCAAAGCCGATACCGCGCTTGCCCACCCGATCGGACACGATGCGCTCGAGGCCGGCAAACGCACCGGCGACGATGAACAGCACGTTCGTGGTGTCGATCTGGATGAATTCCTGATGCGGATGCTTACGTCCGCCCTGCGGCGGAACGCTGGCCTGCGTGCCTTCGAGAATCTTGAGCAGAGCCTGCTGAACACCCTCACCGGAGACGTCCCGGGTGATCGAGGGGTTCTCGCTCTTGCGAGCGATCTTGTCGACCTCGTCGATGTAGATGATGCCGGTCTCGGCGCGCTTGACGTCGTAATCCGCAGCCTGAATCAGCTTGAGCAGAATGTTCTCGACGTCTTCACCGACGTAACCCGCCTCGGTCAGGGCCGTTGCGTCCGCAATCGCGAACGGAACGTTGAGCATCTTCGCCAAGGTCTGCGCGAGATACGTCTTACCGCAGCCGGTGGGGCCGAGCATCAAGATGTTGGATTTTGCGAGTTCGACGGTTTCGCCGCGGGCATCGCGGCCCTTGTCGCCGGCTTGAATACGCTTGTAGTGGTTGTACACAGCCACTGCGAGCGTCCGCTTGGCGGAGTCCTGACCGATGACGTAGTTCTCGAGGAAATCGCGGATCTCCGCGGGCTTCGGCAGCTCGTCGAGTTTGACCTCACTCGACTCGGCCAGTTCTTCCTCGATGATCTCGTTGCAGAGGTCGATGCACTCGTCGCAGATGTACACCCCGGGTCCTGCAATGAGTTTCTTGACCTGCTTCTGGCTCTTACCGCAGAAAGAACACTTGAGCAGATCCCCGCCGTCGCCGATGCGTGCCATCTCGTGAGGTCCCTACTTCCTTCGTGTACGTGCACTCGCCAGAACGCAGATCCAGAACCAGCCCGTGATGTGACGGTACCCGTTGTTCCGAACCACGGTCGACCTGTTGTCGGCGATTCGTCGACGGATTATCAAGAATATTGTCGGGGAAATAGTTCAGGCATGTCTTCCACCTGGCACTTCCCGACCGATCCGCCTCGCGTCGCGCACCGAATTTCGGTGGTCGACACGAGGCGGAAAACGACTACTTCTGTGCGCTGAGCTTCCGGTACGCCAGAACGTCGTCGATGATGCCGTATTCCTTGGCCTGCTCGGCCGTGAGGATCTTGTCACGATCGGTGTCGACGCGGATCGTCTGCGGATCCTTACCGGTATGCAGAGCCAACGTGTTCTCCATGAGACGACGCATACGCTCGATCTCGGCTGCCTGGATCTCCAGATCGGAAACCTGGCCCTGGATACCGCCGGTGGCCGGCTGGTGAATCAGGATGCGCGAGTTGGGGAGCGCAAAACGCTTACCCGGCGTACCGCCGGCGAGCAGAACAGCAGCAGCCGACGCGGCCTGGCCGAGGCAGACGGTGGAGATGTCTGCACGCACGTACTGCATCGTGTCGTAGATCGCCATCAGCGCGGTGAACGAACCACCGGGCGAATTGATGTACATCGTGATGTCGCGGTCCGGATCCTGCGATTCCAGAACCAACAGCTGTGCCATGAGGTCGTTCGCGGACACGTCGTCGACCTGCGAGCCGAGGAAGATGATGCGCTCCTCGAAAAGCTTGTTGTACGGGTCGGACGTCTTGACGCCGTAGCTGGTCTGCTCCGTGAACTGGGGCAGGATGTAGCGCGACTGCGGGCCCGACGGCGCCTGGCCGCCCAGCGAGTTAGCTCCGAAAAGGTTTGTCATCAGTTCTCCAAAGTATGAATTGGGCAGCAATAGGACGGATCAACCGACTCAGTTGCCGGTGCCGCCGGCCTGATTCGCACGAGAGACGACATGGTCGACGAAGCCGTACTCGAGGGCTTCCTTCGCCGTGAACCAACGGTCACGGTCCGAGTCAGCGGTGATCTGCTCGACCGTCTGACCGGTGTGCTGAGCGATCAGCTCGGCCATTTCACGCTTGGTGTGCTTGAACTGCTCGGCCATGATGGCGATGTCGCTGGCGCTACCACCGATACCGGCGGACGGCTGGTGCATCATGATGCGGGCGTGCGGCAGGGCGTAACGCTTGCCCTTGGTGCCTGCCGAGAGCAGGAACTGCCCCATCGACGCGGCGAGACCCATGCCGAACGTCGCGATGTCGCACTCCGCGAACTGCATGGTGTCGAAAATCGCCATACCGGCGGTGACGGATCCACCAGGCGAGTTGATGTAGAGCGAGATGTCTCGCGTCGGGTCCTCGGCCGAGAGAAGCAGGATCTGCGCGCACAGCTTGTTTGCGATGTCGTCGTCGACCTGGGTACCGAGGAAAATAATGCGCTCACGGAGCAAGCGCTCGTATACCGAGTCGCTGAGGTTCAACCCAGCGGTGGCTGAAGTCATGGCGGGACTCTGCAAAGTCTCCAGGTGATTGGAAGTCACGGTACCTGCCTTCTATGTGGATCTTCTTTGCCAAATACGAATTGCTGACACAGACACTAACCAAGTAGGGCGGCACCGGAGTCCCGGTGCCGCCCTACTTCGCTCAAAGCGGAAAACTCATTGCAGCCGATCGCGGTGAAAACACCCGATAACCTGCTTTTTTACTTGTCTTCGCTCTCGGCAGAATCAGACGCCTCTGCGTCCTCGTCAGCCTTGCCGTTACCGAAAAGCTCAGCGGTGTCGACAGCAGCGCCGCTGCTGTCGGTGACGCCGGCAGCCTCGACGACGGCTGCGAGAGCCTTGCCGCGACGGACATCGGCGAACATCGCACCAAGCTGGTTGGCCTGCTGGATCTGCTGGATGAACTGCTCGGGAGCCATGCCGTAACGCTGTGCCTGGAACAGGATGCGCTCGGTGAGCTCGTCCTGACCGACGGTGACGTCGTTGGCGTCCGCGATGGAGTCGAGCAGGAGCTGCGTCTTGACGGAGCGCTCAGCGGCCTCCAACGTGTCCTTGTCGAACTCTTCGCGGCTGCTGCCCTGCTCTTCGAGAGCCTTGTTCAGAGCCTCTTCGTCGTGATCGAGACCGTGAACGGCGTCGTGCAGCGCAGCGTCGACCTCAGCCTTGACGATGGCCTCGGGCAACGGAACCTCGACCGTCTCGAGCAGCTGCTCGAGAACCTTGTCGCGGATCTGGCCGGCCTGCTCGACCTTGCGGACGCGTCCGACGCGCTCGCGGAGGTCTGCCTTCAGTTCGTCGAGGGTGTCGAACTCGCTGGCGAGCTGAGCGAACTCGTCGTCCTCGTCCGGAAGCTCGCGCTCCTTGACCGTCTGAACGGTCACGGTGACAACGGCTTCCTTGCCTGCGAATTCACCGGCGACCAGGGTCGACGTGAAGTCCTTGGACTCCCCCGCCTTCAGGCCGATGATGGCTTCGTCGAGGCCCTCGATGAGCTGGCCCGAACCGACCTCGTGCGACAGTCCGCTGGCGGTAGCCTCGGCAACGTTCTCGCCGTCGACGGTGGCCGACAGGTCGATGGAGACGAAGTCGCCGTCCTCGACTGCGCGGTCGACGCCCGTGAGGGTGCCGAAACGCTGACGCAGCGAGAGCAGCTGCTCTTCGATGGCCTCATCGGTGATCTCGATCGGATCGACCGTGACGTTGATGGAGCTGAAATCCGGGAGTTCGATCTCGGGGCGCACGTCGACCTCGGCAGCGAATTCGAGGACGTCGCCGTCTTCGAGCTTCGTGACCTCGATCTCGGGCTGGCCGAGTGCCTTGACGCCGGCGCTGGTGACAGCCTCGGAGTAACGCGACGGCAGAGCGTCGTTGATGACCTGCTCGAGCACAGCGGCGCGACCGACGCGTGCCTCGAGGAGGCGGGCCGGGGCCTTGCCCGGACGGAAGCCTGGGAGACGAATCTGCTGCGCGAGGGCCTTGTAGGCCTTGTCGAAATCAGGCTTGAGTTCCGCGAAGGGCACCTCAACGTTGATACGGACTCGCGTCGGGCTGAGCTGCTCGACGGTGCTCTTCACGAAACTTCGCTCCTTCGTCTGGTCTTGCTCATAACTGGCTTACTGCAGGTTTTCGGTCTTGCTCGTGTGGTCTTGCACGACACTCCACTCCTGCGTGTGCAGTAGTGGAGTCTCGTATACGTACTTGTCGGGATGACAGGATTTGAACCTGCGACCCTCCGCTCCCAAAGCGGATGCGCTACCAAGCTGCGCTACATCCCGTTACTCGCAAACATGCTTCTTACGAACACGCTCGCGAAAACAGCCGCGTACTTGCGACTGCGCCAAACCTTATCGCGCTCACTACTCTCTCACGAACCCGCCCACCATTTGTACACGGATAGCCGTAAGCACGTGCAGCCTGCATCCGGCTCGAAACTCCGGCCGCACCGGCGCCACCGAGCCTCGACCACACACCCTCGCCGGAGATTCCCCTGGTGAGAACGCTTTCGACCCCCCGATTATGAAATCCGCACACGCATTGGGTACAGTTTCGAATCGCAGACGACGAACACGGCGATCCCGAGTTCGCGTGTGCACGGGGATGTAGCTCAATGGTAGAGCCTCAGTCTTCCAAACTGATCACGCGGGTTCGATTCCCGTCATCCCCTCCATCGGAGGGAAACTTCCACAAAGATCCGCATCGGCCTCGCCGGTGCGGATTTTTTGTTGCAGCGATCCGTATCCTGGAGTTGTCCGGATCGATACTGCTCGGAGGCCACCCGTGACCACGATTCTTCTCATCCTCGTCGTTCTGGCTGTTGTCGTGTTCCTGGTCATGAAGAGCCAGCAACGCGGTTCCACCCACAGCGCGACACAACTCGACGACGCCAAAGCTGATGCCAGGCAGGCAATCGAGCGTCTCGGTGGCCAGGTGTACAACCTCACCGGCTCCGACGAACCGTCGCGGCAAGCACTCGCCGACGCAGCCGAGCGCTACACAGCGGCGGGCTCGCAGATCGATCAGGCCGCTACCCCGGTTCAAGCGCGTCTCGCGAAACAGACTGCGCTGGAAGGGCTTTACTACATTCGCGCGGCACGAGTCGCCATGGGAATGGATCCGGGTCCTGACGTTCCCACCATCGACGGCCAGAAAGCCGCCGGCGCGGTGACCGAGTCCCGCGAAGTCGAGTTCGAGGGCCGCAAGGTCGCGGCATCACCTACCCCGTCGTCGCGTACCCCCAACTACTACCCCGGCGGTCGCGTCGCCGGCCGGCCCGTTCCGGCCGGTTGGTACTCCGAGCCGTGGTGGAAGCCCGCCCTCGTCGCAGGCGCCTGGGGCCTGGGTTCGATGATGCTGTTCTCGACCATGTTCTCCGGGATGGCCGGAGTTCCTTACGGCGCAGAGGCTTTCGCAGCGGGCGGCGATACCGACGCAGATCAAGGCGCAGATGCAGGTGATCAAAGCCAAGGCGACGCCGGCGATCAGAGCTACGACCAAGGCGACCAGGGCTACGACTCAGGTGACAGCGGATTCGGCGACAGCGGATTCGGCGACAGCGGATTCGGCGACGGAGGCGGGATGGACTTCGGCGGCATGGACTTCTAGACCGCAAGGTCGTCTACACAGCCTGACACACCGGGCACCAGAACAGGTTTCGTGCCTTCATGACGGAATGCAGGACCGGTGACCCGCAGACCCGGCAGGGTGATCCCGCGCGCCGGTAGACGTAGGTGCGCGGACGATCCTTGGCGTAGGCCGGATCGCCGTTGTCGTGCTCGGCCCGCACGACGTGCATTTTTCCGCGTCGCACGCCGACCTTCATGAGTTCGACGAGGTCCGCCCACATGGCAGTCCATTCGTCGTAGCTGACGAGGTTGCCGGGGCGTTCGGGGTTGATGCCGTGACGGAACAGCAATTCGGCGCGGTAGACGTTGCCGACCCCGGCCAGCACTGCCTGGTCCATGAGCAGTGCGCCGATTGCCGTCTTGGACTTCGAGATTCGCGCCCACGCCTGCTGCGGATCCGCGTCGCGGCGCAGTGGATCGGGGCCGAGCCTGGCTTCGATAGCGGCTACTTGCGGCGGCAGCAAGACTTCACAGGCGGTGGGACCACGAAGGTCGGTGCCGAAGCCGGCACCGACCATTCGCATCCGGACCTGCCCAACCGGTTCTTCCATCGGGAGGGCGCTGTCGGTGAACTTTCCGTACAAACCGAGGTGTACGTGGACGATCAGACCGTTGTCGTATGTGTGCCACAGGTGTTTGCCCCAGGCATCCGACGACGTGAGTACATGCCCGTCCACCAGAGCCGCGTCCGTGGCAAATCGCCCCTGCGGGCTGAGTACGCGCACTGGTGAACCGACAAACTTCTTGGCATGCAACCGTGCCAGTCGATGCAGGGTATGACCTTCTGGCACGGGACTACTTCTCGATCAGGCCTGCGGCAATGCCGGTGCGACGCCGGTCTTCTCGTACTCCGAGAGGATGTCGATGCGGCGCTGGTGACGCTCTTCGCCTGACCACTCGGTGGCAAGGAAGGCGTCGACGATGGCAAGCGATTCCTCGAGGGAATGCATGCGTCCACCGATGCCGATGAGCTGTGCCTTGTTGTGCTCGCGGGCCAGCTTGGCGGTTTCGACGCTCCACGCCAGAGCGCACCTGGCGCCGGGAACCTTGTTCGCGGCGATCTGCTCGCCGTTGCCGCTTCCGCCGAGGACGATGCCCAGGCTTCCCTCGTCGGCGACTACCCGCTTGGCTGCCTCGATGCAGAATGCCGGGTAGTCGTCCACGGCGTCGTACTCGTGAGCACCACAGTCGATGGCCTCGTGGCCATTGGCTGTGAGATGTTCGATGATCTCGTTCTTACGTTCGAATCCGGCATGGTCGGCACCCAGGTATACGCGCATGGGGACAATTCTCTCAGGCTCATCCCCCGGCGCGCACCCGGCCCTGGTGCGGTCGAACTCAGTCGAACTGCGGATCCTCGTTGCGCGTGCGCTTGAGTTCGAAGAAGTGCGGGTAGCTCGCCAACGCAACTGCGCCGTCCCACACTCGTCCTGCGTCCTCGCCGCGCGGGATGCGCGAGAGAACCGGGCCGAAGAAGGCAACGCCGTTGACGTGGATGGTGGGAGTTCCGACGTCGGGGCCAACCGCGTCCATGCCGTGATGATGGCTCTCACGCAGGGCTTCGTCGTACTCGGTCGACTCGGCTGCGTCGGCAAGTTCAGCCGGAAGGCCGACCTCGTCGAGTGAACGCTTGATGACGTCGGCAAAGTCCTTGTTGCCTTCGTTGTGGATCTTGGTTCCCATGGCCGTGTACAGCGGCAGCAGGATGTCGTCGCCCTTCAGCTTCGCAGCGGCGATTGCGACGCGCACCGGTCCCCATGCCTTGGTCATCATCTCGCGGTACTCCTCGGGCAGGTCACGTCCTTCGTTGAGGACGGCCAGGCTCATGACGTGGAATTTCGCGTCGATGTTGCGCACCTGCTGCGCTTCGAGGATCCATCGCGAGGTGATCCAGCACCACGGGCACAGAGGATCGAACCAGAAATCAGCTCGGTCGGCACTCTTGTTCTCGACTGCACTCACGTAAACAACTCCCTATCGGTCACGGTCCTAGCGGGAACGAAAAATTGCGTACCCCGCCATGGCAACAATCATCCCCCACCAATCCTTCCCACATACTCCCGAACCACCTTCTCTCACCAGTAATGTCGAAAGAACACGAGTGCGAAGGAGTGGTTCAACCATGAGCGCAAATCGGAGATTCGTCATCATCGGCGGCGGCTTGGCCGGAGCAAAAACTGCGGAGGCCCTGCGAGAGCGGGACTTCGACGGAGACATCGTCCTTCTGAGCGAAGAGGACCATCTGCCGTACGAGCGTCCACCGCTGTCCAAGGAGTTCTTTGCGGGCAAGAAGACCCTCCCGGAATTCACGGTCCACGACGGTGAATGGTTCCGCGATCAGCACGTGGACCTGCGGCCCGGAACAACCGCAACCGCTTTCGACCCCGTTGCGCACACCGTGACTCTCCCCGACGGTTCCACGCTCTCGTACGACAAACTGGCGCTCGCCACCGGTTCGCGTTCTCGGCGACTCGACATTCCAGGGGCGGACGCCGACGGCGTGCACTACATCCGCACCATCGACCAGGCGTCGTCGCTGCTGAAGGCTCTGTCCGCGGACAAGAAACTGGTTGTGGTGGGCGCCGGCTGGATCGGCCTGGAAATCGCCGCGTCCGCGCGCGGATTCGGTGTCGAGGTGACGATCCTCGAGCATGCGAGTCTTCCCCTCGAAGCAACGCTGGGGCCGGAGATGGGCGAAGTGTTTGCGGCACTGCACCGCGCGAACGGCGTTGACCTACGAACGAGCACCGACGTGAAGTCCATCGCGGTGACAGACGGAGTTGCTTCCGGCGTCACCCTGGCCGACGGCAGCGTAGTTCCCGCCGACGCCGTCCTGATCGCTGTGGGCGCTCTCCCCAACACCGAGTTGGCCACGGCCGCCGGTATCGAGGTCGATGGCGGAGTCCTCGTCGACGCGGGTCTGCAGAGCAGCGACCCAGACGTCGTGGCGATCGGCGATATCGCGGCGGCGACGCACCCGATCCTGAACGCGCGAATCCGGGTGAAGCACTGGGCAAATGCTCTCAACCAACCGGCGACAGCCGCGGACACCATGCTCGGCAAACCGGCCGAGTACGTGCGGATGCCGTATTTCTT
Organism: Rhodococcus globerulus NBRC 14531; assembly: GCF_001894805.1. Lineage (GTDB taxonomy): Bacteria > Actinomycetota > Actinomycetes > Mycobacteriales > Mycobacteriaceae > Rhodococcus_F > Rhodococcus_F globerula. The sequence continues at coordinate 100,454 of NZ_BCWX01000002.1, read as the reverse complement.
CACCGACCAGTACGACCTCGGAATGGAGTACGTCGGGCACGCTCCGCATGGCAGCTACGTCTCCGTGGTCACCCGCGGTGACGTCGACAACCGCGAGTTCCTGGCCTTCTGGCTCGACGGCGACAACAAGGTTCTGGCGGGAATGAACGTCAACATCTGGGATGCCGGTGACGCAATCAAGGAGTTGGTGGCGTCGAGTGCACCGGTGGATCCGAAGCGCCTGGCAGATCCCTCGGTTCCATTGACGGAGGCGTCCGCGATCACGAAGTAGTCCCCGCCGTGATGGGATGGACTCATAAAGATCCACACCATCGACGAGGAGATCTTCGTGGCCGCACCGAACCTGACACGCGAGACGGCAGCCGAACGGTCAGCGCTGCTGACCGTCGACAACTACCTGATCGAACTCGATCTCACCGACGGCAGTGATGCCCCTGGTGAGGAGACGTTCTTCTCCAAGACCACCGTGACCTTCTCGGCCACCGCCGGCTCGAGCAGTTTCATCGACATCATCGCTGCCCGAGTTCATTCCGCAGTGCTCAACGGCACCCCGATCGATATTTCCGACTACGACGAGGCCACCGGAATAGCCTTGACGGACCTCGCCGCGAGCAACGAACTGGTGGTCGAGGCCGACTGTGTGTACTCGCACACCGGAGAGGGTCTGCACCGCTTCGTCGACCCGACGGACAGCGCCGTGTACCTGTACTCGCAGTTCGAGACCGCCGACGCCAAGCGCATGTTCGCGTGTTTCGATCAGCCGGATCTCAAGGCGACGTTCGATGTCCGTGTCACTGCGCCGACCTCGTGGAAGGTCATCTCCAACTCCGCCGTCGTAGAGTCCCTGGCCGCCGATCCCGGCAAGCATGTCTTCCGCACAACACCGAAGATGAGCACGTACCTCGTTGCGCTCATCGCCGGCCCGTACGCCGTGTGGACCGACAACTACTCCGACGAGCACGGCAACATCCCCCTCGGAATCTTCTGCCGCGCCTCACTTGCCGAGTTCATGGACGAAGAGCGCCTGTTCACCGAAACCAAGCAGGGCTTCGATTTCTACCACCGCAACTTCGGTGTGCCGTATGCCTTCGGGAAGTACGACCAGTTGTTCGTCCCGGAGTTCAACGCAGGCGCGATGGAGAACGCGGGAGCGGTGACGTTCCTGGAGGACTACGTCTTCCGGTCCAAGGTCACTCGCTACTCGTACGAGCGTCGTTCCGAAACCGTGCTTCACGAAATGGCCCACATGTGGTTCGGCGACCTCGTCACCATGACGTGGTGGGACGACCTGTGGCTCAACGAATCCTTTGCGACTTTCGCGTCTGTGCTCTGCCAGACCGAGGCCACCGAGTACAAGAACGCCTGGACAACCTTTGCCAACGTCGAGAAGTCGTGGGCTTACCGTCAGGACCAGTTGCCGTCCACCCACCCCATCGCCGCCGACATCCCGGACCTGGCAGCAGTCGAGGTCAACTTCGACGGAATCACGTATGCCAAGGGCGCCAGCGTTCTCAAGCAATTGGTGGCCTACGTCGGCCTCGATCCCTTCCTCGCGGGACTGCGGGAGTACTTCCGTGAGCACGCATTCGGCAACGCCACCTTCGACGACCTCCTCGGCGCTCTCGAAAAGTCCTCCGGCCGCGACCTTTCCGACTGGGGAACCCAGTGGCTCAAGACCACCGGCCTCAACATCCTTCGCCCCGACTTCGACGTCGACGCAGACGGAAAGTTCACCCGTTTTGCCGTGTTGCAGGACGGCGCAGCTCCCGGTGCCGGTGAGCGACGTGTTCATCGCATCGCGGTCGGCATCTACGACGACGTCGACGGCAAGCTCGTGCGGAGCCGCCGCGTCGAACTCGATCTCGACGCCGCCGAAACCACCGACGTTCCTGAGCTTCTCGGAGTTCATCGCGGTCAATTGATTCTGCTCAACGACGACGACCTGACGTACTGCTCGGTGCGACTCGATCCGCAGTCCCTCTCGACGGCAATCGACCGCGTCGGCGACATCGCCGAATCACTCCCCCGCACTCTGGTCTGGTCCGCAGCGTGGGAGATGACTCGTCAGGCCGAACTCAAGGCCCGCGATTTTGTCGCTCTGGTTCAGCGCGGCATCAGCGCCGAAACCGAGGTCGGTGTGGTTCAACGCCTCCTGCTCCAAGCACAGACCGCCATCGGAAGCTACGCCGATCCGGTCTGGGCCTCGGCCGAAGGCTGGGCGGACTTCGCCAACCGGCTTCTCGAACTTGCCCGCGAAGCCGAGGCCGGTTCCGATCACCAACTCGCATTTGTCAACGCACTCACCGGAGTTGCACTCTCCCCGTGGCACACCGAGGTCCTGAACGAATTGCTCGACGCCGACCCCGCGACCGTCGGCCTCGACGGTCTGGTTGTCGACACCGATCTGCGGTGGCGCATTGTCGGAGCTCTCGCCGCGGCAGGCGAGGTGGATGCCGAGGGGCTGGAGACCCCGTTCATCGACGCCGAGGCCTTGCGCGACCCGACTGCTGCAGGTGCCAGGCAGGCCGCTGCCGCAGCTGCCGGTCGACCGCAAGCTGCGGTGAAGGAGCAGGTGTGGGCAAAGGTGGTCGGCGACGATTCGGTGCCCAACATCACGGCGCGGTCCATCATCGGTGGTTTCGCCCGCGAAGGACAGGACGATCTCCTCGAACCGTTTGTCTCGCGCTATTTCGACGACATCGCCGGCGTGTGGGAACGCCGCTCGAGTGAGGTGGCGCAGACCGTCGTCGTCGGTCTGTACCCGTCGTGGTCGGTCAGTGAAGAGTCCGTCGCAGCGGCTGATCGTTTCCTCGAGGGCGACATTCCTCCCGCGCTGCGTCGCCTTGTCGTAGAGGGCCAGGCCGGTGTAGTTCGATCGCTCACCGCCCGAAAGTTCGACGCAAGCTGATACACAAGGCCGGTGCCCGCCTCGAGGAAATCGAGGCGGGCACCGGCCTTACTGCAAGGACTGCGAACTACGACGCAGAGGAACTACGGCGCAGAGATTGCTGCTGCCATGACACGGATTCCGCTGATCAGTCCGTCGATCAGGTTTCCTTCACTGATGGAGCTCACCGCTGCGGTTGCGCCGAGCTGCGCAACGCGGTCGGTGACCCGATCGGCAACGACGCGGCCACTGCGGACCTCGACGACACGCTGGTTGGGCGATACGGCGATGAGAACCGAACGCTCCGCCTCAGGTGTGGTCGGGAACAGTGCGTCGGCACCGGCGGCCGGGTCTGCGCCCAGGTCGCCGACGTACGCATTGAAACGCACCTTGGTGGAACGGGTGGCCTCGGTCAGCGCGACGTCGAGGGCTACCAGGTCCTTGGTCGTGAACGGAAGGTCGTCAACGAACGGCTCTCCCACACGATGCACGCCGGAGATACGGCCACTGGTCGTGATGACGCTGCCAACGGGCAGGTTTTCGGGCGCTACTGCGACCGCTGTCGAATGATCACCACTTGCCACTTGCGGTTCCTCCAATCAGATCAGCCGAGCCGGCTTCGATCGCGTGTGCGCTGCCGTGGTGACCGCCGCGAACGGTCACTTCGTCGACAGCACTCCACAGGATGGGGGCGTGATCCCACGACTCACCCAGATGGAACGCCGGCGGAACCGGACCCGGCGTCTTCTTCCCGAGGAAGGACGCACCCGCGAAGAAGGCGGTGATCAGGGCCGGGATCCCAACGTATATCAGTACTACCTCGAGAATGCTCACACCAGATAACGTAGCCCAGAACGCCAGGAAGGACAGCGTCAGGGCCACAAATTATCGAGCAATTTGTTCCGGGCAGTTCGAGTCAGGCGGCACCGACACCGAGATACGGCACCCACGACGGGTGCAGTTCCTTGGTTGCGGCCAGCAATCGCCAGTGCGGACCGGAGGGCGGAACCAATTCCGCGCGCAGTGTCCACCCCAGTTCGCTGAGCATCTTGTCGGCTTTGCGGTGGTTGCACGGCGCGCAGCACGCTACACAGTTCTCCCATGAATGCCCGCCGCCGCGACTGCGCGGTACCACGTGATCGATGGTCTCGGCCTTTGCGCCGCAGTACGCACATCGGAAATGGTCACGATGCATCAGTGCCGCGCGGGTCATGGGAATACGGGCGCGGTACGGGACGCGCACATAAGTTCGTAGGCGAATGACCGATGGCACCTGCACCGACCAGTCCGCAGAGTGGACTACGGGTCCGAATTCGTCTTCGTGAACCGTGTCGGCTTTACCGCAGGCCATCAAGACCACGGCCCGTCGTGCCGGCAGGGCCGTCAGCGGTTCGTAGGTGACATTGAGTAGTAGCACTCGGCGTTTGATCCACTCGGGGACCACGTGATCCGTGGCGAACTCGGTGGTCTGACCGAATCCGTCAGGAACAACTTCCAGAACAGCCCCTGACGCGTGCTCATGCCGCGCGTCTGCGCGAGCGATGGCACCACGGCCGCCAGCGGGCTGAAGTTGTCGGTGATTTCGTGCAGCGTGTCGGTTCTTCATACGACCTCCGGGAGACTGCCCCCAAGTTGACCACGGATATTCCGGTTACGCACTCCCATTTCGCACAAAATTGCTCGGATTGCCGGTGAATTTCGGGTGAACGGACCTCCGGTCGACCCGGAAACCGACCACGCCCGCCATCAGGCACAATGGAACACGCCATGAATGACGTACAGCAGACCTTCTACGACGCCGTCGGCGGAGCCGAGACGTTTCACAAGCTCACCGCGCGGTTTTACGAGGAAGTCGCGAAGGACGAGGTTGTTCGCCCGCTGTATCCGGAAGAGGATCTCGGTCCAGCCGAGCGCCGCATGCGGATGTTTCTCGAGCAGTACTGGGGCGGCCCGCACACCTACTCCGACGAGCGCGGACACCCTCGCTTGCGGATGCGGCACAATCCGTTCGTGATCGGCCCGATCGAGCGGGACGCGTGGCTACGTTGCATGCACGTTGCGATCGCGTCCATCGACGAGAAGACCTTGGACGCCGCACATCGCCAACAGTTGATCGATTACATGGAGATGGCTGCAGCGTCCATGGTCAATTCCGCCATCTGAACCGCTAGCGTCTGACCATTCGTCCGAGCTTGCGCACAGCCCGAACACCGAACGACACGCTCGGGTGCAGTGGCACGCTCAGAATCGCGTGTTTGCGGACGTAATCCTCGACGTGCCATTCCGACCAACTGCCGGCGCGGAAGAGCGCGGCGTCACCGACAGACAGAGTGCGCTTCTCGACCCCCGCGGACTCGACCGTCACCGATCCTTCGAGGATCTGAACGATCTCGTCGGCGCTGAAGTACCACCGGAACCGCCCTTTGGTGCAGTCCCACACGTGCGTTGTCGTGGTGCCGTCCTTGCTGGCAGACCATTGCGCGGCGCGGGCGACCGGATCCCCGGAAATGATCCAGTCCGCGTTGATCGGATCGTCGTTCAACGGAAGTTGGTCCAGACTCACTGCTTCGATTGCCGACAAACTCATGATTTTCCCCCCTCGAGAAATCGGTAGCGCAAAGATTGCCGACGGCAGAGTCTTCGCTCCTGGAAAGTACACCAAGGTGAGGTAAAGAACCACCAAACAGCCGTGTCCAAGTCGTGCGAGTGCTCGAGGTTTGGCACTATGAGAACTTGTGAGTAGCCCCGCGGATTCGACCGTTACCAACCCGTCCACTCCGCCTTGGTGGAACGAGGCAGTTTTCTACCAGATCTATCCGCGATCTTTTGCCGATTCCAACGGCGACGGCATCGGTGACCTCGGCGGAATCGAGGACAAACTCGGGTACCTGGAACTGCTGGGCGTCGACGCCCTCTGGTTGAGTCCGGTCATGCGCTCGCCGATGGCCGATCACGGGTACGACGTCTCAGACCCGCGTGACATCGATCCCCTGTTCGGCGACATTGCCGCGATGGATTCACTGATCAGCGCGGCACATGAGCGCGATATCAAGATCACGATGGACTTGGTCCCCAACCACACCAGCGACCAGCACGAATGGTTCCAAGCTGCGCTGGACTCCGCACCAGGTAGCCCGGAACGATCCCGCTACATCTTCCGCGACGGCAAGGGTGAGAACGGCACCGAACCACCCAACAACTGGCCAAGCATCTTCGGCGGCCCGGCCTGGACCCGCATCACCGATGCCGACGGAAACCCTGGGCAGTGGTACCTCCACATCTTCGCGAAGGAACAGCCCGATCTGAACTGGGACAACCCGGAGGTTTTCGAGGATCTGGCCAAGACTCTGCGCTTCTGGCTCAGCCGGGGTATCGACGGATTTCGGATCGATGTCGCCCACGGAATGGCCAAGCCGGAGGGTTTGCCGGACCATGACTGGGACCTCAACGAGCTCATGCGCAACGACGACGACGACCCGCGATTCAACAATCCGGAGGTCCACCAGATCCACCGCGGAATCCGCAAGGTCATGAACGAATTCCCCGAGGCGATGACCGTGGGAGAGATCTGGGTTCGCGACAACGAGCGCTTCGGTGAGTACATCCGTCCGGACGAGCTTCACCTCGGATTCAACTTCCGGTTGGCAGAAACCGAGTTCGCGGCGGAATCCGTGCGGGCAGCGGTGGAGAACTCCCTCGCCGCCGTAGCCGAGGTCGGCGGTGTTCCCACGTGGACGCTCTCCAATCACGATGTCGAACGTGAGGTCACCCGCTACGGCGGAGGCCAGATCGGAACTCTGCGCGCACGGGCGATGGCCTTGGTCGAGCTTGCACTGCCCGGTGCCGCCTTCATCTACAACGGCGCCGAACTCGGACTGCCAAACGTCGATCTTCCCGACGACGCCCTGCAGGATCCGGTGTGGGAACGCTCCGGTCACGCCGAGCGTGGTCGCGACGGATGCCGAGTGCCGTTGCCGTGGGAAGGAGCCGCTCCGCCCTTCGGATTCACCACAGCCTCGAGCACGTGGTTGCCGATGCCACCCGAGTGGTCGACGCTGACGGTCGAGGCTCAACTCGAGGACGTCGATTCGATGCTCTCGCTGTACCGCAGCGCCCTCGAATTGCGTTCGTCCCGACCGGAGATCTCGGGTGCCGATATCGACTGGTACGGGAGCCCTCCCGGGTGCCTGGCGTTTCGTCGACGGGGCGGTCTGATCTGTGCCCTCAACACGTCGGATGTGCCTATTTCCCTGCCCGCCGGCGACGTTATCCTCAGCAGCGCTCCCCTGGTCGACGGTCTGTTGCCCGTCAACACCGCTGCGTGGCTGATCTGAGTCGGACCTCAACTCACCGGGGATCGGTCCTGGCCGTTGTAGCCGCGGCCGTGCTGTTCGGAACCACCGGAACCGCACAGGCCTTGGCCTCGGAAAGCCTCGGATACGACCTCGATCCCCTGGCCGTCGGTTCCGCGCGGGTGGTTCTCGCTGGCCTGATCCTCGCGGTGTTTGCGTACGCGCGCGGCGGCCTCGGGTTCACTCGCTCGACCAGCCGATCCGCGCTCACGGGCGGATTCGGTGTCGCCGCATATCAATTGGGGTTCTTCACCGGAGTGCAGGCGGCGGGAGTTGCGGCAGGCACGATGATCGCACTGGGATCAGGTCCGGCGTTCACCGGCGTACTGCAGTACTTGGTGGCGCGGTGCCGGCACTCATCGCCGGACTGGGCTACGCGATCTACACCGTTGCCGGCGCACACATGATCACGGCGGGAGTGTCCACGCAGGGCGCGATGGGTCAGATGTTCGGCATCGGTGGGATCCTCCTACTACCGATCCTGATCTGGCAGTGGCCAGGTGGGCTCGATACCGGCGCCGGGGCAACCGCGGTGGTGTACCTCGTTGTGGTTCCGACCGTGTTGGCCTACCTGCTCTTCGCGGCGGCACTGCGACACCTCAACCCGGCAACCGTCGCAACGCTGACGCTGCTCGAGCCGGTAGTCGCAGCTATTCTCGGCGCAGCGGTTCTCGGCGAGGCCATCACCACAGTGGCCATGCTCGGCATGGCCACCGTCCTCGCGGCCCTCGGCTTGTTGACGGCAGGGACACTGCGTAACAGCTAGCTAGCGAGCCACCATCAGCGGAATCGACCCGCCGCGGTGGCGATAGATCGAACCGAAGCGCGCGTCGAGACGAATCCACGATCTACTGGCCCGAACCCGCACCAACTCCGTCTCATTGATTCGGTTCACATCGACGAATCCCATTGCGGTCAGCGCAAATATCGCCCGCATCGAGATCCCGGCCGTGATGCTCGGCCCACTGACCTCGAGCACCTCTTGATCGAGCAACGAGACGGGCGGTCCCGAACTGCTGCCGTGCTCCTGCGCCAAAGCATTTCCGCGCTGGGCCAATTCGATCAAGACGTGCGCCGGGACATCGTCGAGGTGCTCGAATCCTTCGGCCGGCGGCAGCGCTCCACGCCACGCCGAGTCCATCGAGAATCCCGGATCGATCAGTTCACCGGACGCGTGGGACAGTGCAGCCAACAAGGTATCCCCGGCCGCCGAGGTGTCGTCGGGATTGACGGTACCGACGATAGTGCGCGTCGCCAGGGCGTCGAACCCTGTTGCTGCCCACACACTCACGTGATCCGGGCCGCGTCGACGCATCCTGATGACGGCCGATTCGTCCAACCGCAACGCGTGCCCGATGAAGCCGGCCAAGTTCTTGCGCTCGGCTTCATCGGGCACGGTCAGCATTCGCTCATGCACGCTGCCAACGCTCCAGGTACCCACGCTCGGGACCACTGAGCCGCCGCAGTCGTTGCGTATCGATATCGAACGCCGCGATCTGCGTCGACGCGACTATGGACGGCGCGACCGAGAGTCCCGCCGACTTGGGGCGCACCTCGTATCCGATCGTAAAGTCCACGGCTCGAATCTTTTCCACCCACATCAACACGTCGAGCGGTGAATCGTCGTGCCGCAGCTGCCCCCGATACCGCACATGCAGATCCGCGACAACCGCACCGTCACGCAATGACACCGTCGGACATCCGTCGTGGAACAGCCACGGAATCCGAGCTTCTTCGAGCAGTGTCACCATGCGCGCATGGTTGACGTGTTGGAAGACGTCCATGTCGGACCATCGAACCGCCACGTCGGCATGAAATCCTTCGCTCAACGCCCTACCTCCGATCGGGTGCCCATGCTGCGCACCATGCTGCGAACCTGCCGCGCCGCTACCGAGAGCGTCGCGAGGTCAAGCGTCCCAGACTCGAAGATCTCACCGAGAGCGGCCCTCGCCCGGCTCAGCCTCGACGCGTTGGTCGCTTCCCATTCGTCGATCTTTTCCTGCGGCGATTCTCCCGGCTCACCGCCGACGAGCGCTTCCATCGTGAGCTGCCGCAACGAGCTGTACAGATCGTCACGCAACGCCAGCCGGGCCAGTGAATGCCAGCGATCCCCACGCTCGAGTCCGGACACGGCCGTGAGCAGCCAGTCGATTCCGAGATGCGCGTCAAGCGCGTAGTAGAGCTGCGCGACTTCCGCGATGTCGTGCTCGGCGATGTCGGCGATATCCGCGATGTCGAGGAGGCAGTACACGTCCAGGAGCCGGAAGACTTCGAGCGCCAGAGCTTCGGGGGCCCCACGGTCGATGACTGATTGGGCCCGGGAAAGCAGATCCGTCAATTGATGGCCGGCCAGCAAATCGGGAACAAGGGGTGCCGTCGACCGGTAGGCCGCGGAGTAGCGAGACACTTCTGCCCCCACCGCGATGGGCTGTGGCCGATTGGCGAGAAACCACCGCGAGGCTCGGTCGAGGAGTCTGCACGTTTCCACGATCAGATCGTTCTCGAGATCAGCTGCGAGTCCGACCGAACGAATCCGCCCCCACACGTCGTCGAGCGCAAACACCTCACGGACGGCTGCGTACGCCCGAATCGAATCCGTACTGCTGGCGCCGGTTTCCTCCGCAAGCCGGTACGCGTAGGTGATTCCGCCGTTGTCGATGACCTCGTTGACCAGCATGGTCGCCACGATCTGTCGGCGCAGTGGGTGGTCCTTGATCTGTGCGGCAAACCGATCGCGCACCGCACTCGGGAAATATCCGGGAATCTGTTGCGCGAAGTACTCGTTGTCCGGCAACTCCGTGGCGAGCAGATCGTCCTTGAGCGCGAGCTTCACATGCGCGGTGAGAGTCGCCAATTCCGGTGACGTCAAACCGGATCCGATAGACAGGCGCCGATCGATTTCCTTGTTGGACGGTAGTGCCTCCAGTGCGCGATCGAGTCCGCGCGAGGAGCTCAGATCGCTGATCTGCCGCCGGTGGACGGCAAGCATTTGAGGGGCGGTGACCCGCGAAATGCCCAGCAGAGCATTCTGGGCGATGTTGTCCGCCAGAACGAGGCGCGCAACATCGTCGGTCATCAAGGCCAACAACGGGTTCCGCTCATCTGCGGGTAACGCACCCGACCGAACCAACGTGTCGAGCAGGATCTTGATATTGACCTCGTGGTCGGAGCAGTCCACCCCCGCCGAGTTGTCGATCGCGTCGGTATTGATGTGTCCACCGTTGGCACTGAACTCGATTCGCCCCAGCGCCGTCACACCGAGATTGCCGCCCTCGCCGACCACCTTGACCCGTAGGTCAGCGCCGTCGACACGGACCGCATCGTTGCTCTTGTCGCCGACCTGCGCGTTGGTTTCGGCCGACGCCTTGATATAGGTACCGATGCCGCCGTTCCACAGCAGATCCACCGGTGCGGACAGGATCGCGCGCATCAATTCGGGCGGCGAGAGTTTGGTGACTCCCTCATCCAACCCCAGGGCAACGCGCACACTTTCGGCGATGGGGACGGACTTGACGGTACGGTCCCACACACCGCCGCCGTCGCTGATCAGGCTGGCTTCGTAATCCGCCCACAACGATCGCGGAAGTTCGAAGAGTCTGCCACGCTCGACAAATGATCGCGCGGCATCCGGGTTGGGGTCGAGGAAGATGTGCCGGTGATCGAATGCCCCGACCAGTCGGATGTGACGGCTCAGCAACATACCGTTGCCGAATACGTCGCCGCTCATGTCCCCGACTCCGACTACGGTGAAGTCCTCGGACTGCGTGTCGACACCGATTTCCCGGAAGTGCCGCTTGACGCTTTCCCACGCGCCGCGAGCGGTGATCCCCATTCCCTTGTGGTCGTATCCCACCGAACCACCCGAGGCAAATGCGTCGCCGAGCCAGAAGTTGTACTGCGCAGCAACGGAATTCGCCAGGTCCGAGAATGATGCCGTCCCCTTGTCCGCGGCGACGACAAGGTATCGATCCTCGTCGTCGAGTCGCACGACCCGATCCGGCGTCACCACTTCCCCGGTCTCAGGATGAACGTTGTCCGTGATGTCGAGCAGACCCGAGATGAAAGTCCGGTAGCAGGCTTTGCCGGATTCGAGTGTGGCACTGCGATCGGTTGCCGGATCTCCGGTCGGGACCGGCGGGTTCTTCACGACAAATCCGCCCTTGGCACCAACGGGGACGATGACCGCGTTCTTGACCGCCTGCGCCTTCACGAGGCCAAGCACTTCGGTCCGGAAATCTTCCCGACGGTCCGACCACCGCAGACCACCACGGGCCACCGCGCCGAACCGCAGGTGCACTCCCTCGACCTCCGGCGAGTACACAAAGATCTCGAAAGCCGGCCTGGGCTTGGGCAATTCACTGATCCGAGAAGGATCAAGCTTGATCGACAGATACCCGCGCGAGCGCCCATCCGTATCCAGGACATAGAAGTTGGTGCGCAGGGTTGCCTTCACCAGCGAAAACATTCCCCGCAGGATGCGGTCGGCATCGAGGCTGAGAACTTCGTCGATCGAGGCCCGCAGTTGCGTCTCCAACTCCTCGATACGATTCCCACCAGTCACGTTCGGATCGAACTTCGCTTCGAAAAGTTCCACCAGTGCCGCCGCAGTCCGCGGGTGCGACAGTGCGATCCCCTCGATATGAAACTGACTGTACGGAAAAGTGGCCTGCCGCAGGTATTTTGCGTAAGCCCGCAAGATGACTGCCTGCCGCCACGTCAATCCCGCCCGCAGTACAAGTTCGTTGAACCGGTCAGCCTCGGCGCGCCCGAACCACACGGCACCGAACGCCGCGGTGAACCGCTTCTGCACCTCGGTCAGCGCTACCGTGCTGGTTTCGAGTGGTACTTGGGTGTCGAGGTCCGACTGCACGGATGCCCGCAATTCCGCCGGTACAGACAACCCGAAATCGTAGATCCAGCACTTCACCCCGTCGAGTCGCTGGACCACGTGTGGCCGTTCGTCGAGCACCTCGACACCGAGCGACTGCAGTACCGGGAGAACCTGGCTCAACGAAATGGCGTCGCCGCCGACAAACAGCGTGAACCGCCACTGACCTGGTTCGGAATCCTCACCACGATAGAGCAACACGTCGATCGAACCGGGAGCCAACGCTTCGAGCCGAGAGATATCGGACAACGCGCGAGAGGGCTCGAAGTCCTCCTTGTATCCGTCGGGAAGAACCCGGATGTACCGCTGCACCAATTCCAGATCGAGGTCGGAGCGCTCACGGACGAGATCGGTGATGCGGTCGTCCCAACTACGACTGACTTCGGTCAGCAGCGCCTGAACGCGTTCACGGTTTTCTTCGGACACATCGAGTCGAATCGGTGCGCTGCCAGGCTCACGCCTGATCGTCACATGCAGCAAAGCAAGGTCGTTCTCACTCACCCTGGCTGTGTAATCCACTGTGCCTGGACCGAATTCACTCCAGAGCGTGTGCTGCATCGCCAACCGGACACGCGTTGTGTAGCGGTCGCGTGGCAGGTACACCAGGCAGGAGACAAACCGACCGAACGTGTCTTCGCGAACGAACAGCCGCACCTGACGACGCAGGCCGATGCTGTGCACCGCGTGAACAGTCTCGAACAAGGTGTCGGTGTCGCTGGAGAACAACTCCGTGCGGGGGAAGGACTGAATGACCTCGAGCATTGCCTGGCCGGAATACGAATCGAGGTCGACACCGGCGCGGCTGATCACCTCGCGCACCCGGCGCTCGATCAGCGGAATGGCAAGAACGTTTTCGTGGAGGGCCACCACGGTGAAGACGCCGAGGAACCTGTGCTCCCCCACGATGTTTCCGTCGTCGTCGAGTATCGACACCCCGACGAAGTACGGATACACGGCGCGGTGAACGGTGGCGGGGAACGACCCCTGGGTCAGGACGAGCAGCGGCCGATCCGGGAGATCGGCAACCGGCGGCAGGCTCATCGGACCGTCGGTGACGGCGTCGGATCGGAGCACACCGAGTCCACTGCCGTCCACCGTGCGGGAGCCGTCTGCAGTGCCGACGAACCGTCGATAGCCGAGCACGGCATAGTTGCCGGCAGCCATCCACCGCAGGAGGCCTGCCGTGTCGGAGAATTCTTCCGACGAGACGCGGCCGGTAGCCGAGGCTGCCGACGCCTCGAGTTCGTCGGCGATACTCAATTGCAGGGCAGTCATGGACGGGGTGTCGTCGGCGACGACGCGGACATCGGCCAACACCTTGCCCAGGTGTTCTTCGATGGCGTCGAGTTCGAAATCCTGCGCTGCCGCGTCCAACTGCACGTGCATCCAGGATTCCTGGATACCGGTGTCTCCCAAAGACTTCAAATTGCCCGAATTGTCCCGATCCGCTCGAAGGATCGGATGGGCGTACTGACTGATACCCACACCTAGGCGATTGAGCAGCGCGGTGATGGATTCGACCAACAGCGACATGTCGTCGTTGACGATCTGGATCGCCGCACCCAACTTCGCCGGATCCCAGGGACGATAGACCCGCCACACCGCCGTGCCCGGCACCCGAGTGCGCCCGAGTTCGAGATGCGCTTTCAGTACGCGATTGGATCGGCCGTTGATCACATCGCCGCTGTCACCCTCGTCGATATGTGTGAAAAAAGCCTCGCGAAGGCGCGTGAGTAACGTCGCTTCGTCGAGGCTTTCGGAATTGTGTGGTGCTCGGTCGGTCATTCCTGGCTCACATCCTGTGGGTTCTGATCACCGCGGCCAATCTCATGCTCGAGACTAGCCGCGGTGACCGCTACCTAGGGTGAACTACGCCGGAACAAGCGCTGCTTCCAGCACCAAACGCTCGCTGTCAGCGAGGGGTCTGGACTTTTCGGACACAGTGTCGAATCCGACCATCAATGCGTCACCGGATGCGCACTCCGCACCGGTGTTGTCGCGGACGACGTGCCGGACCGTGAACGAGGAAGTCCCGACATGAGTCGTGAAGATCTCGACATTCAAAGGACCCGAACGATCCGTCACCGGCTTGAGGAACTCGATGGACATCTTCCGGACAACGACGTATCCCGGACGGCCACCATGGGCGGCAAGCTTCGACGTCAGGAACTGAATGCGAGCTTCCTGCATGTACTCGGCATACCTCGTGTTGTTGACGTGACCCAACCGGTCGGAATCACCCCACCGAACCTGAACCTCACACGTGAATACGTCCGACACCGATCAGTCCCTCGTGAGCTTGCGGTGCGTGACGCGGTGCGGACGCGCGGCGTCGGGGCCGAGACGCTCGACCTTGTTCGCCTCGTAGCCTTCGAAGTTGCCTTCGTACCAGTACCACGCAGCTTCGTTGTCGCCGAAGCCGCCTTCCCACGCGAGGATGTGAGTACACGTGCGGTCCAGGAACCAGCGATCGTGCGAGATCACGACGGCGCAGCCGGGGAACTCTTCGAGAGCGTTCTCCAGCGAACCGAGGGTTTCGACGTCGAGGTCGTTGGTGGGCTCATCGAGCAGGATCAGGTTGCCGCCCTGCTTGAGCGTCATCGCCAGGTTGAGGCGGTTGCGCTCACCACCGGAGAGAACTCCGGCCGGCTTCTGCTGATCGTGGCCCTTGAATCCGAACGAGCTGATGTACGCACGCGACGGGAATTCGGTCTGACCGACAACGATGAAATCGAGCCCGTCGGACACGGTCTCCCAGACCGTCTTCTTCGGGTCGATGCCGGATCGGTTCTGGTCGACGTAGCTCAGCTTGACCGTCTGACCGATCTTGACCTCACCGGCGTCTGGCTCTTCGAGGCCGACGATGGTCTTGAACAGCGTCGTCTTACCGACACCGTTGGGGCCGATGACGCCGACGATGCCGTTGCGCGGCAGTGTGAACGAGAGGTCCTTGATCAGGACACGGCCGTCGAAGCCCTTGTCGAGGTTCTTGACCTCGACGACGACGTCACCGAGACGCGGCGGTGCCGGGATCTGGATCTCGTCGAAGTCGAGCTTGCGGGTCTTCTCGGCCTCGTTCGCCATTTCCTCGTAGCGATCGAGACGAGCCTTGTTCTTGGCCTGACGGGCCTTGGCACCGGAACGAACCCACGCGAGTTCGTCCTTGAGGCGCTTCTGCAGCTTTTGGTCCTTCTTGCCGGCAACCTCGAGGCGTGCGGCCTTCTGCTCCAGGTAGGTGGAGTAGTTGCCCTCGTACGGGTAGAGGCGACCGCGGTCGACCTCACAGATCCACTGCGCCACGTGATCGAGGAAGTAGCGATCGTGGGTGACGGCGAGGATAGCGCCGGGGTATGCAGCGAGGTGCTGCTCCAACCACAGAACCGACTCGGCGTCGAGGTGGTTGGTGGGCTCATCGAGGAGCAGGAGGTCGGGCTTGCTCAGCAGCAGCTTGCACAGCGCGACGCGACGCTTCTCACCTCCGGAGAGGTGGGTGACCATATCTTCCGGCGGCGGGCAACGAAGCGCGTCCATGGCCTGCTCGAGCTGGGAGTCGATCTCCCAGGCGTCAGCATGGTCGAGCTTCTCCTGAAGCTCACCCATCTCTTCCATGAGCTCGTCGGAGTAGTCCGTAGCCATGAGCTCGGCGATCTCGTTGTATCGCTTGAGCTGAACCATGGTCTCGCCGAGGCCTTCTTCGACGTTCTCGCGAACGGTCTTGGTCTCGTCGAGCTGCGGCTCCTGCATGAGGATGCCGACGGATGCGCCGGGGGCAAGGAAGGCCTCGCCGTTGCCCGGCTGATCCAGCCCGGCCATGATCTTGAGGATGCTGGACTTACCAGCGCCATTGGGTCCGACGACACCGATCTTCGCGCCGGGGTAAAAGCTCATCGTGACGTCATCGAGGATGACCTTGTCACCGTGCGCCTTGCGCACCTTCTTCATCGTGTAAATGAACTCAGCCATGACCGCCAGCCTATCGGTGTTTGTCGCATTACCCACATTGCGTCGACGGGTTCACACGCTCTGCAGTTCGGTCGGCAGTTCCAAGGCTTCGCTGGAAGAAGCTGCGAGAAGCTGCGCGTACCGTCCGCCTTGTTGCACCAGTTGGTCGTGTGTGCCCTTCTCGACGACAACACCCTGATCCAGAACAGCGATCAGATCCGCGTCACGGACCGTGGAAAGCCTGTGCGCCACAACCAAAGTGGTGCGTCCGACCATCAGTTCGTCGAGTGCGTCCTGCAGCGCGCGCTCAGTGCGGTTGTCCAACGCACTCGTCGCTTCGTCGAGAACGAGAATCGGCGGATTCCGCAGGACTGTCCGTGCGATGGCGATGCGTTGCTTCTCACCTCCGGAGAAGCGGTAACCGCGCTCACCCACCATGGTGTCGTAACCGTCATCCAGGCCGGAGATGAACTCGTGAATCTGGGCGATCCGCGCAGCTTGCTCGATCTCGTCATCGGTTGCATCCGGTTTTGCGAACCGCAGATTCTCGCGAATCGTCGTGTGGAACAGATATGTCTCCTGCGATACAACGCCGACCAGATCCGAGACCGTCGCCAGATCGAGGTCCCGCAGATCGACGTCGTCGATCCTGACCGATCCCGCCGTCGGGTCGTACAGCCGCGCGGCCAGGTAACCAAGGGTGGTCTTGCCAGAACCGGTGGAGCCGACAAGCGCCAGTGTTCCGCCGGCCGGGACTGTGAGGTCGATGTTGTCGAGAATCTTGCGCTCTGTTCCCGGATATGAGAAGTCGACATGATCGAATCGCAGTTCGCCCGACAGTGCCGATACGTCGAACTCCTTCGACTCTTCCGGATCAGCGATGTCGATCGGCAGGTCCAGGTACTCGAACACGCGACTGAACAATGCCATGGAACTCTGCACCTCGACGCCCGTGTTGAGCAGCATCATGGTGGGCCGGAACAACTGAGTCTGCAAGGTCGTGAACGCGACCAGCGTGCCGACGGTGATGGTGTTGCCGTGGTCGAGCGTGAATCCCGCAAACCAGTAGACCAGTGCCGGCATGGCCGCAAACGTGATCGACATCGACGCCATGCGCCACTTACCGGCCATCATCGCTCGGAGTTCGACGTCGGCGACCTCGGCCGAGCGTTCGGCGAAGCGGTCGGTCAACGCGGACTTCGCACCGGTTGTCTTTCCCAGCAGAATGCCGCTGACCGAGAGTGATTCCTCAACTTGAACGGACAGATCGCTGAGCAACTTCTGCCGCTTGCCTGAGATCTTGCGGCGCTCGTTACCGATCTTGCGGGCGATCCGGATGAACACCGGCAGGATCGCCAGCGAGAAGATCGCCAGTCGCCAGTCGAGCAGGAAGAGCGCAACTATCGTCGCTGCAACGGTGGTCGCGTTCTGCGCAATCGACGTGGCTGTGTTGGTGACAACCGATTGCATTCCGCCGATATCGTTGGCGATACGTGACTGCACCTCACCGGTCCTGGTTCTCGCGAAGAACCCCAGCGACTGATTCTGCAGGTGCGTGTACACCCGGACACGCAGTTGGTGCATCAGTTTCTGGCCGATGCTGTTGGACATCCACGTCTGCACAACACCGAGACAACTGGTGATCACGGCAATCGCGATCATGCCGATTGCCAGGATGCTGACCAGTCCGAGGTCCTTGTCCGGGATTGCCTTGTCGAGCATTTCGCGCAGGAGCAGTGGGCTACCCAAGGCCACAATGGCGCTGAGCGTGATGACCGCCGTGACGATGGCGATCTGTGTCCGATACGGCGTGAACAGCTCGAGGACACGTCGTGGTGATACGGGGTCCGCCGGAGTGGTCTCGACAGCGGAGTTTTCGAAATCTCTGATGTGATCTGGTTTCACGTTTACCTCCTGGAGGCTTTCTCACCTTAATTTCATATTGATGAGGTTACCTCACTATGAGGCTGACACCAACAACGCTAGACTGACGCCATGCATTCCCGAGAGCGCGAACTCACCGATGTCGTGTTGTCCGTGGCGCGAACCATTCGACGACGCCAGGTCGCGGCCCTCGAGCCATTTGGCCTCTCCCCGTCACAGAGTCGTGCTCTGAGAGTGCTCACCCGAGTAGGCGAACCGGTCCGATTGGGCTTTCTCGCGGAAAAGCTGCGCATCGTTCCCCGCTCCGCCACGGATGTCGTGGATTCCCTCGAAGCGGCGGGATGGGTCAAGCGCACTCCCGACCCCCATGACCGACGAGCAGTGCTCCTCGAGCTCACCGATGCCGGTGCCGCCCTCGCGGCCGAGGTCGCACAGGCTCAACGCCGAGAATCCGCAGATATCTTCGACGACCTCGACAAATCCGAACGAGCTGTTCTGACCGAATTGCTCGAGCGAGTAGACGCGGGGCACGACCACGGCCGCCCCCGCGACTGCCCGAAAACTCGCGCCTAAACCTAAGCCGCCGCAGTCTCTGTCTCTGTCGGTTCGTCCCCTGACACAGGTTTGCTGTGCCGTTCGATCTTTGCGATACACCGGGCAAGGTCGGGCCCCACCGCAGTTGCTCTCATCTCCAGATCGGAACGAGCAATCCCCTCCTTCGTGGTGTATTCGTTGGTGCGCAACTCCCCCGTCGCCATCACCGGATCACCCTTCATGATGGATGCTCCGACGCCGGTGACCAGCCGTCGCCAACACGTGACCGTGAGGTAGAGCGTCGCGCCGTCGGTCCATTCCCCGGTCACCGCATCCTTACGTCGTGCGTTGCTGGCCATCCGAAAGCTCAGCACCTCTTCACCATTGGTGGTTTGCCGCTTCACCGGATTGGTGATGACGGTGCCGACAACCGTTGCAGATGTCTCGTACATGTTCCATCCCCCTTGAATCTCTTTGCCCACTGAATCCCACCTGAAAGATTCTGAATCGAAAACAGAATTGCCGTCACAATCAAAATGAACCTGGGGATGAACACAGTGCCTGTGGAAAAACAGCACTGCCCGGACCAGTTGGTCCGGGCAGTGTCGGTGTGTGGTGCTAGGTGTTACGGCCGCCATTGACCCCGAGGATCTGCCCGGTGATGTAGCTGGCGTCGTCCGAGATCAGGAAGGCACAGGCCGCCGCGATGTCTTCGGGCTTGCCGACCCGACGGACCGGCGTCGTCAAGATATGGTCATCGACGCTTCCACCGAGTCGATTGAGTTCCTCGTCGCGTCGCAGCAACGGAGTGTCGACGAATCCGGGTGGCACTGCGTTCACCGTGATACCCAATGGACCGAATTCGAGGGCCAAAGATTTTGTCAGCCCGTTGACCGCGGACTTCGCCGCAACGTAGTGCGCCATGTATGGCTGACCCGAATGCGCACTGGAAGAAGAGATATTGACGATCCGGCCCCACTTTCCCGCGATCATGTCGGGCAGCGCCGCCTGGGTGCAGTGATAGGTCCCGTTCAAGCTGACTCCGATGACCTTCTGCCATTCGTCGAAGTCGATGTCGACAAAGCGGCCGTTTCCGACGATGCCTGCCGCATTGACGAGAACAGTGATCGGACCGAGCCGTTCGCGAATCGCGGCCATTGCCGCATCGACCTGCTCGCGACTGGTGACGTCTGCGGTGTGGGCATTCTCGGAGTCACTCGGCGTCCAATCGATGGTGGCAACCTGATAGCCGTCGGAGTCCAGACGCCGAGCGATGGCCTGACCTATTCCCGAAGCCCCTCCGGTAATGACAGCAGTCTTTGTCATCAGGGCACCGGCTCGAAGATCGCATCCATGGTTGATGCGCCGGTATCCGGCACCCTCGGTTGCGACCAGGCCTCGATGGGAAACGACACGTTGATCAGCGAATAACACAGTTGCAGTAGCCGATAGGCGTCGTCAGGCAAAGCATCGAGCGGGAACTCGTCGAGATAATTCCCCGCGTCCAACAATCGAGGCAAGGCTGCGTCGTAGAACGTCTGCAGTTCGGTCATGTTGCTGGACAAGCGCTTTGCATAGCGCTCAGCTTCGGTGGGCAGTGCCCACTCCGCGAAGGGTTCGAGATCCGCGAAGGCAACGGGCAAAGTGTTGGGCATCTGTTTTTCTCCTGATTCCTTTTACTCCGTGGCGAGTTACGTACGTAGCAAAATCTCGTCGACAAACCGCTGCGAGGCGGTGTGCAGGTGACGGACCAGCACTTCCTGATCGCACAGTAGAAAATGCGATACAGCTCTCGACTCGAGCATTGTCTGCGTAGCTTCGAGCGTGTTGCAGTCCTGGAGACCGAACTCCTTGAAGGTGACCGCAGCCATTTCCTGCCGCATACGCTCGGTGGCGTTCTTCGGTGGCGGCATGTACAGCGTGCCTTCAAAGGTGTGCTCGTTGTAGGCGGTTGGCCAGTAGTGGTAGGTGAGGTACCACCCGGGTTCCCACACCACGATCATGAAATTCGGGAACAGGACGTAGGAGTCGAGACCCCAGGATTTATGCTTCGTCGGATTGAGTCCGGTTGGCAGCGTGGCAAGTTCGGGGAAATCGGGTTTGTCCCATGGACCGAAGTTGCCACTACGCAACAGTCGCTCCGTCGGTTTCACCATCATCGGATCCTTCGGCGGAGCCATGCCTCCCCACGAAGACACCATTCCGTGTGGTCCGTCGATGTCGTACGCGAGCGCCTCGAAACCGTAGCTCTTGAGCTTGTTGGACTCGTCGGACACGTACTGCTTCGAATGAAGGATCGGCGCGTGATAGAACTCGGCGAATGCGTCGATATAGAGCTTCCAGTTGCTGCGCACGTGCGCCTGATACTTGTAGACCTGAGTCATCCGGCCGAAC
The DNA here is from genome assembly GCF_001894805.1 of Rhodococcus globerulus NBRC 14531. GTDB lineage: Bacteria > Actinomycetota > Actinomycetes > Mycobacteriales > Mycobacteriaceae > Rhodococcus_F > Rhodococcus_F globerula. The sequence continues at coordinate 79,573 of NZ_BCWX01000002.1, read as the reverse complement.
GGATAGCCCGTCATGCCGGCAGCGAACTTTCCGAGGTAGTCATCCAGCGAAATCGTGTTTGTATCATCGAAATTGACGAATACGAACCCTTCCCACACATCGACCTGCAGCGGAACCAAGCCGTTCCCGGCACTCGACCAGGCAGTCACGGACTCGTCGGCGCCGCGAGTAACGACTACTGAGGCGCGGACTGCGTCGATCACCCGGATGAAGTAACTTCCGGGAACAGGCGCCTGCTCGACTCGACCTACGTTGAGCCAGGTGTGGCCGAAGACGGCTTCGCGCTCGACTTCGAAATACTCGGGGCTGATCGAATCCTCGAACGTAATCGGCCCGGTATCCAAGCCGAAATGCTCAGTCCAACTTCCCTCGGGCGGCTTCGGAAAATGCGGCATCTGTGCGTCCCTTTCCAATCCCAACAACATGACCGACGGTCAACATACGGGTTCCTGTAACATATGGACCGCCGGTCAACTTGTCAATCAAAGGCGTGCTCATGGGTCAGGAATTGAAACGGGAGCGCAGCGATGCAGCTCGAAATCGTCGAGCGATTCTCGACGTGACAGAGTCACTTCTCGCGCAGTTCGGGGCCGAACACGTCTCCATCGACCAGATAGCCACAGCGGCAGGGGTCGGCAAGGGCACGATCTTCCATCGATTCGGAAGTCGTGCGGGATTGATGCGAGCGCTGGTTCTCGAGCGCGCTCAGACTCTGCGCGACGCGGTCAACGAAGGCGACCCGCCACTGGGACCAGGTGCACCCGCGTCCGACAGATTGCTTGCTTTTTTCGACGCGATGTTCCGGCTGATCGTCGACAACGTCGAACTGATGATTGCGTACGACAACGCCACCACCGATTCACAAGCCGAAGAAATCAATGCCTTCTGGCATCGTCACATCACCGAGTTGCTCAAAGTGGCCACACCTGATGTCGACGCCGTGGTGATGTCCAGAGTGCTACTGAGCGTTCTCAACCCCGACGTCGTCCTTCACCACATCCGAACGCGACAAACCGAGCGCCTCGCCGCTTCGGTTCACGGCCTCGTCGCAGCCGTGGTCGCGCAATCCTGAGGGATCAGCGCGGGCCCCAGCCCTCACGGTCGCGCCTGGCAAGTTCGGCAAACATCGCATTGTGCGCGGCCAGGTCTGCGTCGTGATCGCGCTCGGCTGCGCGGTCCGTTCGCACGGCCGTTTTCCGGTCGGAGCGTGACCACTGCACCAGCAGGGCGAGCATGACCACCATCAGCGGGATCTCACCCGTAGCCCAGGCGATACTGCCGCCCAACTTCTGATCACCCAGAAGATCGTCGTTCCAGCCCAAGCCAAGTGAACGGAAGAACTCGCCGCCCATGATCGTGGTGGTGCTCATCAAGGCGATACCGAAGAACGCGTGGAACGGGAGCGAGCCGAAGACCATGGCCAGTTTGGTCACGGGTTGGAGTTGGCGCGGCGACGGGTCGACTCCGATCGCCACCCAGTAGAAGAGATAGCCGCTGAGAATGAAGTGCAGGTTCATCAGCAGGTGCGCACTGTGGGAATCGACCGTGGCTCCGTAGATACCGCCGAGGTAGAGCACGTAGAAGCCGCCGACAAAGAGAACCGCAGCAACAATCGGGTGAGTGATGAATCGCGAGAACGGACTGTGCAGGGCAACGAGTATCCACTCACGAATGCCGGGTACACCGTCCTTGCCCGCGGGTTCGAGAGCGCGCAACGCCAACGTGATGGGCGCGCCCAAAACCAACAGAACGGGCGCCAGCATCGACAGCGCCATGTGTCCGGCCATGTGAACGCTGAACACCGCGGTCGCGTATTTGCCCACGCCCGACGAGGTCGCGATCAGCAGGACCGCGCATCCGATCATCCAGGAGATGGTGCGGCCGACAGGCCAGGAATCGCCACGCTTCGACAGCTTGCGCAGGCCGAGAAAATACAGAACCGCAGCGACGATCGCGGCTGTGCCGAACATCAAATCGAAACGCCACTCGGTTACGAATGCCATGAACGACGGCGGGTCCGGCAGGTTGTAGCCGAGTTCGACCTCGGGAATGGTCGGGATGCTCGTCGGCGGAGGCGGCGGTGTGCGGCCTAGGCCGATTGCCAGCCCGATGGTGGCAGCAAAGATGATGCCTTCGCCGCCGGCGAAACGGATCAGCGCCGAGCGGGAGTTCGGGTTCTCGGCGAGCGCAGGCAACGCGCGACTGCGCTGCAACCACCCGAAGAATCCGAGGACGATCAACGCAACGATCTTCGCGACGATCAGGCGACCGTACGTCGTCGTGAACAGGTCGTCGAGTGGGAGACGCACAATCGCGTTGATGACACCACTGAAACCCATGACGACAAAACAAATGGTGGCGACCGTCGAAAAGCGCTGAGCAGCGACATCCGTGTGGTCACCGCCGCGGCGAGCGTGAGCCAGGAGCGCAAACAATCCACCAGCCCACAGCGACGCCGCAACGAGGTGCAAGATCAGGCTGTTGGTAGCAATGTCGTGCGAGCCCCCCGACGACGAGTGCCCGGTGAGAGCGAGGGGCATAAGGCCGAGCAAGCCGACCACCAGCAGCAACGGCGTCCACCACCAGCGCAGTGTCAGCCGAGCCAGAATTGCCAGGACCACAGCTATGACGGCCGTCCAGCGCCAGGCACCGGCGATTTCCACCTGATCGAGTCCGGACCACAGATTTGCCGGTTTGATCGCTTCGGAGAACGGCTGACCCGACGTATCGGAGAGCGTCAGCGGGATCAGCACCAGCGAACATGCCGCCCACACGATCGCGGCGTGCGATGCTGTCCGGACCGCTCGATAGCCGTCGACGTCGAGCACACCGGACTTTTGTGGTGGCACGAAAAACGCCGCCAACAGCAGTGAGCCGATCGCGATGACAGCGGCAACCTCGGCAACAGCGCGAACTGCGGGCAGCCCATATGTCGTGATCGCGCCGGGGTCGGGAATGCCGAGCAGGGTCAACGCCTGAGATGCGGAAAACCCGACGACGAGAGCTGCGACCATCCCGGCAATCAGTCCACAGACCACAAAGATTGCGGTCGAAGAAGCGCGGACGCTCGTTTGTGGAGGGGACTGCGTCTGCGCAAGGTCGGGTGTAGCCATAGCTACCAGGGTAGGACCTATGGGATCGTCGACGACAATCCACCTACTACTGTGCGTCGGAGATGGTCGTGAACAAGGCCCGCAGAGCGGACAATCGATCAGCCGGGAGCACGGTGTCGCAGTAGGGCAAGGCCGCTGCCATGGAACCGGTCAGGGGTTCGAACCCGGTCGCACCTGCACGCGGATTGAGCCACACGACCCGGTGGGCGCGGCGCTGGACTCGGGCCAGAGCGCGCACGAGAATGTCGGGATCGTCACTATCCCAACCGTCGGAGGCGATGACGACTACCGCCCCTCTCAATGTGTGTCCGTGATGTGAGGCGAGCAGTGACGCAAGAGATGTTCCGATGTGGGTGCCGCCGTACCGATCGACAACTCGATTATTGGCTTCGGCGATGGCCGCGTCGGCGCTGCGATGCGCCAGGATCGGAGTGAGCCGGGTCAACGTGGTCGAGAATGCAAAAACTTCGGCGTCGCCGCGCCGGGCGGCGACTCGCATCAGATGTAAATACATGTCCGCGTATCCGTGCATCGAGCGACTGACGTCGCACAGCACCACAATCGTGCGGGGCCGCTGCTGTGGGCGGGCACGGGCGAGGCGGACAAATTCGAATCCGGTGCGCCTCGCGATACTCATACTTGCGCGCAGGTCGACGGTTCCGCGCCGGCCGAGTCTGCGTCTTCTCCGGCGGCGCCGTGGCCAGTCCGACGCCGCTTGTTCGATCCACTGCCCGAGGAGTGCAAGATCGCTCGGGCTCAACTGAGCAAAAGGCTCCTCGGATTTCCCGGCAAGGGCGCTCGGGAGTAGTAGACCCGGCCGAACCTGGTCCGGCACGGCTTCTCGCCCACTCGACGTCGCACGCCCGATCCACGGCACGTCGATGATGTCCGCGCCCCCACTAGAAACACCAGCAACAGGAAGAGTCGCGTCGCCGACCGTGCGGTCACTGCCCACCCGCCTCGCAATCGGGTCCACGCCCAGAGTCGCACCGACAAAAACTCGCTCGAACTGCGCGTCGAAAACCTCGAGATCTTCCTGACGGTTGATCAGAGTTATCCGCGCGGTCCAGTACAACTGTGTCCGGGTGCGTGGCGAGTGGACATGCACGGCTTCACTGAAGTTGGCGGCCCCGACGGCCGACACTCCAACTCCGTGCCGACGCAACAGGTCGACCAAGGCGGTCGCGAAGGCAGCAACATCCACACCGCGCAATAAAGTCGCGCCCGCGTCAGGAATCATCTGCTTCGGCGACGCAGCAACACAAACACGACGATCGCCGCAGCCACCGCAACAAGAAGTGGCAGAACACGTTTCGCGACGGACCCGCCGGCAAGTTCGACTAAGTCGAGAGGTTCGGCATTCGGTGTTTCCACAGCTTGTGCCGGTCCGGCTAGTTTCTCTTCCAACGATTCCGCGAACTCCCCCATCAACTTCTCCGATACCTGCGTGATCATGGAACTGCCGAACTGCGCCAGTTTTCCGACGATCTTCACATCGGTGTCCACACTCACTCGTGTCTGCGCTCCTTCGGGATGTAGCTGCGCGGTGATGGTGGCGCTCGCATTTCCGGATCCGCGCTTGTCACGGCCGCGGGCATTGATCACAGCCCTGTGTGTTTCTTCGTCCCTCTCCACGAATGTTGCGCGGCCGGCAAATTCGCTGAGCACCGGACCCACTTTGACTGTCACGGTGCCCAGGAAATCGTCTCCCTCGCGTCCGGTCATCTGAGCGCCTGGCAGGAGCGGCGCGATTCCTTCGAGGTCGGTGAGGGTTGTCCACGCCTCCTCGACGGGTGCGGTGACGGTGAATTCGTGTGCGATCTTCATGGTGGCCCTTTCATCAACTCGCCGCGCAGTACCGCGCGATCGTCCGGAGTTTTTGCCAATGCACCCAAGCTGACAACGACGTCCTCCCGAACCAGATCAGCCACCCCCAAAGTCACAAGAGCCGATACCCAGTCGATGGTTTCGGCGACGCCCGGCGCCTTGTCGAGATCGGCACCTCGAATCTGTCCGACAAACGCGGTGGCGTGCTCGATCAATGCCAGATTCGCCGACGGCACCATGCGTCGTACGATCGCAACCGCACGCTCCGGCTCGGGATAGTCGATCCAGTGGTAGAGGCAACGCCGCCGGAGCGCGTCATGGAGATCGCGGCTGCGGTTCGACGTCAAGACCACCACCGGAGGGCGCATGGCTGTGAACGTGCCCAGTTCGGGAACCGTGACGGCCGATTCACCCAGAAACTCGAGGAGCAACGCCTCGAATTCGTCGTCCGCACGGTCGATTTCGTCGACGAGCAGCACAGGAGCTGCCGGCCCGCGGTGCCGCACACATCGCAGAATCGGGCGTTCCTGCAGGAACTCCTCGGTAAACAGATCGGCTTCGTCGAGCGCATCCCCACGCGCTTCGGACAGTTTGATCGCCAGCAGCTGACGTTGGTAGTTCCAGTCGTAGAGAGCTTCGTTGGCGCTGAGCCCTTCGTAGCACTGCAACCTGATCAACGGCGCATCGAGCGAGAGCGCCAAAGCCTTTGCCGCAGTGGTCTTCCCCACACCCGGCTCACCTTCCAGCAGCAGTGGCCGCCCCAGTTCCAGAGCAAGATACAACGCCGTTGCCGTGCCCACATCCAAGAGATAGTCATATGCGTCGAAGCGGCGGATCAACTCCGCGACATCGGAGAATTCGCCGCTCATGTCTTCTCGTACTTATGCCGACAACCCGGTGAACAGAACCACACGTCGACGCCGTCATCCTCGAGATGTGGTGTGTCAGCATTGATGGTGACTGTCATTCCACAGATCGGATCGAGGGCCGTCTTCGCCACCGGGTCATTCCGCGCGACACTCACACCATCGAGACGGATAGCGCGGACCACGTCGACAACGATGGAAAGTGCGATCTCTGCTGGCGTTTTGGCGCCGATGTACATCCCGACCGGGGTGTGAACTCGCGCTCGCTCCGAATCCGCCAACTCCAGTTGTTCGAGCACCGCGGCGCCCCGCACTCGGCTTGCGACCAGGCCGATGTACTGCACTCCGGCATCGAGCGCAGCGCGGATCGTCAGCGCCTCTTCGCCGCCGAGGCTTGCGATAATCACGGCTGTTGCATCCTCAGTCACGGCTTCCGCCGCAGAACTCCGCACAACGTCGAGGTCAAGCACACGGGCAAACTCGACCACCGCATCCGCGATCGGGGTATCGCCGTACAGAGACAGCACATGTGCCGGCAGCGTGGGTTCCAAGAATATTTCCATCGCGCCACCGGACAGACACGGGTTGACCACCACGTCGGCACCGCTGGTTTTCGGAAATGGCGGCGCTCCATCGGGAAGTACTCGCAGCAGCACACTTTCACCGCTGTCCAAAGCACCTCTGGCTGCTTCGCGTACCGAATTCTGAGCACATTGCCCGCCGACAAATCCTTCGATTGTTCCGTCCGAGAACACTATTGCCGTATCTCCGGGATGCGCCGACGTGGGTTGCTGGGCCCGGACGACGGTTGCGGTCACAAAGGGGCGCCGCTCACCGATCAATTGCTCGGCGCGCAATCGCACGTCGTGAGTGGTGCCGTTCATTGCCCAACCCTTTCTCAGATCCAGCCTTTCTCAGATAGGTGGCCTACCTCGACCATTCATCGCTTCCCACACCCGCGACGGTGTCAACGGCATGTCCGCGTGCCGAATCCCGAAGGGCTTCAACGCGTCGACCACCGCATTCACGATGGCCGGCGGCGAGCCGACGGTTGCGCTTTCCCCAATTCCCTTGGCACCGATGGGATGGTGGGGCGACGGGGTCACGGTGAACCCGGTTTCGAGGTTGGGTACTTCCATCGCTGTCGGGATGAGGTAGTCCATGAGGGAGCCGCCGAGGCAGTTGCCGTCCTCGTCGAAGCTGATGATCTCCATCAACGCCATGCCGATACCGTCGACGATACCGCCGTGCACCTGGCCCTCGATGATCATCGGATTGATCCGGGTTCCGCAGTCGTCCACCGCGAGGAATCTGCGAACAGTCACCTGCGCGGTACCCGGGTCGATGTCGACCACACAGAAGTAGGCACCATAGGGATAGGTGAGATTCTCGGGGTTGTAACAGATTTGAGCTTCGAGACCGCCTTCGATCCCCTCGGGCAGATCGGCGGCACCGTGTGCCCGCATCGCAATGTCCGCGATGGTGACCGCTGCCGACGGATCGCCTTTCACATGAAAGGACCCCTTCTCCCATTCCAGGTCCGCGACGGACACCTCGAGCATCCCCGACGCGATGATCTTGGCCTTGTCGCGCACTTTGCGTGCAACCAGCGCAGCGGCGGCACCGGAAACCGGCGTTGATCGACTGCCGTAGGTGCCCAGCCCGAATGGAGTGTTGTCGGTATCGCCGTGCACGACGTCGATATCGTCCGGCGGAATCCCGAGCTCTTCAGCCACGATCTGAGCAAACGTCGTTTCGTGTCCTTGCCCTTGTGTCTGAACCGAAATCCTCACTACCGCTTTACCGGTGGGGTGTATTCGCAATTCGCAACCGTCGGCCATTCCCAGCCCGAGGATGTCCATGTTCTTGCGTGGACCCGCGCCGACAGCCTCGGTGAAGAAGGACATGCCGATGCCCATCAATTCGCCGCGCGAGTGCTTCTCGGCTTGCTCACGTCGTAATGCGTCGTAGCCGATCATGTCCATCGCTTTGCGCATGGTTGTCGCATAGTCGCCCGAATCATATTTCCAGCCGGTCTTACTCGTGTACGGAAACTGGTCTGGCGTCAACAGGTTCTTCAATCGCAGTTCCGCGGGGTCCATGTCCAGGTCGAACGCCAGGCAGTCGACCAACCGTTCCACCAAGTAGACCGCCTCGGTGATCCGGAAGGAGCACGCGTAGGCAACTCCGCCCGGAGCCTTGTTCGTGTACACCGCCGTCATTGCGCAGTATGCAGCCTCGAGGTCGTAGCTGCCGGTGAAGACGCCGAAGAAACCGGCCGGGTATTTGGTGGGCGCCGCCGTTCCGTTGAATGCCCCGTGGTCGGCCAGCACATGAGTACGGATGGCCTGGATCTTGCCTTCCTTGGTTGCCGCGATCTCCCCGAGCATGATGTAGTCGCGGGCAAATCCTGTGCTGGTGAGGTTTTCGCTGCGATCTTCCATCCACTTGACTGGTTTCCCGGTCACGAGTGAAGCGACTATCGCGCACACATACCCCGGATAGATCGGCACCTTGTTTCCGAACCCGCCCCCGATATCCGGGGAAATCACCCGGATCTTGTGCTCGGGTAAACCTGCCACCAGAGCGTAGAGAGTGCGATGCGCGTGCGGCGCCTGACTGGTGGACCACAGGGTCAGCTTCCCGGAGACACGATCGTAATCGGCAACTGCCCCACAGGTTTCCATCGGAGCCGGGTGTACACGCGGGTAGACGATTTCCTGTTTTGTCACAACGTCGGCTGCAGCGAACACCGCGTCGGTGGCAGCTTTGTCACCGGTCTCCCAGTCGAAGCAGTGATTGTCCGTCTTGCCGTCGAGATCGGTGCGGATCACCGGTGCGTCCGGCGACAATGCAGTACGCGCGTCGATCACCGGATCGAGGATGTCGTATTCGACTTCGATCAGCTCCAAGGCGTCCCGCGCCGAGTACCGATCCTCGGCCACCACAAATGCGACCTCCTGCCCTTGAAAGCGTACTTTGTCGGTAACCAGTACCGCCTGCACGTCGCTGGACAGCGTCGGCATCCATGCAAGACCTTGCGCGGCCAGATCCGCTCCTGTCACCACCGCCTTCACCTTCGGATGTTCCTGCGCCGCAGTGGTATCGATGCTCACCAGCCGAGCATGTGCCACCGGCGCACGCAAAATTGCGAGATGCAGCATGCCAGGCAGTTGCACGTCGTCGACGTAGTGACCCTGACCTCGAATGAAGCGGGGATCTTCCTTGCGGAGCATTCGCCCATGCCCGCACGGCTTTCCGTCGTTGACCTCCAACTCAGGCGCCGAGTCCACGCTGGTCATGACGCACCTCCTACCGGATGCGCCGCTGCCCATTGCACCGAGCGCACGATCGTCGTGTATCCCGTGCAGCGGCAGATCTGACCGGAAATCGCTTCCCTGATTGTTAGTTCGTCAGGGTCAGGATCGTGATCAAGGAGCGCTCGCGCGGTGATCATCATCCCGGGAGTGCAAAAACCGCACTGCAATCCGTGGCAGTGCATGAATCCCTCTTGAATGGGGTCGAGCACACCATCTCGTTCAAGACCTTCGACGGTTCCGATCTCGTGACCGTCGGCCATAACCGCGAGCATGGTGCACGACTTCACCGGTTCCCCGTCCACCGTCACCACGCAGGTCCCACAATTGCTGGTGTCGCATCCCCAGTGAGTTCCTGTGAGCTGCAGTTGGTCTCGCAGGAAATGCACCAACAACATGCGCGGTTCCACGTCTTCCGACACCGGCTCACCGTTGACCGTCATCGATACCCGCATATCAGTCTTCCCCAATCCTGGCCACAGCAGTTCGCAGAGTGCGGACGGTCAGTACGCCTGCGAGGTGGCGTTTGTAGTCGGCACTTCCGCGCTGATCGGTGACGGGCTCGCAGGCCTGCTCGGCCATCTCCCCGGCGCGCCGGTAGACCTCCTCGGACGGCGCCTTGCCCTCCAGATATCCGGAAATCGCGGCCAGCGCCTGTGGATCGGAATTGACCGCAGTAAGGCCGAGGCGCGCTCCCTTCATTGCATCGCCTTCCATCCATACCGCGGCACCCGCAGCCGTGATCGCCCAATCCCCCACGCGCCGTTCCACCTTTGCGTACGCGCTCGAACTGTTGGCCCTGCTCGCAATCCGAACCTCGACCAGAATCTCGTTTGTGCTGAGGGCCGTCTCATAGGGGCCGACATGAAATTCCGCCATCGGAATGTCGCGGGTTCCCGAAGGACCACGTACGACGCACGTCGCGTCCAACACCGAGCACACGGTGCTGAGGTCTTCCGCGGGGTCGGCCTGACACAACGAACCGCCGATGGTTCCGCGGTTTCGCACCACCGGATCGGCGATCACTTTTTCCGCGTCTCGAAAGATCGGGAAGGCGCCGGCAAGGTCGTCGGATTCGAGTAACTGACGATGACGCGCCATCGCGCCGATCCGAACGTGTCCGTCCCCGAACGTGATGTAACCAAGTTCCTCGGCCAAGTCGTTGATGTCGATCAGATACTCGGGGTTTGCCAGTCGCAGCTTCATCATCGGAAGCAGGCTGTGTCCGCCCGCAACAACGCGCGCCTGATCGCCCAGTCGCTCCAGCAATCCGATGGCGTGGTCGATACCGGTTGCCCGCTCGTACTCGAACGGCCCAGGAACCTGCATGTGATGCACCCCACATTCGACTGTCATCTCAGCTTCTGCCGAGCGTCACAGCGAGTCAAGGGTGCCACAGGCGGTAGTGCATTTCCCCAGGTCAGCGGCTCTCGGATTCCCCTGAACTGCGGTGAATGGGGCCCTCCAACCCGCTCAGCGGCTTGCCCTCACCACCCCACCGAAGCGCGATGATCTCCGCCGCGATCGACACTGCGGTTTCCTCCGGCGTTCGCGCGCCGAGGTCCAGACCGATCGGACTCGCCAGCCTCGCCAACTCGAGGTCGGTGACACCTGCCGAGCGCAATCGTTCGAGCCTGTCTTGATGTGTGCGACGCGAACCCATCGCGCCGACAAACCCGACTTCCGGTAGTCGGAGCGCAACCTCGAGCAGAGGCACGTCGAATTTCGGATCGTGAGTCAACACGCAGATGACTGTGCGTGAGTCGATTGCGCCGGCCTCCGCCTGTGCTGCCAGGTATCGATGTGGCCAGTCGATCACCACTTCGTCGGCTGTCGGAAACCGCGACGGAGTCGCAAAAACCTCGCGGGCGTCGCACACCGTCACCCGGTACCCGAGAAATGAACCTTGCTTGGCAACCGCGGCCGCAAAATCGATGGCCCCGAATACCAGCATCCGGGCGCGGGGAGCGTAGCTCGCGACAAAAACCCGCATCCCCTCACCTCGACGCTCACCGTCCGGTCCGTACGTCAGCACTTCCGTACGTCCTGCCGCCAACAGGCCACGAGCGTCGTCGGTCACCGCGGAATCCGCGCGCGCCGATCCGATCGAACCGTCCGTGGTGTCCGGTCGTATCACCATGCGTCGGCCCACCCACGACGGATCCGAGTGAGTTATGACGGTTGCCACCGCTACCGGGCGATGCTCCTCGACATCGGTGGCCACACTCTCGAGGCTGTCGAACGTCTGCCTCGACACAGCTTCGACAAAGACCTCGATCGTGCCGCCGCATGTCAGCCCCACTGCAAAGGCGTCGTCGTCGGCAACGCCGTACCTTTCGAGGGTCGGTACACCGGATTCGATTACCTCCGTGGCTGTTTCATACACGGCACCTTCGACGCACCCACCCGACACCGAGCCCGTCACCGAACCGTCCGGGGCCACCAGCATCGACGCGCCCGGCATCCGGGGAGCTGACCGGAACGTCCGCACCACTGTTCCGACACCTGCCGTACCGTCGGCTCGCCACACCTTCATCAGTTCGGACAGAACATCCCGCATCTGCAGCTCCCATTCGGTGTCTTCTCCTATCGAGCGTATTCCAGACGGGGGTGATCGAGCGCCGTCACGGGGAAGGTAATATCGTCTCCGCGCCTCCGTAGCTCAGGGGATAGAGCAAGAGCCTTCTAATCTCTTGGTCGCAGGTTCGAATCCTGCCGGGGGCACCATACTTTCTGGTCAGAACGGTGGTGGCTCGTTCACCACGTGGGATGGAATCGCAGCGCGAGCAAGTGGTCGCCGTCGCCGCCATCCCGCCACCGTGGAATCGAGCATGAACTCGAGATCTGCCTCGACGCCACGACCATGGCATCGGAACAATCGCTCAACCACATGACTTTCGGTAAGCCGGAACCGCTCGACTTCATCGGACTGCACATCGGGATCACAAAACGCACCCCGCGGCTTCGTCACGACAAGAGAACCAGTCGGTGCGACCCATTCGAGTGCCCCGCCTCCGATCTGCCGCACGGTCCAGTACCCCCAGGTCTTGAGCCGATGATGCTTGCGGCACACGGACGCCAGGTTCTGCTCGGTGGTGAGCCCACCGCGGTCAGGATTCTCGTGATTGAACGCCACAGTATGATCGAGATCGCAATTCTCGGCCCGCACACCACAATTCGGGAACCGGCACGTACCGTCGCGGGTCCGGACCGTCCGCGCAAGCGCAGCCGAAGGTCGATACGTCCGGTCCTCCCGGTACCGCTTCCGCGCTGCAACTGCGGCAGGCGACACCAATGGTGCGCTCGACCGCCTACCCACTCCGAGTTCAGGTCCGCCAGCACTGAAACCATGTGTTCCCGTGAGGTTTTGGCAGAGAATATGACGATCCTTCTCCGAGAGCGTCAGCACTTGCCGCCACACACCGTCGGCCGCAATTTCCCGCGCCAACTCCGCATCGATAGCACCGTATCCATGCAGAAAAGCCGGCAGATCATCAAAACCGAGCAACGTGGAAACACTGACGCCCACTAGAATTGTCGCCTGCGACGGGGCTGATACCGGCTCCACATCCCGCCCACAATCAGTGCCACATGCACAGGCGAGAACCGCCCGCCCCTCCGACAGCGCTACCAAGGCGTCGGCGCGACGTTGCGCCAAGGTTCGAGGATCGCGCGCACATACCTGCCGCGACATCGTCTGCAGCTTTGCCGCCACGATGTGCGCACCAACCGCCGGCAGCACACCGTCGAGCGTCGACATACCGTCGACACCCGCACTGATCCGCACATCGCGGTCTTCCTGCGCGCGCCGCCGCCGAGCGCGCACACCTTCCGGATCATGGCGTGCGATCAGGCTGCGCGCTCGGGCCTTGAGCCTGCTGCTGCTGCATTTGTCGGCGCCGTCCAGAAGTAACTGTTCAATGAGGTCAAGTGCATCATCGGACACATTGGCCAGCGCATCCGAAAGCGCTGTCGCCTTACCGAGATCAATCTCTCCCGACGCAAATGCCGCAGACACCCGATGCAACCGCAAGCGCAGATCGCACCCCAACGAGATCATCCGCGTCGCCGCATACTCGGTGATACTCAGAACGAACGCAACTTCGACATGTACGAATTCACCCTGAACCGCGGCATTGCGACCGGCATTCTCATCCTCGGAGCACCGCTCGAAATACAGCGACGTGACGGCATCAACCTCGAGGAACTGGGCGCGCGCAATGGACGCATGTCCTTCGACCAATGCATCCACAATGCCGCTCATCAACACCCCCCCAGTTCGAACGTACAATCGATTCTAGCAGCAATCGATACCTATGGGAATAGCTGCGTCACAACACTTTTGAATAAATCCGCGCCGGCGCAGCCTTCTCCAACCTGTCCAGGGCCGCAACCAACCGCACAAAATGATCGGTGTGCGTGTGAGCGTCCAGGTGCGCCTGGGATTCCCATTCCTCCACCAACATCAGCTCACCGGGATTGTCGCTTTGCTGCAGCAATTCGTAGCTGATGCAGCCGCTCTCCTTGCGGGTCTCGCGAACAAGTTCGCGATAGATACCTATGACCTCCGCGAGATTTTCCGGTTCGACCGCACTGCCCACCAACACCCTGATCGCTGACATTCGGCAATCCTGCCCGAACCCACCGACAAGTCGAGGGCAGGCGCAATGTCTGTGAAACATTCCCGATACAGAAGGTTCGTAAAGTGATCGGCAATCGGGTCGCAACAAGCTGCCCTGGGCCGCGCGAGGGGTACGTAGATGAGTGGAAATGCAGTTCGTCTGCAAGCGATCAAGGACGTCGAGGCCTACACACCTCCCGTCGTGAGTTTCTCAGGTGACGAAGCTCCCGGCGAGGTGTTCGGCGCCAACGTGTTCAACAAAGTGGTGATGCAGAAGCGCCTGCCCAAGCAGATCTACAAGTCCGTGATCGCCACGATCGAACAGGGCAAGCCCCTCGACCCGGCGGTTGCAGACGCCGTTGCATCGGCCATGAAGGACTGGGCACTCGAGAAGGGCGCCACCCACTACGCGCACGTCTTCTACCCACTGACCGGACTGACGGCTGAGAAGCACGACAGCTTCTTCGAGCCGGTCGGCGACGGGTCAGCGCTCGCCGAATTCGCGGGCAAGACACTCATCCAGGGTGAGCCGGATGCGTCGAGCTTCCCCAACGGCGGCCTGCGCAACACGTTCGAGGCTCGCGGATACACCGGCTGGGACGTGACCAGCCCGGCGTACGTTCTCGAGAATCCCAACGGCAATACCCTCTGCATCCCTACGGTTTTCGTATCGATGACCGGCGAAGCGCTCGACCACAAGACTCCGCTGCTCCGTTCGCAGCAGGTGATGGGCGTGCACGCCGAACGCATCCTGAAGCTGTTCGGCCACACCGAACCCGAGCAGATTGTGTCCTTCTGCGGTCCCGAGCAGGAGTACTTCCTGATCGATCGGCACTTCTTCCTCGCCCGCCCCGACCTGCTCAATGCGGGCCGCACGCTCTTCGGCACCAAGCCACCCAAGGGCCAGGAGTTCGACGACCACTACTTCGGCGCCATCCCCGAGCGAGTCCTCGGTTTCATGATGGATACCGAACGCGAACTGTTCAAACTCGGCATTCCGGCGAAGACCCGTCACAACGAGGTTGCTCCCGGCCAGTTCGAGATCGCGCCGATGTTCGAGCGCGGCAACATCGCCGCCGACCATCAGCAGCTGTTGATGACCACGTTCAAGACCGTCGCCAAGAAGCACGGCATGGAGTGCCTGTTCCACGAGAAGCCGTTCGACGGTGTCAACGGCTCGGGCAAGCACGTCAACTTCTCGTTGGGTAACTCGGAACTCGGCAGTTTGCTTGTCCCCGGCGATAATCCGCACGACAATGCTCAGTTCCTGGTGTTCTGTGCAGCTGTGATCCGCGCCGTCCACAAGTACGCGGGACTCCTGCGCGCCTCCGTGGCGTCGGCTACCAACGATCACCGCCTCGGCGCCAACGAGGCTCCGCCCGCGATCATCTCGATCTTCCTCGGCGACCAACTGGCCGACGTGTTCGAGCAGATCGCCAAGGGTGCTGCGACGTCGTCGAAGGACAAGGGCACCATGATGATCGGTGCCGACACGCTCCCCGTTCTCCCCACTGATCCCGGCGACCGCAACCGGACCAGCCCATTTGCCTTCACCGGCAACAGGTTCGAGTTCCGCGCTCCGGGTTCCATGCAGACCGTCAACGGTCCGATGGTGACCATCAACACGATCATGGCCGAAGCTCTCGACTACATGGCAACCGAACTCGAAACGGCAGTTGCCGACGGTGCCGATTTCGACACCGCGGTTCAGAACCTGCTGACCGACATCATCACCAACCACGGTGCCGTCGTCTTCAACGGTGACGGCTACTCGGAAAACTGGCAGATCGAAGCGGAGGCACGCGGACTGCCCAACCTCCGGACCACGTTGGACGCTTTGCCCGAACTCATCTCCGAATCCGCTTTGGAGCTCTTCGACAAGTACAACGTCTTCAACCATCGAGAGATGCACAGCCGCTACGAGGTCGGCCTCGAGCAGTACGCGCTGAGCATCGGCGTCGAGGCACGCCTGGCGGTTGAGATCGGCACGACGCTTATTCTCCCCGCAGCGGTCCGCCATCAGACCGAGATCGCCCAGAACTTCGTCGCATTGAAGGCTGCCGGCCTCGAACCGGATTCAGCGCCGCTGACCGAGGTTTCCGAACCGGTGACCGCTCTTCGGGCAGCACTTGCCGCTTTGCGCGCGGCGATCAAGGAAATTCCCCACGACTCGCCGCTCGAGGCAGCCACGCATGCGCAGGAGGCTTTGATGCCGGCCATGGCGGATGTTCGCACCGCTGCGGATCTCCTGGAAACCATGGTTGCGGACGACCACTGGCCGCTTCCCACCTATCAGGAAATGCTCTACATCCTCTGACGACAAAGAATATGGCCTGCAACCGAATTCCGGTTGCAGGCCATATTGCTATGCCATATTTCTATTCCATATTTCTATTCTGCGGGCATTCTCATCTCCAGGAGCTGAGCCTCACCGGTTGTCGCGGGGTCCGGCCGGTCGCGCGAATCCGACGACGACATCTTCATGCCCGTCAGGTCTGTCTGCATATAGATCACGTTGTAGCGATCCCACGTTGTAGCGACAAACTCGAGAGTGTTGCCGGTTCGGGAGGTCCACGGGTGCATGAACCCGCCGTACAGGCTCGGCAGGGTATATCCGCTCAGAAGGGTCTGCGTGCCACTCCACGGACCCTCCGGATGATCGGCCTGCCGAATCACGAGGCTGCCGTCCGCGCTGGTGTACATCGCGACGTACTTGTCGAGATAGTCGTTCCACTGCACCGCGAGTTCACTGACCGGGGCCTTGATGACCTGCACCGCGTCGTCGGAGTTCGGACTCCAACCCGAACCGTCCCAATACGTGTAGGCAAGGGGGTTTCGCAGTTCTGCACCGAGGACACGTGCCAAAACTGCCTTCCCGAAGCGTCCCGACGGTGTGCCGTACTCGTAGATATAGCCGTCGCCACCGTCGACGAACGCGCTCTGCTGAAAGTTCTCGTTGATCGAGGACACAGCCGGAATTCCCGGAATGTCGAGGCCAGGAGTGTTGGCGCGTACCGTCACGGGATCGATGTCCCAGTTCTCGCCGTTATCCGTCGAGTAGGCCAGCGCCGAGTAGTTGGTTGTCCAGGCGCCCGGCTCGTCCCACGTACGAACCGACATGAACCGGATGTATTGCACACCGCCGTAGGAGATGCCGGCCGTCGGGATCGTGGTGAACTCGAACGGAATGCCGAATCCGGGGATGATCTCCTTGGAGTGATTCGGAAGGTCCTTGGGTGAACTGTCGATCCGAAGCCGGTCCTGGAAATCGGTGTTACTACTGCGGAAGAGCACATTGCTGCGCCAGTCGTCGCCGTCGACCTCGCAGTCGCCGACAGTGTCGCCGAATGCCATCAATACGTTGTGGTCAGCTCCGGAAAGCCCGTTGTCCCACATGATTCCGAGGTCTGTACCCGAGACGTTGAACCGGTTGATCGTGTCGTTCGGGCTGCCAGGGCCGGTCACCATTTCGATTGCCTTGGTCCGGCCGGTCAATACGGGCAATGCGCCGTTCGGTGCGCCCGTGATCCAGGGCAAAGAATTGACCAGCGATCCCGTGCCGGCAGAGCCCGAGAGGGAACCCGTCATCGAACCCGTCAGCGAGCCAAGCGAACCGGTACCGCCTGCCCCACACGGTCCACCTATCGCCGATGCCGCTGGGGCTGACGCGATGGTTGCCGCAATCGTGACTACACCTATGGACAACAACGCTGACACAGACCGTTTCGAGCGCACACGCATCCCCTCTGTCTATTTGTTCGCTCCGCCAGCAAACCACCAGCGCAGTGTTAACAGAGTGAAAGAAGAGCAAATCGTTATAAAACGGTCACTTGATTTCCCGGAAAAACCCGGTGTGGCGGATTTCACCTTCGCCCAACGGATGCCGGATTGGGCAACAAAGGCGCCTACTATGTAACGGAAATGTAAAAAAGTACTCACAATGTCAGGTAGGTGAGCGGTGTCCGTACGTGACCGCGTAGCGCAGATTTATGATCAGGTGTTGGTTCGCAATGCAGGTGAGCCGGAGTTCCACCAGGCTGCAGCCGAAGTTTTCGAATCTCTCCACGTCGTACTCGAGCGCCACCCGCGCTACGCCGACGCCGGGCTGATCGAGCGCCTGTGCGAGCCGGAACGCCAGATCATCTTCCGCGTGCCGTGGACCGACGACAACGGCAATGTTCACGTCAACCGTGGCTTCCGCGTCCAGTACAACAGCGCACTCGGCCCGTACAAGGGCGGCCTGCGGTTCCACCCCAGTGTCAACCTGGGCATCGTGAAGTTCCTCGGCTTCGAGCAGATCTTCAAGAACTCCCTCACCGGCCTGCCCATCGGCGGCGGCAAGGGTGGATCGGACTTCGATCCCAAGGGCCGCACCGACGCAGAGGTCATGCGTTTCTGTCAGTCCTTCATGACGGAACTGCAGCGCCACATCGGTGAATACACCGACGTTCCGGCCGGCGACATCGGCGTCGGTGGCCGCGAGATCGGTTACCTGTTCGGCCAGTACAAGCGACTGACCAACACCTACGAGTCCGGCGTTCTCACCGGCAAGGGCATCACCTGGGGCGGGTCTCAGGTCCGCACCGAGGCCACCGGCTACGGCGTTGCGTACTTCGTCGCCGAAATGCTCAAGGCCAAGGGCGAAGACCTCGAGGGCAAGAACGTCGTGATCTCCGGATCCGGCAACGTCGCCATCTACGCGATCCAGAAGATCCACAAGCTCGGCGGCGTCGCGATCGCCTGCTCCGACTCCTCGGGGTACATCGTGGACAAGAAGGGCATCGACCTCGACCTCCTCAAGGAGATCAAGGAAGTTCGCCGCGGCCGCATCAGCGAGTACGCCGACGCCGTTCCGCACGCGCAGTTCATCGCCGGCGGTTCCATCTGGGACGTGCCGTGCGACGTTGCACTCCCCTGCGCAACCCAGAACGAGCTCGATGAAGACGCCGCAAAGACCTTGATCGCCAACGGCGTTCAGGCTGTTGCCGAAGGCGCGAACATGCCCACCACCCCCGGTGGCATCGCACTCTTCCGCGACTCCAACGTCGCGTTTGCTCCAGGTAAGGCAGCAAACGCCGGTGGCGTCGCCACCTCGGCTCTCGAAATGCAGCAGAACGCGTCACGCGATTCCTGGAGCTTCGAGTACACCGACGAGCGTCTCGCCCGCATCATGCGTGGCATCCACAGCCGCACCATCAACACGGCTGCCGAGTACGGCAAGCCTGGCGACTACGTGCACGGCGCGAACATCGCCGGCTTCGTCAAGGTCGCCGACGCCATGATCTCGCTGGGCGTTATCTAAGAAGTACCGTCCAACCGGCAAAGGACGCCTCCACTGTGTGGGGGCGTCCTTTGCGTTGATGAAACAGTGTTGCTGGATCAGCGTTGACGCGACAGCGTTGCCGGCTCAGTTAAGTCGGTGGTTCGGTTGTGTCGTCGGCGGCGGCTTTCTTTGCCGCCTCACGCATTTCGATACCGTCGGATACCCAGTCCCCGATTTCCCGGGTCACGTCGCGGACTGCACCGGCGATGATCATCGCGATGGATCCGACGTGCGTAGCCGCCGATTCCGTCAATTCCTGGACGGTGTCTTTGCGACGTTCAAATTTCCCGACCATCACGTGTGCGCCTCTCAGGCTACGGTTCTCTGGCGTTCGACAATAACACCGGTAAGACTCTGTGACTTGATCATTCCAGGCGGCAAGGCAAACTTGAAGATCTTGCCCCATACCGATCCGATCTGCTTCCAGAAGCCACCCGTGTTGTACGGCAAACCGTACTGCGCGCACAGTGCCTCGACCTCAGGCGCAATCTGCGGGTACCGATGTGCCGGCAGGTCCGGGAACAGATGATGTTCGATCTGGTGGGACAAGTTGCCGGACATGATGTGGAACAACGGACTGCCTTGGATGTTGGCACTGCCGAGCATCTGACGGACATACCACTGCCCCCGAGTCTCCTCGGCCGTCTCGTCCTCCGTGAAACTCTGTACGCCGGTGGGGAAATGGCCGCAGAAGATGATCGAGTAGGTCCATACGTTCCGGACCAGATTTGCGGTGACATTTCCTGCCAGAGTGGTGGCGAACAGCGGTCCGGTAAGAGCCGGGAAGATAACGTAGTCCTTGAGGACCTGCTTGCCTGCCTTCTTCCACCAACCCTTGATCAGCGGTTTGACGTCGTACCATTTCCGCTTGCCGGCGAGGACATTCTCGATCTCCAGATCATGCATCATGACGCCCCACTCGAAGAGCATCATCAAGGCAAACGCCCATACCGGATTACCGAGGTAATAGGGGTTCCATTTTTGGGCTGGGTCGATACGCAGAATGCCGTATCCGATATCCCGGTCTTTGCCCAGAATATTTGTGTAGGTGTGATGCATGTAGTTGTGCGAGTGACGCCACTGGTCCGACGGACACACCGTATCCCATTCGAACACTTCGGAATTGAGGCCTGGTTCACGCATCCAGTCGTACTGACCGTGCATGACGTTGTGCCCGATCTCCATGTTGTCCAGGATCTTCGAGATACTCAGCGCGCCCACCGCTGCGAGCCACACCGGCGGCAGGAAGCCAAGGTACATCAGACCTCGGCCGGCAACCTCGAAACCACGCTGCGCCTTGATGATCCGATAAATGTATTCGCGGTCCTCGGCGCCGAGCGATGCGACCGTGCGATCCCGGATCGCATCCAACTCACGGCCGATTTCCTCGACCTGGTCGTAGGTGAGTACTACCGGAGCGTCGGGGTCCTTATCAGGTCCGTTGCCCAGGAAAGGGAGTGCAGAAAGGGAAAGTCCAAACATGACAGTCTCCAAAAAGTATAGGTGTCTTCGCTCAGATATCCACGGCGACATCGCCGACGGGTGCGCTGACACAGAGTTGGATCTTCTTGTCGGGTTCGTCGTCGGTCTCACCGGTGCGAATGTTGCGTGTTCGGCCGAGCTTCTTGACGGAGGTACACGAGAAGCAGATGCCCATCCGGCAGCCGTATTCCGGACTCAGCCCCGCGGCTTCCGCCTGTTCGAGGAGGGTTTTGCCTGAGTTTTCGGCCGCCACTCCACTTTTCGTGAACGCCACTTCGCCGCCTGCGTCGCCGGGTTCAGCTGCGGCGGGCGCAAACTCCTCGGTATGGAGCAGGTGCTCGATGTCGAGTTCACGAAAGACCTCGCGCACTCCGTGCATCAGTCCGGGTGGTCCACAGAGATATGCCTGCGCATCTGCCGTTTCCGGATCGGCAATCCAGGGCGCGACCGCGCTCAGGTGCGTGTTGTCGAAGAAACCGTCCAGGTCTCCCCCACCGGATTCGGTGTACACGAGTACCAGTTTCACATTCCGATGCTGCTCAGCGATGGCCTTCAACGCGTGGAGATAAGACACATCCTTCTTGGTGTTCACGTAATGCAGGAACACGATCTCGCCGCGATGTTCTGCGTCGACGAGGGTACGCAGCATCGACATCACCGGGGTGATTCCACTGCCACCGCTGATCAGGAGAATGTGAGAGGGCCGTTCGATGGGGAGCGTAAAAACACCGTCGGCCTGGGACAGGCTGACTACAAGTCCCGGTTCGGCATGCGCGTTCAAATACTGCGACACCAGCCCACCGGGATGGGCTTTCACTGTGAGTTCGATAAGGCCATCACGGCTGGACGCAGAACCAGCCGGCGAGTAGCAGCGGGTATGACGCACCCCGTCGATCACGACGCCTACCTGGACGAACTGTCCGGCAGAGAATCCGCGCCACTGGCGCGTCGGACGCAGGGTCAATGTCACTGAATCAGCGGTCGGATGGTCGACCGATACGACCTGCGCGCGAATGTCGCGCACCGTCGCCATGGGATTGACGAGTTCGAGGTAACGATCGATCTGATGCGGAGCAGCCATGGCTTCGATCAGGGCCAGCCCGCGTCTGGCCAGAGTCTTGGAGGTTGATGCCATTGTCAGCCACTCCTTCCAGGTTGCATAATTTCAGTGTACAAATGTTCACTGATAATAGTGTGACAGGTGCACACAGGTATATGTCAAGATGAATGTGACGTGAGTTACGCGATCCACAGAAAGAGTCCACCGTGCCGATATCTACACTCGTACATCGTGACCAAGGCTGAGCCGGAAAATCGCGCAGCCAAGAAGGAGCGCACACGCCAAGCGCTGCTCGATACCGCGATGGATCTCCTCGCCGACCGGAGTTTTGCCGGCATCAGCCTCCGCGAAGTGGCCCGCGAGGCGGGCATCGTCCCCACGGCCTTCTATCGGCACTTCGCCTCGATGGAAGACCTCGGAGTCGTCCTGGTCGAGGAGAGCATGCGCATGCTTCGGCAAATGTTGCGCGACGCCAGGCGCGACCCCAGCCCCAAGAACGCCGGAACCTCACTCGATATCCTTGTCCGCCAGGTTCATTCACACGAGCGCGAGTTTCGCTTCCTCTGCCGCGAACGCTACGGCGGCATCAGCGAGATACGACGCGCCATCAACACCGAGATGCGATTGTTCGTCAGCGAACTCACCGTCGACCTCTCCCGAATGGCTGGGCTGGAAAACTGGCGAAACGACGATCTTGAAATTGCGGCCGACCTGATCGTCGGCGTGATGTTCACCGCCGTCGTGGCACTCCTCGACGCAGGCTCGCCGGGATATCCCAGCGAAGATGCTGTAATCGCGCGGGCCGAGAAGCAGTTGCGGCTGATCATTCTGGGTATGGCTACCTGGGATCCCTCTCGAACCTAGAAACAGAGTCGAACACTACGAACTCGCACACGAGGCGTAGTTCCGGTCAGTAGTGGATCCGGAACCCGCCGATGAATGTCAGGGTGTTGCCGTCAGGATCGCTGATACTCGACAACTGCACACCTTTGTTTGCATCCACCACCGCATCCAGCGTCAGCCCTCGCACACCGACCGCCTCACGGTGCGTCGTGAGGTCGTCCACGGCAAAGTTGAGCAGCGCCAGACCCGCGCGGCGAGTGTCCACCGTGACCTGCACCCATCCGGTGTCAGTCACACGCCATTCTGCCAAGTTCACCATCGGGCGATTGTCAGGCCCGCGGCCGAACAGACTCGAGTACCACTGCACTGCCTCTGCGAGGTCTCGAACGGGGACGACAGCAAGAACATGATCGATCGACATAAGGTTGTACCTCTCGACGTAAACAATGGCGCTCGTACTCAGATACTGACCTGGCAGACCGGGCTAAGTCATCGGCGAATTGCTTCTCTTATCGCAGCGTTCGCGAACATTCCAACGCAGCACACACCTGTTCTGCCGCGATCCGTGAGACCCTCGACGCATGAGCGATGTCATCATCATCGGTTCCGGATTCGCCGGATTATGGGCCGCGCTCGGCGCTGCTCGGCGGCTCGACGAACTCGGGATACCGGCCGGGCAGGTGTCGATCACGGTACTCAGCGCCCAGCCCTTCCACGACATCCGGGTGCGCAACTACGAGGCCGATCTCAGCGCCTGCCGCATCCCGCTGGCCGATGTCCTCAACCCGGCCGGGATCGCCTATGTCACCGCGGAGGTGACCGCGGTCGACACCGGTGCGCGGACCGTCTCCGCAAACGTCGGTGGTCAGTCACAGACGTACGGCTACGACCGCCTCGTTCTGGCGGCAGGTAGCCGTGTAGCCCGACCCGATATCCCGGGTCTGACGGAGTTCGGGTTCGACGTCGATACCTACGACGGCGCAATGAAACTCGACGCTCATTTGACCCTGCTGGCCGAAGGACCCGTCACACCCGCCGCGGCGACCGTGGTGGTGGTCGGGGCCGGCCTGACGGGCATCGAAACCGCCTGCGAGTTGCCAGGCCGGCTCACTGCCCTGTTCGGCGCCGACGTGACCTCGCGCGTGGTGCTGGTGGACCACAACCCCAACGTCGGATCGGATATGGGTGCGTCGGCGAGGCCGGTCATCGAAGCGGCATTGTCCAACACCGGAGTCGAGACACTGACCGGGATGAGTGTGACCACGGTGGACCAGGGCGGGGTCACGCTGTCTTCGGATGAGATGGTGCCCGCCGCGACGGTCATCTGGTGTGCCGGCATGAAGGCAAACCCGTTGACCGCGCAATTCCCGGTCGAACGTGATCGGCTCGGACGGCTCCCGGTCGACGACTATCTCCAGGTGATCGGCGTACCAGGCGTATTCGCTGCCGGCGACGTCGCCACCGCGAAGATGGATAATCAGCATCAGTCGGTGATGTCCTGCCAGCACAGCCGGCCGATGGGCCGCTACGCCGGGTACAACGTGATCGGCGATCTGCTCGGCAATCCGATGCTGGCCCTCCGCATCCCGTGGTATGTCACGGTTTTGGACCTAGGCCCGGCAGGTGCGGTCTACACCGAAGGCTGGGATCGGCAAGTTGTGGCGACCGGCGCACAGGCCAAAGCCACCAAGAACACCATCAACACCCAACGCATCTATCCGCCGTTGACCCGCGATCGGGCCGCCCTACTGACCGCCGCCGCACCAGAACTACAGACACGGCCGGCCCGCGGACACCAGTAGTCTGCCTTTCGCACACCTTCCCCCAAACGTATCGCCTGCTGAGGCGACCGCCGGTCATCAATTCAGCCCGAAGTGTGGTGTGGATCCGGAGTTGCCTCGTACGGTGGCACCATGTCCTCCACGAATACGTTTCGGATTCCTGTCGGCGACCTGACATTCGACGTCCTGATTTCCGGTCCGGACGACGGCGTCCCGCTTCTTGCCTTGCATGGATTCCCCGAAAGCGCCGCGTCCTGGGGCAAAGTGACTCCCCTACTGACGGCCGCCGGATTTCGCGTCATAGCGCCGCATCAGCGCGGATATTCGCCCGATGCCCGTCCCTCCGGCGTCGACGCCTATCGCATCGAGCACCTTGTTGCCGATACCGTCGGTCTGCTCGACGCCCTGGGGTTGCCCGACGCTCATCTTGTCGGTCACGACTGGGGATCCGCCGTGGCCTGGCAGGTTGCGGGACGGCATCCACAGCGAATTCGCAGCCTGACCGCAATCTCTGTTCCCCACCCCACCGCTTTCGGTTGGGCGCTGCGCGAAGATCAGGATCAAAAGGAACGCTCGACGTACATCCGACTGCTCCGCCAGGAAGGGAAGGCCGAAAAAGTGTTGTCGGAGGACAACTTCCGACGATTGCGGGCGATGTTCGACGGCCAGATCGATCCCGAGTTCGCCGACGAACATATTCGCATCCTCAGTGGCGATGGAGCATTGACCGGCGCATTGAACTGGTATCGCGCCATGACTCGCGATTTCGGAGACATAGCCCCCACCACTGTTCCGACGACGTACGTCTGGAGTACGGCCGACACCGCACTCGGCCGCGCCGCAGCAGAACGATGCGGTGAATTCGTGGATGCGCCGTACGAATTTGTGGTTCTGGAGGGCGGCAGTCACTGGGTACCCGAGGAACGCGCCGAGGAACTGGCGGACGCGATAATCCGGCGAGCGGGAGCCTGATCCGACCTACACCTGAGCTTATATGTAGGTTGTCATACATATACTGACTGCCTACTACACCGATTTCACCGTCAGGAGCTTGTCGTGACCACAACCGTTGCACCCCCGCATCCGTTTGATGCCGCAGTCGACCTGGAATCCATTACGCCGGGTCTCTCGACCGGGCACACCAGTACCGCATACAACAACATGGTCGGGCCGTTCGGCGGAATCACCTCGGCCACGTTGCTGGCCTCGGTTCAGCGGCACCCCGAGTGCCTAGGTGAACCACTGTCGCTGACGGTCAATTTTGCGGGCCCGATCGCCGAAGGCCAGTTCGAGATCACTGCGCGTCCGGTGCGCACCAACCGAACGACACAGCATTGGTGGATCGAACTCGCTCAGAACGGCACTGTGGCGACTACCGCAACAGCTGTGTTCGGCCTCCGCCGCGATACCTGGGACTCCACGGAAATCGAGATGCCTGCGGTGCCGGCTGCAGAAGATGTTCCCGCGCAACCGTTCCCCGAGTTCATCGCTTGGGCTCAGAATTACGAAATGCGGTTTATCGAGGGCGCAATCCCCGATCTGGAATCCGGCGAGCATCCCGACTCCGTCTCGACTCTCTGGGTTCGTGACAGCCCGCCGCGCGCGCTTGATTTCTCCTCGCTGACCTCGTTGTGCGATGTGTTCTTTCCGCGAGTGTTCCTGCGCCGCGGCAAGATGGCTCCCGCCGGAACCGTATCGCTGACGATCTACTTCCATGCCGACGCCGCAGCGCTGGCCCGGCAGTCCGATCGCTCCGTCCTCGGAACCGCACGCACCCAGCGTTTCGGTAACGGTTACTTCGATCAGAGCGCCGAATTATGGGGCAGTGACGGCGAACTGCTGGCCACCACCCACCAATTGGTCTACTTCAAGGACTGACAACCTCCGCACTGTCGCCTTCGGGCGCCTTGACCAGCGACAGGGCAGCCAGGCCCACAGCAAGAACCACCAACAGTCCGACGATGCCGGCGCGATCGGCACCGAACATCCACGCAAACAGGCCGAACAGTGTCGGCGCAAGAAACGATACTGCTCGGCCTGTGGTCGCATACAGACCAAAAAGCTGACCTTCACGACCGGGCGGAGTGATGCGCGCCAGGAACGTTCGAGCGGACGATTGTGCCGGCCCGACAAACAAGCACAGCGAGAGTCCGAAGATCCAGAACATCACCGGCCCGGACACCGCAATCAAGATTGCACCGACCACGATCATCGACGCGAGCGATACGGTGATGACCTGCTTGGGCCCGATCCGGTCGTCGAATCGCCCTGCCACCAAGGCGCCGATGGCCGAAATAACGTTGGCCGCAACGCCGAACAACAGAACGTCCGCCGCACTGATGCCGTACACATTCACGGCAAGGACAGCACCGAAAGTGAACACCCCGGCGAGTCCGTCGCGGAACAAGGCGCTCGCGATCAAGTACCAGATAGTGCGACGGTCGACGATCCACAGTTCACGCAAGTCGCGCCACAGCACGCGGTAGGAATCGAGGAACCCCGCCTTCGCCGCACCCGGATCTGCGTCGGGCGTAGGCAACTCGGGCACCTTGAAGAACACCGGGATCGCGAAGACGGCAAACCACACCGCCGCAAGCAGTGCCACCATCCGGATGTTCAGCCCGCCGTCGGTGGTCAATCCCAGAAAACCTCGCGTGTCGCCGTCACCGACGATGAACCCGAAGTAGCAGAGCAACAACAGAACAATTCCACCGAAATAACCCATGGCCCAGCCGAACCCGGACACGCGGCCCAAGTTCTCCGGCGTCGACACCTGCCGCATCATGGCGTTGTACGGAACTCCGGCCAGTTCGAAGATCACCGAACCGATGGCGAGGAGCACAAGCCCCAGCCACAGATACCGATAGTTGTCCTCGACGAAATACAACCCGGCCATCGACAGAACGGTGATGCCGGTGAGGATCGCCAGCGACCACTTGCGCTTGCCAGACGCGTCGAACCGTTGTCCGGTGATGGGAGCAAGAATCGCGATGAAGAATCCGGCGATTCCGAGTGCCCAACTGAGCCATGTTGTCGCCGACACCGAGCCGGGCAGATCGTCACCCACGGCGTCGGTGAGGTAAACGGAGAAGACAAAAGTCAAGATCACCGCGTTGAATGCTGCAGATCCCCAGTCCCACAGCCCCCACGCAACCACCTGACTCTTGGTCGCCGCGGCGCCTATCCCTGCGGGCGGTTCCGCCTGCGTACTTGTCGACTCTGCGCTCATGATCGCGAGCCTATTCGAGCGAGAGGGACAAAACAGTGCAAACTTTTCAGGGTATGCACTTGGTTGCATATGGAACGAGGTGCATACATACTTCACTCATGGCACTCGAACACGCGCTCCTGACCTCGCTGACCGAGCAGGAGGCGTCGGGGTACGACCTGACCCGTCGATTCGACAAGTCGATCGGGTTCTTCCACAGCGCGACGCACCAGCAGATCTACCGCGTACTCAAGCGGATGGACGAAGCCGGGTGGCTCGAGGTGGAAACCGTCGCTCAGGACGGGCGCCCGGACAAGAAGGTGTATCGGGTCTCCGGAGCTGGCCGCGCCGAGCTGACGCGCTGGATAGCCGAACCGTCCGAACCCAGCCATCTGCGTAATGAACTGGCCGTGAAGATCCGCGCCGCCGGTAGCGCAGACATCCCCGCACTTCGAGACGAAGTCGCTCGCCACCGCGACGGCCACGCCTCCCGACTCGACGTCTACCGACTTATCGAGAAACGCGACTTCCCCAATCCCACAGCTCTCTCCGGATCACCCCTGCATCAGTATCTCGTTCTGCGCGGCGGCATCCGCGTCGAAGAGGGCTTTGTCGACTGGTGCCAGGAAATTCTGGACGCCCTACCCCCTGCCGACAACAACTCAGCCGACAACAACTCCGCTGCCAGCAACTCGGAAGGACACCCGCAGCCATGACCACTCCGCAGTTCCCCCTCCTGTTCGAACCCCTCGACCTCGGGTTCACCACACTGAAGAACCGCGTAGTCATGGGTTCGATCCACACCGGTCTCGAAGACCGGGCCAAAGACATCGACAAACTTGCCGAGTACTTTGCCGAACGCGCGCGCGGCGGCGTCGGATTGATCGTCACCGGCGGCTACGCCCCCAACCGCACCGGCTGGCTCCTTCCGTTCGGAGCCAAGCTGACCAACAAGATCGAGGCGCGCCGCCATCGCCGGATCACCAAGGCAGTACACGACGCAGGTGGCAAGATCGCATTGCAGATCCTGCACGCCGGTCGGTACAGCTACCAACCGTTCAGTGTGTCGGCGTCGTCGATCAAAGCGCCGATCAACCCGTTCCGGCCACGGCGGCTCACTGATCGTGGGGTGCGCTGGCAGATCCGCAACTACGTCCGTTGCGCCAAGCTCGCTCAATCCGCCGGATACGACGGCGTCGAAATCATGGGTGGCGAAGGCTATTTCATCAACCAGTTCCTGTGCGAGCGCACGAACAAGCGTAAAGATCAATGGGGCGGTAGCTCCGAGAACCGTCGACGCATGGCCGTCGAGATCGTCAGACGCACCCGCCGCGCCGTCGGCCCGAACTTCATCGTCGTGTTCCGCCTGTCTATGGCCGATCTGGTCGAAGGCGGTCAGACATGGGATGAAATCGTCACTCTGGCACAGGAAATCGAAGCTGCGGGCGCCACGATCATCAACACCGACATCGGCTGGCACGAGTCACGGGTGCCCACTATCGTGACCTCCGTACCCCGCGCCGCCTTTGTCGACATCACCGGCAAACTCGAAAAGCACGTCAGCATTCCGGTGGTCGCATCCAACCGGATCAACATGCCCGAGACGGCTGAGGAAATTCTCACCCGCGGCGACGCGCAATTGATCTCCATGGCCCGCCCGATGCTGGCCGATCCCGACTGGGCAAACAAAGCACAACGCGGAGCACCAGACGAGATCAATACCTGCATCGCCTGCAACCAGGCCTGCCTCGACCACGCCTTTGTGCGCAAACATGTGTCCTGCCTGCTCAATCCACGCGCGGGACGCGAGACGACGCTCGTTCTCTCCGCCACCCGCCGCAGCAAGAATCTTGCTGTTGTCGGCGGCGGACCTGCCGGTCTCTCTGCAGCGTTGAATCTCGCACAACGCGGCCACACAGTCACCCTGTTCGAGGCGTCGGACACGATCGGCGGCCAGTTCGGGATCGCGCAGTTGATCCCAGGCAAGGAAGAATTCACCGAAACCATCCGGTACTACACCAGGCAACTCGACCTTGCCGGCGTCGACGTCAAGCTTGAAACACGCGTGACTCCAGCCGATCTCATCGGATCCTTCGACGAGGTAGTGGTCGCCACCGGAGTGACGCCGCGAGTCCCGAACATCCCCGGCATCGAGAATCCGAAGGTACTGACGTACGCCGAGGTGGTCCGCGAGGGCAAGCCCGTCGGCAAGACCGTCGCTGTGATCGGAGCCGGCGGTATCGGCGTCGACGTCAGCGAATTCCTCACTCACCCAACATCACCCACCTTGAACCTGAAGGAATGGAAGCAGGAGTGGGGCGTCACGGAACCCGAGATGGCACCGGGAGCGCTCACCACACCCATCCCGGAGCTTTCGGAGCGTGAGGTCTACCTCCTGCAGCGCAAGCCCGGACGCATCGGAGCCGGCCTCGGCAAGACTACCGGCTGGGTCCACCGCGCCGCGTTGAAGAACAAGGGTGTGCACGAACTCTCCGGCGTGAACTACGAACGGATCGACGACGCCGGCCTGCACATCACCTTCGGCGAGAAGCACGAGAAGCCTCGCCTCCTCGAGGTCGACACCATCGTGATCTGCGCCGGACAGGAATCGGTGCGCGATCTCGTCGACGAGCTGACCGTTGCCGGCATGGTGACCCACATCATCGGCGGGGCAGACGTAGCCGGCGAACTCGATGCAAAACGTGCCATCGAACAGGGCACACGACTGGCCGCGAAGATCTGACCGACTACGCTGACTGATCGTGAGCCTGCCGACACCCACCACCACAGCCCGCGCCGTCGTGACCGGTGCCTCCTCCGGAATCGGAGAGGCACTGGCCACTGATCTGGCCTCCCGCGGACACTCCCTGATCCTGGTCGCACGACGCGGCGACGTCATGGAGGGTCTTGCCGAGACACTTCGCGCCAAGCATGGCGTCGACGTCGAGGTCCGTGCCTGCGATCTCTCGGACAGCGCGGCCCGTGCCGTCCTGGTCGAGGAACTGGGCACGCGTGAGATCAGCATCCTGTGCAACAACGCCGGTATCGCCACCTTCGGGCCGGTAGCCGAGCTCGACCCGAGCTACGAGCGCGCACAGGTCGAACTCAACGCCGTCGCGGTGCACGACCTCACCCTGGCCGTTCTGCCCGGAATGGTCGAGCGCAAGTCCGGCGGCATCCTGATGGTCGGATCGGCCGCGGGAAACATGCCGATTCCCAACAATGCGACCTACGCCGCCACCAAGGCCTTCGTGAACACGTTCGCGGAATCCCTGCGCGGGGAACTCAAAGGCAGCGGCGTCAACGTCACTCTCCTCGCCCCCGGACCGGTTCGCACCGAGACCCCGGACCCCGCCGAGGCCTCGATCGTCGACAAGCTGGTCCCGGACTTCTTCTGGATCTCGAGCGAGTACACGGCCAAGGTCTCCCTCGACGGTCTGGCCGAGAACAAGATGCGCGTTGTCCCGGGCATCCTGAGCAAGGCGATGTCCGTCGCCGGCGGTTACACCCCGCGCGCAGTTGTCGCCCCGATCGTTGGCACGTTCTACAAGAAGCTCGGCGGCTGAGTCATCCGAACTTCTCGCTCGTTGGCTGTAGGGGCAATCCTTCTCACGACCGGAGGGTTGCCCCTACTGCTACCCACCACGGCAAACGCGTGCTCGTGTGTTTCCTTCGAGTCGCCGCAAGAGGCAGTGAGTGTCTCCAGCACAATCTTCCTCGGCACGCCCACCGAGAAATCCTCGGACGGGTTCGAGGACACCTATCTGTTCGACGTCAGTCGCGTCTACAAGGGTGATGTCGCGTCCGTGACGTCGGTGGGAACACTCGCAAACGGGAATGGTTGCGGCACAAGCTACGTACTCGGTACCGAACGACTGATGTTCCTGTCGGCGCCCTACGACGTCGACGCCGAATACGAGGGATACAGCTGCGCCCCCTATACCGGAACCGATTTCGACGTCCAGGCAACAGTTGAATCCGTCTACGGCGCAGGTTATGTTCCGGAAGCCGGCGGTACTCCGTCTATCGGCGTCTATATCGACAAAACAGCGGTCGTTGGCGGTGTCGCGGCGGTTGCGCTGCTGGCGGCGCTCGGTTGGTTCGGCTGGAAGCGACGACGAACGACATAAAAGGACGCCGTCAAACTCAGTCGTATCCCCGTCAAATACCCGTCAAGACAAGGTCCACCGGCACTTTTCCGGAGTAGATCTGTTGGTAGCCCCGCACCGAGCGGGTCACCCTCAGGAGATCGACGTGACGCTTCTCGACATCTTCCCGTCCCTACGCAGCGCGATGACACCGCGCTTGGATCCGGCTTTGTGGCCCATCAGCACTCGCCACGATCAGAGCGGACGCATCTGCATCGGCGACGTCTCCCTCGAAGAGATCGCCGACCAGTACGGAACCCCCACCTATGTCGTCGACGAGGCCGACGTGCGCCACCGCTGCCGGATGTATCGCGAGATCTTCCCCGACGCGGAAATCGTGTACGCGGGCAAGGCTCTCATGATTCGAGCGATGGCAAAATGGGTCTCCGACGAGGGGCTCGGGGTAGACGTCTGCTCGGCCGGCGAACTCACCATCGCACTGACAGCCGGTGTGGACCCGGCACGAATCATCCTGCACGGCAACGCCAAATCTGTCGCAGAGCTGAGAGTAGCCGTCAACGCGGGTGTCGGGCGGATAGTTCTCGACTCCCACAGCGAAGCACTACGACTGGCCTCGGTCTGCACCCGGCCGCAGAAAGTACTGATCCGAGTCACGCCCGGTATCGACATTCACGGACACAAGGCAGTGGCCACCGGCATCGTCGACCAGAAGTTCGGCCTGCCGGCATTCTCCGAAGAATTGGATCGTGCGGTTGCCGCCGTCAGCGCAGCGCCTCACCTCCAACTTATCGGCCTCCATTGCCATCTCGGTTCGCAGATCACCGATCCCGAACATTTCCGCTCCGGGATCAATACGATGATCGCGCAAATGGACGACATACGTCGTTCTCACGGGATCATCCTCACCGAACTCGATCTCGGGGGCGGGCACGGAATCCCGTACGTCCCCGGTGACGCGCAACTCGACCTGACTCGACTGGCAATTGTCATCGACGAATCACTCGATGACGCCTGCACCCGAAATCGCTTTCCTCGCCCCGAAATCGTCCTCGAACCCGGCCGGGCCATCGCCGCTCGGGCCGGTGTCACGCTGTACCGCGTGGCGAACATCAAGACCATCAGCGGCGGCAGGACATTTGTCTCCGTCGACGGCGGCATGAGCGACAATCCGCGAGTGTCGTTGTACAACAGTCGCTACGACGTCGAATTGGTCAACCGACATTCGAATGCGCCGCTCGAGGAAGTGACCGTCGTGGGGCGGCATTGCGAATCGGGGGACGAAATTTCCGTCGGCATACAACTTCCCGCAGACCTTCACGAGGGCGATCTGTTGGGAGTGCCGTGTACCGGCGCCTATCACCACAGCATGGCATCCACCTACAACAGTGTGTGCCGTCCGCCGGTGATTGCCGTGCTCGGTGGCGTCGCACGACCATTGATCCGACGCGAATCGATCAACGACCTACTCGCCCGCGAGGTCGGCATCTGACACTCGCGGGCGTCGAATCGTCAGCGCCTACGGCGGCTACCGGTTCCGAAGATACTGCGCGAGATTTCCCGACCGGCAGCAGATGCCGCCGATTTGAGGAAGCTCTTGACCGCAGAATTGCCGAGAATCTGCTCGGCGATGTTGGGACCCTCCGGCTCGACCGGTGGCGGCGGCGGAAACTGCGACAGATCCGGTAACGGCGGCAGATCCAGCGACGGGTCTGCCGTTGGCGCCCCGGCCACCTTGGCCGTCAGCCTCTCGTACGCCGATTCGCGATCGATCGTCTGACCGTACTTCTGGTGGAGCGGACTCGACGCCGCCGCGGCTGTGATGGCGTCGTTGCCGATCGTGTCCATCAGGGAGCGAGGCGGACGAATCTTGGTCCAGGCCACCGGTGTCGGCGCACCCTTCTCCGAGAGGACGGTCACGATGGCCTCGCCGGTTCCCAACGACGTGAGTGCCTTCTCGAGGTCGTAATGCTCCGTCTTCGGGTACGTGCGGACCGTCTTGTTGAGCGCCTTCTGATCGTCCGGAGTGAACGCACGCAGAGCATGCTGCACCCTGGCACCCAGTTGCGACAAAACAGAATTGGGGATGTCGGTGGGCAACTGCGTGCAGAAGAACACACCGACACCCTTGGAGCGAATCAACTTCACGGTCTGCTCGACTTGCTGAAGGAAAGCCTTCGACGCGTCGGCGAACAACAGATGGGCCTCGTCGAAGATGAAGACCAACTTGGGTTTCTCCAAGTCCCCTTCTTCCGGCAGGGTCTGGAACAGGTCGGCCAGCACCCACATCAGGAACGTGGAGAACATCGCCGGACGCGCGGCCTGCGCGCCGAGTTCGAAGAGTGTGATGACGCCGGCGCCACCGACAACCCGCAGCAGGTCCTCGGTTTCGAGTTCCGGTTCACCGAAGAAGGTGTCACCACCGTCGGCCTCGAGATTGACCAGCGCGCGCAGGATGACCCCAGCCGTGGCCGTCGACACGCCGCCGATTCCCTTCAGATCTGCCTTGCCTTCGGCACTGGTGAGGTGCGCGATGACCGAACGCAAGTCCTTGAGATCCAACAACGCAAGGCCCTGAGTATCCGCCCAGTGGAAAATCAATCCGAGCGTGGACTCCTGAGTCTCGTTGAGCCCCAGCACCTTACTGAGCAGGATCGGCCCGAAACTCGTGATGGTGGCGCGGACCGGAATCCCGATCCCGCCGGTTCCCAGCGACAGAAATTCGACGGGCATACCGGACGGAGTCCAGGAGTCGTCACCCGTCTCGATTGCCCGAGCTGTGATCTTGTCGTTGCTCTCCCCCGCTTTGGACAATCCCGAGAGATCACCCTTCACATCCGCCATCACGACGGGCACACCCGCGGCGGAGAGCTGTTCCGCGATGCCCTGCAACGTCTTGGTCTTGCCCGTACCGGTTGCACCGGCAATCAAGCCGTGACGGTTGACGGTGGCCAAGGGAATACGCACCCGGGCTGCCGGATCTGCAACTCCGTCGACAACAATCGACCCCAGCTCCAGCGCCCGACCCTCCGACGAATAGCCCGCGGCGATCTCGGCTGCAACACCTGACGGAACCGGCGGCGTGGCTGCGCCTTGCGCAGCAGCACTCTCTGCAGCGAGAGCCTCACGCTCAGCGTCCTCGGCGGCCTGTGCGGCCTCGGCAGCAACTCGAGCAGCTTCGGCAGCAGCGGCCTTGGCCACTTTCGCCTTCTCGGCCGGCGTCAGTGAAACAGCGCCGTCCTTGGGATCCACGGTCATACAAGGCCCTCCTCATTTGCACTACAAAAGAAGATCTACGCGCGTCGAGATGTCACCGCAGACCTTATCCTTCCGGCCGCGCCTACTACTGTGTTCCTGGTGCAGGACAAATTGGTATGGATCGATTGTGAAATGACCGGGCTGCGGCTGGAGTCGGACAAACTCATCGAGATTGCGGCTCTGGTAACCGACAGCGAATTGAACATCTTGGGCGAAGGCGTGGACATCGTCATCCACGCCGACGACGACGCGCTGGCCGCAATGCCGGACGTCGTGAAGAAGATGCACGCCAAATCGGGTCTGACCGAAGAAGTTCGCAAGTCGACGGTCACGCTTGCCGAGGCGGAAAAGGAGGTGCTCGCCTACATCCGTGAGCACGTGCCCGTCGCCGGCACCGCTCCCCTGGCGGGCAATTCCATTGCCACCGACCGCGGATTCATCTCGCGGGACATGAGCGCGCTGGACACCTACCTGCACTACCGGATGATCGACGTCAGCTCCATCAAGGAGCTCTCGCGTCGCTGGTACCCGCGAATCTACTTCGGCCAGCCCGAAAAAGGCCTCGCGCACCGCGCCCTGGCCGACATCAAGGAATCCATCCGCGAACTCAAGTACTACCGCAGTACCGCATTTGTCCCCGCTCCCGGACCGTCCAGCGCGGAGATCGCAGCCGTCGTAGAGGGCCTCGGGCCTGCCTGACCTGCCGATTGGCATCCTGGCCAACTTTCAGGCTAGTATCTTCTACGTCAAAGCAACCGGGTCAAACCGGTCGCCGAGGCAATGGTGGGCGTAGTTCAGTTGGTAGAGCACCAGGTTGTGATCCTGGCTGTCGCGGGTTCGAGTCCCGTCGCTCACCCAAAGGGAACCCCCGGAAATGTCGAAAGATATTTCCGGGGGTTCTTTTGGTTGGGTCCGCAAACACCACTGCGAACGAAAATGCCCCCAACCGATCGGCTGGGGGCATTCTGACGTTCAGTACTTCAGGGACGCACTCAGACGTCCGCGTTACCGGCCTTCCACACGTTCCACGGGATGTTCCAGTCCCCCAGGCCGTCGGTGCCCGAAAGCGTGCCACCGACGGTGTTCTTCACGATGACGATGTCGCCGCGTTTGGTGTTGTCGTACACCCACTTGGCATTGGCGGGGCTCAGGTTGAGGCAGCCGTGACTGGTGTTGGAGTAACCCTGCTGCCCGACTGACCACGGCGCTGAGTGGAAGAAGATGCCGCTGTAGGACATTCGCGTCGCCCAGTCGACCGGAGTCTTGTATCCGTCAGCGGAAGTGACAGGCACTCCGTACGTCGAGGAGTCCATGACCAAGTTCGCGAACCTGTCACCGATGATGTAGACACCGTTGTCGGTGGGGGTGCTGTCCTTACCCATCGACGTGGGCATGGTCATGACAGTCTCGCCGTTAACCTGGAAAGTGACCTGTTTCGTGTTGTCGTCGGCAACGGCAATCACGGAATCACCGATGTCGAAGGACGTCGTGGCGTCCTCCTGGCCGAAGACGCCTTTGCCCAGATCGCGGCCGTAGACGTTGACCTTGACGTCAACCTTGGTGCCCGGCGCCCAGTACGCCTCCGGACGCCACCTGACCTCGCGGTTGTTGACCCAGTAGAAAGCACCTTCGACAGCCGGCGTCGTCGTGACGGTGATCGACTCTTCGGCAGCCTTGCGATCCGGAATGTTCTCGTCGAACTGCACGGCGATCGGCTGGCCGATACCGACCACGGAACCCTCGCCGGGCATAACGTACGGCTTGGTGAGGTTGCCGGGCGCGCTGGTCGTGAACGACGTCACCGTGGTGCTGGCTCCGCCCAATCCGTAGGCCTGGGCCTCGATCTTGTACTTGCGGTTGTAGCCGAGGGGTTCAGCGGTCACCCACGACGCTCCGTCGGCCGCGAGGGTGCCGGCAACGGTCTTACCGTCGGCGTTGACCATCCGAACGTCGGACAGGCTGCCGTCGGCGACGTCGATGCGGACCGGATCGCCCGGGGAGAAACCGATTGCGCCGTCAGCGACGGTGGAGGTGACTTTCGGCTTGATGAGCTCGGTCAACGGGTTGGAGTCGATCGGCGCGGCGCCCTCGTTGTCCACGGCAGCCCCACTGGACGTGCACGCGGTCACCAGAACCAACGCTCCCAACGACACGGCGGCCATGGCGGCGCCCCTCGAGATTCGGCCTGTCCCTCCACGCACGGACATGCCCCACCACTGACGACTCATTTGTTCGACTCCGCTTCACATGTTAACGACCAGCAATTGCGCCAGGTCAATGATGCCAGGCACAGTCGTTACTCACGGTCATGAAAACCCCGTCGAAGAGTAACGTTCGAATATCAATCGTTTCGTACCGATTGGAATGTTACCGATTTCGGTCAATGTCACAGAAACCACCCGTCCAACGACGGCCCACCAGGCGATTTGCTCCCGACGGAACGGTTCGGCTAATGTTCTGTCTCGCAAGAGCGAGCGCCTATAGCTCAGTTGGTAGAGCAAGTGACTCTTAATCACTGGGTCCGGGGTTCGAGTCCCTGTGGGCGCACTTGCAAAGATCCCCATCGTGGAAACACGGTGGGGATCTTTTTTGTGTCCGGGCGGCGAATACACTCCAGCGAACCCGACAAAATGGAGCGAGCCATGACTGATCTGCCCGATGCGGAAGTCGCATTTGCCGGTGTCGTCGGTCAAGCCGAACTGATCCGCAGCGGCCAACTGTCGGCTCGTGAGTTGACCGAACATGCACTCAGACGTATCGAACGCCTCAATCCCACACTCAACGCCTTCACCCGCGTCCTCGCCGACGAAGCAATCGCCGAAGCCACCCGACTCGACGAGCGCCAGGCATCCGGCGACGCTGTCGGTCTCCTGCACGGCGTGCCCATCGCGATCAAGGACGAGAACGACGTAGCCGGAACACCCACCACCTACGGCGGTGCTGCAGTCACTCGGATCGCGAATTCGGACTCCGAGGTGGTACGACGCTTACGCGACGCCGGAGCAGTCATCATCGGAAAAACCACGATGCCGGAGTTCGGCATCTGGCCGTTCACCGAGACCGCCGCGCACGGCTACACCCGAAATCCCTGGAACACAACAGTATCCACGGGAGGATCGAGTGGCGGCACGGCAGCAGCTGTCGCGTCGGGCATGGTTGCCGCAGGAATCGGCGGCGACGGCGGCGGTTCCATCCGGCTTCCGTCGGCATTCTGCGGATTGTTCGGACTGAAAGCGCAACGCGGCCGAGTAAGCACCGCACCGAACGGCAACCTGTGGCGCAGCCTCGGAACGCTCGGCCCGCTTACCCGCTCGGTCGAGGACAGCGCACTCGTCTACGACGCCATTATCGGCACCACACCGGTGGACGACTACAGAGCCGAACCACTCGGGGCCCGCTTCACCGAAGGTGCGGTGTCCCCGCTGCACCCCCTCCGTATTGCCGTGTCCACCCGCTGCCCCGTGCGCGGCGTCACGCCGGCGCCCGAAGTGGTTGCCGGGGTTCGTGCGGTCGCAGAAATGTTGAGCGCGTTGGGGCACCACGTCGACGAACATGATCCCCGATACCCCGATGCAACGGCGTCGTTCCTCCCCCAGGTACTCGGCGGCGTACGCGACGAAGCTTTGCGGGTCGATCGGCCCGATCTTCTCGAAAAGCGAACTCGCGCACTGTCTTCGATCGGCAGAATCGCGTCGCCCCGGCGCGTCGGCCGGGCGGCGTACCGGCGTGGCCAACGGATCGCGCACACCGTCAACCAGGTTTTCGACACGTATGACATAGTGCTGATGCCGACCACACCCGCCTTGCCACGGCGGATCGGTCAACTCGAGGGCACAGGACTGCTGTCCGCCGTCCGCAAGGCTTTGCCGATCGCGGCGTACTGCTCGATCTGGAATGTGTGCGGCAATCCGGCGGCGGCCGTTCCGGCGGGATTTTCGACCGACGGGCTCCCCCTCAGCGTCCAACTGGTGTCGCGACCGAACGGCGAGCTGACAATTTTGTCGCTCGCACATCAGCTGGAGGGTCGGATCGGGTGGACGAATTCCCGTCCGCCGCAGGCCTGAAAGACACGTGCGATGTAACTGCCGTCACGATTACTATGACGCGTTTTGCAAACTGAGGAGCCCGTCGGCTAATGTTCTGTCTCGCAAGAGCGAGCGCCTATAGCTCAGTTGGTAGAGCAAGTGACTCTTAATCACTGGGTCCGGGGTTCGAGTCCCTGTGGGCGCACTTGCAAGAAGGCCCCCATCTCATCGAGATGGGGGCCTTCTTCATGTCCGACGCCGTTCGGTGATCAGCGAATGATCTTGCGAATGACCAGGAGTCCGACAACGGATCCCACGGCGATCAACGCGTACTTCACGTTCGGCTCGTTGAGCTTCGCGAGCACCGTCTTCTTGGTGTTCTCGACCAGCCGCTTCGGGTTGGTCCGTACCGTCAGTTCGTCGAGTGTGCTCGCGAGCTGGTTACGCGCCTTCTCGATCTCGCGCTCGATGCTCTCGGTGTCCCTGGGCACGTGTCCTCCAACTTGTCTGTGTGCTGTCGCTTGATGTTCGTTGCCGCTACGTCCGTGCAGACGCAAGGCGTCGACACCTGGTTCTACCGTAGAGGAGCAGATTGCCCGCGCGCCCACCTGGCGCGCAATTTCTCGACTAACCTCGATTCCCGTGACCGAGAACAGTAGATTGTCTGCCGGCGATATCGCGCCGGATTTCACGCTCCCCGACGCCGAAGGCAACGAAGTTTCGTTGCACGACTACCGAGGCCGCAAGGTCATCGTGTACTTCTACCCGGCGGCCAGCACGCCGGGCTGCACCAAGCAGGCCTGCGACTTCCGCGACAACCTCGCCGAATTGAACGGGGCGGGCCTCGACGTCATCGGCATCTCGCCGGACAAGCCCGCCAAGCTCGCCAAGTTCCGCGACAACGAGGAGCTGACCTTTCCGCTGCTCTCCGATCCGGAAAAGGCGACGCTGGAGGCCTGGGGCGCGTTCGGCGAGAAGAAGATGTACGGCAAGACCGTCCAGGGTGTCATCCGATCCACCTTCCTCGTCGACGAAGAGGGAAAGATCGAGGTTGCCCAGTACAACGTCCGGGCCACCGGTCACGTCGCCAAGTTGCGACGCGACCTGTCCGTCTAGCTACTCGAACCGGCTCGAGACTCGAACCGACTCAAAAACAGGGCTTCCGCATACGCGAGATTCTCGATCTCCGACGGGTCGACGCTCTCGTTCGGGGCATGGATGCGGCACTGCGGTTCCTCGACGCCGATCAACGCGATCTCCGCGTCGGGGAACTGCTCCGCCAGCGCGCTACACAGGGGAATCGAGCCTCCCTGTCCGGCAAATCCGACTTCGGCGCCGTACGCCGCACTCAGAGCCGCTGTGAGCTGCTTGAATCCCGGCCCACCCGTGGAAGCACCGAACGGCATTCCCGTCGCCTCCGGGTCCACGCTCACCCGCACGCCCCACGGCGCCGCAGCCAGCAGATGCCCGATCAGCAAGTCCTGGGCCTCGGCGGGATCCGTGCCGGGTGGAACGCGCAGGTTCAACCGTGCGGAAGCTCGTGGCGTAATTGCCGCAGCCGAGCCGACCACGGGCGGGCAGTCGATCCCCAAGATCGTGAGCGCCGGCCGCGCCCACACCTGGTCGGCCACAGAACCCGAGCCGACCAGATCGACCCCTTCGAGGACTCCTGCGTCGCCTCGGAATTGTGTGTCGTCGTACTCGACGCCATTCCAGTGCTGATCGCTGACAAGACCGTCGACGGTGGTGTTGCCTTCTTCGTCGTGCAGGGTTGCCAGCATCTGCACCAACGCGGTCATCGCGTCGGGCGCCGGGCCGCCGAACACCCCGGAGTGCACCTCACCTTCGAGCGCCGAGACGTGGACGACCACATTGGCGATACCGCGCAATGACGTCGTGATCGTGGGCTCCCCCACTGCGGTATTGCCGGTATCGGCGATCAGCATGACATCGGCGTCGAACAGTTCGGGGCGCTGCCGCAGCAGGTCTTCGAGGCCTCCGGTGCCCATCTCCTCCGAGCCTTCGGCGACGATTCGCAGGTTGACAGCCGGCGCCTGCCCGGCTGCTGCGAGCGCTCGGAGTGCGGTCAGGTGCATGACGAGGTTGCCCTTGCAATCCGACGCGCCTCGCCCGTACAACCGTCCGTCGCGCTCGGTCAGCGTGAAAGGTGGCGAATTCCAAAGCTCTTCGTCTCCGGGCGGTTGAACGTCGTAGTGGCAGTACAGGAGAACGGTCGGGGCATCCGCTGGGCCAGGCCGAAATCCGATTACCGCAGCGGAACCGTCCGACGTCTCAACCGCCTCGGCGTCCGCAAATCCCTGTTCGCGGAACGCGCCAACCACCCAGGCGGCAGTTGCCGCACATTCTTCCGGCGGGAATTGCCGCGCATCCGCGACCGACCGCAACGCAACCAACCGCGTCAGATCCTCGTGCGCGCGGGGCATGAGCTCGCGTACTGCGGCTCGCAACTGTTCGGCCATTTCGGTCTCCTTTTCTCGCCGACTCCAGTGTGCCCGAATCACCGATGAGCAACCCTCTCCTGCAGCGCACCTTCGGTCACCTAGTATCGAAGAGTGGCAACGTCGTCGGATTTCCAGCAGTCGGTCGGGTGATCTTTCGGTGAGCCCGGATATTCCACAAGCGCCAAATTCTGCTGCAGATGCCGATAGCCTCGAATCTGTGCAGCCCTCTACCCGCAACCGCGTACGCCGTCGGCCGGACCCCGCACTCGAAAATTCTCAGAGCGACGCACCTCAGGAACTGCTTCCACGCAAACGTCCGACGCAGGAGCGAAGCCAGCGCAAGTTCGATGCCCTTCTCGCCGCCTCCCGCGAACTTCTCACCGACGTCGGTTTCGAATCGTTCACGTGCGAAGAGGTCGCGGCGCGTGCTGACGTGCCCATCGGGACTCTGTATCAGTTCTTCGCCAACAAGTACGTCATCGTGTGCGAGTTGAACCGTCAGGACCTCGTGGGGGTGCAACACGAGCTGGCCCAGTTCGGCGGTGAAGTGCCGTCACTCGATTGGCTGCGGTTCCTCAACAGTTTTGTCGACCACATGGCCGGACTCTGGACGTCCGATCCGTCCCGCCGCGAGGTGTGGTTGGCAATGCAGTCCACGCCGTCCACGCGGGCAACCGGTGTCATTCACGAGAAGCAGTTCGCGGAAACCGTCGCCAAGATGCTTGGTCCACTCACACCGCGCTCACCGCGGGATCGCCGCATGATGATGGCGGAAGTGCTTGTGCACGTGGTGTATTCGATGCTGAATTTCTCCGTGCAGGACGGCCAGAGCCACGCCGACGCCGTAGTGGAACTCAAGCGTCTGATGGGTGCGTACCTGCTGGTGGCGGAGAAGGAATCTCGATTGAAGGGCCGCGGCACAGCCGACTACGAGGGCTGACGCCAGCTCGACCCTAAGTCGATTCGATCACGGCAAATGCGCCGGCCATGTCTCCGTCGTGCGTCAGCGAAATGTGAATCTTCACGTCGGTGAGGTGTTTCGCGACGTCGCCCCGCAATCTGATGCTGGGCCGCCCCCACGCGTCGGAGACGACTTCGATTTGATTGTGGATCATCTCCCCCAGCACCGGCGGGCTGGCGAAGAGAGCAGTGGACCACGCTTTGATCACTGCTTCCTTCGCCGCCCACCGGGCCGCGAAATGTCTTGCCGGATCGGAACTCCGAGTATTGGAATCCCGACGCTCACCCGGTGTGAAGTTGTCGAGCATAGCCGTTCCCGGCCGTTTCAGTTGCTCGGCGAACTCCGACACCGTGACGAGGTCGAAA
This sequence comes from Rhodococcus globerulus NBRC 14531, assembly GCF_001894805.1. Lineage (GTDB taxonomy): Bacteria > Actinomycetota > Actinomycetes > Mycobacteriales > Mycobacteriaceae > Rhodococcus_F > Rhodococcus_F globerula. The sequence continues at coordinate 36,955 of NZ_BCWX01000002.1, read as the reverse complement.
CCGATACCCAGAACTCCCATCCTGCGATTATCTACTTGCAGCCAGGCAGATTCGAGCGGTAACGCTGATCTTCACCCAGGCGTGCGTTCTCGCTGAGGAGAACATCCGCTTCGAGCTGACGCGACGCCTTTGCGGGCGTTCCGTCGGCGCCGAGACGACGATCGGCGGGACGCTCGTACAGGCTGTCGCCACCGCACATCGCCTTGGCGAGGCGACGCTGACCGTCGATGGTGCGCTGCTGTGCGGCTGCAACATAGTCCGCACGCTTGTCGGCGGGCACCGACTCGACAAATGCCTGCGGGTGAACGACGGCGATCAGTCCGGAGACGTGACCGAAGCCCAGGCTGGTCAGCAGGCCGGCGCGCAGCGGGAGCTGCTCGCCGAACTTGAGCGGCTGACGTGCCCACACGAGGTGCTCGAACTCGGCCATCTTGTCGTCGACGCAGTCGAGGCTGCGGTTCGGCGGGATGACGCCCTGGCTGAGCACCTGGCACAGACCGATCAGCTGGAAGGCAGCTGCGCCGCCCTTGGCGTGGCCGGTCAGGCTCTTCTGCGACACCACGAACATCGGAGCACCGTCACTGCGACCCAAAGCCCCGGCGAGACGCTCGTGCAGTTCTGCCTCGTTGGGATCGTTTGCCGCGGTGGACGTGTCGTGCTTGGAGATGACCGCGATGTCGTCCGCGCTGACGCCGAGGGCGTTGAGCGAGAGTGCGAGCTGCGAATCCGCTCCGCCGCGTCCGGCACCCAGTGCGCCGATTCCCGGAGCCGGGATCGACGTGTGGACACCGTCTGCGAACGATCCGGCCCAGGCGACAACGCCGAGAACGGGCAAGCCCATTTCCAGTGCCAGGTCACCGCGAGCGAGCAGGATCGTGCCACCACCGGCGGACTCGACGAAGCCGCCGCGCCGGCGATCGTTTGCCCGCGAGAAGCGGCGATCCTCGATGCCCTTGGCGTGCATGTCCGACGTCTTGGCCGTGGCCGACATGTCACCGAAGCCGATGATGCCTTCCGCGCTCAGGTCGTCGAATCCACCGGCAACAACCAACTGGGCCTTGCCCAAGCGGATCTTGTCGACGCCCTCTTCGACGGACACGGCTGCCGTTGCGCAGGCCGCGACGGGGTGAACCATCGCGCCGTAGCCACCGACGTACGACTGAACGACGTGCGCCGCAATAACATTCGGCAGAGCTTCCTGCAGGATGTCGTTGGGACGGTTCTCGCCGAGCAGCGTGTCGATGTACAAGCTCCTCATGGACGTCATGCCGCCCATGCCGGTGCCCTGCGTGTTCGCTACCAGGCTCGGGTGAACCCAACGCAGCAGTTCGCTCGGAGTGAAGCCGCCCGTGAGGAATGCGTCCACGGTCGCAACGATGTTCCACAGTCCGACGCGGTCGACCGAATCGGCCATGTCGGCGGGGATGCCCCACTTCGTGACGTCGAAGTTGGTCGGAATCTGGCCGCCGACACTGCGGGTCAGCTTCATCTTGCGCGGAACACGGATCTCGGTGCCGGCGCGGCGCGTGACCGTCCAGTCACCGGACTCGGCCGAAACCGACGCCACTGTGTTCTCGGGATCGGATTCGACGAAGGCCTGAGCCTCTGCCTCGCTGCCGACCACGAAGCTCAGATCCTTGTCCAGGAACACGGAGGTGAGCAGCGGTGCGGTGTTGTCGATCATCTGGCCTTCGTCGACGTAGCGACGGATGCCGCACCGCTCGACAACTGCGTCATGGTACTTGTCGGCGATTTCCGCCTCTGGCACCAGATCGCCTGATTCGACGTCGTACCAACCCGGCTTGGGGTCGTTCTCCCAGACGATCAGTCCGGTGTTCCACGCCAATTCGAGAACGCCTGCGGCAGAGAGCTGCTCGTCGACCTCCATCTCGAAGCGGGTACGCGAGGAACCGTAGGGGCCGAGCTCTCCGGCGCCCACGATGACCACGAGGTCCGCGGGAGTGACATCGAGTTCGGGCCAGCTCGGAGCCTTGATCGAGGCATCGATGCGTGCCGGTGCGGACAGCGCGAGGATGGTGTTCTCGTCGACTGCTTCGTCAACTGCCTCGGCGATCTCTGCGGTCGCGGCGGCTTCCTTGGCGAGGGCGCCCAGGTCGAGGTTCGCCTCCGCAAGTCCACCGGTCAGGTCGACCTCGAGCGGAGCCGTGGCTGCGCTACGACGCGACTGCGCGGTAGCCGTCTTCAGCAGTTCGGTTGCCATTTCCTGGGTGGACCAGGTACGGACACCGGCAGCTTCGACAGCGTCGACGATCGGATCGTTGTGACCCATCAGACCGGTTCCGCGGACCCAGCCGATGACGGCGTGTGCCAACGTGACTCGCTCGGCCCAGTTGCGCTCGGCCTTCCAGCGGTTGACCACGGCGATCAGCGAAGCCTTGGCCTCACCGTATGCACCGTCACCACCGAACGTTCCGCGGTTCGGCGAACCGGGCAGGACCACGTGCAGATGCGTGTCGACGTCGCTGTCGTAACCGATCTTCGACAGACCACCGATCAGGCGCTCCACCGACCACAGCAGCACGCGCATTTCCATTTCGGCGCGAGCGCCGGCGTCGGAGAGTTCTCCGCCGACGCGAGGAGCCGCGAACGGGAAGAGCATCGTCGGCGTCATAGCCGGCTTGATCAGCTTCTTTGCGCCACCGGCATTTTCGGTGGCCTCGTTGCCGATCCAGTCGATCAGTGCGTCGACGTCGGTGTACGACGCCATGTTGGCAGGAACCACCCAGAGAGCGGCACCGGCACGAGCGTTCTCGCGGTACAGGTCACGGTAGAAGCCGAGACGCGAGCCGTCGAGACGCGACGTGGTGACGAATACCGTTGCGCCACCGGCCAGGAGCTTGCCCGTGACCGCTGCTGCGATCGAACCCTTGCTGGCTCCGGTCACGACTGCGACCTCGCCGGCCCACTCAGGTGCGTCGGATTCTGCAGTCACGGCCGCATCAGCGATGCGGGTGTAGACCTCGGCCAGCGTCGTGCGACCTTCGTCGGCGGCGCGGGTGGCCCACCACTTTGCCTGTGCGGCAACGGTGGAACCGGCACCGATGAAGTTCTCGACCGACAGAGTCTCACTGCCGAGCCAGATGCGAGCGAGATCCTCACGCGCACTTGCCCAACGGTCGTCGAGCAGGACCGCCTTCTGAGCGTCGAATGCCGGAGCAACCAGACGCGGCCAGTCGGAACCGAGTTCAGCCGAGACCAGGTCGACCAGTTCGGTGTCCTCGACCGTTGCGGCCGGAGCCTCTTCGCTGAGTCCGAGCTGCTCGAGCACGAGGCGGGCGGCCGAAGCCAGAACGCCGTTGCGGCCCGTGATGTTCTCGGTGAACTCACCCAGAGCGGCTGCGTCGACGGTTCCACCGCCGCCACCACCGGTTGCCGGCAGCGAAACGCTGGTGCCGCGAGCGGACGCAACCGAAGCAACGGCGCTGTCGATGACTGCGTCGACTGCTGCTGCGTCGGCCAGAGCGCCGGAGGTCAGGCCGCCGAGGTCGCCGCCGCGGATGCTGGCACCGTCACGGGTACCGAGCGCTACCGCTGCGGTGACGTGGTGCGCCCAACCGTCGCCGAGTTCCCAGACCTTCTTGACACGATCGGCGATGTAGCCGGGACGCTTGCCCGAGGGGCCGAAGACCTTACGCAGGTGATCGTTGATCGAATCGGAAAGTACCGGTCCGAACGGCTTGTACGTACGCGCCAGCTTGTCGACAGTGGCTGCGAGCGAGCCCATGTCGGCATCCGCCGCACCGTCGATGGCACCGAGGGACAACTCGGATCCGAGGTCGACCAGAAGCTGGTTACGACGTGAGGACACACCGTCGCACAGTGCCTCGATCGTGTCGGCGGGGCCGACCTGATCGGGACGCAGCTTGGTCCACAGGCTGATCAGAACCTTGGTGGCGTCTGGCGCCTTGAAGGTGATGTCGTCCGGACGCGGTCCGCTGGACGTCGCGACGGGTGCAGCGGCGACCGGTGCGGCAGCGGCAGCCGCCGGAGTGGCAGCGGGTGCTTCCACCTCGTCGTCATCGTCGGCAGCAGCCGGATCGACATCCGTGCCGTAGACGATCGCAGCTTCACGCTCGATGTTCAGAACCTCGACCGGGTAGCCGAAGCGGCCCGGCAGCTTGAGGGTCTGCGATGCGAGGTTCGCGACGGTCGGGGCAGCGCCGAGGCCGACCTCGACAAAGCGCTCGACACCGAGTCCACCTTCGGACTCGTCACTGAACAGCAGATCCTGGGTCTCGATCCAGCGGACCGGGCTGGCGAACTGCCACGCCAACAGCTCGATCAGGATGATCCGGGACAGTTCGTGGCTGCGCGTTGCGTAGCTGTCGAAGTCAGCAAGGACTTCCTGCAGCTGCTCCGACGGCACCAGGTCGGCGATTTCCTGAACGAAGTCGCGGCTCAGCGAGAAGAGCCTCGGAACGAGGTTCGGGATGTAGCGGCCGATAAGGATGTCCGGATCGATGTCGTGCGGGAGCAAGTCCTGCAGGCATACGCGGAAGTCCGCCACGCCGCCACGAAGGACGGTGGAGTGGAACGGCACGTCGATGCCGGGAACCTGGATGTAGGCGCGCTTGCCACCGAATTCCGCACGGAGACGATCGATCTCGACCTCGAGTGCGTCGAGGCCGGCAACGGATCCGGCTATGGCGTACTGGCTGCCGCGCAGGTTCAGGTTGACGATTTCGAGGAACTCACCGGACGCCTCGGCAACACCGGCGACAAAGTCCTGCACGTCGTCGTCGGACACACCGATCTGCGACGGGCGAATGGCAGCCATGCGGTAGTCGGAACGGCCCGCTGCGTCACGGGGAACCAGCTGGTGCATCGCGGATCCGCGCTGGAAGACAACTTCGAGAAGTGCTTCGAGCGGGAAGACCTCGGCAACAGCGGCGAGTGCGTTGTACTCACCCACCGAGTGACCGGCGAGGAACGAGCCTTCGATGAAGGTGCCGGACTCGCGCAGTTCGGCAACCTGGGCTACACCGAGAACAGCCATCGCGACCTGGGTGAACTGCGTCAGGTGCAGAACACCGTCCGGGTGCTTGTGCTCGACGCCGCGGGCCTTGACGGTGACCGGGTTGTCGCGCACCACAGCAAGAATCGAGAATCCGAGCGCCTTGCGGGTGTGCTTGTCCGCACGCTCCCAGACGTCGCGCGCAGCCTTCGAGCGAGCGCGGGCGTCGAGGCCCATGCCTGGACGCTGGATGCCCTGGCCGGGGAAGGCGTAGATCGTCTTCGGTGCTGCAGTGCGTCCCGTCGCGACCATGACCAGGTCACCGTCGATGCGGCAACCGACCTCGACGATCTCGGCACCCTGATCGATACCGATGCGATCGACGCGGACGTCGATCTCAGCGCCGGGGCGGACCATTCCGAGGAAACGAGCGGTCCACGCGGTCAGGCGACGCGGAGGGGTGCGGGTCTCGCTGGGATCAACCGCGGTGACAACCTGCTGCGCCGCAGCCGAGAGCCACATACCGTGCACGATCGGGGTTCCGAGGCCGGCCAGCAGCGCGGCGTTGTCGGACGTGTGAATCGGGTTGTGGTCACCGGAAACCTGAGCGAATGCGCCCATGCTGACCGGAGCCAGGATCTTCGCGTCACGGCGACGACGACGCGAAGTATCGATAGCGGCATCGCTGATCGATCCACCTGCGCGCGCGGGGTCGGCAAGCTCGCCTGCGCCGGTACGTCCGCGGATGGCAAAACGCTCGGTCATGGTGACCACGGCGGGAGCGTCGAGGCCCTCGCCGAGCATGGCGCCGACCTCGACCTTGACCTCGACGACTCGACCGAGGTCGGTGTCGAGAACCGAGGCGACCTCGGCATTGACCACGAGAATGCTTGTCTCGGTGGGTAGTTCACCGACGAAGTCGACGGAGTGGTCGAGGTGGACGAGATCGAGCATGCCTTCGATGACGGAAAGACTGTCGAGCTTGGCTGCGCCGAGGACGGCGAATACTGCGGGCCAGCACGCGCCGACGACCACGTCCGGAACAGCCTTGCCGCTCACGCTCAGTGTGGTCGGCAGACCGGAACCGGTGACTCCGGCGTGATCGGCGATGCGGTCGGGTACCCACGCGACATTGAGGCGTGCGGTGCCGTTCTTGACGGTCGGCAGTTCCTGTCCTGCAGCAACTGCCAACAGTGCGGACATCGCGGCTTCAGCGTCGGCCTCGGTGACGACCGGGGCACCGCCGTCGACAACGGAGCTGGGAATGGTGATCGTGATGTCGACCGACTTGTCTGCCACCAGCGGAACCGAGAGCAGGACGTGAGTCTCGTCGACAACCGTCAGGCTCGATCCGGTCGAGGCGTGAACAGCCTTGTCAACGGACTCGGCACTCCACTCTTCGAGGTCGCCGAGACGACGTACCGGGTTCTGGGTCAGGCGGCCGGCCCACTGGAGATCCGGCGCCGAGAGAATCGCGTCGAGCAGACCGGGAGCGGAATCCTGGTGGCGACGGCTCGCGAGGACAACCGGAGTGGTTCCGGCAGCAACCAATTCGTCGTACGTGGCCTTCTCGAAACGATCGAGCAGGTCACCGACGGGCTCGTCGACACGCGTGATGCCGGCAACGGCAACGGTGCCGGGGATGACGCAGACCTGATCTGCGGTGTAGCGGGGATCGTGTGCCTGCCACAGGGAGTCACTGCGCCACCAGCGGCGCACGTCACCGTCGACGACGGGAACGAAGTTGACCGGCTTGCCCGGCGTCTTGCACAGCGAGATGAAGAACGAGACGTCTGCGGGATGCAGAACCGTGCTCATGTAGTCCGGGTACGACGCCTGCAGTGCGCAAATCGCAGCTTCGGGACGCTCGAGGGTCTCGGCATCGCCGAACAGGGTCGGGATGGGGCCGCGGTCGACGGGGTGCAGACGAGCCTCGGTGCGCTGGAGCATCTCGCCGAAGCGAGCACGCCAGGTGATGTCGAGCCACGGGCTCGTCGTTGCCTCGGCGATAGCGTCCTGAAGGTCTGCGCCGCAGTCGAATTCCTTGGCCGCGTCGATACCGACGGTCAGCTCGAGGTAGCGCCGCAGCCACTGCGCGTACGTCATGGTCTCGATGTCACCGAAGTACGGCTTGGCGGTGACGTCGAGTGCTGCGATGATCTCGTCGCGGCGCTCGGCAACGGCGTCGGCGTCGCCGGCAACCTCGTCGAGGAGGCGTCCGGTGCGCGATGCGGCGTTGTCGATCTCGTGGATGTCGGCACCGAGCTGGCTACGGCCCGAAGCCATTCCACCTTCGGCGGTGCCGGCGCCTACCCAGTCCGGAGTACCCGGTGTGTCGACGAGGAGCTGCTTGACCTCGGGAGACGTGGTGGCCTCCAGCGTCGCCATCGCTGCCGTGCCGACGAGGATGCCGTCGACGGGCATTGCCGGGAAGCCGGCTCCGACAGACCAGCGGCCGGTCAGGTAATCGGCTGCGCGCTCGGGTGTTCCGATGCCGCCGCCGACGCAGATGATCAGGTTCGAACGCGTACGCAGCTCGGCGTACGTGTCGAGGAGCAGGTCGTCGAGGTCTTCCCACGAGTGGTGTCCGCCGGCGCGGCCACCTTCGATGTGAACGATGACGGGGAAGTTCGGAACCTCGTTGGCGATGCGGATCACCGAACGGATCTGCGCCACGGTGCCCGGCTTGAATGCGATGTTGGTGATGCCGATCTCGGACAGCTCTTCGATAAGCGCAACGGCCTCTTCGAGTTCCGGGATACCGGCGGTGACGATGACGCCGTCGATGGGTGCACCGGCAGTACGAGCGCGCTGCACGAGGCGCTTGCCACCGAGCTGCAGCTTCCACAGGTACGGGTCGAGGAACAGCGAGTTGAACTGGACCGCACGGCCCGGCTCGAGGAGCATCTTCAGTTCTGCGACACGGTCTTCGAAGATCTCTTCGGTGACCTGTCCACCACCGGCAAGCTCGGCCCAGTGACCGGCATTGGCTGCGGCGGCGACGATCTTGGCGTCGACGGTGGTCGGCGTCATGCCGGCCAACAGGATCGGTGAGCGACCCGTGAGCTTCGTGAAGGCCGTCTCGACGCCGATACGGCCACCGGGAAGCGCTACAGGCTTGGGCGCGAATTCGGTCCACGAACGTGAGACCTCAGGCGCAGCACCGGGGGTGAGCAAGTTGCGATGTCCACCGCGGGTGGACGCGGCGATGATGCCAACACCCTGCCCACGCAGCGAGGACGACGTCATACGGGTCAGCTGGTCGCTGGGTCCGAGATCGAGAATCCACTGCGCGCCGGCGTCGATGGCACCATTCACGGCCTGCACCCAGTTGACCGGGGCGACCAGAATGGCCTGCGCAAGTGCGCTGGCGCGATCTGCGTCGAGGCCGCAGCGCGCAGCCCAGCTGCCGACCAGGTCGACTGCGTCGGCGAGCGCCGGGTGGTGGAAACCGATTTCGGTGTCGAGGGCGTCGAAGGTGGGAGCGAAGACCGAACCGCCACGCTTCTTTCCATCGCGCTCGCGGGCTTCGTTCGCCTCGATCTGCTCGCAATGTTCCTGCACGCGGGCCAGCTGAGCGGGCGGTCCGGCGAGGACAACACGGCGGCGTCCGTTACGAATAGCGAGGACTGCTGCGCGATTGTCCGTCGTGGTCTCGGCAAGTTCGGCGACAATCGCGGCGAGGCGCTCGGGATCGACGTTGGACACGGCGACCATCGGCTTGCCCGACGCGCTCGCGATGATGCCGCGACGACGGCCGACCAGGCTGGCTGCGGCGCCGACGAGCTGAGCAACAGCAAGAAGCTCGCCGTCGTCGTTGCCACCAGCTGCAACTGCAGCAGTCGCGAGCACGCCCTGCGAATGTCCGATGACGGACACGGGCGGATGCGCTGCAATATCGAGACCCTGCGCAGTCAGCGCACGCAACGCCGCAAGTTGCGTGAGGAAGACGCCGGGGAGCGAAACGGGTGCTGCGGTGAGTGCTGCAGCAGAGGGACCTGCCGGCTTCTCACCTTCTTCTTCGTCAACGATCTCGGCTTCGAGAATCCACGCGACCGGATCGAATCCGATCGGGCGCACCACCACAAGATCCTGCGCGAGCGGAGCGAGGCGCGCTGCTGCGTCGTTGACCAAGTCGGTGAGAATCGGCTCGAGGCCGTTGTCGCGGCTGAGTTCTTCGAGCGTGCTGAGCCACGGGGCGCCCTGTCCACCGAAGGCAAGGGCGTACGGCAATCCGTTGTTCAGTGAATCGACGAGGGCACCTTTACTGTTCGTGCGGGAGGCTCCCCCGTCGACGCCGACGCGGCGTCCATCCTTCGAGTCGCGTCCGTTTCCTGTAGGTGTCGTGTCATCGATCGTCACGCGTACGTCCTCTCCTGGTCACCTCTGCGGCGAGGTGGGAATTGTGGGTCTGCCCGGGGCGCACATCTTGCAAATCGACCGAAAGAATCGGCATGTCTGCGCCTGCCGTGCACGTTAAGGCTGACACAGGATCATGAGGATTTCCTCACGTTTGCTGACGGCCCGAAATACGGGACTTTCCACGCGGTGATCTTCCTCACGGGATGTCGAGAAAGTGACTCGCGAGTAGGTCGCAAACGCGCTGCCAGGGACTGTTACTCGGATTTCCACAAACCTGAGGAACTCCTCATATTTATCGTTACCAAATCGTTACCCTCTTGACGGTTGGCCCATCGCGTGCCTTTCACCCCAGAACCTGTCGGACTCCCGCGCTAGGTTCAGCGCGTCCGATCGGACAACTTTCTCGGGGGGAGAAATCATGGGTACCGACACCACAAAAATCGTCATCGACTTCATCGCACGCGAGCTGCCACAGTCCGCGTGGCCGCACTGGACCGATGGGTGGGCACACGAGGCCGAAGCAGCCATCCTCGACGCGGCCTTCTCGGCCCGCGCCGCGTACGGAACACCCACGACGGGCGTGCGGGCCGTCATCACGCGGTGGCGTCACCACCGCCAGTCAGACGCACCACTGGACAACCTCTCCGCTCTGGCAGCCTTTGCGGAGCGCGGCGACGAACTGGCCGTCATTCTCGATAACCGTCAGCGGGTGCCGGGCAACTACTCCACCAAAGCGGAGGCTGCCGCACTGGGCGCCGCATCACTGGTTGCCGTCGGATGCACCGGAAGTGCAGATATCGGCAACACCGACGCGCATCGAGCGGCAATCATGTCGGTTCCAGGGTTCGGAGCGCGCACATTCGACATGCTGCTGTTCCTGTCCGGCACACTCACACCCGATTCGGTGGAACTACTGACTCGTTTTGCCACCGAGGCAGCCGGTAGCGCCGAACCGCTGGGCGGCGTGGAGGCAACATCACTGCTCGCTGCAGTGGCTGCAGAATTGGATGTCCCCGCAACAACTCTCACGCACGCAGCGTGGCGGTACCAACGCACTGCCGAGCAACCCCGACGACCGGCGAAATCGGTGCCGGTTCCAGCCATGTGAGGGCGGTGTCGATAGCGGGGGCGGCAATCGCGTATCCTGTGAATTCCGCGCGCGAGTGGCGGAATTGGCAGACGCGCTGGATTTAGGTTCCAGTGTCTCAGGACGTGGGGGTTCAAGTCCCCCCTCGCGCACAACGCAGAGCCCCATCGAGATCGTTTCGGTGGGGCTCTGCTTTTGGCGCTTTTTGGCATCTACGACACGCCGTGGCACGGCATCTACGACACCGTGTCGGAGATCGCAGGGCGCGGCACTATAGCTCTGCGGTACCGTCGTAGTGTGTCGAAGAAGCCTACAAAAAGCCGACCTGCGCTGATCCTGCTGGTTCTTGTGTCAGCAGCGGTCTGCTTGTCGCTCGGCTGGTGGCAGTGGGAGCGCTTCGAAGCTGTGGGCGGCAGCGGGCAGAACCTCGGCTATGCGTTGCAGTGGCCACTGTTCGCCGCGTTTGTGGTGTACGCATATCGCAAGTTCGTTCAGCTCGAGGATGCCGATCCGGACGAGGTCGAAGCCGAGGAAGCCGCAGCGGAGCCGCGTGAGATTCCGGCCGATCTGCTGCCGCAACGCCCCCGGGCACAGTTCGGCGACGCGGAACTCGATGCCGATGACCCCGAAGCACGCCAAATGCTCGAATACAACGACTACCTTGCGCAGCTCGCCGCTCGCGAGCCCGATAGGAGCACTACGTGAGTACCGGCCCGGAAGCGAGCACCGCTACCCCCTCAGACAAGGCCACCAAGGCGCAGGCCGAGAAGCAGAAGAAGGTTGCTTCTGCGCTTGTTCGCTACCGCGTTCTGGCGTGGATCACCGGCCTGTGGCTGCTGTTCCTGACCGGTGAGATGGTCTACAAGTACCTCATCCTGGAAAACTCCGCGGATGCTCCGTCGTGGCTGTTCTACATCGGCCAGATTCACGGGCTGTTCTACATGCTGTACCTGGTGTTCACAGTCGACCTGGCTATCAAGGCCCGCTGGAAGGCAGGCACGACGGTTGCCACGGCACTGGCCGGCACCATTCCGTTCCTGTCGTTTGTGTTCGAACACAAGCGGACCATCCAGGTCAAGAGCGACTACAACCTCTGATTCTCCGTAAAGCAAAGGCCCTGAACGTCATTCACGTTCAGGGCCTTTTCTCGTGTGTGCGATCAGTCGGCCAGTGCCGCCAGTGCGGGCACCAGCTGCACCAGCGCTCTCCCGCGATGCGAGGCCGCGTCCTTCTCGGCCGGAGTCAGTTCCGCCGCCGAGCGGGTGTCACCGTCTGGGCGGAAGATCGGGTCGTAACCGAATCCGCCGTCGCCTGCCGGTTCCCGACCGATGACGCCGCGCCATTCACCGCGGACCACGGTCTCGTCGCCGCCGGGGATCACCAGCGCGCAGGCCGAGACAAAGGCCGCGCCGCGCCGTTCGTCGGGCACGTCACCCAACTGAGCGAGCACCAGCGCAGTGTTGGCGCCGTCGTTTCCGTGGGTACCGGACCAGCGGGCAGACAACACGCCGGGCATCCCGTTCAGCGCATCAATCTCGACACCGGAATCGTCTGCGATACACGGCATTCCGGTGGCAGCGGCTCCGTCACGAGCCTTCGCGAGCGCATTTTCTTCGAAGGTCGCACCGGTCTCGGGCGCTTCCGGAAACGGCGGCACCTCATCGAGCCCGACCAGTTCGATTCCGCTCACACCGGCCGCGTCGAGAACGCGATGGAGTTCCTTCAGCTTCTTGGCATTTCTACTTGCTACCAGTACTCGTACGCTCACAGCTCAGGCACCGAACTTCTTCTTGGGTTCCGGGTTCTTGGGTTCGGGCAACACACCCGGATACGGCTCCGCCAATGCCTGACGCTGGATCTCGAACAGCTGCTCACAGCCCGCCAGCGCGGAGTCGAGAAGCTTGTCCAGGGTCGAGCGCGGGAACGTGGCACCTTCGCCGGTGCCCTGGATTTCCACCAAGGTGCCGGTATCGGTGGCGACGACGTTCATGTCGACCTCGGCACGCGAATCCTCTTCGTACGGCAGATCGAGGCGCACTCGTCCGTCGACGACGCCGACGCTGACGGCCGCGATGCCGCACGAGATGGGCTGAGGGTCGCTCAGCAGATTGGCAGCGCGAAGATACGTCACCGCGTCGACGAGAGCTACGTACGCCCCCGTCACGGCGGCGGTACGGGTGCCACCATCTGCCTGCAGGACATCGCAGTCCAGAGCAATGGTGTTTTCGCCGATGGCCGCGAGGTCGATGCAGGCCCGAAGGGATCGACCGATGAGCCGGCTGATCTCCTGGGTGCGGCCACCGACCTTGCCCTTGACGGATTCACGTCCACTGCGGGTATGCGTAGCTGCGGGCAGCATCGCATATTCGGCGGTGAGCCAACCGAGCCCGGAACCCTTGCGCCACCGTGGAACACCCTCTTCGACGCTGGCCGTGCACATCACTCGGGTGTTTCCGAACTCGACCAGAACCGAGCCGGCCGGATGGCTGGTGAACCCGCGGGTGATCTTGATCGGGCGAAGTTCGTCGTCCGCCCTGCCGTCTTCTCGTGTAGTCACCTTCGTGAGCCTAGCGTCCCACCCCAGGCAACACGTCAGATGTCGTAGACGCTTCCCGCGGACACAGCGTGAACCGGCCCTGCGAACTCGGATTTCGCTTCGGCGATGACGTCCTCCCTGGACGTCCACGGCGGGATGTGGGTGAGGAGTAGTTCCTTCACTCCGGCCAACGTCGCGATCCGGCCGGCTTCCTTGCCGGACAGGTGAATACCTTCCGGCCGATCAGGACTGTCCGTCCACGACGCCTCGGAAAGGAGGATGTCGGCTCCACGAGCAAGCTCGACGACGTTGTCACACATTCCGGTATCGCCGGTGTACACGAGAATCCGTCCGTCGGCGTCCGTGATCCGGAATCCGTACGCCTCGGGCGGATGATTCATGCGGCTTGCCACGACGGTCAGTTCACCGAAGGTGACGGGTTCGTTCTCGGCCCACAACTTCAGATCGATGGTGTCGGAAATATCGTCCATCTCCCCCGCGCACTCGGCGGACGACGTTCCGATCCTGCACGCTGTATCTGTCGGGCCGTACACCACCGCTCGCCCCTCGGGGCGGTTCGGATGATAGCGACGCCACACGAGCAGGCTCGGCATGTCGAGGCAGTGATCGGCGTGCAGATGTGAGAGCAGAATCGTCGCGTCCCCTGGGTCCGCGTACCGCTGCAGAGCCCCGAGCACTCCGGGACCGAAATCTATGACGAGCGGCGGGGTACCCGGCGCTGTGAGCAGGTAACCCGAAGCCGGTGAATCCGGCCCCGAGACGCTGCCGGAACACCCCAGGACGGTCATGCGCATAAGGTCATGCTGCCACGTCGACCCGTCAACAAAAAAGCTCCCGGTCGTTTTGGCGAGTCGAAGTCACACCGCCGGTGGGGTGTGACCCACGTCCGATCAGAAAGTTGCTGGTCGGGCAGGTGTTGTAGCGCCGGCGCGGTTCGCTCGATCGCCGGAGGAGAGTGCCCACGCCGCTACGACGCCGCCGACCGCACCGAACAAATGCCCCTGCCACGAGACACCCGGCGTGCTGGGCACCACGCCCCACAGGACTCCGCCGTAAATCACGAAGACAACAACGCCGATCAGAATCTGGCCGAAACTCCGGGTGAAGAATCCACGCGTCAACAGGTAGGTCACCCACCCGAAGATCAGCACCGACGCCCCGACGTGATTGGTATTCGCTCCGGCAACGAGCCACGTTCCGACCCCGCCGATCACCCAGATGATTCCGGTCGCGGCCAACCCTCTCGATATGCCAGACACCAGAACGAGATAGCCGAGTATCAGTACGGGGATGGTGTTCGCGATCAAGTGTGCCCAGTCGTCGTGCAACACGGGCGCAAACAGGATGCCCCACAAACCGTCGAGCGTTCGCGGTGAGACTCCGGCGTTCTGGACGTTCTGACCGGAAATGACGTCGATGATCTCGATGACGTACAGCGCTAGTACAAATCCGCCGACCAGCACCGCGGACTGCTTCCACACCGACGGCGGTTTCGGCGCGGGAACCGGTGCCCGTGAACCGAAATCAGGACTGTTGAAATCCATCGTCATCGCGTGCGTCCTCACAGTAGATGTGTCTACTTCGAGGTTACCGGCGCTCGCCGGGCTAGACGAAAGCCGACGGGAACAGGTCTCGGTAACTCGGGATCCCCGCCACCGATGTCGCGTCGAGAATCGCTCTGACGATCGCGCGTTCCACGACCTGGGCGGCGGCCGCACAGACAGCGTCGAGGATCGGCAGATCCGCCGGGAACGCCGCCGGTACGTCGATCGCCGACTCCGGCGTGTGCGTTCCGGTAGCGAGCGCAAAGATCGTGTCGCCGTCCAACGGCGAATGGGCCGGACGGATTGCCCGGGCCAAACCGTCGTGACCGGCAACTGCAACGCGTCGGCACCCGGCTTTGGTCAGGGCCGCGTCGGTAGCGACGACGCCGATGGTGGTGTTGAGCACTGTCCCTTTGGCCCCGATTGCGTTGGCTGCGTCGAGCTCGCACGGAATCGGCATGCCGATCCCGAAGGACGCCTCCCCCTCGGACCCGACGCCCCACGGCAGACCGGTACGCGGATCGAAGACCGAGCCGACCGGGTTTGCCACGATCAAGGCCGACACAGTTGTCCCCTTGGCCGGTCCGTCTGTGATCACGACGCTGGCAGTTCCGACGCCGCCTTTGATCCCACCGGCACGGGCACCGACACCGGCGCCCACTGTCCCGGTCGCACATTCACGCGACGCGGATTCTGCTGCCAGATATCCGAAATCGGCGTCAGGTCGAATCTTCCAGTCCCCGACCGGAAGATCGAAGATGACGGCGCCCGGCACGATCGGCACCACCTGGCCAGGCAGGCCCATCGCGATTCCGTGGCCGTGTTCCTCGAGCCAGCGCATGACACCGTCGGCGGCAGCGAGGCCGTACGCACTTCCACCGGTCAGGAGCACGGCATTGACCTGCTGAACCGAATGGCTCGGGTCAAGGAGATCGGTTTCGCGAGTACCCGGCCCGCCGCCCCGAACATCAACTCCCGCAACCACTCCCGCCGGGGCCAGCACAACGGTGCATCCCGTCGCGGCCCCCGCCCCCAGAGCAGCGTCATCGTCGAGCCGATGATGATGACCGACAGTCAAACCGGCGATGTCGGTCAACGAATCCGTGGGGCCGGGCGCCGTGGTGATCACGGCATGAGCGCCTGAACGAGCGAATCCTGCATCCACGTCAACCAGTGATAGACATCAAGATGCGGTGCTCGCGGATCATCCGGATCCAAACTTTCCGGAGTGTCTGCGTCGATACCGAGATTGGTGCCGAGAGCCAGACGAACGTCGTTGAGCGCGGACAGCCACGCGTCGGCCTGCTCCTGGGTCAGGAGGATCTTGCCGCCGTCCGCGGGAAGCGAGGCCAGCAAAACCCTGCCGGCAGCCTTCTTCGCGTCGATGATCTCGGGTTCGTGCAAACTCCGCAGCGCTCCGTTGACATTGGCGCCGGCGTCGTCGAGATCATCGGAATCCGGGGACGCCTTACTGGGGTCGGTTCGCTGAAAATCTGGGAGCAACCGCGCCAGAACCGGATTGTCGGGCGATTCCGAATTACCGGTTCGAAGACCGGTGAGCGCCGCCAACTCGTCCTGCGGTGCGCCGGACTCACGATCTTCCAGCAGTCCGATCACCGACTCTACGAGCGAACTCAGGACGGTCACCTCATGAGCGTCCATCTCGGATTTGAACTTCACTCCGGAAAGCGAGTTCTTCTTGATCCACGTCCGCACGCGTCGGACTCCCCTCTTGTGATCGGATCGAACTTGTCGAAGGTGAGCGAGCCCTAGGTGTCGTCGCGCTGCATCGTGGCCCACAGTCCCGCCGCGTGCAGACGCCGAACATCGGCTTCCATCTTGTCGCGCGAACCACTGGACACGACGGCCTTGCCCTCCGAATGCACCTTCATCATCAAATCGGTGGCCTTGGCCTTGCTGTACCCGAACAGTTTCTGGAACACGTAGGTCACGTAGTGCATCAGATTGACCGGATCGTCCCAGACGATCGTCACCCAAGGCCTGTCAACAGCTTCGATGATTGCAACAGCCTCCGACTGCTCCGGGACCGCGCGCGGCGCAGAGGCAGTTGTGGAAACAGTCGCAGAGCCGAAAACCATGTCTCCAGGGTACGGCGCGATCCGAGGTGACAACACCCACCCTCGTGGTCTCCCGCCTAGAGTTATGTGCGTGCCTACGCAAATCTCCGACACCCGTGACGCCGCCGCGAGTACCGCTCTGCTCACCGACCAGTACGAGCTCACCATGCTCTCTGCCGCACTTGCCGACGGATCTGCTTTCCGTACCTGCAGTTTCGAAGTATTCGCGCGCAGACTTCCCGACGGCAGGCGTTACGGAATCGTCGCCGGTACGGAGCGATTGCTCGACGCTCTCGAGCACTTCCGTTTCGGGGAACCCGAACTGGCGATCGTCTCGAAGTTCCTGGACGACACCACCGTCGAGTGGCTGCGCAATTACCGGTTCTCCGGCGACATCGACGGTTACCGCGAAGGCGACTTCTACTTTCCCGGCTCGCCGATCCTCTCCGTCCGCGGATCGTTTGCCGAATGCGTGTTGCTCGAGACACTGGCCCTCTCGATCCTCAACCACGACAGCGCGATTGCGTCGGCTGCGGCCCGCATGGTCAGTGCCGCAGACGGTCGACGGCTCATCGAAATGGGCTCACGCCGGACCCATGAGCAAGCCGCAGTCGCGTCGTCCCGCGCCGCGTACCTCGCCGGATTCGACGCCACGTCCAATCTCGAAGCTGTCCGCCGCCACGACGTTCCCGGCGCGGGTACCAGCGCCCACGCCTTCACCCTCCTGCACACCACCGACAACGGAACCGACGAGGCCGCGGCCTTCCGCGCGCAGGTCGACGTACTCGGTGTCTCGACCACATTGCTGGTCGACACCTACGACATCACCGAAGGCGTGAAAACCGCTATCGCCGTAGCCGGAACCGAGCTTGGTGGGGTGCGTATCGACTCCGGAGACCTCGGGGTGGTCACCCGCCAGGTGCGTCGACAACTCGACGACCTCGGCGCCACCAAGACCCGCATCGTCGTCTCCGGCGACCTCGACGAATATGCCATCGCAGCGCTGCGCGCCGAACCCGTCGACACCTACGGCGTCGGCACTTCGCTCGTCATCGGCTCCGGTGCTCCGACGGCCGGCATGGTCTACAAACTTGTCGAGGTGGACGGAATTCCTGTCGAGAAGCGCAGTACCAACAAAGCGTCGCGCGGCGGAGCGAAGAAAGCACTGCGCATCGCTCGCCAGACCGGAACACTGGTCGAGGAAGTGATCTATCCCGCCGACGCGCCCTCGCCGTTCACCGCCGCGGACGGCGCGACCGAGCTGATGATTCCGTTGGTACGCGGCGGCAAGACCGTCGACGGCGTCCCCACATTGGAAGAGAGCCGAGCAGTCGTGAAAGCCGGGCTGCTCAGCCTCCCGTGGGAGGGCTTGAAGCTCTCACGCGGAGATTCCGCGGTACCGGTCCGATTTGTCGGTGGAGGTCACTGATGACTGCACGTGCATTGATCGTGGTGGACGTCCAGAACGACTTCTGTGAGGGCGGCGCCCTAGCCGTCGACGGCGGCGCTGCCGTAGCTGCGGCGATCAACACCTTCGTCGACTCTCACGAGTACGACGCCGTCGCAGCGACCCGCGATTTCCACATCGATCCCGGTGCTCACTTCTCGGAGAACCCTGATTACGTCGACACGTGGCCGGTGCACTGTGTGGTCGGAACCTCGGGCGCCGATTTCCACCCGGCATTCGATGCATCGATCGCCGGATCTGCCGTGTTCTCCAAGGGTGCGTACAGCGCCGCGTACTCCGGGTTCGAAGGGTTTTCCGAGGACGGCACGACCCTCGAGGAGTGGTTGCGGGCACACGACATCACCGACGTCGACGTCATCGGCATTGCCACCGATCACTGCGTGAGGGCCACGGCACTCGACGCGGTCCGCGCCGGCTTTGCCACCACAGTCCTCCTGCCACTCACTGCGGGTGTGGCAACCGCCACGATCGAAGCTGCTTTGACGCAGATGCGCGAGCACGGAGTGCAGCTCAGCGGCCGTGACCAACATGCGCCTTCGAGTGGCGTCGATATTTCTGACGTAGGTATCCACTAACCTGCTTCAGTGGCCGATGAACTTCCGAATGTCCCCGAACTGCTTCGCACGGCGGTGCAGGCGCTGGGCGGTGCCGAGCGGACCAGCCAGCTCACGATGGCGTCGGCGGTAGCGCATTCGATCGATACCGGTGAGCATCTTGCCGTCCAGGCCGGCACCGGTACGGGTAAGTCGCTGGCCTACCTGGTGCCGAGCCTGCGTCATGCCGTCGAGTCCGGTCGCACCGTCGTCGTGTCGACGGCCACCATCGCCCTGCAGCGGCAGTTGGTCGATCGTGATCTCCCCCGCCTGGCCGATGCACTGAAGAAGCCTCTCGGGCGTCGCGCGGAATTCGCAATCCTCAAGGGCCGCAACAACTACCTGTGCATGAACAAGATCCACACCGGTGCCTCCGAGCAGCCACCGGAGGACGAACTGTTCGATCCGTTCACAGTCTCCCGGCTGGGCCGTGAAGTGGTGCGCTTGACCGAGTGGTCCTCGGACACCGACACGGGCGACCGCGACGAACTGGTGCCAGGCGTGTCCGATCAGGCGTGGCGGCAGGTCAGCGTGACGTCCCGCGAGTGCATCGGAAAGAACCAGTGCCCGGTCGGCGAGGACTGCTTTGCCGAACGCGCCCGCGTCGAGGCGTCGAAAGCGGACGTCGTCGTGACCAACCACGCCCTACTCGCGATCGACGCCATTACAGGCATCCAGATTCTGCCCGAGCACGACGTCGTTGTCATCGACGAAGCCCACGAATTGGTCGACCGCGTGACCGGGGTCGCGACGGACGAGCTCACCGCGGCCGCCATCAGCGCAGCCGCTCGTCGCTGCGGCAAGATCGTCGAAGAACAGGACGCCGATCGTCTCGAGGCCGCCGGCGAAGGCTGGGCCGGACTCCTCGAAGAACTTCGCCCCGGACGCTGGGACGGGCTTCCCGACGGCGCTGCTCCCGCGCTCGCAGCCATCCGCGATGCCGCGTGGGCCCTGCGCACAGCCATCGGCCCGGCCAAGCCCGGCATGATGGCAGCCGATCCCGAAGCCGCGGCCGCCCGCAATGCGGCACTCTCCTCGGTGGAAGACATTCACGACAGCGCCGTACGAGTCCTCACTGCTTTCGACGAACCAGATCCCGCCCAGCGCAAAGATGTGGTCTGGCTCTCGTCCGACGAGTTCCGCGGATCGGTCCGCCGCTCCGTCCGGATGGCCCCACTGTCCGTCGGCGGTTTGCTGCGCTCACGCCTGTTCGCGGAATCCACTGTGGTGTTGACGTCCGCAACACTCACCGTCGGAGGTTCCTTCGACGGTCTTGCGATCAACTGGGGACTACCCGCACAGTCGTCGGTTCGCCCCGATTCCGGAACTGCAATCGGAAGCGAAGCCCCTTCCGATGCCAACGCATTTCGTTGGAACTCGGTCGACGTCGGATCGCCGTTCGACCATGCAAAAGCCGGAATCATCTACATTGCCCGCCACCTGCCCACACCCGGCCGGGACGGCTTGTCCCCGGTCTACCTCGACGAAATCGCCGAACTCGTCGAGGCTGCGGGTGGGCGCACCCTCGGACTGTTCTCGTCGATGCGCGCCGCCAAAGCCGCATCCGAAGCCATGCGTGATCGCCTCGACACACCGATCCTGTGCCAGGGCGACGACGCCACCGGCACCCTCGTCAAGGCCTTCGCCAAGGATGAACCCACATCACTGTTCGGGACACTGTCCCTATGGCAAGGCGTCGACGTTCCCGGCCCGTCGCTGTCCCTGGTGATCTTGGACCGCATTCCATTTCCGCGGCCGGACGATCCGCTGCTGATGGCTCGTCAACAGGCCATCGAGGCACACGGCGGAAACGGCTTCCTCAGCGTCTCGGCCAACCATGCAGCGCTGCTCCTCGCCCAGGGAGTGGGCAGACTGTTGCGTAGCGTCGACGACAAAGGTGTTGTGGCCGTACTGGATCCGCGTCTTGCAACGGCCCGGTATGCCGGATACCTGCGGGCGTCATTGCCACCGTTCTGGGAGACGACCAAGCCCGAGGTCGTCCGCAAAGCGCTGACCCGGATCCGCGATTCGCGGCCCTGACGCACTTCTGCCCCGGACCTTGTCGACAAGGTCCGGGGCCAGAAAGTGGGTTTACACAGCCGGGGTCGTGACCAATCCCAGCTCTGATGCGTTCACCAGCAGACGGTGATGCGGAAGAACCCGAACCGTGTAGCCGACCGATCCCGAAACCGGAAGCGCTACTTCGGCTTCGAAGATCTCGATGCCGTCCTCCGAACCGAAATGTGTCATCGGGAAGGTGACCACATCGGTCAGTTCCTCACCCGGAGTGACGCGTCCGATGACGGCCTGCACCTCGACGTCTGTCACCGACAAATCACCGAGACGAACCTGCGCCTTCAGCGAGAGGGTCGCACCGATTTCCGGGGTATCCGGCAACCCGGAACCGTCAACCTGCACAACGCTCACGGACGGCCACTGCGATTCGATCCGCCGACGGAACTCGGCAACCTCACGCGCTCCGGCGTAGTTGTCCGCCACCACAGCCCGAGCAGATTCTGCCGACGGCGCGTAGTACTGCACTGCGTAGTCACGAACCATGCGTGACGCCAACACCTTCGGGCCCAGATTCTCGAGTGTGTGGCGAACCTTCTCGACCCACCGCGTCGGCAGGTCGGCAGCGTCACGGTCGTAGAACGTGGGCAGCACCGCGTGTTCGAGCAATTCGTAGAGCGCGCTCGCTTCGAGATCGTCACGGCGAACGTCGTCGAGGACGCCGTCGGCGGTCGGGATTGCCCAGCCGTTCTCACCGTCGTACATCTCGTCCCACCATCCGTCACGGATGGAGAGGTTGAGTCCGCCGTTCAGTGCAGACTTCATACCGGAAGTTCCACACGCCTCGAGCGGGCGCAGCGGATTGTTCAGCCACACATCGCAACCCCAGTACAGGTAGCGGGCCATCGACATGTCGTAATCCGGCAGGAAGACGATGCGATGACGGACGTCCGCCTCGTCGGCGAACCGCACCACCTGCTGAATGAGCGCCTTGCCACCGTCGTCGGCGGGATGCGACTTTCCGGCCACCACCAACTGCACTGGCCGCTTTTCGTCGAGGAGCATCGCGCGCAGTCGATCGGGGTCGCGCAGCATCAGGGTGAGTCGCTTGTACGTCGGCACGCGCCTGGCAAACCCGACAGTCAACACATTCGGGTCGAAAACTCCACTGGTCCAACCCAGTTCGGCTTCGGTGGCGCCGCGCTCGAGCCACGACGCCTTCACACGTCGACGCACTTCGTTGACGAGTTTGCCGCGCAAGTCGTTGCGCGTTTCCCAGAGTTCGGTGGCGGACAGCTCGTGCAAGCGCTCCCAGCCGCGCGATTCCTCGAGCTGCTCCTGTCCGACGATCCGGCGGGCGACGTTCATCCATTCCGGCGCCGCCCAGGTGGGCGCATGGACACCGTTGGTCACCGAGCCGATCGGAACCTCGTCAGCGTCGAATCCCGGCCAGAGACCGTTGAACATGTCGCGACTGACGATGCCGTGCAGCTTCGACACACCGTTGGCGCGCTGGCCCAGTCGAAGGCCCATATGCGCCATGTTGAAGATCGACGGATCCGATTCGCGGCCCATGCCGACGATGCGATCGACCGTCAGGCCGGGAAGAAGCGTCGATTCGTTCTCGCCGTTGGAACCGCCGAAGTAGTGGCGAACCAGATCTGCCGGGAAGCGGTCGATTCCGGCGGGCACCGGAGTGTGGGTCGTGAAGACGGTACCGGCGCGTACAGCCGCCAACGCCGAATCGAAATCCAGCCCGCTGGTGGTGACAAGTTCACGAATTCGTTCGATACCGAGGAAACCGGCGTGGCCCTCGTTCATGTGGAACACCTCGGGATCGGGCAATCCGTATGCCGCGGTGTACGCCCGAACTGCACGTACGCCACCGATACCCGCAAGGATTTCCTGCTTGATGCGGTGATCCTGATCGCCGCCGTACAGCCGGTCGGTCACGCCGCGGAGATCGGGATCGTTCTCAGCGATGTCCGAATCGAGGAGAAGCAGGGGCACCCGGCCGACCTGCGCGATCCACACCCGCGACCGGAGAACTCGCCCACCGGGCATCGCGACGTGGATCACTACCGGCGAACCGTCGTCGGACGACGGGCCGGCATCCGTCAGCAAACGCAGAGGCAACCCCTGCGGATCGTGGGGTGGGTAGTGCTCGGCCTGCCACCCGTCGGCTGTCAGGGACTGGCGGAAGTAGCCGGATCGATAGAGCAGCCCGACACCGATCAGCGGCAGTCCCAGATCCGATGCGGCCTTGAGATGATCGCCGGCCAGAATTCCCAGGCCACCCGAGTAGTTCGGCAGGACTTCGCTGACGCCGAATTCCATGGAGAAGTACGCAATTCCCCCAGCCAGCGACACCCCCTTTGCCTGCTGCGACTGGTACCAGCGCGGAGTGCTCAGGTAGCTGTCGAGATCGGCGGCTGCGGTGTCGAGGTCAGCGAGGAAGTCGTCGTCGCTGCTGAGCTCGTCGAGTCGGGCGGGATCGACCTCTCCGAGCATTCGAACCGGATCGAACTGAACTGCTTGCCAGAGTTCAGGGTCCAGGCGCGAGAACAGATCCTGAGTCTCGGGATGCCAGGACCAACGCAAGTTGGTGGACAAGGGGCCGAGCGCTGCAAGGCGCTCCGGAAGGTGGGCTCGGACAGTGAACCGACGCAAGGCTTTCACCCCGCGAACCCTAGTCGAGTTGAACCACCGTGTCCGCTGGAGCGACGACAAGGCGCTGTACCCACTACGGTTGAACTCGGCCACACCAGTAACACTCCACCATCAGAAATGGAGCTTCCCGTGACAGGACGCCTCGGTATCGACGACGTGGTACCCGCGATCTCGGGTAACTATCCAGCCAAGGCCGTAGTGGGTGAAGTGTTTCCCGTACACGCCACGGTATGGCGAGAGGGCCACGACGCAGTTGCGACCACCCTCACCGTGCGCGGACCCCGCGGAACCAAACCGATACGCATCCAGATGGACCCGGGCAGCGAACCGGACACCGTCGACGCTGTATTCGTTCCGTCCACCGAGGGACTCTGGACGTTCCGGATCGAAGCGTGGAGTGATCCGGTCGCAACCTGGAAGCACGCCGTCGAAGCCAAACTGTCCGTCGGGCAAGGCCCGGCAGAGCTTGCCAACGACCTCGAGATCGGCGCGCGACTCTTCGAGCGCGCCGCCCAGGAACAGCCCCGCGCCAACCGCTCGAAGCTGGAGGCGGTGACGGCGTCGCTGCGCAGCACCGCGCCGGTGACAGCCCGGGTCGCCCCGGCATTTGCGTCGGACGTCGCCGAGTTGCTCCGCGCGCATCCCCTGCGCGAGTTGGTCACCAAGGGCGAACCGCACAACGTGCTGGTCGACCGCAACCGAGCACTTTTCGGTTCGTGGTACGAGTTCTTCCCCCGCTCCACCGGCGGCTGGGACGAGAACGGGGTGCCGAAGCACGGCACGTTCAAGACCGCGTCGGAGGATCTACCGCGCATTGCCGCAATGGGTTTCGATGTTGTCTACCTGCCGCCGATTCACCCGATCGGTGAGATCAATCGCAAGGGCCGCAACAACACGCTCACTCCCGAACCCGGGGATGTCGGATCGCCATGGGCCATCGGCTCCGCCGAAGGTGGGCACGACGCAGTCCATCCGGAACTCGGAACGCTCAAGGATTTCAAGGCGTTCGTGTCGCGGGCACGCAAACTCGACCTCGAAGTGGCACTCGACCTCGCACTGCAATGTGCACCCGATCATCCTTGGGCAGCAAAGCATCCCGAGTGGTTCACTGTTCTGCCCGACGGCACCATCGCCTACGCGGAGAACCCGCCGAAGAAGTACCAGGACATCTATCCGATCAACTTCGACATCGACCCGGACGGGTTGGACAAGGAAATCCTGCGCGTCGTTCGCCACTGGATCAACGCGGGGGTCAAGATCTTTCGCGTCGACAACCCCCACACCAAGCCGCCCAACTTCTGGGAAAAGCTGATCTCCGAAGTCAAGAAATCCGATCCGGACGTTCTCTTCCTGGCCGAGGCGTTCACCCGGCCTGCCCGCATGTACGGCCTGGCCCGACGCGGCTTCACACAGTCGTACACGTACTTCACGTGGCGCGTCGCAAAGTGGGAACTGACGGAATTCGGCAACGAACTCGCAGCCAAAGCCGACGAGGCGCGCCCCAATCTCTTCGTGAACACCCCGGACATCCTGCACGAGTCGCTACAGCACGGCGGACCCGGAATGTTCGCGCTGCGGGCAGCTCTCGCCGCAACACTCGCACCGACGTGGGGCGTCTACTCGGGGTACGAACTCTACGAGCACCAGGCGGTGCGTCCCGGTAGCGAAGAGTATCTGGACTCGGAGAAGTACGAACTACGTCCGCGCCGGTTCGCGGAAGCCGCTACGCGCGGCGAATCCCTCGAACCCTGGATCACCACGCTGAACCGGATCCGCCGCGCGCACCCCGCTCTGCAACAACTCCGCAACCTGCATTTCCACCACATCGACAACGACGCGATCATCGCCTACTCGAAGTTCGATCCGATCACCGGCGACGCCGTACTCACCGTCATCAACCTCAATCCGTTTGCCGCGGAAGAGGGAACGATCTGGCTGGACATGCCGGCACTCGGGCGCGAATGGCACGACCACATGAGCGTGCTCGACGAAGTCAGCGGCGAGCAATATCAGTGGGGCCAAGCAAATTTCGTTCGCCTAGAGCCGTGGCGGTCCGTCGCCCACATTCTTGCGCTACCGCCAGTTCCCTACCCCGCCAGAACTTCCCTGGCATACCGCGGAGGTAAATGATGGTCGCCGAACTGCCTGCCGGGGTTGCTCCAGCGCCCCACGATCTGGAATTGCTTGCCCGCGGCGAACACCACGATCCGCACAGCGTCCTCGGCGCGCACGCACACCCCGACGGAACAGTGCTGCGTACCCTTCGGCCACACGCCGAGTCGGTCGACGCCGTCATCGGCGGAAAGGCCTTTCCCCTCCACCACATTTCGGGTGGGGTCTTCGCCGCACTGGTCCCCTACGCCGAACTCATGGACTACCGGTACTCGGTCACCTACCCGGGTGGGCATACCGTCGTTGTTGCCGATCCGTACCGATTCCTCCCCACGCTCGGCGAACTTGATCTCCATCTCTTCGGCGAGGGTCGGCACGAACGCCTGTGGGATATTCTCGGCGCCCACCCGCGCAGCTACGAAACGCCGGACGGCGTAGTCGAGGGAACCTCGTTTGCGGTGTGGGCGCCCGCCGCCCGCGGCGTCACCGTCATCGGCGACTTCGACGGCTGGGGTGGGCAATTCGCGCCCATGCGCGTCCTCGGTTCGACAGGAGTCTGGGAACTGTTCCTGCCCGGAATCACAGCAGGTGAACTGTACAAGTTCCGCGTCCACGGGCGAGACGGTTCGGTAGCGGACAAGGCCGACCCTATGGCCTTCGCCACCGAGGTACCGCCGGCGACGGCGTCACGCGTGAGTACCAGTTCCCACATCTGGCACGACGCCGACTGGCTCGAGGCTCGTGCCCACATCGACCCAGCGCAGTCACCGATGAGTGTGTACGAAGTGCATCTCGGATCCTGGCGCCCTGGCCTCGACTACCGGCAG
Organism: Rhodococcus globerulus NBRC 14531; assembly: GCF_001894805.1. Lineage (GTDB taxonomy): Bacteria > Actinomycetota > Actinomycetes > Mycobacteriales > Mycobacteriaceae > Rhodococcus_F > Rhodococcus_F globerula. The sequence continues at coordinate 10,669 of NZ_BCWX01000002.1, read as the reverse complement.
ATGGCCGAGCAACTCGCGCAGTACGTCACCGAAACCGGGTTCACACACGTCGAATTGCTCCCAGTCGCCGAGCACCCGTTCGGCGGTTCCTGGGGATATCAGGTCACGTCGTACTACGCTCCGACCGCACGATTCGGGACACCCGACGATTTCCGCTGGTTTGTCGATCACCTCCATGCCGCCGGCATCGGTGTCCTCGTCGACTGGGTTCCCGCTCACTTCCCCAAGGACGAGTGGGCACTGGCCCGCTTCGACGGCACACCGCTCTACGAACATGCCGATCCGCAGCGCGGCGAGCAGTTGGACTGGGGTACATACGTATTCGACTTCGGTCGACGCGAGGTCCGCAACTTCCTCGTCGCCAACGCACTGTTCTGGCTCGACGAATTCCACATCGACGGCCTACGCGTCGATGCTGTCGCATCGATGCTCTACCTGGATTACTCCCGCCCGGAAGGTGGCTGGACTCCCAACATTCACGGTGGCCGAGAGAACCTGGAAGCAGTTGCGTTCCTTCAGGAGATGAACGCCACCGTCCACAAGAAGCACCGTGGCGTTGTCACCGTTGCGGAGGAATCAACCGCGTGGCCTGGAGTCACCCGCGCGACCAATGTGGGCGGTCTCGGATTCAACATGAAATGGAACATGGGGTGGATGCACGACACCCTGGGATTCCTGGGCCGCGACCCCGTCCACCGCACGTACCACCATCACGAGATCACCTTCTCGCTGATGTACGCGTGGAGCGAGAACTACCTACTGCCCATCAGCCACGACGAGGTCGTCCACGGCAAGGGAACCTTGTGGACACGTATGCCCGGCAACGATTTCGCGAAAGCCGCGGGGCTTCGCGCTCTCCTCGCGTACATGTGGGCGCACCCGGGTAAGCAGCTTCTGTTCATGGGCCAGGAGTTCGGCCAGACGGCCGAGTGGTCCGAAGAACGAGGCCTCGACTGGTGGCAACTCGACGACCCGAACACCGGCAATCTCCACCGCGGCGCGATGCAGCTGGTCAGCGATCTCAACTCTGCATACCGCCGGCATCCGGCAATGTGGACCCTGGACACCTCGCCTGGCGGGTATTCGTGGATCGACGCCAACGACACCGAGAACAACGTCCTGAGTTTTCTGCGTTACGGTACTGACGGCTCGATTGTCGCCTGCCTCTTCAACTTCTCGGGCAGCGAACACTCGAGCTACCGCGTCGGGCTACCGGAGCCCGGCCGATGGGTGGAAATCCTCAACACCGATGCGCAGACGTACGGCGGCTCGGGGGTGGGCAACCTCGGTGCGGTCACAGCGACGTCGCAGTCGTGGCACGGTCGGCCGGCGTCAGCTCAGGTCGCACTTCCCGCCAACGGTGCGATATGGATCAGTCTGGAGCGTTGATGGTGGGCCGGCGAGCAGCACTAGTCACTTCGTCGTTGTTGGCAACTGCTGCCGTGTTGTCCGGCTGTTCGCAGACCTCCAGTGGCCAGGCCGTCTCGATCTACCACGACCCTTTCCGCGTTGCCGGCCTCGACGCGTCGTCCGGTCCTAGTGGCCTGCGACCCGGTGCGCCCGACGCCGAACGCGACATCGTCGGCACCGACGGCGGTTCCATCGACGCACTCGCCGCCAACGCGATCACCGACATCGAAACCTTTTGGAACACGCAGTATCCGACACTGTTCAACGAGCCGTTCCAACCCGTCGACACGCTGATCTCGTGGGATCCCACCGAATCGAACGGCCCGGACTTCTGCGAAGAGACCACAGAAGACCTCATCAACGCCGGCTACTGCAGCCTCGACCACACCATCGGCTGGGATCGCGAACTTCTCCTTCCCGAGGTGCAGGAAAAGTTCGGGGACGTCGCCGTCGCGTTCATCTTCGCGCACGAGTACGGCCATGCCGTCCAGCGCAAAGCCGGAATCGTCAAAGGTGGGTCCGAATCGGCCCTGGTGCGTGAACAACAGGCCGACTGCTTCGGTGGTGCGTTCCTGCGGCACGTTGCCGAGGACAAGGCAGCACACTTCACCATGAATACGTCCGACGGCCTGAACAAGGTGCTCGCCTCTGCGGTCGCTATCCGTGACGACGATCCCAACGATCCCGACTCACACCACGGTTCCGCGTTCGAACGCGTCACCGCAACACAGATCGGGTTCACCGACGGCGCGTCTGCCTGCACGCGGATCGACCAGGAAGAAATCGAATCCCGACGGGCTGAACTGCCCCAGCAATTCGACTCCGAAGACGATTCAGGAGAACTTCCCGTCACCGAGGAAACGCTGCAGGAGTTCCTGACGACGTTCCAGTCGGTCTTCGAATTGGAGAATCCGCCGACAGTCACCTTCACCGGCGCGGACACCGGATGCGCCGACGCCGTCGCCACCGAACCGGTCTCGTTCTGCCCCTCGACCAACACCATCGGCATCAACGTCGACGAGTTGGCGGAACGCGGAACACCGGGACGGGTCGGTCGACGCGAATTGATGCAGACCGACATCACCGGCGACTACAACGCATACGTACTGCTCGCGTCGCGGTACACCCTCGCGATGCAGCAGCAACGTGGTCAGGCACTCGACACACCACAGACCGCGCTGCGGGCGGCGTGCTTGGCCGGAGTGATCACAGCCGCACTGAGCCCCTCCAATGCAGCCGAGTCCGGAGCACAGGTCACCCTGTCGCCCGGCGACCTCGACGAGGCCGTCTCCGGCTTGTTGACGGACGGGTTGGCTGCCAGTGACGTCAACGGCGACACCGTCCCGAGCGGCTTCGCCCGGGTCGACGCCTTCCGTACCGGTGTGTTGGGTGGGCAGGTGTCCTGCGACAGCCGCTATACGGAGTAGCGGCCGTAGTAGGCCTAGTAGAGCGCTGCCGCCAGTTTGCGGCGGGCTGCCATCACCATGGGCTCGGCGGGATCGAACAATTCGAAGAGTTCGAGCAGACGCGTCCGCGCCGCGGCCTTGTCGTCACCTGCACTGCGTGACACGACGCCGATGAGGCGAGCAAAAGCTGCTTCCGGTTGCTGTCCGGCCATCTCCAGGTCCGCTGCCGCGAACTGCAGTTCGGCATTCGACGGATCTGCGTCGGCCGCCGCCACGGCGTCGGGTTCGGTGTTCTGGGCACGCGCCATGAACTTGACCTGGCGAACAGCGTTGAGGGCCTCGGCGTTGGTCGGCTCGGCGTCGAGAATCACCTGGTATGCCGCAATGGCACCGTCGAGATCACCGGCGTCGAGGGCGGTTTCGGCAGCAACGAATCGTGGATCTTCCACTTCTGGTTCGTCGCGCTCAGCAGTCGGAACGGGACCGCTGAGCTTGCCGGCGGTAGCTTGCAGAACGGCGGCAAACCACTGAGTCAACTGCTCTTCGGGCTGTGCACCCTGGAAATCTGCCAACGGCTGACCGGCGGCAACGGCAACAACCGTCGGCACCGACTGGATTCCGAAGGCCTGCGCGATCTGGGGGCTGACATCGACGTCGACGTTCGCAAGAATCCACTGACCACCTGCCTGCGCGGCCAATCGCTCCAGCACCTCGGTGAAGACGACAGACGGCTCGTACGCGCGCCCACCGAGGTTGACGATCACCGGCACCTGGCTCGACTTGACCAGAACTTCGGCCTCGAAGTTCGCTTCCGTCACCTCGATGACAAACCCATTGGCAGCAGAAACGGCCCCATCGCCGCTGGGATTACGCGGAGGTGGGGCCGTGGCCCGCTCTTTGAGAGCGGACAAGTCGACTGCGCCGCTCATAGCGGCTGCAACTGCTGACGAACGCGCTGGGGGCCTGGATCCTGGTCGAGTCACAAGTCCCAGTTTGTCACGAGTTGCCGGAACCTTCGAAGAGGCCTACTTCACTTAAGCGAGCGCGGGGTCCGCAGCGGCTGTGTTCACCTTGGACAGTTCCGCCAACTTGCCTGTGCGCGCGGCCCACGCCTCGAAAACAATCGTGCCGAACGGCGGGATGCTGGCAAACAGTGCCCAGAACGTGGTGACCAGGTTCCACTTCAACTGCTTTGCAGTCCAGAGCGCAACCAGGATGTAGATGACGAACACAGCACCGTGGAAGGGACCGAAGATCTTGACGCCTGCCACCATTCCCTCTTCGGGGATGTACTTGAAGGCCATTCCGACCAACAGTCCGAGCCATGTGAAGGCCTCGAGGACGGCAATGAAACGGAACCGCTTTGCGGTGGTACTGAGATCGAAGACGTTCGCCATGAACCCCATTGTGCCCGAACAACTACGACGCCCCGTAGTGGTGTGAGGAATACCACGAGGCGTCGTAGAGCGAACTGAGGTGTTCAGGTGTATTTAGACTCTCAGGCCTTGGGTACGCGGACGATCAGGGCGTCGCCCTGCCCGCCGCCGCCGCACAGTGCGGCCGCGCCGATGCCGCCGCCGCGGCGCGCCAACTCGAGTGCCAGGTGCAGCGCGATCCGGGCACCGGACATCCCCAGGGGATGCCCGACGGCGATGGCGCCGCCGTTGACGTTCACCTTCGCCGGATCGAGGCCGAGCTCACGCGTGGAGGCGATACCGACGGCCGCGAACGCCTCGTTGATCTCGACGAGATCGAGATCGGCGGGGTTGATACCTTCCTTCGCGCAGGCCTTCGCGATGGCCCGCGCCGGCTGGGACTGCAGGGTCGAATCGGGTCCGGCAACCACACCGTGGGCGCCGATCTCCGCGATCCACGCCACACCGAGTTCTTCGGCCTTGGCCTTGCTCATCACGACCACCGCGGCGGCGCCGTCGGAGATCGGCGAGGCGGAGCCGGCGGTGATGGTGCCGTCCTTGCTGAACGCGGGACGCAGTTTGCCGAGGGATTCGACGGTGGTGTCGGCGCGGATGCCCTCGTCCTGCGCGAAGACGATCGGATCGCCCTTGCGCTGCGGGATCGAGACGGGGACGACCTCGTTGTCGAACAGGCCGTCCTTCCAGGCACGGGCGGCGTTCTGGTGCGAGGCCGCGGCAAACGCGTCCTGCTCCGCGCGGGTGATGTGGGTGCCGTCCTGCTGATTGACCTGTTCGGTGAGCAGGCCCATCGCCTGGTCGGTGAAGATGTCGTGCAGGCCGTCGTACGCCATGTGGTCGCGCATCGTGACGTCGCCGTACTTGAACCCTTCGCGACTTTTTTCGAGCATGTGCGGTGCGCGGGACATCGATTCCTGCCCGCCGGCGACGACGACGTCGAATTCGCCGGCGCGGATCAGCTGATCGGCCAGGGCGATGGCGTCGACACCGGAGAGGCACACTTTGTTGATGCTCAGGGCGGGAACGCTCATCGGGATGCCCGCGGCGACGGCGGCCTGGCGGGCCGGCATCTGGCCGGCGCCGGCGGTGAGAACCTGACCCATGATGACGTACTCGACCTGCTCCGGGGCGACACCGGCCTTGTCCAGGGCGCCCTTGATGGCGATGCCACCGAGATCGGACCCGGACAGGTCCTTCAACGAACCCATGAGTCGACCCATCGGGGTACGGGCTCCGGCAACAATCACAGAACTGGTCACGATTTCCTCCGGCTGCAAAAAGAGACATAGTCTTCGGGCGCACGTGGTTTACGAGCCAAGTCACATCCCGACGTGTACTACTTAAACGGTAGCGCTACCGTGAACGGTATGACACAGACCTCCCCCAGTCCCGCTCTCGCAGCGTTGTCCTCCGACCTCGTCGTCGCCATCGACCACGTCGGAATTGCCGTTCCCGACCTCGATGTCGCCATCGCGTGGTACACCCAGCACCTGGGCATGGTCTCGACCCACGAAGAGGTCAACGAAGCACAAGGTGTGCGCGAAGCCATGCTCTCCGTCGTCGGTGCGCCCGCCGGCTCCACGGCCGTTCAGTTGCTCGCACCGCTCGACGAGAACTCGACTATCGCCAAGTTCATCGACCGTAGCGGCCCCGGACTGCAGCAGCTCGCTTACCGCGTCACCGACATCGAAGCTATTTCCGACGAGCTCCGTGCACGCGGCGTCCGGTTGCTCTACGACGCACCGAGGCGCGGCACCGCGAACTCACGCATCAACTTCATCCACCCGAAGGACGCCGGCGGTGTACTCGTCGAACTGGTCGAACCGGCCGCGTCGCACTAGTAGGCCCGACTCCTGCAGATATGCCAGGTAGATTGTCGCCATGGCATACGAGCAGGACCGCGGTTCCATTCAACTTCCGTTTCAGATCGCACGGAAGGGATACGACCGCGACGAGGTACGCAACTACTTCGAGCGATTCGACGTAGAACTGCGTGTGACGGCTGCGGATCGCGATGCCGCAGCCGCGCAAGCCCGTGACCTTGCCAAGCAGTTGGACGATGCCCGCGACGACATCGACGATCTCCGTAAGGACGTCGACCGCCTGTCCGTTCCACCCACCACTGCGGAGGGCATGAGCGATCGCATCAGCCGCATGCTCCGACTGGCATCCGACGAAGCATCCGAGGTTCGTGCGAAGGCCGAGGCCGACGCAGCAGAGATGACCTCCATCGCCGAACAGGACGGCGCCCGCCTACGCGGGCACTACGAGTCGTTGATCGCGGAGCTCGACGACCGTCGCAACGCGATGGAAACCATGCACGAGCAGACCATGTTGCAGGCCAAGACCGAAGCGGCACGCATCGTCGAAGCCGCGCAGGCCGAGCGCGACCGTCTGGCCGCCGAATCCGAGGCGAAGCGAACTCAGATTCGCGAAGATTTCGACATCTCGATGGCCGAACGACGCGCCAAGGTTGTTGCCGCAGTCGACGAACTCGAAGCATCAAGCAAGGCAGAAGCCGAACGACGATTGACCGACGCCACGCGCGAAGCGCAGCGTCGTCTACAGGCTGCGACAGATCAGTCCGAGCGAAAGATCGCTCACGCCAAGGAACTTGCCGAAGAACTGCGCGTTCTACGTGGACGCATCCTTGCGCAACTCCTGGGAATCCGAGGTCAGCTCGATTCGGTGCCCGCGATGCTCGCGTCCGTCAACCGTGAGAGCGAATTGCTCGACGCCCCGACCACTCCGCCGTCCTCGGAATTCACCGACGACGAGTACGAGGAAACGAGCTACACAGAATCCGAACCGGAAACTGACGACTCGGATGACATCGAAGACACCAACACAGCCGAAATCGACACCCGCGAGGTCGAACAGCGGGCGCAGTCCCGAAACTGATCCGTCACGACCACCTTCTGGTCAGGCCGCGGGTGCCGCGGCCTGACCAGCATCCGGTATGCCAATGCCGACGCTCCGCAGCCCCACCGGGCTCCGACGGCCACGTCACCACATGCGCAACTCCCGGCCTGATGTCGTGGTCACAGCCGGGGCATCGATAGAACTTCGTGGCATTGGCTCCCGGAATCGGCCGAACCATGTACAGCTCGCCGCCCGGACCGGGCTCCTCCCGGACCACTGCCCCGCCAAAAAGCACACCACGCGGTTCATCCGAAACCGGACCTCGTCGACTGTCAGTACGGCGAGATTGTTTCGGCATCGGTTTGCGGCGAGGCATTAGAAAAGCCGGAACTCGGTGCTCTCGGTCCCACGCAACGCCTCGTAGTCGAGGACAAGGCAGCGAATCCCGCGGTCGGTTGCCAAAGTCTTGGCCTGCGGCTTGATCTGTTGCGCCGCAAACACTCCCGTTACCGGAGCGAGCAGCGGATCACGGTTGAGCAATTCGAGATAGCGCGTCAGCTGCTCGACACCGTCGATCTCCCCGCGACGCTTGATCTCGACGGCAACCGAAGCACCATCGGCATCACGAACCAGAAGATCGACCGGCCCGATAGCCGTCATGTATTCGCGTCGTACCAAGGTGTAGCCCTTACCCAGCGTTTCGACATGCTCTGCGAGAAGCTCTTGCAGGTGCGCCTCGACGCCATCCTTGATCAAACCAGGATCGATACCGAGTTCGTACGACGAATCATGTTCGACCTCTTCGAGGGTGATCCGCAGCTCTTCGCCGGCCTTGTTGGTCACGACCCACAGAATGTCGTCGCTGTCACCGGTGGTCTCGACCAACCAGCACGGCGGACTCATCCAGTTGAGCGGCTTATACGCCCGGTCATCGGCATGGATGCTGACGGAACCGTCCGCTTTGACCAACAGAAGGCGTCTGGCGGTAGGGAGATGGGAGGTCAATCGACCTACGTAGTCGACACGGCAACGAGCAATAACTAAGCGCACTGCACCACCCTAAGGGATCGGTGCGACTAGTCTCGACACACTATGCAGCCCAGCAATGTCCCGAGCGCGCCCCTAGGGTCGTGGCTGCTCGGATCCACAGACGAGAGTCCCCGCCGACGACGCGTTCGCGTCCAAGCCCTCCTCACTGCTCCGCTCCTGGTCACCAATCTGATCGGGTCCGCACTGGCCGTCGTTCTCATCGGAGTTGTTGTTCCAGGCCCGAGCATCATGCGATCGGAGTTCGCGTGGATCAACTTCATCGCAGTGCCGATATTCACTGGGTGTGTCTTCGTCGTCGGGTTGCTCTGGGGAACGACACGCCTCATCCATGATCTTCGCTGGGCAACGGACAACGTCCCGCCGACACCTGAGAATCAACGCGCCGCGCTGCGCGGACCATGGCGATTGACCAGAGTTCAAGCCATCCTGTGGACGGTGGCATTGGCCACGTTCACCACGATGTACGGGATCGTCGACGCCAACACCATCCCGAAAGTGTTGTTCACCATAGCTTTCAGCGGAATCACGACCTGCGCGTTCTGCTATCTCCTCAGCGAGTTCGCACTTCGTCCCATCGCAGCCCGCGCCCTCGAATCCGGGACACCCCGCAAATCCGCGGTGCTCGGCATCACGGGGCGCACCATCCTGGTCTGGATGCTCGGCAGTGGAGTCCCTGTCACCGGTCTGATGTTGATCGCGATCTTCAGCTTCATCCGTCCAGCCTCCGGGCAAGCTCTCGCAATCGCCATCCTCGTAATCGGCGGAATCACCCTGTGCGTCGGACTCGGGCTGACCTATATCAACATTCGATCGGCTGCGGCGCCGATCCGATCCGTACGGCGAGGCATGGAGCAAGTCACCCGCGGCGATCTGAGTGCTCACGTCGTTGTCTACGACGGTACCGAATTGGGCTTGCTCCAAACCGGTTTCAATCGTATGGCGGAAGGACTTCGGGAGCGTGAACGCATTCGCGACCTGTTCGGACGACACGTCGGGCATGAGGTTGCAGCCAACGCGATGCGTCAGAATCCCGAACTCGGCGGCGAGGAACGTGATGTATCGGTTCTCTTCGTCGACGTGATCGGCTCCACCACGATCGCCTCGACAAACACTCCAACCGCCGTTGTCGCACTCCTCAACAGGTTCTTCGACGTCATCGTCGACGAGGTCGACGGGCACGGCGGATTTGTCAACAAGTTCGAGGGCGACGCAGCACTTGCCATCTTCGGTGCGCCGAACCGGATCGACGACCACGCGGGCAGCGCACTCGCAGCTGCCAGACAGATCCAGATCCGTCTGTGCGCCGAAGTGCCTGAAATCAATGCCGGCATCGGCGTCGCGTCAGGTATCGCAGTTGCCGGAAATGTCGGTGCGCGTGAAAGATTCGAGTACACCGTGATCGGTGATCCTGTGAACGAGGCAGCCCGTCTCTCCGAGGTGGCCAAGACCGTACCGGGAAATCTGGCAGCGTCAGGCCGCGCTGTTGCGGCGGCACACAACAGCGAAGCCGACCAGTGGCAGATCACCGACAGCATCACACTGCGCGGTCGCCTCGAAGAGACAGAACTTGCGATTCCTCGTGAGCCGGCGGAAGGCCTCGTATCAACCCCTGTTCCGCCGACGGACTGAATCCGGTTACGAGCCGAAAATGTCCCCGAGTTGATTCAGTATCGACGTTGACGGATCGGGTTCTGGGGATACCGGGCTGACCGTACTGTCACCACTGGCGATGTTGAACTGACCGACGGTGGACACCGACTTCGCGGGCGTAACACCGAGGCAGGTGTAAATACCGCTACCGCCATTCGAGCTCGGCCAGATCTTGGCTCCCGACGACGGGTTGTCGTTGCCGAACGACACCTTCGAATACTTCACGCTCACATCCGGAATGTCGCCACACGTCTTGATCCCGGAGAACTTCTCGATGAAACCGATAGTCGTGCTCTTCAGTCCACCGAATGCGGCCGGAGTGGACCATGACCCCATCTTTGTGACCACTCCGGTGGAATCATTGGTAATCGTTCCCGACCATGTTGTTGCCATCGCCGACGAACCCGACTTCATGACGTCGAAGGAATATGCCGTTCCACGCGAATAGGGAACATCAATCGCACACGTGACACCATTGCCCCCGTCAGCGCCCGACCGCCATTCCGAAGACAGCGGCACACCACCGGCACCGAACAGCGAGAAACGGACACCGGCGGTGCCGTTCGGGGTCTCCACAGCAACCGTGTAGTGGAAACTGTCGATCGTTTCAACCGGCGTGCGGGGAGTCACGTCGTAGGAGATGAAATGCTGCGGGTTGCCAGCGGGTATCGACGACGCCCCAGGCGCGGCAGCACTCGCCACCCCGACGATTTGAGAAACTATTTCAGAATTCTCGAATATTTCCAGCCAATTCAGACATATAAGTACATTCGACTGTTCTATTTGCAATTAATGAATAGATATATCCGAATTCTTACATTCGATTACAAAACTACAATTGTCTTTATGTGAGCTTTA
>NZ_BCWX01000001.1 GCF_001894805.1 Rhodococcus globerulus NBRC 14531 | reverse complement strand
TTTCGCGGGCAAGCCCACTAATCAGTCATAGACAAAAAGAGTCAAATCACTAGCAAAAAAACTCAACTAGCAAAAAATGTATCGGCAACCATTCAGACGGAAGAATGAACAATCACCGACGAAAAATACTCACACCCGAACATTAGAACCGAAACCCGAAGGCCCGGAACATCATTCGACATGCGAAGTACCAAATAATTTGGCACTGACATTCATCGACACACTGTTGAGTTCTCAAAGAACACGTGCACACCTTCGCATCAACCAGTGTCGAATGCTCCGGGGCAAGGGTTACAATCTTAGCTTATGCACCACCGGGAAGCAAGTTCCCGATGCCAGTGCTTGTCTCCGACTTCGTCCTACCGCGTGTCCCCGGCCTCTCGGTCGGGGTTGGTGTCCGTGTCGCTCTGACTTGGATAAAGTTACGCGACGGAAAACGGAGCGTCAAACTCCCAGGTCGCGGATGATCATTGTGTTAAATCCGCTGGTAGCTCGCTTGCAGGCGAGCCACCAGCGGGCTCAGGAGTCACTTTAGGCAACTGTGACCCCACACACGTCAGTTCGCCAGTACTTTCACGCCGGCAAAGTTGCGCTTTCCGCGTCGTACAACCAACCAGCTGCCGTGTAGGAGATCCGTGACGGCCGGCTCCCAGTCCTCAGCTGACACCTTCTGGTTGTTCACCGATGCGCCACCCTCCTTCACAGCGCGCCGGGCAGCGCCCTTGCTTTCGCATAATCCGCTGGCGACAAGAAGGTCGACGATCGTCCGCGGCTCCCCCGGTGCCAGTTCACTGACCGAGGCTTCCTTCAACGCAGCGGCCAGAGTGGATTCGTCGAGCTCCGTCAGCTCGGCTTTTCCGAACAGTGCCTGGCTGGCCAACTCCACTGACCGTGTGTTGTGCTCGCCGTGAACCAATGTCGTCATCTCCGCCGCAAGACGCTTCTGTGCCTCTCGAGCATGCGGGCGTTCTGCGGTAGCAGTCTCGAGTTCTGTCAATTCCTCTGCACTCAGGAACGTGAACCAACGCAAGTACTTGATGACATCGGCGTCGCCGGTGTTCACGAAGTACTGGTACCAGGCGTACGGGCTGGTCATTTCCGGATCGAGCCACAGGCTGCCGCCGCCGGTGGACTTACCGAACTTCTTTCCGTCAGCCGAGGTCACCAGCGGGACGGTCATCGCATGGACACTTTCGCCATCCACGCGACGGTTGAGTTCGACGCCGGCGATGATGTTGCCCCACTGATCCGAGCCGCCCACCTGCAAGGTGCAGCCAAGATCGCGTCGGAGGTGAAGGTAGTCGTTTGCCTGAAGCAACATGTAGCTGAACTCGGTGTATGACATCCCGTCGGATTCGAGACGACGCTTGACGGTGTCACGCGCGAGCATGACATTCACCGAGAAGTGTTTGCCTACGTCGCGCAAGAAGTCGATGGCCGACATCTTGCCGGTCCAGTTCATGTTGTTCTCGATGACGGCGCTGGTCGGAGAATCGTCGAAGTCCACAAATCGTTCGAGTTGGCCGCGGATTCGTCCGGCCCAGTCAGCGACGGTATCGGCCGAGTTCATCGTGCGTTCCCCGACGTCGCGGGGGTCGCCGATCAGACCGGTTGCGCCACCGGCAAGAACGATCGGGCGGTTACCGGCACGCTGAAAACGCTTGAGCGCAAGAAGGGGAACCAAATGTCCGGCGTGCAGGCTCGGCCCTGTGGGGTCGAACCCCGCATAGAGCGTGACCGGTCCGGCCTCGAGATCCTTACGCAGATCGTCGAGATCAGTTGATTGGGCGATGAGCCCACGCCAGGTCAGTTCGTCGAGAATATTCTCAGTCACGGGCTAGATCATCCCACCCTCACGAAAGGGCGGGCGCTCGCGGGCTTCGACGGTAGGCCGACACCGCCGGCGAATCAGGAATCCACAGCCGCCACGGGATCTCCGCTGCCGAGCTGACACCGACCCGGGGCCCCGCTACCCAGTTGTCCGACTCGCTCAGGTCCAGTCGAATTCGTGAATCCCGATCGAAGACATCAGCCCCGTTGTCCGCCAACGTAATTCCTGCTGCGGACCCGAGATTTCCCGGTCCGCGCGCCCAATCGCGGGGCGGACGATCCGGTGAACGACGGCCGGAGACAATATCGTGGCCGGCTTCGACCTCTGCTGCGCGGAGGAGTACTCCACCGGCCACCCCGGCCGGACCGTACGAGATGTTCATGCAGAAATGCATCCCGTAGCTGCGGTACACGTACAGCAAACCTGCGCGCTCGAACATCACCCGATTACGCGGCGTCCGCCCCCGATAGGAATGTGCTGCCGGGTCCGGCCACGGTCCGTCCTTCTCCCCGCCGTATGCCTCCACTTCGACGATCCGAAGGCTGACGTCGTCTACTGACAGTGTCGAACCGAGAATGATCAGTCCCGCCTCCAGCGGAGAAGTCACGCTCGCCAACTGCTTGATGCTCACCATTCGATTGTGCCTTCCCCCTTGACGCTGGGGCGCGTCCGGTTTCACAATTCAACATGTGATGAATTAACGGAATCGAGGTTCACCGTGACCACAGCACCTGCCATCGACATCCGAGGACTCACCGTCATCCGTGGAAAGCAGGAGGTTCTCCACTCCATTGATCTGCAAGTATCCGCCGGATCCGTCACCGGACTACTAGGCCCGTCTGGTTGCGGCAAGACAACACTGATGCGAGCGATAGTCGGAACTCAGATCGTCAAGAGCGGCGACGTACGAGTTCTCGGTGATCAAGCCGGAACACCGGCACTGCGTCGACGCGTCGGCTACGTCACCCAATCCCCCAGCGTCTACGGCGACCTGACTGTCAGCCGTAACGTCCAGTACTTCGGATCGCTGTACGGAAAGTCCGGTGCCGATGTTCGGGCCGCAATCGACGCGGTCGGGCTCACTCGCTACGCGGACCAGATCGGCGCAGACCTGTCTGGCGGACAGATCGGACGCGTGTCACTGGCCTGTGCTTTGGTTGCCGATCCCGATCTGCTGGTTCTCGACGAGCCGACCGTCGGACTCGACCCCGTCCTTCGAGTTGAACTCTGGGAGAGATTCGCTGTACTTGCCAAGGGCGGAACTACCCTGTTGATCTCCAGTCACGTCATGGACGAAGCAGATCATTGCGCCGAACTGATACTGATGCGCGACGGCTTCCTCCTTGCGCAACTCACGCCCGACGAACTTCGCGCGAAGACCAGGTGCGAACGCCTCGAAGACGCGTTCCTGGAACTCATCCGTACCTCGCCGGTGGGAGGCGAAATATCATGAGTGTCACCATCTTCGGAGCAACGACAGTTCGCATTCTCATGCAACTGCGTCAGGACCGCCGCACAGTTGCCATGATCTTGTTGGTTCCGTCGCTGTTGATGATCCTGCTCTACTTCCTCTACGTCGACGTCCCGACAGCGCCAGGCGCAGTACCGCTGTTTCAACGGGTCGCCATCACTATGCTCGGGATCTTGCCTTTTGTCGTGATGTTCCTGGTCACTTCCATAGCAATGCAGCGTGAGCGCAGTTCCGGAACCCTCGAGCGACTACTCACCACCCCGATGGGCAAACTTGACCTTCTCGCTGGATATGCCGCGGCGTTTTCGTTGTCGGCTGCGGCCCAGGCGGCCCTCGCGTGTGCCGTTGCCTTCGGGTTTTTGGGTCTCACTATCGCCGGAAGCCTCGGCTGGGTGATAGTCATCGCCGTACTGGGCGCAATCCTCGGAGTGGCGCTCGGTCTGTTGGCCAGCGCTTTCGCAAAGACCGAGTTCCAAGCCGTTCAGTTCATGCCGGTGGTCGTGGTTCCACAGCTGTTCCTCTGCGGACTCCTGGTTCCGCGCGACCAGCTACCGACTTGGCTCGAATGGATCAGCAACGTCCTACCGCTGAGTTACGCCGTCGACGCACTTCAGCAGGTATCGATACACGCCGATGCCACCGGCCAAATGTGGCGCGACCTCGCGGTGATGGCTCTCTTTGCCGCGGCCGCCCTCACACTAGCCGCTGCAACGCTGGACCGCCGAACCCCATGAGCAGCAACAACATACCGTTGCGGCCGGGGCGGCGGCCGGGAAAGTCCGAGACCCGGACGCAGATCCTCGAGAGCGCCAGACGCGCATTCTCGCAAAACGGATTTGCACGAACCACGGTCCGCGCCATCGCAACCGAAGCCCAAGTCGATCCGGCCCTGATACATCACTACTTCGGCAGCAAGGAGCAACTGTTCACCGCCGCAATCGCCCTACCGCTGGATCCGAAGAAGGTTCTGGCCCCGGTTCATTCGTCGACAAGCGACCAACTGGGTACGAGCCTGTTGACTGCCGTCCTCGGCGTGTGGGAATCGGAGCATCAGGCCGCCATTCTCGCCGCATTTCGCTCGGCCATTTCCGGCGAAGGAACCCGACTGATTCAGAGCTTCCTTCTGAACATCGTCCTGCGGGACATCATCCCGCGGGTGGATTCACCGGCCGGGACAGGAATTATTCGAGCCGAATTGGTGGCGTCGCAGATCGCTGGACTCCTGGTCACTCGCTACATTCTCGAGCTTGAACCGCTGAAATCGCTGAGCGTCGACGCGTTGGTACCGCTGGTAGCTCCGAACCTCCAGCGGTACCTTACCGGCGAACTACCGATCTAACCTTCTGCCTTGGCGAGCAACTTCTCGTGCTCGTCGTCTGCAACATCGCGCGCTTCGTCGATCAGCAATACCGGGATACCGTTTTCGATCGGGTATGCGCGTCGCAGACGAGGGTTGTAGAGCAGCTCGTCCCCGACCAACAGCAGTGGACCCTTGTCTTGCGGGCAGGCCAAAATGCTGAGCAACGTCGAATCAATAGCCACGTTTATCCTCTCGAACCGAACACGAACCGATCAGGTTCAGGCTACCTGCTGAGCCGATACTCACCGCGAACCCGTACCCATCCTGGTTGGCATCAATTGCGCCGCAACTGCCTTGGTCAGCCGCTTGTACGACTGGGTTTCGGAGTCGAGATACCAGGTCCGCGGTCCCGGAGCCGGAAGCCCGGCCGCTGCGAGCACGGCGGGATTGGGCCGGAACGAGGATCCAACGGCGATCTCGTCGACCACGTGCACGATGTCAGGACGCGCATCGAAGTCGAGGTGATCCAACGTCTCGGCGAGTTCTGCCGCACGGAAATTGCGGCCGGGCAAACAGGTCACCGCGGCGACAGCCAACTGGAACGGTGCCTCACCTAACGCGTACGCCACCGCAAGGTCCACCCGCGAGACACTCGACAGTGCGTCGACGATCGGAGCGGTGAAGACGGGTCCACGCAACGTCGAGATCACCGTGTTCTTGTGGTCGACCAGCCAGTAGTCTCCGTCGGAATCACGGCGGAACAGGTTTTCAGTGGGTATCCAGGAATCTCCGGCCTCGAAGAGTCCGCGCATGGCACCACCGGACAGATCGGCATTGAATCCTGCACGACCCAGCAACAACCCGACCTCGTCGTCGGCGCACTCGCGGACAAACCCGTCCTCGTTCTCGAGGATCCGGCCGCTGAGCGGGTCGTACGCCGCAAGTCGCACCCGCGCACTACCGGGCAACGGACGTCCTTTGCACCCGATCTTCGATCCGGCCACATTCGCGAGGATCACGTCACCTTCGGTTGAGGCGTAGAACTCGAGGATCTGAGCAGGATCGAACGCCTCGGTGGTGCGCTTCCACAGCCCCGGCGGCATTCCGGATCCGATGAACAACCGAACGGGATGAGTACCGTCGAGCAGGAGAAGATCCTCGTCGAGAATCTGGCGCATCATCGACCACGTGTAACTCACCACGGTGACGCCGTAGCGATGGATCTCCTCGACAAATCGAGCCGGGTCCAGCCCCCTCGACAGCGCGATCCGGCTGCCACCTGCCATTGCGCCGCCGATTGTCGCCAGCAAACTTGACGAATGATGGAGCGGCGCAAGGCAATACACGGTATCGCCCCGGTCGAGGTCGGCAGCCGAGGCCGTACCGAATGCCGACAACGCCCACCGGTAGTTGGTAATCTGCTTGGCTTCGAGTCGGCCACCGGATTCCGCGAAGATGATGAAGGCAAGTTCGCGCGCAATCCCCGGATCAGGCCTGTACCAACCCGGCAGACTGACCGTCGTCGGGTCGATCTGCTCGAGATCGATGACGTCGTGCGCGGAATCCACGCTCAACCCGCGCGCGTCACCGCCGCCGAGTACCAGTACCGGACGCCCAGCTGCGAGCACTTCCTGAACGTTTTCCGGATCGGTGATAATCCGATCGACATTTCCGAGTTTCACCGCCGTCGCAATGTCGCCGCCCGGTGGGAGCATGACTGCAACAGCTCCGAGTCGCGACAGCGCGGCGATAGCAGCGAGTGCACTCGGCCGGGTCTCCATGAGAATGCCGACGTGCGCTGCCGGGCGCACTCCAACCGAAATCAAACCGCGAACAACGTTGTCGATGCGGATGTTGACGGCTTCGTAGGTATGGACCCGGTTGTCGAAGAGGAAGCACTCCCCTGCCGGAGCCTTACGGCGCTGCTCGGCCAAGAGCGCACTGAGCGAAATCTTGGTGTGCGGCTGAATCTGATTGAGCCTGGCCAACCTGGGCAGAGCCCGAGCAGCCTCGCCGGACAATTCGAAAGTCCCGCGCAATGCTCCGCTGGCCAGATCGCTGATGCCCTTGGTCACGCCGACGCCGACCTCGGCTACCGAGGCCACGGTGTGAATGATCCGATTGCTCATCGACACCCCGGTCTCGTCCTCGGGGTACGGGCCCTGCGGCATGCGCTCGACGCGTGCCGGCCGTGTTCCGCCCTGCTCGATCCACTGCACGAACTCGCCTGTTGTCGGCCACGTGTGATTTGCGGCGACGGAACCAACGACCAGGCCGAAATGACCAGCGCGCAAGGTTGATTCGTAGACGTCAGCTCGCGGCGCTGCCTGCGTGATCCCGCGGACCGCTTGGGGCTGCCCGATGTCGTCGACCTCGCCGACAAATGCCAGAACGGGACAGGTGATCGACGCAAGCGTCACCGCTTGATCCTTGATGACGAACCCGCCGGACATCATCCGGTTGTGCACGACAAACTGCTTGAGCAGTTCGGCAACAGCGGGCCCGGACCAGCCGACCCATCCCTCCGTCGCCAGGAAGCGTCGTTGCTGTTCGCGCGGCAGGAGTGCCTCACGATCGTGAAGTTGCAGTAGGAAGTCGACACGCGACTTGAGCGTCTTGACGGGATCGAGCAATTGGAAGCCTGTCCGGGCCATCCACCCCGTGACCGCCAGCCTGTTGAAGACGTGATCCGCGAGGAAGTCTGCTCCCCACGTGGCTATCCCGGCCGGAATACCGAATGGGAGCGCCGCAAGTGTGTCGACGGGACTTCCGAAAGTGATGAGACTGGCGATGTTTCGGCTCTGCCGATATGCCGCAGCTTGGTAGGCGAACATTCCGCCCTGCGAATACCCGGACAGGTGAACGTCTTTGCCGGTATGCCGATGAACGTGATCGACGATCTCACTGAGCGCGATGATGTGGTCTGCAAGATTACGGCCCCAGCCACCATCCTGTGCGTCAGGTTCACCGAAGTCGACCACCCACGGATCAAGTCCCATCTCGTGCAGGATGCCGACTGCCCCCTGATCGCGCGTCACGTCGTACACACCGGCCGACATCATCATCGGCGGGACCAATACGATCGGCGGACCGGTCTCCCCTGGATCGGTGTCGGGAAAATACCGCCGCAGACGGTACATCGGCGCACGTTCGACGATCTCGAACGGCGAGGTTGTCAGATCCGTCTCGAGTCCACCCAGACGAACAACCTCCAGGCCGTTCTGCGCTGTCGCGACCACCCGCCGAAGCGGACCCAGCACCGACTTGGAATTCAATCCCACCATTTCACTCCCAAGTAACTCGCGTCAAAAACTCTGTCGCATTCGTGTCGAGCTAAACAAGCCTACTGCCCCCGAGAACACGTACGCGGCCAGTGAGGAAAAATCCTCTCTGACCGCGTACGACAACACCGACAACCGATGACTGATTTAGAGGGGCCACTCTCGCAGCGACTGAGCCAGCGTGCGTACGCCGTTCAGTTGCTCGGCCACCCGGACACCTGCGGTTCCGCCACGTGCGTTGCGTGAGGCGATGGAGCCCTCGACGGTCAGCACTTCCCGAACAGCAGGCGTCAACGACGCGTCGACTCCGGCCAGTTCCTCGTCGGTCAGATCCTCGAGTCCAACGCCGCGAGCCTCGGCGACACGCACACACGCGCCCGCGGCCTCATGTGCAACACGGAACGGAACGCCCTGACGGACCATCCATTCCGCGATGTCGGTGGCCAACGTGAAGCCGGCCGGAGCCAACTCCGCCATGCGCTCGGTGTGGAACTCGAGTGTCTGCACCAGGCCGGTGATGGCCGGGAGCAACATTTCGAGTTGCGCAACGGAATCGAAGACCGGTTCCTTGTCCTCTTGCAGATCGCGGTTGTACGCCAAGGGCTGCGCCTTGAGCGTCGCCAACAATCCCGTGAGGTTGCCGATCAGACGACCCGACTTACCGCGCGTGAGCTCGGAAACATCCGGGTTCTTTTTCTGCGGCATGATCGACGATCCGGTCGACCACGCGTCGGCGAGCGTGATGTAGCCGAATTCCGGTGTACTCCAGATGATGACCTCTTCGGCCATCCTCGACAGGTCGACGCCGATCATCGCCAACACGAACGCAGCCTCGGCAGCGAAGTCGCGCGACGCCGTGGCATCGATCGAGTTCTCCGCCGAGCTGTCGAACTTCAGTTCTGCCGCAATGGCTTCGGGGTCGAGACCGAGCGAGGAACCGGCGAGCGCGCCGGAACCGTACGGGGACACCGCAGCTCGCACGTCGAAGTCACGCAGACGCGCAACGTCACGCAACAACGGATGTGCATGTGCCAGGAGGTGATGCGCGAGCAACACGGGCTGAGCGGCCTGCAGGTGCGTCTTACCCGGCATGACTGCGTCCGGATGTGCAGCCGCCTGAGTGGCAAGAGCGTCGACGACGTCGAGCACTCCGTCCGCAACGCGGCGCACCGCATCACGGAGCCACATACGGAACAGCGTCGCCACCTGGTCGTTGCGCGAACGGCCGGCACGCAGACGCCCACCGACCTCGGGACCGACTCGTTCGATCAAGCCGCGCTCGAGTGCGCCGTGCACGTCCTCGTCGGACTCGCGGGGCCCGAAGGCACCACTTGCGACGTCAGCGGCGAGGCGCTCCAAACCGTCGAGCATGGTGGCAAGGTCGGCTTCGCTGAGGAGACCGGCCTTGTTCAGCACGCGAGCATGAGCCTGCGACGCCCGCACGTCGTACGGAGCCAGAACCCAGTCGAAGTGAGTCGACTTACTCAGGGCCGCCATGGCGGCGGCCGGTCCGGATTCGAACCGCCCGCCCCACAACGCGCCTTCATTAGTGCCGTGTTTTTGGGCGTCTCCGACACCGTGCGCAGTCATTCTTTACAGACCCAGATCGCGCTTCGCGGCGACCTTCGACGACAGACCGTGGATCTCGACGAAGCCCTTCGATGCGGACTGGTCGAAGCTGTCGCCCTCGTCGTACGTTGCGAGGTTGAAGTCGTACAGCGACTCGGGGCTACGACGGCCGTTGACCGTGATGGCTCCACCGTGCAGGAAGAGACGGATGTCGCCGGTGACGCGTTCCTGCGTCTTCTCCACAAACGTGTCGAGAGCATCCTTGAGCGGGGAGAACCACAGGCCGTCGTAGACCAGCTCGGACCAACGCTGCTCCATCTGACGCTTGTAGCGACCGAGTTCGCGTTCGAGGGTGACGTGCTCGAGTTCCTGGTGAGCGGTGATGAGCACCATCGCACCGGGAGCTTCGTAGATCTCGCGGCTCTTGATGCCCACGAGGCGGTCCTCGACGACGTCGAGACGGCCGACTCCCTGAGCGCCGGCGCGGCGGTTCAGTTCCTGGATGGCTTCGAGGACGGAGACCGGACGGCCGTCGATGGCAACCGGGCGACCCTTGTCGAAGCTGATGATCAGCTCGTCGGGTGCGTTCCAGTTGGCTGTCGGATCCTCGGTGTAGTCGTAGACGTCCTTGGTGGGCGCGTTCCACAGATCCTCGAGGAATCCGGTTTCGACGGCGCGGCCCCAGACGTTCTGGTCGATCGAGAACGGCGACTTCTTGGACACGTTGATCGGGATGTTGTTCTCTTCCGCGAAAGCGATTGCCTTCTCGCGGGTCCACGCGTAGTCACGAACCGGTGCGATGACCGAGAGGTCGGGCGCGAGGGCGCCGAAGCCGACCTCGAAGCGAACCTGGTCGTTGCCCTTGCCGGTGCAACCGTGCGAGACGATGGTTCCGCCGTGCGAGCGTGCGGCTTCGACGATGTGCTTGACGATCAGCGGACGGCTGATCGCGGACACGAGCGGGTAGCGATCCATGTACAGGGCGTTGGCCTGGATGGTGGGCAGGCAGTACTCGTCCGCGAACTCGTCACGAGCGTCGACGACAACGGATTCGACTGCGCCGCAGTCGAGTGCGCGCTGGCGCACGACCTCCATGTCCTCGCCGCCCTGTCCCAGATCGATGGCGACGGCGACAACTTCAGCGCCTGTCTCCTTACCGATCCAACTGATGGCAACAGAGGTGTCCAGCCCGCCTGAGTAGGCGAGTACGACGCGATCGGCCATGGTGTGTGTGCTCCTTCGGTTGAAAATCTTCTATCAAGAATAAGGGGTCAGGCGAGGGATTCGATCATGGCGCTGAGTTCCGCTCCGGAAAGCGGTTCCCGGGCCATCACGAAGATGGTGTCATCCCCCGCGATAGTCCCCACGATATCGGTCAGCGAGGCACGATCAAGTGCACTCGCCAGGTAGTGCGCAGCCCCCGGTGGTGTCCGGAGTACCGCCATGTTTCCGCTGGAGTCCGTGGACACCAACAGCTCTCCGAGCAGTCGCGACAGTCGATCAGTGCCACCTGACACACCGCGTACGGGGTTACCGTCCTCGGGCACCACATACACACCGGCGCCGCCGTCCGCTGCCCGGAGTTTCACCGCTCCCAGCTCTTCGAGGTCACGCGAGAGCGTTGCTTGTGTCGCCTCGATGCCTTCTTCTCCCAGCAGCGACGCAAGTTCCGTCTGACTGCGAACCGGGTGCGCCGCCAGCAGCGCGATGATGCGCGACTGGCGACCGGCCCGAGTAGGAGCGATGCTCACGCCGCGCCTGCGGTTCTCTGCTCGAGCAGCCAGACCAAAAGGGCCTTCTGCGCATGCAAGCGGTTCTCGGCCTCGTCCCACACAACACTCTGTGGGCCGTCGAGCACCTCGTCGGTGACCTCTTCCCCTCGATGGGCAGGAAGGCAGTGCAGGACAACGGCCTTGGGGTCGGCGAGTGCCAGCAGGTCGGCATTGATCTGGTACGGACGGAAGGGACCGACCCGGTCGAGACCGTCGTTTTCCTGACCCATCGACGTCCACGCGTCGGTGACGAGTGCATCTGCACCAGCGGCAGCTTTCTGCGGATCCCTGGTAACCGTGATCGTGGCGCCGGTTTCCTCGGCCCGCTTACGTGCCGCGTCGAGAATCCACTGTGCCGGTTCGAAGCCCTCCGGACCGCAGATCGTGACGTTGATGCCGGCCGTGACGCCGCCGAGCATCAGCGAGTGCGCCATGTTGTTTGCACCGTCACCGAGATAGGTGAGGTTCAGCCCCTTCAAATCACCCTTGTGCTCGGCCAGTGTCTGCAGATCCGCAAGGACCTGACACGGATGGAACTCGTCGGAGAGTGCGTTGACGATGGGAATCGTTGCGCCCGTTGCCATCTGCTCCAAGCGCTTCTGGCCGAACGTGCGCCACACCACGGCGTCGACGTAACGGGAGAGGACGCGTCCCGTGTCGGCCAATGTCTCCTCGCGGCCGAGCTGCGTGCTCCGACCGTCGACGACAACGGCATGGCCGCCCATCTGTGCGATGCCCATCTCGAAGGAGAACCTCGTGCGCGTCGAGTTCTTCTCGAAGATCACTCCGACGCCGCGCGGCCCCTCGAGTGGGCGACGCGAAAACGGATTCTTCTTGAGCTCGGCAGCCAGGGCGAGGACCTCGGCCTGCTGCGCAGGAGTCAGATCGTCGTCCCTGAGAAAGTGTTTCACCATGGTAGTCACTTCTCCCCCGGCTGATCAGCCGATAATGCGTGATCGAAAATGGCAGGTAGTGCCGCCACAAACGCCTCGGCCTGCTCGTCGGTGAGGATCAGCGGCGGTGCCAACCGGATGACTCCGGGATTCGCTGCATTCACAAGATACCCGGCTTCACGTGCTGCATTTTCCACTGCGGGCGCAACGTCCTGCGTCAGCACCACACCGAGCAGAAGTCCGGAACCGCGGACGTAGTCGACCAGCGGATGGCCCAGTTCTTCGATGCCTGCGGTGATGGACTTGCCAAGGCTGTCTGCGCGCGAGATCAAGTCTTCGTCCGCAACGGTCTTCAGCACGGCAAGTGCCGCCGCAGCGCACACCGGGTTGCCACCGAACGTCGTCCCGTGTTTTCCGGGACCGAACAGCTCTGCCGCAGCGCCGGTCGCAATGCAGGCGCCGATCGGCATTCCGCCGCCGAGCCCCTTCGCGAGAGTGATGACGTCCGGAACGATGCCGACAGCCTGATGAGCGTAGAACCAGCCGGTCCGGCCGATACCGGTCTGCACCTCGTCCAGTACCAGCAGAGCGCCCCGCTCCGCCGTGATCCGGCGAGCTTCGACCAGGTATCCCTCTGGCGGCACGACAACGCCGCTTTCACCCATGATCGGTTCGAGGAACACTGCCGCGGTATCGGAATCGACAGCCCGGTCGAGAGCCTCGATATCGCCGTAGGGAACGAATTCGACGCCGGCAGGCATCGGTTCGAACGGCGCCCGCTTGGCCGGCTGACCGGTCAGCGCCAAGGCACCCATCGTCCGGCCATGGAAGGAGTTCTCGGCGGAGATGATCTTCTTGCGTCCCGTGGCGCGGGCGAGCTTGAAGGCGGCTTCATTGGCCTCGGTACCCGAGTTGCAGAAAAACGCCCGACCGGACACATTGCCCAGATGTCCGAGCAACTGCTCTGCCAATTCGATGACAGGCTCGCTCGCATACAGGTTGGAGACGTGCCCGAGGGTCGACAGCTGATCCGTCACAGCCTCGATGATTGCGGGATGCGCATGACCGAGAATGTTGACGGCGATGCCGGCGAGGAAATCGACGTACTGCTTACCGTCGGCATCGGTGAGAACGGCGCCTTCGCCGCGTACGAGAGCTACCCGAGGTACACCGTAGTTGTTCATCAGCGAAGCGGACCACCGCTGCTGCAATTCGATCGTGCTCATGAGTTGACTCCCTGCTCGGTGATGTCGGCTCCGGGCACAACCATCGTGCCGATGCCCTCACCTGTGAAAAGTTCGAGTAGAACGGAATGCGCAAGCCGTCCGTCGATCACGTGCGCCGACGGAACTCCGCCTCGCACAGCGCGCAGGCAGGCCTCCATCTTCGGCACCATGCCCGCGTCGAGACTCGGCAGAAGCTGTGCCAATGCGTCGGTGTCGATTTCGCTCGCGAGCGAGGAACGGTCCGGCCAATCCGTGTACAGCCCTTCGACATCGGTCAGAACAACCAGCTTCTCCGCACCGATCGCTTCGGCCAAGGCCGCTGCAGCCGTATCCGCATTGATGTTGTGAACAACGCCGTCCACGTCGGGAGCGATTGTCGACACCACCGGAATGCGTCCTGCCGCAATGAGATCAAGCACCGCGTCGGGGTTCACCGTGGTGACGTCGCCAACCAGGCCGATATCGGTCTGCTCGCCTTCCACTGCAACGGTACGACGCGTCGCTGTGAACAGGTGGGCGTCTTCGCCGGAAATTCCGACAGCGTACGGTCCGTGCGCGTTGATCAGTCCGACAAGCTCACGGCCCACCTGACCGAAGAGCACCATCCGGACGACGTCCATGACTTCCGGTGTCGTGACCCGGAATCCACCACGAAACTCGCCCTTCATGCCCAGGCGGGCCAGCATGGCATTGATTTGCGGTCCACCGCCGTGAACCACAACGGGGTGAATGCCGACGGTACGCAGAAACGCCATGTCCGCGGCAAACGCGGTCTTTAGCTCGTCGTCGACCATCGCATTACCGCCGTATTTGACGACAACGATCTTGTCGCGGAAACGCTGTAACCACGGCAACGCTCCGGCCAGGACGTGTGCCTTCTGATGTTCGCTGATCGAACTCAACAGATCGGTCATGACGAGTACGCCGAGTTCTCTTCGACGTACGCGTGCGACAGGTCCGTCGTGCGAATCGTCACGGACTCGTCGCCGATCCCGAGGTTGATATCGAGTTCGATGTCGATGCCACTGAGATCGACATCGCGCGCGCCCGGTGCACCGACGCCGCCAATGCAGACGGGACTTCCGTTGAAGGACACACTGATTCGATCGGGGTCAAGTTCGATGGGCGCGATACCGACGGCAGCAAGGACGCGTCCCCAGTTGGGATCGGAACCGAACAGCGCGGTCTTGACCAGGCTGTCACGCGCAATGGTCCGGGCACCGATCAGCGCGTCGGACTCGGAGGCCGCACCGCGAACCGTCACCTTCACACGCTTGGTGACCCCCTCGGCGTCGGCCATCATCTGATCGGCGAGGTCGTCGCACACTGCCAACACGGCAGCGTTCAATTCGTCCTGACTGGGGGCGACGCCACTGGCACCGGACGCGAGCAACAGCACGGTGTCGTTGGTCGACGTGGCACCGTCGACATCGAGGCGATCGAAACTCAGGTGGGTTGCGGCGCGCAACGCGGCGTCGAGCTGCTCAGCGGTCGCAACGGCATCGGTCGTGACGACACACAGCATCGTCGCCAATGCTGGCGCGAGCATGCCTGCACCCTTGGCCATGCCGCCGACATTCCACTTGTTTGCGTGGTGCAGCGACGCCTGCTTCGGCACGGTATCGGTGGTCATGATCGCGTACGCCGCGTCCGTACCACCGGAAATACCGCCCGCAAGTTCGTGCACTACCTCAGTGACACCGGGAAGCAGTTTGTCCATCGGCAGCCGGTCACCGATAAGTCCGGTGGAACACACGGCAACCTCGATCGCGCCCGTCTCTGTGCCCCAGTTGCTCAGCGCCGACGCCACTTCCTCGGCGGTCTTGTGCGCATCCTGAAATCCACCGGCACCGGTGCACGCGTTGGCGCCGCCGGAGTTGAGCACAACTGCGCGCAGTTTGCCTGTCGTCAAGACCTGCTGCGACCACAGCACCGGCGCAGCCTTCACCTTGTTGAGGGTGAAGACGCCCGCAGCCGCAAGATCAGGTCCTTCGTTCAGCACCAGCGCGAGGTCCGACTTGCCACTCTTCTTGATACCGGCGGCAATTCCGGCGCCGCGGAATCCGGCAGGTGCCGTCACACCCTGAGTGCGCAGCAGGCGGCCCCCGGCGACGTGCTTGACGTCGGATTCGGTTGCGTCGTCGATCTGCTGCGGATTGTCGGTGCTCACGGAGCTACTCCCACGGTAGAGAGACCTGCGGTCTCGGGTAGACCAAGGGCAAGGTTCATCGATTGCACTGCGCCACCGGCCGTGCCCTTGGTGAGATTGTCGATTGCTGAAATCACAACGAGCTGACCGGCGTCGCTGTCAACGGCGATACCGATCTGTACTGCGTTGGACCCGATCACTGCGCCGGTCTGCGGGAAGACCCCGGCAGGCAGCACATGGATGAACGGCTCGTCCTTGTAGGCGTTTTCGTATACTTCCCGCGCCTGCGCTTCGCTGGCCGTGGTGGCGGCAGTGCAGGTTGCGAGGATGCCGCGAGGCATGGGAGCAAGGACGGGCGTGAACGACACGCTGATATCCTGTCCGCCTGCGGCTTTCAGATTCTGGATGATCTCGGGAGTGTGGCGATGTACGCCGCCGACACCGTATGCACGGGCCGAACCCATCACCTCGGAGCCGAGCAAATCAGCCTTGGGAGCCCGGCCGGCACCTGAAGTGCCGCTCACAGCAACAACATTGACGTGTGAGCCGACAATTCCGGCCGCAACTGCGGGCGCCAAGGCAAGGCTTGCGGCCGTCGGGTAGCAACCCGGTACGGCGATACGCGTTGCGCCCATCAACTTCTCACGGTTGCCGGGCAATTCGGGAAGACCGTACGGCCACGTTCCGGCATGGGGGCTCTTGTAGAACTTTTCCCACAAAGCGCCGTCCTGAAGCCGGAAGTCCGCGCCGCAGTCGATGATGACCGTCGACTCGGGCAACGCCTTGGCGTACTGCGCGGAGTTTCCGTGCGGAAGGCCCAGGAACACCACGTCATGCCCGGCCAGGATGTCAACCGTGGTCTCTTCCAGAACCCGAGCCGACAGCGGAAGAAGGTGGGGGTGATGCTCGCCGAGCGTCGAACCCGCGTTTCCACCGGCAGTCAGCGAACCGATCACCAGGCTGCCGTCGGCGTACGAGGGGTGTCCGAGAAGCAGACGCAGAACCTCACCACCGGCATACCCACTGGCACCGGCGACGGCGACTCTGATCGGCTTGCGTATCTCCTCAGTCATACACATCATTATGCATCATCGTGCAAGGGAATGCATAATTACTTATCCCGGTTGTTATTTACCCATCGAGCGCCGAATCTCCTCCAGTTTGGCCTTCGCAGCCTTCTGACGCTCGTCCCACTGCTCGTCGACGGTCTTGCCCGCCGGACTTTCGTGCGCCAACTCCGCCGAACCGATCGACGTACCGAATCGTCCTTCGATCTTCTCCCGCACACGATCGAAGGTGGGAACTCCCGCTTCGGTGTAATCAGGCTGGGTGTAATCAGGCTCGGAGATTATTACGCCGCTCACGGCCACCACCGGGACATCGATGATCTCGTCAACTTCCACCACGGTGTCGGGAAGTTCCACCACCTCGGCGTCAGCGGCCGTTGAATCGGCTACTGCTCGACTCTGGTCGATACTCGCAGCAGCCGCATCGACGACGGAGAGGAGGACCGACAAACTGGGGCGACGTTCCGCGACCGCACGAATAACGGCCAGGAAATCCTTGTCGTCGAGTGCGTGTGCAGCTTCGACCACATCGTGCACAGAACCATCGTGTACAGAACCACCGTGCTCGGTCATCGTCAGTCCCTTCTCGAAAACGCCGACGGACAACCTCGATCCTTCCACGGCGGCCGCCAGGAGCGTCAGCGTGACGCGAGATACGCGGTAAACGCCTCCTGGCTCGAATACGAGGGAACGTAACCGAACTGCTCCTTGAGTCGCCGATTGTCGAGAACCGGCCGGAACTGGAGAAAACCGACCCGTTCCGGACCGTGCTCCGTGACACCGAGACGCCGTCCGACGCGCAGAACGCCGCGCAACAACCACGCCGGCAGTGTCAGAGTTCCCTTTCCCATCTGTGCTGCCAGATCGTCGACCGTCAACGCTCCGTCACCGGCAACGTTGAAAATGCCGACCTGATCGCCCGTCACCGCTTCGGCAAAGGCCCCCGCCACGTCCGTGTGCCAGACAAATACGAATGGACTGTCACTACCGGCGACCTTGAGAAGTCGAGGGCGGTCGAACAGTGCGGTGATCTGGTTGTTCACCGTCTCCCCGAGGATCGTGCCGATACGGAAGATCACCTGCTCGAGTTCCGGGTGCACAGTCCGGTATTCGGCCAGCATTTCCTCGACGAGTCGCTTGTGGCGGCTGTAGGTGAATGCGTCGTTGCCCCTGACCGCGACATCCTCGGTGATCCACGGAGGATTATCGGGGTGATAGCCGTAGGCCGCACCGGACGACGACACAACCACTCGTCGCACGCCGAATTCGACGCAGGCAGCAAGCACATTCCGCGTCCCGTCGACGTCGACGCGATACTCCTGTTCCGCGGTGGTGTGCTTGCCCGGATTGACGATGGACGCAAGGTGAACCACGACGTCCGGCCGGTGCTCGGCAAACACTTCGGCCAACTCCGTAGCCTTGCGGACGTCCGCGTGCACTCGGCGCACGTGGTCTGCGGCCACCTCGGGCACAGATAGATCCGCGCTGACGACTGTGACGCCTTGCGCCGTCAACGCCTCGACGACTGCAGTACCGAGGAAACCGTTTCCACCTGTAATCAGTGCAGTGGTCACGCTGCTACCTCCGTTCGGATTCGCCGTTTCGACCACAAAGTTGCGAGCGCCAATCCTGCGATGATGTCCCAGATCCCCCACCAGCCGGCAACAATTGCCATGCCGCCGAGGCCGTCGAAGAAGGTGAACACCAACCCAAGCCCGAGCCCTGCGTTACGGATACCGACTTCGAACGAGACTGCGCGACGGCTGTATTCGTTCAACCCGGTCGCGACACCGCACACGTATCCCAGGCCGAGCGCAACAGCATCGTGCAGGAACACCGCGATCAGCACCACACCGATGTAGTCGACGAAGTACGACGCGTTGCCCGCCACTCCTGCCACGATGAAAATCAGCAGTGCAATCAGTGCGCCGTTCTTCACCCAGGGTTGGGCCTTCGCGGCCAGTTCCGGAAACTTCCGGGCAGCCCAGATTCCGATGACAAATGGCACCCCGATGATCAGCGCGATCTGCACGACCATCTCGAGGGCGTTCAGGTTCACCGACGCCAGCAGCGCGTCGGTCTCCGGGCGTCTGCTCCCCCAGAAGGCAAAGTTGAGCGGCATCAGGAAGATCGCGAGCACGTTCGACACAGCCGTCATCGACACCGACAGTGCGACGTCGCCGCCGGCGCGGTGGGTCAGGACGTTCGAGATGTTGCCTGGTGGGCAGCACGCCACCAATATCATGCCGAGCGCAACCGACGGAGCCGGCGAAAGAACCAGTGTCAGAACAAATGTCACGGCGGGTAGCAATACGAATTGCGCCGCGATGCCCACCGCCATCGCCTTGGGTTTGGTCAACGCACGACGGAAGTCGTCGACCGACGTGTCGAGTGCGATCCCGAGCATGATCGCGGCCAGAACCACGTTGAGAATCATCAAGGACCCAGGATTGAAGTTGAGAACCACCTCGTCGATCGGCATCACTGCCCGCCTTCCGTCAATGCTGTGTCGAGCAGACCGATATGACGCTTGATCGCCGCGCGGTAGGCATCCTTGTTCACGTAGTAGGCCATCCGGCCCAACGTCAGATATCGATATCCCCCGGACAAATCGGGCGGCGGACCAGCTGCGGCCGCGTCGAAGTCTCGGGCTGCCGCGGGAGCGTCGGTTCGCGCTTTGATCAGTTTCGCGACCATCTCGGCCTGCTCGAAGCGGCCCTGCCACCCCAGGCCCGATGCTTCGACCATCCCGAGAACAAACAGATTCTCGTGACGTCGGCTTGCGACGTTGAGAAACAGATCCGGTGCTGCCCCTGCCCAATCCAGATGCTTGCGGGCAATGAACGGGTAGTCGAGGTGGTAGCCGGTCGCACACATCACGAGGTCGTAATCCGACACCGATCCATCGACAAAATGGACACTGTCCCCGTCGAACCCGTCAATGTCAGCGCGAACCTGCACGTCGCCGTGTCCCACGTGATGCAAGATCAGCGAGTTCACCACCGGATGAGACTCGTAGATCTTGTAGTCGGGCGCCGGAAACCCGAAGTGCACCGGATCGCCGGTGAACTGTTTGAGTACCAGAGTGTCGAGTCGTTGTTTGATCCACGGCGGCAACGGTTTTCCCTGGTTCAGCGTGTCCGACGGACGCCCGAACAGGTACTTCGGTACAAAGTAGTATCCGCGCCGGACACTCAGATCCACGGAATCTGCGTAGTGAACCGCGTCGACGGCGATATCGCACCCACTGTTTCCCGCCCCGATGATCAGTACCCTCTTGCCGCGGAAAATCTCTGCGCTCCGATATTCGCTCGTATGCAGGAGTTCTCCGCTGAACTGCCCGCGGAAAGTGGGCATATTCGGCTTGGACAACGTTCCGTTGGCGATGATCACGCCCCGATACTTCGCGGACGTGATCTCCCCGTCTCGCCCGCGGGAAGTCACCTGCCACAGCGAGTCCGTCGGCGTGACCTCGACGACGGTGGTTCCGAAGCTGAAGTGTTTTCGGAGGTCGTGGACATCGGCATAGTCGCGGAAATACTCGGCGAGTTCCACATGGCTGGGATAGTCGGCCACCGAATCCGCCATCGGAAATTCCGTGAACGCAGTAGTGCTTTTCGACGAGATGAGGTGGGCCGATTCGTACACGGTGCTGTGCGGGTTGTCGATGTCCCAGAGACCACCGACATCATCGTGGCCCTCGAAACCGTCGAACTCGATACCGGCCCGATCAAGGTTACGAGCCCCGGCCAAACCCGACGGTCCCGCACCGATCACCGCGTACTTGTTCTCTGTGCTCATCCGTTGTTTCCGTCCACCCGGCCTGCTCGACGCAGATTCTTCCTGTCGCTCGAGAGTGGCAGATAGTCCGAAATTAACGCCGATATGCCGGATAATGACGGAATGAGTGCTGATTATGCCGACAAAGGTCTGTTTATCGATGAAATCGACTTGAGGATAATCAATGCGCTTCAACTCGCCCCGCGCTCCACATGGCTCTCACTGGCCGGGCCACTCGAACTGGATGCTGCGACAATCGCCCGACGGTGGAACCGGCTCTCCGACTCCGCGTTGGCCTGGGTAACAGTTACCCCTGGACCTCGCGTCCTCGACGCTATCGTGACAGCTGCAGTCGAAATCGA
This sequence comes from Rhodococcus globerulus NBRC 14531, assembly GCF_001894805.1. Taxonomy (GTDB): domain Bacteria; phylum Actinomycetota; class Actinomycetes; order Mycobacteriales; family Mycobacteriaceae; genus Rhodococcus_F; species Rhodococcus_F globerula. The sequence goes on along the minus strand of NZ_BCWX01000001.1, from coordinate 1,905,055 downwards.
CTGCGCACCGGCACAACTCGATGCCGTCGCCGATCGCCTGACGACGTTGGCCCACGCGGTGACCATCGAAATCTCTACGGGCAGAGCCGATCTCCTGGTCACTGCCGGAACACCGGATCTGGCATCGATGTCGCAATTCATCTCCCAGCAGATCGCCACGATCGACGGCGTGCAAGGCTTGCGAACGTCGATCATCACGCGCTGGTTCACCGAGGGCGGCCGGTGGCGACTCAACGCACTTGCCCCATCCGAGCGCGGCATCCTTGCTGCCGGCGAATCGCGTGGGCGACGCTCACCTTCGCGAGTAGCCGCCGTGTCGGAACAAGACCGCACACTTCTGACCACGCTCGCTCACGACGGGCGGACACCGATGCGGGAACTTGCCGATTCGATCGGAATCAGCCCCGCCGCCTGCAAACGGCAAATCGACCGGTTGACCTCATCGGGTTTGGTGGCATTGCGGTGCGAATTCGCCCGGCCCGTCGCGGGACTACCGATACTCGCAACCCTGTGGTGCCGTGTCGACGCCGAGCATCTGGACATGGTTGGTCGGCTCCTGAGCCGAGCACCCGAGGTGCGGAATTGTTTTGCCGTCGTGGGTAGCGAGAATCTGGTGGTGCAATTGTGGCTGCATTCGCCCGCAGAACTCGACGCCTTCGAGATCCGAATACGCAGGGAGTGCCCCGAATTGCATATCGGGGAACGCTCGATCGTCCTCTACCTCCGCAAACTGCTCGGTCACGTACTCGACCAGCAGGGTCGCCGGACGGGCACCATCGCGCCGGATGTCTGGCTTCCCCGAGAAGCCTGAACATTCTCGAATCCGACTGAACGAGAAAGGGACCCGAGGCGCTGTGGCCTCGGGTCCCATGACAACTCGTGCTGCTAGCCGCGCATCTGCGCGCCTACAGCCTTGGACGCTGCCTCTACTGCTGCGTCACGCGCGGCACTGGCCTCGTCCTCGGTCAGGGTGCGATCCACGCCGCGGAAGCGAAGTGCAAACGCCAGCGACTTGCGGCCCTCACCAACTTGCTCGCCCTCGAACACGTCGAACAGACGAATGTCTTCGAGAAGCTCGCCGCCGCCGACGCGTAGAGCTTCCTGAACCTCGGCGGCCGGAACGTTGCGGTCGACAACGACGGCCACGTCCTGCAGAACAGCCGGGAACGGCGACACACGCGGAGCGGGCAGGTTCTCGACCAACGGCAGCGCGTCCAGATCGATTTCCAGTGCGCAGGTGCGAGCGGGCAGTCCAGCACGCTCGAGAACAGCCGGATGCAATTCGCCGGCATGCCCGACAACGTTGCCGTCGACAAGAACCTCGGCGCAACGACCCGGATGCCACGGCAGATACTGCGCCGCACGCAGTTCAACCTCGACGCCGGCTGCCGCTGCGATGACGCGCACTGCAGCAAACGCGTCCGATGCCTCTGCCGCACGGCCGGGGCCCCACGGGCCGTTGAGCTCACGCAAACCACTGAGCACAGCGGCGACGTGTACCGGCTGCTCGGGCAGTGACGCAATCAGGTTTGCGATCTGATCGTCCGTCGGGCGACGGTCGACCGGCAATGCATCGACAGGCTTGGTGTCAGGCCCCGGAAGCACAACCTGGGCAATGCCGTACAGCGCAAGATCCCGCTGGCCACGAGAAGTATTGCGAGCCAATACCTCCAACAAGCCAGGCAGGAGCGTCGTAGCAAGTTCGGGGCGATCCGCCTCGAGCGGGTTGAGCACCCTGCTGGTATTGCGACGCGGATCGTCGCTGCCGAGTCCCCAGACATCGAAGATGTTGGTGGGCAGGAACACCGGCGGCAGAACCTCGACGAATCCGGCATGTGCAATCGCCTTGGACACCGTGCGCTTGCGACGCTGCTTCGGCGTCAATCCACGTCCGGCGGGTGCAGCCGGGAGAACCGACGGAATCTGCTCGAGTCCTTCGAGACGCAAGACCTCTTCGACCAGATCAGCAGGCTGAACCAGGTCCGGTCGCCACGACGGCGGGGTTGCGACCAACTGGCCGTGCCCTTCGTCGCTGACTCCGACCTCGACAGTGCAACCGACCTGGGTGAGACGACGCGCAGCCGTGCCGTTGGGGTAGCTGACGCCGGCAACGCGATCGGGAAGGTCGATGTCCATCCGAATCGCTTCACGCGGCGCAACCGCACCGACATCGGTGAGGACGGGTTCGATACGGCCACCGGCGATCTCGACGAGCAGTGCTGCTGCGCGGTCGACTGCGGCAACCGGGATCGCCGGGTCCACAACGCGCTCGAAACGCTTGCTGGCCTCGCTGGACAGCTTGTGCCGACGCGCAGTCTTGAAGACTGCAAGCGGATCCCAGGTAGCTGCCTCGAGCAAGATGTCCGTGGTTTCGGACCCGACCTCGGTAGTCGCGCCGCCCATGACTGCAGCCAACGAGATGACGCCGGAATCGTCGACGATCACCACATCCTCGGGATCGAGGGTGCGCTCGACCTCGTCGAGTGTGGTGAGCTTCTCGCCGGCTTTCGCGCGGCGAATCACCAGGTCGCCCTTCACTGCGTTTGCATCGAATGCGTGCAGCGGCTGACCCAGTTCGAGCATCACGTAGTTGGTGACGTCCACAGCAGGAGAGATCGGGCGAACACCCGAGAGCAGCAAGCGTCGCTGCATCCACCACGGGCTGACCGCCTTGGGATCGATGCCGGTGACCTTACGCATCACGAAGCGCGTCGCCTTGGACTCCGGTTCGAGCTGTACCGGCCACGCCTGCCCCTCAGCGGGGTGGGCGGGAACCGAAGCAGGATCGGCAAATTCGAGATCGAAGCCGCACGCGAGTTCACGAGTAAGGCCGCGTACCGAGAAGCAGTAGCCACGGTCAGGGGTGATGTTCAGTTCGATGATCGTGTCACCGAGCCCGAGCAACTCGTTGCCGTCTGCGCCGGGCTCAGCAGTGCCGGGTTCGAGCACGAGGATGCCCGAGTGATCCTTGCCGATTCCGAGTTCCGCGACAGAGCAGATCATTCCGTCGGAGATCTTGCCGTACGTCTCACGAGACGCGATGGCAAAGCCGCCAGGTAGGACAGCGCCGGGCAACGCAACAACGACGAGGTCACCCTCGGCAAAATTGCGGGCACCACAGACGATGCCGCGCGGCTCTGCTTCGCCGACCTCGACCTGGCAGAAACGGATCGGCTTCTTGAACTCGGTGAGTTCGGTGATCTCGAGGACCTTGCCGACCACCAGGGGGCCGTCGATTGCCTCGAGTGTGTCGAGTTCCTCGACTTCGAGTCCTACCCGGACGAACCCAGCGTCCAACTCTTCGGGAGTGACTTCCCACTCCGGAGTTGCCCGCTGCAGGATCTCGGTCAGCCAGGATTGCGCTACTCGCACGTCAGCTCAGCTCTCTCGTTTTCTCGATAAGTCTGTTGGTCGAAAAGGTCCGGATACCGGACCGGTCAGCCGGCAACGCCGAATGGCAGCGTGAAACGCACGTCGCCTTCGACGATGTCACGCATGTCCGGGATGCCGTTGCGGAACTGCAGAGTCCGCTCGAGGCCCATACCGAACGCAAATCCCGAGTACTCGTCCGGATCAATTCCACTGGCACGCAGCACGTTCGGGTTGACCATGCCGCAGCCGCCCCATTCGACCCACCCTGCGCCACCCTTCTTGTTCGCGAACCACACGTCGACCTCAGCCGACGGTTCCGTGAACGGGAAGTAGTTGGGGCGCATACGCGTCCGAGTCTCGGGACCGAACAATGCACGTGCGAATGCGTCCAGAGTTCCGCGAAGATTGGCCATCGTCAGACCCTTGTCGACAGCAAGACCCTCGACCTGTGAGAACACCGGCGTGTGCGTCGCATCGAGTTCGTCGGTACGGAAGGTGCGACCGGGGCAGACGACGTAGATCGGAACCTCACGCGTGAGCATCGTGCGCACCTGCACCGGCGAGGTGTGCGTACGCAGCACCTGACGCGAGTTCTCCGGCGCCAGATGGAACGTGTCCTGCATGGTCCGCGCGGGATGATCCGGCAGGAAGTTCAGAGCGTCGAAGTTGAAGTGCTCGGTCTCGACCTCCGGTCCCTCGGCGACCTCCCAGCCCATCGCGACAAACACGTCGGCGACCTGCTCGGAGATCAAGCTGATGGGATGACGGGCACCCACTGGATAACGATCGGATGGCAGCGTGACGTCGATTGCCTCGGCGACCAGCACCGCGGCGTCTCGTTCGGCAAGGAGAACCTCGCGACGCGCGTCGTACGCAGAGCTGATGCGCGTACGGAAGATGTTGACACGCTTGCCCGCTTCGGCCTTTTCCTTACCGGGAAGGCTGCCGAGACCACGGCGAGCGAGGGCGATCGGGGACTTGTCCCCCATGTGCTCAACCTTGACCTGAGCCAGTGCATCCAGGTCCGCTGCCTCCGCGAGCGCCTTCTCTGCGTTCTCCGCGGCCGCGGTCAGCGCCTCTTCGGTGAGCGCACTCGCATCGACGTCCGGCGGGGTCGCGCCCTCATTTTTGGCCACGGCTGTGACACTCCTGTCGCTTCTCGGTTTGCTTCTCTACTGCGGTCGAGCATTGTGTCGAGCATTGTTACGCTCTTGCATTCTCTCAGGCTTCCGCAAATGGAATTCCGAGAGGTCACTTCCGTCTTGTTCGTCAGCCCTGATCGGTGTCGCGATTTTGCACCCGCGCACTCGCATAGAGGCAGATAGCGGCTGCAGTCGCCAGATTAAGGCTCTCGGCGCGCCCGTGGATCGGAATACGGACACGGTAATCAGCGCGGGCCGCTATGGCCGGATCAAGACCGTGCGCTTCGTTTCCGAACAGCCAGGCCGTCGGCTTGCTCAACAACTCGTCCGCGTTGTCGAGGTCGACCTCTCCGTCGGCAGCAGTCGCCAGGATCTGAATACCGGCGGCGCGGATCTGTTCGATCACCGAATCGGTATCGCGTTCACGAACAACCGGTAGGTGGAACAGGCTGCCCGCCGACGATCGAACCACTTTGCCGTTGTGCGGGTCCACGCTGTCTCCGGCCAGGATCGCGGCATCAGCACCAACTGCGTCGGCAATCCGAATTACCGTGCCCGCGTTGCCCGGTTCGTTGACCTCGACCGGAACGGCAAGGAGCTTGGTATCCGGGCGGATCGCGTCCGACAGAGGAACATCGAGGAGATCACACACGGCAACCAGGCCGGGCGGAGTCACGGTGTCGCTCAGTGCCTTAGCTGCGCGGTCGGTGACGAGAGCAGCGCGAACTCCGGAGCTCAACGCCAGATCGATGACGTGTTGATACCGATCGGCAGCGGCCTCTGTGTAGAAGAGATCACGGACCACGGTGGCGGTTGAGCCGTTGGCCTTCAAGACTTCTGTGACGGAGTTTTCGCCCTCGACCAGGAATCGTCCTGCTTTACGTCGTTCTGCTGTGCGCAGGAGCTTGACAGCAGAAACGACCCGCGGAGTCCGCTCGGTGAGCGGATCCACGGGCCGTTGCTGTGATGCGTCGATCAGGCTGCTTCTCCGGCAGGCGCATTCACGTCAGCCGGCAGAGCGGCCTTCGCGAGTGCAACGAGGCCGGCAAAGGCCTCTGCATCGGAGACGGCGAGCTCGGCGAGGATCTTGCGGTCGACGTCGACCTCAGCCAGGCGCAGGCCCTGGATCAGGCGGTTGTACGTGATGTCGTTGGCCCGAGCTGCAGCGTTGATACGCGTGATCCACAGCTTCCGGAACTCACCCTTGCGTGCACGACGGTCGCGGTATGCGTAAACCATCGAGTGGAGCTGCTGCTCCTTGGCCTTGGTGTACAGACGCGAACGCTGTCCACGGTAGCCGCTGGATGCAGCAAGAATTGAACGACGCTTCTTCTGGGCGTTGACCGCCCTCTTTACGCGTGCCACGTGAAAATCCTGTCAATCTAGGGGCTGAGATTCGGCCCCGGGTGGTCAGTAAGGGGGACGACTCAGATGCCGAGCATGCGCTTGATGCGCGGTGCGTCATCAGGGCTGACGACAGCGACACCGTCGAGACGACGGGTGACCTTGCTGGCCTTGTGCTCGAGAAGGTGGCGACGGCCGGCCTTCTGGCGCAGGAGCTTGCCGGAACCGGAAACCTTGAATCGCTTCGAGGCGCCGCTGTGGGTCTTCATCTTGGGCATGGAGTCCTCAGTTCTTTGTTACGTGATGGTGCTTGGGGAATCGACTAGCTGGTCGGAGCTTCGGGAGCCGCTTCTTCGGCTGCCGGGGCTGCCGGAGCCGCCGGAGCTTCGGGAGCCGGCTTCGGAGCCGCCTGAGCGACGGGCGCCTGAGCGCTTTCCTGAGCCTTGACGCGGGTCTTGGCACCCTTGTGCGGCGCCAGAACCATCGTCATGTTGCGACCGTCCTGCTTAGCCGAGGTCTCGACGAAACCGAGGTCTGCGACGTCTGCTCCCAGACGCTGCAGAAGGCGGTAGCCGAGTTCGGGGCGTGACTGCTCACGACCGCGGAACATGATCGTGACCTTGACCTTGGAACCAGCTTCGAGGAAGCGAACAACGTTGCGCTTCTTGGTCTCGTAGTCGTGGGCGTCGATCTTGGGGCGAAGCTTCTGCTCCTTGATGACCGTAAGAGTCTGGTTCTTGCGAGACTCACGGGCTTTCTGTGCAGCTTCGTACTTGAACTTGCCGTAGTCCATGATCTTGCAGACCGGCGGACGGGCATCAGGAGCTACCTCGACAAGGTCGAGGTCGGCTTCCAGAGCCAAGCGGAGTGCATCTTCAACACGCACGATGCCTACCTGTTCACCGCCAGGTCCGACCAAACGGACCTCGGGAACGCGGATTCGATCGTTGATGCGGGTCTCAGTGCTGATGGGGCCTCCTAGGTTGAACGGTGCGGTCTTGTGACCGCACGCAGCTAGTTCTACCCAAACCCCAACAAAAAACCCCGCGGTGATATTTCTCCGCGGGGCCCGATGTCGACCGATCAGATCAAACCCAGCTCACGCCAGGAACAATCTCCTCGACTAAACGAGGAACCTGATGAAGAATAGATTCTTCGTCAGGTGACCGGAACCACTGAACTGCAGTTTCACCTGCCGCGCAAAGGTGGGAGTCGGGCTCCACTTGCTGCCCCCGAACATGTCGGAGGCGGTCGTTGGGACAAGAGTATCAGGCCGGCGGCGATGAATCTAATCGTGCCTGCACAAGACAAGGGCAGATTGAACTGCTCCGGACCGTGATGGAATCCTTGCAGACATGAGTGAGAACTTCGAAGCAGATCAGAACACCGACGCGAACCCTGATGTACGCGAACTCTCCGAGGTTCCCGCAGTCGAGGTCATCAGCCGCGCCGCCGTGATGCTGATGAGCTCCGCAGCAGAGAAGCTCGGACTGTCCGACGCCGACCCGTCGGCCAGCCCCTACCTGGACCTGGACGAAGCGCGCCGGGTCATCACCGCGCTCGCCGGACTGGTCACCGCATCCGTCGAATACCTCGGCCCCCACGCGGGTCCCATTCGCGAAGGCCTGCAGGCCCTCCAGCGTGCGTTCCGCGAAGCGTCGTCGCACCCCGACGAGCCGGGCAAGGGCCCGGGCGAGAAGTTCACCGGACCGGTCTACTGAGTCACGAACGGCGACCACACACATGGCAACCGCGAACAAAACGCAGCCGACTCCAGACGACGTCGGTGCCTTTGTCGATCGAATTGCCGACCCTGTCAAACGCGCCGACAGTGCGGAACTGATTTCCGTACTGTCGGCTGCGACCGGCGAACCGCCGGTGATGTGGGGAACCAGCATCATCGGATTCGGTGCCCGCCACTATCGCTATGCAAGCGGACACGAAGGTGACACCGCACTGATCGGGTTCTCACCTCGAGCGACCGCACTGACCCTCTATTTGTCACTGGACTTCGACGAGCACGCCGCGACGCTCGGCCGCCTGGGCAAGCACAAGATCGGCAAAGGCTGCCTCTATGTCAAACGGCTCAGTGACATCGATCGCTCAGTCTTGGAAGAACTTGTCACGGAATCCGTTGCGGCGGCCCTGAACATGAACTCCTGAGCCGTCAACTCGCGTCAGCTGCCGAGCGAGCCGTCGGCGGCGGCTCTCCGAACAGCGCAGTCTCTCGAGGAACAAAAAGCTCCTTGGTCAGCGTCGCTTTCTGGATCCGATCGAGACGGAACCACCGAACCGCGTCCCTCGTTCGGCACCAACCGATCACGAACCACCGATCTCGGGCGTGAGCCAGCAGATGTGGCTCGACCGCACGCGTCGATTCGGCACCGTCTCCGTCGATGTACCGCAACGACACAACACACTTACGTTCCAAAGCCTGCTCGATCGCGCGCCGGTTCACTCCTGACTCGTCATCAGATTCTTCGTCATGCCGAACCCAGACGCGCCCGCTGAGTTCCTCAACTCTGGCCCGACTGTCGGCGTCCATGACGTCGAGTAGTTTGGCCAGGGCTGCCCGTCCGTCGTCCGCGAACGGAGCGTCTCCGACAGCAGTCAAGGCCAGGGCGATCGACACTGCCTGCGGGACAGTGAAATTCACCGGAGGCAGCGTCGCGCGCCCAATCAGACGGTAACCGCCGCCAGGTCCGCAGCGACCTTCGATCGCGGATCCCGACTCCGTCAATGTCTCGATGTCACGCTTGACTGTGCGCGGCGTGACACCGAATTGCGCCGCCAACTGCGCCGCATTTGACCCGCGATCGCCACGACGACGCAACTCCTCGAGGAGTGCGTGCAATCTGGCCGCTCGATTCACGTTTCCGATTGTCCCAAATTTCGATACCAAACGGTGACAAAATCGGTGACACGCAGTTGTCACCGATAGCCCGCCACTATGGGCTCATGAAAACTCACATCGTTCTGGTTCCCGGATTCTGGCTCGGCGCATGGGCGTGGGACGCGGTACTCCCCCACCTTCAACGCCCTGACACCCACGTAACCGCACTAACACTTCCGGGACTCGAGTCGGTGGACTCGCCCCGGAACACCGTGACTCTCGATTCCCACGTCAGCCCAATCGTCGACGCCGTCTCGAGGTCGGACGAACGCACGATCCTGGTCGTGCACAGCGGCGCCGGAGCGTCCGGGTACGCCGCGACCGATCGCGTACCCGACCAGATTGCGCGCATCGTCTACGTCGACAGCGGTCCGATGCCGGATGGCACCGCTCTTCGACCCGATCTCGCCGAGGATGCGATCGAGGTTCCACTACCGCCTTGGGCCGAACTGGAAGCAGACGGGAGCAGCATCGAGGGACTCGACGACGACGCCTTGACGGCGTTTCGTGACCGCGCTGTCCCCGAGCCTGCGGGCGCAGCTCGAGATCAGATCGTCCTGACCGATCCGAGACGCTATTCGGTTCCCACCACTGTGGTGTGCAGCAGCTATCCCTCCGACGTCATCAAACAGATGGCCGATGGTGGGTTTCCCATTGCCGTCGAACTCGCGAAGTTGCCGGTGACGTACGTCGATCTTCCGACCGGACACTGGCCGATGTGGTCACGCCCGAAGGAGTTGGCCGAAACCATTCTCGACGCAGCAGACGCATAGCGTCACGACGCAGCAGTGATGCCGGGACGACAAACCGTCCCGGCATCATCGCGATCGCGCCTATCTCACCCTCTCAGGCCACCGATGCGGACTTCTTCCGCGGCGCAGCCTTCTTGGGGGCCGTAGCCTTCGCGGCGCGCTTCTTGGCCACAGTCTTCTTCTTCACGGGAGCCTGTTGCGCACTGAGTACCTCGCTGAGGAACTTGCCGGTGTAGCTCTCGGGCACTGCAGCAATTTCTTCCGGAGTTCCTTCTGCCACAACGGTTCCACCGCCGGATCCACCTTCGGGACCCATGTCGACAACCCAGTCCGATGTCTTGATGACATCGAGGTTGTGCTCGATCACGATGACACTGTTGCCCTTGTCGACCAATCCGTTGATGACGATCAGCAACTTGCGAATGTCTTCGAAATGCAGGCCGGTTGTCGGCTCGTCGAGGATGTAGACGGTACGTCCGGTGGAACGCTTCTGAAGCTCGGCGGCAAGCTTGACGCGCTGTGCCTCACCACCGGACAGCGTCGGCGCCGGCTGTCCCAGTCGCACGTAACCGAGACCGACATCCACCAGAGTCTTCAGGTACCGGTGAATCGAGGTGACCGGCTGGAAGAACTCCGCCGCCTCCTCGATGGGCATGTCCAGAACCTCGGCGATGGACTTGCCCTTGTAGTGAACCTCGAGTGTCTCGCGGTTGTACCGAGCTCCGTGGCAGACCTCGCAGGGTACATACACGTCGGGCAGGAAGTTCATCTCGATCTTGAGGGTGCCGTCACCCGAACATGCCTCGCAGCGACCGCCCTTGACGTTGAACGAGAAACGCCCCGGCTGATAGCCGCGCACCTTGGCTTCGGTGGTCGCAGCGAACAGCGTGCGGATCTTGTCGAACACACCGGTGTAGGTAGCCGCGTTCGACCGCGGGGTACGGCCGATCGGCGACTGATCAACCTGAACCAACTTGTCGAGTTGGTCGAGTCCGTTGATTCGGGTGTGGCGGCCAGGCACCTGACGCGCGCCGTTGAGCTTGTTGGCCATGACGGTTGCCAGGATGTCGTTCACCAATGTCGACTTGCCCGAACCGGAAACACCGGTAACCGCGGTGAGAACACCCAATGGGAAGCTCACGTCGATGCCGTCGAGGTTGTGCTCACGCGCACCGACAACGGTGACCTGACGCTTACGATCGACCGGGCGACGGATCTCGGGGACCTCGATGAACTTTCGCCCGGACAGGTACGCGCCGGTAATCGACTCGTCGCAGGTGAGCAGCTCTTCGTAGGGTCCGCTATGGACTACCTGGCCGCCGTGCTCTCCGGCATACGGACCGATGTCGACCACCCAGTCGGAGGTACGAATCGTGTCTTCGTCGTGCTCGACCACAATCAGGGTATTGCCGAGATCGCGAAGCCTGGTCAGTGTTTCGATCAGGCGACGGTTGTCTCGCTGGTGCAAACCGATGGACGGCTCGTCCAGCACGTAGAGCACACCGACAAGACCCGAACCGATCTGCGTTGCCAGCCGGATTCGCTGGGCCTCACCACCGGACAGGGTGCCAGCGGCACGCGACAGCGAGAGATACTCGAGGCCGACGTCGAGGAGGAATCCGAGGCGGGCCTGAACTTCCTTGAGCACCTGTCCCGCGATGGCTTCTTCGCGTGAACCGAGCGTGAGACTGTTCAGGAAATCTGCGCAGTCGGAGATCGAGAGTTCACACACCTCCGCGATGGACTTGCTGCCGAAATCTCCGGCGGCAATGGTCACCGACAGGATTTCCGGACGCAGTCGCGCACCGCCACACGCGGGACACGGGGTGTCGCGCATGTAGCCGTCGTAGCGTTCCTTCATCTGATCGGATTCGGTCTGCTCGAGCCTGCGATGCAGGAAGGGCATGACGCCCTCGAACTCCGCGTAGTAAGAACGGGTACGGCCGTACCGGTTCTTGTACCGGACGTGGACCTGTTCCTCACTGCCCTCGAGAATTGCCTTGCGCGCCTTGGCTGGAAGCTTGTTCCACGGCGTCTTCATGTCGAAGCCGAGGATGTCGCCGAGGCCGGACAACAAGCGCCCGAAGTACTCGGAACTCTGCCCCATCGACCACGGCGCGATTGCTCCGTCCTCGAGGCTCAATTCCGCGTCGGGTACAACAAGTTCGGGGTCTACCTCTTTGCGAATACCCAGACCCGTGCACTCCGGGCAGGCTCCGTACGGCGAGTTGAACGAGAACGAACGCGGCTCGAGATCGTCGATCGCGAGTGGATGGGCGTTGGGGCACGCCAACTTCTCGGAGAATCGTCGCTCCCGATCGGGCGCGTTTTCTTCACGGTCGACAAAGTCGAGAACAACAATGCCTTCGGCAAGCCGGAGAGCGGTCTCCACCGAATCCGTCAGTCGCTGCTTGGAGCTTGCCTTCACCTGAAGACGATCGACGACAACTTCGATGTCGTGCTTTTCCTGCTTCTTCAGCTTCGGCGGATCGGTCAACGGGTAGACGACACCATCAACCCGCACACGTGAGTAACCCTGCGTATTGAGCTGCTCGAAAAGATCGACGAACTCGCCCTTGCGGGTGCGCACAACCGGAGCGAGGACCTGAAACTTGATGCCCTCCTCCATGTCGAGGACCTGATCGACAATCTGTTGAGGGGTCTGGCGTGCGATTTTCTCCCCACACACCGGGCAGTGAGCGGAACCTGCGCGGGCATAGAGAAGACGAAGATAGTCGTAGACCTCGGTAATGGTTCCGACGGTTGACCGGGGGTTCCGGTTGGTCGACTTCTGATCGATCGACACCGCAGGCGATAAGCCTTCGATGAAATCGACATCTGGTTTGTCCATCTGGCCCAGGAACTGACGCGCGTACGCCGAGAGTGACTCGACATACCGGCGCTGTCCTTCGGCGAAGATCGTGTCGAACGCAAGGCTGGATTTACCCGAACCCGACAAACCCGTGAAGACGATCATGCTGTCTCGCGGGAGATCCAGGTCGACTCCTCGCAGATTGTGCTCTCGCGCACCCCGCACGATCAGGCGATCCGACACACCAATTCCCTTCATCGTCATTCATCTAGGGCTGTCCACCAGCGACATCACCGACATCTCGAGCACTCAAACGCAGCGAGTCCTCGAACGACGCCATGGTAGGCCGAGCCACCGACATGTTTTGGCTGCAAGCATGAACCCAGCGTTCTACCAGCCCCTATTCGAAGGTAGCCTGCGAATCATGACGAATCAGCCCATCGTGATCGACAACTCCTATACCGGTCAGCTCTCCCCCGATTCTGCGCCTCAACGACGCACTATCGACAGTGCAACCATCACGAAGATGTCAGTCGGCCCCATGGACAACAACACCTACCTCGTGGTCTGTTCCGCAACCGGGAAATCAATCCTGATCGACGCGGCCAACGAAGCCGAGAAAATCGTTGCGCTGATCGAGCAGGAAGCTCCGGTGTTCGACTCCATCGTCACAACACACCAGCATGGCGACCACTGGCTGGCTCTGAAAGACGTCCACGCTGCTACCAACGTGCCAACCGCTGCGCATCCGCTCGATGCCGATGCACTTCCCGTGACCCCGGACATTCTGCTCGAGGACGGCGACAGCGTCACGGTCGGAAACCTGACCTTGGATGTCATCCACCTGTCCGGCCACACCCCCGGCTCCATCGCACTCGTGCTCACCGAACCGTCGGGCCAGGTTCACATTTTCACCGGCGACTCGCTCTTCCCAGGCGGAGTGGGTAAGACCGCTGATCCCGAGAAATTCACCTCACTGCTCAGCGATGTCGAGACCAAGCTCTTCGGACGCTACGACGACTCCGCCATCGTCTACCCCGGCCACGGCAAGGACACGACACTCGGCGCCGAGCGTCCGCACTTGCAGGAGTGGCGCGAACGCGGTTGGTGACCCTTGCACCGCACATCCCCAGCGCTGCCCCGCCGCGCGCGTTGGGGATGACCGCCCGTCGACGGACGTGGTCGGTCCGGGAAGTCGCTCAGCAGCCGACTCAGACGGAATGGACTTCGACTCCAAGTTGTCGACAATCGGACTAGCTCCTCAGCCACGCAGCTTACTGGGCCGCAACCTACCCAGGGTCCGTCACTCACGGCCGCGATAGCTGGAACGGGGAGCTAGGACAGCTCCTCGGCTTCTTTAGCTGAGCGGTATCATCATCGCGAACCGTCACTTCCAAGGAGCCCACATGACCGCACCGCTCCACAGTCGGCAACTGCGGTCCGTGTCGACCGCGAAGCGCACTGAGCGGGAGTCGGTGCGCCGCCGCCACGGAGCATCCGAGGTCAAAATCTTCGGGTCGGTAGCCAGTGCCGTTGCCGGGGAAGAGCTTTCGGAATTACTCGCCACACATGTCGGCGTCGTGGCGCGAGAAGTATCCAAGGAAGCAGTGCCGGAAACTGCCCACGCCGATTTGGTCGACGTGTGAGCAGAATTCTGGCTCCGGGCGAAACCTGCTGGCGCATCGAGCCGGCAGATAATCTTGCCTGCATTATCGATGCCGCTGACTACTTTCATCATGCGAAGTCCGCGATGCTGCAAGCTGAAAAACGAATCATGTTGATCGGCTGGGACTTCGACACGCGCATCAAACTCGAGCCGCGCGAGAAGACGCTCGACGGCCCCAATCGGCTGGGCAGGTTCCTACGCTGGCTTGTCCGCGAGAAACCCGACCTCGAAATCCTCGTACTCAAATGGAACGTAGGGGCCTTCACCGCAATCGGACGCGGCATGACTCCAGTCTTCGTGTCGAACTGGTTGACCGACGAACGCCTTCGATTCGAAATCGACGGCGCCCACCCAGTGGGCGCCGCGCACCATCAGAAAATCATCGTCATCGACGATGCTCTGGCGTTCTGCGGCGGCATCGACATGACGGTGGACCGCTGGGACACCTCGGATCACGTCGACCGCAACGACTACCGAATCACACCAAGCGGAAGGCGTTACGGCCCTTGGCATGACGCGACCACAGCGGTAGACGGCAGTGCAGCTGCGGCCATCGGTGAATTGGCGCGGGCACGCTGGAAATCCGCAACCGGCGAGGACCTGAGACCGGTCAAGAGCACGGCAACACCGTGGCCCGTCAATCTGGCGCCCACATTGCGGGTGGTCGACGTAGCTATCGCCAGAACTCTGCCGGAACTCGACGAACGCACTGAAGTACGCGAGATCGAGGCGCTTTATCTCGCGGCCATCGGCGGTGCCGAACACACGCTGTACATCGAAAGCCAGTACCTCGCCTCACGCACTCTGGCCGAGGCGATCGCTGCACGCCTGCGTGAGGCCGACGGACCGGAGATCGTTCTGGTCATTCCGCGCAATGCCGACGGGTGGCTGGAACAAAAGGCGATGGACGGGGCACGCCACGACCTGTTGCATCTGTTGTGGACCGCCGACGTCCATGACCGGTTCGGTGCGTTCTATCCCGTGACCTCTTCTGGTGCACCAATTTACGTGCACGCAAAGATCCTGGTGATGGATGATCGACTCCTGCGAATCGGGTCGTCGAACCTCAACAACCGTTCGATGGGCTTCGACACCGAATGTGACATCGCCGTCGAATCCTACGACGATTCAGATGTCGAGTTGCGGGCCTCGATCGTCGGACTGCGGCGCCGACTGCTCAGCGAGCACCTCGACGTCACCGAGAATGAGATCGACGACGCGTTGCGCGAGCACTCATTGTTGACGACGGTTCGCACACTTGCGTCCTCCGACGCCCGCAGTCTGCGTGAATTCGACCGAAACACAGTCGACAGCGAAGACCACGTGCTCGCTGAAAATGCACTGATGGATCCGGAACGTACGCAACCGAGGCTGAGCGACCGAATCGACGGGATACGCCGTCTCCTCGACAGACGCTGAGACTCGAACCGCTCCACGACCTGTCGATCGGAGAATTAACAATGGAAGTCGTCACGACATATTCGACATCCCTGACGTTGGAGGTCGCCATGCAGTCGTCGTGTGCGGAACACACGGCAACGGCGCGGGGCCGAGGGGTCGCCGCGCTGGACGCGCTGGCAGCGCGAACCTGATCTCAACCTGCTCGCAGTAGTGCGACTCGATTGATCGCTCCAATCGCTGATCAATGTCGGCCGCGACGCTTTTCATCTATCCAGGCGCAGATTCCGCCCTGCTACGGCACCATCCCCGTTTCGTGACTAAACCTACCGATCCCCCTTTTTTTCGACGAAATCCGGAAGCGCTAGTTATCAATCCTCCAGTTCGTTCCGGAACTGAAAATATTTTGTCGATTTTCCAAACTTTCACTTTGAACTCGCCGCCGATCCGAAGACAATCGATATTCAGTGATAGAAAGGAGGATTTTCCTCGGGATCATGAATTGCCGCGTCGAGCCGAGAATCCGCGATGATAAGTTCGATCGCTTCTGCGGGGCCGGCGATCATTGCGAACTCACCGAACTGTCAGGCCAGGTTCACGTTTTCACCGGCGACTCGCTCTTCCCAGGCGGAGTGGGTAAGACCGCTGATCCCGAGAAATTCACCTCACTGCTCAGCGATGTCGAGACCAAGCTCTTCGGACGCTACGACGACTCCGCCATCGTCTACCCCGGCCACGGCAAGGACACGACACTCGGCGCCGAGCGTCCGCACTTGCAGGAGTGGCGCGAACGCGGTTGGCGACTTGGAGATGGGGGCGCCCGCTCCAGTATCGAATACCGGAGCGGGCGTCGTCGAAGATTCGATTTCGAAGAAACTGTGACTAGCTCGACACTCCGAATCGCTTCTCGATCCAGGCTGCTGTCAGATCGGCAAGCTCGTCACGGGCACCGGGGGTGAGGAAGTAGTGATCCGCCTCCAACGCGTGAAACTCCTTGTCCTGCGCGCCGATCAACCCGTGGATCGCGTCAGCATCACTGGGGAACACACCCGTATCCTGCAACCCGTTGACCACAAGTGCGGGAACGGTGATGTTGGGCAGATGCGCGACCGCCCGCGTCTGCGAGTCCTCAAGACTCCATAGCGAAAGCCACGTCCGCAAGGTGCAGGCCGAGGCAATTCCGAAGACCGACCGGTTGGCGCGCTCCGGCACTCCGGCGTAGCAGAGGTTCGCCTTGCGATTGGTGGGTTCGAGGGTCGGATCGACCATCCGCGGATCAGCCCAGGTCCGGAACACCGAAAACGGCCGGTCGTGGTAGCCCGCGGCCGTGAGTCGCTCGAATTCCTCCTTCACCCATCGGGTGATGCGATGGTTTCTGGCAACCTGCGCGGCCCGGTAGCGCTCGACGAACTCGACACTGTAAGCAGGCCCGTTAGCCGGATCGAACAAGTCGAGGGATGAATCGGTTGCCAGAGGATCGCTCTCATCAGTGACCGAACCGTCCATCCATGAAGTGAGAACGTCAGGCCGACCCAGGTGAGCTGCGGTAGAGATGTACGCGTCGCCGGCCGGCAGGTTTTCGACACCTGCTGCCAGGGACATTCCGGGTAACGGTGTGATACTCGGTGCCACCGCCTGAGACTGGTAAGCCGCCATGAGCGAACCACCGCCCGAGTTGCCAAGCAGGATGACGTTCTCCACACCGGCTTCCTCGCGGAGCCAACGAACGCCAACTCCGATATCACTGAGTGCGTAATCCAGGATGAATCTCGCCTCGTCGCCGCGGAACCGGGTATTCCAGCCGAGGAAGCCGACCCCCCGTTCCGCAAGATAATCCGCCATGTAATGCTCGGAAAAGTCGATTTGGTAGTGCGTCGCGATGACCGCCGTCTTCGGGCGCGTTCCGGCCCGCCGGTGGTAGAGACCCTGACACGGGTGTCCACCCGCGCCCATCCGGGGAAGGTTAAGACTCGGCAGTCCGACAAAGGTGCGTTCGATGGCCACTACGACTCCTTGTTTATAAATCTGGGTTCAGATTTAGTATCACGGCGCCGAGCCATAAGTCCATACCTCTCACTCGCGCCAATACACGGCCCGGAACCAGATCTCGGTCAACGTGGCGATGCATGCCTCGTCATCTACGCCTGCGGCGCCCCCGTTAGCCAGCTTCTCGTAACTGAACATGTTCAACATCCCCACAATCGCCGTGGCGGTGAGACGTGGATCGACGCCAGGGCAGTATCCCCGTTCCTGCGCGATGACGACTTCCTCGGCAATACCGGAAATAGCTTCGTCACAGAGCTCGTCCCAGACCCGAGCGAAGTCGTCGTTGACCATGGCGAGCTGAAAGACCCCCACCATCTCCGCAAGTCGCTCTCGGTATGTCTCCCAGTGGGCCCTGGCTGAAGCCTCTACACGCTGCCTCGGTTCGCGGCCGACCAGCTTCCGATTGGCCTGCGCACGCACACGCGCATCCACCTGGAACTGACGTGCCCAACTCTCGAGCAACGCCTCCTTGGATTCGTAGTAGTTGTAGAACGAGGCCGGCGATCTTCCGGCTTCCGCGAGAATGTCAGCCACGCGCATCTTGAGGAAGCCTTTCTTCGCGATCACCTTTCGTGCAGCCGCATCGATCGCTTCCAACGTCTCGCGGCCACGCTTTGTCGGTCGCGCCTTCTCAGGACCAGTCATGTGCGCACCCTTTCACGGCAGCCTTGGATCTCCAGCCGTCTTTCTACACCAGAAGCACGTTAAGGCTGCGCCCTCTGCTCACTGCACGACCATTGTCCGCATATGAATCTGATGTTAGAGTCAGATTTTCACTCTGGAAGGGATGCCCATGAACTCGCCCCGTTTCGAAGTCCGCGGCTTCAACCATGTCGCGCTCGTCTGCTCGGATATGGAAAGGACGGTGGACTTCTACACCAACATCCTCGGCTTTCCGCTCGTAAAGACCGTCGATCTTCCCGACGGCATCGGACAACATTTCTTCTTCGACGTCGGCAACGGGAACTCACTAGCGTTCTTCTGGTTCACCGACGCTCCCGACGGCGTGCCAGGCATTTCCGCGCCGGTCGAGAAGCCCGGCTTCGGCGAATGGACGAGCGCTGTGAGTTCGCTCAATCACATCGCGTTCGATGTCCCACCGGAGAAGTTCCAGGACTATCGCCAGAAGCTGAAGGAATCAGGTGTCCGGGTAGGCCCTCTCGTGAATCACGACGACAGCCCTTCCCAGATCGCGACCGAGATGCACGACGGCGTGTACGTCCGCTCGTTCTACTTCCAGGACCCCGACGGCATACTCCTCGAGTTCGCATGCTGGATGCGTGCCTTCGGTCCGCACGACGTCTCACACACTCCGCGAACTGGAGCGGACCGCCGTAAGCCCGTATCCGTCAACGACTAGAGCCAGCACTGACTGAATACCGGAAGGACGGGCCGTGGCGCCGCGTACCCTGTTCGACAAGCTCTGGGACGAGCACGTTGTGGTTCGCGGCGAAACCGGCCCCGACCTGCTCTACGTCGACCTGCACTTGCTTCACGAAATGACGTCTCCGCAAGCCTTCGAGGGACTCCGGGCCGCGGGCCGTCCAGTCCGTCGGCCGGATCTGACCATGGCGACGGAGGACCACAACGTACCTACCACCGGAGCTGGGTCTCCCATCTCGGATCCGATGAGCCGACTGCAATTGGAGTTGGTTCGCCGCAACTGCGCGGCCTTCGGTGTGCCACACAACCCCATGGACTCAGCCGGCAACGGCATCGTTCACGTCATCGGACCCGAGCAGGGCTTGACGCAGCCCGGCCTGACAATCGTGTGCGGCGATTCGCACACCTCCACCCACGGAGCGTTCGGCGCACTTGCATTCGGGATCGGAACGAGTCAGGTCGAGCACGTCATGGCAACACAAACACTCCGCATGGAGAAGCCGAATTCGATGCAGGTATGCGTCGACGGCCATCTCGACACCAGCGTGAGCGCAAAAGACCTCGCCCTGTACGTCGTTCGCACTCTAGGTCCCAACGGCGGCGCCGGAAGCGTCATCGAATACCGCGGAAGCGCGATTCGTTCGCTCAGCATGGAACAGCGAATGACCTTGTGCAACATGACTATCGAATGCGGCGCACGCGGCGGCCTGGTTGCCCCCGACGACGTGACCTTTGCTTATCTGCGCGGCCGCAAGCACGCTCCGACAGGCGCTTTGTGGAACCAGGCGCTCACCTACTGGCAAACCTTGCAGACGGACGACGGCGCCCTCTTCGACTACACGCACGAATTGTCCGCCTCCGACGTCTCCCCCACGGTCACCTGGGGCACCATCCCCAGTCACTCGGTCTCGCTGGACGGCTTTGTCCCATCCCCCGACGACTACAGCGATCCCGCCGAGCGCGAAGCGGCGACACGCGCCCTTTCCTACATGGCCCTCGAGCCAGGAACGCCTATGCGCGACATAACAATTGACACTGTTTTCATCGGATCGTGTACCAACGGTCGGCTCGAAGACTTACGTGCGGCAGCCCAGGTTCTCACAGGCCGCACCGTTGCTCCCGGCGTCCGGGCCCTCGTCGTTCCCGGTTCACGAGCCGTTGCGGCGGCGGCCGAGGCTGAGGGCCTCGACCGGATCTTCACTCAGGCCGGATTTGCGTGGCGTTCCGCCGGGTGTTCGATGTGCACTGCCATGAACCCGGATGCACTTGGTCCCGGACAACGTTCGGCATCGACGACCAATCGGAATTTCGAGGGTCGCCAAGGCCCTGGGGCGCGGACTCACCTGGTATCGCCTGCAGTAGCGGCGATGACGGCAGTGCGCGGCCGGCTCAGCGGTCCTGGGGACCACTGAGCCGGCCGGTTTAACCACCGAGCCGGTCGCAACACTCGGCTCCGTCTGCCTATCGAACCCCGAATCCGGCTTCACGGGTTCGGACCAGTGCCGTCAGCGTCGCATTGACCGGCGCAAGCCGCCCCACCTTTGCGGCTTCTCGGGGAACAGCGCCGTTGATCGATCCGATCTCACTGACCCGCCCGGCTTCGTGATCGAGTAGCGCCGACGGTTTTGCTGCGGGCATCGCCGCACCGAAATCCCGTACGAAAGCGACCGGGTCTGCCACATCGATCGCGATATCGCGGGCCCTGGCTATCTCCCAGGTCTCCGTCGCGGCGGCCCGGCTGACCGGACCCATGTGCTCGTGATCGAGCACATCGCCCACGGTGAGACCGGTGAGCGCACACGGCGCACTGTATGCGACATTGCAGATCAGCTTCTCCCACTGCATCGCTGCGATGTCGGCCACAGCCAGCGCGTCGAATCCCGCTGTCCGCCACGCACCGGCAACCCTGTCGACGGCCTCGAACGAGAGATCTTCGTAAGCACCGAATCGCATCGCCCTCATCGCGTTGTGATTCACCCGGCCAGGAGCGATCAGCGACGCGCCGAAACCGCTTGCAATGCCCACAGCCAGTCGGTCTGCGCCGATGTGCCGAGCGACCTCGTCCGCCGATCCCAATCCGTTCTGAATCGTGAGCACCACGGTGTCGTCACCGATCAACATCCCGAGGGAGGCGGCGGCGCCGGCGACGTCGGCGGCCTTGACAGCGAGTACGACGAGATCAACCGACTCGTTCGGGATCGTCAGGAAAGCGCGCACAGGCACCACACGTTCCCCGTCCGGACCTGAAATTCGCAGACCCGAGGTTGAGATGGCCTGAACGTGATCTCCCCAGCGGTCCACCACCAGCACGTCGTGGCCGGCCCCAGACAAGCGGCCTGCGTACACGGAACCCATTGCGCCGCAACCTACTACTGCAATCTTCAGAGATTGGTTCATGTCACCAACTCCACGATTCTCTCGGCCAGACCCGACTTCGCCTCCAACCCGAACCCGGGGTTGTCCGCGGGTCGAATCAGTCCGTCGGCCAGGACACAATCGTCGCTGTAACCGCCGAACGGTTGGAAGACACCCGGATACGCTTCGCAACCGCCCAAACCCAACCCGACGACGATATGCAGATTCATCAGGTGCCCACCGTGGGGCATTGCGGCCGTTCGATCGAAGCCCCGGTGTTCCATCAGCGCAATCATTTCCGCGTACTCGGTCAGGCCGTAACTCAGTCCCGCATCCATCTGGAGGATGTCGCGATCCGGTCGTAGACCACCGAATCGGAGGAGGTTACCGACGTCTTGTGTGGAAAAAAGGTTCTCGCCAGTCGCGATCACGCCGTCGTAGACCTCGCACAGATCGCTGCACAGGGCGTAATCGAGCGGATCGACCGCCTCCTCGTACCAGCGCAGACCATAGGGGGCGAGCGCCTCGGCGTATTTCAAGGCTTGGTCACGGTCGAAACGACCGTTTGCATCGACCGCCAGATGTCGTCCGCTCCCGGTGACCTCGATGGCAGCATCGATCCGGCGCAGATCCTCGCCGAGTTCGACCCCACCGATCTTGATCTTGACGGCCGAGTATCCGGCAGCCCGGTAACCGGCGATCTCAGCTCGCAATCTCCCCAGGTCGTCGATGTCCTGGTAGTAACCTCCGGCGGCGTAGACCGGCGCACCCGAAGCCAGCGGCGTCCGGCCGTATGCTCGCGCGATCGTCTGGTAAACCGGTTCATCGTGGTACTTGGCGAGCACGTCCCACACCGCCAGTTCGATCGCACTCGCCGCCGCCGCGCGGTCTCCGTGACCTCCTGGCTTCTCGTCTGTGCGGGCGACCTTCAGAACCCGAGCAGGATCCAGCAACCCGGTGGTCGGCGACAGCAGAGTGTCCGGGTCTGCCTCGAGGACCCGCGGAATCATCCGTTCGCGCAGAATACCGCCCTGCGAGTGCCTCCCGATCGAGTTGAAGGCAACACCCACCAACGGACGCCCGTTCCGAATTATGTCGGTGACAACGGCGACAAGGGACACCTTGTGCCGATCGAAGCTGACAACCGCGTTCGAGATGGCGCCGACCAGCGGCACATCAAGCTCGCGGATCTCGGTGATCCTCAATTTTCCTCCATAGCTGTTCTGAGCTAGCTGTTCTCAACGACGCCGCTGCATCGACACGTTGAAGTCGAATCGATCGCCCGGGTGTATCGACACCGTCACCTGGGCTACCGCCCCCGAGCTCTCTACATATCTGCGGGTGATTTCGAGGCAGGGCGAACCCGCCTCGGCACGCAATAGATCGGCAAGGTCGTTCGGCAAGGCGCACGCACGGATTCGCTGCTCGACGCGATCGGTCAGGCGCCCGGTACACCGCTCGACGATCTCGTTGATGAGACCGTCCGGGCGTTCGAGGCGGTCTCCGACGGTAGCGGCGACGTCAGGATCGAGGTACACGTCCGTGTGGCACACCGGGCTCTCTTCACCGAGATCACCGAGGCGCAACATCCGGATGCGCGCCCACCGATCACCGGCATGGCCGCCGATCTGCTCAGCCAACAGCTGATCGGCAACCACGCCGTCTCGAGTCAGCACCAGCCGTCGAGTCTCGACCGAGTACTGCAGCAAATCGTTCATGTTCGTGACGGTGCGCGAATATCCGCCGGTGGGCTGGATGGATTCCACCGTTGTCCCGATCTTGCGTCGCCGCGACACCATGCCCAAGCTCTCCAGGGAACCCAACGCCGAACGGACCGTGGCTCGGGACACTGCGTAGCTGTCGGCGAGGCTTATCTCCGTCGGCAGCTTCGAGCCCACCGGATACGACCCGTCCTCGATCCGTCGGGCGAGTGAACGCGCTACCTCCTCATACCGAGCTACCACTTATCTTTTCCTCCCGGTCGTGGGGATTCATGCGATCCCCCGCTCATGTTGCGCCCAATAGGGCCTGCGCAGCTCACGTTTGAGAAGCTTGCCACTGGGGTTTCGCGGTAGTTCGGCCACGATGTCAACCGACGTGGGGCACTTGTAGTGCGCCAGATGCTGCCGGCAGTAGGAGATCACGTCGCTCACATCCAGGCCCTCGCGGGTGGGCACAATCACGGCTTTCACCGTCTCACCCCAACGCTCGTGCGGCACTGCGATCACGGCGGCGTCGCGCACAGCGGGATGCGCCATGAGCACGTTCTCCACTTCCACCGGATACACGTTCTCCCCGCCGGAGACAATCATGTCCTTGACCCGGTCGCAGAGAAACAGATACCCGTCTTCGTCGAGGTAGCCCGCGTCTCCAGTCCGGAACCAACCGTCGCCACTGAGCACTGCGGCTAGTTCATCCGGCTGGTTGTGGTATCCCGTCAACAGCATCTCGCTGCGTGTCCACACCTCGCCGGTCGCACCCACCGATACCCGTTCCCCCGTGACAGGGTCGAAGACACCCATTTCGACGCCGCGCACAGGCCGACCGGCCGACGCGAGCAGCAGGCCGCCGCCGCGATGATCCTCTGCATCGAGAATCGTTATCGGACCGCAAGTTTCGGTCATTCCATAGGCTTGCATGAGGTCACAGCCGAAGACGTCCTGCGCAACCGAGGCAACGGTGGGCGACATCGGCGAACCGCCATAGATCAGGGTCCGCAACTCCGGGTACGTCGAGCGGCGCGCACTCTCGTGCTCGACCAACATCTGCACCACGGCGGGCACTGTCAAAGCGTGGTTGACAGCGCCCCCGGCCAGGACGGGCAGCACCAACTCCGGACGGACGTCGAGAACGTGGTGCGAACCGGCGCCAAGCCCGAGACAGTAGAAGATCCAACCGGTGCCGGAAATATGGAAGTTCGGCGCCGGAACCATGACAACGTCTCCCGGGTGGATCTGCCAGGGTGGGTTGGACGCAAGATTGGCAGCGATCGCCCGGTTGGACAGCTGCACACCCTTGGGCCGACCGGATGTTCCCGACGTATAAACCATGAGCGCGATATCGTCCGGGCCGGCGGCGGGTGTCACAGGCTCCTCGGAAAACTGCGCCAGCCAATTCTCGAAATCCTGTGGCTGTGCATCCGGGACGAGTAGGCGGGTACGGCCGTCCTCCGGTACCGGATATCCGAACTGCGGCATAAATTCTGCCTCGACCACGATCGCATCCAGGTTCGCATCCGCGACTATCTCTTGCATCTCCCGGCGGCTCAGCCGCCAATTAAGTGGCGTAGCAGTGGCTTTCACCAAGGAAGCTGCAGCAAGCACCACTCCCCACGACACTGCACTCTTTCCCGCAAAACCGACGCCACGGATGGTGGCACTATCAGGCACCAAAACAGCGAAGCCGTTGGCGAGCCGACTGCTGTGCCGATACCACTCGCCAAAGGTATGTGCGGCAACACCTTCGACGGCAATACCAAGTGAATCGGGCCTTTCCTGTGACCAGTACTCGAGCATTCGTCCGATTGAATAATGATGATCCATGTTCTCCTCGTCCTCTTGTACGCGAAGCTGAAGGGCCGTTCAGGCGGAACCGGCTACCAGGCGCTCGCGCAGTTCGACTTTGCGCACCTTGCCCAGAGCATTGCGCGGCAGCTCTGTGATGTGTTGGATCGAGGACGGACACTTGAACCCCGCCAGCCGTTCTCGGCAATGGCTGTCCAGTTCGCCGACATCCGGGACGACACCCGCTGCGCACACGACGAACGCCACCGGGGTCTCACCCCACTTCGGATGCGGCCGTGCAACGACTGCGACGTCGACAACTGCCGGGTGGTCGAGCAGTGCCCGCTCGATTTCGGCGGGGTACACGTTCTCGCCGCCGCTGATGATCATGTCTTTCGAACGTCCGACGATCCGGAGGAAGTTGTCCTCGTCGAGCACTGCCATGTCGCCCGTCCGGTACCAGCCGTCACTGGTGAAGGCTGCTTCGGTCTCGACGGGATTTCGCCAGTACTCGCGGATGACATTCTCGCTACGAACCCACAACTCGCCGGGTGCGCCCGTCGGTTGCGCGTTCCCGGCGGGATCGACGATCCGCGCCTCCCATCCCTGCGAGATCTGGCCCGCGGTAGCGAGCCGAGCGCTCCCCGGGACATGATCCTCCGGTCGCAGGACCGACAGGAAACCCTGGAGTTCGGTGCTGCCGTAGATTTGTCGGAACCGTCGGCAGATCACACGAAGCGCCCTCTCGAGCAGCTCCGATTCGATCGGGGCAGCGCCGTACTGCACTTCGAGCAGGCTCGACAGATCTGCGTCCTGTGTGGTCCGCTCCATCGTGTCAACGAGCATCTCGACGATAGTCGGGGCGGCGGTGAAGAAGTTGATCCGCTCGCGCCCGATCACGTCGATGACGCGGTCGATGTCGACACCGTCGTGAATGAAGAGCGTTCCTCCGGTGAGGAAGCACTGCATCGCCTGGGCGAACCCTGCGAGGTGGAACAGCGGCATCATCACCAGGTGGCGACTGCCTCGCTGCTGGTCGCCGATGTCGATCGCGAACCCCGCGAGCCCCCGGATGAGGGCGCCGTGATCGAGCGGGATGATCTTGGGCAGACCGGTGGTTCCACTACTGTGCATGAGGAACGCCGCCTGATCGGCACGCAACCGATCCCGTGGATACGGCGCCGGTGGTTCGCCGCAGCAATCCGCTCCCGTCCAGCCCTCACTCTTCGCTCCTGAAACCACACGGACGAGATCGTCTCGGTTCTCCATGACGGACTGATAGGCCTGGTCGACGAAAATACCTGCGGGCGTGGCAGTATCGAGCAAACGATCGATTTCGTGCGCAGTCATTCGCCAGTTCACGAGCAACGGCAGCGCTCCGAGTCTCATGAGACCCAATGTCTGAACCAGAAATTCGGCGCTGTTGCGTGCGATCACCGCCACAACGTCGTCCGGCCGAATGCCGCGTGCCCACCACTGCGCAGCAGTGCGCTCGACGCGGGCTCGAAACTGTCGGTAGGTCAACTGCTCCCGATCGTCGCTCACGGCCAGCGCGTCCGGATCGGATGTGGCACGCCAGTCAAGGACATGCAGCCAGGTGTACATCAGACGGTCTCCTTCTCCTGGTGTGGTTCGGGCGTCGGGTCAGGCTCAGGCGGCGGCGCGAGTTCTTGCTTCGGCCCGGGTCTGGAGCCCGCGCGGTGCGTCGGTCCGAGCAGCCATCCGAGAACTCGATCGAGCCCACCGCGGGCAAACATGATCACGAGAATCAGTAGACCGCAGTAGACAAAAACGCTCATGACGTTTGCGTCGATGCCGCCTTGTCCTACTGGCACGAGAAAGGGAATGTTGCCGGCGAACTGCCCGAGCACCCGCGGCAGTGCGGTGACGAACACCGCGCCGGCAATGGCGCCGCGCAGGCTGCCGAGACCACCGATGATGATGATGACCAGGTAATCGGTCGACAGCAGGAACCCGAACGCCTGTGGAGTGATGAACTGAATCGTCACTGCAAGAAGGACACCCGCAATACCGGCGTATACGGAGGCGACGAAGAATGCCGCAGCCTTGTTCCGGCCTACGTTGACACCCATCGCCGAGGCCGCCACTTCGCTCTCACGCACCATGGACAGAGCCAGGCCGGGCCTGGCCTGAACAATTCTGCGAGCCGCAATGTACGCAACTGCTACGAGTGCGATTCCGAGCAACCACAGTTTCTCCACCGCGCCGAAGGGCACACCGAGCACATTCCACGGTTCGCTGTCACCGAAATTCACGCCGAGGATCTCGAATTCCGGGACAGCTCTGCCGATGTAGCCACCGCTCAATTGTTCGACCTCGTTGAGAAAGTGAACCCAGATGAACACAAGCCCGATGGTGACGACCGCCAGATAGAGTCCGGTTACCCGACTCGACAACGGGCTGAGCAGCAGGCCCCCGATCCCCGCGGTGAGCACTGCCCCGACGGCTGCGACCGCAGGCGGCAAACCCAGGCCCCAGACATTGTCACCGGGTGGGCTCGCCAATGTGACGTACCCGTAGGCGCCGATACCGACGAAGACCGCATGCGCCAACGAAATCTGCCCCGCCACGCCCACGAGCATCGCCAAACCCATCGCAGCGATCGCTGCCGCCATCGCCAAACCGCCTAGTTGCAACCAGAACTCGCCGACGAAGTACGGCGCGATGACCAGTGCGACCACAAGACCCACCACGAGGAAACGTCCTCTAGACACGGGCCACCTGCTTTGTGCTGAACAGCCCCTCGGAACGCACCAGCAGGACGACCAGCAGAAGAATCCAGGCGCTGATACCCGAAAGGTTGTGCGCCCACCCGCCCAAAGAACTCTCGTAGGTTGCCGCAAACGCCTCCGTCAGGCCGAGCATCAATCCGCCGACCAGCGCGCCGGTGACCGATCCCAGACCGCCGATAACGGCAGCCGGGAAAGCGCGAAATGCTGTGTCCGCCAAGGACGGTGCAACACCTGCAGCCGGGAAGGACGCAAGGAACAACCCTGCGAGAACGGCCAGTGCACCACCAATCGCCCAGCTCGTCCACGAGACACGCGACAAACGCACGCCCATCAACTTGGCAACCTCCGCATCCTGGTTGCTCACCCGCATTGCCAGCCCCCAGTTGGTAAAGCGGAACAAGAGCAGAAACACCGCGATCGCAGCTACCGCAACGCCGAGCGCAATGAGCCGGGACGCAGGCATCGTAATCATCCCGAACTCGACGATGCGATCCCCGACCGGATCATTCAGTGGCCACGTTTCCGCTCCGAGACGACGGCTGACTTCGGTGACGATCAGCAAATTCACGCCGAGAGTAAGAATCGTCAGAGTTACGTGGTCCTGTGTTCGTGATTGACGAATGAAAACGACGTCGGTGACGATCGCGACCAGCGCTCCCACCGCCAACCCGGCTAGGACACCGACCAGATATCCATGCGATTCGCTGACGAGTGCCGCCACGAAAACGCCGGAGAGCAGGAACCCGCCGTGGGCGAAATTGAGGATCCCGGTGGCTCGGTAGATGACCACGAATCCTAGGGCCATCACGGCATACAGCGCGCCGAGTGAGACCCCACCGGCCAAGGCATTCAAGAAACTATCCACGAGAAGTCCTCTCGACTTCGAACGGCGCCTCACTACCGAGGTATGCGGCGATGACAGCGGGATCTCGTTGCACCACTTCAGGTGCGGCGTCGGCAATTACCCTGCCGGACTGCAATACGGTGATGTGGTCGGAGAGACCGAGAACCAAGTCCATGTCGTGCTCGACGAGAAGCACGGTCAGATCGAAGCGATCGCGGCATTCCAGTATCTGCTCACCCAGGGCCCACGATTCGGCATCGTTCATTCCGGCAACAGGCTCGTCGAGTAACAGCAGCGACGGCTGCGCACACAAAGCGCGGGCGATCTCCACCTTCTTTCGGATGCCGTAAGGCAACGGACCCACGGACTGGTCGAGGTACTTCTCGATTCCCAGCGCCTCCGCCATCGTGCGAACGACTTCGTCGTCCTCAGTCCTCTCACGACGCGCTGACGGGAGAGCAAGCGCAGCGGCGAACATCCCAGTGCGCGTGCGGTGGTGGCGACCGACACGAAGTGTGTCCGCCACTGTCAGATGCGGCGGGAGCACCAGATTCTGGAACGTACGGGCAATTCCGTGGGTGATGATCTGGTGCTGTGGCACTGTATCTAGCCGCACGTCACCGAAACGAACCATGCCCGACGCCAGGGGATACAGCGCAGTGAGTGCGTTGAAACACGTCGATTTCCCGGCCCCGTTCGGCCCGATCAACGAATGAATCGTGCCCCGCCGGATGGCAAACGAGACATCATCGAGTGCAAGAACGCCGCCGAACCGAACCGTGAGTCCCTCGGCCGTGAGAAGGTTTCCGTCTACTTCACTCATCACCCCGGCCCCCTGCCTTGGTCAGCACGGCGGAACCGTGGGCGGTGGTCTTACCCAGTGTGAGCTCGAGGAGCATGTCGGAATCGATCAGGTCTGCGGCCGGCCCCTGCGCGGCCATGGTACCGCCGTTGAGGACGTACGCATGGTGCGCGACGGAGAGTGCAAGCCTCGTATTCTGTTCAACCAGTAGGACACTCGTCCCGTCCGCATTCACCTGTGTAATCGTGTCCATGATCTGCCGAGCGACGAGAGGAGCCAGACCCAACGACGGCTCATCCATCAGTAATACCTTCGGCTCACTCATCAGCGCCCGTCCGATTGCGAGCATCTGCTGCTCTCCACCGGACAGCAGGCCGGCGGTTTGGCCGGCCCTCTCTACGAGGATCGGAAACAGTTCGCGGACCCGGCGCAGGCTGGCCGCCACGCGGGACCGCGAACGCACCGACAACGCGCCGGCCATGAGGTTCTCCTGGACCGTCAGCTGCGCGAAGATTCGACGCCCTTCAGGCACCTGAACGATGCCGTGTCGAACGATCTTGTCTGCATTGCTCCGATCGAGGTCCAGACCCTCGCCGCGCACCGTCCCGGCGACCACCTGTCCGCCTTGGGCACCGAGAATTCCCGAGAGTGCCCGCAGGAGTGTCGTTTTACCCGCACCGTTATTCCCGATCAGCGCAACGATCTGTCCCTCGTCGACGCGCAGGTTCACGTCGTGGAATACCTTCGCAGAACCGTAACTCACTGCAAGGGAATCGACTTCGATCATCGTGGCCCTCCTCGTCCTACACTCACTTGGTGTAGCTCTTGTCGGCGGCGTACTTCACTGCAGCGGCGCTGGCGGTGGGAGTCTGCGCAATCACGGTTCCACCCTTGGCATTCGGATCCGGCACGAGAATGAACGACTCCAGCGACGGCGCCGTTCCTGGGTTGGAGAAATCGAGGTCGACAGCGAGACCGTCGGTGTCGATTACTCCCACTTTGCTCATGGCTGTGGTGATGCCCTGCGGAGTCAGATCCTTGTCCTCACACGCCTGGTTCAGGCCCTTTTCGAGCAGTTGCGCCATCAGATACCCGGCGGCAGCAGGTGCGGTTGCCGCGCGGTCGCCGTACTTGGCCTCCCAGGCGGCGAGAAGTTCCTGGACCGGCGCCGCATCAGAACTGAACGGTGCACTGTTCGAGGTCAGGACAACGTGATCGACAAGCGCATCACGGGCCGGCCCCGCCAGGTCGCCACTTGACAGCAAGTTGGTGGCTTGAATCACGACGTCGTATCCGCCGGCCTTCGCGACAGCAGCAGCCGAAACGGTTTGTGCGCTCGCGGTGCCCATGACTATCGCCTTGGCACCCGCCTGGCGCAAAGTGTTGACCTGCGCGGTCGCGTCGGTAGCCGTGCTGTCGATCTTTGTGTTCTCCACCTTCAGACCGAACTGTTGCGCTGCACCGGCCACCCCGTTTGTCACCGCTACACCGATGCCGTTGGGATACGCGATGACACCGATCGTGTCGCCCTCCTTGAGGATCCCTTTCTCCACGAGGTAGGCAACACCGTTGACAGCTTCGACGTCGTACGGCGCCCCCGGCATGAAGGCCTGCGGCACGGTCAGGAGCACCGGATCGTACGAACCTGCCAATACGGCGAGTCCGTCCTGAGCGAGCTTGGGCCCGAGCGTCACCGCGTCAGTTCCCGGCGACAGATTGACAATTCCCGCGATATCCGTCCGCAGCGACGTGTACTGCGTCATCGTCTCCTGCGAGTTGTACTTGTTGTCACGCGATTCGATCCGCAATTCACGATCGCAGACTCCACCGCCGGCATTGACCTTGTCGAACCACAGTTGGATGCCTGCAACCCCGTCCTGGCCAAGACCGCCGATCGGTCCACTGAGAGGGACCAGCGCACCGAGGGTGATGGCATCGGACGTCACGCCGACGCCTGCCTTCACGCCGCCCGATTCTCCCGAGTCGGCATTGTCGGTCGCCTTCGAGGAGCAGCCGGCGATGGCAAGTGCGATCACTAGCGTCGGACCGAGGACCTTGAGCTTGTTCTTCATTCGTTCTCCAGGACAGTTGGTGGACGGGATGAAACAGGGCAAGCGGTTGTGGCACACCGACAATCCGAGCCGGCAGCCAGGACGCAGTCATTTCGCGTCAGATATAAATCTAAGTTCAGGTTTAGATATAAGCGTGAGCCAGTTCACAAGTCAAGGTGCGTACCAAAGAATTTTCGGTCTGAATTGAAATATGCAGCTCAAAGCCAAATTTGCGATCCACATTCGTCAGCTATAGGTACGTACCAATAGATTTCAGCGGAGCTATGTCACGTCATCGGTTGCGTGCATGTCGAACCCACCCGTGCCAGACTCCGAAGTAGGCCCGATTACCGATCGAGTGCGGAGGACGTCAAATGACAACATCCAACACGCCGGCGGATTGGCCAGCACTGCGTGTGAACGACTGGACCGACACGCGCGACACCCTGCACATGTGGGTGCAGATCGTGGGAAAGATCCGACTCGCATGTTCACCACTGGTCAACCACTGGTGGCAGGTCACGCTCTATGTCACTCCGCGAGGGTTGACCACATCGTCCATCCCCTACGGCGACCGCATTTTCGATATCGAGTTCGATTTCTGCGAACACCAGCTACGCATCCGCGATAGCTCCGGGGCGTCACACGAGATTCCACTCGAACCTCAATCGGTATCGACGTTCTATGCACGCACGATGGAAGCACTACGCGCCCTGGGCATTTCAGTGGAAATTCAGCCAACACCGAATGAAGTCGAGCCGGCGCTTCCGTTTGCCGACGATCACGTCCACTGCTCCTACGACGCCGAAGCCGTCCACTTGTTCTGGCGCCAACTCGTTCAGGCCGACCGCGTCATCGCGTCGTTCCGTGCGGGATTCATCGGAAAGGTATCTCCGGTCCATTTCTTCTGGGGCGCAATGGACCTCGCCTGTACACGATTCTCCGGACGCACTGCGCCACCACATCCAGGGGGAGCCCCCAACTGTGGCGACTGGGTGATGGTGGAAGGTTACTCTCACGAATTGAGCAGCTGCGGCTTCTGGCCCGGCGGCGGCGAGGAAGGCGCGTTCTACTCGTACTCGTACCCCGCACCTGCTGCGTTCGAGGGTTATCGCGTCGAACCGTCGGCAGCGTTCTACAGCAACGATTTCGGTCAGTTTCTTCTGCCGTACGAAGCAGTCCGGACGGCCACCGACCCGGACGCGACACTGCTTGCGTTTCTACAGACCACCTACGCTGCTGCCGCCGATTCGGGGCGCTGGGACAGAGCCTCGTTGGAGAGCGACCCCCATCGCTGGGGATCGCGGCGATAACTATCGCGCTACGGTCCACCGCGACAGCGCTGCCGGCCAACCCTCTTCTCCCTCTCGAGAAGTAGAACTCCCTGCCCACGCTACGTAACCGTCGGGCCGGACCAGTAGCGCCGGTCCGTCGTCCATGCGTTGCGCTTCGACGAGTAGATCTGGTCCCGGTTTCTGCATCGTCGAGGTGTTCGCGCGCTCACGGATGAGAGCAAAACCCGGCAGGCGCTGCAGTTCCGTGAGTCGGCCTTCGTGTAGCGGCACTTCCGTCGCACGAGTCCCGACTAGATCACTCTGTCCGTCCGGCGAGGGATAACGCAGCTCAGTGCCCGCAAAACTGCCGGCGACGAGGTCACGCACCTTCGGGATCGACAGAATATGCGCAGCAAGGCGATCGCGCATGAACCTGGCGAGTCGCGGGTGCACGGTGACGGCGCGCATCATCAGCCCCGATCGCCGAACCACTTGCTTCCCGATCGGGTGCCGCTCGCGGTGATAGGTATCCAGGATCGAATCGTCGGCGCCGGCCAATACAGCGCCGAGTTTCCAGGCCAGGTTGACACCATCCTGAATTCCGGTGTTCATTCCTTGTGCGCCCATCGGCGAGTGCACGTGTGCGGCATCCCCCACCAGAAACACCCTGCCGCTGCGATAGTCGCGAACCTGACGCTCGTCGCAATGGAAACGCGAATGCCAGCCTATTTCGACGACGCCCATATCGCGTCCCATGGCCCGGTTCAGCGCACCCACGATCTCGGCTTCTCCCACCGGATCGGTATCGGGAACCTGACGCCGTCGATCCCAGGTCATCGAGCGATACCACGCACCGTCGCTCTCCTCCTTCCCGTAGGGCGCAAGGAACCCGAACTCACGTGGAGTGTCTCCCAGTGTGAGGCCACCGTCGTGCGGTCCGGCGGTCAGTTTCACGTCAGCCAACACCACTGACGACAGCACGGATTTCCCGGGGAAATCCATCCCGACCAGGTCGCGAACCGTACTGTGGGCGCCGTCCGCCCCAACGACGTATTTGGCGCGCCACGTCATCGTGGACGAAGGGTTGTCATCGTCTTTGGCACGAGCAGTGAGGGTGACTCCGGCGTCGTCCTGAACGAGATCGACAAGCGCGATACCACGGTGAATGTCTGCTCCCTGGTCCTTGGCATAGAGCTCGAGGGCTTGGTCGACGTTGGTCTGCGGGGTAATCATGGCGAACCGGTAGCGAGATCTCAGGTGGGTGAGGTCCAGCTTTGCACCCTTGAAAAGGTTGATCCCCGGGGTGGTCGAGCTGGTCGCAAGTAGCTGGTCGGCGAGTCCACGCGCGTCGAGCAACTCCAGTGTTCGCGCCATCGTTGCAAACGCCCGGCTGGACGGGTTGATCGTCGGCCACTTCTCCACTACAGCCACCGAGCGCCCCAGCCGCGCAAGATCACCAGCCACGGTCATACCTGCTGGGCCACCACCGACCACCACTACGTCGACGTTGCGATCCATCGTCAAACCTCCCACGCCGTCGTCCCAAGGTGTGTCGCAGCCGAGTTTCGGTTAATTCTTCGCTGATGGACGCGGTTTTTGCAGTCTTCCCACAGCGGCCGGCAAAACGTAACCTGTCCCAGGTTTCGTTCTGATCGCTAGGGTGGAAAGGACCTACATCGGGAGGCTTGGAACATGCTGGTACGTCGAATTGCTCGTCCACTTCTTTCCACCATTTTCATTGCCGGGGGGATCGATGCGCTCCGTAATCCTGCGCAACGTGCGGCAAAAGCAACTCCGCTGATCGACAAATCAGTGGAAACACTCCCCGGCGCGGTGACACAAAAATTGCCCGCAGATCCAGAGACACTGATCAAGCTCAACGCGGTAATCCAGATCGGCGGCGGGGCATTGCTGGCAAGCGGAAAGGCTCCACGCATCGCGTCGTTGGCACTGGCGGGAAGCCTGATCCCCACCACAGTTGCAGGCCATGATTTCTGGAACGAGTCGGACCCCACGCTTCGTGCGATGCAACGCACCAACTTCATCAAGAACGTCAGTCTGCTCGGCGGCCTGATGATCGCCGCCGTCGACACCGAGGGCAAACCGTCACTCGGCTGGCGCGGTCGCCGCGCCGCCAGGAAGGCGCAGGCCTCGATCGCGGCGACGCTGCCCTTGGCAGCCGCGAACCACGACGAGCACACCGGGGAACGCCTCGAGCACGCACTCGCCGTTGCTTCGGAGCGTGGGACCGAGCTAGCCGAAGCTGCGAAGGTTCACGGTGCCGAATTGCTCGAGATCGCAAAGGAACGAGGCCCCGAGATTCTCGAGGTTGCCCAGAAGCGCGGGGCGGAACTGGCAGAAACGGCCCGCGAGCGTGGATCCGAACTGGCGGAGTTGGCCGGCAAGCGCAGCGCTGAGTTTGCAGAACTTGCGCTCGAGAAAAGCAACGAATGGGCGGAGACTGCATCCGAGCAGTCCGAGGTCCTCGGCAAGCGAGCTCGCAAACGCGCCGAAATCGCCCTGGCGAAGGCCCGCGAGAAGCGCGACGAATTGACGCACTGACACAATCACACGTCCGGTCAGGCCACCCTCGGGTGGCCTGACCTCGTTGGATACACCCCATTCACCTAAGCGAACTAGACTGTCTTGGCACTTTTGCGGTGCTCGAACTTCTTTCACCAAGCCTAGGAGAACCCTTGCCCGACGCGGACCCGTCACACACCGAGCAACAGCTCGAGCAGCAGTACGTGACGATGCTGTATTCCCGTCTCGACGAGCTCCGGAAGCATGCCAAATCGCGCCTGAGCACCGTCTTGCTGGAAAGCGGTGGAACCCCGCAGGCACGCAGTGAACGCGAATCGTTCAACGCGATGTACACCGAGGATCTAGCCAAGTACGACGCGGCCGAAAATGGACTGTGTTTCGGCAGAATCGATTTCGACGACGAACATCGCTACGTCGGCCGCCTGGGAATTCTCGACACCGAGAACGACTACGAGACGCTCCTCCTCGACTGGCGCGCCCCGATGGCCCGCCCGTTCTACCTCGCGACACCAGCGGCGCCTGAGGGCGTGAAGCGTCGACGCCACATCCGTAGCCGTAGCCGCGCGGTCACCGGAATCAACGACGAATACCTCGACCTCGACGCAGCTCGCGCTGCCGGCGTTGTCACCGAAGCCGGTGGCGTAGCCGGCGAGAGCGCGCTACTCGACGCATTGAACGCCGCCCGCACGGGCCAGATGAACGACATCGTCGAAACCATCCAGACCGAGCAGGATTCGATCATCCGATCCGAACACAAGAGTGTGCTCGTAGTTCAGGGTGGCCCCGGTACCGGCAAAACCGCTGTGGCGCTCCACCGTGCGGCGTTCCTGCTCTACACCTATCGCCAGCAATTGGCGAAGGCCGGAGTACTCATCATCGGCCCCAACGCAACATTCCTCGACTACATCAGTCAGGTGCTCCCGTCACTTGGTGAAACCGGCGTTCTACTCTCCACCATCGGCGACCTGTATCCCGGAGTGCGCGCAACACGAATCGATTCGCTTGCGGCCGGTGAGATCAAGGGTTCACTCGACATCCTCGACGTACTCAAGAACGCTGTCCGTGATCGCCAGGAAGTACCGTCATCGCCGATTGTTCTCCGATTCGACACTTACGACCTGAAGCTGGATCGAAAGACAGTCACCAAGGCCCGTGGCCGTGCCCGCTCGTCCCGCCGGCCGCACAACTTGGCCAGGCCGATCTTCGTATCAGCGGTCATCGAAGCGCTGGCTCTACAGATGGCCGAGATCATCGGCGGAAATCTGGTGGACGGCGGTTCGCTCCTGAGTCGAGACGACATCGCCGACATCCGTGACGAAATGCGCGAAGACGCCGACATCATGTCCGCAATCGGCTCACTATGGCCCGAGTTGTCGCCGCAACAGATTCTCGCCGAACTCTGGACGTCACCGAGACGACTGGAAAAAGCCGCTCCACAATTGGACGACAACCAGCGCTCGGAATTGTTGCAGAGTGTCGGCCCCGGATTCAGTGCTGCCGACGCACCGCTACTCGACGAGCTGGCCGAGATTCTCGGCGTTGACGACGCCGCGGAACGCGAACGGGCACAACGACAATGGCGCGCTCAGATTGCCGACGCACAGGGCGCTCTCGATATTCTGACAGGGTCGGCGCCGCAGGATCTCGAAGACGAGATGGACCCCGAAATCCTGATGGCCTACGACCTGATCGACGCCAGTCAACTCGCGCAGCGTCACGACCTGGGCCAGCATCAGACCACTGCCGAGCGCGCCGCGGGTGATCGAACCTGGACGTACGGTCACGTAATCGTCGACGAGGCTCAGGAGTTGTCGGCCATGGCGTGGCGAATGTTAATGCGCCGCATACCGAATCGCTGGATGACGTTGGTGGGCGACACTGCGCAGACGGGTGATCCCGCCGGCACGTCGTCATGGCAGACAATCCTCGAACCATACGTCGCAAAGCGGTGGAAGCTCACGCAGCTGACCGTGAACTACCGAACCCCGTCGGAAATCATGGATGTGGCACACCGGGTGCTCGAGGAAATCGATCCCACGCAAGCAGTACCCCGGTCGGTCAGAGATAGCGGTTTTGCACCGTGGTCACTGAAAACCACAGCGGAGAATCTCCAGGAAACGGTGCGTCGCTGCATCGAGCACGAGTCTCACGCAGGCTTGACTGCGGTGATCGCCGGGCACGAGACGGTGAAGAACCTGTCCGGCCTCGCCGGCGACTCTGTCAGCGTGCTCTCCGTCAAGGACGTCAAGGGCCTGGAATTCGACACCGTTTTCATCGTCGAACCCTCGGATATCCTCGAGGAATCGCCGCGTGGCATGAATGACCTGTACGTCGCACTGACCCGAGCAACACAGCGGCTCGGCATCATTCACGTCGAATCGCTTCCGGCTGTGCTCGACAACATCGCCGAAGCTGCATTCACACCCGTGATGTGATGCGACCGAGTAGGTTCTCTCGTGCCACTTCTACTGAAGGAAATCTTCTCGTGACCGCTCCGATCGCCGCACGCATGCCGCAGTGGCTACTCCGTCGCCGCCCACAGGTCGTCGGAGCTGCGCTGATCGGCCTGTGCGCCGGGACGCTGATCGGATGCGCTCAGGCCGAGTCTTCGCCGTCGGATACCGCCGACGGCGCCGCACCTGCCACTGCCACGGCCGACTCACCCGAGCTTCAGGCACTCGAACGGTTCCGG
This sequence comes from Rhodococcus globerulus NBRC 14531, assembly GCF_001894805.1. Classification (GTDB taxonomy): domain Bacteria; phylum Actinomycetota; class Actinomycetes; order Mycobacteriales; family Mycobacteriaceae; genus Rhodococcus_F; species Rhodococcus_F globerula. The sequence continues at coordinate 1,867,429 of NZ_BCWX01000001.1, read as the reverse complement.
GACGCGATCACGGCAGACGGCGTCACCACACCGCTTACCGACGACACCCTGCAAGCACTCGGGGACGGAATCTGCCGCCAGTTGGCGGTGGGCACGGATCGAACGATGATCATCGAGAATTTGCGCAGCGTGACGCACAACGGCGCCACCAGCCGACCAGGCCAACTCCAAGACGTGGAGAGCACCGAAAACAGTTCGGCCGCATCGCCGATCAGTGCCGATCCCTATCGATTGGGAACCGTGATCGTCGACGCGGCCGAGACCGAGTACTGCTGAGAACTTTCAGCGAACGGTATGAACGATCAGGACGTCGGATGTTGCCTTTCGTGCAGCATCCGACGGTACCGATCCGAGTAGACGCCCGGTCAGTGTGTTGAGTCCACGGTTACCGATGACCAACAGATCACCCTCGACCTCGTCGAGCAAGGCGAGCAACGACTCGACGGGCGCTCCGACGATTGCCCGTTCCACGACCTTCTCCGCGCCGGCAGCATGTGCGCGCTCCCGAGCCGTTCGGAGGATTTCGTAGGTAGGTGTCGAACCTGTGACCTGGTATGCCTCGTCGCCGAGTACATCTGCCGCAGCGCTGACGTCCTTGGGGTCTGCCGGGTAGTACGCGCACGCGATAATCAATTGCGCACTGGCATCGGCTGCAATGCTTGCGGCCCGGTCGACTGCTTTCAGTGACGACTCGGAGCCATCGGTTCCTACGACAACGGTCCGGTAGGCACTCATTCATCCTCCATGGTTACGAGATAGTCAGCGGTTACGGGAAAGTCAGCGCTGCTGACATTAGCGGGCAGAGCGCAGCGATAGTGCCAATTGCCATACACGCCACAAGACCGCAGTGAATGTGATCTGCAGTCACATCAAAAAAATTACACTGAATTCCGGATCAGCGCAGGTTTCCGAATCGCGGACCGAAAAGCGCTGCGGGAAACACGTCCTGTTCAGTCAGTGCAGCACGCCACGGCGCTGCCAGTTCGAGAAGCCTGTCTGCTCCGGATTCGCCCAAGGCGTCCCACGGCGCCAAAGCCAGATCGTCCGTCAAGTCCTCCACGACGTCGCGCAGTTCCTGCCCGTCCTCGGTCAGTGCTCCCGACTTACGATCGAGCAACTCTCGATCCTGAAGATCCTGGACACCTTGCGCCCACTGCTCGGCAGACCACCCGCGACGACTCTGAGCAAACTTCTGCTGGAATCCGATACCCGTGGCGGTGTGGGTGATCAAGGCTTCCAACCCGTTCAGTCCGGCAGTCTGCAGTGCGGCGATGTGTCCGTCACCGCGGTACTCCCGCAGCAAAGTCAGTGCGTGCCAGAACGCGAGGTGCGGCACGGTCGGCCACTCGACGGAAGCCCAACCGGCGTACAGCGGACGCCCCTCGACGCCGGGGATGTTCCGCGCTGCAATGGAAATCAACTCGGCAGCTTCAGCCATGTCCTGTGACGACGTCACCTCTTCGCCGAGGAGACGAACGTACGCGGCGTCGATGGCGCGGTAGCGCGCAGCAACAATCTCCGACGGTTTCGCGAGGTCCCACGCGCGCGGAATCACGCTGGCGACCAACTCCGGATTGAAGTTGTAGAACGCCGACGTCACGACGGTGGCGGGTGGAGTACCCAAGGGCGCAGCGCGACCCGCGAAGTACACCATCCGGCCCGGCTCGAGCCCAAGCGCAACCAATTCCTTTTCCGTCTCCGGAACGAAGTAAGCCAACGAATGGAGAAGTTCGAGAGTACGGCCGGTCTTGCCGGCAGTCTGTGCATCCATATGTGAACCGTAGCGGGCGTTCCCGATTCACACACATCCCACCGAACTACTTCAAACCGGCCGCGTCCATGCCTCGAAGCTCCTTCTTGAGATCCGAGATTTCGTCACGCAAACGACCGGCCAACTCGAACTGCAAGTCCCGGGCGGCATTCATCATCTGATCTGTGAGTTCCTTGACCAGGTCTGCCAATTCGGCCCGGGGCATCGATTTGGTGTCGCGGCCTTCGTACACCCCTGCACTGACCGCGCGGCCTGCTTCGCCCTGCGCTCGACGGCCACGCGTCGCGTTACGTCCGGAACCACCGATGTCGACGGACGCAGCAGTGTCCTCGGCCTCCTCGTAGACCTGATCGAGGATGTCGGCGATCTTCTTGCGGAGAGGCTGGGGATCAACCCCCATCTTCTTGTTGTATTCGACCTGCTTCTCACGGCGACGCTCGGTCTCTTCGATTGCCTGGGCCATGGACGCAGTGATCTTGTCCGCGTACATGTGAACCTGGCCGGACACGTTACGAGCAGCGCGGCCGATGGTCTGGATAAGGCTGGTGGAACTCCGCAGGAAGCCCTCCTTGTCGGCATCGAGAATCGCAACCAGCGACACCTCGGGAAGGTCGAGGCCCTCACGCAGAAGGTTGATACCGACCAGGACGTCGTACTCCCCCAGTCGCAACTGCCGCAGCAGTTCGACGCGACGTAACGTGTCGATGTCGGAGTGCAGATAGCGAACCCGAATTCCGAGTTCGAGCAGATAATCGGTGAGATCTTCCGACATCTTCTTGGTCAATGTCGTGACAAGGACTCGCTCGTCCTTTGCCGCGCGTTCCCGGATCTCGTGAACCAGGTCGTCGATCTGCCCCTTGGTCGGCTTGACGATCACCTCGGGATCGACGAGACCTGTCGGACGAATCACCTGCTCGACGAACTCACCGCCGGCTTGCCCCAACTCGTACTTGCCTGGCGTTGCCGACAGGTAGACGGTCTGACCGATGCGCTGACTGAATTCTTCCCACGTCAGCGGCCGGTTATCCGTCGCCGACGGCAGGCGGAAACCGAACTCCACCAGGTTGCGCTTACGCGACATGTCACCCTCGTACATGGCGCCGATCTGTGGAACGGTCACATGCGACTCGTCGATGACCAGGAGGAAATCCTCGGGGAAGTAGTCGATTAGCGTAGCCGGCGCGGTGCCAGGTCCACGGCCGTCGATGTGCCGTGAATAGTTCTCGATTCCGGAGCAGAATCCGACCTGTTTGATCATCTCCAAGTCGTACTGCGTTCGCATCCGTAGCCGCTGCGCCTCGAGCAGTTTGCCCTTGCCCTCCAACTCTTCGAGTCGTTGTTCGAGTTCTGCCTCGATGTCCTTGACCGCACGCTCGAGACGCTCGGGCCCGGCAACATAGTGGGTCGCGGGGAATATCCGAACCGTATCCACTTTCCGGACGATGTCGCCGGTGAGCGGATGAAGGTAGTACAGCGCCTCGATCTCGTCGCCGAAGAACTCGATCCGAACCGCCAACTCCTCGTACGACGGGATGATTTCAACCGTGTCACCCCGGACGCGGAACGAACCACGGGTGAACGCAACATCGTTGCGGTTGTACTGCACGTCGACCAGGAGGCGCAGAAACGCATCACGCGGAACCTCGACGCCCACTTCGAGCGAGATGGAGCGATCGAGGTAAGACTGCGGTGTACCGAGACCGTAGATGCACGACACGGACGCGACCACAACAACATCCCGTCGCGAGAGCAGGCTCGACGTCGCGGAGTGACGCAGGCGTTCGACGTCGTCGTTGACCGACGAGTCTTTCTCGATATACGTGTCCGTCTGAGCGATATATGCCTCAGGCTGGTAGTAGTCGTAATACGAGACGAAGTATTCAACCGAGTTGTTCGGCAACATCTCGCGAAGCTCGTTGGCCAACTGAGCAGCCAAGGTCTTGTTCGGTGCCATCACCAGCGTCGGCCGCTGCACGCGCTCGATCAGCCAGGCGGTCGTCGCAGATTTGCCGGTGCCGGTGGCACCAAGTAGGACTATGTCCTTCTCGCCCTCGTTGAGCCGTTTCTCGAGCTCGGCAATGGCAGCGGGCTGATCGCCGGCAGGCTCGTATTCACTGACGACCTCGAAGCGGCCGTCAGAGCGCTCGATGTCGCTGACCGGACGAAACTCGGAATGTGCGACGACTGGATGTTCGGAAGCAAACGCCATGAAACCAGGGTATGCGCACCCACCGACATCATGCGTGGGCACAAGCTCGTCGCAGCGGTAGGTTCATGCAACATGAGCGAAGCACGTATTCACATTCACCCGCCCAAAGTCGAAACTTTCGACCTCGAGGCCCGAACCAACATCGACCCCAAGGGCTTCGTTCGCCAGGTCGAAACCTACCGCGAAGAGCCATGGGGCCTGTACATGGGCCGACACGCAGACCATCCACAATTCCACTACCTGGAGTCGTGGATACTTCCCGACCTCGGAATTCGAGCGTCGATCTTCCACTTCACGCCGGGGCACGAACGGGACCAGGATCACTACATCGACATCGGCACATTCACGCGCGGTGAGCACGCATGGAGATCCGAAGACCACTATCTCGATCTGATTGTGCAGACCGGCCGCAGCACCGAACTACTCGACGTCGACGAACTCCTGGAAGCGCACGCATCCGGAATACTCGACGCCCAGACGTCCGAACAGGCCATGCTGATCGCTGCCCGCACCATCGACGGCATTGCCGCCCACGGTCACGATCTCGGCGCGTGGCTGTCGTCGTTGGGCATGCCGATCACCTGGCGGTAGGCGTCAGGCCGTCCAACCCGACTTGTCTGCCCATTCCCACGCACGGTGGAACGCCGCGTCGAACCAGGGTGTCTTGACCGCGAGGTACGCATCCATCGCCTTGTCGTAATCATCTATTCCGGACGCGTGCTCCGCGGCCCGGACCTTCAACGCGGCATACTCCGCACGGGCGTCGTCATCCGCCCGCAGCCAGTCACGGAACAACACGGCAAATTGCTGGCCCGGCCAACCGTCGACACGAATATGGATGTTCACCGGCCGACCCGGATCTGCGCTGGCATGAATCCGCTTCGCCCACACGCTCGGATCGGTTTCACCCCCGACATAGGCAGGTTTCGGATCGTCCGCGACGATGTTCTCGAGACGCGGAAAACCACCAGTTGCAAGGTCAGCGGCCAAGTCGTCCGCAATCCCGATGTGTTCGACGGTGATCTGAAGATCGATCACGTCCTTCGCGTCGAGTCCCGGTACGGCAGTGGAACCGATGTGATCGATACGCGTGGCTCGATCACCACACAGCAGCGCCAACCGGTTGATCAGGCGAGTTGCTTGCACCGGCCACTGCGGATCCGCGGGGCTCAGCTCAGGAAGTACACGAACCGCTGTTCCGGTGCGCAGATTCTCCTCGAACGGTGCGATTCGACCTGCCCACAGTTCACGGACGACAGCGTCCAGGGCGCCTGGATCACCGCTGTTGTCGAGCCAGACGTCCGCAACGGCGCGGCGCTGATCGTCGGTCGCCTGCGCCGCGATTCGCGCCCTGGCATCGCTCTCGGGCATCCCACGTGACTCGACCAACCGCCGGACACGTTCTTCGGCGTCGACGTACACGATGACAACCATATTGAACGCCGGAGCCATTCCAGCTTCGACAAGCAGTGGAATGTCCTGCACCAGAACAGAATTCGCTGGCGCAGCGTCAATGGCTTCGGCCGTACGATGGCCGATCAACGGATGCAGGATCGAATTGAGAGTGCCGCGGGAAGCGTCGTCGGCAAACGCCAACGCCGCAAGCGCGGGTCGATCGAGGGTGCCGTCCGGCGCGATGATGCCGTCACCGAACGCCTGCGCCAACGCAGCCAACCCCGGAGTACCGGGTTCTACGACCTCTCGGGCGATCAGATCGGCATCAACGATCACTGCTCCCAGTTCGGTGAGGATTTTCGACACAGTCGACTTGCCGGCTCCGATGCCTCCAGTGAGGCCAACTCTCAACACAACGGACAGTCTCTCACCTATGCTGACCGCACGAGATTCGAGTCCTGAAATTGAACACGCCACACAACTCCAGACGCAAATACCACAATAAAGGCAATCCGTGTGGTTAAGTTCTAGCGAACGCCCTGCACCTTCTCGAGAAAGTGGACGCCATGCGAGCAGATCGTGACCATCTTGGTCAGCATCGCCTCGGAATGCCGAACGGCGTGCACTGTATCGAATTTCCCGAGGTTGCCTTTGCATTGGCCGAACATCGGCGAACGTGGTTCACCGTCCTCGTGAGCCAGGGCCGTCACAGCTTCGCGTCGATGCGCAAGCGCACAGCCGAAGCCACCGCGACGTATTGGGTCCCGGCTCCGGCCACCACCGCTTGACCTAGCAGCACCGCAGCTTTCACCCGACAGCCACCAGTCGCCAGACTGGTGGCTGTCGCATTTCCTCCCAGGCGACAACCGGTGTGAGGCGAATACTTGTGCCACACAACAAAAGAACCCCGCTCCTGCTTGCGCAGGCGCGGGGTTCTTTCACAGATCTCGCTTGATCAGATCAAGCAGTAATCCTTATGCGTTGCCCGACAGCTTCTCGCGAAGTGCGGCGAGCTGTGCATCGCTTGCAAGCGATCCACCAGCGGACTCTGCCGGAGCGGAGCCTGCAGAGGCCGGAGCCTCTTCGTCGTCTGCAGAAGCCGTCTCCGAGGAGTAGCCGGCAGCAGCGGTGGCAGCTTCAGCGGCCTCGTCTGCAGCGGTCTTCTCCATCTGAACGGTGTGCATCTTGTGACGACGCTCAGCCTCGGCGTAGCGGTTCTCCCACTCTTCGCGCTGCTTGTCGAAGCCCTCGAGCCATTCGTTGGTCTCGGGATCGAAGCCCTCGGGGAAGATGTAGTTGCCCTGCTCGTCGTACGAGTCGGCCATGCCGTACTTGGACGGATCGAACTCGGCGTTGTAATCCTCGTTGGCCTGCTTCAGCGACAGCGAGATACGACGACGCTCGAGGTCGATGTCGATGACCTTGACGAGTGCATCGTCGCCGACGCCGACAACCTGGTCCGGAACCTCGACGTGGCGCTCAGCCAGCTCCGAGATGTGAACGAGGCCTTCGATTCCCTCTTCGACGCGCACGAATGCACCGAACGGAACCAGCTTCGTGACCTTGCCGGGCACGATCTGGCCGATGGCGTGCGTGCGGGCGAACTGACGCCACGGATCTTCCTGCGTTGCCTTGAGCGACAGGGAGACGCGCTCGCGGTCCAGGTCGACGTCGAGAACCTCGACGGTGACCTCGGTGCCGACCTCGACAACCTCGGACGGGTGATCGATGTGCTTCCAAGACAGCTCGGAAACGTGAACCAGACCGTCTACGCCGCCCAGGTCCACGAATGCACCGAAGTTGACGATGGAGGACACGACGCCCTTGCGGACCTGGCCCTTCTGGAGCTGGTGCAGGAATTCGCTGCGAACCTCGGACTGAGTCTGCTCGAGCCATGCACGGCGCGACAGGACCACGTTGTTGCGGTTCTTGTCGAGCTCGATGATCTTGGCCTCGATCTCCTTGCCGACGTACGGCTGGAGGTCGCGGACACGACGCATTTCGACGAGCGAGGCGGGGAGGAAGCCACGAAGGCCGATGTCAAGGATGAGGCCGCCCTTGACGACCTCGATGACGGTGCCCTTGACGGCCTCGTCCTTCTCCTTGAGCTCCTCGATGGTGCCCCAGGCACGCTCGTACTGAGCACGCTTCTTCGACAGGATCAGTCGACCTTCTTTGTCCTCCTTGGTGAGGACGAGAGCCTCGACCGCATCTCCCACGGAGACGACCTCGTTGGGGTCGACGTCGTGCTTGATGGAGAGCTCACGAGAAGGGATGACACCTTCGGTCTTGTAACCGATGTCGAGCAGAACCTCGTCGCGGTCGACCTTGACGATGGTGCCTTCGACGATGTCGCCATCGTTGAAGTACTTGATCGTTGCGTCGATGGCGGCGAGGAAGTCCTCGGCAGAGCCAATGTCGTTAATGGCAACCTGCGGCGAGGTGACGGTTGTGGAGGGCATATGTTGAATTGCTCCGGACGAGTTGTGGTCGGTTGATGGATTTTGTCGGACGAGATGCAACATTGAGGTACCGGAATGCAGTACCCAGTTGCACAGAAACTAACAACCGGAAACCGAAACACATTCCGCACCCGAACGGCGCACCGCAAGATCTCTCGTTCACGCCGATCCAAGGCCTCGGTAAAGGCCTAGTACAGATATTCGACTGAATGACAGACACTCGCGTGGGTAAGACTACGCGTCGGCGGTGCGAGCGGGCAAACCCGGGTACCCTGTCGCCGCTGGTAGCGCTCTAGTCTGTTCGACATGTCTGACGATCGCCACGCTGCCGCCAATTCCATTCTCGGGACCAGCGGAGTCGGCAGGGCCCGGGTCGACTCCGATGCGAGCGACCGCGCCAGCCGCGCGTGGTGGGACGCAGACGCCGAGGACTACCACCGTACTCATGGCGAGTTTCTGGGCGTGAACAGCGCAGACGGTGAATTCGTCTGGTGCCCCGAGGGTCTACACGAAGGCGATCACCACCTGTTGGGCGACATCGTCGACAAGGACATCCTCGAAGTGGGATGCGGCTCCGCACCCTGCGCCCGGTGGCTGGCCGGTCACGGCGCCCGCGCCGTCGGACTCGACATTTCGATGGGCATGCTCTCGCGCGGAGTCGACGCTATGACTGCCGGCGGACCACGCGTACCGCTGATCCAGGCGAGCGCCGAATTGCTGCCGTTTGCCGACGCGAGCTTCGACATCGTCTGCTCCGCTTTCGGAGCCGTTCCGTTCGTGGCCGATTCGCAGCAAGTGATGAACGAAGTAGCGCGAGTTCTACGGCCGGGCGGCAAGTGGGTGTTTGCGGTCAACCATCCGATTCGCTGGATCTTCCCCGACGACCCTGGACCCAAGGGACTGACTGCGACACTCCCCTACTTCGACCGAACGCCCTACGTCGAGGTCGACGACAACGGCGTGCCCACCTACGTCGAGCACCACCGCACGATCGGCGACCGCGTCCGCGAATTGGTGGCGGCCGGCCTGCAGGTTCACGACATCATCGAACCGGAGTGGCCGGAGTGGCTGGACCGCGAGTGGGGACAGTGGAGTCCCCTACGCGGCCAGCTCTTTCCGGGCACCGCGATATTCAGCGCCGTCAAACCCTGAGAGCTACAGCAGATTCGACAGGAATGCCTTGGTGCGATCCTGCTGCGGGTTGGCCAGAAGTTGTCGCGGCTCACCGGATTCGACGACAACTCCGCCGTCCATGAACACCAGCTGATCGGCAACCTCACGGGCGAAGCCCATCTCGTGAGTGACGACGACCATCGTCATTCCGTCTTTGGCGAGTTGTTTCATGACTGTCAGAACTTCACCGACGAGTTCCGGATCGAGAGCCGACGTCGGCTCGTCGAAGAGCATCAGTTTCGGGTCCATCGCGAGTGCCCGCGCAATGGCTACGCGCTGTTGCTGTCCACCGGACAATTGGGCGGGGTATGCGTTTGCCTTGGCGCTCAAACCAACCTGATCGAGCAGATCCTTTGCCCGCTCGATCGCCTTCTTCTTGCTCACGCGCTTCACCTGGGTGGGCGCTTCGATGATGTTCTCCAGCGCTGTTCGGTGCGGGAACAGGTTGAAGTGCTGGAACACCATGCCGATGTCCTGACGTTGCTTCGCCGCCGCCCGTGGGTGCAGTTCGTAAAGCTTGCCGTTCTTCTCCGAGTAACCGACAAGGTCGCCGTCGACATACAGGCGTCCGGCATTGACCTGTTCGAGGTGGTTGATGCAGCGCAAGAAAGTCGACTTGCCCGACCCGGACGGACCGACCAGGCAGAGCACCTGCCCACGATCGATTTCGAGTGACACGCCTTTGAGAACCTGGAGTGCGCCGAAGTTCTTGCACACTCGATCTGCCTTGACCATCGGTGTCATTTGCGTTCTCCTCCGGGAGTGTCTCCACTACCGTCGCGTTGCCTTGTGCATCGGCAAGCGCCTGAAGCTGGCGTGTGGTCAGTGCTCGCGTGGCACCCTTCGAGTAGTACCGCTCGACGTAGAACTGGCCGATCATCAGCAGGCTGGTGATCGCGAGGTACCAGGTTGCCGCAACCATGAGCAGTGGAATCGGCTCGAAGTTTGCACCCGAAATATCTCTGGCACGACCGTACAACTCCAAGCTGTACGGAACTGCGGACACCAGCGACGTCGTCTTGAGCATGCTGATCAACTCGTTGCCCGTCGGCGGGATAATCACGCGCATTGCCTGTGGGAGAACCGTTCGGCGCATGGTCTGGCTCCACGTCATGCCCAACGCGATGGATGCTTCGGTCTGTCCCTCGTTGACCGAACTCACTCCGGCTCGGACGATTTCCGCCATGTAGGCAGCTTCGTTCAATGCCAACCCGATGACGGCAAAAAGGAACGCCGCCTGGATTCCCTGTAGATCGATGTGCACGAACTGATGCACAAACGGGATACCGAGATCGAGGCTCTTGTAGATCGACGGAAACAGCCCCCAGAACACCAATTGGACGTACACGGGCGTGCCACGAAAAATCCAGAGATACCCCCAAGCGGCTGTCCTGAGGACAGGGTTGGGTGACAACCTCATCACAGCCAAAATCACGCCCAGGACTATCGCGATCACCATCGACAGCACTGTCAGTTGGATGGTCTTCCACGCGGCCGCGCTGATTCGCGAGTCGAACAGATACCGACCGTAGGTTCCCCATCCGAACGCGTCGTTGGTCGCCGCCCCGTAGACGAACAGTCCGAACAACACCACTACGACGATCGCAGCTATCCAGCGACCAGGTCTGCGCAGTGGGATCGCCTTGATCGGCGCCGGATCGCCACTCTCGGTTGTTGTCATGTTCATCAGCTCTCCGCGCCGTTGATCTTGGATACTTCGATGACGCCGGCCTCGACGCTCCACGTCTGAGCGATCTGTTGATAGACGCCGTTGTCGATCAGGTACTGCATGGCCTGCTGAAGTGCGGGACCCAGCTCCGAGCCCTTGACGATCGGCCAACCGTACGGTGCCGAATCGAAGGGCTCACCCGCCGCTTCCATTCGGCCCTTGCTGCGCTTGATCGCGTAGCCGGTGACCGGCGAGTCCGCGGACAGTGCGTCGACTCGGCCGAGGATGAGCGCATTCGCCGCGTCGTCCTGGCTGTCGTACTTGACCTTCTCGATCGGCGGCTTGCCTGCGGCAACACATGCCTCGCTCTTCGCAGGCACTTCGTCGATGTCCTCGGTCGTCGTGGTTTGCACCGCGACCCGCAGCCCACACGCATTGTTCGGATCGACAGGATTGTCCGGGCGCTGCGCCCATTGAATGCCTGCGCTGTAGTAGGTCACGAAGTCGACCGTCTTCTCGCGCTCCTTGGAATCGGTGAACGACGACATTCCCATGTCGTAGCTCCCCGATTGGATTGCGGGAATGATCTTGTCGAAGTCCGCTTGGTTGAAGACCGCCTCGACTCCGAGCACTGCCGCAACAGCTTTCATCAAGTCGACGTCGAATCCGACGATGTTGCCGTCCGCGTCCTTGAATTCGTTGGGCGCGTAGGGAATGTTCACCCCGATCTGGAGCTTGCCGGTTTCAGCGACCTTCAGTGGCAACAGCGCCGCAATCTCAGGCACCTTCTGCACCGTGAGTGGAGGACCTTCCGGCACAAGACCTTCGTCGTTGACCACACATCCCCCGCAGAGCGCGACAATCACGCCGACCAACAGGAGCCGAACGAGATGTATGCGTACTCCCCCGCGACGAAACACTCTTGCTCGCGCGTTTTCACCGACCACGACTCTGCTCTCCACTCGTCGATCGCCGCATCGAGCAACGCTCATTCGAAATTCAGTAGAACGGTAGGGTACGGCAGGACTTCCTCGACTAACGATTCCGAACTCCTTCCCCACCCGTGCGATACAAGAATCAGCGACGAAGTGTATGCGCGTACACCACTTCGGCGAATTCGCTGGTGGACGCAAGGCCGCCAAGGTCAGCGGTCGCGATTCCCGAGGAAATAGTGGCGTTCACCGCATTTCTGATTCGACGCGCCGCAGCCGACAACACAGGTTCGCGACGGACATCTGCCAGCCAGTCCAGCATCATCGCACTCGAGAGAAACATGGCTGTGGGGTTGGCTCGGTTCTTGCCCGCTATGTCCGGCGCCGCTCCGTGCGCAGCCTGCGCCATGACTCGAGTGTCCGAGACATTGATCGACGGCGCTGTCCCGAGCGAGCCGGCCAACTCTCCTGCCAGGTCTGACAGGATGTCGCCGAACATGTTCTCGGTGACTACGACATCGAAATCTCCACCTCGCCGAACCAGAAGTGCGGCCATGGCATCGACATGTTCATCGTCGACAACGACATGAGGGAAATCGGCGGCCACAGTGCGGCAGGCATCGCGGAAAAGCCCGGTGGTGAGGGTGAGGACATTCGCTTTGTGGACGATGGTGACGTGATTGCGTCGACGCGTCGCCAGAGCGAACGCCGTTCGGGCTATTCGCTCGCACGCTGCGCGGGTGAAAACGCCAACCGAGAGTGCGAGGTCCGGCGTCGGCATGAATTCACCGCTACCGACAGCCATGTTGCGGTCTGCGTACAGCCCCTCGGTGTTCTCGCGGACGATCACCAAGTCCATGCCCGGAACGGTCGCCTTCACTCCGCTCAGAACAGCGGCCGGACGGATGTTCGCAAAGAGTTCGAACTTCTTTCGGATCACACCGCCGGGCGTCAGCTGTCCACGAAACTCGCTCGGGTACGACGCGCTGTCATGTGGTCCGAGGATCCATCCGGGTAGCTGCTCGAGTGCGGTGAGTGTCTCGTCGGGAATGGGTGTCCCGTGACTGTCGATGGCTTCGAAGCCGAGCGGCAGTTCCACCCACTCCACTGGTTGGGCGTGAACCGAGGACATTGCGCCGTCCACGATCTCCCGAGTGGCCGGGACGATATCCTGACCGATTCCGTCGCCGCGCATGAGTCCCAGCCGCAGGCCCGATGATCCGATTGCACTCGTACCTGTCATCGGGCAATCATTACCCATCATGGTCCAGTCGGTGGAGTTGTTACTCGGCGAGTCGAGTGAGTCGGCGATACGCGGTCAGTGGTCTGCGCTCGCTGACGCAGGTCTACCGAGTCAGGGAAAAATGGTGCGCGAGAGCAATCGACCGCACATCACGTTGTTTGTCGCGCGCGCGATTCCGCCTGAGGTCGACGAGGTCCTGACCAGACGGTTCTCGCTACCACCCTTCGAAATCAGATTGGGTGGTTACATCGTGTTCGGCGGCAGGCAGTTCGTATTGGCACGTTCTGTCATCCCGTCGAGAGCTCTCCTGCGACTTCACCGTGATGTCTTCGACGCCGCAGCCGGGTCCAGTGGTATTCCCGGGCACATCGAACCGGGTACGTGGACGCCACATGTGACGTTGGCTCGGCGGATCGAGCCGGATCAACTGGGCGGTGCGATCTCCCTACTGAGCAAGGACGTGATCGCCGGCGATTGCGGTCCGATCAGACGGTGGGACGGCGAACAGAAATTGGAGTGGTCACTGACTCCGCCGGCGTGAGCGATCGAGTTGCCCGCCTGGTAACCAGGATTCCGGCGATCACGATCAACGCTCCGAGTGGTTGATTCCAGCCGATGCTCTCGCCGAGCACGATCGCGCCGAGCGCAACGCCGACGACTGGGCTGAGATAGGTGACCGTCGAGGCCGCTGTCGGACCCCACCCCTGCACGACGTTGGTGTTCCAGATAAATGCCAATCCTGTTCCGAATGCGCCGAGAGCGATCATCGACCCGATGATTGCCGGTGTCAGGTGCATCGGTGTGTTCGCGATGACCGGCGACGCGAGCACCATGAACAATGCCCCGATGCTGATCTGCAGCAACGCGATGGTGCGGGTATCAACACCGAGCGGAAGGACGAAGCGACGGAGGTAGACAAACGAGACGCCATACGACGCGGTAGCTCCAAGACAGGCGATCTGCGCGCTGACGCTTCCACCAACTCCGATGTTCCACGGGGACAGCACAATCAGAACACCGAAGAACCCGAGCATGAGGCCTGTGGCTTTGAATCTGGTCAAGCTCTCCCCGGGCAGGAATGCGAGGGACGCCGCCATCGTCATGAGCGGTGTCGTGGCGTTGTAGATGCTGGCGAGCCCCGACGACATGCTCTGCTCGGCCCAACTGAACAACAGCCACGGAGCTACACATTGCATCGCCGCCAGAAAGGACATGTGCTTCCAGATTCGACGATCCTGCGGCAATCCGATCCGATTGATCGCCGAAACGATCACCAACGCCAGTGCACCGAAAACCAAGCGCCACAGGACAACTTGGGTGAAGGACAATCCTTCGAGGCCGATCTTCATGAAGAGGAAGCTTGCGCCCCACACCATCGACGCGGCGACGTACTGGAAGAGCAGGCTCGCCCTCACAAGGTGAATTCGCCGTGGGGGCTCACGTCGCGGCGAGTGTCGGGAGTGCGCCCGGTCAGAGCCAGGACGTTGAGGGTGACGAGGACGATCAGACTGACGATGATGATTGCCATGTACAAAGCTTGACGCAGTAGTACATGCAGCAATAGTGGCAGAAATGCCATACTTGAACGATTTTCTGCCACGACGTCATTTTTCTGTCAGACTCGACACATGCTCGAAAAAGTGGTGGTCCCACTGATGTCGATGACGGAGGCTTTCGAACTCGGGGTGGCCTGCGAGGTGTTCGGATTCGATCGCTCGGACGAGAACTTGCCGACGTACGATTTCTCGTTGGTCGCGGCAGTTCCAGGACCGATCCGAACCCGGTTCGGATACGGCATCGACGTTCCGTACAACCTGGACGCTCTCGACGACGCGGATCTGATCATCGTGTCGGCCGGCGGGACCTACGCCGCAGACGACGACTACATGTGCGCCCCGCGCCCCGATTCGAGCGCCGATCCGCTCCTTCTCAAACTCCAGGACGCGGTGAGCCGCGGCGCGAAGGTGGCAAGTCTGTGTACCGGCGCCTTCATATTGGGAGCGGCAGGCTTACTCGACGGAAAGCGGTGCACCACCCATTGGCGCCACGCCAAGCGATTGGCCGACGCCTATCCGGACGCCAAGGTCGATCCAGACGTGTTGTACGTCGACGAGGATCCTGTTTTCACGAGTGCCGGAACAGCTGCGGGCATCGACCTGTGTCTGCATATCGTCCGGAAAGAACAGGGCAGTCGCGTCGCGAACGGGATCGCCAGACGCATGGTTGTTCCGCCACACCGCGATGGCGGACAAGCTCAGTACGTCGCCAGTCCCCTTGCCACAGTTCCCGATACAACGCTGAGTCCGTTACTCGACTGGATGACGGCACACCTTGCCGAGAACCTCACGGTGACGCGGGTGGCTGCGCGCGCCAACATGTCGCCTCGAACCTTCGCCCGCCGTTTCCAATCTGAAACAGGCGCAACCCCGGCTCGCTGGCTCAGCGATCAACGCGTCCTCGCGGCGCAGCAATTACTCGAAAACAGTGATCTACCTGTCGACGTCATAGCCGAACGGGTGGGTTTCGGCGGTGGCGCGGTCCTTCGCCAGCACTTTCTCCGATTGCGGTGCACGACACCACAGGCTTACCGGCGAACATTCCGGGCTGTCACACAGCCCGAATCCCCGTAGGCGTGATTTTCCCCACAATCCGCGAGCAGAGTTACCCTGTAGATACTCGCCGAGAAGTGACGTGTGCATGTTCAAGCGACCGCGCTGCGGTCCGCTCGAGGCTTTCTCGGTGACGTTTACACACCGAAAGCAATTGCACCGGATCGAAGTAACTGATGATCGAGAATCATCCACCGCCGACGCAGCTCGGCGAAGTAACACAGCACGACGGACCGACACGGGCTGACCTGGTCACCGCGGAACTGACGGTGGCCGGATTCGCAGATGCCCGCGAGATCGGCCGCGGCGGATTCGGTGTGGTATTCCGTTGTTCCCAGCCCGCTCTGGACCGCGTCGTGGCCGTCAAGGTGTTGACCGGCGAATTCGACAGCGAGAATCTCGCCCGATTCCTTCGTGAACAGCGTGCGATGGGCCGATTGACCGGGCACCCGAATATTCTCAATGTCCTGTCGGTGGGCGCGACCAGCAGCGGTCGGCCGTACATTGTGATGCCGTACCACCTTCAAGGTTCGATGGCAGCGTGGATCCACGCCCATGGCCGGTTCGAATGCGAGGCGGCATGTCGCCTGGGAATCAAGGTCGCGGGCGCGTTGGAAACTGCGCACCGCGCGGGGATCCTCCATCGGGACGTGAAGCCGGCCAACGTGCTTCTGAGCGACTACGGCGAACCTGAACTTGCCGATTTCGGCATTGCTCACGTGAACGGCTATCGCAACGACCGGCCGCGGGTACACGTGGTCGACGCCTTCGAAACCGCCAAGGGCATCGTCACCGGTTCGCCGGCGTTCACGGCTCCGGAGATCCTGCGCGGAGATCAGTCGGATGCCGCTGCTGACATTTACAGCCTCGGCGCGACCTTGCTCGCAGCCATTTCCGGCAGACAGGTTCCGGACGTCGCCACCGAACCCGACCTCCCCCACGACTTACGTGTAGTCCTCGAACACGCGATGGCCGTGTATCCCGGTGACAGACCCACATCTGCCGCAGAATTCGGCGAGGAACTCAGGCAAACTCAACGCCGTCGCGGATGGTCATTGGACGAGATGGCATTGAATCCCGAACTCGGTGACCCGAATTCGAACAGCTCGAAGCCTCGCACCACCTTTTCGCCACCACGTGGAACCGGCCCCGTGTCCGGAAACGCCTCGACGCGTGGCCGAGACGACATGGGGAACCTACCGCTCGATCTGACCAGTTTCGTCGGGCGTCGCCGCGAGTTGACCGAAACGAAGAAGGCGCTGGCCGCCAACAGGCTGGTGACACTGGCCGGGGTCGGCGGTGTCGGTAAAACCAGACTTGCGCTGCAAGTTGCGAGAAGTTGCCGGCAAGCATTTCCCGACGGAGTCTGGTTGGTCGAACTGGGCGAGATCCGAGACGAGCCCCTGGTGGCCGAAACAGTGACCGCCTCCCTCGGGCTACGGAACCTCTCCGCCCGACCGGTACAGCAGACGTTGGTCGAGCACCTGCGTCCACATCGAACGTTGTTGGTGCTCGACAATTGTGAGCAGATGCTCGATGCCATTGCTGCACTGGCACAAGCGTTATTGCAGACCTGCCCGGAGCTGCGAATCCTGGCCACGAGCCGCGAACCACTCGGCATCGGCGGGGAGAGCGTGCTCCGACTGTCACCACTGACCGTCCCGGATCACGATCAAACACCCTCCCTGCAGGGATTGTCGGGATACGACGCGGTGACGTTGTTCATCGAACGTGCATGCGCTGTGCTTCCGACCTTCGCGATCACCGAGGACAACAGGGCCTCGGTGACGCAGATCTGCCATCAACTCGACGGGCTTCCACTTCCCATCGAGTTGGCGGCGGCCCGATTGCGTTCGATGTCCACCACTCAGATTCTCGAGCATCTCACTGACAGGTACCGGCTTCTGACCGGAGGCAACCGCACGGCTCCGACGCGCCAGCAAACCCTTCAGTTGTGCATGGACTGGAGTTACGACCTATGCACCCCGCTCGAACAGAAGCTGTGGGCCCGGCTGTCCGTGTTCACCGGCGGCTTCGAGTTGGATGCTGTGGAGGGAATCTGCGCTGACGAGTTGACATCGGCCGATGTGCTGGACGTGCTTGTATCGCTGATCGACAAGTCGATCCTCATTCGAGAGGAGCCGACGTCCGTGGTTCGGTATCGATTCCTCGAGACCCTGCGAGAGTACGGCGCGGAGAAATTGAAAGAATCCGGCGAAGCCGGACAATTACATCGTCGACATCGAGAGTGGTTCGAGCAGTTGGCATTACGGGCAGCAGCCGAGTGGATCGGACCCAATCAACTGGACTGGATCGATCGGTTGGGACGGGAACAGCCGAATCTGCACGAGGCCATGGAGCTGTGCATCTCGGAATCAGGCGTAGACCATACGGAGGCTGGGCTTCGGATGGCCGTGGCAATTTTTCCGTTCTGGTTCTCCCGAGGGCTGTTCAGCGAAGCTCGACACTGGTTCGACCGAATCCTCGCGTGCGACTCCGAGACACCGACGGTCGCCCGATTGGAAGCGCTCTACGCTGACTGTCGGCTTGCATCCATCCAAGGCGACACCGAGGCGGGCGCCGCTCTTGCCGAGGAAGCGCGCGCGAGCGCGGAGTCACTGGGAAGTCCGGACGCGGATGCGCTCGCGTCGTACGCCTGCGGTGTTCTTGCCCTCTTCAGCGGTAATCCGAAGCAGGCAGTCACGGACATCTCACATGCATTCGAAGTGTTCCGCCCCGAGGACAACCTGCTAAGACATGTCTGGGCACTGAACCATCTCGGCCTGGCCTACCACCAAATTGGCGACACCAGCCGGGCCATCGCGTGCTACGAGGAGTCGCTCTCGATCACCGAACCGCTGGGCGAGATCGTGTACCGGGGACGTTCGTGCTGGAATCTCGGGCTCGCATTGTGGTCCGACGGTAACCAAGCGCGAGCGAAATCGCAGCTGAAGAAGGGGCTGACGCTGGCTCGGCTCGTGGACGATCCGTTCGGTTCGGCATGGTGCATGGAAGTGCTGGCATGGATCGCGGCAGACGCGAAGCGCTACGGACATGCCGCTGCGCTGATGGGCGCAGTGCAGACGTTATTGGACGAGATCGATACTCCGGCGATCCGTGTTCTCGGCATGACTGCCAATCACGAGGAGTGCGCACGAGTGTCAAAACTCCAGCTCGGTGCTCGAAAATTCGACACCGAGTTCAAGAAGGGCGCGAAGCTGAAGATCTCGGAGGCCACGGCGTTGGCGCTCGACGAGAATCCACCGGTCACTGTTCCGTCGAACCAAATCGGACCGAGCCTGACCAAACGCGAGTCGGAAGTCGCCGACCTCGTTGCCCAAGGGCTGACGAACAAAGCGATCGCCGCGAAACTGGTGATTTCGATTCGCACTGCTCAGGGACACGTCGAACATATTCTGACCAAGCTCGGGTTCAGCTCGCGTGCTCAGATCGCCGGATGGGTTGTCGAACAGGCACGAAACGTCACGTGAGGCTGAAGTGGGGAAACCGATCGCCCGGCTCCTTGCACCGAAACGCGACTCGCGACTGCTTGTCAGGCATCGCGTGCCGGACAGAATCGATCAGCGTGTACAACCACGGACCTTCATCCAACTCGACAATCGCGATGATCGGAATCCGCGCAGATGCTGACCCGCAATTCTCTGCTTGCACATATCGCCAGGAGACGATGGTGCCTGTGCCGCAGCACGGAACCGAGTGGAGAAACCGACAGCCACATTCAGGGCAGGACTGCGTCAGTGGTGCGGACAACCTTCCGCACCCATCGCAGTGCAGAATTGTCAGGCATCGAATATCTGTAGTTCGACTGTCCATCACTCTCTGCACCTCGCCACGTTGTGGGGCGTTAGATCAGTACCGGCGTGCGGCGTGGAAAGGCATCGAGTCGACCGGCGCGTACGTGACCGACTGTCCGGACGTCGGCGCGTGCACTACCGTGCCGTTGCCGGCGTAGATGCCAACGTGGTCGCCGCCGTAGTAGAGCACCAGGTCACCCGGCTGCAGGTCTCCTCGAGATACGGGGACACCACCGGCTTCCTGTGCGTAGGTCGTCCGGGGAATGGACACTCCGGCCTGCGCGTATGCCCACTGAACCAATCCGGAGCAGTCGAACGAGCTAGGTCCGGTCGCGCCCCACACGTACGGTGCCCCGACCTTCGACTCCGCCGCGCTCACCGCCTGCGATCCGGCTGACGAGTAGAACGCAACCTGCTGAACGTGCGTCGACTGAGACGGAGCCGCCAGCGGTTGAGCACTCGCGCCGGCGGTAGTCGAGGCAAAGGCTCCTGCGGTGAGTGCACCGATAATGATGGCGCTTCGAAGAATGCGGGTCAGAGCGGCGTTGGTTCGAGAGGTTGTGCGTACAGCCATGAGCTTGTGGATTTCCCTTCAGGATGTCCCGCTGCCCGATCGGGTTGCGGCGATGCCCACAACTCTGTCGGCGGTTCGCGCTCCTGCCTTCCGCTGAACTGCCCATGGCATACCTGTTTCGGTTTTCCGCCCGGAACCACGTAATTTATGTGCCGCGCGTCACCCGGTGCCACAAATTTGGCACAGACCTTCAGACCTACGAGTTCGATCAACCCCAGGAAAATATGCATTCATGCTGGTAGATGCACTAACAAGGCTCTTCAGATAGGCGCACGTAGGTACCTGACCGGGTACATCGGCCCCGTCCACGCGGCCTCGTACGCAATCCGGTCGGCGCCGCAGGGAAGAATTGGCGATTCCTCGGCGTTGGACAGACCAACAGCTGCTGCTTCACAGCGCACCGAACTATGGAAAGGACCCTCGTGGCCACCCAGACACTCACCCAGGCAAACTTCGACGAAACCATCAACGGCAGCGATGTCGTGCTCGTGGACTTCTGGGCTTCGTGGTGCGGCCCGTGCCGCCAGTTCGCTCCCACTTTCGAGGCTTCCGCGGACAAGCACTCCGACGTTGTCCATGCGAAGGTCGACACCGAGGCCGAGCAGGGCATCGCCGCAGCGGCGAACATCCGCTCCATCCCGACGATCATGGCTTTCCGCGAAGGTGTCCTCGTGTTCAACCAGGCCGGCGCTCTGCCCGCCCCCGCGCTCGAGGATCTGATCACTCAGGTCAAGGCGCTCGACATGGACGAGGTTCGCAAGCAGATCGCAGAGCAGTCAGCTTCCGCCGAGTAACTCTCACAACAAAAAGTGGCGCAGGGCAATCGAATTGCCCTGCGCCACTTTTCATTGCAGACCTCAGTGAGCGGCACTGTCCCAACTGCGGCCGGTGCCGACCGACACATCAAGCGGAACGGACAGCTCGATAGCGGTGGACATCTTGTCCTTGACCAACGCGGTGACCTGCTCGAGCTCGGCGGCCACGACCTCGAGTACCAACTCGTCGTGAACCTGCAACAGCATCCGCGACTCGAGTCCCGCATCGGCAAGTGCCTTCTGGACGTTGATCATCGCGACCTTGATGATGTCGGCTGCCGTGCCCTGAATGGGCGCATTGAGCGCGGCGCGCTCGGCAACTTCGCGGCGCTGACGGTTGTCGCTGTTGAGATCGGGCAGGTAGCGACGACGGCCGTAGAGCGTCGAGGTGTAGCCGTCCTTTCGAGCTTGCTCGACCACTGCGTGGAGGTAGTCACGTACTCCGCCGAATCGCGCGAAGTAGGCATCCATCTGCTGCTTTGCCTCTTCGGTCGAAATCTTGAGTTGTGACGCCAAACCGTATGCACTGAGTCCGTAGGCAAGTCCGTACGACATCGCCTTGACCCGACGACGCAATTCCGGGGTGACCTCCTCGATCGGCACACCGAATGCGCGCGAACCGACAAAGCTGTGCAGGTCCTCACCGGTGTTGAATGCCTCGATGAGTCCTTCGTCGCCCGACACGTGGGCCATGATCCGCATTTCGATCTGGCTGTAGTCGGCGGTCAGCAGAACGTCGAAGCCGTTGCCGACCACAAAACCGTCGCGGATCTCGCGTCCCGCTTGGTTGCGCACGGGAATGTTCTGCAGGTTGGGATCGGTGGAAGAAAGGCGTCCGGTTGCGGCGACGGTCTGGTTGAACGTGGTGTGGATCCGCCCGTCCTCGGCGACCGACTTGAGCAGCCCGTCCACGGTGACCTTCATGCGTGTTGCGTCGCGGTGCGCGAGAAGGTGCTCGAGGAACGGGTGCCCCGTCTTGTCGAACAGGCCCTGCAACGCCTCGGCGTCTGTGGTGTACCCGGTCTTGGTCTTCTTGGTCTTGGGCATGTCGAGATCCTCGAACAGCACAACTTGCAGCTGCTTCGGGGAGCCGAGATTGATCTGCTTGTCGATCACTGCATACGCCGAGTTGGCGGCGTCGGAGACTTCGGAGGCGAACCGGCTCTGGAGATCGTGCAGATGCGCGGTGTCGACCGCGATACCGGTTGCCTCGATCTGAGCGAGTTCGATTGTCAACGGCAACTCCATGTCCGAGAGCAGTGACGTCGACTCGATCGACTCGAGTTCATTGTCGAGCGCCTGTGCAAGGTCGAGCACGGCCTGGGCGCTGAGCATCGCCGTTTCCGCCGCTTCGGCGTCGAGCTGATCAGTGTCATCGAGCAGCGAAAGCTGTTCCTGCCCCGACGATTCGGCACGCAGTTCACGCTTGAGGTAACGGAGCGAGAGGTCGTCGAGATTGAAGGAACGCTGACCCGGACGCACCAAATAGGCCGCGAGCGCGGTGTCGCTGGTCAATCCACCCAAGGTCCACCCGCGTCCACGCAAGGCGTGAATTGCCCACTTGGCCTCGTGCACAGCCTTGGGCGCAGACACATCGGCGAGCCAATCACCCAGCGCTGCTTCGTCTTCCGCAGTAGCCGAGGTGGTGGAGATGTAGGCACACTCGCCGTCAGATGCAGCGATGGCAAGCGCTGTGACGTCTCCAGCGAACGTGCTGCGCGTTCCGAGGACGGTGACTCCGTGGCGGGATCCGGTACGCGCGTGTGCGTCCAGCCACTCCGCCACCGCACCCGGCGCAAGTGCGTCGCCGCTGACCTCGAAACCCTCTTCTGCTTCGGGCTCGGAAGATGACAGGGTCGCAAACAGGCGATCTCGGAGAACCTTGAACTCGAGGTCGTCGAACAACGCATGGATCTTCTCGCGATCCCACGGAGCCAGAACCAACTGCTCCGGTGTGTACGGCAGCGGCACGTCGCGGATCATCTCGGTGAGCTGACGGTTCAGCAACACGTTGGCGAGGTTCTCCCGCAACGAATCGCCCACCTTGCCCCGGACCTTGTCGACGTTGTCGACCAAACCCTGAAGGTCTCCGTATTCGCGAATCCACTTGGTAGCGGTCTTCTCCCCTACTCCAGGAATGCCGGGAAGATTGTCACTCGGGTCGCCGCGCAGCGCCGCGAAATCGGGGTACTGAGCCGGTGACAGGTTGTACTTCTCCTCGACCGCGTCCGGCGTGAACCTGGTGAGCTCCGACACGCCCTTCTTCGGATACAGCACCGTCACGTTCTCCGTGACCAATTGAAGCGAATCGCGGTCGCCCGTGACAACGAGTACGCGGTACCCGAGCGCTTCGGCTTGCGTCGTCAACGTGGCGATGACGTCGTCGGCTTCGAAGCCGTCCTCGGCCATGACCGGAATCCCCATGGCGCCGAGGACGTCCTTGGTGATGTCGATTTGCCCCTTGAACTCGTCCGGAGCCTTGGCTCGTTGCGCCTTGTATTCCGGAAACAACTCGGCGCGGAACGTCTGACGGGAGACGTCGAAGGCAGCTGCCAAGTGGGTGGGCTGTTCGTCACGGAGCAGATTGATCAGCATCGACGTGAAGCCGTACACCGCATTGGTGGTTTGACCACTCTGTGTCTTGAAGTTTTCCGCGGGCAACGCGTAGAAGGCACGAAATGCCAGAGAATGCCCGTCGAGAAGCATCAAAAGTGGACGATCGTCTGCCTTGCCGGATGTACCGGTAGCGGCGGTGGACGTGCTGGACCGAGTCGTGGTTGCGGGGCTCACGGTTCATCAGTCTAGGGATTCGGACCGACACACATGCCGCCCACGGTCCTTTACGCAGGAACCAGCCCGAAATCAGGTCAATCGCCCCTGCGCGCGGCTTCGATACGGAACCGAAACATGCCGGAAATCGCAGAACCCCGTCTGAAGCGAACAGAGCCGTTAGAGTCCGGAAATCGCAGCAACGGGCTGACACCTCGCTGACTGCGCGGCAACCTTGTCCCGACCCGCTCGGAGGACGTACGTGGCCCCACCCGTAGTGAAACGGCATACCCTCGCCACATTGAGCCGAATCCTGGCCTTTGCCCTGCTCGTGATAGTTGCTGTACTCACATTCGCCGCAACCGCGTCGGCGCAGGAACCGACCGATACCCCCGAATCTCCGACCGTATCCACCGCACCGGCAGTGCCGGCCAATGCCGTTCCCGTCAGTGGCAATCTCAACAACGGTGGAACGCGACTCGAAGGAGTGACCGTTCGCGCTCTCGATTCGTCCGGCACCGAAGTCGCAACCGGCGTATCCGCCCAGAACGGCCGCTGGGAATTGGCGGTTGCGCCGGGTGTCTACACATTCGAAATTGTTGCCGACACCCTGCCGGACGGGGTGAGCGTGCAGGCCACCGTCGAACGCGAAGTGGTCGCCGGCCGCGCGAACACCGTGATCTTCTCGTTCGGCGAAGTGCGCACCGCCTCCAATGTGAGCTTCGGCGAAAAACTCATCAGAACTACCGTCGACGGTCTCCGCTTCGGACTCGTGATCGCCATCGCCGGTGTCGGATTGAGCCTGATCTACGGAACCACCGGGCTGACCAACTTCGCACACGGTGAGATGGTGACGCTGGGCGCCGTCGCCGCATGGGCATTCAACACCTCGGTCGGCATCCCCCTGATACCGGCGACGGTGCTCGCCATCCTCGTCGGCATCGGCATCGGCTTGCTCACCAACGGGATCGTGTGGAAACCCTTGCGTAAACGCAAGACCGGATTGATCGCGCAGTTGGTGGTCTCGATCGGTCTTGCCATCGCCTTGCGCTACCTGATTCTGATCTTCTTCTCCGATCGCGCCGAACCCTTCGACGACTACCAAGGGCAGGTCGAGAAGAACTGGGGACCGATCGCACTGACCGACGCCAATGCCGCCGTCATGGTGGTCAGCCTGATCGTGTTGGTCGGCGTGGCACTACTTCTGCAGAAGACGCGCATCGGCAAGGCGATGCGCGCCGTCTCCGACAACCGCGATCTCGCCGCGTCGTCCGGCATCAACGTCGAACGCGTGATCATGTTCGTCTGGGGACTCGGCGGCGGATTGGCCGCCCTCGGCGGCGTCTTGTTCGGCATCTCCGAACTCGGCGGCCGTGTCCAGTGGGAAATGGGCTTCAAACTCCTGCTCCTGATGTTCGCCGGTATCACTCTCGGCGGACTCGGCACCGCCTACGGCGCGCTTCTCGGGTGCGTCATAGTCGGTCTGCTGGTTCAGCTTTCGACGCTGATCATCAACCCCGACCTCAAATACATCGGCGGGCTTCTCGTCTTGATCGTGATCCTCGTGGTTCGCCCTCAGGGCATCCTCGGATCCAGACAACGGATCGGGTGAGTGGATATGGACATCATGGGAGCACTCCAGGTCTCCTTCGCCCAGTTCATCGGGCCGTCGGCGATCTTCTACGCATTGTTGGCCATCGGCCTCAATCTGCACTTCGGGTATGCCGGACTGCTGAACTTCGGCCAGATCGGCTTTGCCCTGCTCGGCGGTTACGGCGTCGGCATCATGACGGTGACGTACGACCAACCGCTATGGCTGGGAATCATCGTCGGACTGACCGCCGCCGGCCTTCTCGCGTTGGTCCTCGGCATACCGACTCTTCGCCTTCGCGCGGACTATCTCGCCATCGTCACCATTGCCGCTGCGGAAATCCTGCGACTGATCTTCCGGTCAACGGCATCGGACTCCGTCACCGGATCAACCAACGGACTCTTCAGCTTTGCCGAACCCTTCACCTCACTGAGCCCGTTCGACTCCGCAAAGCAGTACTCGTTCCTCGGCGTGAAGTTCTACGGCGACGACCTGTGGTCGATGGTCGTGGGATGGACCCTCGTGCTGATCCTCTGCGGGATCGTGTATCTGCTCAGCCACAGTCCATGGGGTCGTGTCCTCAAAGCAGTCCGCGAGGACGAGGACGCGGCACGGTCGCTGGGAAAGAACGTCTTCGTGTACAAGATGCAGGCGTTGGTCATCGGTGGCGTGATCGGCGGTATGGCCGGAGTCTTCAACGCTCTACAGACCAAATCCATCAACCCCGATTTCTACTCGACGGCTCAGACCTTCTTCGCGTTCGGAGCATTGATTCTGGGCGGTGCCGCAACGGTATTCGGCCCCGTCGTGGGAGCGATGCTGTTCTGGTTCCTCCTCGCCATCCCCGACGCGTTGCTCCGTCAGGCGATCTCGGGCGAGAACCCGCTCCTGTCTTTGACGGAACAGCAGGTCGGCGCGACGCGCTACGTACTACTGGGTTTGATGATCGCTCTCCTGATGGTGTTCCGGCCGCAGGGAATACTGGGTAACAAGCGGGAGGTGCAACTCAATGCTTGACGCCGAGACACGAGCACAGATCTTTGCCGACGTCCCCCACGTTCCGGGATCGGCCAAACCTGACCCGGTGTTGGTGGCAGACAAGGTGTCGCGGACGTTCGGTGGCCTCAAGGCCGTCGACGTCGACCATCTCGAAATCCAACGCGGATGTATCACCGGGCTGATCGGTCCTAACGGCGCCGGGAAAACCACCCTGTTCAACCTTCTCACCGGCTTCGATCGACCGGACACCGGAACATGGTCGATGGACGGTCAGTCCTTGGGACGCATGTATCCCCATCAGGTGGCGCGTAAAGGCGTGGTCCGCACGTTCCAGCTGACCAAGGCGCTGTCGAAACTGACGGTGCTCGACAATGTTCGGCTCGGAGCCACCGGGCAACGCGGCGAACGAATCTTCACGTCGTTGCTGCCCTGGACCTGGAAGGCACAGGAACGCGAGATCACCGAGCGCGCCCGCGAACTTCTCGGACGATTCAAGCTCGACACCAAAGCCGACGACCTTGCCGGTTCACTGTCAGGCGGGCAACGCAAACTCCTCGAAATGGCACGGGCACTGATGACGGAACCATCCGTCGTGATGCTCGACGAGCCCATGGCAGGCGTCAATCCCGCACTGACACAGAGCCTGCTCGGGCACATCAAATCGCTACGCGACGACGGTATGACGGTCGTCTTCGTCGAACACGACATGGACGTGATTCGTGACATCAGCGATTGGGTGGTCGTCATGGCTCAGGGCAGCGTCATCGCCGAGTCGACGCCGGACGAATTGTCGTCCAACACAGCAGTCGTCGACGCCTATCTGGGAAGTCATCACGATCAGGCCCTCGAATTCGACGACGAGGGCAACCCGGTGGGCGACACCGCCGTTCTCGCGGCCGCTCTGGCCGAGGCCGAGGTCGAGACCCTCGAAGCCGGCGGTGATCTGTCGGAGCCGGATCTGGGGAACCTACCGGTCGAGGTTGTCGAGGTGCTCGAATCCAGTCCGGAGGAATCGCGCGGAAGGCACGAGAAGCCATGAGCGAGAACGAAGCACGGTCACTCACCCCCGCTGAATTTGCCGCAACTCCCGAGGAACACGCACGCCTGTCGGCGGGTGCGCTGCTTCGCGCGGACAGCGTGGTGGCCGGTTACATTCCCGGCGTCAACATCCTGCGTGAATGCAACTTCTTCCTGAAGGAAGGCGAAATCGTCGGCATCATCGGGCCGAACGGCGCCGGCAAGTCGACGCTGCTCAAATCGCTGTTCGGGCTCATCCCCGTCCGCGAAGGCTCGGTCACTCTCCGGGAGGACAACATCACGTCCGCTCCCGCACACGTACTCGTCCAGAAGGGAGTCGGATACGTTCCCCAGACTCAGAACGTCTTCCAGTCCTTGACTATCGAAGAGAACCTCGAAATGGGAATCTATCTGCGTCCCAAGTCCTTCGCGGAGCGGTTCGCTTTTGTCAGTGACCTGTTCCCACTCCTGAGCGAACGCCGAAAGGTCAAGGCAGGCGCGCTCTCCGGCGGAGAACGTCAGATGGTCGCGATGGGCAGGGCCCTGATGATGGATCCGTCGGTGTTGCTCCTCGACGAACCGTCTGCCGGCTTGTCACCGATGTTCCAGGACGAAGTGTTCATCCGCTGCAAGAAGATCAATGCAGCCGGTGTTTCGGTGATCATGGTCGAGCAGAATGCGCGCCGGTGCCTGCAGATCTGCGATCGGGGGTACGTGCTGGATCAGGGCAAGAATGCGTACACCGATACGGGAGCCAACCTCATGAACGACCCCAAGGTGATCGAGTTGTACCTCGGAACGCTGGCCGGCAGCAAGGAGAAGTAACCACGACAGAAAAGGTGGGCCAGGGTCTTCGAGACCCTGGCCCACCTTCGTGTGTTGATCTGCTATTTACCGACGACCACAAACCCTTCGGTTGTCAGTGTGTTCGTAGGTCCGAACACCAACTTGCCGTACGAACCGATGGACGGCTCGCCCGAGTCGTTGAAGTCGAGTTCACCGGTGATGCCGTCGTAGTCGATGTCGGTTCCCGCCTTCACGAGCGGTAGGCACTCCGCGTACGACGTGCACTTGGTGCCGCCCTCGGTGACGCTGTTGATGTTGGCGGCGATATCGACGCCTGCCGTCGACTTTGCCTGCTCCGCCGCGAGGGCCGAGATCACCACGGCGTCGTAAGACTCACCCGCGTAGTTGAAGTCGATCAAAGCGCTGTTGACAGCCTTCAGCCGATCCTGGAACGCGGCTCCCACATCCGTCAGTGGCGTAGTGCCCTGCATGGTGTCGAGCAGCGGCGTCGCAACGGCTTCACCGAGTGCGTTACCCATGTTGCCGTCGACGCCGTACAGCGCCATTCCGTCGGACGGTCCGATGCCCACCTCGTGCATGCGGGTGATGATCTTCGCTGATTCCTCGAAGCCCACCAACGCGACGGCGTCCGGATTGAAGTTCTTGATCTGATCGACCTCGGAGTTGAACGACTGCGCGTTGGGGTCGTAGATGATCTTCTCGACCTGATCCGACGGAACGCCGGAGTCGATCAGATTCTTCTGGATGTTGTCGGCCAGACCCGTGCCGTAGGGGTCGTTCATAGCCAGGATGGCTACGCGCTGTCCACCGTCGTCTGAAATGAGCTGTGCGACTGCTTGAGCCTGCAGTACGTCCGTGGGAGCGGTGCGGAAGTACATCCCCTTGTCGGGGTAGCAGACAAACTGGTCGGAGGTATTGGCCGGGGAGAACATGACGACGCCCGCACTTGCGATCTTGTCGATCACCTTCAATGACACGGACGACGACGCCGCACCGACAATCACCTGGGTGCCTGCCGCCAATTCGCGGTCAACCGTGGTGTTGGCCGTGTCCGTGGTCGTATCGCCGGAATCGCCGGGGATCAACTGGACTGGCTGTCCGAGTACACCTCCCGCTGCGTTGACGTCGTTGACGCCGAGTTGCGTACCGGCAACCATCGGCGGGCCCAGGAAGGACAGACTTCCCGTGTCCGGCAACAAGGTTCCGATGCGCAGAGGGTCGGTGGACGGTGTAGTGCCTGCCGTGGCCTGTTGCGGCGTGCAATCCGTCGAGACGGTTGTTGCCGCTGCTGAGCCGGACGTGGTGGTGCCCGATGACGAACTGTCGGAGTCGTCCGAGCTACAGCCTGCCAATGCCAATGCTGCAACGCCGAGAACTGCGGCAGTGCGCACAAGTGTTCGTCTAGCCATCCCACGCTCCTTAGATCAGCCGGTGCTCGCGTCAACCGAAACGACGCTCGCTGTGGGAAAAGACGCTAGACCTCGAAACCGTATCGCGATCCGACAAGAAAGCCCTGTGACCTGACTGTTACCTGATGGCCTCGACAATTTACACAACCGTGCCGAATGCGCGGTTTAATCGGCACCACCGAGCGCACCGGGCTCAGGCGTCAGGTTCACCGCCCAAGGTCTCGATCACGACCAGGGCGACGGCCTTCATCGTGGAGCGGCGGTCCATGGCAGCGCGCTGGATCCATTTGAACGCCTCTGGTTCGGTGAGTGCCTGGCGCACCATCAACACACTCTTCGCCCGCTCGATCAGCTTGCGCGCCTCCAAGCGGTCGGACAGATCCGCGACTTCCCGTTCCAGCGCAGTAACCTCACGAAACCTGCTGACGGCCAATTCAACGGCCGGCACAAGATCGGAAATCGAGAAAGGTTTGACCAGATATGCCATGGCGCCCGCGTCCCGCGCTCGCTCCACCAATTCACGCTGACTGAACGCTGTGAGAATGACCACAGGAGCAATTCGCTTCGCCGCAATCTCCGAAGCGGCATCAATACCGTCGCGCCTGGGCATTTTCACGTCCATGATCACAAGATCGGGCTTGAGTTCCTCCGCAAGTTCGACCGCAACCTGACCGTCGCCGGCCTCGCCGACAACGTCGTAGCCCTCTTCGCGGAGCATCTCGACCAGATCCATCCGGATCAACGCTTCGTCCTCGGCAACAACAACTCGACGTGATTTGCTCTGATTGCCTTGCAGCTCTAGCGAATTCATGGCCACCACCCTCCTCGATCGAACCGCCCCGACACGAGGCGCGAACATTTAGAGGGTACCGGTGTTTGACATTCGAATCGCATCTTCTAATGTAGTCATCGCAACAAGCCCTCGTATCCCAATTGGCAGAGGAAACGGATTCAAAACCCGTCCAGTGTGAGTTCGAGTCTCACCGAGGGCACCGAAAGGTGCGGGCTAGCGCGAATTTCAGTCTTATCTCCCAATCTGATATCCCAATCTGATATCCCAATCTGATATCCCAATGGGGTTCCAAGACCTCAGTTCGCAGTACATCGAGAAATTCGATTCAGTCCGCTAAAGCCTTGATCCGATCTTCATCATGTCGAGTAGCCGATGCATCAACTTCATCGGGAAACAGTCGTCCACATCGGTCGAATCTCAGCATTGCGCTCTTATGCCCAGCAATCCCTTGAACAACTGTGACTTTCGCAGCGGACTTGATCGCCAACGTTGCCGCGCTATGACGTAGCTCATACGGGACTCGCCAGGTGTCAGTCAACCTCGGCCGCCCACTCGCCATGGCAAGACGAAATCCGCAAGCACACCTCTACCCTCGCTTACTGAAACCAAACAGATACAGCCTTTTCTGAATACAGAACCATCTGTACTATTGAAAGGGTGAAGACCGCAATCCACGCCGATGCCCTGTCGAGGTTCGGTTACGCCCTATCGGATTCGACGCGCACCCAGATCTTGTTGAGCCTGCGCACTACTCCGGGTTACCCGTCCGAGCTGGCGGAAAAGATCGGGGTGTCGCGCCAGATTCTGTCCAACCATCTGGCGTGTTTGCGCGGATGCGGCCTGGTCGTCGCCATCCCGGAGGGCAGACGCAGCCGCTACGAGCTAGCCGACCCACGCATCGGCAGAGCGCTCGACGACCTCGTGGGCTTGGTCCTGGCCGTCGACCCGGACTGCTGTCCAGCCTCCGAGACCGAAGACTGCTGCTGATGGAGACCCCGCTAGGCATGCCGTCCCGGACCTCAGCGATACTGCCGCCCCACCGAAAGGCTTTGCTGTCGCGGCGGATTCGGTGGTTTGTCGCGGCGACGATCACCTACAACGTGATCGAGGCGGCAATAGCTCTCACCGAGGGAACGCGCGTGTCGTCGACCGCGCTCATCGGGTTCGGACTGGACTCGGTGATCGAGGTGTCCTCTGCCGCCGCGGTTGCCTGGCAGTTCGCCGGCCGCAACCCCGAAGCGCGGGAGAAGGTCGCGCTACGGATCATCGCGTTCTCCTTCTTCGCTCTCGCCACCTATGTCACCGTCGACGCCGTCCGGGCCCTGACAGGATTCGGCGAAGCGCAGCACTCCCCGATCGGGATCGGTTTGGCTGCAGCCAGTCTCGCGATCATGCCGGTGCTGTCCTACGCGCAGCGCCGCGCCGGCCGTGAGCTCGGGTCACTCTCGGCGGTCGCCGACTCCAAGCAGACCCTGCTCTGCACCTACCTGTCTGCGGTCCTGCTTGCGGGGCTTCTTCTCAACAGCCTGTTCGGCTGGTCGTGGGCCGACCCTGTCGCCGGCCTCGTGATCGCCGTTCTCGCAGTCAAAGAAGGCCTCAACGCCTGGAAAGGCGATACCTGCTGCCCCACGCCGACAACAACCATGAAGTCAGCAGCGGGCCGCGACTGCTGCGACTGACCACACACCACAAATGAGGAAAGATCTGAGATGGCTGTGACCGCGCTCGTGTTCTACGCCCTGTTCGGGGTCCTCGGTTTCGGCTGGCGCAGCGCGCTGCAGTACCAACGGACCGGCTCGACCGGATTCCGCGGCGTCACCGGACGACTCGGCTCGCTGGAATGGATCGCCGGCACCGGATTCGTCGTCGCGATAGCCCTTGGCGTCGTTGCACCCGCACTGCAACTCGCCGCAGTGCTGCACCCGATCGGCGTACTCACCACTCCGGCTGTCCAGACGATGGGGATCGCGCTCGCGCTGGCCGGAATCGTCGGCACGCTCTACGCACAGAACCAGATGGGTGAATCCTGGCGCATCGGCGTCGATCCCACCGAGACAACCGATCTCGTCCGTACCGGGGTCTTCGGCCTCGTCCGCAATCCCATCTTCACCGCCATGCTCGTCTTCGCTGCCGGCATCACGCTCCTCACACCGAACCCACTCGCGCTTATCGGCTTCGCGCTGCTGCTCGCCACAATAGAACTGCAAGTGCGTGTCGTCGAAGAGCCCTACCTCCGCGACCGCCACAGCGACACCTACCGCACCTACAGCCGCACTGTCGGCAGATTCGTACCCCGGGTCGGTCTCACCTGACGGACATCCATTACCAACATCCGGCACCAACGTCTCGGGCACCAACGCCACCGAAATTCGCAATCCGCGTACGCGTCATCCACGGAGCCGATAAGTTTCCCTCATGCGGCACCGATATCTCGTTGCGTGCTGCGGAGCACTCTTGTCCGCCGCGACACTTACTGGTTGCCAAAGCCAATCCGAATCTCCGCAACCAGGTTCCGACTCCCATTCGCGGCCGACATATTCAACCGTCGAAGGTTCAGTTGCGCAGGCTGGAACAATGAGAATCGGCAGCCCTCCACCAAAGGCGCCACCCAGTCTCGTCGTTCCTGGAACTGAAACAAACGCACCGCTGCCCATCGCCGAGGTCACCGCCGTTGCCATCGAGCACCTTGACGACCGTTCGCGGGTGACGTATCACCTCAGTGGAACCGGCACTGTGACATGGAAAGTGGAGTATGTCAGCGAAGCGATTCGCGGCGGCGACAATCACGTGGTCGACGTGAACGGCTCATCGATCCTTCAGATCGATATCATGGGAGCTACTGCGCTACAACAATTTCCACCGATCGAAACGTCTGGCGGCACCATTTCGAGCGTCGAGACCGCACTGGTGAGCGGTGAGATCGTTCAGTCTTTTGTCGGCACTGCTGCAGGGCGCCCCGAGTTCCAGGCAACCGGAATGGAATCGCCCGGTCAAATTGTTGTCGATGTCTTCTACGCGCCGGCCTGAGTAGCCGGCACTCCCCACTTTGCGGTGCTGAAGTCCATCAACTCATTCGGGTAACGTTCGGCGCCCGAGTGCCTGAACACTGTTAGCGTGAAAATCGTCCGATTAGTCTGCTTTTCTCGATCGAGAGGACTCTCATGCCACACGCTGCGCACGAGAACATCACCGTAGATCCGACGCTGGCCGACCTGTACAAGGACCTCCACAGTCACCCGGAACTCGGCTTCCAAGAGCATCGCACCGCCGAAATAGTTGCCACGCGCCTGACCTCACTCGGTTTCGACGTCACCACGGGCATCGGAAAAACAGGAGTAGTCGGTGTCCTGAAGAACGGCCCAGGACCAACGGCACTCCTGCGTGCCGACATGGACGCACTTCCGGTCAAGGAAGACACCGGACTGGATTACGCCAGCACCGTCACCGCGACCGATCAGAACGGGAAAACCGTTCCGGTGGCTCATGCATGCGGCCACGACCTCCACACGACATGCCTGTTGGGGGCCGCCCAGATCCTCTCCACGGACACGGCCAGTTGGTCTGGCACCCTACTACTCGTCTTCCAACCCGCCGAAGAACTCGGCGCCGGCTCCCAAGCCATGGTCGACGACGGATTGTTCGACAAGGTCCCCAAGCCCGACGTTGTTCTCGGGCAACACGTAGCTCCGTTGCCTGCCGGAAAGATCGCCGGCCACGCAGGCCCCTCGTATGCAGGTTCCGACTCGCTGCGCGTGCGACTCGTCGGCAAAGGCGCTCACGGATCCATGCCGGAGAACTCCGTCGACCCCGTGGTGATGGCAGCGGAAACCGTTCTGCGCCTGCAGACAATTGTCTCCCGCGAGGTACCGAGCACGGCGATCGCAGTGCTCACGGTCGGGTCGATCCACGCCGGCGACGCAGCCAATGTCATACCCGGCGAAGCCGAACTGCAGTTGAACATCCGCAGCTACGACTCTGCCGTCCGGGAGCGCATTCTGAGCAGCGTTGACCGCATCGTCAGAGGCGAAGCCGCAACGGCCGGCGCCCCGGAAGAACCGACTATCACCGAGATCGAACGCTTCCCCATCGTCGTGAATGATCCGGCTGCTCTGGGCAAAACCCTCGACGCGTTTGCCTCATGGTTGGGCGAGGACAATATTCTCGATCCGGGGGCAGGCGCCGGTAGCGAGGATGTCGGCATCCTCGCGACGAGTTCGGGCGCACAACTGTCGTACTGGCTGCTCGGCGGTACCGACCCGTCGCTGTTCACGACTGGCGACATGAGCGACCCTGCCCTCCGGACCGTGCCGTCGAACCACTCTCCGCATTACGCGCCGGTTATCGAACCGACACTGACCATCGGAGTTTCCGCACTGGTCACGGCAACGAGGACGTGGTTACCGCCTGCCTGATCGAACGGCTAACGCCGACGGCGTCTGGATTAGCGCACGCGGCGCCAAGCAGACCGAGCCTTGTCCCGCAGATTTCTCGAGCGGCTGACCCACGTTCCCGATTCCCAGGTCTCGATTGCGCGAACGATTGCCCGCGAACCGATTCTGCCCGACCGCACACCGGTGATGGTCACGACCGGTGTGCGGTTGTTCGCCCACACCGATTTCAGGTCAGTGGGACCGATTCCCATGTCGAGTTCGTCGACGGCAAGTTCGTTGCTGTGCGCGACAAGCCATTCCATCATTTGATGTCCGGGTTGAGTCCGGGCACATTCAGGTCGGTAATGCGTGACCCATCCTTCGAGCCGGCTACCGGTCCGAACGGAAACATCGTGGGCACACCACACCCCGTCGATGACCAACCCGACGATGACGAGGCGTCCGAGTTCTGCTTCTCTCCGGAGGAATCGGTACACAAACGCCTCGTTCGGGGGTGCCAGGAAGTTCACGCGGTCGCGCCCTGACGTTCCGATTGCAGCAACCGTGCACATGTCGGACCATCGCCGGTCCACATCGGCCGGAGTCGTCAACTGCTCGAATTCCAGTGAAGACCCGGATCGAGTGAGTGCCGCCCGATAGGAACGTAGCCGCTTCAACGAACGCGCGCTCCGAATATCCACGGGGACAGTACCTTCCGGCGAATCCACGGAGAGATTGGTATCCCGTACTCGCACAGCACAGTTCCATCGCGGATCGTCCAACAGTGCACTGACCGCAATGTCCGAACCGACAACAAGATCGGCGTGCAGCACCAGTCCCCGGGCAGCGACCGCTCGCCAGAGGACCCGAGCGGCATCGGCGTCGGCGGCAAGGATCTCGCCGACCACGCCGCGCCCATGCCCGAGAAGGCGAACCACCTCGACAGTGAGCATGCGACGAACCGCAAAGGGTGCCAGCGCTACCATCTCTGCTCCCCGGTACACCGCGACCAGGAGGAATGAGCCTTTGCCGTCGGTTTCGTGAGCGCCGACTGCGTACAGGAACCGCGACGACATTCGAGTCCCGACACGGGCAGCCAAACGCTCCCAGTCCCCGCGAATCGCCTCGGGGTTGTCGTAGAAGCGCACAGTTTCGACACCAGCGCGATCCGCGTCGTCCACACACTCCGCCCGGGACACCTTCGTTACGACCATGACGCGAACTTACCATTACATTACCAAGTGTTCACCATGCCTAGCGCTTTCGGCCGATGCCGGACGGTTAAGCAGAGAATCGCCAGTACAGGAGGCATGACGAACCACCGGAAACAAAGAATGAACGATAACCAAAGAATTGCCTCTACCCCTATGGTGTCCTCACCGACCGAGAAGAACCGCACGCCACGTGAACATCGACATGAACACATTACAACGATCTGACCTGCAGTTATTCCGTCCGCGCCTCAAAAATGGCACGATAGTGGCAACCGCACGGGCACCAACGTTGGAGGCACCGATGGACAACGGCACAATCAACCTGACGTACGACGGTCGGGTGTCTCTGAACTTCCGGCTCGCCGTTCCACAATCGCCGGACAAAGTATGGAAGGTCATCACTCAACGCGAATTTCTCGACACGTGGTTTCCCGCCGACGTCGATTTCACACTGACTCCCGGCGCAGACCTACT
This sequence comes from Rhodococcus globerulus NBRC 14531, assembly GCF_001894805.1. Lineage (GTDB taxonomy): Bacteria > Actinomycetota > Actinomycetes > Mycobacteriales > Mycobacteriaceae > Rhodococcus_F > Rhodococcus_F globerula. Next base: position 1,831,319 of record NZ_BCWX01000001.1, on the reverse strand, counting down.
GTTCAAAGTGACGCCGCAACAGGTCAAGCGATACGGCTTGCCCGCTGATCACAGCTCACACGGAACTGTCATCAGCGTCCATCCGCACCACATCTTCGAGTACCTGTGGGACGCAGACACATTGCACTGGGAATTGCACCCCGACGGCACCGGAGGGTGCTGGTTGACCCTCACACACACGATGGAGGACGAGGACTCCGCGTACGCGCATGCAGCGGGCTGGCATGCCGGCCTGGAAGTGGTTGCGGCACAACTCGACGGCCGTGAAGTCGACTGGTCGCCCTGGGATCGCGCCGACGAACTCGCATCGCAGTACCGCAAATCAGCCTGACTGTTCCCCCTTACGGGGGCTGGGTCCTATTCCCCCTTGCGCGGGAAGTGCCTGATGACGCCTTCCTGCACCACCGTTGCCATCAGCATGCCCTCGATCGAGAAGTATCGCCCGGTCGCCAATCCTCGTGAACCCGCGGCAACCGGCGACTCCGTCGCGTACAGAACCCAGTCGTCGAAGCGGAACGGCCGGTGAAACCAGATCGAATGATTTACCGTCGCTGCAACAATCCGATCGTGCCCCCACGACAATCCATGGGTGGTCAGGATGGAATCCAGCACGGTGGTGTCCGACGAGTACGCCAATACGGCGGCGTGAATCAGTGAGTCGTCCGGTAGCACGCCGTCCGGTCGCATCCACACGCGATTATGGGTGAGCTTCTCCCCCGCGCCTTTCAAAATCCACGCCGGATCGTTGGCGTACCGCATGTCGATCGGCTTGAGTGCGCCCACAAAATGCGGAAGCGTCGCCTCGTAGCCGGACAGTCGATCACCCAAGGGCGGCAAAGACTCCGGTAGCGGAACGTCCGGGATTTCGACGGCATGCTCTAGCCCTGTGCCGGAATCCTGGAACGCTGCCAGCATCACGAACAGCTCGTTGTCGCCTTGATACGCGGTGACCTGACGGTTTGCGAACGCGCGCCCGTCGCGATGCCGCTCGACGCGATATTCGATGGGCGCCTTGACATCTCCGCCGCGAATGAAGTGGCCGTTGATCGCGTGGATCGGTCGATCACCGTCGACGGTACGGCCGGCGGCCATCAGCGCCTGAGACACCAATTGACCGCCGAACGTCCGCGAACTTACCTGCGCCGGGTGATGCCCGCGGAACGCGTCGTCTCCGATGGTTTCGAGATCGAGCAGACCGAGAAGTGTGCCGAGGTCTGTCGACGCGTCCGCGTCGCTCACGCTAGTGGAGTTCTTCGCCGATGCGGTGAACGTGGATCAGGTTGGTGGAGCCCACGGTTCCCGGAGGCGAACCGGCGACGATGACAACAAGATCGCCCTTCGCGTAGCGCCCGAGCGACAGCAGTGCACTGTCCACCTGACGCACCATTTCGTCAGTGGTGGACACCGAGTCGACGAGGAACGTTTCGGTTCCCCAGGTGAGTGACAGCTGACTCCGCACCTCAGGCAACGGGGTGAAGGCCAGAAGCGGCAACGGCGTGTGCAGACGCGCCAACCTACGCACGGTGTCGCCGGACTGGGTGAAGGCAACCAGGGCCTTGGCGTCGAGGCGCTCTCCGATATCGCGCGCAGCGTAGGAGATCACGCCTCGCTTGGTGCGCGGCACGTGAGTCAGCGGAGGAACGCGTGTCGATTCGGTTTCGACAGCCTCGACGATGCGTGCCATCGTGCGGACGGTCTCCATGACGTACTTACCAACCGATGTCTCGCCGGAAAGCATGACCGCGTCCGCGCCGTCGAGGACAGCGTTGGCAACGTCGGAAGCCTCAGCGCGGGTGGGGCGCGAGTTCTCGATCATCGACTCGAGCATCTGCGTTGCCACGATGACGGGCTTGGCGTTTTCGCGGGCGATCTGGATGGCACGCTTCTGCACGAGCGGAACCTGCTCGAGAGGCAACTCCACGCCGAGGTCGCCACGGGCAACCATGACGGCGTCGAATGCCAACACGATGGCTTCGAGATTGTCGATAGCTTCCGGCTTTTCGAGCTTCGCGATAACGGGAACGCGGCGACCGACTCGGTCCATGATGGCGTGAACCAGTTCGACGTCCGCAGGCGAACGAACGAACGACAGAGCGATGAAGTCGACACCCAGCTTCAGGGCAAATTCCAGATCGGCAATATCTTTGCCCGACAGTGCCGGAACGGAGACATTCATACCGGGAAGCGAAAGGCCCTTGTTGTTGCTGACCGGTCCACCCTCGGTGACCGTGCAGACGACGTCGTTGCCTTCGACCGCCGTGACGACAAGACCGACCTTGCCATCGTCGACGAGCAGGCGATCGCCCGGCTTGGCGTCGCGTGCGAGTTCCTTGTACGTGGTTCCGACGCGGTCGTGAGTGCCCTCGACGTCGTCGACGGTGATTCGAACCTCTTCACCGCTTTCCCAGACGGTCCGCTCGTCCTTGAATCGACCGAGCCGGATTTTTGGGCCTTGCAGGTCGGCGAGGACGCCGACGGCCTTGCCTGTCGCGTCTGACGCTGCGCGGACGCGGATGTAGTTCTCTTCGTGATCGGCGTGGTCGCCATGGCTGAAGTTGAGCCGGGCCACGTCCATGCCGCTCTCCACGAGCTCACGGATTCGGTCACCGGTAGCTGTTGCCGGTCCCAGGGTGCATACAATTTTTGTCCGTCGGTTCACGGCTCGAGCCTAGTCGCTCGCAGTGCGCACTTCTATCCGGCGCGTCCGACGTGCATCTTTTGTTCTTACTCGATTCAGTTTCGATTCCTAATAACGAGTGGCAACGCACCGGGATGTACGGGAGCCGGAAGCTGCGATGCCCCAGTCAGATACCGATCGACCGCCCGCGCAACCGAGCGTCCTTCAGCAATGGCCCACACCACCAACGACGCACCCCGGTGTGCGTCACCGCACACGAAGACGCCGGGGCACGAAGTCTGCCAGTCGCGCCCGCAGGCGATCACCCCTCGTGAATTCGGCTCGAGGCCGAAGCCGCACAGCAAGCCGGTGCGCTCGACGCCTGCAAACCCGACGGCCAAGAACACAAGGTCACACGGCAAATCGAATACAGCCCCCACCGGTTCGGCAATCCGTCGGCCACTCTCGTCCCGAGACACACGAACGGGCGCGACGCGCACTGCCCGGACGTGACTTTCACCGGTGAATTCCTGAGCGGCTACCTCGAACTCACGCACTCCCCCCTCGGCGTCAGCGGGAGCGCTCCGCAGTAACAACGGCCAGAGTGGCCACGGGTCTGCGCCGTCGTCGCGTTCGAGTGGGGGCTGCTCGTGGTAATCCAATTCGACAATCGACGCGGCTCCCTGACGGTGAACGGTTCCGAGGCAGTCGGCACCGGTATCACCGCCGCCGATGATGACGACATTCTTGCCCGCTGCACTGATCCTGCTCGGCCCGTCACCAGCACATTCACGGTTGGCCGGCACGAGGTACTCCATTGCCGGATGTATTCCTGTCAGATCACGACCGGGAACGTCGACGTCGCGCGCTCTCCCGGCCCCGATTGCCAGAACAACGGCGTCGTAGTTGGAGAGGAGCTCGCCCGCCGCGAGGTCGGTCCCCACATCACAATCCGTTACGAACTCGGTCCCCTCGGCGCGCATCTGTTCAAGCCTGCGGTCGATGTGATGCTTCGAGATCTTGAAATCAGGGATGCCGTAACGCAGCAGCCCGCCGACGCGGTCATGCCGCTCGAACACCGTGACTCGGTGACCTACACGCGTCAGTTGTTGCGCTGCAGCGAGACCCGCGGGCCCTGATCCGACGATCGCCACCCGGGCATCGGAACGTACGGACGGGATCTGCGGTTGCACCAAACCCTCCTCCCACGCGGTGTCGGCAATCGCCGCCTCGATGCGTTTGATTGCCACGCTTCCGCTGGTCAAGTGACTGGAAAGAGCAAGTACGCAGGCAGTTTCACACGGCGCCGGACACAGCCGTCCGGTGAACTCCGGAAAGTTGTTGGTCTCGTGCAATCGGTCCGCGGCAAGGGACCAGTCGTCGCGCCGCACGAGGTCGTTCCAGTCCGGGATCAGATTCCCCAGTGGGCACCCCGACAGACCCGAATGGCAGTACGGGATTCCGCAATCCATGCAGCGCGATGCTTGCTCGGACACCTCGTGCTTGCGCTGATCGGTGGGAAGCTCGGCATAGACCTCACTCCAGTCAGCTGTTCGCTCCGGCACCGGGCGCATCGGCGTCGAAGCGCGCGTGATGCCGAGAAAACCTCGCGGATCAGGCACTGGCCGTCTCCGTCAGAATGTCGCCGGCCTCCGCTGCACCTGCCAGTTTTTGTTCCTCGATGACTCGCTCGTAATCCACCGGCATCACCTTGGTGAATCGCCCAGACTCGCACGACCAGTGTGCAAGCAGACGCGCCCCGACGCAGGACCTCGTCCATTCGACATGGGCGGCAATCATCATCTTCAACCACTGGAGATCATCGGGCGTCGGCTCCTGCAACGTCACCGACGTCAGGTTCACGTTGTTCGGATCCACGTCGAGAACAAATGCGATACCGCCGGACATCCCCGCTGCGAGATTTCGACCCGTTGCACCGAGGATCACGACCCGTCCGCCGGTCATGTACTCACACGCGTGATCACCGGCCCCTTCGACAATTGCGTCGGCGCCGGAATTGCGCACAGCACAGCGCTCCCCCACCCGGCCGCGCGCAAACAGTTCCCCTGCAGTGGCCCCGTACAGGAGCGTGTTGCCGGCAATCACCTGCTCTTCGGGGCGAAAGCCGACATCAGCGTCGGGACGGAGAGCTATCCGCCCTCCCGAAAGCCCCTTACCCACATAATCATTGGCGTCGCCGGTCAAGTCGAGAGTGATCCCCCTCGGTAGGAACGCACCGAGTGACTGACCGGCCGTTCCGTGCAGCCGCACGACAATGGTGTTGTCCGGCAACCCTGGTGCCCCGTATCTCCGGGTCACCTCGGCGCCGAGGGCTGTACCCACTGCCCTGTCCCCGGTGTGGACGTGGCAGTCGATCCGAACGAGTGTCGCATGGTGGAGTGTGTCGGCAGCGCGCTCGACAAGCATCCTGTTGAGATCACCGACGCCGGGCCGCGTCGCAGCTGCGACGCCGCGCCGTGTCACGACCGGAACCGACAGGAGCGGCGCCAAGTCCAGGCGGCGACTCTTCCGATTACCACTTTCGGTGCAGGGCACCAACATGTCAGCACGCCCCACTGCCTCGTCGAGGCTGCGAAAACCGATGTCGGCCAAAATCTCCCGCACACCTTCGGCGATGAACCGGAAGAAACTTGTGACGTACTCGGGGCGTCCGGTGAACCGTGCCCGTAACTCCGGATTCTGCGTCGCCACCCCGACCGGGCAGGTGTCGAGATGGCACACTCGCATCATGACGCAACCGGCGGCGATCAACGGCGCTGTCGAGAATCCGTATTCCTGCGCACCCAGTAACGCAGCCACGACAACATCACGGGCCGTGCGCATACCACCGTCGCATTGCAGGACAACTCTCTCCCGTAACCCATTGAGCACCAACGTCTGCTGAGTTTCCGCGAGCCCGAGCTCCCACGGCGTCCCGGCGTGCTCGATCGAGGTCAACGCGGCCGCACCGGTACCACCGTCGTGGCCGGAGATCAGCACCACGTCGGCATGCGCTTTGACCACGCCTGCTGCAACGGTTCCGACGCCGACAGCGCTGACAAGTTTGACGTGAATTCGGGCCTTGTTGTTGGCTTGGCGCAGATCGTAGATCAGTTGTGCGAGATCCTCGATCGAGTAGATGTCGTGATGCTGCGGCGGCGAGATGAGACCGACACCCGGCGTCGAATACCGCGTCCGGGCGATCCACGGATACACCTTGCTGCCCGGTAGTTGTCCACCTTCGCCCGGCTTGGCTCCCTGCGCCATCTTGATCTGAATATCGCTTGCACTGACCAGATAATCGCTGGTCACGCCGAACCTACCGCTGGCAACTTGTTTCACGGCGCTACGACGCGCACAGTCGTACAGGCGATCCGGATCCTCACCGCCCTCCCCCGAATTGGATCGTCCACCCATCGAATTCATCGCTATCGCCATCGTCTCGTGGGCTTCCGCGGACAACGAGCCGTAACTCATGGCGCCGGTGTTGAATCGGCGCAGAATCGCCTCGGCAGGTTCCACGTCGTCGATGCTGAGTGCAGGCCGATCTCCGGTTCGGAAGCCAAGGAGCCCTCGCAATGTTCCGCCCTGCGCGCCGCTGCGATCGACCTCGTCGCTGTACCGGCGGAACACGTCGGCGCGGCCCGACCGTGTGGCGTGCTGGAGGAAGAACACCGATTCCGGTGTGAACACGTGTATTTCACCGTCTCGGCGATAATGGTATTCGCCGCCGAAGTCGAGCTGACGTCGATGTGCATGCGCGGCCGCGTGGCGCACCACCACATCCTCGGCAAGCTCCGCGATACCTATGCCGCCGAGCTTGCTCGTGGTGCCGCAGAAGTACTCGTCGACAAGCCGCGCACTCAGGCCGAACGCCTCGAATACCTGTGCACCGGTATAGGATTGGACAGTCGAGATTCCCATCTTCGACATCACCTTGAGCACACCCTGATTGGCCGCATCCAGATAGCGCGTCGCCGCAGTACCTGAATCCACCCCGTCCAGGCCACATTCCGCAACCGACTCGAGGGCCAGATACGGTTGGACAGCAGCAGCGCCGTATCCGAGCAGCAATGCGCAATGGTGAATCTCCCGAGCGTCGCCGGTCTCGACGATCAACGAGACCTTACTGCGCCGACGCTTCCGAACGAGATGGTGATGAACTGCGCCAACTGCGAGCAACGACGGAATCGGCGCGTGGTCACGGTCCCACGTTCGATCGGATATGACCAGGATGTGGCGCCCGGCGTCTACTGCCGCACTGGCTTCGTCACGTAGCTCGCCGAGCGCCGCTTCCAGACCTTCTGTGCCGGCGGCAATGTCGAACACACCGTGCAGTGTCGTCACACCAGCGCCGGATATGCGGACGATCTCCGCCAGTTCCGCTCCGGACACCACGGGCCTGTGCACCAGGGTTCGCCTACACGATGATTCGTTCGGGTCGAGGAGATTCTGTTCAGAGCCCAGAACCACCGACAACGTGGTGACAACTTCCTCTCGAATCGCATCCGACGGTGGATTGGTGACCTGTGCGAACAGTTGAACGAAGTAGTCGTACAGCAGCCTGGGACGCGCGGAGAGCACTGCCAGCGGCGTATCGGTTCCCATCGATCCCACCGGCTCGTGACCGGTGGCGGCCATCGGCGTCAGAACTACACTCAACTCTTCCTCGGTGTACCCGAAGACCTGCTGATGCTGCATCAGCACCGATGGGTCCCCACGTGCTTTGGGCGGATCAGGTGTGTTGCCAACCAGAGTGAGGTTCGCGTCGAGCCAGCGCTGATAGGGCGCCGCACCTGCCAAATCGGACTTGACCTCGTCGTCCGGAACAATACGCTGTTGCGACGTGTCCAGCAGGAACATTCGACCGGGTTCGAGTCGCCCCTTTGCTATCACGTCGGCCGGAGGTACATCGAACACACCACTCTCGCTGGACAATACGACTCGACCCGCCCGGGTGCGCCACCAGCGCCCGGGCCGAAGCCCGTTGCGGTCGAGGACGGCTCCTACCACGGTACCGTCACTGAACGTTACCGAGGCAGGTCCGTCCCATGCCTCCATCAGGCACGCATGAAATTGATAGAACGCACGTAGCTCGGCCGACATGGCCGAATCCTGTTCCCAGGCAGCGGGAATCATCATCGCCACACCGTGGGGCACACTGCGCCCGCCGAGGGACAACAGCTCGAGCACCTCGTCGAACGACGCAGAATCCGACACCCCGGACGTGCAGATCGGCATCAGGCCGTCGAGGTTGCCACCGAAGAGCTCGCTCCGAAGCTGCGGCTCGCGCGCGCGCATCCAATTTCTGTTTCCGACAATGGTATTGAACTCGCCATTGTGTGCAACAAATCTGAACGGTTGCGCCAACGTCCACGACGGAAAGGTGTTGGTCGAGTATCTGCTGTGCACGACGGCCAGTGCACTACGCATCCGCTCGTCCTGCAGGTCCGGGTAGAACAGCGGCAACTGACACGGCGTCACCATCGCCTTGTACACCATCGTTCGCGCGGACAACGATGGAAAGTAGACGCCGGAACCCTCGTCCACAACATGTGGGGTGATCCGTTCGGCCTGCTTACGCAGCTCGAGGACACGGCGGTCCAAAGCGATACCGGCCGAGCCCCCACGTGTGTCCGCGACAAAGCACTGACTGATGAACGGCGCACATTCCGTTGCCGATATACCCAGGACTGCCGAATCGACGGGAACATCTCGCCAGCCGAGTACCGACAATCCCACTGAACGCGCGCACCGCTCGATGCGCTCGAACGCACGTCGCCGGGGCCGCGCGGCCCGGGGAAGGAAGCAGATACCGGCCGCAAACCTACTCTCACCACGCTCGTTTACATCCGGTAACACGAAGTTGGTGACAGCCCTCAGAAGTTCGACGGGTAGCTGAAGGAGAATTCCCGCTCCGTCACCGGTGGTGGAATCAGCTCCGATGGCACCGCGATGGGACAGCTTGCGCAGTGCGGACAAGCCGTCTTGCACGATCGAATGAGAGCGTCTGCCGTAGATGTCAGCGACAACGGCGACACCACACGAATCTGCTTCCTGATCGGGGTTGTACAGCCCCTGTGGACCAGGCATCTGAGAAAACAGCATGCGTGCCCTCCACCATGCGGGGCCGCCACACGAACCCGCAACCGGCAAGGGTCAGTTTACAACCGGTATGTGCAGGTTGCGATAGAAAAAACCGTGGCACCCCTGTATCGAGGTGCCACGGTGAAACGAGCGAGGGGATCAACTGCGGAGTGGTCGCCCGTACTTGTCCTTCACACTGCCGGTCAGCATCATGATGCCGTCGATCAACGGCCAGATACCACCGATTCCACACGTCAACCATGTCACCGCAATCTGTGCGATCGCAGTACCGGGCTGATTGAGATAGAACCGGCCTGCGCCGAATCCGCCGAGCAGAATGCCGAGCAGGCCGGCGGTCACCTTCGACTTGTCGGAGAACGGCTGCCCGGTGATCGGATCACGACCGAACGGCGCCGACGGATCGACAAAACCATAGGGCTGCGCATAAGGCTGCTGCTGCCCGTAACCGGGGTTCTGCGGCGGAGCGGTGTAACCCTGAACCGGTGGCGCTGCATACGGATTTGCGCTCTGGTCGGCTGGGACGCCGTACACCGGACCGTCCGCCGGAGGCGGATAGCTCTGTTGCTGATAAGGCTGCTGCTCGTAGCTCGGCGGCGTGTAGTTCGGCGGCGCGGGCTCCGAAATCGGATACGCAGCCGTCGGATCTGAAGCAGCCGAGAACGCTGTTGTGGGCTCCGACCCCGCCGGCGGCGGGTAAATCGGATGGCTCCCCCACCCTGGGCCGTTGCCCATTCCCGCATATGTGTCCCAGCCGGGACCGGTGCCCGTTGTTTCGGTTGACGGAGTCTTCTCCGTGGGCGCCGAGGTTTCGCTCAAGGAAGCATCAGCGGTTGCCTCGTAATCGAAGGGCGAACCGAACTGCGGGGGAACCGCGGATTGAGAGCTCGAAGCGTCCCCGGACTCTGCGGGATCCGGATACTTGTTCAAGTCAGGCAACGTGTATTCCTTCGGGTCGACGACGGTCCGGCAAATCGTTGAGGCAAGTGATCTTTATACCTCGAACTGGGTGCGATGCGGACCAGTCATGGCTTGTCCGGCTTCTTCAGATCAACATCCTGCTTTGCGTCCACGCTGGTTGAATCGGCAACCTTTGCCGTCGCGATACCGTCATCCGAGTCGGTATCACTGTCGGTGGCCTCCGAAGCTGTGTTCTCGACGGGCGTGTTCTCGACAGGCGTGTTCTCGACGTAGTCCTTGGACTTCAGTTCGGAAGGATCTTCACGACCCTTCTTGGCCAGCAGGAAGTACGCAACTGCCGCCACGAACACGATCACCGAGGTGAAGGAGTTGACGCGAATGCCTGCAAGTTCGTATGCCGGATCGTCGCGCATGAGTTCGACGAAGAACCGACCGGCGCAGTAACCCGCCACGTAGAGGGCGAACAGTCGTCCATGGCCGATCTTGAATCGGCGATCGACCACGACAAGCAGGACGACGATGAGGACGTTCCACACGGCCTCGTACAGGAAGGTGGGGTGCACGACCTTCTCTACGACGCCGGTCGATACACCGGACAACGCATCGGTCTGACCTGACGAGTTCACACGCTGGAAGATTTCCAATCCCCATGGCACTGTCGTTTCGCGCCCGTACAACTCCTGGTTGAAGTAGTTGCCGAACCGGCCTATCGCCTGCGCAAGCAGCACACCAGGCGCGATCGCGTCCCCCAGCGCCGCGACGGGGATCCCACGCCTGCGGCACCCGATCCAGGCGCCGACACCGCCGAGGAAGACTGCGCCCCAGATTCCGAGGCCACCGTTCCACACTTTGAGTGCGTCGATCGGTGTGCCGCCTTCACCGAAATACTGCGGCCAGTCGGTGAGCACGTGGTACAGCCGGCCACCGATCAATCCGAACGGCACGGCCCAGACTGCGATATCGAGAACGGTGCCCTTCTCGCCGCCTCGCGCGACCCACCGCCGGTCGCCCCAGACGATGGCGACGATGATTCCGGCGATGATGCAGAGCGCGTAGGCGCGCAGTGCCACGGGCCCGATGTACCAGACACCTTGTGGAGGACTGGGAATGTAGGCCAGTAGTTCAACAGTTGACGTCACGACGCCACGTTAGCCGAGCGGACACCTTCAGCGAGTTCTTCGGTGAGGGCACGGACAGCTCCGAGTCCGTTTTCCACAGCCGAGACCAGCGCAGACCCGACGATTACTGCGTCGGCATAGCCGGCAATTTCTGCTGCCTGGGCGCCAGAGCGAACGCCAAGCCCGACACCGACCGGGATATCGGAATGCGCGCGGATCCGTGCGGTGAGTTCAGGTGCCATCGACGACACTGCGTCGCGCGCTCCGGTGACACCCATCGTGGAGGCCGCGTATACGAACCCGCTACTTGCCTGGAGCGTCATAGCCAGTCGCTCTTCGGTGGACGAGGGTGCCACGAGGAAGATCCGATCGAGGTGGTGCTTCTCGGACGCTTCCATCCAGTCGGCGGCCTCGTCAGGAATGAGGTTGGGGGTGATCAGTCCGAGTCCGCCTGCGGCAGCGAGGTCGCGGGAGAACTTGTCGATCCCGTACTGCATGACCGGGTTCCAGTACGTCATGACTACGGCCTTGCCGCCGACCGAGCTGATCTGCTCGACGACGGTAAAGATGTCGCGCAAGCGGACGCCGTTGCTGAGGGCAGTTTCAGCGGCACGCTGAATGGTCGGTCCGTCCATCACGGGGTCGGAGTACGCGACCCCGACCTCGATGATGTCGCAGCCGCCGTCGACCATCGTCTTGAAGACGTCGATGGATTCGGACACCGTTGGGTAGCCTGCTGGCAGGTAGCCGACGAGCGCAGCTCGGTTTTCCGCCTTACATGCCGCAAACGTGGATGCGAGGCGTGATGGTCGTTCGCTCACTTGTCCGAGCCTTCCGTGTTGGTCTGGTCTGCGGGCTGGTCTGCGTTGTCGAACAGACCGAACCAGCTCGCGGCAGTATCCATGTCCTTGTCGCCACGACCGGACAGGTTGACGACGATGATGGCGCCTTCGCCGAGCTCCTTGCCCAGGCGCAGCGCGCCGGCAACCGCGTGCGCGGATTCGATGGCCGGGATGATTCCTTCGCGCCGCGAGAGCAGAAGGAGCGCATCCATTGCCTCGGAGTCGGTGACGGGCTCGTAGGTAGCCCGACCGATGTCGTTGAGATACGCATGTTCCGGACCGACACCCGGATAGTCCAAACCTGCGGAGATGGAATGTGATTCGATGGTCTGACCGTCTTCGTCCTGCAGCAGGTACGAGTACGCACCCTGGAATGCGCCAGGCGTTCCGCCTGCGAATGTTGCTGCATGCCTACCGGTTTCAACGCCGTCGCCCGCTGCCTCGTAACCGACCAGTCGCACCGACAGATCGTCGATGAACGGGTGGAAAATACCGATGGCGTTGGAACCGCCACCGACGCAAGCCGTGACGGCGTCGGGAAGCCGACCGGTCAAGGCCTGAACCTGAGCGCGGGCCTCGAGACCGATGACCCGCTGGAAATCGCGCACGAGGGTCGGGAACGGATGCGGACCGGCAGCGGTACCGAAGCAGTAGTAAGTGTCGTCCGCGTGGGAAACCCAATCGCGGAGAGCTTCGTTGATCGCATCCTTGAGTGTGCGCGAACCGGTTTCGACCGAGACGACCTCGGCGCCCAGCAGGCGCATCCGGGCGACGTTCAACGCCTGACGCTCGGTGTCGACCGCACCCATGTAAATGACACACTCGAGGCCGAGCAACGCGCAAGCAGTGGCCGAGGCGACGCCGTGCTGTCCCGCTCCGGTCTCGGCGATGATACGAGTCTTGCCCATTCGCTTGGCAAGAAGTACCTGACCGAGGACGTTGTTGATCTTGTGAGAACCGGTGTGGTTCAGATCTTCACGCTTGAGGATGATGCGAGCGCCGCCCGCGTATTCGCTCATGCGCGTTGCTTCGAAAATCGGCGACGGGCGTCCGGTGTAGTCGCGCTGCAGTCGGTCGAGTTCGTTCAGGAAAGCGTCGTCGCTGCGGGCCTTCTCGTATTCGGCGGTAACTTCCTCGATAACCGCCATGAGCGCCTCGGGCACATGACGTCCGCCGTAGACACCGAAGTGCCCTCCGGCATCCGGATCATGAGTGGTGCGCTCGGCAAGTCCGGCACTGGCCGGCGGCAGATTGCCGCCCTTGAAGACTGGTCCCTGAGTACGTGAAGTCACTCCCCCAGTCTGCCCCAAGCGTGTCGCCTGTCACCGCCCGGGTACGGGCAATTGCAACCGCTCGGGTGCGGGCAAACCCCTCCCGAGCGGTGATGCGATTCAGCGTGACGGTTTAGGGCAGGACGGATGCGCTCCGGCGTTGACCAGATCGGCAACCGCTTTACGCGGATCACCACTGGTCACGAGGCCTTCGCCCACCAGGACTGCGTCTGCGCCTGCGCCTGCGTACGCGAGCAGATCAGCAGTGCCACGAACGCCCGACTCGGCGATCTTGATGGTTTCGGTCGGAAGGCCAGGGGCGATCTGACCGAAGGTGTTCTTGTCGACCTCGAGGGTCTTGAGGTTGCGGGCGTTGACACCGATGACCTTGGCGCCGGCTTCGAGCGCGCGGTTGGCCTCTTCCTCGGTGTGAACCTCGACCAGCGCAGTCATCCCCAACGATTCGGTGCGATCGATCAACGAGGCAAGCGCCTGCTGCTCGAGTGCCGCGACGATCAGCAGAATGACATCGGCGCCATGGGCGCGTGCCTCGTGAATCTGGTACGGACCCACGATGAAGTCCTTGCGCAACACCGGAATAGTGACGGCCTTGCGGACGGCATCCAGGTCGGCGAGCGATCCGTGGAAACGACGTTCTTCGGTGAGAACGCTGATAATTCGAGCACCGCCCGCTTGGTAGGCGGCTGCCAATTCGGCGGGGTCGGCGATGTCTGCGAGCGCACCCTTGGACGGGCTTGCGCGCTTCACCTCGGCGATGACGCCGATGCTCGGTTCCAGAAGTGCCGCTACAGCATCGAGGGCGGGCGGTGCAGTGGCCGCGGCAGCCTTGACTGCAGCGAAGTCGAGTACGGCTTCGCGGGCGGCGACATCAGCGCGCACCCCGTCGAGAATCGAGTCGAGTACGGTCATCGTGGCCCGAATCCTTTCTGGGCAAGTGCCCGATGTGAGATACGTCATCGGGGTGGTGTCAGCCTAGTTGGGCGATTTTTTGCTACTCCGCCCGGGTACCCACGCGCGTGGGAGTTCGGACGTAATCGAGGTCACGATCGTGAATCCTTGCCCGGCTCATTGCCGTCCACGTCAGGTTTCTCGCCTTCCGTATCGAGCGTCGGATCTTCCCCGGCGTCGAGCGCGTCCCACAGCATCCGTTGTGTCACAGGCTCGTCGGGCGCATCTTTGCTTCCCTGTCCGAGCTTGGCCGCTGCCTCCCGGCGAGCTGCAGGGTTGTCGTACTTCGACGAGAGACCGGCGCGCGCCTTGGGCTTTCGCATCAGCAGAACACCGGCAGCGAGAGCCGCAAGGGCCCCGGCGAGCGCGAGCAGCGGAGGCAACACCGATGCTTCGGCCGACACTTCTTCGAGGTGCGAGGACAGTTCGGCAAGATCTGCGGCGCGGTCGTCATCTGCTCCCGAAACCAACAGTTGGACAGCTGGAACTGCGACTCCGATGCCGACCAATCCCACCAACAGGCCGACAACTCGGAGCGCCCACCCACGGACCGCAAACGATGCCGCAACAGCAGCAAGAAGCGTGAGAGCGAGCGGCGTCATCGCCGCAGCCCACGTGCCACCGTCGAGATCCGTGGTGCGCGCCAAAGTCTTACCGTCACTGGAGGTTACTTGTACCCACGTCATCCGCGAGCTTCCCCACAGCGCAATGGCCGCGATCCCCAGCAGGAGCGTGGTCAGCATCGTGGTGCTGCGGCCCGAACGTGGTGTCGGCGAGTCCGCGCCGGTGCTCGAAGCTTGTTCGCTCACTTACCCTTCACCTCCGATGGTGCGCAACGTGTGTGCCGATGCGATCGCGCTGAGCACGGCCATCGCCTTGTTCCGCGCCTCGGTGTCCTCGTAGACCGGATCGGAGTCGGCGACCACACCTGCACCGGCTTGGACGTATCCGATGCCGTCCTTGATGAGTGCGGTGCGAATCGCGATCGCGGTGTCGGCATCACCGGCGAAGTCGAGGTACCCGACAATGCCGCCGTAGACCCCGCGGCGGGTGGGTTCGAGTTCTTCGATCAACTGCATCGCCCGGACCTTGGGAGCGCCCGAGAGCGTTCCGGCCGGGAAGCACGCCGTGACAGCGTCGAGCGCCTGCTTGCCCTCCGCGAGGTGCCCGGTCACGGTGGAGACCAGGTGCATCACGTGGCTGTATCGCTCGATGTGGCGGTAATCGTGCACCTTGACCGTGCCGGGTCGGCAGACACGACCGAGGTCGTTGCGTCCGAGGTCGACCAGCATCAGGTGCTCGGAGTTTTCCTTCTCGTCAGCGAGGAGGTCCTTCTCGAGGAGGATGTCGTCTTCCTCGGTTGCACCGCGCCACCGGGTTCCGGCGATCGGATGAGTGGTTGCGACACCTTCCGAGACGGTAACCAGCGCTTCTGGGCTGGAGCCGACAATGGAGAATGCGGTCTCACCGTCACCGTTCGGGACGTTGAGCAGGTACATGTACGGACTGGGGTTCGAGGCCCGCAACATTCGGTACACGTCAATAGGTGCTGCGGTGCAGTCGATCTCGAATCGTTGGGAGAGCACGACCTGGAACGCCTCGCCCGCTTCGATATCGCCGATCAGCTTCTTCACGTCGACGCCGAAACTTTCCGTCGTGCGCTGACGGCGGTAACTCGGGGTGACCTTGGCAAACGTGGAGACCGTCGACTTGGCTGGTGCCGCAAGTGCCCGCGTCATCGCGTCGAGACGCGCGACGGCGTCGTCGTACGCCTCCTCGACCCGTGCGTCGGTGCCGTCCCAGTTGACTGCGTTGGCGATCAACGTGATCGCACCCTCGTGATGGTCGACGGCGGCAATGTCTGCGGCCAGCAACATGACCATCTCGGGGATCTGCAGGTCGTCGACGGCCGAGTTGCCCACGTTTTCGAGCCGACGGACGGCGTCGTATCCGAGGAATCCGACCATCCCGCCGGTAAGAGGCGGCAGGTCGGGCAGACGTTCCGAGCGCAAAAGTTCGAGAGTGGCACCGAGTGCGTCGACAGGGTTGCCACCGGACGGTGCACCGGCGGGGACGTTGCCGTACCAGGCGGCTTCACCGTCGATGACGGTCAGAGCGGCAGGACTGCCGACGCCGATGAAGGACCAGCGTGACCACGACCGGCCGTTCTCCGCAGACTCGAGAAGGAAGGTTCCCGGACGGTTCCCGGCCAACTTCTCATAAGCCGAGAGCGGAGTTTCGGAGTCCGCCAGCACTTTTCGTGTCACCGGAACTACCCGATGCTCGGCGGCGAGGGCACGGAACTGCTCTCGCGTGGTGGTGGAATCGGACGCCGCATCGACGATCGCGGTGTCGGACGAGGGTGCGGACTTGGAGGTGGGCTCGCCGTGCATGACTCCATCATCCCAGGCTCACCTGCGCGGGCCTCGTTCGCGGGTAACCTCAGCCGAATGAAACCAGGTCAGCTTGCTCCCGATTTCACCCTGCCCGATCAGGACGGAACACCCCGTTCGCTGACCAGCCTGCTGGAGAAGGGGCCACTGGTGCTGTTCTTCTATCCGGCAGCCTCAACGCCGGTGTGCACCGCGGAAGCGTGCCACTTCCGCGACCTCGGCAAGGATTTTGCAGCGGTAGGCGCCGCTCGCGCGGGCATCAGCACCGACACCGTCGAAGCGCAGTCGACGTTTGCCACTACCCAGTCCTTCGACTATCCCCTGCTCGCCGACACCGACGGCACCGTTGCCGAGCAGTTCGGCGTCAAACGCGGACTGCTCGGCAAGTTGATGCCGGTCAAACGTTCAACGTTCGTGATCGACACGGATCGAACCGTATTGAAGGTCATCTCGAGCGAATTCCGCGCGAGCACACATGGCGATCAGGCACTCGAGTTTCTCCGGAGTCGCACCTGACCCGCTACGCGACCTGAATCGAGCGCTTTGCGAGTCCCATCCAGAAACCGTCGATGACCTGGGTGGGCACCTGCTCAGGATCGGACGACGCACCGAGAGTCACGAACAGCGGCGCGAAGTGCTCGATGGTCGGGTGTGCGTACGGCATACCGGGAGCCTGTGCTCGGAAATCGATGAGCGAATCGACGTCGCCGGCTGCGAACCGCTCCCCGGCCCACGCGTCGAATTCGGCAGACCAACCTGGAGCCTTTGCCTCCGGCGACGGGTCACGCAGAAATGGCAGGCCATGGGTTGTAAATCCGGATCCCACGATCAACACGCCCTGCTCGCGCAGTGGACGCAACCGTCGGCCGAGGTCTAGCAGACGTTCGGGGTCCAAAGTCGGCAGGGAGATCTGCAGCACGGGGATGTCCGCATCCGGGTACATCACCGTCAACGGAACATAGGCGCCGTGATCGAGGCCACGATTGGGTTGCTGGACGACCTGCTCGTTATCTGGCATCAACGCTGCCACCTGCGTGGCCAGGTCCGGCGCCCCCGGCGAGTTGTACCGAGCCCGGTAAAACCGCTCGGGGAATCCACCGAAGTCGTAGATCAGCGGGGTTCCCGTTGTGGTCGATCCGATGGTCAGCGGCGCGGATTCCCAATGTGCCGACACGATCAAGATTGCCGTCGGCCGTGGCAGGTCACCGGCCCACGCGCCTAGTTGCTTCACCCAGAGAGCGCTGTCCACCAACGGCGGGGCACCGTGGCTGAGATACAGCGCGGGCATTGTGGCGGCGGACATAGCGGCTCCTCATGAGTTCACCGAATAGTTTTAAGTTGAAGGTTCAACCTAATATAGAACTCAACACTTGAAACGCGCAACTATTCCCTGCCTGCACCCACTGGACACTCGTCTGCAACCCTGTAGTGGTAGAACACAGCGCTTCGAAGGGGTACAGACCGATGAGTGGATCGAACGGCCAGGCCGAGTCGCCGGTTCAGACCAAGTGGCTCACCACCGAGCAACAGCAGGCCTGGCGCACCCTCATCTCCTTGGTAACCCGCCTACCAGCGGCTCTCGACACCCAACTCCAACGCGATTGCTCACTAACCCATTTCGAGTACTTCGTGCTGTCGGCGCTGTCAGAAGTACCCGACCACAAGCTGCAACTCTCTCTACTGGCACAGCAAGCCAATGCGTCGCTGTCGCGCCTCTCCCACGTCGTCACGAAGATGGAGAAGGCCGGCTGGGTCAAGCGTGAAGTGATCCGCGGTAGCCGAGGCTCCAATGCGGTACTCACCGATGCCGGAATGGCCAAGGTCATCGAGGCATCGCCCGGCCACGTTCGATTGGTCCAAGCCTTGGTGTTCGAAGGCCTCGACGACAGCCAGGTCGCACAACTCTCCGCCCTGAGCACCGCCATGGTCGACCAACTCGACAGAGGAATTGCCGGCGGACTCGGGAAAGCCTGACGGGACCCCCACACCGCGCACAACTTCCCCGGCTCCCGTAGTGTCTGGACACATGTCTGGTAAGGCCAACTTCGAGTCCACCCGCCGGCGCCTGTCGGGACAACAGGCCGAAACTGTCGATCGTTTGACCAAGGCAGCTGTTGCCATCCTGCGTACGCATGGGTTTTCCGCCCTGACCATTCGCATGGTCGCGGGCGAAGCTGGGGTCGCGCCGGCAACCGCGTACACCTACTTCTCGTCCAAGAGTCACCTTGTCGCAGAACTGTTCTGGCGACGCCTTGACGCGCTCCCTCACGAGGCCGACGCAGAGCAGGACCGCGAGAGTCAGGTCTGTTCGGTCCTGCGCAGTGTCGCACTCCTGGTGTCCGATGAACCGGAACTCGCCGCCGCAGTCACCACCGCGATGATGGCCGACGACCCGGACGTCGAACATCTCCGCGCCCGGATCGGGAAGAACATTCGCGAACGCCTGGTCGAGGCATTGGGACCGGAACATGATGCCGACGTCCTCGAAGCCCTTGAAATCGCCTGGTCAGGTGCATTGGTGCGGGCTGGAATGGGATACGAGTCCTACTCGCAGATCGCGGATCGCCTCGAGATCACCGCAAGGCTGATCATGGCGGGCCACGACAACAGCTGAGCAGAACTCAGATCGGTGTCAGCTCACTCACCAACCACCGGTCATCGACGCGTTCGACGGTGACCTTCACGCGACTCGAACTCGACGCCGGAGCCGGCTGCGCAAAACTGGTGGTGATCTGATCGACGAACATCAGCAATTCGACGCGATCGAACATGGCACCGAGCAACCCGACATCCACAACCCGGGCGCTGGTACTGATTCCTTGCGCTTTCGATTGGGGCGCAACAGTTGTCGCAGCAAACTCGACGAACTCGTCCTTGAACGTTCCGGTGGCTGCGCCAGCCCCGGCCGCGAGGTCGCTGTCCACCATTTCACTGGTGTACGTAAGCAAGTCCTCCACCAACGCAGGTGCCGTTGCAATCGCATCCGCTCTCGCCGACTCGAGTGCATCGCCGTCGCGGCGAATCCACAGCAGGGCGCACGCGGCAATTGCGAGAACCGCAACCAGCACGACAGAGATCGCCCGCCTCACGGCACGAACTCCACACTCGACATCAGAATTCTCCCGTCAACGTCCTCGACACCGATGCGCAGTCGATAGGTCCGCGACGTCGTCTCGCCCGCAGAATTGGCGACCTCCGCAGACGCCGCAATCAGTACTACTCCCGACGACCCTGTCTCCGACGACAGTGCAGCAGCATCGATCCTTGCGTCGGAATTGACAGATGCGGAACGTATCGCGTGGACGAACTCCGACTGATCGCCAACCAACTCCTCTGCGAACTCGCCCGTGCTGAGCGCTCGCAGTTGGGCCACATCCTCGTCCACGGTATCGACGTGAATGTCGACCAATGCCAGCGCTCCCGCCGACGCCCCATCCACCAGTTCCTGCCGATGAGCGTCCCGGGCATTGTCGCCCCGCATCGACATAGCGCCGGTCACCACCACTGCCGCCAAACCTGCAATCACCACCGCGACAAGCACGCGTCCGCGCGTGGTTACATGCCGCGAAACATCCTCGGTTGTCAGGGATTCGGTGTCGTCAACAACTGCTGCCACGAATCCCCCTCACCGATATCGGTGTGCCCGTATGCAATCCCGTCCGGCCCGGTGTACAACTCGTCGGGAGCGTTGGTTCCCGACGGCACGTAAGGTTCCGGGCTCCGGCACGTCACCGGGTCCGGCGCCCGCTTGCCCGGAACTTCCATACACGGAATGTTCCGCGAACCGCGCACGGCAAAAACCGAATCCGCCGGCACCTTGCAGAACAGATCGGGCGGAGTGTCCGGAACACTGGTCACCGTGGGGTCGCGGCGCTGATCCGCCGGTAGGTATCCGGTGGAGCAGGCCGCCGGGTCTTGAGCCTGCAGATGGAAATTGACGTTGGCGGCTCCGTCCGCCTGGCCGCGTTGTACAACGGTCTCCTGAGCAGCAACAAGCGGCGGCAGTATCACAAGCACCTGTTCGAGTGACGCGTTGTAGGTGAGCGCAACTTGCCCGGCACTGGTCAGGTTGGCCAGGAGAATCGGCAGGGTCGGACGCAGATCCTGGAACAAGAGCTCCGCCTCGGTGGCGAACCCTGGCCCGGTGTCGATGATGTTGCGAATAGTGCCGTCCGCGATTTCCAATTGCCCGCTCAGCCGGGCGACGCTCGACGCCCACAATCGGATTTGATCCCCCGTGACAACTTGGGTCTCGAGGAGCGGGGCGAGTTGTTGCACAAGAGTTGTCGCGGGAGTAGTGGCGTCGGACAACTGATTTACAAAGGACGTGGTCGAATCCAGCAGTCTCGCAAGATCTTCGCCGCCACCGGCAAACGCAGCTGCAGACTCGTCGATCACCGCGCGCAGTTTGTCCTGTGGGACGGAGGCGAGCAACGCCTGCGCCTGATCGAGAACGGGTCCGATTTCCTGAGATATCACCACAGACTCGGTGTCGATCACGTCGCCGTCGGCCAGAAACGGGCCGTCAGAGGTGGTCGGCTGCAGATCGACGTACTGCTCGCCTATCGCCGATACGCTGCGCACGGCCGCCACCAGCTCGGTACTGGGTACGGGAACTGAACTCTGCAAGGACAATTCGGCTTTCACGACGTCGGGGTGGAGCTGCACCGATCGGACTTGACCGATGGTGTCGCCGCGGTACGTCACATTCGCATTGCGGTACAGGCCACCGGCGTTGGGCAGTTCCAGCGTCACTGTGTATCGCCCGATACCCAGCATCGTGGGAACACGGAGGTACGCGATCGCGGCCACCGTCATACCGAGGACGGCAAGGATCGCAAAGATCACCAACTGCCGGCGAACAAGCTTGGTGAGGATCATCGTCCTCCCTCCCCTGCATTGCCCGTTGCATTCAGCGGCGCGGTCATCGGGTCGACCGGGCCGCCGCCCGGCTGCTGCGGAGCACCGAACGGGGTGCCGAAACCGAGTCCGGACTGTAGTCGGTTGGTGGTCAGGTCGATCAGCGCCCACAGATTGGTGTAGTCGCCGCGCATCCCGTCATCGATGGTGGTCTGTGGGAATGGGAAGGTGCTCAGGTTTCCGAGATTGTTGATCAGATCCGGACCTGCCGCGACAACCTGCTGCAATGTCGGCTCGAGTGCCGCAAGATTTGCGCTCAGATCATCTCGCGTGCGGTTGACCAGGTCGGTGCCGACGTCTCCGAATCGGCCCACCGAATCGAGTGCGGTGGTCAGGGTAATGCGCTGATCTTCCAGTTCCGCCAAGGCTGGAGCCAGCACGTCGAGCGCCTTCCCCAGTACGTCGCGTTGGGCGTTGATTTCCCCCGCAAACACATCCAGGTTCTCCATCGTGGTCACCATGGCGATGCGTTGCCGGTCCAGGGTCTCGGTCAATGTGTCCATCTGCGCGAGTAGGTCACGTGCTGAGATGGTGCGTCCGCCGAGTGCATTGTTCAATTCGGTGGTGATGGTGTGAATTTGCGCGAGTCCGCCGCCGTTGAGCACTATGGACAGCGCTGTCAGAGTTTCCTCCGTAGTCGGGTACACGCCCGCCGACGCCAGAGGAATGACAGAGCCCTCGGCGAGCGTCCCTTCCGGTTCGACACCGACCGGCGGTGCCAGGGCAACATGCTTGGAACCCAGCAGGCTGGTCTGTCCGATTTTCGCGGTGGAATTAGCCGGCAACACCACCGAACCATCCAGGGACACTGTCACTTTCGCGTGCCAATTGTCGGAGGCGATGGCACTGATACTGCCGACCGTCACATCGTTCACCATTACCGGGGAGTTGGGACTGATCGACGTGACGTCCGGCATCTCGATGACCACGGAAAAACTGTCGGCGCCGCGCCCCGCAGCACCGGGCAACGGCACCGAATTCAGGCCGTTCCACCCGCAGCCGGACACGAGCACAACAACACCGACGCAACAGATTCTCCGGATCATCGTGTCCCCACCTCCGGCATCAGCAACTGCCCCAGCCCTGCGGGAACACTCACGCTCGGCAGGGAGGGAGCCGGCTTCAGATCCGGTTCGCTGTACACCAACTGATCCGGCGCCGCACCAAGCGCACGGGTCGGATTGATGTTCAGATCCGGATAGTTCGCTCTGATGGTGTTCAGGTACGGTCCGAGGTACTCGGCACACAATTCCGCACCCTTCGCAGAGGTTTCGTTTGCCAGTCCCGCGATACCGCCGCAGATGAAGTCGATGGGGTTGCCGATGTTCTGGAAGGCAGGCACCCCGACCATCGCGCCTTGGGCCGGGCGGTACACGTTGTAGTAATTGGACAAGGCCGTCGGCGCCAGATGCAGAAGCTTTTCGATCCCATCGCGTTTGTCCACCAGCACCTGGGAGACATCGGCCAATGTGTTCACCTGTTCGGTGAGCCCGCTGCGATTCTGTTCGACAAATCGGTGGACATCACCGATCGCCGCATCCAGATCAACCAGAGCTGGTGCCAATTGTGTCCGGCTGTCTGCCAACAGACCTGTCACTGTTGCCAGACGTCCCTGAAAGCTCACTATCTGTTCGTTGCTTGCCGCCAACGCCGTGGTGAAAATCTGCAGTCCTCGGATCGTTCCGAAAAGATCGCCACCTCCCTCGTTCAGAGTGCTCATGGCCGAAGACAGTTCCGTGATCGAACGTCCTAACGCCTCACCGTTCCCACTCAAAGCCGTGCCTGCGGCATCGAGGAATTCGGCCGCTGACCCGCGGGTCCCCTCGGACGGCCCCAATGCATCTGCCGCCCGGCCCAATTGCTCCTTGATCTGGTCCCATTCCACGGGCACCGCGGTTCGCTCGATTCCGATCTCCGCTCCATCGGCCAACGCGTCTCCCCCGTCCTCCGTCAATGCCGGCGTCAGCTGGACGAACCTGGCCGAGACCAAGGACTGAGCAACGATCACCGCGTGTGCGTCCGCTGCGACAGGGACGGATCGGGCGAGTTCGAGTTCGACCCGCATCTTCTCCCCCTGCGGAGTTATCGAGGTGACCTTGCCGACGTCGACGCCCACAACACGGACGTCGTCGCCGACGTAGAGTCCCGTCGTCGACGCAAAATAGGCCGTCACCGAGTAGTACCGAAAGTGCTGTACGACAAAATATCCCGCCACCGCCACCGCGAGTACCCCGACCGCGGCGACAATACGTTTCGCGACCATCAGCGAACCTCCGGTATCGGTAGCGGCGCAGGCGGAAGCCCGACAATCGCGTTGATCAACGGTTGGGTGTACTGGGCGGGAAGCAGGTTCTGGATGTACGAGTAGTAGAACGGTCCGCTCGCGACGGTATCGCCGAGCGTCCCCACGTACGTTCCGAGTCCGTCGATGCCCTGGGCCAGGTTGTCCTTGTTCTTCTGGAGTATCCCGAGCACCGTGTCGAGCTTGTTCAGGACCGGGCCCAGTTGTGCTTCGTTGTCGTGTACCAACCCACTGAGTTGAGTGGAGACAGCCGAGATGTCGGTGATGACGTTGCCCAACGCATCCTGCCTGCGGACCAGTTCACCAAGGAGAGCATCGCCGTCGACAAGAAGCGCGTTGACCTGCGGTCCCCGGTCCGCGAGGAGACCGGCCACGTTATTCGCATCTGCGAGCAGAAGCTTCAGTGTCTCGTCGCGGCGGTTGATGCTGTCCGACAGGCGGGCTACCCCGTCGAGGGCGGGCCGCAAGGAAGGCGCGCTGTCCGTCATCACTGCACCAACCTCCTCCAACGACGCCGACAACTGGTCGAGGTTGATGTCCTCGACCGTGGTGGTGAGGTCGCCGAGTACGTCGGGCAACGAGTACGCCGATCGGGTGCGTTCGAGTGGGATCTGTCCGCCGACGGGTATCCGTCCACTTCCATCCAGGTCGAGCGATAGCGCACGTTTACCGAGCAGGGACATCGTGGTGATCGCCGCCGACGTACTCTCACCGAGAGTGACGGAACCGTCGAGCGTGAAATCAACTCGAGCACGGCCTTTTTCGACAGCGATGTTGTCGACGGTGCCGATCTTCACCCCGGCCGCGTTTACCTCGTCACCGGCAGCCACACCACTCGCGTCGTTGAACACTGCGCTGTAGCTCACCCCGTTTTTCACGAACTGCAGATCCTGATACTGCAGTGACGCCAGCACCACCGACGCGGTCATCACCATCCCCACAACGCCTACTCGCACGGCCTGCTTCTGCGCCATCTCTCTCATCGTGGTGCGCACCTTCCGGTCGTCTGGTCGATCAGGTCGACCGTCATCGGTTTGCCGTCAGCCCCGTCGACTTTGAGCGCGATACCGCAGAGATAGAAGTTGAAGAAGGACCCGTAGGCACCAACTCGGATCAGTTGCCGATAGTTCGACGGCATCGACGCGAGGATTCGATCGAGCTCGCCTCGTTGCTCGACCAAAGGGTCCAAGCTCTGGTCGAGTTGCGACAGTGTGCCACTGATGTCGGGCCTGACCCCGGCCAGGAGATCTGCGAAAGTTTGTGCAGCGGTATCGATGCTCGTCACCGAAGTCCCGATCAGTTCCTTGTCCGACGCGAGTCCGCTGACCAGTTGTTGCAGATGGTCGAGCGTGTCGGTGAACTGTCCGCCTCGGCCACGTAATTCACTCAATACGCCGTCAAGATTGTTGATGACCCGGCCGATGAGCACATCACGGTCGGCAAGTGTGTTGGTGATCGATCCGGTATGTGCGAGCACCGACGCCACTGTCCCCGACTGCCCTTGAAATACCTCGAGCAGCGACAGGGACAGCGCGTTGACCTGGGTCGGGTCGAGCGCCTGGAACAACGGTTTGAAGCACCGAGCAGCGCGTCGAGGTCCAGCGCCGGCGCAGTCCTGGTGGTGGGGATGGTTGCACCTGCGACCATAGGTTGCGCGGCGCCGGGACTGTCGAGCAATTCGAGATAGCGGTTGCCCACGAGGTCCTGATAGCGCACCGCCGCCCGGGTCTGCTCCGTCAGAGTCTCCACCGAATCAACGCTGAATTTCACGTGAGCAAGGTGGTCGTCACCGAATTCGACGGCGCTCACCGTTCCGACAGGCACCCCGGCGATCCGTACCTTGTCGCCGGATTTCAGCCCGGACACATTGACGAATTGGGCTGCGTAACTGTGCTCGTCGCCTCCTCGCATCTGCCCGAAGACCAGCACGAGCCCAGCATTGACCAGCAACATCACCGCCACGAAGATGCCGAATTTGATGCCGTAGCCGCGCCGCTTCATCGAATCGCCGTTCCGAACAGGTAACTGAGCAGGTTCGGCATGTCGTTTATCGGCTGGCCGCCATTCCACTGACGTTCCGGTTCGAAAGGATTCACACCCGTGTCCGTCACCAGGTAGGGCGCGTTGACATTCGGATCGCGCAACGGAAGGCCCATGCACTGCGGTCCGCCGGTTGCCGCGACCTTCGGCAGATCTTCAGGATAGCGATACGGTTCGGTGCCTGCGATCAATCCGATCGACATCTTGATTCCCGGCTGCCCGTTGTACGCGCCGTCGCCGATTGCCTTGCTCTCCTCGAGTCCGTGGAACATGCATGGAATCACCGGCGAGTACTCCTCGAGAAGTTCGGTGGTTGGCCGCATGAGCGACAGGACGGTATCCACACCGTCGGCATTGGCGCCGAGGACATCTTCTCCGGTACGCGCCAACCCAATTACGTTGAGTAGCAGTAGATCCAGATCCTCTTGCTCGTCGAGGACGGTGGTGCCGGTGACAGTGAGCGAGCCGAGGGTGTCCATCAGATCCAGCACAGCCGCCCGATATGTCCCGGACACTACCGGAAGGTCTGTGAGAACCTCGTCGAAAGCGGCACCGGCACTGTTGAATTCGGACAGCGCCGCGTCGGCCTTCCCCAGAGCGACGCCCAACCTCTCCCCGCGACCTTGCAACGCGGTGGAAATCGCCCCAAGCGTCTGATCGAGTTTTCCGGGATCAACTGTCCGCAGGACGGCCGTCAACTTCTCGAACACGGTATCGATTTCGACGGTCACGTGATTCGCGTCGATGGTGGCGCCAGCAGTCAATCGCTCGGCGCTCGGATCCGCAGGCGCCGACATACTGACGAACTTCGCGCCGAAGGCGGTGTTCGAGGTGATCGCGACATCGACGTTGGCGGGAATCGACTCGAGTGCATCGGGATCTAGAAGGACGGACAACGTCGCGGTGGAATCGTCGGCCGGCGCGATCGACTCGACGGACCCGACGGTGACACCGGCCATCTTCACTCGCGCACCCGGATCCATCACAAGGCCGGCCCGCTCGGCAACAACTGTTATCGGAACGCGGATGGTGAACGACTGATTGAACGACGCGACCGCCAGCGCCACGACGGCAACAATCGCGCACGCCAAGCCTAATGCCGCAAGCTTGTATCCGTATCTCTCCACTCGCTCTCCCTATCCGGACAAGTTGAAGTTGCCGGAACCGCCGTACAGCGCCAGCGAGACCAGAAGGGTCACCGCCACAACACAAATCAGTGACAGACGGACGCCGCGCCCGACAGCTGTGCCCACCCCCGAGGGTCCGCCTACAGCGCTGTAGCCGTAGTACGTGTGAATCAGCATGACCAGCAACGCCATCACCAGTACCTGCACGAAGGACCAGGCGACGTCGACCGGATCGAGAAAGGTGGTGAAGTAGTGGTCGTAGAGCCCGGACGATTGACCGAACAGCACCACCGTGGTGAAACGTCCCGCGAGGAACGATCCGACGAGCGCCAACGAGTACAGCGGCAGAATGGCGAGCATCCCGGCCACGATGCGCGTACTCACCACGTACGGAACAGAACTGATCGCCATCGCTTCGAGTGCGTCGATTTCTTCACTGATGCGCATCGCACCGATCTGCGCCGTCGAGCCGGCGCCGATCGTTGCGGACAGCCCGATTCCCGCGATGACCGGCGCGGCGATGCGCACGTTGATGAACGCGGAGAAGAACCCGGTGAGTGCCTCGACGCCGATGTTTCCGAGCGAACTGAAACCTTGAATCGCGATGGTTCCGCCTGACGCCAGCGTCAGGAACCCGACAACGGCGACGGTGCCGCCGATCAATGCCAACGCACCTGTTCCCATGCTGATCTCGGCGACCAGACGCAAGACTTCTTTCGGATGTTTGCGCAGCGTCCAGGGAATGAAGGCAATAGCTCTGACGAAGAAAACCGCTTGCCGTCCGACATCGTCGACGGACCGCGACACACGTGCCATCCGCGCTCGGGTCGCCCCGAATTTTCCGAGTTCCGCCAGTGCCACGCCGCTCACCCCGCCGTCAGCCTGATGCCCACCGCGGTCACGATGGTATTGACCACGAAGAGCGCCATGAACGCGTAGACCACTGTCTCGTTGACAGCTTCGCCAACACCTTTCGGACCGCCACGGACGGACAGTCCCCGGTAACACGCAACCAGTCCGGCGAGCATGCCGAACAGTGCGGCCTTCACCATCGACAAGGCAACTTCGGGTAATCCGGTGAGCAACGTGATGCCGTCGACAAACGCACCAGGATTCACGCCTTGGAGGAACACCGAGAAGATGTAGCCGCCGGTGATGCCGATGACGCACACAAGTCCGTTGAGCAGCAACGCAACCACCGTCGACGCGACAACCCGGGGAATCACCAAGCGAGTGATCGGATCGATCCCGAGCACTTCCATCGCGTCGATCTCCTCGCGAATGGTCCGCGAACCGAGATCTGCGGCAATGGCGGTGGCGCCGGCGCCCGCCACGATGAGGACAGTGACCACTGGCCCGACCTGGGTGACGGCGCCGAGTGCCGCCCCGGCTCCGCTGAGGTCGGCAGCACCGATCTCGCGCAGCAGGATGTTGAGAGTGAAGCTCACCAGAACCGTGAACGGCACTGCCACCAGAACCGTCGGTACCAGCGACACTCGCGCGATCATCCAACTCTGTTCGAGAAACTCCTGCACCTGAAAGCGTGTGCGTACCAGTCCCACCGCAACATCGGCACCCATTTTGTAGAACTGACCGAGTTGACGCATCGGCGCTGCCAGCGAGACCCGCCCGGTATACACGGTTCAGTGCTCCACGGGACACGAGGCGTTGTTGCCGTAATCGACCATGAATTCCTTGATCCCGTTGATCCACCCTGATGCCAACCGGCTGGGATCACCAAGTTTGCTGATGTCCGGCATGTGGTCGGCGATCTTGTTGAAAATCAGGTCGATCTCCATCCGGGCCAGGTTGGCGCCGACGCAGTAGTGTGGCCCGGTACCACCAAAAGCCAAGTGCGGATTGGGATCACGAAGAATGTCGAATACGTCCGGGTTCTCGAACGCAGATTCGTCGAAGTTCGCCGATCCATACAGGAGCACAACACGCTGCCCCTTCTTGATCGGAGTTCCGGCAATCTGAGTGTCCACCAACGCCGTACGTTGGAATGACGTCAGCGGCGACGCCCAGCGAATGATCTCGTCGGCCGCCGTGCGTGGACGCTCACGCTTGTACAGTTCCCATTGATCCGGGTACGTCAGAAACGCCATCATCCCGAGTGTTGTTGCATTGCGTGTTGTCTCGTTGCCCGCAACCGCCAACATGATGACAAAGAAGCCGAACTGTTCCGGCGTGAGAGCCTCACCGTCCACGTTCGCCTGGACCAATCGCGAAATGATGTCGTCGAGCGGTTCGTCGCGACGAGCCTCGGCAAGCTGATACGCGTACCCGAGTATCTGCGCCGACGCCATTCTGGACTCCCCGGCCATGGATTCGTCGTCGTATCCGGTCATCTGATTCGACCATTCGTAGAGCTGGCGTCGAGCCTCCTGCGGAACTCCGATGAGGTCCGAGATCGCCTGCATCGGTAGCTCACTGGCAACCTGCTGGACAAAATCACCGGTACCCGACGCCGCCGCGGCTTTCGCAATCTCTTCGGCTCGCTCTTCGAGCCCGGCTCGCATCGCTTCGACGGACCTGGGTGTGAACAATCGCGCCACCAATTTGCGCAACTGGGTATGTTCGGGCGCGTCCTTGTTGATCAGAACGTATTTACTGACTTCCAGTTCTTCGGCGGTGATGTTGTCTTCATGGCGTGGGACGCACCCGTTGACGTTGTTGGAGAACTCCTCCGAACGCAGCGACACGTCACGCACGTCGGCGTGCCGCGACACTACCCAGGCGCCACCGTCGTGGAAACCGCCGGTTCCCGGTTCCTGCGCGTTCCACCACACCGGAGCGCAGCGGCGTAGTTCCGCGAACTCGGCAAGGGGAACGCGCTTGCCGTACATCTGAGGGTCGGTGACATCGAAGCCGTCGGGAAGGTTCAGCTCGGGCATTTCGGTTGCTCCTCTTGCAGGCAAGGCGCCGCGCGCGCCGAGGCGGACTAATCGATGCGGTGAACCGGCTCCTGACCGAGGGCGTACTCCTTCGCCCAGCGGTAGTCGGGTTTTCCGCTTGGCGCTCGCACCACCTCGGACGCAATCCAGAACGCACGCGGAATCTTGTACCCGGCAAGCTGGCTCCGAGTGTGTTTCTCGATCGACTCGAAATCCGGAACAACACCATCGCGCACCCTGACCACGGCCGAGACTCGGCTTCCCCAGCGTTCGTCCGGCAGCCCGATGACGGTGGCGTCGTAGATATCCGGATGGGCCTTGACGACGGCCTCGACCTCTTCGACGAATACTTTCTCGCCGCCGGTGTTGACCACCATGTTGCCCCGGCCGAGCAGCGTGATGGAACCGTCGTCCTCGATCCGGGCGCGGTCTCCGGTGACCACTGCCCGTCCGCCGTCCACCGTTCGGAAGATTTCCGCCGACTTCACCGGATCCTTGTAGTAGCCGAGTGGGACGTTGCCGAGTTTTGCCAGCCACCCCTCGGCGCCGGAACCCGGTGGCAGAATCCGGTTGTCATCGTCGACTACCACCGTGAACCGGTTGGAACCCACCCTAGGTCCACCGTGCTGCTTCAACCCTTTGGCTGCGAATCCGATACCGCCGAAGCCTGTTTCGGAAGAGCCCACCGAGTCCGAGATCATCAGATTCGGGAACACCTCGAAGAAGGCGTCCTTCACCGAACCGGAGAATAGCGCCGCCCCGGACGCGAGAACCGCCAAGCTGGACGCATCTGGTTGTAGTTCGCGGTGCGCTTCCACCAAAGGCCGCCCCATTGCGTCACCGGTGATCACCATGACCTGTGGCCGGTATTCGGCAACAACTTTCCAGACGTGTGCCGCATCGAACCGTGGTTCGAAGATCACGGTGTTGCCTGAGAACAGTGCGTTGAACGTCGGCATCAAGGCCGACGTGTGGATGAGCGGTGGCAGCATGCACCATCGCATAGGTTCTGCAGCCGCTGCGCCGCCACGGGATTGTTGGTACTCGTCGGCAATCGGCTCACCGGTGTAGAAATCATAGCCACCGGCCAGAACTCGCCAGATGTCCTCTTGACGCCACACCACGCCCTTGGGTCGTCCGGTGGTTCCGCCCGTGTAGAGAATGTACGGGTCGTCTCCGCTCCGCTCGTCGAACGCGTCACTACCGGTGCGTTCCGGAGATTGCGGCGACAGCGCGTTCTCGTACGCGACCGCGCCTGGCACGGGCGGTTCGGCACCCGATGCAAGCTCGTCCGGCACCACCACAGCGTGCTTCACCCGAGGCGTGGATTCCAGGGCCTCGGCGACGCGAGCGGAGTACCCCCGATGGAACACGAGTGCCTCGAGATCGGCGTTGTCGTAGAGGTACACCAACTCGTCGGTGGTGTACCGATAGTTCACGGTGATCGGAACGGCGCGAACCTTGAACGACGCGAGGACCGCAACCATCGTCTCGATCGAATTGTGCATCTGAATTCCGATATGGGTGCCGTGCCCGAAACCCAACGACAGGAAATGATGTGCCAGACGGTTGGCCCGCGAGTCGAGTTCGCGGTACGTCACTTCCTCCCCCGACACGATCAGCGCTCGTCGATCAGGCATCGCATCGACGGAATGCTCGAAAAGGTCTGCAAACGTGTAGGCCATGAACGATCCTTTTCAGGGTCAGCCACTCAAACCACGAAGAGAGGCAACGGAATTCCACGATCTTCGAAAGCAAATGCTGCGCCGCTGCTCACTTTGGTGATGGCGACCTCGACACATTCCGGCGCAGCCTCCGCCGTCGTATCGACCGTGATCAAAAGCCCGGCCTCGGAATCGTCGAGCACCCGGGCTGTGAAATGTGGATTCACGCCGCGTACCAGTGCCTGAAGCGGATCCAGATGCTCACCGTCGATCAGAGTGGGCCAGCCACCGTCGGCGTCAACCAGGCCGGTCCGCGAAATCAAGATCTCGAGACTCTCTCCATCCCAGCGAATTTCACGCTCGACATATTGCTTCGGATTGAGCAACGGATGTAGCTCCAGCACCACCGACAGGCCTTCCAGATCCGGCGGCAGACCCAATGCGTCGCGGATGCGCTGCGAAGCGACGCCTGCAATTCCGGTGAGTTGTTTGAGCGTAATTTCTCGAGCTTTGTCCGCACTACTGCGCCCGCGCACCGCGAGCAGAAACCCCAGCGCAAGTAGGTGGTGTTGCAGGCACACTTCCTGCGCGATACGAACCAGCGCTGACTGGGAGAAGTCGGAGAAACGCAGATCCGAGAGCAGCGGTCCCGAGTAGTCGGCCGCCCCGTCGTCGCTGCCGTCGATCGGACTCAACTCAACCGACACCGCAGCAGTCCGGCCGATCTGCTCGGTGTGGGCCGTCATGACCGGCGGGACATGCGACGGGTCGATTACGACTGTCCACGCACAGTGTGGGTGCCTGTCAGCAGGTTTGCGCGGCGGCCGATGGATCGGACGGATCTGCGCATGCGCATTGGTTGCTATCGCCGTCGCGTCGAACGTCGGGTCTTCGATGTCATGACACATGGTGGTGACAAACTCGTCCCCCAGCGGTTCGACGTCCGTCAGAGCGCCACAATGGTCGAGCCAGAATTCACCGTGTTGCGGGTCGTCGACGCGATAGCGGAAATCCATGAACTGCGGTGGCGCTCCGATGTCGAGTTGCAGTCCTTTGAAAATGGTCACGACGTCGTCACCCTCGTACCGCAGCGCCTTCTGCATCCGGCGGGTGTACCAAGGACTGGCGGATTCCCACTCCGCGATCGCAACCTCCGCCATGCCTTCGCGCCCGTACTCCACGATCAGGTGCGCCATCCCGGATCTGTCGATCAGCTGACCACAGAGCAGGAGTTCTGGCACCAACACAGCAAGGTCGCCGCGCGAGAGCGTCTCGAAGGACCCACCGACAGTCACCGGACTCACCACAGTGGAACCGGCGAGGTACCCGCGCGATACCAGCCTGGGAGTGGTTCGCCGGAGATCGATCGCTGAATGCGTGCCTGCATACCTTTGGACAGCGCGTTGTTCTGGATCATCTCCATGAACAGTGCCGAGACGTTTCCGAAGTCGAAGAAGTCACGCTGCCAGGACCATTGGAAATTTCCGCCGTACCGGAACCAACTACCACCGATGCCGTAGACGGAGTAGTTGCTGCCGTCGTCTCGTTCGGCGTCGGAGATCTGTTTCCACAGTCCGATGACGTTGCCACTGCGCTCGTCGATCACAAAGTCCTGATAGGGATACTCCCAGCCTTCGAGGCCGTTCATCTCGAGACCTAGCGCGACGGTGCGGATCTCTTCCCGACCGATCGCCATGAAATCCTGTTTGGGGCCGTAGTTCCAGCCGTAGGTCGCGTCCTCGGTGTACATGTCCGCCAACGGCTTCCAGTCGCCGGCGGCCTCGGCCTTCTTGTTCGCGTCAATCCAGCGTTGCACCATGTCGTCGAGCTCGGCGCGGTCGAATCCGGTCATGTGAACCTCTCCCTGGTCAGTCCTCGACAATTTTCAGTGCGCCTGTCGGGCAGTAACGCACTGCCATTTCCACCTCGTGTCGCTGCTCGTCCGGCAGCGGCTGATCGGACACTTCGACCTTGCCCCTTTTCGGAACCACAAAAACGGCCGGCGCTTCCAATTCGCATGCGGCGTGGCCCTGACACAGATCCAGGTCGACTTCGACACGCATGACTCACGCTCCCCTGCCAGTATCGGATCGACTGCCTGTACCGGTTCTCCGCCGATATCTGACCGAGCACGGCTGCTCCAATTGCACGACCATCTTGCTGTGATCGTTGCGATAGCTTTCCGACGGTTGGGTCATCTCGAATTCGTAGTCGCGCAGCAGAATCGAAAAGATCGCCTTGAGCTGCATTTGGGCAAAAGCCGCGCCGACGCACCGATGCCTGCCCGCTCCGAACGGAATCCACGTCCATCGATTGACGATGTCTTCCTGACGTGGATCGATGTAGCGGCCAGGATCGAATTCGTCGGGATTCGGAAAGTCCTCGGGAATGCGATTGGAAATTGCCGGGGTGGCCGCCACCAGGTCACCTTCGCGAATCTCGAAACCACCCACCTCGAAGTCCCCCCGCGCCACCCGCAGCAAGATAATCAGCGGCGGATGCAGTCGCAGTGTTTCCTTCACCACGGCTTCGAGAATCGGGATCTGGCGCAGGGCATGAAAACTGATGTCGGCACCGTCTGCGTACAAACTGTCGAGTTCCTCGACGACGTCGGCCATGACGGCCGGATGGCGTAGCAATTCGATTAACGACCACGCCGCCGTCCCGGATGTCGTGTGGTGACCGGCAAACATCATCGAGATGAAAATCCCCGTGATCTCGTCCGCACTGAAGCGCAGCTCACCGTTCTCGTCCTTGACCGAGACCAGGATGTCGAGCATGTCCCGGTCGTCCTTGCCCTGGGGAGGATTCGCAATCCGCCCGTTCATGATCTCCTGAACCAGCGCCACCAAAGCCAGTCTCGCTTCGTCGCGTCGGCGAAAACTCTCGATCGGCGCATACGGATCGACAAAGGCAAGCGCGTCGGTGCCCTGTTCCAGTTCGTGATAGAGCTTGGCAAAACTGTCGTCGAGTTCGTCGCGGAATTTCTTTCCGATCAGGCAGGCCGACGACGTGTAGATGGTCAACTCGGCAAAGAAATCGAGCAGATCAATCTCGCCCTCGTCGCCCCACTCTGCCACCAACGCTTCGACTTCCGTGCCGATTGTCGAAGCATGGCCTTTCATCTGCTCGCCGCGCAGTGCCGAATTGTGCAGCATTTCCTTGCGCCGCTCAGGACTGGCGTCGAACACCACCCCCTCACCGAAGATCGGCTTCATGAACGGGTACGCAGCTTGCTGGTCGAGGTCCTCGTCAGTCGAACGGAAGAAGAATTCGTTTGCCTCGGCGCCGGACAGCAGGATCACCGTGCGATCGGCTAGCTGGAAGGCTCCCACGTCGCCGCACTCGTCGCGCACCCGGCGCATCAATGCGATCGGATCGGTACGCAGTTCTTCGAGATGACCGTGTTCGAGTTCGCCGCCGGACACCCGCGGGGGCTGCGGCAGCGTGCGCGGATTCTCCTGTACGCCGTGAGTCATGTCGTCTCCTGCGAAGTGTGAGTAGGACGAGGATTGAGTGGAGCTTCCGGCTGAACCTCCACCAGAACGAGGTGCGCACCTCGGGGAGCGGTCACGACGGCAACGATGGCGTTTGCGATATCGGACGGCCGCAGCATGTAGCCGTGTCGCGCGAAGCCCCACCTGGCCCACGATTCGCCGACGGGGCCGATGATCTCCGGCGTCGTGTCCATACCCATCCCGGTCAACGTCGGTCCAGGCCTCACGATCGAGGCGCGAATGCCGGTGCCTTCGAGTTCCATTCGCATCTGACGGCCCATTGCTTCGAGGCCGGCTTTCGACGCGTCGTAAGCACCCATGAGCGGACGTTGCCGGTCGGCGCAATCCGAACCGATCAGCACAAAATCACCCCGTTGCCGCTCCCTCATACCGGGCAGGATTCGGTGAGCGAGCCGTTGTGCACCGACAAGATGGACCTCGACCTGACGCAAGAACCGTTCGGGTTCCATTTGATCGGCGGCACCGAATTCGAGATCACCGGCACCCGATACGACGATTTCCACCGGCCCCATCGCTTTTTCGGCGGCAGTGACACACGCATCCACCGAACTGCCGTCAGTGACGTCGAGGAAATGTGCCATGGCTTCGCCGCCGTTGCTGCGGATCTTTTCCGCAATCGCCTCGCACTCGGCTTCCCGCCTCGCTCCGAGGACGACTGGGTGACCGAGCTCCGACAGAGCATAGGCCGCCGCGGTGCCGATACCCGAAGATGCGCCGCTGATCAAAGCGGTCCGCCGGGCCGGGTTAGGTTCGAAACGAGGCATCAGCGCACCTGCACCTTCACCGGCAGGGCCGCGAATCCCCGCACATTTGTCGAATGGACTCTCTCGATACCCGCCTCGTCCACCTCGTAATCGCGCACGTGGCGGGCAAATTCGGCAAGAGCGATCTTCGCTTCGAGCCGCGCCAGGTGAGCGCCGAGGCAAAAGTGAACGCCCGCACCGAAACTCGCCAACTTGTTGGCAGAATTACGTCCGAGGCGAAACGCGTCTGCATCGTCGAAGACGTCCGGATCTCGATTGGCCGAACCGATCAGGAGCAGCATCTTCTCCCCCGCCGGAACCGTAGTGCCGTAGTACTCGAGATCGACAGTGGTCGTGCGAGCTACGATCTGACTCGACGTGTCGTAGCGCAGCGTTTCGTCCACCCACTCCGCTGACAGATCCGGATCACGAAGAACCGCCGCAATCTCGTTGGGATTGTGCGAGCCCCAGTACAGGGCGTTTCCGAGAAGTTTGGTGGTGGTTTCGTTTCCGGCAACGACCATCAGAAACATGAAGCCCAGAATCTCGGCATCCGACAGTTTGTCTCCGTCGATTTCGGCATCGAGCAGCGCTGATGTCAAATCGCCGGTGGGTGAACGACGACGCTCGGCGATCATGTCCTTGTAGTAGTTCATGAGGCTGATCGACGCTTCCACCGCAGCCGGCGGTACGTCGAGGACGCCGTCTTCGCGGTGCACCACCAGATCTGCTTTTCTCCGCAGTTCCGCGCGGTCCGGTTCCGGAACGCCCATCAACTCGGAGATCACGTCCATCGGCAATTTGCCGGCCACTTCGGATATCCAGTCGAATTCCCCAGCGGCAAGTGCCGGAGTCAGGTGCGCCGTGGTGAGCTCGAGTATCCGCGAGTCCAGTTCGGCAACACGGCGGGGTGTGAAACCGCGAGACACCAACTGCCGCAGACGCATATGCCGCGGATCGTCCATGGCAAGAAAGGACATCACGTAGTGCGCATGGGGCCCGTATGCTGCCGGGTCGAGCGAAACCCCGTTCGCACTCGAGAGTCGCTTGTTGTCCTTGAATGCACTCAGAACGTCCGAATACCGTGACAGCGCCCAGAATCCGACGTCGTCGTTGTGGTAGATCGGAGCTTCATTCCGCAATCGCGCATAGGTCGGATACGGGTCTTCGTGAAAGTGATAGTCGTACGGATTGAACACCACCGGTTCGATCAATGCTTCGGTCATGGATGCTCCAAGATCAGTCGTGCGGAAGCCTCCAGGCGTCCGGCAATGTACTCGTAAGTCCCATATCCCATTCCGGCCCGCAAAAGTGCTCCGGCATAAAGCATTTCAATTGCCTCGATCCGATGTGGATTTACTACCGGATCCATTGCCGCAACCAGCCTGCTGTGAATCTCGAATCCGATCCGGTCGCGAAGATGCTCAACCTCAGGATCGGTTCCCAGCAATGCATTGGTCACGGCCGCCGACACCTGCGGTTCGTCGGCCAGCAGCAACGCAATGTTGCGCAGTACGGCCAACACTCGGGCGGTGGGGTCCGAACCGGTGCCGTCAGAGCTCGGGAACGCTCGCAACCGACGCCAGAAGACCTCGGCAACAAGATGCTCCTTCGACGAGAAGTAGGTATAGGCGGTTGCTGCTCCCACCCCGGCCTCGGCAGCGACGGCGCGCACAGTCAAACCGGAATATTCATGCTCACGGAGCACGACAACGGCGGCTTCGGTGAGCTTGGAGACGGTGTCTGCCTGCTTACCGTTGAGGCGTCGGCGAGTCGATTCGTAACCATGACTGGACACATGTCTGGACGTTACTACAGGTACCTGTCCAGGGCAACGAATTCGAGATTTCAGTATTCACGAGCAAGTCATCCACGCCGGTCACAGCCGAAAAGCGCACCTTAGAGGCCGATCTTCATACCGGCGCCCGCATCAACCCGAAGCTGCTGACCAGTGACAAATCGCGACTCGTCCGACGACAAATACACGACCGCGTGCGAGATGTCCTCCGGTTCCACCCACGGCGTCGGCATCGCCTGCATGAAAGGAAACGTCACAGCGGCATCTTCCGCGGTCGGGTTTTCCAAATCCGGACGAAAGGTCCGATACATGGGCAAGCTCTGCAGCATGTTCGTGTTCACATTGGTCGGATGGATCGCATTGACCCGAATCGAACTCGGCCCCAGTGTCAATGCCAACGACATGGTGTACGTCTGAATCATCTTCTTGGCCAAGCCGTATCCGTCACCGCCAGGCCCTTGCAGCGCCTGTTGACCGTTGAATCCGGTCTGCGGAACCAGGCCGGCCACGGACCCGATAGCAATGATCGATCCGCCCTCCCCCAGGTATTCCAAACCCGCATGGACGGTGTTCACGACGCCGAGAAAGTTCAAGTCGAACGCGTCGACGAAGCCGGAATTGGAGACATGCTTACCCAGCGGACAGATCCCGGCATTGGCAACAACCACATGTAACCCGCCGAGCGTTTCCACGCCCTCTGCCAGGGCTTCTTCGACGCCGGCCCGATCTCGAACGTCCACCCTCGCTGCGACAACGCGGCGCCCGGTTTCCTTGACCAGCCTCGCGGTCTCATCCAAATCGTCTCGAGTGGCCAGCGGGTACTCATTGGTTGCGATGTCGGCGCAGATGTCGAACGCTATGACGTCCGCACCTTCCTGAGCCAGACGCACCGCATGACTGCGCCCCTGGCCACGGGCGGCGCCCGTCACCAGGACAACTTTTCCAGCAACTCTGTTCATCGGCCTACTCCTGCACTCGGATCGACACACGAAGGGAACCGCCCAGGCCCACAGCAGGGCACCGGATCGGGGATATCTGGTGGAGAACCGTAGCGCCCGAACCGACTAACCAAGACAGTTTTCGAATTCTCGGTACCCAAATCGCTTATGCCCGAAACTCATTGCCATGGACGATTGTGTGAACTAGAGTCCAGACATATGTCCAGAAAGGAAGAGTTCACGCTATGAACCTTCGACCCACAGACAGTTCCGCCCTTCTTGTCGACGGCAAACTTGTTCCCGGTTCCGGCGGCACCTTCGACATCCTCAATCCCGCCACCGAGGAAGTACTCGGTCAAGCGGCCGAAGGCACCTCCGTCGACATGGACGCCGCAATCGCCGCGGCCCGACGCGCCTTCGACACCACCGATTGGTCTCGGAACCACACATTTCGCGCACACTGCCTTCGCCAACTCTGCGATGCTCTCGAGTCTCATATCGAAGAGCTACGCGACATCACGATCGCCGAGGTCGGGGCACCGCGAATGTTGACCAGCGGCCCCCAACTCGAAGGACCGATCGACGACCTCCGATATTGGGCACAACTGATCGAATCCTATTCGTGGCAACAGGATCTCGGGAATGCCTCGCCGATGGGAGTCCCCACCCACCGTCAGCTACTCAAGGAAGCCGTTGGGGTGGTCGGTGCCATCACTCCGTGGAATTTTCCACACCAGATCAACTTCGCCAAACTGGGTCCGGCGCTCGCCGCCGGCAACACCATTGTTCTCAAACCGGCACCGGACACACCGTGGTGTGCCGCGTTGGTAGGCAAGGTGATCGCTGAGGAGACCGACATCCCCGCCGGCGTCGTCAACATCATCACCTCCACGGACCACTCGCTCGGCACACAACTGTGCGCCGACCCCCGTGTCGACCTGATCTCCTTCACCGGATCCACCGCGACCGGGCGTGCGGTGATGTCGACCGCGTCGAGCACCCTGAAAAAGGTGTTCCTCGAACTTGGCGGAAAATCTGCCTTCATCGTCCTCGACGATGCCGACATCAAATCCGCCAGTTCCGTCGCCGCATTCTCGGTGTGCGTCCACGCCGGGCAGGGCTGCGCTTTGAGCACGCGACTATTGGTGCCGCGCAGCCGATACGACGAAGCGCTTGCCGCCGCGACCCGGACCATGGCCGGCATCCGCGCTGCCGATCCGTCGGTTGCCGGAACCATCTGCGGCCCATTGAGTTCCGCGCGCCAACGCGAACGCGTCGAAGGCTATCTGAAGCTGGCCCAGGATGAAGGGGGCACCGTGGTCACCGGCGGCGGCCGACCGGACGATCAACCGCGCGGATACTTCATCGAGCCCACTTTGATTGTGGGACTGGAAAACTCGTCACGGGTCGCCCAAGAAGAGATATTCGGTCCGGTACTGGTGATCATTCCGTTCGACGACGACGACGATGCCATCCGCATCGCCAACGACTCTCCGTACGGCCTGTCAGGTTCGGTGTGGGGCACCGATCCCGATCGCGTCAACCGCGTCGTCGCTGGTGTACGCACCGGAACTTTGAGCGTCAACGGTGGAGTGTGGTATTCCGCCGACGCGCCGTTCGGCGGCTACAAGCAATCCGGAATCGGCCGAGAGATGGGCCTCGCCGGTTTCGAGGAATACCTCGAGACAAAGCTCGTCGCATCCCCCGCATAAGCACCTCACACACATCCGTCACCTCGAAAGCAGGATCGACATGGGACGTACAGAACCTACAGAACGTACCGAACGTTTTAGGGGACGCACTGCAATCGTCACCGGCGCCGCTCAGGGAATCGGCGAGGCATACGCCCGCGCACTCGCAACCGAGGGTGCCAATGTTGTTGTCGCCGACCTCAATCACGAACTCGGCGAATCGGTGGCCAAACAGATCTCTGCCGACGGTGGCAGCGCGGTCTTCAAGGCGGTCGACGTTGCTGACGGCGCATCCACCCAGGCGCTCGCCGACTTCACGATCGAGCAATTCGGAAGCATCGAACACCTGGTCAACAATGCTGCCATCTACGGCGGAATGAAGATCGACTCGCTGCTCACAGTCGACTGGGAGTACTACCGGACGTTCATGAGCGTGAACATGGACGGCGCACTGCAGATGTGCCGAGCAGTAGTGCCCCACATGCGCGTCAACGGCGGTTCGATCGTGAACCAGTCCTCCACTGCCGCCTGGCTGTACTCCGGTTTCTACGGCCTTGCCAAGGTGGGAATCAACGGCCTGACTCAGCAATTGGCCACGGAACTCGGTTGGTCCAAGATCCGGATCAACGCGATTGCCCCCGGACCGATCGACACCGAAGCCACCCGCACGGTCACACCAGGCAACATCGTCAAGGACATGGTCAAACGAATTCCACTGCAACGCATGGGAACTCCGGAAGACCTGGTGGGCATGTGCCTGTTCCTCCTTTCCGACGAAGCTGGTTGGGTGACCGGCCAGATCTTCAACGTCGACGGCGGGCAGGTGTTCCGATCGTGACCGAGAATGCCAACAAGCCCACGCTCGGCTACATCGGACTGGGCAACATGGGCGCGCCCATGGCGACCCGTCTCCTCGACTGGCCGGCCGGGCTCGTGGTGTGCGACGCGCGAGCCGAAGCTCTCGAACCGTTCACTGCCGCGGGGGCTCGTGCAGCACGTACGCCGGCCGACGTCGCAGCCACGGCGAGCGTCATCTCGGTCACTGTGCTCGACGACGCTCAAGTGCGTGATGTCGTCAACGGACCTGATGGCATCCTCAGCACTGCTCGGCCCGGGACCGTCATCGCCGTCCACTCGACCATCTCCGACACCACCGCGGTGGAGTTGGCCAGCCTCTGCGACGAGCACAGTGTGACCTTGATCGACGCACCCGTCAGTGGCGGCGCCCCCGGTGCCACACAGGGTAAGCTCGCCGTGATGATCGGCGGGCCGATAGAGGCTTTCGAGAGGGTTCGCGAGCCGTTCGGATGTTGGGCAGAACTGGTGGTCCACGCCGGAGACATCGGCGCCGGCACCCGAATGAAGCTGGCGCGTAACCTTCTTCACTTCGTATCCTTCACCGCCGCTACCGAAGCGTCGAGGTTGGCCGAAGCGGCCGGTCTCGATATTCGCACCCTGGGTAAGGTCGTACGCCATACCGATGCCATTACCGGTGGGGCCGGCGCCATCATGCTGCGGACCACCACCGAGCCCGTTGACGAGAGCGATCCTTGGTACTCGATTCTCGGTCACGTTCGCAACCTGGGTGAGAAAGATCTGAGCCTGGCGCTCGATCTGGGTGACCGTCTCGGCGTCGACCTGCCCCTCGCGAACCTGGCACTGACCGGGCTCGGTCCAGGACTCGGTGTGGGGGTAGGCGCCCCTCCGGAAAATACCGCATTCTCAGGACCATCCACGAAGGAGCAGTCATGACCGATCTGAACGGACACTCCATCTCCGAGGCCCGGACACGCGGTGTGTCGAAAATGAACGAGGTGTACGGCTGGGAATTGCCTGCCGACGTTCCGGGAGAGTTTTTTGCCGTCACAGCAGATCATCTGTTTGCCGATATCTGGACTCGGCCGGGGTTGTCGATGCGTGATCGACGGTTGCTCCTCCTTGGCGCGATTACCGCCCAAGGGCAAACCGACGTCGCAAAAATCCAGATCAATGCGGCGATCCTCAACGAAGAACTCACCGAGCAGCAAGTCGAGGAAGCTGCCATCTTCCTGTGTCACTACACCGGGTGGCCTTTGGCAACCGGACTCAACAATGCCTTGATCTCGGTCAAGTCCGACCGGCGTAAGGCTGCCCGAGCTGCCGAAAAGGCCGCAACCGAACCAACTCCCGCGAAGGACTGAAACGCGATGGCCCTAGCGAACTCCACGGGAGCGACGCACTCGATTCGACCCGTCCTGGTACACGACGTAGACGCCTGGCATCTCGAAGCCGACGTTGTTGTCGCCGGATACGGAATTGCCGGAGTCAGCGCCGCCATCGAAGCGGCCCGAACGGGTGCGGACGTGCTCGTTCTCGAACGCACCAGTGGGTGGGGCGGGGCCGCCGCGCTGGCCGGTGGGTTCATCTATCTCGGCGGCGGTACACCGCTGCAGAAGGCACTCGGTTTCGAAGACACCCCCGAGAACATGAAGACGTTCATGATGGCCGCCCTCGGCCCAGGTGCCGACGAGGAAAAGATCACCGACTACTGCAACGGCAGCGTCGAACACTACAACTGGCTGGTCGACAACGGAGTGCCGTTCAAGGAGAGTTTCTACGGCCAGCCGGGCTGGGAAACTCCGTTCGACGACGGTCTCATGTACTCCGGCGGCGAGAACGCCGCGCCTTTCAACGCCATCGCCGCCCCGGCCCCGCGCGGGCACGTACCGCAGATGAGCGACAAACGCACCGGCGAGAAGGGCGGCGGGTTCATGCTGATGAAGCCGCTCGTCGAGACGGCGGAGAAACTCGGCGTGCGGGCCGAGCACGACATGCGGGTGCAACGCCTTGTTGTCGACGGTGATCGAGTGGTCGGCATCATCGCCAAGCGCTACGGCAAGGAAGTGGCTGTGCGGGCTCGGACCGGTGTTGTTCTGGCAATGGGCAGTTTTGCCTACAACGAGTCGATGGTCGAGTCGTATGCGCCGCGTCTGATCGGGCGGCCAGGTGCGGCCATCGAGGAGCACGACGGCACTGCCATCCGGATGGCGCAAGCTCTGGGCGCCGACCTCGCGCACATGGACGCCACCGAGGTCGCGTTTTTCGGCGATCCTCAGCTGATGGTGCGCGGAATCCTGGTCAACGGCCGCGGGCAACGCTACGTCAACGAGGACACCTATCCTGGGCGCATCGGCCAGGAAACGTTGCTCCGCAACAACAATGAGGCCTACCTGATCATCGACGAAGCCGCGTACGACGAGGGCGCCGGCGCTGACAGTTCCACGCCGTTCTTCCGGTTCCGCCCCAAGTGGGTGGCCGAGACCGCCGCGGAACTCGAATCGGACATGGGTTTGCCCGAGGGCACCTTGCAGTCCACTGTCGAGGTGTACAACCGCCACGCCGAACGGGGCGAGGATCCGGTCTTCGGCAAGAAACCCGAATGGGTCAAGCCGATCGGCTCCCCGATTGCCGCCCTTGACCTTCGGGGCTTCACGGCAGGCTTCACCCTCGGCGGCCTGCGAACGTCGATTCAGTCGGAGGTGCTGCACGTTTCGGGCGAACCGATCCCCGGATTGTTTGCTGCGGGCCGTTGCACTGCCGGAGTCTGTGCCGGCGGATACGCGTCGGGAACGTCGCTCGGTGACGGCAGTTTTTACGGTCGGCGCGCCGGGATCAGCGCAGCCAAGGGTTAGCGGGCGTACTCTCACCGACCGCGTCCCCGTCAACGAACCGAAAACGGACCTAAAGAGCCTCGCACCACATGATGCGCTGCGGAGCATTCGCCCTCGCCTCTGGACTGACAGTGAAACCACTCGACCGGCCCTCGACCGCGGTAGCGGCACCCGAAGATTGTCGAACCGGTGTGCCGGCAACTCCGGTTCGCGCAGAATGGAAGTCTGCGTACACACGGACGAACCCCGGGAGCGGTGCAATGATCCGACGACGGCTCGGCCAAACATTGATGGTGATCACGCTCGCCTCTGCGGTCGTCTCGACCGCGCCCGCCCAGGCGCAGGTGCCGTCGCCAGTCACGGCGCCGGGCACAGTGACCGCGACAGATCCCCTGCCACGAACCTTCTGGATCCCCGGCGCCGTCAACGGATCAAAGCTCACCTATTGGTCCACGGGACCGCTGAACCGGCCCGCGTTGAGTACGGGCGCGCTCTTCCTCCCCGCCGGTGATCCACCCGAAGGCGGCTGGCCGGTGATCTCGTGGGCCCACGGCACCGTCGGCATTGCCGACAAGTGCGCTCCCACGGTGACCGGGACCGTCGGCAGTCCATACCTCACGAACTGGCTCTCGCAGGGCTACGCGATCGTCGCGACCGACTACGTGGGGCTCGGCACGCCGGGAATCCACCCCTACCTGGACGGACCGTCGGAGGCGCACAGCATGATCGACATGGTGCGTGCTGCGCGTGCGGTCGAACCGTCGCTCTCACCGCGGTGGGTGGCACTCGGACAGTCTCAGGGCGGGCAGTCCGCGATGGTCACGGCAGCGATCGCAACACGATACGCACCGGAACTGGACTACCGGGGCGCGGTCGCGACCGGGGCGCCGTCGAATCTGGAGAACCTTGCACCACTCGTGGGGCCGGACTTTCCCCGATTGCCACTGACCGGCAGCACCGTATTCGTGTCGTACATCCTGGCCGGACTCCGGGCGGCACGACCCGATCTCGACATCGATCGTTACCTGACACCGCGCGGCACCGATGCCCTGGCCCGAGCCGAAACCGACTGCTACCAGGAAATGGCATCGGACCTCGGCGACGTCACGATCGGCGATCTGGTGAACCGGCCCCTCGACGATCCCGCAGTGCTGGCCGCTGCTCGCAGCATGCTGGAAATCCCGGCGACCGGGTACGATCGGCCCGTCTTCCTCGGGCAGGGGCTGACGGACGAGATGGTGCCGGCGCCGCTCGCGTTGAAACTCGCCGCCGAACTCGCCGCCAACCGCCAGCCAGTCACATTCCGCACCTATCCGACGGGGCA
The DNA here is from genome assembly GCF_001894805.1 of Rhodococcus globerulus NBRC 14531. GTDB lineage: Bacteria > Actinomycetota > Actinomycetes > Mycobacteriales > Mycobacteriaceae > Rhodococcus_F > Rhodococcus_F globerula. The sequence continues at coordinate 1,786,471 of NZ_BCWX01000001.1, read as the reverse complement.
TATCGAGACGATGCGGGCTGCACTCCCCGAGAGCCTCTCCTTCGTCCGGAACCTGTTCGAGCCGTAGATAAGTCGATGCTCAGCGCGGGGCCAGGTTCTTCAGTGCCAGAGCAAGAATGCGCTGCATGTCTTCGAACCGATAACTCGCCTCGGGTTGGCAGACTCGGACAGCGACCAGGTAATTCGACATGGCCAGTCCGTGCAGCAGACCCCAGAGCATTGGACCGATGTCCCGAGCCTCGCCGGCGATCAGGGTGCCGCTCTGCTGCGCCTCGACGACGCTACCCTCGACGAGTCCTTGCGGCGTGCGGTAATACGTCCGCGAGATCTGCACTATTACGGGGATGCCGAGGCAATCGTGTCTCGGCACGAGGCCCGTTTTCATCCGGCCCAAAAGGTCCATTTGCGTGATGACCGACCACAACTGACAAGCCACGTGATCGTGCAAAGTCATTGAAGTACGGATGCGAAAAGGAAGATCAGGGCCGAGCGCGTCTCGGAGGTGCCGACGACAGTGCCTCAGAATCGTTCGTTACTAACACACCCGACGATGAGACACTCCGAACCTGCGCCGGCCTTGCCGACTGTGAATCGCAGCAGTAAGTGGCGTGATTTTCGCGGCGCTTCCTGTCCGTGCTCCACGTGAGGGTGCGATGGGCCTGGGTCAGCGAAGTCCTCGGCTAAGCACGCCCGAAATGAGTAGTTGCACGAGAATGGTGGCCTCGTATTGGGCGTCGCTTGCGGCACCGATGCAGAGGTTGCCGATGCCTTTGAGCACGTTGTACGCATCGACCGGCGGAGCAGTGTCAACGGACTCGAGTGTTGCCTCGAGGAGGTCACTACACACCGGTACGAGACGGCCAACGAAGTAGGTGTGCAGAGCGTCGGACCCGGCGCTGTCTCCGTGGAGTGCGCCAGCGAGCCCGTGTTTGGTGACAAGGAAATCGACGAACAAATCCACCCATGCCCGCAAGGCCACCTCGGGCGTCGCGCTCTCCGCGAGTAGTCGCGGGCCGGCTTCTGCGCATGCCTCGACCTGGTGTCGGTACACCGCCACTACGAGCTCCGGACGGGTCGGAAAGTGACGGTAGATCGTCCCCACACCGACGCCGGCTTTCGCTGCGATCTCCCGCACCGGAGCGTCGACCCCGGACGTCACGAACACCGCCGCCGCTGCGTCAAGGAGTGCCTGCTGGCTTCGACGCGGACGGCCCACCTGCTGGGGCTGCGCAACGCGCGACTGGTCGCTCTCGGTGTCAGCCATATGCCTGTCCTCACCATTCGATCGGGTGTACTTGCATTACGGAACACTGTTCCGTAACGTTACGGAACGTCGCTCCGATAACCAGTATCGCAGAGCGCACCCGCAGCAAGGAACTTTCCATGACCTCATCAATGATCAACACACTGAACGGCATTGTCGGCGCCGGCACTCCGGTCGTCTCCGTTGCAGCGACCGAACTGTCCGCCCCCGACCGGCCGGTACCGCTGGAAGTTCGGGTGTCGGCCCCGGCGACCGGCGCGAACCTGCCGATCGTGGTGTTCTCCCACGGCAACGGGTGGAACCTCGACGGGTATGCGCCGCTCACCGCGTTCTGGGCCTCCCGCGGGTTCGTCGTGATCCAGCCCACCCACCTCGACTCGCGCCGGAACGGTTTCGGGTTCGACCACCCGGTGTTCCCGACCATCTGGACCGAGCGGATCACGGATCTCACTCGCATCCTCGACCAGCTCGACACCATCGAGGCCGCCGTGCCCGGGCTTGCCGGCCGCATCGACCGCAGTCGAGTTGCCGCCACCGGTCACTCCTGGGGCGGACAGACAGCGCAGTCGCTCCTCGGCGCTCGGATCTTCGACGAAGCAGGCCAAGTCGGCGAGGACATGTCCGACAGCCGCGTCACCGCGGGCATCCTGTTCGCAGCAACCGGCGTCGGCGGCGACGACCTGCATCCGTTCGCGAAGGCGAACTTCCCATTCATGCGCCCCTCGTTCCAGGAACTGACCACGCCCACACTCGTCGTCGCCGGCGACCACGACCAGTCCAAGATGTCGAGCCGCGGCCCCGACTGGTTCACCGACGCCTACACACACAGCCCCGGCGCCACCGACCTTCTCACCCTCCACGGTGCCGAGCACTCGCTTGGCGGAATCGTGGGATACGAAGTCGCCGAAACCACGGACGAAAGTCCGGAACGGGTCGCCGTCATCCAGCGGATGAGCACCGCCTACCTTCGCAGCGCTCTCCGCGTCGATGAGACCAGCTGGCCCGCCGCCCGCGCCGCATTCACCGACAGCGCCGACCCGATCGGGCACGTCGACAGCAAGTGACAGGCCCAGTTAGGTCTCTCGTCGTGCACCAATGGTCGCTGGCAGAGGCCTGACTGCGGTACTTGGGAGCGGCACGTCGACAGCGACTACTGCCGGCGAGACTGGTGGTGGTCGTAATGAGATGAAGACGTTGCGCCGGATGCCGGGATGACTGCATTTTTCAGAAGACGACTGCGCGCTCGGTGGAAGCATCATCACTGAGTCGTTCCCTGACTGACTGCTGAACCTTGAGTCCGAGAATTGATCGGGTGTTCCCTAAGGTTGGTGGTGTCCAGAGTGGACGCTCTGGATGCCCAGCGCGGTGGGGTGTAGCTGATCGGGTTTTGTTGCTGTCGTAGCTCGATAGGACTGGCTGCCTCACCGTTCTGGACGCTCCGGTCGCTGATTGAGAGCTGATGCGAACGGTCGCTGTTTAGGGATCTGGTGACGGAGACGTCCACGGGCCCCACCTGCAACGACAGGAGCGAGTTGATGAATGATCACCTCACCGTGTGGATCGGGATCGATGTCGGGAAGGCCTCGCACCACGCATGCGCGATCGACGACACCGGAAAGGCCCTCTGGAGCCAGAAAGTGCGCAACGACCATACGCCGGCTGCTTCGACGCAGAAAGAATGACCGCAAATCGACTCCACAGATGACGGACGGAACACACATTACGATGGACGCCGTCACAGCCACGCTCCCAACAATATTGGCCCACACAGCATCTGCTCACAAGGCTCGAACACAGAAGCCGGCAAGCACGTCGACAGAATTGCTCAGGTCCATTCTGTGGCTCTCAGCCCTGACGGTCCGGACTACCTCGCACTACTCCAACTATAGTTGCTATAGTCAAACTTTAGTTGGAATGAGGAGGTGCCTGCCATGCAGCTGAACAGGCCGTTCGCCACGGTAACACCGACCCTGGACGGCGACGTGCTAGCTGTCTTGGCGAGCGCGGAGGTCACGTTCACGATCAGCCAGGTCCAGCGCATCCTCGCCACGGGGTCGGGCGAAGGCATCCGCAAGGTCCTCACCCGCCTCGTCGCGCAGGGTGTGGTGCGCCGCGATCAGGTAGGTAGGACCAACACCTACCGCCTCAACACCGAGCATCTCGCGGCCGAGCCCATTATGGCGCTTGCACAGCTGAACTCCACCTTCCTCAAGCGCCTCGAAAAGCACCTGGACGGGTGGCACAAGACGCTGCGATACGCCGCAGTGTTCGGATCGGCAGCGACCGGGCGCATGAAGCTCGACAGCGACATCGATCTGTTCCTGGTACGCGCCGCTGACGCCGGCAACGACGGGGACGATGCATGGGAGGAACAGGTAACCGAACTCGCCCGACTGGTCACGGCGTGGACCGGCAACGACGGCCGCGTCGTCGAGTACGCCGAAGACGAACTCCGTGCCGCGGCCGCCGCCGGCGAACCCCTGCTCCGTGACGTGGCGAAGCAGGGCCTGACCGTAGCGGGAACACGGAGCTGGTTCAACGCGCAACTGCTCCCCGCTGCGAGGAGATCCTGATGGCGGGACAACGCGACTGCGACTCCGTTGTCACCGCGGGGCGCATGTCCAAAGCGAACGAGTTCTTCGACGCGGCTGACTATCTCGGAGAGGAGATGCCCAACGCCGCCGGGGACTTGTACGTCGACGCGGCTATCGCCGCCTCGGACGTACTCTGCTGCGTGCGCCTCGGTGTGCACTCGAACACCGGCAACCACAGCGAGGCCATTGCCCTACTCAAACGTGCCGACAGTGGATCCGAACGGCATCTGAACACACTGCTGAACTTGAAGAACAAAGCGGCCTACACGCACCAGGACCTGACCTCTGCGGAGTTGAAGAAGATGAACCGCGCGGCGGAGCACCTGGTCGAGGCAGCCAAGCAGGCAATGGCCGCCCGGGGGTAGTCCGCCGACTCCCCGGGATCCAGCGCGCCTACCGTTGCGTGGTGCGCCGTCGTTTGTTCACAAAAAAATGCGCTTTGAGCCATCACAGCTGTATTACCCGATCATGCATCCCGATCCCTGCATTACCCGACTACCGCTTCCACGAGCGTGGGTCCAGGGACCGCATGTGCCCGGCGCAACGCCGCCCGCAACTCTCCCACCGAGTGCACCTGAGAGGACGGCACTCCGTAGCCACGAGCGGTCGCACACCAGTCCAGACTCGGATTGGTAAGCGAAGTCAGAGAGTTCGCCAAGTCGCCACTGGTGTGACCGAGGCGCTGCAGTTCGGTGTTAAGGATTCCGTACTTTTGGTTCGACACCAAGACGACGGTGATATCAGTACCTTCGCGGGCCATCGACCACAGTGCCTGAACCGTGTACTGGGCACTGCCATCGGACTGAATCGCGACGACGCGACGTCGTGGTGCCGCCAACGACGCACCAAAAGCTACAGGTAGTCCCTGTCCGATTGCACCACCGGTGTTGGTAAGAACACTGTGACGCGGCCCGTTCTGCGATGCTGCGAAAAAGCTGTGCCCGACAGTGCCACCTTCGATTGAAACAATGGCGTCCTCCGGCATCGTCTCAGCCGCCACAGAACCGATGGTCCATCCGTCCAGGCCCTGCTCATCCGAGAGCGCGGCAGTTTGGCCACCCACACTGACGGTGGCCGTCGAAGCGCCCACCGGGAGGCCGGACAATTCTTCGTCCAGCGCAACAAGTGCGGCGTACGAGTCCTCCTCGCCGGTCGACAACGTCAGTGTTGCAACGCCTTCAGCAAGAGCACTCGGATGTTCCCGGTACCCGAAAAACGCGACCGGCGACTTGGTACCGACCAACACCAGCGGGGCAGCGGTCGATAACGCCGCAACCACATCTTCGGGGAAGTACGGCAACCGGCCGAACTCAGGGCGGTCTCCAACCTCGATCAAGTCGCGCTGCCGTCGTTCCGGTGAATGCGCGGCCACCAGTTCGTCGACAGATCCGATCAAGTATTGTGCGGCAACGAGTTTCGAGCGCATCCCCGCCAATGAGAAACACCGGCCGCGCATCATTCGCTCGTAGGCTCGCAGCAACTGCCTCCACCGCGCTGCCCGCAGGACGTGACCGCGCGGTCTGGCAGGAAGTCACCGAGAGCGGGATTGCATCCTGAATCGTAAACAATCCCAACTGGGTGCATCGCCGTGTTCTCCAAACCTATTGCGCCACTATTCCTTTGAATCAACGGGACAGTGCCATCCAAGATCGGGTTCAAACCCTTGAACCATGCCTGCGCGACCGCAGCCGTGTCACAGGCAGTGACCAGTTTCGCGGCACGGCACGCGATACGAAGGCGTTCGACATCGGTGTCGTTGCCGATGGTTCGCGTGCCCTCCACCCACAGACGGACCGCCCGTGTTTCCTTGACCTTCCCGAGATCCGCGACAAGGCGAGCGCCGAGCATCTCGCGCAGTGCGGTCACCAGTTCCGCCCGCTTCATGCGGGCAGCAAGATTGTAGGCAGCGAGATCAGGACTCGGATGCGCCGTAGTCGTACAAATACAGCTCCCAATCACAGGGAAGATCACATCGAGAAACCCGCCATCAACACAAGCTCGTGTGGCATCGACCATGGCTCGAACTGGCCGACAAACTGTTGAGTGACCCGCTGTTCGACTCTGCCAAAACCACGTTCTTCCTGCGCAGAAGACTGAACCGAGATTTCTCGGCCTATTCGGTTGAGAACGGCATCTTCACTCCATGTCCCGCTGGATTCCGGCGAATTGAACCGCTCCAGAGAGGTTTGAACAGAGTCCCCAACTTGGCGTGATTCCGATCGGTCGCCGCGCCGGGATCAGGGCAGCCAAGGGATAGCGGGCACATTTTCACAACGTGGTTCTCATGCCGACCAGTGGGATTCGCACAGCGGCTTGGCAGGTTCGCGCCGCTATCGTCGGAGAAAGAAACCACACGAGATGGAGTCGACGATGAACATCACTGTGCCCGAGGGTAAAGATCCCATCGAATACGTGTGGGGTGACCTGGTTCCCGAGATCGGGCGCGCGGCGTCGAGACTCTCACGCGCGGTCACCACGAAGTCGACTCTCGGCCTACGCGAGTTCGAGGCCGCACGGTTGCGGATCGCGCAAATCAACGGCTGCATCGTGTGTATGGACTGGCGCACCGAACGCGACGGAGTAAAAGTTGAAGATACTTTTGGCGAATCCGTTGAAAACTGGGAAACCACTGACGCTTTCGATGACCGCACGCGCCTGGCCGCCGAATACGCGCAGCGGTACGCATTGGATCACCACGGCCTCGACGACGCATTCTGGGAACGGATGAGCGCGCAGTACAGCCAAGCGGAGATCGTCGAACTCTCGATCAGCATCGGATCGTGGATCACGTCCGGTCGGCTCAATCACGTTCTCGGACTCGACACGGTCTGCGCACTGCCCGGTCAGTGAAGCTGGGACTCACGGCGTCGTTCCAGAAACAAGGTGTCACGCCACTGTCCACCCAGCTGGGCGATCCGTGAGCGGGTGCCGACAATGCGGAATCCGACGGCCTGATGCAGAGCAATGCTCGCTCGATTCTCAGGGAAGATGGACGACTGGATTGTCCAGATCTCGCTGGTGTCGGCGGCCTGAACTTGATGACGAAGGAGCAGTTTTCCGACGCCGCGGCCACGCGCTGCGCCGCCGACGTAGATGGAGTTCTCGGCAACACCCCGGTAGCAGTCGCGCGATGAGGTGGGACTGAGGGTCGCCCAACCCACGACGCGGCCGTCGATCTGGGCTACCCACCGATGATCGGGCAACCATTGCTCGTCCAGCTTCTGCGCGGAAGGCACCGACGTGGTGAATGTTGCTGTACCGGTGTCGATTCCCTCGCGGTAGATCGATCGCACGCCGTCCCAGTCACGCTCGTCCATTCTGCGGAGCGTGACGTCTGTCGGCAAGGCCCCCAGTGTGTCGCGCACCTGCGCCCGCGGCGAGACGATCTTTGCCGCGTCCATGAGGTCGGAATACGCCGAACCCGCAACACGGATCACGGAAGTCCCGCCTTGGACGTCGACATCGATGAAACCCACGTTCGCGAGCGCCTCGAGATGGGTTCCGAGTGTCGACGGTTCGATGCCGGTTTCACCTGCAAGTGCGGCAATCTCGACTGGTCCGACTGCAGCGAGTTGCAATACTCGAAGCCTCGCGGGATCTCCCAGACACGCAAATCGACGGGCAAGAACGTCAGTGTCTTCGGCTGCGGCGACGCTGCGCGTTTCGGAACTCACCCGGTGATGATAACCGCGCTGACCAGCATCTAGGTTAGTCAGATCTCGAACGATGCGAGAGAAGTGAGCAATAACTCACCGGCTGATCGGTACCTATCGCTGGGTACCGATCGCGTCGGCGATCATGGGCCAGGAGTTGTGCAGGTCATCCTGCCAGTAACCCCACGAGTGAGTGCCGGTCGGCCGGAAGTCGTACGTTGCCGGGATTCCCAAAATATTGAGGCGATCCGCGAGACGCTGCGTGCACTGATTTGTCCCCGCCTCGATGACGCCGCCCACGATCACCTGATTAGCGAGGACGCCCGGATCTCCATTCACCATCGGCCCCGCCAAGGTCTCATGTGGGCCAGGTAAACCTGTTCCGTTGCTGATGTACAGGTCGATGCCACGCAACTTCTCCGCGTTGACAACCGGATCGTTGGCCACCCAGGCCGGGCTGCCGGGCGGACCCCACATGTTGTTGACGTCGCCGCCGCGGAAGCTGACCACGAAGGTCACATAGTCCTGACCCGGTTGGGTGCTCGTCTCAGCGCAACCGCTGAACGCTCCCACGGCGCGATACACCGACGGCGCCGCTTCGGCCAGACTCAGAACCGATGTGCCGGCCATGGATAGACCAGCGACGGCATTCTCCCCAGTCGTTCCGAGCGTTGCGTCGACGATCGGGGGAAGCTCCTCGGTCAGGAAGGTCGTCCATTTATTGAGTCCGAGAACGGGATCGGGTTGCTGCCAGTCCGTGTAGTAGCTGTATGCACCGCCGATGGGATTGACGACGTTGACGTTCTTGTCACCGAAGAAATTGACGACGTCTGTCCTGGTCTGCCACGTCGCCGAATCTTCGCCGCCGCCGGCTCCATTGAGCAGATAGAGCGTCGGCCGTGGCGCGCTCGCATCTGCTGGGAGGATCACCTCGAGCGGTATCACTTTGTCCATCGCCGCCGAGCGGACGTACATCGTCAGTTGGCGGTCGTTGACCACTTCGATGCGATCGAGCGCGGACCCGTCTGCCGATGTCGGTGTGCCGGGGGGAAGAGATCGAGACTGATCGGCAGACGCCAGCGCTACTTCACCGAACAATCCCGTCGACGCAATGAGTGCGCCAACCAGTAGTGCCCGACTGTGTCTGATCCTTCTCATTGCCGCTCCTCGTGCTCGATTGCGGTGCCCGAAAACGGGATGGTCGCTCTTGTGTCATTCCCCCACAGTCCAATCCGAAAACATCACCCGATCAGTACCGTATGCACACGGGTTCAGGAATCAGCGGAAAGCGCGCGTGCCAGTGCCGGCCCGATGATGGTCATGGCCTGCGGTTCGATCATCTCGTTATGGGAACAGTCGACAGGTACCTCGTCGATCCTCCCGGTCACGAGCGGCTTCCATTCCTGCGGTGACCGCTCCCGAGTATCGCTGTCCCCATCACCTGTGGCCGGGAAGATGAGCAGGTTCCCGTCGTACACTTGCGGGACGAATTGATGACCGATCCGCTGCGAGTTCTCGTATCCCGCGGCAATCCGTTCGAGGTCTTTTCCGCGTATCCCGGTCTCGGTCCCGAGCGACTCGTCCAACAGTGCAGCGGCGTGTTCGAAAGTCATCTCACCTCCCGATTCGATCTCCAATCCGAGTCCGCGCAACAGATCTCGAACATCGAGTCCGCCCTGCGGTGCCACCTCACCGTTGTCGGGATAACTGTCCATGACAGCCAATGTGGCGACCTCACGACCCGACAATTGAAGTTCGACAGCCATGGCGTGTGCGATGACCCCGCCGAGCGACCAGCCGAGCAAATCGTACGGACCGTTGGGCGCGATGGCCTCGATCTCCTCTACATAGCGGTTCGCGAGTTGTTCGATCGACCGGTAGTCGCCGTCGTCGCTGATCGTCGGCAACTGCAACCCGTACACGGGCCGATCTGGCGGTAGGTACTGCACCAAACCCGCGTAACCCCAAGACAATCCGATTCCGGGATGCACGCAGAACAACGGCCTACCGCTCCCCTCGGCGCGTAGCGGAATCACCACGGCAAGTGCCTCTTCCAGGTCGCTGCTCGCTGTCGGGATATCGAGGCGCCTGGCGATCCCCGCCGGCGTGGGGTCGAGGAACATCCATTGAAGCGGAATCCTGCGATCCAATCGGGCATGCAGGGCGGTAACTATTCTGGTCGCGATGAGCGAATTGCCACCCAAGTCGAAGAAACTGTCGGCGGTACCCACCCGATCTACTCCGAGAACTTCGACGAAAGCGTCCACGACGGAATGTTCGGTTTTGGTGGTCGGCGCGTGATACTCCGCACCGATCGACCCGAATTCCGGTGCAGGCAAAGCTTTTCGATCGAGCTTACCCACCGGCGTCATCGGGATGCGATCGAGTACCACCACCGCAGACGGCACCATGTGCGACGGCAACCGCTCCCCGGTGAAGGCCCGTAGGTCTGCGGGCTCCACCTGGTGTCCGTCCACTGCTCGCACGTACGACGCGAGAACGGTGTCACCCGATGGAGCGGTATGACCGATGGTGGCGGCAAAGTCCACCGACGGATGACGCACGAGAACGGCATCGATTTCGCCGAGTTCGATACGGAACCCTCGAACCTTGACCTGGAAGTCGCTACGTCCGATGTACTCGAGCGTGTGGCCAACTCCATTTCCCGCCCCGGTGTTCGCCGACTCGCGCCACCGGACCACGTCTCCGGTTCGGTACATCCGGCGCCCCGGCTCACCGTACGGGCACGCGACAAACCGTTCCGAGGTGAGGACGGTTCGATTGTGGTAACCGCGCGCCATGCCGGGTCCGATGATGTACAACTCGCCGTGAACACCCAACGGGACGGGCTGCAGTCGCTCGTCGAGGACAAGGAAGCCGAAACCTAGCGCAGGCGCCCCGATGTTCACCCCTTCTCCTGGCCGCATCGGTGCGCTGACGCTGGCCTGAACTGTAGTTTCCGTCGGTCCGTACCCGTTGTGCAGGCTACGACCGGGCGCCCATTGCGCAACTACATCTGGCGGGCAGGCCTCCCCCACCAAATCGAGGACGTGCAGCGACTCGAAGCCGTTGTCACCCAATGCCGCCAGCGCGGTGGGCGTGATGGTGGCATGGGTGACCTCCTCGTCGCGAAGCAGGTCGGCCAATTCACTGCCGCCGAACACTGCGGGCGGAACGATCACCACACGCGCCGACGCACTGAAGGCCATCATCAACTCGAACACCGACGCGTCGAAGCTCGGAGAAGCCAATTGCGATACCCGCGAATCATGAGTGACGTCGAATCGTTCCCGCGTTTCAGCGGTAAGGTTCGCCAACCCGCGATGAGTGACGTTGACACCCTTCGGCTTTCCGGTCGAACCCGAGGTGTAGATGAGATAGGCCGGATGTTCGAGATGCAGTGGGCACGTCCGATCCCGGTCGGTGACCTCGTCCGCCGACTCCGCGGCCACACGCTCCGCAAAATCCGCGTCGTCGAGTACCAGCCAGGGAACCGTATCGGGTAGTCGACCTCGACTGCCCGCTACTGTGAGCCCGACCGAAGCACGGCAATCGGCGAGCATGTAGTCGATACGCTCGCGCGGGTATGCGGGATCGACAGGCACAAACGCCGCTCCTGCCTTTGTCACCGACCAGATCGACACGACGGATTCGATCGACCGCGGCATCCCCAATGCCACAAAGGTTTCCGGACCAACTCCACGCGCTCGCAAGACCCTGGCCACTCTGTTGGACCATTCGTCGAGTTCGCGATAACTGACGTGGCGACCTTCGTAGGTCAACGCCACCGAATCCGGGTCGAACGCCGCGGCGGTCGTGAGCAACTCGGGCCACAACTCAGGTTGCACTGCCGGCTCTCCGAGCGCCGGCACCATCATGCGACGATCCATCTCGCCCAGCAGCGGGATATCGCCGATCGGCAGGTCCGGGTTCTCGGTGACGGATTCCAGAATGCGCACGAACATGTCGGCAAACCCGGCAACGGTCTCCGTGTCGAAAAGGTCTGTGGCGAAGTCGACAGCACCGCTCATCCCCGTCGGCGCACCATCGTCGTCGAATTCCTCCGCCAGCAGGAATTCGAGGTCAACCTTGACTACGTCGAGCTCGGGGTCGAGTCCTCCGACTTCCAACTCCGGCAGTGTCAGCACCGGCCGATCGTTGTTCTGGAATTCGAGCGACACCGAGGCAATCGGTGCATACGCCGTCGACCTGCTCGGACCGATCGTGTCGACCACTCGCTCGAAGGGGACATCTGCATGGGCAAAGGCACCGAGATCAACTTCACGGCAATGCGCGGCCAGCGCGCGGAACGAGTGCGCAGGTTCGACTTTCGTTCGCAGAGCCAGCGTGCCGACAAACATGCCGATCAGGTCGTCGAGAGCGCGATCTCCCCGGCCGGCGATGGGCGTCCCGATCACCACGTCGTCAGTGCTGCCGAGACGCGCCAGCAGGATCGCGAGCGCAGCGTGCACAGTCATGAACTCGGTGGACTGATGCCGGCGCGACAGCTCCCGGATGCGGCGATGAAGGTCGCGTCCAACAGTGAAGTGCACACGAGCGCCGTGGAAGGTCTGCTGCGCCGGCCGGTCACGATCGAGCGGCAGTTCGAGAAGATCCGGGGTACCGGCCAGCGCATCGCGCCAATAGGCAAGCTGCTCTCCGATTATCGACTCCGGGTCGTCATCATCACCGAGTACCTCTCGTTGCCACAACGCGTAATCTGCGTACTGCACCGGCAACGGCGCCCAGTCCGGCGCGGCGCCGCTGGTGCGCGCCTGATACGCCGTCATCACGTCCCGAACAAGCGGGGACATCGAGAAACCGTCGGCCGAAATATGATGTACCACAACGGCCAGAACGTGTTCGATGTCGGTGAGCTCAAACAGGGCGACTCGCAACGGAATACGCGCGGTGACATCGAATCCCGCCGATACCAGACGGGCAAGCTCGTCATGCAGTTCGTGCTCGTCCGCAACGCGGTGAGGCAGCAGAGTCTCCACCGCATTCTCGGTCGGGAGTATCTGCTGGACGGGTGCAGCGCCGTGGATGGGGAACATCGTTCGCAGCGACTCGTGCCGGGCAACCAGATCGGACACCGCCGAATCCAGCGCCGCCACATCGAGTTTGCCGCTCAACCGGACCACGATCGGAATGTTGTATGCGGGAGAACTGGTGTCGAGCTGATTGACAAACCACATTCGCTGTTGAGCGAACGAGAGTGGAATGTCTCCCGGCCGGGTGCGTGCAGCAAGGGGCGCACGCCCGGATTCTGCGGTACCCAGTGGCTCAGTTGTGCGCAGTTGCTCGATGCGCGAGGCCAGACCGTCGACGGTCGACGCTTCGAAGAGATCCCGCACTCCGCTGTCGACGCCGAGACCTGTCCGGAGCCTGGCTGTGACCCGAGTTGCACTGAGCGAATTGCCGCCGAGTTCGAAGAAATCGTCGTCGGCACCTACCCGTTCGAGGCCGAGTACATCGGCAAAGACGTCCGCTACTGATTTCGCAACCAGCCCCGTCGGCTCTCGGAAGGGCCTGGTCCGCGACAGGGCGTCGGGGATGGGCAAGGCTGAACGGTCGAGCTTGCCTACTGCTGTCAGCGGAATCCGCTCCAGCACTGTGATCGAGGAGGGAACCATGTGCGAGGGCAAGCTCGCGGACAACGCCCGCATGAGAACCTCGCCGTCGAGCGCACCTCCAGCGGTCGGTACGACGTACGACGCGAGCAGGGTGTCGCCAGCTGAGCCACGGTGAGCGATCGTGGCCGAAAATCCGACCTGGGGCTGCGCCATGAGGGCACCGTCGATTTCACCAGGTTCGATGCGGAAACCACGAACCTTGACCTGGAAGTCACTGCGACCCACGTATTCGATGCGCTTCTCCGGAGTCCAGCGCACGATGTCCCCGGTGCGGTACATGCGCGCTCCCGGATCGGCGGGATTGGCAACAAAACGTTCGGCGCTCAGCCCTGGTCGCCGGTGATATCCACGCGCCAATCCGGCCCCGGCCAGGTAGAGCTCGCCTGGCACGCCCACTGGCACCGGTTGCAGCCGAGCGTCGAGTACGAGTTCACTCACGCCACGGATAGGTCCCCCGATGGTGATCGGGTCGCCAGGCACCATCGGTGCGCTGATGTTGGACATGATCGTCGTTTCGGTCGGCCCGTACGCGTTGTACAACCGTCGACCCGGCGCCCAGCGAGCGACCAGATCGGGCGGGCACGCCTCACCGCCGACCACGAGGTCCGAAAGATGTTCGAGCCCAGCCGGATCGAGGGATGCCAGCGCCGCGGTGGTGATAAAAGCGTGGCTGACGTCCTGCTCGGCCAACAGACGGGCGAGTTCCTCACCGCCGTAGACGTCTGGTGGCGCAATTACCATCGTCGCGCCGGCGCCGAACGCCTGCAGATATTCGAACAGCGACCCGTCGAAACTCGGCGTCGAGAAGTGCAAGGTTCGAGATCGGGGGCCCGCCGAGAACCTGTCGATCTGATCACGGGCGAAGTTGTCGAGACCGCGGTGCGTGACCACGACACCTTTGGGCAGGCCGGTGGACCCTGAGGTGTACACGACGTAGGCGGCGCTATCCATCCTGATCGGACGGATTCGGTCGTCATCGCTCACCGGCGCCCCGGAGTGTTCCTCGCATTCGCCCACGAAATCGGGGTGATCGAGAACCAGCCAGCGCGCGGTTCCCGGGAGACGATCGTGGTGATCGGTTGTGGTGACACCCAGGCTCACTCCCGAATCTGCGAGCATGTGGGAGATGCGCTCGTCCGGATAGTTCGGATCGATCGGCACAAACGCGGCACCGGTTTTTGCCACTGCCACTATCGACAGCACCGAATCGAGAGAGCGCGAAATCCTTACCGCCACCGCGTTCTCCGGTCCGACGCCACGCGAGATCAGCACTCGGGCAATTCGATTCGACCGCCGGTCCATCTCCTCGAAGCTCATGTCGCCGTCCTCCGAGACGACGGCGATCGCGTCCGGATCACGCGTGACGGCGTCGTCGAAGATCTCCGGCAAAGTGCGGATCGAACCGCCACTGGAGCCACGGACCGGCACCAGTTCGCTGCGCTCGCTGTCGGTCAACAACGATACGGCGGCCAGAGGTAGGTCTGGGCGAACACACGCGTCGAGCACCTGATGCAGGCGCCGCGCCATGGATTCGACTGCATCCGGACCGAAAACGTCGGGAAGGTACTCGAATTTGAGGTGCAACTTGGTGTCGACCGACGCGACCAGACTCAGCGGATAGTGAGCGGCGTCCTTGGCCTCTACACCGGTGACTCTCATTCCGGCGATATCGGTGTCGGTCGACAATCCTTCGCGGTCAACCGGATACGACTCGAACACGGTCAACGTATCGAATCCGATCTCCGGACCACCGACGTCCTGGATCTCCGCGAGTCCGAGGTAGTGATGATCCAACAACGCTGCCTGCTCAACCTGAACCCGATCGAGCAATTCACCCAGCGTCTCGTCGGTGCGCAGACTGATCCGAACGGGAAGTGTGTTGATGAACAGTCCGATCATCGTTTCGATGCCACCCAATTCGGGCGGCCGGCCCGACACTGTGGCACCGAACAGCACGTCGTCACGACCGGTCAGCGTGGCAAGAACGATCCCCCACGACACCTGCACCAACGTGTTGATCGTCAGTCCGCGCGAACGCGCAACATCGCGCAGACGCGTAGTCCCCTTTTCGCCGACATCGAACTCCCACTCCGCTGTCATGGTGGACAGCCGACGCGCCCGATCCACGGGAGCGAGGAGGGTTGGGCCGTCCACCCCGGAGAGAGCCAGGGCCCAGGCGTCTCGCGAGTCACCGTGATCGCGGCGACTCATCCACTCGAGGTAATCGCGGTATCCGCGGGTGCGTGGCAGTGCAGACGCGTCACTGTCGACGGCATACAACGTCAACAGTTCTCTGACCAGCAACGGCATCGACCAGCCGTCGAGCAGGATGTGATGGTTGGTGATCACCAGCGTGTACGTACTCGCTGTGATCTTGATCAGTGTGAACCGGATCAGCGGCGGTTGTGTCATGTCGAAGGGCGTCGACCTGTCCTGCGCCAGAACCTGTTCGAGGTTCTGCTCGCCACCGGCCGTGAGATCAACCTCGCGCCACGGAGGTGGCACATGGCGCCCAACGACCTGCACGGCCTGTCCGTCCACGTCGTGCAGAAAAGCGGTGCGAAGGTTGGCATGCCTGTCGAGCAGCGTGGCGGCGGCACGGTGCAACCGACCGGAATCCACGTCGCCTACAAGGTCGAGCGCTACTTGCACCAGGTAGGCGTCGACAGATTCGTGGTTGTGGGCTGACTCGAGATCCTGGGCGGACTCGTCTGCCAGTTCGGCATGGAAGAGGAGCCCCGATTGCAACGGTGATAGTGGCCAGACGTCTGCGAGGTCCGCGCAACGCCTTTCGAGGTCGTCAATCGCATCCTGTCGAAGGTCGACAAGATCGAAGTCGGACGGGGTGAACCCACCACTCGATGCCGCGTACGCACCGAGCGCAGCAAGCGCTTCCAACCACAGCCGGGTAAGTTGTTGTGCGTCTTCGCTGGTGAGCACGCCGGGAGGATACGTCCAGGTGGAGCTCAGCACCGTACCGTCGTCGGTCTCGATAGCCATCGCATTGATATCGACGACAACAGCCAGCGGCAGATCTGCAGTTGTCGCGTCGCGTAGTGCACCATCGTCAATCGGCGCCCAGCCCGCTGAACTGTCCATGCCGGCACTGCCTAGCCGTCCGTGGTAGTTGAAGCTGATCTGCGGATCGGGTAGCGGAGAAAGCTGACTGGCCGTTTCACTGTTCAGATATCGGAGCAACCCAAAACCGATGCCGCGCTCGGGAATTGCGCGAAGCTGTTCCTTCACCGTCTTGATCGCATTGCCCATGGACGGACCGCCGGCATACGCGTCGTCTAGATCCACGCCGTTCAGATCGAGACGAACCGGGAAGATCGTCGTGAACCATCCGATAGTGCGGGCAAGATCTGCACCGGGTACGACGTGCTCTTCGCGGCCGTGACCTTCGAGATTGAGCAATGCGTCCGCATGTGCGATACCGCGGTCACGACGCCACCGGATCAATGCCAGGCTCAGCGCAGTCAACAATCCGTCGGCAACACTGCCGTGAAATGCCTGCGGCACCGCCACGAGCAGGCTCTCGGTCAACGCAATGGGCACTCGCACCTCGATATCCGCGACGCTGGCTCCGGTGTCCCGCGGTGTCAGTGCCCGTGTACCCAGCGCTGGATCGGGACCGCTGAGTGTCTGTCGCCAGAAGTCGAGTTCACCAGCGCGGTGCGGATCGTGGGCGGCGTCGACCAGTGCATGCGACCACCGGCGCATCGACGTTCCCACCGGCGCTGGGGCCGGCTCGACACCGGCCTGAAGATGAGCACACGCCAGGGCAAGGTCGGGGATCAATATTCGCCAGGACACGCCGTCCATCACCAGATGATGGATGGCAAACAACAAGCGGCCCTCTCGATCCGGACCGGCGTCGAGCCACACAATCTGCACCATGACACCCGACTCCGGGTCCAGCCGCCCTACAGCCGCATCAAGTTCCCTCGCTGTATCCGTCGCGCTGTTATCAGTGGCTGTCGGTACCCGCCGAACCACCGCGGATGCCTTCACCGAACCTTGGCCCATCACCTCTAGTGAATAGCCGTGCTCGGTGCGGTGTAGCCGGGACCGCAAAACGTCGTGCCGGTCCAGGACTACCTGCACGGCCGTCGTCAGAGTGTCTTCATCCGTGTTCCCCGGGACCGTGAAGAGTGCAGACTGCGAGTAGCGGCGGAAATCGCCGCCACGCTCGAACATCCACGCCGCGATCGGGGTCAACGCGATCTCGCCGACACCGCCGCCTGGCAGTTCGTCAAGAACAACTTCGTCGCCACTCGTACGCGCAGTCTGGGCCAGCGCCGCAACGGTTTTACGCTCGAACACGTCTCGCGGCGTGATCAGAACTCCGGCTGCCTTGGCACGGGTCACCAACTGGATCGACATGATGCTGTCGCCGCCCAAGGTGAAGAACGAATCGTCGACGCCTACTGTGCCTAGTCCCAGAACCTCGGCAAACAGGTCGACGAGAATGCGTTCGTTCTCGGAACCCGGAGCTCGACTCACCCGCACCTGTTGCCCGAAGTCTGGTTCCGGTAGAGCTTTTCGGTCGAGCTTCCCATTCCCGGTCAGGGGCAGTTGATCCAGGACCACGACAACCGACGGCACCATGTGAGATGCCAAACCCTCCGCGGCCTGATCGAGTAGCGCAACCGGGTCGATCACCGCGCCGGCTTCGGGCACAACGTAGCCCACCAACCGGTCACCGCGTGCCACCGCCGCAGCCTGCGCCACCCCAGCGCCGGCGAGCAAAGCCGACTCGACCTCGCCGAGTTCGATCCGGTAACCCTTCACCTGCACCTGTTGATCGTTGCGGCCGAGATACTCCAACTGGCCATGCGCATTCCATCGCGCCAGGTCGCCGGACCGGTACATACGCGCCCCAGGTGTGAAGGGGTCCGGCACAAATCGTGCCGACGTGAGTCCGAACCGACCGAGATATCCACGTGTGATTTGCGTGCCCGAGACGTACATCTCGCCGGCCACGCCCGGTGGTACCGGATGCAGCCGATCATCGAGCACGTAAACGCGGAGGCCGGGCAATGCCGGGCCGATCACCGATGCGGATACGTCGCGCACAAGGTCGTGATCCAGAGGTAGGTAGCTGACATGCACCGTCGTTTCCGTGATGCCGTACATGTTGACCAAAGTCGGGGCGGTGTCGCCGCGTCGCGAGTACCAGCGTTCCAACTGCGCGAAATCGAGGGCTTCCCCGCCGAAGATCACGTACCGCAACCACAAGTCGGGTTCGCCGGCCAGGCGGTCTGCCTGCGCCAGTTGGTAGAAGGCCGTCGGGGTCTGATTGAGCACGGTGACGCGTTCGCGCTGCAGGAGTTCGAGGAACGCCTCCGGTGAGCGGGCAGTGAAGTAGTCGACCAATACCAGGCGGCCACCGTGGGCAAGGGCACCCCACATTTCCCAGACCGAGAAATCGAACGCGGCGGAATGGAACATCGTCCATACATCATTTTCGCCGAATTTGTACAGCGCCTGGGTGTTTGCCAGCAATGTGACCACGTTGCGGTGCGCTACCTGCACGCCCTTCGGCCGTCCGGTAGAGCCCGACGTATAGATCACATACGCCACCGAATCGGGATGCAACGGACGCAGGCGGTCGGCATCCGTGACCGGAAGGGGCGAAAACTGTTGCAGCGCAGTCACAGTATCGTCGCTGTCCACCACGATCATGGGGACAATCGAAGACTCCAATGCGCCGCAGTCTTCGATTGTGGTGAGAGCGCAGGTCGGCGCGGCATCACTCAACAGGAATTCCAGTCGCTGCGCCGGAGAAGCCACGTCCACCGGGAGGTAGCCCGCACCCGCTTTCACCACAGCCAGCAGTGCCACAACAAGATCGACAGATCGCGTCATAGCCACGGCTACCAGAGTTTCCGCGCCGACTCCCCGCGCCACCAACAGCCTCGCGAGTCGGTTCGCCCGCCCGTCGAGTTCGCGGTACGTCACCGCATTGCCGTCGCAGCTCACCGCAACCGCATCACCCGCCGACGCCACCGACTGATCGAACAGATCCACCAGTGACATCGGTCCGACATCAACGCCCCGGCGGTTCGGGTCCAGGAGCACACGCTCGCGTTCTGTCGGCAGCAGTATGTCGATATCACCTACCGCAACCGAGGGGTCCTCGGCCACGGTTGCGATCACACGCTCAAATCGCTCTGCCATACGTTGAATCGATGCCTGATCGAAAACGTCACTTGCATAGCGGAACCCGGCGCTGATCCCGGCCGGCGACCCGTGCTCGTCGACCCGCTCGATGAGACTGAGTTGCAAGTCGAATTTTGCCACGTCCAGATCCACGTCGAGTTCGTGGACAGTCAACTCAGGTAGTTCGAGTCGCAGGTGGCTGGCGTTCTGGAATTCGATGACCACCTGAAACAGAGGCGTATGCGACGTAGACCGTTCTGGTGCAAGCTCGTCCACCAGCCTCTCGAAGGGGATATCCGCATGCCCGAACGCCCCGAGATCCACTGATCGCACCGCACTCAGCACGTCTGCAAAGGAAGATCCCGGCGACAACGGGGTTCGAAGCACCAGCGTATTGACGAACATCCCCACCACGTCGTCGAGCAATGCTTCACCCCGGCCTGCGACCGGCGTCCCCACCGCAACGTCACCCGAGCCCGACAACCGTGCCAACAGCGCTGCCAGCGCTGCGTGCATCACCATGAACAACGTCGAATTACTCTGGTGCGCAATCTCGACCAGTTCACGATGCACGCTGAGAGGAATGTCGAACGGGATCACGGAACCTTCGGTGGACCGCTGAATCGGCCTCGGGCGATCCAAGGGCAACGGCATGACCTCGGGGATGCCTGCCAACGCTGCGGTCCAGTATTCGAGCTGATCGGCGACCACCGACTCCGATTGTTGCTCCGTGCCCAGAACCTCCCGCTGCCATAGGCTGTAGTCGGCGTACTGCACGGACAACGGCGCCCACTGGGGCCTCTGGTCTTGCGCGCGAGCGGTGTACGCGAGCATGACATCCCGGGCAAGCGGTGTCATCGAGAATCCGTCAGCCGAGATGTGGTGAGCGACAATGGCAAGAACGTGCCGCTCGGGAGCCAGTCGCAGCAACTGCACTCGGATCGGAAGATCCGTGGTGACGTCGAATCCCGTGCCGATGAAGCCCTCGATCACATCGTGAAGTTCCTGATCGAGTGCGGGAATCGGACGAAGGTCCGGCGCGACATCCGAGGATTCGAGTATCAGCTGACGCGGTCCGTCCGCAGAACCCGGGAACACTGTACGCAAGGACTCATGCCGGTCCAGCACATCGCCCAGCGCCGCACGCAGAGCCTCCACATCCAGTGCGCCGTCCAACTTCAGGACAACCGGGATGTTGTAAGCCGACGAGGACGTGTCGAACTGGTTGACGAACCACATCCGGGCCTGAGCGAGAGACAACGGGATTCGATCGGGCCTCGCCCGCGCCGCCAGTGCGGGTTGGGTGAGTTCGGTTCGGGCAGTCGACTCGAGCCTGGCAGCAAGCGCGGAAACCACTGGTGTGTCGAACAACCCGGCCACGCCCAATTCGGTGTTCAACGCACTGTTGATCCGTCCCACTGCTCGGGTAGCACTGAGCGAATCGCCGCCGAGTGCAAAGAAACTGTCGTCGGCGCCGACGCGATCAACGCCGATCACGTCGGCAAATGCCTGCGCGACTACTTCCTGTGCCGGTGTGCTCGGCGCTCTATACACCACTGCGGCAAATTCCGGTTCCGGCAGGGCTTTTCGGTCCAGCTTGCCGTTCCCGGTCACCGGTAGTACCGCTAGCACCGTCACCACCGACGGCACCATGTACGCGGGTAGATCCTGTGCTGCCGCGTCGAGCACTTCTTGCTCGACCAGCGTTAGGCCCTGCGCGGCAACAACATAGGCAGCCAGGAAATCCCCGGCTTCGCCGTTTCGGAGAACCACTACCGCCTGCGCCAGCCCATCCTGGCGCGCCATTACTGCCTCGATTTCCCCCAATTCGATGCGCTGGCCCCGCAACTTCACCTGGAAATCACTGCGCCCGACGTACTCCAACTCACCCAAAGCAGCAACATTCCCCCTCACTCCGCTCGACCCCGCAATACCACTCCGCACCCACCGCACCAGATCCCCAGTCCGATACAACCGCTCACCGTTCGCCCCTAACGGATCCGCCACAAACCGATCCGCCGTCAAATCAGCCCGGCCCTGATACCCCCGAGCCAACTGCACACCACCGAGATACAACTCCCCCACAACACCCACCGGCACCGGATGCAAGCGCCCGTCCAGCACGTACACCGTGGTGTTCCACACGGGCGCACCGATGGGCACTTCTGTCGTGTCGAGTTCGCTGACCTCGTGGGATGTCACGTCCACCGACGCCTCTGTCGGACCGTACAAGTTGTGCAATTCCACATCACTGCACCGCAGCAGACGCGCCGCCGTCGATGCTGCCAGCGCCTCACCACTGGTAAACACCCGCCGCAGAGAGTCACAACCGCCGACATCTGCGCCGGCGAGAAACGCCTCCAACATCGACGGCACAAAATGCACCGTCGTCACCGACTCGTCGCGGATCACCCGGTCCAGATACACCGGATCACGATGCCCACCAGGTTCGGCGATCACCAGTCGAGCACCAACCTGCAACGGCCAGAACAACTCCCACACCGATACGTCGAACGTCATCGGCGTTTTCTGCAGTACTACGTCGTCACCGGCGAGCGGATACCGATCCTGCATCCACAGCAACCGATTCACCACACCCTCGTGTGGAACCACCACCCCCTTCGGTCGACCGGTGGAACCGGACGTGAACATCACATACGCCGGATGCTCCGGTCGCAGCGGCGCAATCCGCTCGCACTCGCGTACCGGATCCGGCGAATACTCCGATACGTCAACATGATCCAGCTCCACTACCGTCATGCCCCCGGGCAGCACAGCCCGCTCGGCAGCGGTGGAGAGCACAAGCACCGGATCAACCGCTCCCACCACATATGCGACGCGCTCCGCAGGTTGATCGGGGTCGATCGGAACGTACGCCCCGCCTGCCTTCCCCACGGCGTAGATTGCCACCAGCATCTCCAGCGACCGAGACACCGCAACACCCACCCGCGACTCCGGACCCACGCCTGCACCGATCAGCAGCCGCGCTAGTCGGTTCACGCGCGCATCGAACTCCGCGTACGTCAACACGGAGCCATCTATCACCACCGCACCAGCGTCCGGAGTGCGTGCCACCTGTGCGTCGATTAGATCCAGCAAGGTCGCAGCGGGCACGCGATGCTCCGTCGCATTCCACTCATCCAGCACCAACTCCCGCTCACCGTCGGCAAAGATGTCGACTTCAGCGACCGGTGTTGAGTCGTCGAGAGCAATCGTTTCGAGAATCCTCGTCAACCGATGGGCGTACAGGTGGACTGTCGCGGCGTCGAAGATCGATGGTTGATAGCGCAGGCTCAGACGCAACCGGGGTTCGAGGATCGAGAGCAGGGTCAGCGGGTAGTGCGTCGCGTCGCGAGCATCCAACCCCGTCACCCGCATACCGGCGATGTCCACGTCATCATCCAGCCCTGACGTGTCGACCGGGTACGACTCGAATACCGACAGCGTGTCGAACAGGTTGCCCACACCGACGCGGGCCTGAATCTCACCGAGCCCCACCTCGTGATGATCGAGAAGAGCGGCCTGCTCCTCCTGCATCCGAACCAGCAACTGTGCGCAGGTCTCGTCAGGATCTACCTGCATTCGCACGGGCAACGTGTTGATGAACAACCCCAGCATGTTTTCCACACCGGGCAGTTCCGGTGATCGCCCCGAGACAGTGGCGCCGAATACGATGTCGTCACGAGAGAGTAAGCGGGACAGTAGAACACCCCACGCAGCCTGAACCACTGTGTTCATCGTGACCCCGCTGCGCTGGGCCGTGGCAGTCAGGGCATCGAGCACCGAAGCGGGCAGGTCGATGTCGACCTCGGCCGGCACAGCCCGGTGCCCGCCAGACGCGGAAGGCGCCAGCAACGTCGGCTCGGTGACACCGCGCAGCGCACGTTCCCACGCCTGTGCTGACGCTTCGGAATCCCGATGTGCCAACCAGGTCAGATAATTGCGGTACGAAGCAGACTCCGGCAGATCCACCGGGGTTCCGTCGGCGGCGTACCGCGTCAGAAGCTCGCGCACCAGCAAGGGCATCGACCAACCGTCGAGGATGATGTGATGGTTTGTCACCGCAAGCACTGATCGATCGGGTGCAGTTCGCAGCAGAGTCAGACGCAGCAACGGAGGTGAGTCGAGATTGAACCGGGCACTGCGATCCGCGTCGAGGTAGCGTCGCAATTCCTCGTCGGCGGCCGATCCGTATCCGGTCAGATCCACCTCCTGCCACGGAATCTCCAGGTCGTCGACAACCACTTGAGCGGCAGCACCGTCGCTTCCGTAGACGAACGCGGTACGCAGATTCGGGTGACGGGCCACCAAACCTGCTGCAGCGGAACGCAGGCGCCCCGCATCGACGGAACCTTCCAACTCGATGCACAGCTGTGCGGTATACACGTCCACGGTTTCTGCGGCCACCGCGGCGTGAAAGAGCAACCCCTCCTGCAGCGGCGAGAGCGACCACACGTCGCGCACTGTGGGGAATCGCTCCTCCCAAGATTCGATCTGCTGCTGGCTCACCGACACGAGTGGAACATCGGACGGGGTGAGCCCACCCGCTCCCGGCAGTGACGTGTAAGCAGCGAGTCCTTCGAGGCCACGACGCCACAGTTCGGCAAACCCCGCGACTTCGTCCTCGTTGATCACACCTGCCGGGTAGGTGAACGTCGCGGTCAGATGCGGACCGTCCGGACCGTCCTCGACAGCAGCGTTGATGTCGATCACGGACGCGACCGGCATGGTGTGGTTCTGCGTCCCACCGAGCTCTCTGCTGCCCGCGACCGGTAGCCAGTCTTGCGTTCCGTCGGAGGTGCTCACTCGTCCCAGATAGTTGAAACTGACTTGAGGAGAACCATATTGGCTGAGCGACGCTCCCTCGACGCCGAGGTATCGCAGCATTCCGTAGCCGATGCCGTGATCCGGGATCGCACGCAACTGCTCCTTGACGGCTTTGACCGACTGCCCGGCCGCACGACCACCGGCCAGCGCATCGTCGACATCGATCCCGGCGAGATCCAGCCGCACCGGATACACGGTGGTGAACCATCCGACGGTGCGGGAAAGCTCCGCGCCGGGGACTGCATTTTCCTCGCGGCCGTGTCCCTCGAGTGTGATCAGCGCGTCTGCCGCAACAGTGCCCTCTTGACGCGCAGAGCCCTGTTGACGCCGCCAACTGACGAGAGCCAGCGCCGCGGCGGCAAGCAACCCGTCGCCAACGCTTCCGTGAACAGCCGTCGGCAATGTGGTGAGCAGACTACGTGTAACGGCGGGCGGCACGTCGACGGTGACGGTGCCAACACTCGCTTCGACGTCGATAGTGGGATCGAGTGGACGCGACCCGATCAACGGATCGGGGCCGTCCAGGATACTCGTCCACAGGTCGATTTCACTGCTGCGGTCGAGTTCGCGCAGGCCATGAGACCAGCGTCGCATCGACGTACCCACGGGGGCGAGAGAAGGCGTTTCACCGGCCTGGACTTGTCCCACTGCCGACGCAAGATCCGCGACGAGGATGCGCCACGAGACGCCGTCTACCGCGAGGTGATGAATCACCACAAGGAGTCGGCCGTTGGCATTCGGGGCGTCGAACCAGACAATGCGCAGCAGGCCGCCGGTGGCCGGATCCAAAAGGTCGGCAGCGGCCTCGAGTTCCGTGGAAGCCAAGGCGGCAAAATCATCCCCGTCAACCGTGTCGACGAGCACCCGACCGATCACCGTGTCCGCCGTGATCGAACCTGGCGGCAGCACCTCCATGCCAGGTCTTGCCATGTCCCGGTGTGCACTGTTGTCCACGATCAGACGCGCCCGAAGCATGTCGTGGTGGTCAAGCACTTCCTGGACTGCGAGAGCAAGAACGTTCTGCGTGAGGCCGGCTGGCGCTGCCAGCAGCAAGGCTTGAGAGAATCGGTCGAGTTTGCCGCCACTGCGTTCGAGCATCCACGACGCGACCGGGGTAACGGGCAGGAAACCGACACCGCCACCGGGCAACTCGTCGAGGGCATCCGCGTCGTCACCGTCGAATCGCGCCGATTCAGCAAGCGCTGCAACGGTTCTGTGATCAAAAACATCTCGGGGACTCAGGATCACACCGGCAGCCTTTGCGCGGGCTACCAATTGGATGGACATGATGCTGTCCCCGCCGAGCGCGAAGAAAGAATCGTGGACGCCCACCGATTCCAGTCCGAGTACCTCGCTGAACAGTCCGGCAAGCAACGCCTCGGTCTCGGTTCGCGGTGGTCGATCCGGTGTCACCGCGGCCGAGAAGTCAGGCTCCGGCAGCGCCGCGCGGTCAAGTTTCCCGTGAACCGTGAGGGGAAGAGATCCGAGTATCACCAGCGTCGCCGGGACCATGTACGACGCCAGTCGCCCAGCTGCGACGTCGAGAACTTCTTTCGAGTCGATTATCGCGCCAGGTTCGGGCACCACGTAACCGATCAACCGGTCGCCGCTGCCGTCACCGTTCCATACGTCGGTAACGGCCTGAGCCACGTCCTCATGCGCAGTAAGCGCCGATTCGACTTCGCCGAGTTCGATGCGGAAACCACGAATCTTCACTTGTGAATCAGTGCGCCCGAGGTACTCCAATTGCCCATCTGACGACCACCGCACCCGATCGCCGGTGCGGTACATGCGCGTTCCGCCCGGGCCGAAGGGGTCGGCGACAAAACGTTCGGCGCTCAGGCGGAACCGCTCGTGATAACCACGCGCAAGAGCCGGACCGGCAAGATACAACTCGCCGGCAACACCCACCGGTACCGGCTGAAGCCGCGAATCGAGCACAACTTCAGTGAAACCGCGCGTGGGGGCACCGATGGTGACCGGGTCCGAGGGCGCAAGGGGCGCACTGATACTCGACACTACTGTCGTCTCGGTCGGTCCGTAGGCATTGAACATCCGCCGACCCGGCGCCCATCGTGCCACCAGTTCGGGCGGGCAAGCCTCCCCACCCGTCACCACGCATTCGAGCGAAGAGAGACCTGCCGGTTCAACCGACGCCAGTGCCACCGGAGTGACAAAACAATGCGTGACCCGCTCGGATTCGAGCAGTTCCGCCAAAGCGGTTCCGCCGTACACGGACGGCGGCGCAATCACCATCGTGGCGCCGGCACCGGTCGCCAACAACAATTCGAGGATCGATGCGTCAAAGCTGGGCGACGCAAAGTGCAGTGTCCGCGACTGCGTTGTGGTTCCGAATGTTTCGCGCTCCTGAACGGCAAAGCTGTGCAGACCGCGGTGTGTCGTAACGACGCCCTTGGGTGTGCCGGTCGACCCGGAGGTATAGATCAAGTACGCCGGATTATCGATCCGAATCGTCGATGTCCGCTCCTCATCGCTGATCCCCGACGACGGGTAGGACGACAGTCGTTCGCCGAAGCCCGGTTCATCCAGTACCAACCAGGGCACGACAGCGGGAAGGGTGGCGTGGTGCGCCGCCCCGGTCACGCCCCACACTGCGCTGGAGTCGGTGAGCATGTATTCGATCCGCACAGAGGGATGATGTGGATCGACGGGAAGGAACGCGGCACCCGTCTTGGCCACAGCCCACAGCGCCAGAATGGACTCGACGGATCGCGGCACGCATAGTGCAACTACGTTCTCGGGCCCGATACCGTACTCGATCAGCATGCGGGCCAATTGATTCGAGCGTTTGTCGAGTTCGTGGTACTTAACCTCACGCGTGTCATAGATCAGCGCAACAGCATTCGGATCGTGAGCGGTTGCGGCTGCCAACAGATCCGGCAGCGTGTGCGGGTCCACTCCCTCCTTACCTCGAACCGGGGTCAGGTCGTCACGTTCACCAGCGTCGAGGATATCGATATCTCCGACCCTTGCAGATGGATCAGCGGTGACACTGACGAGGATTCGCTGCAGCCGCCGCGCAAACGTCAAGGCAGAATCACTGTCGAAAAGGTCTGTGGCATAACCGAACTTTGCATCCATGCCGGCTGGGTTACCGTCGGCGTCCACGCGTTCCGACACTGTCAATTGCAGATCGAAATTGGTGGTGTCGATCTCGACATCGACACTGTTGACCTGCAGATCGGGAAGTTCCAAGGTCGGGCGCTCGATGTCCTGGAACTCCAGCATGACCTGGAAGAGCGGAGAATGCGCGGTCGACCGTGAGGGATTCACCACTTCCACAACACGTTCGAAGGGAACTTCCGCATGCGTGAATGCACCCAGATCAGCTTCCCGGACGGTGTGGAGCAATTCGGCGAATGTCGCGCCCGTGTCGATCGTGGTGCGCAGGACAAGCGTGTTGACGAACATGCCCACGACGTCGTCGAGCTCCCTCTCACCACGACCCGCGATCGGTGTGCCGACGGCGATATCGTCGGAATCAGTCAACCGCGCCAACATTGCCGCCAACACCGCGTGCACAACCATGAACACCGTGACGTTGTATTCCCGCGACAGCGCCACCACGCCCGCATGAACCTCGGGATCTATCGAAAACGGGACGTGTCCGCCGCGAAGCGAACGAACAGCGGGACGCGGACGGGCGGTGGGAATCTCCAACACCTCGGGCAGGTCAGAGAGCGTGTTGCTCCAATACGCCAGCTGCGTCGACATCAGCGACTGCTCATCGGATTCCGAACCCAGCCACTCGCGTTGCCACAACGTGTAGTCGGCGTACTGAACCTCGAGTGGTGCCCAGTCCGGTGCCGAACCCAGCACACGTGACGAATACGCGCCCATGACATCTCGGGCCAGCGGCGCCATCGAGAAACCGTCGGCAGCAATGTGGTGCACCACGACTGCCAGGACATGAGAAGCCGCCTTTCCTTCGAGCCGGAACAGACCGGCACGCAGCGGGACCTGCTCTGTCACGTCGAAGCCTTCGGCCAGCACCTGCACGCACTTCTCGCGAAGCTCTGCGTCACCGGACAATGCGATGGGATCAAGGTCAGGCACTGCACTCGCGGTAGGCACGACCACTTGTTGTGGGCCGTCATCGGTGAGCGGAAAGATTGTGCGCACTGCCTCATGTCGTTCGACGACGTCACCAAAAGCTGCCTGCAGCGCACTGATATCGAGCGCGCCGTCCAACCTCAACGCAAACGCGACGTTGTACGCCGACGACGACGTGTCGAACTGATTGACAAACCACATCCGCTGTTGCGCCAGCGACAGTGGGACTTCCGCAGTACCACCCCGCGGCTTCAGCGGCGGTCTGGATTCCACACCGTCATTCGACTGCGCCAATGCCGCCAAATCCGCGACGGTCGGAGCGTCGAATACGTCCCGCACTCCTATCCTGTCCCCGACCACGGCATTGATCCTCGCGACCAACCTCGTGGCGATCAGCGAGTTCCCGCCGAGGTCGAAGAAATCTTCGTGCGTACCTACTTTCGCGACTCCGAGGAGATCCGCAAATACAGTGGCGACAATGTCCTCGATCGGATTGCGCGGTGCAAGATATCCGGCAGCACCGGCTTCGAAATCTGTTTCCGGCAGCGCTTTCCGATCCAACTTTCCATTTGCCGTCACCGGCACCTCGTCCATCACCACCAGCACTGACGGCACCATGAACCCCGGAAGCTCGGCGGCGGCCCGCTCCAAGATCACTCGCTCGTCAACTGTCGCCCCTGGCTGGGGAACCACAAACCCGGCGAGATAATCGCCCGCGACCCCCGACCGCAGTGCCACTACCGCCTGCGCTACCCCGTCGTACCGGGCCAGCGTTGCCTCGACCTCTCCAAGTTCTACCCGCTGACCACGCAACTTCACCTGGAAATCACTACGCCCGACGTACTCCAACTCACCCAAGGCAGAACTGCCACGCCGCACCCACCGCACCAGATCCCCAGTCCGATACAACCGCTCACCGTTCGCCCCGAACGGATCCGCCACAAACCGATCCGCCGTCAAATCAGCCCGCCCCAAATACCCCCGAGCCAACTGCACACCACCGAGATACAACTCGCCCACAACCCCCACCGGCACCGGATGCAAGCGCCCGTCCAGCACGTACACCGTGGTGTTCCACACCGGCGCACCGATGGGCACTACTGTCGTGTCGACATCGCTGACCTCGTGGGACGTCACATCCACCGACGCCTCCGTCGGACCGTACAAGTTGTGTAGCCCGGCACCGGGAATCAACTCACGCATCCGCCGCGCAGTCCCCGGCGGCAGCGCCTCACCCGATACAAACACTCGCCGGATACCTGAACACCGCGCCGCCGACGCCTCGGCAACAAACACCTCCAACATCGATGGCACAAAATGCACCACTGTCACCGACTGGTCGACAATCACGCCCGCAAGATATGCCGGATCACGATGCCCACCCGGTTCTGCGATGACCAACCGCGCACCAACCTGCAACGGCCACAGCAACTCCCACACCGATACGTCGAACGTCGCCGGCGTTTTCTGTAGCACCACGTCACTGGCGTCCAAAGGGTAGCGATCCTGCATCCACAGCAGGCGGTTGACTACTCCCGCGTGCGGAACCACAACACCTTTCGGCCGACCCGTCGATCCCGACGTGAACATGACATACGCCGCATGTTCCGGCCGCAGTGGAGTCAGCCGGTCACAATCTGTCACCGGTGAACTCGAAAACTCACTCACATCAACATGATCCAACTCGACGACGAACACACCGGCGGGCAATACCGAACCTTCACCCGAAGTTGTCAGCACCACCACGGGATCCGCGGCGCCCACCACAAACCCCACCCGGTCCGGTGGCTGGCCCGGATCGATCGCGACATACGCCCCACCTGCTTCGAGCACGGCATACACCGATACCAACAACTCCACCGAACGAGAAATAGCGACACCCACTCGCGATTCCGGACCAACACCCACCGAAATCAGGAATCGGGCCAGCCGATTCACCCGCTCACCGAACTCCCGATACGACAGCACCGTTCCGTCGAACACAACAGCTGGCGCATTCGGTGTCCGCAAAACCTGCCCATCGAACAGATCAGCCAACGTCACCGACGGAATCGGTCGATCCGTCTCGTTCCACACCCCCACAACCACGTCGCGCTCACGCGAATCGACCACGTCTACATCACCGACAGGGGTGTTCGAATCCGCTACTACAGCGCTCAGAATTCGAACGAACTGCTCCCCGAAGCCTGCGACCGTGTCCCGATCGAAGATGTCCGACGCGTACGTGAACGACGCCGCAAAGCCTGCTGCCGACCCCATGTCGTCACGGCGTTCCGCAAGCGTCAACTGCAGATCGAATTTGGCGACGCCGGAATCGACCGGTACGACGTCCACTGTGAGGCCCGGGAGTTCCAGGTGGGGCGCGACCGTGTTCTGGAACTCCAGCAAGATCTGGAAGAGCGGTGATTGCGATGTCGAGCGTTCCGGCGCCAATGCTTCGACGACACTCTCGAAGGGCACCTCCGTGTGGCCGAACGCCGCCAAATCCACCTCACGGACGCCGGCCAGTACTTGTTCGAAGGTCGCGGCAGAATGTACGGCCGTCCGCAGCACCAGTGTGTTGACGAACATCCCGACCAGGTCGTCGAGTGCCTCCTCACCACGACCTCCTGTCGGTGTCCCGATTGCTATGTCTGCCGATGCGCTCAGCCGCGCCGACATCACCGCAAGCACAGCATGCATCACCATGAACACTGTGGCGTTGTGCCGGCGCGCAAGTTCGAGGACTTCACTGTGCAATTCCGCGGGAACCGAGAACTCGACGGTCTCACCGCGCAGCGATCGCTGCGCCGGCCGCGGCCGATCCAGCGGTAAGTCGATAGCGGCGGGGACGCCGGACAGCGTCGACTTCCAGTACCCCAATTGTGCGGACATGACGCTGCCCGGATCGTCGTCGAGGCCGAGAACACCCTGTTGCCACAGGCTGTAGTCCGCGTACTGCACCGGTAGTGGGAGCCAATTCGGATCCTGCTTCGCCGCTCGCGCCGCGTATGCCGCCGTGAGGTCGCGGGCGAGCGGTGCCAGTGACGCTCCGTCCGCCGAAATGTGGTGTACCACAAGAACCAGGACATGCTCATCGGGACTGATCCGAAACAACGCACTGCGAACGGGCACATCGGCACTCACGTCGAAACCCCGACCGGCAAGTTCGGAAATCCGCGCATCCAACGTGGAGCGCGTGACGGCGACAAGCGGAATCAACTCCGGGATCACCTGCGCCGGCGGAACAATAACTTGAAGAGGACCGTCCACCGACGCCGGATACATGGTGCGGAGCGACTCGTGGCGGTTGATCACGTCTGTCATTGCGGCCCGGAGCGCATCTACATCCAACGTTCCTGCCAGCCGCACCACCATCGGAATGTTGTACGCGGCCGACGATACGTCGAACTGATTGACGAACCACATACGTTGTTGCGCAAGCGAAACAGGGACTCTGCTGGGACGAGGTTGCGCGTTCAGATTCGGACGGCCGGAGCGAGCGGCGGTCCGCGCACCGCGAATTTCCACCGCCAGCGCGTCAACGGTGGGAGCCTCGAACAGACTCCGTACACCAAGGTCGACCCCCTCGGCCGCGTTGACCCGAGCGATCAGCCTTGTTGCTACAAGGGAGTTTCCGCCGAGATCAAAGAAGCTGTCGCCCAGTCCAATCCGTTCAACCCCGAGGACATCGGAGAAGATCTGTGCAACAACCTGCTCCAGCGGGTCGAGCGGAGCACGGAACTCGCCGGCGCCGCGCAGAAATTGTGGCGCTGGCAACGCCGCACGATCAAGCTTCCCCACCGGCGTCATCGGCAACTCGTCGCGCAACACGATCGCCGCCGGCACCATATACGTGGGCAGATGTTCCCCCACGTATTCCGTCAGGTCGGCGGGCGACAGCACCTGCCCGTCGGCAGGCACAACATACGAGACGAGCACCGTATCGCCTGACGGCGCGGTTCGTGCCACGGTTACAGCAGTCCGCACCCGCGGATGAGCTAGCAGAAGAGTATCGATTTCACCCAGTTCGATGCGGAACCCGCGGACCTTCACCTGGAAGTCGCTGCGCCCGACGTATTCGAGCGTGCCGCCGCGGCGGCGCACCACATCTCCAGTCCGGTACATCCGGTCACCAGGATGGCCAAAGGGGCTGGCCACAAACCGTTCTGTGGTCAATGCCGGTTTTCCGTGATACCCGCGAGCGAGGGCCTCACCGGAAATATAGAGCTCACCGGCAACACCGTCCGGGACGGGATTCAACCTCGAATCGAGGACAACTTCGACGCACCCGCGAAGCGGGCCACCCAGTGTGATCGGTCCCGCCGGCGACATCGGCGTACTGATATTCGCCATGATTGTCGCCTCGGTCGGCCCGTAGGCATTGCACAACCTGCGACCAGGAGACCACCGCTGCACCAGCTCCGGCGGGCATGCCTCACCGCCGAACACAACATCCTGAAAGTCGGGAAGGCCGTCGGCGGGTGTTGATCCGAGTGCGGCGGTGGTGATGAATCCGTGGGTGACCCGTTCGGTTTTCAGGAAGCGGGCCAACTCCTCGCCGCCGTAGATCGTGCGCGGAGCGATCACCATTGTGGCTGCGGCCCCGAACGCCTGAAGATACTCGAAGATCGACGCGTCGAAGCTCGGGGTCGAGAAATGCAGCGTTCGAGAGTTCGGTGTAGCACCGAACCGTGAAAGTTGCTCAGCAGCAAAGCCGTCCAGTCCAGTGTGGGTGACCGACACGCCTTTCGGTCGCCCCGTGGAACCCGAGGTGTAGACCACGTACGCGGGATTCTCGCGGCGAAGTGGTCGCGCTCGCTCGGCGTCGGTGACTGCCGAAATCGGCATCGCCGCGCAATGATCACGAAAGGTGTTGTCATCGAGAGTCATCCACGGAATCGAATTCGGCAATGACGATTGCTCAGCGGAAACGGTCAACCCCACGACCGCGCCGGAGTCCATCAGCATGTGTTGAATTCGTTCAGCCGGATACGTCGGATCCACGGGAACAAATGCCGCACCGGACTTTGCCACGGCGAGCATGGCCAGGACCGACTCCACCGAGCGTGTCATACCCAGCGCCACACGATCTTCCGATCCGATGCCGCGGGCAGCCAACACGCGCGCCAACTGGTTCGAACGTTCGTCGAGTTCTCGATAGGTTACCGAGGCGCCCTGATACGACAGCGCGATACCGTCGGGATGCGCCCGCGCAGCCGCATCGAACAACTCCGGCAGGGTGCGCTGCGAACGTCCCGGCGCGGTCTGGACCGGAAGGAGCGCTCCCCGTTCGTCCTCGGAGAGAATGCCTATGTCACCGACTACCGTCTCAGGGTCGGCGGTGACCGCCTCCAGAATTGTTCGGTATCGAATTCCGAGACGAGCAACAGTGTCGGCATCGAACAGATCGGTGGCAAACCCCAGCGTCACATTGATGCCGGACGGTGCGGCGTCGTCGCTGAACGTTTCTTCCGCAGATACCCGAAGGTCGAATCGGCCGATACCGTTGCCAGTCTCCTCCGCGGCAGTGCCGGTCTCGAGGCCGGTCTCGAGGCCGCGCTCGAGGCCGCTCTCGAACAACACTTGGACAACAGGCGAATACGCAGGGGATTGCTTGACCTCCAGCTCCCCCACCAACCGATCAAACGGTATATCGGCGCGCTCGAACGCTTCCGCGTCGACCTCGACAAACTGGCCCAACAGTCGCGAGAAGGACTTATCCGGTGCCACCTGGTTGCGCAACACGACGATGTTCGATCCTGTCGACACCGGCGTCCCGACCACCACATCGAGCACACCGGACAGGCGGCTCGTCAAGAGCGCGAACCCAGCGTGCAGCACCTCGAACATTGTGGTGTTGTGTTCCTGAGCCAGCGCGATCAGGTGCTGATGTGTGTCAGCGCTGATCCGAACGTCAACCCGATCGCCGCTCAACGACTGCGCCGCGGGTCGAATTCGGTCGGACGGGAGACTCAGCAGTTCGGGCATCCCCGCGAGCTGGTTCTTCCAGTACTCGAGTTGCTCGGCCTCACGGCGCAGTTTCACGCCAGTGCGGAAGGAGCGGTCGTGAATGGTCGCAAGCCGCACATCCGGAGCCGCCGCGATCAGTTCTTCCAGCAGTTCGACGAACTGCCCGTGATGCGCACGCAACACCGAATCCGCGTACCTGTTCGGATTCGCCCGGAAGTCGACGAACAGTTGATCCGCGCTCGGATACACGTTGACCAGGAGATCTTCCACCGGCCCCGAGGTGACGATGTGGTATTCACCCACCATCGCGCCGAGCTGAACTTCTTGTCGGAACATCATGACGTTGACCATCGGCCCGGCCAATGCGTCATCGCTGCTCACACCATTTGTACTGACACCATTTGTACTGACACCATTTGTACTGACACCGATGTCGCGGCGAATGTCTTCGAGACTGCAGCGCTGATGGCGTAGTGCGCCCATCAACTCACGCTGAACCCGGGACACGAGTTCCGCGACGGTATCCCCTTCGTCGACCGAGATGGACAGCGGCGCAACATTGACCATCATGCCGCCGGACTCGCGCAGTACCGCCGTCGTTCGGCCTGACATCGGAACTTGCACCAGTACAGCGTCTTTCGCAGTGAGACGTGCCAAATAACAGGCCAGCGCTCCGATGATCGTAGCCGCCTGACCTTCGGATTCCAGGAGTTCGGCAGACGATTCCCCGGACAGCACAGCGCTCTGGAGTTTGCTCGCAGCGACTGCCGGTTCGTGCCCGGTCGCCAGGGCTGAACCGGTACCGCCTGAGTTCCTCTCCGCCCAGTACTCGCGATCGGCGGCAAACCGATCCGACGACCGGTAGCGACTGTCGATGTCGTACAGCTTGCGTAGTGGCGCAGCGCGATTCGGATCCGGTTCGCCTCCGGAGACTGCTGCCGAATATCGGTGCGCAATACGATTCATCAGCGTCATCGCACCAAATCCGTCGAGTGCGACATGATGAATTCGGCTGTACCACAAATAGTGCAGCTCACCCACGCAGAGCACCGAGGTCTCGACCAGTCGATCAATTCCGAGATCAAGAGTGGTCTGATAATCCCGCTGCATCCACTCGTGTGCAGCGACCATCGGATCGTCGTAGTCACGGAAATCGATGAGCTCGACCGGGATCTCCATCGAGTTGTCCACGTACTGCATCGGCTGGCCGTCGACCTCGAGCACTTTGAGCAAGGGCGACTGAAACTCCCGTGCGACCGTCCGGGTTTCCCTGCGCAGCAGGTCGACATCGAGAACTCCACGCAACTCGACGTAGTGCGCTATCGAAATCGGCACCTTCGGCTCGAGTTGCTGCGCAAACCAGGTCGCACGCTGCGCGGCGGAGAGAGGAAACAGCTCTACGTCCGAAACTCGAGTGGGCTGTTGCCTGACATCGAAGCGTTTCACAATAGTGCCACCCTGTTGGGTCTCCGCAGCCGCCGAATGCGTAGCCACGTCCGTATCCGAGCTCGCAAAATGCAAGAGGCGGAACCCGCCCCGTACTCAGACGTACCCAAAATCTGAAATCGCATGCACCGACCAGTTGGACTTAATTCCGATTGGTCTGAAATACCCGAAACATGTGAACGCGCTTCGTGTACTCGGTAATGTCGCAGTCCGGTATGTCACTTCCCCGAGGGGAGCACGACGCATGGACCTCACCACCATCAACGACGTAGTTCGGCGACCACCGGATCGCCCCGGTGCGATCTGGCGGGTCGGCGACGCGTGGCTTGCCGGTGGTACATGGCTGTTTTCAGCAGAACAGCCCGATCTGGATCGCCTTGTCGATCTGACAACGCTGGGCTGGACGCCGCTGGAAACACACGCGACCGGTCTCACCATCGGCGCAACCTGCACGATCCATGACCTGTATACGTTTGTAGCGCCGGGTGATTGGCCGGCGGCTCAACTCTGTCGTATCAGTTGTGAGTACTTCCTGTCCTCGTTCAAGGTCTGGAACAGCGCAACCGTGGGCGGGAACATCTGCATGTCGCTGCCCGCCGGCCCGATGATCACGCTGTGCGTCGCACTCGAGGCGACATACACGCTGTGGTCCACCGACGGCACCGAACGAATCGTCGACGCCGCCGATTTTGTGATCGGAGACCACCAGAACATCCTCGAACCGGGCGAGGTGCTTCGTAGCATCGACATTCCGATTCACGCGCTCACCAAACGTCACGCCCACCGCCGATTCAGTCTCACCCACCTCGGCCGTTCCACCATCTTCATGATCGCTACTCGGACACCGGGCACTACAGACCTCCTGCTCACCATCACCGCCGGAACAACCCGACCGATCCAACTGTCGTTTGCCACCATCCCGGACCGGGATTCGCTACAGCACGTCATCAATGCCATTCCTGAAGCTGCCTGGTTCGACGACCCGAACGGCACCCCTGACCACCGCCTTCACCTCGCCCGGCATTACGCCGAGGAGCTGCGCCTGGAACTGAGCGAGGACCGATTATGAGCTACGTGGTGAACGGCAGGATCTTCAGCGAGCAGCCATTCGCCGGGCAGTGTCTACGCACCTTCCTCCGGACCCTCGGCCATCACGGCGTCAAGAAGGGATGCGACGGGGGCGATTGTGGAGCCTGCACCGTCTGGCTTGACGGCGCTCCGATCCACAGCTGCATCACTCCCGCCTTTCGAGCCGAAGGTCGGGATGTCACGACTATCGAAGGCCTAGGCACTCCGGAGAATCTGCACCCGATGCAGGCGCAGTTCCGCGACGCGCCTGGATTTCAGTGCGGCTTCTGCACCGCCGGCATGATCATGACGGCGGCAGCATTGACCGACGATCAGAAGGACGACCTGCCGCGCGCCCTGAAAGGAAACCTGTGCCGCTGCACCGGGTATCGAGCGATCGAGGACGCGGTCAACGGAGTCAGTGCGATCGAGGTCGCACTACCCGGGCAAGCTGTAGGGACAAGCGTCGGCGCACCCGCCGCTACCGATATCGTGACCGGCCGCGCCGAGTTCACGATGGATACAACGATCGATACATCGACGGGCGGGATGCTGCATCTGAAGGTGCTGCATTCACCGCACGCCCACGCGCGGATCGTCTCGATCGACACTGCTGCTGCGCTCGCCGTTCCCGGAGTGCACCGCGTCTATACCTGGAAAGACGTGCCGCGCAAGCGTTTCACGACGGCTATCCATACCGACCACCTTGTGGATCCCGACGACACCTACATTCTCGACAACGTGATGCGCTTCGTCGGGCAGCGGGTGGTAGCCGTACTTGCCGAATCCATTGCCGCAGCCGAAGAAGGTCGTCGCAGAGTTGTGGTCGAGTACGAGGTTCTCCCGGCTGTTTTCGATCCAGAGGAGGCGATGGCCGATGGCGCCCCGCCATTGCACGGATCGGACGACCCGTTTGTCCGCGACCCCGAGCACAACATCCTGCTCGAGATCCATGGGCATGTCGGCGACGTGGAAGCCGGGTTTGCAGCGGCGGACGTGATCCACGAAGGCACGTACTTCTCGCCCCGGGTCCAACATGCGCACCTCGAGACGCACGGTTCCATCGCCTGGATGGAAGACGAACGCCTACACGTGCGCACCAGCTCGCAGTCGCCGTCGATTGCCAGGGTCAAACTCTCCCACCTGTTCGATCTGCGCCCGGATCAGCTTCGCGTGTTCTGCAAACGGGTGGGCGGCGGATTCGGCGGAAAACAAGAGGTGATCACGGAAGACCTCGTTGCACTGGCAACACTGGACACGGGCCGACCCGTCAGCCTCGAGTTCACGCGCGAAGAGGAGTTCACCACCGCATCTCCGCGACATCCGATGAAATTGACCATCAAATTGGGCGCCACGGCGGACGGGACGCTGACCGCATTTCAGTACCGAAACATCTCCAACACCGGCGCCTACGGAAACCACGGCGGTGAAACGTTATTCGCCGGCGGAGCTGCCGTCTCGCTGTACCGATGCGCAAACAAGAAGTTCGACGCGTATTCCGTCTACACGAACAACGTTCCGAGTGGAGCCCTGCGCGGTTACGGGATGACTCAGCCCGCATTTGCCGTGGAGTCCGCGATGACCGAACTCGCACTCGCGTTGAACATGGACCCGCTGGAACTGCGCCGACGCAACATCGTGCGGCCAGGCGATTCACTTGTGGCGCTCGAGGACGGACCCGATGACGTCATCTTCACCGAAGACGGACTCGGCCAGTGCATCGACCTGGTGGACTCCGCTTTGGATCGCACGCCGGTCCCATCTCTCGGCGAGGACTGGCTCATCGGTACCGGCACGGCCAGCTCGTTACACGAGACCGCCCCACCCACTGAGCACATCTCGGAGGCGTGGCTCACGCTCGGCGACGACTGTATGTACGAACTTGCCATCGGCACAGTCGAATTCGGCGAAGGAACGTCCACCGCTCACGTCCAGATCGCCGCGAATCAGTTGGGAACCACACCGTCCCGCGTGCGAATCATTCAGTCGAACACCGACCGTACCGGTTTCGACACAGGCGCTTTTGCCAGTGCGGGCCTGTTTGTAGCCGGAAACGCTGTCTTGCGAGCATCGAATGCGTTGCGAGATCGCCTACTTGCCTTTGCCGCACACCACACTGGCGTTGCAGTCGATCAGTGCTCGATGGACGACGACAAGATCGTCTGCGCAAGTACACGATTGACTCTGCAGGAAGTTCTCGACGCCGCGAGGCAACGCGGGATCCGATTTACCGTGGCCCGCAAGGCCTACGGATCGCCGCGGAGCGTGGTGTCCAATACTCACGGCTTCCGCATCGCGGTGCACCGGATAACCGGCGAAATCCGGATACTCTCCAGCGTTCATGCGACCGACGCTGGTGTGATCATCAATCCCGCACAAGTTCGAGGGCAAATCGAAGGTGGCGTCGCGCAGGGAATCGGCTTTGCTCTCACCGAGAACTTTCATGTGGACGCAGCCGGCGCGATGATGAACCCGAACTTGCGAAACTATCGCATTCCCACGTATGCAGATGTTCCTCGCACCGAGGTGATATTGGTCGATTCGTCTGATTCCGTCGGCCCACTCCGCTCGAAAGGCATGGCGGAGTGCTGCATCAACCCGGTCGCCCCGGCCCTGGCGAATGCTGTGCATAACGCGACCGGCACCCGATTCCGGTCGCTTCCCCTCACTCCTGAACGGATCTACACGGGGTTGAACCGATGACCGCGGAAACATCCGCCGACAACATCGCCACAGTCATCATCGGTCAGCGGGTACACGCCGGAATGGCAGAGCAGTTCGAAGTCTGGCAAAAGGACCTCAACCGGGCTGCCGCGGGCTACGCCGGATTTCTGGGCACCGAAGTGTCCGCGCCGACGGCCATCCACCCGGAGTGGGTAATCGTGTATCGCTTCGACTCCATCGCTCATGTTCAGGCCTGGATCAACAGCGCGACACGTCAGGATTTCCTCGAGCGCGGCCGCCAATTCTTCGACGGACCCGGTACCCAACAGGTAGTGAGTGGCGGGATCAAACGACCCGATCCACTTCTCACCGTTGTCGTGTCACACCGAGTCAGTGATGACAACATCGAGGAATTCCTTGCCTGGCAAGACCGCCTGCGCGAGGTGGAAAGCACGTTCGAGGGATTCCGCGGCACCGAACTTTTCCGACCCGTCGACGGTGTCCAAGACGAATGGACCACTCTCTACCGCTTCGACAGCGCCGCCCATCTCGATACCTGGCTGACCTCCCCCGAACGTCAGGAACTCCTTGCCGAGGGGCGTAGGTTCCACGATTTCGAATTGCGCACCGTCGACAATTCATTCGGCAGTTGGTTTGCGTTCGACGAGAACGGCAACGAAGCCCCACCACCATCGGACACCAAGACTGCGATCGCGGTGTGGGTTGGCCTGTACCCGACTGTCGTCTTGCTGACCTTGGCATTGTCACCACTGAAAATGCCGCTCTGGCTTGGGTTGTTGGTGGGAAACCTTCTCTCGAGCTTCATCATGAGTTTCTTCACGATGCCTTATTACGTGAACCGTCTGCTGAGTCGCTGGTTGCGTCCGCCGGCCGATGTTCCCGCGGCGAAAATAAATGCTCAGGGTTTGGCGATCGTCGCAGCGGTGACAGTGTTCTGGGTTGTGGTGTTCTATCTCGTCACTACACAGATCTGGTCGCTGCCCTGATTGCACTGCACCACGCAGCAGCACTGAACGCAAAGCGGTCCCTCCCCATCATCAGCGGAATCCTACTTACCCGCTTTGGCCCTCACCACGAATATGCCGTGCGAACCCGTGCGTGTTTGCTTCAGGAGCTGCGCATGCGTGTGGGCTTCGCATCGTCTTTCCTGGTGATGCGAAGCTCTCACACGGTATTCAGTTCCGGCAGAGCCGGTTTCAGTCTCGATGCACTGGGCCTTGGCGGGTGGTGGACCGGCGGCGTCGTTGTTTCGGGTCGATCGCAGCTGGTGGGATGAACCAAGGTTTGTGATCGGTACCCATCTTGATTTCCCAGATCCCGCGGAACCCGCTGGTGCTGTGGATCAATCGGTGGTGGCTACGGCAGAGGAGGGTGAGATTGTCCATCACCGTCAAGCCTCCGGTTGACCAGGGTTTTATATGGTGCGCGTCGCACCAAGCCGGAACCGCATCACAGTTCGGGAAGGCGCAGCCTTTGTCCCGAGCAATCAACGCAGTCCGCTGCTCGGGTGTGACGAGGCGTTTGTGCGGGGTCACATCCAACGGTGCCCCGTTGCCGTCCATCAACACCGTCGAGAGCATGCAGTCACAGGCGAGCATCCGGGTCAGGCTCACACTCAGTGGTCTCATCCACGGCATGTACCCGACATCAAGATCTTCGACATCAAGCTCTGCGTCCCTGCTAGGTCGCGTAGCGGCGCATTCGCGATGCTCGGCAAGATCTTTCGCGGTGATGTGCACATTCACGTGCGGACGCTGACCACCATCAACACCGGTGACAGCATTGTCGAGATACCGGCGAATCAACTCCGTGAACGCGTCGGCGGTGCGTTTGGCTGCCGACCGCTGATCCGGGGTTCCGTCCGCGGCCGGTTTAGGCATCGACAAACCCGAGAGAGCCGACAACAACATTTCACCAGTGAGTGCGTCGAAATCACCCTTGATCGCGACCCGCCCGTTGAGCGTCGGCGAAATCCGCAAGACGTTGAGGTCATCGTCCTCACCGGGCGGAGTCTCGTCGGATTCGAAAATCCGCTCCAGGACCGCAATCGCATACCGCAGCTTGATGGTGGTCGCCTCCACACCGGATGCGGCAGCCAACAGAGTCTTCATGCAGGACGGTAGAGCGTTCTCCGGCATTCCTTTTGGTGGAGATTCACAGAATGCGGCAATTATTGCCGCATGATCGAGCGAAAGGTCACCGGCCTCGAACTGCGCAGCAATATCCGGCAACACCCGCAACGCGGCACCGAGGGCAGCGATCTTGTTACCGGCCGCGTTCTGCAGCATCGTATTCGCCGCCAACCACCGACCAACACCCCGGTAACACAGCACCTGCTCGTCCGGACTAAGCGCCAACGCGTCGACAGCGGCAACCCGAATCGCTTCCAACCGAAGAATTTCCGCAGACGCACTAACGGCAACGTCCCGAACCTCCGCCGGGCGCAATTGCCACAACCTGCCACGCACACCCGCAGCCGAACCCGCTACAACATCCCCCACCGAAACAAAATCGCTGACCGTAGTCATCAAGGCCTCCCCACCCGTGACCCAATTATACTCGAACAACCATTCGATTCAAGGGGCATTTCGGGCAGGCTTAAGGAGATCTACGCTCGAGAACTTCTGACATGCAACAGCATTCAACGTTCGACATACGCACTAGCGACCTCCTAGCGGCAACGCTCCGATCCCACTCGCATAGGGCGGCAATGTTCCGATCAGGCTAGGCGTAAGCGTCGTCGCAGACGGATCTGCACGTCCCAGAGAGAACTTCCGAACTTCGGCACTCGCTCCGCTACCGCTGATCAGCAAATCCGCCCCCGTTGTGGTGCTGGTAGTCGCAACGCTCACGCCGGAGAGCCCCTCGAACGGATCGAAGGACGCAATCTCCCGAAAGGCAACGTCGGTTGAGTGGTGGTCGGGGCTTTCCAGATACATCTCAGGTGATCCGTCGAGGCGTGATCCGCTCGAGAAGATTCGCACCGTTCCGTCTCCGCCGCTCATCCCGGCGACTATGGATTTCGCGCCGCCTTCCGCACCGGCCACCCAACCGGTCGACAGTGATACCCCACCTCGATAGCTCTGATCGAATGCCAAGAACTGCGAGGTCGCCACCGGCCCACCTGTGTGTCCTTCATGTTCGTCGG
Organism: Rhodococcus globerulus NBRC 14531; assembly: GCF_001894805.1. Classification (GTDB taxonomy): domain Bacteria; phylum Actinomycetota; class Actinomycetes; order Mycobacteriales; family Mycobacteriaceae; genus Rhodococcus_F; species Rhodococcus_F globerula. Next base: position 1,743,959 of record NZ_BCWX01000001.1, on the reverse strand, counting down.
TCTTTCCGGCGGCTGCTGTCGGCTCGTACAGGTCATACCGGAACGTTTTCACCAACGGCTCGTCGCCGGGTCCGGGAGCAGTCACGATGCTCGCCCGGCCGGAATGCGCGTCGACCATTCCCGTGGCAATGGTGACTCCGCTGCTCGAACCCGGATATGGGATGAACGATCCGAATTCGGCCGGCGCCGACTTCTTGTCCGTCGGCAGTACGGTGGAGTAGATCTTGACCTGCGATTCCATACCCGGGCCGGAGGCCACGATAATGTTGTCCGCCAATGCATTTCCGTCGATATCGACGCCGGCGACGTTGACACCACCACGGAAACCCGCATCAAAAGGAGCAAACCGTGCCAGTTCGTCGGTGAACGGTGGCCCGTCGACCGCGTTGTACGCCACCACTTCTGGTGCACCACCGGCGCCGGTTCCAGCGATGAGGTCGAGCACCATGTCACCGTTGACGTCTGCCATCGCCACGCTCGGGGTTCCCTCGAACGACGGGAATGGCGTCACGGTTGTGAGCATCGTATCGCCGTTCGCGTCGAAGATCTGCACGGTCGCAGGCACGCCGGGCGAGCCGGGCACCGCAACCGCATACGTCGACACTTCGGGAATCACGTTCACCGTCGCCATCAAACCGTTGTCCTCGTGATTGAGGCGATGGCAATGGATCACAAAGGTCCCCGTGTATTCGGTGAACTTGGTACGCAGTGTCACCGACGCCGGTACAAGCGCGTTCTCATTCTCGTCCGTCACAGGCGCAGGCACGTTGACGTTGTCGATCCCCCACTGCTGCACCCCGGTTGTGGTCCCGGCAACAGGATCCACAACCTCCATCACTTGAAAGTCATTGACGTGGATATGCATTGGATGCTCGTCATTGTTGAGGTTGGTAATTGTCCATTCCTCGACGGAGTTCAGCCGCGGCTGAATCAGGGGGATGTTCGGGAAGGTGTTGTCGGCGAACTCATATGTGAAGGCTTTCGGGTCACTGTTACTGGCCTTGTTGTTTCCGAATCCACCAGAGACAGTCAGGTTGCGGGTCACATCGGGATTCACTGCTGCGGTATCCACGAACGACGTGTAGGCATCAAGTTTCTGACCGAACTCGAAAGGTGTTGTCCTGCCTTCACCTTCGTCTGGCGTTGCTCGGATCAGCTGCTGGGTCGGGAAGGTGAAGAATCCGTCGGCGTAACTGATCACCGACGGGTCGACGGTGACGGTTCCGAGCTCGGCAGGAGGATTATCGGTGCCGTTGTTGGTGTAGAGAATGCCGGGATTGCTCACCGGTTGTGCACCGTCCAGCGGCGGCATTTCCAGCACCAGATCACCGGACTCCGGCATCGTGACCGCAATCGCGTATCGCGACGCCGGCGGAATCACGAGCCTGGTTCCGTCACCATCCACCGGCGGCCTGACCTCGGAGAACGGGTTTCCGTCCTGACCCACTATCGCGAACCGCGGATGGTTACCCGTCGCGGTTTCCGTCAACGTGACCGGCAGGTACGCGAAGTCGCTGATGTTGGCGAGCACCCAGATTTCGGTCTGACCCGGCTTCAGTTTCAACGAAGGTTGGAACTGCCCGTTCACGGTGTACTGCACATCGCGTTGATTGTCCGGCAGCGACAGATCGGCCGGAACGTTCGTCGATTCGCCAACGAAACTCTGCAGATTTGCGGGGACAAACTGATTCTGGCCACGATGGTTGGCCGGTGACAAGGGCCCGCTGTACCAGTTGGTGAAATACTGTGAGCCCTCGGTGGTTTCCGAGAAATTCACCGGCGCGAGACTCGGGCGGTAGGAGCCGTCGGCAAGTTCCTGACCCGTCGGCGGATCCAAAGTGCTGACAAATTGTGGCCACATTGCGTCATTGAGTTTTCGGCCCAGGCCTTTGCGGTCAAAAATGAAGTTGTACTGCAGTGCCATATCGCGAACTGGTACGTCATTGGCCGTCACTATCGGCAAATTCCCATCGGGGCGGCCGATTTCCAGCAGTCCCGCGAGTCCCATATATGTCTGTTGAGCAGTGAGCGTGTGACGGTGGCTGTGGTACCAGTACAAACCGTTGGGCATCGTTCCGGGGATCGCGTAGTCGTAAACATTCCCCTGCCCGGCGGGAATGTTGAGCAACACGTTGTCGGCATTACCGTCCGGACTGACGTGCACGCCATGAGTGTGCAGATTGAGCGGCGCAGACGTCAGCACCGGAGGATAGATCGGTACTTCACCACCCGCCGGAGTGAATGCGGGATCGTAGAAGTCCTCGATCGTGAGATCTTGCAAGTCGTTGTCGTAGTGGACAATCAAACGCTCGCCAGGATTAACCCGCAATGTCGGAGCCGGATACACATCGGTTCCGGAACTCGACCCATCAGACGCTGCGCCACGAATGACGTCGTATCCGAAGAGCAAGAAGTCCGACACTGTTCCCGACGCAGTATCAAGCGGCACCGATCCCTGGTGCGCAGACAATCGCACCTCGAGAACACCGTCCACGCTACTGAGTTTGATCGGTTCCCGGAAGTCGACCGGCGCCCCGTCCGATCCGTAATTGGCGCCGGCACCAGATACCGGATCACCCGTTTCGCAGGCAGCCAAGGCCACCGTCAATGACACTACTACCAGGACGACGAGCGACCTTCTGTACCGAGCGATCACTGGTTTCCCCGTTCCGTGGCGGCGTGAGATACGTCCGATCGACGCTTCGTAGCGTACCGAGGAAACCCCTAGTGAACAGGATATTCAGAACAAAGTGGTCATGTTGTTGTGTGCCTGTCGAGCGTGGTGTGAGCGGGGTACGCATGAACCAACGCTGAGGACAGCTTCGGAACCGCGTGCGTCAATGTGTGTTCGGCGCTGTGCGCAATCGCGTGGGCCTCCGCAAGACTCGCAGAAGGATCGATGTCGAGTTCTGCATCCGCGTGCAACCGATGACCGATCCACCTCATCTTCAAACCGCGAACCCCGAGAACGCCGGGTTCCGCACGCAAAGCGGTTTCAGCATCGTCCACCAACTCCGGTTCGACGCCGTCCATGAGACGTCGCAACACGTCACGAGCGGCGCTGCGGAGCACGGCAACTATGGCAGCGGTGATGACAAGTCCGATGATCGGGTCTGCAAGCGGGAATCCCAACGCAACTCCCCCGGCACCGAGCAGAACTGCCAATGACGTGAATCCGTCTGTCCGAGCGTGTAATCCGTCGGCGACCAGTGCGGCGGAACCGATCTGCCGACCGACCCTGATCCGGTACAACGCCACAAGTTCGTTGCCGACGAAGCCCACCAGACCTGCGGCAGCAACCCATCCCAGATGATCGATCTCGATCGGGTTGATGAGCCGCCTAACTGCCTCGACACCGGCAACCACCGCAGACAGCGCGATCATGGCCAGGACGAACAGTCCGGCCAAGTCCTCGGCACGGCCAAATCCGTAGGTATATCGACGCGTTGCCGCTCGTCGTCCAAGAGCAAAGGCAATCCACAGCGGGATCGCGGTAAGCGCATCCGAAAAGTTGTGAATGGTGTCCGCCAGCAGCGCCACCGACCCGGAGATCGCAACGATCGCCACTTGCACCGAAGCAGTGATTCCCAACGCCACCAAGCTGATCTTGACTGCCCGGATACCGATCCTGCTCGATTCGAGAGCGTCGTCGACACTGTCGGCCGCGTCATGACTGTGTGGCGCAAACACATCACGCACGGCAGACCGGAAACCACCGCGAGGATGGCCATGGCCGTGGCCGTGGCCGTGACCAACAGTGCGTTCGTGCGTCATGACGCCCCCTCCTCCTCATTTCCGCGAGGCACGCGCTCAGGATGTATCTCACGGAGTTCTCCGGCGGTGCGGTGATGCCCCGGCAAGCCTGGACCGGCGTGCTCGGCATTGAAGACTGCGTCGGTAACCAGTTGGCGCACATGGTCGTTCTCGAGGCGGTAGAACACAGTGGTGCCTTCACGACGGGTTCGCACCAATCGAGCCATCCGTAGTTTTGCCAGGTGCTGCGACACTGACGGCGCGGGCTTTCCGACGCGCTCCGCCAGTTCGTTCACCGAGCACTCTCGATCGACCAACGCCCACAGAATCTGCACACGCGTCGCGTCAGCGAGCATCCGAAACACCTCGACGACGAGGTTTACCTGATCGTCGGGAAGCTTCCGCCTACAAATCTGACTATCTGCGTTCATGCGTAGATAATAGATCAAGTATGTCTGAACACAACCCCTCGCATCCCAAGGTGTGCCAAGATTTTGTTATCGAAACCCCCACAGTCCCAACCAGGAGACGACGATGAGTACTGACGACTGGAACGCAGACATCATTGCCCAATTCCGAGAAAATCAAGGTCACGTGGGAGGCCCCTTCGAAGGCGCACCGATGGTGTTGGTCCACCATCGAGGCCGAAAGTCCGGACGTGAATTCGTCAGCCCGATGATGTACCTGGCCGATGAGGAAGACCCCGACACCATCTACGTCTTTGCGTCCAAAGCCGGCGCCCCCACCAATCCGGATTGGTACTACAACCTCACTGCAACGGACCACGCCGAAATCGAGGTCGGCACCGAAAAGTACTCGGTTGCTGTCAGCGACGTGACCGGCGACAAACGCGACAAGATCTTCAACGAGCAGGCCAAGCGGTATCCCGGTTTTGCAGAGTACGCAGAGAAGACGGCTGGAATCCGCACTATTCCCGTGATTGCTCTCCGACGCACGTAGCTAGCGACGCTGGCAGAGTGAGTACATGAACGCAACTGAATTCGACTGGAATCGTACGCTCCGCGAGCAGTGGGAATTTCATTGGAACCATCAGATCAAAACTCGACTCGACGGTCTCACCGACGACGAGTATTTCTGGTCCCCGGTGCCCAATGCCTGGAGCATCCGTCCTCGCGGCCAGTCGACGGCACCGATGCATGTCGGCGCTGGAGAGTTCGCGATCGACTTCGCCTTTCCCGAGCCGGTCCCACCGCCTTTCACGACAATCGCGTGGCGACTCGGCCACGTCATTGTCGGTGTGCTTGCCGCGCGGAATGCTTCACACTTCGGCGCTGCCGCCGCGTCGTACGAGACCTGGGAGTATGCCGGCACCGGGGCCGAGGCGCTCGAGCAACTCCAGACGCAGCTCGATATCTGGCTCGCCGGAGTGCGGAGTCTTGGCGAGAGCGGACTGCGGGAACCAGTCGGAGCGAAGGAGCCGTACCCCGAATTGGCGATGGCCGATCTGGTGCTGCACATCCACCGCGAGCTGATCCATCATCTGTCCGAGGTCGCCCTGCTGCGCGACCTCTACACCCACACCAGATCTGTTGATATCCAGGCAAACCCGTAGCAGCCCGGAGCGCGCACAAAACCGATCAGGAATCGAGAAGCGTTGGTTGCCGCACCGAAACTACCGTTACAGACATGAATTCACCACGTGATACCCAGTCCGCTCGCATATCAACGAGGAGCGCCAAGATGACCACCGCAGAGTCCGTGATCCTCGAAGTCCCCGATACCGCAGCCGCCCAATCCTTTTACGATGCTTTCGGCGTCGGAGACCGCGTGAGTGTACGAGCGTCGGAGACACCGACAACAGGGTTCCGCGGCCACACGCTTTCGCTTGTCGTGTCGCAGCCGAACATCGTCGACGCCTTCGTCGATGCGGCCCTCGAAGCCGGCGCCACAGTGTTGAAGCCCGTCAAGAAATCGTTCTGGGGATACGGCGGTGTTGTACAGGCACCCGACGGCGCAATCTGGAAAGTGGCAACGTCGTCGAAGAAGAACACCGGCCCAGCGACCCGGGAGATCGAAGATCTCGTGCTGTTGCTCGGCGTCGAGGACGTCAAGGCCAGTAAGCAGTTCTACGTCGATCACGGTCTCGAGGTGTCGAAAAGCTACGGACGCAAGTACGTCCAGTTCACAGCTCCCCCGAAAAAGCTCACGGTTGCGCTGTACGGCCGGAAGGCCCTGGCCAAGGATGCGGGCGTCGCACCCGAAGGCAGCGGATCGAGTCGAATCATCATCACTGGTGACGGGGCGCCGTTCACCGATCCGGACGGCTTCACGTGGGAGACCGGACTCGCCTGAAAACACAATCAACGGCGTGGCTGCGCCCCTACCGACGCAGACTTCACATGCCGTCCGAGCAACACGTATCCCACCCAGGAACCCACGACCACTGTCGCGGCAACGCCCTGGACAATCGCTTCGATACTGACCGGATAGAAAACGCCGGCAATGTAGTGAGAGATGAACCCTGCGGACGGTAATTCGGAACTTCCCGCCATCCGACGGGCCCAGTTCTCGAGATGCGTGAGCGGGCAGTCATATCCGATCAGGACCGAACCTGCACCCCACGCGACTGCGACGAGGTGAAAAACAATTGTATGACGCCACTTGCACGCCACGAAACCACCGAAGACCACGTAGAGAATGAAGCTGAAGTGAACGAATACCGTCGCACTTTCGATGAGCCGGTACACCATCGTTGTCTCCGCTCGTGGCGCGGAAGTCCCGCAACAACCAGACTATTCCGATGTTAGTCCGCGGAGATGATCTCTACCCGGTGTATGCAGCGGTTGTTCGTGCGGCGGCGGCTCGCGCCTGCGCAGGATCGTCGCCGGCAGCAATCGCGGCGTCAGCCCACAACTCACTACTGGCTGCCATGAATGCCTTGGCTTCGTCACTTGCCGACCACTCCGGCGTCTCCAGCGGTGTGTTGGTTCCCTGTTCGACGTGTTGCGCCAATCCCAGCAATCCCATGTCCCAACCGACCCCAACGGCACCTGGCCCGTATTCACTCCAACGATCCGGGTCGACATCGGCAGTGTGATCGAAATCGAATAGTGTTTCCCTGCTGGAGGTTTCGATCAATTTGATCGTCACGTAGCTGACGTCACCGCCGTATTCCCAGGTGATCTTCAGTGTGTGCGGCGTGGTGCACGCCAGAATCTCACCACCGGCATTGCCGTCGAGTTGATAGCGACCACCGAGTCGGGCGTCGCCTGAAACAGGCATGAACCACTGTGGAATGCGATCCAAGTCGGCTATTGCCGACCACACCGTCGTGATCGGAGCCGCGAGTTCACGCGACATGTGGAGCGATCGCGTTTTCCCCTCGTCGCCACTGACCCCGCTCAGGTGCCGGGTTACCAATGACAAAGAGTCAACTGCTTCAGCGACCATGACGCTCCTTCATCAAGGCAAAAGTCAGCTCAAACGCTGCTGCAGGTGAACCGACACTTCTTCGCCTGCCGCGCTCTTACCGATCGCTTTGCACAGCGCTACCCGCAGTGGCAACCAATGCGGTCCGTCGCCTGAGGGCATCAAGGTCGCTTCGAAGGGGTGCTCACCGTCCAGCGTGCCGACAACCTTGACTGCTCGCCGGGTACCGAGCAGGTCCGCCGACCCCGGCACGGTCAGATACGTCGCAAACGCGCCGTCCTTCTCGATCGGAGAGGTAAACGAATAATCGAGCGGCTGCGGAGTCTTCGTCGCGGCCATAATGCTCCCCCTTCGGTGAAGTTTTCCTACTCTGCAGCGAGCAGTACGTCGGTATCGAAGCAGGTGTGTGTGCCGGTGTGGCACGCAGCGCCTTCCTGATCGACGATCAGAAGGACTGAATCGCCGTCACAGTCGAGGCGAACTTCGTGGACATACTGGGTGTGGCCCGACGTCTCCCCCTTGACCCAGTACTGCTGACGCGAACGCGAATAGTACGTTCCCTTACGGGTTTCCAAAGTGCGAGCGAGTGCTTCGTCGTCCATCCACGCGACCATCAACACATCGCCTGTGGACTTTTCCTGCGCGACTGCGCTGAACAGTCCGGCGTCATTTCGCTTCAGTTTTGCTGCAATCGCGGGGTCAAGACTCATAGGACGTTTATACCGTCCCACGGCCTCTCCTGCGGAATCCGCCTCCGGAAACTCAGTGGCGACAGCCGTAAAGTAGTTGTCAAAGTTCCGAATTCGTAGATTCGTTCGCCTGGTTAAGGAGAACTCGCGATGAAGAAGCATCATGACGGACCACACCCCGAGCACACCTTCCACCTCGAGAGTCCGGCAACAGGCATCGCCAATCCACGCCATGTCGTGGTGGGCATCGGCAGCGAACCGTCGAGCGTCGACGTGCTGGACTTTGCCCTCTCGCTGGCCACCGCGGAAGATGCATCACTTCATGTCGTTCACTGCATCGATGCCGAGGACCAACCCGTGGAAACCGATTCACCTCAGTTCGAGAAACGCCTCAATTCCGCGATGATCACTCAACGTGAACGCGCACTCTCTGCTTTGACATCTCACCCCGGCAACTGGACATACGACTGCAAGCACGATGACCCGGCAGATCTCATCGTGTCGACGGCGGAGAAGTACGACGCGTTCACCATCGTGATCGGGGCGCCGCGACGAGGTCCGATTTCCGCGATGAGTCAGTTGCTGCACAGTTCTGTCACCTCACGCCTGGACCGCCAGAACAGATACCCGATTGTCATGGTTCCTGCCGGGGTGAAGTCGAGGACATGGACGCATAAGTCGACGTAACTATCGCCGGCAATATTGCACTGTCATGTTCGCTTCCCTTCAGACCAACTGCTGCCGCCCGACGATTGCGCGGGTCGTAACTTCTCGAATCTAACAGGGCGCGACCACACTCAATCTCCAACGAACCAGAGATATCCATGCCGACGGATTGCAGATTTCGCCGCAGTTTTCAGATCGGCGATCGATTGTTCTTCTTGCTCGTTCTTCGGAATCACCATTGACAATTCGTCCAACAGGAACTGCAATTGATAGCTGTTGAACATAGTATGGCAATATGTGTCAATCCCGTCCGATAATGAACATAATTCAGTTGGTCTGACCCACACCCCTGAGAGAGTCAACATTGGTTTGGTCTTGTGTTACTGCATTGTCGATGCACTTCTGAAAGTACGCGCGCATGCCATCGACTGCGGCGATGTGACTTTCCAACGCATTCACCAATGAGTCTGGACTACCAAAAGCCTTTCCCTCAAACTTGTCCTGAAGAGCAAGCCCAGAATCCAGCGTGCCGAATCCTCCGAGACCTTTGAGGTGTCGAGCGCTAACGATCATGCGACGATACTCAGCGATGAGCATCTCGCACGCAGTGGCAATTGGTTGTGCGACGTCGGTGTCGATACTAAGTTCCGATTCCGAATTGGACATTCATCCCTCACTCTTAAACTTTGATTTTCAGTTGACACAAAGATCCGGACAGCTACGGGAGTAGCCGAACTACTGTTTGTGCTACCCGTTCTACGAGTGCACAAGGCTCTTCGTCCTGCGGCTCGCCAAACTTTTTATCGATTCGAATCATTGCGGTGGACTGCACTGTTGCGAATACCAAATTGCATGCCGCACTCTCGACATCTGCTGCATCCAGGAAGATCAAAACTTCGCGCCCGGCAACACTCCCACTACTGAAATCACGATACTCAGGGTTCGCCTTCACGTCGTCGAGCGTGTATTTTGTTGATGTGAGACCCAGATAATATTCTGGTCCGAACCACGAGCAGACATTGAATCCATCGATGTGCGTATTGAAAAGGTCGGCCTCCTGCGTGCCGGGATCAACACCCAAGTTCAAGAGCTCATCGTGACTCAGAACCGCGCACGGATCGAACATTCCGATCGAATCGACCGGGTAAGCCTCACCCACAACCGTCGAGGAACATCCCCCAAGTAGAGCGACCACAGAAACCGACAGACAAGCGCCCCACGGCCTCACAGCACTCCCCCTTGTCCATTGGCTTCACCCAGTTGGACGCACGGGAGTACCGCACGGTTCCGCCCGACTACATCCATTGCGACAAGTCATGATCCCCAGCGCTACGAGGGCTGCTCCAACTCCCACGCCGCGAGTTGTGTGCGCGAGGTGAAACCGAGCTTTGTCAGAATGTGCTCGATATGCCGTTGCGTGGTCCGAACCGAGATTGCCAGGTTATCCGCGATGGCTTTGTTATCCAGGCCGACAGCGACGAGGTCGGCAACCTGTTGTTCGCGCGCACTCAATCCGGCCTCCTGGCCGGTAGCCGACGGATTCTCTTGCAGCGCAAAGGCTACGGACTCGTGAAAGTCCAGGGCGTGCCCTTGATTCCGGGCACTGCGAAAAGCCTGGCTGCCAAGCGCACGAAGCGTTTCCTGCTCGCATCGCTGCCGATAGTTTCCCAAGCTCGGAAACAGAACCGGAGAACTGTTCACCATGTCGACGATCGCCTCGGCGGCGCCCATCAAGACCACGGCGCGACGTTCGTCGTGTTCGGCGCCGGCAATCCATGCAAGCGCGTCCAAACACACCGTCGCCGTGAGCGGTTCCTCGACGCGTTCGGCGATACGCAATGCCTGTTTGACAAGGTCCGCTGCGTAAGCGAGATCTCCTTGACGCCAGACCGCGACGCCCATCGACCACAGCGAGTAGGACCGGTACACCGATTCGCCGGTGCGCTGCGTGATCGCAAGAACCTGCTCATGACAGGAGATCGACTGGTCCGTCTCACCATTGGCTTCGTACGCCATCCCGAGCGTGTTCAGAATCCACACCCGCAAGGCGAGATCATCGCCGGTGCCGACCAGGTCCAACGCCTTCCGGAGGTAGTCACACGCGCGCGCAGTGTCGCCGAGAAACAGTTCGAGGCAGCCTTGCGCTTGGATCACCCTAGCCTGCGAGGTCCACTCGTCGAGATGCTCGGACAAGTCCAGGTGATCGAACACATCCAGCTTGTGGGACAGCTCGACCGCTTCGGCAACACGCGCCGCCGCGACATCGAGCGCACCCTGGATTTCGGCGAGAACGCCACTGGCACATAGCGCTTTGATTCTGTCGACGGTCGGATGCTCGACATCGATGTCCAGGAGGTGGTCGAGCCAATAGCGCCCCTCGCTGAAAAGTCCACGCGAGAGCCAGAATGGGAAGAGTGCGCCGGCGATCTGCAGCCCGAGGCGGTCGTCACTGTGCGTCGACTCCGCGTAGTCCATCGCGTCGCGGAGATTTGATTGTTCTCTCCCCAATCGATCAATCCAGTCCTTCTGCCGGGCACTGATCCATTCGGTTTCCGCTTCCAGCACCATCTTTCGATACCAGTCGCGATGTTGCCGCCGCAACAAACCGTAGTCGCCGGATTCCTCTGCCTTCTCGCGGCCGTAGTCGTGGAGCGTATCGAGCATCCGGAAACGCACGACCGTTTCCGATTCTTCGCGGATCAGGATCGACTTGTCGACCAGCGAGGCCATTCCGTCGAGCAACTCGTCCGCACTGTGATCGCCGCAGCAAATGCTTTCCACTGCATCGAGTTCGAAGCCACCGGCAAAAACGGACAGCCGCGCCCACAACTGCTGTTCCCACCTGGTGCAGAGGTCGTAACTCCAGTCCATGCACAACCTCGAGGTCTGTTGACGGGACGGCGCATTACGACTACCGAGTGTGAGAAGCTTGAACCGGTCGGTCAACCGATCCAGGATCTGTTCGACGGACATCGAACGCAATCGGGCTGCAGCCAATTCGATGGGTAGGGGCAATCCGTCGAGCCGCTGACAAATCCGCGCAACCGTGACCTTGTTTCCCTCAGTCAGCTCGAATCCAGGCAATGCCGCGGCGGCGCGATCAGTGAACAGCGTGATCGCGTCGAATCTGGACAGACCGTGAATCGACGTTTCGCGGTCGGGGGCGGGCACGGACAACGGTGGCACCCGAAGGACAGTCTCGCCACCGATACCGAGCGGTTCACGACTGGTTGCGAGAATGCGAAGGTCCGGACACACGCGCAGAAGAAACGTGACCAGATCGGCTACTGCATCAACCAGGTGTTCGCAGTTGTCCAGCAAAAGCAGAACGTTCCGATTGGCAAGAAAGTCAGCCAATACGTCGTCGAGGGGGCCGGTTCGGTCTCTGATCCCGAGCGAGGACGCAACAAGTTCGGCAAGCAAAGACGCGTCCTGGAGTTCGCCCAGTTCGGCTACGGACACTCCGTCGTCAAATTTCTGTCGCAGATCCGCTGCGACTCTCACCGCCAGCCGAGTCTTTCCTACGCCACCGATACCCGTCAATGTGACCAGCCGCGATTCGAGAATCTTCGCTTTGGTTTCGGTCAACTCTCGCCGCCGACCGATGAAGCTGGTCAGTTCCAACGGCAAATTGCCGGAAGGGGGCGGGGACGTGGTTGTCGCAGACGAGCCTGCGTATCTGACGAGGACATTGCCATCTGACGCTCCGGAGTTCTGCTGACTTTCCTCACCCGCTTCAGTTGCCAGCAGCGCCATATCGGTAACGGGAAAACCTTTAACCGACTGGATCTTCCGAAGGTCTTCGCCGAATTCGCGGGCAGAAGCAGTCCGCCGAAGTGGGTCGCCATACATCGCGTGCTCGATCGCCGCGGACATCCCTTCCGGGATTCCCAGTTCACGGAGGTCGGGAATCGGCTCGGTCGTGATGCGCAAGAACTGCGCGATCAATTCCTCGCCGCTGCGACGTTGGAATGCCGCGTGCCCGGACACAGCGCAGAACAATGTTGCACCGAGACCGTAGATATCTCCCGCAACGCTGGGCGGCTCTCCGCTGAGAATTTCGGGTGCCGTGAACGCCGGCGATCCCGTCACGGTACCGGTGGACGTCTCGAATCCGCCCACGATGTGCGCGATACCGAAATCCGTGATCGCCGGCTCGCCATAGTCGGTGAACAGGATGTTCGCAGGTTTGACGTCCCGGTGGAGGATCCCGAGTCGATGAGCACTTTCGAGGGCGCCGGCAATTTTCACTCCGAGCCTAAGAGTCTCGTTCAGCGACAGCGGACCCGTCGAACGAATTCTTGTTTCCAGAGATCCTCTCGGGTGATACGGCATCACGATGTACGGGTGACCGCTTGCAGTGGTGCCGACGTGCAAAACGTTGACGATGTTCGGGTGACCGGTCAGCCTCCCCATCACGTGTTGTTCACGGACGAAGCGAGCATCGTTTTCCTGTTCAACGCTTGCGGTCAGGACCTTGACAGCAACGATGCGATCCAAGCGCGGCTGCGAACAGCAATAGACGACGCCGAAGCCTCCACGCCCGATCTCGCGGGCGTCCTCCAGCCCCGACATCTCCAGTTCGGAGACGACGTTCGACGTATCGTGCGCCGTGCTGAACGGATCAGCACGCTGCGTACCAAACGGATCGATTTCCGACATCAACCTTGCACCAACCAACCCTCCCCGAAGATTCGCTGGCACTGATCTCGAGAAGCCCAAAATCAGGATATCCCTTTTTGCCGCAGCGCACCGTCGCCCTTTGCCAGGAAACAAGCGCAGGAAAGCTCAGGAGATCGAATAGGCCTCGAGAGGGAAGCGCTTCGCCTCGACAAATGCGTTGCGCGTCGATGTTGGCCGCAGGATAGCCGCCTCACCGTGCTGATTGAAGTAATAGCTTCGCGCGGTCTGGCAACTGCCGCCGTAGAAAACGGAGTCCGCCAGGTTTTCGGTCATTCGGTCGAGAAACTCGGTATTGGCGGCCTCGGTGACCTCGAAGGTGTCGGCTCCTCGCCGCTTCAGTTCACCGAACAGTCGCTCGATGTGCTGCATCTGCGATTCGATGGTCGTGAAGTAGGACAGCCCGCTGTACGAATAGGGACTCGCGAGGGTGAGAAAGTTAGGGAAATGCGGGACGGACACTCCCTCATACGCCTGGAAACGGTTGTCACGCCACCACTTTCCGAGATTTCTGCCCTCTCGGCCGATAACCTCGATGGCCGGGAAGTTGACGTCCCACAGATTGAACCCAGTAGCCAGCACCAGAGTGTCGATCTCGGTCTTACGACCGTCAACCGTGACGATACCGTCGGCGGCAATGTGGTCGATCGACGTGGTCTCGAGGTGAACGTTTCGTTTGGTGAATGTACGGAAGTAGCTGTTGGAGAAGGTAGGTCGCTTGCATCCGAAATCGTAGTCGGGAGTGAGCTGCTTACGCAGCGCCGCGTCGCGGACCTGCGACCGCAGGAAGGCACGCGATGCTGCTGCGGCGCCCTTGTTGAGCAACTTCACCTGCTTGTAGTGCAAGACAGCGCTCACCATGATCATTTCCAGAATTCCGGAACTGACAGCTCGCGCGATCCGCTGGGTCAACGGAATTCGAGAGAAGAGCTTCTGGACGGCCGACGGAATGGGGACGTCGAGCTTGGGAACAACCCAGATTGGCGTGCGTTGGTACACGGTCAGATCCGCGGCTTGGCGCGCAACTTCGGGAATGAGTTGCACTGCAGTAGCGCCGGTTCCGATGATTGCCGTCTTCGTACCGGCAAGATCGTACGAATCGTCCCACGCCGTGGTGTGAATGATCTTGCCCGCAAATTCGTCGATGCCGGAGATATCCGGCCGATGCGGCTGAGAGAGAAAGCCCGTCGCCGTCAGTAGATAGGTCGCGGTGATCTCAGGCTGCCCGTCCACGGACACCACCCAGTGCGCCTCGTCCTCGTCCCACCGCGCGCCGTTCACGACGGCGCCGAATGTCATATGGCGTCGTAGGTCGTACTTGTCCGCGACATGGTCGGCATACTTCTTCAATTCCGCACCTGGCGCAAAGAGCCTCGACCAGTGCGGATTGGGCTCGAACGAATACGAGTAGGTGACCGACGCGATGTCGACCGCCAATCCCGGATAGCGATTGACGTGCCACGTTCCACCCAGATCATCCTCGCGTTCGAGGATCGCCAGGTTGTTCAGGCCCAACCGCTTGAGTTGAATGGCTGCGCCCATTCCGCCAAAGCCCGCCCCGACCACTACTGCGTCGTACTGCACTGCCATCAGTTGAAATCCCCTCGTGAACCGCACATCAGAAACTGACACGTCATTCCGTTATGGAAAACGGTATCATCTTCAGCGTGACGAAGGCCATAACCCGAGCGGAGCGAAAAAAGGCGGAACTACGCCGCGAGATCATCGACGCATCGTTCGAGTGTTTTGCCCAACGGGGCTATCACGCCACCGGAATCGCTGATATTGCAACAACTCTCGGTATCGGCCACGGCACGTTCTACCGATACTTCGAGAACAAACGCGACATCATCGATCACGTTATCGACGATCTGATTGCCAAGATCATCGACGCACTGGCCACCGACAATGCGCCGGACGCAGCCAACACCTTGGACGAGTACCGAGCTCAGGTAGCCCGCATCGCGGATGTACTCCCCCGTATCTTTTTCGACGACCCACGGATCCCGCGGGTGCTGCTCTTCGAGACAACGGGGGTCGACGCCGACCTGACCGGCCGGATGCTCGACCTACTCGACCAGGCCGCCGCACTGACTGCCGGATATCTCCGTCACGGCGTCGAATGCGGATACCTTCGCGCCGACCTCGACATCGCGAATACGGCCCAGGCCGTCAACGGCATGATGCTGGCCAGCGGCATACAGGGACTGCGAGCCGAGTCGTCCGTGGACTGCACCGCCCTCAATCAGGCGATCACCCGGATGATGTTCGACGGAATCCGAGCAGAAAACACCTAGCGGACAACAATCCCTTCGGCGCGCATGGCGTCCTTGACCTGCGGGATGCTCAGGTCACCGAAGTGGAAGACACTTGCCGCGAGGACTGCGTCGGCGCCTGCTTCGACGGCAGGCGCAAAATGTTCGACCAGACCGGCGCCGCCGCTGGCAATCACCGGAACGTGAACGGCGGCGCGGACCGCGCGGATCATCAGGAGGTCGAAACCGGCCTTGGTGCCGTCAGCGTCCATGGAGTTGAGCAGGATCTCTCCGACGCCCAACTCTGCGCCGCGCTCGGCCCACTCGACCGCGTCGATGCCGGTTCCGCGCTTGCCACCGTGCGTCGTGACCTCCCAGCCGGACGGCGTGTCCGGCTGGCCCTGCGGAACCGTCCTTGCGTCGACGGACAAGACGATGCACTGCGAACCGAAACGCTCACTCAATTCCTTGAGCAGTTCAGGACGTGCGATGGCTGCGGTGTTGACGCTGACCTTGTCGGCTCCGGCGCGCAGCAGGCGGTCGACGTCCTCGACCGTGCGTACACCGCCGCCCACCGTCAGCGGAATGAAAACCTGCTCGGCAGTACGACTTACGACGTCGAGCATCGTGCCACGATCAGACGTCGACGCGGTCACGTCCAGGAAGGTCAGCTCGTCGGCGCCTTGGGCGTCGTACGCTGCGGCCAGTTCGACCGGATCGCCCGCGTCGCGAAGGTTCTCGAAGTTGACACCCTTGACCACTCGTCCGGCATCGACGTCGAGGCACGGGATCACACGAACTGCGAGGGTCATGACGTTGGTCCTCCTGAGGACGAAGCGCGCGGATCACCGAGCGATGTAAGGATGTCGAGAATTTCACCGTGAACACCGGGAGCGGCAGCAAGTACCGAACCCGATTCTACGGTCCACGGGTTACCGGCGAGGTCGGTGACTACCCCACCTGCCGCGCGGACAAGGGCAACGCCCGCCGCGTTGTCCCACGCATTGTGCCCATAGACGATTGCGCCGCCCAAAATGCCTGCCGCGGTGAAGGCCAGATCAACTCCCGTGCTGCCGTGGATACGGATACGGGAAGACACCTTGCTGATTTCGGCCAGTACTTCCAGCCGATAGCTGCCGGGAATTCGTCCGCGACTCTTCGCGTTGAGCGCACCCAGCGCAACGATCGACGACGCCAGATCAGTGGATGCCAAGGGTGGTACGGCGCTGCCGTTCACCAGCAACGGGCCGCCCGCTTTTGCCGCGTAGGTATGTCCGATCAACGGCAACCAGGTCAACCCCAGGACCGGAACGCCGTCGTCGAGCAATGCCAGCAGAGTGCCGGCCTGCGGGAGCCCGGCCGAGTAGTTGAACGTGCCGTCGACGGGATCGAGAACCCAGACGAGCCCGGACTCGATGTCGGGCCCGCCGAATTCCTCGCCGTGCACTTCAATCCCGGTGCGATCGAACAACTCCGACGACAACCGCTTCTCGAGCGCGAGGTCCACCTCGGTGGCAAAATCGGCCCAACCCTTACGGACTGCGCTCGGCGAACCCACACCGGCAACAAACTGATCGTGAACGCCGTCAAGCAGCCCACCGGCAATCGCGAGGAGTTCGTCGAGGTCACGCGGCGGGTTCATCAAGCGAATCTAACCGGAAACTGCAGCAAGTGCTTCAGGAAGGGTGAAGCGGCCGGCGTACAGCGCCTTGCCGACAATCGCGCCTTCGACGCCCTGATCAACGAGGCTGGAGATGGCCAGCAGATCGTCGATGGTTGAAACACCACCGGATGCAACAACGTGGGCGTCGGTCACGGCGCACACCTGGCTCAGAAGTTCGAGATTGGGACCGGTGAGGGTTCCGTCCTTGGATACGTCGGTGACGACGTAACGCGTGCAGCCGTCACGGTCCAGACGAGCGAGGGTTTCCCAGAGGTCTCCGCCGTCGGTGACCCAGCCGCGCCCGCGGGTACGGTACTGGCCGTCGACCAGACGCACATCGAGGCCGACGGCAATCCTGTCGCCGTACTTGGCCAATGCACGAGCGCACCACTCGGGATCTTCGATGGCAGCGGTGCCGAGGTTGACGCGAGCACAGCCGGTGGCCAGTGCAGCTTCGAGGGAGGCGTCGTCACGGATTCCACCGGACAGTTCGACCTTGACCGTCAGGTCACCGATGACGCCTGCCAGCAGTTCGCTGTTGGATCCGCGCCCGAAGGCGGCGTCGAGGTCGACAAGATGTACCCATTCGGCACCGTCGTTCTGCCACGCAAGGGCGGCGTCGCGGGGCGACCCGTAACCGGTCTCACTTCCCGCCTCTCCTTGCACGAGGCGAACAGCTTCACCGTTGACAACATCCACAGCAGGCAAAAGGACCAGGCTCACGTGCGATAACCCTAGTCGGTCAGGACCTTGAACCGTGTGTCGGGTCTTGATCACCGTCGCCGAAGGCATTTCGCGTCATCCGCTTCGACACGACGCCCATCGCCGCGATGGCCGCGCCAACCCCGACGAGGCCGATCACGAGCCCCACGACGGGCGTCGGATCCACCAGAACGACGATCACCGTCGTGACTGCCAGAACAGCCACGGCGGCGCCGAGCGAGAACAGCGCAAGACGAGCCAACGAGAAGTTGTCTCCGCTGTACTTGCCGGAAGGTCCGGTCACAAACTCTGCACCCAGTTGCTCAGCAACTCAGCACCCGCATCGCCCGACTTCTCGGGGTGGAACTGCGTTGCGGACAGCGCACCGTTCTCGACGGCAGCGAGGAACTTTCCGCCGTGATCGGCCCACGTCAGTTTGGGAGCAGCGATGTGCTCGGACGGCGGCAGTTCCCAGTTCTGCACACCGTACGAGTGGACGAAGTAGAAACGGGTGTCCGCGTCGATGCCCTTGAACAGCGTGCTGGACTCGGGTGCTTCGACGGTGTTCCATCCCATGTGCGGCAACACATCGGCCTTCAAGCGCTCGACAGTGCCGGGCCACTCGCCGCACCCTTCGGCTTCGACGCCGAATTCGACGCCGCGCTCGAACAGGATCTGCATACCGACACAGATGCCCAGAACCGGCCGTCCGCCCGCGAGGCGCTGACCGATGATCCGCTCACCCCGAACCTCACGCAGGCCCTCCATGCACGCAGCAAAAGCGCCGACGCCGGGAACGACCAGGCCGTCTGCGGCCAGCGCCACCTTGGGATCGCTGGTTACCTCCACCTGTGCGCCGGTGCGCGCCAATGCGCGGGTGGCCGAATGCAGGTTGCCGGAGCCGTAGTCGAGGACGGCAATCGTGGAAGCGCTCATGCCCCAACTCTATCGGGCACGTCTGACGCTACTGCGATCAGTGCTCGGGCCTCGCGACACCAAGTTTGTTGTACGCGTCCATACACAGAGCAACCACTTGCGTCCGGATGGCGGCGCGGTCCACTGCCGGCTCGGGCCACGGAACCTTCACGAGCTTTTCCGTCCCGTCGACCTCGGCAACCCACTCGCCCGCAACCGAATCGAGTCCCACCATTCGCGCGCTGGTCGCGGTCGGCTCCGCGAAAGCCCGAACGATCATCAGATTGTCGCTCGTGTGATCCGCATTCATATGAGCGGTCACACCGGCGATAACCGTGTCGTCAAAGGTTGTCATAACTCCGGATCTTAGAACCTGCCGTGTGGTTGTCCGGTTTCGGATCGCCCCGCCGGCCGATCGATGTGCCGGCCACAGCGAGTGCCGGGATCAACGCGACGACACTTGCCGAGACGATGAATACCCACGTGTATCCCGACGCCGATGCCACAAATCCCAGCGCAATCGCGCCGATTCCAGTTCCGGCGTCGTATGCGATGTTCCAGATCGCGCTGGCCGATCCGATGCGTTTTGGACCTGCCGCCGAAAAAGCCATGACCAAGGATTCATTCTGCACAGCACCGAATCCGAACCCGAAAAGCACTGCAGCGCCGATCAACACCACATTCGCACCGTCATCGACACTCAGGGCGAACAGGAGGAGACCGACTGTCGCCGACACCAAGGCCGGTGCGAGCATCTTGCCGCTACCGAATCGATCGGAGATCAATCCCGCTGAGTATCGACCCACCAGCATGGACCCGCTGGCCGTCGCCAGCACCACGCCGGCGATTGCGGCACGATCCGAAATTGCGATGGGCAACAGTGAGGACAAGCCGCCGAACGACGCTGACACACACGCAAGCGCGACCACGGGGACGATCACCGTGAACACACTCACTCGCGCAGACGTGCCGGTTGGCTGAGCGCGCAATTTCGGCAAGCGGGTGATGGCGATTACCGCGAGCGCCGGAACCACGGCACCCAAAACGAAGACCGGTGTGGCCGACCATCGTGCCGCTATCGCCAAACCCAGTGGCAACCCTGCCATTTGAGAGGCGGCAATCGCGATGCCCTGGGCTCCGGTAGCTCGGCCCAGGATCCGCCTGGGCGCCAATTCCGCGACCAGTGCGCCGCCGGCGACCGTGAGCAAACCGAATCCGACACCGCGCACTGCCGACACCGACAACGCCGCAATCGAATCGGAAGACATCAACAGCACCAGCGACGGTGGCCCGAGCAACAGGCACCCCGCAGTGAGTACAGGACGATAGCCGCGAGTCCTCAACAAGCGCGGCACCAGCAACTGTGTCAGCACAGTAGCCGCCATGAAGACGCCCGTCACGGCCCCGGCCAAGGCGTCGGAGCCACCCGACTGCGCCACCACCAACGGAACAACCGGAAGCAGTAACGACCAGCCACCAAATGCAGCAGCAGCCATGACCAGGACACTGATCATCCCCGGGGTTCGGAGTAACCCCGGGGATGATGTGCGTTCGACCATCAGATGCGCAGCGCGCCGGCTACCGCTGCAAGAATTGCCAGTGCCAGAAGGATTCCCGACGCCAATTTGTTCACCTTGAACATCGAGTAGGCCCCGCCCACAGCGATTCCCGCGCCGATGAACAACAGATAGGTAAAGAGGACGCTCACAGAGTTCCCTTCGTCGAAGGCACGCCGCTCACGCGCGGATCCGGCTCGACGGCCTCACGCAGAGCGCGAGCAACAGCCTTGAACTCGGCCTCCGTGATGTGGTGCTGATCGCGTCCGTACAGAACCCGAACATGCAGGGCGATACGAGCATTGAGCGCGATCGACTCGAAAACGTGGCGGTTGATCACCGCGTGGTACGGAACGCCGGGGTACCCGCCGATGACGGAATGCACCATGTAATCCGGTTCCCCGGTATGCACGCAGTACGGACGGCCGGACACGTCGACGGACGCGTGCGCGAGGGTTTCGTCCATCGGGATGAAGGAATCACCGAATCGGCGAATACCCTTCTTGTCCCCCAATGCCTGACCCAACGCCTGACCGAGAACGATGGCGGTGTCCTCGACGGTGTGGTGAGCGTCGATTTCGACGTCACCTTTCGCCTGAACACTCAAGTCGAAGCTGGCGTGCGTACCCAACGCGGTGAGCATGTGGTCGAAGAACGGAACGCCGGTGGAAACGTCGACAATGCCGGTCCCGTCCAGGTTCAATTCGACGACGATGCTGGATTCTCGCGTCGTTCGTTCGATCCGCGCAATGCGATCGCTCATGCCGTTTCTCCTGCGTTGATGAGTTCTGTACCGGCGATCTCGTCACTGGCTGTGATGAACGCGTCGTTCTCGGCTTCGAGTCCGACCGTCGCCCGCAGATATCCGGGGATGCCGATGTCGCGAATGAGGACACCTCGATCGAGGTATTCCTTCCACGCCTGCGCACTGTCGGTGAATTGACCGAACAAGATGAAGTTCGCGTCACTGGGAATCACTCGGAAACCGGTGTCCGCCAATGCCTTCGATACCCGATCACGCTCGGCTGACAATGCGTGAACGCTGGCGAGGGTCTCGTCGGCGTGACGCAGCGCAGCGCGCGCGGCAGCCTGCGTGACCACCGAGAGGTGATACGGCAAGCGCACCAACAACAATGCATCGATGAACGCGGGGGCGGCAGCCAGGTAGCCGAGTCGGCCACCGGCAAACGCAAACGCCTTGCTCATCGTGCGTGTGACCACGATCTTGGTGGGGAACTCGTCGATGAGCGTCATCGCGCTGGGGGCGGCGGAGAACTCGGCGTAAGCCTCATCGACGATCACGATGCCCGGCGCCACCTCGAGGATGCGTCGCAATTCCGCGATGCCGACACTGTGGCCGGTCGGGTTGTTGGGACTGGTCACGAACACGACATCCGGTCGACGTTCCGCGATCACGGTGACGGCAGCATCCACGTCCAATGCGAAGTCATCCCGACGGAAGACCTCGACCCACTCCGTATCGGTGCCGTCCGCGATGATCGGGTGCATCGAGTACGAGGGCACAAATCCCATCGCGCTGCGTCCAGGACCGGCAAAGGCCTGGAGTAGTTGCTGCAGGATTTCATTCGATCCGTTGGCCGCCCACAGGTTGTCGACGGTGACCGGTACTCCCGTCTGCTTCGACAGGTACGCAGCAAGATCCGTCCGCAGCGCCACAGCGTCGCGGTCGGGGTAACGGTGCAGTTCCTTGGCCGCTTCACGCACGGATTCGGCGACGTCATCGATGAGCGCCTGCGTCGGCGGATGCGGGTTCTCATTGGTGTTGAGCTGTACGGGAACCGTCAACTGCGGAGCACCGTACGCCGACTTGCCGCGCAGGTTCTCGCGAATCGGGAGCGCGTCGACGGAAATCGATCCTCCAGGAACAGCACTCATCGCAGAGCCTCGAACCGCAGACGCACAGCCTCACCGTGAGCCGGCAGGTCTTCAGCATTGGCCAGCGTGATGACATGTCCGGCAACATCTTTCAATGCCGATTCGGAGTAGTCGATCACGTGGATGCCGCGCAGGAACGTCTGCACACTCAGTCCGGACGAGTGACGCGCACAGCCGGCCGTCGGCAGAACGTGGTTGGAGCCGGCGCAGTAGTCGCCGAGGCTGACCGGCGCCCACGGACCGACAAAAACCGCTCCGGCGCTGGTGACCTGAGCTGCGACACCGGTGGCGTCTTCGGTCTGAATCTCGAGGTGCTCGGCCGCGTAGGCGTTGACTACGCGGAGACCAGCTGCGACGTCCGAGACCAGAACGGTTCCGGACTGGCTTCCGGTGAGGGCGGTGGTGACGCGCTCGCGGTGCTTGGTGATCTCGAGTTGCGCAGCCAGAGCCTTGTCGACCGCGTCGGCCAATTCAACGCTGGTCGTGACAAGGACGCTGGCGGCCATCACGTCGTGCTCGGCCTGGCTGATGAGGTCGGCGGCAACGTGGACCGGGTCAGCGGTGTGGTCGGCGAGGATCGCGATCTCGGTGGGACCGGCTTCTGCGTCGATGCCGACCAGTCCGCGGCACAGACGCTTTGCGGCAGTGACATAGATGTTGCCGGGACCGGTGATGAGGTCGACCGGGACAAGCTCTGTTCCGTCGGTGTCGGTTCCGCCGTAGGTCAGCAGGGCGACGCCCTGCCCGCCGCCGACGGCCCACACCTCGTCGACGCCGAGCATCGCTGCGGCGGCAAGAATGGTGGGGTGCGGCAATCCGCCGAAGTCAGCTTGCGGAGGCGAAGCGACAACCAACGATCCGACGCCGGCGGTCTGAGCCGGGACGACGTTCATGACAACGCTCGACGGATACACGGCGTTGCCGCCGGGAACATAGAGACCAACACGCTCGACCGGAACCCAACGCTCGGTGACCGTGCCACCCGGAACGACCTCTGTGACGGTGTCCTTGCGACGCTGATCGGCGTGCACTTTGCGAGTGCGCTCGATCGCAACCTCGAGGGCTTCCTTGACTGCGGGGTCGAGTTCACGAAGTGCGCGCTCGAGCTCAGCTGCGGGCACACGAACCGACCCGGGACGAACGCCGTCGAACTTCTCGCCGAACTCGAGAGCAGCTTCTGCGCCGCGATCGCGAACGGCCTCGACCATCGGGCGAACCTGATGCAGCACCGCATCCACATCCACTCCACCTCGGGGAAGCGCGGCACGAAGTTCGGCCGTGGATGGGGTACGACCACGCAGGTCGGTGCGGGCAAGCATGAGAGTTCCTCTCGTACGCAAACGGGGGACCTGTGTCTCGCGGAGAGAACACAGAACTGACGTCAATTATTCAGGATAGTCGCACCCTGTTAAGCACCGGTCCACCTGCGGCGCTCAGCGACCACCCGCCATCGCCGCCAGTGGCGGCGGTCACTGTCGATCGGCGTCGCGGGATTTAGGCAAATTCCACATCCGACATTTCGAAGGTCGCTGTGTTTATAACAAACGCGTCACGCACCGCTAGGGTCGAAAGTCGTGACAGACAGTGACGTGGCCGTGGCCGCACCTCCCAACCCGCCGATTCCGCAGCGCGCCGCACGGCAGTCGCACGCAAGGATGGTGGCAATCGTTGCCTCCATTCTCGGAATCCTCGCGTGTGTATCCATACCGTTCCTGCCTATCCAGCAGGACACGGCCAACATCAACTGGCCACAGGCCGGTTCGACGACCAGCGTCGAATCCCCCCTCGTCTCGTACACACCGCAGCGGTTCGAGGCCTCCATTCCGTGCGCGTCGATAAACGAGCTGGCAGCAACGGGTGGAACCCTCGTATCTACCGCGCCCGCACGCGCCGCCGATGCGCGTCGCTACGGGTTTGTCGCTACGGTGTCGCCCGCATCGGCAGACGCACCCGCACGCGTCGACGCGATCCTGCGGGACGAGGTTGTGTTCTCGGGACCGCTCGACGAACTCCCCGGCGGTTGTGCGCTGACGGTGCTCGCCGAGCCCACCCGGACGACGGTCTCCGTCACCGGGTCAGAGCCACGGATTCTCGATGGTGACCACCGGCCGCAAGTTGTCGGAGTGTTCAGCGACCTGAACACCGCTGCCGCCGGATTGGACGTCTCGATAGTCTCCGACTCCCGATTCACGTCGAGCCCGTCGACGATCAAAACGCTCGCCATGATTCTCGGCGCGTTGACCGCAATCATCTCGCTCGTCGCGTTGCACCGCCTCGATAATCTCGACGGCCGCCACAGCCGCAAATTTCTGCCGACGAGGTGGTGGAAATTCACCCGCGTCGACGGTGTTGTCATCGGAACATTGGTGCTGTGGCACTTCATCGGAGCCACGACAACCGACGACGGCTACCAGTTCACGATGGCCAGGGCAGCTGAGCAATCCGGGTACATGTCGAACTACTTCCGCTGGTTCGCCGTCCCGGAAACACCGTTCGGAACTCCCTACTACAACATCCTCGGACTGCTCGCGCACATCAGTCCGGCAAGCCCGTGGGTCCGGCTCCCAGCACTTGTGGCCGGCGTCGTCGCGTGGCTTGTCATCAGTCGTGAGGTCGCCCCGCGTCTCGGCGCAGCAATCCGCGGAAACCGTCTTGCTCTCTGGACCGGCGCGCTCGTTTTTCTCGCATTCTGGCTCCCGTTCAACAACGGATTGCGCCCCGAACCGATTGTTGCACTCGGTGTTCTCCTGACGTGGTGCTCGATCGAACGCGCCATCGCGACACGTCGACTCCTGCCGGTTGCCGTCGCAATTCTGATTGCCGGGTTCACGTTGACGGCAGGTCCGTCCGGGCTGATCTGCTTCGCCGCGCTGATCGCCGGCATCCGTCCCGTCATCGGCATCATCGTCGAACGCGCTCGGACCACCGGTTACCTCGCTGCCGTCGGACCGCTTCTTGCTGCAGGACTGTCGATTCTCATCCCCGCCTTCGGCGATCAGAGCCTGGCCGCCGTCATCGAGATGCAGCGCGTTCACTCGATCTCACCGAACGCCCCGTGGTTCGACGAATATCTGCGCTACCAGTACCTGCTCAACATCTCCGTTGACGGATCACTGACACGGCGCTTCGGCGTGTTTGTCATGTTCCTGTGCCTGGGAGTCTGCACCGCGATGATGCTCCGCAAAGGCGGCCGCATCCCCGGATTGGCCGCCGGCCCGCCGCGGCGAATTGTCGGTCTCACCATCGGCGCGCTGCCGCTGCTGATGTTCTCGCCCACCAAGTGGACTCACCACTTCGGGATCTTCGCGGGGCTGACAGCAATTCTCGCAATGATGACGGCAGTTGCGGTCGGAACCACCCTTCTACGTTCCCCGCGCAATCGCGCGCTGTTCGCCGCAGGCGTGCTGTTCCTGCTCGCAGTGGCGTTCACCGGCAGCAACAGCAACTACTACGTCTCGAGCTACAGCGTTCCCTGGTGGGACAAACCCGTATCGATCAGTGGGCTCGGCGCGAGCACCGTTCTCCTCGGGCTGACCGTGCTGATGCTCGGGGTCGCCGCGTGGTTCTTCTTCCGTGAGCCGTACACCGTCGGCAAGGAGATGTCGCCGCGTCAGGCTCGCCTGCTGGCCATCTCACCGCTGACCGTCGCTGCCGGTGCCATGGTTCTCTTCGAAGTTCTCTCGATGTCCAAGGGCGTGATCAGCCAGTACCCGGCCTATTCGGTGGGTCGCGCGAACGTCGACGCGGTGCTCGGACAACCCTGTGGACTAGCCAACGACGTCCTGCTCGAAACAGATCCGAACGCATCGATGCTGACGCCGCTGTCCGGCGACATCGCAACCGCACTTTCAGCCGGCGGCGTCACCGGATTTGATCCGAACGGTGTTGCCGGCGACCTCAGCGCCGACAAGGAAGCGACCGCCACCGGTGGTGCCAACACTGTCGACAGCGACGAGACCACGGCCGGAAACTCCGCCGGAACCGGTGGTGGTGCTGGAGTGACCGGCGTCAACGGCAGTTCGGTCGCGTTGCCGTTCGGCCTCGATCCCGCCACAACTCCGGTGATGGGCAGCTACGGCCAAGCCGCACCGGGCACCCTGACCAGTGGGTGGTACCAACTTCCCGACCTCAGCGACAGCGGCACCCGCGGCGACATCATTTCCATCGCCGCAGCCGGACGCGTCCGATCCGTCGACACTGACGGCATCGTCACGTACGGGCAGAACGTCGAGGTCGAATACGGCACCGCGCGAGGTGCCGATGACGTCGAAATCGGTGGCCGAATCGCACCTCTCGACATCGGCCCGTCGCCGTCGTGGCGCAACCTTCGCGTTCCTCTCGACCAGATTCCTGTGGAAGCCAACACTATTCGTCTTGTTGTCAGCGATCTCGACAGCAAGGACGATCAATGGGTAGCGGTTACTCCGCCGCGTGTACCGCAAACACAGAAACTGCAGGACGTTGTCGGTTCCGAAACTCCCGTGATGTTGGATTGGGCTGTGGGTCTGGCCTTTCCGTGCCAGCGCCCGTTCGATCATCGCGTCGGCGTTGCCGAGGTTCCCGAGTACCGCATCCTGCCCGATCACAGCGGCGCACTCGTGACCACAGCGTGGCAGGACCACTTCGGTGGTGGTCCGCTCGGGTGGATCGATCTCCTCGTCAGTGCGCAGACCATACCGTCGTATCTCGACAACGACTGGGGTCGCGACTGGGGTTCGATCGAGAAATACACTCGACTGGATCCTGCGGCGGTACCCGCGGAACTCGACGAATCCCGCGTGCAACGTTCGGGTATGTGGACTCCCGGTCCGATGACGATTGAATTCTGATCCTGCAAAAGCCACCTTTCTGGACACCTGTATGACCTAACCTCCCATCATGGGAGTCACGTCACGGTCGATTGCCGCCGCCCTACTCGCCCTCGTGATCGGGGTGGCGGCATCGCCGGCGCAGGCATCGGGAACCCCGTCGGAGGAGTTCCTATGGGGCGTTGCCACTTCCGGTTTTCAGTCGGAGGGTTCCTCCCCAGACAGCAACTGGTCGAGGTACTCCGCATCGGGTCGCACCCACGACATCATCGGCGACTCGGTCGACTTTCGGCACCGCTTCACCGAGGACATCGACCGCGCGGCAGATCTGGGCGCGCAGGTGTTCCGCTTCGGCGTCGAATGGGCGCGGGTGCAACCCTCACCCGGAACGTGGAACGAGACCGAATTCGGATACTACGACGATGTTGTCGCGCATATCCTGGCCCGCGGAATGACGCCGATGATCACTCTCGATCACTGGGTATATCCGGGTTGGGTCGTCGATCAAGGTGGGTGGACAAACCCGAAAACCGAAGCCGACTGGCTGACCAACGCCGAGAAGGTGGTCGCGCGATACTCCGGGGTCGGCGCATTGTGGATCACGATCAACGAACCGACGGTGTACGTGCAGCGTGAGTTGACGTACGGCGGAATCACGCTCCCCCAGGCACCCTCGATGTTCGACGCACTTGTTCGAGTGCACCGATCGATCTACGACCGCATCCACGTCCTCGACCCGGGCGCTCGCGTCAGCAGCAACTTCGCGTTCATTCCGGGTGTCTCGGAGGCAATCGACTCCGTGTTCACCGATCGGGTCAGCGACAAACTCGACTTCCTCGGTATCGACTACTACTACGGTGTGGCACTGGACAACCCGACCGCGGCCTACGCCGCGATCGACGAGTTCTACAACGTCACACCACAGCCCGAGGGTTTGTACGACGCACTGATGCGCTATTCACGCAAGTTCCCGGAACTCCCCCTCTACGTCGTCGAGAACGGAATGCCCACAGACAACGGAAATCCTCGCCCCGACGGGTACACGCGCTCGAATCATCTGAGCGACCACGTCTATTGGATGGAACGCGCCCGCGAGGACGGCGCCGACGTTATCGGATACAACTACTGGTCCATCACCGACAACTACGAATGGGGTTCGTACCGGCCACGTTTCGGTCTGTACACCGTCGACGTCCTGACCGATCCCACCCTCACCCGTACCCCCACCGACGGCGTGGAGACGTACCGGAACATCATCGAAGACAACGGCGTCGGGCCGGATTACGTACCCGTGAAAGCTCCCGCATTCTGCTCGCTTGTCGATCCCCCACTCAGTTGCACCAACACCACGCGATAGGAACTCTCATGTCCACGTTCGGAAAGACCGTCGCCACTGCAGCCATCTCTGCAGCAATGATTTTTACCGGTGCTTCACTTGCCCAAGCCGCACCGGACTCACCCCGTGAGGCAGAAGCCCGGGCCTACATCGACGCGTTGGTCTCTCACGACGTCACCGACGTGCACTTCGCGCCGGACGCCACGCGCGTCGAAGCAGGCATCCAAACCGGGTTCTCGGGCCCTCAGTTGAGCGCCGACCTCGATCACGGTGTGCAGTACACCGTGATTCAGTCCGTGCGTGATCTTCGAATGACCGAAGAGGGGGACGTCGTGACCGCCGTCTATCTCCTCGATGCCGGCGTTGCCGACACACGCTTGATGACGGTCGAGATCCGGGAGACATTCGAGATTCGCGACGGCCTCATTCACGTCATCGTGGCAGATATCATGCCCGTATCGCTGTCCTGACTCAGTCCCTACCTCACTCTGTATCGCAGATAGACAACTCCACTCCGAAACGCCTTCTGCTCCATCAGTTCGAGGTCGACATGAACGTCGGCAGACAATGCGCGCAGTCCGCTACCGACGATCACGGGGCAAAGGAACAGGTGAATCTCGTCGACCAGACCGGCGGCCAGCGCATGAGCTGCCAGTGTGGGACCACCGATCGAAATATCCTGCGTCGCCCTTGCTTTCATCGCCCGCACGGCTTCGGAGTCAAAGGTCCGCTCGATACGGGTTCGCTGAGTCGACGGCTCCGCCAGCGTCGTCGAGTACACAACTTTGTCCGCTCGGCGCCAGATCCGAGCGAAGTCTTCGGCAATCGGGTCGGGATCCGCCATCGTTTCCCACGCCGCCATGATCTCGTACATCCGGCGCCCGTACAGCTGCGTGCCCACGTCGCGTTCGAGGTTGTTGGCAAAGCCGTGTACCTCGGCGTCCGGCATTGCCCAGTCGAAGTTCCCCTCCTCGTCGGCGACATAGCCGTCGAGCGAGCAGATCGCCGAGTACTCGAGGTTCACCATCGGTCAAGGTGCAGAATGTTGTCGATCGGCTCGCGTGCCGCCGGTTTGAAGGTCTCTCCCGTGAAGTACGCGGTGGGTACCAGCGCGCCCTGGTGGAAGCCCGCCGGGATTCCCAGGATTTCTGCGACTTCGGCTTCGCGCGCAAGGTGCAGTGTTGTCCACGCCGTTCCCAATCCGCGGGCGCGCGCCGCCAATGCGTAACTCCACGCCGCGGGAAGTAACGATCCCCAGAGTCCCGCCTGATTACCGGCAGGCAAGGTCCGCTCCGCCTTGATGCACGGAATCATCAGCACCGGAACTTCACCCATGTGTTGGCCGAGCCACTCGGCACTACTTCCGACACGCGCTTGGACTGCAGCCCGATCCGGATCGTCACTGAACAACTGCGCCGGAGCCCCCTGCGACGCCAAATAGCTCTCCGTGACGTCTTTGTAAATGTCGCCGATCTGTCGACGCAGTTCGGGGTCGGTCACCACCACCCATTGCCATCCCTGGCGGTTCGATCCCGACGGAGCTTGCAACGCGATCTCCAGGCATTCCTTGATCAGATCCAGAGGAACGGGCCTTGTCAGGTCCAAGCGCTTTCGTACCGTGCGCGTTGTCGTCAACAATTCGTCGGGCGTCAGGTCCAGAACCGGAAATTCACTCATCAATCGATCATCGCATCGACGGGACGAGCGGCGCTGGAAATGTGGCTCAGTGTGGACTACTGCGCTGACACATCAGCCACGACGCGGTTGCGACCGTCCGACTTCGCCTCGTACATCGCTTTGTCTGCACGAGACAAAGCCTCCTTGATCTGTTCCTGCCCCGTCAGTTTCCCGTGCGCGCCCGACGCGAGTTGTGCAACACCGATACTGACCGATCGGAACGTCGTCGGAACGCACGGCGACCTCCCCCCGAATCGCTTCTGCAAGTCGCGTGAGCCCTGCTATATCGCCGCGCACCGCGATAGCAAACTCATCGCCACCTGTTCGAGCTACTGCCGCGTCCACGCCGACGACTCGTTCGAGTCTGCGCGAAAGCAACCGCAACACCGTGTCACCGCCGTCGTGACCGGACCCGTCGTTGACCGCCTTGAAGTTGTCGATGTCGAGCAGTAGCACGCCGGATCGACCAGGCCCACGCTCTTCCGCAATCTGCATCCACAATTCGAAGCCTCGCCGGTTGAGGAGTCCGGTCAACGGATCACGATTGGCATTCGCAAATTGAGTGCGGTACGACGTCAGCATGCCCGCCGAGAACGACCTGAGTAGGACAAGCGTCGCATTGACAGCGATCACCGACGTTGCCGCCCTCGCAAGAATTCCCGCAATATCGTGGTATCCCTGACGCCACGTGAGAACGGCAAAAACGGCGATCACACAACTCGTGAAGACCATGTGCACCACGGTCTCTGCCCACCGGACAAAATGCGCCACGTACACACTGATCACCGCAAACAGAGCTGTCCCGTACAGCGCCAATTCGTGATTGGCGAACGTCGCCAGTACTACGGTCACACCCAAATCTGCATAGAGAACGAAGTACGTGCTCGCCCGTGGAACGGAATGATGCCCCATATCCCGGTTCCACCAGATGATGCCGAATCGAATTCGACTGACCAGATACGCTGCCGGAAGAGTACTGACGAGGACCAGCACCGCAACAATTCTCCGGAACGCATTGTTCTGACCTTCATCGGAAAACGCAGCACACACCCCGACAAGAGCAAAAACGGGAACCAGCACGGCGATCCCGTAACGCATACGGGTTTCGGAAACCTCGATCTGATTACGAATCAACGAACGCGGCCCTGCGTCACCGCCAAAATTCATCACGCCGATCCCCCGCCTGGCAAATATTCAGACAACAAGAACGAATGTACCGTGCCGGAACGGTCGGTACCACTCCGAACGCACCAACACGTACAACTACACTTCTTCGGAGTCCCGTCACCGTCACGGGCCGCATACCTTCCCAGCCGAAAGGCAAAAGTATGAGTTGGCACGTCTGGTTGGCATTCTTCGGCGCAAGCTGGGTGATCAGTCTGTCCCCCGGCGCCGGGGCAATCGCCTCGATGTCCTCCGGTCTGGCCGTCGGACTCCGTCGCGGCTACTGGAACATTCTCGGATTGCAACTCGGACTTCTCCTGCAGATCGGAATCGTCGCGGCCGGCGTCGGCGCGATCCTCGCCAACTCGACGGCGGCGTTCTCGATCATCAAATGGCTGGGCGTCGCCTACCTGGTGTATCTCGGAGTGCGGCAGTGGCGGTCCGCTCCCAGCGAGATAACCACCGACTCCGAAGCCGCGCGGCGCTCCGGTCCGATGATGATGGTGCGTGGGTTCCTGGTAAATGCCAGCAATCCCAAAGCCGTGGTGTTCATGCTCGCAGTTCTTCCGCAGTTCCTCGATCCGAACGCGCCACTGGTACCGCAGTACCTGATCATCGCGGCGACCATGTGCGCGGTCGATGTCGTCGTGATGACCGGATACACCGGACTTGCGGCTCGGGTCCTGCGGCTCATGCGGTCACCGAAACAGCAGAGAATCACCAACCGTGTTTTTGCCGGACTGTTCTTCGGGGCGGCAGGCTTCCTGTCGAGCATCGGCCGCGCCGCGGCCTGACTTACCGGTGGCAGCTCATAATCCGGCGATCAAATTGACTACCGACGCGACGATGACCGAGCCGAACAGATAAGACAGCAACGCGTGGCCGAGCGCCATTGCCCGCATGTCCGACGACTGCAAATTGGTGTCCGAGATCGCGAAGCTCATACCCACGGTATAGGCGACATAGGCAAAATCGCTGTACCGCGGCGGTTCTTCCTGATTGAAGTCGATCCCACCGTCCGGACCTGTGTAGTACAACCGGGCGTATCCCAGAGCGAACAGCGTGTGCACAGCTATCCACGAAATGACAACGCTGACAACCGCAACCGACGCGGCGACAACTTGGTATCGACGGCCGTCAGGTGAGGCAACAAGCAGGAGCGCGATACCGACCAGGCTGGCCACCGCTGCAGCGAGAACGAGAAGGTGTGCGACATTGCGTGCCGGTTCCTCACGAGTCGCGTGACTGGCCGTCGTCACAGCGTCGAACGGCCACACCAGGATCCACGTCCAGACCGTGAACACCAGCGCCGCCACATTCCAGCCGATCAGAAAGGAGAACCGCGGAAAGCCCACTATCCACATGACAATTCCCGCGACAATGCCGAGCACCAGTCCCGCGGTGACTCGCAGTGCGGGCCCGGCACCCAAGCCGCTCTGGTTTCCCGGAATCGGCAAATCCTGCAATGGCTCGTTCACCCGCTCAGTCAACCATCGACGCATCGAACGCGCCCGCGATCCGGCTCAGCGATACCAGTTGCGCCGCGATCGCGGCATGCCACTTGATCCTCGTTCACCGGGTTTCACCGCCAGCACTTGATGAATGGTCAGTCGATGCGCCTCCTCGAAGCCGAGAGCGCTGGCCGCAAGGTACAACAACCACGTACGGACCCGCGCGTCGCCGACCTCGGCAACAGCAGCGTCCCAGTTCTCCCGCAGATTCGCCACCCACGCACGCAGTGTCAGCGCATAGTGTTCGCGCAGCGCATCACTGTCCCGAGTCTCGAATCCTGAACGCTCCAGAGCGTCAACCGTTTTACTCAACGGAAGGATCTCACCGTCCGGGAAGATGTATCTGTCGATGAAACCAGGAGCGCCGACAACCTTGTCCGGCAACGACTTCACCGAAGCAATGGCGTGATTGAGAAAGCGTCCCTCCGGCTTCAGCAACCCGTGCAGGTGTGCCGCATAGACCGGCAGGTTCGCCAAACCCACGTGTTCCGACATACCGATGCTCGAAATAGCGTCGTACGGGCCGTCATCCACGTCGCGGTAATCCTGCACCCGAACCTCGATATGTTCGGTCAATCCCGCGTCCGCTACCCGAGCCTTGGCGTACTCCACCTGTTCGCGGCTGAGCGAAACACCGACAACGTCGACGCCGTAATTCTGCGCCGCATGCAGTGCCATCGATCCCCACCCACACCCGACGTCGAGCAGGCGCATTCCCGGCTTCAAATCCAGCTTCCGGCAGATCAGATCAAGTTTCTCTCGCTGCGCGTCCTCGAGTGACACAGTGCCGTCCGGCCAGTACCCGCACGAATAGACCATGCTCGGTCCGAGAAACAGCTCGTAGAAACGATTTCCGACGTCATAGTGGTGAGAGACAGTCGCCGAATCACGAGACTTGCTGTGGCGCTTTCCCCGTTTGGAGCGCATCTCGATCTCGGGCGGCGACGGCGGAAGCCCGACCGCGCCCAAGCCGACAAAAGTCACCACCGACCGGGCAATCGTGCGTGCCGACATCCCGGCCAGGCGATGCTCACCAATCCGCGAAACAAGATCCGGAACATCCAGCAGCGCAAAGATGTCTCCGTCGACGTCCAAGTCTCCGGAGACGTACGCCCGCGCCAAACCCAATTCGTTCGGCGAATAGAGAACCCTCCGCAGCGCGCGTCGGTTCCGGAAAAAGACCCGGGCCGCTGCGTCGGGAGGGCCGGCTTGGGAACCGTCCCAACAGCGCACCTGGATTGGGAGTTCGATCCCCACCAATTCCTCGAACAGTGTCAGAACCTTGGTTGCGGCACCAGTCACCCATTCGTCCCTTCCCCGAAACGACAGCCTCCGATACTCGAAATCTACGCCCGGGACAGCGAAATTTCGCGGCATATGTGAGGTTTTGATGCGACGCAAGCCGTTCGAATCAGGGTTCCACGAGTCCGGCCAGGAATTCCACCAGCAGTCGCGTCGTAACCTCGCGGGGCAAGGACTCGACGGCGGCGAGGACCGCAGCCATGTCGAGTGGCGAGTCGCCAGTGCCCTTCGGATCCAGACCGGCCGACACGAGTGCGGCTGCAACAGCCTCACTCGGCAATGCGCGAACGTCGTCGACACTCACGTCACCGCGCTCGAACGCGCCGGCCAGCTCGGCCAGCGCGGGGGGCGGCCCGGCCGCGGGAAGGCCCCGAACATCGTCGGCCCCCAACACCAACGCACTGGTCAGCTCACTCAGCACACTGTCCGTCACGGGCGTGATCGTGAGATGGGTGGTTCGCGGCAATGCAGTTCCGTCGTGTTGCGTCGACGCAGGTTGCCCCTGGAGCACAAACCCTCGAACGCCGACGGCGGTGGCCCAGCGATGTGGATCGACCTGCCGGTCCGGCGGCACTCCCCCATCCGCCGCTACTGCGAAGAGTGGGCCGACCGGCGTTCCGACGACGCGCAAACCGTCGATGCCGCCAATCGTGTCCACGAGCGACGCAGTCGCTCGGTGAGCGCGAATAACGAGGTCGGCGTAACCCGATTCGCCCAGCACCTGAGTGATGGACCAGGCTCCGGCCAGGGCGGCAACGGATTTCGACCCCATCAAGGTCGGATTGACCACGGGATATCCGGGCCACGCTGTAAGACCGAAGTACTGCTTACGGTGCAGATCGCGCCCCCGGTACAGAAGAACCGACGCACCTTTTGGCGAGTAGCCGTACTTGTGTACGTCGGCCGAGATGCTGGTGACACCGGGAACCTGGAAGTCCCAGGGCGGCAGTTCACCCCACCAGGGCAGGGCAAACCCTCCGATGCAGGCATCGACGTGAAACGGAACCGACTGTGTACGAGCAATTTCCGCGATCTCGACGATCGGGTCGAGAGCAGCAAACGGATAGCTCGGGGCCGACGCCACGATCAGCACCGTGTCGCTCCGCAGAGCCGATCCAATGTCGGCGGCGCGCACACGACCGGAATTGGGATCGACGGCGACGAGAATCAGTTCGAGACCGAGTAGGTGCGCCGCCTTGTGGAAAGC
This sequence comes from Rhodococcus globerulus NBRC 14531, assembly GCF_001894805.1. Lineage (GTDB taxonomy): Bacteria > Actinomycetota > Actinomycetes > Mycobacteriales > Mycobacteriaceae > Rhodococcus_F > Rhodococcus_F globerula. The sequence continues at coordinate 1,708,789 of NZ_BCWX01000001.1, read as the reverse complement.
AGCATGAGCGGTGGTAGGCAGGACTATCGATCCCTCTCCCGGCGGAAGTCCGCGCAGGTCGCGGGCGGCTTTGACGGCCAGCACACAACTTTCGGTGCCACCGCTGGTGACGTTGCCGATAACATCGCCATCTCCGTGGAGGAATCCGCGGACGAACCCGACGAGTTCTCGTTCCATCACCGCGGTGGACGGAAACACCGTGGGATCAAGCCCGTTGACGGGTTGTACTAATTGCGCTGCGTCCGTGGCCAACTGATCGAGCGCGGCCAGTCCGCTGTCGTACACGTAAGACAGAACTCGCCCACCGTGGGTGGGGGCGTCCTGTTCACGCAGGCTGCGGAGTCTCTCCAGCACTTCCGCAGACCGTTGCTCGATCGAGGTATTACCAAGAAAAGAGTTGGTGTCACTAGCGGTCATCGTGCTCCTGTTCACTGCTGTATGCGCGTAAGACGACAAGGCTGATCGCGACCAGAGCGGCCGGGGCCAGAGAGAATCCGAGGGCGATGCCGGTGATTGCGGAGTCCGGCTGGTCAACCGTCTCCCCTGCCTGCGAGGACACAAAGCCTGTCGACGCCAGAAACAGCAGGAACACTGCTGGTCCGAGTGCAAGACCAGCAGTCTCTGCTGCCGTCCAGATCCCGCTGAGCGAGCCGCCTCGTTGGCGTCCGCCGATGCGGGCATCGTCTTCGATTACGTCGGGAAGCATGGCCAACGGAAATACCTGCATTCCGGCGTAGCCGACGCCCGCCAGTCCGACCACACCGTAGATCCACGCTCCGGCGTCAACTGCAGCGAACGCCAAAAGCAGTGTGGCGACAACAAAAACCGTCGATGCGACAACATATCCGCGGAGCTTGCCGTGGCGATGGGAATAGCGGTACCACAGCGGCATGATGACCAGCGCCGGGCCGACCAACGCCGCGAACAGCCCCGTGATGGCGTCTTCGTTCCCCATGACATACGTCGCGAGATACTGGGCACCGCCCAACATCACGGCCGTCGCGAGGGCTTGCAGGACAAACACGATCACGAGCAAACGGAACGATCGCGTACTGCGAACTGCGTCGAATCCGTCGCGATACTGCGAGAGCAATGAGCCCACCGGCGCATCGGCGCGTGTCACCGTGCGCCGCGCCGCGCCGAATACCGCCCAGAGCATTGCCCCGCACATCAACGCCGACACGCCCACGGCCATCACCAGATAGCCCGCAGCCCCACCTCCAGCAGCGTTGCGAAGCGCTGGTCCCCCGCCACCGATCACAAGAATTGCCAAGGCCAGTACCGCTATTCGGACGGACACCAATCGAGTTCGCTCGTGATAGTCGCCCGTCAGTTCCGTAGGCAGGGCGATGTACGGCACTTGGAACAGGCTGTAGGCGCTCGCTGCCAGCAGGAAGAACACCAGTACCCACACCGCGCCGACACCCGGGCCGGCTGACACCGGTGCAGCAAAGGTGAGTACGAAGAGCAACGGAAGGGCAAGCGAACCCGCCAACATCAGGGGTACGCGCGTGCCCGTTCGATGCGAACTTCGATCACTGACCGTGCCGATCAGCGGATCGACAAGTACGTCCGCAATCTTGGGAACAATTACTACCAGCGACGCCAAACCAGCCGCGACGCCCAAGGTGTCGGTGAGGTAGTACGCCAGTACCAATCCTGGCAGGACGCCAAAACCACCCGTCCCGACACTTCCCGCGGCGTAGGCGGCAACAACCCCCCGCGACAACCGTCCGCCCGCGCGGCGTCCGCTGCCCTGTATGGGCTTTTCTGTGGTCACCAATCACACACTAGATGGCGACGTGCATCCTCAAGAGCAAAAGCCGGGAGACACGAATAACTCGGAAAACACCTCGAGGCACCTTCTGCCGAGACGCGTCGAGCCTCGCTCGGTCAGTCCTCGGCATCCCAGGTGGCTACGGCCCAGATAACAATGACATCGAGCGCGATGATCAGGATCGACCAGAGCGGATAATGCGGAAGCCACAGGAAGTTCGCGATGATCGAGAGCGCTGCAATCAGGATCGCCGCAATACGCGCCCACGTGGCAGCCATCATCATTCCGATGGCAATCGCGAGGCCAACGACGCCCAGGGCTATGTGAATCCAACCCCACGTCGTCACATCGAATTCGTAGACGTAGTTGACCCCGACAACAAAAAGGTCGTCGTTCGCGACAGCCGAAATCCCTTGAAGGAGGGAAATGATGCCGACTATGAAGAGAAGGGCTGCTGCTGCAAAATTTGTGCCGGTCGCGATGCCACTGCGCACCGGATGAGCGTGTGACGGTGACGATGTGTCGGTCATATTCTTGCCTCTCGCAGAAGGAGATGTCGACGATGAAAGTTAGCGATCGGTGGAATGCGCAGCGTTGCTCGAAGTCCGGCGGTACCACTGCCAACCTGCGGTGATCAGGACAGCTCCGACCAGCGAGCCGATGATTCCACTGGGACGCAATGAAAGTCCGTCACCCGCAATCAGACTCACGAGCAAGCCGCCGACCAGCGATCCACCAATTCCCGCGATGAAAGCGAAGGGCCAGTCCAATCGTCGGGTGTTGCCACCGAGGATCAACTGGGCACCCGCTCCGATGACGGTTCCGAACAAGATCATTCCGATGATGAGCATGAGGCAAAGCCCTTTCAGCTAGGCGTACTCCGCGAACCGAACACGACGCTTTCGCGCAATCTTTCCCATATGTCCGTTTATCCGTCGGTGAATTGAGCAAAATCCGCTGACCGCCTTGCTTCAACCTGCACTGTTCTCTCGCGCACTTCTACTTCGCGCACTTCTACTTCGAGGAAACGAGTAGCTGAAATGTATCCGGCCACCGGCGGTCGGACATCACCCGCTGAGGGTGATATTTCGACTCCTTCCACGTGAAAACCGACCCGGGACTGGTGGTGTCCCGGGTCGGCTGTGGCGAGTTCGGCACAGATTACTGCGCGTCTGCTGAAGCCTTCCCTCTCGTCAGGGCAAGCGCCGACAGCGCGATGAGCGCACTGACGACCATTGCGATGGCCATAGGCAGGGCGGTGCCCTCCCCGCCGATCCCGACGAGCGGGGAAATCGCAGCAGCGAGCAGGAACTGCAGCGCACCAAGCACTGCCGATCCGGTACCGGCGGCCTGCCGCGCCTCACCGAGCGCCAAGGTTGTGGCGTTGGCGATGACAAGGCCGAGGCTGGCCATCGTGCACCACAACGCGATCAGAGTGATCCACAGAACGGGCCCGGCAAGCGCATTGATCAGCATGACTGCCGAAAACACCGCGAGCAACGTGAGACCGATCCGCAACGTCACCCGGTCACCTAGTTTCGCGACAACCCCGCCGTTGGCGACGCTGAAGATCACAAGACCGACCGCGTTGACGGTGAAAACAACTGTGTACCAAGCAGTGGAGAGTCCGTGCACATTCTGCAGGACAAACGGTGACGCAGAGATGTACGCAAACATGACACCAAAAGCGAAGGCGTACGCGAGGGTGAACCCGACGTACCGGCGGTTCCGCAGAACGTTTCGAGCCTCACCCAGCATCGCGGCAGCGCCGCCGGTGGTGCGCAATTCCTTCGGGAGCGTTTCCGATACCAATGCAAGGACGCACACGAACATCAACGCGGACAGCACTGTCAGAACCCAGAACACGCCACGCCACCCGAAATTAGTGACAACAACACCGCCGAGTAGCGGCGCGATTACCGGTGCTACTGCGTTGATCACCACGAGCAGGCTGAACAATTTTGCCGCAGCGGCACCGCGGGCACGATCGGAGATCACCGCGCGGCCCAGGACAATTCCCGCCGCCCCGGCAAAGCCCTGCACAAAGCGCGCTGCGGCGAGAAGTTCGATGCTCGGCGCCAGTGCGGCGCCGGCACTGAAGACGGCGCAAGCCACAGTCCCGATGAGAAGTAGTGGCCGTCGACCGTACCGATCGGAGAGCGGGCCGAACACAAGTTGCCCAAGGGCAAGGCCGACCAGGAAGGTCGTGAGTGTCAGCTGTACGGCTGATGCACTGGTATCGAACTCCACCGACATCTCAGGGAATGCCGGCAGATACATGTCGATGGCCAGTGGTGCCACAGCCGCCAACAGAGCCAATGTGGCGATGATCTTGGCGGGTAGATGTGTCGCGTGTCCCGCGTCCGACACAGACACCGGGTCGGACTCCACCATGGTGTCTGCTTCCTGCACGTGCTGTTTCACATTGATCCTTCATCCAGTTTTGCACTACGGCTATATCTAGAAATAGATATAGATTTATATATATCTTAACGTCTAGACTGGGTTCGTGTCCAACAAATCGGTTGCAACAGATGACGATGTCCAGCGCTTGGCACATACGGCGCGTTCGGTGGTGTGGGCATTGCGGCGCTTCGGCGAGAAGGAGGCGGGCTTATCCCGACTCCCCCATTCCGAGATCGAAGTCCTCCGCGCAATCGAGGAACATCCCGGCAGTACGGTGTCGGAGATCGCGCGCGCCTTGAACTTGCAAAGCAGCAACGTCAGCACAACGGTTCGCCGACTGGTGGACCAAGGCCTACTCGAGAAGCGATCCGATCCCAGCGACGGACGCTCGTTCCGCCTGCACCAAACCCCAGTGGCCACCCACAACAACCAGAAGATCGACCAGATGTGGGCCGACGGCATTCGAAGCCTCTTGGCGGGAATGGATCCCGACGACGCGGCCAAACTTGTCGACGCGGCGCCACTCCTGGCCCGCCTGGGATCCATGCCGACGGACTGAACAACCGGTGCAGGCGGTCTGAACTTTCAATTGACTTGAAAGTTCAGGGAAGGCTAGCCTATGCTTCCTGTGCGCCAGTCCATCTTGCTCGGTGATCCACGAGAGCCACAAGAGCACTCCGGCGCCTCGACACCGAAAGGCTCTTCATGCGATACGCCCCCGTGCGATCCCTCCGCCGGTCTGCGCTCCTGAGTGGACTTGTCATCGCCGCCCTGGCAATCGGCGGTTGCAGTACCAGTAGCAGCGACACCACCGACACCAATACCGGCAACTTCGAGACCGTCACTATCGAGCATGCTCTCGGCAAGGCAGTCATCACCGAGAAGCCGGAGCGGATCGTCACGCTCGGCATGGGTTCCGCCGAGACAGTCATCGCGCTGGGCACCATTCCCGTCGGCGTCGAGAAATATTCATGGGGCAGTGACGAATCCGGCTACCTCCCCTGGGTTCACGAGGCAGTCACCGAACAAGGCGGCGAACTCCCCGAGCAGTTCACCGGCGGAGCCGATCTGAACATCGAAGCGATCATCGCTCTTGATCCCGATCTGATCCTCGCACCATGGTCCGGTATCACCCAGCAGCAGTTCGACTCCCTCAACGCCTTTGCACCCACCGTTGCGTACGAGGAAAGCCCGTGGACTATCACATGGGAAGAGCAGATCAACGTGATCGGAAAGGCCATGGGCGAAACCGGGAAAGCCACCGCCGAGATCGACAAGATCAAAGACCAGTTCGCGAAATCGTCTGCAGCACATCCCAATTACGCAGACGTAAGCTTCTCGTTCATCTACAACACCGGCCCAGGAACACTCGGCGTGTTCTTCGCCGAAGAGCAGCGTGTTGCCATGGTTCGCGGACTGGGCTTGCAGGTTGATCCCGTCGTGAACACGCTGACCGAGTCCGAAGGTACCGATTCTGCAGTGATCGGCCTCGAGAATGCCCACCTCCTGAACAATTCGGACCTGCTGTTCACCTTCTACTCCGATCCCGCGAACCGGGCCGAAATCGAAGCGCAGCCCGCCTATCAGCAGATTCCGGCCGTCGCACGAGGAACTATCATCGCCCCGACGGACCAGCCTTTTGTGACGGGATCATCGATGATCAATCCCTTGACCGTCCCGTGGTCACTCGAGCGCTACGCACCGATGATCGACGAGGCAGTCGCAAAACTGAACAAATAAAGCCGGCGAGACCCGCAGGGCCCGTACCTTATTCAGGTGCGGGCCCTGCTCTATCTTGTCCTGCCTCGTCCCGAACTGCCTCGTCCTGAACTGCCCCGTCCCGCACTTCCTTGAATCGAGCCCATTCACTCCCGAGCATGCGATTGTCGATGATCCAGCCCATGTAGTCGCGCATGTTCAGCACACGAATGTAGGCGGGGCCGTTGGGGTTTGCATACTGAAGTGCCTCGGTGGCGAGCGTGCGCTGATTCTCGAGGTACTGGTGCTCGTTCTCGAGGAAGCCGCCCCACACGTCGGAATCCATGACGTAGTAATGAGTTCGATCGCGAGGCCTACGAACGAGCTTCACAAAACCTCGATCGATGAGCCGTCGAATGTAGTTGGAGACAGATCCACGACTGGTGTCGAGAGCAATGGCCAACTCCTCGGCACTGACGCCCGGAGATTCATTGATGAGCAGATAGCCGGCGATCCGGCCCTCGATGCGAGCACCACCGCCCGACTGCCAATACGTCGCAAACTGGTCGATGAACCACGCGGAAAAGTCCCCACCCCGCGCCGGGCTGACGTCGCCCATTTTTTGTTGCCTCCAGCTAGTCGAAGCGGCAAATACCCTCTGATTCTGCCAGTTCCATCGAACCTTCCCTAGCTCGGCGCAATTTCGAGACCGGGTGACGTCGCAATCAACTCGAGTTGCTCGATTACCAGCGGCGACACAGTGTGCGTCACCGTTCGCACAACAACAGTCTCGCCGGACGGATGCTGGACGGCCACCGAACTTGTGCCGGGGTTCTCGGTGCGACTGATCAACGTATCGTCGGGCAGGATTACGGCGTTCTCGAGCAAGCGGAATCCGTTCCGGGTAATCGAGATTTGCAGGTTCGCTGCCGCACCCGGCGCGCTCACGACAACGTCCGCGCACAGGCCGCTGCCCGAGTCGTCCGGCACCAGCGAACCCAACGGACGGTCGAGCCTGAGGCCGGTTGTTCCGAGCCACCGCCATCGCTCGTCGAGCACAGTGTTGAGCCTCGACACAACGTTGTTGTCCACCCCGCCTTCCTCCATCACAGTGAGAATGCCACAGAATGTCATCGGCGGAATATCTTCTGTCACAGCAAAACCTGGCGCGAGAGCGACGTCGACCAACTCGTCCGTCGACAGGACTTGCGCGTCCGATCCGTCAAATCCGGTTACCGAGGCGAAGACGCGACTGACACCGGGGACGTAGACTACGACAAAGTCCTGAGCATATGGACTGGCAGCGTCTTTCGCCTCGTAGAAGTCGAGAACTCTTCCGTCGGCACGCACTTCACGCCGATCTACGGAACCTTCGACACACGACGGAATCGGTCCTGTCCATTCTCGAACATCCACCGAGACCGTTGCTCGCGCATCACCGCGGGCTATGTCACCAAGTGCAGTGGTCGAACCACCGAGGGTCAATTCCTCCGCCGATTCGGGCGACCGGGCCTCGCCGAAGTTGTGCACTGGCGGAAATATGAAGGCGAATCCCGGGTCTTCAAGTCTGGCGTCCACCGGTAGTGCCTCAGTCACCGCCCTACGCATCGCGTCTGCTTTCGACTTGGAGAACCACGGATAGTCAGGATCGTTGTACCCGGGGTCGTCACCCCCGATCGTGGCGACCAGAAAACTCTCCACCTCCCCGGCCGCTTCGACGGATTCACAACCGGGAATCGCAGCCGGGCCGTCGTCCTGCGTCAGGCGCGCCGCACCGGCGCCCAGCAGCACGACCACCGCGATAAACGCGGTGTCGCGCCACGTCCATCGTTGACGCCGATCCTTCGGCAGACGCTCCTCGGTTCCAGGCATTGTTCGATCATGACCGACAGTGTCCGGCGACCGGGCACCTGCCCTGCCTAGTCGGCGTAGCCACTGAGGTCGTAAACCGTTGCATTCCCGACGGTTGTGCCTTCGAAATTGGCTTCCACCCAGGCTTGGATTGCACTCGACGTACTGTCACCGCCGCCGCGGCCACCGCCCTGACCACCAGCGACGTAATAGTGGACATCGCCGTTCGTGACATAGGAGATGAACTGGTCCAACGTGGGTGCTGGGTCCGAACTCCAACCACCGGTCGCCATCACGGCAGTATTGCTCGCCAACTCGTACGTCGCGGCACTCTGCGACCCGTTGGTTGCTGCGGACCAGCGGGTGCCTGCGCCGATCAGCATGGCTGTCAGCTCGGAACTGTTGGCACCCGTGCCAGCCGATGGGGTCGGCGTGGCGTCGGCGCCCAGCGGCGCATCCGTACTGCTGCCAGGTGCCTGACCAGGAGTCATGCTGTCGCCAGGTGCCTGGCCACGGGTCATCCCGCCGCCCATTCCCGAATCGGATACGGCACCGGCCGGGCCGGCCGTGGGGATGGATCCACCGTGAGCTGTTGCTGCGGTGGCAATTGAGTACGAGGCGGAGCCTCCGATGCCGGCCAACGATCCGACGACCAGCCCCGCAATCACCAACTTCCGGAACCGATTCCTGGCGCCGAGGAGAATCAGTGCCGCGCCGACGACAGTCCCTGCCAGTACGATCCATTCGAGAGCCGGTAGCCAGTCGGAATTGCGATGCAGGAGAACCCAACTCCAGATTCCCGCAGCAAACATCATTGATGCCAGGCCGAGTCGCCCGATCCACCGCGACCGTTCCAACCACAATGCGTATCCGCCGGCTGCGATCATTCCGGCAATCGCGGGAGCCAACGCCACGGTGTAGTAGGGATGGATGGTGCCGGACATGTAGCTGAAGATCAGCCCCGTCACCAGGAACCAGCCGCCCCAGACGATCATCGACGCCCGCAACAGATCGGTTCTCGGGGCACGACCACGCGCTATCAGTCCGAGAACAAGTGCAATCAGCGCAGCGGGGATCAGCCACGAGATCTGAATTCCCATCTCACTTCCGAACAACCGATCGAGGCCCGTGCTCCCGCCGAAGCTCGAACCTGCAGCGCCGCCACTCATTCCGCCGCCACCGCCACCGGAATTCCCGAAGATCCGACCGAGCCCGTTGTACCCGAGGACAAGATCCATGACGCTGTTGTTGGTCGAGCCCCCGATGTACGGCCTCGAATCTGCGGGCCAGAGCCACACGGCCAGCACCCACCACCCGGCCGCCAGGATCACCGCACCAACACCGATCGCAAGGTGCAGAACTCGGGCGCGCAACCTGGCCTGTCCGGCAACCAGATACGCCAGGCCGAACGCGGGCAGCACCATCAGACCCTGCAGCATCTTGGTGAGGAATGCAAAGCCGAGAGCAATGCCGGTGAGAGCAATCCACATCGCGGCGCGTCGGCCCACCGACGTCTCGACTGCTCGAACCACCCAGTAACCCGCCAGTGTCATCAGGAGCACTAACAAGGCATCGGGATTGTCGAACTTGAACATGAGCGCAGCCGCGGGTGTTGCCGCGAGAACGGCGCCCGCAATGAGCCCCGCTGTCGGAGTCGCGACGCGTTTCACTGCCGCGTAGACGAGCGCAACCGAACCAACTCCCATCAACGCCTGCGGCACAAGCAGACTCAGGCTCGAGAATCCGAAGATTCGTCCTGACAACCCCATTACCCACAGCGACGCGGGTGGTTTGTCGACGGTGATGAAGTTGGACGTGTCCAGCGATCCGAAGAACCAAGCTTTCCAGTCCTGCGAACCTGCCTGAGCCGCTGCCGCATAGAAGGTGTTGGCATAACCACTTGCGCTCAGGTTCCACAGGTAGAGAACTGCGGTGCCTACGAGAAGCGCAGTCAAGGCCGATGCGGCGCCGCGGGTACGAATCCACGACTGTGACGGGTCGCCGTGATGGACAGGGGGCGCCGGCGGCCGCGGCGGCGCCGGATTCAGAACTGCGGTCATCATGAGTCCCTTCACAGGTGGTGATATTCACTACCTTCGCGCGCGGACCCGCGACACCACTGCACAGTGGCTGCGAGATTCCTGTGAACTCGAGATGACCTAGGGTGATGCCGTGGACTCAACAGGCGCCAACATCGTGAAGATTCGACCCTATCGGCCCTCCGACGAGGATGCCGTCATCGAATTGTGGTCGCAGGCATCAAAACTCGCACACCCCTTTATCGACGGTGAGGGCGAAGGTGCACGTGAGGCGAAGATGCGCGACATCTACCTCGTGAAGGCAGACAACTGGGTTGCCGAAACCGACGAGCAGGTTGTAGGCCTGCTCGGCCTACTGGGAGCAGAGATCGGCGGCCTGTTCGTGTCACCACAGGCTCAACGACTCGGAATCGGGCGGCTGCTCGTCGAGCACGCAACGACACTGCACGGAGCGGTAACGCTCGAGGTTTACGAACTCAACGGATCGGCACGACGCTTCTACGACATCATGGGTTTCGAGGAAACGGGACGCTACACCGATGCCGAGACCGACCACGTTTTGATCCAGCTTCGCCTGACGACCTGACGGCCGAACCCACACATGCTCTCATGGCCGCCCCCGAACAGGCGGCGGCCATGAGAGTCACATATCCAGACCGAGATCCAGAACCGTCACAGAGTGCGTGAGGGCACCGACCGCCAGATAATCGACTCCGGTACCCGCGTACTCGGCGGCAACGTCGAGACTCAGACCGCCGGAAGATTCGAGCTTGGTCGCGGGCGACGCGGTGTTACGTCGCTGCACCGCGATCTGGGTCTGCCACAACGGGAAGTTGTCCAGCAGAATAAGTTCGACATTTTCGGCAAGCACCAGATCAAGCTGCTCGAGGGTGTCTACCTCGACCTCGCACTCGATGTCCGGCGCAAGTTCACGCACAGCCCGCAGTGCTGCGACGACAGATCCGGCGGCAGCAACGTGATTGTCCTTGATCAAAGCCGCGTCACCGAGACCCATGCGGTGATTGACTCCCCCACCGACCTGGACGGCGTACTTCTGCAGCGCGCGCAGACCGGGAAGGGTCTTGCGGCTATCGCGGATCTTTGCATCGGTGCCGGCAACGGCATCAACCCAAGCCGCTGTAGCGGTGGCGATTCCGGACAGGTGGCACACCAAGTTGAGCATCGTCCGTTCCGCCGTGAGCAATCCGCGGGTAGGCGCTTCGACGGTCAGCACCGATTGGCCGGGAACCACACGGGTGCCGTCGGCAACACGATCGACAACGTCGTAGTTGCCCACGCCGATCACTTCGTCGAGGACAAGCAGTCCGACATCGATTCCCGCAACCGTCCCTTCGGCGCGCGAGACAACCGACGCCTTCGCGGTCGCGTCAGCGGGAACTGTCGCAACGGAGGTGACGTCTGGTCCGTAGCGAAGATCTTCGTCCAAAGCGAGTCGAACCAGCGTCAGGACTTCGTCAAGCTCGAGGGGGGCCGGCAAGGTCTTCTGCGCGGTCATCGGTGGGCTCCTGTCAACAACATGTCGTGTATTTCCATATCGCCATCGGCACCGCGCTTGATGCGGATGCTGCGACGCTGATCGGGATCGGTTTCCGGGTAATCGGTGCGGGTGTGGCACCCGCGGCTCTCGGTGCGTGCAGCGGCGACCGCAACCAGTGCCGTCGCAGTCACCGTCAACGCGGCGTCCTCGAGTTCCTCGGCATTCACTGCAAGAGTGAGTTCCGCATGCGCAAGGCCGGTGCGTGCAGCTTCGAGGCCGGCGCCGTCTCGAACAACCGATGCGTGAGTAGTCATGATCGTCTGAACGGCCTCGCGGGGCAATATCGGCAGCGGTGCGCTGGCGACGTTGACAACCTCGGCGTGAACCTCACGTCGCTCCGCGGCGGCGATCCCGGCTCGCTCCCCCACGACCAATCCTTCGAGAAGACTATTGGATGCAAGGCGATTGGCACCGTGCAGACCGGTACGGGCAACTTCTCCCGCCGCATAGAGTCCCGGAACTCCGGTACGTCCGTGGACGTCCGTCGCGACACCACCACACGAGTAGTGGGCGGCGGGAGCAACCGGAATCAGCTGCGTCCGAGGATCTATGCCCGCCTCGAGGCACGAGGCCGTGATGTTCGGGAATCGCGTCGAGAACCCGTCGAGTTTTCGAGCGTCGAGGTACACATGATCGCTGCCCAGGTCACGCAGACGCGCGGCAATTGCCCGCGAGACGACGTCACGGGGCGCCAGATCACCAAGGGGGTGAACTCCTGCAGTCACCGAATCACCGTTGGTGTCAACAAGAATTGCACCCTCACCGCGTACGGCCTCACTGATCAGCGGCCGTCGACCGAGGCCGCCGGGAGTGAACAGAACCGTCGGGTGGAACTGCACGAATTCGAGGTCGGCGACCGACGCACCAGCTGCGAGCGCCAGCGCGATACCGTCAGCGGTTGCACCTGGCGGATTGGTACTGCACGAGTACAACTGGCCGAGACCACCCGTCGCCAACAGAACAGCAGGCGCATGGATCACGCCCAGGCCGTCCGGGGAGGACACGACAAGCCCACACACACCGCGCCGATTGGTGACTACCTGCACGGCAGCGGCGCCGAACAGGACCGGGAGACCAGCGGCGTTGAGTGCCCGCTGCACTTCCGCGCCGGTGGCGTCTCCACCGGCGTGGATGATTCGCCTGGTGCTGTGGCCACCCTCGCGGGTACGGGACACTTCGCCGTCACGCCCACGATCGAACACTGCACCGAGCGCGGCCAGTGCCGCGACTGCCTCGTGCCCGGCTTCCACAACGGAGTACACCGCTGCTTCGTCGCACAGTCCGACACCGGCTTCGCAGGTATCGGCGACATGTGAATCCACCGAATCGGTACTCAAGTCGCCCACGACGGCAATCCCGCCCTGCGCATACTGCGTCGACGTATCGGTCGGACCGCCCTTGCTGACAGTGAGCACCTTCAACCCGCGCATCGACGCGACGCGCGCGGCTGTGAGCCCCGCAACGCCGCCGCCGACCACAACAAGATCGGCATGCGCCTCCCAGGCGTAGCGCCCGGCAGGGCTCGTCACTCGCCGCCGCCCGGATTACCGATCTCGATCATGCGCTGCACCGATTTCTGAGCACGCTTGGCCATCTCGAGGTCGACGTGAACCTCGTCCTTGCCTTCGAGGAGGCAACGAAGCAACGCGGCCGGAGTGATCATCTTCATGTACGGGCACGACGCGCGGTCATTCACCGCCTGGAAGTCGACATCCGGTGCGGCTTTACGCAACTGGTGCAGCATGCCGATTTCCGTGGCGACCAGAACCTGCTTGCTCTTCGTGACGCGGGCAGCGTCGAGCATGCCACCGGTGGAGAGGATCTTGACCTTGTCCGCCGGAACCGCACCTTCGCCGGCCAAGTACAGAGCCGAAGTGGCACAACCGCATTCAGGGTGCACAAAAAGCTCGGCATCGGGGTGAGCCTTGGACTTCGCCGTCAACTCGTCACCGTTGATACCCGCGTGGACGTGGCATTCACCGGCCCAGATCTGCATGTTGGTGCGGCCTGTGACGCGCTTGACGTGGGCTCCGAGGAACTGGTCCGGGAGGAAGAGAACTTCTCGGTCGGGATCAATGGAGTTGACCACGTCGACTGCATTGGACGACGTGCAGCAGATGTCCGTCAGGCCCTTGACCTCGGCCGTGGTGTTGACATAGGACACGACGAGGGCGTTCGGGTTGTCCGCCTTCCACTCGCGAAGTTGCTCCGCGTTGATGGAATCAGCCAACGAGCAACCGGCGCGCTCGTCCGGAATCAGCACCGTCTTGGACGGCGACAGAATCTTGGCGGTCTCGGCCATGAAGTGGACGCCGCAGAACACGATCGTGTCTTCGGGGGCCTCCGCCGCGATACGCGAGAGGGCAAGAGAGTCACCGACGTGGTCGGCGACATCCTGAATAGCGGGAAGCTGGTAATTGTGCGCCAGAATCGTGGCACCGCGTTCGCGAGCCAGACGTTTGACCTCGGCAGCCCACTCGGGGGTCGCTTCGACTCCTGCGTAACCGCCGGGGCCGTCGTGAATCTGCGAGGTCGATCCCTCCCACAACGTCGTGGTCGTCATGGCGTTCTCCTTCACCGTGAACCCAGGCTCATCACCCAGTTCAAATCCGAACGGGCTGGCCCGGATTTCCGTTATCGAGGTTTTCGACTTAGGATCGAAAACGTGCCCAATAGTAACACCACCCACGAAGTGCTCACAGCGGTGTTCCAGGTTCGCGCCTTTCCCACTGACATCACCGCAGGTGACGGCGCTCACAGCACCGATGAACGTGAAGAACTTGCCGTCCTGCTGTGGCAGCGCGCGCTCGATCCACAGAAGGGCACATGGTCACTGCCCGGCGGCACCCTGCGTGACGACGAGGACCTCACCACGTCGGCTCGCAGACTCCTCGCCGACAAGGTCGATCTGCGTAAGGTCGCACATCTCGAACAACTGTCCGTTTTCAGCGATCCGCAGCGCGTTCCGGGTGGGCGCCGCATCGCGTCGACCTTCCTGGGACTGGTTCCCTTGAGCGCGGACCCTCAACTTCCGTCCGACACTGCTTGGCACCCGGTGTCGCAGCTGCCGGAGATGTCTTTCGACCACGGCACTGTTGTTCGGCACGCCCGCAACCGATTGGCCGCCAAGCTCTCCTACACGAACATCGGCTTCGGCCTGGCTCCAGACGAGTTCGCGATGTCAACTCTGCGTGAAATCTATTGCGCTGCACTTGGATATCAGGTGGATGCAACCAATCTGCATCGAGTCCTTTGCCGACGCGGTGTGCTCACGGCCACCGGAAACACGGCGCCGTCCGGGAAATCAGGTGGCCGTCCGCCGGCGCTCTACCGCTTCACCGACTCCACGCTGCGCGTGACGGACGAGTTTGCGGCTCTACGACCGCCAAGCTGACTGCGAATATTACTGTCAGGCAACAGCATCGACATCACTTCTCATCATCCATGCTGCGGCGACGGTTCCGGTGGGATCGACCACGCGGTTGATCGTGCCGAAACGTGCACCCACCCGGTCGAGAATGCGATCCGCCTGCCAACGATCCGTCGGATCCGCGACAACCGCGAAGAACCGATGCGTCGGCTTGCCAGACATGATCCGAACCAGTTCCGTGACGCTGCGAGCCGTCACTGCCACATTCCAGCCGGCAGCAAGGAACTCGGCGGCAACACGCGTTCCGTGATCGCGGCCGATATCGGTCACCAACACCACTCCCCGGTCGAGATCAACTGTGTGAGCACTCATTGCGGCATCTCCTTCGAGGAATCAATCACTGTGACTCCTATGTAAGCCCACAATCTTGTGCTGCCGTTGTGCTCATTCTGTGAGAACTCTGGGGATTCGGCCTCGGAAGGACGAATGATCGGTGGCATGGGGCTTTCGCTGACCAAGGCCACGGCAACGTCGTGTTTCGCAGCGAGTTCGCAAAATACCCGTTGAGCGTCCTCGGCCTGGCTCGCGCGGTCCACCGTCACCAACCGGGAGCACGCGCCACCGATCCACGGGCAATCGCCGCAACCAACTGTGCGTGATCGCGCTCGTTCTGATCCGCGTACCGGCGCGCGAACTTCGCCAAAGCCACAACGGCTTTGTCCGACTGGCCGAGATATTCGGAGATCGCGCTCGCGTCACCGCTCCGGGCATGAGCACGAGCCAGCACTTCCCCACACGCACTTGCGAATTCGGCGAGGTACGGTCCGATGGTTGCGCCGTCGGGAATGACCTTCATGTCGCGGAATTGTCGAACGTAGAAATCCATGCCGCCAACACTGGTCCATCCGACGAACATGTCAGTCGCACTCTGAAGCATGCGTTGCCCCTGGACAACTCGCTCACCGCAGTTCGAGTATCTGCTCGGTTCGACGTATCCCTCGTACACCGAGGGCCCGGCCTGCTTGATCTGGAGGAAAAACGGATCGCCGGTCCGACGCTCTTCGAGAAGTGCAAGATAAACACGCATCCCGACGCTGCCGACACCCACCACTTGCCGCACCACGTCCGATGCCCGATATCGCGAGAGCAGACTCCAGATATGGTCCGGAACCGAAGTGCTGTAACCGGCCACGACCTCGGTGACAAGTTCGACCTGACTGTCGCCGACGTGCGTGCGGAACGGTGGCTCTTCACGGATACGTCGCCGTCCGTCGACAATCTCCGTGAGCTTGCGTGACGCTCCCCGACTGGTTCGACGCTGAGCTTTGTTTTCGATCATTTGCCCGGCGCGCAGGGCAGTATCCGGGGTGAAGTAGCCCAGCAGACGGTCAACGTCGATGCGGTCGTACCAGATGTCGATTTCGGGGGTTGCAGCGTAGGACTCGATCTTGTCTCGGTAGGCCCTCATTGCTGCCACCGTCGCCGCTTCTGCACGGTCCTCGGAAACTCCGTTCTCACGGGCGAGGACGACGATGCTTGCGGCGAGTCTCTTGACGTCCCACTCGAACGGGCCTGGAACGGTTTCGTCGAAGTCGCGGAGATCGAAGGACAAGTTGCGTTCCGGGGTGGCCCAGAGCCCGAAGTTCAGCACGTGGGCATCTCCACACAACTGCACCCCGATGCCTGTGTTCGGCGCCGATCCGAGATCGGCGGCCATGACCGCGGCCGCGCCCCGGAAGTACGTCCACGGAGATGCCGCCATTCGGCCATGCCGGATCGGCAGCAAGTCCTGCGCCCGAATCGTGTTCTGCGCCAGTATCGTTGCGAGCGAATCGTGACCTCGCTCGGCGTCGTTCCACAGCGCTAGTTGCGAGCGGGTCACAACCTTGCGAGCAGCCCTACCACCCAGCAACACCTCAGGAGTGGTTACTGTGGCGCGCGGACGGGCGATGTCAGCTTCGAATACAGGCACGCGCTGAGTATGAACGACAACGGACAATTAGGCGTCTGCTAGACCAACCGTCAGGACAATTCCTGCGTCGCGGGCTCCGACAACACATCAGCCTCGACGTCCGCGTCGTCCGCATGGTCGGCAACCCCGAGGTCGTCGTACGGGCTCAGTGCCACAAGAACCAATGTCGTGATGCACGCCGCCAACGGCTGAACGATCAGCACCAGCAACGTGCCGATGCCGGGCGCCCGCGCGATGATCTCCCCCACCGCCGGATTGTCGACGGACGGAAATCGCAACTTCGCGATGCCGGTGCCCACTGCAGCCATCAGTGCAGTGCCGAGCACTGAACCGACGATCAACCCGCCGAGCGCGTACGGCCCTCGGCTGAATCTCGCGAGCCACGCGGCCACCCCGGTGAGAACACCGAGAATCAGGGCAAGCAGGAAAAAGATCGCGACCGCATCGAACTGATGAAGACTCTCCCCGGTCAGCGCAATTCCGCGGCCCTCGGAGACAACCAACAGATGCTCGGCCGGCACCAGGAACGCCCACAGCACTCCGATCAGCGCGCTGACCGCTGCCGTTGAGCAACCGATGAGAAGGGCAGTGCGTAGTCGAGTCCGCCGAAGAGAAATCACATTGTGTGACGCTACCTTCCCCCGTCCATCAGTCGAGAACCTCTCGGAATCAGTGCCGGCGCCGCTACGCTGACCTGACGCACCATTTCATATCAATTGGCGCCCTGAGCGAGGAGCAATCGTGGTTGCACCGCACCAGCCGTGGTTACTTTCCTCACTGCAATCGCCCGGGCAGATCCTCGGCAATCTCGGGCCGAACTGGTTCGCGTCCGTCATGGGCACCGGAATTGTCGCGACGGCAGCAGCAACACTCCCCGTGCAAGTTCGGGGTCAGCAAGTGTTTGCACAGGTGATGTGGACACTCGCCGCGATTTTGCTCGTGGTTCTCGTCGTCGCAGTGGTGGCGCATTGGGTACGCCATCCGACGGTGGCTCGCAGCCATGCACACAACCCACAGATGGCGCATTTCTACGGCGCCGCACCGATGGCATTTCTGACAGTGGGAGCCGGAGCGCTATTGGTCGGAAAGTCTCTCATCGGGGAACGCGCTGCTGTCGGCCTCGACGCGGCACTGTGGACGATGGGAACCATCGGCGGACTATTTACCGCAATGACCATCCCTTATCTGATGTTCACTCAGCACAAGGTCGAAGCGGACGCGGCCTTCGGCGGGTGGCTGATGCCCGTCGTTCCGCCCATGGTCTCCGCCGCGACCGGCGCGCTGCTCATCCCCCATATGCCGCCCGGCACCGGACGCACGACGATGCTCTACGGCTGTTACGCCATGTTCGGCCTGTCGTTGTTCGCGTCGTTCATCATCATCACGATGGTGTGGAGTCGCCTCGCCCACTTCGGCACCTCCGGAACCGCTCGTGTGCCGACTCTGTGGATCGTCCTGGGTCCGCTGGGCCAGTCCATCACCGCGGTCGGCCTGCTCGGAGCGAACGCGCATCTTGCCGTTTCACCGCAGTTGGCATCGGGGATGGGAATCTTTTCGATCCTGTTCGGAGTTCCCGTGTGGGGATTCGCGGTGTTGTGGATCGGATTGGCCACAGCGCTGACAGTCCGGACCGCACGCCAGGGAATGCCGTTTGCCCTGACGTGGTGGAGTTTGACTTTTCCGGTCGGAACATTTGTCACTGGCACAACACAATTGGCGTTGCATACCGAATTGCCGGCTTTCCGATACGCCGCTGCCATCGCCTACGTCGGGCTATTGGGCACGTGGTGCCTGGTGGCAGTCCGAACTGCCCGCGGCAGCCTTCGCGGAAATCTGTTCCTGCCACCTCCGACGACTGGGGCGATCAAGGCACACAAATTCCCACCGGTGACAACGCCTCCGACGTGAGTTGCCACCTGCCGCGCGCTACCTGAGCTTTGCGTCGATCGAGTCGACCACTCCGTGACGTGAGCACTTTGCCCACCACCCGTCTGGGCTGATTTGCACGATCATGCGCCGACCGCAGTGCTCGCAGAACCGAGGTGGTTCGAGTCCGAGCGACGCAGCGGCCGGCGTCGGGTCTTCGACGCCCTCGACGAGTCGACGCCCGGTGTACGGGTTGTATCGCTCGTCCGTGACCGACTCGGTCACAGCGTGTCGTTCAGGGCTTTGATCGGCATCTGCAGATCGATGAGCAAATCGAGGTCACTTTCGGCTGGACGGCCGAGCGTCGTGAGGTAGTTACCGACGATGACGGCATTGATGCCGCCGAGGATTCCCTGCTTGGCACCAAGGTCACCGAGCGTGATCTCACGCCCACCGGCAAAACGCAGGATGGTGCGCGGCAATGCGAGGCGGAATGCCGCCACGGACTTCAGCGCCTCGCTTGCGGGAAGGACCTCGAGATCGCCGAACGGCGTTCCCGGACGCGGATTGAGGAAGTTGAGCGGGACCTCGTCTGGCTCCAGTTCAGCGAGGTTCGCGGCAAATTCCGCTCGCTGCTCCAACGTCTCGCCCATTCCCAGAATTCCGCCACAGCACACTTCCATGCCCGCTTCGCGAACCATGCGCAACGTGTTCCACCGCTCGTCCCACGTGTGAGTGGTGACCACGTTCGGGAAATGCGATTTCGAGGTTTCCAGGTTGTGGTTGTACCGGTGCACTCCCATCGCGGCGAGTTGATCAACCTGCTCCTGCGTCAGCATGCCGAGCGAGCAGGCGATCTGAATGTCGACCTCATTGCGGATCGCTTCGATTCCGGCCGCGACCTGCGCCAGCAACTTCGCGTCCGGCCCACGGACGGCGGCAACGATGCAGAATTCCGTGGCACCCGATTTGGCCGTCTGCTTGGCAGCCTCCACCAGGCTGGGAATATCGAGCCACGCCGCACGCACGGGAGATTGGAAAAGCCCGGACTGCGAGCAGAAATGGCAGTCCTCGGGGCAACCGCCGGTCTTGAGGCTGATGATGCCTTCGACCTCGACTTCGGGCCCACACCATTTCATACGCACATCGTGGGCGAGGGCCAGCAGGTCCTCCAGGCGTTCGTCGCCCAATCGAAGTACGTCGAGCACCTGGCTTTCGCTCAGGCCTTCGCCGCGTTCGAGGACCTGCTCGCGGGCGAGGTCGAGGATGTCGATCGAAGCGGGCGCCGTGCTTACCGAGGTCGGAGTCACCGGGAGTCTCCTTCAAGACTGGAAAATTGAACACCGTACAAGTTGAACGGTGTTCACGTTAGAGACGAGGTGGAATACTGTCAAAGGCAAGCTCCGATGAGGCCATCGGTTCGATCCACAGAAAACGAGGGGCAAACACGTGCAGTTGCGACGCGGAGACGTTCTGGACGGCGCTATGGCGATCCTCGACGAATTCGGCCTGGCCGACCTCACGATGCGCAGACTGGCCACGTCTCTCGGCGTTCAGCCCGGCGCCCTGTACTGGCATTTCCCGAACAAGCAGACTTTGCTCGGCGCGGTGGTCGACAAGATCCTCGAGGGCGTGGACACCCCGATCGACGCCGAGAGCTGGGAAGAATCCTATTCCGAACTGGCACACAGACTTAGGTCCGCTCTGCTGGCGCACCGCGACGGCGCCGAGTTGGTGAGCGCCACCTTCGCGTCACGGATGACGACAAGCGAGGTGCGCGAGAACTTCGTGACGGCCGGACTCACGTCAGGCCTGTCACGGGAACATGCCGAACTCGCAGCCTACGCAGTCCTGTACTACGTCCTCGGGCATACCGTCGACGAACAGTCTCGCGCCCAAATGGAAGAATTCGGCGCCCTGACCAGGGCTCCCATCTCCCCCGACGCCCCGGAGATCATCGGCGGCGGATCCGACGACGATCTCCTCGACGGCGATCCCACCGTCCGCTTCCAGTTCGGCCTCGACCTGTTCATCGACGGAATACGCGCACGATTGACAAACCCGCACGCTGCGCTACGCAATTCCTGACAACCGCAGCAATGCGGTGACGCCCGCCGCGACGAACACCACCGCAACCAGTGGAGCTTTGAACCACGCAGCAATCGCGCCGGCACTCACGCCGACGACACGTGCGGGCCCACCAAAATCGTTGCCGTCGAACAGCATCGACGTCAGCGCTACGGCAACCAGCAGACACACAATACTGCGATCGAGCGACGCAAGCGCCCCAGCGGACAGTGCAACCCGAGCCCGGAGCAGAACTCCACTGACCCGCAAGGCATAAGTGCCACAGGCAAATACGACGATCGCAACACTCACGCCCAGTGCACTCATCGGGCGTTCTCCCGAAACGGGAGGACAGCAGCCATCCCCAACAAGGCCACAAGTGGGGCCATTCCCGATGGCAAGAAGGTCGAAGTGCCCACCGCTACAACCGCGCCGACGGACGCCGCAATCAACGTGAGTCTCTCCTTCAATGCCGGCAACACCAGCGCGAGAATCACGACCGGAAACGCGGCGTCCAGTCCGAGCGTCGCCGGATCACGGACCACCGAGCCGAGAATTCCGCCCGTCAACGCACCGAGCGGCCAGCAGATCGCGATTCCGATTCCGCACAGCCAGAAGGCCGCTCGCTTTCGCGCGAGAGTGTACTGAGCGGTGGCAATCGCCACGGATTCGTCATTGACCAGATGCGCGCCCACCACTCGCCGCCAGCCTTGGCCGAGGAATGAGCCGACAGATAATCCGTAGGCAAAATTTCGTGAATTGATCAGCAACCCGGCAAGAACCGCCGCGACCGGACTTCCGCCGACGGCAATGATCCCGATGAACAGAAACTCCGACGATGCCCCGAGCACCAGGATCGCAAGCACAAGTAGTTGCCAGAGCGAGAATCCGGCAGACCCAGCAGTGACGCCGTAGGACACCCCCACCACGGCCACAGACGCGCAAATCAACGCGGCCACCCGGACAGTGTCACGATCAAGTGTTCGCCATAGAGAACGCATGTATTCTATGTTGAACGAACTGACACCGTTCGTCAAGGCGAACGAATGATCGGAGCATCGAACAATGGTCAGTGGGGACAGTACGCCTCAGCAACTGGTTGCGCGTGCGCTCAAACGAGAGCGCACCCGAGCCGGACTGAGCATCTCCGAAGTCGCACGACGGGCCGACATCGCCAAATCGACACTCTCACAACTCGAATCCGGCCTGGGAAACCCCAGCCTGGAAACGTTGTGGGCTCTCGGAAACGCGCTGGGCGTTCCGTTCGCGCAACTCGTCGACTCCCCGTCGCACCCCGTCCAGTTGATTCGCGCCGGTGACGGCCCAGCCATTGGGTCTGCAAACGCGTCGTACATTGCGACGCTTCTGGCTCCCAGCCCGCCGAATGCCCGGCGCGACATCTACCGGATAGTCGCCGAGCCGGGAGAACCGCGCATCTCCACGCCACATGCACGCGGAACCACCGAACACGTTGTCATCAGTCATGGTCGAGCCGAAGTCGGACCGACCACTGACCCCGTCGAACTGGGTCCGGGTGACTACCTCTCCTACCCAGGCGACGAAGACCATATCTTCCGAGCACTCGAACCCGGCACGACGGCAATCCTGGTGTCCGAACATATCTGAGTATCGTGCGATGACTTTTGCGGAAGTGGGCAGTCTATAAATCTAGGCAGTCCTTCTCGACTCGCCCGTACGGCTACCAGTAGGAGGAAGCATGTCCGGATCCAGCATCGGGAGCATTTTGCTCTCCAGCACCAACCCAGATCGGCTGCGCGACTGGTATGCGCAGGCATTTGCGCCGAAAGTCGACCGAACACCCGGAGAACCCGGCTACGACGTCCTCGACTTCAACGGTTTCTACGTGATGATCGACAAACGCGACGACATCGGCGACACCAACAAAGAACCCGGCCGAATGTTCCTCAATATCGAGACCGACGATGCGCGCGCAATTGCGAAGCGGATCGATGCACTCGGCGGAGCCTGGTTCGCCCCGCTCGAAGACCGCGGCGGCAGTTGGTTTGCCACTGCGATCGATCCCGATGGCAACTACATCCAGATTATCGAGTTCAGCGAGGCAGCCCGAGCCGAGATGGAGTCGACCATGAGCGAGGACAAGAAATGAGTGCACTCGGAAGCACAAAAGCCATCAGCGGATTCTCTGTCGACGACATTGACGCGGCCAAGAAATTCTATGGCGAAACCCTTGGATTGAAGGTCACAGACGAGGAAATGGGAATTATCCGCCTGCACCTAGCAGGTGGGACCGAAATACTCGTCTATCCCAAGCCGAATCACGAACCCGCGTCGTACACGATCCTGAATTTCCTCGTGGACGATATCGACAGTGCGGTCGACGAACTGACCGGCCGCGGAGTGGAGTTCGTCAAATACGACGGATTCCCTCAGGAGGAAAACGGCATCATGCGAGGCAACGGCCCCGATATCGCCTGGTTTACCGACCCGGCCGGAAACGTGATCTCCGTCCTGAAAGAATCCTGACCCGTCTCGGCGCCGAAAAACTACCCGCTGAACAGTTGCGACTGGCGCTGTTCAGCGGTGTCGGCGTTGGAACGTTCCGCCACAGATGCGGTGCGTTCGGACGCCAATTCCTCTGCAGTTTTTTCGATCTCGGCCGACTCCGTCGCACTGGAGTCGGAGAACAAATTCGATTCGTACATTTGCCACCCTTGTGATTTTCACCCGCCGCGATTTTCACCCTATTGCCGTAGAAACGGCACCTATCCGGAACGGATGACTCAGCGGTTCATCCACCAGTCTTGCACGCCATCGCGTTACCGGAATAAACGGTATCCACGGTTGCGTCCAGAGGAGGGTGGAAAGTGATCGCAGAGCGGGCCAACCACGCACGAATCGTGGATGCCTTCGCGGATGTAGGCAATGCAGTGACCGCATCGCGTGACGCCGAGGCCGGCCCAAAGGTAGTCGCGCGCTAACCCGCCTTCGGGCAGATCAGCACCTGGACTTACGGTCTCGATCATGCCTCCGTCCGGCATATAGCCGAAGTGTGCCGGATTGCTCGAAGGTCAGGGCGAACGAAAGTCGCTGTCCACCAAGGACAGTCAAAACCCCTTGCCCGCCGGCCAGCAGCCGGACTCACAGCGAACAAAGCCGCCGTACTGCACATACGCACATGGCGATCATCAGTACTGCCCACGATCAGTGCTGCGTCAAAACCGGAAATCAGACACACATATAGCGAGAATCGTACTTCCATCCTCCTAAGGATTGCAATACTTGAAATGCTTAGGGTTCCGTGATTAGCTCACGATCAACGAAGAGTGGCGCACGTCACGACCCAATCGGTCAGTCGAGGCCCGTCTACTCACCCCCAAAAATCTCTCCTCACCACAGGAGGCACTCCTTGACACAGGCGGCCCGCTACACCAGCCCAGCGCAATTCACCCTCGCCGAGGGCTGGAATCTCACCCGGCTCACTCCCCCGAGCAGGCTGTTCGGCGCAAACGGACTCCGCACCGGACCGGACGGCCGCGTCTACGTGGCACAGGTGGCAGGCAGCCAGATCAGCGCGCTCGACATCAACACCGGCAACCTCGAGACCATCAGCGCCATGGGCAGCGACATCGTTGCGCCCGACGACGTCGCCTTCGATCCCACCGGCGACCTGTACATCACCGAGTACTACGACGGCCGGGTCAGCGTGCGCGAATCAAGCGGCAGCACGCGGCTTTTGCGCGACGACCTCCCCGGAGTCAACGGAATCACGTTCCACCAGGGGCGACTGTTCGTCAACGAGTGCCGCATCGGTGGCCGTCTGATGGAACTGAGCCTCGACGGCGGCGCACCCCGGATACTTCTCGAAAACCTCCCGATGCCCAACGGCATGGAGGTCGGTCCCGACGGCAAGCTGTACTACCCGGTGCTCGGGACCAACGAAATCTGGCGCATCGACCCCGACGGCAACGGTGAACCCGAACGCGTCGCAGCAGATCTCGGCGTCCCGGACGCAGTCAAGTTCGACTCCGAGGGCTTCATCGTCTCCACCCAGGTGGCGTCGGGCGAAGTGCTGCGGATCAATCCCCGCAACGGCGATCGCACCGTACTGGCAAGCCTCAATCCCGGACTCGACAACCTCACCTTCGTAGGTGATCGACTGTTCGTATCGAGTTTCACCGGCCAGATCACGGAGATCCTCGATGGTGGCCGAACCCGCACCGCCTTGGCCGACGGTTTGACTTGGCCCCTGGATTTGACCGTTGGCCCGGACGGCACGTTGTACATCGCCGATGGCACCTTCTTGCTCGCACTCGAACCGAGCGGCGAACTCCGCACTCTCGGAATGCTTTTCAGCCCAGGATACCCCGGTTACATCCGCGGAATGACGGCCGTCGGCGACGGCGAATTCATCGTCGCGGGCAACGGAACCGTTTCGCGCTACAACGCCGTCACCGCTGAAAGTGAGGTCCTCGCCGAAGGACTCGACCAACTCTACGGTGTCGCGGTCTCCGCGAACGGAACCATCGCGGTTGCCGACCTGGGAGCAGGCAAAGTTGTTGCCGTCGGGTCGAGCGGGCAGGTTGAAGAATTGGCCTCGGGACTGCACGACCCGATGGGCGTGGCCTTCACCGCGGACGGTACCTGCCTGGTCTCCGAAGCCGGCGCCGGACGAATCGTCGCGATCAACGGCTCCAGCGTCGACACGATCGTCGACGGACTCGAGAACCCGCAGGGAATTCTTGTTCGGGGCGGCGTGCTCTACATCGTCGATGTCGGAACAAAAGCCCTGATCAGCTTCGATCTGTCGACCAAGATTCAGCAGAAAGTTGCCGGCAATCTGCCGGTGGGCGCACCCGAGGGTGTCACCCCCAAGCCGCTGCTGGGACTAGCGCCGTTCTCCGGTCCTCAGGGCCCGTTCGCCGGCATCGCGGCCGGACCGGACGGAACAATCTACGTCTCCGCAGATGCAGAAGGCAGCGTCCTGGCACTACGCAAGGCAGTGTGAGCCACGCGATGAGCAACAGCCAAGTTGGCGACAGCTTTGTCGGTCTGGACGGACGCATCGTGGTTGTCTCGGGCGCAGCAGGCGGCGGGATCGGCACGTCGGTAACGAGCATGCTTGCCCGCGCCGGAGCAACCGTGATCGCCGTGAGCCGTTCCAAGGAAAACCTCGACACCCACATCGCACCACTTATCGCGCAGGGTCTTTCGATCATCCCACTGGCGGCCGATGCGTCCACCGACGACGGTATTGCCATCGTGCGAGAGCAGATTCGACGCACCGACGGCAAACTGCACGGATTGGTCAACGTCGCCGGCGGCGCTGCCCCTGCAACCTGGATGCCGTCCACTCGCGTCACCCGAGCGGACTGGCGCGAATTGTTCACGGCAAATCTCGAAACGATGTTCTTCATGAGCCAGATGGTCGCGTCGGAATTGAAGGCCCAGAGCCGTCCCGGTTCCATCGTGTCGATCTCGTCGATCAGCGGAATGAACACCGCGCCTTTTCATATCGGTTACGGCAGTGCAAAAGCCGCCTTGGTCGCGGCAACCCGCACGATGGCCGTGGAACTCGCCGAAGTCGGTATTCGAGTGAACGCCATCGCTCCCGGCGTGACCGCCACCCCTGCGTCTTCCACCTACGTCGACGACGATCCCGAGCGTGATCGCCGCGCCATCACGATGGGTCGACGCGGCCGCCCTGAGGAGCAAGCCGGTGCAATTCTCTTCCTGTTGTCGGATCTCTCGACCTACATCACCGGACAGACATTGCTCGTGGACGGCGGACTGAATCTCAAGTGGACGCACATGGGCCCAGATCACACGTCACTTTTTCTCAAGGACGAATCGTTCCGCGACGCGATAACGCACTGACACAGAACCGATGTGAAGAGGAGACACCATGACCGACACTGCCGAGAACATTCCGGAATCGACTGTAAGCGAGTCACATTCCACACCACTCACCATCGGTGTGGATGCATACATTTCGCAGACGTATTCCCGCGCCGAGGGCGACAAGCTGTGGTCGAAAGTGTGGCAGCAGGTCGGTCGGGTGGAGGAAATTCCCAAGGTCGGCGACTTTCTCACCTACGAAATTCTCGATGACTCGGTCATCATCGTGCGCTCGACCCCGGACACGATCAGTGCCTATCACAACGTCTGCTCCCACCGCGGTCGCCGACTCGTCGACACGCCGCCCGGTGCCCACGAAGCCCGCGGCCAGGCAAGGCAATTCATCTGCGGGTTTCACGGCTGGCGGTACGACCTCGACGGCAAGAACACCTTCGCCGCCGAACGTCAGGACTGGCCGTGTGGGTTGACCGAGGAATCAACGAAGCTGCGTGGTGTCACAGTGGACACCTGGGGTGGATGGATCTGGATCAACATGGATCCGGGCTGCGAACCTCTGCGTGACTATCTCGAGCCCGCGGCTTCCCTTCTCGATCATTTCCACCTCGAGAACATGCGGTACCGCTGGCGCAAATGGCTTGTCTTCGACTGCAACTGGAAGGTTGCGCTCGAAGCGTTCATGGAGACCTACCATGTTCCGTACACCCACCCGGAGTTCATGAACTTCGGGAATTTTCTCGGTTGGTCCCGCGCCCAAGGTAAGCACAGCAACATCGGTTACGACGCACCGAAGGGCATGGAAGAAAACCAGGCAAAACTGCGCATCGGCAGCGGCGCGGACCCCCGTAAGTCGACCATCGAAATGCAGAACTTCACGTGGGAAAATGCAAACACCAATACAACTCGGACCCTCGTCGATGCGGCCCAGCGACTGATCGACGAACTCCCCGAGGGCACCCCATCGGATCAGGTTCTGCGTCACTGGCTGGATTCGGCCAGGCGCGACGACGAAGCGCGTGGCGTGATCTGGCCGACCGTCGACCCACAGGTTGTCGCCGCAAGTGGCACGGCGTGGCAGATCTTCCCGAACTTCCAGATCGGGCACGCCCTGAACAACATGCTCTGCTACAGCGCCCGGCCCTACGGCGACGATCCGAACAAGTGCATCTTCGAGGCCGCTGTCTACGAACTCTTCCCCGCAGGCGAGGAACCGGAAACCGAATGGGAGTTCACCCCGCCGGAGGATCCGGCCTGGCGAACCGTCCTGCCACAGGACTTCGTGAACATGGCTGCGGTCCAGAAAGGTATGAAGTCGCAAGGCTTTTCAGGGCCGAAACCCAACCCGTACCGCGAACGCAGCATCGTCAACCTCCACCACAACCTAGCCACGTACATGGGTACCGGTGCGCCGGTGGATCTCGCCTGACTCCTCACATCGTGTACTGACTTGCTCTGACGAAAGAAGATCCGATGACCGCACCGACCCAAGCTACGGCCATGACGCCTTGCGCGCCCACACACACTCCCGAAGTCGACATCGACGCTCTCCGGGCGAAGTACCTCCTCGAACGCGACAAGCGTGTTCGTCCCGAAGGTCAGCAGCAGTACGTGGAGGCCGCCGACGAATTCGCGGGTTTCTACGAGAGCGATCCGCACCTGCCCGTCGAACCGCGCGAGCCCATCACCGACGACATCGAGGTCGTAGTCCTCGGCGGTGGATTCTGCGGCCTCATTGCCGCGCACCGCCTTCAGCAGGCGGGCGTCACAGACTTCAAGATCGTCGAACTCGGTGGGGACTTCGGCGGCGTCTGGTACTGGAACCGCTACCCGGGAATCCAGATCGACTCGGACGCCTACTGTTACCTCCCGCTGCTCGAGGAAACCGGCTACATGCCGAAGGAGCGGTTCTCGCACGGCGACGAGTGCTTCGAGCACGCTCAGCGCATCGGTAAGCACTTCGGATTCTACGACAATGCGATCTTCCATACCTTGATCCGCTCGCTGGAATGGGACGAGGAGATCAATCGCTGGCAGATCCGTACCAATCGCGGCGACGAGATCCATGCTCGTTTTGTCGTCATGGCACAGGGCCCATACAACCGGCCGAAGCTTCCGGGTATCCCCGGGATCACGGACTTCAAGGGACACACATTCCACACGGCTCGGTGGGATTACGACTACACCGGCGGCGACCTGCACGGCGGGCTGGACAAGATCGCCGACAAACGAATCGCCGTCATCGGCACCGGATCGAGTGGTATTCAGGCGATCCCTCACCTGGCAAAAGGCGCGAAGCACCTGACCGTCTTCCAGCGGACACCGTCGTACATCTTCGAGCGAGCCAACTACCCGACCGATCCTCAATGGGTGAACAGTCTAGAGCCAGGTTGGCGGGCAGCACGTCAGCGCAACTTCCACAATGCCGCCTTTGCCTTCTACTCCCCCGGCGAGCCGGATCTCATTTGTGACGGCTGGACCGAAGTGTCGCGCAACATGGCCGCGAAACTAACCGAAACCAACGGCTGGGCTGCGCTCGCCGATCCGGTGAAGTTCATGGAACTCAAGGAGATCGAGGACTACCGATCGATGGAGCGGCTCCGCCGACGGATCGAGGAGATCGTCGACGACTCGGACACTGCGGAACTACTGAAGCCGTACTACCGCAACATGTGCAAGCGTCCCGTCTTCAACGACGACTATCTCCCGACCTTCAATCGCCCGAACGTCACTCTGATCGATGTGTCGGAAACCAAAGGCGTGGAACGGATCACCGAGAAGGGCGTCATGGTCGACGGCGTCGAGCTCGAGTTCGACGCGATCGTGTTCGCGAGTGGGTTCGAGATCACCACCGCGCTCGACCGCCAGTTCGACATCGCGCCGTTTGCCGGTCGCGACGGAACCTCCCTCTACGACCACTGGGGCAAGGGATTCCGCACCCTGCACGGTGTAATGGCGCACGGCTTCCCCAACCACTTTGCCACCGGCTTCGTTCAAGGCGGAGTCACCGCATCGACAACGCTGATGTTCGAGCAGCAGGCCGACCATATCGCGTACATCATCAAAGAGGCTCAGGCGCGCGGAGCCACGCATGTCGAACCCACCGCGGCAGCCGAAGAAGGCTGGATCCAGACCATCCGGGCCCACTCGATCGACAACAGCACGTTCACGTCGGAATGCACCCCCGGCTATTACAACAGCGAAGGCGAGCCGAACGGGCGCTCATTCCTCGGCGACCCGTTCTGGGGCGGTTTCTACGAACTGGGCGAAATCCTTCAAACCTGGCGGGACACGGGCACATTGGAAGGCCTGAAACTCGATGTCTGAGGCCCGCTTCGACGGTCGTGTTGCCGTCATTACCGGCGCCGGCAGAGGAATCGGACGTGAGTACGCACTACTACTTGCATCCAAGGGGGCCAAAGTGGTCGTCAACGATCCCGGTGTCGGGATCAGCGGTGAGAATACAGATAGCGGAGTCGCCAGTGCGGTCGTCGCGGAGATCACTGCTGCCGGCGGCGATGCAGTCGCGAGCACTGCGTCCGTTGCAACCGCACCGGGCGGCCAGGCGATCGTCAACGCGGCCATCGAGCACTACGGACGTATCGACATCCTCATCCACAACGCCGGAAACAATCGCTACGCACCGCTGACGGAGATGACGTACGAGGATTTCGACGCAGTTCTCGACGTTCACCTCCGCGGCGCATTTCACGTACTGCGGCCGGCATTCCCGCTGATGTGCGACGCCGGATACGGCCGGATCGTGCTGACCTCGTCGATCGGCGGTCTGTACGGAAACAACCGCATCGCGAACTACGCGGCGTCCAAGGCGGGCATCATCGGACTGTCCAACGTGGCAGCAATCGAGGGTGCCGACCACGGCGTCTTGTCCAACGTCGTCATTCCCGCAGCGATCACGCGGTTGGCCGACGGGATCGACACGTCGTCGTACCCGCCCATGGGACCGGAACTCACGGCCCCGACGGCCGCCTGGCTGGCTCACGAATCCTGTTCCGTCACCGGCGAAATGCTGGTGACAATCGGCGGCCGCGTTGCTCGGGCATTCATCGCCGAAACCCCCGGGGTGTACCAACCGTCATGGTCGATCGAGGAGGTTGGAAGGCAGATCGACGCCATCCGCGACGTCCGCGATCCGTGGATCCTGCCTGTCGTCCCGTCAGCTCACGTCGACCACATCACCAAGAGTTTTGCGATAGCCATGGAGGGCAACGCACATGTCAGTTAAGGTTTACGAACGCATTTTGCAACTCTTCGAAGCCGAGGGCATCAACACGATTTTCGGAATCCCCGACCCGAACTTCGTGCACATGTTCCACCTCGCCGAGGAACGCGGATGGAATGTGGTTGCGCCGCACCATGAAGAGTCGGCCGGATTCATGGCTGAGGCCGTATCGCGCATGACCGGCAAGGCCGCGGTGTGTATCGGTACCCTTGGCCCCGGCGTCGCAAACCTGGCCGGCGCCATGATGTGCGCCAAAGTCGAGAACTCACCGGTGATCTTCCTCGGTGGCCAGCGCGCCCGCATCACCGAACAGCGCGTTCGACGTGGGCGCATTCAATTCGTCAAACAGGCAAACCTCTTCGAAGCATCCGTAAAATACAGTGCCAGTATCGAATACGCCGATCAGACGGACGAAATTATCCGCGAAGGACTGCGGAAAGCGCTGTCCGGCACCCCTGGACCCGTGTACATCGAATACCCCTCCCACATCATCCAGGAAGAGCTGGACGTGCCAGACCCGTTGCCCCCCAATGCGTATCGCATGGTCGGACAGACTGCGGGCCCAGACTTCGTTGCCGAAGCGGTGAAATTGATCCAAGCGGCCCAGCAACCCATTCTGCTCATCGGGCACGGAGTCCACACCTCCCGCGCCGGCGAATCCGTCAAGGCACTCGCAGATGCCATGGCCTGCCCTGTCATTCAGACCTCAGGGGGCACCTCCTTCATCGAAGGACTCGAGAACCGCACCTTTCCATACGGCTTCTCCTCCGCCGCTGTCGACGCCGTGGTGAAATCCGACCTGTGCCTGGCAATCGGCACCGAACTCGGAGAGCCGGTCCACTACGGCCGGGGCCGGCACTGGATCGCGAACGAAGCGAGCCGGAAATGGATCCTCGTCGAACAGGATCCGGAGGCGATCGGCGTCAACCGCAGGATCGACGTGCCCCTCGTCGGCGATCTCCGCGCGATTGTTCCCCAACTCTCCGACGCGCTGTGGGATGCACCGCGCACGGCGACCCCCGAGCTCGACGGCTGGATCACACAGGATGCGACGCAGCTGGCGGAACTTGCCGAAACCGCGCCGTCCGGTATGTCTCCGGTGCATCCCGCTCGTCTGATTGTCGAGGCGACCAAGGATTTCCCGAGCGACGGCATCATGGTCCGAGACGGCGGCGCCACCACTATCTTCGGCTGGACGTACTCACAGGCAAAACCCCACGACGTGATGTGGAATCAGAACTTCGGCCACCTCGGCACCGGGCTCCCGTATGCCGTCGGCGCCGGTGTAGCTGACGGCGGCCAACGTCCCATCATGTTGATCACCGGCGACTCGTCGTTCCAATTCCATATCGCAGAACTGGAAACCGCTGCGCGACTCAACCTGCCGCTGGTCTGCGTAGTTGCCGTCGACTATGCGTGGGGACTCGAGGTGGGTGTCTACAAACGCACCTACGGCCAGGGATCACTCGAGACCGGTGTTCACTGGAGCACAGATACGCGGCTCGACAAGGTTGCCGAAGGCTTCGGCTGCTACGGGGAGTACGTCGACCGCGACGAGGATATCGCGCCGGCGATCAAGCGCGCCTACGCCAGCGGTAAGCCGGGCGTCATCCACGTTGCCGTCGACCCCAAGGCGAATTCCGAGGAAATGCCGAGCTACGACGAGTTCCGAACATGGTACGCAGAAGGCACTCAGTGAACATTCCAGCACGCATCATGCCCGGCTCGACGAGTACTCACGAACACTGCGAAAGGGACCAGAACAGTCATGCGTGAATATCTGAAGTTCTACATCGGCGGACAATGGGTCGATCCAGCGGAGTCCAGCACACTAGAGGTCGTCAATCCTGCGACCGAGAAGGTCTGCGGCACAGTAGCATCAGGATCACCGGCAGACGTCGACCGCGCCGTTGCGGCAGCACGCGACGCGTTCTCGAGTTGGTCTGCAACCAGCCGCGAGGAACGACTCACGATTCTGCGAAACATTCTCACCGAGTATCAGAACCGGATGGGCGACCTCGCTGCAGCTCTGACCGAGGAGATGGGCGCACCGAACGCGCTGGCCAACGGTTTCCAGGTGAACCTTGGTGCCGGTCATCTCACCACCGCGATCGATGCGCTCGAGAACTTCGTCTTCGAGGAGCAGCAGGGCGATTCACTGATCGTCAAAGAACCGATCGGAGTCTGCGGATTGATCACCCCGTGGAACTGGCCGATCAGCCTCATTGCCGTGAAAGTCTTCCCCGCACTGGCAACTGGTTGCACCATGGTGCTCAAACCTTCGGAGAAGTCGCCGTTCACCGGCCAGATTTTCACCGAAATCCTCGACGCTGCAGGAGTTCCCGCCGGCGTGTTCAACCTCGTCCAGGGCGACGGACCCACTGTCGGGGCAGCACTGTCCGCACACCCGGGCGTCGACATGATCTCGTTCACCGGCTCCACCCGCGCCGGCATCGACATCGCCACCAACGCCGCACCCGGCGTCAAGCGAGTCTCGCAGGAGCTCGGCGGCAAGAGCCCCAACATCATCCTCGACGACGGCGACTTCGCCGAGAACGTCGCAAAGGGTGTGGCAACCATGATGATGAACTCGGGGCAGACGTGCAGCGCACCATCACGCATGCTTGTGCCCAATTCCCGGATGGCAGAAGCCATCAGCGCCGCGCAAGAGGCAGCATCACAGGTGACCGTGGGTGATCCGGGCGGCGATTCTGCAATCGGCCCCGTAGTGTCCGAGGCCCAGTTCGAGAAGATCCAGTCCCTGATCGACAAGGGGATCGGCGAAGGTGCGACGCTGGTTGCGGGCGGCCTCGGACGTCCGGACGACTTGCCGACGGGCTACTACGTCCGCCCCACCGTTTTTGCCGACGTCACCAACAACATGACCATCGCCCGCGAGGAAATCTTCGGACCGGTTCTCACGATTCTCGGCTACGACAACATCGACGACGCCATCGACATCGCAAACGACACCGAGTACGGCCTCGCCGGATTTGTTGCCGGCGCGGACCTCGAGCAAGCTCGCGCCGTCGCTCGACGGATCCGCGCCGGGTCCGTCGCCATCAATGACGGATTCGACTTCGCCGCACCGTTCGGCGGCTACAAGAAGAGCGGCAACGGACGTGAGTGGGGCGGATTCGGTTTCCACGACTACCTGGAGATCAAGGGCATACTCGGCTACACCGCTGACGCTTCCTGAAATAGCACGGGAGATGAGTTCTCTGTCGGGCAAAGTTGCTGTGGTCACGGGCGCCAGTCGCGGTATCGGGAAAGGAATCGCGCTGGCGCTCGCAGACCAGGGCGCCGTCGTCTACGTCACGGGACGCACGGTTCTCGCTGGGTCGAATCCTCTACCCGGCACGATCGCAGAGACAGCAGCTGAGTGTACGCGGCGCGGCGGCAAGGGCGTTGCCGTCGCAGTGGACCACGCCGACGACGCACAGGTTGCCGCCCTGTTCCAGCAGGTACGAGACGAGCAAAGCCGATTGGACATTCTTGTCAACAACGCATTCTCCTTGCCCGAAGACCTGACCGACCCACAGTCCTTCTGGGAGAAACCGCTCTCCCATTGGGAAATGGTGGATGTCGGCGTCCGCTCGAACTTCGTAGCAGCTTGGCATGCCGCCAAGATCATGACACCGCACAAGTCCGGCCTCATAGTGGCCGTCTCCGGATACACCGGCGTCACTTACACCTACAACGTCATCTTCGGCACGGCGAAGTCTGCGGTGGACCGGATGGCACGAGATATGGCCATCGAGCTGAAACCGCATAACGTGACGTCCCTTTCGCTCTGGCAGGGCCTCACCTTCACCGAACGCGCGCAGCGAAACCTGGCGAATGTCCCTGGCTTGGATGGCCGGGCTGCTACTCGGCCGGAGGACGGCTGCACCCCGGAATTCCCGGGTCGCGTCATCGCAGCTCTCGCCGTCGACACAAATCTCGCGACACGCTCGGGCGGCACCTTCATCACCGCCGAACTTGCCCACGAATACGGAATCAAAGACGTTGACGGCAAGGTCGTTCCGTCGCTGCGCTCGTCGCGCGGCGCGCCCATCTGGTCTCCGATCTTCAGTGATCGTGATCAACACATCTCACGTAATTGACCGGAGGACTTCATGACTACATCTGCCACCTCGGATCGGCTAGCCGCCCTCGACGTTATGGTCGATCGTCAGGAGATCCACGACGCGTTGACCAGATTCAGCCGTGGCATGGATCGCTTCGACCGCGATATCTTCCTCTCCGCCTTCCACGACGACGCCACAATTGCGGCGGGGAACTTTGTCGGTGGACCGATCGATCTCTACCAGTGGGCCAGAGCGACCCATGAACTGGGCCAGGTGTCGACGCATCACAACCTGCTGAACCACACCTGCGACATCGACGGCGACACGGCACACACCGAGACGTACTACCTATTCGTCGGACGTAATCACGACGACACCAATTGGATCGCAGGCGGCCGGTACATCGACCGCGTCGAACGCCGTGACGGACAATGGAGAATCGCGCTGCGCACCAATGTAATCGAGTGGTCCGGCATCGTTCCGACAATGGGCATACCCTTCGCCGACGTTCCTGACATTCACGTCAACGGCGCCCCGTCGCGCAGCACAACAGACCCGTCGTACCAACGACCACTGACGAACATGCGGAATCCGCATGTCCCCGACTGATCCAGGAGTAGCCATGACCACGCTTGACATCAAGAAACTCAGCAACAATCTCGGTGCGGAGGTTCTGGGCGTCGATACCGATCGGCTACTCCGCGATGACGGTCTCGCAGACGCGTGTATGACTGCACTCGAAAAACATGGCGTATTGCTGTTTCGCAAGATCAATGTCGACGATCGCACGCAAGTCGAGTTCTGCCGGAAACTCGGAACACTGATCAACTTCTCCCGCTTCCCACCGTACGACGCGGAAGAAGTGATGGAGATCAGCTTCGACCCCTCCAACCCCAATGCGGAATACCTTGCCAGTAATGACTTCTGGCACATCGACGGCCTACTCGACAAGATCGCACCGAAGGCGTCCGTGATGAGTGCCCGCGTCACAGCCGACCGCGGTGGTGAAACCGAATTCGCCAGTACCTACGCCGCATACGAGGCGCTATCAGACGACGAGAAGAAACTGTTCGCCGATCTGCGCGTAGTCCACACCTTCGCGGCAATTCAGCGGCTGACGTACCCGGATCCGACACCGACTCAATTGAAGGAATGGGCCTCGCGCCGTGAAGTGGAACATCCCTTGGTGTGGCAGCATGAATCGGGTCGGCAATCGCTCGTGTTCGGGGCGACAACATCGCACGTCGTCGGAATGGACTTCGACGAAAGTCGTGCGCTCCTGGACGATCTCGAAAAGCGTGCCACAACACAAGAACTGGTGTATCGGCACACGTGGTCCGAAGGTGACCTGGTGATCTGGGACAACTCCGGCCTCGTCCACCGGGCCTGCGAGTTCGACCGGAGCGAGCCGCGCCGCATGCATCGCTCAACCCTGGTCGGCCACGAGAGCATCAAGTGAGCAGTCGCACCGCGGTAGTCACCGGTGGGGCATCGGGAATCGGCGAAGCGATCAGTCGGCGCCTCGCCGCCGACGGCGCGATGGTGGCAATCCTCGATATCGACGGCACCGCGGCCGAGGCGTTGGCGTCATCGATCGAATTGTCAGGCGGCAAAGCCATCGGATTGACCGTCGACGTGACCGATCGCGCTGCGATCGACGCAGGATTGAACGAAGCGCGTACACGTCTAGGACGACCAACCATCCTGGTGAACAGCGCCGGATTGAGCATCGACGGCCCCTTCCTCGAGATCACTGCCGAAACGTGGAACCGCTCACTCGCGATCAACCTGACCGGCACGTTCGACTGTTGCCAGGCTGTGCTGCCCGACATGATCGAAGAAGGCTGGGGCCGGATCGTCAACATCTCGTCATCGAGCATTCACAGCGGTGCCCCCGGATTGGCCGGCTACGTGGCCGCCAAATCGGGAGTTGTCGGCCTCACCAAAGTGCTGGCGCTCGAATTCGCCAAATTCGGAATCACCGTCAATACGGTTCCTCCCGGATTCATCGACACCCCGATGCTGCGCAACACAGTCGAGAAAGGATTCATCGACCTCGACCAACAGACAGCAAAAACACCCGTCGGCCGGATCGGCCAACCAGAGGATGTGGCGGCTGTCTGTGCGTTCCTCACCAGCGAGGAAGCCGGTTACGTCACCGGGCAGAGCATCGGTGTCAACGGTGGCCGGAACACCTGATCGAAAGCACGTTCGCTA
Organism: Rhodococcus globerulus NBRC 14531; assembly: GCF_001894805.1. Lineage (GTDB taxonomy): Bacteria > Actinomycetota > Actinomycetes > Mycobacteriales > Mycobacteriaceae > Rhodococcus_F > Rhodococcus_F globerula. Next base: position 1,671,823 of record NZ_BCWX01000001.1, on the reverse strand, counting down.
CCCGAGAGGATTTACAGCCGATGGCTCGAATTTCGCCTGCAACACCACAACAATGGACGCCCGAGATGAGGGAATTCTTCGACGGCTTCCGAACGACCGTTGCTGCCGATCCGCAACGGGCCGGTAAGGCTGGACTTAACCTGGTCGGGACCCTGGCCCGATATCCCGCATTGGCGATGCCATTCCTGTCCTTCAACGCGCACTTGCTTTCTGGGACTTCGCTTACCGACAGGCAACGGGAACTGCTTGTACTCCGCGTAGCGTCAGTCCGGCGATCCGATTACGAATGGGCCCAGCACGTCATCCTTGCCGAAACTGCCGGCGTGACAAAAGGCGAAATCCTTCGCGTCGCGGACGGACCGAATGCCCCCGAGTGGTCTCCGCTGGAACGGTCCCTGCTCAGTGCAGTAGACGAACTGCTGGCGGACGGCGTCGTGAGTGAGCTGACCTGGTCGGCACTGGCCGAGGAATTCAACACCGAGCAACTGATGGATATGGTGTTCACGGTTGGCTGCTACTCGATGCTCGCCATGGCACTGCGGTCATTCGACGTGAATCCTGAACCGGAGCTTGCTCCGTACCTCCCCGCCGTTCGGTAAATGGACACATGCGTGTTGGCTTCGCATCGTCTTAGCTGGTGATGCGAAGCTTGCACGCGGTGTTCAGTTTCCGGCGGAGCCGGATTCAGTCTCGGTGAACTGGACCTTGGCGGGTGGTGGAGCGGCGGCGTCGCTGTTTCGGGTCGATCGCGGACGGTGGGATGAACCACGGTTTGTGATCATCACCCATTTTGATTTCCCATATACCGCGGAACCCGCTGGTGCTGTGTATCAAACGGTGATGATTTCGGCAGAGGAGGGTGAGGTTGTCCATCACCGTCAAACCGCCGACCGACCACGGTTGTATATGGTGGGCGTCGCACCAAGCGGGTACCGCATCGCAGTTCGGGAAGGCGCAGCCTTTGTCCCGGGCAATCAACGCCGTGCGTTGTTCCGGTGTGACGAGGCGTTTGTGCGGCGTTGCATCGAGCGGTGCCCCGTTGCCGTCCATCAGGACGGTGGAGAGCATGCAGTCACAGGCAAGCATCCGGGTCAGGCTCACACTCAGTGGTCCCATCCAGGGCATGTATCCGACGTCAAGATCTTCGACATCAGGCTCATCGAAATCCGCCGCGACATCGCTACGCATGGTGGCACATTCCCGATGCTCCGCAAGATCTTTCGCAGTGATGTGCACATTCACATGCGGACGCTGACCACCATCAACACCGGTGACGGCATTGTCGAGATACCGGCGAATCAGTTCCGTGAACGCGTCGGCGGTGCGTTTGGCTGCCGCCCGCTGATCCGGGGTTCCGTCGGCGGCCGGTTTCGGCATCGACAGACCCGAGAGAGCCGACAACAACATTTCACCAGTGAGCGCGTCGAAATCGCCCTTGATCGCGACCCGACCGTTCAACGTCGGCGAAATCCGCAAGACGTTGAGATCGTCGTCCTCACCAGGCGGGATCTCATCCGATTCAAAAATCCGCTCGAGAACCGCAATCGCGTAGCGGAGTTTGATGGTGGTCGCCTCCACACCGGATGCCGCCGCGAGAAGGGTTTTCATGCAGGACGGTAACGCCCTGTCGGGCATTCCTTTTGGTGGCGATTCGCAGAACGCGACGATTATTGCCGCATGATCGAGCGAGAGGTCACCGGTCTCGAACTGCGCAGCAATGTCGGGGAACCCCCGCAGCGCGGCACCGAGGGCAGCGATCTTGTTACCGGCCGCGTTCTGCAGCATCGTGTTCGCCGCCAGCCACCGCCCCACACCGCGGTAACAAAGCACCTGCTCATCCGGATTGAGCGCCAATTCGTCGACGGCGGCAACCCGAATCGCTTCCAACCGAAGAATTTCCGCAGACGCACTAACGGCAACGTCCCGAACATCGGCCGGTCGCAATCGCCACAACCTGCCCCGCACACCCGTCGCGGAACCAGCTACAACATCCCCCACCAAAGTTGAATCGCAAACCGTAGTCATCAAGGCCTCCCCACCCTGACCTAATTATACTCGAACATCTATTCGATTCAAGGGGGCATACCGGGCACAGTTCGTTCCCCCCACGTTCTTGCAATGCGACGTGCACGAGTCACATGAGCCAGTCAGCGCCCCATCCACTGCGGGCGACGCTTTTCCGCAAATGCAGCTGGCCCCTCCTGTGCGTCGTCACTGTTGTAGCAGTGCTCGGATACGTGGCGTGCGGCCTTGAGTGCGGCCGAACGACCCATCTCCGTCGACAGCATCACAGTTTCTCTCGCCGCTTTGACGGAAAGAGGTGCACCGGAGAGTATTTCGGTTGCCAGGTCCAGAGCCGTCGCCATCAGATCCGCAGGCTCGGCAAGTCGGTTGACGAGACCGATCTCGTAAGCGCGCGCAGAAGATATCGGCTTACCCGTGAGCAGGATTTCCATCATGATGCGCTGCGGAATCATATGAATCAGCGGCGACGCCCACGGCGAGCTTCTCCCGACCTTGACCTCCGTGACCGCAAACTTCGCGGTGGTGCTGGCGACACACAGGTCACAGGCCTGAGCAATCATCCAACCACCCGCGTAGGCAACGCCGTTGACCGCGGCAATGGTGGGTTTTGACAGTTCGACCGTGTCGTAGGGAAGTGCAAACATATCGCGCGGCGGTACCGCCATTGCGGTATTGACCATCTCTTTGAGATCGCCACCTGCGCAAAATGTTTCGTCGCCGGAACCGGTGAGTATCGCTACCCGCAACGCTGGGTCGTATTCGAATCGGTTCCAGGCGTCGCGTAATCCCTCGCGCATGGCCTGGTCGAGGCAGTTGCGAGTCTCCGGTCGGTTCAGCGTGATGACAGCAATGCCATCCTCGCGCGCGTCGAACAACACGGCGTCATTCGAAAACACAGCATCACTCATCAGAATCCCCTCTGCCTGATTGCATGCGCTTCGCGCATCAACTCTTCGCGAAAATCCGGATGGGCAATATTGATCAAACGTCGCGCTCGCTCCGCGAGGTTCTGTCCTCGCAGCTCGGCTGCACCGAATTCGGTGACCACAACATCGATGTCACTACGCGCCGTCGTGACAGGCCCGGACAGGTGCGCGGTTATCCTGCTGACGGTTCCCCCCTTGGCCGTGGCGGGGAGAGCCATGATCGCGTGACCACCCGGTGAACGCGAACCGGCCCGGACGAAGTCCACCTGACCACCCGTGCCACCGAGATACGCCGAACCGCTTTGCTCCGCATTGACTTGCCCTGTGAGATCAACTTCGAGTGCGGAATTGACTGTCACCAGTTTGTCGAGCTGAGCCAGAACTGCCGCGTCATGTGTGTACGACGTCGCACACATGCGAATTGCCTGGTTACGGTGCGCGAACGCGTACAGTTCCTTGCTGCCGATGAGTGCGCCTGTGACGGACACTCCCCTATCGATTCGTTTGCGTGCGTTGGTCACCGTGCCTGCTTCCACCAGATCAACGAGGCCGTCGCCCACCATTCCCGAATGAACACCCAGATCTTTCCGGTCTCGAATCAGCCGAAGCAACGCATCCGGCACGGCTCCGATCCCCACCTGGATGACCGAACCGTCCTCGATATACGCAGCGGCATGTTCGGCAATTGCATGATCGGTCGGTCCAATTGTTGCCGGCGCCAGTGTAACCGGAGGTCTGGATACTTCGATGGCGTAATCGATCTTCGCTGCCGGTAACAGTTCCCCGCAGGTGAACGGGACTTGATCGTTCACTTCCGCCACGACAACGCGCGCTGTCGCCACAGCCGCCTGAACGTAGTCACTGATCAATCCGAAGCTGTGATTGCCGTTCTCATCCGCAGCGCTTACTTGTACGAAGGCAACGTCGCACCCGATCAACCCGGCCTCGATCATCGGCGCAACTTGACTGACGTGGCACGGAATCACACTGAGCTTGTGCACTTTGGTCAATGATCGCAGCGTTCCGATCGCCCCCATACTGGAGAGCGAAAAGCTCTCACTTGCTTCGGCATTGAAGACTCCTGAGAAACTCGTTGCGACAAATGCCGATAGTCCGCCAATGTCTGCCCCTTGATCGATCAGAGCTTCGATCAACGTTGTCGGTTCGCCGCACGCCTGACCGATGACAATACGGTCTCCCCGATTCAGGAACCGATTCAACTCCACGCTCGACCGACCTCATTCAGGACTTCCTCGGTGTGCTCACCGAGTCGAGGGGCCGGCCGGGCAATACGACCGGGCGTGCGCGAGAACCATGTCGGCGGACCAGGGAAACGCACTGAGCCGTAGGGAGTATCGACGTCTTCGAAAAAGTTCACGGCATCGAGGTGCTCGTTGTTCAACAACTCGTCCAGTGTCCTCACCGGAGCGGCCGGAATATCGTGAGATCGGAGCAGATCCAGCCATTCCTGCGACGTGCGTTCGAGGAAGGTTTCACCCAGCAGCGCGTACACCGTGTCGATCTGACGGGCTCGTTGTTCGAGAGTCGCGAAATGTGCACCCGCCCAAGGTGGATCGACTGCGTCGACGAAAGCCGCCCATTGCTTGTCGTTGTACACCATGGCCGAGATCTCGCCGTCTTTGGTCCGGTACGGTTTCCGATTCGGTGCCACAGCACGGGGATACACCGCCGGACCCAGCGCCGGGGTGAACAGTGCCCCATTTGCATGTTCGACCAGCATGAAAGCTGCCATCGTCTCGAACATGGCAACCTCCACCTCTTGGCCTTCTCCAGTACGTTCGCGGTGAAAGAGGGCCATCGTGGTGGCGTACACGGCAGTGAGTCCGGCAACCTTGTCCGCGATAATGGTTCCGACATAACCACTCTCGCCGGTCAACTGTTCCTGCACGTGCGGTAAGCCGCATTCGGCCTGAATTGTGTCGTCGTAGGCCGTCAAATCGGCATCCGGCCCACGACGCCCGTATCCGTAGCAGTTGGTGTAGACGATCGACGGATTGACGGCGGCCACGTCGTCGTAGCCAAAACCAAGTTTTGTGATTGCGGAGCCTCGCATGGAATGGATGAATACATCCGCATCGGCGATCAAGTCACGCAGTACACCTGCACCCTCATCGGTTCGCAGATCCAGTACCGCACTGCGCTTTCCACGATTCACGTTGACAAACACACCGCCCAATCCCGGTTCCGGACCCACCGAAATGTAGCGGGTGTTGTCGCCGGCGGGGCTTTCGATCTTGAGAACATCAGCCCCCATGTCGGCCATGATCTGCGTGCAGTAGGGACCCATCACCATCGCCGTGAGATCGACGATCCGAACCCCGGCCAACGGACCCGAGTGCTTCATCAGAATGAACCTCCACTTTCCTTCAGAACGATTCGACGCTATCAGGTGAATCTTTACAAGGATAGTGGTATTAGTGAGTGGTGAAGAAATCCAACGGGACCGCCGTCCTCGGCACGATAGCGACGGTGCTCGATGCGGCACTGGCGGCAAACCCGCAGGCCCCGGCCGTGGAAGCCGTATCTGGGATCTGGTCATATGCCGAACTCGACACACAGGCAAGGCGCTGCGCCGGAGCGCTGTGGTCACTGGGCGTGCGACCAGGCGATCGTGTCGCGGCATGCCTGCCCAACGATCTCGGCATCGTCGCGGCATTTCACGGCGCTCAGCGGATCGGTGCGATCTGGGTGGGAATCGGCGAAGCGCTGTCATCCAGTGAGCAGCAAGAATTACAAACTCTGTGCAAGCCGAGTGTTGTCCTGGCCGGACCGAACTGTCGGCTGGACCCTCTCGACTGCGTCAGCGAGGCTCAGTGGGCAGAATTGTGCGGGCGCGACGAGACCGCCCCTTCGGTCGAGTTGGATATCGACGCTCCCGCCGGAATCGCTTTCACCAGTGGCACTTCGGGTCAGCCCAAAGCTGTGGTGCACAGTCAACGAAACCTACTCCTCCCCGGCGCCGTCCTGTGCGCGACCAGAGGATGGGGGCCAGAACTACGCAAGGGCGACAGCTTCCCGCTGACCATCCTCAATCTCATGGTCTTGTCGACGCTACTTACGGCCCAGGCCGGCGGGTGCTCAGTCGTGATGAACCGGCGCGACGTCGACGGGGTTGCCGAATGGATCGCCTCGCGGCGTGTCACAGTGTGGAACGGCGCCCCCGCGCAACTGTACGACCTCGCGCGACGTCCCGACGTCAACCTCAGTTCACTCCAGGAGATCTGGTGCGGCGGCGGCGATACACCGGACGGGTTACGCCAAGCGTTCACCGACGCGCACGGCCTCGTCCCCCGCGTCACGTACGGCCTGACCGAAGCACCGACCGTCGTATCGATCGATCCTCCCGGGCGCGAATGGCACCCCCGGACCAGCGGGCAGGTACTGCCACAGTACGAGGTTGCAGCCTACAGTGAGGACGGAAGCCCGCTGCCTGCAGGAAAATTGGGCGAACTGCGCGTCAGAGCAGCGAGGTCAGGTCCGTGGGCGGGCTCGTGGACGCCGATGCTCGGCCATTGGGAGCACGGCGGTGTCACTTCGACTGAACCCGGCCCACTCGCGACTGGGGATATCGGAACTGTCGACGCCGACGGTTGGCTCACAGTCCTGGACCGCAAGAAATTGGTCATAATTCGCGGTGGTGCAAACGTCTACCCGCTCGAAGTGGAACGAGTCATCGCGACGCACCCCGATGTCGCGAAGGTCGCCGTGTACCCGATACCCGACGACCGACTCGGTCAGCGGGTTGCCGCGATTGTCGAAAGTGTCGGACCTCCGGTGGAGTTCCGCATCCTTGCCGACCTCTGCCGGAACGAGCTCTCGCCATACAAGGTTCCGGAGTTCTGGTCACAGGTCGACGCACTGCCGGTCAACGCCATGGGAAAAATCCAGCGGGCCGGACTCGCAGAACTCACCACTTCCGCAGTCAGGGCACCGCAGCGAGGTCTCCGGTGACAACACACCGCGATACCGCCGCACGGATGTTCGGCTTGGACGACCGGGTGGCCATCGTGACGGGCGCTTCATCAGGCCTCGGCGCTGCCATAGCCGAGGCACTTGCCTCACTCGGCGCCCGAGTTGCCGTCGTCGCGCGCCGCCGCGACAAACTAGCCGAACTCGCCGAGCGGATCAACGGCACCGCCATCGAGTGCGATCTCTCCGAGGCCGGCCAGGTCGGGTCTGTTGTACCCGCCGTGGTCGAAAGCCTTGGGCCGCCAGAAATTCTGATCAACGCAGCGGGCAGCATGTTCACCTACGAACGAGCCGAATCCGAGCCACTCGATGCCGTCCGCAAGACCTTGGATCTGAATTTGATCGCTCCGTTCTTGTTGGCGCAGGCCACTTTCCCCCACATGCAGTCCATCGGCCGCGGCACTGTCGTCAACATCTCGTCCATCAGCGGCAGGGTGGGAATACCGGGCATCCCGCAGGCGTCATACGCCGCAAGTAAGGCCGGATTATCAGGACTCACCGCAGAACTCGCGATCCAGTGGGCGCGGCACTCGATCCGGGTGAACACAGTTGCTCCCGGATTCTTCCGGAGTGAAATCACTGATCAGCTGTACACCGATGACCGATCGGCGGAGTATCTGCGACGAAACACTCCACTTCCGCACGAAGGGACGCCGCACGACGTTGTCGGCTCTGTTCTCTGGCTCGCAAGTGACGCAGGAAGTTACGTCACAGGCCAGACCATAGTTGTCGATGGTGGTTGGACGGCACGCTGAGTGTTCGACACGGGTGCCGATCTCAGTTCGAGTTCGCTTTAATTTCGACATTGAAAATGCTATTCTCAGAATAGAGAGTTTCATACTCTGATTGCGATTTCTAACCGCAGGGCGAGAGGGCGAACATGTTGTTGGAGCTGACCCCGGACCAGGAATTCTTCCGGGACACCACAGCCCGGTTCCTGAACACACAGGTGCCCAGCTCAGCTGTGCGTCTTCTGCGCGACAACCCCATGGGCTTCGACTCCGAATACTGGCGGCGCGGCGCAGAACTCGGCTGGACCAGCCTCCTGGTGGACGAAAAGCACGGTGGGGGCACAATCAGCGATCGCGGACTCGTCGACCTCACACTTGTCGCGTACGAGTTCGGCCGCACCGCCGCGCCCGGCCCACTCACCCCGACCAACGTCGTTGCCGCACTTCTCAACAACTACTCCAGCGAGACCACAGACCAAGTTCTTGCAGAACTACTCGCCGGAACTTCCACCTCAGCATGGTGTTTCACCCAGCCACAAGCGAACAGTCTCGTGAGCACTCCACCACTGGAGATTCGCGTCGATGGCAACGACGTAATTGTGTCCGGCACAAAACGCCCCGTCGAAGCTGCCCAGACCGCCGATGTCCTTCTCGTCACCGGCCAGAACGGCGACTCCGTCGCGCAAGTCCTGGTGCCCACCGACACTCCCGGTGTGCACGTAAAGCCGTTGCGATCAATCGATCTGACACGGCGCTACGCCGCGGTGACGTTCGACAACGTACGTCTCCCCCTGAGCGCCATGATCGGAGACACACGCGATGCGGCTCGTGACGTCGAGCGTTGTCGGCAACTCGCCATCGTGCTGGGCTGCGCCGAATCCGTCGGAGCGATGCAAGCGGCATTCGACCTCACCGTTGCGTGGGCATTCGACCGATACTCGTTCGGACGCCCCCTTGCGTCGTACCAAGAACTCAAACACCGCTTCGCAGACATGAAGACCTGGCTCGAAGCCAGCCACGGTCTCGCCGACGCGGCAGCAGCCGCAGTTGCTGCGGAAAGCCCGGACGCCGCTGAACTCACCAGCGCCGCACACGCATACATCGGCGATCGCGGCGGCGAGCTACTCCAGGATTGTGTGCAGATCCACGGCGGGATCGGCGTCACATTCGAGCACGATCTACACCTGTTCATGCGGCGGGCTGCAGCTAATCGCTCGAGCTACGGCACTCCCGCAGAGCACCGCCAATTGATCGCCGCCATCGCCGTACGTCAGGAGAGCATCCGTTGAGCACCCAGGCACCCCAGACCGTCATCGACATGGAATCGGTCGAGCAGTTTCGCACTCGGGCACGCACCTGGATCCGAAACAACCTCGGCCCCAGCGACCCGAAGGCAAACATCGGTGTCATGCGCGCCGAAGGACCCGACGAGGACGAACTCACCGACGTCGCGGAGCAACGCGCACTTCAGCGACGACTGTTCGATGCGGGCCTTGCCGGGATCTGCTTCCCTCAGGAGTACGGCGGGCAAGGCCTCACTCATGCTCACCAGCGGGCATTGAACGAGGAACTCGCCGGTTACAAGTACGCCGAACGTCTACAGTCTCCGACCTTTGTGCCCTGCGCCGCAGTGCTTCTCGAATTCGGCACCGAGGAGCAGAAGCAACGCCACATCCCCGCCATCTTGAAGGGCGAAGAGATCTGGATGCAAATGCTCTCCGAGCCCAGCGGCGGCTCCGACGTCGCCGGCGCGGTCACCACCGCTGTTCGAGACGGCGAAGACTGGGTACTGAACGGATCGAAGATCTGGACTACCGGCGCCTGGTGGTCCGATTGGGCGCTCTGTCTTGCCAGAACCAACTGGGACGTGCCCAAGCATCGGGGGCTGAGCGTGTTCATGGTGCCGCTCGATCGCACCGGCATGGAAGTCAACCGCATCGAGTTGCTCAGTGGGTCGCGGGAATTCTGTCAAGAGTTCATGACCGACGTCAGGGTTCCGGACAGCGACCGCATCGGCGAAATCAACGACGGTTGGACCGTCGGCACACGCTGGATGTTCCACGAACGAATGCTGTCGAACTCGCCGTACGCGACCATGGCAGCCGGAAGCACGCAACGAGGAACGAAGATGCCGGAACTGCTTGCAGTCGCGCGCGATGCGGGTCGCTTGAACGACCCCGTCAGCCGTGACCTCATCGGTGAGGCCCGCATGCTGGAACTGGCCAACAACGCACTACAGCATCGGGTTGTCCAGGGCATCACCACCGGCGCAATGTCCGATCAGGCCGCGAGTATCGCCCGATTGATGGCAGGTCTGATGTCTACCCGTCTGGTGACGATCATCTACGAATTCACCGGGCCTGCCGGGGCAGCGTGGGACGACGACGACGGTACGGTCGGCGACTGCGCCACGGACTATCTCGGCCAACAGGTGTGGTGCATCGCCGGCGGGACCACCGAAATGGCCCGCAACGCCATCAGCGAGCGAGTCCTCGGTATGCCGCGTGAACGCACACACGAGCAGAACATCGCCTTCCGGGACATTCCGAAAAGCCGATCAACTTCCGGCAGTCACTAGTTTCCGGCGGTCAGGACATCAGCTTCTCGCGGTCAGGGACACGGTGCAGTTACGGTCGAACTTCTTTGCCAGATACAGCGCTTCGTCGGCGCAATCGATCATGCTGTTCACGTCCGCGTCACCGGACGGCGAACACGCCACACCGATACTGACAGTCGGGCCGAGTTCTCCGAGCGTTGTCCTCGATTGCTCCTGCTGTGCCACCCGAATTATTTCGGCTATTTGCGTTGCCTCGTCCAGATCCGTGTCGATCAACAGAACGACAAACTCCTCACCGCCCAGGCGCGCAAACAGCGCTGTGTCGTCGAGATGGCGCCGCACTTGATCCGCAAACGCAACAAGGACCGTGTCCCCGGTCCGATGGCCCAAGGTGTCGTTGACCTTCTTGAAGTGGTCCAGGTCCATCATCAGGACGCTGACTGGCAGGCCGGACTGAAGAGATCCGACGGCGCCGATGCTTTTTCGCATGAATTCGTCCCGGCGCAGCGCTCCAGTCAGGTCGTCGAGCATCACAGCTTCAGTCAGAGCAGCGAGAGCGCGTCGACGTTCATAGATCACGCAGGCAACCGCGAGGGGCGCAGTTGCCAACAGAGCCAATCCGATCCTTACGGAAACGCTGACCGCGGATAAACCTTCGACAGCTGTTCCCAAGTGCCCGTCGGCTGTCAAGACCAACGTACATACGGTCGATATGGCGGTCATCAGTGACGTGACAAAGACATTGGTCAGCAGTGCGGCGGTGACAAGAGCAGGCATGGCAAACGCAATTGCACCGGCGCCGCCGATGACCCATTGGAGCAGAATGCACAACGCCAACAATGCGGCCGGAATCACGGACAGCCGAAGGATCCTGGGCACGGCCTCAGGGTCTCGGTCCTCAGGTCGAAGCGACGGAAAAGTCAGTACCAGCGGAGCAATCGTCATGTAGTTGACGAGGTTGCCCGAGAACCAGAGAATCCAGCCGTCCGGCCATGTGCCGCCGAAAAGTGCCACATTCGCAGCTCCTCCGACACATCCTGTCAGCGCCGCCGCGACCATGGTCGCGGATACGAAGTAACCCACCGAGCGGATACTCGAAAGCCTTCGATCTTCCGCGCAGACCCATCGAAATGCGTAGAACCCACCGACAACGCCGATGATGTTGCTTGCACCGAGCCACAAAGCTGATTCGACGGAACCGCCAGTGACCAGATCCGCGGAAATATAGGCCGTCGCCGCACAGAACCACGTCGAAACGGTTGCCGAACGGGGTGATCGAACAAGCAGACCGAGCAGCAGTGCGTTTGCCGGCCAGAACACGGCGAGGGTACCGGGAAGCCGGCTGAAAGTCCCGATCAAGCACGCGACAAAAACGCAAAGACCGACAAGCAGGCTGTGGCGTAGCGCCGCAGCTGACGTCGAGTTTTCCACCGCATCCACCGCCCTACCTACCTAATCTTTGGATCAATTGTGAGAGGCGATCGGACATACAGCGGAAAACGTGCGCTGGAAACCGACGAATTGCGCTAATTATCCCTTTTAGAGCTGTCAAATCAAGGACATCCGTCAGTACATTCCGATCTGCGTAAATGTCAAGTATTGCCATCATTGATAGGATTGACGTACTGTGCGAAAAGACCTGTACGACAGCTACTGCGCAGTACAGTCCCGGCAGTTCGGCCCCGCTAACGGTGGACACCGCGATCTGCAGTGCATCACCCACGGATTTCAGGACGCGAACGCGCTCCGAACCGGTTGAGGAAGGAATTCATTTCTGATGTTTTCGGCAATAGTCATCGAGAAGAACGACACGGGACAAAGCGTCGCCTGCACCAGTCTCGACGAAGCTGATCTACCCGACGGAAATGTCAGCATCGACGTGGACTATTCAACTCTCAATTACAAAGACGCTCTGGCCATTACCGGTTCGTCTCCAGTAGTGCGCAAGTTCCCGATGGTCCCCGGAATCGACCTCGCCGGAACAGTCACCGAGAGTTCACACGCAGACTGGGCAGCCGGCGATCGCGTCGTACTCAACGGTTGGGGCGTCGGCGAATCCCACTGGGGCGGACTCGCCCAGCGCGCGCGCCTGAACGGCGACTGGTTGATACCACTTCCCGCGGCATTCACCGCCCATGCCGCCATGGCTATCGGCACTGCGGGCTATGCCGCCAGCCTGTGCGTCGACGCTCTCGTCGACTTCGGTGTATCGCCCGACCAGGGCGAGATACTCGTGACCGGAGCATCCGGCGGAGTGGGCAGTGTCGCGATCGCCCTACTGGCAAAGGCAGGCTTCACCGTCGCTGCGTCGACCGGCAAGGTCGACGAAGCGGAATACCTCCAAAGCCTTGGCGCAACAACGGTAATCGACCGCGCCGAACTCTCCGGTGCCGGCAAGCCGATGCAGAAGGAACGCTGGGCGGGCGTCGTCGATTCGGTGGGCAGTCACACCCTCGCGAACGCGTGCGCGCAAACCCGGTACGGCGGTGCTGTCGCAGCCTGTGGCCTCGCTCAGGGGATGGATTTCCCTGGCTCGGTTGCGCCGTTCATTCTCCGCGGCGTGTCACTGCTCGGTGTCGACAGCGTGATGGCACCCAAGTCTCGTCGCCTGGCCACCTGGGATCGCCTGGCTCGTGATCTGGATGCCGAGGCACTGGAGTCAATCGCCCACGACATCGCACTGGGCGAATCGATCACTGCTGCAAGAAAACTCATGGACGGCACGGTGCGTGGACGCATCGTCGTCGACGTCAATCGATAGCCGGGAGCCAGAGACGATGAATACGAAGTTAACCGAACCGGAAACCGTCGAACTCGATCTGTCCGATGTAGACCACCGTGTAGGCCAACCTGTCGGCGGCGGGCAGCTGTGGGATCCGTGCAGCACCACCGACGTGCGGCGTTGGGTCATGGCGATGGACAACCCCAACCCGATCCACTGGGATGAGGAATTTGCCCGTGCCAGTAAGTTCGGCGGTCTGATCGCACCGCAGTCCATCGCAGTAGGTCTGGACTACGGGCACGGAGCTCAGCCGGCGTGCGTCGGACACATTCCGAACAGCCACTTGATCTTCGGCGGCGAGGAATGGTGGTTCTACGGAACGCCGGTGCGTCCCGGCGACACGTTGTTCCAAGAACGACGCTTCCACGATTACAAGGTTGCCGATACGAAGTTCGCCGGTCCCACGATGTTCTCGCGCGGCGACACGCTCCACACCAACCAGCACGGCTCCAAGGTTGCACTCGAACGGTCGACAGCCATCCGTTACCTGGCCGACCAGGCAACAAAGCGCGGCATGTACAACAACAATGTCGGGGCCGTCAAACGGTGGACCAACGCAGAACTCATCGAGGTCGAGAACCTGCGCCACGAATGGCTCATGTCCAACCGCATGGGTGTTTCACCGCGCTTCGACGAGGTCGAGATCGGCGACACACTGCAGCGACGCGTCATCGGCCCGCACAGTATCGCAAGCTTCACCACGGAGTACCGCGCATTCCTTTTCAACATCTGGGGCACCTTCCACTGGGTTGCACCCGACGGCGTCGAAGATCCCTGGGTCTACCAGGATCCGGGCTGGGTGGAGGGCTTCGGTTACGACGAGGAAGGAGCCAAGATCGACCCGCGCAAGCGCGACGGCCTGTACGTCGGTCCGTCTCGCGGCCACATCGACAGCGACAAGGCCAGCGAAGTCGGGATGGCCAGGGCCTACGGTTACGGCGCGACGATGGGCGCCTGGTGCACCGACTTCCTCGCCAACTGGGCAGGTCACAACGGCATGGTCCGCCATACCAAGGCCGACTTCCGCACACCTGCATTCGAGGGCGACGTGACGTACTTCGACGCCGAGGTCGTTGGCAAGGAAGCTCAATCAGCCTGGGGCGTACCGCTTGTCCAGATCAAGCTGCGTCTGACCAATCAGGACGGCGACGTTCTGGTGTCCTGCACGGCCGAGGTCGAACTGCCGTTCTCCTGACTCTCCCTCGACATGAAAGAGGCAAGCCTTGACCACCGATGTGAATGCGGCACCAGCTGTTTCAATCGCGCACGGTGTACCACTGCTCGACGAACCAGGCCTCGGCGCACTGACTCTTCCCGGATTCCTCCGGGAAGTGACGCAGATGTACGGCGATCGCGAAGCTCTGGTCATGCGCTCCGACGACGGTGTCGTCCGCTGGTCCTACGCACAATTGTGGGAGCGCGCAATCGAAGTCGCCCAAGCTCTGCGGGGTATCGGTCTGGACAAGGACGGCCGGGTGGGCGTCTTGATGACCAACCGTCCGGAGTGGATCGCGTCGGTGTTCGGCACCGCCCTCGCCGGCGGTGTAGCGGTCACACTCAGCACGTTCTCAACAGCGGCGGAACTGGACTACCTGCTGGAGAATTCTGCAGTCTCGGTTCTGCTGTTCGAGCGCACCGTACTCGGTAAAGACCTTGCGGAGGTGCTGACCACGCTCGAACCACAGTTCGGCACTGCAGCTCCCGGCACAGTGCAGTCGCCGCGATTCCCTTTTCTTCGTCATCTGGCCATGGTCGGCGACGGAGAAGCAATCGGGGCGATCGACACGTGGGACACATTCCGCTCGCGAGGCGTCGACCAATCGAGGGGGTTGATCGAATCCATCGCGGCGGCTGTGCGCCCGAGTGATGCTGCTGTGCTGTTCTTCTCGTCAGGGACGACAAGCAAACCCAAAGGCATTCTCAGCGCACATCGTGGTGTCAGCATTCAGATGTGGCGATTTCGGCGCATGTATCGTTTCAACCCCGAGGACAACATCCGATGCTGGTCGGCCAACGGATTTTTCTGGTCAGGCAACTTTGCGATGGCGCTGGGCACGACCTTCGCGAGCGGTGGCTCATTGGTACTGCAATCGACGTTCGACGCAGCAGAGGCAATCGGGCTCATCGAGTCGGAACAAGTCAACTTTCCGTTTGCGTGGCCGCACCAATGGGCACAGTTCGAATCCGCACCCAACTGGACCGGCGCGGATTTGAGTAGCTTGTCGTACGTCGATTTCAACACACCGGTAGCCCGTCACCCCAGCGTCACGGCCACATGGTTCGAACCCGGCCATGCGTACGGAAACACCGAAACCTTCACCATTTCAACTTGTTTCCCGGCCAATACGCCGGACGACGTAACGGGGGGCAGCAGCGGTGAGCCGCTTCCCGGAACAACCGTCAAGGTTGTCGACGCGCTCACCGGCGATGTTCTCCCGATCGGCGAACGCGGCGAAATTTGTGTCAAGGGTCCGACACTGATGCTCGGGTATATCGGCACACCACTCAGCGAGACCGTCGACGCCGAAGGTTTCTTCCACACCGGCGACGGCGGATATCTCGACGATGTCGGCCGGCTGTTCTGGGAGGGCCGCCTCACCGACATCATCAAGACCGGTGGCGCAAACGTCTCACCGCTCGAAGTCGACGAGGCTCTGGTCAGCCATCCCGGAGTGAAGGTCACCCGCACTGTTGGTGTTCCGCACGAGACGCTTGGCGAGGTCGTCGTGTCCTGCATCGTTGCGCACGAGGGCACCGATCTGCATCAAGAAGAAATTCGCACTTTCCTGCGAGAACGCCTCGCCAGCTACAAGGTTCCGCGTCATGTGCTGTTTTTCGACGAGGACCAAATCGCTCTCACCGGCAGTGCAAAAATCAAATCCAGTGAAATTCGAGAGCGCGCTGCACAACTGTTGAAGGCGTGAAGGTGTACCGGCTGATCGATAGCTACCGGGTTGATCAGCCGGTACACCCAGCGAAATCTACGACTCCTGAAAATACCTCTGAGCCAACCGCGTTCGGTGCGCAGCCGGAGACCCGAACAGGGAACGATTGAGCGTCGCACGTTTGAGGTAGACGTGTATCCCGCTCTCCCACGTGTAGCCCATGCCGCCGTGGAGTTGCATTGCCTTCCCGGCAATATCAACTGCCGCAGAACACGCGTACGACTTCGCCATCGCGGCCGCGACGGAAGCGTCCGACGTGTCCTGGGTTAAAGCACGCACCGCCGCCGCGACCAGAGACCTGGCAATCGTCACCTGAACGAGCATGTCCGCACACGCATGTTTGACGGCCTGAAACGAACCGATCCGACGTCCGAACTGCTCACGCACTCCGACATAGTCGACGGTCGCCTCCAACATGGCCTCGCTCAGCCCGAGGCTGTCACACGCCACTGCAACCGCAGCCCGATCACACAGTCGGGTAAGAGCATTCGACGCATCATCGCGCACACGCCACACCGATTCCGGGCCGACGACCACGCACGAGGCTGTCACGGACCCGAAGTTGCGCGTGGCATCGAGAACTTCCTGCTCCGTCACAGTCAGTCCGGCAGCCCGCGGGTCGATGTTGACAACAACGAGGTTCCCGTCAGCCTCACGTGCAGGCACAAGGTAACTGTCCGCTGCGCTCGCATCGAGCACAAAGCTCGCGTGCCCGCTCAGTTGGTAACCATCTGCATTCTGGTCGATACGGAAGGTGCTCTCCCCCAACGTTTCACCACCGAGAACAACAATCGGAGCCGCGTATCCGGCGGCGGTATCGCACAACAGCCGATCTCGTTCCGGCCGCGATTCCAGCAGATTGAGCGCGCCGACGCCAAGTGCCGCAACAGTCACGTATCGGGTGCGTGAAGCCGTACGACCGATTTCCTGCAGGACTAGCGCGACCTCCCCGAACGTTGCGTCGGCGCCGTCGAATTCCGCCTGCACCTCGAGACCAACTGCACCGGAGCGAGCAATCAGTCCCCAGTCCACCTCCCCGTTCACCGCCTCACTACCGGACTTTGCCAGAATCTCACGCACCATTGCACGCAGCTCTGCGTGTACTTCGGCAAGTTCTGCAAGCGACGACGACATCAGTGGCCTCTCGGTTCGCGAGGGAGGCCGAGGCCGCGCTCGCCGATAATGGTGCGTTGGATTTCGCTGGTTCCACCGGGGATCGTCCATTCCCACGAGCCGATGAAGTCCAGAACCCACGCACCGGATTCCCACCCACTCGACAAAGGTTTGCGCAGCACGGTGTGCGCGGAAAGGCCCGCGATGTCGGCGCCGAAATCCGTCATCCGTTGCAGGAGTTCGCTGTAGTGCAACTTCACAATGGATGCATCCGCCGGACCAGGCCGGGGATTACCGGCAAAGTCTGCGCACAGCGCGCGCAATCCCGTCAGTTCGATCTCGAGTGACGCCAGTTCATCTGCCACCAGAGCATCGCCGCGGTGACG
Source organism: Rhodococcus globerulus NBRC 14531 (assembly GCF_001894805.1). Lineage (GTDB taxonomy): Bacteria > Actinomycetota > Actinomycetes > Mycobacteriales > Mycobacteriaceae > Rhodococcus_F > Rhodococcus_F globerula. Next base: position 1,654,368 of record NZ_BCWX01000001.1, on the reverse strand, counting down.
CGAACACAACTCCACCAGCCACCGAAACCCGCTCGAGCCCAGGCGCTCTGCAAGCTCGAGCATAGTCATCCCACGTTCGGCGCCAAGCGTTTCCTGCGCAACCTGCCATCCCTCGTTGGGCCGTCCGACCAGTTGCGACGCCGGGATGACAACGTCGTCGAGAAATATCTCGCAGAAGTGCGACTCGCCGGTGGCCTGCCGGATCGGCCGGACCTCGATTCCTGGAGTTTTCATATCCATCAGAAAGTACGAAATGCCCTGCCGCTTCGGTGCGTTCGGGTCGGTTCGAGCCAGGAGAAGGCACCAGTCCGCGTACATCGCGCCACTCGCCCACAGCTTTTGTCCCTTGACGACGTAGGCATCCCCGTCCCGTCGCGCTGTCGTCTTCAGTGCCGCCATGTCCGATCCTGCTCCCGGTTCGGAGAAACCCTGACACCAGATTTCGCCGTCGAGGATCGCCGGTAGATGACGACGCCGCTGTTCGTCCGTCCCCGCCGCAAGCAGCGTCGACGCTGCATGATGGATCGAGACGAACGGCAGCACGAGGCGCGGCGCGTCATGGGCCGCAAGCTCTTGATACAGGACGATTTGCCGCGGGGTGGACATCCCTCCGCCCCACTCCTGCGGCCAGTGCGGCACCGCCAGACCAGCAGTGCGGAGTTCCTGCATCCATGCCTTCTGGAACCGAACGAACTCCTCGTCCGACGCTCCGGTCTGCTCGGCTCGCCAGTCTGTCGGCACATGGGTGCGGCACCAGTCCCGCACGTTCTCGCGAAATTCGTCGAGCGTGCCACCAGGAGCGAGCACCGTCATCGGGTCACGGCCGTCGATCGCATGGCGCCAAGACGCTGCCGATGCTCGGGAGAGCTCATGGTGGCAACCTCCGCAGCAAAACCGGCTTGCATGGGACCACCGAGTGCCTGGGATAGGTACATGTTGACGATGCGTTTAGTCCCCTGCAATGCCTCGCGCGGCTGCGCCGCCAATCGCACGGCAAGGCGTCTCGCCTCCCCAACCAAGTCCTCGGGCGCGCAGGTTCGACTGGCAAGCCCCAACTCGACTGCCGTAGCAGCGGGGATTCGATCACCCGTGTACAAGAACTCTCGCGATCTCATGATCGGGGTGAGTAGCGGCCAGAAGGCAGCCCCGCCGTCGCCTGCAACCAGGCCGACGGCAACGTGCGGATCGGCAAGATAAGCGGTGTCCGACATCAGTACGACGTCACACAGGACAGCCACACTGCACCCGAGGCCTACCGCCGGACCGTTGACCGCGGCGATCACGGGAAGCGGAAATCTCAGCATCTCGTCGATGACTTCTGCACCCTCACGGATGCTTTCGTCCCGGGCAACCGGATCGTCGAGGAACGAAGAGATCCAGTCCAGATCGCCACCAGCACTGAAGGCTTTGCCGGCCCCGGTCAGAATCACCACAGCCGCCTCACGATCCGCGGCCAACTGTCGCCACACGTTCGCCAGAGCCCAGTGCAGAGGTTTGTTCACGGCATTGCGTTCGGCCGGTCGATTTATCGTGACAAGTCGAATCGGGCCGTCACACTCGACCGTCAGCTCTTCAGGAAGGTCGTAGGTCACAGTGTTGCCACTTCCCTTGCACCACCGATAGACGCTGCACCACCGATAGCTGCTGTGTCACTGATAGATGCTGTGTCACTGAATAGTCCGGTAAGGCCGCGACGGCCGATCCGCTGCGTCAATGCGCTACCCGTCGCCGACAAGCCGAGCGGTAGCCGCCGCAGTGGAAGGCTGTACCGCGAGAGCCACGACAGCGTGGTCTCGTCGCAGAAGCCACTCGCCCCGTGCAATTGATGTGCAACGCGGAACACGATCTCGGCAGCTTCGATTGCGGCCAACCGCAGCGCAAGTGCGTCGTCGAGCGCCTCACTGCTATCGGTCTGGACGCTCCACAGTGCGTACTTCGCGAGCACCTCGAGGCCACTGCGCTGCACCTGTGCATCGGTGAGTTGGAACTGCACACTCTGCAGCTTCGCGAGCGGTTGCCCGAACTGCTCGCGCAGCAACACATGTGCGCGGGTCAGGTCCATCGCCCGATCGAGCATCCCGAGTAGCGTCCAACAGGGCAACAGCAACGCCAGCGCCACATCCTTCGCTCCGTTGTCGTCGACGAAGTTCGTGTCGAACTGCGCGACGAATGCTGTTGTGCGCGGTGAGTCCTGAGACGGGCGGACGACAACGGAGCTACGACGGCCGCCCAATGTCACTGCGGCCCAGCGTAGATCGATGCCGGATACCGGGCCGGCAGGGGCGCGATCGGCAACAACGATCAACCCGTCGACGGCAAGGTCAACCGGCCTCGCCAGCCGCTCAGCCACTGGATACGGCACAGCCCAGTAGCCAGCACTGTGACACAGTGCGGCCGCCGCTTCGAGTTCGTCCCTGTCACCGCGAGGATCGAGATCCCACGCGCCGAGGTCGGCCAACACCGGTGCCACAACACTTCCCCGACGCGCCGGATCCCGCTCGCCCCGCTGAATCAGTTGATCACCACCCGCAGACTCGAAGGCACGTAGGGCCGTTCGACCGTATTCGATTGCCTCGTTACTTAATTCAAGCTTCATGCGGCCGCCAGAAGTGACCGAGCAAGGAGAATTCGTTGCATCTCGATGCTTCCCGACGCCACTGTCGCGGCCTGCGAATAGCGCCAATGTTCCTCGACATCGCGGCAGAATCGTTGCGCGTCTGCGTTATCCACCACCACGCCCCCTGCACTGTCCGACGAGTGTACAAAGGCCGCGAGTTCCGTCAGCACTTCGGCACTGTCCTGATCGAGTGTGGTCACAGCGATGCGGTATGCGGCGGCGTCGCCCGGGCGAACTGTTCCCTGGCTCTGCAACGCGACGACTTGATAGGCGAGCAGTCGAGCGCGCCGACAATGAGTCAGCATTCGCGCCCACCGGTTTCGCAATCCTTCCGGGACACTGTCCCAGCTGTCCCCGAGAACCGTTGCGGCGTCGTGCAACAGCCGTTCACAGCGCGCGTAGCGAGCGATGCCGACGCGCTCGAAGGCAAGCACTTCCTGAACCAGGCTCCAGCCTTCGTCCACCTGACCCAGCACGTTCTCTTCGGTAACCCGCACATCGTTGAAGAACACCTCGTTGAGGTGGTGCGGTCCGAGCATGGCGCGGATCGGCCTGACCTCGATATCCGGGTCGGACATCGGGACGAGAAATACCGTCAGGCCTTGCTGCCGGCGCTCACCGGTCGACGTCCGGGCAAGTAGGAAGCACCACTGCGCCATCGTGGCGTACGACGTCCAGATCTTCTGGCCGGAAATTAGCCAACCATCGCCGTCACGGCGTGCGGCAGTACGCAGCGAGGACAGATCGGAACCGGCTTCGGGCTCACTGAATCCTTGGCACCAGATGACGTCGCCTCGGGCAATCGGTGGGAGGTGCAGGCTCTGCTGCGTGCGCGTTCCGTGTCGCATGATGGTGGGCCCCACCCAGTTGACGCCCATGTATTGCGCGCCGCGCGGTTCGTGAAGCGCCCACATCTCCTCGCGAACCACCGTTTGCTCCCACACCGTGGCGCCGCGACCGCCGAACTCCTCGGGCCATGCCATGCACAGCAGTCCGCGGTCGGCAAGAATGCGGCAGAACCGCTGGGCCACATCAAGATCAGCCGGGTCATCTGTGAAGGCCCCGCGGAAATCCTCGGGAACGTGCTCCTTCACCAGCTGGCGCAGCTCACCTCGGAACGCCGTCGCGGCCTCACTCATCATGAAGTCCATGGAATTACATTAGTTCAATCCTAATAAGGATAGCAATACTTGGAGGTGCGAGATTCTCCGTCTAGGATTCACCCCATGAGCAAAAAGGTGCCCGTGTGAATACCGGCGGGCGCGGCCGCGTCCCGCAGCGCCGCATTGCAGAAACAGTTGCCGACGAACTTCGCGACCACATCCTCGCCGACGACAACTACCGACTCGCCACCCAGGAACAGCTGGTCAAAGACTTCGGTGTCAGCTACCCGTCCATCCGGGAAGCACTGCGCATACTCGAGACCGAGGGATTGGTGACGGTACGGCGCGGCAATGTCGGCGGCGCCGACGTGCATCGCCCCGACGAAGTTTCGGCCGCCTACCACCTTGGTCTCTCCCTTCAAGCCGCGCGAGTCACGTTGCGCGACCTCGCATCCGGCCTCCAGATGCTGGAACCCCTCTGCGCATCCGAATGTGCGAAGCGGGCGGACCGCAACCGCGTCGTAGTACCGGCACTGACCGCGTCCATCGACGCATCTGCGCGAAAGATCGGCGACGGCGTCGCCTTCACTCACGCGGCGCGCGAGTTTCACGATCTTGTCGTGTCCTTCACCCCGAATGCCACCATTCGCTATGCGGTGAGTAGCTATGTTGCCCTGTGGTCCGCGCAGGAAGAAGCCTGGGCGGAGGCACTCACCGTTCGTGGGGAGTATCCGTCAGAGGGCGAAGCGGAGGAAGCGGTTCGCACGCATCGCCGCATAGTCGAAGAAATCGCAGCCGGACGATCAGCCGAAGCGGAGCGCCTGGCGCGCGTTCACCTCGCGGCTACCCAGTCACTTGTTCTCGAGCGCTTCGGTGAGACCGTCGTCAATGCCTCGGTTGCCATGTCACGGCAAGCAATCCACTCCAACAGGCGATCGCGACTCACCTAGACAACTTGACCCAAGTTCGCTCGACGCAACGCGAGCGAACTCCCGCGACTCCAATGAACCGCTACCAGCAGGCAGCGATCCGAGCAGCGGAACACCGGTCACCGACACAAGATCGTCGCGGTTGCACTGCTCAGCCAGCCCTGGTTCGTCCGGCCACGACCCGATCACCAGACCGGAGCACCGAACATCCCTGTGTGCCAACGCTTCCACACTGAGCGCGCAGTGGTTGAGCGTTCCCAACCCGGCAGCGGCAACGAGGACGGCAGGCGCCCCCAGTTCCGCTGCGACATCGCGCACCGTGAAGTTGCCTGCACCCAGGCGAACCAGGACTCCGCCGGCACCTTCGATCAGCGTCAGGTCGTGAGCGGCATCCAACTCTCGCGCGCAGGCCAGTACCGCGCCCATCGTGAGCATCGGAAGGCCGCTGCGCCGAGCGGCGGTGTCGGGCGCCAACGGATCGGGATACCGCGCCAATTCGGCCAGCGTGACGCCGCCGCCGGTCAGACGATCGATCTCGGCCAGATCCCCGGGTTCACCGAGTCCGACGCCGGTCTGCGCCGGCTTGAGGACAGCAACCGAGCGCCCAGACTGCAGCGCCAACGACGCCAATGCCGCCGTCACCACGGTCTTTCCGACGTCCGTCGACGTCCCCGTCACCACGAGAATGCTCATACCGCGGCCTCCGCCAGGACATTTCCGAGAATCTGACCGATCTGGTCCATCTCGGCTCGCGACAGGGAAGCGCGAGCGGTGAGTCGCAGACGCGACGTTCCTTCGGGAACCGACGGCGGCCGGAAACAACCGACGTGCAACCCCTGCCGACGACACTCGGCGGCCGCGTCGTACGCCCGTTGCGGATCACCGAGAACAACTGACACGACGGCAGATTCAGGCGTTCCGACGCCGGTGATCGCGGCCAGCTCCGACGCACGATCCAATACGTCCTTCGCGCGCGACGGCTCCCGACGAAGAACCGTCAGCGCTGCCCGTGCCGCACCCACTGCTGCGGGCGCCAGCCCCGTGTCGAAGATGAACGTTCGTGCCGAATCGATCAAATGTGCGCGAACCTTACTGTGCCCCAAGACAACCCCACCCTGACTTGCGAGGGACTTGGACAACGTTGCAGTCACCACTACGTCCGGTTCACCGGCAAGACCGACTTCGTGCACCAGACCGCGCCCACCGCTCCCCCGGACACCGATACCGTGGGCCTCGTCGACCAGCAACAACGCGCCGTTTTCGCGGCAGATGCCGTGCAACGCGCGAAGCGGGGCCAGATCGCCGTCGGCGCTGAACACCGAATCGGTGACCACCAGGGCGCGCTCCTCGGTTCGTGACTCGAGCTGCGCCGCGACGAAGTCGATGTCGGAATGCGGAGCAACCACCACCCTCGCCCGCGAGAGACGACACGCGTCGACCAACGACGCATGCGAACCGGCGTCGGAAATGATCAACGACCCCGGCCCTGACAATGCCGTGACCGCACCGAGATTGGCGGTGTAGCCCGACGAGAAGACCAAGGCGGAATCGGACCCGACAAACTCTGCGAGCTCGAGTTCGAGTAATTCGTGTTCGGTCGTGGTTCCCGTCACGAGTCGCGAACCCGTGGCCCCGGCACCCCACTTCTCCAGTGCGGCCATGGCGCCGGCAATCACCTCGGGATGGCGCACCAATCCGAGGTAGTCATTGGACGCGAGGTCGATCAGCGGCGAGTCGGCAGTTCGCGGGCGCACATCACGGCGCAATCCGGCGGCGCGGCGTTCCGTTTCGACGGCAGTGAGCCAGTTCAACGAGGTAGTCACATTTCCGACCATACTTGAACGCCGTTCAAGCATGTCGCTATGGTGCAGGTGTGCACACACTCGGACAGGAATCAGCCACCGTCTCCGCGATCGACGCCGCGCACCTCTGGCATCCGTACGGAGCGTTTCCGGCAACAACCGAACCACTGGTCGTCGACAGCGCACATGGCGCCACCTTGACGTTGTCGGACGGCACCCAACTCGTCGACGGCATGAGTTCGTGGTGGGCTGCGATCCACGGCTACCGCAATCCGGTTCTCGACGCCGCCGCGGTATCCCAACTCGGCAAGATGAGTCACGTCATGTTCGGCGGACTCACCCATGAACCCGCGGCCACACTCGCAAAACTCCTCGTGGATATCACCCCGGCGGGGCTCGAGAAGGTCTTTCTCTCGGACTCCGGTTCCGTCGCCGTCGAAGTTGCCGTCAAGATGTGTCTGCAGTACTGGCGCAGTCTCGGAAAACCGTCGAAGAATCGCCTGATGACGTGGCGCGGTGGATACCACGGCGATACGTTCACCCCGATGAGCGTCTGTGACCCCGACGGCGGCATGCACTCCCTCTGGACCGACGTTCTCCGCGCTCAGGTTTTTGCGGACGCACCGCCAACCGAGTATCACCCCGAGTACGTCCGGCATCTCGACGGATTGCTCGCGGCGCATCACCACGAACTGGCTGCGGTCATCGTCGAACCTGTTGTTCAGGGCGCAGGCGGCATGCGATTCCACGACCCCGCCTACTTGGTCGACCTTCGAGCGCTCTGCGACAAGTACAACGTCCTTCTGGTCTTCGACGAAATCGCGACAGGTTTCGGCCGAACCGGTGAACTGTTTGCCGCCGATCACGTCGGCGTCAGCCCAGACGTCATGTGCGTCGGCAAAGCTCTGACCGGTGGATATTTGAGCCTGGCAGCCACTTTGTGCACCACCGACATGGCCGAGGCCATCACCGCAGGCGAGGGCGGCGGCCTGATGCACGGGCCGACGTTCATGGGCAATCCACTGGCCTGCGCAATCGCAGTCGCGTCCACCGAACTCCTGCTGGCGATGGACTGGCGACGCGACGTGACGAGACTGACCGAGGGACTCTATCGAGGACTCGCGGACGCACAGTCGATCCGAGGCGTGAAGGACATCAGAGTTCTCGGCGGTATCGGAGTTCTCGAACTCGACCGTCCGGTCGACATGCGCAGCGCCACCGATGCCGCGGTCAAATCAGGTGTGTGGCTGCGCCCGTTCCGCAACCTCGTGTACACGATGCCGCCGTATCTCTGCTCCGCCCACGAGGTGGAACAGATCACAGCCGCAATGCTCGAAGTCGCCCGCAGCCAGGCCTGACAGGGTTGGAGGGAAAGCGGTCCGACAAGAGGGTGTCCGACGTGGGCGATAGGGTTCGTTCATGGAGCAGTCGCCGACAGACAAACCTGCCAGCACACCGATCGCCGTGTGGCCGGGCAGCGCATATCCTCTGGGCGCGACGTACGACGGCGCAGGGACCAACTTCTCCCTGTTCTCCGAAGTTGCCGACGCCGTCGAACTCTGCCTGATCGCCAAGGACGGAACCGAAACCCGAATCCGGATGGACGAAGTGGACGGATACGTCTGGCACGCCTATCTGCCCTCGGTATCCCCCGGTCAGCGCTACGGCTACCGGGTGCACGGTCCGTACGATCCATCTGCCGGACTGCGCTGTGACCCCAGCAAATTGTTGCTCGACCCGTACGGCAAGGCCTTTGCCGGCGACTTCGACGGCGATCGTTCGCTGTTCTCCTACGACATCGATGCGGCCGACATGGCTGAAGCGAACGACGACAACACGATTCCTGACACCGGCGAACTCGAGGAAACTGCTGCCGAAGAACCTACCGGCGAAGAAACAGGCATCGACGAAACAGTTGCCGAAGCAACCCAGGCCGAAGAAACACCCGAAGACGACACCGTCGATACCGGCGACACCGTAATCGAAGACGACAAGTTGGTCGACGAACCCTCGACTATCTCTTTCCCGCAGCATGATTCGCTCGGTCACACGATGTCTACCGTCGTGATCAATCCGTTCTTCGACTGGGCGTCGGACCGCTCACCCGGGCGCCCGTACCACGAAACCGTGATCTACGAGGCGCACGTCAAGGGCATGACGGCCGCGCACCCCGGAATTCCGGAGGAGCTGCGCGGAACCTATGCCGGACTGGCACATCCGGTGATCATCGACCACCTGACCAACCTCGGAGTTACCGCCATCGAACTGATGCCGGTGCACCAATTCATGCACGATCAGGTTCTCCTCGACCAGGGACTGCGAAACTACTGGGGATACAACACCTTCGGATTCCTTGCGCCGCACACCGACTACTCGTCGGCCGCCAAACCCGATGCTGCAGTGGCAGAGTTCAAGGCGATGGTGCGCAGTTTCCATCAGGCCGGCATCGAGGTAATCCTCGATGTCGTGTACAACCACACTGCCGAGGGAAACCACATGGGGCCGACCATCAGCTTCCGCGGAATCGACAACGCCGCCTACTACCGCCTGGTCGACGGCGACGAAGCGCACTACATGGACTACACCGGAACGGGCAACAGCCTCAATGCCCGTCATCCGCACACGTTGCAACTCATCATGGACTCGCTGCGTTACTGGGTCACCGAAATGCACGTCGACGGATTCCGTTTCGACCTCGCGTCCACACTGGCCCGCGAACTGCACGACGTCGACCGACTGTCCGCGTTCTTCGATCTGGTGCAACAAGATCCGGTTGTCAGTCAGGTCAAGCTGATTGCCGAGCCGTGGGACATCGGAGAAGGCGGCTACCAGGTCGGCAACTTCCCCGGACTGTGGACCGAATGGAACGGCAAATACCGCGACACGGTTCGTGACTACTGGCGCGGCGAACCGGCAACACTCGGCGAATTCGCGTCTAGGCTCACCGGATCGTCCGATCTGTACGAGGCCACCGGTCGGCGTCCCGGCGCCAGCATCAATTTTGTCATCGCTCACGACGGTTTCACTCTCCACGACCTCGTCTCGTACAACGAGAAGCACAACGAAGCCAACGGCGAGAACAACAATGACGGCGAATCACACAATCGGTCCTGGAACTGCGGCGTCGAAGGCCCCACCGACGATCCCGAGATCCTCGAACTCCGCGCGCGCCAAAGTCGCAACATTCTTGCCACGCTGATGCTGAGCCAGGGCACCCCGATGCTCGCACACGGCGACGAGATGGGCCGAACTCAGTTGGGTAACAACAACGTCTACTGCCAGGACTCCGAACTGTCCTGGATGGACTGGTCACTGGCGGAGACTAACGCCGACCTCGTCGAGTTCACCAAACGCGCTATCGCGTTGCGCGCCAAGAACCCCGTGTTCCGGCGTCGACGGTTCTTCGAGGGTCGGCCCATCCGCAGTGGTGATCAGAGCCGTGACATCGCGTGGCTCACTCCCGCCGGCGAGGAAATGACACCGGCGGATTGGGACAGCGGTTTCGGTAAATCGTTAGCCGTGTTCCTCAACGGCGAAGCTATCCCCGAGCCGAACTACCGCGGCGAGCGCGTAGTGGGCGATTCATTCCTGTTGTGTTTCAACGCCCATTACGAAGACATGGAATTCTCCACTCCCAATGCCGACTATGCGGCGGAGTGGACGGTGGTACTCGACACCTCGATGCCCACCGGCGAAAGCGATGTGGTGATCGAAGCCGGAACGGTTTTGGGCGTCCGCGCTCGTGCATTGATGGTCCTTCGCAGAACGGCCTGAGGAGACAACGATGACGCCGATCACCAGCACGTACCGCCTGCAACTGCGACCAGACGCGTTCACGCTCCACGACGCGGCCGGTATCGTCGGTTACCTTGACACTCTGGGAGTTTCACATCTCTACCTCTCCCCCGTCCTGACGGCGACGTCCGGATCGACCCACGGGTACGACGTCACCGACCCCACCACCGTCGCTGAGGGTCTCGGTGGCCGAGAGGCACTGGTGAAGCTGTCGGGCGTGTGCCGAGAACGCGGCATGGGACTGATCGTCGATTTGGTGCCCAATCACGTCGGAGTGGCCAAACCCCACGAAAATGCTTGGTGGTGGGATGTTCTCACGTACGGGCGGGCATCTACGTACGCAGACTTCTTCGACATCGACTGGGACAAGGACAACGGGGCGGACGGAAAGCTAGCTCTCCCGGTGTTGGGAAAGCCCGCTGATCTCGACTCCCTCACCGTCGATCACGCCACCGCGACACCGCTTCTCGCATTCTACGAACATCGGTTCCCCATCGCCCCGGGAACAGGCACGGGATCGGCTCAGGAAATCCACGCCCGTCAGTCGTACCAGCTTGTTCCGTGGGACGCCGGAATCATCACTTACCGGAGATTTTTTGCCGTCAACGAACTCGCGGCATTGCGCCAAGAAGATCCGCGGGTTTTCGAACTCTGCCACCGTGAACTGAAATCGTGGGTCGACGAGGGCCTGATCGACGGGGTTCGGATCGATCATCCCGACGGACTTGCCGATCCGGTGGAATACCTCGAACGCCTTCGATCGTTGCTGGGACCGGATCAGTGGATCGTGATCGAGAAGATTCTCGGGCACAGCGAACCACTCGATCCATTACTTCCCGTCGACGGCACCACCGGGTACGACGCTCTGAACCAACTGGGCGGAGTATTTGTCGATCCCAGCGGCGAGCACGAGCTTTCCGAACTGTCCGGCGCCTTGACCGGCAACGACGGCGACAGCACCTGGCTACATCACACAGAACGTCAGTTCAAACGTGAGACGGCGCGCGGTGAACTCGCCCCTGAAATCCGTCGCCTGGTGCGGGCTATTCGCAGCGAAACCGGAACCCGATGCAGCGACAAGGCGCTCAATGACGCAGTTGTGGTTGTCATCGCACGAATGCCGGTGTACCGCTCCGACTACAGCCCCCTCGCCGGGCTGACGGCTCGGATTGTCGGCGGAATCCACGAACTTGCTCCTGGCCACGAGGAAGCCTTCAACGCCCTGGCGCAGGCATTGTCCGGCGGTGGCGAGGCGGCGGTCCGCTTCCAGCAGGTGTGCGGCGCAGTGATGGCAAAATCCGTCGAGGACCGGTTGTTCTATCGGACTGCGCGATTGATCTCGCGGCAAGAAGTCGGGGGCAATCCAGCCGCGTTCTCCGTTTCAGTTGCCGAGTTCCACCTCGCCAATTCCGATCGGGCTCGACTGTGGCCCGCAGCGATGACCTCTCTGTCCACCCACGACACCAAACGCGGCGAAGACGTTCGCGCCCGGATCAACGTCCTGTCGCAGATGCCGGAAGTGTGGTCGAGGCTGGTGCAAGACTGGGAAGAGGTGGAACCCAGCCCCGAACCGATGACCGGATTGTTCCTCTGGCAGAACATTGTCGGCGTGTGGCCGGTGGGTGAGGCTGCCCCCGACTTCCGCTCACGTCTGCACGCGTACGCCGAGAAGGCAAGTCGCGAGGCCGCGCTCGCGACCTCGTGGAATTCTCCGGATTCGTCATTCGAGACGGCAGTCCACACCTGGATCGACAACGTCATCGACGGCCCGGTCGCCGCATCGATCACACAACTTGTCTCCCGCATCGCCCGACATGCGTGGTCTGACTCGTTGGGACAGAAACTACTTCAGATCTGCGGACCGGGAATCCCGGACATCTACCAGGGCACCGAACTCTGGGAAGATTCGCTGGTGGACCCGGACAACCGTCGATTGATCGACTTCGGCATCCGGCGCACCCTAGTTGACAGCACCGAAACCTCCGTCGACGCGACCGGCGCAGCAAAACTCCATGTAGTTCGCACCGCGCTGACATTGCGACGCGAGTACCCCTCCTGGTTTGTCGGCGGCACCTATCTCCCGGTTCTGGCATCCGGTGAGAGCTCAGGGCACGTCGTCGGATTCTCGCGCGGTCCTCGAGGTGGGAAGGCCGCCGTCGTTGCACTAGCTACCCGGCATTCGATGGTCCTCGCAGATCACGGCTGGGGTGACACGGTGATCGGGCTACCGGAGGGCCGCTGGACCGACAATGCAACCGGCAACGTCATCGAGTCGTCTCGTGCCGGCGATATTTTCCGCGGCGGTCCTACTGCTCTACTGATTCGCGAGACCGAATCACCGTGAACCGGGCCTGCCCGTGTATTCCGGTGAGCGGGTTACGTGTCCTGCAACACACTTTCCCACGCTAACTTTCTTGGTACCAGCACTACAGGACCATCGAGAGGGTTGCACACTATGTCCACAGGTCGCTACACCGGCAAGGTCGCATTCATCACGGGAGCCGCTCGCGGTCAGGGCCGCGCCGAAGCAGTTCGGCTCGCCGAGGAAGGCGCCGACATCATCGCCGTCGACGCGTGCGTCCAATTCGATTCCACCTCATATACCGGAGCAACCGAAGACGACTTGGCCGAGACCGTCGAACTGGTCAAGGCACTCGACCGCCGAATCGTCGCCACCAAGACCGATGTCCGCGACTTCGACGCGCTCTCGGCCGCACTCGACTCCGGTATCGCCGAACTCGGCCGCCTCGACGTCGTAGTTGCCAATGCCGGAATCTGTTCCGCGAACATGTCCTGGGAGATCACGCCCGAGCAGTGGAAGGAAACGCTCGACGTCAACCTCACCGGCGTCTTCTACACCGCGAAAGCCGCAATCCCGCACCTGATCAAGCAGGGCACCGGCGGCTCGATCATCTTCACCAGTTCCGTGGCCGGCCTGCGCGGGCTTCCGTTTCTCGGCCACTACGTCGCCAGCAAACACGGCATCACCGGTCTCGCGAAGACCATGGCGTCGGAGTTGGGGCAGTACAACATTCGGGTCAACACCATCCACCCACATGGTGTGGCCACCGGGATGCAGATGACGGATATGCAGCCCCTCATCGCGAAACACGCTCACACACTCGGACCGATCTTCATGCAGACCCTGCCCGATCCGGTCAGCCAGCCCGAAGACATCGCCGCAGCGGTCGCATTCCTGGGATCGGACGAGGCGCACCACATCACCGGAATTGCCATGCCGCTCGACCTGGGAACCTTGCTTCGCTGATCGAGTCACACCGAACAAAATCAGTGGAGGTGCAGCGGGTCTCGGGAATATCGTTCCACCGAGGCCCGTTGCGCCAAACATGACCAAAACAGTGGTAGCGCAGAAATACGGAAACCCCGACGTTCTGAAGCTGATCGACGTGGAGGTTCCGCCGCCGGCGCGCGCAGAAGTACGCGTCGACGTCAAAGCAATCGGCGTCAATCCCTTCGACTGCAAGCTCTACAGCGGTGCGTGGGGAACCGATCCGAGCAAACTGCCGATACACCTCGGTGGTGAGGCTGCCGGAGTTGTGTCAGCGATCGGCCCCGATGTCACGACAGTTGCCGTCGGCGACGAAGTGATCGTCAGCCCGGGAAGTGGCCTGTACTCCGAACAGGTTGTGGTTCCCTCGTCATCGGTCACGCCAAAACCTTCTTCGATCAGTTGGGAGCAGGCAGCCGGTCTTCTCCTGGTTGGCGGGACCGCTGTCGACGCACTCGATACGATCCGCGTCAGCGAGGGTGACACGGTATTGATCCACGGAGCATCCGGTGGTGTCGGATCACTTGCCGTGCAGCTGGCCGTCGCTCGCGGTGCAACGGTGATCGGAACCGCCGGCGCATCCAATCAGGAGTACGTCCGATCATTGGGCGCGACACCGGTGCTCTACGGCGACGGACTCGAAGCCCGAGTCCGGGAACTGGGTTCAGTGGACGCCGCATTCGACACCGCGGGCACCGACGAAGCTGTCGACGTTTCCCTGGCGCTGGTTGCCGATAAGCGCCGCATCGTCACGATCGTGGCGTTCGGGCGAGCAGAGTCCGACGGATTCAATGCCGTCGGTGGCGGCAATCCGCAGAGTGCCGAAGCTCGCTTGAAGGCCCGGGGCGAACTCGTCGAACTCGCCGGAGCCGGACGCTTGACCGTGAAAATCGCCAAGACTTTTCCCTTGGCCGACGCCGCCCAGGCTCATACCGAGCTCCAGAGTTCCCACCCTGCCGGGAAGTTCATCCTGATTCCCTGACGTGTGGCCTATTTCGCCTCGGAACCCGGAGCAAGTGGCACCAAAAGTGTCGTGCCGAACGCGACGAGCACCGATTCGCCATCGCGTTCGGCATGAACCTCGGCGGTGACGAATACCTGCTTGCGCCCGGTCTTGACCGAGCGTGCCGTGGCGACAAATGCGGTCCCGACCCCTGGACTCACGAAATTGACCGCGCAGTTCGACGCCGCCACTACGCCCACTTGCGTGAAAGCAGCAAATCCGCACGCAGTGTCGATAAGCCCCGCAACCAGTGCAGCGTGCAGATGTCCAGCGTACTGCCCAAGATCCTCACGCCACTCGAGTCGCAGACTCACGCGACCCGGTTCAGCCTCGGCGACTTCGAATCCGGCCCACCGGTTGAATGTTGCCGACGCGTTGACCGCCCGCAACTGCTCGAGAATCTCAGAACTTTCCATGTAGACCAGTCTACATAGATTGTGATGGCTCGCCGGGGTGTTTAAGCTCCAACTCGTGGCGACTCCCCCGAAACACCGCGAAGCGCTTGTTCGAGCAGCGGCCGATCTGTTTCGCCGCCAGGGGTACGCGGCGACCGGGCTCAACGAGATCCTCAAGTCGAGCGGAGCCCCGAAAGGTTCGCTCTACCACTACTTTCCCGGCGGCAAAGAGCAGATCGGCACGGAGGTCGTCCGTGTCGGCGGGCAGTTGGTGGCCAACACCCTCACCGAACTCGCCGACAACAACCCGGACGCCGGGTCGCTGCTGCGCGAGTACGCCCGGTTACTCGTCGGATGGGTGAGCGATTCGAACTTCCACGAAGGCTCGCCGATCACGACGGTGCTGTTGGAACTTGCCCCCGATTCGGAGAGCGTCACCGCCGCCGGGCAGGCCGTCTACCGACAGTGGTCATCGATACTGAGTGACTCGTTGATTGCCTCGGGTGTCGCACACACTCGAGCGGAACGGCTTGCGGTACTGGCTGTATCGGCGCTCGAGGGTTCACTGGTACGGGCTCGTGTCGAACAATCAGGGCAGCCGATTCTCGACTCCCTCGGCGAGGTGGCAGACCTGTTCGATGGCGCGATCGCCGCGGCGAAGGTGCCCTGAGCGAGACACCGGAAACGAGAGCGCTATCGGTAGCTCATATCCGGCCGGCGTCGCCGTCACGCTGCTGCTTCGCGATTCGTCGCTGCTCCTCGGCGCGGGCACGGCACTGTCGGAGGAATTCCTCGTCCGCGGCCGGATCGGTGGCAACTGCCCGGCCGGGACGCTCGTATTCGCCGTACCCGGTCGATCCGACGTACCCCGCCGGTGCGTTATGTCCGCGCCCGACGATCAGCCACAGCACCGACCCGAGCGTCGGCAGGAAGATGATCACCAGAATCCAGACCACCTTGGGTAGGTACTGAATGTACGCGTCGTCGCGAGTGATGGCGTCCACGATGCAGAAAATCCACAACAGCATCGTGATGAGTCCGAACAAGGCGTAAGGCACGCTGGATTTCCTCCCAGATTCGAAAAACTCCCGCCATGCTAGCTAGAACAGACCGATTAGTACATTAGATTCGTCCGAATCGCGAATTCGAGCCACTCGCGGTAATCGTTGACATTCCAGCCTCCGATCGACCGCAGTTGCTGGTGCACGTGCGGCGAGACCAGGGCAGCGAGAACGCCCGACGCCTTGTCCACCGAAATGTCATTGCGCAACAGTCCGTGTTCGGAGAGACCTTCCGCGATCGACGTGGCATTGGCAAAGGACTGTTCCGAAGATTCCGCGGCCAGTCGACGCATATCGGCGTCGGCGCCCGACGACTGGACCGCCGTCATCATGAGTGGACCGGCCCGTTCGAGCAGACCGACGCTCTGTTCCACGATCTGCGCAACCAACCTCCGAACGTCGTCGGGATCAGAGTGGTCACGGCGCACGGGCGCACTGTCGTCGCCCGACTCCGCTTCGAGCGCATGACTGAATGCCGCCTCGAAGATCTCGAGCTTGCCCCCGGGAAATGCGGTGAAGACAGTGCGAGGGGCGACACCCGCGGCGTCGGCGATATCCTTGGCCGTCGCGCTGACGTAGCCCTTGTCGACAAAGAGCGCAGCACCGGCATCCCGGATCAATTCACGCGTGCGCCGGGCCGCGTCGCCGCGAACCTTCGATTGATAGTGCCGCTTCTCGATCACAGAAGAACTCTAGCCGCCCTTTCCACCAACTGCATTGAATGCAGTGCGGATGCAGATAAAATAATTGCAGGTCATGATCTATTTTTTCGGATGATCGATCCAACCATCACTGCCCGGGAACACCAGAACTTCATGTCCGTCGTCATAGCGCACTAGATACGGCGGAGCGCCGTTCTCGCCGTGCACCTCGATCACCTCGGCCGACGTCTCGGGCTGACCCACCACTCGACCCTGCACATGTAGACGATCACCTACCTGGGCATGCATGTGAATTCCTCCCTCGAGACGAGTACTCGGAATTCGGGTTCCCCACCGCGTCGTCGAATAACCCCGATGCGGCGCGGTGACAAAATCCACACCGGATTACGTGGCGTCAGCGAGGTAAACAGTGGTTCACTCTATGGTGAACGCACATTCACCTCGTCAAGGAAGGCCCCCACCTTGGCTCTGCACTCGGCACCTGCCGCCCGCCGTTCCAGCGGACTCATCACCGGAATCCTCTGCCTCTCCGGAACTGTGGTCGCCCTACAGCAGACGATGGTCATTCCGCTCCTCCCCGATTTCCCGAAAATTCTCGGCATCAGTTCCGACGACGCTTCGTGGCTAGTCACGATCACACTGTTGACAAGTGCGATCGCGACACCCATCGTCTCGCGCCTGGCCGACATGTTCGGAAAACGACGGATGATGCTGATTTCGATGGCGATGATCGTCCTCGGGTCGCTGATCGCGGCTGCCGGCGGCACGTTTGTGACACTGCTCATCGGACGCGGATTGCAGGGATTTGCCATCTCGATGATTCCTGTCGGCATCAGCATCATGCGAGACGAGCTACCCAAGGACAAGGTCGCATCGGCCACGGCACTGATGAGCGCCACCCTCGGAATCGGCAGCGCGCTAGGCCTGCCGCTATCGGGATTGATCTTCGAACAGTTCGGATGGGAAGCGATATTCTGGCTTTCCGCTGCTGTCGGCGTGATGCTGATAGTCGCAGTGGCGCTTGTCATTCCCGAATCCAGCGTGCGCACCCGCGGAAAATTCGATTTCCTGGGCGCGGTCATGCTGTCCGTTGCCCTGGCAGCACTCCTCCTTGCCATCTCCAAGGGAGCGCGGTGGGGATGGACCAGCGAGCCGACAATCCTGATGTTCGTGCTCGGCTTCACCGTTCTGGCGCTGTGGTTCCCTTACGAGCTTCGCGTGACACAACCCATGGTCGACCTGCGGACCTCGGCCAAACGCCCGGTCTTGCTGACCAACCTCGCGTCAGTCATGGTCGGTTTCTCCATGTACGCCAACAATCTGTCGACGACGCAGCAACTGCAGATGCCGAAAATCTCCGGCTACGGCTTCGAACTCGGTGTAATGGCAGCCGGAATCTGCATGATCCCAGCGGGTCTCGCCATGGTCTTCTTCGCACCGGTGTCCGCGAAAATCACCAAACGATTCGGAGCCAAGACAACGCTGATGGTCGGCGCAGTGGTGCTCGCCGGAGCGTATGTGGCCCGCGTCTTCCTCACCGGTTCTATTCCGCTGATCGTGATCAGTGCCGCCGTCGTCAGCATCGGCACGGCCATCGCCTACTCCGCGATGCCCATGCTGATCATGCGGTCGGTGCCCATCACGGAAACCGCGTCGGCGAACGGACTCAACTCGCTCCTGCGTTCCGTGGGCACCTCGATGTCGAGCGCAGTAGTTGCCGCGATGCTCACAGCATTGGTGATCCCGTCCGGTCCCGGCGCCGGACTGCCGTCGCTCGACGCATTCAAGAACATCTTCTGGCTCGCTGCCCTTGCTGCCGTCGCCGCCCTGGCCGCAGCCGCCTTCATTCCGCGTTACGGCGCCAAGCCCGAATCTGCCGTACGTCCCGTCACGCCCGAGGGCTTCGAAATCCCCTCCACCGACAACGACATCGTCGTGGCAGGGCGTGTGATTCGTGCCGACAAGCGCCCGGTCAAGCAAGCCGTCGTCACCGTCATGGACATGGCCGGGTCGCCCGTGGACTGGAGTCGCGCCGACAACGAGGGAGTCTTCTCACTGGCATTGCCCGAACCCGGGCGCTATCTCGTGGTGACCAGTGCTGACGGATGGTCACCGACGTCGCAGGTCATACGCTTCGATAATGCGGAATCAACACATACCGTGATGTTGGGCGAACGACTGACCATCTCCGGACAGGTCACCATTGCCGGCCTACTGACCTCCGGAACCGTGATCACGCTGACCAAACCGACCGGCGAATTTGTGGCCTCCACGCTCACCGACCACGCCGGACGGTACGGAATCGCGCTCCCCTCGTCTGGCCGGTACATCCTCACGGCACTCGCCGACGACGGAGCAGGCTCGCAAGCCAGACAGATTGCCGTGATCGCGCAATCGACGTCCGTCGACTTCGACGTGCCGTTGGAACAGGTCCCGGTACCGAGTCGCGTCTGAGTGCGCGGCACAGTCAAATCCGAGTGCGCGGCACAGTCACATCCGAGTGCGCGGCACAACCGGGCAAAACCAGGCATGCTGATGCCGTGCACACATTCGAGGTCTGGGCGCCCACTCCGGAATCAGTACAGGTCGACGTCGACGGCGTAGTTCACGCGATGACACGGGATTCCGATGGTTGGTGGCGCGCCGCTGTCGATTGCACCGAGAATGCTCGCTACGGCTTTGTCGTCGAAGGGGCAACCCTTCCCGATCCGCGATCCCCGCGCCAACCCGACGGGGTTCACCAACGCTCACAACTGCATACCCTCGACCACGCTGCGTGGTCCGATAGCGCCTGGACAGGGCGTCAACTCGCAGGCTCGTCGGTCTACGAACTTCACATCGGAACCTTCACTCCCGAGGGGACATTCGACGCCGCGATCGAGCGCCTCGATCACCTGGTGAATCTGGGAATCGGGTTCCTGGAGATCATGCCGGTGAACGGCTTCAACGGAACTCACAACTGGGGTTACGACGGCGTGCTCTGGTACACCGTCCACGAGGCGTACGGCGGCCCGGATGGGTTGCAGCGCTTGGTGAATGCAGCACATCAGCGCGGACTGGGCGTTCTCCTGGACGTGGTCTACAACCACCTCGGCCCGTCGGGCAACTATCTCGAACGCTTTGGCCCGTACCTCACCGACGGAGCCAACACATGGGGGCGCACCATCAATATCGGTGGTCCGCAGTCCGGTGAAGTACGCGAGTACATCATCGAGAACGCACTGCGCTGGATGCGTGAATTCCATATCGACGGCCTCCGCCTCGACGCCGTCCACGCGCTGGTCGATCACACCGGCACCCACATCCTCGAGGAACTTGCCGTCCGTACCGAAACGCTGTCCACCCATCTCGGCCGGCCGCTGACACTGATCGCCGAAAGCGACCTCAACGACGCCACCCTGATCACCGCGCGGGCGGCGGGAGGTTTCGGCCTCAGCGCACAGTGGGACGACGACATTCACCATGCAATCCACACGGCAGTCTCCGGTGAGCGTCAGGGCTATTACGCGGATTTCGGTTCACTGGAAACACTCGCGAACACGTTGCGCCTCGGTTTCTTTCACGCGGGCACGTACTCGTCATTCCGCGGACGGGTCCACGGCCGCCCCATCGACATCACGCATCAGCCGGCAAGTGCGCTGCTGGCCTACACGTGCACGCACGATCAAATCGGAAACCGTGCACTCGGAGACCGTCCGAGCGCCTACCTGACGCCAGGACAGCTGGCCGTCAAGGCCGCGCTCGTGTTGCTCTCCCCTTACACGCCGATGCTGTTCATGGGCGAAGAATGGGGTGCATCAACGCCTTTCCAGTTCTTCACCTCGCATCCGGAGCCCGAACTGGGCGAGGCCACCGCCAAGGGACGCAAAGCGGAGTTCGCGGCCCACGGTTGGAACACCGACGATATCCCGGATCCGCAAGACCCCCAGACCTTCCTGCGATCGAAACTGAACTGGGACGAACTTACCGAGCTGCCACACACTCGAATCCTGGCGTGCTACCGCGATCTGATTGCGTTGCGCAAGAGCCGAAGTGACCTCACCGACCCGTGGCTCGGGCACCTTCATGTCGACTACGACGAGGACAAGCGGTGGATAACGCTGCGCCGCGGCACCTTACAGATTGCCTGCAATCTTGGACCGGACGCGGCCCACGTCCCGGCCGGTGGAACCCCCATTCTCTGGTGGGATCGACCGACACAGGACGAGACCGCGTCCGCAACAGTGGTACCTGGATATTCGTTTGTCGTGCTGGAGAACTAACGCTTCGCGTTCTGCTGTTTCATGCGTTAACGCTTCGCGTTCTCTGGTGTACTCCGCAGCATCCGCAGAACCAGCGCCGCACAGATGAACAGTACGAGCGCTGTCGCACCGGTCGCCACATGCATACCGTCGACAAAGGCCGACTTCGCGGAATCGACCAGCACCGAGCCCGCGTCGCCAGGCAGGTGAGCGGCTTCCTGAATGGCGCCGCCGAGTGTGCCCTGCGCCGCATGCGCCTGATCCGCGTCGAGCATGGACGTGTCGATTCCCTTACGGAAAATCGCCATGACCACACTGCCGAGGATCGCGACACCGAGTGCAATACCCAGCTCGTACGCAGTTTCCGACACTGCCGAGGCTGCACCGGCTCGCTCCGGCTCAACAGAACTGACCACCAGGTCGGAGGTGAGCGTCAGTGCAACACCGACACCCGCGCCAACCAGTCCGAAGCCCGCAACGAATGCCAGTGGCCCGCTGTCGACACCGAGTGCCAGCAGCATCGCCGCGCCGATACCAGCGACAATGAGACCGGCACTGAGCACCTGCGTCACTGTCCAACGTCGAACCAGCCAGGCTGCGGCGACGGCAGTGAAAGCACTGAGCAACATGCCGGGCAGCATGAGCAGACCTGCGTCGAACGCACCGTTGCCGAGGACCAACTGCAGGTACTGCGAGCCGAAGAACAGCACACCGGCCAGCGCGAAGATCGAGAGGAGGTTCGTCAGAACCGCCGTGGTGAACGACGGGTTGGAGAACAGTTTCAGATCCAGCATCGGATCCTTCAGACTGCGCTGACGACGGACGAACGCAACACCCGCGGCAAGACCGAACGCGGCAATTCCCAGCATCGTCAGATCGATACCGTGCACCACGGATTCCTTGACCGCGTAAACCAGCGGAAGCATCGTGGCCATCGACAATGCGGCGCTGACCAGGTCGAATCGACCCGGGTTGGGATCCTTGGACTCCGGGATCAGAATCGGGCCGAGCGCGAGAAGTGCGATCATGACCGGAATGTTGATCAGGAACACCGAGCCCCACCAGAAATGCTCGAGCATCCACCCACCGATCAGTGGTCCGGCTGCCGTACCACCGCCGGCCATCGCGCCCCAGATGCCGATGGCTTCGGTGCGCTGGCGCGGGTTGACGAAAATGGTGCGGATCAGACCGAGCGTCGCGGGCATGAGCGTCGCACCGGAAATACCCTGCAGCACGCGGGCACCGATCAGCATCTCCGGACTTGTGGAAACGGCCGCGACGACCGAAGCCAGACCAAAGCCGAAAGCACCGATCAGCAACAGCTTTCGCCGTCCGATGCGGTCGCCGAGTGTACCCATCGTGATCAGGAGACCGGCAAGGATGAACGAATAGACGTCGATGATCCACAGCAACTGTGTGCTGCTCGGTTCAAGGTCCGCGCTGATGAACGGGAGCGCAAGATCGAGCACTGTGCCGTCCACCGCGATGAGCAACACGGCAAAGGCCAGGACCACCAGTCCTGCCCAGTCACGTTTTGTTGCCCGAACGTCCTCGGGATTGATTGCAGACGTGTGATCTGCCGACACTGACATGGCTCTTCTCGCAACTTTCCGTGAGTCGACTACGCATTCACTGAACAGAATTTCACTGAACCGTCCAGCCGGTACAGTGATGACAACACTAACAGTCAACCGTCTGGGCGGTAAAGTTATTTCCCGGTACAGTTTCATCACATGGCTGAAGGCACACGCGATCGCATTCTCGACGCACTGGAGAAGTTACTGCTGGTCAACGGGGTCGCACAGGTCACCCTCGAGGCAGTCGCAGCACAAGCAGGAGTGTCCAAGGGCGGGCTTCTCTACCACTTCCCGAGTAAGGAAGCTCTCCTCGCGGCCATGGTTCGCAGACTCGGCGAACGCTCCGATCAGCAACTTGCGGATGCTGTTGCCGGCGGAACCTCGGCAAGCGAGTTCTACCTCCAGATCCCGGAAGCGACCGAACACGAAGAACTATCACTTTTCCGATCGATCATCGCTGCACTACGCACTGTCGACGGACAGCACGACGAAATCCAGAAGGCCGTCACCGACGTGATGCGCAGCTGGGATCAGGGACTGCAAGCCGAGATCTCCGATCCCGTTCAAGCGGAAATCATCCGCCTCGTTGGCGATGGCCTCTACCTCGCCGCAATGCTCGGACTCCCCCAGCCCGATCCCGAACTCCATCGCCAGGTGGTCGAGCGTCTACTGCCCTGACCACCCGGCGCATGAAGTGTTATGTCAGATACCGATAAGCCGGGCTACCCGGCTCTAGTCGCTCGGACTGCATCGGCGCCCGCTCCATCCGTTCGAGCAACGACGCCAAACCGTCGGCCGAGCCCAGTTCGATACCGACCAAGGCAGCACCCGTCTCACGGTTGTTGCGCTTGACGTACTCGAACAACGCGATGTCGTCGTCCGGGCCGAGTACCTCGGACAGGAAACGACGCAACGCCCCCGGCTCCTGCGGGAAGTCCACCAGGAAGTAGTGCTTGAGACCCAGATGCACCAGCGAGCGCTCGAGGATCTCGCCGTAACGGGAAACGTCGTTGTTGCCGCCCGAGATCAAGCACACCACGGTGGAACCAGGTTCGAGCGTCAAATTCTGAAGGGCCGCAACGGAAAGCGCTCCCGCAGGTTCGGCGATGATGCCCTCGTTCTGGTAGATCTCGAGCATCGCCGTGCAGATGGCACCTTCGTCGATCTGGTTCACGACAAATGATCCGGTCCCGGGAATCGCGGACAACTGCTTGGCGACCAACGGCAACGACGCATGAGAGACCACGGCAGCGCCGAGCCTCGATACGACCTCGAACGGAACATCACCGATCCGCTTGACCGCCGCACCGTCCACAAACGGATCGACCACCGGCAGCGTCACAGGCGCACCGGCAACCAGAGCAGCTGTCATGGACGCCGCACCCGAAGGTTCGATACCCACGATCGACGTCTTCGGCGAACGCTCGTGCAGGTACGTGGCAATACCGGCGATGCACCCACCGCCACCAACCGGAACAACAATCGCGTCGAGGGGGGCGTCCAGTTGCTGCAGGATTTCGGCGGCAATAGTTCCCTGACCCGCAGCGGTACGCACATCGTCGAACGGCGGAACCATCGTGGCACCGGTCCTGGCGACATCCTCGGCCGCAGCTGCGGCAGCAGCGTCGTACGTTTCACCCACCATGAAGAGTTCGACAAAATCGCCGCCGTGAGCGCGGATTCGGTCACGCTTCTGCTTCGGAGTGTTGGCCGGAACGTAGATCCGTCCGCGGATCTGCATTGTGCGGCACGCGTACGCAACACCCTGTGCATGATTTCCGGCACTGGCCGTTACGGCACCGGCGGCTCGTTCCGCCTCCGTCAGCTGTGACATGAGGTTGTAGGCACCGCGGATCTTGTACGAGCGAACACCTTGCAGGTCCTCACGCTTGAGGTAGACCTTGGCACCGGTCAGCGCGGACAGACGCTCGCTGTACTGCAGGGGTGTAGCCGCAATAACGTTCTGAATTCGCTCGATGGCCGCGTCAATTTCCCGCGCATCGAGCGCGGGCAGAGTGGACTTGGTAGCTACGACATCGGGCGAGTTAGACACTCCGCCATTTTAGCACGTCCGAGCGCAAGGTTTCCATCGCGGTCACCTCCCCCCTCATGTGCGTTGGGTGGCCGCGCGCGCTGAAACCGTCCCGTCCTCGTCAGCACGGAACAGTGCGTCGTTGTAGTGACATCCCGAGGGCACCCATCGGAAGGTCTTCTCCTCGGAGAACTTGTAGTACAGAGCCCGCCGACCAGCGTCGGGACCGGTGGGCGGCGGGGTGCTGTGCATGACGTCGCCAAAGTGAAGTGTGAGGTCGCCTGGCTCTGTTTCGAGCTTCGTCACCGGCAGGTTTCCTTCCTCTCCCCACTTGCGCCAATGGTTGGCGTAACGATGCGATCCCGCCAGGACCACGAGTTGACCATTCTCGGGATTTGCGTAGTCGAGCTGAATTCCGCCTTGGATGAGAGGACACAGAACCGGATGCCCACCGATACCGTCGTCGACGTGCCAGCCGAGGTCTCCGTCACCCTTGACCACGTTGGACGATTTGATGAAAACCATCGGCCCGTCCAGGCGGTCGTCACACACGCGAAAAGCTGGGTTTCCCAAGCGCGCCCACTCGGTCAGTCGAGGTTCGAAGCAAAGATCCTGCAGCACTTGCGAATAGCGACCGAGGTAGTTGACGCGAGTAACCACTTCTTCGCCATCCGCGTTGACGGACCACCACGAAAACGGATCCCCTGGGGTTGTCTTGGACCGCACGAATTCGACTTCGTCGCGCAGCGTCGAGATCTCCTCCGGCATGTACACCCCTTTGACATGGAGGAACCCCGCCGTGGCGAGAAAATGGCGCATTTCGTCGCGATCACCGTCCACCGGGAACCGTCGATGCAGATCGAGCGGAGTGCCGTCGCGATCGATCAACGTGTCCCAGACGGCTTCGGTGTAGATCGGTCGACCTGTTATCAATGCCCGCGTTGCCGGTTCCCATCGTTTCCAGCTCGCCACTGTGCCCCGCACAACCTTTGCCCGGCCGGTACGAACCGACCCACTGGCCGTCAGGAGTTCATGCAGAAATGCGGAGAACGTCGCCTCGTCGAGTTCGACGAGTGTCGCGGCATTCGCGTCACCTTCGACCGCTTCGATGCCGTCCGCCGTGGCGATCCACGTAAATGTCAGACCGTCTACGCGGAAGGCCAGCGGGGGCACATCGGCCAAGTCGTCGACAACCAGCCTGCCGTTTTCTGCGTTCAGCGCTGGTAGCTCGACTGTATGGAACGTCTCACACGAATACCGCGGGAACGAATCCGCAATCGCTTCGACCCACGGAAGGCCGGTTCCCAGCTTGTCCGTACCCACAAGCACCCCTCTCGGCAGCATTTTCTTCGCCCTGTGTTACTCTGCAACACGATTGTGTTATATAGCGACCTTAGGGTGGTTTCATGTCCTCCGTCAAGGAAATCCAGTCCGTCCATAACGCATGCCGCCTGTTCGAGGCAATCGCTCGCATGCAGCCCGTCGGAGTCAGCGACCTCGCTCGCGACATTGGGATCGACAAAAGTGCCGCGCACCGATTGGCGATCACGCTGCACTCCGCTCAGTGGCTCGTGCGCACCGAAGACGGCCGGTGGAGCATCTCGCCGGCGATACTCCCCACCTTCCGGGAGTCCGCAGCCACAACTCTTGTGACCGGTACACGCCCATTACTCGAGGCAGCTCGTGACCAATCCGGGGAAATGTCGATGCTCGTCGTGCCGGACGGCGATCGCCTGATGATCGTCGATTCCGCCGAAAGCCGACAGACTCTCAGAGCGTCCGTAACCGTGGGGACCGAGGTGCCCGCGCGTACCAGTTCAGCGCTGCGCGCTATCGCCGCCCACCTACCCGCCGACGAGCTCGGCCCGTGGCGGCGCATTGATCCCAGCCTGACCGACTCTGCCCTCGCGGCAGTCCGAGCGCGCGGCTGGGCACAGAACGACGGCGAGGGATTCGACGGCACACGAGCCGTCGGGGCTGCCTTGCGGCGCTCCGACGGCCTACCGGTTGCAGCGCTGGTGCTGTGCGCCCCGGCCAGCCGCTTTCAACCCGAGTTGATGCAGCAACACGGAGACCTGATTGCGCGGCTTGCGGAATCCTGGCAAGCCGGACGCTGACCTACCCTCTCGGGTTGAACTGCGACGGACGCGGCACATTCCGCAGATTCGACTTTGCCATCTGCACGGCCTCGCCGACGCCACCGTTCATCACCATCTTCGACATCGCGAGAGCGAAGCCCTTGACCTGACCGCCGGTTATGGTGGGCGGCAACGACAATGCCAACGGATCCGTCACAAGATCGACCAACGCCGGACCGTCGTGACCGAGTGCCTCACGTAATCCTGATTCAATGTCAACAGGATTCTCGATCCGTCGCGAGTAGATTCCCAGCGCAGCGGCGACGCCCGCATAGTCGACAGCGGGAACGTCGACTCCGAAATCAGGCAAGCCGTCCACCAGCATTTCGAGCTTGACCATGCCGAGCGTCGAGTTGTTGAACACCACGATCTTGACCGGCAACTTATACATCGCCACAGTCACCAACTCGCCCAACAGCATCGACAGACCGCCGTCACCGGAGACCGAAATAACCTGTCGGCCAGGACTCGCCCACTGCGCACCCATCGCGTGCGGCAACGCATTAGCCATGGAACCGTGCAGGGCCGACGACAGGAATCGCCGCGATCCGTTGGGAGTGAGATACCGCGCCGTCCACACGTTGCACATACCGGTGTCCGCGGTGAAGATCGCATCCTCGGCGGCAAGATCGTCGAGAATCGATGCCGCGTACTCGGGGTGAATCGGGGTGCGCTGTTTCACCGGATCGGTGTACGCGCCGACAACTTTGGTCATCAATGTTCTGTGCACCTCGAGCATGTCGTCGAGGAACGCTCGATCCGACTTCCGCTCCACCTGGGGTATCAACGCCGCCAGCGTCGCAGCGACATCTCCGTGCACCGCAAGATCCAGGCTGGTTCGACGCCCCAATTTCTCTGCGGCAGAATCGATCTGAGCAGTACGAACGGTGTGCGGCAGAAACTGATCATACGGGAAGTCTGTGCCGATCAGCAGCAACAAGTCAGCCCCGTGCATACCGTCGTGCGCCGCGCCGTACCCGAGCAGCCCGGTCATGCCCACGTCATACGGATTGTCGTACTGAATCCACTCCTTACCGCGGAGGGAGTGCCCGATCGGAGCGCCGACCGCCTCGGCCAGCGCGAGCACTTCGTCGCGGGCACCTCGCACGCCGGCTCCGGCAAAGATCGCCACCTTCCGCGACGCGTTGATCACGTCTGCCAGGGCGCGTACATCACCGGCGTCTGGCACCAGCGTCGGACGACGAGTTGCGACCAGCGTCGGCGGTTCACCCTCGACCGGGCAGTCCGCGATATCACCGGGGAGAACGATCACGGATACGCCGCTTCGGGCGACCGCGTGCGTGATTGCGGACTGAACAACACGCGGCGCCTGCGCTGCGGTGCTGATCAGCTCGGTATAGGTCGAACACTCGATGAAAATTCGCTCAGGATGGGTTTCCTGGAAATAACCCATGCCGATCTGAGCACTCGGAATGTGCGACGCAATCGCCAGGACCGGCGCGCCCGAGCGATGTGCGTCGTAGAGCCCGTTGATCAGGTGCAGATTTCCCGGTCCACACGAGCCCGCACACACGGCCAACTCGCCGGTGATCTGGGCGTCGGCCGCAGCCGCGAACGCGGCCGCCTCCTCGTGACGAACATGAATCCAGTCGATACCACCCTTGGCAGAGCCACCGGTGCGCCGCACGGCGTCCACCACAGGATTGAGACTGTCTCCCACGATGCCGTAGATCCGGGAAACCCCGGCATCCACGAGCTGTTGAACCAATTGATCTGCAACAGATTTCGGACTCATCGGGCCTCCGTAGATCTACTTGGGTTCGAGCACGAACACCGGAATCTCTCGGTCGGTCTTCTTCTGATAGTTCGCGTAGTCGGGGAATGCCGCAACTGCGCGCTCCCACCAGATCGCCTTTTCGTCGCCCGTTACCTCACGCGCAACCATGTCGAAGACCTGCGTCGCATCGCGCAACGTGACATTCGGATTTGCCTTGACGTTGTAGTACCAGACTGGGTTCTTGGGCGCGCCTCCCAAGGACGCCACAACGGCGTACTTCCCGTCATGCTCGACACGCATCAACGGCGTCTTGCGCACCTTGCCGGACTTTGCGCCGATGGTCGTGAGGATGACAACGGCCATCCCGTTGAGTTCGTTCCCCTCGGTGCCACCGGAGCTCTCGATCTGCTCGACCTGATCTGCTGCCCACGTAGCGGGACTGGGTTCGTATTCACCTGTAATTGGCATGGGTACAAGTGAACACCGACTGTCTGACCTTGGCCACCGCAACACGCACACTGCACGGTGATCGATACAGTGATGCACCCATCAATAAAGTTCGCTTGCCCGAAACCAGCTATCTGGATACCCTTAAAGTCCAGAACGGACCACAGAGACGACAGAGACGGTAGGTGACCTCATGACAACCGCAGGTTTCGATACTCGCGTGTCACGTCGGAGCACCGACAACAGCGTCGACATCGCCGGCACACTGTGGCCGCTGTACAAACTCGAAGCGCTGGCAATCGGTCTGGTCGTCTTTGTTGCCACCCTTGCTATCACGACGTCCATGCAGCCGGCAGTCCTCATCGCCGCCGCCGCGACGGTGGTTACGTGGTGGGTTCGCAGAAATTTCTACTCCCGCAGCTAAGTCTCTCGCTTCGCTCTTTCAGGACATACACAAACGTCTCGTTCACTTGGCTTCCCAGGTGAACGAGACGTTTGTTGTATGAGGCCCTAAACCGCCAGGCAGCCAGGCCCGAGGAGCGCCTTGAGATCGCCCATCAGAGCTGACGACGGCTCTACCCGCAGAACGTCGTCGACCTTCCACATCGTGATCTCGTTGCTTCCGATCAAACGGACATGCACGTCCGACGTGCCCGGGTGGCGGGTCAGGATCTGCTTGAGCGCGCCCAACTTGTCCTTGGTGCACTGACGCAGCGGCAACGACACCGAGAGCGGTCGCGCCACGCCGATAGCCGAAAGATCCGGCACCGCAAGATCGTTGCCGATCAACGACATACGGTCATCTCGAATAGACACCCGCGCCTTCACCAGAACGATCGCATCCTCGGCGATGTCCATGCCGTACACGGCGTACGCCTGAGGGAAGAACAGCACCTCGATACCGCCGACCAGATCCTCGAGTTGCACGATGCACCAGGTGAGGCCGTTCTTGTTCACTCGGCGATCGACCGACGCAATAATGCCTCCCAATGTGACCTGCGCACCGTCTTGGACACCACCGTCGAGGATTGCGGCAATCGAGGTATCGGACTGCTGCTTGAGGATATGTTCGACGCCGTTGAGCGGGTGCCCGGAAACGTACAGCCCCAACATCTCTCGTTCGAGCGCAAGGCGGTGTTTGGTTTCCCATTCCTCTTCGGGAATGCGAACGTCGAACACCGACGCGATGGACTCGTCCACTTCGGACCCGCCGAACAGGTCGAACTGTCCGATGGCCTCCGCCTTCTTGGTGCTCATGACGGCATCGATAGCGTCGGCGTGCACCAACATCAAGCCCTTACGCGGATGTTCGAGAGAGTCGAATCCGCCTGCCTTGATGAGGGATTCAGTAACCTTCTTGTTGCACGCCATCGCATCGATCTTGCCGAGATAGTCGGAGAAGTCGGTGAACTTACCCTTCTCCGTGCGCGCTTTGATGATGGATGCCACGACATTTGCGCCCACATTGCGGACGGACCCCATACCGAAGCGGATGTCCTCCCCCACCGTCGCGAAGTCGACGCGCGACTCGTTGACGTCAGGCGGCAGCACCGTGATGCCCATCTTGCGGCAGTCGGCAAGATAGACAGCGGACTTGTCCTTGTCGTCGCCGACCGAGGTGAGTAGACCGGCCATGTACTCGGCCGGATAGTTCGCCTTGAGGTACGCGGTCCAGAACGAGACGAGACCGTAACCAGCTGAGTGCGACTTGTTGAATGCGTAGCCGGCGAACGGGAGAACGGTATCCCAGAGCGCCTTGATGGCGGCTTCGCTGAAGTTGTTGTCCAACATGCCCTGACGGAAACCGGCGTATGCCTTCTCGAGTTCGGACAGCTTCTTCTTACCCATGGCGCGGCGCAGCAAGTCGGCCTGCCCCAGGGTGTACCCGGCCACCTTCTGCGCCAGTTGCATGATCTGCTCCTGGTAGATGATCAGGCCGTACGTCTCCGAGAGGATCTCCGCGAGCGGTTCTTCCAGCTCGGGGTGAATGGGGCTGACTTCTTCGAGCGCGTTCTTACGCTTGGCGTACGAGATGTGGGCGTCCACACCCATCGGACCCGGCCGGTACAGTGCCAGTGCGGCCACGATGTCGCCGAAACCGGTGGGCTGCATCAGTTTCAGAAGCTCACGCATACCGCCACCGTCGAGCTGGAACACGCCGAGAGTGTCGCCGCGCGCCAGGAGTTCGTACGTAGCCGGGTCGTCCATCGGCAACGTGTCGAGGTCGATGTCGATACCGCGGTTGGCCTTGATGTTCTCGAGTGTGTCACCGATGACGGTGAGGTTTCGCAGACCAAGGAAGTCCATCTTGAGTAGACCGATGGCCTCACACGACGGGTAATCCCAGCCCGTGATGATCGCACCGTCCTGCGCGCGCTTCCACACCGGAATCGCATCCATCAACGGCTCGGACGACATGATCACGGCACAGGCGTGGACACCCGCGTTACGGATCAGACCCTCCAGACCCACCGCGGTCTTGTAGATCTTCGCGACGTCCGGGCTGGAGTCGATGAGCGAGCGAACCTCGGCAGCTTCCTTGTACCGCTCGTGCTTGGGATCGGTGATACCGGATACCGAGATGTCCTTGGCCATGATCGGCGGCGGCAATGCCTTGGTGATCTGGTCGGCAATAGCAAAACCGGGCTTACCGAACTGCACGCGAGCGGAGTCCTTGATGGCAGCCTTGGTCTTGATGGTTCCGAACGTGATGACCTGCGCGACGCGGTCATCGCCCCACTTCTCGGTGGCGTAACGCACCATCTCGCCGCGACGGCGATCGTCGAAGTCGATATCGATATCAGGCATCGACACGCGCTCGGGGTTGAGGAATCGCTCGAACAGCAGACCGTACGGAAGCGGGTCGATGTTGGTGATACCCATCGCGTACGCCACCAACGAACCTGCAGCGGATCCACGACCGGGTCCGACGTGGATGCCCACTTCTTTTGCATGGTTGATGAGGTCACCGACCACCAGAAAGTAGGCCGGGAAGCCCATCTCGTTGATGACGCCGATCTCGTAGTCGGCACGCGCGAGGTACTCCTCGGGCGGGCCGCTGGGGAAACGTCGATCCAAGCCGCGCATGACCTCGGCGCGCAGGAACGTCTGCTGCGTATGTCCTTCGGGTACCGGGAAGATCGGCATCCGGTCGTGGAACTTCCACACGTCCTCGTACGACTGGACGCGCTCACCGATTGTCACTGTGTTGTCGCAGGCTCCGGGAACTTCGCTGTCCCAGATAGCCCGCATCTCGGCCGCGGACTTGAGGTAGTAACCGTCGCCGTCGAACTTGAAGCGCGTGGGATCCGAGAGCGTCTTACCGGTCTGGATGCACAGCAGCGCCTCGTGGTTCTCGGCTGCGTCCTTGGTGACGTAGTGGCAGTCGTTGGTCGCGAGCGGCGGAATGCCGAGCTGCTGACCGATATTGAGCAAACCCTCACGCACCCGACGCTCGATCGAGAGACCGTGGTCCATCACCTCGAGGAAGAAATTGTCAGGGCCCCAGATTTCCTGCCACTTCGCTGCCGCTTCGAGGGCTTCACGATCATGCCCGAGTCGCAGGCGCGTCTGGATCTCACCGGACGGGCAACCCGTGGTGGCAATGATTCCCTCGGCATGCGAGGCGATGAGCTCCTCGTCCATACGGGGCCACTTGCCCAACTGGCCCTCGATGGACGCAAGCGAAGACAGTTTGAAGAGGTTGCGTAGGCCTGTCGCATTTTCCGCGACCATCGTCATGTGCGTATACGCGCCGCTACCGGAGACGTCGTCGGACTTCTGGCTGCGATCGCCCCACAACACACGCTTGGTGTTGAACCGGGATTCCGGCGCGATGTACGCCTCGATACCGATAATCGGCTTGATCCCGGCCTTGACCGCTTCGTTGTAGAACTGGCTGGCGCCGTACATGTTTCCGTGGTCGGTCATACCGACGGCGGTCATGCCGAGCCGAGTGGCCTCCTCGAACATGGCGCCGACCTTGGCCGCGCCGTCGAGCATCGAGTACTCGGTGTGATTGTGAAGATGAACGAACGAGTCAGCCACGTGCGCCTCTCTGATGTCTGGGAGCTTGGTCGAGTGTATGCCCCGCTACCGACAGAGTCGGCGGCCGATCGATGTGACCGGCAGGCGGCGCGACGATAGTTACGTGACCGGCTCCTGCTTGGACGACGTCGACCCCTGTGAACGCCGATTAGCGCGGACGATGTCTGTCGTGAAGATCACCAGTGCCAGCCAGATCAAGGCAAACCCGATCCACCGCGACGCGGGCATGTCCTCACGCATCACCGCGACGCCCCACAACATCTGCAGCGCCGGTGTCAGGTACTGCAACATGCCCATTGTGGAGAGTTTCACTCGCTGCGCGGCAACACCGAACAGCAACAGCGGCAATGCCGTCACGGGGCCGGCCGCCATGAGGAGCAGGCTTTGGCCGGTGCCGCCGGAGACAAAAGCACCGGCGCCGGTCAGACCGAGAAATACGAGATATCCCACCGCGAACGGAGCGGCGACGACGCCCTCAGCCGTCAAGCTGGTTCGTGGGTCGAGCGGAACCACCTTCTTGATCAGTCCGTACGTCGCAAAAGACCCCGCCAGGACGAGTGCCACGATCGGCGGTTTGCCGTAATCGATGGTGATCACCACCACCGCTGTTGCAGCCAGCGCCAGCGCCACGATCTGAGCGCGTCGAAGCCGCTCTCGGAAGATCACCACACCGAGCAGGACAGTCACCAACGGGTTGATGAAATATCCGAGCGCGGCTTCCACCACTCGCCCCGACGCCACCGCGTAGATGTAGGTTCCCCAGTTGACAGCGATTGCCGCCGAGGCTGCCGTCACCAGCAACCACGTACGCCCGCTGATGCCGCGAAGCGAGGCAAGTCGACCGAGAACCGCCAACACGATCAGCATCAGCACGAGTGTCCACACCACTCGATGAGCAAGAATTTCGAGCGGGTCGGCAAAATCGAGCAAACCGAAGAACGCGGGGAATGCGCCCCAGATCAGGAAGGCGCCGGCACCGAACGCGATGCCCGAACTCGAACCGGACCTGGTCACTTTCGACAGCGTGATCTCGCGTCCGTCATCGGTGCTCATGGAACTGGTCCGTCATCCGGTCCTACCCGAACCACGTCCACATACTCCGGCAGCAGCGGCCGAACCGCTGCGCGCCACGGAGTGCCGTCTTCCGGCAAGGCTTCGAGCGCTCGGATCGATGGAGTACCTGCCAATGTCGCAAGTTCCTGCGCAGTGCCGTGCACTACCGCGCCGATCGCACACGCGCACCCCTGCGACAACAGCCGACTCGACACTTCCGCGACGCGTTTCTGCCGTTCGTCGACCCCCGTCATGGCGGCGAGTCGCGTCGCCGCAGCTCCAGGTGCCCGTCGAATCGCGTCGTTGTTGTCCGGTACTGCAATCGCGACCATCGGAGTCTGAACCCGATCCAACGGCACTCGGAACAACACCTCGGACACCCGAACTCCCGGGGTGGCCGCGATAACGTCGTCGGCAGTCATCGGAGCGGCAAACGATGCGAGGGCCCACGCCGAGCCCTCGACCGCGTCGAATGATTCTCGCGCACGGTCGAGATAATCGGATACCAGTTCACCACTGTCCGGGCCGAGCGAATCGGTTCCCACCGGCGGGGTGGGAACCGGATTCAGCAGGCCGGCTCCAACGACGAGCGCAACAACTGCGATTCCCGCCAGCGCGGAACCGACTGCTCGCGCGCTCATGCGGATCGAAGAACCTCTAGCGCATGTTCGAGGTCTTTCGGGTACTTGCTCTTGATCTCGACCCAGCGCCCGTCCGCCGGATGTGCAAACCCGAGTGACACTGCATGAAGCCACTGCCGCTCGAGTCGCAACCGCTCGGCGAGGCGGGGGTCCGCTCCGTACGTCAAGTCGCCACAGCACGGGTGGCGCAGCGCGGAGAAATGCACCCGAATCTGGTGTGTCCGCCCCGTTTCGAGGTGCACATCCAACAGACTTGCCGCCTGAAATGCCTCGATGGTGTCGTAATGCGTGACGCTTGCCTTACCGTCGGCGGTCACGGCAAAACGCCAGTCGTTCCCGTGGTGCCGCCCGATCGGAGCGTCGATCGTTCCGCTGCTCGGGTCCGGGTGCCCCTGGACCAGCGCGTGGTACCTCTTGTCGATGGTGCGCTGTTTGAAGGCCCGCTTGAGTACGGTGTACGCCCGCTCGGACGTCGCAACGACCATGACACCGGACGTCCCGACATCAAGTCTGTGAACGATGCCTTGACGCTCGTGCGCGCCCGACGTCGAAATCCGGAAACCTGCAGCGGCCAGGCCGCCGATGACCGTCGGACCCGTCCACCCCACACTCGCGTGCGCTGCAACGCCGACTGGCTTGTCCACCGCAACAACGTCGTCGTCCGCGTAGAGAATTTCCATGCCCTCGACCGGAGTAGCTTCCACGGTCAGCGGACGCGGCGGCTCGGGCAGGACAACCTCGAGCCACGAACCCGCGGTCAACCGATCGGACTTCCCGACAGCTACACCGTCGAGCAGTACCGAACCTTCTTCTGCAAGGGTGGCCGAGACGGTTCGAGAGAGACCGAGTAGTCGTGCCAATCCGGCGTCGACGCGCATCGCGTCGAGTCCGTCCGGTACCGGCATCGAACGCGATTCCCTCATTTGCTCTCCCCCGTGACCTTGCCACTGCCCGGGCCCTCGCCCGTGTCCTTGTCACTGCCCGGGCCCTCGCCCGTGTCCTTGTCACTGCGCAGGCGCTCGCCGTTGGGTTCGAACCCGAACAACGTCAAGACGACCAACAGGATTGCACCGCACACGATCGCAGAATCAGCGATGTTGAACACAGGCCACCAGCCGATGGACATGAAGTCGACGACGTGTCCGCGCATGAAACCCGGGGCGCGGAACAATCGGTCGATGAGGTTGCCGAGTGCGCCGCCGAGCACCAGACCCAGACCCAGAGCCCACCAGGGTGACCGCAGAGTGCGACCGATCTTGATCACTCCGATCACGACGCCGATCGCAACCAACGTGAGGATCCACGTCATCGACGTTGCCATCGAGAAGGCCGCACCGGGATTGCGGACCAACGTGAAAGTGACGACGTCGCCGATGATTTCGATCGGCTTGCCGGGCGTGATCGCCGCAACAGCCCAGATCTTGGTCAAGACGTCCGCGATCAGGATGACTGCCGCGATGGCGATCAGCATCGCCAACCGTTTTGGCCGTGTCGGTGATGCGGACTTCGACAAATCGGTAATCGGCTGATCCTCCGCGCTGAGATCTCGGTCTGGGTGGTCTGTACTCACGCCCACCATCATCCCCTATGTCTGCTGCTCTGCACGCACGCGCTCCCCGACCCGACCGGGCACTCCGGCGAAGCGGTTAGCCTGGAGCGCGTGCCACAGTTGTCTATCTCCGGCCGGCGCGTTCCTTATGTGTTCGCCGCCGCCCTTGCTCTCGTCACCGTTCTCACCTCATGCGGCGACGCCGAGCAGTCGCCTGATACGCCTTCGGCGACTCCAGCCGAGTTCACCGTCCCAGTCACCGCTGCGACTGTCGAGGTACTCGATGCCGGAAGTGAGCCCAGGCAGAGCCTGCGGATGAACCTGCCCGCCGGAACCACTCAGGCAACAACCCTGGTGACGTCGACCGACGTGCGCCAGCAGATCGACCAGCAGCCGGTTCAGGACATTTCCTCGCCTGAAGTGACCATTCCGCTCAATGCCGTCGTGGCGACGGCCGCCACTCCCCAGAATCCGACAACCGTGGTTGATCTCACCCTGTCTGGCATGACTACGCCGGACGAGACGCTCCAAGCCGCCCTCGGTGGCGCCGAAGGGTCAGGAGCCGGGTTGACCTTTACAGAATCCGGTGCTGTCACGGCGCTGCGCTTACGCCCGTCGGCCGGGTCGGCAAATGCGGCCCGCGCGGCAATCGAACAGGCCTTCGGCCAAGCGGTGTATCGCGCCGTTGCTCTGCCGACAGAGCCCGTCGGAGTCGGTGCCCGGTGGACGGTGAAGCAAGACGTCAGTAGCGAGATCCAACTCGATCAGACAACCACCGTCACCGTGACCGCGCGTGACGGCGACCGTCTCACCCTCGCCGTAGAACTGTCACAGACTCCGCAGAGCAACATCTGGAATCTCGCAGGCGGGGCGGGCACTCTCGACATCGATCAGTACGTCATGGCCGGGTCGGGAACCATGATCGTCGACCTGAATCTGCCGCTTCCCGTCAGCGGCGAACTTTCGGTCGGCGGCGACCAGGCTTACAGCGACCCGGACGGCACATCGGTAATCCGACAGAGCATTACCAACAACATTCGGTGGACATCGTGATGTCGCGTCGCGCTGTCGCAGGACTCGGCGTGGCGGCAGTTCTCCTCGTCGGCGGATGCGGATCCGAAACATCTTCGCCCACGGCATCGGATGCTTCCCCGGTACCCGATGTTGCCCTCGCTCCGTTCAGCACTGCGCCTGTCCCGACCGGCCTCACCGGCACTCCGCTGGACAAAGCGGCGCTGACGCAGACCGTACTCACACTCAGCGAACTACCAGCTGGTTTCGACATCGTGCCGGATCCGGTCGAGGATCTGGGCCTCGCTCCCGCACCCGCCAGATCGGAGTCCGACAAGTCCAGCACCAACCCCGCCGCTTGTGCCGGCGTGCTCGCACCGATCGCCACCCAGGTTCCGGGTTCAGTCGCCTCGATCTCGAAGATGTTCACCGGACCCGATTTCACGAGCATCGATCAGGACAGTGCCTCGTACGCCGACGGCGCCGCGGCCACAGCAGCATTCGAGAGTATGCAGGCCACGGTTGCCGGATGCAGCGAATTCTCGGGTACCGACGCCGACGGCATCAATATCACCTATCAAGTCGGCGCGGGGCATCAGCCGACCGTCGGCGACGCGTCGTTCTCCTACCGAATCACGACGGCGAGTGAAGGATTCACACTTGTCGCCGATGTAGTCGTCGCGGCAGTGGGACCCAACCTGACTCAACTCTCCGCCACCGCGCCGACGCCCATCGCGCCCGAGGTTCTGGGATCGATGGCCAGCACGGCTGTGGAGCGTCTACACACTCCGTCCTCGTAATCACCTCAGCCGGAGACACTCTCGCGAGCCCCCAGACTCCGTCCTACTGAATGGGAGTGCCGCGCTGACGCTTCTGTGATCCTCGTTACCTTCCGGACGACAACGACGTCGGACAGAAGGAGCAGGATGCCCGGACGGCTAGCTGGAAAAGTTGCCTTCATCACCGGCGCAGCGCGAGGCCAGGGACGCAGTCACGCGCTCCGGCTCGCCGAAGAAGGCGCCGACATCATCGCCCTCGATCTCGCAGACGGCATCGATACGGTCACTCGGTTCTACCCTCCCGCCACGC
Source organism: Rhodococcus globerulus NBRC 14531 (assembly GCF_001894805.1). Classification (GTDB taxonomy): domain Bacteria; phylum Actinomycetota; class Actinomycetes; order Mycobacteriales; family Mycobacteriaceae; genus Rhodococcus_F; species Rhodococcus_F globerula. The sequence goes on along the minus strand of NZ_BCWX01000001.1, from coordinate 1,616,149 downwards.
CGGACGACCTCGCCGAAACAGTTCGCGGAGTCGAGAAGATCGGCCGTCGCATCCACGCCGGGATTGCCGACGTACGCGACTTCGACTCGGTGCGCACGCTTCTCGACCGCGGAGTCGCGGAACTCGGCCGCGTCGACATCGTGGTCGCAAACGCCGGGATCTTCATCAGTGGCGAACCGGCACACCGGATTACCGAAGACGAGTGGGACGACGTACTCGACGTCAACCTCAAAGGCGTGTGGCACACCTGCAAAGCCGCAGTACCGCACCTGATCGAGCAGGGTGACGGAGGGTCGATCGTCATCACCAGCTCGACAGCCGGAATCAAAGGCACACGCAACGCCGGCGCCTACGCCGCCAGCAAGCATGCGGTCGTCGGCCTGATGCGAACGCTCGTCAGCGAACTCGGCGAACACGGCATCCGCGCGAACACCGTCCACCCGGGCGCAACCGATACCGACATGATCATGAACGATCGCTGCTTCAACCTCTTCCTGCCCGGCATCCGGAACCCGACCAAGGAACAGGTGGCACCGCTCTTCGCGGGAACCAACGCCTTGCCTGTCCCCTGGGCCGATCCGATCGACGTCTCCAATGCGGTCCTGTTCCTGGCTTCTGACGAGGCGCGCTACGTCACTGGCACCGAACTGAAGGTCGACGCCGGCTTCACCACCCGCTGATTTCACGGAAAGTGTGTATATGACAACACAATTGGATTCCGCCGACCTCGACACGGTCGCAGTTGCGGCGACGGCAGAACAGTGGCTCTCCGATTTTGCCGACCTCCTCCGCTCCGGAGTGGGTGCTGAGATGGTTCTACACCCCGACGTGTGGTGGCGCGATCTGCTCGCCTTCTCCGGTGACCTACGCAGTCTCAACGGCAGCGCACCGATCGATGCCGTCATCGCGTCCGCGTTGGAGCAACGCGTGCACGGCGAACACCTCGACCCGGTTGCCGCACCAGCATTGGTTCCGACACTGTCCGGATCCACGATCCAACTACTGTTCCGGTTCGACAGCGACCTCGGCCACGTACGGGGTGTTGCCAGGCTGATCCTCGACGACGGCACCTGGCGGGCCCGGAATCTCCTCACCGCACTGGATACCCTGGCAGGCCACGAACCGACCACCGGCGAGCATCGACCGGACGGCACGGGGGATCATCCGGAGTACTGGTCGGCACGGCGCAGCCGCGAAGTCGAGTGCCACGACGCCGATCCGGATGTTCTCGTAATCGGTGCCGGCCACTCGGGCCTGGCATTGGCCGCTCAACTCGGCGTGCTCGGAGTCAGGACCCTTCTGGTCGACCGCGGTGATCGAGTCGGCGACAACTGGCGCGGGCGCTACGACTCGTTGGTGCTACACGACGCGGTCTGGTCGAATCATCTTCCGCTCATGCCATTCCCATCGTCCTGGCCGGTTTTCACGCCCAAGGACAAGATGGGCGACTGGCTCGAAATATATTCACGTGCGATGGATCTGAACGTGTGGACGCGGTCGGAGATTGTGGAATCCACATTCGATCCAGGCGAGCGGCGCTGGACCGTCGTCGTCGATCGTAACGGCACACGGCGCACACTACGTCCGCACCACGTGGTTCTCGCGACAGGTCTCAGTGGTACCGAACCTGTCCTTCCAGAATTTGCGGGCGCCGAGGATTTTGCCGGCGAACTGCTGCATTCGAGCCGGTATCGCACCGAACCGGCACGCAAGGGAACCCGCACCGTGGTGATCGGAACCGGCAACAGCGGCCACGACATCGCGCAGGATCTCTACGAATCGGGTGCGCAGGTGACACTGATCCAGCGTGGGCCCACCCACGTGGTGAGCGGGCACACCCTGTCTGATCGAGGCCGGATGCGCTACGGCGAACACACCTCCACGGACGTGGCCGACCTGCTCGACGCGTCGTCGGCACGGCTCGATCCACAATTTCTTGCGGCTTTGAAGTACGGGTCCGCCGCAATGGCCGAGGACGACCGCGACCTGCTCGACGCTCTCGCCGCCAAGGGATTCGTGCTCTCCGACGGTGTGGACGGCACCGGAGTGATGATGCTGTTCCTGACACGCAACGGCGGTTACTACATCGACGTCGGCGCCTCCCCGCTCATCGCTGATGGCAGCATCGAACTGGTGTCAGGTTCGACCGTCGAGCGACTCGTGCCTGATGGGCTGATCATGTCGGACGGCACCCACGTCCCGGCGGACACCATCGTGTGCGCCACCGGGTTCCGCGGAATTCTCGACACCGCACGACGCGTCCTCGGTGATGCCGTCGCCGACGCCTGCGGTCCGGTCTGGGATCTGGACGACGAGGGCGAGCTTCAGTCGGTGTGGCGGGCGTCCGGGCACGACCGGTTCTGGATCCACGGTGGGAACTTCATGCTGGTGCGTAACTACAGCAAGTACCTCGCGTTGCAGATCAAGGCAGACCTGACCGGCGTCGAATTACCAACGCTGACCTGACGATCAGATGTCGGATACCATCCGACTTTCTTCCGGGCCTGAGAACGGCTGCGCGCTAACCGCATACAGCCGCCTTCTCTGGGTATACACAGGCATGACGGTTCCTGTGACTGCACAATCACAACTGCAGGTGCTCGTGGTGACCACTCTCGTACTCAGTGCTGTATTCCTCGCCGTCGCCGGAATTCTCGAAGGTGATTTCGGTACGGCCGTCTGGGTCGCGGTGGTGCTGCCCTTGCTTTTCGATTGGCGGATCACCGTGCGAGGCAAGCCTTCTGCGATCCGTCCCGACTCGCCCCGTTGGCAGGTGGCCAAGCTGGTCTATGTCCTCGCTCTCGGGGTGTCGGGTACGGCAATTCTGGCATTCGACGACCGCGCCTTCGCCCGCATCGCGGGTTTACTCCTGATTGTCACCACGCTGTGTTACTTCGCGGCGTTCTACGATGCGCGCAGGCTCAGGCCACAGACTGCCTGATCGACTGATCACAGTTCCCTTTGACAACTTCCCTCCCGCAATGGACGGTAAGGGGTAGCTGGATACGAACAATCAGGACACCGACCACCGTGAAATACCGTTGTGAGGAGCAGAAGTTCATGCCAGAGCCGCGAAGAGCCGAACATACCGATTACGTCGCCGCGAATCCCATTTTCTCCAGACCTGGAGAAGATTCGGTTGCCTCGAAATACACTCTCGAACCTGATGGCATGCTCCCCGAAACTGCCTATCAAATCGTCCACGACGAAACGATGTTGGACGGCAATGCCCGTTTGAATCTCGCGACGTTTGTCGGCACGTGGATGGACGACCACGCCACGCGCTTGTATTCAGAGTCGTTCGACAAGAACATGATCGACAAGGACGAGTACCCGCAGACGGCCGCGATCGAAACATACTGCTGGCGGATGCTCGCCGACCTGTGGAACGCACCGTCTCCGAAAGACGCGATCGGTACGTCGACCATCGGCTCGTCGGAAGCCTGCATGCTGGGCGGACTCGCTCTCAAGCGTCGCTGGCAGCACGCCAGGCGCGCTGCAGGCAAACCGGTGGACCGCCCGAACATGGTGATGAGTTCAGCCGTGCAGGTGTGCTGGGAAAAGTTCTGCAACTACTGGGACATCGAAGCGCGATACGTCCCCATCAGCGAGGAACATCGCACACTCGACGGGCACGATCTCGAGAAGTACGTCGACGAGAACACCATCGGTGTCGTCGCAATCATGGGTGTCACCTACACCGGCATGTACGAACCCGTGCTCGAGATATCCAATGCACTCGACGCGATCCAGAAGAAGACCGGACTCGACATCCCGATCCACGTCGACGGAGCGTCCGGCGCCATGATCGCACCGTTCCTCCAACCGGAAATCGAATGGGACTTCCGGCTCCCCCGAGTTCATTCCATCAACACGTCGGCGCACAAATACGGGCTGGTGTACCCAGGTCTTGGCTGGGTGGTGTGGCGCTCGGAGGACCTGCTCCCCGAGGATCTGGTGTTCAAAGTCAGTTATCTCGGCGGCAGCATGCCGACCTTTGCACTCAACTTCTCGCGCCCCGGCGCCCAGGTGATCTTGCAGTTCTACATGTTCTTGCGGCTAGGCCACGACGGTTACCGTTCCATCCAGCAGTCCTCGCAGGACGTCGCGAAATTCCTCGCCGAAGGAATCGGCAAGCTCGACGCCTTCGAACTCTGGAACGACGGCAGCGATATTCCGGTGTTCGCGTGGCGCCTGAAGGCCGGGCACACCGAGAATTGGACGCTGTACGACCTGTCGGATCGACTACGCGCCAAGGGCTGGCTCGTGCCGGCCTATCCCATGCCGGACAACCTCACCGACCTCACCGTGCAACGCATTGTCGTGCGTAACGGTCTGAGCATGGACTTGGCTGCCAACCTGTTGGGTGTCATCGAAGAGGAAACCGCGTTCCTCGACGAACTGTCCAGCCCGATGCCCAAGCCTCGTGTCACCGAGGGATTCCACCACTAAGCGAACCTGAACAAACAAAAGCGGCCGCCGAACCCGTGAGGGTTCGGCGGCCGCTTTGTCAGCTAGCTGAAATCAAGCAGCGCAAGCCGGGGTGGTCAGCTGAGCGAAGCTGACGATCTGGCAAGCGGTGGTCTTGGACAGTGCCCACTCGCCGTCCAGGTTCACGAAGACAGCGTTCATGCCGCCGGCAAGGGGCTGGCCGTTGATAACGATGGCGAGCGGTGCGGTAGCCGTGTCGCTGCCCGAATCGGTGACGGGGTCGACAACCTCGACCTGTGCGCCGGCAGCCTTGGCAGCCGCGGCGACCTGGTTGATCAGCTCGGGATCGGCGTCTGCGCCCTCGACGAACTTGACCTTCTCCGAAGACGGAACGCTCTCGTCGAGTGCCGTCGCGATCTTGGCGTTGAGCTCGGCTGCAGTCGGCAGCGCGACCTCGACCGTGGTGGTCGTGGCCTTCGCGGAGGTTGTGGTCTTGGGGGCGGGATCGGCCTCTTCGGAACTGCAGGCAGTCATCGTCAGGGCCGCTGCAATCGCGACGGCTGCGACGGTCATGTTACGAAGCTTCAACTTCTCAGTCCTATCCATTCCGGTTTTCACAAACGAGCGTTGTCAGCACTGACGTGCATCGCTCGCGGTCCGCCACAACATTACCCAACGGTAAGCCGAAAAAGTCTAAGGGTGTCCTTAGAGAAGGCTGTCGAGTGCATCCGCCACCTGAAGCGACGCATCGTCGTCGGTGAAGGTTTTAGCGATTCCTGTTCCTGTGGAACGGGTTTCGAAGCGAACGGTCACGACACCATGACCGGCGCCCTGCACCCAACCGTGTCCGAATTCGGGATGGCTCACATCCAGACCGGGATGCCAGTATCGTTCCGGAACCCGCGCAGGAATGGGACTCTCGTCGAGATCCTCCGCGAGAGTGTCCATCGGATATCCCGGCACATCCTGATCCAACTCCGGAAACAGCGATCCCTGACGCACTGTGGAGAGCCCGGCAAATCCCACCCCCACCAACCGGATCGGCCCCAATTCCACCGGATCGATCACCTGCTTCTGCGCGGTGGCAATCAGGATCGCCCGGTCGAGGGTGGCATATGGCAACGTCACCGACCTGGTCAGCACACTCATGTCGGATTTCTTCAGCTTGAGCACGACCGTGCGCGCCGCGCGGCCGTCCTTCTCCAACCGTGAGAACGCCGCCCCACCGCTGTTCTCCACCGCCGCACGCAACTGCCCCAACGTGACGATGTCGCTCGCGAACGTCGATTCCGCACTGATCTGCTTGGAGTCCGCGCGCTCGGCCACGGGACGATCGTCGATACCCTGCGCCAGACGATGCAAGCCAGGGCCTACCGTCGTACCGAGGATGGACGCGACCTCCGATATCGGAGTGCGCGCAAACCCCCCGATAGTCACGATCCCCAACCGTTTGAGCTTCTCCTCAGCCACCGGGCCGATTCCCCACAGCTTGCGAACCGGAAGGGAATCGAGGAGCTCGTGTTGCTGACCCGGCGGCACCACCGCCACACCGTTCGGCTTCGCCAGCCCCGACGCAATCTTGGCGACCTGTTTGCCCGCACCCGCGCCGATGGACGCAACCATCCCGGTCTCTGCCAGCACCAAAGCCCGCAGTTCTTCACAGAACGCCCGCACCTCGTCCGCACCGGCCCCTGCCAACTCGGCCGGTTCGCCAAACGCTTCGTCCACCGACAGCTGTTCGAGCACCGGCATGCGCAGACGCAACGCCTCGAACGCCCCTTTACTCAGTACCGAATACAGCGACATGCGCGGCGGTAGGACCACTGCCCCGCCGCCCACCAAGCGCCTTGCCTGATGCATTGGCATAGCGGACCGGGCACCGAAAGCGCGAGCCTCGTAACTTGCGCCGGCAACCACGCCCCTGCCACCGAGACCGCCCACCATGACGGGACGTCCGCGCAACGTCGGTCGGGTCAATTGCTCAGCGGAGGCGAAAAAGGCATCCATATCGAGATGAAGCACCCACCGGCGGCTTCGTGTGGGATCACCCTGGTTCATCGGCGGTAACAGTTCTCGATCTCGGCGAGCAATGGATTACTTCTGGACCTTCGGTTTGGCCTTCTTCGGTGGCTTCTTCTTGGGCAGTGGAAGCGCGTCGGCGGTTCGCTGAATGAATGCGTGCAGCCGATCCACGTCGTGAAACCGCTCCTCTGGAACCCGGTAATACTCCTTTGCGCCCGGGTACGGCGGCGCAAGGTCTGCGTCTGATCCGAACTCCGCACTGATCTCTGTCGGCTTGACGTACAGAACGTCACCGCAGATCAAGCCAACGACCTTCTCGTCGCAGTACAAGCCATACTCACCGAACATAGCCCGCGCACGGACATCGAGCGGCTCCAACTGCTCGAGAATGCGTGCCACGGTGTCCTTGCTCGCGCTCATGAGAGCAAACTACTCCGGTGCTCCGACATATTTCGGGGCACCGGAGTAGTTGTCAGCTACTAGACCTTCGTGATCGCGGCGCGAATACCGTCGCCGAGATCGACGGCACCGTCCCCGGCCTCGCCGATCGTGAACGACGTGGCCAGAACCTCACCGGCAATCAAGTCGCGATGACGATCTGCCCAGTCCTTGCGATCCTCGGGCACCTCGAGCACAACGTTGATGCGATCCGAGACATCGAGTCCCGCGGCGCGGCGCGCATCCTGCAATTGGCGGATCCGGTCCTTGGCCCACCCCTCGGCCTCGAGCTCTTCCGTCACGACGGAATCGAGCACGACAAGACCTGCACCATTGGGAAGCGCTGCAGTCGAATCAGGCTCGGCTGCAACCAGTTTCTGCGTGTATTCCTCGGGCAAGAGCTCGATGCCGGCGGCAACCACTACACCGTCCGCATTCTCGGTCCAGTCGCCGGCTTTGACGGCCTTGATGACGGTCTGAACAGACTTACCCAGACGCGGACCTGCAGCACGCGCGTTGACCGCGATCTCGAACCGACCGTGAACGTCGACGTCCTCGGTCAGGTCGACCTTCTTGACGTTGACCTCATCGGCGATCAGGCCGAGGAACGGACGCAGACGCTCGGCGTCCGGCGCTGCGACCGTAACCTCGGGCAGCGGCAGACGGACACGCAGGTTCTGCGCCTTACGCAAGCTCAACACTGTCGAGCACACCGTGCGCACGTCGTCCATGGCGGCAACGAGTTCCGGATCGCCAGGCAACTCGGACTCCGTCGGCCAATCGGCGAGATGTACCGAGCGTTCCCCGGTCAATCCACGCCAGATCACTTCGGACACCAACGGCAGCAAAGGCGCAGCCAGACGCGTCACAACCTCTAGCACAGTGTGCAGAGTGTCGATGGCATCACGATCTTCGTCCCAGAAGCGTGAACGCGACCGTCGCACATACCAATTGGTGAGTGCATCACAGAACAACCGGAGCTCGTCACAAGCTCCCGCGATGTCGTTCGCCTCGAGGGCATCGGTGATGACGTCCCTCGTGCCCGCCAGCTTCGCGAGGATGTACTTGTCGAGGATGTTCTCCGAATCCGTGCGCCACACACCACATTCCGGCGCATACAGCTGCAGGAAGCTCCAGGCATTCCACAGTGGAAGCAAAGCCTGACGCACACCTTCGCGGATGCCCTGCTCCGTCACGACCAGGTTGCCACCGCGCAGGATGGGTGAGGACATGAGGAACCAGCGCATGGCATCACTGCCGTCGCGGTCGAACACCTCCTTGACATCCGGGTAGTTACCCTTGGACTTACTCATCTTGAGCCCGTCGTCACCGAGAACGATGCCGTGTGCTGCAACAGTTTTGAAAGCGGGACGATCGAACAGAGCCGTCGCGAGAACGTGCAGGGTGTAGAACCAGCCACGGGTCTGACCGTTGTACTCGACGATGAAGTCACCCGGGTAGTGGCTCTCGAACCAGTCGCGGTTCTCGAAGGGGTAGTGCACCTGGGCGTACGGCATCGAACCGGACTCGAACCAGCAGTCCAGAACCTCGGGAACTCTACGCATCATCGACTTGCCGGTCGGGTCGTCCGGGTTCGGACGCACCAGATCGTCGATCATCGGACGGTGCAGGTCGGTCGGGCGCACACCGAAGTCTGCCTCCAACTGATCCAGGGAACCGTAGACGTCGGTACGCGGGTACTGCGGATCATCGGAGACCCACACCGGAATGGGGCTGCCCCAGTAGCGGTTTCGGCTGATGTTCCAGTCGCGAGCGCCTTCGAGCCACTTGCCGAACTGACCGTCGCGGATGTGCTCGGGAACCCAGGTGATGTCCTGGTTGAGTTCGACCATGCGGTCACGGAACTTGGTGACGGCCACGAACCACGACGGAACCGCCATGTAGATCAGCGGCTGACCACTGCGCCAGCTGTGCGGGTACGAGTGCTCGATCGTCTCGTGCCGCAACAGGTTTCCGGCAGCCTTGAGATCTTTGATGATGACGGGGTTGGCGTCGAACACCATCAGACCCTCGTACGGCGGCACCATCGACGTGAACTTTCCACCGGGGTCGAGGGGCTGAACGACCTCGATGCCGTTGGCGGTTGCAACATCCATATCCTCTTCACCGAAAGCCGGTGCGAGGTGGACGATTCCGGTACCCGAATCGGTGGTGACGTAATCGGCCGACAACACGACATGGGCGTTCGGGTGCCCGACGAAGAAGTCGAACGGCGGTGTGTACGACAGGCCGACCAGGTCGCTGCCCTTGTGCCGGGAAACGACCTCGGGCTCGTCCCCCAACTCGCGGGCGTAGTGAGCAACCCGAGCTTCGGCGAGCACGTAGCGCTTGCCGTCCTGACCGAGAACCTGGACATAGTCGATGTCGGGATGAACAGCCAAAGCGAGGTTGGATGGCAGCGTCCACGGCGTTGTGGTCCAGATGATGGCATTGGCACCGTCGAGCGGTGAGCCGGGCGCAACCAGCGGCATCTCGACGGTGACCGCCGGATCCTGACGCATCTTGTACGCGTCGTCGAGACGAGTTTCCTGGTTGGACAGCGGTGTCTGCTCGTACCAGCTGTACGGGAGAACGCGGAAGCCCTGGTAGATCAGGCCCTTCTCGTGCAGCTCCTTGAATGCCCACATGACCGACTCCATGAAGTCGAGGTCCAGGGTCTTGTAGTCGTTGTCGAAGTCGACCCAGCGAGCCTGCCGGGTGACGTACTCACGCCACTCGTCGGTGTACTTGAGCACCGACGCCTTGCAGTACTCGTTGAACTTCGCAAGTCCCATGACGTCGATCTCGGACTTGTCCTTGATGCCGAGTTGCTTCTCGGCCTCGAGCTCTGCGGGCAGGCCGTGGCAATCCCAACCGAACCGGCGCTCCACCTTGCGTCCGCGCATTGTCTGGAAGCGGGGCACCAAGTCCTTGACATACCCCGTCAAAAGGTGACCGTAGTGCGGCAAGCCGTTGGCAAACGGAGGGCCGTCGTAGAAGACGAACTCCTCGTTGCCGTCACGATTGTCGACCGATGCCCGGAACGTGTCGTCGTCGGCCCACTCTTTCAGAACCTTCTGTTCCAGGGCCGGAAATTTGACTCCGGTGTCGGCGGGGACGCCGTAATCGACTTTGGGATACCCGTTATTCGCCACTGCGATCTCCTCGTGCCTGTACGACTCGGCACGGGGACGATACGTGCGCATCTGCGTACGTACCGCGGTACCACCCCGCTTGCATCACGTGAATCCGGCAAAAAAATTTGCCGGCCTTCCGTGTTGCCTCTCTTCGCGAGCTGTGACGGGCTCACCCGTTCGGTTCTACTGAGTGCCTGACAGGCCCGAGCCTGGCTGAACACCGTTCTTCCGAAGGCTCCCCGGTGATTGCCGGTTCATCGCCTGTAATTCGTGAATAGCCTGTTCTTGACGAACAGTCTAATGCTCGCCGTTTTCGTTTGCCGACCCACCGTGGTTTCCCGGAAAATCCGTGTTGTCCGGTGTGTCGACGTCGGCGGTTGTATCCGGCTCGTCCAACGGCAGAACCGCCCTCTTACCGGTCAGCGCACTGACCAGCAGGAGGACGGCACCCGCCAAACAAATTGCAATACACGCCCACGCCCAGATAATCGACCCGGTGGTCAGCGCGATAATCAGGAAAGCAAATCCTGCCGCCGCGAGTCCTATCGTCACGACCAGCACGTGTCAACCTCTACCCGATGTCGGCGCTGACCTGGCGAGTATCCCTCGGTCAGCTGTTTCCCTTTGCGAACGACGGACTGCTGAAGGACTCCTGGCCACCGTCGACCGGAACCGCAGAACCACGCTGTTCGAGCTCTTCGAGCTGCGACTCCAGGTAGGACTTGAGGCGCACCCGGTATTCGCGCTCGAACGTCTTGAGCTGCTCGATGCGGCCCTCGAGGACAGATCGCTGCTGGTTGATGGTCGCCATGATCTCGGTGTGCTTCTTCTCGGCGTCTGCCTTGAGAGCATCGGCCTTCTCCTGAGCCTGGCGAAGCTGGGTCTCCGAGCGGGTCTGCGCATCGGTGAGCATTGCTTCCGACTTGTTGCGAGCGTCCGCGATCATGCCGTCAGCCTTGCTGCGAGCCTCGCTCATCAGCTGCTCGGAGTTGGTGCGGGCACTTCCGAGCAGCTGCTCGGACTCTGCCTTGGCATCGCCGGTGAGGCGATCTGCCATCTCCTGAGCCAGGCCGAGAACCTTGGCTGCCTGCATGTGGGTGTCGCCGCTCTGCGGAGCCTGTGCGGCAGCAGCCACGGGAACCGGTGCCACGACGGGAGCGGGCTTGGGAGCCTCGACCACGCGAGCCGGTTCTGGCTTGGGCTGGGCTACCGGGGCACCTGCATTGGCAGCCGGTGCCGGCGCCTTCTTTGCAGCAGCAAGTTCCTGATCCAGCTCGCTTACTCGCTGTTGCAGATCTGCATTTTCCTCGATGAGCTGCGAGAGCGCCTGCTCGACGAGATCAAGAAATGCGTCGACCTCGTCTTCGTTGTAGCCACGCTTGCCGATAGGCGGCTTGCTGAACGCAACGTTGTGCACGTCAGCTGGAGTCAGTTGCGGCATGGAAGGATCCCTTCACGCGTCATTTGGCGGTCAAGCAAGCATTCAGTTACAGCACGGTGTGCGTAGCAGCTAACCACTACGCGAGTTATGGGTTCCATTCTGGCACACCCCACTCAATTACCGGGCCGAGCCGACAACCGACATCAGGATGATGACGATGAAAAGCAAGACCATGATGGATAGATCCAAGCGAACCCCACCCAGGTTGATCGGGGGGATCAACCTACGGAGAAGCTTCACCGGCGGATCGGTGATCGTAAAAACGGTTTCGAGAATGATGGCGACCACTCCCGACGGACGCCAGTCTCTGGCGAACGAACGAACGAACTCGACAATCACTCTGCCGATCAGCAAAAGCCAAAACACAACCAGCACGAGGTAGATCACATCGAAAAGCGCGTTCACACCCTCACTCTGCCTGACTTCTGCGTCGCGTCCAAAACAGACACTCGCCATCCGAGGCCGGATTACGAGGCTGCGAACTCACCGAGCCGAGACCGTGAACACCCCTGGCATGCGACCCCTGCACAGGCCCCAGCGCAACAGAATGTCCAGCGTTTCGGCTGTTCAAGGAGCTATCTACGATCGAGAGCATCATTTCTGACTGTAGAAGCCCGTCTCCGCGATACGACGACGCTCCTCGGCGGAAACATCGATGTCCGCCGGTGAGAGAAGAAACACTTTGGTGGCGACCTTGTCGAACGAGCCGCGCAGAGCAAAAGCGAGACCCGCGGCGAAGTCGACCAGTCGCTTCGCGTCGGCGTTGCTCATGTCGACCAAATCCATGATGACCGGAGTGCCGTCGCGGAAGCGCTCGCCGATCGTGCGGGCTTCGGCGTAGCTCTGCGGACGCAGAGTCGTGATCTTGGCCAACGGGCCGCCGTCGTCGACTGCGGGCGCGCGGCGAACCTCAGGGCGCTCGGCGCGGGCGTCAACTGCAAGATTGCCCCGGCTGGTGGGACGAGGCGCCATCGACGGACGGGGTCCACGCGAGGCAACCGTGTCCATTCTCGGACGTGATTCGTAGCGATCGAACTCGGCTTCTTCCTCATCCCGACGGCTGGGCGCGTAGCCAGCCTTCGAGAAAGCCGGCTCGGCAAACTCGCGGTCATCGCGTTCGGCATAGCCGTCATGGCTACGACGAGGTGCGCGACGAGCCTGATCGGGTTCTTCTACGTACTCGTCCTCGTAGTCGTCGAGGGGAACCATGCCGAAATATGCCTTGAACTTGTGCAGGTTGCTCATTGATCGACCTTCCTTGGCGCGGCGGATTGTCTCCGACTGCGGCCGGTCGCGGTGTGGACGGGTTGGGCGATCACCAGAGCGATCATTTCGAGATTACTGGTCGTGAGCCGAGCAGTGCGGTTCCGACACGCACGCAAGTCGATCCGTGGCGAACCGCAGCCTCGAGATCTCCGGTCATTCCGGCCGACAACTCGACCGCATGCGGATGCGACTCGAGGACGGTCCGATGGACCTCGTGCAGGCGAGCAAACTGCTCGTCTGCGTCCGAACCCAGCGGCGGAACGGCCATCAGCCCGGCCAGTTCCAGACCGTCGGCCGTCGCGATCCGCGCGGCGAGTGCCGGTAACTCGTCGAGCGCGATGCCGCCACGCGTCGGATCGGCGTCGAGGCTCACCTGAATCAGAACTCGCAACGGTGCAGCGCGATCACCGGCGGAGAGGGCGTCGAGCGCGGCCCGATCGAGAGCGTCCGCGAGCCGCGCACTGTCGACCGAGTGAATCGCGTAGGCCCACTTCGCGACCGAACGTGCCTTGTTTCGCTGCAACTGACCGATCATGTGCCACCGAACAGGATCCGCCCCGTCGATTGCACCACCGGCGGCCGCTGCGGCGAATTCCGCAACCTTGGCTATCGCTTCCTGCTCGCGCGACTCACCGAACTCGCGGCAACCCAATTCATACAGAATTCGCGCATCCGACGCGGGGAAGAACTTGGTAACCGGGAGAAGCGTCACGGCAGAAGCCGGACGCCCTGCCGCGGCGCACGCCGCAGTGAGGCGGGACCGCACCGAATCGAGTGCCGCCGAGATCTCGGCCACGCGTCCAGAATTGTCGGCGTTCATGCAATCGGCCTAGTTGTCTTCCACAGCGACGATCGGATCCATCCAGATCACCGCAGCCTGACGCCCGGTGAGGGAATCGCGGCGGTGACTGAACAGTGCGCGGTCCTCGATCGTGCAACGAGGATCCTCGGCGACACCCGTAACACCGGCATCAAGGAGTTGTTTGCGGATTCCGGCCCGCAGGTCCAGACCGGGAGTGCCCTTCGCGGTACGAGTTGCACTGCCAGGCAGATGCTTCTCGACGTCGGCACGCATCTCGGCAGGCACTTCGTACTGCCGGCCACTGGCTGCCGGACCGAGGAAGGCGCCGATCCGAGAGACGTCAGCGCCTTGGCGAACCATCTCGGCCAGAACCCGCGGCACGATTCCGAGGCGCGCACCGATCCGGCCGGCATGCACGGCGGCGATGACGCCGGCCTGCTCGTCGGACAGCAGCACCGGAACGCAGTCGGCACTGAGCGTGGCCAGTGCCAACCCGGGGACAGTAGTGACCAAGGCGTCGGTCACCTCGATGACCTCGTCCGTCGGCTCGGTAACGACGGTTACGTTGCGCGAGTGGATTTGTTCCATCCAGACAAGATGATTCGGCTCGACTCCGATTTCGCGTGCGAGGCGTCGACGGTTTGCGTCGACGGCTTCGGCGTTGTCGCCGACGTGATCACCGAGATTGAACGAGTCGTACGGCGCTTCCGAAACACCGCCAGCGCGACTGGTCACGACACGGCGGACTCGGAAATTGGCGGTCGAGTTCTCGGTACTCAAAATTTTGTGCTCACAAACGTCGAATGTTCACTGCTGCACGGGACATGATCCCGAGGCAGCTTCCGGACAGAGATAAGGGATCAATCAAGAACAGGGTACCCAGAAAATCTGGATACCCTGCTCTCGAAAGCGTGCGCGGCGCTCTACTCAGCGACGCATGAAGACGGGAACGTCGACGTCGTCATCGCCGTCGTCCTCCTGTGGCGCAACATGGCGCGGCGGAGCAATCGGCGGCAGCGAGCCCGAACCAATCGGCTCGCGCGCAACCGGAACCTGCTGCTCCACAGGCGGTTCCGCAGCTACCGGCGAACGTCCGACCTCGCCGGCGCGCCCTGCTCCGATAGCTCCTCGGCCGGGTGCCGCGGACTCGACGGGGCGACGCGCAGGCGCTCCCCCGTCGAAACCGGCAGCGATGACCGTCACACGAACTTCGTCTCCGAGTGAATCGTCGATCACCGTTCCGAAGATGATGTTGGCATCGATGTGCGCGGCTTCCTGCACGAGGGAAGCCGCTTCGTTGATCTCGAACAGACCAAGATCGCTGCCACCGGCGATCGACAGCAGAACGCCGCGGGCGCCTTCCATCGACGCCTCGAGAAGCGGTGAGTTGATAGCGGACTCAGCAGCTTTGATCGCCCGACCTTCGCCTCGCGAGGAGCCGATGCCCATGAGTGCACTACCGGCACCGGACATGACGCCCTTCACATCCGCGAAGTCGACGTTGATCAGTCCGGGGGTGGTGATCAGGTCGGTGATGCCCTGAACGCCGTTGAGCAGAACCTCGTCGGCGCTACGGAATGCGTCCATCAAACTGACAGCCGCGTCCCCGAGCTGAAGGAGCCGATCGTTGGGGATGACGATGAGCGTGTCACACGACTCACGCAACGCCTGGATGCCCGTGTCGGCCTGGCCACCACGACGCTTGCCTTCGAAGGAGAACGGCCGGGTTACGACACCAACGGTGAGGGCGCCCAACTTCCGGGCGATGCTGGCGACGACAGGGGCACCACCGGTTCCGGTTCCACCACCCTCACCGGCGGTCACGAACACCATGTCAGCGCCCTTGATGACCTCTTCGATTTCGTCCTTGTGATCCTCGGCGGCCTTGCGGCCGACCTCGGGATCTGCACCGGCGCCGAGGCCTCGGGTCAGTTCACGACCGACATCGAGTTTGACGTCGGCGTCGCTCATCAGGAGGGCTTGCGCGTCCGTGTTGACCGCGATGAACTCGACTCCCTTGAGTCCTTGTTCGATCATGCGGTTGACTGCGTTCACGCCGCCGCCGCCGATGCCGACGACCTTGATTACGGCGAGGTAGTTGTGCGGGGGCGTCATCGGCTCTCGCCTTCCGTGTCGTATTACGCGCTGTTGTCTATTGCTGGGTAAAGCAGGTACTGGGTAAAGCGGGTGAATCTCAACTCTCAACCTCAACCACAGGGTTAGAGTTATGTCAAGTATTCGATCTGAAACCAAACGCTATGCATCGACATCACGATCCGCCATTAGGCGCGCCGAAACTTCGGGAAGTATTTGACGTGAGTTCGCACATTCCGCGCCTGAACTAACGCACCGTCGGAAGGTCGGGACTCGACACGTCGTACGTCTGGCCCGGCTGCGTCAACAGCGGCAGCGTCACCGCGGCCTTGCGATCCGACTTCTCGACGCCACCCCAGTTGACGACACGCCCGTCGACCAACGTCATCGAGACATCCGAAATGGACCGGGCAGCAACCTCTCCCACCTGCATCCGTAACTCCGGCGGCAATGCCGCGAGCACCTCGAGCGCAGCCAAGGTCGGCGGGTCGTTCCATCCGGGTGTCGCCGTCACCAGTCGGGGCACGCCGGGCGGCGGGACGCCGATCTCGAAGTCGACGCCCTTCTCGTCCAGCAGATGGGTGCCTTCCGGCGAATCCACGAACACCATGGGGACTCGCTCGGTTACCGTCACCCGAATTGTCGACGGATACATCCGCTGCACCCGCGCAGATGCAACCTTCGGAATAGCCGCGACACGTGCCGCTGCCGAACCTGCATCGACGCGCATCAACGGCGTACCGGCAGGGATTGCCAGCAATTCCAGGATCTGCTCCTCGGATACCGTCGACGCTCCCCTGACTTCGGTACCACGAACCGAGAGAACAGGTGACAACCACGCTGTCAGAACGAGTCCGACAACAACAACGACCGCCAGCGGCGCCACCACCACCGGCCGCTTGTACCAAGGCGATTTCGGTGTCGGCGGCGGCTTCGGCGCAGTAGCGCGGGTCGAGTATCGCGATTCTGTGCGGGTACTTCGCGCTCTGGCGCCTGCGGTACGCCGGGCCGCCGGATCACGACGACCGCGGCGGCTACGTGCGTCCGAACTCATCGCGTCTGCGTGCGCGAAGCCTGATGAGGAACTGCGCGCAACGCGTCGAGGATCTGTTTGCCCAACATCGTCACGTCACCGGCACCCATCGTGATGACGATGTCACCGGGACCGGCCAGGCCGGCTACCTGACGCGGCGCGAGCGACAGATCAGGCTGGTAGTGAACGGGTTTCGTGACAGCCTGTGCAACCAATGCCCCACTGACACCGGGCAACGGTTCTTCACGCGCACCGTAGACGTCGAGAACGACTACCTCGTCTGCAAGGTCCAGCGCTGCCGCGAACTCGTCGGCAAACGTCGCCGTACGTGAGTACAGGTGCGGCTGGAAAACCACGATCACGCGACCGGCAGCAGAGTTCGCAACCGATGAAACATCTTGTGGCCGAACAAGATCCGCGGCTGCGCCGAGAACTGCTCGCACCTCGGTGGGATGGTGGGCGTAATCGTCGAACACACGCACACCGCGCTCACGACCCGTGAACTGGAACCGCCTGTGCACTCCCCCGAATCCGGCGAGCCCTTCGACGATCTCGTCGATCTCCGCACCGGCATCACGCGCAGCCAACAGCGCAGCCAGAGCGTTCAACGCCATGTGACGACCGGGAACAGCCATCCGAACCGTCCGCGCAGCCTTTTCCCCCGCCAACTGGAACTGCAGGACTCCGCCGACGTCGTGCGCCCGGAAATCGAGCAGTCGCACACCCACCTCGACCCCGTCGACCGGCTCGAACGCCGCATCTCCCGCATCTGCACTGCCGTAGCCGATGACTCGAATATCGCCCCGGCCGGAAGCTACGATCCGCTTGGCCAGATCCGCCGAACCCGCGTCGTCGAGGCAGGCGATCAGGAGACCACCGGGAGCCAGTTTGCCCACAAAATCATCGAAGACCTGCACGTAGTTCTCGACGCTTCCGAAGTAGTCCAGGTGATCGGCTTCGATGTTGGTCACGACGATCACGTCGGGGTCGTACTGCAGCAGCGAGCCGTCACTCTCGTCGGCTTCCGCCACGAAGACGTCGCCGCTACCGTGATGCGCGTTGGTTCCGGCCTCGTTGAGTTCGCCCCCCACCGCAAACGACGGATCGAATCCGCAATGCTGCAGAGCGACTACCAACATCGACGTGGTCGACGTCTTGCCGTGGGTTCCCGACACCAGGAACGTGCGGTTTCCCTCCATCAACGACGCGAGAACCGCCGGCCGGAGAATCACCGGAATCCCACGACGCGCTGCTTCGACCAGTTCCGGATTGTCCTTGGGAATGGCCGCGTGCGTGGTGACGACAACAGTGGGGCCGCCGGGAAGGAGATCCAACGCGTCGGCGTCATGGCCGATCCGGACCTGCGCTCCACGTGCCCGCAAAGCCAACACGCCGCGACTTTCCTTGGCGTCGGATCCTGATACAAGTCCGCCGCGGGACAACAGAATTCGTGCGATGCCGGACATGCCGGCACCACCTATACCCACCATGTGTACTCGCTCGAGGTGGGCGGGCAGCGCGGTCATCGGTTTCCCCTATTTGTGTTGCGTACTGCGGTGTTGTTTCGTGCATCTGTGTTGCTTTTCCGGGCAGTGTCCAGAACGATCCGCGCGATCTCGGTCGCCGCGGTCCGGTGCCCGACACCGGCAGCCGCCGCGCTCATCGCCTGCAGTCGCGGCGAATCGGTGAGCAACGGCACCACGGTGTCGGCGACAAATGCCGGAGTCAGGTCGGCGTCGCTGACGATCACAGCACCACCTGCTGCGACGACTGGCTTTGCGTTCAACTCCTGCTCACCGTTTCCATGTGGCAACGGAACGTAGACGGCCGGCAGTCCGACGGAGGACACCTCAGCCACAGTCATCGCGCCGGAGCGACAGATTGCGGCGTCGGCCGCGGCATACGCAAGATCCATGCGCGAGAGATACGGCACGGCAACGTACGGCGCAGCCTCCGAGAACTGCGCGGCGTCGAGCGTGTTCTTGGGTCCGTGTGCGTGCAACACCGAGATTCCCGCGTCTGCCAATTCCCGGGCAGCGCCTGACACCGCGTCGTTGAGCGACTTGGCCCCCTGCGATCCGCCGAATACGAGCAGAACCGGACCATCGAGCGGAAGGCCGAAATATTCACGCGCCTGTGCCCGTAAACCGGCCCGGTCGAAGTTCGCGATGGATGCCCGCACCGGAATACCCACGATGTCCGCGTCGCTCGCGCCGCGATTCTTCACCCCGGACCCGGGGACTGCAGCCAGGACACGCGTTGCCAGCCGCGCACCGATCTTGTTCGCGATGCCGGCGCTGGCGTTGGCCTCGTGGATGACAATGGGAATGGTGCGACGGCGGCGCAAGACCCCACCGCGAGCGGCGAGGTACGCGGGCAGTGCCACATACCCACCAAAACCCACGATGACATCGGCGTCGACTGCGTCGAGCACCTCACGTGTCTTACGCACCGATGCTCGAATGCGTAGTGGGAGTTTCACCAGGTCCATCGTCGGCTTACGCGGCAACGGGACCGGCGGAATCAGTTCGAGTGTGTATCCCCTGGCGGGAACAAGTGTCGTCTCGAGCCCGCGGGCGGTTCCCAACGCGGTGACGATGGTGTCGGGTGCCAGCGCCTTCACGGCGTCCGCAACTGCCAGAGCAGGCTCGATATGACCAGCGGTTCCTCCACCTGCCACCACTACCGACAGAGCTGAATTAATGCCGCTCACCTACGAATTCCTCGCTCTCGAACTTCATGTGCATCGTGTGTCTTGCGCGTCGGCGCCTGCCGACGTCGTCCATTCTGCCCTGCTGGGGCCTTGCGGCTCGATTCCGCACTGCCGCGCGAGCGGCTCGATTCCGCGCTGCCGCGCGAGCGGCTCGATTCCACGCTGCCGCGAGGCCGGCTCGGCCTGACCGACTGAAACGGCACCGGCATCGGTAGCCGCAGCAGCTTGGAAATCCTACCGTCCTGACCGGAGTGCAGGGCGGCGATCGCTTCAGGCTCGTGACGTGCGGCATTGGCGACGACGCCGAACATGAACAACGTGGTTGCCGTCGACGTTCCGCCTGCCGACACGAGAGGCAGCTGCAGACCCGTGACGGGCAGTAGCCCCACGACGTATCCGATGTTGATGAACGCCTGCCCGGTGATCCAGGTCGTCACCGTCGCGGTCAGGATTCGCAGGAACGGATCCGAGGACCGCGCCGCAATCCGTAGGCCGGTGTAGACGAACAGAGCAAAGAGACCGATGACGGCAGCGCCGCCGACAAATCCGAGTTCCTCACCGATGATCGCGAAGATGAAGTCGTTGTGCGAGTTGGGCAGGTAACTCCACTTGGCCACGCTCTGGCCGAGTCCACGACCGAATATTCCCCCGTCGGCCAGCGAGTACATAGCCTGACGCGCTTGGTAGCCGGTGCCCTGCGGATCTGCATCCGAATCGAAGAAGGCGCGCACTCGGTCTGAGCGGTAACCCGCTGTCAACGCGAGAATCGCCACCGACACCACGCCGGTTCCGAGAATCGCGAGGAACAGTTTGACGGGCAATCCGCCGTACCAGAGCAGCGCAAAAAGAATGATGATGAGCGAGACGGTTGTGCCGAGGTCGGGCTGCAGGATGATCAACACGAAGACCACCAGCGCTGCCGGAACCAGCGGTACGAGTAGTTCCTTGATGGTTGTGATCTCGCCGCGGCGCGACGCCAACACGTGTGCTCCCCAGATCGCAAACGCAATCTTGGCCAACTCGGACGGCTGCACCGACAGCGGACCGATGACAAACCAACCGCGGGTGCCCTGCGCCTCGGTCCCGATACCCGGGATGAGAACAAGGACAAGCAGCACAACCGTGGTGACGAACACCGGGAACGACATCGCGCGCATCGAACGAATCGGCAACCGCAACGCGACGTAGAACAACACAAATCCCACAACGGCGAACATCGCCTGCTTCAAGAACATCGAGTACGCCGACTTGTTTTCGGCATAAGCCTCGACGCTCGACGCCGAGAGAACCATCACAAGTCCCAAGACCGTCAACATCACTGCGACGGTTACCACCAGATGAAATGACGCCAACGGCCGCGCAAGCCAGGCACCGATTCGGGTCTTGGGACCCTTGGTCATTCCGCGATCCCAGCCTTGTTCGCGCGTTCCGGCGGATCCGGCAGTGCACCGACAGCCGCGGCAAAACTGTCGCCGCGGTGGCCGTAACTGACGAACATGTCCAACGACGCCGCGGCGGGAGCAAGAACCACCGCGCTACCCGGCGACGCCAGCGCAGCGGCTTGATTCACCACCGCCGCCATCACGGCGTCCGCATCGGACCCGGATGGCAGCCGAATCACCTGCGTCGACGAGCTGAGATTTTCACTCACGTCTGCATCGTCCCCCGTCATCACGCGGACTACGGGGACCTCGGGCGCGTGTCGCGTCAATGCCTGCTCGATGTCGCCCGCGTCGCGTCCGAGTAACACCGCGCCGGCAAGTCGGCTGCGGACCTCTGTCACCAACTCGTCGACACTGGCCCCTTTGAGCAGACCACCGGCCACCCACACGACTCGATCGTGAGCCAGGATCGACGGGCGAGCAGCATGCGGGTTGGTTGCCTTGGAATCGTCGACGTACAGCACCGACCCGACATCACCGACAACTGCGCCCCGGTGCGGTCCGACCTTGTGAGCCGTCAATCCGGCCCGCACAGAGTCAGGTTCGATTCCCACAGCCCGCGCGAGGGCCGCTGCGGCAAGCGCATCCATGACACCGGCGGGGCCAGGCGGATCGATGTCCGCGGCCTCGGCCAACTGCAGGCCGTCGCCGAATGCGTTGTCGACCAGATGGCCGTCCGACACACCCAACTCGCCGGGCGCCGGAGCGCCCAACCGGAACCCCACCACGATGTCGGCCTCGGCGCCGGCACCGAGCTCTGCGGCAATCGCATCGTCGAGTCCGACTACCGCGACCTTGCCACTGAGGGCCCGAGCCTTGGCCTCCGCATACGCGGCCATCCCGCCGTGCCAATCGAGATGATCCTCGGCCACGTTGAGGACAACACCGGCGTCCGGGCGCACCGACGGCGCCCAGTGCAACTGGAACGACGACAGTTCGACGGCCAGGTAATCGACTCGCGGCGACGTGTCCGACAGCGCAGACAGCACTGGAAGTCCGATGTTGCCGCACGCCCGCCCTTCGAGACCCGCAGCGTCGAGGATGGACGCGAGCATCGACGTAGTGGTCGTCTTACCGTTCGTGCCCGTGACCACCAACCACTTTCGCGGCGGACCGTAGAGACCGCAGTGGTCGATGCGCCAGGACAGTTCGACGTCGCCCCAGATAGGAATCCCGTGTCCGGCGGCGGCCGCCAGAATCGGGGCGTCCGGCCGGAACCCGGGACTCGTGACAACCAGCGCGAACTGCGTGATCAAACCACGATCTTCCTCGATCGAACTGGTCGTGACGGTGGTCTCTGCACCGAGTTCGGCGCATCGATCGGCAAAATCCAGGGTGGAATCGGCGACGGTCACCGAAGCACCAAGTGCGACCAGAGGTTCGATCGTGGCCTGGCCGGATACCCGGCCACCGGCCACCAGAACGCGTTGTCCGCGTAGCCAACTCAGGTCGTTCGCTCCAGCTTCGGTCACGGTCAGCCTCCGATAGCTGCGAGGAATTCGCTGTAGAAGAGTGCAAGCCCGATCGCCGACGCAATCGCGGCGAGCAGCCAGAATCTGATGATGACCGTGGTTTCCGCCCACCCGGCAAGTTCGAAGTGATGGTGGAACGGTGCCATTCGGAATACCCGTCGACGGCTGGACTTGAATACTGCTACCTGGATCACCACCGACGCAGCCTCAGCGACGAACAGTGCGCCGATGACAACCATCAAGAGTTCGGTGTTGGTGGTGATCGAGAGTCCGGCAAGCATGCCGCCGAGGGCCAGCGAACCGGTATCACCCATGAATATCTTTGCGGGAGCGGCGTTCCACCACAGGAATCCGATACACGCACCGGCGCCGGCAGCGCAGATCAAGGCCAGATCGAGCGGGTCACGCACGTCGTAGCAACCCTTGACCGGACTGGTTTCGCACGAGTTGCGGAACTGCCAGAACGTGATGATGACGTAGGCGCCGAGAACGAAGCTCATTGCGCCCGCCGCAAGTCCGTCGAGGCCGTCGGTGAGGTTGACGGCATTCGACCACGCACTGACCAGCAAGTAGCAGAACGCGATGAAGACGACCGAACCGAGCGACACCGTGGCGATGTCACGCACGTAGGACAGGTGGACGCTGCCCGGCGTCAGACCGTCGGCGCCGCGGAACTGCAACGCGAGGATTCCGAAGATCACGGCCGCGACAAACTGCCCCACCAGTTTTGCCGTCTTGTTCAGACCGAGATTGCGCTGCTTGCGGATCTTGATGAAGTCGTCGAGGAAGCCGACGCCGCCGAGCGCCGTTGTCAGACCGAGAACCAGCAACCCGGACGCGGTCGGACCCTCCGCCCCGTCGATGCCCATTCCGATGAGATGCGTTCCGAAGTACCCCGCCCAGATTCCGGCAAGGATAGCGACGCCACCCATCGTGGGTGTTCCACGCTTCGCCTGGTGACTGGCCGGGCCTTCGGTGCGGATCTCCTGGCCGAATCCCTGTTTTGCAAACGCCTTGATCAGAATCGGCGTGAGCATGATCGAGACCGCGAGAGCGATGCCCGCGGCCAGCAGAATCTGGATCACTCCGACACCTGCTTCTGCGCCAGGACCGCCTCGGCGACCGTCCAGAGTCCGATCGACTGTGAAGCCTTGACCAGCACCAGATCACCTGGCTCCAGTTCCGCCTCGAGCACCTTCAAGGCCGCGGCAGCGTCCGGGACAACCATCGACTCGTCACCCCATGAGCCCTCCATCACTGCGCCCTGGTGCATCGCGCGGGCCGGACGACCGGTGCCGACAACAATGAGCTTCGTGACGTCGAGCCGCACGGCCAGTCGGCCGATCGCATCGTGCTCGACTACCGACTCGGGACCGAGTTCCGCCATCTCACCGAGCACAGCCCAGCTGCGACGGCCGAAATGACGGTCCGATCTGGCCATCGACACCAACGCCTTGAGCGCTGCGCGCATCGAGTCCGGATTGGCGTTGTAACTGTCGTTGATCACGGTGACGCCGTCGCTGCGGTCGCTGACGTCCATGCGCCGGGCCGACGCGGCCTTGGTGTCTTCGAGGATGCGGGCGATCTCGGCGACCTCCACGCCGTTCTCGAGTGCAACTGCGGCCGCGGCAAGCGCGTTGCCGACCTGATGTTCACCGTGAACCGCGAGACGGATTCGCGCAGAACCCTTCTCCGAGTTCAGAGTGAAACTCGCACGAGCCTGATCATCGACGGTCACGTCCGTCGCGCGCACGTGCGCACCTTCGGACTGACCAACCAACACCACCCGTGCTGCGGTCCGCGACGCCATGGCCGCGACCATACGATCATCGGCGTTGAGGATGGCGACGCCGCCATCAGCCGCCGACGGAAGTGCTTCGACCAGTTCACCTTTGGTGGCTGCGATCGCCTCACGGGAGCCGAACTCACCGAGGTGCGCAGTACCCACGTTCAGCACAACGCCGATCTTGGGCGGAGCGATCCGCGCCAACTCCGCGATGTGACCGAGGCCGCGGGCCGACATTTCCAATACCAGGAATTTGGTCTGCTCGTCCGCACGAAGCGCGGTCCACGGGTGACCCAATTCGTTGTTGAACGAACCGGGCGGAGCAACAACCTCGCCGGAACCACGCAGTACCGCAGCAACAAGATCCTTGGTGGACGTCTTGCCGGCCGATCCGGTGATCCCGACAACAGTGAGACCGCTTTGCGCCGACAACGTATCGACTACCGCGCGCGCCAACAGCCCCAACGCGTTCAGTACTGCCGCACCGGAACCGTCGGCGTCGTGCTCGAGCGCCATGACCGAACTCGGACCGGTCGTCTGCGCGGGCGACACCACGATGGCGGGTACTCCCACCGGCCGCGCGGCGAGCACAGCTACCGCACCGGCCGCAACCGCTGCTTCGGCGTGCTCGTGACCGTCGACGCGAGCGCCTGGCAGCGCCAGGAACAGTCCACCCGGACCTACTCTGCGAGAATCGAATTCGACGGTCCCTGTCACCATTGCCGACGGATCGTCGACGTCGTGCAGAGTTCCTCCGACGATCTCGGCAATCCGAGAGAGCGTCATCGGGATCATTTCGTGCCTCCATGCGCTGTGTTGATCGCGATCCGGTCGATCGCGTCTCCCAGCACCTCGCGGTCGTCGAACGGGTGCTTGACCCCGTCGATTTCCTGACCTGTTTCGTGGCCCTTGCCGGCCACCAGTACTACGTCGCCGGGCTGTGCCCAACGAACGGCTTGTTCGATCGCTTCCGCTCGGTCCCCGACTTCGAGCACAACCCCACGCTCGGATTCCGGGACCGCGAGCGCCCCGGCCATCACTGCTGCGCGAATCGTGGAAGGTACTTCGGTCCGAGGGTTGTCGTCGGTGACGATCAGCAGATCGCTGCCTCTCGCGCCGGCCTCCCCCATCAAAGCGCGTTTACCCGCATCACGATCACCGCCGGCACCGACAACAACCCCGACGCGTCCGGAAACCTGATTACGCAGCGTCGCGATGACAGCCTCGAGCGCGGCGGGTTTGTGCGCGTAGTCGACCACGGCGAGGAAATCTTGACCGCGGTCGATTCGCTGCACGCGGCCTGGAACGTCTACCGATCCCACCGCCGCCACCGCCGATTGCACATCGATACCGGCCTTCGCGCTCACCGTCAGAGCCAGCGCGGCGTTTGCCACGTTGTATCGACCCGGCAGTCGCAAGGACACCGGCCATGACTGCTCATTCGGTCCGGAAAGGTCGAACAACTGGGAACCGTCGGCTGCAACCTCGACCGAACCGACCTTCCAGTCGGACTCGGCTTCCGTGGTCGCCACCGTTGTCACGTCGCCTGCGGACGCCACTTCTGCCATCCGACGTCCCCACCCGTCGTCGACGCAGATAACGGAACTTTCGGCGTGAACTGTGGACGCCGGATCGAACAAACGGGCCTTCGCAGCGAAGTACTCTTCGAAATCTCGGTGAAAGTCCAGGTGATCCTGCGAAAGGTTGGTGAACGCTCCGATGTCGAATCGGATGCCGTCGACGCGGCCGAGGGAAAGCGCGTGACTCGACACTTCCATCACAACGGTATCGATACCCTGCTCTGCCATCACGGCAAACAAGGCATGGAGGTGTGGGGCCTCAGGCGTGGTGAGAGCGCTCGGAACCCGACGCCCATGGATTCTGGTCTCGATGGTGCCGACCAGACCGGGGTTTCGTCCGGCACCGACCAACGCCGCTTCCAACAGGTAGGACGTTGTGGTCTTCCCCGATGTACCGGTGATGCCGATGACCTGCATCTTCTCCGACGGTCGGCTGTAAATCTCAGCCGAGATCTCGCCGAGGACATCCCGAGGCTTCGGGTGAACGAGAACCATCACCGGCCGGTCGACGCTCGGGTTCGACGCGCGCAACAACGCCAACCCGTCGTCGTCGGTCAAGATCGCGGCAGCTCCACTGGCCAATGCGTCACCGGCGAACTGCGCGCCGTGCGAGCGTGCGCCCGGCAGCGCGGCAAACAAATCGCCGGCGACGATGTCCTGCGCACGCAGGTCGACACCCGATACGACGGTGGCGGCCTTCCCGGCACCCGACCATTCCGCGTGCAGCCAGTCGAGTCGGGCTCCGGACAACTCCGCCAAGGCCGTGATCGCCGTCTCAATCGGATTCGCCGGTCGTGCGTTCACCGCTACACCCGGCTCTGACGATTGCGAACGATTCGGCACTGTCACTCGACTCCTGGCGATTGTCGTTGGTCATGGCAGTCGCAGATTCGGACAACCGAAAACTGCGACGTATGAGATTACCGCGTGCAGGAACACCCCGAAGACCGCGTGGATCGTGATCCCTGACGAAACTGTGGATCGTGATCCGCTCGATCAGTCCGCCTGCAGCACCAACTTACGACCCGGATCCGGGGACATCGGCACGCTGTCACGCTGCAGCATCCACGACGCGATGTTGTGGAACAACGGTGCGGCCGATTGTCCGCCGCCGCCGTCGACACCCCGCACGGGAGCATCCAACATGATTCCGATCACGAACCGCGGGTTGTCTGCCGGTGCGATGCCCGCAAACGTGATCCAGTAGTTGGAGTTGGAGTAGCACTTGCACGCCGGATCGATCTGCTGTGCGGTGCCGGTCTTGCCGCTGACCTGATAGCCCTCTACGCCCGCAGCCACACCCGTGCCGCGCTGATTTCCGGTGTCGTCCTGCGTGACCGATCGGAACATGTCCCGAACTGTCGCCGCTGTTTCCGGGCTCACCACCTCGATACCGTCAGGCTGCGGCGCTTCGGTTCGCTCCCCTGACGAGTTCTCGGTGGACTTGACGATGCGCGGCGGAATACGAACGCCGTCATTGGCAATCGCCTGGTACATGCCAGTCATCTGCAGCAAAGTCATGGACAAGCCCTGACCGATCGGCAAGTTGGCAAACGTGCCACCGGACCACTGGTCGCGGCTGGGGACCAAGCCGGCACTCTCGTCGGGAAGCCC
This sequence comes from Rhodococcus globerulus NBRC 14531, assembly GCF_001894805.1. Classification (GTDB taxonomy): domain Bacteria; phylum Actinomycetota; class Actinomycetes; order Mycobacteriales; family Mycobacteriaceae; genus Rhodococcus_F; species Rhodococcus_F globerula. The sequence goes on along the minus strand of NZ_BCWX01000001.1, from coordinate 1,588,878 downwards.
GACCTCGGTGCGCTGTCCCAAACCGAACTTGTCGAGCATCTCGGCAAACCTATCCTCGCCGATCCGCTCGGCGAGCATGAGCGTTCCGACATTGGACGACTTCCCGAACACACCGGTAGAGGTGTACGGAACCACACCGTGATCCCACGCGTCCTTGACCGTCGCCCCCGACATCGTGATGCTTCCCGGAACCTGCAGAACCTCGTCCGGTGTGGTCAATCCGTCCTCGACGGCCGCCGCCGCGGTGATGATCTTGTTCACCGAACCAGGTTCGAACGGGCTCGTGACCGACAGATTGCCGGTCTCGACCGACCGCAGATTATTTTCCAGACCGATCCCAGGGTTGAACGTGTTGTCATTGGCCATTGCCAGAACCTGACCGGTCGCAACGTCCTGGACGACAACCGACGCGTTCTTCGCACCTGATTTGTCCTTCGCAATCTGCACCTGTTGCTGAACGAAGAACTGGAGGTCGGAATCGATCGTAAGCTGAACTCCGGAGCCGTTGACGGCAGGCTGCTTGTCGCGCCAACTGCCCGGAATCACAGCGCCGTCACTACCGCGGTCGTAGGTCTGGGAACCGTCTATACCGGCAAGGGTCGAGTCCATTGAATCCTCGAGGCCGAGTAGTCCGTGCCCATCCCACCCGGTTGCACCGACCATATTGGCCGCGAGTGACCCGCCCGGATACTCGCGAATATCCTGGCGTTCGAGGCCGACCTCACGGAAGCTGTCCGAAATCTCCGCTGCCACAGCCGGATCGACGCTCCGCGCCAGATAGACAAACGTCTCCTCGCTGTTCAACTTCGCAAGAATGTCCTTTTCCGGGGCTGCATCACCCAATTTGGCGTGGACCCCCGCCGCGATCTCGGCCAGCCGGGTCGACACTTCGGGTGCCTGCTGATCTGGTTCGACACCCGCTTCGATGCTCTTGGTCCGGGCTTCTTCCAGTTCTTTGCGAACGGCTTTCGGCTGGAACGTCAGCGCCTTCGCTTCCATCGTGAATGCGAGCGTCGTGCCGTTCCGATCCGTGATCGATCCTCGAACCGCCGGATCGATCTGAGTCGTCGTGCGCTGATTGGCCGACTCCGCAGCGAGGCTCGGAGCGTCGACGCCTTGAATCCACAACAGCTGCAGCGCTGCAACGGCAAGCGCCCCACACATCGTCCACCGACCTACACGCTGACGAAACGGGAAGGTCGCAGACTTCGATCCGCGAGAACCCCGAGGATTTCGCTGCCCCTCAGGTCTACGACGTGGATCTCGTCGAGGCGCGTCGTACTGGGGATCTCGTCGGCGCGCGTCGTAGTGTGGGTCCCGATTCACCGACGGTCCTCAGTCGGAGACGGCACCACCGTCGTGGTCGGGGACGGAGGAGCGGACGTGACGGGGATCAATTGCTCACTCTGAGCGAGGTTTTGCGGGTTGAGTGGAGCCGGCGCAGTCGTCCGCGCAGCCGGGGGCGCCGAAGGTGCGGTGGTTGCCACCCGGGGCGGCGACGCCACGACAGGTGCGTCGAGCGGCGGCAACGGTTCGGCACTCGCCGGCGCCGGTGTACCGACCACCTCGACGCTACCGTCCGGGTGGACAACAAGGCGGGCCGGATCCTTGGCCGGAACCATGCCGAGCGCGCTCGCCTGATTGGCAAGCTCCGGTGCGGAGTTACGCGACTGGAAATCGCGCTCGAGAGCAGCCTTCTGCTCCACCAAAGACTGATTGAACTCACGGGCATCGCTGAGTTGATACGAGTCCTCGGCGGACCGGGTCGTCAGGAGCAACGTCACGGCAAGTCCGATGGAGAACAGCCCGATGATGGAGACTACAAACGGAATTCGGGCCTTGAACTCGCCGCCTCGAGAGAGTGCGGTGCCACTGGCACCCACCCCGCTGTGCCCGAGTGCCCGAGCCGTTCGCTTTTCGTACGCACGCTGCGCCGCACCCGAACGGCGCTTACGTGAAGATTCGTCCCCGGTGGTGCTCTGCTTCGTCATGCCCGCCTCCTGGCAATGCGTTCAGCGGCACGCAAGCGCACCGGAGCTGCTCGTGGGTTCTCCTCGATTTCCTGCTCCGAAGCTCGCTCGGCACCCCGGGTGAGGATCTTGAACTCCGGGCCCATGCCGGGTAGCTCGACCGGAAGCCCCTCAGGGCTGGTCGACTTGGAGCGAGGAACCAACTCTGCCTTGACAACTCGATCCTCGAGCGACTGGTACGACATGAAGACAACTCGGCCGCCAACTGCGAGGGCGTCCAGTCCTGCCGGTACTGCGGCACGCAAGGAATCCAATTCGGCGTTTACCTCGATCCGCAGAGCTTGGAACGTGCGCTTTGCCGGATGCCCGCCGGTGCGACGGGTGGCCGCAGGGATGGTCCGATATAACAGTTCGACCAGAGCGGCGCTGGTGGTGAACGGCTCCTTCTCGCGCTGCCGAAGTATCTCGGACGCAATCTTTCCCGCAAAACGCTCTTCGCCGTACGTACTCAGAATTCGGGCGAGATCGCCGTGACTGTAGGTATTGAGAACCTCGGCCGCGGTGAGCCCGACGGTCTGGTCCATCCGCATGTCCAACGGTGCGTCTATCGAATACGCAAAACCACGATCAGCTTCGTCCAACTGCATCGAGGAAACACCGAGGTCGAAGAGAATCGCATGAACCGACTCCGTCGTCGGCAGGTCAGCCTGCTCGAGCGCGTCTTCGATGCCGTCATAGGTGGTGTGTACGAACGTCGTTCGGTCGGCGAAGGGAGCAAGACGCTCCGACGCGATTGCCAGCGCATTGGTGTCGCGATCGAGACCGATGAGGTGCAGTCCCGGGTACTTTCCGAGGAAGAACTCGGAATGCCCACCCAGGCCGAGTGTCGCGTCGATCATGACAGCGCCGGCGCCGCCGTCACCGACCGCAGTGATAGCGGGACCGAGGAGGTCGTCTGCGCGGTGCAGAAGAACAGGAACGTGCGCGAAGCCGTCGGTGTCCGAGGGTTCGTTCACCTCGCGATCAACCATGTGTGCTCCGGCTCCTACTTTCATGATTCCGATGAAGAATGACTGCTCGAACGGGCGAATGCTCCGAGGTCCCTGCCCGAAGGAGAACCTGGCGCTGGGGAAGTGCGTCAGGGTCTTTCCGGGCAGAGGCCTCGTGGCATTCGCCACAAACTATCCGCCTAGACGATCTCGCTGAGAGATTCGCCAATTGCTTGGGAATAGTCCTCTTCGTTGTCTCCGAGATACCTCTCCCAGGCTTCGAGATCCCAGATTTCGAGGTAGTCGACAGACCCGGTCACTACGCATTCCTTGGAGAGGTTTGCGTAACGCCGATGATCAGCCGAGAGGGTGATTCGCCCCTGGGCATCGGCGTGCTGTTCATCCGTGCCGGCTGCCAGAGCGCGAACATACGCTCGTGCGGCCGGATCATTACGTGGAGCTGCCGCTGCTTTACGAGCCAGCTTGACGAACTCGTCCCGGGGATAGACAGCAAGGCTGTGATCCTGACTCTTGGTGATCATCAACCCTCCTGACAACTCTTCTCGGAACTTGGCCGGCAAGGTGAGCCGGCCTTTGTCGTCGAGCTTCGGCGTGAAGGTTCCGAGGAACACTCGACACCTCCTGCGAGCTTTCGCCGAAACCCTCCCGTTTGGGCGAAATACGGCTTCAAGCTCTCCGCCCGCACCCACAGTACCCCACTTTCCCCCACACACAAGGAGCTACCGGGCACTAACCGGGCTGATTTGCTGAGTATTAGCAGCTCAAAGCAGGTGGGGAAAGTTGGGGAATTTTCGTCAGCAGTGTCCCCACGCACATCACCGACGTGCTCCGCCCTACGTCACACATGCCCACATTCGACCTATAAGTCCAGCTCAACGAGTACGGCGGATTGCCGCAGCCCCATGCGCCCATCTTTACGCCGGAACTACCCATAGCAGGGGAGGAAAGTGGAGGGGACCATGGTCCCCCGGTAACGCGACAGACGGCCGGCAACCAGTGGTTGCCGACCGTCATGTTTTGTTATGAGTTATGTCGCTTGCGAGGGCGCACGCGCCACCCGCACAGGTGGAACAATTCAGGTGAAATTGACCACCGTGACTCTCCCGCCGAACTGGCCGACGGGATCATCAGCTTGCGTCAGAGCTAGTCCTGCTCGAACCGGCGACGGAATCGATCTTCCATTCGGGAAGAGAATCCCCCACCTGATCGTCGACCGCGTGAATGCCCTCGGCCGCCGCTCGACCCACCCGCGCCTGGAGGCCCGGACTGGTGTTCACCGGCCTGAGCGCCGTCCGCAGTTGGTGTCCCAGTCCGTCGACCGCCGCCCCACAAGAGCATGACGCCGGCGCCGAACATACACAGGAACCCGACCAAGCTGAGAATCGGAAATGAGCCCAGTTTGAGGACTTGAAGGCCTGCAATCAACAGGATCAAGCCCACAACAAAGAGCGCCGCAGCTTGAAAACGCCGTCTACTCGACGGCGCCCTCATACGGCCGCCCCTCACATTGGAGGCGAACTTGGGGTCTTCGGCATAGAGAGCGCTCTCGATCTGATCGAGCATGCGCTGCTCGTGCTCGGAGAGTGGCACGGTACCTCCCCCGGCACTGGAAGTTAGGCAACCACCCCACGGTGTGAGGTGGCGGGTAGTCAACGTGAACGACTACCTGCTTTTTATACTACGAGCAGTTTAGGTCGCGGACCACCAACTCTGGGTACGAGTTATGCCACAAGCGTACGTATTTGCCCGGCCGAACCGTAAATCAGGCCCCATCAGGCCACAGAACCTGCATTTTCTCTGAATTCGGCCATCTCAGACATCAAAAATTTCAGGATGCTCTCAGGTCGATTCGACGAGCCTGACCGACAAAATCTTCGACCGCAGTCAGAAATCGGCCTACTTCGACAGAAAATCCATCGGCATCAGCGTCGCTGAGATCCACCTGCATGCCTGTTTCCACCGCCGCCCGGGTGTTCGACCAGCCGGCGAAGTAACTCGACCACGCGCCGAAAGTGGGTGCGTCCGCGTCCAACCGGGTCCATGCGTTCCCGCTCTTCTTACGCCGTCCACTTCCCGTCGCACCCACAGCCAGAACTGCTCCAGCGCCGCGCAACGCTGCCAGATAGGCGCATCGAAAGCGTTCTGACGCGTCTCCTGCTCCGACGGACTCCGCCAACAATGAATCGGCCTTCCCCAACAGATTCCACGCGAGTCCGCCTGCGGACCCACTTCCGGAGAACTCGGCGGGGGACGATCGCGCCACTCGCCCCGGCATTTTCGCTGACTTCGGGAGCCGTGACAGCGCCGACCGCGAGGGGCACGCCAGTTCCGCCGGCAGCGCCCTTTCGGACTTCGGTGTTCTTTCGGACTTCGCTCGATCGGACATCCGGGGCACCTCCCGCGCCAAAGGGGATTGCATTCACAAGGATCGAAATCTGGTGCGGCGGGGATGCCCGCTTCCCTTCGGGCATCCCCACCTCGGGTGTCATTTCCAGATCACCCTTATCGAACATTCGTTCGACCTATTCAATATAACTGCACCCACCGACAAGTAGTCAAGAGAAGAGGTGAGACCAGTCGACCCGCAGATCGCCTGGACTCCGTACACGGTCGACCTCGACCGCGAGGAATTCGCGAATCGACTGCACGAGGCACTGTCCGTGTACGTCACCGCGATGGACTATCCACGTGGCACCGAGTTCCACCGCGCGCCGATGTGGACGGAGCACTCGACCAGGCCGGGATGGAAAGCCGTCGGCGCCTGTGCCGGACGAGAACCCACTGCGAACTCTGTTGCTCCGGAAAACTCTGTTGCTCCTGTAGACACTTCTGCTCCACTGATCGGAATCGCCTACGGCTATCGCGGAAGTTCGGACCAGTGGTGGCACCAACAGGTGCTGCACGGATTACGTCGCAGCGGTCGGCCGCAGTCCGAGATCTCGGCCATTCTCGACGATTACTTCGAACTGACCGAACTCCACGTCCATCCCAGTGGCCAGGGACATCGCCTGGGTGAATCCCTGCTTCGGCATCTCTTGCGAGATCGGACGGAGCGCTCCGTCCTCCTGTCCACTCCCGAGGTGTACGACGAGGACAACCGCGCGTGGCGGTTGTATCGGCGACTGGGATTTCAGGACGTGCTCAGGCGATTCCGCTTTGCCGGAGACAGTCGACCGTTTGCCGTGCTCGGACGAGGATTGCCGCTGTGACCGCGATTCTCGACGCAGTAGTTGTCGGCGCCGGGCACAACGCGCTGGTCTCGGCGGCCTACCTCGCACGCGAAGGCTGGTCGGTCCAGGTGCTCGAGAAAGACACCGTCCCCGGCGGGGCCGTCTCGACGATCGAACGATTTCCGGGACACAAAGTCGATCGTGGTTCGTCCGCGCACATCATGATTCGGCACACCGGAATCATCGAGGAACTCGGGCTTGCGGCCCACGGACTTCGGTACATCGATTGCGATCCCTGGGCGTACGCACCACCTCCCGCAGGTTCGGATTGCCCGGGAATCGTGTTCCACCGCGACCTCGACGCGACCTGCCGATCGATCGAACAAGCATGTGGCACACGTGATGCCGACGCCTACCGCAGGTTCGTGAATATCTGGTCGGAGCGCAGCGCGCGGGTGATGCGGGCATTTTCCACCCCACCCACCGGACCCAATCTGCTGTCGTCGTTCTGGGGCCTCGACACCGGGAGCGGCGGGAGCGATCTCGCGCGCCAGTTCCTCGCGACCGGTGACGCGCTCCTGGACGAGTACTTCGACAGCGAACCACTCAAAGCCGCACTCGCCTGGTTCGGAGCGCAATCAGGACCACCGATGTCGGAGCCGGGCACCGCGCCGATGGTTGGTTTTGCCGCGCTCATGCACGTTCTGCCGCCGGGGCGCGCCGTTGGGGGCAGCGGCGCACTCAGCGCCGCCCTCATCTCGAGGCTGAAGATGGACGGAGCCACCGTCGACCTCGGCGACGCCGTGACGTCGCTGACCCGCGACGGCGATCACTGGACCGTGAGAACTGCCGGTGGACACCAGGTTCGGGCTCGCACCGTCATCGCCGGCTGCCACATCTTGACGACGTTGGATCTACTGGGCAACGGAGGCTTCGACGCAGCCACACTGGATCGGTGGCGTCGGCGGATCCGCGTCGGCCCGGGAATCGGCATGGTCCTGCGATTGGCAACATCGGCGCTTCCGCGGTACCCGTCTGCGTCGATTGCCGAGAGCACGTCCGGCCTGCAACTTCTGGTGTCCGATCGCGCACACCTACGGACTGCTCACGGAGCAGCTCTCGGCGGCGAACTTCCCCCGCGCCCCGCGGTTCTCGGCATGAGTTTCAGTGGGATCGATCCGAGTATCGCTCCCCCGAACGAGCATCAAGTGACTTTGTGGTCACAGTGGCAGCCGTATCGACTGAGCGCGGACCGGGACTGGGCGTCGCTCGCCGAGTCCGAAGCCGATCGCGTGGTCGCCGAGATGGAGGCGTCGGCGCCCGGCTTCACCGACAGCATCCGCCACCGGCACATCCAGACTCCGCGCGACATCGAGTCCGAGATGGGGTTGATCGGCGGCAACGTCATGCACGTCGAGATGTCCCTCGATCAGATGATGATGTGGCGCCCACTGCCCGAGTTGTCAGCGCACCGCGTCCCCGGCGCAGAGGGCCTCTACCTCACCGGCGCGTCGACGCACCCCGGCGGTGGTGTGTCCGGAGCGAGTGGGCGCAGCGCTGCGCGCATTGCACTGTCCGAGCGGCGCGGCACGTCGTTGCTGCGCCGGATACGTCGAAGGACGTGATCCGCCAACGTGTTCCGCTGATTCTGGCGTTAGCAGCGATCGGCGCGCAGATCGTGTATCCGTTGGTGGACGGCAGCTCTCGCGATGCCGTGACGATCGCCGTGGTGGGTTTACTGGCCGCCGCGTCAATCAGCCACGCGGCGATCAACCGTGGCGTTGTGTGGACCGCCGCGCTGATCGCAGTCACCGCGGGGATCGGGCTAACGTCGGAGATAGTGGGTACCGCCACAGGAATGCCGTACGGCTGTTACGGGTACAGCGTCGACGGACTCGGTCCGGCGTTGTCCGGTGTGCCGCTGATCGTGCCGTTCGCCTGGACTGCTGGCTTCTATCCGATCTGGTGTGTGGCCACTCGCCTGGTTCGGCGGTTCACGCCGGCCTCACGGCGAATCGGCCGCGTCGCGCTCACAGTCACAGGGCTGGTCGGCTGGGATCTGTATCTCGATCCACAGATGGTGGCCGACGATCAATGGGCATGGTGTGTCGACAACGCGGGACTTTCCGGCATCGCTCACATTCCCCTGACAAACTACGCGGGGTGGATCGCGATCGGTCTGATCATGGCATCGATCATGGAAGCGATCGCGAGTCGATACGAAAAGCCGACGGTCTCCGACGCCGTTCCCTACGGCCTGTTTCTGTGGACGTGGCTCGGTTCTGCCCTGGCGCACGCCGTGTTCCTCAGTGCACCCGAGCTGCGCTACTCGGCGATGTACGGGTTTGTCGTGATGGGAATTCTCGGGGTCTGGCTTCTTGCCACCTTCGGCGTTGCGTTCGCCCGGTCTCGGACTTCCCACGCCGACACACCCCCTCGTAGCTGACTACCGATGCAGCGGCTGGCACGATGACGACTGTGCAACAGTCCACGGATGACACCACGCGGCCGCGACGTCGCAAGCAACTCCTTGCCACGACGGCTCTCGTACTGATGCTGGTGCCGCTGCTCGCCGGCTGCCTACGGGTCCAGGTCTCGATGGGTGTCTCGGCCGATGATCGCGTGTCAGGGCAGATCGTCGCGGCCGTGATTCCGGAGAACGAAGCCGATCCCGGGCCACAACTGGTACCGCCGACGTCGCTCGCGGAGAACATCCGGGTTCAGGAATACAAGAAGGACGGCTACGTCGGATCACAGGTGTTCTTCTGGGATCTCAGCTTCGGTGACGTCTCGCAACTGGCTGCCATGACGGACGAAGGCGCCGGTTCGTTCCAGCTCACCCTTCAGCGCAGTGGCGACACCGTCGCGTTGGATGGAAAGGCCGACCTCAAAGCCCTGCCCGCCCAGGGCTCCGACATCCAATTCAGCATCGCCTTCCCGGCACGCATCTCCACGACGAACGGCAACCGAGACGGCGATTCCCGGGTCTCGTGGACTCTGCCGGCCGGCGAGGTATCGACTGTGCGCGCAGAAGTGAACTACGCCGATCCGAGTACCCGCAGCTTTGCGGGATGGGCAGGCATCATGGCCGGCCTCACACTCGGTGTCGCGATTATCGTCGGTGCGATGGCCTGGATGGTGCGCAATCGCGCACCCGTCTCGCAGGCACCGAAGAGTCCACAATCGGCAAAGAGTGACACGCACTGAGCGGGAGTGCTAGACGCTCGCCTGCGAATCGGTCGACACATCCGACGTCAGCCCCAGACGTTCAAGAACCTCGCTCGTGGCCCGTGCGAAGTTCAACGTGATGAAGTGCAGGCACGGAGCGCCTTCAGCGATCAATCGCTCGCCCATTTCGGTAGCGAGGTCGATCCCGAGTTCACGCACCGCTGCCCGATTCTCCTGAGAACCCGAACCGGCGGCGGCGTCGAACCGGCGCTCGAGGGCGGGCGGCAACGACGATCCGGACAGTTCGAGCATGCGCCGCACCGACCGCAGTGAGGTGACCGGCATGATTTCGGGGATGATCGGCTTGGCGCCCTGCTCGGGGTCGAACGCGCTCACGCGATCACGCAGACGCAGGTAGTCGTCGACGTCGAAGAACATCTGCGTGATGGAGTACTCGGCTCCGGCGCGCAACTTCGAGACGAGGTACTTCGTGTCGTGGGCCAGGTCAGGTGCTCGGTAATGTCCTTCCGGGAACGACGCCACGCCGACGTGGAAGTCACCGAGATCGCGGACCATCCGGACAAGCTCTTCGGCGTACTCGACGCCATCGGGGTGTTTCTTCCATTCGCCGAGGGGGTCGCCAGGGGGGTCGCCGCGCAGAACGAGGATGTTGCTGATTCCGCGATCGGCATAGGCGCCGACCATGGATCGGAGTTCGTCGATGCTGTGGGACACCGCAGTGAGGTGTGCAACCGGCAGCAACGTGGTCTCTTCGGCCAATTCTCCTGTGACCCGAACGGTGCGGTCACGAGTCGAACCGCCGGCGCCGTACGTCATGGAGACAAAAGCCGGACCGAGCCTCTCGAATGTGCGCACGGCACGCCACAGACGCGCCTCGGCTTCTGCGTCGCGCGGCGGTGAGAACTCGACCGAGAACGGAATCCGACTCCCTGTGGAAGATGTGATCCGATCGACGATCGATGGTGTTCGGCTGGCCCAGCCATCGCTGGAGCGTCCCCTGACTGCATCGAATGTCACGAGGTAAGCATATGTTTTGTCAACGCAGAACGGAGCATCGCGTCCGTGAATACGTCCCGGATGCCAGGATCGTGCAGTTCACGGCCCACACCGGACATCGGTAGGGACCCCACTAAGCTGGACTCTACGCTCACTGCCTGGCCCTGTTCGCCGGTATGAGAAGTTACCGACCTTGGAGGCCATCCTGTCTGCTCGAACCGACGCCGCCTATCCGTCCTCGCTCGAGTTGCCGGCTTTGTTCGAACAGAGCTTGCGTGACTTCTTTGCCTCCAGGCGCGAAGCGGTGGAAACCATCGGCGGCGGATACGAAACCGCCGTCGACACTCTCGAGAGCTTTGTTCTGCGCGGCGGCAAGCGCGTGCGGCCGGCCTTTGCGTGGACGGGCTGGCTCGGCGCCGGCGGCGACCCTCACGGCGACGACGCCGACAGCGTCATGCGCGCCTGCACGGCACTCGAACTGGTCCAGGCATGCGCGCTGGTCCACGACGACATCATCGACGCCTCCACGACGCGTCGCGGATTTCCCACCGTGCACGTCGAGTTCGAGAACCTGCACCGAGCTGACAACTGGAACGGCGACGGCGCCCACTTCGGTGAGGCTGTCGCAATTCTGCTCGGCGATCTTGCGCTCGCATGGGCAGACGACATGATCCGCGAATCCGGAATCGGCGCCGACGCCGCCGCTCGGATCAGCCCCGTGTGGTCGGCGATGCGCACCGAAGTGCTTGGCGGTCAGTTCCTCGATATCAGCAACGAAGCTCGCGGCGACGAGAGCGTCGAGGCAGCTATGCGCGTCAACCGGTTCAAGACTGCGGCGTATACGATCGAGCGCCCCCTGCACCTCGGTGCTGCCCTTTTCGGAGCAGACGCGCCACTGATCGACGCGTACCGGAAGTTCGGCACCGACATCGGTATCGCATTCCAGCTCCGGGACGACCTGCTCGGCGTCTTCGGCGATCCGTCGGTGACCGGCAAGCCGTCCGGCGACGACCTCCGCACCGGTAAGCGGACAACACTGTTCGCTGCCGCACTTGCGCGCGCCGATGACACTGATCCTGCTGCGGCACAACAACTCCGATCCGGAATCGGCGCAGAACTGACCGACAACGACGTCGATACGCTACGCACCCTGATCACCGACCTCGGGGCAGTGGACGACGCGGAAGCACGCATCGCCACCCTGGTCGAATCTGCCGCGGCCGCACTGGAATCGAGCAGCGCCACCGCGGAGGCCAAGACACGGCTGCGCGAGATGGCCCTCGCAGCCACGTCGCGCACGTACTGACAGACTGTTCATGAGTGATCCGTCACTATTGGGCACCGAACCGGCTGTCGCCGGCGCGCGCAAACGAGTCGACGGCAGGGTTCGGTCTCCGGAGCAACTAAACTGTCCCCTCGTAACCGACTATTCGCCAGCAATTCACCACGTACGCGCTACCGCATCCGAACATCTCGGGGGAGGAAACTGCACTCATGACGCCCTCTGCCGCAGCCACCACACCAGCGTGGCATCGAAGGGCCGCTGATTTCCTTCGCACTCCCGAAGGACACAGCGCGCTGCTCGGATTCCTGGGCGCCGCCATGATCATGTTCGGCGGATTCGGCGCAGGTAGCGTCCGGCGCGAGGACCCGTTGCTCGAGTCGATGCATCTGTCCTGGCTCCGATTCGGGCACGGGTCGATACTGTCGGCGGCGATCGTGTGGATCGGCGTGTTGTGCATGATCGGCGCGTGGGCGCGACTGGGTCGCTCGGCGCTGCGCGGTGACGTCGGTTTGCGCGGGCTGCGATTCATCGTGCCGCTGTGGACGTTCCCCCTGCTCTTTGCCGTTCCGATGTTCAGCCGTGACGCTTACTCCTACCTTGCGCAGGGCGCTCTGCTGCGTGACGGCTTCGACCCGTACGAAGTGGGGCCGGTGGTCAATCCCGGCATCCTGCTCGACAACGTCTCCAATGTCTGGACGACGACAACAACCCCGTACGGTCCGGTTCATCTCCTGCTCACTGATGCCATTGTTCGCCTGACCGGTGACAACGTCATCGCGGGCACGATGTTACTGCGCATCACCATGCTGCCCGGCCTGGCATTGATGGTGTGGGGTGTCCCCCACCTCGCGCGCAAACTCGGTGGAAACCCGGCGATCGCCTTGTGGCTCGCGGTCCTCAATCCACTCGTCCTGATCCATCTGATCGGCGGCGTGCACAACGAGATGCTGATGGTCGGCCTGATGGTCGCCGGCATCGCTCTGGCCCTCGAACGCAAGCACATGTTCGGAATCGGTCTCATCGCCTTTGCCGTTGCCATCAAGGCCACTGCCGGGGTGGCGCTGCCGTTCATCGTCTGGATCTGGATGATCCACGAACGTGAAGACGCCGCAGCGCAGGGAACGGAAGCACCGAATCCGATCCGATCCTTTATCAAGACCGCCGGTAGCGGATTTGCGATGTTCGTTGTTGTCCTCGGTTCGACGTCGTTGATTGCCGGTGTCGGACTCGGCTGGACGACGGCGCTCTCCGGCTCCAACAAGATCATCAACTGGCTGTCGTTGCCGACCCTCGTCGCCGAACTGTCCACCGCCGCGACATCGTGGCTCACCGGCAATCACTTCGACGACATACTCCAGGTGACCCGGCTTGTCAGCGCAGTCGTGCTCATCGGAATCATCGCTTTTGTCTGGTGGCGATTCCGCACCACCGAACGCGACGCCGTGATGGGCATCGTGATTGTCATGGTTGCCATCGTGATTCTCTCCCCGGCGGCGCTCCCCTGGTACTACTCGTGGCCGTTGGCCGTAGCTGCCGGCTTTGCACTCTCCCCGACGACCCTGGCCATACTGGTGGGGCTGTCCAGCTGGCTCATGTTGATATTCCAGCCCGACGGATCGATCGGCATGTACTCGTTCCCGCACGTGGTACTGGCAACATTTGCCTCCGTCGTCGCGGCGATGACACTCCGGACGGAAGACCCACTGCGTCTACGGGGACACGCACCGGAGAAAGTCCCGGCAGAAGCGACGTCGACGGCACGATGAATTCGGTGCTCCGCACGGGGTGGGGTCAGTCGGCTATCGCATTCTCGACCACATTCTCGACCGCCGGGTGACCGTCCACCACCGCACGCGCCTGACGTTCGCCGTACCGGCTCCAGTCCGGTCGGCGAGCTACGTCAGGCCGGAAAAACCAATCAGACTCAGAAAGCCATTGCCTGTGCACGGCGGATAACCTCGCGGGCGAGGTGCCCATGCAGGGCGTCGACGGGGCGTCCGGGGAGGGACTCGTCAGACTGGAAAAGCCAGCGCAGCGACGCTACATCGCTGTATCCGCCATCGTGCAGAACTGCCAGCAAACCGGGAAGCCATTTCACGATCTGGCCGTCTTCGTCGAAGAATTCCTCGGGAACCCCGAGAACCCCGTTGCGCTTGACTGCGATGATCTTGCGATCGCGGAGCAACTGGTGCACCTTCGCGACCGGCAACCTGACGCTCTTCGCTACATCGGCCAACTGGAACAGGGATACCGAAGAATCCAGGACATCATCACAATAAGGAATCGCGCTCACCACGGAAGTTTATCGGGTCGGCTTGTCACGCGGCACGTGGGTGGAACTTTCCGTCGGCAGCGCTGGCTACGATGGACGAGGCGGATGCGACCACAGATTATTACTGCACCACAGATTTTCACAACGGAGGTCAAGGGTTGATCGGCGAAATGCTCGAACGCCGCTATCGCGTGGATGCGCCCATCGCACGCGGCGGAATGTCGACTGTGTATCGAGGCCTCGATACGCGGTTGGATCGGCCTGTCGCTATCAAGGTCATGGATCCGCAGTTTGCCGCCGATCCCGCTTTTCTCACCCGCTTCGAGTTCGAGGCGCGCGCAGTCGCCCGCCTCAAGCACCCTGCCTTGGTTGCCGTGTACGACCAGGGCAGCGATCGCGGTCATGCCTTCCTCGTCATGGAATTGGTCGACGGCGGCACCTTGCGCGAATTGCTGCGCGAGCGCGGCCCGATGCCGCCACACGCTGTCGCCGCGGTAGTCGGGCCGGTACTCGACGCGTTGGCAGTTGCACACCGGGCCGGACTGGTGCACCGCGACGTCAAACCGGAGAACATCCTGATTTCCGACGCCGGTGAAGTGAAGATCGCCGATTTCGGTTTGGTGCGCGCCGCTGCTGCCGCGACAACAACGTCCAACAGCGTCATTCTCGGCACCGCCGCCTACCTCTCCCCGGAGCAGGTCACCTCCGGAGTGGCCGATCCGCGCAGCGACGTGTACTCCACCGGCGTTCTCATGTTCGAACTCCTCACCGGTACAACACCTTTCACCGGGGACACCTCTCTCTCGATCGCATACCAGAGAATTCACGATGACGTTCCGCCGCCAGGTTCACGAATCGCCGGCGTACCGGCGCAGTTCGACCGCCTCGTCACGCAGGCCACCAATCGTGAACCTGCACATCGGTTTACCGATGCCGGCGAAATGGCAGCCGCCCTGCGCATCGTGTGCGAACAACTCGAACTGCCCGCGTATCGGGTGCCCGCGCCGCGGCGATCCGCGCAGCATCACAGTGCCGCCGCCGCACCGGCGCCGACACCCCGGCCGGCAACACCCCGTCCCGCGGCCCCCGGTTCGCCCGCCACCACCGTTATCGGTGGCGCCGGTGCACCAGTCGGCGCCGCCACCACGGCATTTGCGGCCGGAGCTGCGGCGCCGCCTACAACCGCGCTGGCGCCGCACGCACCACCGGACGGCATTCAGCACACCCGCGCGGTCACCGCACAAACCGTGCGTCCGCCCGTCGCCGAGACTGACGAGCACGAAGACGACTCTGCCGAGATCGATCCACACGACCACTTTTCGCAAGCACGACGACGCTCTCGCCGGACCACTCTCGTCTGGCTTCTTGTCATCGCGTTGCTTGCGCTTGCGCTGGGGTTCGGCGGTTGGTGGATGGGCTCTGGCCGATTCACCGCGGTCCCCCAGATCGGTGGCCTGAACAAGGATGCGGCAGTCACGGCACTTCAGGATGCCGGACTGTCGCCGGAAGTGCGTGGAACGTACTCGGACACCGAGGTTCTCGACACCGTGACCGGCACCGATCCCGAAGCGGGCTCGCGGATTTCGCGCGGATCGAGTGTTGTCCTGTTCACGTCGCTCGGGCGTCCGACTGTGCCGCCGATACCAGCGGGCGGCGCCGTCGAAGCCACCCGAGATCAGCTCACTGCGCGCACCCTCGTTGCCGTCGACGGCGGTGAGACGTTCAGTTCCAAGATCCCCATCGGCGGTGTCGCCGCTCTGGACCCGGCTCCGGGAACCACCGTGCCTGTTGGCTCCTCGGTCAAAGTTGTCACGTCCAAAGGATCACCGCCCGTTGATGTTCCCGACGTAAAGGGCATGTCGGAGAACGCGGCCCGGGCTGCCCTCGACAAACTGGGCATCACCGTCAGCGAAACCCGATCTGCCTTCGACGACGGTGTCGACGGCGGAAAGGTCATCGGCACCGACCCCGCTGCGGGTTCGTCTGTGAACGCCGGAACATCCGTTGCCCTTCTCGTGTCCAGCTCCGTGAAGGTCCCCAACCTGCTGGGACGTAGCGTCGCCTCCGCTCGCGAGGAACTGACCCGCCTCGGTCTCACCCTCACCGTCCGCCAACTGACCCAGAACGACAGCTCGCTGATCGTCAGTCAGAGCGATAAGAACGATCGTGTGGAGAAAGGCTCCAACGTCACCGTTGTTGCCATTCCCTGATCGCAGCAGTGCCTGATCGAACCAACAGCCTGACAACGTAAAACGCCCCCACCCGCGCACGGCGAATGAGGGCGTTCGATACAACAGCTAAGCGTCAGCCGCGCAGCATTTCTGCGACGAGGAACGCGAGCTCCAACGACTGCTGGGTGTTGAGGCGAGGATCGCAGGCAGTCTCGTAACGACCCGACAGGTCGCCGTCCGAAATATCCTGCGCGCCACCGAGGCACTCGGTGACGTTCTCGCCGGTCAATTCGACGTGAATTCCACCCGGGTGGGTGCCGAGACCGTTGTGGACCTCGAAGAATCCCTGAACCTCGTCGACGATGCGATCGAAGTGACGCGTCTTGTAACCGGTGGACGCCTCGTGCGTGTTGCCGTGCATGGGATCGCACTGCCAGATGACCTGATGGCCGGTGGCCTGGACCTTCTCGATGATCGCAGGAAGGAGGTCACGGACCTTGCCGTTGCCCATCCGCGAGATCAGCGTCAGGCGACCTGGCTTGTTTGTCGGGTCGAGACGCTCGACGTATTCGACGGCCATCTCCGGAGTGGTCGTGGGACCGATCTTCAGACCGATCGGGTTGGACACCAACTCGGCAAAGGCGATGTGCGCGCCGTCGAGCTGACGAGTACGGTCGCCGATCCACAAGAAGTGAGCCGACAGGTCGTAGAGCTTGGGGTGATCGCTGTCGTTGTCGAGACGCAGCATCGCACGCTCGTAGTCGAGGACCAAGGCTTCGTGGCTCGCGAAGATCTGCGCCTGGTGCAGGCTCGGATCGGTCACGCCGCAGGCATTCATGAACTGCAGGCCACGATCGATTTCGGACGCGAGCTGCTCGTAGCGTGCTCCGGCCGGAGACGCTGCCACGAACTCGCGGTTCCAGTCGTGGACCTTGTGCAGGTCGGCCATTCCGGCGCCGGTGAGCGCCCGAACCAGGTTCATCGCGGCACTCGCATTTGCGTACGCCCGTACCAACCGCGACGGATCGTGGGCGCGGACAGCCTCGTCGGCGACAATCGAGTTGACCATGTCGCCGCGGTAGGACTTGAGGCCCAACGAGTCGATGTCGGCTGATCGAGGCTTGGCGTACTGACCCGCGATACGTGCCACCTTGACCACCGGCATGGAGGACCCGTACGTCAAGACGACAGCCATCTGCAGCAGCGTGCGGATATTGCCCTTGATGTGCGGCTCGGTGTTGTCGGCAAACGTCTCGGCGCAGTCGCCGCCCTGCAACAGGAAGGCTTCGCCGCGCGCTACCTGCGCAAGGCGATCCGACAATGCCTCGACTTCGCTGGCCACGGTGATCGGCGGCACGCTCTCGAGCACAGTGCGCATCGCAGCCGCCTGGTCAGCGGGCCATGAAGGCTGCTGCGCGGCGGGTTTCGCAAGGGCCTCGTCGAGCTGCTGACGCAGTCCGGCGGGCAGCGGCGGAAGTTCGGGCAAGCGGTCGATCGGCACGTCGACAGTCCAGTTCACTAGTACAGGATATTCGCTCACCTACCCGCGCGTCACACAGGCTCTCGTTAGCGCGCGGTCTCGTCTAACCGAGTTCGGCGTCACAGCAGGTCAACGAAGTGACCGGACTCGGGCAATCGCGTCGAACTTCACCAGATTGTGTCGTGCGTCCGCCAAAGCGTCATGCGCGTCGGACGGTGCAGGCGGCAGAGCCGGGCTGCCGTTGTCCTCCCAGAACTGGCGCAACTCCCGCGTGTAACGCGGCAACGACTGGGGCAGTTCGGTCATGTCGCCCCACAGCTGGCACAACGCGACGTGGTCGTACGCCGCGACCCATGCCCACAGTTCGGGAACCACCATCGGCCGCGGTACGAAGAACTTCAGGAGGTCGTCACGGATCTTGTCGCGCGACTTCCAGAGCGGAGACGACGGCGCAGGAAGCTTCGGCAGAACATTCTTGCGCACCCAACTGCCGGCCCGCGCCGGATCGAATTCCGTCGAGACGGCGTAGTACTCTCGGCCGTCCTCGCAGACGACGCCGATGGACACGAGGTCGATGGTTCGACCGTCTTCGATGAATTCACAGTCGTAGAAGTAGCGCACGGCTCAAAACTATGCCGCACCGCCGGTCCCGAGAGCTAATGCACGCCCGGCAGTTGTGGGAAATCTCTAACTGGCGCGCGTGTCCGGGACGTGCGGCCCATCAGTCTGCTCGGCATCGGGGTCGACAACGGCCGCAAGTGGAGCGGCAGCCTCGTCGGACTCCCCGAGCTGGTGGGTCTCGTCGGACGGGGACTCCTCCGCCTTGACCGGCTTCGGGTTCTTCAAACTCGCCGCATAGATGTCGACGTATTCCTGGCCAGACAGCTTCATCAGCTTGTACATGACCTCGTCGGTCACAGCCCGCTCCACGAAGCGGTTGCCGCCCATCCCCTCGAAACGCGAGAAGTCGATAGGTTCACCGACGATGACGGTGACCTTGGCCGGACGCCACATCCTCGAACCGATGGGGTTCATCTTGTCGGTGCCGACCATCGCTACGGGAATCACCTTGACACCGGATTCGAGTGCCAGACGAGCCATTCCGGTCTTGCCCTTGTACAGACGACCATCCGGCGAGCGAGTGCCCTCGGGGTAGATACCGAGCAGCTTGCCGGCATCAAGGACCCGTAGACCAGCGTTGAGCGCGTCCTGGGCTGCGTCCGCACCGGTGCGATCGATGGGCACCTGGCCGACAGCCGTGAAGAACCACCGCTGGAACGCACCCTTGAGTCCGCTGCCAGTGAAGTACTCACTTTTTGCGAGGAACGTGATTCGACGGTTCGAGCGCAGCGGAAGATAGAACGAATCCAGAACTGCCTGATGGTTGCTGGCGAGAATCGCCGCACCGTCAGTGGGAATGTTCTCGTGCCCCTTGATCGTCGGACGCCCGAGCAGCAGGAGAATCGGCCCCAACAACACATACTTGAAGAGCCAATACCACACGGCGTCCCTCCCATTCACAACCCGAATTGCCTTGTGCACGACCTTACTGCGCGCCGGTTACCCTCGCTACACATGCCCCGACCGCCACCTCGTGATCACAAGTGCGACTCAACGCCTGGCAGGCGAAATGATGCCTGGAACCGCCGAACGCGCCAACGCCGCCGCCCCCACCATCCCCGCGGCCTCCCCCAACTGGGCAGTGCGAATCCGGGCCAGAGGTCGATATTTCGCACCCGTCAACAACGTTGCGTACTGCTCACGGGCGTCATCGAGAAACAGTGGAGCCGAACTCGCGACGCCGCCGGCGATCACCACGACATCCGGGTCGTAGGCGTCGGCGACCATCGCCAGGCCGACTGCCAGCCAATGCGTGAACTCAGCCATCGTCGCCAGCGCGAGTGGGTCACCGTCGTACGCGGCATTGGCGATTCGACGCCCGGTCAAGCTGCCCGGGTCGACGGCAACTTCTCGCGCCAGGACTGTTGACGCGGCCGGATCTTCGGCCAGAAGTTCAATTGCTGTGTCCACCAACGCAGTTCCGCTGCAGTACCGCTCCCAGCAGCCGCGCTTGCCACACGCGCACGGGCGTCCGTCCGGCACGACCTGGACGTGGCCGAACTCCGGCGCAACACCGTAACTACCCCGGTACAGCTCACCGCCGATCAGCAACGCGCCACCGATGCCCGTCCCGATCGCCACCGTGACGACGTTCCGGCCACCAGCCGCAGCACCGAACCGATACTCCGCGTACGCCGCCGCATTGGCATCGTGTTCCAGAACAACCGGCAACCCCAGCCGTACGCTCAGGTCCTTGCCGACCGGCGCGTTCACCCACGGCAGGTGCGGAGCAAAAAGCACGATCCCGTGATCCGAGGTGACGAACCCGGCTACCGCCAAACCCACTGCGGCCACATTGTGCCGACTGACCAGTTCACGCACCACCCGATCGAGCGCATCCTCGAGCGACCGCGCGGACTGGGGCGTCGGAGCCTGCATGGTATCGAGCACTTGCCCGTCGACGTCGACCACCGACGCTCGAATACTGGTGCCGCCCACATCTATTCCGACGGTCAGGATGTCGGCATTTGCACTGCGATTGGTGATCATCCGGTCCACACTCCACACTCGGTATGCGTTCTTGACGATTGTGCCCACCGATGGCACCGAAGTACCAGCGTTTACCGCTTGACAGTCACCGTAATCGGAACGAAAGCAGGCGATCGGGGCTTCGGCGACGAGGTACCGTCGGGCGTCGGCGCCCCACCCCCTGGACCACCGTCCGGCTTCCCGTCGGATGGGGCGCGCCCGCCGAGAAACTCGTCCAGCAGCTCACGCAGCAACGCCAGGAGGACGGCAGCATGCCCTGCCAGGATTGCAAGTAACTCGTGATGTTCACCCCGCATCAAGGCTGCAACAGCGCACACCGGGCACCAACTGCAGCCGCTGAATGCAGGCAATTCCTCCGAGGTCTCGAGATCCGCCGCTGCGTTCGTGCGCCCCTCCGCCATCTGCGCCACAATCGGCTCGATCCGGGAGAGGACGGAATCGGCCAACACCCGAAACTCGGCGAGAAGCTTGGTGTGATCGTCGTTCATACAGGCCACACCGTGGGATCCGGCGAGAATCGAATGATCAGATAGGCACCGTCGAGTTCGGCACCGGTCACGACGCATCGCCGTAACACCGACGCAAGTCTCACTCTCCGTCGCACCCCGTCCGCTCCCACCAGCACATCGTCTTCGACCCGACCCAACGTCAGTGACGACGGATCGACGAGCGGCAGATACATCCGCATCGCGTAGACCGACTCCAACCCCGTCCCCGATTCCAGCGTCACCGCTATCGGGTCGGGATGGCGGTGCGGCTGCGCAGCGGCCCCCTCGCCCAGCGCAACTGCAATGTCGCCCAGGGCCGCCAACCCTACCGGTTCGGTGCCGACATGTTCGACAACCGTGACGGCAATCCCATCGGCGGCCTCGCGAACTCCCGCGAGCACCGACATCTGGGCCGCGCGAACGTTGGACAACCAGCACATATCTTCATCTGCGTAACTCTGCGAAACGGGTTGCGGAACAACACTATTGACGATTATCCGAGCAACCGGCAGCACTGAGAGCGCAAGACCGGACAGTGTGCGCCGAGTCGCAAGCGCCGCCGATCCCTGCGCCGACGTCACGAGATGAATCTCCGTGTGCGAAGTGTCGGCGATACACGCTGCGATCTCGTCGACCGACGAGACAATGCGTTCGATTATCGACACCAACAGCATCAACCGCACGTCGGTAGCCGCCACCGCCGCAAGCCGCCTGTGACGCGGCCACAGCCGCTCGAGGTACTCGGACACCATCGCGGGCGCGCCGAGGATCCGCAACGCCTCCGGCGACGGCGGGCAATCCACGATCACGACGTCGTATTCGCCGCTCGATGCCATCCCGACGACCTCGGCAAGCGCCAGAATGTCCGCGATGCCAAGCGAACCCGTGAGTTCCTCGGGCTCCAAAGTCTGGAGCGACGATCCGTGTTCATGGGAACCCGCCGCATCGAGTAGCGCCGACACACCACGGAACTTGTCTTCGACAAGCGTCAGCGTATCGACCTGCCAGACATCCATCCGGTCGAACAATGGGGTCACTACACGCGGAACCGGAATCGCCAGCACATCCGCAAGCGAATGAAGCCGATCGATCGACATCAGCAGAACCTTGGAACCGGCAGTCGCCGCCGACAGCGCTGCGGCAGACGCCAGCGTCGTCGTTCCACTGCCACCGCTGCCGATGAAGAGTTGAAGACGGGCCCGCGCGGCGTTCAGCCCTCGACTCGCTTCTTCAGTTCCTTCAAAGCCGTGTCCGTGATGATCTTCTCGGCCTTGCGTTTGAACAACCCGATCATCGGGATAGTCAGATCGACCGTCAGCTCGTAGGTGACGGACGTACTGCCGCCCGGCTCGGAACGCAAAGTGTACGAACCGGATTGGGACTTCTGAATCTCCCCGCTCACCAGTTCCCAGCTCACCGACATTCCGTCGGGCGCCCACGTGTACGCCAGCTCGTACTTGTCCTTCACCATCCCGGCATCGAGGACGAACCGCACCCGGTTCGCGCGGCCGTT
Source organism: Rhodococcus globerulus NBRC 14531 (assembly GCF_001894805.1). GTDB lineage: Bacteria > Actinomycetota > Actinomycetes > Mycobacteriales > Mycobacteriaceae > Rhodococcus_F > Rhodococcus_F globerula. The sequence goes on along the minus strand of NZ_BCWX01000001.1, from coordinate 1,566,724 downwards.
GCCGCCAACTTCCAGAACCTCGACGGACTTGGCCGCCGCAACCCACGCGGGGTACTCCTCGAAATCGGCGATCACGGCCATGACGGCGTCAGGCTGAGCGTCGATGCTGATCAACCCCTTGGTTTTCTCGGCCATCCGACTACTCTTCCTTCCCTCGAAACTTCATGGTCCCCGTAATTCTCCCCGAACACGGGCCTGAAAACTTCCTGCCACGTCACACAGATTCGGGCGCCACACCTGCCGGGCGCCCCGCTTCCAGTTCGCGCTTGAGTTCAAAGGACATGACCTTGCCGTCGACGCGCCGTGCGCGATTCATGGCGGCCAGGTCGAGATCAGCCAGGCCTGACGGCGACACACCCACTGGTTCCGCGTGCAGGAAGTAGTGAACGATGGCGCCGTCCATGACCGGTTCGAGCCACACCTCCATGGTGCCGACGAGACTGCCGGACACGCCCCACCGGAAGCCTGCGGGACCGCGGTCCTCGCGCACCTCGAGCTGGAGATCTCGCCACCACCGGCGCCACTGCGCACGCGAAGACAACAGTTCGGCGACACGCTCGGGCGGTGCCGCGATGAAAGTCTGGTCTGCGACCTGAATGCTGCTCACGACAGTTAGCTTCACATATCGCGTCGACGAGTGAGCGAACGGTGCCACACCACTGCGAAACGGACAGACTGTAAGCCGGGCCACAACTATGCCGGACGTGCGACTACAGTGAATAGCGTCAAACCCTACTCGTCAGTATTTCGCAGTGTCGGAGGTATTTTGTGCCTGAATACAGCGCACCCCAGACGTTCACGATTCCCGAGGATGCCTCTGCGGTCGACTCGGTGTTCACATTCGCGAAGACGAAGCCTGCGGCCGTCGTCTACAAGCGAAAGGTCGGCTCCGCATGGGTCGACGTCACTGCCGGCGAGTTCGCCGCCCAGGTAACCGCAGTTGCCAAGGGTCTGATCGCGATCGGCGTCAAGCAGGGTGATCGCGTCGGGCTGATGTCCGCGACTCGCTACGAGTGGCCACTGATCGACTACGCGATCTGGGCCGCAGGCGGCGTGACCGTTCCGATCTACGAAACATCCGCCGCCGAGCAGGTTCGCTGGATTCTCGAGGATTCCGAAGCCATCGACCTCGTTGTCGAGAACGACGTCCACGCAGCCACCGTCAAGGACGTCGCAGAAGCGTCGCCGTCGCTGCGCACCGTCTACCAGATCGAGACCCCCGCAGGCGGACGCGGCGCCGTCGAGGAACTCTCTGCCCTGGGCGCCGACATTTCCGACGACGAGGTCCAGACGCGTATCAACGCTCTGAAGGCCTCCGATCCCGCAACCCTGATCTACACCTCCGGCACTACGGGCCGCCCCAAGGGCTGCCAACTGACACACTCCAACCTCATTGCGGAGTCGAAGGGCATCCTCGACTCCAACCTCGGCGATCTGCTCAAGACGCCAGGCGTGCGCACGCTGATGTTCCTGCCCCTCGCTCACGTCCTGGCGCGCGCGGTCAGCATCGCCTCGTTCGACGCCGGCGCCACCCTCGGGCACACCAGCGACATTCCGAACCTCGTCCCCACCTTCGGCGAATTCAAGCCCGACTTCATCCTGTCGGTACCGCGAGTGTTCGAGAAGGTCTACAACAGCGCCCGCGCAAAGGCCCACGGCGAGGGCAAGGGCAAAATCTTCGACGCGGCCGCGGAGACCGCTGTCGCGTGGAGCGAGGCCAAGGACAAGGGTGGCGCCGGTATCGTCCTCAAGGCCAAGCACGCGTTGTTCGACAAACTCGTCTACTCCAAGCTGCGGGCAGCCCTCGGCGGACAGTGCCAGCTCGCCATTTCCGGTGGCGCCCCGCTCGGTGCGCGGCTCGGCCACTTCTTCCGCGGCATCGGTGTCACGATCTACGAGGGCTACGGCCTCACCGAAACCACCGCCGCATTTGCCGTCAACACCATCGGCTCCCAGAAGGTCGGAACCGTCGGAAAACCGTTGGCCGGCAACTCTGTTCGCATCGCCGACGACGGTGAGATCCTTCTCTCCGGACCCGTGGTCTTCACCGGATACTGGCGCAACGAGAAGGCAACCGCCGAGTCGACCGAGAACGGCTGGTTCCACACCGGCGACCTCGGAACCGTCGACGCGGACGGGTTCATCACGATCACCGGACGCAAGAAGGAAATCATCGTCACGGCAGGCGGAAAGAACGTCTCCCCTGCCCAGCTCGAGGACGCATTGCGCGCACATCCGCTCATCAGCCAGGCAATCGTCGTGGGCGATCAGAAGCCGTTCATCGGCGCACTGATCACCATCGACGCCGAAGCTTTGCCCGCCTGGAACGAGCGCAACAACAAGGCAGCCGGCACCACCGCGGCTGATCTGGTCAGCGACGGCGAACTTGTCGGCGATATCCAGGACGCGATCGACGAGGCCAACAAGCTGGTCTCCCATGCCGAGGCAATCAAGAAGTTCAAGATCCTGCCGGTCGACTTCTCCGAGGACACAGGCGAACTCACCCCGACGATGAAGCTCAAGCGCAACGTCGTCCACGCCAGCTTTGCCGCGGAGATCGAGATGATCTACACGAAGTAACACCGCGCACACCTGTGGCCGCCATACCTTGGAAAAGGTGTGGCGGCCACAGTGCTTGATGCTCGAGGCTCAGCCGAGCAGCGCCTGCAACTTCGACGCGAGCGTGTCCCACTTCCAATCGGTCGCCACCCAGTCGCGACCGGCGGCGCCCATTGCGGCAGCTCGATCACGGTCGGACAGGATCTCGATCACCGAGGCGGCAACGTCGGCAACCGACGTACCGTCGACCACTAGCCCGGTCTTGTTCTGCTGCACCGTTTCCGGGGCACCGCCACTGCGACCCGCGATCACGGGAACACCCGTTGCCGACGCCTCGAGGTACACGATCCCGAGACCTTCGACGTCGAGTCCCGCACCGCGGGTGCGGCATGGCATCGCAAAAACATCGGCGATGGTGTGATGGGCGGCCAATTCCGCCGCCGGGACGGTGCCCGTGAACACGACGTGATCGTCCATCCCCGTCTTGTGGGCGAGCTCACGCAGTTTCTCGTCGTACGGCCCACCCCCCACGATGACAAGTACAGCGCCGTCGATGCTCGCACGGATAGTCGGCAGTGCCTTGATCAGCATGTCCTGCCCCTTGCGCGGCACGAGCCGTGACAGGCAGAGAATTGTCGGGCGCTCCCCCAGTCCGTACCGTGCCCGCAATTCTGCGCGAGCAGCCGAATCAGGATGGAAGACAGACGTATCCACTCCCGACGGCAGATGCTCCAGCGCAGCCTGCGGCCCGAAAGCCGCCGCGAACCGGCCTCGGGTGTATTTGCTGACGAAGGTAACCGTATCCGTGTTTTCACCGATTGTCCGCAACGACTGCCGCGCACCGGGAATCATCGACCAACCCACTTCGTGACCGTGAGTACTCGCGATCACCCGCGACGCACCTGCCCGGCGGACCACCGGCGCCAACAACGCAAGGGGCGCCGCCGCGCCGAACCACACGGACTCGCAGTCATGCTTCTTGACCAGTTTCGCGGCCCGTCTGGCGACAAACGGAGTCGGAAGCATCAATGTCGTGGGATGCCTCACGACCTCGAAAGGTTGAGCGGCATCGAACTTCTTGTGCGAATCACCACGCCAACGAGGCGCATAGACAACCAACTTGTCGGCCGGAAGATGCTTCGCGAACGTATGTAGATACGACTGGATTCCGCCCGGTCGGGGCGGAAAATCATTGGTCACCAAAAGGGTCCGGCGCATTCGTCCACCGTAAAGCACGAGCCGATCAACCCACGCTGCGGTGCAGCCAATCAACCCAGTGTGCGGTGCAGCCAATCAACCCAGTGTGCGGTGCAGCCAATCCACCCAGCCGTCGCGCAGGTCGTCGATACTCACACCAAGTACGTCGACGATGCGCCGGTTGATCTCCTCCGGTGTCGACGGCCCCACAGCCAAGGCGCGGAATAGTTCCGTCAGCTCGGACTCGCCGAAACGATCCGCAATATAAGCATTGATCGACCACGCCGATTCGTACGCAAGGGAACTCACCACCGGCACGCCCCCGAACTGTGAATCCTCGGGAAACTCCGATGGCACGTCACCGGACCGAACAGCGGCCGCAAGTGTCGGCGCAATCTCCCGCGCCGCCCGCCCGGAGCCACGGTTGCCGGCATACTCCGCGTACCCTTCGAGCACCCACATGGGCGACCCGTCCCGGGTCTGGGATCGCGCCGCGATATGCATCATCTCGTGGCGAAGCACCGCCTGCCGCGTCGTCGAAGTCAAGCGTGATGCGGCAGCCGGCGAGAATATGATGCGCTGCCCACTCACGTCACTGGCACCGTCGCGCACCGTATCCGCCACCGACACAGCCGCTATGGACGATCCGTCGTGCTGCGAACCGACCATCGCCGTGAATTCCTCGGGCGAACCGGCGACCATCACGACTGCCCGCTCTGACCAACCGTCGCCCCACAACTGCGTCGTATTCTTCACAGCGCCGTCGAGGTCGGCGGCCAACGCGTCAACGAATGCCTGCTGGCCCGGGTGCCCGACGACTATCGAATCCTCGGCCGCGTTGGTCGAAACCGCGAGTGGACCGAAATCCCATGGACCGTGCCACGAGTCGACGCTCAACTGCGAACCGCTCGAGCCGCTGCCCAGCACGTCGACAATCGAACCGTCAGCGAATACGAACCACGAACCGTCACGTTCCGCAAAAGTCATCAAGACAGACTTACGCGTCGGCGCCGCATCCACACCGTCGAGTGCATAACGCAGGTTCACCTGAGCGCCCCACAATGTGACGCCGTCGGGCGACCCCGTTCGGGCAGCCTCGACAAGTGTTCCCGGCGAGACCTCGTACGCCCAATCCGAAAAACTCAGTGCACCGGCAGCCGTGGCGCGCCGAATCTCTGCGTCGAGCAACCCCGGGGCGGCGGCAGCATCTACGAACTGCGCCAGCGATGTCGGATCGTCGGACATCTGAGCGCGTGCCCACGAATCGAGGAGCGCTTGAACCTCGCTGACACGCGCAACATCCGCTTCCGCAGCGGACTGCTGGGACGAGCCCGGAGCGTCAGTCAGGACAACGGTCAGTCCGAGGATCACCACAACGGCACACCCGAGCGCAATGAGAGCTGGGTACTCCCAGCGGCGCTTACGGTTCGTCCCGGCTGCGGGGGACGTCATGGGGTCACTCGACACGATGCCGAGTGTAGGAGACGGAGGGGACCCCCAGTCGCAGCGGCCGAGCCACTTGTGACGATGCGCTGGTCAGTAACGGCGAGCAGTCGAGAACTGCATCCCTGCCATCGACTCGACCTTCACCGGTACGCCGAACGTCGACGCGTGGAGGATGTTGCCATCGCCGGCGTAGATACCGACATGCGAATTGTCGCTGTAGAACGTGACGATGTCGCCCGGCTGCAACTGGTCACGGGATATCGGCGTACCACCCGCTGCCTGCGCCTGGCTGGACCGCGGCAGTGTTTTACCGATTTGTTTGTACGACCACACGACGAGCCCGGAGCAATCGAACTCGTTGGGCCCGGTAGCTCCCCAGACGTACGGGTCGCCGATGCGGGTCAAACCAGCCTGTAGTGCCGCGGTGCCCGACCCTGGAGTCAGATTAGCCAGTATTTTGCTGGCGTCGACGCCCTCTGGAAATGTCGACCCACTCAATTGCACGCGTTCGGCTTCGGTCAGATCGTCGAACGCCTTGGTCACCTCGGCAACCTGAGCCTGAAGTTCGCTCTGCTTGCGCTGCAGATCGTCGCTCAGCGCCTTCGCCTGATCAGCCGCAACCCGTGCAGCATCCGCGGATTGTTGCGACGAGTCCGCTGCTTGGCGAGCGTCGAGCGTCGCTTCGTTGAACTGGCGGACCTGCACCGCCGCGTCGTTGGAGATGACATCGAGTGCAGACATCTGATCGAGCAGCTGCTGCGGTGAATCGCTGACCATCAAGGCAAAGAGCCGATTGGTCCGCGCGCCCTGATAATTGGCCGTAGCAATTCGGTTCACAGCCGGCGCAACCTCGGCGACCTTGGCCTTTGCCGCGTCGTACCGTCCCTGATCCTCGACAAGTCGAGCTTCAGCGTCGAGCTGCACGGACGTCTTTGCATCGAGATCGATCTGCGCGTTGTGCAAAGCCTCGTTGGTCTGCTCGGACACTCGGGCGAGTTCGCCGAGCTTCTCGAGTGCCTCGGTGGGATTCGTGATCACCGGGTCGGCGGCCGCCGGCATCGATGGCAACGCGACAAGCCCAACTGCCAATACGCCTGTTGTGAGCGCGATGCGGACCCGGCTGTACTTTCTCGATGAAAACGATCTAGATGAAACCACGGAACGCGACTCTCCGTCTCAGTTTTTGTGATACCTGCCGATGCCCGTCAGGATCTGTTAGCTGGATGTCAACTACCCACACTACCTGCCGACGGCACCTAATGTCTCGATAAGGTTACGGAATGGCATACGTTTGTGTCTACTCGCCGGTAGGTGTAACGGGAGCGAAGCGAGGGTGCACCCCTCGGAACGCCCGGAACTCACCCGGATAAACAGATGTGGGCCTCGAATCAGTTGATTCGAGGCCCACATCTGCACAGAGTGGAACTGCCCCTTTTCCAGTGGATCAGGTCGACCTTCACAGGTACCCGATCAGTGACACCGGATCAGAAGCGGCGAGCACCGTCGTACGGCATGGACGACACGGGTGCCAGCTTCACGGGCTGACCCGCGGTCGAAGCATGGATGACATTTCCGTTGCCCGCGTAGATACCCGAGTGCGATCCGCCGTAGAAGGAGATGACGTCGCCGACACGGAGATCGGACTGCGCAACTGCGACACCGGCTGCAGCCTGGTCGTAGCTCGTGCGGGGGATGTTGAGGCCGGCCTGCTTGTAAGCCCACTGGATCAGACCGGAGCAGTCGAACGCGTCCGGGCCTGCCGCGCCGTACACGTACGGGGCGCCCAGCTTGCTCTCTGCGGCGCGAACAGCCTGCTCACCAAGGGTGGAGATGGGAGCGGCGGGTGCAGCCTGTGCAATCGGCGCAAACGCGGGGTTGTCCGTGACACCGGGGATAACGGGAAGTTCGGGGATCGAGACGCCCGGGATGTCGAACGTACCGACACCGGGGATGGTGATGGGGTCTGCCGAGGCAGGCGCAGCGGTTGTAGCAAAGGCTCCGGCTGCAAGTGCGCCGGCGACAACCAGTGTTGCCGAACGCTTCAAACTTTGTGACGCCACTTAAGGGGTGCTCCATTTCTTCCATTCGTCCGCCGACCGAGTTAGCTGACGGGTTCGGGCTGGGAAGATCAGCCCTACCCGCGTGGTCCGTAGCGATGACGCTTGCTACGCCCCAGGCGGGATTCACCCCAGTGAAACTTGGGTTCCCGGTTCGGGTTCCTCGCGGAGATCCCGATTAGGCGGTTCCTGACGAAGCCGGTCCTTTGTGGCCCGGCAAGACTTCGTTAGGTCTCAGGAAGATTACGAAATGATCGCGGCGATGTCGACCGCATCGCCAATTTCGCGTGCGATTCATCCGAATTTCCGCGCAGTCGCGCTCGATACGCCAAAACGGTCACAGCGGGATAACGATACGTCCGGTTTCCGTAACGTCGTGAACCATTTCTCGTGAGTCGACCCGATTCGATCCGGCCCGGCAATCCGTGACTTACCCCAGATCAGCACCAGTTACGTACCGGTAGGCCCCTTTTCACCCGAGGTGGATTACGAGTCGGCACACGCCAGGCAACGCAGCCAGATCCACTCCACCCGAGTGCGACACCGAAGGCGCCGACACACCTCGAAAATCGCCCAACTGTGACGCTCGTCTCTTTTAGGTCACGGGCGACCAAATGCCGGGGTGCGTGCGATGCCCGTTAGTCCCGAATTCAACTTCTCTTGGTCCTTGCGCCGAAGCGACCGATTCCTGTCGGCCCCTCCCTCTACTGTCTTGCGCTGTGAGTCAAGCCGACGCTGTCAAGGCCGCCGTTGACGCCGATCCGGATATCGGCCGTCAACTGTCGTTCGACGAGCTGGACACTCCGCTCAGCGAGACGACGTTTGTAGTCGTCGACCTCGAGACCACCGGCGGAAGCGCGGACAACGATTCGATAACCGAGATCGGTGCCGTCAAGATTCGCGGTGGCCAGGTGCTCGGCGAGATGGCAACTCTGGTCGATCCCGGGCGGTCGATCCCGCCGTACATAGTCGAACTGACCGGCATCACCGATGCCATGCTGATCAACGCTCCGCGCATCGATCGCGTTCTACCCGCGTTCCTCGAGTTCGCGAAGGGTTCCGTACTCGTTGCCCACAACGCGCCCTTCGACATCGGATTCCTCAAGGCGGCAGCTTCCCGCACGGCCCGGCCTTGGCCACCGTTCCAGGTTCTCTGCACCGTCAAACTCGCCAGGCGTGTCCTGACCCGCGACGAAGCACCCTCGGTCAAGCTCTCTGCGCTCGCGCATCTGTTCCGCGTCTCCACCCAACCGACGCACCGAGCGCTCGACGACGCCAGAGCCACCGTCGACGTGCTCCACGGCCTGATAGATCGGGTCGGCAACCAAGGCGTACACAGTTACAGCGAGCTGATCGACTATCTCCCCAACATCTCGGCTCATCAACGCGCCAAACGCTCCTTCGCCGCAGACCTCCCCCGAAGGCCGGGCGTCTACCTCTTTCGCGGCCCGTCCGACGAAGCGCTGTACATAGGGACGGCAGTGGACCTGCGCCGCCGCGTCCGGGGCTACTTCACCGGTTCCGAGACGCGTGGGCGCATGAAGGAGATGGTGGCCCTTGCCACCCGGGTCGATCATGTGGAGTGTGCTCACGCCCTGGAGGCCGGAGTACGCGAACTCCGACTCCTCGTGGCACACACTCCGCCGTACAACCGCCGCTCCAAGTTTCCCAAACGCGGATGGTGGATCGTTCTCACAGACGAGGCCTTCCCCCGGCTATCCGTGGTGCGTAGCCCGACGCCGCACTCGATCGGACCGTTCACGTCCCGCGCGAGCGCGCAGGAGATTGCAGAGACCGTGTGCGAGTTCACCGGGCTGCGTACCTGCACCAAGCGGATACCTCTTGGCGCCGTGCACGGGCCTGCCTGCCCCGCACGCGAACTGGGCTCGTGCCCGGCAGCCCGAGATGACACCGCGGAGCGCTATGCGGTGTCAGTCGCCGACGTTCGGGAGTTCTTCGCCGGCGTGCACGACATGCCGCTTCAACGAATGAAAGCGCGCATCGAGCAACTCGCTGCCACCGCACTGTTCGAGAACGCGGCCAGACTGCGCGACCGAACTGCCGCAGTTGCAGTAGCAGTACGACGCACTCAAAAGCTCGCCGCCGTCGCCGCCATCGATCAGTTGGTACTGGCGCGCCCCGCGCCGGAAGGCGGCTGGGAATTAGCCGTGATCCGCGCCGGCAGGCTCGCCTCCGCCGGCCTTGCCCGAGCCGGGACTCACCCGATGCCCGTGGTCGACGCCCTCGTGGCATCGGCCGAAACCGCACTTCCCGACAACACACCGCTGCGCGGAGCGCCCCCGGAAGAACTGGCGCTCGTCGTCCGCTGGCTCGGATCGGACGGAATCAGGATCGTCTCCGCTACATCGGGCTACACCGAGCCAGCGTGCGGCGCGGGGCGGTGGGAAGACTGGTGCCACCTCGCCAAGGCTGGAAACGAATCCGAGCGTGCAGAGAACCATCGTGATGCCTGGAATGGGCGCGGCGACGCGAGGACATAAGCTCGACCACAGCACAGCACCGCGCAACCAGAGGAGCGACATGATCAATGCGATCGTCATGATTCACGCCGAATCGGCCCGAATCCCGGAGACTGCTCAGGCCGTCGCCGACATCCCCGGAGTCAGCGAGGTGTACTCCTGCGCAGGGGACGTCGACCTGATCGCGGTAGTCCGGGTCCGTGACCACGCCCAGATCGCAGAGGTCATCACCGGCCGGATCAACAAGGTTCCCGGAGTGACGCGAACCGCCACTCACATTGCGTTCCAGTCCTTCTCCAGCGCCGACGTCGAAGCTGGGTTCTCGCTCGGCGAATGACTCTCAGGCGCCTTCGGTCAGCGCGGTGGTGAGCGACGCCCACCTCCGCAGCAGTTCCGCAGCTGCGCCGCTGTCGATTGCGACAGCGGCCGAGGCCATTCCCGCGGCAATCGCACCTTCCAGGTCGTCACCGACTCCGTTGAAGGCCGCGATCGCCGCGCCCGCGTTGAGTAGCACCGCGTCCCGGACGGGGCCAGGCTGACCGGACAGCAGGGTGCGCGCGACCTGAGCGTTCACGTCCGCGTCGCCGCCTCGCAATTCGTCCAGTGGTACCCGAGCGATGCCCAGATCTCGCGGATCCAGTGTGACGGTTCGAACCGCTCCGTCGGCAACGATGTACACCGTCGACGTCGTGGATGTCGTCAGTTCGTCGAGTCCGTCGTCGCCGCGAACGACCAATGCCGAATTACCGCGCTGCGCAAGAACTCCCGCAACAACGGAGATCAGCTTCGGGAAGGCACACCCGATCAATCCGGCACGCGGCCGAGCTGGATTGGTCAAGGGCCCGAGCACGTTGAAGGCCGTCGGGATGCCGATTTCCTTCCGTGGCACTGCCGCAAATCGCAGGGCCGGGTGAAATACCGGCGCAAAGCAGAAACCGATTCCGACCTCGTCTACGCACCGAGCCACGTCTTCCGGGCCCAGATTGATCCGAACACCCAGTGCTTCGAGCACATCGGCGCCGCCACTCTTCGACGACGCTGCCCGGTTGCCGTGCTTGACCACTCGAATTCCCGAGGCGGCCACCACAATCGAAGCCATGGTCGAGATGTTGACGGTGTTGGAGCGGTCGCCGCCGGTTCCGACGATGTCGACCACATCGGAATCGACCGGCACCGCTTTAGCGTGTTCGAGCATCGCGTCGGCAAGGCCCTGCAACTCTGCGGGTGTCTCGCCCTTCATCTTCAAACCGACACCAAAAGCGGCGATCTGCGCCGAACTTGCGTTGTCGGACATGATTTCGCTCATCGCCCAACGGGAATCGTCGCTCGACAAATCGGAACCATCGGTGAGCTGACCGAGAATCATCGGCCAGGACCGCACGACACCGCTCGAATCGGAGTTCACAGCGTTGGTTGCGTCGGTGCCGGCCATCTACTTCGGTCCCCTATGTTCAGTCGAAATGTTCAGTCGAATCAAATCGCGATGTATCTGACATACGTAGCGTAGTCAGTCACCGTGCGGCAGTCGCGAATCGGTCCGCTCACACTGATCGTCGGCCCTTGCCCGGGCCTGACTGCGCCGCATCCCCCGGCTGCAGCGCGTCCCATCCCGCGACGGACCCACCCAACCGTTGAGCCAAACCTGCCATCCGCGATCGCTCCTGCGAGCAGTGCAGCGCGTCCAGAAGCTGGACGCGTTCGAACACCACACGAACCACACCGTTGCCATCGCTCGACGCGCTATCCGCGGCTGTCACCGAGCGCCGATATCCGTCCTGAGCGACGATCGACTCGGCCTCTCCCAGTGCCGCCTCCGGAAGGTCGAGATGGTGGCGCAGCACCGCCTCCGAATCCGGTCGCCAGCGAGGCGGCGCGGAGGCCCCTCGCTCCAAAGCGGTCGAGCACGATTCCACGTCGTCGAAACCTTCGGCGACGATCTCGAGGTCGGCTCTCGACGGATCCAGTGGAGGCGAAACTTTTCTGCTGAAAATTCTCAGGTACCAACGTCTACTCTGGTGTGCAGCTGCCATCGCGTCAGCATATTCAAAGTGTCGCCACCTGCGCGTACGCCGACCGAAATCGCGAACTCGAGCCTTACGACGCGCCGATGACGGACCCGAGTGGCCGTCTCTTACGACGAAGCGTCATACTTCTGTCTGTGACGAGCGCAGTAGGGACTTCAGGATCGGCAATCACCCAACGCGTGCACTCGCTGAACCGGCCGAATATGGTCAGCGTTGGCACCATCGTGTGGTTGTCCAGTGAGCTCATGTTTTTCGCAGGGCTCTTCGCCATGTACTTCGTGGCACGGGCGCAGGCACCGGAGGGCAATTGGCCGCCGGAGCCTACCGAATTGAACCTTTATTTGGCTGTACCGGTGACGTTGGTGCTGATCGCATCCTCATTCACCTGCCAGATGGGCGTGTTCGCGGCCGAGCGGGGCGACGTCTTCGGACTTCGACGTTGGTACACCATCACTTTGGTCATGGGGGCGTTCTTCGTCGCCGGCCAGGGCTACGAGTACTACCACCTCGTGCATGAGGGCACCACAATCGCCAGCAGTGTCTACGGCTCGGTGTTCTACATGACCACCGGTTTCCACGGCATGCACGTCATCGGCGGTCTCATCGCCTTCGTTTTCTTGATCGCACGCACCCGAGTCAGCAAGTTCACGCCGGCTCAGGCAACCGCAGCGATCGTCGTTTCGTATTACTGGCACTTCGTTGACATCGTGTGGATCGCGCTGTTCGCAACGATTTATTTCATCCGTTAATCAGCTGAACGCCACAGGCAGCCCCTGACGTCCAGTCCGTCCCGACATACCAAAGGGATACAGATGAGTTCATCCCCCCCTCCCACATCCGATACAACAGCGACCGCCGCGAAGACGCGTCGCCAGCGGAAGATCCGCCGGCGTGTCACCGGAGCGCTCGTACTGATGATGGGATTGATCAGCGCAGGTTTCCTCGCCTCGGCACTGACACCCGCTCCGCAGGTCGCTACTGCAAGCGACGATTCAGCCGCGCTTATCCGTGAAGGCAAGCAGTTGTACGACACGTCGTGCATCACGTGCCACGGAGCCAACCTTCAGGGTGTCGCGGACCGCGGTCCCAGCCTGATCGGTGTCGGCGAGGCGGCAGTGTACTTCCAGGTTTCGACCGGTCGTATGCCTGCAGCACGCAACGAGGCACAGGCTCAGCGCAAGGACCCCAAGTTCGACGCTGCACAGACCGATGCCCTGGGTGCTTTCATCCAGGCCAACGGTGGCGGCCCGACGCTCATTCGTGACGAGAACGGCGAAATCGCTCAGTCCTCGCTTCGCGGTGGCGACATCGGCCGAGGCAGCGAACTGTTCCGCCTGAACTGCGCGTCTTGCCACAACTTCACCGGCCGCGGTGGCGCACTGTCCTCGGGCAAGTACGCACCGGTCCTGGACCCCGCCAACGAGCAGCAGATCTATGCCGCTATGGTCACCGGCCCCCAGAACATGCCGAAGTTCTCCGATCGTCAGCTCTCGATCGAGGAAAAGAAAGACATCATCGCCTACGTGAAGTCGTCCGGAGAGGCCAAGAACCCCGGTGGTTACGGTCTCGGCGGCATCGGTCCGGCCTCTGAAGGTCTCTTCATGTGGGCCGCCGGAATCGTCGCTGTCGTTGGTGCAGCATTGTGGATCGGAGCAAGGTCATGAGCGACGCTGGCCAGCAGGGCGGCGATACGCCAAAGAAGTACACGGATGAGGAACTCGAAGCGATGACTCGCGACGAGTTGGTCACCCTCGGCACCAATCTCGACGGTGTCGACGTTGTCTACCGTCGCGACCGCTGGGCCGTCGAAGGCACCAAGGCAGAGAAGCGCGCCGAGCGGAATGTTGCGTTCTGGTTCGGCCTCGCCGGCGTCTCGGCGATCGCATTCATCGCGATCTACTTGTTCTGGCCCTGGCAGTACGCCGGCGCCGGTGACGAGAACTATGGCAAGTACAGCCTGTACACACCGTTGATCGGTCTGACCATGGGTCTCGCGATCCTCGGTGTCGGAATCGGTGCGGTTCAGTTCACCAAGAAGTTCATCCCCGAAGAGGTGTCCATCCAGGACCGCCACGACGGTGGATCCGCTGAGGTTGACCGCCGGACGATCGTCGCCGAACTCAGTGACACGTTGGAGACGTCCACCTTCCCCCGCCGCAAGGCCATCAAGCGCAGCTTGATGTTCGGTGGTGGCGCACTCGGCGTCATGATGATCATGCCTCTCGGCGGCCTCATCAAGAACCCGTGGGCCAAGGGCGACGAATCTCCGCTCTGGGTGTCCGGCTGGACCCCGAACTACCCCGGCGAGACCATCTACCTTCGTCGTGACACCGGACGCCCCGAGGACATCGTTCTCGTCCGCCCGGAGGACCTCGACGCCGGCTCCATGGAAACGGTCTTCCCGTTCCGTGAATCCGATCGTGGTGACGAGCACGCGTTGCTCGCTGCGCTGCGCGGTATCCGCAACTCGGTCATGCTCATCCGTCTGCGTACGGAAGACACCGAGCGGGTCACCAAGCGCAAGGGCCAGGAGAGCTTCAACTACGGCGATTACTTCGCCTACTCGAAGATCTGCACGCACCTTGGTTGCCCCACCTCGCTCTACGAACAGCAGAGCAACCGTATTCTCTGCCCCTGCCACCAGTCGCAGTTCGATGCACTGCAGTACGGCAAGCCGATTTTCGGTCCCGCTGCTCGCGCACTTCCGCAGTTGCCTATTACAGTGAACGAAGAGGGCTTCCTAGTCGCCGACGGTGACTTCATCGAAGCACTCGGCCCGGCATTTTGGGAGCGTCGACCGTGACCACAACCACCACAAAACCGACAAAGATCGCCGCTGCTGCAGCAGGTCAAGCGGAGGCGATGGACTCGCGCTACCACCTCGCAGCGGGTATGCGTCGTCAGATCAACAAGGTCTTCCCGACGCACTGGTCCTTCATGCTCGGCGAGATCGCGCTGTACAGCTTCCTGATCCTGCTCATCTCAGGTGTGTTCCTGACGCTGTTCTTCGATCCGTCGATGGCGCACGTCACCTACCAGGGCGCATACCAGCCTCTTCGTGGTGTGACGATGTCACGCGCATACGAGACCACCCTGAACATCTCGTTCGAGGTTCGCGGCGGTCTCTTCGTACGCCAGATTCACCACTGGGCCGCATTGATGTTCGCCGCGTCGATCATCGTGCACCTCGCACGTATCTTCTTCACCGGTGCGTTCCGACGCCCGCGTGAAGCTAACTGGGTCATCGGCTGCTTGCTGCTGGTCCTGGCGATGTTCGAAGGCTTCTTCGGTTACACCATTCCTGACGACCTGCTCTCCGGCACCGGCCTCCGCGCCGCGTTCGGTGGTATCACGATGAGTATCCCGGTGGTAGGCACCTGGATGCACTGGATGATCTTCGACGGTGACTTCCCCGGCGACCTCATCATCCCGCGTCTCTACGTCGCTCACGTGTTGCTCTTCCCTGGCATCATCCTCGCGCTGATCGCCGGCCACCTCGCGCTGGTCTGGTACCAGAAGCACACGCAGTTCCCCGGCCCCGGCCGTACCGAAGAGAACGTCGTCGGCGTTCGCATTCTTCCGGTCTTCGCCATGAAGGGTGGCGCATTCTTCGCCATCACGTTCGGCGTGCTTGCACTGCTCGGTGGTCTGTTCCAGATCAACCCCGTGTGGAACATCGGTCCGTACAACCCATCTCAGGTCTCCGCTGGTTCTCAGCCTGACATTTACATGATGTGGACGGACGGACTCGCACGACTGTGGCCCGCCTGGGAGATCTACCTGTTCGACCGGTACACGATCCCCGCAGTGTTTGCCGTCGCCCTGATCATGGGCCTCGTCTTCGCCATGCTGTTCGCGTACCCGTGGATCGAGAAGCGCCTCACCGGAGACGACGCTCACCACAACATCCTGCAGCGTCCCCGCGACGTTCCGGTTCGTACCGCAATCGGTGCAATGGCTATCGCGTTCTACGCGGTCCTGACGATCTCGTGCATCAACGACATCATCGCGTACCACCTGCATATCTCGTTGAACGCAATGACGTGGATCGGCCGCATCGGCATGATCGTGCTTCCGCCGCTCGCGTACTTCGTGACGTACCGCTTCTGCATCGGCTTGCAGCGCAGTGACCGTGCAGTGCTCGAGCACGGTATCGAAACCGGCATCATCAAGCGGATGCCGAACGGCCAGTACATCGAAATCCACCAGCCGCTCGGACCCGTCGACGATCACGGTCACCCGATCCCCCTCGAGTACCAGGGTGCAGCTGTTCCGAAGAAGATGAACAAGCTCGGCCTGGCCGGCAAGCCCGGCACCGGCAGCCTCACCAAGGCAGACCCGGTGGAGGAGAGCGCAGCTCTCGAAGCCGCACAGCATGCCGGTGAGCATGAGCAGCTTCAGATTCTGCTCGACTACCAGAACCGCATCCACGGCAATGGCAGTGGCAACGGCAAGGCCGACGATTCCACTGGAGAACTCCACTAGATCGTCAGCAGCAACACGAAAAAGACGCGGTCGCCGCAACACTCTCGAAAGAGAGGTTGCGGCGACCGTGTCTTTTTCGTGCGCTAGTGTCCGCGCGAGGCGCTCCAGGCAGCGCCGAGTGAGAATTGACTGGACACACCGTAATGACGCATGGCGTCGGCGACCCGACGCCTGCCCGTCCTAGGAGTCAATCCCAGGGCAATTGATGCGGATTCCATCGTCAAGCCTGAATTCATCAGTTTCAATATCGGATCCCACGGGTTCTCCCACGAATGACCGTGGTCAGCGACCGGTACTGCTTCCTCCCACACCCGGTGGTAGATCCAAGTCATGATGCCCGCCAGTGTCGGGGACTGGATGGACATCATGCTGCTCGGCCACGCTTCTCCCCAAGTGAAGGGGATTCCGACACTCGTGTGATCGAGTATCCAGAAGAAACTCGGTGGATTCGGGTGCATCCGAACTTGGGAGCCTGCGTTGATTTCATGCGTGATCTGATTGCGCCCCAACTCGGTGTTCGCGTCGACTGTGCTGACGATCAGACGGATGTCGTGGTTGGGACCACCGTTTTCCTCCCAGTACGAGCCCGGCTTCTTCTCGGCCAGCACCGTGTACAGAGGCACTGTGTCAGGCATACATGCGTACGACGCGACGGGCTTCGAACGTGAAGCCTGAATTTTGTACATGTCCGGGGCGGCAAACGGCCCGTGCATCACGTCGATGGGCAGACCGTGGACATCGGAGTCACCGTGCTCCCAGGCCTGCAACAACTTGGGAAGCGATTGGAGTATCCCTTGTGTCCTGGCAATACCGGACTCGAGGTCGTGCGCCACACCGGCCAGGATGTGCTGCGTGACATCGGCGACGGTGGCGTCGGGGCGCCGGTAGGTGATGACGCCGTCTGCGACAGAAAGGAATCCGAACTCTTCGAGCCGCGCCACTGTCTTTTCGGTCGTATCCATCGAACCGCCCGTCACTTCGGCAAGCTCGGCGACGCTCTCGATCCGACCACGTAAGGCGATGTCGAGGAATTCTGCCAGTTCGGTAGTTCGGTTCATGTCGGGGACCCTTCCTCGACCACCGTCTCGTAGTGCTCGACAACCGGGAAAGGGTCGTAGAAGTGATGGAGAAGCTCGCGCCACCGCTGGTAGCCGTCGGACTGCCGGAAGCCCACCGTGTGCGCTTCGAGGCTCTCCCACTCCACGAGCAGTAGGTACTGCTGCGGCGATTCCACGCAGTGCGAGAGATGCAGACGGATAAAGCCGGGCACCGCGGAGATGATGGACTTTGCTGTACCGAACGCCTTCTCGAATTCTTCGGACAGAGCCGGATCAACCTGGAGCAGTGCATGTTCGAGGATCATGTGTCGAGTGTCGCAGAGGACGACGCGATCTCTTGCGCTCCCCCGCCCCAACGCAAGAGGCGCCGAACCCCGCGAAGGGTTCGGCGCCTCTTTGTCGAGAGCGTTTGTGCTAGTGCTTCTCAGGTCCGACGTGGTACTCGAACACCAGACCGGCTGCGGTCGCGATGATGAGGACAACTCCAACCACGATCATCCAGGGCTGGAAGTACGCCAGTGACACCGCGGCAATGGCAGCCGAAGCAGCCAGCAGCATGGGCCAGAAGCTACCGGGGCTGAAGAAGCCCAACTCGCCTGAACCATCCGAGATTTCAGCGTCGTCGTAGTCCTCGGGACGAGTGTCCAGACGACGGGCGACAAAGCGGAAGTAGGTTCCGACGATGAGCGTCAGGCCCGCAGACAGAACGATGGCCGTGAGTCCGGCCCACTCGATTCCCGTACGGGACAGAGCGGTGAACACACCGTAGATGATCGCGACGAGGATGAAAAACAGCGTCAGGATCTCGAAGAGCTTGGCTTCGATCTTCATATCAGCACTTGTCCTTGTTCAGTGAGGAGGCTGGCCGGCTCAGTTGCCTGCGGTGGCGACTGTTGCCTGACGGTACTCGCGGTCGGTGTTGAACGGCGTGGTCGACGTAGCCACCGGCGACTGACCGATTGCCGACAATGCCTCAGCGGTGCTCAGACCGCCGTTGCCCTGATCGTCACCCTTGCGCAGTTCGATGTACTTGGCGAAGTCCTCGGGCGAAACCGCACGGACCTCGAAGTTCATCATCGCGTGGAACGTGCCGCACATTTCGGCGCAGCGCCCGACAAATGCGCCTTCCTTCTCGATCTCACTGATCTGGAAGATGTTGTCGGAGTGGTTTTCCTTGGGGTTCGGCATCACGTCGCGCTTGAACAGGAACTCGGGAACCCAGAACGCGTGAATCACGTCGGAGGAGGCCAGTTCGAACTGGATGCGCTTGCCGGTCGGAAGAACTAGAATCGGGATCTCGGAGCTGGTTCCGACGGTCTCGATCTTGTCGTAGTGCAGGTAGCTCAGATCCTGGACGCTGTTTCCGTGGATCGGGCCGGGAACCTCTTCGCCGTGGGCGTCGACAGTCGCGCCCTCGGCCTTGGCTGCCTCTTCGGCTTCGAGATCGATGCCGTTGTACTTGGCGGTACCGTCACCGAACTCGATGGAGCGGTAACCGAACTTCCAGTTCCACTGGAACGCAGTGACGTCGACGACGACGTCCGGGTTCTCCGTGCGCTCGAGAACATGGTTCTGGACGACAACGGTGAAGTAGAACAGAACCGCGATGATCACAAACGGAACTGCCGTGTAACCGAGTTCGAGCGGCACGTTGTATGCCGTCTGACGCGGGAACTCCGGTGAGTCCTTCTTCTTACGGTGGAAGATAACTGCCCAGAAGACCAGTCCCCACACCAGCACACCCATGAAGAGGGCGGCGACAACCGACCACGTCCACAGTTCTCGCATGCGCGTCGCTTCAGGAGTGATGCCCGAGGGCCACCCGAAACGAAGCACTTCATTGTCGATGGAGCAACCCGACAGCAGCAAGGCAGCAATGCCCAAAGATACTGCCAGCCCAGCTCGCCGAAGGATCCGACCTTGCGCCACGTTCACGCCTTCCTGATCGCCGCAAAATTCAACTAGGGCACCTCGAATGGAAGGCCCAATTACTACGCAGCGTAGACCAAAGGTGGGCGGTATCCATCCCCGGGTCCTTCACCGTGTCGCGTCGGACGTCACACAAATCTCTCAGGCGCAGCTCAGGAACAGGTCAGGCATCGTCAGCGACCTACATCACTGCGATTCGTTCGTCTGTGATCGGCGCAGAGACGGATCTGCGGCATACTTTCCAGGAAGAGTTCGTTGACCTCTCCCCGATGCTTACGTCCGGGAGCCTTCTGCAATAAAAAATTCTGAATCGAGGAACCGGACGCTGTGTGTGGACTGCTCGGGCTACTGACATCTGGCGGAACCAGCGACGACGCCGTCGCACAGGTCGACCAGGCACTGCACTGCCTGCGTCACCGCGGACCCGACGAACAGGGGACGTGGCACGACGACCATCTCGTGTTCGGTTTCAATCGGTTGTCGATCATCGACATCGCGCACTCGCATCAGCCGCTGCGCTGGGGCCCGCCGGAGAATCCGGAGCGTTATGCCCTGACGTTCAACGGTGAGATCTACAACTACCTCGAGATCCGTGCGGAGCTCGCGAGGGATCACGACGCGAAGTTCTTCACCGAAGGCGACTCCGAAGCCATCGTCGCCGCGTTCCACTACTGGGGCGAGGACGCGGTACGACGCCTTCGCGGAATGTTTGCATTCGCGATCTGGGATACCGATACGCGCGAGCTGTTCATCGCTCGCGACCCCTTCGGCATCAAGCCGCTGTTCATCGCGACAGGCACCGGCGGCACGGCGTTCGGCAGTGAGAAGAAGAGCCTGCTCGAGTTGACCGATCTGATCGGAATCGGCACCGAATTGGATCCGCGTGCGATCGAGCACTACACGGTCCTGCAGTACGTTCCGGAGCCGGAAACGCTGCACAAGGAGATTCGTCGGCTCGAATCCGGCAGTTTCGCGCGGGTGCGTCCGGGTGAGCAGCCGCAGATCACGCGATACTTCACGCCCAAGTTCCCGGCCAAGCCGTTTGCGCCGGCCACTGAGAAGGCTCGCTACCAGGAAATCGCCGAGGCGCTCGAGGACTCCGTCGCCAAGCACATGCGTGCCGACGTGACCGTCGGTTCGTTCCTGTCCGGCGGTATCGACTCCACCGCGATCGCCGCGCTCGCCATGCGCCACAACCCGAACCTCATCACCTTCACCACCGGTTTCGAGCGCGAGGGCTACTCGGAGGTCGACGTGGCGGCCGAGTCGGCCGCCGCGATCGGCGCAAAGCACATCGTGAAGGTGGTCTCCCCCGCCGAGTTCGCTGCCGCGATCCCCGAAATCGTCTGGTATCTCGACGACCCCGTCGCGGACCCCGCGTTGATCCCCCTGTGGTTCATCGCGAAGGAAGCGCGCAAGCACGTCAAGGTCGTACTGTCCGGCGAGGGCGCGGACGAACTGTTCGGCGGATACACGATCTACCGTGAACCGTTGTCGCTGAAGCCTTTCGAGTACCTCCCCAAGGGGTTGCGCCGGGCGGCCGGCAAGTTGTCCGAGCGAATCCCGGATGGCACGCGCGGCAAGAGCCTGCTCAACCGCGGTTCGCTGACCCTCGAAGAGCGGTACTACGGCAACGCGCGCAGCTTCAACGACGCCCAGTTGCGCGCCGTTCTGCGCGATTTCCGCCCGGAGTGGACGCATCAGGACGTCACAGCGCCGATCTACGCGCAGTCTCGCGATTGGGATCCGGTTGCCCGTATGCAGCACCTGGACCTGTTCACCTGGCTTCGCGGCGACATCCTCGTCAAGGCTGACAAGGTCACGATGGCGAACTCACTCGAACTGCGAGTGCCGTTCCTCGACAACGAGGTGTTCGACGTCGCGTCGCGGGTGCCGTTGGATCAGAAGATCACCAAGGACACCACGAAGTACGCGCTGCGTCAGGCCCTCGAAGGCATTGTGCCGCATCATGTTCTGCATCGCGCGAAGCTCGGATTCCCCGTACCGCTGCGCCACTGGCTGCGCGGAACCGAACTGTTCGACTGGGCACATCTGCAGATTGCCGAGTCCGGCACCGATCACATCTTCGACAAGGCAGCGGTCGTGAAGATGCTCAACGACCACCGCGACGGCGTTTCCGATCACAGCCGTCGTCTGTGGACCGTGCTGACCTTCATGGTGTGGCACGGAATCTTCGTGGAGAAGCGGATTGTTCCGCAGATCCAGGAACCGGTGTACCCGGTCAACATCTAGGGCCTTCGGCCCTGTGCGCCTTTCTGGTAGTTCGCACTACCGGAAAGGCGCACAGGGGGCGTAGCCCCCTAGGGAAGAATCGTTGCGATCTCGTCTGCGGCGGCGCTGCCGTAGGCGTCGGTGAGACGCTTGAGCGCCTCGTCGCGATTGAAGACCCACTCCTGCGTTCCGACGGTCTCGAGGACCAGCACAGCCACGAGTGAACCCAACTGCGCGGCGCGCTCGAAGCTCAGACCCGCACCGTGGGCAAGCAGGAAGCCTGCGCGGAAGGCGTCGCCGACACCCGTCGGATCAACCTTGCCGGTTTCGGGCACCACGTCGACGCGTACCCAATTACCCTCGGCGTCAACGATTTCGACGCCCTTCGAGCCGAGCGTTGTGACGCGGATACCCACCTGTGCGCGAATCTCCTCCTCGCTCAGGCCCGTCTTCTGCTGGAGGAGTCCCCACTCGTATTCGTTGGTGAAGAGATACTTGGCACCGTGGATGAGTGCCTTGGCTTCCTCTCCCGACAGGCGTGCAAGCTGCTGCGACGGATCCGCGGCAAACGGAATTCCGAGCTCGCGGCACTCGTCGGTGTGGCGGACCATGGCCTCGGGATCGTTTGCACCGATCAGAACAAGATCGAGGGCACCGGCCGTCTTGGCTACCGACGCGAGATCGATTTCACGGGCTTCGCTCATCGCTCCGGGGTAGAACGACGCGATCTGGGCCATGTCCTCGTCCGTGGTGCACACAAAACGCGCAGTGTGCGCCTTGTCGGAGATCCGGACCGCGCTGCAATCGACGCCGTTGTCCTCGAGCCAGGTGCGGTACTCGGCGAAGTCGGCGCCCACCGCGCCGACCAGCAGCGGCGATCCACCGAGAACACCCATCGCGTACGCGATGTTTCCACCGACTCCACCGCGACGAATCACGAGGTCGTCCACCAGGAAGCTGAGCGAGATATGCGCAAGCTGGTCGGCGAGCAGCTGATCCGCGAAGCGGCCGGGGAAACGCATCAGATGGTCGGTGGCAATGGAACCGGTTACCGCAATAGTCACGGATCGAGGCCTTTCAGCGAAAGTGAGTGGACGTTGAATGAAGAATTCATACAACTGACGCGGAACCGATTACCGGTTCCGCGTCAGTTGTTATGTCTGAAATTGTGATCGACTCGACTCAGTTGAACGAGTCGCCGCAGGCGCATGAGCCCGTGGCGTTGGGGTTGTCGATCGAGAAGCCCTGCTGCTCGATGGTGTCGAGGAAGTCGATGGATGCACCTTCGACGTACGGGGCACTCATCCGGTCGACAACCAGGTTGACGCCGTTGAAGTTGACGGTGAGGTCGCCGTCGAGGCTCCGGTCGTCGAAGAACAGCTGGTACTTCAGTCCGGCACAGCCGCCCGGCTGCACTGCAATACGCAGTGCGAGGTCGTCGCGACCTTCCTGATCGAAGAGTGCCTTCGCCTTCGCGGACGCGGACTCGGTCATCGTGACGCCGTGGGTGGCGGTCTCGTTCTGCACAGTCATGGGCTCTCCCTAATGTTCATACCAACCCGTGAACGCTTCAACGGTACGCCTCTGCCGACTTATTCCCGCCAGTTCACTACCGTGTGCGATTCGTCTTCATCCTAACCTTTCCACGCCCGTGGGCAACGACGCCTCGGCAGCGTTCACCCGCGTCGCCAGATGCTCCACTCGCGCGCTGTCTCTTCGGCCAGTCCGCGCAGGTGGATCGATGCGTCGCGCATGGCGTCCTCGATCGATCCGGCGAAGTCGGTGACGGATTCCGCGCCGACTATCCCGAACCTCTCGTAGTCGGACGCCGAGAGTCCGACCTGACCGGCCAGAACAAGCGTCGGGACGCCGTACGACGCACTTGCGGCGGCGAGGGATGTGACCAGTTTTCCGCGCAGTGACTGGCTGTCGAATTTCCCTTCGCCGGTGATGACCAGGTCGGCGGACTCGAGAAGTTCCGCCTGACGTGTCCGCTCCGCCACCACTTCCGCACCGGAGCGGCGGTCCCCGCCCAGAGCGAAGAGCGCGGCGCCGATTCCTCCGGCCGCGCCCGCACCGGGCAACTCCGCCACGGATCGGCCGGCTCCACTCCCCAGAGTCGACGCCCACTCCCGGTTCCGTTGTTCCAGGATCTCGACAGCACTGCCGTCTGCTCCTTTTTGCGGTCCGAATACCCCGGCCGCGCCGATCTCGCCCAATAGTGGGTTCTCGACGTCGGTGGCAGCGACCAGTTCGACGCCTCGGAGTGCGGCGCGGGCAGCCTGCACCCCGCCCAATGCGTCGACAAGCCCGCGTCCACCGTCTGTGCAACAACTCCCACCGAGGCCGATCACGATCTTCGTCGCACCCGCGTCCAGGGCTTCGACGATCAAGTCTCCGACACCACGGCTGTGCGCCGCGAGTGCACTCTCCCTGGTTGGCGGGCCGCCGAGTAGGGCAAGTCCACAGGCCTGAGCGGACTCGATGTATGCGGTGTCCGAGTCGAGGAGCCAACGTGCATCAACCGGAGTGGTCAGTGGGCCGGAGACATGCGCATTCCGGATCTCACCACCAGAAACTGCCAGTGCATCGACAAATCCGGGGCCACCGTCGGACTGTGGTGCGCAGATGATCTCGTCGCCGGATCGCGCCCGTCCCCAACCGTCGGAAATCGCGTGTGCGGCGGCGGTAGCAGTCAAGGTGTCACCGAAGGAGTCAGGAGCAACAATTACCCGCATGGGCGAAGTGTAGGGGTGGTCGGTGTCGCCGATGTTTCACAATCAGCAGAAATACCGAGGTCGGTTTCCCAGAGGACGCACTTATCCAATAGCCTGGAGGGGTGAAATTGCTACGCCGCGGTGACTCAGACAACTCCGACAAAAATGACGTCGAGGTCACTGAGGCGTCCTCAGCCTCTGACGAGGCGTCCACCGAGCAGGTGGGCAAGGGTCGCCCCACACCCAAGCGTCGCGACGCCGAAGCCAAGAAGCGCGGACCGGTCACGCCCGCTCCGCTGACGTCCAAGGAAGCCCGCGCACGCCGAAAAGCGACACGCGGCTCCAAGGAGGAGCGCAAAGTCGAAGCTGCCGAGCGCCGTGCGTCGTCGGCAGACCGTCGCGCGCGCATGCTCGCCGGTGAGGACAAGTACCTCCTCCCCCGCGACAAGGGACCCGTCCGCGCGTACGTTCGCGATTTCATCGACGCCCGCCGCAATCTCGTCGGCCTGTTCATGCCACTGGCCCTCGTCCTGATCATGACGATGTTCGTGACGCCGCAGCTGCAGGCGATTGTCACGCTCGCCATGCTCGTGATGATGCTGTTCATGGTCGGTGAAGGCATCTGGCTCGGACGCATGATCAACAACCGCGTCGCGGAGCGCTTCCCCGAGAGCACCGACGGAGGGTTCAAGCTCGGCTGGTACGCGTTTGTCCGCGCGTCGCAGATCCGCAAACTTCGCGCACCGAAGCCTCGCGTGGGACCCGGCGACGCAATCTGAGCGTGTCGAACCCTGTCAGAACTCTGGTCCTCGGCGGCGCGCGGTCTGGTAAGTCCGCGCACGCCGAGGCTTTGTTTTCTCCCGGATCGCCGGTTCGCTACGTCGCCACAGCCCGGCGCGACCACACCGACACCGACTGGGAAAGCCGCATCGACCAGCACCGCGTCCGGCGACCGGCGCACTGGTCGACCGTCGAAACTGCAGCTGATGGCGATCTCGAGCGCACGCTCCGCAACGACAATTCGACGGATACCCTGGTCGATGATCTTGGTACCTGGCTGACCGGCGAGTTCGATCGACGCGGTGCCTGGGATGCACCGCGCGGCACCATCACGCCCGCGGTCGATGCGCTGATCAAGAGTGTGCGCGACTACCGCGGATCACTGGTCCTGGTCAGCCCGGAAGTCGGCTTGGCAGTCATTCCGGAAACCCGATCGGGCCGTTTGTTCCGCGACGAAATCGGCTCGCTCAATGCCCGCGTCGCAGCGGTGTGCGATCGTGTTGTGCTGGTGGTCGCAGGACTACCACTCGTCTTGAAAGAGCCCTCAGCGTGAAAATTACTGTTGCACAACCGGAAGGCACGAAGTGAGCACCGAAGCGAACTCCACCAGTAGCGCGGCTGTCAGTAGCGCGGCTGTCAGTAACGCGGAGTTCGAGCCGGTTACTCCGCCGGATCGCGACGTTCGGGCTCTCGCCGATGCTCGCCAGCTCGACCTCACCAAGCCCGCCGGATCGCTTGGCCGGCTGGAAGCACTGGCCGGCTGGGCTGCAGCCTGCCAAGGTGTTTGTCCCCCACATGCTTTCGCCCGTCCCCGCGTGGTCGTGTTCGCGGGCGACCACGGCATCGCCCGCAACGGCGTATCTGCCTATCCACCTGAAGTTACCGCGCAGATGGTTGCCAACTTCCTCGGCGGCGGCGCAGCGGTGAACGTACTCGCCGAGGTTGCCGGCGCAACCGTGCGCGTTGTCGACATCGCGGTGGAAGTGGATACCGATCCTGCGGTCTCGAACTACAAGGTGCGCCGTTCCTCCGGTTCGATCGATCGCGAAGACGCCCTCACCCATGAGGAAACTCTGCAGGCCATCGCAGCCGGCCGAGCTATTGCCGACGAGGAAATCGACGGGGGCGCAGACCTTCTCATTGCCGGCGACATGGGTATCGGCAACACGACGCCCGCCACGGTACTGATCGCGGCACTGACAGACACAGAGCCTGTCGCAGCAGTCGGCCGCGGCACCGGCATCGACGACGCAGGCTGGATCCGCAAGACCGCAGCCATCCGCGACGCACTGCGCCGCGCCCGGCCGCACGTCCGCGATACCGTCGCACTGCTACGAACGGTTTCCGGCGCAGATCTTGCCGCGATGGCCGGCTTCCTCGCCCAGGCAGCGTCGCGTCGCACTCCCGTCATCCTCGACGGCGTTGTCGTGACCGCTGCGGCCATGGCTGCGGACGAGTTGGCTTTCGGCGCCCGGGACTGGTGGGTGGCCGGACACCGCTCCACCGAACCAGCACACACCATTGCCTTGACGCGCATGGGATTGACCCCGATCGTCGAATTCGACATGCGACTCGGCGAAGGCTCCGGTGCGGTGACAGCGCTGCCGATCCTGCAGGGTGCGGTGGCCATCCTTGCGAAGATGGCTACGTTCAGCGAAGCGGGCGTGAGCACCGAGGGCAGCAAGCCCGCCGCCGAACCCGAGGCGGTCGAGCTCACCAAGACAGACACGGCGGACTGACCGTGGCCGGCGCGCTTTCCGGTGTGCCACTGGCATTTTCCTGGCTGACGGTACTGCCGGTACGCGGTCCGTCGGACATCAACCGCACCGCTGGCCGGCGCGCTATCGCGGCCGCGCCCCTCACCGGGATCGCGCTCGGAGTCTTTGCGGTCGCAATCTTGTGGGGCGCGACCAGTATCGGCCTCAACCCGTACCTAGCGGGCATTGTGACCGTGGGTGCGCTCGCACTGGGAACCCGCGGCATGCACGTCGACGGCCTCACCGATACCGTCGACGGCTTGGGGTGCTACGGCCCCCCTGAGCGTGCACGAGAGGTCATGCACAGTGGCGGCGCGGGGCCGTTCGGGGTGGCCGCGCTGTTCATATTCCTTGGGCTGCAAGCAGTATCGTTCGGCGTTTTGGCTGCAGCGGACTCTCCCACCCAGTGGGCAGGCGTGGTTGTCGCCGTCGCCGCGGGACGAGTTGCCGTCGTTTTTGCCTGCCGCCGAGGGATTCCCGCGTCGAGCACTACCGGATTCGGTGCGCTGGTTGCCGATTCGCAACCGTGGTGGGCGGCTGCCGCCTGGACCGCTCCCCTGCTTGCCGCGTCGGTTCTGGTGACAGACCGATGGTGGCTCGGACCACTTGTCGCCGCCGTTGCGCTACTGATCAGCGTTGTCTGCGTGCGTCATTGCGTCCGCCGGTTCGGTGGCCTCAACGGTGATGTTCTCGGATTTGCACTGGAATTGACGGTCACGATCACTGCCGTCGGGCTAACTCTCGGAATCTGAACGATCGCTGCGCGCGACGAGATTACGGCGTTTCTTCTGCCGTCGTCTCGCCGCGCGAGCAATGAAGCCGTCTCGCCGCGCGAGCAATGAACTAGTGAAGCTTGGTCATCCAGCCGTGGGTGTCGGCAAACGTGCCACGCTGAATGCCGGTGAGGGTGTCGCGCAGCGCCATGGTGACCTCGCCGGGCTCACCGTCGGCGATGGTGAATTCACCCTCGGCGGACTTGACGCGACCGACCGGCGTGATGACTGCCGCTGTGCCGCAAGCGAATACCTCGGTAATCTCGCCGCTCTTGCACTTGGTGCGCCACTCGTCGGTGCTGATCTTGCGCTCTTCGACGGCAAAGCCCGAATCGGCTGCCAGTGTCAGCAGTGAGTTACGGGTGATACCGGGCAACAACGAACCCGAGAGCGACGGAGTGACAAGGCGAGCATCGGGGCCGGAACCGAAGACGAAGAACAGATTCATGCCTCCCATTTCCTCGACATACGTGCGCTCGATCGCGTCGAGCCACACCACCTGGTCGCAGCCTTCGTCAGCAGCCTGAGCCTGGGCCAGGAGTGAAGCTGCGTAGTTGCCTGCGAACTTGGCAGCGCCCGTTCCGCCGGGCGCTGCGCGCACGTATTCAGTGGACAGCCACACACTGACCGGCTTGACGCCACGCGGGAAGTACGCGCCGGCAGGTGATGCAATCAGCAGGTAGCGGTATTCCTTGGCGGGACGCACACCGAGGCCGGCTTCGGTCGAGAACATGAACGGACGCAGGTACAAGGCGTCTTCGCCGCCTGCTGCCGGAACCCACTCGATGTCGACGTCGACCAGCTCGGTGATGGAGTCCACGAACATCTCGGTCGGCAACTCGGGCATCGCGAGGCGACGGGCCGAAGCCCCGAACCGCTCGGCGTTGGCCTCGACGCGGAAGGAGCTGATGTCGCCGCTCGGCTGGCGGTAAGCCTTGAGCCCTTCGAAGATGGCCTGACCGTAGTGCAGGACCATCGCCGCAGGGTCGAGCTCGATGTTTCCATACGGCAACACCTGACCGTTATGCCAGCCCTTACCCTCGGCGTAATCGATGGAGACCATGTGATCGGTGAAGTACTTCCCGAAACCGGGCGCCGCCAAGATGTCGCGGCGCTCGGCGTCGGACTTCGGGGTCGAGCTCTGGACACGAACGAAATTGGCGGCACCAGTCATGGCGGCAATCCTATCGAACGCGCACAATCCCCTTACTTGGTGCTGGTCTCCACAAACGGCGGCGACACGACAACACACCGCAGCGCACGTCCGCGGACGTCGACCTCGATCTCGTCACCGGCCGCGATTCCCACACCGGAATCGAGGAGCGCCAACGCAATTCCGACCTTGAGCGTCGGCGAGAACGTTCCGGACGTGGTCTCCCCGACGGGTTCGCCGTCGCGCAGAACGCTCAGCCCCGCACGCAGCACACCACGATCGAGTGCCTTGATTCCCCACAACTTGCGCGCCGGGCCTGCCGCCTTCTCGTCGACCAGGGTCTCCTTGCCCCAGAACGTGGGCTTCTTCCAGCCGACAGCCCATCCGCAGCGAGCTTCGAGGGGTGAGATTTCGAGCGAAAGCTCATGCCCGTGCAGCGGATAGCCCATTTCGGTACGCAGGGTGTCGCGCGCGCCGAGCCCAGCGGCCTGCCCACCCTGAGCTTCGACAACCTCGAGAAGCGCGCGGAACAGCGGCTCGCTGTCGGCCCAGCGCGGCAGAAGTTCGTAACCGACCTCGCCCGTGTAGCCACTGCGGCACACGCGAACCGGAACACCATTCCACGTAGCGTCCTCGAACGCCATGTACTCGATGTCCGTAGGCAAGCCCAGCGCAGTCAGAACGTCAACCGACTTCGGACCCTGCACGGCCAACACGCCGTATTCACGATGCTGATCTTCGATGGTGATTCCGTCCGGCGCGAGCGCCACCATCGCGGCAACAACATCTGCCGTGTTTGCCGCATTCGGCACGAGGAAGATCTCCTCGTCACTGACGTAGTAGACGATCAAATCGTCGATAACTCCACCGGACTCGTTGCAGCACAACGTGTATTGCGCCTTGCCCGGACCGATCTTGCCCAAATCGTTGGTCAGCGCCGAGTTCACGAACTCCGCAGCACCGGTGCCCCGCACCACGGCCTTGCCGAGGTGACTGACGTCGAACAGGCCGACATTCTCACGGACAGAAGTGTGTTCGGCTACGACGCCGGCGTACGACACCGGCATCTGCCAGCCACCGAACGGGGCAAACGTCGCACCCAGTTCGACGTGCACAGCGTGGATCGGACCCTGCAAGAGTTGTTCGTCGGTCATGGCCCACAACCTATCGGACTTCCGTCACCGAAACATGTTCGCCGCAGACACGCACCGGGGGCTCTGGGCCTACCATCAACTCAGGCGTCCGCCCGAACCGGACGCATCGCACACTCACCACGCAGGAGACATCTTGAGCACTCGCACAGCCCGATCATTGGGACCCGACCTGGTTCTCGCCGGAAAGCTCGGCAAGCGCGCCGACGTATTGGTGGT
This sequence comes from Rhodococcus globerulus NBRC 14531, assembly GCF_001894805.1. Lineage (GTDB taxonomy): Bacteria > Actinomycetota > Actinomycetes > Mycobacteriales > Mycobacteriaceae > Rhodococcus_F > Rhodococcus_F globerula. Next base: position 1,536,707 of record NZ_BCWX01000001.1, on the reverse strand, counting down.
CGGTCTCACATCGGGTCCCGACGGCCCCGAACTCGCACTCAGCGAAGGCATCGTCGACGAGGATGTTCTGGCCGAAGTACTCGACAGCCTCATCGCCGTCGGCGCGACGGGCAAGCCGGAGCAGCTCACTCGAATCCCCGCGCCGAGCGATCTCCCCGTGGTCAGCGTTCTCGCCGTCGGCCTCGGTTCGGCTGAGAAGCTGGGCAGCGAGCAGATCCGTAAGTCGGCCGGCGCCGCTGCACGCGCACTATCGGGAATCGACACAGCAGCGACGACGCTGTCCGCCCTCGACCTCGCCGCCGCAGTCGAAGGCTTTGCGCTCGGCGCGTACACCTTCACCGAATTCAAGTCGTCGAAGTCCGCGCCCGGACCCGACGCGCAACCCCTCGCCCGCGTCGAACTTCTTGTCCCGTCGCCGCGCGCCAAGGAAACCAAAGCAACCCTGACTCGTTCGGCCGCTATCGCCGAGGCAGTCGCGACCGCACGCGAATTCGTCAACACTCCCCCCAGCCACCTCTACCCGGCGGAGTTCGCGGACCGCGCCAAGGCACTCGGCATCGAGGCCGGTCTGACGGTCCAGATTCTGGACGAGAAGGCACTCGCCAAGGGCGGCTACGGCGGAATCCTCGGCGTGGGCAAGGGATCGTCACGACAGCCTCGTCTCGTCCGGATGGAGTACGCGTCGAAGAAGCGCGGCGCGTCCAAGGTCGCGCTCGTCGGCAAGGGCATCACGTTCGACACCGGCGGAATCTCCATCAAGCCGGCCGCAGGCATGGAGAACATGACCTCCGACATGGGCGGCGCAGCGGCCGTCATCGCGACCGTGGTTCTCGCCGCGAAGCTCGGCCTGCCCGTCAACGTCGTCGCCTACATCCCGATGGCGGAGAACATGCCGTCGGCCACCGCCCAGCGTCCCGGCGACGTGCTGACGCAGTACGGCGGAATCACCGTCGAGGTCATCAACACCGATGCGGAGGGCCGCTTGGTCCTCGCCGACGCCATGGTTCGCGCCGGCGAAGACAACCCCGACTACATGATCGACACCGCCACGCTGACCGGTGCGCAGATGGTCGCCCTCGGCAACCGCACTCCCGGTGTCATGGGAACCGACGACTTCCGCGACCGTGTTGCATCCATCTCGCAGAGCATCGGCGAGAACGCCTGGGCGATGCCGCTGCCGGAAGAACTGCGCGGCGATCTCGATTCCAAGGTTGCCGACATGGCGAACGTCACTCCGCACCGTTGGGGCGGCATGCTCGCGGCAGCTCACTACCTGAAGGAATTTGTTCCCGAGGGCGTGCAGTGGGCGCACATCGACGTTGCCGGCCCGGCCTACAACACCTCCGGCCCGTGGGGTTACACGGGTAAGGGCGGCACGGGTGTTCCGGTTCGCACGATGATCTCGGTCCTCGAGGACATTTCAGTCAACGGCTGACCTCTTCGCTGTGCGCCTTGATTAACCTCCCGCGGCCAATCAAGGCGCACAGCCGGTCAGCTCCCGTCCCGCAATTCCTGCGTGCGAGCACGTTTGCGTTCGATGCGCAGACGCTCGTCGTGATCGCGCATGCGCTGCGGATATCCCGTTTTACGGACGTCGTACACGGGAATTTTCAGATCCTGACCAAGTTTGCGGGCACCACGCTCACCACCTACCCGGCGACGCGTCCATTCCCCGGACTTGTCGACCAGGACGACAGTGACCTCGGTGACGGTTGTTTCCGGCTCCACGAAGGCCTCGACGCCTTCGTGCTCATGGGCCCAGTTGGCCAGATGCTCTGCGTCGCTCTGGGCTGCCAGTTGCCCTGCACTGGGTCGGCGTTTGAATCGATCGAACAACCCCACGCGTGGATCCCTCCTCGGTGCCGAGACCGCGGAAGAACCCCGGCCGTATGTCAAGTTTGCCAGCATTCAACTGCTGTCACCGGCACAAGACATACCGTTTGGTCCCATACGCGCGTTACACGCTCCACCTACTGACGAGTAGCGACACACCGAAACCCGGTGGCATCCCCCTCAGCGGACGCGCCCGGCGTATCAATGGAAAGATGAACGACGGTGACGCCGCGCCCGCGCGTCGACATCGGCACAAAATAGCTACAAGTAGCCGCACGTCGCGCGCAACTCGAGCACAATGCACTAACGACCACAAGTCGACAAATAAAACAACCCGAACACAACTGTCGAGGAGTCAAAAGACATGGCCTTCTCCGTCCAGATGCCAGCCCTAGGTGAGAGCGTCACCGAAGGAACTGTCACACGGTGGCTCAAGCAGGAAGGAGACACGGTCGAAGTCGACGAACCCTTGCTCGAAGTCTCCACGGACAAGGTCGACACCGAGATTCCATCTCCGGTCGCCGGCGTCCTGACCAAGATTGTCGCGCAGGAAGACGACACCGTGGATATCGGTGGCGAGCTCGCTGTTATCGGCGAAGCTGGTGAAGCACCCGCAGAAGAAGCACCGGCGCCCGCCGCTGAAGAGCCGGCCGCAGAGGCGCCCGCAGCAGAAGCAGCTCCCGCACCGGCAGCTGAAGCACCGGCAGCCGCTCCCAGCAGCGGAGCCGAAGGCACCCCCGTGACGATGCCCGCCCTCGGCGAGTCTGTCACCGAAGGAACCGTCACCCGTTGGCTCAAGGCCGTGGGCGACGAAGTTGCCGTCGACGAACCGCTTCTCGAGGTTTCCACCGACAAGGTCGACACGGAGATCCCGTCGCCTGTTGCCGGAATTCTTCTCGAGATCAGCGCCAACGAGGACGACACCGTAGACATCGGTGGCCAGCTGGCCGTTATCGGATCCGGCGCTCCCGCACCGGCAGCACCCGCCGCTCCCGCACCCAAGGCCGAAGCACCGGCAGCACCGGCCGCTCCCGCACCCAAGGCCGAAGCACCGGCAGCACCGGCAGCACCGGCCGCTCCCGCACCCAAGGCCGAAGCACCGGCAGCTCCGGCTCCCGCAGCTCCCGCAGCCGCACCGGCTGCCCCGGCAGCCGCCGCAGCATCGGGTGACAGCAGCCCGTACGTGACCCCGCTGGTCCGCAAGCTTGCCAACGACAACGGCGTCGACCTCGCCACTGTTACCGGCACCGGCGTCGGTGGACGCATCCGTAAGCAGGATGTTCTTGCCGCCGCAGAAGCCAAGAAGGCTCCGGCCGCTGCTGCAGCTGCTCCGGCAGCGAAGGCAACTGCAGGCGTCCGCCCCGAGCTGGCTCATCTGCGCGGAACAACGCAGAAGGCCAATCGGATCCGCCAGATCACGGCCACCAAGACGCGTGAATCGCTGCAGACCACCGCGCAGCTCACGCAGACCTTCGAGGTGGATGTCACCAAGATCGTCGCGCTGCGTGCCCGTGCAAAGGCCGGCTTCATCGAGCGTGAAGGCGTCAACCTGACGTTCCTCCCGTTCTTCGCCAAGGCTGTTGTCGAGGCGTTGAAGTCGCATCCCAACATCAATGCCAGCTACGACGAGACGGCAAAGCAGATCACGTACTACGACTCCGAGCACCTCGGAATCGCAGTGGACACCGATCAGGGTCTGCTGTCCCCCGTCATCCACAATGCAGGTGACCTCGGCTTGGCCGGCTTGGCTCGCGCCATCGCGGACATCGCGAAGCGCGCACGTTCGGGCGGCCTGAAGCCGGACGAGCTGTCGGGTGGAACGTTCACGATCACCAACATCGGCAGCCAGGGCGCGCTGTTCGACACCCCGATCCTGGTCCCGCCGCAGGCAGCCATGCTCGGAACCGGCGCGATTGTGAAGCGCCCGATGGTGGTCACCGACGAAAACGGCAACGAGTCCATCGGCGTTCGTTCGATGATCTACTTGCCGCTGACTTACGACCACCGTCTGGTGGACGGCGCCGACGCCGGCCGATTCCTCACCACTGTCAAGCAGCGGTTGGAAGAAGCCTCGTTCGAAGCTGACCTGGGTCTGTAAGCAACTGTTGTTCCGGCCGGGGCGTCATCTCCATCAGGAGGTGGCGCCTCGGCTTTTTCAGTACGGTCGGAGAGAGAACCCCGCTGGATCGAAGGAGGCATTTTCCGAATGCGAGTAGTCGTCGCCGGTTCGTCCGGTCTGATCGGAACGGCCTTGGTGTCCTCGTTGCGCTCGGACAACCACGATGTGGTGCGTCTGGTGCGTCGCCCGACCACCGGTCCCGACGAGTCCCGATGGGACCCCAATCGTGACCGCCTCGACACGTCAGTGCTGCACGGCGCTGATGCCGTCGTCAATCTCTGTGGCGTCGGGATCGGCGACAAACGGTGGTCCGGTTCCTACAAGCAGGAGATTCGTGACAGTCGCATCAGTGCGACAGACGTGTTGGCCGACGCCGTCGCGACGGCCAAGATTCCGGTTCTCGCCAATGCCAGCGCCGTTGGCTACTACGGCGATACCGGCGACCGCATCGTCGACGAGGATTCGGCCGCCGGCACCGATTTCCTCGCGACGACGTGTCGTGACTGGGAACTCGCCACCGAACCGGCCGGCAAAGGCGGCGCTCGGGTGGTGAACCTGCGGTCTGGTGTAGTCCTGTCGCCGCATGGCGGAATGCTCGGGCGTCTGCGTCGGATCTACTCGCTCGGCCTCGGTGGACGGTTGGGCAACGGCCGCCAGTACTTTCCGTGGATCTCACTCGAAGACGAGTGCAACGCAATCAAATTCACTCTCACCAATCCCGCGCTCTCCGGTCCTGTCAATCTGACCGGACCGGCACCGGTCACCAATGCACAGTTCAACGACGCGATGTCGCGGATCATGCATCGGCCGGCGCCGTGGATCGTGCCGGGGTTCGCCCTCGAAGCTCTGATCGGCGAGTTCGCGAAAAGTGGCATCCTGGGCGGCCAACGGGCTATACCGTCCGTGCTCGAAAATGCGGGATTCACGTTCCGCCACAACACAATCGGCGAAGCACTGGCGGCCGCGCTGAATTGAGTTGGCAATCGGGCGTAATCTCTAGTGCCATGAGTAGCGCTGCCGGATCCGCACGATTGTCGCAACTGCCGATCGCCGTCGACAATCTCGGATTGATGGACTACACAGCAGCGTGGGATCGCCAACGCGAATTGGCTGCGGAGCGCGCAGACAACATCGGACAGGACACACTGCTCCTGCTCGAGCATCCTCCGGTGTACACGGCGGGACGACGTACCGAACCCGCGGATCGTCCCGTCGACGGCACCCCCGTCATCGATGTCGATCGCGGCGGAAAAATCACGTGGCACGGGCCTGGTCAGCTGGTCGGGTACCCGATCGTGAAGCTCGCCGAACCGGTCGACGTCGTGCGGTATGTCCGACTCATCGAGGAAGCGCTGATCACGGTCTGCACCGACATGGGCCTGACGTGTGGCCGAATCGACGGCCGCTCAGGTGTGTGGCTACCCGCTGAACTGTCTGGCGGCCAGTGGAAGCCCGAACGCAAGGTTTCCGCCATCGGCGTGCGCGTCCAACGTGGCGTCGCACTGCACGGTTTTGCGCTGAACTGCAACTCGGTCCTGACCGGATTCGACAACATCATTCCGTGTGGCATTCGCGACGCCGGGGTGACGACGCTGTCGCAGGAACTCGGCCGAGACGTCACCGTCGCCGAGGTCACTCCGGCGGTCACCGAAGCGATCATCGCCGCCCTGGACGGAAACTTGCCCGTCACGGTGCGCGACATCGAACGTGTCACCTTCGAGAAAGCCTCACCTACCCCGACTTTTACTACCGTTCAGTACAGCTGACGGGCTCGCCCGAACCCTGTTGCAGTAATCACCGGGCGTAGGATCGTCCCCGTGACTATCGCCCCCGGTAATCCCCCCGTCGCTTCGCTCGCCCCACAAGGCCGTAAGCTGCTCCGCCTCGAGATCCGAAACGCGGAGACACCCATCGAACGCAAACCCAACTGGATCAAGACCCGTGCAAAAATGGGCCCCGAGTACTCGGAGCTCAAGGGCCTGGTCAAGCGCGAAGGTTTGCACACCGTCTGCGAAGAAGCAGGCTGCCCCAACATCTACGAATGCTGGGAAGACCGCGAAGCCACCTTCCTCATCGGCGGCGAGCAGTGCACCCGCCGCTGCGATTTCTGCCAGATCGACACCGGCAAGCCCGACGCCCTCGACCGCGACGAACCACGTCGCGTCGCCGAAAGTGTTCAGGCCATGGGACTTCGGTACTCCACGATCACCGGCGTCGCCCGCGACGACCTCCCCGACGGCGGCGCCTGGCTCTACGCCGAAACCGTCCGCAAGATCCACGAACTCAACCCAGGCACCGGCGTCGAGAACCTGGTTCCCGACTTCAACGGCAAACCCGAACTGCTCGACGAGGTCTTCGCCTCGCGTCCCGAGGTACTCGCGCACAACCTCGAGACCGTCCCCCGCATCTTCAAGCGGATCCGCCCAGCTTTCCGGTACCAGCGCAGCCTCGACGTCATCACCGCCGCCCGCGAGTACGGACTGGTCACCAAGTCCAACCTCATCCTCGGCATGGGCGAAACCCCCGAAGAGGTCACCGAAGCGATGGCCGATCTGCACGCTGCCGGTTGCGACATCCTCACCATCACCCAGTACCTGCGTCCCTCACCGCGGCACCACCCCGTCGAGCGGTGGGTCAAGCCCGAAGAGTTCGTCGAGCACTCCAAGGCTGCAGAAGAGATGGGTTTCGCCGGCGTCATGGCCGGACCGCTCGTCCGCTCGTCGTACCGCGCCGGACGCCTGTACGCGCAGGCCATGGCCCATCACGGCCGCGAACTCCCCGAGGCACAGCGCCATCTCACCGAGGGCGGAGACGCTTCCCAGGAAGCCAGTTCACTCATGGCGCGCCTGGCCCGCTGATCCACTTTTTGCTGTGCGTCTTTATTAACCGCGGGCGGTTAGTAAAGGCGCACAGCAATGGACGTATCCTGGTCACATGGCGAACGGCAGCAAATCCGGTAAGGGCAAACCCACCAAAGAGGCAAAGGCTGCAGCGAAGGCTGCCCGCAAGCAGGCTTCCAAGGAACGCAGAACCCAGCTCTGGCAGGCATTCCAGATGCAGCGCAAGGACGACAAGCTCCTTCTGCCGCTGATGATCGGCACCCTGGTGGGTGCTGCTCTGGTCTTCTTCCTGGTCGGTCTCATCTGGGGCATCGAGTGGTTCCTGCTGCCGATCGGCCTCGTTCTCGGCATTCTCGGTGCCTTCATCATCTTCGGTCGCCGCGTGCAGAAATCGGTGTACAAGAAGGCTGAAGGCCAGGCCGGCGCAGCTGCCTGGGCGCTGGACAACATGCAGGGCGCGTGGCGCGTCACGAACGCCGTCGCCGGCACCACCCAACTCGACGCCGTTCACCGTGTTGTCGGACGGCCGGGCGTCATCCTCGTCGCCGAGGGTTCTCCGCAGCGCGTCAAGAGCCTCCTCGCTCAGGAAAAGAAGAAGACTGCCCGCCTCATCGGCGACACCCCGATCTACGACATCATCATCGGCAACGACGAGGGCCAGGTTCCGCTCTCGCAGTTGCAGCGTTACCTGAACAAGCTGCCGCGCAACATCGATACCAAGCGCATGGACAACATCGAGGGACGCCTCGCAGCATTGAGCGCACGCGGCGGCGGAGCAGCCTTGCCGAAGGGCCCGATGCCCGGCGGCGCAAAGATGAAGGGTATGCAGCGCACGATTCGTCGCCGCTGATTCCGCGCATACAAAAAATGACCCGAGTCCGTCATGGACTCGGGTCATTTTTTGTTCGATCGAATTGTCAGCGCGAGCGAACCAGAAGCGTGCCCGTCGCTCGGTCCTGCATTCCGCGTCCGTCGATGTCGGTGATAGTTGCCGGGATGACAAACACAAGGAGCGCCTGGCGAGCGAGAGCTCGAACGAAGCCGACCCGGATGGGTCCTTCGATTCGCGCCACCTGCAGGCCCATGACAAATTGCCCGGGAGTGAAGTTGAACAGGGTTACCGTGAGCACGCCCACGATGAACCACACGATCAAGGTGATGGTCGACGTCTGGCCGTCGAAAAAATCTCCGGTGATCAGTGAGGCAACGCCGACCGCCATCACCCAGTCGATCATGAGCGCGCCGAGTCGTCGGCCGGAGCCGACAAGCGATCCCGGGCCGTCCTGCGGGAAGCCAAGATTCTCGCCGCGGTACGCCTGCTCACGTCCGTCGGCGTTCTTCGGCAAAGCTGCTTGCGGCCCCGAGAGCCAAGTTCCGGTGATACGTGCCATGCTGTCCAGGATAGGCGTCGTAGCACCGTAGTCCAGATTGCCGTGTTTTAACTGTGCAGCTGATCACACAGATTTCGGAAATCCCCAGGACAATACGACGTGTAACACTGCCGAAACAAAGGGTTGACGAGCGGGCAACACCAGATACCTACCGTCTGGCTCGACGGATTCAACCTTTCATAACAGTTGGCTGAAGCGACTTAAGGAGCACAAGCGTGGCATTCACCACGGCCGAAGAGGTCATAAAGTACATCGCGGACGAGAACATCGAGTACGTCGACATTCGCTTCAGCGACTTGCCTGGCGTGCAGCAGCACTTCTCGATTCCCGCGTCTGCTTTCAACCAGGACGTGTTCGAAGACGGCCTTGCGTTCGACGGTTCGTCCGTCCGCGGGTTCCAGTCGATTCACGAATCCGACATGATGTTGCTCCCTGACGTCACCACGGCCCAGATCGACCCTTTCCGCAAGGCGAAGACCCTCAACATCAACTTCTTCGTCCACGATCCGTTCACCCGTGAGTCCTACAGCCGCGACCCGCGCAACGTTGCCCGCAAGGCCGAGGAGTACTTGGTCAGCACCGGCATCGCGGACACCGCATTCTTCGGCGCCGAGGCCGAGTTCTACATCTTCGACTCGGTTCGTTACGACTCCGGCATGAACTCCGCTTTCTACGAGCTGGATTCGGTTTCCGGTTCCTGGAACACCGGCGCTGAGACCAACGCCGACGGCTCCCCCAACCTCGGCTACAAGGTTCGCGCCAAGGGTGGCTACTTCCCCGTCGCTCCGTACGACCACTACGTGGACCTGCGCGACGAAATCTCCACCAACCTGACCAACGCGGGCTTCGAGCTCGAGCGCGGCCACCACGAGGTCGGCACCGGCGGACAGCAGGAGATCAACTACAAGTTCAACACGCTGCTTGCAGCTGCTGACGACCTGCAGCTCTTCAAGTACATCGTCAAGAACACCTGCTGGCAGCACGGCAAGTCCGCCACCTTCATGCCGAAGCCGCTCTTCGGTGACAACGGTTCGGGCATGCACGTCCACCAGTCCCTGTGGAAGGACGGCAAGCCCCTCTTCCACGACGAGTCCGGCTATGCAGGCCTCTCGGACATGGCTCGCCACTACATCGGCGGCATCCTGCACCACGCTCCGTCGCTGTTGGCCTTCACCAACCCGACCATCAACTCGTACCACCGTCTGGTGCCGGGCTACGAAGCTCCCATCAACCTCGTGTACAGCCAGCGCAACCGCTCGGCAGCTGTCCGTATCCCGATCACGGGCAACAACCCGAAGGCCAAGCGTCTCGAGTTCCGCGCACCCGACTCCTCGGGTAACCCGTACCTCAACTTCGCTGCACAGATGATGGCCGGCCTGGACGGCATCAAGAACAAGATCGAGCCGATGGCTCCGGTCGACAAGGACCTCTACGAGCTTCCCCCGGAGGAGGCTCGCAACATCCCGCAGGCTCCGACCAGCCTCGAGACGGTTATCAACCGCCTCGAAGCAGATCACGAGTACCTGACCGAGGGTGGCGTCTTCACCACCGACCTGATCGAGACCTGGATCTCGCTCAAGCGCGAGCAGGAAATCGCTCCCGTCAACCTGCGTCCGCACCCGTACGAGTTCGAGCTCTACTACGACGTGTGATCCACATAACCCGCTGACCTGCACTTGAAGGTTGAAAACACCCGTTCAGTACGCAGTCAGTACGCAGTAGATTAAGCCGAGTCCATCCGCTTCGTGATCACAGCATCGATCGCCAAGCGGGTGGACTCGTCTGCGTCCGGCCACATGTGCCCGTAGACGTCGAGAGTTGTCTTGGCACTCGCGTGCCGCATCCGCGCTTGAACCGTCTTGATGTCCGCACCTGACGCGATGAGCAGGGACGCCAAGTAATGCCGCAGATCGTGGTAGCTGAACTCTTCCGGCAGATCGATCTCCCCCGCGTCCTTCACTGCCTTCAATGCGCGCTCGACCAACCACGGCGCCGCGGCTTTACCTGCGCCGTTCGTCACCATCTGTTCGTGGGGCCACTGCTTCACCGACGCCGCGAGCATGAGCGCCAGCGTCTGAGGCACCGGAATTGATGCATCACTCCCCCGAGTCTTCAGTGGCTTGTCCGACCACTGCTGTTTCGGGTGGACAGCCCCCCTGATGAAATCAACATCAGTCACACGAAGCGCCGATGCTTCGGCGATACGAAGGCCGGCGAAAGCGCCGAGCAGGATTGACACCCGGAAGTGTTCGGGCATGGCGTCATGCAACGCCCACAACTGCTCGGTGGTGATGACGTAAACCTTGGCGCGGCCCATCGGTGGCGACGTTCGACGCGAGCAGGGATTGCGCCCGAGCAGACCATCGTGAACTGCATCGCCAAGAATCTGAGCGAGCCTGGAATGCAGGGCGTAGACGTACGAGTCCGCGAATCCATCTGTCTTCAGTTTCGAGGTCCAGGCCTTGACTGCCGACGGCCGCACTGACGCGAGTTGCATTGTGCCGAACTCAGTGACGATCTGCGCGATGTGAGTACGTGCCTGCCTGACCGTCGAATCACGGTGAACCGCGTAGCCAAGAATCCACTGATCACACCACTCCCGGACCGTGAGCTGTGCATCGCGTGGTGCGACGTGCGTGCCTTGCGTCAGTGCCGTCGTTGCGTTGTTGAGCCAGTTTTGAGCGTCTACCTTGCGTTCGAATCGCTTCGTATGCTCACCGCTGCGGTCATCGACATACCTTGCGCGCCATCGCTTTCCGGTTCCATTTAATTTTGACTCGACCTTGACTTCCTTGCCATCGAGCTTGACCGTCTTCCACCACAGATCCTCGACGCCAGCCCGCCGGTTACGCTTCGGCGGAGTCATCGGCGTTGTTCACAACTTCGTGAGGCCAGTCGATTGCTGCTCGGCGTGAGGGTTGCCGCAGTTGCGACAGGAGGTTGTTCGCGTCGCTAGTAGTTGACCTGACGAAGCTACCGAAATACTCAGACACGAGGATATTGGAGACAGCTTCCACATCTAGAGGATCTGATACCGAAATCAGTTCCTCCACTTCGTAATTGATCGCACTACCCTCCTCCTCGACTTCCTTGATGATCCGTTCAAGCCATGTCCGCATGCGGTTGCCGACAGATCGAATTCTTTGGTCTTCGGTGTCAAACATCTCATCAATCAAGAGGCCGAACAGGTTGGCGATTGCTTGAGCCTCATCAAGCCGGATGACCCTAGGTCGGTCGACGTCGCGTAACTCGATCTTTGCAATTGCGCTTGAATGCAAAGAAATTCCCGATTCTTTGAGCTTCTCGGCTAGATCCAATTGTGTCCATCCGCGTGCCTCCCTCTCCGCTCGCACACGTCGACCAAACCTGTCTTCAGCAGTCTCTCTTCCCATAGGAGGAAACGCTAGCAGCTACTGGAGGTTGCGGACAGCGTTGGCATCGTGTATTCCTTGAATGGCAAACACAACTTCTAAATCTTCCTTCAGGAGGAAGTATGACCAGCTCCCAATCAACCGGTGCCGTCAGCATCGAGCTGATCACAGATGTCGAGAAGTACCTGACCACCAAGCAGGTGAGCGAGAAGATCAACGTTCCGGCGGCGACGCTCAGATATTGGCGTCATTGCAACTCCGGCCCGGAATCGCAGACCTTAGGCCCCAAGCGCGTGGTCTACAAGCTGTCCAAGCTGAACGAGTGGCTTGCCGCCCAGGAGAACAACAGCGTTCGCGGCGGCGTGGCCTGATGTCCACCGCCCCAGAAAACAAGAACGCCCCCGAGTCGGGTGCAACCGACATCGAGGGCAATGAAATCCGAATCACCACCACTGACGACAAGGAATCGATCGTGACTGTATCAACAATCCCCACTTTTGAGGAAGCCCTCGCCACGCTCGAAGTCGGTGACGGGCGGAACCACACTGCGGTCAGCCACGTGATCGGCACAACCCCCGCAAGTGGCCAGGTGCTCGTCGAGCTGTCCCGCTACGACTGCCGCAACGATGACGGCAGTGCAGCACCGTCAAGGTGGTACATCGAATTCGCTCAGTTCAATCTCAACGACTCTGAGATTCACCCGCGTGACATTCCACAGCTCATCGATGCCCTGAATGAAATGCGCGAGACGTGGATTCGTTTGGATCCGGAGTGCTTCGAATGACCATTACCGAAATCATTTTGGCGACACTACTTTTCATGCAGTCCATCGCGTGGATGGCGACCGACTATCGCCACTTCGATCCGAGAGGGACCGATGACTAAGACTCAGGTGCTTGCACTCCTCGACGCACTACTTGCGTTCTACCGCAAGTACGCGGTCTATCCGACCGAGCACCACTACACAGTCCTACTGGCCTGGGCCGCACACAGTTACGTATACGAGGAGTTCGACACCTCACCGAGGTTATTCCTCGATTCCGCCGTTCCCGGATGCGGCAAGACTCGAACCCTCGAACTGCTCGACGAGACCGCACGTAGTCCGCTGATGGCATTCTCTGCATCCCCAGCCGCTTTGATCCGCACCATCGACAAGGGCGGCCGGACCATCCTGATGGACGAGATCGACACGCTCTACAACAAGAACGGTGGCAACGGTTCCGAGGATGTCACCGCCGTGGTCAATGCCGGATACAAGAACGGCGCCCGCGTTCCGAGATGTGTCGGACAGGGGATGGACATCGACGTGGTGGAACTCGACGCCTACGCACCGATGGCGTTGGCTGGACTGCACTCGAATGTCCCGGAAGCCTTGCGGTCCCGGTCGATTCACTTCCGCATGAAGAAGCGGAAACCATCCGAGGTGGTCTCGCCCTTCTATCGTCGCGATGTGACCGAAGAGGCTCAGCCGCTTCGGGATGGTCTCGAGGAATGGCTCGAACCGCTTCGGGAGGAGGTTCGGGCCGCACGACCGAGGATGCCCAAGGGCGTCGAAGACCGGGCAGCGGAAGTCTGGGAACCACTGCTGGTGATCGCAGACCTTGCCGGTGGAGAGTGGCCACAACGAACTCGGGACGCGTGCAAGCACTTTGTGTTCGCCAAGTCCGGGTATGCCAGGCCGATTGGTATCGACCTTCTCGAGGATCTCCAGCGAGTGTTCAACGGCGCCGACAAGATGGCATCGACAGACATCGTGACCGCGCTCGTAGCTATCCCGGATGCCGGGTGGAATGACATTCGAGGGTCGTTTCTCAATCAAGCTGCGTTGGCGAATCTGCTACGTCCGTTCGACGTTCGACCGAAGACGATTCGGCTGCCGGGTGGAGTCACAGCCAAGGGCTATGTCGTCACCGGAGAGGGTGGGCTCAGTGAAGCGTGGGAGAGGAATCTACGGCCGGACGACGAGGACGAACAGGGGCATTCGGAGCTATCGCCCGCGCCCATACCCTCAGAGCCCGTAACAGCCGTAACACCCGTAACACCCCAGGTCAAAGCACGTAAAAGTGTGACGGCACCTGTTACGCCCCCGAAGAGTGTGACGGCACCCGTCACACCACCCGTCACAAAAAAGATGCCCTCTACCAGCACTGTTACGCCTGTTACGGCTGTTACGCCTTCTCAGGGTATGGGCGGGAAGAAAGCGGCCAAGGCATGGCTTCTCGAACAGGAGGCGACGGCATGAGCGCATGCGAGAAATGCGATCTCGAACCCTGCGCGTGCCGGTGGATAGTCCAGCTCGGTAGGGGCGGGCAATGGGAGTGGAGACGTTCCGAAGCCCTGGCGATGTGGGATGAGCCGCTACCCGAGATCGACGGCAGACCGACCTACCACTACAGCACCTGCCCTTGCCCGCCGTGCTGGTCTCTCGCGCAATCGACCTACGCGGATTACCCCAACGTGATCCCTCTGCCATTGCCACCCGACAAGCCGCTTGCCGACGACGAACGGACCTCGATGTGAAAGACCGCTACGGCGACGATCTGCCGGAAACCTCGACACGTCTACACAACCCGGACTGCGAAGGCGGGTGGTTGGGGACAGACCTCGACGACCACCCTGTGCCCTGCCTTCAATGCCGGCCCCATCTGATGAAGACGGTTTCAGGACTCGGGACGCGATACCGATGACCAAAAAGAAACTGCCACCCGCCTCAGAGCTACAGGCTCTGTTCGATCCCAGGCTTGTCGGTGCCGCGTGCGTCGGACACCACGACCTGTTCGATGAACACCTCGAAGACGAGTGCGTTGCCGATCGCCTGACCCGGCACTCCCAAGCTGTCGCCATCTGTCGACGCTGCCCTGTGATCGCAGCCTGCCGTGAGGTAGCGCTCGAACACCTCGATCACATCTCCGGCATCTGGGCCGGACAACCAACCATCGATCTCACAGCAAGGAGAACAGCGTGAAGATCCCAACGAATCTCAGCCTCGATGAGTACCGCCGTGTGAACGAGTCCACGATGTCACGCCGCGGCAAACGATGGACCGACCTGTCGACGGCCGAGGCGCAAGAAATCCTCGACGAGATGAACGACGAGATCGTGGTGCTCGAGGCCAAGATCATCGTCCTCGAAGCGCAGAAGAGGTGGAGTGAGCAGTGACCAAATGCGCCGAACCGCATTGCGGCCACGACACCCGCCGAGGATATGACCGCTGCCGCAAGCATCTACCGCTGGTCTGCGTCAAGGCTGACAGCGACGGACTGGTCATCGTCGGCGCGGTCAGCATCCGTCCGAACGAGGCGCTGGCTCTCGCTGACCGTCTCGTGGACGTGGTGGAGTCGATGGCCTACTCGACACCCACCCCCAACCGGTCTATCCATCCAGCTCAGGGGCAGTGCGACCCCACCTGACGGCAAGGGGAGGGGCGTCACCATCGCTGTGACGCTCCATCTTCGGACTCCACTGCGCTCGCCAAGTCCCGCATATCCCCCCGACGTGCAGAGCTACGTGCAGAGGCCCGACGAGGACCACCCAGAACGATCAATATCACCCACGAAAGGACGCGACGATGCCCGACGAATCGACCTCCGCAGAACTGCCCACACAATCGCCTGTGAGCGACCAGGCCCGAGCCGCGACCCTGCTGCTCGCCTGCCTCGACAACGACGAAGACGCCACTATCCGAATCCTCGACGGCGCCAACCGAGCGCCCGGAGGACTGCAAGGACTGCTTGCCGCACTCGCTGCCGCAGTGATCGAACTGCTTGTCGGAACTGTCGGCGAAGACGGTGCCCGCAAGACCTTGAACATGACCCTGCTCGACGCATCCCTGAACGGAGACCTGACCCATGACCAGCAAGCCTGACGACTCCGAGACACCCGAGGAAACCGTCACTGTCGTACTTCGCGACCACAGCAACGCATGGCCGCCGAAGCCCAACGAGACAGCCGAAATGTCGGCCATTGCCGCTGACCACTGGGATGAAAGGCTCTGGCGCAGAGGAGCATTCTGATAGGCTCAACCTCGACAGTCAGCCAGATGCACGCCGCCCGCCATTGCGCCGGCCGCAAGCACCACGCAAGACAGTCCAGGTAGAGCACGCGAGAAGTTATCCGTCAGCTCCCGAAATCGCGCACCGCGCAACCCTTCTCATATCGCCCGCACTCGGGCAAGGAGACTCATGCACCACAAATCCATCAGGTTGACCGACCTACGCGTCGGCACCAAGCAAGGCCTCGACGAAGGCCAATTCGTCGGCTACGCCAGCATCTTCGGCAATGTCGATCTCCACGGAGACATCACAGCCAAGGGCGCATTCGCCGACTCGCTCAAGTCCTGGGCCACATCCGAAGGCAACATCCCGGTGCTCTACGGCCACCGCGACGACGACCCGGACTACAACGTGGGCCACGTCGTCTCTGCCAAGGAAGACGACCGAGGACTACTCGTCACCGCGCAACTCGACCTCGAATCACCCAAGGGGCAGCAGGTCTACCGACTCGTCAAGGGTCGCAGGCTCTCCGAGATGTCCTTCGCCTACGAGGTGCAGGACAGCGCCAAGGTCAAGACCGCAGACGGTAAGAGCGCCAACGAGCTTCGCAAGCTCAAGCTCTACGAAGTCTCACTCGTACCACAGGGTGCGAATCCCGAGACCTCCATCGTGGCAGTCAAAGCCGCACCCAAGCCGGACTACCCCCAATACCTCGCGAAAGCGGCTGAGCTCGAACTGAGCCTCGCCGTCGCCGCATCCAATCTCTGACACGAAAGGTTGTCATCATGGCATCCAGCATTCGCATCGCCCGCCTCAAGTCCCAAGCCGCAGAAGCGTCGAAGGGCATGACGTCCATCGCTACCAAGGCCGCAGACGAGGACCGCGCACTCACCGACGAGGAGCGCACCGAGTTCGATAAGTACAAGACCCAGGCCGAGGATCTCGTCAAGAGCCTGAACGTCGCCACCGAGGATGCAGCGATCATCTCTGCCGCGAACTCGCTCGCCAAGGCAGTCGGCACGACGCCGGCCGGACCTGACGACGAGGAAGCACCGAAGGGTAAGCACCTTGGTCTGACCGGGAAGTCCGTCAAGTCCTTCGCTCGCAAGGTCGCCGGCACCATGCAGGGTGAGCGCAACGGCGAAAAGGCACTGCTCCCATCGGGTCAATCCGCAGTGGCAACACCGCTGCTGTCCGAATCGCCCATCGTTCTCGAGCAGGTGCCGACGAGCATCCTCGACGTTCTAAACCTGCGCCAGACCGGACCGCAGTTCGAGTACCTCCGCCAGAACGCCCGCGACATGAACGCCGCTGTGGTCGCACCCGGCGCACTCAAGCCCACCTCGACGATGAGCCTCGAACGCATCGAGGGCAAGCTCAAGGTCGTCGCTCATCTCTCCGAGCCGATGCACGAATACTGGCTCAAGGACGCAGCGAACCTGAACCAGTTCGTCGAACTCGAGCTGCTCTACGGCCTGCGCCTCGAACTCGAGCGCCAGGTGCTCTACGGCGCCGGTAACGCAACCGAACTGAAGGGCATCCTGACCACGTCCGGCATCCAGGCCCAGGTGTTCGCCACCGACCTGCTGACCACCACGCGTAAGAGCATTACGAAGATGGAGAAGAGCGGCCACACCGCGGGCATCTTCATCCTCTCGCCTGACGATTGGGAGTCGCTCGAACTCGCTCGCACCGACACGGCCGGCAGTCTCGAACTCGGTGGTCCTGTCGACCGCGCCGCGCAGAAGCTGTGGGGCGTCCCGGTGGTCACCTCGAACCAGCTCGCAGTCAAGGCCGGCGCATTGCTCGACCTCGCATCGGTGGACGTAGCGACGGACACTCAGGGCATCGAGACCCGGTGGTCCGAAGCTGTGGGCGACGACTTCCAGCGCAACCAGATCCGCGCACGGTGCGAAGGTCGATTCGAGACCGAGGTCTACCAGCCTCTCGGCATCGTCAAGATGGCCACTGCCGCTGCCTGATCCAGGCCGCACAACGAAGCACCCCGGCTCAGAAACGAGTCGGGGTGCTTCTCTACCCCCGAGGTAGTTAGTGGATCGGTGTTGCGACGTGAGCCTTGATCCGCGGACCGGTGCGTGTCCAAGGGTGGGGATGCCCGTCTGTGAGCTCATGGAATAGCGCAATGGGCACGTCGGCGTACGAGTAGCGGCGATTCTTATGGAATTCGACGACCAGAGTGCTCGTTGTCGGTTCATAGCCAGCGGCTAGAACATTGGTGGATTGTGGGATCGGGATGAGATTCACTAACAGCCCCTAGAAACGGTTGAGACAGCGGACGCGGATCGGTCCGTACAAACTGAACGGTCACCTTGTTCGGAAAGTTCCCGAGCCTAGGGGCGTCCCGATCGCTGGGGAGGCCCCTACCGCCTGACTCCCTGCGCTGGCCAGTCAGGACTTCTCTCCCCGAAGTTTTTCCACCACAGGGGCATCGGGGGTAGGCCTTTTGCTGTGCCTCTCGTTACGAAACGACCGCCCAGTTTACGGTGTGCAAGACTCTGCCCCATGAAGCCAACACAAGCATTTTGGGAAAACATCCCCGGCCACACCAGTGCCGGATATCGCACTCCACCTGCGTCGTGGACGTCCTGCCTGTTTGGGCTGATCGGCGACCAGAAAGTTCAGCACTCGTACAACGCGGTTACCCCTCCGACCACGGTGACGAGTGGCGAGGCGTGTTCTTGACAGTGGACCGAATTGCATACATGCGAGCTATGTACCCAAAGGGTATCGATCAAGAGGAAGAAGATCGCTTCCACGACTCCTGGGGTCCTGTTGAGATTAGTGGGTGGGTGCGAGAAATCTCGAGCATCGCCTCGCTCTCGTTTGACTCTGCGAGTGGAGGTAAAACCCAGAGAGGTGAACGCTCTCTGCTCCCCAACTACTCTGTCTCATTCCCCGATGGCGTGAGCGTAAATCTCCCCTTCGAAAAGGATGAGCACTGGGCTTCGCGAGAACCGTGCGAGAAGTTAGTTGAAGCAATTCGAGATAGGGCACTTGCACGCTGATTCGGTACGCAGTCGGTACGCAGTAGATCCGAAACACCTCAGATCATGCCAACTCAATAAACGGCATATCCGCAGGTAGATTAGTTTCGCCAATCGATGCCAACTACTGCAAACACCAAGAACGCAGTCCGAGCTCTACTACGACGTGTGATCCCGGTGGAGTGGCTGACCTGCACAGCAGTTCGCAGGTCTAGCCCTCCGTCCGCAGTACCTTTAGCCGAGTCCACCCGCTTCGCGATCCCAGCATCGATCGCAGAGCGGGTGGACTCGTCTGCGTCGGGCCACATGTGCCCGTAGACATGGAGGGTTGTCTTGGCGCTATCCGTCCGAGAACCCGAACGCGGGTAGCTCATCGCTGTCTAGGTCGTCGAAAGTCATCTCATATGCCAACGCGGCACTCGCTACGAACACGTGGCAGAACCTTGACTGTCCGGCGACGAGGTACTCCTGCCTGAAGCTACGATCGACGACTCGACGGTGCGCACATTGGCTCAGTTGTGGATTGGTCGGCGAAGAGGGCAGAGGCTGACCGTTTACATGTCGGCGGCCAATGCCGGGCTCACGGTTCAGCATGGAACGTCTGGTCGCACTTTGCTGTCCGGCGCGACGTGGGCACAGATCCAAGGTTCGAACTAGTCACCCTGGCGGGGCTTGTCGCATCCGGCGTGCCGCATCTCACGCCTTTCTGCTCGCCGCAGTTCGGCGGCTGATTCTTCGAGGTCGGTGTGGCTGATTGCGCGGCCGATCCAGACCGCGGACAACGCGCCTACGACGATCCAAACGGCGACAACTCCGACAATCCACCACATAGCTGGGAGTGTGCCATGGGTTGTCTGGCTCTGTCGGACTGTGGTCCAGTTTTGGTGGCGGGTTCACCCCCGGTTTCACCCGACCGGGGCGCACGGGATTGGAAGAGCCCACCGCACAGAATTGCTCACGCAGGGCAAATAGCGGGCAGGGCTGCATAGGTCTCGTTTCGATCACGGCCAAGTGGGTACATGACTCGCAGGCCGCGACGGCCGGGGCGAGCATGCGGCCTCGCAACCGCGCGGTTCAGGTTCTTGCCGGTTGAGCACACAGCCCACAGGAACCGATGTCGTTCGGGACTTCTTCCATGTCGGGGGATTTCGCTTCAATGAACGATGCCCCCACTCTCAGTCGCTGAGGGTGGGGGCCTTTGTCGTCATCCGCGTTGAGCACACAACGTGGGGACCCTCTTTCCGTGCTGAGCTGACCCCTCATGTCTTGCCTCGCATTCCTAACCGTAGGCCTGCGCACAGGTTCGTGCCAGGTTTCCGAACAAGACGATCGGGACAGATGGCAGCCGATTCGTATTTGCAGGCTGCCCAGAGTTGCTCACACGCAGCGACTGTTGGGAGGAATTCCTTAGGTCGCTTACCCCGACCGACTAACACCCCACAGACTTCGGGACCGACAGCACTTGCGACTCGCCCACCTTAGGTGCTGGACTTTCGCCCCCGTTTCGAGAGATGGTTAGCAATGCAACCGAACATAGCCACGGATACACAATGAACCTCTGGGTCGACAACTTACGGAAACCGCCAGATGGGTGGACGTGGGCAAAGACCAGTTCCGGAGCTATCGACGCACTCTGTTTCGGCATGGTGGAACGAGTCTCTCTTGATTACAACCTGGGCGGCGATGACACCACACGCTCGGTCATTCGCTGGATGCGCGAAAACAGTGTGTGGCCGAGGGAGATCCACGTGCATTGCATCAACCCTGTACGTGTCGAATTGCTTACCAGATTCATCGACCGGTATCGCAAGTAACTCCGCCCAGAATTGCTCGATGCCCCGCCCCCGATGAATCGGGAACGGGTTTGGTGCGACTGGGTTGAACTTCATCGATGCTGGCGGATTCGTCTACATACGAAAATTCAATTCGTATGAGCAAGAAGGCATTTGATATTTTGGATCGCATACCGGGCGCTGCGGTAGCCCACCGCCAAGTTTGATCACCGCCAGGCGCGGAGCGCTCCTTCCGCATCAGCATGATTGATAGCGCGGCCTAACCAAACAGCAAGGAACGCGGCGGTTGCCGTCCAGCCCGTCAAAATTTCAACAATCAACATGTCGCGATTGTGACACATGACCAACATATGTAACTACAGATCGAATAACGATGTAACGCGGCTCACCGAGACGCACAAACTGATTCCTGATTTTGCGAGCGCAGGATCAGAAAAAGTAGGTACCTATGTAGGTAATTCTGCCCGCGCACATCACGCCTTCCACTGACAGTGTCAAAACGTACCTACAACGTGATCGAAGGTGGCGGCAACGGATGAACCTCAGGGATCAACTGGACACGTGTCAGTTTCTACTGAACCGTGCCCAACTCGCAGGTGACGTCGACGCCATTCGGCGACTCTCAGAGCGTCGACTCGTGCTGGTTAAACAGCTAGCCAGCATGAGAGCCCACCTCCGCCTGGTGTAGGTACACCAAATTCTCGTAGCATCGGACGATGACCCCACTCGATGTCGGCATCATCGCCGTCGCTGTTCCTGCCCTGGGCATCACTGTGTGGGCTACCGCGATGTTTTTCCTCGGCCGAATTGTCCGGGCTCGCCGCAAGTCTGGACGCATTACCTATCGCGCCGAGACGCAGCCAAGCTAATGCCACAGTTCAAGTCTCATCACGTAGCCACCGGCACAGAAGACTCACGTATCCAGGGCCGTTGGCAAGCCTCCGCCCAAAAGGTCGAGAACGTTGGTCGCACCGCGAAGTGCATCGGCAACGCACGCCGCAGTTGACGCAAATACCTGCGGGTAGTCGATCTCCCCCAGCGCCGGATCGACCGGCCAGGCAAGCCTTTCCGAGCCAAGTGAGAATTCCGCGTTCACCCCGGCCTTGTTTCCGCGCGGATCTTGGCGATGCCAGGATCCTTCGAGATAGATCGCGACCAATCCGTGGAGCACGAAACCGTCGCGATCCACGAGTCGCTGGTAGCAGAGCCCAGTCGGAATGCCCTCGGATCGCAACAGTGCGGCCAGTAAGTGGGACTTTGCGTAACACAGCCCGACCCGCGCTTCGAGAACCTCCGTCGCGGTCAACGTCACTCTCGGATCCTGAACATCGTTGGAGTGCCCGACATTGTCTCGCACCCATTCGAATGCGACCTTGGAGAACGCACTCTCGGTGTCCGACTCCTGACGCAACTGTTGCGCCAAGGATCGGATAGCCGGGTCGGCAACTTGGATGATCTCGTCGTGCCCCAGGTAGTTCTGCGGAGCTCCCGCCTCGAGCAAGAGTTTTTCAGTCGCCATATCCAGAACCCTAGTTACAGCCGCTCATATTCAGCAGCTCGGCCGGCAGATCGTTCTGCATGACAACCTCGTTCCCGTCCCAGACGAAAGTAGCGGTCGCCAAGCCGCTCGGATTTGCATTCGAGTCCATACCGCGCGGCCACCTGTACTGCACCGTTGCACTCTCGCTGGTGCCATCGACAACGGTGGTGAATCCGAACGCACATGACGTCGCAGTTCCGAGGTACTCACCTCGATGGAAAAACATCACGTGCTCCGGCGAACTGCCCGTGCCTCCCTTGGTTTCGACGACGGCGTAGCTCAGGTCGGCACACGGATCGAAGTTCGTGTCCCCCATGAAGATCCATTCGATCCCGGGGATCCTGGCATCGGCAGGAACTTGCGCGACGGCACTCGTGATCGCAGTGTTCTGGGAAGCATTACCGCACTGGAGTGTTGACGCCGTCGCGGGATCGACAGCATTGTCGCCACACAGCCAGGGCCAACCTGTCAGCTGCCGAAGATTCTGCGGCTCCGCACTGAAGGTCTCCTCTTCACCGAACATCGAGCCATCCCCGGACCCGCCTCCGTTCGCAGCGTCATACGTGTAGGAGGTGACCTTCATCGACGGCCGGGCGGTAGATCCGCCGTACGGCGAGATGAATTTCCACACCTCGATCGGCCTATCGGTGTCGCCGGTGCAGCGGACCGCAGTGTCGTAACCCTCGCCGCTGTGCAGCTTCCACTCAACGGGGTTGCCTTCGTACAGCGAGACCGGCGGCGACATCACCGCGAGTGTCGAGTCCTCCCAGGACCAGACCTTGTACGCGGCGCTACCTCCGAGATCGGATGTGGCGATGACTACTTCAGCCCCCGGACGCCCGTCGATGTCCCACGCTCCGACAAATCCGCCTGTTCGTTGAATCGCCGGATCCGCGAGCATGGTGGACTCGGTCGCCGCCACCTGGGCTTCGGTGCCGGCCATCGTGAGAACCACTATCTGATCGTCGACTCGGCCGATCGAATCGTCTAGTCCGTCCCCATCGACGTCCGCCAGCGCCACATCGACGCAGCGCAACCTCCCCGCACAGACGTCGGGCACGGATGCTTCCGTCGACGTCGAGAATTCCGTGCTCTCCCCCACCTGCGCCGCACCGTCGATCGATTCCGATCCACACGACGTGAGTACTACTACCGCCGACGCACACACAAAAACAGCCAACTTGGTTCTCACATTGCCCCCTGATCCGATCACCGGAGATACCCGAGAATCATAAAAGTCCCGTTGAGGTAATCGGGGTTAAGCTGGCGAACGAATTTCGAGACGGCACCATCGAGATGATCGAGGATAGACCTATGAACACCTTCCAGAAGTCTGCGGCGGCCATCAACAAGGTGGTCTTGGCCGCGATGCGCGTGCCGCTTGTCGAAAAGCTCATCGGCGGTTCGACGGCCCAGATCACCTACACCGGACGCAAATCCGGAAAGACCTTCACTTTGCCTGTTTCCTACCGCCAGAAGAACGACGAACTGTTCATCCGAGTTGCACTTCCCCAGAAAAAGAACTGGTGGCGCAATTTCCTCAACGAGGGCGATCGGATGCGCGTCAAAATTCGGGGAATCGATCGCACCGGGCACGCAGTCAGCACCCGAGACGACAAGGGCAACGTATCCGTGAAGGTGACCCTGGACCCGATCGGCTGATTACAACGACCCTACGGCGACAACGACGCCCACGTCGCCATAGGGAAACGAGGCCTTGCCGATATGGCCGAGCTTGTTGAAAAATTTCGAAATCGGCACCATCACACCATATTTCGCTTTCACTTTGCTTTGAATCTCGTCGAAGTCGGGACCGGAGCTCACCAAGGTAGCGGTCCCAGCGGCAGGCACAGCACCGGGCGCCGGCTTCCCACGGTTGTTGCACGGCACAACGGTCACCCGTGGATTGTTGCGCAACCGTTTTGCCTTGCCGGATCTCGAGGACGTCCAGAATCCGATTCGTCCGTCAGACAGCGGCACAGCCCAGGTGGGCGTCGCAACGCCATCGCCGCTCTTCCTGAAGGTAGTTACCGAGATCGTTTTCTCTTCACCGAGGGACATCGATCGAGCGTATTCCTGTTCAGTCGAAGTGACCACAGAAACAATTCAGCTAGAGCGCTCGAACACCAGCGGCCAAGTCCGTTTCACCGACCGCTCGTCAGGGAATATCTATACACGTGAATGCGGAACTGATCGTTCTCCTGGTTGTTGTTGTCACCGCGCTCGGGTTCGACTTCACGAATGGTTTTCACGACACCGGAAATGCGATGGCCACCTCGATCGCTACCGGAGCGTTACGCCCCAAGGCAGCAGTGGCCCTATCCGCATCGCTCAACCTCGTCGGAGCTTTCCTCTCCGTCGAGGTGGCCGCAACGGTAGCCAAAGGTGTGGTGAACCTCGGAAATGTCGGTGGCCAAGCGCTCCTGACGATAGTGTTCGCGGGCCTTGTGGGCGGCATCATCTGGAACCTCGCCACCTGGCTGCTCGGTATCCCGTCGAGTTCCTCTCATGCACTGTTCGGCGGCTTGATCGGCGCAGCAGTTGCGTCGCTGGGCATGAATGGCGTCGCGTGGAGCGGCGTCCTGAGCAAAGTGGTTATCCCGGCAGCGCTGGCACCGCTCGTTGCCGGCTTGGTAGCAACAGCAGGCACATGGCTTGTCTACCGAATCACGTCGAATGTCCGCGAAAACACCAAGGAGCGAGGCTTCCGCTTGGGCCAAATCGGTTCAGCCTCACTGGTTTCTCTCGCTCACGGGACCAACGACGCTCAGAAGACCATGGGCGTCATCTTCTTGGCTCTGGTCGCACACGGCACCATCTCCGCCGACGCTCCGATGCCGTTCTGGGTCAAGTTGACCTGTGCGCTCGCGATTGCGGCGGGCACTTACCTGGGCGGGTGGCGGGTTATCCGCACACTCGGCAAGGGCCTTGTCGAGATTGCCGCACCTCAGGGAATGGCTGCCGAAGCGTCTTCCGCTGCAATAATTCTCACCTCCAGCCACCTCGGTCTCCCGCTGTCTACAACCCACGTGGCAACGGGTTCGATCCTCGGAACCGGACTCGGGCGCAAGGGCGCCGAAGTCCGCTGGAGCGTCGCACGACGGATGGGTATCGCGTGGTTGATCACGCTCCCCTCCGCTGCACTCGTGGGAGCCGCGTGCTGGGGCCTGGTAAATGTCGTCGGTGGACTGCCCGGAGTGCTCGTGGTCTTTGCGATTCTCATCGCAATGGCCGCCTGGATGTACATACGCTCCCGCAAGGAACCCATCGATCCCAGCAACGTCAACGCTGATTGGGACGGCGCTCTGGTTCCCGCCGAAGTTCCGGGACCCGACGTCAGCGTCCTCACCGAAACCATCGTCCCCACAGAAACCATCGTCCCCACCGAAACCATCGTCCCCACAGAAACCAAAACCCTGCACCTACCGAACTGAAAGTCATCACATTGCCTGCACCGATCCCATCATTGGCACAGTCGATCCTTACGTGGCTACGCGTCGGTTATCCCGAAGGGATCCCACCGAAGGACCGAATCCCTCTCATGGCATTGCTTCGCCGCCGACTCACCGACGCGGAGGTTCGCGAAATCGCAATCGGTACTGCACTGGCCGAACTGATCGACGACAGCAGCGACCAGGTAATCAGAGGTGACGAGATCAGTGCCCAAATCTCTGATGTGACAAGCCAAAGCGCTTCCGACCAGGACATCGCACGCGTCGCAGCAGTCCTGGCGGCGGCGGGTTGGCCGCTCGCCGACCTCGACGCAGGCCGATAATCTCCTCTCGATCGACCCCTATGAACCAGTAGCGGCAAACCAACCGCTTCGGTATCAATGCAGTAACAGATCCGCAATTGATTGACTCCGCCCCCGGACAGTTCGCGAGAATGCAGTAACTCGGGGGCTCTGCCAGATTTCTCGAGCACACCACTAAAGGGGCGGGAGTGGCGCGAATGCGATTTTTCCAACGAGGGTTGACGGAACCGATTCGACAAGGCAAGTCCAGGACACGTCGTTGGTCCGGAACCGCGGCACTGGCCCTGACGCTTCCGTTGGCGATTGGACTGATCGGATCCTCGGTGGCCGCCGCAGCACCGGCACGAACCGCACAATCCGGTGGCTACGAAGAAGTTTTTGTCGACTCCTCGATGGGGCCCATCAAGGTTCAGATCCAGTGGGCATCTCGCGGCGGCAACGCTGCCCTGTACCTGCTCGACGGGCTCCGCGCTCGCAATGACCGCAATGCCTGGAGCTTCGAGACAAATGCATTCGACCAGTTCCGCGACAACAACATCACGTTGGTGATGCCGGTCGGTGGCCAGTCAAGTTTCTATTCCGACTGGTATTCGACCAGCAATCTCAACCGCCAACCAGTCACATACAAATGGGAAACATTTCTCACCCAGGAACTTCCTGCGTACCTCGATACTCGTGGCGTCTCGCGGACCAACAACGGTGTCCTCGGCCTCTCGATGGGCGGCAGCGCAGCACTGACCCTGGCCGCCTACCACCGCGACCAGTTCAAGTTCGCTGGATCATTCTCGGGATACCTCAATATCTCCGCGCCCGGTATGCGTGAAGCGATCCGGGTTGCGATGATCAGCGCCGGATCCTTCAACGTCGACGCAATGTGGGGCCCACCGTGGAACCCGGCGTGGTTGCGTAACGATCCCCTCGTTTTTGCACCGGAACTCAGGGGCCTGTCGATGTATATCTCGGCGGCGAGTGGATTGCCGGGAGAATTCGACAAACCCCGACGACCAGTGGACTTCGTCAACACCGGTAGCGCAATCGGACTCGAAGCACTCGCCTTGCTCAACACCCGAGCATTCCAGGTACGCCTCAACACACTCGGCATTCCTGCCACGTACAGCTTCCCGTCCAACGGAACCCATTCGTGGCCGTACTGGGGTTCTGAGCTCTGGAAGGCACGCGGTCAGATCCTCGACACACTCAACGCCTGGTGAGTGGCTGCCTGTGACACAGACCCCGACTCACGGCACTCGATAGGTGTCTCCACACGTAGGGTCCACCAGACGGCGCATGATGTCGTACGCCCGATCCGGATCGACGTATGGCGGAATCATCATCAACACAAGTTGCCGACCGTAAATGTCGTCGAGATACATCAAATCTACGGGTTGACCTGGATACGGACCTCGAACTTCGAGGCCGTCGACCTCGTCGATACGACGCTGCGCAGTGCTCACCGTGTTCCAGTCGAACGCAACCCGGGTAATCGGCCCTAGACGCAACGAGAGTGCTGATATCAGATCGTGTAGCTCCGCTGTGACGTTGGTGGTCCATGGGAACCAAGCACCGTCGACATGCGACTTCACCGCGCCCTGACCCCGCAGTAGGAACCGTGGTGTTCGGGTAGGCGAAGGAAATGGTTGACCGGGGTGTCGCGGTTGCGTTTCCATCCCGAAGTCGATGGTGTTTGTGTGCGCCATGACGGACGCCCCTTAGATAAAACGTTCATGGGACCGTCAGGCATACGCCGGATCATGAGACCCATGTCATCCAGAGTACGCCGCCCGGGCTGTCCGAAATCTCCTGCCGCGATGGCGATCCAGCTCAACGTCCGGGAGCCCTCGAGATCCACCGCGAACCCGGAGCGGTGGTCAGCCGCCCAATTCGGCGATCATCTGACTCAATGACGCGGCAGCCAATGTCAATTCACCTTCGACCGGCGATTTTCCGCCGGACGGCAATCGCTCGCTGAGTTGCTCGCGCGTCACGATTGAGATTCCGTCGGATTGGAATCCTTCCTCGTGCGGTTCGTAGACTGCGATACCGCCGTCGACGGCCACCAGTTCCGCGTGCGGGTTGCTCCGGAGAAGAGCTCGCAGGTGTTCGACAGTCACGGTCAGATCGTTCATGCGCATCTCTTTCGCGTCGACAACACCACACCTGGGCATCCAGTAGGTACCCACTGACAGTGACTCGAAATCAGAGCCGAGAATTCCGGTTTCGCAACGCCGGTGACCGGGCACAGCGATCGAGTACAGCGCGAAGACGAATGGACGTGACGGCTATGAGCACGGAAAAGCAGTTATTCCTCGCGACACGTTTGGACGAGTTGATCAGAGACTTGGAAGCGGATGCACCAGCGCCTGCGCAAGGTCCCCCTGGCCATCCCGACGGGCTACTCGTCACAGCACAACGGCATCGGGCGGAGGTTGACACAGCTGACGCCAAGCACATCGACGAGATCATGAGCGCTCACCCGGAGATTGCCGCTGCGTGGTCGGACAGGTCGACGTAGGCCCGCGAACGCGACCGCCGACGGACGTGATCATGAAGGCACTGCCGGCAATACTGACGAGCGTCGTGGTTGTGTGTGTCGTGGCCGTGGGGGTTTATCTCGTTACCCAGAGATCGCCACATGGCGACACTTCGCGCCCACTCGCCGATACGTCAGCCATTATCGACGGGCAACCGACGACGTGCACCGAGTTGTTCGGCGCGACGTGCAGCTTCGACCTGCAAACCGAGTACAACCGGTGGGGCGAGGCGATCGATAGCTTCGTGAACTCCGGACTGCTCGGACCCTACGCCCGCAGTATCGGATTTGTCCCCGCCGCGAAGCTGAGCCTGCAGGCATGTGGCGTCAGCAACACCACAGGCCGAACCGTCCTCGATTTCAACGACCTGGCTCGGGTGGAGAACCCCGATGCCAGCACGACCGACCTCTTCCCGTTCTGGAATGCGTCTCGTCAATTCGTATGTCCTGCAGCGCCTTAACGTCCCAACGGCATCCGTCGTCCGGGTCGCGACAGGAGCATGCCAGGCGCTGCCACATACTGTTCCGATAGTCGCAGCATGCGACACCTACTGGAAGCGGTCGACGGAGCAATGGCAACTGACATACCCAAACATGATCGACGCCAACGCCTCATGGGATCCGTGGCTCAGATCGTCATCGGCCTGCCGCTAGGCCTGATCGCTGCTGGAGCGCTCTGGCAAGCGCTGCCTTTTCAATCCGGGATCGTCATATTCGTGACCGCCGTCGTAATTACACTTGTGCTGCCGGCACTCGTCGCCGCCCGCAAAATGATTGGGTCAGAGCGCGGCAAACAGATCGACGGTGTTTCCGTCCGGATCGAGTAGCACCGCATAGCGCTGCCCCCACACGGCGTCAAAGGGTTCCTTGTGCCCGGGAAAGTCTGTAGTGATCCGCTTGTACGCTTCGTCGACGGCCGCGGGGGTCCCGAAATCGAAAGCCAGAGCCACGGGGTGTCGGCCCGCGACCGTCGCATATTCAGGGTCGAAACTCTTGATCGTCGACTCTGCATCCCACGCCAGTCGCAACCCGTTGCCGAAGGTGAACTCGACGTGTGGGGCATCGGACGGCGTTTCGGGGATGTCGAGGCCCAGACTGCGGTAGAACGCCAGGGAACGATCGAGATCGGTAGTGACAATTCCGACGAGGTCGAGACGGGGTGAAACCGACACTGTGTTCTCCTGTTTTCGGTTCGAAAAGTAGTCGACGAGTGTGTGACGATCAAGAGATGACTGCCACGGACACTCGCACCACACACGGTAGTCGCAGTGCAGAGTCCGGTCTTGAACAAAACGGCCACACATACACCGAACAACGCATCACGGGCACGGACCTCTTCAGTTGCCTGTGGACAAGCACATCATCTGCAGCCGAATCGACGCCGACGACCACGGCATCCGAGGAACCCGTCGCAACGCACCGGATCATTCCGGATCTCTGCGCAGACTTCATCGTCGACAGCACCGGCAAAGCCTGGCTGGTCGGCCCGGCAACCGTCGCAGATCTCGTCACGACGGCACCTGGAGTGACCCGGTGGGGAGTTCGTATCAATCCCCCGGCGCTACGTTCGATACTCGGAACCGACGCCGAGATTGTGCAGGACACCAAAATCGATTTCGGCGACGTTCTCTCGTCACGCCAGGCCCGGATACTGGCCGACGCGCTGCGAAGCACACGCGTCGACGCAACACTCCTCGAAAACCTCTGGCCGAGTATCTGTCCTGATGATATCGCCCAGATCGGCTACGCAGCGTTGACCGCGTCGCCCGAAATACGGGTCCGCGAAGTGGCATCGGATCTCGGGGTTTCCGAGAGACATTTCCGCCGCACAATCGCTGCGTCGACTGGGCTCTCTCCGAAGACGATCCAGCGAGTCCAACGTATGCAGAACGTGCTGACGCTGGCCCATGGCACGAACACATCCGCGCACACATCACTGGCAAACCTTGCGGTGCACGCCGGATACGCCGATCAGGCCCATCTGTCTCGAGATGTTCAGGCACTGACCGGCGTCACTCCGACCCAGCTACTGCGCGAGCACCGCCGCTAACGCGAGTGCCGCACAGATCAGTCCAGTTCGTCGAACCGCGGAATCAGATACTCCGACACCCATTTTGCTTCTTCGATGAGTGGCCACCCGGCGAGAATGAGGGCGGTCAGCCCGGTGCGCTGCCGAAGGGTACGCACCGAATCGGTGATCGAATCGGGGTCGCCGACGTAGTAGACCGCCGACGAACCGGTTCCGAAGATATCGAGCGGCGACCACGCGGTGATGCCGGCATAAAGCCCGTCACCGACATACAAGTCTTCAGGTTCGGGGAGCCGACCCGCCGCTATTGCATCGACCCACCCTTGGCGCTGCGAGTCGCGGGCGGTGAAGGTCTTGAGATCCTGCGCGCCGTGTGTGCGTCGACGCACCGCGTTGTCGAGAACATCTGCAATCTGCTCGATGCCTGTCTTCTCGAACAGCGACCGGAATCGTTCGAGGGCTTCGCCTTTCGTAGGCCTGACGATCACGCCGGTCAAAGCACCGAAGTCTGTGAATTCGCGTCCAGCGGCAGTTGCCGCATCCCTTGCAGCCGAGAACTTCTCCTCGATGAAGGACGTTTCACGGAGCATCGCCAGGTACGTGTCGAGCACCTTGCCTGAATTTGCCAGGCCTGCAGGCGAATCCCCGGTTCCCCACAGCGGAACCTGGTGTCCCACCGGCGCGTCGATCCGCAACGGCGTGTTGGGGAAGTTCGACGCGGTGCCCTCGGCGTAGATGCGTCGGAAATCAGCCCAGTACTGCTCGCCCAGTTCGTACCGCTGATCGTGGTCGACGTTCATGTCGTACTTGGTCAGGATGTTCTCGCGGCCGTTGACCGAGTTGATCATCAACCTGCCACCACTGAAAGCGTCGAAGGTCAGCGCCTTTTCGGCCAGCAATCGTGCCGGCGTCATGTTCGCGTAAATCGCGACCAGGAACTTCATGCGACTGGTGTGGGCTGCGGCCCACGTCGCGGAAATGAACGGATCGTTCGGCCAGGTCGCTACCAGTGCACCTTCGAATCCGCCGTCGTCGATCGTCTTCGCAAGTTCGATCTGGCGCGCGCCGTCCACCGGGTATAACCCACCGGGGCTCCACGGGTAGTCGCCGTCGGCCTGGGTGAGATACCAGAAAGTCTTGACGCTCATCAGTTCTGCACTCCAGCCGGCAGTTCGAAGGATTCGACGCGGGCCCGCGCCCGAACGGTGTCGGCATCGACGGCATAGAGCGCGTCCAGATAGGCAACCGCAAACGATCCGGGGCCGGTGGAGTTCGCCTCGGCGATCTCGGACGCAACCGCAACGTGGGTGTGGGCTGCAACAAGTCCTTCCAGCGGCGTCTGTGCCACAGCAAGATACGCAGCAACAAGGCCACCCAGGGAGCATCCGGTGCTGGTGACACGGGGAAGTAGTGCGCTGCC
This sequence comes from Rhodococcus globerulus NBRC 14531, assembly GCF_001894805.1. GTDB lineage: Bacteria > Actinomycetota > Actinomycetes > Mycobacteriales > Mycobacteriaceae > Rhodococcus_F > Rhodococcus_F globerula. The sequence continues at coordinate 1,505,090 of NZ_BCWX01000001.1, read as the reverse complement.
GCCCGAAATCTTGACGCCGACCACGACGCCGTCACGATCACGTCCGACGACGTAATCAACTGGGCCCGAGGCAGATACCGCGTCCGTGTACTTCAGCAGTGCAAGCGCCGCCGGAACAGCATCGATCGAATCGGATGCACTGTCGACGCCGCGGGTATCGCCGCCGAGACCGGCGAGCGCGATGATCTCCGACGCGTTTCCGCGGATTGCGGTCGGATGGAACTGAAGAAGGTCCACGGCAATCTCACTGCGCCAGGGCAATCCGCCGACACCGACCGGGTCGAGAACCCACGGTGTGCCTGCGCTCTGCGCTGCTTCGGCTGCAACTCGGAAAGCCGCTGCGGTCGCGTCATCCGGAGTTCCGAGATTGACCAGAACTCCCCCGGCGATCGCCGCAAATCCGGCCGCCTCGTGGACATTGTCGATATGCGCATTGCTCGCGCCTGCCGCCAAGAGAACGTTGGTCAGGAAGTTGGCAGAGACGATATTGGTCAGTGATTGAACGAGCGGCACCTGCGCGCGAAGCGCTTCGAGCGCCGAGGCAACGGTGTCAGCAGAGACGTCAGACATGGATTTTCCTTCGAGAATGTGAGGTCGGTACGGGCCGGGCGATCAGGACTCGCGACATCGATCGCCTTCGGCGGGCTCGATTCCCGTGACCATCGGCAAAGTGGGGTCGGCGGTCCATTCTTCGAGAGAACCGTCGTACACCTTGATGGCGTCGTATCCGCTGATCACCAGTCCGAGCGCGCTCAGACACGCGGAAACGCCTCCGCCGCAATAGATGATGATCGGTGCGGCGCTCGCCGACAGTTCCCGCGCACGGACGGAGACATCCGTGGCAGGGAGCATCAATCCGTTGTCGTCCAGCAGGCTTTTGGCCGACAGATTCCGGCTTCCCGGGATGTGCCCACGACGCGAGTATCTCGTTTTCTCGGTTCCGGCAAATTGCTCAGGTGACAACGCACAAACAAGGGTGCCCGACGAGGTGCCTGCAGAGACCGCGGCGACATCGTCTCGATCCGCCCACAGGTCCAGATCGACAACGCCCCACGGCGCAACAGAGTGTGCAGGTGCTCCTTCATCCCCTGATTCGACGGGAAACCCGTGCCACGTCCAGGCCGCCAATCCGCCGTCGAGAACCCGCGCGTCGATTCCCGCATTACGCAGCACCCACCACAGCCGCGAGGCCCAGGTCATCGAGCCTTGGTCGTACAGGACGATTGTCGAGCCCACACCGATCCCGGCAGCGGCCAGGTCGAGGGACAATTGCTCGGCCGTGGGCTTCGTGAAGTGCAATGACGCATCGCGGTCGGAGAACGTTGTCATGAGATCTACGTGGCAAGATCCGGGAATATGCGCGTCGACCCAGCCTGCGTAGCCCGATTCGGGGCGGTAATCACCGTCGAATCGTGCAGGCGGGAAATGCACCGTGACGTCGAGAACTACGACGTCGCTGCCAGTCAGCAGCTGCGCAAGCGCCTCACTGCCGATCAACGGCGTGACCGATGTCTGTGTCACCGAAGCACCTCTCCGTAGTTGAACCAAGCAAGTTGAACCAAGCGTGCTGAAACCAACGCCCACGAACCTAAGTGAGTACTAGCGTATACGCAAGTACTCATGCGTTGTCGGTGGCATAATCAAACGCGCTTCACTCACGGAGAAGGAACGGGGAAACATGGGCGTCGAGGAAACCACGACCAGCGCAGAATTACTGGTGCCCGAGGCGGCACTGGGACGTTCCGACCAGACTTCCCGCCAGTACCTTCGGTTGCGGGCCGACATCCTCGACGGAAAGTTTGCCCAGGGCGCCCCGCTTCACGAAACGCAATTGTGCGAAACCTACGGTGCCTCGCGCACACCTATCCGGGAAGCCCTCAATTGGCTTGCGCACGACGGACTTCTCGAGCGCGCCGCCCGCGGCTTCCGGGTGCGATCCGGAACACCCGAAGACGTCATCGAAATCTATGCTGCGCGAGTGGCTTTGGAGTCCGAGGCGGCCGGGGCAGCTGCGTTGCGACACACCGAGTTGGACCTTGCGCGCCTCGAAGGTCTTCATGACCAGTGCTGCACAGCCACTGACGGCGCAGCGATTCGGGCCGGCAATTTCAAGTTCCATGAAGCACTCTGGCAGTCCGCACACAATGCGACGATCACGTCACTCCTGATCAGGTTGACCACCCAACTGCGGATCTACGACAGCGGACCGCCCTCCAACTACGGTGAACCCGATCTACTGAATTCCGAGCACCAAGACATCCTGACGGCAATACGAGGTCGCGACGAGAAGTCCGCCCGTGAACATATGCGGGCTCACCTCGAACGTAGTCGCGAGCAGCGCATCAAGATGTTTGCAGGTCGCTGACCGGAGAAACTACCGACACCACGACCGCCCGGTCCGTCCATCGGACGGACCGGGCGGTCTTTGCCATGTCTATCGCGCCACATAATTAGGCAAGTCAACCCTTAGTAAGGATATGCTAGCTTAATTCCCGTTAGAAATTGTTTCAGTTTTCGATAACCATCACCACGCCAAGTCTTTTCGGAGAAACCATGCCCCCGAAGCACACCCCCTCCCCTCTTGCCGGTGCCCTGACGCGGCGCCAACTCATCCGCTCGATGGGCGTCGCAGCGGCAGCACTCGGCGCATTTGGTATTACCGCCTGCTCCTCTCGGGCACCGGTATCCGAGACGGCGTCGACCGGCGCCACAAGCGGTCCGTTCACCGTCGTGGATCAGTACCAGAACACGATCACCTTCGACACCCCGGTCGGCCGCATCGCGTCCGCGATCATTCCGGTTCCGTCGATGATTGCCGGCTCCGATCAGTCGATCTCGCGCAATGTCGGCGTCAACTCGAGTGCGATCTCGCTGGCCAAGAACGGCATGCTCGGGGTGATGTTCCCCGAATTCCTCAATACCCCAGTTGTTTCCGGACCCGACTTCGTTCCGAACGTCGAGCAGATCCTCTCACTCAACCCGGATGTCGTGATCCAGTGGGGCGACAAGGGCGACGACATCGTGGCGCCGCTGCGCAACGCGGGTCTCAAAGTCATCCTCCTAAAGTACGGAACGCAGGAAGACCTCGAAGCCTGGATCAACATCTTCGGAGACCTCCTCGACAAGAAAGCCGAAGCGCAGGAAATCCTCGCGCGCATGGCAACCGACCGCAAGACCGTCGAATCCATTGCCGCTGCAAACACCGCCACGGCGCCGCGAGCGATGTACTTCTACAGCACCCCTGAAACCAAGGTCTCGGCCGACAACACGTACATGGACTTCTGGATCACCCTCGCCGGTGGCAAGAATGTTGCCCGGGGCGCCGGAAAGGGAACCAGCGTCGCCGTCACCAAGGAACAAATCCTCACGTGGGATCCCGAGGTCCTGGTTCTCGGAAACTTCGACGCAGCAATCCCGCAGGATATCTACGACGACCCCAACTGGGCATCCCTGAGCGCCGTGAAGAACAAGCGCGTCTACAAGGCGCCCATCGGCGGATTCTCGTGGGACCCGCCGTGCAACGAGTCGAACTTGATGTGGCTCTGGGTCGCTGAAATCTTCTATCCCGAAGCGAAACTCGATCTCGATCTGCGTAATCGTATTCGTCAGACGTACACCTCGTTGTACGCCTACGACGTTTCCGACGCCGAGATCGATCGCATCCTGCACCTCGAGTCCAACCAGGTGAGCGCCGGATATGACTCGTTCCGCGCTTGAGTCGGACGCGGCACGTTCCGGTAGCGAGAAAACTGCCGGAAGGCCCTCCCTGTACCGGGCTTTCACCGTTCCGCTGATCCTGACGTTCGGCATCCTCGCTATCGGTCTGGCAGCTCTGGCCATCGGCCGCTACACAATCCCCGTCAACGAGGTCGCCCGCATCCTCATCGATCGGGTCATCCCGCTCGAGCAGACGTGGACCGATGTCGAGTCGCAGGTTGTTCTCGGCGTACGATTCCCGCGACTTCTGCTCGGAATGCTTGTCGGTGGCGGTCTTGCACTGGGCGGTTCCGCACTGCAGGCCGTATTCCGCAACCCCTTGGTGAGCCCTCAGGTCCTTGGCGTCTCGTCCGGCGCATCCTTCGGCGGAGTCCTTGTCCTGATGCTCGGTCTCGGTTCAGCTCTCTTGGTCGGCGGTGCATTCATTTTCGGTATCGCCGCCCTGATCATGGTGATGGCGATCGGAAAGACCCGTTCCGGCAGTTCGATTCTCATGATCGTGCTCGGTGGCGTGGTGACCAGTGCGTTCTTCTCGGCGCTTGTCTCGTTGATCACGTACCTCGCCGATCCGTACAGCACGCTGCCGTCAATCGTGTTCTGGCTCATGGGTTCCCTGGCCACCGCAGACATGGGCAAGGTGGCAATCGCCGCTGTTCCCATCCTTCTCGGCAGCGCGGTCGTTCTCGGGTTGCGCTGGCGGGTGAACATCCTTTCGCTCGGCGACGACGATGCCGCGTCACTCGGCGTGAAACCGCACCGCCTGCGCATGCTGCTGCTGGTCATGGTGGCATTCATGACAGCCGGCGCAGTTGCGGTGTCCGGTGTGATCGGCTGGGTCGGCTTGGTTGTACCGCATCTGGCCAGGCTGTGGGTCGGCCCGGATCACCGGGTCTCGATGCCGACGACGTTTGTTCTCGGCGCCTCCTACCTGACCGTCATCGACACACTCTCGCGCACCATCAGTCCGGGCGAGATTCCACTGGGAATCCTGACGGCAATCATCGGTGCACCGGTCTTTGTTGTTCTCCTTCGCAATTCGAGCAGAAGGGCCTTCATCGATGCTTGAGCTCATCGACCTCGGGTTTCGGTACTCGGGACGGGACTGGGTTTTTCGCCACACGAATCTCACCATCGCGTCGGGCTCGATCACCTCGATCCTTGGCCCGAACGGCAAGGGCAAGACCACCTTGCTCCGCTGCATTGCCGGGCTGAATACCGCTCAGGAAGGCCGCGTTGTCCGCGATTCGAACATCGGCTACGTTCCGCAAGCTACCTCGTCGAGTTTTGCGTACTCGGTCTTCGACATGGTGCTGATGGGCCGAGCGAAAAAGGTGTCGACCTTCGGGGTTCCCAGCAAAGCCGATGTGGCCCAGACCCGTACGGTACTCGAGCGAGTCGGCATCGATCACCTCGCGACATCGAACTTCACCGAACTGTCCGGCGGACAACGGCAACTGGTCCTGATCGCGCGCGCACTCAACACCGACTGCACCTTCATGATCCTGGACGAACCCGTCTCGGCGCTCGACCTGCGAAACCAAGCGCACGTCCTGCAACTTCTGCGCGAACTCGCGTCAGAAGGCATGGGCATCCTACTGACCACCCACCATCCCGATCACCCACTTCATCTGGGCGGCGACGCCGTGGTGATGTTCAGTCCCGAAGAGATCGTTGTCGGTCCGGTGGCGACCCTCGTTACCGGTGAGACCCTCTCTCGGCTCTACGGCATCGATGTCGCCACCGACACGGTCCACGACCGCGGGAATCCGCGCACCGTGGTCTACACCCGCTACGACAATTTTGCGGCGGCCGGAAACGACCTTCGCCTCACAGAAAGCTCACTCACATGACCGCCGCGCTACACGCAACAACTCCGGTTCTGCACTTCGTGATGGGGTCCAACGCCGGCATGGCCGGCGGCACGTCGGACACGGATGTCGTCCGCAACGTAGACCTCTACGAACTCGACGCTCTGGACCTGACCTCTGTTTCCGGACTCATCGTCAACGGCAACTGCGATCAGATCTACCTGGAACGACGCAAGGACGTCCTCACGGACTTCGTCAACGCCGGCGGCCGGATCGCGATCATGGGGCATCCCCTGACGGATTTCCTTCCCGGCCTGGGACAGTGGCGCAAATTGCAGTACTCCGGCCCCAAAGATCTGGCAATCTCCGCCGGAAGCCCGCACCCCGTGTGGGCAGGTGTCGACCCGGCCGATCTCAGTTTCCGCAAGGAAGTCTCCGGTTTCTACGGGCGCGGCTACAGCCAGAAACTTCCGGACAACGCCATCGTCACCAATTACATCGGCCGCCACGGACTGCCGGTCGACTACGTCTACCCACTGGGCAAGGGCGAGGTGCTGGTGCACGGAGGAATCGATCTGGCTGTGTTCCAGTCCGATCCGAATACGTCGGCACGCGTCTACCCCCAGTTGCTGTCCTGGCTTGCCCAGCTCGACCGAACGGAAAACCGATGACAATTCTCAATGAAACCGCCCTCGAAGCGTTCAACCGCACCGACCGCGCTCCCTTGTCCACGCGCAATCTCGCTCTGGTGCACGGCGGCTCGCATTTTCATCTGCAGACCCTCGCGGATCCGGCCGTTGTCGCGCACCAGCCGGATTTCCATTACCTCGCTGATCTTCAGCCCGGCGATCTCGACGACGTCACGACGCTGATCCTGGCCGATCGTTTGCATCCGGAGCTTCTCCGCAAGCACGCCGCCGAGTTCCTCGCTGTCGCCGAACGCGGTGGCACCCTCGTCGTCCTCGGTGAGAATGCCGCGCACACATGGCTTCCCGGTGTGACCTGGAGCCCGCGTCCCACCAACTTCTGGTGGTGGCGAACCGGCGAGGACCCGTTGATCCGCACACGCAGCCACGATCACGAATCGTGGAAATATCTCACCATGAAGTCTGTGATCTGGCACCACCACGGCCTGCTTCACACCGACGCGGACGTTGTGCCACTGCTGATCTCGGAAGAACCCGACGCGGAGGGCAACCCCTGTGACGCCGGTATGATGTTGTTCGAGGACACCACCTCGACTCCCGGCCGCATCATCGCCACGACGCTGGACCCGACGTACCACCACGGCAACAACTTCATGCCGGGTTCGACGCGATTCCTCTACGCGCTACTGCGGTGGGTCGATCACACCTGACGGCACTACGTCGTAGACCTCGTCGGCCGGTTGCGCCATAACTCGATCAGTCATCTCCTGCTTGAGCACCACCAACCGGGCCTCTGCTTCGGCGCTTCGGTTGGGAGTGCGTGACAGCTCGATGAATTCGTCCACGACGAAGCCCTCACGCAGGATCAGCGTGACACTCTCATCGCGGTAGTCGATCTGGAATACGTACAGTTCCAGCGTAATTCCCCGCTCGGGGCGAGCAAGGGAGCCGTCGACGGTGTATCGACCTTCGGTGACTGCGCGAGTGACCAGTTCGACCGTGTCCCGCACTCCAGGGCCACCGTGCGATGTTGTGACAACAAGCTCGCGCCGCTCGACGGGCTCATCCTGACCCAGGACTCCGAGTGCACGTTCGAGCACTTTGTAGGCGTGGGCAACACCGCCGGGCGCCAAAGGTCCGTGGTAGCGCAGGGCGTCGGCGAAGGTGAAGTCCAAGGTCGTTCCCTGATCGATCACCGTGAGGCTGTTGGTCATGACAGAATCCTTGCAGAAAATCGGGCTCTCCGGCACCACTGCCGGAGAGCCCGAGTCAAGGACAGTGAAAGATCAGTAATCGTCCTCGGTGTAAATGATCATGCCGCGCAAGTTCTTTCCCGCGAGCATGTCGGCGTAGCCCTCGTTGATCTCCTCGAGCTTGTAGGTGTTGGTCACCAACTCGTCGAGTTTGAGTGCGCCGCTGCGGTAGTGATCGAGCAGCTTCGGAATCTGGGAACGCGGGCCGACACCGCCGAAGATGGCTCCCTGCAAGCGCTTCTGCAGCAGTGTCAGCTCGAACAGGCTGAGCGTCACCTGCGAATCGGCGTAGTGGCCCATGCCGACCACAACAACCTGACCGCCCTTACCCGTGGCGCTGAGGGCAGGTTGAATGATGTCGCCGTGGATCTCTCCGACAGTGATCACGGTGACGTCGGCCATCTTGCCCCACGTGAGTTCACCGATCGCGGGGATAGCTTCCTCGAGCGAAGCGAAGGTATGAGTTGCGCCGAATTCCTTGGCCTTCTGCCGCTTGAATTCAACCGGGTCGATCGCAACAACAAAGCGCGCGCCCGCAGACGCGGCACCCTGCACCGAGTTGATGCCGACACCGCCGACTCCGATAACCACGACCGTGTCACCGACCTTTGCGCCGCCGATAGCCGTCGCCGATCCCCAACCGGTCGCGACGCCACAGCCGAGCAGCGCTGCCTTGTCGAGTGGGATGTCCTTCTCGATCTTGATCACCGAGGACTCGTTGACCGTCACGTACGGAGAGAACGTGCCGAGCAGGCACATCTGAATGACGGGCTCACCATCGAGGGTGACTCGATACGAATTATCCGAGATCGATTGTCCGGTAAGCAGACCCGCACCTTGGTCGCAGATATTCTGCAATCCCTTTGCGCATGACGGACAGCGTCCACACGCCGGAATGAACGCCAGTACAACGTGATCACCTTCGACGACGCTCGTAACGCCCGGTCCCACCTTGGTCACCACTCCGGCACCTTCGTGCCCGCCCACGGCAGGATAGAAGGGAAGCGGGCTTGCACCCGTCCGCAAGTGCTCGTCCGAATGGCACAGCCCCGATGCGGCAAGCCGAATCTGCACTTCTCCGGAAATCGGATCACCCAGATCGACCTCTTCGATTTCCCACGGCTGACCTGGCGCCTTGACTACTGCTGCCTTGACCTTCACCAGCACTCCTCGAAATTATTCGTGATGCACGGACGACGACGGACCGAATCGGGACTTGTGTTCCCGATCACACTCCACCTACGAGTGTGCCCGATGGGGGCCGAAAATATCGGCGCTCAGACGATCACCTTCAGACGCGACAATGCCGCCACCGAAAAACCAGTGACGGCATTGTCGAAAGCACGAGATCTTCGCTCAGACAGCGGTACCGATCGGGCCACGCGCTGCTTCGTACGCCGCACCGACGCGGTACAGACGCTCGTCCGCCATGGCCGGAGCCATGATCTGCAGACCGACAGGCAGATTGTCGTCCGCCGAGAGACCCGACGGCACCGACATGGCGCAATGGCCGGCCAGGTTGGTAGGCAGGGTGCAGAGGTCGGAGAGGTACATCGCGAGCGGATCGCCCACCTTCTCCCCCAACTTCCACGGCGTGAACGGACTGGTCGGCGAGACCAGAACATCGACCTGCTCGTACGCCTTGTCGAAATCGCGAGCGATCAGAGTGCGAACCTTCAGGGCTGAGCCGTAGTAGGCGTCGTAGTAGCCCGAGGACAGTGCGTACGTGCCGATCATGATGCGGCGCTTGACCTCCGGACCGAAGCCGGCAGCGCGAGTGGCTGCCATGACCTGATCGGCGCTCATGTTGCCGTCGTCGACGCGCATGCCGTAACGCATCGCGTCGAAGCGCGCCAGGTTGGACGAGACCTCACTGGGCAGCACCAGGTAGTACGACGCGAGCGCATACTCGAAGCTCGGGCACGACACCTCGACAACCTCGGCGCCGAGAGCCTTCAGCTGCTCGACTGCTGCGTCGAAGGACGCGATGACGCCGGGCTGGTAGCTGTCGGAGTGCAGCTCCTTGACGACGCCGACCTTGACGCCGCGCAGGTCTCCGCTGGCACCTTCGCGAGCTGCGGCAACCACCGGACGCACGGGAGCATCGATGGACGTGGAGTCGCGCGGATCGTGTCCGGCGATGACCTCGTGCAGCAGCGCGGTGTCGAGCACGGTGCGACCGCACGGGCCACCCTGATCGAGCGACGACGCACACGCGACAAGACCGAAACGCGAGACGGTTCCGTACGTGGGCTTGGTGCCGACGGTTGCCGTGACTGCGGCCGGCTGGCGAATGGATCCACCGGTGTCGGTGCCGATGGCCAACGGTGCCTGACGGGACGCCAGCGCAGCTGCACTACCGCCGCCCGAGCCGCCGGGGATACGCGTGGTATCCCACGGGTTACGTGTCGGGCCGTACGCCGAGTTCTCGGTGGAGGAACCCATCGCGAATTCGTCGAGGTTGGTCTTGCCGAGGATCGGAATGCCTGCGGCGCGAAGCTTGCTCGTCAGGGTCGCGTCGTATGGCGCCACCCATCCTTCGAGCATCTTCGACGCGCACGTCGTCGGCATGTCCGTGGTGGTGAAGATGTCCTTGAGCGCAATCGGCACACCGGCGAGCGGCGATACGGGCTCGTTTCCGGCTGCCAGGGAGCTGTCGACGGCGGCGGCGGCTTCGAGCGCCTGATCGCCGGCGACGTGCAGGAAGGCGTGGTACTCGGAGTCGACTGCAGCGATGCGATCGAGGTGCGCCTGGGTGACCTCTACCGAGGACACCTCACGCGAATGGATCTTGTCTGCCAGAACCGAGGCGTCCAGCGTTGTCAGGTCGGCGGTCATTCGCCCTCTCCAAGGATCTGCGGAACGGCAAAGCGATCCTGTTCGACTGCGGGTGCACCGGACAACGCCTGATCCGGGGTCAACCCCGGCACGATGACGTCCGGTCGGGTGACGTTGGTGACGGCATTGGGGTTCGCCATGGGCGGAACGTCGTCGGCCGCAACCTCGGTGACCACCTTGACGTGGTTGAGAATCGAATCCAACTGACCGGCGAACTCGTCGAGTTCTGCGTCGGACAGTGCGAGTCTGGACAGCCGCGCGAGGTGCGCGACCTCGTCACGGGAGATGGCAGGCACCGCGGGGCCCCTTTCGGAAGAGGACGTATTCATTGCCGGTCCAGCCTAGTTGCTCGGCTCAGCACACTTGTAGTCGCGCCTCGCGTGTCCACCGCCACGTCCGGTTCGACCGAAGTGTTTCGGTCATGTCACAACCTCGTACAGCGGGCGTGACGGGGCCGCGGCGCCGAACATCGACACTGCGACAAGTGCAAAGATGACGTACAGCGCGAGTCACCACGACCCGGGCGACAACCGAAAGCGAAAGGACGAACGTGTCATACCTGCTCCGCGTCAGTCTGCCCGACCGTCCCGGTAGCCTCGGCGCACTCGCCGTCGCACTGGGTTCCGTCGGAGCCGACATTCTCTCCCTCGACGTCGTAGAGCGAGGCGACGGTTTTGCCATCGACGATCTTGTTGTCGACGTCGAACCGGGAGCGCTACCGGACACACTCATCACGGCAGCCGAGCATCTCCCCGGCGTATCGGTGGATTCCATCCGTCCGTACGCGGGAATCCTCGACACCCACCGTGAGCTCGAACTCATCGACTCAGTCGCCACCGCAAAGGACGATCGCCTCCAGGTACTCGTTGACGGCGCCCCGCGAGTGCTGCGAGTGGGTTGGTCCGTCATCGTCGACATCGGCCCGCAAGGGGCATATCGGGTGGTCGGCAGCTCGGGCGCACCCGAAACTCACGCCACCGAGGTCCCGTGGATGCCCCTCGAGAAGCCGGCAGTCCTCGACGGTGAAGCCGACTGGGTTCCCGAGGTGTGGCGCGACATGGACACCAGCCTCGCCGCCGCACCATTGGGTTCGGGCGGTCGAGTCCTGATGCTCGGACGCCCCGGCGGGCCGGAATTCCGGCCGTCGGAGATTGCCCGGCTGGGTTATCTCGCCGGGATCATCGCGACAGTTCTGAGCTGACAACGACAGTTCCGGGTTATTGCAGTTCTGGGTTACTACAGCTCTGGGTTACTACTCAGGCCAGGTCGCGCACCAAGACGGTCAGCTCCATGCCCCGGATCGGTTCCCACGCCCGGTCCGGGTCAGGGACAAATCCGTTGCGATCGTAGATACGACGCGCATCGACCATCTCCGGTTGAGTCGACATGACCACCGAGTGATCGCCACGGTCGTACGCCTCGGCAATCACGGCGCGTACCAAAGCCGTACCCGCTCCCGATCCGCGAGCATCGGGTGAGACTGCGAGCATGCGGAATTCGAGTTCGCCGGCCTGCGCTACGTCCGCGAACGGCGTTCCCGGTTCTGCCACGGTGAGCGATCCCACAACGCGGTCAGCGAGAACCGCGACCAGCACTCGGCCGTCCTGCGCCCGAGTTGCCGTGTCGCGCAGACGCTCCGCGTACGGGGTTCCTTCGGCAACAAATCCGCCACCCACGTAAGCCTGCACAGTCAGCTCCCCTACGGTGTCGAACTCGTTGGGGAGGATTTCGCGAATCTCGATCATGGCGTCACTATTGCACCCTGCGTACCGAACTCGGAAATCGCAAAGCGAAGTAGTTATTCGTCCAATTCGGTGGGTGCTACCGCGTCCGGGCCACCTTCGAGCAACCGACGGAAGCCGTCCTCGTCGAGCACGGGCACGCCCAATTCGACCGCCTTGTCGTGCTTGGAACCCGGTGCTTCACCGACAACCACAAACGCCGTTTTCTTCGAAACGGAACCGGCTGCCTTACCGCCGCGCACGAGGATCGCTTCCTTCGCCTGATCGCGGGAGAACGTCTCGAGTGAACCGGTGACCACGATCGAGAGGCCCTCGAGGTTGCGCGGAATGGAATCGTCTCGCTCGTCCTCCATTCGCACTCCAGCGGCCGCCCACTTGTCCACGATCTGCTGATGCCAGTCCACCGTGAACCACTCGACCACTGCGGCGGCAATCGTGGAACCGACGCCGTCTACAGCTGCCAACTGCTCCATCGACGCTTCCCGAATGCGTTGCAGCGAACCGAATTCCCCCGCCAACGCTCGCGCCGCCGTTGGACCGACATGCCGAATGGACAGTGCCACAAGCACTCTCCACAACGGCTTGTCCTTGGCCGAATCCAGGTTGGCCAGCAAGCGTTTTCCGTTTGCCGAGAGCGCTCCGGCGTTGGTCCGGAAGATCGGCACACCGATCAGAGTGTCGGCGTCGAGTGAGAAGAGATCACCTTCGTCGTCGATGGCCTTCGCTTCGAGAAGACCGGTCGCAGCCTCGTATCCGAGCACCTCGATGTCGAAGGCCCCGCGGCCGGCAACATGGAACACCCGCTCACGCAGCTGCGCCGGGCAGTGCTGCTGATTGGGGCAGCGCACGTCGACGTCGCCCTCTTTTGCGGGCGCCAGCAAAGTGTCGCACTCGGGACAATGCGTCGGCATGACAAACTCGCGCTCGGTGCCGTCGCGGACGTCGGCCACCGGTCCGAGAACCTCGGGGATGACGTCGCCCGCCTTACGCAGCACCACGGTGTCACCGATCAACACACCCTTGCGCTTGACCTCACTGCCGTTGTGCAGCGTGGCCAACGACACAGTCGAACCGGCTACCGTTACCGGTTCCATGTACGCAAACGGCGTCACACGTCCGGTTCGTCCGACGCTGACGCGAATGTCGAGAAGCTTGGTCGTGACCTCCTCGGGCGGGTACTTGTACGCAATCGCCCAACGCGGCGCTCGTGACGTGGTGCCGAGACGGCGATGCAACGACATTTCGTCGACCTTGACCACCAGGCCGTCGATCTCGTGCTCGACGTCGTGGCGATGTTCGCCCCAGTACTTCATCTTGTCCACCACGGCGTCCGCCCCGACAACGCGTGACGTGTGCGTCGACACCGGCAGACCCCACGCGGCGAGCGCGACATAGGCGTCGTACTGCGACGCGGGCTCGAAGCCCTCCATGCGGCCGAAACCGTGACAGATCATGCCGAGGCGTCGACGCGCCGTCACCGCGGGATTCTTCTGGCGCAACGATCCGGCGGCAGAGTTTCGCGGGTTTGCGAAGGGCGCCTTGCCTTCTGCGACCAACGACGCGTTGAGTGCGGCAAAGTCCTCGAGGCGGAAGAACACCTCACCACGCACTTCGAGCACGCTGGGGATCGGGTACTCGTCCGTCGCGGTGAGGTATTCCGGGATGTCGTTGATGGTGAGCGCGTTGAGCGTGACCAATTCGCCCGTGCGGCCGTCTCCACGGGTGGCAGCCCGCACGAGCTTGCCGTTCTCATAGACGAGGTTGAGCGCAACGCCGTCGATCTTGACTTCACAGAGGTAGTGCAGATCCGGCCCGGTTTCCTGCTCTACCTTGGCAATCCAGCCGCGCAGTTCGGACTCGTCGAAAACGTTGTCGAGGCTGAGCATGCGCTCGAGGTGATCGACCGAGGTGAAATCCGTTGCGAACCCGCCGCCCACCAACTGAGTCGGTGAGTCAGGAGTCCGCAAGTCCGGATACTGCTCTTCGAGGGCATTGAGCTGACCGAGCAGTGTGTCGAATGCGCCGTCCGAGATGGTCGGTGCATCACGAACGTAGTAGCGGAACTGATGCTGACGGACCTCCTCAGCCAGCTCCATCCACTGCTCACGCGCCTCGTTGGGCGCAGGCTGCACGGTTCCCTCGGTGGTTTCACTCACAAGACAAGAGAATATCGGCTCTCACCGACAGAAAAGCACCGCGAGTCAGAACGCCGACGGATCGTCCACCAAGGCCTTGCTGACGTCGGTGCACACCTTCAGCGCCGTGCGGGCGTAGTCGAGGCCGGCGCCGGCCAGACCGCATCGCGGGGTCACCGCCACCTGAGTCTGCAGCAGCTCCCGTGAGAACCCGAGACGGTCGATCAGCGTCACGGCAGGCATTGCGCATTCTTTCCACGTCAGCGGCTTCTCGGGCGCCGTGGAGGGAACCAGACCCAACGCCAGCTGCTTGCCGGCATCGAACAACTGGCCGATGCCGTCCAAGTCGCGCGAGGAAATCAGGGACAGGTCGAAGCTCACGGCACTCGCCTTGCTGCGTCGCAGCAGATCCCACGGGAGGTCCGCGCTGCAACTGTGCACGATGGTCGGCAATCCGCAGCCCTCGATGGCCGAGTCCAGAATCGCCAGGGCTTCCGGTTCTGGGAGCGCCGGAACACTTTCCATTCTCGTGCGTCCGGGCAAAGACCCGGCGAGCACAGCAGTCATCTGCGGTTCGTCGAGCTGAACGATCACGCGGGCACCCGTGCGGCGGGTCACCTCGGCGGCGTGGCGGGCCAACCCCTCGCCCAACGATTCGGCAATGTCACGCAGTGCTCCGCGATCCACGAGCACACGTGAACCGTTTGCGACCTCGATCTCGGCGCCGAGTGTCAGCGGGCCGGCAGCCTGCAGCTTGATCACGTGATCTCCGCCGACCAGCCGCGCTGCTTCCCAGGCTTCCTCGAGAGCGTCGAGATCCTGGTTCAGGAAATCCTCGGCGCGCTTGGCGATGTTGCCGCGCCGGGGCACAACCCGGTACGAGCGCGTCGACGCGTCGAGGTTGATGTCGACGAGGACGGCACCGGTTCGGCCCACTGTGTCTGCGCCGAGACCGCGTGCCGGTAGTTCCACCAGGTGCGGAAACCCACCGAGCTCACCGAGGATGGTGGCGGCACTTTCCCGGGCATCCGTGCCCGGCCAGGATCCGATTCCGGTGACCAGGCCACCGATGGAAACCTGCTGTGTCACAGTGTGTTCGGCTCGGATTCGGTTCCGGCGATAGTGCCGCTGCCGAGTACCTGATCGCCCAGTTCACTGTCGGGACGGTACAAAACCACTGCCTGCCCCTTCGCGACACCCGTCAGCGGTTCCCGCAAGGAAATCGTGATGCCGCCGCCTGAAGTGCCGTCGTCGACTGCCTCTGCCACTGCCTGCGCCAGTCCGCCGTGAGCCCGAACCTGCACCATGCACTCGACCGGGCCTTCGGGGGCCTGACCGGACGTCCAGATCGCACGCTGCGCCGTGATGGCCCACACATCGAGATTCTTGGCCGAACCGACTCGGACAGTGCCGGTTTCGGGTTCGATCGACGTCACGTACCGCGGGCGTCCGTCCACCGCCGGACCTTCGACGCCCAGTCCCTTACGCTGACCGATCGTGAAGCCGTGCACGCCGTCGTGTGCTGCCAGGACCTCACCCGAATCGGCGTCGACGACGCTTCCCGGGCGAACACCGATCCGGGCGCCGAGGAATGCTCGGGTGTCGCCGGTCGGGATGAAGCAGATGTCGTGGCTGTCCGGCTTGTTCGCGACGGCAAGTCCGCGCTCGGCGGCCTCTTCGCGGATCTGCTCCTTCGGTGTGTCGCCGATCGGGAACATCGCGCGCGAAAGCTGCGCTGCTGTCAGAACTCCCAGGACGTACGACTGATCCTTGTCGGAGTCGACTGCGCGGCGCAGAACGCCGTCTTCGAGGCGGGCGTAATGGCCCGTGGCAACGGCGTCGAATCCGAGCGCAACCGCGCGATCCGCGAGAGCGGTGAACTTGATCTTCTCGTTGCAGCGCAGGCACGGGTTAGGCGTCTCACCCGCGGCGTACGACGCCACAAAATCGTCGATCACGTCTTCTTTGAAGCGATCCGCAAAGTCCCAGACGTAGAAGGGGATTCCCAGAACGTCGGCGGCGCGCCTGGCATCGCCCGCGTCTTCCTTGGAACAGCATCCACGCGAACCCGTGCGCAAAGCGCCAGGTGCCGTCGACAACGCCAGATGAACTCCCACGACGTCATGGCCGGCGGCAACTGCGCGGGCGGCGGCAACGGCGGAGTCGACGCCTCCGCTCATGGCTGCGAGTACTCGCATCAGCGATCCCCTCCACGCGAACCGGCACCGGCAAGACCGGCGGCCCGAGCGCGCTCTACTACTTGTGGCAGCGCTGCGATGAGCGCATCCACATCGGTGACACTCGACGTATGTCCGAGTGAAAATCTCAAGGAGCCCCGCGCGGTCGACGGTTCTACGCCCATCGCGATCAGCACGTGGCTGGCCCGGGCAACACCTGCGGTGCAGGCCGAACCGGTGGAGCATTCGATACCCGCAGCGTCGAGGAGCATCAGCAACGAGTCCCCTTCACAGCCGGGAAAAGTGAAGTGCGCGTTGCCGGGCAGACGGTCCGAACCGGTCGGGCCGTTGAGTACCGATTCGGGAAGAATCCGGAAAACACCCTCGATCAAACGATCGCGTAGTTCCGCCAATTCCCGTGCACTGGAATCGATGTGCGCGGTGTTCTCGCGCAGCGCCGCGGCCATGCCCACCACGCCCGCGGTATCCGGGGTTCCCGAACGAAGATCACGCTCGTGTCCGCCGCCGTGCAGGAGCGGCACACACGGAACCTGACGTCCCAGCAGCAGTGCGCCGACGCCGTGCGGGCCGCCGAACTTGTGTGCCGCGATACTCAGCGCAGAGAGCTTGCTCGCGGCAAAATCGACTGGCAACTGGGCAACGGCCTGGACTGCGTCACTGTGCATCGGGATTTCGAATTCCGCTGATATCTCGGCCAATTCGAGAATCGGCATGACGGTGCCGACCTCGTTGTTCGCCCACATGATCGTGACGAGTGCAACCTCGTCGGCGTGCACCGACAACTCGTCTCGCAGGGTCTGCGGGTCGACTACTCCGTTGGCGTCCACCGGCAACCAGGTGACCTTGGCACCCTCGTGCTTTTCGAGCCACTCCACGGTGTCGAGAACCGCGTGGTGCTCTACCGAGCTCGCCAGGATTCGGTTGCGCCTCGGGTCGGCGTCGCGGCGGGCCCAGAAGATTCCCTTCACTGCGAGGTTGTCACTCTCGGTACCGCCGGACGTGAAGATGACCTCCGACGGCCGAGCGCCCAGGCAGGCCGCGATCGACTCGCGCGATTCCTCGACACGGCGGCGCGCAGCACGGCCGGAGCCGTGCAGCGAGGACGCATTGCCCACGGTTGTGAAGATATCGGTCATCGCCTCGATAGCAGCTGCCGTCATCGGTGTGGTGGCGGCATGATCGAGGTACACCGGAAATGCGGTGTCAACACGGTGTGCAGGCAGAGTCATGGCCTGACCAGGATAGCCCAGCACGGCGGCTCGCTTCGCGCCGCTTACCCGGCTAAGCGAACATCCTCCGGCGCGGCGGTGATCCGCATCTCCAGATCGGGCACCAGAGCAGTTGTGCCGCGTACTGCCCGCTCACACCGCTCCGCAAGCTCGCGCCGGCACTCCCCTGCCTCTTCGAGCGGCGCCAATCGGACCTCGACCTCCACACTTTTCTGACGCAGGATTCGCCCGATGGATTGCCCGATCGTCTCGCTGCCGACAAAACACGGGCCAGTGCACAGGGAGCCGTCGGCGTTGGCGTACCGGATCGCCATGGGCTGGACCGGGCACTGCGAATCGACCGCGGCCTGGAACATCGCCGGGCGGAATCCGCCGTACGCCCGCCCGCACCAGGTCGTTCCCTCCGGAAAGACCATGATGCGCACGCCTCGTTCCAGGCGCTCACGCACAACTGCGACGACTTCGGGCAGCTCACGCAGCCGAGCGCGATCGATCGGCACAACTCGCATCCGACGTGCCAGCGATCCAAGGACCGCCCACTCGAGCAGATCCGCCCGGGCGACGAAGTTCGCGGGCGCAACAGCACTCGCAACCAGTACGTCCGTCCAGGACACATGGCCGGCGACCACCATTACCCCGTCCGGTTCAGGCCTGCCCAATCGCTGATCGTCGACGCTCAGTTTCATGCCGAGGCAGCGGAGCAGCAGGCGTGAGTACGCACGCTGCAGATGGGCCCGCCAGGTTCGCGGCAGCAACCAGCCCGCTGACAGGATCGGCGCAGTCAGCAACGCGCAGCCGACCATCACCGCTCGAATCCCTACCGTGACATTCGACACACGTGCCGGATCGGACGGCAGACACCCGTCGCCGCAGGGGCTCGACGGCACCCAGTACGGGGTCATCCCGCGAGCCCTTGCTGGGTAGACGCCGCCGATCGAAGCCGATCGAGGTACCTCTTGTTCGCCGAGTGCAGACCTTGCAGCGCAACAAAATCCGCGACGCCGAACGCGGGATCGTAGGCGGGTTCACCGCAGATCACTGCGCCCATGCGCAGATATCCGCGCAGCAGCGGTGGCATGGTCACGCGTGCGGGTGGTGCGATCTGATCCAGTGTGCGGCCGCCGAGAACGACAGGATTTCGGGGAACGGCCCGCCTCTCCAACGGACTGGCGTGCTTGTTCAACACAAAATCGCGGACGCCGCGCACATCCGCGCCGGGGACGGCACCGGGGTGCGGGGTGATCGGAACGGAGACGCACCCCATCACCCATTCGTGGCCGGTCAGTTCGAGGTACTGCAGAATCCCGGACCACATGAGTCCGAGTACCGATCCGTTGCGATGCGCCGGATCGACACATGCGCGGCCCATCTCGACCACTCGGCGCGCCGCCGGATCGATAGCCGAGATATCGAATTCCGTTGCGGTGTAATACCCACCTGCTCTGGCCGCGGCATCCGGGGTGAGCATGCGGTAGCACCCGACGTAATCGCCGGTGAGATCGTCGTAGACCAGGATGTGGTCACAGAAATCGTCGAACGCATCTGCGTCGAGCTCGAAAGGTGAAGCGGGAATCGAGAATCCGGGCTCGGAGACGAATACCCGGTATCGAAGGAGCTGCGCGGCCACTCGATGTTCACGGTCGGAGGAGACGATCAGGGAATATCTCGGCGCGGCGACCTCACGGCCGAGATTGTCACTCGCGGGGCGAAGGACTGACGTAATTGTCATGCGCCAGGTTTATCGACCGGACGCGACGGCGCGGCATCAGCAAAGTGACGCGCCGATGCAGGCCGGGTGAATAAAGCACTGTGCGCCCTTGTCAACCGCTGGGGGTTGATAAGGGCGCACAGCAGGTGGTGCTTTTTAGCCCTTGTGAGCCTTCACAGCCTCGGTGAGCTGCGGTGCGACGTTGAACAGGTCGCCCACGATGCCGAAGTCGGCGATCTCGAAGATGGGTGCCTCTTCGTCCTTGTTGACCGCGACGATGGTCTTGGACGTCTGCATGCCGGCGCGGTGCTGGATGGCACCGGAAATGCCGAGTGCGATGTACAGCTGCGGGGAGACCGTCTTACCGGTCTGACCGACCTGGAACTGTCCGGGGTAGTAACCCGAGTCCACAGCCGCACGCGAAGCGCCGACTGCTGCGCCGAGGGAATCGGCGAGCTCTTCGACGACGGAGAACTTGTCGGCGCTGCCGACGCCACGTCCACCGGAAACCACAACGCTGGCTTCGGTGAGCTCGGGGCGGTCGCCACCGACGATCGGCTCACGCGAGGTGACCTTGACGGCACTCTCGTCCTGAGCCGAAACCTCGACAGCGATCTGCTCGCCGGCGCCGGCCTGCGGAGCTGCTTCGACTGCACCCGGGCGAACCGAGTAGACGGGGACGTCGCCGTTTGCCTTGGCCTCGACGGTGAACGCGCCACCGAAGATGGAGTGGACGCCGGTTCCGTCGGCCTTGATCTCGATGACGTCGGTCAGCAGACCGGAGCCCAGACGTGCGGCCAGACGACCGGCAACCTCTTTGCCCTCCGTGCCGGCTGCGGTGATGACCGCTGCGGGGCTGGTGGACTCGACGAGTGCGGCGAGAACGTCGACCTTGGGGGTGACGAGGTAGCCCTCGATGTCGTCGGACTCGGCGACGTAGATCTTCTCTGCGCCGGCTGCTGCCAGTGCGTCGGCGAGCTTGGCTGCGGTGCCGGCGGGGCCGGCGACAACTGCCGACGGCTCACCGAGTGCGCGTGCAGCGGTGATGAGTTCGGTGCTGACCTTCTTCAGCGCACCTTCTGCGTGCTCTACGAGCACAAGTACTTCTGCCATGACTTAACTCTCCCTGAGTTTTTCTGCTGGTTGCCTAGAAGGGCGCGATCAGATGACCTTGTTGCTGACGAGGTACGCGGCAATCTTGGTGCCACCGTCTCCCTCGTCTGCGATGCGCTCACCAGCGGTGCGGGGGGGCTTCGGAGTGGAGGAGGTCACGGTCGTGCCGGCGTTGGCAACACCCACGGTCTCCGGGTCGACACCGAGGTCGGCCAGTGTGTAGACGAGAACTTCCTTCTTCTTCGCGGCCATGATGCCCTTGAAGGAGGGGAAGCGCGGCTCGTTGATCTTCTCGGTGACCGAGACGATTGCGGGCAGCGAAGCCTCGAGGCCGAAAACGCCCTCGTCGGTCTCGCGCTCACCGGTGACGGTGCCGTCAGCGACGACGAGCTTGCGCAGCTGCGTGAGCTGCGGAATGCCCAGGTACTCGGCAATGATGGCCGGAACAGCGCCGACACGGCCGTCAGTGGCCTCGTTGCCGGCGATGATCAGGTCTGCAGGCTCTTCGTTCTCGAACGTGATCTGTCCGAGTGCGGCTGCGAGGGTCCACGCGGTCTGGATGGCGTCGGATCCGTGCAGCGCGGGGTCGTTGATGTGGACAGCCTTGTCGGCGCCCATCGACAGTGCCTTGCGGATAGCGTCGGTGGCGCGGTCGGGGCCTGCGGACAGCACCGTCACCTCACCGCCCTGAGCTTCCTTGATGAGGAGTGCTTCTTCGACGGAGCGCTCGTTGATCTCGTCGAGCACTGCGTCTGCGGCTTCACGGTCAAGCGTGTAGTCGCCGTCGGTCAGCTTGCGCTCGGACCATGTGTCGGGGACCTGCTTGATCAAAACAACGATATTCGTCATGGGTCTTCGTCGACCTCCTGTGTGTATTTCACCTGATAAATCGTCTGTGTTGCTACGCGCAGGCCGAGGGATTCCGCAAATGGATTTCTCGTCTCACGTCGGCTGTGCGTTAGATTACCTCACGTTAAGTTACCCGTCGGTAACTTAACGTGGAACCACCCTCACCATAACGGCACGGAGTGCAAATTATCGCTGTGATCTGGACCACGTGAACACGTTCTATCCGTTTGGCACTAATCTCCCAGAGGTGAGTGAAACAAGTGTCAGCAACCACGAGGACGCACCCCTGCCCCTGACGGGCGAACGAACTGTGCCGGGAATTCCCGAGGAGAACTACTGGTTCCGGCGCCACGAAGTTGTCTACCGCGCGTTGCTGGAACGCTGCACCGATCGCCGCGTGCTCGAAGCCGGTTCCGGAGAAGGCTACGGCGCCAACATGATTGCCGATGTCGCCACCAAGGTCACCGGTCTCGATTACGACATCTCCGCCGTCGAACACGTCCGCGCTCGTTACCCCCGCGTCGAGATGGTCCACGGCAATCTCGCCGAATTGCCACTCGAAGACAATTCGGTGGACGTAGTAGTGAACTTCCAGGTAATCGAGCACCTGTGGGACCAGGGACAATTCCTGCGCGAGTGCTTCCGAGTCTTGGCTCCTGGCGGCGAACTTCTCATCAGCACCCCCAATCGGATCACCTTCTCCCCGGGCCGGGACACACCGCTCAACCCGTTTCACACCCGCGAACTCAACGCAGACGAGATGACGGAACTCCTGGTAGACGCCGGATTCCGCGTCCAACTCATGACGGGTGTCCATCACGGCCCGCGACTGAAGGACCTCGACGCCAAACACGGCGGATCGTTCATCAATGCGCAGATCGACCGTGCCCTCGCCGGTGAGCCATGGCCGGCGGACCTGACCCGCGACGTCGAAGGCATCACCGTGGACGACTTCACGCTCGCCGTCCCCGACATCGACGCAAGCCTCGACCTCGTCGCAATTGCCGTGAAAGACGCCGCTGTCAAAGACCCCGCAGTGAAAGATCCTGCCGAGTGAGTAACGCAACACCCGTCCGAGAACCGGGGATGTTCGCCCTGGTCCTGCACTCGCACCTGCCGTGGCTCGCCAACCACGGGCGATGGCCCGTCGGCGAAGAATGGCTCTACCAGTCGTGGGCCGGGTCGTACCTCCCCCTCACCGCGGCGCTACGACGCCTCGCCGACGAAGGTCGATCCAATCTTCTGACGCTGGGAATCACGCCGGTACTCGCGGCACAGCTCGACGATCCTCACTGCCTCGCCGGGATGCACCACTGGCTCGGCAATTGGCAGATCCGCGCGCACGAAGCGGCCGGGATGCCCGACGCGGCGCACCGTGAACTCGGCGCGCGCGAGCACCGTGCGTCTGCCGCAGCATTGGAAGACTTCGAAACCCGTTGGCAGCACGGCGCTTCCCCGGTTTTCCGCGATCTCATCGACCGCGGCGCCTTCGAATTGCTCGGGGGCCCGTTGGCTCATCCGTTCCAGCCGCTTCTCGATCCTCGGCTGCGCGCGTTCTCCCTCCGCGAGGGCCTCGCCGACGCTCAGGCGCGGTGGAACCACACTCCCACCGGCATTTGGGGACCCGAATGCGGGTACACCCCCGGCATGGAACGTGGGTACGCCGAAGCCGGCGTCACACACTTCATGGTCGACGGCCCTGCCCTGCGCGGTGACACCACCCTCGGCCGCCCGGTCCGCGACTCCGATGTTGTGGCCTTCGGCCGCGACCTGCAGGTCAGCTACCGCGTCTGGTCTCCGAAATCCGGATATCCCGGCCACGGCGCGTACCGCGATTTCCACACGTACGACCACGAGACCGGCCTGAAACCGTCCCGGGTCACCGGCCGAACGGTCGACTCCGCTGACAAGGCTCCCTACGATCCGGACCTCGCAGCGGCCGCCGTCGACAAGCATGTCACCGACTTCGTCGAGGCCGTCCGGGCGCGACTGCGATCGGAATCCGCGCGCATCGGGCGCGACGCACTGGTGGTCGCGGCGTTCGACACCGAGCTGTTCGGGCACTGGTGGTACGAGGGTCCGCAGTGGCTCGAAAAGGTTCTGCGCGCCCTACCAGAGGCGGGCATCCGCGTCGGAACCCTAGGCGATGCGCAGGCCGCCGGATACGTGGGTAAGCCTGTGCAACTGGAGGATTCGTCGTGGGGATCAGGTAAGGACTGGCGAGTGTGGGCGGGCGATCAGGTCAGTGATCTCGTGCAACTCAACACCGAAGTTGTCGACACGGCACTGAATGCGGTGGACAAGTCTCGTGGGCACGACAATGTCCCCGGACGTCCGGAACTGCGAAACCGGGTAAACGATCAGGTGCTTCGGGAGACACTGATGACAGTGTCGAGCGATTGGGCGTTCATGGTGAGCAAGGATTCCGCAGCGGGGTATGCGCGCGAACGCGCACACAAGCACGCTCACGCAACCAGGGAGATCGCCGACGCCGTGGTCTCCGGCAGGGATGCGGTTGCCACCCGCCTCGCCGACGGCTGGAATCGCGCGGACGGCCTGTTCCCCGGCCTCGACGCACGGCGTCTGCCCCAGAGCGAACTGGCAAACGGGAGCATCTCGTGAAAATTCTCATCGTTTCGTGGGAATACCCCCCGGTTGTGGTCGGCGGACTGGGTCGGCACGTCCACCATCTCGCCACCGAACTGGCCGCGGCCGGGCACGAGGTGGTTGTTCTGTCGCGTCGTCCGTCCGGTACCGACGCGTCGACGCACCCGACGGTCACGCACATCTCAGAAGGCGTGCTTGTCGTCGCGGTTGCCGAGGACCCAGCACACTTCGTGTTCGGCGAGGACATGCTCGCCTGGACACTCGCGATGGGTCACGCGATGGTCAGAGCCGGAACGGCGCTGCACAAGCCCGGCGTCGGCGAAGGCTGGCAGCCTGACGTGGTTCACGCCCACGACTGGCTGGTCGCTCACCCCGCAATCGCCTTGGCCGAATTCTACGACGTGCCACTGGTTTCCACGCTCCACGCCACGGAAGCCGGCCGGCACAGCGGCTGGATCTCCGGACGCATCAACCGTCAGGTCCATTCCGTCGAATGGTGGCTGGCCAACGAATCCGACGCTCTCATAACATGTTCCGCGTCAATGCAGGACGAGGTTACCGAGCTCTACGGCCCTTCACTGCCGCCGCTCACGGTCATCCGCAACGGAATTGACCTGACCACGTGGAACTTTCGCGAACGTGCACCGAGGTCGGGGCCACCGAAACTACTCTTTGTCGGACGCCTCGAATACGAGAAAGGTGTCCAGGACGCTATTGCTGCGCTGCCGCGAATCCGTCGTAGCCATCCCGGCACCACACTCGCTGTCGCGGGCGAGGGCACTCAGTTCGGCTGGCTCGCCGAACAGGCGCGCACCCATCGCGTCGTGCGGTCGGTCAACTTTCTCGGCAACCTCGACCACTCCGAACTTCTGAGTTGGCTGCACGGCGCCGACGCCATAGTTCTGCCGTCACGGTACGAACCGTTCGGCATCATCGCTCTCGAAGCCGCAGCAGCCGGTACACCGCTGATTACCTCTACTGCAGGTGGATTGGGCGAAGCCGTTGTCGACGGCGTAACCGGCATGTCGTTCCAACCCGGCGATGTTGCGGGATTGACGTCGGCCGTACGCGAAGTGCTCGACGACCCGGCGGGCGCTCAGGAACGCGCCGTCGCAGCGCGGGCGCGCCTCACCTCGGACTTCGACTGGCACCAAGTGGCTGAAGAAACCGCGCACGTGTACGCGGGAGCCAAGCGTCGGGTGCGCCATCCCCTGGCCCGCCCGGTGATTCCGGAGCGCCCGCTACCCGGACGCTGACGTGAACCGCATCCGCGCGTCGCCGAGCAGATGGCCCGGCGGCAGGATGCGGCCACACAGCACCATCAGCAAGTCCTGTGCGGCGCCGTGCACTTCGGCGCCTGCGCCGAATTCCCAGTCCCGGTCGTCAGCGCGCAGACGCACGCCTTCGAGGTCCGCGCCGAAGTACTTCACGTTCTTGGGTGACAAGCCGCCCAGAACACGACTGAGGCGGTCCTCCGGTACGACGTAGTCGTCGCCGAGGGCAACGCGGATGTCCTGGCCGTGAATGACGTCGTGGGACAGCGCCCCGTCGAAGCCGCCACCGGGCGGCTTCCAGGGGTATGCGACGTGCTCGCGCAGGGAGCCAAGCAGCTGTTGCTCGGTCAGATCGCGTGCGTCCGCAAGCGCACGGCGGTTGGACATGCGGTTGAAGTTGCCGCGCGATTTCACCATTTCGAGTACGAATCGCGAAGCGGGATAACGGTACGGCATGGTGATGTGCGCGACCACTTCACGCACACGCCACCCCTCACACAGCGAGAGTGTGTCCCATTGCGCAGTGGTGAGACCGTCCAGGAAGGTCACCAACTCGCGTCGGTGCTCCACAACCCAATCGGGTGTCTGTTCGCTCATGCCGCACTCCCCTCCCGAGCGTCACGCTCTACTTCTTGACAGATTTGTCCGCCTCGGCGGCTGCCTTCTTCCGCGCGATGTCTTCGAGGGCCGCGATGTACTCGGCACGGTCCGCTGCGCCCGCTTCCCAGTCGGCCTTACGGTTCTTGACGACCTTGGCCGGGGAACCGACGGCGATGCTGTAGTCCGGGATGTCGCCCTTGACTACGGCGTGCGCTCCGAGAACACAACCCCGACCGACGCGGGTGTTACGCAGGACGGTGACCTTCGCGGCAACCCAGGTGTCCGGACCGATGCGCACGGGGCCCTTCACGATGCCCTGATCCTTGATGGGGGTGTTGACGTCGTCCATGCGGTGGTCGAAGTCGCAGATGTAGCACCAGTCGGCAACCAGCGTCGAGGCGCCGATTTCGATGTCGAGGTACGTGTTGACGACGTTGTCCTTGCCGAAGACCACTTTGTCTCCGATGCGCAGGGACCCTTCGTGGCAGCGGATCGCGTTGCCGTCACCGATGTGGACCCAGCGCCCGATTTCGAGGCGGGACAGATCGGGAGTCGAGTGGATTTCGACGTTCTTGCCGAGAAACACCATGCCGCGCAGAATCACGTGCGGATTGGCCATCTTGAACTTGGCAAGACGGTAGTACCGCACCAGGTACCAGGGGGTATATGCCTTGTTCGCCAGAACCCATTTGAGGGAATCGACGGTCAGGAACTTGGCCTGATCGCTGTCGTTTCGGCGTGATCCCCGCCACCGAGTGCGCAACGGTGCGCCCCACATGCTCGTCATGAGTATTCAGAGTACGGGCAGTCGACGCACCGACCCTCGGGGTGTGCCCCGTCACGTTGCCTACGGCGGGATAGTCTCTGGTCCGAACTACTTTCGCGAGCGGCAGGGAGATGTGAGATGCGGCGGGTCCTACGGTCGTCCGTGATGGTGATGGCGGCGATCGCTACGGTGATGGCTGCCGGGTGCGGAAGCGAGAGTTCCGTCGTCGACCGCTACGCAACTGCCGGTTGGCCGGCGATGCACGCCGACGCCCGAAACAGCGACACCAGCGAGGTCACGGGATCTCGCGATCTCGAGTTCGCGTGGTCTCGTCCACTCGGCGGCCCCATTGCCGCGTATGCGTCCGCGGGAGCAAACGGCCAGAGTTTCGTGACGGCGCGCGCCGAGAACGGCTGCAACCTCTTCTCGTTTCAGCTCGACACCGGCCGCAAGGTGTGGTGTACCCGGATGAACGACGGTGTTGCCGCGTCGACGCCCATCGTGGACACCGCGACCAACGTCTACGTGGGTGAAAGCGGGGCGATGGCGTCGTACACCCGCAACGGCCAGTTGCGTTGGCGCACACTTGTTGTCGGCACTCCCCTGTCGGCGCAGTTCACGGGCGACGGCAACCTGCTGTTCATCACGCAGCTCGGCCAGATCAACGTGCTCAATCCCCAGACCGGCGCCAAGGTTGTCTCGTCGTTCAATTTGATTCCGCCGCCGACGTTCGAGCAGCAGACCAACGCCGAACTCATTCCCGACAACCAGGGACTCGACGAGTGCTTCCTCGGCACGTCGGGCTGCCCGGTGGCAAACACCCCCGCAATCGATCTGGAAAGCGGCACGTTCTACTTCACGTTCTACGGGCCCAACTCCCAGGCCGCCGATCTGGTCGCCATGAAGTACACAGGCGGCGACAATCCCTCGATCACCCCGGAGTGGTCCACCGACGCACTGCCCGGCGGTACCGCGTCGAGCCCGGACCTGTCGAAGGACGGAAAGACCGTCTACACCACCGACAACAACGGAACGCTGTGGGCGATCGATGCCGCAACCGGCGACCCGGTGTGGAGTTACGACATCGGCTTCAACTCCGCGGGTAGCCCCTCCACCTCCGACGACGGGTTGATCATCCCCGCCGGAGCTGCCGACGGTCACCTGCTTGCCGTCCAGGACAAGGGCGATCACGCCGAACTCGTCTGGGAGCGCAAGGATCTACTGCAGCTGGGTGTTCCGGCTCAAACTGCCGGGGACACCGGGTACACCGTCGTCCGCGAAGGCGACAACGGGCTGAGCCTGATCACGTTCGACACCCGATCCGGTGAAACCGTTGCTCAGAACACCCTGCCAGGCGCGGTCGGCTTCACTGTCGGCACTTCCATCGGCCCGAACGGTGAAGTGTTGACGCCCAGCGCAATCGGTGAACTGTTCGTCTTCAAGTGAGCTCTGCGACGACTCAGGGCCAGCGCGACGCCTCACAGATGAAGGCCGACGCCGAGCGTCCGATGCGCACGATCACCACACTCAGCGACACAGAACCCTTGAGTTTGAGCCGTGGACGCAGCACTGCCGGATCGACGTCGACACCACGAACCAGGATCTCGACGACGCCGCAGTCGCGCTTCGAGAGAGTCTGCTTCAACAACTTTTCGGAGTACTTGATCTGTTCGAGAATCCGGAATCCGCGAACACCCTCGGGGACGCTGTTTCCGGTGAGATACGCAATCCGTGGGTCCAGTTGCCACAGACCATGTCTGGCCGCGTAGTGGCGCACCAGGCCCGCGCGAACGACGGCGCCGTCCGGGTCGATGATCCACTCCCCCGGTTCCTGTTCGGGGATGATGTCGTCCTCGGCGTCGGTCACCGACCACCCGGTGCCGTCGGACCGCAGTACCGATGCCCGACGCGTCACGCCCGCCTCGGTAAGTCCCGACGACCACAGACAGGCCTCTTTGACACCGCCGTCGAGTGAGACGACCTCGACCTCGCCGTTCCAGCCGAGGTTGTCGAAATCGAGTCCGGGAGCACACTTCACGGCAATGTCGCGGCCGTCGTACGCATCGAGCAGATCCGGGAGCGGCGGCATCAATGCGGCCGGATCGTGTGTTCGCCGTCCACCCGAACGGCGTGCCGGGTCGGCAAGGATCACGGTGCCGCGCGTTGTCGGACGCAAAGCATCAGCCCGCAACAGCGCCGCCGACGGCACGTTGTGACGGGCCATCGCCAAACGGACGGCGTCGATGTCACTACCGATTACCCGATCCGCAACGCCAGTGAGGGCGTGCAGTTCCGCACCGATGGAACACGTCACGTCGTGCACCGTGCGCCCGACAAGTCGCTGCGCACGGTGATCTGCGACAGCCGCCGGGGTGGCCTGCTGCATCGCGTCGTCGGTGAACAACCAGCCCCCGCTGCCGGGGAGTTTTGCAGCCGCCTTTCGGCGCAGCAGAACCGTGTCGACAAGCGCGGGCATGTGGTCGCCGAAACGCGTACGCGCCCGGCCGATGTCGGCCAGACGCGTACGCGTGGACAGCTCGAACTGTTCCAACTCGGCCAATGCCGCTATGCCGGAGTCACTTTCCAGATAGGCGATGTCAGCGAGGGTGAAGTCATAACCCAATGTTTCAGTTGCCTGGCTTTACGCCGGTGATCATGACGTTGTAGAAGAAGCCGCGCGGTACGACGTGGCGCAGAATCTTCTCGTCGACCCAACTGAGGGTCTTCCAACCACCGAAAGCGAAGCGCCCCCAGCCCCAACCGAGCTTTTCCTGCGGAACTGCGGCTTCGAAGGTGCGAACCGGCCACCCGAGCAGTGCTGCGGCAAATTCTTCGGTGGCGGCGTGAACCTGGCCGGCGCCGGCGGACTTCGCCATGTTCTCGAGGTCCGTCGGGTCGAACGTGTGAATGTCGACAACAGCTTCGAGAGCGGCGGCGCGTGAGGACTCGTCGAGCTCCTCCTGCGGACGACGCCAGTCGGCGAGGAAAGGCAGCTTGGTCACCGTGGTCGTGGCTTCCCATGTCGCGCGGCCGAGCCAGCGAGCGTAGAAGTTACCGACGGTGGTCGGCTCCCCCGCGAAGACAAAGCGCCCACCGGGCTTGAGGACACGAAGAACCTCGCGCAGCGACTTCTCCACGTCGGGAATATGGTGCAGCACAGCGTGTCCTACCACGAGGTCGAAGGTGTTGTCCTCGTAGGGAATGGTCTCGGCGTCGGCGACGCGTCCGTCGACGGGCAGACCGAGGTTTTCGGCGTTGCGCATCGCGACCTTGACCATGCCGGGCGAGAGGTCAGTGACCGAACCCGTCTTGGCAACCCCGCCCTGCATCAGGTTGAGGAGGAAAAAGCCGGTGCCACAACCCAGTTCCAGTGCCCGCTCGTACGGCAGCGGCTGATCACCGGCGACGGCGTCGAACCGGCCCCTGGCGTAGTCGATGCAGCGCTCGTCGTACGAGATGGACCACTTGTCGTCGTAGGTCTCGGCTTCCCAGTCGTGGTAGAGCACCTGAGCAAGCTTGGTGTCCTTGCGAGCGGCCTCGACCTCTTCGGCCGTGGCGTGCGGCCGCGGCGCGGGGTCCATTACTGCTTCCTCGGCAGCAGGCGGCGTGGCAATGTCGTCGTCAGTGGGGCTGGCAGTCATTCGGCTATCCTACTCGCTGGTAAGAGATGAACAAGTTCTAATTTAGGGAAGCCTACCGGCCCGTGAACTCGGCCTTGCCTGGACCGTTCTCGATGAACGACGCCATGCCGATCGACTGATCCTCGGTCGCAAACAGTCCTGCGAACAGATGCTGCTCGATCTTCAGGCCCGTTTCCAGGTCCGTGTTCAGGCCCTCGTCGATAGCAGCCTTAGCAGCCGCAATCGCCCGCGATGCGCCGCCCACGAACTGCGACGCCCACTTCCGGGCAGCGGTGTACACGTCGTCCGGTGCAACAACCTCGTCGATCAAGCCCATTGCCAACGCCTCGTCAGCACCGACAAAACGGCCGGTGAACACCAGATCCTTGGCCTTGGCCGGTCCGATGAGACGGGCCAATCGCTGGGTGCCGCCGCCGCCGGGGATGATGCCGAGCAAGATCTCGGGGACGCCGACCTTGGCATTGTCTCCCGCGATACGACGGTCCGCGGAGAGTGCAACTTCGAGTCCGCCGCCAAGGGCATAGCCGGTGATCGCTGCAACGGTCGGCTTCGGGATCGCGGCGACGGCGCCGATTCCGGCTTGGATTCCGGCCACCGCGTCACTGATCTGAGCGAAGTCCATCTCGGCCATTTCCTTGACGTCCGCACCGGCAGCAAAGACCTTCTCGCCGCCGTAGATAATGACGGCCTTCACTGCCGGATCGACTGCCGCCGCGCGTGCCGCGACCGCGAGTTCGTCCTGGACCTGACGGTTCAGAGCGTTCATCGGGGGGCGCGCGAGACGGATCGTGCCGATACCGTCGGAAACCTCGAGAGTTACGAATTCAGACATGCCCTGGAGATTACTTGGCGGGCCGGGCAGCCCAAGGATGCGGCCCGGGGATGTAGTAGTCATCCTGATTCGGGAAGTCGATCCGGAACGTCGTCTCGTCGCGGTAGAGCGTCGGGAGGATGATCGGAATCTCGGGTTCGGCCGCCAGGACGTCGGCAACGGAGTTGTACTTCGCCAACTCCGTCAGCTGAGTCCAGGTGGGCGGCAACAGGATACTGTCGCCGGCGCGCCAATGGTCCAGCGCGTCCTGCGGACTCTGCCAGCGAACCTCGGCTGCCTCGGAGGTAACTCCATCGGCCACCTGGCCCTCGGGTGAGGCGGCCACGAAGAAGCGAGTGTCGTATCGACGGGCCTCACCGATCGGGGTGATCCAGTTCGCCCACGGACGCAACAGATCGGTACGCAGAACCAGATTCTCCTGCTTGAGGAAATCGCTGAACGTGAGTTCGTGGTTCTCGAGAGCCACCCGCGACGCCGAGTAGCCGGACGTGTCTGCGACGACGGTATCCGCACTCGGCCCGGCGAGCAGGACACCGCATTCCTCGAACGTCTCACGGACTGCTGCCAGCACGAGCGCCTTCGCTCGCGCGACATCGGTGCTGAAACGCTCCGCCCACCACTGAGCCGACGGACCCGCCCACTCGACCTCGGCCGTGCCGTCGGACTTGTCGACGCCGCCGCCGGGGAACACGGTCATCCCGCCGGCAAACGCCATCCCCTTCACCCGCTGGAGCAGGAATATCTCGATGCCCGATGCCGCGTTTTCCGCGTCGCGCACCAGAATCACCGTCGATGCGTCCTTGGGTGTGGGGACAGCGTCCGCAAACTCGTTAGCCATGTTTCGGGAACCTACACCGTCACGGGTGCCCGGTGCGCTCCGGATGCTCGCGTACGACGCGCGAAGTACCGACCGTCGACCTGATCGAGGGTGATCGACTGACTGAACGCGTTGCTGAGGTTCTCGGCGGTGATGACGTCCTCGAGGAGCCCCTGAGCCACGACGCCACCTTCCTTGAGCAGGAGGGCATGAGTGAATCCCGGCGGGATCTCCTCGACGTGGTGGGTGATCAGGACAGTGGCGGGCGCGTCGGGATCGGCCGCGAGTACAGCGAGGCGGGCGACCAGTTCTTCGCGGCCACCGAGGTCGAGGCCGGCTGCGGGTTCGTCGAGCAACAGCAGTTCAGGATCGGTCATCAGGGCACGCGCGATGAGCACTCGCTTACGTTCGCCCTCGGAAAGAGTCCCGTACGTGCGGTCCGCGAGATGTTCGGCGCCGAGGCTCTCGAGCATCTCGACGGCACGGGATGTGTCCATCGACTCGTACTCCTCGCGCCAGCGGCCGAGAACCGCATAGCCAGCCGAGACAACAAGGTCGCTGACCTTCTCGTCGGCGGGCACCCGGTTGGCCAGCGAGGACGACGACAGGCCGATGCGCGGCTTGAGTTCGTTGACGTCGACGCGGCCGAGCACCTCGCCGAGCAGATGCGCGGTACCGCTGGTGGGAAACACCTCGCCGGCCGCGATACGCAGCAGCGACGTCTTGCCCGCACCGTTCGGTCCGAGCACCACCCATCGCTCGTCGAGCTCCACCTTCCACGTCACCGGACCCACAAGAGTGGACCCGCCGCGGCGGATGAGAACGTTGTCGAAATCGATGAGCAGGTCAGGATCAGGTGTTGGCACCCGACCATCTTCCCGCACATTCTCCGGCCATCCACGGCAGGATCTACTTGCGTGTCGCCTCTAGATGAATCTCACACCCCACTTCCGGGTTCTCCGTTCCCACTCGGAGCGACCGTCGTCGACGGCGGAACCCAGTTTGCCGTCCATTCGCCGGACGCCACGGCGGTACAGATCTGCCTGATCAACAATGCCGGCCGAGAACAGCGTGTGAACCTCCGCCAACACACGTACGGAATCTGGCACGGAGTGATCAACGGCGTCGGGGCCGGGCAACGTTACGGCGTCCGCGCCGACGGACCGTGGAGTCCGCGGACAGGTCAGCGGTTCAATCCCCACAAACTTCTGATCGACCCGTGGGCGCGCCGCATCGAAGGTGACCTCGGCGACGCTGCAGCGCTGCGCGACTACCAACACGATCCGTTCGGCGAACCGTCGACAGTCGACTCGCTCGGCCACGTCCCCGTCTGCGTCGTGACGGCCGGTCTGACACCGCCGCACCATCGACTCGAGACACCGTGGGAGGAGACGGTGATCTACGAACTTCACGTCGGCGCCTTCACCGCCACTCATCCCGACGTACCGATCGCGCACCGCGGAACGTATCTCGGGCTTGCAGCCCCAGCCATCGTCGACTACCTCGTAGGCCTAGGCGTCACGGCCGTGGAACTGCTTCCCGTCCAAGCATTTCTGACCGAAGACAGCGTTCGGTCGCGCGGAATGCGCAATCACTGGGGCTATTCGACGGCGTCGTACTTCGCGCCGCACCCCGGTTATGCGGCTACCCCGGGCAACGAGGTCTCCGAGTTCCGGTTCATGGTCGACGCGTTGCACCACGCCGGAATCGAAGTGATTCTCGACGTCGTCTACAACCACACCTGTGAGCAAGGCGTCGACGGAATCAGCGTCAGCTGGCGCGGATTGGATGCGCATGGCTACTACCTCCTGAGCGAAAACGGCAGCGATATCGACCTGACCGGGTGCGGCAATACCGTCGACGCCTCCTCCCCTGTCTCGGTGCGCATGATTACCGACAGCCTGCGTTACTGGGCCGACGAGATGGGCGTCGACGGCTTCCGTTTCGACCTTGCCAGCGCGCTGGGACGACCACGCGGCGCGGCCTTCGATTCGCGAGCTGCCGTGCTCTCGGCGATCTCGTCCGACCCCGTCCTGACGCGTCGCAAATTGATCGCCGAACCGTGGGACGCCACCGGCGACGGCTATCAGGTGGGCAACTTCGGCTTGCAGTGGTCCGAGTGGAATGACAAGTACCGCAGCAGTATTCGACGCTTTTGGAACGGCGATTCCAGCGTCCGGGAAGTTGCGTCACGACTCGCGGGCTCGGAGGACGTCTTTGCCGGCAACGGCCGGCGGCCGTGGGCATCGATCAACTTCGTGACCGCACACGACGGCTTCACCGCGGCCGATCTCGTGTCGTACAACACGAAACACAACGAGGCCAACGGTGAGGACAACCGTGACGGCGCCGACAACAACGATTCGTTCAACCACGGGATCGAAGGCCCCAGTTACGACAGCGACGTCATCGAAGCCCGTCGCCGACACGTCCGGGCACTCCTGGCAACACTCGTCCTCTCGACCGGCACACCGATGCTGACCGCGGGCGACGAGTTCGGACGCAGCCTCGGCGGCAACAACAACGCGTATTGCGTTCCCACGCATGCAACGCCGGCACAGTCGTGGGCACTCGATTGGTCGAGTGCGGATCCCACCCTGGTCAGTTTTGTCTCCCGAGCACTTGCACTGCGCCGATCGGCACCTGCCCTCCGGCAACCTGAGTTCTTCGAGGGGCGCCGACGCATCGACCATCCCGACCTCGTCTGGTTCGACTCCACCGGAACCGAATTCGACGACAGCGCCTGGTACGACGAGCGCAACCGAACAGTGCAAGCGTGGATAGACGGCGCCGACGTCCGCTCGCATACGCGTGCCGGGCGACCACTCGGCGACAGCAGCTGGCTACTGATTCTGCATTCCGGCGGACCGGCTCAGATCACGGTCGGAACCCCGGAATGGTTCGACGGTTCACTGGTGCCGGTGTTCGACTCGGCAACCGCCACCGGCGAACCAGGGTCGGCCGGCCCCGTCGCAGTAGGTTCCACGTTGACGGTGAGCGGTCCGACGGTCCTGGCCTTACGCGTCCCTGTCACTGCCGCCGTCATGGAGTCCGGCAGCACCTTGATCAGAAGCTGAATGGTGGGTCCGATCCCCAAGGCGTACAGCACGGTTCCCACACCGACCGTGCCGCCGAGGACCCACCCCACGGCAAGGACAACAACCTCGATGCTGGTCCGAACCAGGCGAACGGACAGCCCGGTGCGCGCGACAAATCCCGTCATCAGGCCGTCGCGTGGGCCGGGGCCCATGCCCGCTCCGATGTACAGGACACTGGCCAACCCGTTGAGAAGAACACCGGATACCAGCATGAGGATTCGAACTGGCATGGAATCAAAGTCCGGCAAAAAGGCCAATGAGGTATCCACTGAAATGGCGATGACAACAACGTTGGCGACGGTTCCGAATCCCGGTCGTTGACGCAGCGGGATCCACAACAACAGCACAAGCGCACCGGTGATCGCGGTGATGACACCAAAACTCAACGAGAACCGCTCTGCCACACCCTGATGAAAAACATCCCAGGGGTCCAGGCCGAGTCCGGCGGCGATCATCATCGCCATCGAGAAGCCGTACAGCCACAGGCCAAGGAACAGCGAGGCAAATCTACGTATGAGCACTCAGCCATCCTGCAGGCTCACTGGACACTTAACCCATAGCCAAGATGGCGATACTGGACTGGTCTAGCCGGGAACCGCAATCACCGTCATCGACCCGGGCGCAACTTCGGTGTAACCGGCATCCCTGACAGCGACGGCGTCGGAACGCAACCGAGCCACAGCATCCGCCCATTGCGCCGGCTCCGCGTCACGAACCGAACACCGGAATCCCGCCTGAGCCCAGCGCCAGGCTTCCTCGTCGGACATGGCTGCCGCCAACAGCATTGACGCATGCCCGACCTGTGCCGATGCTTTTCCCACGGTCATCTCGAGCGCGGGGTCAATCCACAGCACGGGCAGTCCAGGTATGGGCGGACCCGGGTTGTCGTGTTCGAGATCGGTGCCGCCGATCTGCATCTTCTTGATCCGCGGATCAAGTTCCCCGACAGGTCCGGGCACCAGAGCCCGGGCCTGGGCGCCGTCGACATCGACAGTGATTCCCGCGACATCCTGCGCCGCCAACCACTGCGCTCCCCGCGCGCGGCGCGACACCTTACGAATTCGCCCGCTCACCCATGCCGTGAAGTTGCCTCGCCACGGGCCGGGTTCGCCGTCCTCGGCCAACCCGACTCGCTCGTCGAGACACAGAGCCACCGCCGCCGATGCGGCCGCTTCGAGGATCGAACTACGCAGGGGCGGATCAGCTTTCGGGATATGCAGGACGATCGGCATCGCCAAAACCTGGGCGGGATCGGCCGGATCGGGTCGGCCACCGTAACCCGCAGCCAGCACGGCGTGCCGGGCGCGCCAGAGCGCGTCCGGGCCCGACATCACCGCGGCGCAGGGGTCGTCGATCATGGGATCGGCACGCGCCGAACGCCGCCGTCGATCGCGTCTGCTGCTTCGACCTCGTCGCGGGTCACGCCGAGGATGAAGAGCACGGCGTCGAGGAACGGATGCGACAGCGCCGCGTCGGCAACCTCGCGCAGTGCCGGCTTCGCGTTGAACGCCACACCCAGGCCGGCAGCATTGAGCATGTCGATGTCGTTTGCGCCGTCACCAACGGCCACGGTCTGTTCCATGGGGACGCCGACCTGATCGGCGAACTTCCGGAGCGCGACCGCCTTGGCGGCGCGGTCGACAATTTCGCCGATCACGCGGCCGGTCAACTTGCCGTCGACGATTTCCAGGGTGTTGGCGTGAACGAAGTCCAGTTCGAGTTCGTGTGCCAATCCTTCGATGACCTGACGGAATCCGCCGGAGACAACGCCGCAATGGAAGCCGAGACGACGCAAGGTGCGGATGGTAGTGCGTGCACCTGGAGTCAGTTCGATGCTCGCAGCTACCTCGTCGATCACCGAGGCGTCCAGTCCCGCTAGGGTGGCCACTCGCTGATGAAGCGATTCGGTGAAGTCGATCTCGCCGCGCATCGCAGCTTCCGTGACAGCGCGAACCTCGTCTTCGACGCCGGCCTTGGCAGCGAGCATCTCGATGACTTCACCCTGAACGAGCGTCGAGTCGACGTCGAACACGATGAGACGCTTGGCGCGCCTTGCCAAACCGGCGCGCTCGACCGCGATGTCGACGTTCTCGAGTGCTGCGACTTCGGCAAGACCGGTGCGCAACTTCGCGTCTGCGTCGGCGCTGCCCGCGGAGCTGACACTGAGTTCCAGGCCTGTCACCGGGTAGTCGGCAACACCGCGAATGGAATCGATGTTGGCGCCCTGCTTGGCCAACTCGCGTGCCACTCCGCGCATCGCGCGAGCATTCACGGGACTGCCGAGAACGACAACGGCGTGGGTGGACACAGCGGGCCGACCGGGATCTGCGCCGATTTCGATGTCGACGTTCATGCCGACCGTCGCCATCGCCTGCTCGAGTTCTTCTTGCAGCGCCTCCGGATCGTTCGGGCATGCAACGAGGACGCCGAGCGTGAGCCGACCTCGGATGACCACCTGCTCGACGTCGAGCAGGCTCACATTGTGCCGCGACAGTGCGGCAAACAGTACCGAGGTGACACCGGGCCGGTCAGGCCCGGTCACGGTCACCAGAACAGTGGTGTCTGAGGCACCCACCGAGAACTCCGATCATTTCTTGGAAATCGTGTCGTGATCGACATGCGTCGACACCTATTGTGCCAATCGGCAATCGAACAAGCGAAAGGCCCCACCCGTTGTTCGGGCGGGGCCTTTGGCGTTGACCTACGTGTAGGTCGGGTTGCTCATTTAGTGAGAACTGCCTTCGAGGGCGTCGTTCTTACTGTTGTGGCCGGGGCCGACGTGCGCTTCTGCGCGCATCCGCTCAACCATGTGCGGGTAGTGCAGTTCGAATGCCGGACGCTCGCTGCGGATGCGCGGCAACTCGGTGAAGTTGTGACGCGGCGGCGGGCAACTGGTTGCCCATTCGAGCGAGTTTCCGTAACCCCACGGGTCGTCGACCGTGACAACTTCGCCGTAGCGGTAGCTCTTGAAGACGTTCCAGATGAACGGCAGCGTCGAGGCACCGAGTACGAAGGCAAAGATTGTCGAGACCGTGTTCAGCGACGTGAAGCCGTCGGACGGCAGGTAGTCGGCGTAGCGACGCGGCATGCCTTCGGCTCCGAGCCAGTGCTGCACGAGGAACGTGCCGTGGAAGCCGACGAACGTGGTCCAGAAGTGCCACTTGCCGAGGCGCTCGTCCATCATGCGGCCGGTCATCTTCGGGAACCAGAAGTAGATACCGGCGTAGGTGGCGAACACAACGGTGCCGAAGACCACGTAGTGGAAGTGGGCAACCACGAAGTAGCTGTCCGTGACGTGGAAGTCGAGCGGCGGGCTCGCGAGGATGACACCCGACAGACCACCGAAGAGGAAGGTGATCAGGAAGCCGATCGAGAAGAGCATCGGCGACTCGAAGGTCAATTGCCCCTTCCACATCGTTCCGATCCAGTTGAATATCTTCACGCCTGTCGGCACTGCGATCAAGAACGTCATGAACGAGAAGTACGGAAGCAGAACTGCGCCGGTTGCGTACATGTGGTGCGCCCACACGGCGATCGACAGAGCTGCAATGGCGAGCGTTGCATACACCAGACCGCTGTAGCCGAAGATCGGCTTACGGCTGAAGACCGGGAAGATCTCCGAGACGATGCCGAAGAACGGCAGCGCGATGATGTACACCTCGGGGTGACCGAAGAACCAGAACAGGTGCTGCCAGAGCAACACACCGCCTGTTGCCGGGTCGAAGATGTGACCACCCAGATGTCGGTCGACGAACAGGCCGAGCAGTGCAGCGGTCAGCAGCGGGAACGCCAGCAGGATGAGAATGCTGGTGATGAAGATGTTCCAGGTGAAGATCGGCATGCGGAACATGGTCATACCGGGTGCACGCAGGCAGATCACGGTGGTGATCATGTTGACGCCACCGAGGATTGTGCCGAGACCACCGACAGCGAGGCCCATGATCCAGAGGTCAGCGCCGACGCCCGGAGAATGCAGTGCATTCGTCAACGGGGTGTAGGCGGTCCAACCGAAGTCGGCTGCGCCACCGGGGGTCACGAATCCGGCCGTCGCGATGATCGCACCGAACAGGTACAGCCAGTAGCTGAACGCGTTCAGACGCGGGAACGCAACGTCGGGCGCGCCGATCTGCAGCGGAAGAATGTAGTTGGCGAAGCCGAAGACGATCGGCGTCGCGTACAGCAGCAGCATGATGGTGCCGTGCATGGTGAACAGCTGGTTGAACTGTTCGTTCGAGAGAAACTGCATGCCGGGCACAGCTAGCTCGGCACGCATCATCAGTGCCATGAGGCCACCGATGAGGAAGAAGGCGATGGAAGTCGCCAAGTACATGATTCCGAGCACCTTGGGGTCGGTGGTCGTGATCATCTTGAAAATGAATGAGCCCTTGGGTCCCTGCCGCGGCGGGTAAGGCCTGGCTGCAGCTATCGCGGGGACTGGCTGGGGCGCTACGGCAGTCACTGATCCTCCTGAATGTGCCTTTGGTCGCTCCGCAGACTCCTTCGACAGAGCCTTTGGTCGCGCCGCAGGGTCCATTTCCCGGCGTGCGGGAAACGGCTTCTGGCTTGCGCTCATCGAATCGTAGACCGTGACCGTGACGCCTCGCGACCCGGTCCTACTCAGCGTCGTACTCGAGGGACCGTTTTGGCTCCCACTAAACGATCGACCTGCGGTTTATGTTCCCGAAGTGACGAGTGTGATCTCGTGTTGCGGCGTGTCGCACCCTGATTTCGCATCGCCAGGGAGTCGAAGCCCGAACTGTCCCGTTGTTCGGTCCGGTTGTTAAGGTCTGGCTTGCCTAACCTAGTACAGGAGTACCCGTGAAACACTTTGCTCGCCGAACCGCGGCGATTTCCGTCGTTGCCGCCCTGGCGTTGATCGTCCCCGCATGTTCGAGTGACGAGCCGGACACCACCGCGACGTCGACCGAACCGGGGGCATTTCCCCGCACGATCGAACACTTCCGCGGTAGCACCGAGATTCCGTCGCAGCCCAAGCGAGTCGTTGCGCTCGACAACAGCTTCACCGACGCCACACTGCTCCTCGAGTCACCCCTCGTGGGATACGTCGACTACCGCGAGCCGGGATTGCCCGACTACCTCGGATCAACCCGCGACGAGTTCGCAGCCGACGCAATTTCCGTCGGAACAGTCGGCGCCGTAAGCCTCGAGAAGATCGCGGCACTCCAGCCCGATCTGATCATCTCGGCCGAAGTCCGCGACGGCAAGAACTACGAACAACTCTCCGCAATCGCCCCGACCGTGTTCACCCAGACAACGGGACCGACGTGGAAGGCCAACATCCGACTCGTCGGTGAGGCCCTCGGCAAGGAAGATCTTGCCGAGCAGAAGATCGGCGAATACGAAGCGCGTGCGGCCGCCGTCGGAAGCGCCGTCAACAAGGCCGCGAACAACCCGGTCATCTCCGTCGTCCGCTTTGCCGGCGAACCGACAGCACGCCTGTACCGCACCACCTCGTTCAGCGGCATCGTCCTCGAGGACGCCGGCCTCGCCCGCCCGAGCAACCAGGGCCCCGATCCTGCCGACCCGGGCAATATCATGATGAAGATCAGTCCAGAGCTGATCAACGAGGCCGACGCCGACGTCATCTTCGTCAGCACGTGGCAAGATCCCGAGGGCAAGAGCGCCGAAGCCGCGAAGCCGTTCCTCACGAGTCCGCTGTGGCAAACTCTGCGTGGCCGTACCGTCGACGTCGACGATTCGGAGTGGATGTCTCCGGTCAGTATTCAGGGCGCGCACCTGATTCTGGACGACCTCGCGGACACGTTCGGAGTGGACAAGTCGAGCAGCTAACCTAAAGCGGCGCCCGCCCACACAGGAAGCCGTCGACTTGACCGTTCTCTCCCGCACCACTCTCCGCCGCGTCTCGATACTCGGCATCGCAGCCACACTCCTTGTATTGAGTGGTTGTTCGTCGGACACCTCCGACGACATCGCCAGCAGCATCGTGCGGACCACGACGTCCATCGCCGGAGCCGGTGTCATGGGGCTCGCGCGCGATACGGCGAGCGCGTGCCCCACCCCGACAGCGGCCGACGCCGGAGCCGGCCCCACGGTGACGCGACAGGTCGCGCACACGGCAGGCACGGCCGAGGTTCCCTCGGATCCTGCGCGCATCGTTGTGCTCGACAGTGCGTCGATGGACGCGGTGTGTGCATTGGGATTGTGGGAACGTGTGGTGGGCGCCGCGACGGGCGTCGATTCACCTCAGCCGTCGTACCTCGGTTTCGGCATTTCGGAGATTCCGAGCGTCGGCCCGGTCAGCGCGCCCGATGTCGCTGCGATCAAGGCAGCAGCACCGGATCTGATTCTCGGATCGAGTCCGGCGTCGGCGGACCTGTACGGGCAACTGACCGGCATCGCCCCGACAGTGTTTGCCGGTTCCGATCCCGTCTATTGGAAGTCGCAGTTCGCTCTGGCCGGCCAGGCCCTCGGACGGTCCGCCGCAGCAGCAGCCGCTCTGGACGATTACCAACGGGACGCTCGGGAACTGGGTGAGTCGCTCAATTCGGCGCAGACGCAGGCATCTGTGGTGCGGTTCGATTCGGACTCGCTGAACATCGAGGGCCCCGCCTCGTTCTCGGGTCAGATTCTGAGCGATGTCGGGGTGCGCCGGCCCCCAGCACAACGACTCACCGACACCGTGACCGCCGAGGTTCCCGCCGACGATCTCAGCGCTGCCGAAGGTGATCTGATCTACGTGCTGTTCGACGGTCCGAACGGGCTGAAGTTCGGAACCGAGGTCATGAAGAGCGACCAGTGGCACGATCTGGGAGCGCCCTCCGGGAACCGTGTCTTTGCTGCCGAGGACGAGATCTGGAACGGCAACGGTATGACTGCCGCGCACGCCGTTCTCGACGATCTCCAGCACACGCTCAACGGTTACGCGAGCTGACGCGATGCCGATCCCTGAGTTCATCGTCGAATTGCGCGAAAAAATCGGTCACGCGCCACTCTGGCTGTCCGGAGTCAGTGTCGTGATTCGCGACGACGAGGGCCGCGTGCTCCTCACTCGCCGCGCCGACAACGGATTGTGGGCAGTGGTGTCCGGCGTTCTCGAGCCCGGCGAGGAACCCGCGTCGGCTGCCGTTCGTGAAGCCAAGGAAGAGACGGGCGTCGACGCGGAGTTGATTCGCATCACGAGTGTTGATGTCACAGAACCCATTACGTACCCCAACGGGGATATCACGCAATATCTCGACGTTTGTTTCCTGGCCCGCTGGACGGGCGGCGACGCGCATGTCGCGGACGACGAGAATCTCGAGGTTGCGTGGTTCGCGCCCGACAACTTGCCCTCGGATCTGACCGACACGTCGCGCCTGCGTCTGGAAAAAGCGTTGCAGGACAAGGCAGAAGCCTGGTTCTCGGCGAGCTAGCCCTCCCCTACCGACAACAAAAGCCCGATTCCCGCATGCGCAGGAATCGGGCTCAGTTGTCAGGGACTGGAAATCCTGAGCGCGTCGCTCTAGAAATCCCAGTCGTCGTCTTCGGTGTTGATGGCCTTGCCGATGACGTAGGAGCTGCCCGAGCCGGAGAAGAAGTCGTGATTCTCGTCGGCGTTGGGTGAAAGTGCCGACAGGATAGCCGGATTGACGTCCGTCTCGTCCTTCGGGAACAGTCCTTCGTAACCGAGATTGTTGAGCGCCTTGTTCGCGTTGTAACGCAGGAACTTCTTGACGTCCTCGGTCAGTCCGACCTCGTCGTAGAGATCCTGGGTGTACTCGACCTCGTTCTCGTACAGCTCGAAGAGAAGCTCGAACGTGTAGTTCTTGAGCTCTTCGCGCTCTGCCTCGGACAGCTGCTCGAGGCCCTTCTGGTACTTGTAGCCGATGTAGTA
This sequence comes from Rhodococcus globerulus NBRC 14531, assembly GCF_001894805.1. Classification (GTDB taxonomy): domain Bacteria; phylum Actinomycetota; class Actinomycetes; order Mycobacteriales; family Mycobacteriaceae; genus Rhodococcus_F; species Rhodococcus_F globerula. The sequence continues at coordinate 1,462,363 of NZ_BCWX01000001.1, read as the reverse complement.
CCCGTGCACGGCCTCGTCGCGGATGATGAGGCGGATGAGGTCGGCCGTGTTGGTGAGCTTGGCCCGCGAGGACCAGTACATCGGCAGGTAGAAGCCCGAGTAGAAGAGGAAGCTCTCGAGCAGGGTCGACGCGACCTTGCGCTTGAGCGGCGACTCACCGTTGTAGTAGTCGAGAACGATCTGAGCCTTGCGTTGCAGGTTCGGGTTTTCCTCCGACCAGCGGAAGGCGTCGTCGATGTCGGGCGTGGAGCACAGCGTCGAGAAGATTGAGCTGTAGCTCTTGGCGTGCACCGATTCCATGAAGGCGATGTTGGTGTACACCGCTTCTTCGTGTGGAGTGATGGCGTCGGGGATGAGGCTGACGGCGCCGACGGTTCCCTGAATGGTGTCGAGCAGCGTCAGACCCGTGAATACGCGCATCGTGAGCTGCTGCTCAGGCGCGGTCAGAGTCCCCCAGGACGGGATGTCGTTGGAGACCGGCACCTTTTCGGGCAGCCAGAAGTTACTGACGAGGCGGTCCCACACCTCGGCGTCCTTCTCGTCCTGGACGCGATTCCAGTTGATTGCGGAAACGCGACTGACCAGCTTGACCATGATTCCTACCTAGCGCGAGAGATACTGCCGAATGTTGGCTTGCCTGAACACTACCCGTTGTGTCCGACTCCAGACGCCAACACAACAAGATGTGTCGTACGCGCCCACCCGCCAACGCGAAAAATGTGATATCAATTAAATATCACTTACCGATGAGGAAGCGAGTCTCACATGACCAGCACGCCCACCGTGGCCGAGAAACCAACCGGAGTTGCCACCACCACAATCGCCGAACGCCCAGGTTGGGACCTGTCGGGCAGTTGGATGCTCCTCGGCGGATTGATTCTGTTCCTCGGCGGAATCGCCCTGGCTGTTGTCGGAGGGCTCCTCGGACTCATAGCGCTGATCCCGATCGGAGTGGTGCTGTTCCTCGCGTCACTCCCCGCACTGATCGGCCTGACACTGGTGCAGCCGAACCAGGCGCGTGTTCTGCAATTCCTGGGAAGTTCGTACAGCGGCACATTGCGCACCCCTGGACTGCGCTGGACAAACCCGCTGACCGTGCGTCGTTCCATCTCCACCCGCATCAGAAACCACGAGACCGGCCAGTCCAAGGTCAACGACGCCGACGGCAACCCCATCGAGATCTCGGCCGTTGTCGTCTGGCAGGTGGCCGACACCGCGCTCGCGTCATTCCAGGTGGACGACTACGAGGAGTTCGTCTCGGTTCAGACCGAGGCAGCTGTACGCCACATCGCCGGCAGTTACCCGTACGACGCCGAAGGCCGAGTCTCGTTGCGGGAGAACGCCGACATCATTACAACGACGCTGTCGGAGGAAGTTCACGCCCGCGTGCGGGCGGCAGGGGTCGAAGTGATCGAGACCCGCATCAACCGGCTTTCCTACGCACCGGAAATCGCCAGCGCGATGCTGCGCCGCCAACAGGCGGGCGCTGTCATCGCAGCCCGGACGCAGATCGTCGAAGGCGCAGTGTCGATGGTGGACATGGCACTCAAGCAGCTAGAGGAAAAGCACGTCGTCGAACTCGACGAAGAACGCAAGGCCACGATGATCAGTAACCTTCTGGTCGTGCTGTGCGGTGACCGCGACGCACAACCGGTGCTCAACACCGGTTCGCTCTACCAGTAAAGGGAAGGCCACATGGCCACGGATCCAGCTCCGAGATCAGAGCGGAAGAAGATCCTTCTTCGGTTGGACCCGGCGGTGCACGACGCTCTTGCCCGCTGGGCCGCCGACGACCTCCGAAGTACCAATGCCCAGATCGAATTCCTACTCCGACGGGCGCTCACCGAGCACGGCCGAATGCCGAAGAACGCCGGCAAGATGCATGGTCCCGGCCGGCCGCCGTCCTAACAGAGAAAATGCCCCCGTGCGCCTTTCCGGTAGTGGTTACTACCAAAAAGGCGCACGGGGGCGGAGCCCTTTACAGCATGCAGGAAACGCAGCCCTCGACCTCGGTGCCTTCGAGTGCGAGCTGACGCAGACGGATGTAGTAGAGCGTCTTGATGCCCTTACGCCATGCGTAGATCTGCGCCTTGTTGATGTCGCGGGTGGTGGCGGTGTCCTTGAAGAACAAGGTCAGGGACAGGCCCTGGTCGACGTGCTGCGTTGCGGCAGCGTAGGTGTCGACGATCTTCTCGTACCCGATCTCGTAGGCATCCTGGTAGTACTCCAGGTTGTCGTTGGTCAGGTAGGGCGCCGGGTAGTAGACGCGACCGATCTTGCCTTCCTTGCGGATCTCGATCTTCGATGCCACCGGGTGGATGGAACTGGTGGAGTAGTTGATGTACGAGATCGAACCGGTGGGCGGCACGGCCTGCAGGTTCTGGTTGTAGATGCCGTGCTTCTGCACCGACGCCTTCAGCTCACGCCAGTCGTCCTGCGTCGGAATGTGAAGGTCGGCGGCGGCGAACAGTCCACGAACCTTCTCCGTGGCCGGCTCCCACACCTGGTCGGTGTACTTGTCGAAGAATTCACCCGACGCGTACTTCGACTGCGGGAAGCCCTTGAAGTAGGAACCGCGTTCGATGGAGATCCGGTTCGATGCCCGCAGAGCGTGGAACAACACGGTGTAGAAGTAGATGTTCGTGAAGTCGATGCCTTCTTCGCTGCCGTAGAAGATTCGCTCACGAGCAAGGTAGCCGTGCAGGTTCATCTGGCCGAGGCCGATGGCGTGAGAGTCGTTGTTGCCCTGCTCGATCGACGGCACGGAGTAGATGTGCGTCTGATCCGACACCGCGGTCAAGCCGCGGATCGCGACCTCGATGGTCTTGGCGAAGTCGGGCGAGTCCATGGTCTTCGCGATGTTCAGCGAACCGAGGTTGCAGGAGATGTCCTTGCCGACGTGGCTGTAGGTCAGGTCCTCGTTGAACTCGGACGGCGTGGAGACCTGCAGGATCTCCGAGCACAGGTTCGAGTGCGTGATCTTGCCTTCGATGGGGTTGGCCTTGTTCACCGTGTCCTCGAACATGATGTACGGGTAGCCCGATTCGAACTGCAACTCTGCGACGGTCTGGAAGAATTCGCGAGCCTTGATCTTGGACTTGCGAATTCGCTTGTCGTCGACCATCTCGTAGTACTTCTCGGAGACGTTGATGTCGGAGAACGGAACGCCGTAGATGCGCTCGACGTCGTACGGCGAGAACAGGTACATGTCCTCGTTCTTCTTCGCCAGCTCGAACGTGATGTCCGGGATCACGATGCCGAGCGACAGCGTCTTGATGCGGATCTTCTCGTCGGCGTTTTCACGCTTGGTGTCGAGGAAGCGGTAGATGTCGGGGTGGTGTGCGTGCAGGTAGACGGCACCGGCACCCTGACGCGCTCCGAGCTGGTTTGCGTACGAGAACGAGTCCTCGAGGAGCTTCATGATCGGGATGACACCCGAGCTCTGGTTCTCGATCTTCTTGATCGGCGCACCGTGCTCACGAATGTTGGTGAGCAGCAACGCAACTCCGCCGCCACGCTTGGAGAGCTGCAGAGCCGAGTTGATGGAGCGCCCGATGGACTCCATGTTGTCTTCGATGCGCAGGAGGAAGCAGGAAACGGGCTCGCCGCGCTGCTTCTTGCCGGAGTTGAGGAACGTGGGGGTTGCGGGCTGGAAGCGACCGGCAATGATCTCGTCGACAAGTTCGACGGCCAGATCTTCGTTGCCGGCAGCCAACGTCAGGGCCACCATGCACACGCGGTCTTCGAAACGCTCGAGGTAGCGCTTTCCGTCGAACGTCTTGAGCGTGTAGGACGTGTAGTACTTGAACGCGCCCAGGAACGTCGGGAAGCGGAACTTCTTGGAGTACGCGTGATCGATCAGGAACTTCACGAACGTACGTGAGTACTGATCGAGAACCTCAGGCTCGTAGTAGTTTTCCTCGACGAGGTAGTCGAGCTTCTCGTCGAGATTGTGGAAGAACACCGTGTTCTGGTTGACGTGCTGCAGGAAGTACTGACGGGCCGCCGCGACATCCATCTCGAACTGGATCTCGCCGTTTGCGCCGTACAGGTTGAGCATGGCATTGAGTGCGTGGTAGTCGAGACCGTTGGTGGAATCACCGCCGCGTGCGTCACGTTCTACGCTTCCAGCCGCGATCGTGTCAGTGATGGTTGGCGCCACTGCCCGTTCTCCTTCTCTGCTTCGAGATGATTCCAGAACTCCCCCAAGCCTTCTCGTACCCGTTCGACGTCCTCGGCAGTGCCCATGAGTTCGAAGCGGTACAGAAAAGGAACGTGGCATTTCTGGGAAATGATGTTTCCTGCGTAACAAAAGGATTCACCGAAATTGGTGTTTCCTGCCGCGATCACAGCTCTGATCAACGACCTGTTGTGTGGATTGTTCAAAAAACGAATGACCGGCTTGGGCACATAGCTGGTGTCGCGGCCTGTCACTGTTGCCCCGCCGCCGTAAGTCGGCAGGATCAGTACATATGGCTCGTCGACGAGAAATGAGCCGTCACGGTCATGGATGGGTATGCGTGTCGCAGGCAGCCCGAGACGTTGAACGAATCGGTGGGTGTTCTCCGACACGCTGGAGAAATAAACCAGCGAAGTCATCGGTTGTCACCATTTCCTCATGCGGTGCCCGGAACTTTTCGACTATTCAACACTTTCAACTACAGGGCCGACAGCGTCGTCGGCCACCTGCGCGGTCGCGCTTCAAGCAGCGACGGCCAGCGTCTTGATGCGATCGGGACGGAAACCCGACCAGTGATCTTCACCGGCAACCACGACGGGTGCCTGGAGGTATCCGAGCGCCATGACGTAGTCACGTGCCTCGGCATCCTCGGTGATGTCGATGATGTCGTATTCGAGACCGGCCTTGTCGAGGGCGCGGTAGGTGGCATTGCACTGAACGCAAGCGGGCTTGGTGTAGACGGTGATGCTCATGAGAGTCCCTCTTTCGCTTAGCCAACAAAGGCCGATGTAGTGATGTTCAGCACCGATTCGACCGATTGCCGGAGCTTCGCTCGAGGCGTTCCGCGTTGTGGTCTCTCAGTGCTCAAGACACTACACCTAGTGGCCGACAGAATCACATAACCGAAGATGTTGTGAGTCACATAGATGAAATTCCCAGGTCGACCCAGCTCAGCACCCATAACTCCGCGCCAATTCCACGCCGTGTCGGCGTGTCGGCGCTCACATGTGCGCCGCCTACTCGACCGGGTCTCCGAACACCCCGCAGCTCTACCATGAGCGACGTGGAATCAGCCCCGATCGACCTCCCCAGCGACGAAGCCCCACGCCACCTGGCAACTGTTCTCGAGGCAACGCAGATAACGCCAGGGATGCGCAGAATCACCTTCGGCGGTGCCGGCCTGGCCGACTTCGCATCAAGTGACCTACCCGACGAACGGGTGCTTGTCCGGTTCCCACTCGAGCCCCCACACGCGCGTAGTTACACAGTGCGCCGCTGGAGCGCGGACACCGGCGAGCTCGATATCGACTTCGTTCTGCACGGACACGGCGGGGCGGCGCGCTGGGCCGAGACGGCTATCCCCGGCGACACAGTGCACCTGTCGAGCGCCAACGGATGGTTCCGCCCGCCCGAGAACATCGAGTGGCTGACGTTGCTCGCCGACCACGCCGCACTCCCCGCAGTCGGCCGAATTCTCGAGAGCCTGCCGGCCGGGATTTCCGTACAGGTGATCGCGCAGATTCCCGATCCGAGCGAGCAGCAGAGCTTCACGACCGCGACCGACGCCGACATCCGATGGATCGGTGACGCCGACTCCCTTCTCACCGAGTTGGCCGCCGATCCCCTACCTCCCGGCACCGGATACGTCTGGTGCGCAGTCGAGGCCGCAGCAGCGCGCAAGGTTCGCGCCTACCTGCGTCACACGCTGAAGATCCCCGCGACCGCCATGCACACCATGGGTTACTGGCGCGCCGACAAGGAGAACTGGGAACGTCGCTATGCTCTGGCCGCGGAACGCATCGACGAGGCAATGGGCGCAGCAATGATGGCGGGCAAGGACTTCGAGTCCGTTCGTGATGCCGTCGACGCCGCCATGGAACGCGAAGGCCTGTAGCGCGGCCGACCCCGGCTGACATGAAACGAGGGTCACGCCTGTCCGGCGTGACCCTCGTTCGAGAACTGGTACAGATTATGCGTTGACGAGCGTCTTCGTGGCGTCGACCAGGTCTGCGACAACCTTGGACACCTGTGCGACAACCTCAGCGTTCTCGCGTGCGTGCGAGGTGCCGAACTTGTCGAACGTGCTGGCGACAGCAAGAGCGGAATCGCTGAGCACGTTGCCGCCGGCGATGCCGACAGCCTTGACCGTGTCGTCGTTGGCCCACTTCGCACCGTTGCCGCTGGGCGATGCGCTGATTACTGCAACCGGCTTGCCGGAGACAGCACCTGCGCCGTAGGGACGCGAGATCCAGTCGATGGCGTTCTTGAGGACAGCGGGGATGGTGCCGTTGTACTCGGGGGTGACGAGCAGGAAGGCGTCGGCATTGCCGGCTGCGGCACGCAGGGCGTCGACTGCGGGGATCGATGCACCTTCGACGTCGAGGTCTTCGTTGTAGAAGGGAACGTCGGCGAGGCCTTCGAAGATCGTCAGGGCAGCACCCTCCGGCGCAGCGGACACTGCAGTCTCGGCGAGCTGGCGGTTGACGGATCCGGCGCGCAGGCTTCCGACGAGAACGAGAACATTGCTCTGTGACATTGGGTGATTCCTTCGAGATTGGTGCGGTGGGCGGCTCTGGTTGAAAGTTATACCCCCTAAACGGACCACGGTCCACTTATATTCCGCAGCCATGTAACCTCGACCGGGTGAGCGCAATCCCCCTACCCCAGATCGGCGCGCAACCGGCCGAGCGCGGCGACGCCGCACGTAACCGGGCACTTCTGCTCGACGCCGCAGCGCTGCTCGTGGCCGAACGCGGAGTCGACGCCGTCACCATGGACGCCGTCGCGTGCCGCGCAGGTGTGGGCAAGGGCACAGTCTTTCGCCGCTTCGGCAGTCGTGCTGGATTGATGCAAGCACTCCTGGACCACACCGAGCGAGAGTTGCAGCACGCCTTCATGTTCGGTCCGCCGCCACTGGGGCCTGGCGCGCCGCCGATAGACCGACTGGTCGCCTTCGGTCGCGCCCGCATCGCCATGGTCGAGGTCCAGGGCGACGTTCTCCGCGCTGCCGAGAACGCGCCGGAGTTTCGCTTCGGTGGCCCGGCCCGCTCGCTGAGCATCGCGCACGTGATCAGTTTGCTCCGCACGGCCGGCGTCGAGGGCGATCTGGAACTTCTCGCCTCGGCACTATTGGCGCCACTCGAAGCGTCGTTGGTTCTGTACCAGGTTCGCGACCTCGGGATGACGACGGAAAGACTCGCTGACGGTTGGGAAAATCTTGCCCGGCGCGTTACTCGATGTTGAAGACCTCGAACACATTCCAGCGCCTAGTCTGAGCCAATGCGCATCGCAGCCGCCGTCCTCGGCCTCCTCGCCATCGCAGCCGTCAGTGGCTGTTCCAGCAACTCGGAAACACCGGACTCGGTCGCCGATCCCGCAGGGCGGGTATTCATCTCCACCCAGGTGGACGGAACCCCGATTCCCGGCGGCGGCCCACTGTCCCTCGACTTCACGACGCCCGGCCTGGTGGCGGCGACTGCCGGCTGCAACACAGCGAGCGGCGCAGTCGAATTCACGGACGGCAAGATCGCCACCGACACGATGGCCTCCACCATGATGGCGTGTGAGCCCCCAGTCATGGAATCCGACGCTTGGGTGACAACGCTCCTTTCCGCGCAACCGTCCTGGACACTGTCCGGTGACACGCTCACCCTCTCCACCGACACGTTCACCGTCACGCTTGCCGACAAGAAGGTCGTCGACCCGGACCGTCCTGTTCAGGGCACTGCCTGGACCGTGACGTCGCTCATCACTCCCGACGCCGTCACATCCAGCCTGGCACTCGAAACCTCGGCGCCGGAACTCACGATCGCCGCCGACGGATCGGTCACCGGCAGCACCGGATGTAACCGCATGATGGGGTCGGCAACGGTCACCGACACCACCATCACCTTCGCCCCGATGGGTACCACGAGGATGGCGTGCGAACCAGAAGTTGCCGACATCGAACGGCACGTCCTGACAGTGCTCGACGGTGAGGTCACCGTCGCCGTCGACGCCGCAACCATGACGCTCCGCAAGCCCGACGGCAACGGCTTGATCCTGACAGCCCAGGCTTGATCGAACGAGTCCGACTCAGACGTTCTCGGCCAGCCAGCGCCCCAATTCGCGGGCGCTGGCATCGATTTGGGCCGGCCAGTCCAGAGCGGAATCGTCAGCTTGATCGCTCACATGCTTGACCAACCGGCACCGAGCACCGGCGGCCTGCGCCGCGTAGGCGACCGCAAAACCTTCCATGTCCACCAGATCGGCCCGCTGCGCGAGCGCATCCCGGACGGCCGCGTCGGAGACAAATGCGTCGCCGGTGGCCAGAACCGAATCGTCGCCGTCGACTAAGGCCAGTCGATCCACAACCTCGTGGCCGAACGATCTGATCGCCGCACTGCTGATGTCGTGATTGATCACGACACCCGGCACGAACAGCCCGCCGTGATGCACGTGCAGCGCGCCTGCAGTGCCGATATTGACGACCAACGGCAACTCTCCGGGAAGAAACCGTGCCAGCGCCGACGCGACTGCCGTTGCCGCACTGACCTTTCCGATACCGGTGATCACCAACTCGAACTCCTGCGGAACGTACGCCGCCTCCGCCTTGGTTGCGCTGACCACCAGAACTTTCTTCGCACTCATGCGCGAGACGATACCTGTCGCTAAAGTTCCCTCATGGCCACATTGCGCGAGAGCATCATCGACGAACTAGGCGCGAAGCCGTCCATCGAGCCGGCGGCCGAGGTCCGCACCAGGGTTCAGTTCCTGAAGGACTATCTGCTGTCCACTCCTGCCAAGGGATACGTGCTGGGCATCAGCGGCGGGCAGGACAGCACACTGACCGGTGCGCTCGCTCAGCGCGCGGTGACAGAACTGCGCGAGGAGGGCCACAGCGCCGAGTTTGTTGCCGTTCGATTGCCGTACGGCGAGCAGGCCGACGAGTCCGACGCGCAGATCGCGCTCGGTTTCATCAAGCCCGACCGCAGCCTGACCGTCAACGTCAAGCCAGGAGCCGACGCCACAGCCCGTGAAGCTTCCGAGGCCCTGGGCGACGGTGAACTGCGAGACTTCGTGCGCGGCAACATCAAAGCTCGGGAGCGCATGATGATCCAGTACGCCATCGCCGGCCAATTGGGGTACATCGTGATCGGCACCGATCACGCTGCCGAGGCCATCACGGGATTCTTCACCAAGTTCGGCGACGGCGGAGTCGACATCACCCCGCTGACCGGCCTGAGCAAGAGGCAGGGCGCCGCACTGTTGCAGGAACTGGGCGCGCCCGAGAGCACGTGGCGCAAAGTGCCCACCGCAGACCTCGAAGACGACCGCCCCGCCCTCCCCGACGAGGTGGCGCTTGGCCTTACCTACGCCCAGATCGACGACTACCTCGAAGGCAAGGACGTCTCCACGGAGGTATCCGACAAACTCGAGAAGATGTACCTGAACACCCGTCACAAGCGAACCGTTCCGGTTACCCCGCTCGACACCTGGTGGCGCTAGCCCGGCCCGCTCCCCCTACATACGAACGCGGCGCCCACCCTCCGAAAGGAAGGTGGGCGCCGCGTCCGTAATTAAAGGGGCTGTCAGCTGGCCGACAGGCTGCCGAAGATGTCGCTCAGGCTGCCGAACGCGCCGGCAGGCTCGTCCTTCAGCGCGAAGTTGGTGGTGCAACCGTTGAACTTCACGGCGTCGACGTACGTGGTGGTGCCGATGTCCCCGCGTCCGACGCTTACGCCGTAGTGCTCAATCGTGGCGTCGGGGTTGCCTGCGATGATGTCGTCAAGATCGGACGGAACGTTCTTGGGCGCACCTTCGATGTCGCGGGTGCTGATCCACTTGCCGTCCTGGATATTGGTGTGCGTTCCGCCGGTGGCGGTGCCAACGGAGTCGTTTCCGTTTGCTACCCAGTACAGCGTCGCGAAACCGTTCTCGCCTTCCTTTGCGTTCGTTGTACCGGTCAGACGCAACTGGAACGAAGTCTGCGACGTGGCTGCCTTTTCCGCGAAACCGATCTCGTTCTTGGCCGCATCGGCGAGCGGGATCGAGCCTGCAGAGTGATACCACGCCGAACGGTTGTCAGGGGTGGCCTTGACGATCTCCAGCTTCAGCGAGCCGTCGTCATCAATGACGCTGGTATCCGAGTAGAAGGCAAGCTGGTTCTTCTCGTCGTCGAACGGAATGCCCCAGCCATTGGGGGTTGTCTCGGTCGACAGTGCCGAGCAGGTGAAGCCTGCGGCGGGGGCATCGGAAGAACCGAGTGAGCCGGTGGTCGCTCCGGCAAGTGCCGGTGCGGTCAGCGCTGCTGCGCCTACCAGAGCAAAAGCGAAACCGAGACGACGTGTGGAATTGCGGGACATGTAAGTACCTTTCACCATTCACTGGGGGAATTACGACAAAAGGTAACACATGAATTTGGTGAAAATTTCGTCCCGGAAATTCCTTTGTCATTCATGTGAATGACGCATCTACCAGGGTACCGAAAACGTTACATCCCCCAAAAGTATGAGTTCAGTCAGACAATTCCGACTAATCAGAACGACAATCAAATGTCAGTCGAACACCGAGGTAAAATGCGCTGACCAGCACAACGAAGCTGCATCGTAAATCGGATCAACACGTCATACCGGGCCTCTTAGGACATCCGATCTCATCATTTAGGTCGGTACCTGTCAGCGACAGTAAACCGTAAAAGAATTTTGAGGTTTATTTTGATCGACAGCTCTAGCCGCCCGCGAAAGGCGGCAAAATGTCTACCGCAGGCCCCGCGACGCGACCGGTATCACGCGTCAATTCCTCGCCGACGAGATACGCAGAAACGGACAAAACGCGCTTCATGTCGGGGCCGTATTTGTCAGACAGAACAGCAACAAGATCAGCGAGCGTGCTTGAATGCGGCAGCGCGAGTGTCTCGCTACGACACCCCGACGCGTCTGCGGCTGCAGCGAAGTATCGAACCGACATCGATTCCGAATCAGCCACCGATTGCACCCATACTTCTCTCCGGCGGCACAAAGCCTTCTGCCGCAATCCCATGACCTGCCCACTTGTTCCACATTGCGCCCCGCCACAGATCAGCGATCTCATCGTCACCGCCGCCTGAACGCAGTGCTGCTCGCAGGTCCACTTCACGATCGCTGAACAGACATGACCGAATAGTTCCCTCGGCTGTCATACGTGTCCGATCGCAGTCGGCGCAAAAAGATCGAGTCACCGAAGCGATAATTCCCACCGTCGCCGGACCGCCGTCGATTTTCCATTCCTCGGCCGGCGCACTGGGGTCGTCACGCCCGATCGCGGTCAAAGTGAATCGAGTGCCCAATACGGTGAGAAGTTCCTCGGCGGTCACCATGTTCTCTCGCGCCCACGTGTGATCGGCGTCGAGGGGCATCTGCTCGATGAATCGCAATTCCACGCCGGCGTCCACGCACCAGTGGAGAAGCTCCGCCGCCCCGCTCAACGTCTCACGCATAAGAACAGCGTTCACTTTCAGTGGAGCCAGACCTGCTCGCGCCGCAGCGTGAATTCCCGCTAACACCGACGGCAGTCTGTCGCGGCGCGTCAGTTCTGCAAAGTGCGCGCGATCCACTGAATCCAAAGAGACATTGACGCGGGTCAATCCGGCTGCCGCTAATTGCTGCGCGCGGTGTTCCAATCCGACGGCATTAGTAGTCATTGCCAAAGGAATTCCGGGAACACGCTCAGCACAGCCGGAGATAATCTTCTCGAGATCTTTGCGCATCAACGGTTCGCCGCCGGTAAAACGAACTTCTCGAATGCCGAGACGATCGACTCCGATACCTACAACGCGAACAATCTCTTCGGTGGACAACAGATCTTCAGCGGGAATGACCGGCAGGCCTTCCTCGGGCATGCAATATGTACAACGCAGTGAACACTTTTCGGTGATCGAGATTCGCAAGTCACGGGCAACGCGCCCGAACTTGTCGATCAATACTTCGGTGTCAGGCCGGCCCGTCATCGACGCGGGATTGCCACGGACAGAATTGCTCCGGACAGTGGGGATCCCCACCACCACCGGAGTCATCGCTGCACCAGGTTCCACATCACTCCAGTATGGCGCAGCGGGCAACGGGAAGTGTCACTCGTATCACTCGACCTGGAACCAGACCATCTAGAATCGGACCATGTCGAGGCTATCGCTGTGAGCGCACGTTCCGTCGAAGACCATCAAGAGCACGTATCCGGATTGCTGGCCGCGTTGCACACTTTGGCACCCACCGCCCTGCCCCTCACCGAGGCGCTGGGGTCGATAGTCTCGGCGGACGTCACCTCCCCTGTCGATCTGCCGCTGTTCCGCAATTCGCAAATGGACGGCTACGCCGTCGACGCCGAGTCCGTACGCAACACGCCCGTCACACTCGCTGTGCGAGGAGTTCTCGCAGCGGGTAGTGGCACTCCCCCGAAACATCTCGCGGGCTCGGCATTTCGGATCATGACCGGCGCCCCCATGCCCGAAGGCGCAGACACCGTCATCCCAGTCGAAGACACCACCGGCGACTCGAAGCACGCCGTCACGATCAACCGTGGACGCGCCGCCGGAGAGTTCGTCCGTGAACGCGGAAGCGACATCACGGCTGGCATGCTCCTGGTTCGAGAAGGCACTCGCCTGGAACCGCGGCACATCGCGGCACTCGCGGCCGTCGGCGCAGCAACTGTCATCACATACACACCGCCACGGGTCGCCGTCATCACTACCGGCGCCGAATTGAAAAGCGCAGGAACACAACTCAACCCCGGCGAGATCTACGACTCCAACGGGCCCGCCCTGGCGAGCTTGGCCCGCGCCAACGGGGCCGACGTCGTATCCATCGCCCGCAGCACCGACGATCCGGATGTATTCCGCGAATTACTTTCGTACGCAACATCTGTCGCAGACCTTGTCTTCACCTCCGGCGGTGTGTCCATGGGCGACTTCGAGGTCGTGAAGGAAACGCTGCAACCCCTCGGTGCTGCGTTCGGTCACGTCGCGATGCAGCCGGGCGGTCCGCAGGGCTCAGCTGTGGTCAACGAGGTTCCGATACTGAGCTTCCCCGGAAACCCGGTGAGCACAATGGTGTCGTTCGAAGTGTTTGCACGCGAGAACATCAGACGCGCCGCCGGACTGCCACCCATCGCATCCGAACGTCGCCCCTTGACTGCCGCGCTGCGATCAATCCCCGGCAAGCGCCAGTTCCTCCGCGGACGACGCTCCGGCGACGGCGTCGAACCGGTGTCCGGCACCGGCTCCCATCTTGTTGCCATGATGGCCTGGGCGGACGTACTTCTCGACATTCCAGCCGACGTCACCGAACTTGATGCCGGAACACCGGTAAGCGTCATTCCGCTCTCTGCCTGGAACTGAAAACGCTGGAACTGAAAACGCTGGAACTGAAAAGGACGGTAAGGACTTTCAATGACCGAACTGACACACGTCGACGGCGAGGGCCGCGCCCGCATGGTCGACGTGAGCGCAAAAGCCGAGACGACGCGCATTGCGGTGGCCGCAGGTGAACTGGTCACCACTGCGGAAGTCATTCGCCTCGTCCGGGCCGACGGAATGCCCAAAGCCGATGTCCTCTCGACAGCAAGGATCGCCGGCATCGCGGGCGCAAAGAAGACGTCCGAGCTCATTCCGCTGTGTCATCAACTCGCGTTGTCGTCCGTCAAAGTGGAGTTCGGGTTCACCGAGACCTCGATCACCGTCGAAGCTACGGCCAAGACTCGCGGGCAGACGGGCGTCGAGATGGAGGCGCTAACAGCGGTTGCCGTGGCCGGGCTCACGTTGCACGACATGGTCAAAGCCATTGACCCCGCTGCCACCATGAACGGCGTCCGCCTGCTCACCAAAGACGGCGGTAAACGCGGACATTGGACGCGCGAGAGCGGCCCGGCACCTGAATCTGGCACTGCCCCAAACACATTCGACACCACGCGCACCGCGGCCGTCCTTGTCGCGTCTACCGGTGGCGCCGCTGGGACCCGCCCCGACACAACCGGCCCGGTCATCGAACAATGGCTCCGGGATCGCGATTTCGAAGTGCGCGGCCCACTGGTCTACGCCGACGCCGACATCGCCGCGGGCATCGACGACGCCAGAACCGGTTCCCCAGCCCTGATCATCAGCACCGGCGGAACCGGCGCTTCTCCCACTGATGCCACGCCCGAAGCGACGCTTGCCGTTCTCACCCGCGAACTACCGGGAATCGCGGAAGCGATCCGCACAAAGGGGCTCGAAAAGACCCCACACGCCTCGCTCAGCCGCGGAGTGGCAGGACTCACAGAGCGCACTGTCATCGTCAATCTGCCCGGATCTCCGGGCGGCGTGAAGGACGGACTTGCCGTCCTCGACCCCATCATCGATCACTTGCTCGCGCAGGTTGCAGGCGGAGGAATGCACGATGACTGAACTGCTCGCACGAATTTCCGAACATCCGATTCAAGCCGCCACCGTCGACGCTGCCGTCGCCGGACCGAAGAACGGCGCAGTTGTCGTCTTCACCGGCACGGTGCGCAATCATGATGGTGGCCAAGCTGTTTCAGCCCTCGAGTACCAGGCACACCCCGACGCCGAACGGTTTCTGCGCACCTGCTGCGAGGAAGTGTCGGCTTCTACCGGCCTACCCGTCGCAGCGATTCACCGCGTCGGACATCTCGAGATCGGCGACCACGCTTTGGTTGCCGCGGTCGCTGCCCCACATCGCGCGGAAGCGTTTGCAGCGTGCGCCGAACTGGTGGAACGAATCAAGGCCGAAGTGCCGATCTGGAAGCGTCAGCGCTTCGCCAGTGGCGTTTCCGAGTGGGTCGGGTTGTAGAGAAGCCGCGCGGTCCAGGTAGACTCAGCATCACTAGGTGTCCGAAAGTGGGCACCCAGCGTCGAAAGAACGCAACTTCAGTTCGCGAAGAGTGCTTAACGCACCCGCACTTCTTACGGCGAAGAAGCCTGCCGACCGGCAGCGCCGCCACCACTGTGCTTGATTGTCAGATACGGCTGTTTTGCCGTGTCGGCATCCGGGCACGCAAAGTGCCCCGAAAGGCTCTGAACACACTTGTCCGACACCTCGACTGTCACCACTACCGCTACCTTCGCTTCCCTCGGTGTACGTCCGCCGCTGGTCAAAGCACTCGAAGACGGCGGAATCACCTCCCCCTTCCCGATCCAGATCGACACCCTCCCCGACACTCTGTCGGGACGCGACGTCCTGGGCCGCGGAAAGACCGGCAGCGGTAAGACGCTTGCCTTCTCCATCCCCATGGTCTCGCGCCTCGCGGGTGAATTGGCCGGCGGCAAGCGTCGTCCGGGCCGCCCGCTCGGACTGGTTCTCGCGCCGACCCGCGAGCTCGCCACCCAGATCACCGCAACCCTCGAGCCGCTTGCCGCGGCCTACGACCTGCGCGTCACCACCATCTTCGGTGGCGTCTCGCAGCACCGTCAGGTCCAGGCACTCAAGGCCGGAGTCGACATCGTCGTCGCGTGCCCCGGTCGCCTCGAAGACCTCATGAAGCAGAAGTTCGTAAGCCTCGACGCCGTCGAGATCACGGTCCTCGACGAGGCCGACCACATGGCCGACCTCGGCTTCCTGCCCGTTGTCACCCGCATTCTCTCGTCCACTCCGGCCGACGGCCAGCGACTGCTGTTCTCCGCCACCCTGGACAACGGCGTCGACAAGCTCGTCAAGCGTTTCCTCAAGAACGAGGTCATGCATTCGGTAGACGAGGCCAACTCCCCCGTCGCCGCGATGACGCACCACGTGTTCGACGTCGACGGCGTCGAAGCGAAGAAGGCCCTAGTGGAGAAGCTGGCGTCCGGCACCGGCCGACGCATCCTCTTCATGCGCACCAAGCACCAGGCTCGTAAGTTGGCTCGCCAGCTCACCGAGTCGGGCATTCCGTCCGTCGACCTGCACGGCAACCTGTCGCAGGCTGCCCGCGATCGCAACCTTGCCGCGTTCTCCGCCGGCGAGGCTCGCGTTCTGGTTGCCACCGACGTTGCCGCTCGCGGCGTTCACGTCGACGACGTCGAGTTGGTTGTGCACGTCGATCCCCCGGCCGAGCACAAGGCGTACCTGCACCGCAGTGGCCGTACCGCTCGCGCCGGCAGCGCCGGTGACGTAGTTACCGTCGTCCTGCCCGAGCAGCGCAAGGATCTCGCGATCCTCATGCGCAAGGCAGCTATCAAGGTGACGCCCGTTCGATCGACTGCGAACTCCGAGCACGTCGTGAAGCTTGTCGGCGACATCGCACCGCATGTCACCCCCGCACCCAAGGCTCCGGTGGCACCGCAGGGCGGCGGCCGCGGATCTCGTCCGGCACGTTCCGGTCAGGGCGGTCAGGCTCGTAGCGGCCAGGCACGTTCCGGTCAGGGCGGCCAGGCTCGCAGCGGCCAGGGTGGTCAGTCTCGTGGCGCGCGGTCCGGCGGCGCAGGCCGGGCCCGCACCGGTGGACGTCCCGCAGCCCGCTAACCGCGAGCGGACAACTCAATAAGTTTCGAAATGGACAGCGTCGGCCAATGGCCGGCGCTGTTTCCATCCGAAACGCTCGAGATCCGGAACCTGTTGGAACTGAGTTACTTTCCCGATGCACAGCCAGGCAATGGGCCTCACCGGAGCCGGAATGTTCATCAGTTCGGTGAGGTATTCCTCGTCGTAGAACGACACCCACCCGATGCCGATGTCCTCGGCAACCGCGGCCAGCCACAGGTTTTGAATTGCGAGAACTGCAGAGAACAAGCCGGTGTCGTCGACCGTGTGACGGCCGAGAATGTTGGGGCCTCCGCGCGACGGGTCGTAGGTTACAACGATCCCGGTACCGCTTTCCGTGATCCCCTCGATCTTGATGGGGTCGAACGTCTCGCGCCGATCGTCAGGCAGAGACTGAGCAAAATTGACCCTCGCCTCCGCGACGTGCGCGGCAAATGTCGAGAGCGTGTCCGGATTGCGGACCACCACAAAATCCCACGGCTGCGTGTTCCCGACGCTCGGCGCCCGATGTGCCGCGTCGAGGATGCGCATCAGCACATCGTCCGGAATAACCTCACCGGAAAACTCTGCCCGCACGTCGCGCCGGCGCCGGATCGCTTCGTACACAGATACAGCTGATTCACTCACGCTCCGACGGTATAGCGGTGCAATCCCAGCATCGCATCGGGGTGCAACTCGACTCCCTCGACGCGTATGCACTCACTCAACGTGTCCCGGACGACCGCACTGTCCATGCCGCTGCCGATCACGACCAACTGTGTAGTCCGCGGCTCGCCGGCCTTCCACCGTAATGGTGTGATTCGCACGTGATCACCCACTGTCTGTACTTCGAATTTGCCTGTGTAACCCCGGATATCGAAGTTCACGAACCCCTTGATCCGGTACACACCGGCCGGTTGGTTCTCGAGAAATTTTGTGACGGCGCGCGCATCGAGCGCCGTGTCGGACACAAAATCGACTGCCTCGTAGTGGGTGTGAATGTGGTCGTGATGATCGTCGCGCAGCAGTTCGTCGAGGCTCATCTGCTGACCAGGTAACGGCTGCGGCGCGGCCGCGAAATCGAACAGCAGAGCTGGGTCCACGCGAGAGTGAGTCGTGTCCACAATCGGCGCTCGGGGGTTGAGCCCACGAATCACCTCCGTGAAGACCTCGTGCTCCGCAGAGTCGACGCAGTCGATCTTGTTCACGACGAGTAGATCCGCTAACCCGACGTGCTGATCGAGCTCGGGATGGGTGCTACGTGTCAATCGGAAGTTGGCCCCGTCGACTACAACAACCAGGCCGCCGTACACGACCCGCGGATTCTCGCTGCCCAGCACCAACCTGATCATGTTGCGCGGCTCCGCCAGTCCGCTGGCTTCGATGACGATGACGTCGATCTCGGATTGACTGTGCGCCAACTTGTCGAGCATCTCGTCCATGTCGGATACATCGACCGCGCAGCACAGGCACCCGTTGCTCAGTGAGAGCGTCGAGTCGACTTGGCCGGCCACCATCATCGAATCGATGTTGACCGAGCCGAAGTCGTTGACGATGACCCCGATGCGCACACCGTTGTTGTTGTGCAGAAGGTGATTGAGGAGCGTCGTCTTTCCCGAACCCAGAAATCCTGCGACGACGATCACGGGAATCTGTTTTTTCACCAAGAAATCCTAGGCACCACGCAATCCTAGCGGGCCGTCAGATTGTGCAGAGCGGCTGAATCTCCTTCTTGCCTTCGGTTGTCGGTGACGTCACGATCGTGCATGCGTTGTACCCGCGACTCTCGGCAACTCGGCGTATCTCACTCCACCCCGCGGCATCGACTGCGGGTGAACGCGACAATACAAACCCGGACGTTCGAAGCGGGTCACCCACCAGTGCCCACGAGTAGTCGTCGGCAATGTAGGTGACGATGTAGTTGGGCGGCCCGTCCAGTCCATCCTGAAAAGGTACGCCCGGGAAACTGACATGAAGTTGCGCTGCGGACTGCGTATCGGTAACCCGCGCATTACCGGCGATGCCGCTCTGGTCCCCAGCCCAGGTCGTGCACGTATTCTGCACGCTCACATTCGACGAGTCGAGCACCTCGTATCGCGCCCGGGTGTCCTTGGCGCACATCAGGTTGAACGGCTGAGGCACCGCTGCCAGCTGGTACCAGTCGCCGACGTAGCGTTCGACATCCAATTTTTCGACGGGTGCCAACGGCTGCCACAAGTCCGCTGACATCGGAGCTGCCTGCGCCGGCATGGCCGTCATCGCCATACCGACACCCGCTCCGACTGCCGCAATCGCACATCTCCCCGACCACTTCATGTCATTGCCTTCCGTTCGTTTGTTTTCTCGCCTGACATTCGGAGCGGATGGTCCCGCGGATTGGTCGTATGGAAAACTACTTTTGGTTTGTTATAGACCTCGATACCCAACCTTCTGTAGTCTTTGCTAATAAGTAACTGATAGCTGGAACGGAGCGTCAGACATGAACGTGGTCGATCTAGGGCTCGAACGGACGCGGTATGCCGTCATCGACGAAACCATCGAATCGCGGTGGCGCCGCGTCACCTCTATGCAGCACGACACCGTTGCCGTCGTCACCCCACGGGATCAGATCACGTTCGCAGATCTCGAAGTCCGCGCAGACGCACTCGCGCGTGAACTCGATATTCGCGGGCCGCACGGCCGCTGTCCGGTAGCTGTCGAACTCGACCCCACCGCCGAGGCCGTTGTCCGCATCCTTGCCACACTGATCTCCGGTCGGCCACTCGTCATGATCGACCCGCAGCTGCCGCCGGCCAGGCGCGAGCACATCCTGTCCACGTCGGGCGCGGTCTCCATCGCGACAATCCTCGAACACGCCGCTGCCACTCCGTTCCGTTTCGGCAACGCACTCGAGTCACTGAGCTCCGATCCAGCCATGATCGCATTCACTTCCGGCACCAGCGGCGCACCCAAGGGAGTGGTGCTCAGCCATTCGATGTGTCTGAACAAGGCGGACGAACTTGCCGCCGCCATCGATCTCCGACCGGACGATCACATCGGGAACCTTCTGCCCGTCAGCTTCGGCGCGGGTATCACCGCACTCATCATGGGTTTGATGAGCGGTGTCACCGTGTATTGCTGGGACCCCCGCGTCGACGGCAGTTCCACCCTGGGCAGTTGGCTCCGCAGAAACTCGATCACCACAGCTCATTGCGCTCCGTCGTTCCTGCGGGCGTGGACGCAGCAGAATGCCGCCGAACCGGGCGCAGATCCCCAGAGTTCCCTACGCGTTGTCGTTACCTACGGCGAGGCTGTTCACGGCGACGACTACCAACGTCACCGTGATCGCGGGTTCGCGGACGTGACCTATGTCAACTGGATGGCAACCACGGAAACGGGGGTCGTCGCCTACAACGTCTTTCCTCCCGCAGCCACGTTCCCGGCGGGCATCGTCCCCGCCGGTCGAGCACGTGACGGGAAGGAAGTCCGGATAGTCGATTCCGAGGGCAACCAGCTGCCCGACGGCGAGATCGGCGAAATCCATGTCATTTCCAGCGACTTGGCCGACGGTTATCACGGCGACCCGGAGCGGACAGCGCAACGATTCACACCGCTGGGCGACGGCATCAGCCTGTATCGCACCGGCGACCGCGGATGCATCGACAGGGACGGCGAACTGCAACTCAAAGGCCGACTCGACGATGCTGTGAAAATTCGTGGATACCTTGTCGAACCCACCGAAGTCGACGTCGCCGTCCGCGCGGTGGCCGGCGTCGTCGATGCGGCCGTGATCGTTCGGACCGAGAACGACCACCCAGAGCTCTGCGCATACGTCGTGAGTGATTCACAGCGAATTGCTCTGTCTCCCGCGGAGATTCGACGCGCGGTATCTCTGAGCCTGCCCGGCTGGATGGTTCCCCGCCACATCGTGATGCTGGCCTCGATTCCCCGCAACGAACGCGGAAAGATCGATCGCAACGCACTGCCGACACCGGCGCCGGTCGCTACCTCCACCTCCACCGCCACGCCGACTCTCGAGACCATCACCGAATTTCGGGTGGCCATCGTCTGGTCCAAGATCATCGGGATCGAATCACTCGACCGTGACGACGACTTCTTTGCCCTCGGCGCAGATTCACTCGCTGCCGCAGAAATGCTCGCCGCACTACGAGCCGCTGTACTGGTCACCGTCAGCGCCGCCCAGTTTGCCGGCGCCACCACCATCCGCGAACTCGCCGCGCTGGTCGACGCGATGCTGCGCAACAAGAAG
Source organism: Rhodococcus globerulus NBRC 14531 (assembly GCF_001894805.1). Lineage (GTDB taxonomy): Bacteria > Actinomycetota > Actinomycetes > Mycobacteriales > Mycobacteriaceae > Rhodococcus_F > Rhodococcus_F globerula. Next base: position 1,441,491 of record NZ_BCWX01000001.1, on the reverse strand, counting down.
CGTGACGAAGGCCGGGCATCTGTGCTTGTTCCCCTTGCCACGAGCGGTTCCCGAACTCCGCTCTTCCTGATCACCGGAGCCGGTGCGCCTGCACTGAGCTTTCTCGCGACGGTGCAGGCGATGTCCGGTGATCGACCTGTGTACGCGTTGCAAGCACACGGGATGGAATCTCGCGGGCTCCCCGATCGCACCGTTGCCAAGATGGCCGACCGATACATCCGTGAGATCAGGAAGGTCCGTCCGCACGGCCCGTATGTGCTCGGCGGCTACTCCCACGGCGGGTTTGTCACCCTCGAAATCGCGAATCGCCTCCACGCGGAAGGCGAGATCGTCGAACACGTTGTCATTCTGGACACTCGGTTGCGGGAGAACATGATCGGGCCGCGGCCTGACACCACTGAGCCGCCGGCTCCATCGGAATCCGGCGAGCCGGTGCTCAATGCCCGAGCCCGGACCTCGAAAACATCGGTTCTGGGTATCTGGCTCCGGTACCAAGTCGCGGGCATCATGCAGTTCGACCCGTCGATGCAGTGGTACCTCTTCTACCATCGCGGACTGGCGTCCCTGCGCAAGTACGCGCCAAGCCCGTATCGCGGTTCTGTTGTGGTCATCCGCGGCGACGACAACCGACAGGATGCACACGATTGGTCGGCCATCGCCACCGGCCAGATCACTTTCGAGGATGTAGCCGGATCGCACGAGGACATTCTGCGGGCCCCGTACGCCGTTGCTACGGGCGAGGCACTCGAGCGGGCATTGAGCTAACGGCCGAAAACGACAAAAAAGAGCAGGTCAGACATTTTGTCTGACCTGCTCTTTTTGGTGGAGCTAAGGGGACTCGAACCCCTGACCCCCACACTGCCAGTGTGGTGCGCTACCAGCTGCGCCATAGCCCCGTATTCAGTTCGAACTCGCAGGCGGTTGTTCTGCTTGCCGCTTGCTTGAAGAAAGTTACACCACTTGCGCGGTGAGCAACAAATCGCCAGGTCAAGCTGGTGCGACCGCTCCGGGTTTCAGAGCGGCCGCACACTGCTTCAGGAGGTGAACTGCGAAACCCAGTCACTGTTCTTGGTGCTGACGATCTTGCCGTCGGCGATAACCGTCGGGGTGCCCGTTCCGCCGGCGGCGGAGAGCGCCTCACTCGCCGCAGCAGCATTGGCCGCAGCGGCCTCCACGTTCGCTCCAGAGGAGATGCACGTAGTCGCTGCATCCGATGCACCGGCTTCGCCGGCTATCCGAGCCAAATCGTCGTTGGTGTGATCACTCTTGCCGCCTTCAGACGGTTGGTTGTCCGGAGAGAAGAGTGTGGTGTGCAGATTCGAGTAGGCAATCGCGTCGCCGTCCTGCGCGACGCACAGCAATGCGGCGCCCGCGCGGGTGGAGTAATCACCGCTGCTCGATGCCCGGTTGAGGAAGTTGAGCATGTGATAGCGAACAGCGACGTCACCGGCGTCGATTGCCGCCGACACCGATTGGCCACTCAAGTGCTCGAGTGCAGCGCACGCCGGGCACAGCGGGTCTTCGAAGATGTCGAGAGTGGTACGTGCGTCCGGTTTTCCGATCAGCACGACGCCGTTGTCCTCCACGGTGACAACCACCTCGGAGTTCTGAACCGAGCCGTAGCCGTCGTTTTGCACCTTGTTCTTGCTCGACTGCCACAGGACACCGCCGATGACGAGGGCTGCGATCACCAGGACCGCGATTCCACCGATGACATAAGTGGACCGACTCGACACCGGTTCCGGTTTGTACTTGTTGTTCTTGGCGCTCACGCTGATGCAGTCCTTCGTGCGTCGAAACGATTTTACCGAGGGGTTACCTTCCCCGGGTATTCACCTTGCCATTGAAGACTGTGCTTCAACTGAGAATGCGGTACGTGATCCCTGTCCCAATGCGAGCGGTGACCGTGGGAAGAAACACAACCACAGGGCCAATGCCAGGAATCCGATGTCGCGCAGGATCTCGCTGAGGTAGTCCCACGCGTCGACGTCGGCAGCTCCACCTCCCCCGAAACAGCCGCAGTCGATGGACAATCCACGTGCCCAGACCGAGATGATCACGCTGATGAGCACAACCAGCATGAGAACCGACACTGCAGCCGACGCTCGTACGGCGAGGCCTACGAGCAGCAGTAATCCGAGAACGATCTCGACCAACGGCATCGCAATCGCCACGGGGCCGACCAGGCTCTCGGGCAACAATTGATACGCCCGGACGGCGATCTTCGTCTGAACGGGATCGAGGAATTTGATGCCACCCGAAATCAGCCACACGGCTGCCAAACCCAAGCGGGCCACAAGACTCACGATGCGAATAGCCACGAGCCGAGCCTACAGAGGGACTTCCGAACTGACTGTTTTCGCGGTCACAGCCTTCGCAGGCACCAGCAGCCAACCCACGCTCGCAATGATCACCACAGCTCCCATCGTCGCGAAGGCCGCCGAGTACGAGAAATGCTCAACCAGTAGTCCGGCGCAGATCGGCGCGACCACACCACCAACGTCGGACATCATCTGGAACACCGCCAGAACGGGACCACCGCGCGCCTTGGACCCGACGACGTCGGCAACCGCAGCCTGCTGCGACGGACTCATCAAACCGGATCCTGCGCCCGTCACGGCAGCAATCAGGAAAAACGCCACCAAGTTGTGCGTGAATCCGATCGCCATCGTGCCGGCGCCGCAGACAACCAGCCCGGCAAGCACGAACGGTTTACGTCCGTACTTGTCCGAGAGCCGACCCGAGAAGGTCAGAACCAGCGCATTTCCGACCGCAAAAACTGCCAGCGCATATGCGGCCACCGAGTCTTCGCGGCCGAGAGCCTCGACGACAAAAAGCGGAACCATCGCGACGCGCACGCCAAAGATGACACCGCCGAATGCCAGGTTCGAACCCAGAGCAGCGCGGTAGACCGGTGAACGTAGACCCTCGGCCAACGTCATAGGCGTGATCGCCGCACCCTTGTCCGGCGACGCAAGATGTGAACCGCGCAGACTGAAGAAAACCACAGCGGCAGCGATAACCAGCGTTGCCGCATAGATGAGGAACGGCATCCGCAGGCCGAACTGCAGCAGCGCGCCGCCAAATATCGGACCGGTAATCGAGCCCATCAGGAAGCTCGTCGCATACAGACCGGATACGCGTCCCCGATGGTCGGGCGGCGACATCCGGATAAGCAGGCCAAGCGCCGACACGGTGAACATGGTGGAACCGATACCGCCAAGTGACCGGAACAGCAGCAGCTGCCAGTACTCCTGCGCAAACGCGCACGCTCCGGTGGACAACGCGACGATCAACAGTCCCAGGATGTACACCGGGCGCTCGCCGAGTTTCTGCACCAAGGTGCCGCTCATCGGCGCAAACACCAAGCGCATGAACGCAAACGACGAAATGACGACTGTGGCGGCCGTAACCGATACATCGAAGCTGCGGGCGAATTGCGGTAGCGCCGGGGCAACGATGCCGAATCCGAGAGCGATGACGAAGCTGGCGGAAACCAGCACCCAGATTTCCTGTGGCAGCCTGGCTGCGCGAGTTTTCATGTCGCCCGGGATTCTAGCCGGGCGACACGAGCGGGCCGCGAGCTAGTTCGCGTTCAAGACACCTGACACCAAGTCCTTCGCCGCAGACTGAACCTGAGCCAGATGATCGGCGCCCTTCATCGACTCGGCATAAATCTTGTACACGTCCTCGGTTCCCGACGGCCTGGCCGCAAACCACGCGTTCTCGGTGGTCACCTTCAATCCGCCGATCGCGGCGCCATTTCCGGGCGCTGCCGTCAGCGCCGCGGTGATCGGCTCCCCCGCCAGTTCCGTCGCGGTGACCTGCTCGGGTGACAGTTTTGCCAGTACCGCCTTCTGCGCGCGACTCGCGGGCGCGTCGATGCGGGCGTAGGCGGGGCTACCGAACTTCTCGGTCAGCGCTGTGTAGTGCGCCGACGGCGTCTTGCCGGTCACCGCCGTGATCTCGGACGCGAGCAGCGCAAGAATGATGCCGTCCTTGTCTGTCGTCCACACCGAACCGTCGTGACGCAAGAAGGACGCTCCCGCGCTTTCCTCGCCGCCGAACCCGACCGAACCGTCGAGCAACCCGGGTACGAACCACTTGAAGCCGACGGGTACCTCCAGGAGTTCGCGTCCCAGTCCGTTCACAACGCGGTCGATCATCGATGAGCTGACCAGCGTCTTCCCGACCTTCGTGCCTGCAGCCCACTGTGGGCGGTGAGCAAAGAGGTACTCGATGGCAACGGCCAGATAGTGATTGGGGTTCATCAAACCGCCATCGGGGGTGACGATTCCGTGCCGATCGGAATCCGCGTCGTTGCCGGTGGCGATGTCGTAGCGATCCCGAATACCGATCAACGACGCCATCGCGTCAGGCGAGGAGCAGTCCATGCGGATCTTGCCGTCGGTGTCGAGCGTCATGAATCGCCACGTCGGATCGACCAGAGGATTGACGACCTCGAGGTCGAGGTGATGAGTCTCGGCGATGGCTCCCCAGTAGTCGACACTGGCGCCGCCGAGCGGATCTGCGCCGATGCGGATACCCGCGTCGCGAATGGCGTCGAGGTTGAGCACCGACGGCAGGTCGTCGACGTAGTAGCGCAGGAAGTCGTACCGCTCGACCCTGGCCAGCGCCTGTTCCGTCGTGACGCGCCGGACGCCGGCCAGTCCGTCGCGGAGCAGTTGGTTGGCACGGTCCGCGATGACCGACGTGGCATCGGTATCAGCTGGGCCGCCGTGGGGCGGGTTGTACTTGAACCCACCGTCACGGGGCGGATTGTGCGAAGGCGTCACGACGATTCCGTCGGCCTTGGCCTCGGGCGCAGTGGAGTTGTATCGCAGAATCGCGTGACTCACAGCGGGTGTGGGGGTATAGGCGTCGCGCGAATCAACCAGCACCACTACGTCATTGGCAACAAGAACTTCGAGCGCAGACAGCCAGGCCGGCTCGGACAACGCGTGCGTGTCGCGGCCGATGAACAACGGCCCGTCAATGTGCTGCGATGCGCGGTACTCCACGATCGCCTGCGTCGTTGCCAGGATATGCGCTTCGTTGAACGCGCCGTCCAGACTGGAACCCCGATGCCCCGACGTCCCGAACAGCACCTGCTGCATCGGATCCTCAGGATCAGGTGTCCGTGTGTAATACGCGGAAACCAAGTGCGGAACGTCGATCAAATCCTGTGGTTGCGCCACCTGTCCTGCTCGTTCGTGCGCCACGAATCCCCCTAAGCCCGGTGGTCGACTACGCAGCCGACACGACTGCCGCTCATTCTCTACCCTGTGATCTGAATTCCCAACCAGGCGACGCTCAGCCCAACGACAAGACTGGCGATGATGTACACCAGCGACATCGCCGTCTGACGCTTGTCCAGCATGCCTACATTTTCGGTCGCAAACGTCGAGTACGTGGACAAACCGCCGCAGAACCCGGTTGCAAGCAAGGCCGCCATAGCGGTGGAGAGTGTTGCGCCGGTGAACAATCCGAGGAGAAAGCAACCCAGGACGTTAGCCGCGAATGTTGCTGCCGGAAATCCCCGGTATGTCGGGACGTATTTCGCGAGCAGGTACCTACCGGTCGCTCCGGCGCCTCCGCCGATCGCTACGAGGAGAACGGTCATACGTTCGCCCCCTCACGACGACGCATCCAGCGCTCGCCAAGGGCTCTGCCCCACGCTGCGGCCAAGATCGCCGGAATCAAAGTGCCGAGAACGTACAGAATAGATCGCATCGGACTTTCGGTAACCGCGTGAACCGCAAACGACGAGAACGTCGTGAAGCCACCGCAGAATCCCGTGCCCAGGAAGATGTACCAGACCTTGTCGTGAATCAGCAGTGCCGCAAGCACTCCGAGGATCAGCGACCCCACGACATTGATCACGAGAGTAGTCCAGATATGGGGAAACCACTCACCCAACCCGTATCTCGTCAGCGCGCCGAGCGCACCACCGGCGGCCACCGCTCCGATAGCCGCCGGCAAGCCCAGTTCACTCATTCACGCTCCTCACTCGCTCGAGCCAGATCTACTACTGAGCCAGACCCACTCCTGAGCCAGACCTACTTCGGCGGCCGCGGAATGAAGTAGCTCGTCCGCTCCTGGTACTCACGATAACCGGGGCGGTGCGCCATGTGCTGCTCGAGAAGTCGCGCGCCGGTCGCAAACACGAGAAAATATGTCATCGCAATCGGTGAGAGTACCGTCAATACTCCTGGCCATACCGATGCCGCGACGAGGAATATGCCCCACCACACGCAGGCGTCACCGAAGTAATTGGGATGACGCGTCCACGCCCACAGTCCCTGATCCATGATGTGCCCGTAACTGCCGGGATCGGATTTGAACTCGGCCATCTGACGATCGGCGACCGCCTCGAACGTCACACCGACCAGCCACAACACGACGCCCAGGAGTACCAACAGGTTGAACCCACCTGACGACACCGCGGACACCTGAATCGGCAGCGACACAAACCACAGGGAGATACCTTGCGTCACATAGATTTTCCGTATCGCATACAGAGTTCGGCTGCCGGACGCCTTTCCCAGCATCTGCTCGTACCGAGGATCCTCGCCCTTACCGCGCGAGCGCACTGCCATGTGCCACGCCAATCGCAGGCCCCAGATGCCGACCAACGCGAGCATCAGTAGTCGGCGCCACAGATCTCCCGCACCGACAACTGCGGACACTGCGGCAATGACCACAAAGCCCACGCCCCAGGACACGTCGACAACATTGTGCCGGCCGATACGTATACCGATCGACGCCGTAACCGCCATCGTGACGACAACCGCCAGAAAGCTCGCGAATAATATCGGAGCGAGCGTCATCGAAGACATGACGGCCTCACCGAAAGAATCTGATCCACACCCATCCGCCCGTCACGAAATGCCATGCCACCGCCGACGAGGTAGAGACGCCACACCCGCGCGACCTCCATGCCGACCAGCTCGACGACACGATCGAAGTTGGACTCGAACGTCTCGATCCATGAGTCGACTGTGCGCACGTAGTGCACCCGAAGCGCCTGAACGTCAAGCACTTCCAGCCCACCCTCCTCGATCATCGCCACGGTGCGCCCAACTGGACGCATATACATGTCGGGCGCAATGAACGACTCGATGAATGGCCCACCACCCGGATGCGGCCCGGTCCGCGACATCTGCTGGATCAGCACGCGACCACCCTCGATCACATTGTCGTGCAGCGCTTTCACATACGTCGGGTAATTGTCCTCGCCGACATGCTCGCCCATTTCGATCGACGCGACGGCGTCGTAGGGTCCGTCCGGAATTTCACGGTAGTCCTGCAGTCGGATCTCGACCCGATCTTCGAGGCCGAGCGATCGGACCCTCGCGTCGACAAACGCCTTCTGCTCCGCCGAGATCGTCACTCCGACAACGTGGGCACCGTACTCGCGAGCTGCGTGGACGCTCAGCGAACCCCACCCGCAACCAACGTCGAGTAAGCGTTGCCCGCGCGCCCGATCGAGTCCGATCTTGCGGCATACCAAGTCCAGCTTGTCCTTCTGAGAGTCTTCGAGAGTGTATTCCGGTGCATCGGAAGTCCAGTACCCCGAGGAGTACGCCATGTTCTGGTCGAGGATCAGCGAATAGAAGTCGTTCGACAAGTCGTAGTGATGACCGATCGCCGCCCGATCCCTCGACATACTGTGCAAGCGACCCTTGACCCGCGCCTGCGACACGGGAGGTGGCAACCGGCGCCCGAACACCCCCAAGGATCTCGCGGCATTAACCGCGGCGAGGATAACCGACGGTGACGGCGAGATCGACCCCAGCCCACGCTCGGCAGACACTTTCCACACATACGTGAGTGCTTCGCCAAGATCGCCTTCGACGTCGAGTTCGCCCAGAACATACGCCTGCGCCGCACCCAACTCTCCGGGATTCCACAAGAGTCGTCGCAGCACGTTTGCGCTGTGAAGCGTCACTTTCGGCGCATCGACCGGCCCTGCTGCGCTGCCGTCCCACGCCATCAGCCGAACCGGAAGTTCGCCGCCGACAAGCGGACTGAGGATTTCCGACAGACGACCAGCAACGCCGGCGCCTTGTATCGATCGATCTATCGTGGTGGTCATCGCGGGTTCCTCCGATCGAGAATCACTTGCTGCACATCGAGATATCCGGAACGGAAACCCGCCTCGGAATAGCAGAGATAGAAATGCCACATGCGGGTGAATACGTCATCGAATCCGAGCGCTGCGACTTCCTCCGCGCGGGCACTGAACCGCTCATCCCAGAGGCGGAGCGTTTGCGCGTAGTGATCACCCATCGACATGCGTTCACGCACACGAAGAGTGGTCATGCGTTCGGTGACGTCCTCGATCGCCCGTATGGAGGGCAGGAAGCCTCCCGGGAAGATGTACTTGTGCACCCATGTATAGGTGTTGCGGGTAGCCAACATCCGATCATGCGGCATCGTGATTGCTTGGATCGCGGCACGCCCACCGGGCGCCAACAGGGAGTCGATCTTCTGGAAGTAACTTCCCCAGTACTGGTGGCCGACCGCCTCGATCATCTCGACCGACACCACTGCGTCGTACTCCCCCTGCACCTGCCGGTAATCGAGAAGGTCGACCTGAACGCGATCCGCCAGTCCCGCAGCGCTTATCCGCTTGGCTGCCAGTTCCTGCTGTTCCACCGACAGCGTCACCGAACGCACCGTCGCACCACGCTGGGCTGCTCGGATCGCCAATTCCCCCCACCCAGTCCCGATTTCAAGCACTCGCGAACCAGGCCCGACGCCCGCACCGTCCAGCAACCGATCAATTTTGCGGTGCTGGGCGGCTGCGAACACGTCCCATGACTGGGAGTCCCCTACTGACAGGTCGTCGAACAAGGCACTGGAATAGGTCATCGTGTCGTCGAGGAATAGTTCGAACAACTCATTCGAGAGATCGTAGTGCCGCGAGATGTTGGAGCGGGTGTTCTGCGTCGAATTGTGTTCACTGCGTGGCTGCTTGGGAATGTAGAGTCCACGTAGCCGCTGCAAGAAGTCGGGAATCAGTGTCGCCACACGAGAGGCAAAAACTTCCAGGACTGCGGTGAGATCGGAGGCTTCCCAGTCACCCGCCATGTACGACTCACCGAATCCGATCAGACCACTGTCGCCCACCCGAGCAGCAAAGTCATCCGGGCGATGAATGACCATCAACGGCGAATCGGGTCCACCGCCGCCGGAGAACTCACCACCGGAGTACTCACCCCCCGGCATCTGCACGCGCAGCGGCAATCGAGCCACCGCCTTGTGGAACAGCGCCCGTGCAACCGGCGACGCCACCCGCACCTTGAGTCCGCTGGGAACGGTGGCAACTCCTGGCCAGCGTTCGACCTCAGCGCTACGAGTCATTGTTGTCATCACGGTTGTCATCACACTGCCTCCTGCGGTTGATGTTGCGGCCGTGGAACTACCGGTAATCGTCTGGCCCACAACCTGATGCCTTGATATCGAATCTGCGCGGAGACCCTCAGTGGTGCAGTCGGAATCGCGAGAAAGCTCCGAATTATCACGCCCGCGGTGGCCGGAACACATCGACCACGTACCGTGGCGACAAAGGGTGCCTGATCCGGTCTGGCAAGCACTATCGACAGCTCCACCGATTCCTTGGGAAGCGGTAGCCTCATCCGGTACTCGCCGGAAACGTCATTGAACGGCGAGACGTAGAACTCCTTCGGCGTGCGTGCCGCACCATTGTCGTTGGTCTCGAGCAGGTAGCAGTGCCGCTCACCATAGGTGTTGTGAACTTCAGCCACCACACACCGCACGGCGCCATCGTCATTCAGGCACCAGAACACACTCAGCGGGTTGAACACATAGCCGAGTACACGCGCATTCGCGAGCATGAGGATCCGGCCGCCGCCGAACTCGATTCCGTTGGCCCGCAAGAACGACTCGACGTTTGCGCGAATCGATAAGGTGGGATCGCCGAGATGATCTGCAGCCGTGAACCTCGCCAAGGGACGCAATGCTTTCGGCAGATGCGGCAACTTGTCCACATCGACCAGCCAGCTGTAGCTCTTGTACTCGAATGTGTTGTGCAGCGGTTCTGTTCGCACGTGGCGAATACTCGTGTAGACGATGGACGGTGTAATCGGCCCGGTCACTGCCACCGACCTCCGACCCGCTCCGCGGCACGTAAACCCGACAATGCACCGTCCTCGTGGAAACCCCACCCGTGGTACGCGCCTGCAAAAGCAAGCACATCCGAGTCCAACTCGGGAAGCCGGCTTTGCGCTGCAACGGAAGCCGGCGTGTATTGCGGATGCTCGTAGGTCATCTGGTCGATGACGGAATCCGCGGCGATCATGTCCTTGCCACCGAGAGTCACGATGTACCGTCGACCGGTCTCCGGTAGACGCTGTAACCGGGTCATGTCGTAGCTGACGAGCACGTGATCTGGCCTCGCATCGCAATGCGGCAGGTAGTAGTTCCACGACGCCCGCGCATTCGAATTGTCGGGCAGCACAGTCTCGTCTGTGTGCAATTGGGTGTGATTGATCGAATACGGCATAGCCCCGAGAACCTCGTGCTCCGTGGCCGTAGGATCGGCGAGAATCTTCAGCGCTTGCTGCGGATGCGTCGCGATTACCACCGCGTCGTATGTCTCGAGCCGATCATCTCCCCCACGAATCTCGACTGAATCACCGTGCCGGTACACCGCGTGAACCGGCGTGTTCAGGCGAACGGCACTGATGCTCTGTGCCACAGCTTTCACGTACTCGACCGAACCACCGGTTACCGTCCGCCAGGTCGGCGAACCGGAGATAGTAAGCATGCCGTGGTGATCGAGGAACGCGAAGAGGTACCGCGCCGGATACTCGAGAGCGGCCGACGGGTCACACGACCACACCGCGGATACCAGCGGGGTCATGAAGTGCGCGGTGAAGTAGTCCGAGAATCTGCCGTTTCGCAAGAATGCGCCGAGCGTCTGATCGAGCGTCGAGGCAGCCGAGGCAGTCGAGTCCTCGGGCTGCTCGAGCAGTGCACGCGCTCGTCGATGAAACCGCTTGACCTCCATCAACATCGACAGAAAGCTGCCGTTCACCAGTAATCCCGGCGTTGGCAGGACCCCGCGCAGCCCCTGCCCGCCGGAATACTCGAGGCCACAGCCCTCGCAGCGGACCGACATGCTCATGTCCGATTCCTGCGTCACGACACCAAGTTCGGCAAACAATCTCAACAGTGTCGGATAGGTGCGGTCGTTATGCACGATGAAGCCTGTATCGACGGCGAAGTTGCGACCTTCAGGATCGGTCACCGCATGAGTATCGGCGTGGCCGCCGAGCCGCGAATCCGCTTCGTAGAGCGTGACGTCACTGTCCTTACTCAGCACCCACGCCGCTGTAAGACCTGCGACCCCGCTGCCGACGACTGCAACCTTGCGCTTGTGAGAACTCCGCTTCACCGAACTCCGTCCGCCCGAATTCATCGTCGCTCGCCTGCCTTCGCTTCGGTAGTTTTCTCTGCGCTCTGCGAGACCATTGCGATTTCCGAGACCGCATCTGCTGCCAGTCGGTGCCACAGTGATGGCCGCCGCAGCATGAAGTGCCCCGCGCCTTCGACGCCGATCCACTCGGCGTCGAGACCGGATCTACGCGCTCGCTCGACCGCCGCTTGGGAAAGATCCGGGTCGGTCCAGCGGTCAACCGTGCCGTGCACTACCCGCAGCAGGCAACCCTGTCGCAGCCCGATGCCCGTCCCTGCCGGCCACCATGGCGCCAGCGCGACGACTCCTACGACTGCCGCGTCACCCGACAGAGCGGCGGCTACCCGGCCACCCATCGAATGTCCGAGCAGAATGACCTGCGCGTCAGAGTTTTGTGCCTTGATCCGATCGAGTACCTGCCGCGCATCTGCAACCGGGCTCTGCTCCCGACCGTTCCACCCACGTGTTCGATACCTGACCGCCACGACATCGAATCCACGTTGCCGAATCGCAGCCGAGAACGGGCGCATCCGGAGGTTCGACAGATGCCAGAATCGCGAACGGCGGTGACTCGAAACCTTCCCACCAGGCAGAACCATCACTGTGAGGTGGCGATCGTCCCGATACTGCGTCCGATGCTGAAGCGTCATATAGGGCATTCGGCACCGAAAGCCTGGCGGATTGGGGCTTAGCGAGATTTCTTCTCTTGATCGGAAGCGTCCCCGCGGGGACGCTTTTCGAAATCTGTCGGTGCCTCGATCTACTGTCGAATGAACATTCGAACCGGGGGGGTTGGCATGGACACAGACAAGCTCGACAGAGATACCAACAGAGATACCGATCACGTCATGGGCTTCGCGGCCAAGCGTGAAGCCGTCGACAACATCGGCGTGGAAATCTGCGCACTAGCTGGACAAATCGCCGCAGCGACCGCTCGATTCCTCACGCTGCTCGCCGACTTCGACGAACAACGAGGCTGGGCCGGTCCCGGCCTACATTCATGCGCTCACTGGCTCTCCTGGAAATGTGGCATGAGCCTGCACACCGGACGCGAATACGTTCGTGTCGCCAAAGCACTCCGCCCTTTGCCTGCGATGCGGAAAGCGTTCGAACAAGGCAATTTGTCCTACTCGAAAGTTCGCGCACTTACCCGAGTCACAACTCCCTCAAACGAGAAGCAGATGGTCCGACTCGGCCGCGAAGCACCTGCCGCACAGATCGACCGTCTGACTGCCGGGTTACGCAAAGTCGCCGACAACGAATCCGGCAAAAGTAAAGCGCCTGAACGCTTTCAAGTCCGCTGGAATTGGGACCCCGACACGGGCGATTTTGTCATCAAAGGTCGCCTCGCTGCACAGGACGGCGCCCGTATCCTCGCCGCACTCACCTCGGCAGAACGTGAACGAACACAGACAGCAATGCCGTCACCCGACAACGAGCCCAAGATCGACAATGACGATGACGCCACCGCGTTATCGGACGAGCCGATCACTCAGCAGAATGCTACGAAAAAACCACCCGGCGACATCGGACCGGCGCTCCTCGCGATGGCCGAAATAGCTGCCACAGCCCCGACAAACAACGCGAGCGGCGTCAGCAACTCGGCCGAAGTGGTGTTTTTCCACGAACACGACAACCTCCGGGTTCCTGGCGGACCTGCACTGCCAGACAACGATTCCGAGGAAGTCCTCTGTAACGCCCACCTCCGCTTGGCGAAAACCAAGAAGCAATGCGTGCTCAATCTAGGCCGGAAGACCCGCGTCACCAGTCACAAACAAATGTTGGCGTTGAATTACCGTGACGGAAGCTGCCGGACACCAGGATGCGGTCGAACCAGATTCCTACACGCTCATCACGTGCAATTCTGGGGCCGCGGCGGACAAACCAACCTCGACAACCTGATCCTGCTGTGCGGGACCTGCCACCGAGCGCTACATCGTGGCCAGTTCACCATCACTGCTCTTGGCGATCAACAGTTCGAGTTCCGGACGCTCAACGGCGATGTCATCGATCCGGCCCCTCCGATCAGCGGTTTGGCCGATCAACTCCTGCGCGGCGACATCCCGGACAATGCGATCATTCCGAACTGGGGCGGAGACCCCCTGCACCTGGACCACGCAGTCAGTGTGCTCCTCGATGGCTGGGCAGCATAAAGCGTGACGGGCAGGGTGCATACCTAAGTGTTGATCGGGCCATTGTCGGGCATAAAAATGAGGCAGGCCCTACACCCGCTTCCGAGTGTCTGACCTGCCTCTTTGTGGAGCTGCCGGGAATTGAACCCGGGTCCTACGTTGAATCGCTAGGGCTTCTCCGTGTGCAGTTCGCTAAGTCTCTACTTGGATCTCCCAGTCTCGCGAACAAGCCAGGATGACGATCCCAGTCACTGTTTGATGTCCCATCCAACTCCGTGACCGAGCCGAACAGTAAAGCCCTCTAGCTGATGCCAGGATCCGGGTCGAGGGCAACCCCGGGCTGACAGACACGCTTCGCTACTTAGGCAGCGAGAGCGTAGTCGCGCTGATTGGAATCGGCGCTTATAGGTTTGCAGCGACGCTTACGGTGGTCTCTTGCCTGCACCGACACGCTTCCCCTAACTCAACACACGCAGTCGAAACCGTTCAGCCCCGTGTGTGCCCCGCGTCTTTCGTGGGGCTACCTACTATAACGCGCTGCCGCACGGAAGTCATACCAATTAAATCGAGCGTTCTGCTGTGCTGGTGATGTTGGTGATCATGCCCTCGAAAACGACGCCATGGAACGGCAGGATCGAGTACCAGTACAGTCGCCCAGCCAAGCCTCGCGGGAAAAATACAGCGCGCTGCTCCAGACGCGATCCACCACCTTGCCCTTCGGAGACGCGCTGCCCCTCCGAAACTCTCAGCTCCAACCACGCCCCACCGGGGACTTTCATTTCGGCCCGCAGTCGCAGCAACTTTCCTCTGTCGATTTCTTCGACCCGCCAGAAGTCCAGGGCTTCACCGGTATTGAGGTGACGCGGATCACGCCGACCCCGTCGCAACCCGACGCCGCCCACCGCTCGGTCCATCCATCCTCGAATTGCCCAGGCCAAAGGGAATGAGTACCAACCGTTCTCGCCGCCGATGGATTCGACCACCTTCCACAAGGTCTCCGGGTCCGCGGCACAATCACGTTCACGATGGTCGACGTACACCGTTTCACCGGCCCAATCCGGATCAGACGGTAGAGGATCCGACGGTGCACCGGCGATGGTCGCACCCGACCATGAAGTCTCGACCTCTCCGTTCTCGATCTTGCGCAGAGCCAGCCGTACCGCTTCGCGATACGTGGTGAGCCCGCTTTCGGGCGGCGGGATGAAACCGTCGATGTCGTGATCGTGCATAACGGCATCGTTCTGCAGTGACTCGATCAGCGGCCTTGCGAGCCCGTGTGGAATCGGCGTGACCAACCCCACCCAGAGACCGGCGAGCCTCGGGGTCAGGACCGGCAAAACGACAATGCGCCGACGCACCAACCCCGCAACATCGGCGTAGGCGTTCATCATCTCGCCGTACTGCATGATGTCGGGTCCGCCGATATCGAATGGGCGGTTGATCTCCGGGGTCGTGGCCGCTGCAGCCACCAGGTAATGGAGTACATCGCGCACGGCAATCGGCTGAATCTTGTTGTGCACCCATTTCGGTGTGGTCATCACCGGCAGGCGATTGGTCAGGTGGCGAACCATCTCGAAAGAGGCCGAACCTGAACCGATCACCACGCCGGCCTGGAACACGACTGTCGGAACGGCAGAGTCCAGCAGGATCCGGCCGACTTCCAGCCGAGACTTCAAATGCGTCGACAGTTCTGCGTTTGATGGATGCAGTCCGCCGAGGTAGACGATTCTGCGAACACCAGCGGCCGCAGCCGCTTCGGCCACATTCACCGCGCTGCGCTTGTCGACATCGGAAAACGAGCCACCACCGCCCATGGCGTGGACAAGGTAATAGACAACATCGATATCGTCGAAAGCGCCTGCAAGGGATGCCTTGTCACTCAGGTCAGCTTTAACTACCTCGACGGACTCGCGCCACGGCACATCGCGCAACTTCTCAGGACTGCGTACCAGCACCCGGACGTGATGCCCCGCTGTAACCAACCTGGGAGCCAGACGCCCGCCGATGTAGCCGGTAGCTCCTGTGATCAACACTCGCACCGTATCCATCACACCACGCTACGCAGAAAACCAACTGCTACGCAGAAATCGAACCTCGGAGCGCCAACGCCGCCTCCAGATCATCGGCCGTAAGCGCCATGTTGATTCCGGCTCCTGCCTTCGCGCCTGCTGCTGCGGCCATGATGACCTGCGCACCCGGATCGACAACGTTGCCTGCCGCGAAGACGCCGGACACGCTTGTGGCACCCATCATGTCGACGGTGACGAACTCACCCATCATCGTCGCCGCCGTCGCTGCGCCGAAAGACCGCAGAATCAAATCGTTCGGATCCATCGTGACTGCGCCTCCGACAAAGATGGCCGACCGCGCAACAGTTCTGCCGTCGGCCAGTTGCACTCCAACGAGACGATCATCCTCGAGTACTGGCGCTGCCACCTCGCCTTCGACGATCGAAATATTGAGCGCTGCAAGCTTTTCCCGGTCCTCGGCGCTGAGATTCTCGATCCGATGGAGGAACAGCACCACATCGTCCGACCATTGACGGATCATCGGGGCCTGATGCATCGCGAACTCGACACTCTTGGCAATGACACCCAACGGTTGATCACGCACGTCGTATCCATGGCAGTACGGGCAGTGCAGGACGTCGCGGCCCCACCGCTCACCGAAGGCACTGAGTTCATCCGGCAACCTGTCGGTCAATCCTGTCGCCACCAGGACTTTGCGCACCGAGATTCGAGCGCCGTCAGCAAGGGTGATCGCGAATCCACTCCCACGGGAGGCTTCATCTCGTTCGACCGCCACGACGGTCCCGTCATGGAACTCTCCACCGTATTTCCGGACTTCGTCGCGTCCGATGGCGAGGAGTTCGGCTGGATTCATCCTGTCGCGAGAGAGGAATCCGTTCATGTGATCTGCCGCTGCGTTGCGCGGAGCGCCGTTGTCGAAAACCACAACGGATCTGCGGGCTTGACCGAGGATGATCGCGGCGTTGAGTCCGGCAGCGCCGCCTCCTATCACTGCCACGTCGTAGGTGTCTGCTGCGTCGTAAGAGGTCTGTGTCATGAATTCAGGATTGCATCGCAACACCAACTTGACAAACATGATTGCTGATTTGGCAAAATGGAAGAATGACCGAATCATCGTTCGACGCCGTCCTCGCGGGAATCGGCCCGCGTCTGCGCACACTGCGCCAGCAATCCGATATGACGTTGACCGATCTCTCCGAGGCGACAGGCATCAACGTCAGCACGCTGTCGCGGCTCGAATCCGGAACTCGCCGAGCCAACTTGGAGTTGCTGCTGCCGATTGCGAAAGCGCACGGCGTCCCGCTCGACGACGTCGTCAACAGCAAGATCGCAGACCCCCGGGTGCGGGAAGAACCGCAAAAGGTCGGATCGATGACGATCATTCCGTTGACCAGCCAGCCGGGAAACCTCCAGGCCTACAAGATGATCCTCGCGCCCACCGAGGACATCCGCGAGCCGGGTACTCACGAAGGGTACGAGTGGCTGTACGTGCTGTCGGGCCGGGTCCGGCTACAGCTCGGTGATCGCGATTTTGTCATGGGCGCGGGTGAAGCCGCCGAGTTCGACACTCATATCCCCCACCGATTCAGCGCCGCAGACGGCCGCCCGGCCGAGGTGATCAGCCTGTTCGGCAAGCAAGGTGAACGAGTACACCTACGCGCTGCGCCGGCCGACCGCCGCGGCTGAGATCAGGCCGACTACTACCCGCGCATGCCCTTGATCCGACGCCCCAGCTCGCGGGTCACCTCACGCTCGGCGGTGCGCTTGGCCATGTCCTGACGCTTGTCGTAGTCCTGCTTACCCTTCGCGAGAGCAAGTTCGACCTTGACCTTGCCGTCGGAGAAGTACATCGACAACGGAACCAGCGTCTGGTTGCCCTCGCGGGTCTTGCCTACGAGGTGTTCGATCTCGCGCTTGTGCAGCAACAGCTTCCGGGTCCGACGCGGCGAGTGGTTGGTCCACGAGCCCTGCGTGTATTCCGGAATGTGCAGCGATCGAAGCCACACCTCACCGTTGTCGACGGTTGCGAACGCGTCCACGAGTGACGCCTTACCTTCGCGCAAACTCTTGACCTCGGTGCCCACGAGCGCGATTCCCGCTTCGTAGGTGTCGATGATCGTGTAGTTGTGACGCGCTTTGCGATTGGTCGCAATGACCTTGCGGCCCTTTTCCTTCACTGTCCGGGCCTCTCAGTCCGCTGTCTTACCCAATAATGCAAACAACTCTTGCTCTCAGCATAGAAGGCCGTGCAAACCAATTACTCGCGCACGTACAAACGAAGCGTGACATACGAGGTGATCGCTGCCATTCCCACGCCTGCGAGGACCAGGAACGGTGAGACGAACAGGATGTCGCTGTTCGAAATACGGGCGACGATGTTGGCTTCGTAGACGTCGGCCAGCACTCCGTCGATGAAAAGGTTCTTTGCTGTGAAGAGACCGGCGATCGCCAGAACCGCGCCGATCAAGGCTGCAACAATTGCCTCGAGCAAGAACGGAAGCTGTGTGTACCAGCGTGTTGCGCCCACCAGTCGCATGATGCTGACCTCGGTACGACGCGTGAATGCCGCGATCTGAACCATGTTGGCGATCAACAGAATAGCGGCGATGGCCTGCACGACGGCGATCGCAAAGGCTGCATTGCGGACACCGCCGAGGACGCTGAAGAGACGGTCGACGAGCTCGCGCTGATTGAGAACACTTTCCACGCCTGGCCGCGAACCGAACGTGTCGTTGATGACGCCGAATCGTTCCGGGTCGCTGAGCTTGACCTTGAACGACGCCGGGAAGCTGTCCGGGCTGACCAGTGCGGCCAACTCGGGTTGGTCCTTGAAGACTCGCTCGGTCGCGTCCTTCACCGCGTCGTCGCGATTGAGGAACTGAACCGCGACGACGGACGGTGTCTGCTCGAGTTCCTGCCGCAGAGTGCTGCAGATTTCCTGCTCGCAACCGGGGTCCGCGGCGGAAATGTCGTCGGTCAGGAAGATCTGGACCTCGACGCGCTCGAGGAAGATTTGCTGCGTCTTACCGGCCATCTGAACTACGAGGAGGCCACCGCCGAAGAGTCCAAGCGAAATGGCGGTCGTCAAGATCATGGCAATGGTCATCGTGATGTTGCGGCGCAGGCCGGTCAGGACCTCGCTGAAAATAAAACTGGCACGCATCGGGGAATCCGATTCCTTCTCGAATGATCGGCGGCTTCGCGGCTACCGGTGGGCGTTCGGACGAGTGGTGAGCAGTCGGCGTTTACCTGCCGACGCCGTACACACCCCGCGCTTCGTCTCTGCTGACCTTGCCGAGATCGAGTTCGATGACTCGTCGACGCATCGAGTCGACGATGTGGTGGTCGTGAGTGGCCATGACGACGGTGGTGCCGGTGCGGTTGATGCGCTCGAGCAGCAGCATGATGTCCTGGCTGGTCTCGGGATCGAGGTTGCCGGTTGGCTCGTCGGCGAGGAGGACCAGCGGCCGGTTCACGAAAGCGCGCGCGATGGCTACGCGCTGCTGCTCGCCACCGGACAGTTCGGTCGGAAGTCGATCGGCCTTGCCGGCGAGGCCGACCATGTCGAGGACCTCGGGAACGGTGCGCGCAATCACGTCGCGTGGCTTACCGATCACTTCCAACGCAAACGCGACATTCTCGGACACCGTCTTCTGCTGCAGCAGTCGGAAGTCCTGGAAAACGCAACCCATGGCCTGCCGCAGCTTCGGAACTCGACGGGCCGACAACTTGTTGACGTGGAAATCCGCGACCTCGATGTCACCGGACGTCGGCGACTCCATTTTCAGCAGCAGACGCATGAAGGTCGACTTGCCAGAGCCGGAGGGGCCGATGAGGAAGACGAACTCCCCCTTTTCCACCTCCACACTGACATTGTCGAGCGCCGGCCTGGTGGAGGCCTTGTAGGACTTCGACACGTTCTTCATGCTGATCACAACAAGCCAGTCTAGCCGTTATCGAACAGTGACCTTGGAGCAACGCGCGGCGAGTGCGCCCGTATTACCCGGCTCCACTGGTTGTCGCGGCTGTTGTGCTCGGAATTGTCGTGACTGTGCTGTTGGAATTGCCCGAGTTGGAATTTTCGTTGCCGGAGTTACCGACCGGAGGGCCTGGAGGCGGTGCTGTCGTCGTCACCGTCGTCGAAACACCGCTCTGAGCTGAACCGGGAGTTGCTGAACCGGGAACCACAGTCGTCGACGGCACCGATTCCGAGGACGGAGGCGTCGAAGATTCCGGGACAGCTGTTGTCGTTGTCGCCACCGGAGGCTGCGTGTACGGCTCCGTCACCGACGATCCTGCGGCCGGCGCGGGCGTGGCCACGGTTGGCTCCGCCGGGTTGAGATACGCGTTGGCGACGTAGGCGAGGATCCAGGCCACGACCAAGATGAATGTCGACGTCCGCATCCGGCCACCGAACAAGCGGGACGGCATCCAGTCGAGATGGATGAGCCGGTCGAGACCGCGCCGGGGTTCCTGCTCGGTCATTCGCTCGCCTCCTCGATGTCGCCCGTATGAAGTCCCGGCGTGACGGTGATTCCTTGTCGACGCAGTGCCGCGGCAACTCGCACACGCAGTGCCCGGCCGACTTGGAACTGTTTGCCGGGTAGCGTGCGCGCCACCATCCGAATGCTGACTTGATCCACTTCGAGGCTTTCGATGCCCATGACCGTCGGCTCGTCCAGGAGAAGCTTCTTGAGTCCACGGTCGGACATTGCATCGACGCCGACCTGACGCAAGACCTCGTTGACGCGGTTGAGATCGGCAGTGGCGGGAACCGGAACGTCGATGACCGCACGTGCCCAATCCTTGGACAGGTTGGTCGCTTTCACGATCTGACCATTGGGAACGGTGATCACTTCACCGTCGGCGTTCCGCATTCGCGTGACTCGCAACGTCACGTCCTCGATGACACCTTCGGCGTCGTCGGACGAGCCAGTGATCGCCAGTCGCACGGTGTCGCCGAATCCGTACTGGCGTTCGGTGATGATGAAGAAGCCCGCCAGAATGTCTTGCACGACGCGCTGCGCACCAAAGCCCAGTGCCGCGCCGAGCACCGTTGCCGGTGCGACCAAACTGCCGATCGGCAGGTTCAGTTGGTCGAGAACCTTGAGTGTCGCGATCACGTAGATGAACGTGATGATCACCCATGTGATGACCTGCGCGACCGAGTGACGATGCTTGGTCGCCTCCGACCGCACCAGAGCGTCACCTAACTGATAGTTGGCGTCGATCTGGTCGGTGACCTTGTTGCCGCCCCAACTGACCAAACGAGCAAGGATCATCGCTCCGAGCACGGTCATGAGGACCGACAATCCAGGGTTCTGGAGCCAATCGAGCAGGTTCTGCCCAGGTCTGAGAAAAGTCATCGTGCCTTTCGGTTGCCGCTTATGCGGACTGGTTCTCGCTCATGCGCCAGCGAATGCCGGCCTCGAGGAAACCGTCGATGTCACCGTCGAGCACTGCGGACGGGTTGTTGACCTCGTACTCGGTGCGCAGGTCCTTGACCATCTGGTACGGGTGCAGGACGTACGAACGCATCTGGTTGCCCCAGGAGCTTCCGCTGTCGCCCTTGAGCGCATCCATCTCGGCTCGCTCTTCCAGACGCTTGACCGCCAGCAGCTTTGCCTGCAGGACGCGCATCGCCGACACCTTGTTCTGGAGCTGCGACTTCTCGTTCTGGCACGTCACGACGATGCCCGTCGGGATGTGTGTAAGGCGAACCGCGGAGTCCGTGGTGTTGACGGACTGACCACCCGGACCGGACGAACGGTAGACATCGACGCGGATGTCGTTCTCGTTGATCTCGATGTGGTCGGTAGTCTCGACGACCGGCAGAACCTCGACCTCGGCAAACGACGTCTGACGGCGGCCCTGGTTGTCGAACGGGCTGATCCGGACCAGGCGGTGCGTGCCCATTTCCACAGACAGCGTGCCGTAGGTGTACGGCCCCTTGATCGCGAACGTCGCGCTCTTGAGTCCCGCTTCTTCGGCGTACGACGTGTCGTAGACCTCGACGCCGTAGTCGTGCTTTTCCGCCCAACGGATGTACATACGCATTAGCATCTCGGCCCAGTCCGCTGCGTCGACGCCGCCTGCGCCGGAGCGGATGTTGATCAGCGCGTCACGCTCGTCGTACTCGCCGGACAGCATGGTCTTGACTTCCATCGCCGCGATGTCCTCGCGCAGGCTGGCACGTTCGGCGTCGGCGTCGGCAATCGCGTCAGGGCCTTCGTCCTCGGCCAATTCGTAGAGAATCGGCATCTCGTCGAGCCTCTCTCGCAGCGCCACGATTCGACGAAGCTCCGATTGGGCATGCGACAGCTGGCTGGTTACTTGCTGAGCGTGATCCTGGTCGTTCCACAAGCCGGGATCGGCAGCCTGATGTTCGAGCTCGTCGATGCGTCGACGCAGCTCTTCGACGTCCACGACCGACTCGCAGGTGCGAAGGGTGGTGTCGAGCGCGTTCAGGTCTGCAATTACGTCAGGATGCACGGTTCTCAAGGCTACCGGGTGCCAAACCCTGCAATAACCGCGACTCGAATCAGGACCCGAACCAGAAAGGTGTATCCATGACCGTCACCGACGAATATCTACAGAACAACGCCGCATACGCCGAGCAATTCTCCGGACCGCTCCCCCTGCCGCCGAGCAAACACGTTGCCGTTCTCGCCTGCATGGATGCCCGTCTGGACGTCTACCGTGCCCTCGGCATCAAGGAAGGCGAATCACACGTCATTCGCAACGCCGGCGGTGTGGTCACCGACGACGAGATCCGGTCGCTTGCCATCAGCCAGCGCCTCCTCGGCACCACCGAGATCATCCTCATCCACCACACGGACTGCGGAATGCTGACGTTCACGGACGACGATTTCAAGCGCTCCATCCAGGACGAGATCGGCGTCAAACCGTCCTGGTCGCCCGAATCGTTCCCCGACGTCGACGAAGACGTACGGCAATCGCTACGCCGAATCGAGAGCAGTCCGTTCATCACTGCAACGACCTCACTGCGCGGATTTGTCTTCGATGTGGCGACCGGAAAGCTGAACGAAGTTCTGCCCGCGTAGGTAGGCGCACAGATGGGCGCGTAGATGGGACAGGGCGGGCAAGACGGTAAGTTGTCTACCCGTGACCGACCTCGCTTCCGACCTTGTTCTGGCCCTGCGTCTCGCCGACGAGGCCGACGCGATCACTCGCGCCCGCTTCGGCGCTCTCGATCTGCGAGTGGACGACAAACCCGACCTCACCCCGGTCTCCGACGCCGACCTCGCCGTCGAACGCGCCGTGCGCGCGAGCTTGTCCGAGGCTCGACCGGGCGACTCGGTGCTGGGCGAAGAGTTCGGCGGCGACGCGGTATTCGAGGGACGGCAGTGGGTGGTCGATCCGATCGACGGCACCAAGAACTTCGTGCGCAACGTGCCGGTCTGGGCGACCCTGATCAGTTTGCTCGAGGACGGCGTACCCGTCGTCGGTGTCGTCAGCGCGCCCGCACTGAACCGCCGTTGGTGGGCGGCAACAGGTTTGGGCGCCTTCACCTCCTGCAACGGCGGCGACGCCCGACGCATCGAGGTGTCCGCCGTCGACCGCAGTGAATCCGCAAGCCTGAGTTTTTCGAGCTTGTCCGGCTGGAAGGACCGCGGAATCCGCGATCAGTTCATCGATCTCACGGATCACGTGTGGCGCGTACGCGGGTACGGAGACTTCTTCTCGTACTGCCTCGTCGCCGAAGGTGCAGTCGATATCGCTGCCGAACCCGAGGTTTCCCTGTGGGACCTCGCCGCTCTGGACGTGCTGATCCGCGAAGCCGGCGGAACCTTCACCGACTTGGCCGGCGGGAGTGGCCCGCACGGTGGCAGTGCCGTTGCCACCAACGGCTTGCTGCACGAAGATGTTCTTGCTCGCCTGAGGTAGCCGGCCAGGTAGCAGAACTCCCCACTCGCCGCAACGGCCTGAGGGAGGAGTCCCGGCAGGCCCGTCGGCAGGATTCGGCGCGGCATCCGGGCACGTTGACTTGGAGTAGTCGATCACGCACTACTTCAGGAGAATGATGAACCGGATTTCCCGGCGCTCGATACTGTTCGGTCTGGCTGCCGCGCCCCTCGGACTTGCGGTGGGCTGCGGCGCCGACTCCGCCGACTCCGCAGGCGCCTCGCGGCCTACGGCAGCAGCAGGGTCTTCACGTCCGTTACCGATTCCGCCGCTGGCTGCATCCACGGTCGACGACTCCGGCGTCCGCCATTTCACCCTCCGCGCCGGCGCCGGAACCACCGAGATAGTCGCGGGAAAGATCACTGACACTTGGGGTTTCAACGGCTCTATCCTCGGTCCGACGGTCCGAGCCCGACGCGGAGAATCTGTCGCATTCACGATCGACAACGCACTGGCAGAGCCCACGACCGTCCACTGGCACGGCATGCATCTACCCGCCAGGTTCGACGGCGGACCGCACCAGACCATCGAAGCCGGCGGGCGGTGGGAACCGGCGTGGACCATCGACCAAGCGGCGTCTACGCTCTGGTATCACCCACATCCGCATGGATCCACCGAGCGGCACGTACAGCGCGGACTCGCCGGACTGTTCCTGATCGACGACGCCGACACCGATACGCTGGACCTCCCGAAAACCTATGGAGTGGATGATATTCCACTGATCATCCAGGATCGCCGATTCACCGCGGACGGCAGTTTCGACGAGACCGACCCCACCGACGTCGGCTTGCTCGGCGACACGATCGTCGCCAACGGCATCGCCGATGCCTACCTCGACGTCACTACCGGCGTTGTGCGACTGCGCATCCTGAACGGCTCTTCCGGCCGTCTCTACAACCTGGGGTTCCCCGACGACCGCACGTTCGATCTGATTGCCACCGACGGTGGACTGCTCGAATCACCGATTGCGATCAAGCGGATTCAGCTCAGCCCCGGCGAACGAGCCGAGATCGTGGTTCGCGTCGACCCCGGTGCGACGACCACACTGGTGTCGTTCCCGATCGAGGACGGCGGTGGCGTGAGTTCCTCCGACGCCGAGAACTTCGGCATGAACGACCGCTTCGACATCATCGAGTTGCGAGGGGTTGCCAGCCGCGCGTCACGGTCGACTCTCCCGGCGCAGTTGGGCGCCCTGCCGCATCTCGATCCGTCGAAGGCAAGCGTTTCCCGAACCTTCGATCTGCAGTGGTACATGATCAACGGGCAACGAATGGACATGAACCGCATCGACTTCGAGGCCGAGGTCGGCGCGACCGAGGTGTGGACGATCACCAACAAGGACAACTGGCCACACAATTTCCATGTCCACGACGTGCAGTTCCAGATCCTCGACGTCGACGGTCGCACTCCCCCGCCGCACCTGCGCGGCCTCAAGGACACCGTCTACACACCGCCGGGCAGCAGGGTTCGCGTCGCACTGCAGTGGTCCGAGTACACCGATCCCACGTTCCCTTACATGTTCCACTGCCACCTGCTGATGCACGAGGATCAAGGGATGATGGGCCAATTCCTCGTCCTCGAACCGGGACAGAAGGCGGCTCCGATGCAGATGGACATGCCGATGCCTTCGCCTGGTTCGCACTCCGGTCACTGAAAGTTCTGCAAGTGGTACACGGCGAGGCGAACCCGATTGTCGCAACCCGTCTTCGACATCAGGTTCGCCACGTGAGTCTTGACCGTGGTCACACCCAAATGCAACGCGTCCGCGATTTCCTGATTGCTCTTCCCTTCCGCAACCAGGGCGAGAACCTGCGATTCGCGCTCGGTCAGCGAAACCGCCTCTGTCACAGCAGTGCCCGCGGCGGCGCCGATCACCGCCCGATCCACGACGCGGCGGAGCAGTTCCGGGGAAAACACCATGTCGCCCTCGGCTGTCCGGCGAATGGCACCGAGCAACTCGGCGGGTTCGGTGTCCTTGACGAGAAACCCCGAAGCGCCGGCAGCAAGCGCGGGATACAGATGATCGTCGTCGTCGAAGGTGGTGAGTACGAGAATGCGTGCGCGCCGCCCGGACTTGACGATCTGCCGCGTGGCACCGATCCCGTCGAGGCCGGGCATCCTCAAGTCCATCAGGATTACGTCGGGATCCAGTTCGGCGGCAAGCGCTACCGCCTCGACGCCGTTCGACGCCTCACCGGATACGGTCATGTCCTCGGCCGCAGTGCACAGCATCCGCAGACCTGCTCGCACCAGCCGCTGGTCGTCGACAACCAACACTGCGATCACGAGTCGTCACCCTTGACCGACAGCGGATGGGCCAACAGCGGAATACTCACGTGCACCTCCCACCTTCCGTCACCGAGCGTACCTGCGGTCATCTCACCGCCGGCCAACTCTGCACGCTCCCGCATTCCGACGAGGCCGTGTCCGGCGCCCTTCGCCGACCCCTCGACATTGTTGATCACCTTGACGTCGACCCGACCGGCGTTGCGACGAACAGATACCGAGACGGGCCCCTTCCTGTCTCCGTGCTTCATGACGTTGGTCAGCGACTCCTGAATTACCCGTAACAGCGTCAACCGGCCGATGGCGTCGAGGTCACCTGCGCCCGACTCGACGTGCGCCTTGACCTGGAAGCCGGCTGCACGCACACGATCGAGCGCAGCCTCGATCTCCGCGGCGACGGCGTCCGGTTCGACCAGAGCAACCTCGCCGAGCGAGGGATCGCGCAATGCGACGAGAAGACGGCGAATATCGGTCAGCGCATCCGACGCCGTCGCGCGCACGTCGGCGAGGACTTCCCGCACGGCCTCGTCCTGCGGTGCCAATACGTGTTGAGCGACTCCGATCCGCAGGACGATCGACGCCATGTGGTGTGCAACAAGGTCGTGCAGCTCACGGGCCAGAGCGCTTCGTTCCGCAGCTCGGGTGTGCGCGAGATTGTTCGCGGCCAATTCACGCTGCGAACGCAGATATAGTCCGAGCAGCAGCGGTAAGCCCACGTACGCAAGCACTTTCACGGCAGTGGTGACAGAGAAGAATGCTTCGTGAGATTCGAACCAGATCCCTGCCAGTACGGAACCGCACCATCCGATTACAGATACGGCAACCAGTTCCCGGCGCTCGGCCCGCATCGTGACATCGACAACGGCTACCGCTCCGAGATACGGCACGAGCTCGGACAGACCCCACGCGTCGGCGACGAACATCGGAACCGCAAGTGCCGAGATGACCAACGAAGCAAGTACCGGCCACCGGCGACCAGCCACGAAGATGATCGCCGACAGCATCGAGACGATCCAATAGCCGACGGGGACCCGATACTCCCCGGGATACGTGCTGGCAATCAGTAAGCACGGAATCAATACCAGCGGCGAGTAGCGCACATACCGCTGAATCCGATCTGGCACCTCTGTCCGGTTCACCTGTCGAGCCTATGACGCTCGGGGTCGTGGCACCTCCTACTCAGGGAGGAGTAGACGTGACTCGCGTCATTTCGAGGGATGCTCGACATCCGACCTTACTCCTGAGTAAGATAAGGGAGTCCAACGCCCCGACACCGAGAAACCCCTGGTGATCATGACCAAGCAAGACAGTGTGGCCCCGAGCAAGAGCCATGCCACGGCGCACCCCCGCGACACGTCCGCAGTCGGCCTCAACCCCGTCAAGCGCGATGCGATGGGTACCGCCATGCGCGTGCTGACCAAGATCACCGGTTCTGAATTCGCAGAAAAGTTCAACCTGCGCCAGACCATCGACCGGGTTACCTACGAGGGCACCAAGACCGGCTTCAAGACTCTCGGCGCCGCTACGCGCGGTTTCAAGAAGGTGGCCGGCAACGACGCGCCCAAGCGACTGCCGGACAACCCCGCCAAAAACTCGGACTACTTCGACCTCACGCCCGACGACGACCAGAAGATGATCGTCGAAACCGTGCGCGACTTTGCATCGGAAATCCTGCGCACCGCAGCACACGATGCCGATGCGGCCGCCGACGCTCCTGCCGATCTGACGAAGCGGGCGGCCGAACTCGGGATCACCTTGATCAACGTCCCCGAGGAACTCGACGGCGCCGCATCCGATCGCGGCGCGGTCACCAACTCGCTTGTCGCCGAGGCGCTCTCACACGGAGACATGGGGCTGGCACTGCCGATCCTCGCTCCCAGCGGCGTAGCTGTCGCCCTTACTCAGTGGGGCACCGACGCGCAGCAGAAGACGTATCTCCCCGCATTCACCGGTGAGCAGGTTCCCGGTGCCGCAGTGGTAGTCAACGAGCCTCGCGCGCTGTTCGATCCCTTCGCACTGCAGACCAAGGCCGTTCGCTCCCCCAGCGGATACCGCCTCAACGGCGTCAAGAGCCTGGTACCGGCCGCTGCAACGTCGGAACTTTTTGTCATCGCCGCGGAACTCGACGGCAAGCCGTCGTTCTTCATCGTCGAGTCGGACACCAAAGGCCTTGTCGTCGAAGCTGACCCCAGCATGGGACTGCGGGCCGCATCGCTCGGTCGCCTGATCCTCACCGATGTCTCGGTTCCCGAATCCGCACTTCTCGGCGACGGCGACGCCGATCAGCGCAAGGCCGAGTACGCCGACGCAATCCGCCTCGCGCGCCTCGGTTGGGCGTCGATGGCGGTGGGCACCAGCCAGGCCGTGCTGGACTACGTGATTCCGTACGTGAACGAGCGCGAAGCATTCGGCGAGCCGATCAGCCATCGCCAGGCAGTTGCGTTCATGGTGGCCAACATCGCCATCGAACTGGACGGAATGCGCCTGGTCACGCTGCGTGGCGCTTCGCGTGCCGAGCAGGGATTGTCCTTTGCTCGTGAATCGGCCCTCGCCCGGAAGCTAGCTTCCGAGAAGGGCATGCAGATCGGCCTCGACGGCGTGCAACTCCTCGGTGGGCATGGATTCACCAAGGAACACCCGGTCGAGCGCTGGTACCGCGACCTTCGAGCCATCGGCGTTGCCGAGGGCATTGTCCTCATCTGACGCCGCTGACTTTCCAGGAGAACCACGATGATCAATCTCGAACTTCCCAAGAAGCTCAAAGCATCCGCGAACCAGGCGCATCAGGTCGCAGCTCAGATCTTCCGACCCATCTCACGCAAATACGATCTGGCCGAACACGAATACCCGGTCGAACTCGACACGATGGCCGCCATGGTCGAGGGTCTGTCCGACTCGGGTGGCGACATCGGCGGCGCTGCCGGCGGCCGAGCTGACTCCGGCAAGACCGGCAATGCAAACGGTGGAAACATGTCGGCACTGCTCAACTCCCTCGAAACCTCGTGGGGCGACGTGGGTCTCATGCTCTCGATCCCCTACCAGGGCCTCGGCAACGCCGCGATTGCAGCCGTATCCACCGACGAGCAACTCGAACGGTTCGGCAAGGTGTGGGCCTCGATGGCCATCACCGAGCCCAGCTTCGGATCCGACTCGGCTGCAGTCACCACCACAGCAGTTCTGGACGGCGACGAGTGGGTTCTCAACGGCGAGAAGATCTTTGTCACCGCCGGTGAGCGTTCCACCCACATCGTCGTCTGGGCATCGGTCGACAAATCCAAGGGCCGAGCGGCAATCAAGTCGTTTGTCGTGCCGCGCGACGCGCCGGGCCTGAGCGTCGCCCGCCTCGAGCACAAGCTGGGCATCAAAGCGTCCGACACCGCCGTACTCTTGCTCCAGGACTGCCGCATCCCCGCGGACAACATCCTCGGCAGCGCAGAGGTCAACGTGGAGAAGGGCTTTGCCGGCGTCATGCAGACGTTCGACAACACCCGCCCGATGGTCGCCGCCATGGCTATCGGCGTCGGCCGCGCCGCACTCGAAGAACTGCGCACTATCCTGACGGAAGCCGGCGTCGAGATCTCGTACGACACACCGGCCTACAACCAGCATGCCGCGGCGGCCGAGTTCCTTCGGATGGAAGCTGATTGGGAAGCCGCCTACCTGCTCGCATTGCGCGCAGCCTGGATGGCGGACAACAAGAAGCCGAACTCCCTCGAGGCGTCGATGTCCAAGGCCAAGGCGGGCCGCACGGGCACCGACATCACCCTCAAGGCAGTGGAACTCGCCGGAACGTACGGCTACTCCCAGCGTCCACTGCTGGAGAAGTGGGGTCGGGATTCGAAGATTCTCGACATTTTCGAGGGCACTCAGCAGATTCAGCAGCTGATCATTGCCCGTCGTCTCTTGGGAAAGACGTCTGCCGAACTGAAGTAAAAACACGGCACCGAGATCGTCGGTGAAAGCGTCCGGTTTCGATTAGGCTGAGATCCGGTCCTTTCACCGACGCTCGGAAGAGGTTTACCCATGCCCGGATTGGTCACCAAGATCACAGACACCATCGGCGCCGTGGGAGTCATGACACGAGCGGGACTGATTCCGTTTCCCCGCCTCGACAAGGGTCTGAAATCCATTGCAGCTGTGGACAAGTACGGACCATTTGCCGGTCCCGTCCACGCGCATGCCGAGAACGGCCTCGATGCGGTAGCCATCATCGACGAACGTGGACCCATCACGTACGCCGAACTGGAACGGCAGAGCAACGCACTGGTACGGGCCTGGCAGGCCGATGGCATCACATCCGATTCGGTGATGGGCGCTATGTGCCGAAACCATCGTGGCCTGGTTCTGACCATGCTCGCGGCAGCCAAGAACGGCACCAAACTTGTCCTCATGAACACGGGATTTGCGCGCCCTCAACTGGTCGACGTCGCGGCCCGTGAAAATGTCGCGGCCTTTGTCTACGACGACGAGTTCACCGAAGTCGCCGACGCCCTCCCCCCGGACACAAGGCGATACCGGGCGTGGGCAGAGCGCGAAAACACCACCATCCGCACACTCGACGACGTCATTGCGGGACGAGGAACCTCCGCAGTGCCGGCGCCGGAACGCAGTGGCGGGTTCGTACTTCTGACCAGCGGAACCACCGGAACCCCGAAAGGCGCGCCGCGCAGCCACACCTCGCCGTTGGCGTCAGCGCAGTTCCTCGACCGGGTACCACTGCGCCGCGGGCAGACAATGATGATGGCGGCGCCGGCCTTCCACGGCACCGGTGTCTCCCAGTTCGCGCTCGCCCTCGGCTTGGGACAAACCGTCGTGATGCACCGGAAATTCGATCCCGAGAACACGGTCAAGCTTGTGGCGCAACACAAGTGCGACAGCCTTGTCGTGGTTCCGACCATGCTGACCCGCATCATCGATCTCGGCCCCGAAGTGCTGTCGAAATACGACACCTCACAGCTGAAGATCATTTTCTCCGCAGGGTCGTCCCTCTCACCTGATCTCTGCAAACGAGTGACGGAGGCATTCGGTTACGTCCTCTACAACCTTTACGGCTCCACCGAAGTAGCGGTCGCCACTGTCGCCACACCCGAAGATCTCACCATCGCGCCGGGTACTGCCGGCCGGGCGCCCGTCACGTGCCACGTCGAACTGTTCGACGACAACAATCAGAAGATCAACTCCCCCCACACGATCGGACGAATCTTCGTCTCGAGCGGCCTCAGCTTCGAGGGCTACACCGACGGCCGCGACAAGGAGCGCATCAACGGACTCCTCTCCACCGGCGACGTCGGGCACTTCGACGCCAACGGCCTGCTGTTCGTCGACGGCCGCGACGACGACATGATCGTCTCGGGCGGTGAAAATGTATATCCCCTCGAAGTGGAGAACCTCCTAGCTAATCATGCGGACGTGCTGGAAGCTGCGGTGATCGGAGTGGAGGACGCGGATTTCGGGCATCGGCTGCGCGCCTTCGTTGTGATCGCCCCCGGTGCAGACAAGAACGCCGAAGATCTGAAATCTCACGTCCGCTCCAACTTGGCGCGATACAAGGTACCCCGTGAAGTCCTGTTCATCGACGAACTCCCCCGCAACGCAACGGGAAAGCTGTTGCGCCGAGTACTGATCGAGATGGACGTCGACAAGACTTAGGCCGACAGTGCACTGATCAGCTCAGCCTCGTCCACCCGCGTCGAGTGCCCGTCCCGGATGACAACCTCGCCGGCAACCAGAACGGTGTCGACGATCTGCCGGGTGCCGGTCGTGAGAATGGATGCACCCGGGTCGCGCACCGGCAGGCATCCGAAGTCTCGCTCGAACCGAATCATGGTGAGATCAGCAACATCTCCGACAGACACACCGCCTGATCTCGGCGGCAAGCCGAGAGCACTGTTGGCGCCGCCGGTGGCGATATCGATCATGGCACCAAAACCGAGTAGGTCCGCACGCGCTCGGGTGGCCCGCTGCACGTAGGCACCGGTACGCAAGGTCTCGAGCATGTCCTGCGTGTCGTTGCTGGCGGCGCCGTCCACCCCCAGCCCCACTGCGAGGCCGGCTTCCAGGAAGCTCGGCACCGGTGCGACCCCGCTACCGAGTCGCATGTTGCTCACCGGGTTGTAGGAGACGCCAACTCCTCTCTCTGCCAGCACTTTCTGACCACGATCATCGAGTTCGACGCAGTGAACCGCGAGAACTCGATCCCACAGGAAATCGTTCGCGTCGAGAAAGTCGACCGCACCCATCCCCGTATGTTCGGTACACATCATATTGTCGGTCTGTGTCTCGAGCAGGTGTATCGATACGGTCAGTCCGCGCGCCTGAGCGAATTCACGCACCTGCGCCATTCCCTCCGGAGTCAGCGATCTCGGATTCGGCACTGCCACAGCCGCATCGATGCGCGATCCGGCAACGTCTCGCATGATCTGATCGGTGTGATCGAGGACGTCGCCCAATGGCTGCAAAAGCCGCGGATCGAAGCCCCACTTACGCGTCGGGTCCGATCGATCCCCCACCCCACGCCCCAGCAGGGCGCGAATCCCGGTGTCGTGCAATCCCCGGATGACAGCGTCGTGTACCTCGCTCGACGGGTGCGGCCACATGTGTTCCACCAATGTGGTGGTACCGCTCCGCAAGGCCTCAAGGCTGGCCGCAACTGTTGCGGTGTACGCCTTTTCCGGGGTGATCAGCACGGATTCCTCGGCAACGGCAAGCAGCCATTCGAGTAGTGGAGTTCCCTCCGCGATCCCCCGCATCAGCGACTGCTGAATGTGCGTGTGCGTGTTGACGAATCCGGGAATCAAGTAAGCGCCGGATCCGTCAACACTTCCGGCCTTCGGGTCACCGAGAGCCGACGTACCGCGCGACGCATCGATCGCGGTGACAATTCCGTCCGTCACCACGACGTCTCGACCTTCGAGCCATTGCCTGCCGCTGTAGACGGTGACGTCGGTGATGGTGATGCTGGCGGGTGCGGTATTCATCGTTTTCTCCGTGTCTTCGGTCGGCATCTTCGGTCGGCTCAGCGGGCGAAATTGGCATTCACGCGCTGGTAGAGATAATCCTCGGCGGTGATCGGCGGATACTTCCCGGCCGGACCTTCGATCATGATGTCGCGGTTTGCCTGCGCGAAGAAAGCCAGGCTGTATCGAGGGCCCCGGTAGTCGTTCAGGCCTGGGCTCTTGACGCGATGAAAGTTCGACGGCAGCACATCGTCGCTCCATCGCATCAGCATGTCACCGATGTTGCAGGTGATCGCTTCCTCGGCGGGTTCCACCGACGTCCATTCCTGGGCCTCCATCTCCTTACCAGGGCACAACTGCAGCCCGCCCTGACCGTCGCGCTGAAAGAGCAAGGTCAGGCAGTCGAAATCGGTGTGCGCGCCCGCGCGCCACATTCCTGCGACATCGGCATCGGGAGCGAGCGGGAAGTAGTGCAGCAACCGGAGGGTGCTCTGGTAACTGGTCACCGACGGATCGTGGGCTTTCGCAAAGAAGTCCCGCTCGAATCCGAGTTTGTCTGCGAAACACGAGAGCAGGGCCATCGCGACGCCCCAGCACCGTGCCTCGAAATCGAGAATCGTTTCGCGGAAGCCCTCGAGTTCGTCGTCGGTGGGCCACAGGTCACCCATGTGGGGGCGGGTTACCTGGTAGGACTCCTTCTGATCGGGCGTCCCGATCGACGGCCGCACTTGCGACATGCTCTCCCAGCCGGAATTGAATCCCTTCTTGAGTGGATACCGGGCCTTGACCTCATCTGGTAGCGCAAAGAAGTTCTCCGTGGCAGCGAACGCCTTGCGAACCTCACCGATGTCGATTCCGTGGTTGACAACCTGAAAGAATCCGATATCGGTTGCAGCCGACCATAACTCGTCCGCTATCTCGCTGCGGCGGTTCTCGAAGTCGGACAGATCGATCCGTCGCACTTCGCGATCGGTTGTTTCGGTACCGAGGCCGCCCATACGGCTCTCACGGTTGAGTTCGGTCATCTCGTACGTCATGATTTTTCCAGTCTCCTGATCAGCGGATTCCGATGGACGGGTTGGTGAACTTGTTGGTGTAGATCTGTTCTGCGGTCAGTGAATCCGGAATCGCTGCACCGCCGGCCACCAGATCGGGCGTCAGGTCAGCGACGTTTCGGGTGACTCTGGCCATGTCATAGGTTCCTACCGAACCGTCAGCCTCGTTTGCAATCAGCCCTTCGTCTTTCAACATCTGAGCACTGAAGGCAGCCTCGCCCTCGGTGTAGGGACTGAACGAAATATCCTGGGAGACAACGTCGACGATCGCGCTGTTGGCCGCAGCCGGATCGGTGATGTAGTCGGCACTCGCTTGCTGGATGATCGGAACCAATTTGGTCAGGCAGGACGAGAGCGATTCTACTTTGTCAGCGCGGACCGACACATTGGACGCATAGATGTCGAAGCCTGAATCCTTCAGCAGGTCAAAGGAAACCGGCTTGTCCCAGGCCGGCGTCTCGTTCTCGTACGTGTACGGTTCGGAATTCGCGAATCCCTGCTGCGCAATGGTCGGGTCGCCGACGAAGCGCGACGGTGCGCCGTCGTAACTCGTGTCGAGCTGAGACTGCTTCAACAACCCCTTCGCAACCAGCCACTGCGGGAACAACTGTTCCTTGGACACCACGACGCTTGCATCGGTCTTGCCGATGTCGGCAACACTCTTCCAATCAGGGTGCGACGCAGGGTCCCACATCACGATTGCCGGACTGTACTTGAGTAGTGGAGTCACCGCCATGACGGGCTGACTCGCCGACGCGGCGATCACCTGGTCACCATGGATCAGACCCAGCGTGATCGAATCATCCACGTACATCTGAGAACTGACGGACTGGAACCCGATCGCCGGGCCACCTGCCCGAAGCGTGAGATCGACGCCGGTATCCTTGCCGCCCGCGACCAGAGTGCCACTGACCGACTTGTCGTCTGTGTCGACGGTGTATCCCGGCCCGAGCATCTCGAACAGCGCACCCATATCCGACTGCGGCTGCCATTGCAGCTGCACTACAACGTTTTCCGGACACACGCCGGCTAGTGTCTGCGCATCCGCAGCGGGCTCGAGCGCTTCCGACGCAACCGCCGTGTCGGCGTCACTCGAACTGCATGCACTCAACCCGAATGCAGCGAGCAATGCGAGGGCAATACTGGCGGTTCCCACGGTTGTGCGTTTGGAATTCACGGGTTCTCCTCGAAATGAAGGGACTCTGACTGCAGTGACTCTGACTGGCATGCAGATTGGGGATGAGCAGAGTCTGTAGCACTTCGATTACATGCAGATGCCGCTTTGTTTCTCGCAGGTTAATCATTCGAGATAACCGATTCACCTGCAATGTCACAATCAATTAACAC
The DNA here is from genome assembly GCF_001894805.1 of Rhodococcus globerulus NBRC 14531. GTDB lineage: Bacteria > Actinomycetota > Actinomycetes > Mycobacteriales > Mycobacteriaceae > Rhodococcus_F > Rhodococcus_F globerula. The sequence goes on along the minus strand of NZ_BCWX01000001.1, from coordinate 1,406,313 downwards.
TGAGAAATCCGCCCGACATACATGCAATCCACACTCAATCCCATCAGAACGCAGATATTTTGCATGCATCACACGATCCGGAGGCACGGATGAAACTCGCAAACACGATGCAGGACACCGACGCACGCAGACTGACCACGTCCATGCAGATGGCCTTCACCGATGTAGTGAAGAAATTCGACACCGGCACGGTGGCACTGGACGGCATCAATCTCGATGTGCGCCGTGGCGACTTCGTGGCCGTGGTCGGCCCGTCCGGCTGCGGCAAGTCGACACTATTGCGCATGGCAGCCGGCCTCGAGCGTCCTACCAGCGGATCCGTTGCCCTCGACACCGAATCGGTAGGCTTCATCTTCCAGGAGCCGACGCTGTTACCTTGGCGAACAGTACAATCCAATGTCGAGTTGTCAGCCGAGTTGGGCGGCGTGTCCAAAGCCCTCCGTCGTGAACGCGCCGGCGAAGCCATCAACGCTGTCGGTCTACGAGACTTCTCGGGGCAATTGCCCAATGCACTGTCCGGCGGCATGAAGATGCGAGTGTCTCTCGCGCGGGCTCTGACCTTGGCTCCGGAGGTCATGCTCCTGGACGAGCCGTTCGGTGCTCTCGACGAAATGACGCGCCTCGACATGCAGGTCGAACTTCAACGGCTATACGCGGACAAGGGATTCACCGCTATGTTCATCACGCATTCGGTGTCCGAGGCGGTGTATCTCGCCAACAAGGTTGTCATCATGACCGCGCGACCTGGTCGCATCCATTCTGTCGTCGACATCGGCTTCGGTTACCCACGCAGCCCGGAACTGCGGTACGACGCCCGTTTCACCGAATACGTCGCCGAAATTTCGGCCAGTCTGCACGGGAGCCTCCGATGACCGAAGCACTGACACTTCGCCGCGAAGTAGTAAGCACCACAGCAACTTCCCTACCCACGCAGCTCTGGAAGCAACGCCTGAAGAGGATCGGGAGCATGATCGCGTTTCCCCTTCTCTCGTTGGCCGGCGCTCTCGCGCTCTGGTCGATAGTGAGCAACCTGGTCCTCTCACCCGAACGCCAGTTCATGCTGCCGCCCCCAAGTCGGGTGCTCACCCAGTCGCTACTCGACTGGAAACACCTCGGTCCGATGCTCGAAGCGCTGGCCGTCACCGCGCAGGTCGCGGCGGTGGGATTTGTCGTCGCCGTTGCAATCGGCGTCGGAACGGGTGTACTGATGAGTCAGGCCAAGTGGATCGAGCGGATCGTCTACCCGTATGCCGTTGTGCTTCAGGTCATTCCCATTCTCGCGATAGTCCCGTTGATCGGCCTGTGGTTCGGCTACGGCATGACTGCCCGCACCTTGGTGTGTGTACTGATCGCGGCGTTCCCCATCATCACCAACACCCACTTCGGTTTGCAGTCCGTGGACCGGGGACTGCATGAACTCTTCACCCTCGGACGCGCATCGCGCTGGGATCGGCTGGTAAAGCTCGAACTGCGAGCGGCGATGCCTGCCATTCTCACCGGCATCCGCACCGCGTCCGGACTTGTTGTGGTCGGTGCCATTATCGGCGACATGTTCTTCGCAAAAGGACAACCCGGCATCGGCACCCTTCTCGACGTCTACCGCAGCCGACTTCAGTCCGAGGATCTGATCGGCGCGATCGTCATTGCTTCACTGTTCGGTGTCCTGGTCTTCTCCGCTTTCGGATACCTCTCCCGCATTCTGGTCGGTAAGTGGCACACGTCCGGCCGCTGATCGACCTACTCCCCATCGAAACAAGGACCTACTGACATGAGCTTCGAGATTCCCACCATCGACATCAGCCCCTACGTCATGAGCCCATACGTCATGAACTCGCCGGCCGAGCGCTACGACGCTGCCTGCGCTGCCGTCGCTACCGACCTGGACCGGGCTTGCCGCGAAGTCGGCTTCATTCAGATTGTGGGACATGGAATTCCACGCGAATCGATCGACGGACTGGCCGGCGCGCTGGACGAGTTCTTCGCCCTGCCCCTGGACGTGAAGAAGACGTACGCCCGCTCGTCGTCCGAGAACCGTGGATACTCTCCGCCGAAGTCGGAGTCGTTGAGCATGAGCCTGGGTGTCGCGTCCGCGAATATGATGAACGATTTCTACGAAGCCGTCGTCGTCGGAACCGAGGCCGCCGACTACCCGGACCTCGACCTCCCCGAATTCAGTTACGCCGCCAACACCTGGCCGGATGCGGCACCTGGATTCAGGCCTGCTGTCGAGCAATACTTCTCCCACGCACAGACTTTGGCTGCAATCCTGATGCGCGCGTTCACCGATGCGCTGGGATTGGAGCAAGGATATTTCGACTCCATGCTCGACCACTCGATCAATGCGTTGAAAATGAACAATTACGCGCTCCCCGAAAGCGAGATCGCGATGCCCGGGGAAATGACCGGTATGGGCGCTCACACCGACTTCGGGATTCTGACCATCCTCTGGGCAGATCAGGTGCCCGGCCTTCAGATCCTGGGCGCCGACAATCTCTGGCATGACGCCCAACCAGCGGACAACGCCCTGCTGATCAATCTCGGCGACGCGATGGCTCGCTGGACCAACGACCGCTGGCGGTCCACGATTCACCGCGTCGATCCGCCGATCGTCGACGGTCGGATCATCAGACGGCGTTCTGCCGCATTCTTTTTCGACGGAAACTACGACGCCGTCATCGAGGCGCTACCGGGAACACTGCAGCCCGGCGAGGTCGGGTATCCGCCGATCACGATTGCCGAGAACATCGCGGCCAAGGTCGCAGGATTGAAAGGTGGGATTGCCCCGGGTGGGGACTTGCGAGAAGCCGAACGAGTACGCGCGGCCGGGTAATGTCAGCACTGTGCAAGGGGACCACGAAATCCATGACGAAGAAGAAATCATGACCACAACCGAACGTGCACCGCTGACCGAGTCGGTACACGAGACTCTGCGAGAGCTCATCTTCTCCGGCGAACTCGCCCCAGGCACGCCGCTCAGTGTCCCCGCACTCGCATCCAAGTTGAATGTCAGTAGAACGCCGGTTCGCGAGGCCGTTCAGCAATTGATCTACGAAGGCATCGCGGTACACACCCGCAACGCCGGTGCGAAGGTCGAATCGCTCGATGCGGACTCACTGCGCGCGGTGTTCGAGGTCCGGGAGGTCCTGGACGGCCTTGCGGCTTTCAGCGCTACAACCCGCGCCACTCACGACGTCGTCTCCCAACTGAACAAGATGGTCGAGGAACAACGTGAATTGTTGAACACCGCACCGGATCGGCGTCGCGATTCCGCGTTGGACCTCGAGTTCCACAATCTGATTCGGGAAACAGCGGCCAACGACCCACTCCGTGACGCTCTGCACCGCCTGGATGGTCAATCGCATCTGTTTCGGACGGACATGTGGGGTTCGGATCTGAACCGGCGGCTCGCCGTGGCCGAGCATGCCCGGATCGTCTCGGCCATCGAGACCGGTGACGCTGTTGCTGCCCGCGCCGCCGCGAGCGCTCACGTCGCCGGACTACTCGTCCGTACGACGCGCTGCTGAACACCGACACACACCAACACACACTGACAAAAAAGAACCGCCGCACTGGATTCCAGTGCGGCGGTTCTTTCTTTAGTAGCGGGGACAGGATTTGAACCTGCGACCTCTGGGTTATGAGCCCAGCGAGCTACCGAGCTGCTCCACCCCGCGATGCATGGATAAAACTACACGAGCCGGTGAACAGAATGCAAATCGCCTGCGCCAGAGTCACATCCGAGCCCCGAACCACGATTTTCGGTGACCGGCTTCACAATTTCACCGTGACCATCAACACATAACAGACGTGTAACGGAGACACCTCGAATCCGCATCGCCGGGATCTGACCTGGCGATTGTCCGGATTTTTCGAACCGATACCGAACAGTCAGCTCGCAAAACCGTGAAGTGAACCTTGAAAGCAACTCCCGTACGGTCGATCCCGGCCCGAATCAACCGGGCGAACGCCGACCCGCCGCTGCCTGACTCTGCCCCGCGGGATCGGAACCCCCGAAACCTTCGAGGGGCAGAGACACGGAGAGAGAAGCGCCCGGGACGAAAGCATCACCTCGACCCGCAGGCCCGCCGTTGTCAGCGAGCGCGGAGAGGATTTACCCCATGTCTTACACCAGCATCAGCAAGCGTGCAGTAGGCACATTGGCCGTAGCCGGCGCCCTCGTTGCAGTACCCCTCACCATCTCCACCGGCACCGCATCCGCAGCCACCCACAACTGGGACGGCGTCGCAGCGTGCGAGAGCGGCGGAAACTGGAACATCAACACCGGAAACGGCTACTACGGCGGACTTCAGTTCTCGCAGAGCACCTGGACCGCCAACGGCGGCTCCGGCTCCCCCGCAAACGCGTCGAAGGAAGAGCAGATCCGCGTTGCCGAGAACACCCTGCAGTCCCAGGGCCCGGGCGCATGGCCCAGCTGCGGCAGGCACCTGACCGTCGCATCCGAGGAGCAGGCTCCGGCGCCCGCACCGGTCGTCGAAGAAGCACCGGCCGTCGTCGAAGCACCCATCACCGCAATCCAGATCCCGGCCGAGGTCAAGCCCGCAGCACAGCAGGCCTACGACTCCGCTCGCGCGCTTGCCGACCAGTACGGTTTCGGCGCGCAGTTCCAGCAGCTCGCCGACACCAACCCGCAGGTGCTCGCAGCACTGCGCTGATACCGGCGTACAACGCACAAACGCGAAGGCCCACCATCCGATTTCGATGGTGGGCCTTCGCGTTCTGCTACGACAACCCTTACTTCGGCAGCGCCTGGTAGGCGTCAACTGCCTTCTGCAGACGATCCAACGCCGCACCGTATGCAGCGAAGTCGCCGCTCTGCTGGGTAGCTCGCAGATTTACCAGCGCTGCATCGAGTTCCGCGACAACCGCCGCGGTGTCGGTCGGAGCCGGGGCCGGGGCGCCGGGCGTCGGATTGGTTTCCGTGCTCGTATCCGGAGTCGGGGCGGTCTCGGCCGTTCCGCCCGGAGCCGTTGCCACACCGGCAGCACCGCCGTTGTCGAAGATCTGACCGAGAGCCTCGGCCAGCGTCGACGCGTAGCCAACCCGAACACGCCCGGACACACCCGGTTCCTGGTAACTGGCCAGGACGCGAGAGAGCTGCGGGAACGACGTGCTGGCGTTACTGCGTTCGGTGTACATCGGCTCGACGTAGAGAATGCCGCCCTTTGCGATCGGCAACGCCAACTGGTTGCCGTATCGAATGGTGTTGGTTCTCTCGAGGATCGATTTCTCCGAACCCACTCGCGGATCCGAGATCATCGAGTTCTGAGACTGCGACGGACCCTGCGTCTGTTTGTCCGTCGGCAACTGCAGGACGGTGATCTTGCCGTAGTTCTTTGGATCCGAATCCACCGAAATGTGAGCCGAGAGGAACTCACGACGGAAGCCGACCATCGGGCTGATGAGGCGGAACGCCGGCTCACCGGTCTCCTGATCACCGACCATCACGTAGAACGGCGGCTCGTTCTGGTTGGAACCTTCGACCGTCGGCTCGTTGGGTACCGACCAGAACGCGTTGTTGGTGAAGAACTCGGTCGGGTTGTCGACGTGGTACTTCGCCAACATCTCGCGCTGGACCTTGAACAGATCCTCCGGGTACCGGAAGTGCGCACGCAGGTCGTCGGAAATCGCGCTCTGCGGCTGGACGGTGTTCGGGAACACACCCTTCCACGCATTGAGGACGGGATCGTTGTCATCGACCTGGTACAGCGTGACCGTGCCGTCGTAAGCGTCGACGGTGGCCTTCACCGAGTTACGGATGTACGACACCTCCTTCTTCGGGAGGAGTCGGCCAGTGGTGGCGTCGACACTGTCGGCCACCAGGCCCTCGAGCGAACTGCGCTGCGCGTACGGGTAGTTCTCGAGCGTTGTGTACGCGTCGACGATCCAGACGATCTTGCCGTCGACAGCAGCCGGGTAGGCGTCGCCGTCCATTGTCAGCCACGGAGCAACCTGGCCGACGCGATCGCGTGGGTCACGGTTGTAGATGATCTTGGAATCGGAGCCGACCGCACCGGAGAACAGGATGTTGCGCTCGGTGTACTTGGCGGCAAACGCCAACCGATTGAACCAGTTTCCGATATCGACACCACCGGATCCGGTGTACGTGTACTTGGTCTGCTCGGTGTCGTACTCACGCGGTTCGGAGCCGCTCGCCCCACCGACGATCGCATAGTCCGCGGTGCCCTGAGCGATGACCTCGCCGTAGTAAACGCGTGGCTGATCGACCGGAATGACCTGCGTTCCTGCGGCCAACGACGCGATGTCGCTTACCGTGTAGATCGGGTAACCCGCGTTGTTGTTGGCTGCTTCCTTGGTCGGATCGAGGACCGGAGCGGTGATCCTGTTGGCCGGCGCTGCCACCAAGCCGTCGCCGTGTGTGTAGACGGTGTGCTTGTTGATCCAGTCCGTCTGGTTGCCCTGCAGGTTGTTGGGCGAGAGTTCACGCGCCGCAACGATGTAGTCCTGCATTTCGCCCGCGACCTCGTAGCGGTCGATGTCGAGCGACGGCGGGAATCCGTAGAAGTTCTGACGCTGCTGCTGCTGTGTGAACGTGGGCGAAAGAATGTTGGGATCCAGCAAGCGTGCGTTTGCAATGGTCGTGACGTCCGCCGGAACGTCGCGCGGAATTGCGGTGCCGTCACCCGAATACGGCTGATAGGTCACCTTGTCGTCCGTGATGCCGTACGCCTGCCTGGTGGCGGCGATGTTCCGCTCGATGTATGCGCTTTCCTTGTCTGCGGCGTTCGGCTTGACCGAGAACTGTTCGACGATCATCGGCCACACGGCACCGACCAGAACCGACGACAGCACGAGCAGAGCGACAGCCATCGCCGGAATGCGGAGATCCCGCGTGAAGATGGCCGCGAAAAACGCCAGCGCACAGATCACTGCGATGGACAGCAGGATCAGCTTGGCCGGCAGCACCGCGTTGATGTCGGTGTAACCGGGGCCTGTGAACGTTGGCTCCTTACGATCGCTCGAGAGCAGCGAGTACCGGTCGAACCAGTACGCAACTGCCTTGAGCAGAACGAAAGTTCCTGCCAAGACTGCCAATTGGATGCGAGCAGCCGTGGTGAACGTTCCCGCGCGACCGGCGAGTTTGATGCCGCCGAAGATGTAGTGCGTGAGAAGGTTCGCTACGAACGCCAGGAGAACCGCGACAAACAGCCAGTTCAGCACGAAGCGGTAGAACGGCAGATCGAACGTGTAGAAACCGACGTCGAGGTTGAACTGCGGATCGGAGATCCCGAACGAACCACCGTTGAAGAACAACTGGACCGTGACCCAGTTGGCCTGCGCGATCAACCCGGACAGCAGTCCGATTGCGATCGGGATGATCACACCGAACAGACGCAGACGCGACATGACGGTGGTGCGGTAGCGCGCGATCGGATCATTCGGACCGGACACCGGAACAAAAACGGGACGCGAGCGGTACGCGAGCATCATCGCCAACCACACGATGGCACCGACCACAACACCCACGACGAGGAAGAGCAGCGCGCGGGTCAGGAGAACCTTGGTGAAAACACCTCGGAAATTGACTTCGCCGAACCACAACCAATCGGTGTACATGCCGATCAGTCGCGGACCGATCAGCAGGAGTACCGCAACAATTACGGCTACCCCCAACAGGATTCGACTGCGTCTGGACAGAGAGGGTAAACCTGCGGGGGGCCGCATGCCCACGTGCCACGCTCCAAGATTCGGCGACGCCGAGGCGCCGCAACCGAGTGCATCGATCAGTGCAGCCATGTCCGAGTGGACTTGGCCGTTTCGGACCACTCTACGTAACAACAGTCACGGCGTGACAACACGAGGTGCAAGGATGAACGGGTGAGTGAAGAAAATCCGAACAGGTCACCGAAGGCACTAGCCCGGTGCGTTCATGAAGTTGTCGACCACATCGACGCCGAAGGCTGGGATCAGCCACCCAAGTTGTATGCCCTGGTACCCACCGAGCTGCTTGCCGCAGCCGAACCGGGCCTGCTCGACCAACTCGAGGACGGGGCCGAATACACCCCGATCGAACAGGAGCCACTCCCCGACGACATCATCGGCGGATCACGCGCACTCGACGAGTTCCTGGCCACGACCAATTGGCCCGACTCCGTCGAGGGTTGCATCCTCGTGCAGGAAATCGTGGTTCTGCCGCCCGCCGCGGAATCGGATCTCGACCATGCCGTCGAGCCGGTCTTGACCGACGAACACGCGGCTGACGAAATTGCCCGACTGACGGCCGACGCGCACCCGGACCGACGAGCGGCACGCCTGTTTGTCGGCGTCCTCCGCGACGGCCCGTCCCTGTCGCTGTTGCAGATGCGCCCGGACGAGGACGCAGATCCCTACGCCGAGCCGGCGCTTCTGACGTACGACGGTTTGGCTCCTCACATCGTTCATGCGTTGTACGCGACGCTGGACGAAGTCGAAGACGACTAGCAGAGGACTAGCAGCTGGGTGCTTCGCCGCCCGAGTTTAGGCTGTCGAGTGCGTCAACCGCGCCGGACAGGTTGTCGACCTTCACCAGTCGAAGCCCGTCCGGCGCGTTCTGTTTTGCCTCGTCGCAGTTCTGCGCAGGGACGAGGAACGTCGAAGCACCGGCGTCCGCGGCTGCGATGAGCTTGAAGCGGATTCCTCCGATGGGCCCCACGCTGCCGTCCGAATCGATGGTTCCGGTTCCCGCGACGAACTGACCTCCGTTGAGTTCACCTGGCGTCAGCTTGTCCAACAGCGCGAGGGTGAACATCAGGCCGGCTGACGGTCCACCGATGTCGGCAAGGTTGAACGTCACGTCGAACGGAACGTCGGGAACCTCTTCCGGCGTGATGCCGAGGTATCCGAGTTCGGGTTGGTTCGGCCGGGCTCCGACAGTCACGGGCACTGTCGTTTCGGCACCGCCGCGAATCACGGTGACCGGCACCTGCGTGCCCGGCGCTATCGCCGCAACGGTTTCTTGCACCGCACCGACGGTGTCGACGGGGGTATCACCGATCTTCACCAGCGTGTCACCTTCGGCCAATGCACCACTGGCGGGACCGTCGGGAGTGACCTTCGTGACGGTCAACGCGACTGGCTTGCCCAGGAAGTTGAGTGCCGCGAGTTCCGCGCTGTTCTCGGACTGCTGGAAGTCAGCTGTGTTGGCCTGCTGAATTTCTTCCTTCGTCTTACTCGGCGGATACACCTCGGCGCGGGGAACCAATCCGTGCTCGCCGCTGGCCCAGAGACCAAAAGCCTCGAAGAGATTGAGGCCGTCACGAACGGAGACGGTGGTCATATTGAGGTTGCCGGTTGTCGGATCGAGTTCGGTGCCCTCGATGTCGACCACGGATTTCGTGACCTGCTTGCCGTCGACGGTGGTGTCGACTGTGCCCAGCGTGTTGAACGTCGGTCCCGGCCCGAGCGCGACGTACGGAACGGTGACGAGCGATCCGACGATGCCCAAGACGACGATGGGAGCTAGGGCGGCCAGGAGAGTCACGATCCGTCGATTCACCTTGTCCAGGGTAGAGCCATTGCCTCCGCTGTTCGCCATCAGCGTGACAGCGCGCATTACTCGAGGCCTCCAACCCTTGTACCGTTGAGGTATGAGCAACATGCCGTTCGGCTTCTCCAACTCCGACGACGATCCCGACCGTGACAAGAACGCGGCCGGTGGCAATCCGTTCGGGGGTGGTGACATGCCGTTCGGATTCGGTGCGGGCGGTGAAGGTTTCGACCCCGCACAACTCGGGCAGATGCTGACGCAATTCGGCCAGATGCTCAGTGGCATGGGTTCGTCGATGGGTTCCGGCGGATCGGGTCCTGTCAATTACGACGTCGCGAAGAAACTCGCGCGCCAGCAGATCGGTTCTGTCACACCGATCACCGAGGGCAACGTCAAGGCCATCGCCGACGCGGCCCACCTTGCGGAACTGTGGCTGGACGCTGCAACGACGCTGCCCGCCGGCGCCACCAAGACCGTTGCGTGGACAGCTAACGACTGGCTCGACAACACCATCGACACCTGGAAGCGCCTGTGCGATCCGGTCGCCGAGAAGGTGTCGGGGATGTGGGCTCAGGGCCTGCCGCCCGAGGCCGCTCAGATGGCCGGCCCGATGATGGGAATGCTCACGCAGATGGGCGGACTCGCATTCGGTTCACAGCTCGGCCAAGCTCTCGGCCAGTTGTCCAAGGAAGTGTTGTCCTCCACTGATATCGGCCTCCCCCTTGGCCCGGCAGGGACCGCCGCTCTTCTTCCCGCGGCCGTTCAGTCGTTCAGTGACGGGCTGGAACAGCCCAATCAGGAAATCCTGGTGTTCCTCGCCGCACGTGAGGCTGCTCACCATCGCCTGTACAGCCATGTGCCGTGGTTGCGCCAGCGAGTGCTCTCCACCGTCGAGGAATATGCCCGCGGGATCACCATGGACTTCTCGGCGATGGAGGAGTTCGCCAAGGATCTCGACCCGTCGGCTCTGGCCGATCCCGCCAAGTTGGAAGCCCTGATGCAACAGGGCACCTTCGAACCGCAGACCACTCCGGAGCAGAAGGCCGCTCTCGAGCGCCTCGAAACGCTGTTGGCTCTGGTTGAGGGCTGGGTGGAGACGGTAGTCACCGCCGGACTCGGTGAACGCCTGCCCGGTGTTGCCGCGATGAGCGAGACGCTTCGCCGTCGACGCGCCACCGGCGGACCGGCAGAGCAGACGTTCGCAACACTCGTCGGACTCGAACTGCGTCCGCGCAAGGTCCGCGAAGCCGCAACTCTGTGGCAGCGCTTGACTGCCGAAGCCGGAATGGAAGCCCGCGACGGTATCTGGTCGCACCCGGATCTGCTGCCTGATTCCAGCGACCTCGATGCCCCGACCTCGTTCATCGAACGTGTCACCGGTGGTGGCGAGTCCGGCAATTTCGACGATCCGATGGCTCAGCTCGAGGCTCTGCTGGCCAAGGAACGGGCCGCCGAAGAAGCCATGGACAAGACAAAAACAGACAAGCCGAAATCGGACAAGCCGGCTGACGACGGCCAGGACGACAAGTAAACCGAAAAGTTGCGATCCACGCTGAAGTGCAAGGTCAGCGCTTCGAAAGCCTGTGGATAACTACGATTTTCGCGATCCGGAGAGCTCAGCTCACTGTCACTATCGGTGAATGAGCACACCGAACACCACACGATCCGTGGGTCCCGAATGGGATCCACGGATCGTTGTTCTTCTGCGCCCGGACGGCCGGCTTCAACTCGGATGGCGCCCGGGGAAAGCTGTGGTCCTGACTCCCCCTGACGGAATCGACGGCAGGGACCTGCAAGCCCTACTCCGCTTGATGGACGGACACACGAGTATCGCGACCATCATGTGGACTGCGACGGGGCGCGGTATCAGCGCCGCAGTGATGACCGAACTGCTCGCCGAACTCACCGCAGGCGGATACCTCCGGGCAAGTCGGGGCGAGCGCGCCGACACAGGATCGATTCGCGTCCACGGGCAAGGACCGCTGTCCGACTCCATAGCCCAGGCTCTGCGTCACGGCAGCTCTTCCGTCCATCGCTCACACGGCTACCGAAGCAGCCACGTCGTTGCCGGGTGGCGGAATGCACTTGTTGTCCTGACCGATGACGTGGTCACCGATCCTCGTCTATGTGCCGACCTCGTCCGGTACGGCATACCCCACCTTGCCGTTCACCTGCGCGACGGCTGCGGCGTTGTCGGGCCATTGGTGCTGCCCGGGCACTCGAGTTGTCTGCGATGCGCCGACATCACCCGGGCGGCCCATGATCCGGACTGGCTGCACCTGGCGGCGCAGTTGCTCGGTAGCGCCGGTTACGCCGATCCCGCGATGATTCATGCGACCACCGCGCTCGCTCTGTCCGAGATCGAGTCGGCGATCAGTGCGTCCGAAGCGACGGCGCCGGTCAGCTTGTTCTCTACCCTCGAGATCGATCTTGTCCCATATCGCATCACGACACGTCGCTGGCCTCGACAAACGTCGTGCAGTTGCCATTACCTCGCACCCGTGACGGGCGCCGGTGGCATCCGTCAGACATGATGGTGGGGTGTCCGACATCCCGCGCAAAAGCTCTGCCCGTACTGCCAAACTCGCAAGCATTCCGATTGGGATGGCCGGGCGGGCCGCAATGGGCTTCGGACGCAAGCTCGCCGGTGGTGACAAGGACCAGATCGACGCCCAGCTCAGCGCCAGGGCCGCGGAGCAGTTGTTCTCGGTTTTGGGTGAACTCAAGGGCGGCGCCATGAAGCTGGGCCAGGCGCTCAGCGTCATGGAAGCGGCCATTCCGGAGGAATTCGCGGAGCCGTATCGCGAGTCCCTGAACAAGCTCCAGGCCGCCGCGCCGCCGTTGCCCGTCAAGCAGGTCCACAAGATGTTGGATCAGCAACTGGGAACCAAGTGGCGTGATCGGTTCCAATCCTTCGACGACACCCCCACCGCATCGGCCAGCCTCGGGCAGGTCCATCGGGCCGTGTGGTCCGACGGACGCGACGTGGCCGTCAAGGTGCAGTACCCCGGCGCCGACGAAGCCCTGCGTGCCGACCTCAAAACTCTCGCTCGGTTTGCGGGACTGTTCGGATCGGTGATGCCCGGCGTCGACGTGCGTCCGGTCATCGAGGAGTTCACCGCGCGAACCGAGGAAGAACTCGACTACCGGATCGAAGCTGACAACCAGCGCGCATTCGCCGCGGAATTCGAGGGCGATCCCCAGTTCCTCATCCCGCGCGTTGTTGCCAGCGCACCGAAAGTTGTTGTCACCGAATGGATGACGGCAACGCCGTTGACCAGGATCATCGAGAGCGGAACGCCGAACCAGCGCAATGCAGCCGGTGCGCTGCTCGCCGAGTTCCACTTCGCATCACCGGCGCGCGTCGGCCTGCTGCATTGCGATCCGCACCCCGGGAATTTCATGTTGCTCGACGACGGCCGGTTGGGTGTCATCGATTTCGGTGCGGCGGCCCCGTTCCCGGGCGGGCTACCCACCGTCTTGGGAACAATGGTCAGACTGGCGGTCGACGAACGATTCGACGAACTGACGGAACTGTTGCGCGCCAACGGTTTTGTCATTCCAGGCCGCACCGTCACCGAACAGGAAATCGCCGACTACCTACGTCCGTTCACCGATCCGATTCAGACCGAGTCGTTTCACTTCACTCGAACCTGGCTTCAACGAGCCGCCGGAACTGCGACCGATTTCAACAGCGCGCAGTTCCGGACGGCCCGGGCACTCAACTTGCCGCCCGAGTACCTGATGATCTTCCGAGTCCTCCTCGGCTCGGTGGGCATCTGTGCCCAGTTGGACGCGTACGCCCCGTACATGGAGATCCTGACCCGGTGGCTGCCGGGATTTGCGGAGCCACAGGTGTAACAGGTGTAACCGGCTCCTCAGGCGCACACGAGTTGCTTACGTGGTCTGCCCCTCGGCCTCTTGGTTGCTATGACGGCACCGTGGTCGAGGATTTCTCCGCCCCACACTCCCCACGGCTCTTCGCGGTCGAGAGCTGCACCCAGGCAGAGGGAGCGGATGGGGCACTGCGCGCAGAGCGCCTTGGCTTTTTCGAGTTCTGCCGGGGACTCCGCGAACCACAGATCGGGATCGGATACGCGGCACGGCAGGTCGTGGCGGGTGGAAGCGATCTCGATGAATGTGACGGCTCGACATGTCTGGGTAGACAACTCGTCTCTCCTAGCTTGGATGCGACAGGCGTGTCGCAAAAAATGGGTTCGATGGGTGCGAACCACAACCGAGCGGGAAACCGGAAAGCACGGGATCCAACACAAAGGCCACGGTCCGCGTAATGCGGGGTCCGTGGCCGTAAGTGAACGGATGTGTCCTATCGAGGATTTTCTCGATGGCTTAGAGACACGGACCTGATTGCTGCTGGGTGCAGCTGGGCGGCGGCAACAGCGAACTGTTCACGCACGGGGTACGAAATCATGTTCGTCATTTTTGCCACCTCCATTTCTGATCGGTCCGGATAATTTTCAGCGCACGAGTCTCCCCGTAGCACTGGAAACCAGACTAGAGAATTCTCGGAAACTGCACAACCTATTTTTGACCTGCAGTTTTGCAAATAATGAGGACGTCTTCGCCGTAGTCCTCGAGTTTCTTCGGTCCGATTCCATTGATGGCCACCAGGCCCCGAGCGTCCTGTGGTCGTTGCTCGGCGATCGCAGTCAGCGTGTTGTCGCTGAACACGACGTAGGCAGGCACCTTTTTCTCGCGTGACTTGTCGAGACGCCACGCACGCAGGTTCTCGAGCAATTCGACGTCGATGTTGGACGGACAATTCTCGCATCGACCGAGCATCGTGGCCGACGTTCCCATGAGCGGTTTTCCGCAGACACGGCAACGCTGACGCTTCTTGCCAGACTGCGCGGGCGCGGCAATTCGTGAGGCCGGCGAGTCCTCGGGGATCAACCCGTTCAGGAACCGTGAGCGGCGTCGGGATTTCCGGCCGCCCTCGTTGCGCGCCAACGCCCAGGACAAGTGCAGATGCTCACGGGCGCGGGTGACACCGACATAGAGCAGTCGACGCTCTTCTTCGACCGCTGCCTCATCGGGGGCGGAGTTGGAATCGCCGAGCACGTGCTGGATGGGGAGGGTGCCGTCGTTGAGACCCACGAGGAAAACGGCGTCCCATTCGAGGCCCTTGGCGGCATGCAACGACGCCAACGTGACGCCCTGGACCGTCGGTGGGTGCCGCGCTTCGGCCCGCGCCGTCAACTCCTGCAAGAGACCGGGAAGCGTCAGTTCGGGATCGTGCACCAACTGCTCCTCGGTGAGCGCAACGAGCGCGGTCAGTGACGCCCAGCGCTCGCGCGCCTGCGTACCGGCTGGTTCCTCGTTGGTCAGTCCGAGTGGTGCCAGTACCGCCCGGACCAGCGAGAGAAGTCCTGAGCCGCTGTCTGCCCCTTCAGGAAGGTCGTCACGACCGCCGGCCTGCCGCAGCGCCGTCACCGCCTGACGAACCTCGGTACGAGTGAAGAAACCCTCGCCGCCGCGCACCTGGAACGGGATGCCGAGCTTGGTGAGTGCCTGCTCGTGCACTTCGGACTGCGCGTTGATCCGGTACAGGATCGCGATCTCCGCCGCCGGTGTGCCTGCGGCGATCAGACGTTTCACCGACCGGGCTATCGCGAGTGCCTCGGACGGTTCGTCGTTGAACTCCGCGAACTCGGGCTCGGGACCCGGCGCGCGTTGTCCGATGAGTTGCAATCGGGTACCGGCGATTCGCCCGGTGGCAGCGCCGATGACCCGGTTGGCCAGCGAGACGACCTCGGGTGTGGAGCGATAGTCACGTTCGAGCCGGACCACTGTTGCCTCGGGAAACTTCCGCGAGAAGTCGAGCAGGTAATTCGGTGTAGCTCCGGTGAACGAGTAGATGGTCTGGTTGGCGTCGCCGACCACCGTGAGATCGTCGCGGTCGCCGAGCCACGCGTCGAGAACCCGCTGCTGCAGCGGCGTGACGTCCTGATATTCGTCCACGACAAAACAGCGGTAGCGCTCACGGAACTCGTCGGCCACGGACGAGTGCTCCTCGAGGGCAGCAGCGGTGTGCAAGAGGAGATCGTCGAAATCGAGCAGCATGCCGTCCTGGCCGCGCGCCTTCAATTCCTCGTACGCCGCATAAACCTGCGCCACCTTTGCCGGATCGGCCGGTGCCTCCCGGCGGAACTTGGCAATGGTGCGCGGGTAATCCTCGGGCGCGATCAGCGACGCCTTGGACCACTCGATCTCACTCGCGAGGTCGCGCACGCTTTCGGTGCTGGTCGGCAAACCAACCCGGGCTGCGGCGCTGCTGACAACAGCGAACTTACGATCCAGCAGACGCCATTCGGTATCGCCGATCACCTGCGGCCAGAAGTACTTGAGTTGCCGCAGCGCAGCAGCGTGGAACGTGCGCGCCTGTACCTGGGGGCCGCTGCCACCAACACCCAATTCCCGCAGTCGGCCGCGCATTTCACCGGCTGCGCGCGCGGTGAACGTGACCGCCAGGACCTGCCCGGCCTGCACATGACCGTCGGCAACCAGGTGGGCGATTCGCCGGGTAATCGTGCGTGTCTTGCCTGTTCCGGCACCCGCGAGTACACATACCGGGCCGCGTGGAGCGAGCACGGCGGCTGATTGTTCCGGGTCCAGTCCGGTGTCCGCAGGCATGAGCACCATCATGGCAGGACGTACCGACAGCGCCGCCGCGTGCCCGAGCGTATGTGGGCAAGCGAACACGGCCGGTTACGGAACAACAACCGAACTCGTGGTGTTATATGCGCCGTGACTACTTCCGAAAAAGCTCCTGCCCTCACCATCTACTCGACCACGTGGTGCGGCTACTGCCGCCGCCTCAAGACCCAGCTCAACGCGTCGGGCATCGAGTACACCGAAATCGACATCGAGAACGATCCGTCGGCAGCCGAATTTGTCGGCAGCGTCAACGACGGCAATCACATCGTCCCGACGGTGAAGTACGCTGACGGAAGTGTCGCGACCAACCCGTCGCTCAATCAGGTGAAGCAGGCCCTCGGACTGTAGGGCTCTATTTGACCCAGCTCTCGAGCATTCCTCGCGCAATCGAGATGGAACCGGGTAGGAGCAACGGCGCGTCGGCGTCGGACGCCCAGTCCCCCAGTTCGAGAGCAGATCGCACCTCTTCCTTGGTGAACCACGCTCCCTCGGCGATCTCGCCGTCCGCGAACACCAGCGGATCGGCGGGGTCGCCGATCGCCGTGAATCCCAGCATCACCGAACGCGGGAACGGCCACGGCTGACTACCCAGATACCGGACGCTGTGGACGTCGACGCCCACTTCTTCCTTGATCTCGCGCACCACACACGTCTCGAGTGACTCCCCAGCTTCGACGAAGCCTGCCAGGATCGAGAATCGTCGCGGCGGCCACGTCGGCTGGCGAGCCAGCAGTACTCGATCTGCGCCGTCGTGCACCAGGCAGATCACTGCCGGGTCGGTGCGCGGGAACTCTTCGTGGCCGGTGGTCGTCGAAATGCGTGACCACCCGGACATCGTCGGCTCACTCGGAGCCCCGTCGATCGAGCTGAATCCGGCACTGTCGTGCCAGTTGAGAATGGCGATCGCGCCCGTCAGAAGACCTGCGTCCGCGTCGTCGAGCGTTCCGCCCAACATCCGCAGATCCGACAGTTCTCCGGCAAGGAGTGACACGCGCACAGCCCATACATGCTTGTTGTCACGAATTCCGAGAAACACTGCGCCGCGGACAGGTTCCGCACCCAGGTCGGTGGCCTCGCCGAACACCAACTGCCCGCCTGACACCTTCACCTGACCGCGCGAGTTGACTCGCAAGAGCGACGCGTCACTCCACCCCGCGGTCAGTGCGGCTGCGTCGGACCGTAATTCCTCGGCGCGGCCGACACTCGAGCGGGAAAGCAGAGGCGTTTCGGTCAGCTGGAAGTCGTTCACGCTGACGACATTACTGGGCGCCGAAATACCGGGTTCCAGCTATCAGCTGACAACGCGACGGATGTACAGCAGGCGATCGTCTGCCTCGACAGCGTCGACCTCCGGTGAACCGACCCGGACCAGTCGCCCGTCGCGAACAACGCCCAGCACGATGTCGGACAGGTGACGCGGTGATCCGCCGACCTCGTCACGTTCGACAGCACGCTCGGCGATCGCGAATCCAGCCTCGGGTGTCAGGAGATCTTCGATCATCTCGACGACGGTTGGCGTGGTGGTGGCGATGCCGAGGAGTCGGCCTGCGGTTTCCGACGAGAGGACCACGGAGTCCGCACCCGACTGACGCAGGAGATGCGCGTTGTCCGCCTCCCGGATAGCCGCGGCGATTCTTGCCTTCGGCGCAATCTCGCGGGCGGTGAGCGTCACGAGCACCGCTGTGTCGTCGCGGTTGGTCGCGACGATGATCGAATTTGCCCGTTGCGCCCCGGCGAGACGAAGAACGTCGGACTTGGTTGCCGAACCGAATACGGTCACCAGGCCCTTGGCCTCAGCGGCGTCCAGCACAGCCCGGTCCGTGTCCACGACCACGATCTCGGATGCGGAAACACCGTCACCGATCATGGCTTCAATTGCTGTGCGCCCCTTGGTGCCGTATCCGACGACGACGGTGTGATTACGCACTTGCTGCCTCCAACGCTGAATTTTGAACGCCTGACGCGAACTCTCGGTCAGAGCTGACAGTGTGGTTCCGACCAACACGATCAAGAAGAAGATACGAAGTGGCGTGATCAACAAAACGTTGACCAGACGAGCCGACGGGGTGAACGGCGTGATGTCGCCGTAGCCGGTGGTCGAGAGCGACACTGTGGCGTAGTAGATGCAGTCGAGAAGCGAGAGCTCGTTGTCCTGCGCGTCCCGATACCCCGCACGATCGATGTACACGATGAGCACTGCGGCTGCGAGCGCGCCGAGCGCAACCAGAACGCGCTTGTAGATAGCGCGGGCAGGACTGGTCTGCAGCTGCGGAATCCGCAGCACCCCGACAAGGGCAAAGTCAGGCTGGTCGGCCAATGATTCCGACCTGGAAAAACGCGCCCGGAGCTTTCCGGCCATACTTGCAACTCTCTCACTAGTAACTACGCAGACGCACCACAGTAGTGGCACGCACAGGCTCTGTAAGGCAGGGTAGGTCAATGTCTTCGAAAAGTTCGACATCCAGCCAGGCCGCCGCACTTCGACTTTCCGCTCTACTGCTCGGCGCGGGAACCATGCACTTTGTTGCGCCATCGTTCTTCGACAGCACCGTCCCCCGCCAACTCCCCGGCGAAGCCCGTACATACACCCAGGTATCCGGTGTCGCAGAATTGGCAATCGGGGCCGCTCTGGCCATTCCGAAAACTCGCCGATTGGGAGCCGGTCTGGCAGCAGCGCTGTTTGTTGCGGTGTTCCCCGCCAACATTCAGATGGCAGTGGACTGGTGCCGCAGCAACAAGACGTCCACTGCGCAGAAGGTCGGTTCGATCGCGCGCCTTCCAGTGCAAATCCCCTTGGTGACCGAAGCTCTCAAGGCGCGTCGTAACGCCGGCTAGCTCGAGCTGTCCTCGCGGGCTCCTGCCGTGCGGATGAGGTGCGCCAGCGCTTCACCGTCCGGCAGGTTCTCGGGCGAGATGGTGCGGCCGGTCCGCACGTAGTGGAATGCCGCGCGAACCTTGTGCAGTGGAAACTCTTCCTTCCGTCCCGACGCGCGGGCGCGCGCGGACATCAATTCGCCCCACGCCACGCGGTAGGCGGCCAACTGCATGACCACAGCATCTTCGTTGGCGGCGGACGGTTCAGCTCCGGTCTTCCAGTCGATGACCGTCCAGCCGCCGTCCGAGTCCGCGAACACCGCGTCGATTCGGCCGCGCAAAACCGTTCCGGCGATGGAGGTTTCGAACGGGACCTCCACCTCGACGGGACTGCGGTTAGCCCACGGAGAACGCAGGAACGCATCCTGCAGTTTGATCAGATCGGTTTCCGGGCCGGCTCCGGTATCGGCGGCGCCCGGCAATTCGTCGAGATCCAGCAACCGTGTTGCGCCGAAGCGTCGCTCGATCCACGCATGGAATGCCGTACCTCGCCTGGCCAGCGGGTTGGGCGGATACGGAAGAGGCCGACGCAATCGAGCCGCGAGTTCGTCGGGATCAGCTTTGAGGTCGACCAACTGTGTCACCGAAAGTTGTGCCGGGAGAATCACTTCGGCACGAGCATTGGCGCGGGCCTCTCGTTCTGCCAGGAGCACCGTCACATCCGACGCCCAATTCTCCGGGTCGTCTTCAGGGTCGACTTCAGCGTCGTCAGGGTTGGTTTCAGTGGGCTTCGCCAGCTCTGCCAGTACAGCGGCTGCGCCGGCCTCCACCGCGCCGCGCCGTGAACCGAGCGGATCCGGTGGCCACTGAGCAGTTCTCGGTGTGGATGCCAACGGATTCTCGGTGTCGGGTTCGGGGTCGGGCGCCCAGGTCTCGACAACGCCGATGTCCCCGGTTTCGGTAACCGTCTGGTGCAGTTCGGCCAGGAACTCCGACGGTCCTTTGGGATCGGCTCCCGACTCGGCCCAGTGGTGCGCCGAAATAAACAGTGCCCGTTCGGTTCGCGTGAGGGCAACGTAGAACAGGCGCCTGTCCTCGTCGAGTCGGCGATCTCCGAGAGCCTGCTTGTGCGCGTCGATCGCGTTCTGCAGATCCTTGCGGTTGTAGACATTCTCGAGGTCGAGCACGGGAACACCGTCGGCCGAATCTGCGTCGACGGCACGGTCACCGCGCAGCGAAGGCGGCAATTCTGCAAGCGCACCCAGCCACGAACCGGACGCCGTCGAGGACGGGAACACACCGTCGCTGACGTGCGGAACGGCAACAACTTCCCATTCCAGTCCCTTCGCGGAGTGCACCGTCAGAATCTGGACCCGATCCGGCGCCACCTCCACTTCGCCGGGCGTCAGCCCTTTTTCGATCTGTTCGGCGGCTGCGAAGAACGACAACATACCGGTGAGATTGGCGGTGGGACGCGTCGCGTAGTTGGCAACAACATCGGCAAAGGCGTCGAGGTGCTCACGACCTGCGGTACCAAGCACACCGAGTCGCGTCCGTGCACCGGCCTCGATTCCGATGCCGAGCACCCTTTCGACCTCTGCCACCAATTCTGTGAGCGGTTGTCCGATGCGTTCACGCAACGAGGCCAGCTCACCGGCCACGGCGCCGATTCGCGCATAGCCGAGCGCCGAATAGTTCTCGGCCGGACCAGGATCCGAGATCGCATCGACCAGCCCCGCCTGCTCGGCCTGCTCACCGGGCAGCGAATCCTGCACGGCCTCGGCCAACGCAGCCGAATCGGTGACGGCACCCGCCGTACCGTAACCCGCAGAAATCGCAAGCTCCCGAGATCGCTTCGACAGTGCGGCAACGTCCTTGGCACCGATCTGCCAGCGCGCCCCCGTCAGCAGGCGCACCGCGGCGCTGCCCGCCAACGGATCGGCTACTACCCGCAGCATCGCAATGACGTCGGCAACTTCGGGTGTGTGCAGGAGTCCACCGAGGCCGACCACCTCGACCGGCAAGCCGGCTGCTCGCAGTGCTTCGGCCAGCGGCGCGGCGTCGGCATTGCGACGGATCAGCACCGCTGCGGTAGGCGGCGGTCGATCATCGGCGCGCGCAGCGTCGTACTGCTCGGCAATTTTCTGCGCCACCCACTCTCGTTCCTGCTCGACGTCAGGCAACAATGCGAGCCGGACATCGCCGGCAACTGCCCCAGGCCGGGCTCGCAAGGTGCTGACGGCAACGCCGCGTCGACGAAGCGGCGCAGACGAGAGATTGGCAAGTTCGAGTGCCTCCGGCGGATTGCGCCAGCTTGTCAACAATTCGAGGGTCGGAGCCGGGTTTCCGTTCGCGAGTGGGAAATCCGTCGCAAAGCGTGGGAGGTTGGCTGCCGATGCGCCGCGCCACCCGTAGATGGACTGCATCGGGTCGCCGACGGCTGTCAAAGCCAGGCGGGCGTCGGTGCCGCCGCCGAACAACGAGGACAGCAACACACGCTGAGCGTGACCGGTGTCCTGATACTCGTCGAGGAGCACCACCCGGAAGCGACTCCGTTCTGCTTCTCCCACTTCGGGGTGCCCCGAAGCAACGCGCGCCGAGAGAGACATCTGACTACCGAAGTCGAGGGCTCCTTCCCACCGCAACGTCTCGGACAATCTCGCAACGAGCGGCAGGAGTTCGACACGCTTGTGCTGGACCTCGAGGTATCCGAGCAGTTCCTTGCTCGGTCCGCCGCGCTGCTTCGGCCCGGCAGGCAACGTGTGGATCAACGCGTCGAGTTCCGCGTGCGCACCGCGCAGTTGATCTGGGTCCACAAGGTGCTCGGACAGTTGACCGGCAAGTGCCAGAACGGTTTCGGTGATCGACCCCGGATTCTTGTCGGTATCGAGATCACCGTCCCAGCCGCTGACAACTCGGTGCGCGACCTGCCACAGTTCCGTCTCCGAGAGCAGAGTCGCCGACGGTTCGATAGGCAGAAGCAGACCATGTTCGGACAACAACCGGCCCGCATACGCGTGATACGTGCTGACCTCGGGTTCGCCGGCCAAGATTCGCGCACGCACTCCCCCGGTGGGGTCGAGGGCGCGCAGAACATCGGAACCGGCAAGCCGGGCCAGTCGCTTGCGAATGCGAGTGGTGAGCTGCTGCGCGGCTTTTCGGGTAAACGTCAGACCCAGCACGGCCTCGGGGTCGACAAATCCGTTGGCCACCAACCAGACGACGCGGGCAGCCATTGTTTCGGTCTTGCCGGCGCCGGCGCCCGCGACAACCAGCGTCGGGCCCAGTGGTGCGGCGATGACCGCTGCCTGTTCCGGCGTCGGTGGGTGCTGGCCGAGAGCGAGCGCAAGATCGACCGGGCTGATCTTGGGTCGCCGCGCCTTGGATGCCATCTAGGAACTCACCTGCCGTCCTTCGTCGTGGGCGGGGCAACTGGACCGCACCGGGCAGTGGCGGCATCCGTCGTTGACCCGGGCCAGATACTGCGGCCCCTGCGTTGCGGCAGCGGCATTGTGGATGACATCACGCCACATCTCGACGGCCTCGGCGGTCAGCGGCGGCTGAACACGCTGCGTCGCACCGTCTTTCTTGTTGGACTTCGCCACGAATACCAGCCTGGCCCCACCGGGTTGCGTCGCCGGCTCGCCCGCTATCGCCCCTTCCGCTGCCGCCACCTGATAGGCCGCCAATTGCGCATGGGACTGCGCCGCGTCGTTGCTGACCGGGTTTCGCGCAGTCTTGACGTCGATAACGACGGGACGCCCCTCGGTGTCGCGCTCGAGTCGATCGATGCGGCCGCGGAGCTTGACGGCCGGTTCCCCCTCCTCCCGTGGTTCGAGAATGCCCTCGACCGCGACCTCCACACCGACTTCGGTGAGTTCGCCGCGGGTGGAACTCATCCAGGCCGTGAACGTGGCCAGCATCTCGCGGGTGCGATTGAGTTCCCGGCGCGAGTACCACTGCGAACCCAAGTCGATTGATTCCCAGGCATTTTCGAGTGCCTTCTCGACCTGATCCGGTGGTATACGCCCGGCGAGTGCCTGAACGAGAGTGTGGACGAGCGTGCCCGCGATGGCATGGGTGGTGTCGCCATCGGAACCGCCATGACGTTCGAACACCCAACGCAGCGGACATGTTTCGAGCAACTCGATGGTGGACGGCGAGAGCGCCACCGGGCCGTCCTCCGGCTGCCACAACGGTTCGACAGTGCTGGGCGAGCTGGTGCCGTACCACTGATCGGGGTGCGCGCCGCGCACTCCCGCTGCGGCCAGACGCGCCAATTGACGAGCTGCACGCGCATGCTTCTCGGGATCGCCCGCGGCGAGGTCCGGATCGCAGACCACACTGCGCAATTGGGCGACCAACGCCGGCAAGGACAACACCCGGGTGTCACCGGGTTCGGGAGCGGGCACCGCCGGTTCACCTGCGCCGTCGTCATCGAACTGATCGCCGCGCAGAAGCTCGTCGACAAATCGTGACGGCACCAGATCGGTATCACCCGAGGCGGATTCGACGGCTGTCACCAACAACCGGCGGCGTGCGCGAGAACATGCCACCAGGAAGAGTCGACGCTCCTCGGCCAGCAGCGGCGCAGTTCTCGACAACCGCTCTTCGGCGGAATCGCTGCCGTCCGACACACCGTTGATCAAATCGATCAGCGCCTCCGTCCGAAGGAGCGAACCGCGTGCCCGCAAGCTGGGCCACAGCCCTTCCTGAACACCGGCCACCGCGACAACAGCCCACTCACGTCCGGCCGCTGCGTGCGCACTGACAACAGTGACCGCATCCGGCGCGATCACCGAGCGCGAGCGCGAATCGGTGGGGATCTCCTGACTGGTGAGGTAGTCGACAAAACCCGCGAGCTGCGAACGCGGCAAGCGGTCCACGTAAGTGGCTGCGGCATCGAACAGCGCAACTACTGCGTCGAGGTCGCGATCTGCCTGCGAGCCGATCGGACCGCCGCGCGCCGACGCGGCCGCCCAGCGGCGTTCGAGCCCGGTGGCCTGCCACGCCGCCCACAGAACTTCCTCGACGCCGAGTCCACGATCGAGCGGCACGCGGGCTTTGCGCAATACCGACAGCACTCGATTCAGCGCGGCAGATTCGACGTCGGTCAGCTTTGCGGTCAATCGCTTGGATTGCGCTCGGTCCTCGTCGATCAGGATGAGCCGCAACAGTTCTGCGGAATCGCGATCCTTCCCCGAAGCAAGTTCGATGCGGCGCAGACCGCGCCGCAACCGCCGCAGTGTCACCGGTTCGGCGCCGCCGACGGGGCCGGACATGAGCGCCAAGGCGTCGTCGCCGGTGAACCCGTCTCGCCCGAGCGCCCGAAGTAGCAGGAGAAGCCCGGACACTCCGTGTTGACGGGCAAGTGGGAGTTCGGTGGCTGCGGTGGTGACTGGGACGCCTGCCGCCAGCAAGGCACGTCGAAGCGGAGCCAAGGTTCGCGGAACCGAACGCACGATGACGGCCATGTCGGACCACGCAATGCCGTCGAGGAGGTGCGCGCGCCGCAAGGTGTCCGCGACCACTGCCGCTTCCTTGGCTGTGGTGCCCAAGACTCGCACCGACGCGTGAGCGGGATTGTCACCCGACAGGTCGGCGGGTACCGCAATCCGGTGAGCGAGGTTGCCGGGCAATCGTGCGGCGACCTTCGCCGCAATGGCCGCGACGTCGGCGTTGTTGCGGTACGTAGTGGGCAGGATGACTGCCCGCTCGTCGCCCTTGTCCGCCAGGTCGAGCAGGAAACGGGAATCAGCCCCGCGGAATCCGAACACGGACTGATCCGGGTCGCCGGCGATCACCGTCGTTGCCGTTCCGGTTCCGATCAGCCGAACCAATTGCGCGGCTTGCGGATCCAAGTGTTGAGCATCATCGACAAGGAGGTGACGGATGCGGGCGCGCTCGGATCGCAACAACTCGGGGTCCGTGGCAAACGCGGTGAGCGCAGCACCGATCAACTCGGCGGCATCAAGTGCCGGCGCCGTCGCCTCCGGGGCTTCGACTCCCACGGACGCGCGCAACAGAACTCCCTGCTCGTACACCTCGGCGAATCGTCCGGCAGCCACCCATTCCGGACGGCCTTTACGCTTGCCGAGCTTGATCAGATCTTCCGGTCCGAGGCCGCGTTCGTTGGCGCGCAACATCAGATCGCGCAGTTCGACGGCAAACCCGTTCATGCCCAGTGCCGGCCTCAGTCGCTCCGGCCAGTACCGCGCGCCGTCCTCGATGTCGCCGCGCAACATCTCACGCAACACCGCGTCCTGTTCGGCCCCGGTGATCAAACGCGGCGGAGCGTTGCCGTGCGCTGCTGCCTGCAACCGCAGCACCGCAAACGCGTAGGAGTGCACGGTGCGGACCAGCGGTTCCCGAGTTGCCTGCGGGCCACGCTCGCGTTCGAACCCGAACAGGCCCGCGGTGATCTGTTCGCGCACCGCTGTTGCCGCCCGACGCGACTGTGTGAGGACCAGAACGGATTCCGGGTCTTCGCCGCCGGAAATCTTGGCAACCGCCAGATCGACCAGTAGTGACGACTTGCCGGTTCCCGGACCGCCGAGCACCTGCCAGGGATTCCACTGCTCACCGCCGAAGGCCAGCATGAACGGATCGTCGGCGGGCTCCGCGAACAATTGCGCAGCGGCGGCGTCCCACTTCCGCGGAACGAGTGAGGGCGCGGCCCGGTGCACCAACCGCGCCCGCGGGATGGTGTTCTTGGTGCGCGCCGGCGGTGGCGCCACAATCGTCTCACTCACCCAGGCATTCCATCAGAGGGCACCGACACGGCACACATCGCCCGCGTCGGGCAAGATTGGCCTGTGCCCGCACTCCACACCTATCTGTACGGCCCGGCCGGTGCGCCGGAGATACTCTCGTTGCACGGTCTGACCGGCCACGGCCGACGGTGGCAGTCGATGGCCGAGAATCAGCTCCCCGACGCTCGCTGGATCGCTCCCGATCTGCGTGGTCACGGCCGCTCGACCTGGTCTCCCCCGTGGAATATCGAGGCGCATGTTGCCAGCCTGATCGATACCCTGGACGAGCATGCGTCCGGCCCGGTCCTGATCGTTGCCCACTCGTTCGGCGGCGCTCTGGCGCTGCATCTCGCGGCGACTGCACCGGACCGCGTCCGCGGATTGGTATTGCTCGATCCTGCTATCGGACTCGATCCGGAGTTCATGGGCCGAGTGGCCGAACTCACCATCGGTTCACCGGATTACACGGATGCAGCCGAGGCGCGTTCGGAAAAGGTTCACGGCTCATGGGGAGAAGTTCCCACGGCGGTACTGGACGAGGAATTCGAAGAGCATCTGATCCACCTCGACAACGGACGCGTCAACTGGCGACTCTCCACTCCCGCCGTCGTCACGGCGTGGGGAGAACTCGCTCGGCCATCGGTACTGCCACCGAGTTCCATGCCGACGGTGATCGTCCAAGCTATGAAGGTGCAACCGCCGTACGTCACCGACGAGTTCCGCACGGCAATCACCGAGCACCTCGGCCCGAACCTGACCAGCGTCGAGTTCGACTGCGACCACATGGTGCCGCACGTGCGCGC
Organism: Rhodococcus globerulus NBRC 14531; assembly: GCF_001894805.1. GTDB lineage: Bacteria > Actinomycetota > Actinomycetes > Mycobacteriales > Mycobacteriaceae > Rhodococcus_F > Rhodococcus_F globerula. Next base: position 1,379,761 of record NZ_BCWX01000001.1, on the reverse strand, counting down.
CGACGAGGTTGCGGCCCTGATCCGCAAACTACTCTGAGACTCAGACAATGGCCGCCACCACAGACGAACAGATCGAAGAAGTCCGCCGACTCGTCGCGTCCATACCCGCCGGATGTGTCGCCACCTACGGCGATATTGCCGATGCTGTAGGGCTTTCCAGCCCACGCACGGTCGGGTGGATCATGCGTACCGACTCCTCGGATCTCCCCTGGCATCGGGTTCTGGGTGCATCCGGGAAACCCGCAACTCACCTGGCGCATCGACAGATTGCGAAGCTGGAATTGGAGGGCGTGCCGATCAAGGACGGCCGGATCGACATGGCGCGCGCACGGCACACCTTCCCGTAAGGCAGCATGGACGCATGAACGCCCATCCGCCTACCTGTGCGCTGATACTTGCCGGCGGACGCGGCACCCGGATGGGTGGTGTCGACAAACCCGGACTTGTGGTGCACGGTCACCGTCTGCTCGACATTGCACTCGCTGCAACAGCACATTTAGGCACGACGGTGGTGGTCGGACCGCATCGCGACGACCTCGACACCGGGGTCGTGCAAACCCAGGAGTCGCCGATCGGCGGTGGGCCGGTCTCGGCACTCTGGGCAGGATTGAACGCCGTTGAACTAGCCGACGACGCAGTAGTGGTCGTCCTGGCAGCCGATCTGCCACACGTCAGTCGCGGGGTCGTCGACTCCCTGATCGACTCAACGTCACACCTGGGCCCAGTGACGTGCGCGGTCGACGAGAACAACCGAACGCAATTTCTGTTGTCCGCCTGGATATTCCATGAACTACGTGAGCGCATCGCGACACTTCGGGAGAGTGCCGGTCTCGACAATCAGCCGATGAAGAAGCTACTGACCCAAGGATTCTCGACGCTCCACGTGAGTGGGACAGCCGACTGCGACACTCCTGAGGATCTCGAACGGGCGCGGGAGCTACCTCGACTGACAATCGCGGGGGCCCGCGCAGCGATTGCGGAGTCGCTCACACCCCTGCGCCCCCAGCGAGCAGTGCTGGCCGAAAGCTACGGTGCGACGCTCGCCGAACCTCTTGTTGCACAGGGCGATCTACCACGATCTTCCGTCTCCGCGATGGACGGCTATGCCGTTGCGGGTGACGGTCCCTGGCGGATTCGCCAGGAAGTACGCGTCGCCGGCTCCGACGCCACTCTCGAGTTGGCAGACGGTGAAGCAATCCGCATCGCGACGGGCGCACACCTCCCCACCGGCGCAAGCGCAGTAATCCGGGACGAACACGTGGTCGCCGACGGCACTCCCACGTTACTGACGCTGCTGCCGAACACACCGCAGCGCAACGACGCTCGGCCGCAGGGCGAAGACTGGACCGTCGGTTTCACCATCGCACCGGCAGGTACACCGGTGACACCGGTACTCGTCTCCGCGGCCACCAGCGGTGAAGTTGTCGAAGGCCTGGTTCGCGGCCCGGTGCGTGCGCGGGTCGTGACAACGGGCGACGAAATCCGACGAGACGGGCCACTGCGCGAAGGCCAGACACGCGATTCCATCGGCGGCATCCTCCCGCTTCTTCTCGGGCGATGCGGCGCGGCATGCATCTCCGACACCCATTTACGCGATACCGCAGACGGTTTCGAGACCACTCTCGGTGCTGACGACGGCGCCGATCTCATCGTGATCGTCGGTGCGACGGGCGGCGGCGCTGCCGACGAAATGCGCTCTGCCCTGGACCGTCTCGGCGCCCACACCGTTGTCGGCAGGGTCGCGTCGCGTCCGGGCGGTTCACAGATCACGGCAGTCCTGCCCACCGGAAAGGTGGTGCTCGGCCTTCCCGGAAATCCTTATGCAGCAGTGACCACACTGTTGACAATGCTGCCCACCATTGTCAGTGCGCTCACCGGGCGAACTCCGTTGCCTCCGTTGCTCGGAATTGTCGCGAATGCCGCCGAGGTCAGTTCCGATGCCGTGCGACTACTTCCGGTCACGCAGACCGATGACGGCCGCTGGCACGCAGACCCTTCGGTTCGCACCTCACATCTGGCGGGCTTGATAAGCAAGGCAGCGTTTGCGCTTGTGCCCGCATCAGCACCCGACAACGTCGTGGCCGAACTCGTTCTGCTGGGATAAGGCTCACCATTCCTGGTACGACGTCGACGGCGCACTGGTCCCGAGCAGTCTCAGATCACCGCCACGCCGCGGCGAGCCGCCGAATACCGGTCGACCACAAGGTCCACGACACCGGGATCTACTCCGAGAGGTTCGGTGACGCCGTCAGCGCCTGCCGCACCAAGACGTTCGTGAAACAATCCGTGCGCAAGAAGATATGACGCGATGAACACGCGGCGCGCGCCGCGAACTCGGGCTGCTGCAACAACATCCGCCACCTTGGGTGTTCCGGTTGCGATATACCCGATATCGACTCGCGTGTCGGCCTGCTCCGCCAACATCAGGGCGGCGCGCTCGACATCGCGCAGGGCGCGCGAATCGGAAGATCCTGCTGCGGCAAGGACTATCGCGTCGCCGCTGCGCCAACCGGCGTCGCGCAATCGGCGCATCAGGACACTGGCCAACGCGGGATCAGGACCGAGCGCAGGCGTGACGGTGACGCCCTGGTGCCCACTGCCTTCCACTTCGCGTCGCACATCGGTGTGAACGTGATATCCCGACGCCAGGAACGCGGGCACGAGAACTGCCCGGCCGGGGATGTCGCGGAGAACCTCCGACGGCGACGGACCCAGGACGTCGACAAAGGCCACCCGAGTTGCACCTACCCGGGCACTGACCGCTTCGGCCAGTGCCGCAATCATTTCCACGCCCCGCGCACTTCGTGTGCCGTGCGCTACCAGAACCAGGACGTCGCTAGAGCTCTGCGTATTCGGTGGGATCGAGTGCAAGACGATAACCTCGCTTCACAACGGTTTGAACGGCTTTGGGAGCGCCGAGGCACGCACGCAGGCGTGCGACGGCGGTTTCGACGGCGTGTGTGTCGTCGCCGCTGCCCGGAAGGGCGGCCAACAGTTCGGCACGAGAGACCACGTGCCCCGGCCTCGCTCCGAGAGATCGCATGAGAGACATACCGGCCGGCGACACTGCTCGGACTTCCCCGTCTACGACAACGCAACCACCGCGGATACTGATTTCGTGGTCACCCGCCTGAATACGGTTGGCACGCTGCGGAAGTTCGTCGACAATGTGTCGCGCCAAGGCGCCAAGGCGAGCCCTGGCCGGTGCTGTGGTCGGGACCTGCAATGCCTCCAGCGGCGCGGAGGTCACCGGCCCGACGCACACTGCCGTCACCGGTCCGCGCATGGCATCGAGAATGCTGTCGAGCCGCCCCGTCGTATCGGCCCGCATCAGGATCGACGCCACCGCCGGCGCACTGGTGAAGCTGACAGCATCAATTGCAGATGACGCGATGGCCTCGATCATCCGGTCGAGCAGAGTCGGATCTTCCGGAGGTTCCCAGCGGTAGACCGGCACTGCGATGACCTCGGCACCCGCGTCCCGCAGCACCTGACAGAAATCGGGAATCGGTTCCCATTCCGTAGTGGCGCCGTGCAACTGGACGGCAATGACCTTTCCCGCAACACCCTCCGCAAGCAGGTGTTCGAGTACTTCAGCCGACGATTCGGAGGCCGGAGACCATTCTTCGCGCAGGTCCGCTGCGCGAATCGCACCTTTGGCCTTGGGCCCGCGGGCCAGTAGACGTGCCGAAGTCAGTGCCGCGGAGAGATTCTCGGCCTCACCCCACCCGTCCGCAGCTTCGAGCCAACCACGAAATCCGATACCGGTCGTGGCAACAACCACCTCGGGCGGACTCGCGATGATCTGCTGCGTCACCCGCTCCAATTCACGGTCGTCGGCGAGTGGGATGATGCGAATTGCCGGAGCGTGCACCACTTCTGCTCCCCGACGCGTCAGCAGCATCGCAAATTCATCGGCACGGCGCGATGCCGTGATCCCGACCGTGAACCCCGCTAGTGGCATGTTGTCATTCACGAGACGGATTCGACAGCCCGAATAGTGCTGTGCACCTGCACCACGCCGGCCCAGACCCTGATCTCGTACACCGGTAGCGACACCGATTCGTCGTCGAGTGCCCGGCCGTCGACCAGCGAGAACGCCTGCTTGAGCAACGGCGACACCACGATCGGCTCACCGTCACGGTCTCCGACCAGTCCGCGTGACATCACCGAGGCGCGTCCATACGGATCGAAGTTGCCGACGGCACGCAAGGTGCCGTCCTCGAGGAGGAACAGCGCCACCTGCTCACCGCCGCGGAGCAGCACTGCTACCCCGCGTCCAGGGATGAGGTGACTCAGTGGGCACGCCGAAGTCCATTCCAGTCGTTCGGAATCCAGCTTGGCGATCTGCGCATCGATGACACTCATCGAAGTCCTCCTGTCGATCCGGCGACAACGCCGCACGGGTTCTTGTATTAGTTTGTACGGACCCCGTGTTACCCACGGGTTACGCAGCGATTACCGGCGCGTAGGGATGCTCGGCATTCCCATCAATACGGGAACCTTGCGCACTCCGGTCTCGTCGAACACGACCGTCGGGTCGGCTTCTTCCGGCGCATTGACAAACGACACGAACCGCGACAACTTCTCCGGATCACCGAGCACACCGGCCCATTCGTCCTGGTAGCCCTCGACATGCTTGGCCATCAGCGCCTCGAGTTCCTCGCCGATACCCAGGCTGTCCTCGCAAATCACCGACTTGAGGTGGTCGAGTCCGCCGTCCAGCGAGTCCACCCACGGTGCGGTGCGCTGAAGTCGATCAGCCGTGCGGATGTAGAACATGAGATAGCGGTCGATGTACTTGACCAGGGTGACGTCGTCGAGGCCACCAGCGAGCAACTGAGCATGCTTGGGTGACTGTCCGCCGTTGCCGCCCACATACAGATTCCAACCGTTCTCCGTCGCGATGACGCCGACGTCCTTGCCACGGGCTTCGGCGCATTCGCGGGCACATCCCGAGACGCCGAACTTGATCTTGTGCGGCGATCGCAGGCCGCGGTAGCGGTTCTCGAGGTCGACGGCCATTCCTACCGAGTCCTGGACGCCGTAGCGGCACCAGCTCGATCCGACGCAACTCTTGACCGTTCGCAGGGACTTGCCGTACGCCTGTCCCGACTCCATTCCCGCGTCGACCAGGCGCTTCCAGATTGCCGGCAACTGCTCGACTCGAGCGCCGAACAAGTCGATGCGCTGGCCGCCGGTCACCTTGGTGTACAGACCGAAATCACGCGCCACCTCACCGATCACGATGAGCTGTTCTCCCGTGACCTCGCCGCCGGGCATGCGCGGTACGACCGAGTAGGTGCCGTTCTTCTGAATGTTGGCCAGGAAGTGGTCGTTGGTGTCCTGCAGCGACGCCTGCTGACGGTGCAGGATGTGATCGGAATCCGTGGACGCCAGGATCGACGCGACGACGGGCTTGCAGATATCGCAACCGGAACCCTTGCCGTACTTGGCAATCAGAGCCGAGAAGGTTCGAGTCTGCGTCGACTGCACGATCTGGAACAACTCTGCGCGTGACTGCGCGAAGTGCTCGCAGAGCGCCTTCGACATCACGACGCCCGAATCGGCGAGCAACTGCTTGACAGTCGGAAGGCAACCGCCGCAGGTGGTTCCCGCGCTGGTGCACGCCTTCACAGACGCGATGTCGCACGCGCCCGCCGCGATCGCGCCGCAGATGGCACCCTTCGTCACGCCGTTGCACGAGCACACCTCGGCATCATCCGGCAGCGATCCCGCACCCGGCTTCTCCCCGGCAGGCGAGATCAATGCCGCTGGGTCACCGGGCAGTTCGCGACCGACCAGCGGTCGCAGTGACGCGTACGCCGACGCGTCCCCCACAAGAATTCCGCCGAGCAGGATCTTCGCGTCGTCCGAGACGACAAGCTTGGCGTACGTTCCCTTGGCTGCGTCGCTGAGGACTACTTCGAGAGCACCGGGCGAGGTGGCCATCGCGTCACCGAAGCTGGCGACGTCGACACCCATGAGCTTGAGCTTGGTGGACATGTCGGCACCCGGGAAATCTGCGGCGCCGCCGAGCAGACGGTCGGCCACGATCTCGGCTGTCGTGTAGCCGGGAGCGACCAGTCCGTAGCAACGGCCTTCCACCGCAGCACATTCACCGACTGCGTAGATGTTCTCGTCCGACGTGACGCAGCCGAGGTCGGTCAGGATTCCGCCGCGCTCACCCACTGCGATGCCGGCGTCGCGAGCCAGCTGATCGCGCGGACGAACTCCGGCCGAGAAGACCAGCAACGACGCGTCGATGGTGGAGCCGTCGGACAGTTCGACCACAATTCCGTTGTCGGCCTGCGAGATTCCCGCCGTTCCGACGCCCGTGTGGACGGTGAGCCCCAACTCGGTGACGAGTCTAGCGAGCAGAGCGCCGCCGCCCTCGTCGACCTGCATCGGCATAAGACGCGCATTGTGCTCGACGACGTGTGCCGTCATTCCCATGAGCGAGAGAGCATTTGCGGCCTCGAGTCCGAGAAGACCACCGCCGACCACTACGCCGACGGCGCCCTTGCCGGCTTTCTCGGCTGCAGCGCGGATACCGTCCAGGTCGTCGAGTGTGCGGTAGACAAAGCATCCGTCGGTGTCGTGACCGTGTACCGGCGGAACAAAGGGGTACGAACCCGTCGCCATCACCAGTGCGTCGTAGGAGAGCGTGTCGCCGGTGGTTGTCGTGACCGTGCGTGCATCTTTGTCGATCGAGAGCGCGCCTTCCCCCACTCGAAGGTCGACCAGGCTGTCGCCGATGTAATCGTTGCCGGCCAGTGCCAATTCCTTGGGGTCCCAGGCTCCGACGTACGAGGACAGCCCGACTCGGTCGTACGCTGCGTACTGCTCGTCGCAGAGTACGGTCACCGACCAGGTGTTTGCCTCGTCGCGCGAACGGAGCGCCTCGACGAAGCGGTGTCCGACCATTCCGTGTCCGATGACAACAACCGACTTGCTCATGACGCGCCTACTTCCTGATGTAACGAGAGAGTTCTGGAGATTCTGCGAGCCGGGCGTTATGCCGTGACCGCAACCTTCGCGTCGTCGACGTCTGTAGTGAGCGTGGACGGCTTGCGCAGGAAGACGAACCAGGTCACTGCGATGCAGGCGATGTAGAAGGCGAGGAACACCCAGAACGCCATCGTCGCCGACTTCGCGGGGCTGGTGTACGACGCGCGCAGCACCAGGTTGATGCCGACACCGCCCAAACCGCCTACCGCACCGGCAAATCCGATGAGAGCACCGGAAATACTGCGCGACCACGTTGCCTTCTCCGCCCGATCCATGTGGTCGAAGCTCTGCGCCTTCGCCTCGAAGATCGCGGGGATCATCTTGTAGACCGATCCGTTGCCGATGCCCGAGAGCAGGAACAGTGCGATGAATCCGAGAACGAACGTCACCATGATCCCGGCACTTGCAACGCCTGCGGTGTTGTCGTCCATCGTCCCGGCCGTCACGAGGACCGATGCCGCGAAGGCCATGCCGACAAACGTCCACATCGTGATCTTTCCGCCGCCGATCCGGTCGGCGAGTTTGCCGCCGAGGGGGCGAGCGATCGAACCGAGGAGAGGACCGATGAAGGCGATCTGGGCTGCATGCAGCGCCGCCGCGGCCGGAGTGGCACCGCCGGCGAGGAAGTTGATCTGCAGAACCTGACCGAAGGCGAAGCTGAATCCGATGAACGAACCGAACGTGCCGATGTACAGGAAGCTGATCACCCAGGACTCGGAGAACTTCAGCGCCGTGGCCATCGAGCGCAGGTCAGACTTCTGGTTACCCAGGTTGTCCATGAACAGTGCAGCACCGACGGCAGCAGCCGCGATGAACACGAGGTAGATGGCGCACACGATCCACGGCGCACGGTTACCGACGGTGGCGATCACCAACAGGCCGATCAGCTGGATCATCGGAACACCGATGTTGCCGCCGCCCGCGTTGAGACCGAGCGCCCATCCCTTGAGCCGCTGCGGGTAGAAGGCGTTGATGTTGGTCATCGACGACGCGAAGTTACCGCCGCCGATGCCTGCGGTAGCCGCCACCAACATGAACGTGGTGTACGACGCACCCGGGTTCATCATCAGGTACAGCGTGAGAAGTGTTGGTATGAAAAGGAACAGCGCACTCATGACGGTCCAGTTGCGACCGCCGAAACGCGCGGTGGCAACCGTGTACGGAATGCGGAGGATGGAACCCACCAAGGTGGGAACCGCAACGAGGAAGAACTTTCCGGCCGCGTCGATGCCGTAGATATCAGTGGGCATGAACAACACCATGACGGACCAGATCGACCAGATCGAGAAGCCGACGTGTTCGGCTACCACTGACCAGATCAGGTTTCGCTTCGCGATGTCCTTGCCGCCGGATTCCCAGGCGTCGACGTCCTCTGCATCCCAATGCTCGATGTAATGACTCACCAGGGCCTCCTGAATGTGTGGGAGACCTAAAGGTAGAAAACGGTTATTGCGCCGGTGCTGCGCGCGGTGACCGAGAAGTCAATTGATCCTCACCCGGTAACAGGACTTGATGTGAGGACTATCGGGCGTGCCAGGAGTCCTCGAGCATCCGCGGCTTGCAGGCCTGATATGCACCGACCAGCACTACGACGACGGCAACGACGAGCAGTCCGAAGGGGGCCGCATATCCATCCGTCGCATCGTGAAACACGCCGAACAGCAACGGTCCGAGGCATGCCACTGTGTAACCGATGCCCTGCGTGAAGCCGGACAATGCCGATGATCCGACGTGCGAACGAGTGCGGAGGTTGATCAGCGTCAGCGCCATCGGGAACGTACTCGGACCAAGACCCAGAACGACAACCCAGACGATCGGCGCGGCCATCGGCGCGAAGTACAGGCCGGCAAAGCCGATCAGATAGCAAGCAGCACAGGCGATCACCACGGGGAACGGATTAGCGATACGAGCGCAGAGCGTCGGCGCACCGAAAGCCGCGACCAGACCCATCACCGAGAAGACTCCGACCATGGTTCCACCGAAGGCATCACTGGCACCGGCGTCGGCGAGGATCGACGGAATCCAGGTGAACATCGAGTACGTGATCAGCGAGGTCATACCGAACATGCCGGCCATCCCCCACGCTACGGGTGAACGCCACACCTGACCGCGGCGACTCGCGTCGACTGCCGGTGCAACAACTGTCTCGGCTTCGGCTTTCCGCGAGCGTGCCAGGGTGATCAGCCACGGTACGGCCGCGGCAAAGCCGAATGCAGCCCACCATCCGATGGAGAACCGCCATCCGAAGGCGTCGGCCACGGGAACCGCGACAAATGCCGGAACGATGGTGCCGATCTGCACGGCGACGATGTAGACCGAACTCATGGTGGCAAGACGATCGGAGAAGTATCGCTTGACCAACGGCGGGATCACGACATTGCCGATACCCATGCCCGCCAACGCGAGAGCCGAAAGGGCCAGCAACGACCACGTCTGAGACATCATGGCGCGCAACAGCATTCCGACGGCAGCCATGATCATGGCCAGCAACGCGGTGCGTTCGAGGCCGAGGCGCTTGGCCAGGGCAGGCGTGAGCAGACCGAAGACGGCGAACATCGCCGTCGGCACCATCCCGAAGACACCGACCACCGAACCGGAGAAACCGAACTCGTCTTGGATCTGCGACGCAAGCGGAGAGAACGACGTCACCGCAAGTCGCAGTACGAGCGCAGACATCGCGATGGCAGCGAATACGAGCACACGGCCTTTGACGAGCGGGCGGCGTTCTGTTCTCTCCAGTTGAGCAGTCACCGAGAAATCATAGGATGACCGGACGAAATGACACAAGGGAGATAATCTAGCGTCACCACCGATCAGTTACCGGAAACCGAGGAACACCACGTGCAACCAGTTCGACGCGCCAGCCTCATCTCACAGGTCACCGAACAACTCCGCGACGAAATACGGAGCGGAACGTGGCCCGTCGGAACAAGGATTCCCACCGAACCCGAACTGACCGAACTGACCGGCACCGGGCGGAACACCGTGCGCGAGGCTGTGCAAGCACTCGTGCACGCGGGCATGCTCGAGCGCCGACAGGGCTCGGGAACCTACGTTGTGGCACTCACCGATCTCGGTGGCACCCTCGGCAACTACTTCGCCGGAGCGCACGAGCGCGACGTACTCGAACTGCGTCGAGCACTCGACATCACCGCTGCGACACTCGCCGCCGCCCGGCGCACCGATGACGACGTCGCCGAACTGACACGCCTACTCGCGGTCCGGGCAGCAACCTGGGAGGGTCACGACACCACAGCGGCCGCCGTGGCCGACGCGGCACTGCACCGCGCGATTGTCGCAGCCAGCCACAATGCGGTGTACCTGGAGTTCTACGATTCCCTGCTGCCCGTCATCGAATCAACGATCCATCAGCACATCGACGCCACCGGAGAAGGATTCCACAGCCGGCATCAGAACCTCGTGACGGCGGTCATCGCGGGCGATACACGGGCCGCATCGGATGCAGCGCGTGATCTGTTCGAAGGTCTGGTCGCCGACTTCGGCTGACCACGCGAGCTAGAGAAGCAACCGGACGATATCGGAGGTTCGGGCCAGACCGGGAAACGCGTCCGCCGTCGACCGGGGATGCAGAACATGAACAGCCAATCGGAACATCACGGCTCGAAGCAGCATCTGCGGCCACTCCGGCAGATCCTCCCACCGGCCGACCAGAGCCTCGTCGGCGCCGCCCCACGAGATGGCGTCGACAACCGCGACAGCTGCGGCCCAGGCCGCCGGTCGCCAGTACGGCGTGATGTCGGTGATCCCGGGAGCCATGCTGCCCGAGAACAGGACGGTGCCGAACAGATCACCGTGCACCAATTGATCAGGACTCTGAACCGGTTTGCGGAGAGTGGCCAGACCCGCGATCAGTTCGAGGCTCTTTCGCCCGTCGGGAGTCGGCGACTCGAGCTGCTCGACGCCCTTCGCAATTCTCAGCGGAACCGTTTCCCAGGCCGCGCGGTCAGCGGCAACAAACACGTCGACCTCCGCCCACGGTGGGACCGGGGGCTGCGCCAGGAATCGCGGACGCTCCAGCGATGCCGTAGCAGCGTGGAGCCTGCACGACATGGACACAACCTCGTCGTGCCGCGGTTCAGGCGTTCCGACGATGAAAGTGTCGGCGCGCCAACCGGATACGACATACCTGCCGTCGGTGGATCGGACCGGACGGGCCAAACGCACCCCGTCGACTTCGAGATTCTCGCGCACTTTTGCCGACCAGGCCGCGCGCGCATGATCCGCGACGGCAGAGAGGACGACGTCTCCACACAACCAACCGCCGTCCCAATCCGCACCGAGTGGGATGGGCTCGACTTCGCGGAGGCCGAAGGTGGAGCACACGTGTTGGGGAGGTTGGCCTGTGCTCACCACCCCAACGCTACCGGTGCGAACCCGCTACGGGGTGCAAGGCACGCCTAGTAGAGGGGCAGAGAAGTATCCACCTGTTTCGCCCACGCGACCGCGCCGCCCTGCACATGAACGGCATCCGCGAACCCGGCGCTCTTGAGGACGGCAAGCGCCTCAGCCGACCGGATACCGGTTTTGCAGTACAGAACTATCTGCTTGTTCTGCGGCAACGACGCCAACGCTTCACCCGAGACAATCCGGCCCTTCGGAATCAGAACCGCCCCCGGCAGGTGCATGATGTCCCACTCGACGGGTTCTCGCACGTCAACGAGCTGCAACTCGCGACCGCTCTCGATCAGCTGCGCGAGTTCCGTCGCCGTGATCGTCGACTGCGCCACTGCCGCGCTCGTCTCCTCGGACACCACACCGCAGAACTCGTCGTAATCGATCAGTTCCGTCACCGGCGCCCGCGACGGGTCACGTTGCAACCGAATTGTGCGGAATGTCATCGACAACGCGTCGTACATCATCAGGCGACCGAGCAACGGTTCGCCGATTCCCGTGATCAGTTTCACGGCCTCCGTGGCCATGATCGAACCCACAGTCGCCGGCAGGACACCGAGCACACCACCCTCCGCACACGACGGCACCATGCCTGGCGGCGGAGCTTCGGGGTACAGGTCCCGATAGTTCAGGCCCACACCGCCCGGCGCGTCTTCCCAGAACACGGAGACCTGGCCTTCGAAGCGATAAATCGAACCCCACACGTACGGCTTACCGGCGATGACGGCGGCATCGTTGACGAGGTACCGCGTCGCGAAGTTGTCCGTGCCGTCGAGGATCAGGTCGTACTCGGCGAACAGTTCGACCGCGTTGGAGTTGTCCAGGCGGAACTCGTGCAAGCGCACGTCGACGTGGTCGTTGATCTCGAGGATCGACTCGCGCGCACTGACCGCCTTGGAGCGGCCGACGTCCGAGCGGCCGTGAATGACCTGCCGTTGCAAGTTCGACATGTCGACTTCGTCGAAATCGACGATGCCGATCGTTCCCACCCCCGCCGCAGCGAGGTAGAGCAATGCCGGCGAGCCGAGTCCGCCGGCACCGATGAACAGGACCTTCGCGTTCTTGAGCCGCTTCTGACCCGACATCCCGACGTTCGGAATGATCAGATGCCGGCTGTACCTCGCGACTTCTTCCCGGCTCAACTCAGCGGCAGGCTCCACCAGAGGTGGCAGGACGACGGGTGATGCGGACACGAACGAACTCCTGAATTATCTACTTACGCTCTCGGATACGGCCACGGATTGAAACGGCAGGTCAGTCCGTTCATCGGTACGACGCCGTCGGGATCGAGGACCGCGATGTCGTTATTGGCGGTTCCGAACGTCTGCTGCATCATGATCGGCGCCAAACCACCTTCGGTTTCGCACGGCTGATGTTGGGCGTATCCAATGGCATGGCCGACTTCGTGGTTGATCTGATACTGCCGGTACGAACCGATGTCACCCTGGAACGAGATTGCTCCGCGAACCCATCGCGGCTCGTTGAGCAGGACTCGATCCATACCCGGGTTGTAGCACGAGCCTTCGAGTTCGATCTCGTATCCACAGCCGTCGCGAATGGTCATCTGAGAAGTCAACGAGATGCGAAAATCGGGCGAACCGGAATCGATACGCCGGAATGCGACCTTCGGATCGTTGGTCCAACTCTTGGGATTGGCCAGCGTCTGATCGATCATCCGGCCGTACGACTCGTCGCCGCCGAATCCGGTGGTGTCGACGCCGTCCTCGATTTCGACGGTGTACGTGAACTCACGCTCGGTGCCCTGCCCGACCTTGCCCGTAGTTCCGGGGACTATGTGCCACGTGCCACCACCGGTGACCGCAAACGGTCCCCCATCCGGAAGTGCTCCGGACGGTATCGATGCCGCGAACTCGCCGTCCGCAGCCGGCGGAGCCCCGATGACATCGGTCCCGTCGGTGCTGTGCGCGAGGTCGGCAGTAGCCGTCGTAGACGACGAGGAATCCGTGACGGGGTCCGCACGCAGAGCGTCGAAGATGACAAAAATCGTCAGAATCGCGAGCACGGGAATCGCGTACGCACGCCACCCGTACGTCGCAACGAACTTGCCGAGCCGACTCTGCTTACGGGCACTGCGATCCGGCCGTGGGGTGCGTGGGGTCTTGCCCACCTGCCTCTTCGTGGGATCCCACTGCGCTCGCAACGGCTGGTGCGACGCAATTCCTCGGTAGTCGCGCTCTCCGTACATCCGGTCCTCGTGCGCACGGCTCTCACCGTCTTGGTTGCCCCACGGCTCGCTCACTCCGCTGCGCATTCGAAGCTCGTCACGGTCAGGGTTCTGCGTAGTTCGTCCACGCATGCGCGGTCCCCCTGGGTCAGTCACGGCTCCAGAATCTCACATCCCGCAAGCGGCAGGCTCCGACCGCACGAAACCCGCAGGCAAGGGCGTGTCAGATGTGCCATCCACCACATCACGCCGCGCGAGGTTCCGCTTGCCGAGACGAAAAAACGCGAGCGCGCGACACACGGTATCGTTCATGCAGCTACGGCTGATGTGACGGAGGATACTGGCGAGTACGCATTCGCGACTCGACATATTCGTGCCGCGGCCGAATTTTACTTTTGCTCAGATTGGACAGCGACATGACAGAACTCGCGGATCGGACAGAATCCGATCGCGGTACATCGGCCGGTAAGCCGGCTGGAACCCGTCGCAGCACCCGCCTTCCGCGAGATGCACGCCGGCTCCAGCTCCTCGCCGCTGCCAGCGAGGTGTTCGTAGCCAACGGCTACCACTCTGCGGGTATGGACGAGATCGCCGAATGCGCAGGCGTGAGCAAGCCGGTCTTGTACCAGCATTTCCCAGGCAAACTCGAACTGTATGTAGCGGTTCTGCAGAGTTACGTCGACAGCCTTATCTCCGGTGTCCGCCAAGCCCTGCGCTCTACCACCGACAACAAACAGCGTGTGCGTGCCGCTGTTCAGGCATTCTTCGATTTTGTCGACAACGATTCACAGGGCTTCCGCCTCGTCTTCGAGTCCGACATCATGGGTGAGCCGCAGGTGCAGACGCGGGTCGAGCAAGCCACCGAAGCGTGCGTCGACGCAGTCTTCGACCTGGTCAGCCACGATTCCGGCCTCGACCCCTACCGGGCGCGCATCCTTGCCGTCGGCCTGGTCGGCGCCAGCCAGTTCACGGCTCGCTACTGGCTGGAAGCAGCTCGCCCGATCCCCAAGGAAGAAGCCATCGAAATCACGGTGACCCTGGCCTGGGGCGGTCTCTCGAGAGTGCCCTTGCAGTCCTGAAGACACAGCAGTCCTGATCTTTACGGCAGTCCTGTTTCTTACAGAAAAGGGCGGGCAGTCTCAGCTGAGACTGCCCGCCCTTTTTCTTACCTAACGCATCAGACGGTAGGCGCAAACCCAACCTTGCGAATATCGGACGGCCCGATTTCCACATATGCGACGCGGCTCGCCTGCACCAGGAACTTGCGGCCCTTGTCGTCGACGAGCGAAAGAACCGGCTCGCCGCCACCGAGGACGCCTGAGACCAATGCCTCAACCTCGTCCGGGGTCTGTTCGCTGTTGACGATGAGCTCACGCGGGCTGTCGATTACACCGATCTTGACCTCCACGGTCAACCTCCGAACTGTTCGTGAAATACATCAGCTGTCCTGGCCAGGCTAATGCAGCATCACTCCCACATGCTCGCTGCCGCGCTGTGCCGATAGCGAACAGGCTCAGACCAGTCCGAGCGTGGCCATGCGCTCGGCATGCTTTTCCTGCATACCGTCGAACAATGCGACCACACCGTTGAGATCACCGGAGGCGGAAATCACCAGGTCCGTGAGATCGTCGCGCTGCGCGAGAACAAACTGTGCCTGCGTGATCGCCTCACCGAGCAGCCGGCGTCCCCACAGCATGAGGCGGTCCTTGACCCGGCTGCTCGACTCCACGGCGGCCTTCACTTCGAGGACCACGAATTCGGAATGCCCGGTCTGGGAGAGAACGTCCTCGACGATCTCGGCCACGTCTTCCGGTAACGAATGACCGATTTCCCGATAGAAGTCGGCGGCAATTCCGTCGCCGACATAGGCCTTCACGAGGGATTCCATCCACGTCGACGGAGTCGTCGACGCGTGGTAGTTGTCCAGCGCGCGAACGAAAGGATCCATGACCGCAAAGATCTCGTGCCCACGTTCCGTCAGAGCCGCGCTCAACGTCTCGAAGTGCGCCATCTCCGCCGCCGCCATGCTGGCAAAAGCAACCTTTCCATGCAGGTCAGGAGCCATCTGCGCGTCCTCGGACAAGCGATAGAACGCTGATATCTCGCCGTACGCGAGTACCGCGAACAAATCGATCACGCCGGGATGGTCGGAAGGCACCCGGCCGGCGGTTCCAGTGTCAGTCGAAGCATCAAGATCGTGTGCGCCCATGCCTACGAACTCTAGTGCCACATCCCCGCTCGGTCCCCTCGATCACCCCATGTCGACAGGGGTGATCTAGGCCATGCTTTGCTGGGAATTGCCCGGTTACCGTTACAATGGTTTCGGGAGTCCGCTTAGTTTCCCCCGCCCGTTCATTCAGCGGGGATGATCTAGTACTCACGGACCCCACAGATAATGTGCGCGCACCTGCATCGAAGGTTGTTGCCCGCTTCGCCGAGATTTCACGGACGGCATCAGAACATCGGTCCGCGAAACCCCAGTGCTGAGGCGTAGGCAGAGCCGACGAACAAGAGGGCATCGACTTCGGCCGATTTACGGCCAGGCCCCTTACCTTGTGCGTGCGTACCGCAACGAGGAAAGGCTAGTCCCCTGAGCAAGATCACGATCGACCACGAAGACGAAGCAACAGAAAGCACCGTGTCAGTCCAGCTCGACGACACTCATGTACCCCCGACGTTTGCCGAACTCGGCGTTCGCGACGAAATCGTCCGCGCGCTGAACGAGATCGGCATCGAACGCACTTTTGCCATCCAGGAACTCACACTTCCGTTGGCTCTCGCCGGCGACGACCTCATCGGTCAGGCCCGCACCGGAATGGGCAAGACCTTCGGTTTCGGCGTCCCGCTGCTGCACCGCATCGCCACTGCCTCCAATGGCACCGCTGCCCTCGACGGCACGCCCCGCGCCTTGATCATCGTCCCGACCCGCGAACTGTGCATCCAGGTTGCTCGCGACCTCGAGAACGCCAGTAAGTACCTCCGCGTCGGCGATCGCGGTCTCCAGGTTCTGCCCATCTACGGCGGCCGTCCCTACGAAGCTCAGATCTCGGCACTCCAGAAGGGCGTCGACGTTGTTGTCGGCACCCCGGGCCGCCTGCTCGACCTCGCGAACCAGTCGCACCTGATTCTCGGCAAGGTCGGCGTTCTCGTCCTCGACGAAGCCGACGAAATGCTCGACCTCGGCTTCCTGCCCGACATCGAACGCCTCATGGGCATGGTCCCCGACAAGCGTCAGACGATGCTGTTCTCCGCAACGATGCCGGGCCCGATCATCACCCTGGCGCGCACCTTCCTGACGCAGCCGACGCACATCCGTGCCGAGGAAGCCGAATCGTCCGCCGTGCACGATCGCACGAGCCAGCACATCTACCGTGCACACGCACTCGACAAGGCCGAGATGGTCGCCCGCGTGCTGCAGGCCGAAGGTCGCGGCGCAACCATGATCTTCACCCGCACCAAGCGCACCGCCCAGAAAGTCGCCGACGATCTCGCCGAGCGCGGCTTCTCCGTCGGTGCCGTCCACGGTGACCTCGGACAGATCGCCCGTGAAAAGGCCCTGAAGGGCTTCCGTAACGGCAAGGTCGACGTTCTTGTCGCCACCGACGTCGCTGCTCGCGGTATCGACATCGACGACGTCACCCACGTCATCAACTACCAGTGCCCCGAGGACGAGAAGACGTACGTCCACCGCATCGGCCGTACCGGCCGAGCAGGACGCACCGGTATCGCCGTCACGCTGGTCGACTGGGACGACATCCCTCGCTGGCAGCTCATCGACAAGGCACTGAGCCTCGGAATTCCCGACCCGGTCGAGACGTACTCGAGCTCGCCGCACCTGTACGAAGAGCTGTCCATCCCGGCCGACGCGAAGGGCACCGTCCGCAAGACTGCGCCTGCGAAGGCGCAAGCTGCGCCCGAAAAGGCGAACGCGGACACGAAGGCTGCTGCCGACACCGACGGAAGCGAAGAGAAGGCCGCTCCTCGTCGCAACCGGACCCGTCGCCGTACCCGGGCCGGCAGCGAATCAGCTGACGCAACTCAGACAACTGCACCCACGGCGGATGCTGCTGCACCCGCCGACGATGCTGCCACTTCAGCCGATTCCGACGCCGCATCCAAGCCGCGCCGTCGCCGTCGTCGTCGCCCGGCGCAGGCCGTTGCGGCAGCCGCAGCAGAGTAAGCTCCCCATGTGCTGGCACCTGAACGGCGTACTCGCTCTGATGTAATCGCGGCTCTCGGTATCGCGCTGGCCGTGATCGTGGCGGTGACCGTGGTGTGGTTGCGCAGTGATGCGCGCGGAACCACCTCGGTCACCGCTGACACGGCTCTCCCTCCGCTGACGACGTCCGCGGTTCTTCCGGACATTCTGCGCGAGGTGTGGGCGTTCCCGAGCGCGGACTCCACAGCTCCGATCGCCGTGGGCAACGCCGCAGTCACAGCGGACGGCTCCGACGTCGTCGGCCGTGACCCCGCCACCGGGGACGAAGTGTGGCGCTACTCGCGCAACTATCCACTTTGCGGAGCTATCGGTTCCTGGGATCGAGTCGTGGCGGTGTACCAGGACGACCGTGGGTGCTCACAAGTCACCTCGCTGGTAGCCGACACCGGAGCACGTAAAGACCAGCGCAACAGTGACGCCGATCCGTCGGTCATCTTGTCGGCCGACGGCACCTATGTCATCTCCCTCGGTGACACCCGCATGGAACTGTGGCGCTCCGACCTGGTCCGCACGCTCGAGTACGGCCGCGTCGACGCCCCGGTCAATCCCAACAAGCAACCGCACGCAGGTTGCGAATTACTCAGCGCCGCTTCAAGTTCCAGCCGCGTGTCCGTCCTCCAGAAATGCGAGGGCGACGCGTCGAACCGTCTGACGATCATGAATCCCGCCCCGAAGGATGCTCAGGAACCGCAGGAATACGGCACGGTCGTGCTTCCGGATTCCGAGGGTGCCCGCGTCGTCGCCGTGTCCGGTGAGAAGACCGCCGTCTACCTACCCGGCGCAAACGGAACCGTCTCTCGCCTCAGCATTTTCGACGGCGCCGGCACCGCACTGGTCGACTACCCCGTGAACGGCGTCGACTCTCAGCGCGCAACCCTCCGCACCGACAAGAACAGCATCACGTGGTGGACCGGCACCCAGACGATCAATCTTCGATCGAACGACTTGACCCCCAC
Source organism: Rhodococcus globerulus NBRC 14531 (assembly GCF_001894805.1). GTDB lineage: Bacteria > Actinomycetota > Actinomycetes > Mycobacteriales > Mycobacteriaceae > Rhodococcus_F > Rhodococcus_F globerula. Next base: position 1,360,977 of record NZ_BCWX01000001.1, on the reverse strand, counting down.
CTGGATCGTCGAGGGAACATCCGGCCCGGGCACGCTGGTCTCCGATCAGCTTCTTGTTCCCGTACCCAACGGAATTGCCGTGATCAACCCCACCGACGGCGCCGTCACCCGCATGATCGGCGTCGACCGCGGCGACGTCACGTCACCGATCGTCATCGCGAGCGCCGGCGACACCATTCTCGAACAGCGCGACGGCACCCTGGTTGCGCTGCGCTGACTTGCCTCAGACCGTCGGGTCCGGCACAAAGGTGACGATTTCGCTTCCCGCCCAATGTTTTACAAGGTTCGCCGCCAGATCGCGATAGGCGTCGGCCCCCTTGTTCTTCCGGCCGGCCAATACCGTCGCACCGGACGCCGACGCCTCGGCGAACTTTACCGTCCGCGGAATCGGCGGAGCGAGCACGGGCAGCGAGTAGCGGTCGCTCACATCTGCGAGAACGTCGCGGCTGTGTGTAGTCCGAGCGTCGTACAGCGTCGGCAATGCACCGAGCAGAACCAGGTCGGGGTTGGTGATCGCCTGCACTTCGCGCACCGTACGCAGAAGCTGCCCTACACCGCGATGCGCCAGCGTTTCGCATTGCAGCGGAACAAGAACCGACTGCGCGGCAGTCAATCCGTTGAGCGTCAACACACCCAACGAGGGCGGGCAGTCGATGATGACGACGTCGTAGTTCCCGAGCAGCGGAGACAGCGCACGCTTGAGCGCGAACTCTCGGCCCGGACGCATCAGCAGGAGCGCTTCCGCTCCCGCCAGATCGATGGTTGCCGGCAGAAGATCCATGCCGTCACCGGTAGACAGGATCGCATCGGCGGCGTCGAGATCACCGGCCAGGACTTCGTTGACCGAACGTTCGAGCCGATCGGGATTGTGCCCGAGCGAGAACGTCAGGCACCCCTGAGGATCAAGATCCACCACCAGTACACGTTGACCGAGAGCGGACAGAGCCGCACCGAGGGAGGCGACGGTCGTGGTCTTGGCCACGCCGCCCTTTTGATTTGCCACTGCGAGAACCGTCGTCACAGATAGATCCTTGCGCATTTCGAGCGAAGAGGCGAACGCTACACGCGGATGTCGTGTCACGAGTTGTCCTGCAATGATGGGCACATGGCCTCCTCGGTTCGCAGCACCGTCACGTCCAATCCCCGCGTCATTCTCTTGCGTCACGGCGAAACCGAATGGGCCCGCAGCGGTAAGCACACCAGTCGCACCGAAGTCCCGCTCACCGCGCTCGGCGAGATCCAGGCCACCGCCACCGGTAATCGCATTCGAGCACTCGGCCTCCGCAATCCCATGATCCTGACCAGCCCACGGCTGCGCGCCCAGCGCACGGGCGAGCTCGCAGGGCTGCCGGACGAGCAGACATGGGATGCATTGTCCGAGTGGGATTACGGCGACTACGAGGGACTCACCACGCCTGAAATTCGCACAAGCGTCCCCGATTGGACGGTGTGGAGTCATCCCTGCCCGGGCGGCGAGCATGCCGACGAGATCGGCGCCCGCACGGACATGGTGCTCAGCCTGGTGACGTCTCAGCTGGCCGAACGGGACGTCATCCTGATCGGGCACGGGCATTTCTCCCGCGCTCTCATCGCGCGGTGGCTCGAACTGCCCGTCTCCGAGGGCCGACGATTTGCCCTCTCCCCCGGCGCCTACTCGGTGCTCGGGTACGAACACGGATCGACGCATCTCCTGCACCACAACGTGCCACCGCTCGTGGAAGGCTGAGTGCCATGATCCGACGCGCCACACCCGCCGACGTCCAGCCGATCACCGACATGATCTACGAACTTGCCGATTATCAGAAGGCGCTCGACGAGTGCACCGTCAAACCCGCTCAGATCGGCGAAGCACTTTTTGGTGATGCGGCGTCCGCTTTTGCCCATGTCGCGGTCTCCGAGAGCGGAGATGTTGTCGGTATGGCGCTGTGGTTCCGCAATTTCTCGACCTGGGAAGGCGTCTACGGCATCTACCTCGAAGACTTGTACGTGAAGCCCTCCGAGCGCGGATCAGGCCACGGCAAAGCCTTGTTGGCTGCTCTCGCGAAGGAATGCACGGACAACAACTACTCACGCCTGTCGTGGTCGGTGCTCAACTGGAACACATCGTCCATCGGGTTCTACGAATCACTCGGCGCCGAGGCGAAAACCGAGTGGACCACCTACCGACTGACCGGCGACCACCTGGGTTCGTTGGCCGCGCAGGCTCGCTAGAGCGTTCAGCTGTCGGTCTTGTCCCGACCCTCGGTCGATTCGGTCTCCTCGGTCGCGATCTCGTCGGAGAATGATCCGTACTCCAGTGCCATCCATTTGGACGTGGGCGCGGAGAACAGGAAAACCAGCGTCACGAGAACAACCGCTCCGAGGACAACACCGAGAAATACCTGGTGCGAGTCGGTCAAAAGCGACCAGGCAACCGGCAGAAGCAGCAACTGCGCAACGACGGCAATCGCGCGTCCCCACCGCCGACCCGTCAGCAGCGCGATACCGGCAGCCAACACGGCACCACCGAGAATTGCCACCCACGCGGCAAACCCGTAACCGTTGGTCACGCTCTGGTCGTGCCCGGTCAGACCCCGAATTACGGCGACTACGGCAAAGCCGGCCGCAACCAGACCTTGCAGCGTCACGAGGGCACCCGCCCACCTGACTGTGTTGGGAAGGGTATTCGGACTGGCAGTATTCGGCACGAGACCAGCCTAGAACACGACACCGGATAGGCTCATGCCCCGTGCGCGCACTGCTGATCGTCAATCCCAATGCCACCTCGACCACCGCGGCCGGTCGTGATCTGTTGGCTCACGCTCTCGAGAGTCGGGTGCGACTGACCGTGACGCACACAACCCATCGTGGTCACGCCGCCGAACTCGCGCGGCAAGCGCACGAAGACGGTTTCGGTGTGGTGATCGTCCACGGCGGCGACGGCACCGTCAACGAAGTGGTCAACGGCCTCCTCGGATCGCCGCATCCGACATCGATGAAAGCCGTGCCCGTAGGACCCATTCCGACCGTCGCGGTTGTTCCCGGTGGATCCGCCAACGTGTTTGCCCGTTCACTGGGCATTGCACCCGATCCTGTCGATGCCACCAATCAACTGATCGATCTCTTGAGCGAGCGGACTCGTCGACGCATCGGACTTGCCCACGCAGACAACCGCTGGTTCACGTTCAACGCCGGGATGGGCCTCGACGCCGATGTGTGCGAGGCCGTCGACGCCAGTCGTAAGAACGGTGATCCCGCGACGCCGAGTCGATACGTGCGCACCGCGATCGCCGCGTTCTTCCGGGCCAAGCGAGCCGAACCTGCACTGACGGTCCAGCTTCCGGGTCAGGATCCCATTCCGGGCGTCCACTATGCATTCGTGTCCAATTCCAGCCCGTGGACCTATCTCGAAGCGCGCCCCGTACACACCAATCCCGGAACGACTTTCGACTCGGGGCTCGGACTCTTCGCGATGACGAGCACCAAAGTCCTTCCCTCCCTGAAGGTTGTCCGGCAACTGTTGGCGAAGGGCGCAGAGCCGAAATCGAAAGTCCTCGTACGGACCGACGACGTCGCGGCCATCACCATCGAGTCGTCACGGCCGATCGGTTTTCAAATGGACGGAGATTTCATCGGACTTCGCAAATCGGTCGAATTTACCGCTGTACCGGACGCACTCGAGGTCTTCGCTCCACTGCCTGCGTGATCCACACAACTGTCTTGACCTGCAAAAACAGTGGAAAACCGTCATTGCGCTCGGGTAAAATGCCGATGACTACAAGGTTGCCAATCGGTACGTCCGATTTTAGTGAGTTGGCCCACGAACCTGTCCAAATCTATTGACATACCGCGAGTTCGTGAAAGCATTCACAAGTAACAGTGCGGAAACATTGATTACGCACACACAAACTCATTGGTACCAAACGGTGTATTCACACCCAGCTTAAGGAGCGAAAAAGATGGACTGGCGCCACAACGCAATCTGTCGCGACGAGGATCCCGAACTGTTCTTCCCGGTGGGAAACAGCGGACCGGCCCTCGCACAGATTGCTGATGCCAAGGTTGTCTGCAACCGCTGCCCCGTCACCGCCGAATGCTTGTCCTGGGCTCTCGAGTCCGGTCAGGATGCAGGCGTGTGGGGCGGAATGAGCGAAGACGAGCGTCGCGCACTCAAGCGTCGTAACGCACGCACTCGCGCACGCACTTCCGTCTAGGCAAGTACTCGAGTACTTCAGACGTCCGACGCGAACGCGAGTACAGCTCCTCCCGTTTTGCCGTCGAAGACGACAGCCCGGCACACCATGGTGCCGGGCTTTTTGTCTGCTCGAAATATCGCGATCGAGGCGAATCAGTAACGCGCACTTCGCCTGCCGAGCGGCACACGGAGAACCGCATCGGTTCCGCCACCACTTCCCGGGTGCAATCCGAGTGAACCTCCGAGCTCTGCACCGAGCAGTGTCCGCACGATCTGCAAGCCCAGACGGTCGGATTTCTCGAGACTGAAACCCGCAGGCAAACCACGCCCGTTGTCGTGGATGATCACGTCCAGCCACCGCGCCGAACGCTCCGCGCTGAGAGTCACGGTGCCCGCGACGCCAGGATCGAACGCGTGCTCTATCGCGTTCTGTACCAACTCCGTCAGCACCATCACCAGCGGCGTCGCTCGCTCGGCGGAGAACACACCGAAACTACCCTCACGCCGGATCGTCACGGGCGCACCGACTCCCGCGACATCGGAGAGCATCGGAACCAACCGGTCGATCACCTCGTCGAGGTCGACCTCCTCGTCCACCGACATCGACAACGTGTCGTGCACCAACGCGATCGACGTAACGCGTCGTACCGATTCGGTCAAGGCCTGGCGTGCTTCGTCATTGCCGGTTCGCCGAGCCTGCAAGCGCAACAGCGCCGCGACGGTCTGCAAGTTGTTCTTCACACGATGGTGAATTTCGCGGATGGTCGCGTCCTTGCTGAGCAGGGCACGATCTCGCCGCTTCACCTCGGTGACGTCGCGGACGACAACAGCAGCCCCCACATGGCGTCCACCCGGTTTGAGGACCAATGCACGCAGCAACACCGTGGCACCACGCGCTTCGATCTCCATCCGTCGACCGGGCTTGTCCGCCAAAGTGTCTCGGATGTAGCCGGCAGCCTCTTGCGATTCGAACGGGTCGGTCACCAACATCCGCGTCACCGCGGCGAGATCCTGGCCCACAAGGTCCGCACTCAACCCCATGCGGTGATAGGCGGACAACGCATTCGGGCTCGCGTACACCACCCGCCCCTCGGTATCGAGCCGGATGAAACCGTCGCCCGCACGCGGACTCGAGTTGGTATCCGAACGCGATTCCCGAACCGGGAACGTGCCGTCGCTGATCATCTGACACAGGTCGGCAGCGCAATCCAGATACGCCACTTCCAACGGACTCTGCGCCCGCTGATGCGAGAGGTTGGTATCGCGACTCAGGGCGGCAATGACACGGCCGTCCAATCGCACCGGCAATGCCTCCCGGCGCGGCGGCATACCTTCGCGCCAGTCAGCGTCCTCCGTCCGCACCACCTGTCCCTCGACCAACGCACGCAGAACCTGCGGATGCTCGGACTCCGACACAAGGGTCCCGACAGCGTCTTCCGGGAATGCCGTCGACGCGGTGGTCGGACGGCAATGCGCGACGCAGATCACGCTTCCGGACGGCGCGGACTGATCCGATTCGGCGGCCACCCACAGCAGGACGTCAGCGAAGGAGAGGTCGGCGAGGAGCTGCCACTCGCCCACCACCCGTTGCAGGTGATCGACGGCGGTGCCGGGTAGGTCGGTGTGTTCTGCCAGGAGGTCGCTGAGAGTGGACATTCGCGAACGCTTAGGAGATCACGGCGATCAAGTCGCCTTGCTGAATGACATCGCCGACCTTGACTCCCACGGTGGTGACGGTGCCCGCAACCTCCGCCAGCACCGGAATCTCCATCTTCATGGACTCCAGGATGACCAGCGTGTCGCCGTCCGCGACAACATCGCCCTCACTCACGACAACCTGGAACACCGTGGAAACCATTTCCGCGCGCACGTCTTCTGCCATCGTGAACCTCACTTCTGCCGAGAACCGGTAGGACTTCCGCCGCCGGGAGACCCGATCGACCTGCCAATGGAACCACACCGAGGTGGGCGTGAAAGAATGACGCGAAAGAAACAGAAGGGAGACCAATCATGGGTAAGCGCGGTCGTAAGAAGCGTAGCCGTAAGGGCAGTGCAGCTAACCATGGCAAGCGTCCAAACGCCTGACATGTAGTGCACCGACAACAAGGGGCGGGGAAGCAGTCTTTGCTTCCCCGCCCCTTGTTGTTGTTGACGTCTCAGACGCCCCCAGCCGGACTATTTGTCGGTTTCGGTACTCGTCACGATGATCGTGCGTCGCAACTCGATGGTGAGCCTCTGACGGAGGCTCTCGGGCGCATGCTCGCCACCGCACTTGCGGCTGATCAAACTCTTGACCTTCTCCTCGATTCCGTACGCTGCGAGGCAGGAACCACAATCGTCGATGTGTCGCTGCAGACGCGCACGACTGGCATCGTCGCATTCACCGTCGAGCATCAACCACACGTCGGCAATGACCGCTGAGCAGTCGAGCCTTTCGAATTCGTCCTGCGTGCTCATCGGGTAACACCTTCCGCTTCGGCAGCTACGTCCTTCTCGCCCCGGTTGAACCCGCGGTCCTTCGCGACGTCGCCCAACAATCCGCGCAATTGCTTACGTCCGCGATGCAGCCGTGACATCACCGTTCCGATGGGCGTGCCCATGATCTCCGCGATTTCCTTGTACGGGAAACCCTCGACGTCCGCGTAGTACACCGCCATGCGGAACTCTTCCGGCAGCTCCTGCAGAGCGGCCTTGATGTCGTCGTCGGGAAGCGCGTCGAGCGCCTCGACCTCAGCGGAACGCAGCCCGGTCGACGTGTGCTCCGCCGTAGCAGCCAACTGCCAGTCGGTGATCTCGTCGGTCGGATACTGCGCCGGCTGACGCTGCTTCTTCCGATACGAGTTGATGTACGTGTTGGTGAGAATCCGGTACAGCCACGCCTTGAGATTGGTTCCGTCACGGAACGATCGGAAAGCCGTGTACGCCTTGATGTACGTCTCTTGAACCAGGTCCTCGGCATCCGAGGGATTACGCGTCATACGCAGCGCGGCACCGTAGAGCTGGTCGAGCAAAGGCAGCGCGTCCCGCTCGAAACGGGCAATCAACTCATCCGCAGTTTCGGGCGTTTCGGACGCAACGGCATCGGCAGGTTCGGTGACCTCCGACTGTTCGTCCTTGGGCCGGTCGTGTTCCAGCACTCTGATCCCTTCACTAGCCGTGGGGATCAAGGTTACCGCCATCGTCAGTTCCGACCTATGGGCCGGTCGTGGCTCGCACACAGCCAGCACGGTCGCTCCTTCACTTTTTCCGGATGGATCAACCAGTACCAACACCACTACCCCGGACATCATTCCCCCCGCTTCGCTCGACCTCACAACATTCCCCTCGCTTCGCTCGACCCCGGACAACATTCCCCCTCGCTTCGCTCGACCCCGGACAACATTCCCCCTCGCTTCGCTCGACCCCTCTGGACATAGAGTGTCGCAATGGCCGGAACTGCGACCCCTGCGACCAAAATCCTCGAGAAGTCGAAGACCGCCCATCAGGTTCACAGCTACGACCACGACCCGCGCGCGGAATCCTTCGGCGACGAGGCGGTCACCGCCCTGGCCGGGGCTGTCGGTGTCACGGCAGATCAGATATTCAAGACTCTGGTCATCAAGCTCGATACGGGGAAACTAGCCGTTGCCGTGCTCCCCGTCCCAAACAAACTCTCGCTGAAAGCCGCTGCCGCCGCGCTCGGCGCAAGCAAAGCCGTCATGGCCGACCGCGCCGACGCAGAGCGCTCGAGCGGCTATGTCTTCGGTGGCATCTCCCCGCTGGGGCAGCGCAAGAAACTGCCGACGGTGATCGATGCGTCAGCACTCGAGTGGGATCGCGTCCTGTGCAGCGCGGGCCGGCGCGGACTCGAAATCGAACTGGCACCTGGCGACCTTGTCGATCTGTGCGGCGCGACGACAGCGTCGATTACTGCCGGCTGACAATTACTCGAACAGAGCCGTGGGCCTAAAGTCCCGAACCCGCCTACACCTAAGGCCCCGTCACTAGCCAGTCGACGGGACGTTTCCCGGAGAGATTCACCCCCGAAATCACCCTTTGCGCCGCATCCGAAATATGTTCCGACGCAATGGATTAGCGCATTTCTGTGAAATGGCGCACGATCAGCAAATCGGACTTGACGGACATAGCGACCATCGAGTTACCTAGTAATTGAAGGATTGATCAACTACCCACCGCCATCGGCACACTCTTCGATTCGACCTGCCCGGCCTTGCTGTGCCGTGCGTCCATCCGAGCCTGTGCGCCGCCGCTTTCGGGACCGAAAGGCCATACTGTCGTGAACAATCAGCGCGGACGTACCAAGATCTACGCAGCAGCAGTAGCCGTCGCCAGTTTCACCGCATTCGCGGCTGCGGCTCCGGCAGCGGCAACAGATGGCGACAACGGCGAGGCGACAACGGCGCAGACAACCGCCGAGTCACCCTCCACCACCGAGTCGGCAACGCCTTCCGAGTCCACGCCAGCAACAACTCCAGCAACGTCGTCGGCAACTTCGGAGACCACAACGGCAGCGACCACAACCCCCTCGGCAAGCACAACAACGCCGTCGGTTGCCGCACAGTCGACCCCGACATGGACCACACCGACAGACGGCATCGCCGCAGGTGGGCGCGAATATTCCGTCTCTCCCGGAACCGTGACGGTCTACTACCCCGACGGCCAGAGCGCTGCGATGGGCCAGCACATCAACCTGAAGATCACGAACCCCGACACCGGCGAGACCATGCAACTGGGGACACACATCGACGGCAACGGGCAGTGGACCGAAAAGTTCATCGGCCAATCCCCCTGGGTGCTCGATATTTCCTCACACCCGAACTTCCCGGGGTGGGAAAACTTCGATATCACCTGGGTGCAGGTCGACGGCCAGAACTACCACTACGGCGAGCACGGTGAACCGCCGATGCCCTCCGATCCCAAGACACCCGAAACAACAACCAGCACAACAACACCCGTGACCACCACAACGGTGACGACAACCCCCGTCACAACAACACCCGTCACGACCACCACCGAAGTAACGACCACAGAACCGACCACCACCACGGTCACCACAGAACCGACCACCACAGAACCGACCACCACCACGGTCACCACAGAACCGACCACCACAGAACCGACCACCACCACGGTCACCACAGAACCGACCACCACAGAACCGACCACCACCGAAGTAACGACGACGGAACCGACCACCACGACGTCTGCGCGAGTCACCACGTCCTCCGCAGTGTCGACACCGTCGGCAACGTCGATTCCCACAACCACCACTCGGGTGATCGTTCTTCCCCCGATTCTCGTGGGAATCCCGAAGATCGACGGTGGGACCCCGGCGCCCACGACGGGACCGTCGAAGGAACCGGTGTACGTGGTCACTACCCCCGAGGGGTACAAGGTCCACGGTTACGACGATCCGCAGGGCACATTTGTACCTCTGGCCTACGACGACGCTCTGGTGTTCCAGACCGGGGCAGGTGAGTCCACCGGACCGTCCGGTGTGCTGATCGCCGGAATCGGCGGCGCGGCATTGCTGGTCTCCGCCGCGGGTGCATTTGTTTTGCGCCGTAAGAATGCGCCGAACCAGCACTGATCGGTGTCGTGTCCTGATCCTGGCAATACTCTTTCTGCTACTGCCAGGGTGCGCGATCTCCGGACAAGCTCGCCTCGAGGCCGCGCACACATCGGCCGACACGATTCCTGCCGATTCTCTGCAATCGCAGTCGGTCCCGATGGCCCAGCCGACACGGTTGTCGATCGCCGATCTGGGGATCGACACGAAAGTGCTCCCGATGCCCGCAGGCGCCTGCCCCGTGCTCGATCCACCGACCCTGGCGGACGCGTATTGGGTCGGCTGCCGCAGCGAGCCTGGAACAGACAGTGACGGAACGGTTTTCGTGATCGGCCACGCCGGCGCCGGGACTGCGGCAGTGTTCGACACCCTGCCGGACATCGTGGCCGGCAGCCGGGTGCTGATCGAAACGGATTCCGGCACACTCGAGTACACGGTGCGTTCGACTGCGCTGTACGAGAAGTTCGGCGAAGCGCAGGAGTCGCCGGAACTGCGCCTTCGACAGCCTGGACGGCTCGTCCTCGTGACGTGCTACCTGGAGAACGGAACAACGCTGTCGTCGAAGAACTTTGTTGCCTACGCCGAGATCACCGGCGCCCTGGCTCGATGAGGGATTCGACCACGCGGCGTAGTGGGAGTCGCTAGCCTCTGGGCCATGAACCTCACGTCTGTCCGACCACACCTGACAACGCTTGCAGTGGCCGCCGCGCTCGCGATCTCGCTCACCGCCTGCGCAAGTAGCGACAACACGACCAAAGAGGTCACCGTCGTCGGAACAGGTGAGGTTCGCGGGGCCCCTGACATTCTCAGTGCGGGCATCGGCGTCGAGGTTGTTGCGCCGGATGTGTCGGGAGCGGTATCCCAAGCGAACGAGAAGGCCCGGGCGATGATCGACGCGATGGTCGCCGCGGGTGCAGCTGCCGACGACATTCAGACCAGTGATCTGTCCGTCCAGCCGCAGTACGACGGATCCGGTGGGCCTTTCGGCGGCGCAACAGTGACGGGTTACCGCGCGACCAACTCGGTGCGGATCGTCGTCCGGGATCTGAGTAAAGCGTCGGCCGTGCTCGACGCGGGGATCGCCGCCGGCGGTGATGCGGCGCGCCTCAATACAGTCGCCTTCGATATCGACGACGATTCGGCGCTACTCGCCGACGCTCGGACCCGGGCCTTCGAGGACGCACAGAACCGCGCGGAGCAATACGCCGATCTTTCCGGAACCTCGCTGTCGAACGTCATCACCATCACAGAAGCACCCGGCACCACCGGCGACCAGACAATGAGGGCACCCGGTGGCGCGATGCTCGATATGGCCATTGCACCGGGAACCCAGCAGGTGTCCTTCGAGGTCACCGTGACGTGGGCCTTGGAATGACGTGGCTTTGGAATGACGTGGCCTTGAATGACGTGGCGCTCGACTAGAGCAGACTGATCTGCTCCCCTGCGCGGTCGACGTCCGGCTCGATCAATTCGCGCCCGTTGTTCTTGACGCTGTTGACGAGGGGCCTCACTCGGTCGATCTCGATCCCCGAGAACAGTTCGGGCGCCGGTTCGAGCAGTGACGGGTTCGCGCCGTGATCGGGATCGAGCCAGGCGTCCCAACGATCACGGGGCAGGGCGAGTGGCATCCGGTCATGTACCTGTTCGAGGTGGCCGTGCGAGTCCACGGTGACGATCGAACAGCTCAGAACCGGATCGGCGTTCTCGATCCGTGGATCGCGCCACGCCGACCACACTCCGGCCATGAACAGCCTCGATCCGTCGCCGCGGTGCATGTAGTACGGGATCTTCGACGCTTTCTTGCCACCCTGCGGTTCGGTCTGCCACTCGTACCAACCATCCATCGGGACGAGACAGCGCTTGTATTTGAATGACGTTCGGAATGCCGGTTTCTCCGCCAGGGAATCGGCGCGCGCGTTGAACAGAACCGGGCCCTTGCCCAATTCTTTCGTCCACGAGGGCACCAACCCCCATCGCATCTGCCGAATCCGCTTGGCCGGATCGCTGTCGGGGTTCTCGCGATCGTGGCGCTCGACAACCGTCAGCACCGGCGTCGTCGGTGCCACGTTGAAATCCTCGGCGACGGCCGACGAGTGATCGGTCTCGTCGATCGCATCGAGTTCGACTGCCAGGCTCGCCGGGTCCGCTGTGGTCGCATACCTTCCGCACATGACACCCAGGGTGGCACGGTTTCGACCAATCTCCCACTGATGAGAGAAGATGGACCTCGTGAGTCTGAGTCTGTGGAGCGCCCCTCTAGCCCAAACGCCGGTCGACGCAGTGGTGACACTGCCCGGATCGAAGTCCATCACCAACCGAGCCCTGATTCTGGCAGCGTTGGCGGACGGTCCGTCCACCCTCACCGGCGCCCTCCGCAGCCGTGACGCAGACCTCATGATCGCGGCATTGCGTGACCTCGGGATCGGTATCGAGGAAGCGGGCGATCCCAGCACGCTCGCCGTCACACCCGGACCGCTGCGCGGTGCCGACGTCGACTGCGGGCTCGCCGGTACCGTCATGCGATTCCTCCCGCCCCTGGCTGCAACGGCTGACGGCGTCGTCCGTTTCGACGGTGACGAGCAGGCCCGGACGCGGCCACTCGGCACTATCCTCGATGCTCTGCGAGGCCTGGGCGCGCAGATCGACGGCGACGCTCTGCCGTTCACCGTGACCGGAACCGGGTCGCTGCGCGGCGGAACCGTCACCATCGACGCATCCGGTTCGTCACAGTTCGTCTCAGGCCTGCTGCTCTCGGCCGCAGCGTTCGAGCAGGGCGTCACCGTGCACCACACCGGCAAGCCGGTTCCGTCGATGCCACACATCGACATGACCGTCGAGATGCTGCGCGAAGCCGGAGTGTCCGTCACGACTCCGGCCACGGGCGGCGACGCCGACACCTGGCGGGTCGAACCCGGACCGGTGCGCGCTATCGACTGGGTCATCGAACCCGATCTGTCGAATGCCACACCATTCCTGGCAGCAGCGGCTGTTACCGGCGGTACCGTCAGCGTGCCGTTGTGGCCGTCGTCGACAACGCAGCCCGGCGACGCGATCCGCGATATTCTCGCCTCGATGGGAGCCGAGGTCACCCTCGCCGACGGCATCCTTACGGTGCGAGGTCCCGAAACGTTGCGCGGCATCGACATCGACCTGCACGACGTCGGTGAACTCACCCCGACGGTTGCGGCGCTCGCCGCGCTGGCAGAGGGAACGTCTCATCTGCGCGGCATCGCACACCTGCGGGGCCACGAGACGGATCGACTGGCGGCACTGGCGGACGAGATCAACAAGCTGGGCGGGTCCGTCACCGAAACCGATGACGGCCTGACCATTGTCCCCGCGAAACTGCATGGTGGGCAATGGCTCTCGTACGCAGACCATCGCATGGCCACGGCCGGCGCGATCATCGGCCTGGTCGTCGACGGCGTGGAGGTCGACGACGTCGCAACCACGGCCAAGACGCTGCCGGGCTTCGAGAACATGTGGACAGACATGCTGGCAACCTCCGCGCGAAAGGCAAGCTTCTGAGTCCGCGGCAGTACGACGAGTCCGACGTCCGGGTCCGCCCCGGTCGCGGATCACGCCCACGCACCAAGACCCGCCCTGAGCATCTCTCTGCCGAGTCGGGGATGGTGGTCTCGAAGGATCGTGGCCGGTGGGGTTGCGTCCTCGGCGGCGATCCCGACCGGCTGATCGTGACGATGCGCGCCCGTGAACTGGGCCGCACGCCCATCGTCGTCGGTGATCAAGTGGACATCGTCGGCGATCTGTCGGGCAAGACCGACACCCTCGCTCGCATCGTCCGGGTCTCCGAGCGTTCGACCGTGCTACGACGCACCGCTGACGATACGGATCCGTTCGAGCGCATCGTGGTCGCCAACGCGCAGCAGTTACTGATCGTGGTTGCCTTGGCTGATCCGCCGCCGCGCACCGGATTTGTCGAGCGCGCCCTGGTCGCGGCATATGTGGGCGGTCTCACGCCGATCGTGTGCCTCACCAAGAGCGACCTCGAACCGCCGGAGGAGTTCGCCAGCACCTTCGCCGACCTCGACATCCAAGTGGTCGTGGCCGGTCGTGACGATCCGCTGGACGAACTCACCGCCATCCTGCACGACAAGTTGACGGCCCTGATCGGGCACTCGGGCGTCGGTAAGTCGACGTTGGTGAATCGCCTTGTCCCCGACGCCAATCGAGCCGTCGGCATCGTCTCGGGCGTCGGCAAGGGACGGCACACGTCGACGCAGTCTGTGGCCCTCCCCCTCGCCGAGGGTGGTTGGGTAATCGACACGCCGGGCATCCGATCGTTCGGCTTGGCCCACATTTCACCGGAGAATGTTGTCGCCGCTTTCTCCGACCTCGCGGCACAGATCGAGGATTGCCCTCGCGGATGCACGCACCTCGGCCCGCCCGCGGACCCGGAGTGCAAGCTGGATCTTCTCGAAGGAAAATCGGCCCGTCGTGTGATTGCCGTGCGGCAACTCCTCGAGGCCATCAAATCCAACGACCAGTACTGACAAACGAGAAAAGCCCAGACACCGATTTCGGTGTCTGGGCTTTTTCGGTAGTTGATCAGCGCAAGCCGAGCAGGCTCCGCAGCTTTCCGCTCTTACGCTTTTGCGCTATGGCGCTCTTGAGTCCACGACGACGGCCGGTGACCGGATCGACGCTCGAGGCGGCGTTGCCGTCGAACATCAACTCGGATGCCGTTTCCGGCGCATTGTCGACGGTGTCCTTGAGGTACTTGTTTGGCAGCGACAACTTGGCGATGGTGCGCCACGACTTGGCGTACTGCACCAGGAAAGGCCCGGTCGTGTAAGGCAAGTCGTACTTGTCGGTGAGCTCACGAACCTTGACCGCGATGGCCGGGTACCGGTTGCTCGGCAGGTCGGGGAACAGGTGATGCTCGATCTGGTAGCTGAGGTTGCCGGACATGAAGTCCATCAGCTTGCTGCCCTCGATGTTGGCGCTACCGAGCATCTGACGCAGGTACCACTGCGCCTGCGATTCGCCGTCGATATCTGCCTTGGTGAACTTCTCGGCGCCGTCCGGGAAATGCCCACAGAAGATGATGGCGTTGGTCCACAGATTGCGGATGATGTTCGCGGTGAAATTCGCACTGAGAGTGCTCTTCCATGCCGGTCCCGTGAGTGCCGGGTAGACGACGTAGTCCTTGACCAGTTGCTTGCCGACCTTCTCGCCGACCTCACGCAGCTTACGACGCGTGTCGTCCATGTCCGCGCGGCCCTTGGCCACCTTGCCGAGCTCGAGATGCTGCGCGGCGATGCCCCACTCGAAGAAGAGCGCAAGCAGGGTGTTGTACACGAGGTTGCCGGCATTGAACGGCTTCCATCGCTGGTCACGGGTGACGCGCAGCAGTCCGTATCCGACGTCGTCGTCCATGCCGAGGACGTTGGTGTACTTGTGGTGCAGGAAGTTGTGGGTCTGCTTCCAGTGCGCCGACGGGCCGGTGACGTCCCACTCCCACGAGCTCGAGTGGATTTCCGGATCGTTCATCCAGTCCCACTGCCCGTGCATGACGTTGTGGCCGAGTTCCATGTTCTCGATGATCTTCGCGACACCGAGAACGCCGGTGCCGAGCAGCCACGCCGGGCGCTTGCGGCTGGCGAACAGGATAGCGCGACCACTGACCTCGAGGGTCCGCTGAAGACGAATGACGTTACGGACGTAGCGTGCGTCTTTCTCGCCACGCGAATCCTCTATGTCGCGACGGATCGCATCGAGTTCACGACCGAGCGCTTCAACGTCGGCTTCGGTGAGATGCGCATATTCCTTGACGTCTGCAATCGCCATGCGGGCCTCCTACGGTGAGTTCTTGTCGAAAAGTTCATGCCGAACGGATTCAACACGACCTACTCTAGCGTAAGTTACGGCACCGTAGGTTAGCTTTTGCTCGATGTAATCTATATCACTTCTTGCGCTTCGGCAGGCGAGAACGCGCCTGCGACTTCAAAGCCGTCAACAGACCCAAGCGCTTGCCGGTCACCGAATCGGTACGCAGATCGTCGACCATCGCCATCGCAGCACCCTTGAGTCCCGGCTCCCGGAACCGCAGCTCCGAGGAAGTCTCCGGCGCATTGTCCGAGGTCGCGATCAACCACTTGTCCGGCAGGGCCAGCTTGTGAATGGTGCGAAGCGCAAGCAGATACTGCTTGAACAACGAACCTGTCGTGTACGGAAGATCGAACTTCTCGCACAGCGCACGCATCTTCACAGCAATCTCCGGATAGCGATTACTCGGCAGATCCGGGAAGACGTGATGCTCGATCTGGTAACTCAGGTTGCCGCTCATGAACCCCATGAGCTTTCCGGAATTGAAGTTGGCGCTACCGAGCATCTGACGCAGGTACCACTCGTGACGTGTTTCCTGCTCGAACTCTGCGACGGTGAACTTTTCCGCACCATCGGGAAAATGGCCGCAGAAGATGACCACGTACGCCCAGAGGTTACGAACGAGATTTGCCGTCGCATTAGCCGTCAGCGTCGATTTCCACGCGGGCCCGGTCAGCAAGGGGAACACCACAAAATCCTTGCCGACCTGTCGGACGATCTTGCGTGCAAAATCCTTGTTGGCCTGGGAGTTCAGCTGCCCCTTCGCAGCACCTTCCAACTCGGAAGCCGCAGTCAGGTCATGCAGGGCGATGCCCCACTCGAACGTCGCCGCAAGAATGACATTGGCAATCGGCTGCAGAAGATTGATCGGCTTCCACGCCTCGTCCCGCGTCATCCGCAGGATCCCGAAGCCAAGATCCTCGTCCATCCCGACAACATTGGTGTACGTGTGATGCTGGTAGTTGTGGGCACGTTTCCAGTGCTCGGACGGGCCCGTCTGATCCCATTCCCACGAACAGGAATGAATCTCCGGATCGTTCATCCAGTCCCACTGCCCGTGCATCACGTTGTGCCCGAGTTCCATGTTCTCGATGATCTTCGAGATA
Source organism: Rhodococcus globerulus NBRC 14531 (assembly GCF_001894805.1). GTDB lineage: Bacteria > Actinomycetota > Actinomycetes > Mycobacteriales > Mycobacteriaceae > Rhodococcus_F > Rhodococcus_F globerula. The sequence goes on along the minus strand of NZ_BCWX01000001.1, from coordinate 1,344,278 downwards.
CTCAGCAGCGCCGTGCCCGCCAACCAGGCGGGACGGTACTTGCTACCGAACAGGGCGATACGACCGCCGAGTTCCAAGGCGCGCTGGACGCGAATGACCCGACGAATATAGCGAGCATCCCGGATTCCACGAGAGTCTTCGACATCGAGTCGAATCTGGTCCAGTTCACGCCCGAGCGCTTCGACATCAGCTGCGGTGAGGTGCGAAAACTCTTTGATGTCGGTGATTGCCACCGTTGTCCTCCGTGTGCCTAGAAGCTATGCGTCCAGCGTACAGTCGCCCGCCGCGGCGGAAATGCATGTCTGGATGCGTTCACCCTCGACATGCTGCTTTCCCGAGCGTAGGTCGATTGCATGACCGGAAACGAGAGGTACAACACAAGTCTGGCAAATGCCCATTCGGCAACCGAAAGGCATCAGAGCGCCGGACTGTTCCCCGGCTTCGAGAAGTGTTGTCGCACCGTCCACCGTGACGGTCTTTCCCGACTTCTCGAACGTGACGGTGCCGCCGTCTGCGGACGCATCGATCCTCGACACCGCAAACCGCTCCATGTGCAGGCGGTCTTCGATCCCCTCGGCCTTCCACACGTCGTCGATCTCGTCGAGCAACGGCAGGGGTCCACAGGCCCAGGTGTGACGCTCACGCCAATCCGGGCACACCTGATCGAGTGAACTGAGCTTGAACTTTCCGTCGCGGCGCGTCAGCTGAATGTGGCTGACAAAATCCTCGTGCTCGGCATGTAGTGCCGTCAGTTCGTCCGCGAACATGACATCGGATTCCGTGGGAGCGGAGTGCACGTGCATGACGTCGGGCAACTGCCCTCGACGATTCATCGTGCGCAGCATGCCCATGACAGGCGTGATTCCGCTGCCGGCGGTGATGAACAGGACCTTCTCCGGCGGCGGGTCCGGCAACGCGAAGTTACCGGCCGGCGTGGCCAGACGGACGATCGTGCCGGACGGAACAGCTCCGCTGACCAGGTGGCTCGAAAGGAAACCCTCGGGCATCGCCTTCACCGCGATGGAGATCTTCTTGTTCTCCCAGTTGGGCGGCGACGTCAACGAGTACGACCGCCAATGCCATCGCCCGTCGATGTGCAAGCCGATACCGATGTACTGCCCCGGCTGGTAATTGAAGTCGAAACCCCAACCCGGCTTGATCACGATCGTCGCGGAATCCTGAGTTTCCGGTCGAACCTCGACGATCCGGCCACGCAGTTCGCGCGCCGACCACAACGGATTTGCCAGATGAAGGTAGTCGTCAGGCAAGAGAGGTGTGGTCAATCGCGCTGCGGCACCGCGCAGCAAATTGAGCTTCGACCGCGCTGCCGGAACTACCGACGCTGCCGGTGCCTCGATCCAGTCCTTCAGACCCATCAGACCTCCACCTCTCACCTGCAATGCTCACCCGCACTACCTATGCCTACGCTATCGTAGGTCATCAGGTTACGGTACCGTAGGTTACTTCATAGTAAGGACAGCGGGTGTCCGATTTCAGAGCAGGTCGAGCAGGAACGGCAACTCTTGCGCCGCGTACCACGCCAACTCGTGATCTTCCGCGTCACCGAGGGTGAACTCGGCATCCGTGTCGCCGAGATCGGCAGCATCGACAATCGCCGCCGCCCGCTCGATATCGGGTTCGGCTTGCGCAAGATCAACATGAACGGACGCGACCTGCGCCATCGTGACCGGGCCGGCCAAGCGGACTACCGCGTCATCGAGATCCGGACGCAACTTCGCGTCGTCGACATCCGCGGCAACCACCGCACGCCGGAACGTCACCGGTCCGTCAGCGCCGGCAATCAAGCGCAACGACGCCCGCGCCGCCTCACTCATCGCGACTTCCGCCAACTCGTCGTCGTCCCCGGCCGCATAGGCCTCACGCAGTGCCGGAGTGACGGCAAACGCAGTCCGACTCATCGCGTCGAACTCCTGATCGGCAACCAAACGCTGCAGAATTTCCACAGTTGCCGGTACGTACACCCTCATGAGACCACCTTCGTTGGACTGTCACGACGCGCGAGAAACACCTACCGACTGGCGTCGGTCAACTCCTCGAGAGACTCGAAGAGCAACGAACGCACCACGTCGACGTCCGACATCGCGTCACGGTCGGCATTCAAACCGTAGTAGACATTCCCGTCATACGACGTCAAGGCAATACTGAGTGTCTGATTCTTCAGCAATGGCGAGACCGGATACATCTCCTCCATCCGCGCGCCACCGATGTACAGCGGAAACTGCGGACCCGGCGCGTTGGTGATCATGAGGTTGAACATGCGCTGCGAGAGACTGCTGGCCGCGCGCGCACTCATCGCATGGAGTGTGGCGGGTGCGAACCCGGACATCTTCACCATCGTCTGAGCGGTCACCCGACGGCCCTGACGCGCGAAAGCTTCCGTTGCATGCGCGACGTGCGACAACCGGACGACAGCATTGGGCTCCCCCACCGGCAGGTCGATCAGAAACGACGACACGTGGCCGGGCGCCTGCGGGTCCTCGACGTCCGGGTTGTCCGGCCCGTCGATGTACACGGACATCGGCACCAGCGCGCGGACAACGCTCGCCTCGGTCACCGGCTCCCCCCGCGACAACAGCCAGTTCCGCAATGCCCCGGCGACCACCGTGAGGATCACGTCGTTGATCTCGCACCCGTACTTCGCCCGAATCTGTCGGTAGTCGTCCAGCGGAGTCTTGGCGACGGACAATCGTCGACTCCGCGTGATCGGCGCGTTGAGTGGATTGTTAGGGGCGACCTGCGCGGCCGTACGCACCACTGCGGCAATCTTGCCGACAGCACTGACCGCCTCCGTCATCGACGTCGTCACGTCGCCCAACGCCGCCCTCGCGCGAGCCACCCCTTCACCCGGACTCGTCACCAGATCAGCGAGCGCACCGATGAGCAGATTCAGATCACTGGGTGGTGGGGCAGGCATCCACAACTCTTCTGCGCCGGGCTGACGCTTCTCCTGCGGATCGAACAAGACCTGACTGATCTCGAGCGCGGTTTCACCGTCGACCAAAGCCGAATGCGATTTTGTGAAGATGGCAAACCTGTCGTCCGCCAGCCCCTCGACGAGGTACATCTCCCACAGCGGCCGAGTGTTGTCCAGCGGCCGGGAAATGAGGCGCGCGATCAGATCGTTCAACTGTTCGGCCGATCCCGGTTTCGGTAGCGCCGACCTACGCACGTGATACGTGATGTCGAAATCTCGATCGTCGACCCACACCGGACGTGCCAGACCCAGAACAACTTCCCGGACCTTCTGCCGGTACCGCGGCACCAGACTGAGTCGCTCCTCTACGAGCCGCAGCAATTCGTTGTGATCGATCCCGGTGCCCGGCTGCCGGAAGATCCCCAACGAACCGACGTGCATCGGAGTGCTGCCGGCTTCGAGAAAGTAGAAGGCTGCGTCCTGAGTCGTCAATCTGTTCACCATGATTGATCACCCGCCGGCGTGTCTTTCAAAGCAACACCATCCGAACTCGCCGCACCGTCCACATCGAGCAGGATCGACAACTCCTCGATCGTGTCGGCCGCGTCGTAGTGATGGACACCCACCATTCCGACATCGACGGCGCCTCGAACATTCACCTCGAGGTCGTCGACAAACACGCAGTCCGCCGGACGCAGACCCAACCGTGTTGCGGCCAGAAGGTAGATATCGGCATCCGGCTTTGCCATGCCGACGTCACCGGAGAGCACGACGTCGTCCACCAACACCCCGTCGCCGAGGTCACGGAGCCACTGGGCGTCCGCTCCGCCCGGGTCGTTGCTCACGATTCCCGTCGCGATGCCCGCGCTACGAGCCCGCCGAACCACCGCGCTGAGACCGTCCAGGTCGGACCCCGGACCGAACAGCACGCCACCCACATCCAACAGAAGTCCCCGCACCAGAATTACATTAGGGTGCGGCCGTGATCTCTGCGACATCTGCAGGGGTTCGTGTCATACTTCTCACCATCGTTCGGGGGAGCGATGCAAAAAATATCCGGGGGATACATCATGACCATCGACCAACTCCACACACCACAACGCTTTCTCCAACCCGCGCCGCAGTGCGAACCGCCTGCCGATTCCCTGATGATCAGGCGACCGTCTGCCCGAACCGAACGAGTGCTGGGCACCGCACGCAGAACACCACACAGTGGAACATCCGGGCACAGTGGAACATCAGGGCACAGTGGAACATCGGGGCAATCCAGCCTAACTGCCGAGCCCGTCGCACCCGGTGCCGATGTCTTCTGGAACACGTCTCTGCGCCTTGTCCTCGAAGTCCTCGACCAACGACGAAGTCCCGCACACCTCAAATCAGTACTGTCTCCAACTTTGATGGAACTTGTTCAGCGCCTTTCCATTTCGCATGATCCGACGCGCGGACTCGGCGCCGCTCGAACCCACCGCACACACGTGAACACCGCCTCGCCCCACGCGGCCGAAGTGTGCGCGACCTTTCGACGCGGCCCACGAACCTTTGCGATTGCCGCCAGGATCGAGAACACCGACAACAAAGGCTGGATGGTCACCGCACTACACGTGGTGTGAGCATCCAGCCTTTGTCGGGTGGAAAAGTCAGCGCCTGAGAATCAGCGCTTGCGCTTGGACTTGGGTGCGCGGTTGCCCTTTGCCTGCGTGCGAGCGGCTTCACGACGCTCACGACGCGACGCGGTGTCCCCCGCGTCGACGGCCGGATCGCGTGTGGCCTTTGCCTTCCCGTCCTCGTCCGGGCCGGTGTACGTCAGCCTGGACGGGCCGTCGTCGTCAAGTCCCTTGGCGCGCAAGGCCGATGGAGCTGCCGTACCCGTGGAACCTGCCGCCGCTTGCTGCGTCGGCAGCGGCTTCGGTGCGGTCGCGGACGCCGCGGCAGCGGAACCGGCCGTGACCGAGATACCCGAAGAAGGTTGCGCAGGAGTGGCTTCGACCTGAAGGTTGAAGAGGAATCCGACGGACTCCTCCTTCAAGCCGTCGAGCATGCCGATGAACATGTCGTAGCCCTCGCGCTGGTACTCGACCAACGGGTCACGCTGCGCCATCGCGCGCAGGCCGATACCTTCCTTGAGGTAGTCCATCTCGTAGAGGTGTTCACGCCACTTGCGGTCGAGCACGGACAGGAATACCCGGCGCTCGAGTTCGCGCATTCCGTTCTCGCCGGCAATCGCGTCGATTTCGGCTTCACGCTTCTTGTACGCGGCATGTGCGTCGTCGAGCAGTGCGGTGCGCAGCTCGTCACGGGTGAGGTCGCTGGTGATCCCACCGTCCTCGCCCACGAGAGCCTTGTAGTCGATACCCACCGGGTAGAGGGTCTTGAGTGCCGTCCACAGCTGCTCGAGATCCCAGTCCTCGACATATCCTTCAGCAGTCGCGCCGTCGACGTACGCGGTGACCACGTCGGTGATCATCTGCTCGACCTGGCCCTCCATATCCTCACCTTCGAGGATCTGGCGGCGTTCCTTGTAGATCACGGTGCGCTGCTGATTCATGACCTCGTCGTACTTGAGGACGTTTTTGCGAATCTCGAAGTTCTGCTGCTCGACCTGAGTCTGCGCGCTCTTGATGGCCTTGGAGACCATCTTGGCTTCGATCGGAACGTCGTCCGGAAGATTGAGGCGCGTCATGATCGACTCGAGTGCGGAACCGTTGAATCGGCGCATGAGCTCGTCACCGAGCGAGAGGTAGAACCTGGATTCTCCCGGGTCGCCCTGGCGTCCGGAACGGCCGCGAAGCTGGTTGTCGATACGACGCGATTCATGGCGTTCGGTGCCAAGCACGTACAGGCCACCGGCATCGCGAACCTTCTCGGCGTCGGCCTTGACGTCTTCCTTGACGCGGTTCAGGACGTCGTCCCACGCGGCTTCGTACTCTTCCGGCGTGGTGACCGGGTCGAGGCCGTTCTTGCGCAGTGCGATGTCGGCGATGATGTCCGGGTTACCGCCCAGCACCACGTCGGTACCACGACCAGCCATGTTGGTGGCCACAGTCACCGCACCGGAACGACCGGCCTCGGCGATGATCGTCGCTTCCTTTTCGTGGAACTTGGCGTTGAGGACGTTGTGCGCCACTCCGCGCTTGGTGAACTGCTTGGACAGGTACTCCGAGCGTTCGACGCTGGTGGTACCGATCAGAACCGGCTGACCGTTCTCGTGACGCTCGACGACGTCGTCGACCACTGCGTCGAACTTGGCTTCCTCGGTCTTGTAGATGAGGTCGCCGTTGTCGACACGGATCATAGGGCGGTTGGTCGGGATCGGAATGACACCGAGGGTGTACGTCTGGTGCAGCTCCGCGGCCTCGGTCTCGGCGGTACCCGTCATGCCGGACAATTTTTCGTACAGACGGAAGTAGTTCTGCAGGGTGATCGTGGCGAGGGTCTGGTTCTCAGCCTTGATCTCGACCTTTTCCTTGGCCTCGATTGCCTGGTGCATGCCCTCGTTGTATCGACGGCCGACCAGCACGCGGCCGGTGAACTCGTCGACGATGATGACTTCACCGTCGCGGACGATGTAGTCCTTGTCCTTGGTGTAGAGCTCTTTGGCCTTGATGGCGTTGTTCAAGTAGCTCACCAGCGGCGAGTTCGCTGCCTCGTACAGGTTGTCGATGCCGAGCTGATCCTCGACGAGTTCGACGCCGGCCTCGTGGACACCGATGGTGCGCTTGCGGATGTCCACCTCGTAGTGGACGTCCTTCTTCAGGAGCGGCGCGATACGTGCGAACTCGCTGTACCACTTGCTGGAGCCGTCGGCCGGACCCGAGATGATCAGCGGCGTGCGGGCCTCGTCGATCAGGATGGAGTCGACCTCGTCCACGATGGCAAACGCATGTCCACGCTGGACCAGATCGTCCAGGGAGTGCGTCATGTTGTCACGCAGGTAGTCGAACCCGAACTCGTTGTTGGTGCCGTACGTGATGTCGGCTGCATACGCGACTCGACGCTCGGCCGGCGTCATACCCGAGAGGATCACGCTGGTTTCGAGTCCGAGCGAGCGGTGAACACGGCCCATCCACTCGGAGTCGCGCTTGGCGAGGTAGTCGTTGACCGTGACGACGTGAACACCGTCACCCGCGATGGCATTGAGATAGGCCGGCAACACACAGGTCAGGGTCTTGCCCTCACCGGTCTTCATCTCCGCGACATTGCCGAAGTGGAGTGCCGCGCCACCCATGATCTGCACGTGGAAGTGCTTCTGGTCGATGACTCGCCACGACGCTTCACGCGCGACGGAAAAGGCCTCGGGCAGCAACTCGTCCAGCGTCTCACCAGCGGCGTAACGCTCGCGGAACTCGTCGGTCTTGGCCTTGAGTTGATCGTCTGTCAGGCCTTCTACCTCGGGCGACAGTGATTCGACATGCTCAGCAATGTGCTTGAGGCGCTTGACCATGCGACCTTCACCAACACGGAGCAGCTTCGATAGCGACAGCGACGGCACAGTCTTGTTCGTCCTCAATCTTCGGCAACAAATGGGTGACACAGTAAAAATCCGGCCGGGGTCCGAAAACTCCGGCCGGATTCCATGGTAGGCGCTAACTCGAGGTTGCGAGGCAACCCACCTACAGATCGGTCACGTCAGGCGGATCAGGCCGTAGTCGAATGCGTGCCGACGGTAGACGACGGACGGCTTGTCGGACTCCTTGTCATGGAAGAGGAAGAAGTCGTGACCGACCAGTTCCATCTCGTAGAGAGCGTCGTCGATGTTCATCGGCTCGGCTGGGTGATCCTTGGTGCGGACCACGCGGCCCGGGCCGTCGTATTCGTCCGGTTCTTGACCGTTCAGCGAAATATCGGGCGTGGCACCGAGTGAGTCTGCGTCGACTAGCGAGGCGGTTGCCTCGGCGACGGACAGCGGTCGCTTGTCACCGTAATGGACCTTCTTGCGGTCCTTGGTTCGACGGAGGCGGCTCTCGAGTTTGTCGATCACCGATTCGAATGCGGCATAGAAGCTGTCTGCGGCGGCTTCTGCTCGCGCTACCGGTCCTTTGCCGCGGGCCGTGATCTCGACTCGCTGGCAGTTCTTGGACTGACGTCGATTACGTTCGTGCTGAAGTTCCACGTCGAAGTGGAATATGGAGGGGTCGAAGTGTTCCAGTCGCGCCAGCTTGTCCGAAACATAAACTCGGAAGTGATCGGGTATCTCGACATTGCGTCCCTTGACGACGATGTCGGACTTCGGAACGGTGGTTTGCGTGGAACGCTCGGTCGTGGCGTCCTCGATGAAAAACGAGGCTTGCGAAGGGGTCGTCACTCGTACCTCCCAATTACGGCCCCGCTCAGTGTTTGAGCGGCGGCAAGTTCTTCAAGTACCGAGAGGGGATCCGCCCGGCATCAGGATTGAAGTACCACCTCCCACCTGTTTTCGGGTGTGCCGCCGACGCTAGTACGTAATCCGCGCGAGTGCCACTGTTAGCCCGAAATTCATTTACACACCGGCAACAACGAGCACGAGAGTTGTCCGGATTCCGATCCTCGCGAGCACCCGAATCGATTCTGCCGCAGTCGCTCCCGTCGTCAGCACGTCATCGAGGAGCACTACGTCGACGTCTCGATCCACCAATCCGGCCCCCGCGCGTGTCACGACGATTTTCTCGGCAACGTTGGTGGCCCGAGCAGCGGCAGACAACCCGACGGAATCGCGGACGCCACGCGTCATGGCCAATGCCGAATGAACTTCGGCACGGCGCGGCGGCAAGACCTCACAGGCCGCATGAGCAATGCGGCGGACCGGATCCCCGCCGCGCGAACGAGCGGCGCGCGAACGGGACGGGGCCGGGATCAGGACCAAAGTCCGACGCGTCGGATGGTGGAGCTCACCCCACCGCGCCAGATGCGTCAACGCTTCGGCCACAGCGACTCCCAAAGGCGCCGCGAGGTCGCGTCGGCCGCGCTCCTTGATCTCGATCACACTGCGCCGTCTCGCGCCACTGTATGGACCGAGCGCCCACGCCGGCGCGCCGGGATCGACTCGAGGTGTGAGCCGGATCGGATGATCGCGAAGCAAGGCGACGCAGTCCTCGCACCATTGCACACCGATCCGTCCGCATCCCCCACACTCACGCGGCAACACCAGATCGAGCGCTGCCCCACCGATACTGCTCCATGTCCGAAAACCGCCGACCCCCATGCCTGTCAGTGTGCATCCGCCCACCGACAGCAACCCCCGTGCACCACCGGGAAACTCAGCCGGGCAGTACCGGAATCGCCCTCTGCCCCGTCAATCCAGGCACCTCACGCCACAACCTGTCGCCCGCGGGATCGTTGTTGTTCAACTGGAAAACTGCTCGGGCATCGGCAACGTACTCGGTGGTGGGCGACGCGTCGACGGACACCACCGGCGCCGTGAGATTGCCCCGGGGCAACGAGTCCATTCGAGAACCGTCGATCGCGACCTGCACAACGGGTACATCGGAGTTGTTGCGTGCGATCACAATGGTGTCGCTGTTGCTCCAGTCGAGTGAGAGCGCTGTGCTGCCCAATCCCGGAGCCACAGCCCGCGGACTGGTCAACGCGAAAACGCCGCTGGGCAGGCGGACCACGGTCGCCAGGTACACCTTGCCGTCGATGATCATCGCCGCTCGAACTCCGTCGCGGGACAGGCGCAGCTCGGTAATGTTCGATCCCAGTGGGATCAAAGCGCCCACGTCCACGTTCATGACCGACGTCCGACCGGTAGTGGGCTCGCGAACCACGCGCACCACGGTGTTGCCGTTCACCGCCGCCCAGATCGTGTTGTTGTCGATTTCCCACGTCGGCCTGGTGATCACCGGGGCGTCGAGGACCGGGGCTGCACCTTCGGTGTATGGACCGAGTGTCAGCGAAAATCGTTTTGCAGGATCAGGATTCGCGGTATCCGCCACTGCGGCGACGGTCTTGCCGTCGCGAGAGAGCGCAACAGACGCAAGATTGCCTGCAGTTCCGGCAAATCCGGGCACGGGTGTGACCGCTTGTTCACCGACACTGACCAGTGAACCGTCGCGTAGGGCGTGCAACCCGACCGTCGCACCGGTCGTCGCCAGCGGATTCGTGGAGGCGACGTCGGCCGTTGTCCAGCCTTCCGGATGCGCTGCGTCCAAGGGCGCCCCGTCCACCAGCAAAACGTAGGGTCCGGCGATGTCGGCGCCGGCCAATGTCCAGATGATCTGGGCGGCAAACAAAGCGCGAGTTTCGGGGTCCATCGACTGACCGATCCGGAAATCGATGCGGATGCCCCCGAGACCGACTCCCACCTGACCGGATCGACCGTCGGCCTTCGTGATGGGCCCGATCACCGAGACGCCTGCGCCCAGTTCGTTGCGGACCGCCGACGCGAGCGCCTGCTTGGGCCCCTCGATCAGCAGGCCGACCAACTGCGATGTCATCTGGTCCTGGGAACCCGATATCCACCGCAGATCCGGAACCATGGTCTGTCCGCTGGGATCCGGAAAGTACAACGACTTCCGTTGGTACGCACCGAGGAACGCCGCGCGCTCCATGATCACACCCGAAGGAAGATCGCTGATCCGCCACTCGCCGTCGACCAGAGTCAGCGTCATCTTGGCTTCGTAACTGCCGTCCTCGGGAACGTAGATTCCCCCGGCTTCGAGACGCCCGACCTTGTTGACTCGAATCGTGTAGATCGCTTCCTGATCGGTCCGCGACTCCGAGAGCGTGTCGACCTTGTCGACGATGATGGCGCTTGCTGCGTCGTCCCATTTTGCGGACATCTCGGGAGTCAGGTACTGCCGTGCCGCGAGGTGCCGGTTCGCGGGTTCGGTGCTCGCTTTCACGAAGTCCCGCACCAACAAATCGGGCTCACGCCCCGAGGCCGGCGGAGCAACGGGAGTCCCCGGCGCCACAGTGGCAAGCGTCCCGATCGCCTGCGGCGACGACGAGGCAGGCAAGCTCGCGCACGCACCGGTCAACAGCATCGCGCTCAAGCTCAGCGCCAAGAGACCACGGCGGTATCGCTGCATCACGAACGCTCACCCCCTTGCGAGCCGGTTCGTGATTCGGTCTCGTGCGGCGTCGGAATCGACGACGTGACCTCACCGACCTCTTCGGCGACGATGTCCGCATTGGAGGGTGTGCGCACGAACTTGGCCGTCGTCGGCTTCAGCGGTAGCGGGCTGGACACCAGCTTCTTGCCGCGCACTCGCGGCAACGTCAGACGGAAGCACGCGCCGACACCGGGCTCACCCCAGGCTTCGAGTTTGCCGTCGTGCAGATTGGCGTCCTCGACGCTGATCGCCAAGCCGAGACCTGTGCCGCCGCTACGACGGACCCTCGACGGATCGGATCGCCAGAAGCGGTTGAACACAAGTTTCTCCTCGCCGGGACGCAGCCCGACACCACTGTCACGAACGATGAAGGCCAGAGCGTCGTCGTCGGCTCGCAAGCGCAGCAGGATGGGTTTTCCTTCTCCGTGATCGATGGCGTTGGCGAGTAGGTTCCGCAGGACCCGTTCGACTCGCCGCGGATCGACGTCGGCGATCACCGGATCGTCTGGCATGTCGACTATCAATTCGGTGCCGGATTCACGGGCGAGGTGGCGGACGGTGGACACCGCGGCCCGCGCACACATCCGGACGTCGAGTTGCTCGGACGCAAGTTCCGCAACGCCGGCGTCGTGCCGGGAAATCTCGAGCAGATCGGCCAGCAGACCTTCGAACCGGTCGAGTTCGGCAACAAGCAGTTCCGACGAGCGGCGGAGTATCGGATCGAGGCTCTCGCTGCCGTCGTGGATGAGGTCCGCGGCCATCCGCACTGTGGTGAGCGGGGTGCGCAGTTCGTGGCTGACATCCGATGTGAAGCGTTTCTGCAGATTGCCGAACTCCTCGAGCTGGGTGATCTGCTTCGACAGGCTCTCCGCCGTTTCGTTGAAAGACATTGCGAGACGAGCCATGTCGTCCTCACCGCGAACCGGCATACGTTCCTTGAGTCGGCCGTCGGCGAAGCGCACCGCGATCCTCGACGCCGATCGGATCGGCAGCACTACCTGCCGCGCGACGAGCAGAGAAATCGCTGCCAACAGGACCAGTAGGACAGCGCCACCGATCAACAGGGTGCTGCGGACCAGCGACAGACTGCGATCCTCACTGGCAAGTGGGAACACGAGATACAACTCGAGGCCGGAGATCGACGATGCCGTGGGACTGCCGATGATCAAGGCCGGGCCGGAATACCCTTCGGGATCCGAGACCGTTGCGAACTGGTAGGCGATCTGTCCGTTGTGAACGAACTCACGCAAGTTGTCGGGGATCTGATCAGCCGGCCCGGCAAACACCGGATCTCGGGGCCCGTCCTGCTCGACGATCAGCGCGGGATCGAAGGTGCCCGCAGAACCCGATGCTTGACCGCCCGCCTGATTGCGGCTCGTCAAACTTGACGCCGCACTCTCGAGTTGGTCTTTGAGGGCTGCACTGCCGTCGACGCCGGCCAACTGATCTTCGACGACGCCTCGGGCGCGATCCATCTCCTCCGTGGCGGCGGTGATCTTCGCTTCGAGCAGCCGGTCGGTGATCTGGCTCGTGAGCACAACACCGAGGATCACGATCACAATCAGCGACAACGACAACGTGGAGACGACTACCCGCAATTGCAGCGATCGTCGCCACATGTGGGCGAGGGTGTTACTCAGTGAGTGGCACCACCGGAGAAAAGGCGTCAGCCACCGATTGAGGCGGCGACGCCAACGGGAAACGCCACCGGTCACGGCGGTCCGGCCTTGTAGCCGACACCCCTCACCGTCAAAACCACTTCGGGATTCTCGGGATCGGTTTCGACCTTGGCGCGCAGACGCTGGACGTGGACGTTGACCAGGCGGGTGTCAGCGGCGTGACGGTAACCCCACACCTGTTCGAGGAGCACCTCACGGGTAAACACCTGTCGGGGTTTGCGCGCAAGAGCGACGAGGAGATCGAATTCGAGGGGTGTGAGCGAAATCTGCTCGCCGCCGCGGCTGACCTTGTGCGCCGGCACGTCGATCACGATGTCGGCAATACTCAGCAGCTCCGCCGGTTCTTCCTCGGTCCGACGCAGGCGAGCGCGAACCCGAGCGACGAGTTCCTTGGGCTTGAACGGCTTCATGATGTAGTCGTCCGCGCCGGACTCGAGGCCGAGGACAACGTCCACGGTGTCGGTCTTCGCGGTCAACATCACGATGGGAACGCCGGAATCCGCACGCAGGACCCGACATACGTCGATGCCGTTCATGCCGGGCAGCATCAGATCGAGCAAGACAAGGTCGGGCCGAGTCTCGCGCACCGCAGCAAGTGCAAGAGTTCCGTCGCCTACCACGTAGGGATCAAAACCCTCACCCCGCAGCACGATCGTGAGCATCTCGGCGAGTGCCGTGTCGTCGTCGACAACCAGAATCCTTGGTTTCATATCCCTATCGTTGCATCTTCGAGTCGTAATTAAGACCGTTACGTGACTGTGCGGCGTGCCGCGTGTTCCCTCTACTGTGCCGGAAACTTCCGAATCGGGTGGCTATCGTGACGCATCACCCGAAATCGACCAGTTTGCGGGCAAGGTCCGACGGGTCCGTATCGGGACCAATGACCCACCACGGTGATACCCACTCGGCTGCCGCGAGCTGTGAGTACAGCTCGCCAGTTCGGACCTGGAGGTCTCCGTCGCGCTCGTAGGCGTCACGCTCGCGCGTCGAATCTTCCACCTCACGACTGCGCGCACGCTCGTTTGCCAGTGCGATCGGCACGTCGAGGTACATCTGCAAATCAGGCGCCGGGAGGCCGAGGCGACCCAGTTCCAGATCACCAACCCACGCCACCATCTCGCCGTCGACGCCCTGATGCATCCGCGCCGCGTTGTACGCCGCATTGGACGCGACGTACCGATCGAGCAGAACAATGTCGTTGGTACTCAACAACTCTGCGACCTTCTCTGCCGCTCCCGCGCGGTCGAGCGCAAACAGCACCGCCATCGCGTTCACGGACTGCGCCAGGTCTCCGTGCGCTCCCTTGAGGGCTTCGGCAGCAAGATCGGCATGGATCGATTGTCCGTAGCGGGGGAAATCGAGCGTGGCGACAGTGGTCCCCGAGCGCCGAAGCTCGTCCACCACTTTGCCGATCAACGTCCGTTTGCCGGCTCCGTCGAGCCCTTCCAACGCCACGAGTATTCCCACGGCTGACAAGCCTATCCCGCAGCCTGACAAGCCTATCCCCCGGTCCGTCGAGTCAGACCGGGGGACGGCGTTGTTACTTCAGGCCGGCACTGTTACTTCAGGCCGGCACTGTTACTTCAGACCGGCACTGCTACATCAGTAGCGGTAGTGCTCGGGCTTGTACGGGCCCTCGACGTCGACGCCGATGTACTCTGCCTGCTCCTTGGTGAGCTTGGTCAGCGTGCCACCGAGGGCCTCGACGTGAATCTTGGCGACCTTCTCGTCGAGATGCTTCGGGAGACGGTAAACCTCGTTGTCGTACTCCTCCGGCTTGGTCCACAGTTCGATCTGCGCGATGACCTGGTTGGAGAAGCTGTTGCTCATCACGAACGACGGGTGGCCCGTCGCGTTGCCGAGGTTGAGCAGACGACCTTCGGACAGCACGATGATCGAATGACCGTCGGCGAAGGTGAACTCGTCGACCTGCGGCTTGATGTTGATCCGCGTGACATCACCGGACTTCTCGAGTCCGGCCATGTCGATCTCGTTGTCGAAGTGACCGATGTTGCCCAGGATGGCCTGGTGCTTCATGGCCTTCATGTGCTCGAACGTGATGATGTCCTTGTTGCCGGTGGACGTGATCACGATGTCGGCCCAGCCGATGGCCTGCTCGACGGTCTTGACCTCGAAGCCGTCCATCAATGCCTGGAGTGCGTTGATCGGGTCGACCTCGGTGACTGCGACGCGAGCGCCCTGGCCACGAAGCGCCTCGGCGCAGCCCTTGCCGACGTCGCCGTAACCGCAGACGAGTGCAGCCTTGCCGCCGATCAGGACGTCGGTGCCGCGGTTGATGCCGTCGAGCAGCGAGTGGCGTGTGCCGTACTTGTTGTCGAACTTGCTCTTGGTGACCGAGTCGTTGACGTTGATCGCGGGGAACGTGAGTTCACCGGCAGCGGCGACCTGGTACAGGCGCAGAACGCCCGTTGTGGTCTCTTCGGTGACGCCCTGGACGGACTCGGCGATTGCCGACCACTTGCCCTTGTCGGCCTCGAGGGACTGACGCAGCAGAGCCAGGAAGACCTTGTACTCGTCGGAATCCTGATCGTCGTCCGTCGGCGGAACAACGCCGGCCTTCTCGAACTGCGCGCCCTTGAGCACGAGCATGGTGGCGTCGCCACCATCGTCGAGAATCATGTTGGCAGGCTCACCCGGCCACGTCAGCATCTGCTCGGCTGCCCACCAGTACTCCTCGAGGGTTTCGCCCTTCCACGCGAACACCGGAACGCCCTTGGGCTCTTCCGGGGTGCCGTGGGGACCGACGACGATAGCGGCGGCTGCATGATCCTGGGTGGAGAAGATGTTGCACGAAGCCCAACGAACCTCGGCGCCGAGCGCGGTCAGCGTCTCGATCAGAACTGCAGTCTGAATGGTCATGTGGAGCGAACCGGAAACGCGAGCGCCCTTGAGCGGCAAGACCTCTGCGTATTCACGGCGCAGCGCCATGAGGCCCGGCATCTCGTGCTCGGCCAGTCGGATTTCCTTGCGACCGAATTCGGCGAGCGAAAGATCTGCAACTTTGAAGTCGACACCGTTACGGTTGTCGGCCACGGGCGTTGTTGAAACTGAGGTCGTCATCGTCCCTCTCCTGGTTGACGTGCATACTCCACTCCAGGCTATCCGCTCGACCCACGCAGTAGGACATCACCGTGATTGCGGCGACCCTCACACCGTGCCGCGCGCGCCTCGGGCAACATCGATGAACGGTCCGAGCAAGGCACCCAGATCCTCCGCCACCGACGCCCCGGACTCGGGCGGCATCGATATATAACTCAGGCCAAGCCTCGCAATTGCCCTGGCCAGGATGCCCGCATCAGCGGCCGACGCCTGAATCCACCCACGCTGAAAACTCTCCGACAACCGAGTTGATGCCCGATCGATGATCACGGCGCTGTCCGTCGTGATCAAACGCAACAAATCGGGCTTCGCCTCCCCCGTCAGGAGCGAACGCACCAACGGGTCCATCGCACTGGAGGCAAAGAACTCCCCGAACCCGGACATCAGGGCGTCGACGCTCCGACCCTCGTTTGCTGCAACGGCGTCGTCCACAGCGTCGACAAACCCGTCCGCGAGCCGCAGCGCGTACGCCTGCGCCAGGCCCTGCCGCGAACCGAACTCGTTGTAGAGCGTCTGCCGGCTGACACCCGCATGCTTGGCCAGAACGGTCAGACTCACCTCGGACCAGTCCCGCTCGGTCAGCAACTCCCGCATCGAATCGAGCACCGCACCGCGCAGCAGCAGACGGGACGCCTCTTTCTGAGGCAAGCGGGTGGGCGTCGACATCATGATGACGACTTTACCGCCGCACCCGCCGACCCACTCAGGCCCGTTCGATCTCCACCATGAAGAAATCACTCTTCGCCGCGCCGCAGTCCGGGCAGCTCCAGTCGTCCGGAATGTCATCCCAGCGAGTGCCTGGTTCGATGCCGTCGTCTGGCCAGCCTTGCGCCTCGTCGTACTCGAATCCGCACTGCGCGCACTGATACAGCTTGTAGTCGTTCATGATTTCACTCCCCTGCCTTTGCCGAAACAGTTTCGAAGTCCACCTTTTCCCGGACACCACAGTCTGGGCAGCACCAGTCGTCATGGACTGCGTCCCACGGCGTTCCTGCCGGAAACCCTTCTCGCGGTGCGCCGTTCACTTCGTCGTAGACGTAGTCACACACGGGGCATTTGTAGGCACTCATGCGCTCGCTCCGTACCGCGCGAGGATCTTCTCCCGCTTGCCCGGCTGGATATTGACCCGGGTGATATCGCCGCCATAGTGAGCAACGACCTTGGGATCCATCACTTTTCGCCACAGCGGCGGCACGTAGGCAAGCATGATCATGCTGGCGTAACCACTCGGAAGATTGGGTGCGCCGTCCATGCTCCGGAGCGTTTGATAGCGACGGGTGGGGTTGGCGTGATGATCACTGTGTCGCTGCAGGTGGTACAGGAAAATGTTGGTGCAGATGTGGTCACTGTTCCAGCTGTGCTCCGGCGCGGCGCGTTCGTACCGGCCGCTGGCCAACTTCGTTCGCTTCAGTCCGTAGTGCTCGAGGTAGTTGACCGTCTCGAGCAGACAGAATCCGAAGACGGCCTGCAATGCCAGGAACGGCAGAATCGACAGCCCGAACACGGCGGCGAGTACAGCGAACAGCACTACCGACATCAACCACGAATGCAGGACGTCGTTGCGAATTGTCCACGGCTTCTTACCCAATCGATCCAGCCGCGTCTTTTCGAGTTCCCACGACGATCGCAGGGATCCCCACACACTGCGCGGCAGGAAAGCCCAGAAGCTCTCACCGAATCGCGACGACGCGGGATCTTCCGGAGTTGCCACCCGGACGTGATGACCACGGTTGTGCTCGATATAGAAGTGACCGTAGAAGGACTGCGCCAGAGTAATCTTCGACAACCACCGCTCGAGATCGTCCTTCTTGTGGCCGAGTTCGTGTGCCGTGTTGATTCCGATGCCCGCAACACACCCGACGGTGATCGCCACACCGATCTTCGATACCAATCCGAGCCCGCCGTCGATACCGAGCCACGAGAGGTCGGTAGCCGACCACAAGTAGCAGGCCATGACGAGGCTGACCAGCTGGAACGGAATGTAGACGTACGTGCAGTAGCGGTAGTACTTGTCGTTCTCGAGCCTCTCCATGACCTCGTCTGGCGGGTTCTCACCGTCCGGCCCGAAGAAGATATCGAGGATCGGCGACACCAGGTACACGAGCAGCGGCCCTATCCACCACCAGATCGGGGACACGACGCCCAGGCCAATGTTGTTGAACAGGGCCACCATTCCCACCGCGATGAAAATCGCGACCGGAGGAACCAAGCCGAGCAGCCAGAGATGCCGCTTCTTGTCTCGCCACTCCCCCGATATCTGATCGGATTCTGCGCTCACGTGTGTCGACACTGCGTGCCCTCCTCCATCCGGAACGACCCACGGCTGTGAGTCACTTCACTATGAGGTAGACAATACTGCCAACATTGTAAAAAAACTATACAAATCCTTAAATTTGTACACTCAGTCGATTTCGCCGCGCTCGCGCTTTCCGATCAACGAATGCCGACGGCTGTAGGCAAAGTAAATGACCACGCCGAGCGCCATCCAGACGACGAACCTGATCCATGTCTCCACCGACAGATTGAACATGAGCCACACGCAGGCCAACACCGCCAGAATCGGCACCCAAGGCACGAGAGGAACCCGGAATCCGCGGGGTAGATCCGGACGCGTGCGGCGCAACACCACCACTCCGATCGAGACGAGAACAAAAGCGAACAACGTTCCGATGTTCACCATTTCCTCGAGCGTGCCGATCGGGAAGAATCCGGCCAATACGGCAACCACCACCCCGACGAGCACGGTGATCCGAACCGGAGTTCCGTGCTTACCCGTCGGCGCCAACCGCCGCGGCATCAAACCGTCGCGCGCCATCGCAAAAAGCACACGAGTCTGCCCCAGCATCAACACCATCACCACGGTTGTGAGCCCGGCGAGGGCACCGAACGAGATCACATTCTTTGCCCACGTGATGTCGTGGAACGCGAATGCCGTTGCCAGATTGGACGTGTCACCCTCGAGCACTGTGTAATTCACCATTCCCGTGAGCACCAGCGTCACCGCCACGTACAGCACGGTGACGATGAGGAGTGAGCCGAGAATTCCCCGAGGCAGCGCCTTCTGCGGTTCCTTCGTTTCCTCCGCGGTGGTGGCAACGACGTCGAATCCGATGAACGCAAAGAACACCAGGCTCGCCGCTGCAAGGAGTCCGTACCATCCGAACGTGCTACCGCCTGCGCCCGTGACGTAGGAGAACAACGACTGATGTATGCCCTCCCCGGTGCTGCCGGGCTGCGAGGGCGGAATGTACGGCGTGTAGTTGTCGGTGTCGATGTAGAACATGCCGACGATGATCACGAGCAGCACCACGGCGACCTTGATCGACGTGATCACCAGCGACACTCGCGACGACAGTTTGGTTCCGGTCACCAGCAACACCGTGATGACCGCGATGATCAGCACCGCGCCCCAGTCGAACGAGACCGGACCCCACTCGACGATCGGACTTCGTGAACCCATCACCTCACCGAGGTACAGGGACCATCCCTTTGCGACGACGGACGACGCCAACGCAAATTCGAGGATGAGGTCCCAGCCGATGATCCAGGCGACAAACTCGCCGAACGTCGCGTACGAGAAGGTGTATGCGCTACCGGCGACGGGAACCGTCGACGCGAATTCGGCGTAACAGAGTGCCGCCAGGCCACAGGCAACAGCGGCGATGACAAACGCCAGCGACACCGACGGCCCGGCGACATTGCCTGCCGTCCGAGCCGTGAGTGTGAAGATTCCTGCACCGATGACCACCGCAACACCGAATACGGTGAGATCCCAGGAGTTCAGATCTTTTCGGAGTTTGGTCTCGGGTTCGTCGGTGTCCTTGATGGACTGCTCTATCGACTTGGTTCGGAACAATTTGGAACGACCGGATCCGGCCTCGTCCTTGATCGCCACTGCCGCCTCCTTAGAGATGGCATCAGCCTAAGCCTGTGCGAGAGGCTTTGTTCAGGGTTTGCGAGTGACCAGTTTGTCCAGATCCGGTTCGATGTAGATCACGCGTGCCGCCGGAACAGCAGCACGCACGCGCGCTTCGGCCTCGTCGATTGCGGTCGCCACATCCGAGATGGTCGAACCGAGCGGAACGGCAACCTTCGCCGCAACAAGAATCTCCTCGGGACCGAGGTACTGGGTCTTGCAGTGGATGACTCGTTCGATGCGGGTTCCGTCGACCAACGCGGCCAGGATGAGATCGGTTTCGACGCTGGTCGCGCCTTCCCCGATCAACAGGGATTGCATTTCGACGATCAGGACAATCGCGATGATGCCGAGGAGTACGCCGATGCACAGGGTGCCGATGCCGTCGAAAACCGGATTGCCGGTCACCATCGTCAGGCCGACGCCGCCCAGTGCCAGCACCAGTCCGATCAGTGCGCCGGTGTCCTCGAGGAGGACAACCGGCAGTTCAGGACTGCGCGACGTACGGATGAACGACCACCACGACGCGTTTCCCTTCAGCGGACGAGATTCCTTCATCGCGGTGTAAAAACTGAACCCTTCCAGGCACATGGCGATGACCAGGATGACAACGGCTACAAACGCCGAGTTGAGTTCCTCCGGATGCTGGATCTTGTGAATGCCCTCGTAGATCGCGAACAGTGAACCCAAAGTGAAGAGCACCAGCGCAACCACGAACGAGTAGAAGTACCGATTGCGCCCGTATCCGAACGGGTGCAGTTGGTCGGCTTCCTTCTCGGCCTTCTTCTGCCCGAGCAGCAGCAGTCCCTGATTGGACGTGTCGGCAACGGAGTGCACCGACTCGGCCAGCATCGACGACGACCCGGTGATCAGGAATCCCGCGAATTTGGCTACGGCAATTCCGGCATTAGCCCCCAATGCGGCCAGGATTGCTTTCTTTCCACCTTCTGCCGACACGGTTATCGGCCAACCGTGGCGCTGAAAACCTGTGCCTTTGTGCTTCGGGGAGAGATTGTCGCGATGGGTTCGTCAGCGGAAATCCAGGCTGCGCGGCCACGATCGAGTTCCAGTTCGCCAGTCCCACAGCGCACCGTGACCGAACCCTCGGTGCAGATCAGGATGCGCGGATCCCCAGCCGGAACGACGCTGTCCGTCAGGTCTGCACCCAATTCGATACGCGTGAGCCGAAATTCCGGAGCGGGCGTCGGATAGACGATGTCCGCGCTGCCCGCGTGCGGCGACGGGTCGAGAATCGTGATGTCGGATCCGTTGAAGTCGAGGACCCGAAGCAACTCGGGCACATCGACGTATTTGGGGGTAAGCCCGCCGCGTAGAACATTGTCGGAGTTCGCCATGATCTCGACAGCCAGTCCGTGCAGATAGGCATGCAGGTTTCCGGCGGCCAGGAAGATTCCCTGACCTGGTTCGAGGGTGACCCGGTTCAACAGCAACGCAGCCAGCACGCCGGCGTCACCTGGATACGATTCGCCGAGTTCGAGCGCGGTGCGGATCTCCGCGGCAAATTCGGCGTCTCGCGACGACGCGTAACCGATGCATCCCGCGAGGACGGCCGGCAACAATGTTCCGAGCGCGGTGGACGGCAAGGTTATCCACGTTGTGAACAACGCCCGCAGGCCGTCCGAATCCGGTTGTCCTTCAAGGAGACCGATGTACGGCTCCAGTTCGGGCACCGCCAGTGCGCGCAGCATCTTGACAGTCCTCGTCGGTTCGCGGAATCCCGCGAGCGCTTCGAACGTGCTCAGGGCGACGACCAGTTCCGGCTTGTGGCTGCCGTCCTTGTAATTGCGGACGGGTGCGTCCATCGGAACACCGAGGGCGTTTTCCCGGCGGAAGCCCTCTTCTGCCTGGCGGGCGCTCGGATGCGCTTGTAATGACAGCGGTTCCTCTGCTGCCAACAGCTTGAGCAGGAACGGCAAGCGTTCACCGAAGGCCTCGATGTTCTGCTCACCCAGTTGCCGTGCCGGGTCCCGGCCGAGCACGTCGAGTAACGACTCACTGCCATCGTCGGTGACGACGCGCGCAGGATCCCCCGGATGCGCGCCCAGCCACAATTCCGCCTCAGGATGTGCGGACGGCACGGGAAGCCCACGAAGTTCGGCAATAGCCGTACGTGACCCCCAGGCGTAGGACCGCAGAGCGCCCTCGAGTTCGTGCACTAGCGCGGCCCACCCGTCAACTGCACGTATGCGGACGCCATGTCCACTCTCGATGCCAAGACAAACACCTGTTCCACTTCCGATACCCCCGTATTGGCGCTGTCCTCGTCCGCTGCGATCACCAGATCCGCATCGGCCAGCGCATCCATGCGTCGCACAACCTCGCCGCGTCCCGCTTCCATGGCAAAAACGAATGCCCGAACCGGGTCGATCGGCAACGGGCCGTCGAGCTCCGGATCATGGAAGAACGGATCGTGAAAAACCGAATCGCGGGCCCCTGACGGCGGAGCGAAGAGGGCCCGTGCCGCTGCGATCACATCCGACAGTTCACCGGAGGCCGCGGAGCATCCCGATGCCAGAAGCGACGCGCTTGCATAGTCGGCAAGCGCAGTGGCGACCGCCCCGCTGCCGCACACGACCAGTCGGCGATCGCGCATTCTGGTAGCCAAGGATTTGGCGGGATTGTGAAACACCTCGTTGGACAACCCGTCGCTGATGGCTTCGGCGTCGACGGCGTCCGCGATCCGATCGAGGGAAGACGGTCCGGCTTCACCCTTGTCGCGGTTCTCGATCGCGGCAACCACGGCAACGAAGACCGCGAGAAAGCGAATCATCGTGTGGCGCGGAGCAGTGAACACACGCGGCGGCAGGGTCATCGTGCGCCCGGCAGCCGCTGCCCTCATCGGTCCCTCTTCGGGAACCGCGACAACAACTTCTGCGCCGCGGCGCACCGCCCCGTCGACGGACTCCACCAGGCGCGGATCCCCCGCGTCGTCTCCCGCAACCACCACGACGTCGAGGGGGCCGACCCACGACGGCGTCCGGTCGAGCAGCACCAGCGGGCACGGCACAGCATTGCCGAGCAGGGCAACCGCGATCCGGGCGGCGTGTCTGGCACCGGCCGATCCCGCGATCAGCACGATGCTTCGTGGGCGCAGCCCGGCCAACCGATCGAGCGAGCCTTCCGCGACCGCCGAAGCCGTCGAACGAATCTGTGCGCCCCCCATGGCTACCGAACGCAGTAACCCCTCGGAATCGGCAGCTGACAATGCGTCACTGTCGTCGAGGTCGAGGAGCGGTGTCGGCGCTGTCATCTCACCGCACCCCCTTCTCCGTAACAACTTCTCTCGCAACCAACATCGACCGCAGCACCGCGTGCGCGGATAGTCCCCCAACTATCCCAGGCGGCCGACGCGCCGACAAACCAATCGGGCAGAAAAATGAACTCAGCCTCGAACGATCGCCAGAATCTCGCCGACCAACGCGTCGACGTCGGCCTGCGTCGGAGCTTCGACGTTGAGTCGGAGCAACGGTTCGGTGTTGGATGCCCGCAGGTTGAACCACGCATTACCGGACAAGTTGACCGTGACACCGTCGAGGCGGTCGACGGATTCTGTGCGGTCCGCGAAGGCGGCGAGGACCGCAGCCGTTCGATCGGCCGCATCGGCAACGGTCGAGTTGATCTCGCCGGAAGCGCTGTACCGGGTGTACTCGGCCATCAGTTCAGACAGCGGCCGGTCCTGCTCACCGAGTGCGGCCAGCACGTGCAGAGCAGCCAGCATGCCGGAATCGGCACCCCAGAAATCGCGGAAGTAGTAGTGAGCGGAATGCTCGCCGCCGAAGACTGCGCCCGTTTCGGCCATCTGCTGCTTGATGAACGAATGGCCGACACGGGTGCGGATCGGAACGCCACCCAATTCGGTGACCAGTTCCGGCACGGCATGCGAGGTGATGAGGTTGTAGATGATCGACGCGCCGGGCTCTTTTGCCAACTCGCGCTGGGCAACCAGTGCCGTCACGGCGGACGGGGACACCGGGTCACCCTTTTCGTCGACCACGAAGCAACGGTCCGCGTCACCGTCGAAGGCAAGACCGACATCTGCGCCCGTCTCACGGACGTACGCCTGCAGATCGACCAGGTTGGCCGGATCGAGCGGGTTCGCTTCGTGATTGGGGAACGAGCCGTCCAATTCGAAGTACAGCGGCAACACGTCGAGCGGCATCGGGCCGAAGACGGCGGGCGCTGTGTGTCCGCCCATCCCGTTACCCGCGTCGACGGCAACCTTCATCGGACGCATCTCGGACAGGTCGACCAGCCCACGCAAGTAGCTTGCGTACTCGTCGAGCACATCGCGGCTGCTGACCGCGCCGGCCGGACCGTCGAACTCGGGAACTCCGGAGACGACCTCACCGGAGATGACAGCAAGACCGGTGTCCTGACCGACTGGCTTCGCACCCGCCCGGCACAACTTGATGCCGTTGTACTTCGCGGGGTTGTGGCTTGCCGTGAACATCGCACCGGGGCAGTTCAACAACCCGGAAGCAAAATAGAGCTCGTCGGTGGACGCCAGTCCGATGTGTACTACGTCGAGTCCCTGCGCGACGACACCCTCGGCGAACGCGGCCGACAGCGCGGGTGAGGACTCACGCATGTCGTGCCCGATCACCACGGTCGATGCAGCGCCCTCCTCGTCCCGAACCAAGCGGGCAAACGACGCGCCGACATCGCGGACAAAATCTTCGTCGATCTGCTCACCCACCACGCCACGGACGTCGTACGCCTTGATGATTGCAGCAACCGACTCGGCTGTTCGCCCCACTGAATTCATTCTCCTTGTGTGCGCATCCCGTCGGATCTTTCGACCGGGACACTGGAAGTTCGCAAGACGCTGGAAGTTCTGAGCAAGCCTAATGCTTCACGCGTGACTACGGGATGTCAGGCAAAAGCGGCCGGAAGTTCAGGCCGACGGATCCGGCAGAACACGCAGGTGACCGCGACGACCGGTGCGAACCGCGGGAGGCGCGACGGAACGGGCGTCGTCGCCTGCGGACACGCCGGTGTCCTCACGTCCCTTGGCGCGGTCGCCGAAACCTGCCTCACGGACAGCTTCGGCAAGAGCGGTCAAATCGTCTTCGTCCGGAGTGCTGGTCGAGAATCCACCCTCGTACCGGACCATTTCCCAGCCCTTCGGGACCGTGATACGCGACGCATGGTTGTCACACAGATCCCACGAGTGCGGTTCAGCGACGGTCGCGAGAGGACCGACTACCGCAGTGGAGTCCGAGTAGACATACGTCAACGTCGCGACGGCGGGGTTCTTGCACCCGGGGCGGCAGCAGCGACGCAGAGATCTCACAGGTACGGAGCCTAGCCCTCCCCGCGGCGGGAACCTACTCGGACACACCGACGGAGCGTCACTGTCGTAATCTCGACGCCATGTCACGCTCCCCCCGCAGACGGTCGATCACCACCCGTTCGATCGAACGGCACGGCCGCGGCCTGCGCGGACCTTTGTTGCCGCCGGAAGTTCCGGCACGGCGAACACGAGCGGAGAAATTCGATCTCCTCGTGATGGAGGCGTTTGCTCCGGTGGACCTGGCATGGCACGACCGGCTGAAGAAACTCGACATCGCCGTCGACGAGGTTCCGAAGATTTTTGCCCGTGATCCGGATTCGGTGAACTGGCCACCGGAAGTAGTCGCAGACGGACCTGTCCCACTCTCACGTTTGATCCCCGCCGGCATCGATCGCCACGGCAAGACGACACGTGCGCGAATTGTGTTGTTCCGTCGACCGCTGGAGCAGCGTGCCAAGAATCCGGACGAACTCACGGATCTGGTTCACGACGTGCTGGTGCATCAAGTCAGTACGTTCCTCGGCGTCGATCCATCAGTGATCGATCCGACGTTCCCTGAAGAAGACTAGGCACCTGAAAAAGACTAGGCACCCGAAGAGGACTAAGTACTCTGCAGGCTAGGGCCGAAAGCCCATGTCCCTTAGGCAAATATCTCTGAAAGTCTGTGCACGACCTGCAATTCCCCGTTGCAGGTCAAGACTTTTCGCAGACCGTCCCGTCAGCCCCGACGCTGACCGAACCGATTCAGCAGCAGATCAGATGATCCCCCGCTTGAGACGTCGACGCTCGCGCTCCGACAACCCTCCCCAGATTCCGAACCGTTCGTCGTTGGCGAGTGCATAATCGAGGCACTCGTCACGAACCTCACAGCCGAGGCAAATTCGCTTGGCTTCCCGAGTAGATCCACCCTTTTCAGGGAAGAACGCCTCAGGATCGGTCTGCGCACAGAGTGCGCGTTCCTGCCATTGATCCTCGATGGTGTCGAACAGTTCCTCGAAGCCGGTCACCAGACTCAGCACAGGCCGAGCAGTCACCGCCTCGATTTCACTGCAGGCACCTTCTGCTGCGCCTGCTTGGGAATCGGTCTGCGGTTCGTAGCTCACTGTCATTGCCAGAGCACTGATCTCGACATTTTCATTGGGCATCGTTCCGCCTCCTCACCTGTAATAGCGCAGAATTTCACTCCGTATTTCAACCCATTTCAACCCCACCCCGTTGACCACTCGAAACTACGTTCGAATGTGGTCCCGCTGCAGGCAAACTCGCCGACATCGGTGGAATGACACATTTGAGATTACACACGTCCAGCGTGTCGCGGTCAAGCTAATGAACAGGAATCCATTAGTATTCCGGCCCGAGTTTTGCATCTGACACACCGCCCAGCGGACACGGCAAGCCGAGCACCGCCTAGTCTTTGTCAAGTGAACGTGACTGTATTGGTTGGCGGCGTCGGCGGAGCTCGTTTCCTCCAAGGAGTGCAACACGCACTCGGCATCTCCGGTGGTGAAACGCTCGAGAAATATCAAGGCCCACACCGGATCACAGCCGTGGTCAACGTCGGCGACGACGTCTGGATGCACGGGCTGCGTATCTGCCCCGACCTCGATACCTGCATGTACACCCTCGGCGGCGGCATCGACACCGAGCGCGGATGGGGCCACAAGGGCGAGAGTTGGAACGCAAAAGAAGAGCTCGCCGCGTACGGCGCCAAGCCGGACTGGTTCGGGCTCGGCGACCGCGATATCGCCACCCATCTGATCCGCAGCCAGATGCTCAGAACGGGCTATCCGCTCTCCGCAGTTACCGAAGCGTTGTGCAATCGTTGGAATCCCGGCGTTGACCTCATCCCCGTCAGTGACGACCGCAGCGAAACGCACGTCGTGATCACCGACCCGGAGGACGGCGAGCAGAAAGCGATCCATTTCCAGGAGTGGTGGGTACGTCACCGCGCACACGTCCCGACCCACAGCTTTGCTCACGTCGGTGCCGAACAGGCGAAGCCGGCCCCGGGAGTGCTCGAGGCGATCGAGAACGCGGACGTCGTCCTGATCGCTCCGTCCAACCCGGTTGTCAGTGTCGGCGCGATTCTGGCGGTGCCAGGCATTCGTGGCGCACTGCGCACCACCGCAGCCAAAGTGATCGGACTCTCCCCCGTGATCGGCGGAAAACCGTTGCGCGGAATGGCCGACGAGTGCCTCGACGTCATCGGCGTCGAGACGACATCCGAAGCAATCGGTCGCCATTACGGCGCCCGGTCGATCAACGGCATCCTCGACGGCTGGCTGATCGACGAAGGTGACACCGCCGACGTCGACGGTGTGGATGTGCGCGCCGTCCCACTGATCATGTCCTCGCCCGCGGCCACCGCCGAGATGGTGGCCACCGCATTCGATATCGCCGGAGTGTCGCTGTGACAACAAACACGACCGATCAGGCTCCCGGCGATCACTCGCCCGGCGCAGCCATCGAAGTGATTCCCGTTCACGGTCTTCCGGAGTTCCGTCCGGGGGACGATTTGGCTGCTGCCCTCATCGAGGCAACACCGTGGATCCGCGACGGCGACGTCCTTGTCGTGACGAGCAAAGTGTTCTCGAAGGTCGAAGGCCGCATCGTCTCGTCCCCGACCGACCCCGACGAGCGCGATGCCGCGCGGCGTGTACTCGTCGATCAGGAAGCCGTACGCGTCGTAGCGCGTAAGGGCCGAACCCTCATCACGGAGAACAAGCTCGGAATCGTTCAGGCCGCATCCGGCATCGACGGCTCCAACGTCGACGGCGGCGAGTTGGCTTTGCTTCCCGTCGATCCCGACGCGAGTGCCGCCGCGCTGCGCGCTCGGTTCCTCGATGCCGCCGGTAAGTCCGTCGCCGTCGTGGTGACGGACACCATGGGCCGCGCGTGGCGCAACGGGCAGACCGACGCCGCGATCGGCGCCGCCGGAATCCCGGTGTTGCACGGTTACCTCGGAGCGCAGGACAGCCAGGGTAACGATCTGATCGTGACCGAGATCGCCGTTGCCGACGAAATCGCGGCTGCCGGCGATCTGGTCAAGGGCAAGCTCGGCGGAGTACCGGTTGCCGTCGTACGCGGCTTGCGATTCCAGGACAACGGTTCCACAGCGCAGGATCTCATCCGTCGCGGTGCCGACGATCTGTTCTGGCTCGGCACGGCCGAAGCCACGGCGATGGGCCGCGGCCAGTCGTTGCTTCTGCGCCGTTCGATTCGCGCGTTCAGCGAGGAACCTGTTGACGCCGACGCGATTCGGTTGTCCATCGCCGAGGCGTTGACCGCGCCGGCGCCGCACCACACCCGACCCGTTCGCTTTGTCTGGTTGCGCACCAACACTATTCGCAAGCAACTGCTGGAAGCACTACGCGAGAAGTGGCGCACCGATCTGCGCGCCGACGGACGCACCGAGGAATCCGCGCAGGCCCGCGTCGCGCGTGGCAACATCCTGTTCGACGCCCCTGAAGTTGTCATCCCGTTCTGCGTCCCCGACGGCGCGCACAGCTACCCGGACGAGCGCCGCAGCGCTGCGGAGTCCACGATGTTCACCGTGGCGGCGGGAGCGGCGGTGCAGGGCTTGCTGGTTGCGCTCGCGACCCGTGAGATCGGGAGCTGCTGGATCGGTTCGACGATCTTTGCCGCCGACACGGTGCGCGAACATCTGGGCGTGCCCGCCGATTGGCAACCGCTCGGCGCCATCGCTGTCGGTCACCCCCTCGAACCGCTCACTCCCCGTACGGCTCCCGCAGCCGGCGACGCATTGGTGGAGATGTAGGTGAGCGCAGAGACTCTGCACAGGTCCGCCAAAGATGTTCTGGAACAATGGTCTACGCCGTCAGCGCACGACGAGTCCCTCCGTCACACCATGTTGGCTTTTCTCGACTCCGCACCAGACGGATGCCTTCGCCGTCATGCGCCGGGGCACATCACCGCGTCGTCGCTGGTGATCGACGAAAGCCTGAATCACGTCCTGCTCACACTGCATCCGCGTGTCGGGAAGTGGATTCAGCTCGGCGGGCACTGCGAACCGACTGATGACACTGTGATCGATTCCGCCTTGCGCGAAGCTCGCGAGGAATCGGGAATTCACGATCTGCGCATCGACCCCGCACTTCTTTCCGCACACACGCACCCCATCACGTGTTCACTCGGCGTCCCGACCCGGCACCTCGACCTGAGGTTTCTTGTTGTGGCACCGGACAACTCACCGATCGTGCGCAGCGAGGAGTCGACCGACCTGCAGTGGTGGCCCGTCGATTCCCTCCCAGCCAATGCCGAACACGAGAGCGTCGACCACATGGTCTCACTGGCGAGACTGCGCCTTCAGGCCTGAACCTTCAGGCTTGAAAAGCGGGCGCCAACTCGGGCCGCTTGGCGTTGACTCCGTCACCCGAGGAGACGCCCTTGACGCGCCGAGCCAGCCACGGCACCAGGAACTCTCGGGTCCATTGACGGTCTTCTCGCCTGGCCTCGATCTTCGACTGCGCCGGCACGGGACCGAGATCCGGCGCGGTGAGGGTGTGGCCCACACCGATGGCGTCGAGCACGTGAGCGGCCATGTTCTGATGCCCGGCAGGTGACATGTGCAGACGGTCGAAGTCCCACATCCGCAGGTCCTGATATTCGGCGAACCGCCAGAAGTCGACGATGGTCGCGCCGTGTCGATCGGCGACTTCGCGCACCAATTCGTTGTAGATGGCCATCCGGCCACGGAGTTTGCCGAAGAACGCCGACCATCCGGTGTCGTAGGCGGTGAACATCACTACACGAGCACCGGATTCGGTGAGCGCCGCAATCGCGGTGTCGTAGCGAGCGACCACGGCGTCGAGGTC
The DNA here is from genome assembly GCF_001894805.1 of Rhodococcus globerulus NBRC 14531. Classification (GTDB taxonomy): domain Bacteria; phylum Actinomycetota; class Actinomycetes; order Mycobacteriales; family Mycobacteriaceae; genus Rhodococcus_F; species Rhodococcus_F globerula. The sequence goes on along the minus strand of NZ_BCWX01000001.1, from coordinate 1,314,449 downwards.
CAGCTTCGGGCGCATCATGTCGTTGCCGCCGGCGTAGATCGTCACGAGGTCCGGCTTCAGCGCCAGCGCGGGCCCCAGCTGCTCGTCGACGATCGGACCGAGTAGTCGACCACGAATCGCCAGATTGGCGTATCGGAAATCCGGGTTGCCGATTGCCAACTGCTCCGCGACGCGTTCGGACCAACCTCGTAGTCCGTTGGGGAATCTGTCGTCTGTGTCGCCGACGCCCTCGGTGAACGAATCACCGAGGGCGACGTAGCGGCTCGGAAATGAAGTCATCCGGCCATTATTCCAGTTGCGAAGCTCAACAATCACACATCTGTGCTGAAACGCACGCCGCCGTCGGGCAGCGTCACACCGGGCCACACCCGAGCGCCGCGGAGCAATTCGCAGCGAGCGCCGATATCGGCACCGTCACCGATCACCGCGTCGCGGACGAGCGCGCGGGGTCCCACCCGAACACCGAATCCGAGGATCGATCGCTCGACAACTGCCCCGGCTTCCACCACGGCGCCGTCGAACAGGATTGCGCCGTCGAGGCGGGCGCCTGCGCCCACTTCTGCGCCGCGTCCGACAACCGTGCCGCCGATCAACACAGCTCCGGGAGCCACACCGGCACCGGGATGCACCAGGGACTCGCCGCGCGGGCCCTCGAGTGCGGGTGACGGCGCGATACCGCGAACCAGGTCGGCTGAACCGCGCACGAAGTCCTCCGGAGTGCCCATGTCACGCCAGTACGACGTGTCGACGTGACCGAAGACGCGCTTGCCCTCGGCCAGCAGGTTCGGGAACACCTCGCGCTCGACCGACACCGGGCGACCCTCGGGGATCTGCTCGATGATCTCGCGCTTGAAGACGTAGCAGCCTGCGTTGATCTGATCGGTCGGCGGATCCTGGGTCTTCTCCAGGAACGCGGACACCCGACCGTCTTCGTCGGTGGGTACGCAGCCGAACGCTCGCGGATCGCCGACTCGGACGAGGTGCAGCGTGACGTCCGCGTCCGTTTTCGTGTGTGTGTCGAGGATCGCATTCAGATCGGTGCCGCCGAGTACGTCGCCGTTGAACACCATGATGTTGTCACCGCGAAGTTTCGGAAGAACGTTGCGGATACCACCGCCGGTTCCGAGCGGTTCGTTCTCGAACACGTAGTCGATCTCGAGGCCCATCTTCGACCCGTCACCGAAATAGTCCTCGAACACCTCTGCCTTGAACGACGTACCGAGTACGACGTGCTTGATGCCCGCAGCTTCGATCCGCGCGAGCAGGTGCGTCAGGAACGGCAGACCGGCCGTCGGCAACATCGGCTTGGGAGCCGACAAGGTCAGCGGACGCAGGCGAGTGCCCTTGCCGCCTACCAGGATTACCGCGTCGGTCGGAGTAGGTTCGGTCATCGTTGTTGTCCCCTGGGATTCGAAACTGAAGTGTCATCGGTCGGGTGATCTGTGCGAGCGCGCACTGCGGATGCGACGGCAATCTTGGAACGAAGCGCCAGGCCGCCGCGCAGTGCCAGACGCAGCGGGGCCTGCCACCAATGTGGATGGCGATCGGCTTGGAAACGGTATGCACTGCGGTGGTGTGCCGGCAGCATCAACTCCGGATGACGCCCTGCCGCATGCCCTTTCGCGTGAGTTACCTCCGCAGAGGGCACAAACACGTTGAGCCAACCCGCTTTTCCGAGGCGATCACCGAAATCGACGTCCTCCATGTACATGAAGTAACGGGAGTCGAACCCGGAGATGGCGTCGAAGGCATCGCGGCGAACGAGCAGGCACGAACCGGACAACCAGCCGACCGCGCGCTCGGTGAGCGCCTCGTTCTCCTGGCGGTAGCGAGTCGTCCACGGATTCTTCGGCCACACCGTGCCCAGAATTGCGTGTCCCGCACCGGAAGTGATGTCGGGAACGGATCGCGCCGACGGATACACGCTGCCGTCGGGTTCGAGGACCTTGGGCCCCAGCGCACCGGCCCTTGGCCACCGATTTGCCGCAGCCACCAATTTGTCGAGTGAACCGGGGCTCCATTGGACGTCCGGATTGGAAATCACGATGAATTCGACAGCCGGATCGATCTCCGCGACAGCCCGATTTATCGCGCCTCCGTACCCGATATTTCCACCGGTACGGAGCAGACGAACGTGTTCGTACTTGCTGTCGGCGGCCTCGGGAGTTCCGTCGGTCGACCCATTGTCGGCCATGATGACCTGGGGTTTTTCTGTCGTCGCCTCGGCGAGTGTGCTCAAAAAGTTCTCGAGATGCTCGCCGGGCGAGTACGTCACCGTTACCACGGCCAGCTTGGGACTCACGCCGGTCAGCCTAGCCGCCCGGAGCGCTCCATCTGAACTTTGCTCACGCGATTGCGTCGTGAAGCGCCTCACGCCACGGGCGCAACGGGCTCAGGCCCGCGGCCGCCCACGCGTCACCGGACAACACCGAGTACGCGGGGCGCGGCGCCGGGCGGACAAATGCGGCGCTGGTGCACGGGCGAACCCGATTCGGATCGGCACCGATCTCCTCGAACACCGCGCGCGCCAGATCGAACCAACTGGCCTGCCCGTCGTTGGTCGCGTGCAGTGTCGAAGTGCCCGTGAACGGACGTGACGCCAGTTCCAACAGACCGGCCGCCAGATCGACGCTGTACGTGGGCGAACCGATCTGATCGTCGACGACGTCGATAAAGTCCCGTTCACCTTCGAGGCGGCGCATCGTGCCGACAAAATCACCGGCCTCACCCGAGTAGACCCAGGCGGTGCGAACGATCACGGAATCAGCGCCGGACTTGCGCACGGCTTCCTCGCCCGCAAGCTTCGTGCGGCCGTAGACCGTCGACGGCCCTGTCGGCGAATCGACCTCGTACGGGCTGTGAGCGTCACCAGGAAAGACGTAGTCGGTGGAGACGTGGATCAATCGGGCACCCGCCCGCGCGCAGGCCGATGCCAGGTTGCTCGGCCCGGTCTCGTTCACTGCCGTGGCCGCCGCCTCATCCGACTCCGCTGCATCCACTGCCGTGTACGCGGCGCAGTTGATCACCACCGTCTCGGGTGAGAGAACATCGGACGTCAGCGCTTTGTCGACCGCACCACGATCCGTGATGTCCAACTGCGCTGAACCCAGAGCGACAACGCTTCGACCCGCCGAGAGCGCAAGCGATTCGATACGACTTCCAAGCTGGCCGCGCGCCCCTGTGAGCAGGATATTAGTCATACCCGTCAGTTTGGCACGCCGTCGCCAGGTACCCGACCTGACGTGAGTAGACCAGTAACCTGGATGGGTGTCACACCAGCAACCACAACGCCGCGTGCGTCCGCAGCCTGCGCCTAGTCGAGCAAAGACCAGCCCAGGCCGGATCGCCGTCGCCGTCGTGTCGGTCCTGGTGTTACTGGTTACCGGCTTTGCATGGCGCGGAGTGGACTCACTGCGCAATTCCCTGGCCACCGCCAGCGGACTCGGCTTGGGCGGCGGCAAGGACGGCGCCATCGACATCCTCATGGTGGGAACCGACAGCCGAACGGATGCGCACGGAAATCCCCTGAGCCAAAGCGAGCTGGATTCGCTACGGGCCGGTGAGGAAGTTGCGTCCAACACCGACACGATCATCTTGATCCGCGTTCCCAACGACGGCAGTTCCGCCACCGCGATCTCCATTCCCCGCGACGCGTACGTCAATGTTCCCGGCATCGGCATGTCGAAGATCAACGGAGCCTTCGGAGCAACCAAGGAGACCGAGCGTCTGCGGCTGGTCAACAACGGAGCAAGCGAATCGGAGTCGGACCGCAAATCCACTGAAGCGGGCCGCGAAGCACTCATCGAATCCGTCGCGAACCTGACCGGAATCACCGTCGACCACTACGCCGAGGTCGGCCTGCTCGGATTCGTTCTGCTCACCAATGCTGTGGGCGGCGTCGACGTATGCCTCAACGCGGCCGTGAACGAGCCTCTCTCCGGCGCCAATTTTCCGGCCGGCCAACAGACTCTCGACGGATCGAACGCCCTCAGCTTCGTCCGGCAACGTCACGATCTTCCCCGCGGCGACCTCGACCGCATCGTGCGTCAGCAAGTGTTCATGGCTTCCCTTGTCAGCCAGGTCCTCAGCGCGAAAACACTCAGCGATCCCGGCAAGCTCACTTCGTTGACCAACGCCGTGTCACGCTCGGTGGTGATCGACGACGACTGGGACATCATCGAATTCGCGAAGCAACTGCAAAATTTGGCGGGCGGCAAGGTTCAGTTCGAAACCATCCCGGTGCTCGACATCAACGGTATGACCGACTACGGCGAGTCGATCGTCAAGGTCGATCCGAAAGAGGTGAAGAAGTACATCGCGAACCTCGTCGGCGCAGAGGTCGAGGAAGAAGAAACCACCTCGGCGGCGCCTACCGTCGATGCCTCGAAATTCACCGTCGACGTAGCTAACGCCAGCGATATCGGCGGACTCGCGAGCGGAGTCTCCGAAGCACTGAGCGCACTCGGCTACCGGGAAGGCGAAGTCGGAAACAACACCGGTGCAGACGTATCCGAGTCAACGGTCTTTGCGAAGTCCAAGGACGACGACGCAGCCCTTGCCGTCGCCGAGGTATTGGGCGGCTTGACCGTAAAAGCGGATTCGTCGTTGCCCTCGAACACCGTTCGAGTTGTTCTCGCCTCGGACTACTCCGGTCCCACGTCCGCCGATTCCGTGTCACCAACGGATTCCGGCTCGACTTCAGCTTCCGGGACACCGGACTCGGCGAGCACAACCGAGACCAGTCCGACTCCCGCTCCCGCCGGACCGCCGATCGACGCCGCATCCAGCGGACCCCGCTGTGTGAATTAATACTCTGCGTAAACTGAGCGGATGCCTTCATCTGCCGACAATCTGACCGACGCACTCCTCGGACCGATCCTCGCGGCCGATCCTGCCGGACCACGGGTCACGTACTACGACGATGCGAGCGGCGAGCGCATCGAGTTGTCGGCAAGCACCCTGGTGAATTGGGCTGCCAAGACCGCAAACATGGTGCGCGACGAGTTTGCTCTCGAGCCGGGAGCAAAAGTTGCGGTGCTGCTGCCGGCCCACTGGCAGAGCGTTGCCGTCCTACTCGGTGTGTGGTGGGCCGGGTGCGAGGTTGTCCTCTCCCCCGAGTCCGACGCCGAACTTGCTTTCGTGACGGCGGATCGACTCGATGACGTCGCCGATGTCCCTGAGGTCGCGGCGCTGTCCCTCGACGCATTCGGCAAGGGCCTGAGCGACCTGCCGATCGGGGTTGCCGACTACGCGACGTCCATCCGAGTGCATGGCGATCAGTTCCGCGCCGCGGGCGCCGGAGCGGCACTGGAAGGCCGATCGGTTACGGAAACCGTGCGCGCGGCAACGGAATCCGCCGCCGCCCGCGAACTCACGTCGTCGGATCGTGTGATGTCCAGCGCGTCGTGGGATTCGGCTGAAGAACTGATCGGCGGACTGCTGTCGGTGCTGGCCGCCGGCGCGTCGCTCGTGCAGGTAGCCCACCCGGACGCGGATGTTACCGCGCGCCGAGTGGGCACCGAGAAGGTCACGAAGCAGTTCTGACCGCACTCAACTCGACAGTGCGCTGACGGGTGAGACCATCCCGGCTCGGCGGGCAGGCAGGAGTGAGGCGATCACTCCGGCCACGCCGCCGATCAAGGTGATGGCCACCAACTGCGCCCAGGGCACGGCGCCGAGCGACACGTCGCCAACCCCGAAAACAGACGCCGTTCCCGCGACTCCGAACACCAGACCGAAGACAACACCGATCACCGACGCGACTCCAGCGACCAACAGCGCTTCCCAGATCAGCATCGCTCGAATTCCCTTCCTGGTCAGTCCGAGTGCGCGCAGCAGTCCGGATTCGCGGCGCCGCTCGAGAACGGAGAGCGCCAGGGTGTTCCCGACGCCGATCAGCGCGATCAGGATGGCAACCGACAGCAGGCCCGCAACGACCATCAGCATGGTGTCGAGGATCGAATCGATCGCCGAACGCATCTCTGTCATACCTTGAACGTCGCTACCCGGCGCGATCTGCCGCGCGAGTTCGGTGATGCGGTCGGTGACGGCGAGCGCCTCTTCGTCGGTGGAGGTGCCCAGTCTGACCCAGTAACCGTCGATGGTCGGGGTGGACGCCGCCGCTAGGTCTGCTCGATCCACCAGTGCGGGTTGCCCTTTCACACCCTCGATCACACTCACGGTGAATGGTCCACGATCTCCGCGCAGGGTGACGGTATCACCGGCACCAAGTCCGTAGTCGGTCAGGTCGGCTGGCGATAGCACGAGTTGGCCGGGATCCGGAACTGAAATATCGTTACGCAGAACGTCTTTCACCTGCGCCGCGTCCACCCCGTACCCCTGCAGAGACCCGTGCCCGTCGAGCATCAGATCTGCATTCACCAGGCCGCTGACGGCACGGACTCCCGCTATCGCGCCGATGTCGGTGCCCAGAGCCTCCGGCAGTGACGCGGATCCGGAACTGCTCACCATGACATCGACCGGAAACTGGTTGTCCATCGCCACCGGCGCAGCGTCTTTCACCGTGGCGATACCCACCGCCATGGTGCTCGTCAACGCCACTCCGATCAGCAAAGCCAGTGCTGTCGCAGAGGTCCGACGCGGATTCCGGCCGGCGTTGCCCGCTGCGAGTTCGCCCACCGAGCCGATCATCCGCCCGAGGACGCCGCCGGCCGCTGTGATCAACGCAGGCACGATCCGACCTGCCAGAGCCGCGATGCCGACAAACGAGAGCAAGCCGCCGACTGTTGCCACCATCACCTGCTGCCCGATCACACCCATTACTGTCGCCGCGATACCGCCGAGTAGTGCAACGATGCCGAAGGCAACCCGAATCACCGAAGCCGCCACGTGTTCGGGCTTCGACTCCATCGGTACCAGGGCCGCCAAGGGCGACAACCGGGTTGCCGCACGACCGGGTGCCGACGCCGCAACCATCGTCATCACGATGCCGACCACCAGTCCGACCAACAGGGTCACCGGTGTGACGGTCAGAGTCGACAGCGGCACCGGTACTTCCGCGGCAGTGGCCACCGCACCGATCGTGGCCGCCAATCCGATGCCCAGTCCCACTCCGAGGATCGATGCGATCACACCAACTGCGGCAGCCTCGGTCCGAATGCTGCGACGAACCTGCGTGGCGGTCGCACCAACACACCGCAGCAACGCGAGTTCCTGCGTTCGGGCCGCCAGCAGGACCGCAAACGTGTTGGCGATGACCAGTGCCGCAACCACCACCGCAACCGCGCCGAAGGCCAGCAGCACAGTGCTGAGAATGTCCGTGCCGCCGAGGTACTCGGCTGCCGCGGCGTCGGTGGCGGATTCCGCACTGACAACGGTCGAGCCTGCCGGCAGCGCGTGCGCCACCCGCTCCACAAGTTGGTCAGGCGTCACCGAACCGTCACCGACGATGCGGAACTCACGGGTGGCGGAGTCCCCCGCCCACGTCGCCGCCTGCTCCGGTGTGGCAAACACTTTGGTGCCGCCGAGTCGTTGCGCCGACCCACTCAGATCGACAAACCCGACAACCCGAGCACTCGGATCTGCTGCGCTCTCCCCCGAATTCGCCGCAGTTACAATGATCTCGGCCCCGAGGGGAATCCCTGAATCAGCGCTTACGAGAACCTGTCCCGGCGAGGTCGGCCACTCTCCTTGGGCGAGACTCTGCCAACGCAGCTGCGGGCTGTCGGAAACCGACAGCACATCGCCGTACGACACACCTTGCTCCGCGGAATCGACCCGGACGTATCCCGCGACGTCCTCGGCCACTGCCGACACACCCGGCACGCTGCGCAAGGCCCCGAGGTCCACATCCGGACCCGACGCAACCGCATCCGTCGTATTATATTGCGCAGCAAGCGATGTCCGCACACTGGCGGTCACCGTCGAACTCAACGTCAACGTCGCGACGATGTACCCGACGGCGATCACCACGGCAAGGATCGACGCGACGTACCGGCCCGCATGTGCCCGGGCCTGAGCAAAAGCCAGTGCCCTCATCGGTAGACACCGATCGGTTGCGGGGCGTTGCTCGAGCCGGCGTTACCCAGATCGTCTGCCCCGAGTCCGCGCATCGCGGCCATCACCGAATCAACGGTGGGGCCGGAGATCTCGCCGGCCGTACGACCGTCCGCAATCAGCACCACTCGGTCGGCGTACGACGCCGCAACCGGATCATGAGTGACCATGACCACGGTCTGACCACTCTCCCGGACAGCGGTGCGGAGCAAACCGAGAACCTCTGTACCGGAACGTGAATCCAGATTACCGGTGGGCTCGTCGGCAAAAATTACGTCCGGTTGTGGCAACAATGCGCGTGCCACCGCAACGCGCTGCTGCTGCCCGCCGGACAGCTCGTGCGGAAGGTGGTCGAGTCGCTGGGACAGTCCGAGGGTTTTGACCACTTGGTCCATCCACGCCGGTTCGGGTTCACTGCCGGCCAACTTCATCGGAAGCACCATATTTGCGCGGGCCGTCAGCACCGGCAGCAAGTTGAAGGCCTGAAATACGAAACCGATTCGCTCGCGGCGCAATTCGGTGAGCTCGGTGTCGCCGAGCTTGGTGATCTCCGTGTCTCCGAGGTAGACCTGCCCACCTGTCACCGTGTCGAGACCGGCCAGGCAATGCATGAGCGTCGATTTTCCGGAGCCGGACGGACCCATGATCGCCGTGAACATTCCGCGGCCGAAATCCACGTCGATGCCGCCCAATGCGTGGACAGCGGTGTCGCCGGTGCCGTAGACCTTGGTGACACCGCGCGCCGTGATTGCAGGCGCGCTGTTCCTATGCTGATTCATGTCTACGACGCTATGGGAGCACCGGGGGCTGGCGCGTCGGAGCGCGGACCGATTTCGGGCTCGCCGGTATCCTCCCACAGGAGGACACCGGATCAGTCTTCAGCAGTACGAAGCCCTGCAGTACCAAGTTTACGTATCAGCACTCAACAGGTCAGCACGGCGCACCAGTCCGATCTGGAACGCGAAGACAACTGCCTGCACCCGATCGCGGGATTTGGTTTTCGAAAGAACCCGTCCCACATGAGTTTTCACGGTCGTTTCGGAAACGTGGAACTTGGCGGCAATTTCCGAGTTCGACAGCCCGTACGCCATGGCCTCGAGAACTTCGATCTCCCGGGGTGTGAGATCGCCGGGTAACGCCGCCTCGGGGGCTGAGCCTTCGAGGAGTGGTCCGACATGCTGGAGCAGACGCCGCGTGGCCCGCGCCTCGATGACGGCGTCGCCGCGGTGCACCGTGCGAATGGCGTCGAGCAACTGCTCCGGCGGTACGTCCTTGAGCAGGAATCCGCTGGCACCTGCCCTGATGGCCGACATCACGTACTCGTCGTTGTCGAATGTGGTGAGCACCACAACCTTTGGGGCATCCGCCGTAGTCAGCAGCCGCCGCGTCGCTTCGATCCCGTCCATGTTCGGCATCTGGACGTCCATGAGCACGACATCCACCCGACGAGTTGCCAGCTGGTTCAGGCCTTGCTGCCCGTCGGACGCCTCGACCACCACTTCGAGGTCGGGTTGTGAGTCGATCACCATCCGGAAACCCGCTCGAACCAATTGCTGATCGTCGACAAGAGCCACTGCAATCGGAGTCACCGGATTGTCCATGGATGACACCCTAGGTCCTCTCGTACGGCAACACCGCATGCACGGCGTATCCGCCGCCTGCCTGGGGGCCGGCGGTAATCGTCCCGCCGTGCAGCCGCGCGCGTTCCGACATCCCGATCAAGCCTTGTCCACCGGGTGAGGATTCGACAAGCGCAGCACTACCACCGCGTCCGTCGTCGGCGATGCGAAGTACGAGTTCGGTATCGGTCCAGGTGATCTCGACGCCCGCGTGGGCGCCGGGTCCGGCGTGCTTGAGTACGTTGGTCAGCGATTCCTGCACGATGCGATACGCGGTCAGACCGGCACCGGCCGACAGATCGCGTGGTTCTCCGGCCACGGACGCGGTGACATCAAGTCCACTGCGGCGCAGGTCCTCCAGCAGAGCGTCGATATCGCCGGCGCCGGGAATCACCGCAAAATCTCGCGGCCGATCTTCGCGGAGCACCGAGAGAAGCGCACGCATGTCGGTCAAGGCCGCCCGCCCCGTCGACGCGATGGTTTCCAACGCCTGAACCGCTGCCTGCGGATCCTTGGCCGCGCTGTACCGACCGCCGTCCGCCTGGGCAATCACCACGGTGAGCGAGTGGGCAACGATGTCGTGCATCTCACGGGCGATTCGCGAACGCTCACTGATGGTGGCGATCTCGGCTTCCTGCGCTCGCTCGAGTTCGAGCAGTCGCGCGCGTTCGGTCAGACCTTCGAGTTGTTTGGTTCGCACACGCCGCAAGTCTCCGAATGCCCAGACCGCAAGCATGAAGATCATCAGGCCCACCGCTTGAAACACTTGCGCGGAGAACGAAATGCCGTCGTAGCCGAAGTATCGGAACTCCGCCGCGATCGACCCGAGTAAGGCGATCCCCAGTCCGGTGAAACTACTCCACCGCGCGCCGTATGCAGCGAGGGCGTACAGCGAGATCGGAACGGCTATCGCGCAGCCGAGCAGAGTGTTTCCGATGACAAGAACGTGCAGTACCGCGAAGCCGGCAATCAGCATGCCGGACAGCTCGGGGCGGGACCGTCGCCACGCCAACGGGACGCTCATGCCGAGCGAGACGATCACAGCCCAGACTCCGGCTGTGGCGGCGGTGACCAGGCTCAGCAAGGCGACCGCGCAAGCCAGGGTGATGTCGATGCCGCGCGCGTGTTCCGTAGTCCAGCGCACAAATCGTTCACTAGTCGGAAAACGGGCCATGCCGCCCACAGTAGCGCTACTCAGACGCGGTAACCGCCGTCTGCCAGCCCGGCTTCGATCTCGAACTTGTTTCGCACGCCCGGGTGGCGCAGTTCCTCGCGCAAGTACTTCGGCCCGAATGCCAGTCCGTGCCTGGCCCATTGGTCGGCATGAATCGCCTCGTGACGCAGCACTGCCCGAGTAATGTTCCGGCGGGTCAGATACACACCACCGAGAGTTGTTCCGCCGCGGGCAAATCCGCGCCGCATCCCGGAGGCGACAAAAATTCCGAACTCGTCGTCGAAGGTGATGCGCGCGCCCAGCACTCGGGCATAGAGCAACGCCACCTGCGTCACGAATGCGGCCTGCGCGCTGCCCCGACTAGCTCGGATCAGGGTCAGCGGCAGGCCGCGTCGTTCACGCATGAAAAATCTCAGCTACGCAGCTTCTCAGCCCAGCAGCTTTTCGCGCAGCGCCTTGTCCTTCTCGAGCACCATGGTCTCGAGGCTTTCCTGGAATACCACCATGGCTGCCTGCAGCGCGGGATCCGAGGCACCGAGGATGCGGGCGGCGAGCAGACCGGCGTTGCGGGCTCCACCGATCGACACCGTCGCGACCGGAACACCGGCAGGCATCTGGACGATGGACAGCAGCGAGTCCATACCGTCGAGATACTTCAGCGGAACCGGTACACCGATGACCGGCAACGGCGTTGCCGAGGCGACCATCCCGGGCAGGTGCGCCGCTCCGCCTGCGCCGGCGATGATGACCTTGATGCCGCGGCCGGCAGCGTCCTTCGCGTAGTCGAGCATCCGTTGCGGTGTGCGGTGTGCCGAGACCACACCGACCTCGAAGCGAATTCCGAACTCTGCGAGCGCTTCGGCTGCGGCTTCCATCGTCGGCCAATCGGAGTCGCTGCCCATGATCAGGCCGACCTGCGCGCCCATACTCTCACTCACCGTGTACATCCCATCCGTCGGTCCATACTGCATACGAAAGCCAGTGCGCTGCCCGCTCAGCCCGTTCCCGAACTGCGGCAACGTAATTCGGGTCGTCGATCGAGCCTGCCCCGCCCACGATGTTGACGTGGCCGATCTTGCGGTCCTTGCGCTCACCCTTGCCGTACAGGTGAATCTTGGCGTCGGGCATCCGGGCGAAGAGGTGGTGGACACGCTCGTCCATGCTCATCTCGGGAGCTTCGGGAGCACCGAGAACATTGGCCATCACCGTGACCGGAGCAATCGGCGACGTATCGCCGAGCGGGTAGTCGAGAACGGCGCGCAAGTGCTGCTCGAACTGCGACGTCCGGGCACCGTCCATGGTCCAGTGACCCGAGTTGTGCGGGCGCATCGCCAATTCGTTGACTACAAGACGGCCGTCGGTCGTCTCGAACAGTTCCATGGCCATCGCACCGACAACCCCGAGCTCCGACGCGATCCGCAACGCAAGCTGTTCCGCTTCTGCCGCAACGGCACCGGGCAGATCTGGAGCCGGCGCGATGACAACGGCGCACTGGCCGTGTCGCTGCACGGTCTCCACGACAGGCCACGACGCACCCTGACCGAACGGTGACCGCGCCACCATCGCCGACAGTTCGCGGCGCATCGACACCATTTCCTCGACGATCAGCGGAACACCCTTGTCCAACTGCTCGGTGACGATCGCCTCGGCTTCGTCGGAGTCGTCGGTGATCCACACACCACGGCCGTCGTATCCACCGCGCGTTGCCTTGATGACAACCGGCCAGCCGTGCTCGGCGCCGAAACGTACGACGTCCTCGGCCCACGTCACCTCGGCGTACGCGGGCACCGGTGCGCCCAGTTCTGCCAGTTTACGACGCATCAGCAGTTTGTCCTGAGCGAAGATCAGTGCCTGCGGCGGCGGCTGCACGTTGACACCCTCGGCCACCAGCACCTCGAGATGTTCGGTCGGAACCTGCTCGTGATCGAATGTGAGCGCAGTGGATCCGACGGCGGCGCGGCGCAGCGCGTCCAAGTCGTCGTGGCTGCCGAGAACAACATCGGGGCTGACCTGTGCGGCCGGCTCACCGGCCGTTCCGGACAGCACCCGGAGCGTCTGGCCGAGGGCAACGGCTGCCTGGTGAGTCATGCGCGCGAGCTGTCCACCACCGATCATGGTGACGACAGGCATGGCCTTGTTCGCCGGTCGCGCGGTGGTCGGGCGGGGGGAGGACTGAACTGCGTCGTTATTGCCGGTCACGGCTATCTATGTTGTCATGCGCCGGATGTAGTCATGCGCCGGGGCGGGCGCTTCGTAGCGCCGACCCTGTCTGTGATTCTGCTGATGATTTCCGAACAAAACCATGACGGCGTGGTTTTCTTTCGTAAACTCATCTGTTGTGTCATTTGTCGACGGGGTAATCGCCCGCATACCCCAGCCGTTCCGAGACATTGCCCTGCGCCACAGCGAGCTGATCAAGTTCGCGATCGTCGGCGGAACCACCTTCCTGATCGACTCGGGCATCTTCTACACACTCAAGCTCTCGATCCTCGAATCCAAGCCGATCACCGCCAAGATCATCGCCGGCGTTATCGCGGTGATCGCGTCGTACATCCTCAATCGTGAGTGGTCGTTCAAGAATCGTGGCGGACGCGAACCTGCCCACGAGGCAGCGCTGTTCTTCTTCATCAGCGCGATCGGCGTGGTGATCAGCTTCATTCCGCTGTACATCTCGAGTTACGTCTTCAACCTGCGCGTTCCCGAAGTCAGCTTGACGACGGAGAATATCGCCGACTTCATCAGCGCCTATATCATCGGCAATCTCCTGCAGATGGTGTTCCGCTTCTGGTCCTTCCGTAAATTCGTGTTCCCGGAAGAGAATGCCGAGATCGTCAGCGATGACCACACCGAAGAAGAACTCGACCAAGCCTGACGCAGCGATATTCGCGCTTCACGTCACCGCGGTTCGCGCAGCGTGCCGACGTCGACCGGCTTTTCGGACGCCACCGGCAGGAACACCGCAAACAGTGCCGGCGTTCGACGTTGTAGCTCGAGCCGACCGCCGTCCGCTTCGATCAGCGCCCGCGCCAGCGCCAACCCGACGCCGGTGGAACCGGCCCCGGAGAAGCCTCGATCGAAAATGTGCGGAGCGAGATTGTTGTCGACCCCGCCGCCTTCGTCGGTCACCTCGATACAGACCATCGCTTCGCGCTTGGGAGCTCCGTCGATCAATCGAACGGATACCGTGCAGGTTCCGTCGCCGTGGGCAAAAGCATTGTCCACCAGAACGGACACGGCTTCGCGCAGGCGAGAGCCTGTTGTCGACGCTGTCACGCCGCGGTCGCCGGTCAAGCGGAGCGCTCGTCCGGCATCCTCGAACTGCGGCCGCCAATCCCCGCAGACGCCTTCGAGTTCGCTGACCACGGAGACTGTTGTGGCTGCGGAACCGCTGCTGCGCGAGGACCGCACCAACTCGTCGATTCCCTCCGTCAGCCGATCAACCTGGGCCATGGCTTCTTCAGCTTCGTGAACGACATCAGGGTCGCTGTGCACCGACAACTCGTCCAGACGCAGCCGCACTGCGGTGAGTCGGCTACGCAGTTGGTGCGAGACGTCCGCGACCAGCGCTCGCTCACGCTGCAGTCGGCCGGCAATCTCGACAGTCGCTGCATCGAGGACATCGGACACTCGGTCGAGTTCGGGAATGTCGTGGCGTCGTGGGTCCGGCCGGAAATCACCTTCTGCCAACCTCGCCGCCCGTTCGGCAACGTCCTGCAGTGGCCCGGCCAGTCGACGTGCCGTGACCACCGCGACGACGGCTCCGGTAGTGATCGCGACAAGGACCAATACTCCGACCGCCCCAACTGCCTGCTTCTGCTGCGTCCGCAATCTCTCCGACGGCACTTCGAGGCGCAGTGACCCGGACGATCCCATCGCCAACGACTCGACCAGCGGATTTTTCACTACCGCTTCGCCGATGTCGACGCGAGCGGCCCCGTCCGACGGGGTCGGGTACACGACAACAAGTCGAGCGTCGTTCGGGGTGAGCAATCGGAGTGCGTCGGTATTGAGGGCTCCGTCGACAACGCCGAGAGAACCTTCCTGGGCGATCACCTCGGTGGCCATGCGATCGAGTCGCACCCGCAAATCGTTGCGGCTCACGTCTTCGACCCACAACCAAGCCGTGTAGATGAGCGGAACACCCAGCAACAACGCGGTGAGGATGACGACCCCGAGAATCGACTGGAGAATGCGCCGACGCATCGAGCGAACTAGTCCGTGTTGATGCGGAAGCCGACGCCGCGCACAGTGGCAATTCGACGTTCGACCGCAGGGCCCTCGTCGCCGATCTTCCGGCGTAGCCAGGACATGTGCATGTCCAACGTCTTCGAGCCGCGCAACTCGACGTCCCCCCAGACCTCACGCAGGATCGCGTCGCGGGAGACGACTTCACCAGCGTGTTCGAGGAGCACCCGCAGAAGTTCGTATTCCTTGTTCGCCAAGGCGATCTCGGATCCGTTGACGAGGACACGCCGCGCGGCCGGTTCCAGGCGGATACCGCCGACCTCGACGATGCTGTCCTCACGACTGCCGTGTCGACGCAGGAGCGCGCGCACCCGGGCCATCAGTTCGGCCAACCGGAAGGGCTTGCCCACGTAATCGTCGGCGCCGGCGTCGAGACCGACGACAAAATCGACCTCGTCGGTACGGGCGGTCAGCATCAGCACGGCCAGAGTCGTCCGATGAGCGCGAATCTGTCGGCACACCTCGAGCCCGTCCATACCGGGCAGCCCCAAATCGAGGATCAGCAGATCGAAGTCACCTTCGAGCGCCTGCTGCAGTGCGGCGGGACCGGTCTGTTCCACTGTGACCGTGTACCCCTCCCGCCCCAATGCTCGGGCAAGTGGTGCGGCAATGGCCTCGTCGTCTTCGGCTAGCAATACGGCAGTCACAGGGACAGCGTACGGACAGCGAGCCTTTGCGCGGTGATTACCAAGCGTTTCCGTCATCTTCGCCCTGATCCTCGGGGCGGTTTCGCTCGTGCTGTTGCTGCGTGGAATCGAAAACCTGGTGATAGAGCAGCGAATGCACGTGCTCCACGTCCGGGATGTCGTCGAATTCGAGCGGATCGTCACTGGCCGACGCGATCACGAGCGTGCCGGTCTTGAGAAGCCGGTCGACCGGGCCGTGCCGGAACTGGACGTTGCTGATCCGGCCCATCGGGATGTCAATTCCGGTGTGGGTCAACACACCTTGCCGAATCAGGACCCGTCGATCGGTGACGATGAAATGCGTGAACTTCCAGACGGTGAACGGCGCCACCGATCGCCAGGCGACAACGCCGAACCAGGCGACGCCGATCACGATCGACAGCACGGTACGCGCTGTCCCGTCGACCTGCTTCTGTGTCACGCCGAGCAAAAACCCTGCCACGGCCGTCGCCAGGACAAACGTGAGCGCTGGAACCACCAGCATCTTCCAGTGTGGATGCCGATGCAGGATCAGTTCCTCGTCCTGGGCGAGCGCATCTTCCGGATATCCCATGACGGGAAGTGTGCCATCTACCTCGGACAGATTAAGGCTGGGCGAGCTTGCGCAATACGAACGGCGTGATGACGATAACGATGCCGTACAGCACCATCCAGACACCGACGACGATCCGGAAGACCTCGAGGGACAACTCAGGCTGCAGCAGCACAACCGCGCCGGCCACGATGCTGATGACACCGAGCACGATCGACAGGCCACGATCCGCAGTGCCACCGGACGCCGCGGCGATGATGTCGAGTACACCGCGGAACACCCACCAGGCACCGATCACCAGGGCGATCAGCACCACGGTCTGCAGCGGGCTGCGCAGGACGAGGAATCCGAGGAGCACTGCAAGCGCGCCCGAGATCGCGACGAGCGTGCGAGTGCCGCCGCTCGCGGTGACGTCGGCGAAGGAACGGATGATCTGCACGATGCCGAACGCGAACAGCTGGATGGCGATCACTACCGCGACGACAAACAGTGTGGCGTCCGGCCATACGAGAACCGCAATACCGAGGCCGAGCGTCAGGAGGCCGAGGAGCACAGTCATGCCGGTCAGAACGCGCCGGGCGCTTTCTGCCATTTCTGATTCGGTCGGAAGCACGATCGGTGTGGTCATGACCGAAAAATAGCACCCGAGCGGTCAAAAACGGACACGACTCGCTGTTTTTCTAGTCCGTGATCGGCGCCGCCCGCAGATGCGTGATGTCACCGGCGGCAACGGCAAACGTCTCGCCACCACTTCCCTCGATCTCGATGACCACGCGACCGGAGGTGTCGATGTCCGTCGCCGTGCCGAAAACTTCCTTGTCCCCCGGCAGGACAGCACGTACCCGTTTGCCGAGAGTTCCGCAGCGCTCGCGATATTCGGCTGCCAGCGCCCCGGTATCCCACCCGGAGTTCTCCCAGCCGCGGAACTGCCTCGCCAGTTCCCGTGCCAGTGCCCGCACCAACGTGTCCCGGTCAACGGTTTCCGCGTTTTCGAGAAGGAGCGACGTGGCCGTCGGCACCGGCAGTTCCTCGGCGCCCAGACTCACGTTCAATCCGATTCCCACGACCACCGCGGGTTCCGGGGTGGTCCGCGCGACCTCGGCGAGAATGCCGGCCACTTTCTTGTCACCGATCAGAACGTCGTTGGGCCACTTCAGTTCTGCGGGCACCTCGGCCACCGTGCGCAATGCGTCGACGACAGCGATTCCGGTGAGCAGCGGCAGCCAACCCATGTCGGCGAGGTTCAGTCCGGGCATCCCCAGCAGAACCGACATCGATATCTGTGCCTGCGCGGGACTAACCCACGTGCGCGCGTGTCGCCCGCGCGCGCTTTCCTGATGTTCGGCGATCAGCACATGACGATCGGCGCCCGGATCCGACGCGCGTGCCAAGAGGTCCGCGTTGGTCGACCCGGTGCTCTCGACGACGTCGAGCCGGTTCCAGAACGCACGTGCATCGCTACCGCCGTCACTGCGCACGAGTGCGCGTCGCAGCGACGCTTGATCGAGGGGTGGTCGGTTCAGATCAGTCCACATAGTCCCAGCCTAAGGCGACGAGCAAAATGTACTGGTCAGTAGCTTAGGCGGACGAAACCGCAACAATCGGACCTGCCTTCGAACCGGCCCGAGTACGCTCGTTAAGCTCACGACTCATGACCACTGTCCAAGAGCCCAACGCGCCGGAGGCGGCGACCGCACCCGATATCCATACGACCGCGGGAAAGCTCGCGGATCTGCGGATCCGGCAAGCGCAGGCGCAAGCACCGAGTGGCGAAGCCGCCATCGACAAAGTGCATGCCAAAGGCAAGCTGACCGCCCGTGAGCGCATCACCGCCCTTCTCGACGAGGGTTCGTTCGTCGAACTCGACGCCCTGGCCCGTCACCGCTCGGTGAACTTCGGCCTGGCCGAGAACCGTCCCGTCGGCGACGGCGTCGTCACCGGTTACGGCACCATCGACGGCCGCGACGTCTGCGTCTTCAGCCAGGACGCCACCGTCTTCGGTGGATCGCTCGGCGAAATCTACGGCGAGAAGATCGTCAAGGTCATGGACCTCGCGATCCGTACCGGCCGCCCGCTGGTCGGCATCAACGAAGGCGCAGGAGCCCGCATCCAGGAAGGCGTCGTCTCGCTCGGCCTGTACGGCGAGATCTTCCACCGCAACGTTCAGGCGTCCGGTGTCATCCCACAGATCTCCCTGATCATGGGCCCCGCCGCCGGTGGCCACGTGTACTCCCCCGCGCTGACGGACTTCGTCGTGATGGTCGACGAGACCTCGCAGATGTTCGTCACCGGCCCCGACGTCATCAAGACCGTCACCGGCGAAGACGTCACCATGGAAGACCTGGGCGGCGCACGCACCCACATGGTCAAGTCCGGTGTCGCGCACTACGTCGCGTCCGGCGAGCAGGATGCCCTCGACTACGTCAAGGACCTGCTGAGCTACCTGCCGTCCAACAACCAGGCAGCAGCACCGCGCGGCGAGATCACCGATCCGATCGTCGGATCCATCGAGGAGAGCCTCACCGCCGAGGACATCGAACTCGACACCCTCATCCCGGATTCGGCGAACCAGCCGTACGACATGCACGAGGTCATCCGCCGCATCCTCGACGACGACGAGTTCCTCGAGGTCCAGGCCGAGCGTGCGATGAACATCATCGTCGGCTTCGGCCGCGTCGACGGCCGCAGCGTCGGTATCGTCGCCAACCAGCCGATGCAGTTCGCCGGTTGCCTCGACATCGACGCGTCCGAGAAGGCTGCGCGCTTCGTCCGCACCTGCGACGCGTTCAACGTCCCTATCATCACCCTCGTCGACGTTCCCGGCTTCCTCCCGGGTACCGAGCAGGAGTACAACGGCATCATCCGCCGCGGCGCGAAGTTGCTGTACGCGTACGGCGAGGCCACTGTGGGCAAGATCACCGTCATCACCCGCAAGGCATACGGCGGAGCGTACGACGTCATGGGCTCCAAGCACATGGGCGCCGACCTCAACCTGGCCTGGCCGACTGCACAGATCGCCGTCATGGGCGCATCGGGAGCCGTCGGATTCGTCTACCGCAAGCAGCTTCTCGAAGCCGCGAAGAACGGTGACGACGTCGACGCATTGCGCTTGAAGCTGCAGAACGAGTACGAGGACACCCTCGTCAACCCGTACGTAGCGGCCGAGCGTGGATACGTCGACGCTGTGATCCCGCCGTCGCACACCCGCGGTCAGATCGTTGCCGCTCTGCGTCTGCTCGAGCGCAAGTCCGTTTCCCTTCCGCCCAAGAAGCATGGGAACATTCCCCTATGAGCACAGTTACCGAGGACATCACGACGGAAGAGGTCACAGTTGTGGCGACTTCGTCCGTCAACGGTGCCGATGTCGACGGCGCCGTCGCTGACTCCGCGGTGACCGAAAAGGCCGAAACCCCGGTTTCGGATGCGTCGGTCATCAAGATCGTCAAGGGTTCGCCCACCGACGTCGAGATTGCCGCGCTGGTCAGCGTCCTTGCCGCTGCATCGGGTGGTTCGGCTCCGGCCGAGTCGCTCCCGAGCGAAACCTGGGGAGATCCGACGCAGTTCCATCGCACGCGTGCGCCGTTCTCGCCGTACTCGTACCTGAACCCGTTCGGACGACGTACCTGAACCCGTTCGGGTAGCGCACCTGATCTAGCCTGCTTGTGTGACTCAACTAGTTCTGGCTTCGGCATCCCCGGCACGCCTCGCAGTTTTGCGGGCGGCCGGGGTTTTGCCTGTTGTACGTGTTTCCGGTGTCGACGAAGACAAGATCGCGGGTGAACTCGGACCGGGTGCGGCCCCGCAGAAGGTGGTCACGGTGTTGGCCGAGGCAAAGGCCGCGGAGATCGTTCCCGGCCTGGCGGCAGACGGTTTGACCGATGTTGTTGTCGTCGGCTGTGATTCGATGCTTCTGATCGATGGTGAGCTGCACGGAAAGCCGGGCAGTGTCGAAGTTGCGCGGCGTCGGTGGGCCGCGATGGCGGGCCGTAGTGCCACTCTGCTCACCGGTCATTGTGTAATGCGGGTGATCGAAGGCCAAATAGTGCGCGTCGCGTCCGATCACAGCGCCACGGTGGTGCATTTCGCGAATCCGTCCACCGAAGATCTCGAGGCCTATCTCGCCACGGGCGAACCCCTGCAGGTTGCAGGCGCTTTCACGCTGGACAGCCTTGGTGGATGGTTCGTCGAGAAGATCGAGGGCGACCCGTCGAGTGTGATCGGTATCGGATTACCTTTGGTGCGAACCCTTTTGGAGCGCGTAGGTGTCTCCGTCTCCGATCTGTGGCGCACTCAGAGCGTCTTCTGATCTTCCATCACCAGAATATTGACCTTCGGCAGCCCCAGCGATGCAAGTGCAATTGCCAGCGCGATGACGGAAATGATCGTCAGCACGCTGCGCTGGGCCTGCAGAAAGGCTTCTCCCGCCGCTGATCTGGTGGACGCATACGCTGCCGTGACGGCCATCTGAGCGGGGCCACTCGCTGCGACTGCGGAACCTTTCGAACTGCATTCCGGCGCCACCGTCATCGGCGAGCCGGATTCGAGTTGGCTTGTCGCACAATCGACAAAGGTCTTCTCGGCAATGTCGCGGATACCTTCGTTCAGGCCGGCAGCCTCGAGCGTCGCGACGTAGTTCTCGCGCTCCCCTTGCACCGCGGCGGGCGCATTGCCGGCGACGAGCGAAAAGAACACAACTCCGATCAGCGCCAGCCCGATCGAGCTCCCCACCTGTTGCACGGTGGGCAGCAGGCCAGACACCGAACCTGCGTGTTGTGGCCGCACCGAAGCAAGAATGGCCGTCTGCAACGGCGCGACGAACAGACCGAGTCCGGCGCCGCCGATCAGCAGCGGCCCGGCCAGGGAAAGCCAGGACGGATCGGTCCCCACCTTTTCGAGAATCGTCGAGAGCGTCAGCAGTGATCCGGCAAAAACCACCATTCCCACAATGAGTACGCGGTTGCCGAGCAGCCGGTAGACCGCCGACGAGAGCACCGCCGCCACCCCCATTCCCACTGCCCATGGCAACGTCATGACGCCGGCACGAAGTGGGGAGAACCCGAACCCGAACTGCAGCGTCAGGCTGATCGTGAAGATCAACGACGTCAAAGTGCCGAAGAACACGAAGGCCAGGGCTGCGCCGACGGCAAATGCTCGGTCTCGAAAGAGTTCGAGGCGCAGAACGGGATCGCCGCCGTGTTTTCCCAATCGATATTCGTAGAGGACAAACGCCACTGCGATCGGAACCGACGCCGCGATCATCACGACGAGCGGGGTGGGCCACCCGCGGGCGCGACCCTCGGCCAGGGGGAAGATGAGCAAGAAGAGCGCGACGGACGACAGCAGCGCGCCCACCAGATCGAGCGAACGAACAGAATCCGCCTTGGCGTCGGCAAGATGGAAGTAGCCCACGATCAGTGCGGCGATGCCGATCGGGATATTGACGAAGAAAATCAGCCGCCAACCCCAGTCGAAGAGATTCCATTCGATCAGCAGTCCGCCGATCAGCGGGCCACTGACCGTCGCCAGACCGATAGTTGCTCCGTAGATCCCGAACACCCGTGGATGACGGGATTTCGGAAACAATCCCGAGATGATCGCAAACGTCTGCGCGGACATCGAGCCTGCCGCAAGACCCTGCAAACCACGACAGACGATGAGCATCGTGGCACTCTGCGCCAGTCCACAGAGCAGTGACGCGACCACGAACACCGACAATGCGGTCAGGAACACCGCACGACGCCCCCACAGGTCGCCCAGACGCGCTGCCGTGATGAGGGAACAGGCAAATGCCAGGACGTACACACTCACCATCAGCAGCTGCGCGGAGACACCGGCGCCCAGATCGACGGCGATGCTGGGCAATGCCACGTTCACGATCGTTGCATCGAGCAACTGCATGAATGCCGCGGCGAGGCTGGTCGCGAGGCCGAGCCACGGCGTCAGTGACGACGGGGTGGACGACCGATCACGGGTAGTGGGAAGCACCCGGCCACACTAGACGAGGTTGTTGCCACCCTGTCCATATGACGGCATTCTGGATACGTCACTATGGAGATGACCACAATGTCCGGTAGGTGTGGTTGTAATCATTATCGGTTTAGAACAGGGAAGAACAGACAATCCGTTCTCCCGAATGCGATAGTTCATCGTCTGTCCAGTTCCAGGACGGACCTTCTCTTACGACATGCGCAGGAGCCCTACTCGATGGATCTGAATTTGATCACCCATTGGCGTCCACAACCCGGAAGGGTGGTCGAATGGGGGGTCACGGATGCCTGCGCCGCGAGCGCTGCCGGAGCAGAGATCAATCGGGATCTACCTCCTACAACGATGCAGGACCGTCACTTCCGACGTGCGCGTATCGCTGCTGAGAACGGTGATCCCCAATCGCCGTGGATCGGCATCGCCTTCGATTTCGACGGCCCGCTCGACCGCGCGGCGATGACGCGCGCGCTCACGAAGTACGTCCGCCGGCACGACACCCTGCACAGTTGGTTCTCGTTCGACGCTGCGATGGCCGATCCGAGCGACCCGAACTTTCCGGTGCGACGCCATGTGGTGCCGCCGGAAACCATCGATCTCACATACCGAGAAGGCCAGGAGCTGAGCGACCCGGAGGACGTCCGCGCTCTGGTCGAGCGAAAGTTTGCCACCGAGACCAGCGGATTGGGTTGGCCCGCGTTTGTCTTCGGCGCGGTGGAGCACCTCTCGCCCCAATCACCCGGCTTCACACTCTTCCACGCGATCGATCATGCGCACACCGACATGTATTCGATGGTGCTGACGTACGCGGAGCTGCGCGCGTGCTACGCCGCCGAAACGACCGGAACCGACATCGAGCTTCCAGCTGCGGGTAGCTACGCCCAGCTGGGTCGAGCCGAGCAGGAACTCTCCGCAACCTTGACCATGGAATCTCCCGAGGTTCACGAGTGGCTCGGCTACCTCATGCGCAGCGGTGGGTCGTTCCCGGGATTTGCCTTGCCGCTCGGTGCCGAGGACACCCCGAAACCCGCGATCGGATCGCGGTTCGAATTAGCCGACGATATCGAATGCGAGAAATTCGGGGCCGTCTGCAAGGAGAACGGATCGAATTTCATCGGTGGAATCTTCACTGCGCTCGCTATTACCGAATTCGAATTGGCCGGCCGCGACAAGTTCATCGCGCTCTCGCCGGTCAGCACTCGATCAGAAGCCGACACGTTCTCCCAAGGTTGGTACGTCAATCTCATTCCGGTCGGAATCGACATCGGGGAGCAACAGACGTTCACGCAATTGGCCGAGATCGGCCAGCAGGCGTATCACCGGGGCAAGTCACTCCTGCACGTATCGGTGCAACAAGTGATCGACGTCGTGCTCGCCGCCATGGGTGAAGCGGGAGCGTCGACCGGAATTACGAAGACATTGACGCCGCCCCCCATCGTCTCCTACATCGACGGCCGCCGCACGCCTGGATCGGAAACCTACGTCGAGACCAATGCCACCGGCATTGTCGGCGGTAAGGAAACGCAGATCGCCTCCATGTGGATCAATCGGGTGCAGACCGGTACCTGGATGGCGATTTCCCATCCCGACACACCGACCGCGCACGAGTCGGTCACCCGTTTCGCGAAGCACCTGGCGAATGTCATCACAACTGTTGCCACCCAGGGTGATTACTCGATTTCACGCGCGTCGGGTGTCGCCTGATGCATGTGACATCGATCGACCGTTACGGCCTCGAACCCGGCGTCGTCACCGAATGGTCGCTGCAGCCGGCTGACGACGCTGTCACCGAATCCGCGATTCCGCCGTCCTACAATCAGCATTTCCACCTCGAGACGGCGCGCACCCATGGCGTCGGCCGAAGTGTCTGGATGGCAGCAGCTTTCGATCTCCCCGGCCAATTGAACCGTCCGGCACTGGATCTGGCTCTGCGACTGTTCATCAGTCGCCATGACACGTTGCACACCGGCTTCGAGGTCGGCGAGTTCGGTGCGGTTCGGATGGATCTGGACCATGCGACCGCAACTATCGTCACGTCGGAACCGATGACCACGGCCACCACTGCGGAACTGCGCAGCCATCTCAAGAAGCGGTTCACCGAGGTCTGCGATCCCTTGACGTTCCCCGCGTACACCTTCGCGACGGTGGAGCGCGCCGAGCACTACACAGTCCTGAGCGCATTCGACCACACATTGGTGGACGGCTATTCACTGGTCATCGCACTCGGTGAGCTCCGTCAGATCTACGAGGGCTTGAACGCGCTCCCCGCGCTCGACGACGCGAGTGCTGTTGCCGACGTGATGAGCCACCTGGGTGATCCGGGCAGCTTCGTGCGCTACTGCGAACTGGAAGCCGACGGGCTCGTTCCCATCGAGAACGATCCCCGCTTGCGAGAGTGGGAGCGGTTCTACGAAATCTGTGGCGGCACGTCGCCGAGTTTCCCCCTCGATCTCGGTGTGGAGGCCGGACATCCGGCGCCGCAAGGAGCGGACGTGCGGGTTCTCCTCGATGCCGAACGGACAGCGGAATTCGACTCGATCTGCACCGCGGCAGGTGGCAGTGTCTTCACCGGAGTTCTCACGGCGATGGGAATGACCACGGAATCAACTACCGGGAAATCCACACTGCCACTGCAGTTTCCGTTGCACATCCGTAAGGACCCCCGCTGGGCGGACGCAATCGGGTGGCTCACCACGAGCGCGCCGATCACCGTGCGGGTCACCCCGGACGGTGATTTCGGGGCGTCGCTGGCACATACGCACGCGTCGTTCCGGGTGGCACTGACACTCGAAGGTCTCACGATGGCACAAGTTCGTGATGCGTTGGGCGAGAAGATCCGTCGCACTCGCACTGATGTCTTCATGGTCTCGTACATCGACTACCGCAGGCTTCCAGGCACCGACGATCACGACGAACTCAACGCTCACCACATCAGCAACGTCACCGTGGCCGACGACGCACAGTTCTGGATTTCACGGACAAACCGCGGCTTGTCACTGCGATCGAGGTTCCCGGACACCGACGTAGCGAACGTCACGATGGTGAACTTCCTCACCGAACTGGACCGGAAACTCCATGACATCTGCAAGCGCGGCGTGACGCCGATCGGAAGTCTGACCGAACAATTGAGGGATTCGGCGATCGGAGCAGGAACACCGCTGATCTAGCCCGACCTGGTTCGGGGCAGCGGGAGCGGGAGCCCTCGCACGCATTCGAGCGACTCCCACGCGGGGAGCGCCTAGAATCGTTGGAGTCCGTCTATCGACCCGATCGATTCGCCTTACAGGAGCCACCCGTGCCCGTTGCCCCCGATCCTTTACCCGCGTTTGCCGAGTTCAGTAATCCCGACCGGTTGGTCTCTACTGAATGGCTGTCGGCGAATATCGGTGCGCCGGGACTGAAGGTGGTCGAATCCGACGAGGACGTTCTGCTGTACGACATCGGGCACATCCCCGGTGCCGTCAAGATCGACTGGCACCTCGACCTCAACGATCGGGTCACCCGCGATTACATCGACGGCGAGGCCTTTGCCGACCTGATGAACCGCAAGGGCATCAGCCGCGACGACACCGTTGTCATCTACGGCGACAAGAGCAACTGGTGGGCGGCATACGCTCTGTGGGTGTTCACCCTGTTCGGACACGAGGACGTCCGTCTGCTCGACGGCGGCCGCGACGCGTGGATTGCGGAGAACCGCGACACCTCGTTCGACGTCCCGTTTGCCACGTCCACCGGTTACCCGGTGATCGCGCGTAACGACGCTCCCATCCGCGCCTTCAAGGACGACGTCCTGGCGCATCTCGGCGGCGGACCGCTGATCGACGTGCGGTCACCGCAGGAGTACACCGGCGAGCGCACCCACATGCCCGATTACCCAGAGGAAGGCGCGCTGCGCGGAGGTCACATCCCCAGCGCCCGGAGCATTCCGTGGGCCAAGGCCGCCGCCCCTGACAGCCGTTTCCGCACGCGCGCAGAACTCGACGAGATCTACGGTGACCTGTCGCGCGAAGACAAGATCGTTGCGTACTGCCGTATCGGTGAGCGCTCGAGCCACACGTGGTTTGTCCTCACACACCTCCTCGGGTACCCCGACGTCCGCAACTACGACGGTTCGTGGACCGAGTGGGGCAATGCCGTGCGCGTTCCGATCGCTGTCGGCGAAGAACCCGGAGACGTTCCCGCCGGAGCATCGGCATGAGCGAATTACCTGAGCCACTGGCGGAGATAGTCGACGATTTCGCAGCCGTCGGCACCTCCGACAAGCTCACTCTCCTTCTCGAGTTCAGTCGCGAGTTGCCGCCGCTACCCGCCGAGCTCGAACAAGACGCCATGGAACCAGTTCCGGAATGTCAGTCGCCGCTGTTCCTTTCGGTGGACGATGCCGATCGTGACAAGGTCCGGCTGTATTTCAGCGCGCCCGCAGAAGCCCCGACCACTCGTGGCTTTGCCTCCATCCTGGCGCAGGGCCTCGACGGTCAGAGCGCGGACGCGATTCTTGCGGTTCCCGACGATTTCTACTCGGCGCTCGGTCTCGCGGAAGCGGTCAGTCCCCTTCGTCTGCGCGGCATGTCCGCGATGCTCGCCCGTATCAAGCGTCGTTTGCGGGGCTGAGTACAAGAACATGGAATTCACCGAACTTGCCGACTACGCGATTCCCAGTGGATCGCTCGTCGAATGGCTTCCGTGCGCAACCGGTCAATGGACGCCTGATCCGCGCCCGGCGTCGTACATCCACGAGGCGCACCTGCAGCGCTCGTCCGCGGGCGCGGGCGGGCAGTCCTGGCTCGGAACGGCGTTCGAGATCCCCGGACCACTCGATCTCGAGGCTTTCCGAATTACCTTGCAGCAGTGGATCGATCGGCACGAAGTTCTTCGCTCGCACACGTCACTCGATACCGAGTCGGGTGAGATCATTCGGCACACGGTTCCCGTGAACGGAATCGACATCGGCGTTGTCGATCACGGATACAACTCGCCGAGCCAGGTCAATTTCGAGCACCTGCACCGCCTGTTCGACGAGTTTGCGTCACCGCACAGTTGGCCGTCGTACGTGTTCGCGACCCTCACACCTCGAACCGACGACGGCCCCTTCACAGTGTTCTTCGCGGCCGATCACTCGATCATCGACGGTTTTTCCATCGTCCTGATCGCACACGAGATCGCGTCGCTGTATCGCGAGAATCTGACGGGCCAGCCTGCCAACTTGTTCCCGGTCGGCAGCTACGTCGATTTCGGGGCACAGGAACGCCAGCAGATGGCCGATCAAGACGCCGAGGACGCCGCTCTCGACGTCTGGCGAGAGGCCATGGAAGACGGCGGACTCCCCCAGTTTCCACTGCCTATCGGCGATCGGGGTCCGGAGTCCCAGAACGGGCTGTCGACGTGGCTTCTCGACACCGATCAGTCGAAGGCGTTCAGCGCCAAGTGCGCCGCGAGCGGGGTCGGCTACTTCGCGGGACTGCTCGGCCGCCTTGCCGCCGTCGGACATGACGTCGCCGGGGTCGATCATTTCCGGGTCGTGACGCCGATCCACACTCGCACCGCTCAGGAATGGGCCGGCGCGCTCGGGTGGTTCGTCGGTTTGTGTCCACTGGACATCCCGATTGATTCCGACCGCTCCTTCGACACTCTCGCCGAGCGGGCTGCCACATCGATGTCCATGCGCAAACCGGCGGCAGCGATACCGTTCGATCGCATCGGAGAGAAACTCGGAACTCCGATCCGGCCTCGATTTGTGGTGTCCTACATGGATGTTCGATTTGTCCCGGAAGCAGCACAGTGGCCGGAATGGAAGGCACGCGCGCTGCGCAGCAAGGCATACACCCATGACGTCTACCTCTGGATCAATCGAACACCACAGGGTCTCAATCTGGCTGTGCGCTATCCCAACAACGACACCGCAAACTCGTCGGTGCACAAGTATGTGGCGGCGTTCCGTCGAGCGATCGAAGAAACGGTCGTCGGCAACGAAGAGAAGAACCCGACAAACGACGCTCCCGGCTACTCGTCGGTAGCTTTGCAAACCGTTTCGTGAGCACGGCCCAGGTAGACCGATCCGGTTACAACCTGCATCGAAGCGATGAATACACTCCGAAGCGATGCCAGTAAAACTCCGACGGTGACTGCTCCGTCAGTGCACCGAGGAGACAGATAATGCGAACTACAGGAGGCTCAGTGCCCAGTCATGCCAGCGCGCACATTACGAAGGTGCTTGTCGCAAACCGCGGTGAGATCGCGGTGCGGGTCATTCGGGCAGCCAAGGACGCCGGCTACGGCAGCGTCGCTGTCTACGCCGAACCCGATGCCGACGCACAGTTCGTGAAGCTCGCAGACGAGGCGTTTGCCCTCGGTGGACAGACCTCCGCCGAGTCCTACCTCGTATTCGACAAGATTCTCGACGCAGCCCGTAAGTCCGGCGCCGACGCCATTCACCCGGGCTACGGCTTCCTCTCCGAGAACGCCGACTTCGCCCAGGCCGTCATCGACGCGAACCTGATCTGGATCGGTCCATCACCGCAGTCCATCCGCGACCTCGGCGACAAGGTCACCGCTCGTCACATCGCCGAGCGCGCCAAGGCTCCGATGGCAGCCGGCACCAAGGACCCCGTCAAGGGTGCCGACGAGGTCGTCGCGTTCGCCAAGGAATTCGGTGTACCGGTTGCCATCAAGGCAGCATTCGGCGGCGGTGGACGCGGCATGAAGGTCGCCCAGACCATCGAGGAAATCCCCGAGCTGTTCGAATCCGCTACCCGTGAGGCCATCGCCGCCTTCGGTCGCGGCGAGTGCTTCGTCGAGCAGTACCTCGACAAGGCGCGCCACGTCGAAGCTCAGGTCATCGCCGACCAGCACGGCAACGTTGTTGTTGCCGGTACCCGCGACTGCTCGCTGCAGCGTCGTTTCCAGAAGCTCGTCGAAGAGGCTCCGGCCCCCTTCCTGACGGACGACCAGCGCGCACGCATCCACGCGTCCGCCAAGGCGATCTGCAAGGAAGCCGGCTACTACGGCGCCGGAACGGTCGAGTACCTCGTTCAGGGCGACACCATCTCCTTCCTCGAGGTCAACACCCGCCTGCAGGTCGAGCATCCTGTCACGGAAGAGACCGCAGGCATCGACCTGGTGCGTCAGCAGTTCCTCATCGCCAACGGTGAAGAGCTCTCCATCAAGGAAGATCCCACCCCGCGTGGACACTCCTTCGAGTTCCGCATCAACGGCGAAGACGCCGGCCGCGGCTTCATGCCCGCCCCCGGCCCCGTTTCCGTCTACCGTGAGCCCTCGGGCCCCGGCGTCCGCGTCGATTCCGGTGTTGTTGCCGGCGACGTCATCGGCGGCCAGTTCGACTCCATGCTCGCCAAGCTCATCGTCACCGGCGCCAACCGCGAAGAAGCCCTCCAGCGTGCTTCTCGCGCTCTGGCCGAGTTCGAGATCGACGGCCTCGCGACCGTCCTCCCGTTCCACCGCCACATCGTCGAGAACCCGGCATTCGTCGGCAACGGCGAGAAGTTCGACATTTACACCAAGTGGATCGAAACCGACTGGGAAAACACCATCGAGCCGTACGCCGGTTCCGGTGCACCGGTCGACGACGAGGACGAGGCTCTGCCGCGTCAGAACGTTGTCGTCGAGGTCGGTGGACGTCGTGTCGAGGTTTCCCTCCCGGGTCAGTTCTCGCTCGGCAACGGCGGCGGCGCAGCATCCGGTGCCATCCGCAAGAAGCCGAAGGCACGCAAGCGCGGCGGCGCGGGCGGCGGCGCAGCATCCGGTGACGCCGTCACCGCTCCGATGCAGGGCACCGTCGTCAAGGTTGCCGTCACCGAGGGCCAGGAAGTTGCCGAAGGCGACCTCATCGCTGTCCTCGAGGCCATGAAGATGGAAAACCCTGTCAACGCGCACAAGGCCGGCATCGTCACCGGACTGTCCGTCGAGGCAGGCGCAGCCATCACTCAGGGCACGGTTCTGGCAGAACTTAAGTAAGGGGCCTCCGGCCCGTGTGCGCCTTTCCGGTAGTTCCCACTACCGGAAAGGCGCACAGTCGTTTGAGTAGGCTGTCACTCATGGCTGATGTTCCCGACATTCGTATCGGCACTGCTGAACGTGAGCAGGCATTGACGGCGCTGACCGAGCATTTTGCAGCCGGTCGCCTCACTGTCTCGGAGTTCGACGAGCGCAGTGGAATCGTCACGGCTGCAACAACTCGCAGTGAACTCGCTCCGGTTTTCAAGGATCTTCCCGATCCCGTTCCATCTCCCGCCACCACATCAGCTTCGGTTCCAGCGCGGAAGTTCGACCCCGACTGGTCCGGTCGCATCATGGCGGTCATCCCGATTCTTGCCCTCATCCTCTTCTTCGTCACCGGTACGTGGCTGTGGTTTCTTGCCATTCCACTGGCCGGCGCGCTGCTGTTCGGGACGGACAAAGAACGCAAGAAGAAACGTCGCGACGACAGGAATTCCTGAATTCATGGACCCGATAGAGATCAATGCGGGCGCGTGGTACCTGCGTGCGTTGCGCGCGGACGAACGCGTCGACGACCGACCGGCGCTTGCCGACGGAGGGATCAGCGACCCCGGTTACGTAGATCTCCGGACATCTCAGTGGGCCGAGAACACCGTCTACTCGTGGGCTGTGTGCCAACCGAATACCGGTGAACTTCTGGCGGAGGTTCTGCTGACGCCCCGCGGCGCCACTGCCGAACTCACCGGTTGGGCAAGATCCGGCCACGACGATGCTCTTGCTACCGCAACAGACGCGGTTTCGCGTTTTGCCGAGGGCGCCCTCGAACTCACGGTGACGCGCGGATGACGTACAACCGGTACTGGCCACTCGCCATCGCTGTGGTGATCGCACTGATCATGCTGTTCTCCCCCGGATCCACCGTTCCGTCCGGGCCGGAGAACAGCGACAAGGTCACCCACACATTGATGTTCGTGGTTCTGGCGATGACGTCGTTGCACGCCAGAATCCCCTGGTGGCTCACGGCGCTGTGGCTGATCGCCTTTGCCGCGGTGTCCGAAGTCCTGCAGGGAGTCCTGCCGATTTCCCGTTCCGGTTCGGTGTGGGACGCGGCCGCCGATCTGGTCGGTATCGCGATCGGCATCGGGATCGTCGCCGCCGCCGGATACCGGCGACGGGCCCGCGCCGTCTAACCCGCGTTCAGCCGATCAGGTTGCCGCGCAACCGAGTCTGAGTGTCCTGGTCGATCTTGAGCCCGTCGGTGAAATACGCCTCGATGGAACCGTGCACCGATTCCAGTTCGGCAAGCGATGCCTCCAGGTACTCGGGCCGTACCCCCAGAACGCCTTCGAGCAGCGTCGGATCCCCTCCCGTGGCGGCAAATTTCTCGAAGAGCGGCGCGAACAGCGGTAGCAGGACCGTGTTCGTCAGCAGGTAGTCCTCGAACACCGCGTCCTTCGACGCACCGAGGAAGAGCAACAGCGCCGCCGCGGCCCATCCCGTCCGGTCTTTACCCGTCGTGCAGTGAATGAGTGCCGGCGCGCTGGATGGCTCTGCCAGGTCGAGGAACAACTGGCGGTACGACGCCACCGCGCTGGGCAGGGTCACAAAATCGCGGTAGCTGCCTTGGAAGTACTCGAGCGCCTGCCCGCTTCCCAGCAACTCTGACGCGGCCCGGGGATCGGCGATCATTTGTTGCATCTGGGCCGGGATAGCTCGATACTGCTTGTCCGCCAATACGTCCAGTCCGAGTTCCCGGATTCCGGCCGGGGTCCGGTCCGGTGCTGTTTCGCGCTCGGAGGCGGTTCGCAGGTCGTAGATCGTGGTGACGGCCAAGTCGGCCAGCGTCTGCTCGCCTTCTTTGCTGAGCGACGCTAGATCGGTGGAGCGGTACACCGCGCCGGTTCGCACCGAACCGCCGAATCGGGACTCCGGTCCCCCGATATCGCGCAGGTTCGCCAGCGAAGGAACAACGGAAGACAGCTTCGGATTGTCAGTCATACCTAAGAACATAGGCGATGACACCCTCACGACTTATGACACTCGCGACAATTGCGACGTACGATCGCCCGTAATTGCTGCGCTACATTTCCGAAACATGTTCGGATAATGCTGTGGACATGCCTACAACGAATTCCAGCGGTCTCGATGCGTTCAACGCACTCGCAGACCAATCGGTGCGCAAGGCTCTGCTCGACTGTTGCCACTCCGACGCCTGGGCGAACTCGCTCGCGGCGGCACGGCCCTTCGCGAGCGTCGACGCTCTGCTGGACAGCGCGGATTCCGTGCTGCGCGACCTACCCGAATCCGAGATCGACAAAGCCCTCGCGGGGCACCCGCGTATCGGTGAGCGCACCGAGAACGCGTCGTCGAGTCGCGAACAGGCTGCGGTATCCACGGCCGGCGCCGACGTCCTCGAGCAGTTGCGCATCAAGAACGCCGAGTACGAGGACAAGTTCTCGCACGTCTACCTCGCCTGTGCAAGCGGTCGCTCCGCCACCGAACTCCTCGACATCCTCCAGAAGCGACTGGAAAACGATCCGGAGTCCGAACGCCGCGTGCTACGAATCGAGTTGGCCGCTATCAATCGCATCAGACTCACCCGTCTGATCGACTCGTTGTCCGGAGATGATGCATGAGCAAGGTACTGAGTACACACGTCCTCGATGCGACAACCGGCAACCCGGCCGAAGGTGTCCACGTCCAGCTCTGCGGGCCGGACGGTTCGCCGATTTCTCAGGCCCACACCGATTCCGACGGCCGGGTCGCCGAACTTGCCCCAGACGGCCTGACTTCCGGAACCTACCGCCTGATCTTCGACACCGGAACATATTTCGAGTCGATCGGTACGGAAACCTTCTACCCGGAAGTGACAGTGACCTTCCGGATAGACGACACGAGCCGTGGCTATCACGTACCGCTGTTGCTGTCCCCCTTTGCCTATTCCACCTATCGCGGGAGCTGAGAACCACTGTGAACACCATCAACACCACCACCGCACCGCTCACCGGGACCATCGAACTCACCGGGCACCAATACGGCAAGGCCGAGAATCGTGTTGTCCGGATCTACCGCGACACGCCGCGCCACGAGATTCACGATGTCAACGTTTCCACTTGTCTGCGAGGCGATTTCGCCGATGCCTACCTCACCGGCGATCAGTCGAAGGTTCTTCCCACCGATACTCAGAAGCAGACCGCGTATGCCTACGCCAAGGAAAAGGGCCTGATCTCGATCGAGTCGTACGGCCTCGAACTCGCATCGCATTTTGTCGACGACATCGAACCGGTGACGGGCGCACGGATCGAGATCGAGGAGTACGCCTGGGAGCGCGCGGTGGTCGACGGCGCCGAGCACGATCACACCTGGATTCGCAAGGGTCAGGAAGTGCGAACCGCGTCGATCACGCACGACGACACCGGAACCTGGGTGATCGGCGGCCTGAAGGACCTGGTTCTGCTCAAGTCCACCGGCAGTGAGTTCTCCGGGTTCCTCCAGGATCCGTACACCGTCCTCGAACCGACGCAGGACCGCGTCATGGCCACCACTCTGGTGGCGCAGTGGCGATTCACCACCACAGACGTCGACTGGGAATCGGTGTACGTGGCCATCAAGGCACAGATCGTGAAGCAATTCGCGACGGTGCACTCACTTGCGTTGCAGCAGACCTTGTTCCAGATCGGCAAGGCGATCCTCGAGGACTTCCCGATCATCGCGGAGGTGCGGCTGTCCGCGCCTAACAAGCACCATTTCGACTACGCGCTCGGCCGTTTCGGTATCGAGAACGACAACGAGGTGTTCCATGCCGCGGATCGCCCGTACGGCCTGATCCAGGCCGCCGTCAGCCGCTCGGACGCACCGGACGCCGGCCCATCGTGGACAACCTACGCCGGATGGCTTTCGTGACCGACTTCGTCATCAGGGGTGCCCACGTCGTCACGATGGACGGCGCCCGTACCGAATTCACCGACGGGTACGTGGCAGTTACCGGGAATATGATCACGGCCGTCGGCCAAGGGCCGGCTCCGGAGTTTCCCGGGGCACGCACCGTCGACGCCCCCGGTTGCCTCGTGACGCCGGGTCTGGTGAACACGCACCATCACCTGTACCAGTGGATCACTCGCGGCCTGGCTGCCGATTCGACGCTGTTCCAGTGGCTGACCACGCTGTACCCGATCTGGGCGGGGATCGACGCCGACGCAGTGCATACGGCCGCAACCGGTGGCCTCGCCGCGCTGGCGAAGACGGGATGCACCACCACCACCGATCATCACTACGTGGTCCCACGCGATGCCGGTGACGTGTTCGAAGCGGAGATCACCGCGGCAGCCCAGGTCGGCCTGCGATTCCATCCGACGCGGGGGTCGATGGACCTCGGGCAGAGTTCCGGCGGACTGCCGCCTGATCACGTCGTGGAGAAACTGGACGACATCCTCACCGGCACCGCGTCGGTCATCGACCGGTGGCACGACCCCAGCCCCGATTCGATGCTGCGGATCGCGGTGGCACCCTGCTCCCCGTTCTCGGTCACCGAGGCGTTACTCCGCGAGTCCGCGGTTCTGGCCCGGGATTCCGGCGTCCGAATGCACACCCATTTGGCGGAGACGCTGGACGAGCAGGACTTCTGCGCAGAGCTGTTCGGCTGCACGCCGATGGAGTACATGGAGCGAGTCGGCTGGGTTGGCCCGGACGTATGGTTCGCGCACGCCGTCCACCTCGACGATTCCGCGATCGAGACGATGGCGCGCACGGGAACCGCTGCGGCACACTGCCCTACGTCCAATGCGCGACTCGGCGCCGGGATCGCGCGCACCCGCGATTTGCTGGACGCCGGTGTCACCATCGGGCTCGGAGTCGACGGCGCGGCCAGCAACGAGGCGTGCAGTTTGGTCGAGGAGTCGCGCCACGCCCTCCTGTTCGCCCGCGCTCGCGGCGGCCCCCAGGCTTTGACGGTTCGCACCGCCCTGGAACTCGGGACCATCGGGGGTGCGAGGGTTCTCGGCCGTGAGCACGAGATCGGCTCCCTCGAAGTGGGAAAACTGGCCGACCTCGCGGTGTGGGATCTGAACACGCTCGCGCACACCGGCATCACCGACCCGGTCGCGGCGTTGGTGCTCGGCTCGACACCACCGTTGAAACTTCTGATGGTGAACGGTGCGGTTGTGGTCGCCGACGATCGGGTAACCACGATCGACGAGGACGTCGTCGCATCGGACGTTGCTCGCGCTCACCTCGACCTGGTGCGAAAGGCCGGGTGAGCCGACAGTGGATCTGCACACGGTCGATCAGGTTCTGGTGCCGGCCACTCGGACCGATCTGCCCGGTCCCTCGACCGGTGTCGGATTCATCGGAGGCGGCACTTGGCTGTATTCCGAACCTCAACCTCACCTGAGCACGCTTGTCGATCTGGCCGGCTTCGGCTGGGAGCCGCTCACAGTCACCGAACATGGCCTCGAGATTGCCGCGACCTGCACCATCGAGGAACTGTGCCGCTCCGAACTTGTGGCACAGTTCCGGGCTCAGCAGTTGTTTCGGGACTGCGCGGACGCGCTGCTTGCGTCGTGGAAAGTGTTGCGCCACGCCACCGTCGGCGGGAACATCGCTCTGTCGTTTCCCGCCGGTGCCATGACCACTATGGCCGTCACTCTCGACGGTGAATTGACCGTGTGGCGTCCGGGCAGCGGCGAATACCGTGTGGCCGTGAAAGATTTTGTGACCGGAAACGGCACGAACGCGCTGGGCGTCGGCGACATCATTCGGTGCATCACTCTCCCCACTCGGTCGCTGCTCGCCCGCACCGCATTACGCAAACTCGCTCAGACCTCACTCGGACGGTCTGCCGTTGTCGTAGCGGGCCGAAAAGACGTCGCTGGTTTCACACTCAGCGTCACGGCGGCAACGCGGCGGCCCCACGTGCTGCGATTCGACGCCCACCCGAGCGCGTCCGAGTTGGCCGACGCCCTTCGCGTGATCCCAGCCGACTGTTATTTCACGGACGTCCACGGCAGCGCACCCTGGCGTGAGTCGATGACAGCACTACTGGCCGAAGAGGTCAGGGAGGAACTCACATGAAGTACTCCGTCGACGGGGTTGCCCGCGACGACGAACCACGTCCGGGACAGTGCTTGCGGACGTTCCTGCGCGAGCACGGGGTCATGTCCGTCAAGAAGGGGTGCGACGCCGGAGATTGTGGCGCGTGTTCGGTACTGCTGGACGGCACGCCCACGCATTCGTGCATCTTCCCGGCGCACCGCATCGACGGGCACGAGATTGTGACCGCAACCGGTCTCGGCACTGAAGACGATCTGCACCCGGTGCAGCAGGCGTTTGTCGACGCCGGCGGATTTCAATGCGGATTCTGCACCGCAGGCATGGTGGTGACGGCGTCGGCGCTGACACCCGCCCAGAAGGAGAACCTGCCGGCGTCGATGAAGGGAAACCTGTGCCGCTGCACGGGGTATCGCTCGATCCGCGACGCTCTGGCGGGCGCGAAGAACGTCGAGGACGCGGATCGCTCTGTAGCTCAGGGCCGTTCCATTGCGGCCCCGGCTTCGAGTCGAATCGTCACCGGAACGGAACCCTTCACTCTGGATCTGGCCGAGGGCGACGTCCCTTCGGGCTTGGTGCATGCAGCGGTTCTCGGCAGCCCGCACCCCCACGCGTATGTCAAGGAGATCAACACTGCCGCAGCACAGTCCGCGCCCGGTGTCGTTGCCGTTCTGACCTATCTCGACAGCCCGGATGTTCTCTTCTCCACAGCGCGCCATCAGAACCGCACCGACGATCCGGACGACACCCGCATCTTCGACCGCACCGTACGTTTCGTCGGTCAGCGAGTTGCCGCTGTCATTGCAGAGACACCGCGGGACGCACAGCGCGCGCTCGCGCTGATCGAGGTCGACTACGAGGTTCGCGCAGCTGTCTTCGATCCGGAGCCCGCTCGCGCGCCCGGCGCGCCGCTTCTGCACGCGGACAAGGATATGTCCGCGCGTATCGCCGAGCCCACGCGCAATATCGTCGCCGCACTCCACGACGGAGTGGGCGACGTCGAGAAAGCCCTGAGTGCATCCGCTGCCGTTGTCGAAGGCACGTGGCAGACCGCTCGGGTTCAGCACGTTGCCATGGAGACGCACGCCGCGGTGGGATGGCTGGACTCCGGTGGCCGGCTTGTCATTCGCAGCAGCACGCAGGTGCCGTTCCTGGTTCGGGACGAGTTGGCACACATCTTCGATCTCACCCGCGAGGAAGTCCGCGTGTTCACCGCGCGAGTGGGTGGCGGTTTCGGCGGCAAGCAGGAAATGCTGACCGAGGATCTTGTTGCCCTTGCCGTCCGGAAGACCGGCCGACCGGTGCAGTACGAGTTCAGTCGCAGCGATCAGTTCACGATGGCCCCGTCGCGGCATCCGATGCGGGTGTCGGTCCGGTTGGGCGCTGACGAGCATGGCCACCTGAATGCGCTGGCGATCGACGTCCTCTCCGACGCCGGCGCATACGGCAACCATTCGGTCGGAGTGATGTTCCACGGCTGCGCGGAATCTATTGCCGTCTACCGTTGCCCGAACAAACGCGTCGACGCCGAGGCCGTGTACACGAACAATGTGCCGTCTGGTGCGTTCCGCGGCTACGGCCTGGGGCAGATCATCTTTGCCGTCGAATCCGCGATGGATCAACTTGCTCGGAAACTCGGCGTCGACCCGTTCGAGTTCCGTCGACGCAACGTAGTGGTTCCGGGAGACGACTTCGTGGACTGGCACGTCGAGGACGGCGACCTCGAGTTCGGCAGTTACGGTCTCGATCAGTGTCTGGACCTGGTCGAGCGCGCGCTGTCGAGCGGACGAGGGCAGACGCCGCCAGACGGACCCCGGTGGAAAACGGGGCAGGGCATGGCCGTTGCGATGATCGCCACGATCCCGCCGCGCGGACACTTCGCCGACACCACGGTCACCCTCGAGGCCGACGGGCGCTATGTGGTCCGGATCGGTACCGCCGAATTCGGTAACGGGACAACAACAGTTCATCATCAGATTGCCGCCACCGAATTGCGAACCACCGTCGATCGCATCGTGATCGCTCAATCCGACACCGATATCGGTGGACACGACACCGGCGCCTTCGGTTCGGCCGGCACCGTTGTGGCGGGCAAGGCTCTCCAGATCGCGTGCGAACGCCTCCGTGATCGGATACTCGCACGAGCACAATCACTGTGCGTCGGTCCGGTCGAACTCACGACGGACGGTGTTACCACCACAACCGGCTCTGTCGGTTTCCCTGCACTCCTCGACGGCGGACCGCTCTCGGCCGACGGCCACCATGACGGCTCGCCGCGGTCGGTGGCGTTCAACGTCCACGGCTTTCGCGTCGCGGTGGATACAGCAACGGGCCGGGTCGTCATTCTGCAGTCGGTCCAGGCTGTCGACGCCGGCACGGTACTGAACCCCGCACAATTGCGTGGGCAGGTGGAAGGTGGTGTGGGACAGGCACTCGGCGCAGCGATGTTCGAGGAGATCGTCATCGAGGACGGGCATGTGGTGAATCCGCAATTGCGCAACTATCACGTTCCGCAGTTGGCGGATCTCCCGATCACGGAGGTTCTTTTTGCCGATACCTACGACAAGTTGGGACCATTCGGCGCCAAGTCCATGAGCGAAGCGCCGTTCAATCCCGTTGCCCCGGCACTGGCCAACGCTATCTTCGACGCGGTGGGTGTTCGGTGCCGCGCCACTCCGATGACACCGGATCGGATCTGGGCCGAGCTCACGCGGTAAGTGTGTGCAGTACCCGCTCGACGGCGTCCACCGCTGCGTCCAACTCACCGGTTGTCACGGTCAGCGGTGGACGGAACCGAATTCCGCGCTGC
The DNA here is from genome assembly GCF_001894805.1 of Rhodococcus globerulus NBRC 14531. Taxonomy (GTDB): domain Bacteria; phylum Actinomycetota; class Actinomycetes; order Mycobacteriales; family Mycobacteriaceae; genus Rhodococcus_F; species Rhodococcus_F globerula. The sequence continues at coordinate 1,275,388 of NZ_BCWX01000001.1, read as the reverse complement.
CCGCTCGGCAGAATGAGGACATGCTCGTCGTCGCGAAGCGCGGTCACCACCCGGTCGCGTAACTCGGTGGCGCTCAGGGTGATCGCGCACATGAGGCCACGTCCGCGGGGTTCGGTGACCTCGTCGAACCTTTCGCTTGTCGCGGTCAGTCGCTGAAGTAGGTGCGCGCCGGTGAATCGAACCCGGTCGATCAACCGGTCGCGTTCGATGACCTCGAGAATGCGCCGGGCACGCACCATGTCGGTGAGATTGCCGCCCCACGTCGAGTTGATCCGCGAGCTGATGTGAAAAACGTTGTCGTGCACCTCGTCGACACGGCCGCCTGCCATGATGCCGCAGACCTGAGTCTTCTTCCCGAAGGCCACGACATCCGGTGCCAACCCCAATTGTTGGTAGGCCCAAGGCGTTCCGGTTGATCCGCACCCGGTCTGCACTTCGTCGAGAACGAACAATGCGTCGTTCTCGCGGCACAATTCCTGCATCGCCTGGAGAAACTGGGGCCGGAAATGGTGGTCACCACCCTCACCCTGGATCGGTTCGGCGATGAAACAGGCGATGTCGTGCGGATTCTCGTGAAATGCCTGCCGGGCCTGTGCCAAGGTTTCCTGCTCGACAGCCTCGATGTCGCGGCCGTCCGCGACATAGGGCGAGGTGATCCGAGGCCAGTCGAACTTGGGAAACCGGGCAACCTTTTCCGGATCGGTGTTGGTGAGCGACATCGTATAGCCACTGCGCCCGTGGAAAGCCTCGGTCAGGTGCAAGACCTTGGTCCCGAGATCCGGTGAGCGCCCCTCACTTTCGTTCCGTCGGCTCTTCCAGTCGAACGCCACCTTCAGCGCATTCTCCACAGCAAGGGCGCCGCCGTCCACAAAGAACAGATGCGGTAACGCCGGATCGCCAAGTACCCGAACGAAGGCGTCGACAAATCGTGCCATCGGCACGCTGTAGATGTCGGAATTACTCGGCTTGTTTGCTGCGACCATTGCCAATTCGCGCGAGAACGCCTCGTCGTCGGCAATGTCCGGATGGTTCATTCCGAGCGCCGACGACCCGAAGAACCCGAACATGTCCAGATAGTCGACACGGGTGCGGAGATCTTGTAGATACACACCGTGCGAGCGTTCGAGATCGAGAACCAGATCGAATCCGTCCGTGAGGATACTGGCAGACAGGACCTCGAACACCGGGAAATCCGCACTGCCGTCGAAGCCTTGCGTCGCGGTACTCATACGCAAAGATTAAGTCAAAATTATTGCCATGTCGATGATTAGATGGAAAAATTACTGCAGATCGGTCATTCGTCGTAAAATGTTTGAAGAATGACCGTGCTACGGGTGCTCACATTGGCCGCCGTTCGGATCTCCTGCAGCAACGCCTCCAACGCCCGGGGCGAGGCGACTCGAACAAGAAGTACGTAGCTTTCGGCCCCGGCTACCGAGTGACAGGACACCACTTGGGGCAAGTGCCGGAGCCTGGCCGGCGCATCGTCGGGTTGAGAAGGATCCAGAGGGGAGATCGCGACAAATGCCGACAGATTCTGACCCACAGCTTCCGGATCGATCTTGGCCGCGTACCCCCGGATCACGTTGCGCGATTCAAGCCGACGCACCCGCGACTGCACCGCCGAGATCGATAACCCCGCCTTGTCGGCAAGACTCGCCAAAGTGGCACGCCCGTCCACAACGAGCTCTCGAATCAACAACTTGTCCGTGTCGTCGACCGGAGGAATTCCGCCGTCATTCTGTTCGTCACCCACCCGCGAAGGTTAACGTAACCGGACATACACATGCTTGAAAAGTGGCAGTTACGTTCTCGGTTTGCCGCCGAACTGTCGCGGATGTACGGGAACGAGGTTCCAGCGTACAACACGCTGGTTGACGTGACACTGCAGGTCAATCGGGATTACACGGCCACCCGTCCGGGCTCGGAACGCTGGGGAACCCTGGGCCGGATCAGTGCGGAAAGGCACGGTGCGATCCGGCTGGGCACTCTCGGCGAACTGCGCGACGTCGCGACGATCTTCGGCGCCCTCGGGATGTCGGCGGTCGGGTTCTACGATCTGCGGCTCACCGATCCCCCTGTTCCCGTGGTCTCTACCGCATTCCGTCCTACCGATCCGGGGGAACTCGCGCTGAACCCATTCCGCGTCTTCACTTCGGTTCTCACTACCGGAGACAAGCGCTTCTTCACGGCCGATCTTCAGCGCAGAATCGCCGCATATCTGGGTACGCGATCTCTCTTCTCCCCCGGCCTGCTTCGCCTGGCCGCGACGGCGCAGCGCGACAACGGGTTGCCGGAGCCGCAGGCGACACACTTCGTCGACGCCGCCACCCGCGCCTTCCGCCTCGGAACCGGGCCGATCGACGCGCCCTGGTATCGCGAACTTGCGCACATCTCCCCGGTGGCCGCGGACATCGCAGGCCAAAGGTCGACCCACCTCAACCATCTCACCCCGCGGGTACTCGACATCGACGATCTGTACCGCCGCATGACCGAACGCGGCATCACCATGATCGACCGGATTCAGGGTCCACCGCGATGGGGTGGTCCACCACTCCTGCTGCGGCAGACCTCGTTTCGGGCGTTGGCCGAGAACCGCCCGTTCCGCGAGCCGGATGGTTCGGTGCACGATGTCCCCGTCCGCGTGCGCTTCGGTGAAGTCGAGGCCCGCGGCATAGCGCTGACTCGCACGGGCCGCGAGATCTACGACGCTCTGATCTCCTCCCCGGACACGGCGGTATGGGAAGACGCGTTTCCATCCACGGAGGACGGCCTTGCCGACGCCGACCTGGCGTATTTCACCTACCGACGTGACGGTTCGAGGATAATTCGCGAGCCCATCGTCTACGAAGACTTCCTGCCGGCGTCCGCCGCTGGGATCTTTGCGTCGAACCTCGATTCGCCCGGTGGATTCGTTTCCGATGCGGACAGCGCCGATTACGGGCAGGATCGACTCGAGGGTGCCATCGGACACCCCATCCTCGACCCTTTCGAGTTGTACCGCACGCAGCAGGACGCCTCCCGCGAAAGGACTCACCCGTGAACCTTCCCGATCCTTCCGCTCTCGCCGAGCGCGCCCACTCCGCGCTTGCTCGCTGCGGAGCCGAGTGGCCCACCGGCAACCTGACGGCTCGCACACCGATTACCGGAACCGAAATTCGCAGTCTGGAACAACATTCCGCTGACGATGTCAACGGCGCGGTTGCCGCAGCACACGACGCGTTCGGTGACTGGCGCACGGTTCCTGCGCCGATCCGCGGCGCCGTCGTGCGGCAACTCGGCCGACTCCTGAGCGAGCACAAAACGGATCTCGCGGAACTGGTCACGCTCGAGGCCGGCAAGATCTCGTCGGAAGCACTCGGCGAGGTCCAGGAAATGATCGACATCTGCGAATTCGCGGTTGGTCTCTCGCGCCAACTCTACGGGCGGACCATGCCTTCGGAACGGCCAGGACACAGACTGATGGAGACGTGGCATCCGATCGGTGTTGTCGGTGTCATCTCGGCCTTCAACTTCCCGGTCGCGGTGTGGTCGTGGAACACCGCGATCGCTCTGGTGTGCGGAGACACGGTGGTCTGGAAGCCGTCCGAGACCACACCTCTGACCGCGCTGGCCTGCCATACCCTCCTTCGCCGGGCCCTCGCCGATTGCGACGCCCCTCGAGGCGTTCATCAACTGGTGATCGGTGGACGCGACGTGGGTGCGGCACTGGTGGACAATCCGCAGGTCGCGCTGGTGAGTGCCACCGGGTCGGTTCGCATGGGACGCGAGGTTGCGCCGCGAGTGGCGGCGAGGTTCGGACGAAGCCTCCTCGAACTGGGCGGAAACAACGGCGCCGTTGTCACCCCGTCCGCGGATCTTGATCTTGCGGTCCGCGGAATTGTCTTCTCAGCGGCCGGAACTGCGGGCCAGCGGTGTACATCACTGCGCCGGTTGATCGTTCACGAATCGATAGCCGACGAGCTGGTCGCAAGAATCTCTGCCGCCTACGCACAACTACAGGTAGGCAACCCGTTCGACGACGGCGTCCTGGTCGGTCCGCTGATCAACGACGCCGCACTCGAGGCGATGCAGTCCGCGCTCACCGCCGCGCAGTCGAGCGGCGGCACCGTCGTCTGCGGCGGTGAGCGGGTCGGCGACACCGGTTGCTACGTGCGCCCGGCGCTGGTCCGGATGCCGAAACAAAGCGAGATCATGCACACCGAGACCTTTGCACCCATCCTCTACGTTGTCACCTACAACGAGTTCGACGATGCCATCGCACTCCACAATGCTGTGCCGCAGGGTCTTTCATCCTCGATCTTCACACTCGATCAGCGGGAAGCCGAACGGTTTCTCGCAGCCGACGGTTCCGACTGCGGTATTGCCAACGTCAACATCGGCACGTCGGGCGCAGAGATCGGCGGCGCGTTCGGCGGCGAGAAGGACACCGGCGGCGGACGCGAATCGGGTTCCGATGCGTGGAAGGCGTACATGCGCCGCGCAACCAACACGATCAACTACTCGGACCAACTACCGCTGGCTCAAGGCGTCGAGTTCGGCTGAGGGCATCTGCGGCAAATTCGGCGATCGCGGTGACCAATTCGGTGCGCGCGGACAATTGCGGAGCGTGATCGGTCTCGAGACTCACCACGTTGGCCCCAGGCACTCGCTGCTGCATTCCTCGCTGCGTCTCGATCGGAACTGTACGGTCCAAGGTGCATTCGACGTATAGGCGCGGAACCGTACCGAATCGCTCGGGGGTGATTGTCGGTGCCATCAGTCGTGCAGTTTCCTGTTGTGGCACAAGTTGGCGTGCCGCAGCGATCGCGTCGGCTACCGGAGCCTCGTGGAAGAACACCGCTGCACCGGCTTCGGGTGGGACCACACTCGAAAACCCGTCATCCGAGCTGACCACCCATCGCGAGATCCCGACGGGCGCCGGTAATTCCACTTCGTTGCACAGCATTCCGAAGTCCATACCCGACGGCAGCATCATCCCGGCGACATACACGATTCCCGCGACCGCAGCGGGAACTCGCTCGGCAACCTGCGACACCACGATGCCACCACCCGAGTGGCCTACCAGCACAGCCGGACCGTCCAGCGAATCGAGCACCGCTACAACGTGATCGGTCACGGCACTTAGGTCTACGACAGTGTCCCGATCGAGGACGCCGGCCCCGGGAAGGTCAACGACTACCGGGTTGAACCCCGCCGCTCGCAGTGGTTCCAGCATCGAATCCCAGACCCAGCCTCCGGCCCAGGCACCGTGGACCAGAACAAGATTCCTGGCAGTCACGACGTTGCCTCCAGCTGCGCTGCGACGCGAACCCGCTCGGCTTCGCGCCCGGCCGCGGCGTTGGACTTGCCCTGCCGCGATCCGGCCAGCTTGGCTTTGATGTGATCCCGGACGGAGACAGGTTCGTACGCCAGTCCGGACTCGTCGAAGAAACTCGGCAGCGTTTCGATCACGGCATCGACGTTTCCGTCGTGGAAAAACGCGGCGGAACGACGACGCTTGATCGTGCCGTTCACCACGGGAGGTGCCACGCGGTGCAGCGTCGACATCCAGCGGTCGTTGGTCAACTGGGCCGTCAGATCGCCCAGATTGACCAGTAGCGCATCGTCTTCAGGCCACACGTCGTGCCACCGTTGGTCACTTCCGAGTACCTGGAGCCCCTCGACCTGATCGGCCCACAGGACGGTGACCAGCCCGAAGTCGGTGTGTTCGCCCATCCCCTTGAGCTCGCCGTCCAGCGTCACGGTTCCCTCGGGCAACGCGTAGTTGTTCATTCTCAGCACGTCGATCGAGTGATCGGTGATCGAGTCGAAGAACCCCGGCGTCAGCCCCAGCGCATCGTCGAAGATAGTGGTCAGCGTGCGAGCTACCCGTGCTGCGTGTGTGTAGTACGACTCGATCCTGGCCCGGAATTTCTCGACGTCCGGCCACACGTTGATACCGTAATCCGCTTCGGAGAGATCAAGATCGGTGAACGACCGAGCTTCGATGCCGATGTTGAACGCCTCGAAAAAATCGTTCATCCGGGTCGCGGATTCCACGCCGAGACTCAGGCTCAGCGATTCACTCTTGGGTGGGCTGTACCCGCGGTTGGCTCCGGCAACGCGGTACTCGTTCTTCGCCTCCATCGGCAGTGCAAAGAAATCGTCCATCGCGCCGGCGAGACCTCCCGCCACTTCCGCAGGAATTCCATGACCTCGGATCTGGATGAATCCCACTCTGCTGCAGGCATCGTCGATCTCGGCGGCAACTCTGGCCTGCTCCTGCGGCGAACCGCCGAGAACGTACGGGGAGATGTCGATGACGGGGACTTCGAAGGACTCAGGCGGTAACTGTGACATGGGCGTCTCCTGTCGGTGTGACTGGGGATTGTGCGACTGCAGGTGATTCGGGAAGGCTCTCGCGCGAACTGCGGGCGAGTTCGCCGAGTCGGGTGTGGTTGAACAGCAGGTTGAGTGTGAAGGCCGACGCCGCGGCCAGGGTGATTCCGCTGCCGAGCAGGATCTGCGCAGACGACGGGAACCGCTCGAACATTCCTTCCGCGAACTCCGGAAGGAGACCGATTCCGACGGATACCGCGGCAATGGTCGTATTGATCGGATCGCTGAGATCGACCTTGCGGAGTGTGTTGATGCCGACGACGGCAACCGTGGAGAACAGGATGATGCCGACGCCGCCCACCACCGGATCAGGCAGTGCTGCAACAACTTCACCCATTCGTGGAATCAGTCCGAGAACGATGAGGATGGCGCCACTGGTAGCGGTGACGTATCGGCTGTACACGCGGGTGGTCGCGACGGCGCCGACATTCTGCGAGAACACGGTGTCGACAAAGGCGTTGAAGATGCCGCCGAGTACTCCGGACATACCGTCGGCCACCAGGCCACGCGCCAAATCAGCCTTCTTCAAGGGCTTTCCGGTGATCTCACTGACTGCCAACATGCTGGCGGTCGATTCTGCGAACACGACTGCCATCACGATGCTCATGGCCACCACTGCGGTGACCGGGAACTCGGGTGCTCCGAAATGGAAGGGCATGGGAATGCCGACCCACGCGGAACCGGATACACCACCGAGGTCGATCAAGCCCATCGGAATGGCGATCACGGTACCGATGACCAGCGCGATCAGGACTCCCAGCTGAGTCCACATTCCGCGCCCGAGGCAGATGAAACCGACTGCGATCGCAACGACAGCTGCGGCCAGCGCGAGGTTCTTGGGATCTGCGAACGACGGTGCGGTGGGGTCGTTTCCGACGATCAGGCCACCGGCGACGCCGATCAACGAGATACCGATCACGGTCAGGACCACTCCGGTGACAAGCGGCGGGAAGTAACGGACGATCTTGGCAAACGGCACTGCCAGCGCGATTCCGACCACACCACCGACCAGCATGGAGCCGTACACCGCCTGCAATCCGTATTCCTGGGCGATGAGAATCATCGGTGTCAGGCCGGCGAATGTGGCGCCGCAGACGATCGGAAGTCGTACGCCCGCAACCTTCCCCACGCCCAGGCTCTGAATGATGGTGATGATGCCGGCAACAAGCAGATCGGCGCTGATCAGCAGTGCAACGGTGCTACGGTCCAGGCCCACGGCCGCACCGAACACCAGCGGTACCGTGATGCAGCCTGTGTACATGATCAGGACGTGCTGAAGAGCAAAAGCTGACTGGCGGGCAAAGGGCAACCGCTCGTCGACTGGATGGATGGCCATGCGCCGATCTCCGTCCGTAGCTGGGAGTGTTTTGTGTACTTCCCTATTGAGCACGTCGATAATTTCTTGCTGTGGTCAATTTTGTTTCGCGCATGTAATGAAATTCTCCGCTCGGATGCGCCGCGTCGGCACTGCTATGTTCAGCACATGGACGACGACCAAGTGGCGATCGCAACGGCAATCGGTATCGCAGTGCGCCATGCGCGCAAGGAAGCCGGATTGACCATGCGTGAGGTTGCACTGAAATCCGGTCTCTCACAGCCGTTTCTGAGTCAGACCGAAAACGGTCGCGCAGTGCCGAGTGTGATGAATCTGCACAGACTCGCACAATCGCTTGGCACTACCGCTCATGCGCTACTCGCCCAAGGTGAGCGCACGCCGTCGAGTCTGGTGCGGGCGCACGAGGGCCGGAAGTTCGAACTCGCCCACGATTCCTCGATCCGGTTCTGTTCCACCGGGTCACACACCATGGAACCGAACGAAATCACGGCCGGGCCGCACAGCGAAGCCGGTGAACACACTGAACACGCCGGCGAGGAATTCATTCACGTTCTCGAGGGAACTGTCGATGTCGAAGTGGGCCTGGACGAACGGCATCGGCTGAATGTCGGGGACACATTGCTGTACGCGGCGACCATTCCCCACCGATGGTTCAACCGAACCGATCGAATTGCCCGGTTCCTGATCGTGAGTTCTCCCCCGTCCTTCTGACACACCGCATACCCTGAAGCGGTGACCATGTGGCCGGAACTTGCGCGCGAGATCGCCGATACCGTTCTGTTCCCCGTTGCCGACAGCGTTGACGCGGACGGTGAAATTCCGAGCAGTCATTTCGACGCCCTCGCCGCCGACGGGTTCTACGGCCTGGCCGCGCTCGGCGAGGAGGGACCTTCGACGGCCGAACTTGTCGAGGTTGTCGAAACACTGTGCGGCGGTTGCCTCGCGACTGCATTCACCTGGATGCAGCATCACGGCGTCGTCGGCGCCTTGGCATCGACCACCAACACTGCACTGACTGAGCAGTACTGGGACGGCCTCGTCAGCGGAGAACTGCAGGGCGGTGTCGCCTACGCCGGCGCCATCCCGCACCCTCCCCTACTGTGGGCACGCCGGGTCGATCACGGATACGTCCTCGACGGGATAGCCCCCTTTGTCACCGGCTGGGGAATCGTCGATGTTCTTCTCGTGTCGGCGCGGGACGAATTCGACAATTCCATCGTCCACTCGGTGGTCAAGGCTACCGACGCGCCTGGCCTGTCCGTCGAGGAACTCCCCCTTATCGCTGCTCGCGGAAGCAACACCGTCCGAATAGCTTTCGACGGTTTTGCCATCCCCGACGCCCATGTCACTGCAGTTGTCGACGATCAGCAATTCCAGAACACTCAACTGCCCGGCCTGTGGTTCAACGGAGCCATGGCGATGGGGGTCGCGCGGCGCGCAATGGCAGAGTTGGCGGATCTCGGAGTCGATACGGAACCGTTCCAAAGCCAAGCCGAACTGGCGCGTGAACACCTCGACAGCGCTGTGGCGGGCAACGCCGACATGTCTGCCGCCCGCGCCGTGGCCTCCGAACTCGCAGTCCGGGTTGCGGCGGCTTTCGTCACGGCTACCGGCTCGCGCTCGCTGGTGGGCAGCAACACGGCCGAGCGTCTGATGCGTGAAGCCACGTTCACACTGGTAGCCGCCACCCGCCCTGGAATCAAGACTGCTCTGGTCGAGCGACTGCGCGATTAGCCGAGTGCACTCCGCTGCCCTGGATTACGCTCGGTGCCATGAACAGTGTCATGAACAGTGTCACGAACAACGGTGCACCTGTACTCATTCCGGCCGGAACCAGCTTCACTCCCGACGATCTGACGTTCTATGCCGATCGTGAATCACGCACACTCGACGACGCGATCGCGGGCGCCGATCTTCTTGTGAGCTGCCCTCATTCGGGTTCAGCCATCCCGGAAGAGCTTGCCGAGTTTCTGGCACCCGAGTTCACGAGGCGCCTACAGTTCGATTTCACCGACATGTCGACCAGCGCGATCGTGCGTCGGTGGGCCGAGATCGATCCGCGCATCGTGTACGTCGAAAATCCTCATCCGCGCATGATCCGCGATCCAAACCGCGCCAAGCCCGAAAACCTGGAAGCTTCACTGCGCGAAGCATTTGCACGTGTTCACCAGGCCGGGGCGGGCAACAAGGTGGACCTCACGGGCGTAGACGCCGTCCGCCCGGTCACGTTCTCCTTCTACCCGTTGCTGCTGGAACCAACCGACGACGCCGGGTGGAAGCGTCTGGCCGACACGTTCACCGAGACAGCAGATCGCGGACTCGGCGTGTACGAGCGCACGCGTGATTCTCTGGTCGAGAAAATGGTGGAGAAGAGTTTCGAGGTGCGGCGATCGTTCACGACACTCTCGTTCCACGACACGATGAACCACACGACGCGACGCGACGGTGCGGTCAATGTACTTCGCCCCGAGGAGGATCGGCTGCCTGACGTCGTGGCACTGTCCAATCGCGGTGATCACGACGGCAATCGACGTGGCGACAATCCCGTGACGATGGACCCCGAACTCATTCGAACTCTCGCGGCAGCACATCGCAAGGGATTTCAGGTCGACGATCCGGGCGCTGTCGCCCTTAACCAGCCATATCTCGGCAGCTTCGAAATCATCACAGCGGGTGCGCGATTCGCCGAGCAGTCAGCACGCGCGGATGCTGCCGGCATCACACTCAGCGCCGTGCAGGCGGAGTTCAAACGCGAGTTCCTTCTCGGCGATGCCCTCGCCGCGCACATCATGGAACCCGGCGTCGACTGGCCGAGCTCTGATCCGGAGCGGGTGGACCAGCTCGCCCGCGCGTGCAAGGCGAGCTGGGACCACTACCGAGACAGCTAGCCGAGTAGCAGTCCGAATATCGCGCCGGCGGTAATCGTGGTCACGGCCAGGATTATCGTCGGCAGGAAGAACGAGTGGTCCACGAGCTTGGTACCGAGCTTCGTGCTGCCGGAGAGGTCGAAGTTCGCGGCCGCGATCTGCGAACCGTTTGTCGGCAACAGGTAGATACCGGCAAACGCTCCGGCCCACATACCGGTCAGCAGTCCGGGGGCGATACCGGCCGCAAGCCCGATCGGCACGATGGTTCTGGTGGCGGTCGACTGGCTGGTGGTGAGCACACACACCAGGAAGACGCCGAGCGCAAAGATCCACGGCGCGGCACTGACCAAGTCGCCGACGGTGCTGGTGATCAGCTCCAAGTGAGCGCTGATAAACGTATCGGTGAGCCACGCGAGACCGAACAGCGCAATCGCCGAGACCATACCGGCGCGGAACACCGTCGAGGTCGGAACGTCGGCCACATTGGGCTTGCACACGAGCAGGATGAGAGTGCCGACCAGGAACATCAGCATCTCGATGATCGGGGTCATTCCCAGCGGCGAGCCGTCGGCTGCCTCGGGTCGAATTCCCTTGAAGAGTCCGAAGATCACGATCGCCAGAACACCTGCGAGGAAGATCAGCGCTGCGTTGCGACCGGTCTTCGTCGAGACCAGTTCGGTGGTGGCCGCAGCGCCGGGGCCGGCTAGCTCTCCGGACTTCAGCTTTGCCTGTACGTCGGGATCGTCGGCCAGTTCCTTGCCGAGGCGATTCACAGCGAACGACGAGATGATGATGCCGATCACCGCTGCCGGGAAGGTGATCTTGATGATGTCGATGAGCTCGAAATCGTACGGCGACACATCGGTCAACGTCACCATCGCCGCCATGGCCGCCGATACCGGGCTACACGCCAGCGCAACACCGGTCGAGACGACGGACAGCGACAGCGGCCGTGACGGACGCACCCCGTTCTTGTACGACACGTCGTAAATCACGGGCAGCAGCGGATACAGAATGTTGGACGTTCCGGCGCCGACCGAGAAGAGGAACGACACCAACGGCGCAATCAACGTGATCTGTTTGGGCCTGGATTCGATCAGTTTTGCCGCGATGGTGACCATCCAGTCGATGCCACCAGCTGCCTGCATCATCGACGACGCAAGCACGACGGACAGCACGATCAGGAGGGCATCGACCGGCGGCGCTCCTACGTCCTCGCCGAACACGAACACAAGGACGGCGACGCCGGCACCGCCCCACAGACCGAGTGCAACACCACTCGATCGAGTGCCCATGACGATTGCCCCGAGCACCACTACGAGCTCGAGAGCAATAATTACAGCTTCCATCTGGCACTCGCCTTCTCGAAAAACAGCCAAACCGTCCTGATTAGAGAAAAATATAATGCCGCCGACGTCTTCAGCAGGTTTGAACACGCTGTCGGTGGGCAGGTGCACTATGGATACGTGACCGACGTCCTCGAAAAGTTCTCGCACGCGACACGAGAATGGTTCGACGGTGCCTTCAGCGCCCCAACACCGGCTCAACTCGGCGCGTGGGAATCCATAGCAAGCGGCGCGCACACCCTCGTCGTTGCGCCTACCGGTTCCGGCAAGACGCTGTCCGCTTTTCTGTGGGCACTCGATCAGTTGGCTTCGCGGGACGAGAGTCACCGCACCACCAAGGTCCTGTACATCTCACCGCTCAAGGCGCTCGGCGTGGATGTCGAACGCAACCTCCGCGCTCCGCTTGTCGGCATCACTCAAACCGCCAAACGCCTCGGTCTCACTCCGCCCGAGATCACGGTCGGCGTCCGCTCCGGTGACACCTCCCCCGCCGATCGACGCTCGTTGATCAAAAGGCCGCCGGACATCCTGATCACTACCCCGGAATCGCTGTTCCTGATGCTCACCTCCGCCGCCCGCGAGACGTTGGCCGGGGTCGACACCGTCATCGTCGACGAGGTCCACGCCGTGGCCGGGACCAAACGCGGCTCGCATCTCGCACTCTCGCTGGAGCGTCTCGACGCACTTCTCGAGTCGCCCGCGCAGCGCATCGGTTTGTCCGCTACCGTCCGCCCCCACGAAGAAGTCGGGCGGTTCCTTTCCGGGTCCGCGCCCATCAGGATCGTCGCGCCGCCGGCCGCCAAGACCTTCGACCTCACCGTCCGCGTTCCCGTGGAGGACATGACCGAACTGGGCATCGCAACACCGGCAGACGGATCAGAATCTCCGACGCCCCAAGCGGGCTCCATCTGGCCGCACGTCGAAGAGCAGATAGTCGATCTTGTTCTCGAACACCGCTCGTCCATCGTGTTCGCCAATTCCCGGCGGCTCGCGGAGCGATTGACGGCTCGGCTCAACGAAATCCACGCCGAACGCACCGGTGTGCTGGTCGACAAAATGCCGAAGCCGCCGTCACAAATCGGCACACCCACCGAAGTCAATTTCGGTGCCGAACCACTGCTCGCGCGCGCCCACCACGGCTCGGTCAGCAAGGATCAGCGCGCCATCATCGAAGACGACCTGAAATCCGGGCGACTGCGGTGCGTCGTCGCAACAAGCAGCCTCGAACTCGGAATCGACATGGGCGCAGTTGATCTGGTTATCCAAGTCGAGGCACCGCCATCGGTTGCGAGCGGGCTCCAACGCGTCGGCCGGGCCGGACACCAGGTCGGCGAAATCTCCCGAGGCGTGGTGTTTCCGAAACATCGAACCGATCTCATTCACTGCGCCGTCACCGTCGAGCGCATGGTCGAAGGCAAGATCGAAGCGATGGCCGTTCCTGCCAATCCGCTCGACATTCTGGCCCAGCAGACGGTGGCCGCGACGGCACTCGAGCCGATCGACGTCGACGACTGGTTCGACACTGTCCGCCGAAGTGGTTCGTTTGCAACACTTCCCCGCTCCGCGTACGAGTCCACCCTCGATCTGCTGGCAGGTCGGTACCCCTCGGACGAGTTTGCCGAACTGCGTCCACGCCTGGTGTGGGATCGCGAGGCCAACACACTCACCGGACGCCCGGGGGCTCAGCGTCTGGCTGTCACTTCGGGCGGCGCAATCCCCGACCGCGGCCTTTTCACTGTCTACATGGTCGGCGAAAAGGCCTCCCGAGTCGGCGAACTCGACGAGGAAATGGTCTACGAATCCCGAGTCGGCGACGTGTTCGCCCTGGGCGCGACCAGCTGGCGGATCGAGGAAATCACGTTCGACCGCGTTCTGGTCAGCCCCGCCTACGGACAACCGGGGCGTCTCCCGTTCTGGCATGGCGACGGTCTTGGGCGCCCAGCGGAACTCGGCCAGGCTCTCGGTCAGTTCGTCCGTGAAACAGCGCTCGGCAACGAGGCCGATGTGATCGAGCGCTGCCGCATCGGCGGCCTGGACCACAACGCCACCACCAACCTGATCCAGCTGGTGGGCGAGCAGAAAAACGCGACCGGGCAGGTACCGTCGGATCGAACGTTGGTGGTCGAACGCTTCCGCGACGAACTCGGCGATTGGCGTCTGGTCCTGCACTCCCCGTACGGCCAGCGAGTGCACGCTCCGTGGGCACTTGCCATCGGCGCCCGGCTGCAGGAACGGTACGGCGTGGATTCCAGCCCCACTGCCTCCGACGACGGCATCATCATCCGTCTACCTGATACCGAGAACGACCCTCCCGGCGCCGAACTCTTTGCGTTCGATGTCGAGGACATCGAAGATCTGGTCACCCAGGAGGTTGGCGGGTCTGCACTGTTTGCCTCACGGTTTCGTGAATGTGCCGCTCGCGCACTGCTTCTTCCCCGCCGAAATCCCGGCAAGCGTGCGCCGCTGTGGCAGCAGCGTCAACGCAGCGCCCAGCTCCTGGACGTGGCACGCAAGTTTCCCACGTTCCCCATCCTGCTCGAGACCGTGCGCGAATGTCTCCAGGACGTCTACGACCTGCCGGCACTCATCGAATTACTCGGCAAGATCGCCAAACGCCAGATCCGCATCGTTGATGTCGAGACGGCGTCACCATCCCCGTTTGCCAGTGCGCTGCTGTTCAGCTACGTCGGCGCCTTCATGTACGAGGGTGACAGCCCGCTCGCCGAAAGACGGGCGGCAGCACTGTCTCTCGACTCCACACTGCTCGCCGAACTGTTGGGCCGCGTCGAATTGCGGGAGCTGCTCGACGGCGGTGTCATCGAGCAAGCCGAGCGCGAGCTGCAACGACTGGTGCCGGAGCGCAAGGCAAAAGACCTCGAGGGTGTTGCTGATCTGCTGCGCATGCTCGGCCCACTCACGACGGCGGAGGTGAACGCGCGTTCCCTCGAAGATCCGCGATCGTGGCTCGACACCCTGGTGACGGACAAACGCGCCCTACATGTTTCGTTTGCCGGGCAACAATGGTGGACGGCAATCGAAGACTCCGCCCGCTTGCGCGACGGCCTCGGCGTACCCCTACCCATCGGCGTGCCCGCCGCATTCATCGAACCGGTGGATCAGCCGCTCGAGGACTTGTTGAGCCGCTATGCGCGCACGCACGGACCTTTCACGCTCGCCGACGCGGCCGCCAGATTCGGCATCGGCGTATCGGTGGCTCGCGATGTTCTCGGCCGACTTGCCTTGGAGAAGCGGGTACTCGAGGGTGAATTCCGCCCCGGATCGGCTGGGAGCGAATGGTGCGACGCCGAGGTTCTCCGGCGATTGCGTCGACGCTCACTCGCTGCTGCCCGGGCGGATGTGGAACCGGTCAGCACCGCCACGCTGGGCCGCTTCCTCCCCAGCTGGCAGCATGTCGGTGGCACTCTCCGCGGTATCGACGGTGTTGCCGCCGTCGTCGATCAGCTTGCCGGAGTTCCGATTCCGGCGTCGGCGCTCGAATCGCTGATCCTGCCGAGTCGAATCCCTGACTATTCACCGGCCATGCTCGACGAACTGACTTCGACCGGCGAAGTCCTGTGGTCTGGGTCCGGAGCCATCTCGGCCAAGGACGGTTGGGTTGTCCTGCACCCGGCGGATCTTGCCCCGGCGACTCTCAATCCACCTGCTGACACCGATGTCTCGGACTTGCAGCAGCAAGCCCTCGACGTCCTGACCGCTGGTGGCGCCTACTTCTTCCGTCAATTGGCCGAAGCACTCGACAATCCGGAAGACGGCGCGCTCACGACCGCACTGTGGGAATTGGTGTGGCTCGGACACATCGGCAACGACACCCTTGCTCCACTTCGTGCTCTGCTATCCGACACCACTCGAACCACAACCAGCCACCGCGCTCCGAGGCGTGTTCCGCGGGCCCGTCCGTATCGAGGAATGATGCGTCCGGCGGTGCCCGCGCGCACCGGACCGGCCACCGCCGCCGGACGCTGGTTTCTGCTACCGGCTGCCGAACCCGATCCAACGGTGCGGGCACACGCGACTGCGGACCTCCTGCTCGAACGCTACGGAGTTGTCACCCGCGGCAGCGTGGTGAGTGAGAACGTCCCCGGCGGATTTGCGTTGATCTACAAGGTGCTCAGTACTTTCGAGGACAACGGCCGGGCAAGACGCGGATACTTCGTCGACACTTTGGGCGGCGCGCAGTTCTCCACGCCTGCGGTCGTGGATCGTCTGCGCACGTTCGGGGAATCCATCGAGGGTCGCCATACCCCTTCTGCCACCGTCACCCTTGCTGCGTGCGACCCCGCCAATCCGTATGGAGCGGCGCTCCCATGGCCGGCATCGAACGCCGAAGAATCACCCGGACACCGACCCGGGCGGAAGGCCGGCGCGCTGGTCGTTCTCGTCGAGGGAGAACTGGTGCTCTATGTCGAACGTGGTGGTCGAACCATCCTGACGTTCACCGACGACCCCGGCGTACTCCGAACGGCAGCAACGTCTCTGGCCCAGATAGTGAAGAACCGATCAGTCGAGAAGATCGTCGTCGAGAAGGTGAACGGCGAAACCATCCACGGCAACAACTTTGCGCCGGTCTTGGTCGAAGCCGGTTTTGCCGCCACCCCACGCGGCTTCAGGCTGAGATCGTGAAGGGTGCTCACTGATGCCCGAAGGCGATACCGTCTGGCGGACGGCCAATGCACTTCGCACGGCACTGAACGGCAAGGTACTCACCACGTGCGACGTGCGTGTCCCGCGATATGCCACCGTCAATCTGACCGGCACACGAGTCGACTCCGTAGTCAGCCGAGGAAAGCATCTGTTGATCCGGGTCGGCGACGCCTCCGTCCACACCCACCTGAAGATGGAAGGCGCGTGGCAGATCTACGCACCAGGTGCGCGGTGGCATCGCCCCGCCCATCAGGCGCGCATTATCCTGGCGACCGAAGATGCTGTTGCCGTGGGGTTTTCGCTCGGCATCACCGAAATCCTCGATCGCGGCCAGGAAGACTCCGTCGTCGGACATCTTGGACCGGATCTCCTCGGCCCGGATTGGGACAGTGCGGTTGTGGAGGAAAATCTGCGCGGCGCGGGCTCCGAACCGATCGGCGTTGCGCTTCTCGACCAACGGGTCATGGCTGGACTCGGCAATGTGTATCGCAATGAAATCTGTTTTCTCCGTGGGCTTCATCCACGCACACCGACAGACCGGGTTCCGGATCTCGCGGCCGTAGTCGATCTGTCGCACCGCATTATCGGTGCCAACAAATCACGTCCCGTTCGGGTGACCACAGGCGATACTCGTCCCGGCAGGCAGACGTGGGTGTACGGCCGCCGCGGAAAGCCATGTCGGCGTTGCGGAACGCGAATCCGCGAGGAACTGCTCGGACCCGACCAGCTCACCGAACGACAGATATTCTTCTGCCCTTCCTGCCAACCGCTTACGCGCGATTAGCTTTTGTCAACAAACGGACGCAGTGCGCGACAAAGCGATCGCGGCTTACGTCGATTGTGCCGTCGAGGTATCCGATGAACAGGGTGAACAGTGCACCCACCAATCCCACCGCGGTCAGCTGCTTCTCCACCGGATCAGTGATTTCGGAGAGCTGTGCATAGACGAGGTCCACAAAAGCCGGCATCGATTCGATTCCGCGGCCTCCGAGCACCGGTTCGGAGAGCGGAGCGATCAACAGCACTCTACCCATCGCGGGATCGTCGACCATCAACTTCACGAACGTGTCAACCGCTGCGGTGGCAATCGCTTCGGATCCGGACTCTGTAGCTACTGCTGCCGCGAGTGCGGTTTGGGCGCGCTCCGAAACATATGAGTGGACCGACACCACGTACTGATCGCGATCGGTGAAGCTCTCGTAGAAGTACCGTTCCGTCAGTCCCGCAGCCTTACATACTGCCCGGACATTGACGGCAGGACCGTCCACTGCGCCCAGTAGTGTCACGCCGACATCGAACAGCGCTGCCTTCCGTGCTGCACGCCGTTCCTCGATACCCACTACCCTGCTCCGATTCCTTGACTACTGATGTTGTCGATCCTAATCTGACAACATGCGTAGTCAAAGTGATGACGTACCCACACCAACACCGCTTGGGCCCGATTCCTTGACCTGGAAGTATTTCGGCGATTGGCGAGGCATGCTTCAGGGCGTGTGGGCAGGTTCTATGCAGAACATGCATCCAGGACTCGGGGCCGGCGTCGAGGAGCATTCGAAGTTCTTCGACGAGCGCTGGGAACGCCTCTACCGATCGCTCTACCCCATCGCCGGAGTTGTCTTCGACGGCGACAGAGCCCAGGAAACCGCTGAACAGGTACGCGGCTACCACACCACGATCAAGGGCGTCGACAAGCTGGGTCGGCGCTACCACGCCCTCGACCCGGACACCTTCTACTGGGCACACGCGACCTTCTTCATGGGCACAATCGTGACGGCGGAGAACTTTTCCGGCGGCCTCACCGAAGCACAGAAACGGCAACTCTTCACCGAGCACATCCAGTGGTATCGCCTCTACGGCATGAGCATGCGGCCCGTCCCCGAAACGTGGGAGGCATTCCAAGAGTATTGGGATCACATGTGCCGCAACATTCTCGAGGACAACAAGGCCACGCGTGATGTGCTCGACCTCTCCGGCCTGGGCAAGCCGCCATTCATGACGTGGCTACCCGAGCCGATCTGGAGGCTCGCACGCATTCCCGTCGCACGAGGCTTTGTGTGGCTGACCGTCGGTATGTACGACCAGCCGGTTCGCGATCTTCTCGGATACTCGTGGAGCGCGCGCGAGACGAGGATTCACACAGCTGTCGGCAAGACCGTCAACGCGGTCTTCCACCTTGTCCCGTGGCGCTACCGTTATCAACCGCGCGCCCGCGCGGGCTGGGACCGAGCCACGGGCAGGACGGCGCCCGATGCGCCACTCGTTCACACACCGGCCCGCAACCTGCCTCCCGCAACGCGCCGTGACAGTCCGATGCACTACAGCCCAAATGCCTGATCTGCCATAATCAAGCGATGCCGCGGAGCCTACGTACCCTGCTCAATCGCCCGATTACCGCCCGCGGTCGCCACCTCGGGCAGGAGCGCATTGCCGCCCGGACCACCGCCTACGTGTACGGCAATATCTTGGCTCTGGCCGCTCTGATTCCGGTCACCCAATCTCAGGAATCGCTCGGCGTCGCCATCGTCATCGGCACGGCCCTGTCGACGTATATCGCGCATACTTTCGCCGAGGGCGTCGGCGAGAGTATTCGCAATGATCGAGAACTCACGACTGCGGAGAGAATCGAAGCTCTTCGTGATTCCGTGCCCATCCTGACCTCGGCCGTGGTTCCGATCGTCATTCTGGCAACCGCCTGGTTCAACCTTCTCGAGCCGCGGACTGCGCAATTGATTGCGGAATTTGTGTTGGTGCTCCGTATCGGTTCCACGAGTTACGTCATCAGCTATCTCCGCGGCGAAAAAGTCGGCACAGCAACTCATGTCGCGGCGTTCGGTCTCGCTGCGGTAGCGACGTTGATCGTCGCCATCAAAATCGTGCTGACTCACTGACTTCGCGCGTGCTTTATGAGAACGTCATCGCACCCATCCGACAATAGCTACTGCGCCCCGCGATCCGATATACATAACGCAGACAATTCACTCTTCATGACGGATCCGGAGAACCTGCCGATATGAACGCCCCACAACCGCCAGATCCGTGGGATTCTCAACCACAGTGGGACTCCCAACCACAGCGGGATTCACAGCCACCGAAAGATCCACCGCCACCACAAACACCGGCGTGGGTGTGGGTTCTTCTCGGTGCCGGGGTAGCTGCGATCGTTGTGGTTGTTGGGCTTGTCTGGGTGCGGCCGATGCTCTTCGACGCAGAGACGAATCAATCCGCACGATCTTCGACTCAGCTCAACACAACGGCATCTACAACAACTACACCCACCACAGAATCTTCTCCCACCACAACGTCGGCAGCTGCTCGAACCACTACCTCCGCGCCGTCGTCCGGCACAGCTGTCCCAGCAAACGCAACGCGCTGCGGACCCGTGTTTTCCAACAACGAATTGCCGAACTCCGCGACCGGCAGCAAAGCCACGTCATGCGAGTTCGCCGAAGAAGTTCGGTATCAGTACGTCAGTCAAGGCAAACGAAATGCGACAGTGTCGATCAACGCTGTCAGCCCCGTCACCAATACTCGCTATTCGATGAGTTGCACCGGAAAGAAAGTTGTCACCTGCACTGGCGGTAACAACGCAATCGTCTACCTCTTTTAGTAGATGAGGCTCTTTTAGTAGATGAGGCTCTTTTAGTAGATGAGGCGGCGAATTCAGAATGGCGGTGGGTCGTTGCCGTAGTCGACGGTTTTGTGGGGCACGCGCTTTCGGGGTGTGGAGATCGGGAACGTTTGCCGGCGTTTGCGTTCCGCGCGTTGTGCTGTGCGGTGCTGAATCTTGACGCGCCGATGCTTGCGTTCACTTCGGATGCGGGCAGCTTTGTTCTCCAGTCGAGTTCGTCGCGGTTTGCCGCCTTCCGGTGGCGGCGGTTCCTGTTGGCTGGCGAGTAGTCCGGCAGCTCTGGTGCGGTAGCAATGGCCCGTCTGCGAGGTCAGGGTAATGCTGCGATCCGGGTTCGGGTCCAGTTGCCACTTCCCGGAATGCTTGAGGCGGTGATGGTTGCGGCAGAACGCGCTCAGATTCGACGCGACCGTCTTCCCACCGCTCGCAGGGTTGGTGTGGTTGAACGGATCGTTGTGGTCGAGGTCGCAGTTCCAGGCCGGGACATCGCAGTGCGGCCATTGACAGCTGCCCGCGAAGACCCGCAGCCACGCATCGAGTGCCGCCCCGGGGCGGTAGACCAACGCCGATGCCGGCTCAGGTGTCGGTTCAGGTTCAGCATCTGCCGGGACTCGCACTTCCCGAACGTCTGCGTCTTTCGCGATGTCGCGGGCATGCTCAGCACTGATCACCCCGTACCCGTCAAGGTGCGCGGCCTCGTCGCTTCCGGGAGTATCGCTGCCGGCGAAGGTGGATTCGTGCATCACGACATGAACGAGTGGCCGGCGAATGATCACCATGCCGCAGCGATCTTGCGGGCAATCTCTGCGGTCGCAGTCGCACACCAACACCGTCGAACCGCTCACCAGAGCGCCCAACGCATCCGCGCGCCGCTGCTCATACGTGCGGGAATCATGGCGGCACACCGACATCGCCAACTCCCGCAACCGGCCGTCGAAGGCGCGGGCTTGCTCCGCCGGGATGCTGCCGAGGATGCGGGCCATGCCGTCCTCGGCGGCGCTGACTCCGACAAACCTGTCGGCGAGGGCGCGGCGTCGTCGTTCCCGCATCCCTTCCGGATCGACTCGGGCCACGATCCGGTCGATCGCCGCTGTCAACCGGCGACCCGTCAAACCGATACCACCGTCCACCGGTGGAGCCAACACCTGCTCGAGCAGCAAGCGTTCGACCTCGTCGATCAGCTCGTCGCTGACATTCGCGGTCGCGGACTCGATCAGCCCGACCCGGTAGAAGTCGAGTTCACCGCTGGCCATCGCCGCACGAGTGCGATGCAACCGCGTCTTCAAAGCAAAACCCAACCCGATGAGCTTCCCGGCCGCGGCGCGCCCCATCGTCAGGACCGCGCCGACCTCGGATTCGGCGAGCTCGTGCGCCGACGACGTCCACGTGCCACCCTCGACATGCTCAGCGCTGCGGCGGGTGAAAAACTCCGCCACCACGGCCAGTTTCCGCTCGACCAACATCGCTTCACATGAATGCAACTGGGCCATCAAACCAACCAGGGCGCAATCAGTTTCGGTACCACTCAGCTGTGCTGAGATACCGAAACTTCCCACCCCCGAATCGAACATGCTCTCACCGTAATCGAATTCCTGTTCGAATTCGAGAGCTCCTCGAAATCAGTCGGAAAAGTCCGATAAGTGAAAAATGCCCCACGAACCGCACACAGTTAAAACAACTACACGCGGTCCGCCACCTCGACTACCGGCTCGAGGATCTCCACCCGTGACTCCGGTGCCGCTGCCCTCAGTGCGTCCGCTGCTTCATCGTCGGGCTGAGCCTGTGATTCCACTTCGGCCTTCACCCGAGCGCGGTAGGTGTCAACCTCACGATCGACGGCTTCGGCATCCCAACCCAGCACTGGGGCAACAAGTTCCGCGACCTGCTGGGCGCAGTTGACGCCGCGGTGCGGGTACTCGATCGCAATGCGCGTGCGCCGCGCCAAGATGTCGTCCAGATGCAGTGCCCCTTCTGCGGCCGCGGCATACACTGCCTCAACCTGAAGGTAATCGGGCGCATCGGTGATGGGCTGCAACAACTCCGGAGTTGTGCGACCTAATTCCAACACTTCGGTGATCAAGGAACCGTACCGGTCGAGGAGATGCTTGACGCGGTACGGATGCAGACCGTACGTCTCACCCAACTGCATGGTCTGATTGACCAACGCAAAGTATCCGTCGGCGCCCACGAGTGGCACCTTCTCGGTGATCGACGACGCAACTCGCGCCGGAATGTCCTCGGACGCAACGTCAACCGCATCCTCCGCCATGACGCGGTACGTGGTGTACTTTCCGCCTGCAATGGCAACGAGGCCCGGAGCAACCCGGGCAACGGCGTGCTCACGCGACAGTTTCGACGTCTCGTCGCTCTCGCCGGCCAGCAGCGGACGAAGGCCGGCGTACACACCGTCGATGTCGGCGTGCGTCAAAGGCGTCACGAGCACCGAATTGACGTGTCCGAGAATGTAGTCGATATCGGCCTTGGTTGCGGCTGGGTGCGCGAGGTCGAGATTCCAGTCCGTGTCCGTAGTTCCGATGATCCAGTGGTTGCCCCACGGAATCACGAACAGCACAGATTTTTCGGTGCGCAGGATGATCGCCGCTTCACTGACGATGCGGTCACGAGGAACGACGATGTGCACGCCCTTCGACGCCCGGACCCGGAACCGGCCACGCTGACGCGACAGTGCTTGGATCTCGTCGGTCCACACGCCCGTCGCGTTGATGACGACGTGTCCCTTGACCTCGGCGGTCCGTCCGTCTTCACAGTCACGAACACGGACACCCGACACTCGATCTGCTTCGCGTAGGAAGCCGACAACCTGCGTCGACGTCCGGACCACAGCGCCGTAATGCGCCGCCGTCCGCGCGACGGTCATGGTGTGACGGGCGTCGTCGACCACCGTGTCGTAGTACTGGATTCCGCCGGTCAGCGAACTGCGCTTGAGGCTCGGCGACATACGCAGTGCCCCGGCTCGCGTCAGGTGCTTCTGCGAGGGCACCGATTTGGCCCCGCCCATCCGGTCGTACAGGAAGATTCCGGCTGCCATGTACGGGCGTTCCCAGACGCGGTGAGCCAGCGGGAACAGAAACTTGAGCGGCTTGACCAGGTGCGGTGCCAGTGTCGTCAGAGAGAGCTCACGCTCGCGTAATGCCTCACGGACCAGCCCGAATTCCAGCTGTTCCAGATAGCGCAGACCGCCGTGGAACATCTTCGATGATCGGGAAGACGTGCCAGACGCGTAGTCACGAGCCTCGACCAACGCGACTTTGAGTCCACGCGTTGCGGCGTCGAGCGCTGTGCCGACACCCACGACGCCGCCACCGACGACGATAACGTCGAACTGTTCACTCTGAAGCTGCTCCCAGGCAGCTTCTCGCTGCTGTGGGCCGAGAAACTGCACACCCTGCTGCTTACTCAACCCGTATCTCCTGTAAGTCGACGACGAATTCGCATCCAGGCTAGTAGCTTCATGCTCATACTGCGACAGCGCACGAACCAAGGAGACATGTGAACCAGTACATCGCCGCCATCGACCAAGGCACCACGTCGAGCCGATGCATGATCTTCGACCACGACGGCGCTGTTGTCAGCGTTGCCCAGAAAGAACACGAACAGATCTTCCCGCAAGCCGGCTGGGTCGAACACGATCCGGTGGCGCTGTGGATGAACACCCGCGAAGTGGTGGCAGGTGCACTTGCCAAAGCCGACCTCACCCGCGCGGACATCGCGGCCGTCGGAATCACGAATCAACGTGAGACAACGGTGGTCTGGGAGCGAAAGACCGGCAAACCTGTCTACAACGCCATTGTCTGGCAGGACACGCGCACCGATCAGCTGTGCCAGGAACTCGGTGGCGACGCCGGGCCGGAAAAGTACCGCGCCCAGACCGGGTTGCCGTTGTCGACGTATTTCTCGGGCCCGAAAATCCGGTGGATTCTCGACAACGTCGACGGGGCGCGCGCGAAGGCAGAAGCCGGCGAATTGTGCTTCGGCACCATCGACACGTGGATTTTGTGGCACCTCACCGAGGGGCAGCACGTGACAGATGTCACCAATGCGTCACGCACAATGCTGATGGATCTGGAGACTTTGCAGTGGGACGAGTCCATCTGCGCGGATTTCGGTATTCCGATGTCGATGCTTCCGGAAATCCGCAGTTCTTCCGAGATCTACGGCAAGGGTCGACCTCGGGGCAACCTGGCCGGCGTTCCGGTCGCGGGCATTCTCGGAGACCAGCAAGCAGCCACGTTCGGTCAGGCCTGTCTGTCGGTGGGTGAAGCAAAAAACACCTACGGCACCGGCAACTTCCTTCTCCTCAACACCGGTACCACTCCAGTCCACAGCAAGCACGGCCTCCTGACCACTCTCTGCTACAAACTGGGCGACGCCCCGGCGGTCTATGCCCTGGAAGGTTCTGTTGCCGTATCGGGATCACTGGTCCAGTGGCTGCGTGACAACCTCGGGATCATTCAGAATGCCAAGGACATCGAGGCCCTCGCTGCCACCGTCGACGACAACGGCGGCGCCTACATCGTCCCTGCCTTCTCCGGTCTCTTCGCGCCGCGCTGGCGTCCCGATGCTCGCGGAGTCATCGTCGGACTGACCCGCTTCGTGAACAAGGGTCATCTGGCCCGGGCAGCACTCGAAGCCACCGCGTATCAAACCCGTGAGGTCATCGACGCCATGCGCGCCGATTCCGGCGTCGAACTCTCCGCCCTCAAGGTCGACGGAGGCATGGTTGTCAACGAGACCCTGATGCAGTTCCAGTCCGACATTCTCGGAGTGCCGGTCATCCGTCCCGTTGTCAACGAGACGACCGCGTTGGGCGCTGCCTACGCTGCCGGTTTGGCCGTCGGCTACTGGTCCGATACCGACGACATCCGCCGCAATTGGGCCGTCGGCAAGACGTGGGAGCCCGACATGGAAGAGTCCGAGCGCGCCCGCCTGTACGCGGAGTGGAACAAGGCCGTGGAACGCACGTACAACTGGTCCGATTAGTCGAGTTCGGTGGGGCGCCGCGCGCCCCACCGAAATCCGCTCCAACTGTTCACCTGCGCGCAATTACGAGTACAGCGTTCTCGTAATTCCGATACAGACACCGATGGTTTCGTAACAGGCGTCAAACTCCCCCGCCTTTTCGGAAGGTCCATCATGCGTGCTCGAGTCGGTATCGCCGTCGCGTTGACTGCCGTCGCTTCACTCGCCCTGTCCTCGTGCTCCACCGAATCCGAAGCCTCGTCTGCGGATTCGAATCAGATCATTTTTGCCACGCCTCCCGGCACCGATGACGTCAAAGAGCTCGCCATCATGACCGACGTCGCCGACATGGTGGGAACCGCGACCGGCAAAACCGTCAAACACGAGTCACCGGCGGACTACCTCGGCGTCGTAGAGGCTGTTCGGAACGGATTTGTCGACGTCGCCGTCCTCAGCCCTTTCTCGGCCGCCCTCGCATTCAAGACGGGAAGCGTCGAGCCCATCCTCGCCTGGAACGGGGCACCCGATCCAGCGTCGTACTGTCTGGCCAAGTCCGACAGCACAATTCAATCCGTCACCGACATCAAGGGACATCAGGTCGCCTTTGTCGATCCGGGATCGACCACTGGCTACTTCATGCCGAAGGCAATGATGGCCGAGGCGGGCCTCACCGACGGAACCGACTACAAGAGCACCTTTGCCGGCGGGCACGACTCTGCGGTTCTCGCTTTGATGAACGGGAACGTCGACGTTGCCTGCACCGCGCGCCAGCTCTACACGTCGTTCATAGCCGGTGGCATGTTCACCGCCGACGACGTCCGGATCGTCGGCCAAAGCGCACCTATCCCGGTTGGTGTTTCCATTGTCGCCCGCAGCGGCCTCGATTCCGAGACTCGTGACGCGATCAAGGACAAACTCCCAGCGATGCTCGCCGCAAATCCCGAAGCATCGAAGATCCTGGGCGTTGGCGGCACGTACACCGCCGATCCCGACTTCTCGGTGTACGAACCGTTGGTCACGATCGCGGAAGCCGCCGGAGTCGACCTGGACAACATCCGATGACAGCGCCGGTAATTCGCCCGCCGCGCTCGTCCGTTGTTTCACCGCCGGTGGTCACCGGACGCAACATCCGAGTCACGTTCGGCGACAACATCGCCCTCGACGGCGTCGACCTCACCGTTCGCCCCGGTGAAGTAGTCGGTTTGCTCGGCCACTCGGGATCCGGCAAATCGACATTGATGAAGACACTGACCCGCCTCACCGACTTCACCGCCGACGAATTGACAGTTGCCGGCCGAGACGTCGCGCAGCAGAACGGTTCCGACTTACGTTCTCTGCGTTCGGATGTCGGCTACGTCTTTCAGCACTTCAATCTGGTGCCGCGACTGAGCGCCCTGACCAACGTCTTGACCGGCGGTCTGTACGACGCCGGTGCGGTCAACCTGATCGGCGGATTCGGACGCACCCAACGCGTCGAGGCTCTCGAACTATTGCGCCGAGTCGGATTGGAAGGCAAAGCATCTCAGCAGAGCCGGACACTCAGCGGCGGTGAGCAGCAACGGGTAGCGATCGCGCGCACTCTGATGCAACACCCGAAACTGATCCTCGCCGACGAACCCGTCGCCTCCCTCGATCCACGACTTGCCGGAACCATCCTCACCTTGCTGAGGGAGATTGCCCGCGAACGTCAGGTTCCGGTGATCGTCAGCCTTCACGTCGTCGGCCTCGCGAGAAAGTACACCGATCGCGTCATCGGCCTGCGGGACGGACGCATCGTATTCAACAGCCGTGCAGAAGAACTCAACGAAGAGGCGGTGAGCACGATCTATGGTGAACATGCAGACATCATCGAGCAGTAAGCGCGAACAGACGCAGGCTATGTCGAAGGAAGCCGAACGCCTCGCCAAACCGTGGCGTCTACCCTCCCCTCGCAGCGGGGTCGGTCTGATCGTCATTGCAGTGGTCCTCGCGTGGTCGTTTGCCGGCGCAGACGCCGACCCCGCGCGCCTGGTTTCCGGTGTACCCAACATGGTTGATTTTGTCTCGCGACTGTTCCCGCCGACTTTCGACAAGTTCGACGTCATCGTCACCCTGCTGATCGAAACGCTCCAGATGGCAATTGTCGGAACGCTGGTAGGCGCGGTTCTGTCACTGATCCTCAGTTTCGGTGCGGCATCGAACATCGCCCCGAAGTGGCTCTACGGCATATCCCGGGCGATCCTGAACGTCTTGCGCTCGATCCCCGAACTCATCTACGCCCTGATGTTCGTCTCCGCTGTGGGCCTCGGCCCGTTTGCCGGTGTGCTTGCCATCGTGGTCGGCTCCCTCGGCTCGATCAGCAAGATCTACGCCGAGGCGATGGAATCGGTCGATCAAGGTCCACTCGATGCCTTGAGTTCCGCGGGAGCCGACAAACGGCAGATCATCGCCTACGGAGTTCTGCCGCAAGCAGCACCCCTGCTTGTCAGCTACACCCTGCTCCTCTTCGAGGGAAATGTCCGCGGTGCAACAATTCTCGGTCTCGTCGGTGCCGGTGGTATCGGTTTGGAACTCACCACGGCCATGCGCATGTACGACTACGGGCACCTGAGCACCATCATTCTGAGCATCATCGTGCTCGTCACCGTCATCGACCGAATCAGCGCGATGATCCGCGCCCGACTGAGCTGAGAAAAACCATGACCGACGTACTCTCGTCCCCCGAACTGCTCGACCCGGTGAACCTGCGCGATCTTGCCGCGGTGCCAGTGGCAAGCGGATACATTCGCGAATCTGTCGCCTTCCGCAGCGACGACGTCTCACACCTGTCGACGGAATACGCCGATTCACTGTGGAACAGGGGCATCCGCACGGTGATCGATCTACGGTCCCCTGGCGAAGCGGCACACACCGGGCGCGGCCCACTCGCTGCTCACGCTATCGCCTATCACCACATTCCACTCGTCGCCGAGGTCGCCGCTCCCGCCGCCATGAATCAGGCGCTGCCACAGGTAACCACTCCCGATCACGTCGGCCAGTGGTATGCGGACCTTCTGGAATCCGCGGCACCTCAACTCGCGACAGGTCTGACCGTCCTCGCCCTGAGCCCCGGCGGAACCGTATTCCACTGCGCCGCAGGCAAGGACCGCACGGGGGTGTTTGCAGCGGCGCTGCTCAGTGCAGTCGGCGCGGACGCCGACGCCATCGCAGACGACTACGCCCGCACCTCGGCTGAGCTACCCCGCCTGCATGCGCGGGTCCAGATGATCATGGGCGGCTTCCTACCGTTCGACTTCGATGCGGACAGCATGCCCAGTGGCGCCATGATGGGCGCCGAGCGTACCTCCATGACCGTCATGCAGCGCACACTCGTGCGGCGCCACGGGGACGTTCTGGCGCCGTTGCGTGCGGCCGGACTCAGCCAGGAAATGGTTGCGCTCTTGCGCACGAAAATGCTTGCAGCACGGTGATACTCGAGAACGTGACAACACCGGAAACGCCGCGCGGACCCGGTCGCCCCCGCGATACCGCCGTCGAAGAAGCAGTCCTTACCGCAACCATCGAATTGTTGACGGAATTCCCCAGCGCTGACGAGGTGACGATCGCCGCCATCACCACTCGGTCCGGAATTTCGCGCGCCGCAATCTATCGACGATGGTCGAGCCGCGAGGAACTCCTGGCGGCAGCGCTCGACAGCGTCCGATCCGAGGTGAAGACAACCTTCACCGGCGATCTCCGCGTCGACCTTGCCAATTCCTTTGCGGTCGGCATGGTCGACGTGACCGGCGCGTCCGGTGACCTGGTTCGTAAACGCATCGTTCTCGGATTGCAGAACGACAAGGTCCGCGAAGCCAGCTGGCAGCAACACGTCTCACGGCGCCGCGTCCACCTGACGGAAGCAATGTCCGAAGCGCAGGCCGCAGGCACCTTGGACTCCTCGGTGGACACGGATGTCCTGATCGACCTGATCGTGGGAATGTCCTACTACCAGTTTGTCGTCCGCGGACCGTCCACGGCCGACGGGGCCGACGATCGGGTCCGTGCCGCAATCGAATTGCTGTGGCGCGGAGTTCAACCCCGAGACTGAGCGGAAGCATCACGGAAGGCGTCGCACAGTTTCCGTGCGGCGTCTTCCAGCACTGTTTCCGGATACGTCGCAAAACACAGTCGGGCCGATAGGCTCAGGTCTGCGTCGACGCCGAATGCGGCACCGGGCACAAAGGCAACACCATGCTCGACGGCAACATCGAGAACCGCCGCAGTGTCTACGGGTTCAAGGCTCTCCATCCAACAGAACATGCCGCCGCGCACGGGCGAGAATCGTGCGCTGTCGCCGAAGCCGGCCTCCAAGGCACTGACAAGAGTCTTCGCGCGGTTGCCGTAGGACGCCCGCAACTTGTCCAGATGCGCGTCGAACCACGCGGTGTCCGAGAACAAGTCGGCCGCAATCTGTTGAGTGAGCGACGACCCGCACAGATCTGCACCCTGTTTGATCAATTCGACCGCTTCGCACACGCGCCGGTCACCGTGCAGCCAGCCGACACGCAGGGCAGGAGCCAGCACCTTGGACGCACTGGACAGCCGAATCACCCTGTCCGACAATGCTGCGACCGGAAGCGGCGGCGGACCGTCGAAGTACAGTTCCCCGTACGGGTCGTCCTCGAGTATCCAGAAGCCGTACGTATCGGCAAGTTTCGCGAGGTGTGCGCGACGTTCGAGCGAAAGAACGGACCCGCGCGGATTGTGAAAGTTACTCACGGTATGAACAACTTTCGGACGTAGTCCACCCGCAAGCTTCGCTTCGAGAACGTCGGTATCCATGCCGTCCGCGTCGACCGGGACGGCGGCCAGGCTTGCCTGCGCAGTCCGAAAGACCTGCAGTGCGCCGGTATACGCCGGATCTTCCACAACAACGGTGTCACCGGCGTCGAGCAATACCTGAGCCAGCAAACTCAGGCCCTGTTGGGAACCATGCGTGACCACCACGTCGGACGATTCGAGTGTGCGGCCGATCTTGACGGATTCGCGGGCCGCAATGACCTCACGAAGGTGTCGCAACCCCGAGGTCTCACCGTACTGAACGGACGACGCATCACCGAGAGCGTCGGCAGCTGCCTGTGAAATGCGCTCTCGGGGAATAAAATTCGGATCCGGCAAGCCGCCGGCCAAACTGATCACGTCAGGGCGAGCAGTCAGGGTGAGCAGGTCACGGATTGCAGAACTACGGAGCCCACCCATACGAGCAGACAGCGCGGCGTGTTTCATAGAAACTCCCAGGCACGCAAAAAGAAAGATCAGAGGAAAAACACCCTGAGCCGCCGAGGGGTCTACGGGGCGGGGAGAGCGCCGTGGTACCGATCCATGATTCGACCGGTACCACGACTATCCCACCATCACGCCAATATGTGAAATCGAATTCTCAGATTTCGGGAAACCACATTACGGAAAATCAGTCGAGGTCGTCGTGACGCATGAGCTGACGCGCCGCCTCGGTGATCGAACCGGTCAGCGACGGGTACACCGAGAACGTCTGGGCCAGGTCGTTGACGCTCAGGTTGTTCTGCACGGCCATCGCGAGCGGCAGGATCAACTCGGATCCATTGGGCGCGACCACAACTCCGCCGATCACGACACCCGTTGCGGGACGGCAGAAGATCTTCACGAAGCCGCGACGCAGTCCGGACATCTTGGCGCGCGGGTTGGTGTTGAGCGGCAGCATGACGGTACGAGCCGGAACTTCACCGTTGTCGATTGCAGCCTGCGTCACACCCACCGTTGCGATCTCGGGACGTGTGAACACCGCCGACGCCACCGTCTTCAACTTGATGGGGCTCACGCCTTCACCGAGTGCGTGGTACATCGCGATGCGGCCCTGCATGGCGGCCACGGATGCGAGCGGGAGCAGGCCAGTGCAGTCACCGGCAGCGTAGATACCCGACACCGCGGTGCGGGAGACGCGGTCGACGCGCAGGTAGCCGCCCTTGTCGAGCTCGATGCCGACCTTGTCGAGACCGAGTCCGTCGGTGTTGGGAACCGAGCCGACTGTCATGAGGGCATGGCTGCCCTCGACCGTGCGGCCGTCGGAAAGCTTGACGATGATCCCGTCCTCGGTGCGCTCGACGGCATCGGCGCGCGCGTGCTTGACCAGGATCACGCCGCGCTCGGCCAACGCGTCTTCGAGCACGAGTGCCGCGTCGGCATCCTCGCCCGGGAGCACTCGGTCACGGCTGGACACCAGCGTCACCTTGACGCCCATCTCGGTGTACGCGGACACGAACTCGGCACCGGTCACACCGGAACCGACAACAACGAGGTGCGAGGGCAGCTCTTCCAAGTCGTAGAGCTGACGCCACGTCATGATGCGCTCACCGTCCGGCTCCGCGCCCGGGATGATGCGGGGGCTGGCGCCGGTCGCAATAAGGACTACGTCGGCAGCGATGGTGCGCTCCTCACCGTCGGCGAGGGTCGCCCGCACCTGGTGTGTCGCCAATCCGAGTTCCTGGTCCGTCAGTTCTGCGGTGCCGGAGAGGACCTCGACACCAACCGTCTGCAGTCGAGCGCGAATGTCCGAGGACTGGGACAGCGCAAGCGCCTTCACACGGGCGTGAATCTTGGGGAGCGACACCGACGCCTGCTCGGGATCGAGCGTGATTCCCAAATCGGATGCGCGACGCATGTCGGTGCGGATTCCGGTCGACGCGATGAACGTCTTCGACGGCACACAGTCGAACAGGACACACGCGCCGCCGACGCCGTCCGAATCGACCAGGGTGACGGTTGCGCCGTGCTGGGCAGCAACCAGCGCTGCCTCATATCCGGCAGGTCCGCCGCCGATGATCACGATCCGGGTCATATGTCCTCCAAGTCGTCAGGCGACCGGCAGGGGTCTCCCGCCAGTCCATATACCTCATGTACAGCACGCGTTGGTCACGCTATTGCAGCGATCGAGGTCGCGCAGTGCTTGTACCAGATTACTAGCGTCCGGTGGTCCGCTTCGCGTCACCCTCACACCACCGTTTAGGCTTGCGCCCGTGTCGATTTATGCTGCGTACGGTTCCAACATGCACCCCGAGCAGATGCTGTTGCGCTGCCCACACTCCCCCATGTCGGGAACTGGATGGTTGCGTGGCTGGCGCCTGACCTTCAGCGGCGAAGACCTCGGCTGGGAAGGCGCTCTCGCCACTGTGGTGGAGGACCCGGATTCCAGCGTTTTCGTAGTCCTCTACGACGTACCGGAAGAGGACGAGGTGAGCCTCGACCGCTGGGAAGGCGCCGAGCTCGGACTGCACCGCAAGATCCGGGTACGTGTCGATACTACGGACGGCGCCGTTCTGGCCTGGCTGTATGTCATGGACGCCTACGAAGGTGGTCTTCCGTCCGCTCGCTACATCGGTGTGATGGCCGACGCAGCCGAGATCGCGGGTGCTCCGGCCGACTACGTCCGGGAACTGCGGACGCGAAACAGCCGGAACGTGGGTCCCGGAAACGGTTTGACCGACTAATCCAGATTGACCGACTAGAGCAGCAAGAAGTAGGCCAGCACCGCGAGCGCGATGATCGCCGCTACGGCGGCAACTGTGATCACGATGCGCATGGAGCCGGACTTGCCGGTCTCGGTCTCCGCCACCGACGTAGGTTCCGCCTCCGCAGTAGCCACCTGTGCCCCTTCGGCCGACACGGCAACCTTCGGGACGTTGTCGAATACTTCGGTGACGTCATGTGACGGCGGCAGTCCGATCGGCACGATCTTGTGCGACGTCGACGTGAAACCGGCTGCAAGAATTGCTGCACCGAGCGCTGCCGACTGTTCCGGACCAGGTCCGAGTTCACAACGGACATTGAGCTTTTCGGCGACCCCAACGGCAATGGCCGTCATCGCCGCCTTGTCGCCCGCCATGTCACCGTCGCCGGTCACGACAACGGCGTCGAGGTTTTCCGGCATCCATCCGAAGGCGCCGAGCGCCGTTGCAATTCGTGAACTCGGAGAGCTGCCGTCGCCGGCGAATCCGAATGCGCGGCCCGCGGCAACACCCGAACGCACCAGGGTGACAGCGGCTCCGGTGTCGTCGACGTGATAGATCCCGATGAGCGTTCCGGCCAGCGCGGCGATTTCCGATTCGAACCACGCCGACACGGCTTCGGCGTCCGATACCAAGGTGACCCGTTCGAGGCCCGCGTAGACCAGTGAATCGCGCAGGATCGCCGCCGTCGAGGAATCCCAGCGTGACGGGTACGTCGCCACGATGTCGGGCGCGCCGCCGTCCTTACCCCCACGATCGGGCAGCGGCTCGCATTCCTGTAGCAGGCAGCGGATGGACGTTGCCACCAAATCTTCAGCGCGATAACGGGTATCAGCGGTTCCGGCAACACCGCTCGGATCGCCGACGCGGGCGACAAAGCCCGTCCAGCTTTCTGTGAACTCGCGGCCGCCGCCCAACTCCGACTCGCCGCCGAGCACGGTGGTGCCGTCCTTGCGCTGATTGAGAACCGTATCGCGAACGATTACCACCGGATCAGCCGAACCTGGATCGTTCGACGCGACCACTGCCGTCGACACCACTGTGCCGATTCGCACTCCCACACCTATGGACATGCCCGTACCTTCACTCGAACCTTACGAAAAACGGTGCCCCCGACGGGAACCGGAACTAACCGAGAACGAGGCTTGTGAGAACCTTCACGCCCACACCGAGCGCGCGCTCGTCGAGATCGAATGTGGGTTGATGGATATCGAGTTGTTCACCTTCGCCGGACCACACACCCAACCTGGCCATTGCACCAGGGACGGTCTCGAGGTACCACGAAAAGTCTTCTCCACCACCGGATTGTGGTGTGTCAGCCAAGGCATCCTGCCCGACGCTGGCGATGGCGTCCTCGAACATACGCGTCGAGACCTCGTCATTGACGACGGGCGGGACACCGCGGCGGTAGTTCAGTTGGTAGCGGACACCTGTCGGTGCGAGCAGTCCGTGCACGATCTCCTCCACAAGAGGTTCGAGCAGTTCCCACGTTTCGTGATCGCCCGTTCGGACCGTGCCCGTCATCATGCCGGTCTGTGGGATCGCGTTGGGCGCTTGACCGGCGCTGACCGCGCCCCACACCATGACGGTGCCGGTGCGCGGATCGATACGGCGGCTGAGCATTCCGGGCAATCCGGTGACAACAGTTCCGAGCGCGTAGATGAGATCGGTTGTCAGGTGAGGCCGCGACGTATGGCCTCCCGGCGAATCCAGAACCACTTCGACGGTATCGGCTGCGGACGTGATCGCACCGAGTCTCACACCGACCTGACCCGCTTCCAGGCGCGGATCACAATGCAGAGCAAAGATTCTCGAAACACCGTCGAGCGCACCGGCCGCGATGACGTCGAGCGCACCGCCCGGCATCACTTCTTCGGCAGGCTGGAAGATCAACCGAACTCCGACCGGAAGTTCCGGCAACGACGCCAAGGCCACACCAACGCCCAACAGGATCGTGGTGTGCGCGTCGTGCCCACAAGCGTGGGAAACACCAGGGACCGTGGACGAGTACGTCGCACCCGTCGCCTCCTGCATCGGCAGTGCATCCATGTCGGCGCGCAGGGCAATGCGGGGTCCGTCCGGACCGATATCGCACGTCAACCCCGTGCCGCCGGGAAGCACCTTCGGTGAAAGTCCAGCTTCGATGAGCCGCGTCGCGACAAATTCCGTTGTCGCGTATTCATGGCGCGCCAATTCGGGGTTGGCGTGAATGTGCCGTCGCCACGCGACCAGATCGTCGGTATGCGCGTGAATCCAAGTATCGATTGCCGCGTTCACCGGCGATCTACTCCTTCCAACAGACGGGCGCGTTCCGAAGGATCGGACGCTACCCGGACAGCAGTGCGAGCCAAGGCTATTGCGCCGTCTACAACGGCGCGATCAGCAGATTCCGTGACACACGCAGCAGCGAACTCCGGCTGATGTGTCACTGCCCCAGCTGAATCCAAACCGATCACAGGATGAATTCCAGGAATCACGTTGGTGACATTACCCATGTCGGTACTTCCGAGCGGACGAGAACGCTCCCATTCAGGTGCCAACGGCACCCGGCCCAGGTCCAGGATCTGTTCGCGGTACACGTCAGCGAGCCACGGATCAGGCGTCAATTCGGTGTAGGTCGGCGATACGGTGCGGATCTCGTGAGTGCAACCGGTGCCAAGAGCGCCGGCTGCAAAACAGGCATTCGACCGCTCCGACAGATTGGCCAACGACGCGGCGGTCTCCGCCCGCAAGTAATACAACAGCTCCGAACGCGCCGGCACGATGTTGGGGGCGGTTCCACCGTCACTGACGATGCCGTGAATCTGCTGACCGGGGAGCAGGTGCTGGCGCAACAACCCCACTGCCACCTGAGCCAGGGTTGCCGCGTCGGCGGCATTGAGTCCGAACTCCGGTGCGGCGGACGCGTGAGCCTCCCGTCCGTGGTAGCTGACGGCGATATCGGCCAAGGCCAGCGACGTCGCACCGATGATGTCGATCGGGCCAGGGTGAACCATCATCGCGGCGCCGACGCCGTCGAACGCCCCGCGCTCGAGCATCAGCACTTTGCCGCCACCGGTTTCCTCGGCCGGAGTTCCGATCACCCGAACAGTGATGCCGAGTTGGTCCGCCACAGACGCCAAGGCGATACCGGCACCTACCGCCGCCGCAGCGATGATGTTGTGCCCACAGGCGTGGCCGATGTCCGGAAGAGCGTCGTACTCGGCGCAGATCGCGATGACCAGCTCTCCGCTGCCGTACGTCGCATCGAACGCCGTGGGTAGATCGACCAGACCGCGAGTGATCGCGAAGCCGTGCTGCTCCAGCAGTTCGGACACCTTGGCGCTGCTGCGGAATTCCTCGAATGCAAGCTCCGGATCACCGTGAATCGAATGCGACAGCGCAATCAGATCGGTCTCCACAGACCTGACTACGCCGTCGACTTCATGATTCACCGAATCATTGTCTCACCCGAACGAGAAGTTGCTCTTGTCAGTCACCCGTCCAAGATCAACCAACAGGTCTCGATGAATCCCGGCCTTGATTCCGGCCAGGTTCGGTCCGTGTGTCGCGGTGAGCGCAGCGGCCTTGGCCACCGCGGTCGCGAGCACCGAATCACCCTCGACGGTTTCCTGGACAATTCCGGCAGACAGTGCGTCGGCGCCACCGAATCGGCGCCCGGTGGTCATTGCCTCCACGGCCGCTTGCTTGGGGAGTCTGCTGTTCAGCAGGGCCGACATGCCAACGGTGAACGGCATGTTCAGGCTCACCTCTGGCAGGCAGTAGAAACCGCGGTCGGCGCGCATGATCTGGAAGTCGTGCGACGTCGCGAGCATCGCGCCCGCTCCGAAGGCGTGGCCACCGATCGCCGCGACCGTCGCCATCGGGAATGTCAGCAAGCGGGTGTACAGCGTGTGTACCTTGTCGAGGTACCCGGGAAGACCGTCGATGTTGGCAAAGATCCACGTGGTGTCCAGGCCGTTCGTGTAGAACTTGCCCGTCGCCGTGGTGACCAGGGCAGCCGGCCCCTCGTGCGCTTCGACCTCGTCGAGTGCGCTGTGCACCGAGTCGATCCAATCAGGGGTGAAACGGTTCTCGTTGTCAGTTTCACCCTCGTTTCCGAGGTACAGGATGAATACGTCGCCGTCGCGTTCGAGATAAGGCATGAAGGGCAGCGTAATGGCCGGTAGGTCATCCGACGAACCGACCCGACTCGTCAGTAAGGTAACGCACATGGGAACGATCGCCGAAGCCGCCGCTGCCGCTCTGTCCGCCATGACCGGAAGCGCGCCGCCCTCCGTCGCCGTAGTCCTCGGTTCAGGGTGGACCGACGCTGCCGACCAGTTCGGTGAGCCCACCGCCGAGGTGTCGATGGCCGACCTACCTGGCTTCGCTCCGCCGTCGGCTCTCGGCCACGCCGGAAGGATCCGAACCGTCACCGTCGGCGATACCCAGGTCCTGTTGCTTCTCGGACGCACCCACGCGTACGAAGGCCATGAACTCAGCTCCGTGGTCCATCCCGTTCGCACCGCCATCGCAGCGGGCGCGGACACCGTGATCCTCACCAATGCCGCCGGCGGTATCCGCGAGGACTACGCCGTCGGTCAGCCGGTCCTGATCAGTGACCACCTCAACCTGACGGCCCGCTCGCCGTTGGTGGGCGCGGAATTCGTCGATCTCGTCGACGCCTACTCCCCCGAACTTCGAGCACTCGCTCGCTCCATCGACCCCGAACTCACCGAAGGCGTATACGCCGGGCTACCCGGGCCCCATTACGAAACGCCTGCCGAAATCCGGATGCTGCGCACCCTCGGCGCCGATCTCGTAGGCATGTCGACGGTCCACGAGACCATCGCGGCTCGCGCTCTGGGCGCACGGGTGTTGGGCATCTCGATGGTCACCAATCTTGCCGCGGGCATCACCGGCGCACCACTCGATCATCAGGAAGTACTCGCGGCAGGCAAGGCGTCCGCGACCCGAGTGGGAACGCTGCTGCGCCAACTGGTCCGCGAACTGTGATCCTGGCGGCGCAGGAGTGGATCAACTCCGATCCCGACCCGGCCACCAGGCGCGAACTCGCATCGCTCTCCGAACATGAACTGGCCGAACGTTTTTCCGCTCCACTGACATTCGGCACAGCGGGGTTGCGCGGACCGGTGCGAGGCGGCCCCAACGGGATGAACGTAGCTGTTGTCATCCGCACCACCGCCGGACTCGCAGCGTGGCTGAACGCGCACGGCCACAGCGGCTCTCACATCGTTGTCGGCCGCGACGCCCGCCATGGTTCCGAAGCATTTGCCACTGCCGGCGCCGAGGTCCTGGCCGCCGCCGGATTCGAGGTCACTCTTCTCCCCCGCCCGCTACCGACACCGGTGCTCGCATTTGCCGTTCGGGCACTCGGCGCCAGCGCCGGAATCCAGATCACCGCGTCGCACAACCCCGCCGCGGACAACGGCTACAAGGTGTACCTCGACGGTGGATCCCAACTGGTCTCACCGGCGGATCGCGAGATCGAAAGCGCGATCGCGAAGGTCGGCGGCGCGTCGAGCATTGCCAGAACTCCGGTGACGCCGGTGGGCAACTCCGTGATCGAAAACTACGTACGACGCGTCGCAACGCTTCCGCACGGGCAAGCCCGCAACATTCGCATCGCACTGACACCGCTACACGGCGTGGGCGGAGACACCGCACTGGCCGCGTTGCACGCCGCCGGTTTCACCGACGTCCACGTAGTCGCCGGGCAATTCGATCCCGATCCCGATTTCCCGACTGTCGCCTTTCCCAATCCGGAAGAACCCGGTGCCACCGATGCGCTTCTCGATCTGGCCGACACGGTGAACGCCGATCTCGCGATCGCTCTCGATCCGGACGCCGACCGCTGCGCCGTCGGGGTACGTGACGGCGACAGGTGGCGAATGCTTCGCGGAGACGAGACGGGCGTGCTGCTCGCCGACCACGTCCTCACCGCGGCTCGGCCGAATTCCCTCGTAGCGACCACCATCGTGTCGTCTACTCTGCTCTCGAAACTGGCTCCCACTCGCGGCGCTCGATTCGCCTGCACCCTCACCGGATTCAAGTGGCTGACCCGCGCGGGCGACGGTCTTGTCTACGCCTACGAGGAGGCGATCGGCCACTGCGTCGACCCCGACGCCGTCCGAGACAAGGACGGAATCTCGGCCGCCGTCCTGGTCGCCGATCTGGTTGCCACTCTTGCCGACACCGACCGAACCGTGCTGGATGTGCTCGACGACTACGCCCTCGAATTCGGCTACCACCACGGGGACCAAGTTTCCCGCAGAGTCGACGACGTTGCCGACATCGCCACGATCATGGACCGCGTTCGGAGCAATCCACCGCACGAAATCTGCGGCGAGGCAGTTGCTTTCGAAGATCTGGCTGCTTTCGAAGATCTGGCGACGGTCGGTTCGCCACTGCGCACCGACGCGGTGGTCTTCACCGGCGCGACGACGCGCATCGTCGTCCGCCCGTCCGGCACCGAGCCCAAGCTCAAGTGTTATCTCGAGGTCGTGATTCCGGTAGCGAACCGCAGCGAACTCGCCGGCGCCCAGGCAGCAGCGAAGACCCGGACAAGACAACTCCGGGCCTTCGCAGAAAATTTGTAGGCTAGCGCGGTCCGAACTGCCGATCGCCCGCGTCGCCGAGGCCCGGCACGATGAAAGCGTTCTCGTCCAAGCCGTCGTCGATGCTCGCCAGAACCAGGCGAACCGGGTGGCCGGACTCCGCAAGCGCGTCGACGCCACGCGGTGCCGCGACAACACACACCGCTGTCACGTCGGTTGCTCCGCGCGCAACGAGCAGGTCGATCGTGTGAACCATCGATCCACCGGTTGCCAGCATCGGATCGAGTACGAATACCGGGATTCCGGAGAGATCAGCCGGGAGCGATTCGAGGTACGGAACGGGCGCGTGGGTCTTCTCGTCGCGCGCCATTCCCACAAAGCCGACACCAGCCGACGGTATCAACGCACTGGCCTGCTCGACCATGCCCAGACCGGCGCGCAGCACCGGGACCAGCAACGGAGGCTTGGCCAGACGAATTCCCGTTGTCGCTGCCACCGGCGTGTCGACGGGGAACTCTTCGATCTCGGCGTCGCGCATTGCCTCGTACACGAGCATGTGCGTGAGCCGACGCAGAGCCGACCGGAATGTCGCATTGTCGCTGCGTGCATCACGCATTGTCGTCAGGAGTGCCGCTGCCAGCGGATGGTCGACTACGTGCGTTTGCATGACCATGAGGATAGTTCCTCGGGAACCGAGCGGCCCCGGGCGGCGTCCAAGAAAGGAGTAAGCGCAACGGGGGGAAGAGAAGTTGGACAATTTTCTAGCTCACACAGAAGACATCACAGACTTCGGTTCACGCTTGGCCGTCGTCGCCGACACCGTGGCCCGCGCCCAGGCCGACGCGGCCCGTCACGATCACACTGCGCTCGGCGCAGTCCTGGGATTGATTGCGGAGGACTTCGTCCGAGTCACCGGCGAAGCCCAACAGACTCACATCGACGATCTCGGCCGTCTTGCCGCCGTTGTGTCCAGTGCCGCAGCCGCCACACACAGCGCCCGCGACCTGTACCTGGGCACAGACGAGTTGGTTCGCAGCACCATCGTCGAAGCGGCGCGGACATGATCCCCGTCGAGGCCCTTGCCCGGCCGATCATCGACCTGGTGGCAACCCTTGGTTCTGGCGTCACCGACTCGAACGGACCCGAAGTCGGACTCCGCATCGCGTCGGACGTACTGGAGATCGCCTACCAACTGGGTACCGCTGCACTGGGGGAACTGTCCGGCGGCGGAACATCCACCGCGGGCATGAGCGCCGCGACAACAATGACCGAACAGACCCAAGCGGCAACTCGAACACTCACCGATAAAGGCACCGACATCGCCGGAATTGTCGACGAGGCCACCATGACGGTGTCCGCCGGGATCAACGAACTGAACGGCATCTTGCAGTCGTTTCTCGGGATCGCTGCCAAAGCCGGTCCGGCCCTACTGACGCCGCCGGGCCAATTGATGCTCGTTGCAGCTGCATTCGAGCA
This sequence comes from Rhodococcus globerulus NBRC 14531, assembly GCF_001894805.1. Classification (GTDB taxonomy): domain Bacteria; phylum Actinomycetota; class Actinomycetes; order Mycobacteriales; family Mycobacteriaceae; genus Rhodococcus_F; species Rhodococcus_F globerula. Next base: position 1,234,653 of record NZ_BCWX01000001.1, on the reverse strand, counting down.
TCTTGGGCAGGCAATATCCGTCGTCGAGAGAATGCGCGGCGATCTCTCCGGGTCCACCGACAAGATGTCCGCTCTGGTGCCGTCGGTCCCGCTGCCGGATCCCGCGCCCGGGGCCACGAATCCGGAATCGTCAACCGGTTCTGTTGCGCGTACCGGCAGTGCTGGTAGTACCGGCGGTGCGGCGGGGTTGCAGATCGACCTGCCAGACGGTTCTGTTGCGACCGCCCCCAACGCCGAAGCCGCTGCAGCGGTGCGCAACGCACTCACCCAGCAAGGAGTGCCATACGAGTGGGGCGGCACCTCACCTGGAGTTGGCCTCGACTGCAGTGGTTTGACGCAGTGGGCCTACGGACAAGCGGGCGTCGATATTCCGCGCCTTGCCCAGGAACAAGGCATCGGCAGCCCCGTCGATCAGTCCGAACTTCTGCCGGGCGACCTCGCAGTCTGGGACGGCCACGTTGCCATGGTGATCGGCAACGGCCAGATGGTCGAAGCCGGAGACCCGGTCAGCGTCAGCCCCGTCCGAACATCCAACATCGGCATGGGATTTCACGGCTTCTACCGACCCACAGAGTGAAACGAGCACGAATATGCAGGACACACCGCGCCCACCGAGCGTCATCACCGCAGTGGCGGCAAATCGCCGCGGAACCATCGCCTTACGGGCCACCGAACAGGGCATTCCCATCGACATCCGTATCCATCACAGCGAATTACGCTATGGCGGTGCTCGCCTGGCCACCGAGATCATGGCCCTCTCTGCCCGGGCCGCCATGGAGGCCGGCGTCCGCCACCGCCTCGAATTGGAAGCCGATGGGGTTCCGGCCGACATCGTGAATGCCCTGGGACTCGCAACACGTGAGCAATTGGCCGACGCCCAAGCTGCCGAAGAGCACACCGACACAGCCCCCACTACCTGGATGCGATCGATATGAACGAAATGGACCGAATCATGGAGCGCGCCAAGAGTCAGTGCGGATTCATGCAGGATGCGGTCGGTGACGTCGACGCCATCCGGGCGACCGCCGCGAGCGCCGACGGCACGGTTGTCGCCTGTGTCGACGGAATGGGCGCGCTGGTCGAACTGACCATCACCGACGCCGTAACCACTATGGAACCGAAGGCCGTCGCGGCACTGACTATCGCCACCATCCACCAGGCAGTTCACCGCAGCAACGTCGAACGCGAACGTCTGATGAATCAACTGGGTCGCTCACTCGGCGAGGTGTGAGTAACCCGCGCTATACGCAGGGCGGTCGGGTCGATAGGCTTCCGCCCATGGCTGGAGATATCGTCCCGATCGAAATCGGTCTCACAAGTGGAGACCTCGTCACGTTGTGGGCGCCGCGGTGGCGTGAGGGCGACGACGAATGGGAGGCCTTCCTCGGTCATGAGGAAGACCTGTACGGGTTTGCCTCGGTCGCGGAACTCGCCGCATTCATCCGCACCGATACCGACAACGATTTGGTCGACCACCCCGCTTGGAGTGTTGTTGCCGGTCTCTCCGCCGCGGAACTCGAACCGGAGGAGAACTTCACGTTCGACTTCGTCGGAGTACCGGAACTTGCTGCCGGGGACCCGGAACCGCTGGTTGTCTCCGAACTCGAAGACACCCTGAACATGGCCCGCAATATCGGCGAGGTCTGCGAACTCGATTCCGTGATCCGGTTCTTCAGCGGCCACCCGATCCTGGGTGCACTCGCGACGGGCGCGAGCGCCTTCGAGGGTCGTGAAGGACTCGAGATCTGGGACCAGGTCGGCGCAGCCATCGCCAAGGACTGGGACAAGGTTCTCGACGCGATCGACACCGTCGTGACATCGCCCAAGGTTGATGCCGCTGCCGTCGCAGTCGCCGAAGCCGAACTCCTCGCAGCCGCCGAGAACACCGTCGATGCGGACGACGTCGCCGAGGAAGGCGAGGACGAGGAATTCGACGAAGACGAACTCGACGAGGACGACGACGAGATCGAGACGTTCTGGGGCGAGGTCGGCGTCGATCCGGTCCGCATCATCACCTCCGGCGACACCTTCTACACCCTTCGTTGCTACATGGGTGACCAGGCAATCTTCCTCGGAAAGGACGGGTTGATCACCGTCTTCCGGTCCGAGCGCGCACTCGGCCGCTACCTTGCCGACAATCACGAGCACGATCTGTCACAGGTCAGCACGTACGGCGTGATCCAGAATGCCGCCGTCGACGGTTCACTCGACATCGAGGTCACCGACGAAAATGTCTACGTTCTCCCCGGCATCGCCGACGACCTTGCCCAGGGCCCGGACGCCGTCGACGTCGAACAACTCGAACTAGCTGTCGAATTGTTCACCGATGCAGCCGATTTCGCGGACGACGACTCCACCGAGGAAGCGCTGTCCGCGTCGAACGAGCTCGGGTGGTACGTCTCGTACCTTCTCAATCCCGATCCGTCCCGGATGGCTCCCAGTGCGCCGTTCACCAAGGAATCCGAGGGGTGGCGCGAACTCGAGCGTGAGTTCGAGACACGCCTGCGTCCCGAGTAAACGGCGTCGGCTGATCAGTACTGCTACCCGACCAACACTGTCAGCCGACCAAAACTGCGTATCCGGGCTTGATGACGTCGTCGATGTACGCCAGACGCTGGTCGAACGGGATGAACGCAGACTTCATGGCGTTGATCGTGAATCGTTCGAGGTCGGTCCAGCCGTAACCGAATGTTTCGACGAGCGCCGCCATTTCGCGACTCATGCTGGTATCACCCATGAGCCGATTGTCGGTGTTGACGGTGACCCGGAACCGTAGGTCTGCCAACAGTCCGAACGGATGATCGGCCAGGGCAGCCACGGCGCCGGTCTGGACGTTCGAGCTCGGGCACAACTCCAGCGGGATGCGCATGTCTCGAACGAAGTTCGCGAGCCTGCCCAGCTCGTGGCTACCGTCGACGGCAGTGACGTCGTCCACGATGCGCACACCATGCCCCAACCTGTCGGCTCCACAAAATGCGATAGCTTCGTGAATCGACGGCAACCCGAATGCTTCACCGGCATGGATGGTGAAGTGCGCGTTAGCATCCCGCATGTACTCGAAGGCGTCAAGATGGCGACTCGGCGGATTCCCGGCCTCGGCACCCGCGATGTCGAACCCGACGACACCGCGGTCACGGAATCGCACGGCAAGTTCGGCGATTTCGCGGGACCTGGCGGCATGACGCATGGCAGTCAGCAAGCAACCGATCTGAATCTTGCGCCCCTGGGCCTGGGCCGCGGACTCCCCCGCCCGGAATCCTTCGAGTACGTGCTCGACTACCTCGTCGAGCGTCAGGCCCTGTTCGAGGTGCTGTTCGGGTGCAAACCGCACCTCCGCGTAAACCACGTTGTCGTCGGCCAGATCCTCGGCACATTCCTGTGCCACGCGCGAGAGTCCCTCGGCAGTCTGCATGACGGCCACGGTGTGCGCGAACGTCTCGAGGTACAGCTCGAGCGAACCGCTGTCAGCGGCGGTTCGAAACCACTGGGCGAGTTCGGCAGCAGTATGTGCCGGCAGATCCGTGTATCCGCAATTTTCTGCCAGTTCCAGGATTGTCTGCGGACGCAGACCACCGTCGAGGTGGTCGTGCAGTAGAACTTTGGGCGCGCTACGAATCGAGTTCAACACCGGTGCGTTCATGCAACATAAGCTAACGCGAGTCACCCACAATTCGCTCGATGAGCAGCGGTCGCGACACTGTGTCGGATTCGGACCCGATTGCCCAACTGCCGTCGAGACTCCGGCGTGCGGCATCGAATCGTTCGGGTGTGTCCGTGTGCAGTGTCAGTAGCTTCTGACCGGCACGGACCACGTCACCAGGCTTTGCATGCATCTGCACACCCGCACCGGCTTGTACTGCGTCACCTTGGCGCTCGCGCCCCGCTCCGAGTTTCCACGCTGCGATACCGACGCCCATGGCGTCCAGTCGAGTGAGGACGCCGTCGCGGTCGGCAGTGACGACTTCGGTGTGTCGAGCCACGGGCAAGTCCGCATCCGGATCGCCGCCCTGCGCGTCGATCATGGCGCGCCACCGATCCATCGCACTGCCGTCGGCCAGCTTCTGCGCGGGATCGACATCGTCGATTCCGGCCGCCGACAACATTTCCCGAGCCAAGAGGAGGGTGAGCTCGACGACGTCGGCAGGTCCGCCGCCCGCCAGCACCTCGACGGATTCGCGCACCTCGAGTGCATTGCCAGCGGTCAAGCCGAGTGGCGTACCCATCTCGGTGATGAATGCCGTTGTGCGCATACCGGCGTCGTTGCCCAGTTCGACCATGGTGCGCGCCAACTCCCGCGCGTCACCGAGTTCCTTCATATACGCACCCGAACCGACCTTCACGTCCAGCACGAGAGCACCGGTTCCTTCGGCGATCTTCTTGCTCATGATCGAACTCGCGATCAGCGGAATGGATTCCACCGATCCGGTCACGTCACGTAGGGCATAGAGCTTCTTGTCCGCCGGCGCGAGATTCGCTCCCGCAGCACAGATGACCGCACCGATCTTCGGGTTCGCGAGGATCTCCACCATCTCGGCCGCGGTGAGGTCCGCACGCCAACCTGCGATCGCCTCGAGCTTGTCGAGAGTTCCACCGGCATGGCCGAGTCCACGCCCCGACAGCTGCGGAACAGCAAGACCGCACGCGGCGACCAGAGGTACCAGCGGAAGAGTGATCTTGTCTCCCACACCACCGGTCGAATGCTTGTCGACCGTCGCCATCGGTAAGTCCGAAAAGTCCATGGTGCCGCCGGATTCGATCATCGCCCGCGTCCAGCGGCCGGTCTCCGAGCGCGTCATCCCGCGGAAGTAGATCGCCATCGCGAGGGCCGCCATCTGCTCGTCCGGCACAACTCCCGCGGTGAACGCCTGCACGATCCAATCGATCTCGGTGCCCGAGAGCTCCCGACCGTCACGTTTTGCTCTGATGATCGACACGGCGTCAAACATGGCGAAGTCCTTCCGCTTGTTCCGGCCCGAAAGCGTCCGGGAGTAATTCCGCGAGTGGGCGCGGCCCTTGTGAGGTGTCGACCAGAAGTTCTCCGCCACCGTGCTCGAGTAGGAGCTGTCGGCACCGTCCGCACGGCATCAGTATTGCGCCGTCCGCGTCGACGCACGAGAAGGCAATCAAGCGTCCTCCGCCGGTGGCCGCTAAGTTACTCACCAGTCCACATTCGGCACACAGACTCAAACCGTATGAGACATTTTCCACATTGCATCCTGAGACGATTCGACCATCGTCCACCAGGGCCGCGGCACCTACCGCATATCCGGAGTACGGGGCATAGGCCCGACGCATCACCACTTGCGCGTTGTGGCGCAACAACTTCCAGTCGATTTCACCCATGGTTCACAATCCAATCACGCCAACTGAATGCATGCAGAAACGACACGATACGGCCGGTATGAAGATTGGAAAGGCAAACCTTACAAAGAGTTTGGTAGGTGTACGAATCCCGCATCTGATTAGTTCCCGGATTCACCAGGGTTTAGAGTCTGAGTCAAGTCGGTTCAGGATCCCGTCGAGCCCGGGCTGAGTACCTCGAAGCTCTCTGCAGGCTCGGCGCGTCCACCAATGACGTTGGAGGCACAGCACTCGATGAGTACTACGACTGAAGCCGCTCCTCAGAAGGAGCGCACGAGGTCGCTTTACCGGGGCGACCCCGGAATGTGGTCCTGGGTTCTACACCGGATCACAGGCGTCGCAACTTTCTTCTTCCTATTCGTACACGTTCTCGATACGGCTCTCGTGCGGGTTAACCCCGACACGTATGACGCTGTCATCGACACGTACAAAAACCCCGTCGTCGGTCTCATGGAGATCGGCCTCGTCGGTGTGGTCCTTTACCACGCCCTCAACGGCGTGCGCGTGATGCTCGTGGATTTCTGGTCGAAGGGCCCGAAGTACCAGCGCGTCATGCTCTGGACCATTCTGGCGATCTGGTTCCTGGTGATGATCCCGGGCGCCGGACGCATCCTCATCAACATGTTTGCGGAGCACTGACATGGCGACTACTCACGGACCCGAAGCCAAGAGCCTCGGTACCTCATACGACCGTCCTGCCAGCCTGGACAACCCGCGTTCGCCGCGGGCCAAGGCGCGGAACAACTTCGAGCTGTACGCATGGCTGTTCATGCGTTTCTCCGGCGTTGCCCTGATCGTCCTGGTCCTGGGCCACATGTTCATCATGCTGATGCTCGACGGTGGTGTTCACCGTCTGAACTTCGCATTCGTCGCAGGCCGCTGGTCCAGCCCGTTCTGGCAGATCTGGGATCTGACGATGCTCTGGCTGGCACAGTTGCACGGCGGTAACGGTCTGCGCACGGTCATCGCGGACTACTCCCGCAAGGACTCCACGCGCTTCTGGCTGACCACGATCCTCGTACTCTCGATGATCCTGATCATGGCCCTGGGCACGTACGTCATCTTCACCTTCGACCCCAATATCTCGGCGAGCTAGGGGAGCACAGACTTCATGCAGGAACATCGTTATGACGTGGTCATCGTCGGTGCCGGCGGCGCCGGCATGCGTGCGGCAATCGAGGCTGGCCCCCGCGCCCGCACGGCCGTACTGACCAAGCTCTACCCCACCCGCAGCCACACCGGCGCGGCCCAGGGCGGCATGTGCGCCGCACTGGCGAACGTGGAGGAAGACAACTGGGAGTGGCACACCTTCGACACCGTCAAGGGTGGCGACTACCTCGCCGACCAGGACGCCGTCGAGATCATGGCAAAAGAAGCCATCGATGCGGTGCTCGACCTCGAGAAGATGGGCCTGCCGTTCAACCGCACGCCCGAAGGCAAGATCGACCAGCGTCGCTTCGGTGGCCACACCCGCGATCACGGCAAGGCCCCGGTTCGCCGCGCGTGCTACGCCGCCGACCGCACCGGTCACATGATCCTGCAGACGCTCTACCAGAACTGCGTCAAGCACGACGTCGAGTTCTACAACGAGTTCTACGCACTCGACATCGCCATCACCGAGACCGAGGACGGCCCGGTTGCCACCGGCGTCATCGCCTACGAACTCTCGACCGGCGAACTGCACATCTTCCACGCCAAGTCGATCATCTTCGCGACCGGCGGCTCGGGACGCATGTACAAGACGACGTCCAACGCACACACCCTCACCGGTGACGGCATGGGCATCATCTTCCGCAAGGGACTTCCCCTCGAGGACATGGAGTTCCACCAGTTCCACCCGACAGGACTCGCCGGACTCGGCATCCTGATCTCGGAAGCTGTTCGTGGTGAAGGCGGCATTCTCCGTAATGCCGACGGTGAGCGCTTCATGGAGCGCTACGCCCCCACGATCAAGGACCTCGCGCCGCGTGACATCGTCGCCCGCTCGATGGTTCTCGAAGTCCTCGAAGGCCGCGGCGCCGGCCCCAACAAGGACTACGTCTACATCGACGTGACACACATCCCCGAGGAAGTTCTCGACGAGAAGCTCCCCGACATCATGGAGTTCTCGCGCACCTACCTCGGCGTGGACCCCGTCAAGGAGCCCGTGCCCGTTTACCCGACGTGCCACTACGTCATGGGCGGTATCCCCACCAAGATCAACGGTGAGGTTCTGCGCAACAACGACGAGGTCGTCAAGGGCCTGTACGCCGCCGGCGAATGCGCCTGCGTCTCCGTGCACGGCGCAAACCGTCTCGGCACCAACTCGCTCCTCGACATCAACGTGTTCGGCCGTCGCGCCGGCATCGCTGCCGCCGAGTACGCGAACTCCACCGAGTTCGTCGACATGCCCGAAGCCCCGGCCACCATGGTCGAGGACTGGGTCGGCGTCATCCTGTCCGATCACGGCCACGAGCGCGTTGCGGACATCCGCTCCGAACTCCAGCAGTCGATGGACAACAACGCATCCGTGTTCCGTACCGAAGAGCGCCTCACCCAGGCACTCAAGGACGTGCGTGCTCTCAAGGAGCGCTACAACCACATCACGGTTCAGGACAAGGGCAAGCGCTACAACAGCGACCTGCTCGAAGCCATCGAACTGGGCTTCCTGCTCGAAATGGCAGAGGTCACCGTCGTCGGTGCGCTCAACCGCAAGGAATCACGCGGCGGCCACGCTCGTGAGGACTTCCCGGATCGCAACGATGCCGAGTACATGAAGCACACGATGGCATACAAGGAGGGCGACGGCCTGCTCTCCGACATCCGTCTGGACTACAAGCCGGTGGTACAGACCCGCTACGAGCCGATGGAGCGTAAGTACTGATGTCTGCGCCTGCTGTAGAAGCACCAGCCCTCCCCCCGGTCCCCGAAGGCGCCGTCATGGTGACCCTCAAGATCGCGCGGATGAACCCGGAATCGGGCGACGGTCAGCACTGGGACAGCTTCCAGGTCCCAGCTCTGCCCACCGACCGCATGCTCAACCTGCTGCTGTACGTGAAGGGCTACCTCGACGGCACCCTCACGTTCCGTCGTAGCTGCGCACACGGTGTCTGCGGCTCCGACGCCATGCGCATCAACGGCGTCAACCGCCTGGCGTGCAAGATCCTGATGAAGGACATGCTCCCCAAGGACGGCAAGCCGGTCACCATCACCATCGAGCCCATTCGCGGCTTGCCGGTGGAGAAGGACCTCGTTGTCGACATGGAACCCTTCTTCGACGCGTTCCGCGCCGTGAAGCCGTTCCTCATCACCAGTGGCAACGAGCCCACCCGTGAGCGCATCCAGAGCCAGCACGACCGTGCTCGTTTCGACGACACCACCAAGTGCATCCTGTGCGCATGCTGCACCACGTCGTGCCCCGTGTACTGGAGCGACGGCAGCTACTTCGGTCCCGCTGCCATCGTGAACGCACACCGGTTCATCTTCGACAGCCGTGACGAGGCCGCTTCCGAGCGTCTCGACATCCTGAACGACAAGGACGGCGTGTGGCGCTGCCGCACGACGTTCAACTGCACCGACGCATGCCCCCGTGGCATCCAGGTGACAAAGGCGATTCAGGAAGTGAAGCGCGCGCTGCTGTTCGCTCGCTAGATCTTTCGAACAGAGAAATGCCCCTCCCGTCTTCGGGAGGGGCATTTTTTGTTGCCGGTTAAGCGACCTTCGGGTGATAGGTCAGAACTTGCACGCCGGATTCGTAGCGACGGTCCTCCACCAACTCGAGCACGATCTTGTCCTCCGATTCGGGGAACACCTTCCCGCCGGACCCGAGGATGACCGGGAAAACCATCAGGCGCAGCTCGTCGACCAGGCCGGCCAACAGCAATGCGTGAACGAGAGTCCGGCTTCCCGCTACCAGGATTTCGCCGTCGATCTGTTCCTTGAGCTTCGGCACCGACTCCTCGATGGGGCCCTCGAGCGCCGTCGAGTTGTTCCATTCGAGTGGCTCCGAGCTGCTTGTGACAACGTACTTGGGCATCTCGTTCATCTTGTCGGCGAAGCCTTGGTCGTCTTCACGCTCAGGCCACGCGCCGGCAAAACTCTCGTAGGTCCGGCGACCGAGCAGGAGAACGTCCGCGGCGAGGGTTTCGTCGAGTTTGAACTTCATCTGGTCGCCTTCCTGATACGGAAAGACCCAGCCTGTGTGCGCGTAGCCCGGTTCACCGCCTGGCGCCTCCATGACCATGTCCAGGGACACGAACTCCGTCACCACAATCTTGCCCATACCGATCCCCTGCCCTTGACGTTATGCACCGATCGAAAACTGACCCTTCCACTGTGGCAGACGGCACGGCGATTCGGCGGTTACGCGCAATGCGCCTACCCTCGGATAACGATGATGTGGCGTCGAGCGTGTGCAGTGGTTGTTGCCGGAACAGTGATCTCCGGAATCGGAGGAATGTCTGGAATTGCAGGTACTGCACTCGCCCAACCGGTACCACCACCGACAACGTCGGCACCGTTCACCACGCCCAATACCGATAGTTGCCCGTTCACGAGCCTGCCGGCTCCCGCTGTAGACCTCTCGGAGGTTCCCGCGCCCGGAACAACCGTGCCCGCCCCCGTGCCGGTACCGGACGAACCGGTTGGCGGGGATCGACTCGGCGGTTGCGGGGTCGTCCTGCCGGCCGGCGCGCCGCCACTGCCCGCAGACATCGCCGCCTCCGGTTGGGTGGTCGCCGACGCGGCAACCGGTGAAGTGCTCGCCGCTAAAGATCCGCACGGCCGGTACCGTCCCGCAAGCACCATCAAGATGCTTCTGGCGCTCGTCGCGCTCGACACGTTGAATCTCGATACCGTCGTCACCGCCACCGCGGAGGACGCAAATGCCGAAGGCAGCGCCGTCGGACTCGGCAAAGACGGCACCTACACCAACCGGCAGCTCATGCAGGGGCTGGTGATGGCGTCGGGCAACGACGCCGCCCACGCCCTGGCCCGTCAGCTCGGGGGTGACGACGCCGCCGTGAAGAAGATGAACGCCCTGGCCCTGGAACTCGGTGCACTCGACACCCGCACCGCGACACCCTCCGGTCTGGACGGCCCGGGAATGAGCAGCTCCCCCTACGACCTTGCGGTGATATTCCATGCGGCACTGCAGAATCCGACGTTCGCCGAGTTGATCCACACCGAGACGGTTCAATTTCCGGGCTTCCCGAAGGACCCCACGATCCCCGACGATCAGGACCGGCCAGGCTTCACCCTCGCGAACGACAACCAACTGCTCTACAACTACGACGGAGCGCTGGGCGGCAAGACCGGCTTCACCGACGACGCCCGTCATACCTACGTCGGTGCGGCCGAGCGGAACGGCCGAACCCTACTGGTCACGTTGATGGGCGGCGAAGCACAACCTATCCGTCCGTGGGAGCAGGCAGCCCGCCTTCTCGACTACGGATTCGGCATGTCCTCCACCATGACCGTCGGAACGCTGACCGATACCTCGACCGACCGCAGCCAACCGAAGGTCACCGCCGCCACGACGCCGGGGGCACCCGCCGCAGTGTCCGCGGCCGGCACGTCCCCGGACGCCGGATTCAGCTCGACGGCACGCACTGCCGTCGCCGTCGGCGGGACCGTTGTCGTCATCGGCCTGATTCTCGGGGCGATCGTGATGAGCCGTCGACGCCGTTAGCCAGTTCGCCGCGCAGCGCAAACAGTGACATCGCACATGCTGGGGAGGATCATTGGCACGGACAGACCACCTTTGAACGCAACCCGGCAGCGGCCTGCTTGCCCGAGTCCGTTGCTCGAAGGGATCTCACCGTGAACGGCTTCAAAACCGGTGTCATGGATGCGGCGCTTCACACGAGGTACACACCCGATTTCATGATGCGGACCACCCGCCAGATAGCCGCCGCCAGCGGCGCAGACTCCATCTGGATTCCCGACCATCTCAACGGACTGTTCCCCACCTCGATCTGGAAATCGCAGTACGTCGGCGCGAGCAAGGTCGCGCCGTTCGCCAATGCGTATTACGAACCCTGGACTGTCCTGGGAAACATCGCTGCCCACAATCGTTTCACCCGACTTCAACTCGGCGTCGGTGTCACCGACGCCGGCCGACGCAACCCGGCGGTGACAGCACAGGCAGCAGCCACTCTTCATCACCTGAGCCGAGGACGAGCAATTCTCGGCATAGGGCCCGGTGAGCGCGAAGGCAATGAACCTTACGGCGTCGAATGGAGCGCTCCGGTTTCACGCTTCGAGGAAGCCCTTGCAACCATCCGCGCGTTGTGGGACTCGGGCGGAGAGCCTGTCACGCGTGATTCGCCGTACTTCCCGTTGCGTAACGCAGTGTTCGAAATCCCACCCCATAGGAATGGCAGACCACCGATGTGGGTCGCCGCCCACGGGCCGCGAATGCTGAAACTCGCCGGAAAGTACGCAAACGCCTGGTTCCCCGCGTTTGCGCAATTGCCCGCACAGTATCGAGACAAACTCGACCGTATCCGGTCCGCAGCATCCGACTTCAGCCGAGACCCAGAGGCCATAACTCCCGCCGCATACTTCTTTGTCCTGACATCACGAAGCAGCAACGAGGTGGATGAGATGGTCGAGTCGGTGGGCACACGTTCGTTTACTCTCGGTGCCCCGGCCGACGCCTGGGCCAGGCACGGCGTGCAGCATCCTATGGGAAGTGACTTCTCCGGTGCGCAGGACTTGGTTCCGCACACCATCGACGAATCGACCGCGTTGAAATACTCGCGACTCGTACCGGACGGGTTAGTCCGCGACATCTACTTGACTGGAAGACCTTCCGAAATCATCGACAAGATGAGTGTCTGGCGTGACCACGGGTCCGCTATGCAGTGTTGATGAACCTGGGTGGTCTTCATCCGAAATTCCGCACCGGGTTGGCTTCATCGCTGCCGTTGATGCAGGTACTTCGAGGTCTGCGGAAACTCTGAGCGGCGCTCAACGTTATCGGCGGCGCAAAAGCCCCGACAGTCCGAGACCGGCCAAAGCGCCCGTTCCGATCAATGCCGCTGCGCGTGACGGTGACATCCCTTCGCTGACGACAACCCGCGGCGCGATGATCGCCGGATCGGGCGGCGGAATGTAGGCCAGTGCCATGCTTTTCTTGGTCGTCGCAGCCCAGGCGGTGCAGAACAGCAGCATGCGCGAAGCGGTGAACACGAATACGAGCAAACCGATAATCGGCCCGAATGCGACGCCGGCCGGGCCACTACTGACCGCCGAAAGATAGATCGCACCAACCTGTTTGAACACTTCGAATACCAGAGCTGCCATCAGTGCCGCACTGGCGGCGCTGCGTAGATTCACCGGTTCACGGGGCAAGCGTGCGATCACCCACAGGAACACCGCCCAGGTTGCCAGGATCGACAGCACCGTCGACAAGACTCGCAGTCCGACGCCGACGCCGGTGATGTTCTCGAGGTTGAGCCACACGACAACCTGACGCGCTACCGGCCCACTGCTGAGCGCCGACATGCCGAGTGAAATAACCAAGGCTGCGCCCAGACCGAGCAGTGCCCCGATATCGCCGACTTTGGTTCTGACAAACCCTTTGGAGTCACGCTTGCTCTCCCACATCGCGGTGAGCGCGTCGCGGACATTGGCCATCCAGCCGAGACCCGCGTACGACGCGACCAGAAGGCCGACCGCACCAACACTGGCGCGAGAGTCGATTGCCGAGTCGATCAAGCTGTTGATGGTGTCACCGAGGCTGCCGGGGATGGATTTGGTGATCTCTTCCTGAATCGAAGTCAGGTATTCGGGGTGGCCGGCCAATACAAAACCGGCCACCGCGAACGCAACCATCATGATCGGAATCAAAGCGAGGACGCTGAAGTACGTGATCCCGGCGGCGTAGTAGTCGCCCTTCTGGTTCTGGAATCGCATACCCGCTCGAACAAGGTGATCGAGCCACGGCCGCGCTGCCCGCTGCTTGTCGAGAAAGCTCGGCTCCTCTACGACAACTGATTCAGCCACAGATGTCCCCCTATTTCTGTATCGACCTGTTTCGTGTCAGCCGTTCACTTGCGCCGTGCTCAGCCCTTGGGCGGCAGGAACCCGACCTTTTCGTACACGGTCGCAAGCGTGCGGGACGAGACCTCACGGGCCCGGTGCGCGCCGGCGGCAATGATGCGATCCAGTTCGGCCTCATCGGCAAGATAGCCGTCGACCTTGGCCTTGAGCGGAGTCACGAACTGCGCCAACACGTCCGCAGTATCAGTCTTGAGATCGCCGTACCCCTTGCCTTCGTAGCCCGCGACCAAGGTCTCGATCGGTACACCGGACAGGGCCGACTGAATGGTGAGCAGGTTGCTGACACCAGGCTTGGCCTGCGGGTCGAAGCGGATCTCACGTTCGTTGTCGGTGACTGCCGACTTGATCTTCTTGGCCGACACCTTGGGATCGTCGAGCAAATTGATCAGACCGGCGTCGCTCGCTGCCGACTTGCTCATCTTCGACGTCGGGTCCTGCAGGTCGTAGATCTTGGCGGTGCCCTTGATGATCTGGGGTTCAGGAACCACAAACGACTTGCCGTAGCGCGAGTTGAAGCGGTTCGCGAGGTCGCGGGCAAGCTCGAGGTGCTGACGCTGATCCTCACCCACCGGAACGCGCTGCGGGCGGTACAGCAAGATGTCGGCGGCCATCAGAACCGGGTAGGTGAACAGCCCGACACTGGCGTTCTCACTGCCTTGCTTGGACGACTTGTCCTTGAACTGCGTCATGCGGCTGGCCTCGCCGAAACCGGTGATGCAATTCAGGACCCACGCAAGCTGAGCGTGCTCGGGAACCTGACTCTGGACGAAGATCGTTGCGCGGTCGGGGTCGATCCCGATTGCAAGTAGCTGCGCCACGGCAACCTTGGTGCGTCGACGCAGTTCCTTGGGGTCCTGCGTCACGGTGATGGCATGCAAGTCCGGGACGAAGTAGAAGGCGTCGAACTCGTCCTGCAGCCCCACCCACTGCTGCAATGCGCCCAGATAGTTACCGAGGTGGAAGGAATCCGACGTCGGCTGGATACCGGAAAGCACGCGAGGCTTTGCCGTGGGCTTCTGTTCTGCAGGGGTCGACATGCTTCCGATCTTTCCACGCGGGCGATTCAGGGAGTGTGTGTGGTCTCCGGGTAGCGGAGCACCGTGAGTTCCGACGCAAAGGTTTCTTCGGAACCCGAGCCGAACTGGTACGCGGTACCGAACGTGGTGGGCGCCCATTCCTCGGCGTAGAAATCCATCGACTCCCGGAACCAGGGCAACTGATCGGGTTCGCCGCGCAGCAACAGCTCAGCCTCTCGAACCAGAACGACAAACCCGGCGCCGAGGCCGAGTACGTCGTCGAGGTCACGCATGACGTCGTCGAAGGCGTCCTTGTTGCGACCGAAGTGTGACGGAAACTGAAATGCTGCCGCAAACTCGTCGAAGACCTGCGCCGTGGTCTGCATGTGCGATCCGCGAACCGTGCGAACAACAAGATCACGCATCCGGAGATCACGCGCCAACTCGTCCAGAAGTGCCGGTTCACCCGACACCGCCACCGACGAGACGCCGGATTCCGGGTCGAGCCACCGATCGACACTGACAGTTTCGTGATCAGGCATCAGCGAACCTATCCATCAGCGAACTATCCATCAGCGAATCCTTGTGAAGGTCTCGTAGTGATCGAGGGTGTACCACGCGGAACCGTCGTTTCCGGTGACGATCCGCTCGGCATCACGGCCCTGACCACTCTTCTTCGGATTGACGTCCCACTCCTGATAGACAACGCGGCCACCGCCGGCGCCGACTGCCGGCAACCTGCCCTCGCTGTTACGGAAGGTAACGCCGCCCTTGGTTCCCACCGCATTCGCGGAGTCCGGCCACCGTCCGGCGTCGATCTCGACCAACGTAGCGAGTACCCGCGTAGGCGCATCACTGCTCACCGGCTTCTGGGCCGACGTCGACTGCGCCGCCTTGGTGGTCGCCCCGGGCTTGACCTGAGTTGACGTAGCCGCAGAAGTCGACGTGCTCGAAGTAGCCGAGCCCGCCGTCGCCGAACTGTCGGAGTCCTGAGAGGACAGCACCATCGCGAGTACGACGGCGATCACGGCAACGACGACGGTGCCTAAAGCCTTGAGTGTCTTGGCACTGGGCATATCCGATGCCTACCGGTAGGAGACGGTGACGGGAGCGTGATCTGACCAACGCAGATCGTAGGATTCCGCGCGTTCGATCAACCCTGCCTTGGCGCGCTCGGCAAACGCTCGGGTCGCCACCTGGTAGTCGATGCGCCAACCGGAGTCGTTGTCGAATGCCTTACCGCGGTACGACCACCACGAGTACGGTCCTTCGACGCCCGGATGCAATGCCCGGAACACGTCGACCCACGGGGACTCGTCCGCAAACAGGACGTCCATCCACTCACGCTCGCTGGGCAGGAAGCCGGAGGACTTCTTGTTTCCCTTCCAGTTCTTCAGGTCGGCTTCGTTGTGCGCGATGTTCCAGTCACCACTGACCACAACGTGTCGCCCGGCCGTCTCGGCTGCGGCAGCGGTGACCGCGAGGTGAGCCGCGAACGAACTCATGAACCGTTCTTTCGCCTCTTGCTTCGGGGTCAGCGCCTCCCCGGTCGGTAGGTAGAGACTTGCCACCGTGAGGTCGGCAAAATCCGCTTCGATGTAGCGTCCGGCGTCCTGAAATTCGTCGTCACCGAAACCGATACGGACGGCATCGGCTTCGACCCGGGACAGGACTGCGACGCCGTTGCGGCCTTTCGCCGACGGCTCGGCCGAAACGAGGAACCAGCCGTTCGACAGAGCGGGTTCGAGAGTCTCGTGCAACTGCTTGTCGGATGCTCGGGTTTCCTGCAGACAGATGAAATCCGCGTCGGTCTTCTCGAGCCATTCGGTCATACCCTTGCGGGCTGCGGCACGAATGCCGTTGACGTTCACCGACGTGATCGTGTGAGGCGCGAGAATATGAGAGTCAGCTGTTTGTGGCACGGCAAGCACCGTAGCCGATGATGCCGACGTGTTCTCAGTTCGCGGCTCTACGCTGCAGGATCACCGCAACCACCAGGACACCGAGCCCCGCGACGCCGAGGAGCGAACCGACGGCGGCGGGCGCTGTGTAACCGAAACCGGCGGCGATCACTACCCCACCGATCCAGGCTCCGAACGCGTTCGCGATGTTGAGGGCGGCGTGGTTGAGCGATGCGGCCAAGGTCTGGGCGTCCTCGGCAACGTCCATCAAGCGGGTCTGCAGCCCCGGAACCATGGACGCACCGGCCAGCCCGATGAGGAAGACGAAGAGCAACGCCGTATACGGGTTGCGAACGGCGAGAACAAAGATCGCGAGAATGATCGCCAGCGACGCCATCGATACGAACAGGCCCTTCATGAGCGCCCGGTCAGCGAGGTAGCCACCGACGAAGTTGCCGGCCACCATGCCCAGCCCGTAGAGCATGAGCGCCAGCGGAACAAACGACGCACCCAGACCGGACACGTCGGTCAACGTCGTGCTGATGTACGTGTACACGGCAAACATGCCGCCGAATCCGACCATGCCGACGATCAGAGTCATCCACACCTGGATGTGGCCCAGCGCCCTGAGTTCGGTGATCGGGTTGGTGATCGGCATAGCGTCGAGGCGCGGGATCCAGACGAGCAGCGACGCCACGGTGACGGCACCGATGACTGCGACCAGTGCGAATGCACTCCGCCATCCCACGGTCTGCCCGAGCCACGCGGCAGCCGGCACACCGACGACGTTGGCAACGGAAAGACCCATCATCACCATGGCAACGGCTTTGGCACGTTTACCCGGTTCAGCCAGATGCGCCGCAACGAGGGCGGCAACACCGAAGTAGGCACCGTGCGGCAACCCGGCGACAAACCGGGCGAGCATCAGCGTGGTGTACGACGGCGCGAACACCGACGCGGCATTGCCCACCGTGAACGCGATCATGAGCGCGATCAACAATGTGCGCCGCGGGATCCGAGCAGTCAGGGCCGCGATGAGCGGCGCACCGACCACAACGCCGAGCGCATAGGCGGAGATGACATGACCGGCGGTGGGCTCGGATACGCCCAGCCCGGTTGCCATCTCCGGCAGGAGACCCATCGCCACGAACTCGGTGGTGCCGATTCCGAATCCGCCGAGCGCCAACGCGAGCATCGCCGGGCCTCTGGCAGAGCGAACCCCGGATGTCGGGGCGTCAGGGCGGGAAAGGGTAGACGAAGTCACTGGTCAATTGTGGTCGCACCCTTGGTTGAACTTCCAAGTGAGAGCAGGTGAGTTCGCTCACGTGAGACCGCAGGCACAGAGCAGACACAAATGGGACGCCCGGAGTGCCCGGGCGTCCCATCTGAAAGTGAAGCTGTGGAACTTTTACTACTTGGCTGCCATCGACTTCTGCAGGTTCACGTCGAGCGCACCGAGGAATTCTTCGGTGGTCAGGTAACCCTGGTCGCCGCCGACCAGCATCGAGAGGTCCTTGGTCATCTGGCCGCTTTCGACGGTCTTGATGACAACGTCTTCGAGCTGCTGCGCGAAGCCGATGACCTCAGGGGTGTTGTCGAGCTTGCCACGGTGCTCGAGCCCACGGGTCCACGCGAAGATGGACGCGATCGGGTTGGTCGAGGTGGGCTTGCCCTGCTGGTGCTGACGGTAGTGACGCGTGACGGTGCCGTGAGCAGCCTCTGCCTCACAGGTCTTTCCGTCCGGTGTCAGGAGAACCGACGTCATGAGGCCGAGCGAGCCGAAGCCCTGAGCCACGGTGTCGGACTGGACGTCGCCGTCGTAGTTCTTGCATGCCCAGACGTAGCCGCCCTCCCACTTGAGTGCGGAAGCGACCATGTCGTCGATGAGGCGGTGCTCGTAGGTCAGACCTGCGGCATCGAACTCGGCCTTGAACTCGGTCTCGTAGACGTGCTGGAAGATGTCCTTGAAGGCACCGTCGTACGCCTTGAGAATGGTGTTCTTGGTGGACAGGTACACCGGGTAGTTCTGCTGCAGTCCGTAGGTGAGCGACGCGCGAGCGAAGTCACGGATGGACGTGGTGAAGTTGTACTGCCCCTGGACGACGCCGCCCTCTTCGGGGAAGTTGACCAGTTCGTGCTCGATCGGTGCGCTTCCGTCCTCAGGCGTGTAGGTGATCATCACCTTGCCGGGGCCGGGAACCTTGAAGTCTGTGGCGCGGTACTGGTCACCGAATGCGTGACGGCCGATGATGATCGGCTTGGTCCAGCCCGGGACGAGTCGCGGAACGTTCGAGATGATGATCGGTGCGCGGAAGATCGTGCCGCCGAGAATGTTGCGGATCGTTCCGTTCGGGGAACGCCACATCTTCTTGAGACCGAATTCCTCGACACGAGCCTCGTCCGGCGTGATGGTGGCGCACTTGACGCCCACGCCGTGCTTCTGGATCGCGTGTGCGGCGTCGATGGTGACCTGGTCATCCGTCTCGTCGCGGTACTCGATACCGAGGTCGTAGTACTCGAGGTTCACATCGAGGTACGGGTGGATCAACTTGTCTTTGATGAACTGCCAGATAATGCGTGTCATCTCGTCGCCGTCGAGTTCGACGACGGTGCCCTCAACCTTTATTTTGGACATGGGTGCTTCGCGTCCTCCTAGGAAGTTTCCCCTGGTTACACGGTTGCGGTCACACTTTGTGAGTGAGTCCGCGAACGGTTCGATTATCAAACCTAGACTGTGTGGACTGATCCCGGGAGATGAGTCCCAAACAAGACAAGCGTACTGCTAACGCTGGGGGCCGCAACCGGCAGCCCCTCCTCCGAGTCACTACTCACCGGTAACTTTTGCCTGCTAGTGGGCACCGTCGCGTCGAATGGCGACTGGTGACGCCGCACACTTCGACCCGCGTCATCCTTCGGCTTCACTCCCGGTAGAATTCAGCTCGGTCATGAGTACCAGCGTCAAGCCCCGGCTCGCTGGACGGCAACCCTCCAACCGCGGTGGGGTGCCCCGGGTGATGACCAGGTCGCCTCGAGGCGAAACTGCGCAATTGCAGCTTCACCGGATTTCCAGGCGACAAGCGCGGGTCCGACAGGGACGGACCCCAGACCGGGCCGAGCCCCACGGAGGTTTTTCAGTATGTGTCGCACTTGTAGATAGACCCCAGCACGGGGCGGCGATCATTCGCCCCCGTCCGACAGCTATCCGTCAGACCACTGGAGTACACAAATCATGACCGACATCTCAGCTAACTGGTCCTTCGAGACCAAGCAGGTCCACGCCGGACAAACCGCAGACACCGCCACCAACGCGCGCGCACTGCCGATCTACCAGACCACCAGCTACGTCTTCGACAGCACCGACCACGCCGCCGCGCTGTTCGGCCTTGCTGAGCCGGGCAACATCTACACGCGCATCATGAATCCAACGCAGGACGCCGTCGAGCAGCGCATTGCTGCACTCGAAGGCGGTGTCGCGGCACTCCTCCTGTCCTCGGGTCAGGCCGCCGAAACCCTCGCGATCCTCAACATCGCGGAGGCCGGAGACCACATCGTCGCCAGCCCCTACCTGTACGGCGGCACGTACAACCTCCTGCACTACACGCTTCGCAAGCTCGGCATCGAAGTCACGTTCGTCGAGGATCCCGACAACCTCGACCACTGGCGCGAAGCCATCCGCCCCAACACCAAGGCCTTCTTCGGCGAAACCATCGCCAATCCCAAGAACCACATCCTCGACATCCCCGGGATCTCAGCGGTGGCTCATGAGAACGGCCTCCCCCTGATCGTCGACAACACCGTCGCGACGCCGTACTTGCTCCGCCCCCTCGAACACGGCGCCGACATCGTGCTGCACTCCGCCACCAAATATCTCGGCGGACACGGCACGGCCATCGCCGGCGTCATCGTAGACGGCGGCACTTTCGACTGGACGCAAGGCAGACACACCAACTTCACCACCCCCGATCCGAGCTACCACGGCGTCACATTCGCCGACCTCGGCGCACCCGCCTACGCTCTCAAGGCGCGTGTACAACTCCTGCGCGACCTCGGCTCCGCCGTCGCACCGTTCAACGCGTTCCTCATCGCCCAGGGCATCGAAACCTTGAGCCTGCGCATCGAGCGCCACGTCGCCAACGCCCAGCAGGTGGCCGAATTCCTCGAAGGCCACACCGCCGTCGCGTCCGTCTCCTACGCCGGACTCCCCTCCTCACCGTGGTACGAACGCGGAAAGCAGCTGACCCCCAAGGGAACCGGCGCCATCGTCACCTTCGAACTGCCCGGCGGCATCGATGCCGGCAAGAAGTTTGTCAACGCCCTTACTCTGCACAGCCACGTCGCCAACATCGGTGACGTCCGCTCCCTCGTCATCCACCCCGCCTCCACCACTCACGCCCAGCTCACCCCCGAGGAACAACTCGCAGCCGGCGTCACCCCAGGTCTCGTTCGCCTCGCCGTCGGAATCGAAGGCATCGCCGACATCCTCGCCGACCTCGAAACCGGCCTCACCGCGGCGGCAACGTCTTGACCGTCAACGAAGCTCAGACGGCGGTCGCGGATATCCTGCCGCCGCCGGACGGCCGAGTCGGAACCGTCGACATCGGCTCGCTGCAACTCGAGAACGGCGCCGTGCTGCCGTCGGTATCGCTTGCGGTTCAACGGTGGGGCGCGCTGTCCCCGAACCGCGACAACGTCGTGCTCGTGGAACATGCCCTGACCGGGGACTCACACGTCACCGGTCCGGCGTCCGAAAATCAGCCGTCACCCGGTTGGTGGAACGGAATGGTCGGCCCGGGCGAACCTGTCGACACGGGCGAATGGTGTGTCATTGCGACCAATGTTCTGGGCGGTTGTCGTGGCACCACCGGCCCGAGTTCCCTTGCCGAGGACGGCAAACCGTGGGGTAGCCGGTTTCCGGGCATCTCCATTCGCGATCAGGTCGCAGCCGAGAAGAAGCTGATCGACCTGCTCGGCATCGATCGACTGGCTTCGGTAGTCGGCGGCTCCATGGGCGGTATGCGCACCCTCGAATGGGCTGTGTCGTACCCCGAGAATCTGAACTCCGCATTGGTACTGGCTACGGGTTCACGCGCGACAGCCGATCAAATCGGTACACAGACAACACAAATCGCCGCCATCATGTCCGACCCCGATTGGCAGGGCGGCAATTACCACGGAACCGGGCGCACACCCCGGGCCGGCCTCGGTATCGCGAGACGCATTGCGCACCTCACCTACCGCGCCGAATCGGAACTCGACACACGTTTCGAGAACACCGCCCAGGGAAATGAAAACCCCTGGAACGGTGGACGATACGCGGTTCAAAGCTACCTGGAACATCAGGCAGACAAGCTCGTGTCGCGATTTGATCCCAGCACCTACGTGCTGTTGACCGAGGCTATGAACCGTCACGACATCGGCCGCGGACGCGGTGGTGTCGCAGCGGCTTTGGCGTCCATCACCGTGCCGGTCGTTGTCGGTGGAGTCGATTCCGATCGTCTCTACCCGCTGCGCCTGCAGGAAGAGATCGCCGCCGGAATCCCGACATGCACCGGCCTCGAAATCCTGAATTCCAAGGACGGGCACGACGGGTTCCTCACCGAAGCCGACGCTGTAGCAAAACTGTTGCGCCGCACAATGGAATTGGCGCGCACGACGCGCTGAGCATTCAGCTTCCGGTCAGACTTCCGAGCGATCCGGTCGACGCCGTCTGCGCGCCGAGGGCTATCGAGTGATAGGCCCCGGCCGCGACGGCGGTATATCCGTCTCCGGTCGGGACACCGCCCAGTTGCCCGTTCTCGTTGTTACCCCAGGCAGTGATCGTGCCGTCGGCAGACAGCGCCACCGAATGGCGGAAGCCGCCGGCGATCGCGGTGAACCCGCCGCCGGTCGGAGTACCGGTGCGCTGCCCGTACTCGTTGCTGCCCCAGATCACGATGTGACCGTCGGCGGTCAACGCGAGCGAATGGTCCTCGCCGGCAGCGATCGCGGTGAACCCACCTTCGGTCGGTAGCCCGTCGCGCTGCCCTTCGGCACTCCCGCCCCACATGGTGATGTGACCGTCGGTCGTGAGCGCCAGCGAATGGAAGTTACCGGCGGCGATCGCGGTGAACCCGCCATCGGTCGGGACATCGGTCCGCTGACCGTACTCCTCGCTGCCCCAGTCCACGATTGTTCCTTCAGGAGTCAACGCCAACCCGTGGTACGTACCGGCAGCAATCCTGGTGAACCCACCACGTGCCGGGAGATCGTCCTGTTGCCCGAATTCGGAACTTCCCCACGCAGCAATGTGTCCGTCGGCAGTAAGCGCTACCGCGTGGTCCTCACCCGCCGCGATCGCGGTGAAACCACCACCGGTCGGAACTCCGTCACGCTCTCCCCACGCACTGTGTCCCCACGCGGTGATGTGGCCGTCGGTGGTCAACGCCACCGAATGATGGTCGCCGGCGGCAATCGCGGCGATGCTGCCCCGAGTCGGGACAGCATCGCGCTGATTGTCGTCGGCCCCGCCCCACATGGTGACGCCGCCAGGACTCGTAACGGGAACACCTACCGGCGCGGCGGCGGCACCCGTTGCGGTGGCAAGTGCCAGCACTCCCACACCGACAGCAGCGACGAGCAGTCGAAAGTGCCTACCTGAGAGATTTTTTCGTCGCTTCATTGGGTTCCTTATTCGCAAGTGTCAGGTACTGCGGATCTACGGACAATGACTATCACGTCCGAGGAAGGAAATGTCCGGTTCTCCGTCAGAGCGGACTCGTCGCCTCCCGTCAATGTCGGGAGAACCACAACTGATCTGCGGTTTTTGGGGACGTATCCGGTGGCCCGCGGTCATCGATCACGGCTACCATCGGCGCTCGTGACTCAACCGTGCCCGGATCAGCTGCAGGCGACCTACCTTCCCGAGAACATGGCGTTCGGGTTCTGGGGTGTGCCGGATACAGCCGGGCATCTCGCGGAGTTGGGGCTCCCTACCGGCAGCGCCGCCGTCGCCCGAATGGCTGTACCCGTCGACAGCGTCATCACGCCCGTCGACGTCGATATTCGGACTGTCGAATTCGCCGACGTGGTAACGGCATTGCAGGTTGCGAACGTGGATCAACCAGGTATCGGAGAGTCGGTGCGCGCCTGGAAGCGGGTGATCGGGGGCGGCGAACACGGCACCATGCCACCAGCCGGGCACGCCGCTCTCTACCGCGGCGACACTGTCATCAGAAGTGCTGCCGCGGTGGTGCAGCGTTTCACCCACGCACAGACTCTGGTGGACGCACTCGATCATGCACGGGTTCAAGCGACTTTGCGCCCGTACCAGGTTCTTGGCGTGGAGTGGTTGACGTCGCTGACCGAGACGGGTGGCGGCATACTCGCCGACGAAATGGGTCTGGGTAAAACGCTTCAAGCCATTTCGATGATCGCGATCAGAGCCGCAGACGGCCCGCATCTTGTTGTCTGCCCGACGTCGGTGATCGGAAACTGGCGACGCGAGATCGAGCGGTTTGCGCCGCACCTGAGCCTTCACATTCATCACGGGTCCGGCCGCACACTGCCTGCGGAACTAGGTAAAGGCACCGTGGTACTCACCAGTTACAGCGTCTTACGTTCGGACACAGCCGAACTGGAGACGCCGCAGTGGGCGTCGGCCATCTTCGACGAAGCGCAGCAGATCAAGAATCCGTCGTCGCTGGCCGCCAAAGCTGCAATGCAACTGAATGCCACCGTCAAAGTTGCGATGACCGGCACGCCGGTCGAGAACCGTCTCGAAGAGTTGTGGAGTTTGTTCCACGTCGCCAATCCGGCTGTACTGGGAACTCGTGCACGCTTTCGGCAGCGTTTTGCCGTCCCGATCGAATCCGGCCGCTCGGCGTCCGCCGCATCGAGGTTGGCGACGATCATCGAGCCATACGTGCTGCGCCGAACCAAAGATGCTGTTGCCAAGGATCTTCCGCCGAAGCAGTTCTCGACCGTCGCATGCACCCTCACGTCGGAACAGGCGCGAATCTACCGGGCGGCGGTCGCGGACGCGTTCGATACCGGACTGGGCACCGGAATTGCCCGACGCGGCAACGTCCTTGCACTGCTCACCACTCTCAAGCAGGTATGCAACCACCCCGCTCAGGTCACCGGCGACAGCGAGGATCTCCGTGGCCGTTCCGGAAAGTTCGATCGCGCAACCGAAATGCTTGCAGAGATCGTCGACGACGGTGATCGGGCCCTGGTGTTCACGCAGTACCGCACAATGGGCGAACTACTGTCGAAACACCTCGCGGCCGAACTGGGCATCGCAGACGTTCCTTTTCTCCACGGCGGTCTCAACGTTGCCAGTCGCGACGCCATGGTCGATGCCTTCCAAACCGACGACACGTCCTCGCCCATTCTCATTCTGAGCCTGCGCGCGGCCGGGTTCGGACTCAATCTCACCCGCGCCAGTCACGTCGTTCACTACGACAGGTGGTGGAACCCTGCCGTCGAAGATCAGGCCACCGACCGCGCCCATCGAATCGGCCAGCAGCGCACCGTCAACGTCCACACCCTGGTCACCGGAGGAACCGTCGAAGATCACATCGCCGCCATGCACGAATCCAAAAGAGCTGTAGCCGAGTCGATTTCCGGAAACTCCGAAGGAGCCCTCGCAAACCTTCCCGACAGCGAACTACGTGAACTGCTCGAACTCGACGGCGCGGTGATCATCTGATGGCTACCGAATTCGGAGTGACCGCATGGGGCCGTGTGTGGTTGCGGACGGTTGAGCAAACGTCGACATCCGGACGAAACCCCGCCTTGCCCACCGCACGCACACTGGCCCGCAACGGTGGTGTCACCTTCACGGACATTTCTGCCGGTACGGTTTCCGCCCAGGTCACCGCCAAGGGTAAGACCTCGACTGTTGTTGTCACCGTACCGCTCTGGGACAAGACACAATCCGACACCGCGGCCCGCATGATTCGGGCGCTAGGCACCACGAACCGGTCCGTATCGGCCGGAGAGCTACCGGACAGCGTCGTCGCGGATCTACAGGCGCGCGATATCACTGTGGCCGTGAATCTTTCCGAATGCACGGCCACGTGTGACTGTTCGAGTCGGCGCACGCCCTGCGTTCACCATCTTGCTGCGATCTACGCACTGGCGGGCCGGATCGACGAAGAACCTGCACTAGCCGTCACGCTTCGAACCAAACAGGCGAAAAGGCGGAACTCCGCCGCAAAGAAACCACAGGGAGAGTGGATTCCGTTGCGCGAGATAGACGTCGGGTCGTTCTACAACTGACTCAGTCCGTGCCCAGTGGACTGACTCAGTCCGTGCCGAGCGGATCGATGGTCAGAGCAAGCGAGACGATCAACGCACCCATGACGCCCATGGCCGCCGTGTCGAACTTCTTGCCGCGCACCGCGAGCAGCCCCACGCGATTCTGTGGGAAACACCAGCGGGCAGCTGCACCGATAATGACCGCCACCCCCAAGACCAGCGAACCGCGACGCCACCGGTCGGCCAGGACAAGAACAACCGCGGCTGCGATCACGGCGAGAACCGTGATCATCGGCAAATTCTTCTTCACGAGGCCAACCGGTGAGGTCATGTCGTCAGGCTCCGGCCAGAACTCGCTCGGAGCGCTCCACCACGTTGGTGATCAGGAACGCCCTGGTCAGCGGGCCCACTCCACCGGGATTGGGCGAGACGAAGCCCGCAACGTCGTTGACGTCGGCAGCAACGTCACCACGCAAACCGTCGTCGGTGCGGCTGACTCCGACGTCGAGCACAGCAGCGCCCGGCTTGACCATGTCGGCGGTGATGAGTCCGGGAACGCCGGCGGCCGCAACGACGATGTCTGCACGACGAACCTCAGCAGCCAGATCGCGGGTACCGGTATGGCACAGCGTGACGGTGGCGTTTTCGCTACGACGCGTCAGCAACAGTCCGATAGGGCGGCCGACGGTGACACCGCGGCCGACAACAACGACGTGAGCGCCGGCGATCGGCACCTCGTAGCGGCGAAGCAGGTGCAGGATTCCGCGCGGCGTACACGGCAGCGGAGCTTCCTTGCCGAGAACCAGACGGCCGAGGTTCACCGGGTGCAAGCCGTCGGCATCCTTGTCGGGATCGATGCGCTCGAGCGCCGCGTTCTCGTCGAGGTGCTTGGGCAGCGGCAACTGCACGATGTATCCGGTGCACTCGGGATTGGCGTTGAGTTCGTCGATTGTGGCGTTGAGCTGCTCCTGTGTGATGTCGGCAGGCAGGTCACGGCGCAGGGAGTTGATGCCGACCTTGGCGCAGTCGTTGTGCTTGCCGCGCACGTACGCTGCGGATCCCGGGTCGTCACCAACGAGAATGGTGCCAAGTCCGGGCGTGATACCCGCTGCCTTCAGCGCGTTCACCCGCACCTTCAGGTCTTCGAAAATTTCGTCGCGGGTAGCTTTACCGTCCAGGATCGTTGCAGTCACGGCGACCATTGTTCCAGGTTAGGGTCGATGCGTGACAACGGCTCCGGAACTACGCGGTCCGAGGGTGGATCTTGCACCCGTCGCCGCCGATCATCATGCCCGTCTGCGGGCCATCCATCTGCATCCCGATGTGGCCGAATGGTGGCAGAATCCAGCCGACGACTGGCCTGCCGCTCCGGAGCCCGGCACCATTCGCTACAGCATTTTCCACGACGGGAACCTGATCGGATTCATTCAGTGGTACGCCGACGACGACAACCCGGACTTCCGCCACGCCGGTCTCGATCTCTTTCTCGATCCGGCTGTCCACGGCCGCGGATTCGGTCGTGAGGCGATACGCGTTCTGTGTGCGCACCTGATCGACGATCTGAAGTTCCACCGATTGATCATCGATCCGGAAGTGGAGAACACGGCGGCAATCGCGTGTTATCGATCGGTCGGGTTCAGGGACGTCGGGGTGATGCGCGAGTACTCACGCGATCGTCACGGCGAGTGGAAGGACGGACTGCTCATGGATCTGCTGGCCCGAGAGTTCATTCGCTGACCAACCGAAAGGGCATGCCACCATGTTTTTGGACAAGGTATTCACCGCCACACTGCGCAAAAGTGACGCGAAAGGTGGCTGGACATACGTGATCTGGCCGGAGTCCGCCGAATACTTCCGTACCCGTGGACTGGTCAAGGTGCGCGGAACTATCGACGGGCATCCGTTTCAGAGTTCGTTCATGGCCTTGGGCGACGGCACTCACAAGCTCCCGGTCAAGGCCGACATCCGCACAGCTATCGGCAAGGACGTCGGTGACGTCGTGACGGTTCGGCTCGAGGAACGCCTGGAGCGGTAACTCCCGCTGTTGACCGGTTGCATCTACAGGTCGACAACCAAACCGTGCGCCGACGCGTACGCCACCGCCTGCATCAATTCGATCTTGGCGTTTGCCACGACTGCAGACGTCCACAGACCCGGATCGACGCGCGCGCCGCGCAGGTCCGCGCCGTCGAGTTTGAGTCCACCGGTACGAGCGCCCGACAGATCCGCCGATACCAGAATCGCATCACGCATATCCGTGCGCACGAGATTCGCTTCGCGGAAGCGGCATGACGTGAAGTCGATCCTCCGCAGATCCGCGCCGCCCAACGAGGTGAGCGAGAAGTCCACCTCGTCGAGCGTCAACGGCCGGATGCGACATCCGTCGAACGTCGAGCCCATCAAAGTGCAGTTTCGGAAAGTGCTGTGCCACAGGCTGGTCCGCGCGAAGTTGCACGAACGGAACGCGCTACCGATGTGCTCCGACTCCCCCAGATCTGCGCCGGTGAAGTCACAATTGTCGAAGACCACCGATTCCGTCGTCATGCCAGTCAGGTCTGCGTCACGGAACACACAATTGGTGAACGTGCGCTGGCGCCACACCTTTCCCGGCAATCGAGCATCGGAATAGTCTTCGCCGACTACGTTGTCGGATTCTTCGAGGGGCATGACCTACATACTGCCCCGCACTACCGACAGCAACTCGACCGCCTACTACTCGCAGGCCACGCCGTCGTTGTCACGGTCGAGCTTCGAGGAATAGCCCGGGTCACCGCGGTAGATCGGCGCTGCACCAGCAGCCTTTACCGCTGAGCAGTTCGCGTAATACACCCCGGCATCAGGCACCTTGACCGGCGGCGGAATGTACGCGGGCTCAGTCGTCTTCGGCGGCACGTAGGCGGGAGGCGGTGGAACGTACTGGGTCGTTGTGGTTACTTGCGGAACTAACGGGACTATGGCGAGTGTTGTCGTCGTAGTCGGAGCCACCGTCGTGGTGGTCGCCGGCGCGACGGTCGTGGTTGTGGGCTTGACTGTGGTCGTTGTCGTTGCCTGCGTAGTTGTCGCTGCCACTGTCGTCGAGGAAGTCGCCGCCGGGGTCTTCGACTCTTCGGAGCCTCCCGTCCCTGCCGCAATTCCGATTACCGCAACCCCGGCTGCGGCAACGCCCGCGATCCACGGCCACTTGCGGCGTTTCTGATCGTCCGGTGCGGTGGGATCCTGCCGCGGCGAGCCTGGTGCTCCGAACACCTGCGTCGGGGCGTCGACAATTTTGGGACGGGTTTGAGCCGTCCACTGCTGGCCGTCCCAGTAGCGGTCGATCGTCGGATCGAAGGGGTCGGGATTCCAACCGGCAGGAGTGTTCATTTTGTCCGTTCTGAGAAGAATGCGGCAATCAGATTCCCACAAACTTTGCAGTTTGGTAACTGAATGGGAAAAACCCCGACATCGCGGCCGCCAATGGCATGCGCGGTAGGGTTTTGTGGTGTTCCGAGTCATGTTCCACGAGCCCCGCATTCCACCCAATACCGGTAACGCGATCCGCATGGTCGCGGGAACCGGTTGTGAACTACACCTGGTGGGCCCACTCGGGTTCGACCTGTCCGAACCGAAGCTCAAGCGAGCGGGGTTGGACTACCACGACTTGGCGACCGTGACTGTCCACGAGAACCTAACTGCAGCGTGGGAGGCCGTAACCCCGGCACGGGTGTTTGCCTTCACCGCACATGCAACCGTCCCGTATACCGATATCGCGTACGAACCCGGCGACGTTCTGCTCTTCGGTCCCGAACCGACGGGTTTGTCCGAGGAAGTCCTGGCTGACGAGCACATCACCGAGCGTCTGCGTATCCCGATGCTCCCCGGCCGACGCTCACTCAATCTCTCCAACGCAGCGGCGTTGGTCACCTATGAAGCGTGGCGTCAACACGGATTCAAGGGTGCTGTCTGAGCCTCAGCGCGAGTGAACAGCAGTGTTGGAACCGAGCGCGATGTCGAGGAAATCCCGCGCCGCGCCGCGCAATCCTCGCACCGGATCCCAGACTGCCTGCAATCTGCGGGGCATCCGCAGACCTTCGACGGTGACGGCAACCAATCGGCCGTCGGTGAGATCAGCGGCAACCGCCAAGGACGACAACACGGCCGGCGCGTTGCCCGCAACGACAGCAGCCTTGACGGCAGTGCACGACGTTAGCTCGAGAAGTGGTGGCGCACAATCAGGTACGGCGTTTTCGAGTGTCATTCGAGTCCCGGATCCCGATTCCCGTTGAATGAGCGGTGTGCGGGCCAACTCCTCCACCGGAACGGGAGCGCCGTTAGCCCATTCGTGGTTTGGCGGCACAACAACAACAAGATGGTCACGCGCCACTTCACAGGACGCGAGTGAGCTCGGCACGTCCGGACCTTCGACAAAACCGATGTCGGCTCGGCCGGCCTGAACCTGCGCCGAGACATCGGAAGAATTGTGGAGGCTGACCGAGGCCACGACGCTGGGGAACTTGTGGCGCATGGCTACCGTCCACCCCGGCACGAGGTACTCGGCAATGGTCATACTTGCCGCAACCGTGACAGCCGCGTCACGTTCGCCGCGCAGCGCCGCAACACCGGACGCCATCTCTTCCGCGGTGACAAGTATGTGACTGGCCCATTCGAGAATCAGCCCACCTTCAGCCGTCGGGCGAACACCGGTTGCGGCACGATCGAAGACTTTGATCCCGAGTTGGCGTTCAACCGATCGAACCCGGGCGCTGACCGCCTGTTGACTCAGTCCGTGCTCCCGACCTGCAGCGCCCATGCTTCCCAGGCGGCCCACAGACAGAAGGACGTCGAGGGCGCTGAGTTCCGGGACTCGCGGGGACAGCGACATGCGTTCAGATTAGACCCACAAGCGCCATTTGTGGGCATTCAACAACAGGCCATCTACCGTCGGCAAACCCGACACCGACACACTGGAATGCATGAGCACCGCTACCCCGTCCGCATTTGCCCACATCACCCCGAACTGGTTTGCGGCGGCGATGGGAACGGGAATCGTGTCGGTGGCAGCGGCGTCTCTCCAAAATGAGGTCGCGGCACTACACGTGGTGGCGGATCTCTTCTGGTTCCTCGCCGCAGCCATCCTGATCGCTTTGATCGGCGCGTTTGCCGCGCATTGGATCACCCACCGCGATCTCGCACTCGCCTACCTCCGTAGCCCCGCGATGTTCCCGTTCTACGGCGCGGTGGCAATGGCCCTGGTGACAGTCGGGTCCGCGACCGGCGTCACGGGCGCCAACTATCTCGGCCACAGCGCGGCGGTGACAATCTCGATAACTCTCTGGGTGCTGGGCACAACCCTGGGCTTGTGCACTTATGTCGTCATGATGGTCCGTCTGGTCCGCGACGCCGGCATGGCGACGGCCATGCCGTTCTGGCTCATGCCCGTCGTACCGCCGATGGTTTCCGCGACGACAGGAGCGGCGGTGACAACACACCTGACTGAAGGTGCACTCCGCACGTCGGTTCTCGTGTTCTGTTACGTGATGTTCGCGCTGGCGCTCTCGGCCGCACTGATCATCGCCACAGCCGTCGCTCGGCAGTTCGCCGACAACCGTGCTCGCGGCGTCGACGCAATTCCGTTCAATGCCATTCCGTCACTGTGGATCCCGCTCGGCGTGATCGGCCAGTCGATCGGCGCCGCCAATCTCCTGGCCGACGCAGCGCGCCACGCCGTCGCCGCAGACACCGCCGACGCCCTGCACACCTTCGGGCTTGTGTACGGCACCGTAGTCGGCGCACTCGGCGTGGTGGCGTTCATCGCCGTCACGACAGTCACGATCCGAGCCCTGCGAGGCGGGTTGTCGTTCTCGCTCGGCTGGTGGAGCTTCACCTTCCCGATCGGGGCCTGTGCCGTCGGCGCCAACGCTTTTGGTATCGCCACCGGTTCACAACTGATCCTCGCGGTTGCCGCTGCGCTGCTGCTTGCGCTCATCCCGATCTGGGCCACAGTGGCAGCGCGCACCGTGAACTCCATCCGTAGCGGAGCGTTGCCCGCGCCCGCTTAGACGGCTCCGGTTTCGACCTCGCGCCCGGACTGGTGCCACTCCATCGTTCCGCCACGTACGGAAACAGCGTTGATGCCGCGGCCCTGGAGGTACTCGGCAACCTGGAGACTGCGGCCACCGACTGCGCAGATCACGTACACCGTCTCGGCATCGGGGATCTCGCCCATGCGCGAGACGAACTCGCTCATCGGGATCAGTACGGCACCGGGGACACGCACCTGGGCGAACTCGTCTGCCTCCCGCACATCGATCAACGGCTCACCTGTCGCCAGTGCCGCTTCCAGTGCAGTGATATCGACTTCCAACATTGTGCGCAGTCCTACTCTCGTATCGGCCGTTGCCGGCTTTCCTCGGTAACCTAGCTCTGCCGTAACGGTACGCGGGTGCCTCCGGCAGCGGACGCGACGACCTGGCCGAACCACGAGTTCGATAAAGTGAACCCATGATTGCCGGGCGAAGCTGAACTGATCACGCGATGAATCGCCGCACCTTCCTCGTCTCGGCTGCTGCGCTGGTCACCATCGGCGGAACTGTTGTCGCGTCAGCCGATTCCACCCGAATCCGTCCCCGGCGCGCCTTGGTCTACCGCGGGCCGGCATCATCACCCGGTTGTCCCGAGGCGGTTGGTCGGTTACTCGAATCCTCGTCCGATCCGTACGACGTGACGTTCTGCGGTCCGGACGAAGATGTTCCGTTGACGACAGCAGCGTTGGCGAGTGCATCGCTCTATGCACAACCCGGCGGCGGGGAACTTACGGCGGCATGGGTCCACATGGAACAACATGCGGAGTCGATCCGGGAGTGGGTCCGAACCGGCGGACACTATCTCGGCTTCTGCCTTGGCGGCTACTTGGCCGGGGCCACACCGGGTTTCGGACTGCTGCCGGGAGACACCGCTCGATATATCTCGTCCCGCAAGTCCGAGATCGACACAACAGGAAACACGATCGTGAACGTCACCTGGCGCGAGGAGGAACGCACGATGTTCTTCCAGGACGGCCCTATCTTCGTACTGCGCGAGGATGCCCCGGTGGAGGTCTTGGCGCGCTACCGCAACGGGAAGATCGCAGCCGTGGTCAGCGACTTCGGCCTCGGACGCGTCGGCGTTGTCGGACCACACCCGGAAGCCGAGCGGTCCTGGTACACACGCGGTCTCACCAATCCGGACGGAATCCGATTCGACCTGGGCCACGACCTCGTCGACACGGTCAGGCGTGGTGCGCCGGAGCAGTTGTGGACGCCCTCTCCGTAACAGCCCGCTTGCTTCGATTTGCCACCATCGTCACAAACGCTTCCAACGGTCCACGCCCGGTAGTCAACTTCACAAAAAGTCCGATGGCAAAAGCGGCCAGAACCTGCAGGATGTACCCCGTCCACGCGCCGTACGTGTCGTAGTTCGAATTGATGAACCAGATGTGAAGCACATACAGCGTCAAGGTCATCGATCCGGCGGCAGCCAAGGGCACCATCACGACCTTGACCAACGTATCCAGTTTTGTCCCCGCCAGGTGGCCGAGAAACAGCATCGCCCCGATCACGGCCATTGACGACCCTATCGTCCCCAACAGGTCCAACGGCGTACTGCTGTGCGGGCCGTCGACGGCAAGCCACCACCACGTCGAACCGAACACCGAACCGTCGGCGCCGTAGGCGATGATGTCGAGAATTTCCTCGCGCGACAATTCGCTGCCCGCCATGAGGTGTTCCAGCCCGCCGAGATGAAAGATCAAGACCTCGGACAGAATTCGCGTGCCGACTGCAAGTGCAGCGCCGAACACCAACAAGCAACCGGCCACGTTCGCAGATGTCAGCTTCAACCGGCCGATGACGATACCGGCACAGATGTACGCAGTCCACGGAAGAGCCGGGAACTCCCCGTTCAACAGCAGTTCGACGGTCCATCCGAGTGGATTCTCGATAATGCCGACCAACGTCGGGTTGTCCAAGCTCGGTGCGGGGAGCGATGTCCCGAAAAATTCGATGACGGCCGGCACGACAAGTGCGATCAGCAGGCCGAGCGCTGCAACTGCACGGGTAGGCAAGAAGACAAGCGGAATAGCGATAAGGAAAAGGATCGCGTAGTACGGCAGGATCACCACGGCGAGCTCCGCGTGCGTGTATCCCATGATCAATCCGATGACGCCGACCACCGCTGCACGCGCTGCCAGTGACGCTGCTGTGGCACCGCGATCACCGCGTTCCACCCGCGCGCGCCCGGTCGTGAAGGCAATTCCCACACCGGCCAGGACTGCGAACAACGCAGACGATCGCCCTGCCGAAATGCCGTAGGACAGCGTGGGCGATCCGTCGTCGCTCACGGCGATCAGTGAGTGGACGGCCATCATGCCAAGCAGGGCAATACCGCGGGCGGCGTCGATCCCGAGAAGTCGCTGTTTTTCCACTACCGGGATCTGCTCCGTCGGCGCGAGCGGACTGGCTGTCATCGGGTCATCACTGCGTTGATCAAGCGGTACCCCAGGTCGGTGGCGAGGTGCTCGGGTGCCCGCAAACCGTCACCCTGATACCAGGATTCGTCGGCTTCAGGATGCGGCCCGACTACCCCGACCCGACCTTTGCCGTAGTCGATCTTCAAAGCCGCGATACTTCCGTTCTGATACCGCGCGAGAATCGCTGCCTCGGAATCGTAGTAATCCCGGTAATGCCGGTCGAGTGAGAAGTACGGTCCGTCCTGGAAGTACATTTCCTCGATCTGGCCGCTCCAATCCACCTCGAGTACAGCACCTTTTGTGTCGTGCACTTCGGCGTTCTGCAACGCGACGTACTGGTCTGCATCACCGGGAAACAGTTCGAACCCGGGGCTGCGGCCCGCGAGGTAACCACCGAGGCAGAATCCCAAGTACCGTCCACCGGATCGGACGAATTGCTGAATCGCCGGAACATGGCGGCGCAGGTGCGTGAACGCCCTGTCCAGGTCACCGCCGCCGGGTTGTGCGTACAGCGCCGCCGAATGGAGCGTGGAATCGTCGATCTGCAACTCCTCGTCCGGTCCGACGAAGCGCACGTCGAAGTTCCAGGCGCTCGACGACAACAGATCTGCGACGGCTTCCGGGCACCCCGGTAACGACGCGGGGCCGCGGTACACGAGCGCCCGCGGGTGCGGCCGCGTGCTGTAGGTCGTGCTTCGACGGGTCTTGTTCTGAGACAGCGATACCCATTTCATGCGGACACTCCTTGCGCGACGACGATGTCGGTGACAGCTTGGTCGGTGACAGCTTTCTCGAGGACAGCTTTCTCGAGGAGAACAGTCGAGCTGTCGTCGGCGCGAATCCCCTCAGCGGGAATTCCGCGCCAACTCGTCCGCGCCGGAAGCTCTTCGCCCTTCATGAGCAACGACAGCGGACTGAGTGAGGCTTCCTCGCCGACAACCGTGTCGTAGAGGATGATCGATCGTGTCCCGATGCTGGCGCCATCGCCGATGGTGATCGTGGACATCTTCATGACACGGTCCTCGAACAGGTGTGTCTGCAGCGACGACTCGGTTCCGATAGTGGCGTCGTCGCCGACGTGGACGAGATCGAATTCGGTGAGATAGGTGGTTCCGAACCACACTCGCTTGCCGATTGTCGTGCCGAACCAGCGCAGCACCATCGGCAGGAACGGGGTACCGACCAGCATCCCGACGCCAATCGGGACGGCAGCACTTTCGTAGAGCCCGGTCGCAAATTCGGACCGTCGGACGAACTTACTCCACAGCGGCTCAACCCGAGGTTCGTAGCGACCCACAGTATTTCGCTTCACCGCCGCGCAGAATCCGATCACCGCAAGGCTCGACGCCATCGCGACCAGCGGCGCAACGAGGGCCGGAACGGGAAGTGCTCGCCCGAATGCCAAGGAGGACAAGACCAACAGATAGAGGTAGAAGCTCACGCCGAGAACTGTGGGTGGCAAGGTGGCGCGAAAGAACTCGATCACGTAGCGGTCACGCAC
Organism: Rhodococcus globerulus NBRC 14531; assembly: GCF_001894805.1. Lineage (GTDB taxonomy): Bacteria > Actinomycetota > Actinomycetes > Mycobacteriales > Mycobacteriaceae > Rhodococcus_F > Rhodococcus_F globerula. The sequence goes on along the minus strand of NZ_BCWX01000001.1, from coordinate 1,199,103 downwards.
TACATCCTGCGGCGGCGTATAGATGAGCGCGTCGTCGTAATCTCCGCTGTCCTGACGGTTCGGCAGGTAGATAGCGGGCGAACCGAGCCACGACGTGCCTTCCGGAACACCGTTCACAGGCGGCACCGTCGCGACACCGATCAACGCATTGTCGCCGATCTCCATACCCGACGGGATAACCGCGGCATTACCGATGAAGGTGCGTTCGCCGATTCGAGTGGGCTGGAACATGATCCGGCCGTTTGCGAAGCTCGCACTTCCCACGCTGGCCATGTCGGCGATGAAGCTGTCCTTGCCGACGGTGAGCATGTCCGGGTCGATATGCGACACGGTGGAGACTTCTGCTCCGCGACCGATGTCCGCCCCGAGCAACCGCAACCACGGCGCGGTGTACAGCGTTGCGTACAGCGAGTTCGTGAACAGCAAACTGAACTCGAGCAACTTGTCGACCATCCACTTGCGGATACCAAGACCCGAGCGAACAGGATGCATTCCGGCAGGCGCGTTGCGAAGAACGAGTCGTTTGTTCACTGCAACAAAAACACAGACAGTGATCACGAAAATCGGTCCGGTAAACAACGTCGCCACCAGTCCCGCCAAAACACCCCAAGCCAGGAGGGCGCCCCAGACCAGTGCGATACCGGGAACCATCAGGGCGATGGCACCCACTTCGAGTGCCGTCAGACCGGCGAGTGCTGCCAGGATATGACGCACTTTCCAACGGGCACGGACACTTTCGGCTCGCATCATGGTTTCGACCGCCGGATCCAAGAACTCGGTCGGCACTGCCGGCGATCCTGCCCACCTGGCCTCCTGCGGCACGATGTGCCCGGACGGAAGCAGCGACTGATCACCGAGTGCGGCGCGCACCCCGACGGTCGATCCAGGTTCGAGCACCACGTTTGCACCGACAAATGCACCTGATTCGATGACGATCTTCCCCACCGTCACCGAACCGGATTCGACGCGCCACGGCCGGATGGTCGCGCCGTAACCGATCGACGCCCCGTCACCGATCTCGACCAGTGTCGGCAACGAGATCGAGGACGTCGCGATGGTAGTGCGATGCCCGACGCGCGCACCGAGAATGCGGAGATAGATCGACATCAACGGCGATCCGCTGACCACGGGCAAAGCACCGACCGCGAGGAGCAGGTCTAGTGTCCACAGCCGCAGATACGTCGGACCCCACAGTTTGTATCGCCCAGGCTTGATTCCTGCGGCAAGTGGGCGCGCACTGATGACCGGCAGGAACCAGCGCACGCAGAGATACGTGAGCATGATGGCTGCCAACATCTCGAACAGAACCGGCACCGACACAAAACCGTCGTTCTTCGTGTAGACGTACGAGACGGGAAGCGTCGTGATCAGCAGGAACACATAGATCACTGCCAACTGGATGCCCCCGGCGCGAGCCACTTCCGTATCCGTGTGTTTGACAGCAACATTCGGGGCAATCGGATGCTGGGAGCCCACTGCTGCCAGCGCGTGCGTGATCGAGCGAACAGTGGGATGGCTGTACAGATCTCGGATCGAGGGAGTTGCGCCGATGCCACTTTCGCGCAGGGCAGAGATAACCGTTGCTGCCAGCAGCGAATGGCCACCAAGATCTTCGAAGAAGTTCGCTTCGACCGACATCTCGTCTGCGGGTATGCCGAACGCCCGCGCCCAAATATCGCGAACCGCTACTTCCTGCTCGTTCCGGGGTTCGACTACCGGGCCTGTCGGAGCCGAGAAACGTCGCCGGGTCGGTTCCGGGAGCTTCGATCGATCTACTTTGCCGCTGGGCATCACGGGCAATGCGGGGATGAAGTCGACAAACGCCGGCGCCATGTACGCCGGAAGTCGTTGCGACACAGCCTTCGCGAGTTCCCCGACCAGGTACTCGTCCTCGATCGGGTCGACCAGCACCATGTACGCGCACAGTTCCGACGGCGTCTCGTTTTCCGACGCGGCGACCAGCGCCACTACGGCCTCCGACACCGACGGGTGTTCCAGGAGAACACTTTCGATCTCACCGAGATCAACTCGGTGACCACGAATCTTGACCTCGGCGTCGGCGCGGCCCAGATATTCGATCTCACCGTCGGACGTCCAGCGTCCGAGATCGCCGGTCCGGTAGAGCTTCTGGCCCGCCGGCACGGAAAAGTGATCGATGAATTTGTCGGCGGTCAGGTCGGGGCGTCCGACATAACCACGCGCAACACCGCGTCCGCCGATGCAGATTTCGCCCACCTCACCGTGGGGTACCAGCCCGCGAGCTTCGTCGAGAATGACGACGGAGTACGTCGGGAGTGGGCGACCGATCGTCACCGTCCGACCTGGCAGGAGTTCACCCCACGTTGCAGTGACCGTTGCCTCGGTGGGCCCGTACGTGTTGAGGATCTTGCGGCCCGGACGCGCCCACCGTTCCACCAGCTCACGCGGGCACGCTTCACCGCCGACCAGCAGATTTCGAATCTTGGGCAGATCGCGCGGGATCGTGGCGAGCAGAGTCGGTACGCAGTACAGCGTCGTAATGGCGCGTTCTTCGAGGAAATCCGCCAACTCGCCGCCAAGTCGCCGACTGTCCGTCGGTCCGGCGACGATGGTTGCGCCGCGGGCCCAGGTGGGCCAGATTTCCTCGATCGAGAAGTCGAAGGAAATCGTCATACCCTGGTAGACACGATCATTCGGCCGAACATCGTAGACGTCGGGAACCACGTCGAGAAAGTTGCAGATACTCGACTGGGCAACTTCGACGCCTTTGGGTCGACCACTCGAACCAGACGTGTACAGGATGTAGCAGGCCGGGTCAGGGTCCGACGCAAGGTCCAGGACGGGCCGATGCTGCGGCTGGAAGTTCAACACCGCCACGTTCGTGTCGAGGGTGAGCCGCGCAACGTTGCATTCCTCGGCGTTCGGCTCCAACTCTGTAGAGGTCAGCACAAGCTGAACTCCGGCGTCTTCGACCACGTACGCAACCCGATCGGACGGTGCACCTGGATCGATCGGCACAAAGGTGGCGCCGGCTTTGAGCACGCCCAATAGGCTTACGTAGGTATCTACCGAGCGGTTCAGGAAGATCGCAACGCGTGAGCCAACCCCGATACCCTCACCGATCAACATGTGCGCCAACTGATTCGATCGGTCTTCGAGTTGGCGGTAGGTGATCGCAAATCCATCGCACTCGAGCGCGATCGCGCCCGGAACCGAGTCCGCACTTGCTTCGAAGACGTGATTCAGGCGGCGAGGCCGTGTAGGCCGAACCATAGGCCGAGCGCCGTGCGTGGTCCCCAACCCGGACCAGGCGTCAGCCCACAGGCCCTTGTGTTCCGACATGATTTCCCTCCGCGGGATGAATCCCGCCCCTTCGCACCGTGTTCCGGCTTCCCCAGTCCGGAACCCGGCCCTGTACTTCACTTGCCTGTACTTCACTACTCAACTAGCTGATTGATTGCACGGATGGACGCTACGTCGTTCCTATTAAAAAAACCAGCGCGAAAATTGCTCGATTCCAGAAGTTTAGAATCCAAGAGTGCCGTATTTCTTTTCCGCACAAATCGACGCGCTATCAAGAAATACCCACTGCCAGCAGATTCACGGGTAACTCGCAGACAACTGCCAGAGGAATCGTCTCCTCCCATGCCCGATTTAGGACCATTTGCCGCCAATGTGACTTTCGTCCCATTTTTTGGGCGACACTCACTTCTGTATCAACTCCGGCCTGCCCATCGGACTGATATTCGCCGCCGGGTTGTCCTGCATTTTCGCTTAAAAGACCAGCTAAACCGCATTTCGGTCGAAGACCACTTACCCGCACACCACGCTGCACCACACCACCGCGAACGGTCGACCATCGCCGAAGGTCCCTAGCGGGAAGCCCGAAACCTCACCATGCGCGCGCTGCGACGAAAATTTCCCGACGGACGCCCACAGTTGCCTCGACGAGTCCATGGACACCGAAAAGATACTCGAACAACAAGGCAAAGAATGAGAAAGAAAGGATGAAACCGGGGGTGAATGACACCACGTCGACGCCAATCACCAAAAGGGTGATATCGGGGGTGAATTTCATCAACTAAATTGCCAAACATGCGCTGGATACGCTAATCGTTTGCGCTGTCAGCAGTAATCCCGAGACTTCGCCGTGACACGGAGGTCCATGCGCTGCATCCGGTCTGCCACGACGGTCACAGCGCCTTCTGCGTTTTGCACTCTCCCCCGGATGAGGAGCGCCGGCGCCGTATTGGCCAGCTTTCGGTACTTGGCCCACAACCCCACCGAACACACCACGTTGACCATCCCGGTTTCGTCTTCGAGGTTGATGAACGTAACACCCCCCGCGGTTGCCGGGCGTTGACGGTGGGTGACCGCTCCCCCGACCAACACTCGATCACCGTCCGCAACGTCGAGCAGCCCGGACGCCGGGACCACGCCAAGTGCGTCGAGTTGCGGGCGGAGGAACTGCGTCGGATAAGTGTCGGGAGATACTCCGGTAGCCCACACGTCGGCCGCCGCCAGTTCGACGTCGCTCATACCGGGCAAGGTGGGGGCAGTGACCGATGCCCCCATCCCGGGTAGTCGATCAGGGCGCTCCCCCGCTGCAGCGCCCGCAGCCCATAACGCTTCTCTTCGCGAAATTCCGAAACTACCGAGCGCACCGGCCGTCGCCAGCGATTCCGCTTGTGCCGTCGTGAGTTCCACTCTTCCGGTCAGATCGAGAAATGACGTGAACCGCCCGCCGAGAGTGCGCTGTTCTACGATCTTCTCGGCCAGTGCGTCACCGATACTGCGCACGTCGCCCAACCCCAATCGCACTTCGAGCCCCGCCGCTTCGACGGTGGCATGCGCCAGACTGACGTTGACGTCCGCACCGTGCACTCGCACCCCGTGCCTGCGGGCGTCGGCGACAAGCGATTGCGGTGAATAGAACCCCATCGGTTGAGCCCGGAGCAGTCCGGCGCAGAACGCTGCCGGATGATGCAGTTTGAACCACGACGAGTAGAAGACGAGTGCGGCAAAACTCTGCGAATGACTTTCCGGGAAACCGAAATTGGCAAAGGCGTACAACTTCTCGTAGATACGGTCGGCAACTGCGTCATCGATTCCGTGAAGGTCGCGCATTCCCTGATACAACCGCGCTCGCAGTTGTTCCATCTTCTCGGTGGAACGCTTCGACCCCATGGCTCGACGCAGTTGGTCTGCCTCGGACGGCGTGAATCCCGCGACGTCGACGGCCATCTGCATCAACTGTTCCTGAAACAACGGAACACCGAGTGTGCGCTTCAGGGACTTTTCGAGCGAGGGATGATCATAGGTGACGGGTTCGAGTTTGTTGCGCCGACGAATGTAAGGGTGCACCGACCCACCTTGGATCGGACCGGGCCGGATAAGGGCAACCTCGACGACCAGATCGTAGAAGTTCCGCGGTTTGAGACGCGGCAGCGTCGCCATCTGCGCACGCGATTCCACCTGGAACACTCCCACGGAATCTGCCCGCTGGAGCATCTCGTACACCGCAGTTTCCTGCAGATCCAACTGCGCCAGATCAACGGTGACGCCTTTGTGCTCGGCTACCAGATCCATCATGTAGTGCAGGGCCGAGAGCATTCCCAGGCCCAAGAGGTCGAATTTGACCAGACCTGCGGCAGCGCAGTCGTCTTTGTCCCACTGCAGGACACTGCGATTGGCCATGCGCGCCCACTCCACCGGGCAGACGTCGGCAATCGGGCGGTCGCAGATGACCATGCCGCCGGAGTGGATACCGAGGTGCCGGGGAAACCCCTCGATCTGTGCGGCCAGTTCCAGCACCGGGCGCGGTATATCCGTCTCGGCGTTCTTGTCGATGCCGCCCCACCGTCCGACCTGCTTACTCCACGCGTCTTGCTGTCCTTGCGAAAAGCCCAGTGCCCGAGCCATATCCCGCACCGACGATTTCCCTCGATAGGTGATGACGTTGGCCACCTGTGCGGCATACTCGCGGCCGTACTTGGTGTACACGTGCTGGATTGCCTCTTCGCGGCGGTCGGATTCGATGTCCACGTCGATGTCCGGCGGACCGTCGCGCTCGGGTGCGAGGAATCTCTCGAACAAGAGCTCGTTACGAACCGGGTCGACGTTGGTGATGCCGATGGCGTAGCACACCGCCGAGTTTGCCGCGGAACCTCTTCCCTGACAGAGGATGTCGTTGTTCTTGCAGAACGAAACTATGTCGTGGACAACGAGGAAATACCCGGGGAAGTCCAAGGACGTGATGACGGCCAGCTCGTGTTCGAGTTGTCGATACGCCTTCTCCGCACCCTCTGGCGGCCCGTAACGATCCAACGCCCCCGCCATCGTGAGCTCACGCAACCACGACGCCTCGGTGCGGCCAGGCGGTACGTCGAACGGCGGCAGTTTGGGGGCGATGAGCCTCAGATCGAAAGCGCACTCACGGGCCAGTTCGGCAGCTCCGCTGACCGCCTCCGGGTAGAGCGAGAACAACGACGCCATTTCCTCACCCGAACGCAAGTGCGCCCCACCCGTCGGAGCCAACCATCCGGCGGCGTCGTCCAGACTCTGCCGGGAGCGAACCGCAGCCATCGCCATGGCCAACCGGCGACGCGGGGGCGCCGCAAAATGCGCCGCCGTGGTCGCCACGGTTCGCAATCCCTGTTCGGCGGCAAGCTGTGCCAGAACAGCATTGCGCTCGTCGTCCTCCGGCAACCCGTGATGGGTGAGCTCCACCGCCACCCGGTCGGCACCGAAACGCTCGACCAGATCCCGTAAAGCCGCAGCGGCGCTGCTTTTCCCGCCGGCGGTGAGAGCTTGCCGCACATGACCTTTCCGACACCCGGTCAGGATCTGCCAGTGCCCACCCGCAGCTTCGGTCAAGGTGTCGAAGTTGTACTGCAACTTCCCTTTCTCACCACCGGCCAGGTGAGCTGCCGCGATCTCACGGGAGAGCCGGCGATAGCCTTCCTGCCCGCGCGCGAGAACCAACAGGTGCGTCCCACCGGGATCGGCCGCCCCCACTCGCGGTGTGGAGTCCAAGGACAACTCCGCCCCGAACACCGTCCGCATTCCCCATTCTCGAGCAGCCTCGGCAAACCGCACCACTCCGTAGAAACCGTCGTGATCGGTGACGGCAATAGCTTCCAGGCCCAGTCGGACGGCTTCCTCCACCAACTCTTCCGGAGGTGAGGCGCCGTCGAGAAAACTGAACGCAGAATGGGCGTGAAGTTCGGCATACGGCACGGTGCTGTTGCCGCGAGCGAGTTCACCGGCGGTGTACTCCCCACGCTTGCGTGACCATGCCGGGCTGTCGTTTCCGTCGCCGGGAAACAGATCTTCGTGCTCGACTCGGCCGGCGCGTCCCGACAGAACTCGTTCCATCTCGGACCACGTCGGCGGTCCATTACCCCAGCCCATACTTGCCTCACCGCTTGCGAACAGTGCCTTTGCGAACAGTCGCGATGCTGGGAGGGAAGACGCATCGTGCATCGAACTTATGTTCGATGCCTCCAAGTTTGGCAGCTCACCCGCCATCCGTCAAACAAGAGCGGCAAGCAACCCCACACGATCCTCGGGCGCACGCTTGGGGCAACTGGTGCACTTGGCTTCGCCTGGCACCTCGTAGATCAGGCAACACGACGCACGCTGGGTGAACCGTCGTCGACCCGCCGGCACCGATGTCAACGGATTCGCCACTCGCGCGGCGTTCGCCCCCGCGTTCACATCCACAAAACGAGGCCGCGGAATGGGCGCGCCCGCACTACGGAGGGCATCGATCAATCCAGCAGCGCAGGCACTTCCGCGCTCACGGCGTACGCCTGCCGCATCGAGCGCGCGGTTGGCAATGGAATCGGTGGTGATCGCCCACAACGCCTTCGCGCGCACTCCGGACACCTCGGCCAGCACCTCGATGACAGGCGTCAATGCCTCGTGCATCGCCCGAGCCAACTCGTCAACACCGACAGTGATCGGGATGAGAGAAGCAGCAACAAATCCCCCGAGATAGCCGTCGTCACGCAGGAAAATCCGGGCCCCGGACAGCGACGGATCGGCGGCAAAACCGGTGACCAATCCCGTTCCGAGCGGGATACCGGTCAACGTGGAACTGGCCGAATACCACCACAAAGTGCCGTTGACCCGGCTCTCGTCACTTCCCCACCGCTTTGCCGTATCCGCGACGCGCGCTGCCATCCAGTCCGGGTCCGTCATCACCTCGGCCGGGATGGTCGCCGGATAAGCGTCGAGGCTTTCGAAAAACGGAACCGCCGCCGCCATCCGCGCGTAGATCGCGCCTATCTCGTCATTCACGCCAGCCCCACAATCTCCATCCGCGGACGCACCCCGTGCTCCACGCGGGCCTTGATCCCGAATACCTCGGCCAGCAACGATTCTTCCAGCACCGCAGCGGTGGGCCCACACGCCCGCAAGTTTCCCGCCTCGAGCACCGCCAGTCGATCGCAATATTCGACGGCCAGGCGAAGATCATGCATCGTGACCACGACGGCCAACCCCTGCGACGCCAACTCCGTGAGCAGCTCCATCACGATCAGCTGATGCCGCAGATCCAGATGATTGGTCGGCTCGTCCAACAACAGGATCTTCGGTTGCTGCGCCAGCGCCCGGGCAATGGACACGCGCTGACGCTCACCACCGGAGAGCGTCGCGACGTCCCTACCGGCCAGTGCCTCGAGACCGACCTGTGCAATGCACCGATCCACGATGTTGCCGTCTCGCTCCGTCGTGCGGTCCAGCCAATTTCGGTGCGGTGTGCGTCCGAGAGCAACGGATTCACGCACCGAAAGCCCACCGGACACCGCTGGTTCCTGAACGCTGGCCGAGACGGTTCGGGCAATCTCCCTGCGCGACAATGCCGTCGCGTCCACCCGATCGATCAGCACCGCACCACCACTGGGAGTCAGCGCGTTGTAACAGCAACGCAGCGCCGTCGTCTTGCCACTACCGTTGGGACCGACCAAACCGAGAATCTCACCTGCGGAAGCCTGGAAACCTATGCCGTGCAACACCTCACGACTTCCCAGACGGGCCCGCGTGTCGACGAGTTCGAGAATCACTGCTCCAACCTCCTGTACTGCCGGTAGAGCATCCAGACGAATATCGGCGCTCCCACCAAGGCAGTGATCACACCAACCGGGAGCTCTGTCGATTCCGACACCGAGCGTGCCACCGTGTCAGCAGCCACCATCGCCACTGCGCCCAGCAATGCGGCGGCGGGAAGCAGACGGATTGCTCTGGTACCCACCACAAATCCCGCAAGGTGCGGAATCAGCAATCCGATGAAACCGATGCCGCCTGCGACGCTCACCGCAGCGCCGGCCAGGACGGACACCGCAAGCAGTGACAACACGCGGAAGCGTCGCACGTTCATACCCAAGGCTGCGGCGCCGTCGTCGCCGGTCTGCAGGACGTCCATCCAACGCGCGCTGAGCAGCAACGCGACTCCGACGACAACAAGCGCGACGGTCGGGAAGATCAGCGTCGACCATCTCGAATCGCCGAATCCGCCTGCTATCCAGTGCATCACGGACGTCACGTGCCGATCGTCGGCCAGAACCAGAATGCAGAACGTGATGAGCGCCGAGAAGATCTGGGCCAGAGCAACTCCCACCAGGATGATCGCCGTGGGCTGAGGGTATCTGCCACCGATCACCAGGGCGAGGAACAGCGGGATCATCGCGCCGACAAAGGCCGCGACGGGAATCGTGAAAACGCCCAGGACACCAACACCGATACCCAGCACGGAAACCAGCACCACCATGAAGCCCGCGCCGGACGACACGCCGAGAAGGTACGGATCGGCCAGAGGATTGCGGGTGACCGCCTGCGCCACCGCACCTGAGAGCGCCAACGACGCACCCACCACGGCAGCGGTGAGGGCGCGCGGCAGGCGGGAGTCGATCACTATCGACTCCCGCGCCGCTGTCCACCACGTCTCGAAAGTCCCTGGCGCCAAGCGTGCTCCGACTATCGCCCACACGTCACCGACGGGAATGCGCACCGACCCGAACGACACCGCCAACCCCAGCATGGCTGCCAGGGCTACCAGCAGTCCGGCCAGCAGAGCGCCGTAACCGGAACGTGAAAGTGTCACTTCGCCGGGTCAGTGCCTGCAGTAACAGCACTCGGATGGAAAGCGCTCGCAATGGTCTGTGCCGAGCGCACCAAACGGGAACTCTCGAAGAGATCGGCAAGAGGCACCACGACAAATCGGTTCTGCGCGACGGCCGGAGTGGTTGCCATCAACGGCTGCGACCGCAGGAAGTCGATCTTCTGATCCGCTGTCTTGTCTCCGTAGTCGATGACGACGATCGCCTGGGGCGCACGCTCGGCAACAGCCTCCCAGCTTGCATCGATGTAGGGCTTGGCGCCTTCGGAGAAGATGTTTGTCACGCCGGAGTACTCGGCAACCAGTTGCCCGACGCCGACGCCACCGATCGTGGTCGGAACATCCTCACCGCTGTCGTAGAAGAACGCGGATACCGGCGCGGCATCGCCGATCGACGCGCGGACTGCGTCAAGGCCAGAGCTGATCTGTTCGGCTACGGCGCGTGCGGAATCCTCGACTCCCAAGACCCGGCCGAGTTGGGCGTAGTCGTTCTCGAGCAGCCCGATATCGGGGAAACCGGTGCCGCAGTATTCCGAGAAGAGGAAGGTATTGATCCCTTTCTCGGCAAACGCGTCGCGTGATCTTCCCTGCTTCTCGTTGAATGCGCTGGTCATACCGCCGACAACGAAGTCGGGATCCACGTCAAGAATCTGCTCGGCACTCGGGAACGTGTCGGACAGACTGGGGATCTTGTTGAACTGTTCGGCGGTCTCCGCGGTGGGCGGGTTGTCGCTGTATGCCCGTCCGACAATGCGGTCACCCGCGCCGATCTCGATAAGTGCTTCGGTGACATGGCCGTTCAAGGACACAATTCTCTGCGGCGGTGAATCGAAGACCAGTTCACGGTCGCAATTGGTGATGCTGACCGGCTGAGCGAACGACTCCGTCGACGCGGAGTTTTCGGTTGCCTCACCTTTCGAACAACCGGCGGCCATCAACGCAGTCGCGATCAACACGACAACGGCGCGGGTGGGGGAAATCTTGAGTGACACGGGACCTCGCAAAAGGGCTCAGAGCCACGAATGAGAATCCTGGGAGAACACCCACCACGTATAGGGAATCCGCGGGCAGTGCTCTCGCTGGACTTCCGGTTCGTAGACCACGACGAATGGATGTCGCACACCACGCGGCGGGCATTCGGGCTCATTCATTCTCGATGATTCGAGAATGAACCTACCGTTGCGGGTCAGCGCCGGAATTGGACCGGCTTCCCCCACACGCATGGCTTGCAAGTGCTTCCAGCAGTATGCCTGACACATCCGAACCGAATCGCAGGCGGCCTCGCCACGTACATTCCGGACTCTCTCCAGAGCACGGTATTCCGCCACGGACCTCGAAAAAGGATTAGCATGCGGTACCACCGAAATTCGGAAACTCTGGACAGATCGGAATAGACGTGAAAAAGATTCTGAATTCCCTTTCCGAGGACGAATACGTGTTGATCCTCGAGACCAAAAAGGATCAGATTGCCGAACTCGACGAAGACGAACTGATCGCCCTGCACACGCGCATTCGTCGAGCCCGCAACAAGTACACGAAGTTGTACCGACGTGCGGGTTCGGCAAAAGTGGCCGAGAAGAAGGGACGCGGATCCGGTAAGTCGGCAAATGCGCGCAACGCCGGCAAAGCAGAAGTTTTCGAAGACGCGCTCAGCAGAGTGAGCCGCCGGCTGGCAGCGGTCTCGCGCCAGAGCGCCCGAGAGCTCAAGGACGAGCGGCTGGGTCGCGCTCGCAAGGACGCACCGTCCTTCAGCGACATCGACACGGGTAACGGAAAGGTCGCGTCCGCGGGCAAGGCTCGGGTCGACGAAACTCGTAGTTCTCCGGGCAAGAAGAAGTTCGAAGCGTCCAGTATCGCCGCCGGTGCACGGCGTCAGGCCAAGAAGGACAATCGCTGACTCCACGCACCAGGTATTAGCCGATGTTGCCGCTGAACGTGACATACGTTCAGCGGCAACGGTGTGTCATGCCCAGAATCCCTCCCCACCGATACAGTCGGTACGGCCATGTCCGAAAATTTCACCGGAGTTGATCAATGACACGCTGGGCCCAAACCGTCGTTTCCCGAAAATGGTGGGTGCTCTCGCTCGCAGTTCTCATCGTGCTGATCAGTGGCGTGTGGGGTCTCGGAGTATTCGGAAAGCTCAGCCAAGGCGGGTTTGTCGACCCGGGTAGCGACTCCGCGAAGGTCGCAGCAATCGTCGAGGAAAACCTCGGACCGCAAACCGCGGACATCATTGCGATCTACACACCGACCGACGGCCGAAGTCTCGACGACATCGGCCCGGCGGTGACAGCCACCGTCGACGAATTCACGGCCAACGTCCCGACAGCCTCGGTGAAGTCGTATTGGACAGCCGACGCCGCGACCAAGGCAAATCTGGTCTCCAACGACGGAACGATGGGCGCGGTTGCCATCACCTTGGCACCGGATTCCGGAGTCACCTCCGCCACATTTTCCGATCTGCTCCCCACGCTCGAAGTGGAAGGCGCGCAAGCACAATTCGCTGGAAACACGGTAGTCGGTGTCGCCTTCAACACCACGCTGGAGAAGGATCTTGTTGTCGCGGAGGCCATAGCCATCCCGATCACCCTCGTGTTGTTGGTCTTCATCTTCGGCGGTCTTGTCGCTGCAGCCGTACCGGTTTTTGTCGGAGTTTTGAGCGTGCTGAGCGCCTTGGCCGTACTGCGAGTTCTGACGTCGGTCACCGAGGTCAGTTCGTTCTCGATCAACGTGGCCTCACTGCTGGGGCTCGGCCTTGCCATCGACTACGGATTGTTTGTCGTCGGGCGATACCGCGAGGAGCTGAACTCCGGTTCCGAACCGGGTGCCGCAGCCACCCGCACCGTCCTGACGGCCGGTCGTACCGTGATGTTCTCGGGGCTGCTGCTGATCTGCGCGTTCAGCGGCATGCTCGTGTTCCCACAAGCTGTGATTCGGTCACTCGGGTTCGGCGCCATCGCCGCCGTGCTGAGCGCGGCAGTACTGTCGCTGACCGCGGTACCCGCTTTGCTTGCCATTCTGGGCCACCGCATCAACTCGTTGACGTGGCGCAAGGGCGCAGCCCAACGCGGAGAAGAACGTTCACGCAGGTTCTGGGGTCGCGTCGTCACGTGGGTGATGAAACGACCTGTTGCCGTATCGATCACGATTGTCACCCTGCTTCTCGTACTGGCGTCGCCGCTGCTGGGCGCACGACTCGGCGAACTCTCGTACACCGCATTGCCCACCGACGACCCCGCTCGTACTGCAATGGACACGCTGGTCAACGAATTTCCCCAAACCGGGAACGGCGCGACACTGATACTGCAGGCAGAGGGCGATACCGTGCTCAACCCTGCCGAAGGCACGGCAGTAGCCGAAGCCGCAAGCCAAGTCGAAGGCATCGCGCAGGCAACCGTCGTCGCGAGCACCAACTCGCTGATCGCAATCCAAGCGTTCTACAGCGAAGGATCCACGCCGCAGTCCCAAAGTGACGCTGTCACCGACCTACGCGAGATACCTGCGCCCGACGGCGCCGAATTATTGGTCGGCGGCGGGCAAGCCACCGTCGACGACGGCAACAACGCTGTCCTGCACTGGTTGCCGGTCATGATTCTGATCATGGTCGGTTCGACCCTGATTCTGCTGTTCCTCGCCTTCGGATCAATTGTGTTGCCCATCAAGGCTGTGCTGATGGCTGCCTTGAGCTTGGCAACCACCTTCGGCGTCCTCACCTTCGTCTTCCAGGAGGGCCACGGCGTCGAACTTCTCGGTGTCAGCCAGACACCGCTCGAAGCAACATTTGTTGTCCTGATCCTGGCCGTTGTCTTCGGACTGTCCACCGACTACGAGGTTTTCCTCATGTCACGCATGGTCGAAGCGAAGAACGACGGCGCGACAACGGAAGAGGCCGTCAAGTTCGGCACCGAGCGAACGGGCCGCATCGTGACGGCCGCGGCACTCCTCCTCATCGTCGTGACGGGCGCTTTTGCCATGTCAGGTCTTGGAGTAATGAAGTTCCTCGGAGTCGGCATGATCGTGGCACTGATCGTCGACGCGACCATCATCCGCATGCTCCTCGTTCCGTCCCTGGTGAAGCTCATGGGCGAAGCAAACTGGTGGGCGCCGGAGTGGATGAAGAAAATCCACGCGAAGGTCGGCATCGGGCACTGACCCGCTCCTGGTTTTCCCCGATCGGGTAGTCATCCTCGAGGATGACTACCCGATCGCGTATATGGATCTCTGGGGCGATGTTCTTCGGCGCCAGGGTCGTCAGACTTGAAGCATGACAATTTTCGAGTGGATTCTCACCGTCCCCGCCATCGCCGTCGGCGGGGCATTCCTGTTCTCAGGCATCGTCACGGCGGGACTGGACTTCGACGCCGACGACGGAATCCTGGTGAACTGATGCACGACTGCGACTAATTAAGAATCAGGCCCGAACCCAGTTCGCGAACGGACGTGGCAACAACGGGCCGAACAGGTTTGGGATCCGCCCCACAGCTGGGTGGACGCGGAGCCAACTCCGACGTCTGCGTTTCCACTTCCCAACTCCGACCGTCGACGTGCTCGACGATGCACAGCTGACCACCCAGATCGTCCACAGTCAGATCGTCGATGCCGCAGGGAATGTACTGCCGGACAGCAATTTCCGCGACCTGTCCCACCGAGTTCCACGGACTCCGGCCCCGCAACCCGGGAAGATGAACTTGACCGCGAACCGCTGACTCCACCGCCGCAAGGCTTTCCGCCCCGGACAGTCGGCCGTAGGTATAGCCACTGGGCAACAGGATCATCGACGGCGCAAACCGATGACCACCCGTATGCGAGCATTCCCATACATTCTCACCGAACGCCGGAACCAACTCCGCCGCAATCGGCCTGCCCAGAACTGCGCAACACTGATCACGTTTTCCGTGCGCGCACACCAGCACCACGGGTTCGTCGACCCTGACACCCAGTCCTGGGGCCGGCCCACTGAGCAGAGCGAAGTCGATGTCGAGAAGATCGAACGGCGAATCGATCTGCAGTCGTTCACACCACGAATCATCGGGATCGGAACGAGCAAGAAGCACCGTGTGACCGGCAGACAGTGCGCGACCGGCAGACAGTGTCTCGTTTCGACCGGGATGTCTGATGAACATCACACGCACGTCCGCAGCGTCCGCGCGTCGACTCAATTCGGTGGCAAGTTCCTCCCCGAGAGCCGTGCCGTCGAGAACATCCCGACCCCAGGCACCGACAAACTCGAGGCACACCCAACCACGCACAACGGCCGCCGTGCCTTCCAACGGTTCGTCGACGGCAGACAACGCTGAGCAGGTCTTGGCTTCGGTCACAAGTGCCATTGTGTCAGCCCTCGTCAGTGAAACTTCTTACCCTCCTCGAGTTGGCTGATGAACTTCTGTATCCGGCGGGTCCTGGTCTCCGGGCGCTTCGCTTCCAACAGGCGATAGAAGATCGCGAACCGATTAGTCGAATTCAACGTCTCGTAGAAGGCCTGTGCTTGGGGATTCAAGGCCAATGCGTCGAGGAAATCCTGCGGCACCTCGGCTTTCGCGGATCCTTCGTACGCGCGCTCCCACCTGCCGTCGGCTTTGGCTTTCTCGATTGCAGCAATGCCCGCGGGTTCGAGCAATCCTTCGCTCTCGAGCCTCGCGACAATCTCCACGTTGCGTTTCGACCACGGGCTACGCGTCGTGCGCGGCGAGAACTTCCGCAAGAAAAAGTTGTCGTCGACCTTCCTCGGCAGACTGTCGATCCACCCGAAACACAGGGCGACATCGAGCGCCTGGTCGTAGTCGATCGACGAATGGGGTGATGATTTCTTGGCCATCTTCAGCCACACCCCTGGACTCACGTCGTAATTCTCGGATAACCACCGACGGAATTCCGCGCCGTCCGCAAAGTATTCGATATCCAGTTCCGGCGCCATCAGTACTCCTCTACCCGATTCCTACGGCCACCCGGCCACTGAGCTACCCATACTCTGACAAATCCCTGCGACAGATATCCGAGAGTTCCCAGTGCAAGCACCCATTTGCTGATGCTCACCGCTGTGGTGATCCGAACCGTCCTGTCGGTGATGTTGTCACGATGATCGAGCAGATACAGCCCGGCGATGTTCTCGACGTAGTCACCGGCAGCGGACAACACCGGCGCCGCGGCAAGCGCCTTACGAACCGTCGGCGAGAGCGGGGTGCGCTCCCCCAACCGTCGGCCGGCGGCGCGCAATGCGACCGCGTAGATCGCCGGATGAACAAAGTCCGGGTAGTAGTGACTGCGGAACCGCGCCGTCTCCGCGCCGTCCATCTTCGCCAGAACCTCGCGGTACCGACGTGCGGAGAATGCCGTCTGCACCTCCAGAACCCGCGGACCCACCGGCCCCAGAAGTCTGACGATATTCGCCTGGGAGAGAACAAATACCGCAGACCACACAGCCATGGATCGCTGATTCGAAGTTCTGAACATGTCAGCAATCTTGCCAGTTGTGTGCGGCTTCACGTCAGTGGCGGCGTCCGGGTGAATGACTTGGACAAAAATGGGCATTCCCTGACGATCAGAACTGATCGATCACAGGAGTCCTCATGCCCACTGCCGCCAAACCGACGGTACTTTTCATCCACGGATTGTGGATGCATCCCAGCGCGTGGGACCCCTGGGCCCAGGCCTTCGCCGAACGCGGATACGGCACCATGTCGCCCGGCTGGCCTGGCGACGGCGCCACCGTCGGGGAATCCCGAGAACACCCCGAAAACATTGCGGGACACGGAATCGACGAGATCACCGAACACTATGCCAAGGTGATCGCCGACTTGGATGCTCCACCGATCGTGGTCGGCCATTCCTTCGGCGGGCTTATCGCACAGAAACTTCTGTGTCAGAAATTAGCTTCCGCTGCAATAGCAATCGACCCCGCACAACCAAAAGGTGTCCTGAAACTTCCCCTCGTTCAGCTCCGTACCGTTCTCCCGGTCTTGTCGAATCCCGCCAACTATCGGAAGACCTACTCGCACACCAGAGATTCCTTTCACAAATCCTTTGCGAGTGCAATCACCAAGAGTGAATCAGACGCGCTCTACGAGCGATACGTAATTCCGGCACCCGGGCAACCACTCTTCGAGGCTGCGCTCGCCAACTTCAATCCCCGGAGCCCCGCCCACGTCGACTTCAACGCCGAACGCGGTCCGCTGCTGATGATCAGCGGCGGACAAGATCGAACGGTCCCGAAAGCCAGCACCGACAGTTCGTTCAAGATGTATCACAAAGCGCCAACGGTCAACGAGTACAAGGTATTCGACGACCGTGGTCACTCACTCACCATCGATCACGGTTGGCGTGAAATTGCGGACTACAGCTTGGCATGGTTGAGCCGCAACACAGCAGGCACTCAGAACGGTGGTGGGTCGTTGCCGTAGTCGACGGGTCTGTGGGGCACGTGCTTTCGGGGCACATGCTTTCGGGGTGTGGAGAGTTGTGCCGTCCGGTGTTGAATCTTGATGTGCCGGTGTTTGCGTTCGCTTCGGATGCGGGCAGCTTTGTTCTCCAGTCGAGTTCGTCGCGGTTTGCCGCCTTCCGGTGGCGGCGGTTCCTGCATCCCGGCGAGTAGTCCGGCAGCCCTGGTCCGGTAGCAATGCCCGGTCTGCGAGGTCAGGGTGATACTACGATCCGGATTCGGGGCGAGCAGCCACTTCCCGGAATGCTTGAGGCGGTGATGGTTGCGGCAGAACGCACTCAGATTCGACGCAACCGTCTTCCCACCGCTCGCAGGGTCCGCGTGGTTGAACGGATCGTTATGGTCGAGGTCGCAATTCCAGACCGGGACATCGCAGTGCGGCCACTGGCAACTGCCCGCGCTGACCCGCAACCACCGATCGAGTGCCGCGCCAGGGCGGTACACCGATGCCGACGCAGGCACAGATATCGGTTCGGGATCTGCGGGTACGCGGACTTCTTTTATCGCAGCGTCTTTTGCGATGTCACGGGCATGCTCGGCGCTGATCACTCCGTACCCGTCGAGGTGAGCGGGTTCGTCGCCGCCGGGAGTATCGCTGCCGGCGAAGGTGGATTCGTGCATCACCACATGCACCAACGGCCTACGAACAATAACGAGACCACTACGGTCCTGCGGGCAATCACCGCGGTCGCAGTCACACACCAACACCGTCGAACCACTCACCAACGCGCCCAACGCATCCGCTCGACGCTGCTCATACGTACGGGAATCACGGCGACACACCGACATCGCTAATTCCCGCAACCGGCCATCGAACGCGCGGGCCTGCTCCGCCGGGATACTGCCCAGGATGCGGGCCATCCCGTCCTCGGCGGCACTGACGCCGACAAACCTGTCCGCCAGGGCTCGGCGTCGTCGTTCCCGCATCCCTTCCGGATCGACGCGGGCCACGATCCGGTCGATCGCCGCCGTCAACCGCCGACCCGTCAAACCGGTACCGCCGTCCACCGGTGGGGCAAGAACCTGCTCGAGCAGCAAGCGTTCGACCTCGTCGATCAGCTCGTCACCGACATTCGCGGTCGCGGACTCGATCAACGTGACCCGGTAGAAGTCGAGTTCACCGCGGGCCATCGCGGCCCTTGTGCGATGCAACCGCGTCTTCAAAGCAAAACCCAACCCGATGAGTTTTCCGGCAGCAGCGCGCCCCATCGTCAGGACCGCGCCGACCTCGGATTCCGCCAACTCGTGCGCCGACGACGTCCACGTGCCACCCTCGACATGCTCGGCGCTGCGGCGGGTGAAGAACTCCGCCACCACGGCCAGTTTCCGCTCGACCAGCATAGCTTCACATGAATGCAACTCGGCCATCAAATCGACGAGGGCGCAATCGGTTTCGGTACCACTCAGCTGTGCTGAGATACCGAAACTTCCCACCCCCGAATCGAACATTCCCCCACCCTAATCGAAATCCTGTTCGATTGCGAGGGCTCCTTGAAACCAGTCGGAAAAGTCTGAATATTGACTGGAAACTTCAGGGCGGCTTAGCTTTTGACCTAGCTACCGGCCTCAATCATCACTGCGGCGTCTTCGGCACCGAACTTCTCCTCGAGCGTCTCGGGTGAGTAGTCGAGGTCGATCTCGGCCACGTCACGCCCACGCGCAGACTCGATTGCCGAGAGCCGTCGCTGAGCACGATCAGCCGCGTACTCGAGAAACTCCTGGTTGTCGAGACCGAAGGGCTGGACTTCGAACTGATCGTTGACCCAGTTGATGAGACCGAGAGCCATCGGCATCAACTCGCCCATGCGCGCCTGTACTACATCCCACAGGGCGTCGTCCGCAGCCACGTGTCGGCGGCACGTGAAGGTTCCCCACGCCATGTGGCGCCGCTCGTCGTCGCCGATCTTTTTGATCAACTGCTGCATCCCGGGCAGGATTCCCCTTGTGGCACATACCTTCTGCCAGGCGTAGTAACCCGTCAGCGCAAGGCTACCTTCGATGACATGGTTGTAGGTGACGCTCGCCCGCACTTGGTTGACCGGGCTGGGGTCGGTCTGGAGAATCCGCAGCGACGCCGGCAACTCCTCGTAGAACAGTTGTCGGTAGTCCGGATTATCGGCGACGTAGGAATGCAGGTCGTCGGTGAGTCCGACCTCATCCATCCAGAGCCGGAAAACCTGTGTGTGCTTGGCTTCCTCGAAACAGAATTGGGTCAGGTACATCTCGTCGCTGAACCTGCCTTCAGCGGACATCGCCTGCATGAACGGTTGGATGTCCTCGGTCACTGCTTCTTCACCGGCGATGAACTGCGCGCACAGATACGTCGCGCTGCGCTGCTGCTCGCTGGTCAACTCTTGCCAGTCTCGAGCATCTTTCGAAAAATCGAGGTCTGCCGGGTTCCAAAATTTGGCATTTCCCTTGGCGAACAATCGGAGTGGAAAACAATCCCAGTTCAACCCTCCTGATCGGAGGGAACTGAATCCTTCTCGCCCCGGCGAGGTGACGGTCATGACATTCCTTCTTCCCGAAACGAAGACATATGTCCGAGGGGAATGCCCGCAGAACTCCGTCGTGAATCAGTTTTGCGGAATATTGCTCGACTCTGCCAGCGAAACACCCTTTGCCTGCATCGCGGCAAAGAGTTGTGCGTTCATCTCGGCGGCTTTGGCGGGCTGGTAGGACGCAAAATTGAACGGGTTGGCCAGGTTGTTCGTCTCCAGGGGATCGGCAATCAGGTCGTACAGTTCGTATTGGGGCGCAGCAGTTCCCGCCGGGTCGAAGTACATCGTGTACTTCCACCTGCTGTCCCGAATGCAGCGAATATGGTTCGGCTGCGTGACGATGTTCTGACCGTCTGGCGTCGCACAGTTCTGATCGTCGTACGTGAAAAGAATCGTGTCCTGAACGTGCACGCTTGGTGCGTCCGGATACGCCGCCGCATCGACGAGCACGGGGGTGAGATCGGTGCCGAGAAAGTTCCACGACGCACGATCCGGCACTTGCGCGAGGTTGGCCAGAGTGGGCATCACGTCGATCAACGACGCCAACGCGTCCGTCTGAACGGGCTTCGGGAACAACAACGGATTGCTGATCACGAGTGGGACGCGCAGAGTTTCCTCGTACGCGTTGAACACCTTCTGCCGCAAGCCTCCGTGCGACATTCCCATCTCACCGTGATCGGACATACGCACGATGACGGTATCGTCGAGCAGCCCCGGAGTGGCTTCCAAGGCGTCGAGAACACTGCCGATGCGCTCATCCACCACCTTGTGCATGTAGGCGTAGAAGTTGATGTATCGCCTGGCCTGATCGGGTCCGAGCAATGGACCGAGTCCGGCGGCGAGCAACAATTCCGACTGCACCTGAGCGCTCGGTTTGTAGTTGAAGGCAAGGATTTCGTCGTAGGTCGGTGGGAGTTCGATGCCCTGCTCGAAAGCTCCCGGCGCATCCGACCCGTAGTTGTCGCACGTACCACTCATCGCATCCCACGACTGGGGATATGCAAGGACGTCGTGCGGATTGACGAACGATACGATCAGCGCAAAAGGCTTGTCCCCTTTGGCATCCGGTCCGGTGAGAAATTCGACGGCTTCTTCGGCAGCGCGGCGGTCGTGATCGGCACATCCGCCGCCGAAATGGTCTGGGTTTGTGTCCTGTCCGGCATCAGGTGGCGTCCACCCGCCGAAACCGAATGCGGCAACGTCGTCACTGGACGGATCACCACCGGATGCTCCCTTGCTCAGATGCCATTTTCCCCGGTACTGGACGTTGTACCCGGCGGATGCCAGCATCTTCGCCATGTTCTGCTCCGACGTCTGCAACTGCGGTTCGGTGGGAGATACGGTGCCGCCCTCGGTCAGGGTTCTGGTCACACCGTGTTGCGCGGGATACAGCCCGGTAAAGAACGTGCTCCGACTGGGCGAACACATCGCCGTGTTGCAGACCGCTTGATCGAAAGTCAGTCCGTGACGCGCAATGCGTTGGCGATGAGGAAGATTCCGCTCCACCCACCCTTGCGGCCAGTACATCGGCCGTCGTTCCTGATCGGTGATGATGACCACGATGTTGGGCTGAGCGGGAAACGAATCACTGGGCGCTGCCCGCGACGGTGCGGCTGCGGCGCCCGCCGACCCGATATCCGTCATACCTGCAAGAGCCAAAGCGCCCATCCCGCCCAAGAACATCCGACGCGGCAATCCGTGACTGCACTGGGGGACGTTCGCGGGTTCTGGGCTCACGTGATGACGTCCTCTCACAGTGTGTCTGCTAGAGCATGTGTCTGCTAGAGCAGTGCGTCTGCACAGAGTTGACCGTCGGCGCGCTCTCTACACATCTGGACGCCCGGTTTACGAAATAAAAGGCACCACCGCGGCCTCGAATTCACGGTAGCCGTCCCGATGAACGCTGTGACCGGTGCGAAATGACCTGACCTCACAACGCTTGACCGTGGCGCTGACCTCGCGAAGCCGATCGGAATCCACCATGCCGCCGAGGCCGCCGCGCAGGAACAAGGTGTCCGCCTCGATCAGCGGCAACGATTCCCACCACAGTTGATCGGGTTGACGGAACTGCGTCAGCGCCGACCCCGTCATCGACTTGTCGAAGGCCAGAGCCGCCCGCGGATGGCGCACCAAACTTGTTGTTGCGTGCCACAGTTCGGACATGCTCGGCAGCTTGCGGGAAAATACCTGCTCCGGATCGCCGGGACGCAGTGGGAGCGGCGCTTCTTCGATGACCAGCTTGCGAACACCGGTCGTCCGGCGCTGCGCGATCAACGACGCGGCGTGCCCGCCGAGCGAGTGCCCCACCAGGTCGACGTGATCGAGTTCCAGGTGATCACAGACGTCCATGATGTCCGCGGCAAATTCCTCGAACAGGTACGACGACGCCCGGGCACTGCGCCCGTGCCCACGAAGGTCCACCGAGACAACCCGTCGATCGCGGGACCGCAATGCTCTGGCGAACCGATCCCATGTGCCGCTGTCGCCGCCCATGCCGTGCACGAGGACGACAGGAGGCAGTTCGGCAGTCCCGGAACCGGCCCCCGAATCGCGGTAGCTGATCTCGATTCCACCGGCACTGCGCACGTTAGCGATACTCACGATGTTCCAGATTAGCCGTATTCACTCGTACACACCTTCCACCGACCACTCGCCACCCTCACAGATCATCAACAACGCGCGTGATTGTTCCAACAGCACCTGCGCCCGCGCCGCCGTTCGCACCGCGGCCGAATCCCACCATCGCTCGTCGACCGGCCACGGACCTGCCCATCCTTGCACCGCCCATTCCTTACTCCCCCACTTCAGCCTCGCCGGATGCGCGCTGAACACTCCGCGTTCCGTGACGTACACAGCTTTGCCCGACGCGTCTGTCAGCCACACCCGCGGATTGTCGACGTACACCGATCCCGGTGACGGCTGCGGTAGCAGCCCCGGCCACGGAGCCCCCGGATCATGCGCTGCTACCCGCTCATCACCCAAGGGCACCAATGTAATTCGCTCCGACGGCCCCCTCCCGCCACTGAGGACACCCACCTGGACCGACTCGCCGCCCAAGAGCCCCTGCACTCGCACCAACGCTCGCTTGGCCCGTTCGTCCTCATCACCCACTCCGCCCCAGAGGCCCAATTGCAAGGCGCCGGCATTGACCACCTCCACCGGTTCGAGGCGCAGCACGGTAATTCCTGCGGTTGGCTTGTCCTCACTGCGGCCGGTAAGCCACCCGTCGAGTTGCCACCGCACTCGATCAGCCGTTCCTTCCGGCGTCAGCGGCTCGGCGCAGCGCCACGTGCGAGAGAGATTCTCGCCGTTTTCGGTGCTCGCCGATATCAGCAATCGCGTGCAGGCGACGCCGGCGCCGGACAACGTGCCATGCAGCAAAATCGCCAGGGCGCGCCCGGCGAAGGCCGCGGCGTCCACACGTTCGATAGGCGGATCGTAATGCTGCTCCACGTCGAGATCCGGTGGCAACGCCCTGGCCGACGGTGGTCGTTCCGGTTCACCGCGCGCCGCCCGGTGCGCCAACACCGCATCGGTACCGAACCGCGACGCCACGTCGACGGCCGGCAAGTCCGCAAAGGCGCCGATGGTTCTGATCCCGAGCCGGCGCAGCAGATCCACCAGCTCACCGCGATGAGGTGCGGACAAACTCGGCTCGGCCGCCAACTCCGACATCGGCAGCGGAGCAAGAAACCGAGCGCCCTCGCCGAGCGGTACCAGCGCGGCTCGTCGTGCAGCTATCACCGCGGTCGACAACTGATCGGCCACCCCGATCTGGCATTCGACTCCCACGGCAGCAACCTGATCCACCAACCGTTCTGCCGCGGCCTCCTCGCTGCCGAAATAGCGACTGGCACCGCGTGAACTCAACACCAGCAGGCCAGGACGAAGCACCTCCACACCGGGCGCAGCCGCATCGACAGCCGCTGCAACCGGCTCGAACAATCGGGCATCCCGCTCCGGATCTGCCGCCGCCACATACAGTTCCGGGCACCGCGCCTGCGACTCGCGTCGGCGCAGCCCACGGCGCACTCCTTCCGATCTGGCCGTCGCACTGCACGCGATCACCCTGTTGCCTGACGTCACCGCAACCGGGTGAGTAGCCGGAAGGTCGGCTACAGCAGCAGCCGCCACTGCCGGCCAGTCCGGACACCAGAGCGCCAGAACCCTGCTCACAGTGCCACCACCTGAGCTGCGGCCACCACTTGCGCTGCGCCCACCTCGAGTGCAGGCTTCCATTCCACCCGTCCCGCTGCGCTGCAGATATCCAGACGGGTGGTGCGCGGCTGGAACGAGCGCCCTCGGGCACGCACGGCAAGGCTGAGCGATTCGAGCCGTCCCCGCCCCAGCGCGCGTCCGCACCCGAAACCGCCGTAACCGTTGACCTGCGCCTCCAGCCGCACCTCCACACCATCCCAATGACCATCCGTCACAACAAGAGTGGAGCCCTTGCTGCGGGCGCGGGCCACCACTGCCCGCGCCCGCGACGGGGGCACGGACGCACCCGCCAATCCCAGAATCACCAGATCCATACCGTCGAGCAGCACTGCGGCAACTTCGACCGGATCGGGCCCCGGATCCGGGACAAACGCAAGACGCTCCAACTGCGCACCCATCTCGTACGCGGCCAACACTCCCAACTGCGGCTTGCCGACAACGGCAACATGTCCACCAGACGCGGTCACCGAGGCCACCAACCCCACCAGCAACGACGCGGCCCCGGATACGGACACCACGGTTCCCCGCACCAACCCGCCCTGCGGCAGCAACTCTGCGATACCGGCCGGCACGGGCAGGATTCCCGCCTTGTCCGCCCGATCCCCGGTCACTCCTACTGCAGCCTCGACGGGAATCGACGACACAACCTGCCCGTCACCGCGAGCCGGGATGGAGGCCATCCGGCTGCGGAGTTCCGCCAACCGCTCCTGGCGGGACACGCCCGCCGCCTCGGCAACGCTCTCTACCACCGTCACTTCGTCATCCCCGTCCTGCGATACTTCCGGCAATCTTTTTCAAGCCGGCAAACCACGGGGAAGTCGGGGTCTGACACGCATCGAACAGACAACACAATCGAACATAGTTTCGATTCGTTTCCAGTAAAGCCTGCCCCTGAGGACCCGTCAAGCAGCGACAAAAGTCCGAAGTTCACACAAACCTCGAGGGTCACACCCGTATCAATCCTCTAACCTGGAGTGGTGACATCTCGAGAGCAGACAGGGAGGGGCATCGGCCCTGAATACCTGCTGGCAGGGCGGTACCGACTCCGATCCAAAATCGGCGGCGGCGGCATGGGCGCCGTCTGGCTGGCCCGCGATACCCTCCTCAGCCGTGATGTCGCGGTGAAACAGGTCACAACCACCGCCGGACTCGACAACGAGAGCGCCGAGGAGATCCGCGCTCGAACACTTCGTGAAGGCCGCAACGCCGCCAAACTCTCGCACCCACACTCCATCGGCATGTACGACGTCGCTCTCGAAGCCGGCGAACCGTGGCTGGTCATGGAGTACTTCCCGTCCCGCAGCCTCGCGCAGGCCATGAACCTCGCCGACACTCTGCCGCCCCTCGAAGTTGCCCAGATCGGTGCTCAGATCGCCGCAGCACTCGCAGAGTCGCACGCTGCCGGAATTGTGCATCGAGACATCAAACCGGGCAACATTCTTATTGCCGATCGCGGCGACTCCCTGGGCATCGTCAAGATCAGCGACTTCGGAATCGCGCGCGCCAAGGGCGACGGATCGGACCGTCAAGACGAAGTCATCACCGGCACCCCCGCATACTTCGCCCCCGAAGTGGCCCGCGGCGACAATCCCACCGAAGCGAGCGACGTCTTCTCCCTCGGCTCGACCCTCTTCACGGTGATCGAAGGCCAACCACCCTTCGGAATCGACTCCGACGCCATTGCATTGCTGCACCGAGTCGCCAAAGCCGAGATCTACCGTCCCACCAAATCCGGACCGCTCACAGACGTGCTGCTCCAACTTCTCGAACCGGACCCGACGCGTCGGCCCACCATGGCCAAGGCCCGCGACGCACTCGCCGCGGTAGCAACCGGGGGCGGTTCCGTCGATCAGTTGATCGACATCCCCGTGTTCTCGTCCGACGGAGCGGTTCCGGCGTGGGCGCACCGCACCACCCAACTCCCCGACCCGCACCGACGAAATCGACTGGTGGGCCCCACGGTCACCGGATTGCCTGCAGTGCAACAGAATACGCCACTCGGCTCTGTCCCCAGCCCGCTCGACCTGTTCTCGTGGCCCCCTCGGATACCCACCGGCCCCGCCGACGCGAGCACCCGGGACAAAGTGGTCGCCTGGGCGCCACTGGCCATGACCGCGATGGTGGCGATCATCATCGCGGCCATACTGATCGTGCTTGTACTGGTGTTCACGGTTTAAATATTTGCTACTTCAGCGCCGACGCAGCCGGCCTGATGTTGGCGTTGAGATGAAACAGGTTGTGCGGATCGTACTGTGCCTTGATCCTGGACAGGCGTGCATACTTGCCGGATCCGTACGAACTGCGAACCCGCTCTTCGTCGACGTCGGTCATGAAATTGACGTAGCCACCGGGATTGGTCGACAAGGGACGCAACGCTTCCCAGATATTGCGCACCCACGTTCGATCCAGATCCAGAGTCCCGGCATCCGTTGCCGTGGCCGTCATGTTGCACACGTAGTGCGGGGCGCGGGAACCACCGAACGCCGTATCGTCGTCGCCGACGGCGGTAAACGCACCCTGCAGCGGAAAGATCGGGATGAACGACATCGGTGAAGACTTCTTCACCGCGTGTTCGGTCAGAACACCGATCACGTCATCGGAGAGATCCCCTAGGTCCAGAGCTTTCTCGTACGCGTACGCACCCCACGGTTCGGCATCGTCGAGCATCGACTGCAGCCCCGTGTACGGGAGCGGTGTGACGAACTCGAACAGCGGCGGCAGCCCTTCCCTGATGGGCGCAATCACCTGCGCGTGCTCCTCGGCGGAACCGAAACCTGCTACCAGCAAGGCATATCCGGGATGAAAGTGGAACTGCTCCGGTACAAACGCCGCGGGCGGCGCGGACAGGCTCGAGGCGATCAACGCACCGGTGTTGCGGGGCAGAGCCGGCACCACGTCGCGGCACAGACGCAGCGCATCCGGTCCGTCGTCCATCCCCCAGAAGAAGAACCCGAGATGCACTTCCGGCCCGATCGCGCTCAGCCGGTACTCGAACTCGGTCACCACACCGAAATTGCCTCCCCCGCCTCGCAACGCCCAGAACAAATCGGGATGGTTCTCTTCCGACGCGCGCACGACCTCACCGTCGGCAAGCACAACCTCCGCCGACGCCAGATTGTCGATCGACAATCCGAGCGTTCGCGTCAGCCACCCCATGCCGCCGCCGAGTGTCAGACCGCCCACACCGGTATCGCTGATCACCCCACCTGTCACAGCCAGGCCGTGTTCCTGCGTCGCGGCGTCCAGGTTCGCCAACGTCGCCCCGCCGCCTACGCGCGCCCTACGCGCCGACGGATCAACAGTGACGTTGTTCAGTGCACTGAGATCGATCATCAGACCGCCCTCACACACCGAGGCCCCACGATACGAATGTCCACCACCTCTGACGGACACCTCCAAGTCATGTTCTCTGGCATAACCCAGTGCCGCAGCCACATCCGACGGCGAAAGGCACCTGGCGATCCCAGCCGGGCGGTGATCGATCGAGCCGTTCCAGATGGCCCGCGCGTCGTCGTAACCCGAATCTTCCGGGCCGAAAACCGGGCCGGTGACGGACGATCTCAACGGCGCAATATCAATGCTTGTCATGACGTACTCCTGACACCGGTGACGAGTAGATACTCCCAGTCCATGCCCGGAGAATCCCCTCCGGCGCTGGAATCTCCTCCTGCGCTGTACTTGCGAGCCAAGTCGACGAGATCCCGGTCGAGGGCCTCCACCTTGGCGTCGTCGCCGGCAATATTGCGGTAGACGGCGATGGTCGGTCCGTAATTCTCCTTGAAGAAGTCGCGGAAGTCTTCCGGATCGCGGAACCTGCTCACCTGCAGCACTTCTCGACGCGCAGTCAGGTCGCGAACTCGGTCACCGAACAGCTCACGAACATGACTCTCCTCACCCCACAACGGCGGTGGCTGCGAACCAGGAGGTGGTGCAGGTGCGTACGGTTTCATGGCTTTGAACATCTCGCCGATGAAACCTGTTGGTGTCCAACTCAGTACAGCGATCCTGCCGCCTTCCTTGCACACTCGAACAAGCTCGTCCGCTGCCCGCTGATGATGCGGCGCAAACATCACACCGACGCACGAGAGCACCACGTCGAACTCACCGTCTTCAAACGGTAGATCCTCGGCATCAGCCTCCCGCCACTCGAGTTCGACATCCGCGTCGGCTGCCATCTTCCTTCCCGCATCGAATAATTCGGGAGTCAAGTCAGTTGCCACCACCTGCGCGCCGAGTGCCGCCGCAGGAATAGCCACATTGCCGGAACCTGCCGCGATGTCGAGAACCCGATCACCGGCGCGCACGCCGCCTGCCGCCGCCACAACCGGCCCGAGTTCCGGGATGACCTCCGTTGCCACCGCAGGATAATTGCCCAACCCCCACATCACCCGGTGCTTGGATTTGAGGGCTCGATCCAACTCCGCTGCTTCAGTCATTATCGTTCTCCTCCATCAATTTTCGCAGTACCGATTTCCACTCTGACCTCGACGTTACGACCATCGAGTGTCACCGATCCAGTACTGGATCTGTACCAGCCCCACCCATCGGCCTACGATTGACAAGTGGGGTCGTCGTACCGCCAGTTCTGCCCCGTCGCCAAGGCGATGGAGCTACTCGACGAGCGCTGGACGCTCCTGGTCCTGCGCGAACTCATGATGGGAAGTACCCATTTCAACGACCTGCGACGCGGCCTTCCCCGCATGTCGCCGACGTTGCTGTCCAAACGTCTGCACCAACTCACTTCCGCCGGAATCACCTACCGAGACAACACCGACGGTGTCGTCACGTACCGCCTCACCGACGCCGGACGCGAACTCCGCCCCGTCGTCGAGGCCCTGGGAATCTGGGGCACCCGCTGGATCGGCGAACTCGGCGACCAGGATCTCGATCCCAAACTCCTACTGTGGGACATGCATCGACGGGTGGATCACTCCGCTGTGCCCAACGGAAAAACAGTGGTGCACTTCGTCTTTTCCGAAATCGATCGGCAGTCACGAAACTGGTGGCTGGTCATCAACTCCGACGAGGTCGACGTCTGTGACCTCGACCCGGGTTTCGAGGTCACCGTGTCCGTATCTGCCGGGCTCAGGCCGTTGACCGAGATCTGGCGCGGCGACCTGACGTGGTCCGACGCCATTCGATCAGGTGAGGTCACCATTTCCGGGCCGGAAGCCCTGCGTCGCAGTTTGCCTTCGTGGTTCGAACTGTCCACCTTTGCATCCGTTCCCCGACCCGCTTAGCGCACGCCCCACCAGGCTCGTTCCGTCCTGTTACAGAGCTGTTGCAGACCGTGACACCGTCGACGAACAGTGACGACCTCCTGGTGACACTGACCGAGCAGTCTCTGCACTATGCCCAGCCACCGCGGAATCGCCGGCCCCGTCGCACACCGAGCA
This sequence comes from Rhodococcus globerulus NBRC 14531, assembly GCF_001894805.1. Lineage (GTDB taxonomy): Bacteria > Actinomycetota > Actinomycetes > Mycobacteriales > Mycobacteriaceae > Rhodococcus_F > Rhodococcus_F globerula. The sequence continues at coordinate 1,169,451 of NZ_BCWX01000001.1, read as the reverse complement.
GTCGCACTCGGAGCAGTCACACTCGGGGCGCTCATGCTCAGCGCGTGTTCGTACACCGAGGCGGCCACACCCAAGAGCGATCACTACCTTGCCACTCAACCTGATTCAGGACCCTCAGGCGGCGAGATCGAGGACGGCCTGAATGTGGCGGACACCCATATGCCCGCGCTGGCCCGCCTCGATTCCGCACTTCTCGCGGCGCTGCAGATGGCCGCAGCGGATGCGCGGGCATCCGGGGTGGACATGCATGTCACGTCGGGTTGGCGATCAGCCGCATACCAACAGCGACTGTTCGACGAAGCCGTAGCCAAGTACGGCAGCGTGGACGAAGCGTCCAAGTGGGTGCACTCCCCGAGTCTGTCCAAGCATGTCAGCGGACAGGCAGTAGACATCGGACCGACGGATGCCGACGACTGGCTTATCCAGCACGGCAGCGATTACGGCCTCTGCCAGACCTATGCAAACGAGATGTGGCATTTCGAACTGGCGACCACTCCTGGTGGGGAATGCCCGCCCCAACGCAACAACCCTTCGGATGAAAGAGCGGAAGGCTGACCATGACACGAGTCAAACCAGCGAGACTGTTTGCCGCACTGGCACTCTTGATCCTCGGAGTAATCGAATTCGAATTGGCGGTCAACACTGCCGGTGGCCAGATCGTCGATCAACAACTCATGGTGGGCGCGGCCACGTCTGAAGTCCTCGGCGTGTTCTCCACTGAGTTCATCGGCCTGCTCACCCCGATCCTGATAGTGGGAGGAGTGCTCGTGGTACTCATGATCACGTTGCGCAACAACCCGATTGCGCTGGCACTGCGCGTCGCCGTCGTGACCCTCGGCCCCATCACGACGGCCTGGGTTCTCAAACAGTCGCTGGATCGACCAGACCTGAACGGTCTTGTCATGCATAATTCCTTCCCCAGCGGGACTCTCACCGCCATCACTGCTCTGGTCTGCGCGACAGTGCTCGTCACACCGGCCAGGTGGCGGGGCGTCGTCGCCGTCAACGGCGCGCTGATCACCATCGGGACCGCGATCTCGGTAGTCGTGTTGCAATGGCACCGGCCGAGTGACGTGCTGGGTGCACTACTCCTCGTCGGTTGCTACACCCTCGCCGTGTCGGCATTTCCGTTGAACACCACCGCCGCACGGCACGCGGTACTGGCAAACTCCGGCAACGAACGGCTCTCGAAAGTGTGACACCTGTACCGTGGGCTGACCGAGATTGCTCCGACCCCGGAAGGCCCCTAATCATGGTGAATATCCTTTTCATCGAAGACGATCCAGCCGTGGCCGAGGCAATCACGTTGGGACTGAACCGACTCGGGCACAACGTCAGCCATCGCCCCGACGGCAACAGTGATTTCGACGACGTACTCACCACCACCGACCTCGTCCTGCTCGACCTCGGACTCCCGGGTGCCGACGGTTACGAGATCTGTCGACGCATCCGCACGCGTAGTTCGATCCCGATCATCATTCTCACCGCTCGATCCGACGACATCGACACCGTTGCCGGCCTCGAGGCCGGCGCCGACGACTACGTCGTCAAACCGGCCAGTCCGCGTGTCCTCGACGCTCGCATCAAAGCTGTCGTGCGTCGGTCGGCGCCCGCAACGACGCGAACAGATGCAGCACCGGCGGCAGAGACATTCGGCGACTTGGAACTGGATCGATCGTCATTGCAGGTCCGCAAGGGCGGAACGCTGCTGACCCTGACCCCGACCGAGCTCCGGCTGATCCTGGCACTGACCGAGAATCCCGGACAGGTTCTCAGTCGTCGACAGTTGTTGTCCGCAGCCTGGGACCAGGAGTACCTGGGTGATTCCCGAATCGTCGACGCAGCGGTGCAGCGACTGCGTGGAAAGATCGAGGACGACCCGGCCGTACCGACAGTCATCGAAACCGTGCGCGGCTTCGGATATCGCTTCAACACCGGCTCAGGTCGATGAGACCCGCCTGGCTGCGCGTCGACGGTCTGCGGACCCGGCTCGTGCTGGTGTTCATCGCAATCGTCCTCATCATCGCCGGAGGAACAGCCGGCGCGGTATCGCTCATGGCGCGGTCGTGGATCTATTCCAATGCTCAGGACGTGGCAACGGCACAATTTCGCGACGAGCTACAGTCCCTCGACGGCATGCCGGTCGACGGGTTGACACCCGCCAACCTCTCACAGGTCTTCCCATCCGATCTGACCCTGATCACAGACGGTGAAGTAGTTCGCCAAGGATCCGTCGATCCCGCGACGATCCCGCCGAGCTTCGACAGCGGTTTGGACAGTTCGAAACTGATCCGCTTCGAGAGACTCGACTCCGAGCGCATCCTGCTGGGGATGTCCGTCAACGTCACGGACACGACCGCGGAGGACGGCTACGACAACCAGACACTGGTGAAAGCTGTCACCGTCCGGCCACTGGTGGGGGTACAGGACAAGTTCGACGACCTGCTCCGAGTCGTCGGTCTCACCCTCGCTGCCGGCGTGCTGGTCAGCGGTCTGCTCGGCTTCTGGATCGCGTCGACGCTGGTACGTCCGCTCAAGCGTCTCGACGCGGCCGCCGCCCGTGCCGCCGACGGCGATCTCAGCGTCCGCCTTCCGGAAAACGGAGTAGCCGAACTTGCCCAGGTGACAACAACATTCAACAACATGGTCGCACGCAACGAAGCGGTGATCAAAGGTCTCGAAGAATCCGAAGAGCAGGCAAGACGGTTTGTCGCCGACGTCTCTCACGAGCTGCGAACGCCACTGGCCGCACTGGTGCCGGTCAGTGAAATACTTCGCGAAGAGATCCCCAACCTTCCGCCCGACGCCGGTGCCGCCGCACGCATCGTGAGCAGTGAGATCGGCAAACTCACTCGACTCGTCGAGGATCTGATCGAAATGTCTCGCCACGACTCACAGCAGGCACGCCTCGTCCTCGACGACGTCGATCTCGTCGAACTGACCGAGCGCACACTGGCAAGCCGCGGCTGGACCGAAACCGTCGAGCTCGACGCGCCCGAAAGCATCAGCACCAGAGTGGATTCGCGTCGGATCGACATAGTCGTCGCCAACCTCGTCGGCAACGCACTGCGGCACGGTTCACCCCCGGTACGGGTCGAACTCAGCGCCGAACCCGGCTACGCCGTCATCGCCGTCGTCGACCAAGGACCCGGCATTTTGCCCCAGGACCGGCAGGCAATCTTTCGCCGGTTCTACAAGGTAGACACCGCACGAGGACGCAGCGAGGGCAGCGGATTGGGACTTTCCCTCGCAGTCGAGAACATCCACTTGCACGGCGGCACCATCGGTGTCGACCAGGTGGACGGACACACGGTCTTCACTGTTCACCTCCCCATCGCCAGCCACGAGGCATGACCACATTCTGGGATTCTAGTTTCAGCATGTGAAACAGTCGGAGTACCGTCAGAGCCCTCAAGCTAAGAAGGATCGGGAGGCTCACCATGACTGAGGCGTCACGGTTGGAAAAATCGGTAGTCACACCGCGGGCATGGACGATGCTTGCCCTCGGTGTTGCCGCCCAAGCCGCCGGAACCGTCTTCGTCAGCACTCCCGCCTTCCTGATCCCACTCCTGCATTCCGAGCACGGTCTCTCACTGGCGCAGGCCGGAACTCTGGCTGCAGCGCCCACTTTCGGTATGGTCCTCACGCTCGTGGCCTGGGGAGCGTTGGCCGACAGATTCGGAGAGAAGTGGGTCATCTCGATCGGACTTGCCTTGACCGCCGTTGCGGCCCTGGCTGCCACCACCACCGACAATTACGCGTTGCTCGGTATCGCGTTCCTGTTCGGCGGCATGTCGGCCGCCAGCACCAATGCCGCCAGCGGACGCGTGGTTGTCGGCTGGTTTCCGAAGGACCGCCGCGGATTGGCGATGGGCATCCGGCAGATGTCCCAACCCTTGGGCGTCACCATCGCGTCGGTCACCGTTCCGACGCTGGCTGCGCACTCGGGAATCGGTTCGGCGGTTGCTCTGTCCGTGGTTCTGAACGGCGCACTCGCAGTGGTCTGCGCACTTGTCCTGGTCAATCCCCCGCGGCCCGCCACCACCGCACAGGCACCGGTCGCGGCCGCCAACCCCTACCGTTCGAACTCCTTCCTGTGGCGCATCCACCTGGCGTCAGCTCTCCTGGTGTTTCCGCAGTTCACACTGTCGACATTCGGACTGGTCTGGCTGATCAACGAACAACACTGGGAAGCCGCCCCGGCCGGCCTGCTCATCGGAGCGTCACAGTTCGTCGGGGCGCTGGGACGCATCGTCGTCGGGATGTGGAGTGACCGCGCCGGTAGCCGGGTCGGCCCGCTTCGCCTGGTGTCGATGTCTGCCGCCGTTGTCATGCTGGCCATGGCTGCCGCCGACGCCGCCCCGTGGGGAATCCCGGCGTTGGTGCTGCTGATCGCCACCACTGTCAGTGTCGCGGACAACGGCTTGGCGTTCACGTCCGTCGCCGAAGCGGCCGGGCCTACCTGGCAGGGAAAAGCGTTGGGCGCTCAGAACACCGGACAATTCATTGCCGCGTCCGCCGTGGGGCCGGTGGTCGGCGCACTCATCGGTGTGGTCGGGTATCCCATCGCGTTTGCGATAGTCGCCGCCTTCCCCGCCGCGGCAATCCCGTTGGTACCGAGCCACGATCGAGATATCAGCGTCTAGTCCAGCGCCTAATCCTGGGCCCGACTCGGTTGTACCGCAGGCCCCGTCAGATCACAATGTGGTTTGCAGGCAACCGAATCCGTTTCCGGCATCGGCGGCGCCGCCGGAGCGCGGATCAGTACGGCCGCGATAGCCGCACCGAGCAACAGCAGTCCCACACAGATGTACATCGCGATCGTGAATCCGTCGGAGAACAGCGCCGGATCCGCCAGAGCTTCGGTGTTGATCCCCGCGATTCCCGGCAACGCGGCAACAGCCAGGAGCTGACTGGTTCGGGCAACGGCGTTGTTCACACCCGACGCAATTCCCGACTGCTCCACCGGAACCGACCCCAACACGGCCGCGGTCAGCGGCGCGACCATCACCGACAAACCCAGTCCGAACACGAGAACTCCGGGTAGCACGTCGGTGAGGTACGACGCGTCGACCCCGATCCTCGTCATCAACACCAATCCCACTGCAGCCACTGCCGGCCCGGCGGTCATCGGCAACCGGGGTCCGTGAATCTGCGCGTACCTACCGGCGCGCGAGGAAAAGAGCAATAGCGCCACCGTGATCGGCACCGTAGCGACCCCCGCTGCCACCGGCGAATAGCCCGCGACCAGCTGCAACTGCAGCACCAGCAGGAAGAACACACCGCCCAGCGCCGCGTATACCGCCAGAGTCACCAGATTGGCGGCGACAAACATTCTCGACCGGAACAGCGACGGCGGCACCACCGCACTCGGCGACCGTCGCTCCACAACGACAAACAGGCACAACACGAGAGCGCCGACCACTCCCGCGACCAGGTTCATCTCGATCAACCCGTAGGTCAACGCACCGAGACCGACTACCGCACAGGCAGATCCGAGTACATCCAGACGTTCCGGAGGATGCGGGTCGCGACTCTCCGGAACGTGCCGCACACTCGCCCACACGACAAGAGCAGCCAACGGCAAGTTCAGGAAGAACACCGACCGCCACCCGGCGACCTCCACGAGCCAGCCACCGAACAGCGGACCTATCGCTCCCGCAACTCCCCCGAGTCCAGACCACAAACCGATGGCAGCGCCCCGATCCTCCTCACGCAACGACGCCGAGATGATGGCCAGACTGCCCGGCGTCAGCAGTGCCGCACCCACGCCTTGCAGGATTCGCGCCACCACCAAAAATGTGATGTCGGGAGCAATGCCGCACAGCAGCGACGCCACCGCGAACCACACCGTGCCCCACACGAACACCCGGCGCCTACCCCACCGGTCCCCCAGAGCGCCGCCGAGCAGAATCAACGACGCCAGAGCCAACGTGTACCCGCTGAGCGTCCACTGCAGGCCCGCTACCCCGGAACCCAACTCCTCGCCGATGTGCGGTAGCGCAATGTTGACCACCGTGCCGTCGAGAAGAGCCATGCTCGAACCGAGAACCGTGGCGGCAACAACCCAACGCCCACGACTCGACGCCAGCGCCAGTGGTTCTGTCATGTGGTCCATGGTGCGCGTTCGTGGACGCTCGCGGAAGAGTTCAGTCGATCTGGCGGCGATGAGCCCAGCGTGTCAGCGCATTGCGGTTGGACTGCTGAGTCTTTCGCAGGACATTGGACGCATGCGTCTCGACGGTTTTCACGGAGATCACCAGCTCCTCCGCAATCTCGCGGTAGGTGTACCCCCGCGCGAGCAACCGCAGGACTTCGAGTTCACGGGGAGTCAGTGAATCGAGTTCCGGATCGAGTTGTGGTTCCGGTGCCGCGGATCGACCGGTGAAGGAGTCGAGCACAAAACCCGCCAGCCTGGGCCCGAAGACGGCGTCGCCGCCTGCGACCCGGCGGACACCGTCGGCCAGTTCGGCACCCGAAATCGTCTTGGTGACGTAGCCCCGAGCACCCGCCCGGATTACCGCGATGACGTCCTCAGCCGCATCGGAAACGCTGAGTGCCAAGCACACCGGACCGGAATCTATCCCGCGCAGCACAGCCACTCCGCCGCCGTCCGGCATGTGTACGTCGAGCAGGACCACGTGGGGTTTCGTGGAGTTGATCCCGGCGATCGCTTCGGCCACCCCGCCGGCCTCACCAACAATCTCCATGTCGTCTTCACGGGACAATTCGGCCCGAACCCCGGAGCGGAACACCCCGTGATCGTCGACAAGGAATACGCGATACGGGGGTGTGGGCAAAACTGTCACTGGGGCGCTTCCTCCGGGTTGTCGACAAGGTCGGCGGGCTCGTCCCACTGTAAGTCAGAGTCGGTGCTCGTCTTGCCCCCGAGCGGCATGTGTACCCGGATTTCCGTCCCCTTGCCGATGGTGGAGCGAACCACGACGCGGCCACCACGACGCTCGATCCGGCCGCGAATCGACTTGGCCAGACCTTGACGGTCCTCTGGTACCGCGTCGACGTCGAATCCGACACCGCGATCTCGAACGAAGATACTCACCTGATCACCTTCCACCTCGGCAAACAGGTTGATCTCCTTCTCGCCGGAGTGCTTCGCTGCGTTGACCAGAGCCTCACGCGTAGCGCCGAGAAGTGCGGTGAACGCTTCCTTCGACAGACCGTCCTCGCCGTCCAACTGCACGTCACCCACCGTCACCGGACGCACCGTCACACCGTGCTGATCCTCCACCTCACCCGCGATGATCTTGAGCCCTTCGGTCAGGCTCGTGTGGTCGATCTCGCCACCACTGAACAACCACTTCCGAAGCTCGCGCTCCTGCCCACGGGCAAGCCGCGCCACTTCCACCGGATTGTCGGACTGCTTCTGGATCAACGCCAACGTCTGCAACACCGAATCATGCAGGTGTGACGCGATCTCTTCACGCTCGTCGTTGCGAATTCGAGCGGCCCGCTCAGCCCCGAGCGCCCGCCACATCCGCAACCACAACGGAACCGTCAGCAAACCGGCGCCGATCAACGTCACGACGACGGCCAACAACGACGACCGCAACGCGTCGATGTCGACTTGCGCCAACACCACGACCGCCAACCCCAGCACGATCATCGATGCGCCGCCCACCACGCGCGTCCACGTCAGGACGGTCGGCCGCGCCGGCAACCCGATGACGGTACGAGGGCCTTCGGAATCGAACTCCCGCCACACCAGTGCCGCACCGACCGCAACAACAAAAAACGGCGCCAGTACAGAACCCGCCGTGCCGCTGAACAACCACGACAACGCCGCCGCGCCGCCCAGACCGAGAACGGCCAGACCGTAAGCACGCTGTCGCTCTGCCGCGCTCGGCTTCTCGGTGTCGGTACCCGCCGACACGAAAACCCAGAGAATTCCGTACGCGACGATGCCCGCACCGGCCATCGCAGCCAGAATCGCAAACGCGACACGGACCTTCAGCGCGTCGATACCAAGGTGATCCGCGATACCGCCGGCAACACCACCCACAATTCGACCGCCGGAGCGCCGCTCCAACTTTCGTATCGGCAGCGGCGCACTCACGAGCGCGGGATCAGACACAGATTGCACATAGTCGATACTGGCACGAACCCTGCTCGAGCACATCAGGGTCCAACCCTGAAGTCAGGCCAGGAGCGCGCCAAAGATCAGGGTTCACCCCTGATGCGGCAACACCCTCGAACACACCACGATGGAGCCATGAGTAATCCGACCTTCCAGGAACAGATCAACGATCTGTGGCGGACCCGCCCCGTGCGTCTACCGGACCAGGGTCACGTTGCCGGCGTATGCGCAGGAATCGGATACCGATACGGTGTCGACCCGATCCTCGTGCGCGTTGCCTTTGTCATCTCCACCATCTTCGGCGGCTCGGGAATCTTGCTGTACGTCGTGGCCTGGCTGACTTTCCCGCGCGCCGACATCGGCCAAACCGCAGCGGCGCCGGGTCGTCGCCACCGCTCGGACAAGCACACCAAAACCATCGTCCTGGTGGTAGCCCTTGCTATCGCCGCGACTACGATCGGTCCGCTCGGCGCCGGCCAGGGCGGTTCCGGACTGATCGGCGTCATGCTGATGCTCGGCGGCCTGTGGCTGCTCTACCAACGCCAACCTGTCCCACCGGTGCTGCCACCGTCGTCCACGCAGCACATCGGCGCCGGAACGGTCTATCCCGGAACAGGATTCACCCCGGGACCATTCACCCCGGGATATTTCGCCCCGAACCAGCCGCCGACGTACACGCCGTACACCAAGCTTCCTGACAGCTACGTTCCCACGGATCCAGCCGCAGCAACTTCGTCATCGGAATCGGCACCAGCAGTTGATCTTTCGAAGAGCGAGCCCGCCATCACGCCGCCCGCGTGGGACCCGCTCGGCGTTGCTCCCTTCGCCTGGGATCTCCCCGACCCCGTGACCAAGAACCCTCCCCTGCTACCGCTTCCGCCTCGCCGTCGACGCTCCCGCTGGACCCTGACCGTCCTGGGCCTGGCGATCATCGCCGCCACCGCAGTCGGTGCCGCAGGCGCAGCAACCGGCAACGACTGGTTCACCCCCGGCCGTGTCGGGGCAGTCGGACTTGCCGTGATCGCACTCGGATTGATCTTCGGGGCGTTCTTCCGCAAGGGATACGGGCTGCTGATCGTCACCGGACCGCTCGTCGGCTTCGTGATCCTCGCGTCGCTGGTTTACCCGCTCGAGTTCGACGCGTCAGGTGAGCAGAAGTGGACACCGGCCAGCGTGTCCGAGATTCAGTCCTCATACTCCGGCGGCTTCGGCAGCTTCACACTGGATCTGAGCGAGCTCACGTTCACCGAGGACAAGACCATCGACGTCTCGGCGGCATTCGGCGAGTTCAAGGTATTGCTGCCGCCGACGGTCAAGGCACAGAACGACTGCACAGTCGTGATGGGTGACGGATCCCGTTGCCTCGACGGTGGAGTCCACGCCGGCGCAGCGGCCGGACCTGATGCCCCCACCGTGACGATCAACGCCAAAGCCACATTCGGAGCCTTGGAGGTACACCAGTAATGAGCGACTACGACGACATTGGTACCAGCACCGAAGAACACGAGGAAACCCCGAAGTCCAAGCGCCCGTCCGCACTTCTGCTGATCGCGGGAATCGCGGCATTCCTGGTCAGCGGATGGGCACTACTCGGACCCTTCTCCCTTGCCCCGGCAGCAGACATTCAATTCCGGTGGCTGTTCGTGGGAGCAGCAGTCATCGCCGGCCTACTGCTGGTGATTCTGCCGAACCGCAAATAGCTCGAACCACAAATAACACTGTGCTCCTTCATCAACCGCGGTCGGTTGATGAAGGCGCACAGTAATCAGCTCACTCCCACTCGATTGTTCCCGGCGGCTTGCTCGTCACGTCGAGAACAACGCGGTTGACGTCCGGAACCTCATTGGTGATGCGCGTGGAAATGCGCTCGAGGGTCTCGTACGGCAAGCGCGTCCAGTCTGCGGTCATCGCGTCTTCACTCGAGACCGGACGCAAGACGATCGGGTGGCCGTAGGTCCGGCCGTCGCCCTGCACGCCCACGCTGCGCACGTCGGCGAGGAGGACAACCGGGCACTGCCAGATCGTTCCGTCGAGGCCTGCGGACGTGAGTTCTTCACGCGCAATGGAATCCGCCTGGCGGAGGATTTCGAGGCGGTCACGGGTGACCTCGCCGATGATGCGGATACCAAGGCCCGGTCCGGGGAACGGCTGGCGTCCGACGATCTCTTCCGGCAAGCCGAGTTCGCGGCCGACTGCGCGGACCTCGTCCTTGAACAACAGGCGCAGCGGTTCGACCAGCTTGAACTGCAGATCTTCCGGCAGGCCGCCGACGTTGTGGTGGCTCTTGATGTTTGCGGTGCCGGTGCCGCCACCGGACTCCACGACGTCCGGGTACAGGGTGCCCTGAACGAGGAAGTCGACAGTTGCGCCCTGAGAAGCGTTCTCGCCCAGGACATCGCTGACAGCGCCTTCGAAGCTGCGGATGAATTCGCGGCCGATGATCTTGCGCTTGGTTTCGGGATCGGTGACGCCGGCCAGTTCACCGATGAAGGTGTCGGCGGCGTCGACCGTGATCAGGCGAGCGCCCGTCGCGGCAACAAAGTCCTTCTCGACCTGGGTGCGCTCACCGGCACGCATCAGACCGTGATCGACGAACACACAGGTCAACCGGTCGCCGATAGCGCGCTGAACCAATGCAGCCGCAACAGCGGAGTCGACTCCACCGGACAGACCACAGATGGCGTGTCCGTCGCCGACCTGCTCACGCACCTGCTCGATGAGCGCGTCGGCGATGTTGGACGCCGTCCACGCTGCCGGAATACCGGCGATCTCGTGCAGGAAGCGGCTCAAAACCTGCTGTCCGTGCGGGGAATGCAGAACCTCGGGGTGGTACTGAACGCCGGCGAGCTTGCGGGCGCGATCCTCGAACGCTGCGACGGGAGCGCCGTCACTGGTCGCGGTGACCTCGAATCCCGAAGGCGCTTCGGTGACGGCGTCGCCGTGGCTCATCCACACCGGCTGCGTCGCGGGAAGTCCGTCGTGGAGCAGGCCACCGGACACCGAGATGTCGGTACGACCGTATTCACGGGTGCCGGTCTCGGCCACGGTGCCGCCGAGAGCTCCGGCCATCGCCTGGAATCCGTAGCAGATGCCGAACACCGGAATGTCGTGGTCGAACAGTGCCGGATCGAGCTTCGGAGCGCCGTCGGCATACACGCTGGACGGCCCGCCGGAGAGCACCACAGCCAAGGGCTTCTTGGCCACGATCTCCTCGACGGTCATGGTGTGCGGAATCACCTCCGAGTAGACCTTGGCCTCACGGACTCGACGTGCGATCAGCTGCGCGTACTGCGCACCGAAGTCGACGACAAGAACTGGTCTCTGCTGCTCGATATCTGCCACACGTGCAGTCTAATCGCCCCAGCTAGCGAACCTGCGCACCCCCGGACTCTGCGCAGCATACGAGAGTCCGGGGGCGACGAAGATCACCTCGCTACGCCACAGTGTTATGCCACTCCGGGCGCTGCCGTCTTCTTTCCGCCCGTGATCTTCACAATCGGAAGAACCAGTGCCGCCGGTGCCGACGCCGGTACCACCGGCGACTTGGGGGCGATCGGAGTCAACCGCTCGTAGCCACTGCCCTGAGCTGGACGAAGGTCTGCCTCCCCCTTGTTCGGCCACAGCGACGCCGCACGCTCAGCCTGCGCCGCGATGGTCAGCGACGGGTTCACGCCGAGGTTCGCGGACACCGCGGCACCGTCGACGACGCTGAGCGTCGGATAGCCGAAGACGCGGTGATACGGATCGATCACGCCGCGGTCAGCGTCCTCGGCGATAGCGCAACCGCCGAGGAAGTGCGCTGTCAGCGGGACGTTGAAGATCTCGCCCCACGTGCCACCGGCAACGCCGTCGATCTTCTCGGCAACCCGACGCGTCGCGTCGTTGCCCTCGGGGATCCACGTCGGATTCGGCTGACCGTGGCCCTGCTTGCTGGTGACCTTGCGACGGCCGAACAGGCCTTTCTTCGTGTACGTGGTGATGGAGTTGTCGAGGTTCTGCATGACCAGGGCGATGATGGTTCGCTCGCTCCAGTCCTTGACCGTGAGCATGCGCAGCATCTGATACGGATTCTTCGCGACCACACCGAGGAACTTGACCCACCGTGGCTTGTCTCCACCGCCGTCGGTCATCAGAGTCTGCAGCAGGCCCATCGCATTGGAACCCTTGCCGTAGCGAACCGGCTCGATATGCGTGTCCTCGCTGGGGTGGAACGACGACGTGATCGCAACTCCGTGCGTGAGATCGAGATTGGGATCGACCTTGTATTTGCCTGCGCCGACAATGGATTCGGAGTTGGTGCGCGTGAGTTCGCCCAGTGTGCCGGACAGCTTTGGTAGCGCTCCGGTGTCCTTCATGTCGAACAACAAGTGCTGCGTTCCCCAGGTTCCGGCCGCGAGAATCACATGAGCGGCGGTGTACGTCCGACGGTTCTTGCGCGCGTATGCACCGGTGCGCTCGGTGAACACATCCCACGTGCCGTCATGGTGCTCGCGAAGTCCCGAGACGGTGGTCATGGGAATGATGTCGGCGCCCGCGGTCTCGGCCAAGCCGAGGTAGTTCTTGAGGAGCGTGTTCTTGGCGCCGTGGCGGCAGCCGGTCATGCACTCGCCACACTCGATGCACCCGGTGCGCTCGGGACCGACACCACCGAAGTACGGGTCGGCGGCTTTCTTGCCCGGCTCACCGAAGTACACCCCGACCGGCGTCTGAATGAAGGTGTCCCCGACGCCCATGTCGTCTGCGACCGACTTCATGATCTCGTCGGCCGGCGTCATGTGTGGGTTCCGCACAACACCGAGCATCTTCTGCGCCTGCTCGTAGTAGGGAGTGAGCTCGCTGCGCCAATCGGTGATGTGCGCCCACTGCTTGTCCTGGAAGAACGGCTCCGGCGGCTGGTAGAGCGTGTTCGCGTAGTTCAGCGAACCACCGCCCACTCCCGCGCCGGCCAGAATCAAGCAGTCGCGCAGCAGGTGAACCCGCTGAATACCGAAGCAACCCAGCTTGGGCGCCCACAAGAACTTCTTCAGATCCCAGCTCGTCTTCGCGAACTCTGCATCGGCGTACCGTCGGCCCGCTTCGATGACACCTACCTTGTAGCCCTTCTCCACAAGGCGAAGCGCGCTCACGCTTCCGCCGAATCCGGATCCGACAATCAGGACGTCGTAATCCGTCGCGCGTTGCTTGCCCATCAGGACACCTCCACCGTGAAAACGTAGTTACCCGTCAGTATGCACCCGAATGCTGTGACTGCCACCACAAGGGTGCCCTAAGCGTAACCATAAGTATCACCAACGCGCGAAAGTCCTGAACATAGACCTGTGGCCCTGACTTCCCATAGGAAGCCAGGGCCACAGATGCAGACAAATCAGGCGCGGACTGTCAGTCCGACCTTCTGGAACTCCTTGAGAGTGGAGTAGCCGGCCTTTGCCATGGAACGACGCAAACCGCCGACGAAGTTCAGCGAACCGTACGGATCGTCGGACGGCCCGGCCAGAACCTTGTCCAGCGAAGGCCGCTCGCCGTAGGAAACCGGAAGGAGCGCGCCACGAGGAACCGAAGGGTGCGCAGCAGCGGACGGCCAGTACCAACCGCCGCCTGCAGCTTCAGCCGACACAGCCAACGGCGTGCCGAGAACAGCAGCGTCCGCGCCGCACGCGATCGCCTTTGCCAGGTCACCAGACGTAGCGATGTCACCGTCGGCGATGACGTGGACGTAACGCCCACCCGTCTCGTCGAGGTAGTCGCGGCGAGCCGCAGCGGCATCGGCGATAGCGGTAGCCATCGGCACCCCGATACCCAGAACCTCACCCGTCGTGGTTGCACCCTCGGAAGATCCGTAGCCGACGATGACGCCCGCCGCACCGGTCCGCATCAAGTGCAGCGCCGTGCGGTGGTCACTCACACCACCGGCGATAACCGGAACGTCGAGCTCGGAGATGAACGTCTTGAGGTTGAGCGGCTCTTCCTCCGTGCGCACGACATGCTCGGCGGAGATGATCGTGCCGTGAACGACCAGCAGGTCGATTCCGGCCTTGACCAGTGCCGGCGTCAGGGCCCGCGCATTCTGCGGGCTGACGCGAACCGCCGTCGTGACCCCCGCGTCACGAACCTGTGCGACCGCTGCTGCCAGCAATTCCGCCTGCAACGGCGCCGCATGCAGTTCCTGCAGGTAGCGGATCGCGGCGTCGACGCCACCGTCGGTTTCGGCGATCTCGACAAGACGAGCCAGCTTGGCCTCGACATCGGCATGACGGCCCCACAGGCCCTCGCCGTTGATGACGCCGAGCCCGCCGCGCTTGCCCAATTCGATTGCGAACGTCGGCGAGACCAACGCGTCCGTCGGGTGAGCGAGGATGGGAATGTCAAACCTGTACGCGTCGATCTGCCACGTCGTCGACACCTCCTTCGACGAACGAGTCCGCCGGGAGGGAACGATGTTCACATCGTCCAGTTCGTAGGTACGACGGGCCGTACGACCCATTCCGATTTCAACGAGGTCGCGCACGCGCGCCCCTTTCTCGTGACTGGTGAACTAGCGAACTGAACTTAGCGGGCAGCGTAATTGGGCGCTTCGACCGTCATGGTGATGTCGTGCGGGTGGCTTTCCTTGAGTCCCGCAGCCGTGATCTGGACGAACTGAGCGTTCTGGAGATGCTCGATCGTCGCAGAGCCCGTGTAACCCATTGCCGCACGCAAACCGCCGGTGAGCTGATGCGTCACCTGCGAGAGTGGTCCGCGGAACGGAACACGACCCTCGATGCCTTCCGGAACCAACTTGTCCTCGGAGAGAACGTCGTCCTGGAAGTAGCGATCCTTGGAGTACGACTTGGCCTCACCGCGCGACTGCATCGCGCCCAGTGAGCCCATACCGCGATAGCTCTTGAACTGCTTGCCGCCCACCAGGATCAGTTCACCCGGCGATTCGGCCGTACCCGCAAGGAGCGAGCCGAGCATGGCCGTCGACGCACCGGCGGCAAGCGCCTTGGCGATGTCGCCGGAGAACTGCAGACCACCGTCGGCGATCACGGGAATGCCGAGAGGCTTGCATGCCGCGACTGCTTCGAGGATGGCCGTGACCTGGGGAGCACCGACGCCGGCAATGACACGGGTCGTGCAGATGGAACCGGGACCAACGCCGACCTTGACGGCATCGACGCCTGCGTTGACGAGTGCCAATGCACCCGAGCGCGTAGCGACGTTGCCACCGATGATCTGAACCCGCTCGCCCAATTCGTGCTTGAGCTTGACGATCATGTCGAGAACATTGGACGAATGCCCGTGTGCACTGTCCACCACCAGTACGTCCACACCGGCGTCGGTAAGCGCCATCGCACGCTGGAAGGCATCATCGCCCGCACCGACCGCAGCACCGACGAGCAGACGACCGTCACGGTCCTTGGTGGCAAACGGATGCTGCTCGGTCTTCACGAAGTCCTTGACCGTGATCAGGCCCGTAAGCTTGCCGTTCCCGTCCACGATCGGAAGCTTCTCGATCTTGTGACGGCGAAGCAGACCGAGCGCGACGTCAGCGGTGACGCCCTCTTGCGCTGTGATCAACGGCATCTTGGTCATGATCTCGGCGACCGGACGATTCTGGTCGACCTCGAAACGCATGTCACGGTTCGTGACGATGCCGACCAACTGTCCGGCGTCGTCGGTGACCGGCAGACCCGAGATACGGAAGCGAGCGCACTTCGCGTCGACCTCACCCATCGTGTCCGACGGCTTACACGTGACCGGATCGGTGACCATGCCGGCCTCCGAACGCTTGACGGTCTCGACCTGGCCGGCCTGGACCTCCACGGACGAATTGCGGTGCAGAACGCCCATTCCGCCCGCGCGGGCCATGGCAATGGCCATCCGCGACTCGGTGACCGTGTCCATCGCCGAACTGACCAACGGGATTCGCAGACGGATATCGCGGGTCAGCTGACTCGACGTATCGACCTGGCTCGGAATGACATCGGACGCTGCAGGCAACAGCAGTACGTCGTCGTATGTCAGCCCGAGCATCGCGACCTTGTTGGGGTCGTCTCCTCCGGTGTGTACATGCCCTGCAGAACTAGTCATGCGGTCAGGACCCTCCATGGACCTAGATTCGCCTGTTCGGCAGCCGCTGTAACAGCTGCCTCGAAGCGGATTACGAAAGCTGGATATCGGATAGAAGGCACCTGCACAGAAAGATATTCCTGGCACCTTTTCCCGGCGTTGAACACCATGGTATCGGGCCGCACATTGGTCCGAACCATCCCACCCACGCTGCAAGTACGCGTAACGAGTGGCGCTGACCCCCCTGACCTGCGTACCGTGGTGCTGTGCGTGATCAACTGCCTCCCGGTCTGCCGCCAGATCCCTTTGCCGGCGACCCCGCTGACCCTTCCGCGGCACTCGATGCCATCGAGCCGGGTCAACCACTCGACCCCCAAGAACGGCAGGCAGTCGAGGAAGATCTCGCTGACCTCGCCGTATACGAGGCTCTCCTCGCTCATCGTGGCATCCGCGGCCTCGTGGTGTGCTGCGAGGACTGCCAACAGGACCACTACCACGACTGGGACATGTTGCGGGCAAACCTGCTTCAACTCCTCGTCGACGGCACGGTTCGGCCTCACGAAC
Source organism: Rhodococcus globerulus NBRC 14531 (assembly GCF_001894805.1). Classification (GTDB taxonomy): domain Bacteria; phylum Actinomycetota; class Actinomycetes; order Mycobacteriales; family Mycobacteriaceae; genus Rhodococcus_F; species Rhodococcus_F globerula. The sequence continues at coordinate 1,152,743 of NZ_BCWX01000001.1, read as the reverse complement.
CCGCCTACGATCCCATGCCTGAGGCATATGTCACGTGGGACTACTGCCGTGGATACGCCGACGCATCCATGAACGAAGCGATGCACGGCGACGGATTCGACGCCTGACACACTGACAACAGTGGGCCGGCAAGCATTACGCTTGCCGGCCCACTGTTTTTGATTCCGTTGCTACTGAACTACGTTGCTACTGATTTACGTTGCTGCCTAACAGGTCTCGCGACGCTCAGGACGGCGTGTTCACATTCGGCGACGTTGTTGTCGTCCTCGACGAGGACGGGGTAGTTGTCGTCGGCAACGTTGTCGTTGTTGTTGTCGTCGGGTTCGCCGACGGACTCGGGACTGTTGACGACGGCGCAACTATCGCTGGGTTGGGCGTCGATGTCGTCGGATTGGTACCCGGCAACTCCAGATCCGAGGTCGGGCCAGGCAAAACGGGAATCGACGTCACCGGCGGGGGCTCGAGCGTTGTCAGCCCGTCAGTTGTGGTCAACGGCGGCGGCGCAGCCTGAGTAGTTGTTTCCTGAACCTGGGTCATCAACTTGCCCCAGCGTTCTACGAGATCCGTCTTCGCCTGCGAATCCTTCACAGCACCGGCACGCTGGGCAGCGTTGTCCAGAACCTTCTTCGCTTCGGGAATATCCCCGGCGGCCAACAACCGCTCAGCCTTCTCGAGCTCGGACGTGGTGTCGATCTTCGCGACTGTCGAATTAGCTTCTTCCGTGAAGACAACCTGCTTCACACCCCACAGTGCGTCGCCCGGTTCAGCCCCGTACGTGAGCATCGAGCCGCCACCGATCACCACCGCTGCGACAGCTGCCGCAGCGGCAACGGGGCGCAGTAGACGAAGACGTGAACGAGAACGTTCGCGATCGGCAATGCTGGGGGGCGCCGATTCGATCGCTGCGATCACATCGTCGAGAAGTGGGCCCTCCGGCATCGGGGTCGACACGACGTCATCGCGCCACTTCGACAGAATCAACGCCAGTTCGTACTGCTCAGTGCTATCGGTTGCTACCGGCCCACCATGGGAAATTGCCTCGATCAGCGCGTCGTCGCGCCGAACCGCAGCCAGATCCACCGGTGCACCGTCGTCGGCGAGACCGGCTGTGAGGTCATCGAGATCGGAAGAATCACGATTCTCGTCTCTAGCCATAGCTCTCACCCGCTTTCGTTACTACTTTTTTCAGTTTCGCGATCGCCCTGTGCTGGGCGACTCGTACAGCTCCGGCGGTACTCCCGACGGCGGCGGCCGTTTCTTCAGCCGACAGTCCGACAACCAACCGGAGAATCAAGATCTCTCGATGCTTCTCCGGCAAGGTGCCGAGCAGTTCCTGCATGTGCCGGCTGGATTCCGAATCGAGCGCTCGCTGCTCGGGTCCATCGTCAAGTGCAATTACATCCGGTACTTCGGCTACGGGCTCCGACTTGTTACGGGCGGAGCTTCGATGGGCGTCAGCAACCTTGTGTGCAGCAATGCCGTACACAAAAGCCATGAAGGGGCGTCCCTGATCTTGATAACGCGGCAACGCGGTCATCACGGCGAGACACACCTCCTGCGCGACATCGTCGGCCGACAAGTGGCCTCTCTCCGCCGCACCCACCCGACCACGGCAATAGCGCACCACCATGGGTCGAATGTTTTCCAAAACCAAAGCTAGAGCTGTACGGTCGCCCTGCGCTGCAGCGGCGACCGCGGAGTCCAACTCATCGCTCGTATTTGTCATCGTCAGCGAAAATCCTGGCGTTACAGTGGCACTTCCCGAGCGGGTGTGCTTCCACTAACAGCGGAACCCTCTAAGAGTAACCATCCAGACCGACTGGTCCGCGCAGGCCTGGCCCGCCGCGGCAATGTTTCGACGTGTACAACTCGTCGGCTACCGCGTGGCACACCTCACAGAGGCACATCGGTGGCGCACCTCACAGGGACAGTTCACGGAACACTCCCCCGCGTGCCGCAACCGCAGCGCCGAGTGCGGCCGAGTTCGGTGTCGTGGGACTCCCGCTCACACCCTCGATCAGCATCGACGACGCCCACGCCAACGGTAGTAATCCAGACGAACGACACTCATCGAACACTTCACCTGCAAGCATTGCCGCCTGGACCGGATCGAAACCTGTGAGCGCAGCGCATCGCAAGAGGTCCGACTTGACCTTGTGCCTGAGCGAATCACCACCGGCGGCGAGTTCGACAGCACGCTCAGCGTGTCGAAGCGCCCGCGTGAAATCACCGGAAGCGAGCGCAAGTTCTGCCGAGACCCACTCGAGCCTGATCACCTGACGCCACAACCGCGCCGACTCGCCTTCCAGACGGTTGATCTGCTCCGCGCAGCGCTCGAGCAGGCGCCATCCCAGCGCCAGGCGGCCCTGACCGAGAGCGTCGGCTGCAAGGCCGGTCAACGCGTCACAGGCGGCAGCGACCAACTCGGGAGAGTCACCTCGTCCGGCGACAATGGCAAGAGCACGTCCGTCGTCGTATGACGCCTTCCCATGCCAGCCCGTTTGCCGCAGGAATGACGCCCGCGTGCTTGCGGACAACGAGGCATACACACAGTCGCCATCTGCGGCCAGGCCGGCGGTGCGCCGATCCACGACGTTCAAGGCGGCACGCGCCTGCGCATACCGCCCCTGACCACCGAGTGCGACGGCGCTCAACCACCACTCCTCGATGGTTGCCGGAGCGGAAAGCGGCGCAAGTCCGGGCTCTGTCCCGAATGCCACGGACTGAAGAGTTGTCGACACGGTCAAATCATTGCAGTGCCCTCGACCACAGATCGCCGCGAGGGGACCGCAAGATGCAACACCCGTGATTCCGGAGCCATTCACCAAATGTTCAACTGAAATTGAAACTTTCATTTTCTTGAATTATTAACGAATGCATATCCATTAGGTTAACTGCGGGTTACCTAATGGACAAACGTCCAAAGTGCGAATTGGGAACTTAGTCCCAATTCAGTCATTCGAAGGTCGCGCTAGAACGCCGACAATCACAGACGGCCACGAGCGATTCCGCTTTGTCCATAATACGAATACTCCCCCTGATCTGCCACTTCAGACGAGGAATATCTGCAGAACTTTACACATCACTCCACACTGTCAACTATTCGGCAACGGATCACTTACACACGAGGTGGTCGAAATGTAAATATTTCTCTCGTTAAATCTTGCTTTGCGAGATATGCCGCTCACCACTCATCGAGGCTATTGACGCGATTTACTCAGCACCCTTACGGTTAGCAAGCGTGAACGATAGAAAGCCCGGATAATCTTCGGGCTACTTGGTCCGCTCGTTGATCACGACGAGCTTGCAGTAAGGAGTCAACATGCCTGCACCTAATCATCTTCCCGGGCCGAACGCAGACATCTGGGACTGGCAGATGCACGGACTGTGCCGCGGAGTCGACTCCTCGATGTTCTTTCACCCGGACGGCGAACGCGGACGAGCCCGAGCGCAACGCGAAACGCGAGCCAAGGAAATGTGCCACCAGTGCCCGGTTCTCATTCAGTGCCGCTCTCACGCACTGACCGTCTCCGAGCCGTACGGCATCTGGGGCGGGATGTCGGAAACCGAACGCGAGCTGTATGCACGCCACCGCCGGAACGGCCGCCTGGCGTCGTAGAACCTCGTAGGTCAAACCAAGCCTCCTTCTCCCCTCCCCTTCACTGCACTGCACTGCACAACCTGCTTACCCCGCAGACCGAGACCAGAGAGCCCCCGACGAACTCGGGGGCTTTCTCGTGTCTCGAGGTCTTTTCGTGTCTCGACCCATCCACCTCACTGCTGACTCCGAATGCCTTGTACGGAACGTGCACACCGGCACTTCATCTACGGAAGGCAGACCCATGAACACCTCCACTCGAGTTCTGGCAGTCACGGCAGCAGCGTCATTCGCACTTGTCGGCATTGTCGGTTGTTCATCCGACAGCGATGATTCGTCAGATGCCACGTCCAGCGCTGCGACGACAACGTCGAGCATGTCGATGTCGACGACCAGTGCAATGGCAGACCCCGCATCGGATCTCGTCGGGGCAGGTTGCGCGGACTACGCAGCGGCAGTGCCGACCGGCGCCGGCTCGGTCAGCGGAATGGCGCAGGACCCGGTCGTGACAGCCGCGTCGAACAATCCGCTCCTCACCACACTGACCGCGGCCGTATCCGGTCAGCTCAATCCGGACGTCAATCTGGTCGACACCCTCAACGGTGGTGAGTTCACCGTCTTCGCTCCCGTCGACGCCGCCTTCGCGAAAATCGACCCGGCCACAATCGACAGCCTCAAGACCGACAGCGCAACACTGACGAAGATCCTCACCTATCACGTGGTTCCCGGTCAGATCGCTCCCGCCGATATCGACGGCACCCACACCACCGCCGAAGGTGGAACGGTCACCGTCACCGGATCGGGCGACGACATCAAGGTCAATGACGCAACCGTCCTCTGTGGTGGCGTCAAGACCGCAAATGCCACCGTCTACCTCATCGATTCGGTGTTGATGCCGCAGTAATCCCCCTTGCTGTGCGCCTTTGCCAACCGCGTCGGTTACCAAAGGCGCACAGCAGTAGCGGCGGGCCAACAGAAAAGAACCGGACATGCACGCTACGGTTGTAGTCGATGAAACAACACGAACCTTCGGGGCGGGATTACTCAGCTCGGGTGAGCCACGCGACGTGAGTGAACCGAACGAGGCCCCAGAGCACACCGACGCTTGTCCGACCGACAATTCTGCAGCGCGCACCGCCCGGATCACGGAATCCCGCGAACTCGCGCTGATCCTCGAGAATGTCGCTCGGGGCGATCAATCGGCATTCGCCGAGTTCTACGACCGGACCAGTTCACGCGTGCACGGGATGGTTCTCCGGGTCCTTCGCGATCCGGGTTTCTCCGAAGAAACTGTCCAAGAGGTGTATCTCCAGGCCTGGAAAACGGTGGACACCTTCGATCCGGTTCGCGGGTCGGCCTTATCGTGGCTACTCACTCTTGCTCACCGACGAGCCGTCGACCGGGTGCGTTCGGAACAGTCGAGTACGGATCGACAGGCCCTGTACGACACCACGAATTCGACTCCCGAATTCGACGTCGTCAGCGAAGAAGTCACTCGCAAAGACGAACATCGCGCCGTCACCGACTGTTTGGAATCGGTGACGGCGACCCAGCGAGAAGCTTTGACATTGGCGTACTACGGCGGGCGAACGTACCGAGAAGTAGCCGAAGACCTCGGCGTGGCGATACCCACGATAAAGTCACGAATCCGCGACGGACTACTCCGGCTACGCAGATGTCTGGGGGTGAACTGAGATGGACGAAGAGCTGATCGGCTGGGCACACCCCTACGCGATCGATGCCCTCGACCCCGATGAGCGTCGGGCTGTCGACGTTCTCCTGGAAGGCACCGACGCGGCCACCCGAGCGGAATTCGAATCTCAGGTCCGGCTCGCCGCCGAGACGATGGCTGCTCTGAGCATCGTCGACGCAGTCGAACCTCCGCCAGGGCTCCGCGCTCGCCTACTCGACACTATTGCCGAGACACCACAATCCCCGGAATTGGCTCCGCCGGTCTCCCTTGCCGGTCATCGCAAGCGTCGACGCCCATGGACCGTCGCACTAGCCGCTGCAGCGGCCGTGGTCATCGTGGCCGGGGGTATCGGAATCGGCGTCCAGATCACCGACAACACTCCGTCGCCGACCACCGTTTCCGAGATCATGGCCGCGCCCGACATGCACTCGACCACGCTGGACGTACCCGGCGGCGGCACCGCGACAACGGCGTTTTCGCCGTCCGAGGATGCCGCGGTGTTGACGATGAACGGTGTGACTCCCCCGAGCCCGGACCAGGTTTATCAGATGTGGCTGGTCTCGCCGGACGGTAGCACCATGACTCCGAAGGGCACCATGGCACCTGCCGACGTCAAGCCGACCACTCAGGTTGTACTCGACAATATCGGTCCCAACACCAAGCTGGCATTTACGATCGAGCCTCCTGGTGGATCGACTCAGCCGACGGGCGATCCGTTCGCCATCATTCCGCTGGTCTGAGCAGAAAACGAAAAAAGCGATCCCCCACCAACTTTCGGTGGGGGATCGCTTTTAGTGCGTGAAACCTAGTGGCTGTGACCGTGTCCGGTGTCAGCTACTTCTTCGGTCGGCTTCTCGACAACGGCGCTCTCGGTGGTCAGGATCATCCGAGCAACGGAAGCGGCGTTGACCACTGCCGAGCGGGTGACCTTGACGGGGTCGATGACGCCGTCGGCGAGCAGGTCGCCGTACGTCAGGGTCGCGGCGTTGAAGCCATGGCCCTTGGGGAGATCCGCAACCTTGCTGACAACGACGGAACCGTCGATGCCGGCGTTGGATGCGATCCAGAACAGCGGAGCGTTGAGTGCTGCGCGAACCACTGCGACGCCGGTAGCTTCGTCACCGGTGAAGCCGAGGTTGTCGGCGAGTTCGACGCCGGCCTGAACGAGTGCCGATCCACCGCCGGGGACGATGCCCTCGGCAACAGCAGCCTTGGCTGCGTTGACGGCATCTTCGACGCGGAACTTACGTTCCTTGAGATCGGTCTCGGTGGCTGCGCCGACCTTGATGACCGCAACTCCGCCGGAGAGCTTCGCCAGACGCTCTTCGAGCTTCTCGCGATCCCAGTCGGAATCGGTGTTCTCGATCTCGCGGCGAAGCTGCGCAACGCGGGTCGCGATGTCGTCTGCCGTGCCTGCGCCGTCGACAATGACGGTCTCGTCCTTGGTGACGACAACGCGGCGTGCGCTGCCGAGCAGGTCGAGTCCGGCTTCCTTGAGGGAGAGTCCGACGTCGGTGTTGATGACGGTGCCTGCGGTGACAACGGCAAGATCGTCGAGGAACGCCTTGCGACGGTCACCGAAGAACGGTGCCTTCACGGCGACAGCCTTGATCGTCTTGCGGATCGAGTTGACCACCAGAGTGGAGAGAACTTCACCCTCGACGTCCTCGGCGATGATCAAGAGCGGCTTGCCGGATTCGGCAACCTTCTCGAGCAGCGGCAGGAAGTCGGGCAGTGAGCTGATCTTCTCGCGGAAGAGCAGGATCAGCGCGTCTTCGTAGACGGCCTTCTGCGAATCGATGTCGGTGACGAAGTAGGGCGAGAGGTAGCCCTTGTCGAACTGAACACCTTCGGTGACAACGAGTTCGGTTGCAACGGTGGAGGATTCCTCGACCGTGACAACGCCGTCGGTGCCGACACGGGTGAGTGCTTCGCCGACCATTTCGCCGATTTCCTCGTCACGCGAGGAGACGGTGGCAACCTGAGCGATGGACTTCTTGCCCTCGACCGGAGTTGCTGCGGCGATGAGCGCCTCGACGACCTTGTCTGCGGCAGCGTTGATTCCGACGCCGAGTGCCATCGGGTTTGCGCCCGCGGCAATGTTCTTGAGTCCGCCGCGCACGATCGCCTGAGCGAGAACCGTAGCGGTGGTGGTGCCGTCGCCGGCAACATCGTTGGTCTTGGTGGCGACACTCTTGACGAGCTGTGCGCCGAGGTTCTCGAAGGGATCTTCGAGATCGATCTCACGGGCGATGCTCACACCGTCGTTAGTGACGGTGGGGCCGCCGAATGCCTTGGCGAGCACGACGTGGCGTCCACGCGGGCCCAAGGTCACCTTGACGGCGTCGGCGAGCTTGTCGACGCCTGCTTCGAGAGCACGCCGCGCGGTCTCGTTGAACGCAATTTGCTTGGACATCTGTTCTGTCAGCTCCTGAATCTTCGGGGCGTGAACGCATTCCGCCCCGGGATCCTGTGTGGACTCCGGGGCGGATCACGTGTGTCTTACTTGGAGACGACAGCCAGCACGTCGCGTGCCGACAGAATCAGGTACTCCTGGCCGGCGTACTTGATCTCGGTTCCGCCGTACTTGGAGTAGATGACCGTGTCACCCTCCTTGACGTCGACCGGGATGCGGTTGCCCTGCTCGTTGACGCGGCCTTCGCCGACTGCAACGACGGTGCCCTCCTGGGGCTTTTCCTTGGCTGTGTCAGGAATGACCAGGCCGGAAGCCGTCGTCGTTTCAGCCTCGTTGGCCTGGACGAGGATCTTGTCCTCGAGCGGCTTGATGTTGACGCTCGCCACGATGAGCCCTCCATGGGTATGTGCGCCCGAGGGTTGCTCGAGACGCGATTGGGTTTGACGTTTACGGCGCGTCACTGCAGTCCCGTCGTCGCGGGTGCCGGAACTCGATCAGCGCCAATTGGCACTCTATACGTGAGAGTGCCAACCCTCAAGGACTGGGCGGGTTTTTTCTCTTCGTCCTCAGCGAAATCAGACCCACGTCCAATTTGTTCACCTATTGTTCATTCGTGACGAACATCAACCGCCGTAGTTTCCTGACCTTTGCCGGACTCGGCGCCGTGGGCGCCGTAGGTCTGAGCGCCAAGCCGTGGGGACTGCAATATGCCGGCGCCGCTCCCCTGCCCACGTCGGGCGCGGGCACCACACTCGACGCAGTCGCGACGCCGATCGGCAGCAGCGGCTACCGCAAACTCGGAGCCGGTCCTGGCTGGGCAAACATCGTGCGCGGCGAACTCGCGGAACCCAAGTCCGGCCGCGAAGACCGACGCACCGCATTGGCATCGATCGTGCAGTTGACCGACGTCCACATCCTCGACGCGCAGTCGCCGATGCGCTTCGAATACGTCCACCAGATCACCGGTTCCGCTTTCCGTCCGCAGGAAACGCTGACTGCGCACGGCCTGATCTCGCTTGTCCGAAGCGTCAATTCCATCGGATGCGGTCCGCACACGGCACGACCGTTCGACGCAGTTGTCACCACCGGCGACAACACGGACAACAAGGAACATGCCGAACTCGACTGGTTCCTGACCGCACTCAACGGCGGCACGATCGTTGCGAACACCGGCGCGAAGGATCGCTACGAAGGTGTCCAGAACTCCGGGGCCGATCTGTACTGGAACCCGGAATCGCCGATGCTCGACATGTACAAGAAGGCGGGCTTCCCCGAGATTCCCAATTTCTTCGGAGCCGCATTCACCCCTGTTTCGAGCCCTGGCCTGAACACTCCCTGGTACTGCGTGTTCGGCAACCACGACGATTCGGTGTCCGGCACCGTTCCCAGTGGCATCCCGCCGCTAGAGGCCATGTACACCGGATCGCTCAAGTTCGAGGTTCCCGGCTCACCGGAACAGGCCAAGCAGATCGACATCGCCACCAAGTTCGATCCGAGCGCCATTCCGGGAATTCTGTCCGCCTTCACGACGCCCCCGCGCCAGGTCACCCCCGACCCGGCCCGTGCTCCCTTCACGCCGAAGCAGTTCATCGCCGCGCACCTCGATCCGGCGCATACCGGTCCGGGTCCGGTCGGTCACGGATTTGCACCGGACGCCGATCACACCGGCATCGGTTACTACTCCTTCGAGATCGCTCCCGGCGTCGTCGGAATCAGCATGGACTCCACCAACCGTGCCGGCTTTGTCGACGGCTCCCTGGGCGCAGCGCAGTTCCGCTGGATCGAAGACACCCTTCGGGCCGGCAGCAGCACGTTCTTCGACGCTGCCGGGTCCAAGATCACACAGTCCCGCGACGACACCTACTTCGTGCTGTTCAGCCACCACACGAGCGACACGATGGACAATCTCATCCCCGACCCCGAGAACATTCTCGAGCCACGCTTCCGTGGTTCGCAGCTTCTCGAACTGTTGCACCGCTTCCCCAACGTTCTTGCCTGGGTCAACGGCCACACACACGAGAACAAGATCACCCCGTGGCCCGGTGTCACGCCGGAACAGGGGTTCTGGGAGATCAACACCGCTTCGCACATCGACTTCCCGCAGCTCGGCCGGATCATCGAAATCGCGGACAACGGCGACGGCACCGTCTCGCTGCTCGCGACGCTCTTCGAAGCCGAGAGTCCGTACTCGGTCGATCACAGTGACAAATCGCCAGAGGGCCTGGCATCGCTGTACCGCGAACTGTCCTTCAACGACATTCACCGCGATCCCAAGCTGACCGGCGCCGGTGTCGATCAGAACGTCGAGCTGCTAGTTCCCGTCATTCGCTAGCGTCACCTGGCTTCGTCTGCCGTGTCCTGTGTTCCTTGGACCAGGACACGGCAGCAATAACAAAGCGGACGCCAAAGCCGATCAGCACCAGGTTGCAGACGATCTGAAGCGACACCAATGCCCTGGCCAGATCAGTTTTTGCGGCGATGTCCCCGAACCCGACGGTCGAGAACACGGACAGCGAGAAATAGAGCGCACCCATCCTCGACAACGGTTCGGTGAAACTTGTCGGGTCGGCCCCTGCGACAGCAAAATAGGTCATCGAGACGATCAGAAGATACGTCGGCACCACGACAGATGCCGCCTCGACGGCCTGCAACGCCGGCACATCCGAATTCAGGATTCGCTTGATCTGCCAGGCAGCGACACCCAGTACCGCGACACCGCCTGCGACCAACAGAGCAAATGCGCTGACGGTATGCGCGTCGGTCCACGGCAACAGGAAATACGCACAACCCAACGCGACGACGGTCAGCACCGGCCGAAGTATCGCCCCCGCGATCAATCGACGGCGTTGACGCGTATCCATCTGCCGGGATTCGACTTTTTTCCGCATAATTCAATATTCGGCAATCCCGCTGGTAAAACCACCGTTTCGGTACGAAAAGTTCTCCTCCTCACAGAAAACTGCCGAGCAATCGTGCCGATCGTTCTGTAACGTTCATGTAACGGCGACCGATATGCGGTCACAGAAACACCTGCGAGGGGGTGCAAGATGGGTTCATCACTGGGAATGTCGACGGGTTCGTCGGGCGTCTACTCCGCGCTCGTCGATACCGATTCCGCAGAAGCCACACCCGGTAGTTTGCCTGCCGAAACACGATTCGTCTCCGCCGATCAGGTCAACACCAACGTCGGAGACTTGGTGCGCGCGTCGATCAAGCTGATGACCACGCAGGTGTCCGATCGCGCCGCTGCCCCTCGATCCATCGGGGTCACATACTCGACCGACCAACAGCTCGCGAGCATCCGATCCTCGCTCGCGAAGTCGCCGAACCGCGTTCGGCTCATTCCCGAACCGGCCGCAGTGCACGCCTATCTCGCAGAAACAGGCAAGACTGCACGCTACGGCGCCACCGCGCAGATAGACCTCGGTGATAGCGGCCTGAGCGTGTCCGTGGTCGATCACAGCGGCGAGATCCTCATCTCCGAACGCACCGACGCTCTTGCCGGCGCCGGCATCGACGCAGCCCTCGTCGCGTTTGTCACCGACAAGTACCCTCATCCACTCGGCCGACACACCGACACCGAACTACTGATGTCGCGCTGCCACGTCGCGAAGGAACAACTCTCCACCACTCGCAGCGTCACGATCGACCTGCCACGTGGGCCCATCACGATCACCCGGGTCGAGTTCGAGGACATCATCGCCGCGGATGTCGAGCGCGCGCTCACGCTGATCCGCAGCGTCCTGAGCGCGGCACCACACACCGTCGAGGCCATTGTCCTCATCGGCGGCGGCGCCCATATCCCCACTGTGCGTACGGCAATCGCAGACGCCGCACGAGTCCCGACAGTCGAATTCGACGAGCCCGAAGCAGCCGCAGCCAAAGGTGCTGCACTACTTGCAGATTCCGCGACGTCGTTGCGTTACCCGTTGGCAGGCTCGGAAACTTCCGAGCGCATCCGTCCGGCCGCCAAAGCGTCGGGCGCGCTGATCGGCGCGCTAGTCGTCGGTGGACTCGTATTGGGTTATGCCGCCAAGGAAGTCGTCCCGACCGACAACACGCCGATTTCGCCGGCCGGCACCGGATCGACCACAACGCACACCACAACCGACGTCGTTCCGAGCACCGGTTCCACAGTCATCCCGTCACATGACCCCGTGCCCACGGTTGTCCACACAACAGTCCCGTACCGGGCACAGCCGTACGGAACACAGCCGTACGGAACACAGCCGTACGAGACACATCAGTTCACGTTGTCGCCTGCGCCGCCGTCGGACACGTCCACACCGACGACAACCGTTCCGCCGACAACTCTTCCGCCGACAACCACGACCACCATCCCGGCCCGGCCGACACTTCCCGGCATCACGCTGCCGGATACACCGTCGTGGTGGCCGGAGAACCTGCCACAGATTCCGAGTGGGCCTTCGGAACTGGCTCCGGGCGAAGGCGGAAACGGTGGTTCCGGTTCCACCGAAACCACCGCCGAGACTCCCACAGAGTCCGCATCACCCGAGCCGACGACGGAGAACGCGGCGCCGACCCCCACCGCTCACCTGCCTGTACCGGTCGGCTGACCTAGCGCAGAACTTGGCTGATCGAGACGGACAATCCCGGATCGGTTGCAACACTCAATTCCGACGGCCCGGCTCCGGCACCGATCAGGTGCGCGGCCAGCGAAGCGATCATCACTCCGTTGTCGGTACACAACCTCGGCTTCGGAATACGCAGCGTGAGACCGGATTCGGCGCACCGCTGCTCGGCGAGGCTACGAATGCGAGAGTTCGCGGTTGCTCCTCCGCCGAGCACCACGGTGTCGACGCCGACATCCTTGGCGGCACGAACCGCCTTCATCGTCAGGACGTCGGCCACCGCCTCTTGGAACGACGCTGCGATATCCGGAATCGAAAAAGCTTCTTCTGCACGCTGTTTCGACTCCACATAGCGAGCAACGGACGTCTTGAGTCCGGAGAAGGAGAAGTCGTGACGCGAGTCGCGCGGGCCCGTCATGCCACGCGGGAACGGGATCGCGTTCGGATCACCTTCCTGCGCAGCCGCATCCAAGGCCGGTCCACCGGGGAACCCGAGACCGAGAAGCCTCGCAACCTTGTCGAATGCTTCACCGGCAGCGTCGTCGACGGTAGTTCCGAGTTCGACGATCGGCTTTCCGAGATCCTCGACGTGCAGCAAATGCGTGTGCCCACCGGAGACCAGAAGGGCCACGCACGACGGCAACGGTCCGTGCTCGAGGGTGTCGACCGATACGTGGCCGCCGAGGTGATTGACCGCATAGAACGGGATGTTCCACGCTGCCGCATAGGCTTTGGCTGCCGCCACACCCACCAACAGGGCGCCCGCCAGGCCGGGTCCGATCGTGACGGCCAGAGCGTCGGGCTTCTCGATACCGGCCGCCGCGAGAGCACGCCGCATGGTCGGGACGATTGCCTCGAGATGAGCGCGCGACGCAACCTCAGGCACCACTCCGCCGTACCGGGCGTGCTGATCCACACTCGACGCCACTTCGTCCGCCAACAAATCGCAGGTTCCGTCACCGTTCCAACGTACGATGCCGACTCCTGTTTCGTCGCACGAGCTTTCGACACCCATGACGATCATGCTTGCTGCTCCTCATTCTTGCGAACACCCACGGCGGGCCGCCGCATCGTGAACGCATCTGCCCCGCTGGGCTGGTAGTACTTCTTTCGGGTTCCGACGATCTCGAATCCCTCACGCCGATACAGAGCGATTGCCGGTTCGTTGTCGGTGCGCACTTCCAGGAACACGTCTGCTCCCCGGTCGTCCGCGAGAGCCAAGAGCGCATCGAGCAAAGCCCCGCCGATACCGCGGCGCTGCGCACCCGGATCCGTTCCGATGGTGTGCACTTCGGCTTCGATGTTGGGCGGCGCGCCCAACAATGCAACTCCGGCGTACCCCAGAACACGACCGTCGGGCTCACGAGCCACGAAGTAGTGATTGTGCGAGCCGGCCAACTCGGAGACAAAAGCCTGAGCGGTCCACGGCCCGTCCCCCGCAAAGAGGGCACGTTCCAACTCGGCACACCGCTCGGCGTCGTCGACCGTCATCGACGTGATGGTGTAACTCATTTGCCGCGTTCCGCCAAGGTCTTGGCGTCCGGGCGGCGTAGATACAGCGGCTCGAGCGGTTCCGGAATCGAACCGGCCAGAATGTCTTGCGCTGCAACAGTGACCAAACCGGCCGGAGACGGCGTCTCCGCAGGCTCGACCCGGAGATCGAAAAGGTCTACGTGCGAAGCAGATCCGGCAACAATCGTCGACGGCGACGCGTCAACGTCGCCCGGCGAATTCACTGCGGGGCCTTCCACTCGAACGCCCTCATCGTAACGAGCCCAATAGATTTCACGTCGACGTGCATCGGTCACGACAAGCAGGTTGCCTGGCGTCTGCACTGCCGCGGCAATGGCGTCGAGGCTGCACACACCGTAGACCGGGACACTGAGCGCGTCACCGAACGCGGCGCCGGTCGCCATCCCCACCCGCAGGCCGGTGTACGGACCGGGTCCCACGCCCACCACCACGGCGCCCAGGTCTGCCGGCGTGATCGACGCCTCGGCGAGGCATTCGAGAACATGCGGGGTGAGCACCTCGGCATGTGCGCGGGGGTTCACTGTCACCCGAACGGCGAGCGTCGAAACCTCACCGAGAGGCGAGAGTGAGACAACTCCGGCAGTGACGGCCGGCGTGGAGGTATCAATCGCGAGAACAAGCACGATAACTCAGGGTACTCGCACGTGAAGAACTACTTTCAACGGTGGGAGCAGTGTCACGACGTCCATGCCCAACTGGCCGTCCGGACATCCGACTCGGGTTCACGGTGAAGCTGCACCCGCAAGTGACGCTCGACAAGGCGTTCCACGACGTCGCCGCCCCACTCCACCACGACCACCGCATCGGTGAGGTCGGTATCGAGGTCCAGGGCGTCGAGCTCGTCAAGAGCGTGCGGCCCGCTGTCGCCGAGGCGATACGCGTCGACGTGAATCATCCCGACGGGTGTTCCGCCGTCGGCGCGAATGCCGGGGCGATGCTCGCGCGCGATGACAAATGTCGGTGACGTCACGCGTCCCTGCACGCCGAGGCCCGCACCGATACCGCGGGTCAGTGCCGTTTTTCCGGCGCCGAGTGGACCGTCGAGAACCACGAGGTCACCGGCGACAAGTCCGGCCGCCAGCCTGCGACCGAATGCCTCCGTGTCTTCCGTCGTCTCCAGAGTGACGGTTCCTGATTCAGGGAGGGTTTCAGCCGACATCGGACCTCACTTGACTATGTGTACGTGAGACAAGACTCTCGATCGCATCCGTGACGATAGCCGGGAACTCCAGCTGGATCAGGTG
Organism: Rhodococcus globerulus NBRC 14531; assembly: GCF_001894805.1. Lineage (GTDB taxonomy): Bacteria > Actinomycetota > Actinomycetes > Mycobacteriales > Mycobacteriaceae > Rhodococcus_F > Rhodococcus_F globerula. The sequence goes on along the minus strand of NZ_BCWX01000001.1, from coordinate 1,137,667 downwards.
ACCGCCGCCGCGAATTCGCACCAGGTCGGACTCCGGCAACGCATCCGCCAGCAGTTGCGAGCTGGCAAACGGAATCATCATGTCCTGATCGCCGCAGATCACCACAGCCGGAGTGTGCGCGAGGACGGGCAGAGACCCACTCTCGTCATGCAATTCGAGGGTCCGCAGAAAATTGACGATGGTGACAACCGACGTGCGATCGAGCATCCCGTCCGACAGCTCGTGCAGTCGAGGGCTCACGTCCGTGCCGTACGACGCTGCCCGCAGGATCGGTGTGATGAGCACACGCGCAGCGCCACGGGCATGCTGTACGACGCCCGGGGACGTCCGCACAGCCAGACGGAAACCGTCGATGATCGGATTCTGCAGATTGCGAGTGAGTCCGGTTTCGGCGAGACCCGCTGCGGTGGTCGATACCAACCCGACACCGACAACTCGGCCACCGGCGAACCATTCCGGTCGCTGACCGGCAAGCGCGAGCACTGTCATGCCGCCCATCGAATGACCGACAAGCACAACCGGACCGATCGGCACCTTGGCTTCGATGACCGACGCCAGATCACGGCCGAGTTGCGAGACCGTACAACTCTTCGCGCGGGGCATGCCCGAATCACCGTGCCCGCGCTGGTCGTAGAACACCATCCGAACGTCGTCACCCCACCGCTCGGCAAGCTGACGACGCTGAAAATGCCAGGAAAACGCGCTCAGACAATATCCGTGCACAAAGACAACCGTCAGTGGAGCGTCGTCCGGCCCGACTTCGCGGACTGCCAGATCAACCCCGTCGTCGGTGCGTACAACGCTCGCGCGGTCCCGCGTCATCAGGTCGAAGTCTTCGTCTGCGTAGATCTCTCGACCTGGCCGAGTGGCCGTCTTCAACGCGTTGACGCCGGCCATGGAACCGAGTGCAATCGCACTGAGGAGCCCACCGAGGATGCTCATTCGTCCTGCAGTCTTCACGAGATACCCTCCCCGCCGATGTACGTACGTTCGGTTCGCCCGCGCAGGCCGGTCACGATCTCGTAGTGAATGGTGTCCAGCACTTCCGCCCAGGCTTGCGCGTTGGGTTCGCCCTGATCTCCGTTGCCGAAGAAGATGGCGGTGTCGCCCTCGCGCACACCGTCACCATCTGGTCCGAGATCGACCATCACCTGGTCCATGCAGATCCGTCCGACGGCTTGACGACGCTTACCGCCGAGTTGGACCTCGAAACGCCCGCTCAACGAGCGCGGAAGCCCGTCGGCATAGCCGACGGGGAGCAATGCCAGGGTGGTGTCGCGCGGCGCGGTCCAGAGGTGTCCGTAGGAAACCCCCTCACCGGCAGCCACCTTCTTCACCAGAATCACCTTCGCTCGCAACGTCATTGCCGGTCGGAGACCGAAATCGCCCATCTCTGGTACGGGCGACAACCCGTATATCGCAATTCCCGGCCGAACCATGTCAAATCGCAGGTCAGGACGGGTTACCGTCGCCGCCGAGTTGGAAAGGTGCACAACCTCGGGTTCGAATCCGTGAGCCCGGACGTCGGCAACTGCATCGATCAGACGTTGCTTCTGGTGGTCGATGACGTCGTGGTGCGGTTCGTCCGAATGCGCCAGGTGCGAGAACACTCCGCGCAACCGGATCGTGCCCTCGTTTCGAGCCGCGACGAGGTCTGCCAGCATCTGCGGCCAATCGGCCTGCGAGACGCCGTTGCGATTGAGTCCGGTGTCGACCTTCAGCGTCACCGTGGCAGTTCGTCCGAGATCCCGCGCGGCGGTCACCACCGCGGCCAGGTGCCGCGGAGACGACACCCCGATTTCCACGTCGGCGGAAATGGCGGCGGCAAAATCGGCATCGACGCCATGCAGCCACGCCAGTACCGGAGCGGTGATCCCCGCTGCCCGCAGGACCAAGGCCTCGCCGATCGTGGTGACACCGAGTTCGCGGGCACCGGCGGAGAGTGCAGTGCGCGCAACAGCAACGGCACCGTGGTTGTACCCGTCAGCTTTGATGACTGCCATCAGTGCCGCGTCACCGGCGAACTCACGAAGAACCCGCACGTTGTGGGCGATGGCATCGAGGTCCACGACCGCCTCGGTCTGCGGACCTCCTGTTGCCGCGACGCTTGCCGACTCCCCTTCTTCTGGGTCTTTCGGGGCTCTTCCTTCGGCAAGCTTCATGGCGTCAATCCTGCCACTCTCGCGAATTCCGACATCAATTCGGGTTTGACATCACTCAATTCCGCGCGACGCTGCGCAACACTCTTACTGCGTCACGCACACTTCCGAGCAGCGGCGATGCCGAGATCGGTGCACCTGCAACGTCGGCATGGCCGCCTGCGGCCGCCAAGTTCGCGGCAAGAGAGTGTGTTCTGGCTCCCACCGCCGCAGCGTCGAGTGGTGCAAGCCCGGCAGCGAGCAGCGCCCCGATCACACCGGACAAAACGTCACCCGATCCGGCGGTCGACGCCCACGAGCCACCCGCATCATTGACCAACACCTGTCCGCCTCGATCAGCGATCACTGTCGTATGACCCTTGAGGAGCACCGTCACACCGAGATCCGACGCCAAGGCGCGTGCGGCACCGACCCGATCAACACCCAGCTCGGTGCCCGCCAATCGTGCGAACTCACCCGCGTGCGGAGTCAGAAGCGTCGGTGCGGTGCGTCGACGTGCCAGATCAAGATTCTCGGCCAGCAAGCTCAACCCGTCCGCATCGACCAGGACCGGGACATCCGTCGCGAGAACAGATGCAAGCAGCGCCGCCGCGTCGGCATCGGTTCCCATTCCAGGACCGACCACCCACGCCTGCACGCGCCCGGCGTCTTCGAAGGCCGCGCTTGCGATCACCTCGGGGAAGCGTGAAAGCACCTCCGCCGCGCCGTGCCCCGCGTAACGCACCAGCCCCGACGTCGCCGTGACCGCTGCCCCCGTGCACAACACACCAGCCCCCGGATACTGCGCACTCCCCGCAATCACCCCAACAACGCCCTGCGAATACTTGTCGTCACTCGGGCCCGGAACCGGCCAGCGCGCACCCACTTCCGCCGGATCGAGGGAGCGGAAATCCGGCTCACCGAGATCCAGACCGATGTCGATCAGCTCCACCCGACCGCACCGCTGCGGTGCCAACACATGCACAGGTTTGAGCGCACCGAATGCCACCGTCACCGCAGCTGTCACCGCAGGCCCGTCGACGCCCCCGGTGTTCGCGTCCACACCGCTGGGAAGATCCACCGCCACGATCGGGCAGCGGACCTGCTCCACAAGAGCGGCTGCCGCGCGGCGCAACGAACCGCGGCCCGAAATTCCGACAATGCCGTCGACCACCAGATCCGGTGTACCGAGGTCGGACTCGATACGCCCACCCGCTCGGCGGAAAGCCTCGAGGCCCCGCCGGTGCGCGCGCTCCGGGTCGAGTAGGACCGCACGCACAGCAACTCCGCGCTTACGCAGGAACGCTCCGGCCCAGAGCGCGTCACCGCCGTTGTCGCCACTGCCGACCAGCAGAGTCACCGACCTCGAAGCGAGTAATCCTGTGTACAAACGCAATTCGTCGGCAACAACCCGCGCCAGTCCGTACGCGGCCCGGCGCATCAACACTCCGTCGGGCAACGACGCCAGCAGCGGCGCCTCCGCTTCGCGAACCTGATCTGCCGTGTAGTACCCGCGCATGCCGGAACCCTTCGTTTGCAAGTCGCTACCCTCGGAACCATGAAATCACGTCTCGTCCCGATGTTCGCGGGCCTCGTGCTCACCGCCGGCCTCGTCGGGTGCAGTTCCAGCACGGATTCCACCCCTAGTGCGCCCGAAACCACGCTGAGTGGCCCCGTCGTCACCGTCACCGGGATGGCCTACTCCCCCGCATCCATCACCGTGAACGTGGGTGACACGGTCACCTGGGTGTTCGACGACGGGGGCATGGCCCACGACGTCAAAGGCATCGGCAGTGCCCGAAGCCTGCTACGTAGCCCGCTCAAGAAGTCGGGCACCTACACGGCCACCTTCGACGAACCCGGAACCTACGACTACACCTGCACACCGCACCCCGACATGCGAGGCACTGTGATCGTTCAATAACTTTCGGCAGCAATGAGGCCCGCAACCGGAAGGTTGCGGGCCTCACTGATTTCACCGAAAGCTATTCGACGGTAACCGATTTCGCCAGGTTACGCGGCTTGTCGACGTCGTAGCCACGTGCCGCGGCCACCTCCGCGGCAAAGATCTGCAGCGGTACCGTGGACAGCAACGGCTGCAAGAGGGTCGGCGACGCCGGGATCTCGATCAGGTGATCCGCGTGCGCACGTACTGCGTCGTCACCTTCCTCGGCGATCACGATCGTCGTTGCACCACGCGCCTTGATCTCCTGAATGTTGGACACCAACTTCGAGTGCAACACCGCACGGCCCTTCGGCGACGGCATGACGATGATGACCGGCAGGCCCTCCTCGATCAACGCGATCGGCCCGTGCTTGAGCTCGCCCGCCGCAAAGCCCTCGGCATGCATGTACGCAAGCTCCTTGAGCTTGAGCGCACCCTCGAGCGCAACCGGGTACCCAACGTGACGCCCCAGGAACAGAACCGTCGACGCATGCGCAAACGTGCGAGCCAGCTCACGGATCGGTTCCGCGTTCTCGATGACCTTGCTCACCAGAGCCGGCATCGCCTCGAGGTCCGCGTACTCACGGGCAACTTCGTCCGGGTACTTGGTGCCGCGCGCCTGCGCCAAGGCCAACCCGACAAGGTAATTTGCCGTCACCTGCGCCAGGAATGCCTTGGTGGACGCGACGGCGATTTCCGGTCCCGCCCGCGTGTAGAGAACAGCGTCCGCCTCACGGGGGATCTGCGCGCCGTTGGTGTTGCAGATCGCGAGAACCCGAGCCTTCTGATCCTTGGCATGCTTGACGGCTTCGAGCGTATCGGCGGTCTCGCCGGACTGCGAGATGGCAACAACCAGCGTCGAACGGTCCAGAACCGGGTCCCGGTAACGGAATTCGCTCGCCAGCTCCACCTCGACCGGAAGCCGAGTCCAATGTTCGATCGCATACTTCGCCAACAAACCGGAGTGATACGCGCTGCCACAGGCCACGACAAAAACCTTGTCGACGTCGCGCAGTTCCTGGTCGGACAACCGCTGCTCGTCGAGAACGATCTTGCCGTTCTCGAAGTGCCCGAGAAGCGTATCCGCAACTGCGGTCGGCTGCTCCTCGATCTCCTTGAGCATGAAGTAGTCGTGACCGCCCTTTTCGGCAGCCGCAAGATCCCAGTCGATTTGGAACGGGCGCCCCTGCGCTTCGTTGCCGGAGAAATCGGAGATCCGGTAGCTGTTCGCGGTGATCACCACCGCCTGATCCTGACCGAGTTCCACCGCGTCGCGTGTGTGCTCGATGAACGCCGCCACATCGGAACCGAGGAACATCTCGCCCTCACCGACACCCACCACCAACGGCGTCGAACGACGCGCAGCGACAATCGTGTCCGCATGATCGGCGTGCGTGAACAGCAACGTGAACGCGCCTTCGAGACGACGGACAACCGACAACGCGCTCTCGACGAAATCACCCGCAGTCGGGCCCTCCGCGTACGCACGCGCCACCAGATGGACCGTTACCTCGGTATCGGTGTCACTGAGCAGTTCGATGCCGGCAGCCTCGAGCTCAGCACGCAGCGGAGCGAAGTTCTCGATGATGCCGTTGTGGACCACCGCAAGCTTCCCACTCGCGTCGCGATGCGGGTGGGCATTCCGATCGGTCGGTCGACCATGTGTAGCCCACCGGGTATGACCCATGCCCGTTGAGCCGACAAAGCTGTCCGCACCGATCTCTTCCAACTCAGCTTCGAGGTTGGCCAGCTTCCCGGCCTTACGCTCGATCTCAACGCCACCCACTCCGTCGAGAATCGCGATTCCCGAGGAGTCGTAGCCGCGATACTCCATTCGCCGCAAAGCTTCCACCACGACACCCAGAGCTGGGCGGTGGCCGACGTATCCCACGATTCCGCACATGGTGAATCAGGGTACTTGGACACCCGTCGCACGCGCATTCTGCGGTTGCCAGGGCACGCCGACGGCCACATCGGATAACGTCTTGATCCGTGGCACCGAAACTGAAGGCACTGACCCGTGAGCTGTCCAAGCGCGGACCGCACCGCGTTCTGCGCGGCAACCTCGCTCTGGCCGGTCAACCAGGAGTCGTCTACACCCCGGAAACGGGCTTCAATCTCCCCGCCGTCGCCTTCGGGCACGGCTGGATGGTCGGTGCGCACAAATACGAACAAACACTTCAGCATCTCGCTTCCTGGGGAATTGTCGCCGCAGCACCCGAAAGTGAGCGTGGCCCCGTCCCCTCGCACCTCGGATTGGCCGCAGACCTGCGCTCGACCCTCGACATCTGCGTCGGCGTCCGACTCGGTCCCGGGCAGATCAGCGTTCATCCTGACCACGTCGCATTTGCCGGACACGGGATGGGTGCCGGTGCCGCGGTCCTCGCAGCCGCACAACGTGGAAACGTCGCCGCCGTCGCCGCACTCTTCCCCGCACCCACCGCCCCCAAAGCCGAGAACTACGCGTCCAAGATCACAGCCCCCGGGCTGATCCTCGCCGGCGAGGATGACGTCGACTCACTCACCAGCAACGCCCGCCCGCTCACCCGCGAATGGGGCGGACCCGTAATCGGACGAACCGTCGACGACGCCCAGGACGCTGGTCTCATCGAAGGGCGTCGCCTTCTGGGAGCATTGGGCCTCGGCGGCTCCGAACGCAAAACACAGGCCACGACGCGTTGCCTGCTGACGGGATTCCTTCTATTCCACCTGACCGGCGACAAGCGCTACGAAGCATTTGCCGATCAGGACACCGAATTCCCGCACACCTCGCCCATGTTCGACGCGGATACTCAGTCCGACACCCACTCTCAGTCCGACGCTCGCCGGAGCCAGGCAGTTTCCCGGTAATCAGCACTCGAATCTCGTACCGGCTGGCCGGACTTCGCAGTGTCGCCAGGCATCGACGCGGACGCTGATCGCAGAAACGCGCCCTGTTCGAAGGGTAAACGCCCGAACTCCTTCACACCGGTAGACAATTCGCCGAATTGTGCACACCGCTGTTGGTGGTCACGTTCGGCAGCAGATCGTCGCATGCGAAATTCGGCGAGTTGCGAATCCATGGCCGCATTGATGGCGTCGAACTGCGACAAACTCATATCGGCCCCGCCCCGGCTAATTCGGCTCCGGTCACAATCGGTTCGTTCAGCGACTCACGGTGTTCTGGCGGTGCAGGGTCTTCTGACGGCGCAGTGTCTACTGGAGTTGGATTCGGGGGTTGGTACTGCTGCGGCGCGGGCTCCGGCGCCTCGGACATTACGGGAGCGGCATCCGTCTCCACCGCGATTCTCGGCCAGCCGTGCTCGTCCAATTCCACAGTGACAGTGACGGACTCCCCTGACAGGTCACGAACTTCAAGACTGACCCCACGTCCGTCCGGCGCGAGCGAGAACCCCCAGGTATTTGCACCGACCGCCAACTCGAGTGCAGGTGCAACCCTGTCCCCCGACGGTTCGACTGCTTGCGGCACGGATGTCTGCGCTGCGTCGGCCGGAACTGAAGAATGCCGCGTTTCGGTAGATTCACTCTCGACCGGAAACAGTTCGGAGACGATACCGGCGGCAACCCCGAAAGCGTCGGTCAGAGCCACCCGGGCCTGCTCGCAGGCGCGGTCGAACTCGTCGCGGGTATCCACGTACACAGGCCTGAAGATCTGATCGATCCAAGGTCTGACGAGATCTGCTGCTGCTCTACAAGTTTCGATCTGATCGACCGGCGCGGCATATCGCACCGCTCTGAATTGCTCATCCGACAACGGCGCAAACCACGTGGCAGCCTTGGCAACTGCGTCCACGCCCCCTTGCTGCGTGCTCACGTCCACCAGCTGATCGATGCGCTGCGCATCGATACCGCCGATCGTTTCTCGATTCAGCGACGCAACCTTGAAAGCCTTGTCCACCACAGCAGTTCGAACGATTCCTGCCAGCTCGTCGGCGACGGAAATCAGCAACGGCATGGCCTCCACGTCGACTTCCGCTCTTCGCTGCTCGTCGCGCACTCGTCCGGCAACGTCGTCCACAGCCTCGACATTCCAGATCTCCGCGAGCGACTCGGACAGGACCGCGAAGTCCTGCGAATCGCGCGACGACGCTTCCGCCGCAAGGGACATCGTCGACACGTCAGCGTGCAGAGCCTGCAGATCGATTCCCGATTCGGCACGATACATCTCGTCGTAGCTACCCAGCGGTCGCATTTCGATACCGAGACGAGTGGCCGCGTCGTGAAAACGCTCGAAGAAATCCAATCCGACGCTACCGGAGTCGAGAATTTCGTCCGGAACCGACAACGAATTACGTTGCGCAATAATAGATTCCGCAGCATCTGCCGAAGCTGTCGACGTGGCCGCATTGCGAATCGGCATCAGAAACCTGATTTCGTATACTCGCGGCTGTGCATTCGCAATTGGTCTGCCAATCCCAGATCGACATCCGCAATCGCTTGGGCGGAAGTACCGATACGCGCGCCGAGAGCCTCGACGAACTGGGCACGTTCCACCATCCGTATCCGGAGCCCACCCAGCGCAGCAGCTAGCGTGTTGCCACACTCGACGTAATCCCGGCCTGCACACGCGCCCGAGAACTCGGGAAATTCCAACGTTCGTGCAGTCACACCCATCTGTTGCGCAAGCGCCGCTGTCCGACGCTCGAGCTCATCGGTAGCAGTGTGGTCGATATCCATGCGGAACTCCGTTTCGCCCGGCCGCACGAAAGATCCGGCGGTCCATGACTACTTGGACGCACGAACCCCGTGGGTCGTTCCCACGAGAATTCAGTTCCCCACCGGACGATCACGCTACATGCGGTTACACCGCTGCGACGGTTTCTGCCAGCTCGTCGGCAAGCTTGCGTGCCACACCGAGATCCGCAGCTTCGACCATGACTCGCACCAATTGTTCGGTACCGGAAGGTCGAAGCAGAACACGGCCGGCGTCACCGAGCACACGCTCGGCATCGGCGACCGCTGCCATTACCGAGGTCGCTGCGGCAACTGCTGCTTTGTCTTCCACCCTCACATTCACCAAGACCTGCGGAAGCGACGTCATCGTTGCGGCGAGCTGCGAGGACGACTTACCCGTCTGCGCCATCCTGGCCAGCAATCGAAGTCCGGTGAGCACGCCGTCTCCGGTTGTTCCGAATCCGGGGAACACCACGTGTCCGGACTGTTCGCCGCCCAAGCTGTATCCGCCGGTACGAAGTTCTTCCAACACATAGCGGTCACCGACCGCCGCTGTGACCACGTCGATACCCGCTGCCCGCATCGCAAGGTGCAAACCCAGGTTGCTCATTACGGTCGCCACAAGTGTGTTGTCGACCAATTCTCCGGATTCGTGCATCGCCACCGCCAGCACCGCCATGATCACGTCGCCGTCGATCACTGCCCCGGTCTCGTCGACGGCGAGGCAACGGTCGGCGTCACCGTCGTGGGCAAGACCAAGATCGGCGCCGTGCTCAACCACTGCTTTCTGCAGATTCTCCAGGTGAGTGGATCCACAACCGTCGTTGATGTTGAGGCCGTCCGGTTCGGCGCTGATCGCGATCACCGTCGCACCCGCAGCCCGATAGGCCGCCGGGCCGACCTCGGAGGCTGCCCCATTTGCGCAGTCCACAACAACGGTCAGGCCGTCGAGCGGCTGAGTCAGAGCGGTGCCGAGATGCTGCAAGTAGAGCGCAGCGGCATCACCGACCGGGCGTACTCGCCCGATACCCGCGCCGGTCGGCAACTTCGGCGCCACACCACCGTCGATGGCGGCCTCGATTGCGGCCTCGACATCGTCGTCGAGTTTGTGTCCACCCGCGGCAAAGATCTTGATGCCGTTGTCCGGCATCGGATTGTGAGAGGCGGAGATCATCACGCCGAGACTCGCATCGAACAAACCAGTCAGATAGGCAACCGCTGGTGTCGGCAGAACGCCGACATCCAAGACGTCGATGCCGGCCGAAGTCAGCCCCGCCGTGACAGCTGCCTGGAGCATTTCACCGCTCGCACGAGGATCGCGTCCGACGACCGCGGTCGGGCGGCGGGTGCCACCACCGGTTGATTCAGCTGCCAGAACATGCGCAGCCGCTATCGACAATCGCAGCGCAAGATCCGCCGTCAGATCACCATTGGCCAAGCCGCGCACACCGTCAGTTCCGAACAACCGCCCCATCGAACAACTCCCTGAATATCTTGTGCGAGTTCTGTGAAATATCTTTCCCGAAAAACACAAGAGCAGGCGTCCGGTAACGATGGACGCCTGCTCTCGAGTCGAACAGGTGCCGAAGCAGACCAGCCGGTCAACCTCGGCGAAGCATCAACGCTTCGAGTACTGCGATGCCTTACGAGCCTTCTTCAGTCCGTACTTCTTACGCTCGACTGCGCGAGCGTCACGGGTCAGGAAGCCGGCCTTCTTGAGTGCCGGACGATCATCGGGGGTGACCTCGATGAGCGCACGAGCGATAGCCAGACGCAACGCGCCTGCCTGACCGGACGGTCCGCCACCGTGCAGCAGTGCAACGATGTCGAAAGACTCGGGACGCTCAACCGTAACCAGCGGAGCCTTGATCAGCTGCTGGTGCACCTTGTTCGGGAAGTAATCCTCGATGGTGCGGCCGTTGAGCTTGAACTGGCCGGTGCCGGGGATCATGCGGACGCGGACGACCGCTTCCTTACGACGACCAACGGTCTGGATCGGGCGATCGATGACGATCGGTGCCAGCGTAGCCGCTGCAACCTCTTCGACGACCTCGACTGCTTCGGCGGCGAATTCTTCCACTGCCTCGATGTTTTCTTCGGTCACGTTCTGCTCTTCCGGCGATGTCACTGTGCGACCTGCTTGATCTCGAACGGCACCGGCTGCTGCGCGGTGTGGGGGTGATTCGGGCCCGCGTAGACCTTGAGCTTGCTGCTCATCGCGCGACCAAGCTTGGTCTTCGGGAGCATGCCGACGATGGCCTTCTCCACGAGGCGATCGGGGGTCCGGTCGAGGACCTCTCCGACGGTGCGGGACTTCAGGCCACCCGGGAATCCGGAGTGGTGGTAGACCTTCTTGCCAACGAGCTTGTTGCCGCTGATGGCAACCTTCTCGGCGTTGATGACGACGACGAAGTCGCCACCATCGATGTGCGGAGCGTAGGTGGGCTTGTGCTTACCGCGCAGCAGGGTCGCTGCCTGAACGGCAAGACGGCCCAGCACCACGTCGGTGGCGTCGATGACGTGCCACGTGTGGGTCACATCTCCGGCCTTCGGGGTGTACGTAGACACAGAACTTCCTCGTCTTAATTCATTCCACTGCTGACCATGTGCGTATCGCATAGACAATTCTCGGCGGCCAGTTGAGACCCGAGAACCGCTGGACCCTGCGCATCGAGTTCCGGGAATCGAACGTGCAGTCGAACACACGATCAAACATCCGGACATCAACATGCGGAGGCCTACGGCACGCCACCGATAGACGATACCGGTATCAACCGTCTCCGGTCAAAGAGAGTCCGGACTACCGTTGGCAGCATTCATACAAGAGCTTTCTACCCCGACGACCGATGCTCGTCGGGGTAGAAAACGGAAAGCCACATGCGACGTGAAGTCAGCGCCCGAAGCCGTTCGCGGCGGCGCGATCGGCGTCGCGCATCGAATCGGAACCACTCGCGGTTGCGTTGGCGATCTGAGCCAGCACGATGTTCAGCTCTTCCGACGCCTGCCCCCACCGACGCTGAGCGTCGTTCCAGGCTTCAGAACCCGCACCTTCCCATCCCGCCTGCAGGTTGTCGACAACAACCTTGATCTCGCCCTGCTTGTCGTTGATCGCCTGCGCCTGACGCTTCATTTCGTCAGACAACATGGCAAGTCCGCCGAAGTCGTACCTGATCATGTTCTCGCTCATAACCACTCCCGTTCCACTTTATGTCCGTATCGAATCTGATCTCTGTATGTCTGTCGCATCCGGGACGATCTCAGTCGACTCACCGAATGTTCTTGCGCGGAGCCTGATTCAGAGCACTCAGGACATGTTGACGGTCGCGCCGCGCAACGAACTCACGTTGTCGGATTCTGCGCTGTCGAACGTTCCGGCCGACTGCTTGATCTGCTCACAGATATCGCCCAGCGCCGTATCGAGCTTCATGGCAGCGTTGTTGTAGCGCACCATGATGTCGGCATATTCGGTGTGCGCACTGCCCTTCCACGAACCGCTCGACGCTTCCGCCTCGGATCGAACAGCATTCACCAGACCTCTGATGTCGCCCAAATGGCCGTTGATGACATTCGCCGAACTGATCAATTCAGCGGTAGTTGCGGTAAAGCCCATGTTTCCCCCTGGTTGTGATGTGCATGCGCGGTGTCGGCGGTGGCTCACATCCGGCGGACCTTCGCCGGCAACAAGTACCTGATGTGCGCTACACATACTTGGACGCCGCGCACTCGCCGACGGTTCCGGCGGTTCGAAAAGAAATTTCGCGCGGTCAATTCACGGACGACAGTGATTCGACGATCTGAGCGCACTCCGGCTCGAACGCGTCCCATTCACCGACGAGGTACTGGCATCCGATACTCACCTGCCTGCCACGTTCGACAAATACCTGCCACCGAACTTCGGAATATCCATCCGGAAATTCCCTGTACAACAGAACCTTTCGTCCGTCCACGGCAACAGTGGACTCGAGGTTTCCGAAGCGGAGTGGATCCTCTATCGCCGAAAGCTGCTCACGCAGATCGATCTCGACCGCGTCGAACTCGACGCCTGCACGGAGCTCCTTCTCGACGATGACGATTTTGCGATCATTCCCAGACGCCGGAATCAAGTCCATCCGTCCTGCGGCCGATCCGCCGCGATCAGCCGCCCACCCCGCCGGCACGACAACGCTCACGTTGCCACCGGCGAGCGGGATTGTTGTCGTTGCCACGGCCGACGTAGTGGAAGGCACCAGCGTGCTCGGCTGGGCACTCCCCAGTGTGGTCGGTTGTGCGGTCGGCGGCACCACATCGGCAGACTCACCGTCAGTAGTTCGGGCTTCGACCGCAGTACCTTCGACCGCAGTGCTTTCGACGCCGCCTCGCCCGGTCGCGACCGCCACGCCCACCCCGAGCAGTCCGACAACAACGACTGACACCGCCAGCACCGGCAACCAGCGGCGCTGGCGGACACCCGAATCGGCTGGCGTGACCAGCCTTGACGGCGGCACCCACCGGTCTCCGAATGCCGAGTTGTCCACAGCCCGACCCGCCGAATTTTCTGCTGTGACCGACTCCAGACGCACCCGCGGATCAACGATCGCTCGCACGATCCGACTCTCGTCGAGAACACGCACGCTCGCATAGCCGTGAATGCTTCGCGACCCGCGCTCCAAGGACGACGCAATCGAATGCGAATGTCGCCCGACAACTACTACAGAGTCCCGAACTGTCAGTTCCTCGAATTCACCGAATAGTTGCGGCAATTCCGACAGTGCTCTGCGCTGGGTGTTCATGAGCGTGACGTCTCCGTCGAAATCGCGCACACACGAAACGACAACGTCACCACCGCGGATCTCGACCACGATGCACCTCGCTCGCCAGCTCCCCCGGGTGGCGCGCGCAATCGCAATCGCGGTCGGGACAAGGACAACGTCGTACCCGACCTGGCGCGCAGCGTCGAGCAACCGTCCCTTTCGGGTATTTCCCCACTCGGTCGGATAGCTCAGGTACAGCACATCCGCATCTGCCAGACCGCAACCTTGCACGGTGTGCAAAATCAAGTGCACCAGTTCGAGATCGGTAGGCGCGATTCGTCCACCGATCTCCATGTAGTTGTCGTCGATGAAATCGAGCGGATTGACTGCAGGCAACGCGGCGGCCGGCGACGAATGCTGCTCGGTGTCGACTCTGCAACAGAATTCGCGTTGCCCGGTTGCCGACCACGCGTTGGACGAACCTATATGAACAGACACCGACAACGTGTGACCCGATGTCACAGCGGTGGCATCCACGGTAGCTGCACCAGCTGGGTCTGCGACCGAGACACGTACGTACCCCGCCCCTGCGGCATCTCGGAACCACGCACGGCGCCAACCAGATTCCCCTCGTCGCGGCTGCCACTCATCACGACGCCGGCAGGTGCCATGTCGCGGATCCGGGCAATCACCGGTTCGAACAGTGCACGCCCTGCCCCGCCGGATCGTCGGGCGATCACCAGATGCAGCCCCACGTCCTTCGAGTGGGGAATGAACTCGAGCAATGCCGCCACCGGGTTGCCGGTGGATGTTGCCACCAGGTCGTAGTCGTCGATGATCACGTAGATTTCCGGTCCCGACCACCACGAGCGTTCTCGCAGTTGTTGTTGCGTCGTATCCGAATTCGGCATTCTTCCGCCGACGATCCGAGCAAGGTCCGCCATCAGTTCACCGAATGTCGCCGCTGAGGCCGAGTATCCACCGAGGTGATTGCCGTCGACCACACCCAACATCGAATGGCGATAGTCACCGATGATCAATTTCGCCTGCGCCGGTGTGTTCGACGCCATGATCCCTTCGGCTATGCCGCGGAGCAGCGACGTTTTCCCGCAGGCGGTATCGCCGAATATCAGGAGGTGCGGATGCTCCGCGAAGTCCATGTAGACAGGTTCGAGGTCGGTTTCACCCAGCCCGACAGGTACCCGCAGACACCGACCGTCACCCGCGCTTGCCTGCGGCCACCTGTCTCCAACGGACGCGAGAAGCTCTGCACGCGTATATGATTCAGGGAGCATCCGAACTGGCGGAGCGGGTCGAGACGTCGACATAGCCGCGATGCGCATCACCGAATCAGATACCGCGGCGCTCAGTTCTACGCTGCTGGAGATACCATCCATACGCGGAAGCCCGATCAACAAGTGCAGGCCTTCACGAGTGATACCGCGCCCCGCATGACGTTCCGGAACCAGATTCGCTTTCTGGCGCCCCGCGTCGGAGTCTCCTGGGTCACCCAGGCGAAGTTCAATCCGCGTGCCGAGCTGATCCTTCAATGCCGGCCGAATATCTGCCCACCTCGGCGCGGTGACCATGACGTGAACCCCGAATGACAATCCCTGCGCCGCAAGGATACTGATCGGCCCTTCCAGAGATTCGAAGTCGGAACGAACGCTTGGCCACCCGTCGATCACCAGGAAGATATCGCCGAACCTGTCGCGTTCGAGCCCGGCGGCGACACCAACTCCGCGGGGATCGGCAGTGCGCAGTCGCCGGAATTCGACCATCGAGTCGATACCGAGTTCACGGAAGAGTCGCTCCCGTTGCTGCACTACCGTCGAAAC
Source organism: Rhodococcus globerulus NBRC 14531 (assembly GCF_001894805.1). Lineage (GTDB taxonomy): Bacteria > Actinomycetota > Actinomycetes > Mycobacteriales > Mycobacteriaceae > Rhodococcus_F > Rhodococcus_F globerula. Next base: position 1,122,342 of record NZ_BCWX01000001.1, on the reverse strand, counting down.
CTCCGCCACTGTTCGCCGGACCCTGTCCTGGTCGAGACGATTTGCCACCGAACCGACGTGCGGAAGGTCCCGCAGTCCCAGCAAGGTTCCGCCGCCGAAATCGAGGCAATAGAACTGCACCTGCTCCGCGGTATGCGTCAGAGCAAACGCCATGATCAGGGACCGCAGTGCCGTCGATTTCCCCGACTGCGGGCCGCCGACGATCGCTACATTTCCGGTCGACCCGTTGAGGTCGACAACAAGTGGGTCGCGCCGCTGGTCGAACGGCCTGTCGACAATTCCGAACGCTGCACTCAAATTCCCACGGGGCAGATTCGGATCACGCGACACGGCGCGCGGAAGAAGCTGATCGAGCGTCGGAGACTCGGAGAGCGGAGGAAGCCACACTTCGTGCGCGCGCGGACCGTACTCCTTGATCCTGTCGACGAGAACTCCCATGAGCGTTCGTGATTCGTCACCTGCCTCCCCCATATCTACGAAGTCCGGCTCCACCACATCCTCCGGGAGGTGATCACTGATCACCGTCGCAGCGGTGAACAACACCGGAGCGAGACCGACGGATTGTTCCGTCGCAAGTCGCGTCGGCGCAATCCTCGCACCCTCATAGGGTCCGGAGACGTACGCGCCTTGAAAGCGCACGATCTCGGCAGAATCCGCTTTCACATATCCGGCGCCTGGATTTCCGGGTAGATAGTATGCGTCGGGGACCCCCAACACGGTTCGAGACTCGTTGGCGGAGAATGTCTTCAAGCCGATTCGGTACGACAGATGACTGTCGAGCCCACGCAGTTTCCCTTCGTCCAGACGTTGGCTGGCAAGCAGCAGGTGGATGTGCAGCGATCTGCCGAGTCGGCCTATTGCCACGAAGAGGTCAGCGAATTCCGGTTGTTGACTGAGCAATTCGGAGAACTCGTCCACTACGACGAACAGGGCAGGCAGCGGGTCGAGTGCGGCACCCGCCATCCGCGCTTTTTCGTAGTCCGACACATTTGCGAAGTTTCCCGCTGCCCGGAGGAGTTCTTGACGACGGTTCATTTCACCGGCAAGTGCGTCGCGCATTCGGTCCACCATGGCCAGTTCTTCGGCAAGGTTGGTGATGACGGCCGCAACGTGCGGTGCCTCTTCGAGACCGAGGAAGGTTGCCCCACCCTTGAAATCCACGAGGACAAGATTGAGGGCGTTCGGCGAGTGTGTCGCGATCAAACCGAGCACAAGCGTCCGAAGAAACTCCGATTTTCCCGAACCTGTTGCCCCGATGCACAAACCGTGCGGCCCCATTCCGTTCTCAGCCGATTCCTTGAGGTCGAGTTCGACAGGTTGACCGTCGGCACCGACACCGATCGGCACCCGCAGTCGATCACGTCCCTGGCGAGGCAACCACGCATGCTCCGGGTTGAACCGCGCAGCGTTTCCGATGCCAAGCATCTGACTCCACGAGCGCGACGCCGTGTCGTCGTCCCCCGAATCGACAGCGTTCTGTGAAGCAGCACGGTACGGTGCCATCCGTCGGCCGAAGGTCTGGGCGGTAGTCGTGGAGACGGAATCAGGGCGCGCAAACTTCTCGACGCCGGCACTACTGACCGCGCCCACTTGATCGGGAGCGACCACCAGACGCAAACCACGACTGGCCGACAACGACGACGAGAAACCACACAGGTCCAGGATCGTCACCGAATCCAGACCCGCTCCCGTCAACAGACCCGAATCGCCTTCCAGCAATCCGCCGTCGACGACAACGACGACATGCGGCACACCTGACGATGCGGGCGCGTTTCGCGAGAAGCGGCCTCGCATCGAAAGTTGCTCACCCAGAGCACCTTCCAACTCGAGATAGGAGCCGTACACCATCCGCGCCGCGCCCGCCCCGTCATATGCCTCCGGGTGCTGCGTGTGCGGCAACCACTTGACCCATTCCCATTCGACCTGAGTATCGGGGCCACGCACCACAGCGATCTGCAATATGTCAGGACCGTGAAAAGTACACAACTGCATCAACATCGCCCTGACCAACGACCGCGCCGCGTCCCGCTGACCTTCGAGCGCTATCGAGGCGAACCCCCGCAGCGATACCGCAGTCGGAAGATCCTCGACCACCGAATGGGAACGGACAAATCGTCGAAGCGACACGGATGCAACCGGTTCGAGGTCTTCAACCGGTCCGGTCTCCGGCGAGATCAGACGAGTCGCCAGTCTCTGACTGCCGAGACCGACACGCACGTGACAATAATCGGGGTCCGTTATCTGACGCTCCCACATGCGTGACGTGCCCGCCAGGGTCCACAGCAACGACGGCTGCGGACTACTCCATTCGAGTGCCCGACGTTGCGCCTGCCCGGTCTCGTCGACATCACGACGCAACTGATCGAGATAACGAAGATAGTCCTTACGGTCCTCGTTGACCTCGGCGGTCCGCGCGCCACCACTACGACCCCCACCGGCCAGCATCCCGAGCATCGAGACCATCATCATGATCGGAAACAACAGGGACATGGGATTTCGCGCCATTCCCGACGTGAACATCAACGCGACCATGCCGATCATTGCCACCACCATCACCACCGGGAGCAATTTGGTCAGCAGATTGCCAGGAGTCGCACGAGGGATCTCGGGCGGCGCCTGCAACGTCACCTCGCCGCCTGGCGCCCGTGGCGCCTCACGCCGAGCCCGACGCAAAAATCTGACTGTACTCACTTCGCCCCCTACAGCGCTGCGATGTGTCCGACATCAACCGAACCGCCCCCACGGCACAAAGTCCACGCAACGAGAAGACACTAACCCATCGGGCCGACAAGACCTTCGAGCGCAACCGTTCCACTGGAGCAGTGGCGGCAGCAATTCCCAGTCCGGTGTCGTATGGTTCCGATAAAGAAGGGGGACGCGAACGGGGAATCGCGTCGAAGGGTGGGGTTCGACAGTGAACAGTGGGGTTGATTCATGAGCATGTCGACAACCGACACGGCGCCGGCGGCGCCAGGTGATCGTCGTAGCGCACCGTCGGCAGAGCTGTGTCGACTGACAGTTCTCTCGGCACATTCGCAGGTCGATCTCGCAGTGCCGCTGCGCATTCCGCTCGTACTGGTCATTCCCGGCATAGTCGACACTATTCGAAGCCACAGCGGCTCCAACGATTTCGACACCGTATCCGAACAATTCGAACCGACGGACTGGACACTGGCCAAGGTTGGCCGCGCACCGCTGTCGGGCACGCTCTCCCTTCACGAGCATGGAATCCGTGACGGAGAACTACTCGTTCTCGAAGCCGCGGACGCTGCCGCTCCACCGCCGTTGTTCGACGACATCATGTACACCGTCGCCGCCACCGACGCGCAGACCTACCGGCGGTGGACACCACTGGCCGCACGGATCACCGGCTCTGTGATCGCTGTCCTCGCATCGATGCTCGGCTCCGCCGCGCTGATTGTCGGCGCAACCGGAATATCGGGTGCCACTTGCGCTTTCATCACGTCCCTTCTACTGACCATTGCGTCGATCGTGACAGCCCGCGTCTACCACGACAGTGGAAGCGCCCTGGTCCTCGGTTGCGCCGGCATTCCACTTGCATTCACGGCTGGTCTCCTTGCCGTGCCCGACGACCTAGAGGCGCCACACCTTCTCATGGGTTCCGTGCTCGTCGCATCGGTCGCTTTACTATGCCTGCGCCTCTGCGGCGTCGGGTTAGCCACATTCACAGCACTTTTCGGCATCTCGTTGGCCGCAACCGCAGCTGCTGCGGCAGCAACGCTGCTACCGCGCGTTTCGCTGGAAACTATAAGCGCAGTCGCCATCGCACTCGCGCTGATCACCCTCGCCTACTCGGCCCGGCTATCGATGATTCTTGCCAAGCTTCCGTTGCCGCCAGTGCCGGTACCGGCAAATCCCTTGGACGAAGCTCGTGATCTTGCCGCCGAACCCGACATGCCGAATTTCGACGAACTGACCGAGCGAACCGGACGCGCCCGCAGTTACCTGACCGGTTTGGTGGTCGCGACATCCGTGACGGCCATGACCGGTGCGCTGAGCGTGGCCGCGGTCCATACCGACGACGGAATCGTCTGGTCCGGCCTTGCCCTTGCCGGAGTCACCGCAGGCGTTCTGATGCTCCGCGGACGCACATTTGCCGGTACCGCCCAGGCGGTTCCCCTCATCGCGTGTGGGGCTGCCATCGTGCTAGTTGTTCTGGGCGCCCAGATCTGGTTACACAAAGACGACGCCGTCGTCGTATTTGCCCTCGCCATGGCCGTTCTCATCCTGGCACTCGTGCTCGGCATCCTCGCACCGAACCGGGTGTTCAGCCCGGTGATGCGACGGGTTGCAGAGTTGGTCGACTTGGCTGCAATCGCGCTGATCGTGCCTCTGATCTGTTGGGTGACCGATCTATTTTCGGTCATGCGCGGACTCTGAGCGTCGGACATACACGCATGAACCGTGGAATATCCTGGACTGCGACACTCCTCGCCATCGCCGCACTCGCACTATGTGCGGGGCAAGGCGTAGCTGTCGGCGCGATGCCGCCACCCGTCGATCCGTTGATGCTTCCCGAAGACGGCCCCGCGGCGCCACCGCAAGCCACGCAACAGCGCACTCTGTGCGTCCCGGCAGTGTCGGGCGGCGACGGTGCCAATGTCCCTCCTGCCCAGCTGGACTTGGCATTCGATACGGTCTGGCCGATCACGACCGGTGCAGGGCAGCGTGTCGCGGTGATCGATACCGGAGTCAGCCGTCATCCCCGACTTCCCAATCTGGAACCCGGTGGCGACTACGTGGGAGCTGCCGACGGAACGGAGGATTGCGACGCCCACGGTACCGTCGTCGCTGGGTTGATCGGCGCTCAACCTGTGACTGGGTCAGGCTTCTCCGGCGCCGCACCCGGCGCGACAATCATTACGATCCGACAGTCCAGTTCGGCGTACTCCCTTGCCGGCAGCCAAGGCGACCCGAAAATCGCCGAGAACTCGGCGGGGTACGGAAATGTCGACACGATGGCCATGGCTGTCCGTCACGCCTCCGACATGGGAGCCACCGTCATCAACATCTCCGAAGTTGCGTGCAAGTCGGCAGCCGAGGGTATCGACGATCAACGCCTCGGTGCCGCAATCCAATACGCCGCGCTCGTCAAGGACATCGTTGTCGTGGCCGCGGCAGGAAATGTCGGATCCGGCGGCTGCAAGACCCAGAATCCCACTCCTAGCCCGCTGACACTCGATGCTGACCTGTGGAATTCGGTCAACACGCTCGCCAGCCCCGCCTGGTACGACGACTTCGTACTGACCGTCGGATCCGTCGATCCCAACGGGGCGGCAAGCTCGTTCAGCCTCGGTGGTCCCTGGGTCGATGTGGCCGCTCCCGGTACCGCAGTAGTGTCACTCCATCCCACCGAACCTGGGTTGACCAACGGAACGTACGGCCCGGACGGCTCCGTTCAAGCAATCAACGGGACAAGTTTTGCGGCGCCGTACGTCGCGGCAACCGCGGCGCTGGTTCGATCCCGATACCCGGATCTCACCGCTGCACAGGTAGTTCAGCGCATCGAGTCGACGGCACACGCCCCGGCCGAGGGCTGGAACCCCTACGTCGGGCATGGGGTGGTCGATCCGTTGGCAGCCGTCACCGCGCTGCCGAGCGATGTCGAAACCTATCCGCTCGGTCACCACACCTCGACTCTGGCTGCGCTGCCCGTACCGCCGCCGCCGGACAACCGCGCGCGCGACGCGGCTCTCCTGGGCGTCGCGGCCGTAGGTTCGCTCGGTGTCCTCGCCCTGCTGTCATCGTTTCCGATACGTCGTGTGTTTGCAGAGCGAGGACACCGTTCACGTCGTCGCTAAACAGCAGACAGCTGAGCCTGGGGCAGATCCGCGTGCTCCGGGGGCAGATCTTCGGCCCGAGCGGAACGAACCTTGTCGATGACCATGACGCACAGCAAGGAGACAACGCCCCAGATCACAAACGTGATCAGATGCGACCCGACTGTGTCCGCGCCGAAGTACAGAATCGACCGTACCGATTCCACGGCAGCAGGCATCGGCAGGATGCCGTGGAGCACTCGGAATATCTCTGGTTCCATGTAGACCGACATCGCACCACCAGACGCCGGAACCCCGAGGAACATCAAGATTGCGACCGCCGGGATGACTGCGAGGAGCCCGAGTAGCCGTGCGAACACCGTCGTGAACAGCGCGGTACAGAAGATCGCGACGATTCCGGTTCCGAAGAGCTGCCAGAAGTGGCCGTCGATCGCTCCGACTACAGGTCCGGCAATTGTCCAGATCACGGCGGACATGAAGACCGACCACCCGGCTAGCACCGGGAGCAGAGTCCGCAACTTCATCACCGTGGGCGCAGCACTGCTCGCGACGACGATGATCATGAAGCCGGACATGATCCAGCCCATCGCAATGTACATACTGACCGTGCCGCTGGAATCGGAATCGGCAAGCGGCGCAAGATCCTGCGTGGTCAGCGGCACCTGCTGGCCCTGGGCAACCTGCGTGAAAACAGCTGCCACGGCTTGCTGCTGGCTCATGCCGGCAGCTTGGCTGGTGATCAGAGTCGCGGTCGGCGAATCGGCGGAGGGCAGTACGTATGCTGCGACAACCGTGCGGTCCTGAACGAGCTGGCGGCCTTCGTCCACCGAATCGACTGCACGCAGATCGAACAATCCGCCCAAGTTCTGTTCCAGTCCCACAACGGCCTGCTCAGCTTGCTCGCTCGAAGCGGCAACCACAGCGACCGGCATGTCACGGGGCGCCGGCTGATACATCGCTCCGAGCATGACCGAAAGCATCAGCACAACCATGGCAAACGGGAAGAACGCGAGAGTCGCGTACCGAACCTTGTTGCTGGTCGGACGTGGCCCAGCAGTCAGCGACGCCATGGAAACCTCAGGCGCTCCACCGTCAGGACTGCGACGACGCTTGAGCGCGTCGACGCCCAAGGTCGCGAGAAGCGCAAGCGCTGCTCCGAGCGCCAAAACGATCAGGTGCGAGCCGAGACCGTCGCCGCCGAAGTACAGCACTGATCGAAGCGCCTCACCCGTTGCCGCAGTGGGCAGGAACCCGTGCAGCGTCGCATAGATCGACGGCAGGGTGTAGACCGACATTCCCATGTTCGAGGCCGGGACGCCGAGCACCATGATGAACAGCATGCCGACCAGAACCGCCATCGGCCCGAATATCCGGGTAAGGAACAACTGCACGGAACCGACGGAAAAGACAGCGAGCCAGGAGATTCCGAGAACTGCCGCCGTATGGCCCTCGACTGCACCGAGAATCGGGCCGGTGACCAACCACACGAGCGCTGCGATCAGCGCAGACCATCCGGCAAGAAGTGGTACGACTCGGCGGAATCGCAGCAGCTCCGGCGAGTTGGACAGCGTGATACTCAGCGGCATGTAGCCCGCAAGCATGAGCGCCGTGGCCATGAACATCGCCGCCAGACCAGCGGTGTCGTGGGCAGGCAATGGAGCCAGATCCTCGACCGTCACGTTGAGCCCCTGCTCCAGCACCTGTGGGGCGACAAGTCCGGTGACCGTCGAGACTTGAGCAGCACCGGCCGCACTCGCGGTGTAGACCGTTGCTGTGTCGCCTCCCGTAGCGGGCAACGACACGACGCCGGATACCTCACGGCCCAGGAGGAGTTGACGTGCCTCGTCCTCGCTACTGACTACTCGCACATCGACGGCCGACGGATCGGACGCCTCGAGCGCAGCAGCAAACTGATCGGCCTGCTGGATCGGCCCGGCCACCGCAATCGGCATGTTGTTCGGGGAAGGCGCGTGCATCGCGGCCAGATACCCCGTGATCATCATGCCGACCATCAGGAAGGGCAGCAGGATCATCGCGACATATCGGCCGATCTGCTCTTTTCGGGCTCGAGCAGCAGCAGCCTCGACTTCCGTGGGCTCGCCTGGCGGATGCTCGGTTTCCGGCGATGCGGTGGTGGTCATAGTCGAACTCCTAAATATCAAAAATTACGCTGCGCGTCTTAAAAAAATTACGCCGCATGACTTAAAATGGCAATCGGTAGAGTCGTGACGTTGATCCCACTTCCGCGGCGTCGCGCCGGAAGACCAGTCAGGGAACCAGCAAACGGAGGAAGCATGGGACAACACGGAGATCGGGTGCGGCAGTCATTGCTGGACTCGGCAGAGGAACTCTTTGCCACCCACGGCATCGACGCGGTGTCGAACCGTCACATCGCCGAACACTCAGGCAACGCCAATCACTCCGCCGTGGCCTATCACTTCGGCGGACGCGACGAACTTATCCGCGCTTTGTTGGAGCGTCACGCGACCGAGACCAAGCTGCGCCGCACACAACTCGTCGCCGTCTTGGGCGAGAACCCCGATCTCCGAGACTTGTTGAGCTGCCTCATCCTTCCGTGGACCGATCAGCTCGCATCGATGCCGCGGCCCAGCTGGCGGGCACGCCTGCTCCAACAATTGAGGTCAGTGCCATCCGGAATGGAACTCATCTCCATGATGTCGGACCCGCTGGAAGACGACCTCATCCAGCAAACGAGGGCCTTCCTCGCGGACGTGCCACCACCCGTACTGGCCGGCAGGGCCTGGATCATGGGTCGCATGGTCACGGACGTCTGCGCCCGGTACGAGTCACTGGTTCAGCAAGACTCGATCGACCCCGACTGGACGGGCTTGGCCTACTTCATCATCGACGCGGCCGTTGGCATACTTTCGGCCCCCGTCACCAGCGTCGGGGACTTTCTCAGCGCACGCACGAGCGCTAATTGACCGGCGCCGCCGGAAACGGGTCTGGCGTCATTCCGTCATGTGCAACAAGGGCATTCGATTTGTCGAGTGACGGTCCCGAAGCCAACAACTCCAACATTTGCCAAGGCGCGCGATCCGGAGGTCTCGAGAGTCCGAGCGCCTTCGCCGAATCTTCGTTCGGCACTCCGTATTTCACGCCGGTATCGGCAACATAGAACACGCTGTCGCGCCGAGTACTCTCCGTCTCGATCCCGGTCGCCTGAACAAATCCCCCCTTACCCGGCGCGACGTAGGCAAAATCCAACCGATCCCCCGACCCGTCCGCCTGCGCCAGCGCAACCACCCTGGCGTCGGCGGCAATCGGCAGGTCGCTACCCACGACCACACTCACGCTCGCAGAGCTACGCTGCGCTGCAACCGAAACCGGATCCGGTTTCCAGACAAGACAACTGACCGGAGCTACGTCTTCGTTCACCACGGTCGGAGCCAGCGCCGGGAGTGCGGCCGTGGCAAGTTCGTTCACCGAGGGAATGCGATTGATCGCATCCGGCGTCACAGTGGCCATTCCCGAGTCACCTTGAGAGTCGGAGAAGTAGATCAGTTGCGCCACAGCTGAACTGACCTTCTGCATACCGTCCTCGAGAACGACGTAGTACATCATCTCGGAGCCCGTGGAGACTTGAACAACGGATCCGACTGTTTTGTCCGCCAACGGATACTGCGGCACTGTGCCAAGACCACGAATGGCCGGAGCCTGTAGCCGCGGAACCTCCGGGATCGCATTGAGCATGCCGACGCTGATCGGCCGCGGCTCGATTCCTTCAAGTCCCAATGCCCGCGTGATCGCCGGATCACCGATGTCGACAGCAGCCCGTTTCCCGTCGTAGACGAGAAAATGATCAGCACCCGAACGCACGAGAAGCGCGTGATCAGAAGGCAAGTACGACGCGACTTCCCGCAACTTCGGCTCGCCGACCAGCACCGTCGAGGCCACGGACCGATTGCCGTCGGCACCTACGGTGTCACACACCGCCCAAGGCGCATTTGTCGGATCTGCCGCCTCCGGTAGTGCCGACGGCCCACCTGGTATCCCCACCAGCGCTCCCCTAGGCTTGCCATCGATTTCGGATTCCTTCACGATCGAAGGCTTGTCAGGCGAACCGATGATCAACCTCGCAGATGCAAGGTTCAGAACCGGGTGAAATGTGCCCTCCATTGCGACAAACATTGCACCCGAGTCTTTTCCGACCACGATGGCTGCATCGGCAATCTTGTCCTGAGGCCGAAAAAGCGCAAGCACACCACACCCCGCAAGACCCAACGACGCCAGCACGATACCGACGATCAAGGCCCGCGATTGCGATCGCATCGGGTCGTGCAGCATCCGCACATCCCGCCTGACCAGTGCATGTTCCATGCGCCGAACCAGGAAGCGGTATCCGTTGACCTGCCACCGAGTTGTAGGTGTAGCAGCCATATTTCCCCCCGTACCTGTCATCCCCTGAGATGACACAGTACAGTTCCCCCGGGGGTGGAACCGTGGACAGATCACGTTTGAAGTACTGGCCGTCGTCGCACAGGATCTCGGCGCGCGAGGTCGTCAGTGCACAGGCCGTGGGTATCAGCGCAGCGTGTCTCGCCCTGTTTGCCGGACTCGAATTGCGGTGGGCAATCGCGATCGCAGCCGCCGTCGCGGTGATCCTGCTGCTGCATATCGGCGGTCGATCGATCACGACGTGGATTCGGACCGCCGTTCGATACATGCGACGGTGCCAGACCTCCAGCGGTACCATCGTGAGCTTCCAGACGCCCAGCGAGCAATCCATCGGCCTACGCGTCGACGGTTCGACGCTGGTGAGCGTCGTCGAGATCATGGCGCCGCACGACTACCTGACCCGAATCGGCCGAACGTCATTCGACGCGTCGCATACCCTTCCCACTGCCGCACTCGCAGATTGCCTTCACCAACACGACATTTCGCTCACCGGGATCGACATCGTCAGCCACGGTTTTCGGGTGGCGTCCGGAACACCGGCAACCGAGGTGTACGACCGTCTGATCGGCCCGCTACCCGCTACGGCCACCAGAATCGTCTGGCTTGCACTACGATTCGACCGAATCGAAGGCTCCGATGCCGTCGACCGCCGCGGTGGTGGCGGCGACGGAGCGGCGCGGAGCATCTCCGTCGCAACAAGCCGAGTGGTGCGGGTTCTCGAAGCTGCCGGCGCACGGGCCCGCATCTTGACAGCACCCGAGATCTCCTCGTCGATCGCACAGGTCAGTCGCGGTGTGGAAGTCGCAGACGTGGCCGAAACATGGCGTTCCACACCACTTCCCGGTGTATCGAATCTCGGTTACGGAATCGAGCCGAAGGCAATTACCAAAAGCAGTCTCGCGCAGGTGTGGGCGGCCGCGACACTGGGCACCTCGGTCACCGTTCGGCTCCGGCCACGTCCCGAAACCGGACTGACGGCAGTGAGCGCTACCTGTCGATTTACGACTCGGCATCTCCCGAAAGCTGCCCCGGTCGCCGGGCTGGTATCCATGCGTGGCCGTCAACGCGATGCCCTGCTGACCAACGTGCCGACCGCGCTCACCTCGCTCGACGCCATCTCGCCTACCCGAACGATGGACGCTGCCGACCTGACCGCGCTCGAGCTCCCACTGGCGGGATGCGGACAACTCCTCGGATCCGACGATCGAGGCCAAGGCGTTGCTGCCCTCGTTGCGGGGACCGGCGTGAATACCGTCTTCGTGGCCGGGGAACTCTATCTCGCCCAACAATTGATCTTCCGTGCCGTCGCCACCGGAACCCGGGTTCTGATCCACACGGATCGGCCCGAGACCTGGACACCCTTGATCGACTCGATGGGTGTCCCCGATCGCCTCCGAGTTTCCGGCCACGGGCAAGGACCGGAAGGAACCTTCAATGCCGTTGTCTTCGACGGTGTTCGAGCTCTTCCCCCGCGCGCCGGTGTCACCGCGGTCTACGTGTACGGCGATCCGGCGCAGTGGCCTGAGATCGAACCCGATCTCACGATCGTCCAGCCGAATGCCCTCGGCGATCGGATTGTCGTCGCGACCGACAAGTCGAGCGTCGAGCTCACGCTGGTGACCATCGCCGCCGAAACATCCTTCATCGGACGACCGCGGGCAGGGGCCGAGTTCCCGGTGTCACCGTAGCGGATTCACCCGGGATACGACTTCCGGCCGCGATGCTCGCGCAGTCCTCTTCCCCACCAGTCCAATTGACCGATCATCCGGTCGGCGGCATCGGTTGCGATAGCGTCCACAGTAGGATTTGGCGACCGGAATTGCTTGCGGGCCTGGTGAATACTCACGCTTTGACGCACGGAGACCATGTGCAGTTCGGCAACAACCTGCCGCAATTGTTCCGTCGCTCGCAAACCTCCCGACACTCCTCCGTACGACACGAAACCGATCGGTTTCGCGCGCCATTCGTGTTTCACCGAATCGAGTGCCGTCTTCAGAGCAGCAGAATATCCATGGTTGTATTCGGGTGTGACCGCAACAACGGCGTCGGCGCGCTCGATGCGTCGACGCAATTCCTCGGCGGCCTCCGACGGCGAGAAATCGGTTGGAAGCATCAATTCGGCGAGGTCGATGACCGAGACAGACCAATTCGGTTGTTTCACGGCGCGCGCAACAAACCAATCGGCGACAGCCAAGCCGATTCGTCCCTCGCGCACGGAACCGACAATTACCTCGACGAACAGATCGGTCATGTCGTTGATGGTAACGGCGCGCCCGTCGCAGCAATCCCGGTGGTGATGAGGGCGGCAAGTTCGCGGTACGCCTGTGCGTCGTCCAGTCCGGTCGCCTTGTAGACGTCACGTTGCTGTATGCGCACCATCGTGTTCGAGGCTGCGTCAGCGACAAACGACGCGTGTACTTCGCGAAACGCGCCGGCGTCCACGCCTCGAACAATCATCTCGCGTACCCGACTCGCAGCGATCGACGTGTTCTTCTCGTACACCTGACGCGCCGACGTGGACGCCGCGAGGTCCTCCATGAACTGGTGCGATGCGGCGGAAAGCTGATCGCCGACGGCCTCGAGGTACGCGCTCACTTGCTGCAACGGATCCGCGTGAGCTGCAACCGCGTCTTCGACGGCATCGGTCGCGGTACGAAAGAAATGGACCGTGACGGCGCGCACGAGATCGTCCTTGCCGGCTGCGACGGTGTACAGGGTGCTCTTGGAGCAATGCAGGCGCGCGGCGATCTCGTCGAGAGTGAGATGCGCGAATCCTTCGTCGAGAAAAAGCGCAACCAACTGATCGAATAGCTGCACTCTGCGTGCCGTCACTCTTGCCATACTGAAAACAGTACTGCAGTATCGTTGTCAGTACTACTACAGAAACAGGAGTCGACAGTGCCGGTCGAACGTCTGATGCCCAGCCAAGAAGCTCGCGATCTCATCGAACTGACCCGAGACGTGGCAGACAAGGTCCTCGCCCCCAAGGTCAACGAGTACGAGAAGGCCGAGAAGTACCCGGATGGAGTCTTCCCCGCTCTCGGACAAGCCGGGCTCCTGAGCTTGCCGTACCCCGAGGAGTTCGGCGGCGGCGATCAGCCGTACGAGGTCTACTTGCAAGTTCTCGAAGAGATCGCCTCACGGTGGGCTGCAGTTGCCGTCGCAGTGAGCGTTCACAGCCTCTCCTGCTTCCCACTCTTCACCTTCGGCACCGACGAACAGAAGAACAAGTGGCTGCCGGACATGCTGGGCGGCAACACCATCGGCGCCTACAGCCTCTCCGAATCCCAGGCGGGATCCGACGCAGCAGCGTTGTCCTGCAAGGCTGCACCCGTCGACGGTGGATACCGCATCAACGGCAGCAAAGCCTGGATCACGAACGGCGGCAAGGCAGACTTCTACAACCTCTTCGCCCGCACCAGCGACGACGGCTCACGCGGCATCTCCTGCCTCCTGGTGGACAAGGACACCGAGGGCCTCAGCTTCGGTAAGCCCGAGGAAAAGATGGGACTGCGCGCTGTTCCCACCGCCTCTGCGAACTACGACGACGCCTTCATCCCGGACGAGCGCCTCATCGGCCAGCGCGGTCAGGGACTTCCCATCGCATTCAGCGCCCTCGACTCCGGTCGGTTGGGAATTGCGGCCGTTGCCGTCGGCATCGCCCAGGGCGCACTCGACGACGCGGTTGCCTACGCCAAGGAACGCAAGGCTTTCGGCAAGCGGATCATCGACCATCAGGGCCTCGGCTTTGTGCTCGCCGACATGGCCGCAGCCGTCGACTCCGCTCGTGCCACGTACCTCGATGCGGCCCGTCGCCGCGACGCCGGAGTGCCGTACTCCCGCAACGCCAGCGTCGCCAAGCTCATTGCCACAGACGCCGCGATGAAGGTCACGACCGACGCCGTGCAGGTATTCGGCGGCTACGGGTACACCCAGGACTTCCCGGTCGAGCGGTACATGCGTGAAGCCAAAATCACTCAGATCTTCGAGGGCACCAACCAGATTCAGCGTCTGGTCATCGCGCGCCAATTGGCGGGATAGCCGGATACGACATTGCCCTCCCACAGTGGTGGGAGGGCAATGGTGGGAGGGCAATGTCGCATGAGCGCCTTCAGTCGCCGCAGCAACCGCCGGCCGACGGCAATTCGCGGGTCTCACGGGTAATCGCGTTGCGGGCCGCCAACTCCGAATAATCCGGGTAATCGACTCGCACCAACGACAAACCATGGGCCGGTGCCACCAGGATGGAACTCGACCGTGAGGATTCGTCGAGCAACCCGGCAAGCCAATCCGACGTACGACGCCCCTCACCGACGGACAGCACGGCGCCGACAAGACTCCGCACCATCGACCAACAAAACGCGTCGGCATTCACGTAGGCCGTGAACACTGTGCCCTCTTGTGTCCAGTCGAACCGCTGAAGTTCGCGTACGGTCGTCGCTCCTTCGCGGCGCTTGCAAAACGCGGCAAAGTCATGAAGTCCCAAGAGTCGCTGCGACGCTTCCTGCATCGCGGCCAGATCAAGAGCCTTCGGGTAGGAAACCATGTCACGCACACGGAGCGGTTCGACACCGAACATCGCGTTGGACACCCGGTACTCGTAATAGCGTCGCATCGCAGAGAAACGCGCGTCGAAATCAGCCGGGACGACGGAAATACTCTTGACTCGAACATCTTTCGGCAGGAACCGAGCGAGCCGCCGAACCAATCGCGACGGATCGTCCGGCAGGAGATCAGCCGGCACGTCGACGTGCGCAACCTGACCACTCGCATGGACGCCGGCATCCGTCCGACCGGCGACGGTCAACTGAACGGGTTGCCGTAGAACAGTTCCCAGTTTGTCTTCGATCTCACCGCACACCGTGCGTAGATCGGTCTGCCTGGCCCAACCAGAGAAGTCGGTGCCGTCATAAGAGATATCGAGCCGCAATCGAACGAGCCCGCCGTCCCCGAGGGGGGCGGCGGGCTCGTTCGATTCAGCGTGTGCTGAAACCAAGGGAACTAGTCCTTCTTGGCCTCGGGGGCGTCGGCCGCAGTTGCGGTCTCGTCCTCGATAGCTTCGACAACTGCATCAGCGTTCTCGACCTCAGCCTCGGTCGCGTCGGCCTCTACGGCCTCGACGACGTTCTCTGCGGCGGGAGCATCCTGCGAAGCCTTGACGCGACGTGCGCGGTCAGCCTCGGAGGTGACGGTCTTTTCCTTGACGAGCTCGATGATTGCCATCGGCGCGTTGTCGCCCTTGCGGGGGATCGTCTTGATGATGCGGGTGTATCCACCGTTACGGTCCGCGTAGAACGGGCCGATCTCGGCGAACAGGGTGTGAACGACATCCTTGTTACGGATGACCTTCAGCACCTCACGACGGTGAGCCAGCGTGCCGGCCTTCGCGTGCGTGACGAGCTTCTCGGCGTACGGGCGCAGTGCCTTGGCCTTGGACTCGGTGGTGGTGATACGACCGTGCTCGAAGAGCGCGGTAGCCAGATTGGCGAAAATCGCCTTCTGGTGGGAAGCCGACCCGCCGAAGCGGGCACCCTTCTTGGGCTTGGGCATGATGATCTCCTAGTAAAGGACCTGAGCTGCTACAGCTGTTCGGTCTCGGCGTAGTCCTCGGTACCGTCGGCATCGCCGAAGGAACCGGCATCGGTGTCACTCCACGTTCCGGTGGCGGCGTCGTAGCCTGCAACGGTCGTGGGATCGAAGGATGCGGGGCTGTCCTTGAGGGACAGGCCGAGCGAATGCAGCTTGACCTTGACCTCGTCGATGGACTTCTGTCCGAAGTTGCGGATGTCGAGCAGATCGGACTCGGTACGGCCGACAAGCTCACCGACGGTGTGAACACCTTCGCGCTTGAGGCAGTTGTAGGAACGGACCGTGAGGTCCAGATCCTCGATGGGGAGTCCGAAGGAAGCGATGTGATCGGCCTCGGCGGGCGAGGGTCCGATCTCGATGCCTTCTGCTTCGACGTTCAGCTCACGGGCCAGGCCGAAGAGCTCAACCAGGGTCTTGCCCGCAGAAGCGAGCGCGTCCCGTGCGGTGATGGAGTTCTTCGTTTCCACGTCGAGAACGAGCCGATCGAAGTCGGTGCGCTGTTCGACGCGAGTGGCCTCCACCTTGTAGGTGACCTTGAGCACCGGCGAGTAGATCGAGTCGACCGGAATGCGGCCGATCTCTGCGCCGGACGCCTTGTTCTGGACGGCGGGGACATAGCCACGACCGCGCTCGACTACGAGCTCGATCTCCAGCTTGCCCTTGTCGTTCAGGGTGGCGATGTGCAGATCAGGGTTGTTCACGATGACGCCGGCCGGGGGCACGATGTCGCCTGCGGTAACAGCGCCGGGGCCCTGCTTGCGGACGTACATGGTGACCGGCTCGTCCTCTTCGGAGCTCACGACGAGGCCCTTGAGGTTCAGGATGATGTCAGTGACGTCTTCCTTCACTCCGGGGACCGTGGTGAACTCGTGGAGAACGCCGTCGATGCGGATGCTGGTGACAGCAGCGCCGGGGATCGACGAGAGCAGCGTGCGGCGCAGCGAATTGCCGAGCGTGTACCCGAAACCTGGCTCCAGGGGCTCGATGACGAACTTCGAGCGGTTATCAGCGATGACCTCTTCGGTCAACGTGGGTCGCTGAGAAATGAGCATGGTATTTCCTCCTGTACGGACGTCCACTATTTGACGCCCACGATGGGAAAGGGCCTGCGGCCCCGTGCGCCTTTCCGGTAGTCGGAACTACCGGAAAGGCGCACAGGGCGCGGAGCACCTTACTTCGAGTAGTACTCGACGATGAGCTGTTCCTGCAGAGCAATGTCGATCTGCGCACGCTCGGGAAGCTGGTGAACCAGGATCCGCAGACGCGAGCCGACAACCTGCAGCCACGCGGGAACCGGGCGATCGCCGACGGTCTCACGGGCAACCTGGAACGGAAGCGTTGCGAGCGACTTCTCCTTGACATCGATGATGTCGTACTGCGAGACGCGGTAGCTCGGGATGTCGACCTTCTTGTTGTTCACGAGAAGGTGACCGTGCGTGACCAGCTGACGTGCCTGGCGGCGCGTGCGAGCGAGGCCTGCGCGGTACACGACGTTGTCGAGACGCGACTCCAGGATGGTGAGCAGGTTCTCGCCGGTCTTACCGGGGCGGTTGTTCGCCTCCTTGTAGTACAGACGGAACTGCTTCTCCATGACGCCGTAGGTGAAGCGAGCCTTCTGCTTCTCCTGCAGCTGGAGCAGGTACTCGCTCTCCTTGATACGCGCGCGGCCGTGCTGTCCGGGCGGGTACGGGCGACGCTCGAATGCCTGGTCGCCTCCAACGAGGTCGACGCGCAGACGACGCGACTTGCGGGTGATGGGTCCGGTATAACGTGCCATGATTTTCTACCTATTCCTTCCCGCTTATACCCGACGCCGCTTGGGCGGACGGCAGCCGTTGTGCGGCTGGGGAGTTACATCGGAAATGGTGCCGACCTCGAGGCCTGCGGCCTGGAGCGAACGAATCGCGGTCTCGCGACCCGAACCCGGTCCCTTGACGAAGACGTCAACCTTCTTGACACCATGCTCCTGCGCCTTGCGGGCAGCGCTCTCAGCAGCAAGCTGAGCGGCGAAGGGAGTCGACTTACGCGAACCCTTGAAGCCGACGTGTCCCGAAGACGCCCAGGAAATGACATTTCCGGCGGGGTCCGTGATGGACACGATGGTGTTGTTGAAGGTGCTCTTGATGTGAGCGGCGCCGTGCGGGATGTTCTTCTTATCCCTGCGACGCGTCTTCTGGGTCTTCTTCGGACCGGTGCTACGTGACTTCGGGGGCATTACTTCGCCTTCTTCTTGCCGGCAATGGTGCGCTTCGGACCCTTACGGGTACGGGCGTTGGTCTTGGTGCGCTGACCACGCACGGGCAGACCACGACGGTGGCGCAGGCCCTGGTAGCAGCCGATCTCGATCTTGCGACGGATGTCGGCCTGAACCTCGCGGCGAAGGTCACCCTCAACCTTGAGCGACTCCTCGATGTACTCGCGGAGCTTTGCCAGGTCCTCGTCCGAGAGGTCCTTGCTCCGGAGATCCGGGTTGACGCCGGTGGCGTCAAGGATTTCCTTGGAGCGGGTACGGCCGATGCCGTAGATGTATGTCAGTGCGATCTCCATGCGCTTTTCGCGAGGAAGATCAACACCAGAGAGACGTGCCATGTTGGCATTTCCTATCGGTGTGCGGAGGTCTGCTCCCAGCCCATCCCCTGTGCCTCTTGCCGAGTAACCACGTCCGAGAACGTGGCTGGTCTCATCAACTAACTCAGTGGGGCCCCGGCCTCCGTGCCGGGGGTGAACCATTGTCCGACCCTGTCGATCGGTAAACGATCGCGTGGGGTCTCGTCAACAATGGCTGGTACTGGAAGGTCTTCTTTGCTTGTTGCCAAGCAGATCTTCGAAAAGCTAGATCTAGCCCTGACGCTGCTTGTGACGCAGGTTCTCGCAGATCACCATGACCCGACCGTTACGGCGGATCACTTTGCACTTTTCGCAGATCTTCTTGACGCTCGGCTGAACCTTCACGTCTTCTGATCTCCTGTTTTGTCGCAGCCTGCCAAAGCGAACCCCGGCAGACGTACTTCTCCCTGACCCAGGTCAGATCCGGGAAGTTCGTTACTTGTAGCGGTAAACGATGCGTCCGCGCGACAAATCGTAGGGCGAGAGCTCTACGACAACGCGATCTTCCGGGAGGATGCGAATGTAGTGCTGACGCATCTTTCCGCTGATGTGGGCGAGGACCTTGTGGCCATTCTCGAGCTCAATGCGGAACATCGCATTGGGCAGCGGCTCGACTACTCGTCCTTCGACCTCGATGGCCCCGTCTTTCTTAGCCATATCCTCCGCGATCCGTTTGGTTTGGCATGCTTCGTGCATCGGCTTCCGTTACATTGGCACGCAATGGTTTCTTCATCGACATGATTTTTACATCGACTCGGTGCGTTGTTCCCCGTAGCGGCAGTCCTACACACACAAGCTGTCGACACGCATGGCGCACCGCCTAGCTATGTTACGCGAAGAGAACGACCAGGCCAAATGCGCCTCCCCTACGGCAGCGCATCTGGGCGGCAATCCATGCCTCCGCGGCCACCGAACCAGCAACCGAAAAAGTCCCGACCCCTTGCGGGACCGGGACTTCTCGAAGAGCGAATCACTCTTGCTGTCAACACTTGTCGAGCGTTGGAGCCGAAAACTACTCCGGTCGCAGCGTCAGAATTCGCGGGCCGTCCGCCGTGACAGCAACAGTGTGCTCCCAGTGAGCAGCACGCGAACCGTCGGTGGTCACCACAGTCCAGTCGTCATCGAGAATCACGGTATCCGTGGTCCCGAGCGTCAACATCGGCTCGATTGCCAGGCAAGATCCGATCACCAACTCGGGCCCCTTGCCCGGGGCACCTTCGTTAGCCAGGAACGGATCCATGTGCATCTCACGGCCGATACCGTGACCGCCGTAGCCGTCGACGATTCCGTATGAACGGCCGTGTAGCTTCTCGGCGGCCTGGGTGCCGAGCTCGATGGCGTGCGAAACGTCTGTCAGACGGTTGCCTGCGATCATCGCCGCAATGCCGGCTTCCATGGACAATCGAGTTGCTTCGCTCAGATCCTGATCGGCTGCACTTATCTCACCGACACCGAACGTCCACGCGGAGTCTCCGTGCCAACCCTCGAGGATCGCGCCGCAGTCGATGGACACCAGGTCACCCTCGGCGAGGACGTCCTGCGCCGACGGGATTCCGTGAACAACCCGGTCGTTGACCGAAGAACAGATCGAACCGGTGAAACCGTTGTAGCCGAGGAAGGACGGCACCGCACCCGCATCGCGGATGACAGATTCGGCGACCGCATCCAATTCCAGGGTGCTGACACCGGGCTTTGCCGCAGCGCGTACCGCCACCAACGCCGAACCCACGATTGCGCCGGCCGCAGCCATTGCGTCGAGTTCGCCCGCGGAGCGGAACGGAACAACCTTGCGTTTACGCCCGAAAACCATTACTTACCCAGCGCTGCCAGTGCGCGAGCGTTGACTTCTTCGACCTCGCCGATCGCGTCGACGGAGACGATGCTGTCCTTGTAGTAGTCGAACAGCGGCGACGTCTCGTCGCGGTAGACCCGGAGGCGGTTGCGAATCACGTCCTCGGTGTCGTCTGCACGGCCACGGGCGAGCATTCGCTCCACCACGATGTCCTCGTCGACGACGAAGGAAAGCACACCGTCGAGCTTCGTATCGAGATCCTTCAGGATGCCTTCGAGGGCTTCCGCCTGATCGACCGAGCGCGGGAATCCGTCGAGCAGGAATCCGTTGGCGGCGTCCGGCTCGGCAACGCGTGCCTTCACCATGTCATTGGTGATCGAGCTGGGAACAAGCTCACCGGCGTCGATGAACTTCTTCGCTTCCACGCCGAGCGGGGTGGACTGACCGATGTTGGCTCGGAAGAGGTCACCCGTCGAGATATGGGGAACACCGAACTTCTCGGACAGGATCGCGGCCTGGGTGCCCTTGCCGGCACCGGGAGGACCAAGGAGGACAAGTCTCACTTGAGGAACCCTTCATAGTTGCGCTGCATTAGCTGACTCTCGATCTGCTTCACGGTGTCCAGACCGACGCTGACCATGATCAGCACCGCGGTGCCACCGAACGGCAGGTTCTGCGCGCCGCCGCCATTCCCGATGTCGAGGAACAGATTGGGCAGAACAGCAATGGTGCCAAGGTAGATCGCACCCGGAAGGGTGATGCGACTCAGCACGTAGTTGAGATAGTCCGCGGTCGGCTGACCGGGACGGATACCTGGAATGAATCCACCGAACTTCTTCATCTCGTCGGCGCGCTCTTCTGGATTGAAGGTGATCGCGACGTAGAAGTACGTGAAGAACACGATAAGACCGAAGTAGATCAGGATGTACACCGGGTTGGCGGGATTGACCAAGTAGGTGTTGATGATTCGCTGCCACCAACTGGGGTCGACCGCAGTGCTGGCCGACGTGAGCTGCGCAATCAGGTTGGGCAGGTACAGCAGCGACGACGCGAAGATCACCGGGATGACACCGGCCTGGTTGACCTTGAGCGGCAGGTACGTCGACGAGCCGCCGTACATCTTGCGTCCCACCATGCGCTTGGCGTACTGGACGGGAATTCGACGCTGGCCCTGCTCGACGAAGACGACGCCGGCAATGATCAAGAGCGCTGCAAAGCAGACGAGTGCAAAGACGAGGCCACCACGGCTGTCCAGAATGGCCTTGCCTTCGGACGGGATACGCGAGGCGATACCGGCGAAGATGAGGAGCGACATGCCGTTACCGACGCCCCGTTCGGTGATGAGCTCACCGAACCACATGACGAGTGCGGCGCCGGCCGTCATGACCAGGACAAGAATGATCAAGCCGAAGATCGACTTGTCGGCGATGATGTCGTCACAGCCTTGCAGTAGCTGTCCCCTAGCTGCGAGCGCAACGATGCCCGTCGACTGAAGCACAGCCAAAGCGATGGAGAGATAGCGCGTGTACTGCGTCATCTTGGCCTGACCCGACTGGCCCTCCTTGCGAAGTTCCTCGAACTTCGGGATGACCACGGTCAGAAGCTGAACGATAATGCTGGCGGTGATGTACGGCATGATGCCGATCGCAAACACCGACAACTGGAGTAGCGCACCACCGGAGAACAAGTTGATCAGCGAGTAGATGCCCGCCGAGTCACCAGAGTTAGCTATGTCGATGCACTCACGCACTCTGGCGTAGTCGACACCAGGTGACGGAAGCACTGCGCCGACCCGGTAGAGGGCTACCAGGCCGAGAGTGAATAGGATCTTCCGCCTCAGGTCGGGTGTCCTGAGGGCCGAAACGAAGGCGGAAAGCAAAGATCCTCCTGGCACGACGGTTGGGGGCAGATCTTTTGACCTGCCGAACTTCAGAACTCTAACAGTCAATTTATGGGAACTAAACGAGCCGACCACGAAACTCGGGTAAGCCGAAGATACAACCAGTGTGCCTGACCCGGTCGACGGGGCCACACTTTCGGGACGAACAGCACAGACGCCGATGGCCGCAGCACAGCAAATGCTGCGCTGCGGCCATCGGACTAGCTACGCGTGATTACTCACAGCTCGGTGGCGGAACCACCGGCAGCAGCAATCTTTTCCTTGGCGGAACCGGTGAACTTGTCGACGGTCACCTGAACGGCAACAGTCAGTTCGCCGTCGCCCAGAACCTTGACGAGCTGGTTCTTGCGGACTGCGCCCTTGGCAACGAGATCCTCGACCGAGATTGCTCCACCTTCGGGGAACAGACGGGCGATGTCGCCGACATTGACGACCTGGTACTCGGTGCGGAAGGGGTTCTTGAAGCCCTTGAGCTTGGGCAGACGCATGTGAAGCGGCATCTGTCCACCCTCGAAGCCCACGCGCACGGTGTTACGTGCCTTGGTGCCCTTGGTACCGCGACCTGCGGTCTTACCACGCTTGCCGCCCTCGCCGCGTCCAACACGAATCTTGTTGGACTTGGATCCGGGAGCGGGGCGCAGGTGGTGCAGTTTGATGGTCATGGTTAGACCTCCTCAACTGTTACGAGGTGGCGCACCACGTTGATCAGACCGCGGTTCTGTGCGTTGTCCTCACGAACAACGGTCTGACGGATGCCCTTGAGACCGAGCGTGCGCAGAGAATCCTTCTGGTTCTGCTTGGTCCCGATGATGCTCTTGATCTGAGTGACCTTGAGATCTGCCATTACTTCACACTCCCAGCAGCCTGTGCGCGTGCGCGCAGCATACCGGCGGGTGCAACCTCTTCGAGGGTGAGGCCGCGGCGAGCCGCAACTTCCTCGGGACGCTGCAGACCCTTGAGCGCGGCAACGGTCGCGTGCACGACGTTGATGGCGTTGTCGCTACCGAGCGACTTCGACAGGATGTCCGCGATACCAGCGCACTCCAGCACGGCACGCACCGCGCCACCGGCGATAACACCGGTACCGGGGCTTGCCGGGCGAAGCATGACGATGCCGGCAGCAGCCTCACCCTGAACGGGGTGAGTGATGGTGTTGCCGATCATCGGGACGCGGAAGAAGCTCTTGCGAGCCTCCTCGACACCCTTCTGGATGGCCGCGGGAACTTCCTTGGCCTTGCCGTAGCCGACGCCGACCAGTCCGTTGCCGTCTCCGACGATCACGAGAGCGGTGAAGCTGAAGCGACGACCACCCTTGACGACCTTGGAGACGCGGTTGATCGTGACAACGCGCTCGATGAACTGTGACTTCTCCGCAGCGTTTCCGCCACGGCCACCGTCGCGACGGTCACGGCCGCCACCACGGTTGTCCCCACGAGCGTTGCTGTTGTCGCCGCTGTTGGGGCCATTCTGTCCGGCGGGTCCGCTTCCGCCGTCACGCCTTTGACGTCCCGGCATCAGGCTGTCCTTCCGTTGAAAATGTTGGTCATCAGAACTTCAACCCGCCTTCGCGAGCTGCGTCTGCCAAGGCCGCGATGCGACCGTGGTAGCCGTGTCCGCCGTGGTCGAAGACCACTGCTTCCACGCCGGCAGCCTTTGCGCGCTCGGCGATCAGCTGACCGACCTTCGCGCTCGCAGCCTTCTTGTCGCCTTCGGCCACGCGCACGTCGGCTTCGATGGTCGACGCAGCAGCCAGAGTGTGGCCTGCCAGGTCGTCCACGAGCTGGACGTGGATGTGGCGTGAGGACCGGTTGACGACCAAGCGGGGACGCTCGGGCGTGCCGGAGACCTTCTTGCGGAGACGGAAGTGACGACGTGTCTTCGAGAGACGACGCTTCGTGGACGCATCCTTGCCGAGCGGAATCCGCTTGGCTTTCTGGTTTGCAGTCTGGCTCATATCACTTACCCGTCTTTCCGACCTTGCGGCGGATCTGCTCACCCTCGTAACGCACGCCCTTACCCTTGTACGGGTCCGGACGACGGAGACGACGGATGTTGGCCGAGATCTGCCCGACCTTCTGCTTGTCGATGCCTGACACCGAGAACCGGGTGGGCGACTCGACGACGAAGGTGATGCCTTCGGGAGCCTCGATCGGGACCGGGTGGCTGAAGCCGAGCGCGAACTCGAGGTCCTTGCCCTTCAGCGCCACGCGGTAACCGACACCGTGGATTTCCATCTTCTTGGTGTAACCCTCGGTGACACCGGTGATGATGTTCGCAACCAAGGTCCGCGACAGACCGTGCAGCGCACGGCTGCGACGCTCGTCGTCGGGGCGAGTGACGCTCAGGGAGCCGTCCTCAGCCTTGGCGATCTCGATGGGCTCGGCGATGGTCAGTGCCAGGGTGCCCTTGGGCCCCTTGACCGTGACGTCCTGGCCGGCGATCGTAACGTCGACGCCCGCGGGGACGTTGACCGGAATCTTTCCAATACGCGACATTGTGGTGGCCTCCCTCTACCAGACGTAGGCGAGGACTTCCCCGCCTACTCCTTGATTGGCCGCCTGGCGATCGGTGAGCAGACCGGACGACGTGGAGATGATCGCCACGCCGAGGCCTCCGAGGACCTTGGGCAGGTTGGTGGACTTCGCGTAAACCCGGAGACCGGGCTTGGAAACGCGACGCACGCCGGCGAGGCTACGCTCGCGGCTGGGGCCGTACTTCAGATCGACGACGAGGGTCTTGCCGACCTCGGCGTCTTCGGTACGGAAGTCGGAGATGTAGCCCTCGCGCTTGAGGATCTCGGCAATGTTCGCCTTGATCTTCGAGTGGGGAAGCTTCACCTCATCGTGGTACGCCGTGTTGGCGTTGCGCAGACGCGTCAAGAAGTCTGCGATGGGGTCAGTCATGGTCATAGGTCGACCTCGACACCTTTCTCGCTGTGGTTCCCATGCAACACCGGACGAGTCCGGTCGTGGGCCTCCAGCAATTCGGCTGGGCCGTCCGACTTATGTCAGACGGCGTAAGTTACCGCACCGAGCTGAACGCATGCGTCAGCCACGGCAACCGCTCTAGTGTAGGGAACTTTGGCCGTCCTGTCCAAACAGCGCGTCCCCACATCTGGGAAATACCCGATAAATGCCGAATGGACGTGGATTCCCGAAGGAACCCACGCCCATTCACAAGCGTGAAGTGACAAGACCGAAAAGGTCTCAGATCACCAGGAGCTCTTGCGAACTCCGGGAAGCTCGCCGGCGTGTGCCATCTCGCGCAAGCAGATTCGGCACAGGCCGAACTTGCGGAACACAGCGTGCGGGCGACCGCAGCGCTGGCAGCGGGTGTAGGCGCGAACCGCGAACTTGGGCTTCTTGTTGGCCTTGTTGACCAATGCCTTCTTAGCCATGCGCTCAGTTCTCCTTGAACGGGAAGCCGAGGTGCTTGAGCAGTGCACGGCCTTCTTCGTTGTTGGTTGCGGTGGTCACGACGGTGATGTCCATACCGCGGGGGCGATCGATCTTGTCCACGTCGATCTCATGGAACATCGACTGCTCGTTGAGGCCGAACGTGTAGTTGCCGTTGCCGTCGAACTGGTTGCCCGAGAGACCGCGGAAGTCGCGGATACGGGGCAGCGCGACAGACACGAGGCGGTCCAGGAACTCCCACATACGGTCTCCACGGAGGGTGACGCGTGCGCCGATGGGCATGCCTTCGCGAAGCTTGAACTGCGCGATGGACTTACGTGCCTTACGGATCTCGGGCTTCTGGCCCGTGATGAGAGACAAGTCGTGGACAGCGCCGTTGATCAGCTTGGCGTCACGGGCAGCGTCGCCGACGCCCATGTTGACGACAACCTTGACAACACCGGGGATCTGCATGACGTTGGCGTAGTCGAACTCGCTGTTGAGCGCGTCCTTGATCTCAGCGCGGTAGCGTGCCTTGAGGCGCGGCTGGACCTTGTTTTCGGTGGAGGTCATGTCAGATGTCCTTCCCGTTCTTCCGGGAAACCCGAACGCGCTTGCCGGTCTCTTCATCGGTGCGGTAGCCCACGCGAGTGGGGTTTCCGTCCGAGTCGACGACTGCAACGTTGGATACGTGGATCGGAGCTTCCTGCGTGACGATGCCGCCGGAGGATGCTCCGCGCTCGTTCGCGGAAACCGCGGTGTGCTTCTTGATTCGGTTCACGCCTTCGACGAGGACCTTGTCGGTCGCGGGGAAAGCCTGAATGACCTTGCCCTTCGCGCCCTTGTCCTTACCGGCGATGACCAGA
Source organism: Rhodococcus globerulus NBRC 14531 (assembly GCF_001894805.1). Lineage (GTDB taxonomy): Bacteria > Actinomycetota > Actinomycetes > Mycobacteriales > Mycobacteriaceae > Rhodococcus_F > Rhodococcus_F globerula. The sequence goes on along the minus strand of NZ_BCWX01000001.1, from coordinate 1,095,973 downwards.
ACGGTGTCACCCTTGTGCACCTTCATCACAGCACCTCCGGGGCGAGCGAAACGATCTTCATGAACTTCTTCTCGCGCAGCTCACGGCCGACGGGTCCGAAGATGCGGGTTCCACGGGGATCGCTGTCAGCCTTGATGAGCACTGCTGCGTTCTCGTCGAACTTGATGTAGGAACCGTCCGGACGACGGCGCTCCTTGGTCGTGCGAACGATGACGGCCTTGACGACCTCACCCTTCTTGATGTTTCCACCGGGGATTGCGTCCTTGACGGTGGCGACGATGACGTCACCGATCCCGGCGTAGCGACGTGACGAACCGCCGAGAACGCGGATGCAAAGGATTTCCTTGGCACCCGTGTTATCAGCGACGCGAACTCGCGACTCCTGCTGAATCACTTGATCTCCCTAGACCTGGAATTTCGTGCGCAACGGATTACCGACCCGGTGCGCGCGGTCATTGTTGCCACCTGCGTCGTGTCTGAGCTGCTGCCCCACCGAAGTTCATCGATGAAGGCGATCACTGCAAGCACCGGTCGAGCTGCGCACGTGAAGACACACCTCTGCCACAGGCAACCGTTCTATTGTAGGGAAGGGTTCACCGATTACCAAATCAGCGCACCTTGCCCACCATCTGCATTCCTGACCGAAAGCCGAATGGCCCACTCCCCCAACGGGAAGCGGGCCATTCGGTTGTGCTCGATCAGCTCGAGATCACGATCAGGCTTACTTGGCCTTTTCGAGGACCTCGACCAGACGCCAGTGCTTCGTCGCGGACAGCGGACGGGTTTCCATCAGCTGAACGCGGTCGCCGACGCCGGCAACGCCGTTCTCGTCATGCGCCTTCACCTTGGTCGTACGGCGGATGATCTTGCCGTAGAGCTTGTGCTTGACGCGGTCTTCGAGCTCGACCACGATCGTCTTTTCCATCTTGTCGGAAACTACGTATCCGACACGGACCTTACGGCTCGCGCGCTCTTCTGTGCTCACTGCTTTTTCCTCACTCATGCCGCGTCACCTGCATCCGGACCCACAGCGAGTCCGAGCTCACGCTCACGCAGGACGGTGTAGATGCGCGCGATCTCGTGACGAACGGTGCGCAGTCGTCGGTTGTTGTCCATCTGGCCTGTGGCCATCTGGAAACGAAGGTTGAAAAGTTCTTCCTTCGCTTCGCGGAGCCGGGTGACCAGCTCGTCTTCACTGAGCTCGCGGAGCTCTGCTGCTGGGGTTCCAGTAGCCATCAGAACTGCTCCTCTCTGGTCACGATCCGGCACTTGCACGGGAGCTTGTGCATCGCGCGGCGCAGGGCCTCACGAGCGATCTCCTCGTTGGGGTATGTCATCTCGAACAGAACGCGTCCGGGCTTGACGTTGGCAATCCACCACTCGGGCGAACCCTTACCGGAACCCATTCGGGTTTCGGCCGGCTTCTTCGTGAGGGGGCGATCCGGGAAGATGTTGATCCAGATCTTGCCGCCACGCTTGATGTGCCGAGTCATGGCGATACGAGCGGACTCGATCTGCCGGTTGGTGATGTAGGCAGGCTCGAGAGCCTGGATGCCGTAGTCACCGAATGTCACCTGGGTACCGCCCTTGGCGGCACCCGAACGGCTCGGGTGGTGCTGCTTGCGGTGCTTGACCCGCCTAGGGATCAACATGCGTCAGCCCTCCTGATTCTGATCAGTTGCGGGAGCATCGGCGGTTGCGGTCGCTGCGCGGCCGGCCTCGGTGCTAGTCGCGGTGGTGCCGGTTGCGCCGGAACGACGGGGACGGCTCGGACGCTCGCGGCGCGGGCGATCCCCGGCCGGAGCGGCGGCGGTGGCTGCGAGCTCACGCTTGCCGCCAACGATGTCGCCCTTGTAGATCCAGACCTTGACGCCGATGCGACCGAAGGTGGTCTTGGCCTCGTAGAGGCCGTAGTCGATGTCCGCACGAAGCGTGTGCAGCGGCACACGGCCTTCGCGGTAGAACTCCGACCGGGACATCTCGGCGCCGCCGAGACGACCGGAGCACTGAACGCGAATTCCCTTGACGTTCGGCTGACGCATGGCCGACTGAATGGCCTTGCGCATTGCACGACGGAAAGCAACGCGGTTCGAGAGCTGCTCGGCCACACCCTGTGCGACGAGCTGTGCTTCAGCTTCTGCGTTCTTGACCTCGAGGATGTTCAGCTGAACCTGCTTGCCGGTCAGCTTCTCGAGCTCGGAACGGATGCGATCGGCTTCGGCGCCGCGGCGGCCGATGACGATGCCCGGACGTGCCGTGTGGATGTCCACGCGAACACGGTCACGGGTGCGCTCGATCTCGACCTTCGCGATTCCCGCGCGCTCCATGCCGGTGGCGAGGAGCTTACGGATCGCGACGTCTTCCTTGACGTACTCCGCGTACTGCTTGTCTGCGTACCAGCGAGACTTCCAGTCGGTGGTGATGCCGAGACGGAAGCCGTGCGGGTTGATTTTCTGGCCCACTACTGAGCACTTCCCTTCCGGCGATTACGGGTCGATGTTCCGGACTTCGGCAGGCTCTCCACGATCACGGTGATGTGACTGGTGCGCTTGCGAATACGGAACGCACGTCCCTGTGCACGCGGCTGGAACCGCTTGAGGGTCGCGCCCTCGTCCACGAACGCCGTCGCAACGACAAGCGTGCTCGGGTCGAGGTCGAGGTTGTTCTCGGCGTTGGCTGCTGCGGAGGCGATCACCTTGGCGACCGGCTCGCTCGCTGCCTGCGGCGCGAACTTCAGAATGTTCAGGGCGTCTTCAACCGAGCGCCCGCGGACCAGGTCCACAACACGACGTGCCTTCATCGGTGTAACGCGCACGTGGCGCGCTACTGCCTTGGCAGTCGGGTTGGCGGTTTCGGTGTTGCTCATCGCCTCTTCGCCTTCCGATCATCCTTGATGTGACCCTTGAACGTACGGGTCGGTGCAAACTCTCCGAGCTTGTGTCCGACCATGGAGTCGGAAACGAACACGGGGACATGCTTACGGCCGTCGTGAACCGCAAACGTGTGGCCGATGAAGTCCGGGATGATGGTCGAACGACGGGACCAGGTCTTGATGACCTGCTTGGTTCCCTTTTCGTTCTGTACATCCACCTTCGCGAGGAGGTGGTCATCGACGAACGGGCCCTTCTTAAGGCTGCGTGGCATCCTTCACTCCCTCCTAGCGCTTGTTCTTGCCGGTACGGCGGCGACGAACAATCATCTTGTCGCTTGCCTTGTTCTTGCGGGTACGGCCTTCCGGCTTACCCCACGGGCTGACCGGGTGGCGACCACCGGAGGTCTTGCCCTCGCCGCCACCATGCGGGTGGTCGACCGGGTTCATCACGACACCACGAACGGTCGGGCGCTTGCCCTTCCAACGCATACGGCCGGCCTTGCCCCAGTTGATGTTCGACTGCTCGGCGTTGCCGACCTCGCCGACGGATGCGCGGCAGCGCACGTCGACGCGACGGATTTCACCGGACGGCATACGCAGCGTGGCGTAGGAGCCTTCCTTACCGAGGAGCTGGATGCTGGCACCTGCGGAACGGGCCATCTTGGCTCCGCCGCCGGGACGCAGTTCCACACCGTGGATGGTGGTACCTGTCGGGATGTTGCGCAGCGGCAGGTTGTTGCCCGGCTTGATGTCGGCGCCTGCACCGGACTCGATCGGTGAACCCTGCACCAGGCCCTTGGGGGCGATGATGTAGCGCTTCTCACCGTCTGCGTAATGCAGGAGTGCGATGTTTGCTGTGCGGTTGGGGTCGTACTCGATGTGAGCGACCTTGGCCGGGATTCCGTCCTTGTCGTTGCGACGGAAATCGATCAGTCGGTAGGCGCGCTTGTGCCCGCCGCCCTTGTGACGGGTGGTGATACGACCGTGTGCGTTACGGCCACCACGGCCGTGCAGCGGGCGAACCAGCGACTTCTCGGGGGTCGACCGAGTGATCTCGGCGAAGTCCGAGACGCTCGAGCCACGACGGCCCGGTGTTGTCGGCTTGTACTTACGGATTGCCATGAGTCTTCTCGTCCTCTATGTCTCGTCAAGTCCCGGCGCTTACGCGACCGGTCCTCCGAAGATCTCGATGGGCTTGCTGTCGGCGGCGAGAGTCACGAGAGCGCGCTTGGTGTTCTTGCGCTTTCCGTAACCGAACTTCGTCCGCTTACGCTTGCCCTGACGGTTGGCGGTGTTGACGCTGGTCACAGTGACACCGAAGACCTTCTCGACGGCAATCTTGATCTGCGTCTTGTTCGAGTCCGGGTGCACCAGGAAGGTGTAGGTGCCTTCCTCGATAAGTCCGTAGGACTTCTCGGAGATGACCGGTGCCAGCAGGATGTCGCGGGGGTCAGCGATGGTCGTCACTTGGCCTCCTCCTTGTTCTCTTCCTGGGCGGTCTCGGCGGGCCCGTGGATGAACGCGTTGAGCGCCTCGACGCTGAACACGACGTCATCCGCATTGAGCACGTCGTAGGTGTTGAGCTGGTCGGGTGCAATGGGATGCACGCCTTCCAGGTTCTGCACGCTCTTCCAAGCGGCTACATCCTGGCGACCCACGACGAGCAGCAGCTTCTTGCGATCCGAGATCTCGCCGAGGAACGCGATTGCGTTCTTGGTCGAAGGCGTCTGCCCTGCAACCAGTTCGGTGATGACGTGGATGCGCTCGTTGCGTGCGCGGTCAGAGAGGGCTCCGCGGAGAGCGGCTGCCTTCATCTTCTTGGGGGTGCGCTGGCTGTAGTCACGCGGCTGCGGGCCGTGAACGGTTCCGCCACCGACGAACTGAGGTGCGCGAGTCGAGCCCTGGCGTGCGCGGCCGGTGCCCTTCTGGCGGTACGGCTTCTTTCCACCGCCGCGGACTTCACCGCGGGTCTTGGTGGAGTGGGTTCCCTGACGAGCAGCGGCGAGCTGCGCGACGACAACCTGATGCAGAAGCGCGATGTTGGCCGGAGCGTCGAAGATCTCAGCGGGGAGATCGACGGTGCCGTTGGTCTTGCCGCCGGCGACCTTGACGTCCAGGGTCAACTTGGTCTCGGTGCTGGTCATGCTCGTGCACCACCCTTCACTGCACTCTTGACGATCACGAGGCCGCCCTTGCGGCCGGGGATCGCACCCTTGATCAGCAGCAGGCCGTTCTCGGCATCCACCTTGTGGACCGAGAGGTTCTGCGTCGTGATGCGGTCGCTACCCATGCGTCCGGACATGCGCATGCCCTTGAACACGCGGCCGGGAGTTGCACAGCCGCCGATGGAGCCGGGGCGACGGTGAACGGCCTGGGTACCGTGCGATGCACCCTGTCCCTTGAAGCCGTGACGCTTCATGGTTCCGGCGAATCCCTTACCCTTGCTGGTTCCGGTGACGTCGACGAATGCGCCGTCCTCGAAGACCTCAGCGGTGAGTTCCTGGCCGACCTCGTAGTCGGAGGCATCCGCAACGCGGAACTCGACGACGTGGCGACGCGGGGTCACACCAGCCTTGGCGAACTGACCGGAAACCGGCTTGTTCACCTTGCGCGGGTCGATTGCGCCGAACGCGAGCTGAACAGCCGTGTAGCCGTCACGCTCTTCGGTACGAATCTGGGTTACGACGTTCGGCCCAGCCTTGACGACGGTGACCGGGACAACCCGGTTGTTCTCGTCGAAGACCTGGGTCATGCCGAGCTTGGTGCCCAGGATTCCCTTGATCTTGGTATCAGTCATTGTTTTTGTCTCCGCCGTCACTGAATGTTCACGTCGACACTGGCCGGAAGGTCGATGCGCATAAGCGCGTCAACCGTCTTCGGCGTCGGGTCGAGAATGTCGATCAGCCGCTTGTGAGTACGCATCTCGAAGTGCTCGCGCGAGTCCTTGTACTTGTGCGGCGAGCGGATGACGCAATATACGTTCTTCTCGGTCGGCAACGGCACAGGTCCAACGACGCGGGCACCCGTACGGGTTACCGTCTCGACGATCTTGCGCGCTGACGCGTCGATCGCCTCGTGGTCGTAGGCCTTGAGCCTGATGCGGATCTTTTGTCCCGCCACGCTTAGTGTCCTTTTCTTGCCGCGTTTCGTAGCCCACCTGGTCAGGCTCGAGCTACCTCGTCTGCACAGTCCTTGCCTGGACGATGACACGACGAACACTTAAGCGATCGGGACGCATCCAGATCCGCTGCCGCTGTTCGTTTGTCATTGTTCTCCGGTACACGCGGTCGGGCGTGTCGCTCTCTCACTCATCCTGCGCCGATGATCTTTCGACCATCTGGCGCGTGATGTGTACCGGACGTGTTCGAAGTCGAACACAAAGTAGGTACTGCTTCCGTCTTGCTTTACATCTCGTCTTACTTGGCCACGATCATCGGTGGGTTACCCCAACACGCTGTTCGTGACGTCTTCACCCTTGACTGCTCTTGGCCGCAAGCGACCCAGTCCCAGACAAGGCAACCCGACTAGTATGCCGTAGGCGTCCGAATTACTCAACTCCGGGCACTCACGTTCCGATAGTGATGTGGGCGACAACGATCTTACTCCCAAGTAAGATCGCGTCATGACTTCGACCTCGAGTACGACGACTCCCACCTATCGCGCCTGGCAGAAGCTTCCGAACAACCCATTCGGTCAGGCAGTTTTCTCACTTGCCATGTCGGTTCGCGTTCCCTACTTCGCGTCCATTCTCCCCCGCGTCACAACCCTGGAACCAGGCCTGTGCGAGGTGCGCGCCCCGAAGTGGTGGGGCGTACACAACCATCTCGGCACTTTCCACGCGATAGCGGCCTGCAACCTCGCCGAAGTCGCGATGGGAATGTTGTGCGAAGCTACCGTCCCCGGCACCCACCGATGGATCCCGAAATCGATGAACGTCGAGTACCTGGCCAAGGCCGAGACCGGCCTGCGCGCCGTGGCACAGCTTTCACCCATGCCGGATTTCAGCGCTATCTCCACCGGCACCGAATTGGTCGTGCCGATCACGATCGTCGATCGCGCCGGCCAGGAAGTCGTCCGCGCCGAAATCACCACCTGGGTGACAAAGAAGTAACAACTAGTACGAATACATTTGGGCAACAGGACGATTCACGAACATCGACGTCGTCCACGACACCGAGAAGTGGCCTTCTCAGGAACGAATGTCCAGGGTTTCGAGTCGTCGGATTGGTGGAACACCTTCCCGAACGGCGATGATCGGTCGGGGTACCGGTGGCCGGCGCCAGCTGAACGCGTCGGTCACGGGTAGGCGTCGCCTCCGACAGCGCAGCAGCAGGAGGCACCGTGGCAGACTTCCAGCACTCGACCGGCACCGACGCGCACGGGGAGATCCCGCAGACCCACGACCGTAATCCCGGCGACGACCTGGAGAAATTCCGGCGCCAACTCGACGCCATCGACGCCGCCCTGCTCGAGACCGTGCGTGAACGACTCCTGTTATGCCTGCAGATCGGCGAGTGGAAGCGGACGAGTCACGTTCCGATGATGCAGCCATCTCGCGTCCATGTCGTGCAGGAACGCGCGCGTCAATTCGCCCGCCAGCACAACCTGTCACCTGAGTTCTTCAGCTCCCTCTACGAGCTCCTGATCGCGGAAACATGCCGCCTCGAGGACCTGGTGATCGACGGGCCGGAAGCCAACGTGGAAAATGTGCGGGAATCAGTCGGCCCGAGATCAGGATTAACGAGATGAGTTCCCGCACGCTCCTCGTGGACAATTACGACTCGTTCACGTACAACCTTTTCACCCTCTTGACCAAGGTCAACGGCGTGGTGCCCACCGTGGTGACCAACGACGCCGAGTGGGAATCCCTCGATCTCGCCGAGTTCGACAACGTGGTGATCTCACCCGGGCCGGGTCGACCGGATCGGAAACGGGATTTCGGGATCAGCCGCAGGTTCATCGAGGAAGGTCCGCTCCCCCTTCTCGGTGTGTGCCTCGGACATCAAGGACTGTGTCAGCTGTTCGGCGCTGATGTCGTACTCGCGCCGGCACCCATGCACGGGCGGATTTCTCTTGTCGATCACGACGGGTCCGGAGTATTTGCCGGCCTGCCCTCTCCGTTCCGTGCAGTCCGCTACCACTCACTGGCCGTCGAGAATCTTCCCGACGAGTTCGTTCGGACGGCATGGACGCCGGATGGCGTGATCATGGGAGTGCGGCATCGGACGAAGCCGATGTGGGGAGTTCAGTTCCATCCCGAGTCGATCAGCACCGAATTCGGAGTGGAACTGCTCACGAACTTCCGCGATCTGTCGGTCGGCCGAACTCTCGAGTCCGTGATGCGCCCGGATCCAACTCCCCGGGCACCAAGTTTGCGGCCCGCGTCGTCGTACCAGGTCGACAAGGTTCGGCTCGATTTTGCCGTGGATCCGTCCGCCGCATACGCCGCTCTCTTTGCCGAAGGACCCAACGCTTACTGGCTCGATCGAGCCGCCACGTCGGAACCCGATGCGCGGTTCACGATCATGGGCGACTCTTCCGGCCCGTTGGCGGAGTTCATCACCTACGACGTAGACACCGGAGTTCTCACCGTGACGCGAAAGGGGCTGCCTGACGAGCACATTCACGTCCCGTTTTTCGACTATCTCGACGGACAACTCGCGACGCGCTACATTCCCGCGGATCCGGAACTGGACTTCAACCTCGGATATGTCGGCTACCTCGGATACGAATTGAAGGCGCAGACCGGTGGTCACCGTGCACACTCGTCCGAGGCGCCCGACGCGGCAATGGTTTTCGCGGATCGTGCGATTGTCATCGATCACACCGCCGGCCGAACCCATGTATTGCGACTACGTGAAACGCCGGTACGTGAAACACAGCAGGCAGACGATCGTGACGATTGGCTCGCGCATGCCGTCAACGTCCTTGCCGCAGTCGGCGCCGCTGACGAGGAGCGAATTCCGGTTCCCCTGATCAGCGAAACCGTTTGGGCACAAGCACGTTTGCGTCACGACCGGGCTCGGTACCTGTCGTTGATCGAGGACGCGCTCGAACAGATCCGCGTCGGTGAATCGTACGAGGTGTGCCTGACCAATATGGCCGCTGTCGACGGGGCAATCGACTCCCTGCGCACATTCGAGTATCTGCGCGCAATCAACCCCACTCCCTACAGCGCACTGCTCGATTTCACCGGAATTGCGGTCATCTCAGCGTCTCCGGAACGATTCCTACGAGTCGATTCCAACGGCAAGGTGGAGAGCAAACCGATCAAAGGCACTCGCCCCCGTGGCGTCACTCGGGCGCGGGACGCGGCACTGCGGCAAGACCTCCTCGACAGTGAGAAGGACCGAGCAGAGAATCTGATGATCGTTGATCTCACCCGAAACGACCTGGCGAAAGTCTGCGTTCCGGGAAGCGTCCACGTGCCACGTTTGTTCGGGATCGAATCGTATTCATCCGTTCACCAGATGGTCTCGACGGTGCGCGGAATGTTGCGCGGCGACTCGTCAGCGGTCGACTGCGTTCGAGCGGCGTTTCCCGGCGGATCGATGACGGGCGCACCCAAAGTGCGCACGATGGAAATCATCGACCGACTCGAATCAGGTCCTCGCGGAGTGTATTCCGGCTCGATCGGATACTTTGCGCTCGGCGGCGCTGCCGATCTGTCGATCGTTATCCGCTCCCTGGTTTCGACGTCTTCCGGAGTGAGCTTCGGTATCGGCGGCGCTATCACCGCGCTGTCGGACGCGGAGGAGGAATTCGACGAGACAACGGTCAAGGCGTCGACGATGCTCCGCGCACTCGATGTAGCTCCGAGCCACCAGAAGGGCATAGGAAGGTAGCCCACGATGCCGGCGCAGGGTGATGTGATCGTAGTGGGTGGCGCCGGCGCGGTGGGATCCATGTTCGTCGATCTCCTGCGCGACGACGGCAGATCCGTGACGGTTCTGGACCGGACGCGCGGCAGCGATCTCGTCGGCGACATCTCCTGCCCCGACGGGCCGGTACGGGGCGCCCTCGCGCAGGCGGAACTGATTGTCCTGGCCGTAGCCGAGCAAACCGCACTCGCAGCATTGCCGACACTGACGCGTGCCGCACGCGCCGACACGCTGATCGTCGACACCTTGTCGGTCAAATCCCGCATTGCCGTTGCCGTCGAGGAATCCGGTCGCGCCGGTGAATTCCTCGGACTCAACCCGATGTTCCGGCCTTCCCTCGGCCCGCGTGGTCGTGCTGTCATCGCGGTTCCCTACGTCGACGGCCCCCGGTGTCGCGAATTCCTCGACGAGGTCAGATCATGGGGTGCGTCGACGCCTGTCATGGATCCGGACCGTCATGATCGGCTGGCCGCTGCCACCCAGGCCCTGACCCATGCTTCGGTGTTGGCTTTCGGTCTGGCGTTGACGGAACTCGACGTGGCACCGGAGCTCGCCCTCGATGTCGGACCGCCGCCCCATCGAACACTCTCCGCATTGCTTGCCCGAATCGTCACGGGCGAGCCCGAGGTGTACTGGGATGTTCAATCGGGCAATCCCTATGCCGCGACTGCGCGCAAAGCGTTGACTGCTGCGGCTGCCCGGTTGGAGGCGGCAACAGGAAATTTCGACGACTTTTCGGATCTCGTAGCGTCGGCGGCCGGTGCGCTGGGTAATCAGTCGGAGGAACTGAACGAGGTCGCCACGACGCTCTTCGAGGACCTCGGCTCCCACGAAGCCGAGCGCAACCGAGAGTAGGAGGGACCAATGCACAATCGAGTGGCACCACCTGCGCTTCCCGGCTTCGACGCCGAGGATCCCGTCGAGAGCGCAATCGTGCGCCGACTTGCCGAGAACTGGCCTCGTCGCGCCGCCGTCAAGAAGCCCGAACCTGATCTGGACGATCTCTTCGACCACACAAAACTCGACTATCCGGACTCGTTGCTGCCGTTTGCCCAGCACCCTGTGTACACGGCACTCGCGCCGCAGCAGCAAGAACGGCTCCGCGCGTGGGCCTGGATTGCCTTCAACAAGAACGTCATGGATATCGAGCGGTGCGTGGTGAATCCCGGGTTCGAGCTACTCGCGGTGGACGCGTTCGATGTCGGGTTCGCCGATTCCGTCGCGGTCGCTGTCAATCAGGCCATGGTCGACGAGCAATACCACACGCTGATGCATCTGAACGCGAGTTCCTCGACCCGTCGCGGACGGGGATGGTCGCTGCCCACGAAGTCTCTCCCGGACGTTCTGACTGTGCGTGCTCGCGCGCAAGCACTGTCGGAATGCTCCGATGAGCGTTCCCGCGCAGTGGTCGCACTGGCATATATGACCGTCGCCGAGATCTCGATCAGCTCGTACCTGGACGTGATCATCGACGGTGAGGACATTCAGCCGGTCAATCGTGCGACGGTCCGACTTCACAATCGCGACGAACTTTGTCATGCGTCGATCGCCGACGCTCTGGCCGTGTCGGTGTTCGACACTCTCGACTCGGATGAGCGTCGACGGTTCGTCGACGGCGCGGCTGACGCGATGGCAGCATTTGCCGGCAATGATTTCGGCGCGTGGCGGGCGATCATGGATACCGAGGGCATCGCCGGCGGTCACCGGATGATCGACGACGTCGAGCACTCTCCCGAATCCGGCTTACTCGTGCAGGACTTCAGTGGGATCAAAAAGTTGTACGACGCGCTCGGTGTCGACCGCCCTCTACCGTAGGGATCAGCTTCCTTCAGGCCTCGACCGGCATCTGACGGGCGGCGGGTCTGAAGAACAGTCGCTTCACGGACATTGCGTCGGTGTTCTTGTCGTACATGCGATATGCGGGCCACAGAACTGTGTGAAGTATCGAACTACGGAAAATCATGAAGCGAAGTCGACGGTTCATTGCGCCGTGGTGTTTCAGTGTTGCGATCGACGCTTTGTTGTAGGACAGAAACTCGATCGGACCGGTTTCCCCGCGGCGCCCGGACACTTCTGCTCGCATGGCAAGGTTCTGGACTATTTTCATGCCATTTCCGAGAAGGCAGTACGACAGATCGACGTCTTCGTGGAAATCCTTGCGATCACTGACCGATCCCTGCACGGACAGCCAAGCAGATTTTCTGATCGCCATATTCGACCCGGTCAGGGAAGGCGCATCTTTGAGGCCACCGAGATTTCCGAGATTGTCCTGCTTTGCAACTGCGTTGCGCTGCGCGGTTGCGAACGGCGATTCGTAGAACAACGAGAATCCGGTGACGGCATCGAATTCCCGATCCGTGAACAGATCATGTATTTCGCGAGCCCAGCCAGGTAGTACCCGGGTATCGGCATCCACTCTGCCGATCAATTCTCCCTGCACTGAATTGAATCCCAGATTTCGGGCAAAAACAACACCTTGCCGAGTTTCCACTAAATAGCGAATCTTCGGCGAGCGCCGTTCGAATTCTTTGATTATCTCAGCTGTTCCGTCGGTCGAGTTGTTGTCCACAACCACTATCTCGGAAATATCGTCGCCTTGTTCCAACAAGGATTCCAGGCATTCCGAAAGATATTCTTTTTCGTTGTACACCGGAACAACAACCGACAACTGGACGCCCATGGACGGCACGCTATCACCACGCACGATATTCGACCGATGCGGTCAGGTATCCGACACGGAGCAACCGAGTGTGCGATGGCACACAAATTAGTCCTGGCCCAACTGCGTGCTTGCTTGCCTTATCCAGGCAAAGCGACCGAATCACCCCGTCTGAGGCCAAAGTTGCACGTGTCACCTCCGGTAACATGCTCAGTGCGTTCGGAGATAGACAACCAAGGTTCCCGCAATCCGTGTGGGTCATCCGCGGCTGCGCCCTCCGGCCTCACCACAAGCCGGATCGGCACAACCAGGCCACCCAAGGTAGCCCCACCACATCCATGTAGACAGCGGAGAATTGATGCCCTTTCCCACGGACGCGGCTGTAGTCGTGGAGGACGTTCACAAGTCCTTCAAAGATGTCCACGCTCTGCGCGGTATCAACTTCCAGGCCCCCAAAGGATCGGTTCTCGGCATTCTCGGACCCAACGGTGCAGGCAAGACCACCACGGTCAAGGTGCTGTCGACGCTGATTCGTCCCGACAGCGGACGCGCGATGATCGCCGGATACGACGCCGTACGAAATGCCCCCGAAGTTCGTCGTTCGATCATGATGACGGGGCAGTTCGCGGCACTCGACAATGCACTGACCGGCCGCGAGAACATCGAACTGTTTGCACAGTTGATGGGCTTGGATCGTGCGTCGGCGAAGCAGCGGGCCGCTGACCTCCTGGAAGAGTTCGACCTGGTCGAGGCTGGCGCTCGCACAGTGGCCAACTACTCGGGCGGTATGCGTCGTCGCATCGACATCGCCTGCGGGCTCGTCGTTCGTCCCGAGGTCGTGTTCCTCGACGAACCGACCACCGGATTGGATCCACGCAGCCGTCAGAGCGTGTGGAATCTCGTTCAAACGCTGAAGGAACAAGGCATCACGGTTCTGCTGACTACGCAGTACCTGGAGGAAGCCGACCTTCTCAGCGACAACATCATCGTGATCGACAAGGGCTCGGTCATCGCCGAGGGAACCGCAGATCAGCTCAAGGCCCGTACGGGAGCGAGCTTCTGCGAGATCGTTCCACTGTCCGCCGATTTACTCGGCCCCGCAGCCAACGCTCTGGGCAACCTACTTCCGCCGGACTTCCGTTTCGATATCGCCAAGGACAACGGAAAGATCGCAATCCCGGCACCGCGCGGTTCCGCGACGCTTGCCGAGGCCTTGCGCCGCCTCGATCACGCGAGAATTCCGCTTGCCGACATCGCGCTGCGGCGCCCGTCTCTCGACGATGTTTTCCTCTCGTTGACCGGACGCCCTCAGGCTGCCGAACCCGGCAAGGCCGGTGAGCCTGCATGACCACTACGACCAAGTACCAAACCCCGAACCTGACGCTGCAGAAGACCGGTCGCCGTGAGATCTCGGTTCCGGCTGCCACGCGAGTGGGACGTCACCGTCGCCCGAATCCGTCGGCGCTCATGCAGTGGTGGGTTCTCACGGGTCGCACGTTGCGGGCGATGGTTCGACGCTACGAGTTGGTTATCGCCGTCATCGCTCCACTGATCTTCACTGTGGGTTTCTACCTGCCGCTCAAGTTCGTGATGCAGCTCCAAGGCATCGACTACGCGCAGTTCCTGATGCCGATCATCGTGTTGCAGGCGATGGCCTTCACGTCGATTTCGGCCGCACAGATGTCGGCAAAAGAGAAGATCACCGGATTCAGTTCGCGCATGCAGACCATGCCGGTCTACGGACCGGTCCCCTTGCTGTCCCGGATGAGCAGCGGATTCGTCCGTTCCGTGGTGTCGTTGACGGCCGCACTCGTCTACGGACATGCGATCGGTTTTCGATTCACCGAAGGGTTTGGCCAGGCAGCGCTCTTCTGCGGCTTGGCTTTGGTGTTCAGCACATGCTTGTCACTGGGCGCCGACGCTATCGGCTCACTCTCGAAGAGTCCGCAGGCAACCAGCCAGGCCCTTACCCTTCCCCAGCTGATCCTGGGCATGCTCTCGTGTGGGTTCGCTCCTGAGACGGGCTTTCCCGAGTGGATCCGCCCCTTCGTGCGCAATCAGCCAGTCTCACAATTCTCCTTCGCGATGCGCGATCTCGCGCACGGCGGCGTCACGTCGCACACGATGTTCCCGGTTGTGATGTGGTCGTTGGGACTGCTGGTCGTCTGCGCTCCCCTTGCCTACTGGGCGAGTACAAGGCGGGCATGATGACAAGTACCGACAGGAGCAAACTCGACCAGAGCGAGCCACGACGCGGTCGCACGCTGAACTTTCCGGAACCCAACGCCGCGTTGCCGGAAAACTCCGCGAAGGCTCTGTGGACTCACAGCCTGATTCAAGCTCGGCGGCTGCTCGTCAGTTGGGCGCGGGATCCATCCACCGCTATCCAAGCGTTGTTGTACCCGGCCTTGACGCTCATCATGTTCCGAGTTGTCCTCGGAAACTCGATCAGCGCGGCCACCGGTCAGCCGAGTATCTACGGAACTGTTCCGCTGATCATTCTGGTCGGCGCGATGTTCGGTTCCATTGCCAGTGCTGTCGGGCTACGGACCGAGAAGACCAGCGGACTACTCAGCCGCTTCTGGACGCTGCCGGCCCACCGTGCGTCGGGGTTGGTCGGGCGAATGATCGCCGAGGCCATCCGTGTCCTCGTGACGACGATCGTGATCATCGGAGTCGGTTTCATCGCCGGTTTCCGATTCAACCAAGGCCCAGTTGCCGCGATCGGAATGCTCCTTCTGCCGATTGTCTTCGGTATCGGATTTGCCGTGATGGTGACGGCTCTCGCTACAGTGTCGGACAATCTTCCACTCGTCGAGATCGTCTCCATCGTTTGCACACTGCTGATGTTCTTCAACAGTGGTTTTGTCCCCACAATGGCGTATCCCGTCTGGTTGCAACCGGTGATCGCAGCACAACCGATGTCGGTAGCAGTGGAAGCGATGCGAGGAATGTCGCTTGGTGGGCCAGTTCTCGAACCTGTGCTCAAAACATTTGCCTGGTCCTTCGGAATGATCGCAATATTCATATATCCGGCAATTCAGGGATACCGTCGGGCTGCATCGGACTAACGCCTGAATGAAAATCGATCTACCGAGTCGGGGGCGTCCCGTAACGTATCCGACCGTCGGGTCGACATATCCAATCGGGAAGCAAAGACCGCCGCTTTTCCGAGAACCGTTTCAACCGAGAGGTAAGAAGTCTTGACGCGAAACACGAAACCAGCCTGGCGTCGCGCCACACATGTCGGAGTTCTGGCAATCGCCTGCTCATTGTTCACCGCCGGTATTGCACAAGCCGCTCCCGACAACTCGGGCAATTCCGCATCCGACGTGGCCGCGAACGGTTCGTACGTCAAGTCCGTGCAGAAGATCAATGATCGGCAACTCGTCGTCAATGTCTACGCTGCGTCGATGGACAAGATGGTGCCCATTCAGGTCATCACCCCGGCCGATAATTCCGAACCACGTCCTATTCTCTACCTCTTGAACGGCGCAGGCGGTGGCGAAGACTCCGCGACCTGGCAGCGTCAGACCGACGTCGTCGACTTCTTCAGCGACAAGAACGTCAATGTCGCGACGCCGGTGGGCGGACGCCTCTCCTACTACACCGATTGGGAGCAGGACGACCCGAAGGCCGGGCGCAACAAGTGGTCGACCTTCCTCGGCGAGGAACTGCCGCCACTCCTGAACAAGGAACTGGGCAGCAACGGGGAGCAGGCATTGTCCGCTATCTCGATGTCCGGTACGTCTGTTCTGAACCTCGCTATCGAGCATCCCGGACTGTACAACTCGGTTGCCGCGTACAGTGGCTGCGCTCAGACCAGTGACCCGCTCGGCCAGCAGTTCGTCAGGATCACCACCGAATGGATCGGTGGAGTCGACGACGTCACCAACATGTGGGGTCCGCTCGACGGTCAGGGCTGGCGCGATCACGATCCGCTGGTCAACGCCGAAAAACTCCGCGGAACTCCGATCTACATGAGCACCGGCAACGGTCTTCCCGGCTTCCCGAACGACACGAGCCTCAACCCTCGCATGAATGACGGACGCGCAAACCTGGAGAACCAGATCATCGTCGGCGGCGTCATCGAAGCTGCTACCAACCTGTGCACCTCCAACATGGCCAAGCGCCTGTACGAGCTGAACATTCCCGCCGTGGTCGACTTCCGCCCGACGGGCACCCACTCGTGGGGTTACTGGCAGGACGATCTCCACAAGTCGTGGCCGTTCATCGCCGGTTCGCTCGGAATCTGATTTGCCCCTGATTCACCTCGAAGGCCACCTGCTCGCGACACTCCCGTTGTGGAGTGTCCGAGCAGGTGGCCTTTGTCGTCAGGTGCGGTTCCGCTTACCTGACCTGACAAAATCTCCTGATCATCCCCAGCAACACTTTCGAAGGCATCTCTTGTGAACACAGGCATTTCCCGACGTGGTTTCCTCGGCGCCGCAACTGCACTCGGAGTAGCCGGTGCCACTGCAGTTGGCGCTGCCGTACAACCTGCAGCAGCCACGCCGATTCGTTCGGCGTCTCGACACAGTCAATTGCCGGCTCCGAGCACAATTGACGCGACCGACCCTGCACTGCTCAGCGCTACCGAAGCCGCGAGTCTGCTCCAGGAAGGCATCCTTCATCCACGCGAGCTACTCGACGCGTGCTTGACACGCAGTCACGAGTACGACGGTGGAATCGGTTCATGGATCCGGATCTATCCGGAGGTCGCGTACGCTGCCGCCGAGAAGGCAGCGCAACGACTCTCGACCGCAGGGCGGACGAGCGATGGTGAAGCGCCACCACTGGTCTGTGGGTTGCCGATCGCTCTGAAAGATATGTTTGCGGTATCGGGATTACCGGTCACAGCCTCGAGTCGCGTCCTCGAAGGGAACATCGCCGCGGGTGACTCGACCGTATGGCGCCGCCTGAGTGACGCGGGCA
Source organism: Rhodococcus globerulus NBRC 14531 (assembly GCF_001894805.1). GTDB lineage: Bacteria > Actinomycetota > Actinomycetes > Mycobacteriales > Mycobacteriaceae > Rhodococcus_F > Rhodococcus_F globerula. Next base: position 1,078,626 of record NZ_BCWX01000001.1, on the reverse strand, counting down.
TGGTGTTGATGGGTCACGCGCACTGCGACGAGTTCGCCATCGGTGTGGCGACGGCACAAGTGGGCAACCCCTGGAATGCCGAGTACTCACCGGGTGGGTCGTCGGGCGGCAGTGCTGCAGTCCTGGCCGCCCGCTTCAGTCCGCTGGCAACTGGAACCGACACTGGCGGATCGCTCCGCTTGCCGGCAAGCGCAACGGGAATCACCTCTGTCAAGCCGACTTTCGGACGTTGCAGCACGTACGGAACGATCCCCCTCAACTGGACGCGTGACCATACCGGCCCTATGGCCCGAAGTGCGGCCGATGCGTCCTTGCTGCTCAGTTACATGGCCGGCGTCGACGTCAACGATCCAACTACGTCTGCCGGTCCCCCGGTTCCGGCTGACGGGTACCCCTTGGCAGCTCAGGGTGGACAGTCACCGCTCGCCGGCCGCCGATTCGGCATCCCCCGTAAAGGTGTCGACAAATTGCCGGCGTCGTTGGGCACACTGTTCGCCGCGTTCACGGACACCGTCGTCGCACTCGGGGGCACCCTAGTCGACGTGTCGATGCCGACCTATCCGACAGGACTACTGACCGGAGATATGGCCGAGGCCGGCCATTATCACCAGCAGTTCTCCGACCGGATCGGACTGTACAAACCGGAGCGAGCACTCTTCGTCGGGCAGGCCCTTGCATCGATGGCGGTTCCAGTCGCCGACTACATGACGTTGGCGCACAACAGGCTTCGCTACCAACACGACTACAACCGCATGCTCTCCGAGCAGAATCTCGACGCCATTCTCGTACCAGGCGCCAGTGTGGACGGCAGTAAGCGTTCTGAGGTCGCGGGCATCGCACTGTTCGACGGAGTCACCGCCGACGTCGCCTGGGCCAACTACACAGGCGCTCCGGTTGTCACGACGCCGGCCGGAAGGTCGAAGGAGACCGGACTTCCGTTCGGAGTCCAACTCGGTGGTCGCATGTGGGACGAAGCCGGTCTCATTCAGATTGCGTTGGAACTCCAAGCTGCCCAGCCTTTTTGGCAGGAAGCGCCACCTCTGACCCAAAATGCCAGGCAGATACCGACGTCGGTTATTGCCCAACCCGGCCCGGGACCTGACCCGACAAACACGCAGAACGTCGGCTTCTCGTTCAGATTTGTGCCGACGTCCTCTTAACGCTCCGATCAGCTCCTGAAGAACGCCGCCAATCGTGGACCGATCAGCTCGAGCTGATCGGTTTCCATCATCGAGTGATGCGAACTCTCGACCGTTGTCTCAGCCAGGGTTCCGTTGACGTAAGGCTTCCAGGCCTCGGCAAGTTCGATTGTCGAACCGACTGCCACGGTGGCGCTGAGAAGTACAGCGTCACCGTCGAAGACGCGCGGTACGTACCCGTCGATTATCGAGGCAGCTGAGATCGCAAAATCGTACAGAGATCCGAGTTGCTCGTCGGAGAGGAACGACAGGGAATCGAGCGATCGGCCGAGCGCGAGAATCTCGTCCCGGCCCAACGCACCGAGATCCAGGGTGTCCCCGACGTCGACCCCCCATCCAGCGGCCAGTTCGGAGACGTTGTCCCGGGCCTGGTTCTCCCCGACTTCGGTTGTGCCGCGAGGATCGATCATTGCCAGCTTCACGTCGAACCCCTTCGAGCGCAATAGAACTGCACACGCGTGTCCGATGAACCCGCCGAGCGAGTAGCCGACGATGTGGAACGGGCCGCTCGGAGTCACTCTCAGCATCTCGCGAACGTAGCGTTCGGCCAATGCGTCGACCGACGTGGGCAGAGACCACGGTTCCGCCATCACCGGTGCCTGCAGACCGTAGAGCGGCGTCTGCGCGTCGAGGTGAGGTACCAGGCCGGAGGCCTTCCATGCCAGCCCGCTCATCGGGTGGATGAAGAATACCGGTACGGACGATCCAGCTTCCCGGATCGGCAATAGAACATCGACTGCCTGATTCGACGACGCCGCGCTGCCACGAAGTGTGTCTTCGATTCGGGCAGAGAGGGATTCAACTGTCGATGCACCGAACAGCATGCGCACGGGGACGTCGGCACCAACAGATGCACTCAGTTCGGACGCCAACTTCATCGCGATGAGGGAGTTGCCACCCAACTCGAAGAAATCATCATCCAACCCCACCCGATCAACACCCAACACACCCACAAACGCCGACGCCACCACCAACTCCACCGACGACACCGGAGCCCGAAACACCCGAGCCTCGAACACCGGCTCCGGCAACAACGCCCGATCCAACTTCCCCGACGAATTCAACGGAAACGCATCCAACACCACCACAGCAGCCGGAACCATATAACCCGGAACCCGCTCCCCCACAAACCCCCGCAACACCGACACATCCACAACCGACCCCACAGCCGGCACCACATACCCCACCAACTGATCACCCATCACCGACCCACGCACCACCACCGCAGCCGACAACACCGACCCATGCGCCGTGAGCGCCGCCTCGATCTCCCCCAACTCGATCCGCTGACCACGAAACTTCACCTGAAAATCAGTACGACCGATGTACTCCAACTCACCAATCGAGTTCCACCGAACAAGATCACCCGTCCGATACATCCGCTCCCCACCCACACCGAACGGCGACGCCACAAACCGATCCGCACTCAAATCCGGACGACCCACATACCCCCGAGCCAACTGCACACCCGACAAATACAACTCACCCGCAACACCCACCGCAACCGGCCGAAGGCGCGAATCCAACACAAACACCCGGCAATTCCACTCCGGCACACCAATCGACACCACCGACCCCGACCCAGCACCCGTCACATCCGCAAACGTAAACGACACCGCAGCCTCAGTCGGACCATACAAATTATGCAACCGCGCCGACGACACCAACCCGAACTCACGCACCGCCTCCACCGGCAACGCCTCACCGATCACCAACACATCACGCAACGAACCCAACAACCCCGGATCCACCAACGACGAAAACGTCGACAACATCGTCGGAACAAAATCCGTCACCGACACACCCTGCTCGTCAATCACCGACGCCAAATACCCCGGATCCCGATGACCATCAGCCGACGCCAACACCAACACCGCACCCACCCGCAACGGCATGAAAAAACCCCACAACGACACATCGAACGTCGTCGCCGTCTTCTGCAAATACACATCCGCAGCCGACAAAACATACTCGCCCTGCATGAACTCGAGCTGATTCACAATCGCCGCATGCGAGACCGCCACACCCTTCGGCCGACCCGTCGACCCCGACGTGAAAATCACATACGCCGTATTCGACGCCCGCAACGGCGACAACCGATCCACATCAGAAACCCGCGCACCCGAAAAACCAGACACATCAACAACATCGACACACACAACCCGACGACCCGACGCCGTGAAACCATCACGCTCCGTCGACACCACACACACCGGATCAGCCGAATCCAACACATACTCATTACGCGAGGACGGCGCATCAGGATCCAACGGCACCCACGCCCCACCCGCACGCACAATCGCATACAACCCAACCAACAAATCAACCGACCGCCGAACAGCCAACCCCACCAACGACTCCGGCCCAACACCCAAACCAATCAAATAACGCGCAAGCCTATTGACCCTCTCATCGAACTCCCCATACGAGAGCACCTCATCCCCACACACCACCGCACGCGAACCCGAAGAAACCGCCACCACAGAATCAAAACCATCCAACAACAACCCACCCACAACCGGACGCGCGGTGTCATTGAAGTCTTCGATGATGTTCTGTATTTCCTTGGTGGACAACAGTTCCACGTCACCGACAGCAGTTCCCGGATTCGTGACCATCGCACGGAGAATGGTGGTCAGGCGCTCGGCTAGCCCGCCAACAGTAGCGGCGTCGAAAAGATCTGTGGCGTAGAGCCACGACATCACCATGCCGGTACCGACGCCGGCCTCGTCTTCAACCGGCGATGCCGTCAGCTGAAGGTCGAATTTTGCGATATCGATTCCCGCATCGAACTCCGAGACTCGCAGGTCAGGCAACTCCAGAGCGTCACCTGCCATGTTCTGGAAGAACAACGCAACCTGGAACAACGGATGATGCGCCTGCGAACGGGCCGGATCGAGAACCTCCACCAAACGCTCGAAAGGCAAGTCCGCGTTGGCAAATGCACCCAAATCGGTTTCACGAACCTGATCGAGAAGATCGGCAAACGATATGTTCGGCGTCACCGGCGTACGCAACACCAGTGTATTGACAAACATCCCGATCAGATCATCGAGCGCAGGTTCCCCCCGACCGGAAATCGGCGAACCGATAACCACGTCGTCAGTCGACGCCATCCGCGCAAGCAGCACCGCAAGCGCCGCATGCACAACCATGAACAGCGAAACACCACGATCCAACGCCAATTGCTCCAGAGCCCTGTGCAACTCACCGTCGATATCGAAACGATGCACCGCGCCACGCGTCGACGCAACCGCCGGGCGCTTCCGATCGAACGGCAGATCGATCTTCTCCGGCAACCCCGCGAGATTCTCACTCCAATAACGTAATTGCTCCGACATCAACGACGCCGGATCAGAATCGACCCCCAAAACCTCATGCTGCCACAACGCAAAATCTGCGTATTGCACCGCAAGCGGCGACCACGCCGGCGCGCCGCCCTGCGCCCGGGCAAGATAGGCCAATGCAACATCACGCACCAGAGGACCCACCGAAACACCGTCGGCAGAGATATGGTGAACCACCATTGCGAGAACGAATTCACTTGGGCTGGTACGGAACAGACGAACCCGAAGTGGAACTGCAACGGAAACGTCGAACCCAACGGTCACCAGCGGCGCCAAAGTTGCAAGCAACTCCGACTCGTCGAGATCCCGAGGATCCAGATCGATATCTGCCGTGGACACTTCGAGAACGTCCTGATAGCCGATACCACCGAACTCCGGATACACAGTCCGCAGCACCTCGTGCCGAGCGACAACATCCTCAACAGCGCGCGCAAGCGCACTCACGTCCAGTTCACCGGACAGTCGCAAAACGATCGGAATATTGTTCACTGCAGATTCCGCGTCGAACCGACTCAGGAACCACATGCGCTGTTGTGCAAGAGACAATGGCACACGATCAGGACGAACCATCGGCGCCAAGGCCACATGCCCGATCGTTTCCGTCTCGGCTTCGATGCGAGCGGCGAGCGCTTCGACGGTAGACGCTTCGAACAGAGTCTTCACCTGAACGCGGGTATCGAACGCTGCGCCCAGACGACCGGCCAGCTTGGCGGCGATCAGGGAGTTCCCACCCAATTCGAAGAAATCATCCGAAGCGCCGACCTGTTCGAGGCCGAGGAGATCGGCAATCGCGTCGGCCACAAGCTTCTCGGCAGGCGTGGACGGCGCTTGGTACGAGCGTGATTCGAATGTCGGCGCCGGCAATGCGTCGACGTCGAGCTTGCCGACCGGAGTCAGCGGAATATCTTCGAGCATCACCATTGCTGCCGGGACCATGTGCCGAGGCAGTGCGCCGCGTGCGTGGACTGTCAATGCCTCAGCGTCGAGAGTGTTTCCGGCCTTTACATACGACACCAATGCTGGTTCGCCCGTCGGCCCACTCCGAGGAAGTGTCGCCACAAATTCGACGCCGGGCACCGAGGCGAGAACTGCGTCGATCTCACCGAGTTCGATGCGGAATCCGCGAATCTTGACCTGAGAGTCACCGCGGCCGAGGTATTCGAGACTGCGTTGGTCGTCGCCGGCCTTGATCCAGCGAACGGTGTCGCCGGTGCGGTACAGACGTTCGCCCGTGTCCGCGAACGGGTTTGCCACAAAACTTGCTGCGGTTGTCGCGGGAAGCTGGTTGTACCCACGGGCGAGATGTGTTCCGGAAACATACAATTCGCCGGCAGTGCCGGTCGCCACCGGCTGCAGGCGGGAGTCGAGAACGTAGAGTCCGACGCCGCGCACCGGGCCGCCGATCGTGACCGGACTGTCGACCGTCAGTTCGGCAATCGACACGACGACGGTGGTTTCGGTGGGGCCGTACGCGTTGAAGAATTTTCGTCCGGGCGCCCACTGAGTCACCAGTGCGGGCGAACATGCTTCGCCGCCCACGACAACAACGTCGAGCGTGTCGAAATCACCCTCCGCAGAGAGCGATCCCAGTGCCGCAGGAGTCATGAACGCGTGGGTAATCTTTTCTTCGGTGAGCAGTTCGGCGAGCTCGTCGCCGCCGTACACATCGGGGCGTGCGATCACCATCGTGGAACCGGTGCCGAATGCGAGGAGCAATTCCAGAACGGAGGCATCGAAGCTGGGCGATGCAAAGTGCAGGGTTCGGGATGCAGAAGTGAGACCGTAGCGCTCGATCTGCTCGGCACACAGGTTCGCAATGCCTCCATGCGTGACGACAACGCCCTTGGGTCGACCGGTCGAACCCGAGGTGTAGATCACGTAGGCGGGATGCTCCGCACGCAAAGTTCCGACACGTTCGGTGTACGACACCGGTTCGGCAGGAAGTTCGGCCGCCTTTGCCAGGAACTCGGCGTTGTCGAGTTCCCACCACTGCAAACTCGCCGGCAGTCCGTCGGCGACAGCGCCTACCGTCAAGCCGATCGAGACGCCGGAATCGACAAGCATGTGCAAGGCGCGGTCGGCCGGGTAGTTGGGATCAACCGGTACAAATGCGGCCCCGGTCTTCGCGACGGCCCACAGTGCGCACACCGACTCGACGGAGCGTGGGATGGAGATCGCTACCCGATCTTCCGGTCCCACTCTGTGAGCAATGAGGAGACGCGCCAGCTGCGACGACGCGGCATCCAGCTCGGCGTAGGTGACGGAACGACCGTCGAAGCGGATGGCGACGGCGCCTGGGTCGATATCGACGGCAGCCGCCAGTAGCTGCGGCAGCAAGGGCACTCGAACGCGGCGAGTACGGGTGGGACGGGGTTTGCGGCTTCCGCGTGTCTTTGCGGGGGTCAGATCGTCCGCGCTCATGCGATCACGTCCGATGATCGATCAGCATGTACGTCGGCCCCTTGCGCCATCAGACAACTCACCTTCGCGTAATACTTGTTTTCACGGTCATCTCGCCCGTTGCGGCTCCCCACAATGCATCGGCAACCGAGTGCCATTGTTACAGCCGCGGAGTTGCCGAGCGCCGCATACCGCGAGTGGATATGAGTTCCACCACTCGCGGTACGTGAGGTCACCACGAGCGCGGGCTGTGCTCCTCGAGGACGTGTTCGAGATCCGGCAGTTCGCTGCGATCGATGCTTGCAGCGTCATCCACCGACAGCACCGCGTGTGTCACCCACTCGTCGGCCAGCAGGTCGTCGAGCGATTCGATGTCACTACCTGCCACCACCCACGCAGCACCCGCCGATGCAGCGAGCAGAATCGCGGGCACCCGTCCGCTCGCGTCGATCGAGCCGGTCTGCAGCACTCGCGACTCGACATCAACCGCGTACTTCTCGCTCCAGGTCGACAGGGTTGCGGTGAGTTCCCCGTACGTCTGCTCCCAGGCTCCGTCTCCGAACACCTGGAATGCGGCGTCGTCCGCGGTGAGCGGGCGAATGCGGTCGGTGTAATTGATCGCACGCGCGGGTTGTGCGACCGCAGCGTCGAGTGTTTCCGGCGTGATCGTCACGACAGAGTCCGGAATCTCTCCGGCCTGCCCGACTGCAATCGCTGCCCCGGTCTTGACAATTGCCCAGCACGCCACTACTTCGCCTGCTCCCGATACGCCGGAGAGGCTCACGGAGTCTCCTGGACCGACGCCACCATCGATGAGCAGACGCGCAAGCTGCGAGGAACGTGAATCGACTGCGGCATAGTCGATTTCCTCGTCGCCGACCACAACGGCGGGAGCTTCGGGGTCAGCCTCGACTGTCGACGCCAGCAGTTGGGGCAGGAGGGCCGCGCTCGATCCACTCGGAGCGCTGGACTGAACTGCAGCGCCGAGAGCCTCGTCTTTCTCTGCTGCGGTGAGCAATTCGATGTCGCCGACCGGCCTCGACGGGTTGTCGGTGACCTGTTCGAGTACGCGAACAAACCGCTCCACGAACGATTCGACGGTTCCCTGGTCGAACAGATCAGTCGAGTAGATCCAGACGCCGGAGAGTCCGTATCCGTCCGCGGCGCTACTGAGCGTCAGTTGCATGTCGAACTTCGTGGTCGCCACAGGTGAATCGACTCCGCTGATCGTCAAGTCCGGCAGCGAGAACTCGGCTCCGCCAGCGGGTTCCAGCGACAAGATGATCTGGAAGAGTCCGTCGGCCGAGGCACCCAGCGCTTCGGACACTTCTTCGAACGGGAGGTCGGACTTCCCGAAGGCCTCCAGATCCACGTCGCGCACGGCAACTACCAGATCGTCGAAACTTGCTGCAGTATCTACCTGAGTCCGCAAGGCGAGCGTGTTCACGAACATTCCGACCAGATCGTCGAGCGCACGCTCCCCTCGCCCACCTACGGCGGTACCGATCGCAAAGTCATTGGTTGCCCCGACGCGAGCAACCAATACGGCCAGTGCGGCGTGCAATGCCATGAAGGCAGTCGCATTCCGTTCGCGGGCGATCTCTACCAACCGGGCGTGGATCTGCTCACTCACGGTGAACTCGACGGCACCCGCTGCCGGTGACACCGCACTCGGACGTGGGCGATCCGTCGGAAGTCCGGCCATCGAGGGAAGCGAAGCAAGCTTGCCCCGCCAGTACTCGAGTTGAGCGGCAGCGACACTACCGACCTCGTCGGCCGTGCCCACGACGTCACGCTGCCACAGCGCGAAGTCCGCGTACTGCACGGTCAACGGACTCCATCCGGGAATGCTGCCTCTGGTCCGGGCTTCGTACGCGACCATCATGTCGCGCGCCAACGGCGCCATCGACTCACCGTCGGCGGCAATGTGGTGTGCAACAAGCGCAAAGACGTACTCGCCGGTCCCGCAGTGCAGAAGTTCCATCCGCACAGGTACTTCTGTGGAGACGTCGAAGCCCGTCGACATCACAGCGGCGACGCGCGAGTACAACTCGGATGCGTCCGCAACGGCAACGACGGCGCACTGCGGCGCCTCGTCGACGTCGAGAATCCGTTGTGTTGGTCCGTTGTCGTCTGCCGGATAGAACGTCCGGAGCGACTCGTGCCGATCGGTGACATCGCGCAGAGCTGCCCGCAATGCGTCGACGTCGAGGTCGCCGGTCAACCGCAGCGCCATCGGAATGTTGTACGTCCCTGCGGCCATGTCCATCTGGTTGACAAGCCACATCCGCTGCTGCGCCAGTGACAGTGGCAACCGGTCCGGGCGTTCGGCGGCTTCGAGCGACTTTCGTCGACCCGACCCTACCGATGCCGCAATGGCCAGGGCCAGTGCTTCAACTGTCGTGGCGTCGAACAGCATCCGAACCGGAACGGTGGTATCGAGCGCCTGACCGAGACGGGCCGCGAGCCGCGTCGCGATTAGCGAGTTTCCGCCGAGTGCAAAGAAATCGTCGTCGAGTCCGACTCGGTCTACGCCGAGAAGATCGGCAAAAACAACTGCAACTGCCTTCTCGACAACGGTGAGCGGTTCGCGGTACTGCGCCGTGTCGAACACCGGGTCGGGCAGGCTCCGACGGTCGATCTTTCCGTTCGCGTTGAGCGGCACCGAGTCCAGGACGATGAACGCCGACGGAACCATGTACTCCGGTAGACGCTGCGCTACAGCGTCCCGCAGGATTTCCGGAACGATCACAGCGCCTGGGACGCCAACGACATAGGCAACCAACCGGTCGCCCACCGCCGAATCAGCGTGGACTGTGACGACGGCGGTCCCGACGGAATCCACAGCGTTCAAGGCAGATTCGATCTCACCGAGCTCGATGCGTAAACCGCGGATCTTGACCTGGAAGTCCGTGCGCCCGATGTACTCGAGCTCACCGGCCGTGTTGCGGCGCACGAGGTCGCCGGTTCGATACATGCGCTCGCCGGCCGCCCCGAAGGGGTTGGCAACAAACCGTTCTGCCGTCAGGTCGTACCGGTTGCCGTAACCACGACCGACTCCGATACCACCGACGTACAGCTCGCCGACAACTCCGGACGGAACAAGACCCAATCGTGAATCCAGCACGTAGAGATCGATGTTCGGCACCGGTGAGCCGATCGGAACACCGAGTGTGTCCGCTACCGTCGCCTGTTGGAACGACACCACATCCGACGCTTCGGTGGGACCGTAGCTGTTCACGATTCGAACTCCGCGCGAAAGCAGGTGCCCCAGACGGCTGACCTGTATCGGCTCTCCGCCGAGGAACACCACCTCGAGGCTTGCCAGCGCGTCGTCTTCGTCGGAATCGATCAGAGCGTCGAAAGCACTGGGTGACATGTTTGCCGTCGTGACTCGCTCGTCTGCGATGACACGAAGGATCTCACTCGGGTCGAAGCCGGCGGGTGCGAGGTGCACACTTCCACCACTCGTCAGTGGTCCCCACACGTTCTTCTGCGTGAGGTCGAAACTCGGTGACGACGCCACTGCAACCCCGGCGCGTGCCGGCAGCGAAGAGTTATACCACGCAACGGTATTCGCTATACCTGCCATCGGAACGACGGTCGGCTTCGGTCGCCCGGTCGAACCGGACGTCGAAATGACGTAGCCGACTCGGGCATCCGCGCCGTCCTCACTCCAACGATCGACCCAACCCGGTGCGTCGGCAGCGACCACATGCTCGTCACCGATCAGCACCACTGGGAGATCGAGGTCGGGCGTCTCGATCGCCACCACACACCGTGCCGCGATATCGGCGAGCAGTACGCTCACCCGTTCTTCCGGAAGAGCAGGGTCGATCGGAAGATAGCCGGCACCGGCTTTCCACACGGCCACCATCGCTACGACCCACTGCCAGGACCTCGGCAGGATCAAGCCGACAACGTCGTCCGGACGGACGCCGGCGACGACGAGTTGAGCGGCCGCGACCGAGGACAGTGCATCGAGGTCCCCGTAGGACAATTCGACATCACCGGCCACCACTGCGCACGCCGACGGATCAGTGTCGACGTACTGCGCGAACAACGTCATCGGTGACGCGTCGAGCCGGCCATCGTTACTGCCCCGTGACCAGTCGAGAATCTGTGCGTGTTCGGATGTTTCGATGATATCGATATCTCCGACCACCTGCGCCGAGTCAACTACTGCAGCATTAAGAACGCGGAGGAATCGGTTCGCGAGGGATGCGATTGTCGACTCGTCGAACAGGTCGGTCGCGTATGTGAACTGGGCGGTCAGTCCTCCGTTGCCAGACGACTCGGACTCGATCAAGGTCAGTTGCAGATCGACCTTTGCCAGCAGGTCCGGCAACGCGAAGTCTGCAACGTCCAGATCCTGCAACTGCAGAACCGATCGCTGCAGGTTCTGGAACGCCAGACCGACCTGGAACAACGCATGCCTGGCCTGAGATCGCTCGGGGTTGAGAATCTCGACGAGCCGTTCGAAGGGGACGTCCGCGTGCGAGAACGCGCCGAGATCCGATTCCCGCACATGTCTGACCAAGTCTGCGAACGACGATTCGGGGTCGACCTCGGCGCGAAGCACCAGGGTATTGACGAACATACCGATCAGATCGTCGAGAGCACGTTCACCACGGCCGGCGGCCGGGGTACCGATCACGATGTCCGATGTCCCGGACAACCTCGCGAGCACGACCGCCAGGGCGCTGTGCACCACCATGAAGAGCGATGCATTGACCTCACGGGCCACTCGATCGAGACCCGCACGGAGCTCGGCATCGATCGAGAAATCGTATCCCGCTCCGCGGTGCGATTCGATGCGCGGCCGCGGACGATCCGTCGGCAGATCCAACTGGTCCGGAATGCCGGCCAAGCGTTCCTGCCAGTACGTGACCTGCTCGGAGATAACCGATTCGGGGTCGTCTTCGCTGCCGAGGATCTGGCGTTGCCACAACGCAAAGTCGGCGTACTGCACCGGCAATGGTTGCCACTGCGGCGACTGCCCTTGCGACCGTGCAACATACGCGGAGACGAAGTCGCGGATCAGCGGGCCCATCGAGAAGCCGTCACCGCTGATGTGATGGATCACAAAAACGAGGACGTACTCGGACTGGCTCAAATCGAACAATTGCGCTCGAACCGACGCCTCGTGGGTGACGTCGAATCCGGGAAGGATCACGCCTGCAACCCGATCGATGACAACGGATTCGTGAATGCGAACCGGCGTCAGATCCGGAACCATCCGGTCCACATCCACCAACTGCTGATAGCCGACGCCGTCGATCTCGGGATACACCGTTCGCAAAATCTCATGACGTTCGAACACGTCCACCAGCGCAGCCTGCATCGCCGCAATGTCCAGCTCTCCGGTCAGCCTGATGGCCACCGGGATGTTGTCCACACCCGAGGACGCGTCGAACCGGTTGAGGAACCACATGCGTTGCTGCGCAATCGACAACGGAACACGATCCGGTCGTTCCTGCGCCACCAGCGGCGGGCGGGCGCCCTTACCGGATTGCGAGTCGATAAGCGAGGCAAAGGATTCCACACTGGACGCGTCGAACAGCAGGCGAACAGGAACCGTCGTGTCGAGCGCCTCGCCGAGTCGCGCAACGACCTGAGTCGCGATGAGCGAGTTGCCGCCGAGCGAGAAGAAATCATCGTCGAGGCCAACCTGCTCGATGCCGAGCAGGTCGGAGAAAATCCGCGCGACCGCAAGCTCCGCCACGCTCCGTGGCTCACGGAAGGCAGCGATCTGAGCAACAGGATCGGGCAACTGCTTTCGATCCAGCTTGCCGGACGTGCCCAGCGGGAATGCCTCGAGCACAACGTGCGCCGTCGGGACCATGTAACCGGGCAGTCGTGCGGCCAGTGCTGTCTCGACCGATGCCCAGTCCACTACCGCGCCGGCGTGTCCCACAACGTAGGCAACCAATTGTTCGTTGCGCACTGCCACCGCAGCCGACGCAACGGACGGCTGATCGCGCAATGCTGCCTCGATCTCGCCCAGTTCGATCCGCAATCCGCGGAGTTTGACCTGGAAGTCGGTCCGCCCGATGTATTCGATCTCACCAACGCTGGAAACATCCCCCCTCGCTCCGCTCGACCGTTTCCACCGCGCCAGGTCACCCGTGCGATACAGCCGACTGCCGGAAGGTCCGTACGGATCTGCGACAAAACGATCTGCCGTGAGGTCCGGCCGACCGACGTAGCCGCGCGCCAACTGGATTCCCGCCAGGTACAGCTCACCCGAGACACCCACCGGCACCGGGCGCAGACGCGAATCCAACACCAGGACACGAGTGTTCCAGACCGGCGATCCGATCGGGACGATCTCGGAATCCGATGGCGTGACCTCGTGGAATGTGACGTCGACTGCCGCTTCGGTAGGCCCGTACAGATTGTGCAGTCGAGCCTGCGGAAGGAGTGTGCACAGTTCCTGCGCAACCTGCGGTGGCAGCGCTTCGCCCGAGGCAAATACCCGACGCAGAGCATCCGCTCCGCGAACTGCGGGTTCTGCGACAAACAGTTCGAGCATCGAGGGCACGAAGTGGACAGTGGTGACGCCGTGTTCCGCGATGGCAGCTGCGAGGTATGCCGGTTCCCGGTGTCCGTCCACTGCAGCAACGATCAACCGAGCGCCAACCTGCAACGGCCAGAAGAACTCCCACACCGACACGTCGAACGTGAAAGGCGTCTTCTGCAACACAACGTCATCGCCGGTCAGCCCGTACTCGGCCTGCATCCACACCAGACGATTCACGATCGCCCGATGCGAAACCGCAACACCCTTCGGCTTACCGGTCGAACCGGAAGTAAAGATCACGTACGCCGTGTTGTCCGGCCGCAGCGGTGCCAGGCGATCGGCATCGGAGATCGCAGCGTCCGAGTGAGCGGACAGGTCGATCGTGTCGACCTGAACAACCGGGCAAACCGACGTCTCGAATTGGTCCAGCGAGGTCGTGAGGACACAGATCGGAGCCGCGGTCGAAAGAACGTACTCGTTACGTTCGGTCGGCTGATTCGGATCGATCGGAACGTACGCGCCGCCGCCTTCACTATCGCGTACATCGCGACAAGCAGGTCGAGCGATCGTCGCATCGACAATCCCACCATGGCATCGGGACCGACACCGATCGAGATCAAATGGCGTGCAAGACGATTGATCCGGGCGTCGAATTCCGCGTATGTCAGCGTCGTAGCGTCGAACGTGATTGCCGGCGCATCCGGTGTTGCCGACACCTGGGCGTCGAAGAGATCTACCAGGGTGGAGTCGGGAACACGACGCTCGGTCGAGTTCCATTCGACGAGCACCCGCTGACGCTCGTCGGCACTCGATACGTCGATGTCGCCGATGACAGCAGAAGTATCATCCGCCAGGGCGCGCAGAATCGTGACGTAACGCTGCGCAAACAGTTGCACGGTTGCTGCGTCGAAAAGGTCTGTTGCATAGTTGAACTGCGCAAGAAGGCCGCCCTGTGGCGCCTCGCTCACCGTCAGCTGGAGATCGAACTTCGCGACGGGCGATTCGATGTCCACGGCGGACACCGCAACACCGTTCATCGCTGCCGACTCCGGACTAGAGCCACCGAGGTTCTGCATTGTCAGCATGACCTGGAACAGCGGGTTCCGGGCCTGTGACCGTTCGGGGTTGATGATCTCGACAAGGCTCTCGAACGGGACGTCCGCGTGATCGAATGCGCCGAGATCGGTTTCACGGGCGCGGTGGATCAGGTCGGCGACCGTCGACGCCGGATCGATATCGGTTCGCAGTACCAACGTGTTGACGAACATTCCGATGACGTTGTCGAGCACTTGCTCACCGCGTCCGGCAACGGGAGTGCCGATCACGATGTCGGTGGAACTCGACAGCTTTGCGAGCAGCAGCGCAAGCGCAGAATGCACAACCATGAACAGCGAGGCGTTCGATGCCTGGGCGACCGCGTTCAAGCGCTCGAGCAAATCCGCATCAACGGAGAAGTCGTGGTAGGCACCCTGATTGGTTGCAATTCGGGGCCGCGGACGATCCGTCGGCAACTCGAGTTGATCCGGAACACCGGCCAATTGTGTTCGCCAATAGTCGAACTGCCCGGAAATCACCGAGTCCGGATCGCTCTCGCTGCCCAGGACTTCGCGTTGCCACAAAGCAAAATCGGCAAACTGCACCGGAAGTGGTTCCCACTGCGGCGCCGCTCCGGCCGATCGCGCACCGTATGCCGCGACGACGTCCCGAACCAACGGAAGCATCGAGAATCCGTCACCACTGATGTGATGGACGACAAATACGAGAACGAACTCGGAATCGGTGATCCGCAAGAGCGAAACGCGAATGGGCACTTCGGTGGTCACGTCGAACCCGGGCGCCACCACAGCGGCGACCTGAGCCACCACATCATCGGCGTCCACGTCGATCGGGGCAAGATTGATCAGACGAGCGGGTTCGAGAACCTGCTGGTAACCGACGCCGTCGATCTCGGGGTAAATAGTTCGCAAGCTCTCGTGACGACGCACCAGATCGTCGAGAGCGTCCTGGAGCGCGTCGACATCGAGTGTCCCGGTCAGCCGAAGTGCGGCTGGGATGTTGTCGACATTCGATCCCGGTTCGAAGCGGTTCAGGAACCACATGCGTTGCTGCGCGAGCGAGAGCGGCACACGCTCCGACCGGACCTGCGCGGTGAGCGGAGGCCGCGCTGCCGTGGTGGTTCCCGCATCGATACGGGCAGCAAGTGCCCCGACGGTCGGTGCGTCGAACAGGGTCCGCACACCGACGGTGGTGTCGAGCCTCTGTCCCAGCCGCGCAACAACCTGAGTCGCCATGAGGGAGTTACCCCCCAGGGCAAAGAAATTGTCACCCAATCCCACCTTCTCGACTGCCAGAAGGTCCGAGAAGACCTGAGCCACAGCAATTTCGGCACCCGTGACCGGCGCCTGGAACTCGGCACTACGAGCCACTGGATCCGGCAACTGCGCACGGTCGAGCTTGCCCGAGGAGCCCAGTGGGAAGCTGTCGAGCACCACATGAGAGGCCGGAATCATGTATGCGGGCAACCGCTGCGACAACGCATCGGCGATATCGTCCCAGTCGAGGCTGACGCCCGCTGCCGGCGTCAGATACGCCACCAACTGGTCGCTGCGAACCAGTACTACCGCCGCGGATACCGCGGGGTGATCGCGTAGAGCCGATTCGATTTCACCGAGTTCGATGCGCAGTCCGCGCAGCTTGACCTGGAAATCCGTTCGACCGATGTACTCAATCTCACCAAAACTGTTCCACCGCACCAGGTCACCCGTGCGATAAAGCCGCTGCCCGTTACCGGAGAAAGGATCCGCGACAAACCGGTCGGCGCTCAGATCGGGCCGCGCCAGGTAGCCGCGTGCAAGCTGGACACCGGCGAGGTACAACTCCCCCGCAACTCCGACCGGCACCGGATGCAACCGCGAGTCGAGCACCAGCGCCCGGGTGTTCCACACCGGCGCACCGATCGGCACACTTGCGACGTCGGATTCGGTGACCTCGTGGTACGTCACGTCGACCGCGGCCTCGGTCGGACCGTACAGGTTATGCAAGCGCGCAGCGGGAAGAACCGTCCGCAGCGTTGACGCCACCTGTGGTGTCAACGCCTCACCGGAGGCGAACACCCGGGTCAAAGAAGTACACGCCGCCACCGAGGGTTCTCCGACAAACACGTCGAGCATCGACGGCACAAAGTGCGCGGTGGTGACGCCGTACTCCGAAATGGCGGACGCGAGGTAGGCGGGGTCACGGTGTCCGTCCGGCTCGGCAACAGCCAACCGGGCACCAACCTGCAACGGCCAGAAGAACTCCCACACCGACACGTCGAACGTGAACGGGGTCTTCTGCAACACCACATCATCGCCGGTCAGCCCGTACTCCGCCTGCATCCACACCAAACGATTCACGATCGCCCGATGCGAAACCGCAACACCCTTCGGCTTACCGGTCGAACCGGAAGTAAAGATCACGTACGCCGTGTTGTCCTGCCGCAGCGGCGCCAGCCGATCGGTATCGACAAGCGCTGCGTCCGAGAACTGGGAAGTATCCAGCGAATCCAACGAGACAACCGTGGTGCTCGCTGTGAAACCGTCACGATCGGTGGTCAGCACGCACACCGGTCCGGCCGTCCCCAGAACGTACTCGTTGCGATCGGCGGGCTGATCGGGATCGACCGGCAGATAGGCCCCGCCTGCTTCGATCACCGCGTACATCGCGACAACCAAGTCGATGGACCGCCTGATTGCCAAGCCCACCAAGGTGTCAGGTCCGACGCCCATCGTCACCAGCATCCGGGCGAGTCGATGCACACGCGCCGAGAAATCGCGATAGGTCAGCAGCTCGTCCTCGTAGACGAGTGCCGTGGCGTCCGGAGTCCGATGCGCTTGTTCGACAAACATGTCGACCAGTGTCTTCTCCGGCACCTCATGGCCGGTCGCATTCCAGGTGCCGATCACCAATTCGCGCTCGTCGACGGTGAGCAGGTCGATGTCACCGACCACGATGGCCGGATCTTCCGCGACGACGCCGAGGAGCGCCGCCAACCGTGAGGCAACAGAATCGATGGTCGACGGATCGAAAAGATCTGTGGCGTAATCGATCATGATCGACAGCCCGCCGTGCTCGGGGTCTTCCCAGACGGTGAACTGGAGGTCGAACTTGGCCACCGCGGATTCGAGTTCGACGCCCGTGACCGTCAACCCGCCGATATCGGTAGCGCCGTGTTCACTCTGGCCGAGGTTCTGAAACGCCAGCATGACCTGGAAGAGAGGGTTGTGCGCCTGGGAGCGGGCGGGATCGAGGACCTCGACAAGGCGCTCGAACGGAACGTCCGTATGGCCGAAGGCATCAAGATCGGTCGCGCGAGCGGCTTTCAGCACGTCCGCGAACGAACTCGCGGAGTCGATCTCGGTGCGCAGGACCAGAGTGTTGACGAACATTCCGATCACATCGTCGAGAGCGCGATCGCCACGACCTGCGACCGGCGTACCGATCGCGATATCCGATGTAGCGGACAACCGGGCAAGCAGGACGGCAATGGCGCTGTGCAGCACCATGAAGACCGAAGCCTTGTGTTGCTGCGCCAACGATTCGAGCCGGACGAGCAAGTTCTTCTCGATCGAGAACTGGTGCGACGCACCACGGTTGGTTGCTACAGCAGGGCGCGGGCGGTCTGTCGGAAGTTCGAGCAGTTCCGGCATCCCTGCCAACTGATGCGTCCAGTAGTCGATCTGCCGCGAAATCAACGATTCCGGGTCGCTCTCGTCACCGAGAACCGACCGCTGCCACAGCGTGAAGTCCGCGTACTGGACCCCCAAAGGAGCAAAATCGGGCGCTGAACCCTGCGATCGAGCTGCGTACGCACTCACAACGTCGCGGACCAACGGCCCCATCGAGAAACCGTCGCCACTGATGTGGTGAACCACAAAGACGAGGACGTATTCCGAGTCTGCGACCTGGAACAGGCTGGCCCGCAAGGGAACCTGCGTCGTGACGTCGAAGCCCTCGGTGACAACGGCAGTGACACGGCCGATCAGGTCGGATTCCGGGACTACAACCGGTGTCACGTCCAGCACGACGTCCGACGCGGCGAGAACCTGTTGGTATCCGACACCGTCGATTTCGGGGTAGACGGTGCGCAGGCTCTCATGGCGCTCGACCAGATCGGTGATAGCGGCGCGTAGTGCCTCGACGTCGAGGGCGCCGGTCAGCCGGAGTGCCACTGGAATGTGATCGACGGCTGACGTGGAATCGAACCGATTGAGGAACCACATGCGCTGCTGTGCCAGCGACAGCGGTATCTGTGCCGGACGCTCTCGAGCAACCAGCGGAGCTCTGGTACCGCCACCGGCAGAATCGACTACCAGAGAGGCTAATTCGGATACGGTCGGAGCATCGAAGAAAGCTCGCATGTCGAGTTCCACGCCGAGTTCGGCGTTGGCGCGTGCCACGACCCGGGTTGCGAGGAGCGAGTTACCACCGAGGTCGAAGAATCCGTCGTCGATGCCGAGATCGTCGCGGCCGAGCAAGTCGGCAAAGATCGCGACCAACGTCTTCTCGACCGGGGTGCTCGGTGCGCGGTATTCGACAACCTGCGCTGTGAACTCGGGCGCGGGCAGAGCCTTGCGGTCCAGCTTGCCGCTGGCGTTGAGCGGAAATGCCTCGAGTTCGACAAACAGCGACGGGACCATGTAGTCCGGCAGGCGCCCGCCCAATTCATCTGCAAGAGCGTCGGTGTCGAGTAAAACACCTAGCGCGGGAACCACGTACGCCACGAGGTTGTCACCAAGAGTCGCGTCGGAATGGACGAGAACAGCCGCCTGCGCGATTGCAGCGTTGTCGAGAAGTGCGGATTCGATCTCGCCGAGTTCGATGCGCAGCCCGCGCAGTTTCACCTGAAAGTCGGTGCGGCCGATGTACTCGAGGAGTCGCTGAGCACCAAGCCCGCGCCAGCGAACGAGGTCGCCGGTCCGGTACATACGAGCACCGGCCTCGGTGGGATGCGCAACAAACCGATCGGCCGAGAGATCAGGACGGGCGACATAGCCGCGCGCCAATTGGACACCGGCAAGGTACAACTCGCCGGGGACTCCGGGAGGAACCGCCCGCAGGGCGTCGTCGAGCACCAGTAGTTCGGTGCCGGCTACCGCGCGCCCGATCGGAACGGCCACCTCGTCCTGTTCGCCGGTGGCGTAGTAGGTGACGTCGACGGCAGCTTCGGTCGGACCGTAAAGATTGTGCAGCGCAGCCGAACTGACGTCGCGCAGACGCGCCGCCGTCTGCGCCGGAAGCGCTTCGCCGGACGCAAAAACGTAACGGAGAGTGGTGATCTCGGAAACCGTGGGTTCGGCTACAAAGACAGCCAGCATCGACGGCACGAAGTGAACGACCGTGACGCCGTACTCGATCATGGTGCGGGCGACATACGCGGGATCACGATGTCCGTCCGGCTCCGCGATGACAAGCGATGCACCGATCTGCAACGGCCAGAAGAACTCCCACACCGACACGTCGAACGTGAAGGGTGTCTTCTGAAAGATTACATCCGCGGCGGTGAAGGCGTACTCGTCCTGGCGCCACGCGAGGTTGGCGACGATCGCACCGTGGGCAACCCCGACGCCCTTGGGGCGCCCGGTGGAGCCGGAGGTGAAGATGACGTACGCGAGGTTGTCAGCGCGCAGCGGTGAGCGCCGGTCGGTATCGGCGAGCGGCTCGGCGGAATGAACCGACACATCGGTCGTATCCATCTCGAGGACGGAAACACCATCCGGGAGGGTCAGCTCGTCAGTGGACACCGTCAGCACCAGGACCGGCGCCGCGACATCGAGGACGTAGGCCACGCGTTCGGCTGGATGATCGGGATCGAGTGGCACATACGCGCCGCCCGCCTTCACGATCGCGTACATCGCCACCAGCAGTTCCACGGACCGCCGGATACCGAGACCGACCAGTGTGTCCGGCCCGACCCCACGTCGGACCAGTTCGCGGGCGAGCTGATTGGCGCGGCCGTCGAATTCGGCATACGTCAGCGACGTGTCGCCGAACCGGAGTGCGATCGCGTCCGGGGTTCGCGACACCTGCTCGTCGAACAGACTCACCAGGGTTGTCTCGACAACGGTCGGCTCGTCGACGGCAACCACAGACGTGGCATCGGCAATCAAGGCGTCCACGACGCCACCGAGTCCGCCGTCTTGGGATGCGATCAGCTCAGGTAACACGGTGGAGATGACAACGGGGACGAGCGCGTCGGCCCCCAACGCGCCGCCCATCGCTGCGTCGAGGGTTGTGAGCTCGCTGTGTAGACGTTCGTAGCTGATATCCGTATCGCCGTGGGCAAGTGCGCGCCGGCCCGGTTCCACCTCGGCAACCGCTGCGATCAGTCTCGGGAGATCCTCGATCGTCAGCGACTGTGGTCCAGGTATTCCGACGGACATCTAGGCTTCCTCCAACTGACTGCGCACGAGCCGACAACAGCACGAACTGACAACACACGGCGGCACCGGTAAGGCACAGTGTGTGCCGTCCCGATGCCGCCCACTGGGCAAATACTGCATATTACCCGTCGATACGGTCACCCTTTTCCGCGCTCGCCTGCGCATCCGCAATCAAAGAGCTCACCAACGAGGCAATTCCGTCAGCACCGAGCGCCGGGAGAATTCCCGGAACCAGGCCGGTCAGAGACACGGAGATCAAGGCATCCGCACCCAGCGCGGCACCCATCGTCGCTCTCATCAGCGCCAACTTCTCGGCCAGCTGTGTGAAGGTCACCACGGTGTCGCCGTGTGTGAAGGCAACCGCCGTCGGATCTGCTGCGGCGGCCGCTGCTGCGAGGTCCGGAAGATCGGCGGCAGTCTTCGGCTCGGCGGCCTCGATCAGCGCGCGTTCGAAGTCCGTCACGATGTCGATGGTCCGCAGAACCACCGTCGGATCTGCGGCAACGGCGTCGACCACGGCCCGCAACCTGGCTGCGAACAGTTCCATGGTCGCGGCGTCGTACAGATCGGTTGCGTAGGTGAACCGCATCCGGATATCGGACAACGCTCCGCGCTCGTCGAACTCCTCGATACCGGTGAGCTGCAGGTCGAACATCGCCGAGTCGAATCCGTCATCGACCGCCGACAGTTCGAGCCCCGGCAGCGCAAACGTGCCAAGTGCCATGTTCTGGAACGTGAGCATCACCTGGAACAGCGGTGAGTACGCCTGTGAGCGCTCACGCCCGATCTGCTCGACCAGACGCTCGAAGGGCACATCCGCATGTCCGAACGCCGCGAGGTCCTTCTCCTTCACCTGCTGCAGCAGGTCCACAAACGTGGTTGCCGGTTTCACCTGCGTGCGCAACACCAGCGTGTTGACGAACATACCGACCAGGTCATCGAGGACTCGCTCACCACGGCCCGCCACCGGTGTACCGATCGCGATGTCGTTCGAGCCGCTGAGCTTGGACAGCAGCACCGAGAACGCGGCGTGCACGACCATGAACACGGTCGAGTTCTGCTCGCGCGCGATTTCCGCAATTCGACGCGTGGAGTCGGTGCCGAGTGTGAACAGGAAGTCCGCACCCTTCATCGACTGCGTCGGTGGGCGAGGACGGTCCGTCGGCAGTTCCAGAAGTTCGGGAATGCCGGCGAGTTCCTGCGTCCAGTAGGCAAGCTGCGTCGACAGCTCGCTGTCCGGATCGTCCTCGGAACCCAGTACGTCGCGCTGCCACAACGTGTAGTCCGCGTACTGGACTTCGAGCGGACTCCATTCGGGTGCCGCTCCCCCGGTACGCGCCGTGTACGCGATCATCGTGTCCCTGATCATCGGAGCCATCGAGAAGGCGTCGCCGCTGATGTGGTGGACCACCACGATCAGGACATGCTCGGTGGGCGTGATCTGGAACAGGCGAACGCGCAGCGGAACACCGGCAGTGACGTCGAAGCCCTGACCGACAACCTTCGCGACCTCGGCCCCAATCGTGTCTTCGCCGACATACAGCACGGCCATGTCGACAACGGCTGCCGACTTCGACTGAATCGACTGCGTCGGGCCGTCCCCGAGATCGGGATAGAACGTCCGCAGGATCTCGTGGCGAGCAACAAGGTCGGAGACGGCCGACTGCAATGCTGCGACGTCGAGATCGCCGGACATCCGGATCGCGACCGGGATGTTGTACGCGGCAGACCTGCGATCGATCTGGTTGAGAACCCACATCCGCTGCTGAGCGAGAGACAACGGAATCTGCGACGGTCGTTCCTGCGCCACCAACTGTGCCCGCGAACCGGAACCGGCATGTTCGAGCACCCGCGACGCCAGCAGTCCGACAGTCGACGCTTCGAAGATGATCCGCACCGGAATCTGGGCGTCAAGTGCCTGCCCCAAGCGTGCGACGACCTGTGTGGCGATCAGCGAGTTTCCGCCGAGATCGAAGAAGTCGTCGTCCAACCCGACTCGTGGAACGCCCAGGACTTCGGCAAACACCGACGCCACGATCTCCTCCACCGGGTTGCTCGGGGCACGGAATTCCGTTGCCTCGAATTCGGGTTCCGGCAGCGCCTTTCGATCGATCTTGCCGTTGATGTTGAGCGGCAATTCGCTCAGCACCATCAACGCCGACGGCACCATGTAACTCGGCAACTCGCGGACGAGCTCCGCCTTCACGCTGTCGACGTCGACGGTGGCCCCGGCCTGCGGAACGAGGTACCCGACCAGTCGATCCCCCAGTCGAGGATCGGTTTTCGCGACGACAACCGCGGCGTCCACGGACTCAGCAGCTCTGATAACAGCTTCGATCTCACCGAGTTCGATGCGGTAGCCACGGATCTTCACCTGGAAGTCGGCACGATCGACGTACTCGAGTTCACCGCCACTGCGCCAGACAACGAGGTCGCCGGTGCGGTACAGACGTGAGCCCGGTTCTCCGAAGGTGTTGGCGACAAAGCGTTCCGACGTCAGGTCGGCGCGGCCGTGATAACCGCGAGCCAACTGGGTTCCGGCCAGGTACAGCTCACCGGTGACTCCGACCGGGACCGGATGCAGTCGCTCGTCGAGCACGTAGACCTGCGTATTCCATTCCGGGGCACCGATCGAGACCGACGAGGTGTCGCTCTCGTCCACATCGTGCGCCGTCACTGACACCGCAGCCTCAGTCGGACCGTACAGATTGACCAGTGCCGCATCGGACACCTTGCGGAACTCTGCCGCCGTTGCCGCGGGCAAGGCCTCACCGATGGCAAGGACACGCTCGAGCGACTGCGGAAGAGTGCCGTCTGCTGCGGCCGTCAGCATCGAGAGCATGGACGGCACCGCGTGCAGCGTCGTCACCTTCTCCTGGGCGATGAGCGCCAGCATGTACTCGGCGTCCTTGTGGCCGTCCGGGTCGGCGATGACCAGGCGGGACCCGGATGTCAACGCGGACCAGAACTCCCAGACCGAGAGGTCGAATGTTGCTGCGGTCTTGAGCAACATTGCGTCGGTCTGGTCGAGACCGTAGCGATCACGCTTCCACAGAAGCTGATTGACGATCGCGGCGTGGGACAGCGCCACACCCTTCGGCTTGCCGGTCGATCCCGACGTGAAGATCACGTACGCGGTATTCGCCGAACGAAGCGGTGCGATCCGCTCGTCGCCGTGTACAGGCGCTCCGGAGACGCCCGACAGATCGAGGGTGTCGATGACCAGAACGTTGTCGATCCCCGTGAGCGACGGTGCGTCGTCCTCGGTACTGAGCACGCACACCGGAGCGGCCATCTCGAGGACATAACCGGTTCGATCGGCCGGATGATCCGGATCGATCGGAACGTAACCGCCGCCTGCCTTGGCAACGGCATACATGCCGATCACCAGATCGATGGAGCGTCGCATTCCCAACGCCACCAACGATTCCGGACCGACACCCAGTTCGATCAGGTGGCGGGCGAGCCGGTTGACCTTGTTGTCGAACTCCGCGTACGTCAGCGATTCGAGTCCGTGCACCAACGCAACGGAATCACCGTGCGCGGCAACCTGCTGATCGAACAGATCGACCAGGGTCGCCTCGGAGTCGAGTACATGCTCCGTTGCATTCCATTCCTGCAGAACCTGATTCGACTCATGCGGATCGAGCACGTCGATGTCGCCGACCACGATCGACGGATCGGCAACAACCGCGGCCAGAACGGTGTTGAACCGATCAGCAAAGGACTGGACTGTCGACTCGTCAAAAAGGTCATGGGCGTAGCTGAATACAGCCGAGATGCCCGAGGCAACACCACGCTCGTCGTAGTTGTCACCGACGATCAACTGCAGATCGAACTGGGCAACACCGTTGTCGATCTCCAGGCCCTTCACCGTGAGACCAGGCAGTTCCAGGCTTGCCTGTTCCATGTTCTGGAAGAGGAAGCCCACCTGGTAGAGCGGGTGGCGAGCAGTCGAACGGGCGGGATTGAGAACCTCGACCAGTCGCTCGAACGGAACGTCGGCATGCGCGAATGCCTGCAGATCGTTCTCTCGCACGCGGGCAAGCAGTTCCGTGAAGCTGTCTGCGCCGTCGACGTGTGTCCGGAACACCAGGGTATTGACGAACATGCCGATCAGGTCGTCGAGCGCACGCTCACCACGACCGGCGATCGGGGTGCCCACCGCGATGTCGTCGGTACCGGACAAGCGCGCCAGCAGGACCGCAAACGCTGCGTGCGTGACCATGAACAAGGTGGTTCCGTGCTCACGGGCCAGCGCCGACAGACCCTGATGCACTGCTGCGTCGATCTCGAACTGAAGGTAGCCACCGCGGTACGACTGCGCGGCGGGACGCAGACGGTCCGTCGGCAGGTCCAGCTGGTCCGGCAGCCCGGCCAAAGCCTGGCTCCAGTAGGCGATCTGCTCGGACGACACGGATTCCGGGTCGTCCTCGCTGCCCAGCACCTCGCGCTGCCACAGGCTGTAATCGGCGTACTGCACGTCCAGCGGAGCCCAACCCGGCGCCGTTCCCTGCGCCCGTGCCGCGTAGGCCATGACGAGGTCGCGGGCGAACGGAGTAGTCGAGGAGCCGTCCGCGGCGATGTGGTGCACCACGACGGCGAGAACGTACTCGTTCTCGGCTACCTGGAACAACCGAATCCGCAGCGGGATTTCGGCCGTCACGTCGAACCTCGTCGACGCCAATTCGACCAGCTTGCCGACAATCTCGGCTTCCGTGACGCTTTCGACGTCCAATTGCACCGGCGTATGTCCTACCGGTTCGATGACCTGGACCGGTCCCGAATCGGTTTCCGGATACACAGTGCGCAGGGTTTCGTGACGGGCAACGACGTCGCCGATAGCCGCACGCATCGCCCTCAGATCGAGTTCGCCGCTCAGTCGCAGAGCAAACGGCATGTTGTAGGCACCGGCGGAGCCGTCGAACCGGTTGAGGAACCACATACGTTGCTGCGCAAGAGAAAGCGGAATCTCTTCCGGACGATCCTGAGCTGTCAGCGCAAGGCGGCTTCCTTCGCCGACGTGCGATTCGAGACGTGCGGCGAGTTCCTGAACGGTGGACGCTTCGAACAGAAGGCGAACCGGTACGGCCGTCTCGAGTTCTTCGGCGATCCGCATGACAACCCGAGTCGCGATGAGGGAGTTGCCACCCAACTCGAAGAAATCATCATCCAACCCCACCCGATCAACACCCAACACACCCAC
This sequence comes from Rhodococcus globerulus NBRC 14531, assembly GCF_001894805.1. Taxonomy (GTDB): domain Bacteria; phylum Actinomycetota; class Actinomycetes; order Mycobacteriales; family Mycobacteriaceae; genus Rhodococcus_F; species Rhodococcus_F globerula. The sequence continues at coordinate 1,052,530 of NZ_BCWX01000001.1, read as the reverse complement.
AAACGCCGACGCCACCACCAACTCCACCGACGACACCGGAGCCCGAAACACCCGAGCCTCGAACACCGGCTCCGGCAACAACGCCCGATCCAACTTCCCCGACGAATTAAGTGGGAACGCATCCAACACCACCACAGCAGCCGGAACCATATAACCCGGAACCCGCTCCCCCACAAACCCCCGCAACACCGACACATCCACAACACTGCCCACAGCCGGCACCACATACCCCACCAACTGATCACCCGTCGCCGACCCACGCACCACCACCGCAGCCGACAACACTGACGAATGCGACACCAACGCCGCCTCGATCTCCCCCAACTCGATCCGCTGACCCCGGAACTTCACCTGAAAATCAGTACGACCGATGTACTCCAGATCCCCCTCAGACGACCACCTCACAAGGTCACCCGTCCGATACATCCGCTCCCCACCCACACCGAACGGCGACGCCACAAACCGATCCGCACTCAAATCCGGACGACCCACATACCCCCGAGCCAACTGCACACCCGACAAATACAACTCACCCGCAACACCCACCGCAACCGGCCGAAGGCGCGAATCCAACACAAACACCCGGCAATTCCACTCCGGCACACCAATCGACACCACAGACCCCGACCCAGCACCCGTCACATCCGCAAACGTAAACGACACCGCAGCCTCAGTCGGACCATACAAATTATGCAACCGCGCCGACGACACCAACCCGAACTCACGCACCGCCTCCACCGGCAACGCCTCACCGATCACCAACACATCACGCAACGAACCCAACAACCCCGGATCCACCAACGACGAAAACGTCGACAACATCGTCGGCACAAAATCCGTCACCGACACACCCTGCTCGTCAATCACCGACGCCAAATACCCCGGATCCCGATGACCATCAGCCGACGCCAACACCAACACCGCACCCACCCGCAACGGCATGAAAAAACCCCACAACGACACATCGAACGTCGTCGCCGTCTTCTGCAAATACACATCCGCAGCCGACAAAACATACTCGCCCTGCATGAACTCGAGCTGATTCACAATCGCCGCATGCGAGACCGCCACACCCTTCGGACGACCCGTCGACCCCGACGTGAAAATCACATACGCCGTATTCGACGCCCGCAACGGCGACAACCGATCCACATCCAACACCCGCGCACCCGAAAAACCAGACACATCAACAACATCGACACACACAACCCGACGACCCGACGCCGTGAAACCATCACGCTCCGTCGACACCACACACACCGGATCAGCCGAATCCAACACATACTCATTACGCGAGGACGGAGCATCAGGATCCAACGGCACCCACGCCCCACCCGCACGCACAATCGCATACAACCCAACCAACAGATCAACCGACCGCCGAACAGCCAACCCCACCAACGACTCCGGCCCAACACCCAAACCGATCAAATAACGCGCAAACCTATTAACCCTCTCATCGAACTCCCCATACGAGAGCACCTCATCCCCACACACCACCGCCCGCGAACCCGAAGAAACCCCCACCACAGAATCAAAACCATCCAACAACAACCCACCCACAACCGGACGAGACGTGTCGTTCCAGGTTTCGAGCACCAAAGCACGCTCAGGCGCGGTCATGATCTCGATGTCACCGACTGCAGTAGACGGAGTTTCACCGATTTCTGTCAGCAGAGTCTCGAGGCGACCCAGCAGGGCCTGCGCGTACGACTCGTCGAAGAAGTCGGGTAGGTAACGAAGGGTCAAGTGCAGTTGGTCGTCGAGACCGATCAGCAGGGTGAGCGGGTAGTTCGTGGAATCGTCGGAGGCGACGTCGTCGATCACCATGCCGTCCAAGAACTCTGCTTGCGCTGCAAGACCGTCACGGTCGACCGGGTAGGACTCGAAGATCACCAGAGTGTCGAAGAGTCCGCCGACGCCCGCGGCGCTCTGCACGTCGGTCAGGCCGAGGTAATGGTGATCGAGCAATCCCGCCTGTTCGATCTGAACCCGGGAGAGCAATGCCTCGACGGACTCGGCCAGATCCAGTTGGACACGCACGGGCAGCGTGTTGATGAACAGACCCACCATCTTCTCGACGCTGTCGAGTTGTGGCGGACGGCCGGAGACCGTGGCACCGAAGACGATGTCCTGGCGACCGGTCATGCGTCCCAGCAGAATTGCCCAGGCAGCCTGGACGATCGTGTTGGCGGTAACGCCGGTCCTCGATGCCAAACCGGTCAGTGTCGCGGTCACCGATTCGCTGAGCGAGATCTGCAACTTCTGCGACAGCGCACTGAATTCCTGACCAACGACGGTGGGAGCCAACAACGTCGGCTCTTCGACGCCGCCCAGCGCTTTCGCCCAGGCATCCATGGACACACTGCGATCCTGCTGGACCAGCCACGCGAGGTAGTTCCGGTAGCTCAGTGCCCGCGTCTGAGCGGGAATGTTCCCACGCATCGCGTAGTGGCCGAGGAGCGTCTGGAGCAGCAGCGGCATGGACCAGCCGTCGAGGATGATGTGGTGGTTTGCCACAACAAGGCGGTATTCGCTCGCCGCGATCTTGATCAGCGTGAACTTGATCAACGGCGGGTTCGACATGTCGAAGTGCGTGGCCTGGTCCTCGGCAAGAATCCGATCCAACTCGCGGCGTCGTTCTTCGCTGTCAGCGATTGTGGTGAGATCCAGTTCGCGCCACGGCACGTCGATGTCACCGAGAACTACCTGGACCGGCGTCCCCGTTCCATCGACCACAAATGCGGTGCGCAGGTTCGGATGACGATCGATGATGGCCTGAGCTGCGGCGTGGAGGCGATCCGCGTCGACGCGGCCGGACAGCGAGAGAACCATCTGCACGGAGTACAGGTCGACGGTCGACTCGGCCATGACAGCGTGGAACAGCAAACCCGACTGCAGCGGAGCCAGCGGCCAGACGTCCTGCACCGCCGGGAAACGCTGCTCGAACCCGTCGAGATCCTGCTGGGTCAGCGTTACCAGCGGCACGTCCGACGGCGTGAGTCCGCCTGCGCCGACGGCCTGTGCGTGCTGCGCCAGCGCTGTGAGTGCTCCGACCCACAGGTCGGCCAGGGCTTGCACCTCGGTGGCGCTCAGCAATCCGTTCGGGAAGGCAAACGATGCTTCGAGCACCGCGCCGTCAGGGCCGTCGTTGACGATGGCATTGATGTCGACAACCTTGTTGGCCGGCATGTCCGGGTCTTCCGGCGCAGCGACATCGGAGAAGTCGCGTGCCGGAATCCATCCGAGGCCTTGCGCTGCAGCCGGAATATCCTCCGCCACAATGCGGCCCAGGTAGTTGAAGCTGACCTGCCCGCTGCTCAGCTTCGACAGCTCAGTGCGGGTGTCGTCGTTGACATACCGCAGCAGTCCGTAGCCGACACCCTTGTCGGGAGCGGCGAGCAACTGCTCCTTGACTGCCTTGATCGCCGCTCCCGCAGCAACTCCGGCGTCGAAGGCGTCGTCGATGTCGATACCGGCAAGGTCGAGGGCGACGGGGAAGGCCGCCGTGAACCAGCCGACGGTGCGCGAAAGATCGGCACCCGGGACGACGCCCTCTTCGCGGCCGTGGCCCTCGAGCTGGAGCAGTGCCGCTTCGGTGTCGATGCCCCGGTCACGCCGCCAGCGCACCAGCGCCAAAGCAAGTCCGGCCAGCAAACCGTCGTTGGCTCCGCCGCGGAACATCTCGGGCAGGGTGGTCAGCAGCGTCTCGGTGACGTCTGTGGGCACCTCGACGCGCACACGCTCGACTGTTGCCGCAACGTCGACGGAGGGGTCGAACGCACGCGAACCGAGAATGGGGTCCGGAGTCGACAGCGTCTTACGCCAACGTGGCAGTTCTGCCAGTCGCTTGTCGGATCGTGATTCCGCAGCCAGCGAGTGCGCCCAGGTACGCATGGACGTGCCCGTCGGTTCGAGCACGGGCACACTTCCGCCACTGCGCTGGGCCCACGCGGAAATCAAGTCCGGCACGATGATTCGCCAGGAGACGCCGTCGACGATCAGGTGATGCGCAGCCACGATCAATCGGCCGGTGCGTGTATCGCCGAAGTCGATCCACACGAACTGAGCCATGACACCAGCGGCCGGATCCAACCGGCCGAGAGCGTCGTCGAGAGCGCCCGACGCGATGGCCGTCAGCTCTGAATCCGCAATCGCCGGGTCAACCTGCACCCGGCGCACCAAACCATCCACGTCGACGGTTCCGGGCGCGGACACAGCCATGCCCGGACCACGCTGATCATCGACCAGACGCGAACGGAACATGTCGTGGTGATCGATGACCGCAGTCAACGTTTCGACAACACCGGTCCGGTCGATTCCCAGCGGCAATTCCAACGTCAACAGCTGGTTGAACCGCTGGTAGCTGCCGGGCCGTTCGAACATGAAGCGCTTGATCGGAGTGAGCGGCATCCAACCGATGCCGCCGCCTTCGATCTCGGCGAGAACAGTGATCGCGTCGGCGTCGGAGCCGAAGACGGCAACCTCGGCCAACTCTGCCACCGTCTTGTTCTCGAACACGTCCTTGGGCGTGAAGAGAACACCGCGGGCCTTGGCCCGGGATACCAGTTGGATCGACATGATCGAGTCTCCGCCCTGAGCGAAGAACGAGTCGTCGGTACCGATCTGGTCGAGGCCGAGAACGTCGGCAAAGACCTCGCTGAGGATGCGTTCCATCTCGGTGGTGGGAGCGCGGAACTCCTTGACCTCGAATACCGGCTCCGGCAGAGCCTTTCGGTCCAGCTTGCCGGCCGGGGTCAGCGGCATGTCGGTCAGAACCATGATCGACGCAGGCACCATGTGCGCCGGCAGGGTGCGTGAGACGAACTCACTCAGATCCGCCGAGCTGACAGCAGATTCCTTGCCGACAAACACGTACGACACCAGTGCCGGAGCACCGGACGCCAGCGTGGTGCCCATCGTCGCAGCGAACTCGACGTCCGAATGTGCCGTAAGGGCGGCGTCGATCTCACCGAGCTCGATACGGAAGCCACGGATCTTCACCTGGAAGTCGTTGCGGCCCACATACTCAACCTGATATTGGTCAGTCCAACGCACAACGTCACCGGTGCGGTACATGCGCTCACCAGGCAGGCCGTGCGGGTTGGCAACAAACCGATCCGCACTCAATCCCGGCCGGCGATGATAGCCGCGGGTGACCTGAGGGCCCGACAGGTACAGCTCACCGGCAACACCAACCGGAACGGGCTGCAGACGCGTGTCGAGAACAAACGCGGCCATGTCGCCGATGGTTTCGCCGATGGTCATCCGGTCGCCCGGCATCAGCGGCACACTGACATTGGTGACGATAGTGGTCTCGGTGGGACCGTAGACATTGAGGAACGTACGTCGACGGTTCGGCTGATCCGCCCACTTGGCCATCAACTCCGGCGAGTACGCCTCGCCGCCGACACCAACCACCTCGAGATCGTTCAGGCCCGACGGATCCATGGAAGCCAACGCCGCCGGCGTGATGAAGGCGTGTGTGACGCGTTCGGACTTGAACAGCGCAGTCAACTCGTCGCCGCCGAAGATCGACGTCGGGACGATCACCATGGCAGCGCCTGTCGCGACAGCCAGGAACAGTTCGAGCATCGACGCGTCGAAACTCGGCGACGCGAAGTGCAGCGTGCGGGAGTTCGGCGTCACCAGGTAGTGCTGTGCCTGCGTTGCACTGAAGCTCGCGAGGCCCGCACCGGTAGCAACAACACCCTTGGGCAAGCCCGTTGTGCCTGATGTGTAGATCACCCAGGCGGGATGCGCCGGAAGGACGGGGCGCACACGTTCATCTTCACGAATCGGTGACTTATCCTGCGCTGCCATCAGTTCGGCGCAAGCATCACTGTCGATCGCGAGCCACTCCACGGTGTCGGTAAGTGCTGCGAGTTCAGCTTCGAGAGTCAGACCGACCGAGACGCCCGAGTCGGAGACCATATGCGCGATGCGGTCAGCCGGGTAGTGCGGATCGATGGGAACAACCGCGGCGCCAGTCTTGGATACCGCCCACACCAGCAGGACCGATTCGATGGAACGCGGAATCGACACTGCGACCAGATCTTCGGCGCCCAGACCGCGAGCGATCAGGACACGGGCGAGGCGCGACGACCACTCGTCGACCTCGGCGTAGGTCATCGACCGATCCTGGTAGCGGAGAGCTTCGTTGGAGGGATACTGCAACGCGGTCTCGGCCAGGATGTCGGCCAACGGCTTCGGCTCGATGCCCGAGGACGCTCGACGACTGGTCAATTCGATGCGCTCAGGCGCTTCGAGGATGTTGATGTCGCCGACAGCCTGCGTCGCATCCACGGCGACGGCTTCGAGAATTCGAGTCAACCTCTCGGCGAAGGAGACAACTGTCCCCTCGTCGAAGAGGTCCGTCGCATACGTGAAGGTCGCAGTCATTCCGTGACCATCGGCAGCTTCCACCAGGGTCAACTGAAGGTCGAACTTCGCTACGGTTTCCGCGATATCGAATTCGGTGATATCGAGTCCCGGCAGCGTCAGGTTATTCTGCCCCAGGTTCTGGAATGCCAAGGCAACCTGGAACAACGGGTTGTGAGCCTGCGAACGCACCGGATCGAGAACCTCGACCAGCCGCTCGAACGGCACGTCTGCGTGAGCGAAAGCCGCGAGATCACTCTCACGCGCCGACGTAAGCAGATCGAGGAAACGCATCCCCGGATCGACCTCGGTGCGCAGCACGAGCGTGTTGACGAACATACCGATCAGATCGTCGAGTTCTGCTTCGCCGCGACCGGCCACCGGGGTACCGACTGCGATGTCGGTGGTGCCGGACAACCGGGCAAGAAGTGTTGCCAACGCCGAGTGCATCACCATGAACAGCGATGCCCGGTGCTCGCGACCCACAGCAGCCAGTCCGCGGTGAACATCCGCGGAAATCGGGAAGCTGTAGGTGGCTCCCCGTCCGGTGAACACGGCTGGACGCGCGCGGTCACTGGGCAAGGTGATCTGGTCTGGAACTCCGTCGAGAGCCTTAGCCCAGTAGCCGATCTGCTCTGCGAGTACGGATTCCGTGTCACTCTCGGAACCGAGAACACCACGCTGCCACAACGCGTAGTCGGCGTACTGCACCGGCAACGGCGCCCACGTCGGGGTCTGCCCCTGTGAGCGGGCGTAGTACGCGGTCATCACGTCGCGGATCAACGGGCCCATCGAGAAACCGTCGGTGGAGATGTGGTGAATCACTATCGCCAGTACAAACGAGTCCTCGGCAAGCTGGAAGAGCTTGGCCCGCAACGGAACCTCAGCCGTGACGTCAAAACCTGATGAGACGAACTCCGTCACCGCCGCTACGATGTCGGATGCCTCGAGTTGCACGGGAGCCAGATTCACCGGAACTGCTGCCGCCGGCAGTATCCGCTGGTAGCCGATTCCGTCGACCTCGGGGTAGACCGTGCGCAGGACCTCGTGACGCTTCACTACGTCCATGACAGCGTCGTACAACGCCGCCTCATCCAACTCGCCGGTAAGCGTGATCGCCATCGGAATGTTGTTGGCTGCCGACTCGCGGTCCAATTGGTTGAGGAACCACATGCGTTGCTGCGCAAACGACAACGGCACCTGCGCCGGACGATCCTGCGCAGTCAACGCCGCACGCGAACCACCACCGACATGAGAACCGAGGCGAGCGGCCAAACCCTCCACCGTCGACGCCTCGAACAACTCCCGCACCGACACCGCAGCATCCAGCGCCTGACCCAACCGCGACGTCACCTGCGTCGCGATCAGCGAATTACCGCCGAGCGCAAAGAAATCGTCATCCAAACCGACACGCTCGGCACCCAGAACATCCGCAAACGTCTGCGCCACAACCTCTTCCACCACCGACGTCGGAGCCCGGAACACCGCAACCTGCAGCGACGGAGCCGGCAACGCCCGACGATCCAACTTCCCGTTCACCGTCAACGGAATCGCATCCAACACCACAAACGCCGACGGCACCATGTACTCCGGCAACAACGAACCCACCGACACCCGAAGATCGTCGACCGAAACGCTCACACCCGCAGCCGGAACCACATACGCCACCAACCGCTGATCACCCGGAGAATCCTCACGAACAACCACCGCCGTCTGCGCCACCGACACAGCCGCCAACACCGCAGACTCGATCTCACCGATCTCGATCCGGAAACCACGGATCTTCACCTGATCATCAGCGCGACCCAGATACTCCAGATCACCAGCGCTGTTCCACGAAGCCACGTCACCCGTGCGGTACAACACCTCACCAGCAGCAAAAGGACTCGCCACAAACCGAGTCGACGTCAACCCCTGCTGACCCAGATAACCGCGAGCCAACTGCACACCCGAGACATACATCTCACCCGCAACACCGACGGGCACCGGAGCCAAACGCGTATCCAGCACAAACACCTGCAGACCCGAAATAGCCTGACCCACCACACTCGCCGACGCATCCGCCGCCATCGCAGCGTCCAGCACGCGATGGCTCACATGCACCGTCGTCTCCGTGATGCCGTACATGTTCACCAACGTCGGCGCGCTGTCACCGCGGCGGCCGTACCAGTCCGACAAGCGTCGAAGCTCGAGCGCCTCGCCACCGAAAACAACCCACCGCAACGACAACTCGGCGGCCTGACCGGATTCCGACGCCAACCGATCAGCCTCGGCCAACTGATAGAACGCCGACGGCGTCTGATTGAGCACCGTCACCCGCTCAGCAGCAAGCAACTCCAGGAACTGCTCCGGCGACCGCGACGTCACATAGTCCACGACGACCAACGTGCCGCCGTAGAGCAGTGGACCCCACAACTCCCACACCGAGAAGTCGAACGCATAACTGTGGAACATCGTCCACACATCCGACTCGTCGAACCCGTACACACTCTCGGTATTCGCGAACAATTTCGCCACCGTGATGTGCGGAACCTGCACACCCTTCGGGCGACCCGTCGAACCCGACGTGTAAATCACATACGCAACATTCGAGGTACGCAACGGCGACACACGATCAGCATCCGTCACCACCGAACCATCGAACTCGGTCAGATCCACCGCGTCGATATCGACCACCGGCAGACCAGCAGGCAACACCAACTCACGCTCAGACCACGAAATCGCGCACACCGGAGCAGCATCGGCGAGCATGAACTCGATACGGTCGCTCGGGTACGACGGATCCACCGGCAGATACCCGGCACCGGACTGCACTACCGCCAACAACGCCACCACAAGATCAGCCGACCGCGGCAACGCCACCGCCACCAACGTCTCCGGACCACAGCCCAACGCAATCAACCTGCGCGCCAACCGATTCGACCGAACCGACAACTCCGCATACGTCAACGACTCGTCACCGAACCGCACCGCGATCCGATCACCGAACTCCGCAGCGGCACGATCGAACCACGCCGGCAACGTCGACTCCACACCGCTGTCGATACCCGTGTCACTCCACGCCAGAACACGATCCAACTCACCTGAAGTCAGAACATCCACGTCGCCCACGGCGGCAGTCGGGTCCGCGACAACGCCACGGAGGACGGACACGAATCGATCAGCGAACTCGGCCGCTGTCGACGCGTCGAACAGGTCCGTCGCGTAAGTCAGGGTGCCGGACATACCGGCGTCAGCAGCGTCTTCAAGAGTGAACTGCAGATCGAACTTGGCCAGTGCTGCGTCGAATTCCACAGCAGCGGCGGTGAGTCCGGGCAGTTCGAGAGCACTCTGGCCAAGGTTCTGGAAGGTCAATGCCACCTGGAACAGCGGGTGGTGTGCCTGCGAGCGCACCGGATCGAGTGCTTCGACGATCCGCTCGAACGGAACGTCAGCGTGGGCAAACGCCTGCAGATCCACTTCACGCGCAGAAGCCAAGAGATCCGTGAACGACATCGACGGATCAACCTCGGTGCGCAGCACCAAAGTGTTGACGAACATGCCGATCAGATCGTCGAGCTGCGCTTCACCGCGACCGGCGACAGGAGCGCCGATTGCGATGTCGGTTGTCGCGGACAAGCGTGCCAACAGCACGGCAAGCGCAGAGTGGACGACCATGAACGGGGTTGCGCCCGCCGTCTGACCTGTTGCTTCCACATCGGCCCACAACTGCGGGTCGATCACAAAGGTGTGGTTCGCTCCTTGTCCCGTTGCGATCTCGGGGCGGGTGCGATCACTCGGCAGGTCCAATTGCTCGGGCAGATCAGCCAGGGCGTCGGACCAATAGTTGATCTGCTGCGCGATGACGGACGTCGGCTCGCCTTCGGAGCCGAGGACCTCGCGCTGCCACAACGCGTAGTCGGCGTACTGCACCGGCAGCGGAGCCCACGTCGGGGTCTGTCCCTGTGAGCGCGCGTAGTACGCGGTCATCACATCGCGGGTCAACGGGCCCATCGAGAAACCGTCGGTGGAGATGTGATGCACCACGAAGGACAACACGAATTCGTTGTCGGCGAGCTGGAAGAGCCTGGCCCGCAACGGAACCTCGACAGTGACGTCGAATCCCTCGACGAAGAATGCATAGAGCTCCGCTTGAAGCTCGCCCTCGGCAATGCGTACGGTCTCGAATTCGATCGAGGCATCCTCCGGCGAGAGGATCTCCTGGTAGCCGACACCGTCGGTTTCCGGATACAGCGTACGCAGAACCTCATGACGCGCAATGACATCGGCGATCGCCGAATGAAGCGCACCTGAATCCAGGTTGCCGGTGAGACGCACCGCAACGGGAATGTTGTTGACGGCTGACGCGGTATCGAAGCGGTTGAGGAACCACATACGCTGCTGCGCCAGCGACAACGGCACCTGCGCCGGACGCACCTGCGCGGTCAATGCTCGTGTGCCGTCGCCACCGACGTGTGTTTCGATGCGCGCGGCAAGTTCTTCCACTGTCGACGCGTCGAACAGCACCCGGACCGGAATCTTGGTTTCGAGCGCCTGCCCCAGACGAGACATCACCCGTGTCGCGATCAGCGAGTTACCGCCGAGCGCAAAGAAATCGTCATCCAGGCCGACCTGTTCGATTCCTAGAACATCGGAGAATACCTGCGCCACAGCCTGTTCCACAGAACTGACCGGAGCCCGGAACACTGCTGCCTCGAACGCGGGCACCGGCAATGCTCGCCGATCCACCTTGCCGTTGGCGTTGAGCGGCAGGGCGCCCAGCACCATGAAGACTGCCGGAACCATGTAGCCGGGCAAAGAGTCGGCGAGGCGCCGGCGCAGTTCCGTCTCATCGATCACGGCACCGCTGGCCGGCTCCACATACGCGACCAGCGTGTCCTCGATGACCGCGACCGCAGCCAGGGACACAACGTCTTGTGCCGCGAGCAGTGTTTCGATCTCACCGAGTTCGATTCTCTGGCCACGCAATTTCACCTGGAAGTCGGAACGTCCGACAAATTCGAGTGAACCCGAGCGCGTCCAGCGGACGAGGTCACCGGTCCGGTACAGGCGCTCGCCGGCTTCCGAGAACGGATGCGCAACAAAGCGCTCCGCAGTGCGAACGACGTCACCGAAGTATCCCCGGGCCAACTGAGAGCCGGATACGTACAACTCACCGGTAACACCGAGTGGTACTTGAAGCATTCTGGAGTCGAGCACCCACAATCCGGTGTTCCACGCCGGGCCACCGAGGGGCACAACATCGCCGTCGAGATCCGAACTGCGATGGCTCGTGACCTGGATCGTCGTTTCGGTCGGTCCGTACAGGTTGTGGACATCACTACCGGTCAGCGCGCGGAAGCGGGCCGCGAGAGCGCTGTTCAACTGCTCGCCGCCCGCAAACGTCGCACGCAAGGAAGTGGGCGCCGCAGTCTCGAACTCGTCGGCCATTGCTGCAAGCACCGATGGCACGAACTGAGCCACCGTCACTGATTCACCTGCAATGATACTGCTCAGGTATGCGGGATCACGGTGACCGCCGGCCTCCGCAATCACCATTCGAGCACCGACCATCAAGGGCCAGAACAGCTCCCACACCGAAGCGTCGAAGGTTGCGGGTGTCTTGTACAGCACCACGTCTGAAGGAGTAAGGCCGTAAGTGGCCTGCATCCACGACAACTGGTTGACAACGGCCGCGTGTGTGACTCCGACGCCCTTCGGACGTCCCGTCGATCCGGACGTGAACAGCACGTATGCCATGTTGTCCGGGCGCAGCGGGGCACGGCGCTCGTCGTCACGGATCTGCGCCGGCGAGTAACTCTGCAGGTCAAGGGTGTCGATACCAAGTACCGGCCACCCTGCGGGGACGTCACCGCGTTCGGAATCCGTGGTCAGCACGCAGACCGGCGCTGCCGACTCCACGATGTACTGATTGCGTTCGGCCGGCTGCTCGGGATCAACGGGAACATAGGCCGCACCGGCACGGAGTACCGCGTACACGCCGATCACCTGATGGATCGAGCGGCGCATCACGAGCGCGACTCGCGAATCGGGGCCGACGCCGACATCAATCAGTTGACGCGCCAAACGGTTTACGCGCGCATCGAATTCGGCGTAGGTGAGAGTGAGATCGCCGCTGACTACTGCAAGGTCAGTCGATGAACCCGCCACTCCCCGATCGAGTACATCGACCAAGGTCTTGTTGTCCGTCGGCACCGTCAACCCGGCCGACACATCTGACAGCACGCTGCGTTCCACGTCGTCGACAATGTCGACATCGCTCGGCACCAGACTCGGATCGGCAACAAGCGCCTGTGCCAATGTGACGAACTGTGTCGCTGTCGCGGCAATCGTGGCTTCATCGAACAGGTCAGTCGCGTAGACCATCTGCACGTGCAGCCCGGCATCGCCAATCGTCGCGCCGACCGGTTCGGTGACCGTAATCGACAAGTCGAATTTTGCGCTCTCCGACTCCGGTTCGAAGGTCGTGACCTCGAGCCCGCCCAGCGTGAAGTCGACACGATCCAGGTTCTGGAAAGCCAACATCACCTGAAACAACGGATTACGTGACCTCGACCGCTCGGGATCGAGCACCTCGACCAACCGCTCGAAGGGCACATCCGCGTGCGCGAATGCGGCCAGATCGGTACCGCGCACCTGAGCCAGGAAGTCCTCGAATGCAACGCCGGAACCGACCTCGGTGCGAAGCACGAGGGTGTTGACGAACATACCGACAACATCGTCGAGCGCGGCGTCTCCGCGACCGGCGACCGGAGTACCGATCGTGACGTCGTCCGTAGCCGCCAATCGAGCGAAGAGCGACGCGAATACCGCGTGCACGACCATGAACAACGATGCGCCGTTTGCACGGCCCAGCTCGGACATTCCGCGATGAGTCGCCGCGTCGATGTCGAAGGTATACGCATGTCCTCGACCCGAGGCCTGCGCCGGTCGTGGACGATCCGTGGGTAGTTCGAGCTGTACCGGAGCATCGGCGAGCGTAGCGGTCCAGAATTCGATCTGGCGTGCCATCGTGGACTGCGGATCGTCTTCGGAACCGAGTACGTCGCGCTGCCACAGCGTGTAGTCCGCGTACTGGACCGGCAGCGGTGTCCACGAGGGAGCGCCGCCGCGAGTGCGTGCCTCGTAAGCGACCATGACGTCACGGGTGAGAGGTCCCATGGAGAAGCCGTCGGTGGAGATGTGGTGGACGACGAACAGAAGTACGTAATCAGCCTCGTCGACGCGATACAGCGCTGCCCGCAACGGAATATCTGCTGTCACATCGAAACCCGCCATCGCGGACGTCGTCACGGCAGTAGGCAATTCGGCAGCCGTCAACGGCTGGGGTACCAAGTCGAGTGCAACGTCGGCAATCGGCAGGATCTCCTGATATCCGACGCCGTCGATGTCCGGGTAGACGGTCCGCAGTACCTCGTGCCGATCGATCACATCGAGCACAGCGGCGCTCAGCGCCACCACGTCCAGATCGCCGTCGATACGAATCGCGACGGGAATGTTGTTGACCGCGGATTCCGGTTCGAGACGGTTCAGGAACCACATGCGTTGCTGCGCAAGCGACAACGGGATCCGCTCCGGCCGGGTCTGCGGAACGAGCGGCGCAACCGCGCCGGAGCCTGCATGGACTTCGAGCCGAGCAGAAAGGGCTTGTACGGTCGACGCCTCGAACAGCGCCCGTACCGGCACTGTGGTGTCGAGAGCCTCGCCCAGGCGTGCGGCAACCCGAGTCGCAATCAGGGAGTTGCCACCGAGGTCGAAGAAGTCGTCGTCACGGCCGACCGGCGAAACACCCAATACCTCGGAGAACACCTGGGCCACGATCGATTCAGCTGCGGTGACCGGCGCGACATACGCCTTGGCCGCGAAAGCCGGCGCCGGGAGCGCCTTGGTGTCGGTCTTGCCTGCCGTGGTCAACGGAATGGAATCGAGCACCAGGACTGCGTCGGGAACCATGTAGCCGGTGAGGAACTTCGAGACGGAATCGATCACCGCGGCAGGTTCAATGGCAGCCCCGGCATCGGGAACCACGTAACCGACAAGACGATCACCGAATTCTTCGTCGGTGTGGACTACTGCAACGGCCTGTGCGACGCCCTCGCAACGAGACAGTGCTGCTTCGATCTCGCCCAGCTCGATGCGGAATCCACGAACCTTCACCTGGAAGTCGCTGCGGCCCACGTACTCCACTGCGCGGCCGTCGATCCAGCGGACGACGTCGCCGGTGCGGTACAGCCGATCACCGGCGTCGCCGAACGGGTCGGCAACAAATCGACTTGCCGTCAGAGCGGGCTGGCCGAGGTATCCCCTGGCGACCTGGATGCCCGACACGTAGAGCTCTCCTGCAACACCGACCGGGACCGGCTGCATCCGGTCGTCGAGGATGCGTGCGGACATTCCGCGAACCGGTCCGCCGATGTTCATCCGGTCGAATGCGGTCAGCGTGTCGCTGATATTGCTGGCAACAGTGGATTCGGTGGGACCGTATGCGTTGAAGAAGCCGCGTACGGAGCCGTCCGGCAGCGGTACGGCCCACTTGGCGACCAGAGCGCGCGGGCTTGCCTCGCCACCGACGACAACAACGCGAAGGGCGTCGAGGCCGGCCGGGTCCACCGACGCCAAAGCGGCGGGCGTGATGAAGGCGTGCGTCACAGCCTCGGAGTTCAGGATTTCTGCCAGTTCGGCGCCGCCGTAGACGGTGGTCGGCGCGATCACCATGGTCGATGCGGCGCCAAATGCCATGAGCAGTTCCAACACCGACGCGTCGAAGCTCGGAGACGCGAAGTGCAAGGTCCGTGCGTCTGCGGTCAACTCGTAACGTTCGACCTGTACGGCACAGAAATTCGCCACTCCGGCGTTGTCGACGACAACGCCCTTGGGCAGCCCGGTGGTACCGGAGGTGTAGATGACGTATGCCGCGTTTTCCGCGCGGACGACGCCCCGCAGCTCCTCGGCGCGAATCGGTGCGCCGGACTCCGCGGCCATGACAGCGTCTTCGAGCGTGATCCAGTTGGATCCGGCGGGAAGCGCTGACACGAACTCTTCCGTCGTGAGACCGACTGTGGCACCGGAATCCGAGACCATGTGCGTGATGCGATCAACCGGGTAGGTGGGGTCTACCGGCACAAAGGCGGCGCCGGTCTTGGCTACCGCCCACAGCGCGAGCACGGAATCTGCCGATCGCGGAATGGCAATGGCCACTCGATCTTCGGCGCCGACACCGCGGCCGATCAAGACACGAGCCACCTGGGACGAGCGCTCGTCGAGCTCACGGTAGGTGATCGTTTCACCGGCGTAACTGATAGCTTGCGCGTCCGGGTTCACGGCTGCGGCATCGGTGAGAATTCCGGCCAGTGTTCCCGAAATACCCTGTGCGCCGCGCACATCGGTCAGCTCGAGCCGCTCAGAAGACTCGAGAATATTGATGTCGCCCACAGCGACTGCGGGGGCAGCGACCACGGATTCCAGAATGCGCACCAGTCGGCGAGCAAAGCCCTCGACGGTGCCGCTGTCGAACAAATCAGCAGCGTAGGTGAACTCCGCGGCTATTCCCTGAAGTTCGCCGTGCACTCCGATGGACTCGGATACCGACAGTTCGAGATCGAACTTCGCTGTTGTCGTGTCGATCTCGGCAGCCTTGACTGCCAGGCCGGGAAGTTCCAGCTCGGTCTGCGCCAGATTCTGCAACGAGAGAACAACCTGGAAGAGCGGATGCCTGGCCTGGGACCTGGCGGGAGCCAGGACGTCGACCAACCGCTCGAACGGGACGTCCGCATGGGCAAATGCGCTGAGCGCGGCATCGCTCGACGCCGCAAGCAGTTCCGTGAACGGAGCCGACGTGTCGACCTCGGTGCGCAGGACCAGAGTGTTGACGAACATGCCGACCAGATCGTCGAGCGCTGCCTCGCCGCGGCCGGCGACCGGAGTACCCACCGAGATGTCCGATGTCCCACTCAGGCGGGCGAGCAGCAGCGCAAGTGCGGCATGCAGCGCCATGAACAGCGTTGCATTGTGCTCCCGTGCAAGTGAATCGAGGCGAACATGCAACTCGGGCGCGATGTCGAAGGCGAATCGTTCGCCGCGCATCGACGCCACATCGGGTCGAGCCCGGTCGGCGGGCAGTTCGATCCGGTCAGGCAGACCCGCGAGCGTCTCGCTCCAGAACGAGATCTGCTGGGACATCAGTGACGATGCGTCGTCTTCGGAACCCAGGACCGCACGCTGCCACAGCGCGTAGTCGGCGTACTGCACCGAAAGCGGTTGCCACTGAGGAACAATCCCGTCCTTGCGAGCCGAGTACGCAATCATCAGGTCGCGGCCCAGCGGCGCCATCGACCACCCGTCTGCGGCAATGTGGTGAACCATGATCGCCAGCACGTGCTCGGTGTCACTCAACGTCAACAGACGCACGCGGATCGGCACGTCAACGGTGATGTCGAGTGCTGTCGAACCGACTGCGGCAATGGCGTCGTCGAGTTCACCGGTGTCGACGGACACCACATCGAGACCCTGGAACACATTGTCGACGTCGAGAATCGACTGCACCGGACCGGATTCGGCATCCGGGTACACCGTGCGAAGAACCTCGTGCCGAGCCAGCACGTCCTCGAACGCTGCTTCCATCGCGGCGACGTCGAGATTTCCACTCAAGTGAAGCGCGAAGGTGATGTTGTACGCCGCAGACGCCGTGTCGTAGCGGTTGAGGAACCACATGCGCTGCTGGGCGAGCGACAACGGAATGCTGCTCGGACGCGGCTGCGCGACGAGTGCGGTGCGCCCACCGCTGCCCGCGTGTGTCTCCACCCGTGCGGCGAGTGCCTCGACGCTCGACACGTCGAACAATGTGCGGACCGGCACCGTGGTGTCGAGTGCAGCGCCCAAGCGCGAGGTGACCTGCGTGGCGACGAGCGAGTTGCCACCGAGAGCAAAGAAGTCGTCATCGAGTCCGACTCGTTCCACCCCGAGAACATCGGCAATGATCTGTGCGACGATTTCCTCGACCGGCGTTGTAGGCGCGCGGAATTCACGCACCTCGAACACCGGCTCCGGCAGCGCGTCCCGGTCGAGCTTTCCGACCGGAGTCAGCGGAACCTCGTCCAAGGCCATGATGACCGACGGAACCATGTAACTCGGCAGGGATTCACCGACAAAACCCGCGAGGCGTTCGGCGTCGAAACTCGCATCGCCTTCGAGTTGGACATAAGAGACCAGGGCCATGACTCCCGCGATGCCTTCACGGCCCAGAGTCACGGCGAAACGAACGTCCTCGTGTGCTGTCAGCGCGGCGTCGATCTCGCCGAGTTCGATGCGGAAACCACGCACCTTGACCTGGAAGTCGCTGCGGCCCATGTACTCCAGGACGCCCGGCTCACCCTCGCGAGAAGTGCCGGTCCACCGCACGACGTCGCCGGTGCGGTACATCCGGGAGCCGTCCGACGAGTACGGGTTGGCGACAAACCGCTCCGATGTCAGCGCGTAGCGATCGTGGTACCCACGGGCCAATGCCGCACCCGCAAAATAGAGTTCACCCCTGGTACCGACCGGGACGGGGTGAAGTCGCTCATCGAGGACAAGCGCCGACATTCCCTCGACGGGGCGGCCGATGTCGATGGGCAGACCTGCCGTGAGGTGCCCGTACGACGAAATGATGGTGGTTTCGGTAGGACCGTAACCGTTGAAGTACTCGCGTCCCGGTGCCCACGTTGCCAGCAGTTCCGGTGTGGTCACGTCGCCGCCGACAGAGACTACGGCCAACTCCGGCAGCTCGGCTGCGTCCATCGTGCCGAGCACTGCGGGCGTGATGATCGCGTGGGTGACATGCTCGTCGCGCAACAGTGTGGTCAGTTCGGGGCCACCGATGATCGCCGGTGGAACGATGACAAGGGTGGCGCCGGCGGAGAATGCCACCATCCATTCGAGAACCGACGGATCGAAACTCGGTGAACAGATGTGCAGGAACCGGGACTCCTCGTCGACCCCGTACCGACGCTGCGCGGCATCACGAACACCACGGAGCCCGCCGTGGGTAACGCTGACACCCTTGGGCTTTCCGGTAGAACCGGAGGTGTAGATCAGGTACGCAACATGTTCGTCGCGCAGCGGCGTGGTTCGTTCGGAATCGACGACCGTGGCACCCGATTGGGCGTCGACGAGGTTCACGGTGGACGGATCGTCCAGTGCCCACCATTCGGTGGCGGCAGGCAGCTGTCCCAGGAACTCCGATGACGTCAAACCGATTCGTGCCGCGGAATCCGACAGCATGTGGCGAACACGGTCGTCCGGGTAGTTCGGATCTACCGGAACGTAGGCGGCGCCGGTCTTTGCCACTGCCCACACCGCGCGAACCATGTCATAAGACCGTGGAAATGCCAGCGCAACAGTGGTTTCCGGACCGATATCACGTGCAATGAGCGCCCGGGCCAACCGTGACGACTGCTCGTCGAGCTCACGGTAGGTAACCGAACGTCCCTCGAATCGCACTGCGACCGATTCCGGATCAGCCGTACCTGCAGTGAGGATGTCGGCCAGGCTCGCTCGCGGCATCGCGTCGTCGGACGCGACATAAGTGAGGTCGACGAATTCAGTCGGCGAGAGCAGTTCGAGATCTCCGACCGTGGTCGCCGGCCGAGCAGTGACCGCGTCGAGAATCCGGACGAAGCGAGTGGCGAACGTAGCTACGGTCGATGCATCGAACAGATCCGTGGCATAGGTGAAGGTAGCGTCCAGGACATCTGAATCATCGCTTCCTTCAGGATTTTCCGACACCATCAGCTCGAGATCGAACTTGGCGACCGGAACTTCCAGTTCGGTGGCGACCGCAGTGATCCCCGAGAACTGCAACTGGCGACGTCCACTGATCTCGGCGGTCAACGCGACCTGGAACAACGGATGACGCGACTGGGACCGCGCCGGATTCAGGACCTCGACAAGACGCTCGAACGGCACGTCCGCGTGTCCGTAGGCGCTCAGTCCCGACTCGCGCACCCGGGCAAGCAAGTCTTCGAACGTTTCGCCTGCGTCTACCTCGGTCCGCAACACCAAGGTATTCACGAACATACCGATGACATCGCTCAGCGCTTCGTCGCTTCGACCGCCGACGGGAGCGCCGACGGCAATATCCGAGGTACCGCTGAGTCGGCTGAGCAGCGCCGCATACGCCGTTTGCAGGACCATGAAGAGCGACGCGTTCTTCGAACGTGCCAACGCGTTCAATTTGCGCGTCGTGCGCTCACTGATGTGGAAGTGGTGCTTGGCACCGCGATTGGAGGCAACGGCCGGGCGGGGGCGGTCGGTCGGCAGATCCAGCTGGTCGGGAAGCCCAGCGAGTGACTCACGCCAGAAGGCGATCTGACGTGCAGACTCCGACGAAGGATCATCTTCGGATCCCAGGGCGGCGCGTTGCCAGAGCGCATAATCCGCGTACTGCACGGGCAGCGGCGTCCAGGCCGGTGCGGTGTGCTCGCTACGTGCGGAGTACGCGACCAGGAGATCACGGGCCAGCGGACGGAACGACAAGCCGTCTGCTGCGATGTGGTGCAACACCATGACAAGGACAAAATCGGTGGCTGTGACCTCGAACAACGTGACGCGCAACGGGATCTCGGTTGCCACGTCGAATCCGCGTCCGGCGATCTCGACAGCGGCGGCCTGCACCTCACGCTTGGAGATTCGCCGCGGAGTGAGATCGATGGACACCTGGTCGATCGGCAGAATCACCTGCTGCGCGGTGCCGTCGGTGTCGGGATAGAGCGTGCGGAGCGACTCGTGCCGCTCGAGAAGATCCATCACCGAGGCGTGCAAGGCCGCGGGATCGACAGCGCCGGTCAATCGCACCGTGAACGGAAGGTTGTAAACCGGCGTCGACGGGTCGAGCTTGTTGAGGAACCACATTCGCTGCTGCGCCAAGGACACCGGAATGACGTCGGGACGCGGCTTTGCGACGAGTGGCGCCAGCGGCCGAACATTTCCCGCCAGCAATTCGGCCCGCGCGGCAAGCGTCGCCACTGTGGTCGATTCGAAGAGCTCGCGCACACCGAGTTGGACACCCATCGCGGAGCCCACTCTGGTGACCACTTGTGTTGCCACCAAGGAGTTTCCACCGAGCTCGAAGAAATCGTCGTCGAGACCCACTTGCTCCACACCGAGGACGTCGGCAAAGACGTCGGCGACAACTCGCTCGGTATCGGTGCGCGGTTCCCGGTACTGCTTGGCGCTGGCGAAGACAGGTTCCGGGAGCGCTGCGCGATCAAGCTTGCCACTGGTGTTGAGCGGCAACGCTTCCAAGACCATCAGTGCAGCCGGAACCATGTACGAAGGCAGGCTTCGACCCGCAAATTCGCTCAAAGCAGCCGAATCAACGGAACGGCCAGGACCCGGCACGATGTAGCCGACCAACTGGTCGCCGGTCGGTGTCTGCACCACCAACACGACGGCCTGCGAGACGTCGGGATGCGCGAGCAGCACGGTCTCGATCTCGCCGAGCTCGATGCGCTGGCCGCGGAACTTCACCTGGAAGTCGGTGCGTCCGATGTAGTCGAGGTTTCCGTCGTCACGTCGACGCACGAGGTCGCCGGTTCGGTACATCCGTTCCCCGGCGGGACCGTAGGGGTTTGCCACAAAACGATCGGAGCTGAGGTCAGGTCGACCGACGTATCCGCGGGCCAACTGCACTCCGGCGAGGTACAGCTCGCCCGGCTGGCCGATCGGCGTTGCGCGGAGGTGCGAATCGAGCACGTAGGCCTGAGTATTCCACTGCGGCAAGCCGATCGGGACCGACGTAGTGTCGGACCTGCGCGCCTCGTAGTAGGTTACCGAGACCGCAGCTTCGGTGGGGCCGTACAGGTTGTGCAGATCCGCGCTGCACAGTTCACGGAAGGCCGTAGCCGTCTCGGGCGGCAATGCCTCACCGATGACAAAGACGTGGCGCAGTGAATCACATGACCCGGCAGGGGCATTCGCGGTGAACAAGGTGAGCATCGACGGGACGAAGTCCGTGACGGTGACACGATGCTCGGCAATCTTGGCAGCCACGTACATCGGGTCACGATGGCCGTCGGGGGTCGCGACCACGAGGGTCGCACCGACCCGCAACGGCATGAAGAATCCCCACAGAGACACGTCGAACGTAGTAGCTGTCTTCTGCAGGTATACGTCCGATGCGCCGAGGTGGTACTCGGAGTTCATCCACTGGAGCTGGTTGTTGATCGCCGCATGTGTGACCGCAACGCCCTTCGGGCGACCGGTCGAACCCGACGTGTAGATGACATAGGCCGTATTCGAATACCGCAGGGGCGACACCCGATCCGAATCCGTGACTGGACTGGTGTCGAGTTCCGCGTCGTCGAGTTGGTCGATTTCGAGAACTCGGGTTCCGAGCGGCAGGTCCACCTGATCCCGAGCGGTGGTCAGAACACACACCGGCCGTGCGGAATCGAGGATGTACGCCGTTCGATCTGCCGGATGGTCTGGATCGACCGGCACCCAAGCGCCGCCGGCCTTTGCAATCGCATACAGTCCGACCATGAGGTCGAGGGAACGCCGAATAGCCAATCCCACAAGGGATTCCGGACCAACACCCATGTCGATGAGCTTGCGAGCGAGGCCGTTGACCTTCGCGTCGAACTCCGCGTAGGTGAGTGAGCTCCCCTCGAAGATCAGCGCGGTGGCGTCCGGGGTTCGATCGACCTGACGCTCGAACGGCTCGGTGATGGACTGCGAAAGTACGTGGTACCCGGTGCGATTCCAGAGCGCGACTTTCTTGCGCTCCTCTTCGGACGCAATGGGCAGGTCCCACACTCGGCGAGATGTTTCGGCGGAGATGAACTTTTCGAGGAACTCGACAAAGCGCGAGTGGTTACGCTCGGCGACCGACGCCGAATAGAGGTTGGGATTCGACTCGAAGTCGATGTGCGTCCGGGTGTCGCCGACGCTCTGGTACAGGTTGACACCGAGGTCTTCGATCAAACCCGTTGACAGGATGTGTAATTCACCGACCAGTGGCCCGAAGGCAAGTTCGGTGGAGAACATCATGATGTTGATCCACGGGCCGAAGAATCCGCCCTGACCTGGTCCGTCACCGTCGCGGACCATGTCTTCGTGCCGGTATCGCTGATGGCGCAGGGCGCCCGACATCTCACTGCCAACAGCGTCGAGAAGTTCCTGGACGGTTGTCGTCGAGGTGATCCTCAAGCGCAATGGCACCACGTTGGACACCATTCCGCCGGATCGGCGGAGCACTGCCGTGGTGCGGCCCGAGACGGGCAGCGACAGCGACACGTCCTCGCTTCCGGTCATCTGGGCCAGGTACGCGGCAAACGCTGCGACCACCGTGCCGGCGACCGTCGTCTTCTCGACGCGTTCGAGGAATCGCGCGAGCAACGCTTCCACATGGTTGGACAGCGCCGCACTGTTGATGCGGCTGACCGGCGTCGGCGGGGCGCTGCGACCGGCCAGGCTCGAAATCTCGTCGAGGTCGGCGATCTTCTCGGCCCAGAAAGTGCGGTCGGTGTCGAACCGATGGGAATTGCGGTAGGTGTTGTCGACCTCGTACACGTCGCGCAGGTCGGATGCCTCGTTGGGCGTGGGCTCACGGCCTTCGACGCGGGCCGAGTACAACTCGGCGACTCGAGTGACAAATGTGGACGCGCCGAAACCGTCGAGGATCGTGTGATGGACCCGGGTGTACCAGTAGTAGCGGTCCTGTTCGAGGCGCAGGATGGTTGCCGAGATCAACCGGTCTTCGAGCATGTCCACGGGACGGCTTCGGTCTGCGCGCATCCACCGCATTGCCGCGTCGTGGGGGTCGGCCTCACTGCGGACGTCGACATAGCCGACCGAGTCGTCAAGGGTGTCGTCGATGATCTGGAAAGGCTGTGCATCGACTTCGATGATCCGAACGAAGGCCGAACCGATTTCGCGGCCGGCGTCGGCGCACGCCGCCCGGAGCACGTTCAGCTGCAACGCGCCACGAAGTTCGACGTACTGCGCGATGTTGACGGGGACGCTGGGATCGAGGTGCTGCGCGAACCACATACCGAGCTGTGCGGCCGAGAGTGGGAATGCGCCAGATCGCTGAACTTCTTCCGGCGAGCTGCCGACCTCCGACTTACCGCTCTCCAGTTTTCCGTTTCCCAGCGACTTCACGCCCACAGCCTCTCTTCCACACCATTACGCACACGCTGTGACGCACATCTCGCCGCCACAACTTGTACCGATCTCATCTACCCTCAATGAGCCAGAACGATCCATCATCTCCGATGGGCCGCAGGCATGACAAAGCCACACCCAGACATATCGAGTTTGAAGTGAAGGTTCGTTACAGCAACAAGCCACAATTCGCCCACCGCGAAGGCTCGTCTCAGGATCCGACAATCGCAGCGGACAACCCCCTCCCTCACTACCGTTCCGACGGGCACGATCGAAGCAGTTCCGCGCACGGGCCTATCGCGCGCGCGAATCCCCGCGTAACCGCCCGATAAATGTACAGGCTCGGCAATTCGCGAGGAATCGCGCTGTTCACGGGCCTTTTTATCCAGACAAATCGACCGCCGTCAGCCGGTTCGGACTTCGGTCGGGTCCTACTCACGAAGAAACGCGCCGACTATGCGCCGACGCGTTTCTCCGTACCTCACAACTCATTCACACGAGCGTAACGCCCGTCACATTCTGCAGATACTCAGCGCTGACGCCCGGTGCCAGCTCCACCAGCGCAATGCCCTCCGGTGTGACATCCAGCACGGCCAGATCGGTGATGATGCGATGTACCACACCTTGGCCCGTCAACGGCAAAGTGCACCGCTCGAGGATCTTCGGGTTTCCCTCCCGGTCGGTATGCTCCATCACCACGATCACGCGGCGAGCGCCGTGGACAAGATCCATCGCGCCGCCCATGCCCTTGACCATCTTGCCGGGCACCATCCAGTTGGCGAGATCACCGGTACTCGACACCTGCATGCCACCGAGAACGGCAGTATCGATGTGGCCGCCACGAATCATGCCGAAGGACAGTGCAGAGTCGAAGAACGCGGCGCCTGGATTGACGGTGACGGTTTCCTTGCCCGCGTTGATGAGGTCGGCGTCGACCTGATCCTCGGTCGGGTACGGCCCGGTGCCAAGGATGCCGTTCTCGCTGTGCAGTACGACCCTCACGCCCTCAGGAAGATAGCTCGGGATCAGTGTCGGCAGTCCGATTCCCAAATTGACGTATTCGCCCGGCCGCATCTCCGCAGCCGCACGTGCGGCCATCTCGTGGCGAGTCCAACCGACACGAGTTTCCTCCGAACTGGTCACTTGGTGCCTCCTGAGACGGTTCGCTTCTCGATCCTCTTGTCTTGCACACCCGTATGTACGACCCGCTGGACGAACACACCGGGAAGGTGAACGTGTGCCGGGTCGATTTCGCCGGGCTCGACCAGATGTTCCACCTGTGCGATGGTGATCCGACCAGCCATTGCGGCAAGAGGATTGAAGTTCATCGCGGTCTTGTTGAAGACGAGGTTGCCTTCGGTATCGCCGTAGTCGGCATGCACCAATGCAAAATCCGCGGTAATCGATTCTTCCAACACATAGCGGCGATCCCCGAAAACGGCGGTCGCCTTGGGCGGAGAAGCGACGGCAATGGATCCGTCGGAGTTGTAACGCCAGGGCAACCCGCCCTCTTCGATGGGCGTGCCCACGCCGGCCGGCGTGTAGAACGCCGGGATGCCGGCGCCGCCCGCACGCAGACGCTCTGCCAGAGTCCCCTGCGGCGTCAGCTCCACTTCGAGCTCACCCGAAAGGTACTGGCGTGCAAACTCTTTGTTCTCCCCCACGTACGACGCCGTCACCCGGGCAATGCGATGAGCACTCAGGAGAATTCCGAGACCGTAATCGTCGACACCACAGTTGTTGGAGAACACTTCCAGATCGGTGGCGGTACCCTCGGCGATAGCCGCGATCAAGGCGTCGGGAATTCCGCACAGTCCGAACCCACCGACGGCCAGAGTGGACCCGCTGGCGATGTCGGCAACCGCGTCGAGTGCCGAACTCACAACTTTGCTCATGCGTTGTTCTCCTTACTCGGGGAGGATACCGGCGCGATGCAGCAGTTTCTCGGCGTGACGCAGAACGGGCGCGTCCACCATCTTGCCTTCGAAGGCAAACACACCACGTTCATGGGCCACTGCCGCAAGAACCCTTTGTGCCCAGTCGATTTCCGACTCCGACGGCGCGAACGCTGCGCGGATGACATCAACCTGGCTGGGGTGAATCGCAACCTTGACGTCGAACCCGACGGCAACGGCGTCGGCGGATTCGACGCCAAGTCCGACCAGGTCCTTGATGTCGAGGTACACGGAATCGACAGCCAGTCGGCCGTAGCTCTTCGCTGCCAGCAAGGTATTCGAGCGAACGTGCCTCGCAACGTCGCGGTACGAACCGTCCTGATGACGACTGGCATTGCCTCCGAGACCGGCGATCAGGTCCTCAGCGCCCCACATCACGCCGATGGTGTTGGCCGCCAGAGCGATTTCCTGCACGGCCAGTGCGCCGAGCGGCGACTCGACCAACGCAACGACCTCGGCGGGGGCCAGCGAGAGAACGTCGTCGGCCGATTCGCACTTGGAGAGCATCAAACGCGTGTAATGCGTGCCGTCGAGGGCAAGCAGGTCGAGTTCGTGCTCGCGAGTGCCGACGGGATTGACGCGCACCACCGTGCGTTCCGGGTCGAGCGGTGTGTCGATCAGCGCGGTGCGCGCTGCCTCCTTGTCGTCAGCGGCAACGCCGTCCTCGAGGTCGAGAATGACAACGTCGGCTGCCGCCGCAGCTTTTGCATAGCGCTCCGGGCGATCTGCCGGGCAGAACAACCACGCCGGCCCCGGCGGAATCCACGTCACGACGATTCTCCTTGCGGCCTCAACTGCACCAACGTTTTACGAGTTGCCACGGCCACGACGTCGCCGTGCTGATTACGACCGGTGTGGACCAACGTCACGATGCCTTCACCCGGGCGGCTCTTCGATTCACGCTTGTCGGCGATCAACGTCTCCGCATACAGGGTATCGCCGTGGAAGAGCGGCTTCGGGAAACTGATGTCCGAGAACCCGAGATTTGCCACGATGGTTCCCTGCGTCAATTGTGCAACCGAAAGTCCCACGATCGTCGACAGCGTGAACATCGAATTGACCAGGCGCACACCGAACTGTGTGTCCTCGCTGTACGCGGCGTCGAGATGCAGTGCCTGCGTGTTCATTGTCAACGTCGTGAACAGTACGTTGTCGGCCTCGGTGACCGTGCGGCCTGGGCGGTGTTCGTAGATTGCGCCAAGTTCGAACTCCTCGAACCAGAGTCCGCGCTGAGTGATCTTCTTGGTCTCTGCGTTGTTCATCTGAGAGTTCGTCACAACCCCGCCTCACGTGCGATGAGCATCAACTGCACCTCGGTAGTGCCTTCGCCGATCTCCAGAATCTTACTGTCACGGTAGTGCCGCGCGACTGCGTATTCGTTCATGAATCCGTATCCGCCGTGGATCTGGGTGGCGTCGCGGGCGTTGTCCATGGCAGCTTCGGAGGAGATGAGCTTGGCGATGGATGCCTGCTTCTTGAACGGCTTGCCGGACAGCATCAGTGCGGCCGCGTCGTAGTACGCGGTGCGGGCCACGTGGGCGCGAGCTTCCATGCGCGCGATCTTGAACGCGATGGCCTGGTTCTGACCGATGGGGCGTCCGAATGCCTCGCGTTCCTTCGCGTACTTGATCGACTCGTCGACGCAACCCTGGGCGGCACCGACGCTCAACGCCGAAATGGCGATGCGACCTTCGTCGAGAATGCGCAGGAAGTTCGCGTAGCCGCGGCCACGCTCACCGAGCAGGTTCTCTTCGGGGACACGGACATCCGCGAACGTGAGCGGGTGGGTGTCGGAGGCATTCCAGCCGACCTTGTTGTAAGCAGGCTCAGCCGTGAATCCCGGCGTCGTGGTCGGCACGAGAATCGTCGAGATTTCCTTCTTGCCGCCGTCCTTGACACCCGTAACCGCGGTGACCGTCACGAGCTTCGTGATGTCGGTGCCCGAGTTGGTGATGAACTGCTTGTTGCCGTTGATGATCCACTCGCCGCTGTCGAACTTGGCGGTGGTCTTGGTTCCACCGGCGTCGCTACCGGCGCCAGGCTCGGTCAATCCGAAGGCGGCAAGCGACTTTCCGCTGGTGAGCTGCGGCAGCCACTCTTCCTTCTGCGCGTCGTTGCCAAATCGGTAGATCGGCATGGCGCCGAGGGACACTCCGGCTTCGAGAGTGATCGCAACACTCTGATCCACCTTGCCCAATTCCTCGAGCGCGAGGCACAGGGCAAAGTAGTCGCCGCCCATTCCGCCGTACTCCTCGGGGAACGGCAGACCGAACAGGCCCATCTCCGCCATCCCGGCAACAACCTCGTACGGGAAGGTGTGATTGGCGTCGTGCTCGGCGGCAACCGGCGCCACAACTGTCTTGGCGAAGTCCGCAACGGTCTTGGCCAACTGCTGGTACTCGTCCGGAAGCGCTCCGGTGGCAAGGTAATCGGACATCAGGCTTCTTCCTTCTGAGTCGTGTTCTCGGTGTCTTCTTCTGCAGTGTCTGCTTCGGCGGTGGGTACGACGCGGGCCAGAATCTGATCCACCATCACCTGATCGCCCTGACGGACAAGCACTTCCACGGTTCCGTCGATCGGCGAGGTCAGCGAGTGCTCCATCTTCATGGCCTCGACGACCACCAGTGACTGCCCCGCCGACACGGCTGCGCCGTTCTCGACGTTGACCGCGATCACCGCACCCGGCATCGGACTTGCGATTTCGGCATCACCGGCGTGCGCGTCGTCGCCTCGGACGCTGACCTCGGCAACTTCGCGGACATGCCAGGTTCCGCCGCCGGCCAGCCACAACCCACCCTCGGTCTCGGCCACGACAAACGTGCGCCGACGCCCGTCGATCACCACAGCCAGTTCCGAT
Organism: Rhodococcus globerulus NBRC 14531; assembly: GCF_001894805.1. Classification (GTDB taxonomy): domain Bacteria; phylum Actinomycetota; class Actinomycetes; order Mycobacteriales; family Mycobacteriaceae; genus Rhodococcus_F; species Rhodococcus_F globerula. The sequence continues at coordinate 1,024,195 of NZ_BCWX01000001.1, read as the reverse complement.
CCCGTCAAGCCGGCACTGAAAGCCTGCGGCTGCGATCCTTCGACCTCGACCTTTGCGTCTGTGGGAGTCCCGACTATCGACACATGCGCAATCCGGGTTCCGGCCGACAGGCGGATGCTGGTCGGAGCCGGAGTCCCCACGCGCCATCCGCTGGGAACGTCCCAAGGGTCTACCGATGCTGCAGTCGTCCACCGTGCCAGCCAGCGATAGGCCGCAGCGGCAATGAGGACCTCGTCCGTGGCGTCTGCCGCGACAAAGTCTTCAACCCGACGATCGAGGAGGCCGGTATCGAGGTTGCCCGCGATCACATCCGGATCGGCAAGGAGGAAGCGTGCAAATTCGATGTTGGTGACCACGCCGAGAACCGCGGTGTCGCCGAGCGCACGATCGAGCTTGCGCAAAGCACCGGCGCGGTCGGAAGCGTGTGCGATGACCTTGCTGAGCATCGGGTCGTAGTCGCTGCCGACGACGGTTCCCTCGAGCAGGCCCGAATCGACGCGTACGCCCGATCCCGACGGCTCGACGAGACCGACGACGCTGCCACCGGTCGGTAGGAATCCGCGTCCCGGATCTTCGGCGTACACGCGGGCTTCGATGGCGTGCCCGGTCAAGGTGATGTCGCTCTGCTCGAAAGCCAGCTTCTCCCCGGCCGCGACGCGTACCTGCCACTCGACCAGGTCGAGTCCGGTGACCATTTCGGTGACCGGGTGCTCGACCTGCAGTCGGGTGTTCATCTCCATGAAGAAGAACTCGTCCGGCTTGTCGGCCGAAACGATGAACTCGACGGTACCGGCACCGGTGTAGTCGACGCTGCGAGCGGTATTGCACGCTGCTGCGCCGATGCGGTCGCGCGTCACCTGATCCAGCAGGGGTGACGGCGCCTCTTCGATGACCTTCTGGTGACGTCGCTGCAGGCTGCACTCACGCTCACCGAGGTGAACGACGTTGCCGTGCTGATCGGCGAGAACCTGGACCTCGATGTGCCGGGGCCGCAGGACAAATCGTTCGAGGAACAGCGTGTCGTCACCGAACGACGACGCGGCCTCGCGGCGAGCGCTGCGCAGCGCTTCCGCCAGATTGGCCGGATCTTCGACCAACCGCATACCCTTACCGCCGCCGCCTGCCGAAGGCTTGACGAGTACCGGGTAACCGATGTCCTCAGCTGCCGCGATCAGTTCTTCGTCGGTCAGATTCGGGCGAGCGATACCCGGAACCACCGGGACGTCGAATGCCGCCACCGCGTTCTTTGCGGTGATCTTGTCGCCCATCACCTCGATGGCACGCTCGTTTGGCCCGAGGAACGCGATCCCGGCCGCGGCACAGGCTGCCGAGAAAGCCGAATTCTCCGACAGAAAGCCGTAACCCGGGTGAATACCCTGGGCACCGGTGGCCTTGGCGGCGTCGATCACCTTGTCGATGACGAGGTAGCTCTCGCGCGCCGGTGCAGGACCGATGTTGACGGCAGTATCGGCTTCTCGGACGTGGCGCGCATTGGCGTCGGCGTCGCTGTAGATGGCAACGCTGCGAATTCCCAACTCGCGCAACGTGCGAATCACACGAACAGCGATCTCACCACGGTTGGCAACGAGGACGGTATCTATGGTGCGAAGCTCAGTCATCTCTCTCACATCCTGAAGACGCCGTAGGAGACCGGCTCGATCGGCGCGTTTGCACACACCGAGAGAGCCAGGCCGAGAACAGTTCTGGTATCTGCCGGGTCGATCACGCCGTCGTCCCAGAGTCGAGCAGTGGAGTAGTACGGATTGCCCTGCGCCTCGTACTGCTCACGGATCGGCGCCTTGAACGCTTCTTCGTCGTCAGCCGACCACGGGTTACCAGCGCTGTCGAGCTGTTCGCTGCGAACTGTCGAGAGCACCGACGCGGCCTGCTCGCCGCCCATGACCGAGATGCGCGCGTTGGGCCACATCCACAGGAAGCGAGGCGAATACGCGCGTCCACACATGGAGTAGTTGCCCGCGCCGTACGAACCGCCGATGACCACCGTCAGCTTAGGAACCCGTGCACACGCGACGGCCGTGACCATCTTGGCTCCGTGCTTGGCGATGCCGCCGGCCTCGTAATCGCGTCCCACCATGAAGCCGGCGATGTTCTGCAGGAACAACAGCGGAACACTGCGCTTGTCGCACAGTTCGATGAAATGTGCACCCTTCATGGCGGATTCGCCGAAGAGCACGCCGTTGTTGGCGATGATGCCGACCGGATGGCCTTCGATGTGGGCGAAACCGGTCACGAGCGTCTTGCCGTATTCAGCCTTGAACTCCTGGAACGCGCCACCGTCAACGAGCTTGGTGATCACCTCGTGAACGTCGTACGGCGTACGGGGATCGGTCGGGACGACGTCGTAGAGTTCGCTCTGGTCGGCGACGGGCGGAACTGTCGAGATCACGTCCCAGGGGCGCTCGGAGCGGGGGCCAAGTGTGGCAATGATGTTGCGCACGATCCGAAGTGCGTCGCGGTCGTCCTCGGCAAGATGGTCGGTGACGCCCGAAACCTTGGAGTGCAGGTCGCCGCCGCCAAGCTCCTCGGCTGTCACGATCTCGCCGGTCGCAGCCTTCACCAGCGGCGGTCCGCCGAGGAAGATGGTGCCCTGATTACGAACGATGACGGCCTCGTCGCTCATTGCCGGTACGTAGGCGCCGCCGGCGGTGCACGAACCGAGAACTGCAGCGATCTGGGGAATCCCCTTGGCGCTCATGGTTGCCTGGTTGAAGAAGATCCGGCCGAAGTGCTCACGGTCCGGAAAGACTTCGTCCTGACGCGGCAGGAAGGCGCCGCCGGAGTCGACCAGGTAGATGCAGGGAAGGTTGTTCTGCAACGCCACTTCCTGCGCACGCAGATGCTTCTTCACCGTCATCGGGTAGTACGTGCCACCCTTGACCGTTGCGTCGTTGGCGACGATGACACATTCGCGCCCCGACACCCGGCCGATTCCTGTAATCACGCCGGCACCGGGGCACTCGTCGTCGTACAGGCCGTTTGCGGCCAGCGGGGACAACTCCAGGAAGGGACTGCCCGGATCGAGCAGTGAATCCACCCGATCTCTGGGAAGCAGTTTCCCTCGACTGACGTGCCGATCCCTCGATTTCTGGTTGCCGCCGAGGGCGGCTTGAGCCAGTTTCTTCTTCAGTTCATCCACCAGAACGGTGTGATCGGATCGGTATCCCGACCCTTGCGTGATTCCACTGGGAGTCATCCCGCCGCCTTCGCCATGAGTTAATGCTCGATAACTGAAACTAGATTAACTATGATTAACTGAGTTGTCCAGGTCACACGCGAAGAAAGATCAAAAGAATGCCCTCTGAGCAGGTAACGGCTCCGACCCGGCGCGATCAGATGAAGGCGGATCGCAGACGTCAACTCCTCGGCGCCGCCGCACGCCTGATCGCCGAACGTGGATTCGTGAGCGTTCGACTCGAGGATCTCGGCGCCGCCGCCGGAATCAGCGGACCTGCCGTATACCGGCACTTCCCCAACAAGGATGCCGTCCTGGTGGAACTGCTCGTCGGGATCAGCACCCGGCTGTACGAGGGCGGTTCGGCCGCAACCGAGACAGCCGACTCCCCGACGTCAGCGCTCGACGCCCTCGTAGAGTTCCATCTCGACTTCGCACTCGGTGAACCGGACCTGATCCGCATCCAGGATCGCGACCTCGAAAGCCTGCCGGCCGACGCGCGACGGCAAGTCCGCCAGACGCAGCGCAAATACGTGGAACTGTGGGTCGGAGTCCTCGAACAGCTCGATCCGACGCTCGACGAAGCGGACGCGCGAATCAAGGCCCACGCCACATTCGGCCTGATCAACTCCACTCCGCACAGCGCCAACCCGGCGTCGCCTGCCCGAACGCGCCGCGTCCTGCGCGCTATGACGCTCGCCGCACTACGCACACCCTGAACCGGACACTGCAAAATCAGTGGCAGACTGGTTGCACCAGCTAACAGATGAGGGTGCCGTGCCGAACGTGGAAGACAGTAGTGGAATCAGTCGAACAGATTTCGCCGAACTGCGAACCGAGTTCTCCCGATTCATGATGCTGTACCAATTCGGTATCGCCGAACTGATGACCAAGGTGAATATCCTCAAGGACGAGTTCACCCACATCAATCAGTACAGTCCGATCGAACACGTCGCATCTCGGGTGAAGACACCGGAGAGCATCATGCGCAAGGCCGAGCGACTCGGCATTCCGATCACCATCGAGGACATCTCGAAGAACATCTTCGACATCGCCGGCGTGCGCATTACCTGCAGCTTCATTTCCGACACCTATCGGATCGCCGAAATGCTCACCAGCCAGTCGGATCTGCGGGTGATCGAGCGCGAGGACTACATCGCGAACCCCAAGCCCAACGGCTACAAGAGTCTGCACCTCATAGTCGAAGTGCCCGTCTTCATGAGCGACCGCGTCTCTTACGTGCCGATCGAACTCCAGATCCGTACCATCGCAATGGATTTCTGGGCCAGTCTCGAGCACAAGATCTACTACAAGTACAACCGGGACGTGCCGGCCGAACTGCTCGACGAGCTCACCGAAGCCGCAGCCGCCGCACACCGTCTGGACGTCAAGATGGAGCGACTCAACGACGAGTTCGCCAAGATCAAAGCTCTCCCTCATCCCGACGACGAGAGCGTCGAACTCGAACTGCCGACTCAGTTTCTCAATGCCCTGCGTCTACAACGCGGGCTCTGATCACTGCCTAGACAGATTTCTGCCCAGGCAAAAGTGCGCCCTCCTCTATGGGGAGGGCGCACTTTTCAGACCAAGCGATATGCCTATTTCTTGCCCGTCACGGCGCTGTAGCCGAGGGACAGAACTGCAGCTGCCGCGATGCTGATGATCCAGCGAATCCAGTCGATTCCGCCGGTATCACCCTTGTCCGAGATGGCGCCCCACACCCAGTATCCGATCAATGCACCGGCGACACCGAGGACGATGGTGATGATCATCCCGTACTGCTGCTTACCTGGCAGCACCAGGCGCGCAAGGATTCCGATTACTGCACCGAAAATAATGGTTCCGATGATCTGTCCCATGACAGCCCCTCTCACATGTCGTGCATGCGTGCGGCCGAAAAATCTCCGCCCAGTCGAACAATAACCACAGTTACAGGTAACAGTCGCCTGTTGTCCAAATTATTGTCCGAGATGCAACCTGAAATACACGGCCGCCAGATGCGACCGACACACAGCACACTACACGTGGCGACTCATCAGCAATCCACATTGACGATGCCATGGAGCACTGAAGAAGTTCGATTTTCACCCCGCCGGACACCTTGTAGTTATCTTGTCGCAATCAAACGTCACCGGTGTGAGCGCCGCCAGGAATTCCACCGCTCGAGGAGATGGATCCCTTCACCGGAAGGAGCATTCCGGCGCCGCAGGCCGGTGCACTTACGAGCGCTTCAACGCAGTGATGCGGTCCTCACTCGAGCGCAACAGCACCCGCTCTCCTCCCCACAACTCGCGCGGTTGCACCCAGCTGCCGAAGCCGTCGTCTCCGTCCGGTTCCACACGAACCTCCCAGGTGCGCTGACCTGTTCGAGGATTCACTCCGTACACAATTCCTTCGTCTACGACGAGGTCACCGTCCCACAGAATCTCGCCGGTACGTTCGGTACGGGTATCCCACAGGACCTCCCCGTTGGACAGATCAACGAACCGGATCGTACCGTCGGCGCTCGTCACAGCAACCACATCTCCGATCACCGCCAAGGATTGCGCAGGACCGAGCACCTCCTGGTTGGTCCACAGCTTCTCTCCGGTCCTTCTGTCGAAGCCGCTGTCCCCCAGAATGATCGGAGTCGAATCCCCGGCAGGTTGGTCACGGCTGTAACGCAAACTGAAATACGATCCCGATCCGGAAGACACGAAATCCGCCCTGGCAAATTCGTGCCCGTACTGATCAATTGCGTACGCTCTTGTCACCTGCCCATCGTTCTGGCAATCACGTTCTAAAACCAAAGTGACACCGTCAGAGGATGTGTGCGTGGTCGAGCACGTGGTGTAGCCGTACAACCACCGTTGATCGCCGGTCTCCGGATCGAAACCCAGAGTCTCGTCGAGGGAAATCAGGCCCAGATCGCCGCGCACCGACATCACCGGCTCGACGTAGCCGGATTCCCACGATCCGCCGACGTCGAATGCCTTGGACCAGTTGGCTTCCGGATCGTCGACACTTCCACTGTGGACACGAACGTCGTTGCTCTCGATATCACCTTCGAGGGCCAGGATATCGTCGCCCGAGACAACCGCGATGATCGGTGACCACGGCGTGACAACGTCTCGACGCTCGCCGCTCTCGATGTCGAAAACCGAGTACGCGGCGGCAGTGACATACGGCCCGGAGTAGCAGAGCAGCGAACCGTCCAGCAATGCCGGAGAACACCCACCGATATCGACGGCCGACGCGCGCCAGCGCACCGAGCCGTCTTCGGCATCGAGCGCAACGAGTTCCGCGTCGTCGAGGGAGTACGACTGCCGGTCCGGCATACCTGCCATTGTCACCACTATCGAGCCCGCGTCGATGAATCCGCCCATCTCCATGTTGAATTCGGTTCCGCCGAGCGGGCTGCGAAAGACTGCGAACTCCCGTCCGAGAACGTCGGCGGCGTCGACGGTCCACAGCGGCGCCCCGACGTCAACGGAATGGGCGCGGTTCCCGGCATCGGTCACGGTAACCACTGCTGCGGTAACGGTGACTATCGCGGCAGCTGCCGCGATGCGCAGACGTGCCCGCGAGGAAAGCCCCTCGGTCATCGAATCTCCAGCCCGTCGATCGTTGCGAGAAATTCCAATTGCTCATATGTCATCGGCATGTTCGGCGACGCTGCCGACGAACGAACCGACACCCGCGTTCCATTGGGCTGTGTCAGAGTTACCGACCGACTCTGTTCACTCGTTGCCTCGCGAGTGCTTTCACCATTCCCCATCGGCATGACCGAGTAATGACGCTCGTCGCGCACGATCACAGCGCCGTCCTCGGCGGTCACCACCGATTTCGGATGCCCGTCGTACGAAGGGTCGTACTTGTTCGGCGCCTTGGGAAGTGGCTGCCCGCTGGTGATCGAAATAGTCAGATCCGACTCGTTGCCGCCCGATCGCGCTACAAGATCCTGACAGGCAGTCGTGGTGTCGCTCTCGGCCAGAACCAATCTCCCGAGCGCAGGTTCGAGAACTGGCATTCCGGGAGGTGCCGCACGCCAACCTGATTGGAGAGCTCTTCCCAGCTCGTCGACGGTGCCACGATCCAGCTTCCGCCCGGACGGGTCGAGGGTCGATCCTTGGCAACCGGGCTGGATAGGCGCCGTACCTGGTGGAACCGGCGCCGTAATGCGCAGTTGCGGAAGGCTGACCAAAGCGATCAGGTCTTCGACGGTCAACGGAACCATCCCGCTGATCTCGACCCCGGGGCTACCGGCATAGACCGCGTCGGTCGCGCTCGCCTGGATGAAGGTTTTATCCGCGCCGTACAGAAGCGCTGAACGCGACAGGGTGCGAACGCCGTTGGTTTCGCTCCACGTGTCCTGCGCGTCCACGACAGAACCGTCGGCGAGAGTGCGGCGCTCGACGAGCGAGCCGGCAATACACGGGGGAACCGGGCCCGTATGGGACGTCACCCGGATGTCGAGTGCTCCGGCCTTTCCGTCCCGTACCAGCGTCGCGGATGCCGTCGTATCCGCCATCTCCTCGAGTGAGAACCCCTCTGGCAGTTCGGACGACTCCGACGGAACGTGGAGGGGCCCGAAGTTCAACGATCGTTCCGGGCTTGCGAACTCGATCTCGGCGACAGCCGGCAGCGACCGCTGGACGGCTTCGGACATCACCGTTGCCTTGGGCGCGGAGAACCACGGGAACCGTGGATCGTCGTACGTTTGTGCCCCGGTCGACCAGTACGAGATAGATGACAAGCCGTCGCCAGGCGACTCGACGCTGGTGCATCCCGGGATACTCGTCGGGTACACCACCGTTGGTGTTACGTAGGTGTACTCCGAATTCTCCTCGGCCTGCGTCTCCTCGGCCTGCGTCTCCTCGGTCGACTGCGTCGTTCCGACGGACGACGCAGTCAGTTCACCGGAGTCCGAACCGCTCCATCGATCGACTACTCCGGCAAAGACGATGCCGCCGGCCATCAACGAGACCACCGTGAGCGCGACCGTCCACTTTTCGGTCCGATCGGAACCGGAATTCTTGTCGGCCACCAGCCCTCGCAGTTTCTTCAGGGCACGCCAGGCAGGCGTTGCCTCTCCCCGGACCTGTCGCGGCGGCACCGACTTTTGTTACCAACCGGATGGTTTCCATTGGAGAAGTCATTACACCCCGACAGGCACCGGATCTGCGTCTGGATCCTGTTCGATCGGGATGAGCCGGATCGCTTCGCCCTCGATATCGACGTTGGGCAGGATCTTGTCGAGCCAGGCCGGAAGCTTCCACGCCGAGTCTCCGAGAATCGACATGACCGCGGGAATCACGATCATGCGAATGATGAAGGCGTCGAAGAAGACTGCAGCAGCAAGGCCGAAGCCCATCATCTTGCTGGTGGTTTCCGACGACAACATGAACGCGCCGAACACCGAGATCATGATGATCGCCGCTGACGCGACCACTCGCGCGCCGTGGGTGTACCCCGAGATGATGGCGTCCTTTGCCGACAACCCGTGCACGTATTCCTCGCGCATTCGAGTCACGAGGAATACCTGGTAATCCATCGCCAGACCGAAGACCACACCGATCATGAAGATCGGCAGGAAAGAGATGATCGGTTGGGTGTGCTGGATCAACCCGAATGCGCCCTCTTGGAAGATCGCCACCGTGGCACCGAACGTGGCGCAGATGGAGAACAGGAATCCGAGAGTTGCAGTCAGCGGAACCAGGATCGAACGGAAGACGACCATCATGATGATGAACGCCAGCCCGACGACCACAATCAGATACGGAATGAGGGCGGAACTGAGTTTCGACGACATGTCGGCAACAATCGCCGTCTGACCCGCGACGCCAAGTTCAGCGCCCTCGGCTTTCACCGTCGACCCGTATTCGCGGATCTGATCCATCAACTCGTGTGTTTCGGGACCGCTCGGCGATAGCTGCGGAGTTACGGCGATCAGGGCGGAGTTTGCCCCAACGGTTGGGTTGGCCGCGTCCGGGCCGTTGCCGGTCCACATCAGGAGATCCGGCGTGGCGACGTTGTCCAGACCCTTGATGTACGCAATCGTCTTGGCTGCGACGGGCGTGATGTCTGTCCCCTCGGGAGAGTCGAGCACAACGAACAACTTGCCGTTGACACCCTCACCGAAACCTCGCTGCATCAGCGCGAGTGCCGGTTGCTCCTCGTCCTGAGTGAAGGAAAGCCCGAGCTCGAGTTTTGTCATCGGAATCGCGGCGATCACCAGCAGAACCAACGCAATGCCGGCGATAGGCCACGGGTACTTGGTGACCACCTTCGCCCACCGGTGCCCGTTCGATTCCATCGATTCGGGCTCGTCACCGTGACGCAGGCCGGGGATGCGCGGCGAGAAGGCAAAGCGGCCGAACACCCCGAGAACAGCCGGGATCAACGTGATCGCGCCCAACACCGCGATAATCACGGCGATCGCAGCCGAGATTCCCATCTGGGTGATCATCGGTACACCCACCACGGCCAGCGCTGCCAAGGCAACCACAACGGTCAGGCCGGCAAAAACGACGGACGAGCCGGCTGTGCCCACCGCACGACCGACTGCTGCCTCCCTACTACCACCCAGATTGAGTTCACTGCGGTACCGCGAGACGATGAACAGCGCGTAGTCGATCGAGACGGCAATGCCGATCATCGTCACGATGCCCGTGACACCCTCGTTGATGTCGAAGAATCCCGCCCCGAGCGTCACGGTCAGCGTTGCGAGTGCGATGCCGAGTATCGCGGTGAACAGCGGAATGAACGCCGCGATCAGTGCACCGAAGGCCACGATCATGACGATGAACGCCACCGCGAAGCCAAGCATCTCCGACAATCCGCCAGCAGTCTGGACCTGCATCAACGAACCGGTGCCCTCGACCTGCAAACCGCCGGTACGGAACTTGGCCATCAGATCGAGGAAAGCTGTCTTGTTGGCCTGCGTCTGATCCTCGATGCGGATCGACTGGTTGAGCTGGATCAACCCCACCTTGCCGTCGTCGCCCAGTACGGCACTGGCAAGCGCCGGTTCAGCCGCCGCGAGGGCGACCGGATTGACGATCGTTTCGGGATCAACGATGTCCGGGAGAGTCTTTGCCTGCGCGATCAATTGGTCGATCTGATCACTGTGCGCAGCAAGTCCGTCGTCGGCCGCGACAAGAATGCTGGTGGATGCCTTACTTTGTTGCTCTGCCGCAGCCGCAAAATTCTCGTTCATCAGCTCGGTGGCACGCTGGGAATCCGTGCCGGGAAGATTGAATTCTTTCGAGAACGTCGGGCTGGTAGCGCCGATCACGCCGCCGACAATCGCGATGACGATCACCCACGTTGCCAACACAAGGTACTTGTGACGGAATGCAAACTTCCCAAGCCTGTACAAATAGGTAGCCAACGTAAGCCTCTCTCGCCGTGGACTCTCGGTGCCACGTCATACGGTACGGTCCGATTCGCGTTATGGCACTAGATATTTGCCAAGAAGCCCCCCCGAAAGGCATCCGCATGACACACGGCCAGAGCGTCGACCGCGACCTACTTCAGTCCGGGCAACAACGCCTCGACGCCCTGGGACCTCGATTGACCGGCACTGACGCACATCATGCGGTGGTCGAGGAAGTCGCCCGCGAATTCGTGGATCTCGGGCTCGAGGTACACCGTGATTCGCACACCTTCGAGCGTTGGGATCTACCTCAGCGTGCCGACGGACTGCGCATCGAACTGCCGACCGGACCGGTGCGAGTCTCGTCCGCATTCCCCTACTCCGGACTCACCGGACCGGCTGGGATCACCGCACGTCTGGTCTATCTGAATGCCAAGCGCCCCTCGTGGTCGAAGGCCAAAGGTGCTATCGCTGTGATCGAGGTTCCCCACGTCGACCTCCCGCGCTCGCTGCTGGTGAGTGAGTGGGGACCGATGGTGACGGACGAGACCCTGCGCAATCCGGTGCTCTCCGCGACGCTGTTGGGGCCGAAACTCGAGAAGGCCCGCAAATCCGGTGTCCTCGGCGTGATCGCGGTGTGGCGTGGCATTGCGCCGGACAACGCTCTGGGACAGTATCTTCCGTTCACCCAGCCGTATCACGATATTCCGGCAGTGTGGGTGGCGGGTGACGAGGGCGCACAGGTCGTTGCTGCCGCCCATTCCGGTCAGCAGGCGACTCTCGTTTTGGACGCAACCTTGCATCCCGGAACAACAACCGACACCGTTTGGGCCGTCTCCCCCGGCACTTCACCATCGGAAACGATTCTGGTCATCACCCACAGCGACGGGACGAACGGGGTCGAGGAGAACGGCCACCTCGGCATGATGGAGTTGGCTCGCCATGCTGTTGCACAGCCGCATCGACGATCGTACGTGTTTGTTCTGACCACCGGTCACCTGCGCATTCCAGCGGTCTCCGAACACGGACAGGCAACATCGACGTGGCTGGAGGCCCACCCTGACATGTGGAAAGGTGAAGCGGGCCAGGCGCGTGCGGTGGCTGGGATAGCAATCGAGCATCTGGGCGCTCTCGGCGACTCCGAGGACACCACACTCGGCACCTATACGTTGGACGCGACCCCGGAACCGGAACTTCTCTACGCGACGAGCCGGGAAGTCCACGATATCGTCGCACCGCTGTGGCGCGACATCGGCAGCGGCGACCGTCGAATCGTCGCCCCCGGCCCCGTCATTCATTTCGGTGAGGGTGAACCGCTGTTCGAGCGCAAGATTCCGGCCGTCGCGTTGGTGACAGCGCCGCAATACCTGCTGGCGTTGCGCGAACCGGACACAGCCACACACGTGGACATCGACGTTATGGCGCAACAAGTCCAGAGCTTCCGCGATCTACTCGACGCCCTCGACGCAACGGACTCCGCAGCGTTCGGCTCGGTAGTCGGGCGGACGGTGTTCGCGAAATTCTCGGCATTGTTGAAGCTGATGCAGATCCTGAAAAAAGCAAAAACCGCTGTGCGCCTTTATTAACCGCCCGCGGTTAACAAAGGCGCACAGCAGTTTGTCCTACTTGTCGTGAATGATCACGCCACGGATGTTCTTACCGTCACGCAGATCCTGGTAGCCCTGGTTGACGTCTTCGAGGCTGTACGTGTTGGTGATCAGTTCGTCGAGCTTGAGCTGACCCGCATCGTAGAGACGCAGCAGGCGCACGATGTCGTACTGCGGATTCATGGATCCGAACAGCGTGCCCTTGATCGTCTTCTGGTTCAGCGTCAGGTCGGTACCCGACACGTGAACGGTCAGCTTGGCAGGATCGGCGAGTCCCGTGATCACCACGGTGCCGCCCTTGCCGATTACGGCCGTCGCTGCACTGACTACGTCCTCGTCGACGGTGCCGACCAGAATGAGCGCGGCGTCCGCGCCCTGGCCCCACGTCAATTCGTTGACCTTGACGGCAGCGCTCTCGGCGTCCGCAAAGGCATGCGTTGCACCGAATTTCAGTGCGGTCTCCCGCTTGAGCGCAACCGGGTCGACCACAACGACGTACTTGCAGCCGGCCGAAACGGCGCCCTGGACCGCGTTGATACCGAGGCCACCGATGCCGTAGATGACTGCGGTGTCACCGGCGCGGAGGTTACCGGCGTTGACGGCGGTTCCCCAGCCCGACGGCACACCGCAACCGACGACCACTGCGGTCTCCAAGGGAAGCCAGTCGTCGATCTTGACGACCGAGTGCTGCGAGATGGTGGCCCGCTCGGAAAATGTTCCGAGCATGCACATTCCGCCGAAGTCCAGGCCGTTGCCATGGAAACGGAAGGACCCGTCCGGCATGGAACCTTCGAGGATGGTGGCGCCCATGTCACACAGGTTCTGACGACCGGTCGAGCAGTAGCGACACGTGCCGCAGTTCGGGATGAAGCTACACACGACGTGATCGCCCGGCTTGACCTTCGTGACACCGGGTCCGACCTCTTCGATGATGCCCGAACCTTCGTGCCCACCGACAATCGGGTAGCGCGGCGGGAGATCACCGTCGGTAAGGTGCAGATCCGAATGGCACAGTCCGGCAGCGGTGTACTTGATCAGTACCTCACCCACGCCCGGGCCGTCGAGGTCGAGTTCCATGATCTCGAAAGGCTTTCCGGGCTCGAGCAGTACAGCAGCTTTGGTCTTCACTGGTGATCTCCTTGATTGTCGGACGAGAGAATGAGCGATGGGGTCGGTCAGAGGGCGATGTTGACGGCCTTGGTCTGGGTGTAGAGATCTATGGCGGATGCGCCGAGTTCGCGGCCCCAACCGGACTGCTTGTATCCACCGAAGGGCATTGCGGTGTCGAAGCCGTTGTACTGGTTGATCCACACCGAGCCGGCCTTCAGACGCTTTGCCGTTCGGTGAGCCTTGGAAATGTCCCGGGTCCAGATGCCGGCGGCCAGGCCGTAGATGGAATCGTTTGCGGCAGTGATCGGTCCGTCGTCCGCGTTGAATGGCAGCGCTGCCACGACGGGTCCGAAGATCTCCTCCTGGACGATCGAGAATTCCGGCTTGACGTCGACAAAAACCGTCGGCTCGACGAAGTAGCCCTGATCGCCCCAGCGGTTGCCGCCGGTGAGTGCGCGTGCGCCGTCGGCGATTCCCTCGCGAAGGTATCCGGTGACCTTGTCGAACTGCTCCTGCGACACCAGCGGCCCGAGCTGGGTGGTGGGATCGAGGCCCGGACCGATCTTGACCTGGCTCGCAGCGTGGGCAACCGCTTCGGTGAACTTCTCGAAGATGGAGTCCTCGACGTACAGTCGGGTTCCGGCGACGCAGCACTGTCCGTGGTTGAACAGCCAGGCGTTGAGTGAACCCTCGACCGCTGCATCGAAATCCGCGTCGGCGAACACGATATTGGGGCTCTTGCCACCGAGCTCGAGCGTGACCTTCTTCAGGTTGCCCTTGGCGGCGTCGACGATCTTCTTACCCACCTCGGTGGAACCGGTGAACGCGACCTTGTCCACGTCGTCGTGGCCGGACAGTGCAGCACCTGCATCGCCGAAGCCTGGAACGATGTTGACGACACCGGGCGGGAAGCCGGCTTCTTCGAAGACCTCCGCGAGAAGCAGTGCGGTGAGCGGGGTCTGCTCAGCGGGCTTGAGGATCACGGTGTTGCCGGCGGCAAGTGCTGGGGCGAGCTTCCACGACGACATGAGCAGCGGGAAGTTCCACGGCACGATCAGACCACAGACGCCGATCGCCTCACGCAGTGTGTATGCGTGGAACTCGCCGCCGGGAGAGAAGGGCATGGACACGTTGACCGTGCTGCCTTCGATCTTTGTGGCCCATCCCGCGTAGTAGCGGAAAACGTCTGCGGCCCAGGCCACGTCGACTGCTGTGGCGATGGCGACGGACTTGCCGTTGTCGAGAGCTTCGAGCTGACCGAACTCTTCGGCGCGGGCACTGAGGATGTCGCCGACGCGCCAGATCATCCGCTCGCGCTCGTTTGCCTTCATGCGCGACCACGGTCCGTCTTCGAAAGCTGTGCGGGCAGCCCGTACTGCGCGATCGATGTCTTCGGCCTGGCCGTGCGCCACGTCGGTGAGCTTCTGCCCGTCAGCCGGGTTGTACGTCGAGAAGGTCTGACCCGAAGCGGCATCGACGAATTCGCCGCCTATGTATAGCTTTTTCGATCCGTTCAGGAATCCCTGTACCGCGGAACTGATGGTGTGCTCGGCTACTGCCGTCATCGGAAACTCCCTGAAGTAGTGAGGTGCAAATGTGATGCACGCCATACTTCCGCGCTTCCGGGGGTGCTAACTGTCCGAACTTTGTACAACTCAATTCGGACAGTCAACTACACAGTGATGTCGAGCGCCCGCATCCGTGTGTACAGGGTGCTTCGGCTGATACCGAGCTGCGCCGACGCGTGAACCTTGTTGCCGCCGCAGTCTTTCAACGCTCCGATGATCGCCTGACGCTCCGCTTTCTCCCGTCCTGCCAACCGCGACACCTTGGTGGTCGTGCGATAGTCCTCAGGCAGGTCGGTGACGTCGATGCGATTGCTCACGCGATCGCCCGCGGCGCGATGCAGCACAACTCTCAATTCGGCGAGATTGCCCGGCCAACTGGCCGCTGTGAGCGCCTCGGCAGCACTGGCGGTCAACCTCAGCTCGGGCGAGATCCCTTCCAGCATCGCCTGCGCCAACTCGGCAATCTCGGCTTGCCGCTCGCGCAGTGGGGCGATGACAACTCTGGAAGCGCAACGCGAGAGCAACGCCGCGATGGTCGGCGGTAGGTCTGCTACTGCTCCACTGGTCATAACGATCCTCGGCCCCTCAGCGCTGGCGTCGATCAAGTCCGCGATCATGGGCAACACCGAATCGGGAAGCAGCTGCACCTGTTCGATCACGACAACACCCGAGCGCCTTCGGGCAGCTCGCACGAGATCGGTGACCCATTGCTCACGGCCGTCGAAGGCGATTCGCGTGGCATCGTGCCAACTGGCGTCGACGCTCCCGACCACGTCCGACGCTGCCGAAGTTCGACCGGAACCTGCTTCACCCGAGATGGCAACTGCGGACGACGACGCCCGCGCCCGCATCAGATCGCGGCGCAGTCGTTCCCCCGGAGACGGAGTCCGCTCATGCGTCCGACGAATTGGCGCCCGCTCACGCTGGAGTGGTTCGACCAGGAAAAGCGCTCCACCGTCGGCGCCGGAAATTCTGTCGGCTTGGACTCGCGCGAGTGCACCGGACGCCAATTCGACTGTTACCAATCTCGATTGGTCCGGGTTGAGGTCGGCGATCAAAGACCGGAGCGATACATGGTCTGCGGTGTCCAGCAGATCCAACGCCGTTCGGTTGCTCAGCAAAATGTCGTCGCCGATGGCCGCGACGGCAATGTTGCGCTGATGCGACACTCTCTGGAATGCGTCGACCAACCGCTGCTCCGACGCTTTCGATCCCTCGAGTAGGCGCTTCTCGATGTCCGCCGCTGCCCGCGCAAGGAACGGCGCGAACAGCGGGTTAGCTTGCGAGACAATACCGGTCATGTCGAGAATGCCTTCGACCCGGCGAGTCACCGGGTGCAGAATCGGCTGTCCGTAGCAACTGAGACCTTTGAGGCTGTCGAGGAAATGCTCCTCGCCGTGGATCACCACGGCTCTCCCCACCTCGAGCGGCGTACCGAGGGCGTTGGTGCCGGCATGTTCTTCACCGAATCGTGAACCGTTGACTACACCCAAACGCTCGATCGTCCGCTCGACCAGACGGTCCGAGTACACCGACGCGACAACGCGGCACTCCCGATCTGCCAGCAGGACACAGAATCCGGTGCCCGCGAGCTGCTGCGCAACTTCGTCGAGCACCGGAGTAGCCGCGCGCAGCAACCGGCTCTCGGCATCCTGGTCGGCGGTATCCACTGCGATTGCCGCGGACGGGTCGACTCCGCTGAGCCGCGAGCGTTTCCAGGAAAGCGCGATCTCGGGCCGAACCGGATCGCGAGTTCCTGAAGAATCGAACACGACTCAGCCCTGCCCGATCAGTTCCATTGCCTGTTCGCGCATCGCGATCTTGCGCACCTTTCCGGTGACGGTCATGGGGAATTCGTCGACGACATGCACGTACCGCGGAATCTTGTAGTGCGCCAATTTACCTGTGCAGTAGGCACGTACGGCGTCGGCGTCCAGTTCGCGTGCGCCCTCGCGCATCTGAATCCACACCATCAACTCCTCGCCGTACTTGGCGTCGGGCACGCCGATCACCTGCGCGTCGAGGATGTCGGGGTGGGTGTAGAGGAACTCCTCGATCTCGCGGGGGTAGACGTTTTCGCCGCCGCGGATGACCATGTCCTTGATCCGTCCGGTGATCGCGACGTACCCGGCCTCGTCCATGACACCGATGTCGCCGGTATGCATCCACCGGGCAGCGTCGATCGCCTCCGCAGTCTTTTCCGCGTTCTCCCAGTACCCGAGCATGACCGAGTACCCGCGCGTGCACAGCTCGCCCGGTTCTCCGCGCGGCACCGTCAATCCTGTTGCCGGGTCCACGATCTTGATCTCGAGGTGCGGTCCGACGCGTCCGACCGTTTCGGTGCGCTGCTCGATGGAATCATCCGAGCGGGTCTGGAGTGACACGGGAGACGTCTCTGTCATGCCGTAGCAGATGGATACCTCGGCCATCCCCATGCGATCGATGACCTGCTTCATCACCTCGACCGGGCAGGGTGAGCCGGCCATGATTCCGGTTCGCAGGCTCGACAGGTCGAATGTATCGAACTCCGGCAACGCCAACTCTGCGATGAACATCGTCGGCACACCGTAGAGGGACGTGCATTTCTCCGCTTGCACAGCCTCGAGTGCCGCACGCGGATCGAATGCCGGACCCGGAATAACCATCGCGGCACCGTGACTGGTGCATGCAAGGTTGCCCATCACCATGCCGAAGCAGTGATAGAAGGGCACCGGAATGCACACGCGGTCGATTTCGGTGTAGTGGCACAACTCGCCGACGAAGTAGCCGTTGTTGAGAATGTTGTGATGACTGAGCGTCGCGCCCTTCGGGAAACCGGTAGTGCCCGAGGTGTATTGGATGTTGATCGCATCGTCCGCAGACAAGGCAGCCTGCGCAGCGGCGAGAGGAGCCGGATCGCTTGCCTGCGCCGCCAACCCGTCCGCCAGCACGCCGTCCCACTCGGGTGAACCGAGCAGGATCACCGACGTCAGATCAGGGCACTGCGGCCGCACCGTCTCGATCATCGACGCGTAGTCCGAAGTTTTGAAGCTGGCCGCAGACACCAGTGTCGAGATTCCGGCCTGCTCGAGCACGTACTGCAACTCATGCGAGCGATACGCCGGATTGATGTTGACGAGGATCGCGCCGATCTTTGCCGTCGCATACTGCGTGAACGTCCATTCCGGACAGTTGGGAGCCCACATCCCCACCCGGTCGCCCTTCCCCACACCACGGGAAAGAAGTCCGGCAGCGAGTCCGTTCACTTGTTCGGCGAACTCCCGGTACGTCCATCGTCGACCGCTGGCATGGTCGATCAACGCATCACGGTCGCCGTGCGCGGCAACCGTGCGATCGAGATTGTCTCCGATGGTGTCGCCCAGCATCGGACCGTCCCATACTCCGGACGTATAGCTGGGCAGCGGCGTACTCATGTGTTCTGTCCTCTCCGGTTACCTGTTCAGGCACCTATGAGAGGGGCCGCCGCAGCGGACCCTCTCATCTACGAATTTACTCGATTCGGTGTGATGCACGACATACTTCCCGGTGCGGGGTGTCCGTAACTGTCTGAAGTCCGGACACCCCGCCCGACAACTGTCCTTACAGTGCGTGGTCCTTGGTCTCGACGAGCGCCCAGGTGCAGACGAGACTCACCACACCGAGGATTGCGAGCATGATTCCGATGGCCATGCTCCCGTAGGCCGAGGCCAGCGGGGCTGCGATCAGCGGGGGCACCGCGCCGCCCAGAACACCGGCGAGGTTGTAGCCGAGGCCGGCACCGGTGTAGCGGTAGCGGGTCTGGAACATTTCCGGGAGCAGTGCGCCACACGGGCCGTAGGCGATTCCGAAGATCATCAGAGTGCCGAACATTCCGAGGATGAATGCAAGAGGGGTTCCGGTATCGAGGAGCGGGAACAGAATAAGTGCCCACACCACAGCCAGACCACACGAGATCATGATGACCTTGCGACGTCCGATCCGGTCCGAGTACAGCGCGGAGACGATGATCGCGGCGCCGAAGACAAAGGCGGACGCAATACCGACGGACAGGACGAACGGGCGGGAGAATCCGAGCGTCTTGGTGCCGTAGCTCGTGAGGAATGCCGTACCCATATAGAAGAAGGCAAACAGGCAGGCCAGCGCACCGGCCGAGAGGAGAATTTCCTTGGTCTGAAAACGCCATGCATCCAGGAACGGGAGGGTGCGGGGGGGCTTCGTTCTTCTCCGCTGCGACGCGATCAGCTTGCTCCGCCTTGAAGACCGGAGTTTCTTCGATAGCGAGGCGCATGTAGAGGCCGATACCGACGAGCACGATGGAGAACAGGAACGGGATTCGCCAGCCGTAATCGAGGAATGCCTGGTTGGTGTCGCCGAGAACTGCGCCGGTGATGAGGAACGTGCTGCTCGAGAGAACAAAAGCAATGGCCGGGCCGAGTTGCGGGAACATGGCGTAGAGGCCGCGTTTGCCGGGCGGGGCGTATTCCGCGGTGAGCAGGGTTGCGCCCGCCCATTCACCACCGACTGCAAATCCTTGACCGAAGCGCAAGAGCACCAAGATGATCGGAGCTGCAACACCGATTGTGTCGGCGCCGGGCAGCAAACCGATGAGCAGCGTCGAAATACCCATCAGCAACAGAGTGGAGATGAGCGTCTTCTTGCGACCGATGCGATCTCCGAAGTGCCCGAACAACATTGCGCCGACCGGCCGTGCGATGAAGGCAACGGCAAAGGTCGCGAACGACGCCACTGTGCCGGCAGTGGCCCCGAGCGCCGGAAAGAAGACCGTCGGAAAGACAAGCGCCGCAGCGGTTCCGTAGATGAAGAAGTCGTAGAACTCAATGGTCGTGCCGATACAACTGGCGATGGCAACTCGCCGCACACTCGTTGTCTTCGCGGGGGCTGCCGCAGTGCCTGCGGCACTCGATCCCCCTGCGGGAGAGACTGTGGTCACTCGATTCCTCCGTGGTCCGGTGGTGTTGCCCTGTGGGCTTCACCGTCGATAAGAGGAAAGGTAGTGATCCGGCTCACCCCCGCACTACCCCCGAAAGGGGGTGGGGGGTGATGCGCATCACGCTTCATGTCCTGAAGTAACGAGTTTCACTTCGCTGTGACACGACGAAGGCCGTCCGACTCCCGGGGGAGACGGACGGCCAACTGCGAGAAACTACGCTCAGTTCTCCGACTTGCCAGCCGCCTCGCACAACTCCTGGCGGATCTCCACCCACACCGTGGCGTACGAGTCGATTCCCTGTTCCGCAATCCACTTCGACTCCCCCGCTTGAACTTTCGCAAGCGCGTCGGAGAACAAGTCCTGATACCGCGACAGGCGCGGAACAAACGCGGACAGATCGTCGAACACGTTGGACGCGCGGCGATCCAGCTCTGCCAGCGACGCGGCGTCAGCACTGGCGAGGAGAGCTGAGAATTCCTCGTCCAACGGCAGGAAGGCTTCGAGGACCTCGAGAATCGAATCCTCGTCGATGGACACGCGCTCGGCATCGAGCTGATCGTTCAGCTCGGCGAGACCCTTGTCCGTCAGACTGATCTCATTGTCGCTCTCCACGGCCTTACCCTGTTCGACCAGGGCGTCGTACGCGGCCTGTCCGGATGCCGCACTCACTCCCAGGTGCTCGGCAAGAACACCCGATCCGACGCGTTCCTTGAGCCGCACCGACTGAAGCAGCGCCAATTCGTCCACGTTGCCGGCAAAGGCCATCGTTCTCTCCTCATCACGTGCCGCCTTGGCGGCTCTCACACTGGTGCGACATACCGAAAAAGAATCGCAAGCCCTGACGGGCTCGACAGCAATCACATCACAGGAGCGGCCACACCAGCGCTGCTACCTGCGATCAACGCAAATCCGACACAGCGGCACGTCGCATTAGTAGCAGACATACTCCGACCGATTTCCAATGGAAACCTCTGACGCGAACCACTATTGCCTCACACTAGCGGCCGGTCCGACCACTTGGCCTACTCTCCGTGGGCCAGAAAACCGAGATTTCAGAGCCTTGATTCCCTGACACGAAATAGCCCTGAGCAGACCGGCCGCGCGACGCACTCATGAACGTCTCTCACCATCAGCACTGTCTGGAAGGTCACCGCTTCCCTGCGAACCCATCGCACTCGTACTTCGTCAGCCGCGGTCGAGCAAGCGCGCGTCGTAAACGACGACGTGTTTTGGTAACGCGCCCAACTCAGCTAGAGGATGGTCGAATCGTTCGTACGACCTGTACGCATTGTCATCACCATCGAGCTTCCCATTGATGCCCGGATAGGACACTTCTTCAACAGACTCTTCGTAGAGCGATTCGCCATCCCTCACCGCTCGCACATACCCGGGCAACGGCGGATAGTGCTCGTCCCCGTAACCCTGCATCGCATGCCTGCGCATGAACTCAGGAGACTGACGATCCACATAAATCTTCGGAGCCGGGGTATCACGTACTAGGAGGCCGGGGAGGGCCCACTCGACCGGCACGCCATCACTGACCAGGTGCCGATACCGTGCCAAACCAATTGGCTCACCTACATCGTTTCGTCCAATGTCCATTATGTGCAAACGACGCAGATTCGCGAGCAGTTGTACCGCCAAATTTCCTTCATCCCGACCCGACGGGTTGTTCCCTGACATGAGCCAAGCCACTGATTCCGCGACTTCGTCTACACCCAGTCCTCTAACATCTTCAGGGACTGGACGTAACGTGGGTCGATCGAGCAGGCACGACCAGGGAAGTGCAAAGGGACGGATTTTCACGAGCGGGACGTCCGCGATCGTATCCTTATCTCCCCTGAATCGCCGCCGGACGGCGTCCGCGTTGACGACGGTGATTCGGTCACCGCATGGACCTAGACAGCAACGATGTTTGCTGTATTTTGTACGTGATGCCTCGTTGTAGAGAGCATAAATCGCTAGTGCCCCTACACTTTTCGCATGCTTCACTAGAACGTCGATCTGCTGTTGCGGGTTCGCAGATTTGGGTGCGATGACATGGTTGATCTTGTAGTGACCACCAATCTGCCTACCGCGGGTTTGCGGCCACCACTTTTTTGCTTGAACTATAATCTGAATCCATCGCCCGGAGGTATCGGAAATCCACCACTCCCAGTCTGCGCCATTCTTCGCTTCTTTCGCATGCGCGAATGATTGAATGCGTAATTCGGGGATCTTCTTCGCAAGCTCAAGCAGGATCCGCTCCGTAATTCCTTCCTCACCCTGCCGCACTCCGTACCGCTCCCCTTCTCGAAGGTCATAGCCGGTCTTCTTCGCCTGCTTGAACATGGATGTGCCGAGTGTCGATCCCGCGCCAGATTCATTCGAGGTTGCCATGCCAGCCAGTATCTCCGATCGCGAAACGCAGCAGTGCAAATATCTTCCGCTGCAGCGGCGCTGACCATTACGTTCTGCCGCCGGTACGAAACCGCGCAGCACAGCGAACCCAGCGCAGTACCAACGACACTCTCCACACAGATAGTCCCCGAACCCACGTACCTGCCTCAGAGATCAGTTCTCCCTAAGTATCCAGGATTGACATCATTCGCTCAAGCGACCAAGTCGGATCTAGAATCGGCACATCACGGGTTTTCCATGCTGTCGCGAGGTCTCGGATTTCCCTACTCAAGTCGTCATGCTCAGCCTCCGGCGCGAATACAGCAGATACATCCTTCGAACCGAAGACGAAATCACCCCGACACCTCCACTCACGTTCCCACGAAAAATCCTTGTTCACACCCAGGGTCTGCTCCATAAATGGAAATAGTCGTAGCATCCGATACCGTCCCATCTTTGCTGGATCCGCTTTGCCTCCACTACGAATGTGATTGATACAGTCCTCGACCATCACGTTCACATCCTTGGTAAGCCAACTCCGGTTTCCCACGTCCATATTGAGATACCACACCGGATTGCAGTCTCTTTGTTTCGCAACGGATTTCGTGAACACGATCCCATAAGACGTAAATCTACAGGACCGTCCGACAATCTCTTTGACCATCATCGAACAGTGCTCCAGAGGCGTCTCCGTGAAGCAGACCACCTTCTGACTCAATCCCGCGCCGTCTAAGGCACCCGCCTGCTCAGCGCCGAATTCGTTCACCAGCGCCTTGGCCATCCCGAAATCGGTCTTCGCATCGATCGTCCCGCCATCAAGGATGCTCAGTAGATTTACCCTCGCGGGAGAGTCGGTATCGCGCGTGAAATGAATCAGATACGGGCTCAGATCTGCCCGAGTTTGCAAGAGGTTTTCAATTCGTTCAGCCATAACCAAGAATGCTAGTTGTACGAGCTGTAGACGCTAACGCGACGCCCGCGAGAAGCGGCAGGAAGTCGTACGCAGAGCAGGCGAATGCGGTCGACGGTCATTGTAATAAGCAATTCACACTTCGATACGGCGCGTCGTTAAGTCTCGATGATGTACTCATGGAAGTGCAGCAGTTCTTCGACAAGCAGGCGGTTGTAGCGTTCGACCATCCCGTTGCGTTTCGGGTGTGTGCAGCTTCATCTGATAGAGCCGCGTTTTCTCGCAATGAAGACGTGAATCTGCTGCCCGGTAACGGAACAGAAGCACGACCACCTTGTCGATTTCCACTCATGAAGGAATATTTCGCGGCGCAAGGCGAAACTATGACAGACACTGGGTCAGAAGTGTTTTCAGCCGTCGTTGGCAGAAGCATCGGCCAGGTAGGTCCTTCAGCGCTCTTGGGCGGCAGCTCCCCTGCCGGCTATCGCGCCGTTACGGGTCAATATCTCCTGCCCGATGCCGGAATTAGCGCGGCAACAACTACGCCAGCGGGCGTGTTCTGTGCCTATGCGAGTTGTTCATGATCGCATCCAGCGCCGCATCGCTGGGATCGATACCGGAATAGTTCGAGACAAGGGTGAACGCCACCTTTGCTACCTCTTCCGAATGGAGCGACAGAATACTGATCGTCTCTCTCGCCACCAACGTGGCCAAAAGCTCCAATGCGTGGCCCCGTGCAGTGTAGATAGCATTTTCGCCGTTAGCGTCCAGTTGCAACTCCTTGAGCAGATTTCGAGCACCCGCCCAGTTAGGATCCTTATGGGCATGTGCGTACTCGCCCAAGGCCCGATTGAGTGCTGCCAGACGTTTCCATCCCGCCGCCTCAATCCACCTCTGCGGTTTCGAATAGCGCGACGCCAGTTCCACGGCCTTATCCGGCTTCATTCGGATGACACGCACTGTCGCAATCTGTTCCAAGGTACATCTCAATGACGCCATTGCACGGTCGTCATCCTCAAGCCAGAGCCAATATGCCGAACGTAATGTCGAAGAAACTAGAGCCAGCGGCGCAGACGCTGTTGAAAGAGCTGGCGACTGGCGAGTCCACAACGCGGCAACTCCGGCCAACTCGGCAATTATCACATAGTCCGTTCCTCGCGAAGTCAATGCCTCGACATCGAATTTGTCGCCGAGTTGTTCGCACTCGACTTCCATCGCCCGTAGCGCAAACCGCGCGCTTGCATGTCGGTGAGCGGTAAACGCTAGGGTTGCGAACTCGTCATCCCGGTACAACCGTCCTTCTGGACGAATACCGAAAGCCAGCGATTGATAACGCGCCCTTTGACCGGCCAAGTATCGAACGTTGCATTCTGCGAGTCCTTCTCCTGGCGCGAGCGGCATTACAGCTTGAAGCGTCGGCAACACTGCGGCGAGGGGGTACGAACTGGCTTCGGGGGGAAGATCTTCGTCATCCATAGTAGGCGGCGAATATCGATCGAGCCAGATTCGTCTGTCGATCAGGCCGAGGGCATCGCTATGCAGTCCTTCGCGAAAGAGCGCCGCGGCTGTCATATATCTGATCTGTATCAAACTTAGGCTAAGCGCGTCGGCGATGACCGAAACTGCGCTGTGTGCGACGTCGGGGACATTGAACCTGTCCAACAGCTCGGCAGCCTCCCACCACAAGCCCCCTTCGCACAATCGCGCATGCATGATTTCGCTGAGGATTCCGTATGTGATTGCGGGACAAACCTCTTCACCATTGGAGAGGAAGACATGTTCGTGATCATCGTCGGGCTCTTGTGCATTTATTGCAAAGCCATCGTCCAGTGAATCAACCTCGTCCAAGCTTTCCGCCATTTTCCCGGGGTCTGGCATCGATCCATCGCCTCGCTCTGCATAAGCAGTCCATGCGCGAGCGATGAAATCCTGAATTCCCTCGTCTGCACGGTTGTGGACATCGACTACGGGAGCCATGATGGCAGTCCATCGTTCGAGTTGTTGCCGAGCGATAGTGGCGGCCGCTACGAGTTGACCGGCCAAGAGCAGCCGGGACGCCGCAACACAGCTGTCGACTCCCCACGCCAGATCTCGCGGCCACGTTCCGTAGTAAGCAGATGGAATGCGGTCCAATGTCAAGTTCAGTTTGCGGTGAGCCGCATCCAGCATTCCCAAGGGCGCTAACAGTTCGATAGACCGCGCCCGGTACTGATCCGGTAACTGAGTGATGTTCTCCATCCTCCGGTTATGGCGGGCGATCAACGTTTGAGCAAGCCGATCGGGTCCGGATACACATATTCTTTCGTAATCACGCACGGAGGTACCCACACGCCGCCCACGATCATCGGCGCGCTTCGCTCGCTTTTCTGCGTTGGTCATACGGCGGTTAGGTGGCGGCCTTGGCTTATTTCTACCCACATTGGCAGAGTACGGACGTCGAACGACCTGTTAGTTAACGGGTTCGACAGCGGATGCAACACCTCCGATTTGCGTATGGGGTTTCACTGTTCGGGCATATTTGGTGCGTGCGACGTTTCGCGCGCATGAGACAGCGGCAATTCCGACGCAGCGGCTTTATCGGGCATACGGTATCTTTGGCGCGTGAAACCGCACCTTGTGTCCGTGGTGATCCCGGCGTACAACGCCATGGACCACATCGGCGAACAGCTGAATGCCCTGTCCTCCCAGGACTACGACGGAGCGTTCGAAGTCGTCGTCGCAGACAACGGCTCCACCGACGGTCTCGCGCACTTCATCACCAACCATCCGTCGACCGATGCCCTCTCGCTCCGCCTGGTGGATGCGTTGGCCGGACGAGGCGGCGGCTACGCACGCAACGTCGGAGTTGCCGCATCCAGTGGCGATTTCATCGCATTCTGTGACGCAGACGATCGCGTCCACCCGTCGTGGCTCAGTGCGATCGTCCGCGCCGCCGAGAACTCGGATGCCGTTGGCGGAGTGGTGGAAACCGCGTCGATCAACTCGAGTGAGGTTGCCACGTGGCGCACTTTCACCGGAACGCAGTTCGGCAGTGAGGATTTCCTCCCCTACGGCATTACCTGCACCTTCGGCATCTGGCGCGCAGCATTCGACAAGGTCGACGGATTTGATCTCCGATACGTCAATTCCGGCGAGGATATCGACCTCTGCTGGCGCCTGCAGTTGGCCGGCATGACGCTGGCACACGCACCCGATGCCGTGGTTGCCTACCGTCTTCGTGACACGTACAGCGGAACGTGGAATCAAACCCGCGCCTACGGAATCGCCACGGCGCAGTTGTACTCACGGTTCCGCCAACACGGTCAGCGCCGGACTGCCCCTCGTATCGTCGCCGCGACTCTCCTTGCCCTGCTTATCTTCAACCCACTTGTGCCCCAACGGATTTGCCCCATGTCTCGCGGTAAGTGGTTCGTCCACGCCGGCAATCTGGTGGGGAAGGTTCAGGGAAGCATCAGATATCGAGTGCTCTTCATCTGAGCACTGTTCTGGGCGCTACTCGAGGGTCAGCACCTCACCCGATGCCAACTGGTCTGCCCGCGACGTGTCTTTGAGGCCGACACCGGAACGCCCCAGCTTCCGGGCACCGGCCACCAAACCCGCGACAACGCGGGCTGCCTGCTCGTAACCCAGACCTTCCGGTGGATGGATGTTGGAGATGCAGTTTCTGTCCGCGTCAGTGCGTCCGACTCGAGGAAGATGGGTCAGATAGATCCCGACGCTGTCGGCAACCGAGAGTCCGGGCCGTTCGCCGATCAGGACCACAGCAGTCTGCACACCCATTGCCGCCGCGATGTGATCACCCAACGCAACCCTCGCATTGGTCGCGATGACGGGCGGCGCAATCGAATACGTCGTTCCCAGCACGGCAACAAGCGCTGCGAGTAACTGCTCACCGTGATCCATGAGGGCGCGCGGTGAAAGTCCGTCCGCGAGAATGAATCCAATGTCCTGGTCCGACTTTTCGATCGCACGCAGATCAGCCGGCCGGCGTCCCAAATCGGGTCGGCGTAAGTACTCGCTCCGGGTGGACGCACCGCTGGTGACCACCACGGGCGCTCCGATTCCGACGGCTTCGACCCGCCGAGCGAGAATCTCCGAATCGAGCGGAACGTGAACGGCATCTCGCGCGGCGGCGTGAGCGGCCTTGAGCTCGAGCACTCGTGTGGTGGGCAACGAATCTCCGGTGCGGCCCAACCCGATTCGAGACTGCGTTGTCGAACGGAGCGGACTCCAGAAATCGACAACCGGTGCCGCGTCGTCGCTCATCGGTTCACCGTCAGTGCTCGCAGCGGCGAGAGGGAGGCGTCTACGGGCAATAATCGTCCATCTCCGTCCGTCATCCCCAATCCGTGCAGCCATGCCTCGAACTCCGGGGCGGGTTGCAGCCCCAGCACCCGGCGCACGTACAACGCGTCATGGAATGCCAGACTCTGATACCCGAGCATCACGTCGTCCGCCCCGGGAACCGCGATCACAAATGCCGCACCCGCCACGCCGAGCAGGGTCAACAGGTTGTCCATGTCATCCTGGTCGGCCTCGGCGTGGTTGGTGTAACACACGTCAACGCCCATCGGCAGTCCCAACAGTTTGCCGCAGAAATGATCCTCGAGGCCCGCTCGGATGATCTGTTTACCGTCGTACAGGTACTCAGGCCCGATGAATCCGACGACGGTGTTGACCAGGAGTGGTTCGAGGTCGCGGGCCACCGCGTACGCGCGCGTTTCGAGAGTTTGTTGATCGACGGGAGCGCCGCCGGTGCCGAGGTGAGCGCCGGAACTGAGCGCCGAACCCTGCCCGGTCTCGAGATACATGACGTTGTTCCCGACAGTCCCCCGGTTCAAGGACCGACCGGCTTCGTTACCTTCTCGGAGCAGCGGAATACTCACTCCGAAGCCGGAATTGGCGCCTTCGGTGCCGGCAATCGACTGGAAGACGAGATCGACCGGTACACCGGATTCGATCAGTCCGATCGTCGTGGTCACGTGGGAGAGCACGCAGGATTGTGTCGGAATCTCGAATCGCTGCCGGATGTCGTCGAGGAGGTGCAACAGATCCGATGTGGCCTGCGGAGAGTCCGTTGCCGGGTTGATCCCGATGACGGCGTCGCCGCAACCCAGGAGGAGACCGTCGAGCGTGGCCGCGGCGATTCCCCGCGGGTCGTCGGTGGGATGGTTGGGTTGTAGCCGGGTGCTCAGCCGACCAGGCAGACCGATGGTGGTCCGGAAGCCTGCGGTGACGTTGATCGCCTTCGCGACCGCAATCAGATCCTGATTACGCATGATCTTGCTGACCGCCGCTACCATCTCCGGGGTCAATCCAGGACTCACCGCCGCAAGTTGTGCCGCGGCACCTGGCGCCGACGCAGTCTCGAGGAGCCAGTCCCGCAAGCCGCCGACGGTCAGGTGCGCGATCGGTTGGAACGCCAGACGGTTGCGACTGTCGATGATGAGCCGAGTGACCTCGTCGTCCTCGTACGGAACCAGGAGATCTTCCAGAAATACTTTCAACGGAAGATCTGCCAGAACCCACTGGGCAGCAGCGCGTTCCGCGTCGGAGTGCGCCGCGCAACCGGCCAGTTCGTCACCTGATCGAAGTGGTGTCGCCTTGGCCATGAGGTCGACGAGACTCTCGAACGAGTAAGTCGTGCCCGAAACCTGTTGGTGGTACATGCTCATTCCAGTTCTTCTTCCGCCTGTGCAAGTACAGCAAACTCCTCGTCCGGCGAGTTGGCAACAAGATGATGTCGACTGTAGAGACCAAAATAGGCCATGAGAACACCGAACGCGACGAGCGTGAGAAGTGCTGCGATCGGATCGACCAGGAACGTGGCGACCACGGATATCGCTGCGACGACAAGAGCAAATGAAGTGGTGGCAATTCCGCCGGGAGTCCGATACGGACGGGGCATGTTCGGCTCCCGCTTGCGAAGCACGATGTGGCTCACCATCATCAGCACGTAGCTGACAGCCGCGCCGAACACCGCCATGTTCAGCAGCATCGCGCCTTCTCCGGTGAGCGACAGGGCAAACCCGACGACTCCGGGGACTACGAGCGCAAGTGTCGGGGCCTTGCGTTTGTTTGTCACCGACAGGTTCTTGGGCAGGTATCCGGCACGCGAGAGCGCAAAGGTCTGACGGGAGTACGCGTACATGATCGAGAAGAAACTCGCGACCAGGCCGGCGAGCCCGATGTAGTTGACGACCTTGGCGGCGCCACTGTCACCAAGCGCTTCGACCAGCGGGTTTCCGGACGTGGACAACGCGTCGGCACCCAATGCGCCCGTCGCCAGGAAGAGAACGGCTGCGCCCGTGACGATCAGGATCAGCATGCTGATGATGATGCCGCGCGGGACGTTCTTCTCCGGCTCGCGCGCTTCCTCAGCTGCGAGCGGAACACCTTCCACCGCAAGGAAGAACCAGATCGCGAAGGGAACTGCTGCCCAGATTCCGATCAAACCGAAGGGCAGGAACGACGACGACCCGGCCGCGGAAGTATCGACGGCGATGTCGGTGAGATTCGACGAATCGAACAGTCCCACAGCGGAAACCGCAAAGACGACAAGGCCGACGAGAGCAATGGCGGTAATCACGAACATCGCTTTGAGCGCCTCACCGGCACCGGTGAGGTGAATGCCGATGAAGATCGCGTACACCGCGAGGTAGACCCACCAACCGTCGGTGATTCCGAACAGATTGAGCGACTCGACGTACGCACCGATGAACGTCGCGATGGCAGCCGGTGCGATGGAATACTCGATGAGAATCGCAGTGCCGGTGGCAAATCCACCCCACGGACCCAAGGCACGACGGGCGAACGTGTACCCGCCACCAGCAGCCGGGAGAGCCGACGACATCTCGGCCATGCCCAGCACCATCGCCAAGTACATGCCGGCGATGACAACGGCAGCAATCAACAGACCGCCGAATCCGCCCTCGGCCAGTCCGTTGTTCCATCCCGCATAGTCGCCGGAAATCACATAGCTGACTCCCAATCCGGCCAGCAGCACCCATCCTGCCGTGCCTTTGCGGAGTGTTCGTTTTTCGAGATACGAATTGTCTTCTGCATGAAAATCGGCGCCGTCGTGGTGCGCGCCCGTCGACTTGTCCGGCACGTGCTCGGAAAGAGACATGTCCATCCTCTGAATCGGTCAAGAATTCAACGACGCCAGTGCCCGGCGCCGCGTGGCTCAACAGTATGGGTGAGAAGTAACTAGCAATCGCCGCGGCGATGACGGGACCGTAAAACGCTCAGGCTCGGCCGGCCATGCCCGGAACCGGGCAAGCGTCCACCGCTTCGGCCACAACCTGAGGGACTGTTGGCGGAAGGGGACGCACCCCGGCCTCCCACTGCGCGCCGACCAAGATCGCGGACGAGTTGAGCGCATCGTTCTCTTGCTGCGTGAAAGCCCGTGCTCGACTGAGGAATCGGAATCCTTCAGGAGACTCCAGACTGAAACCGCTGCCACGACCGGGCACAACGTCCAGAACCAGCTGGGTATGCTTCCACGCTTCGAATTGGGATCCGGAAATCCAGACCTGAACGGCGTCCGTACCCGCGGGCAGGTCGACCGGAACCTCACCGACCCCAAGCCGCAGATCGATGACGCCGAGCAGTACGTCACGGTCACCGACGATGAATTCGCCTGCGGGATAACACATCGGTGCGCTGCCGTCGCAGCATCCACCGGATTGGTGCATCATCAGTTCGCCGTGGTTTCCGCTGAGGCGGCGCAGAAGATCAGCCGCCCCAGCGGTAGTCACGAGACGGGGTGGAACGACGCCTGCCGTGTCATCAGTTGCGGTGACATCAGTAGCGTCCATTCCAGCCTCCGTGTGTTCGTATTCTCGTGTTGTCTTTACCTGGTGCGCGAAGCGAGGATCAGAAGAATCCCTGAGCCTTCTGCGCGTAGCTGACCAGGAGGTTCTTGGTCTGCTGGTAGTGCGAGAGCATCATCAGGTGGTTCTCGCGACCGATACCGGACTGCTTGTATCCACCGAAGGCGGCATGTGCCGGGTACTGGTGGTACGTGTTGGTCCACACTCGGCCGGCCTGGATGTCACGGCCCGCACGGTAGGCAACTCCACCATCACGCGACCAGACGCCGGCGCCGAGACCGTAGAGGGTGTCGTTGGCAAGTTCGATGGCCTCGTCGTAATCCTTGAAGGACGTGACGGATACGACCGGGCCGAAGATCTCTTCCTGGAAGATGCGCATCTTGTTGTTGCCGGTGAAGACCGTCGGCTGCACGTAGTAGCCGCCGGAGAGGTCGCCGCCCAGTTGAGCCCGCTCGCCGCCGGTGATGACCTTGGCGCCTTCGGCCTTGCCGATCTCGATGTAGGACAGGATCTTCTCGAGCTGATCGTTGCTGGCCTGCGCGCCGATCATGGTGTCGGTATCGAGCGGATCACCTTGGCGCACAGCCTTGGTGCGGATGGCAGCCATTGCGAGGAAGTCGTCGAAAATATCTTCCTGGATCAACGAACGCGACGGGCACGTGCATACCTCGCCTTGGTTGAGCGCGAACATCGTGAAGCCTTCAAGCGCCTTGTCCTGGTAGTCGTCGTTAGCGGCGAGCACGTCGGAGAAGAAGATGTTGGGGCTCTTGCCACCGAGTTCGAGGGTGACCGGGATCAGGTTCTGCGACGCGTACTGCATGATCAGGCGTCCGGTGGTGGTTTCACCGGTGAACGCGATCTTCTTGATGCGCGGGCTCGATGCGAGCGGCTTGCCGGCCTCGACGCCGAATCCGTTGACGATGTTGAGAACACCGGCAGGCAGCAGGTCACCGATGATGCCGATGAGGTGCAGGATCGAGACGGGCGTCTGCTCGGCAGGCTTGAGGACGATGGCATTTCCGGCAGCAAGTGCGGGAGCCAGCTTCCACACGGCCATGAGGATCGGGAAGTTCCACGGAATGATCTGACCGACTACACCGAGCGGCTCGTGGAAGTGGTACGCCACGGTGTCGGAGTTGATCTCCGAGAGCGAACCTTCCTGTGCGCGAATCGCTCCCGCGAAGTAGCGGAAGTGGTCGATGGCAAGCGGGATGTCCGCGTTGAGGGTTTCACGAATCGGCTTGCCGTTGTCCCAGGACTCGGCAAGCGCGATGGATTCGAGGTTCTCCTCCATGCGATCGGCGATCTTGTTCAAGATGATTGCGCGCTCGGCAACAGAGGTCTTGCCCCAGGCCGGTGCCGCCGCGTGTGCTGCGTCGAGAGCGAGCTCGATGTCTTCCGCGGTGGAACGTGCCACGTCGCAGAAGTTCTGTCCGGTCACCGGCGTCGGATTCTCGAAGTACTGACCCTTGACCGGAGCAACCCATTCGTTGCCGATCCAGTTGTCGTATCGAGACTGGAAGGACATGATCGCGTCGGCGGTACCTGGGCGGGCGTACACGGTCATTGCAAGCTCCTATGTAAACGTGATCTTCCTGGGCACAGTCCCGAGATCGGTGACTGCAGTCCCACCCCCCGGCGGGGTGTGATTCACAACACTAGGAGTTGCAACGTTGCAACTACGTTGCGTCGGTGCAATGCGCCCGTTCGGTCGGTGCAATGTGCCCGTTCCTCAGAGTCCGAGTTGCCGGTCCAGCAGGTCGATTTTTGCCTTGACCTGCGAATACAGTGCAGATTTCGGGTCGAGTGTCGACAGATACGCCTCCCAGACGACCGAATCCTCCCGGCCATGGACCGACGTGGTCCACTTGGCGAGAAGGTTGGCGTCGCCGCCGCGAAGAAGCGCGGCCTGAACCCGAGTGCGCAGTTCGTCCCGGATGGCGTCGATGCCCGGAGCGGTGGATCCACTCAGGACCGGGCCGGAATACAAGCGCAAGGCCGTCGCTGCGTCACCGCGATCCAGAGCCTTGCGGACGTCGTCGACGTCGGTGGCGAACTCGGTAATGATGCGATAGGGCCTCGACGCCAACCGATCGGCGCCGAAAACCTTACGAAGGCGAGACATCTCGGCGCGAACAGTGACACCGTCCAATTCACCTTCGTCGAGGAGAACCGCAAGGTGATCGGCGCTGAGCCCTTCCGGATGTTCCGCGAGCAGAAGCAGGATCTCGGCGTGACGTTGTGAGACCGGAATCCGCTCACCGCCACGTACGAGAGTCGGTCGTCCGCCGCCGAACGTCTCCAGCCTCGGAGCTGAGGCAGTGAGCGGGATCGGCGAGTTGAGCAGGTGGAACCGCAGTTCCGATTCGGCGGCGGCCACCGTCGCACGAATCAACGACAACACTTCCGGGACGGCAACCCGAGGTCCACCGGTGATGTCGATGGCGCCGAGAATCTGTCCGGTCGTGGGGTCGTGGACAGGCGCGGCCGAACAACTCCAGTCGTGCACGGTGCGGTTGAAATGCTCCGAACCGAAAATCTGTACCGAATGATCGAGCGCGAGTGCCGTCCCCGGAGCATTGGTGCCGACGCGGTCTTCACTCCAGTCGGCGCCTTCGACAAAATTCATCGACAGTGCCCGGTCCTTGGCGGCACTGTCGCCCTCCACCCAGAGCAACCGACCGTGTGCGTCGCTGATCGCGATCAGCAGGCCTGTATCCGCTGCATCCTCTACCAGCAGTTTTCGAACCACCGGCCGGATGAGAGACATGGGATGGGACGAGCGATAACTCTCGAGATCCAGCCCCTCGAGCATCTCCGGAGCACCGACGACGTCAGGATCGACGCCCTTGTTTCGACTACGCATCCAGGATTCGAGCACAACGGACCGCACGCGCGAATCGTCCGCTATTGCAGCCCCGTCGTGGGCATCGATAAAGGATTGATGGGCACTCGACAGTCGACGTGCCAGCACCGCTACGTCATCTCCGGGCCGCACTGCTACCCACGGGTTGCCGTACACAGCCTGTTCACGTGCCATATTCTGCGTTCCTCCGCTCCCCTGCCACTGTAGTGCCGATCACATCACAATGGTGAAGATGGTCGGTTGCTCTTCACGCCCGCGCAGCGTCACGCACCAGTTCACTTGCTCGTTCAGCCAGCATCACCGCAGTTGCATGGGGACCGCGAGTGGGAATCACCGGCATGATCGATGTGTCGACAATACTGAGTGCCTCGACGCCGAGGACACTGCATCGATCGTTGACAACCGCATCCGGATCGAACTCCGAACCCATGACGCAACTTCCCGACATGTGCAGCGACGTGCCCAACCGCGATTCGATCCACTCGTCCGAATATTCGATCTCGGGCCGCCGGATCATCCCGGTCTTCGCAATGGTTTCGAGCAGGTCCTCCGCGATCTGTATTCCCCGCCGGAGGACTCGACGATCGTGCGCTGAGTCGACATAGTTGTATCGAATCCGCGGCGATCCACCGGGCGCCTTCGGATCGAGCTCGACGGTTCCGCGGCTGCGCGGAGCCATCAGCACCACTCCGATCCCATGATCCATCTGCGGAATTCCGGGTACCAAATCTGTGAACGACGCTGTGTACGGACGTATTTCGAGGTCCGCGTCGTTCAGAGCCATTTCCAGCACCGGGGTCTGCGGCCGCAATGCCTCCGGAACCGAATACCGGTAAGGCAGCAGCACTTCCGGGTGATCGACAAAACCCTGCCCCACGCCCGGAAGGTCGACCACCACCGGAACATCATGAGCCACAAGCTGATCAGCCGATCCGACGCCGGAAGTGAGGAGCAGGAGCGGCGTCGCAACCGCGCCGGAGCACACCACGATGTGGCGCCCGCGGATGCGCCGCAACGCTGTGCCGTCGAGGACATCGACGCCCACCGCCCGCGTCCCGGAGAACACGATCCGCAGCACGGTGACACCGACATCGACGGTGAGATTACGACGCCCCATCGCCGGCAACAGGTAGCCGACCGCAGTACTGATACGACGATGGTCCGAGATATTCAACGGGACCGGGCCGACGCCGTTCGAATCCGGCGCATTCTTGTCGGCGTCCTCGGGGAAACCCGCTGCAAGTGCCGCGTCATGGAACCGACTGCTGAATGGATGCATGTCGTCGAGTTGGCGCCGACGCACCGGAATTGGACCATTGTCACCGTGATACGGCCCGCCGAAATCGTGATCGGTCTCCGACTTCCGGAAGTACGGCAGCACCTTCTCGTAACTCCAGGAATCGGGCCAGAGGTCAAAATCTGTGCGCGTGGCCCTCGCGAAGTACGCACCATTTACCGCGCCGCTCCCACCGAGAGTTCGCCCACGCGAGACGGTGGCACGTCGACTTGGCGTCAATTCGACCGGATACGTCCAGGTGTGTTCACTAGCCGGTCCCACCGGGAGCAAATACGGATCATCGAGGACACCCGGAAGATCAACCGTCGAACGATATCCACTTCCTGCCTCGAGAAGAAGCACCTGCGCGGCCGGGTCCTCGCTGAGTCTCGCCGCGACCACACAGCCCGTGGTGCCGCCACCGACCACCACGAAGTCTGCGCGATCCGGAACGCTCACTTGGTGATTCGGGGCTTCAATGCCGCCAGGTCGCGCGCCTCGATCGCACCACGCCACAGGCCGAATCCGTACGCGACGTCGTCGGCCCGTTTGAACAACACGTACCGAACCGGACCCAAACCACCTGGCTCGCGGTGCCGATACCAGTCCACCAGCCCTTCACTGACGGCCGCGGCAATCGCCAATCGCCGGATCTTGCGTGAGCTGATCACCGCCAACAGCGTCACCGGCCAATAGTGACGGCACATCGCCGACGCCAATTGCCAGAACCCGCCCACAAATCCTTGGGCAGTGAGAATCGCCGCGATGCGCGTCGGCTGCGTCAGACCAGTGAACATCTTCCGCAACCGGAACACGGTGAACAGCAAAGCGCCGAGCGCTCCGGCCAACCCCGACTTGGTGAGCGTTGCTGCCGCAACACACGCGAACAGCGTCGAGACCGACATCGCCATGGGCGGCACCGAACCCGGATGGCGTGCAGCCAACGGCGCAGCGCCGGTTCCGTAGAAAGCTCGTCTGCTGAACCATTTGCCGAACTGAACCCGATGGTCATGGGCGACATTGGCAACCGGTTCGTAGCGCAGTCTCCAACCGGCTGACTGCAGGCGCCAACAGAAATCGACGTCCTCGGCCACCTCGAGGTTTTCGTCGAATCCCTCGCAGTCCAGAGCCACGTCGCGCCGCACGATCATGGCCGCACTGGGTACGTACGACACCGGACTGCCGGACTTGACGGCGGCTTCCTTCCGCCCGAGATCCAGGGAGGAACGCATACTTTCATACCGAGCCAGTGACGTCCCGTAAGGATCGAGGGCCACAATTCGCGGCGCTACCAGCGCCACACCAGGATCACTGAAGTGCCCTAGCATCAGCTCGAGCCAGCCTGCTCGCGGAATGACGTCGGAGTCGAGGAACGCCACGAAACATGTTTGTGCCGAACGCAATCCCGTATTACGGGCCGACGAGGGACCACGCGCGTACTCGTGCCGGACAACAGTGACAGTTCCCGTACCCGGGTAGTCCCGCCGCGGATCGAGAGGAACGTCGGACCCGTCGTCGACAACGATCACCGCCAGATCCTTGAGCACCGGCAACAACCGCTCGATGCCGGCAACGTTGTCCTTGACCGGAATCACGACAGTGACGTCAGCCGCCGACGGCGTCGACATGGGCCGAGGATTCGCGACGCCCGAATCGAGCAAATGGCGCGCCACCGCGGCGCTCTGGTGGTCGACAACCTCGAGGAAGCCGTCGCCGATCATCGCCGCTGCTGTCGGAGCCAGTTTGAGCATGCGCGTAGGCGAACCGCCGATGAGCACGCGGCCACCCGAGTACGTGCGAACTTTGGGATCCAACCGAATGCCGAAGCCGTCGGGGAGTCGTGCGGGTCGCATCAGGCGATCGTCAGGGAAAACACCGCGAATCGGTTCGGGTAGATCGCCCGCCCCCCATCGGTAACAACCATCACCGAAGCCTCCCATCCGGGCCCGGACTCCACCGGGCCAGTCCATCCGTCACACGTTGCACCAACTCGTCGAAAATGTGCGCGCCGTCCACGGCACTTGCCTGAACTGGATCACCCAGAACACCGTTATCCGACACAGCGACCATACCGCCCGAACGCAATCCTGGCATCAGGTCTGAGATAGGAGAAATATTTCCTACCTCCGCCAGGTTCATATCCACACATTCCGGCGAAAGGTGCAGTAAGAGGCTGGTTTCTGTCTTGCCCGCATGGGCGTCCGCCCCCGGAACCGCACAAGGCACCCAAGCTGCATCCCGGCCTTCGTATCGCAACAGCGCCACAGCCTTTGCCAACGCCGGACCGTTTCCACCATGACCGTTGACAAACAGCACCCTCTTCGCCCACCGGAATGCCGACCGTCCGTACTCGACAACCACCATTTCCATGACCTCGGCGCCGATGGAAATCGTCCCGGCAAAACCCTCGTGCTCCCCGCTCGCTCCGTACTCGAGGGCCGGGGCAACCACGACGCCAGGAAGCTCGTTCGACACCGCTCTCGCAATTCGGGTATCGGTGTCCAGCGGCAAGTGCGGGCCATGCTGCTCGAAAGAACCGACCGGAACCACGACGGTGTGCGCAGACCCCTCGAGCCCTGGGCTCGGGATAGCGGACAGTTCACGGGTTTCGGTCATGATGAGATCATATTCGTCGGCCGTTCGCGCATGGGCAGCACACATGGCCGATTTGTATCAATGTATCGAATATTATTGCAAGTCAACATGTCTCGAGAGAATATTGACGGGAACCTGTCCGATATGTCCCTCGGAATCGAAATCCTGTTCGATTAGAATTGGCCCATGGACAGTCGGGAAGCGTGGCAATACGACGGCGAGGGCCTCAAGACCGAGGTTCTAGGACTCGCTCGCGCCCGGCACGAGATGCAGTCCCGCATGGTTGTGATGATCACGGAAATGTTCACCCGCGACACCCTCGGCGGCAAAGGATTCCGCGCTATCGCGCAGTGGCTGCACCTGTCCACCAATCTCGAGATCGGTGAATGCAGTCAGTTGGTGGGCCTGGCGCGGTTGTTCATGCTCGAACCTGTTGTCGGACAAACCTTTCACGACGGTGACATCGACGCGTTGAAAGCGCGTCAGGTTGCCCACTTCTGCCAGCACCCGCCCAAGAACATGAGCCTCGCCGACGTCGAGAAAGCCCGCGAGATCCTCCTGGCCCTCGCCTCGAAAAAGGTCACCGACTGCGATTCCGTCCGCGCGGCTATACGGCGGATCCAGAAGCAGTACGGCAACCGTGCCGACGGAGTGCCAGCCGGTGAAGACTCCGAGCTCAACGAGTTCTACGCCTCCCGCGGTTTGTACGGGCGAGTCAGCGTGAAAGGTGACCTCGACGCCGTCAACGGTGCCCGTCTCATCGCACTACTGTCCGCCCTCTCGGCGCCCACACCGGAGAAGGACGGTGTGAAAGACGAACGCACCCCGGCACTTCGACGCGCCGACGGATTCTGCGAAATGCTGCGCCGCTACGAAGCCGCGGGTCTCGGTCCCGTCGAAGGCGGCGTGAAACCGCACCTGACGATCACCGCCACCGCAAAAGACATGACCGATCTTCAGGCCCTCAAAGACATGCTGCCCTCCACCGAGGAACTCGGGTATGCGATCACCAACTGGGCCGGCCCCATCAGCCTCGACACCGCCCGAATGCTGGCCTGCGACTGCGAGGTCACCCGAATCCTCCTCGATAGCAACGGTGTTCCCCTCAATCACGGCATGAAGGCACGCCTTGCCAGTGTCCCGCAGCGGCGGGCCCTGACGGTTCGGGACGGCGGATGTGCCTTCCCCGGTTGTGGCACCCCACCGGGCTGGTGCGATGCCCATCATCTGATTCACTGGCTCGATGACGGCCC
Organism: Rhodococcus globerulus NBRC 14531; assembly: GCF_001894805.1. Lineage (GTDB taxonomy): Bacteria > Actinomycetota > Actinomycetes > Mycobacteriales > Mycobacteriaceae > Rhodococcus_F > Rhodococcus_F globerula. The sequence continues at coordinate 985,316 of NZ_BCWX01000001.1, read as the reverse complement.
AACGGACCTCGACAACCTGATCTTGCTGTGCGGTCACCACCATCGGATGATGCATCACACCGAATGGCGTGTAGACATCGGAGACGATCGAAAGACCCGGTTCTATCCACCGATGTCCGTGGATCCGTATCAAGTTCCCGTTCCCGGGAACACACCGCCGACAGCGGCCTGAAAAACCACCGTGTGCACCGGGGATCAAACACGCCCCGGTGCACACGCCTGCGTGCGCTTAGAGGCTCACTGCAACCCTGTGACCTTCAATGACGGCACTGTGCGAACGCCTCGGCGACAGAGCATCACCAATTCGGTAGACCTCGAAGGAACTGCCACGCAGCCCATTCCACAGTTCATCCACCGGCTCCTGCTGCGTCGCAAACACCACCCAGTCCGCAGCAACAGACTCGGACACTCCTGTCGGATGGTGCACCAGTTCGACACTCACTGGACCTTCGCCGTGCACCGCGGTCACCATCAGATCCGTACGCTGAACTATCGACTTCTCATGCGCCCGACGGTTCCAGCCTTCGAAATCCAAAGTGATACTCAAATCTTGGGCCACAACCATCCCGTTGGTAGCGATCGTGACGGCGCACCCGCGATCTGCGAGGAACTCCGCCACCGACGCGCCCTGGTGGAATCCCAGTTCGTCAAACACCAATACGGAACCGCTCGGCAGCACCTTCCCGTCGAGCACGTCGCGAACACCCACAACTCTGCGCAGGTCGCCCGCCCACACCGGGCGCACTGGCTTTGCTCCCGTCGCCACCACCACCACATCCGGGGCCAACTCGATCAGCCTCTCCGCTGTCACTTCAGTATCGAGTTCGATGGCGACTCCGTCTCTGCGGCATTCGGATTCGAGGTTTCGGATCAGATCACCCAGTTCCCGGCGAGCAGGCATCACGCAGGCAGTACGGATCTGCCCACCAAGAACGGCGTCGCGCTCGAACAGCGTCACCCGATGCCCACGCTGCGCGGCGGTAGCCGCTGCCTGCAGACCAGCCGGCCCGCCGCCGACAACAACTACGCTGCGGCCCTGCAACCGCGGCCGGGGTAAAGCAACGGACTCTCGTCCGGCCCGCGGGTTCTCCGTGCAACCCAACCAACGGTTGAGCCCCATCCGTCCGACGCATTCCTGGTTGCAGGACAGGCAGGTTCGCACCTGCGAGGGCTGGCCTGCGCGTGCCTTGTTCACAAAATCCGGGTCTGCGATCTGGCCGCGCACTACCCCCACTAGATCGCACAGACCTTCGTCCAACGCCTGCTCAGCCTGTTCCGGTGACTTGAATCGGCCGACACCGATCACGGGAAGTGACACCACTTCCTTGATCGCCGATGGAATGAAGTTCGCGTAACCTTTCGGCACCGCCATCGATGCCTCGATCAAATGCAAAGTCTCTGTGGCCATGCCGATAGCGGTGTTGATGTAGTCGACCTGACCGTCGGCTTCCACCAGCTGCGCAGTCAGGACCGCGTCAGGCAACTCGATACCACCGCTGGTTCCTTCGTAACCGCTCAGACGAACTCCGAGAATTCGATCAGGGCCGATGGCGCGGCGAAGAACTCGCAACACTTCCAGGAGGAACTGGGCACGGTTCTCAGTAGCACCGCCGTACCGATCCGTTCGCTGGTTTGTCGACCGCGCCAGAAATGCTCGGACAATCGACGACTGCGACGCCTGCAATTCGACGCCGTCGAACCCGCCGGAGATACAGTTCCGCGCGACCAGCGAAAAACCGTCGAGGATCTCCGCTATATCGCCGTCGTCAACAGCCTTGGGGACTTCCCGGAACAGTGGATCGGCTATAACACTGGGCGCCCAGAGCGGGAGCCTCGAATACGTTCCGGCGCCCTGTCCTCCATTGTGATTGATCTGAGCGAGGATCACCGACCCGTGCGCGTGCACGGCATCGGTGATCCGGCGATAGCCCTCGACCACATCGGGCCTGTATCCGGCGATCATCTTCTCGTACGGTCGATCCGACGGATGAGTCGAATGTTCCTCACTGATGATCAACCCGGCGCCACCTCGCGCCCTCGCCTCGTAATACGCGGCATGCTGCGCCGTCGGCAACCCGTTCTCTGCATAGTTGGTCAGGTGCGCAGAGAACACCACCCGATTACGCAGGGTGAAATCGCGCAGGCGCAGCGGCTCGAAGAGACGAGGATATGACGTCATCAGACCTTGGAGTTACCTTGATCAAGAGCGATGTGGCTTGCCGTCACGGTGCGTGAACCGTCACCGGCCAACCACACGACGGTATCGGAGATCTCGTCGGGCTCGGCAAAAGCCGTCTCCGTGAGAATGGGAGTGAAGTTCGGGAGGTATTGCGGGTAGTTCTGGAACACGGCGAGAGCGCCCTGATCAACACCCATCGGGGTATTGACCCCGTACGGATGGATGGAGTTGACGCGGATCCTGTACTCCCCCAGTTCCTTTGCCGCCGCCTGAGTGAGACCGACCAAACCGAACTTTGCGCTTCCGTAGTGCGCCTGACCGGGCATCGCCTTGAGTCCGGCGACCGAACTGATCACGACGATCGAACCACCGCGGCCACCCTCGATGATGGACGGCACCGCCGCTTTGAGCGTTTTCCACACACCGGTGAGGTTGATGTCGATGAGGGTTTCCCACTGCTCGTCCGACATCTCCCAGAATCGATTCCAGTTGCAGACGCCCGCATTGGCCACCACGATGTCCAGTCGACCGAACTGCTCGACACCGTCCTTCACCACAGCGGCGAGCGCGGCACTGTCTCGAACGTCAGCCTCACGCGCGAGGATCTTGCCGCCCTCGGCTTCGACCAGGCGGACGGTCTCAGTGAAATCTTCCGAGGTTGCCGCGTCGTAGGTGTTGTGCTCGGCAACCGCACTGCAGACGTCGATCGCAATGATCGACGCACCCTCCCTGGCCAAGCGAATTGCGTGTGAGCGGCCCTGACCACGCGCCGCGCCCGTAATGAATGCAACACGGCCTTCGAGTGAACGTACCTGGGTCATGAATCGATCCTCTCCACGGAATTGAAACCTGTTCCAGTAGTAAACCCTGCGCGGCGCCCTTCGTGGATGGATTCGAGAACAGTTCTCGGAGCAATCGTGTCGCCGACGCCGGCCCACACCGAATAATCGCCTGCCGGACAGTGCAGGGAACTGTCAGGCAATCGAGGCGAGCAGTCGATCACGGTCGCGCACCGGATTCCTGCAGCGACATCCGTGTAGACGTTCTCGATACGCACGCAGCCGTCGACAACCGCACGTACCCGCGAGGAACACACTCGGTTCACCCCAGCCTGCTGAAGTCTGGTGTTCGCTCCGACAAGGTCGCCGCTCATTCCCAACCGGGAACCGACGATTGTGTCAGGTGTGACGATCGAGACCTCGAGTCCACACAGTGCCAATTCCTCTGCAACTGCAACACCTATCGGCCCACCCAACGGATCCACAAGAACAACAGGGCCTTTGATCGAATCGCCGCCAAGCCTCTGCGCCTGCGCCGCGTCCATCCAGAGCACGGATGTGTCCACGGAGTACGTCGGCGGCCTGGAAATGCTGCCCGACGCGATCACCACGCCTCCATGGCCTCGTGCGTCGTCGATCTCCGGTGGGCTGACTGTGTGCTCGGTCAGCATGGTGACGCCGCTGCGACGGCATTCGTCTTCGAGCCACTGTGCAAGCAAGGAAAATCGACTGCGCCCCTTCCCCTGCGCAAAGGTTCGGATCATCCCGCCGAACCGTGACGATTGTTCGGCAACGGTGACGGCAGCGCCGCGCCCGGCCAGGATTCGTGCAGCTTCCAATCCCGCAGGTCCGCCCCCGACCACAAGCACCGGGCCGGTAATCGAATCCTGCTCGCGCTCATCAGGATCGATCGTCTCGAATCCTGCACTCGGATTTCCGACGCACGTCACCACCGGATTACGCGGATCGCGCACAAGGCACGTTTGATTGCACAGAACGCACGGACGTGGCTGATCTCCGCGGGCTGACTTCACCACCAGATCCGGGTCGGCGATCTGCGCTCGGGTCATTTCCACAAAATCCACATGCTCGAGCACGTCATGGGCGTCCGCGATGTCGACGACGCTCCCCTGCAACACAACCGGAATCGAAACTGCGGCCTTGACGGTTCGGCACAGTTCACGATTGAAGTTCGGTTCTGCGTGAAAGTCCGGGCGATACCCCGCGGTCGAGTAGAGACCGCCGCGCACCACAACCAGCAGATCGAGATACCGCTCCAGCTCACTGGCATACCCGACCGCGAGCTCCGGCGTGACACCCGCCCATGGCGCCTGCTCGTCGCACGACAACCGCAGGGAAACCACACGGTTCGCACCGACAGAGCCGCGAACTGCGTGCAGGACTTCCCGCAGCAGCCTCAGCCGATCACGTCCGTACCTGTCCGCGCGCGTATTGGTCAACCCCGAAAGGAACTGCCGCAGAATGCTTCGCGGGCCGGCATCTATCTCGATCCCGTCCATCCCCGAGTCCACGGCAAGCGCTGCCGAGGTACGGAAACCCTCGACCACAGCATCGATGTCGTTCTGTTCCATCATCATCGGCAACTCGCGTGTCACCGGATCAGCGACCCTCGACGGCCCCCACAGAACCGACTGCGAGTAGGCGCTCGATCCCTGAATCCCGGTGTGCCCCAGGCTCGCGAGGACCAGGGTGCCGTGCGGCGCGCATGCCGATGAGATCGCTCGCCAACCCGGCCCACACCGAGATGCCAGCGGCGCACGCTCGTATGGCCAGTCGTTCTCCAGAACCGACGCCGTTTCGGTGACTACGATCCCGGCTCCGCCCTCGGCGCGGCGCTGGTAGTACGCGCGGTGCCGATCCGAGAAAACTCTTCCCACAGCAAGATTGGTCTCGTGCGGACCGAAAACAACCCTGGACCGGACAAGGTGTCCGGCCAGGGTTGTGTGTTCGTGAAGGCTCAACTCACAGCTCGATCAGAGCCAGAGGTTCAGCTCGCGCCCAGCGTGCGGGTGAAGCCTTCCGGAATGACCAGGTCATCCTTGCTGAGCTCGGTGATGGACGAATGGCCGAGACCCATGAGGCCCGAGTCGATGCCCATACGCATGAGGTCGAGTACGTTCTCGACACCGGCCTGGCCGTTTGCCGAGAGGCCCCACAGGTACGCGCGGCCGAGCATGACTGCCTTGGCGCCGAGCGCAAGAGCCTTGACGACGTCGCCGCCGCGTCGGATGCCGCCGTCGAGAACAACTTCCACCTGATCGCCCACAGCTTCGGCGATACCCGGAAGCACACGGATCGGCGCCGGGGTGCCGTCGAGGTTGTTGCCACCGTGGTTGGAGACGGAGATCGCGGAGACACCGGCGTCGACTGCACGCTTGGCGTCGTCGATACGCATGATGCCCTTGAGCATGAACGGGCCACCCCACTGCTCACGCAGCCAGGCGATGTCTTCCCACGTCGGGAGCGGAGTCTGCATCCATTCGCCGTACGCGCCGAAGAACGTCGGTGCCGGCTGACCGGGAGCCGCAAGGTTGGGTGTTGTCAGGTCCGGGATCTTGCCGGTCTTGGCGTACTCCAACAACCATTTCGGGCGCATGATGCCTTCGGGCGCGAACTGGAACATCGCCTTGAGGTCCATCTTCTCGGGGATGGCCGGGCTGCCCCAGTCGCGGCCGTACGAGAAGGACCAGTCGGTGGTGATGATCAGGCCCTTGGCGCCGGCAGCGCGAGCGCGCTCCATACGCTGTAGGAGCACGTCGCGGCTACCGACCCAGTACATCTGGAAGAACACCTGCGGGTTGGCCGCAGCGACCTCTTCGATGGACTTGCTGGCAAAAGAACTCAGACCGATGGCCGTTCCCCGCGCCGCAGCGGCCCGTGCAACCGCCACCTCACCGTCGGGGTGCACTGCCTGCACACCGGTCGGCGAGATCATCACCGGAAGCGAAATGTCCTGCCCCATAATGGTGGTGGCCATGTTCCGCTCGTTCGGCAATCCGGCCGCATGCGGAGCGAAACCCAGTTCGCTGTATGCCGCGACATTGTCGTCGACGGTCAGACCCTTTTCGGATCCGGCCACCAGCGCCGCATACACGGACTTGGGCAGCCTCTTCTGCGCACGTCGCTGTGCTTCAGCGACGGTCTCGAAGAATGCGTTCTTTGCCATCAATCAAACCTCTCGTATCGCAAGTAGCCCGGAAAGCTACTTACATTCCCGCTAGCGGGTTTTCGTCACAAATCTTGGCGGGGGGACGCATCATCAGTGTCAAGGGCACCGATGCGCGCGGGGTCTTACGTTGACCGGATCGTGAGTGGTCGACGCTGGACTTGGGGATCTCTCCCGCGCCGGCCAACGCCATTTCACCGTTTCCGATGACGCATTCGGGATCGGGTCCGTCCATCGGCAGGCCGGTGAAGAACTTGGCTGCCATGCAGCCGCCGCGGCAGGAGTCGTAGTGGTTGCACTTGCTGCACGCGCCACCGGTCTGCGGCGAACGCAGTTCCTGGAACAGGTCCGAGTGCTGCCAGACATGCTGGAAGCCACCGTCTTTCACGATGTTGCCGGCGAGGAACTGATCGTGAATCGCGAACGGGCATGCGTAGACGTCACCGACCGGGTCGATCAGGCACACAACTCGACCCGCGCCGCACAGGTTCAAACCGGGCAGTGCATCGCCGAACGCAGAGAGATGGAAGAAGGAGTCGCCCGTCAGGACGCCCTCACCGTTGGCGACCAGCCAGTTGTAGAGCTCACGCTGCTGCTCGGGACGCGGATGCAGATCATCCCACACGTCGGCGCCGCGGCCAGAAGGACGCAGGCGAGTGATGCGCAGGGTCGCGTCGTACTTGTCCGCGAGAGCCTTGAACTCGTCGAGCTGGCTGACGTTGTGCCGCGTGACGACTACGGAGATCTTGGCGTCCTTGAAGCCGGCTTCCTTCAGGTTGGCAAGCGCACGCTCGGCCATCGCGAACGAACCAGGCCCGCGCACAGCATCATTGACCTCAGCTGTGGCACCGTCGATGGAAATCTGCACGTCGACGTAGTCACTCGCCGCAAGCCGCGCAGCAACCTTCTTGTCGATCTTCACGCCGTTGGTGGAGAACTTCACGCCGACCTGGTGGTCCGTCGCGTAGTCGACGAGCTCCCAGAAATCGGAGCGCACTGTCGGCTCGCCGCCACCGATGTTGACGTAGAAAACCTGCATACGCTGCAGCTCGTCGATGATGGCCTTGCACTGCTCGGTGCTCAGCTCGTTGGGGTCGCGGCGACCTGACGACGACAGGCAGTGCACGCAGGACAGGTTGCAGGCGTAGGTGAGTTCCCACGTCAGGCAGATGGGGGCGTCGAGTCCGAGTTCGAACTGATCGACGAGGCGACCCACCGGTGCCGGCGTGGAGGGATGTTCAAGAACTGAGGTCATGGCTGTGTCCTCGCAAAGAAATGAAGCGGGCGAACGTGCAGAGGGCTGTTCCGCACGTGGGAGCGTGCGAGCGACTCAGACAGGCACAATCATGTGCGAGTCGGCGAGAGTGCTCAGCGCGCGGGCATATTGGGGAGCCGCGTCATCTTCGATGCCTTGCGCACGCAGTGCGGACCGGACATCAGGATGGTCTGGCAACGCCTTGACCACCGCAACGATGGTCGTGTTCTTCAGGAACGAGAGCTTGCGCGTTCCGAAGTGGTAGAGCAACGCCCCGAAAGGTTCGGGGCGAAGCGCTACCTGCGGGTGGAGTTTCCACCCCGCATCGAGATTCAAAGCAGGCACGGTCAGTACACGCCGCACATGCCGTCGATCGAAACCTCTTCGACCAGCGATTCTTCGATGAGGTCGTTGTCGAGTGCCTTATTGTCACGATCGGACATGGATTCCTCCTGAATCTGTGGTCACGAGTGGGACTTCACTGTGACTCGGTTCACCACTGTAATGGCATCGAGTGCAGAATGACAGACTGGGAGCAGAAAAAGTATGCGAAGCCGCAAAAACCCGTCCGCTCGGATAGGTCGTCGCCCCTCCACTACCAGGGAGGGGATCAGTACGGTCGGCATCGAACTCTTTTCCACGCTCGGCTTCAACGAGGTCAGTGTCGATCAGATCGCCGACGCTGCCGGAATCGCTCGCCGGACGTTCTTCCGCTACTTTCCGTCCAAGAACGCTGTGCCATGGGGCGACTTCGACGGTCATCTGGCTCAGATGCGTGAACACTTCAATTCGCTGCCCGAGGACATGCCGCTTGTCGACGCCCTCGAATCCGCACTACTGACGTTCAACACGTTTCCCCCGGAAGAGACTGCTGTGCACCGTAACCGGATGGAACTCATCCTCACCGTGCCCACGCTTCAGGCATACTCGGTGGTGATGTACGAAGGCTGGCGCCAGGTTGTCGCCGAGTACGCTGCCAAGCGAATGAACCTCGAACCGACCGATCACGGTCCGCGGACTGTGGGCTACCTTCTGCTCGGTGTCGCGATGGCCGCCTACGAACAGTGGCTCACCGACGACGCACTGGAACTACCCGAACTTCTGCGAACCGGAACGCAGTCCTTGCGCACCGGTATCAGCATCTGAGGAAGGCCCACCATGTCAGCACCCGCCGCACCGGTCATGGATTCACTTGCGCCCTCGGCGCCCGGGCGATGGTCGTTCGGCCACGTCACGGTCGAGCGGGTGGCGTCAGGTCCCCTCACTCTCGATCGCAGTGACGGCACACTTCTGGTGCGGCATTCCCTGACTGAGGACGACCTCAGCGAACGGCTCGTCGCGGGCGTGACCGCCTCGATCCAGGACGCCGACTTCGGGCAGGACGAATTCGAACTCACGATGGTGGGACTGGTTCGCTCCACCGTCGACGGAGCCCTCGAATCATGGACCACCTACTACCGGAACTCACTGCGCGAACTCCTGGACGGCAGCGCCGATTTTGCGCCCATCCACGAGAAAGCACACGAACTCGTGCGCGGCTCCGTCCTCGACCTCGGGTCGTGTTTCGGATTCCTGCCGTTGCGCCTCGCCGGCGCCGGAATGGACGTCACTGCGACGGATATCCTGCCCGGAACCATGATCCTGCTCGACGCGGTTGCCCCAGAACTGGGTATCACGATCAACACACTGATCTGCGACGCCGGTGAGGTACCAACACCCGACAAGAGTGCGGATACCGTCACGGCAATTCATCTGCTCGAACATGTCGACAATGCCGTGGGAGAGAAGGTGATCGCGCAGGCCCTGCGGATCGCCCGAGAGCGTGTTGTCATCGCCGTCCCGTTCGAGGACGAGGCAACTGCATGCCACGGGCACATCCGGACCTTCGACCTCGAATCACTGCGCGCCGTTGGCGAGAAAACCGGCGCGGCGTTCGAGGTGTTCGAACATCACGGTGGATGGCTGATACTCGATGCGCGGTAAGTGCTAGCCGGCATCTTCCTTCAGGGTATGCGCCACTAGAGCATTGGCATGTCCGTGCCCCAGCCCGTGCTCGGACTTCAGCCAGGTGACCAGTTCCATGTGCTTTGTCAGGTCGGAACTGCGAATCAGCTCCTGCCACTCGCTGATCGGTCGTCCGTATTTCTTCTCGATCGACGGAAAATATGACGCTGGGCCTTTCACCGGTTCAGTCATGACCCGGAATCTACAGCCGCCATGCGTGCGTCGCGCGTCATTTACGACGATCTCGCGAGGTGCGTCGTCATCGTGTAGTCCTTGCTCGGCCCGGTCACCGTCCACTCGACCGACCACGCAGCCTGCGAATCAGTTGTGGCTTCCTCGACATCGATGTCGATGCGGCCCCGGTATGTATCTGCGCCGCACAGATGCTCGACGTCGTCTCCCGGTGCCCAGTCGTGAAACTCTCGACCGTCCTCGAAGGTGACTGCCCACTCGCCGTCATGCTGCTCGATGAACAGAGTGCGGAAAACCGGCAACTCCAGGTCGCCGTCGAACAATGTCCCGCTTTCGTACCAGCGCAGTCGGCCGTCACCGGCATCTTCGATGGTGGTTGTTCCTGTGACGCGTTTTGTGACTTCTGCACGGCGGTCGACGATCCTTCGTTCGAAGTTCCACTCCCCTACCAGTGCGTTTGGATCGAGGTGCTTGTCGTTGACCATCTGCCGATTCTAGTGGCTCGGTAGGTGGCGTATGTTCCGAGTACAGGCCTACCCGCAGGAGATCCAGAAGAACATGAACGATTCTGCCGCCCTTCACCATCGCTCGGTCTACGCCGAAGATCTTCGGATCGGCCAGATCATGGAGTTGAGTTCATACACGGTCTCGGAGCAGGAAATTGTCGACTTTGCGACGCAATGGGACCCTCAGTGGTTCCACACCGACAAAGAGGCCGCCGAATCCGGCGTGTTCGGCGGCTTGATCGGCAGCGGAGTACACACTTTGGCAATTTGTCAGAAACTTGTGGTCGCAAGCATTTACGACCGATGGAACGTCATTGCCGGCAAGTCCATGCGCGACGTACAGTTCCTGCGCCCACTCCGTCCCGGCGACACCTTGAGCGGCACGCTCACCGTTGACGACGTAGTACTCGACAAGCGCTCGCGTGGACTGGTGACTACAACCGCCGAATTGGTTGATGCGCAGGGTAATCGCATGTTCCAGGTTGTCACAGACGCGTATCTCCACTGTCGACCGACATCGTGACCGAGCCGCTACATTCGGATGTCTCGGCGTGCAAACGCAGCAATCGCCGACGCACCGAGAGCTAGTGCCAGAGCGGTCAACACAACCAGCGGCAAAGCGGTCACGGCTTCGGCGGGTGCGGTGGGAACGTGAGTGAACGGTGAAAGGTCCAGGACTACTTGGGGAAGCTTGAACAGCACGCCGAATTGCCCGAGAACGATGCAGGCCGCAAAAATACCCCAGGACAGCGACGACGCAATCGCCGGAAACAGTCCGAAAACCAAAGCCACGACTGCAAGAACGACCAGCACTGCCGGCAGATAGGCCAGCGCCGCGCCTGCCATCCGCACAGTGTTGCCCGCGATATCGTCGGTAACCAGACCGAACGCGAACCCGGTGAACACACCCGCAAGAATGTGCGCGAGCACCACCCCGCCGACAACGGTGCTTACGTGCGAAAGCATCCACTTCCAGCGCGGAAGTGCCGTGGACAACAGCGGTTCCAACCTTCCCGAGGATTCTTCGCCATGCATGCGGAGAATGCTCTGAACCGCATATGCCGCAATGACTATCGACAGAAAACCCAACGCGGTCGCCAGGTAGGAATCGACCAATGCGGCTGATCCCCCACCGAGCTGCTCGAAAAGGTCAGCAGTCTGCTGCGACGAACCCACCAACTGGTCGATCTCGTTTCCGACTGCCCCGTACGAGAATCCGAGAATGACTACCGAGAATAGCCACCAGAACATCGTCACTCTCTGCATGCGCCACGCCAGACCCCACGCCGACGGCAACCAGCGCGCCGCAACCGGTGGCCCCGGCCTCGGCTGGACCAGTCCCGCTCCCTGGTCACGATGACCGATGAGCACAAAGGCAATCCCGATGTGAACTACGGCAAAACCGAAGAGCAGCAGCAGTATCCACCAGGCGTTGTCGTCGTACGGTCGTATCTGCTGCGCCCACCCGATCGGCGAGAGCCACGACATCCACCCACTGACCACGCGGGTACCGTCGTCGACAACGGTGCTGTCGACGTCGCCGATCGCCCGTAGCATGAACGCAATTCCGATGGCCGCGCCCGCGATACCGTTGGCCGTGCGGGCACCGTCCGTGATTTGAGCCGCAACAGCCGCAACGCCGGCAAACGCGATACCGGTGCCGCCGATCGCCGCTCCCAGCGCCAGCGAGCCGTCCGCCGGAAGCCCGATGGCCACCAGACCGATTGCACTGGCAAGAGCCAGAACGATATTCGCACCGATCGTGACAACAAGTGCCGACGTCAGTAGCGCACGCCTACCGACAACCGCCGCACCGATCATCTCGGCGCGCCCGGTCTCCTCGTTCTGCCGAGTGTGGCGCACCACCGCCAGCGTGCTCATCAATGCCGCTGCCAACGCAAACACCAGAACGCCCTGGCTGGCAACAATCGCACCCTCGGAGTATCCCGACACGATGCCGTTGGTGGCCAACGCCACGGGTGAGACTGCGGATCCGACTGCAACGGAACGCAATTCCTCCGGAGTGCTGTACAGTCCACCCACGCTGGCAGCGACAAAAATCAGAAACACGGTCAGCGAAATCAGCCAGACCGGGAGCTGAATTCGATCGCGTCGCAAGGCAAGCCGAACCAACCGTGATGTACCGGTGAACTGGGTACCTTGGTGAACGTCGACCGGGCTGATCGTGGCAGTCACGGCCGCGCCCCCGATTCCGCTCGCAGATGCTCCGAACTCTCCTTCGCTCGTTCGTCCCCGTAATGACGAAGGAACAGTTCTTCGAGAGTTGGCGGTGTGGACGTCAGCGCCACGATCCCGAAGCCGACAAGGTGTTCCATCAGTGCGCCGAGCCGAACACTGTCGACCTCACACTTCGCGTGATCACCATCGACGAGCACGTCGTACGTGCCCTCGAAGGCGTCGAGTCCGGCGACCGGTGTGCGCGTCGTGACCGATACCGATGTACGGGTCAGATGCCGCAGTTCCGACAGCGTTCCGGACTCCACCGTTTGCCCTTCACGGATGATGCTGACACGATCGCACAGCGCTTCCACCTCTGCCAGAATGTGGCTCGACAGCAAAACCGTCTTCCCGGCATGGGCCAACTCGTGAACGCAGTCCTGGAAAACCGCCTCCATCAACGGATCGAGACCGGACGTCGGTTCGTCGAGAACATAGAGTTCGACGTCCGAAGCGAACGCGGCAACGAGTGCCACTTTCTGCCGGTTGCCTTTCGAGTATGTTCTCGCCTTCTTTCTGGGATCGAGTTCGAAACGATCGAGTAACTCTGCGCGCGTAGACACATCGATCCCGCCTCGCAGGCCGGCGAGTAGGTCGATGGCCTCACCTCCGGTCAAATTCGGCCACAGATTCACCTCGCCCGGCACGTATGCCAGACGCCGATGCAGGGCGACGGAATCACGCCACGGATCGCCGCCGAGGACCGTTGCTTCGCCGGAATCCGAACGCAGCAGGCCGAGCAGTACCCGAATGGTGGTCGACTTGCCTGAACCGTTCGGCCCGAGAAATCCGTGAATCTCGCCTTCGGAAACCTCGAGATCCAAGCCGTCCAACGCTCGGGTTGGTCCGAACGTCTTGACCAGGTCTTTCACCGAAACTGCGGCACCCATGAATTCGACCGTACGCTGATTTCACAAATGTGTGAAGATAGAAAAACGTAAAGATCGGACACTCCCCGATGACCGACATGACCGCCCGACATGAACCGCCCGACCATCCCGACAAGAGCCGGCACTTGGTCGAGCGCCTCTCGCTGGTGCTGATCGACATGGGCTTCCCGCCCATGCCGGCACGCGTCTGGGCAGCTTTGATGACCAGCAATCAGCCGTCGTCGACTCCCGGCGATCTCGGTGAGGTGCTCGGCGTGAGCGCGGCAGCCATTTCCGGCGCGGTGCGATACCTGCTACAGGTCAGCCTGATCGAACGCGACGCCGTTCCGGGATCAAGGCGTCAGCACTACCGCGTCAGTGTAGACCTGTGGGCCGACGCGTTTGTCACCAAACAGTCTGCGCTGTACCAAGTATCGGAGGTAGCAGCAGAGGGCATTCGCGTCCTTGGCGAAGGCACACGCGGCGGCGACCGGATGGCCGACCTTCGCGACTTCTTCGACTTCATGGCCGCGGAGATGCCGCGGATGCTGGCCGACTGGCGAGCAACGCGCGTCTAGATCAATCCCTGTTTACTGGCCGCGTAGACTGCCTCGGCACGCCGACTCACCTCGAGTTTGCGCATGATATTGCTGACATGGAACTTCACCGTCGTCGGCGAGATGAATAATCTCTCACCGATCCTGATGTTGGACAATCCATTTGCGAGCAGCCGCAGGACCTCGAGTTCGCGATCCGTCAACCGGTCCTTGGTTGTGGACTGGCCGTTCAACGAGCGCACCACAGCGGAAGCACTACGCGAGTCGAATGCACTCTCGCCGCGAGATACCGCCCGGATTGCACGGACCAGTTCGGTGGTGTCGACGTCTTTGACAACGTATCCACGCGCCCCGGCGTGCACAGCGCGAACCACCAGTTGGTCGTCGAGAAATGTGGTGAGAACCAGTAAACCGAGTTTCGGATGCGCCACGGACAACTGCGAGCACAGCGTCAATCCCTCGTAGTCCGAACTCGCCGAGAGCTTGAGGTCCATGAGGACGATGTCGGGACTCACCCGATCGACAACCGACAATGCCTCCGGCAATGACGATGCCTCGCCGACAATGCGCAGATCACTTTCCCTCTCGAGCACCGACCGCAGCCCTTGCCGCAGTATTGCGTGGTCGTCGACGAGCACGATACGAACTACGCGACTCTCGGTGGGCCGGACAGGATCTCTGTGCCCGACGTGGCCGGCGGAGACGGGGCGTGCTGTGGTCATCATTCCTCGATCTCGGTTGTGGGACAGGCATCTTCGGCGCCGGTCTCAGTATCACTGTCAGGCTTGTCGGCGAGCGGCACCCGAACCAACACTTGGACTCCCCCGATCCTCGCGCGACGAACATCGAGCGTGCCACCCAATTCGCGTGCCCGGGACTGCATGTTGGCCAAGCCCCTGTGCCGCCCGTCGAGATCGTTGCTCGCCGCCAGTTTGAGGATCAATCGCATCCGCGCGGGGTCTCCGTCACCGTCGTCCGAGATGGACAAGACCACGGTGTCGGTGCGATACGTCAACCGGAGAACCGCCCGAGTGGCGTGGGCGTGAACGGCGGCGTTGAAGAGTGCTTCACCCGCGATCCGCAGCAATGCATGTTCGGTTTCACCGGCAAGCTCGGCCGGTGTGCCGCCGACACGAAGACTTACGGCCAACTCGTCAGGCATGTGGACCACGCTGAGTTGCTCGAGCATCTCCGGTAACGAGGTCCGGCCTTCATCCGACGAGTGGTTGAGCGCGTAGATCGCCGAGCGCAGTTGCTCCACGGCCCGCCTCGTCAGATCCTTTGCCAGATCCAGTCTTTCACTTCGCTCGGCGTCGGGAATGTCACTGCGGCACACTTCGATCTGCATACCCGCTGACAGCACCGCCTGGGTCACGCTGTCGTGGAGTTCGCGGGCGATGCGATGGCGTTCGTCGTCGACGACCTGGTGCCGGTGCGCCACCCCGAGTTGACGTTGCGTCGATTCCAGCTCACTGTTTCGCACCGCCAGATCGGCGGCAGTTCGATTGGCCTCCGCAAATGCCTCTTCGGCACGCGACAGCAGCAGTTGCCCGCGCTGATACAGAGCCGAATTCTGCAGCGCAACAGCCGTTTGACTGGCCAAGATGCTGAGAACTGCGCCGTCGGTGGAATCAAGAGTGCGATTCTGCGGAGTCCAGGCCGCAAATGCGCCCACAACACCACCCCCGAGCACGATCGGCACAAACGCGTAGTGCGGATCGACCACGGAATTCGATTCGATACTGCCGCACCGAATGTCGTTGAGACAATCCACGACGTCGTCCGGCAGCGGTGGACCCTCGACGTTGTCGACCAGGAATGGAGTCGCGTCCGGTCCGAGAACCAACCGTCGCGGCCCCGCGTCAGGCAAGGTGCCGTCGGCGAGCGCAAAGACCACCCACTGCGCACTCAAATGTGCACGCGCGGCCTCGGCAACAGCACAGACCAACGTCTCCGGGCCGTCGACTGTTCTCACCAGCGCCCGCGAAATCAACTCCAATGCATGCACGACGCGCTCGAGTCGTTCAGCCGCGCCGCGGTACTGCGGATAGAAAGTGCTCTTCCCCGAACGTAATCCGGTGAGCCTCGACAGGTCTGCGGTCATGATCTCGCCCGATTCACAGCGCGCTCCGGAACAAGGCCACCATCTGTTCCTGAGTGGCTTCACGCGGATTGGTGGACATGCACGCATCACGCAGTGCAAAACTTGCCAGGCGGCTCAAGTCCTGCTCCCGAACACCCAACTCCGCCAAACCCTTCGGGACACCGACCTCACGGGCAAGCCGCTCGACGCGATCCGCCACCGCCAACGCGGCTTCTTGCGCACTGCCACGTTGCTCCGGAAGGTTCAGCGCCGCAGCAATTGCCACGAACGGCGCCGCGTCGGTCGTGGAATTGAAACGAATGACGTGCGGAAGCAATATCCCGTTGATGACGCCATGTGGGAGATCCAGCATGCCTCCGACTTGATGACTCATCGCATGAGCCGCGCCGAGAATCGCGTTGGTGAAGGCAAGACCGGCTTCGAGACTCGCCTGAGCCATGACGGATCGCGCTTCCATTTCCATCGGCTCATGAATTGTGCGCACCAGGTTCTCGGTGACCAAGCCGACCGCTCGGAGTGCGTGATGATCAGTGAGCGGATTGTGGGCAAGCGATACGAAAGCCTCGATACCGTGCGTCAACGCATCCAATCCGGTTGCCGCATTGAGCCACTCGGGCATCGTTGTGAGCAACCGTGGATCGATGACGGTGACATCGGGAACCAACGCTCGTCCGATGATCGTGATCTTCGTACCCCGAGCGGTGTCCGTGACTATGCAGAACTGGGAAACATCTGCTCCGGTACCCGACGTGGTCGGGACCATCACCAGGGGCGGAATCGGCTTGGTCGCCTGATCGACCCCCTCGTAGTCGAGAATGTTTCCGCCGTTTGCGGCCAGAACCGCGACGCCCTTGGCCGCATCGATGACAGACCCACCGCCGAGCGCGATGATGACGTCGCACTCGCCCTCCTGGTACACCCCGAAGCCGGCCGCAATCTCGTAGTCCTTGGGATTGGGAGTCAGCCCAGCCCAGACCGTCGGCTGCAGCCCCTGCTCGGCCAAGTGCGCCTCGAGTTCACTGACCCATCCCGATTCGACCAGGCCCGGGTCGGTGACGAGAAAGGGGCGAAAACCGCCGAATCGGAGGGTTGCGTGAGCGGCTTCGACCAGGGAACCGATGCCGAACACAATTTCCGGAGCATGGAACTTCACCAATCTGGCAGCGGTGCCACGGCGGTGTTCACCTGCGTCATGGCGGTGTTCACCTGCGTCACGGCGGTGTTCACCTGCGTCACGGCGGTGTTCACCTGCGTCACGGCGGTGTTCACCTGCGTCAACAGCGTCCGGAACATCCACCGACACGGCTCCCACTCTCCTCTCGCCCGGCGCCGAGTCTGTGATCCACTTAACAAGCGCCGGTTCCGAGACTACGCGGGCATCGACGGACACACACCCGCCCAAGGAGAGGTGAATACCTACCCGATCGGGTAGGTACTGTCTTTATGCCTCGACCGTGCGTCCAGGGAGACCCTTACTCCTGACGACGACGATCCCGCCCGCCGAACAGCACGAACACGATGCCGGCGAGCAAGCCGACCACGGTCGGTCCGAGGACCAATCCGGAATACAACCACGGCGCAGGCTCTGCGGGGTACAGGTCCATAAAGCTGGCTCCGGTGAAACCAGGCTCGGGATCGAAGTATGCGCCGCCAGTGAGGATGTGCGGCGATGCCAACGATTGCCACCACCACTGGAAGACTCCCAGAGCAACAAGGCCGCATACCGCACCGACTACCGTCAGCAGCAGTATCGGTTTCCAGCGCAGCGCCGACTTCTCGGCCTTCGTCACCGTCATGGATATCAGTACATCACTACTCTCGGATTGCTTTTCACACCTCAGCGAAGTGCGTGACCCAGTTCCGCCGCCTTGGCCATCAGCTGCGCGGCATCGCGAGCCACCACCACCTCGTCACAGATCTTCGAGTACTCCGGCATCGCACACGACGCCTGGTTCCAATATCGCTGTGGTTCCGGCGTGATCCAGGCCAATCGATGAACCTTGCGTCGTAGTTCCTCGAGCTTCTCCACTTGCGGAGGTAATCCGTTGCACCGCCCGTCACCGACGATGATGACGGACGTTCGTGAGTTCAAGGCGTTGCCGTGCTCGTCCAGCAATTCGGTGAGTACTCGCCCGTAATCACTGCTGGCTTCCAGGTCCAGACCTGGATGCGCCAGGACCGCTGCCAGAGCGCCGTCACCACTGCTGGCGAGCAGGGTGTCCGTGACGTCGACGGGTCGATCGACAAAGGCCAGCACCTCACAGCGGTCGGCGCGCCGGTGCATCGCCTGGGCCAGCCTCAAGGTGAACGCGGTAACGGGCCGGACCGACAGCGAGACGTCGGCGATCAGCAACAACCGAACCCGATCGGGGCGAGGAGCTTTCACCACCAGATGGAAGGGAATGCCGTCAGTCCGCAAACTCGACCGTACCGTCCGCCGCATGTCCAAACGCCCACGGGAGCGTTCGCGCGGTCGCGGTCTCGCGGGGCCTCGCATCCGGCGCAACACTTCGTGGCACGCAAGTTCGACGTCGTTATGTGAGGGGCCTGCGGCCGCCTCACTGTCAGGGGCATCGGGAGCGGACTCCGCCAGGGCAGCGGCGGAGAGCGCCTGAACAAATGCTTCGACAGCTTCGACCAGGCGGTTCAGCTGCGCCTGCGTCAGCGGTCCGTCATCGGAGACGTCCGCATAGGCCTTGCTGGGATCGTACGCGTCGAGCCACGCGAGAATGGACGTCGGATCGTCCCAGGACAACGAACCCACCACAGCGGCAGCAACACTCGTACTGAGATCACCGACTACAGCCGACGACGCTCTGTCCACGTCCACGGTGTAGCTGACCCCCCGTCGCCCCGTTTCGGAACCGGTATCCACCGACAGTTCAGCATCACTTGACGTCATCGACACATCGTCGTCGTCCTTGTGCGGGTTGAATCCCTTCTCCGCCTCCGGAGTATCGAAGTAGTCACCCACCTCGGCGGCACGCTCGTTGTACTCCGCGTAGCGGCCGACTTCCTGATCCTCGTCGATACCGAGTGCGGTCGGCAGACCGTCGGCCACTTCCGCTCTGGACGCAATGCGATCTGCCGTCTTGCCGTCTCGAATCGGACGGAACAACGCGTCGAATGCCCGATCGAAGCCCGGTTGCTCGTGAGAGTACTTGGCGCACACCGACCGCAGGCAGGCACGCAAGACATCACGATCCGACGCCCCGACCATCGCCAGGACCCGCCGGACCTCGATGACCTCAGCGGGCGACGCCGATACTCCGGCCGCCCTCAGCAATCGGCCGAAGCTCGCCGACACCACGTCGAGGACAAACGACGGCTTTGCGGTAGAGCTGAGCATTGTCATCGCGACGAGCGGAGTCCGCTGCCACCGCGGATCCCTTGTTGATGCGAATCCCGCCCGCCGGTCCCCCGGAACACCGCTGTCGTCGTGTTCGCGGGCTTGCTTGCGACAGTGGCACGTTCGACTGACTCCCCGCCGTTGTGGGACTGTGACTCCAGCGCTGTTCCGTCGAATCGTTCCTTCGCAAGCGTCACATCCGACGAGTACTTGAGTAGCGCTGCCAGCAAGATGTCGCGCACCGTGGCGTCCGACGACACCCCCAGGCCGCTGGCTGCGAGAACCGTTGCCGCCCTTGCCGCATCGATCACCTCGGAGATCGACGGGCTCTTGCGCAGCGGAAGGTCACGCAGGATTCGAGCCAGTTCGACTACTTCGGAGGCGGTGGCTTGATCAACCTCCGGTGCACGGGCGGTGACGATTTCACGCTCGCGCTCGGACGTCGGGTAGCCGAGATGGTAGTGCAGGCACCGACGCTTGAGCGCCGGCGAGAGTTCACGAGTATCGTTGGACGTCAAGATGACCCAGGGCTGCGACCGGGCCACGAATGTACCGACCTCGGGAATCGTGATCTGCTGCTCGGCCAGAATTTCCAGGAGAAGCGCCTCCATGGACTCCTCGGTGCGGTCCACTTCATCGACCAGAAGCACGACCGGTTCCGGTGACAATATCGCCTCGAGCAACGGCCGGACCGACAGGAAATTCTCTGAGTACAAACCGAAATCCTGATCTGCCAGAAACTTCGACGCGTCAGCGACGCTGTCGAACTCGGCCACCTGATCGCTGATCCGGTCACGGAGCATCTGCACGTGCAGGAGTTGCTTTGCGTAGTCCCATTCGTAGAGCGCCCGATTGTCATCCAAACCCTCGTAGCACTGCAATCGCACGAGCTTTCGTCCACCGATCGCGGCCAGCGATTTCGCGAGTTCCGTCTTGCCGACCCCGGCCGGTCCTTCGAGCAGGAGTGGACGCCCCAACGCCGTCGCAAGGTGAACTACCACCGCAAACTCGTCGTCCGCGATGTAGTCCTGCTCGCGCAGCGCATCTTTCACTTCGACGCCGGTGGAGAAAGTGCGATTGGACATGGAACACCTTTCAATGGGGGGCAAGCCCCACGTGCGCCTTTCTGGTAGCGCGGGCTACCAGAAAGGCGCACGGGGCCGAAGGCCCGTTAGAAGTAGGACTTGTTGATCGCGTGATCGACAACCGGGATCATCGACTCCACGGTGACCTCACGGGGATTGCCCGGGGTGCACCAGTCGTCCTGAATGTGCTCGGAGATGGCGCGCACAGTCTTCTCGTCACCCTTGATGACATCACCACGACCCTCGTACTTCTTGGTGTTCATCTGGTTCTTCGCGTACGAATCGGTGCGCACCTGACCGAAGTTGTCAGGGATACCGACATCCTTGGCCAGACGGATCGCGGCCTCGACGGCAGCGTCGGCGGCCTGCACCGTCGTGAGGTTGCGGGTGTCGACACCGAGAGCTCCCGCCAACTGGGCGTAACGCTCGTAGCGCGAGGGCAGGTTGTACTCCCACACCCGAGGCAGCGCGATGGCATTGTTCAGACCGTGGTGGCTGTCGAAGAAAGCGCTCACCGCATGTGAGATCGAGTGAACGATTCCGAGTCCGCCGGAGTTGAAGGCCTGGCCGGCAATGTACTGCGCGTTCATCATTCCCTCGCGGGCCTTGAGGTTCCGCGGCTCGAAGACAGCCTCGCGCAGGTTCTTCGCGACCAACTCGACCGAGTAGATCGCGTTGCCGAGCGACGGCGCAAAATCCAGGCGAGACACGAAAGGCTCACTGCCGTGGGCAAGTACGTCGAAGCCGCAGTACGCGGTGAAGTGCTGAGGGCAGGTGTAGTAGAGCAGCGGGTCGTCGACCGCGAGGGTCACGATGGTCGCCTCGTCGAAGCCCACCCACTTGTGCGGGTTGTTCATGTCAGACGTGTCGGTGATGACGTACGCCCATGACGTCTCGGAACCCGTACCGGCTGTGGTGGAAACGGCGATGTGCGGAGGGTTCTCCTTGTTCGTGGACTTGGCAAATCCCTCGAACTCGTTGATGTTGCGACCGTCGTGCGCGATCACGACGCGGGCACCCTTGGCGGCGTCGTGGCTCGAGCCACCACCGATCGAGATGATCGAGTCGCACTTCTCCTTCTGGTAGAGCGCCGCGGCCTCCATGACGTTGTAGTCCTTGGGATTGGACTCCACCTTGTCGTAGAGAACCACCTCGACGCCCTGGTACTCGATCTTGCCGATCAGTTCTTCGATGATTCCCGAGCCGCGCAGACCCGTCGTCATCAACAAGGTGCGCTTGAACCCGAGGTTCTTGGCTTCGACGCCGATGATGTCGTGAGCACCCACACCCATGAGTGCGCGGGGGAACGGATGAAATTCCTTGATCGGGAAGTCCCAGATCTGATTGAGCTCGATTGCCATCTTCTTTGCTCCTCGCGAATGCGTGACTGTGACGGTGGGAGTGATTGAAAGCCGCTTGTTTGTGATCGGCATCTCATCTGCACTCCACTGTGGACCGGCCGACAGCCCGAACCCACAGTTCGCTGCGATTACCGCCCGGACGCCGCCCCCGAACCGCCCATTCGGGCAGGTTGTGACCGCCCCGGCCCGCCAGGCGCCCCCATCACGATCGGTCTGATTCCCGCTGATCGGGAACGTTTTGCCGCGCGACTAGGATCCCCAGTAGCTTTTCATCACTGCTAGCATTGAACTAGAACATGTTCTACCTGCAGCATTTCACTGACCTGCGCATTACCCAGCTTCACGAGAGGACTTGCTTCGCGATGACGACAGTCGAGGTACCGCACAGCTCGCGATCGGCGGTACTCACCGTGTCCGGAGTCGTGGAAGAGACTTCGGACGCCCGGTCGCTGGTATTCGAGATCCCCGCAGACCTGAAGGGCAAGTTCGACTACAAGCCCGGACAGTTCCTCACCCTGCGCATCCCCAGCGACCAGACCGGTTCTGTTGCCCGGTGCTACTCCCTGGCCAGCTCACCGTTCACCGACGACGCCCCCAAGGTGACCGTCAAGCGAACCGTCGACGGCTATGGCTCCAACTGGCTGTGCGACAAGGTTCAGGTCGGCGACACCATCGAAGTGCTGCCGCCCTCCGGTGTGTTCACCCCCAAGTCGCTCGATCACGATTTCCTGCTCTTCGGCGCGGGCAGCGGCATCACCCCGGTGATCTCGATCCTCAAGTCCGCTCTCACCCAGGGCAGCGGCAACGTTGTCCTCGTGTACGCCAACCGTGACGAGAAGTCCGTCATCTTCGGTGCAGAACTCCGCGAACTCGCGGCCAAGTACGCCGGTCGGCTGACCGTCGTTCACTGGATCGAATCGGTCCAGGGACTCCCGGCTGTATCGCAGCTGGCAACGCTGGCCAAGCCGTTTGTCGCCTACGAAGCCTTCATGTGTGGCCCCGGCCCCTTCATGGACGCCGTGCACAACGCACTCGCCGAAGCCGGCATGCCCCGCACACAGGTCCACGCCGAGGTCTTCAATTCACTCGCCGGTGACCCGTTCAAGGACGTCGAACTCGCCGAGGTCACCGACGAAGAAGCAGCAGACGCCGCCACGGTCGAGGTCGAACTGGATGGCGAAACCCACACACTCGTCTGGCCCCGCAAGCAGACCCTCGTCGACATCATGCTCGCCAAGGGCCTCGACGTGCCGTACTCCTGCCAGGAAGGCGAATGCGGCTCCTGCGCCTGCACCGTCACCGAAGGCGAAGTGCAGATGGACAACTCCGAGATCCTCGACGCCGAGGACATCGCAAACGGATACATTCTCGGATGCCAGGCAAAGCCTGTATCCGACAGCCTCAAGATCGAGTTCTGACACCGGATTCTTCGATACTGTTCGGCCCCTGATTCCCTTCGGATTCGGGGGCCGAAGCGTTTTCCCCGAACGCCGAATTCTGCCCGAACACAGTGTCCGGCCGTGGCCGCATCTGCCACAAAGCAACAATTGCCGCTGCGCTGACCAGGATGAAACCCTCCCGCAAGATCGCTCCGACCGGCACGAGCAGCGCCGACGCGTCCATCAACTGCTGTCCCATACTCGGTCCGCAATAGACCACCACCAGAGCTGCAACAAAAACCGCGACACCACGACGCGAACGCAGCCGGAACAGTATCGTGACCGCCGCCGGGATCAGGTACACCCAGTGATGAATCCAGCTGATCGGCGACAGAATCGGCGCGCTCAACCCGATCACCAGTGCCGCGTCGACGCTACGGCCGTCGAGGTATATCCGCCTCGCAATCCACAGTGCCGCTGCGCCGACCAGCACGATCAACGGCATCACCACCGCATCCGTCCAGGAACCCAGCGCAGCCAGAGTGCCCTGCAGCGAGCCGTTACCCGAACTGGCAATCGCCTCGCCCGTAAGATCCACGCGGCCACTCAAACTCCACACGACTTCGGTCCAGAAGGTTCTGCTCAGCGCCGGATCAACCAGTGCGGCAGCAACAGTGGCAGCGGCCGCACCCACAGAACTCCAGATCGCCAGTCGCCATTGCCGTGTCACCACGAAGTAGACGACGAACAACCCCGGAGTCAGCTTGATCGCGGTCGCAACGCCGATCAACAGTCCCCGCGGGAAGTACCGGCCGAGAATCGAATTGTCATCTCGGGTGATGTCGAACAGCACCAGTGCCATCAACAGCAGATTTACCTGACCGAACGAGATGTGCGCGCTGACCGTCGGTGTCACCGACACCCCGATCAGAAGTGCCGCCATCACCAACGGCCGCAAGCGAACCCACCTCGGAGTGAAGCGCGCAACCGTCCACGCCACCAGCAGAATGCACAGAAGCGACCACAGAAGGTACGCAGTCCACCAGTCGAAAAACGCTGTCGGCCACAACAACAACACTGCAAACGGCGTGTAGGTGAACGGCATTCCCTCAGGCTCGATCATCGGACCGAACAAGTTCCCGGAATAGATGTCACCGCCACTGGCAAACTTCTCGACAGCGTAGCGATAGACGAGGAAATCGACAGGTTCGACGGCTCGCACGACGTACACCAGATATGCCAGCACCACGCATGCTGCCGCGAGCATCGACGCGATGGTTGTCGCTGTAACTAGTCGAGCTGAGGAGGCCTGCACCTCTCGATCGTGTCACAGACCGTTACGGCAAAGTCTCACACCGGCGCACGGAGCGACCGAAAATGCGTCCGCTCCTCCGCACTGAGGTGCTCACACGCATAGCTCAATGCGGTACGACCCATGTCGTGCGCATGCAACTCCAGGAACCCGGTCAACAAACCCCGGTCGACGCGTTTGCCCACCTCACGCAGCATCCAGCCCATCGCTTTCTGCGTCAGATCACGACGATCGTCGAGGACGGACGCCGCGAGCTCGAGAGTTGTCGACGCGTCGCCCCGCGTGATGAAGCCGTACGTGGTCAACAGCGCCACTCGCCGACGCCACAGGTCGCCCGAATCCGAGAGCTCGAACACCAAGCTTCGGTTCCGATCGAACAACCATCCGCCGAGAATCTGACCGGCCGACGAATCGACCAGGTCCCAGTTGTTCACCCGCCCACGCTCCACCGCGTCGAGGTAGAACTCGGCGATCGTGCGTCGAGCTTCGGCGTCGAAAGACCTCTGCCTGCTTGCCTTTTCGAACTGCGCCACCAGAATCAACAGGCCGGCGAGACGATACTCGTGAACTTCGCTGTCGAGCAGCACACGCACTTCGCTCAACTCGAGACCGCCGAACCGCTTGACCACAGTCCGTGTCTTGGGCACCCGAACGCCGATGAAGACGTCGCCTTCGCCGTACTCCCCCGGCCCGGTCTTGAAGAACCGCTGAAGGTGAACAGCATCCTTCGGATCGGACAGGTCGGCCAACGCCTCGCACACCACACGAGCACTCAGATCACCCATGCCGACACGATCTCACAACTCACAGCGTCCTCACATCGAACGCCCCAGATAGGCACAGCCTGGTCGGCAACACTGAAACCATGCTCACAACCGCACTGGCCTTCACCACACTCACGCTCATGGCGCTCTCCGGCCACATCGCAGCCACCGCCCCGCGCGGCCTGGTCGCGGCCCGCACCCCTGATCACAAATCTTGAAACAAAGTCGAACTTGCCGACACCGCGTGAGATCTGATCCTGTCTGGTTGGATACCGGGATGGAATACAAGTTTGTCGGGCCGAAGGCGTGGCGCGCGATCACCAAAGCGATCCAGACTGCAGGTCCGCGGTATGCGGCGGTGGCATTTCTGGGCAGCGATGCGCCCAAACTGATGCCACTGACACTCGGGGACGTGCTGGTGACAAATGCATCGGATTCTGCCGTCCGCTCGCACTCCACCAGCCCCCAGGCCATCGAAACGTACCTCGCGGCGGGCGTAGAGGTGTGGTCCTCAGGGGCATTGCACGCCAAGGTGATTGCCACCGCAGAGCGCGCAGTGATCGGATCGGCGAATGCTTCTGCTCGCTCCTCGCGGCGAACGAACGAGGCTTCGGTCATCTCCGGTACCGACGCGATGATCGCCTGGACACGTGCCTTCGTCATTGCTGAGAAATCGGAATCAGAACAGGTCACTGCGCAGGATCTGCCTCGCCTGAACGCTCTGTGGGCTGACGGGGCAGATCAAGACAACGACCGTTTTGGCGTTCCGGGAATCAACACCTCCGCCGACGAACTGGTCACCACGTCGGATGCACGGTTTTTCGTATGCAACTACGGCGAGGTCGATGTCGACGAAGTCGCCGGCAAGGAAATGAACCGGATTGTCCGGCGCGCGCATCGCTCGACAAATTTCGGCACGGACTGGCTCGTCTTGGAGGACGGAGACGAGTTCCGGATCGATGACGTGCTTTTCCTCTGGGACGATGACGGCCTCGAAGCCCCTGTTGTCTTCATAGACATACCAAGAGATCAGGCTGACGGAAGCCGGTACCAGGCATACCGGTACCGCACTGATCTCGACTGGAAATCGTGGGACGAACTGGAGGAGGCACTCGATTCGTCAAACTACCAACGACTCCTCCCTGACGACCTGTACATCGAAGGAGATTTGTCGTACTGGAATGCCGATCTCGCACGTGCGTTGCTCGATGTGTGGGACTTGACTGCTCCATTGCCGACACCACGAATCGTCTACGACCCCGAACTTGTGCCTGCCGGCCCAGCATCGCGATCGGATGCTATCCCACACCGTGCACCCCGGTTTCGAAAGATCGCACGGCTCGCACCCGAGTCGCACCTATGATCACAAATCTTGATACAAACCGGCTCTGCCTGCGGGTAACTGCAACCCGAATGCAATTGTCGGAGAGTTGAACTCGACCTCAGGAAGGCGTCTACTCGAGAGTGAAAGAATCTTTTCGCTCGAGGAGGTTTCGCCATGAAGTCGTGGAATCGAATGCAGGATGCCGTAGCCGTGGTTCTCGGTGTCTTTGCCGCACTGTCGCCGATCTGGTTGACCACCAACGACCGGGCTATGTGGTCACTGATCGTCCTGGGTGTGCTCGTTGCACTCGCCGGCCTGGCTCACATGGCACGACCGGACATGGCCGTCGCCGACTACGCGATGGGTGTCTTCGGCGTTCTGATGTTCATCTCCCCCTGGGTCATGAACTTCCACGCCCTCGAAGGCGCAGCCTGGACAGCCTGGGTTGTCGGAGTCCTCACCGTAGTGGTGGCAGTGAGTGCGATGCCGATGATGGCCGCCAGAATGCATCACGGCGACCACGGAGTGGCCGCCCATTAGAGCAGTGACCACGGAGTGGCCGCCCACTGAGTACTCAGGCCCTTATTGCTCCCAACAACCGTCCGGCGTCGAATGCTTCGGCGCTGGACGGAAGGCTGCCGGGGCGACCGCTCACGAACACCTCGACCGTCCCTGAACCAACTGAAGTGTCCATCTCAGCTGCGTCGATACGGCGCAGTGTCTGCCTTGCGACGGCCTCGGCACTGTCGAAGAGCAAGACTCCTTCGGGCAGCGCGGCAACAATCTCGTCCCGCAACAACGGGTAATGGGTGCAGCCTAGAACAACACCTTGCACACCGTCTGGTGTCCGGGCCGCGGCGTCGCTGATCGCGGCCAAGGCGCCCGCTCGGTCGCCTCGGTCGATGGCGTCGGCGAGGCCGTGGCACGCGACGCCGACTACCTCGGTTCCATCCGCGAATTCGGCGATCAGATCTGCCTGATAGCGGCTGGCCGTGGTTGCCGCCGTAGCCCAGATCGCCACCGACTCACACACGGCAGCCGCTGGTTTGATTGCCGGTACCGTCCCGATTACGGGAATACCAGGCCCGACCAGCTCGCGGACATGCTCGAGCGCAGTCACACTCGCCGTATTGCATGGCAGCACGATGACCTCCGCGCCCCGGTCGAGACTTCGCGCCGCAGCACCGAGCACCCGGTCGATCACCCACGGCGCAGGCTTCGGCCCCCATGGTGCGCCGTCAGGATCCAAGGACAACACCAGATCCAATTCGGGACGCAGGCGGCGAAGCCAAGCGGAAGTCGGGAGCAAACCTAGACCCGAGTCGATGAGCGCAACGATCACCGAACAAATCTAGCGTCCCGAACCCGACCGAGCCGCATCAGCTCGCCCGCCTGTCCATCAACTCACACTGCTGCGGCTTCCAACACTTCGGCGATCGGAGTACCCGCAGCGATCTTCGCGCGCATCTTCATCACCGCCGCAGGACTGCCACAGCCGACTACAGCTGCCAACACTCCGTCACGCTCGTAGTAGGCGACAAACTTGCGGCCGTCGTCCTTGACGATATGCACCTGATCAGTGGACGACACCGTTCCCAGCGCCTGAATCTTCACGTCGTATTGATCGCTCCAGAAATACGGAACCTGCGCGGGCGCATTCGCGTCACCGGTACCGGTCAACGCCCCGGCAAGAATCTTTGCCTGATCCCCGGCGTTGCTCCAGTGTTCGACGCGCTTGCGCGCTTCCCCGATCGTCCATGCGGCCACGTCACCGATCGCCCACACATTCTCGACACTTGTCCGGCCCACCGTGTCGCACAGCACTCCGTTGCCCAGTTCGATCCCGGAATCTGCAAGCCAATCCGTCACCGGCAATGATCCGACGCCGATGGCGACCACGTCGACGGAAATTTCGGAACCGTCACCGAGAAAAGCGGTGTCGACGACGCCGTCGCCGGACAGAGTCTCGAGCCCGACGCCAACCCGGACGTCGATGCCCGCGTCTCGGTGCAGTCGCTCCACCAGAGCACCGACCGTCGTGCCGAGTACCGATGCAAGCGGTGTCGGTTGCGGTTCGAGCAGAACGACGTCAACTCCGTGCGACTTCATGCTCGACGCCAATTCACAGCCGATGAAGCCGGCACCGACGATCAGCGCTCGCTTGCCCGGCGCAAGGTCCGCGCGCAGAGCGAGTGCTTCCTCGATGGAACGCAGGACGTGCACGCCTGAAAGCTTAGGCAGACCGCCGATGCGCCTTGGGGTCAGTCCCGTGGCGATGATCAGATCGTCGTACGTCAGCTCCGAACCGTCGGCAAACGCGACGGTCTTGGATGCGGTATCCACCGAGAGTGCTGGTGAACCGAGCTTCAGGTCGATCGCGTTCTCGGTGAAGAACTCCGCCGGACGCAGAGTCGTCTCGTCCTTGTCTCCGCGGATGACTTCCTTCGACAGCGGCGGACGGTCGTACGGCAGATGCGCCTCACCGCCCGCTAGGACTATCTCGCCCTCGAAACCGGCGCGCCGCAGCTCCTCCGCGGCTCGTAGCCCCGACAAACCTGCGCCCACGATCACAATCCGTGCCACCACACACCCACCCGTCTGATCTTGCGTCACTATCGGCGCCCACTATGAGAGCCGTCACGTATTCACGTCAGACTCTGTCATACCAAATTCGGACGTAGGTGTGGTGCACCCGCTGGGAAGCAGCGGTTGTCACTAGAGTTAATGACAGGTGAGACGCACACACTGAAACTCGAGCAGGGAGCACCGCATGACCAGCGATTCCAGTGGAAGCAGCAGCGTCCAGTTCGGCGCGGACGGCGGCGCCGCGCTCCACAGCACGCAGGGCAAAACGATCATTGCGGACGCCGTGGTCGCCAAGATCGCCGGCATAGCCACCCGCGAGATAAACGGTGTGTACGACGTCGGCGGCGGTACCGCACGCGCTGTCGGCGCACTCCGCGACCGCATCCCTGGTGCACGCGTCAATCACGCGCAGGGCGTGGCCGTCGAGGTCGGCGAGAAGCAGGCAGCGATCGACATCGG
Source organism: Rhodococcus globerulus NBRC 14531 (assembly GCF_001894805.1). Lineage (GTDB taxonomy): Bacteria > Actinomycetota > Actinomycetes > Mycobacteriales > Mycobacteriaceae > Rhodococcus_F > Rhodococcus_F globerula. The sequence goes on along the minus strand of NZ_BCWX01000001.1, from coordinate 955,827 downwards.
AATCGTCGCCGAATACGGCGTCGCCCTCCACGAGTTGGCGCTCGGAATCAGGCGCAACGTCATCGCGGCCGTCGAAAGAATGACCGGCCTCGAAGTCACCGAAGTCAACATCACCGTCTTCGACGTCATGCTCTTCGGCGAATCCGAGAACCCGGGCACCGAACCGGAAGCGAAGCCGAGAGTTCAGTGAGCGGTCCCGAACGGATCGATCTCGGTATGGCAGCCGAAACCGTCGCCGACGCCGCGCTGGCGGTTCACGGTGTCGCCGCACTGCACGGCGGCGAGTTCGGCGAAGTCGGAACCTACCTCCCGGGCAAGCGCGTCACCGGCGTGGTCATCGACGAAAACGGTTGCAACGTACACATATCCGTCGCTTACCCGGCAAACGTCGTGACTGTCGCTCAACACGTCCGCGACGCGGTCGGGCAGGTCGTCGACGTACCGATCACCGTCACCGTCGGCGACGTCAGCCACCCTGACGATCAGCTCGCACCCCTCATCGAAGAAAGGAACTGATGTGAACAGCACGACAGTCGGCCTGCTGGTCGGTCTGCTCCTCGCCCTCGCCGGAATCCTGGGCGGGTTCAGCGGATTCCTCTTTGCCGTCCTACTCGGAGCAGCCGGTATGGCGATCGGCGCGCATCGCGACGGTCACCTCGACCTCGGCGCCATCCTCCGAAGCCGTGGCCGTGGCTGAGTCCACCACACCCACCCCCACGGCGGGCACATCAACACCGGACCCCGTTGACCCCGGCCTTCGCGGCGTACTGGTCATCAAGGACCGCGCGATGTCGAAAATCGCCACAGCCGCCGCGATCACCGTCCCCGGAGTTGTCCGGCAAACCGGCGGACTCAGCAAGTTGACCGGACGGGAACTGCCGCGGGCAGACATCGCGATGGGGTCCGACGCCGTATCCGTCAATCTCTTTCTTGCGGTCAACTGGCCGTGCTCTGTTGTCGAACTGACAGGTCGCGTGCACAACGAGGTCGCCACGAGTGTCGAATCCCTCACCGGCTACCCGCTGCACGAAATGAACGTTCTGATCGCGGCAACCACGGTCCCCGAAGAGGGCGCCGTACCGGGCATCAGCATTCCCGAAGATACTGCCGAGCAACCGGTTTCGCAGTGGACTCCCCCTCGAACGCCTGCCGCCGCACCCGCCGCAGCGGTATCGGCAGTAGTGATCGCGTTCGGACTGCTCGCGCTTGCTTTTGTGGTCTCACGTGAATGGTTCATCAATCGCGGCACCTTCGAATCTGCGCCGTGGATCGCGAACTCCGTCGAATGGGCATCACGATTGCACTGGCAGACATGGCTGCTGCCGACGGCAATCGCAGCAGTCGTCGCCGGGGTCGTTCTGATCATGACGGCGATGAAGCGACGCGCTAAAACCCATGTGCCACTAGGGAACCCGAATGCCGGTACCGTATGGATGCGCCCGACCGACATCGCCCGCATGTGCAGCGGACAAGCCGCAACGGTGCCCGGCGTCGAACGCGCCCACACCACCGTCGACCGCAAACACGCCAAGGTCCATATCGATACCGTCGGCGGGGATCGCGACGCACTGATCACGGCCGTCGAAACAGCAGTTCAACCGCACCTCGACGTCCTACAGCGCCCCGTCCGTCTGACCGTTCTCGCCCGAGAAATCGCAGCAAAGCAGAAGGTCGAATCGTGAACCGCTACATAGCCGCGCTCGACCGAATCGTTGTGCTGATCATCGGCATTGCTCTCGTCGTCGCCGGTGCGTACATCATCGCCTGGGATGCCGGCGTCCGTCTGATCCGGACGTGGGTGTCACGGCTGGATCGACCGACACTCCTCGGAATTCCCGAGCAGCCCTGGTGGCATTGGGTTCTCACCGGAACTTTTGTCTTCTGCGTGATTGCCGGCTTCGGCTTGCTGTATCTCAATCTTCGGCTGCGCCGCGCCCGAGCAATAACACTCCGACATGCACAGTCCGGCACCGAAATCAGTGTTGATCTCGGTCCGATCGCCGATGGTGTTGCAGCTGAACTCGCACATTTGCCCGGTGTCCGTGCCGCTAAGGGACGAGCCACCGTAGACCGTGGGCTCCCGACACTCTCCGTAGTGGTCAACGCCGATCCCGGAATCAACGTCGTCGACTTCACCACCCGCGCCGAGGACATCGCGTCGACAACGCGCCGCAACCTCGACGGTTCTGATGTTGCGGTGCAGGTACTACTGCACCTAGATCGAGTGGACGCAGCGCAGTAGATCCGGCTCTGGTTTCCCGACCGGAACCGCACCATCGGAAATCAAGTACAACAACAAGAAAGGCGCTCACTCCCCGAAGGGAATGAGCGCCTTTCTGTGCGGAGCTATGAATCAACTAGCAAGACAAGAGTCTCACTTGATGATCTTGGAAACCTTGCCGGCGCCGACCGTACGGCCGCCTTCGCGAATTGCGAAGCGCAGGCCCTCGTCCATGGCGACAGGCTGGATGAGCTTGACGGACATCTCGGTGTTGTCACCGGGCATGACCATCTCGGTGCCCTCAGGCAGCGTCACGACGCCCGTAACGTCCGTGGTACGGAAGTAGAACTGCGGGCGGTAGTTGTTGAAGAACGGGGTGTGGCGGCCGCCCTCGTCCTTCGACAGGATGTATGCCTGGCCCTCGAACTCCGTGTGGGGAGTCGTGGTGCCCGGCTTGACGACAACCTGTCCACGCTCGACATCTTCGCGCTTGATGCCACGAACGAGCAGTCCGACGTTGTCGCCGGCCTGGCCCGAGTCGAGCAGCTTGCGGAACATTTCGATGCCCGTGACGGTGGTCTTGGTGGAGGTCTCCTTGATGCCGACGATCTCCACCTCCTCGTTCACGTTGACAACGCCACGCTCGATACGACCGGTGACAACGGTGCCACGGCCGGTGATCGTGAAGACATCCTCGACAGGCATGAGGAAGGGCTTCTCGGTCTCACGAACCGGAGTCGGGATGGACTCGTCGACTGCAGCCATGAGGTCGAGGATGGACTGGGTCCACTTCTCGTCGCCCTCGAGTGCCTTGAGTGCCGAGATCGGGATGACCGGGGCGTCCTCGTCGAATTCCTGAGCGGCCAGCAGTTCGCGGACCTCCATCTCGACGAGCTCGAGGATCTCTTCGTCGTCAACCATGTCGGCCTTGTTCAGGGCGACGAGGATGTACGGAACGCCAACCTGGCGAGCGAGCAGGACATGCTCGCGCGTCTGGGGCATCGGGCCATCGGTGGCTGCAACGACGAGGATAGCGCCGTCCATCTGAGCCGCGCCGGTGATCATGTTCTTGATGTAGTCGGCGTGACCCGGTGCATCGACGTGCGCGTAGTGGCGCTTGTCCGTCTGGTACTCAACATGCGAGATGTTGATCGTGATGCCACGAGCCTTTTCCTCGGGAGCCTTGTCGATCTGATCGAAGGCCGAAGCCTCGTTCAGGTCGGGGAAAGCATCCGCAAGCACCTTGGTGATGGCCGCCGTCGTCGTGGTCTTGCCGTGGTCGACGTGACCGATGGTGCCGATGTTCACGTGCGGCTTCGTCCGCTCGAACTTCGCCTTCGCCACTTTTGTCCTCCTGGACTGATAATTGCTTGCCGTATGCAGCAGTGCGGTTGGTTATTACTTGGTCGTGCTTCGTGCCGAAAGCAACCGAGGTTACTTACCGGCGCGGGCTGGGGAGCTCGCAGTACTTACTACTTACTCGCCCGTCGCCTTGGCGATGATTTCCTTCGAGACGTTCGCGGGAACCTCTGCGTAGGAATCGAACACCATGGAGAAGTTCGCCCGGCCCTGGGTCCTGGACCGCAGGTCACCGATGTAACCGAACATCTCCGAGAGCGGAACCAGCGCCTTCACGACACGGGCACCACTGCGTTCCTCCATGGCCTGAATCTGGCCACGGCGGGAGTTGATATCGCCGATCACGTCGCCCATGTACTCCTCGGGCGTTGTGACCTCGACAGCCATAAGGGGTTCGAGAATGACGGGGCCGGCCTTGCGGGCGGCTTCCTTCAGCGCCTGCGAACCGGCAACCTTGAACGCCATTTCCGAGGAGTCGACGTCGTGGTAAGCACCATCGAGCAGCGACAGCTTCAGGTTCACGAGCGGGTAGCCGGCGAGAACACCGTACTGCATCGCGTCCTGTGCGCCTGCATCCACGGAGGGGATGTACTCGCGCGGGATACGTCCGCCGGAGACCTTGTTCTCGAATGCGTAGGTAGCACCGTCTTCGCCCACGAAAGGCTCCAGAGCGATGATGACCTTTGCGAACTGGCCCGAGCCACCCGTCTGCTTCTTGTGGGTGTAGTCGTGCTTCTCGACCGTCTTGGTGATGGTCTCGCGGTACGCAACCTGCGGCTTGCCGACGTTGGCCTCGACCTTGAACTCGCGACGCATGCGGTCGACGAGGATGTCGAGGTGGAGCTCGCCCATGCCGCCGATGACGGTCTGACCGGTCTCGTCGTCGAGTTCGACCGAGAAGGTCGGATCCTCTTCGGCGAGCTTCTGGATCGCGACGCCCAGCTTTTCCTGGTCGGACTTGGTCTTGGGCTCGATGGAGACCTGGATGACCGGTGCGGGGAACGACATCGACTCGAGGACGATGGGGTTCGCCTGATCGCACAAGGTGTCACCGGTGGTGGTGTCCTTGAGGCCGATCATCGCGTAGATGTGGCCGGCTACGGCCTCTTCTACCGGGTTCTCCTTGTTGGCGTGCATCTGGAAGAGCTTTCCGATGCGCTCCTTCTTGCCCTTGGTTGCGTTGAGCACCTGTGCGCCCGGATCGATACGACCCGAGTACACGCGGACGAAGGTCAGCTTGCCGAAGAACGGGTGAGCAGCGATCTTGAAGGCGAGAGCCGAGAACGGCTCTTCCTTGCTCGGCTTGCGAGTGATCTCTACTTCTTCGTCGTTGAGCTTGTGTCCGACAACCTCGCCGATATCCAGCGGGTTCGGCAGGTAGTCGATGACTGCGTCGAGCATGGGCTGAACGCCCTTGTTCTTGAACGCGGAGCCACAGATAACCGGGTACAGCTCGGAAGCGACCGTCATCTTGCGGATGGCGCCCTTGATTTCCTCGACCGTGAGCTCTTCGCCGCCGAAGTACTTCTCCATGAGAGCTTCGTCGGACTCGGCAACGGTTTCGAGCAGCTTCTCGCGGTACTCCGCAGCCTTCTCGACGAGATCCGCGGGGATCTCTTCGATGGTCGGCAGTGCACCGGTCGGAACTACGCCGCGCCACGTGATGGCACGCATCTCGACCAGGTCGACGACGCCGTCGAAGTCGTCCTCAGCGCCGATGGGCAGCTGGAGAACGAGCGGCTTCGCGCCGAGACGGTCGATGATGGTCTGCACGGTGAAGTAGAAATCCGCGCCCATCTTGTCCATCTTGTTGACGAAGCAGATACGCGGAACGTCGTACTTGGCAGCCTGACGCCACACCTGCTCGGACTGCGGCTCGACACCCTCTTTACCGTCGAACACAGCAACTGCGCCGTCGAGCACGCGCAGCGACCGCTCCACCTCGACCGTGAAGTCGACGTGGCCGGGGGTATCGATGATGTTGATCTGGTTGTTGTTCCAGAAGCAAGTCACGGCGGCAGACGTGATCGTGATGCCGCGTTCCTTCTCCTGCTCCATCCAGTCCGTCGTCGACGCACCGTCGTGCGTCTCACCGATCTTGTAATTGACACCGGTGTAGAACAGGATGCGCTCGGTGGTGGTGGTTTTGCCGGCATCGATGTGCGCCATGATGCCGATGTTGCGGACCTTGTTCAGGTCAGTCAGCACTTCCTGTGCCACAGGTTTCTTCCCCGCTCGTTGCTTGGTTTTTCGGGTGTCGGCCGTATCCGGTGTGTTCCACCGTCAAGGCCATGGTCTTTCAATTATGTCTCTGCCGTGGCAACCCGACCACCTCTGTCCGGAATTAACCGGCCGATGTGATCAGGTCGCCAACGGCGACAGCGTCGGAGCACCCACCCGATGGCAGTTGCTCCGACGCTTACATCACCAGCGGTAGTGGGCGAATGCCTTGTTGGCTTCGGCCATCTTGTGAGTGTCTTCGCGACGCTTCACAGCTGCACCGAGGCCATTGCTGGCATCGAGGAGCTCGTTGGCGAGACGCTCGACCATGGTCTTCTCACGACGTGCACGCGAGAAGGTGACCAGCCAACGCAGTGCCAGCGTGGTGGAACGACCGGGACGAACCTCGACCGGCACCTGGTAGGTAGCGCCACCAACGCGGCGGCTACGAACCTCGAGTGCAGGCTTGACGTTGTCCAGGGCGCGCTTGAGCGTGACGACCGGATCGGTGCCGGTCTTCTCGCGTGCCTGCTCGAGAGCCTGGTACACGATTCGCTCTGCGGTGGACTTCTTGCCGTCCAGCAGGATCTTGTTGACGAGCTGCGTCACCAACGGGGAACCGTAAACCGGGTCGTTGATGAGCGGGCGCTTCGGAGCGGGGCCCTTACGTGGCATTAGCTCTTCTCCTTCTTGGCGCCGTAGCGGCTGCGTGCCTGCTTGCGACCCTTGACACCCTGGGTGTCGAGGGAGCCGCGGATGATCTTGTAACGGACACCCGGGAGGTCCTTCACACGACCGCCACGGACGAGCACCATGGAGTGCTCCTGAAGGTTGTGGCCTTCACCGGGGATGTACGCGGTGACCTCGACCGAAGTCGTCAGGCGAACGCGAGCGACCTTACGGAGAGCGGAGTTCGGCTTCTTGGGGGTGGTGGTGTACACGCGAGTGCACACGCCACGACGCTGCGGGCTGCCCTTGAGGGCTGCCGTCTTGACCTTGGCGGTCTTGTCGCGGCGACCCTTGCGGACCAGCTGGTTGATGGTTGGCATTTACCGGCTTTCTACGTCGGAACAGACTGCTCGAAGCAACCTTGGCTGTTCTGAAATTAGGGATCTAGCAGTTGGAGCAAGATAGCTGCTGCTCCTCACCCACCTCTGATACTGCTGCGCTGCGCAAATGCGTCTCGCTCTGCACCCGAGGTCGGGCGTGTCGCATACCCCCACACAGGCAGCCGGATGCTCGTTCTGAAGCAGTAACTGCTCGAACGTGCGCACGGCAATACCTAGCTAGGCACACAGATCGGCCCGGGCATGCCGGACACGACCCATAACGATACCTGCCAGCGTGCTATGTGGTCAAAATGAGCCTGAAGTGATACGGAACTCACAGCAACGACCAGGTTCGACAGCAGGTTCAAATACTGACGTTGAGCGTCAGTTCTCCAAGTTTAGTGACTCCCGCGCACGCATCCATGCCGCCGGCCGGCTGGCGCACCCACCAACCGAACACTCCCCCGGCCGGAGCGCCGGCGGTGATGCCACAGCTTTGTGGATCCGCCGGTTGCCGCACGAGGTAGGCGTCACTGCCCTTGACGGTGATCTTCTCGACCACATATCCGAGATGCTCGAATGCGGCGACCTCGTGATCGGTGGTGCCGGTCTCGAACCAGTTGAACGTGACATGGACCGGACCTGCGCCGCCAACCCCGTCCCACCGACAGATTGCCCCGTAGAAACCACGGTCGACGCCGTCGGCGCCGATTGCCGCCGCGATCTGCGGGTCGGACACCGCTTCACATTCCTGCAGGATGTTGGCGAACTTCTCGCTGCCACTGCCCTGATAGCCGCCCTCGGCCAGCGGCGTTCCCGTCACTGTCGAACCGCACCCCGTCAGCAGGATCAACGACGCGCCAAGCGCCGCCGCCCGGGCGCGACTCACTGTGCCCTCGAGACAGTGAGTTCCATCAGGCTCTTCCCGACAACACACGGATCGGCAGGCGGGGCGACAAGCCCGGAGTTCGCGGAGCCGTAGTTCACCGACCAATGGACAAAATCGCCCCCGAAGGAAATACCCAACTCGCACAGAACGCCTTCTCGCGACGCGATGAAACCGGAGTGGCCCTCGATCGTGATGTCGGCGGCAGGTCGACCGAGAAGGTCGGAACCGGCGCGCTCGCGGCCGATCGGGCTGCCGCGGTACCAGGAGAACGCGACGCTTGGTCCCAACGAACCGGCAACCGTCCATTCACAGCCGACACCGTTTCTGGTGACATCGGTGAACGCGAGCCCGAAAGCCGCGACCACCTCCTCATCCGTCACCGATCCGCATTCTGCGAACATCGGACCGGGATCGGTTGCTGCCTGGGCGGTGGGCGCTGAACCTGTGGACTGTTCCGCTGTGCCGTCGTCGGCCCCACAGCCGGTAGCCGACACCAGCACCGCAGCAGCGACCACCAACGGGGTACTGAAGGACAGGGCTCTGCGGCGCGGCATGCAGGTGACTGTACTTCCGGGATCAGAGCTGCGCGATCACGACACCGGCGCTGACACACGCACGAGAGTCGAGTCGAGTTGCGCCGCCCACGTTCTGACCACCTCGGACCGTCGACGCGAGTCGTCGGTCAAGACATCTGCCAACCCCAGCCCTCGGGCAAGGTCAAGGGTCGCCTGCACCAGACGGTGCGTCGTCGGATCTGCGTCGTCGGCGCCAAGACTCTCGACGGCCATGCGGTGCGCGATGCGCCCGAACCGTTCCTCGAGTGGCAACACTCGCGCTCGCAAGTCCGGGTCGGAAGCTGCCGCCGTCCACACCTGAAGTGCTGCCTTGAACAGAGTGCCGGTGTAGTACTCGACCAATCGGGAGATGATCGCCTCGGTTCGACCGGCACCCGCGGGAAGGTCGGTGGACTCTTTGCGTGCCTGATCCATTCGGGCGTCGAACATCACCTCGAGTGCCGCGGTGATCAGGTCCTCACGCGTCGGGAAGTGGTGCTGCATGGCACCACGGGATACCCCGGCCCGCTGCGCGACGACACTCATCGTCGTTGCACCCCATCCGAGTTCGGCGAGACACTCCACCGTCACTTCGAGCAGGTGGGAGCGCGTGACTCGACTTCGGTCCTGCTTGGGTTCTCGAGTCATCGCGCCGCCATCCCTTCTACTGTGCGTTCTGTTGTGCCCAGGCTGCTGGACGCTTCTGCAAGAAAGACATCATGCCCTCACGAGCCTCGTCAGAGGAAAACAGCCGCGCCGACTGCGCGATCATCTCCTCGCCGTCTCGGTCGAATCCGGCCAGGACCTGCCTGGTCGTGAGCCATTTCGATTCGGCCAGCCCCTGTGGCGAGCACTGACGCAATGTGACCAAGAGTTCAGTGATCGACTCAGCGGTGCCCTGCGACGCTTCCGTCACCAGCCCGATAGCGTGGGCCTCGTTCGGTCCGAACTTCTCTCCGGTGAGCAGGTACCGGCTCGCAGATCGCTGGCCGAGCCTCGGTAGGACCGTGAGCGAGATGATGGACGCGGCCAACCCCAATCGTGATTCCGTCACCGCGAAGGTGCTCGCCGGTCCGGCGACGACGATGTCGCACGCCCCGACAAGACCCATACCCCCGGCCCGGACGTGACCGTCGATGCGCCCGATCACGGGCTTGGGCAGCTCGAGAATGCTGCGCAAGAGCGTCAGCATCCCCCGCCCACGCTCTTTGACTGCCTCCTCCGGAGATACGGACGACCCGGATGCTTCACTGAGATCGGCTCCCGCACAGAATGTTCCACCGGTGTGGGTGAGCACCACTGCTCGAACTGCCGGATCAGCGGCCGCCGACGTCAGTCCAGCCTGCAACTCCGTGACCAACCGCGTCGAAATCGCGTTGCGGTTGTGTGGTGAGTCGAGAGTGATCGTGGCCGCACCACCGGATACTTCGTACCGTACGTATGGCTTGTCCTCGTCCGTCATGCTTCGCCCTTTCCAGTGAGACCGTCTAGTAAGACCGAGGCAGACCGAGAGAATGCTGCGAGACGAAGTTGAGGATCATCTCGCGGCTCACCGGCGCGACACGGGCGATACGAGCCGCGCCGAGCATGGCGGCCAGTCCGTATTCCTTCGTCAGACCCGCCCCGCCGTGCGTCTGGATCGCCTGATCGAGTGCCTTGATGCTGGCCTCGGCAGCCGCGTACTTCGCCATGTTCGCGGCTTCGGCAGCACCGAAATCGTCACCACTGTCGTAGAGGACCGCGGCCTTCTGCATCATCAGCTTGGCGAGCTCGAGTTCGATCTTCACCTGCGCGAGGGGATGCGAAATACCTTGGTGGGCACCGATCGGCGTCTTCCACACCGTGCGCTCGTTGGCGAACTTCACCGCGGCGTTCAGGGCGTAACGGCCCATTCCGATGGCCATCGACGCACCCAGGATGCGCTCGGGGTTGAGACCGGCGAACAACTGCATCAGGGCGGCATCGGCTTCGCCGACCAGAGCGTCGGCCGGCAGCCGTACATCGTCGAGGAACAAGATGAACTGGTGGTCCGGCTCGATGATATCCATCTCCATCTGTGTCTTCACGAATCCGGGAGAATCCGTGGGGACGATGAACAGAGCGGGCTTGAGCTTGCCGGTTTTGGAGTCCTCGGTGCGCGCGACGATGAGCACTGCGTCAGCTTGATCGACGCCCGAGATGTAGATCTTGTTGCCGCTCAGGATCCAGTCTTCGCCATCCCTGCGTGCCGTCGTCGTGATCTGGTGTGAGTTCGAACCCGCGTCGGCCTCGGTGATTCCGAACGCCATGATCTTGGAGCCGTCGGCGAGGCTGGGCAGCCACTGCTGCTTCTGCTCCGCAGTGCCGTACTTGCCGATGATGGTGCCGCAGATGGCCGGCGAGACGACAACCAGGAGCAGACCGGCACCCTGCGCCGCCAATTCCTCCTGCACCAGCGCGAGTTCGTAGATGCCGGCACCGCCGCCGCCGTATTCCTCGGGCAGGTTGACGCCCAGGAACCCGAGTTTGCCCGCCTCGTTCCACAATTCGGTGAGCGGCTCACCCTTGCGCGCCTTGGGCAGCACGTAGTCGACATAGTTGAAGCGCTCACCCAGTTTGGAAACGGATGCCCGCAGTTCCTTCTGCTCTTCGGTTTCGATGAAACTCATCATGCGTCCTCTTCTGTAGCGGGTTCTTCCACACGTGCGAGTACCGATCCGACCTCGACCTGCTGGCCGACGGCGACCGGAAGTTCTACCAGGACACCGGCTGTCGGCGCGGTGACGGTGTGTTCCATCTTCATGGCCTCTAGCCACAGAATCGGCTGGCCGGCAGTGACTGTGTCACCGAGTGCTGCGCCGAGGCGAATAACTGATCCCGGCATCGGAGCGAGCAACGAACCGGCGGCGACTTCCGCCGACGGATCGACGAAGCGCGGTGCTGCCGTCAACGCGACGGGTCCGAGCGAGGAGTCGACAAAAATCTCACTCCCGTAGGCCGCCACGTCGAACGAACGCCGAACTCCGCTCTGCTCGAGCACTACCCGGGTCGCAGTTGCCGATACCAGGCTCACGCCGTCGAACCCTTCTGCACTCAGCACGCCGCTTCGGCTCAGGGAGTAGCGGACGTCGTAGTCGCCCGACGCAGTGGAGTAACTCTTGCTCTGCGGCTGTGACGGGAGGTTGCGCCACCCGCTGGGCAAGCGGCCGATGACGCGCGCTGACGCCCGGTTGTGCGCGGCATCGGCAAGTGCCGCCGCCAGCGCCGAAAGCCTTTCGGCGTCGGTGTCGGCCAGAGGCGTTGACAACTTCTCGAGGTCATGGGTCTCGAAGAACGCCGTATCGGTATCCCCGGCAATGAAGGCCGGGTGAGCCAGGACATTGACGAGCAGATCGCGGTTGGTCCGCAGACCGTGAATCCTGGTGCGCGCCAGCGTCGACGCGAGCAGCCGGGCAGCTGCGTTCCGCGTCGGCGCGTACGAGATGACCTTGGCCAACATCGGGTCGTAGTGGACGCCGACAACACTGCCGTCGACGACCCCGGAGTCGAGGCGAACGCCCTGCTCACGCAGAACACTGAATTCTTGCGGGCCACCGGGCAACTCGATGTGGTGAACGGTTCCGCTCTGCGGCTGCCAGTTCTTGGCGGGATCCTCGGCGTACAGGCGCACCTCGATGGAATGTCCGCGAATCTCCGGCTGCTCGTCCGGAAGCACTTCACCTGAAGCGACCTGCAATTGCAGTTCCACCAGATCGAGTCCGGTGGTGCACTCGGTGACGGGATGCTCCACCTGCAGGCGAGTGTTCATCTCCAGAAAAAAGAAGTCACCCTTTTCGTCTGCCAGGAATTCAACGGTTCCCGCACCCTCGTAGCCGATGGCATTGGCGGCGAGCCGCGAGGCGTCGAACAGCTTGTCGCGCATGGCGGGGATGCGTTGCACGAGCGGCGACGGTGCCTCTTCGACCACCTTCTGATGCCGACGCTGGATCGAGCACTCGCGCTCCCCCACCGCCCACACCCCACCGTGGCGGTCGGCCATGACCTGAACCTCGATGTGCCGACCGGTCTCGAGGTAGCGCTCGCAGAAGACAGTCGGGTCGCCGAAGGCGGACTGCGCCTCACGCCGCGCCGCTTCCAGTTCGCCTTCCAGCGCCGACAATTCACGAACGACACGCATTCCGCGTCCGCCGCCGCCCGCCGACGCCTTGATCAGCACTGGCAGATGGGCGTCGGTCACCGCAATGGGATCGAGTTCGGAAAGCACCGGCACTCCGGCGGCGTCCATGATCTTCTTGGACTCGACCTTCGACCCCATGAGCTCGATGGATTCGACGGGCGGGCCGATCCACGTCAGCCCCGCGTCGATGACGCTGCGCGCGAACTCCGCGTTCTCGGAGAGGAATCCGTATCCGGGGTGAATCGCGTCGGCGCCCGAAGCCTTTGCGGCGGCGATGATGAGCTCACCCCGCAGGTAGGTCTCGGCAGGCGTGTTACCCGGCAGGCGAACCGAAGCGTCGGCTTCGGCGACGTGAGGGCTGTCGGCATCCGCGTCGGAAAATACCGCGACCGTGCCGATTCCGTTCTTCCGACAGGTTGCGAAGACACGGCGGGCGATTTCGCCACGATTGGCGACCAGTACTGAAGTGATTGTCACGGCGTGCCTCACATACGGAAGACGCCGAAGTTCTCGGTGCCTTCGATCGGGGCGGTGGCAATGGCCGACAGGCACATTCCCACCACGGTGCGGGTGTCTCGGGGATCGATGACGCCGTCGTCGTACAGACGCCCGGACAGGAACATCGGAAGTGACTCGGCCTCGATCTGGTTCTCGATCATCGCGCGCATGCCGGCATCAGCCTGCTCGTCGAAAACCTGGCCGCGGGCCTCGGCAGCAGCGCGTCCCACGATGGAGATGACGCCGGCAAGCTGCGCACCGCCCATGACGGCGGACTTGGAACTGGGCCAGGCAAAGAGGAATCTCGGATCGAATGCCCGTCCGCACATGCCGTAGTGACCGGCGCCGTACGACGCTCCGAGCAGGATCGAGATGTGCGGAACCTTGGAGTTGGCAACCGCATTGATCATCATCGATCCGTGCTTGATCATTCCGCCCTCCTCGTATTCCTTACCCACCATGTAGCCGGTGGTGTTGTGCAGGAACAGCAACGGCGTGTTGGAGCGGTTGGCAAGCTGGATGAACTGCGTGGCCTTCTGGGACTCTTCGCTGAAGAGAACTCCACGGGCGTTGGCCAGGATGCCGATCGGGTAACCGTTGAGCTCGGCCCAGCCGGTCACGAGGGAGGAACCGTAGAGCGGCTTGAACTCGTCGAAGTCGGAACCGTCGACGATACGGGCGATGACCTCACGCGGATCGAACGGAATCTTCAGGTCGGCCGGAACGATGCCGAGCAACTCTTCCGGATCCTCGAGTGGTTCGATGATTTCGGCACGAGGCGCCGGCCCCTTCTTGGTCCAGTTGAGGCGCTTGACGATCGAGCGCCCGATGCGGATCGCGTCCTGCTCGTCGGCTGCGAAGTAGTCGGCCAGTCCCGACTTGCGGGCGTGCATTTCGGCGCCGCCGAGTGCCTCGTCGTCGGATTCCTCACCGGTGGCCATCTTGACCAGCGGCGGGCCTGCGAGGAACACCTTGGAGCGTTCCTTGATCATCACGACGTGGTCGGACATGCCGGGGATGTACGCGCCGCCTGCAGTCGAGTTGCCGAAGACCAGTGCGATGGTGGGGATACCGGCGGCGGAGAGCTGTGTGAGGTCACGGAACATACGCCCGCCCGGGATGAACACCTCCTTCTGCGTCGGCAGGTCTGCTCCACCGGACTCTACGAGGGAGATCACCGGAAGGCGGTTCTGCATGGCGATGTCGTTGGCGCGGAATCCCTTACGCAGCGTCCACGGATTGCTGGTGCCACCGCGCACGGTGGGATCGTTGGCAACGATCAGGCATTCGACACCTTCGACAACGCCGATACCGACCACAGTGCTGGCGCCGACCGGGAAGTCACTCCCCCACGCAGCGAGGGGACACAGTTCGAGGAACGGCGAATCCTGATCGAGCAGGAGTTCGATCCGCTCGCGTGCCAGGAGCTTTCCCCGCTTGTGGTGCCGCTCGGTGTACTTCTCGCCGCCACCGGCAAGCGCTTTGGCGTGCTCGACCTCGATCTCGGCGAGCTTGGTGTTCATGGTCGATGTTGCGGTCTGATACACCTCGGAATTGGTGTCCAGCGTTGACCGGATGACACTCATGACTGATACCCCAATCGCTTGGCCGCGAGGCCGGTGAGGATTTCGGTGGTTCCGCCACCGATTCCCAGAATTCGCATGTCCCGGTACTGCCTCTCCACTTCACTTTCCTGCATGTATCCGAGGCCACCGAACAGCTGAACGGCTTGGTTCGCAACCCATTCGCCCGTCTCGACTGCCGTGTTCTTCGCAAAGCACACCTCGGCGATCAGATCGCCGTCACCGGCCATGTACCGCTCGATCACCGAGTGGGTGTACACCTTGGCGACGTCGATCTTGCGGGCCATCTCGGTGACGGTGTTCTGCACGGCCTGCCGACTGATGAGGGGTCGACCGAAAGTTTCGCGGGCGCGGCACCATTCGAGGGTCAGCTCCAGGCAACGTTCTGCACTGGCATACGCCTGCGCGGCGAGCGCGACCCGCTCGGAGACAAATGCCTGGGCGATCTGCGCGAAGCCGCTGTTCTCTGCGCCGACCAGATTCTCCACCGGAACCCGGGCATCGACAAAGGACAGTTCCGCGGTATCGGATGCGCGCCAGCCCATCTTCTCGAGTTTGCGCGAGACGGTGAAACCCGGTGTGCCCTTCTCGATCACGAGCAGTGAGACACCACCCGCGCCGGGACCACCGGTGCGCACCGCGGTGACGACGAAGTCCGCTCGAACGCCGGAGGTGATGAATGTCTTGGCACCGTTCACGACGTAATGATCGCCGTCGCGCTTGGCTGTGGTTGTCAGGTGCCCGACGTCGCTGCCTCCGCCGGGCTCGGTGATGGCGAGCGAGCCGATCTTGTCGCCGCGCAGGGTCGGCTTGACCCACTTCTCGATCTGCGCCTCGTCGCCGGCCGCAATCAGGTGCGGCACCGCGATGCCGCAGGTGAAGAGCGAAGCGAACAGCCCGCCCGACGCACCTGTCTGATGCATCTCCTCACAGATCACGATGGAGTCGACGGCGTCGCCGCCCTCACCGCCCGCCGATTCGGGAGCACTGGCGCCGAGCAGCCCGAGAGCGCCTGCCTTGCGGTGCAATTCGCGCGGAATCTCGCCGTCGCGCTCCCACTGCGTCAGATGCGGCAGAATCTCCTGGTTCACGAATCCGCGTACGGTCTCGCGAAGCGCAAGCCTTTCCGGTGTGGTCCACACGGTCACCGTGAATCCTCTTTCTCGTCAGTTGTGGGGAGTAGCGAAATCGGGATGTCGATGTGGCGCGAGCGCAGCCATTCACCAATTCCCTTGGCCTGCGGATCGAACCGCGCCTGCGAGGCAACACCCTGACCGAGGATTCCCTCGATCACGAAGTTGACGGCACGAAGGTGCGGAAGCTGGTAGCGAGTGACGGTAAGCTCCGCTGCCTCGGGCAGTAGTTCCTTGAGTTTCTCGACGGTCAGAGTGTGCACCAACCACTTCCACTGATCGTCCGTGCGAACCCAGACGCCGACGTTGGCGTTTCCACCCTTGTCGCCACTACGGGCACCGGCGATCGTGCCGAGCGGCACCGAGAGCGAAGACTGTGGCGGCAACGGCTCCGGACGCTCAGGTTCGTCGACCGGTTCGAGGTCCTGCGTCAGCGTCGACGGAGCGATGTCCACGCGAGTGCCGTCTGGCAGTAAGGCCACGTGAGGCACCGATCCCGCGTCGACGTAGCCGGGGGTGAACACTCCGTACGGTTGTCCGTTGCTCGGCGGCGCGGTCAGCGAGAAGCCTGGGTAACTGGCGAGTGCCATTTCCACCGCAACCGCGGAGAAGGGGCGACCGATCACCTTGGGGTCGGAGTCACGAACCACGCAGCGCAGCAACGCACTCGCTGTTTCCTCGGTGACGGAATCCGGGTGATCTGTGCGAGCGAGAGTCCAGACCAGTTCGGCGGGCTTCTTCGTCAGCCAGGATTCGAGTTGAGTCTTCGCCAGATCGGCCTTGGCCTCGATGTCGAGACCCGTGAGGATGAACGTGGCCTCGTTGCGGAACCCGGCCAGCGTGTTGAGTGAGACCTTGTACTGCGGCGGCGGAGCCTCGCCCGTGACTCCGCTGATCAGCACCCGATCCGGGCCTTCCTGGGTGAGCACCGCGTTGTCGATACGGGTGGTCACGTCCGGGCCTGCGTAGCGTCCGCCCGTGATCTCGTACAACAGCTGCGCCGTCACCGTGCCGACGCTCACCTCGCCGTCCGTTCCGGAATGCTTGGTGATGACCGAGGATCCGTCCGCGTTGATCTCGGCGATCGGGAAGCCAGGACGGCCCAGATTGGGAATCTCGGTGAAGAACGCGTAGTTGCCGCCGGTGGCCTGGGTTCCGCACTCGATGACGTGGCCAGCCGCGACAGCACCGGCCAGCTGATCGAAATCATCTCGCTTCCAACCGAAGTGATGAGCGGCGGGACCGACGATCACCGACGCATCGGTGACACGACCGGTGACCACGACATCGGCGTCGGCTGACAATGCTTCGACTATGCCCCAGGCGCCGAGGTACGCATTGGCCGTCAGCGGGGAGCCGAGTCCGAGTTCGTCTGCCCGAGAGATCAAATCGTCACCCTCGACGTGGGCGATCCTCGCCTTCAACCCCAGCTTGGTGTTGACCTCGCGCAGCGCGTCCGCCAGTCCGGCCGGGTTGAGGCCGCCGGCATTCGCAACGATCTTCACGCCCTTGTCGAGCGCGAGGCCGAGGGTGTCCTCGACCTGTCGCAGGAACGTCTTCGCGTAGCCGAGTGACGGGTCCTTCATCCGGTCCCGGCCGAGGATCAGCATCGTCAGTTCGGCCAGATAGTCGCCGGTCAGGTAGTCGAGTTCGCCGCCCTCGAGCATCTCGCGCATCGCCGAGACGCGGTCGCCGTAGAAACCGGAGCAGTTACCGATCCGTACCGAACTCATTTGCCCACCTTCGCTTCTCGTGCGGCTCCGCTGGATCCGATGGCGGCTCGTCCCTCGCCGCTGGGTCCGGCAAATGCCTGCGCAAACCCGAGCCACTCGTCCGCGTCGGCACCCACGGCGACCAGATCGAGATCGGCGCGATTGGCACGCTGAGTGACCAGCAAGCAGAAGTCCAACGCCGGCCCGGTCACCTTCTGCCGCGCATCTTCCGGCCCCCAGGTCCAGAGCGAACCGTCCGGCGCCGTCAACTCCACCCGGAAATCGTCGGCGGGCGGCGTCTTCTCGTTGACCGAGTACGCAAAGTTCCGCGTGCGGACACCCAGATGAGCGATGTTCTTGATGCGCGCCGTCGGGGCTCGCTCGACGCCGAGCGTGTCGGCAACGTCCTGCCCGTGCGCCCACGTCTCCATCAATCGCGCAGTTGCCATGGACACTCCGCCCATGGGCGGGCCGTACCAAGGAAACTTGGTACCGGCCGGGGCAGCGGTGAGCGCCTCGACGAGAGCAATGCGCCCCGCCCGCCAATCGGCGAGCAACTCTGCGGGCGGGCGGGCTGCCTGCTCGGCAGCACCGTCGTCGACAAATCCCGCCGGATTCACGAACGCCGCCTTCAACTGCTCCGCGAACCCGTCCGGGTCGGTGACAGCCAGGATCGCAGCACTGTCCGTCCAGTGCAGGTGCCCGATCTGATGCGCGATGGTCCACCCTTCCGCGGGCGTCATTGTCGCCCACTTCGCCTCGGGCAGATCCGCAACCAGCGCGTCGAGGCTCTCGCCTTCGGCCCGCAAGTCATCGATGAACGTCTGAAGTTCGGCCATGCGATCAGCATCACACTCGTAGTCATAAAAATCAAGCACGAATGATTGTTATTGAGAAATCTCGTGGTGAGAGACTGAGCTCAACTGCCATCGACTATCAGGAGCACCCATGAGCGACGCCGTACTGATCTCGCGAACCGGCGATGTGGTCACGTGGACCCTCAATCGCCCGGACACCCGCAACGCCATCTCCGAGATCGACATGATCGAGGCCCTCGAAGACGCGGTCACCGCAGTCAACCGAGATCAGAGTGTGCGCGCAGTCATCCTCACGGGGGCCGGGTCGGCTTTCTCCTCCGGCGGCAACGTCAAACACATGCGAGACAAGGAAGGCATGTTCGGTGGTGCTCCCGGCGAGATCCGCCAGGGCTACCGGCACGGCATCCAGCGCATTCCGCTCGCGCTGTACACGTGTGAGGTGCCGACCATCGCCGCGGTCAACGGCCCGGCCATCGGAGCGGGCTGCGACCTCTCACTCATGTGCGACCTCCGCATCGCCTCGACCGCCGCAGTCTTCGCCGAGAGCTTCGTCAAGGTGGGACTCATCCCCGGCGACGGCGGAGCCTGGCTGCTCCCCCGCGCGATCGGCAACGCCCGCGCCGCCGAGATGGCGTTCACCGGCGAACCGATCGACGCGACCAAGGCACTCGACTGGGGTCTGGTCTCGCAGATCACCGAGCCCGAAGAATTGCTTCCCGCAGCGCACGCTTTGGCAGCGCGAGTAGCCGCCAATCCCCCGCAGGTGCTCCGCATGACCAAGAAACTGCTCCGCGAGGGCCAGCACCAGAGCCTCGAGAGTTTGCTCGAACTCTCGGCCGCCATGCAGTCGATCGCCCATCACACTCGCGATCACCACGAAGCCGTTGCCGCGATGCTCGAGCGTCGAAGTCCTGAGTTCACCGGAGAATGAAGGCCGGCAGTCAGCTTCTGCCGGTCGGCGCAGTCCTCACCTCGATACTTTCGCTCCAGTTCGGAGCGGCATTCGCGACGACCCTGTTCTCGCAGATCGGGCCGGCCGGTGCCACGACGCTTCGGCTGACGATCGCCGCGATCATCCTCGGAGTCATCGTCCGCCCACGATGGAGCAGGTGGTCGAACCGGCAGCGCAAGGGCATATTTGCGCTCGGCGTTTCTCTGGCCGTCATGAACGGGGCCTTCTACATGGCCCTCGACACGGTGCCCATCGGAACGGCCGTCACCATCGAATTTCTCGGGCCACTCACACTTGCCGCGGTGCTGTCGAAGCGCTGGGCCGACGGTGCCTGGGTGCTGCTTGCCTTCGGCGGAGTACTTCTCCTCGGATTGGGTGATCACGGGGAATCCGGACTCGACGTCGTCGGCGTGATCTACGCACTCATTGCGGCCGCAGCCTGGGCGGGATACATCATCGCCGGTTCACACCTCGCCGCAACACTTCCGAGTGCCGACGGTCTGGCCGGTGCCACGATTGTGGCGGCCGTCCTCACCCTGCCGTTCGGTGTGGTCTCCGGAGGATCCGAACTGCTCGATCCGAAGATGCTTGCCGCCGGCGCGGCCGTAGCCATCCTCTCGTCCGTCATTCCGTACAGCCTGGAAATGTGGGCGCTGCGATCCTTGGCCAAGAAGGTCTTTGCCGTCCTCATTGCGCTCGAACCGGCAGCAGCAGCGTTGGCCGGCGTAGTCATCATCGGACAGACACTCGACTCCATGACCCTGGTTGCCATCGGACTTGTGGTCGTGGCGGGCATCGGCACCGTTGTCATGAATCGAAAGCCCACCCCGAAATAGTCCAGGTACCGTCAGAGCACGTTCATTCCAACGCACAGGAGAACCATGACCAACCCGATCATCGCCACCGTTCTCGGACGCACCCCGCAGATCGACGAGAGCGCGTTCATCGCACCCAATGCCACCGTTGTCGGCGCAGTGACCATCGCTGCCGGCGCCAGCATCTGGTACGGCGCGGTCATTCGCGGCGACGCCGAATCGATCTCCATCGGCGCGGACACCAACATCCAGGACAACTGCACGGTGCATGCAGACCCGACGTTCCCCGCGGTTCTGGGCGAGCGAATCTCGGTCGGCCACAACGCGGTGTTGCACGGGTGCACCGTCGAAGACGACGTGCTGGTCGGCATGGGCGCAGTGGTGCTCAACGGCGCACACATCGGTTCGGGATCACTGATCGCGGCCGGCGCCGTCGTCTCGCAGGGGATGCAGATCCCGCCCGGATCACTGGTCGCCGGCGTACCGGCCAAGGTCAAACGTGAACTCTCCGAAGGCGAAAAGGCCGGGATCAGCGCCAACGGCGCCGGTTACATCATGCTCGCCAAGGCCCATCAGGACATCGAACAGGCCTGATCGACACGACGCTTGCGGCCGGAAGCAGCAAGAGACGCGGCTAACCTCGGGGCCGCAACGTACTGTTCGGCAACTCGGGTGCCGGGAGCGCCGGACCGTCGTATCCCGGCACTACGCCGAAACGTTGATCAGGGACGCTGCCGTCGAATCCAGAGGCCAGTTCGGCCTGCCACTTGCGTCGATACTCGACGATCTCTTCGTGCGTGCGGCCCATGAAGTTCCACCACATGATGACCTGCTCGCCCAACGGCTTGCCGCCGAGCAGCAGGACCCGAGCTGGTTCGGAACCCGGGTTGCGTAATGTCAGCTTCCCGAAACCCGGTGCTTGATAACCCAACTCGGCCCAGCCGACGGTGGTGCCACGCAGCACTACCGATCCTTGATCGACGATCACTCCGTGTTCGTGCGAACGATCGACGTCGAGCGCAATGTCAGCGCCCGGATCGAGAACTATCTCGGCACCGAGCAATTCGGTGAAGGTGGATACCGGCGATTTCTCGCCGGCCAACGAGCCGAGGAACACGCTGAGCCTGGCGCCCCCAATGGTCACCGGTTCCGGTCGATAGTGAACAAACGCGGGGGCGGTATCGCGAGCCGCGTCCGGGAGAGCCACCCACAGCTGCATGCCGTGCAGAACCTTCGTTTTCGGCGTCGAGACCTCCGAATGCGCGATCCCGCTACCGGCCGTCATCAAGTTAAGTTCGCCCGGGCGCACCATCGCGTGAGAGCCGATGCTGTCGCGATGCTCGATCTCACCCGTGAACAACCAACTGACCGTCTGCAAACCGGTGTGTGGATGCGGCGGCACATGCATGCCGGGCCCCGAGCCGACGTCGTCCGGCCCGTAGTGATCGGCGAAGCACCACGCCCCGATCAGCGAACGATCGCGCTGCGGCAATGTGCGCCGCACCCGCATTGCCCGTGGGCCACCGAGCGGAACATCCCGCGGGGTGAGGATCTGAATCTCGCTGTTGTCAGGTTTGCCTTCACATTCCTGCTCTACGGGATGCATGTCGAGGTTGCTCATCTCTTCATCCTGCCTCGGGTTGCGTCAGGGTGCCCAGAACTATGCCGAGACCGCACTTGTGTCACGCGCGGCCTTCATCGACGCGTGGGTGGGCGGGTTGTCCGGGACATGCGCCGGACGACGGGCCGCGAATTCACGACGCAGAACCGGTACAACTTCCTCGCCGAGAAGATCGAGCTGCTCGAGCACCGTCTTCAGCGGAAGACCCGCGTGATCCATGAGGAACAGCTGGCGCTGGTAGTCGCCGAAGAAATCCGCGAACGCGAGGGTCTTCTCGATGACCTGCTCCGGCGAACCGACTGTCAGCGGCGTCTGCTCGGTGAACTCTTCGAGCGACGGTCCGTGACCGTACACCGGCGCATTGTCGAAGTACGGGCGGAATTCCTTGACGGCGTCCTGACTGTTCTTACGCATGAAGACCTGACCGCCCAGCCCGACGATCGCCTGATCGGCGGTGCCGTGTCCGTAATGCTCGTAGCGCTGACGGTAGAGGTTGATGAGCTCGATGTAGTGCTCCTTGGGCCAGAAGATGTTGTTCGCGAAGAACCCGTCACCGTGATACGCCGCGATTTCCGCGATCTCAGGACTGCGAATCGAGCCGTGCCACACAAAGGGTGCGATGCCGTCGAGCGGACGTGGTGTGGACGTGAAACCTTGCAGCGGAGTGCGGTACTCCCCTTGCCAGTTCACCACTTCCTCGTCCCAAAGCCGGCGCAAGAGCTGATAGTTCTCGAGGGCCAACGGAATACCCGCGCGAATGTCCTTGCCGAACCACGGGTACACGGGCGCCGTGTTGCCACGCCCCATCATGAGGTCGACGCGACCCTCCGCGAGATGCTGGAGCATCGCGTAGTCTTCGGCGATCTTCACCGGATCGTTGGTGGTGATCAGCGTCGTTGACGTGGACAGCGTGATCTTCTCGGTCTGTGCAGCGATGTAGCCGAGCATCGTGGTGGGTGACGACGGCACAAACGGCTTGTTGTGGTGCTCGCCTGTTGCGAAGACGTCGAGTCCCACGTCTTCGGCATGCTTGGCGATAGTGGTCATCGCCTTGATGCGCTCGTGCTCGGTGGGCGTGACCCCTGTCGTGGGGTCTGTGGTGACGTCACCGACTGTGAAGATTCCGAACTGCATGGCTACTCCTGTTCAGGGCGTTGATCCCTACGACTGCATGTAGATAATTTAACATTCAACCATCTGGGGCTATTCCCGCACCCTGAACAGCACTGAGGGCGGTAGGCACACCATGTGCTTACCGCCCTCAGCGCAAAAGAATACGTGTCAGTGCATCATGATCGGCGCCGCTGAATCACCCTCGGCTACAACTCGCGTCGTCTTGCTACGCGGCAGGAAGAATGCCGGGATGAAGGTCAAAGCAATCAAGACGGTAGCAACAAGGAACGTGTTGCCGAATGCGTCGGCGGCAGAACTCAGAATCGAATCGACCGTCGACGGATCCGGTCCCACCGGCGGCGGAAGGTGCGCCATGCCGACTTCATTGCTTGTCAGATCGCGATTGAGCAACTGGTTGGTGAGAACCACGGACATCACAGCGGTACCGATAGAGCCGGCGGTCTGCTGAACGATATTCATGAGTGTCGAACCGCGAGCGATCTGCTCGTTGGACAGCGTCACGATCGCGGCCGTCATCAGCGGCATCATCGTGCAGCCCATACCCATACCCATCACGAACAGGGCAGCCATCAGCATCCAGGTCGGGGAATCGGAAGCGACCTGCGTAAAGACACCCATGCCGATCAGGATCAACGGCAGACCCGTCAACACGATCTTGCCTGCGCCCATCTTGTCCACGAGTCGGCCGGCGATCGGCATGGTCAGCATTGCGCCAAGCCCCTGCGGAGCCATGAGGAGGCCGGCCTCGAGGGTCGTGTGGCCACCCACCTGGATGAAGAAACTCGGGAACAACAGACCCGCGCCCATGAACGCCACGATGAACAGTGACGTCGTGATCACGGCGACCGACAACTGCCGGTTCTTGAACAAGCGCAGGTCGATCAGCGGATGATCCTTACGCAGCGCATGGAACACAAACGCGATGATCAGAACCAAACCGATACCGGCGGAGACCAAGACCCTGGCCGACGCGACGGTCCCTACCTCGGGGATCGAGGACACACCGAAGAGGAACAGCGCCAAGCCCGGCGACAGCAGCACCATGCCGAGGAAGTCGAACGACTCCGAAGGCTGGGGCTTGTCCGAAGGCAGAATCTTGAAGGCTGCCGCCAACGCAATGGCACCGATCGGCAGGTTGATCAGGAAGATCCAGTGCCAGCTTGCGACCTCGATCAGCCAACCACCGAGGATCGGTCCACCGATGGGGCCGAGCAGCATCGGAATACCGAGCACAGCCATGACACGACCGATCCGTTCCGGACCAGCGGCCTTGGTCATGATCGTCATACCGAGCGGCATCAACATGCCGCCGCCAAGACCCTGCAGAACTCGGAAACCGATCAACGACGTGATGTCCCACGCCATCGCACAGGCAACCGAACCCAGCACGAACAGCACGAGCGCGGTCATGTACAGCCGTTTGGTACCGAAACGGTCCGCCGCCCAACCCGTCACCGGGATAACTGTTGCGAGAGCAAGCGTGTACGCGGTCATCGTCCATGCAACGGTGGCGTAGGACGTATCGAATTCCTCGGCAAATGTAGTCAGCGCGACGCTGACCACGGTCACGTCGAGAATCGACATGATGGCACCGAGCACCACCACGGATGCGATTTTGAGTACCGCACCGTCTAACTTGTCGGACGCCGGTGCCGGCGCGTTCGGCGATGTCATCGCGAAGTCTCCTGGGTAGATGCTCGCAGGTAGTCACCCGCGAGAATGGGCTCTAGCGCCTCGACAAGTCGAAGCCGTTCCGGCGCGGGCACGCGCGACGCAAAATCACGAAGCTGTCCACGCTTGCATTCGATGTGATTGGACGTGACCTTAACGCCGGCCTCCGACAGGGAAACCCGTTTGACGCGCCGGTCACGTTCGTCCTCACGCCGCACGACCAACCCCATCTGCACGAGGTGGTCGATATTGCGACCCGTCGCCGCCACCGAGAGCCGAAGCTCGTCGGCAACCTCGTTGATCGGGACGGGCGCATCGCACTGGCCGAGAGCAAACAGCACACGAACCTGACTGAACGAGAGATCCAACTCGATCAGTGCATCGATCGACTCCGAATCACCGGCGCTCATCAGGCGAGTGAACAACTCGTCGAGTGCTCCGAACAGGTCATCAGAATCCGAGGCGATCACCTGGCGAATAGTAGTGCGGATGCAACTATTGCCCAACCGTAACTAACGCGCAACCCGATTTCCGGTGAGCAACATCACCCTGGGAAACTCATTCCTGCACCAAAATGGCCTTTCCGAGAACTTTGCCCGTTTCCAAATCGGTAAGCGCCAAGGCCGCATCCTCCAGAAGGTATCGAGCCTTGACGATGGGACGCAACCCGTTTTCGACATGGCGCACCAGCGATGCATGCACCTCAGCAACTGCGTCGCGATCAGAACGTGTGAACTCACCCCACGCCGCCCCGACAATGCTGATGTTGCGGAACAGCACCCGGTTCAACTTCACCTCGGGAATCCCGCCGCCGGCAAATCCGATCACGACAAGGCGGCCTTCAGGGGCCAGAACGCGGACCGCCTCGTCGAAGGCGTCACCGCCGACGGGATCCACCACTATCTGCGCCCCCTTGCCGCCGGTCAGCTCGCGAACCCGCTCACCCCACCCCGGCGCCAGTGCCACCACCTCGTCAGCTCCCAACTCGCGGAGGAACTCCTCGACGCCGGCACGTCGAACAACGGCGATTACCCGAGCACCGTGCGCCTTGGCCAACTGAATGGTCGCGGTGCCCACACCGCCGGCCGCGCCGAGAACAACTACGGTTTCGCCGGCCACGATCTTGGCGCGACGAGCCAGCGCAAACTCCATCGTCTGGTAATTGATGATCAACGACGCGGCTTCGTCGAAATCCAAAGCGTCCGGGATTCGCAACACCTGCGAAGGGTCGACTGCTATTCGTTCCGCATATCCCCCGAGATAGGTCGCCGCAAGGACCCGGTCGCCCGCAGTGAATCCCGACTCCTCCGGCGCCGTGATCACGACACCCGAGATTTCCGCACCGGGGACAAACGGGGGCTCCGGCCGGATCTGATACTTGCCGTAGGTGATCAACAAGTCCGGAAAACAGACTCCACTGGCCTTGACGTCGATGAGAACTTTGCCGGACGCATCAGGCTCGGGGATCTCCTCGAGGTCGAGTCCTTGCGGGCCGGACAACTCGGTAACAACCATCGCACGCACAGCAACTCCTCATCGAGAAAGCAATCGGACATCATCTGTTCCCGACCTTAGCCTGCCGTCCGACCATCCCGGCCGATAGAACCGGACGCAAGGTATGGAAACTCGCTTCGCAAGGGTCGCAAGGAAATTCGCCGTCGACCACGGGCCATATGGGTTCCCATTCATTCCCTGGGTCTGTACGCTTGGGTCATATCGGGATTTCAGTTTGTTTCTGACCTCAGGTTCCGTCCTTCGGAACTGGATTTCAGAGCATCTGAATTCAAATATGTCCGAACCTTGTGCACTGGAACAAGATACGGAACATCTGCCACGTCTGCGCAGACACCACTTCTGCGGGGACAATTCACGGTACCGGTAACGACCTACGGTGGGATACCCATGCATGATGATGCCCTATACCTCTGTGCCCTGACCCATTTCGCGTCGCCGCCGCGCGAAGGTAACTCGGCAACACAAACACTCCACGAACTCGTGTGCTTCATCGCCGACATATTCGAAACCGCAGCAGCAAGCATCACCGTCGCCCTTCCCGATCAACCGGACATCACGTCGGTCAGTTCACCCGAATTCGATCGATGCGAACGAGAGTTTCGGATAGGGCCGGGGAGGTTACCCCGACTCGACAGCGTGCAGATCACCGATGTGCCGAGCGCCGCATACGCCTGGCCTGCCTTTGCTGCCCAAGCGAGCCACCTGGGCGTCAAAGCCGTGGCGGCGCTTCCGTTTTACCGGGAAGCGAGAATCTCGAGTGGGTCCGCGTCCCCCGCCCGAACCTCGATCGGGATACTGACCGTCTTCTCACACGAGATGATCATCTGGGACGACGACGATGTGAGCGCAGCCCAGGCACTGACCACCGTCGCGATGGGGTTCATACTCATGTCGCTCGAACTACACGAGCGCGAACGGGAATCCACGCAGCTGCAACATGCACTCGAAACCCGAATCGTTGTCGAACAGGCCAAGGGGATCATCTCGAAGGACCACAACACCACCATCGACTCGGCATACCAACTCATCCGCCGACGCGCACGCAGCCACAACGCGACCGTGCTGTCCGTCGCGCGGGCGATTGTCGAACTGGGACTGAAGGTGTGATCGATGCGCGTCGCTTTGGTGACACCGGCATTCCCGCCGTCCATCGGCGGAGTCGAAGACCACGTCGCGCAGTTGGCCACACATCTGAGCTCGACCGGGATCGATGTCGAAGTTTTCACCGGTAGCCGTCGAGCGGAAACGCCGGCGACCCCGCAAAAACGCGATTCGATTGTTCACCGCTACCCCGCCTGGACAACCACCGCCATGTCAGTCTCACCCCGACTTTTGGTGCGAACCATGCACCTCGACAATACTTTTGACATCGTCCACGTCCACAGCTATCACGCATGCTCCGCGTTGGCCGCATTGACGGGGTTCCGTCGGCCGGTCGTCTTCACCCCACATTTTCACGGCACCGGACACACTCGATCCACCCGCATGCTGCATTCGCTCTATCGGAAATTCTCCCGAGCGCTCTTCACCTCGAGCTCCGCCGTTGTCTGTGTCTCCGATGCAGAACTCGAGTTGGTGCATTCGTATTTCCCGGGCCTCGAAACCTACACAACTGTCATTCCCAACGGCGTCGACGCAACTGCAGTACGCGCCGCCACGCCGTATCCCGACGAAACCGCCACGCTGTTGTTTCACGGGCGATTGGAACCATACAAGCGGGTGGATCGGATCCTCGAGGCCATGGTCGAATTGCCCGACACCGTCCAGCTTGTTGTCGTCGGCGACGGTTCTGCTCGAAATGCACTGGCCGCCAGTTCCGCCCGCCTCGGACTCGGCGACCGGGTGCGGTTCACGGGACGGCTGGACACTCCTGGCATGCATCGCTGGCTCCGGACGGCGGACGTGTCCGTCTCGTTGTCCGAGCATGAAGCCTTTGGCATCGCCCCCCTCGAGTCGGCCGCGGCAGGATCACGAATCGTCCTGAGCGACATACCAGCTCATCGTGAGATTGTTCGGCGATTCCTCGGTACCGGAGCAGTCCTGATCCCACCGACTGCAGGCGCCACGTCCATAGCCCGTGCGATCGCACTTCAATTGAGTGCCGGTACCGGCGACGACGTGGTATTACCTGACTGGGCCGGCGTGGCAACCGCAACAGCCCAGGTGTACCGACATGTACTCCGAGGGGAGCCGTAGCGTGGAGTGTCGCCGAGGAGTAAGTTCGAATTAGTCGGCATGCCCTTGTTCCCTGGTACTTCCGCACCGATATTCGGAGCTGCCCCTGATTCCCGGTAGCTCGTCCCTCCCCGCACGGACGAGTCAGGTGGCACCCGCAATGAATCAGCCTTCGTTTCCGCACAGCCAGCCGCTGGTCAGCCTCTCGATACTGATGCCGGTCTTCAACGAGGAACGCACGCTGAAGGCAGCGATAGACCGCGTATTCGCCGTACATTATCCGTGCCGGATGGAACTGATAGTCGTCGACGACGGCAGCACCGATCGCACCGCACGAATTCTCGAAGCTCAGCGATCAGACGCTCGGACATCGAAAGACATTGTCGTAGTGACCCATCCGGTCAATCGCGGCAAGGGCGCGGCAATTCGAACCGGGTTGGACTACGCCGCCGGAAGTCACCTCGTCATCCTCGACGCAGATCTCGAATATCTGCCGAGCGATATTCCGTCGCTGATCGCACCGGTACTGGCCGGATACTCCGATCACGTGTTCGGCGCGAGGGTCCGCGGAGTCAACGCCTGCTTTCCGTCATTTCGGTTTGCCATAGGAGGCCGCGCAACAACCTTGTTTGCCAACGTGTTGTACGACGCTTGCCTGACGGACATGCACACTTGCCTCAAACTCATCCCGACCGATCACCTGCGCTCCCTGACATTGACGGAGGGCGGTTTCGGCCTCGACACGGAAATGACAGCGCGATTACTGCGGTGCGGTATCCGACCTCTCGAGGTGCCTGTGTCGTATCACGGACGATCGGTGTCGGAGGGCAAGAAAATCACCTGGCGAGATGGTGTTGCCTGCCTTGCCGTCCTGACTCGGATTCGGGTGCAGCACCGACCGGACATCGCACCCATTGTGCACCGGATCTCGGTAGTCGCAGCAGCACAGGGTGATCCGCCGAACAATCCACCCAACAGTCCGCCCACGGTTCTGCATCTGCCGAAGGCTGCGGGGTGAGCAGCGTGAACGCGGAAGGCAGACTCGAGGTAGTGCTCGTGGGTCCGGGCTTTCACTTCCTCAGTGGGTTGTCGGCCTACACCTGCACACTTGCGAACGAACTGAGTCGCGAACACGATGTGTCGGTGCTCCTGCTACGCCGGGTCATCCCGCGGCGGTTGTATCCGACTACTCGTCGCTCACCGAATACCGGCACCGCGCTTCGCTACGGCAACAATGTCACTCGCATCGGCGAACTCGACTGGTACTGGTTCCCCGGCCTATTGGGGGCCCTGGCTCGGCTTCGCTCGACAAAGCCGAATCTGGTTGTACTGCAATGGTGGACTGCCGCGACACTCCACACCTATATCCTCGTCGCGTTGTTTGCCCGGGTACTCGGCATTCGTGTGGTTGTCGAGTTTCACGAGACTCAGGACACCAGTGAGGCTTTGGTCTTGGGCGTCGATATGTACTGTCGACGCGGTATGCCCCTTCTGCTGTCGCTCGCCCACGGCGCGCTCGTCCACAACAACCATGATTTAGAGTTACTGCGCAGAACATTCGGCTCGCGTCCGTTCGACCGGCTCGACATCGAAACAGCACCCCACGGACCGTACACACACATCGCCGATTCCCCCGCCGATTCCCCGGCTTCTCACGATTCCCGCAGTGGGCCAACCCGACTGCTCTTTTTCGGCCTCATCAGACCGTACAAAGGGCTCGACGATCTCCTGGTGGCCTTCAACAAACTCAGCGCCGAGCAGGCCGCACAGTTTCATCTCACGATCGTGGGTGAAACCTGGGAGAACTGGCAGACTCCGGCAGCACTGATATCCGCCAGTCCACACCGTCGGCGCATTACCTTCGTGAATCGCTACGTCAGCGACGCCGAGGCAGGCCAATTCTTCCGCGATACAGACGTAGTGGTGCTTCCCTATCGGCGCGCGTCGGCAAGCGGTCCGCTGCAGATCGCAATGCACTCCGGACTACACGTCGTGCTCTACGCGGTGGGCGGACTGGTCGAAGCAACTCGCACCTACGAAGGCGCCCATCTGGTCGAACCCGACAACGTCGACGCACTCCGTCGTACCTTGATGTCGATTCCGCCGGACCGCCATCGACGATTCACCGACCACACGTCGTGGTCGACCACCCTGCGTGCGATCGAACGGTTGGCGCAATCATGATCGCACTCGCCCCGGTCGATGCCGAACAGGCTCCGCGGCATCGGTTCTCCGACACTTCACGCTCGGCGCTGCGGTCGTGGACATCGACAGGCGTCCTCCTTGCACTCGGAATACTCCTGATCGGTGTGTCGTACCGGATGTCGTCCGACGGTTCACCGCCGAATGTCTACTACGCAACCTTCTGGGTCGGTATGCTGCTCGGGGTTATTCCGCTGGCAGCCAAACTGGCGGCTTTCGGGACAACAGTCAATCAGCGCATCGGCGCGATAGCGTTGCTCGGACTCTTCACGGCAGTCCCGAAGTATCTCCGAAACCCTTTCGGTCCGTCGTATCACGACGAGTATGCGCACTGGCGTGAATCCGTCGACGTCATGTCGAGCGGCCAACTGTTCCCACCCAATTCGATCATCCCGATCGTCGAATACTTCCCGGGTACGTCAGCCCTGTCCGCCTCTATCGCTCAGCTGACCGGACTTTCGGCCTGGTCCGCCGGCGAAGTGTTGATGGTCGTCACCCACGTGATGACAATTCTCGGTGCGTACGTCCTTGGAACGTCGCTACTGCGCTCCGCCCGTGCCGGTGCCGTGGCAGCGCTGATCTACGCCCTCAATCCGTCTGCCATCTATTTCGACACTCAATTCGCGTACGAGGGTGTTGCCATCACATTCTTCATGTGGGCGTTGGCTTTGACCTCGATTGCCGCACGGTCGGACGATCGTCGTCGTCGAATCGCTTTTCTGTCGATCGCGGTCACGTGCGGCGCCGTATGCGTCGTGACCCACCATCTGACCACCATCGCCTTGCTCCTGATCTCGGGTGCAATCGCCGTCACTGTCACCGCATTCGGGTTTGTACGCGCACACCAAAGGCCATACGCATGGTGGGTTCTGCTGAGCGGCACCGCGGCCGTCGGCGCCGCCTGGCTTGTCTTTGTCGCATCACCGACCGTGAGCTACCTCTCGCCGTATCTCGCCAACTCGGTGACTCAGTTGAGCAGCATTGCCACGTCACAATCGAGTGGCCGCGAACTGCTCGCCGCCAATGTCCAACCACTCTGGGAACGAGCCTTCACTGCCGCCGCCCCGGCAGCGGTCGCAGCGATATTCGCGTTGGGCCTGTTGGTGATCGCGCGTGTGCGGGGCAAAGTCACGTCCGCAACCCTCGCGTTCATCGCCATCGGGGCCGTCTACTTCCCGTCCGTTCTGTTTGTGCTGGCCCCATCGGGTGCGGAGGGGGCCAGGCGCTCGTGGGCGTTCAGTTACGTCGGGGTGGCAGTGATGTGCGCCCTCGTCGTCGCATTCCAGGATCGGTTACCACGCATTGTGATCCGGTTCCGGAAACTGATCTCGCTCGCTGTCCTGATCGTCTTGCTGATCGGTAATGTCGGCGCCGGCCTCAACGATCCGTACCGCTTTCCCGGCCCGTTTCTCTGGGGCTCGGACACCAGATCCGCGAGCGCCGAAGCTCGGACGGTGGCCGAACACATTCGACTGAGAGAAGGTCGCGTGCGCGTCGTGACCGACCGATACACAACGCTGGCACTGGCGGCGTACGGCGAACTCTACGTCTCCGAACCGTCATCCGACTTTCCGGTGTGGGAGCTGACCCAGACCGACACCGACCCCGATACGAAGCTCGCTACCGACCTGGCCGGGGCAACCTACGACTACCTTGTCGTCGATACCCGAATGGCGGATTCCCCACCCTTCAACGGGGACAACTACGGCAGCGGAGATCCCCTGGCCGGCCTGCCGACACCGCCGTCGTACCTCGACCGACTCGACCACGCGCCATGGGCGTCGCTGATCATGTCGACCGAGCATCTCCGGGTCTACCGACTCGATTCGGCGAGCGTCGGCACCGAACTGACCGATCTGACAGGAACGCCATGAAACGCACTGACATTGCCACTCGGAGTCGCCAAGTCCTGGACGTGGTACTGACCTCCGATACCCTTACCGGAGTGAGGGTATCCGCCGTGGTTGCGGCCGTGTCTCTCGCCGCGGTACTGCTCCGGGCTCCCGTGGAACTTCGGGTGTGTGCAGTGGCCGCACTCCTCGTCATACCGGCGTGGGCGGCCGCGGCGCTGATCCTCGGCAAGACACCCGGTAGTACCGACACACGCTTCGACGGACTCGAAAAACCGCTGCGCGTACTTCTTCCAGCCCTGTTCACCCTCATCATCCTGCTCGAAACCGTTCTGGCACTTGGACCATTGGGATTTCAACTGACCACGTCAACCATCGCACTGGCGCTCTTTGCCGTATCAGCGGTGATGTTGTCCCTGTTGGCCATTCGCATCCGGCAGTCTCCGCGGAAACCTGAATCGCGCGCAGTCCCCGACGTACCGTGGCGCCGAGTCGGGAAAACCGCACTGGTCTCGCTCGCGTTGACGGCCCTGTGCGTCGGCGCGTTGATCGGAGCGCTCGCGATGCAGACAACGCAGCCCGAACGGTATGTCAACACGATTCTCACCGGCCCCGACACTGCCATCGCTGGCCAACTCGCAGTGGCACCCGGTACTCCGGTCGACATCGAATGGACATCGTACAGCTACGGATTCCTCTTTCCCACCCTGCCGCCGGACGTGTCCGCAACCATCGGTGGCGTCTCACCGACCGATCCGCGGTTTGTCACGACACCACCGACCGCGCCCTTCGACACCAACACCAATGCCCGCAGTGCCCAGGTCGGAACGGTGTCGTTCCTCGCACCGAACGAGCCCGGCCGGTACCGCGTCGCGATCGACATCGCGATAGCCCAGACCCCCGACACCGTCGGTGTCGGACCGACATCCCTCGTGCTCTATCTCTCCGTGGCGCCCTGATGAAGGTGACACTCGGCTCTCTCCCCCAGATCGCGCGGACCCGAATAGCCGAAGACTCGATGCTGCGCAACAGTTCTTACATGATGGCGAGCACCGTTCTCACCTCCCTCATGGGCTACGTGTTCTGGCTTGTTGTTGCTCACACGACATCAACAGCGGACATCGGAGTCGGGGCGGCCACCACCAGCGCCATGCAGGCGACGGCATTGATCGCGAGCGTCGGCGCTGCCACCGCGATGGTCGAGTGGTTACCGCGCACGCTCACGACTGATCGCTGGCGGCGAATACTCACCGCCGCAGTGACAGTCGTGATCGTGACTGCGGTGTCCGGGTCCGCAGTCGTGGTTCTCATCTTGGGATACGTTCTGCACACCCTCCCGTCGCTGAGCACCGCCGTTGCCGCAGCGGCATTCACGATGGGAGCCACATTCTTCGCGCTCGGCACGCTGGCCGACTGCGTGGCAGTTGCGCTACGCCGCAGCGGACTGCTCCTCGCGCGCAACATGCTGTTCACCGGCTTACGCATTCCGTTGCTGTTCCTTCCCGTGCTCATCAATGGCACTCACAACCAGATTCTGACGGCCTGGAGCGCGTCCGCGGTGATATCGGTAGTGTTCTCGACATTCTGGTGCAGACGAATTCGCGGTGAGCACAGCATGCGGCCACTGTTCGGACACCTCGTCTCCGACGTCCGGGACATGAGCGCGTCGCTTCTGGGGCAACACGTCGTGACTGTGGCTGCGAGTGTCACGTCATTCGTACTGCCGATCATCGTGCTCGCCAGACTGTCCGAATCCGACGGCGCCTACTTCTATGCGACCTGGATGCTCGGCGCGGTGTTCTTCATGATCAGTCCGTGCATCGCGATGTCGCTGTTCGCCGAGACCGCAACAGATCCCGAAGACATCCCGGCTCTCGCACGGCGCTGCAGTCGGATTATCGCGGCGCTGCTCGGCCCGTTGATCCTCGTCTACCTCATCGGCGGGGGTTGGGCCTTGCGGGTATTCGGCGAGTCGTACAGTGCCCACGGGAAAATGCTGCTGATCGTGCTGACCCTCTCTGCCATCCCGGACGCCGTCACCAATATCGCGGTGGCGGTTCTGCGCGCAGTCGGCAGGCTGCGCGAGGCAATGACGCTCAACGTGTCGATGCTGCTGATGTGCCTGGCGCTCTCCTGGATCCTGTTGCCCTCCATGGGGATTGTTGCTGTCGGAATCAGCTGGCTCGCAGCGCAGAGCCTCGGCGCACTCTGGGCGTTGGCGCGGTGGCGTTACATCATCGTGCCCGCACAGCAGAGGGTTCTTCGGTGAAGGGGGTTCGCCGGTGAAGGTCCTCGTGGTCTCCGACAGCTACCCACCGGCGGCCGGGGGACTCGAACGTGCCGTGCATGCACTGGCCACCGGATTGGCCGGCGACGGAACCGAAGTCACAGTCGCCACACTCAGCCGAGGCGGCACAGCCTCGCATTCGCTCGAAGGCCTGGTCATGGTCCACCACCTACCTGGTTGGACGCGATTCCTGCGACCGTTCACCTCCGACCCCACCCACCAATTTCATCCCACCGCACCCGATCCCGCACTGACGAGGCACCTCC
Organism: Rhodococcus globerulus NBRC 14531; assembly: GCF_001894805.1. Classification (GTDB taxonomy): domain Bacteria; phylum Actinomycetota; class Actinomycetes; order Mycobacteriales; family Mycobacteriaceae; genus Rhodococcus_F; species Rhodococcus_F globerula. The sequence goes on along the minus strand of NZ_BCWX01000001.1, from coordinate 921,147 downwards.
AGCGCCTTGTCGATCGGCTACAACCCGATGTAGTGCACGCCCACGGATGGATCCTGCACTCGTGCCTGCGCTTGCGCTTACCTCGGCAAACCGCACTGGTAGTCACTCTCCACGACTACGGACTGAACTGTGCCAAGAAAACTCTGGTACCCGCGAACGCGCTCGACACCGTATGCCCGGGCCCAGGAATCAAGCGGTGCCTTCGGTGCGCAAGCGAGTTCTACGGGGCACCGAAGGCCGTGCCACTTGTCCTCGGACTGGCCGAGAGCCAACATCTTCTCGATCGCGTCGGGCTCTTTCTGCCGATCAGCACAGCAGTGGCGCAATCATGTCTGAAGGGAGTCAATCCGGATCGGGTAGCCGTAATACCGTCGTTTGTACCCGACGATGTCGGTGACGAGGGGCTCGGTGACGAGGGGCAGGGTGACGAGGGGCTGGGGAATGGCACAGCCGATTTCCTCCCGTCCACCGACTACCTCCTCTTCATCGGTGCCATCGGCCCGCACAAGGGAATCACGACACTGCTGGACGCGCACCGGCTCATGCCCACGCCGATTCCACTGGTCGTGATCGGAATGCAACGCCCCGATACCCCATCGATGATCGGCGACTCCGAACGCCGAGTGATCGTTCGCACCAACGCCGGGCACCAACAGGTCATGGCTGCCATGCGAAGGGCTCGCGTGGTCTGCGTCCCCTCGAGATGGGCGGAACCACAAGGACTTGTTGCCATCGAAGCGATGAGTGCGGGAACCCCGGTTGTCGCATCCGACATCGGCGGGCTACGGGACGTGATCGACCACAATCGCTCCGGACTGCTTGTTCCTCCCGGAAATGCCGCCGAACTCGCCCGGGCACTTGAACTGCTGCTCAACGATCAGGCCCTCCACACACGTTTGGCTGACGGTGGAAGGACCAGGGCCCGCGCCTATACCGAATCGACAGTCCTGCCGCAGGTTCGACGCGCCTACGCCAGAGCAATTTCACGGCGTGCCGCAATTTCACGGCGTGCCGTATGAATATTTCTGCGCCGTCCCGAATTCTGCACAATCGCAACAGCATACGCATTCCACCACACACTCGACGGCGGCTCACCGCGATTGCACGTGCCATCCGATTCGCCGGGATGTTTGACCCACAAATACGCGTCCGCGTGCGCTGCCTGGGTTTGTGTTGTCGGCGCATACCCCAATGCGCGATCCGGCGGATTGCACCAGTTGAGCGGCCCTTCGGGTGGTGGTCCGGCGCCGTTGCGTGACGTATCGACAACGTAGCCCTTTCCGCCGGTCAGCGCCGATACGGACTCGCCGTATGCTTCCTGCTCCGCGGTCGTGTAGAAGTTGGCGACATTGAGACTGAACCCCCTGGCTCGATCAACGCCGGCCGATCCCAGTCGACTCGCCAGCTCGGGTGCATCCAGCCATCGAGAATGACCACCGTCGATGTACACCGCCGTATTCGGTTCCGCAGAAAGAGCATTCACCGAATAGCGAAGTAGATCCATTCGTTCCGTGACCTGTTCCGAAGACAGGCACGATCGGTCGGTGAGCGCGTCCGGTTCTACGATGACGACGGCTTCACGGTTACCGATTCCGGCCGCGACATTGTCCGACCAGGTCCGGTAGTCCGCGCCGTTGCTGTACCCGCCGGCAGAGAAGGAACCGCAGTCGCGCTGGGGAATCGCATAGGTGACCAACACCGGAACAGCACCCGCACTCGCCGCGCCGTCGACGTAGCGCCCCACCTGGTTGGCAACCGCTGACGGCGGAGATGTTGCACTGAGCCAGAATGCCTGCGGTGTGTCGGCCAATCTGGCAACGGTCGAGGCGGTTTCCGGGTAGTCGACCATCGCGCGCGCAGCACTCGAATTCGGGTCGACGTAGAAACCTCCGGACGCGACCTGCTGCAGAGTAGCCAGGTCGTCTCGCGCACCCGCCGCACAACAACTCGAACCTGTCATGAGCACAACCGCGCAGGCACACGCGACGATTCGATTCCACATCACGGTAGGTCCACCCTTGTCTCATGAAGAGCATCGTGAAGACCTGCCAGCATGATCTCTGCCAGTTCTTCGATTTGTGGGCTGTCGAGAATCGAGTCGTGGCTTCCGCACAGAAAGTGCGTGCGCACCCGACCTTCGTGGAAGGTATCCCACCCGAGAATCGGTGTTCGCACTTCCGCCGCCGTCGTCGACGTGACAAATAGTTCGAGTGGCACGCTGTGCCCGCGCTGTTCGTAGCGCGCCATGATGTCCCAGACACCCCGGAGATCGAAATCCTCCGTCGCCGAACGCCGAATGACTCCCGCGGCAATCAGTTTCTCCCGGCCCGACCATCTGAGGTTGCGGGCATATTCGGTCACCAGCTTGATCCTGCCGGGCTGGCGCAGCCGCTCGAGTCGTCCCGACGACGACTTCCATCGCTTCATCACTCGCCCTGCGGTTTCCGGCGTCGGAGTGTCAAGTATCCCCAGCCATGCGACCTGCTGCCCATCGCGATCCAACTGCCGAGCTAGCTCGTACGCCACAAGCCCGCCGAACGAGAAGCCGGCCAATGCATATGGCCCTTCCGGTTGAACGGCCCGCATCGCCGACATCATGGGCTCCACGAGCTGCTCGACGGTATCCGAGCGTTCCGGGCGCATCGACGCGGCAAGCGGCAGCAGCGGATACACACTCTGCTCGTCGCCCCACAGCGTCCGCAGATGCCGCAGACTCATCGCGCTCGGGAGATCGGGAAACACGAAGAAGGCGGGCGGCCGATCCGTCACGGCCGGCGCGTGGGATTCGGCCGGCGACGACGCACCGTCCACGAGGCGCGCAAGCCCAGCAACGGTAGTTCCCTTGTCGAGGAAATCGACCAGCGACACCTGCGCACCCATCCGATATTCGATCTGCGCAACAAGATTCGCGGCCAGAATCGAATGCCCGCCGAGATCGAAGAAGTTCCGATCCAGATCCGACACCTCGGTGGCGAGCAGCATCGACCACAGAGAGGCAACCCTCTGCTCCGTCGGCGTGAGCACCCGTGCAGAAGACCTCTCGGAAGCGATTGCCGCGCTGCGATGTTCATCTGCGCCTTCGCGCTGCACCCGTGCGGCCAGGTCGCGCAGGGCCCGGCGATCGAGTTTCCCACTTACCGAGGTGGGAAGTGCCGGCACTCGAACGATCACGGCCGGCACCATGTACTCCGGCAGTCGTTGCCGTGTCCACGCGCGCAGATTCGCGTCGTCATCCGGTTGGTTCTGCCGGGAGTAATTCTCGTCCGGGACGATGTAGGCAAGCAACTGCGGTTGTCCGCGGTGGTCGGTGCCGACGTCGACGGACACCGTTGCCACGCCCGGATGATCTCTCAGCGTCGCTTCGATCTCGCCCAGTTCGATCCTGAACCCGCGGATCTTGACCTGACCATCGAGTCTCCCGAGGTGCCGCAGCCGTCCGTCCGCGAGGTACCGCCCGCGATCACCGCTGCGGTAGGCGCGCTCTCCGGGCACACACGGATCCGGTACGAACCGTTGCGCCGTCTCACCCGTGCGGTGGAGATACCCTCGCGACACCCCTGGTCCGCCGATCACAATCTCTCCCGGCACACCCATCGGAAGGATCCGCCCACTCGAATCCGTGACGTACAGACGTGTTCCCGGCATCGGTCGGCCCACTGTCACCGGTTCATCCGGGGAGACCGATCCGCCGCCGGCAAACACTGTCGTCTCGGTTGGGCCCCACCCGTTCCACACCCCGGCGCAGAGACCGGACAGCGACATTGCCACCGACTGCGGTAGCGGTTCACCAACCGCACCCGCGATCAACCCGGGGCTTCCTGCCCAGCCCGATTCGATCAGCGCTGCCCAACTGGTGGGGGTTGCGCTCATCCGCGTGGCGCCGCACTGCTCGATCACGTGCGCAAGCCGACGCGGGTCGTGCATCTCCTCGGTGGTAGCGACCACAAGACCGGCCCCGATCCCGAGAGTCACGAAGTAGTCGCCAACCGACATGTCGAACGTGTATGAGGCCACCGAAAGCACGACGTCGCCGGAATCGAGACCCAGCGCCACCGGCAACGCCGACATCAGATCCAGTACATTGCGGTGTTCCACCTGAACGCCTTTGGGTGTTCCTGTCGAACCCGACGTGTAGATGATGTAGGCCAAATCGTCAGACCGAACTGCCCCCGTGTACCGACCGTCGACCAACCGTTCCGTGCTTGGATCAGAGGGCTCCTGGCCGCCCACTGTCACCACTGGGCAGTCGACCCACGTCAATTCCTCCGCCAAGGATTCGGCAGTCAGCACTACCGACGCATGCGCGTCCTCGAGCATGAACCGGGCCCGCCGCACCGGTTGCCTAGGCTCGATCGGCAGATAGGCAGCGCCCACCATCAAGGCGGCCAGGATCGCCGGCACGAGATCAATCGTGCGTGGCATCAACACCGCCACAACAGTTCCCGGACCGATACCCACGCGGGTAAGACGTCCGGCAATCGAACGGGCCCGGTTCACCAGCTCGCCGTAGGTCAAGCAGATCGCACCCACTGTCACGGCTGGTGCATTCGGCGACGTGATCGCCCGATTCACGATTGCCTCGTGGATCGTTCGCGGAGGACTTTGTCCGATCAGTCCCGACTCGGCAGGGGCAGGATTGAGATTCAGCTGCCGAGTCACGTCTTCGGGATCCGCGAGTGACAGCTCGCTCAGGACGGCGGTGGGGTTTTCCGCGCACCGCCGCAGCAACAGGTGCAGATGACGCCCCATCAACGCGACCGTTCCTGAATCGAAAAGGTCTGTGTTGTAGCTAATTCTGCCCACCAACCGACCGTCGTCGCGCTCGTCCAACTCGAGGCTCAGATCGAACTTCACCTGCCCAACTCCGGAGCCGACGGCGTTCTCCATCAGCTGCATCGACCACTCGTCGTCGACGGGAACCGCCGGGGGTTCGAGAACCAGGACCGACTGGAACAGCGGGTTCATACGAGGATCTCGCGGCACGTCCAGTCCCCGGACCAGCCGTTCGAAGGGCACCACACGCCCGAGCGCATCCAGTACTTCGGTGCGCATGGCGGCGACGGCCTCGGCAAACGTCCACTCTGCGCTGAGCCGCGCGCGCAACACGGTCGGAGTGAGGCAGTACCCCACCATTGACTCAAGTTCGGACCTTTGACGTAGGTCTGTCGGTGTTGCGAACGTGACATCGCTACTGCCCGTGTAACACTGGAGCCAGTACCCGTACACCGCGGCCAAGGCATGGAATAGCGTTGCCCCTTGCAGGCCCGCCGAGGAACGCAATCTCGCCACCGTGTCGGCGTCAACCGAAACCGGCTCAACAGACCCGACAAACCGTTGACGCGGCGGACGCGGCCGGTCGAGCGAAAGGTCCAAGGCCGGCGCCCCCTCGAAGTGCCGTCGGTAGCATTCGATCCTGTTCGCCACCTCATCGCCCTCCACCCACTTCCGCTCCCAGGAGGAGTAGTCGCCGTGTTGAACGGGCGACTCACGAAGCGCAGGCAAAGTGCCTGCGATCCGAGAGTTGTACAACGACACCAGCTCCGGAAGAAATATCCGGTACAGCGTGACGCCGTCGAAGATCAAGTGATGCAGTCCGAGGTACAACCGATGACACGAGTCGGACACACGCACCAACTGCGGCCGGATCAGTGGACCCGCGCTCGTGTCGTACGGCTGACGTGTCTGCTCGACGGCAAGGTCTGTTGCCACGCCGACCGCTTCGTCGAACGGTAAGTGGCTCACATCCAAGACTGGCAGCTCCGTCACCGCCGGCGGATGGATCACCTGCCGCGGCTCGTCTCCCACCATCGCAAACGTGGTGCGCCACGCTTCATGCCGGCGGATGAATTCGTTGAAGGCCCAGCTGAGGGCTTCGACGTCGAAAGCCCCGTCTTTGGTCACAATGGCAAGTTCGTTGTACGCAAGCGCTTTCGGCGCCAACCGATTGAGGTACCAAAGTTGCAACTGTGCGGCCGACAGCGGCGCGTAGTGCACACCGGTCTCACTCCCCCGCCTGCGCGGCACGGAAGGTGATGCGCCGTTCGCTTGTGCTCCCCGCAATCGATTCTCGAGCAGTGCTTTCCGCGCCGCGATCCGGCGCTCGTTGTCGAGGGTGGTCATAACGACCACCGCACGTTCAGTGACGCAAGGCCACGTAATCCCAAATTGGGGCGCCACCGGATCGGTCCCGGTTGCAGTTCCAGTCCTGGCAACCGGGCCAGCACCGTCCCGAATGCCGCCTGCGCCTCCATCCGGGCCAACGGCGCACCGAAGCAGAAGTGCCCCGCCCAACCGAATGCGAGGTGACGGTTGGGTGCGCGATGCAAATCGAGCCGACCAGGATCGGTGAACTTCGAGGGGTCCCGATTCGCGGACCCCATCACGGCGATCACCGCTTGGCCTGCCGGAATCGGTTGTCCGGCAATCTCCACCGCGTCCGGAGCAATCCGTGCCGTGTGTTGGCTCGGGCTCTCGAAACGCAGCAGTTCCTCGATGGCTGCGCTCAGACCCGAGGGATCGTCGATCAATTCCTCGAACTGATCGCGGTGACGGAGCAACGTGAGCAAGCCGTTGCCGATCAGATTGGTGGTTGTCTCCTGCCCACCGACCATGGTCACCACGACGTTGGCCACTATCTCGTCTTCGCTGAGACTGTCTCCGTCGATCTCCGCGGCGCACAGCGCACCGATCAAACCGTCGGTGGGGTGCGTGGCCTCATTCCGCACCGCAGCCTGGAAATACTCCGTCATCTGCTCCACGCTGCGCAGGACACCGGCAACGCGGCCGGGATTGTGCTGAAAATTGCCGAGCATCTCGGCAAAGTCACTTGACCAGTTCTTCAGCAGTTCATGGTCTTCGGTGGGCACTCCCAACATCTCCGCCGTCACGATAGCGGGCAGCGGGTTGGCCAGGGTGTCCATCACCTCCATGCCCCCGTCGTCGATGACCGCGTCGATCAGCGAATCGGTGATCTCCTGGATGTGACCGCGCAGGGCCGCAATGCGGCGCGGTGTGAAGGCCGCAGCCGCCAATCCGCGAACCCGACCGTGTTGTGGTGGATCGAGGAACAGCATCTGACGCACCATCACTTGCGCCACCGGAGCCAATTGCTCCATCCCCAACTCAGCCAACTTTGCCGGGGTGGGCGTGCGATCAGCCTTGAACCGGGTGAGTACGTCGGCGACATCCGCGTAACGAGTCACCACCCACGCGTGTAGGTACGGATCCCACATCACCGGCGCCTCGTCGCGCAAGGATTGATAGAGCTGGTAGGGATCTGCCAGCACTTCGGGGTCGAGTAGTCGAATCAGACTGGGAGCCTTGGTCGGTGCCGTGGTCATCATTCACTCCGTCCTGCGTCGAGAAGCTCCTGATCGCTCATGCCGGATATCTGCTCCACGACCAGTTGTTCCACCTTGGCGGCCATGTCACGAACCGTGGGATTGTCGAAAAGCTCGAGCAACGTCATTTCGACGCCGTACATCTCCGCTATCCGAATGATCAACTGAGCGCCCAACATCGAATGGCCGCCGAGAACGAAGAAGTTTTCGTCGATCCCCACCGCCGGCAGATCCAGTCGTATGGCGACGATCTCGGCGAGCGCTGCCTCGACCTCGTTTCGAGGCGCGATCAAGGAGCCTCGGTCGACACTGATGGTCGAGTGCGCCGCGCGCTCCAACGCCGCGCGATCAATTTTTCCGTGTGCGGTGGTGGGGAACTCGTCAAGTTCGATGATGGAACGAGGCAACATGTGATCGGGAAGGTGGGCCGAGAGATACGTCTGCAGCCCCGATAGGTCCGCCGTCTTGTCATCCCGAACGACAAACGCAGCCAGAGATGGATTCTGCCGATCCCCGCGAACGATCACCACGCTGGCCTGCACCGCCGGGTGTCGATCGAGTACCCCGGCGATCTCACCGACTTCGACCCGGTTACCTCGGATCTGCACCTGATCGTCGCGTCGGCTGGAGAACTCGACATCGCCGAATCTGTTGACCCGAACCAGATCACCGGTCCGGTACTCGCGTTGTGCGGGGTCGTTGCCGTGCTGTGAGAACTTCTGCGCGGTCAACTCCGGCAGACCGAGATATCCGCGGGCTACCGATACACCCCGTATCACCAATTCTCCGACCTCGCCGGCACGGACCGGGGAACCGTCCTCACCGACTACCTCGAGGTCGACACCGTCGATCGCGCGACCGAGTGCGGGCAACGCGTCTGCTGGGGTGTCACCGGCGAGCGGATCGACAACCCCCGACACGGAGACGACACTCGCCTCGGACAGTCCGTAATTGTTGACGAGAGTGAACGGCAAGCCAGGCGGCGGACGGTGGTACAACACGTCGCCTCCTGTCAACAGAATCCGCAGTGCGGTATTTTCCGGCCAGGTCATGGCAATCAACGATTCTGCGAGGGGGGTGGGCACAAAGCACACGCTCACGCGTTCGGAGACCAGCCAATCACGCAACCGCACCGGATCGTTTTCCAATCCCGATGGAACTACGTGCAACGACGCGCCCGCCGTCAAAGCCGGCCACAGTTCCCACACTGCTGCGTCGAAACCCGGACTCGCGATCAACGTGCATCGATCATTCGAGGTCAGCTCGAATGATCGTTTGTGCCAGTCGATCAGGTTGAGCAATCCGCCGTGCTCGGCAACAACGCCTTTCGGCTCACCGGTCGAACCCGACGTGTAGACGACGTAAGCGGCATCAGTCGGTCGGGTGCTGAACTTCTCGGCAATGACAGCCTCGCCGTCGACCGGTGCGCCAACAGTGTGCGGCGGCTCGATCGGGTCGACCCAATCGAGCCTCGCAGCAACGTCCGGAAAAGCAACTAACGCGCGAGTAGAACTATCCTGGACGGCAAACCGAAGTCGCGCATCAGGCTGCCGCGGATCGAGTGCCACGTACCCGGCACCCGCCGAGAGGATCCCCAACGCACCGACGACACAGTCCGTCGAACGCGGCACACAGAGAGCCACAAGATCACCAGGAACCACCCCGGCAGATTTCAGATCGTCGGCGAGTGCGATTGCGCGAGAATGTAGTTGGCCGTAGTCGAGCTCTTCTTCCACTGAGGAAACGGCTAAGCTGCGGGGCGCGGATTCCACCACTCGCGCGATCTGCCGCACGACGGAATCGTCAGGCAAATGTTCGTCAGGTAAATGAGAGTGAAGGTGACGCTGAATGTGATTCATGAGGGCCTGCCTACTCGTCCATCAGATCGGACGAGCCACCAGGCATCAGGGGTAGCTCCACGCACCGCGCCACCAGGAATCAGGGGTGGAACGGCTCTGAATTGAAAGTTACTCCACTGCCAGGTCGATGGCTAGGTGTCACTGCCGGGTCGATGGCTAGGTGTCACTGACGGGTCGATGGCTAGATGTCTTTCCATGGCACACCGGCCCGGATCGGTGTAGCTTTCGACTAGGCGGCAGTCTGCCCTTCCACACCCGGCAGCGCTGCAGGCCCTCTCCAGAGCTACCCCTGATGCCCGGCAGCTCGTCCTCGCTCCGCTGACGAGTAGGTAGCCACGATGAATCTCGAATTCGCCGATCTTCTTGCACATTTTGTGCAGCTGCTGCCGACCGTCTATGTGGTGGACGACGTGATGACGGAGTTGCTGGAAAACAGCGTCGACGCCCTCGGGGTTTCGGGTGGCAGCATCAGCCTGGTCAGTGGGGGCGAACTGAGATGCATCACGTCGATTGCCGATTCCGCTGCCGACATCGAACGATGCCAGGAAGGACTTCAATCCGGCCCCGGACGGACGGCATACGAGAAGGGCGAGAGGATCGCTGTCACCGATATCCGTCAACGGCACGATCTCTGGCCTGAATTTGCCGAGAACGCCAGACGGTTGAACATCGCAGCTACTGCGAGTGTCCCGATGTCGATCAACGGCGAAACGATCGGTGTTGTAAGTCTGTACGCGCACGAGCCACGACCGTGGTCCGCCGACGACATCGTCTTCACGTACCTGGTGGCGAACATGGCAACGGGGTACTGCGTCAACGCGTCGAAACGCCATCAACTGCAGCAGATTCGTTCTCAGCTACAGGAATCGTTGAAAGTGCGCATCATTCTCGAACAAGCCAAAGGCATCACGGCCGATGCGCGGCGCACCGGAATCGACGAGGCGTACGCGCTGATCCAAGCTCACGCACAGTTGTGCAACGCTTCGGTATCCGCCGTCGCACGCGCAATAGTCGATGTCGGACTACGGGTGTGAAGGCGTCAGAGTTGTAACTCGTAGGGGCGGCGACGACCTGCGCCCGGCCCGCAGCATCGCCGCGATACGGTCGGATTTCACCGGTGGGCTGAAGAGAAATCCTTGCGCATATCGGCATCCGAGATCGAGCAGTATTTGCGCCGCCCGACCGGAGTCGACGCCTTCGGCGACCACGTCCAGCCCGAAGGAATCTGCAAGTCCGACAATCGAGTGGACTATCGCCAGATCGTCGTGATCGATTCCCAGTTCATGAACGAATCCCCGATCGATCTTGACCGTGTCGACCGGCAACACCTTCAACTGAGCCAAAGAACTGTACCCGGTTCCGAAATCATCGAGAGCGATGCGAACGCCGAGTTCCTCCAGTCCACGCAATGTCACCAACACGTGAGCCAGATCGTGCATCACCGCCCGCTCCGTGATTTCAATACACAAGCTGCTGCCCAAGAGGCCATGCGTTTCCAACTCGATTGCAACGGAATCCACAAAGTCACTGGTAATCAACTGCGCCGGTGATACATTCACGCACATGAACAGTGGTGTCCCTGAAATCATCGCATTCCACTGCGCAAGTTGACGGCAGGCCTCGCGGAGAACCTGCCGGCCGAGTTCCCCTGACAGGTTGGCAGCCTCGGCGATGTCGATGAACGAATCCGGTTGAAGCACACCACGTACCGGATGGTTCCACCGCACCAGCGCTTCGACACCCGATATCGCACCCGATTCCAGGTCGACAACAGGTTGGTAGTACACCTCCAACTGGCCGTCGCGAATTGCCGCGCGCAGGTGCATCTCCATCTCAGCATGATCGTCGTTGGCTGCCCGCATCTCGTCGCTGCACACCACTACCGCATTTCCTCCGTCGGATTTTGCGGTAAGCACGGCCTCGTCGGCGCACCTGAGCAATTCGCCCACGCTGCACTCTCCCGGTTTTGCCACCGCGATACCGATACTCACGCTTCTGCCCACCTCTTCGGTCCCCAGCGAGATCGGCGTGGACGCAACCAACTGTGCTTCGCGTGCAACCACTTCGGCCGCATTCGCGTCCATCGGTTCCGACATGACAATGACAAACTCGTCACCGCCGAGCCGGACCACGACGTCATCCGGAAATCTGCCTTCGAGGCGGTTTCCGAGTTCGTGAATGAACGCATCGCCCGCATTGTGTCCCAGTAGATCGTTGACCACCTTCAGCCGGTCGACGTCCAGGAACAGAAGTGCAACGGGCCCGGACTCCCCCGGCTGCAGACGTCGTTCGAGTTCACCGAGAAGCATCCTCCGATTGGACAGTCCGGTCAGCTCGTCGTGATCCGCCAGGTAGCGCAGACGCCCCTCCGCAGCCACCCTCGCCTGCAATTGGGCAAACAGAGTGGCAATAGCGTTGAGTGCATTGATTTCTCGAGTTGACCACTCCCGGTCACCGAACTTGATGAATCCCAGGACCCCCGTGGTGACGGGACCGGACAGCAACGGCACGGCGGCCATCGACGTCTCGACGACACCTGCGCCGCTTCGGATCCTGTCTTGATACCCGCTCGGTTCGGGACGGATGATCACTGCTTCGCGCGCATTCTCGGCGGCCGCAAAAACCGGGTCCGCGTCCCGGAAATACACCACTCCCAATGGATCGGGGTCGGGAACATCCTGGCGCTGCGGCCATTCCGCCACCAGCACCGTCGCCCCGATCGTGTGATCGTTGCGCCGCAGGAAGCTGACGTCGACGCCGAAGTACTCGACCAGGTCGCGAAGGACCTCGGTGGCCGCTGCGACCGACGTCGTCGAGTCGGCCGGCATCAGTCGACCGGCAACGTCGGTCACCAACTGTTCGAGGCTACGTCCGTCCATGATTTCTCCTGCAACTTTCTCTACGGTGCCTCAGCGTCGAATACTGTTCGCCGGCAGTCGCGCACTGCGCACTGTTTCCGGTGGACAATGACTCAGGCGCAGCACCAAGGCAATGGACTCCTCGCTACCGAGATCGAGTAGCACTCGCATGCGCAGGCGCAATGCATCGAGTTCGCTCGCAAACGGGTCAGACAATCGCGCGCAGTCGCTACCGTCGCGGGCGTACAGGAACACTGGCGACATGGGTTGCACACCCAATCCGTGCTCCTGTGCGCACACCCACACCGCTTCGGCAGCCGAACCGCCGCGAACATAGTCGTCGAGACAGGAACCGTCCACAGTCACCACACCAAATGCCGAACTCGACGTGATGCGGTCACGAGCACTGATCCCCAATACTTCTCCCGCGCCCCATCGCGCCAGCCGGGTCACCACGTCACTACGCCTGACGACGTCGAGGAATGCCACCTCGCTGTCGGCGAGCCCCAGTGTGCGGATATCGATCCCGGTATTCGCTGTTTCCGATCCCGGCCAACGCAATTCGCCGATCATCTGCTCGTGCAGCATCGGCGTCAGGTATCGGATACGGTCAGCGGCACCCACGACGTCCCCGAACACACCAAGATCACGCGGGTCCGTGTACAGATGAAGATTTCCGCCTTCATCACGCGCGGCGCCCCGCAGAGCATCCTCGAGCTCACGGCCGATCGGTGCTTGCACACCTACCCCTCGATTGGTACTTCGCTCCATCATCGCCGGGTAGTGCTGCGCCAGAAGCTGATTCGTTGCTTCTCCCAGCTTGACGCTTGCCACCAAATCTACCGAATCCGGATCGGGAAGTAGAACGGTGTCACCAAGAATTCCGTGTGCCGCTGCTGCGACCTTCGCGTTGTAGACGGCAGCACCGATCGCCACATGGGTTGCCCGGCCCTCTAGATCCATCAACGACGTTCGATCACGATCCGCATGAACGTGGATCACCGGCCCATCGACCTCGACGGCCCAGGGTTGGGCATTTCCGCCCGACGGCGCCCACCTGATCGCCTCGAGAACAGCCTCGACGCCGTCGGCCGGCATCGTCGGTGCCGCGCCAGCCGCCACACTCGTTTCAGGAACATCGCTCTGCGAGCCATCCTCGTCGACCAGTGGATCACGCAGACAATTCAGCCGGGCACCCGAGTCGATCCGGATCCGGCCGGACGGCAGCGACTCCCCCAAGCCGAACCGGCGCACCGCCGTCGCAACGGCGGATGCCCCCGCGAAGCATTCACTTCCGAGCTGCGGCCACGTCGACAGTGTCGACCCGACTTCGACCAGTGACGCAGCCATTTTCGCCGACAGTTCTGCGGCCGACAGGAGCGCCAACGCATGGGGGATCTTCTCCTGGGCCGTTAGTCCGGCCAAGGTCGCTGTATCGACATTCCCGAGAAGCCCGTGAAACAACGGTCGCTGCGGCTCGAGATCAAAACGCTCGATGTCCAGCAGCCCACGATCGGTTGTCTCCATGATCACCGGGATTCCACGACCACGCGCCACCCGTCGTATCGACATCTTGGCGTCGAGCGAATCACATTCCTCGACAACCAGATCCAGACCGTCGACAATCTTCTCGACGCTCGCGTCCGTCACCCCGGCCGTAAACACCGACACAGCAAGATACGGGTCGAGTTCGGCAACACGCCGCGCTGCGACCACCGCCTTGTTGACACCCACGTCAGTGATTCCCACCGGGATTCGGTTCAGGTTCGAGAGGTCGATACTGTCGAAATCTGCCAATCTCAGCTCGCCGCACAACCCTTCGAGCGCCAGAGCCTGCGCGATGACATTCCCGACACTCAACCCGACGATTCCTACACGCAACCGTCTCAGTCGCGCCTGTTCGTCACGGGTGATCTTGTTCCGGTTCCGGTCCAACCGGAGAAGTGAAAATGATTGCGGACCAAGAATTCCCACCAGCTCGCGCCGCCACGGGTAGTACACCCAACGACAAGGTTCGTCGACAACCCGGCGATCAGGAAGATCGCGAAGTCCCGACAACTCGTCGCGGAACCGAGCCCGATGGTCGAGAGTCAACGTATCCGGTTGTCGCCTCACCTCTTCCAACGAGGCAGCGTCGGCGGCGACTCGCTCGTCGAACAATCTCGCTCGCCAGAGCGCCTCATTCCCGGCCGACACCATCGCCGAGTCCATGTTCCGCGAAGCTGTGAGACGGCACTCGCGCCCCCTCGAGTTGGGCTGCCTCCGCCAGGAGTGCCGGCAACTGAGTATGGTGCGTCTTGTCCACGTACGTGTGCTTGTCCCACCACATCATGCGGGTCAGATACCGCTCGTCCGGATACGGAACCCCGGGAATGGAATCCTCCATGACGCCGCCACAGGTAGCCCAACGGTCGAGTACGTACCCCGCGGCCGTCGCGAATGCGAACCTGACTCCGAGCAGCGACAGCGCATGCGGTGCGATGCGCGACAATGCCGACGTCAGCTCACCACGTCTCTCCGCTTGCGCCCCGCACCAGGCAGTCTTGAGTTCGATCACACCACTTGGGATACGCCCGTCGATCATGGCGTAAACCTGTGCGATACCGGGGTGGTCGGTCCATTCCTGGACAGCGTGTGCCTGGTCCGCGCACATGTACGGCCCCTGCACGCGCACGCCGCCGACAACACGTCCCACGTCGTCGAGAGCCACGAAGAACAGCGTTGTCGAGAGCCCGTCCACTATGTCGTCGTATTCGACGACACTCTCGACTCCGTGATGTCGATAGTTCTCCCGCGCACCGTCTAGATACTCGCGCCATAATCGCGGATGCGACGCTGGTGTTGCAACAAGGAACCAGCACCGGGACGTAGCGTCGAAATAGCCACATTCCGATGCCGTAGTCGTGGGTGCTGTAGTCGTGCGTACCGCAGTAACAGAGGTTGTGCTCGCCGCTCGAGTCATGACAGTCCCGTCCACACCAGAAGGTGCGTAGTCGAAGCGCGAGGAGAGAATCTTATTGTCGCAAGAAATCGGCACCGATGCTCGAATCTCTGCGTCGACCGACCACCTGGCAGAATTCAAGCAACCCCTCGGCGAACAGGAATCACTTTCGTGAACTCAGACCTCACACTCGCGCCGCAGCCCGATCGCGGACCGATTTTCGTGAAAACACGCCCGGTGCGCACCGGCGACATCAACGCGGCCAAAGCGCTCCGGTTGGACGGCGTCGCCCGATACCTGCAAGACATCGCCACCGACAACATCGAGGCCATCGAGGCCGTCGACACTCACCCGTTCTGGATCGTGCGTCGAACCGTCATCGACGTCATCCGTCCGGCGATCTGGCCCGAATATCTGACCATGACCCGGTGGTGCTCCGCATTCTCGACGAGGTGGGCGAACATGCGTGTCCGCTTCGACGGCAGCAACGGTGCGCTGATCGAGACGGAAGGGTTCTGGATCCACATCAGTGCAGAGTCCGGTATGCCCACCCGGATGAGTGACGACTTCATGAAACCACTCGAGGAATCCACCGACGAACATCGCCTCAAATGGAAACGTGTGATCGCCGACAACGCACCGGACGTCGAAGCACCGGGCGTCATCGACACTCCGTTCACCCTGCGTGTGACTGATATCGACCCGTTCGATCACGTCAACAACGCCGTTTACTGGCAAGCCGTCGAAGAGGTGATCAGTACCCGAACTGCACTGCGCAGCACGCCTCACCGGGCGGTGATCGAATACCTCTCACCCCTTGTCGCCGGCGACGACGTGGTCCTACGGAGCCACGTCGAAGGTTCGCGCCTCACCGTCTGGTTCCTGGTGGGCGATGCACTGCGCGCCGTTGCACAGGTGAGTGCGCTCTAACGCAGCTTGCGAGTAGCTACTGCCGCAACGCCGAACACCAGAGCGAGAAGGATCGCGGCCCAGAAACCGAAGAGCCACCACACGACACCGAAGACGACTACAGCCGGCGCCACAGTGATGAGTGCAATGGTAGGGCTTTCCCGTACCACCTCGAGAGCCGTTCGAGCATGCGTGCGATCGAGCTTCTTGCCTGCCATGGAAGCCTCCTTCAAGGTCCTGACCATCCAGAGTAACCGTCACTGGTAGCGACAAAGCGGATAACGTGAACGCATGGCAGACCACCGCACCCTCGTTCTCATGAGACACGGAAAGTCCAGCTATCCCGAAGGCATTCGCGATCACGAGCGGCCACTCGCCGAACGGGGGCTGCGCGAAGCCCGCCTCGGCGGCGAATGGATCCGCGAGAACGTCCCACCCATCGACGCCGTATTGTGCTCGACGTCGCGGCGCACCGTCGACACCCTGGCCGCGACCGCCGTCGACGCCCCGACAGGCTTCGACAAGTCGATCTACGGCGGATCCCAGGCCGACGTCATCAACGCAATCCGGACCACGTCCGCCAATGTCAGCACGCTCCTGGTCATCGGCCATGAACCGGGAATTCCCTGGACTGCACTGGATCTGGCATCGAACGAGAATTCCGAAGCAGCCCAACGGATTCGAGACAAGTTTCCGACTTCGGCAATCGCCGTGTTGTCCGTGCCCGTCCCGTGGTCAGAACTCGACGACGCTGCGGCCACGCTGCTGGAGTTCCACGTTCCCCGCTAGATCACCTCGCGCAGTACGTGATCCGAGTGTTCCAGGGCGGCGCGGTCGTATGTCGATGTCGACGCCAGCAACTCGTCCGCGCCCGTCCGCTCGGCCAGATCACTCGAGTGCTGCTTCACCTCGATTGCGGTCCCGTACATGGCCGAAGCCACGAACGAGTCGATACGCCTGGTGGTTCGATCGTTGAGCGCTGCGCCCCTGATCTGTTCCGCCGACACGAGCGGCGGAAACTCCCCTGTCCGTGACGATTCCGCGAGCGCGTACGCCTCCGGAATCAACAGCTCACGGGCCGCCTCGGTGGTATCGGCAACCATGACTTCGAGCGAGACCACGACATAAGGATCGGGGTGCGCGTCGCTGGGCTGGAAAGTCCGGCGATACTGGTCCAGCGCCTCCACCCTGTTGGTACCACCGATCTCGAGCATGGGCCCACCCACGACTACCGGAAGCCCCAGCTGCGCTGCCACTTTCAACCCGGTGCGCGTGGCAAGCACAAAGAGCGGCACCCCGCCGCGCGACGCCGGACGAGCCGTGACGACGGCAGTTCCGTCCAGATAGCGTCGCAGCTCCTCGATATCAGCGGCAAACGTGTCTGGCGCGTCCTCGCTCCGTCGTAGCGCCTGGCGAACCGGTTCCGTGAAGCCCAATGACCGGCCGAGACCCAGATCGATCCGACCCGGATACAGGGCATCCAACATCAGGAACTGTTCGGCGACAACCAACGGTTGATGATTCGGCAGCATGACGCCGCCGCTGCCCAGTCGAATGTCGCGCGTGTGAGCGCCAATGGCTGCAAGAAGCACAGCCGGCGACCCACTCGCGATACCCGGAACCGCGTGATGCTCGGCGACCCAGAACCGGTGGTAGCCGAGAGCGTCGGCACCTTCGGCTCGCTCGAGGGTATGAGTCAGAGCGGCGGAGTCGGGGTATCCGCTCCGGGTTCGGGATCGGTCGAGCAGTGAGAGAAGCACTCTCGAAGCAACAAGGAATTCGGAAAGTTTCATCCGATTCGCAATCGAGGACCGTTTCTGACCGCAATACCCGCAACACTGGACCTGTCGCCGGAATTCACCATCACATGAAGGGCACGTCATGGACATCAAGCTCGAACTGGTCGCCATTCCCGTCACCGACATCGACCGCGCCAAGGACTTCTACGTCCGACTCGGCTTCAACGCCGACCACGATCACACCGTCAACGAGAACCTGCGTTTCGTCCAGCTGACCCCACCTGGTTCCGCCTGCTCCATCTGCATCGGCAAGGGAATCACCGACGCCGAACCCGGTTCGGTCGTCGGCATGCAGGTGGTAGTCAAGGACATCGAAGAGGCCGAGCGCGAGTTCAAGAGCCGCGGGATCGATATCAGCCCGATCGACGACCAGGCTTGGGGACGATTCATCTACTTCGCCGACCCCGACGGCAACAAGTGGGCCGTCCAGGAGATCGTCATCCCCGACCTCAGCGGCAGTAACTCCTGAAACGAAAAATCCCCCGCCTCATCAGAGGCGGGGGATTTCTCACGAACTAACCGCTAGCGGTAGTCGTTGCTGAAGCCGTAGTCGTCCAGCGGAACTGCAGCACCGGTGTTCTGGCCGAAGCCGTCCGGGCTGTAGTACTGGTCGTCGTACGCGGGCACTGCGTAAGCAGCGGCGCGGGCCTCTTCGGTGGGCTGAACCTGGATGTTGCGGTAACGGTTGATACCGGTACCGGCAGGGATCAGCTTGCCGATGATGACATTTTCCTTCAGACCGATCAGCTTGTCCGAGCGGCAGTTGATTGCAGCGTCGGTCAAGACACGAGTGGTCTCCTGGAACGATGCCGCGGACAGCCACGAATCCGTCGCGAGCGACGCCTTCGTGATACCCATGAGCACCGGACGGCCTGCTGCGGGCTCGCGGCCCTCAGCGACAACGCGGCGGTTGGCCGATTCGAACTCGGCGCGCTCGGTGAGCGAACCGGGCAGGAACTCGGTGGCACCGGAATCGATGATCGTCACGCGACGAAGCATCTGGCGCACGATGACCTCGATGTGCTTGTCGTGGATCGACACACTCTGGCTCCGGTACACCTCCTGGACCTCGTTGACCAAGTGGATCTGAACCTGACGCGGACCCATGACTCGCAGGACCTCGTGGGGATCGGCAGCACCTTCCATGAGCTGCTGTCCGACCTCGACGTGGTCACCGTCTGCCAGAAGGCGGTCTTCGCCGTCGCTGTGCTTGAAGCTACGCAGACGCTGACGCTTGGAGAGCTTGTCGTAGACAACCTCTTCGCCGCCGTCGTCCGGCACGATCGTGATCTTGTAGAAACGATCGCCGTCTTCGAGCTGCACCCGACCGGTGACGTCCGCGATAGGAGCCTTGCCCTTCGGCACACGTGCCTCGAACAGTTCCTGGACACGCGGCAGACCACCGGTGATGTCGGCGCCGGCCACACCACCCTGGTGGAAGGTACGCATGGTCAGCTGGGTACCGGGCTCACCGATCGACTGTGCGGCGACAATACCGACAGCCTCACCGATGTCGACCAGCTTGCCGGTGGCCATGGAACGGCCGTAGCAAGTGGCGCAAACGCCGGTGCCGGTGGTGCACGTCAGGACCGAACGGACCTTGACCTGCGTGATGCCGGCCTCGAGCAGGGCGTCGATCGCGGGGTCACCGAGATCGTGTCCACGCTCGACGATGACCTTGCCGTTCTCGTCGACTGCGTCAGCAGCCAACGTGCGGGCGTACGTGCTGGTCTCCACGTGAGCATCGCGGATGATCGAGCCGTTGGCCTGCTTCTCCGAGATCGTGGTGACGATGCCGCGCTCGGTGCCACAGTCGGTCTCGCGAACGATGACGTCCTGCGACACGTCCACCAGACGACGGGTCAGGTAACCCGAGTCGGCGGTACGCAGAGCGGTATCGGCCAGACCCTTACGAGCACCGTGCGTGTTGATGAAGTACTCGAGAACGGTCAGGCCTTCCTTGAAGGAAGACTTGATCGGACGCGGGATGAACTCACCCTTCGGGTTTGTCACCAGGCCCTTCATACCGGCAAGCGAACGAACCTGAGTCATGTTGCCGGCTGCGCCGGACTTCACGATCATCGGGATCGGGTTGTTGTCGGGGAAGTGAGCCTCCATGGCCTTGCCGACCTTTTCGGTCGCTTCCTGCCAAATGGTGACCAGAGCGCTGTTGCGCTCCTTCTTGTCCAAAGCACCACGCTGGTACTGCTTCTCGATCTTGTCGGCCTGAGCCTCGAAGTCCTCGATGATGGCAGGCTTCTCCGGCGGAACCAGAACGTCCGAGATGGAGATCGTGACACCGGAACGCGTTGCCCAGTGGAAGCCGACATCCTTGAGCTTGTCGACGGTCTGAGCGACCACGATCATCGGGTAACGCTCGGCAAGATCGTTGATGATCGTTGCCTGACGCTTCTTCGGCATCTGCTCGTTGACGAACGGGTAGTCCGCCGGAAGCAGCTCGTTGAAGAGCACGCGACCCAAAGTGGTGACAGCGGTCCAGCCGTCGCCGTAGTTCCAGCCCTCGGGGAACAGTTCCGCTTCGCGATCGCGCGGCGGACGCTGGTTGGTCAGACGCACCTTGATCTGCGACTGAACCGTCAGCGCGCCACGATCCACGGCCATCTGAGCCTCGGCGGGGCTGGAGTACACGCCCTGCTCCGGACCCTCGGACGTAGCTGCAGCGAGCTCACCGACGACACCGTCGTCGAGACGCGTCAGGTGGAACAGACCGGTCACCATGTCAAGACGCGGCATAGCGAGCGGGCGACCCGAAGCGGGCGAGAGGATGTTGTTCGAGGACAGCATCAGGATGCGTGCCTCGGCCTGAGCCTCTGCCGACAGCGGAAGGTGAACAGCCATCTGGTCACCGTCGAAGTCGGCGTTGAAGGCCTCACACACCAGCGGGTGGAGCTGAATGGCCTTGCCCTCGACGAGCTGCGGCTCGAATGCCTGGATACCCAGACGGTGCAGCGTAGGTGCACGGTTGAGCAGCACGGGGTGCTCGGCGATGACCTCTTCGAGGACATCCCACACCTGGACGCGCTTGCGCTCGACCATGCGCTTGGCCGACTTGATGTTCTGCGCGTGGTTCAGATCCACCAGACGCTTCATCACGAACGGCTTGAACAGCTCGAGAGCCATCAGCTTCGGCAGACCACACTGGTGCAGCTTGAGCTGAGGACCGACGACGATCACGGAACGACCCGAGTAGTCGACGCGCTTTCCGAGGAGGTTCTGACGGAAACGACCCTGCTTGCCCTTGAGCAGATCGCTCAGGGACTTCAGCGGGCGGTTACCCGGTCCGGTGACCGGACGTCCACGACGACCGTTGTCGAACAGGGCGTCGACAGACTCCTGCAGCATCCGCTTCTCGTTGTTGACGATGATCTCGGGAGCACCGAGGTCGATCAGTCGCTTGAGGCGGTTGTTGCGGTTGATGACGCGGCGGTACAGATCGTTGAGGTCGGACGTCGCGAAACGTCCACCGTCGAGCTGAACCATCGGGCGAAGCTCCGGCGGGATCACCGGAACAGCGTTGAGGACCATGCCCATCGGCGAGTTGCCGTTGGTCTGGAAAGCCGCAACCACCTTGAGGCGCTTGAGAGCACGGAGCTTCTTCTGGCCCTTGCCGCTGCGGATGGTCTCGCGAAGAGACTCTGCCTCGGCGTCGAGGTCGAAGTTCTGCATCAGGATCTGGATGGACTCTGCGCCCATCGCACCCGTGAAGTACTCGCCGTAACGGTCGACCAGCTCGCGGTACAGCAGCTCGTCGATGATGAGCTGCTTGACGCTCAGCTTGGTGAAGGTGCTCCAGATCTCGTCGAGACGATCCAGCTCACGCTGCGCGCGGTCACGGAGCTGACGCATTTCGCGCTCGCCGCCGTCCTTGACCTTGCGGCGGACATCGGACTTGGCGCCCTCTGCCTCGAGCTCGGCGATATCGGCTTCGAGCTTCTGCGCGCGTGCCTCGAGATCGGCGTCGCGCTGATCTGCGACAGCCTTCTTCTCGACCTGCATCTCGGCTTCGAGGGTGGACAGCTCGTTGTGACGGAGCTCCTCGTCGACACCGACGATGACGTAAGCCGCGAAGTAGATGATCTTTTCGAGATCCTTCGGAGCCAGGTCGAGCAGGTAACCGAGGCGGCTCGGCACACCCTTGAAGTACCAGATGTGCGTGACCGGTGCGGCCAGTTCGATGTGACCCATGCGCTCACGACGAACCTTGGCGCGAGTGACCTCGACGCCACAGCGCTCACAGATGATGCCCTTGAAGCGGACACGCTTGTACTTACCGCAGTAGCACTCCCAGTCCCGGGTGGGGCCGAAGATCTTCTCGCAGAAGAGGCCGTCCTTCTCGGGCTTGAGCGTGCGGTAGTTGATGGTCTCCGGCTTCTTGACCTCGCCGTAGGACCAATTGCGGATGTCCTCTGCGCTGGCCAAGCCAATGCGGAGTTCATCGAAGAAGTTGACGTCGAGCACGTAACTTCCTTTCCCCGTTGGGGTTACGGTTGCCGGTCACCCGGCAACCTGACTGCCAATTCAAATGTGAACTACGCCCCCGGGCCGCTCTTTCACAGAGCAACCCGGGGACCGAAACCTAGTTCGCGAGGTCGTCGACCGTTGCCGCTTCGTTCCTGGACAGGTTGATGCCCAAGTTCGCCGCAGCGCGCTCCAAGTCCTCGTCGTCGCCGTCCGCCATCGTGATGGCAGCGCCGTCCGAGGACAGCACCTCCACGTTGAGGCAGAGCGACTGGAGCTCCTTGAGGAGCACCTTGAACGACTCGGGGATGCCGGGTTCCGGGATGTTCTCGCCCTTGACGATGGCTTCGTACACCTTCACGCGACCAACCACGTCGTCCGACTTGATGGTCAGCAGTTCCTGCAGCGTGTAAGCCGCGCCGTAGGCCTGCATAGCCCAGCACTCCATCTCACCGAAGCGCTGGCCACCGAACTGGGCCTTACCGCCGAGAGGCTGCTGCGTGATCATCGAGTACGGACCGGTCGAACGAGCGTGGATCTTGTCGTCGACCAAGTGGTGCAGCTTGATGATGTACATGTAACCGACCGAGACCGGGTACGGGAACGGCTCGCCGGAGCGGCCGTCGAACAACGTGGCCTTTCCGTCGGGGCCGACCATCTGCTCGCCGTCGCGGTTCGGCAACGTGGACTCGAGGAGACCAGTGAGCTCGTCTTCCTTCGCGCCGTCGAACACCGGGGTGGCGATGTTCGAGTCGGCAGGAGCGGCGAGCATCTCTTCCGGAAGGGTCGCAGCCCAATCCGGACGAGTGCCATCAGCGGCAATCTGAACGTTCCAGCCGGTCTTGCCGATCCACCCGAGGTGGGTCTCCAGGACCTGACCGATGTTCATACGACGCGGGACGCCGTGCGTGTTCAGGATGATGTCGACAGGCGTGCCGTCCGAAAGGAACGGCATGTCTTCCTGCGGGAGGATCTTGCCGATAACACCCTTGTTGCCGTGGCGGCCGGCGAGCTTGTCGCCGTCCTGGATCTTGCGCTTCTGGGCCACGTACACGCGAACGAGCTCGTTGACACCGGGAGGCAGATCGTCGTCGTCATCGCGCGAGAAGACGCGGATGCCGATGACCTTGCCGGTCTCACCGTGAGGAACCTTGAGAGACGTGTCACGAACCTCGCGGGCCTTCTCACCGAAGATGGCGCGAAGGAGGCGCTCTTCGGGGGTCAGCTCGGTCTCGCCCTTCGGCGTGACCTTTCCGACCAGCACGTCGCCGTCACGAACCTCGGCACCGATACGGATGATGCCGCGCTCGTCGAGGTCAGCGAGGACCTCGTCGGAGACGTTCGGGATGTCGCGAGTGATTTCCTCGGCACCGAGCTTGGTGTCGCGGGCATCGATCTCGTGCTCCTCGATGTGAATCGAGGTCAGGACGTCCTCTTCCACCAGGCGCTGCGACAGAATGATCGCGTCCTCGTAGTTGTGGCCTTCCCACGGCATGATCGCCAGGAGCAGGTTCTTACCGAGCGCCATTTCACCGTTTTCGGTGCAAGGGCCGTCAGCGAGGACCTGGCCGGCATCGACGCGCTGTCCCTCGTCCACGATCGGACGCTGGTTGGCGCACGTGCCCTGGTTGGAACGCGCGAACTTGCGCATCCGGTAGGTCTTGCGGCTTCCGTCATCGGCCATGACCGTGATGTAGTCCGCTGAGACCTCTTCGACAACACCGGTCTTCTCGGTGATGACGACGTCACCGGCGTCGACAGCTGCACGCAGCTCCATACCGGTACCGACGAGAGGCGCTTCGCTGCGAACCAGCGGAACAGCCTGACGCTGCATGTTCGCACCCATCAGGGCGCGGTTTGCGTCGTCGTGCTCGAGGAACGGGATCATCGCGGTAGCGACGGACACCATCTGGCGCGGCGAAACGTCCATGTAGTCGATGTCGGAGGACGAGACGAACTCGACCTCGCCACCCTTACGACGAACGAGAATCTTCGCGTCGGTGAAGCGGCCGTCACGGTCGATGGCCGAGTTGGCCTGTGCGACGACGTGGCGATCCTCTTCGTCAGCGGTCAGGTAATCAACCTGATCGGTGACCTGGCCGTCGACAACCCGGCGGTACGGCGTCTCGATGAAGCCGAACGGGTTGACGCGTGCGTACACCGACAGCGAACCGATCAGGCCGATGTTCGGGCCTTCCGGGGTCTCGATCGGGCACATGCGGCCGTAGTGCGACGCGTGAACGTCACGAACCTCGAGGCCGGCGCGCTCACGGGACAGACCACCCGGGCCGAGGGCAGACAGACGACGCTTGTGCGTCAGCCCCGACAGCGGGTTGTTCTGGTCCATGAACTGCGACAGCTGGGACGTTCCGAAGAACTCCTTGATCGCAGCGACGACCGGGCGGATGTTGATCAGGGTCTGAGGCGTAATTGCCTCGACGTCCTGCGTGGTCATGCGCTCACGAACAACACGCTCCATGCGGGACAGGCCCACGCGGATCTGGTTCTGGATGAGCTCACCAACGGTGCGCAGACGACGGTTACCGAAGTGGTCGATGTCGTCGACCTCAACGGGAACCTCGACGCCGTCCGGTGCCGTCATCGAGGTGTCACCAGCGTGCAAACGCACGAGGTACTCGACGGTGGCGACGATGTCTTCTTCGGTCAGCGTCGAAGCAACAATCGGCTGACCTGCGTTGAGGCCGAGCTTCTTGTTGATCTTGTAACGACCCACGCGAGCGAGGTCGTAACGCTTGTCCTTGAAGAACAGGTTCTCCAGAAGGGTCTGCGCGCTCTCCTTGGTGGGGGGCTCGCCCGGACGCAGCTTGCGGTAGATGTCGAGCAAAGCCTCATCGGTACCGGCGGTGTTGTCCTTCTCCAGCGTGGCCATGAGGATCTCGGAGAAGCCGAAGCGCTCCGTGATCTGCTCCGTGGTCCAGCCGAGTGCCTTGAGCAGGACGGTGACGGGCTGACGACGCTTACGGTCGATGCGGACACCAACGGTGTCGCGCTTGTCGACGTCGAACTCGAGCCATGCGCCGCGACCCGGGATCACCTTGACGCTGTGCAGATCCTTCTCGGTGCTCTTGTCGACGCTCTTGTCGAAGTACACACCGGGGGAACGCACGAGCTGCGAGACAACCACGCGCTCCGTGCCGTTGATGATGAAGGTGCCCTTGTCGGTCATCATCGGGAAATCACCCATGAAGACCGTCTGGCTCTTGATCTCACCAGTGTTGTTGTTGATGAACTCCGCGGTGACGAACAACGGCGCCGCGTAGGTCATGTCCTTGTCTTTGCACTCGTCCGTCGAGGCCTTGACCTCGTCGAATCGAGGATCAGAGAAGGAGAGTGACATAGAGCCGGAGAAATCCTCGATCGGAGAAAGCTCCGCGAGGATGTCTTCGAGACCGCCGGACACTGCATTGTCGCCGAGAGCTGCTGCTCGTTCGCGCCAACTCTGCGCGCCGATCAACCACTCGAACGAATCGGTTTGAACATCAAGAAGCCCGGGAACTTCGAGGGGTTCGCGAACTTTCGCGAACGAAACCCTCTTCGGGGCTCCGGGGATTCCGGAAACTGCCTTGGTCTGGCTAGAGACTGCCAAGATGCGTCCTTCCAGCACCTCACGCGGGCCGCTCCGTACTGTTGCGACCGCCGCTGTATCTGCTTCGAATTTCGCTGGTTACAACCCGAACGAAACCCGTCGCAGAAAGCAAGAAGTACTTGACTTCGCAGCGGTTGAGACGAGGGGTGGACAGGAGGCAGCCAGCGCAACGTCCAAAAGTACACCCTTACTCAGGAAATGTCGAGTCGGGTGTAGCTGAGGGTCTGATTCAGGTGCTGACGTGAGACTGCCGATCACTCGTCCGTGCATGTTCACCGCTCAGACTGGACCTTCGGAACCGCCCCGTCAAGAGCGCCGAGGTAAGTCATGGCATTCGAACAGTCGACCGACTCGGTTCGAACACCGTTGTCGGTAGTGTAGCCAGTCACTGACCCGGATACGAAAAACTGGACCGGAATCTATTTCCGGTCCAGCTCGTCGCACACATTTGTCAGCGGTCGCGGATCTCCGAGATCAGCCAATTACCGTCCTGCTTCTCCAAGCTGACGACAACCATCCCGGAACGGGATCCGGCAGCCACACCACTCTGCGTCGAACTGACGTTCAACTGCGCGAGT
This sequence comes from Rhodococcus globerulus NBRC 14531, assembly GCF_001894805.1. Taxonomy (GTDB): domain Bacteria; phylum Actinomycetota; class Actinomycetes; order Mycobacteriales; family Mycobacteriaceae; genus Rhodococcus_F; species Rhodococcus_F globerula. Next base: position 894,777 of record NZ_BCWX01000001.1, on the reverse strand, counting down.
AGTTGCGCTCGGTCCTCCTCGAGCCTGGTGACACCGATCTCCGTGACATCCGCCGTAGTCGCCGTCTGGGTTTGTTCGACGCCGGCCTTCTGTGTGTCCTTGTACTCGGTCAGCTGATCACGCATGGCCTGGTTCAGACCCTGCAAGCCCTTGTCGAAATCGGCGTCGAAGGTGCCGGGCGCAAAGGTGAACACCGCCTCGAGCGCCGGTGGAGTCACCCGCAGCACCTCAGCCGTCGCCCCCTCGTCGACCCATGCCACATCGTCCATCTGGGCGCCGACCTTGAAAAAAGCCAGACCCGCAAGCACCGCGACTACTACCGCTGCTGCGCCTAACCCGATGACCAGCGGCCACGAAGTGCGACTCGCTTCCTTCGACAGAGCAGGCTCTGGTGCCGGCGGTTCCTCCGCGAGGCTGGGCTCGGCTGCCGTCTCGGGACTCGGCTGGGCTTCCTTCTCGAGACTCGGCTTCGGGGCTTTCCGAAGGCTTGCCTTCGGGGCTGCCTCGGTCTCGACGGCCTCGGTCTCGACGGCCTCTGTTGCGGCTACCTCGGCCTCGACGGCCTCGACGTTCGCTGGTTCCTCGGCCGGCGTCCCCGCGGGGACGTTCAACGAGCGGGCTGATCCGGCTATCTTCGGCCGACGGTTCTGGTTTGCCTGCGGCATCCCGACTCTGCGCTTCGGTGGCATTACGCGCTTCTCCTTCGGATGGCTGATCGAGGCTGACTACTGGCCACCTGAATCGCCTCCTACGCTCGGTGCGGGCGCCTCGGTGGGCGCTGGTGATTCGGTTGCCGGCGTCGACCCATCGGAACTGCCGGTGCCGTCGGCGCCCGGCAATGTGCCCGACTCCAGATCGATCCGGTTTCCGACGGGTTCGGCCGAACTGGCCTTCCAGATACCGTCCACCTCGACCATGCCCAATCGCATACCGACCTGGTTCTTCACGTACTGGTTGCCCTGGGTGGTAGTGACCTTCACGACCACAAGTGCCGTCGCAGTCCTGTCGTCCGTGTTGAGTTCGGTGAGCGCAGCAGACATCACCTCGGCGTCGGCCTTGGATCCGGAGTTCCGCAGTTCGTCCGTGATGGAGTCTTGAACACTTTGGAGGTACACCGTCATCTCGTCGCCGGTAACCGAAGACCGCATGGTCTCGATCGACGCGTCGAGATTCGCCGAGTCGGCGTTGTTGAGATTGATCGCAACCTGCTGGGCGCCGATCAACGCCTCGTCGCGAATCTCTGCGGTGTTGCGGTCAGTGGTCAACGCCTTCACGTACGGGACGCCGAACACACCTAGCGCAACTAGTGCGGCTACGAGGAGAACGCCGACCGCAACAAGCGGCGCCGTCACCCCCTTCGGACTGCTTTTCTGAATCACGCTCACTACCCTACTTACCTGTTATGTCCGGATCCTGGCAGCACCAATTCCGTTGCCTCGAATCCTCAACTGCCCCAACCCAATAGCACACCCTGGGGCACTCTACTTCGGCGTCACTCCGAGAATCGGCGCCAACTGGGTAGCAATCGGATTGAGATTCAACTTGTCAGGATCGACCTTCGGCTTGAAGTCCCACGGTTGAATCGTGCCGGGATCGGCGTAGATAACCCGGTTGGCACTGCGAACACCCGTCTCGCTGCCCAGCGGGACCTCACAGGACGCCGCTGTGTTCAACGGGAAGTCCTGCTGCGTGTCGTCGAAGTTGGGATCCTGACGCTTCATGTCATCGAGAATCGCCATGGTGCCTTCGTACCCGACGGTGCACGACAACGGATTGTTTGTCTCCAGCACCAACCCTTGATGCACGGTTCCGTCACCAGGAGCCACTGTCGGCCCCGCCGCAGCCAGCCCCGGCAGAAAGATCAGAAACGGCTGCAGCGCAATGGCACGAGGCGCAAACGTCCTGCCGAACGACGCCAGATTTGTCAGGTCCGTGGTCAGTGCCGGACCGGTCTCGTTGACGAGGGCCCCGATCTGCTCGCTTGCCGGGATGCCGTTGTCGATCAGACGCCTGATGTCGGGGTCACTGGTCCGCAGTTGTGCGGCAATGACATCGAGGTCGGCACTGAACTGCTTGATCGACGACGACTGGTCGGACTGGGTCGTGAGCACCGTCTGGCTGTCACGGATCAATCCGAGCGTCTGAGGCAAGGTGTCGAGGCCGGACTGCGAGAGTCCGGACAACGAGTCGGCCAGAACCTGGATGTCCTCACCCTTGCCGTTGAAGGCTGCACCGAGTTCGACCGCGACGGTGTGCAGTGCATCGACGGGCACCGAATGGACCAAGCCGTTCGCACTGGTCAACACTTCTTCGACCGGAACCGGCGTCGCTGTGTCACCCACTGCAATCACAGAACCGTCCTCGAGGAACGGACCCTGATCGGTATCGGGGATCAGATCGACGAACTGCTCGCCGATTGCAGAACGGTTGGCCACAACAGCCCTCGTCGACGCCGGGATCGGCGGTGCATTGTTGTCGATCTTCAGATCGACCTCGATCCCGTCGTCCGTCAGTGACAAATCACCAACCCGTCCCACCGGCACACCGCGATACGTCACCTCGGCATTGGTGAAGATGCCGCCCGACGTCTGCAGTTCCGTCTTGACCGTGTACTGCCCGAAACCCAGGAGGTTGTCGAGGCGCACATACTTGCCTCCCACATAGACAAGTCCTAGGAGCGCGACCAATACGAAGCCCACTAGCTGCCACTTGACCAGAGCCGATCTCATTGTCCACCACCGATTCCGAACTGATCCAGCATTCCCTGAATGGGGTTGAGCGGGGCACCGACTGCAGGTGCCATCGGCAACTGCGGCAGGATCGGCGCGATCGGGAGCAGTGACACTGTGGGCCAGCCCGGTCGCGGTCCGTTTCCGTTGTAATACGGATTGGACGGATCCACCACCGGCTTGGGATCACCGAACTTGGGCTGGCGATACTCGGGATCTCCCTGTCCGACACCAAGCCCGGAGAGCGTATTACCGATTTGCAGGTCGACAGCGAGGAACAAATTGACCGACCCACCTTGCGTGATCTTCTCGACTCCGTCCGGGAACGGGAACGTCGGAAGCAGCGGGAGCGCGCCGACGAGGTCGTCACCGGATGCAGCGAGTGCCTGCAATGTCGGACGAAGTGCCTGAAGATCTGCGATCAGATCGTCCTTGGACTGTGTCAGGACGTCGGTACCGACGGTTCCGAGGCGGTCCACTTGAGCGAGCATCTGCGTCAACTGCGGGCGCTGCTCGTTGAGTACCGATATTGCCACCGGCAGTTCGTCGAGGACCTTGGCGATCTTCTCGTTCTGCTCGTTCACCCGGCTGGACAACACGTCGAGACCGTCGAGCGCGCGAGTGATGTCCTCACGCTGTTCGTTCAAGCCTCCGATGAGAGTATTCGCCTGTTCCAGAAGACTTCTGGTTGTTCCCTCGCGCCCGTCGAACGCCGCGCCGAGCTCCTTGACGATGGGCTGCAACTGGCCGACACCGCCGCCGTTGAGCAGGAGCGACAATGCACCGAGCACCTGTTCGATCTCGGTGGCGTGGCGAGTGCGATCCAACGGAATCAAGTCGCCGTCCGACAACTGGGCCGTAGTGTCCGCGCCACTAGGAGGCGCTGACAGCTGAATGAATTTCTCGCCGAGCAAATTGGTCTGCTCCACGGCGGCAACGGCATTGGCCGGCAAATCCACCGAGGAATCCAAGATGATCCCCACGTCGGCGGTCCACCCGTCCGGGCCGACTCCGATCTTCTCTACTCGCCCGACCGGAACACCGTCCACTTTGACCGCGGACTGTGGAACCAGATCGAGAACGTCGTCGAATTCAATGGTCAGATTCATGGGATTCGATCCCACGTCAGGCCCACCCGGAAGGGGCACCGCATAGATGCCCTCCGACGAGCAGGCACTCGCACCGAGCAGAACCACAAGTCCCGCACCGGCAATCACTGTGCGCTTCACTCGCCCTCCCCGCTGCTCAGTCGCGGTGACACGACACCCGGCACCGTGCCAGGAACAACCTGCATCTCACGCTCCGGGCCGGCCAGGATTCCGAACGGGAGATTCATGTTCTTGGCCTGGTCGGCCGCATCCGTCATAGCGGCCACCGCCACACACTGATCGATGGCGGGTTGCATCTGTCGTCCCAACTCCTCGAACTGAGGATTACCCGGCACCAGTTTGCCGAGATCCATCAATTTGCACAGCACCTCGGCCGGGTTCTGCAAGTCCGGGAAGGCCAGACGTGAAGCGAGAACTCCGGATTCGGCGTCATACGAGTTCACCAGATTGGAAATGGCGAGAGGCAACAAGGTCAGGGTGTTGGCGAGCGCTTCCTTGTTGTTCGCCAGCGTCTGCGTCGGCGCAATCAGGCCTTCTGCAGTTGTCGCCAACTGATCGCGGTTGTCTGCCACGAACTTAGCGACATCACCGAGAGTCAAGGACAACTGATTCAGAGCGGCACCCAGATCATCGCGTTCGCCCGCCAGAAATCCGGTGAGGTCGGACAATTGAGTGTTGAACTGGCGCACCTGTTGATCGTTGGTCGCCAACGCACCGACAAAAGTATTGAGATTCTTGATGGTCACCGCGATGTTGTCACTCGAGTCGTTCAACGTACGAGCCGCGTCGGAGAGCTGGGTGATGCTCTCCCCCAACGCTGCTCCGTTGCCGTCGAGGTTCGCGGCACCGGTCTCGACGAACTTGGACAGCGCACCGTCCTTGTTCGCACCTTCGGGTCCGAGCGCCGACGCGAGGTCGTTGATGCTCGCGTACAACTGATCGACCTCGACCGGGGTGGCGGTGCGCTCGATCGGAATCACCGAACCGCTGGCCATCTTGTCGCCGCCCGTGAACACCGGCGTCAACTGAATGTAGCGGTCCGCCACTACTGACGGAGTCACCTGCGCCGCATTGGCATCCACCGGAATATCGATTCCGCGATCCACGCGGAGGTCGACCTTGACCTGATCGCCCTGCGGTTCCACCGAGGTGACAGTGCCGACCTTCACGCCCAGAACTCGCACGTCGGAACCGTCGTAAATACCGATGGACTTGTCGAAGTACGCCGTGATCGTTGTTGTGCCCGCGCGGGTGAACACCCACCACAAGGCGCCGCCAACCACCAACACGCCAATCAACGCTGCGGCAATGATCGCCAGAGTTCGCTTCTTGGAGCCACTTTCGGCTTCAGTGATATCAGCCATCAGTTACCTCCCAACGTACGAATCGGATCACGAGGGCCCGGAATCAGTGGCAGACCAGGTGGAAGGAGGTTGACAACGACCTGGTCGAACCAGCGGCCGTTGCCGACGACGTTGGCGTACAGGCGAATAAAGGGTTCGTAGAGCTTCAGAGCCTTGTCCAAGTTCTCGTTGTTGGCTTCGAGGATGTCGATGACACCGTTGAGTTGGGTCAACGCAGGCCCGATTGCCGCCTCGTTGTCGCGGACCAATCCGGTGAGTTGCTGTGACACCCGCTGAGTTCCGGTGAGCAACTGGGAGATCGCCTGCTGGCGGTTGTTCAACTCCTGCACCAGCAGAGCGCCGTCACTGATCAGTTGAGTGAACTCCTTGTTCCGGTCCGCCAAGATTTGCGACGTCTTGCCCGTTGCCTCGAACAGTTTCTGCAGGTCCTGATCACGGCTCGCGATAGTCTGCGACAACCGACTCACGCCGTTCAATGATGCTCGGACGTCCTCTGGCGTCTCGGAGAAGGCCTCCGACAGCGTTTCCATGCTCTGCGCCAACTGCTCCGTGTCGATGTCACCGACAGTGTCCGCGGCCGACGAGAAAGCCTCGACAACGTCGTACGGAGCAGTCGTGCGCTCCAATGGAATTCGGTCCTTCGGATCCAGATTTTCGGTGCCACGCGGATCCAGAGCCAGGTACTTCTGCCCCAGAATCGTCTTGATCTGGATGGACGCCGACGTCTGATCGCCGACCCACGCATCCTTGACTTTGAAGTCGACCAGAACGCGGTCACCGTCGAGGTCGACCGATGTCACCTTGCCGACCTTCACACCCGCGATGCGGACCTCGTTACCGGGCTTGAGCCCAGCAGCTTCCGAGAATTCCGCCGCGTACGAAGACCCTGCGCCGACAAAGGGAAGTGAATCCATGAAGAAGGCGGACAACGTTGCCAGGAGCACCACGACGATGCCTATGGCGCCGGCCATTGCCGGACTACGACGCTTTTTCATCGGCCCTGCAACTCCTTCATTCCGTCTTGAGTGCATCGCTTGGCCGCATTGGTGTAGATCGGCATATTGACCGTCGGCAACCCGGTCGGCAAGTTCAATGTTGCCGACTGACCAGGACCTGCAATGATGTCGATTCCGCACAGGTAGAACTGGAACCACGATCCGTAACTGGCGACGCGGGTCAACTTGTCCAGCTTCACGGGCAAGGTCTCGAGCACTGCATTCACGTCGTCGCTACGGCGGTTCAGCGTTGTGGCCAAAGTGTCCAGCGCCGTGATCGATCCCTGGATAGACGGTCGCGTGGGCTCCAGCAGATCCGCCGTTGCATTTGTCAATCCGGCGAGCGACGTGACTGCTGACCCGACAACTCCGCGCTCGTTGGCAAGTCCCGTTACCAACTGCTGTGTGTTGACGATGAGCGAATCCAGATTCTTGTCGTTCGCATTTACTGTCGACAGCACTTCGTTGAGGTTCTTGATCACCGCGCCGATGACAACGTCCTTGTCCGCCACCGTGTTTGTCAGGCTGGCCGTGTTGCGGACGAGTTCGCTGATCGTTCCCGACTCTCCCTGGAAAACCTGGATGATCTGGTACGACAGCTTGTTGACATCCTCGGCACTCAAAGTCGTGAACAACGGCTTGAAGCCGTTGAACAGGGTCGTGAGATTGACGGCCGGTCGGGTCTGCTCGAGAGGGAGCGTTTCGCCTGCGGTCAGCTTCTTACCCTGGCTGCCTTCGCCCTGAGACAGCGAGATGTAACGCTGCCCGACCAGGTTCCGGAAACGGATCGTGGCAATGGAACTGGCCGGCAACCAATCTCGATCGGAGACCGAGAACTGCACTTCGGCTTGGTTGTCGTTGACGATGGCGATCTTCTCGACCTGACCGACACGCACACCTGCAATCCGAACCTCGTCGCCCTCGTTCAGTGAGGTCACGTCGGAGAACACGGCGTTGAACTTGGTCCCGCCTCCCCCTCCGAGGTTTGCGATACTCGCCGCCAGCAATCCTGTTGCCAGAATCGTGACCACGACAAATATGATGAGCTTTGTCAGCGGTGCTGCGAGACCTCTCATTGGAAGCTCACCTCCGCACCGGTAAATGCGGGAGCGCTGACCATAGTGGTCCACGACGGAACATTCTCCGGTGCAACACCATTAGCCTGGCCGTAGATGACCTTCAACGTATCCTCTTCGAGTTGCGAGCCCGCATATCCGGCTTGCTGCACCGGACCGGTGGTGTTGGTCGAGAACATCTGCGGTCCCGAACCTTCCGGAGCCTGCAAGAACTCCATCGTTTCGGGGCCACCGTTGCGGGAAGGAACCTGGTACGAGCCGTCACCGTACGAACCGCCGGGATACTGTGGGAAGGGTCGACCGGGCTCGGTGACATTGTCGTAGCAAACCGGTCCACGATTGTCGACGAGTCGAGGCTCGTCCTGGTTGGGGATGTAACGCCCCTTCGGGTTGACGATCTGAATGTTTGCCCGAACACCGGGATCAGGCGCGTCAGCCGAGAGAATCTTGGCGGCCTTCGGCGTAGTTTCAGCGAATCCCTTGAAGGTGCACCCGAACGTCGGAGAGTACTGAGCCAACAACTGCAGCGCTTCTCGTGAGTCTGCGGACAGCGTGATGATGGACTGCGCGTTTGTCTCGAGGAACGCAGCGGTGGTCGACGACGTCGCCGTCAACGAAGCCAACAGGGTGTTGACCTGATTCTGCTTCTCCACCACCGTGTTTCCGGTGGTGCGCAGAGTGTCGAGTGCATTCACCAGATCCGGCGCGGCCTCCGAATAGGTCTGTGAGAAGTCAGCGAACTTGCGCAGATCCTCCTGCACGGCGGGGAGTTCAGTATTGACCTCGCGGAAAATCTCCTCGAGACGGTCAACGGTGAGCCCCAACTCAGCGCCGCGGCCGGTCAAGCCTTGTGCCAGCGAACCGAGGGTGTTCGCGAGATCCTGCGGCGGAATTGCCTGCAGCAACGGGAGCAAACCGTCCAAGACCTCGCCAACCTCGATCGCGTTGCCGCTCTTGTCCTGATGAAGCACGGTTCCGGCCGAAAGAGGCGGAGCCGTTGTCCCCTCCGGGATGATCAGCGAGACGTACCGCTCACCGAACAGTGTCTTCGGGAGCAAACGAGCTGTCGCGTCGGAGGGAATCAACTCGGCTTTGTCCGGTTCGATCGCGAGAACCGATGTGACGACACCATCGGTTGTCGACGCGGATCGCACCTCACCGACCAACATTCCACGAACCTTGACATCCGCGTTGGGAGGTAACGCATTTCCCACGGAATCGGACAGGAGATCGACCTTCACGACGTCGGTGAACGACTTGTTGAAGGCCCCGATCGTGAAGGTGAGAAACAGCGCCAACACAACGAAGAACACAATTCCCAGCACACGGCGGCGCAGAACGGACGGAGCCTCGATCATCCGGCCACCCTCACTGTTGTCGTGGTGCCCCAGATTGCGAGGCTGAGGAAGAAGTCAAGCACTGCGATAGTCACGATTGCCGCACGAACGGCGCGACCGACGGCCACGCCGACGCCTGCCGGGCCACCCGACGCGTGAAATCCGTAGTAGCAGTGGATCAAAATCAGAACAAAAGCAAAGACCAGGACCTTGGCAAACGAATACAACACGTCCTGCGGTGGCAGGAACAAGTTGAAGTAATGGTCGTAAGACCCTGTCGACTGGCCGTTGAATACCGTACTGATCACGCGCGAGGCCAGATAGGCGGCAAGCAAGCCGACGATATACAGCGGGATGACGGCCACAAAGCCGGCGATCATGCGAGTCGTCACCAGGAAGGGAACCGACGGGACTGCCATGACCTCGAGCGCGTCGATCTCCTCGGAGATACGCATAGCACCGAGTTGCGCGGTGAAACCACACCCGACCGTCGCCGAAAGGGCCAGCGCGGCAACAATCGGCGCGATCTCGCGAGTATTGACGTAGGCAGACAGGAAGCCGGTCAGGACCGAGCTACCCAACTGTTCCAGCGCCGCGAACCCCTGCAATCCCACAACGACGCCGGTGAATCCGGACATCATCGCGATGACGCCGATAGTTCCGCCGATGACAGCCAATGCGCCACTGCCGAAGGTCACTTCAGCGAGTAGACGCAGAGTTTCCTTGCGGTAGCGGTGCAGTGTGCGCGGTGTCCAGGCAATGGCTCGCGCGTAGAACGACATCTGCTCACCCGCGCGATCAAGCACGTTGAGCGGCATTCTGGCTACTTTGCGGCTCTTCAGCAGAAACTGATCGCCGCGGCCTCGTGCGATGGTCATGTAGGTCAGGATCCCTTCGCCGGCACGATCTGGAGGTACACCATCGTCAGAATCAGATTGGCGAAGAACAACAACAGGAACGTGATGACAACGGCCTGGTTGACCGCCTCACCAACGCCTTTGGGCCCACCCGAGGGGTGTAGTCCCTTGTAAGCCGAGATGACTCCGGCGATGACACCGAAGACCGCAGCCTTGATCTCGCCACTCCAGATATCCGGCAGCTGCGCAAACGCCGAGAACGATGCGATGTAGGCGCCGGGGTTACCGCCCTGCAGGATCACGTTGAAGAAGTAGCCACCCGCGATACCGACGACGGATACCAGCCCGTTGAGCAATACGGCAATGAGCACCATCGCCAACACACGTGGAACAACAAGTCGCTGAATGGGATTGATGCCAAGGACTTCCATGGCGTCGATCTCTTCACGGATTGTCCGCGAACCGAGGTCAGCGGTGACCGCCGAACCGGCAGCACCAGCGACAAGCAGAGCAGTCACCAGTGGACTTCCCTGCTGAATCACCGCAAGAACGCTGGCAGCGCCGGTGAACGATTCAGCGCCCAACTGCTTGATCAGCGAACCGGTCTGCAGCGAAACGACAGCGCCGAACGGAATCGCGACCAGCGCAGTCGGCAAAATCGTGACGCTGGCGATGAACCATGCTTGCTCGATGAACTCGCGAAACTGAAACGGCCGCCGGAACGTATTCTTCACGACCTCGACGAAGAGTTCGACGATGTTGCCGGCCTGAGTCAGTGCCCCGTGTACAGGACTCAGAACCGAGTTGCGGGTACCCGCCATTCGTTATGCCTACCCTTGTCCGTGAGTCGTGTTTCCGTAGGGATCACCCTCATAAGCTGGAATTACCTGTGTATCCTGCGAGCTTCCGTCCCAATCCCCCTGGTACTCGCTCGCGTCCGCGTAGGCGTGGTTGAACTGACCCGTCTCCTCGTTGAGACTGTCCTGGATTGCCGCCTGCGCGTTCACCGGCAGTGTGTGCATGATCTGACGGACGCGTTCCTGACGGCGACGAACAGCCTGACGCTCCGGATTACCGGGCGTCGCCTTCATCTGCGGCACGATGCCCTCGACGTCGTCGACACCGCCGGCATGGTGACCGGCATCCACGAGCGCCTGCTCGTGCGCCATCTGAGCCTCGTCCTTCTCTTCCGACATACCGATCGGACCGATCATCGTGCCGTTGAGGAATTGCTTGACGACGGGCTCGTCGGACGTGAGCAACACCTCACGAGGACCGAACATAACCAACTGGCGACGGAACAGCATCCCGATGTTGTCCGGCACCGTACGAGCAAGGTTGATGTTGTGCGAGACAATCAGAATCGTGGCATCGGACTGAGCATTGATGTCGATCAACGTCTGACTGATGTACGTCGTACGCACCGGGTCCAGACCGGAGTCCGGCTCGTCGACGAGAATGATCTCGGGATCGAGCACGAGTGCACGCGCCAGACCGGCACGCTTACGCATACCACCGGAAATCTCACCGGGAAGCTTGTCCTCCGCACCGACCAGACCAGTCAGATCGAGCTTCTCCATCACGATCTTGCGGATATCGGATTCCGACTTCTTCGTATGCTCACGGAGCGGAAACGCGATGTTGTCGTACAAATTCATCGAACCGAACAACGCACCGTCCTGGAACAGCACACCGAACAACTTACGGATCTCGTAGAGCTCCTTCGAGGAACACTGCAAAATATCCGTGCCGTCGATCACGATGGAACCCTGCTCGGGGCGGAGCAAACCGATCAAAGACTTCAAGAACACCGACTTGCCGGTACCCGAGGGCCCCAGCAATGCGCTCACCTCACCGGCGGGAAGCGTCAACGACACGTCCTGCCAAATCCTCTGCGACCCGAAAGACTTAGTCAGCCCGTCTACCGCTACCTCTACTCCCACCACTACCTCCGCGCCGTCCGATGCATCCACCCGATGTGGGTTGGGTCACTCTATCGCATGGAAGTGTTACCCGTGACTGCGAATACTACTAACGAGTAAGTACGAAGCACAAACTAACACGCACCCTGAATCGGACACGCATCCGACCTGCGCCGATCCGGACATTCCCGCCGGATGCGCCCAATAAAAAAGAGGGCCACTTCCCGTAGGAAGTGACCCTCTTTCGACTACTCGAGGTGAGCAGCGGAGAAAACCGTCTTACTTGACGGAGATCTTTGCGCCGGCGCCTTCGAGCTTTTCCTTTGCAGCTTCAGCTGCTTCCTTCGAAACCTTCTCCAGGATTGCCTTCGGAGCGCTCTCGACGAGATCCTTGGCTTCCTTCAGGCCGAGGCCGGAAACGACCTCACGGACGACCTTGATGACCTGGATCTTCTTGTCGCCAGCCGACTCGAGGACGACGTCGAACTCGTCCTGCTCTTCAGCAGCTTCTGCGCCGGCAGCCGGTGCGCCTGCAGCGGCGACGGCGACGGGAGCAGCAGCGGTGACCTCGAAGGTCTCCTCGAATGCCTTAACGAACTCCGAGAGCTCGAGGAGGGTGAGCTCCTTGAACTGGTCCAACAACTCTTCGGTGCTGAGCTTCGCCATTGTGGCGGTCCTTCCTGTAAGTCCCATGTCGCTGATCCGCGACCGGGCGGGGATATAGCAGTGATGCGCGGGTGCGGATCAGCTTTCGGCTTCGGCCTCGGCCGGAGCCTCGGTAGCAGCCTCTGCGGCAGCAGCCGGAGCTTCTGCAGCTCCGCCTTCTGCGGCCTTCTTCTCCTGCAGTGCAGCGGCCAAACGGGCCATCTGCGAAGCGGGAGCATTGAACAGGCCTGCGGCCTTTGCCAAGTTGCCCTTCATCGCGCCGGCAAGCTTTGCCAACAGGATTTCGCGGGATTCGAGATCCGCGATCTTGTTGACCTCGTCCACGGACAGCGCAGCGCCGTCCATGTAGCCGCCCTTGATGATGAGCGCCTTGTTTTCCTTTGCGAAGTTCTTCAGTGCCTTCGCAGCGTCGACCGGTTCGCCCTTGATGAATGCAATGGCGGTCGGTCCGACGAACAGGTCATCAAGGCCCTCGATGCCAGCCTCAGCGGCGGCACGCTTAACCAGGGTGTTCTTGGCGACGGAGTAGGTGGCACCTTCTCCGAGAGCGCGTCGCAGTGTCGTGATGTTGCCCACTGAAAGACCACGGTATTCCGTGATCACAGCAGCGGTCGAACCCTTGAACTGCTCGGTGATTTCCGCAACTGCGGAAACCTTCTCAGGCTTTGCCATACTTCGCCTCCTCTCGTGACAGTCGTTATCCCACTTCGGAACCGCCGCGGCTCACCAGGAGAACCTGACAAGCCACAAGTCCTAGACATGCAAAACGCCCCGGCGCAGGGCGCACGGGGCGTACAGAGGAGACAAACGGAAGCGAAAAGAACCACCACAGAATGCGTTCCCCCTTACCTCGTCCTCCTGCGTGGGTCGCCGGACATTTCCGGACTTTCAACTGCACTCATCGCTAAGCGCAATAACCAACGGTCTTGGGTAGAACATGATTTTGGGGTGAAGTTCATATCCAGCACTGAACTCCGCGTTGAAGACTACCTCACCGGGCAACACATCACCAAATCGCCCCTGGGCCCTCTCCCTGAATGCAAAAAAGAAGGCCGATAGGGAGGTAATCCCTATCGGCCTTCTTTCAGTTCAGCGGACTGCTTACGCGTCTGCAGCATCCTCGAGGAGGTTGCGGGTACGGTTCGGATCCACCGGGATGCCCGGACCGGTGGTGGTCGAAACCGTGATCTTCTTCACGTAGCGGCCCTTGGCCGACGAGGGCTTCGCACGCAGGATCTCGTCCAGCGCTGCGCCGTAGTTCTCCACCAGCTTCTCATCGTCGAACGATGCCTTGCCGATGACGAAGTGCAGGTTGGCCTGCTTGTCGACGCGGAAGTTGATCTTTCCGCCCTTGATGTCGTTGACAGCCTTCGTGACATCCGCGGTAACGGTGCCCGTCTTGGGGTTCGGCATCAGGCCACGGGGTCCGAGGACACGGGCGATGCGGCCGACCTTGGCCATCTGATCAGGAGTCGCGATTGCGGCGTCGAAATCGACCCATCCACCCTGGATGCGCTCGATCAGGTCTTCTGCACCGACTACGTCAGCGCCTGCAGCCTCAGCTTCTGCTGCCTTCTCGCCAACGGCGAACACGATGACGCGAGCGGTCTTACCGGTGCCGTGGGGCAGGTTGACCGTTCCGCGGACCATCTGGTCAGCCTTACGGGGGTCGACGCCCAGACGAACTGCAACCTCAACGGTTGCATCCATCTTGGTGGACGACGTCTCCTTGGCGAGCTTTGCAGCCTGAAGCGGGCTGTAGAGCTTGTCTGCGTCGATCTTCTCAGCGGCGGCGAGGTACGCCTTGCTGCGCTTTGCCATTTCTTCTGTCCTTACTTATCACTGCAGAGAGTTACTTGATGCAGTGGTGAATGGTTCAGTTGTGGTCAGGGCCTGGCCGGCCCTCCCACGTGATGCTGTGGAGCTGCTGAATTAGCCCTGGACCGTGATGCCCATGGAACGAGCGGTGCCGGCGATGATCTTCGCGGCCTGCTCGATGTCATTGGCATTGAGGTCTTCAGCCTTGGTCTTCGCGATTTCGCGCACCTGATCCATGGTTACCGAGGCAACCTTGGTCTTGTGCGGTTCGCCGGAGCCCTTGGCTACGCCGGCTGCCTTGAGGAGCAGTCGAGCAGCGGGAGGGGTCTTCAGCTTGAAATCGAAGGTCCGGTCTTCGTAGACCGAGATCTCGACCGGCACAACGTTGCCGCGCTGGGACTCAGTCGCCGCGTTGTAGGCCTTGCAGAACTCCATGATGTTCACGCCATGCTGACCGAGCGCGGGACCCACGGGAGGTGCAGGGTTAGCCTGACCTGCCTGGATCTGCAGCTTGATGAGCCCGGCGAGCTTCTTCTTCTTTGGGGGCATCTCTAGTTCCTAGTTTCTAGCTTGGGTGTGTGTCTTGCGTCTAACAGTGCAAGTGTGGGGGTTAGATCTTCGCGACCTGGTTGAAGTTCAACTCAACCGGAGTTTCACGTCCGAAGATCGATACGAGGACCTTGAGCTTCTGCTGCTCTCCGTTGACCTCGCTGATGCTGGCAGGCAATGTCGCGAACGGGCCGTCCATGACCGTGACGGATTCGCCGATCTCGAAGTCCACCTCGATGAGGGGCTTACCGAAGGACTCGACCGGCGCCTCGCCTGCTGCGACGGCAGCTGCTGCAGCCTGCTGCTTCTTCTGCTCTTGCTGAGGAAGCAGGAACTTGACGACGTCGTTGAGGGACAGCGGCGACGGACGCGAGGTGGCACCGACAAATCCGGTGACTCCAGGCGTGTTGCGCACTGCGCCCCACGATTCGTCGTTGAGTTCCATGCGGACCAGGATGTAGCCGGGGAGAACCTTGCGGTTGACCTGCTTGCGCTGGCCGTTCTTGATCTCGGTGACCTCTTCGGTGGGAACTTCCACCTGGAAGATGTAGTCGCCGACGTCGAGGTTCTGAACGCGGGTCTCGAGGTTGGTCTTGACCTTGTTCTCGTAACCGGCGTACGAGTGGATGACGTACCAGTCGCCTGGTGCGCGGCGCAGAGCAGCCTTCAGTTCCGCAACCGGATCTTCTACTTCGATGTCGGCTGCCGGAGCAGCGTCGTCGGAGTTCTCGGCGTCCTCGGAGATGATGTCCTCGGTTGCCTCGGTCTGCGCGGCTTCGGTGCCGTCTGCAGCGTCTTCGGCAGCGTCGGTATCGGTGCCTTCGCCAGCCTCGACGTCTACTTCGGCTGCCGCCTCGGCAGAAACACGCTCTTCGGCCAAGGCCTCATTCGTGTCGTTCTCGGGGGTGCTCACTGGGGCACTCGCTTCCTCTCGTTACTCGGACCCGTGCGGGTCTTTCTCGCGCTCGCAGGCAAGGACGCCCGACGATTCGACAATCAGCCGAACAGCCAGGTAACGCCCTTGATCACAGCGATATCGACGCCGCTGATGAAAGCGACCATGAAGACCACGAACGCCAGCACGACGCTGGTATAGGTGACCATCTGCTTACGGTTCGGCCAGATGACCTTGCGGAGTTCTGCGATGACCTCGCGGAAGAACTTGCGAAGGCGTTTGAAGAGGTTGTCTTTCTTCGCCTTGGGGTTCTTACCGGGGTTCTTTGCAGTCGCCTTCGGCGACGCCGTCCGAGCCGGAGTCTTCACGGTGGACGCTGCAACCGAGGCGCCGCGTGCAGCGCGCTTGCCGGTCGGCTTGTTGGAAACCCCACTTGATGCGGAAGCCGCCTCTACGGCGTCTCCCTTGTCCAGCGAAAGATCGGAACGCGTGGCCGCGTCAGCTGCAGTGTCGTCGACAGCCTTCGAAGCGGAAGACGGTGAAGTCTCCGCGTCCGAAGCGTCGGCGTCGCGCTTGTCGCGATCCTCGCTCACGTCGTTCCTCTCAGTCGCTGGCATCCGGGGGCAGGGGCGACAGGACTTGAACCTGCAACCTGCGGTTTTGGAGACCGCTGCTCTGCCAGTTGAGCTACGCCCCTTTGGTTGACGTCCGCAGCCCGGCACTTTCATGCCCTGCTGGTTCGGTTAACCGCTCTGCGATCACACAACATACGCGCTACCCGATGTGAACATCTTGCGACGTTCAGGGCAGCGCGCAGCGCTGAGGAATCCCAGAAATCTCAGTGTACTTCAAAGCCCCGGAACAAACACAATCTACCCGGCTATCAGGCCAGACGGACTGTGGCCGTGGCGCGGCCGAAGATTTTTCTACCTTCGGATTTTGCCACAATTGCCAGTACTGCAGTCTTGCTGTCTTCGTCGATCGACTTCACCTTGGCGGTGAACTCGATCTCGGCGGCCTTGTCGGCTGCCACGATTACCGGACTAGTAAACCGTACATTGTATTCGGTTACCGCACCCGGGTCCCCTAGCCATTCGGTGACGTATCCGGCACCCATGCCCATGGAGAGCATGCCGTGCGCCACCACATCGGGCAGGCCGGCAAGTCGAGCAACCTCGTCACTGAAGTGAATCGGGTTTGGATCTCCCGATACGCCCGTGTAATTGACGAGGTTTCCACGCGTGACGGTGACGGTCTTCTCAGGAAGAAGATCGCCGACATTCACGTCGGAAAATTTACGGAGCGACATGCATCATCACATCCTTGACTGCGTGGGCGATGTTCTCGTCCACCTCACCACCGGTGCGGGCAACCAGGGTTGTCCACATCGTGACGGTCTCTCGACCGTGCTGGTTGATGATGATGTTCTTGGTCACGATGATGTCACTACCTGCAGCCTGCCTGAACGAATCCAGATAGACGTCGCAGAACAGTCGATCCCCCACCTGAATCGGTTCGTGAAGCACGATCCGTTGATCAGTATGGAGAATCTGACTCAAGTCGTAGCCGGTGACAACTTCTTCGAAGAGTCGACGTTGGGCAATGCCGCCGACGATCGCAACAAACGTCACCGGTGCAATCAGGCCGTCGTATCCGAGGCCCTTTGCAGCGGTTTCGTCGTAATGCGCAGGATGTGAATCCTGGACGGAGCGAGCGAACTCGCGCACCTTCTCGCGCCCGACCTCGTAGAAGTCTTCGACACGATAATGGTGACCGACCATCTGGACGGCATGAGCGGCCGGGTCCGTAGGGACCTCGGCCGCTGCCTTGTTCTCTTGCAAATCAGTCACGCGGAGAAACTCTCTTCTAGCTAGGACCCGAAGACGCAGGCCCCAAGAGGGTCTTCCGCGAAAATCGTCGTCCCGTTAAGGACTTGCTACTTCGACTCGCGATGCGACTGGTGGGTTCCGCAGTTCGGGCAGAACTTCTTGAGCTCCAGGCGATCGGGGTCATTGCGCCGATTCTTCTTGGTGATGTAGTTACGGTGCTTGCATACCTCGCAGGCCAAGGTGATCTTGGGCCGAACGTCGGTCGAGGAGGCCACGGGATGCCTTCTTTCGGGTGTATCTGATTACGAACAATCAGGGTGGATCATGCATATTGTGTAGCGGTGACCGGACTTGAACCGGCGACGCAACGATTATGAGTCGTTTGCTCTACCAACTGAGCTACACCGCCTCGGTGTCGAGTGTCGCGCAAAAAGCGCGGCACCACAATCCAGCGAGCCCCCTAACGGAATCGAACCGTTGACCTTTTCCTTACCATGGAAACGCTCTACCGACTGAGCTAAGGGGGCGTGGCTTCCGGAGTGCGTTGCCGCTCTCTTGAAGCCTCCGAAAGATTACACACGAACGCGCTCCAGCACCAAATCGCCAGGTCATCGGGGCAAAATCAGTGCCGCAGCCCATTGTTGCACCGATCCGAGCCCATGGCGAGGCCTTTGACGCAACGGATATCGGCCCAATGACGGCCGCTCGTGCCTAATTACGGCCGTTCGTGCCCGAGAACGACGACGCTGAGAACGACGACACTGAGAACGGCCACACCGCGTCTCGGCCGACAGCGCACTGCATCGCTGTATCTACAACTCTGTATCTACCTACTGCTGCGCCTTCGACTACTCGACGCGATCGGAACCGGAACGGACTGAGCTGGAGTCGCCGGGGCCGAACACAAAAAAGTCAGCCCCGATCCTGATTCAGGATCGGGGCTGACTTGGTGTGGCAGATGTAGGATTCGAACCTACGTAGGCATAAGCCGACGGATTTACAGTCCGCTCCCATTGGCCGCTCGGGCAATCTGCCGTGCTGCACCAGGTCTTGATCCGATGCACTCGCAAGTATATCGCGACGCGCAGCGGCCAAGAACGGCTTCCTTGGTGCGGAAAGAAGAATACAACGAACCCACCCCCTTTTTGCAAACCGGGTGGTGAGCGGCGGTGCCGACCCGATAACGTCGAGGTGTCCACCGGCACGGAAGGTGGGCAGACCTCGATGTTGTGACTACCGGAAAGCGGGAGTGTAGAAGTGGCTGATTCGTCCTTCGACGTGGTGAGCAAAGTAGACCGTCAAGAGGTGGACAACGCCCTGCATCAAGCTGCCAAGGAGCTGACCACACGCTTCGACTTCCGGAACACCGGTGCGTCGATCGAGTGGTCGGGTGAAGAAACGATCACGTTGAACGCCGACACCGAGGAGCGCTTGCTGGCGGCCCTCGAGGTGTTCAAGGAAAAGTTGATTCGCCGGGACATCTCCCTGAAGGCATTCGATGCGGGAGAGCCGGCACAGTCCGGAAAGATCTACAAACTGTCCGGAACGTTGGTCCAGGGCATCTCCAGTGAGAACGCGAAGAAGATCACCAAGAAGATCCGTGACGAGGGCCCCAAGGGCGTCAAAGCACAGATCCAGGGTGAGGAGCTGCGCGTCAGCAGCAAGAAGCGCGACGACCTTCAGGGCGTCATCTCCCTGCTCAAGGGTGAGGACTTCGGGATCGCCCTGCAGTTCGTGAACTACCGGTAGTAGGGGCTGCGCCCCTGTGCGCCTTTTTGGTAGTTCCGACGACCAGAAAGGCGCACCGGGGCCGAAGGCCCCTACATGCCCGCCATCTTCTCCAAACGCTCGATCCGCTCCGCCATCGGCGGATGCGTCGAAAAGAGCCTGCTCATCTTCTCCCCCGCCCGGAACGGGTTTGCGATCATCAGATGCGACTGCGCCGCCAATCGAGGCTCAGGGGGCAACGGAGCCGCCGCTACACCTGCCTCCAGCTTTCGTAGCGCCGACGCCAGCGCCAGTGGGTCACCGGTGAGCTCGGCTCCCGATTGATCGGCCTGATACTCCCGTGAGCGCGAGACCGCCAGTTTGACCACGGTGGCTGCGATCGGTCCCAGAAGCGAGACCAGCAGCAATGCAATCGGGTTGCTTCCCTGACCGTTGCCTCGTCCGCCGAACATGCTGGCGTACATCGCGAAGTTCGCCAGGCCGGAAATGACGGCAGCCATGGCCCCGGCGACCGAAGAGATCAGGATGTCCCGGTTGTAGACGTGTGAGAGTTCGTGCCCGAGTACTGCTCGCAGTTCTCGCTCGTTCAACAAACCCATGATTCCGCTGGTCACACATACCGCAGCGTGGCGCGGATTACGGCCGGTTGCGAAGGCATTCGGTGCGTTGGTCGGGCTGATGTAGAGCCTGGGCATCGGCTGATGCGCTGTAGTCGCCAGTTCGCGCAAGATGCGATAGATCACGGGCGCTTCGACCTCGGTGATGGGCTGGGCATGCATCGACCGCAACGCCAGCTTGTCGCTGTTGAAATAGACGTAGGCGTTCATTCCGACGGCAAAAAGTACGGATAACCACAAGATGGTCGGGTTGCCGAACAACGATCCGATGAACACGATCAGGGCAGACATGCCCAGCAGCAGCCCGAAAGTCTTGGCTCCGTTTGCGTAGCCGTGCACAGCGCTCAACCCCTTACCCGTAACGAGCTCGACTGCTCGCGTGTAACTTCGCGGCTTTTGCAGCCGACCCGTTAGCACAACGAAGAGCAAGGGTGTTCAGGTTCCCGCGGCAACGCGAACGGTGTACGCGGTTAAACGTCAGCCAACCCGCCGAACCGTGTAATCGATCAAGCGAACGAGGGCGTCGTTGGCCGGACCTTGCGGCAACTCTGCCAGCTGAGCCAGGGCTGCATCGACATATTCGCCCAGCTTTGCTTTGGCTTTGGTCATTCCCGGTGAACGTTCGAGCAAGGCGAGGGCCTCCTCGACGTCAGCATCCTCGGTGACCGGGCCGGCAAGCAGCTCGCGAAGACGATCCGCGTCGGCGCCCTCTTCCTCGAAGGCGTACAGCACAGGAAGCGTGTGGACTCCCTCGCGCAGGTCGGTGCCAGGGGTTTTGCCCGACTGTTCCGAAACGGAGGAGATGTCGATGATGTCGTCGACGATTTGAAATGCGGTGCCGACGGCGTCGCCGAGTCGCTCGAGTCGTTCGATCTGGGTGGCGTCGGATCCCGAGAAAGTTCCACCGAATCGACCGGAAGCGGCGATCAGCGAACCGGTTTTCTCCCACACGACCTTGAGGTAATGCTCGATCGGATCCTGTTCCTGCCTGGCACCGATCGTCTCGCGCATCTGTCCGGTGACCAACTCGGCAAACGTTTCCGCGATGATGCGAACGGCTTCGGGCCCGAGCGTCGACACCAGTCTTGACGCGTGAGCGAACAGGTAGTCACCGGCGAGGATGGCAATACTGTTGCCCCAGCGAGCATTTGCACTGGGTGCGCTGCGGCGCATCTCCGCCTCGTCCATGACGTCGTCGTGATAGAGCGTCGCGAGGTGCACGAGTTCGGTGACCGTGGCAGCGGTGACGATGGACGGATCGGTCGGATTGGGTCCGAGTTGAGCCGTCAGGATCGTGAACAGCGGCCGGAACCGCTTGCCACCTGCGCGCGCGAGGTGCAAGGCGGCTTCGGTGAGGAAGTCCTCCCCGTCGGACAGCTCGCTGACCAACAACTCTTCGACATCGGCGAGTCCACTACGGACAACATCAGCAAGCTTCTCGTCGCCCAGGTCTATGCCCGCTACGACGGTGCTCACTGCCGTTGTGTCGGCAGCAGTTTTTTCGGTGCTCACGATGTCAGTACCCATTCCTGTCGTCAGTGACGGCTCGGTTCCCACGGTAGTGAACCTAGCGGTTCGCACTTGGCACGGCCTCGCCACGGTCTCGATCACGAGCCTGGGAAGATGTGAGTGTGTCCGCCGAAGAGCAGTCCCCCGCCGTGAATTCCCAGCCGACCGAAACTGACATTGTGGTCATCGGTGCAGGTCCTGCGGGTTCTTCGGCCGCTGCATGGGCCGCGCGCAGTGGCCGCGACGTCGTCCTGATCGATGCGGCCGTGTTCCCCCGAGACAAGACATGTGGTGATGGACTCACTCCGCGGGCCGTCGCCGAGCTTGATCGACTCGGCCTCGGAGAGTGGGTTAGGTCACACACGACGAACAAGGGACTCCGGCTCTCAGGCTTCGGCCAAGAGCTGGAAATGG
This sequence comes from Rhodococcus globerulus NBRC 14531, assembly GCF_001894805.1. Taxonomy (GTDB): domain Bacteria; phylum Actinomycetota; class Actinomycetes; order Mycobacteriales; family Mycobacteriaceae; genus Rhodococcus_F; species Rhodococcus_F globerula. The sequence goes on along the minus strand of NZ_BCWX01000001.1, from coordinate 873,363 downwards.
AGTGGCCGTCCACAGCGTTCCCCTCTATCGGCAGCGCTGTCCCCCGCGCCGAGCTGGACGATCGGATCCGACGATGCGCGATCGAGTCCGGTGCGGTGATGCTGGAAGGCACCAAAGCCGTCGACGTCGAACGTGACGGTGATCGGGTCAGTGCAGTTGTGCTGTCCGGCCCCTCCGGAACCAGCACTCTGCGGTGCCAGACCCTCATCGTCGCCGACGGTGTTCGTTCGACGCTCGGCAAGAAGCTGGGGCGGCAGTGGCATCGGGACACCGCGTACGGAGTGGCCGCGCGCGCTTATGTCGGAACTCCCCGCAGCGCCGATCCCTGGATTACGTCGCACCTGGAACTGCGTGACGGCGACGGCACCCTACAGGCGGGATACGGCTGGATTTTCCCGCTGGGCACCGGCGAGGTGAACATCGGCGTCGGCACACTTGCGACAGCCAAGCGGCCGGCCCCCGGAGCATTGCGCCCGCTCCTGGATCTGTACACCGATCAGCGCCGCGGCGAATGGCAGTGGAACAGTGAAATCCATTCCGTTGCTTCAGCTTTGCTACCGATGGGCGGCGCGGTATCCAACATCGCCGGCCGTAACTGGGCGATCATCGGCGATGCCGCGGCGTGTGTGAATCCGCTCAACGGCGAGGGCATCGACTACGGCCTCGAGGGTGGACGGTTGATCGTCGAACACCTCGGCGACGGCGATCTGACCGAACTGTGGCCGAGCGTCCTACGCGAGCATTACGGGCAGGCGTTCTCCGTCGCGCGGCGTCTTGCCGGGCTGCTCACGGTTCCGCGGTTCCTCCCCGCGTCCGGCCCGATCGCGATGCGGTCGAAGGCAATGATGACCGTCGCGGTCAGGGTGATGGGCAACCTCGTCACCGACGCCGACGCTGATCTGACGGCGCGGGCCTGGCGAGCGTCGGGAGCCGCATCCCGAAGAATCGACTCCCGTCCGCTGTTCGGCTGATTACAGCAGGTTCAGCGCGTCGCGTGATGTAGCGCCACGACGCCGCCGGTGAGGTTGCGCCACTTGACGTTCTTCCACCCGGCTGCCTCGATCTTGCGTGCCAGTTCTTCCTGCGTCGGCCAGGCGCGAATGGATTCGGCGAGGTAGACGTACGCGTCGGGGTTGCTGCTGACGGCGCGGGCGACCTGTGGGAGTGCCTTCATGAGGTACTCCATGTAGACGGTGCGGAAGGGCCCGAAGACGGGCGTCGAGAATTCACTGACGACAAGCCGTCCACCTGGCTTGGTGACACGGGCGATCTCCCGCAAGCCGGCCTCGAAATCGGAGACGTTGCGCAGACCGAAGGAGATGGTCGCGGCGTCGAATACGTCGTCGGCGTATGGCAGGAACATGGCGTCGCCGGCCACCATCGGGACTTTGCGGGAGCGGCCTGCCTGCAGCATGCCCTTGGAGAAGTCGGTGGCGACGCACCACGCGCCCGACCGGCCCAGTTCAACGGTCGAGACTCCGGTGCCCGCGGCGAGGTCGAGAACCTTCTCGCCCGGCTTGAGGTCGAGGGCCTCTCGCGTTGCCTTGCGCCAGCCTTTGTCCTGGCCGAAGGACAGCACGGTGTTGGTCAGGTCGTATCGCTCGGCGACGTCGTCGAACATCGACGCGACCTCGCGCGGTTGTTTGTCGAGAGTTGCCCGGGTTCCGTGTGTAGTCGCCACACGTCAAACGCTACCAACACTCGCGAAGTGGGCTGGTTCAGGCTGCTCGGGCGCCGGTTCGCCGGCCAAGACCTTGCACGTCCTCGTAGTGATTCAGCAACTCGTCGCAGATAGCCGGCCACGTCCGGTGCAGGACCGACCGCCGAGCGGCCGAACCGAACTGCACTCGCAGATCGCGCTGACGGAGGGCGTCGATCGCGCTGGGGAGAAGTTCGCCGAATCTGTCCACCGGCAGGAGGTAGCCGTTGCGGCAATGCGAGACGAGATCCCGCGGGCCGCCCGCGTCCGGCCCGACGACGGGTATACCGCTCGCCAGCGCTTCCTGGACGGCTTGGCAGAACGTCTCGTACTCTCCCGGGTGCACAAAAACGTCCAAGCTGGCGTAGGCCTCGGCAAGATCGGTTCCGCCGAGCGCGCCGGTGAAGACCGCGTCGGGCAACAGCGCGCGCAAGCGCTCTCGGTCCGGCCCGTCGCCGACGATCACGAGTTGCAGGCTGCGATCTCCGGCCAACGCGGCCAATCGTTCGACGTGTTTCTCCGGTGCCAGCCGTCCCACAAAGCCGACAACCAGGCGATCACTGTCCCCGCTCCAGGTTCGGCGCAGAGCGGAGCTACGACGCGACGGCGCGAATCTTGCTGCGTCGACGCCCCTCGCCCATTTGTGTACCCGCGGAATTCCGTGTTCTTCGAGAGCGTCAACGGCGGAGGTGGACGGCGCGAGGGTTCTGGTGCAGCTCTTGTGAATTCGCCGGGTCCACGCCCACGCTGCCCTGCTGGTGAGGCCGAGTCCGTAGCTTTCGGCAAAGCCCGCGACATCGGTTTGATAGACGGCGACGGTAGGAACGTGGAGTCGTTTGGCGATGCCTACTCCCCCGGCGCCGAGGAGAAAGGGCGACGCGAGGTGCATGACGTCGGGCGCAAAGGCGCGTACGGCGGCGGTCAATCGTGGTTGTGGCAGTCCGACCGGTAGCGAACTGACTTTCGGAACCATGACGGCGGGCACTCGGTGCACGGCGACGCCGTCGTGCTGGGTGGGGGCGTGCCCATTTCCCACGGTGTCCGGCGCGATGACCATCGCGTCATGGCCGGTTCGGTCGAGATGTTCGAGCACGCGTAGGACCGAGTTGGTGACGCCGTTCATGTTGGGCAGGAATGACTCCGCAACGATGGCTACTCTCACACCGATCACGGTGACAGTGCGAGGGAAAGTCCGTGCCGTGTTCGTGTGAAGCGCAGGCTAATTCGAGGTGACGGGCTCTGACGTGCGCACCAGGGCCTCACGTTTGCGCAGGTACCAGACGGCGGGTCCGGCCAGGAGCCACGTCACGACGATGACCGATCCGGCGGGAATCAGCGCGACACTCGCGCTGCGGCCGGCCACCCGGACCAGGTCGGGGTCGGTCTTGTAGTACTCGACCTCGATGCGTTGTCCGACAGTCAGATTGGTGGGATAGAGCACGCCGAGTTCGGGATTGTGGTTCGCGCCGTCCGGCGTCACGAAGCTGATAGCGGACCGCAGCGAACCGGCGGAGAGCACCTCGGCGGTTGCGGTCCCCATGTTCGATTCGATGGTCCGGTCGTTCCGCCAGGCACCGAGTACGAGGATGACCGCGAGAACCGAAATGCCGATCGCAACGACGAGGATTCCGATGCGGAAACGGCGCAGAACCACGTCGCTCACAGTTGCGCTCGCACTGATGCGTGCAGTTCCCGCAAACCGCTGCGGTCGGTGGGAACCTCGAGAACCCGGATACCTGCAGCGGGTTGTGCCAGCGCTTCCGTGAGCTTGTCGACGCTCACGGCGGTGTGCGGAACGCGGTAGGCGGCGCACAGTGCTGCCAGGTCCATGCCGTGTGGCGTGCCGAAGACACGCTCGAACACTCCGGCGTACTGCGGATCGCCTTGCTCGAGCAGTTCGAATATTCCGCCGCCGTCGTCGTTGGCGACGATGATCGTGAGGTCGCGAGGCCGCGGTTCCCCGGTCCCGATCAGGAGCCCGGAGGCATCGTGCAGGAAGGTGAGGTCGCCCATCAGGGCGATTGTTCGTCCCTCGTCGTAGGCCAGAGCAGCGCCGACGGCGGCCGAAACTGTGCCGTCGATCCCGGCGACGCCGCGGTTGGACAGCACTCGCACCGACGACTTCGGGTAACTCACCAGCGCCGCGTCGCGCACCGGGTTGGAAGCTCCGAGAAGCAACTGGTCACCGTCGCCCAGAGAACCCATCACCGCTGCGGCTACGTGCAGGCCGGTGGCCTTGGGGTGGGCAGCCAGCTGCTTGGCGACGGCCGCGTCGGCGTGCTCGGTCAGCGACATGCATCGCGCGATCCACGCCGGGTCCGGTGTTCCGCTCACGACGGCCCTGGTTCCGGTGGCAAGGACGTTGCCCGACACGTCGGGCCAGCGCGGCCCGGTAGTGAGCGCATAGACGTCGACGCTCGGGTCGGCCAGCACCTTGGACACCTGACGATGCAGCGTGGGACGGCCGGTGATGACTACCTGCCGGGGTTTGAGTTGTGCCAAAGCCAGTGGATGCAACGCAATTCCGTGCAGCGGCGCGGTGGGTTCGGCGACGGTCGGCAGTCCGGCGAGTTCGGGTCGCAGCGCGCTGCCGTGGCCGGAGACGACAACGGTGTCTGCGGTCAGATCCAGGTCGAGGGGGACGTCGAGTGTTGCGTTCTGCGTGGTGGTCCACGCTGCGCCGCCTGGCCGACCTTCCGGAACCGGCCCCTGCAGATGCACGTCGGGAACCAGCGGTTCGCGCAACGGTATGTCGAAGTGCACGGGCCCGGCGTTGCCTGACCGGGTTCCACGGGCAGCGGCCAGTACCCGGCACACCGCGGAACGCCACTGGCTGTTCTGCGTCGTATCGTCTTCGGCCAGCCCGAGGCTGATGGTGGCGCGCACCTGGCTGCCGAACAATCCGAGTTGCTCGACGGTCTGGTTGGCGCCGGTTCCGAGCATTTCGTACGGCCGGTTGGCGCTCAGGACTACCAGAGGCACTCGTGCGTAGTTCGCTTCGAGCACTGCGGGTCCGAGGTTCGCGACGGCCGTTCCGGACGTCATGACGATCGGCACCGGACGCTTGCCTGCGATTGCCAGTCCGAGCGCGAGGAAGCCGGCTGTCCGCTCGTCGATCCGCATGTGCAGACGCAGGCGTCCCTCGATGTCTGCGGACTGAAGGGCAAATGCGAGCGGCGCGTTGCGTGAGCCTGGGCAGAGCACGACTTCACGCACGCCACCACGAACCAGTTCGTCGACGACGGCTGTGGCTTGTGCTGTGGACGGATTCACGCCTTCAAGAGTGTCAGATGTTCGGGCCGGGCCGTTCCGAGGGGCGAGTCTGCGGCACCATGTGTGAGTGCGCACACTCTTCGATCCCTCCGACACCTCACCCCGCCGGTTCTATCAGTTGCTCACGGCGACGGTGGTTCCGCGGCCGATCGCCTGGGTGTCGACGCTCTCGGCCGACGGCGTCGGCAATCTGGCGCCGCACAGCTTCTTCACCGTGGCCAGTGCGGCCCCGCCGGTGGTGCAGTTCACCTCGGTTGGCCGCAAGGACAGTTTGCGCAACATCGAGGCGACCGGCGAGTTCGTGATCAACGTGGCAACGGCGTCGTTGTTCGAATTGATCAACGACAGTTCGGCCCCCTACGCTCCCGACGCCGACGAGTTTCTCGAGTTGGGTATTCGCAGTGAGCCGAGCGAACGCGTGCGCCCGCTTCGGGTCGCGGAATCGCCGGTTGCGATCGAGTGCACGTTGCGCCAGGTCATCGAGGTCGGTGATTCGTTTGTGGTGATGGGCGACGTTGTTGCCGTCGCGGTTCGCCCGGACGCGTTGGCCGACGACGGCTTGCCGGAGTTCGCGGCGTTGGCACCGTTGAGTCGGTTGGGCCGCTCGGAATGGGGCCTGCCGCCGGAGGTTGTCGTCAAAGAGCGGCCCAGCAGACCGAAGCGATAAGTTAGGATTGCCTGACCTATTGTCGTCGATCGAGGGTTCCGTCATGGCCAAGCGCTCCAAGTTCGTGAAACCGGTGTCACGCAGCATCACGTCAGCCCAAGTTGTCGCGAACAAACGGATCAGTCCCACCTTCATCCGCATCACGATTGCCGGCGAGGAGCTGGGCACCATCACCCCGATGGGCGCCGATCACTGGTTCCGCCTCTTCATTCCGCAAGCCGGCCAGAGTGAGCTGCGACTGCCGTCCGCGGCAAACAACCTCTGGTATGCGCAGTACCTGGTGATGTCCAAGGACACCCGTCCCGTGGTGCGTAATTACACGATCCGCGAGTACCGGCCCGCCGGATCCGGGCTCTTCGGCGACACAGCGGAAATCGACATCGACTTCGCCTTTCACGGCGATATCGGTCCGGCATCCGCGTGGGCTGACACGGCCTCGAGCGGCGACAAGGTAGCGCTTCTCGACGAGGGCTGCATCTACAACCCGACTCCCGACTGCACCTGGCAACTCCTGGTCGGAGACGAAAGTGCCCTACCGGCAATCGCCGGAATTCTCGAGACTGCAGACGCCGATCTGCGGGCAGAGGTCTTCATCGAGGTCCCGAACGTCGAGGACAAGCAGGACCTCCCGCAGCTCGCTCACGTGAACGTGCATTGGATCATCCGGGAAGACACAGACACCAAGCCCGGAGCACTTGCCCTCGAGGCTGTTCGCGCGGCCGAACTTCCCGAAGGCCCGTCGTACACGTTTGTCGCCGGCGAGCAGGCCCTCACCACCGGGCTACGACGCCACCTCGTGAACGACCGCAAGTTCCCGAAAACCGACATCACGTTCACCGGGTTCTGGCGCGACGGCCACGCAGCGAACTGATCTGGCACAACGAAGAGCGGCCCGGGAGTGAAACCTCCCGGGCCGCTCTGTGTCGTGCTGGTCGAACTTATGCGGCGTGCTTCTGGATCAGATCACCCAGACGCGGCAGTGCGGCCGTTACGTGCTTCTGCGCCGAACCACGCAGCTTGGAGTACATCGACTTGACGACGGCCTTGTCGCTGCCTTCGATGCGCTCGTCCGTCACCTGGAGCAGTGAGTTGGCAACGGCGTCGCCGCGAGCCGTGATGAACTCCGCGAAGCTTCCGCCGCCCGAGGCGGAGAATTCCTGCCAGTACGGCTCGAGCTTTGCCACGAATTCGGGCAGAAGTGCGGTGACTGCGTCCGGCACGATGGACGGGCTCACCTTCTTGACTGCGCCGTAGCCGCCCTTGAGAGCTAGCCCTGAGGCCCCCGACTTATCCGAAACCTCTGCGTCGATCAAGGTCTGCACGTCCGCGACGACCGCGGGAAGCCGTGAATCCTCGAGCAGGGTTTCGTTCAGAGCTGCAACCACTTTCGATCCCTTCATTCTTGACTGATGTTCATCAGGTCGGGCCCGACACTATACGAAATTCAGCGCGCCTCGTCGATCGAGTATCCGATGACAGCGGCGGACGCGGCCCAGCCACCACGCGGTGCGTTCGGGCGTGGCCGTCAGCTGCGCGAGGATCGACGGATCAGGCTCGACCGCGCCGACGGACAGAGCACCCGAGATTGCCGGATCGACAACTGCGACGTCCCGGACGAACAGCCCGCCAGTGCCCAATCCGCACGCAAACGGCAACTCGGGCAACGCAGCTGCGGCCGCGAGCCCCGACGCCATCCCGACTGCCGTATCGAGCGCACTGGACACCACCACCGGCACGCCGTACTCGGCCAGTTGGGTACTCAACGCGACCACCGCGCGCATACCGCCGAGCGGGGGCACCTTCACTATCGCGACGTCTGCTCCCCCAGCGCGCACCACTCGCAGCGGATCGTCCGCGCGCCTGATGCTCTCGTCCGCGGCAATCCGCACACCCGTCCCCGCTGCGCGCACCCGCACCAGTTCCTCGACGCTTGCGCACGGCTGCTCCGCGTACTCGAGCTCACCGCCTTCGGTCAGCGCCCGCAGCGCCACAACGGCCTCGTCGACACTCCACCCACCGTTTGCGTCGACACGCACATTGGGGATGTGCCGACGGACCTCGTTCACCCGGGCAATGTCATCCGCCAACGACTGTCCTTTTTCGGCGACCTTGATCTTGGCTGTTCGCGATCCGGGAAAACGCTCCAACAATTCCGGCACCGCCGACGCGTCGATCGCGGGAACCGTGGCGTTGACCGGCACCGTGGCCCGAATCGCAGGCGGGGGGCCGAGCCACGCGGCTTCGATGCCGGCGCGCAGCCAGTGCGCGGCTTCCTCGTCGTCGTACTCGACAAACGGAGCGAACTCCCCCCATCCTGCCGGGCCGCGCAGAAGCAGCGCCTCACGCGTCGTGATCCCGCGAAAACGCACCCGCATCGGCAAACTCACCACAACTGCGTCGGCGATCAGATCGTCGAACGACGGCAACTCGAAGATGGGAGACATGTCAGGGCTGACCGGGGAGTAGCTCGATCATGAGCGCGTCACCGTCGACAAGTAGCTTTCCGTCGAGGTCGGTCAGCCGTGCACTGACAAACGTCTTACGGCCCTCCACCCGATCCACTTTTCCTTCGATCACCAATTGCGTGTTCAGCGGGGTGATCGCGCGGTAGTTGATGTGCAGGTAACCGGTTCGCGACATCGGGCGGCCACCCGCGTGGGTGGTCATGCCGAAGATGTCGTCGAACAGCAACGGCACGATTCCGCCGTGCGCCGCGCCGTTGCCACCGAGGTGGTAGCGGCGGAAGATGCCGGTGCTGCGCACACCTTCGGCGTCGAATCTCTCGATTGTCCAGGGCGGCATGAGGAGACTGCCGCGACCAGGCAACTGAATATTCGAGCCTGCAGGCGACGCCCCTTCGGGCACCTCGTGCGGGGCCAGTCGATCGGCAAGTTCCTCCGCTTGCGTGGCGATCTCCGCGAGAACTTCGTCAGGGACGTGCGTCGACACCGCCAGGTCCTGCAACCTGCGCATCGCCTCGACGAAACGACCGAAGTCGGGACCTGCAGGTGTGTGGCGGAAGACCGGGAAACCGCCTCGACGCTCGTCGGGAACGACGGTCTCCTTGCCTTCTACGGTGGGTTCGCTCATGACCTGCACGTTAGCGCGTGGGGGAACATGTTCTACTCCAGGTACTCGTCGGGGTTACGATGCCTGCCTCTATCGTGACCTACGTGACCTTCAACCCGCAGCTTTGGCGCCCCGTTCCCGGATTCGAGAATCTCACCGACATCACGTATCACCGGCATGTCAGTCAAGGCACCGTTCGTATCGCCTTCGACCGCCCCGAAGTACGTAATGCCTTCCGCCCACACACCGTCGACGAGCTGTACCGTGCACTCGACCATGCCCGGATGACGTCCGACGTCGGCGCCGTGCTGCTCACCGGCAACGGACCGAGCGAGAAGGACGGCGGCTGGGCCTTCTGCTCCGGCGGCGATCAGCGCATCCGTGGCCGCAGCGGCTACCAGTATGCGGAAGGCGAAACGGCCGACACCGTCGACAAGGCTCGTGCCGGACGCCTCCACATCCTGGAAGTGCAGCGATTGATTCGTTTCATGCCCAAGGTGGTCATCTGCCTGGTCAACGGTTGGGCCGCCGGCGGCGGACACAGCCTGCACGTCGTCTGCGACCTCACCCTCGCGAGTCGTGAACATGCCCGCTTCAAGCAAACCGATGCCGACGTCGGCAGCTTCGACGGCGGGTACGGCAGCGCTTACCTCGCAAAGATGGTGGGCCAGAAGTTCGCTCGCGAAATCTTCTTCCTCGGCGACACCTATTCCGCTGAGGAAATGCACCAGATGGGCGCGGTCAACAAGGTTGTCGATCACGCCGAACTCGAGAACGTTGCCATCGAGTGGGCAGGCAAGATCAACGGCAAGTCCCCGCAAGCTCAGCGCATGCTCAAGTACGCGTTCAACCTGCAGGACGACGGCCTGGTCGGCCAGCAGCTATTTGCCGGTGAGGCAACACGTTTGGCATACATGACCGACGAAGCCGTCGAGGGCCGCGATTCCTTCCTCGAGAAGCGTGATCCCGACTGGTCGCCGTATCCCTGGTATTTCTGATTGCCGAGCATTTCTGATATCGCCGAGCGAGACGTGGAAGGATGGTTCCGTGGAGATTCTGAGCAGCCGAACGATATTGCGCCCCGACGACTACGAGCTGACTCTGAGCTTCTACCGAGACACCCTCGGGTTGGCTATCGCCCGTGAATACCCCGGCGGCACAGTGTTCTTCGCCGGCCAGGGGTTGATCGAGATCGCCGCACACGGCGCCGCAGGCAACGGTGGGTTCCGGGGCGCGATCTGGCTGCAGGTTCGCGATCTCACGGCCGTGCAAACGGAACTGGTGCTCGCCGGAGTCAAGATTGCCCGAGAGGCACGTCAGGAACCGTGGGGTCTTCACGAAATGTGGATCGCCGATCCCGACGGGACGCCGATTGTCATGGTGCAGATTCCGGACGATCATCCGATCCGACGCGATTCCCGCACGCCGCAGTAATCTCCGAGCGCACGAAAATGCCCGCCACAGTTTCCGTGGCGGGCATTCTCGGTTGAAGCGGGGTTATCAGATGCGGGTGTTCAGTGCCTGTGCGATCTGATCGGTCTGGGCCTGGCCTTCGAGCAGCTGACGCACCAGCCACAACCGCAGAACCTTGGCGACGGACGCGGCGATGAACATCGCCGCTCCGATGACCGTCAACGCCAGGAACGCGATCGCCAAGATCTGGTACGACGCGATGTTGCGCAGATCCGATTCCGTGAGCGAGGAGATGTAGAGGACAAACGCGCCGACTACCCCCACCACCATCAGGATCAGGCCGCCGAACAGTGTTTTCGCGTCGCCACCGGACTGTCCCTTGTCGAGTTTGAGGTCGGTGATGTTCTTCTTGAACTCATCACGGCGATCTTCAACTGTCGTCATCGTCATCCTCCTAGATAACTGGTAGAAAGTTCTTCTTCGATCTCATGCGGGTCACCGACCCGAGTAACGCGACCCTGCAACATCAACGCCGCCGACGTCGCGATCGGCAACACCGCCCGCGCGAACTGCTCCGCCACGAGGATGGAAATACCTTCCGCGGCAAGTGAACCCACCACGTCGTACATCTGCGAGACAATTCGAGGTGCCAGACCCATCGACAACTCGTCGAGCAGCAACACCGTCGGATGAGTTCCCAACGCCCGCGAGAGAGCGAGCATCTGCTGCTCACCGCCCGACATCGAACCCGCCAACTGGCCCCGACGCTCCCCCAGGATCGGGAAACGTGTGTACGCAACCTCTTCCAGGTCCGCGAGGGAGGCTCCGGTTCCGGTGGCGATCCACAGGTTCTCGCGCACCGACAGGTTCGCGAAGATCCCACGCCCTTCCGGGATGGAACACACACCCAACCGGGCGAGTTCGGACGCTTCGATTCCGTTGACGACCCGTCCGGCGAGTTTGAACTCCCCGCGTGTGACCGGTAGGACACCGGAGCACACCTTCAACGTGGAGGTTTTTCCGCCGCCGTTCGGGCCGAGCAACGCGACAACGGCGCCGGGCTGCAGGACGAGGTCCACGCCGTGGAGGACTTCGATGGCCCCGTAACCGGCACGCACACCCGATAATTCGAGCAACGGCTCCGGACGCGGTGTTTCGGCCGCTGCCGGGTCGATCGTTGCTGCGGTCATACTGCTTCCTCCTCGGTGCCGATGTACGCGGCGATCACGTCCGGGTCGGTGCGGATCTTCTCCGGATCACCCGAGGCCAACACCGCTCCGTAGTCGAGTACGTGAATCGTCGAGCACACCTTCATCACCAACGGAATATCGTGCTCGACCAGACAAATTCCCAGACCCCCGGCTGCGAGGTCGGTGAGCATCTGCGCGAACACCTCCGTTTCCTGCTCCGTCTGACCCGATGCCGGCTCGTCGAGAAGCAGAATCCGCGGGTTCGTCATCAAGGCCCGCGCGACCTCGACGACTCGGGCGCGGCCGGTGGGGATGTCGGAAACATCCTTTTCCGCTACATCGCTCAGGCCGGTCAGCTCGAGCAGTCGATCCGTTTCGGCGTCGACGTCGATCTTGTTGCCGCTGTTCGCTTTGTGGATATCGCCGGCGACGCGCAGGTTGTCGCGCACCGACAACGAGACGAACAACTCGAGGCGCTGGAACGTGCGCGCCAAACCTTTGTTGGCGCGCTTGTGCGGCGCCAACTTCGTCACGTCCACGCCATCGAGGAAGACCTGTCCCGACGTCGGTTTCTGCAACCCGGTGATGGTGTTGAACAGGGTGGTCTTACCGGCACCGTTCGGGCCGATCAACCCGGTCACCGTTCCCGGAGCCACCGTCAGGGACACATCCTTGACGGCCACGTGGCCACCGAAACGTACCGTGACACCGCGGGTTTCGAGCAAAGGCGTCTCAGACATGAGCGGCCAACTCCTTTTCGGACTTGCGCAGGTCGATGCCGAGTTCACGGTCGAGTTCGCCGCGCACCTCGTCGCTGTACGGGACGTCGATCCCGACCTCTTCCGGGACCAGCGTCTTCTTCGCCGCCAACTCTTCCGGCGTGAGAACCGCTGCCGGCATGACCATTTCACCGATCACCGGCAACAGGAACACCACCGCGATGGTGATGGAGGCAAACCACCAGTTCCCGAGCACCCCACCCAAGGCGAGCAGATACGTCACCGCGATCACGGCGGCGCCGCCGTAGAGGACCGGTTTCGCGTTCATCAAACGGCGGTACCCTTCGACGACCTGGTGGATGGTGCCGCTGGGGTTCGCGCCGACACCGATACCGATCAACGCCGGGCTCACTGCCGCGATGTTGCCCAGCAGCAGCCACATTCCCTCGAGTTCGGGCTGCGCCGACGCGAGGTTGGTGAACGAGACCATGATGACGGCAAAACCGATGCCCGCCATCAAACCACCGAACAGGGCGCCACTGACGTAGCCGATTCCGGCGACGACGGTGAGCATCAGCAACGACAACGAGACCATGATCGCGAAGCTTTCACCCGAGACCGAGCCCATCGCGCTCGACATCAGGATGCCGCCCAATCCGGCGATGCCGGAGGAGATCATGAACACGCTGAGCTTGAGCCGAACCAACGACTGGCCGAGCATCGCCGATCCGGCGGGGCTGTCCTTCATCGCGGCGAGTCGACGGCCGTAACCGCTGTTGCGCAACGCGATCACTCCGACACCGAGCACGGAGAACAGTGCGGTGACGGTCATCAGGAACACCGTGTCGTTACTGAGATCGAGCGGCCCGACCTTCAGGGGCGGGATCGCGATGTTGCCGTCCTTGAACAGCGAGTACCGGATGCCGAACATCTCGTGTTCGGTGGTATCACGCAGGACCATGTTGGAGAGGAACACACCGAACGCCATCGTCGCCAAAGCCAGATACAACCCGCGCAGACGCAGCGCCGGCAACGCGACGAGACCACCGATGACGGCGGTGACAAGCACACCGACGACGATGCCCCACAGGTTCAGATGCGCCGCCAACCCGCTACCGGAGATACCGAAATGGAACGCCACGATGGTGGCGATGGCACCGAAAGAGACCGGCGCCAAGTTCAATTCACCGGCATATCCGGTCAGCAACGTCAGCGAGAGCGCGATGATCGCGAAGGTCATCCCGATCGTCAACGTCGTGATCGCCGACGTCACCATCAGCAGACGCAGCAGGTACACGATGACAATGAGCGCGACACCCCAGATGACGGCCTTGCGGACCGACGGGACGTGATACCGCTCGCGGGTACGGGTGACAGCGCCGCGCAGACGGTCCTGCGGCAGCACGATCAGCACCACGAACAACGCGATCATCGGCAGGGAGACACGGAAATTCGACGTCCAACTCCAACTCGTCGGGAAGTACGCCAACACGTACGTACCGGCCAGACCGAGAACCACGGCGCCGACAAACGTGCGCGGAATACTGCGCAACCGACCGAACATCGCGGCGGCAAACGCGTCGATCACCAACAGCGTCAACATGTTCGCTTCGAGGGTGCCGCCGCTGATCGGGGTGATCAAGATACCCGCCAACACCGCCAACGTCGATCCCATCGCCCACGACAACGCCGCCAGGCGTTCCGGGTTATGACCGTTCAGGCGCAACAAATCCGGATCGTCGACGACACCGCGCATCGCGACACCGGCGCGGGTTTTGGTGAACAGGATCCGCAGACCCACCGCGATACCGATCGCGACGAGGATGCAGATCAACTCGTGGTAGCGGATGCTCGCACCGAACACTGTGATCTTGGACTGATCACCGAAGAACATCTGCATCGTGCGCGCCGTCTCCGGATGCCAGAACCAATGCGAGATCGAGAGCATACCCAGCAGGATCGACACCGTGACAACAATTTTGGTGACCTCCGCCGTATCGCGCAGGCCCTTCATGATGAACAGATACAGGCCCAGCCCCATCAACGGGCCGACCACAACCAAAGAAATCAGCAACGCAACCACGGTCGGGAGTTCCCAGCCGTACCGCAACTGCCAGTAGATGAACGCACCGAGCATCGCCTGAGCGCCATGCGCGAAATTGAAAATTCCGGACGTGTTGTACGTGAGCACCAACCCGGAAGCGGCGATCGCATACACCGATCCCAGGACCAAACCCAAGATCGTGAAAGTGACAAAAGTGTTCATAACTGAACCCTCGTTAGGGGAGGAAAGGCGGCACACTGCGCGCACTCGAAGCACACGGAGCGCGCCACCTTCCTCAGGTGGATCAGGACTGCGGCTTGATCACATTCGCGTTCTGGTACTTCGTGGAGATGCGATCGGCATCCAGATCGGTGCCCCACGTGCTCTTGTCCGTGGCAACCATGTACTTCGGGTCGCACTTGAACTCGCCTGCCGTCGTCGGGAACGCCTGTGAGTACTCGGCGCCCTTCAGTGACGTCATGAGGCCGCAGGTGGCCGGCATGTTCTTGCCCGGATCGGTAGCGGCATGCAATCCGCCGCCGTCCCAGTCGTCGATCTTCGACAGTTCGTTGACCATGCACTGGCGCGTCAGGTCGCTGCCGCACTCATCCGCCGCGGTGGCCCACAGCAGGAACGACGATGCAGCCTGCATACCGAGAAGTGCCGTCTTGCCGCCCTGCTCGTTGACCAGGTCGACGTACTTCTCGACAGCGGGAACCTTGTCCGCGTTCTCGAGCATCTGGAAGGTCATGCCGGCGTTCAGGTTGTCGAGCAGGCCGGTGTCCTTGTTCCAGGACGCGATGGACTCGCCGTACCAGGTGGCCTCACCGAAGAAGATCGGATCGATCCCGACCTGATCGAGAGACTTGACGAAGTTCAGCTCGGCCGGGCTGGCCGAACGCGAGGTCCAGATGCCCTTGGCACCGCATTCCTTGAACTTCTCGGCAAACGGCACGTAGCTGGATTCGCCCTCGTAGTTGAGGGTCACGCCGCAGTCCTTGAGCTTGAAGCCCGCAGCCTGGGCGATGGACCGAATCTTGTTGGTGGAGGTGATGATCGTCGGCATCGTGCTGTTGACGACGTCGAAGTCGTTCAGC
Organism: Rhodococcus globerulus NBRC 14531; assembly: GCF_001894805.1. Lineage (GTDB taxonomy): Bacteria > Actinomycetota > Actinomycetes > Mycobacteriales > Mycobacteriaceae > Rhodococcus_F > Rhodococcus_F globerula. The sequence goes on along the minus strand of NZ_BCWX01000001.1, from coordinate 858,192 downwards.
AGGTCCGGATGCATCTCGGCCATCTGGAACCACTGCGAACCGTTGGCGTAGTCGACGGGGAACGGGACACCCTGGAACGTCATCGGTCCGTTGGCGGCGTCGGGCGACACCGTGAATCCGGGAACGGCAACCATGTTGCAGGCCACACGGGTCTGCTCTGCGGTCTGGTCCATCGCGAATCCGTGACCGACCAACATGAACTGGCTGGCGCAGGCTTCCTGCATGACCGAATTGGCCTGCGTCATCGCCGCGTCGTAGTCGGTACCGACAACCTTGCGGCCGTTGATGCCGCCCTGATCGTTGCACCACGAGATGAGGGCGTTGACCGCGTCACTCATCTCCTTGTTGAGGCCTGGCGACTTCACGTAGCCGCGGTCGTCGCCGAAGCCGATCTTGATCTCGGTGTCGCTGACACCCTGATCCGTCGCGCCCTTCGCATCTCCGTCGCCGCACGGCGAATCCAGGGTTCCGAACTTGGCATCGGAACTCTTCGACGCAACGTCGGCCGTCGCAACGGATGCACCGTTCGACGTTGCCGACGGGTCGTCACCGCGGTCGCCTGCACAGGCAGAGACCAATGCAGCAGTTGCGGCCAGTGCCACAACCAGCTTCGCGGTCTTGTTGGGCTTCACTTCGAAACTCTCCTTCTCACACACGTGCGCTGCCGAACAGCGCGCTCAGTGCCGTAGGTAATCAGCGATCAAAACGCGACGAATGTGCTTTCCCGGTCAGTGAGACGGAAAAGTGAAACGCAACACAAGAGTTCGGAGCAGTGTCACTGAACACGCCCTCAGCTGCGGTAGCGCAGCCCACGCGCCCGCCTCTACCTCATGTCACGGAAGGTCACATCTCGTTGGCTGTACATTTACGCGTTCGATACGCACAATTCACGTTGTGACCGCAGAGCTCGTAATCCTCCTGGTGGTAGTTGTCACCGCCCTCGCGTTCGATTTCACGAACGGATTTCACGACACAGGCAATGCAATGGCCACATCCATTGCCACCGGCGCACTCAAACCGAAGGTCGCGGTCACACTCTCCGCAATCCTGAACTTGGTTGGTGCCTTCCTGTCCGTCGAGGTTGCGGCGACGGTCGCCAAAGGCGTCGTCAACCTGGGCGCGGTCAGCGGACAGGACCTTCTGCTGATCGTTTTTGCCGGTCTGGTCGGCGGCATCATCTGGAACTTGGCGACGTGGTTGCTCGGCCTCCCGTCGAGTTCGTCCCACGCGCTGTTCGGCGGTCTGATCGGCGCGGCGATCGCGTCCATCGGAATGGGCGGCGTCGAGTGGGGTGGCGTACTCACCAAGGTTGTCGTTCCGGCACTCCTGGCCCCCGTGGTGGCGGCACTGGTTGCCGGCGTCGGCACCAAGCTCGTCTACCGGATCACCGCGTCCGTCAAGGAAGACGAGCGTGAGCGCGGATTCCGTTTCGGTCAGATCGGCACCGCTTCACTGATCTCCCTTGCGCACGGCACCAATGACGCCCAGAAGACAATGGGCGTCATCTTTTTGGCCTTGGTGGCTCACGGATCCATCACCGCCGAGACGGAGATGCCGTTCTGGGTCAAGTTCACGTGTGCCGTCGCAATTGCGTTGGGTACCTACCTCGGCGGATGGCGAATCATTCGCACACTCGGCAAGGGTCTCGTCGAGATTTCCGCACCTCAGGGACTAGCTGCCGAAGCATCCTCGGCCGCAATCATTCTTACGTCGAGCCACCTCGGACTCCCGCTGTCCACGACTCACGTTGCCACCGGATCCATCCTCGGCACCGGCCTCGGCCGCAAGGGCGCCGAAGTTCGCTGGGGCGTCGCCGGACGCATGGGTGCCGCGTGGCTGATCACTCTCCCGTCGGCCGCAATCGTCGGCGCGATCTGCTGGGCCATCGCACATTTCATCGGCGGACTCGCCGGTGTTCTGGTCGTCTTCGCCGCCCTGATCGCGTTTGCGATCTTCATGTACGTGCGTTCGCGTAAAGAACCTGTCGACGCGGCCAACGTGACCGCTGAGTGGGACGAGAATCAAGCTGTGCCCGTCGCAGATCCGACACCGACCCCCGAGACCACCCACAACTCCTGAAAGGGCAGACGAGAATGCATCTCCTCACCGACACTCTCGAATCACTCTGGCAGGTAGTTGCCGTCGGCCTGCTCTTCGGCGCCGGATTGCCCGCGATCTTTGCGCTCGGCCTCAAATCGCTGAGTCTGCAGAACGCCGACGGCTCCGACGGGCCCACTCCACTCGGCAAAGCCGGAGCCTATCTGTGCTTTGCCGTCGTGCTGATCACGATCTTCGCTGGGATACTGCTGCTGATGAAGAACTTCCTGGCCAGCACGTTCGGAATCAACGTCTTCTGAATCCGGCGCAAGGGCGATCCGACTCCACCACCGAAACGAAAAAGAGGCCGAGGATTTGAGCAAGTATTCATTGCGCAGCGTGCTCGACTGGCTGCGGGCGGGATACCCCGAAGGAATCCCGGACAAAGATCATTTTGCGCTGCTCGCCGTATTGCGTCGACGCCTGACCGACGAGGAAATCGAACAGGTCGTCGCGATGTCCATCGAATCCGCGCACGAAGTTCCGGATCGGCACGTCGACTACGACACGCTCCGGGCGATCATCGAGGGGATCCTCCACGAGGAATCCTCCGAAGAGGACGTCGAACGTGTGACTGCGCGTCTGCGCGCAGGCGGGTGGCCCGTCTTCGACGACAACGCCGAACATGAAGTTCGAGATGTGAGCTGACGTCATGGCCCTTCCGCCCTTCCTCACCTCGATAGTCGGTTGGTTGCGGGCCGGCTATCCCAACGGCGTTCCCGAACAGGACTACATTCCGTTGTTTGCTCTGCTGACGCGTCGACTCTCGGAAACGGAAGTCGACGCGGTTGCCGACGCGTTGATCGAAGACGGTGATCTCCCGATCGAGAAGACCGACATCCAGGTCCTGATCACCAAGATCACCAACGAGATGCCGCTGGAGACCGACGTCGATCGTGTCCGCAGTCATCTTGCTGCCGGCGGCTGGCCGCTGGCCGGACCGGACGTTCGACGATGAATACCCTCGAAGCACTACCGATTCCGCAGGGCGCGTCCGTCCTCGAAGTCTTGCCGCACATCGCCCGGATACTCGACGGCACAGGCCCCGCCGTTCTCCCTGTCCCGGCCGCTGATTCGCGCGAGAGAGCCAGGCTCTCCGACGCTCTGCATCCCGGCGAACCCATCGACGACGGCATTGCCCTGGTTGTGGCGACATCGGGAACCACCGGGACTCCGAAGGGAGCGATGCTGCGCGCCGACGCACTACGCGCGAGCGGCGAGGCCACCCACGAGTACCTCGGCGGGCCCGGTTCCTGGCTACTTGTCCTTCCGCCGCACCACATCGCGGGCATGCAGGTTCTGCTGCGCAGCGCTCTCGCCGGAACCGAACCCGTTGTCGTCGACGTCAGCTCGGGTTTTGATCCCGCCGCGCTTCCCGCTGCGGTTGCCGCGATGAGTGGCCCGCGAAAGTACACGTCGATGGTCCCGACACAGTTGGTCAAAGCGCTGTCAGATCCCGGTGCCGTCGACGCGCTTGCCTCCCTCGACGCCGTACTGCTCGGTGGAGCCGCAACTCCCGCACCGGTTCTCGAGCAAGCCACCGCGGCGGGCATCGAAGTTGTGCGAACCTACGGCATGAGCGAAACCGCCGGCGGATGCGTGTACGACGGAATCCCGTTGTCCGGGGCAAAGATTCGTATCGACGGCGGCCGGGTGCTGCTGGGCGGGCCGATGCTCGCGTCCGGGTATCGGGGACTCCCGGATCACCCGGCCTTTTCCGAGCCCGGCTGGTTCCGCACCGACGACGCCGGATCGGTGGTCGACGGCGTACTGCGCATCAGCGGACGCCTCGACGAAGCGATCTCCACCGGCGGGCTGACTGTGGTGCCGCAGGTCGTCGAAGCCGCACTCGCTGATCATCCCGCTGTTCGGGAGTGCGCTGTCATCGGCGTCGCCGATCCGCGCCTCGGCCAACGGGTCGTGGTGTGCGTTGTGCCCGAAGGCGCACCCCCGACGCTCGAAGAATTGCGCGCCCACGCTCAGCGCACGCTCGATGTGACCGCAGCGCCGCGCGAGCTGTTCGTCGTGGACGCACTCCCCCTCCGTGGCCCAGGCAAACTCGACCGGGCGGCTCTGGTGGCCAGGTTCGGCTGAAGCTCTGCGCACTGGAAGCCTATTGCTCTGTGCTCGTTGGACCCTGCGCCAGATAGGCACGTTGCACGGCGTCGAGGTCCGCACCGATCTCTGCTGCGGTGCCTTCCATCATCACTGCGCCTCGGCGCAGGACGTACACCCGATCCGCTACCGCGAGCACCTGCCGCACGTGTTGTTCGACGAGGAGTACACCGAGACCCTGGCGGTCCGCGGCCTCCCGCACCACGGCGAGTAGGCGCTGCACGATCTGCGGCGCAAGCCCAAGCGACAGTTCGTCGGCCAGCAGGAGACGAGGTTCCCGGGCCAGCGCTCTGGCCAGCGTCAGCATCTGTTGTTCACCACCTGACAGTAGGCCTGCCGGACGCTTCAGGAGAGCGCGCAACTCGGGGAATATCGCGCAGGCTGCGTCTGCGGATACACCTGCCAGGCGGAGGTTCTCGGCCCCGGTCAGGCCCATGATCACGGACCGTTCCTCGGTCACGTAGCTCAGACCGCGACGCGCCAACGACGACAGGGACGAACGCCGACTGGAGCCGAGTACCGAGATCTCGCCCGATATCGGGGCAAGTTCTCCGGCCACGGTGAGCATGGTGGTGGACTTGCCGGCGCCGTTGGCGCCGATAAGTGCCACCACCTCCCCCGATCGCACCGTGATGTCGAGGTCACGGCAGACCACCGCCCCCGCGTAACCCGCACTCAGGCCACGGCATTCGAGGACAACGTCCGCCGCCACCGTCTTCTCACTGGTGCTTGTCATCGTGTTGCCTCCGTTGTCGTCTCGATGTCGGTACCCAGATAGGCGTCGCGGACAGCCGGGCTGGAGGCAATCTCGTCCGGTGTTCCGGACGCGATCACCCGGCCGGCTTCGAGCACCACGATCCGATCGCACGTGGACATCACGAGTCCCATGTCGTGTTCGACGAGAAGCACCCCCGCGCCGCGTTGTACGGCCAAGTGCCGGATGGCAACTGCGAGTTCACGGCTCTCGGCGTCGTCCAGTCCGGCTGTCGGCTCGTCGAGCAGGATGACGGACGGTGCGGAGGCAACCGCTCGGGCGATGCCCACCAGCCGTCGCCGACCGTACGACAGTTCGCCCGGTAACTTGTCCAGATCGTTCTCCAACTCGAAGTCCCGCACAACGGTCGACGCACTCGGTGAGAGTGGATGACGGCCGGGGCGAATCAGGTCGGTAACCCATGTGCGCCAAGTCGATTCGTCGGCGCCGGCATGGATGTTCTCCCCGACGGTGACGTCCTCGAACAGCTCGAGCGACTGGAAGGAGCGGCGGAGCCCACCTTTGGACCTGCGCGCAGTGGACCACCCGGTGATGTTGTTGTCCCCCAGGGTGAGTTGCCCCGCCGCTGGGCTGACAAATCCGGTGATCGCGTCGATCACCGTGGTCTTCCCGGCCCCGTTGGGTCCGATCAGACCTACCACTTGCCCCGGCGCAACATCGAGGTCGACACCGTCGACAGCGACGACGCCGCCGAATCGCACCGTCAATCCCCGTACGATCAATGGCGTCGGGGTTACCGAACCAGTTGGCGATTCATCCGAAAGTTGATGACCACGGCCCTTTTTGCGGGTGCCGAGCGTGCTCAGCCCTGGAACCGACCGAAGCCCGCGCGAAATCATGTCGGCGATACCGTTCTGGTTGGTGAGCAGAGTGACAATGAGGATCACACCGCCGAGCAGTGCGGCCAGAGCCAAGCCCGAGAGCAGTCGGCTGAACAGCGCTCCCGGCGCCATCAGCGCACCGATGACGCTACCCAGTACAAAGCCGAGGCCGCCGGTCACCGTCTGGACTACGGCATTGATCGACGCGAACACGTTGAACTCGAGATAGGTGACCGCGGTGTTGCGTAGACCGAGGAGAATGCCTGCCACAGCAGCCAAACCGGCCGCAAACGCAAACGCGTAGATCTTGACGGCAAACACGCTGATCCCGAGCGACGCCGCCGCTCGCTCGTTGGTCCGCACAGCGATCAGCCGTCTGCCGGTGCGCGAGCGTCGCAAATTCGCGACCATCAGTGCACACAGCACCAGCGCTACGAGGCACAGCAGAGCCCACCGCTCGGGGTAACGCGTTGGCGTCACCTCCAGCCCGAACAGGCTCAGCTGGTTGATCTTCACCGAACCCTCGAGCTTGTCGCCGGTGAAGGTCGGATTGTTGAACACCATCTCCTGGATGGTGAACCCGAGCCCCAGTGTGACAACCGCCAGATTCACACCCCGCGTTCGCAACGCCGGCAGCGCGAACACCACCCCGATCACAATCACCGCCACCACGCTCACCAGCGCCGCCGGCACCAGTGGCCAACCGGCCTGCCCGACGAGCCGCGCGGCGAAGAGCGCACCAAGGCCACCGACGGTGTACTGGGCGAGCGAGAGCTGGCCGGCAAAGCCCGTCAGGACCACGATCGAGAGCAGGAACACCGCCGCAGCCAGAGTCAGCGTCAAGGACCGCAGCCAGTCGCCACCGGCCGCAATAATGCCGACAGCCACCAGAACTCCGAGTATGACACCTGCCCAACGGATCTCGCCTGATCCGAGTTTGGGCAGCCGCTCGGAAACATGACTGCGCAGCGGCAACCCCTTCCCCCGCACAACGAGCACCACCAGGATCACCGCGAACGGCACAGCCCGATTGACGCCGGTGAGCGTCTCCATCCCGAGGAGATCCCGCAGGCCGTCCTGATACAGGACGACCAGGCTCTCACCCACACCCAGCAACAATCCGCCGAGCAGAGTGAGTGGGAAGGAGCGGAAACCACCGAGCAAAGCCGCGGCAAGCGCCGAGACCGTCACGATCACCACAAACGCCGACGGAGTGAGCCCGGTCAAGGGCGCCACCAGGATTCCCGCGGCACCGGCGAGCGCTCCGCCAACGGTCCAGGTCAACGTTGCCAGACGCTGCGGAGACCAGCCGAGCGCAGCGGCCGCTCGCTCGTGCTCGGCGGCCGCGGTAATGGCCAAGCCCACCCGGGTGAACGTGGTCCAGGCCCACAGCGCCGCCGTCGACACCACCGCGATACCCAGCAGGATCATCCGATCCTGCTGTACCACAACACCTCCCCAGTGATACGCGTCGTCGGGCAGGAAGGCACGCACCCGGATCGGGGTGCTGCCGTAGTACTGCTGCACCCCGGCCTGCAGGATCACCATCAAGCCGAGGGTGGCGGCCAGCCGGACGATCGGCGCGGCATTGGTGAGCCACCGCAACACCAGCAGCTGAAATGCCAGTCCGATCAGTCCAGCCACTACCGTTGCCACGAGGAAAGCCGGAACCAGGCCCCAATCATGATCGCGCTGAAGGGTTTCCAAACTGAAGTAGGCCCCCACCATGGCGATCGCGCCTTGCGCGAAGTTCACCACCCCGGAACCGCGATAAACCAGCACGATGCCCTGCGCCAGGAGCGCGTAGGCAGAGCCCGCCCCCAGGCCGAGAATCGCAAACTGTAGGAACTCAGTCATTCGTCAATCTCCAGGGTGAATTCAGCTCAGGCAGTAGGGTTGCGCAGGTCGTACTGAACCGGATCGGTGATGACAACGTCACCGTCGAACGTCATCCGGTACATCATCGAGTTCGAGACGCGCTGGAAGATCCCGAACGGCTCGACCGCACTCGGCGTCCAAGCGGGCACAAGGCCCGCCATGTCAAGTGCCTTGGCATTCTCGAATCCCTGCATGACCGTGTTCTTGTTGACATCCTTGAGATCCTTTGCGACCTCACCGAATGCGCGCACCGTCAACCACGGGTTCATCGCGTCGCCGTTGAGGTTCTCGCGCCCCAGTTCGTCCTTACCGGACTTCTCCATGTCTGCCAGGAAATCCTTCAGACCGGGAAAGTCGTCGGTGCTCGACGACGCTGCGGGAGTCGGGCCGGTGTACGTCGAGGACGTGGCGAAGGTGCCGAGATCCTGCAGGTCCGCCTGGGAGAAGCCCGCCGACCCCAACGCGAAAGTCAGCTTCGATCCGAGCTGCTCGAACGACTGCGCGATCGGGTTCGCGTCGGCCGCACCCAGCGCCATGATCACGCCCTGCGCGCCGTTGCGCTCCGCCGCCGCGATGAACTGGGTGTAGTCGGTCGCACCGGTACCCACTGCGACGTCGTTGACGATCTCCGCCCCCTTGGCCTGCACCGCAGGGGTCAGCAAGCCGACCAGCTGTGCGGTCACCGGAAGGTCGGGGCGCATCAAGGAAAGCTTGGTCTTGCCCTGTGCCACCAGCATGTCGATCATTCCGTACAGGTTGAGCAGTGAACCGGAGAACGGCGTGTAGACGTTGGTCGCGGTGAAGTCGGCCATGTTCACCGGGTTCAGCCCGATGCGGGCGATTCCGGCGTCCAGCAGGATCTTCGACGACGCCTCCGACGAAACCGGAGTGAAGTCCGCGAGCGTCGCGACGGCCCCCTCGGAGACCATCTTGTTCGCGCAGTCGACCTCCTTGTTCGGATCACCCATGGAGTCGCACTGAATCAGCTCGAGGGGGCGTCCGTTCACGCCGCCCCGATCGTTGAAAGCGTCGACCGATGCGACCATGCCGGCGGCGTAAGCGGCGGAGCCGAGCCCCGGCGCCTCGATCGGAGCGATCTGACCTACCTTGATCGGATCTCCGGTCGCGGCGTTCTCGGACGGGTCCGAACCACTATCGCTGCTACAGCTCGACACGAGCAGTCCTACAGCCGCGAGCGCGGCGATTGCTGGGGTCATTCTCTTCAAGTTCACGTGCGCGTCCTTTTGTGTGTAGACAGCGATGTTTCGGACGCCCTGCCCTGGTCTGATCCACTGAGCTGCGACTACTCAGCCGAGGAAGCGCCAGTCCGTCCGACTTGGCAGCAGCGTATTAGAGCGAGTCGCTCCGTAAGGGCGGTTTCGCGAAATTTCGTTACGGAGCGCTATGCAATGTTACGTTTTGCCTGGTTCGCGCACGGCTCGACTAGCTCCCGCAGGCCGAATGTTCAGCCGCAGGCCTGATCACCCGCGCGGCCGAACATTCAGCGCGCGACGCCGCGCACGCACGCCCGATCGAAGCGCTCCCGCACCCGTTCGAAGTCCCGCAGATCCGCCCACACCCAGCGGAATACCTCGAACCCCGCATCTCGGATTGCGTCCTCGCGCAGTTTCTCGCGCTCCACCACCGCACCCGGATTCTCGCTGCGGTACTTCACCATGCCGTCGAACTCGCCCACCACCCCGAATTCTTCCCAGAAGAAGTCGACCCTCCCGATGAATCGTCCGCCGAGGCGGATCTCCTGCTGCAAGGTCGGCATCGGCCATCCGTCGGCGCGCATGCGCACCCGGCTGATGGACTCCCCTGGGCTCTCGGCACCGGGTTCGATGAACTCGGCAACCACCCGCGCCCGGCTCATTCCGCGGCGGCCGTGCAAACGTTCGAGCACGGATGCAAGATCGTCACGTCTCACCCCCGGCGCAGTGCACAGTCGCCGATCACCACGGCATTCTCAAACGATGTCGTGCGCGCGATATCGACAAACGTGCGCGCCAGCGACGTCGTTGCCACACCGTCGACAAGCACGATTTCCTCCGGAACCAGCGGTGCCGGATGAAGGTGGAAGGTGGCACTCTTTCGCCCACCCGAGCTTCTGTTCCGCGTCACGTGCACAACATTCAGGCCTAACCCGCCGCAGTCCAGACCGTGCATCACTGCCGCGGATACATGGCTGACGATTGCGCCCGGTCCGCAGGCTGCAGCGGTGGCGAGGGCGGTGTGGCGGTGACGGGCTCGCGCATCGAGTTCGCGGTAGTGATCGGCCCGCATGTAGATTCCCGCTGCGATTCGGTGCAGCTCTCCGCACCTGACGGCCCGCTGCAACTGCGCGTCGCTGATGCCGTCCCGATGGGCCTGTGCCCGCGTGAGAATTCCCATGTGGCGAGCGTGCCGCCTCTATCTGCGTACGTCAGCAACAAATGTTCGGCTGGGGATAACGCTGCCACTGTGGAGAAGCCTGCCGCTATGGATAACACTGCCGCGCGCAGAATCAGCACACGCGCGCTTGATCGCGCCTGCGGCTGCATAATCGCCCTGCGGCGCGGGGCACAGTCCCCCTTGCACGGCTGCGCAAGTTCCACGCAAGGCAAATGCAAGCGCACTCTGTCACGCTTGATCCCATGAACCACACAGCTTCACCTCTTGCCATCGAGGCCGAGGGCCTAGTCAAGATGTTCGGTGAGCAACGCGCTGTCGACGGAGTCAGCCTCACCGTGCCCACGGGATCGGTCTTCGGCGTGCTCGGCCCCAACGGCGCGGGCAAGACCACCACCGTTCGCATGCTCGCCACCCTCCTGCGCCCCGACGGCGGTGAGGCCCGCATCTTCGGCCGCGATGTCAGCCGCGAACCCGTGGCAGTGCGATCCCTGATCGGCGTGACCGGGCAATACGCGTCCGTCGACGAGGACCTGACGGCCACCGAGAACCTGGTGATCTTCTCCCGTCTGCTCGGTCTGAGCCGCAAGGACTCCCGCAAGAAATCACTCGAGCTTCTCGAGGAATTCGACCTCACCGAAGCCGCAGCCAAACCTCTCAAGAACTTCTCCGGCGGAATGCGTCGACGCCTCGACCTCGCGGCCAGCCTGATCGCCCGCCCGCCTCTGTTGTTCCTCGACGAACCCACGACCGGCCTCGATCCGCGTACCCGCGCCCAGATGTGGGAGACGATCAGGCGACTGGTCGCCGAGGGTTCGACGGTCATGCTGACCACGCAATACCTGGACGAGGCCGATCAGTTGGCCGATCGGATCGCGGTGATCGACCGTGGCCGAGTGATCGCAAACGGCACAGCCGACGAGCTCAAGGCGTCGGTGGGCATTTCGTCGTTGCATCTCAAACTCGTCGAGCGCGATCGAACCGACGAAGCCCGATCCATTATCGCGTCGATGCTCGGTGTCGAGGTAGGTGTCACTCCCGAGGTCGGCCGGATCACCGCCCCGCTGAGCGACCCATCCGTAACCGCCGATCTCCTGATCCGTTTGCGGGAGCGCGGCATCGCCGTCGACGAGATCAACGTGCAGAAGCCCAGTCTGGACGAAGTGTTCCTCACCATCACCGGGCATCAACCCGAAGACCATGGACGCAACGACGCCGATTCCGACAACAACTCCGATCGGATTCCCGCATGACCACTACTCTCACCACTACCAAATCGCCAGTCGCCGATCTCACTTCGGCTCCGCGGCGGATCAGTCTCGAGCAGAGTTTCGCGAATACGTTCACGATGGCGTACCGCGGCATTCTCAAGATCAAGCACAATCCCGAGCAACTGTTCGACGTTGTCATCCAGCCGATCATCTTCACTCTGATGTTCACGTACATCTTCGGCGGCGCCATCGCCGGCGACGTCACGGCCTACTTGCCGACGATCATCCCCGGCATCCTCGTCCAGACGGTCATCACCGGTTCCATCGTCACCGGCACTCAGCTTCGTGAAGATATGGACAAGGGTGTGTTCGACCGCTTCAAGTCGTTGCCGATCGCCCGTATCGCTCCGCTGTCCGGCGCCTTGCTCGCGGACGTCGTTCGGTACGGCATCGCCACCACCATTACGTTCATCGTCGGTTTTGCCATGGGATACCGCCCGGCCGGCGGTGCGATCGGCATCCTGTCTGCCGCGATTCTGGTGATGGTGTGCGCGTTCTCGATCAGTTGGATCTTTGCACTCATGGGCGTGATGATGAACAAAGCGTCTACGGTGCAGGGCGTTTCGATGCTCGTGCTGTTCCCCCTGACGTTCATGTCGAATGCGTTCGTCGATCCCGCCACCATGCCGAGCTGGCTGCAGAAGTTCGTGAACGTCAATCCGGTCTCACAATTGGTGACCGCAGTCCGCGAACTCGCGAACGAAGGCCACTTCGGTATTCACGTTGTGTGGTCGCTCGTTGGAGCGGCAGTCATCGTGGCCGTGATGGCACCACTGACCGTACGGATGTACATGCGCAAGACGTAAAGCGAGACGATTACCCACGCGACCCGCGAAGCGCGGCAAGAACTGCTTCGCGGGTCGTGGCGCGTGGGTATCTCGAAACCGTGTTCACCGCGTCAAACCACTGCTGGTCACCGACAATTCCGCGCGCGAATGCGATGAGCCGTTCATGCTGCAGCGAGGCAAAATCCTGCCGTCCCCGCATCACGACGGCCAGGGCCAACAGTTCGATGCCGGGCCCGACGTTCCCGGTCGACAGATCGTAGGCACCGACGGCCGCTGCGACCGAACCCGTCAGTGGCAGATCGGTATATCCGTTGGGATGCAACTTGATCAGACTCGACTCGACCATCCGGTGCACGTGATCCGCGACCTTCGGCGACTGCCCTGCCAGCGCGTGTGCGCATACCGCGGCAGCGCTGAGCAGGATGACAAACGGATCTCCGTACACATTGCCCATCGCGTCGCCGAGCAGATCCAGCGCCTCTCGGTACTGGCGTAGACCGAGTTCGACATGGCCTTCCGCCAGGTCTGCCTCGGCAAGATTGGCCGACATCGCCGACCGCCGCTGATGATTTTCGATCGCAGAGCTGGCGCCGACTTGCGCCAGCGCGGGCCGCAGTTGATCCAGCAACGCGCGCCCGCCCGTGGAATTGCCGTCGGCGATCAACGCGCTTGCCTGAAACCCGATGAGCTGCACCGCTTCTTCGTGAGCTCCCAGACTTTCGCTGGCCGCCGCTGCCAGCGCGTAGTACTCGGCAGCTTCGGCATACCTCGTCGATTGACTGTGGACCGAGCCGACGTGTTGAGCGGCCATCGCGACGCCCCACTCGTCTCCGATCTCTCGGGCGTACCGCAGAAGATCCTCGGCATCACTACGTGCACCCCGCACGTCGCCGATGTTCTCGCGCAAGTTCGACCGCGCGAACAACGCGGCCGTCCGGGTCTCGGTGTCAGCGCTGCGGACTCCTTCCGCCAACAACCGCGCAACGCCGTACCCGGAGCGGGGACTATTCAGCAGTCGGATGAAAAACACGAACATCGGCCGCAGATCGCCACGCTCGCGCAGCATCTTTCGGAGGCGAACCCTTGCTCGAACGTGATCGCGACTGAGTTCGGCGAACAGTAGATGCATCGCCACCAGCATGAACGTCGTGGCCGCCAAGTCGCCGTCTACGTCACGTAGGTCGTGATCTCGAGTTGCTTCGATTACCTTCGGTGCCCAGTTCGCTACTTCCGTGTGTGCACCCCGAATCGACCAGAGCACTCCGAGAACCGGGAAGACACTCGCTGTGGTCACGCCGTCTTTGCCGTCGACTGCCCAACGCAGCACAGCAAGGAGATTGTCATGTTCGGCGTCGATCTCGCCCACAAGGCGCAGCTGATCGGAACGAGCCCGTCGGCGAGCGTCCCCGGCGATCGCGACGGCCCAGCCACTAAGTCTCCGAAGAACTTCCGTCCCCTCACCGAGATCGCCGAGTTTCTCCTCGCCGTATTCGCGAACCGTCTCGAGCATGTGGTAGCGCAACCCGTCCGGCCCGTCGACGACGGTAAGCAACGACTGGTTGACCAGAGCCTCGATCGCGTCGGCTATGTCATCCACGCCGTCCCACTCGGCGACCGCTCGCGCCGAAGACAATGTGAAACCAGCCGGGAATCGGCACAATCGAGCCAGTGCCACTCGATACTCGGGGCCGAGCAGATTCCAACTCCAGTCGATCACCGCGTGCAGAGTGCGATGGCGATCCGGCGACGTGGGGTCACCGGATCGCAAGAGCGCGAATCGATCACTCAGGCGCGCCGAAATTTCCTCGACGCTCATCGTCCGCACGCGGGCCGCCGCGAGTTCGATGGCCAACGGCAAGCCGTCGAGCGTCGCGCACAGCTTTCCGACGGCCACCAAATCGAGATGTACGGACGGTCGCACGGCTCTGGCCCGAGCCGTGAACAATTCCACCGCAGACCCGGAATCACCGTGAATCTCCAACGGAGGCAACGGATAGACGACCTCTGCACTGAGCATGAGCGGTGATCGACTTGTCGTCAGAACGGTCACCTGCGCACTGGCTGCAATCATCTCGGCAACGATGTCCGAGCAGGCCCCGAGTACATGTTCACAGTTGTCGAGAATCAACGTCATCGGACCGGCCGAAAGAACCTCGACCAACCGCTCGCGGGCGGAGTGCGTTCGCCCGACTGTCAGGCGACCTGGTGCCAGATCGGCTTCACTGATTCCGAGGGTGCTACCGATCGCCGCGATCACGTCGTCGCTGCTTCGCAACGACGCCAGTTCGACCAGAACAACGGACGTGCGGGCCGAGGCCCGCGACCCCAATTCGTGTGCCAGACGGGTTTTTCCCGCGCCGCCGGGTCCGAGGATCGTGACGACGCGAGACCGTTCGAGGAGTGCCTCGATTCTCTCGATATCGTCTCGGCGGCCGAACATGGCGTTGGGTGCCGCGCGCAAACCGATCGCGCGGGAACTCCGGGCCGCCGCAGTCGACGCAGTCGGCGCAGCGAGCAAGTCCGCGTTCAGCGCCACCAGAGCCGGCGATGGATCAACACCCAACCGGTCAGCCAGGCGCTCGCGGTGCACCGCGAACATCTCGAGCGCCTCGTTGACACGATCCGAGCCTGCGAGCGATCGCATCAGGTTCCCGGCAGCGGTGTCGTCGAAAGGATTGTCGGCGTGAGCTTCTCGCGCAAGAGGAAGTGCCTCGGAGAAATCCCCGAGCTCGAGCAGCGAGCGCAGTCGCAGTGTGACAAGTTCGCGGCGCAGGCTCTTGGCACGCGAAGCCAACTGCTCACCCGCCGGCCCGACAACATCGTCGCCCGGGCTCCCCCGCCAGAGATTCAGAGCTGCAGTGACTCTCGTCAGCAACTCGCGCGGGTGTGCGTCAATACCGCGAAGCGCTCGGACCTCGTCTTCGGCTCGCGCGAGATCAACCTGATCCCGTGTCACCGTGAGCCGATAGCCCGCCGACGTCACCTCCAGGGCGCCTTCCGGGAGCGCGGATCGCAGCCTGGACACCTGCGTGTGTAGGGCATTGGTCGGTGAACGCGGCGGCTCCGACCCCCAGATGTCGGAGATCAGGCTCTGCGGCGAACATGGATGCCCCGGATCGAGCGCCAACGCGGTGAGCAGGGCGCGCGCTCGCGGCCCGGGCACTCCGACCCACCGATTCGCCGCCCCGATCGACACGGGGCCGAGCAGAGTTATGCCAGTCACGTCTCGAGTCTTGTCCTGATCCACCGCGTTCGATGGTATTGCACAGTGCAAAGATCGTTGTATGGCTACAGCTGCTCAATGGATCGAAGGCGCGAGACCGCGCACCCTCCCGAATGCGATTGCCCCGGTGCTGGTCGGCACCGGAGCAGCGGCGTCACTGGATCACGCGGTGTGGTGGAAGGCGCTCCTCGCGCTGATCGTTTCCCTGGCTTTGATCATCGGGGTGAACTTCGCGAACGATTACTCCGACGGAATTCGCGGGACGGACGACGATCGCGTCGGGCCGATTCGCCTGGTCGGATCGAAGCTGGTCAGCCCCGGCACCGTCAAGGCCGCAGCCCTCGGTTGCTTCTCCGTCGCGGCTGTTGCCGGATTTGCCCTGGCCGCTACGACGGCGTGGTGGCTGGTCGCGGTTGGCGTGTTCTGCATCATCGGCGCCTGGTACTACACGGGCGGCAAGAAGCCGTACGGGTACAGCGGATTCGGCGAGATCGCCGTGTTTGTGTTCTTCGGCCTGGTCGCAGTTCTGGGAACTCAATTCGTGCAGGCGGAACGCATTGATCTTGCCGGACTTGCCGGCGCCGTTGCCATCGGTTCCTTCTCTAGCGCGGTTCTTGTGGCCAACAACTTGCGAGACATCCCGACGGACTCCGAATCCGGAAAGATCACACTCGCCGTCCGCCTCGGCGACGCGAAGACCCGCACGTTGCACGTCGTCCTGCTGGCTGTTCCGTTCATCGCAACACTGCTGCTTGTTCTACGAACACCGTGGGCGCTGCTCGGACTGCTCGCGTTGCCACTTGCAGTCCGAGCCAACGCACCACTGCGCTCGGGCGGTCAGGGCATGGCTCTCATTCCTGCTCTGCGCGACACCGGACTCGCAATGCTTGTCTGGGGTGCCGCGACGGCAGTTGCGCTCAGCCTGGCCTGATCAGCGAAAGCTTGATCAGCGAAGGCCCTGATCAGCGAAAGCCCGATCAGCGATTCTCGGGCACAAACGCGCTGAGGACGAAGTTCACGACGGAGATGATCAGTGCGCCCCAAACAGCGGTCCAGAATCCGTCGACGGTCAATCCGGCGTCAAGCGACGTCGAGATCCAGGCCGTCAACATCAGCATGAGCGCGTTGATGACGAGCGTGAACAACCCGAGCGTGAGAATCAACAGCGGGAGGGACAGTAGCTTCAGCAACGGCTTGATGAACGCGTTGACGACGGTGAAGATCAGCGCAATTATCGCGATGACCAGGATGTTTCCCCACGTATCGTCTTGATTGCTGTCGATGGTGATTCCGGTGACCCACATGGAGGCGAGCCAGATAGCTATTCCGTTGACTATGAGACGTGCCAGAAATGTCATGTCTGAATGCTGGCACATGATCCCGTCATGTCGTGATGTCTAGGCCGCTGGGCGCATCGCCGATTCCAGCCGGCTACGGATCTCGGGGATGCTGACCTGCGCTTCGAGTGCCGTGCGCGTCGGACCATCGGCGACACGCAGGATGCCGAGGAGTATGTGCTCGGCGCCGATGTGGTTGCTCTTGTGCACAACCGCTTCCCGCAGTGACAGTTCGAGAACCTTCTTCGCGTCCTTCTCGAATCTCGAGCGCGGGAAGGCGAATCTGCTACGACGCGAACCGATCCCGGCAGGCACGACAGGCTCGTCGAGCGCTCCCTTCCCGAACGCTTGCTCGAGGCTCTCCCGAATGGCGGCCAGGTCGATGCCTATCGACGCCAGCACATCGGCGTCTTGATCAAGATCGTTCGTCGGAGTCTCGCTGTGCAGCGATTCGGCGGTGACACCGCACTCGCGCAGGGTCGCTGTGGCGATGCCACGGTCGGTGGCCAGAAGTGCTTCCAACAATTCCTGGGGAGTCACCTGATCGGCACTGCCGACCGCGTCGACGACAACCGCGCGTGCGTCTGCGGTAAACCTCTCGAACATTTCCCTACCTGCCTTTCCCTCGTTGCGACTCTGCGCTTGCATGCTTCTTGTGGACGGCCTGACGGCTCACCTCGAGAGTCTCGGCAATCGCTTGCCAGGACCATCCCTGCTTGCGCGCGTTGGCAACCTGGATGGCTTCGAGTCGTTCGAGCAGTCGTCGCAGCGCCCGAACGGCCCGCAAGCCCTCCGCTGGATCGGGACTGCCTGCGGCGGTGGCGAGTGAGGTCGCTTCGGTCATGTTGTCAATATAGGTTGACAGCCGGCAGGCGTCAACCAAAGTTGACACATTGGGGTGAATGGCGGGCAGTGATCAGTAACTCGCCACGGCGCCGTCCACGGCACGCTGCAGATCAGCTTGTACGACGCGAGCGATGTCCATCGGTTTTCCACCCAGGTCGACTACCGGAGTGCCGATGAAAACCCGGGCGCTCTTGACCTGACCCGCCTCCGGCCCGTAGCTGATTCCAACCGACAGGAGTGCAGGCGAGCATCCCAATTTCTCTGCGCGCGAAACGATGTGGCCGATTCCGCTGTTGACGTGCTGCAGCGTCCGGGGATCCTCGGTATTGCAGGTTCCCTCGGGGAAAATCGCCAGACAGTCCCCCTCGCTCAAGCGCTGCGCCGCAACGTCCATCATCACGCGGCCCGCGTCCGACACGGCCCGCAGTCCGTGATTCTTGCTGCGGAACACCGGAATGCTGCCCATCATGTCGACCTTCTTGCGCTGAGCTGGATCAACGAAGAGCTCATCCTTCGCCAGCACGCGAGTCCGCCCGATCACACGCCGCAGTGGGGTGCGCCACGCCGTCGCCGCAAGCGTGAATTGGTCACTCTCCGTAAGGTGATTGACCGCAACCACCAGTTGCGTCCCACGCCCGAGTAGAGCCGCCAACGCGGCTTCCGCGCCAGGTGCATAAGCAATTCGCGGACGATATTTCAGTGCCAGCGCGGCATAGGCAAGCTTGGCCACGAACCGATTCTGCTGGTGACCGCGGTAGTACTCGTACACAGCCTCGTAGTTGTCGAGCGAAACCTCGGGAGCGTCCATAGGCCAAACGATACACAACCTACGGTTGCGTAGGTTTGGGATTCCGGGCGACTCGGCTGGGCGAAATTCGACACTCGAGGTACAACGGATTCTGTGATTCGCTTGGCTGTCCCAGATGACCTACCTGCACTGCAACTGATCGAAACAGCCGCGGGTGAGCCCTTCCGAGACGTTGGAATGGACGCCATTGCCGACGATCCGCCCCCGACTCTCGACGAACTCACGAAGTACCTCGAAGCCGATCACATCTGGGTGATGACCGATGCCGCGAACACAATTCTCGGATACGCCCTTGTCGACATCATCGACGTCGGGGTTCATATCGAGCAGGTATCAGTGCACCCCCTGCACTCACGCAAAGGCTTCGGCGCGCAGTTGATCGACTCCATCGCCGACTGGGCTGGAGCACACCATCACCACGTGGTGACCCTGACTACGTTTGCCGACGTCCCCTGGAACGCGCCCTACTACGAGCGACTCGGATTCGAGCGCATACCCGAGAGCACGATGTCCCCGGATCTCATCCGGATCCGCACGCACGAGCAAGCGGCCGGACTCGATTCATGGCCCAGGATCACGATGAGCCGTCCAACGCTCAGGCGCCGGCCGTCCACGCCCCGGATCGGATGAACTCGTCCAGAACCGCTGTCGGCGTCTCGAGTGAAATACCTTCGGACGCAACCCAATCATCGTTGTAGTACGTCCCCGAATAGCGTTCTCCGCCGTCACAGAGCAAGGTGACGACGCTGCCGCTTCGTCCTGCCGCCATCATCTCCGCGATCAAGGCGAAGGAGCCCCACAGATTTGTTCCGGTGGAACCACCGACCTTGCGCCCCAACGCGTCACTGGCGTGACGTGCGGCAGCAATGGAGCCGGCGTCGGGCACCTTGATCATCCGATCGACGACCTGACCGACAAACGAAGGCTCGACGCGAGGTCGACCGATGCCTTCGATTCGCGAGCCGCGAGTACCGACTATGGACGGATCACCGGCCCGCCAGGCGTCGAAGAACACCGAGTGTTCGGGATCGACAACACACAGCCCGGTGTCGAATTTGCCGTAGCGCAGGAAGCGACCGATGGTCGCGCCCGTTCCACCGGTGCCTGCGCCGACGACAACCCACTGCGGGACCGGGTTTTCCTCACGTTCGAGCTGAGTGAAGATCGACGCGGCGATGTTGTTGTTTCCACGCCAGTCCGTTGCGCGCTCGGCATGAGTGAACTGATCCATGTAGTGCCCACCCGACTCGCGCGCGAGCCGCTGGGATTCTGAGTAGATCGACGACGGGTCGGTGACGAAGTGACAACGTCCGCCGTGCGCCTCGATCAGGGCGATCTTCGCGGGACTGGTGTGAGCGGGCATCACAGCCACGAATTCGAGCCCCAGCAACTTCGCGAAGTACGCCTCACTGACGGCCGTCGATCCGGACGAAGCCTCGATAACGGGCGTGTGTTCGGTAACCCAACCGTTGCAGATGGAATACAGGAACAACGAGCGCGCGAGACGATGCTTGAGGCTGCCGGTGATGTGCGTCGACTCGTCTTTGAGATAGAGCTGGACGGGCCAGTCGTTCGGTAGCGGGTACCGCAGGAGGTGGGTGTCGGCGCTGCGCTGAGCGTCGGCTTCGATCAGTCGGACCGCGTTGTCGACCCAACCTCTCGCACTACGGCGCGAGACGTCGACCACCTCCGACGTCACCGCTGGTCACCACGCAGTTTGGCGCGCAAATCGTCGCGATCTTCGCGACGCTGAGCGTCAACTGCGGCAATGCCGACATTGACGCGCTTACGCAACTTGGCAAACAGCAGAAGCGAGAGCGGAAGCGCGATCAACACGGCAAACAAGGCAGCTACGAGCAGGGGAACCTCTGCACCGACAGCCTTTCCACCGAACATGATGACGGCACCGATTACGACTACCAGCACGAGTCGGGCAACCGAGTACAGCACGACATCTCTCGCCAATTGCCCCTTCGTGACAACCCCACCAGAGGCAATTGCTTGCCCAGAGTTAACGGGCTCCGACTTGGCCAGGTCGGGCGTAGAAGGCTGGTTTTCCGGACGTTCAGGCAACTTACTCACACTGCAAGGTTACCTACTCCGGGCGACTAAAATAATCGGCCCGCTTTATCCGGTTTGTCCTTTACTTTTTCTTTACCTAAATATTAAGGATCGACTAACTGGGCAACTCTGTGCAAACATTGCGCTACCAATCCAAAAAAGGTCGAACGTGCACAGGGGCCGCCGAAACAAACTCGGCGTAGGTTTTGAGCTACTGTTTCGAAACACATGTTCGACGCCAAGACGGAGGAACATCAGATGAGCGCACCAACATACAACGTAGCCGCAGACGCACTCATGACACCCGGCCAGGTCGCGGCTCTGTTTCACGTAGATCCCAAGACCGTGACCCGCTGGGCGCACGCCGGCCGACTCGGATCACTTCGCACTCCGGGCGGACACCGTCGCTTCCGCGAGACCGAGGTCATGCAGCTTCTGCGCTCGCTGACCACCGAAGCCAACTGAATACCGGAGCTCGCGCTCTACCCAAATGCTCTACCCGAATACAGCACGGCGCACCAAGCCGCACCCACGTCCCAGGGATTCTGGTGATCCAGACCCGAGACTGAGTAGGCTCTTCCTTGTACTTGAAGGAGGTGCGCCGTGCTGTATCTGTTGGCGTTAGTAGGTTTGGTGACATTGGTCGTCCTGATGTGGAAAGCATTCGGACCGTCCCCCACTTCCCGAGCCTCGGGTGGCGGCGTGAAGGGACCTGACGACGATCCCGAGTTCCTGTGGAACGTAAATCAGCAAACTCGACGCAAGCAGCAGGGAGGCCAGGACGGCGCTCCGACTGATTCGTCGCAGTAGGTCCTATTCGTCACTGTAGGTCCTACGCCAGGGCGATCGCCCCTACAGCAGTAGGGCGGTCGCCCTGTGCAGCTTGTAGGGTCACCGCCCTGTGCAAGTTTCAGCGCTGCAGCGGACGTCCGTAGTGCGAACGCGGGAAGTCGTCGGCAACCGCGGCAGCAAGCTCGAAGAGAGCGTCACGGGTCCCGGACCGAAGTCGATCGAGGTCAACCTCGGCGCCTTCTTCGAGGTGCGGATCGAACGGAATCAGCCGAACGGTGCGGCACCGCTGTTCGAAATGCTCGACTACCCGGGGTAGATCAACCTTTCCCGAACCAGGCCGTACCGCATTGATGACGGCGACGGCGTTGGAGACCAGCGCGCTGTGTCCGTGTGCGTCGAGCCAGTCCAAGGTGGCTGAGGCACTACGAGCGCCGTCGACCGAACCGGAACTGACGACGATCAACGAATCTGCCTGTTCGAGAACCGCTGTCATTGCCGAGTGCATCAATCCGGTTCCGCAATCGGTGAGAACAATGCTGTAGAACTTTTCGAGCATGGTGACCGTGCGGGTGTAGTCCTCCCCGCTGAATGCTTCGGAAACCGCCGGATCACTGTCGGAGGCAAGCACTTCCAGACGGTGCCGACTCTGTGACGTGTAACCACGAACGTCGCTGTACTTCTCGATGGTCGCTTCGTCACGCAGAAGGTTACGGACTGTGGCCGGGGTTTCGAGAGGAACTTTCTGACTGAGCGTTCCACGGTCCGGATTCGCGTCGATTGCGATGACGCGATCACCGCGCACGGATGCAAACGTCGAGCCGAGAGTCGCTGTTGTCGTTGTCTTCCCAACTCCGCCTTTGAGGCTGAGTACCGCAACTTTGTAGCAGCCCTGCATGGGCTGATTGATCTTGTGAGTCAACTCGAGCATCTGCTGATCTTTGGCGCCGTTACCGAGGTTGAGACTCCGTCCCGACAACGTGTACACGGCCTTGCGCCACCCGCCGACCG
This sequence comes from Rhodococcus globerulus NBRC 14531, assembly GCF_001894805.1. Classification (GTDB taxonomy): domain Bacteria; phylum Actinomycetota; class Actinomycetes; order Mycobacteriales; family Mycobacteriaceae; genus Rhodococcus_F; species Rhodococcus_F globerula. The sequence goes on along the minus strand of NZ_BCWX01000001.1, from coordinate 835,981 downwards.
GAGCGGGCTTAACAGGCTTGAGCAACAGCGCGTTGGAGAGATCTTGCGCCGACATCGGCAGCGATGGTTCCGGCCGACCGGGCGCGGGCTGCGTTCCCACGATCGACGCCGGACCCGCGGCAGGCGGACGCGGGACGGGCATCTGTGGGTTGGGCATCTGGGGGTTGGGCATCTGGGGGTTGGGCATCTGGGGGTTGGGCACGGGTGGCGAAACAGGAACCCGAGCAGCAGGCGGCATCTGACCTGAAGGTGCGGGCGCAGCCGGAAACTGCGGCCGGGGCGCCGGAGCTTGTTGCGCCGCAACAGGATTCACCACACCCGGATTGCCTGCACCATTCGTCCGGCCGACCCCAGGCGACGGTTCATAGGTTTGCGGCGGCAGTGAGGCCGCGAATGGCCCGGACGCAAAGTGTCCATTTGCCGGCCCGGGAGGCCCACCGGGGTACTGAATAGCAGGCACACGCCCCGCATTGGGGGCAGGCGTCGAATTTGGGACAGGCGTCGAGCTCGGGGCCGGCATCGGATTCGACGCTGCAGCCGGGGCAGTAGTAGCGGGCGGGGCAGTAGTAGCGGACGGAGGCGTCGGCGGCGCCGGGTACATCGGTACGGAGTCATGGCCGTTGGGGCCCGGCGCTGTGTTGTCCGTCGGCGCGACGAACAAGCTTCGCATTCCCGGATCAACATCCTTCGGTGATGCAGGAGTCGGTGCATGAACAGGCTTCGGTGCGGCCTGCTGATGCGGAGCAGGCGCCGGACGCACCGGTTCCCAGATCCCTGCTCCCGCGTCGTCCTTCTTGTCAGCCATGTCCGCCCCTGTCGAAATCTGTTCCGTGTCGATCACCCAGCCCGATACAGACACGACCATACAGCTATCGCGTAGCTAGTTTCGTGGCCGGTACGCGGCTACCGTGTACCCCGCCGCAGCTGCACTGGGCGGGCACAAAACCCGACCGGTCGGCGACAACCCACCGTACCGGATTGACTCAGGTCAGCCCCGCGTAGGAATGCAAGCCGGACACGACCATGTTGATGATGAACAGATTGAAGAGCATTGCCACAAAACCTGCGATGTTGATCCAGGCGGCTTTCGTCTCACGCCAACCGGATGTTGCGCGGGCGTGCAGGTACGCGGCGTAAATCACCCAGGCGATGAACGACACCGTTTCCTTGGGATCCCAGCCCCAGAACCGGCCCCAGGCCGCTTCCGCCCAGATAGCACCCAGGATGACTCCGGCACCGAACAGCGGGAAGGCGATGATGGTGCTCTTGTACGCCAGGCGGTCGAGTGTCTGTGCGTCGGGAAGCCGCTCGGCGATCCGGCCACCGATGCCAGAACCTTCTTCACCTGGCGGGAACTTGAGGCGCAGCAGGAACAGGATGCTGGCGATGCCACCGATCATGAAGATGCCGGATCCGACGCTCACGATGGTCACGTGAATCGGCAGCCAGTATGACCGCAGTGCGGGAACCACGGGAGCGGCGTCGGCGTAGAGGATTGTTCCGGCAAGGAACATCAGAATAAGCACCGGTACGAGCAGGAAGACCCACATCGATCGGTACGTTGCCTTGGCCAGCAGAACGTGACCGACCAACAACGCGGCAGCACACGCCATGGCAACAAACTCGTACATGTTGCCGAGCGGGAATCGCGAGGTGGCAAATCCACGGAGCACGATCGACGCGATGATCAGAACGGTGCCGACAACCAGGACTGCGCGGCCCATCCCGCCGAAGCGCTCGGAGAGCGGCTTGACCGGCTGCTCGGTCACGCGACCCGGAGTGAGGGCGTCCCCACCACCTGCGGCAACCAGTTCCTTCTCCTGAACGGATTTGGCGCGAGCCGACGCGTACTCGACGATCAGCAGCAGAAACGCCAGAACCAGCACCGTGAAGGCTGATTTGAAGGCCCAGTCGCTGTACTGAGCGAGAGTCTCGTTGGTTGTCATCGGGCATTCTCCTGCACGTGCGGTGTGGTCACCGAGTTAGTCGAGTGGCTGTCTAGTAGTCGATCTGCGAGACGATCGAACTCGTCGCCCCAGCCGGCGTGGTCGGTACGGGCAAGTCCGCCGAGCTCTACTACCGTACGTCGTTCGTCGTCGAGATAGATACGGGCCCAGATTCTGCGACGCTTGATCAGCAGCGAAACCAGTAGCCCCGCCATCATCGTCAGTGCCGAGACCAGGACCCACTGCTGAGCCGGGTCGTGCGAAACCTGCAGGTTGACGAAGTCGACGGCGCCGTCGAATCGTACCTGCGTGCCGTCCGCCAATGTTGCGCTCTCGCCGGGCATCAGGTTGACACGTTCCTGCTTGACCAGTCGGCCCTGATTGATGAGTTCGGTGTTGAGCTCGAACAGCGACTGCGGATTACCGGTGTCCAGTCCGGTGTCACCCTTGTAGATGTCGATGGCAACGGCCGGATCGTTCATCGCCGGGAAGCTCGACGACAGCAGATTTCCGTGGAACAGTGCCGTCGGCGCGAACAGCCCTTCGATGGCGATCTGATTCTTGCGTCGCTCGTCGGCATCCGGGTACATGCCGCCTGGCGGGTCGAAGCGCATCGCACCACTGCTCAGGAAGGTGACGGCATCGTCGGGTCGCCACTGCAGAGTCTCGGTGCGGGTCTCCCCGTTGGGGAAAGTGACCGTGAAGGTCGGTGCGTAACCGTGGCCCTGCAGGTACACGCGATCACCGGCAATGCGCAGTGGGTGGTTCACCGCGATGGTCGTGTCGCGCCAGGTGTCGGAGTCGATGTCATCGCCCGACTGGTACGCGATGTCCGAGGTGAACATCTCGGCCTGTCCGGTTTCGAGGTAGTCGGCCTCGAAGTTCTTGACCCGTAAACACAGCGGCGTCATCCCGGTGCCGTCGAGCTCGAGTCCGGCGATGAAGGAGTCGAAGGCGGCAGGCGACGTCGTGCAGAATCCCGGTCCGTCGTTGGCGATCACGATGCGGTTGCCCTCGTAGCCGAACAGCTTTCCGGCGGCGATGGCAATCAGGAGCCCGACGAGCGAGAGGTGGAATACGAGGTTACCGAATTCACGGAGGTACCCCTTCTCCGCCGAGATCGTGATTTCACCGTCGCGCTTCGACCGCGCGTCGTCGGTGCGGGTCTCGACGCGCCATCCTTTGAGTTCCTTGGACAGACGCGCCGCCAACTGTTCGGGCGTCTCGCCAGGGACGACGGCCGACGTGTGGTGCGGCAAGCGGGAGAGGTTGCGCGGCGCCGCCACCGGGCGGGTACGCAGGGCCTTTGCGTGTTCGACGCAGCGCGGCAGGATGCAGCCGACGAGTGAGATGAACAGCAGGGCGTAGATCGCGGTGAACCAGAAACTGCTGAACACGTCGAACAGTTCGAGCTTGTCCATCCACGGACCCAAGGTGGGCCGCGCGGCGATGTATTCGGCTACCTTGCCCTCGTTGAGGGAACGCTGTGGCAACAGCGCGCCGGGGATAGCGGCGATTGCGAGGAGGAACAGCAGCACGAGCGCCGTCTTCATCGAGGTGAGACCGCGCCACGTGTTGCGTCCGAGCGCGATCACTCGGCCGATCGTCGACTGCCGAGGCAATGCCGAAGTCGAGTTGTCGTGATTGTCGTCAGCTGTCATATCGGCAGCGTCACCTCCGAGATAAATGCGTCACGAACCCAGCCGACGAACTGGTCCCACGCGCCCGTGACGAGGGCAATACCCACCGCCACCAACATGATTCCGCCGAAAATCTGAATTGTTCGCGCGTTGCGGCGCAGCCAACCGACACCGTTCAAGGCGCGAGCCGACCCGAGAGCCAGAATGATGAACGGCAAGCCGAGCCCGATGCAGTACGCCACGATCAACGTGACACCGCGAGCCGCGGTCATACCTTCGGTTCCGGCGGCCACGGACATCACACCGGCAAGCGTCGGGCCAAGGCAGGGCGTCCAGCCGAGCGCAAAAACACCCCCGAGTAGCGGAGCGCCCACCAGGGAGGACACTCGACGCGGCTCGAAGCGGACGTCTTTCTGCAGCGCGGGCACCAGGCCGATGAACACGAGACCCATCGCGATAGTCACTACGCCGCCGACGCGCATCAGCACGTCGCGGTTGATCAGCAGGGTGGAGATGACCCCGAACACGGAAGCCGTCGCCAACACGAAGACGACGGTGAAGCCGGCCACGAAAAGTCCGGCGGCGCCTGCCACTCGCAGACGGCTACTGCGGGCAATGGTTCGCGTCCTGGCTTCGTCTGCCGTGATTGCCGGAGCGTCCGCACCGACCACCCCGGCCAGGTAGGACAGGTAACCGGGAACGAGCGGCACTACGCACGGTGAGGCAAACGAGACCAGACCGGCGAGCAGGCAGGCTCCCAGTGCAAGAAATAGCGGCCCGGACGAGGCGGCATTTTGAAATGCTTCACCGACGCCGGCGCCGAGTGTTTCAGTACTTGCGAGTGTCATTGCTGCGCAGGCTCTTCCGCTGCCACTCGTTCGACCACGGGCAGAAGATCCTCGGCAAGCAATTCCTGCAGGAACACAGCGGCAACGCGGTGCTGGCGGTCGAGGACGATGGTGGTCGGGATGACAGATGTCGGGTATCCCTTGCCGAGCGCGATCAGCGATCGCATCGACGGGTCGTAGATCGACGGGTACGAGACCTTGTTGTCGACGACAAAGTCCTGTGCCTTGTTCTTGGTGTCGTCGCGAACGTTGATGCCGAGGAACTGCACTCCGGAATCACGCGTCTGCTCGTAGACCTGCTCCAAGTCGTCGGCTTCGGCGCGGCACGGGCCACACCACTGGCCCCAGACATTGAGGACGACAACTTTGTCCTCGAAATCGCTGAGGGCGACAGTTGCGTCTTCAGTCATCAGATCCGGCCCGGTGAGCTTTCCGATGGTGCCGCGATCGGACGGCGGATCGTAGAAGATCTTCGTCTGGCCACCCGGCGAGACGAAGTCGAACGTGCCGCCCGTTGCGACGGCGTCGTCGCCGGTCGCGCAGGACGAGAGAACGAGCATCGCTGCAGCAGCCGTGGCGACTGCTACTGCGACCTTGCGGAAAATCATGCTCCAGTCACTCTCGGATCGGATGCGCCTGCCGGCTCGGAGTAGATGATGTCGACGAGAGTGTCGCCTTCGTAGACGAGCGATGTGAGCGACGCCAGGCCGCACTGGCGGTGACGCGGGTCGTGCCACAGGCGCTCGCCCTGCAGGAACCGTCGCAAAGTCCACACCGGCAACTGATGGCTGACGATGACAGCTTCGTGTCCGACGGCAGCAACGCGAGCGGCATTCACGGCAGCGAGCATGCGATGCGCAATCTGCAGGTAGGGCTCGCCCCATGACGGAGTGAACGGATCGCGCAACTTCCACCAGTGACGCGGACGCGAGAGTGCGCCGTCACCCACAGCGACCTTGAGGCCCTCGAACTCGTTGCCGGCTTCGATGACGTTGTCGTCGGTCGTGATGTCGACGCCGTGAGCCTCGGCGATCGGAGTCGCGGTTTCCTGTGCCCGCTGCAACGGCGACGCGACAACATGGGTGATGTCGTGATCGGCAAGAACAGCCGCGACCGCCCGTGCCTGCGCCTCACCCGCCACCGACAACCGGAATCCCGGTAGCCGTCCGTACAGGATCCCGCGCGGGTTGTGCACTTCACCATGGCGAAGCACATGCACGATCGTGCGGGTGGACGTGTGGTCTGGATGGTCGACGTCGGTCACAGTCGAGAGTCCTAGCTGAAGTAGGTACGGGCTGAAGGAATAGCGGGATCGTGCATCTCAGGGCTTGACGGCTGCCGCGGCAGCCTTTGCTGCGTGCGGCAGAGCGTCGGCGATGATCGAGAATGCCCGATCGTCGAGCGCGGCCGAGACGAACCACGCTTCGAACGCACTCGGCGGCGCGTACACACCGCGAGCGAGCAGTTCGTGGAAGAACGCGGGGAACCGCCACGTCTGCGCGGCCTTCGCCTCGTCGTAGTTCGTGACGGTGTTTTCGGAGAAGAACACGCTGACCAGTGTGCCCGCGTACTGCACCTGGTGGACGACGCCTTCTGCGGTGAGCGCATCGGACATGAGCGTGCCGAGGGTGGTGGCGTTCTTTCCGAGCTTGGCGTACACCTCGGCGTCGGCAGCGCGAAGGTTGGCGAGACCGGCAGCGACGGCAACCGGGTTACCGGAGAGGGTGCCTGCCTGGTAGACCGGGCCGTCCGGTGCGAGATGGCCCATGATGTCGGCGCGACCGCCGAATGCCGCGGCCGGAAGACCGCCGCTCATGACCTTGCCGAAGGTGTAAAGGTCGCCGGCGACGTTGTCGATGCCGTACCAACCGGACGCGCTGACGCGGAATCCCGTCATCACCTCGTCCATGATCAGCAGAGCGCCGTGCTCGCGGGTGAGCGCGCGCAGTCCCTCGTTGAAACCGGGCAGCGGCGCGACGGCCCCCATGTTTCCGGCAGCGGCCTCGGTGATGACACACGCGACGGCGTCCGGGTTGGCTGCGAATGCCGCGGCTACGGCGTCGAGATCGTTGTAGCGGACCACGATGGTGTCTTCGGCCTGTGCGCCGGTCACACCGGGTGATGTGGGCAGTCCGAAGGTGGCAAGACCCGATCCGGCGTCGGCAAGCAATGCGTCGACGTGACCGTGATAGCAGCCGGAGAACTTGATGATCTTGGTGCGACCGGTGAATCCGCGAGCCAGGCGCACGGCGCTCATGGTGGCCTCGGTGCCGGAGTTGACGAGGCGAACCTTCTCGACGGGGGCGACCCTGGCAACGATTTCTTCGGCCAGCGCGATTTCACCTTCGGTGGGAGCACCGAAGGACAGTCCGCCGAGGGCTGCCTCGCGGACGGCTTCCACGACTGCGGGATGGGCGTGTCCGAGGATCATCGGCCCCCAGGACGACACGAGATCGACGTACTTGTTGTCGTCGACGTCGGTCAGCGTGTAGCCGGACGCCTCACGGATGAATCGGGGTGTTCCACCCACCGAACCGAACGCTCGGACCGGCGAATTGACGCCGCCTGGAATAACCTTGCCGGCACGCTCGAAGAGCCGAGCCGAGTTCGTTGCATGCACGTCGAAATCACCGGAAGACACAGTCACGACCTCCAGTGTCCCAGTTCTGTCGAATCTGACAACGACAGGGTGTAGGAGTTACGGCGCCGAAGTGCGTTTTCCGGCCCCAACAGGCCAATTATGGGACTATTTGGGCTATGAGGCGACTGCTGACCACGCTGTTGATTCCAGTTGCGATTCTTGTCACATCCTGCAGCTCCGACGGGGAAACCGAGGCCCCGAGCGCTACGACGGTGACTTCCGCTGCCAATTCGTCCGTCAGTTCGGTCCCCGCCGTGCCCCGGACCGAGCCTGCCTTTCTCGGTGGTTGCTCGGCTGTATCGGTCTACGTCACGCAGCAGACGCAGAGCGGCGGAGCCCCGGCGGACGCTGCGGCGGACTTCCTGAAAATCGTGGAGAACGACCCGTCGTATCAAGCGATGCCGGAAGCCGACAAACAACTGTTCCGAGAAGGAATCGAAGCCGGCGCCGCTGGAAACTGCTGAGGAAACTGCTGACAGGTCGCACCCTCGCGCTAGGGTCGATCCCATGGCCACCACAGCGGACCACCTCAGGAATACTCTCGACGGACGCTGGCGGGAGGTGCGGGAGCGAGTTCGCGGCGAACTGTCCGACGAGCGTTTTGCTCCGCATTTCACTCCGAATCTCGCCATCGCCCGCTCCAAGACCCTCGAACAGATGCGAGTTCTTGCCGATCTCGGTTATGCCGCAAACGGTTTCGCGGTAGCGCACGGCGGAACCGGAGATGCGGGCGGCGCCGTCACCAGTATCGAAATGCTCGCAATGTCCGACTTGTCTCTCATGGTCAAGGCCGGCGTCCAGTGGGGACTGTTCGGCGGAGCCATCGAGAACCTCGGCACCGAACGACACCACCAGGCTTACGTCAAACCCCTCATCGACCTGGAACTTCTCGGGTGTTTTGCCATGACCGAAACCGGTCATGGCAGCGATGTCCAGGAACTCGAGACCACCGCGACCTACGACGCGGCCACCGGCGAATTCGTCATCGACTCCCCCACTCCGTCCTCACGTAAGGACTACATCGGCGGGGCCGCTGAACATGCCACCGTCGCAGCAGTGTTCGCGCAACTCATCACCGGAGGCGAAAGCCAGGGCGTGCACTGCTTCGTCGTTCCGATCCGCGATGCCGCCGGAAACGACCTTCCTGGCGTCACGACGTCGGATTGCGGCTTCAAGGGCGGACTGCCCGGAGTCGACAACGGGCGCATCATGTTCGATCACGTGCGTATCCCTCGCGACAACCTACTCAATCGATACGCCGACGTTGCCGAGGACGGCACGTACAGTTCCGCAATCGACAACCCGAACCGCCGCTTCTTCACGATGGTGGGCACGTTGGTTCGCGGACGCGTCACCGTGGGCGGTTCCGCAGCAGCGGCAGCACGTGTCGGCTTGGCCATCGCGGGTCGGTACGCCCTGCAGCGCAGGCAATTCAGCGCCCCCAAGAGTGACAATGAAGTCCTGATCATGGACTACCTCGTCCATCAGAAGCGCCTGCTGCCGCTGATCGCCCGCTCGTACGCATTGCAGTTCGCACAGAACGAACTGGTGGCCGCGATGCATGACATCCAGAGCAGCGAGAACCCTGACCCTCAGGAGCAGCGTGAACTCGAGGGTCGCGCCGCCGGACTCAAGGCCGCCAACACGTGGCATGCCACTCGCGCCATTCAGGAGGCACGCGAAGCCTGCGGCGGCGCAGGCTATCTCGCGGAGAACCGTCTCACCGCATTGAAAGCCGACACCGACGTCTTCACAACTTTCGAGGGCGACAACCATGTGCTGACACAGTTGGTCGCCAAGGAACTGCTCACCTCCTACGCCGACGAAGTTCGCGGCATGAGCCCGGTCGACTGGATGCGTTTCGCCGCTACGACGGTCTCCGATGTGGTCAAGAAGCGTACTGCGGCCCAACAGATTCTGCAGACGATTGTCGACACTCGGCAGGACAACGAGGAGGACGGCAGCCTCTTCAATCGCGGCACTCAGATGAAGATGTTCGAGGACCGCGAAGAGTACCTGCTTTCCACTGCCGCACGGAGATTGCAGGCCGCACAGAAGAGGGAGGAGAATCCGTTCGACGCCTTCAACTTCGTGCAGGACCACGTGCTGAAAGCCGCGCAGGCGCACATCGAGCGCGTCATCCTGGAAGCCTTTGTTGCCGGCATCGATTCGTGTGAGGACGAGACAGCAAAAGATCTTCTCGGCGAGGTGTGCGACCTTTACGCGCTCTCCGTCATCGAAGCAGACAAAGCCTGGTTCATGGAGCACCGGCATCTGTCGGTCGAGCGCTCGAAGGCCGTCACCCGCGGCATCAACGAACGCTGCCGCACTCTGCGCCCGCATGTCGCAACCTTGATCGACGGGTTCGGAATCCCGGAATCTCTGCTGGGTTCGGCGATGCTGGACGGTGACGGCACGGACGCAGTACGACTGAAGTAGAAATCTGGTGGGGCCGGGAGCATCCGGCCCCACCAATTTTATTGCGCTGCTGCCTTCTTCGACTGACGGGACGCGACCAGGCCGGTCAACCCGAGAGCAGCAACCAACCAGACACCCAGAACGATCAGGTGCGGGCCGGCGCCGTTGCCGTCGAAGTAGATGACGGACCGAATGGGCTCCATGGCCGCCGATCCGAGCCAGAACGAATGAATGTGCTGCCAGAACCCCGGCAGGAACGACACCGGAATAGCGCCGCCCGAACTCGGAAAGTTGATGAAGACCAGTACCGTCAACACCGCAAAGATCGCGGCTTGACCCAGCAGTTTATTGAGCAGAATGCACACTGCACCCACGGTGAAGGTGTAGACCATCGAAATCCCCAGCAGTTGCAGGATCTCACCGAACGACGCGCCAAATGCATGCATGAAGATGCTGGTGATCCCGAACGCGATGAGCGGGGTGAGGATTGCCGCGCCGGCGAGAATCGAATATTGCTCTCTCAGTCGCATTCTCGGCGCGACCTGACTGAGCACAGTCATGGTCAGGTAACCACCGAGGGTGCAGACGATCAGGAAGTAGAACAGTCCGACGGTCGAGGAATCACGCGCGGTGACCGGAGCCGAGTCCACCGAGGTCACCTGTTGCCCCGTCTGATCCGCGATGGAATGGGCCAGTCCCGTCACTACCGACACCGTGGAGGCACCGGCACCGGTTGCAATGTGCGCGGTCACGGTGTCACCGATTTCGATGGCGCCGATGGCGTCACGGTTGCCGATCCGAGCGATCGCATCGGCTGTGTTATCCGTGGCAACGATGTCGAATTTGCCGCCGGACGTTTTTTCGATTCCGTCGATCAAGGGCGCGGTCACCGACGCTGGTCCCACCACCACGATCGGCGCGTTGTTCGGCATCGGCGAGTGGAAGGCGCTGACGTAGCACAGGCAGAACATGATGACGAAGAAAAGCGGAAACGCGAGTCCGCCGCCCACCATCTTCCAATTTGTGGGTGGCTCAATCGCCTTCGCCGCTTCGCTCGGGACCCTGACGTCGGTATCTGTCATATTTCACACTCTTTTCGCTAACCGCATCTAGCTGTCAACACCGTTGACAGACTCAACAGTCAACACCGTTGACACGATAGAGTCAACAGCGTTGACAACGAGGTCGGCGTGAGAGCGAGCACAGAGGTCGATAGCGTGACACCCAGTGGACAGACGCCAGAGCCGGATCATCCCTCGACGCCCGAGGCGATTCGCGCCGCAGCATTCCAACTGTTCGGCGAGCACGGGTTCGGTGGCACATCCGTTCGGGCCATCGCGAAGGTTGCCGGTGTCGATCCGGCACTGGTCATCCGACACTTCGGATCCAAGGAAGCACTGTTCCTGGAAACCACACCGGTCGAGGATTACTTCGAGGGCCAGTTCGACGGTCCGCTCGACACACTCGGCGAGCAGATCGCATCGTTTCTCCTCGGCAAGGCAGACGCCCGAATGCTGTCGGTGTTCACGGCGCTGACACGCGCATCCGACAGCCCCCGCATCCGCGGACGATTGAGGGAAATGACAAGCACATTTGCCACCAACCTCGCCGCCCGTTTACCGGGCGACGACGCCTACACCCGGGCACTGCTCGTCTCCGCCCAGGTGTCGGGGTTGCTGAGCGCGCTCAGCACCGAGAGCATCGCGCCGACCGCAGATCGGGACAAGGTGGCAAAACTCTACGGCCGGGCGATGCAGACGCTGATAGATCAGTACTGAGAAGATCAGTACTGGGAAATGACCTCGTCGGCAAATTGTCGAATCGAGTCGAGTCTTCCCTGACGATCTCCGGGGTCTACGCCGTAGCGATACCACGGCGACACTCTGATTTCCGTGACGCCCAACTCCTCGAGTTCGCGGTATCCATCGATGTCGCGTACGTCGGTGGGCGAGACGTTGATCTCGAAGGGGACGTCGGCACGGCCGAACTCGGCCCGCAACTTCGTCAGACGGTCGATGGCAGAGGCTAATTCAGCTTTGGTGGTGTTCACCGACATCCACCCGTCAGCCAGCCTCGCGGCGCGGCGCAATCCCGGTTCGCTGTGCCCACCGATGTAGATCGGAACGGGAGTCTCCGGAGCCGGACTGATCATCAGAGCATCGAAATCGTAGTGTTTGCCGTGGTATTCAACCCACTGCGGGCCACGGCCGGCACATACGGCCTTGATGATCTCGATCGCTTCGTCGGTCCGCGCGCCACGGGTACGCATCTCGGTCCCGGTGAAGGTGAACTCCTCAGGAATCCACGACAACCCGACGCCGATCGCGATGCGGTTTCCCGACATCACCGCCATGGTCGAAACCTGCTTGGCCGTCAACAACGGATCACGGAGCGGAAGCTTGAATACATTGGTGTAAAACTGAATTCGAGACGTCACCGCAGCCATTGCCGTCATCGCTATGAAAGGATCGGGCATCGGTGTCTCGGGGGCCCACATCCGCTTGCCGTCAGCGGTGTACGGATATGGCGCCGACACCTGCTCCGGATAGAACACGGAATCCGGCATTGCGATACCGTCGAAGCCCGCCTCTTCCGTAACCTGGGCCAACTCGCACAGTTCCAGAGCGTCGATCATCGCGCCCGCCAACGACCACTTCATCGTTCCACCATTTTCATCGCTAGTCGACTGACATGTCAGACCTGACCGTATTGCCTTGCAGCAGGCAATCACTCGACTGATCCTGATGACCGGGACGTCCATCAGGATCGTCTCGCGCAGTCAACTTACTTCGGTGAGATCCAGGCTTCGTCGAAGAACATGATATCCGTGATGTTGCGTGTGACGCCGTGAATGTTGTCGTCCCAGGCCGTCAATACCGCTGCCGGGCCCCAGATTACGTAAGGCACGCTTACGTTGGCGTAATCCTGCACCTTGCTGATGGCGTCGCGGACAGCGTCGTCGGTGGGCGCAGTCTGCACGGCTGTGATCAGCGTGTCCATTTCCGGATCTGCAAAACCGGAAGGATTGTTCTTCGAATCACTGGCCATACTGTTGTACAAATTGATGTATGGCGCTTCCTCCCCGACCGGAGCGCCGCCCCTGGTCATGTCAAAATCGTGGTCTTTGTACACCCTGCGAACAAGATCCGTGACGTCGGTTGCGTAGTCGATGGTGACGTCGAAACCGATGGCTTTCAGCGACGCCTGCACCGTCAATGCGGTGGCCTGTTGGCCGGGTTCCGAGGTCGTGAGGTAGCGGAGCTTGCCGTCGTATCCGTCTGCTTTCGCCTGATCGAGCAGGGTCTTTGCCTTCGACGAATCGAACGGTATGCCTTCGGTGTTGTTGAACCACCGCGACGACACCGGTACCAGTTCGGAACTGGCAGTGCCTAATCCGTTGTTCGCACGTGTATTGACGGCTTCCGGGTCCACCCCGTACGCGATTGCCTGGCGGACGCGGACGTCGGCTCCTGGCCTGCCCTCGCGGTTGTTGATCGTGCCGATCCCGTTCTGACCGGTGGGACTGAGGTAGCCGGAGTATCCGTCGTCGAGAGCGCGTTTGATTACGGCCTCGTCGCGAAGGATGTACGTCATGTCGATCTGACCGCTCTTCAGCGATTCGTACTGAGCCTGGGCGCCAGAGGTGGGAACAAAACGCACCGTGTCCAGCGGAGGTTTACCTCCCTGATAGTCCGGGCGCGCGGCAAGTATCAACTCTTCGTGCGGCGCGAACTTGGCCAAGGTGAACGGCCCGGCCCCGATCGGAGTGAACGCTCCCCCTGCGTCGGAACTTCGCGCAACGATCATTCCGGGGCCGAGCGACAACAGTGCCGGAAATTGACGCCACGGCCGTTTGAGCACAAACTCGATCGTGGTCTCGTTCGGCGTATCGACCCGCTCCACAATGTTCAGCCAAGACTGCGATACATCCCCCTTGCCCGCCACAAATCGATCGATGCTCCATCTCACGGCTTCCGCGTTGAGCGGGCTTCCGTCGCTGAAGGTCAAGCCCTCGGGCAGGGTGACCGTGTACGCGGTGAAGTCGGCATTATTCGTCAGCGACTTCGCCAGCTGTGGCACGAAGCTCCCGCTTGCGGAGTCGCTGCGCACAAGCGTGTCGTAGATTGCGGCCATTTCGGTCCCGCCGGTCGAGCCGGCAGCCTGAGTTTTGGTGGGATCCAGCGAGGAAGGGAACGAATAGGACCCGAAGGTGAGAGCACCCCCGCCGATCGGCTCCCCGGCGTCCTGTGCGCCGACGTACCCAGCTGCACCACTGCGCGTCTGGGGATTCGCATCCGAGGAGTCGCCGCTACTCGACGCGCAGCCGGTCAACAGAAGCGCGCCGGCAATACCGAGCGCAACCAGGCGGGTAGTGGACCGAATTACTGTGGTGTGCATACGATTCCCCTGCTGAAGATGAACCAGTGACATTATCCCGCGCGGCGAACGTCGTACTACGCGGCCGATATGACCACGTAGTACGACTGTTCACACAGGACCGAGTGAGTCTGCCTGCCTTAGAGCTTGATTACCTTCGACGTCGGAATCGGGTGGGAGTCCGCCTTGATCCAGCGCATCGCCCAGGTCCCCTCCGCGTGCGAATCGGTGTTGATCCAGTTGCCGTAACCCGGATCCTTTGCCGCCACCACGATTGTCAGGGTTCCGTCGTCGTTGAGCTTTGCAGTGTGGTTGTTGATGTAGATGTTCGTCCGGTTGTAGTCGAGCGACTCCACCCAGAAGTTCTGCAGCACGAAGTTGAAGTACTCGCAGTTCGGAACTTCGGTCTCGATGACCCACGCCTCGTCCTCGGCGAGCTTCCAGTACCCGTGCAAGTAGAAGATCGTCGGATCGCCGCCGGCGTTCTGGAAGTAGTCCTGTCCCCAGTCGAAGATCTCGTTGGTGTGCGGTTGGAATTTGCGCGACCATTCGAGGAAGGTCTCCGCCATCCCCTTCACGATCCCGACCGACTTGCTCAGGCGCACGCCCAACTCTTCCGGACTCAGCGGCTCGAAGTCGCCGTCCGGGTTCAGGCACTCGATGCTCAGCTCACCGGGTACCTCGTTGCGTCGATCCCGATACGTCTGTCGAACGGAGATGAGATTGCTGTCGGCCGCCAGCGGCAGCCAGGCACCTTCCGCCGGCTTGTCCACGCTCGCGATGAACTCGAAACGGCCGTTCTCGTCAACCTCGAGGTCGTGGATGTGCAGGTCGCCGGTCTGCAGCATCGTGCCGTCGATGTGGTACCGATTGATGCGTGAACCGAACGTGATCAGCGGAACCGTGCCCCGGCTGCCGATGATCCGGTAGCTGTACTTACCGGAGATGTTGGCGCGCATGTAGACGTTGTCCGGGTTGTCGGCACCGATCTTCGTCATCATGTTCGGGTTCGGTGCGGACGTGAACTGCGGCCACCGCGGATCGGTGTACTCGACACAGTTGATTGTGCCGTAGCGGAGCAACCGACTCAGGTAGCGGACGCCCTCGGCCTGCGTCAGCGGATCCTGAGGAACGATCTCGTCCTCCAGGACCTTCCCGACCTCGAGCAGATCTGCGCAGAACTTTTCCCAAGTAGCGTTCATATGAGTCTCCTTGTTCTAGTAGATTTTTCGAGCAATCAGCTGGCGGCGAACTTCGCTTCGACGTCGGCGGCGCTCACGCCGAACTCCTCGAGCGAATAGCGGTGTGACGGACGACGGTGTTCTGCGAGGCTCGCCTGATGCGACGCATCCACCGCGGCCCGAGCCTCGTCCGTGAAGGGCAGGTCGAACTGCGCGTAGATCTTCTCGACAGTGCCGACCGCATCGGAGATGAAGTCCTTGTAGTCGACGTCGATGAACTGATCGGAGTTGTAACGGGTACGGGCATTGTTGAAGTTCGCGTTACCGCGCGCCCACAGGTCGAGTTGGGTGCGTCCGATGGCCGGACGGTCGAAGGCCTTCGACATATCGTGTCCGCCCTGCTCCGCAAGGCTGAAAGTGGACGCCATCGATGTCAGCGGGTCCCGGAATGTGCGAACGAACAACGCATCCGGATAGACCGACATGATCTCGTCGATCGCGAAGACGTGGCTCGGACTCTTGAGCACCCATCGTCGATCCGAATCGTGCAGCCCGATCAGCTGCAGGTTCTTCTTGTGCCGCGCATACGTTTCGGTCCAGTCCTGCTTCGCCAGCCACCGGGTGTAACTCGGTACGTACGCAACGGTCTCGAACGCGGTCGAGAGCATCGTCTGCTGCAGCAGGCGCCAACATTCCTCGACCTCCTCCGCCCCCATGAAATGCACCTTCATCAGGTCAGCCTCGTTGCGCTGACGGGCTCGGTAGAAAGCGTCTGAGCGAACGTAATCTTCGTTCTCCGACCACTTGTCGCGCTCCGGGCGCGGCTGCGGCGTCTCGGCAAGCCACATCTCGGCACCCTGATGCGCCGGGTCAGCGCCCAGCAACCGGTGTAGCGCGGTGCTGCCGGTCCGAGTCAACCCGACTACGAAGATCGGACGCTCGATCGGAACATCGACGTGCTCGGGGTATTTCGCGAATCCGGCCTCGCTGGTCAGTCGTCCCGCGAGCGCTCCGATGATCATCTTGCGAGCAATCACCTTGCCGTGCGGAGTGAGGTCGGCTTCCTGCTGGAACGACTCGAGCAGAACTCGAAGGCCATCGAGGTAACCGTCACTGCCGAAATCTTCGTAACCGGCCACCTCGCGCGCAGCCTGGTGCAAGTCCTCGATGGAACCAATGCCGTCGTAATCCTGTGTCATGACACGTCCTTTGAGAATTGATCGGTCTTGTATGAGTTGATCAGTGGTGCGTGTGACCGCAGTTGACGTCGAGACATTGCCCGGCGATGGCCCTGGCCGAATCGGACAGGAGGAAGACGACAGCGTTGGCAATGTCATCGGGTTCTGGTAGCCGGCGCAGATCGGCGCCCGCTGCGATCTCGTCGTAAATGACCTTGGGGTCGACTCCGGTGGCCGCAGCCTTCTTCTCGAACATGTTCTTGACCGAGTCCGCCCAGATATAGCCGGGGGCAACGGAGTTGACTCGAATCCCCTTGGGACCGAGGTCGATCGACAGACTGCGGGCCATTGCCAGAAGTCCGGCTTTCATCACGCGGTATGCCCCGAACCCGGGAAGCTGATTGCGCAGCACCATGGACGTGACCATCACGACGGACCCCTGCGCCTCGGTCAATGCCGGCACCAATGCGCGTGTGACGTTCAACGCCGCAAGCAAGTTGATGTCGATGCCCGACTGGATGGAAGCCATGTCGGCTTCAAGCAATGGGACCTGCGCCGGTTGGACAAAGGCATTGTTCACAAGGCAATCCACGGCACCGAACTCAGCAACGGCAGTCTGCGCCAGCGACGCAATCGAATCGACGTCGGTGAGATCCGTCGGTACCGCCAAAGCGATTCCGCCGCGATCACGGATCTCGGTTGCCACCGATTCCAAACGCTCGGACGTGCGGGCGGCCAGAACAACCTTCGCACCGGCCGCCGCACTCTGCACTGCGATCGAACGACCAAGCGCCGGGCCGACTCCCGAGACCACGACTACTTTGCCGGCCAGCAGGCCCTGAGCGCTCAACACAGTGCCTGCGGATCGAGAACCACACTCAACGAGACGATCTTGCAGTTGTCGTCGAACTCGAACAGGTCGGAGGCAGCGAAGTCGGCCATACCGACGCGCTGCACCCGAAGCTGCATTGCTGCGTACTTTCCCGTCACCGAAATCGGACCGAGCAGGCTGACTGTGAAGTCGACCTGCGCGTTTGCCGTGTCGAATGCGCGAATCTCGTCGACCCCGCGATAGGTCTTGACACCCAACGGTTCGTGTTGAACGGCGTCGGCGGCAAACAGCGCAACCAGATTGTCAACATCGTGACTTCCGAGATACTTGACGTAATCTTCTACGACAGAAATGATTTCAGCCCTGTCAGGCATGAAGGCTCCTCATGTTCAGGCGGGTCAAGAAATGGTTCCGCGGGCGCGGAGATAGTCGACAATGACGCTCGCAGCATCCTCGGTCGTCGTGACACTGGTGTCGATGTGAATATCGGGACTCTGCGGCGCTTCGTACGGTGAGTCGATGCCGGTGAAGTTCACCAACTCCCCACGTCGAGCCTTCTTGTACAGCCCCTTGGGATCTCGCTCCTCTGCGACGGCAAGAGCGGTATCGATGAAGATCTCGACGAACTGGCTGTCCCCGATCAATTCACGGGCCGCATGACGCTCGGCCTCGAACGGCGAAATGAACGACGCGAGAACGATCAGGCCGGCGTCCGCCATCAGGCGGGTCACTTCGGTGACGCGGCGGATGTTCTCGACGCGGTCGGCTTCGGTGAACCCGAGGTCTCGATTCAAACCGTGACGGACATTGTCTCCGTCGAGGAGATAGGTGTGTGCGCCGAGAGCGTGCAGTTGGCGCTCGACGTCGTTGGCGATGGTCGACTTCCCCGAACCGGAGAGCCCGGTGAACCACAGAACGGCGGGTTTATGTCCCTTGAGCCTGGTGTGCGCGGCCTCGTCCACGTCGACGGATTGCCAGTGAATGTTGTCGGATCGGCGCAGCGAGTGCGTGATCATGCCGGCACCGACTGTGCCGTTGGTGAGGCGATCGATGAGGATGAAGCTGCCGGTGTCACGGTTTCCCGTGTAGGGGTCGAACGGGACCGCGCGATCGAAACTGATGTTGCACACACCGATTTCGTTGAGCTCGAGGGTTGTCGTTGCGGTCTTTTCGAGTGTGTTGACGTTGATCTTGTGTTTCGGTTTCGTGATGCGCGCAGTGACCGTGACGGTACCGATCTGGCACAGGAACGGCCGTTCGGGCAGCATGGGCGCCTCGCCCATCCACACGATATGGGCCTCGAACTGGTCAGCGACGGCCGGCGGATTGTCACCGATGGACAGCACGTCGCCGCGGCTGATGTCGATCTCGTCGGTGAGTGTGATGGTGACCGAGCGGCCCGCACCGGCCACATCGAGGTCGCCGCCCATCGTCACGATGCGCTCGACAGTGGACGTCTTTCCACTGGGGAGCACGCGGATCGGATCACCGGGAGAGACTGTCCCGGAGACGATCTGGCCCGAGAATCCCCGAAAGTCGAGGTCCGGCCGGTTGACCCACTGCACCGGCATCCGGAACGGAGCCGAGGCGGCGGCATCGTCGATGTCCACGGATTCTAGATGTTCGATCAGGCTGGGCCCGGAGTACCACGGGGTATTCGCGCTGCGCTCGGTGAGATTGTCGCCCTTGTATGCCGACATCGGAATGGCGACAAACCCGTCGAGACCGATCTCGTGAGCGAAGCTCGTGTAGTCCGTGGTGATGGCGTCGAAGACCTCCTGCGAGTAGTCGACGAGGTCGAGTTTGTTGACCGCAAGCACCACGTGCTTGATCCCGAGTAACGACACAAGATACGAGTGCCGACGCGTCTGCGTCAGGATGCCTTTGCGTGAGTCGACAAGGATCACCGCGAGATCGGCTGTCGATGCGCCGGTCACCATGTTTCGGGTGTACTGCTCGTGCCCGGGAGTATCGGCAACAACGAACTTGCGACGTTCTGTCGTGAAGTAGCGGTAGGCGACGTCGATAGTGATGCCCTGCTCACGTTCGGCTGCGAGACCGTCGACGAGGAGCGCAAAATCGAGCCCTTCACCCTGGGTGCCGCTCTTGCGCGAATCCGCTTCGAGTGCCGTCAGCTGATCGTCGAAGACGAGTTTCGATTCGTAGAGCAGACGGCCGATCAAGGTGCTCTTGCCGTCGTCGACGCTGCCGCACGTGATGAATCGCAGCATGCTCTTGTTCGCGTGGCGCTCGAGGTATGCCTCGATGTCGTCGGCGATCAGATCCGAGGAAACAGTCATCAGAAGTACCCTTCTTGCTTCTTCTTTTCCATCGACGCACTCGAGTCGTGGTCGATGACCCGTCCCTGGCGTTCGGAGGTGGTGGTGAGCAACATTTCCGAGATGATCTCGGTCAAGCTGGTGGCGGTCGATTCGACGGCACCGGTCAGCGGATAGCAGCCGAGAGTACGGAAACGGACGCTCTTGAGTTCCGGAGTTTCTCCCGGCAACAAGGGCATCCGGTCGTCGTCGACCATGATCAGGGCGCCGTCACGTTCGACGACGGGACGCTTGTCGGCGAAATACAGCGGAACGATCGGAATCTCTTCCTGGCGTATGTATTCCCACACATCCAGTTCGGTCCAGTTCGAGAGCGGGAAGACGCGCAGGCTTTCACCCGGCGCTTTGCGGACGTTGTACATCCGCCACAGCTCCGGTCGCTGCTGCTTCGGATCCCAGCGGTGCGCTGCCGATCGGATCGAGAAGATCCGTTCCTTGGCGCGGGATTTTTCTTCGTCACGGCGGGCGCCGCCGAACGCCGCGTCGAACTTGTAGTGATCGAGGGCTTGTTTGAGGCCTTCGGTTTTCCACATGTCGGTATGGACGGCCGAGCCGTGAGTGAACGGGTTGATCCCCTGCCTGACGCAGTCCGGATTGGTGTAGACGATCAGATCGAGATCGCCTGCAGCAGCGGTACTGTCACGAAGTTTGTACATTTCGCGGAACTTCCACGTGGTGTCGACGTGCAGCAGCGGAAACGGCAGCTTCGACGGGTAGAACGCCTTGCGTGCCAGATGCAGCATCACGGCGGAGTCCTTGCCCACCGAGTACAGCATCACCGGGTTCTCGCTCTGCGAGGCAGCTTCACGCATGATGTGAATGCTCTCGGCTTCGAGTCGTTCGAGGTGCGTCAGTGTCGTGGTCATCGGCCCAGTTCCTCCAGTGCTTTCGGGGCGAGTTCAGGTCGGCAGATCAGCAGATCCGGCAGCCACGGGTTTTCCTGGTTGTAGCGAAGTTCGCTGCCGTCGATACGCGAAACATGCAGTCCCGCAGCGCGTGCGACGGCAACAGGGGCCGCCGAATCCCACTCGTACTGCCCACCCGCATGTGCATAGATATCTGCTTCTCCGGATACAACCGCCATCGCTTTGGCGCCGGCAGAGCCCATCTCGATCAGCTCCGCGCCCATCGAGTCAGCCATTCGCATGACCGGTTCCGGACGCCGCGTCCGCGACACGACGACGCGTACCGGCGTCGTAGCGCCGCGATCGGTTCGATCATCACTACTTGCATAGGTGACGCCGAGGGCAGGCATCGCGACCGCACCTGTTGTGAGGACACCGTTTTCGGTCAGTGCGACATGCACGGCCCAATCCGATCGGCCGGCTTCTCCGTATTCGCGGGTGCCGTCGAGCGGGTCGACGATCCACACCCGATCCGCATTCAACCTCGCGAGGTCGTCAGCGCCTTCCTCCGACAGCACCGCATCCGCGGGGAAGCGTCGGGCAAGTTCGGCGACGATGAAGTCGTGACTGAGCCGATCGGCAGCGTCCTTGAAAGTCGCGGCATCGACGTCGTTCGCACCGAGGGATTTCCGGTGTTCGAGCAGAAGTTCTCCAGCCGCAGCGGCGATCTCGATCGCCGCGCGTTCATCGTTGGTGCGTGTCATAGGTACTCCACAACTGTGTAGACCTCCCGATGGATACGGGAAGAAACGTCAGGCCGACCGCAGAGTGTCCAGCGCTACGCACTGGTCTCGATGTGGTCTGCGCCATAGCGTAGCACCAGAATGAACGATGTTCATTCTATTTCGAACAATGTTCTTTCTGTGATTGGTATCACTGAACAGCAAACCCTATGGTCAAGAATGAACGACGTTCATTTGCAATTGAGGTTGCGGCCTGTCCCGACTACGGTGATCAAATGAGCAGTACCAGCACTAACTCGATCTACGGCGACGCCGAAGCGCGCCGACGCCGCACCTTGGACGCGGCGATCGCACTCCTCGACGAAGGCGGCTACTCCGCGCTCACTATTCGCGCGGTGGCAAAACGATCGGGAACCAGCACCGGCCTGATCTACCAGTACTTCGTCGACAAGCAGGACATCTTTGCCGCCCTGCTCAGCGAGAGCCAACTGGAAATGGCGGACTTCGTGAGCTCGCTCCCCCGCGAGCAAGGACTGACGCCGCTACTCGAGTCCATGATTCCCGAATTCGCGCGGCATTGGGCGCGAGTCGGCAGACTCACCACCACGTGGCGCGACATCGAGGGAATGGCCGGATCCGACCGCGACAGCATGCGGGAACTTCACGCATCAGTTGCGGTCTTCAACTCGGCATTGATTCGAGCGCTCACCGAATCTGCTGCAGCCGAAGGCAGCCGGTTGATCGAAGACCCCGCGCTCATCCATCTTGTGCTCTCCGGACTCAAAGGCCTGTCGGACACCATCGTCATCAACGTCGCCAAAGAAATCACACCCGAGCATTTCGTGAACTTCTCCGCCCGCGCGCTCGCTCGGGCCATCACGGAGTGAACCGAACAGCTACTCAGGAACGAACGAGGCGAGCGATCGCTGCCTGAGCTTCCTTGATCTTGGCGTCGGCTTCCGGACCGCCCTGCTTGGCGGCTTCGACAACACAGCCGGCAAGATGCGCGTCGAGAAGCTTCAGGGACACGGACTGCAACGCGCTGGTTGCGGCCGAAACCTGCGTCAGGACGTCGATGCAGTACCGATCGTCGGCAACCATGCGCGAGATACCCGCGACCTGACCTTCGATGCGGCGAAGACGTTTGAGCAGATCGTCCTGCTCGGGGCTGTAACCACTCATAACGCCACTATACCCCCTACCCGTATAGTGCTTAGTCGGATGCGACGTATGCCATACGGAGCCGACGCGTCACATCGATCGCCATGAGCCCGGCCAGCAAGAGAGCCAGACCGGCACCGGAAATCCACAGTCCGTCGTAGTGGGTGCCCTCGAACGACGGTGCGCCCTCGATAATCGGACCGAAGGTCGACGTGGTCAGCCCTGATCGCCAGCACACGAGCGCCAGCGTCAGCGCCGCGACCATACCCAGAACACCTACCAAGGTCTTGGCATCGACTTTTCTAGTCATCGGACACCCTCTCGGAATCTCGCGCACTTTCCGCTTCGCCGCGGCGCGCCATTACCTGATTCAACGCCTCACGCAACACGATGTCGTCCTTCGCCCAGGCTCGGACCAGACCACCCGTCGTCAGCCGCAAGCCGATGCTGTGACGACGACGTGGCACTCCGGACAGTTCGCCGAGCGCTCGGGCGGTTTCCCACGGCTCCATTTCGTCTTCGTAGGCGGAGTCGTCCGATTCGGGAAACACCTCGGCGATTTCGTCGACCGGAACCTCCTCGGTGCCCTGACGAAGCATCGCGTCGGTCAACTCGACGCTCACATGCCGGCGCGCGGCGGTGACCTGCACGTAGACCAAGCCCGTCAGAATCACCGCGAACATTGCCAATCCGAACCAGTGCACCACCGGCCCGGTGAACAATTCGATCACCAGAGCCACCAGGCAGAACGCCGGACCGAGGGCAACAGCCGACATCCGCGAACCAGGCTCGTAGAACAGAACCTCGGACGCGTTGTCAGCCATGAGCAAACCAGCTGCGCGTCGAGCCCCGATAAATCGACACCCCCGCGCTGATCAGCATCACCGGAACAACCAACGCCAGAGCGGTGCTGATACCGGTGATCACCAGTGCCAGCTGGAGCCACACAAAGACTCCCGAATAGATGACGAGTATCCGTCGACACAACCTCCGGCCGAGCCGCGTCGGTCCGGCCAAGCCGCCGATGATCAATCCGCTGAGCAACAGCGCCACACCGGACACACGAACGAACGTGACATAGGTATCGATGTTGTCCGCCGACACCCCCTGATCGGCGAACTGTTCGCGGAGCTCGTACGACGCGCTGGACATACTGATCAAGCCGAACAGGATCAGGAGGAATGCACTTGCTATCCACAACCAGAAGGCAGCGTTGACAGCGGTGGGGGGCCGGACTTTCTTCGACGTCGTCACAGGTGCCGAGTCCGCGCTAGCCACTCACGACTCCTGGCACGACAACCAGGAGTGCAGTGGCGATCACGGATATACCCAACAGCAGAAATACGATCATTTCGGTTCGCGAGCTGCGTCGCGGTCGTGGGGCGTCATGTGTGCCCTCGGCGTTCAAAGCGTCTCGAGAATGCACTGCGCTTGCCTCTCCCAACTACCGTCGTGACCTGATTCACACTACCCCGCATGGCGCCTCACCGGGACTGTGGGGGGAACCTCAGAAAGTACGGATTCGACTCCTTGCGATGCATCATCACGATGGCACCGACGGCCGCGACAGCTTGCAGGATCTGCGCGCCGCCGAACAGCAGGGTGGCACCGTCACCGCCCCCACCGAGACCGAGAATCACCGGAATCGCAGAGACGACCATGAAGACCCCACCAAAGGTCAACAGCATGCGCGCCCAGTTCTTGCCGCGGCTCATCGATCGCACGACCAGCAGGAAAAGCGCGGTGAACACCAAAATCATGATCACCGACACCACCACAGCCATCGGGAAAACACTCTCGATGTCCGAGCGGGTGAGACCCGCGTCGGCGGCGGCGGGATTGCTCATCATCTCGTCGATGAACGACGACTTCTGACCGAGCATCATCGCGATCATCGCGCCGCCCTGCACCACACCGAGCACAGCCACTGCCCACCACAGCTGAATCGCCGTCACCACGTCGGTCGGCGGCTCGGACTTCTGCGTGCCCGAAGGATGCGACGACGGATTGGTCGGCATCGGGCCCAGCGGATGGAACTGATTCTGGAACTGCTGGTTCTGATACTGCTGATTGTCGTACGACGGTTGGTTGTCGTACGGCGGTTCCTGGCGAGGAGGCTGCCACGGCTCGGTCATGATGACAGCCTATCTGTCCGGCACTTCATGATCATCCGGCTTGGTCCGAGCTCACAACCAACCGGCGACCTCGGACGCCCAGTACGTGAGAACGACGTCGGCACCGGCACGTCGGATGCTGGTCAGCGATTCGAGAACTGCGGCGTCGCGATCGATCCAGCCGTTTTGCGCAGCCGCTGTGATCATCGAGTACTCCCCCGAGATCTGATACGCAGCCACCGGCACCGGTGAACGGTCCGCAGTCTCGCGCAGGATGTCGAGATACGACATGGCGGGCTTCACCATCACCATGTCCGCGCCCTCGGCAATGTCGAGATCAACTTCGCGCAACGACTCACGACGGTTGGCCGCGTCCTGCTGATAGGTACGACGGTCACCCTGCAGCGAGGATCCGACTGCTTCGCGGAACGGCCCGTAGAACGCCGACGCGTATTTCGCTGCGTACGCCAACTGACCGACCTCGGTGTACCCCGCCGCGTCGAGTGCGCCGCGAATCGCCCCGACCTGCCCGTCCATCATTCCGCTCGGCCCGAGGAGATGAGCACCCGAATCTGCTTGAGCCAACGCCATCTCGACGTATCGAATCAAGGTCGCGTCGTTATCGACGGCGCCGGCCGGTGTCAGCACTCCGCAGTGCCCGTGATCGGTGAACTCGTCGAGACACGTGTCGGCCATGATGACCGTCGAATCACCGAGTTCGTCTGCGAGAGCCCGCAATCCGACGTTGAGAATTCCGTCGGGGTCGATAGCCCCCGATCCCTGTGCGTCCTTGTCCTCGGGCTTGGGCACACCGAACAGCATCAGACCGCCGACGCCGGCGCTCACCGCCTCGGTAGCCGCTGCTCGCAACGAGTCGAGAGTGTGCTGGTATACGCCAGGCATGGAGGAGATCTCACGCGGGGCGGCGATCCCGTCCGCAACGAACATCGGCAGCACGAGGTGCCGCGGTTCGAGGGTCGTCTCCGCTACCAGTCGCCGAAGCGCAGGGGTTCGCCGGAGTCGGCGCGGACGATGGGTGGGAAACACGAGACGGGTTCTCCTTCGTCGGACGTTGCTGTGCGCCTTTCCGGTAGTGGGCACTACCAGAAAGGCGCACAGGCGCTTTAGCGCCTACGTGACTTCTTGCGCGGAGGCGGCAATGCACCCTCGGCGCGCAGGCGAGCGGCGTGCTCGGCCAGTGCCTCGACCAGCGGCCCTACCTGCGAGGTTTCGGGCTGCACGTCGACGCGCAGTCCGAACTCGATAGCGGTTTCGGCGGTCTTCGGACCGATGCACGCAACCAGAGTGCGAGCGTGCGGCTTGCCGGCGATACCGACAAGGTTGCGCACCGTCGAGGACGAGGTGAAGCACACGGCGTCGAATCCGCCGGTCTTGATCATCTCGCGGGTCTCGGCGGCAGGCGGTGCGGCGCGCACCGTGCGGTAGGCGGTGACGTCGTCGATTTCCCAGCCACGTTCGCGCAGGCCTTCGGCGAGGGTTTCGGTCGCGATGTCGGCGCGGGGCAACAGAACTCGGTTGACCGGATCGAAAACGTCGTCGTACGGCGCGAATTCGGCCAGCAGCCCTTCACTGGACTGATCACCCTTCGGCACCAGTTCGGGGTTGATACCGAACGAGCGGACCTTGGCTGCGGTGGCTTCGCCGATGCAGGCGATCTTCACGCCGGAGAACGCGCGGGCATCGAGGCCGAATTCTTCGAACTTCTCCCACACTGCGCGAACAGCATTGGTGGAGGTGAAGACGACCCACTGGTAACGACCGTCGACGAGTCCCTTGACGGAGCGTTCCATCTGAGCGGGGCTGCGCGGCGGTTCGACGGCGATGGTCGGGACCTCGATCGGGATGGCGCCGTGGGTGACCAGACGGTCACTCATCTCGCCGGCCTGATCCTTGGTGCGCGGCACGAGGACGGTCCAGCCGTACAGTGCGCGTGATTCCCACCAGGACATCTTGTTTCGTTGGGCGACAACCTTGCCGACCGTGATGACCAAGGAGCCGACCAGTTCGGAGCCGGCCTCGTTGAGCGTCGCCAACGTTGCTTCGACGGTGCGCTGCTGCCGGGTGGTGCCGCGCACGGTGATCGCTGCGGGGGTCTGCGGAGCCATGCCGTTCTCGACCAGCGCGCTGGCGGTCTCGGCGAGGTGTCCGGAGGTTGCGTGCAGGACCAGCGGTCCCGGTGCTGCGGCCAGTGCGGCCCAGTCGACCTCGCCGCGCACGTCGGCTTCGGTGTGTCCCGATCCCAGTGCCATGCCGGCATAGCTGGGAACCGCTGAGCCGGAGGGCAGTCCTGGCAGGACCTCGAACTGAACCTGGGTGCGTGCCACCGCGGTGACCTCGGCGATCACGGAATCCGTGGTAAGCGGATCACCCGAGACGAGACGGACGACGTCGTGGCCGTTCTTGGCTTCGTGCACAAGAGTTTTGGCGACCTCGGCCGGTTCCCCGAGTGCGGGACGCACGTCGGCGATCAGTTCGCCGGTTTCCTCGTCGCGACCCATGTCGATGCCCACGAGAGCGACGACGCCCTTGTCCACATCAGGATCGGTGAATGCCAAGGCTGCGCCGGTGAGGACGTCGCGTGCGCGAACGGTGAGCAGGGCGGGGTCGCCCGGTCCCGATCCCACGAACAGGATCCGTCCGGGAGTGTTCTTTCGGACTCGGGTCATCGGTGATTCTCCAGTGCGCTGTATCGAAATGGGAACTTGGTGCAAGTGCAATAGGTTGTGTCAAACATCGGCGGCCTCGCCTGTGGTCACGTTCATCAACTCTCGGGCGCCGAGTTCGAGTAACTCTCGGGCCACCGCTCTGCCGAGTTCCTCGGCGTTGTCCGGTGCACCGACTGCACCGGTACGGATGACGTCCGAACCGTCGAATGCGGCTGCGCAGCCGCGGATCGACAGTTCGTCGAAAATCTTGCCGTTGTCGTCGATTGATTCGACAACTTCGGCGAGTGCCCCTACGGGGGCAGTACATCCCGCTTCGAGTTCGGCCAGCAGGGCGCGTTCGGCGATGACCGCCGCACGTGTGTCCGCGTGATCGAGCTCTGCGAGTATCGCCACCAATTCTTCATTGGCAGAGAGACATTCGACTGCCAGCGCACCCTGCGCCGGCGCCGGAAGCATCTGAACGGGCTCGATGTTCTCGGTGATGAGATCAAGGAGGCCGATGCGGGACAGACCGGCGCGAGCGAGGATCACGGCATCGAGTTCACCGGATTCGACCTTGCCGAGCCGGCGCTGCAGGTTTCCGCGCAGCGGCACGATGTCGAGCCCGAGGCCGAGGGCCGCGAGCTGTGACACTCGTCGCGGCGCAGAGGTTCCGACCTTGGATCCCGCCGGAAGTTCACCGAGCACCAGGCCGTCACGGGCAACCAGCGCATCACGCGGATCTTCGCGAGGCGGGATCGCTGCGATCACGAAACGCTCGTCCTGCGCAGTGGGCAAGTCCTTGTACGAATGCACGGCAACGTCGACGCGGTTGTCTGCCAACGCTTCTCGAAGCTCCGCCGTGAACACGCCGACGCCGATCTTCTGCACTGGATCGGTGGACTGATCGCCCTTGGTCTTGATGATGACCAGTTCAGCCGGGTGCCCGGCCGCAATGAGTGCGTCGCGCACGGTTCCGGCTTGTGTGGTGGCGAGAAGGCTTCCGCGAGTACCGATCCGCAGGGTGCCCTCGGAGTGCAGTGGTGTGGTGCTCATACCTGCTTGTCCCTTCCACCGCGATCGCCGTCCACCCGATCGGTGGGTGCGGCCACTGCCGCGGGCAATGCCGGGCTGAGTTCGAATAGTTCACGCAGCGCGGCCGCGTATGAATCTCCGCCAGGCGCCGACGCCAGTTGCTTGACGCGCACGGTAGGTGCGTGAAGCAGTTTGTCCACGACGCGTCGTACGGTGCGTGCTACTTCGTCGCGTTGCGGATCGTCGAGATCGGGCAACCGCGAATCGAGGCGCATCAGTTCGGATTCGACGACATCTGCGGCGCGCTGCCGCAGAGCCGTTACCGTGGGTGTGACCTCGGCGAGTCGTTGACCGGCCAGGTACATCGCCAACTCACCGGCAACGATGGCGCGGGCAGCGTCGGCGTCGGATGCCGCGGCCCCGGCAGCCGGATCTCGTTGCAGCGCTTCCATGTCCAGGACCGTGACGCCGGGCAGACCCGATACTGCAGGGTCGATGTCGCGGGGCAGACCGAGGTCGCAGATGACAAGATGCTTGTTCGGGTTGCGATCGGGTTCGGCGAGCGCGCGGTGCGCGTCGGCCAATGTGACTACTGCTCCGACCGCGCCGGTACAGGTCACCAACACGTCCGCCTGCGCCATGACCGCTGAAAGCTGCTCGAAATCAACAGCTTCGGCGATGACGCCGTTGGAACGAGCGGTGTCCGCCAAGTGCTCGGCACGCTCGCGGGTGCGGTTGACCACAATGATGCGATCGATTCCGGCGCGGGTCAGGTGCGCGACCGACAGTCCGCCCATCGCACCTGCGCCGACAACCACTGCGGTGCGCCCGACCAATCCACCGTCACCGAGGATTCCGGCAGCGCGGTCGAGCGCCACCGACACCACTGATGCTCCGGCAGAATCTATTCCGGTTTCGGAGTGCACCCGCTTGCCGACACGCAGTGCCTGCTGGGCAAGCTCGTGCACAACCCGCCCTGCCGCCTGCTGCGCGTCGGACGACGCGTAGGCAGTACGAATCTGGCCGAGGATCTGCTGCTCGCCGATCACCATCGAGTCGAGTCCGCTCGCGACGGCAAAGAGATGCTCGACGGCAGCTTCGCTGTACCGCACGTAGGCGTGGGCATGCAGGGCCGTCAGGTCCAGACCGGAATGGTCGGAGAGGATCTCGCCGACCTCGGTGAGAGCGCCGTGGAATGCGTCCACGACTGCATATACCTCTACCCGGTTACAGGTGGAGACGATCATCGCCTCGGTGATGTGCGACGACGCCAGAAGCTTGTCGATCAACTTCGGACGGTCGGTGTCGGTCACCGCCACTCGCTCGAGAACCGGCACGGGCGCAGTTCTATGCGAAACCCCGACAAGCAAAACACTCACGGCGCGATCACTGATCCGTTTCTTGTCGAACCTGCTCCGACCGGAGCGGGTGAACTTGTGGAGGGACGGGACGAAGCGGGTGCCGCATGAGCGACGCGCACTCTTGGTGCAGCTGACGCCTGATCTGCGTTGCGTGCACTGTTGAACGAGAGAACCTGCATTTCGACTGCCAAGTCGACCCGTCGCAGTTCCACGTGATCCGGAACGTCGAGAGCGATCGGCGAGAAACTCATGATGCAGAGGAGGCCGGCGCGAACGAACTGATCGCATACGTCCTGCGCGGCCTCGTCCGGAGTGGAGATGACGCCGATGGTGGCCTTCAGTTCGCGGCACGCGAATTCGAGTTCGGCGGTGTCCCGCACGGTCAGATCCCCCACCTGGGTTCCGACGCGAGCGGCGTCGCTGTCGAAGAGTCCGACCATCTCGAATCCACGACGGCTGAACCCGCCGTAGCCGACCAGTGCTTTCCCGAGGTTTCCGACGCCCACCAGAACAACCTTGTGTCCGCGGTCCAGCCCGAGCGCACGCTCGATGCGGATGCGAAGTTTGGTGACGTCGTACCCGACGCCGCGAACACCGTTGGGACCGAGGAACGAAAGATCCTTGCGCAACTTCGCTGATCCGACGCCTGATGCCTGCGCCAGTTCTTCGCTGGAGACGATGGACGTACCGCGATCGGACATGACTCCGAGGACCCGCAGGTATGCCGCCAACCGGGTCACCGTAGCCTGGGGGATGACGCGATCCTGCGTAGTTGCGGAATCGACCTCAGCAGCGACTGGAGCAGCAGTGGTGACAGGACGGCCCGCAGCGCCGGTGACGCTCTGAGCCGATGGCTCGTGCGTCTGGTGCGGTTCGGTCACGTCGTTGGCTCCTCGTCCGACCGACACAGTTGTCGACCTCCACGATGCTCCGGGGGGAATGTTCACACCACGGTAACCGCTTGTGAACCCATGCACAAAGTTGCTTGGAACGGGTTCGATGTGCCTTTAACCTGCAGAGCGGCAGATTTCCCCATATTTAGCATTGCCTTACTTGCGTAAATCGGCTCGAAGTCTCTCTTCGTCGACTTCCCAGTAACCGTGCTCG
The DNA here is from genome assembly GCF_001894805.1 of Rhodococcus globerulus NBRC 14531. Lineage (GTDB taxonomy): Bacteria > Actinomycetota > Actinomycetes > Mycobacteriales > Mycobacteriaceae > Rhodococcus_F > Rhodococcus_F globerula. The sequence goes on along the minus strand of NZ_BCWX01000001.1, from coordinate 805,549 downwards.
CGCCCATCGAGAAGAATGACCGGTAGCCGGTCTCCGTACTCGGCCCTCAGTTCCGGGTCGCTTGCTGCGGCTTCGTCCACGTCGATGCACGTCACTTCAAGCTCGAACTCGCTGCAGACCCGCGCCAGCACCTCCGCCGCGCCTACACAGGAGGCACATCCCGCACGGGTCAACAAGGTCACTTCATGGGTGTTCACAGTCATCGAGTAAGGACCCTTCCTCAGGCGCGATGTTCATCTATCAGTCGGTCAAGTGTGCCTTTTGTGCCCACCCCGATACCAAATCGCCCGAGAGGAAGGTCACACACACCGACACTCATCGCCATCCACGCCTTGGAGCCTCACCGCGGAGGATAGGCTGACTTCAAGAGTTCTCTGCTCAACGGTGCAACACGGGAGGTGCGGGTGCCTGCGCGATCACTACCGAACGGTTCCGGATTCGGGTCGGGGCTGGCCGGGGTCATTCTCCCCGGTCGTCGCCGGGTCAAGAATCCGCTGGGACCGAGCGAATCGGAAGTTCGAGCCAACCTCGCCGGTGAGGCCAGTGCGGACGCGGCCCTGGCACTCACCGCGGCCGCCCAAGCGGAAGAGCCCACGGCCGACGACGCTGTACCGGCGGTGCCGCGAGACCTCACTGCTGCGGCATTCTTCGACGTCGACAACACCATGGTCCAAGGTGCGTCCATCATTCACTTCGCACGTGGGTTGGCCGCCCGGAAATACCTGAAAACGTCGGACCTGGTGGATTTCGCCTGGAAACAGGTCAAATTCCGGGTAACCGGACGCGAGAGCAGTGACGATGTTGCCGAGGGCCGCGAGAAGGCTCTCTCGTTTGTCGCCGGCCGGTCAACGGCCGAACTCGCCCGACTCGGTGAGGAAATCTACGACGAGGTGATCGCGGACAAGATCTGGCCTGGCACCCGTGCGTTGGCTCAGATGCACTTGGACGCGGGCCAGCAGGTCTGGTTGGTGACGGCTACCCCTGTCGAACTCGCGCAGGTCATCGCCGAGAAGTTGGGTCTGACCGGAGCCTTGGGCACAGTCGCGGAGAGTGAGGACGGCGTCTTCACCGGCCGTCTTGTCGGTGACATCCTGCACGGAATGGGCAAGGCGCATGCCGTCCGCACGCTGGCGGTTCGCGAGGGCCTCAACCTCAAGCGGTGCTCCGCGTACTCCGACTCTCACAACGACGTCCCGATGCTGTCCCTGGTCGGTACCGCAGTTGCGATCAATCCCGACGCCGATCTTCGCGAACTCGCAAAGAACCGCGGCTGGGAAGTGCGTGATTTCCGCACCGCGCGCAAAGCGGCCAAGATCGGTGTTCCCACGGCGCTGGTGCTCGGGGCGATCAGTGGTGCACTCGCCGTCATCCTTGCGCGTCGGAAAGAACAGAACGCCTGACGGAATCGAAAGTCCGGATCGAATCCGATCCGGACTTTCAGTTCAGCCCAGCTTTCAGCCCAGGAAAATGTTGCGGCGCTTGGCCAGCAGCCGGTAGAGCGTCTGCTGGATGGTCTCGCGCACGTGGTCGGTCACTTCGAAGAGAACCATCGGATCCTCTTCTGCACCTGCGTCGTACGTGTCCGTGACGATCGGCGTCCCGAATTCGATGTGCCATTTCGACGGCAGCGGAACCAGCCCGAGCGGTCCCAGATGCGGAAACAACGGAGTGACCGGGAAATACGGAAGGCCCAACAACCGCGACAGCGTCGTCAAGTCGCCGATTTTCGGGTAGATCTCTTCCGAGCCGACTATCGAGCACGGGATGATCGGAACTCCGGTACGCATTGCGGCCGAAACGAATCCGCCGCGCCCGAACCTCTGCAACTTGTAGCGCTCACTGAACGGTTTTCCGATTCCCTTGAACCCTTCGGGGAAGACCGCCGCCACTTCACCCTCACGCAGAAGTCGCTCGGCGTCCGGGTTGCAGGCCAGTGTGTGCCCCGCTTTGCGCGCGAGTCCGCCGACCAGCGGCATCTCGAATGCCATGTCCGCAGCCAACATTCGCAGTGGCCGGTGCGCCGGATGGTGATCGTGTACGGCAACGGACGTCATCAACCCGTCGATCGGAATCACGCCGGCATGATTCGCGACCACCAGAGCGCCGCCGGTAAGCGGGATGTTCTCGATTCCGCTGACCTCGACACGAAACCACTTCTCGAACAGTGGCCGCAGCACCGGCATGACGATGTGGTCCGCGAAGTGCGGATCGAACCCGAACTCGTCGACCTCGTAGTCACCGGCCATCCGGCGCCGTAGGAACTCCGCCGTCGACGCGATCTGATCGACCAGTCCCGAGCGGACGGTGTCGACAAACGACCCGTCGTTCGGAGTCTTGGGTGGCAACGCCCCACTCGAGGGATGCCGGCGCTCGCTCTGCTCTCGCACCAATCGTTGTGCGCCGGTTACCGATTCACGTGAGCTTGCTTCGCTTCGGGCTGGGTGCGGCCGCAACGGAATTACCTTTGCCACGTCACTCATCGCTCCACCACACCTCGGTCCGGGGTCGTCATCGACATCACGTCGGCGCTCGGTGACGCCACGGCTCCGTTGCCGCCGACTATCGCGGTCAACGTTTTCTCCGCCCGGTCGATCCACTCGGACCCGATGATCCGCCGCGTCTGCATGGCCCGGACGAAGTCGTCGAGCGCCTGCATCGTCGTCCACCTCGGCTCGAATCCCATCTCGCTGCGCATTCGTGTGGTGTCCAGACCGCACCCGAACCGGAAGTACTCGAGTTGTTCGTCGGTGTACAACCGCATGGACGAACCCACCAAGGCGTTGCCGACGCTGCGGAACAGCGCCAGCGGCATCGGAACTTCGATGCGTCCGGCTCGCCTGATGGCCTGCGACATCATCACAACCCCGTCTGCTGCGATGTTGTACGTTCCCGCCACCGGGGTAACGGTGGCGCATTCGAGCGCGGCAAGCGCGTCCTCGGCGTGCAGCAACTGCAGACGTGCGTTACGTCCGGCAATGGTGGGAACCACCGGTGCACTGATGTAGTGCCCGACCGTTGCGGTGAGTTGGGGGCCGATCAGCGGAGCAAGTCTCAGAATTGCCACGTCGATGTCGGGCCGGCGACGTCCCATGCCTCGGAGATACCCCTCGATTTCGAGGGTGTCCCTGGCGTAGCCTCCGGGCGGGCGCCGACGCGCACTCATCTCTTCCGTGAACTGGGCGGGATCTTTGGCACTGCACCCGTACACAACCGACGCGGAGCGGAGAACGACTTTGCGAACGGTAGGGGCCTTCTGGCACACGGCGAACAACTGCATTGCGCCGATGACGTTCATGTCCTTCATCGCTGCGCGTGAACCTGATTTGGGGGCCTTCTGCAGGGTCGACGCGTGTACGACAGTATCAACTTCGGCGCCTCGGATGACCTTGCCGATGAGGGGGTTGCGGATATCGGCGCGCACGAATTCGGCACGGCCCATTCGGCGCAACATGTCTTTGCTCGGGCTCACGGAGTCAACGGCGATCACTCGCTCGATTGCCGGATTCTGCGCCAGTCGGGTTACCAGGTAACCGCCCAGAAATCGGCTTGTGCCGGTCACGAGAACCACGCGGGGAACTACATTGTCCGATTTCGTGTCGCCTGCTGATTTTTCGTCGGCTGCTGTGTCACGAACTACCACCAAGTACCCCCCTATCCAGGACGAACGATCGTTCCCGAATCACTTTTGTGACAAGTTTCCCCCACCATACGGCCAGTCGGGGTCTCGCGCTGTTTACCCGCATCACACTCATTCAAGACATATCTCCCACGGAGTGGGACGGCGTGTCCATAACCCCCCGAACAGGCCCCGAACAGACCCCGAACAGACAACGATGCCCGCCGCTTCCGAAGAAGTGGCGGGCATCGACGCTTAGTGCACAGTACTGCTTATTTACCGAGTTTCCTGCGCTGCACTCGGGTACGACGAAGCAACTTGCGGTGCTTCTTCTTGGACATGCGCTTGCGACGCTTCTTGATCACTGAACCCATAGCGGGTGTCCCTCACGTTCTTCTATAGCGTTCCTGCGCACGCCGGTCACGTACGCCTGCGCCAAGCAACTGGCGCCTGGCCCTCGTTTTAACTAGCTCAGCGCCTTACGACACCAGCTTGCTGGTACGACAGTTGATTATCGTACCGGTGCGGACTCACTCGACATAAACCGAGCCTCCGGCACAGCTTCTGCTGTGCCCGCGACAGGGCTTACGCCGAGGTCGTCCTCTCCGAATCGGCTGGTCAGCCTGCGTCGAAGTACGAGGTTTCGAGATAATCGTGCACCGCTTTCGCATGTACACGGAACGAACGTCCCACTCGAACAGCGGGCAATTCGCCGCTGTGTACCAAACGGTACACAGTCATCTTCGACACCCTCATCAACGTTGCCACCTCGGCAACCGTGAGGAATTGTGTTCCGGCCACGGCCGGCTTCCCGTCGTGGGACGAACCCATGGACGGCTTGTTTGCAGACACCATAAATCCACATACCTCCAGTACGACTCGCGCCGCCGGCTTCCCCTCCGGCGGAACAGACACGTACGTACTAACCCCGAGCTTAGCTGTACTTGTGGGGTTAAAGCGACGGGTGTGGCGTAATGGGCGACTATTCGACAGCGGCACCCATTGCGACTGAACGCGTCTTAGCGGCCTCGAGAGCGTTGTAGAACGCGGTTCGAAGACCGCCTGCCTCGAGTTCGCGAAGCGCTGCGGCTGTCGTGCCACCTGGCGAGGTCACGGCAGCCCGAAGATCGCCGGCGCTGTCTCCGGTGCGATCGAGCATCGCGGCCGAACCGACCATCGTCTGAACAACCAATTCAGACGCCACTGCACGAGTGAGACCGAGACTGACACCGGCATCGATCATCGCTTCGGCCACCAGGAACATGTATGCCGGACCAGAACCGGATACAGCCGTGACAGCATCGATCTGCGATTCGGGCACCGTGACGACCTTGCCGACGCTGCCCAGAATTCCGCGCACCAATTCCAGGTGCTCCGGCTTGACGTGTCGGCCCGGCGCCAGAACGCTGACGCCTTCGCCGACCAGCATCGGTGTATTCGGCATGACCCGAATCACCGGGAACCCTGCAGGAAGCCGCGTTTCGTAGAACCCGATGGGGATACCGGCGGCGAGCGAGACGATCAACTGCTCGAGATCACCGTCGAGATCCACCTTCGACAGCGCTGTCAGAGCTGCCTCGACGTCGTTCGGCTTGACGGCGATCACGATAACGTCAGCACCGTCGGCCGCGTCCTCGATCGTGGTGACGCGGATGGAGTACTCGGCAATCAGTTCCTCCACGCGCGGCTGATACTGCTCGGCAACAACCAGATCCTTGATCGCATGGCCTGCGTGCAGCAACCCGGAGATCAGCGCCTCGCCGATCTTGCCGCCACCGATAATCGCAATTCTTGTCATGCCGTCAAGCCTGCCACGACGACATCGAGGGGAATTACCGGGGCATCATGGCCAACTGCCTACTCTGCACCACCACGGCCCCGGTGGAATCGAGAATGTCGTGATCCTCTTCGAACCACGTGCTGCCCAACACATCCGAACTTGCCCGAACCCGCAGCCAGCCCGGTGCAGGCAGCCTGCGCAGGTACGTCGTCAACTGCACGGTCGGCGCCCAGCCGAACAGTCCACGGTTCATCGTGACCGGAGCGCTGATGTCTCCCGCCATGATCGCGAACAACACCGCGGTGTCGACATCCGCTTCGTCATCGGGCCGAGCGCGCACCCACATCCGCACCTCCGGCTCCCCCTGAGCGCCGGTGAGAAAGTGCGCGGACGTCGTGTCGATCCGCATGTCGCAGCCTTGACCGACATGCACGATCTGCGCCATCGGATGATCACCCTCTACCGCGGCGGCGTGCTCCGACGGTTCCGCGGGCATGTCGTCGATCGACGAGGTGCTCACGAAGGCAGGAACGTCGCCGTCGGGAATGCCGAGTGTGACCGCGGCGCGGACGGCAATCCTTCCCGCCTGACTCAACTCGACGTCCACCAGCGACACCTGGCGCCCCTGCTTCTGCACTGTCACTGCCAAATCGACGTCACCCGGATCGGGTGCGGCGAGGTAATTCGCACTGACGGCAATAGGTTGCATCGCCCGCACGCCGTCGTTGCCGGAAGCATTGTCGCGCAACGCCGCTCTCGCAGCCGCCGCGCACACTGCCATCATCGACCCGCCGTGAACCTTGGGTCCGATGGTCCAGATCGGGTCGATCGTTGCGCGGAAACGGCCGCCACCGAGCGATTCCAGTCGGTTCAGATCACGAAAAGGGCTGGTGCTCATCAATTTTCCTTCATCCGGTTTGTCGTGTGCTCCGCAGGTGACGTGAACTTTGCGGATCCTAGGTCTTGGTGCGCCAAGCGTCGTAGTGCTGTCAGGACCGGTTCGTACATCGCGGTCCCGAGGACCGCGTACCGAACTGCCTCTTCCGTCGAACCGAGCGGCATCAGATCGATTTCCACTTCGGCAATTCCTCGAATGTGTTCTCCGTAAGCCCGCAGTCGTTCCTCGCTCAACGTCAGACCTGCTCCTTCGAGACCGATCAGCGCTTGTTCCAGATGAGCGACGGCGACATACCGCGGGTCGTACACCTGCCCGAGAAACTCCAGCACCTTCTGCGCCCGCGGAAATTCGTGCACCGGATCGTTGTCGACGTGGGGTGGCAGCTGGGCGATAGCGCGTCCGATCCGCTCGAATTCGGAGAGGTCCGTCGCCGATACGAGATCGAGAATCGCACGTATGCGCGGAATGGAGAGGCCCGCCCCGGAGAGCGCTCTGATCAGCCCGAGGCGACGAATGTGATCGTCGCCGTACTGTGCGCCGGTCGCACTGGTGGGTTCGCCCGCCATCAGCAGACCCTCACGCAGGTAGTACTTCACAGTGGGCAGTGCCACGCCGGATCTGGCCGACAGTTCGGAAATCTTCATCGCGCTCCTCGCCCCCTCACTAGATACCAATACTATCCAACTGAAATGCGCCCGTGATCCCACCCCTGCGTGGACTATCCTCGGACGTTCTAGCGAACACTAAGAAACGATTGTCGAGCGGAGCTCACAGGCACAATGGCAAGAAAACCTTCTGCACCGCCCCAGGACGCTGCACTGTCCCAGGACGAAGGGTGGCGCACCGTCGAACCACTGACTCTGACGCCGCTCCTCACAGCAGCCCTGGCCACCTTCCACGAATTCGGGTACCACGGCGCCTCCGTCCGCGATATCGCCAAACGCGCCGGCGTCACCGTTCCGACGCTGTATTACCACCACGAAAACAAGCAGGGCATTCTTGTCGCCTTGATGATGACCGGCATCGAAGCGGTCACCGTCCGGGCACGCGAAGCGGTCGACGCTGCCGGACCCTCCCCTACCCGACAATTCGGAAACCTTGTCGAGGCCGTTGTATTGCACATGACCAGCCGAACGGACATCGCTTTCCTCGATTCCGAACTGCGCTACCTCGAAGACACAGAGCGAAAAGCCTATGCGGCCAAGCGAAAGCATCTCGAGAACCTTCTGGCCGACGTCCTGAGCGCCGGTGTCGAACAGGGCGAGTTCACCGTCACCGACATCGCCGGCACCGGGCGCGCCATGCTGGGTATGTGCCAATCGGTGGCGCTCTGGTTCCGGCCGGACGGTCCGCAGACACCGCACGAAGTCAGTGTCTTCTATCGAGAAATCGCACTCAACGCAGTGGGCGCCGTCGCCACTGTCTGATTTGACCGGTCCAGTCGAACGTCACATCTGTTCACTGCCACCGAAACCGGGACGCGCCGACGGTCTCGGGTCCACACTTAGATACAGAACGACGGGGTGGACCCGAAGACCGAGGGAGTTCTTGAAGTATGGCCGACAACAATCCATTTGTTCCTCCTAGTGCGGTCGACGTCGACCTCTCTGCGGTCGCGTGGGGCGCGAACCGGACGATGTCCGATTTCGAGACCGGGATGTGGCGGATGGAAGAAGCGCAACCACAATTGCGCTCGCCGATCGTCGCGGTAGAAGTCCTCGACCAGGCGCCCGATTGGGATCGTCTTCGCGGGGCTGTCGAATGGGCGTCGCACGTCGTACCCCGCATCCGGATGCGCGCTGTCGAACCCACCCTGAACCTGGGTAACCCGGTCTGGTCGGTAGATCCCGAATTCGACATCGGGTACCACTTGCGACGCGTCCGTCTACCCGCGCCTGCCGATTTCGATCACGCACTGCGTATGTGCCGCCACCTCGCCACCGAACCGTTCGACAAGGCTCGCCCGCCGTGGAGCGCACTGCTCATCGAGGGACTGGACGACGGCCGCGCGGTTTTTGTCGTCAAAACCCACCACTCCATCACGGACGGCATGGGCGGAATCCAGATGATGACGCTCCTGCACAGCAGGCGCGCCGATCCCACGCCGGACAAGCCCGATCGCACCCCGCCGCCGGCAGAGCATCTGTCCTCGATCGGTGCTTTCGGCGAAGAAGTTATCGGCGAGATCCGTCGGGCGCCGTCGCGAGTAGCACGACTCCTGCGCGGCGTCACCAACATCGCGGCCACCGCGATCACACAACCGATCACCACAACCACCGAGGTCCTGGACTACGCCAACTCGCTGCGCCGAATTGTCACTCCGCCGGCCAGTTCCGGTTCTCCACTCCTACGTGAACGCGGTCTCGGTCGCTGGTTCGGAACCTTGGAAGTTGGTGTGCCCGAACTCAAAGCGGGCGCAAAAGCGGCCGGCGGCTCACTCAACGACGCGTACGTCGCAGCTCTACTCGGCGGATTCCGTCGCTATCACGACGCGTTCGGTCAATCGGTCGACAGTGTTCCCATGGGGATGCCGGTCAGCATGCGCACCGGTTCGGATCCGTCCGGCGGCAACAGATTTGCCGCCGTTCGCTTCAGCGGCCCGATCTCGGAGACGGACCCGGCCAAACGAATCCGGCAGGTCCGCGAAATCGTTCTGAACCTTCGCGAAGAGCCGGCACTCGACGCCGTCGACCTGGCTGCGCCCGTCCTCGCGCGCCTGCCAAATCAGCTCCTCGCGAGCTGGTACCTGTCCCAGTCCACCGGACTCGATCTGCAAGCGAGCAACGTTGCGGGCGTTCCCGTCCCGGTCTATCTTGCCGGCGCGAAGATCGAGCGGATGTTCCCGTTCGGTCCCGCCCCTGGCTGCGCCGTGATGGCAACGCTGGTCTCGCACGTCGGAATCTGCTGCATCGGAATCAATATCGACACCGCAGCCGTCACCAAACCTGCATTACTCATGCAGTGCATCCAAGACAGCCTCGATGAGATCGTGGCCCTCGGAACCGCTGCGGAAGGTGCGTGAGTCATGACCGCAGACGTGACCCGACAGAATGTATACCTGACCGAGCCGATGACCGAGGCCGAAGCAGGCGTGCTGCGAAAGTGGTTGGCCGACAAAGCTCGCGGCACAGCGCAGCCGTCGACTACCGTCGCGATCACCGATCGCACGCTCGGCGAACTGTCCCGCCGAACCGACGACCCGATGCTCGCTCCGTTGCGAGTGGTGTGGCTACCCAGCAACCGAACCGAACAGAACGTAGCAGGGCGCGTTCGCAATGCGCTCGCCCCGCGAGATCCGTTGCACCCCGGCCGGAGCGCGCAGCGCCGCACACTGCGTACCGACCCCGACCGGTGCCAGGTCATCGAGGGCCGGCCCGCCCCGCTCAGCGACCTGTCACGCCGCCTCGACGAAAGCGGCGGCGGATCTTTGCCCGAGTTCATCCGCCGTCAGGCTGCCCTCTCCCTCGAGCGAGCAGAACTCGAATTGATCGGCGGGCAGTACAAGGTGTCGCGATTTGTCGTCGACGAAATCACCGACACCCGGCGCTTCACCACCGAGACCATGGCCCTCTCCGACCGTCTCGGCATCGCCGTTGCCGAAGTGGACCGGCGTGCGCGCGAAGCACTCGAGGAAATGGTTGCCACCCAGAGCCGCCAGGCAATCGCGGTGTGGGATCGTTTGGGACGCTACTTCGCTCGCGCGTACACGATCGATGTCGACACCAGCCGATTCGACGAACTGCGGGAGCTCAACAAGGAACATTCACTTGTCTTCCTTCCCAGCCACCGCTCGTATCTCGATCCGCTGGTGCTCCGCCCCGCACTGATCAACAACGGCCTTCCGCTCAATCACGTGATGGGCGGACTCAACATCAGTTTCTGGCCAATGGGGTCCATCCTCAAGCGCAGTGGCACCGTCTTCATCCGTCGTAGCATCGGCGACGACGAGGTCTACAAGTGGTCGATGCACGAGTACATGCGGTACCTGCTCACCAAACGATTCAATCTCGAGTGGTACATCGAAGGCGGTCGTGGACGCACGGGCAAACTTCGTCCGCCGCGTTTCGGGTTGATGACGTATCTGGCCAAGGCTTTTCACGTCAGCGGCGCCTCCGACGTCTACCTGGTGCCGGTGGCGCTGAGCTACGACCAACTCTACGAAGTCGGTGCCATGGCCGCCGAGGCCCTCGGCGCCGAGAAGAAGCCTGAAGGCCTGCGCTGGATGTTCGGATACGTTCGGGCGCAAGGCAAGAGGAACGGCGTCGCACACGTCACGATCGGGCGGCCACTTTCCTTTGCCGAAGCACTCCGGCAAGAACCCGACCAGCGCCTGGCCATTCAGAAGGCGGCGATCGAAGTGTGCCACCGCATCAACGAGGTGACGCCGATTACGGTGTCCTCTCTCGCGATGCTCCCCTTCCTCGGAATCGAGGATCGCGCGCTCACCGTCACTGAACTCACCCTCATCCTCACGCCCCTGTTCCAATACATCACGGCGCGCAAACTACCGCTCGCCGGCGATGTGGAACTCGACGATCCGCACGTCATCGACAAGGCACTGCAGACGCATGTCGAGTCGGGCGTGCTGATGCATTTCGACAAGGGCGGCGAAAAGGTCTTCTACCTGGGCAAGGATCAAGGTCTTGTTGCAGCGTTCTACCGCAACAACACCATTCATTTCCTCGTTGCTCGGGCAATCGCGGAACTGGTTCTGCAGGCGGCGGTAGACGAGCAGTTCACCGACCCGATCCTCGACGGCTGGAATGAGGCCAAACGCATTCGGGACCTGATGAAGTTCGAGTTCTTCTTCAGCGACCGGGACACCTTCGAAGAAGAGATGCGCACCGAACTGGACCTGATCGACCCCAGTTGGAGCTCGGTCACCGCCGACCCGAACCGCACCGCGCACATCATCGAAGGCGTTCGCCCTTACCTAGCCCACCGTGTACTGCAACCGTTCCTCGAGGCGTACCAGGTGGTGGCCGACCAATTGGTCCTCGCGCCGGTGTCGAAGTCCTTCGACGAAAAGTCGTTCACCCGCAACTGCATCGACGTGGCCCACGAGCGTCGGTTGCGCCAGCAGATCGCCAGCAGCGAATCGGTATCCGGCGAATTGTTTGCCACCGCACTCAATTTGGCACGCAATCGCAATCTCGTGGAAGCCGTGGACGACGGGGTCGCCGAGCGTCGAGTCGCCTTTGCCGAGGAACTCCGGGTATTGGTCGACCGGTTGCGGCGGATCCGCGAACTCGCCCACTCCCGCCTCGACGCGGCAACCAGATCCTATGGCGCCGCAGCCACTCCCAATCCCACCCCTCACGAGGAAGCAGGACCGTGACCGGACTCGAGCGTCTGCACGCCGCGATCAAAGCGGCCCCAGCCGGACCCGACACCATTGCCGCGTTCGACCTGGACGGCACCCTCATCAGCGGGTACTCCGCCAGCGTTGTCTACCGTGATCGACTGCGGCGCTTCGATATCAGCCTCGGCGAACTGCTGCGGACCACCGGCGCCGCCATCGACACCCAGTTTCGCGGTGCCGACGTCGGCGCGCTCATGGACATCGCAGTCCGCGCGCTTACCGGCCGCACCGAGGAAGAACTGAACGACTGGGGCGAGCGGCTGTTCAGGCAGGAAATCGCCGCGATGATCTACCCCGACGCTCGCGAGATTCTCGCGGCGCATCGAAAGGCCGGTCACACCGTTGTGATGGCCACATCGGCCACGCCGTTCCAGGCCCGAGGGGTTGCCGCGGATCTCGACATCGAAGACGTGCTGTGCACGGAAATCGAAGTGATCGACGGCATGCTCACCGGCGACCTGTCGGCGCCGGCACTATGGGGTCCCGCGAAGGCCGACGCACTCGCGGCCTACGCCGAGAAGCGCGGCGTCGATCTGCGGAATGCCTTTGCGTATTCCAATGGTGCCGAAGATGTTCCGATGCTCGAATCCGTCGGCCGCCCCGTCGCCTTGAATCCGGATCGCACCCTGGCGAGTGTCGCGAGGCGCAAGGGCTGGCCCTCCGTCACGCTGCGTAAACCACAACGCGGAGCAACTCCCCTCTCGACGGTGCGCACCGCCACCGCGATGGGCGCATTGGCTGCCACTGCTGTGGTGGGCTTCTCGGCCGGTTTGGTCACCGGCAACCGGCAATTGGGAGCCAACCTCGTGGGCACATACGGCCCCGACATCTCCCTGTCGCTACTGGGCATCGACGTCGAAATCGACGGTGAGCACAATATATGGGATCACCGCCCAGCCGTCTTCATGTTCAATCATCAAAGCTCGCTGGACCTGCTGGTACTGGGCACCGTCATCAAACGCGACGTGACCGGAGTGGCGAAGAAGGAAGCGGCAAACGATCCTCGCTTCATTCCGATCGGCGCCCTGTTGGACGTCGCGTACATCGATCGATCCAACACCGCCAAGGCCAAGGCGGCATTGCAACCGGCCGTCGACAAGCTGAAAAACGGCGTCTCGATAGTCATCGCGCCCGAGGGAACACGTTCCGCCACACCAAAACTCGGGGCATTCAAGAAGGGTGCGTTCCACCTGGCCATGCAAGCGGGCGTTCCCATCGTGCCGGTTGTGATCCACAATGCCGGTGAACGCATGTGGCGTAATTCCCTTGTCGCCCATCCGGGCCCGGTCTACGTTTCGGTTCTCGACCCCATCTCCACTACAGGATGGCAACTCGACGACCTCGATTCTCACATCGAGGAAGTGCGCTCACAGTTCGACGCAGCGCTCACTGCCGGGCATCCCTGAATATCGGACATCGCTGACAGCCACCAAAGATTCAGGCCAGGTGCTCGCGTGCAAACGCGAGTGCCTGCGCCAGCATCGAGGATCTTTCCCGCCGCGTGCGAGCATTCTGGGTGTTGATCTCGAGGACGGCCTGGCCGGTGAAACCTGTTGCGGCCAGGTGTCGGCATATCTCGGCGCAGGGTTGTGATCCGTGGCCGGGAATCAGGTGCTCGTCCATCGACGCGCCTCGCCCGTCCGCGAGGTGCAGATGCTGGAGTCCCTTGCCCATTCTCGCAGCCAGTTCGAATGCGTCCATGCCGGCAGTTGCGGTGTGCGACAAGTCGAGTGTGTAGTGGGAATGATCGGAATCGGTGGGATCGTACGACGGACTGAACGCCGACAACGCCGCTCCTGGACCGCCGCGCTTACGTAGTCGCTCGGCCGAGCGGTCCTTGCCGCCGAAAAAGCTGTCGGCACGCATGGGGAACATATTCTCGACAGCTACGACGACGCTGCTTCGCGATTCGAGGTCTACGACCTGATCCGCAAAGCCGTCGGCATATTTGCGTTGCCACCGAAACGGCGGGTGCACAACCACAGTGGTGGCGCCCAACGTTTCGGCAGTGCGGACGGACCGCTCGAGCTTCTCGATCGGATCGGCGCCCCACACACGCTGCGAAATCAGCAGACACGGCGCATGAACGGCCTGTACCGGAATCCCGTATTTGCGCACCAACGCCGCAACGCCACCGACGTCTTGGCTGACCGACTCGGCCCACACCATCAATTCGATGCCGTCGTATCCCAAATCGGCCGCGTAGCGGAACGCAGCTTCGGTGTTCTCGGGATAAACCGATGCCGTCGACAAGCCCACAGCGATCATCGTCGGATCAACCCGAGGTCAACAAGAACGCCAGCGGACCCAAGGTCACGATCATGCCGACAACGACCGCAATCACAAAACTCGTGATGTCGTCCGTTTTCCGCAGAACTCGAACAACCGCCACCAGACCGACGATAACGATCAGGGCAAGTACCAGCGCCACCCACGGCAGCATGTCCCAGAGCTTCTCGAAACCCTTGAACATCGCGCCGCCGATGATGAGCGCAACAACAACCTGTCCGGCCAGGATCGCCCATTCACGGATCGAGTTCCGATCGCCGGTGTCTTCTGCAGTGGCAGGCTCGGTCGGTGCAACCTCTTCCACGGAAGCAGGCGAGGGCTCCGGCGCTGCGGCGGCTGGTTCCGTCGAACCGGCATTCTCGGCGGGTTCGTCGCTGATCGAGGCCATCATCTCGGTGCTGACATCAGCGTCAGCCGGGCTTGGCGCGACTCGCGGAGGCAGGATCGGCGAGCGCATCGACGGATTCTGGGAAACCTCGCGTTCTTGCCGCATCAGGTCACCTGCCAACGTCTGACCGGACAGCAGAGCAGGCTCCTGCGTCACCTTCGGTGGCCCAGCCGGCACCGGCTTCCTGGTCGTGGTCTCGGGCACGTCCTTCTTGGGCACAACCGGCACAGCCTGAGTAGGCACAACACGTACAGCCTGGGTCGGCGGGAGAGGCGCAGCCTTCTTCGGCTCGACGGGTGCGCGGCTGACCCACTGCCCCGGCGCGCTCTTGGAGATCGGCTTGTGAAGGTCGATCTTGGTGTCGTCCGACTCGTCGTTCTCGACCGACTGCGTGAACTCTGTCACCGGAGCCTGAGTGGACTCAGGCTTGGTCTCGACGGTCTTGGTCTCGACGATCTCGGTCTCGGCAGGCTTGGTTTCAGGCGGTGCCGGGGGTGCGTCCGATTCGGCTGCCGAACGTGAACCGGCAGGCCGAACGATCGGAATTTCGCCGGTGAGTTCAGCTACGGAGATACCTCCGGCCACGCCCCGACGACGACGCCCACCGCGGGACTCGACCGTCTGACCGTTCCGCTTGAGCAGTTCCGCTACGGAAATCTGCTGACTGTCCTCGGTCATCAAGCACTCACCACCAATTCACCGCCCATTTCTGTGTCGAGCTTCCGCAGAATCAGACCCTCGCGCAATGCCCACGGACAAATTTCGAGTTCGTCCACTCCGAGCGCTCGCATGGTTGCTTCTGCGATGAGTGCGCCGGCCACAATCTGCTGTGACCGATCTGCACTCACTCCTTCCAATTCTGCACGGTCTGACGCCGTCATCCTGGATATGAAGGCTATGAGTTGCCTGAGTCCGCTGGCGGTCAGGGTCCGTTTGGCACGCGGCCCGGCTGCGGACGGTGCCGCGCCGGTGAGCCTGGCCAAGGAACGGAAGGTCTTCGAGGTGCCGACGGTCCGGTCCCAGTCGCCGGCGCTGCGGAGTTCCTTGGCTGGTCCGAGCAGTTCTGCGTCCAACCAGTCCCGAAGCACGGCGACGCGGCGCTTGCCGGGCGGGTCGGCGTGGAGCCAGTCCCTGGTGAGCCGGCCTGCGCCGAGTTGGAGTGAGAACGCGACGTCCGGATCCTCGTCGCCGCCTGCGGTGAGCTCGAGTGAACCTCCACCGATATCGAGGTTCAGGATGCGTCCGGCGCTCCAGCCGTACCAACGGCGGACCGCAAGGAAAGTCAATCGGGCTTCGTCGACACCGGAGAGCACCTCGAGTCCTACGCCCGTCTCGGCGCGCACGCGGGCGAGCACGGCTTCGGAATTGTTGGCGTCGCGCACGGCGGAGGTGGCAAACGCCATCATTTCCTCACATCCGGACATTTTGGCGATACCGGCGAATTCCCCGACCGTGGAGACCAGCCGATCAGCCCCGACGACGGTGATGTCGCCCCGGTCGTCGGTGTTTTCCGCCAGCCGCAAAGTCGCCTTGGTGGAGCTCATGGGTGTTGGGTGGCCGCCACGGTGGGCGTCCACTACCAGTAGATGAACGGTGTTGCTTCCGACGTCGAGTACCCCTAGTCGCACATCGCCACGTTACTGGGTCTACGGTCTGCCCTTGTGACAGCAGGTAACCCAGACCGGTCCCACAAGATGACTCCAAGCCCCGAGGTCGACCTCGATTTCCCGCGCGAGTGGGTCGAATTTGTCGACCCCGACAACTCCGAACACCTCATTGCCGCCGATATGACGTGGCTGCTCTCGCACTGGACCTGCGTGTTCGGCACTCCGGCATGCCAGGGAATTCTCGGCGATCGTCCCGACGACGGATGTTGCTCGCACGGCGCGTTTCTCTCCGATCAGGAGGATCAGGACAAGCTCGATGCGTCAGTGAAACTGCTCACAGCCGAGGACTGGCAGTTCATGGAGAAGGGTCTCGGCAAGAAGGGCTACGTCGAGGAAGACGACCTCGAGGACGAGCCGGCGCTGCGCACCCGCCGCTACAAGGGCGCGTGCATTTTCCTTAATCGGCCGGGTTTTGCGGGCGGCCAGGGGTGCGCGCTTCACTCGATGGCGCTCAAGAAGGGCATCGAGCCGCTCGAGGTGAAGCCGGACGTGTGCTGGCAGCTTCCGATCCGTCGTACCCAGGACTGGGTGGACCGCCCGGACGGGGTTCAGATCCTCAAGACCACGATCACCGAGTACGACCGCCGCGGCTGGGGCGAGGGCGGCGACGACCTGTCCTGGTACTGCTCGGGCTCGCCCGACGCTCATGTCGGCCAGAAGCAGGTGTGGCAGTCGTACGCCCCGGAGTTGACCGAGTTACTCGGGAAGGCCGTTTACGACGAGCTGGCTCGCCTCTGCAGGCGCCGGGCCGGGCTCGGCCTTATCGCAGTCCACCCGGCAACCACGATCGCTCAGAACAAAGCTCAGGCGTAAAAACAACTTCAGCCGCCCCACACGACGTGTGGGGCGGCTGAACTTTTTCGTCGTTCTTTCAGGCTTCGAGCTTGTATCCCAGACCACGTACGGTCACGAGATGCTCCGGCTTGGCCGGGTCCGCTTCGATCTTGGAACGCAGCCGCTTCACGTGCACGTCAAGGGTTTTGGTGTCGCCGACGTAGTCCGCTCCCCACACACGATCGATCAACTGGCCGCGGGTGAGCACGCGTCCGGAATTGCGGAGCAGGTACTCGAGGAGATCGAACTCCTTGAGCGGCAACGTGATCGGATTCCCACCCACCTGGACGACGTGGCGTTCGACGTCCATCCGGACCGGTCCGGCTTCGAGGACACCGTTTTCCGAACCCAGGTCTGCCTCGTTCTCGACGCCGCGGCGCAGCACGGCCCGGATACGGGCAATGAGTTCGCGGGCCGAATACGGCTTGGTCACGTAATCGTCCGCACCGAGTTCGAGGCCGACAACCTTGTCGATCTCGCTGTCGCGGGCCGTCACCATGATGACGGGCACACCGGAACGAGTGCGCAGCGCCTTGCACACGTCGGTACCGCTCATACCGGGCAGCATGAGGTCCAGCAGCACGATGTCTGCGCCGGAACGATCGAATTCCGCCAAGGCCGACGGGCCGTCGTTGACGATGGTGGTCTCGAACCCTTCCTTGCGGAGCAGGAACGCCAGCGGATCCGCCAACGACTCCTCGTCCTCCACGATCAGCACCCTCGTCATCGTTTGGCCTCCATGCCTGTGTCTTTACTGCCTGAGTCTCGTCTACCGCTTCGCCCGGAACCGAGTGCTCCCGCGTCGCCGTCGTCGAGGTCGTCGGTCTCCTCCACATGCGCTGGTATCTGCAAGGTGAAGGTGGACCCGGTTCCTGGTTTGCTCCATACGTCGATGGAGCCGTTGTGATTGGCCGCTACGTGCTTGACGATCGCGAGCCCCAGTCCGGTGCCTCCGGTCTGGCGCGATCGTGCTTTGTCGACCCGGAAGAATCGCTCGAATACGCGTTCCTGGTCGGCTTTTGCGATTCCCTCGCCGCGATCGGTCACGGCGATGGCGACGTTGCCACCGCGCATCGAGCGACTGACCGAAACCGGAGAGCCCTTGGGCGAGTATGCAATCGCATTCTCGATGAGATTGGACAGTGCGGTAACGAGCAACGTCTGATCGCCGAGAACTTCGAGTCCACTCGGATGATCGGTGGTGACGGTGATCTCGGCTGCCTCGGCCGACAACCTCGACCTCGACAACGCTTCGGAGACAACGGTATCCACGTCCACGACATCGAGGTCGGGAAGTTTCTCGGCTCCCTGCAATCGTGAAAGCGCGATCAGTTCCGTCACCATCTTGCCGAGGCGAATCGACTCGCTGTGCACTCGTTCGCCGAAGTGCCGCACCGACTCCGGATCGTCGGCGGATTCCAGCAGTGCTTCTGCCAGCAAACTCATCGCTCCGACCGGGGTTTTGAGTTCGTGACTGACGTTCGCAACGAAGTCGCGTCTCGTCGCCTCCATGCGAACCTGCTCGGAATCGTCGTCCGCGAACAGGACCACGAAATTGCGCTCGTCCTTGCTGAGCAGACGCGCCACCCCGCGAACCGCGATCTTGTCGCGTCCGCGTTGGACGGTTGTGGCCGTCAGATCCACTTCGACGGGTTGCCCGGTCTCGAGCACCTTCAGGGCTGCCTGCCACGCCCGCTCGTCGACGCGGCGATTCTTGACAAGCCCCAACTCTTCCGCGCGGGGATTGAACAGCACCACGTCGTGATAGCCGTCGACAACGGCGATACCGCTCTCGGACGCCAGCACGATCAGGTCCAGGACCTGCGACATTGTCAACCCGGTCTGTTCTGCAGCACGTTCGCGGTGCCGTGAGCTCAGCCTCGGAATCAGCACACCTCCGACGAGGTATCCGATCAAGCCGCCAACCACGATCAGCAGCACTGCAGTTGCGACACTCACGGCGCAATCGTACGTTCGCGCGTCGAGTGGGTTACGGCGGGTTCGAGCATTTCCGCCCACGTCATCCGCCCGGTGGGCGGCGTTGGCGCGCCGTTCATCTGCTGTTCGCCGAAGCCCCCCGAACAGTCAGTTCGAGGGGCTTCGGAAGTCATCATGATGGCGCTACTTCGCGCCCTGATTCGCCACTGCGGCAGCGCCTGCGGCGGCCGCCTCGGGATCGAGGTAGGTGCCGCCCGGGTTGAGCGGCTGCAGGTTCTCGTCGAGGTCGTAACGCAGCGGAATGCCCGTCGGGATGTTGAGACCGGCGATGTCCTCGTCGGAAATACCGTCGAGGTGCTTGACCAAGGCGCGCAGCGAATTGCCGTGAGCGGTGACCAGAACGTTCTTACCTGCGAGCAGTTCCTGGGAGATCGTGCCTTCCCAGTACGGGATCAACCGCTTGACGACGTCGAGCAGGCACTCGGTCAGCGGCACCTCGTCGAGGTTTGCGTAACGCGGATCGGTGTCCTGGCTGTATTCGCTGCCCGCTTCGATGGCCGGCGGCGGCGTGTCGTAGCTACGACGCCACAGCATGAACTGATCGTTGCCGTACTCCTCTTTGGTCTGAGCCTTGTTCTTGCCCTGCAGGGCGCCGTAATGGCGCTCGTTGAGGCGCCAGTCGCGGACGACGGGGATCCAGTGGCGATCGGCCGCATCGAGTGCGAGGTTGGCGGTGCTGATCGCGCGGCGAAGCAGCGAGGTGTAGAGGACATCGGGCAGCAGGCCGTGCTCGGCGAGCAGTTCGCCGGCGCGCTTGCCTTCGGCCATGCCCTTGTCGGTCAGGTGTACGTCCACCCAGCCGGTGAACAGATTGAGTGCATTCCATTCGCTCTCGCCGTGGCGAAGCAGGACCAGTGTTCCGATACTCATGCCGTTCATCCTGGCATGAGTACCGGAACACGTCTTGATCAACCCTGCCGCGAAATCAGCTTTGCGCTGCTTCTGCGGTGCGCAGATCCTTGCGGAGGATCTTTCCGGCCGCGGACTTGGGGACCGTGCTGATGAAGGCGACCTTGCGAACCTTCTTGTGCGGTGAGACGCGCTCGGCGACAAAAGCGATGACGTCGGTCTCGGACAACGCGGCACCGTCCTGCAGGACGACAAACGCCTTCGGCACTTCCTCGCCCTCCTCGTCGAGCACTCCGATGACGGCGGCGTCGGCGATCTGCGGGTGGGTGAGCAGCAACGCTTCGAGTTCGGCCGGCGGAACCTGGTAGCCCTTGTACTTGATCAGTTCCTTGAGACGGTCGACGATGGTGACGACACCTTCGGCGTCGACGGTCGCAATGTCGCCGGTACGCAGGTAACCGTCGGCGTCGAGGGTGTCTTTGGTTGCCTGCTCGTTCCCGAGGTACCCGGCCATGATGTTCGGGCCCTTGCACCACAGCTCACCGGGCGAACTGACCTCGCCGGAACCGGCCGCGGGGTATGCAACCTCTTCACCGGTGCCCGGATCGACGAGCTTGCATTCCATGTTCGCGATGGTCGGGCCGCACGAGTCGAGCGGCATGTCGTCCCGGTCGAACGGAATTGCATGGCTGACCGGGCTCATCTCGGACATGCCGTAGCCCTGACGGACCCGGCAGTTCAGGCGATCGGCGACGGCCTTGCCGAGGGCGGCATCGAGCGGGGCGGCGCCGGAGAAAATCGTGTGCACACTCGACAGGTCGTACTGGTCGACCAGTGGATGTTTCGCCAACGCGACCGCGACGGGCGGCGCGACGAAGATGTATGTCGATTTCTGCTCGGCGAGGATCCGCAGAAATTCGACGAGATCGAACTTCGGCATCGTAATCAGGCTCGCGCGGGCGAAGAGCGCGGCGTTGAGCAGCACCGTCATGCCGTAGATGTGGAAGAACGGCAGGACTGCGAGAATCTTGTCGTCGGAGCCGATGCCCATCCGCGGCATGATCTGGCAGACATTCGCGACCAGGTTGCGATGGGTGAGCATGACCCCCTTGGGTCGACCGGTAGTGCCTGACGAGTACGGCAGCACCGCGAGTTGGGTGGCCGGATCGAAGGAAACCTCGGGCGGCGTCGCACCTTCACCGAGCAGATCGCGCAGCGAGAGGTGGCCTTCGGCGCCGTCGAGGACGATCACGTTCTCGGCCGGGATGCCGACCTCGTCGGCCGCCGCCTCGGCTTGCGGAAGCAGCGGCGAGACCGTGAAGAGGAACGTGGCCTTCGAGTCGGTGAGTTGCTTGGCGATGTCCTCGGCGGTGTAGAGAGCGTTGATGGTGGTCGCAACGCCACCGGCACGCAAGATGCCGTGGAAGACGGATCCGAACGCCGGGACGTTCGGTGAATGCAGAGCGACGACGTCCCCCACAGCGAGTCCGCGCGCGGCGAGGGCTCCAGCGACGCCGTTGATCTGCGCGATCAGCGAGGCGTACGTGGTGACGGTGCCCGAAGCGCCCTCGACAAACGCGGTCTTGTCGAGATCAGCGGGTTCGATGTTTCCGAACAGGAAGTCGTAGACGCTGACGTTGGGGATGTCGACGTCGGGGAACGGACTCTTGAAGCTCAACGGTGCTCCTCGTGAAGGTTGCGCGGCAAGGTGACGAACAATTTACTGTGACTTACGGAAACAGCATTATTCCGTGATGGTAGTCACAAAGTAAAGAACACCCTACGGGACACATCGCCGATATGTCTCACGCATCACTTCTCGGCGGCAGTGTCCAATTCTTCGGCGTCCGCTTTCTCGCCGTCCGCTTCTTCGATCAGATGCTTGAACGGTTGCAGGTTCGCCAGCGACTCCCCACGCGAGACGCGCCACGCCCATTCCCGCTTGATGGACGAGAAGAATCCGAGTTCGAGGATGACGTTGAAATCGCCGTCCGCAGCCTCGAGGACCTGGCCGA
Source organism: Rhodococcus globerulus NBRC 14531 (assembly GCF_001894805.1). GTDB lineage: Bacteria > Actinomycetota > Actinomycetes > Mycobacteriales > Mycobacteriaceae > Rhodococcus_F > Rhodococcus_F globerula. Next base: position 783,853 of record NZ_BCWX01000001.1, on the reverse strand, counting down.
GAACCCGATCGAGTTCGTCACCGGTCACCGCATGTTCGGAGATCTTGCCGACGAGGTAGATGTCCCCGACCTTGTCGAGCGTGTACGCCACCCCGTACAGGCGACGGTTCCGCTTGAGCAGGAACTTGTAGACACCCTCGAAGTTCTCGTCGACCTTGCGGCACACAAAAGCTTCGACCCGCACACCGTGGTTCCCGACGGTCAGCAAAGTCGACGTCTTGAGTTTGTGCTCACCGGGAAGTTCGACGATGAAATGGGTGCCGTCGCGCTTCGTGAATTCGAGTTCACGCTCGGTGAGGGCCTGCTCGATGATGTCGGAAACACTGCTCATGTACGCACTCCTCCGGTCCGTCGCAGACGCCACAGTCCCCGCGCGCGGCGGGGCGAGAAGTCACTGGGACCGGTTCCGTTGTTGTAGTTGACTGCGGCTTTGCGATAGCTCTCGAGGAGTCCGTCCGCGGTGTGTTCCCACGAGAAGTTCTCCGCGTGACGGGGAGCGCGCTCGGCAAGAGTTTCCAGACGCGCGGGTTCGGTGACCAGCGCTTCGAGAGCGCCTGCCCAATCCTGCGTCTTGTGCCCCTGCACCAGTAGGCCCGTCTCACCGTTGCGAACGGCAACACCCAGCCCGCCGACGTCAGCGGCGATCACGGGAGTCCCACAGGCTTGAGCCTCGATGGCCACCAGGCCGAATGATTCCGAATAGCTCGGTACCGCAACAAGATCCGACGCCCGATACACATCGGCCAGCCGCGTCGGCGCTTGCGGCGGCAGGAAGGTCACCTGCGCCGTGATGCCGAGGGTGCGTGCCAGCTCGATCAAGACGTCCGGCTGAGCCAGTCCGGTGCCGGATGGACCACCGACGACCAGGATGCGCAGCGGCAATCCGGGGTTGCGGCTGATGACTTCCGCAGCGGCACGCAGAAGGACGTCCGGCGCCTTGAGGGGTTGAATGCGACCGACGAACGTCACGATCACTTCGTTGGGATTCAGGCCGAACGACGCCCTGGCCCGATCACGATCGCCCGGACGATAGAGCGTCAGATCCGCGCCGGGCGCGACGACGTCGATGCGCGTCGGGTCGGCCCCGTACAACTCGTGGAGAGCTTTGGCTTCGTCGGTGGTGTTGGCAACAAGCCGATCGGACTCGGCCACAACCTGTTGCTCACCGATCTGCCGAGCGGCGGGTTCGGGCGTGTCCCCCTCTGCCATCGACAGGTTCTTGACGGCGGCAAGAGTGTGCGCGGTGTGGACGAGCGGAACGCCCCAGCGGTCCCGAGCCAACCAGCCGACCTGCCCGGACAGCCAGTAGTGCGAGTGAATCAGGCTGTAATAGCCCGGTTCACGACGCGCTTCCTCTCGCAGGACTCCGGCGACAAACGCGCAGAGTTGCGTCGGGAGATCTGCCTTGTCGAGGCCCTCGAACGGACCGGCGGCGACGTTGCGCACCCGAACCCCCGGTGCGGCTTCGACGACGGGAGAGTCTGCCGATGACGTCGCGCGGGTGAAAATCTCCACCTCGACACCACGTTTAGCCAACTGAATCGCGGATTGCAGGACGTAGACGTTCATCCCACCTGCATCACCGGTGCCTGGTTGCGCCAAGGGCGAGGTGTGGACCGACAGTACGGCCACCCGGCGAGGGCGCGAAGTGTGCGTGGGTGTCACGACTCCATAGTGCCCCCTCACCGGGCGCGAACTCTAACCGAGGCTGGAGACAAACGTTCTCACTTCGGACACGAATCGGGTCGGATCCTCGACGAACGGCCCGTGATCGCAGCCGTCCCAGTACGACGCCTGCGACTTCGGAATCAGCTCTTCGGCGTGCTTACCTGCACTCACGTCGACAACGGAGTCTTCGGCGCCGTGCAGAACCAGCGCCGGGATGTCGAGGGAACGGAGCAGTTCGTCGTGACCGACCGCACGGTTGAACAGTGCGGCCCGCACGCGCGGGCGGGTCGCGAGGCTCGCACCGAACAGGGCCTGCGACTGGGCCCCTTTGCCTTCCGGCGGGCCGGTGAGCGCGTTGCCGAACGCGCCGAGTGCCCGAATCGCCTCGCGGGGATCTTCCGACATGGCACCGGGAACAGCGCTGCGCATTGCCGCACCCACCTTGCCGCCCTTCTCACCGCGTCCGATGCTCGTGATCGCCCCGACCAGGACAACGCCGGCGACAGCGTCCGTTCCGTGCGCTGCCAGGTAATCGCAGATCACGAGTCCGCCGTACGACCACCCGAGCAACACGGCTTTCTCGGTGATGCCCTCGGCTGCCAGGACAGCGGCAACATCGCCGGCCCAGTTCGCGCTGTTGTCGTAACCGTCTTCGGGGGCGTCGGAGTATCCGTGGCCGCGTAGATCAACGGCGATCAACCGGTGCGAGGACGCCAGTTCGCTCAGAACCTGCTCACCCCAGCACTGCGAGGACTGTGCCCAGCCGTGCAGCAGGACCAGCGGGGTTGCTTCCGGGTTTCCGGTTACTCGGTAGACGATGGACGTGCCGTCGACGCTGACGGCTTCACGAATAGACATGCCGTCACGATAGAGGCTGTGACCGCTGCGCCGACGGCAAGCGTGTACGCCGACGAGACTCCGTAGCGGTCGATCAGCTGCCCCGCCAGCGCGGATCCGAGCGCCACGCCGACGCCCAGGCCGGTCACCGTCAGCGTCATACCTTCGGTGAGTTTCTCGGGTGGGACGATCTGCTCGACAAGAGCTGTGGCGATGATGAGCGTCGGCGCGATTGTCGCGCCGGCCAGGATGTAGGCCGCTGCCAGTCCCGCGACGTTGCCGACCAGCAGGAGCGGAATGCTCAGCACGGTGACGGCAATGGACGCGATCATCAGCTGTCCGCGTAGCGAGCGCGTCGGGTGCCGGGACCCGAACACCAAGCCCACGATTCCCGATCCGCCGGCAAACAGGGCGAGGACGACGGTCGCCGACCCGGGCGAGTTCTGTTCCTGGGTGAACGCGATGGCACCGACGTCGATGACGCCGAACATGGTTCCCAGCATCACCATCACGATGATGACGATCCACATCGCCGGGTTCGCGAGAACCGAGCGTCCCCGGCCCGGTATGCGCGGATGAATCTTGGGTTCCGTCGATCGCTGCGCCACCAGTAGGAGCGTGCCGACCACAAGAAGAATTACTCCCGCGAGCGGACCGGCTTCGGGAAACAACCCGATGCTCAGACCGACCGAGAGCACCGGCCCCACCACGAAACAGAGTTCGTCGACGACGGATTCGAACGCAAAAGCTGTGCGCAACTCAGGTTCTCCGACGTAGATCGCAACCCACCTGGCGCGAACCATCGCACCGATCGTCGGGGTCGCACCGGCCGGGATCACCAGAGCGAACAGCAGCCAGTCCGGCGCTTCGAATCTCACGGACAGCAGCAGCGCACCGATCGAGATGGCGCTGACCGCAGCGGCCAGGGGCAGAACCGCGCGCTGCCCGAATCGATCCACCGTGCGGGACACCAACGGCGCTATGACGGCGCAGGACAGCGCAAATACTGCTGCGAGCGCGCCGGCCAGCCCGTAGTCACCACGAAGTTGCGAGATCATCGTCACGATTCCGATGCCGATCATCGCGATCGGCAACCGCGCGATGAAACCGGCGGCGGAGAAGGCAATGGCGCCAGGGGCGGCGAATATTTCGCGATATGCCCCCATCAGGCCTTTATCGTCGGAACTGGTCATGACTGATTCTCGTGCACCCCACAAGGTTCACAGAATATGTGCAGCCACCACAAATCCCGGCTCGAGTTGACCTGTCGGTAGCTTGCCCTACGATTGCGCGAATGAGTGTCCTGGTGTGTTTCCACGCCCATCCCGACGACGAAGTATTCATCACGGGTGGCGTCATGAGAATGGCTGCCGACGCGGGTCATCGCGTTGTTGTCGTCACGGCCACCGACGGTGCGCTGGGTGAGTATCCCGACGGCCTGTTGGACGAGCACGAATCATTGGCGGAGCGTCGCAGCCGCGAACTCGAGGCGTCCACCGATGCCCTCGGTGCCAGCCGTGTCGTGTCGCTGCACTATCCGGATTCCGGAATGGTCGGCACCCCCGAGAACGAGAATCCCGACGCTTTCTGCAATGCCGAAGTAGACGAGGCGGCCGAGCGTCTGGCAGAAGTTCTTCGCGAGGAGAACGCCGACATCCTGACGATCTACGACGCCAATGGTGGTTACGGACACCCGGACCACATTCAGGTGCACTACGTCGGCATTCGGGCGGCTGAGCTCGCGGGCACACCGCTCGTCTACGAGGCGTCCACCAACCGCGATCACATGAAGATGCTGATGCTTGCCAACCCGGAGTGGACGGAAGAAGCGCAGCCACCGGACATCGAGACGTTCGGCCTTCCAGCCGAACAGCTCACCACGGCCGTCGACGTCAGTTCGGTGATCAGCTCGAAGCGCGCGGCCATGTACGCGCACGCCACACAGGTCGGGGATTTCGGGCCGTTCCTCGAAATGCCCACCGAGCAGCTCACCGCGGCATTCGGTACCGAGTGGTTCCGTCGACGCAACGCCCCGGACGGCCTGTCGGAAACTGCGCTTCCGCTGTAGCCGAAGCTCCACATCGGCTTCGACTTCTGGTTAGCATCGGTAGGCATGGACCTCGAACAGCTTGTCGCGAGCATGCCTTTTGCCGTTCATACCGGAGTGCAGTTGGACAGTGCGACCTCCGAAGAGGTTGTCGGGCACCTCGATTGGGACAACCACCGCACCACCGCCGGTAACGGAATGCACGGCGGCGCCTTGATGACGCTGGCAGACAGCGTCGGCGCCGTCTGTGCATTCCTCAACCTGCCACCCGGCGCCGGCACCTCGACTACCAGTTCGTCGACGGTCTTCACTCGGGGTGTCCGCAAGGGCACCGTCACTGCAACTGCCCGGCCACTGCATGCCGGCCGCAGCACCATCGCGATAGTCACCGAACTCCGGGACGACGAGGGCCGTCTGGTCGCTCAGGTCACGGCATCCCAGGCAGTGTTGGGGCCGTGAACCTTCCCGGGTACCGGTCATCCGGCGCCACCGCGCCGTACGGCAATCTACTTGCCTCGCACGATGTTGCGATGGAAGGCTATTTCTGGCGGTTCACGCTGCCGGAAAGCGGCCGCGTTGTCATTGCACTGGCCGGAATCAATCGAGCGGCCGACGGCCATTGGTCGACGCTCGCGATAGCCGCGCATCCCGGCGGTTTCCTCAGCGACACAGAGCATCCCGGCGGATATGCCGATCCTGACCGGCTAGGGGCCTATGCGGACAACGCTTTTCGCGGCACGACGGATCAGGTACACGCCGATCTCGAGACCGCGCGTCTGGACGTTCGCATCTCGAACCAGCGATTCTGGCCGCGTCGACGCTTCGGCGGTTCCAGCTATTTCCAGTCTGTTCCCGCTCTCAATCAGTACTGGCATCCGTGGCTTCTCGGTGGCAGAGCCGAGGGCGCCGCGATCATCGACGGCGAGACCTGGGATCTCACCGGAGCACAGGTGTACGGCGAGAAGAACTGGGGCAAGGGTGGTTTCCCCGAATCCTGGTGGTGGGGCCAGGCTCAGGGGTTCACCGACCCGAATGCATGTATCGCCTTCGCAGGCGGGCAGATCAGCGCGGGGCCGCTTCGCACCGAAGTCACCGCCGTTGTTGTCGCACTGCCCGACGGAACCGTATTCCGGCTGGGAAACCCGGTCACCTCGCCCGTGACCACAGTGGTTGCCGACGACCGCTGGACACTACGCGGCCGCAATCACCTCTGGAGTGTCGAGATCGAGGGCAGCGCTCCCCTGTCGGACGCCCATATCCTCCCGGTACCTCTTCCCGCGCAGCGCCGCAACGTTCCTGGCGCACTGGAACATCTGGGTGCCACGTTGACTGTGACCGTACGTCGGCGAGGCGCTGTGTACTGGACCGACACTTCTCACCTCGCGGCCCTCGAGCACGGCGGGTTGGACCGCGCCCAATCGGAAGTCACGAGACGGGAGCAGATCGCGCCAGATCTATGAGCGCCGACGCCGCCGGATTCTTGCCGCCGCAGGCGCGCCACACCAGTTCCAAGCGGGACCGGGCCTCAGGTTCGAGGTTGATCCGATGCAACTGTCCCACTGCGGATTCCGGGATTACCGCCATCCCCAACCCCTGCGCTGCCAGTGAGACGATAATCCCGAGATTGCTGGCCTCGAGCGCAACTGTGGGGGCGACGCCTACCGCCGCGCAGGCCGCGTCGAGGCACGTCCTGATACCGGTTCCCGACGGAAGGCAGATCACGGACCGCGTCCCGAGTTCCGCGAACGGCAGAGTATCCCGTTCGGCAAGTGGATGATTCGCGGCCACTCCCGCCACCAGTCGCTCATCGGTGATCACGCGGGATTCGAGGCCCTCGGGCAGCTCCCCCGCCACCCCGACAACCGCTATGTCGAAGGTTCCGTCCGCGACACCGGCAAGAAGGTTGCGTGAATCATCTTCGGCCAGAGAGATATCCAGACCCGGATGTCGGAGGTGCAGCCGAGCCAGGAGATCTGTCAGGTCAGCCGAAGCACAGGCCGTCACCATCCCGACGGAAACCGAGCCTCGGACCAATCCTTTCAGCGCGTCCACGACGTCGCGGACGCTGTCCACGGAGGCCAGGGCAGCGCGAGCGTGGGGCAGCACAGCGCGCCCCGCTTCGGTGGGACGTACGGTCCGGCTGCTTCGATCGAGCAGTTCCTGCCCCAACTCCCGCTCGAGGCGTTTGATCTGCGCACTCACACCTGGTTGAGCGACGTGTAGACGCTCGGCCGCGCGGGTGAAATTCGCTTCGTCGACCACTGCGACGAAGTACTCGAGTTGCCGAAGTTCCATAACTTTTGATTCTAGCTACGAGACAAACCAGATCTTGGACTTATCATCAGCATCGCAGCACGATGGAGGCATGACAACAACAGACACAACTCGAGAAGCCCGGACCCCGGAAGACCTCGCTCGCCTCTTTGTCGAGTTCGCCAACGCCGGTGACGCCGACGCAGTAGCGGGACTCTACGAAGAGGGCGCCGTGATGGCATTTCCGCCCGGTTCACTTACCGTCGGGCGTTCTGCCATCCGCGACGTGATCGCACAGATGCTCGCTGCCGCACCCACGTTCACCGTCGAGAAGGCGCTGCCGACGGTCGTCAGCGGTGATCTCGCGATGACCTCCACTGCGCCGGCCGACGGTACCGGCGGACGCACTCAGGTTGCGCGCCGCCAGCCCGACGGACGGTGGTTGCGGGTACTCGACCGGCCGGAGCTGTAACCGGCACAGACGAAGTCAGATTACGGCGGCCCGGCGCATCGCTGCGGCCGGATCAGCGAACAGCGAGCTCAGCGACACCACGGTCGACGCATATTCCTGCACCCGATTCCCGAAGCCGGTGATCCGAATGTCCTTACGCTCCAGGGACGATGTCGTCGAGAAAGCCTCGGCGACATACGGCGCGCCGGCCGGGTAGTCGGTGAAAGCCTGGCCACCGAGGATCACACGATCCGGGTTGAACAGATCACGCAACAGCGCCACCGTGCGACCCAGCACCCGTGCTCGTTCGACCAGGAGTTCATGTGCCGCAGCCGAACCGGCAGAGGCCGCCGCGTACACGTCGGCGATGGTGATGCGCTCGCTACCCTGAATCACCGCGCCGCTCGACAGCGCCTGCGTCACAATCGCTCGATCGCTGATGGTCGCTTCCAAGCACCCCACGGAACCGCAGGCGCACCGGGCCGACGACCCCGTCGGCAGGTGCGCGATCGAGCCCGGTCCGCTGGACGGGGTGTGCACGCGACCCTCGAAAGTGATCGCAATGCCTGATGTTTCGCGCGCATAGAAGTACAGCGCAGTGGTCCCGGTAGCCGGTGTCTCGGTGCGATCGGCGCTCAGCAGCAATTCCGATGCGGCCATGGCCTCGACGTGCGCGGCAACCGAAACCGGCAAGCCCAATCCGGCTCCGATGACGGCGCCGACCTTTGCTCCCTTCCATCCCAATCGGGGGTGGTCGACCACGCCGGTAGCAGAGTCGACGCGTCCACCGATCGCAACGCCGACAGCCAGCGGTCGACGTTTGTGCCACCGGGATGTGAACGATTTTGCCGAACGCGCGATGGTCGCGAGTGCAACAGATGAATTGGTGGTGGGCGTCGGGATTTCGACGGCGCCGAGCACCCGGCCCCGAATATCGCTGGCAATGATGCTGGTGACGGCTGCACCGATGTGGATGCCGACCGTCAGATACGGCTCGTGATTCACCTCGAACGGAACCTTGGGGCGACCGATGGCACCTGAGGCAATCAGATCTGCTCGCTCACGGACCACTCCGAGGTCGAGCAGGCTCGTGACCTGCCGATTGACGGTTGCAATGCTCAACCCGGAGGCCTTGGCAGCAGTGTCCCGCGAAATCGGGCCTCGCAGCCGAGCGATGCGGAGGACCGTAGCCGCCGGTCCGTCGGCGATGCGCAGCTCAGGTGCAACAACCTGAGGCCGCGGTCCGGAGAGGACGGTTCGTGATCGAAGCTGCGGGGCAGTAAGTGTGGGGGTCGACATGGCAGTCCCTTGCAGAAGGAGGAGAAAGCGCACACTTCAGCCCTCGGACCGGCATCAATGCTGGTCAAGGAAGAAAGGGTGGAGAGCGGCGCAGAAAATTAGCTGCAGAAAGAACGGCGGCAACAACACAGTTCGCGTGCCAGAGGCAGACGCGACCCCAACGCAGCGGTCACATAGGTGACGCGCAAAGCGGCAGGCTGGTCGGTCGACATAGATCCAAAAATAGCAGCTCTGCCCAGTTTCACAAATCGGGTGCGGTAACGATCACAGTGAATGCAACTATGGCCAACCGCAAATACAGCTGTTTTAGTGCTGACATGACCGGCGCAGACACCACTCCCCCACCACACGCACGCGGCTACGAGGGGTTCGGTGGGCGGATCGGCCGTACCGCAGCCGACTCGATCCCGTCTTGGCCGTCGACAGCGTCACCGGCGTCGGATGCCCCCAACATCGTGGTCGTCTTGATCGACGACATGGGATACAGCGACATCGGCCCGTTCGGATCGGAGATCGAGACACCGACCCTGGACCGACTTGCTGCACAAGGTGTTCGGCTCACCAACTATCACACGACGCCGCTGTGCTCCCCCTCTCGGGCAGCGCTCCTGACCGGAGTCAATCCACATCGCGCGGGATACGGGTTCGTGGCAAACGCAGACCCCGGCTACCCGGGCTTACGGCTCGAGCTTGGTGACGACATCCTGACCCTGCCTGAGATTCTTCGCGAATCCGGTTACGCCACATACGCCGTCGGTAAATGGCACCTTGTGCGTGACGCCAACCTCGCGCCGGGTCGCAGCCGCGACTCCTGGCCGACGCAGCGCGGATTCGACCGCTACTACGGATCACTCGAAGGCCTCAATTCCTTCTACTACCCCAATCAATTGATCTCCGACAACTCCGTCGTCGACGTCGACGAGTATCCCGAGAATTACTATCTGACAGACGATCTCACCGACAAAGCTGTCAGCTACATCAAGGACCTCCGGGCTCACGATGCGGAGAAACCGTTTTTCCTCTACTTTGCGCACGTCGCCATGCACGGGCCGTTGCAAGCCAAACCCGAAGATCAAGCCAAGTACCGGGGCCGCTACAACGAAGGCTGGGACCGAATCCGCGAATCCCGCTTTGCTGCTCAGCTCGCGGCGGGACTGTTCCCCGAAGGTACGCGGCAAGCACCGCGTAATTCCGAGCCTGGCTTCGACGTTCCCGAATGGGATTCCCTGACATCGGAGCAACAGTCGCGGTTTGCCCGCTACATGGAAGTCTATGCAGGCATGGTGGATTCGGTTGATCAAAGCGTTGGCCGCATTGTCGAGACGCTCGAAGAACTCGGAGAGTTGGACAACACCATCATCGTCTTCACCTCCGACAACGGTGGCACGGCCGAGGGTGGTTCGGACGGCACGCGCAGCTACTTCGCGCAATTCGCGCACGTGCAGGATCCCGAGTGGGTAGGCGACGTCCCGCACGACGAATCGTTGATCGGTGGGCCACAGTTGGGTGTTCACTACCCTCGCGGATGGGGACAGACGTCCAACACCCCGTTCCGGTTCTACAAGGGCCAGTCGTTTGCCGGTGGCGTCCGAGTGCCGTTTGTCCTGTCGTGGCCGGCCGGTATCAAACCGGCTGCGGCCGACAACGGCATTCGAGACCAGTTTGCCTACGTCACCGATCTGACCCCCACCCTCCTCGATCTTGCGGGCATCGACGTTCCGACCGTGCGTCATGGCCTTCCCGCCAAGGAGTTCGACGGAGTCTCGGCTGCCCACGTTCTGCATTCACCGGTGGCACCGAGCTCCCACACCGAGCAATACACCGAAATGACCGGCAACCGCGGGTACTACAAGGACGGCTGGAAACTGCTGGCGCTGGCACCCGACAACATCGACGAACCCGACTGGCAACTGTTCGACGTCACCGCAGACCCCACCGAACTGAACAATCTCGCCGCGCAGTACCCGGACAAGGTCCGCGAACTTGCCGACGCCTGGGACAACTCGGCGTGGGCGAACACCGTCTTCCCGCTGTTGGGCAACGGCGTCGGAGCGGTGCGTCGGCCCGAAGAACAAGCGCTGTCGCGGCCGGTGCGAATCCTGGCAGGAACCCCAACCCTCGAGCGATACCGATCGTCTCGGCTCATCGCCTTCCGCGACTTCGACATCACCGTAGAACTGAGCGGTTACCAGGGCGGCGACTCCGGCGTCCTCGTAGCGCACGGCGACCCCCAAGGCGGGTACATCCTGTACGTCGAAGACGGCCATCTCCATCTCGGATACAACGCGTTCGGGGACTACCGAAGCATCGACACCGGGCCGCTCGCGGTGGGCAGCACCCGCATCGACGTTGCGGTGAGAGTCGCGCCGCGCCTGCGCTGGAACCTCGACGTCAGCGTCGACGGCGTTCCGGCCGGCCACCTCCGCGATCAGGTCCAACTTGTGGGCATGGCGCCGTGGACCGGCATCTCGGTCGGCGTCGATGCGCGTGGACCGGTGTCCTGGGACCTGCACGGGCGACGCGGCAGCTTCCGCTACAGCGGCGCGCTCCGAGCCGTCACGTACACCCCGGGAACCGTCCAGGTCCCGGCCCGTCACATCGAATCCATCGAGCGGGAGGCAGAGTACGCGGCCGACTAGCCCTACGATTACGTCATGACCATTTCTTCCGATGCCCGCGTCGCTGTTGTCACCGGAGCCAGCTCCGGAATCGGCGAGGCCACTGCCCGCACGCTTGCCGATCAGGGATTTCACGTGGTGATCGGGGCCCGGCGCCTCGATCGCCTCGAGAAGATCGCCGAGGAGATCGGCGGCACTGCGCTCGAACTCGACGTCACCGACGAGGATTCCGTCGACGCATTTGCCGCGGTCCTGCCCCGCGTCGACGTCCTGGTGAACAATGCGGGCGGCGCCAAGGGCCTGGCGACAGTCATGGAGGCCGATCTCGACGACTGGCGCTGGATGTGGGAAACCAATGTGCTGGGCACTTTGCGGGTCACAAAAGCGTTGCTGCCCAAGCTCATCGACTCCGGCGACGGTTTGGTGGTCACCATCACCTCGATCGCCGCACTCGAGGCATACGACAACGGTTCCGGGTACACCACCGCCAAACATGCTCAGGCCGTTCTGCATCGGACCCTGCGCGGCGAATTGTTGGGCAAGCCCGTTCGGTTGACGGAGATCGCTCCCGGCGCCGTCGAAACCGAATTCTCCCTGGTCCGTTTCGAGGGCGATCAGGAGAAGGCCGACAAGGTGTACGAAGGCATCACTCCGCTTGTGGCTCAGGACATCGCCGAGATCATCGGCTTTGTCGCGGCACGTCCGTCACATGTGAACCTGGATCAGATCGTCGTGCGTCCTCGCGATCAGGCAGGTGCTGGACGCTTCCACCGCACTACGACCTAGCACAAGCCCAACCACCTAGCGTTGTTGCCTCTTCGTGGAAACGGCGGCCATGATCGCCGTTTCCACGTCGAGGGCGGAAGCCGCAACAGCGCTGAGCGTTTCACCACCTCTCACGATGTACCTACCGTCGTCGGCAAAGTCGTTCCATTGAAAGACAACGTCACCCCGGTTCGGCCTGCTGTCTATGGCACTGCCCGACGAGATAGTGATTTCACCGATCGACGTGCGCGGCCGACGAAAGAACCTCACCAGCTCCTGCGCTGGTCGCGAATCGTCGGCTCGACTCAGGATCGACTCTCCCGGAATATGTTTCGTGTTCCGAGCCGACGCGACCCGAACCTTCCCCGCCTGGCATTGCGGCAGGTGCGTCACCATCGCGGACACCAGCACCGACGCCCGTTGCACCGAAAGAACAACATCGGAGCCGGAATCAGCTGCCGCACCTGGCAACTGCTCAACCAGCACTCCCCACTCGCCGGCGATCGCACCGTGCAGCCGTGTCACCGTGTTCATCCGGGCGCCGTGAAATCCTGACACTTCGATGCGTACAGTGGGCTCCGCCAGTATCTGCAACGCGTCGGTCATACTCTCGTCGAGAATCTGCCGGATCCGCAGTGCCGCGTTTTTCCGCTGCATAGTCAGTTCGGTCATGGTTTCGGCCGCCGGACGGAATTTCAATGGGTACGGCAATCTGTCCCGACCTACGGCTTCCCACAGAATCTGGAATTCCATTCCTGTGAAGCGCCACTGTGACTGTGTGTTCACTGCTTCAGCACCAGTGTTCACTGCCCTAGCACCAGTGTTCACTGCCCCAGCACCAGTGTTCACTGCCCCAGCACCGGCGGCGTGACCATCGGCAGGTCCCCGATCAGTTCGTTTCCGTTGTCGAGAGTGATGAGGTAGCCCGGCGTCTCGTGCATCTTGTCGTCGTCGCCTTGTCCGCGGCCGCCTGCCATGCCTCCCATTCCGCCGGCCATCATGCCCCGGCTACCGGCTGCTCCGAGACTGCCTGCCGCACCGCCGCGGGCACCGCTGCCGCCGGCACTGCCCAGGCCGCCGCCTGCCACACTGCCACCCAAACCACTGCCGCCCAAACCACTGCCGCCCAATCCATTGGCGCCTGATCCACCGCCCGCGATGCCGCCACCTGCCCCACCTGCAGATCCGCCACCGCCAAATCCGCCACTCCCAGGTCCGCCGGTGAGACCGGTACCTCCACCAAGTCCGGTGCCATGTCCGACACCAGGGATGGACCCACTGCCGACAGACTGCGGCACAGCGGAAGCCGCCGAGGTAGTCGCCGGCCCGGAACCACTTTCACTCCGGCCGATTCCCGACCCGGATACCCGTCCGCTGTCGCCGAGCGCAGCGCCTGGCGTCGCACCTGATCCACCAGCCGAAGCACCGTTACCCGCGCCGCCGACCGTCGGGTCTGTCCCGGCGCCACCTGGCGAATCAGCTGTGCGCTGTTCCAATCCGCTACCACCGCCAGATGTTTGGTAGTTGCCCGCAGCGGATGCCGCTTGCTCGTACGACATCTGATCGGTACCGGTCTGGAACGGACTACGGCCGCCGGAGGTTCCGCCGCCGGAGGTGATGGGATTGAATGCGGGCGGCAGAACGGGAACCTGATCATCGGCACGTTTCATGTACGGCAGGTACATCTCCTTCATGACCTGGCGCGCCAGTCGCTCCGCTTCTTCGGCTTCATGTTGCGCCTGACGCCACGACTCCCCTGGAATCATGCTGATGAGCTGTTCCCCAAGCGATGCGTCGCTTGGACGCGGTATCGACTGTTTTGCCTGTCCCAGTGCGATCTTTGCTTCTTCGACTTTGTTGGCTACCAGTTGCACTCGTGTCTGAAGTTCCTGTCCGTCAGCTGAGTACGCAAGAACAGCCTCCAAGGCCGCAGATCCACCCTTGCCCTGCCAGCCGTCACCGATTGCCGATCCGACGGCGAGGTTGAAGGCCGAGATTCCATTCACAACCCGCTCCGATATCTCGGTCCAGGCCTTACTGATCGCGACAAGAATGTCGGGCTTCATCTCGTCGACATGCGCAAAAATCTGAGCATGAGACATCGCGTCGAAGGGATCGTCTTCAATAATGGCGTGTTCGCTGTACTCCAACGCCGTCGCCCGCGGAGTCAGTGCATCGCGGATTGCCCAGTTCACTTCGCGTTCCAGGTCGGCGACCTTTGATGCTTCGGCGATTGTGTCGTCGAACTCGCCGCGATCGTCGGTGAAATGTTGGAGCACAGCGGTCGGGGCCAATGCCACATCGGCGACACGACCGGGCACCGATGCCACAAGGGCGAGACCATCCGCCACAACATCATGAAGACTCACGACTATCCCCCGAATTCATCCGCGTCTACCTGGATAGACGCATCGGTGATGCCAGGGGTTCCGTCGAGAGAAAAGATTCTTGTTGCTCAGGCGAGCGCGGACATGGACTTCCAGGTCGGGAGATCGATCGCCCAGTCGTAGATGTCGCCGTCGGCGGCGGAGAGGTCGATCGACGTCCCGGTCACCTCGACGGGGTCGCCGTACAGCGCGGTTCCGAAATACTCCTGCGCATCCGACATCGAGAGATTGATACATCCGTTGGTGACGTTCGACGAACCTTGAACTCCCGTGGTTTGCGGGTTTGCGTGGATGAACTCACCGTTGTTGGAAATGCGAACGGCCCACCGTTCGCGGACGTTCTCGTAGAACGGCGGATTGGACATGAGGAAATCTTCGTACTTCTCGGTCACCATGTGGATGCCGCTGCGCGTGACGTTGCGGGCCTCGTTGCCTTCGCCGTAGCTGACGGGGATGTCCATGATCGTCTGGCCGTCGCGGACGACCTGCATACGGTGGCTGGGCGCGTTTGCCTTCACGATCTGACTACGACCGATAGTGAAATCGAGAGTGAGGTCCTGATCGCCGTACGCGCCGCCGCCGTAGTTCAGTCCGTACAGCTTCGCGTCCAGATGAACGACGGTTCCCGGGACCCAGTACTCGGCGGGACGCCAATGCGCGCGCGAGCCCCCGTTATCGTCCGGCAGCCACGCCCATGAACCTGCGGTCGCCGGAACGCTCGTGACAACAAGCGCCTTCTCCACTGCTGCTTTGTCGACGACGGAGTTGTCGAACTGGAGGGTGATCGGCGCTGCTATTCCGACTTCCTGACCGTCGGCGATGTTGAGGGTGCCGCCGGTCTGCGAATCGGGTGCCAACGTTGTGAAACTGCCCTCGACGGGAACGGTTTTTCCGTCCGTGCCGGTGGCGGAACCAGACCACGAATACGTGGCCGCGTACCCGAGAGCCTCGCTGACGACGTAAGACGTCCGGTCCGCAGACAGCTGACCTGCGACGGGGGTACCCGCAGAGTTGTTCAGCGCAACCTCGTCGAGAGTGCCGCCGGTGACTGTGACGGATACCGGGGCGATCGGGCTGACGTCCCTGGCACCGACAACCGGCGTCTCGACAACCTGCGCAACGGGTGCCTTGTCAGCTGGTGATGCCTCGCCGGCCGTCTCGGCGCCACCGATGGTGCATCCCGCAACAGCGAGCATCGCCGCAAGCAGAACAGCTACCAAAGCAGCAAGACGCGAACGTTTTCTCCGAATACCCAGCTGATGCACCTCAACAGGCTACCCGCGCTAACGATTGTCAGCTCATATCCGGCAACCCACGGTGACCGGTTCCGGCTCGAGACGCACACCGAACGCGGCGTCCACGCCGTCTCGCACGGTGCGGGCGAGAGCCACGATGTCCGAGCACTTCGCGTCGCCGCGGTTTGTCAGGGCGAGTGTGTGACGAGTCGACAACCGAGCCGGCGCGTCCTCGCCCGGGTATCCCTTGGAAAAGCCGGCTCGTTCGATCAGCCACCCCGCAGACAGCTTGGTTCCGCCGACCCCCGGATACTGCGGGACAGTCACTTCCCCGAGCTGCGTCGTAATAGCGGAAAGAACTGCGGGCAACCGATCCTCGGGCACAACCGGGTTGGTGAAGAAGGAACCCGCGCTCCACGTGTCGTGATCGTAAGGGTCGAGCACCATCGCCTTACCGGCGCGCAAACCCAGAACAGCTTCGCGGACCTGCGACGACGGCAATCGATCACCTTCCTGAGCATCGAGTGCCGTGAACAGTTCCCGGTAAGCCAGGGGCGCGCTCAGTCCATCCGTTGTCGCGTCGAGTTCGACCGCCAGAACCAGCGCTGCGTCCGAATGCTTGAGGACGCTCGAGCGGTAGCCGAGTTGCAGAGTCGACGGATCGACCCAGGACACCTCTCCGGTGCGGCGATCGAGCAACTGGACCCGCCGAAGTCGCGAGCCCACCTCGACGCCGTATGCGCCGACATTCTGCACCGGGGTTGCGCCCGTCGAACCAGGGATTCCCGACAGGGCTTCGAGTCCGCCCAATTCCGCGGCGACGGATTGACCAACCACCTCGTCCCACACGGCGCCGGCCTCGGCGACAACACGATCCGTGTCGAGGGTCACCGTGGTGTTCGCCACACGAACCACAACTCCGTCGAAACCCTCGTCCGAAATGACGAGATTCGACCCGCCCGCCAAGATCAGCGTCGGCACGTTTTCACGATCGAGAAGCCGAACGACGTCGACCAGAGACTGCGTCGTCGGGCATTCCGCGAGCAGCCGCGCAGGTCCTCCTACCCGGAGCGTCGTCAATCCGGACAGGTCAATGTTCTCGGACACGAAAGCGCCGGAATCTACGACGCGTTGGCCAATGGTTACGTCCCACACATCGGTAAACGGTAGCCTCCACAATCGTGAGCCGTCGCATCGAGCATTCATCGAAGTACACCGTCCCCGTCGCCAAGGTCCATGAGGCGGTGACGTCGGAGCAGTACTGGCGTGACCGTATCGCCGCAGTAGGTGGCCCTGGCGCCACCATCGACGAACTGACTGTCCGGGACGAAACCGTCGCAGTCACCATGTCTCAGGTCATTCCAGCCGAGCACCTTCCCTCCATGGTCTCCAACTTCATCAAGGGTGACATCGTCATCAAGCGCAGCGAGACCATCGCACCGCTCAACGGCGGAACCGCGACGGGAACCTTCTCGGCGCACGTCGACGGCGTCCCTGCCCGCATCGAGGGCACCCAGGTGCTCAGCGGAGACGACACGGGTTGCACCTTGAGTGCCACCGGCGAGGTCGAGGTCAAGATCCCGATTTTCGGCGGCAAGATCGAAAGCGCGATCGTCGACGAGGTCACCCGTCTGATCGAGGCCGAGCAGGACTTCACGCGGGACTGGATCGCAAAATAGGGCGTTGCGGGCGGGGTAGGTTTTTTCTGTAACAGCAGGTAGCCGGTATCGTTTGCGATCATGGCTCGACGCATCGACTACTCCGCCCGCTACCAGCACTCCCCCGAACAGGTCTACGGAGCACTGACCGATCGCGGATACTGGGACGCCCGGGTCGAGGAGATGCGCAAGCATTCCGAAAATCGGGTGGAACATTTCGAGGTCAGCGATTCCGGAATCGAACTCGTCCTGCACCACGTCCTGCCACGCACCGATCTGCCCGATATCGCGCAGACCGTCATGCGCAACGACCTGATCATCACGCGCACCGAGTCCTACAGCCCGTTCGGTGACACGGTAACCGGAACCTACGAGGCCTCCATCCCGGCCGGACCGGGCAGTCTCACCGGAACCATGGAACTGTTCGGCACCGAAACAGGATGCACCTTGCGGACGTCGTCGGAAGCCAAAGTGCACATCCCCTTTGTCGGCGGGAAGTTGGAAGAGCTGATGCTCACCAATCTTGTCGATCTGTTCCGCACCGAAGCTCAGGTCACCGCGACCTGGCTCGCCGCTCGCTGACCCCCGGTGAGGACTGCTCCACCCCCGAAGATCGAGGGTGTCATCACACGCGGCACAACCGGCATCAACCGTCTGCGGCGCAGCGACCGCTGGCTCGTGCACAACCGGGCCGTTCAACGGGCACTGCACGACGCTGCCGACCCATTGATAGTCGACCTCGGCTACGGCGCCCGCCCCGACACGACGTTCGAGATGGCCGACCGACTCACCGCGGTACGACGCGACCGCCGGGTCATCGGACTCGAAATCGACCCCGCCCGCGTGGTGGAAAGCCGCAACGGAGTCAGTTTCGCGCGCGGCGGGTTCGAATTGGCCGGCCTGTCACCGATTTTCGTTCGCGCTTTCAACGTTTTGCGCCAGTACCCCGAAGACGCGGTGGAATCGGCGTGGTCGCACATTCAGTCCGGTTTGGCGCCTGGCGGTTTGATCCTCGACGGGACGTGCGACGAGCTGGGGCGTCGGTGCGCCTGGGTGCTGCTCGATGCGCACCGACCCCTGACCCTCACCTTGGCGTGGGATCCCTTCGACATCGAGAAACCGTCAGACATCGCAGAACGGTTGCCCAAGGCCCTCATTCACCGCAATGTTCCGGGAGAACCGATTCACGCGCTACTCACGGCCGCGGATCGCGCGTGGGCCACTGCGGCGCCCCATGCGTCGTTCGGCCCCAGACACCGCTGGGCGGCGGCACTGGAAATACTTCGTGGGCAGGGCATTCCGGTTCAACCGGCGCGGCGACGCGTGCGTGACTGCATCCTGACCGTGCCATGGCACGTTGTCGCCCCGAACCCCTGACCTCACAGACACGAATCGCCCCGCCGCGGAGGTGTTCTCTGCGGCGGGGCGTGTCGTCAATGCTGCTTCGAGCTAGGAACCGAAGATGGCGCCCAGGTCTCCGAGCGAACCGGTCGGAGCGCCGGTGCCAGGCTCTGCCGTGACCTTGACGGTGACGCCGGCCTGCGTCTCGGAACCGAGGTATCCGTCAGTTCCGCTGAACACCGCGGTGATCCGACGATCGCCGACCTCGGTGAAGGCATGCGAGAGTGTCGCCTTACCGTTCACTACCGCAACCGGTCCGCCGATCGGGGTGGCGCCGTCCATGAACTGGACCGTCCCGCCGTTGAGCGTAGGTACAACGGCAGCAGCCAGATCTACCTTTGCGCCCTTCGTGGCGGACGCCGGAGCGCTCACGGTGATAGACGTTTCCTGATCTTCTGCGGCCGGAGCCGTGACCGAAATCGCTTGCACGACCGAGGTAGACGTGAGGAATCCGCTCGCACCCGAGTACACCGCCGTGATGTCGTGAGTACCGACGCTGCCGAACTCATGCATCATCGACGCCTTGCCGTCGACAACCACCACGGGCAGGCCGAGAGTGCCCGAACCATCCTTGAACTGCACCGTGCCACCTGACGGAGCCGGCGTGACCGTCACGGAAAGACCCACTGCCGTACCGGTTTTTGCGTTCGCGGGAACAGTCAAGACCGTCTGGGTCTGCTGATCGACGGGAGCCGGCGCGGCGACCTTCACAGTCTGAACGCTCGAGGTCGAACCCAGGAAGTTCCCCGAACCGGAGAACACTGCGGTGATGTTGTATTCACCGGCGTCGTTGAACGTCGGTGTGATCGTGGCTTTACCCAAGGCGTCTACGGGAATCGGCGAGCTCATATCTCTGGCCCCTTCCCTGAACTGCACCGTGCCGCCCGCAGCGCCGGTCGACACCGTGGCAGTAAACGACAATTCCTCTCCTGTCGAAGCGCTCGACGGACCGACGAGGGTGGTCGTGGTGCTCTGCTCGACCACGACGGGAGCGACCGTCAAGGTATGCGGCGTCGACGTCGAGGTCTGGTAAAGACCGGAACCGGAGTACACCGCCACGATCGAATGCTCACCGGCTGCATAGGAATCCGTCAGCGAGGCCTTGCCGTTGGCGTCGACGGTCGTTGCGCGACCGAGATCGGTTGTGCCGTCCTTGAACTGCACCGTGCCGCCCACCGGAACAGGCGAGACCGAAGCCTCGAGAGTCACGGACTCACCTGCGTCCGCAGTCGTTGGGCCGGTGATCGTGGTTGCCGTGAACTTGTCCGCTTCGGACACAACGACGTCGACTGCCGACGACGTCGAGGTTGCCACCTTCGTGTTGCCGAGGTACTTGGCCGTCACGGTGTGTGTGCGGACGCCGGTCGGTGTCCAGGTAAGTGTGGCAACACCATTGGTGAGCGTGCCAGTGCCGATCGTGGAACCGGCGTCGAAGAATTCCACCGAATCACCGTCGCCGCCACCGGTAACCGTCGCCTTCAGCGGAACTGACTGCCCCAACTGCACGCCACTGACCGGGGACAGCGTCGTCGTCGACACGTTCTTCGCGACGCTGATCGACGGACCGACACCCTTGAGCTGCCCCGACCCCAAAGTCCCACTCACATGCAACTCAGTCGTCAAATCCACACCACGAGCACAACCCGCACCGACCGTATAACTGAACTCAACCGTTCGGTACTTCGGATTGATCAGACCACCATCCCAGTAAACCGCCCAACTGCCAGAGATCTTCTCGTAGTCGGCAGCAACCTCGACCTTGTCACGGCCGATCACCGAACCGTCAACCTTGGCCGAATCCGTCACATAGGTAAGACAATCCGGATGAACATCCTTGACCTGCTGCAAGTATTCGAGGGAACCAGTTCGAGTCAGTACCGACTTCACGGTAATCGTCTCACCCACACTGGGCGTTCCGTTCGAAATAGTGCGCACAACATGGTAACCGTGCACATTTCCCTCCGCCGTCACCGGAGCAGCACCCGCAACCCCGACACCCGCAACCGCCACGAAACCCGCAGCAACAGCAAACACACTCACACCACCGACAACACGGCGTGCAGAACCAACAGACATAGATTTTCCTTCTCGAGAAGCGAGCGATATGGGTGATGCCCCACCGCTTCACGCGGACGGGGCATCACCAGGTGTCGAATGCCTTAGGAGCCGAAGATGTTTCCAAGGTTGCCGAGCGAACCTGTTCCGCCTGTACCTGGCTCTCCGCCGTCGACGGGTGCTGCGATCTGAACGGAGACCTGATCGGCCGAAGCCGTCACTGTTCCGGCGCCCGAGTACTCGGCCGTTACGACGCGCTGGCCCTGAGTTGCCGGCGTCCACGAAATGCCGGCCTTGCCGGAAGAATCGACCGTTGCTGTGCCGATGACCGACTCACCGTCCTTAAAGGTGACTGTGCCACCGGCGTTTGCCGGGTTGATCTGAGCCGAAACGGTCTGCGCAACACCGACTTGACCCGCTCCGGCGCTGAGAACTGTTGTGGAATCTGTCGTTCCGACTGGTTGCTCGGCAACTGTCGTACTCGCTGTGGTGCTCGACCCGGTGACACCGGATCGGCCCGCGAACACAGCTTCAACCGTCTGCGCGCCCGCAACCGTCGGAACCCAGGCGTAAGTGGCTTCGCCATTGCCGGCGACCGGCACCGAAGCCAGAACCGTGGCGCCGACCTTGAACGTCACCGTCCCACCCGTTCCCGGCGCAGACACTGTCGCCTTGAGGGTGGTCGACTTACCCACCTGAGCGCCCGAGATCGGCGCCAGCGCTGTAGTCGACGGAGAATCAGCCTGCGAGACATTCACGTTCAGCGCCGCCGATGTCGACTCGACAGCTCTCGCGGTGCCGGCGAACTTCGCGGTAATCGAGTGATTCCCACGAGTGGTCGGTGTCCAGTCAAGTGTGGCAACACCATTGGCGAGCGTGCCGGCGCCGATCTTGGAACCGGCGTCGAAGAACTCCACCGGATCACCGTCGGCACCACCGGTCACCGTCGCGCTCAACGTCACCGGTTGCCCCACCTGGGCACTGCTGACCGGCGACACGACAGTCGACGACACGTTCTTCCGAACATTGATCGACGGACCACGACCGCTTGTCGTGTCATTCACCCAAGCCGAACCGTCGAAATGCACTGTGCTCGCCAAATCATTACCGCGCTCACACCCTGCGCCGACCCGATACTGAAACTCGAACGACTTCGTATTGTTCTGATACAACGGCCAATCGGTGATGCTCGCGCTCACGCGCACCGAGTCAGTGCTCACCGGAGTCTCCGGCGCGTACGCCTTCCCGTTCACCTTCGCCGAACCCTCGACATACGTCATGCACGACGGATGAAAATCCCGAACCGCGTACAGATAATTGACCACAAAGTCGGTCCGCTTGAATACCGTGGTGGAGGTGATCAGATCACCTTCGGACGGCGTCCCGTCACTGATTGTTCGAGTGATTTTGTAACCACTCGAATTGAATTCAGCCGTCACCGGAGCAGCCCCCGCAACCCCGACACCCGCAACCGCCACGAAACCCGCAGCAACAGCAAAAACACTCAAACCACCGACAACACGGCGAACACCACTCACAGACATCCCTCTCGACGACGGAGCAGACAGGCGTCCAGTACAGGTGTCTAGGACAAGTGTCCATCTGCTTTGATGCCGTGACGTTATCCCTTTGCCTGTAACGCAACTACCCTTTTCGCCAAATTGGTGCATTTGGCACAAGGTCGGTTACGACTACAGGCTTGCGGTGAGTGCCAATTCCACGCGAACAGCCACGTCGACAGCGGCGTTCTCGCACGAGCGGTACAACTCATGGGCGTCGAGTCGACCGATCGCGACGCCGTCGGACACCACTTCGTTGAGCAGGTCCTGGGAAATGCCACCCGACGCAATGTCGAGGACAGTACGCACCGGCGTCGTAATTCGAATGGCTCCGAACTGCTCGCATTCCGATTCCGCGAGCAAGCATCGGTGCAGAGCAAGCTGACGAGTCGGCGCCGAAACGGGCACTCCGACGGACAAGTGCAGGAACCGTGGCTGTAAGTGGCCGAGACCGTGAAGTTCGGCAGCGCTGTAGTGCGAAACGGTTGCTCGGCCGGCAAACCACGTACACCATTTGGCAAACTCGTCCATCGCGGTGCGGCGCACCCGATCCAGTCGGAACAGCCCCGGACACTCCGAAACCCAGGTTCCGGATTCCAAGAGCCAGTCCCAGTCACTGCCGGAAAAACCCAGGGCGGCGGCCTGATCAGTCGCAACAAACCCACATTGGCGCAGTGCCAACAATTCGAGTGCTTCATAGTCTGGAGCCATGACCACCTCCGGTGACCGTCTGGAGCGCTTTTCCGCCAGGCTACGGCATTCTGTGTTTCAGATCACAGTATCGGATGGGCGCGTATTCACAGAGTTCGTTCAGAGTCGTCGGGAAGAATCCCTGAGATGACTGTCGCAGCAAACAACGCGCCCCCGCGCAATCGTGTGCTCATCATCCTGCTCGTCGTGATCGCTGTACTGGTCGCAGCGCTTGTCGGCGGAGAACTCTACGTTCGCAATCAAGTCAAAAGCTGCATGGCCGACCAGTTTCAGAGTGAACTCGGCTCGCAGGTAGACGTGGGCTTGAGCTGGAAGCCTGTCCTGCTTCAGGCCATCGACAAGAAGGTCCCGTACATCACCATCGACAGTGACGATTCGTCATTCGGGCCGGCAACGGGAATGCAGGTCCACGCAAAGGTCAACGACATCAATCTCCAACCGTCCGACGGAAACAGCGGAACCATCGGAAGCTCGAGCGCCGATGTCACCTGGTCCACTGCCGGAATCCTGGCCACCCTCCAGGAACAGACCTTCGGCGGACTTGTCACCGGTGTCACGGCTGATTCCGCCGCGGGAACTTTGGCCTTCGACGTCGGACCGGCAGGTCTCGCGAAGCTCACGGTCAAGCCGACTATCTCGAACGGAGTTGTCGACGTACAAACCGTCGGCGCCGAGATCCTGGGATTCGGACTTCCGACCGACCTGGTCGACGGCATCGTCCAGACTCTGACCGACAGCCTGCAGACCTACCCGTTGGACATGAAGCCCACCGAGCTCACCGTTACCGATGACGCGATCGAGATTTCACTCGAGGGCGGCGCCTACGCGATGCCCGTTGCCAATGCCTCGGCCCAGAATGCATCCGCAGTCCCTGACAGCTGCGGAATTCTCACCTGATCTCTACCTGTTATCGGACTTTTCCGACTGATTTCGAATAACCGTTCTATTCGAACAGAATTTCGATTACGGTTGGGGAATGTTCGATCCGGGGGTGGGAAGTTTCGGTATCTCAGCGCAGCTGAGTGGTACCGAAACCGATTGCGCCCTGGTTGATTTGATGGCCGAGTTGCATTCGTGTGAAGCGATGTTGGTCGAGCGGAAACTGGCGGTGGTGGCGGAGTTCTTCACCCGCCGCAGCGCCGAGCATGTCGACGGCGGCACGTGGACGTCGTCGGCGCACGAGTTGGCCGAATCCGAGGTCGGCGCGGTCCTCACGATGGGGCGTGCTGCGGCCGGGAAGCTCATCGGGTTGGGTTTTGCGTTGAAGACGCGGTTGCATCGCACGCGGGCGGCGATGGCCCGCGGTGAACTCGATTTCTATCGGGTGGGGTTGATCGAGTCCGCGACGGCGAATGTCGGTGACGAGTTGATCGACGAGGTCGAACGCTTGTTGCTCGAGCAGGTGTTGGCTCCACCTGTGGACGGCGGTATCGGGTTGACGGGTCGCCGGTTGACGGCGGCGATCGACCGGATCGTGGCCCGGGTCGATCCGGAGGGGATGCGGGAACGACGACGCCGCGCCCTCGCCGACAGGTTCGTGGGGGTCAGTGCCGCCGAGGACGGCATGGCCCGCATCCTGGGCAGCATCCCGGCGGAGCAGGCCCGCGCCTTTGACGGCAGGTTGCGGGAGTTGGCGATGTCGGTGTGTCGCCGTGATTCCCGTACGTATGAGCAGCGGCGCGCGGATGCGTTGGGCGCGTTGGTGAGCGGTTCGACGGTGTTGGTGTGCGACTGCGACCGCGGTGATTGCCCGCAGGACCGTAGCGGTGTTGTCATCATTCGCCGGCCACTCGTGCATGTGGTGATACACGATTCCGCACTGCGCGCAGGGTCGGATGAACCCGCGCATCTCGACGGGTATGGCGTCATCAGCGCCGAGCATGCCCGCGCCATCGCGAAAGACGCAGACGTTCGGGAAGTGCGAGTCCCGGCAGATGCTGAACCCGAACCGACACCTGCGCCGGCATCGGCGTTTGTGTACCGCCCCCGGGCGGCACTCGACACCTGGCTGCGGGTCAGCGCGGGAAGCTGCCAATGGCCGCACTGCGATGTCCCCGCCTGGAACTGCGACCTCGACCACAACGATCCGTTCAACCACACCAACCCCGCGAACGGCGGGAAAACCGTCGCGTCGAATCTGAGCGCGTTCTGCCGCAACCACCACCGCCTCAAGCACTCCGGAAACTGGCAACTCCACCCGAACCCGGACCACAGCATCACCCTGACCTCGCAGACAGGCCATTGCTACCGCACCAGAGCTGCCGGACTACTCGCCGGCCAACAGGAACCACCGCCACCGGAAGGCGGCAAACCGCGACGAACACGACTGGAAAACAAAGCCGCCCACATCCGAAGTGAACGCAAACATCGCCGCGTCAAGATTCAAAACCGGGCGGCGAAGAATGCGGAACGCAAACGGCGGCAAACCTTCCCGATCTCCACACCCCGAAAACATGTGCCCCGAAAGCAGGTGCCCCACAAACCCGTCGACTACGGCAACGACCCGCCACCGTTTTGAATCAGGTCTGAATCACTTCCGATCGGGTAATCCAGTGCTACTCCCCCAGACCGTCGAGCACAGCACGGGTTCCCGAAAGCCCGAGGCGGGTGGCACCGGCAGCGATCATGTCGAGTGCTGCCTGCGTCGTGCGGATTCCACCGCTGGCTTTGACTCCCACCGACGGCCCGACGGTTTTGGCCATCAACGCAACAGCCTCGACGCTTGCCCCGCCGGCGGGATGGAAACCTGTGGAGGTTTTCACGAAGTTCGCGCCCGCATGTACTGCCGCGCGGCAGCATTCGACTATCGCTTCGTCGGGCAGTGCCGCAGTCTCGAGGATCACCTTCAGCACCGCGTGCTCGCCCATGGCTTCACGGACGGTGAGTACATCGGCAAGCACAGCGTTGTAGTCACCGGCGAGTGCTGCCCCGACATCGATGACCATGTCGATCTCGCGGGCACCTTGATCAACGGCAAGACGAGCCTCGGCACCCTTCACCAAGGAGTGATGCTTGCCGGATGGAAAGCCGACCACAGCGGCGGTGATCAGACCGTCGGCCCGGATCGGCAGCATCGACGGTGAGACGCACACAGCGAGAACGCCCAATTCCCGGGCCTCGTCGATCAACGCCGTGACGTCGGCGGCCGTGGCTTCGGGTTTGAGCAGGGTGTGGTCGACCATTGCGGCAACCTGTGAACGAGTGAGCGCAGCGTGGGCCATGAAAGAAAGCTTGGCATACGACCATGCGTCGAGCGGCACTGCGACACCTGAGAGACTAGGCGGTATGACCGCTGCACCCTCGACTGATGATCGACGCTACGTACTCTCCCTCGGCTGCCCGGACACGACGGGCATCGTCGCGCGCATTTCGTCTTTCCTCACCGATGTCGGTGGCTGGATCGTCGAAGCGGCGTATCACGCTGACGCGGACACCGGTTGGTTCTTCACTCGTCAGGCAGTGCGGGCATCGTCGGTGAGTATCAGCATCGAGGAACTGCGTGAGCGTTTCAAGGCCGTTGCCGCCGAGATCGGACCCGAAACCGAGTGGACGCTGCACGATTCGGGGGCTCCCAAGAAAATCGTCCTGCTGGTGAGCAAGGAAGGTCACTGCCTTCACGACCTCCTCGGACGCGCGGCCGGCGGCGAACTCCCAGCCGAAATCAGCGCCGTCATCGGAAACCACGAGGATTTGCGCAGCGTGACCGAGCGTCACGGGATCGACTTCCACCACGTTCCCTTTCCCAAGGACCCGGCCGAACGCGGACCGTCCTTCGAGAAGGTGCGCGCCCTGGTCGACGCCCATGACCCGGACGCGGTTGTCCTGGCTCGGTTCATGCAGGTTCTGCCGCAGTCACTGTGCGAGCACTGGGCGGGCCGCGCGATCAACATCCATCACAGCTTCTTGCCGTCGTTCATCGGGGCCCGCCCGTACCACCAGGCTTTTGCTCGGGGTGTGAAGCTGATCGGTGCGACGTGCCACTACGTCACCGCGGAACTTGATGCCGGCCCGATCATCGAGCAGGACGTGATCCGCGTCGACCATGCCGACGATGTTGCCGACATGGTCCGCCAGGGTCGCGATATCGAAAAGCTTGTTCTTTCTCGCGGTTTGCGCTGGCACCTCGAAGATCGGGTGTTGGTGCACGGCCGCAAGACTGTGGTGTTCAGCTAGAGATTGCGCAACCGCACGATCTCGCGGTCGAATTCGTCGATGCTCTCGATGGACGACATGTGACCGACACCGGGAATCACGATCAGCCGTTCGAGGTTGCCTGCTTCGTCGAGCACCTGCGCGAGTTTGCGTGCGTGGACGGGTGGCGTGAGTCGGTCGAGTGATCCGACGAGCACGGTGGTCGGCACTTCGAGATTGTCGAGTCCCTCGTGAATGTCGAGAGTGCTCAGGGCCGCTCCCCAACCGCCGCGGATGCGCGGCTTGCACTCTCGAACGATGTTCTCGCAGAACTGAACTTCGGCTTTGGTGGCGTTGGGCGACATCGAGACGTACTGGATCGCCTTGGTCATCGCGCCCGAGGACACGAATGGCACGGGCGAGCTGAGGATGGCGCGGCCGACCGGAACCGGCACCCGCGGGAAGCGTTCCGGCAGCGGAATCACGGTGGTTTCGGCAATCAGACGGTCACTTGCCGTGCTGGCCAGCATTACCGCCGACGCGTACTTCTTGACGTCGCCGGGGTGCTTTCCGGCCCACGCGATGATGCTCATGCCGCCCATGCTGTGTCCGACGATGACGGCTTTCTTGTCTTCACGGACGGTCGCTCCGAGCACTGCCGAGAGATCGTCGGCGAGTACGTCGGGCCCAAGCGGAAGGGTGCCGACAGTACTGCGTCCGTGTCCGCGCTGGTCGTACGTGATGACCCGGTACTCGCCGGCCAGCGCGTTGACCTGTGGGTACCAGAATTCGGTTGAGCAGGTCCAGCCGTGACTGAGAACAATGGGATCACCGTCGACGGGGCCGTATGCCCGGATGTTGATGATCGCGCCGTCTTCGGTGGTCAGTTCGCTGATGTCCGCTTTGAACGTCGGGGTCTTCAAGAGTGCGTTCGGTTCGACGTCGGCAACGAGAGTGAGCCCTCTGGTGGAGCTACGACGACGGATAGCGGCGACGGCTGCCGCAAACGCTCCGGCTCCGGCAACTCCGGCCAATACCCGGAGTGTGGTGGTTCGCGAACTGCTGGACATGCATGTACCCCTGACTGAATTCGAAAGAAAATCGATACGGATGATGGGTGTCAGATGATGTGCGCTCGGCGCAGCAACATCGTTGACGGGCCGCCGATCAGGCCGACCTCGGTAAGAAACTCGACGGTATTCGCGCATCCTCGACGCACCATGTCGTGGTAGTGGACATTGTTTTTGGCGGCGTGGATTGCCGCTTCGGCGTCGAGTCCGGCGGCTGCGTAAACGTTCTTGTTCACGAGGCTGGTGACCACGAAGTAAGCGGTGACGGCAAGGACGAACCGGACGCGGGCTTGCTGGAACCGGGTGATGTTGGCTGCTCGTCGGACGGTTTCCTCGCGGGCGAATCTGATGTGGCGGGCTTCTTCGACCACGTGGATTCTGCTGACGGTTCGGGTGAGCGGTTGTACTCGGGTGTCTCGCATGAATTCGCGTTGCATCATGTCGAGGATTTCTTCGGCGAAGAGTGTTCCGCCGTAGGCCAGGGATCCGGTGGCCGTGGCCTTGAACGGGCGCGCAGCGGTGCGGATCCAGGTCTTCGGGCGGTAGGACGGGACGCCGAATTTGGCTGCGGAGCGCGCAAACATCGTGGAGTGCCGGCATTCGTCGGCGATTTCGGTGAGCGCAAATTGCACGTGCGCCGTGGAAGGATCGTGGAAGTAGATGTCGCGGACGAGCATCTGCATGAGGATCATTTCGAACCAGATGCCGGTGCCGGCGATGCTGGCGGCCTCGTGGATGGTGAGCGTGATGCGTTGTTGCTGCGTCATCTCGTCCCACATCGGCGTGCCGTAGAGGCTGCACCACTCGGGGCTCATCCCGTACAGGTCGCCGGGGACGGGAGCTTCCCAGTCGATTTCGATCAACGGGTCGTAGGACGTGCGGGCAGCCGAGGCAAGGAGCTTGGACGCTGTTTCCTGGCGGTCACCGGCACGCGTCAGTCGGGATGGGCGCCGATCGTTCGTAGATCGGTCATGCTCGACAGACATCGCAGTTCACTCCCCACGAGGACCGGCAATCTATGTGTGACTGCCGTTAACCCACAATAGCACCGCATAGTGCCACCCCGGTGGGGACGAACTGCGAAAGACGCGCTACCAGCGCGGACCGCGCTGGATGTCGTCCACGCGAGGCCGCACGTCAACGAGATAGACGCAGATTGCGACTACCGCGATGATGCCCAGCATTCCCACCGGAGACGTCACCAACAACACCAAAGCCGCGACGACAAGGATGCCAAGCCAGATCGGCTTGGTCAGCTTGTTGACTGCGGTGAACGCGTCAGGGCGCTGCCGCACGGCATGCACGATCGCGAAGACAGCACCTGCCAAGGCAAGCAACTTCAGTGCGAGAAAAATCAGGCCGATAATGCCATCCACAGCTACCACGTCTTACATCCTAGTTTCCGTAGTCCGACATCACGAACAGAAGGCTCCTGCACCCGAGAGCGCAGGAGCCTTCTCACTTGTCGAGCCTGCCGATCAAGCCTTCTTGGTCGGTGCAGCCTTCGTCGGTGCAGCGGTCTTGGCCGGAGCAGCCTTCACCGGTGCGGCAGCAGCCTTCGCGGGAGCAGCCTTCGCCGGCGCAGCCTTGGCCGGTGCAGCCTTGGCGGGTTCAGTCTTCTTGGCAGCGGCCGTTGCGCGCTCCTGGACATCGGATGCGGCAGCGGTCACGCGAGCTGCAGCTTCCTTGGAAGCCTCGTCTGCCTGGTCGCCGAGGTCGAGGACCTTGAGCGCAGCTTCGTCGCCCACATCGGCGATCTTCTCGCCGGCGTCGGAGATCTTCTCGCCAACCTCTTCGGCGGTGTCGGAGATGCGTCCGGCAGCGCGGCCGGCCAGCTTGGCAGCCTGCTCGCCCACGGCGCGCGTCTGACGGGCAACGGTTCCGAGTGCGTCTTCGGTCAGCTCGACAGCGTCACCGAGAGCGGACTCCGCAGCGGCGATGCCCTCTTCGACGGCCGGCTGCTTGCGGATGCGCTCAACTGCATCTTCGCCGCGCTCTGCCAGCGAGTTGTACAGATCGCCCGCAACCTTGAGGTATGCCTCGGCGACCTTGCGGAGCTCGTCGGGTGCAAACTTCTCGCGCAGCTCGGCAAGCTCCTCGGGCAGCTCGGACGGCAGGCCGGCGAGACGCTCACGAAGAGCCTCAACGCTTTCCACGACGTCGCCCTGCACTGCGGCGAACTTTTCGCGTGCACCGTCGACGCGGCCCGTGACCTCGTCCTGGCTGGTCTCGGCGCGCTCACGAACCTGGGCAACAACGTCGGCAACGGCCTGGACGACGAGGTCGCCGGCGCCGACTGCGGCGTAGATCGAGGTCTTGACGTTGTCGATGGCGGTCTTATCGGTCATGTTGTTCTCCTTCTGGGAGGTCTGAGTCCGGAATTGTGGTGGGGGCTGCGCTCTGGGCTACTGCAGCGGGCCGCGTCGAATCGTTCTCCCGACAGAACGAGTCGTAGATCTCGAGCAGCACTTGTTTCTGTCGCTCGCTGATGGAGGTATCTGCGAGCACGGCGTCACGGATCGGACTATGTGGCCGTTGTTCGAGATATCCGGCCTGGACGTAGAGGACTTCCGAAGACACTCGGAGCCCTTTTGCTATTTGCGCGAGCACGTCGGCAGACGGTTTCCGTAGTCCTCGTTCGATCTGGCTGAGGTACGGATTGCTTACACCGGCGAGCTGTGCAAGTTGGCGCATCGAGACTTGTGCGGCTTCGCGCTGCGCACGAATGAATCCCCCGATGTCGTGTGCCGCAGAGCTGACGACGCGCGCTGCCAAGTCGCTGGCTCCGGCTGCGGCACCGGATGATTCACGTTCTCCTTCATCGGAGTTCGTCGACTTCGCAGACATTGCGTCTTCCCTTTCCTGTGGACATTTCCCAGAGTAGGAGAGGGTGCTAACTATTGCAAGCACTACTGCTAGCACTGGGGTGCACGTCACATTCGAGGGCCGATTACTAGCCGAAGATCAGCGTCGACACCGTGTAGATGAACAGACCGGCTATCGCGCCGACCACCGTGCCGTTGATGCGGATGAACTGAAGATCACGACCGACCTGAAGCTCGATCTTGCGACTTGCTTCTTCGGCGTCCCAGCGCTCGACGGTGTCGCTGATGACACCGGTGATCTCGTCGGTGTAGTTCTCCGCGATGTACGTCGTACCGGCGGCCAGCCACCCGTCGACCTTCCCTCGCATCGACTCGTCGTCGCGCAGGCGGATGCCCAATCCGACGACGTTCTCGGCGACCTTGGTCCGCAGGGTGCTGTTGGGATCGTCGACCGATTCCATGATCAGCCGCTTCGCGACCTTCCACGTCGCCGACGCGAGTCCGGTGACTTCCTCTCGCCCCATGATCTCGGCCTTGATGCCCTCGGCTTTTTTGATCGTCTCCGGATCGTTCTGCAGATCGTCCGCAAAATCGATCAGGAAGCGATTGGCCGCCAGCCGAACCTCGTGCTCGGGATTTGCCCGCACCTTCCACGTGAACTCGACCAGTTCCTTGTAGATCTTCTCGCCGAGCATCGCATCGACAAATTTCGGCGACCACGCGGGAGAGTCCCGGACGATCACCCGGTCGATGGTCTCCTGACTGCCGAGCGCCCACTGATGGGCGCGTTCGGCCAGCAGTTCGATGATCGGCAGTTGCTTGTTCTCCTTCAGAAGCTCACCGAGTACCCGGCCGATCGGCGGGCCCCACATCGGTTCTGCCAACCGCTTGACGATCGTGTGGTCGATGACCTGCGCAATGTCCTCGTCGCGCAGCACTTCTACCAGTCCCCGCAGGATCGTCGACGTCTCCGCGGCAACACGCGCAGCGTTGTCTCGCTCGGCCATCCACGTCCCGAGCCGCAGCGGGATCTGTGCCTGCTGCACCTTCGCGGACACAACGTCTGGGGCCAGGAAGTTCTGACCGACAAACGAACTCAAACTGGCCCCGAGCTGGTCTTTCTTGCGTTTGATGATCGCCGTGTGCGGAATCGGTATGCCCATCGGATGACGGAACAGCGCCGTGACGGCAAACCAGTCCGCCAGCGCGCCGACCATTCCTGCCTCGGACGCAGCCCTCACGTACCCGACCCACTCGCCCGCGCCGCGTGATTCCTGCCATCGACAGAACAGATAGACGACCGTCGCGAAACCGAGGAGACCGGTCGCGAAGAACTTCATCTTGCGGAGGTCCCGACGCTTGGCGTCGTCGCCGAAAGTCGAGTCGAAAGCGTTAGGGCTCAATTGCTGCACCCTTGCCATTGTGCCGAAAGCTTGTCGCTGGTGCGTCGAAGCCGCAGGTGCGTGCCCACCGTAATTCCCCGAACACTAAGCTGAAACGGAATGAGACCGCTCGGACGTGGATCGCACCACAGATATGAGATACCCCGTGGCTAAGAACGCTGTGCAGGACAACGAGCAGGTAGACGGCCCAGTTGTCGCTGACACGAAGCCCGAGAAGTCCGACGGACGCAAACGACGCTGGCGCGAACACAAGATCGCCCGACGTGAAGAGCTTGTCGACGGCACCATCGCAGCGATCCGGGCGCGTGGCCGTGAAATCGGTATGGATGAGATCGCGTCCGAAATCGGCGTGTCCAAGACTGTCCTCTACCGCTACTTCACTGACAAGAGTGACCTGACGACGGCCACGATGATGCGGTACGTCGAGACAATTCTCGCGCCGCGCATCTATCAGGCCATCAGCGACGAACTCGACGATTTCGAACTGACACACGCAACGATCACCGCGTATGTCGAGACTGTTGCGTCGGACCCGGCGATCTACCTCTATGTCATGGCAAACGGAGCCGGCGCAAGTCGTGACGTCGTCGCCGAGTCGGAGCGAATGATCGCCGAACTCCTGTCCACGGTGCTGGGCAATCGTCTGCGCGAGATGGAAATGGATTCCGGCGGATCTCTGCCGTGGGCGTACGGCATCGTCGGCGGTATTCAGTTGGCGACGCACTGGTGGATCTCCAACAAGTCGATGTCCGCTGAATCCTTGATCGACTACTTGACGATGATGACGTGGGGCGGCATCACCGGTATCGCCGCCGTCAAGGGTTCGCCGGCCAAGTTCAAATCCATGCCGCATCCGCTGATCGCTCCCGAAAACGACTGAGCCTGAAGTTCCCACCGAGGCCACCTCGGCTGTGGCACAGTCTCCGGGTATGACAGACGACTCGCTGTGGGAAACACCGGCCGTGACGATTCTTCGATCGCAGCCTGGCTTCGATCTCGAAGGTCTCGACCGCAACAGCACTCCGGGATTCACCGGGAAGAAAGCTGACGGCGAGCGTCTCCTCGAAGAACGCGGCGCCGTGCTGTCTGGCTTGCAGGAAATGTTGTATGCCAACGGTCGCTCGGGTGACTCGCGGTCAGTCCTCCTCGTCCTGCAGGGAATGGACACCTCGGGCAAGGGCGGAATGGTCCGCCACGTCGTGGGGCACGTCGATCCACAGGGTGTCGACCACGCGTCCTTCGGTGTTCCGACAGACGAGGAAAAGCAGCATCACTACCTGTGGCGGATCAAGAAGCAACTCCCCCGCGGCGGTTATCTCGGGGTGTTCGACCGCTCCCACTACGAGGACGTTCTTGTGGTGCGAGTTCACGATCTGGTGCCGCCCGATGTCTGGGGAGCACGATACGACGAGATCAATCAGTTCGAGAAGGAACTGGTCGACGCCGGCACCACCATCGTCAAGGTCGCGATGTTCGTGTCGCTCGACGAGCAGAAGAAACGTCTGCAGGAGCGACTCGACCGGCCGGAGAAGTACTGGAAGTACAACCCGGGCGACGTGACCGAACGGAAACTGTGGCCCGCATATCAAGAGGCCTATCAGGCGATGCTCGACAAGACGTCCACCGAGCACGCCCCGTGGTACGTCGTGCCGTGTGATCGCAAGTGGTACAGCCGCATCGCCGTCACCGAACTGTTGATCGACGCATTCGAGAGCCTCGACCTGTCATGGCCGCCAGCCGATTTCGACGTCGAGATCGAGAAGGCTCGACTCGCCGAGTCCTGATGATATTCAGAACAGCCTGATGGAGAGTCAGAACAAGTGGGGCGTTTCCCGATGCACCTTGTGATCGTGCCGAACGGTTCCGCTGTACAGCGCGATCATGAGGCCTATGGACACCGCTGCCGCCAACCCCGAAACCAGCGCCCAGCCGGCGTTGCCTGATCCGGCTGCGAAGAGGAATCCGCCCAGACAGACCACAGTGACTAGAACCAGGAAGTACGACGCCCAGGCCGCAAAGAGATTGAGCTTCATGTTGGCTCCTCGGATCGGATCTCTTTCGATTCGACCGTACGCCTGAGCACACAGCCCGACAAGCGGGTTTCCCCGGCGGCACCTGGGGTAGCCGAATTACATGAATATCGGAAACCTTTTCCGCAGAATCGAATCCGCCGACCAACTGGACGGTGGACATCCACCAGGGGCGCACGCGATATCGGGCCCCATAAATAATGGATAATCCCTCATCGGCTGTGTGCTCAACCTCGGTTAGGAACAGTACCCCGAGATGACGGAGGTCACAAGCGCGGTGTGAGCGTTCGGTTCGGTCGCACGTCACGAGCTGGTGGTCGAGGTTGCGCAAAGTTGTGGTTTGAACTGCGCCCTTTGGAGGTAATCCCCATTAAGCGTCTGCGCACCGGCGTAGATATTTTCTGTATAGGGGTGTCTGTGATCGTATCGGTCGGTATGGTTCACCGCACCAGCGTCCGGGGCCGGCACCTGGTACGACGATCCGGAGAACTCATGCCACATCTCAGCGCAATCGAACCCGATCAGGATCGCACTCAACCCGTCGTCGAGTTGAGAATCCGGGCAACCCTTGACCAACTGTCGATATTGCGGGCGCTCGCTGCGACCGTCGCGATTCAGGAGAGCTTCGACCTCGACGCCATCGCCGACATCAGGCTGGCCATGGATGAGATCTGTACGCATCTCATCGTCCGAGCTCTCCCCGATTCTGTACTGGTGTGCCGATTTGTCTACGCGGCGTCCCAATTACATATTTCGGTCGCGACCACGACAGCTGAGTCCGACGGTGCCGACCAGCGATCCTTCGGGTGGCACGTCCTCACCGCCCTCACCGACTCGATTTCCCTTGATCAAGAAGAAGATCCGAATGGCGCCGGGTACATCACGACTATGAAGTTCACCAAAGCCGACGGCAGGCGCCAGTGACATCGTCCGCTCGCGGGGCATCGCCCGAGCATGGCCCACCGCGGCCGCGTCGTCGGTCGACAGACGAGTATCGAGACGTCATAGCCGTTTTCGAGAAGTTGGACACCCTCGATCGTCACGGAGTTGAGTACGAGCGAGTGCGGGCCGCGCTCATCACGCGCTGCCTGCCGCTGGCCGAGCACATTGCCCGGCGCTTCGACGGCCGCGGCGAGGCACACGACGACCTTGTTCAGGTCGCACGGCTGGGTCTGGTCAACGCGGTCGACCGGTTCGATGTCAGTCGTGGATCGGACTTCGTATCATTTGCCGTCCCCACTGTCATGGGAGAAGTCCGACGACACTTCCGGGACACCGGCTGGGCGGTCCGCGTTCCTCGCCGCATGAAGGAATTGCACTTCCAACTCGGCCAGGCGATCAGCGAGCTGTCACAGCAGTTGGGGCACGCTCCGACCGTCGACGAACTTGCGGCGACGCTGGGTGTCGAACGCGAAGAAGTAGCCCAAGCGCTCATCGCCGGAAACGCTTATCAAACAGTGTCGGTCGACGGCGCTGCGTCCAACCACACCGACGATCTACCCCTGGTGGAAACTCTCGGCGATTACGACGCAGCTCTCGAAAATGTCGAAAATCACGAAGCTCTGCGGCCACTGCTGGAGAAGCTACCTGACCGGGAAAGGACCGTGTTGATGCTGCGGTTCTTCGGCAATCTCACGCAGACGCAGATCGCCGAGAAGGTCGGGGTATCGCAGATGCATGTGTCGCGGTTGCTCGCGAAGACTCTCAGTAGCCTTCGCGAGCAACTCGACTAACCCGCAGTAGCGACCGCGATCAGATTGTGGCCGTGTCGATGACAAATCTGTAACGGACGTCGCTTGCGACCACGCGATCGTAAGCGACGTTGATCTCACTTGCCGGAATGAGTTCGATCTCGGCTCCGATTCCGTGTTCGGCGCAGAAGTTCAGCATCTCCTGCGTCTGCGGAATGCCGCCGACCATGCTGCCGGCCAGGCTACGACGGTTCGCGGCAAGCGAGAACGCGCGCACCTCGATCGGCTTCTCCGGCAATCCCAATTCGACCAAGGTTCCATTGAGTGCGAGCAACGACATGTACGCGTCGATGTCGAGGTTGACCGAAACGGTGTTGAGAATCAGATCGAACTGTCCACGCAATGCCTTGAACGTTCCGGGGTCCTTGGTGGCGTAGTAGTGATCCGCACCGAAACGCAGACCGTCGTCCTGCTTGCTCAGTGATTGACTCAGGACGGTGACCTCGGCCCCCATCGCTTTGGCGATCTTCACACCGACATGGCCGAGACCACCGAAGCCGATGATCGCAACCTTCGTGCCCGGTCCGGTTTTCCAGTGCCGTAGCGGCGAGTACAACGTGATACCTGCACACAGAAGTGGCGCCGCGACATCGAGTTCGATGCCGTCGGGGATCGAAAGAACAAAGTGTTCGTTGACGACGATGGACGTCGCATACCCACCTTGGGTGCGCTCGCCGTCGCGACCCTTGGCGTTGTAAGTGCCGGTCACTCCGGTGCGGCAGTACTGCTCCTCACCGGCGACGCACATGTCACATTCCCCGCAGGAGTCGACAAAACAACCGACACCCACGCGGTCGCCGACCTTGTGCGTCGTCACCTCGGAGCCGATCGCGGCAACTACACCCGCGATTTCGTGGCCCGGGACAACCGGGTATTTTGTTCCGCCCCACTCATTTCGGGCGGAGTGGATGTCGGAGTGGCAGATTCCGGCAAACTTGATGTCGATGAGAATGTCCAGTGGACCGAGCTCGCGTCGTTCGATGGTGGTCTTCTCCAGAGGACCGTCAGCGGACATAGCGGCGTAAGCAGCAGCAGTAACCATGGGTACATGCCTACTCGCGCAAGAAGGGACCTGCAAATTGCAGGTCCCTTCTTGTACCGATTTGTCTAGTTGTCGGTATCCTGAGCGTTCTCGGCCCGGCGACGCAGTCGTCTCGCCGCCGCAACCAAGTTGCGCAGTGACGGCTCGAGCTGCCACGGATGGCGGGTCTTGAGCCCACCGTCCGGGTTTGCCCACAAACGATCGAGAGAAATCGATTCGCTTGCCTCCGTGAGCAATTCGTCGAGTTCGTCGATATCCGGGATCCTCGCCGAACGGGACTCGTACACACCGGGTCCGACGCCGTGTGTGAGCGCGCCTTCCTTCAGTGCGTCGAGCACCCACGTGATGGAGCGGGTCGCGACGATAGCCGTCACATCGGCGTCCAACCGTTCGATGGCGTCGACCACCGACGACCGAGCGGAGTACGTCAGATGCGTGTGGATCTGTGTTTCCGGCTTGGCTCCACCTGTTGCCAGACGGAACGCGTCGACGGCCCACTCCAGGTAGGCCTCCCGGCCGTCCTCACGTAGCGGCAGCAGTTCACGAATTGCAGGCTCGTCCACCTGGATGATGGCGATGCCGGCCGCTTCGAGATCTGCAATTTCGTCCCGAATGACAAGGGCCAGTTGCTCTGCCGTTTCGTAGAGCGGCTGATCCTGACGGACGAAAGAACGGGCGATCATGGTGACCGGTCCGGTAAGCATGCCCTTGACCGGCTTGTCGGTCAGCGACTGCGCGTACGCAATCCATTCGACCGTCATCGGCTTCGGACGCGCGATGTCTCCGTAGAGAATCGGCGGACGCGTGCAACGAGATCCGTAGGCCTGCACCCAACCGTTGTGCGTGAAGGCATACCCTTCGAGCAGTTCGGCGAAGTACTGGACCATGTCGTTGCGCTCGTGCTCACCGTGCACGAGGACGTCGAGTCCGATGTCCTCTTGCAGGCGGATGGTGCGTTCGATCTCTTCCTGGATGCGCTTGTAGTAGTCTTCCCACTCCAACCGACCCTCGCCGAGTTCGTAACGTGCCTGGCGGATTTCGTTGGTCTGCGGGAACGAGCCCAATGTCTGAGCCGGCACCAAGGGCAGGTTCAACCGTTCCTGCTGAGCCTTACGACGCTCTTCGTACGGAGCGCGGATACGATCTTCGGGCTTGACTGCGTTGACCCGGGCTCGCACGGCGTGCTTGAGCTTGAAGTGCACCTTTGTCGGACGCTTGCGCCACTTGTCCGACGGACCTTCGGTGAGGGCCTTCGCAAGTGTCACGACCTCGCCGACCTTCTGCTTGGCAAAGGCCAGACGATCCGCGACGTCTCCCGGGATGTCGTACTCGGAGAGCACGTCGTACGGCACGTGCAGCAGCGAAGACGACGTGGAGACAACAAGATCCGGGACAACGTCCTTGAGCTCGTTGAGGTACGTCAAGGTGTTGAAACGATCGACTCGCCAGACGTTTCGGCCGTCGACCACACCGGCGTAGATCCGCTTGCGCTTGATGTGGGGAACCGCAGCCAGTTCTTCGGCCGTGATCCGGCCGTGCACGAGGTCCAGTCCGAATGCCTCGATCTTGGTGGCAGCCAGGATGTTCAGAGCCTCGCCGAACTTGCCGTACGGTCCTGTGACCAGCAGACGCGGACGCAGCGGCGCGGTGGACAGCTTCTCGTACGCCCGCTTGAGCGCATCGAGCTCTTCTGCCGAGCGATCCTCCGTCACCGAAGGCTCGTCCAGCTGAACGCATGTTGCACCGGCCTTGGCCAACTGCTCGAACAGCTTCTCGTACACGGGAAGTAGATCGTCGAGTCGATCGAGCGGCGTGAAATCGGCGTCGACCGCTTCGGTTGCCGGCCCCACCTTGGAGAGCAGAAGCAACGACACCGGTCCCATGATCACGGGACGCAGTTCGATGCCTCGTTCCTTGGCGCGCTCGAATTCGTCGAGCAACGCCTCCGAGTGGAGTGAGAACTCGGTAGCGGCGTCGATCTCGGGCTGACGGTAGTAGTAGTTGGTGCCGAAGAACCGGACCAACTCCAGGGGCGGGAAGTCGGGACGTCCACGCGCCATCGTGAAGTAGAAATCGAGTGGGTCCAAAGCGCTTTCGAGCGGCTTGAACCGCTCGGGCACGGCGCCGAACAGCAAGGCGTTGTCGAGAACGTGATCGTAGAACGAGAAGGTATTGCCGGGAACCTGACTCAATCCCGTTGCAGCCAATTCGCTCCAGGTCGATTCCTGAAGTTCCTTGGCAACCGCGAGAAGTGCGTCCTTGTCGGAATTGCCGTGCCAGTAGGACTCGAGGGCACGCTTGAGCTCCCGCCGCGGCCCGATGCGCGGGTACCCCAGGACGCTGGAGCCGAATGCTGCAGTGCTGCTGGACATGCGGTCGACCTTTCTAACCGAGGGGCGCAAGCGCCCTGTGCGCCTTTGTGGTAGCCGGAACTACCAGAAAGGCGCACAGGGCCATTGGCCTTAGCTTGCCTGCTTGGCGGAACGACCGTTGTCGGTGTACTCGTAGAACCCTGCGCCGGACTTCTTACCCGTCAGACCGGCCTCGACCATACGGAGGAGCAGCGGCGGGGCGGAGTACAGCGGCTCCTTGAACTCTTCGTACATGGAGTCGGCGATGGACTTGACGGTGTCGAGTCCGACCAGGTCCGTCAGAGCCAGCGGACCCATGGGGTGCGCGAGGCCGAGAACCGTTGCCTTGTCGATGTCTTCCTTGGTGGCGAAGCCCGACTCGACCATGCGGATGGCCGAGAGCAGGTACGGCACCAGGAGTGCGTTGACGACAAAGCCGGAGCGGTCGGCACTGCGGACAACCTGCTTGCCAAGGACGTCACTGGCAAAAGCCTCGGCGCGCTGCGACACCGTGGAGCTGGTCTTGAGCGTCGTCACCAGTTCGACGAGCGGCAGAACCGGCACCGGGTTGAAGAAGTGCATACCGATGACTCGCTCGGGACGCTTGGTCGAGATACCCAGCTTCATGATCGGGATCGACGACGTGTTGGACGCGAGAACCGCATCCGGATCCGTCACGACCGCGTCGAGCTCGGCAAAGATTTCGCTCTTGATCTTCTCGTCTTCGACGACGGCCTCCACAACGAGCTGGCGGTCCGCGAAATCTCCCAGATCGGAGGTGAAACGCAGACGCCATGCGGCCTGCTCACGCTCACGTTCTGTGATCTTTCCGCTGCTCACGCCGCGGTCGAGCGAACGCAGGATGCGTGAACGCCCGGCTGCTGCAAGCTCGCGAGTCTGCTCGAAGACCAGAACATCGACATGTGCGCGGGCGCACACCTCGGCGATTCCGGCACCCATGATTCCGGCGCCGATAACGCCGACGCGCTGAATTTTTTCGCTGGTCACGTCAGCTCCTTGTTTGTCTCGTGGAGTTTGTCTGGTGGAGGTGTAGCTGTGGAAGCACTTCGAACCGCGTCGACGCTGATGGCCGGCGCAATCGGAACTGCTTTGAAGACGGAAGAGAAGTAGTGCGGTGATACAAGCAGGGGAGAGACCCGAAGCCGAGCCTCTCCCCCACCCGATGTCAGTTCTTAGTGGAACTGTCCCTCTTCGGTGGAGCCCTTGAGAGCTGCCGTCGAGGTGTTGGGGTCAACCGTGGTGGCGATGGTGTCGAAGTAGCCGGCGCCAACCTCACGCTGGTGCTTGATGGCGGTGAAGCCACGCTCTTCGGCAGCCTTGAACTCGCGCTCCTGCAGGTCGACGAATGCCGTCATACCTTCACGGGCGTAGCCGTAGGCCAGGTCGAACATGCCGTAGTTGAGCGAGTGGAAGCCTGCGAGCGTGATGAACTGGAACTTGAAGCCCATCGCGCCGAGCTCCTTCTGGAACTTCG
The DNA here is from genome assembly GCF_001894805.1 of Rhodococcus globerulus NBRC 14531. Taxonomy (GTDB): domain Bacteria; phylum Actinomycetota; class Actinomycetes; order Mycobacteriales; family Mycobacteriaceae; genus Rhodococcus_F; species Rhodococcus_F globerula. Next base: position 742,811 of record NZ_BCWX01000001.1, on the reverse strand, counting down.
CGATGGTCGCGTCGTCCAGGTGTGCCTTCCAGTTGAAGGACGGGGAGCAGTTGTAGGCCAGGAGCTGGTCCGGGAATTCGCTGCGAACGGACTCGGCGAACTTCTTTGCAACCTCGAGGTCCGGCACGCCGGTCTCCATCCAGATGAGGTCTGCGTACGGTGCGTAAGCCTTGGCGCGAGCGATGCAGGGCTCGATGCCGTTCTTGACGCCGTAGAAGCCTTCAGCCGTACGGGTTCCGTCGAGGAACGGGCGGTCGCGCTCGTCCACGTCGGAGGTGATGAGGGTTGCGGCCTCAGCGTCGGTGCGGGCGATGATGACGGACGGAACGTCCGCGACATCGGAAGCCAGACGAGCCGAGGTCAGGGTGCGGATGTGCTGCTGCGTGGGGATGAGCACCTTGCCGCCGAGGTGGCCGCACTTCTTCTCCGAAGCGAGCTGATCCTCCCAGTGAACGCCTGCTGCGCCGGCGCCGATCATGGCCTTCTGCAGCTCGTATGCGTTGAGAGCGCCACCGAAGCCGGCTTCGGCGTCGGCAACGATCGGAGCGAGCCAGTTGCTGACGGAGGTGTCACCCTCGGTCTTGGCGATCTCGTCGGCGCGCAGCAGTGCGTTGTTGATGCGACGAACGACGGTCGGAACCGAGTTGGCCGGGTAGAGGCTCTGGTCCGGGTACGTGTGGCCCGAGAGGTTAGCGTCGCCGGCAACCTGCCAGCCGGAGAGGTAGATGGCCTTGAGGCCGGCGCGAACCTGCTGCACAGCCATGTTGCCGGTAAGTGCACCGAGGGAGTTGATGTAGTCCTCGTTGTTCACGAGATCCCAGAGGATCTCGGATCCGCGGCGAGCGAGGGTCTGCTCCTCGACGACGGTGCCCTGGAGCTTGACGACCTGATCGGCCGTGTAGTTACGAGTTACGCCCTTCCAGCGAGGGTTGGTGTCCCAATCCTGCTGAAGCTCTGCTGCGGTCTTCGGGGTGCCGGTGGTCGACATCAAGACTCCATCTCTTTGATCTACTGGTCCGGCCCGTTGTGAGCGGTACGTGCGTACTGCTTCACATCCTTGCCAGGCCCTTTTTGTGTACTCATCGAGAATGACACATCGAAAAAGTGCCGTCTACCTGTTGCTAATGCCAATCTTCGCTAGCTTTTCAACACACTTTGCTAAGACTGTGAAGATCGAGAGGGGTTCAAACCTCGCCAATCGGGCAGGTTTCCTACTGGCCGGTAGCAAGAAACTGCAGGCTGTGAACGAAATGCACGCAACCTACTGCGACGACGCAAGCGCGCCGCCGATGGGCAACTCCAGCATCACTCCCAGCAACATTTTGTGACTCGAAGTGACCGCAATCACGCCCGTCTGGGTGGAATTCGCAGATTCACCGTGCGCAGGCGGGATTTATTGCACACAAGTTGCCTCGAAACGTGCGCTTCGGCCTGATTTCGCACACTTGTGTGCACCTGGGCTCGCCGTTCCGCTGCCGCCGACGCCAACCTCCACTAGCGTGACGGCCATGCCCCTGTACGAGTTTCGCTGCACCGGCTGCGGACCGCTCGAACGGTCGTTTGCGATGGCCGAGGTTCCCTCGTCGATTGTGTGCCCACAATGCTCCGCTGATTCCCGACGCGTGATGTCCACACCGAGATTGAGTCACGCATCCTCTGCCGCGATGGGACTACTCGACGCCACTGCGCGATCCGCCCATGAGCCGGCAGTAGTCAACGGCTCACTACCGGGCACTCGCCGCACCGTCACCCCGACTACGTCTAATCCGTTGCACCGCAAGCTACCTCGCCCCTGAGTATCACCTTCGATGATGAGGAGTTCACATGCCGGAGTTGCTGTTCCCCCTCGATTCCACCAAGAAGTTCACCGAGCAGGCCATCGTCGGCCATAACCGCTGGCACCCTGATATTCCGGCCGCAGTCACGGTGAAGCCGGGCGATGCGTTCCGTGTTCACTGCCGCGAGTGGTTCGACGGTGCCATTCACAACGACGACTCCGCGGACGACATCCTCAATGCGCCCCTCACCACCGTGCACACGCTTTCCGGCCCGTTTGCCGTCGAAGGGGCAAAGCCCGGCGACCTCCTGATCGTCGACATTCTCGACATCGGCCCTATCCCCCAAGAAGATTCGGGACCGTTGGCCGGCCAGGGCTGGGGGTACACCGGCATCTTCCCGCGTAACAACGGCGGCGGATTCCTCACCGAGCAGTTCCCCGACGCATACAAAGCGGTATGGGATTTCTCGGGACAGACCGCTACGTCGCGCCATATCCCACACGTGTCGTTCACCGGCATCGTGCACCCGGGACTCATGGGCACTGCGCCGTCAGCGGCCTTGCTCGCCAAGTGGAATGCCCGCGAAGGTGCATTGATTGCCACCGATCCCAATCGCGTTCCCCCGCTGGCACTTCCACCCGAGCCCCGTGACGCCGTACTCGGCACCCTCACCGGCGACGACTACACGCGTGTTGCCGGCGAGGCTGCCCGCACGGCTCCCCCGCGCGAGAACGGCGGCAACCAGGACATCAAGAACCTGACCAAGGGCAGCCGAATCTTCTACCCCGTATTTGTCGACGGAGCGAACCTGTCCGTCGGCGACCTGCACTTCTCCCAAGGCGACGGTGAGATCACCTTCTGCGGCGCCATCGAGATGGGCGGCTTCATCGATCTGCGCGTCGACATCATCAAAGGCGGCATGGACACCTACGGGGTATCCGAGAATGCGATCTTCATGCCGGGCAACACAGATCCGCAGTACTCCGAGTGGCTGGCATTCTCGGGCACATCCGTGACGCTGGACGGTGAGCAGAAGTATCTCGACTCCCATCTGTCTTACCAGCGCGCCTGCCTGCACGCGATCGAATACCTCACGAAGTTCGGCTACGCACCGGAGCAGGCATATCTGCTACTCGGCGCCGCGCCGATCGAAGGCAGGCTCTCCGGCGTCGTCGATATTCCGAACTCCTGCTCGACGGTGTATCTCCCGACCGCGATCTTCGACTTCCCACTTGCCCCGTCTGCGAACGGTCCGTTTCAGATCGATCCCGGCATGGGTGCTCCGCGTTCGGAGAACAAAGCCTAGGTTAAGTCTGCAAACACAAGTTTGCGAACTTCCTACACCCCTCGTATCCTGGCTGAATGTCGAAAACCTTCGTCGGTGTCCGGCTCCGCCAACTGCGTACCGAGCGTGGGCTGAGCCAGGCGTCGTTGGCAAAGACGCTCGAAATATCGGCAAGTTACCTCAACCAGATCGAGCACGACGTCCGCCCGCTGACCGTGCCGGTCCTGCTGCGGATCAGCGAGGTGTTCGGCGTCGACACCACCTTCTTCTCGTCGCAGGACGACACTCGACTGATCGCCGAAATGCGCGAGGTGGCTCTCGATCAGGAAATGGGGATCGACGCCGACGCGCACGAGATCGCCGAGATGGTGTCGAGCCATCCGGGGTTGGCGAAGGCGATGGTCAACATGCACCGCCGCTTCCGCAACACCACGGCGCAGCTGGCCGCGGCCACCGAGGATCGCTTTTCGGACGGCAGCGGCAGTGGTTCCATCACGATGCCCCACGAGGAAGTCCGCGACTACTTCTACCAACGGCAGAACTACATCCACGATCTTGATACTGCCGCGGAAGAACTGACGTCACGCCTGCGTTTCCACCGTGGCGACATCGCGGGCGAAATCGCCCGCCGTCTGGAAACGATTCACGACGTGCAGATCGTTCGCCGAATCGACCTCGGCGAGAACATTCTGCATCGGTACGACCCCGTGAACCGGGTCCTCGAGATCTCGTCGCACCTGTCCGGTGGTCAGCAGGTATTCAAGTTCGCCACCGAGCTCGCTTACCTCGAACACAACGACCTACTCGACTCCCTCGTCGCCGAAGGCAACTTCACCAGCGAGGAATCGGTGTCGCTGGCTCGCCTCGGGCTGGCCAACTACTTCGCCGCGGCTACCGTCCTCCCTTACGGACAGTTTCACGATGTGGCCGAAGATTTCCGGTACGACATCGAACGTATGTCAGCGTTCTACTCTGCCAGCTACGAAACGATCTGCCACCGACTGTCGACGTTGCAGAGACCGAAACTGCGCGGTGTCCCGTTCATGTTCGTCCGCGTCGACCGCGCCGGAAACATGTCGAAGCGTCAGTCCGCCACCGGTTTTCACTTCTCCACCAGCGGCGGCACGTGCCCCCTGTGGAATGTGTACGAAACCTTCTCCTACCCGGGCAAGATCATGCCGCAGATCGCCCAGATGCCTGACGGCAGACGGTACCTCTGGGTGGCACGCACAGTGGAGCGTCGGGCCGCGAGATACGGTCAGCCCCAGAAGATCTTTGCCATCGGGTTGGGCTGCGAGATCCGCCATGCCCACCGTCTCGTCTACGGCGACGGCTTGGACTTGGACGAGTCCAATCCCGGCACACCGATCGGTTCGGGTTGCCGGGTGTGCGAACGCTTGAACTGCCCCCAGCGCGCTTTCCCTCCATTGGGCAAGGCCTTGGACATCAGCGAGCATCGAAGCTCGATCTCGCCGTACGTAATTCGGTAGAGGCTCGACGCTACTGCGAATGCGCACGCAGGAATGCAACCGTGCGATCGAACGCGATCTGCCCGTCGGGAGTATCCAGATCGAACTGGTACTCGTGTTCGAGCGCCGGTTCGTAGTCATCCGGGTAGAAGAGCGCGTCGACGTCGACACCCAGACGAAGGAGTCTGTCAGCGAAAGGTTTCGACTGGCCGGCGGTCAGTTCGTCAGCATTGCCGCCGGTGATGAAGGTCGGGGGGAAAGCCGATGTGACGATGTTCATCGTCGACATCTGCCTGACCGCCGGTGAGTTCTCGAAGTCCTTGGTCCCGGTGTAGGCCCAAACGGATTCGCGGTCTGCCGTCCACCCGAATCTGCCGTCGGGATCGAGGAATTCGTACATATCGAAGACGCCACAGTCCAGGACGACGCCCCGGACCTGCTGCGGCGACAGGCTCGGCGTGACTCCGACTTCGGCGGCGTAGACCGGGTCGGTGATCATTGCAGCAATCTGGCTCGAGATCTGGCCGCCCGCAGAATCGCCGCCGAGGAAGAGTGCGTTCGGATCCACGTGCAACTGCTCCGCATTGTCGGTGATGTACCGATAGGCGTCGTTCAGTTGACGGAGCACTGTCGGGTACGTCGCGTCCGGGCCCAGAGAGTAGTCCAGGGAGATGACCGTGAACCCTTGGCCGGCAAGACTCTTGTAGTAGCCCGAGTAATCTTCCTTGTCGCCGTAGATCCAACTACCACCATGAGTCCAGATGAGTGTTGGCAGCGCTGCCGACGCCGAATCCGGGAAGTAGACGTCGAGTAGGGCATCCGGATCGCCGTCGCGGTAGGTCACATCGGTACGCGTCTCGACGCCGGACGGAGCCAACTCCGACAGCGTCGCAGAAACCGAATCTGCACTTCCTTCCGCCATCCACCGCATTGCCAACGTCCCCGGCCATGGGCTGAAGTACGTCGCCAATCCGCCGATAATCATCAGCGTGAACACCGCGCTCAACAGGCCGAGCGCCCACCTGGGCGATCGACGTGTGGACGACTTGGGCACGGCAACTCCTGGGCGTCGGAAACAGCATCGGGCACAAGGCTAGCGGAGATGCGGTTCCTGGGAATTGCCTGTCAATTATCGACGACCAGATTGCCGGGATTGTCAAATTCTCAAGCAGAACAAGGGGATACGATCAATCAACCCGCGCCGACAGGAAATCCACGGTGCGCTCGAACGCCACCACGCCGTCTGCACCATCGAGGTTGAACTGGTACTCATGTCCGAGCGGCGGCTCGTGATCTTCCGGAAAGAACAACGTGTCCACCTTGACGCCGAATCCAGTCAGCTTGTCGGCCAAAGGTTTCGACTGACGATCTGTCAGCGGGTCGGCATTGCCGCCACTGATATAGGCGGGCGGGAAATCGGCCGTGACGTGATGGAGCGTCGACATCTGTTGCGCCGCTGTGCTATCGACAAAAAGGCGATCACCGGTATAGGCCCACAGCGAGCGATCGACACCCCAGCCGATGATGCCGGGGCCACCCACCATGTTCGCAACATCGTAGATTCCGCAGTTCAGCACAACTCCGCGCAGTTGATCCGGATGCAAGGCCGGCTTCACACAGACAAGGTCCGCGTACTCCGGATTGGTGATGATCGTTGCCAATTGGCTCGACAACTGAGCACCTGCCGAATCACCGGCCAGAAATATCTTCGACGGATCGACGTGCAACCTCTCGGCGTTCGCGAGGATGTACGCGTGTGCGTCGTTGAGCTGACCGATCGCGGTTGGATACCGATGCTCCGGCCCGATGGAGTAGTCCAGCGACACCACGGTGAAACCGCGAGAGGCAAGTAACTCGTAGTACGTGGCGTTGTTGGACTTGTTTCCGGAAATCCAGGCCCCGCCGTGTGTCCACACCACGGTGGGGAGCGCGGTCTGCGTACCAGCCGGAAAATACACATCCAGTCGGGCGTCGGAATCATCGGTGCGATAGTACTGATCCCGAATTGCGTCGACGCCTCCCGGCGCGTGCTTGCGTAGCTTGTCGGTGACCTTCGCGGCGTCGCGGCCGAAAACCCAGCGCACAATCAGCGCGCCGGGCTTCGGGCTGCGAAGCAGAGTCATGAGTCGATGGGACATCGGTGTCCTGAGTCGATGGGACATCGGTGTCCTGAGTCGATATGGCATCGGAGTCCTGACAGCTCGGCACTAGGTTCGAATCAGACTAACCCGACACCGTCGAAGCCGCCGGATCAACAGATCGCCTCAGCCAGTTTCTCGCGCACAAGTTCCTTGACGGCGCCTTTGGCAACCTTTCCGCCGGCTGCCATAGGCAACTCCGCCAGCGTCATCACATACTCCGGAATGTATTCGCGAGTGATGCCCTGCTCACGCATCCACTCGGTGAGCTCTGCCGCGGACAGTGCCTCACTGTCCGTGGTCACGACAACGGCGCACACCTTTTCCCCGAACAGAGCGTCGTCGACGCCGACCGCGGCAACCAAATCCACCAGCGGGTGCGCACGGACGTATTCCTCGACTTCGACGGCGGAGATGTTCTTGCCACCGCGAATGATGATGTCGGCCTTACGACCCACAACGCGGACGCGACCGTCCTCGTCGATTTCGACGATATCGCCGAGCAGCATCCAGCCGTCTTCGGTGTACAGCTCGTTGTTGGCGTCGACGTCGCCCCAGTAGCCCTGACACATCAACGGTCCGTTGACCGCCGGTTGCCCGCGGCGCATGGATCCGACCACTTCTTTTGCGGCGTCGTCGAATACCCGAACCTGCATCCGGTCGATGACGTGACCACAGGTACGCAGCCTGGTATCGGAGTCGTCGTCGACGGTGGTGACGGAGACTGCTCCGGTTTCGTTGGAACCGTAGAATTGCAGCACTGCTGCTCCGGTTCGTTCCTCGAATGCCAGCGCCTCCGAGTACGGAACCGCCTCTCCCCCGGTAAACATGACGCGCAACGTATCGAGGTTTGCGCTCGCAGCGGCGTCGGATCGCAACAGCATCTTGAATTGTGTACTCACACAGTTCAACACGGTGACGCCTTCACGTTCGATGAGATCGATCATCACCGCGACGTCGAATCGCTCCATGACCACGTTGGGGGCGCCGAGCAACGCGGGCAGGAAATGCGACGTCCACAGGCCGAAACCGAAGGGAGCCGGAACCGCCCCGAGGAAGACTTCTTCCGGTCCGACATCGGCTGCCTCTGCGCCGATCTCGGAGAATGCAACCCACCGATCTTCCGTCTGAGTTACCAGCTTCGGAAGTCCGGTCGTACCGGACGTCGAGTTAAGCATGGACACGGCAGCCGTCGAGAAGGTCGGGCTCGAGGCCTCGAAAACCCGCTTCGGCACGGGAAGAGAGACAACACCTCCCACCGCGGCGGCCCGTTCGAAACTCACGGCTCCGGTGTCGTCGGCAAACACCACGTCGAGGGTGGGATGCGCCTGTCGCAGTTGTGAGATCAACTCCGTCGTGTCGACGCCGCGCAAAGATCGCGTCGTCACCAGAACTGTGGCGTCGGAACGTTCGATCAGATGTGAGATCTCGCGGAGCCCGGATCGCGATCCGATTCCCACGGCCACCCGGCCGGTCCGGTACGCGGCACACAGCGCGGCGTGGAAGACCATGGTGTCCGGAAGCAGCACCGCTACATGCCCGTATCCCTCACTGGAAAGTTCGAGTGCCGACGCAATGGCGTCCGCGGCCGCGTCGTACTGCGCCCACGAAATTCGCGAAGTCGGGGTGATGAAGGCCGTGCGGTCCGGAATGGTCTCCGACCAGTGACGGACTATTTCACTGATGCTGACGCCGGAAAATCGATCCGGATCGAGGGCAAACTCGCCGATTGCCACGTCCAACGTTGTGGGTTCCTGCATGATCGTCGTTCATCTCCCCTCGGCGCTGTGCACGCCCATCGACAATTTGTAAGCAGCATCCAGCGAAGCGGCGGAATCGCATTCGCGCACAATCTCGCCGCGTTGCATCACGTACCCACGGTCCACGACCGCCTTCAATGCTGACAAAGCGGGCTCGGCCACAATCACCGTAACCCCTTCCGATGCCAGTTGTCCTACAAGCGTGCGTAATTCAGCCACGATCTTGGGCGCGAGACCGGTCATCATCTCGTCGAGAAGCAGCAACGACGGTTTTGCCAGCAACGCCCGGCCCAGAACCAGCATCTGCTGCTCACCACCACTGAGTACCCCGGCAAAACTCTCAGCGCGGTCCTTCAGAATGGGAAAGCGCGCAAAAGCCGAATCCACTGCGTCCGCGTTCAGACCTAGAAGATCGGCACCCACGCGTAGATTTTCGCGGACCGACATGCGCATGAACAACTGCCGTCCCTGCGGAACATAAGCAAAACCGCTGCGTGCGCGTTCGAGTGCCGACATCTTCTCGACACTGCGGCCATCGACGGCTATCCGGCCGGACGCCGGTACGGAACCGTAGATTGCACCCATCAGAGAAGTCTTGCCCGCACCGTTGGGTCCGACCAGCGCGGTGACCTGACCGGGGGCAGCGACGAAGCTGACGTCGCGTACCGCGATGGCCGATCCGTAACGGACAGTGACCTTATCGACCTCGAGCATTGCTCACACCCTCTTCGTCGTCGGAACCGAAATACACCTCACGCATCGCGTCGCTGGACAGGCAGTCCTGCGGCGGACCGTAAAACGCGACGCCGCCGAAGTTCAGCAGGACAACCGTTGTCGCAAGTTCTGCGATGAGGTCGACGTTGTGATCGACGAGAACAACACCCTTGCCCTGCGCGGCAATGGAACGGACAGCGCCCGAAACAGCGTCGATGCCGTCGTGATCCGCGCCTGCAAACGGTTCGTCCAGGAGCAGCACTTCCGGACCGGTAGCCATCGCACGCGCAACCTCGACCAACCGCTGCGCTCCCAGACTCAGATCCCCGCACGCGCTTTCGGTGTCGCTGATCGAATACTCCCGCGCGAGCGCCGAAGCCTGGTCCGACGCTTTGTCCCAGTTCTCGAACGGCCCCTTGATCGCCCACCACAGCGAGCGCAGCGGCGACGTGATCCGGTGCCCGTAGAGTCCCGGGATGATGTTGTCGACGGCATTGAGTTCGAGTGCCAATTGCGGATGCTGGAACGTACGCGAGAGCCCCTGCCTGGCACGACGTTCCGACGGGCCGGTCAGGGACTTACCGGCCAGCGTGACCGTTCCGGAATCGGCTTGTTGGGTACCGAAGATGCAGTCGACGAGTGTTGTCTTGCCTGCGCCGTTCGGTCCGACCAGACCGATCACCTCACCGCGACCGACACTGAACGACACGTCGTCGACGGCACGCACACCGCCGTAGGACTTGTGGAGCCCACGAACCTCGAGCAACGGATCGGTCATCGGGAATCACGCTCCTGGTAGGTAGCAGTCAGACGGTTGATCAACGCGCGAGACCAACCGATCACGCCGCCAGGCGCGACGATCAGGATGACCAGAACCGCACCGGCCAGCAAGAGTTCACCACTGCCCTGATAACCGGGCATGTTGAGTGTCACGATCACCACGATGAGAGCGCCGAGCGGTGCACCCCACGCGGAACCGCGGCCACCGATGATCGGCATGAAGATGGCAAGGAAGACGATGCTGAGGGTGAAGGTTTCCGGCGTCACCGCTTGAACCGAGACGGTGAAGAGCGATCCCCCGGTCGACGCGATTGCCGCGCCGATAGCCAGTGCCACGACGGTCAGATGCATCGGGTTGACACCGGATGCCCTGGCGACATTCCGATTGTCCCGCGAAGCTTGCAACATCAGGCCCCACACGGACTTCCGTAGTCGATCGACCGCAACGGCGATGACGCAGACGAACAGAATCGCGAAAACGACCAACGCATAACGAGGTGGTTCCCAGCCGAACATCGTGAGAGCCGCGACGCCCGAGATTCCCGCCGAACCGCCGGTGAAACTCGGTCCGTCGATGAGCCAGTGCTCGAAGGCAATTCCGAACAGTAGAGTCACAGCGGCGAGGTAGAACCCGGAAAGCTTCTGCGTGGCAAGACTGAGCAGCACTGCCACACACGCCGCGACCAGAGCGCCGATGAGCCACCCCCACCACATCGACATCCCGGTCTTCACCGACATCAAGGCAACCGCGTAAGCCCCGATCGCCGCGTAGGCGCTGTAGGCCATCGACAGGGAACCTGCCAGAACGAAGGGAACATACATCCCCAGCGCAATCAGCGAGTACGTCGCGGCCAGGAAGATAAGGTCCTGCCGGTACAGGCTCGGCCCCATCCACAGGAGAAGTACGGCAACAACTGTCACCGTAATCAGGACTTCTCGCGACACGTTGCCGAGCCGCGCTCGCGACCTGATCGCGCGAGGTGTGGTTATCGCACCCATCAGACGCGCACCTTTCTCGAGAGCAGACCTTCCGGGCGGAAGGCGAAGAAGACCAGAGCGATCAGGAGGATCGCGGTCTGTGCGGCGCTGGCACCGAAGTAGTACGGCGCGAATACCTGGACGATGCCCAGCAACATTCCGCCGATCAGCGGTGCCCAGCTACGCCCGGTACCGCCGATGACCAGAGCGATGAATGCGGTGAGCGTCCAGGACAATCCACTGGTGAACTGCACGCCGGCTTTGGGAGCGAACAACAGTCCGGCGATCGCGGCGATGACGCCCGCGAGTGTGAAGGCAATCAGTCGAACACGGTCGACCGGCAAGCCAAGTACCCGTGCTGCCTCAGGGTTGTCGCCCACGGCGCGCAGCAACCGGCCGGCGGTGGACCTGTTCAGCCACAGTCCGATTCCGATGAACACCAGCGCAGTCGCCACGATCAGAACTACAGTCGCGCTGTCGAGCGTTGCGCCGCCAACGGTGATCGGATCGAAGTCGAAGATCTTCTGCCCCGGCAACGGCGTACGCCCGAATACGGTTCCCGCAAGCTGCTGAATACCGAAGAGCACCGCCGTCACGGCTACCAAGGCCGGCAGCTCACCGCGCCCCGAACGCTTCTGAACCTGCTTCACCACCAGCTTTTCGGTCAGCACCGAAAGCGCCACTGCAACAGCAATTCCCAGTGGCATGGCCAACCACAGCGCCAACCCGTGATTGACCGCGATCCAACTGCTCGCCATAGCCGCTGCCATGGCGTACGGACCCATCGCGAAGTTGAAGAAATCCGCGCCGACCACCACGAGGTACATCCCCAGGGCGATCAACGAGAAGAAAGCACCGATCTCGATGGCTGCAAGCCAGAGTTGTGCGTCTGTCATGTCAAAGCTCCTCGGTTATCCGCACGGGGGCTGATAGGAATCCCACGGATGGGCGGGCTTGTTGTCGTCACCGAATTCGATGAGCACCAGTCCGCACAGGCTGTCCGGGGCCAAGTGGTCGCCCGGGCTGAAGGACAGTGTCAAATCGTCCTGGCCGAAACTGGAGGGAAGACCCGAAACCTGCTGGAGTGCATCACGAACGGCGGTCCGGTCCTGATGATCACCGGCAATCTCGATGGCCTTCGCCAGCATCATGACCGCGTCGTACGATTGCGCGTCGTAGGCGGTCAACTGATAGTCGGCGCCCTTGACCGCCCGGACCTTCTCGGTCAACTCCGCAGTTCGCGCATTGTCGGCACTGAGCGATCCCATGTAGACCATGCCACTCAGGGCCTTCGGATCGGCCAAAGCCCACGACGCCGGCTGGTTTCCGATGGAGGCCAGTGAGAAACGTTGCGTCTCGGGAACGATCTTCGAAAGTGTGTTGTGCGCCAGAATCTCGAAGTGCCCACCGATGCTGGCCACAAGAATGGCGTCAGGCTTCGTCTCCGCGAGTCGCGACACCTGCGCCGTGAGGTCCGCGGCGTCTACCGGAGCCTTCTCGACGGCAGTGACCGTTGCGCACTTCTCCAGCGCCGGACGCAGCGTCTTGATGATGCCGTCGATGGAAGCGCTTGCATCACCGAGGATTCCGAGTGAGCGGTAGCCCAGCTTCTCGAACGCTCCGCAATACACCTCGGCATATTGCTTGAGCGAGTTGGGGATCATGAACGAATAGTCGTTGCCCGGAGGGGAAGCAAACGCGTCGCTGAGGACAACGGGCGCAATCGCCGGGATCTTCGACTGCTCGAGAATCGACTTCGCCTGCAGGACCGAGCCGCTGCCGGTCGCCAGAATGACGGCACTTGCGCCCTGATCGACCAACTTACGAATGATCGACGGCGTCTTGGTGGGACTGCTCTCGTCATTCTCGACAACCAGGCGGACGGGCTTGCCGTTGATCCCACCTGCCTGGTTGATCAAGTCGACGCTGAGGCGGACCGTCTTGCCCGCGATGGTGCTGTACGACGCACCGGGGCCCGTCGAATCCTCGTCCAGCCCGATCACGATCTCGTTGTCCGGAATGACTCCAGCAGATGCACACGCACCTGCCCCGAGCACGACTGCCGCGGCTACGGCTATTGCCTTCGCGAGTCTCACATCCCACTCCTGTCCAAACGATATTTGGTAAATCAAACAAGCGCTTGATTTACGACGCTGGGCAGAAGTATGCACTGGGTCACATAGATAGTCAAAACCGCCGTAACAGGGAGCGATCAGCCCCGTTGTTCGGCCTGCAGATCGCGAATCGCGGTGCTCAGATCGCGGATAACCGACTTCAACTCGTCGACGTCCGAACGCAGTTCGGCAACCTCGCCGACCGGCGGTGCAACGTCGACATTGTCAGTCTTGACCTTCACCCGAGCGAGCGCTGTGGAACCGTCGCCGCGGCGGGCAAAACCGTCGAGAAACACAAGGATCAAATTCCGCTGCAGTTCAGGCGCCAACTCGGCCAACTGTGAACGGTATTGAGCCACCGTCGACCACACCGACTCCCGCATCAACCGATGAAACTGTTCAGGATCGATGTCTTCGCGAAACTCCCCGTCTGCAATCCCACTCGCAATTGCCGTGCGCCAGTAGCTGTGCGCCTGATGGACCGCAACGGTGATCAGCGCGTCGGAAGGCTGGGACGACAGGATCGCTTCGCCTTGATAGACCTCGGTGGCGTATGGGTGGTCGAGCGCGGTATTGAACGACACCTCGACCATGGAGGCCAACCGGTCGCGAGCTGATCCACCAGGTTCGATCGAGTCCTCGTATCTGATGTTGAGATCTTCGAGGAAACGCACGACTATTTCGTGCGCCATCGCATCCTTGGATTCGAAGTAGTGATAGAGGCTTCCGGACAGAATTCCGACCTCGTCGGCGATATCTCGCACCGTCGTTGCCGCGATACCACGCTCGCTGAACAATTTTGCCGCGTGAGTGAGTATCTCTTCCCGTCGGGTCGAACGCACTGGTCTAGTCCCCTCATCAATCGTCAAGCGAATGCTTGATCGAATATCGAGGATGCTAACACCGAGCCTGCTCTGACCTGCGGAGTGAGCACTCGTTCATCAAACCGTCATATCGGACACACGATGGTGATCGAGTCTATTTCTTTCAGAAACAAGTTCTCCCTACGCTCATCCGCATCGACGAATACAACGCCGTATACGCGAGCCGGATACATCACATCCGGTAGTCCGTTCCCCGAAGCCACGTACCTGTAGCCACGCGCCTGTTTTCACGTAGGTGAAAAGCCAGGTACTGAAGTCATGAAGACGAAAGGCCCGTCTATGCGAACCTTCTCGAAGCGCACCCTCGCCGCTCCGGCAGCTCTTGCAGCTCTGGGTTTGGTACTCACCGGTTGCGGAAGCAAAGCCTCTGATACAACGTCGGGTGACACCACGGCAGCATCGTGCGTCGACACCTCCGGCGACACGATCAAGGTCGGTTCACTCAACTCGTTGTCCGGCACCATGGCCATCAGTGAAGTGACAGTGCGCGATTCGATTGCACTCGCAGTTCAGGAGATCAACGACGCCGGTGGCGTTTTGGGCAAAAAGGTTCAGATCGTCGCCGAGGACGGCGCATCCGAGCCGACGGTATTCGCAGAAAAGGCGGAGAAGCTCATCAGCAGCGACTGTGTCGCAGCAGTTTTCGGCGGCTGGACGTCGTCGAGCCGTAAGGCCATGCTCCCGGTCTTCGAAGACAATAATTCGCTCCTCTACTACCCCGTTCAGTACGAGGGCCTCGAGGATTCCAAGAACATCTTCTACACCGGCGCTACGACCAATCAGCAGATCATCCCGGCACTGGACTACCTGAAGGAAAAGGGCGTCAAGTCCCTCTACCTGGTCGGAAGTGACTACGTCTTCCCGCAGACCGCCAATCGCATCATCAAGGCGTACGCGGAAGCAAACGGCATCGAGATCAAGGGCGAGGACTACACGCCGCTCGGTTCGACCGACTTCTCCACCATCGTCAACAAGGTGCGCACGGCTGACGCCGACGCCGTATTCAACACGCTCAACGGCGATTCGAACGTCGCGTTCTTCCGCGAGTACACCAATGTGGGGCTGAAGCCGGCCGACATGCCTGTCGTCTCGGTGTCCATCGCAGAGGAAGAGGTCGGCGGCATCGGCGTGCAGAACGTCGAAGGACAGCTGACGGCCTGGAACTACTACCAGACCATCGACACCCCGGAAAACAACAAGTTCGTCGCGGCATACAAGGCGAAGTACGGCCAGAACAAGCCGACGTCCGACCCCATGGAAGCTGCATACACGTCGGTGTACCTGTGGAAGAACACGGCCGAGAAGGCCAATTCCTTTGCTGTCAAGGATATTCAGGACAACGCCGACGGGGTCACCTTCGAAGCCCCCGAAGGCCTCGTCACCATCGACGGCGACAACCATCACATCACCAAGACCGCCCGCATCGGCGAAATCCGAAGCGACGGACTGATCTACACCGTCTGGGATTCCGGTCAGCCGATCGAGCCCGACCCGTACCTCGAGAGCTACCCGTGGGCCTCAGGTCTCGGCGCCAGCAAGTAACAACCTGACCGCAATGAAACCGACTGGTAGAGAGGTGGAACGTCTGTCATGGATGTTGTGATCGGACAGCTGTTCACAGGTTTGAGCATCGGCTCGATTCTGTTGTTGGCTGCATTGGGACTATCGCTCACGTTTGGCCAAATGGGTGTCATCAACATGGCCCACGGCGAGTTCATCATGGCCGGCTCGTACACGGCCTACGTTGTGCAGCAGGTAATCTCCAATGCAACCGGTTCGTTGATCATCTCTCTACTGGTCGGTTTCATCGTCGGCGGATTGATGGGTGTGGCCCTGGAAGTGCTTCTGGTGTCACGGATGTACCACCGCCCGCTCGACACGTTGTTGGTGACGTTCGGCGTCGGACTGATCCTTCAGCAGTTGGCGCGCGACATCTTCGGTGCGCCTGCCGTCAACACCACCGCACCGTCCTGGCTTTCGGGCGGTGTCGACATCCTCGGCGCCGTAGTTCCGAAAACCCGCATCTTCATTCTGGTGCTGGCAATCGCGGCGGTGATCGCATTGTCTCTGGCACTCAAGCAGTCGTCGATGGGTAGGCGCATCCGCGCCGTAGTCCAGAACCGAGATCTGGCCGAGACCAGCGGAATATCTTCCCGCCGTACCGATATCACCACCTTCTTCCTCGGATCCGGCCTCGCCGGTGTTGCCGGTGTCGCCCTGACCCTGATCGGTTCCACCAGCCCGACCATCGGGCAGTCGTATCTGATCGACGCGTTCCTGGTTGTGGTCGTCGGCGGACTCGGACAGATGAAGGGCGCAGTGATCGCCGCGTTTGCACTCGGCATTCTGAACTCCTTCATCGAGTACTCCACCACCGCATCGATTGCCAAGGTCATCTTGTTCGTCATCATCGTCGTCTTCCTCCAAGTGCGTCCCCAGGGACTGTTTGCAGTCAAGACAAGGAGCCTCGTATGAGCGTCCTGACCAATCCCCGAATCCGGGTCTGGGGCGGATTCGCGCTCGCCGCGATCATCCTGTTCGGACTTGCCCCTGCCGTGCTCTCCGACTTCCGACTCTCCCTGCTGGGAAAGTTCCTGTGCTTCGCGATCGTCGCAGTGGGCATCGGACTCGCCTGGGGCAGAGGCGGAATGCTCACCCTCGGCCAAGGTGTGTTCTTCGGCATCGGCGCCTACGTCATGGCAATGCACCTCAAGATCGCCGACGCCGAACTCAAAGGTGACGCGGTACCCGATTTCATGGCGATCGCCGGCAAGACCGAACTGCCCGGTTACTGGCAGCCGTTTGCCTCCCCGTTCGTCGCGATCTTCGCGGTACTGTTCCTGCCCGCGACCGTCGCGTTTCTCCTCGGACTCGGCGTGTTCAAACGACGCGTCAAGGGTGCATACTTCGCGATCCTCTCGCAAGCTCTCGCAGCGGCATTCGCCATCCTGCTGATCGGTCAGCAGACCATCGGCGGCAGCAACGGACTCAACCGTTTCCGCACGTTCTTCGGCTTCAACCTCAACGACCCCGCCAACAAGCAGATGCTGTTCTTCATCGCCTCCGGAGTGCTCCTCGCCTCCGTCGCCCTGATCCGGCAGCTGATGAACTCGCGCTACGGTGAACTGCTTGTCGCAGTGCGAGATCAGGAAGAGCGCGTGCGCTTCCTCGGATACGACCCTGCCAACATCAAGCTGGTCGCCTACGTCACCGCCGCATTCCTGGCCGGTATCGCCGGAGCGTTGTTCGTGCCCATCGTCGGCATCATCTCCCCCGCCGACGTCGGGATCGTTCCCTCCATCGCCTTCCTCATCGGCGTGGCGATCGGCGGCCGCGCAACGCTTCTCGGCCCCGTGCTCGGTGCCATCGGTGTTGCCTGGGCCCAGTCGGCCTTCTCCGAGAAGATGCCGTCCGGCTGGATCTACGCCCAGGGTCTGATGTTCATCGTCGTCGTCGGGTTCTTCCCCGCCGGAGTCGCCGGGCTCTTTGCGCTCCTGCGCCACCGCCGAAAGCGTGAAAAGACCACCCCCGAAACACCGAAAATCAGCGAACCGGAAACTGTGGAGGTGTCCGTATGACCAGCACCGGTACAACCGACACAAGCGCACCGAACCCCGTATTGGGCGGCAATGCCGGAATGTCTTCCGAATACCTGGAAGTGCGGAACTTGAGTGTCAGCTTCGACGGATTCAAGGCCGTCGACAGTGTGGACCTGACTCTGATGCAGGGTGACCTTCGCTTTCTGATCGGACCCAACGGCGCCGGAAAGACCACCCTTGTCGACGCCATCACCGGATTGGTACCGGCGACGGGTTCGATCACCAAGTCCGGTGAACAGTTGCTGGGCAAGAAGGTTCACAAGATCGCCCGCCTCGGGGTCGGGCGCACCTTCCAGACCGCCAGCGTCTTCGAAGAACTCTCCGTTCTGCAAAACCTGGACATCGCTGCCGGTGCGGGCCGCTCCCCGTGGGAGTTGCTGCGCACCCGCAAATCCGTTCTCCCCGAGATCGAGGAAGCCCTCGAAACCACCGGACTCGAAGCTCTACGCGATACACCCGCCGGAATCCTCGCGCACGGGCAGAAGCAGTGGCTCGAGATCGGAATGCTTCTGGTACAGAACTGTTCGGTACTTCTACTCGACGAACCCGTCGCCGGAATGAGCCTGGAAGAACGCGAGGAAACCGGCAACCTCCTGCGTCGTATCGGTGGTGCGCGCACCGTGGTTGTCGTCGAGCACGACATGGACTTCATGCGAGCATTTGCCACCTCGGTCACCGTCCTCGCAGCAGGCAAGGTTCTTGCGGAAGGAACTGTCGCGCAGGTTCAGGCCGATCCCAAAGTCCAAGAGGTCTACCTCGGCACCGCTGCGGCTGTGCCTCACGGCGAGGAGTGAATCATGCTTGAAATCAAGGACGTCCGCGCCGGATACGGACGCACCGAGGTCATCCACGGAATCTCGCTCACCGTCCCGGGCAACGGTGTCGCCGCCGTCATGGGCCACAACGGCGCCGGAAAGACGACGTTGCTCCGAGCCGCTGTCGGGTTGATCAAGCCGACCAGTGGAACGATCCTCCTGAACGGCGAAGACATCACGACACTGCGGCCGAGCGCCCGCGTCACCCGCGGCCTCGCCTATGTCCCCCAAGGACAACAATCCTTCGGCCAACTCACCACGGCCGAGAACCTTCAGGTTGTCGCGGACGGCCGCAAACGCGGAAAGGCGCTGATTGCAGAAGCATTGGATATGTTTCCCGCGCTGACCACACTGCTCGACCGCCGAGCCGGCTTGCTGTCGGGTGGGCAGCGACAGCAACTCGCCATCGCCCGCGCCCTCATCACCGAACCGAAGATTCTGATCCTCGACGAACCCACCGAAGGCATCCAACCCAACGTCGTCGCCGAGATCGAACGCACCATCATCGACCTCACCAATCGCGGCGATCTCGGAGTCCTCCTGGTCGAACAGCACATCGGGTTCGCGCTCCAGTCAGCGCAGCACTACAGCGTTCTCGCGGCCGGTCATGTGACGTCGACCGGAGAGGGAGGCACCACATCCACCGATGCCGTCCGACGAGCGATGGCCATCTGACATGTCCGCCGTCGAACATTCGACCGGATCGCTGCGGGATCAGGTGTATCAGTCGATCCGGGCCGATCTGATGGCCGGGAAGATCACGCCGACGGAACGACTGAGCGAGGAGCGGCTCGCGCAGATCTACGGAGTTTCGAGAACTCCGGTGCGAGAAGCTCTGGCCCGCTTGCAATCCGACGGTTTGGTTCAACGCGGCGAGCATGGGCTGTATCCTTATCGGCCACGCCTGGAAGATCTCAACGGATTGTACGAGCTACGAATATTGCTCGAACTACAGGGAATTCGCCGAGTCATCGATACGGAGTACGCCCGTCACGACGCAGATATTCTGGGTGCTGAACTCGAAAAGTGGTATGCGCTGCGCACCCATTCGCTCGAACCGGACTCCAGCTTTGTCACTCTCGACGAGGAGTTTCACACGGCACTACTTGTATCGGCCGGAAACCCCGCACTGACGGAGGCCTTGGCAACCGTCAATGCCAAAATCCGGCCGGTACGGATGTTCGACTACCTGACGCCGGCCGGGATCGAAGCGACGATCGACGAGCACATCGCGATAGCTGAACTTGTTCTCGACAACAAGTTGCCACAAGCGTTCGAGTCGTTGCGGGCGCACATCGACGACGGCAGGCTCGTGGTTGTCGAGCACGCGCGGCAGGCGTTGTCGTTGGCGGCACTGGCGAGTGCGGTTCGATACTGACGGGCGCGTTTCGATTTTTCGGGTGGTGAGGAAATAGGAATGCACTCGCGGCGGTTGCACCTCACAACAACTGTTTTCTGCCGCCTCGAAAGGTGCCCACTTCATGTCGGTTCCACTCTCCATCCTCGATCTTGCGCACATCGGCCAGAACGAGACCGCCAAAGACAGCTTCGACGCCAGTGTCACGCTGGCGCAGCGAGCCGAGGAGTGGGGCTACCAGCGAATCTGGTACGCCGAGCACCACAACATGGGCTCCATCGCGTCGTCCGCGACCAGTGTCCTGATCGGCCACGTTGCAACTCACACCACCAAGATCCGACTTGGCGCTGGTGGCATCATGCTCCCCAACCACGCACCGCTCACCATTGCCGAACAGTTCGGCACGCTCGAGACACTGCACCCCGGACGCATAGATCTTGGCCTCGGACGCGCACCCGGCAGCGATCAGAAGACGATGCAGGCCCTGCGCCGCGACCCCAGTTCGTCCGACAGCTTCCCGCAGGATGTCCTCGAACTTCAGGGATATCTTGGCGACACCTCGCGCATTCCGGGCATCAGCGCGGTGCCAGGCAAGGGCACCCATGTCCCCCTCTACATCCTCGGTTCGTCACTGTTCGGCGCAAAACTTGCCGCGATGCTCGGCCTTCCCTACGCGTTTGCGTCACACTTCGCGCCTAACGCTCTTCGCGACGCCGTGACCATCTACCGCCGGGAGTTCAAGCCGTCGGAACAGTTGGCGGAGCCGTACGTGATCGCGGGCGTCAATGTCATCGCCGCCGATACCACCGAGCAGGCTCAGCAAGAGTTCCTCGAATCCAAGCGCAACCGCGTCAGCTTGCTCCTCGGCCGTGGCCGCACGTTCACCGACGACGAGGCCGACATGTTGCTCGACTCCCCCGCCGGTCAACAGGTTCTGCAAATGGCCAGGTACAGCGCCGTCGGCACACCCGCAGAAGTCCGCACGTACCTGGACGAATTCACCGAGCATGCGCAGGCCGACGAGTTGATCACCGTCTCAACCGGCACCAACCGCGCCGCGTGGCTGCGCACGTTCGAACTACTCGCCGACGTCAGCAACCTGGTGCCCGCCTAAGCTGCGGGGCATGGGCGATCCATCCCGTCGCGGGTTCATCTCGGTACTTGCCGTACTTCTGTCGACGGGGTGGGCCGCCAACCACTTTGCCTCCCTCATCCCGGTACTGCGGGAACACGAGGAACTCTCGCACGCCGTTCTCGACGGCGTGTTCGGCATCTACGCGCTGGGTCTGCTGCCCGGACTGTTGACCGGTGGTGTGCTGTCCGATCGTGTCGGACGAGCAGCCGTTGTCCTGCCAGGAGCTCTGGTGGCGTCGCTGGGCACGGTATTTCTCTTGCTGTGGCACAACACTTCCGGCCTCCTGGTTGGCCGTCTTGTGGTCGGCGTCGGCGCCGGTCTGGCAATCGGCGCCGGCACAGCCTGGGCCGCTGATCTGCGCGGCAAAGCCGGAACCGTGATGGCCGGCGTTGTCCTCACTTCCGGTTTCGCCTTGGGTCCCTTGTTCTCCGGCCTGATGGCCCAGTTCGCGGCCTTTCCATTGGCCACGCCCTTTGTCGTCTCGGCGCTGCTGTCCGTCTGTTCCGTTGCCGCCGCGGCGATGTGGAGTCGAACACCGACCTCACCTTCGGCAGTGCTCCCGTTACCGGCCGACGGGGAACGATCCGTCCGCTCGGCCTTGATCTGGGCGCTACCGCTCGCGCCCTGGGTGTTTGCCAGTGCGACAGTCTCATTCGTGACGATGTCCGCGCGACTAGGCGATCGATACTCCGGACCACTACTCCCCGGAATAGCCGCAGCACTCACACTCGGCGCGGGCATCATCGTTCAAACCATTGCCCGTCATCGCGATTGGGGCAGGCAGGCCGGAAGCGCCGGTGCCGGACTAGCCGCGCTCGGATACTGCCTCGTCGCAGCCGGCGGAGCCCACCCGCCGCTTGCCCTGTTTGTCGTGTGCGCCCTCACGCTCGGAACCGCATACGGCCTGTGCCTGCGTAGTGGTCTCCTCGACCTCGAAACCCTTGCGCCACCGGCGTCACGCGGAACATTGACGGGCATCTTCTACGTCGGCACGTACCTCGGCTTCGGACTGCCGGTCTTGCTGGTTGTCCTCGAACCGAGCCTGGGACCGTCGATACCGATGCTCGTTCTCGCCGCACTTGCCGCGCTGGTTGCCGTAATCCGATTCCGGGCAGTGTTAGCGTCGTATCAACCCACGACACTCGAGGAGTACGCGTCATGACCGCACGCATCCGGCCAGGCCGATTCAAAGAACTTGGCCCGATCAACTGGGGAATCTGGCGTGTCCTCTCGAAAGCCGCGGGCGCACCGGACGCACACCTGTTCAGCACGTTAGGTCGGACCGGCGGCCTGTTCCGAGGTTGGCTGCACTACTCCGGGTCACTGATGCCCGGCGGCAGGATCTCACGCCACGACACCGAACTGATCATCCTGCGCGTCGCACACCTGAGGCAGTGCGACTACGAAATGGATCACCACATCAGGCTCGGCCGAAAGGCTGGAATCGACGCCCAGGAGCTTGCCCGAATTATCGAGGGCCCCAACGCTTCCGGGTTGAGTTCTCGTCACCACGCGATCTTGACCGCGGTCGACGAGTTGGTCACCACCAAAGACGTCACCGACGTGACCTGGAACATGTTGTCCCAGCACCTCGACGACCGTCGGCTCATCGAATTCACGTTGCTGGTCACCCAATACGACGGCTTGGCTACCACTATCGCGACGTTGCGCGTCCAACGCGATTTTTCGTAGCCGGCCATCAGGGTTTGCAAATACGAATTGTCGCTTCCCGCACCACTTCACGGCGGCGCGCGAGTTCCTGCGCATCCACGGATTGATTGTCGACAATGCCGGGTGCGACCACCCAAGCAAAGACGAGGCCGAAGATCAAGGTGATGAGGTCTTCCGGATTCCAGTGCGCTGCGATGCCGCCGTCGTCCTGAGCCTTGCGGATCGCAGCCATCCGCGGGAGCCAACTGGAGTGCTCTTCGGCTTGCTTACGCATCCGCGGGCCTTCACCTTGCAGTTGGCCCCAGATCATCATGCGCTGGATGTGCGGCTTTCGGGTCATGGCATCGAACAATTCGACAGCATGCTGCGGTATGTCCCCGCCCACCCACTCCACGCATTCCATGGCTTCGACAAAATCCGCGTCGAGCACGGCGTGAAAGAGCGCCACCTTGTCACCGAAGTACGCGTAAAGCCGTTCCTTGCTGGCGTTGCCGTTCTTCGCGATGCGATCGATCCGTGCGCCGGCGAGTCCGTAGGTGCCGAATTCTTCTAGCGCTGCGTCAAGGATTCGCTGCTTCGTTGCGGTCACATCTGTGGGAGCCATAGTGATTATCGTAACCGAACGAACTATTTCGTTTGACTCTCGAAGAAGCGCTCACTTACCTTGTAACGATGACCACCACTGACGTCGAAAGCGGCGCAACGCCGCCGTCTCCGGCGATCTCCGAGAACCCGAATCATCAACGACGTTGGCTGGTGCTCTGCATCGTCGCGTTTGCACAACTCATGGTGGTGCTCGACGGCACCATCGTCTCCATCGCCCTGCCCGCCGCGCAGGCAGAACTCGGAATCAGCGACCTCGATCGCGCCTGGGTTGTCACCTCGTACGCGCTGGCATTCGGCGCACTGCTTCTGCTCGGTGGCCGCATCGCCGACTACTGGGGACGTAAGCGTTCCTTCATCGTCGGCATGGCCGGCTTTGCCGTGGCGTCAGGCATCGGCGGGATCGCCCAGACCGGTATCGAACTCTTCATCGCCCGCGCCGGGCAGGGTGTCTTCGCGGCACTGCTCGCGCCCGCCGCGCTCTCGATGCTCACCACCACCTTCATCGGAGAAAAGGAGCGCGCCAAGGCTTTTGCCGTTTACGGCGCGATTTCCGGTGGTGGCGCAGCGATCGGCCTGCTGCTCGGCGGTGTCCTGACGCAGTACGTCGACTGGCGCTGGTGCCTGCTCGTGAACATCCCGATCGCGCTCATCGCGATTGGTGCTGCCGTCCCGATCGTCAAGGAAACCAAGGCGCACGGCGACACGAGCTACGACCTTCCCGGCGCCGTCCTCATCGCACTCGGACTCGGATCCCTGGTCTACGGATTCACGCGCGCCGAGCACGGGTGGGGTCAGACCGATACCCTCCTGTTCATCGCTTTGGGCTTGGTCTTCCTGGCACTGTTCGTGGTCGTCGAGAGCCGTAGCAAGAATCCGCTTCTGCCACTGAGCGTTCCGTGGCACCGCGACCGCGGCGCCGCACTGATCGGGTCCATGCTCGTCGGCGCAGCGCTTCTCGGCGGCACGTTGTACCTGACGTTCTACCTGCAGATCGTGCTCGGATTCAGCCCCGTCATGGCCGGCGTCGGCTCACTGCCGATGGCCTTCTTCATCGTGCTTGCATCCACCGCCGCCGCCCAGCTGTCCACCAAGATCGGCCCCAAGCCGCTCATGGTTGCCGGCCCCCTGGTTGCCGCAGTCGGACTGCTCATGCTCACCCAGATCGAGGTCCACAGCTCCTACTGGACCCACGTGTTCCCGGGTCTTGCCATCTTCGGTTTCGGTTTGGGCCTGCTGATGGTGCCCATGCAGAACCTTGCACTGATCGGTGTTCCCGACCACGACGCCGGCGCAGCCAGCGCCCTCGTCAACGCAACGCTGCAGATCGGCGGCGCACTGGGAACCGCACTCTTCACCACGATCTACGCGTCGGCCAAGTCTGCATTCACCACCGATAACGCGGCGCCGATCCCCCCGGAAGGCATTCCCGTCGACATGTCGAACGCGACCGTTCCGACCGGCGACGAATTGGCTCTGCTCCCCCAGCCGGTTCAGGACTTCATCGCCTCGATGACCGACTACGTCTTCGGCGCCGAGGTATCCGGATACACCGCCGCATTCGGTTGGGCGGCAATCCTGTTGGCGATCATCGCACCCGTCGTTGTGGTGCTCGTCCGCGCCAAGAAGGGCGACCTCCCCGCTGAGGGCGCTGTCCATATGGGGTAAACCCCTGTGCGCCTTTCTGGTAGTTCCCGCTACCAGAAAGGCGCACCGGCGGTTACGCCTTCTTCAGAACCTCAGCCACCGGCGTGCTGGCGCGGCCGATCAACTTCTGCAGATCACCGGACTCGGTGTCCAGCGCTCCCTTGGCGATTGCAGCGTCGGAATCCGCGAGAATCTCTGCGACAGGGGCGGGCAGTCCGACACTCTCGAGAATGCCCTTGTATGCCTCCTCCGGCACGAACTGATACACGACAGGCTTGCCGGCAAATTCGCTGATCTTCTCCGCGAACTGGGCATACGTCAGACGCTCGTCACCACCCAATTCGTAGACTGCGCCTTCGTGACCGTCCGTGGTGACGACAACTGCGGCAGCATCGGCGTAGTCGGCCCGCGATGCAGCGGCGATCTTTCCGTCAGCGCCCGCTCCGGCCACCGCGCCGCGCTCGATAACGCCGGCCAGGTCATTGAGGAAGTTCTCCCAGTACCAACCGTTGCGCAGGAGCGCAAAGGCAATGCCGCTGGCAGCCAGAACATCTTCGGTTGCCTTGTGCTCGGCTGCGAGCTTCATCGGCGTATCCTGAGCGTCCAAAATGCTTGTGTACGCGATGAATCCGACGCCTGCAGCCTTTGCCGCGTTGATGATGTTTGTGTGCTGCGCAAGCCGCTGGCCCACCTCACTGCCCGAGATCAGCACCACTTTGTCGACGCCGGCAAAGGCTGCTTCCAATGCGGTGGCGTCGGTGTAGTCGGCCTTGCGAACCACCACGCCGCGGGCTGCGAGATCCGCCGCCTTCTCCGGATTACGAACCACGGCGACGATATCCGACGCGGGTGTGCCCCGCGTGATCAGTGCCTCGACAACAAGTTGTCCGAGGTTTCCCGTTGCTCCGGTGACTGCGATGCTCATGCGAACTCCCGTTTTAGGTTGAAGCGTAAATGTGCTCTGCAACCATCATGCACTAATTATTCGTAAGTGCAACCATGGAAGTTAGCGCTATCGGTATGTTTAGTAGTAACCTGGAGACATGACCAGCACCGATACCCCTGCCTGTGCTGCCGAAACAGATCAGGATCCCACCCTCGAGGCCGATGTGTTCGCTCGCGGATGCAATTCTCGGGCAGCGCTCCAGAACGCAACCGGCCGCTGGGGCGCACTTGCATTGGCAGCACTCCACGAAGGCCCGTACCGGTTCAGCGCACTACGTCGACGCGTCGACGGCGTCAGCGAGCGCATGCTCTCGCAGACCCTGCAGACACTGGAGCGGGATGGTCTCGTGCACCGTGAAGTGCTCGAAACCATCCCGCCCAAAGTGGAATACAGCCTGACCGAACTCGGCGCAGACGTGGCCGGCAAGATCACCGCCCTGATCGAATTGCTCGAATCCCGCGTGCCGACAATCATTGCGTCACAAGAGTCTTACGACGCCCGCAATCAGTGACGCCCGCAATCAGGGAGGCCCGCAATCGGTAAAGCCTGAGAGTCAGTCGAGCGCCCCCGAAAGCTGAGCGATGAACTCGTCGAACGCATACGGGACGCTCAAGACCGTCGGCGCTGACGTTGCCATCGCGTAGTCCATTCCGACGAGGCGAACGATCCGGCCGTTCGACACCGAGGTCATGTTGGCAAACGGACCGAAGGCCATCAGCTTGTCGAGATTGGTGCCGT
This sequence comes from Rhodococcus globerulus NBRC 14531, assembly GCF_001894805.1. Taxonomy (GTDB): domain Bacteria; phylum Actinomycetota; class Actinomycetes; order Mycobacteriales; family Mycobacteriaceae; genus Rhodococcus_F; species Rhodococcus_F globerula. The sequence goes on along the minus strand of NZ_BCWX01000001.1, from coordinate 716,400 downwards.
CGGCGTCAACCAGAATGAAGACGTCTGCGTCGAGGGTTTCGATGGACTCCATCCCCACGGACACCGAACTGTCGCCGGACGTGCACACCGCGTCGACCCCGGGCGAGGTCTTCAGCCCGAGCTGACCCAGCAGACGGATGCGAGGATCGGTGTTGCAGAACACGATCAGGCCCTCGTCGGTGCGCATCGCGTATGTTGCCGTCTTGCCCTCGAACTGCGGATGTTCGGCGGCTTGCCGCTCGAAATACGCTCCGGTGTCGTCGATCAACTCCTGTGCGCGTGCGGGCTGCCCGAGCGCTGCACCGATCATGCTCATCTGCTTGTCCCAGGCGGTGTCCCAGGGCTGATCGGGAAATGCGACGGTGGGCGCGATGTCACTCAGTCGCTGATATTTCTCCGCGGTGATCCCCGAATACACGGCAAGGATCAGGTCGGGGTCGAGGGCAAGGATCTGCTCGAACGGCACATCCGGATTGGTGGTCATCAGAACCGGCGTCGCGCCGTTCAACAATGAAGCGTCCCAAGGCAATATGTTGTTCTCGACACCGTCGCCCGAGAAGCTCTCCATCGCGACGGGCACCTTGTTCAGGGCAAGCACCGAATCTTGGCTGCTCCATCCGATGGTCACGATCCGCATGGGTTCGGCATCGATCGTGGTCGAACCGTAGGCGTGGTCGACCCTCACCGGAAAGGCGCCGGCTTCGGCGGATGCCGTCGAAGCCGCGGTCGACTCGGTACCGGCCGAGCTTCCACACGCGGTGAGACCGAGAGCCAGAGCGGCCGCGAGCAGTACACAACGAGTTTTCATGAATCGGGACGCTAGTGCGCCGTCAGCTCAGACCTGGACTCGAAGTCGCGATCTGGCGTATTGGCAATACAAAAAGGCCCGTGCGCCTTTCTGGTTGCGTGAGCTACCAGAAAGACGCACGGGGGCCGCAGGCCCTACCTAGAAGTTGATCATGTGGCCGGCGAGGCCGTGGATCGCTTCCTGCAGCGCCTCACTGAGCGTGGGGTGCGTGTGGACGTTGCGTGCCAACTCGTTGACCGTGAGGTCCCACTTCTGGGCCAGGGTCAGCTCGGGCAGCAGTTCCGAGACGTCCGGTCCGATGAGGTGTCCACCGAGCAGTTCGCCGTGTGTGGTGTCGGCGATCAGCTTGACGAAACCGGTCGGGTCACCGAGACCGTGTGCCTTGCCGTTGGCTGCGAATGGGAAGTTCGCGACCTTGATGTCGTAGCCCTCGGCCTTGGCCTGCTCTTCGGTCAACCCGAAGGACGCGACCTGCGGTTGGCAGAACGTCGCACGCGGCATCATCCGGTAGTCACCGAGCGTCTGCGTGTCTGCGCCGCCGATGGTCTCGGCTGCAACGACGGCCTGCGCCTCTGCGACGTGTGCAAGCTGCAGCTTGGCGGTGACGTCACCGATGGCGAAGATGTTCTCGACGTTGGTGCGCATGTAGTCGTCGATCGCGATGGCGCCGCGGTCGGTGAGGGCGACGCCGGTGTTCTCGAGGCCGAAGCCCTCCACGCGCGGCGCGAAGCCGACGGACTGCAGAACCTTGTCCACGACCACGGTTTCGATCTCGCCGGACTTGTTGTCCTTGATCGAAACGCTGACCTTGCTGCCGTCGTCACTGATGGACTGGACAGCGGCGCCGGTCTTGATGGTGACGCCGAGCTTCTTGTACTGCTTCGCGATTTCCTTCGAGACGTCGGCGTCCTCGTTGGGCAGTGCCCGGTCGAGGAACTCCACGATCGTCACGTCGACGCCGTAGTTCTTGAGGACGTAACCGAACTCCATGCCGATGGCGCCGGCGCCGACGATGAGGATCGAGCCCGGCAGGTCGCGGGTGAGGATCTGCTCTTCGTAGGTCACCACGTTCTCGCTCAGCGAGGTGCCCGGCAGCAGCTTGGTGTAGGAACCGGTGGCGATGATCGCGTTGTCGAACGTGATCGTCTCGGTGCCTCCCTTGCTGAGCTCGACGTTGATGGTGTTGGCGTCGGCGAACGTGCCTTTGCCGTCGAATTCGGCGATCTTGTTCTTCTTCATCAAGAAGTGGATGCCCTTGACTCGCCCGTCGGCAACCTTGCGGCTGCGATCGAAGGCGGAGCCGAAATCGAAGGACACGTCTCCGGACATGCCGAACGTCTTCGCTTCTTTTGTGAAGATGTGCGCGAGTTCGGCATTGCGGAGAAGCGCCTTGGACGGGATGCAGCCCACGTTCAGGCACACACCGCCCCAGTACTTCTGCTCGATGATGGCAGTGCTCAGGCCCAGTTGTGCCGCGCGGATAGCAGCGACGTACCCACCGGGGCCGGCTCCGAGGACAACGACGTCATAGTGTGAGGTCACGATGTAACAGGGTAGTCCTGCATCGTTTTCCTGTCCCCGGATGGTCGCCTTACCGGCCAGTAGACCAAACTTCTGCGGCAACTCGGGCGAAATTTCCGCCGTAGATCGCTTCGATCGAGGACTCGTCGAAACCGCGCCGACGCAGAACGACGTCCAAGGTGAGGGTGTCTTCCGGCGGAACCCACTGCAGTGGTCCCCACGCGGTGTACGCCTCGGAGAACGACGCCGCGTGATTGTGTATCTCGTCGAGGAAGTCCTCCGCGTCGAACGAATAGTCCGAACCGATCCCGACGTGATCGACACCGACGAGTCCGACGGCTTCCTCGATGTGATCGGCCATCGCCTCCAGCCTGGCTTTGTTGTCGTCGGGGCCGTTGACGCCGAGGAAGATTCCCACGCCGTTGATCCCGATAACTCCGCCGGTGTCGGCACACGCCTTGGCCTGATCGTCGGTGATGTTTCGGGGGTGCTCCCACAATCTGCGGAGATTCGAATGGCTGTAGATCATGGGACGTGTCGTGGCAGCGGCCAGATCCAGACCGGTCCGGGTCGAGCAGTGCGAGCCGTCCACCATCATGCCGACGCGGTTCATCTCGGCCACGAGTTCGCGGCCGTACGCAGTCAAGCCTGTGTCGACGGCGTCGAGGCACCCACAGCCGGCGGCGTTGACGTGGTTGTACGTCGGCAACATCGACCGCACGCCCAGATCGTAGAAGTACGCGATGTTGTCGGGATCGCCGTCCAGCGGGTTTGAATCCTCGAGGTCGAATGCCAGCGCGATTCCGCCGGATCGCTGGACGTCTGCAACGTCGAGAATCGTCGAGACCGGTGTGATTTCCGGATACTCGACGCGCGCCTGCCAGGCAAAACTCTTGACCAGGGCGGTTGAATCCGCACGTGTGTGCGGCGCGTAGCCGACATTGACCGAAACGTAACTGCCCTCAGGCCGCCGGTACCGCAATAGCTCCGCAATAGAGGCATTGGACTGCAACGGCAAGCAGCAGTGCTGTTCCCAGATCGGATATGTCCGGTTCACCCGTTGAGCATATAGGTAAACAGCCAGGTCAATTCGAAACTGGTCAATCGTTCAGCAAATCTTCGGTTCACTGGCGAATAGCGCGCCGATGCTGTAGAAAGATCAAGACTTGCACGCTCTATATGCGTCGGGATGCAAAAACCCATACGGAGAAGTGTCGACGAAGGATCGTTCCACCCGGGGCGGATCTACAAGGTAATTCAGGTGGAGGGTTCTTAAGCCTATGCGTTCTCGTACATTCAAGCGCGGCCGTGTGGTCGCCGCGATTGCAGCGGTGTCCGTGCTGCCGATGCTTGTCAGTCCGGCCATGGCTTCTGCCGGTGGTGACACCGCTGGAACTCGTACCGCTCCCGCAGCGTATTCGACGGATTCCTACCTCGCGAGCCGCACCGACAACGGCCGCAAGTCCACGATCACCGTGTACTCGCCGTCGATGGGTCGCGACATTCCCCTCGAGGTCATCCTTCCGGCTGACACGAGCGAACCGCGTCCCACGCTCTACCTCCTCAACGGAGCAGGCGGCGGCGAAGACCGCGCGACCTGGCAGCGTCAGACCGATGTCATGGACTTCTTCAATGACAAGAACGTCAACGTCGTCACCCCGATCGAGGGCGCATTCAGCTACTACACCGACTGGGTTAACGAAGATCCGGCTCTCGGTGTTCAGAAGTGGCAGACGTTCCTGACACAGGAACTCCCGCCAGTCATCGACGCAGAGTTCAACACCAACAAGGTGCAGTCGATCTCCGCGATCTCCATGACCGCCACCTCGGTGCTCAACCTCGCGATCGCAGCCCCCGGCCTCTACAAGAGCGTCGGCGCGTACAGCGGTTGCGCCGAGACCAGCACCCCGGTCGGCCAGAGCTCCATCGAACTGGTTGTCGGCATGCGCGGCGACGCGGATGTCACCAACATGTGGGGCCCGCTCGACGGACAGGGCTGGATCGACAACGACCCTGTTGTCAACGCCGAGAAGCTCCGCGGCACCGAGCTGTACGTCTCCACCGGCTCCGGTCTGCCCGGCCCGCACGACACCCTCGCCAACGAGGCAGTCGACGGCCAGGTCGGCGTGTTGGCCAACCAGATCATCGTCGGCGGCATCATCGAGGCAGCGGTCAACTACTGCACCCACAACCTCGCGTACCGCTTGAACGAACTGCAGATCCCGGCAACGTTCGACTTCAAGCCCACCGGCACCCACTCGTGGGGCTACTGGCAGGACGATCTCCACAACTCGTGGCCGATGATCGCCAACTCCATGGGCGTCTGACACCACCAGCTTCAAGCACTCGACCCCGCTCTCCTCGACTTGGAGAGCGGGGTTGTGTGCTACATGGATGCTGGAACCATCAAACGCTCCCCTGACCATGGCAATTCTGGTTTACTGACCAGTGACATCGACCCCGGACACACGCCGGGGCACACGTAGTGGAGGTTTCAGATCGTATGGGCGCTCGTACATTCACGCGGGGACGTTTGGTCGCTGCAGTAGCGGCACTGTCCGTGATCCCGATGCTGATCAGTCCCGCCATCGCCTCCGCGGGCGGCGACTCATCCGGCACAACGGCACAAGCCACATCGGGTACCTCCGGTTCGTACCTCGCGAGCCGTAGCGACAATGGCCGCAAGTCCACGATCTCCGTGTACTCGGCGTCGATGGGTCGCAACATTCCGCTCGAGGTCATCCTCCCCGCAGACAACAGCGCACCGCGCCCGACGCTCTACCTCCTCAACGGCGCAGGCGGCGGCGAAGACTCTGCGACGTGGCAGCGCAAGACCGACGTCATGAACTTCTTCCAGGACAAGAACCTCAACGTTGTGACGCCACTCGAAGGCGCATTCAGCTACTACACCGACTGGGTCAACGACGATCCCGAACTCGGTCGTCAGAAGTGGCAGACGTTCCTGACACAGGAACTCCCGCCCGTCATCGACGCCGAATTCAACACCAACAAGGTCCAGTCGATCTCCGCGATCTCCATGACCGCCACCTCGGTTCTCAATCTCGCAATCGCGGCCCCCGGCCTGTACAAGAGCGTCGGCGCCTACAGCGGTTGCGCCGAGACCAGCACTCCGGTCGGCCAGGGCGCTATTCAGCTGGTCACCGGTATCCGTGGTGGGGCTGACATCGCGAACATGTGGGGCCCGGTGGGCAGTCAGGGTTGGATCGACAACGACCCGGTTGTCAACGCCGAGAAGCTCCGCGGCACCGAGCTGTACGTCTCCACCGGGTCCGGTCTGCCCGGCCCGCACGACACCCTCGCCAACCCGGCGATGAACGGTGAACCCGCCAATCTGGCCAACCAGATCATCGTGGGCGGCCTCATCGAGGCAGCGGTCAACTACTGCACCCACAACCTCGCCTACCGTCTGAACCAGCTCCAGATCCCCGCACAGTTCGACTTCAAGCCCACCGGCACCCACTCGTGGGGCTACTGGCAGGACGATCTCCACAACTCGTGGCCGATGATCGCGCGTTCGCTGAACGTCTGAGTCCACCCACTTTTCGGCCCCGTTCCCACTGCCTTTCGGGAGCGGGGTCGAATGCTGTCGACGGAGAGCAGTAAGAATGGAGCCATGACATCCGATCAGAACTCCCCCGTCGACAGCGATCCGTACCTGTGGCTCGAAGACGTCACGGGCGAGACCGCTCTCGACTGGGTGCGTGCGCACAACGCCGTCACCGAAGCACAACTCGCAACCGGTGAGCGCTTCGAGCAGATGCAATCGGATGTCCGCGAGGTCCTCGACACCGACGCCCGCATTCCGTACGTGCGTCGCCGCGGCGAGTATCTGTACAACTTCTGGCGCGACGGCACCAATATTCGTGGATTGTGGCGACGGACCACGCTCGAGCAGTATCAAAGCGACAACCCCGAGTGGGACGTGTTGGTCGACCTCGACGCGTTGGCCGAAGCCGAGGGCGAGAACTGGGTCTGGAAGGGCACGCAGTTGCTGCGCCCCCACCGCGATCGCGCCTTGATCAGTTTGTCGCGCGGCGGAGCCGACGCCGCAGTGGTTCGCGAATTCGACATGGAGACACGACAATTCCTCTCTCCTGACGGACCCGATGCAGGTTTCTACCTTCCCGAGGCCAAGACCGACATCGACTGGATCGACATCGACACCGTGTATCTCGGAACCGATACCGGGCCGGGATCACTCACCGATTCCGGTTACCCCCGTCTCGCACAGCGATGGAAGCGCGGCACACCCCTCTCCAGCGCCGAAACGCTGTACGAGGGCGAAAGCACCGACGTTGCGATTTCCGCATCACATGATCCGACGCCTGGCTTCGAGCGGGACTTCGTCACCCGCTCCGTCGATTTCTACAACTCACGACGGTTCCAGCTCACGCTCGACGACGAACTCGTTCTGATCGACACACCCGAAGACGCCGGCATCTCGATTCACCACGAGTGGTTGCTGATTCGCACCAAATCGCCGTGGACGGTCGAGAACACCGAGTACGCGACGGGCACCTTGCTGGCGGCTCGGTACGAGGATTACCTCGCGGGCGCTCGCGAACTCACGGTCCTGTTCGAGCCCGACGATCATTCGTCGCTCGACCACTACAGCTGGACCCGCGATCATCTGATTCTCGTCGTTCTGACCGACGTCCGGACCACCCTGCGCATTCTGACTCCCGCCGACAACACTTGGGAAGAAAGGCCTTTCGAGGGCCTGCCCGAGCTCACCACCATCGAAATCCTGGACACCGATCCCGATTCCGGCAACGAGTACTTCCTCAACGCCAGCGGATACACCTCGCCGGCAACGCTTCTGCACGGAGTCATCGGGGAATCCGAACCCACGGTCGTCAAGGCTGCGCCCGCATTTTTTGATGCCACAAATATTGTGACGCAACAGTTCTTCGCAACCTCGGCCGACGGTACCCAGGTCCCCTACTTCGTGGTCGGCACCGAAGACAGCACACCCGGACCCACTCTTCTTTACGGCTACGGCGGATTCGAGGTGTCGCTGACGCCGTCGTACAGCGGTTCCATCGGGCGGGCCTGGCTCACTCGCGGCGGCACGTATGTCGTGGCCAACATCCGCGGCGGCGGCGAGTACGGGCCAGGTTGGCACACACAGGTTCTCAAGTCCGGACGCCACAAGGTGCACGAGGATTTTGCGGCTGTCGCTCGCGATCTGGTCGACCGCGGCATCACCACACCGGAATTGTTGGCCGCCCAGGGTGGTAGCAACGGCGGACTGCTCATGGGCATCATGCTCACCAAGTACCCAGAGCTGTTCGGCGCCATAGTCTGCCAGGTTCCACTCCTCGACATGCGACGGTTCCATCTCCTCCTGGCCGGCGCATCCTGGATGGCGGAGTACGGCGACCCCGACAACGCTGACGAGTGGTCCTTCATCTCGCAGTACAGCCCGTATCAGAACATCGACGCGGACGGCTCGTACCCGCCGATCCTCATCGCGACGTCCACTCGCGACGACCGCGTCCACCCAGCGCACGCTCGCAAGATGGCCGCGCGCCTGGAGGAACTGGGCAAGCCGGTGCTGTACTTCGAGAACATCGAAGGCGGGCACGGCGGCGCCGCGGACAACGCGCAGTTGGCCTACAAGACCGCGCTGACCTACGAATTCCTGTGGCAGAAATTCGGCTGAGCGATCAGCGGTCGCGCAGCCAGGCGACGATGCACTCGGTCACAGCATCCGGTTTCCGGATCCAGCCGTTGTGACCGAGTGGTTCGTCGACGTGCACCATCGTCACCTGTGAGCCGGTGAGCTTGTCCACCAAGTTCTTTGCGGATCGACGCGGAGCAAGGTCGTCGCCGTCGATGGTGACGGACAGGACCGGCAGGTTCAGGCGGGCGATCCGCTCCTCGTAATCGATGTCCGCGCCGACGGGTTCGATGGTGCCGGTGCGCGCAAATCTGGCCCAGTCGGTGATCAACACTTTCGACTGCCGCCCGAAGCCGCCGACACTCAGGCGATCACCGGGCCAGAACCCGGCGATGTTGGCTGTCACCGACATCGCCGACGAACCCAGATACAACCCCGGAGCGCGAATGCCCGGGAAGCCCCGGTGGTACGGCGAACCGGACGCCACCAGGATCAACCCACCGAGGCGTCCGCGAATCCTCGCCGCGTACATCGTCCCCAACTGGCCGCCCATGCTGTGACCGAGCAGGAATGGTGTACTCGCCGGGAACCTTTCGCGCACCACTTCGAAGGTGGCGGGGAAATCTACCGACACCAACTCCTGATACCCGAAACTCGACGACGCACTTGGTCGCGGCCGGCTGTCGCCTTGGCCACGCAATTCCCCGATCGCCGCGTTGAACCCCGCGGTGACCAACGCTTCGGCCACCGGATCGTAGAACCCAGCAGGCACACCGAGACCGGGAAACATCACGACAACGGGAGCGTCGTCGACCGGTCCCGGAAACAGGCGGATCGGAGTGACGGTTCCATCGGGAAGTTGGATCGGCACGGTCTCCATTCGTCTCACACTAACGACCGCGACGGCATCGGTCAGCAGTCTTGCTATTCCAGGCTGCCCACAACCAGCGGATCAGGCGTTCCGACGATGTCGTGATCCTTGTTGTCGTAATCGAACTGGCTGAGGACATGCCGCATCGCGTTGATCCGCGCACGCTTCTTGTCGTTGCTCTTGATGACGGTCCACGGAGCGGTCTCCGTATCGGTGAAGCGGATCATTTCTTCCTTCGCTGCGGTGTACGCATCCCACTTGTCGAGGGAGGCGATGTCCATCGGCGAAAGCTTCCACTGCCGAACAGGATCCACCTGCCGAATCGCGAACCGCGTCCGCTGCTCGAGCGGTGAGACGGAGAACCAGAACTTGATGAGGCTGATGCCGTCGTCGACAAGCATCTGCTCGAACAACGGAACCTGCCGCAGAAAACGCTCGTGCTCCTCGTCCGTGCAGAACCCCATGACACGCTCGACTCCGGCCCGGTTGTACCAGGAGCGATCGAACATCACGAGTTCGCCCGCAGCGGGAAGATGCTGCACATAGCGCTGGAAGTACCACTGCGTCGACTCTCGCGCCGACGGCTTTTCCAATGCAACGACGCGTGCGCCTCGCGGGTTGAGGTGTTCCATGAAGCGCTTGATGGTGCCGCCTTTGCCTGCTGCGTCGCGGCCTTCGAACACGATCGCGTGGCGGGCACCGGTTTCTTTGGACCAGTTCTGCAGCTTCAGGAGTTCGATCTGCAGCAGACGCTTGGCGATCTCGTACTCTTCGCGTGACATCCGAGAGTCGTACGGGTATCCCTCGCGCCACGTGTCGACCTCGAAACCGCCTGGTGCCGTGAGCAACACGGGATCGTCGTCGTCACTGTCGTCGACGGTGAATGCCGTCGTGTCAGTCAGGTCCACCGCACTCGACAGGTCGGCGAAGGCACTGAGAAAAGGACGGCGCTCTGCTATCTCGGTCATTCCCGACAGGCTAGCCGTCAACAGCAACCAGTTGGTGACGCCCTGATGAACGGGCGAATTCGATGCTCGGTGAAGATCAGGGATAGATGGGGGTGATTCCCGATGGTCGAAGTGGCCTGGTCAGGCCAGACTTGAACCATGACATTCGAGAGCAACACACCCCGCCCGTTCACCCGATCCACCGACAACAAAATGCTCGCCGGAGTGTGCGGCGGGATTGCAGAATATTTTGGCGCCGACGTCAATCTGGTTCGCGTTCTGGCAGTAATTGCTGCCGTCTGCACCGGTGGAACTGCAGCCTTGGTTTATCTTGCAGCCTGGATGCTCATGCCATTGGGATAGCGCGCCCGTGAAAAGTATTGTGGGGCCCTCGCATTTCTCGCGTGGACCCCACAATAAAAACTCTTGACCTATTTCGCGGCTTTGAGCGTTCCACCACTGAGTTCGGCAAGCGCGGTCAGGCCTTTGACAGCGATTTCGCTGACGCTGCCTAGCCCCTGGCCGATAAGAGTTCCGACGGAACCCGCAGCATCCATTACGGAGCCTTCAATCATGTTTGTTCTCCTTCTATCCGCACAGTTACGGGATGGTCAGATAATTCAGAGCTGCAAGACTACGGAGCGACAACGGCGGGTGCGAAACTGATTGCATCAAAAGATCCGGAGATCCCACCGAAGGTATCACCCAACGAGCCGAACAAGTTGGCACCCAAGTTATCCAACCCTAACAGCACATTCACCAGTGCCTGAGTTGCGGTTTCGCCATTCTCCATAACATAACCGAGGATGTTTGCCAGCGACCCCATTTTTAACTCCTCAACAGAAAACTTGCGAACATTGTCTATCAGCACGTTAGCGGCAAAACTGGAATTCAGTGGCGAAATGGAAAATTGTCTGTCAATCTCCATAATTAAGGTCAAATATGCAGGTACAGAGCATTTTGGGGCCCGCGCGACGTGCGCCCGGGCCCCAAAACCAAGCTCTTTTGTGCTACTTGGCGGCTTTCAGCGTTCCACCGCTCAGTTCGGCAAGAGCGGTGAGGCCCTTGACAGCAATATCGGCAACACTGCCCATGCCCTGGCCGATAATGGTGCCAACGGAACCCGCAGCATCCATGACGGATCCTTCAATCATGTTGTACTCCTAAATATCTGTTGAGTGAAGTGGATGTGCCAACTGCTCAGATTGCAGGATCAAGCTGGCGGGATAACTTCAGGCAGGAAACTAATCGTGTCGAGAGATCCGGAGATCCCTCCGAAGGTGTCACTCAGAGAGCCGAAGAGATTGGCACCCAAGTTATCCAATCCCATCAGCATGTTGAGAAGGCTCCCCAGCTGAGTGCCCATCCCGTCCGGTCCAAGAAGAATGTCCATCAAAGAACCCATGACTGAACTCCCTATCTAGAAGGATCCCCACTCGACCGCCAAAGAATCGGTTCCGGCGAAGGTTCACCGTTGATGTGTCGTCTACGACCTTAGTGTTAATCCTAGAACCTGTGTCCGAAATGAACGATTAACTCGATTTTCCCATTCTCGAAACAATTTACCGGACAAAATTCATTGCGATCCACAACAATTCCGGCCCGGCGGGCACCTGACCGGAAAATCATTCGACGGCGGGGACGTCGCACTCAACTGCCTGGCGCAGTTCGTCGAAACTCTCGCGCAGCAGCACGACATAGTGCTCCGGATCGGGCATCGCTCCGCGAGCGACGATGACGTTGAGCGTCAACGCGCCGCCGGCCGCGGCAATCAGGAAGTGGCGCAAAACATCTCCGTCAACCGGCGCCTGCCCACCCAACACGGCAACTGCGGGCGCACCGTCGAACACGTTTCCGTCGATCGTCACCGGGACATTACTGATCGTGGTGTGCTGCATGACCTCACGATCCGTATTCAGCTTGTTGAGGCGCCTGGCCAGCCCCGTCAAACGTAGTAACGGCGCAGGTGACGTCTCGATACGTGTGCTGAATTTCCGGACAGCGAGGTGCGAGCTACGCTCCTTGGCCACTTGCGCAGAATCCCGGATCCGGGTCAGTTTCTCGACCGGATCCGCAACGTCGGAGTGCAGATCGACGGTCAGGAGCGCGAGCTGATTGGCCGACTCCCATTCCGCAATCTGCCGCATCGAGCGCGGAACCATTGCCGCCAGAGGGCGTTCCGGCCGCTCGTCCTTCTCCTCGAGATACTTCTCGAGCGCCCCAGCCACCACCGTCAGGAACATATCGTTCACCGTCACCCCGGGCACGGCGGCTCTGATCGCCTTGATGTCAGCACCGTCGAGCGTCACGAACTCCAGAGCCAGATCACCCTCCAGCACGTGGTTGAAACGCGTCGGCGGGCGGTCTGCGACGTACTTCGCCAACTCACCGGATTCCTCTGCCTGTGTGATCTCTTCTGCGGCTACTTTTGTCGCCGAGAGACCCTTCCCGAACCGGATCAGTTGTCCCGGGAACCCGAGGACACTGCGCCCCATCATCTCCACGAGCGGCAAACCCGATTCCCGTGCGGGCGCCTTGGGTTTTGCCGGCCCCGAGAACAATCGGTTGGTGAGGTTCCTGATCTCCAAACCGTCGCCGGCGCTGTGATGAGTTTTGAGCATGATCAGCGTCAGGTCGCCGGGTAGATCGTCGATCCCGCTGATTCCCGTCATGACCTCCAACTCCCAGGGCGGCCGCGTCAGATCCATCGGCGCGCTCAGAGACTTGCCCAGCAACGCCCGCACCGGTGCCCATCCGGGCCCCGACGCCTTGTGCACCCGCACATGATCGTCGACATCGAAATCAGGTGCCGGCACCCAGTACGGATAGTCCAGGTCGAGGGGAACTCGCTGCACTCGGCTCGTGAACAGCGGCCAGTACCCGAACCGTTCCGAAATCCATCCAACCGCGTCGGCGTGTGTCATGTCGGCCAGCGGGTGGCCCGCAGTGTCGAAGAAGTACGCGCACACCATATGACTGAGGTGGCCCTCGGACTCGTTGTAGATGAACTCCGCATCCCGCGGACCCAACTGAGCTACCCCGGTTGGCAACGAGTTCCGAAAGATCATGTGTGCCCCTCACATCCGACGCTGGAAGACTGTCCGGATTGTATCGGTCAGGTGTCCAAATATCCGGGGATTGCCCAGGCTTCTCCCCCGGACCTGAGTGCACACAAGTTCCTGGCGGCAGGCACAGCCCTCCGTCCACCCGATGAGTTGCGGGCAACCGTGCACGCGACACTCGACCGAGCCGTCGCAGTCCACTCCCGCTGGCTGGGCCGAACAATTGCCGACGCGAATCGGGCAACACTAAGGTGACTGCGATCACAGATTCGCGGCGAGGACAGGAGTTCATGGTGAGAACCACTCGCAAGGTGGACGATCCGGTGTCGGTAGTCGATCGAATTTCGGCCATCCTCGAAACCTTCGAAAACACAGGGCCACTCACGCTCGCCGAGGTAACTCAGCGAACGGGGATCCCTCGCTCCACCGCTCACCGCCTGCTCGAGCAACTCGTGACCAAACGGTGGATCACTCGGCAAGAACACCGATACGAACTCGGCAGCAAGTCGTACGAACTCGGCCAGTGGGCACTCAATCAGAACCGGCTACGCCACGGTGCCGTGCCTGTCTTGAACCGGTTGGCTCGTTCGACCGGGCTGACGGTCCATCTGGCGGCACTGAACAACAGTGATGTCTTGTACTTGGACCGCGTCCCCGGACGAACGCCACTAGCACTCCCCAGCCGTGTCGGCTCGCGACTTCCCGCACACGTCACCGCCGTCGGCAAGGCGATTCTGGCCAATCTCGAACCAGACAAGATGCAGAGCATTACTCGCGCTCCGCTTCGCAAGACAACCCAGTACAGCATCGCGTCGCAAGAACACCTCTACACAGAATTGGATCGCGTCCGCGACCGCGGGGTAGCGATGGACCGCGAAGAATCAGTGCTCGGAATTGCCTGCGTGGCAACGTCAATCGGTCCGCGCGATCACTACTACGGCAACCGCGCAGCACTCTCTGTCTGCGGACCGATCGATGACATGAAAATGAACCAACTCGTATCAACGGTGCGTATCGCAGCGCGCGATATCTGGGATACCTGCGTCGCAAACGATCTTCGCTCCAAGAATCAATTCGAAGCGTCCTGATTCTGTTCCTCCATGCGCCCCATGAGTTGCGCGTAAATCGCACGATCCGTTCGCGGACCACCAGGCGTCGAAGCGCCGTATCGTTCGATCTCGGCAGCGATGTCCAGCGGTCGCGTGTGCGCAACACCAGGCACAAGTTCACCGTCGAGTAGCCCGTCCGGTACCAGCCAGGTGACTTCGAATTCGATTCCGTCAGGGTCGCGACCGTACAGGGCCTTGGTCGCAGCGTGATTGGACGCTCCGCCGAGAGCATTTGCGGCCAGCATGCGATCGCGGCATTGCGCGAGTTCGCTCAACGTCTCGACCTCCCAGGCCAGGTGGTAGAGACCAACCGCGCCATCACGCGCCCGCGGCGCGCTGGCTTGAAACAGTCCCAGGTCGTGATCGTTTGCCGAGTTCGCTCCGCGAAGGAACGCGCCGCCGGGGAAATTCACGGGAAGCTTCTCGAATCCCAGTACATCGCAGTAAAACGACGCACTCCGCTCGACGTCGGAAACGAACAGCACCGCATGGTTCAGGCTTCGAATAGCCATTACTCTCGTACCTCCGGCAAACTCAGGTCGGTCATCGCACACATTCCCTTTGCTTATCCTGCGACGTCGATGACGCGTGGCAGCGAGGTAATGCGCAAGAGCTTCCTCCGCAACCTGTGGATTTCCGCTACTGCCTCGGACACTCAGCAGCTTAAACTGAATTCGCTGCGGCGCTCAGGTCGGGCTCTCCCAACGCAAGGCTTGGACCCAGTACTCAGTGTTCCTGAAATTGTGTCAACGTCACTAGCAAGCTCGCGAACGAACGAGCCAATCCGACAAACATACGCACTGCTTCAGCCATGAGTATCCGACCGCGTCCACACGATGTCTGTGATCGTCCGACCGACACAATCGCATCAAACTTCGCGAACAGGCTCTCGACAAACGACTTCTAACAACTACTAGTCGCGCCGGGTTCGCACTAGCACCGGTCACAGACCACTCTTACCCATGGTGACGACAACAGATCAACATCCGATTCCCGTCCGCAAATTAGCGACAAGATCAACGTCTAACAACACCCCGACCGAAACCGTATTTCCGATCAAGAAGCGCAATTCGATGCAAAAATTGCAGTCTCACGACTAACTATCGCGCGGCTCCCTGATGGAGTTTGGTCACCCACACGGGATCGAGGGCCAGGTCATTGGCCGAAAATTCTGAGCTTAAGAAACGAGATGACGTAGCACGCAACATGCAGCAATAAGCCGACTACAAATCCCCGACAGCACTGACCACAGCACCCACCCGCTGACGATCAGTGTGGCGACACCCTCCAACCTAGACGCATCCGAATTATCCACTTGGACTAGTACTTTCAGTGGGTTCAGTACACCGAAACTAGTACTTTCAGAGGATGCGGTGCGCCGAAACTAGCCACCCGCTAGTACTTTCGACGGATACAGTTCCACTGAACTCCCTTCGGACACTAGTACTTTCGATGGATACGCCAGGTGCGCGAGCCGCTCTGGTCGATTCACTTGGATCGAACGAATTACCGGTCGACAAGCGGCCAATGCGTCGAAAATTATTGGTAGACAGCCTAAGTAACCTATACAGGCACAGGATTCGACAGATGATCGGCCGCATCCACGCCGGCCAGCACACAGGAGGGCCGATCCGTTGCCACATCGATCGGCCGATACAAGGACGATTGTTCGCAAACTAGGGGCGTGACCAGCAAAAACTGAAACATGTTGCAGATTGCGGAAAATTTCTTTGACAAAAAGTGACCGAATCGAGCTATCCTGCATTAGCGTGATGCCAGAAGCATCCACAAAGAGTAAGCAGGTCAACGAAAATCTGAGTGTTTGGAACACCAGTGTTTCCTGAGCTCTGCCCACGTTTTTACTCTTTGTGGACTTACACAAGCCGGCGTTTATGAATGCGCAACTATCGTTTACCGATCTACCGAAAGGGTGGAACTCTGTATGCTCGCACTGTTTTTTGCGACGACCGCGACGATGTTCAGCGACCTCATGGGAGTTCTGTATTCCGGATCAATAATTCCCGGAGTCGATGCTGGCACGGGGTCATTGGCCGAGGCCGTCAGCAACAGCTGATCGCAATGCAGTTCTTTTCCGAATATTTTCTGACGACAGGAGTGAATGATGAAACTCGGATCAATCGCCGATATGTTCGACCCGCCGTACGGTGAACTGGTCAAGATGATTATTGGGTTCATATTCGTGATTCCCGTCATGGGGTCCATCGATATGAATTTCAATCCCGTTCAATAATAATCAATCGTTGAGGAGCAAATAAATCGTGGATACTTCGAGCCTTATGGGCGCGCTCGGGAGCATCGATGCAGCACTATTGCTGCCGGTATTGGAGTCGATGAAGGGCATAGTTGGCGGAATATTCGCAACCGTGTCCGCGGCCATCAATCTTGGGGTTACCGGTTCTGCGGGATCCTCCGGACTCATCCAATCGGGCCTCGGCTCCATCGCCGGCACGTAATTAGGAGATAAAACAACAATGTTCAATATTCTTCTGGCCTACTTGTCCGACATGGTCGCGTTCGGTTCTGTTGACCTGGTAGGTACATTTGCGAAGTACCTCGACACCTTGTCTTCCTTCACCCAACCAGTCTGAAATGAGAGGAATTTACAATGATTGAGAGGTACCTTATCCACATGCTGAACTGGGTTGGGCTCGTTACCGAGTACACGGCCATCGGAAGCATGGTGATCAAGAACCCCAAGTGAACGGTCTGGGTGGACGGATGGTAGCCGTCGATCTACCAAATGATCATGGTCTTCTGGCCATCATCCATGGAACTCAGAGAATCCCCGAGGCTGACATAAGCCTCGGGGATTTTCGACTTCAGCAGCGCCAGCATATAGCTCTGCACCCCCACACGAGGAGCACCCATGAGATTGTCCAATCCATTCGCAATGAGGGTTACGCAATTGAGCCCACGCGATGCCGATTACATCTACAACGAAGCCGATGGGCATCTGGGACACCTCATTGGCGTCTATTTCTTCGAGACCTCGCGACACCCCGATTCGGAATTCTCACAGGAACAAGCCGTCGAGTGGGTCACTGCGCGCCTCGGCCACAACCGGATGTTTACGCAACGCATTCAGCGAACACCACTGAGCCTCGAGCATCCGCATTGGGTCCCAGCCAGCAACTTCGACGTGAGTGACCACGTGCAAGTCACCAATATCACCGAGCCTGGTTGGGCCGCACTGCAGGATCCGCTTAGCAAGTTGTTGACCTCCCGGATGGACTTGACACGTCCACCTTGGGAACTGCACTTTTTCAATGGAATAGAGGGACTGGACGATCTGCCCGGCCGACTGACTGCTGTAGTCCTCAAGTCGCACCACAGCGGCGCGGACGGAATTGCGATCCGAATGTTGGGTGAAGCCATCTTTTCGGATACGTTGCGGCCGGCGGAGTTCGAGCCTGCGATACCGTTTTTGAAGGCGCGCATGCTCCTCAATGCTGTGCTGAGTATGCCAAACCAGGTTCTACGATTCGCCAGACACGTGCCCGCCAATCGTGCGGCTCACAGGGCCGTTGCCGAAGCACAGGCTGCTGGCGAATGGGTCGAGAGTTTCCGCGATCATCCAACAACCCGTTTCAACGGCAAGGTGAGCGGGTCTGGGACACTCGAGCAGATCACGCTGCCCGGTGCAGCTGTTCGCCAGATCAAGGATGCAGTCTCCGGGGCAACCATCAACGATGTTCTGCTAGCAGTCGTCGGCGGTGCTCTGATGAGGTATCTGACGGAGAAGGGTGAAGAGCCGAAGGGATCACTCGTTGCGATGGTGCCACGGTCTATGCGCAAGATAGAAGACTGGGAGTCTGCAAATCAGTTGGTAATCCTGGCAATTGATATGCACACCCACGTCGAAGATCCGTTGAAACGGGTGGCGCTCATTGCAGAGTCTGCCCGTTTGGAGAAAGCTCGCACTTCCCACCTCGCGATCCGCCGTGTAAGCGCTGCGATCGAAACAGCGCCGGCACCATTGCTGCGGTTGATTGCATATACACGTAGGAAGAACCCCTACGACCTGAACCACCCCTGCTACCAGCACACAATGGTGAGCAATATTCCGCTCTCGGTCGACGGGCTAACTTTGAACGGGGCACCGGGCGCAGCTGTGCTCGCGACACAACCGCCAGTGGACGGGGATGGGCTGCGGCACTTTATGGTCGCCGCATCCGGCGGTGGGTTAACTCTCAATGTCATAGCGGACACAGTGGCAATGCCGGATCTCCATCACTACATTGGGCTTCTTCGCGCGAGTTTCGAGCAGCTCAAGATGGCATCCGATGAGAGATCCCGCGATCTTGACAGAAACAAGGTCACTTCCTGACAGAAACAACCTCCGATCAACAGACTGATCGAAGCCGTGCGCCATGCGAAGAAACTTGTGAAGTCGAGCCCCACCACACCCTCACTCACGTAAAAGCCCGGCCCACCAAATGGTGGACCGGGCCTCTAGGAGCTAAGGGGACGGACTTAGAAGTCCATGCCGCCCATGCCGCCGGTGGGATCGCCTGCGGGAGCAGACTTCTCCGGCTTGTCAGCGACAACAGCTTCGGTCGTCAGGAACAGAGCCGCGATGGACGCTGCGTTCTGCAGTGCCGAGCGGGTGACCTTGACCGGGTCGTTGATGCCTGCAGCGAGCAGGTCTTCGTACTCGTTGGTCGCAGCGTTGAGGCCGTGACCTGCGGGCAGGTTGGAGACCTTGTCCGCAACAACGCCGGGCTCGAGGCCTGCGTTGAATGCGATCTGCTTGAGCGGAGCGGACAGTGCAACGCGAACGATGTTCGCGCCGGTTGCCTCGTCACCTTCGAGCTTGAGGTCGTCCAGGGCGGGAGCTGCCTGGATGAGTGCTACGCCGCCACCGGCGACGATGCCCTCTTCGACAGCTGCCTTAGCGTTGCGCACTGCATCTTCGATGCGGTGCTTGCGCTCCTTGAGCTCAACCTCGGTTGCTGCGCCTGCCTTGATGACTGCAACGCCGCCGGCCAGCTTGGCCAGACGTTCCTGCAGCTTCTCGCGGTCGTAATCCGAGTCGCTGTTCTCGATCTCAGCGCGGATCTGGCTGACGCGACCTGCGATGGCGTCGGCGTCGCCGGCACCTTCGACGATGGTGGTCTCGTCCTTGGTGATGACAACCTTGCGTGCCTGGCCGAGGAGCTCGAGGCCTGCGGTCTCCAAGGAGAGTCCGACCTCTTCGCTGATGACCTCGCCACCCGTGAGGATGGCGATGTCGGCGAGCTGAGCCTTACGACGGTCACCGAAGCCGGGAGCCTTGACGGCAACAGACTTGAAGGTGCCACGGATCTTGTTGACGACGAGGGTGGAGAGAGCTTCGCCCTCGACGTCCTCGGCGATGATCAGGAGCGGCTTGCCGGACTGGATAACCTTCTCCAGCAGGGGCAGCAGGTCCTTGACCGTGGAGATCTTGGAGCTGACGAGCAGGATGTAGACGTCTTCGAGGACGGCTTCCTGACGCTCTGCATCGGTGGCGAAGTACGCCGAGATGTAGCCCTTGTCGAAGCGCATGCCCTCGGTGAGCTCGAGCTGCAGGCCGAAGGTGTTGGACTCCTCGACCGTGATGACGCCTTCCTTGCCGACCTTGTCCATTGCCTCGGCGATGAGCTCGCCGATGGACGGGTCGCCTGCGGAAATACCGGCGGTAGCAGCGATCTGCTCCTTGGTGTCGATCTCCTTGGCGGTTTCGAGCAGGCGAGCTGTGACAGCCTCGACAGCCTTCTCGATGCCGCGCTTGAGGCCGAGCGGGTTCGCGCCGGCTGCGACGTTACGCAGGCCTTCGCGGACCAGTGCCTGTGCGAGGACGGTGGCGGTGGTGGTGCCGTCGCCAGCGACGTCGTCAGTCTTCTTGGCGACCTCCTTGACGAGCTCCGCGCCGATCTTCTCGTACGGGTCGTCGAGTTCGATCTCCTTGGCGATGGAAACACCATCGTTGGTGATCGTGGGGGCGCCCCACTTCTTTTCGAGAACGACGTTGCGACCCTTGGGGCCCAACGTCACCTTGACAGCGTCGGCGAGGGCATTGAGGCCTCGCTCGAGGCCGCGACGTGCCTCTTCGTCGAACGCGATGATCTTTGCCATTGCGAAGTGATCCTCCGGATAGGGGGTGACACACAAGGTGACCGCTCGTCGGGTCACCTCATCGGCACAGGGCGACCGAATTTTGCTTAGGTCACCCATCTAGCCTGCGGTCTTAAGTCAGTGCCCGCGACGGACGACCGGGGGTGTCGATGGATCCCGGTCTCACTGACTCGACCTGGCACTCACAGCTCGCGAGTGCCAATTGCATTTTTAGCACTCGAGCGTGCCGAGTGCAAGGTCAAGACTCAGCCGGCGATGCAGAACTGTCCGTTGGTGAAGTTCACAGCGAAGGACAAGTTGCCCATGCAGTTGACTCCGTTGGCGTCAGCCGTCGCTCCCGCTCCCCACCCGGCGATGGCAACGGTGAAGTTTCCGTCGGCCGCACCGGCACGGGCGATGCCGCCACCGAGTGCATAGGCGTGAGCCTGACCGTTGCCGCGCGAAGCACCGAGAGCCGTTCCGAAACCGTTGGCGTAAGTGTTGGTGTAGCTGTTGTCAGCCGAGACGCTGACAGCTGTTCCGCTCTCCATGGCACCGGCCTGCGAGCGTCCCGCACCAACAGCCTGTGCGCCACAGCTCGCGGTGTCCGATACCTGGATGTCGTTGACCAACGGCGGCGACACACACGTAACGGGTGCAGCCGAAGCGACTCCCCCGCCGGCCAGCGCCAGCCCCGCAACCAAGCCCATCCCCGCGGTCACCACAGCCCCTGTTCTCGCCAGGCGGCCCCCCAACCGACTACTGGTACTTCCGTTAACTCGTGAGGACGAGCGGCGGAACCAGACTGACGAGATCAAGGGCATAGAAAACTCCTTCTTGGAACACGTTCATGGATTCGGGCGCGAGAGTACCCGCTCACATGACGTCCGTCACGCTTTGCAGGTCACGACTCGAGCAAGGTTTCCAACAAGCCCGGTAGATCCGCCACGGAATCGATGACATAGTCCGGCTGTTGCGTCGCCAATTCGAGCACTGCCTGCCGAAACTTGCCGGTACGCACCAGAACTCCGGTCAACCCGACCCTTTGCGACGAAAGGATGTCACCGATCAGATCGTCTCCTACCATGACCGTCGCTTCGGCGTCGACGTCCATCAATTCGGTGGCCGCGAGAAAGCCCGTGAGCGACGGCTTGCCGACGGCCGCGATATTGACGCCGGCAACTTCCTCGAAACCCGGTAGGTACGTTCCGGTGTCGATCTTCAAGCCCGTATCTGTCTCCCACATCATTCCGCGGTGCATCGCGACCACCGGGACACCGTCGAGCAAATATTCGAGCACCTGACTCAGTGCCTCGTGTGTGAATTCGGGGCCGGCGCCGCCGAGGATGACGACATCCGGGTTCTTGTCGACCAGTTCGATTCCCTCGAGGTCGCTGGACACATCGCCGTTGTTGAGCACCCAGGCCTTCGCTTCGGGATATGTGGCGCGCACGTACTCTGCGGTGAGCCTTGCTGCAGTGACAATCTGGCTGGGCTCGACGGCAATTCCCGCGTCACACAGTCCCTCCGCAATCAGGGTCGAACTGCGGGAGGTGGTGTTGGTGAGAAACCCACACGCCAAGCCCCGACTACGCACATCGCGGACCGCCTCGCCGGCACCCTCGATGGGCTGCCATGACGTGAGCAGGACTCCGTCGATGTCGAACAGAACACCTTCGATGTCAGCCATTGCACCAGCCTATAGTTGCAACCCCTACGCGTCGCACCACAAGAAACGAACCGGCTCAGTAGGCTCAGCCTCATGGACCTGCGCGACGACGATCTCTTCAGCGTCGCGGGATCCTTGGCGGAATTACTCGGAGCCCCCGTCACCATCGAGGACGAGAACTCGACCGTCCTTGCCTACTCCGGTGGTGAACAAGCCGTGGACGAGGCTCGGATCGGAACCATCCTCGGCCGGCAGGTACCCGGCCGAATTCGCGAACTACTCTCGAATGCAGGTGTTTTCGAACGCCTCCATCGCGAGACGGACCCTATCTACGTCAACCTCGACGATCCGGCGATCACTCCCCGGCTTGTCATCGCCGTGCGTGAGAACAACATTGCCGTCGGGTCTATCTGGGTTGCACTCGCCGGCGAGCCGACGCCGTCCCAGGAATCGACACTTCGCGCTGCTGTGCCCGTGGTTGCGGAGCACATCGCGTCCGAGCGGGACCGGATCAACAGCACCAGACGCCGCCAGACCGAGCGAGTCAAAGCACTGATCGGCGGCGGCGAGCAGGCATTCCGCGCCGCCGAGGACTTGCGACTGCGCGGACCGCTGACCGTCGTAGCGGTTGGCGCGACAGCCGGTTTCATGCCGAGCACCGTCGCGGCGTCGTTGGGTCTGTATCTCGACACACTGGCCGTCGACGCAGTGATCGCGCAGTTGATCGACGCGACCTATCTTGTTGTCTCCGCTGACGAAGCGAACACCCGCCGGTTGCTTGAGGACTTCCTCGGTCGCGCCCGCGAACGCGCACAACTTGCCGTGGCGGTGGGCCGAACTGTGAAATCCGCCAGCGAATGCCATCTATCGCGGGCCGACGCCGACCATGTTCTGGGCGCGCTGCGGCACAACCGGTCCGGCGGGATTGTCGCGGGAATGAACGACACCTTGGCGTCAGTACTGGCATTGCATGTCGCCGACATCTTCGACGGACTGGGCGATGCCACACCCCTTGGCGCGTTGGACGAGCACGACCGTCGGCACGGCAGCGAACTTGTCGCCACGGCCCGCGCCTTCCTCGACAAGGGCGGTGATGTCGCGAATTCTTCCGCAGCACTGCACGTTCACCCCAACACCCTGCGCAATCGGCTACGTCGCTGCAAAGACATGTGTGGTGTTGACCTGACCGACGCGGACACTCGACTGATCCTGATGCTCCAGTTCAAACTGCGGAATTGAACGCCCGTTGTGCATATGCACAACGCCTGATCTCTACCTGTGGCCGAACGGCCACTCCTTTTACCTTCCCCTCAGCCCATGCTTGAAACAGAGCCGGTGTGACCGGCGTCTCGTATGTCAACGGAGCTAAAGGAGCAGGTCATGGGAACTCGTCAGAGCCCCGATCGTGTGGTCGTGGTCGGCGCAGGCATGGTCGGATTGTCGACGGCCTGGTTCCTCCAGGAACGTGGAGTCGACGTCACCGTCGTCGATCGTGATGGCGTCGCCGCTGATGCCAGCTGGGGAAATGCCGGCTGGCTCGCCCCCGCTCTCACGCTTCCGCTCCCCGAACCCGCTGTCCTTCAGTACGGCCTGCGCGCGATGCTCAGCCCGTCGTCGCCGGTGTATGTTCCGCTGACAACCGATCTGAAACTGATCCGGTTCCTGGTCGGATTTGCTCGCCACTGCACGCCCTCGAAGTGGCAGGACGCGATGTCCGTCTACACGGAGGTCAACCGAACTGCGCTGGGCGCATTCGACGAACTTGCCGACGGTGGCGTCAAGGAGCACACCCGACTGGCTGATCCATTCCTCGCGGCGTTTGCGTCGGAGCAGGATCGCGAGAACCTGGTCGAGGAGTTCCGTCATGTGGAGTCCGCCGGCGGCGAGGTCGACTTCGATCTCCTCGACCACGATGCGATCCACTCGCTCGAGCCGACCCTCGGCACCGGCGTGAAGGCCGGAATCCGGCTGCGTGGTCAGCGTTTCATCGATCCCCCGCAATTCGTGAACTCGTTGGCCGACGCTGTCCGTGAACGTGGCGCCGACATCATCACCGGCTTCGATGTGGCGTCAATCGACGACCGTGCCGACGGCGTGAGTGTTCGCTCCGCCAACGGTGATTCGCGTGCAGCAGATGCCGTCGTGATTTCCAGTGGCGCTCGCTTGAACAAGCTGGCAGCGCCGTTCGGTGTGCGCAAACTGGTGCAGGCGGGACGCGGATACAGCTTCAGCGTCACACCCGATCACCTGCCCAAGAACCCGGTGTACTTCCCCACTCAGCGCGTGGCGTGCACGCCGCTGCACGACAGGTTCCGCGTCGCCGGAATGATGGAATTCCGCAGCCCAGACGCACCGTTGGATCCGCGTCGCGTGCAGGCGATCATCGACGCCGCAAAGCCCATGCTCCGCGGCATCGACTGGACTGCGCGTGACGAGGAATGGGTCGGATCACGTCCCTGTACCACTGACGGGTTGCCGTTGATCGGTGCTACGAAGTCGCCGCGTGTCCATGTCGCGGGTGGTCACGGGATGTGGGGAATCGCGTTGGGTCCGTTGACCGGAAAGATGATGTCGGAGTCGATGACGGCAGGCACGATGCCTACTGTGATGCGCCACTTCGATCCGCTGCGCTGACGGCGGGTTTCACCCACTTGTAGTACGCGCCGGCCAGCAGGACAAGCCATCCGGCGCCCACCAGTAGAGCAACACGGGTGTCGGAAATGACGCCCAGCAAGATGATGACAAACACCAGGAAACCGATCGCGAAGATCTGACCGTACGGCCACAGCGGCACTGGAAACTTCAGTGCCGCTGTTTCGTCGGCACTCATCTGGCGGCGTGAACGGAACTGCGACAGCAGAATCATGACCCACACAAAGATGGTGGCGAAGGTCGCGAGCGACGCGATCACGAGGAAAACCTGGTCCGGGATCAGGTAGTTGAGCACCACGCCGACCAACAAGGCGACGGTCATGATCACTACAGTCATCCACGGAACTCCGTTGCGGGACACCTTCTTCATGACCTGCGGGGCCTGACCGGCGTGGGACATGCCGAACATCATGCGGCCGGCGCCGAACACGTCGCTGTTGATGGCGGAGAGCGCCGCGGTGATGACCACGATGTTGAGTATCGAAGCAGCGGTGCCCAATCCGAGGTTCTCGAAGATCTGCACAAAGGGACTGTTGTCGCTGGTGATGGTCTGCCACGGAATGATGATCATGATGACTGCGAGGGTGCAGACGTAGAAAAGAATGATGCGTACCGGAACGGTGTTGACCGCTTTTCGGATGGTCCGCGCGGGGTCTTCTGCCTCACCGGCAGTGATTCCGATGATTTCGGTGCCGCCGAACGCAAACATGACGATTGCAAAGCACGCGAGGAACCCGCCGATTCCCGTAGCGAAGAATCCGCCGTCCGACCACAGATTGCTGACTCCCGCGTCGGTGTCGTGCACGCCGAATCCGAACACGATGATGGCGATACCACCCACGATCATCGCGATGATGGCGGTAATCTTGACCAGCGTGAACCAGAACTCGAGCTCACCGAACACCTTGACGCTCAACAGGTTCAGGGCGCCGATGAAGAAGACGACGGCCAGAACCCAAATCCAGCGTGGCACGTCCGGGAACCAGAACTGCATATACAGGCCGAACGCGGTGACGTCGGCAAGACAGACGATCACCATCTCGAATGTGTACGTCCACCCCGTCATGAATCCGGCGAGCGGCCCCAGATGCTGGTTGGCGTATTCGCTGAACGAACCGGAGACTGGGTTGCGTACCGCCATCTCACCGAGAGCGCGCAGCACCAGGTACACCGCGAGGCCACCGATCAGGTATGCCAGCAGAACCGACGGCCCGGCGCGCTTGATCGCTTCGGCACTGCCGTAGAAAAGTCCCGTTCCGATTGCCGAGCCCAGAGCAATGAAACGAATGTGCCGCGCCGTCAGCCCCCTCTTGAGTCCGGCCCGTTCGTCGGGCAAGGCGTCGGTGTTCACTCGGTACTCCAGTCGGATGGCAGGCATGCGTGCGCCGTCTATTGTCCGCTACCGGCCGCCGGCCTCCCGCCCACCCCTGCGACCTGGCCGTAAGGTGACCTGAGGCACATCGGGTATTGACGTATCGCGTACCGTCGGCAAAAGTGTTTGTAACTCGCCGTATCATCAAATTGACTGGAGAAACCATTGTCCAACACCCTCGAAGCCAGCATCGACATCAATGCATCCCCGCAGGATGTGTGGGCCATCGTCGCCGACCTGCAGCGGATGGGCGAATGGAGCCCCCAGTGCAAGAAGATGAAGGTCATCGGTGGAACCGTCCGTGAGGGTGCCAAGACCCTGAACATCAACCGCAAGGGCCTTCTCGTCTGGCCGACAACAGCGAAGGTTGTTCGGTTCGAGCCCAACAAGTCCGTCGCGTTCCGTATCGCCGAGAACCGCACCATCTGGTCGTACAACATCGAAGCGACCGAAACCGGAACCAAGCTCACCGAGCGCCGTGAAGCTCCCACCGGAACGTCCCAGGTCTCGCAGTTCCTGGTCAAGACGGTCTTCGGTGGCAACGACAGCTTCGAGGTCGAACTCGTCAAGGGCATGAACGCCACTCTCGAGCGTGTGAAGAAGGAAGCGGAAGCAGCCAGCGTTCTCGCTTGACCCTCAACCAGGTCGAGACTTCAGGATCTCCTTTCATGGATCCCGTGATGAACCGAATAATGCAGGCACAAGAATTGGCGAGCTCCGGCGATCGGGCCGGGGCTCGCTCTGCGTTCGAAAACGTATGGCGTGACGTCGGCACTGATCCGCTGCACGTTGTCACCCTCGCGCACTACATGGCCGACGTTCAGGACGATCCCGCCGACGAACTCCGCTGGGATCTACGCGCGCTCCAGGCGGCTGATTCGCTGACCGATGCTCGGGCGCAAGAACACCATTCGACGCTGCAGGTTGCAGGCTTCTACCCGTCGTTGCACCTCAACCTGGCCGCCGACTACAACAAACTCGGTCGAGTCGCCGAAGCTCACGAGCATCTGACCAAGGCCGAAGACGCGGCCGGAACACTGACCGACGACGGATACGGCCGGATGATTCGGGGCGCCATCGCGCGATTGCGGGCAGAATTCGATCGTGACCACTAGCCCAGCGCTCCTGACCCCTGCGCTCCTGACAATCGGCGAGATGGCGAGGGCGTCGGCGCTACCGATCAGTGCGCTGCGCTTCTACGACAAGGAAGGCGTGCTGGTTCCGCACTCCGTCGACCCTCACACCGGTTATCGCTGGTACACCGACGACCAACTCCGTGATGCTCGCCTGATCGCGGGCATGCGGCGCGTCGGTGTCCCGGTTCGGGAAATGACAGCCGTCCTGACCGGGCCGGACCCACACTCCCGATTGGACGCGCACTTGCGCAATCTCGAAGACGGGCTCGCCGACGCCCGCGCCGAACTCGATCGAATCCATCGGCTCATCGATTCCCGGCCGACCGCTACCGGCGTCGACCTCGATTCCTGGGATGTACGACGCGCACTCGACGCCGTGCTGTTTGCCGTGGACGCCGATTCGGAGTTCCCGATCCTTCGCGGAGTACATATCGACATTCACGACGGCGTCGCGGCGTTTGTCACCACTGATCGGTACCGGCTAGCGGTCGCAGAAGTGAGCGTGCGATCCAATTTGACCGTCTCGGCAGTCGTTCCGCTCGCCTTTGCGCGAAGGATGCGAGACATCGCCGGAGTCGTGACGCTCACCTTCGCCACCCGATCGGTGACCGCGTCGTATCCCGGCGGATCGGTGTCGAGCCCGCTCATCGAGGACGGTGAATTTCCGAACCATCGCATCCTGCGCGAGGACCGTGGCGCAACCGAACTGAGAGGTGACCAACTGGCGGCCCTGCTCAACGGCTCCACGGAAACAGCGATCGTGAGCGTCGACGGCAACGGAAGCGCTCGGATCGATCCGGCTGACGTGGTTCCCGCAGAGAGGTTCCGAGTGCTGGTCGATCGGCAGCGACTTCGCGAGGCCGCGGCAGCGCAACCCGGTCGGGCACTGGTGATTCGGGCGAGCGGCGCGGCACTGCCTCTTGCTATCCGCACCACCGACTACGCCGGGTACTTCTCGTACTTGATGCCGCTACAGGCTGCGCACACGTAATAGAGTTGCCTACGAGATTCCCGGTCACTTCGACGCGTCCGGTGCGGTAACCCGGTGGGATTCGAAGTGGTCGTTCCTCGGTCCGATCGGCGGAATCTGTCTCGGTCTCACTCTCGCGTTCGGGTCAGCGAGGTTCCTGATCCCCCGTGTTCCTGGGCACGCGATCAGCATCGCGAACCATCGATACTGGACGGACCCGGTCAATCGCGCCGAGTTCGATCGAAGAATTTCCGAAGACCTCGAATGGCTCGGCGCTGCCACCGCACTGTTACTTGCCTGGATGGCAGCGGTCGCGGGCACATCGACGGATGGTTCCGTCGATACCTGGCTCCTCGTCGCCCCGACCGTTCTCTATCTGGTCGGTGTGCTCGGCTACTGCGCCTACATGATCTGGGGCGGACGATAGCGGGTGCCGCAACAACAGATGCCGCAGTAACGGATGCCTCACGTAATCTAGTGATGCACGACGCCCCGTAGTGTCTGTGCGGCCAGCAGTACACCGACCGAGTAGTTAGAGGAGCCTGTGGCACGCCGACCCACACCCCCCGGAACCCCGCAACCCACCGGAATCGGACATATCGTCGATCTGGTTCGGCATGCGATTCCGCCGCTTCATCCCGCCGGTCTACCGTTTGTGCTGGCTCCGCTGGGTGTTGCAGCCCTGGGTCGCAACCGTAAGTGGGTGCGCCGAGCCGGCCTTGTGTCTGCAGCTGCGTGCGCCACGTTCTTTCGTCACCCGCACCGGGTACCGCCCAACCGCATCGGCGTCGTCGTGGCCCCGGCCGACGGCGAGGTCGCACTGGTCGACAATGCCGTCCCGCCTGCCGAACTGAACCTCGGCAGCGAACCTCGCCCCCGCGTGAGCATCTTCCTGTCGGTTCTGGACGTACACGTCCAGCGCGCTCCCGTCGGAGGCACCGTCAAGACGGTTGTTCACCAGCCTGGCAAGTTCCTCTCCGCAGACCTGGCCGACGCCAGCGAGGTCAACGAGCGCAACAGCATGCTCATCGAGACCGCGAGCGGACACGACGTTGCCGTCGTGCAGATCGCCGGTCTGCTCGCGCGTCGTATCGTCTGCTACGCCGGTGTCGGCGATGCCCTTCCCATCGGTGACACCTACGGTCTGATCCGCTTCGGATCGCGCGTCGACACGTACTTCCCGGCCGGAACGACCTTGCTGGTCGAACCAGGTCAGCGCACAATTGGCGCTGAAACCGTCATCGCGCAACTGCCGTGAAGACACCGAGAATGAAGCCAGCCGTGAAGAGACCGGTGGTGACAACCAGCCCGGCCATGAAGGTGCCCAAACGCACGCAAGCCGTGCGGTTGTTGCCGTCCGTCATCACCATCCTCGCGCTGTGTGCGGGCCTGTCCGCCGTCAAGTTCGCACTCGACGGAGAGCCTGGCATCTCGCTCGCGATGGTCGGTGCTGCGGCGGTCCTCGATTCACTCGACGGCCGGATCGCCCGCCTTCTCGACGCGACCAGCAAGATCGGTGCCGAGCTCGATTCACTGTCCGATGCCATCTCGTTCGGCGTTGCCCCGGCATTGGTCCTGTACGTGACGTTGTTGGACGACACCAACTTCGGCTGGATCATCGCGTTGGTCTACGCCGTCAGCATCGTGTTGCGCCTGGCCCGGTTCAATACCCTGCTCGACGAAGACGACGTCCCCGCATATGCCCGCGAGTACTTTGTCGGAGTGCCAGCGCCCGCAGGCGCCCTGATCGCCCTCACCCCCCTGGCTGCAACCATCCAATGGGGTGACGGGTGGTGGTCGTCGCAGGTAGTTGTAGTCATCTGGATGTTGTTCTCGGCAGCTCTGATCGTCAGCCGCATCCCGACCCTGGCCATGAAATCGGTATCCGTGCCGCCGCACATGGCTGCCGCGCTGCTGGTCCTCGTGGCCTTGACCGCGGCCGCACTGATCACCTTCCCGTACGTGCTGTTGATCGTTCTCATTGCGATCTACCTGGTTCACATTCCCTTTGCCGTCCGCTCCAAGCGCTGGGTGGCGGCGCGGCCGGAAACGTGGGACATCAAGCCGTCGGAGCGCCGGGCGATCCGTCGTCAACCCACAGCGGGTGGACGACGCTCGATGGTGCGCCTCGGCTTACGTCGGCCTCGCTAGCTCAGGACGTAGTCTCGGTATGTGACTTCGCCGGAACTCGCCCTGACTGTCCGACTCAACACCTCCGCAGCAGATTTACGACGCGGTGTCGTGCGCCTGCATCCCGAAGCCTTGGCAGCGTTGGGTATCCGCGAGTGGGATGCCATCGCCTTGATGGGCGCACGCGGAACCGCTGCCGTGGCGGGGCGGGCCCCCACCGGCACACCGGCGGGCACGATCTTGTTGGACGACGTCACGATGTCCAACGTGGGGCTCACCGAGAACGCGTCCGTCGTGGTGGGTCCGGTGACGGTGTACGGAGCACGATCCGTCTCCGTCACCGGTTCCACCATGGCAACCCGCTCGATCAGCCCCACCGTCCTGCGCCAAGCTCTGCTCGGCAAGGTGGTGAGCGTCGGCGATACCGTCTCGCTTCTCCCCCGCGACTTGGGCCCTGGAACCAGCACTTCCGAAGCCACTCAAGCTCTTTCCCGCACCTTCGGTGTCGCCTGGACGTCGGAACTGCTCACCGTCACCGGCGTCGACCCGGCCGGTGGGCCGGTGAGTGTGCAGCCGAACTCGGCGGTGGACTGGGGAACGGCCAGTCCCGCCGGCGTTGCCCGTGTTGTTTCCAGTGCCGCTGTCGCTGTCCCTGCCGAGCCCACCCCTGCCGTTCCCCTCGACCACCTCGTGGGTGCGCAGGCCCAGGCCGCCAAACTCACCGAGTGGCTCGGCCTGGCGCTCGACGAACCGGAACTGCTGCGCACACTCGGCGCCTCCCCGCACCTCGGTGTTCTGATCACCGGACCCGCCGGCGTCGGAAAAGCCACACTCGCCCGATCAGTTCTCTCGGCGCGAAAGCTGGTGGAACTCGACGGCCCCGGAGTCGGTGCAACCGAAGCGAATACCCGACTCCAGCGCATCGTCGACGCCGTAGCCGGTGTGCGCGGCGGTGGGGTTCTCCTGATCACCGATATCGACGCATTACTGCCCGCCACACCGGAACCCGTCTCCGCGCTCATCCTCGAACAGCTGCGCAGCGCCGTCGCCACCCCCGGCATCGCGTTTGTCGCCACGTCCGCGCACCCCGAAGCCGTCGACGCCCGCCTGCGCGGTCAAGATCTGTGCGACCGTGAACTCTCCCTGAGCCTGCCCGACGGTGCCACCCGCAAGGCACTCCTCGAACTGTTGCTCCGCAGAGTTCCCACCGGCACACTCGAACTCGACGCCATCGCCTCCCGCGCCCCCGGCTTTGTGGTTGCCGACCTCGCCGCGTTGTGCCGCGAAGCCGCGCTGCGAGCCGCGACCAGAGCGTCCAAATCTGCCGAAGCGCCGGAGATCACGCAGGACGACCTCGTCGGAGCGCTCGAGGTGATTCGGCCACTGTCCCGGTCCAGTACCGAAGAACTGTCCATCGGCAGCGTCACTCTCGACGACGTCGGCGACATGGTCGAAACCAAGCAGGCGCTCACGGAGGCAGTGCTCTGGCCGCTGCAGCACCCCGATTCCTTTGCCCGCCTTGGCGTCGACCCGCCCCGCGGCGTCCTCCTCTACGGCCCTCCCGGCTGCGGCAAGACGTATCTTGTTCGCGCCCTTGCCAGCTCGGGCCACCTGAGCGTGCACGCCGTCAAGGGCGCCGAGCTGATGGACAAGTGGGTGGGCGCATCCGAAAAAGCGGTGCGCGAATTGTTCCAGCGTGCCCGCGATTCCGCACCCTCGCTGATCTTCCTCGACGAAATCGACGCCCTCGCACCGCGACGCGGGCAGAGCTCGGACTCCGGGGTGTCGGATCGCGTCGTCGCAGCCCTGCTGACGGAGATGGACGGCGTCGAGCCGCTGCGTGACGTCGTGGTGTTGGGCGCCACCAACCGCCCTGATCTGATCGACCCGGCACTGCTGCGTCCAGGCAGATTGGAACGCCTCGTATTTGTTCCGCCGCCGGACGCGGACGCGCGCAAGGCAATTCTCAAGGCGTCGGGCAAGTCTGTGCCGCTGGCGGAAGATGTCGACCTCGACGCGCTGGCAGTCGATCTGGAAGGTTACTCGGCAGCCGACTGCTCAGCTCTGTTACGCGAAGCCGCCCTGGCAGCCATGCGCCGCAGCATGGACGCCGCCGACGTGACCGCCGCCGACGTTGCCACCGCGCGCGACAAGGTCCGCCCGTCACTCGATCCCGAGCAGGTAGCCCACCTGCAGGCATACGCCGACAACCGATGAGGACTGACGTGGATGCTGATCTGGTTCTGTACGGCGACATCGTCACGATGCACGAGGACGCTCCGCGCGCGAACGCTCTGGCCGTGACCGGTGGCCGGATCACGGCAGTCGGCGAGCGGACCGAGATCGACTCGCTCATCGGCGTAAACACCCGCGTGGTGGACGTCGGAACAGCCTGCGTTCTCCCCGGATTCATCGAACCGCACGGGCACCCACTCGAAGAGGCGATCGTGCTGGGGCCGGCAGTGGTCGACATCCGCCCCGTCACGATCGCCGACGCAGATACCGTTGTTGCCACGGTCATCGACACCGTTGCAGCATGCGGCGCGGCCGGTGCATCGCTCAACGGTTGGGATCCTCTGCTGCAGACGGGTTTACCCGAACCCACACTCGCGTGGCTCGACATGATCGCACCGGACCACCCGCTCGTGATCATGCACAACTCCGGCCACGTCGCATACTTCAACTCCGCAGCAGCAGCGCAGGCCGGGATCACCCGCGACACCCCCGATCCGATCGGCGGATCGTACGGCCACGATTCCTCGGGTGAACTCGACGGCGCCGCCTACGAGACACCGGCCGTGTTTGCCGTTGCCGGCCACGCGATGACCATCGGGAGCGACTACCCCCAACTGTTGGCCGCCGAGTGCGCCCGGCTCAATGCGGCCGGCATCACCACCGTCGCCGAAATGTCGTTCGACCCACGAATGCGCCCGGCATTGAAGGCAATTGCCGACGCGGGCGGGCTCACCACCAGGTTCCGCCTCTACGAAATGTCGACACCGGAACGCGCCACGGACGCCACCCCCGGCGAGGGCGATGATCTGGTCAAGCAGATCGGCATCAAAGTGTGGTCGGACGGTTCACCGTGGGTCGGCAACGTCGCGACCAGTTTCCCGTACCTCGACACAGCCGCCACTCGCGGACTCGGCATCGCCTGCACCCACGGTCATGCCAACTACACCGGTGAGCAGATCCACGACATCAGCGCAGCCTACTTCGAGCAGGGGTGGCAGATCGCGTGCCACGCCCACGGCGACAACGCAATCACGATGGTGCTCGACGCGTGGGAGCAACTGCTAGAGGAGTTTCCGCGGTCCGATCACCGCTTGCGCCTCGAACATGTCGGCGCGATGCGCGCGGATCAGTTCCGCCGGGCCGCGCAGCTGGGCGTCACCGTCAGTATCTTCATCGATCACCTGCACTACTGGGGCGACGTGTTGGTCGACGATCTGTTCGGTCCCGAGCACGGCGGAGCATGGGCGGCAGCAGGTTCTGCACTTGCCGCCGGGCAGCGCTTCACATTCCACAACGACGGCCCGGTGACCCCGGCCAACCCGCTGCGGAACATGCAGGACGCGGTCACCCGACTCTCGCCGAGTGGCCAGGTGCGTGCGCCGGAGGAACGTATCCCCGTCGACGCTGCGCTGCGCGCTCATACCGTCAACGCCGCATGGCAGCTCTTCAGCGAGGAGAGCATCGGCGCAATCTTCCCGGGCACCTACGCGGATCTTGTTGTGCTGTCGGCCAATCCCCTCGATGTGGCGCCCACCGAATTGGCCGACATCGAGGTGCGCGCCACCGTACTCGAGGGGCGAACGGTATACGGAGACCTGAACACCGCCCGCTAGCGAGCACCCCTACCAGCGGTTCCGAACTTCCTCCGCAAACCCGAGGAGGTCGCGAACTTCCACCGATGTGCCGTCGTCGAGACCAACCGTGCCGGTGAACCTGCCGAACACCTGGTGCTGAATGGACCGCAGGACACCCACGTCGAATTTCGCGGCGCGATCGATGATGGGCTCGAACTTCATCTCGAACCGGCCGTCGTTGCTCGTGAAGTTCCACGGCGCACCGTCGTAGGTTCGTGGAATCTCGAACGCCAGGCGATCCAGTTTGTGCGCAACACCGTTCACAAAGACGATGTTCTCGCTGGCCGCTGTGGTGTCTCCGAATCCGTAACCGATGTTGAAGCCGAAGCGCTCGCCGTTCACCAATCCCGATGCCGAGCCCCAGTACCAAGTGTTGTCGTAGGTCCAGACTCCGCGGCCCCAATCCAGCACTCCGAAGGCATCTTCCGGAGCAAAAGCAAATTCCTGTGATCCGACCCGAACCGTTCCGGTTGCGGGCAGGCAGTTGACTTTCTGGTTGTAGTAGAACGACCGCGGAGCTTTCGGAAAGGGTGTGGCGATCACGATGCGGTCATCGGCGGGGCTTTCGAGAAACAGATCGGCGTGCAATCCCTTACCATGGTCGAATGCCGGGTAGTCCACGATCAGGCGACGACCACCGTCGACATGCCTGAACTCGAAGCGCGCCTTACCTTTCAACACAACGACGTCGCCGGAATCGGCACTGGAAGGCAACCCAAGTTTGCCCATCGGGAAGGGGAGCATCACGTTTTCCGTGACCTCACCCGGAGTGGTGAAATCCAGCCACGACACCCCGAGCAACCCCATGTAGCCGTTGTCCGCGACGGTCAGCGCAATCCCGTATTCCGGTGTGAGCACGCAGTAGTAGTCCCACTCCTTGAGCCGGAACTTCGGCGCCTTGACGGCCGACCGCCGATAAGTCTTGACCTCCGACGGCGCCCAGCCCGCCTCTACGAGGTGCCCACGCGCATCGAGAAGCGGGCCTGGCGACATCACGTTCTGCATTGTTATTTCCAGCGCCCCAAAATCTCGTTGGCCCGAGTCGACAACGCCATTTGGAAGAACGGCCCGAAGCTCACGCGGGCGACGCCGAGCGGGCCGAAACTAGCCGGGTCGTCCTGATCCGGGATCCCGATTGCATTGACCGGCAACGGAAGCTCCGACGTCAGACGCCGCTGGACCGCGTCGTCGTGCCGTCCGACGGGGTAGAGAACATCGGCTCCCGCATCGGCGGCCAGTTTCAGGCGAGCAATGGCGCGGTCCACACGATCAGCCTCGTCGCCCACCTGCTTCACGAACAGGTCGGTGCGCGCGTTGACAACAACGTGGACACCTGCGGCGTCGGCGGCCTGGCGAAGCCCGCCCACAAAATCGGCGTGCTCCTGCGCCTCCCGCAAACGGCCACCCTCACTGTGCACGGTGTCCTCGATGTTGAGACCGACAGCGCCGGCATCGATCAGCCCTTCGATGAGCACAGCGGGCTCGAGTCCGTATCCACTCTCGATGTCCACGGAAACCGGAGCGTCGACGGCGCCGGTGATCTGCTTGATCCGGCGTACCAACTCGCCGAACGTGATTCCCTCGTTATCGGGCTTTCCGATGGAATCCGATACCGGGTGGCTGCCAACGGTCAGAGCTGCAAAACCGGCCGCAACCGCAAGATTTGCGGACCAGGCATCCCAGACGGTGGGGAGAATGACGGGGTTTCCTGGCTGGTGCAGCGCCAGTAGAGCGGTGGCCTTGTCGTTGATCGATGTCATACGGTGGCTCCTGAAAGTAGGCGATATGTCACCTTACTGTGCGCCTTTTTGGTAGCGCTGGCTACCAGAAAGGCGCACAGGGGCGTAGCCCCTAGTGAGCTACCGGGCAGCCTGTGCTCTTGTAATCAACCTGGAACTCCTTGATGCCGTTGATCCAACCCGAGCGCAGACGACGAGGATCACCGATCTTGGTGATGTCGGGGACATTGTCGGCGAGTGCATTGAACATCAGGTCGATCTCCATCCGGGCAAGATTCGCCCCGATGCAGAAGTGCGCGCCAGTTCCACCGAAACCCAAGTGCGGATTGGGGTTACGGGTGATGTCGAAGGTCATCGGATCCTCGAAGACATCCTCGTCGAAGTTCGCGGAACTGTAGAGCATGACCACCCGCTGTCCCTTCTTGATGGAGACGCCGGCCAGTTCGGTGTCTTCGAGGGCGGTGCGCTGGAACGCGGTGACAGGTGTTGCCCAGCGGACGATCTCGTCGGCCGTGGTCTTGGGCCGTTCCTTCTTGTACAGCTCCCACTGCTCGGGATTCTCGAGGAACGCAATCATGCCGTGGGTGATGGCATTTCGGGTTGTCTCGTTGCCCGCCACCGCGAGGATCAGCACGAAGAATCCGAACTCTTCGGGGCTCAATGCGTCGCCGTCGATGTCGGCCTGGACGAGAGTGGTGACGATGTCGTCGGCCGGGCAGGTACGACGCGCGTCGGCCATTTGGTATGCGTATCCGAGCACCTCGGTGGACGCGACCGCCGGATCACCCACGTACTCGGGGTCGTCGTAGCCCATCATCTCGTTGGACCACTTGAACAGCTTGTCGCGATCGTCTTGCGGGACGCCGATCAGATCTGCGATCGCCTGCAGCGGCAGCTCACTGGCAATCTGCTTCACAAAATCGCCCGGGCCTTCACCGACGGCGGTGTCGACGATGCTGCGTGCGCGCCGGTCCAACTCGTCGCGCATCCCGTTGATGGCCCGCGGGGTGAACAGCTTGGAAATCAGCTTGCGAAGTTTGGTGTGCTCCGGCGCATCCTTGTTGAGGAGCAGGTGCCGCAGCATCTCGACGGCCTCGCGCGGCATGTCGTCCGCGAAGCGCGCAATGGCGGTGTTCTCCCAGCTCGAGAAGATATCGCTGCGCTGACTGACCTCTTTGACATCGGCGTGTCGAGAAACAACCCAGTAACCCTCGTCCTGAAATCCGCCGACGGTAGGCGGCTGCTCGCACCACCACACCGGTGCGCTTCGGCGAAGTTCGGCAAATTCCTCGAACGGAATCCGCTCGCCGAGAATCGCGGGGTCCGTGACGTCGAATCCGGCTGGCAGGTCAGGTGTGCGCGTTGTATCCGAGATAGTCATGGCGTCCTCTGATCGGTCGATTATGCCCTGCACCACAGAGTAGCTTTCACTAACGGCCTGTCAAGTGACAGACGGATAGTCTCGTGCAAATTCGTCGACAGCCGTAAGATTCCTCCAATGACAGACACCGCCGCCAAACCGACTCTGCGCGAAAAGCAGAAGCAGCAGACCCGTGCCGACCTGGTGGCCGCAGCCGACGCACTGTTCACCGAACGGGGCTACGCCGCCGTCACCGTCGAAGACATCGCCGCCGCGGTCGGGTGCAGCCGAGCCACGTTCTATCTCCACTTCCCCGGCAAACTCGACATACTCAAGGCCCTCGGGTCCAATTCCGTCGTCATCAGCACGCTCGCGATATTCCAGGACCTCGACCACGTCCTCGATTCCGGTTCACGCGCAGAATTTGCGGGGTGGATCAACCGGACACTCGACTGGTGCCGCGATCATCACCACCTGATGCGCGCGTGGGACGAGGCCATGGTTCTCGAACCCGAATTTCGCACACTCGCGCGCGACGGCATCTCGGCGCTCCCCAATGCGATGACGTCGTACCTTGCCCGCTGGCCGCAGGAGCGACATGACGAGGCAAAACTCCGAGTTGAACTGCTACTCACGCAGATCGAGCGTTTTTTCATCCGATGGGCCGAGCAAGGCGCCATCACCGCCGGCGCCGACGTGGCCGCCGACGTCCTGACCGACATCTGGTTTCCCGCGCTGACCCCACCGGCCTGAGAGCGAGCCCGCGATAGGTTGGTTCGATGCCAGTCGATTTCCGAGCGATCCTCACCACCCTCGCGGCACTCGCGTCGGGGGCACTTGCCGCCTTCGCCTTGACCAATCCCCCGCTGCAGGACTGGGCGATTGTCGCCTCGCAGTCCGAAATCGACCGCTGGATCAGCAGCGGTCCCACCTCCGTTGCACTGGGCGCCGTCGTAGCCGTCCTCGCGTGCGCACTGTCGCAGCGGAGCGGTTCCCGCCGAGCAGCGTGGATCGTTGTCACCGCGGCAACAGCGATCATCGCACTGATCCGGGTTGCCGTTCCGGACGTTGCCGTCCTCGACCTGCTGATCACACTCGTGGTACTCAAAAGTGTTGCGGCAGGCGTCATTCTGGGCTGCGCAGTTGCCGCAAGCTGGGATCGGACCGCCGCAAGGAACGGCGTGCTACTGGGTGTGATCGCGGGATATCTGTCCGCGCACGCCTTCGGTACCGGAGCCGGCAGGATGAGCACCTCCGCTGTGGGCGAACCAGCGTGGTTTCTGCTGGCGGCAACTGCTGTACTGGCAGTCGCCTGCGCAATAAGCGCTCAGTCCGGATTCCGCATCAGACGCCCCGACGCCGGCGAAATCCGCGTCGCGCTCATTGCCGTGATCGCCTTGGCAATCGGGCACCGGATACTCGGATCCATCGTCGACCGACAGGAATTCGCGAGCAAGGGCACCGCCTGGGTGGTCATGATTCTCTGCGCCGCAGCGGCATTGGCCCTGACGGCGATCGTTGCCCGCCAACTCGGCGAGCAGTCCGGCGCGGGCGGCAAGTTTCTCTGGGCCGCAACAGCACTCGCAGCCGCGTCGACACCGACCCTGCTTGTCAACGGCCAATTCGGCCAGTGGGCATCGCTGGAATCCCCTTGGGTTGTGGTGCTCGCCTCCGGTGTGGCGGTCGCGCTGGGGTTGCGACTGAGCAAGCGCATCCCTGCCACCGTCGCAGTGGTCATCCTCGCCGCGGTGCCCCTGTCCGAGCTTCTCCCTTTCACCACTGCACACGGAGCCGTTTCGATCGTGGTGAAAATCGCCGCCCTGGGGTTCGGCGGAGCGGCGTTGCTCGGTGCGCTTGCTCCGGCCAGCCTGGTCGACGCCACCCTCGGACTCGCGATCCCGTTCGCGGCAATGACGTTTACCTCGATCACTGTTCTGGCCTATCAACTTTCGTGGCCACCGGTGCGGGTGAATTTCGCCTCTGTGGAGCCTGCGATATACACCGCGGAGATTCCAGTCGACTACGTCAACGCCCAGACAATCGGATCAGCACTCCTCTTTGTCGCGATCATCGCTGTGTGCGGCGCCGCCATCAGACGAGTTCCACAAAACTCCAATTCAGCAGAATCCGGCGTATCCGACGCTCATTGACTACCGTGAAGTGGTGCCCGTCATAAGCAGGACGCCCCGTCTGATACTCGGCGGCGTGACGGCATTCGTGGTCACCGTGGTCGGCTTGGCTCCCTTCCTGGAAAGCCAGTCCAGGTCGATTTGGTCGGGCGATCGGTTCTGGTCCATCGGCACGATCGGGGCCGGCGTTCTGGCGGTTGTTGCTGTCGGCACCGCGGCCGGTCTGGCTCGAACTCGCATTCGGACGTCGGCGCTGGTTGCATTCGGCGGACTCCTGCTGGAACTGCCAGGCCTGTATTACCAAGCCTTCGAGGCGCTGTCCCCGGTTGGTGCCGGCGTGGCGCTCGGAGCAATAACGGTCACGATTCCCCGCATGGTGCGGGCTGCCACCGTAGCGGGTGTGCTTGTTGCCGTGTTCGTTTCGGATGCACTGCTCGACCCCACGGCAGTTCCACGTCGCTATGCGGACTACCTCGCGCAAGACACCACCCAGTTTCAGCCGCCGATCGTGGCCGCCACACTCATCGCCCTCGGACTGACTGCACTTACGGCGCTCGTTTGGTGGCGCAGCAACGCCGACCGACATCGCGACGAGCCACCGGAACGGATGGCAGTGCGGCCTGTGGTGATCTCGGCAGTGCTGACGCTCATGGGCGTGGCCGTGAACTGGTGGATCACCATCAACACGGTGTGGGCGGCGATTCCCGTCGTCGCCTGTGCCATTTTGGTCACCGTCATTGCCGCACGTGTTTTGGAGAAGGGCGGCCAGATCCTGCTGATGTCGACGGCCGCCGCGGCCATGCTGGCATCCGCGGTGGCAAACAGCCTGTCTGCGTCCGTGAGCACCGGGGCATCGGCGCCCGTTCCGACTGCGGTTTTTCTCACGGTCCTCATCATCGCGGCAGCAACGCTCGCAGCGTTTCGTCCCTCACTCGTGGGCGGCTACATCGTGCTCGTTGTCTTGTCCGTTGCCGGAATTGCGAGTTACGTCGCAACAACCACGTTCTCTTCGGAGAACGCGCTTTCGGTCAGCGACGTCCTGATCCGCATCTGCGGCGCCGGCGCGGCGTACACGATTGTCAGCGCCATGCAGTCCGAACCGGCGCGGACCGGCGCGTCGCGACTGCTCGTCGGTCTCAGTGTGATCTTCGGACCCACGGCATTGGCCTTACTGGTATATCCGCAGTTCTCCTACGGGTGGACCGACTACACGCCCATCACCGGAGCTACCACGGCCAGTCGGTTCGCACCGTCCGACGACGTCTTGATCCTCAACGGCACAGCCCTCGTGATCGTGGTCGTCTGCGCCTACGCGAGCCGCCGACTGCGTCTGATCAGTCAATCAGGTCCATCGACACCAAGCGTCGAAACACTTTGAGCGAACCTGGTGCCACGTCGTCCATGGCTTCGTACTCTGCGCACGTAAAGTACCGGAACTCGGCGATCTCGCTCGTCGGACGGGGTTCGCCGTCCATCTCGGCGCGATAGCAACTCATGTGCAGCGCCGTCCCTACCGAATGCCCGAACGCCTGAGCTTCGAACACGTCGAGAAACTCGACGGTGCCGGGGACAAGTCCGACATCGAGTTCCTCACGAATCTCGCGGTGCAATGCTTGTTCGGTGGTCTCACCCGGATCGATTTTGCCGCCGGCCATGTAGAACGCTGTCTTCCCGACCGACCGGGTCTGAATCAGTCGGCGATCCCGAATATGTGCAAGGGCAGCGGTGCGGATGATCTGCGTTTTCACCCGGTCCAACATACGTGTATCAGTTCACACGGTTGTAGTTCGAAGCGACGCACTGCACGGCAAATGAAGACGGGCCGGTAATGTATACACCCAGACGGTGTCCTTGTGAAGGGGCTACGTCCCGAAATTACCGATAGGTTCGATTTGTTCGGACACCCCGCCGCCCGCTGAACACAACACGACGGAGTGCCTTTTGCTCAGTATTCTGCTTGCCCATGCCGTTGCCGCCCTCTTGGCTCCGCTTGTGGTGCGCAGGTTCGGGCGAAATGGATTCTTCCCGCTCTCACTGGTTCCGCTGGTCAGCCTCGGTTGGGTCATCGACAAATGGGGCACAGTCGAGACACTCCACATCACGTGGGCTCCTGGCCTGTCGATGGACATCGACTTCAGATTCGACGCGCTCTCCGCGATCATGGCCGTCCTGGTCCTGGGTGTCGGCACGCTGATTCTGATCTACTGCGCACGATATTTCAACGACGACGAACCCCGCCTCGGCATCTTCGCTGCCGAAATGGTGGCATTTGCCGGCGCCATGTTCGGCCTCGTGACCAGCGACAACATGTTGCTGCTCTACATGTTCTGGGAACTGACCACGGTTCTGTCGTTCCTGTTGGTCGGCCACTACGCCGAGCGCGCTACCAGTCGCCGCGCCGCAACCCAGGCACTGTTGGTCACCACCGCTGGTGGTCTCGCGATGTTGGTCGGCATGATCATCCTCGGCCAAGCCGGTGGCAGCTACAACCTGTCCGACCTGGTCGCCAACCCGCCGACGGGATGGTTGCCGTCCGTCGCGATTGTCCTGATCCTGATCGGTGCACTGTCGAAATCCGCAATTGTCCCGCTGCACTTCTGGCTTCCCGGCGCCATGGCCGCGCCCACCCCGGTCAGCGGTTATCTCCACGCCGCCGCGATGGTCAAGGCCGGTATTTACCTCGTTGCCCGTCTCGCCCCCGGATACGCGGATTCACCGCCGTGGCGCATCACCATCATCAGCCTCGGCTTGCTGTCGATGATCCTGGCCGGTTGGCGAGCCATGCGGGCATACGACCTCAAGCTCGTCCTTGCGTTCGGCACCGTCAGCCAACTCGGTTTCATGATGGTTCTGGTCGGTCTGGGAACCCGCGACGCGGCCCTCGCCGGCATGACGATGGTGGTGGCGCACGCCATGTTCAAGGCTGCGCTCTTCATGGTGGTCGGTATCATCGACCACACCACCGGCACCCGTGACCTGCGCAAACTTGCCCATCTCGGTAAG
This sequence comes from Rhodococcus globerulus NBRC 14531, assembly GCF_001894805.1. Taxonomy (GTDB): domain Bacteria; phylum Actinomycetota; class Actinomycetes; order Mycobacteriales; family Mycobacteriaceae; genus Rhodococcus_F; species Rhodococcus_F globerula. Next base: position 674,313 of record NZ_BCWX01000001.1, on the reverse strand, counting down.
ACGGCCCCCGCGCTGGCGATCATCGCGGCCCTAGCCGCCGCCAGCATGGCCGGGCTACCGCCGCTTCTCGGATTTGTCGGCAAAGAAGCTGCCCTCGAATCGGTGCTCGAAACCGACGTCCTCGGCCACTGGTCGTCCATCGCCGTCATCACTGTCATCGTGATGGGTTCGATTCTGACCGTCGGATACAGCATTCGCTTCATCTGGGGCGCGTTCGGACGCAAGACCCTGAGCAAGCCCAGCCCCGCCGTGAGCAAGATGCATGCGCCCAGCGCTCTGTTCTTGTTCTCCCCTGGTCTGCTCGCCGTTGCCGGACTGGCTGCCGGAATACTGTCGCCGCAGCTCGAGAAGCTACTGACGCCGTACTCCACCACCCTGCCCGCCGGTCCGCACGCCGACTATCACCTGGCGTTGTGGCACGGCGTCAATACGCCGCTGCTGCTCACCTGTGTGGTCATCGCCGGAGGTTTTGCGCTCTACATCGCGCAACGCCAGATCAGCCGCCTGCACTTCGAGCACCCTCCGCTCGGCAACGCCGACCGTATCTACGACGCGACCCTGCGCGGCATGGACACCATCTCCATGCGTCTGACCGGAGTCACGCAGCGTGGTTCACTGCCCCGGACGCAGTCGACCATCCTCGCGACGCTGGTTGTCGTTCCCCTGGTCCTACTGATCATCGACACCGACACGGGCGTCGATCTCCGGTTGTGGGATTCCCCCATCCAGTTGACGATCGCGCTGATGATGATCGCCGCAGCCATCGCTGCGACTGTGATGCGCAACCGTCTGGCCGCCGTGATCCTGGTCGGACTCACCGGCTACGGCTCCGGTGTGTTGTTCGCGCTGCATGGTGCCCCCGACCTGGCTCTTACCCAATTCCTGGTCGAAACACTGACTTTGGTCATCTTTGTGCTCGTGCTTCGAAAGTTCCCGGCCGAGATCGACGAGAGTAAGGCGATCGGGTTCAAGTTGCCGCGCGCCCTTCTGGCCGGTGCCGTCGGAATCACGATCACCGCCATCGCGGCGTACGCAGTCAACGCTCGCAATACGCGCCCGATCTACGAACTGCTTCCCGACGCCGCGTACACCATCGGCAACGGCAAGAACGTGGTCAACGTCCTGCTCGTCGATATCCGCGCCTGGGACACTCTCGGCGAGATCTCGGTGCTGCTGGTTGCCGCGACGGGCGTCGCCAGCCTTGTGTTCCGCAACCGCCGCTTCGGTATCGCGCCCCGAGTGTCCGACGCGCCTTCGGTGATCGTCGACAAAGCGGCCGCAAGCACCGACACGACCTGGCTGCGCGGCGGCGACCTGATCGATCCGCGTCACCGCTCCCTGGTCCTCGAGGTCACCACCCGGTTGGTCTTCCCGACGATCATGGTGCTGTCGATCTACTTCTTCTTCTCCGGCCACAACGCGCCAGGTGGCGGCTTTGCCGGCGGCTTGACGGCCGGGCTTGCGCTCGTGTTGCGCTACCTCGCCGGTGGACGCTACGAACTCGGTGAAGCCGTTCCCATCGACGCCGGAAAGATCCTCGGCCTGGGCTTGGCTCTCTCGGCCGGCACCGCGATCATCTCGCTGTTCCTCGGTGCCCCGGCTCTCTCGTCGGCGGTCTTCGAGTTCACCCTCCCGCTGATCGGCCACGTCAAACTGGTCACCGCACTGTTCTTCGACCTGGGCGTCTACCTCATCGTGGTCGGCCTGGTGCTGGACGTACTCCGAAGTCTCGGCGCACGCCTCGACGCAGAAATCGAGGTGAAAGCATCATGAGCGCAAATATCGGAATGCTCCTCCTGATCGCCGTCCTGACGTCGACGGGCGTGTACCTGCTGATCGAGCGCAGTATCACCCGCATGTTGCTGGGAATGCTTCTGCTCGGAAACGGCATCAACCTGCTGATCCTCACCGTCGGCGGCAGTGACGGCAATCCGCCGATCGTCGGCCGCGACTCCGTGCACGAAGAGATCGCCGATCCTCTGGCGCAGGGCATGATCCTGACCGCGATCGTCATCACGATGGGCATGGCCGGCTTTGTTCTGGCACTGGCGTACCGGTCTTACAAGATCAACACCGCCGACGCCGTGGAAGACGATCCCGAGGACACCAAGGTCTTGCTGCGCAGGTTGCCCGCCGACGCTCCCGACCACGACCGATCCGACGACCCCGTCACCGGTGCGCCGAGCATCGGCGGCGACGCATTCGACAAGGACGGCAACCCCATCCCCCTGGAACAACTGGTCAACCTCGAGGACATCGAGTGCTACGAAGATCTTCGCGACGGGGATTTCGAGGACGAACCCGTGCCCGACTGGGCCACTGACCTCGCCCGCAAGAAAGAACCTGAGAAGCGCCAGAAAGACGGTAAGGGAGGTGCGCGCACGTGACCATTTCGTCCAACCTCATGGGCGCACTGGCGCCCCTGCCCGTCTTGATTCCGATGCTGGGCGCTGCCGCCACACTTGTTGTCGGCCGACGTCCCCGGTTCCAGCGAGTCATCACCCTGATCGCACTGGTCGCCGTCGTGGCTGTGTCCGGCATGCTGCTGTATCTGGCAGACCGCGACGGCACCACCGCAGTTCAGGTGGGCGGCTGGGATTCGCCGATCGGCATCACTCTCGTCGTCGACCGACTGTCGGCGATGATGCTGGTCGTCTCCTCGATCGTCCTGCTCACCGTCATGGTGTACGCGATCGGTCAGGGTATCCGCGACGGTAACGAAGCGCAGCCGGTGTCGATCTTCCTGCCGACATATCTGGCTCTGACCGCGGGTATTTCCAACGCCTTCCTCGCCGGTGACCTCTTCAACCTGTACGTCGGGTTCGAGGTGCTGCTGTCCGCGAGCTTCGTCTTGCTGACCTTGGGAGCGAGTGCCGACCGCGTTCGAGCGGGTGTCTCGTACGTCATGGTGTCGATGGTGTCTTCGCTGATCTTCCTGGCCGGCATCGCCTTTGCGTACGCCGCGACTGGCACACTCAACATGGCCGACATGGCCCTGCGGTTCGACAACATCCCCGCCGGCACCCGCACCGCGATCTTCGGCGTCCTACTCGTGGCGTTCGGGATCAAGGCTGCGGTCTTCCCACTGTCGGCGTGGCTTCCTGACTCCTACCCGACGGCGCCGGCGCCCATCACCGCCGTCTTTGCCGGCCTGCTCACCAAAGTTGGTGTGTATGCGATCATCCGCGCGCACTCACTGCTGTTCCCGCAAGGTGAACTCGACAATGTCCTGATGGTGTGCGGTCTGTTGACCATGGTGGTCGGCATCATGGGTGCCATCGCCCAGAGCGACATCAAACGATTACTGTCCTTCACCCTGGTCAGCCATATCGGCTACATGATCTTCGGTATCGCGCTCTCCACGACCTCGGGATTGTCGGGCGCCATCTACTACGTCGCGCACCACATCATCGTGCAGACGACGCTCTTCCTCGTCGTGGGTCTGATCGAACGACAAGCCGGAAGCTCGTCACTACGACGCCTCGGCGGTTTGGCCGCTGCCAGCCCGATTCTGGCTATCGTGTTCCTCGTTCCCGCTCTCAATCTTGGTGGTATTCCGCCGTTCTCCGGCTTCATCGGCAAGGTTGCGCTGCTGCAAGCCGGAGCCTCCGACGCCAGCGCACTCGCCTGGGTACTCGTCGCAGGCGGTACCGTCACCAGCCTCCTGACGCTCTACGCCGTGGCCCGTGTGTGGACCAAGGCCTTCTGGCGCGCCCGAGCCGACGCACCCGAAGGCGACCTCGCCGATGTCAGCCCGTCGGCTCTGATCGACGAATCCGAAGAGGACATCGCGTTCGACGACCGCGAGGACGTCGGCAAGATTCCCGCCTTCATGCTGATCCCGACAGTCGCACTCGTGGGCGTCGGCCTCGCGTTGACGGTGTTTGCCGGGCAGATCATCGACATCAGCGACCGAGCCGCGAAGGATCTACAGGATCGGTCCATCTACATCGACGCGGTTCTCGGCGATCACCGACCGATACCTGTAGCCGACGCCCCTGTAGCCGACACGCCTGTGACTGACACGCCTGTGACTGACACCGAGGAGGCGCCGCGATGAAACGCTCACTCGTACTCCGCATCGGAGTCCTCCTGTGGCTCATGATCGTGTGGATTCTGCTGTGGGGCAACGTCAGCTGGGGCAATATCTTCGGTGGACTTGCTGTCGGCCTGGTCATCATGGTCCTTCTACCGCTGCCGCCGGTCCCCGTGGAAGGTCGAGTGCACGTGCTCTCGATCCTGCGTCTGATCGGCGTGATCGTGTACTACGCGGCCGTCTCCAGCATCCAGGTGGCGTGGCTTGCCATCCGGCCGTCGCCGCCGCCCGTCACCGGTGTTCTGCGCTACCAACTTGGTATCAAGTCCGATCTGGTACTCACGCTGTGCATCGACGTGCTGAACCTGATCCCGGGAACGATGGTTCTCGAGATCGACCAGAACCGCCGGATCGTCTACGTTCACGTCCTCGACGTAGGTTCACAGAAAGCGGTGAGCGCGTTCTATCGCTCGGTCGAAGATCTGGAGCGACTGTTCATCGCGTCGTTCGAGCGTGACTCCGACTGGCAACCAAGCCCGTGGCACCAACGTGACTACGAATTCGATGCGCCACGAGCGGAGGATCAATAATGAACGGATTCATCACCACCATCCTGATCATCTCCGGAGTGATGCTCGCGGTCGCCGCAGTCCTGACCACTTTCCGGCTCATCGACGGGCCGAGCTCACTCGACCGTCTGGTCGCGCTGGACACGATTGTCGCCGTTGCCATGTGTGGACTCGCAGTATGGGCCGCGTACAGCGGAGACACCACGATCGTTCCCGCGATCGTTGCACTCGCTCTGGTCGGATTCATCGGATCCGTCTCGGTTGCACGATTCCGGGTGAGTGACCGATGATCGGCAACATCCTCGACGTCATCGGCGTCCTCGCCATCTTCCTCGGCTCGGTGCTCGCCCTGACCGCAGCTGTCGGCATCGTGCGATTCCCCGACACATTGCGCCGGATGCACGCGGCCACGAAACCTCAGGTCGTCGGACTTGTTCTTGTTCTCATGGGCGCGGTGTTCCTGCTGCGCGGCAGCGTCGACATCTGGATGCTCGTCCTGGTCGGAATCTTCACCATGCTGACAGCGCCGGTGATCGCACACAGCGTCGGCCGTGTGGCCTACCGCGAGCAGCGCGAGCAGGACGCCGTCATGAAGATCAACGAATTGGAAGACCCGCCGCAGAGTCCGTAGCTGAATCCGTAGGGTCCGCGACGTCTTCGCTCCGGCCGCCCCACTGCGCAAGCGCAGTGCCAGGCTTGGCGTAGAACGTCGCGAAGAAGGCCACCGACATCGCGGTCAGAACTCCGACGAGCAGCGGCCCGAACAGTTCCGGGTACGCCGCCATCTGCACGGACGCGAACCGGTACGACAGCAGTAGTCCGACGAGTATCGCGCTTCCGCCGAGCACCAGCCTGATGCGGAACCAACCCCAACCACGTTCCGGATCGTGCAGTGCGGCATCGAGAGTCAGGCACAGAACCGCGCCGGCGATGAGGTCGACGCCGTAGTGGAACCCGAAACCCAGGGTTGCCGTCAACGTCGCGAGAAGCCAGAACGTACCCAAGGTCCGCAGCCACCACGGGCCGCGGCGCGAGTGGGTGAACAGCGCAACAGCCCACGCCGTATGAAGACTCGGCATGCAGTTACGTGGTGCTGCGTCGTCGAACGGCAGCGACGCCGGCGCCGAGAAATCCACGTTCGGAACGATATTCGGCCAGAAGTCGCCGATCTGGAATCCGAACCCGCGGGGGCCGAACGCAAATACCGGACCCACCACGGGGAACAGAATGTAGAAGATCGGCCCGATCAAACCGATCAGCAGAAACGTCTGGAGAAGGTGATGCGACGGCCAGCCCTTACGGCATTGGTACAGCGCGACAACGATGATCGCGACCGGCAATTCGACGTAGATCCAGTCGAGGATCGCCGCTCCCACCGGGCCGAGCGCGTCGACGAACTGACCCATGACCCACGACGGGTTGCCCAGCGCCTGATCGGCCAGGAAGACGTACTCGTCCCACACGTCGGTGCCGAGGAGGATGGTGATCGAAAGCCAGGTCTCGGCCACCTTCGCGGCGAGGATCAGCAACGCACCCAACACCACTCCGCGAAGCACGCCGGACCGACGCTCACCGGTGAGTTTCCAGAACGCGTACACCGCAATAGCAGTGAGCACCCAGGTGCCGCCGGTGCCCATCGTGATCGGACCGCCGGCGGACCAGCGGATAACTCCGACCACCAGGTCGATGGCAACAGCCGCGGAGATCGCGTACACACGCTCCCGGGTATTGAGCCCGACCAGGGCCAATGCCAGCCCCACCCACGGCATCGTTGCCGAACGAGGAACCAGGAAGTAGTCACCGAACAGGCTTTCCACCGGACCGAGATATCCCTTGTAGGACGCAAAAGCTTGCACGCCCAGAACGAGGGCAAGCACTGCGGCACTACCGAGAATCAGGACCTTGTGCGAAGCCGCCCAGGACTGGCCCGTCTGTCCCGTCGAAGCCCCACTTCGGGACACACTGTCTGTCAACACCGGATAATAGTAAACGGCGTGTGAACGGTGCTTGGACGGCGTCTAGACAAATGAACTGTTTGTCCGAACTGCTCAGCGGCGCGTCACGTACCCAACTCTGCGACCAACGCGTCGACCACTGCCACCAGATCTCCACCGTGAGCTTCCGCGACGCGTCGTTGACGCTGGTACGACGCTCCGCGGCGCGGAATATCGGCGACGGATGCCAACTCGTCCGCGCACCCGAGCGACACCGCGATCGGCGTGAGATCTTCGAGCAGTCGCTCCAAGTCGTCGGTGACCAGACATTCGTTTGCGGCCGAGTCCAGAATGATCTCGGCGTCGAGACCGTATCTGGCTGCGCGCCACTTGTTTTCCTTCACGTGCCACGGCTGCATGTTCGGCAACGTCTCCCCCGCGCTGAGGCGGCGGTCGAGATCAACGATGAGGCAGTGAACCAATGCGACCAGCGCGCCCAGTTCCGCGCGCGTCGACACCCCGTCGAACACCCGGACTTCGATGGTTCCCCACTTGGGCGCCGGACGAATGTCCCAATGCATGCCACCGATCTTGGTGATCACGCCGGTCTTCATCTGGTCGTCGATGAACGACTCGTACTCGGCCCAGCTCTCGAATTGGTACGGCAGACCCGCCGTCGGCAACTGCTGGAACATCAGTGCCCGGTTGGACGCATAGCCGGTATCGACACCGGCCCACATCGGCGACGACGCCGACAGCGCCAACAGATGCGGGTACCGCTGCAACAGCGCATTGATGATGGGAAACACCCGATCCGCCGAAGACACTCCGACGTGGACGTGCACACCCCAGATCAACATCTGCCGGCCCCACCACTGCGTGCGCTCGATCAGCTCGTCGTAATCAGGCGTGCGCGTGACCAACTGGGTGGACCACTGGGCAAACGGATGGGTACCCGCACAGATGAGGTCGACGGCCAGCGGATCCGCGGCCCGGCGCAACAGGTCGAGGGACGCATCGAGATCGCTCATGGCTTCGCCGACCGTGTCGTGAATGCCCGTCACCAACTCGACGGTGTTGCGCAGCAACTCCTTGGTGATGTGCGGAGTCTCGGAGCCCGCAAGCTCCTCGACCGCCGAAAACACCTCGGCAGCTGTATTGGAGAGATCTCTGGTCACACGATCGACCAAGGCGATCTCCCACTCCACGCCCAGCGTCGGACGCGGCGAACCCGGAAATGGAACTACCACGCAGAGAATCCAACCACAATGATCGCGAGAACACCGTGCTGGCTACTGCGTGGTAGTTGCCGAAGTGATACAGAACTCAGAGCAGGATCAGCTCTCGGTGATGACACCACACGCAACGCGTGCGCCGGCGTCACCGGTATCGAGGGTCTGCTGATCCGGCGCCGGCGCGTAACGCGTCGGGATGTTGCCGAAGTTGTCGGCACCTGCGTGGATCATGACGGACGTGCCGCCGTTAGCCACCAGCTGATCGACCGTGAACGCATCGGTGGTGGTCACGAGGGTGGCCGAGCCGTCCTCGAGAACCTGTACGGACGTCAGGTCGCCGCTGGCGGGATGGCCGGTGTGGCCCTCTGCCTGGAAGTGTCCGCCGGCCGAGAGGAAGTTGCCCGGCTCGCCGCCGCTGGGCGCAACCGAGTTGGTCTCGCACTTGGCAATCTGGTGAACGTGGAAGCCGTGGAAGCCCGGCGTCAGGCCCTTTGCATCGAGGGTGACCTTGACGTCACTACCTTCCTGCGTGAACGTGACAGTGCCGACCTTGCTGCCGTCTGCGCCGTTCAACGTTGCGGTAACCGTCTCGGTTGCGGAGCTACCGGCATGAGCAGTCGACGACGCTCCGTGGCTTTCGCTCTCGTGCGCGCTTGGGTCGGCCGCACCCGTCCACACAGGCGGAGTTGTACCGGGGACGTTGCTGGGCTCTTCGTTGTTACTGCAGGCAGTCAAGCCGAAAGCGGCTAGTGCGACTACGGGGGCAACGACGCGCCAGGACATACGCCGGGTGCTGCTGGGGGCCATCGAACCGCTCCTTTGGGTGGCGAGGAAGTGCAACTGATCATAACGGCGTGAGTAGTACACAGACCCGACGGGTGGTCCGAACCGACGGGTCAGTTGGACGTGACGATGACGATCACACCGGGCGACGCGCTTGCGATACCGGCAAATCGCGGCTCTGCCGTCACACCGAGTTCGGCGGCAATCTGCTGCGCCGCTGCCTTCTCTGCCGCGGAAGATCCGTAGTACACCGTGGTGGTGCTCACCGTTCCTTCGCTGTAGTTACCCGTCTCCTCGACGTTCCAACCCGCAGCGGTCAATTCTTCCGCGGTTCCTGCTGCGAGCCCGGATACCGTGCTGTTGTTGAGCACCCGGACACTGACAGTCGACGGATCGACACTCACCGACGCGCCGGCTGATGTCGTGGTCGCGGACGGGCGTGTCGTCGTGGTTTCCGCGGAGTCGGTGCCGGTTTTGGCAGCCGGTGCTGTTGTCACGGGGGCAACCGCTGTTGTGGTTGCGGCCGGCGCGCTCGTCTCGGTCTGCTCGGCCGCCGTGGTGTCGGAATCGGAACCGCCGAGTGACGCCGCACCGAGCCCGATGAACACGATCGCGAGGGCGATCAGCACCATGGCGATAGCGCGTAGGGGTGGTCCGGACGGCTGCTCTTTCGGGGTACTCACACTCTCGACCCTATCGCCAGTGGGCGGTTCGACCGTTCATCGACAGAGGTTTGTGTGTAGGTTTTGCGGCTTCAGGTCACTTCGAAGCCGAGGCGACGAGCCGCCCGGGCCTTCTGCCGGCTGGCACGCAACCGGCGCAGGCGTTTGACCAGCATCGGATCGGCCGCCAACGATTCGGGGCGATCAACGAGTGCATTGAGCACCTGGTAGTAGCGGGTTGCCGACATGTCGAACAACTCTTTGATCGCTACTTCCTTCGCGCCGGCGTACTTCCACCATTGGCGTTCGAAGGAAAGAATGTCGTGTTCTCGGCGAGTAAGCCCGTCTTCGCCGACATCGTTGATTCCGGCAGAGCTGACGCCCGCAGCATCTTCGACCTCGGCGCCATCGGTCCGGCTTCGACTACGCGCAACTGCGCTGTCCATGTCACTCCTCGACTGCTGTATTCGCCGTCAGTGAGACTGTGTCCCCCTGTTGCCCGCGTTCCCCCGGGTACGTGGCCCGACCGAGCAACAAATCACATCGTTGTTCTTCAGCAACCATTGAACCACGAGGTATCGGGCGGGCCGCGATAACCACGCGGGCGCGCCGCACTATCCTTGACGCCATGGCTATCCTCCCCATCCGAATCGTCGGCGACCCGGTACTGCACGAGCCCACAAAGCCGGTCACGCAGTCTCCGGCGGAAATCGCCGAACTGATCGCCGACATGTACGAGACGATGGACGCCGCCAACGGCGTCGGCCTCGCGGCCAATCAGGTCGGTGTTTCGCTGCGTCTTTTCGTGTTCGACTGCCCAGGTGACGATCGTAGCGACACCCGCCGACGCGGAGTTGTGGTCAACCCCGTCCTCGAGACGTCGGAAATCCCCGAGACGATGCCCGATCCCGAGGACGACTTCGAAGGCTGCCTTTCCGTTCCCGGCGAGCAGTTCCCCACCGGCCGCGCCGACTGGGCCAAGGTCACCGGAACCGACGCCGACGGCAACCCTGTCGAGTACGAAGGCACCGGATTCTTCGCCCGGATGCTCCAGCACGAAACCGGCCACCTCGACGGCTTCCTGTACACCGACGTTCTGATCGGCCGGAATGCGCGCGCCGCGAAGAAGGCCATCAAGCAGTCCGGTTGGGGTAAGCCCGGATTGACCTGGACTCCGGGTACGGTCGACGATCCGTTCGGCCACGACGACGAAGACTGAGACATTTGCCCATCTCGATCGGTAGCCGGGTGGTGCTGCGGTACAAGCTCCCACCCGGCTACTCGCATCCGATGACCGACGTGATCGGCACCCTCGAATCCGCGGACCCGATCACGGTTCGCGGCAACGACGGGCGTGTTGTCACCGTATCGGCGGATCAGGTAATCGCGCTCAAAGTTCTTGCAGCGCGGCCCATTCGGGTGGGCGACATCCGCAACCTCGAGATCGCGGCGGCCGCCGGTTCGCCGGGAACCGAGCAGGCTCGGATCGACGGTTGGCTGCTGCGCATCGGGCACTCGCCCCATGACATGGACTCGGCACTCCCCCTCGGCGAACCCGGCGGCAGTGCGTCGCGAACCCCGGAAACGCTGGCGGCCATCCGCTCCTGGTTCGCAGATCGGGGACGTCCGACCACTCTGATGCTGCCCGACCGCCTCGGAATTGCCCCACCCACGTGGATTTCCGGCGGCGAGGGCATCATATTTGCCGCCGACCTCGACAACGTAGCCCCGACGCCGCCACAGTTCACGACCACCATCGACGACGCTCGCGCCGGGGACTCCCTCATGCGCGTGGCCACCGGAACGATCGGCAGCGCCGACACGATGATCCTGGCTTCGGCACGAGCCGCCGTCAGCGACGCGCCCGACGGCCGTCGGTGGGCAGGTCTACTCGATCTCGCGGTGGCGGATGCACACCGACGGCACGGAATCGGCACTCTGATCTGCACTGACTTGCTCGGGTGGAGTCGAATCCAGGGCGCAACCCATGCTTACCTGGCCGTTCCCGAAGACAACACCGCGGCAGTCGCGACAGCCCGCTCGCTCGGCTTCGTCGAACATCATCGCTACCGGTACGCCACCGCGCCTGTCGGTGCCTGACGCTAGGCTTGCCCGCGTGCGCATAGCTACCTGGAACGTCAACTCCGTCCGTGCCCGTACCGACCGGATCATCGATTGGCTCGACCGATCCGACGTCGATGTCCTGGCGATGCAGGAAACCAAGTGCAAGGACGAGCAGTTCCCGTACGAACGTTTCGAGGAGATCGGCTACAAGGTCGCTCACGTCGGACTCAGCCAGTGGAACGGCGTTGCCATCGCCTCGCGTGTCGGTCTCGACGACGTGCAGATCGGCTTCGAGGATCAGCCGGGCTTCACCAAGGACCCCGAAGCGGAGCAGGTGCGCGAGGCCCGCGCGATCGGCGCGACGTGTGGCGGGGTGCGGGTGTGGAGCCTGTATGTTCCCAACGGCCGTGAACTCGACGATCCCCATTACGCGTACAAGCTGGACTGGCTCGCCAAGCTGCGCGACGACGCCGAAGGCTGGCTGAAGCAGAACCCGGACGAGCAGATCGCCCTCGTCGGCGACTGGAATGTCGCACCCACCGACGAGGACGTCTGGGATCCCGCTGTCTTCGAAGGCAAGACTCATACGTCGCCGGCCGAGCGCGCTGCTTTCGACGCGTTCATCTCGTCCGGTTTCACGGACGTGGTCCGCCCCCACACTCCCGGTCCCGGCGTGTACACGTACTGGGACTACACGCAGCTCCGCTTCCCTAAAAAGCAGGGAATGCGCATCGACTTCATTCTCGGCTCGCCCGCACTGGCGGCTCGCGTCGAGTCAGCCGAAATCGATCGGAACGAGCGTAAAGGCAAGGGCGCCAGCGATCACGCCCCTGTGATCGCACAGCTGGGTTCCTGAAAAGCGGGAGCGGCGCGGTCAGTCCTCGACGAGCAGATCGAGATATTCGGGATGCTCGCCGAGGTATCGCTGCACGTACGAGCACACCGGGCGAACCGACCACTCACGTTCGCGGGCGCAATCCATCGAGAACTGCACCAATACGGCTGCCATTCCCTGGCCGCCGTACTCTTCCTTGACGACAGTGTGCATGTACGCCACCACATCGCCGGCTTCGTCGCCGCACCCAAGGATCTCGTCTTCGTCGCGATAGCCGAGGATGCCGACCAGTTCGTCGCCCGCGAGCAATTCGAACCGTTCATGTGACGGGTTGTCGATCAGCGTGATGTCGGTGTTATTCATGGCGGAGTTGTTCATGGTGGAAACCTCCACTGCTGCACGCACGGTACCCAAACTGTGATCCATGACACTCATAGAAACAGTTGCCGACGACGCTGTCCCGGGATCGCCCAATTTTCGCACCGAGAACGACCCGACCGCAATCGCACCGAGATTTTCTTTCGGTACTGAGATACAGTCGCCCGGTGCCGTTGTGAGCGCACGCGCACAAAATTTCATACAACCACCACGGGGGCTCGCACCAGCGGGCTGAGAGGACGGCTAGGGCCGTCGACCGGATGAACCTGACCGGGTAATGCCGGCGTAGGGAGCGCATTAATGCACGAGAAGTCTGTCAACAAGACTGTCCCCAACAAGGCTGTCCACGGCGTGGCAGCTGTGACTACCGGCCCGATCGAGGGCAGCAGCAAGCACTATCTCGAATCGGATTCGCTCCGGATCCCGCTTCGACGCGTCACCCTCACCACTGGTGAGCATCTGGATCTGTACGACACGTCAGGTCCGTACACCGATACCGCCGCCACGATCGACCTCGACCGCGGCCTCCCCAGAACGCGCGACGCGTGGGAGCGGAGTGCACGAGATTCGACACAATTGGAATGCGCCAGAGCCGGCGTGATCACTCCGGAGATGCGGTATTGCGCTGTCCGAGAGGGCGTTTCCGCGGAACTCATTCGATCCGAGGTGGCCAGAGGCCGGGCCGTGATCCCGGCCAACCATCGACACGGCGAACTGGAACCGATGATCATCGGCAAGAAGTTTGCCGTGAAGATCAATGCAAACATCGGAAACTCCGCCGTAACATCTTCTGTGGCAGAGGAAGTCGAGAAGATGGTGTGGGCGATCCGGTGGGGCGCCGACACCATCATGGACCTGTCGACCGGCAAGGACATCCATCTCACCCGTGAGTGGATTCTGCGCAACTCACCCGTTCCGGTTGGCACGGTTCCGATCTATCAGGCACTGGAGAAGGTCAACGGTGACCCCACCGCCCTGACGTGGGAGATCTACCGCGACACGGTAATCGAGCAGTGCGAGCAGGGTGTGGACTACATGACCGTCCACGCGGGTGTGCGAATCGGCTACATCGCTCTGACCGCCAACCGAGTGACGGGAATCGTTTCTCGCGGCGGCGCGATCATGGCCGCGTGGTGCATGCACCATCGCCAGGAGTCGTTCCTGTACACCCACTTCGACGAACTGTGCGAGATCCTGCGGCGTTACGACGTCACGTTCTCCCTCGGTGACGGTCTTCGCCCCGGTTCGATCGCCGACGCGAACGACGGCGCGCAATTCGCGGAGTTGCGCACGCTGGGCGAGCTCACCCAGATCGCGAAAGCCGCGGGCGTCCAGGTCATGATCGAGGGTCCGGGACACGTTCCCATGGACAAGATCGAAGAGAACGTCCGCCTCGAGGAAGAACTGTGCGACGAGGCGCCGTTCTACACACTCGGACCGCTCGCGACGGACATCGCGCCTGCCTATGACCACATAACGTCGGCCATCGGAGCGGCGATGATCGCGCGGGCCGGAACCGCGATGCTCTGTTACGTCACCCCCAAGGAGCACCTCGGCCTGCCCAACCGCGACGACGTGAAAACCGGGGTGATCACGTACAAGATTGCCGCGCACGCTGCGGACCTCGCCAAGGGACACCCCAACGCTCAGGCCCGGGACGACGCACTGTCCAAGGCGCGCTTCGAGTTTCGTTGGCTGGATCAGTTCGCGTTGTCGCTCGATCCGGATACGGCACGAGAATTCCACGACGAGACGCTTCCGGCCGAGCCCGCCAAGACTGCGCATTTCTGTTCGATGTGCGGTCCGAAATTCTGCTCGATGCGGATCTCGGCGGACGTCCGTCAGTACGCGGACCTCCTGGAAACCGAACCTGCCCGGACCGAACTGGGGTTTCCCCAGGTCCGATCGGTAGGCTCTCCGACGTGAACCTGCTTCCCCTGACGCCCTCCGGCCAGACGCCGATTCGTGCCCTTACCATTGCCGGCACCGATTCCGGCGGCGGCGCCGGCATCCAAGCCGACTCCCGCACGATGGCAATGTGCGGCGTCCACGCGTGCGTGGCCGTTGCGGCCGTCACCGTGCAGAATTCGGTGGGCGTCAGCGGTTTCCACGAGATTCCGCCGCAGGTCGTCGCCGATCAGGTGCGGACTGTGGTCTCGGATATCGGCATCGGCGCCGCCAAGACAGGCATGCTGGCGTCGACAACCATCATCGAAGCGGTAGCTGCGGTTGCCGCGGAGGTGGGGATCGGCCGCGACCGGCCGATCCCGCTTGTCGTCGACCCCGTGTGTGCGTCGATGCACGGCGATCCTCTCCTGCACGCGGAAGCGCTCGACGCTGTCCGCAACGTCCTTATCCCCGCCGCAACTGTTGTGACACCGAACCTCGACGAAATTCGGTTGATCACCGGCATCGACGTCCAGGACGACGCCACCGCACGTCGCGCAGCCGAGGCCCTTCACGGTTTGGGCGCTCAGTGGTCCATCGTGAAGGGTGGACACCTGCGCACCTCGGACATGAGCACCGACCTGTTGTTCGACGGTGACACTTTCCTCGAGTTCAGCAGTCCCCGCATCGCGACCGGCAACGATCACGGCGGCGGCGACACCCTGGCTGCTGCCATCACGTGCGCTCTGGCACACGGTTATTCGGTTCCCGACGCCGTCGCCTTCGGCAAGGAATGGGTGACCAAGTGCCTCGAGGCGTCGTACGACCTCGGAGCCGGTCACGGCCCCGTGTCACCGTTGTGGCGGCTCGAAATGTAGGAGTATCAGGCCTGCCACACGCGCCAGATACCCAGATCCTGCGGTACTCCGTTCGGCGTCGTCGCAAAGAATCCGCGGCGCCACGGACGGATCTCCAGGTTCAGCTCTTCGAGGGTTCCCGGCGCAAGTTCTTCGAGAGTTGCCGCAGACATCATGACGTTGCCGTCGCCGCCCAATCCCATCATCCGGGCGGCGATGGTGACGTCGACACCCAACCAGTCGTCGCCCAGTTGCCGGGGTGTTCCGGTGTGGAGGCCGACGCGCATCTTGGGCCGATAGCCGTCGAGGTTGACCTGCGCCAGGGCTTCCTGCGCCGCGAAGACCGCGGCCACTGCCGCGTCTGGGCTGGTGAACACTGCCATGAGTCCGTCGCCCATCCGTTTCACGACGTGACCGTAGCGATCCGTGATGGGTGTTTCGACAGCCTGCGCGACCGCCCGCAGGAGCGCGAGCGTCGCCCCGTCGCCGGCGTGGAGCGACCACGTGGAGAAACCGACGAGGTCCGTGAAGACGATAGTCAGTTCCTGATCACCACGGCCTCGGCCCATCTTCTCGAGGGCCGCCTGCCACACCTGCAACGCGCCGAGGCTCATTTCCCTGGTAGCGGCCGGTTTGTGGTCGAGAAAACGATCGGCGACGCGTGCCACCGCCCGGGCGCCGCCAGGCCCCGACAGGGAGAGCGGGTCGCCGAACCCCGGGTCGCCCGGAAGCAACCGACGTACACGTCGTAGCGCCTCGACGATCTGCTGGTGTCCGTTCAGATCCGACGCGGTGTTGAGCACCGATCCGATGACCGAGCGGACGCCGGAAGGAGCGGCATCGCGCACGTCACCGGGTACTTCGCTCGGGATCGGATCGCTCATTACTCGAGAGTAACCTAGAGCTGCTCACCGCGCGCCTCATGATCACCGGGTTCGAGCCAAGCTTCTGGCCTCGCCTACCGGAACTCCGTTGAGGCCCCCGATATCCTGCGCATACGTTGCCACCGCAAACGCCACCGCAGCGGAATTCGCGGCGAGTGCGTCCCGATCGATGTTGTCGAGATTGTCCAAGGCGGTGTGATAATTCGGATCGAAACTCACGCCGGGCTCGCCGCCCCATTTCAGTGCCTGCTCGACGGTTTTCAGCTCCTCGGCTCCGCTGAACACGCCGCCTGCCGGAATTCCGATCTCGATGAACGGGCCGTAGTCGGATCGTCCGTCGAAGTCGGTTCCCTCTGCCGGAATTCCGCGACCGCCGAGATAGTCGACAAAGGTGCGTTCGATACCGGCGGAGCCTTCCGGGCCAGGACCTTCGCCGAGACCATCCGAATTGTCACCGTCGTAGACCAGATATCCGGGGTTGGGTGAGCCGAGCATGTCGAAATTCAGATACAGCGCGATGGCCGCTTGTTCCTCCGGGCTGAGCCCGGCAACGTACTCGGTCGAGCCGACGAGGCCCAGTTCCTCGGCGCCCCAGAACGCAAACCGCACCGCGTTGGTGATGTCCGGCGAACTACCGAGCTGCAGCGCCGTCTCCAGAATGGCCGCGCTGCCACTGCCGTTGTCGTTGATACCTGGCCCCTCGGGAACGCTGTCCAGGTGAGCGCCCACCATGACAACGTCGCTGCTTGATCCGGTCTTCGTCTGCGCGATGACGTTGCGCGAGCGTGTTGTGGTGGTGACCGTGTCCAGCACCAGAGTGACGTCACCGCCCTCTGAGGCAAGCTGTTGCCCCGACGACAGGCTGATGCCTCCCGTGGGAATCCGCGCAATATCCGGATCGCCCAGGGTTCCGCCGCCCAACATCGCGTCTTCGTTGTTGACCACCAACAGTGCAGCGGCGCCCTGATCTGCTGCGATGGTCTGCTTGGCGCCGAACTGGCACACCCCGCGGGTGACGAGGACGATAGCTCCCGCAGCATCGAGCCCGTCGTAGTCGGAGGCTTCACAACCTGGTGTCTCGTCTGCGGGTACCGACACGACGCGTGCGGTGATCCCGTCCGGTCCGGTGGACGTCGAGTAGGTCAATGCGCGGACCGGAAAGTCGACTCCGCCTGAGGAGGTCAACAGCTCGGTTCCCGGGTCGAAGGAGCTGAACGCGAACTCCGGGGTTTCCACGTCGAAACCATTGTCTTCGAGCAGGTTTGCGACGTAGTCGACGCTGGCGTCGTACCCCGGGGTTTCCGTGGACCGAGTATTACCGTTGGCAGCTGCGATCTTGCCGAACTGATCGAGATGGCCCATGACCGCGTCGACGGTGACCGTCCCCGAAAAGGCCTGCGGTTCGATCAGTGCCGTGTCTGCGGGCCTGGCCCCGGCCGAACATCCACCAAGCACCAGAACCCCGGCTATGCCGATTGCCAACGCGTGATGGAGTCTCATGCGCGAAAGAGTAACCGCGGGAGCCGATAAGGAAACGGCAGTGCGCCCTTATCAACCGCGGGCGGTCGACAAGGGCGCACAGTGTCAGGCGTCGAGGTCAGGCGTCGAGGTCAGGCGTCGCGGCGATTCACCAGGACAATGCTGATGCCGAAGATGACCAGCACGAACACCGCGAAGTAGATCAGGCTGCCCCACGGTCCCCAGTGGAAATCGCCGGTCGTCATTTCAGGGCTGAGGAAGTGGTTTGCGTTGTTGAAGGGCAGGAACGGCATGATCTTCTCGCCGAAGCTGCCGAACAGTGAAAAGAGGCTCTCGATGAGCAGTGGCCACAGCAGCAGCAAGGCGATCGCGCCGGCCGACTGACGAATGATCGCACCGACACCCACGGCTAGTACCACGCAGAAGAACGCGTAGATCGGGATGCCGTACATCGCGCGCCAGTCAGAGCTGCTCGACAGCGTCAAGCCGACGCTGGCGTCGGCACCGGCCAAGACCTTGGCCATCGCGTAGGCACCGAATGCCAGAACGAAGGTCAGGACTGCCCCGAATCCACCGATCAGGCCGGCTTTGGCGGCGAGAACCGATGCCCGATTGGGCACTGCCTGGAATGTGGTGCGAATCGTTCCGAAGCGGTACTCACTGGTGATCGCGAGTGCCGCCATGATCATGAGGACCATGATTCCGAAGCCCGAGATTCCGGCGGTGGCAAGTGCCGCGTCGAGTTCGGGGGCGCCTTGGGCGTCCGACGTCAGCGCAGACTTGGCTACCGTGCCCATGATGGCGGCAAATCCGAGAGCGAGAACAACGATGATGACCGAGCACCAGAGTGGCGATTTGGTCGTGGTGATCTTGATGCGTTCAGCACTGAGAACAGCCATTACAGTGCACCTCCCATGACATTCTGGTGAGCGTTCGGTTGCGCGACGGCGGGGCCTGTGACCCCGGTCGCGTGGTACTGGACATCGTCGCCGGTGAGCTTCATGAAGGCATCCTCGAGCGAACCACGCTGAGAAGCCAACTCGTGCAGCACAATTCCCTGCGCACCAGCCAAGTTACCCACGATTTCGGTGGTGGAATCGACAACGACCAGAGCGGGAACAACACTCGAACCGTCTTCGCGCACCGTCAATCCCTGCGACGTCAACACGCTGCGCAATGCATCGAGCTGAGGACTACGCACTCGAACCGTCGACTCGGACGAACGATCGACGAACTCGGCGACAGTCGAGTCCGAGATCAGTCGACCTCGACCGATGACAACCAATTGTTCCGCGGTCAAAGCCATTTCCGACAGCAAGTGGCTCGACACCAGCACGGTGCGTCCCTCGGCAGCCAGTCGCTGCATGAACTTACGGATCCAGACGATGCCCTCCGGATCGAGACCGTTGACGGGCTCGTCGAACAGGAGCACCTTCGGGTCACCCAGCAGCGCACCGGCCAGGCCGAGACGCTGAGACATACCGAGCGAGAACCCGCCGGCCTTCTTGCCCGCAACCTCGGACAGCCCCACGAGGCCGAGAACCTCGTCCACCCGAGACTTCGGAATCCCGTTCGACGCGGCCATCCACTGCAGGTGCGCCCTGGCGCTGCGGTTCGGATGAACCCACTTCGCGTCGAGCAAAGCGCCGACGGTACGCAACGGATCCTTGAGCTCGCGGTACGACTTGCCTTCGATCAGCGCCTCACCCGACGTCGGGCGATCCAACCCCAGGATCATCCGCATCGTCGTCGACTTGCCGGCGCCGTTGGGTCCGAGGAACCCGGTGACGATGCCGGGGCGGACGGTGAACGTCAGATCGTCCACCGCCTTGGTCGGTCCGTAAACCTTGGTCAATCCCCTCAGTTCAATCATGAGGAGAACTCTGCCTGATCCGGCACCGCCTGCACATCGGTCGCAGGTCTAGTTCGACGTGGTACCCAGGTAGGACGTGGACCCCGGGAACCACCCCGAGAAGACCCCTAGGAGGATGCCTGCGCCCAGAATCGTTTCGGGATCCGGCCGGCGTGCCTGGCCTCGAAACCGGCAACGACGGCATGACGCATCGCCGACGCCATGAGCGCGGGATTCTTGGCCCTGGTGACCGCCGTTGCGAGAAGCACTGCGTCGCAGCCCAGCTCCATGGCAAGTGTTGCGTCGCTGGCCGTTCCGATTCCGGCGTCGAGAATGACCGGCACGCCTGCGCGCTCGACGATCATCTCGATGTTGTGCGGGTTCGCGATGCCCAGCCCGGTCCCGATGGGCGAACCGAGCGGCATGACCGCTGCGCAACCGACCTCTTCGAGCCGAAGCGCCAGAACCGGATCGTCCGTCGTGTACGGCAGCACGGTAAATCCGTCGTCGACCAATTGTTCTGCAGCGGAGACAAGTTCGATGGCGTCGGGCAGCAGGGTTCGCTCGTCGGCGATGACTTCGAGTTTCACCCAACTGGTCTCGAGCGCTTCACGTGCCAACTGCGCCGTCAACACTGCTTCGGCCGCGCCGCGGCATCCGGCCGTGTTCGGTAGTGGTTCGATTCCGAGGCGCCGAAGCAGATCCAGCACGCCGGTACCGCCGGCAGCATCGACGCGTCGCATCGCGACAGTGGTCAGTTCGGTGCCGGACGCGACCAGCGCTTCCTCGAGAACTGCGAGGTTGGCAGCGCCGCCGGTGCCGGTGATGAGCCGCGAGCCGAACGTACGGCCCGCGATAGTCAGGAGATCGTGTTCAGCCACCCTGCACCGCCGTGAGGATCTCGATTTCCCAACCACGCGAGACGGATTCGTCCCAGCGTCCACGCGGGAAGAGCGCACCGTCGACGGCGACGGCAATTCCCTTGCTTGGCAGTTCGAGGTGTGTCAGAAGTTCGGTCACCGTGACGGCTCGATCGAATTCGAGTTCTTCGCCGTTGACGGTGATCCCGATCGGGACCTGCTCACTCATGAATTTTCCTTCACTGCTGCGAACCGCTGGGGTTCGGTTCCTTTGACCTCGACCAATGATGTGCCGTTCAACAACGCGAGTGTCGCGTCTGCGGTGACCGGAGTCAGGAGCACACCGTTCCTGCCGTGCCCGGTAGAGATGACAACACGCTCCGAGACCCGCCCGATCAGCGGTAGGTTGTCCGGCGTCATCGGACGCAAGCCGGCCGCGCACTCGTAGAGTTCGTATTCACCGATCGCCGGCATGAGTGCTTCGGCGTCGTTGATCAGGTCTCGCACACCGGCCATGGTGACCTGCGTGTCCTCGCCCGATTCGTATTGTGTTGCACCGACCACGATTCCGTCGCCGCGCGGCACGAGGTACGCGGGTCGGCCGTGGACGCTGCCGCGGATGGTTCGACTGGGCGCCGGCGTCACTCCCGGCCGGCTGCGCAAACGCAGGATCTCACCTTTGACCGGCCGAACGGGTAATCCTGGCCACAGCTTCGCTGAGGCGATTCCCGCGCTCAGCACGATCTGATCGGTATCGAGTTCCGCGAGATCGTGGACAGCGCGGTTGATCAATTCGACGCCCGACGCCACGCACGCGGCCTGCAGAGCGGCCAGCAACACACGATTGTCGACAGCGGATTCACCGACAGCCATGAGCCCCGAGCGAATGCCGCGGCCGAGCATCGGTTCGAGTTCACGGATCTGCGCTCGGCCGAGGATCTGTAGTTCGTGTCCCTGCGCGCTGACCCATTCCGCGATGGTCGCCAGGTCCTGGGCGTCGGCGCTGTCGAGAGCGACGGTGAGTGAACTGTCGGTGGTGAACACCGACGGTCCGAACTTCTGCAGGTGCGCGCCGAAATCCGGCCACCGCTCCAACGAGGCTGCGCCGACGGTCAATGCCGTTTCCTCACCTGGCCATCCTTCGGACAGCGGGGCGAGCATTCCACCGGCGACCCAGGATGCGCCGGTTCCGATCGCCGGGTCGTACAGCTGTACTGCCCATCCGTCGCGCGCTGCGTACCAGGCAATGGACAGTCCGATGACTCCCCCGCCGACCACCGCAACCGAGCGTGCGTGCGTGCTCATGACAAATTCCACCCTTTTCTTCCTGCGCCGGCATGATCCGGGTCAGGTCTGACGGTCGGGATCTTTGCCGCGATCCCCTCTCAGCCCCACGAACTTTGCCTTCGCGACAAATGCGACAGCACAGTTTCGGGACTCCCGTGTCGAACCTTGCTTCCTAGAGGCTACCGTTTGCTTCGTGCACCCCACACATCCCAGTAACCTCTTCGACCGGCGCGAGCGCCTGGCAGCAGCACGGCTGTACCTGTGCACCGACGCACGTCGCGACAAAGGCGACCTTGCACAGTTCGCGGAAGCCGCGTTGTCCGGTGGCGTCGACATCATTCAGCTCCGGGACAAGGGCTCCGCGGGCGAGCGCGAGTTCGGGCCGCTCGAAGCCAAGGACGAGCTGATCGCGCTTGGCGTTCTCTCGGCTGCCGCGAGGCGTCACGGCGCACTCCTGGCCGTCAACGACCGCGCCGACCTGGCCATGGCGTCAGGCGCCGATGTGTTGCACCTCGGCCAGAACGACATCCCCGTCCCCTACGCGCGGACGGTTGTCGGCGACGACGTTGTCATCGGCCGTTCCACGAGCTCACGCGCGCAGGCAAGTTTGGCTGCAATCGAAGAGGGCGTCGACTACTTCTGCACCGGCCCCGTCTGGGCGACACCGACCAAGCCGAACCGCAGCGCGGCCGGCTTGGATCTGGTCCGCTCGACTGCCGATGCAACGCCGACGCGCCCCTGGTTTGCGATCGGCGGCATCGACGAGGCGCGCGTTCCGGAGGTCATCGAAGCCGGAGCCACCCGAATTGTCGTCGTTCGTGCGATCACGGAAGCCGCGGATCCGCAGGCAGCCGCGCGCCGCCTCGCCGACATGATGGTGTTCTAGTTACCTTCCAGTTCAGCTCGCGGCCAGCTGCAAGTTCCGGACTGGTCAACTTGTCCAGTTCGACAAGAAACAAGCTGCACGATTGTCCGTTAACCAGCCCGAATGATCCCAATTAGTGATTTTGGTCACAGATCTGTCCATTGGTCCCGCGTTCAACACTCTCCTGATATAGCTTACCTTCAGCTAACAATTCGAATTTAGGAGTTTTCATGGGATCGATCGACACCGCCTCGCTGAGCACCGCTTCACTCGAAGACTTGAACCTCGGCAAGATCAGCGAACTGCTCAAGCTCGGCATCACCGCCGTTTCCTTCATCACCGCGCTGAACACGCTCAGCTGAGCGCCGTTTCGGCTGGCTGCGGACCCTTCGTTCGCGTTCCCGCCCGCGCCGAAACTACAACGAAAAGGGTCGGGCTCTGACGAGTCCGACCCTTCTTGTATTTCTCGGGAGTGTCTTACGCCTGAGCGCGAGAAGCCGTCCTACGCCTGGGCGCGAGATGCCTCCGAGGCGTCTTGTAGAGAATCCGCACTACCCGACGTCCAACCGAATCGTCCGTCCGGCAATACAACAGTCCGGGCACCGCCCTGATCCGTTCCCTCGTCCGCCGGAACCACGGACGTTCGCAAACTCGGCCAGGCCGAATGAAATCCTGGATGTAGCGGCAGGCTCTCGACGTCGTCCTCGCGCACCCACCGCAATTCGGTGCTCTCACCGTTCGCGACCGTCTCGAGTGGACTTTCGACGTCTGCAACCACCGTCGTATAGGTCCATCCGCTCTCTGCGCGCATGGTGACGACGTCTCCCCGCACCCGCACCGACGACTCGTCGATTCCGGCTTCTTCGTGTGCTTCGCGAACTGCCGCATGCGTTGTGTTTTCGTGCGAGTCACGCGCGCCACCCGGCAAAGCCCAGGTTCCGCCCTGATGGCTCCACGCCGCACGATGCTGGAGCAGCACCATCGGAGTTCCGTCTACGTCAGGGGCACGCAACAACAATCCGGCGGCGCCGTGACGCCCCCAATGCCGAGTTCCGTCCGATCCGACCGACCAACCGTCACCGTCACCACGCATCGACTACCTCGCCCTGCCTTTAAATTCGCCACTATCCTGCCCCACACTAACCCGTTCAATCTGCCCTCGGTGCGGACCATACTTATATGCTCGCGAAGAGGCCGCAATCCAGTGATCCTCCAGCCCGAGTGCAGAGAGTGAGAGGTGTTCGATGGTCAGCCGCGTGACACCCTCCCTCGAGCCTCGCACCGCGCCCGCTTCGCCTGACGAGGACCCGGTGGATACAGCCGCCTCCAGGCCGATGATCCAGAGCGAACTTCGCGATTTCATGACGTCGACCCCCGGGCGCCTCACCGCTGTCGGGATAGTCCTGATCTTGCTCACCCTGGCGGCGGGATTCCTGGCCGCCGCGACTATCGAGAACCGTCAAGCGCGCCTGGGCAACGTCCTGACGGAAACCGAACCGCTTGCCAACTCCGCTCAGAATCTCTACAGCGCGCTGTCGGTTGCCGACGCGGCCGCAGCCACCGCGTTCATCTGGGGTGGACTGGAACCGCCGGCGGTTCGCGACCGCTATACACAGTCGATCGGCGAGGCGTCGGCAGAAATAGTGAACGCGTCCGCCGGACTCGACACTGTGGACATGGCCGGCCAAGCCGCCCTCACCTCCATCTCGACCGACCTCACTGTGTACACCGGGCTGATCGAGACGGCGCGTGCCAACAATCGCGTCGGAAACCCTGTGGGCGCCGCGTATCTCGGCGAGGCGTCGAATCTGATGCAAACGTCCTTGCTTCCCACGGCTCAGCACCTGCATTCCGCACAAGAAGCGCAGGTCACCAAGGTTCAGAATGATTTTGTCCGCCCACCGTGGTGGCCGATCATCGCATTTGCACTGGCATTGTCCATGCTCATCGCAGTCCAGATCCGCATCGCGCAACACAGCCGTCGACGCTTCAATCTCGGATTGATCCTCGCCTCGATAGCTGTTGCTGCAGCGCTGATCTGGCTGTTGACGGTCGGGTTGATCTCGGCGATCACCACCACCCGCGCGCTCGACGCGGGAGCGGGTCCGCTGCACGAGTTGACCGAGGCCCGCATCATGGCCCAGCAAGCGCGAACAGTTGAGACTCTGGGTTTGGCCCAGCGTGATTCCGACGGCGACGAGACCGACATCTTCATCAACAAGGTGAGCAACGTCGACGCCATTCTCCGTGAGCTGCAAGGCAATGGGCGGTCGGGAGTTGATACCGCCGTGCTCACGCAGGCGATCGACGCCCGCGATCAATGGGTGGCGGCGCACGATCGGATGGCTCTGCGCCTCGGCGTCGGAGATTTCACGGGAGCTGCGAACATCGCCGTCGGATCGGGTGCGGAAGATTCCGCTGCCGAGTACCGCGCGCTCGACGACGCCTTGTGGGAGGCGATAACGGATTCCCGTGAGAGCCTTCGCGCCGACATCTCACACGCCTCGCGTGTGTTGTCAGCGTCGGCTCCGGGAGTGACGATGCTGGCCATACTTGGCGTTGTCGGTATCGCCGCCGGATTCTGGCCACGGCTGCGGGAGTATCAGTGAGCGGCAGAGGAAAAGCGCGTGCGCTGGTTGCGGCAGGTGCGGCCGCGCTGTTCCTGGTTGCGTGCGGCGGCCAACCCGGCGAGGAGCTCATCTCGTCCACCACCACGCCATACACGCAGCCGCCGCTACCTGCCGAGGCGACCATCGCGCCCAGCCCTACGCCGACAACGTCGGCCGACTGTGGAGATCCGACGGCCAGCCTGCGTCCGGTCCCGTCCGACGCAAATCCTCGCCCGCCGCAGCCGAGCGTCGACAAGATTCGCGAACGTGGCCGCCTCATCGTCGGACTCGATACCGGCAGCAACCTCATGAGCTTCCGCGATCCCGCAACCGGACGCCTCGAGGGTTTCGACGTCGACATCGCCCGTGAAGTTGCCCGCGATGTCCTCGGCGATCCCGAGAAGATCGAATACCGAATCCTGACGTCCGACGAGCGGATCGAAGCCCTGCAGGATTCCACCGTGGACATCGTGGTCAAGACCATGTCCATCACCTGCGAGCGGCGGGAGAAGATCGAGTTCTCCAGTGAATACTTCACTGCGCGCCAACGCATTCTGGTCGTCCGGGGATCCGATATTCGCAATATCGACGACCTGGCCGATAAACGGGTCTGTGTCGCGAACGGGACGACGTCACTGAGCCGCATCCAGAAACTACAACCCGCGGCCACGGTTGTCACTGTCCCGATGTGGTCGGATTGCCTTGTGGTACTTCAACAAGGGCAGGTCGACGCCATCAGCACCGACGACACCATTCTTGCCGGACTTGCCTCGCAGGACCCGTATCTCGACATGGTCGGAAGTTCGTTGGGCACCGAACCGTACGGGATCGGCATCAACGCCGGCAACACCGATCTGGTCCGATTCGTGAACGGCACCCTGGACCGGATCCGCACCGACGGCACCTGGAACTCTCTCTACGACCGTTGGCTCACCATGCTCGGACCGACTCCTGGTCCCCCACCTGCCGCGTATCGGGATTGAGGCGGTCATGACAGAATCTCGAGATCCGAAAGACGAGGATCAGAACGGCGGGGATCGGAACGGCGAGCCCGATCACGCTGCCACACAGGCGGCGCCGCGATTCGAGCCGGATTTCACCGTGGCCACTGCCCGCCCCGAGCAGACATCCGCACAGTTACGTGAGTCCGTTCCCTCCTCCGTGTCGACGCCGACGGGCCGGTCCACTCGTTCCCGCCGCTCGCGCTCGACACGCAAACTCCGTCTGGGCGGCGGTCTGGTCGAGGTTCCCCCGGTTCCCCACGTAGACCCGGCGTCGGCGGTGATGAGCGATGCGACGGTTCCCGAACGCAAACGTTTCTGTTGGAAGTGCGGAGAACCGGTGGGCCGCAAGGCGGCAGGCACGTCCGCGCGCCAGAGTGGTGTGTGCCCCAAGTGCGGTTCGACTTTCGACTTCCGTCCGCTGCTCGAAGAAGGCGAACTGGTTTCCGGTCAGTACGAGGTGCAGGGGCCGATAGCTCACGGTGGCCTCGGGTGGATCTATCTCGCGATCGACCGCAATGTCAGCGACCGCTGGGTAGTTCTGAAGGGACTCTTACACTTCGGTGATTCCGAGGCACAGGCCGTCGCGGTTGCCGAACGGCAGTTCCTCGCAGAAGTAGCGCATCCCAGCATCGTCAAGATCTTCAACTTCGTCGAGCACCCTCGCCCCGACGGCACCCCCATGGGCTACATCGTCATGGAATACGTCGGTGGGCGATCGCTCCGAGAAGTACTCGCCACGTTCCCCGACGGCCGTCACATGCCGATCGAGCAGGCCATCGGGTATGTACTGGAGATCCTTCCCGCCCTGAGTTATCTGCACTCCACCGGCTTGGCGTACAACGACCTCAAACCCGAGAACGTCATGGTCACCGAGGACCAGTTGAAACTCATCGACCTTGGCGCCGTGTCGGGAATCGAAGATTTCGGATACCTGTACGGCACAGCGGGTTACCAGGCCCCCGAGATCATCGAGACCGGGCCGACGGTTGCGTCCGACATCTACACCGTCGGCCGTACACTTGCCGTGCTCACTCTCGACATGCCCTCCAAACACGGCCGTTACCTCGACGGTCTTCCCGATCCTGCCGACGAGCCGGTGCTGAGCGAGTACGAGTTCTTCCACCGGTTGCTTCTGCGCGCCACCGATCCGGATCCGAAGAAACGATTCCAGTCTGCGGACGAGATCGGCGGCCAACTTGTCGGTGTTCTCCACGAGGTACTGGCGCACCAGAGCGGCCAGGAAAACCCGGGACTCTCACTCGTATTCAGTAGACAACGAACCTCTTTCGGCACCGACGATCTGGTTGCGCAGACCGACGTGTACGTCGACGGCAATTCCCGCGACAGCGGTCTCGATCCACTCGAGGTTGCGCATGCACTTCCCATCCCCTTGGTCGACCCCACCGATCCGAGTGCACCGTTGCTGGCCGCGGCCGTCCACAGTGAGCCGTCCCAGACCCTCGACGCACTCCGCCGCGCCCGTGAGGGTGGGATCGATCGGGTTGCCTCAGCAACCGAGGCGGCGTTTTCCGGGGAGTTCCGACTGGCCGAAGCCAAAGCGCACCTGGACCTGAGTGATCCCGAAGCCGCGCAGAAGATACTCGACGACCTGCATTCCACCATCGGCGACCATTGGAAGATCGAGTGGTACCGCGGGCTGGTGGGATTGCAGCAGAGCGCATTCGAATCGGCTTTCACCCATTTCGAATCGGTTCTCACGGCTTTGCCCGGCGAGTTGGCGCCTAAACTCGCACTGGCCGCAACTGCCGAATTGGTACTGCAACAATGGGATTCCGAGGATCCTGATCAATGGTGCCGCTTCGCCGGTAAGTACTACCGCACGGTGTGGCGGACCGACCACAACTACGTCAGCGCGGCATTCGGGTTGGCACGCCAACTTGCCGAACGCGGCGACACCGGTGCCGCGGTCACGGCGCTGGACGAGGTCCCCACCAGCTCACGCCATTACAACGTTGCCCGCATGACCAGCGTGCTGACGATGCTCTCACGCACCGAGATAGCAAACCTCGACGAGGCAACTCTCCGAGAGGCTGCCAGACGCGTCCGCGCCCTGCCGGCCGACGAGGGTCGCTGCCTGCAGATGCGGACCCTGGTACTGGGCACGGCACTGGACTGGATCAGGGCCGGAAACCGAGCGCACGACGAACTCGAACCCATCCTCGATCTGCCCTTCACCGAGCGCGGTTTGCGCACGGGTGCCGAAATGTGTCTTCGGACGCTGGCCCGTACCACCGTCTCCCGAACGCATCGCTATGCTCTGGTCGACCTCGCGAACAGCGTTCGGCCGCACAGTAATTTCTGATCACGAAGCGGGCAGTGCGAGATTTACCGGAGTTCGGAAACCAGCGCCTGCGCCGCGCGCGCGATCGCCAATTCCTCGTTGGTGGGGATCACCAGCACCTCCACGGCCGACGAGGATGCAGAGATACGACGCTCGTCGCGACTCTTCGTCTCGTTGAGTACTGCGTCGACCTCGATGCCCAGACGCCTCAGGCCCGCGAGGCTGTCACGGCGGACGTCGATGTTGTTCTCCCCAACTCCTCCGGTGAAAGTGATGACGTCGACGCCGCCCAGTTGAACGATGAAGGCGCCGATGTACTTTCGCAGCATGTGGATGTAGACGTCGTAGGCGAGCATCGCGTGCTGGTCTCCGGCTGCGATCAGCTCGAGCAGTGCCCGGAAGTCGTTGACACCCGAGAGTCCCTTCAGCCCGGAGCGGCGGTTGAGAAGGTCGTCGATCTCGTCTACCTTCATGCCCGAGTTCCGGTTGAGGTGCAAAATGATGCCGGGGTCGATATCTCCGCTGCGGGTTCCCATGACCAGGCCCTCGAGCGGAGTGAGGCCCATCGTGGTGTCGATTGCCTTGCCACCCTTGATCGCCGACGCCGACGCACCGTTGCCCAGGTGCAGGACAATCTGATTCAAGTCTGCCGGATCCTTGCCCAGGAATGCGGCGACCCGGCCGGATACGTACTCGTGGGACGTGCCGTGGAATCCGTATCGACGAATCTGGTTGGCTTCGGCGACGTCCCGATCGATCGCGTACGTCGACGCGGCCGCCGGCAGTGTGTGGAAGAAGGCAGTGTCGAATACGGCGACGTGCGGTACGTCGGGCAATTCCTCGCGGGCCACCTCGATGCCGATCACGTTTGCCGGATTGTGCAGTGGCGCAAGGGTCGACAGGTCGGAGATGGCCTTGACAACAGAATCATCGATCAGCGTCGGCGCGTAGAAGACGTTCCCGCCGTGTACTACCCGGTGCCCGACAGCGATGACGCCGGCCTCGCTCAGTGGCCGCCCCACTTCGGCGACAATCTCGAGAACCATCTTCAGTCCAGCGCGATGATCGGCAATGAGAAGGTTGCGGTCCGAGGTTCCGGTGCGGTGGTTGTAGACGATGTGGCCGTCGGATTCACCGATGCGCTCGATGAGTCCGTGTGCCACCAACTCCGCCGTATCCGGGTGTACGAGTTGAAATTTGATGGACGAGGAGCCGGAATTGATGACCAGTACGGTGCCGTCGCTCATGCTTACGCTCCCTGCGCCTGAATGGCCGTGATGGCCACCGTGTTGACAATGTCCTGAACCAGCGCGCCGCGCGAAAGATCGTTGACAGGTTTGTTCAACCCCTGCAGAACGGGGCCGACGGCAATCGCCCCGGCACTGCGTTGCACAGCCTTGTACGTGTTGTTGCCCGTGTTGAGGTCGGGGAATATGAACACGGTCGCCTTGCCTGCCACCAGTGAATCCGGCAACTTCTGGTCGGCGACGCTTTGCTCGACCGCGGCGTCGTACTGAATGGGTCCTTCCACCAGCAGGTCAGGGCGTCGCTCGCGCACCAGGGCGGTTGCGGCACGAACCTTGTCGACGTCGGCGCCGGAGCCCGAATCCCCGGTGGAGTACGAGAGCATCGCAACGCGCGGATCGATACCGAACTGGCTCGCAGTCTGCGCGGACGAGATAGCGATGTCCGCCAACTGCTGCGCACTCGGATCCGGGACGACAGCGCAATCGCCGTATGCGAGAACACGATCCGCCAGGCACATCAGGAAGATGCTGGACACCGTCGACACACCCGGCGCCGTCTTGATGATTTCGAACGACGGCCGGATCGTATGCGCGGTGGTGTGCGCGGCACCGGAGACCATCCCGTCGGCAATTCCCAAGTGCACCATCATGGTTCCGAAGTACGAGATGTCCGCGATCACGTCGCGGGCCCGTTCGACGGTCATGCCCTTGTGGGCGCGAATCGCGGCGTACTCCTGCGCAAATCGTTCCGTGTACTCGGACTGCGCCGGCGCCAGGATCCGAGCGGCACTGATGTCGACGCCCAGTTCACCGGCCCGTCGGCGCACGCTTTCCTCGTCACCGAGAATGGTCAGATCGGCAACCTGACGCTGCAGAACTCGGCCGGCGGCCCGCAGGATACGGTCGTCGCCACCTTCCGGCAGGACGATGTGCTTGCGGTTCTCGCGAGCGCGGTCGATCAGCTTGTACTCGAACATCTGCGGCGTCATGACCGACGGAATCGGTAATGCCATCCGGCCCAACAAGGTTGCGGCGTCGACGTGCTGTTCCATCAAACTCAACGCGGTGTCGACCTTACGCTGCGATCCGACGGCGACGCGGCCGCGCGTTTGCGCTGCGGCACTGGCGGTGTCGAAGGTTCCGAGCTTTGTCGTCAGGATCGGCAGACGCTGCTTGAGCCCGGCCATCAGTGCGGCGATCGCCGGGTGCGGGGTAATTCCACCGTTCATGATGATGCCGGCCAGCGAGGGAAATCCTTCTGCTTCATGCGCATTCATCAATGCCAACAGAACGTCGGAGCGATCACCGGGAGCGATCACCACCATTCCCTCGGTGAGCCGTTCCAGAATGTGCTCGGCGGTCATCCCGCCCACCATCACCTTCAATGCCTCGCGGTGCAGCAATTCGGAATCGCCCGAATAGAATTCACCACCGGTGGCCTCCATCAACTCTGCCATCGTGGGCGAGATGAGAAGCGGAATCTCCGGCAGGCTCCAGGTCGGAACACCCAATCCGGCCAATGCGGCATTCACGTCGTCGAGCGTGGCGGGATCACAGCGATTGGCAACCACCGCCAGCAAATGCGCGTGGTTCGAGGACAATTCGGACGCGCACAGTTGCGCCAGCTGAAGTATTTCCGGTGTGGTGCGACGAGCGCCCTTCAGCGCCAACAACACCGGGGCACCCAGATTCGCGGCAATTCGGGCGTTGAAACCCAACTCGCTGGGACTCGCGACATCCGTGTAATCGCTGCCGATGATCACCACGGCGTCGCTGCGCTCGGCCACCTCATGGTATTTCGCGACAATGTCCGCGAGCGCCGCCTCCGGATCTTCGTGCACCTGCTCGTACGTGACACCGAGAGCATCCTCGTACGACAAATCGGCTGTGGTGTGCTCGAGCAACAATTCGAGGATGTAGTCGGTCTCGGCAGTCGACCGGGCGATGGGGCGAAAGACGCCGACGCGGGCGACCGTCGCGCACAACATCTGCATCACGCCCAATGCAATGGTGGACTTCCCGGTATCACCTTCGGGAGAAGCAATGTAGACACTCGACACGGGTGCAGGCGCGCTGGACATGCCCCACAGCTTAGTGGGGCCACCCATCCAGCTTGCTCGAATGAGTGGTGACCGTCACCGAGAATCAGCCCACCGGTGGCACCGAGACAGACGAACGGTGCCTGCCACGCGGCGAGTGGCAGGCACCGTCAAGGATGTGCTTGTCCGTCAGCCCAGTGCGCGCAACCGCGGTGCGAGATCGCGCTCGAACAGTTCGAGGAACCGGCGCTGATCGTGTCCGGGTGCGTGGAACACGAGGTGGTTGAGTCCGGCGTCGACATAGGCCTTTACCTGTTCGACGGCGTCGTCGGGATCGGACGCGACGATCCAGCGCTTCGCGACCTGCTCGATGGGCAGCGCGTCGGCTGCTGCTTCCATTTCGATGGGGTCTTCGATGCTGTGCTTCTGCTCAGGGGTGAGCGAGAGCGGCGCCCAGAAACGGGTGTTCTCGAGCGCGGCTTCGGGATCGGTGTCGTAGCTGATCTTGATCTCGATCATCTTGTCGATCTCGGCAACGTCGCGCTCGGCCTTGGCTGCGCCTTCCGCCACTGCCGGCAGCAGCTTCTCGGTGTAGAGATCCATGCCCTTGCCGGACGTGCAGATGAAGCCGTCACCGGCGCGGCCCGCGTACCGCGCGACAACCGGTCCACCGGCTGCGATGTACACGGGGATACCGCCCTCGGGAACGTCGTAGATCGAGGCGCCGCGAGTCGTGAAGTACTCACCCTCGAAGTCGACGCGGTCACCGAGCCACAGTTCGCGCATCAGCCGAACCGACTCGCGCAGCCGCGCAAAGCGTTCCTTGAACTCCGGCCACTCGCCCTGGAATCCGGTGGCGATCTCGTTGAGCGCCTCACCACTGCCCACACCGAGCATGATGCGTCCCGGGTACAGGCAACCCATGGTCGCAAAAGCCTGAGCGATAACGGCCGGGTTGTAGCGGAACGTCGGGGTCATCACCGACGTGCCGATCTGCACGCGCTCGGTCCGCTCGCCCACTGCCGTCATCCAGGCCAGTGAGAACGGTGCGTGGCCGCCGTTGTGTCGCCACGGCTGAAAATGGTCACTGACCGCAACGGAATCCATGCCGTGCTGTTCGGCGAGAACTGCCAGCTCCACCAGCTCCCGAGGCCCGAACTGCTCCGCCGAGGCCTTGTATCCGAGCTTGAGCTCCTGCGCCACTGTGTGCTCCTCTTCGTCTTTGTTTTGCTATGACGTGTAAATCGCCTTCTCTGCACACTATCCAGGCCACTCCAGGACTTCTACGTGTGGATCAGCGGGCGAGGCTCGTAACCACCGTTGCCACTCCGGCCGCAACCGCCACGGCGGCCAGTGCCAGGGCAAACAGCCAGAGCGCGTGCGGTTCCGGCATCGGGGCTCCGTCTTCGAGCGCCTTCTTCACCTGCAACCACCGACGCATCCCCACCAGTGCGGCTGCCGCCGCCAACACAATCAGGACAAGACCGAGCGTGGTGCGCACCCACCCGGTACTCCACCCCGGAACCAACTGCACTATCGCGATCCCACCGGCCAACAGCGCCAACGAACTTCGCATCCACGCCAGGAAGGTTCGCTCGCTGGCGAGGGTGAATCGTTCGTCCGGTCTATTGGGTTCGGTCACGAGTGCTCCACTCCGTGGGTAACGACGATGTCCGGATCTTGACGCCAGTCGTACACCACCGTCGTCCGCAGCACGATGTCCTGCAACGAGCGTCGACGCCGATCGATGACCGCCCAGCCGAGGCCGAAGGCAAAAAGCACACACAGCACGGCCCGAACAAGTGCCAGCGGCCAGCGAACCAGCCGATGCCCCGACGTGATGACCCGCAAGCCCATGACCACATTGCCGACAGTTCGGCCGGTGGTCGCCCAGCACACCGTCAGATACACAGTCGAGACCGTGATGAATGCCGTCGTGGACAGGAAGATCCCGGGCTGAGAGAACGTGAACGTCTGCGGCGAGAACAGCAGTCGCACAAAGGCCACCGCGAGGTATCCACCGCCCATCAGAACGAGTACGACACCCAGGTCGATCGCTCCGGCGATACCGCGGGTCACAATTCCGGCGGGACCCGAATTCTGGGATGTCGCCACTACTCCTGCCCTGCGTTCTCGTTGTTCTTGTCGGTCTTGTCGGTCTTGTCGGTCCTGTCGGTCCTGTCGGTCTTCTCGCGTCCGAAGAGTCGACCGACAAAATCCGCAACGGCGTCGTCTGCCTGCATCCCCTGCACGCGGGCACCCTGGACCGCTTCGGTGGACAACGACCCAGTGGACTCGCGGATGATCTGTGGCAGATCCACGCCCTCGATGACCTGGTCCGCGATCTTCACCAGATCAACCCGGTAGATCTGCCGTTCGATGTCGACGGAATCGACGATGCCGTCGAGGTCGAGCCGATTGATCACTGCTTCGACATCCAATCGCCGCGCAATGTCGTCCACGTCGATGCGATCGATGATCGGTTCCAGCGACACACGTTCGGCGATCCTGTCGACGTCGATGGTTTCGGCAATAGTGTCGAGGTCGACGTTGTCGATGACGATCTTGGTGATGTCGACTTCGTCCAGCGCCGCTGCCACCACGGCCTTGATCACCGTCCGCAAGGTTGTGTCGGCAAACGCGGCGGTAGAGGCGATTGCGTCGTTGCCGAGGGCACTCACCTGAACAATTGCGTGGTCCAATGGCTCTCCGACGATCGGAATCCGCGGAACGGAGTCCAACACGGCAGTCGCCGCTCGCCGGGCCGTGGCAAGCGTGATCGACGCCAATCCAAAGCCCAGACGCACAAGATCGGGCGCAGGTCGATCCGGTTGTGCACCCACGAGACCGCCCTCCACCACTCATCCAGCTGAATAACGGACATTCGTTACTCTGCTTCGCATTGTGCCACTGTTGGTATACACAATTCGCCGGGACGAGCAGCAACCGTCAGCATCTAGCGTGGGGAGACGTGATCGTGACGCGATTCGGGAAGCACTTCGGTATCCATCTCACGATGGCGGCGGTAATGGTCGCAGGCTTTCTGAGCCTGACCGCCCCTACTGCGTCGGCACAGTCCACGGTCACGAGGTTCGACGTCTATTCACCCTCCATGGACCGGTGGATCAGCAACGACGTCATCTCCCCCGCCGGCGGTGGCCCAGCGCCCACGTTCTACCTCTTGACCGGGGTCGGCGGCGGCGAAGACGGGATCTCGTGGTTCAACAACACCGGGGTTCGCGATTTCTTCGACGACAAACACGTCAACGTGGTGATGCCGATCGGCGGCAAGTACAGCATGTACACCGACTGGAATGCCGACGACCCGGCGCTCGGCCGCAACAAATGGCAGACGTACCTGACGCAGGAACTCCCCGCGGCGGTGAACTCTCGCTACAACACAACCGGGGTGAACGCTCTCGGCGGAGTGTCGATGGCCGGCGGGCCGGTACTGGACCTCGCCATTCAGGCGCCGGGACTGTACCGCGCTGTCGGTTCGTACAGTGGTTGTCCTCGAACCGTCGACGGGCTGGGGCAGATGGCGGTTCGATCCATGGTGGAAGTTCTCGGACGCGGCAACGTCCACAACATGTGGGGCCGGCCGGGCGGACCGCAGTGGGCTGCCCACGACCCGTTGGTCAACGCCGAAAAGCTCCGCGGCACACAGCTCTTCATCGCCACGGGTAACGGTATCCCCGGACCGGTGGACGGCATCAACTCGATCCCCGCGATCGCCGGAGTCATTCCCGGCAGCGTGCTCGAAGGGATCACTCAACTGTGTACCGCTGCGCTGCAGGGGCGGTTCGCACAACTCGGCATACCGGCCACATTCAGCTACCGACCCGAGGGCACCCACACGTGGGGGCTCTTCGAAGCGGACATGCGCGCGTCCTGGCCGATGATCGCGGGGGCGATCGGAGCGTAGGAGTCGGGCTTGCTGAAGAGCTGACATAGGTTCTGCGCAGTGAGCAACCCTTCCCGTCTGCAGGAGGGGCTGCTCACTTGCCGAAACCTATGCTCACTCGCCGCACTCACGCCGCCAGCAGTGCGGGCAGTCCCCACTCCCTGGCCAACAACTGGTACGAGCGCAGTCGGTCCTCATGCCTATGAGTAACGCCGGTGATCACCAATTCGTCTGCACCGGTCAGCTTCTGCAGACGCTCGAGCCGATCGGCAACAGTGCTGGGCGAGCCGACGAACTGAGTGATCAGCCTGTCCTCCACCAAGGCGCGGTCGCGCTCGGGCAACGGGAGCGCAGTCGCGGGATCCGGGTACGGAATTGCACCGGCACCGCTGCGAATGCTGTGCGCCCAATGCCCGAAGGTGGACGCCAACTCCCGCGCTGTGGCGTCGTCCTCCGCCGCGACGACATCCGCAGAGACCACGACATACGGCTCCGCCAGCGTGTCCGAGGGACGGAACGCGGCGCGGTAAGCCTGCACCGCTTCGAGTGTGCTCGACGGCGCCACATGGTAATTCGCACCGAACGGCAACCCCAGCTTGCCCGCGAGCTCCGCACTCGGTCCGGCACTGCTGCCGAACACCCACACCTCGACGTCGGCGCCTTCGCCAGGACTCGCGTGCAATTCGATGCCGTCACGGGTGCGGTGGGTGCCGTTCAACAGGGCCAGGATCTCGCCGACGTGCTCCTCGAACTCGGGGGCCTGTGCGCCGGGAAATGCCAAGGCCTCCAGCGACGCCTGCAGACGCGGTGACGTGAGCAGTCCGGAAATATCGAACGGCGCCGGGATCACAACACCCTCACGCACCACTGTCTCCCTGGATGCACCAGGCACGGTCTTGCCGGCGGCAACGGCTCGAAGCGCTTCCACCCGGCGTTGCCCGCTGCGGCCGATACCCAGATCGATCCGGCCCGGGTACAACGCGTCGACGGTGCCGAATGCCTCCACCACCTCGGCCGCCGTGTTGTTACCCAGCAGCACGGCAGCGGACCCGACGCGAATAGTGTTGGTGGCAGCAGCAATCAGCCCGACGAGTACTGCCGGGGACGAGCTCGCGACGCCGACAAAATGGTGCTCCGCAACCCAGTACCTCTTGTACCCCCAGGATTCGGCAGATCGCGCGAGGTCCAGCGAGTTTCGCAGCGCGTCTCGCGCCGTACTGCCCTCGCTGATCGGCGACAGGTCCAGAACTGACAGCGGCACCGTCATGTCAATGCACTTCCGGAATCTTCTCGCCGGCTTCGACCGCAAACGGAAGGCGATTCTCCGCGGGGGCTACGGGGCACGTCGCGTAATCGGTGAAGGCACACGGCAGATTCGACGCACGATTGAAATCGAGGACTACCGCACCACCGGGCACTGGTGGGCTTACGTGCAGCGAACGCGCTGCCGGATAGGTGGTCACCCCGCTGGTCGCATCGGTGAACAGAATGTGAAAGCCGTCGTCTTTGCCGGCGAAGGCAATCAGAGTCCGAGTTTCACCGTCGTACTCGAAACTGATTGTTCCGCGCGCATCGTGGTGATGTTCGAGCCTCTCGACGACGGCGCCCGTCGTCACTGTTCGAGCCTCGTTGAAAGCGGTGAAGACAGCGTCAATGCGCCACTGCGGATTCGGAACGAAGGTCGGGATACCGCTGAACTGCGCCAGAGCCGGTGCAAGCGGATCGTGAATGCGCAGAGCGACCTCACCGGTGCGGCGGATGACCTCGACTCGACGCGGCCCCTGATTCACGATCAATCCCGGCGCGCCTTCGACGGGCGTCAGGGTGACCGAACCGTCCACGGCAACACCGTCGATCGAGAGGTCGTCTGCCGGCCTCGCGGTGACGACAACAGCATCTGCGTCGGCCCGCCATGCACCCGGTAGGTCCGAGAAAGTGGAATCGGTGTCCACCAGCCAGTGCAGGGCGGTCAGGCTCAGCCAACCGAGCGGCTCGGCAAAGGTGGCGTCGCGCAACGCATGCCACGCAGTCCATTCGCCGACAAAGGTGGTGTCTCCGGTCTCGGTGACGGTCATGATGCGCGAACTCCTTCGGCCTGCTCGTGGGGATGACGCAACCCGAGGTGGCTGCGCAGAGTTGATCCTTCGTACTCCGTGCGGAAACTGCCGCGGTCCTGCAACTCGGGTACAACGGTGTCGATGAACTCGTCGAGACCCGCCGGCGTGAGATGAGGGACGAGGATGAATCCGTCACTCGCGTCACCCTGGACGTAGCTGTCGATCTCGGCAGCCACCTCCGTTGCGCTGCCCACAAACTGTTGACGGGCAGTCACATCGATGATCAGTTCACGGATGCTGAGGTTTTCCGCTTCGGCCTTTGCTCGCCACTGGTCAGCAACGGCGCGGGGATCCTTGACGTGACGGACGCGTCCACGGGTGATGTTGACGTCGTCCGTCGGGTCTTCCTTCGGCAGCGGGCCGTCGGCGTCGTACTCGGAAAGGTCTCGGCCCCAGACTTGTTCGAGGAAGGCGATAGCGGTCTGCGGTCCGACCTGCTGCCTCCGAATATGATACGCCTTCTCCTGGGCGTCAGCCGCGTTGTCACCGAGGACAAAGGTGGCGGCGGGGAGAATTTTGAGGTCGGCGTGCGTCCGTCCGTACTTGGCGAGGCGCCCCTTCACGTCCGCGTAGAAAGCCTTTCCGGCTTCGAGCGTTCCGTGGCCGGTGAAGATGGCGTCGGCTTTGGCTGCCCCGAATTCTCGGCCTTCGTCGGAGTCACCTGCCTGCAGGAGAACTGGGTGACCTTGCGGGCTTCGAGGTACTTCGAATCGTCCGGAGATGTCGAATTGTTCGCCGGTGTGCGAGAACTGGCCGACCTGCTGGTCGGTGGCAAAGATTCCGCGCTCACGGTCGACGAGCGGGCGAGTGACACTCCAACTGTCCCACAGTGTCCGCACCGCGTCGACCAATTCGTTGGCGCGGGCGTATCGCTGCGAGTGTTCCAGATATCCACCGCGGCGGAAGTTCTCACCGGTGAAAGCGTCCGACGAGGTGACCAGATTCCAGGCTGCCCGGCCGTCCGAGAGATGATCGAGCGTGGAGAACTGTTTGGCCAACTCGTACGGTTCGTTGAAGGTGGTGTTGATTGTTCCGGCAAGTCCGAGATGTGTTGTCACACCGGCAATCGCGTTGAGAATGCTGAAGGTGTCCGGGCGGCCGACCACGTCGAGATCGTGAATTTTGCCCTGATGTTCGCGCAGTCGCAGCCCCTCGGCGAGGAAGAAGAAGTCGAACAGGCCGCGTTCGGCACTGCGTGCAAGATGCTCGAACGAGCTGAACTCGATCTGACTCTTCGAGGCCGGATCAGCCCATACGGTGGTGTTGTTCACACCAGGGAAGTGAGCACCCAGATGAACTTGCTTACGAATCTTGTTCTGTGTCATCGAATTTCCTGTTCTTTTCTCGCCGCTACGCAAACTGATTGACGGGGAGTCCCAGACCCAGCCGCTCCCGCAGCGTCGGGGCGAGGTTCGGCCTCGGATTGAACGCGGGCAGTACATCGGCGGTGATCTTCGCTGCCCCGGCTGCCAGAGCCAACGGTCGCAGCACCACTCCGTCCAGCCCGGCCGAACCACTGATCTCGCGAAGCAGCGTGGTCAGTCCGCCGGCGTCGCCGCGGTAGAACACCGAGTGCGGCGTGTACGGCACTCCTGCCCACTCTTCGAGTTCGGCGAGGGCGTCGTCCGCTGCCCCGCGATCGGCACCGAGCAGAACATCGACGTCGAGCAGAACCCGAACGGTACGGCCGTTCTCCGCGGCTTTGTCGTGGACCAGCCGGACGGTAGCCTGCGCCTCACCCAGGTCGGCGGCGGAGATGCGGATGAGATCGGCTCGCTCGGTTGCCAACTCCCGCGCCTGCGGCTTGCTCGCGTCCACCACGATCAGCGGTTGTCCCTGCGGTGAGCGCGGCGTGATGGACGGCCCCTTGACCGAAAAATTCTTGCCCTCGAAATCTATGTAGTGCAGCTTGTCCCGGTCGATGAATCGTCCGGTCGGCACATCTCTGATCTCTGCGTCGTCCTCCCAGCTGTCCCATAGGCGGCTGACCACCTCGACGGCCTCCGATGCTTCCTCCCACAGCGAGTGTTCGCTCTGCACGGCCTTTCGGCCGAACAGCGATGCAGCCGCGTCAGTGTCGGATACATCTACCTGCCAACCCGCCCGGCCCGAAGACGAGAAGTCGATACTCGCGATCGCTTTCGAGATGTGGAACGGTTCGGTGTGGGTGACGGTCGCGGTGGGAACCAACCCGATCCGCGAGGTCACGCCGCTCAATCGGGCAGCTGTGGCAACTGCTTCCAGTCGACCACGCGTTGCATGCTGCCCCTGGGTCTGCAGGGCAAACGAATCCGGGAAGAAGGCCAGGTCTACGCCGGCCCGGTCGGCGGCGGTCACCAGGTCCACCCAGTAGGACGAGGTGAACACTTCTTCGGCCCGCGAATCCTCGCGGCGCCACGAATAGGGGTGCACACCGGTGCCCTCGAATTCGAGGCCGATCAGAAATGCTGCGGAATTATGCTCGGACATGTTCGGCCTTTCCGGCTGCGTGGTCCCGCCCGGGGATGGCACCGAGCAGTGTTCGGGTGTAGTCGTGGCGGGGATTGTCGAATATTTCTGCGGTAGTGCCGATTTCGACCAGCTGGCCGGATTGCATGACACCGACGATGTCGCTGATCTGCCGCACTACTGCCAGATCGTGCGAGATGAAGAGGTACGTCAATCCGAGTTCGCGTTGCAACTCGTCGAGGAGCGCCAGAATCTGTGCCTGCACCGAAACATCCAGGGCGGATACCGGTTCGTCGAGGACAAGCAGATCGGGCTTCAGTGCGAGCGCTCGCGCAATCGCCACACGCTGCCGCTGCCCGCCGGACAGTTCGGCAGGTCTGCGGCTACCGAACTGCCCGGGCAGGGCAACCTGGTCGAGTAGTTCCGCGGCGCGGGCCTGCTGCTGAATTCGAGTGCCGACTTTGAAGGCACGCAACGGTTCCGCCACGATGTCGACTATCGAGAGCTTGGGATCGAGGGATGCGTACGGGTTCTGGTAGACGAGTTGGATCTTGCGGCGTAGTTCACGCAGATCGCTGCCCTTGACCCTGCTGATATCCGCGCCGTCGAAGGTGATGGTTCCCGAATCCGCCTGCTCCAACCGCACTGCGATGCGCGCCGTCGTGGATTTCCCGGACCCGGACTCCCCCACCAACGACACTGTCTGTCCACGCGGTACGGTCAGCGACACATCGTTGACCGCGGTGATAGCACTGCCTCGTCCGACGGTGAAGCGCTTGGTGATTCCCGCCAGAGTCAGCAACGGAGTCGTCTGCGCTCGGACCGGGCGATCGATGGGTCCCGATGACAGGCTCGGCGCCGAGCTCAGCAATTTCTTCGTGTAGTCGTGTCGAGGATTTCCCAGAATCGTTTCGGTGGGCCCGGATTCGACGATCCGACCGTCGTGCATCACCAGAATCCGATCCGCGCGATCGGCGGCCACTCCCAGGTCGTGTGTGATGAGGAGAACTGCGGCACCGGATTCGGCGATCCGCTCGTCCAAGTGGTCGAGGATCCGTCGTTGGACCGTGACGTCCAGGGCGCTGGTGGGTTCGTCGGCGATGATCAGTGCCGGGTTCGCGACCAGCGCGATGCCGATCAGAACTCGTTGCCGCATACCGCCGGAGAGTTCGTGTGGGTACTGCCGTGCTCGGATCTCCGGACGATCGATTCCCGCGCGCTCGAGCACCTCGATGGCGTCGAACCGCGCTTTCCGTCGGTCGGCCAGGCCGTGAATACGGAGGACTTCGGCAACCTGATCACCGATCCGGGTTACCGGATTGAGCGACGTTGTGGGGTCCTGCGGCACCAAACCGATACGTGCACCACGGATTTTCTGCCAGGCCCGGTCCGAGTAGTCGTCGATACGTTCGCCCTCGAACTCGACGTTGCCCCCGGTGACGTGTCCGCTGCCGGAGAGCAGTCCGAGAATCGCGTGCGCTGTTGTGGACTTTCCGGAGCCCGATTCGCCCACTACTGCAACAACTTCACCACGGCCGACCGTGAAACTCACGCCGCGTACCGCGGGTGCGGCTCCGTAGGAGATCTGTAGGTCGGTAACGGAAAGCAACTGATCCTGCGTTGTGCTCATCGCCGGTTGCTCCTTTCGATCTCGTGTCCGATGCGATGCGCCGAGATGACCACGGCAACAATGGCGAGGCCGGGAAGTGTTGTCATCCACCAGGCATTGGCGAGGAAGTTCCGTCCCTCGGATACCAGCGATCCCCATTCCGGGGTGGGCGGCACGGCTCCGAAGCCAAGGAAACTCAACGCGGACACCGCAAGTACTGCCTGCCCGAATTCGACCGCAGACAATGCGATCACGGGCGCGTACGAGTTGGGCAGGATATGGCGGCGCAGAACTCCGAGCCACTGCACTCCCGAACCGAAAGCCGCCTCGACGTACTGGGCGCTGCGTACCCGCATCACCTCGGCACGCATCACCCTGGCAAAGTTCGCGACCATCGCCACACCCACTGCGATC
This sequence comes from Rhodococcus globerulus NBRC 14531, assembly GCF_001894805.1. Classification (GTDB taxonomy): domain Bacteria; phylum Actinomycetota; class Actinomycetes; order Mycobacteriales; family Mycobacteriaceae; genus Rhodococcus_F; species Rhodococcus_F globerula. The sequence continues at coordinate 632,153 of NZ_BCWX01000001.1, read as the reverse complement.
GCGACGTTGATGGTGCCGAAACCCAGCGCCGTGACCAGTGCCAGCGACAACAGCAAGGCTGGAATCGAGAGTAGAACATCGACGATGCGCATCAGCACTGCGTCGACAACCCCACCGACAAATCCTGCAATCAGCCCGATCAACGATCCGACGATCAACGCGAGACCGACGGCCACGAGAGTCGCGGTCAGGGACAGCGCAGCGCCGTGCACAAATCGTGTGTAGAGATCTCGTCCCAGGTTGTCCGTTCCGAACCAGTGCGCCAGGCTCGGTCCCTGCAACTTGTCTGCCGGCACGCCGGATAACGGGTCGCCACTGGCAAATACGCCAGGGGCCACGGCAAAGCCTATGGCCAGAGCCACGATCAGCACCGGAATCAGCAGACCCGGCTTACTGATCCGTCGGATCACCGAAGTTGTCCGATGCGTGGTAGCCGACGACTTCGCCTCCGGTATCGGATCGAGCAAGAGTGGTTCGATCAACGTGTCAGACATGCGCCGGCTCCAGATCTGTCGAGCTTTCGGACTGTGACTTCCCGGTGTCGGACGTCTTGGCCGAGATAATGCGTGGGTCGATCAACGGATAGAAGAGATCGACCGCCAGGTTGACGAGCACAAATGCCAAGGATGCAAAGACAACCACGCCTTGGACTACCGGAGTGTCCTGCGCCATCACCGACGTCTGAGTCAGACGCCCGACTCCGGCGCGGGAGAACACCGTTTCGACGACCACCGAACCGGCCAGCAGAGTTCCGACCAGCACACCGGCAATGGTGAATGCCGGAATGCTCGCGAGTCGCAACGCATGACGGGTCTGCACGCGCCACCGGCTTGCACCCTTGGCGTACGCGGTCTCCACGTGTGGCGAACGCAGCGTCGACTGCAGGCTGGTCGTGAGCACCTGCGCGATCACGGCGCCAGTCGGGATCGCCAGGGTGATCGCCGGGAGAATAACCGTCGCGAATCCCTTGTCTCCGAATGCGGGGAAGATGTGCAACCGGAACGAGAAAAGCTGCAGCAGAATCAGACCCACCCAGAAGGTAGGCACCGCCACCCCGAGAGGAGGCAGTGAGAACAGCAGGTTCGCGAGCCAGCGCTTACGGGTGTAGGTAGCAAAGAACGCGATCGACACTCCGAACAACACGGCAAGAACCAAACCCGTGGTTGCCAGCACCAACGTGCTCGGCAGCGCCGAGAAGATCGCATCCGTCACCGACTGACCGGTGGAGATCGACGTGCCGAAATCACCGCGCAGCGCATTGGTCAACGAAGTCCAGTACTGCGCCCACACCGACTGGTCCAGGCCGTATCGCGCTCGAAGCTGTTCGAGTGCAGCCTGATCCACCGCCACACCCTGTCCTGCCGACTCCGCAGCCATGCTGACCGGATCACTCGGCAGGAGGAACAGAATAACGAACGAGATGGTGAACGCTGCCCAGAGGACCAGCGCAGCCTGCCCCAGTCGGGCGAGTACGTATCGCGTCATGACTTACTTACCCGACAACCATGCGTCGTAGAACTGCAGACGTGAGGAGGCCTCGAACTTCAGATCCTGCACCGAGGCTCCGGCGCCGACTGCCTGCGACAGTTCGATCGTCGGAATCGAGAGTCCACGATCGATGATCAGTTCCTGTGCCTGAGCGACCAATTCACCGCGTGCCGCCGTGTCGGTGGTTGCGAGCTGCTCCGTCAAAACCTTGTCGAGTTCCGGATCGGCGGTGCGCTTGTTGAGGTTTCGACCGTCGATGCCGAATGACGCCCGAAGAATGTCCGCATCTGCACGAGTGGCGTTGTAGTACACAGCATCGTAGTCACCCGAAGTCTGCTTCTCGGTGAGTTCCCCGTTGGACAGCAGGTTGAGCTTCGCATCCACACCCACCTTCCGCAGCTGCTGCTGAACCAGCTCGAGGATTGCCTGGTTGCCGGCGAACGCCGGGTTGAAGGAAATCGCGAAAGTCAGTTTCTGGCCGTCCTTCTCACGCACTCCGTCTGAACCGGCCTTCCACCCTGCCGCATCGAGTAGCCTTTCCGCTTTGTCAGCGTCATAGGTCACGACACCTGATTGATCGGCATAGAGCGGAGTGGTGTGCGCAAGTGGGCTCGTCGCCGGGAAGAACGACGGATCCAGCACCGTGTCGACAAGTTCCTGCCGATTGATGGCGGGGATGATTGCCTGGCGCACAGCCTGATCGGCAAGAACACCGCGGCTCACGTTGGGCTGGAAGAAGAAGCTCACACCAGGATTGGGCCGGGTGAGAATTCGCCCGCCTGCCGCTTCGATCTGCGGAGCGTCCTGCGTCAACGCGTCACTGACCGCGTCCAGTTGGCCGGATGCGACGCTGCCCGCACGCACTCCCGACTCCGGCACAACCGTGAAGTTGACGCCGTCCAGATACGCCTCCCCCTGGTGGCCGGTCACATCCGAGGCCCAGTTGTACCCGGCGCGCTTCTCGATCGCGACCGATCGATCCTGCTGCCAATCCGTGTAGACGAACGGGCCGGATCCGACAACGGCTGTCCCGGCGCAACGCTGCTCCGACGGTAGTGCCGTGGTCGAGTCCGCCAGAATGCCGAGCTGCGGGGTCGAAGTTGCCTGCAGGAACTGAACATTGGGACCGGAGAAATTGATCTTGGCGGTGTGGGCGTCGACGACCTCGGTGCCCGTGTACGAGGACAGGTAGCTCTTTGCCAGTGAGGCGTTCGGGCCCAGATCCTTGACCACGTCGAAGTTCTTCTTGACCGACTCGGCCGTCACCGGCGTACCGTCACTGAACGTGACATCGTCGCGCAACGTGAACGTGAAGCTTGCGGCGTCGGGGCTGATGCCCCAACTCTTTGCCAGCCACGGTGTGATCTCACCCGTCTCCGGATCCTGGTCGGTCAGCGAATCAACCACGGTACGAGTGACATACACGGTCTGATTCGTGCCCGCCTGTGCGGGGTCGGCGCAGGTAGGCGCCGTCGAGAGTCCGTAGCGCAGGGTTCCACCTGACTGGGCCGGCCCGGCGTCGGCGCTGGTGTCGCCACTACTGGTGCTGCAACCGGCAAGCACGGTGCCGAGGACCGAAATAGCGCCGATACCAGCGGCGACGGTGACGCGTGAGCGCGCACCGATTGAGCGTGAAGACACCAAGAACTCCTAAAGAGGCATGCGGAAAAGCGCGCTTGTCGCCAACCGGAGAACGGGGCAAGCAAGCACGAATCAGCTACGAAGAGAAGAGAAAACAGGCTTACCCACGTACGGGAGCCTCGAGAGACTGACCAGGGTCAACTACGACGGCAAACATCGCGGCCATGGTCAGTGAGTACAGAACGATCCTGCTGTGCGGCACAGGTCTACGTGACGACGCGACCACGCGGTATCGAAACCGCCTTCAACTGCCTTCATTACTTCATTCCTCCATCGATCCTGGCGGTAGCACCCTCACGCGATGACACGAAGGGTTGCTGCGACTTCATTGAGCCAGGTCTCTCTGTCGCTCGAGATGGTCTTTCGCAAGTCTACGAGATGATCGCGAGTTGTCAACTCGTTCAGTAGGAATTGCAGGCTACGCCACATTTTCGGGAACGCCGCCGCGCTCATGCCGATACCCGCCGGTCGTAGTCATGTCGCACCTGCAGCTTCTTCTCGAATGGATGAATCCCCACCTCGAGCGGTGATAGTGCAGTGTCGTACAGCGGTGCGTAGCCACAGGACAAGTAGAGCGCGACCGCTTCGGGTTGGCGCGGACCGGTTGTGAGATAGACCCTGCGGTATCCCCGAGCTGCGATCTCGGACTCCAACTCCCGGACAACGATCTTTCCGAGGCCACGCTGACGAAAGGAAGCCGACGTCCAGATTCTTTTCAGTTCGGCAGTGGTGGAATCGAATTGACGAAACGCGCCACCGGCGATGGCTTGATCGCCGAGCGTGAGAACCAGCAGCGCTCCGTGCGGAGGCGCAAATTCCTCGGCCGGATAGGTGGTGAGATCTTCGAATATCTCGTCACGCGTACCGCCGTATCGCGAACTGTATTCCAGCGCCAATTCCGCGATGAGCGGCGCTGCCAGCGGATCGTTCTGCGACACCGACCGCACCTCTACGCCGCCGATTCCCGCAATCTCGACACTCATGTGATCTTCCTTTCGGTTTCCTTGCGCCGCATTCACCGCACCCCTAACTGGAATTGCTGCGGCGACAGAGCATTTCCTTCCACCAGATCAGCCACCAGCTCACCCAACGCCGGCCCGAATTTGAATCCGTGTCCGGAGAAACCTGCGGCGACGGTGATCGCACCGACCCTGTCGATCACAAAATTGCTGTCAGGTGTGCTGGTGTACAGGCAGGTCAGTGACTCGACCTGCGTCGAATCGACACCCGGCAACCACGCTTCGGCATAGTCGACCAGACGCTGTTCGCCTGCGATGTCGGGCGTGTAGCTGCGAGTCTGCGGAGTCACCTCCGGCCCCGTCGCATGCTCGCCGATCTTGATGCCGTCTTCGGAACCGAGCCCGTAGATCCCGGCTGTGTCCAGCTCTGCACCGGGATGATGGACAAAGCTCGGCCACGCGGTTCCCGGATCGAGTGGCGCAAAGTGTGCCGGTTGTTCTTGCGTCGTGCGCAAAGTCGGCAACACGACCGATGCGCCGAGTTCGCTTCGCCCGATCAATTCCGCGGTCCACGCGCCGGCGGCAATAACGACGTGCCGCCCTCGCAGCGTCCCGCCCTCCGTGATCACGTCGGCGCCGTACGACGCCTCGGCAACTGCCAGGACGCGCGTGTCGTGGCGGACGTCAGCTCCCTCGAGTCGCGAACCCGCTTCGAGGGCGACGACAGCGCGGTCCGCGTGCAGCCTGCCCGCGTCGGGGTGATGGAGGACTGTCGTGTCGAATCGCAGCCCCGGCCAGCGGGCCGACGCTTGTGCAGGAGTGAGGATCTCACCCTTGATGCCCGCTTCGACAAGTACCCGCGACTTGGTCAGTACCGCAGCGGGCAGCCCGTGATCAACGGCGCCCGTCAGTTCCAGAAACCCGATGTCCGTTGTGGTTTCCAACTCCCGCCACAGCGGTAGAGCCGACGCTGCCAGCCCGGTGTACAGGTGATTGTCGTAGGCCTGCCGGTAAATACGTGACGTGCCGTGTGACGCACCGTGCTTGTGCCCCGGCGTGTACTGCTCGAGCTGTACGACACTGTGCCCGCGCGCCGCGAGCCGCCACGCGACGGAGGACCCGACAAGCCCTCCGCCGATGACGATCACATCGACTATCTCACTCATCGACGGATACTCACTTGGTCTTCGGGAGACCGGGCGGGTTGATCAGCGACGTGTCGACGGCTTCACCGGTGATGTTCCAGCGCTCGAGAATCTGCTGGTACGTGCCGTTCTCGATGGTGTGGTTGATGGCGTCGTTAATAGCCTTGATCAGTCCGTTGTCCTTCTTCACCAGCACAGCGATCTGACCTTGCAGGGTGTCACCCGCACCGGAGAACTCACCGACCACCTCGGTTTCACCCGACTGCTTGGCATGGAACTGCGACGACGGGTTCGGTCCGAAGTAGGCGTCGATGCGGCCGGACTGCAGCGGGAGGTAGTAGTCGGTTGTGTTCTGGTAGTACGAGATGTCGGTTGGTGCCAGGCCGGCCGCGACATTCTGCTCGTTCCACTTGACCAGCAGCGCTTCCTGATTGGTGCCGGAACCCACCGCGATCTTCAGCCCGGCAATGTCCTTGGGCTCGGTGATGGATACCCCGGCGCCCTTCTTGGCCTCGAATGCGAGGGTGTCCAGGCGATAGGTGGCAAAGTCGTACTTCTCCTTACGCTCCTCTGTGACAGTCACATTGGAGAGGAACGCGTCGGCTTCACCGGAGTCGATCCGGACGAAGTTCTGTGCCCAGTCAGCCGTCTGCAGGTCTATCTTCAACCCGAGTACATCACCGATCAGGTAGGCGAAGTCGGTCTCGGAACCGATGAGGGTTTTGTCGTCATCGGCGTAGAAGCGAAGCGGCGGAGCGGATCCGGCGCTACCGGTCACTCGCAGCGTGCCGCTGTCGCGGATTTCCGCAGGAAGCTCGGCAGCGATGGAATCGACTTTCGCTGTGGTGATGCGATTCTGCTCGGCGGTGAGGTTGTAACCCGCGGCGGCGGTGCCCTGGCTACCCTCGGACTCTGCGTCCGCACTGCTGCACGCAGCGCTGAGCAGTCCGACTGTGGCGAGAGCCGAGATCAGGAAGGTCGCGCGGCGGGATCGGGAGAACATCAGTGTGTGCCTTTCGGAAAATGTGTCTGAGCGTCAGAGAACGCGGGAGAGAAATGCTTTGGTCCGTTCGTGGACGGGATTGTCGATCACCTGCGAGGGCGGGCCCTGTTCGACGATGACGCCGCCGTCCATGAAGACTGCGGTGTCCGCCACCTCGCGGGCGAAGCCGACTTCGTGCGTGACGATGATCAATGTTGCACCGTCACGGGCAAGCTGGGCAAGAACTTCGAGAACTTCACCAACCAGTTCCGGGTCCAGTGCCGACGTCGGTTCGTCGAAGAGAATCACAGCCGGCCGCAGTGCCAGGGCTCGGGCAATGGCAACACGCTGCTGTTGGCCACCGGAAAGTTGACGCGGATACTGATCGGCTTTGTCTCCCACACCCACTCGTTCGAGTAGGGCCCTTGCCTCTCGGTACACGTCGTCGCGATCACGCTTCTGTGCCGACAGCGGGGCTTCCACTACATTTTCGAGAGCGGTGAGATGGGGAAACAGGTTGAAGTTCTGGAACACAAAACCGATGTGCGAGCGCTGCTTCAGGATTTCGCGATCGCGCAGTTCGTGTAGCCGATTTCCCTTGCGCCGGTATCCGATCAGTTCCCCGTCGATCCGCACTGTTCCCCGGTCGACCTTCTCAAGATGATTGAGGGTGCGCAGCAGAGTGGATTTTCCCGAACCTGACGGCCCGAGGATAACGGTCACCTCGCCCTTGCGGACCAGGAGATCAACGCCGGCAAGCACTTCCAGCGCACCGAACGACTTGTGGATACCACGCGCCTCGACGGCATAGACGTTGTCTTCGAGCAATTCCGCGGTCATCGGGTCGCACCTCTCGGAATGTCGAGACGCGCATCACGAATCTCGTTGAATTTGTTGCGCGCCTTCTGCAGAGGCGTCAGCGGGAGAGCCCTAGCGGAGCCGCGAGCGTAATGACGTTCGACGTAGTACTGGCCGATGGAGAGCAACGTCGTGAGAATGATGTACCACAGTGTTGCAACCATCAGGAGCGGCACCACTCGTCCGTTGCGCCCGAAGATGACCTGTACTTGGTAGAACAGTTCGGCGATTGCCATGGTCGAGACGATGGACGTTCCCTTGAACAGCCCGATCACCTCGTTCGCGGCGTTGGGAAGAATTGCCCGCATCGCTTGCGGCAGAATGATCTTGAAGAACTGGCGCCGGCGCGGAATCCCCAGCGACTGAGCGGCTTCGATCTGACCGTGATCCACCGAGATGATGCCCGAGCGGATGATCTCCGCGGAGTACGCAGCCTGATGCAGCGCCAAACCGATGACAGCTGCGGTGAATCCGCCGATGACGCCACTGGTCTGGAACGTGAAGAACTCCGGCCCGAACGGTATTCCGAGAGAGAGCGTTTGGTAGAGGTAGGTGATGTTGAACCAGAAGAGCAACTGCACGATCAGTGGGATCGAGCGGAACGCCCAGATATAGGTCCAGGCGATCACCTGCAGAACCGGATTATTCGACAGTCGGCCAAGTGCCAGCACGACTCCGAGACCGAACCCCAGGATCGTTCCCCACAAGGTCAGTTTGATCGTCACCCACAAGGCGGCAAGCACCGATTTCGCGGTGAAGTACTGCGCGAACGTCGGCCAGTCCCAGCCGGGATTCACCACAAGACCGTGGATGAACTGGGCCAGCAAGATCAGCACTATCGCACTGACCACCCATTGGAACGGATGCCATGTGCGGGCAACAACAAGCTCCGAGTCGGGAAGCTGCGGCTCGGCCACTGGCTTCTCGGGGCGGACCTCGGTAGGCGCGCTCACGACGCACTGTCTGACGGAGTGGACATCACAAAATAGACCTTTCGGAAAATGGGATTACTGCGCGACGAATTGCTGGTGCCGAGAATTTCGGTCAGCGACAGTGACACGACGCGGTACGACGCAGGTCGATGTGACGTCGACGGTGCGGTGCGTACGCGTTCGAACCGGCGCACGAAGCAATACCGGCGCAGCGAGTGATACCCATGTGATGCCTTCCATCGGTCCTGGCAGAAAGCACCCGCTCCCGATCACTCGGGGGGTTGCTGCGACGTCGATGAGCCAGGTCTCTCGGTCGCTCGAGATGGTGAGCAAAGACTAGACGCTGAATCAACGGTCGTCAAATGTTGTATTTCCCTGCGAGACAAGGGAAATAGGGATCTATGTGCGTTGAAATCAGGCTGATCGCAAGCCTCCCGAAAGCGGCGAATGCAGTGTTGGATGGATGAGCCGTATCCGATGCCCCGAGCCACCGCTCGTCCCCGAATCACCCTGCAGTACCGTCTGCGGAGTGAGCGGACTGGACGCATTTTTTATTCTCGTGGCAGGTATCGGTGCCGGGGCGATCAACGCCGTGGTGGGCAGTGGAACCCTGATCACGTTCCCCACACTCGTGGCTTTCGGCATGCCTCCGGTCACTGCGACGATGTCCAATGCCGTCGGCCTCGTCGCCGGCGGCGTTTCGGGCACCTGGGGTTACCGACGCGAATTGTCGGGACAATGGGACCGGCTTCGGTGGCAGATTCCGGCGTCGCTGTCCGGGGCGCTACTCGGCTCGTGGTTGCTGATGCACCTACCTGAGAAGTTATTCGAGACGATCGTTCCGGTATTGCTGATCCTGGCGCTCGCTCTTGTCCTTCTCCAACCACGCATCCAGGCCTGGGCGAAGAAGCGTTCCACCGAAGAGACAACGTTGTCGACCTCGAGGTTGATGCTCCTGACCGCCGGCACGTTTGCAGTCGGTATCTACGGCGGCTATTTCACCGCCGCCCAGGGCATCCTCCTGATCGGTGTGATGGGTGCCATCCTTCCCGAAACCCTGCAGCGAATGAACGGCGCGAAGAACCTGCTCTCACTGCTCGTCAACATCGTCGCGGCGGTGATGTACATCAGCTTGGCTTTCGACCAGATCAATTGGGCAGCAGCCGGTTTGATCGCAGTCGGCTCGCTCGGCGGAGGGGTACTCGGTGCCCGCTACGGGCGACGCCTGTCCCCCACCGCGCTGCGGTACACGATTGTCGTCGTCGGCCTGATCGGACTGTGGCGTCTGCTCGCTTGATCGCCCACGTCGGACGCGGTTCCCACATACTTGAGACATGACCACAACCGCGAATGAACCCCAGTGGACCTACCTCATGGACATGGACGGAGTCCTCGTTCACGAAGAGCACTTGGTGCCGGGAGCGGACACGTTCCTCGCCGAACTGGCATCGAACAACATCCCGTACATGGTGCTGACCAACAACTCGATCAGAACTCCGCGAGACTTGCGGGCACGCCTACTCAACTCCGGTCTCGACATTCCGGAGAAGTCCATCTGGACGTCAGCGCTGGCGACCGCCACCTTCCTCGCAAATCAGCGACCGGGAGGCAGCGCGTATGTGGTCGGCGAATCGGGCCTGACCACGGCGCTGCACGACATCGGATACGTCCTGACGGACAGCGATCCCGATTACGTCGTCCTGGGAGAGACCCGCACCTACTCGTTCGAGGCGATTACCACCGCGATCAGATTGGTCGAGCGAGGCTCGCGGTTCATCGCCACCAACCCCGACGCCACCGGACCGTCGCGGGACGGCTCGCTACCTGCCACCGGTTCCGTTGCCGCCTTGATCACCAAAGCCACAGGGCGCGACCCGTACTACGTCGGCAAGCCGAATGCCCTCATGATGCGATCAGCATTGCGGTCCATCGGCGCTCATTCCGCCAACACCTTGATGATCGGCGACCGGATGGACACCGACATCGTGTGCGGCCTGGAGGCGGGCTTGCAGACCATCCTTGTCATGACCGGGATCTCGACACCGGCGTCCGTGGAGCTGTATCCCTACCGCCCCACCATTGTTCTGGAATCCGTCGCCTCCCTTGTCGGAAATACAACGGACCCTTTTCGTAGCACTAAGTAAAGATAATTCGGACATATCGCCTAAATAGAACGGGTAGTTAACCAGCCGAATGAATAACGCAAAACAAAGGAAACGTAAAACCTTTGTCGAGTTGGACAAACGGGAGAATTCTTCAAGGTTGAACTAACGGATTGGTGACTAGTCGCAGGTAGGCGGCTTTTCCCAGCTCAAACGTAAAATTTCAATTTGGGCGAAATATTCTTTTCAAAACCGGTAACGAATCGTTTGCCATGGCTGATACTCATTTCTGAACGACCCAATTCGGACTCCCCAGAAATGAGCTCTCCATGAAGAAACAGACAAAGGGTGCAATTGCGGCAGCAGCCGCGGGCGCACTACTCCTCGGCGGCGCAGGTTCACTCGCGTACTGGAGCGACAGTTCGACGATCGGCGGAAACACCATCACCGCCGGCGAGCTGCAAATCGCAGATTGCGTCGCAGCTGCAGGCACCAGTGGATGGGCGTCGACGAACCCGACGACCATTGCCATTCCCACCGCAGACCTTGCTGCATACAGAATCGTCCCGACCGAGGTGCTCGAGTACAACTGCACCACATCGATCACCGCAATCGGCGATCGATTGAACGCCGTCATCGAGGCGGATCCCGCTTCGATCACAGCTGGCACGACAGCGGCAACCGGCGCCACTGCCGGGGAGCTCCTCGCCAACATCGATGTCGAGACCACTGTCACCGTCGACGGCAATGTCGTGACCGCTGCGAGCCCCCTGACAGAAGCCAACAACGGCGACGCGGTGGCCGTCACAGTTGTCATCACATTCGCCAACGTGAACGACCTTGTTGCTCAGGGTGCGTCGATCAACTTGACGGATCTCGCGCTCAAGATCGAGCAAACAGCCATCAATCCCTGAGGCTGCGAAACCGTGAGAGCTAAAGCCTGGGGGGCACTCGCAGGTGCGTCGGTCATCGTGGTGATGTTTGCATCAGCACAACAGACCGGCGCCCTGTGGCGTGCCGAGACTCCAGTGTCCGGGCTGCAAATGACAGCAGACACGTTGGTCCTACGCCTGGGCGCAGATTACGCGAGTGCTACCGAGAGTTACACGATGACTGGTTTCGGAGGTACCGCCATGAGTCTTGGCGCCTACTCCCAGAAACCCATCACCATCGCGAACCGCACTCCGATGATCGTGCAATACGAATTGACCTCGGCAAGCCAGTCGCAGCCGGAACCGAAACTCAATCTCACGGTGTGGCAGGTAGGCAGCAATGCCGATTGCCCCACAACCGGAACGCCCACCGGCACGCAGCTCTACACCGGGACCCTGACTGCGGCCAAGTACCCAGCGACTCCGCTACCGACACCCAGGCCAACTCTTTCACCGAACACGTCGTCAACGTGGTGTCTGCGAGCGACCGTCAATGCAAGTGCCGCACAAGGTCAGTCGACTACCGCAACCTTGAACTTCAAGGGCACACAATTCGTTCCCCCGCGCACGCAGCCGTAGTGAGGATTTTGATGGACGCACAGCACCGCGCACAACGAAGCGGACCTATCTGGTGGATCACTTCCATTGCCAGCTGGCTGCTTCTGCTTGTCCTCAGCGCGCTGATCATTGCAACAATCGTGGTGCCGTACCTTGCTGGGGCGCAGCGATATACGGTTCTCACAGGTTCGATGTCGCCGACCTACAAGCCTGGTTCCCTGATTGTCGTCAAGGAAGCCGACGCAAACGATCTCGCGATCGGAACTCCCATCACGTTTCAGTTGGAGTCCGGAAAGCCGACTGTCGTGACACATCGCATCATCGCCATCAGTGAGAACACCCGCGGCGAACGAGTTTTCACCACACAGGGAGATGCCAACTCCATTCCGGATGAAAAACCGGTAATCCCGGAACAGATCAGAGGGAAGGTCTGGTACAGCTTTCCGTATCTCGGATACGTGCACAGCTGGCTGACCGGGGAGCAACGCAAGATCATCCTGAGCATTGTTGTCACCGCTCTCGCCGCTTATGCCGTCTATATGTTTGTCAGTGGAACGCGTGAGGGCCGCAGAGACCGACGCAATCGCGCCGCGAATGTCGACGACGTTCAGATGTCTGACGATATCCAGCTATCCGAAACAGCCACCGCGTCACACAACGAAAGCGCCGGACATGTCACGACACTCTGAAAACACGCCCAGCAGAGTTCGAATGATGCTCGGTAGTGCGCGGGTTCGCGCACTACTCGCACTCGGGATGGTTCTGGGAACAGGTGCAGTCGGAACCATGGCCGCGTGGACCGACACAGCTACAGCCACCTCGGGCGCTTTCAGTACCGGAACCATCAATCTCCAACTGAACAATGCCGAAGGAAACCCGACCGCATACGCGTTCACAGCGCTCACCAAAGCCAATATGTCTCCGGGACAGAGCATTGCAGCCATGCTGTCAGTTCAGAACAAAGGGTCTGTAGCCTTCACCTACACCGCCAATACAACATCGACGACGTCTACTCTCGCTCCGTACCTGAAAGTCTCGACGTACTCGGGAGGGACCGCAGCCAATGCCAGCAATGTCGGAACCTGCAGTGGAACGTCGATCATCGCAAATACGTCCCTCGTGAACGGGGGTACAAGCGCAAACATCATCGGCACTCGTTCACTGCCCGCCACCTCCGGCGTCGACGACATCTGCTTTCTCGTGACTTTGGACGCGGCAGCGCCGTCGACAGTCCAAGGCACCACTGTGACAGTTACATTCAACTTCACTGCAACGTCGGTGTGAGCGCGCCATGACCCGAGAGAAGCATTCACATCGACGCGGTCGCGTGCGGGAGCTTGCGCTCACGATCGGCGCATGCGCCGGAGTTCTGTGCATCGTGATCGCGGCGGCGGGCCTGTTTCTGGGGATCAAGCCGCTCGTCTTCCGATCGGGCTCCATGGAACCTGAAATCAGCACAGGTGCACTGGCTTTCTCTCGATCAACACCTGCCGATGAGATCGCCGTCGGTGACGTTGTCAGCGTGACCAATACTCAGGGCACTCGGATTACCCACCGCGTCGACAGCATTGCTCCGCAGGCTGCGGGCGTAGTACTGACTCTGAAAGGTGACGCGAACGCCGAGGCTGACATCGAGACGTACTACGTCACAACCGTTGATCGAGTTCTGTTCAGCATGAACAAACTTGGCTACCTCGTGTCCTGGGCATCCGGACCGATCGGCGTCTTCCTCGGCGGTGTTCTCGCCGGAATCCTGCTGATGATCGCGTTCAGGCCCGGTGGGCCTCGACCGAACCGCCCGGAGCCTCCGACTGGCGAAAGCATCGAGACGACAAACAGACACGTTATCTCTTCACCATCGGATACCCCTTCGCGTGCAACCCGATCGGGCAAGCTCGTGAAAACCACGATTGCCGGAGCAACTCTGGTGTCACTGTCACTCGGTATTGCACAGACGACGGGAACCGCTGCGGCATTTCAGGACACGGCACGCGCCCAGTCGACATTCACCGCCGCAAGCGTCATAGCTCCGCGGGTCCCGAGCGCAACCTGTGCCACCACTGGCGGTCTCTTTGGTCTGTTAACGACTGTCACTCTCACTTGGACCGCGCCTGGTGGTACCGGCCCATACACATACAAAGTCATCGTTCGAAAGAACGATACGCCGACCTCGACCGTCACCGTGGACAATATCAGCAGCCTCACCACGACGATAGCCGTCGGACTCTTCGGTTTGCTTGCTGACGGTGCATATACGGCTGAGATCTATACCAAGGTCGGCACGCAGATATCGACCGCATTCTTCCCTGTTCCTATCTCCGTTGCTTCGCTTGTCGGAACCAAATGTGTCAAAGAGGGCGCACAGACCGTTCCGGCCGGGTTTGCCGCCCGCCTGGCGCCCGCCGCGGCTCCCGAAACAACGTCGACGACTACGGCCGCACCCACGACTTCGTCGGCCGGAGAAACGACAACAAGCACGTCGACCTCCGCAACAGAATCATCTCCGACACCGATGACCCCTCCTGAAACGACAACTACCGCAACCACAACCAACGAAACAACAGCAACACAGACCACGACCTTGCCGACCACAACCACAACCACCCTGCCAACTACTTCGACAACGACTGCGGTTGTCCCAGTTGGGGATCCCAGTGACTCGGGCACCTATTTCGCTGCAATAGCGACTGGCGAATCAGGCCGGTTTGCCTCGATCACCGACTCGGCGGGAACCGAGATCTTCCGCACCGCAGTTGGCCTCGACGACGAATTGCATTGGCTCACTGGCGCTGATGAATTGTGGATACTCGGATCCAGCGGACCTCGTAAGGTCAGTAAGATCGCAGGACAGTGGACGTCCACCTCGCCCACAGGTGAACTCCCCGCTGAAATTGCTGCGCTGGTGAGCAAATGAAGAAACAGTGGAAAGGCGCCCTGGCGGCCACCGCGGCGATTGCGGTTCTTCTCGGCGGAAGTGGCACGCTCGCTTCGTGGAACGATTCCGCAACTGTGCTGTCCAAGACGGTTACTGCCGGCACCCTTTCCCTCGGACCATGCACCGTGGGACCCGGCGGACCCACGGCAACGGGGTGGTTCTATCGCAACTACGATACTGCGCCCTATACAGCGATCCCAGACATCTCGACCTTCCGAACCTTTCCGGGCCAGGACGTCTACTACTCCTGCAATTCGAAAGTATCCGCCACCGGTCCTCGCCTGCGGGCAGACGTAGTCGCACAGACCGGAACAATCGGCGGCGCTCTGGCGCCGTACTTGGACGTGTACGTCTTCCTGTCCGACAGCGCCAACGCGGACATCACAGACTTCACAAGTGACTACAACGGACAGGTCATCAACGTCATCGTTCTGTTCCAGTTCATGCGGAGCAATGACAATGGCGGTCAGAATCAGAGCGTTTCGATTCCGTCGTTCAAGCTGGTCACGCAACAACAACCGATCGGATAACACAAAATCGCTCTGTTCGTCTGGGGTGCACGAACAGAGCGATTCGGTATTGCGTCGACAACTACCCGAGGGCTCGCTTCAGATCAGCCAACAGATCGACGGCGTCTTCGAGCCCGACGGACAAACGCACCACGCCATCTGTAAGACCCACTGCTGCACGACCTTCCGGTCCCATGGCCCGGTGCGTCGTGGTCGCGGGGTGGGTGATCAACGACTTGGAGTCACCCAAGTTGTTGGAGATGTCGATGACGCGCAGGCCGTTGAGAACCTCGAACGCCCGCTTCTTGCCCTCACCGTCAGGCGCATTGAGCTCGAACGTGACAACTGTTCCGCCGCCGCTCATTTGAGCCTTCGCAAGTTCATGCTGCGGGTGCGAAGTCAGGTACGGATACTTGACCCACTTGACGCCCGGGTGCGCTTCGAGGAATTCGGCGATCTCGAGGGCCGACGCCACAGAGTGCCGGATACGAACCGGCATGGTCTCGAGGCCCTTGAGCAACGTCCAGGCGTTGAACGGGCTGAGCGCAGGTCCGGTGTGCCGCATCAGTTCCCGAACGGGACCGCTGATGTACTCCTCGGTTCCGAGGATCGCACCACCGAGGACGCGGCCCTGACCGTCGATGTGCTTGGTGCCGGAGTACACCACGACGTCGGCGCCCAAGTCCAAGCTTCGCTGCAGGAGCGGCGTCGCAAAGACGTTGTCCAGGACTACCTTTGCACCGGCGGCATGAGCGAGTTCGGATACGCGTCGTACGTCCACCAAAGATTGCATGGGGTTGGACGGTGTCTCGAAGAATACTGCCGTGGTCGGTACCGACAGCGCTTCTTCCCACTGCGCATTGTCTTCACCGTCGACAAAAACAACCTCGACTCCCCAGCGCGGGAGGATTTCGTTGCACACGACAAAGCAGGAACCGAAGAGGCTGCGAGCAGCGACCAATCGGTCACCGTTGCCCAGCAGTGCGCCCAACGCCGTGAATACGGCGGACATTCCGCTGGCCGTCGCAAAGCACGCCTCTGCGCCTTCGATGAGGCGCAGACGCTCTTCGAACATCTTGACCGTCGGATTGCCGTAGCGGGAGTAGACAAAATGGTCTACTTCGCCGGTAAAGGCTTGTTCGGCGGCTTCTGCACTCTCGTAGACAAATCCGGAGTTGAGGAACAGTGCTTCGGAGGTTTCCTCGAAGCCCGTTCGCATCAATCCGCCGCGGACACCGAGCGTGCCAAGACCTACGTCGTCCGGCAACGCTCGTTGAAATGCGCCGCCCTGGGGAATTCCGCTCACTGCTGCCTCCACGGCAGGCCGATGGCCCGCCAACCTACAACTCCACGATGTCCGTCGGCATCCAAACCGCCTTCGAACCCGTCGAGCACGTTGTACGACGGACCGATGCCCGCCGCTGTCGCACTTTCTGCGGCCCCGATCGATCGCTGACCGGATCGACACAGGAAGATCACGGGTTTCCCGGAGCCGGGAACAACACCGGATTCCTTCAACTCGTCGACGAAGTTGTCGTTGCGTGCGCCGTTGGGGTAGCTCACCCATTCGATCTGCACAGCCGAGTTGCCGAGGGACGTGACGTCGGGGATACCGACGTACTTCCACTCTGCGTCGGTGCGCACGTCGACGAGCACTGCCTCGGGGTTTTCGCGGAGCAGCTCCCAGGCTTGCTCCGGCGTCAGATCGCCTGCGTAACTCACGTTGTCCATGTTTTCACAAGACCGGATTGTGCGGGCGATCAGGTGCAGATATCCCAGCCTTCGCCGTCGCGGGTGAGTGTCCAGACCTCGACGCGCTGATCCTGGCCGCCACCGGAGAGCCGAACATCGACAGTCGCGCGGTCGCCGCTGACCACAGATTCGTTGATGCCCTGCATCTCGACGTCACCTTCGGTATCGGCGAGTGGTCCGGTCTCCGGATCGAAGTTTGTGCAGGTAAGGCTCTGGAGCGTCTTGTTGTCGTTCTCGTTGTGAGCTGCGACGTAGTCCGCGACCACACGGCTGATGCGGTCCTCTTCGCTGACGTTTTCCTCAGCCGGGGACATCCAGGACGAAATGAAGATTCCGCCGAGGATCAGCGCGACAATTGCCACTGCCAGGATGAACGGCCCGGCCGATGCTGTCTTGCTTTCGGAATTGCCGGAATCGTCGCGCTGGTCATTCATGAAACCAATACTCCCCCACAAGCTCAGCTTGTGGCCCGTCAAGTAGTGGACCCCTACCGCTTCGAACCGCACTTGCAGGAGAATTGAAAGAAAGAAACGGTTTACCGACGCCCGTTGGGGTGAAAGTGTGAACCGGGTCGAACCGCAAACACTCCACGGTGCTTAGGTTCGGCTAAATTGGATACTTGTCGATACGTTGTCCGAACTTCGAAGAAGGTAGCTGTCTTTACGATGACTGACTCCAACCGCCCACTCCGGGTCGCGATCGTCGGCGCCGGCCCCGCCGGCATCTACGCCGCCGATGCCCTCATGAAGTCCGATACCGCAGTCTCCGGCCGCGGTGTCAGCATCGACCTCTTCGAGCGCATGCCAGCGCCCTTCGGTCTCATCCGCTACGGCGTCGCACCTGATCACCCGCGCATCAAGGGCATCATCACCGCCCTGCACAAGGTCCTCGACAAGCCGCAGGTCCGCCTCCTCGGCAACATCGACTACGGCACCGACATCACCCTCGACGACCTCCAGTCGTTCTACGACGCCGTCATCTTCTCCACCGGCGCCAATGCCGACCGCGCCCTCGGCATCCCGGGCATCGACCTCGACGGCAGCTACGGCGCCGCCGACTTCGTCTCCTGGTACGACGGCCACCCCGACGTCCCCCGCGAATGGCCCCTCACCGCAGAGAAGGTCGCCGTCCTCGGCGTCGGCAACGTCGCCCTCGACATCGCCCGCGTCCTCGCGAAGACCGGCGACGAACTGCTCCCAACGGAGATCCCCGCCAACGTCTACGAGGGCCTCAAGAACAACAAGGCCATCGAGGTCCACGTCTTCGGACGACGCGGCCCCGCGCAGGCCAAGTTCACCCCTCTCGAACTGCGTGAGCTCGACCATTCCCCGACCATCGAGGTCATCGTCGACCCCGAGGACATCGACTACGATGAGGGCTCCGAGCAGGCTCGCCGCAACTCCAAGCAGGTCGACATGGTCGCGAACACACTGCAGGACTGGGCAATCCGCGACGTCGGAAACCGCCCGCACAAGCTGTTCCTGCACTTCTTCGAATCCCCCACCGAGGTTCTCGGTGAAGACGGCAAGGTAGTAGGCCTGCGCACCGAGCGCACCGCACTCGACGGCACCGGCAACGTCAAGGGCACCGGCACCTACAAGGACTGGGATGTTCAGGCCGTGTACCGCGCCGTCGGCTACCTGTCACAGAACGTCACGCAGCTGCCGTTCGACGACCAGGCCGGCACCGTCCCCAACGACGCCGGACGCGTCGTCGCCGACGACACCGCCGAAGGCGCAGCCCGGTTCATGCCGGCCACCTACGTCACCGGCTGGATCAAGCGCGGCCCCGTCGGCCTCATCGGCCACACCAAGGGTGACGCCAACGAAACCGTCGCGAACCTCCTCGAGGACTCGGCCAACTTCACCGGCGCCGCACACCCCGACGAGAACGCCGTCATCGAATTCCTCGAAGGCAAGCAGGTGCCGTACACGACGTGGCAGGGCTGGTACCGCCTCGACGCACACGAGCGCAGCCTCGGCGAACCCGAAGGCCGCGAGCGCATCAAGGTCGTCGAGCGTCACGACATGCTGAAAGCCTCGGAGCCCGAGAAGGCATAACCACAGGCATCACAGACAGACCGGCCCGATATGACCGAAATTCACCACGTAGCGATCCAGGTCACATCGGGCCGGTCGTCTGTTCGAGGTCATATTGACAGCGTGCAAAATGAATGACGTGTTTGACGCCCATGTTCACATCATCGACCCGCGCTTTCCGCTGGTCGAGAATCACGGTTACCTGCCCGAGCCGTTCACCGTCCCCGATTACCGGTCCAGGGTGGCGACTCTCGAGGGGCTGAGTGTGGACGGTGGAGCAGTGGTGACGGCGTCGTATCAAGGCACTGATCAGGAGTACCTCAAAACGGCACTCGCGGAACTCGGCCCCGGCTGGGTTGGCGTCACGGCACTCGGTGACGACGTCACCGACAAAGAGATAGTCGACCTCGACGCACTCGGTGTTCGCGCAGTCCGATTCAATCTCCGACGCGGCGCAACAGATCTGCGTCAACTCGCGGACCTGGCAAACCGGGCTTTCGATTTGGCCGGCTGGCACGCCGAGTTCTACGTCGACGCGACACTACTTCTCTCGCTCGAACCAGTTTTCGCGAAGCTTCCGGCCGTGTCGATCGACCACCTGGGCATGTCGACGCGCGGCCTGCCGTATCTCCTCAACCTCGTGGACCGCGGAGTCCGAGTCAAAGCCACCGGATTCGGACGCACCACCATTTCCGACGTCGGCGACGTGCTCCGTCAAATCCACGCTGTCAATCCCCAGGCACTGATGTTCGGCACCGACCTGCCAGGCACCCGCGCCCGCCGGGCCTTCGAGATCCACGATCTCGACGTGATCGCCGACGCCGTCGGGGACGATCTTCCGGCCGTGATGGGTGGCAACGCCCGCTCCTGGTATCGGTGTGAACGAGCCAGCGCTCACGCCCGAAATGCTGCTCACTCCTGAAATCTGCTCACACGAAAACGACTGCGCCCAACCAGAGCCCGGCCGCGATCAACGCACCGAACAACTCCACCACCATGGACAACCCCACAGCTTTCACCGCGTGAAGCGTCGACGCCCACGCGATGTTGACGTTGCGCAAGCGCACGAGTTCTGCGACATACGTTCCCACGATGAATCCCAGAAACAGCCCCACCACCGGAACGACAAAGAATCCGATGATGCCGACAAGCCCGCCCACCATGACAGAGCGGTTTGGCACTCCCCCGGCACGCATTCGCTGACCGGGCCACGTGTACTTCACGACGCCCGTGATCACGAGAGCCAGCGCGGCCAACGCGAACACCGTCCACGCGGTCGCGCCACCGGTCATCAACGCCCACACCAGAATTGCTGCCAAGATGAGCAGCGTTCCCGGAATGATCGGCACAACCACCCCGATCAGGCCGATCAGAATTGCCAGCCCGACAACAAATTCCGCAGCCGGACTCATCCGACGGGGCGAACCTTCGACGCCGCCTCGCGTGCACGGGAGCGAGCCGTCTCGACATCTGCGGCAGTGGAGACGGCAACGCCCATCCGTCGACGCGTGAAACTTTCCGGCTTGCCGAACAACCGAATGTCGGTCTCGGGCACCGCGAGAGCCTCTGCGACGCCGTCGAATCCGATTGCCTGCGCTTCGACGCCGCCGTAGATGACGGCTGAAGCACCAGGTGAGGTGAGCGTCGTGTCGACGGGGAGCCCCAGGATGGCGCGGGCGTGCAATTCGAATTCGGAGAGCCGCTGTGTGCGCAGCGTGACCAGTCCGGTGTCATGTGGACGTGGGCTCACCTCGGAGAAGTACACGTTGTCGCCCTTGACGAACAACTCGACACCGAAGATTCCGCGACCGCCAAGCGCGGACGTGACCTTCTCGGAGACCTCGCGAGCGGCCGCGAGGGCGAGCGCCGACATCTGCTGTGGTTGCCACGATTCGACGTAATCGCCCGACTGCTGCAGGTGACCGATGGGTTCACAGAACGACGTCTCGACCTCGCCGCCACTGCCCACGGCCCGGACCGTCAATTGTGTTATCTCGTAATCGAAATCGACAAAGCCCTCTACGATGACCCGGCCGTGATTGACGCGCCCACCGGCCATCGCGTAATCCCACGCTGACTCGAGTTCGTCGGCAGTGCGCACTGTCGACTGCCCTTTGCCGGAGGACGACATGACGGGCTTGATCACGCACGGAAATCCGGTGAGTTCGGTGGCAGCCCGAACCTCGTCGAGTGAATTCGCGAATGCATACGGCGAGGTGGGCAAGCCCAGTTCCTCGGCTGCAAGCCGCCGGATACCTTCGCGGTTCATGGTCAGCTGTGTTGCCCTGGCCGTCGGAATGACTACGGTCTCACCCCGCGCTTCGACGACGGCCAGCGCGTCGGTCGCGATTGCCTCGATCTCGGGCACCACAAAATGTGGCTTCTCCAGTTCGATCACGGCCAGCAGTGCATCGCGATCGGTCATGTCGACGGTGTGAGCCCGGTGCGCAACCTGGTGCCCGGGTGCGTCCGGGTACCGATCCACTGCAATAACCTCGACGCCCAATCGCTGCAACGCGATGACAACTTCCTTGCCCAGTTCACCCGATCCCAACATCATCACTCTGATCGCGTTCTCGGCGAGCGGAGTGCCGAATCGGAGTGGAAGCGAGGAAGGGTCCGAGGGCGCCGAAAGGTCCGACGGCGTTGAATCAGGCTGCATGGCTGCGACTATATGCCAATCCCGATGCAGGTCAGCGTGTCCAGAGGACGCGATGGCGGAACTCACGCGGTTCTGCTGATCCGCTCAGACACGACGCCACTCACGATGTCACTAACGTTCTGGGCTTTCACGACATTTCGGCCTGCATGCTTGGCTTCGTACAGGGCTGCGTCGGCGGCGACCATCAGCGACGCCAAGGTGGGTGTCGCGTCATCTGTCCAAGCGAGTCCGATACTGACGGTGCTGTCATGCCCGGATCGTGCCGAGTCGTGGACCTGAGCATGTCGGATCTCTTCGGCGACTTCGGTCGCACGGGCGAAACTGGAACCGGTGAGCAAGACCGCGAACTCCTCACCGCCGAGTCGACCGACCAGATCGGTATCGGAGACGCGTTCTGCCATCCGGGCACCGAAATCGGCGAGAACACTGTCGCCGACCATGTGCCCGTATGTGTCGTTGACGGCTTTGAAGTGGTCGAGATCGAGCATCAGCAATCCGATAGGCAACGCCGTCTGCGTTGCCTGTTGGAGTCGTTCTTCGGCCTGACGCAGGAAAGGCCCGCGCGAGAGGACTCCGGTGAGAGAGTCGTATTCGACTGCGCGGAACAGCTCACGCTCGGCAGCCCGACGCTCCTGCGTCGCACACGCCACAGCGATGGGGCCCAACGCAACCAGAGTGACCGCTATCGACGTGATCACCGCCTCGTTCACGTTTGCGCCACTCTGTTCCCCGAGAGCCAGCCTGCCGGCGTCGGCCATCATGAGCGACCACACCGACCACACTGCCGAAACCAACGCAGTACTCGGAACCGAAATCCGGGTAGCGCACCACAACAGCGCGGGGATGGGCAGGAGAAGGGCAATCGGCCCCTCGATGCTGAGCGCGATCGGCATGCAGGCGGCGGTAGCGAGCAACGGGACTGTCATGGCGAGAACTGCCCGTACAGTCGTCTTGCTACGGATCTCCGCAATGCTGGACGGAATGGTCATGGACAGAATCAGAGGCAACACCAGCAGATAGGCCATGAACTCCGTACTGCCCCAGTGAACAAGCGTGTCGGCAAACGACTCACCTCGAAAGACCCAATCCATCAGCCCAGCTGTTGCCGCGGTAGCGCAGGCACTGAGTCCGGCGACGACAACCATCCACATCAGAGACGTTGAGTCGACCAAGCGGAACGGGGTGCGTTTGAGGTAGTCGAGCAACAACACACCAACGGTGACCCCGACCAGGTTTGCACCGTTCAACTGAATTGCCATCGAGAGCGTGTTGCCGGTCAGTAGATCAGCGCTCACATAAGCGACGCCGGCGGCAATCCACGTGGGCCACTCGATCAGAATCGGCCACCGCACCATCATTCCCAGTAACAACGCATTGGCGCACCAGAACGTGGCGAGCAGTCCGGGCGGCCGCGTGAGAATTCCGATGAGCGCGGCAAGCAGGACAACGACAAAGACAACCAGCAGCCGCGTTACTCGGCCCATCCTTGTCATTCGTCACCTCACCGTCGCTCCAGAAAAGGTGTATCGGGCGACTGCCAAATCTTATCGTCACGTTCAGACCACATTGCCCCCTGACCGATGACGCGGTCAGAGGGCAATGCGAAGTGACCGACCATCACAGTACCGAGGACTCGGCACCTGATAGGTCTTGTTAGCGGTTGGTCTTATTCAGCAGATCCGCTGGATCCCGAGGATCCCGAGTCGCCCTCGAGCGAAGAGGCGTCGACCGACTTGAGGAAAACGCCGAGTGCTGTGAGCAGAGGTCCGAGTGCGCTGAGTGATCCGAACATAGGAGTTCTCCTGGTGCGTAGAGGTGATGTGAAATGTTCAGCGACGGTTCGGCCGCAGGCGGTGACCGAAACAGTCTGGGAACTCATGCCACAGGGGTGAAATATGCGGTCGCCCCCTGCGACATCCCGTGCTGTGATGCAGCGCACTAACAAGCGCTGAGAGCATTTATAGACCGCAGAAACGCACTTGTCTAGCTACCGCGTGGCTACCACCAAGGACTCGAAGTAACACCTGTCATCAAAACTGCAGATCAAGACGGTAATCCAACGCCAATTAGAGTACAAATTGTGATGTGCATCACAGCAGAAATGCAGAAAGTGCGGCTCGCAGTCAATTGCGAGACACACTTTCGGGCAAACGGGACTTACTTCTCAGACCTACTTCTCAGCGGCCGAGCCGGTTCCCGGAGTGAGCGAGCCACCGCCGATAGCCGTGAGCAGGTCCTTGAGAACCGGGAAGAGGTTCTTGATAACGGCGCTGAATTCTTCTTGCGAACCCATGTCGGTTCCTCTTTTCTCAGAAATGCAGTTGATGAATCGGAAAGGCTGGAGAAATTACTCGGCAGCCGAACCGGTCGAACCCGAAGAATCTGCCGATCCGGCGTTCAGCTTGGTCACCAAAGCGAGAACGCTTTTGAGGAAGGCGTCGAGATTCTGGATCGAGGTCATGTGACTACTCCTGTGTCGTTACGAAAGATTGCCGTGCGCGCGAACGTCAGGAGTTCGAGCTGGCGGAATCGAGGCCCTGGATGGTCTTGAGCATGTTCACCAGCGGAAGGAGCTTGAGCAGACTCCAGCCCATACCGTTTGCCTCGAGAAGGTTTTCGACCGAACCCATAACTGAACTCCTTGCGTGAGATTTATGACGTGGCGCACATTTGAACCGCCGAGAGCCTTTGTAGTCAGGAGAAATACATACGTCCAGTTTGTTTAAGGACAAAGACTCGCGTGACAGTTCGCGGTGATCTGTAAAGCCCCAGATCAAGACATGTGACTCGAACTCAACTTCAAATTCAAATGTGATCGACATCACAATTGATTGGGACAAAAGGCCGCAAAGGTAAGAGTCGGTGCCCGCACCGACCGCGATCTGTCATACCGTGTGCATGTGATCAATCCTGAACGCGTGGCAACCAGATCGGGATCGCCGTGTTAGCAAAACTGCTCAAGGCGTACCTGCCGCCGTACCGCTGGTTGCTCGCAGGAGTATTGGCGCTGCAACTTTTCGGTGCCATTGCGTCGCTGATCCTGCCGACCCTGAATGCCCGAATCATCGACGACGGCGTCGCCCGCGGTGATACCGGATTCATCATGTCGACCGGCGGAATCATGCTGATGGTCTCGTTGGCGTCGATCATCGCCTCGGTCGCGTCGACGTATCTGGCGGCAAAGTCCTCGATGGGATTCGGTCACGACGTCCGGGCCGCCGTCTACAAGGCCGTCGGCAGTTTCTCCGACCGTGAATTCTCCGGTTTCGGCGCCCCGACACTGATCACCAGAAATACCAACGACGTCCTCCAGATCCAGACGCTGGTGATGCTGACGTCGTCGATGCTCGTCAGCGCACCACTCATGTGCATCGGCGGCATAGTCATGGCGCTACGCGAGAATCTGCAGATGTCGTGGCTCCTGACCATTTCGGTGCCACTACTCGGCATCACCGTCGCAGTGGTCGTCGCCCGCCTCATTCCGCACTTCCGGACCATGCAGGCCCGCATCGACAAGATCAACCGCGCACTGCGTGAACAGCTCACCGGTATGCGCGTGATTCGCGCGTTCGTTCGCGAACCCGACGAAACCATGCGCTTCGATCAGGCCAACAAGGAACTTGCGGACACGGCCCTGCTCATCGGTCGATACCAGGCCGTTCTCCTCCCGACGGTCATGCTGATCGCGAACCTGACCGGCGTTGCGGTCATGTGGTTCGGTGCCCACCTCGTGAACACCGGTGACATGCAGATCGGTCAGATCAGCGCGTTCCTCGCGTACGTCATGCAAATTCTGATGTCCGTCGTGATGGCAACAATGTTGGCCGTCGTGATTCCACGGGCCGCCGTCTGCGCCGACCGCATCACCGAAGTGATCGACACGAAGCCATCGGTCCCGGCACCGTCCCAACCGCTGCGCCCCACCAACCCTTACGGCGTCGTGGAGTTCGGCGGAGCCGGATTCAGCTACCCCGGTGCCGAGACTCCGGTTCTGAGCGGTGTGACGATGCGCTGTCTACCTGGGACCGTCACCGCGATCGTCGGCAGCACCGGCAGCGGAAAATCCACCCTCGTCTCCCTCATCCCCCGGCTCTTCGACGTCACAGCCGGCGCGGTTCTGATCGACGGGCTCGACGTCCGCGGCTGGGATCAGGACGAACTGTTCACCAACTTCGGGTACGTCCCACAAAAGACCTATCTGTTCGCCGGCACGGTCGCCACCAACATCCGGTACGGAAATCCGTCAGCCACCGACGACGACATCTGGGCTGCACTCGCCGTCGCGCAAGCCGACGGCTTCGTCCGGGAACTTCCGCAGGGCCTGGAATCCCCGATAGCGCAAGGTGGATCGAATCTCTCCGGTGGCCAGCGGCAGCGCCTGGCCATCGCCCGAGCCGTCGTCCGCCGACCGCGGATCTACATTTTCGACGATTCCTTCTCCGCCCTGGACATGCACACCGACGCGGCCGTTCGCGCAGCGCTGCGCGCGATTACGACGAACAGCACCGTCATCGTCGTCGCGCAACGCGTGTCTTCGATCATCGACGCCGACCAGATCATGGTCCTCGAAGACGGCGCTCCCGTCGGACTCGGCGACCACAACTTCCTGCTGGCCAACTGCCCGACGTACCAAGAGATCGTGGCCTCCCAGATTCCCGCGGAGATGAGCGCATGACCATTCCGCAAGGCCCAAATTTCGGTCCGGGCAATCGTCAGTATTTCGACGACGCTCCTACCGTCGTATTTGCCAAGATCCCCGCGGAGCCGGACACAGCGCGGCCTGCCGAACCTGCGCCACAGTACGGTCAGCCCCTGTACGGTCCACCCCAGGACGATCCGCAACAATCCGGACCACCGCCTGTCGAACCGCCACCCGGCGACGAGCCCAAGCCCGATGCCCCGGCGCCGAAGCCCGCGTCCACCACACCCGCGACCAAACCCAAGCAGTTCAAAGCCACGATGAAACGGCTGTTGGGCCTGTTGAAGCCGCACAAGATCGCGGTATTCGTCGTGGTGCTCTCGACGATCGGCAGTATCTCGCTGTCCGTCGCGGTACCCAAGATCCTCGGTCACGTCACCGACCTCATCTTCGCCGGATTCATCGGCAAGAGTTTGCCGGCCGGCATCAGCCGTGACGAGGCCGCGGAAGCCATTCGTGCATCCGGTAATTCGACGTTCGCCGACCTGGTTCAGAACTCTGCCGACGTCGTCCCTGGCGTCGGGCTGAACTTCGACGCCATCGGCAAGGTCATCCTCATCGCCATCGGTGTGTACGTGATGGCGTCGCTGCTCGCCTGGGTGGAGGCGTTCCTGCTCAACATCATCGTGCAGAAAACGATCTACAAGTTGCGTGCGGAGGTCGAAGCGAAGATTCACCGACTTCCGTTGCCGTACTTCGACAGGACGCCTCGCGGTGAAGTTCTCAGCCGCGTCACCAACGACATCGACAACGTCTCGTCGACCCTGTCCCAAACTCTGACGTCGCTGCTGACCTCGGTGCTGACGGTCGTCGGCGTCCTCACCATGATGTTCGTCATCTCGCCGATGCTCTCACTGATCGCACTCATCGCCGTTCCCGTGTCGGTCGTGTTGGTTGCCCGTGTCGCCAAGCGCGCGCAGGTTCTGTTCAAAGCGCAATGGGAAGAAACCGGCAAGATCAACGCGCAGATCGAAGAGACCTACAGCGGCCGCGATCTGGTGCGCGTCTACGGGCATCAGATCGAGGCCGAGCGCGAATTCGCGGTACAGAACAAGAAACTTCTCGACGCATCGTTCGGCGCACAGTTCCTGTCCAGCCTGATCATGCCCGTCATGAACTTCGTCGGAAACATCACCTACGTACTGCTCGCAGTGGTGGGTGCCCTGAAGGTGGCCAGCGGCAACATGTCCCTCGGCGACGTCCAGGCGTTCATCGTCTACTCCCGCCAGTTCAGCTCACCGCTCACCCAGATCGCCTCGATGTCGTCGAGTCTGCAGTCCGGGGCCGCGTCGGCGGAACGCGTCTTCGAACTGCTCGACGAACCCGAGCAGACTCCGGACATCGCGAACCCCGTCCTCCCCGAGCAGGCCGGCCGTCACCGCACCGTCGGCACCGTCGTGTTCGAGAACGTCTCGTTCCGGTACGACAAGGACGTCCCGCTCATCGAGAACGTCAACCTCACTGCCGAGTCCGGACAGACCGTCGCCATCGTCGGTCCCACCGGCGCAGGCAAGACCACGTTGGTGAACCTCATCATGAGGTTCTACGAAGTCGACTCCGGCCGGATCACCATCGACGACGTCGACATCGCACACATGCGGCGCGCCGACCTCCGCTCGCACGTCGGCATGGTCCTGCAGGACACGTGGTTGTTCGGCGGCACCATCCGCGAAAACATCGCATACGGACGCATCGGTGCCAGCGAAGCCGAGATCCAAGCGGCAGCCCGGGCGGCGTTCGCGGACCGCTTCATCCACACCCTGCCCGACGGCTACGACACCGTGCTCGACGAGGAAGCGTCCAACATCAGTTCGGGCGAGAAGCAGCTCATCACCATCGCCCGCGCCTTCCTGTCCGAGCCGTCGCTGCTGATTCTCGACGAGGCGACCAGCTCGGTCGACACTCGCACGGAACAGCTTGTCCAGCACGCTATGTCGGCACTGCGAGCCGGTCGCACGAGCTTCATCATCGCGCACCGTCTGTCCACGATTCGCAATGCGGATCTGATCGTGGTCATGGAGGCCGGCCAGATCGTCGAGCAAGGCACACACGATCAACTCATCGCCCACGGCGGAGCGTACTTCCGCCTCTACAACGCTCAGTTCGAAGGCGCCGCCGTCTAGTGACCGACGCCTCCCTGCGTAGACACCGTGCCCCGGAGCACACCTGATCGATCCGACAGGTTACCGTCGGGTCAGAAGTGTTGTCGCCGTCTGAATTGGGAGTTCGTGTGTCTGCAGAAACTGTGGAGAAGAAGGGCCCGCTCGCGGGCATTCGGATCGTGGAATTCGCTGGATTGGGACCGGGACCGCACGCAGCGACTCTGCTCGCCGACATGGGCGCCGACATCGTCATCGTGCAACGCGCAGGCCAGATTCCTCAGGACGCCAACGCCTCCGACCAGATCAAGCGAGGCCGTCGTGTCGTCGAAGCCAACCTCAAGGATCCCGAGGATGTCGCGAAGGTCCTGAACCTGGTCGATCGCGCCGACGTTGTCATCGAAGGCTTCCGTCCCGGCGTCATGGAACGTATGGGGCTCGGACCCGACGTGCTGTTGGAGCGCAACCCTCGTCTCGTCTTCGGGCGTATGACGGGCTGGGGCCAGGAAGGCCCCCTCGCGAGCGCCGCCGGCCACGACATCAACTACATCTCCCTCACCGGCGTCCTCAACGCCATCGGTCGCAAGGGTGAGCGTCCCGTTCCGCCGCTCAACATGGTCGGCGACTTCGGTGGCGGTTCCATGTTCCTGATCTTCGGCATCCTGTCCGCCCTGGTCGAGCGTTCGATCTCCGGTAAAGGCCAGGTAGTCGACGCGGCCATGGTCGACGGCACCCTCGCCCTCTCACACATGATGTGGGCCTTCCGTGGCCGCGGCGTCTGGTCCGACGAGCGTGGTGTCAACCTCCTCGACACCGGTGCGCCGTTCTACGACACCTACGAGACCTCCGACGGCAAGTACATGGCCGTCGGTTCCATCGAGCCGCAGTTCTACGCCCTGCTGCTCGAAGGCCTCGAACTGGATCCGTCGACGCTTCCGCATCAGATGGATTCCAGCAAATGGGACGACATGAAGGCACTCTTCACGGAGAAGTTCCTGTCCAAGACTCGCGACGAGTGGGCCAAGATCTTCCTCGGCACCGACGCGTGCGTCTCGCCGGTACTGACCTTCGCGGAAGCACCGTCGAACGAGCACATCGCAGCGCGCGGCTCGCTCATCGAACTCGACGGCGTCACCCAGCACGCACCGGCGCCGCGTTTCTCCCGCACCCCGGCGAGCGTTCCGTCGCCGCCGGCGCGCGAGGCGACGGATATCGACACGGTCTGGACCTAGGCCCTTCGGCTCTGTGTTGACCTAGGGCCTTCAGCCCCGTGCGCCTTTCTGGTAGTTCCGGCTACCACAAAGGCGCACAGGGCGTCAGCCCAATCGGTAGAACCGCAAGAACTCGTGCTCGATCGGCAGCACATCCACTCGCTCGAAACCTGCTGCCAGGGCAAAACTTTCGAGTGTCGACTTACGCATGACCGTTCCCGTCCCGACGCTTCCGGGGTGGGAGAGACTGTCCGGCAGGCAGCAAGTCAGCGAATACCCGTAGAGCAGTTGCTCCACCTGCCCGGCATTCGGATCGAAAGAACTCGCTGTGCGCTCGTCCATGACGATCACCGGTGCGCCGGGCCGCGCGATCGACCGGGCGGTGGACAAAAACCCGACCGGGTCCGGCACGTCGTGCAGACATTCGAACGCAAAAACAGCGTCGTAGGTACCCGATTCCACCCGCTCCTGCTCAGGGGCTTGGCCGGCCACATCGACCAACGAGAAATGCACACGGTCGTCGACGCCGTAGTCGCTCGCATGCCGGCGCGCCGCAGCCACAGACGCCGCGTCCACGTCGAAGCCGTGAACCTCGACTTTCGGGTATCCGATAGCCAGTGCCACCGAAGACCATCCCTCCCCCATTCCGAGATCCGCGACCTTCGCCCCGTCGGTCAACGTGGTGTGCAGATCGGGAATGATCGGCAAGAACTCCTGGCACAACTGGCGCAGGAACATCGGGCGGTTCAGCAACGCCTGCCCCTCGCGCGCGTCAACGCCCATGGACTCCCAGGTCACCCCGCCGCCGTGGCGATACGCGTCGAGCAGTCTGGGCATCGACGTTGTCGTCGCCACGAACAATCGGGCCATCGGCGCCACATACAGCAGACTCTCTGGATCTACGAGTACTGCGGCGTGTGCTGCGGACAACGTATATCGACGGTCGGCATCCGTATTGACGTCCAAGTACCCGGCCACAGCCTGCTGTTCCAGCCATTCGCGGGCATACCGTTCCACGGTTGCCGTCCGATCAGCCAGTTCCGTCGACGTGAGGGGCCCGAAGTCAGCCAACGCGCGATACCAGCCCAGCCGATCTCCGAGGTAGACCGCTTGCAGTTCTGCCGCGCCGATCGCGGCCGCGAACATCCGTTCCGCCAATGCCTCCGATTCGCTGACGCCTTCTGCCCCGGCGCCCCCTGCCCCAGCTCCCTCTGCCCCGGCTCCCTCTGCACTGACCCCTTCGACGGTTGCCATCGAAACCTCCTGGATTCACCTTGGTTTCCAGGTGGGTACCCGCGCGAGCGCAGGCTAGCCGCTCAGACGACGACGAGGCGTTGGTCTGCAGCGTCCCGATCGGTCGCAAGGGTGTCGTATGCAGCGGCGATGGACGCAACTCCGCGGATCAGATCTTCCGACGAACGTGCGTAGGGCACACGGATGAACCGCTCGAAAGCACCTTCGACGCCAAATCTCGGGCCGGCTGCGAGGAGCACTCCGAAGTTGGGCGCCACCGCCGCCAAGGCAGTCGACACGGGTGCCGACATGCGCATCCATACCGACATTCCGCCCGAGCCGATCGTGGGACTCCAGTCCGGGAGTCGCTCGGCTACCGCGTCGAGCAGAACCGATCGTTGCTCGCGCAGGACCGCGCGACGCTCGTCGAGCAGCGAGTGGTCGTCGGCGAGGAGGTATGCCGCGGCAAGCTGATCCATGACCGGGGTACCGAGGTCGACAGCCGCGCGAGCGCCCACCAGCTGGGTGATCAGTGCGGGGTCGGCCCGAATCCAGCCGACGCGCAAGCCGCCCCACAGTGACTTCGCGGTGGAACCGAGGGTTACGACATCCGTCTTGGCGGCGCCGCGTCCGTGCGCTGCCACCGGCGCGGGCGGCGGCGCATCGAGCCACAGGTCCACCATGGTCTCGTCGACGACAAGCGTCATCCGGGTCTCGTGGGCGATCTTGGCAAGCTCCGCGCGCCCTGCGGAATCCATGCACAGACCCGTCGGATTGTGGAAGTCCGGAATCAGGTAGGCCATACGGGCAGCGGTTTGCCTTGCAGCACTGCGGATTCCGTCGAGGTCCCAGGCTCCGGCGGCGGCAAACTCCGGACGCACCGGAACCGGAACGGGCCTGGCCCCGTTGCGCCGAATCGCTTCCAGCGCATTGGGATACGTGGGGTGATCCACCAGCACCCGTTCACCGGGAGAGGTGAGCACCGACAACAACAACCGTAAAGCGTGCTGCGCGCCGGAGGTCACCATGATCTGCTCGGGCGTCGTAGGCAAGCCGCGTGCGGTGTAACGACGCGCGATGACGTCCCGCAGTTCTGCGATGCCGATCGGCTCCATGCCGTGCGTGGGCAGGAACTGCGGAAGTGACTCCAGCGCAGACGCATACGCCTGTTGCACCTGCTCGGCCGGGGCGGCCATCGCGGCATAACTGAGATCGACGACGGCACCGCTCGGGCCGGGTTGGTGCTGGCGGAACATCAAGCCGTTCGGCCGCGCACCGGCAGGCAACGCCACGGTGCTGCGCGAACCCTGACGGCTGATCAGATAGCCCTCGTCCCGCAGAACCGAGTACGACGACGTGATCGTGGTGCGGCTCAGTTCGAGCGCGGTTGCGAGTTCACGCTCACTCGGCAGAGCCACGCCCAGCGGAACGCGCCCGTCGTGCACGAGTAAGCGAATACCGTCGGCCAGTGCGCGGTAGGCGGGCCGTCGTCCCGATTCCTCCTGCCAGGACCCGAGATCACGCGCAAGGGAACGGGCACCGAGAACTCGAGTCATCATGCGGTCCAGTATCGAGTACTTGGCTATGTAATTCAATACCAGTGGACCTGATGATGGGCTTATGACTACCTTCGCAACGCTTATCGGCATCGGACTCTTTGTGGCCGTCGTGTACTTTTTTGCGCCAGCAGAAGGTGAAGGTACATACATTCGAGTGGAACAGTTTCGCCTGGCAGCACCGCTCGGCGGCATCTTCGGCAAGGTCGGCGAACGGTCCGGGAACAACTCTGTCGGACCCCCGTGCCATTGTGATGAGGGGGAAGAATTCACTGATCTCAGTCCAGTTCGATAAAACTGGACTCTTTCTGCTCGAAGAAAGGCACAGATGCCTGAATCCAAGAAGTCTGAATCCAAGAAGATTCTTTACATCGACCTCGACAACACCCTGGTCAACTTCCAGTCCGGTATCGATCGCCTGACCGACAATGTGCGAAGAAAATTCGAAAACGACCTCGACGAAGCCCCACACATCTTCTCGCGTATGGATCCCCTCGACGGCGCGATCGACGCGTACCACCAACTTGCGCGGCAGTTCGACACCTACATCCTGTCGACTGCGCCCTGGAAGAACGCAACCGCGTGGCACGACAAGGTCCTGTGGGTCCAGGAACACCTCGGATTGGAAGAAGGCAGCGTCGCGTACAAGCGCTTGATCCTCTCGCACCACAAGCACCTCAACCGAGGCGACTTCCTCGTCGACGATCGCGGAGCCAACGGCGCAGACAGGTTCGAGGGCGAGTGGATCAAGTTCGGCACCACCAAGTTTCCCGATTGGACGAAGGTCACCGAATACTTGTCGAAGCGAGCCTGAAACACGAAATCCCCGCTCCTACTTGAAAGGAACGGGGATTTCGACAAACAATTCCTAGCGGATGACCTCGCGGCGGACGATCGTCTCGTCACGGCCGGGGCCGACACCGATGCAGGACATGAACGCACCCGACAGCTCTTCGAGTCGAAGCACGTAATTCTGCGCGGCCTGCGGAAGCTCCTCGAACGTGCGAGCCTTCGAGATGTCCTCGGACCAACCCGGCATCTCTTCGTAGATAGGCTTGGCGTGGTGAATGTCGGTCTGCGACATCGGCATTTCGTCGTGACGCACACCGTCGACGTCGTATGCAACACAAATCGGTACCGTCTCGAGGCTGCTGAGCACGTCGAGCTTGGTCAGGAAGTAATCGGTGATGCCGTTGACGCGCGTTGCGTAGCGGGCGATTACGGCGTCGAACCAACCGGTGCGGCGGCCACGACCGGTGGTGACACCGACCTCACCGCCCTTGTCGGCCAGGTACACACCGAACTCGTCGAACAGTTCCGTCGGGAACGGGCCCGAGCCGACGCGTGTGGTGTACGCCTTCAGGATTCCGAGAACAGTGGTGATCTTGGTGGGGCCGATGCCCGAACCAACCGCTGCTCCACCGGAAGTGGGGTTGGACGACGTCACGTACGGGTACGTGCCGTGGTCGACGTCGAGCAGCGTTCCCTGTGAACCCTCGAGCAGGACGGTCTCGCCGCGCTCGAGAGCGAGGTTGAGTTCGAGTCGCGTGTCCGAGATACGGTGCTTGAAGCCCTCCGCCTGCGTCAGAACTTCTTCGACAACCTGCTGGGGATCAAGAGCCTTGCGGTTGTAAATCTTGACCAGCACCTGGTTCTTGAATTCGAGTGCCGCCTCGACCTTCTGGGTCAGGATCTTCTCGTCCAGGACATCCGCTGCGCGTACGCCGACGCGAGCGATCTTGTCCTGGTAGCACGGGCCGATTCCGCGACCGGTGGTGCCGATCTTCTTGGCACCGAGGAAGCGTTCGGTGACCTTGTCGATGGCCACGTGGTACGGCATGATCAGGTGCGCATCGGCGGAAAGCAGCAGGCGGGACGTGTCCACGCCGCGCGATTCCAGGCCCGCGAGTTCGGTGAGCAGCACTCCCGGGTCCACCACGACGCCGTTTCCGATGACATTGGTGACGGCCGGTGTGAGGATTCCGGACGGGATGAGGTGCAGTGCGAATTTTTCACCGTTCGGCAGAACTACGGTGTGTCCGGCATTGTTGCCGCCCTGGTATCGCACGACCCACTGAAGCTGCTCGCCCAGTAGATCTGTAGCTTTGCCCTTACCTTCGTCGCCCCACTGGGCGCCGATCAGGACGATTGCCGGCATGACGTTGTCTCCTACGGTCGACGTGCAGCAGTTGTCCCGCCGCATTGGTACTGCCTGAATCCGCGCACTCTTGTGCAGCCGAGCTGTTGCAGTGACCGAAGGAGAAGTCTAGCCCAGAGCACACGATCAAACCCTTCGGTCCAGAAATCGGCTCGTTGTTGTCGCAGTTGTCGGTCTGTACCCGACGTCGCATTAGGATCGTGGTCTGCAATTCCGACGACTGTTCCCCAGCCAGGTGAGCGGTGTCGGTGGTGCAACCACCGCCGACAAAGTCATGATCGAGCTAGGAGCACGCGTTGACCCCAGTGGTACTCAGATGTGGCGATTCACCCGTGCCTCTCCCGTTGGGCGAGGTCACGTCGTTCGCGCTGCCGGAGGTGCCCGAGAAAGACGACTTCAGTGAGGCCCTGGCACAACTGAAGGTCGTCTCCGAACCCCGCTTGATTGTGGTCGGCACGGACGCGGCGTTTGCCGCTGTGCTGACGCGACTGATGCGTCTCGAGCTATTGGACGTCGAACTCGCCTACGTCACGGAGGATCGGTCGGACGCCACCGATGCGTACAGACTGTCCACGGGCGCAAAAGCTGCCCGCGCAGCACTCAAAGGCACCGCGCACGTCGTGCCACTGATTCGCGACGACGCCGGAATAGCGCTGGTCGGCGCTGCCACGGTCACCGGCCCAGGTGGAACCGAGGAATTGATCGGTGAGGCGTATGTCGACGACAACAAACTCTTCTCGGGCACTGTGCAGGGTGTCCGGATTGTTCCGAGCCCCAAGCTGCCAGGCATCCGGGCGTCCGTTGATCGCCGCAGTCGCTGGGCTGGGCGACGGTGGCTGGAAGGTCGAGCCGTCCAACTGGGAGCGCCCGCAGCCCACCTCGTGCGCGACGGTGTTCCGAACCCCAGGGACCTCAAACGCTCGACGTTCTACCGCCACGACAAGACCTGGCTGTTGGTCCGGTGAGAACGGGCGCTGCGAGGTCAGCCGTGCGGCCTAGCCCCGTCTTCCTCGGGGTCGTCGCCGTCGCTGTCCTCGGCGGCGTTGTTGCCTGGAGTTCCGACTGGGGTTCCGTGTCCGGCCGGGCCGGGGTTTTTGTTCTTGTCGTCGCCGGCTGGGTGGTGACTTTGTGTCTCCACGAGTTCGCCCACGCGTTTCTTGCGTGGCGTCATGGCGACACCGACGTCGCAGCCCGTGGATATCTGACGCTCAACCCGTTGAAATACAGCCATCCTTTGCTCTCGATCGGGCTCCCGGTGCTGTTCATAGCTCTTGGCGGTATCGGCTTGCCCGGCGGTGCGGTTTATCTGCGCACCGGGATGTTCTCGCCCAAAGTCCAGGCCCGCATCTCCCTGGCCGGTCCGGCAACCAACGCCATCGCCGCCGTAGTCTTGCTTGTCGTCATACGCATTTACGGATCCGGACCAGAGCATGTGACGTTCTGGGCGGGGTTGAGTTTCCTCGCGTTCCTGCAGGTGATGGCGACCGTCCTCAACCTGTTGCCGGTTCCAGGACTAGACGGCTACGGCGCGCTCGAGCCGTTCCTGAAGCCAACGACCCGAGCGCAACTCGACCAGTTAAAACCGTATGGATTACTCCTTCTGGTCGCAGTTCTCTTTGTCCCTCAGGTCAACGTGATCTTTTTCGACGCGATCTATTGGATCTTCGAACTCAGTGGGGTACCCGGGAACTACGCGGCGGCCGGCAATTCATTGATGCGCTTCTGGACGTGACGGAGATCGCACCCTTCCGAACAACGCTGAACGCCGACATGAGAACCTGACATTTCGGTCTATTAACTTTTCAACAGGAGCACCACTGATGATTTCGGCGTCGATAGAGTGCGGCAATTCGGTGTACACCATCCGAAAGGCAGAGCTTCACGACGTAGGCACCCTGGTGGACCTTCTAGCCGACGACCCCATCGGGTCCACTCGTGAAACCACAAATCCCGACGCCCGGACGATCTACGAGAAGGCTTTCGAGAAGATCGACGCCGACGACGCACACCTGCTTGTTGTTGTCACCACCGCCGACGACAACGTGATCGGCACCGTGCAACTCACCTTCATCCCCGGACTGAGCCGGATGGGTGCAACCCGGATGCAGATCGAGGCCGTTCGGGTGCACGAGGATCACCGCAGCCAGGGAATCGGGAGCGCAATGCTGCGTTGGGCATGCGACGAGGGGGCACGGCGCGGCGCATTCCTCGCTCAGCTCACCTCCGACCAGACGAGGACAGAAGCCCACGAGTTCTACGAACGCCTCGGATTTGTCGCCTCACACATCGGGTTCAAGAAGTCCTTGAGCTAACGCACGGCTGAAGATCGCCACGGAATTTCCGAACCTGCGCATGCCTGTTGGCTTCGCATCGTCTTACTGGTGATGCGAAGCAAACGCGCAGTGTTCAGTTCCGGCAGGGCCGGATTCAGTCTCGATGCACTGGCCCTTGGCGGGTGGTGGAGCGGCGGCGACGTTGTTTCGGGTCGATCGCGGCCGGCGGGATGAACCACGGTTTGTGATCATCGCCCATCTTGATTTCCCAGATCCCGCGGAACCCGCTGGTGCTGTGGATCAGTCGGTGGTGGCTACGGCAGAGGAGGGTGAGATTGTCCATCACCGTCAGACCGCCCACTGACCACGGTTTTATGTGGTGGGCGTCGCACCAAGCCGGAACCGCATCGCAGTTGGGGAAGGCGCATCCTTTGTCCCGGGCGATCAACGCGGTGCGTTGCTCGGGTGCGACGAGGCGTTTGTGTGGCGTCGCATCGAGCGGCGCACCCTTGCCGTCCATCAACACCGTCGAGAGCATGCAATCGCAGGCGAGCATCCGGGTCAGGCTCACACTGAGTGGTCCCATCCAGGGCATGTATCCGACGTCAAGATCCTCGAGATCAGGCTCATCGAAATCCGCCGCGACATCGCTACGCATGGTCGCGCATTCCCGATGCTCCGCAAGATCTTTCGCGGTGATGTGCACATTCACATGCGGACGCTGCCCACCATCAACACCGGTGACAGCATTGTCGAGATACCGGCGAACCAGTTCCGTGAACGCGTCGGCGGTGCGTTTGGCAGCTGATCGCTGATCCGGGGTTCCGTCCGCGGCCGGTTTCGGCATCGACAAACCCGAGAGAGCCGACAACAACATCTCACCAGTGAGTGCATCGAAATCGCCCTTGATCGCGACCCGACCGTTCAACGTCGGCGAAATCCGCAAGACGTTGAGGTCATCATCCTCACCGGGCGGGGTCTCATCCGATTCGAAGATCCGCTCCAAAACCGCAATCGCGTACCGGAGTTTGATGGTGGTCGCCTCCACGCCGGATGCCGCAGCGAGCAGTGTTGCCATGCAGGACGGTAGAGCGTTCTCCGGCATACCTTTTGGTGGGGATTCACAGAATGCGGCAATTATTGCCGCATGATCGAGCGAGAGATCACCGGCCTCGAATTGGGCAGCAATGTCCGGGAACCCCCGCAACGCGGCACCGAGGGCGGCGATCTTGTTGCCGGCCGCGTTCTGCAGCATCGTGTTCGCCGCCAACCACCGCCCAACACCGCGGTAGCAGAGCACCTGCTCGTCCGGATTGAGCGCCAACTCGTCAACCGCGGCAACTCGAATCGCTTCCAGCCGAAGAATTTCCGCAGACGCACTCACGGCAACGTCCCGAACCTCAGCCGGTCGCAACCGCCACAACCTGCCACGCACACCCGCAGCCGAACCGGCTACAACATCCCCCACCGAAACAAAATCGCTGACCGTGGTCATCAGAGCCTCCCCACCCTTGACCACAATGATACTCGAACGTTCGTTCGATTCAAAAGGCATTTCGGACAGGTTCCAAGAATATTCACTCGAGCCGGACCTCTTTGCCGAACTCGAACAGTTCATCGCAACCTCCGATCTCCCCCACAACGTCAAAGACACCGCCCGACGCAAACTCGCCGACCCCACCCTCAGCTGGGAAACGATCGCCCAAAACTCGACGCCACCCGTCGTCACCTCGACCGCATAGCCCCGCCACGAAAGATTCGACACCGACCAACTCGCCGCCACGAACTGATCAAGCCAGGTTCCTCCCCAAACTGCTTAAGGTGTTTCAGGGGTGTTTCACTCCCCGAGCGGCCAAGAAAGTCGTCGCACAAGTCGCCCCGAACACCGTGTCGAGGGGAGCGACTCTACGGACTCTCCGGAAGGAACCACCATGACCGAGACCAACACCGCCTGATTCATTACAGTGCCCCGCATCGCAGGACACGGTGGATACGAAAACAAGTGCTACACCCATTACGTCCAAGACAACGGCGGCCACTACTGCCTGCACGGACCGATGGTCCAGACGGACGCAGAATGGCTCGCGAACAAGATGAACACCCAATTGGGCCAACCACCAGCGTCAAGGGTTTTCGGTGGTATTGAGCGCGAACGCGAACTCGGTCGTCGAGACAGTCGACTGTATATCCGCTGGCAAGCCAGCGCGAAGCGGCGGCGCGGCAGCCATGGACAAACAAGATTGCCTAGAGCGGTCATCCTCCACCTGAATTTTCGGGTGGTCATGGAACTTTTGATCGAGCCTCACCACAATGCAGGCTGCACGGGTGATTCATCGGATACGTTTCGGCACTTACGTTTCCGTGACAGAAGGCGCACTCCCTTCGCCACGGATCGGGCTGACACCTGGGTAGGCGACCTCTCCGTCGTGTCCTTAAATAGCGATCAAGTCACACTTCTCGATAAGCAGTCGACTGTCGAGAACGCCGCGGCGGCCATCCCTTAAACAAATCAGTGCTTTTCCAGAGCGGAGCGCAGCGGAGTTCAATTTGGGACACCGTAGGTGGCCGGATCAACCGTCACATCACAGGCAAACCACCCTTGGGTAAGAAAATGACGCGGATCGCCTCTGCAATGCTCACGGCTTTTCCTCGGGCAGTCGCCGGCGGGCGTGGTCGGCGGCGCCGTTGCCGGTGATCAGCCACAGCGTGCTCAGGTCATCGATCAGTTGCTCAAGGGTGATATCGACAGTGCCGTTGAGCCAGCTCATGATCGCCTCGGCGGTGCCACCGACGAGGAACGCCGGCGTAACTCGGGCCAGGCTGTCTCGTTCGAGTTTTACATCGTGAACTTCGCGGGCGTGTTGAACCAGGATCGTCGCGAGGCCTTGAACGACCGCGGCCCGGTGGGCCAACACCGCAGGGGACGCGGAAACCGCGTCGAAGAGCACCCTGGCGCGACGAGGGTCCTCGACCAGGGCTCGCACCGCAGCGTCGATGCTCTGAAAGGCCCTCTCCTGCAGGGACTTCTTTGCTGACATTGCGAACGCGAGGACGGCACTCTCGCTTACGTGACGTGCGGTTTCCTCGACGACGGCCGCCGCCAGTGCATCGAGGGTGTCGAAGCTTTCGTAGAAATAGCGTTTGTTCAGCCCAGCGGTGGAACACACCCTGGCGACCGTCGCGGTGCGCCACTGGTCAGTGGCCATGATTCCCAGCGCGGCGTCGATGAGCTGGTTGCGGCGAACCCGCACCCGCTCGCCGGCATCGATTCCGCCGTAGCTCCGCGCAGGCTGGGCACTCATGACAGCCATAGTGGCATTCGCCTTGTCTCGTTCGCTGCGTAGGGCCCTTGACACCTGTCGACCATATTTGGCACAGTTTGGTACCAGAATAGTTCATCGGCTACCGAGAGGACGTTCATCGATGTCACCCACACCGCCTGCTGCTACCGGCGCCACCCAACTTCCCTCCACCGTCACAGCGGTGATCGGGCCGATACTGGCCGAGTTGCGTGAGCTCTCCAAACACGCGCCGGGTCGAGCGCGAGTAGAGGGATGGCGGTACCTGCGTGAGCTGAGTAGGGCCGACCGCCGCGACCAGATCGGCGCGTTGTTTGCCGCCGGAACACGGCCTGAGCAGCTCGACGGTGCCTACGAAGGTTTGATCGTGGGCAAACTCTTCAATGTTCCCGAGGCCGCGTTGGCCAATCCGCTGCTCGCGATCAACCCGACGTGGCAGGGCAAGACGTTCAACGCCGAGTCAGGTACGGGGTTCAATCGACTGATCCCGTTGGCGCGCTATGCGATGCGGGTGATCGCGCCGCTCTATCGCGGCCTGCGTCGGGCCGGCCCGGAGATTGTGGGCTTCGACTTTCGCTACAGCGCCGATGTCGGACTGGTCACTCCCAAGATTCCCGTGATCGCGCTGGACTACGGCATCGAGGAGTACTGCAATCCGAGTGTGCGGACCTTCCCGATCAAACGCACCCGTGACGAGATCGTCGAGTTGCTACCAGGGCTGTACCTCGGTAGAGCGTTGCTCACGATGCACACCGGTGAGATTCGTACTATCGCCCACTTTGCGTTGCGCCACTTCGAGAACGAGGAGGTGCGGTCATGATCGAACTCGACGGGGCCGTCGTCTGTGTCACCGGCGCAGCCCGCGGCATCGGACGTGCCACTGCTGCTGAACTTTCTCGCAGGGGAGCACTAGTGTGGATCGGTGACCTCGACACTGAGGAGGCCGCCCGCACCGCTGCTGAAATCGATGCCAAGTCAATGCATCTCGATGTCACCAAAGGGGAAAGTCTGCGAAAGTTCTGGGCTGCCGCCAGCGCCGACGGCCCGGTTCGGATGCTCGTCAACAATGCCGGAATCATGCGGCTAGGTCCGTTCGTGGACCAAAGCCTCGAAGGCCATCATCAGGAGGTGGCGGTCAACCTCGGCGGCGTCATCAACGGCATGCACGTCTTCCTCCCCGACATGTTGGCCCGCAACTGCGGCCACATCGTCAACGTCGCATCAATGGCCGCCAAGGTGACCACACCAGGAATCGCGGTGTACTGCGCCACCAAGTTCGCCGTTGCCGCCCTGTCGCGGGCTGTGCGCGCCGAAATTGCCCACACCGCAGTCACGGTCACTACGATCATGCCTGCGGCAGTCAACACCGAACTCACCTCTGGTGTTTCGCTCGATCTGCAACCCACGCTGCAACCCGAACAGGTAGGTCGCGCCATCGCCGACACTGCACGCCGACCAGGTCGCGAGGTCACAGTCCCGCGCTGGCTGGCACCGATAGGAACGCTCGAGGAAGCTGCGCCTGAACGTCTCTTGCAAGTCGCTAAGCGTGTCGTCACCCGCAACCGGCCACCCGGGGATTACGACGACACCCAGCGCCGCGCGTATCTCGACCGAATCCTCCGATGACCACCTTGCTCAACAGGATCGCCAATCGATATTCGACGATTAGCTGTTGCCGCGCACCCGAGCGCCGTTCACGGACACCCGCAACTCCCCCAGTGGCACGACGTGGCCGGATTGGTTGCGCACGTCGACCGTCACGGGTTCACCAGTGCTGTCGT
The DNA here is from genome assembly GCF_001894805.1 of Rhodococcus globerulus NBRC 14531. Taxonomy (GTDB): domain Bacteria; phylum Actinomycetota; class Actinomycetes; order Mycobacteriales; family Mycobacteriaceae; genus Rhodococcus_F; species Rhodococcus_F globerula. Next base: position 590,350 of record NZ_BCWX01000001.1, on the reverse strand, counting down.
CGGCAACGTTGAGCGGCCCACCCCTGCCCCCGTGCAGGTACTTGTCGCCCCACTGCATGAGCGCCAACACCGCCGGCAGTAAATCCCGGCCCATCTCGGTGAGCACGTACTCATGCCGAGTACGCTTCCCCGGATCCTTGTATGGCTGACGCTCGAAGATGCCGGCAGCAGTGAGATCCTTCAGGCGCGCCGACGCTACCGCTTCGGTGATACCGACCCGCGACGCAAAATCATCGAAACGGGTTGTGCCGTAATAAGCCTCACGCAGGATGAGCATCGCCGACCTCGTGCCGACCACTTCCATTGCGCGGCCGATCGAGCAATGCGTGGCTTGCCACGCGTCCCGATCCGCCAAGACTCCGGTCAGTCGCACTGCGTCCATGCTCACCACCATACTCCCTGACTTGCTATTGCCATAGCCAGGGTTTAGGTTCCTGACTATGGAACTCAACAGTCAGCCCGTCAGGACGGGCCCACTTCTGGCAATCCTGTCGGGAGCACCATTTGTTGCGAGCCTCGATCTCTTTGTCGTCAATGTGGCCTTCGGCGACATCGCCGAGAGCTTTCCCGGACATTCACTCGGCGAGTTCAGCTGGATCCTCAACGGATACGCAATCGTCTACGCCGCACTGCTCATCCCACTCGGGCGTTGGGCTGACCGCATCGGCCCCAAACGAGCGTTCATCGCCGGTCTCGCACTCTTCACTCTCGCCAGTGCCGCTTGCGCTTTCAGTCCGTCACTGTGGATGCTCGTGACATTCCGCATCGTCCAGGCCGTGGGCGCTGCAGCACTCACCCCGGCCAGCCTCGGACTTCTGATCAACGCACTCCCGGCCGCGAAACGCCAATCCGGCGTTCGCATCTGGGCCGCTTCCGGCGCTGCGGCAGCGGCATTCGGCCCCGTTGTCGGCGGCATGCTCGTGGAGGCGTCGTGGCACTGGGTGTTCCTGATCAACGTTCCCATCGGGATCGTGCTGCTCTACTTCGCCGTTCGACTTGTCCCGGATGCCGCGGAGAAGGACCCCGATGCAGGAATGGACCTGGCCGGCGCCGCACTCCTCACCGTCGGTATCGGCGCTCTTGCTCTCGCACTGGTTCAGGGTCCTGACTGGGGATGGACAGACCCGCGCATCGTTATTGCCTGTGCACTCGCCGCGGTCACTCTGATTGCGTTCTGGTGGAGCAACTCCCGCCACTCCGCTCCGCTGATCGCGCCGGATCTCCTGAAAGTCCGCTCGTTTGCCTGGTCGAATATCACCGCCATCTTGTTCAGCGCCACATTCGCGGCCGGACTTCTCGCGAATATCCTTTGGTTGCAAGAAGTCTGGGGATACTCGGCACTGCGAACCGGATTTGCCGTCGCTCCCGGTCCGATGATGGTTCCGTTGTTTGCCATCGTGGGCGGAGCCCTCACCCGCAAATACTCCGCCGGCCGAGTAGCCGCTCTGGGCAGCGCGCTCTGGGCAGCCGGCACACTCTTTGTCCTGCTGTCGGTGGACACGACACCGCACTACGCCACCCAACTGCTGCCGGGGTGGATCATCACCGGGATCGGCGTCGGCCTCGCTCTGCCCACCATCCTCTCGCAGGCAACAGCCGACCTGCCCGCGGCGCGATCGGCCACGGGCAGCGCCGTCATCAGCATGAGCCGTCAGATCGGTACTGTGCTCGGCGTGAGCATCCTGATCGCAGTCCTCGGAAGCGCGGTCGACTACAGCACCTTCCGACAAGCCTGGTGGGTCATCGTCGCAATTGCTGTTGCATCCGCAGTCGCATCACTCGGGATGACTCCCAGCTCCAGCACGGATACCGCCAGCACGGAGACCGCCGGCACGAAGTCGGTGCCGCGGCAAGGCATACCCGTCGAGTAGTCCGGCAAGGTCCGGTCCGTCAGTCAGTGACCCAACGCCGTCCATTCGGGATCCGGCTTGCTCGCCACTACTCGGAACACGACCCCGCCCCGTCCGCTGCGCTGCACTTCGTCGATCAGGAAACCCGCGTCCTCGAGGTATCCGATGGGATCGCGAGTGAGGTGGTCGGAACCGAAACGCACAAAAAGCGGTTCGACCACCTTCATCACGGCCCGCGCAAAAACATTGGTGCTCGGCCCGTGTTCCGCCAGTACAAATCGACCGCCGGGCACCAAAACGCGGAAGGCCTCGACTGCAGCTCGGCCCGGATCAGGAATCGTGCAGAACGCGTAGGTGGACAGCAGCGTATCGACGCACTCGTCGGGGATATCCAGTTCCTGCACGTCTCCGTACCGAAGGTCGACGCTGGTGCTCACACCCTCGGAGACCCTGGCGCGGGCCTGATCGAGCATCGCTTTCGAGATGTCCACTCCGATGACGTAGTCGACGTCCTTACCGTAGAGCGGCAAGTTCAGGCCGGTACCGACGGCAATCTCGACGACGCGGCCGCGCGCTTTGTCGACTGCCCATCTACGTGCGTCACCGAGTGCAAAGCGCTCGAAGCGTCCGATCTGTCGGTCGTAGTGAGTCGCCATCGCGTCGAAACTCTTGGCGACCTGTGCTGTGTCCGGTTCGCGCATGATGCCCCATTCGGTCGATCCCATTCGGTCGATCCCCTGTGCAGTCTCGCACGCGAACAACTAGCCCGGAAGCCCTTAACGCAACGATGTCTGCAGAGTTGACGTCGGGTCTGCGCTACTCACGCTATGAAGTCGCCGGTATCGTTCGAGGTGACCTGCCGCCGCCTCCGACGTTCATGGGATAGAGACTTCGTGCGATCAAGCAACTGCGTTACCGGATCCGTCCGGCCACCCCTTTCCACTGATTCCACTGGAGGTCTGTGATGGCCGGCGGACTGTTTGCCCTGCTCGACGACGTCGCCGCTCTGGCTCGGATGGCAGCAGCGTCGATCGACGACGTAGCTGCCGCGACCGGTAAGGCAACGGCCAAGGCTGCCGGCGTGGTGATCGACGACGCGGCTGTCACTCCGCAGTACGTGCGCGGCTTGGCGGCTGAACGCGAACTGCCGATCATCAAGCGCATCGCGATCGGGTCGTTGCGCAACAAGCTGCTGATCATTCTGCCGATCGCGCTGCTGCTCAGCCAGTTCCTCCCCGGGCTACTGACTCCCCTGCTGATGGTGGGTGGCTGTTACCTCAGCTACGAAGCTGTCCACAAAATCTGGGGAGCGATTTTCGGCCACGGCGACCATCACGAGAGCGCAGACGAGCATCCGCGTGACGAAGAGGCCGTTGTCTCCGGCGCCGTGCGTACCGATCTGATTCTGTCGGCCGAGATCATGGTGATCGCACTCAACACCATCGCGGGTGAAGGTTTCTGGAGCCGACTGATCATTCTTGCCGTCGTCGCTGTGGTGATCACCGTTGTCGTCTACGGCGTTGTCGGATTGATCGTGAAGATGGACGACATCGGTTTGCGCATCGCCGAGTCGTCGTCTGGTTTCACTCACAAGGTCGGGCGCGGGCTCGTTCGCGGCATGCCGCACGTGATGTCGGTGCTCTCCGTGGTGGGCACCGCCGCAATGCTGTGGGTGGGTGGCCACATTCTTCTGGTCGGCATCGACGAACTCGGCTTCCATCCCCTCTACGACGCCGTTCATCACGGCGAAGAAGCGGTCAAGGATATTGCCGGTGTCGGCGGAGTCCTGGCATGGATCGTCAACACTCTTGCATCTGCAGCTCTCGGCCTGGTGGTCGGTGCGGTGATCGTCGCAGCGCAGTTGGGTATTACGAGCGTGCTGGCAAAGCGATCGGCGACGGCCTAGTCGATGTGCCTGTGGCGCGCCGCCATCTGCTCCGCCACCGCGCACACTGCATCGCGCAGCGACAACGGTTCCAGCACTTCGACGTCCGCACCCAAACCGATCAACTGAGAGAGCGCAACTTCAGGGCTTTCCAATCTCAATTCGACGTCCATCCATCCGGCCGAATCAGGCGGACCTGGCACCACTCGCGACGCCTCGACTCCCACCGCCTCGGGGAGTCTTCGCCGACCGTTGGGGGACAATCGAATCCGACAGCTGAAACGCAACAGCGAACGGTCGAACTCCGCCATGGATGCCGCCCACCATGTCGCCAAATCGAAATCCGCAGGCCTGTCGGATAATTCGTCACACACCACGGGGCCGGTGATTCGGCCGACCCGAAACGACAGAGTTCGACCGCCCAGACGTGCCACCAGATACCAGACCCCGGCCTTGATCACGAGACCGAGCGGATCAACCGTCCGTTGGTTGTCACGGTAGGTGAAACGTAGTCGGCGTGAATCCAGCACCGCGGACGCAATAGTCGGCAGTGCCGAGATATCGTCGCTGCCACCGAACCATCCGGGGACGTCCACAAGAATGCGGTCCTGCCACAACCGCGCGCCTTTCCGCAGGCTCGGCGGCATCGTATCCAGCAGTTTTGCGGCCGCGGCGTCCGCGGAATCCGTCCGGCCCAGATCGGCGGCGATGGACGGCACGCCCAGCAGCATCAGCGCCGACGTCTCGTCGTCTGTCATTCCCGATAGCTTGGATTGCCAGCCGTCGAGCAAGCGGATACCGCCGCCCGGGCCACTTTCGGTCCAGATCGGCACACCGGCAGCGGACAACGAGGCCACATCGCGGTAGATCGTCCGTACCGACACCCCGAACTCGCCGGCCAACTGCTCGGCTACAACTCCTCGACTGCCCTGCAATCGCAACATGAGCTGAAGCAGGCGCGCGGATCTCATGGAGCGAACATTACCGAGAATCACTGACAGAAGTTGTCAGGAATAGGGGTGCAGAATGACCGTCATGGTCACCTGGAAGCAGTTCTCCGAAGAAGTTCCCGCCCTAGCCACAGCCGTCGAAGCTCGATTCAAGGCCCACAAGCATCACGTGCTCGCAACGCTGCGCAAGGACGGTTCACCGCGGGTCAGTGGCACCGAAGTGGAAATGCTGGACGGGCGTCTGGTGCTCGGATCGATGTTCGGCGCTCTCAAGGCGAAGGACCTCATCCGCGACGGGCGCTACGCCCTCCACAGCAATCCCGGCGAGCACACGATGGAGGGCGGCGACGCGAAGATCGCCGGAACCGCACGAGAGGTGACCGGTGACGAGTTCGAGGCCGTTCTTGCCAGTTACACCTACGACGTTCCGAAACCCCTGCACCTCTTTGTCCTCGACATCGAGGAGGTGGTTCACACGACCGTCGACGACGAACATATGTACGTGGACCTCTGGAAGCCGGGAAAGGAGATCACCCGGTTCACCAAGTGACGTTCTTCTCGCAATGCTCGCCGTTGGCGCACGATTCCACCTGCACTGTCGCGTGTGAAAGCCCGTGACTTTCCAAGACCGCGCGGGCGGATTCGAGAACGTGCGAAGAATCGGCGTCGCTGGTCAAATGCACTGTGGCAACATCCATCCCCGTCGTCAGGGTCCAGATGTGCAGATCATGCACGCCCTTGACATTGGGTAGCGCGGCCAGATCGGCTTCGACGGTTTCGACATCGACATCGGCCGGCGACGCTTGCGTCAGAATGCGCAGCGACGCGGCCGCCAACTTGAGTGCGCGGGGAACCACCCACAGCGAGATGAGCACACCGACAACGATGTCTGCCCACGTCCAGCCGAACAGTAGGACCACAGCGCCGGCGATCAGAACGCCAACGCTGCCAACGGCATCCGCGAGCACTTCGAGGTAGGCGCCGCGCACGGCGAGGCTGTCCTTGGAGTCGCCACGCAACATGAGCATGACCACGATATTGGCGAGCAGACCCGCTGCGGCAGTGATGATGAGGGCACCGCCGGGAATCTCGGGTTCGTCACCGATGCGGCCGATGGCCTCGTACATCACCCACGCCGCCACGGCCAAGAGCATGGCCGCGTTGGCCATCGCTGTGAGGACCTCGGCGCGATGCCAGCCGAAAGTCCGTGCAGCGGTGCTGCTCCCCTTCTTGGCGAGCAGAAGCGCTGTCAACCCCATGGCCATGCCGACAACATCGGTGAGCATGTGGCCGGCGTCGGCGAGCAGAGCCAGTGAGCCGATGAGCAAGCCGACGGTCGCCTCGAGAACGAGGAAGGCAACCAGGATCGCAAGTGCGATCACCATCTTCCGGATGCGCGTCGGACTCGGTCCTACTCCGACCGAATCTGCCGCCGTGTGACCGTGAGAATGACCGTGCCCTGACCCCATATGACCGCTTACCTCCTGAGTTCTCCCGATCATATGCATACATTCGCATATATACAACGGGTTGCTCGGTGAGCGGGACAAAGGTCAGTGTTCAGGCTGGTACGCCGGTTTCTCCACAGTGGGCGGCAACGTAGCGATTGCCGAAATACGCTTCATCCCCGCCACCTGCAGTAAGTCGACAACCAGCGAGCGGATCTGCGCGAACACCACCGTCGCAGACAGGCCGGCCGTCTCCACAATTGCCGGCTTCAGTTCTTTGGCCACCGAACGTAGCACCCGAGCGGCCTCCGCCTGATCAGGCTGCTCCCCCGGTTCCGCCAGGATCATTTCCCTCAAGACGTCGACGGCCTTGGACAATTTCTCCACCTGGGTCACCAGACGTGGATCAAGAATTTCGTCGTCCCTGACCAACGTCAGGGAACGCCGCGACAGAACTCGAATGTTGCGCATCGCGTTGTCGATCGGATCGGCTGTCGCCATGAGTCGTTCGAGCCGCGGGCGAGTGTTCCAGTACAGCGGCGAGATCCGACTGATCTCCTGCCCGCCTTTGAGATTGGTGCGCAATCCGTCGATCGCCGACTGCGTCGCGCGGGCCTTACGGAGAGCCTTCACTATCGGCTCCGGATCGTTGGCTCGCAATCCGTCGGCCACCAACGCCAGCACCTCCGACGACGTCGCGAGAATCGCCGCCGCGTCCTTACGAGCGCGTCGCACGGGATGTGTGGGGATGATCGCGACCACCGCGATGCCCACCAAACCACCGACCAGTGCGTCGATCATGCGGTCGATTCCGCCGGTACCCCCTGGCGGAATCAACGTCGCCACCAGCACAGCCGAGTTACCGGCCTGCATCGAGAAGATGGGGCCGCTGTTCAGCAAGACCGCCACCGACATCGCCAGCACCACCACCAGGCTGATCTGCCACGCGCCGCTGCCGATACCGGAAATGATCAGATCGCCGATACCGATGCCGACCGTCACACCGGCCACCAACTCGAACGAGCGACGCAGGCGAGCACCCAACGACAGCCCGAGCGACACGACAGCGGCAATGGGCGCAAAGAACGGCGCGTGGTGCCCGATCACCGTGGTGGCAACCCACCACGCCAACCCTGCGGCCAGTGCGCATTGAAGAATCGGTAGCGCCGACGTTCTCAGTCGGCGCCCCGACTTGCGAGCGCGGTCCTTGATGCTCGACGCGCTCGGACGGAAACTGCTAACCGACGCCAAGCGCTTCGGCAGCGTTGGGGTCGCAATCCTCGAGCAGGTCCAGGCAGCGGGCGTACTCGTCTGTCTCACCGATCGACTGCGCGGCCTTGGCCAGCACTGCTACACAACGGAGGAAACCGCGATTGGGCTCATGGCTGTACGGGACGGGCCCGAAGCCCTTCCAACCATTGCGACGAAGCTGATCGAGTCCGCGGTGGTAACCGGTGCGCGCGTAGGCGTACGCGGTGATGGTTGCGCCGCTCTCGAATGCGGCCTCGGCCAGATAAGCCCACGCGATGGACGCAGTGGGATGATCAGCCGCTACCTGAGCCGGATCAGCGTGGTTGAGCAGGGCCGATTCCGCGTCGTCGTCGCCGGGAAGCAGAGTGGGCTTGGGTCCGAGCAGGTCACCGAATTGGGTCATGGGCTTATTGTGCCCGCTGCGGTCCGTGGGCACCGGACCGCCTCACCCGTGGTCGCCGTTACGACCGGATTCGACCGATCGTTACGCTGGGGACGTCAATTGCCCCAGACCGAAGGATGACCGGTGCCGGACTCGAAAGACGACAACTCGACAAAGGGCGCGCCGGAAAAACAGGGCGCGCCGGAAAGTTCGACGCCGACTGAACCCGCCACCGTCGCGATCCCCAAGGCGTCTCCGAAGCCCCCGGCGCCTGAGCCCGCAACCGTAGCCATTCCCAAGGCACAGCAGCCCCAGATGCCGCCGCCCCAGGCACCGCAACGTCAGTCGCCGCCACGTCCGTCGCCGCAGCCCAAGGCACCACAGCCGGTCCGCGCCGCGCCGCAACGCGTCGGAGTAGCAGCCGGAATTCCGCCGCAGCAGCCTCTTCCCACTCGAATCGAGCCGGCCGCGCCGGAGCAGACGAAGCGCGGTGGCAAGGGATGGTACATCGCCGCGGGAGCAGCCGCTGTCGCCATCGTGGCCGCGATCGGCGTCGCTCTGTATGTCTCGTCCGAGAGCAGCAGCGGGGAAAACTCACCGGAAGCTAAGGTCCAAACGGCGATCAGCACGTACGTCGACGCTCTCGCGTCCGGTGACATTGCCGCTCTGCGCACCGCAACGTGTGGTTCTCTCGCCGACTACTACCAGTCCGTCCCGGACGACGCTTTTGCCCAGGTCCACCAGAATGCGGTAACGCAGAAGACGATTCCCCAGGTCAGCGCCGTCGACGCCGTCCGAATCACCGACGACACTGCTATCGCCCAAGTTGAGGCGAGCATCCCGGCAACCGGGGAACGGTCGTGGCGAACCTTCGATCTGGAACGCCAGGACGGAACCTGGAAGGTCTGCGACCCGAGCCAGACCGGTTAAACACTCGAACCGTAACCAACTGTGCGCGCCCACGAAGTCTTCGACTTCGTGGGCGCGCACAGTTTTTCGATCGAGCAGTTCTAGCCTCCGGACACCGAGCGGCCGGCCGACTTCAGGTCGTTGCACGCCTCGATGACACGAGCAGTCATGCCTGCTTCGGCCTTCTTGAGGTAGCTGCGCGGGTCGTAAGCCTTCTTGTTTCCGACCTCACCGTCGACCTTGAGGACGCCGTCGTAGTTGGTGAAGAAGTGACCCGCGATCGGACGCGAGAACGCGTACTGCGTGTCGGTGTCGACGTTCATCTTCACGACGCCGAAGTTCAGCGAAGCCTCGATCTCGGACTTCAGCGAGCCCGATCCACCGTGGAACACGAAGTCGAACGGCTGCGAGCCGGCAGCGAGGCCGAGCTTCGCTGCGGCAACGCGCTGGCCCTCGTCGAGAACCTCGGGCTTGAGCTTGACGTTGCCCGGCTTGTACACACCGTGCACGTTGCCGAAGGTGGCAGCGAGGAGGTACTTGCCCTGCTCGCCGACGCCCAGAGCGTCGACCGTCTTCTCGAAGTCTTCCTTCGAGGTGTACAGCTTGTCGTTGATCTCGGCTTCGACGCCGTCTTCTTCGCCGCCGACAACACCGATCTCGACCTCGAGGATGATGTTTGCAGCTTTCGACAGTGCAAGCAGTTCCTTGGCGATCGCCAGGTTCTCGTCGATCGGGACAGCCGATCCGTCCCACATGTGGGACTGGAAGAGCGGGTTACGGCCGGCGTTGACGCGTTCCTGCGAGATGGCGAGCAGTGGACGCACAAACGTGTCCAGCTTGTCCTTCGGGCAGTGATCGGTGTGCAGCGCGATGGTGACGTCGTACTTGGCGGCAATCACGTGCGCGAACTCGGCGAGTGCAGCAGCACCGGTAACCATGTCCTTGATGCCCAGACCGGAACCGAACTCGGCACCGCCGGTCGAGAACTGGATGATGCCGTCACTGCCGGCGTCTGCAAAGCCCTTGATGGCTGCGTTGATGGATTCGGAGCCGACACAGTTGATAGCGGGGAAGGCAAAGGAATGCTCCTTGGCCCGACTCAGCATCTCGGCATAGACCTCGGGAGTTGCGATAGGCACGGCGGGAGTCCTCCATTTACGTGTCGTTCGGAGCGCTCGACGATGTATAAAGCGCTTCGTGTGGTCCTAGCAGTATGGCAAGTCGTGGTCGCCACGTCTCTTTGCGGTCTCGCCGTGACGTGGACGACGCGGTGACCTGCAGCAGTGGGAAACACTCAGACGCTCCCGGTAGTCTGGCCTCCGTGAATGTGCAGGCAGCAACTGAATCCGTGACGAACCTGGCCTTGCTGCCCGGCTTCCTCGATCCCGTGAACCTCTTGAACTCCTTCGGAACGTGGGTTCTGGTGGGATTGCTTCTGGTGGTCTTCATCGAATCCGGCCTACTGTTTCCGCTCCTGCCCGGCGATTCCCTCCTCTTCACCGCAGGGTTGATCGCGGCGTCCAAATCCACCGAGATCGAGCCGTTCGCGCCGTTGTGGGTGCTGTTGGTGACCATTCCGATTGCGGCGATCCTCGGTGACCAGGTCGGTTTCTACATCGGCGCCAAGGGTGGAACTGCGCTGTTCAAGAACGACGACGCGAAGTTCTTCAAGAAGAAGTACATCGACGAATCACACGCGTTCTTCGAAAAGCACGGCCCGATCACCATCATCCTGGCCCGCTTCGTGCCGATCGTGCGCACGTTCGCTCCGGTTGTCGCCGGCGCATCGAAGATGAAGTACTCGCTCTTCCTCACCTACAACATCGTCGGTGGCATTCTGTGGGGTGCCGGCGTCACGATGCTCGGCTACCTCCTCGGTCAGATCGAATTCATCCGCGACAACGTCGACTACATCTTCATCTTGATCGTCCTGGTGTCTGTCCTGCCGATCGTTTTCGAAATCGGAAAGCGCCTTCTCGCGTCACGACGCGGTGAAACGGCGAATACTTCAACTACGGACAATTCGGAATCCGTGACCGAGGAACCGACTCACTGATCACCAGAACCGAGGCAAGAAACTGACCACCATGACACTCGCGTCCGGCAGTTTCGGTCCCCTCGAAACCGCTGGTCCTGCGCTGGTGTGGATCATCGTCGTGACATTCGTCTTCATCGAATGCGCGATCATTCTGGGGTTGTTCCTTCCCGGCGATTCTCTCCTCATCACTGCAGGAATTGTGCTGGCCGGCCACGAATCCGGCGCCGGACACGTGTGGGCTCTCTCGGTGGGCGCCATGATCGCCGCCATTGCCGGCAATCAGGTCGGGTACGTCATCGGTCACCGAACGGGCAACCACATCAAGGCCCGCAAAGGTGGCAAATACTTCACCGAGAAAAACCTGCACCGGGTCAACATCCTGCTGGAGAGACACGGCTTCTGGGCTGTCCTGATCGCCCGGTGGATCCCCTGGATACGCACCCTGTGCCCCATGGTCGCGGGCGCAGCCAAGATGAACCACACGCGATACACCGTGGCCAGCACCATCGGCGCAATCATCTGGGCGCCGGTTCTGCTGCTGATCGGCTTCTACGGCGGCTCGTTCCTCGATCGTGTCCCCTGGCTCCTGCCGGCGGTCCTGATCGTGATGACCGTGAGCCTGGTCGTCGGCACCGGTCTCGGCATCTGGCAGTACCGCAAGGAAATGGCCCGCCCCGCCGAGGACGTCGAGGTCGAGGAAGTTCTGGACTGACGCCTTTAGCGTTTGCCCGGCTGAGGCTCTGGCGCTCAGCGTTTACGCGGATATCCCGCCGCTGAGACGACGTATGCGGCTTCCATCAGCATCCAACCGCCCAACTGCACTGACAGGTCACGCTCCGGGACGCTCGACGATCGCACCGAACCTCCCGTGAACGTCGCCAGTTCCCCGGAAAGCCTCGGCAGCGTGGCGTCGCGGGTCCAGTCGTGACCGAACAGCGGTAACCCCTCCACCTCGAGGCGGTTCTTCCAGGCGGCTTCCGCCGACGCCAGCACGATCTGCGCGGCGATCTCCTTCGCCCGAATGTCCTCGTTGCTCTCCCAGGTCAGGTTGACCACGACAAACGCCAGATACCGCACCAGGATCGCGTTGAACAGGCCACCGTCGCCGCCGCCGCCTCCGATGATGACGCCGCGATCGGTCAAACCGTCGTAGACCGCGTTGACGAGGGCATGAACCCGCTCGCGGTGCCTCGGTTCACCCAACCGTGTCGCCAGTTCCGTCTCCAGGCCGAGAGTGACTCCTTGGCAATACGAGTAAATGGCCCGTTCGAGCGTTCCGTCGCGGCGGATACCGTCGAAGATCAGACCTGATTCGGGATCACGCAGAGTCTCCTCGATCCAGTCGGCGTGCGCCTGAGCTCGCCACAGCTTGCCAGTCCGAGCAAGCATGATCCCGGCGGGGCCGTTGGCCGGGGTGTTGTAGAAATCGGAACCCTTGCACCAGGGAATTCCGCCACCGTCCTCCGGCGACCACGAGTCGAAGAGTTGAGATTCGAGAGCTTGTACGGCGCTGCGATGGTCCAGTGCAAACAGCCGTTGGGCGCGTTCGAGCGACAACCCAAGCCAGGCCATGTCGTCGTAGTAGCTGTTGGTCCAGGACCTGACGTTGCGAACCCGGACGCTGCGGGCAACCTTGGCAATCCGACGACGACGCTTGGGCGTCGGGTCACGTTCGAGCGCGTCGACGGCAGTATCGAGCAGATGCGCCTGCCACCAGTAATGCCACGGGCGGAACATGCGCTCGCGGCGCACCGCCGGCCACGCCACGACACCCAGCGCTGTTCTCGGCATTGCCCACAACCGTCGCAGATGCCGACTGACAATGGCTCCTTCGGCCGCATCTGCGCGTTCCGCCCACACTTGCTGCATAAGACATATCCTGTCCCCTCGGAGCCTGCGGCGCTAGCGCCTACCCAGCTAACAGACTCCGGCAAGGTCAGCGGGAGTTACGCAGATCCGCGTGCTCCCGCACCCAGGCATGCATCGCGATACCTGCCGCGACGCCGGCGTTGATGCTGCGGGTCGAGCCGAATTGTGCAATCGATACCGTCATGGACGCAACCTCTTTCGCCAGTTCGGTCACTCCTGGACCCTCCTGGCCGAACAGCAGAATGCAGTCTCTCGGCAGGCTCGCGGTTTCGAGTGGTACCGATCCGGGGGTGTTGTCGACGGCAACGATAGTGAGCGAATTCTCACGTGCGTACTCGACCAACTCGCCGATGTCAGCATGGTGAACGATGTGTTGGTACCGATCGGTGACCATGGCGCCGCGGCGGTTCCACCGTCGCCGGCCCACGATATGCACGGCCGCTGCGGCAAACGCGTTGGCAGTACGAACCACGGTGCCGATGTTGGCGTCGTGCGCAAAATTCTCGATGGCCACGTGCATCGGATGACGCCGCGAGTCGATGTCATCGACAATCGCCTCGCGTGTCCAGTACCTGTACTCGTCCAACACGTTTCGACGGTCACCCTCCAGCAGAAGCAGCGGGTCGTAGCGCTTGTCGGTTGGGAGGTCCGTCCCGTGAAACTCCGCCCACGGGCCGACGCCGTTCGGGTTTTCGCCCCATTCTGTCGGACCGACCTCGTCGGCCGGTTCTACGCTCACGTCGGACATCAGAACACCTCGTTGGAATCGGCAGCCACGGTGAATCCGTGTGTGGTCTGCTCGTTGACACACGAGACATCCGTCGCCGTGGTAGTACATGTGAAGCCCAGCTTAGACAGTGGCGTTCCGGGCGGAAGCACCGGATCAGCTTCGGGTCCGCCGGACATGTACACCGGGCCACCAGAGCACATGAAGGCACCTTCACCCTCATCTTGAACACGAATTCCGTTGCCCCAGTTCACCATGCAACTGTCCGGGCGCGGCGGCACCGGAGTTGTCGTTCCCTCACACCCGGCTTCGATGCGGGTGGGCAATCTGATGATGCCACACTGGAAGTTCCCGTCCGGAGTGGTGAAGTAGTAGGACTCGTTGCGCTCGAAGTGCACGTCCGTCAATGTGGTTGTCGGCGGCACAGTTGTGGGCGCGGCCGTCGTCGTGGTGACAGGTACCGGAACGGTCGTCGTTACCTGGGTCGTGGTCGAGACTGCTGTACTGGATTGCGTGGTCGGCGTCGGCGCAGACTGCGCATCACCACCACAACCGGTGAGCAGTAACGCCGAACCCACACTCAGACACAGCAATCCCACCCGGACACGAACCACCGCGACTACCTCCACCCATGTCTTCTGCCTCAACCCGGCCCACAAAACGATTCCGAACTATATCGCGAGTTCGATTACTTTCCGGTTAAACGTTTGTTCGTCAACCTCGACAACCACGCAGGCGAGAACCGCGACGCGGCAAGAAGCACTTTCGCTTGCCCTCCCACCGGATAATGAACCTTGGGCATGCGTCCGGCGCCGCGCGTCGCATCCCAGAGTTCCTGCGCGACTTCCGTTGCAGTGAGCTTGATTCCAAGCGATCGCGTCGAACCGGTATCCATTCCGGTGACCATGGCCGTCTGCACGAAGAGAGGCCACAGTGCAATCACTCGGATGTCGTGTTCGGCCCATTCGAGGTCGAGCGCCTCCGTCAGTCCTCGGACCGCGAACTTCGTGGCCCCATATGTCGCCAGTTCAGGCTGTCCGTAAATGGCCGACGCCGAGCACATATTCACAACCTGAGCACCCGGTGTTTCACGCAGATACGAAAACGCCGTGTGCGTTCCATTGAGGACGCCGGTGACGTTGATATCGACCATGCGGCGATGCGCAGCAAGGGAAATACTCTCGAACTTCCCCGACGACAGAACACCGGCGTTGTTGACCAGGATGTCGAGTCGACCCGACGCACCGACAAAGTGAGCCAACTGCGTCGACCACTGCTCCGGGTCCGTCACGTCGAGTGCGCCGGTCACGGCCACACCCCCGAACCCGTTGATCTCGGCGGCCAGAGTCGTCAACCCGGACTCGTCGATGTCATAGCAGCCAACCCGATAACCGTTGCGCGCAAACAACAACGCGGCCTCACGGCCGATTCCCGACGCCGCCCCGGTAATGAAGATGCTCCGCTCAGGCATTTTTGCGACCGAGAGCAAGCATTCCTTCGACAAGCATCAACTGAGCTGCCGCATACGACGCCAGAATCACACCCTCAGCGGCCGCGCGGCCGGCCTTGCCGCGAATGAACAAGCGCCGCACCACAATCAGACCGTCGGATGCGGTGAACAGCACGCCGCCCACACCCAGCCAGGATCGCCGCTCCTCGCCAGGCACCACCACGTCCAGCACCGTCTTCGCCCCCGGCGACAAAGCCGGATCTGCGGACAACGTCGACGTGGTTCCCAGCAGCAATCCGTACGCGGTCAACGGCATCGAGACCTCGGGAGCTTTTGCACGCAGCAACCCGGAAGCCGTGGACCACCCGCTCATCCGAGGCTTGAGCGCAGCCCTCGTCGGCCTGGCACCACGACGCAACAGAAGCGCCGAATAGCTCGACTGCATGACGGCAAACGAAGACGCACCCTTCACCAGGCGAGCATCGTTATCCGGGTCGATCATGAACACATCACCGATCGTTGCCGCAGCAAGACCTGCCAAGAGCAGCGCAGTATCGGCGGTATCCGTCTCGGATCGCTTGCGCAGCACCCTGACCGCGAGCGACGGCGCAATCAACGGCTTGGCAATCTGCTGAACACGCTCGTTGCCGAGCACCGCCCCAGCCACCGTTGCCGCCGTTGCCGCCGCAAAAACCGCGTGCTCGATGCCCCACTTGCCTGCCATGCCCAGTCCTCCTGTTGGTTGCGCGCTGTTGGTTATGCGTCCAAGACGACCGTACTGGGTAATTCAGAGGGAATCACGAGATTTGACGTCAGCCCCGTACAGGTCGACGTATTCCTGCCCGGACTGCTCGCACAGTGCCGCCATCAACTCGTCGGTTGCCGCGCGCACAACAGCCTGATGGGTCCGCAGTTCTCGGTAGCGGGAGAAGTCGATCGGCTTGCCAACACTGACGTGCACCTTGCTGAATCGCCACATCCTGGTGCCAGGCGGGTTCACCGCGTCGCCTCCGTGAACAACAACCGGGATAACGGGGACACCCGTTTCCAGCGCAACCCGGATCACCCCCGTTTTGCCTTTGTGCAGGCGACCGTCCGGCGATCGTGTTCCCTCGGGATAGATCGCCCACACACCACCCCGTTCGAGGATTCCGACGGCAGTATCCAGTGCCGCACGCGAGGCGTCGGCGCCACTGCGGTCGATGGGAACTTGACCTGCGCCGCCGAAGAACCAGCGCTGCAACGCGCCCTTGATGCCGGAACCGGTGAAGTACTCGCTCTTGGCGACAAAGGTGATCCGTCGGCGCACTTTCAGGACCAGGAAGAACGAGTCGACAACAGCCCGGTGATTACCGGCAAGTATCACCGGCCCCTTTCGCGGGATGTTGCGGTGCCCCTCGATCGTGGGGCGTCCGAAGACCCACAGAACCGGTCCTATCAAGATGTACTTGAACAGTCGATACAGCACGCCAACACCCCAATCAGTGAGAGTAGACGCTGTCTACGCACCTAGATGGTAGACACTGTCTCCCATGTCTGCCACCACACTCCGCGACACCCTCGTCGCCACGGGCGTCGACATTCTCGACACCGACGGCCTCGCCGCCCTGACGTTACGAGAGATAACCCGTCGAGCCGGCGTGTCACACGGGGCGCCCAGACGCTATTTCCCGACACACAACAGCCTACTTGCGGCAATTGCCTCACAGGGCCTACGTGACTTGGGGGCAAGGCTCGCACCGATACTCGATGCACCCACGCCCGCGCGACACCGATTGATCTCTGCGGCAATCGAATACGTCGCTTTTGCGCAGGAGCGACCGGCGATGTTCGAGCTGATGTTCCGCCACGATTTACTCGAAGGCGCCGGCGCGAACCTCCGGGCAACCTCGCTTCCACTCTTCGAGGCTCTGCGGACTCTGGCCGAAGCAGACCAAGCCTCGGATCCGAACGCGACTGCACTGAAGATCTGGACGGGAACGCACGGAATTGCAGTGTTGGCCGCGAACGGCAGTCTGAGCCTCGTGACGCCAGACCTCGTCATCGAAGAATTGGTCAGGTCGACTGTGGTTGCACATCTCCCCTGAACGAATACCAACTGTCGCCAAAGACTCGTTTACACAATCATTACCTTATGGAAGGATTCGAACGTGCCCGATCAGGAACAGAGATTGCACGACCTACTGGTCGACTTGGTGAGCAATACCCATCGCTTCACAAAAATGGCGACGTCACTTGCTGCCGACCGTTACCCCCGGACGTGGCTCCGCGCGTTGGCGTTGCTCGAGGAATACGGCGAAATGCGGATCAGCGACTTCGCCAAGATCGATCACTGCTCACAACCCTCCGCAACTGCGGTGATGCGCACACTCGGTGAGCGCGGGTTGGTCGAGCGGCGCCCGGATCCGGACGACGCCCGCGCCGTACTGGTCGCGATGACCGATGTGGGACGAAAGACCCTAGCCGACGGTCGACATGCCATCGCTGATGCCCTGATTCCGCATTTTGCGGACCTCGAACCCGAGCAGATCGAACGCCTGACCGTGGGGTTGGCCGAGCTGCGATCGATGATCACGTCGGCAAGGCCTTCGGCCCTGTGAGCCTTTCCGGTAGCGCGAACTACCAGAAAGGCGCACGGGGGCGCTAGCCCAGGTTGAGATCGTCCAGGCCCAGAAGCGAGCGGTATTCCACGCCCTCTGCACCGATTACGGCGTCGGCGCCGGTCGCGCGATCCACCACGGTTGCCACACCGACCACGATGGCGCCCGCTTCACGAAGTGCCTTCACCGCGGTGAGCGGAGAGTTGCCCGTGGTCGTGGTGTCCTCGACAACCAGAACACGCTTGCCGACCACATCGGGTCCCTCGATCTGACGCTGCATTCCGTGGGCCTTGGCAGCCTTGCGGACGACAAACGCGTCGATCGGACGGCCGGGCGCGTGCATCACTGCCATCGCGACCGGGTCTGCACCCATCGTCAAACCGCCCACGGCGTCGAAATCCCAGTCTGCAACAAGTTCACGCAGCAGTGAGCCGATCAACGGCCCTGCCTTGTGGTGAAGCGTCGCGCGGCGAAGATCCACGTAGTAGTCGGCTTCCTTGCCCGAAGACAACGTCACCTTTCCGTGCACAACAGCCAGTTCGCGCACCAGCGCAGCCAAATCCTCACGATCGCTCATGAGTGCTCAGCCTACCGACCACAGCGCCGAGGCAATAATCTCCGCGCGACCTGTATCTACGTCCTACCCCGCCCACGTCCGACAAGGTTGGTCATCTTGCGAACCAAGCCCTTCGGAACCAGACGCCCGGCAGTGGTGAGGATCTTGTACTGAATCCCGGGAATGCTGATGACCTTGTTGTCGCCGAGGTCCTTCATCGACGTCGCGACCACCTGATCGACGCTCAACCACATCGGCTTCGGGATCGATGACATTTCGATTCCGGCTCGCTCGTGAAACTCGGTGCGGATGAACCCCGGGCACAGCGCTTGAACCCGAACACCGGTTCCGGCCAGCCCGCCGGACAATCCTTCGGTGAACGAAATCACGTACGCCTTGCTGGCCGAATACGTCGAACCGCGCCCGGACAGCAATCCCGCCACACTTGCGACGTTGACGATGGTTCCGTTCGCCGACGCGATCATGCTGGGCAACGCCGCACGGGTCAGACGCATGACGGCGGTGACATTGACGTCGAGTTGAGCTTGCAGAAGTGCTGGATCAGCGGTCCAGAATTCACCGGAGGTACCGAACCCGGCGTTGTTGACCAGAACGTCGACGCCGCGGGCCAATCGGTCGGCGACCGCGTCACGGCCGGGTTCCGTGGCGAGGTCGGACACCAGAATTTCGGATTCGGTACCGAACATCGAGGACAGTTCGGAGGCAAGATCACGCAATCTCACTTCGTCCCGTGCAACAAGCACCAGGTCGTAGCCGATCGACGCATATTTCTTGGCAAACCCGGCACCCAGACCTGAGGTGGGACCGGTGACCAGGGCTACAGGACGCGCAGGGCGATCCGAGTTCGATGACGACATACCGGCCACGCTAGTGCGTCAGGCCTCGAAAGGTGGGCTTACACGCGGCTCAATCGACAGGGCGTACGGTTCCCGAGCGCGGTGTGCCGGGGTTGGGTTTCGGCGTGGTCGACGGGGCGGGAAACTCGCGGCGGGGCAATTCCGGGGCGGTTCGACGGGGCACGTCCGACTCCTCGCGACGCTGCGACTCCGGAGCCTCTCGACGCTGCGACTCCGGAGCCTCTCGACGCTGCGACTCTGGAGCCTCTCGACGCTGCGACTCCGGAGCCTCCCGGCGTGGTGTCTGCTGTGCGCCACGAACGACCGGCGGTGCCTGCGGTGCACTACGAACGGCCTGCGGCGCTTCGCGGTTCAGCGGTGCATCGGATTTGTCGCTGCGGGGGCGGGGCCGGGTCGGGTCGTGATCGACTTCGAGTTCACGCGGATCCGTGACGGGAGGGAGTACGTGCAGGATGCCGGACAGCCGTGCGACAGCTTCGATGGCAGCATCCCAATCGCGGCCGGTGCTCGAGACCGGAAGGGAGCCGAGGGTCCAGCGACCTTCGCTCCACAGCATGCTGATTGCCGGGGGTACTGATTCGGTGAAGGCGACCATACGCTGGTCACAGACCCGGCGAGCGATTTCGAGGTCGGTTGCAAACACGACGCGCGGACCGATTGCGCCCAGGAGGTTG
The DNA here is from genome assembly GCF_001894805.1 of Rhodococcus globerulus NBRC 14531. Lineage (GTDB taxonomy): Bacteria > Actinomycetota > Actinomycetes > Mycobacteriales > Mycobacteriaceae > Rhodococcus_F > Rhodococcus_F globerula. The sequence continues at coordinate 570,883 of NZ_BCWX01000001.1, read as the reverse complement.
AGGTCGCCGTCCTTGGGCGGTGCCGTCGATTTGAGCCGTAGATCGATGTCGACGTCAGACCCGACTTCGCGTCGAACTGCCACGATGGTTGCTGTTTCCTCGAGGTCGAAGAGCACAAACTGCTCACCTCGTCTTGTGCCACGCACAACATCGGTTGCGGTCAGGTAGTCCTGCTTGGCCATCGCTGCGCGATGCCACTCGCCGGCAAGCTGATCATCAGCACCGGTGTACGTGTAGCCCTGCGCCTTTGCCCAAATCTGACGTACGCGGCCGGATTGATCACGTCTTGTTCTATCGACGTACAGAAGCGCACCCGCGCCTGCGAGTGCCACTAATGCGAGTCCGAACCACATTCCAGTCATCACAGCCAGCCTAGCGACTTCCGACGACAACCTCCCGCAACACCCCGAGAACTGTCACCTGATCGGTGTGGCGGCGTTACCTTCGGTGCGGCGAAACCCCTCGATCCAAGTCTCATAAGCGCGACGAGACGCTGGCTCAGTTGCCGAACGACGGCAATGAAGTATCGAGAATCGTCTTTGCGGTCATCGTGCCGTTCTCCACCGGGGTGCCGTCGACGACGATGTTGTCACCCGGTTGCAGGTCAGCGACGGATGATCGGTTGAACGCGATCAGCGTCGTCTCAGGTGTGGTGAGAATGGTGGTCTGAGATCCACCGATCGAGTTGATGACCAGGGTGCCGCCGTCATTGGACACCACTGTGCCGACAGCTCCGCCGGCTTGGCCGATGACATCACCGAGTCCGCCAGGCAGGTTTTCGAGCGGCGAGGATGTGGGCGATGGCGCAGGTGCGGTGGTCGTAGGTTTGGGCGTCGTCGGCGCCACCGTGCTGGTTGGCGGAACAAATGCCGTCTGCGTTCCCGATTCACCCGAGGAACCGAACAACGAAATCCCGATGATCGCGACGACGGCAACCAGGATGCCGACAACTCCCGCCGCGATCCAGGTCCCGAGCTTGCGGCGCTTCCCACCATCCGGCGAGCCACTGTCCAAGAATGGTTGCTCCGGCGGCACCCCGCCGCCACTTCCGCCCGCAACCGGATACTGCTGAGTCTGTCCGTACTGCTGCGTCTGCCCGTACTGCTGTGCGTTGTATGTCGGGTACGCCTGCGTCGCGCCGGGCGGCGGGGCCTGCGGATCGAACTGCGGGTTGTAGGGCGGAAACGCCTGCGTCGGGTTCGGCTGACCCTGCTGGTTCGGCTGGCCCTGCTGGTTCGGCTGGCCCTGCTGGTTCGGCTGGCCCAGATACTCGGTGTTCTGATCCGGCCCGCCGTAGGGATACTGCTGCCCCTGGTTCTGGTACTGCTGTGGGTTCTGGTACTGCTCGGGGTTCTGGTACTGCTCGGGGTTCTGGTACTGCTCGGGAATCTCGAAATGCTCGGTCGGCTGGTCCGACTTACGCGGATCGTTCTGATCAGTCATTCCTGGCCACCTTCATTTCGGACGTACGGGTGCGGACCACATCTGCCGTACGAGCATCCAGCCGTTCAGCGTAGACAAAAACAACGTCGACAAAACCAGGGTAGAGAAAACGCGAATGCCCCGCCGATCCGCATGGATCGACGGGGCGTTCGCTTAACGCATCAGCGGCAGAACCGGTCAGGACAGAACCAACTGGTCTGCGTCCTCGCTGACACCGACGTTCACGGTGTCTCCGTCCTGGACTTTGCCGGCCAGGAGCAGTTTGGCGAGCTGGTCGCCGATCGACTGCTGGACGAGTCGACGCAGTGGCCGAGCGCCGTACAGCGGGTCGTAGCCGCGCACCGCGAGCCACATCCGAGCCGCCCCGTTCACCTCGAGGGTGAGTCGACGCGCAGCCAGACGCTTCTGCAGCTGCTCGAGCTGGATGTCCACGATGTGCTCCAACTGCTCTTCGGAGAGCGAGTCGAAGATGACCACGTCGTCGAGACGGTTGATGAACTCGGGCTTGAACGCGTGGCGTACCGCGTCCATGACCTGCTCGCGTGTTCCACCGGATCCCAGGTTGGAGGTCAGGATCAGGATGGTGTTGCGGAAGTCCACCGTGCGGCCTTGACCGTCGGTGAGTCGGCCTTCGTCGAGCACTGCGAGCAGGACGTCGAACACGTCGGGGTGTGCCTTTTCGACCTCGTCGAAGAGGACCACCGAGTACGGGCGTCGCCTAACTGCTTCAGTGAGCTGGCCGCCGGCTTCGTAACCGACGTATCCCGGAGGGGCACCGACGAGTCGGGCCACCGAGTGCTTCTCACCGTATTCGCTCATGTCGATGCGGATCATCGCGCGCTCGTCGTCGAAGAGGAAGTCCGCCAAGGCTTTGGCGAGCTCCGTCTTACCGACGCCGGTCGGGCCGAGGAACAGGAACGAACCGGTAGGCCGATTGGGGTCGGCGACACCTGCTCGGGCGCGGCGAACCGCATCCGAGACGGCGACGACGGCATCAGTCTGTCCGACGACGCGCTTGCCGAGTTCGGACTCCATTCGGAGCAGCTTCTCGGTTTCACCTTCCAGCATTCGGCCGGCCGGAATGCCGGTCCAGGCTGCGACCACGTCTGCGACGTCGTCCGGCCCGACCTCTTCCTTGAGCATCACGTCACCGTCGGAGGCGGCGCCGGAAGCCTCTGCTGCGGCTTCCAACTCCTTCTCCAACGCGGGGATGCGGCCGTAGCGCAGCTCGGCTGCCTTGCCCAGATCGCCGTCACGCTCAGCGCGTTCGGACTCTCCTCGCAGGGATTCGAGCTGTTCCTTGAGCACGCGCACCGAGTCGATGGCCTGCTTCTCGTTCTGCCAGCGAGTACTGAGCTGACTGAGCTTCTCGCGGTCGTCGGCAAGTTCTTGGCGCAACTTTTCGAGCCGCGCCTTCGACGCGTCGTCGGTTTCCTTTTCGAGTGCCACTTCCTCGATCTCGAGTCGGCGGACGGTACGTTCCACCTCGTCGATCTCGACGGGACGCGAGTCGATCTCCATACGCAGACGCGATGCGGCTTCGTCGACGAGGTCGATGGCCTTGTCCGGCAGGAACCGCGACGTGATGTAGCGGTCGGACAGCGAAGCTGCTGCTACCAGCGCGGAGTCGGTGATGCGCACGCCGTGATGCACTTCGTAGCGTTCCTTGAGGCCGCGCAGGATGCCTACGGTGTCCTCGACCGAGGGCTCACCGACGAGTACCTGCTGGAAGCGACGCTCGAGTGCGGCGTCCTTCTCGATGTACTTGCGGTATTCCTCGAGCGTGGTGGCACCGACCAGCCGCAGCTCACCGCGGGCGAGCATCGGCTTGATCATGTTGCCTGCGTCCATCGCGGATTCACCGGTGGCTCCGGCGCCGACGATGGTGTGCAGCTCGTCGATGAAGGTGATGACCTGTCCGGCGCTGTTCTTGATGTCGTCGAGAACTGCCTTGAGGCGCTCCTCGAACTCACCGCGATACTTGGCACCGGCCACCATGGACCCGAGGTCCAGGGAGATGACGGTCTTTCCGCGCAGCGATTCCGGGACGTCACCCGCGACGATGCGTTGGGCAAGGCCCTCCACGATCGCGGTTTTGCCGACGCCTGGCTCACCGATGAGTACCGGGTTGTTCTTGGTGCGACGCGAGAGCACCTGCACGACACGTCGAATCTCGGTGTCGCGGCCGATCACCGGGTCGAGCTTGCCGCTGCGTGCGGCCTCGGTGAGGTCGGTGGAGTACTTTTCCAGCGCTTGGTAGGTGCCTTCCGGCTCCGGGCTGGTGACACGCGCGCTCCCGCGAACTGTGGTGAACGCCTCACGCAGCGCGATTGGTGTCGCACCGTGATTCTTCAGCAGGGTCGCGACGTCGGAATCACCGTCGGCAAGTCCGTACAGCACATGCTCGGTGGAGACGTACTCGTCGTCCATCTCGGTGGCGAGGTGCTGCGCGGAGGTCAGCGCCGCCAGTGCTTCACGCCCGAGCTGGGGCGTCGAGCTCGCACCGGTGGTTTTCGGCAGGCGATCCACCATGCTCTGAGCTTCGCGATGCACGACGGTGGGATCGACGCCCACTGCTTTGAGCAGCGGGCCGGCGATGCCGTCGGTTTGGTCGAGGAGTGCGACCAGCAGGTGTGCCGGTCGAATGTCGGGGTTACCCGCCGACGACGCCGACTGCAGTGCAGCCGTCATCGCAGCCTGGGTCTTGGTTGTTGGTGTGAACGAGTCCACTTGTCACCTTTCTGGCCGGGCTCCGGTCGCCACAAGCGCGTCGAAGTCGAAGTTGTGGGCCGCTCCGGGTGGTGGTGCGGCCGTGTCAATATGCTCAACGCGGACAAACTTGAGTCTATTCCGCTCAAGTTTGATTTGGCCAGGCGGGTTCGCCATCGTTTGTAACAATTCGAGCCGTACTAGAATTGGGACGAGAGTTGCAGCTGTTGCGAAAGGGGTGTCGATTGGATCCGACGGTGATCGCCCGCCTGCAATCCAGCCTCGACGCTCTGGCCGACGACGACGACTCTCGCGCCCACTTTTCAGCTCTGTTCTACACGGCCCTCTTTGCCGAACATCCTCTGTACCGCTCATTGTTCCCGGCCGGGATGGAATCCCAAGGCCACAGGTTTGTGACCGCTATCGAATTTGTCGTGAAGAACCTGCCGCAGCAGCGCAGGATCCGGAAATTCCTGACTCAACTCGGCCTCGACCATCGTCGCTACGGTGTCGAACGCGAGCACTACCGGGCTGCCGGAGTTGCGATGAGGCGCGCCGTGAAGTCGATGCACGGGACCAGCGCCCACAGCCGGTACAAGTGGACACCCGAACTCGAAGAGGCCTGGTCCGAGTTCACCGAGTTCGTCGTGAGCACGATGGCGGAAGGCGCCGAGTCCGATACCACCCCGGCGCTGTGGGGCGGAACCGTCGTCAGCCACGAACGGGTGCTCGACGATCTTGCGATAGTGCGCCTCGAAACCGGCGCGCCCATTCCGTACGGCGCTGGTCAGTACGTCGGGGTGCAGGTACCCCAACGCCCCCGAATGTGGCGGTACTACTCCCCCGCCATTCCGACCAATCCCTTCGGCCAACTCGAGTTCCACGTCCGCAAGGTCTCGGGCGGCTGGGTGAGCCCGGCAATCGTCACTGAGACCAATGTCGGCGACCAATGGGTCATGTCCACTCCGCTCGGCGGCCTGGAAGTGGACTTCACACACGACCGCGACGTCTTGATGATCGGTTCGGGCACCGGGATCGCGCCGCTTCGCGCTCAGGTGATGGAAATGTCTCAGCGAGCGCAGAATCCGCGTGTTCATCTTTTTGTCGGCGGACGCTACCCGTGTGATCTCTACGATCTCGAGACCTTGTGGCACATTTCGCTCAGCAACCCGTGGCTGACCGTCGTACCGGTGTCCGAGGAAGCCGAGAATCCGTGGTGGCACAGCGGGCCGGCACTCGAGCCGCCATTCGGTATGCATTCACGCCTGACCGGCCCTATCGGTCGGGTCGTTGCGCGGTTCGGTTCGTGGGCGGACCGTCAGATCCAGATCTCGGGGTCACCGTCGATGATCAAGACCACGATCTACGCGTTGCGGGCCGGTGGCACTCCGATCGACCAGATCCTGCACGACCCGCTCTACTGACTTTCAGGAGACATCCATGACTTCACGATCCTGGACCAGCACTGTCGTCGAACATCACCGCCTGCGTGAGGATCTGGCCGTGGTTCGCCTGATCGGCGACGTCGTGCCGTTCCGGCCGGGTCAATACGTGGATGTGAGCGTGCCGCAGAATGCCCGCTTGCTTCGCCGGCTGTCCCCCGCGCTGCCACCGTCGCAGGACGGGAAGCTCGAGTTCCACGTCAAGACGGTTCCCGGCGGTTGGGTGAGCGGTGCGATAGTCAAGGACACTCAACCCGGCGACATGTGGACGATCATCGATCCGCGCGGCAATCTTGCCGTCGACGAGAACGGTCCGCCCGTCATCATGATCGCGGGCGGAACCGGTTTGGCGCCGATGCGGTCGATCATCCTCGATCTGGCCCAGTCGCCGAATCCGCCGCTGGTCTACCTGTTTTTCGGCGGTCGAACGCTTCGCGATCTGTACGCGGCGGACATGCTGTGGATACTCGCCCACGAACTGCCGTGGTTGCAACCGATTCCCGTCGTCGAAGATCTCACGGACGCCGGCCCACCCGACGGCTGGGCCGACAGGCTCGGCGTCGACATCGGTTTCGGCGAGGATCATCTGGTGGAGGGAACGCTTGCCGACGTCGTCTCGTCGTACGGGGCCTTCACCGAGCACCAGGTGTTGGTGTGTGGGTCGGCTGCGATGGTGCGTTCGACGCGAGATCGGCTGATTGCGACGGGCACGCCGGCCGAGGCCATAAGCTTCGACCCTTACTGACGGTCAGTACGTGGGATCACTGCGGACGGTCGCGGCGTCGATGCCGACGGCCCGGAGCCGGAATTTGGTGCTGTTCACGACGGATTCGTTGCCGACGACTTGAATGTCGCATCCCGCCCAGTTCCCGAACGATGTGACGACCTTGCCGACTTTTCCGGTCATGCGCTTCGGCATTCCGATCGGTGACAGCGGTTCGGTCTCGGTGTGCCACCACGGATTGGTGTCGTCTTCCGAGACCGGGACGATGGTGAGCCAGGGATGTCGCTCGGCGAGGGCCCACAGATGTGGGAGGTCGTACAGATCGCACGGATGCGCACCGGAGTAGAACAAGTGAACCTTGCGAGTATTGCCGCGACGGATCAGTTCCAGAATCTGTGCGCGCAGCGGTGCAACGCCGGTTCCCGACGCGATCATCAGGAGGTCTTTGGTGTTCTCCGGAATTCCGAGGCCGCCGATCGGTGACCCGATCACCCAGATGTCTCCGACGGTGGTCTGCGTGACCATTGCGGGGCTGACCCAGCCGCCGGTTACCTGACGGATGTGGAACTCGATGATTCCCGATCCGTCCGGCGGATTGGCCGGGGAAAGGTATCGCCACATCCGGGGCCGCGCGCCAACCTGCACACTGACGTATTGACCGGGTCGGTAGTCCATGGGCTGATCGAGTTGGAGTCGCACGATCGCGACTCCTCTGATCGCGGTGCGCGTCTCGATTACCGTGGCGCTCCAGGCGGGCGGTCCGTCTTCTGCGTTTGCCGCGTCCATCATGGCTGCGGAGATGACAGCCAAGGCGTTGCGCCAGGCGCTGTCGACCTCGTCGGTCCACATCTCGGCGCCGCCGAACAGCTCGAAGGCTTCGATCATCGAATTGCCGACGGCTTGGTAATGCTCGTCCGTTACACCGTATTTGCGATGATCGCGGCCCAATTGCGCGAGATATTCAAGAATTTCGTCGGTCTCGTCGAGTCGTTCGACAACGTAAGCTATCGCCGTGAACAGGCGGTCACGCTGCACGTCCATTGCAGCCGGAAAGAACTCGCGTGTCTCCGGTGAGCGCGCGAACAGCAGCGAATAGAAGGTCCGGGCAAGCCGCTCCGGGCCGCCTTCTTCAGCGACGATGGACTTGAAGCTCGACCGGACCAGAGAAATTGCTTGCGAATCCACGCTTATCCTCGTCCCGATTTTTCGCGGCAGACCAGCCGCAAACTTTCCGAGGGGAGCTTATGTCACAAATGTCCAACTCGTAAATGTTTGGCCGTATATGTCACACGTCACGTCGATTTTTTCGGTACGCCCGTCCCTTTTTCGCCGGGGGGTGCAAAATAAGCAAGGGTTTCGACACGCTCGACAGTTGAGCTAACGTCCAGCGAAATCCGAACCAGCCAAACAGGAGTCGTGCCGTGGATATTGTTCGACCGGATGCATTGCCAACAGGTAGCGCTCCTTCAACTCCGCTCGCATCACATCCTCCGGTGCCTACCGATCTTCAACGCCGCGAACTCGAGTGCGTGGAGTTCTTCGACTCTCCGGAACTGAGCCACCTGCCGACGTCGAGAAGACACGAAGCGCTGCGGGAACTGCATCGGACCGGAACGTACACCCACACCGCCGAAGAACTTCTGGCCGGAGCCAAACTCGCGTGGCGCAACCACGCACGGTGCGTCGGACGCGCACATTGGCGCACCCTCAAGCTCATCGACGCACGCGATGCCGTCACCGCATACGCACTGGCGGAAGCCTGTTGGGAACACCTGCGACTCTCGACCAACGGCGGCGCACTCCAGTCCGTCGTCACCGTCGGACCACTTCCCCGCGAGGACGGGCAGGAGTACCGCATCCTCAGCCCGCAACTGATCCGCTACGCCGGCTACCGGCAGCCGGACGGCACAATTCTGGGCGACCCGTGGCACGTCGACCTGACAGAACAGGTTACGTCGATGGGATGGAAGGGCGCCGGAACGCCGTTCGACGTTCTACCCCTGCTCATTTCGGTTCCGGACGAACCACTGCAGTACTTCGACGTGCCTGCAGACCTTGTCCTCGAGGTACCCATCGAGCATCCCGACTACCCGTGGTTCGCTGACCTGGGCCTTAAATGGCACGCCGTTCCGGCAGTCTCGGACATGAATCTCGATATCGGCGGAATCGTCTACCCCTGCACTCCGTTCAGCGGTTGGTACGTCAGTACCGAAGTGGGCGCCCGCAACTTCAGCGACACCGATCGCTACAACATGCTTCCCGCCGTGGCATCGCATTTGGAACTCGATACGAGCCACGACCGCACTCTGTGGAAGGACCGTGCTCTGGTCGAATTGAACCGCGCAGTTATTCACAGCTATCGCAAGGCCGGCGTCATCATGGTCGACCACCACACTGTCGCAAAACAATTCATCGACCACATCGCGCGCGAAGAGAAGGCGGGACGCAAGTGCCCGACGGACTGGTCTTGGGTGAACCCGCCGATGTCCAGTTCTCTCACTCCGACGTTCCATCGCCTCTACGACGAGCCAGATCTCTCCATCCGCCCCAACTTCGTGACGAAGAAAAAGGGCACCGACCAAGGTCGATGCCCCTTCCACACGTGATCACGCTCAGAACGGGATCTGCCCCAACGCAACTCCGACCACGAGCATCGTGATCGAGATGAGGCCGGCTCGCCACAGGACCTTCTTGTGGTGATCCGCCAAAGACACACCGGCTAACGTCACGAGCAGCAGAATCGCCGGGACCAGCGGGCTCTGCATGTGTACTGCCTGCCCGGTGATCGACGCCCGCGCCATCTCCACCGGCTCGATTCCGTACTGCGCCGCCGTCTCCGACAGCACCGGCAGTACGCCGAAGTAGAAGGCGTCGTTGGTCATGAAGAACGTGAGCGGAATGCTCAGGACGCCGGTGATGACGGCCAGGTGGGAGCCCATCGCGTCGGGTATGACCTGCAGAAGCCATTCGGCCATCGCCTCGACCATGCCGGTGCCCTGAAAAACGCCGGTCAGCACAGCTGCCGCCAACACCATCGCGACAACGGACACGATGCTCGCCGAGTGCCGGGCAATCGCCTCACCCTGATCCTTGACGGCAGGGAAATTCACCGCGAGAGCGATCGACGACGCGATCATGAACAGCACCGGGATGGGCAGAACATCCATGACGAGAACAACCAGAAGGACAGTCGTCAGCGCGGCGTTGAACCACAGGAGCTTCGGCCGCAACGTATCCCGCTTGGGGTCGAGGCCGTCGATGAAGCGTCCGGTGTCGCCGCCGTCGTCACTGTCGTCGGCATTGCCACTGTTATCACTGCCGGCGCTGGAAGTTCCTCCGTTTCCGACCTTTTCGAGGATGCGTTCAGAAGTGAGGACCAAAGTCCCGATCCGGCGACGCTCCATGATCCCGAGATGAACCGAAAACCCGAGCACCATGATCAATCCGACGATCAGCGACGGCACCATCGGAACAAAGACATCGGACGGCGAAAGTCCCAAGGCGCTGGCGGCCCGGACGGTGGGGCCGCCCCACGGAATGATGTTCATCGTCGCGTTGGACAGCCCGGCGACCACTGTCAGCACCACCGGACTGACTCCGAGTTTGAGGTACAGCGGCAACATCGCGGACGTCACGATGATGAACGTCGTGGAACCGTCGCCGTCGAGGGAGACCACCATCGCCAGAACTGCGGTGCCGACCACCAAGCGCATCGGGTCGTCACGCACCAACCGGAGAATGAACTTCACGAGCGGATCGAACAACCCGACGTCGATCATGATGCCGAAGAAGATGATCGCGAAGAACAAGAGCGCCGCGGTGGGGGCAAGCGATTTGATGCCGTCGGTGATCATGTCGCCGATACCGAGGCCCGCTCCGGCAAGCAATCCGAAGGCCACGGGAACCAGTGTCAGTCCCACCACCGGTGTTGCACGTTTGGTGAGGATGAGAAACATGAACACCGCAACCATGAGGAAGCCGAGTGTGACGAGCATGGTGAGCTCCTTTGCGTACGGAACGAGGAGAAGAAGGCACAGCAAATCCAGCTGATGTCCTACTGAGGGTGAAACGAAACTTCTGTGTTGACGCCCTACCGGTCCAAAGTCGCAGCAACAAACCGGGATTGATCTTGCAGGAACTCGGAGAACTCGGGTTCCGTGAGAACTGCACTGTTCCAACCGTTTCGGCGGGAAAGCTCGTTCCATCGCGGGCTGGCCGTCAAGTCCGTCACCAGCGTCTGCAGACGCAGTCGCTGATCGTCGGTCAGCCCAGGCGGCGCCATGAGGCCTCGCCAGTTCGTGAAGGTGACGTCGACGCCCAGTTCAGCCAAGGTGGGCGCGTCCACCGCCGGGGAGCGCTGCGGTGAACTGACCGCAAGAACCCGAACCGTTCCTGCCGCAATCTGATCCAGGTATTCACCGAGACCGGTTGCCGCGACATCGACCTGCCCGGTCAATAGCGCTGGGAGCAGTTCACCGCCGCCGTCGTACGTGCGCGACGGGGACAGCGACGGATCGACGCCGACGGCCCGCGCCAGGAGAAGCCGGAACAGCCCGTCCGGTCCGCCTTCGCTCGAACCCCCGCCTATCGAGATCGACGACGGGTCTTGGGTCCACGCCGATGTCAGATCCGCCAGGGTTGTGAACGGCGAATCTGCCGGAACCAGAACAGCTTCCGGTTCGTCCATCAACCGCGCGATCGGGGTCGCGTCGGCAAGCGTGTGCTGCGACGGCAGAATTTCCACGGATCCGAGCACACCGAGCCCCATCACCATGAGGAGATCGGAGTTACCCCGTTCGAGAACCAGTCGGTTGAGTCCGACGATGCCACCCGATCCGGGCAGAACCACGACGTCGGCGGTGGCGGTTCCCTCGTCGGCAAGGGCTTGCACCATGGTTCGGGCGGTCAGGTCGTAACCACCACCGGCAACCGACGGCACCAGGATGCGCAATTCCTCGGAACTGGCTCCTGCCTGGCCACCAGCGAGGAAGGACTCGACCGGAGTGCATCCGATCGCCGCCGCGAGAGCCATCGCGCAAGCAGCCAGCAGGGCGATACGCCTGCTCAGCCGCGTCGATGCACTCATGATGTTGCCCTTTCCTGCCTGGTTCGATGTGTGAACAGATTTCATACTGGCGCACTTTGTGACTGGAGTCACCATTGGGAACGCAAAGTGCTTTGTGCTCATTGTGCTCACAAACAGCCACTTTCCCGGCGCCCGACTACCGCGCTAGGGTCTGGCAGGTGTCCACAGGAAACGCGCAGGCCGAACGCATACCGCTGCGCGCCCGCTTCCGCCGTCGGAGACAGACGTTGGCGACACAGCTACTCGAACTGCAACTCCTGATCGTCGTGGCGGTTCTTCTCTGCGTCACCGCGCTCTCGCTTGCGCAGTCGTCGGCGAGTTTCCAGCGCGAGGAGGGGCGCCGCGCGCTCTCGGCAGCAGAGTCGCTTGCCGCCAATCCGGCAGTGCGAGAACTACTCCCCGGGGCTCAGACCCGTATCCGCTCGGGGCTGCAGGGATCTGTCGACTCGGTGCGCGCAATCTCCGGCGTCACGTACGTGTCCCTTGCCGATCGAGAGGGCACCGTTGTCATTTCCACCCGCCCCGGCGATGTCGGCACTGCCCTGCCGCAGACTCAGGGCCGGTCCGAGACGGGACTGGTCGACACGTCCTCCGGCAAGGCCGTCGAAGCGCAGGTTCCGATTCTCGGCAACGAGGGTTCGATCATCGGCAGCGCCGTAGTCGGGATCGAGTACCCGTCGATCTGGACCCGCCTACTGCAGTCGGCGCCGAACCTCCTGGTGTATCTCGCAGTTGCTTCGGTGATCGGCGCAGTCGGCTCGATCCTGTTGGCCCGCAGGGTCAAACGGCAGACGCTCGGCATGGAACCCGGCGAGATCCTCGATCTTGTCCGCCACCGCGAGGCAATGCTGCGCGGCCTCAAGGAGGGAGTCATCGCCTTCGACGCGCAGGGGCGTGTAGTGCTGATGAGCGAGAGCGCCCACCAACTTCTCGACATCGCCTACGGCAGCGCGGGCAAATCCGTCCGAGATCTAGGACTCGACGATCGCTTGCAGAGCGTTCTGACCTCCGGGACAACGGAATCCGATCAGTTGGTTCTGGTCGGCGATCGGCTGCTAGTTCTCAACACCGTGCTCATCGAGTCCAAAGGCCGCACCATCGGGTCGGTCACCACGTTCCGCGATCGCACCGAATTGCGGGCTGTGGAGGAAGAACTCGACGTAACCAAAACCAGCACCGACGCACTGCGCGCTCACATTCACGAGTTCGACAATCAACTGCACACCATTTCCGGTCTCATACAATTGGGCGAATACGACGAAGTTGTCGGCTACGTCGAAGGCTTGACCATGGAGCGGGCGCAGATCAGCGCGGCGGTCACCGACAAGATCGCCGATGTGGGCACCGCCGCGCTTATCATTGCCAAGATCGGCGCGGCGGCACAGGGATTGGTGACCGTCGACTTGTCTGCCGATTCGCATCTGGGCACTCTCGAACGCGCGCTCGGGCGCGATGTGGCGACGGTGGTCGGAAACCTCGTCGACAATGCCGTCGATGCCGTCGCTGAAATGTCGGAGACGGAGCGGCGCACGGTTCGGTTGTCCATTCGCGGTTTGGGCGCCTCCGTCGAAGTGCGTGTCGAGGACGCCGGCCCCGGTGTCGCGCCCGAAAATCGAGAGCGGGTGTTCAGCCAGGGCTGGAGCACCAAGGGACAATCGAGCGACGGTCACGGATTCGGGTTGGCGTTGGTGCGCCTGACATGTCGGCGGCGCGGCGGTGACGTCTCCGTGAGCACTCACACTGCGGAGGGTCTCGAGTGGACCGTCTTCACGGCAGTCCTACATGACGGAGAGAGCGCATGATCCGAGTTCTGGTAGTCGACGACGACTTCATGGTCGCGCGTGTGCACAGCGGATTTGTCTCGCGGATAGACGGTTTCGAGGTATGCGGTGTTGCGCACTCCGCCGAGGCCGCGCTGGCTGCCGTCGGAGACCTGGTTCCCGATCTGGTGCTTCTCGACGTCCACCTGCCCGGAACAACAGGGCTCGATCTCATCGCCCCGTTCCGGGAACTGGTGCCCGAACTCGACGTTCTGGTGATCACCAGCGAGCGCGAGGCAGGCTCGGTGAAGAAGGCACTACGCAGCGGGGTCGTGCATTATCTGATGAAGCCGTTCACATTCGACGTTCTCCGTGACCGTCTCGAGCGGTACCGATCGACGTACGCGAACCTCGACAGCGCGGGTGAAGCCGAGCAGACCGCCGTCGACGAAGCGTTCGGTGTAGCCGGCGTTGTGGCAGCACCCCTGCCGAAGGGCCTGAGTCCCGAGACCCTGCAGTTGGTCGAGACCGCACTGCGCGGAGAAGCGGAACCTGCCTCGGCGACAGACATTTCCGAACGCGTCGGCATCTCGCGGGCAAGCGCGCGTCGCTACCTCGAGCACCTGTGCGCGAGCGGGCAGTCCACCACGTCCCTGAAGTACGGAGTGGTGGGCCGCCCGGAACGACGCTACGTCTGGAAACGCTGAGACCTGGAAACGCTGAGGTCTGGACAAGCTGAGGTCTGGGCTACTGATTCGGATCGTATCCCGGTACCGAGGATAACGTCTCGAAGGTGCGCGCCCTCCCCCATTCCACGTGCGAGTAAGCAACTGCCGCAGCTAGTTCGACGTCGGCGTTGGCAATGGCTTCGACCAAGGCGACGTGCTCGCCGTGACGCTTGGCTGGATCCCGTTCCATGTTTGCCACGTTCAGTCGCTCGCTACGTTCTCGCAACGGTTCGGTGATGGTCACGTAGAGCGTGTTGCCTGCCAGCGCTTCGATTCCCTTGTGCACCTGCCCACTCGAGAAATGGAATGCGTCGAGATCACCGACGTCCAAGGCGGCGCCTGCCCGTTCGAGCGCCCCGAGCAACAATGACGCGTCCGCGCCACGCACCACCGCTGCGGCCGCTTTTTTTGCGATCAACGGTTCGAGCGCCGATCGGATGTCGTACAGTTCGTCGACTCCGCTGCGCGTGACGAAGGTGACCACTGCCGGACGACGCTTCGACAGCTTCACCAAACCGGCGGCTTCCAGTAGTGGAAGCGCCTCACGGATCGGAACCCGGGAAACGTCGAGTTCAGCGCTGATGTCACGTTCAGGTAGCGGCTCTCCAGCGCGCAAGCGACCGTCGAGAATCCGCGCCCGGATTTCGTCGAACACAACACGTGACAGGCTTTCCGGTCTCTCTGGTGCGCCCACGTGGTTACGACTCCTCTTTCGTTGATGTTCCCCCACACGATATCCAGCACCCCAACTGAGCGTTCTTGGTATACCAATTCCTCTCTGTGCTCCATATAGGTACCCGCGGCCAACTCCGCCGGACCGTCCAGTTTCGTTGAATATACGCACTTGGAAACACAATCTTTACCGCCAAGCAATCGCATCGCCGAAATCTGGACATAGATTCCTGACCGAGCTCAGGTATACCAATCAACTCATTCTTACCGTCCTTGAACAACGAAAGGCACCGCAATGGTGACTGTTGATCCACACATGAAACCGCACGGCGAAACACCCATCGAACGCACCAGCCTCAGCAACCAGATCGAGGCGTCGTACAGCAGGATCGGCATCACCTCCGCCCATATCGGCATCGTCGCGATGGTCTTGTTCGGTGTCTTCTTCGACGCGATCGAGCAGAACACCGTTGGTATCGCTGGTCCGGCTCTCAAGGAACAGTGGGGAATCGGTGGAACCCAGATCGGTCTGCTGAACACCGCGACATTCACCGCAGTCGCATTGGGCCGCCTGCTTGCCGGGGCGTTGATGGACCGCTTCGGACGCCGAACCCTGCTCGGAGCAAACCTGTTGGTGTTTGCCGTCGGTTCGTTGCTGTGTGCGCTGGCACCGAATTACGAAGTCCTCGTTGGCGCGCGGTTCTTGGTCGGACTGGGCCTGGGCGGCGAAATAGCCACTGCTGTGATCATGCTGTCCGAGTTCTTCTCGGCAAAGCACCGCGGCACCGCTGTCGGCCTGATCAACGTTGCCGCAGCAGGTTTGGGAAATATGCTTGCCCCATTGTTCGGAGTCATTGTCTTTGCCATCTTCTCCGGCGACAACGCGTGGCGCTGGCTCTTCGGTGTGCTGATCCTGCCGGCCCTAGCAGTTGTCGTCTATCGGCGGGCTTTGCCGGAAACACCTCGCTATCTTGCCGCGACCGGACGGATCGATGAAGCAAACATCGTGATCAATCGCCTTGCGCAGGGCAAACTTCGGGGCGAAATCGAGGTTCAGGAGCAGTACCTCGACGCGTCGACGGCTGCAGAAGTCACCACGACCACGACCACGCGGTGGACCGAGATGTTCGGGAAGCGGTTCCGTCGCGCAACACTCTCACTGGGCACTGCAGTCTGCATGTCCTACGCGGCTCAGATCTCGATGCTGACCTTGATCCCCGTCATTCTCACCGAGCGCGGCATGTCGATCACCAGCGCCCTCTGGTACACGCTGGTCATGCAGACCGGTTCATTGGTGGGTGCGCTGACAGCGGCCATGATCGCGCGTCGGCTACCTCGTAAAGTCACGCTGACCGCGGCGGCGATCTTCGGTGTCGTCGCAGGTCTGGGGTTCGGGTTCTTTGCAGTCAACATGCCGCTGGTCCTCATCTTCGGAGCACTGTTCAACTTCTGCGTCATCGTCCTCAACACCACCATCTGGCTGTTTGCGCCGGAGCAGTACCCCACCCGCATCCGCGGCCTGGCCACGTCGGTCATCCTCGCCCTTGGTTCACTGTCCGGCGGGTTGTTCCCGTTGATCGCCGGTGCGGTTCTCGATTCATCCGGTGTCGGAGCCATGTTCGCGATGCTCGCCGGCCTGTTCGCAGTCTGCGCCATCGCCGTTCAGTTCCCCCAGGAAACCGTGGGTCAGCCCATGCCGGAGGATGACTGATCATGTCCACCGATACCGATCGCCGTCGCACCATCCTGCTCGTCAATCCGAACACCAACGCAGACACCACCGATCGCATGGTCGCCAAAGCCAACATGGTATTGACCGGCACGGGTTTCCGCACGGTCGGTGTCACTGCGGCGCGCGGTCCGAAGATGATCGTCGAACCGCAGGCTTTGGAAAACTCTGCGCGGTGGGCGGTCGACGCAGCGATGGTGGGTATCGATCGGTATCAACCGGTCGCGGTGATCGTCAGCGCGTTCGGCGATCCCGGCGCCGACGAATTACGTTCTCGCGTCGAGATCCCCGTCATAGGCATCGGACAGGCCTCGATACTGGAAGCCGCGCAAGACGGTCGACGATTCGCCA
This sequence comes from Rhodococcus globerulus NBRC 14531, assembly GCF_001894805.1. Classification (GTDB taxonomy): domain Bacteria; phylum Actinomycetota; class Actinomycetes; order Mycobacteriales; family Mycobacteriaceae; genus Rhodococcus_F; species Rhodococcus_F globerula. The sequence continues at coordinate 554,239 of NZ_BCWX01000001.1, read as the reverse complement.
TCGCCACCACCACGGGACTGCTCGCGGACGCGATGAACGACCTTGTCCAGTGGTATTGCCCGACAGGGGATTACGCCGGACTGTGGTTGACCGAAGGCGATCCCCTGACCCTGGCGCAAGACACAACGGCCAGTGTCAGCCAGTTGGGGAGCGCGATCGACGGTGCAGTCGCGGCGGGCGCGCGAGCCGTGGTGATCGGCGGCGGACCGTTGAGCGAACCCGCACAAGTGCTCTCGCTGCGCACCGACGCCACGGTGATCGAACCTATTCCAAGCGCAGTCCGGAAAGCGCTGGCGGAGTTCAGCGTGTCGGAGTGCAGTTCAACTCGAAGCTGACACAGGTTTTGCGAAGTGAGCAGCCCTTGCATCCTGCTGCAGGGGCTGCTCACTCGAGGAAAACTGTGCTCACTCCTACTGCCAGCTCACTCCGACGACTACACAGCGCGGTCGCTGGTCTCCCAGTACTGCGCGCGCAGAGCCTTCTTGTCGAGCTTGCCGAGCGGTGTCAGCGGCAGGCTGTCCACGAAGTCGATGCTCTTGGGTGCGTGTACTGATCCCTTGGCCGCCTTCACCCGCTCGACCAGCTCTTCGGTACTGACGGTGAGCCCGCCGCGCAAAACCACGCACGCCTTGACGGCTTCGCCCCACTTGTCGTCCGGCACACCCACCACGGCCACGGACGCGACGGACGGGTGCGCGGAGATCACGTCCTCGATCTCGCGCGGGAACACGTTGAAACCGCCGGTCACGATCATGTCCTTCTTGCGATCGACGATGGACAGGAACCCGTCGACGTCCTTGCGCGCGATGTCGCCGGTGTGCAGCCAGCCACCGCGGAAGGCTTCTGCAGTCTCGGCGGGCTTCTTCCAGTACCCCTTCATGACCAAAGGACCTCGGACGCAGATCTCACCGAGTTCGCCCTGCGGCACCTCGTTCAGATCGTCGTCGAGCAGCCGGACATCGAGCCACGGCACCGGGCGGCCACACGTGGCAAGTCGGACCGGGTCGTCGGCGAGGTGCTCTTCCTTGCGGAGCACCGAGATGGTCATGCCGCACTCACTCTGACCGTAGAACTGGAAGAAGATCTGACCGAACTTCTTGATTCCTTCCTGCAAGCGGGCCGGTGACATCGCGGATGCGCCGTAGAAGAGCGTCTGCAGACTCGAGACGTCCCGCTTCTCGAAATCCGGATGGTCCATGAGCATGTAGATCATGGTGGGCACCAACATGGTTGCCGTGATCTTGTACTTTTCGATCGCTTCGAGAACTGCTCCGGGCTCGAAGGCGGGCAGCACGATCAGCGCGCCGCCCCGCAGGAGCGTCGGAGTGAAGAACGCGGCACCGGCATGGGACAGCGGCGTGCAGATGAGGAAGCGATTCTCCTCGGGCCACTGCCATTCCGACATCTGGATCTGGTTGAGCGCCGCGCCCGAACGGAACGACCCGATAACACCTTTCGGCTTTCCGGTTGTGCCGCCGGTGTACACCATGCTGCTGGCGTCCTCGGCGTCGACGTGCGCGGCTTTGAGCGGCTTCGGCTCGAAAGTTGCCGCTAGAGCCAGAATGTCGATGCCGATCTCCGACGGGCCCATCGACAGGATCGTGGTCAACGACGGCGACGACGCCTTCAACTCGGCGGCCCGGTCCTCGAAAGCGTTGGGGTCGAAGATGAGGGTCTCGATCTCGGCGTCGTCGACGATGTACTTGTGGTCGTCGAGGGAGCCCATCGGATTGAGAGCGCTGGCGCGACAACCGGTGATCATGGTGGCGCCCATGCTGATGAGTACTTCGGGTCGATTCTTGGAGAGCATCGCCGTGCTGGTGCCCTGGGTGATTCCGAGCGACGCGAGTGCCTGGGCGAAGCAGCTGATCTGATCGCGCATCTGTCCGCCGGTGAGAACAACGTCGCCGATGTACAGCGCCGGCTTGTCGTGGTTCCGTTCGAGGGCGGTGATGAGCAGGTCCGGACCGTAAATCGGTCGGTGGAGGTCAGCAAACTCGTCTGTCATCTGGTCTTCCTTCTGCTTGGCCTGCCGTCATCGAGATGTGCTCCCGGTCACGAATACGTTATCCACAATCGCACAAAACTGGAACAGGTTCCAGAGGGGCCTCCGGCCCTACTGCACCGCAAATGCAATCCGCGCGAGATCCGCTTCCGTTTCGCGCGGAGGCAGATCATCCAGATCGACCCGAACGGATCGCACCGTCCCTACAAAACGATCTCGGTCGGTGTAGTCGGAACTGATTGCGACGCCGTGGCATCGCCCGATTGTCAGCAGGCCGGTTCCGCCGATGTAGAACGGTGTCGTCCGCTCGATCCGATCCGACGCAACAACGGCGCCGTCCACCAGAAGCACGATCTGCGCGCCGGAGCCCAATCCGTCGCCCTCGTAGTGCAGTTCCATCCGCAGGTCGTGATGGCCGGGTTCGATCACCACCCGGCTACGAACGTGCTGCACATGCAGATCCGCGACGTTGTTGCAGTACGTCAGGGCGCCGTCGTGCACATACAGACTCCATCCGCCGTCGGCGCGAGCACCCTGAGCCACGACAACGCCGGTTCGCCCCGCCTCCGACAGTTCGACGTTCGCCGTGATCGCGTGCGAACGATTGAACAGTTTGGGTGCCGCGTCCGGCAGCAAGGGTGGCATCGACCCGGGATAGGTGTGCGAACTCGGCGCCGGCTTCACCGACCCCTTGCGCATCCTCTGCATGCGAGTGTTGTCGAGCAGGACCTGGTTTCGGACCGCCTCGCGTTCGAACACCGCTTGAAGCTCGGCAAGTTTGTCCGGCCGGGTCGACGCCAGGTCGGCGGCCTCGGTCCAGTCGGTATTCGTGTCGTACAGCTCCCACACATCGTCTTCGAATGGCTTGTCACCGGATGCCGCCTGCATCGGGACGCGGTGAGCGGTACACGCCACCCACCCCTCGTGGTAGATCCCGCGGTTGCCGAATACTTCGAAATACTGCGTGGTTCGCCGATCGGGCGCCGACGGGTCGTTCAAGCTGTAGAGCATCGACACTCCGTCCATCGGCTGCTGCGCCACGCCGCCGACAGTCCCTGGCTGAGCAATTCCCGCAGCCTCGAGAACTGTGGGAACGACGTCGGACACGAAGTGCCATTGCTCGCGAATCTCGCCACCCGAGTCGATGCCGGACGGCCAGTGCACGATCAACGGATTTCGCGTGCCGCCGTAATGCGACGCGACCTGCTTCACCCACTGGTAGGGCGTATCCATCGCCAGCGCCCACCCGATCGGATATTGCGGCGCTGTGGTCGGTCCACCCAATTCCGCACTCTTGTCGATGATCCGCGCCGACGTGTCCTTCAGGCCGTTGAACAGGATGCCCTCGTTGGCGGTGCCGAGCATGCCGCCTTCACCGGCCGCACCGTTGTCGCCGAGAATGTAGAAAACCAAGGTGTTTTCGAGCGCGGCCATGTCGTCGAGTGCGTCGATCACCCGTCCGACCTGAGCGTCGGTGTGCTCGGCAAAACCTGCGTACAGTTCCATGAGCAATTCCGCCGCGCGACGGTCTTCGTCGCTCATCGAATCCCACTGGGGAATGAAATCCAGCCACGCCGTCAGCTGTCCGTCTTCCGGTACGACGCCCAACTCGTGCTGGCGTGTCACGGTGATGTCGCGCTGACGGTTCCACCCGTGCGCGAACTTCCCGGCGTATTTGTCTCGCCACTGCGCCGGGACCTGAAGGGGTGAATGTGTCGCTCCCAGAGCCAGATACGTGAAGAAGGGTTTGTCCGGCGCGGCCGCCTGCTGGTGGCCCACCCAGTCGATCAGGCGATCGGCGAGATCTTCGGAGAGGTGGTAGCCCTCCTCCGGACCTGCTGGGGCGTCAACCGGGGTGATGCCGTTGTAGAGAGCCGGGTAGTACTGGTCGGTGGATCCGCCGAGAAATCCGTAGAAGTGCTCGAACCCCTCCCCGGTTGGCCAACGATCGAACGGTCCGGCCGGCCCCGTCTCGACACCCGGAGTTTGGTGCCATTTTCCGAATGCTGCTGTGTTGTATCCGTTCTCACGCAGAGTCATCGCGAGCGTTGCGGCACTGTCTGGCCTTGTGCAGTTGTATCCGGGATCTGTGCTCTCGAAGTTGGTGACAGTACCGAACCCCACCGCATGTGGATTTCGGCCGGTCAGCAGCGATGCTCTGGTCGGCGAACATAATGCGGTGGTGTGAAACCTGTTGTACTTCAGGCCGTCATCTGCGAGCCGCTGCGCCGTGGGCATGTCGATCGGCCCACCGAACGGCGAGGTGGCGCCAAATCCCATGTCGTCGACCAAGACGATCAGTACGTTAGGTGCCTTGTTCGTCATAGCAGTACCTTTCAGTTCCGGCCGTCGAAAAGTGCGTCCGGACGTAGTTTTCCGGTCAGAACCTGGGCCCGCTTTGCGGCCAGACGGTCGAACGAATCGGGGTGCGTGAGTATCCAGAACTCTTCCTGCGCAACACCGTCGAAGTAGATTTTGGCTGCGGCCGCGGGCGACATACCTTCTCTGATGTTCTCGCGCCAGAACTCGGTGTCCGCCCCGGACTGCGGGCGCACCGCGACGTCCTCGAAAATCCTGGTGGCAACCTGTCCCGGACTGAACACCGAGACGCGGATCTGTGGAAACTGTTCGGCACATTCGAGATACAGGCTTTCGGTGAGCGCCTGCACACCGTGCTTCGAGGCCGCGTACGCAGTCATCTTCGGTGTGATCGCCACACCGCCGACCGAGACGGTGTTGACGACGTGGGAAGGCCGCGGGTCGGCTCCCATTCTGGGGACGAACGAGCGGATGCCGTGAAAAACCCCGGTCAGGTTGACGTCGATGACGCGGCGCCATTCGTCCGCCGGAATGTCCCACGTGAACCCGACGGATTCGAGGCCTGCATTGTTGGCCAGGAGTGTCACGGCACCGAACTCCGCGAAGGCCGCGTCGGCCAGTGCGTCCACATCTGCGGCGACGGTGACATCGGTCGGGACGGTCAGCACGTGGGCTCCGTCTGCCCGAAGATCGGCCGCCACAGCCTCGAGGCGCTCGGCGGAGATGTCCGCCAGGACGACATTCATTCCGAGGTTGACAGCTTCGCGGGCCAGACCCTCGCCGATTCCACTTCCGGCTCCCGTGATCACTGCTGTTCCGTCGCGCAATTCTTCGAGTTTCATCACATTCCCTTCGCAACCTGCAGTGACGCGTTGCTCTGCCGAATTTTCGGGTCACACTATTCGGCCTACAGCCCGCTCGACAGAGGATCTCCCGCACGGTGGAACGAGCGCAATACCGCCAGAAACTGATGTCTCGCCCACCGAAACCACGGCCACGTCCCAGCCGCACTACAGGGCACTTCTGCACATATTCCCGATCAGCGGGAGCAAATGCTGTGGTAGCCGCGATGGTCACTAGCGTTGCCATCACCCACTCGAACGGCCGACTGGCCGGGGGAAACGGAGGTTATCGTGACTGCAATGCTTGTCGACGAGAATCCCTTGGCGCACGCGGTGCTGCCGACATTTTCGACGCTGTACGACGCATCCGCCGGCTTGATCGACGCGTCGACAGACGAACAGGATGTGGTGTTCTTCGGCCCGCCACGCCCCACGGACACTGTTGTGGGAAGTATCCGTTCACTCGAACGAATCCCGTCCACCGACGGCGGCCCGTCGCGGATCGCCCGGACCGTCGACTACCGCGACGTGTACGGGCACTTGGTTGCCGAGGTGTACGCGTCGGGAATCGCCTGCGACATCAAAGGTCCTGTCGCTGCGAGCACTTCGTCCGCACTGGCCGCCCACGTCGACTCCTCGTTCGATGCCGACAGCGTCCGTCGATTCCGCACCCGGATCTTCGTCTCGGATGCCTCGCGTCTCACGTTTACCCGCACTGCCGTCGCCCGGTATCTCAAGGATTCGGAGTATGTTTCCGATTTCATCGTGAGTGCAACCGATGATGCAGGCGTAACCGCGGGCAGGGCGTGGGTCACCGTGGCGGAGACTGCTCACTCGGATCGGTAAGTTCCACCGAGCGGGATCAGGCGGCAACCGGGCGATTCTCCGGTGATTGAGTGGCTCCATGTCGGCCATTGCATTCACTCTGTCCTCACGTACGTCACCGATAACCGTCGCTGACTACCGCGAACGTGCCCGCAAGGCACTGCCCGCGATGATCTGGGCGTACGTCGACGGCGGCGCCGAGGACGAGCTGACGCTGCGCGCCAACGTCGATGATTTCGACAAGTGGGCGCTTCGCTCACGGGTTTTGACCGGAAACGAAGGTCAAGGGCTGTCCGCCAAAGTGGGGAACACAGCGCTCGATCTCCCGGTTTTCCTCTCTCCCACCGGAATGACCGGACTTATCCAGTGGACCGGTGAACGAGCTGCCGCTCGGGCAGCCGAACGCGTTGGCACGCGAGCGGTTATCTCGACGGCATCCAGCTACACCGTGGAGGAGATCGCGGACGCGACCTCCGAGAACCATTTCTTCCAGCTTTACCCGTGGACCAGCGTCCGCACCGGGGAATCGTTGGCGAAGAAATTCATCGACCGCGCACACCACGCCGGGTACAGCGCGTTGTTCGTGACGGTTGACGTTCCGGTGACCGGAAACCGGGAGGGGGAGCGTAAGCGAGGCATGGGGATTCCGCCCACTCTCTCGCCGTCCCGCGTCCTCGACGCGGCCCGCAAACCCCGCTGGGCCTACAACTTCCTGAAACACCAGCGAATCTCGTCGCGCATGTTGGTCGACGAGCGAGGCGCCGCCGCCGCGGTGCGATCGGCGCAGAAGCAGGTCAGTCTCCTGCGACCGGAACTGTGCTGGGACGACTTGGCGAAGATCCGCGATCTGTGGGACGGTCCGATGTACGTCAAAGGCATTCTCGATCCGGATGATGCCGCTGCTGCTGTCCGACTGGGTGCCGACGGAATTGTCGTGTCGAATCACGGTGGACGCCAACTCGACAGCGCGCTCTCGAGCATCGAAGCACTGCCTGCGGTAGTTGATCGAGTGGGCGGATCCGGCGGCGTTCCCGTCTACCTGGACGGCGGCATTCGTCGTGGCAGCGATGTGGTGAAGGCACTTGCACTCGGCGCGACCGCGGTCGGAATCGGCCGACCGTACGTCTATGGATTGGCGGTTGGCGGTGAGGACGGCGTCGCGCACGTTCTCGAGATTTTCCGCGAGGAGATCGCTCGGACTCTGACGCTCATGGGCGTACGTGACATCGCCGAACTCGATCGCTCCCACATCATGCGACGCGGGGCGAGTTTCCGGTCCCGAGAGTAAGTGTTCCATCCAGCGGGAATGCCCGTATCCGAGGCAACCACGCCAACGGTTCTATGGGGTGGATCACATCACTGACAGCGTCGTCGGACGCGGCTCGGAGGAAGACATGTCGCTCAGCACGGACTCACCCACAACGGCAGACGAGGAAATTCGCGAAATCGAGGCGGCGGCTCCCCCGGCGCGATTTGCTCGGGGGTGGCATTGCCTCGGACTCAGCAAGACGTATCGCGACGGAACGCCACACCAGATCGAAATCTTCGGCACCAGCCTGGTTGTTTTCGCCGACAGTAAGGGCGACATCAAGATCCTCGACGCCTACTGCCGTCACATGGGCGGCAACCTGGCGCAGGGCACGGTCAAGGGCGATTCGATCGCGTGCCCGTTCCACGACTGGCGTTGGGGCGGTAACGGAAAATGTACGGATATTCCGTACGCACGACGCGTTCCGCCGCTGGCCAAGACCCGTGCATGGACGACACTCGAGCGCAACGGCCAGCTGTTCGTCTGGAACGATCCCCAGGGCAATCCCCCGCCCGCAGAAGTCACCATCCCCGAGATCGAGGGGTTCGGAAGCAGCGAGTGGAGCGACTGGAGCTGGAACACGCTCACCATCGAAGGCTCGCATTGCCGCGAGATCGTGGACAACGTCGTGGACATGGCGCACTTCTTCTACATCCATTACTCCTTCCCCCGGTATTTCAAGAACATCTTCGAAGGTCATGTCGCGAGCCAGTACATGGAGTCGGTGGGACGTGAGGATGTCATCAGCGGCACGAACTACGGCGATCCCAACGCTGTTCTTCGTTCGGACGCGTCGTATTTCGGTCCGTCGTACATGATCGACTGGCTCAAGAGCGAGGCCAACGGTCAGATCATCGAGACCGTTCTGATCAACTGCCACTACCCGATCTCGAACAACGCCTTCGTGCTGCAGTACGGCGCCATGGTGAAGAAGCTTCCCGGAATGAGCGACGAGGACACTGCGGCCATGGCCGCGCAGTTCACCGAGGGCGTCGAGACGGGATTCCTTCAGGACGTGGAGATCTGGAAGAACAAGGCTCCCATCGACAATCCACTTCTCTCCGAAGAAGACGGCCCGGTATATCAGTTGCGGCGTTGGTACAACCAGTTCTACACCGATGTCGAGGACGTCACCGAAGACATGACCAAGCGCTTCGAGTTCGAGATCGACACCACCCGCGCGGTGGCGAGCTGGAAGCAGGAAGTTGCCGAGAACGTCGCAGCCCGGGAAGCCCAGGCACCTCAGACCACGTCCTGATCAGAGCCCGTGCTGACCGAGACCACACGACACAACACAACATAGGGTGACCATGAGTTACGAAGTGCTCGAACAGATCAACTTGATGGCCGACGACATCTTCCAAGAAGGTATCGAGGCCGAGAAAATCGGACGGTTGGCAGACGATACCGCCAAGAAGATGAAGGCCGCCGGGTCGATCCGGATGTTGCAGCCCAAGGAATACGGCGGCATGGAGGCGCATCCGCGCGAGTTCGCGGAAACTGTAATGCGGATGGCGTCACTGAATCCGTCGGCTGGTTGGGTCCACGGGATTGTCGGAGTTCACCCGTGGCAGTTGGCGTTTGCCGATCCGAAGGTTCAGCAGGAAATCTGGGGTTCCGATCCTGATACCTGGATGGCCTCTCCCTATATGCCCGGCGGCATGTGTATTCCCACCGACGGTGGGTACAAGTTCTCCGGCCGCTGGCAGTTTTCCTCCGGTACGGACCATTGTGATTGGGCGTTCCTCGGCGCTATGGCCTGCGACAAGGACGGCAACATGGAAATGCCGCCCCGCATGCTGCACGTGATCATTCCGCGCACCGACTACGAGATCATCGAAGACTCGTGGGACGTCATGGGTTTGCGCGGCACGGGGTCGAAAGATCTTGTGGTCAAGGACGCGTACGTTCCCGATTACCGCGTCATGGATTGCGACGAGGTCATCGACGGTACCGCTGTACGCAAGTACGGACGCACCGAGACGCTGTACCTGATGCCCTGGTCGAACATGTTCCCACTCGGGATCACAGCCGCGACCATCGGCATTTGCGAGGGAATGCTGTTCCACGCCAACGAATACCAGGCTGATCGCATCAATGCCCAGGGCACCGCGATCAAGGATGATCCGTACACGCTCTTCGCCATCGGCCAGGCAACGGCCGATATTCGCGCGGCGCGAGACACCTTGCTGGCCAATGTCGATCGCATGTGGGATCGCGTCGACGCAGGCAAGGAAGTGACGTTCGAGCAGCGCGCCGAAGGTCGACAGACACAGGTTCAGGCTGCATGGCGTGCCATCAATGCCATCGACCAGGTCTACCCGCGGTGCGGCGGCAACGCCCTTCGCATGGACAAGCCACTGCAGCGCTTCTGGCGCGACGCCCATGCCGGCCAGCATCACGCAATCCACGTCCCCGGCACCGTATTCCACGCTGCCTCCCTCAGCCGCCTCGGCGCCGATCCGCAGGGCCCGCTGCGGGCGATGATCTGACATAAGGAACAACACACGATGACGCACACCGACATCAAGGGACTTGGCTACGTCAAGATCTCCACCAACGACATGGACCGTTGGCGCACTTTTGCATTCGACGTTCTTGGCTTCGCCAAGGGCAGCGGACCGGACGAGAACGCGCTGTACCTGCGTCTCGACGAGCGCGCCGCCCGCATCGTCATCGTCGAGGGCGAGCGCGACGAGATCGTCAGCATCGGCTGGGAGGTGGCCGATCGCAACGCGCTACGACGCGTTCAGGCCGCGCTGGAGAAGTTCGGCACCGCGGTCGACCAACTTCCCCTGGCCGAGGCCGACGCACGCCGAGTCGAAGAGGTCATCACCTTCACCGATCCCGGCGGCGCAACTGTGGAAATCTTCCACGGCGCGATCCTCGATCACAGCCCGGTCGTCACGCCGTTCGGCTCTCGATTTGTCACCGGCTCACAGGGCCTTGGCCACGTTGTTCTCCCGGTCATGGACAGTGCTGCGAGCTTCGATTTCTACACCGATGTTCTCGGCTTCTATCCGCGTGGCGCATTCCGCCTGCCCGCGCCGCCGGAGTTCGGCCCCCTGCGCATCCGCTTCCTCGGGGTCAACGAACGCCACCACAGCTTGGCGCTGTGCCCTGCCCCGCACGGCGGCGCGCCCGGCCTGATTCACATCATGGTCGAGGTCGACACACTCGACGCCGTCGGCCAGGCACTCGACCGGGTGGTGAAGGACGGATTCTCGGTGTCCTCGACCCTGGGTCGACACACCAACGACAAGATGGTCTCGTTCTACGTCCGGGCACCCGGCGGCTGGGACATCGAGTTCGGCACCGAGGGATCGAAGGTGGATCAGGACTCCTACTCGGCAGAGGAGATCACCGCCGACAGTTACTGGGGCCATGACTGGTCGGGCAGCGAACCGCTGGCAGCGATGTAAATTTTAAGCGATGTAAATTTTTACCGGGAAGGGCTTGCGCACATTTGTGCGCAAGCCCTTTTCCTGTGTTCGGACCCCGTAGGCATGCGTGTGGGCTTCGCATCGTCTTGACTGGTGATGCGAAGCTCTCACACGGTATTCAGTTCCGGCAGAGCCGAATTCAGTCTCGGTGGACTGGGCCTTGGCGGGTGGTGGAGCGTCGGCGTCGTTGTTTCGGGTCGATCGTAGCTGGTGGGATAAACCAGGGTTTGTGATCATCGCCCATTTTGATTTCCCAGATGCCGCGGAATCCGCTGGTGCTGTGGATCAATCGATGGTGATTTCGGCAGAGGAGGGTGAGGTTGTCCATCACCGTCAAGCCTCCGGTTGACCAGGGTTTTATATGGTGGGCATCGCACCAGGCCGGTACGGCATCACAGTTGGGGAAGGCGCAGCCTTTGTCCCGGGCAATCAACGCCGTGCGTTGCTCGGGTGTGACGAGGCGTTTGTGCGGGGTCGCATCCAGCGGTGCGCCGTTGCCGTCCATCAACACTGTGGAGAGCATGCAGTCACAGGCGAGCATCCGGGTCAGGCTCACACTGAGTGGTCCCATCCACGGCATGTACCCGACGTCCAGATCTTCGACATCAGGCTCATCGAAATCCGCTGCGACATCGCTGCGCATGGTGGCGCATTCCCGATGCTCGGCAAGGTCTTTCGCGGTGATGTGCACATTCACGTGCGGACGCTGACCGCCGTCGACACCGGTCATGGCGTTGTCGAGATAGCGGCGGATCAGTTCCGTGAAGGCGTCGGCGGTTCGTTTGGCAGCGGACCGCTGATCCGGGGTTCCTTCCGCTGCTGGCTTCGGCATCGACAAACCCGAGGGAGCCGACAACAACATTTCACCAGTGAGCGCGTCGAAATCACCCTTGATCGCCACCCGACCGTTGAGCGTCGGCGAAATCCGCAAGACATTGAGGTCATCGTCCTCACCCGGCGGGACATCGTCGGATTCGAACATCCGCTCCAAAACCGCAATCGCGTAGCGGAGTTTGACGGTGGTCGCCTCCACCCCGGATGCGGCAGCGAGAAGGGTCTTCATGCAAGACGGTAACGCCCTGTCCGGCATTCCTTTTGGCGGAGATTCACAGAACGCGACGATCATTGCCGCATGATCGAGCGAGAGGTCGCCGGCCTCGAACTGCGCGGCAACATCCGGGAATACCCGCAACGCGGCACCGAGAGCCGCGATCTTGTTACCGGCCGCATTCTGCAGCATCGTGTTCGCCGCCAACCACCGACCAACACCCCGGTAACACAGCACCTGCTCATCAGGATTGAGCGCCAACTCATCAACCGCGGCAACCCGAATCGCTTCCAACCGAAGAATCTCCGCAGACGCACTCACGGCAACGTCCCGAACCTCCGCCGGGCGCAATTGCCACAACCTGCCACGCACACCCGCAGCGGAGCCAGCTACAACATCCCCCACCGAAACAAAATCGCTGACTGTGGTCATCAGAGCCTCCCCACCCTTGACCACAATGATACTCGAACACTTATTCGAATCAAGAGACATATCGGGCACATCTGAAACCGAAGCGACACGCATGCGCGCCGGATCGCCCAGTCGACAGGAATGGCGCCCACAAAAACCCGAACGCGCCACGCCCCTACGCCCAGATGCAGGACGTTTACGTGATTCACTTCACAAATCGCGAGTCATATGACACTATTTCTAATTGAAATAGCCAGCTCACAGATTTTCATCGAAGAGGAGTAGTGGACGCGATGACTATGGCACTGGAGTCCCAAGTAGCGACCGTGAAGCTAGATTCCGCTGACCTGGGGGTTGACTCGACACCCACTGCCGTTCTCGACCGCGTCTCACTCGTCCTCGACACCTTCGACGGTCCTGGCCGCCTCACACTCGCCCAGATTGTTCGCCGCACCGGCCTTCCTCGGTCGTCCGCCCACCGCCTACTCGAGCGGCTGGTCTCGATGCGCTGGCTACGGCGCGACGGCCGCGACTACGAGCTCGGTATGCGCCTGGTCGAGTTGGGCTCTCTCGCCGTACACCAGGATCGCCTGCACACAGCTGCGTTGCCACTGCTGCACGAGCTGTATCGCGTCACTGGATTTGTTGTTCACCTCGGCATTCTCGACGGCTCCGATGTGGTGTATCTCGAGAAGATCGGCGGGCGCCTGGCCGCCGCTGTCCCGACGCGCGTCGGGGAACGGCGTCATGCTCCCACGACTGCCTTGGGGCAGGCGCTGCTCGCATTCGAGTCGCAATCCACAACGCATCCCCAGCGTGCCCGGATTCGGGAGGCCGGTGTGGCCTTCGAAAGTGGGAGTGGGTTGGCCGGCTTCAGCTGTCTGGCGGCACCGATCGGACTGCCCGGACGGGCAGTTGCCGCAGTGTCGATTTGTGGGCCGACGAAGGCGCTACGTAACGATCACATCAGTGCAGCACCCGTCCGCATGGCCGCGTCTGCGATCTGGCGTGCCATCGACGGTGGATCTCACACTGTCACACCGACTTTGCAGCGTCGGCAGCTGCTGCGAAACCTGCCCACCGCTGCCAGGGCGTGAGCAACACGTTGGTCATGACCGAGGGCAGCTGGTTACTCAGATATCGCGCTGATCCTGGGTGAGTGAGAGGACATGATCTTCGATGTCCTTCCATCGGCCAGGCGACACCGGGATCGGTGACCCGAGGGGATCATATTCGGCGACCTTGGCAAATTCTGCCGACGCCCGGTCGATATCGTCGAGTAGTTCACGCGCAAGGTCGATTTCAGCCCGGAAGTAGCGTACCGACCAACGCAATGTCATGACGGAGTACGCCCAGGCGGGCTCGTTTTCTGCGTGGTCTGCGTGAAGTTCCGCGCGTCGTAGTTGCTCCTCGACATTGGCGATATGCGCACCGACAAGTGCCTTGAGCCGTGGCGGGTCATTGAGATGCCCCATCCAAAGTCGAAGCATGACACCGTGTTTGAGTACGGGAACCTCCACAGGAGCTTCGCGCGACCAGGTGCGCACTGCCTCGGTTCCGGATTCGGTAATCGCGTACAGGCGCCGACCCCGCACTCCCGGTTCGGACACGACCCGCGATTCCACGAACCCGATTTTCTCGAGTTTCTTGAGCTCGGCATACACCTGACTGATGGACGGACTCCAGTAGAAGAACCCGACACTCCAGTCGGCCCATTTCTTGAGATCGTTGCCTGTCAGCTCCTCACCGAACGTGAGCGTTCCGAGGACCGCCCAACTCGTTGCGGGAAGTCCTCTGGACACGTCTTCGGTTGCGGACACGGACAGGAGTCTAACAATCGAACAACCAGGTGAGGTGCATCACAAACCGAGGTGCCCGCTTAGCGGGAGAGTTTCACGAATTGGCGGTCAAGGCTGCTGTCGTCATGTCGATGACGTTCACTTGAAAGTCCGCCGCCGAGAGCGGCAATCGGCGGCGCCCGGTCAGATCACGTGCCCGGACGGCTAGCATTGCGGTGGCAAGCAGAATTGCGCCGCGCACACGCTCGTCCACCAGCGGGCCGGGCAGGTGGCCGATGGATTCGCGCAGCAACTCGATGGATCTGACGAGGCTGGGATACTTCGGCGGTACCTGATCTATCTGCTCGGGTTCGAGCTGATAAATGGTCTGGCCGAGAATGCGCAGGTATCTGCGGCCCGCTTCGCTGGTGAGCATCTCCCCCAGCGGCGCCACGATCAGTTCGACGCACTCGCGCGGGGTGACATCGCCTTGCCAGTTTGCCAGCATCACGGTTCGTCGAGACTCCAACTGCACCAGATACTTCTCCCGAATCGCCTGGAGTATGCCTTCGCGGGAGCCGAAGTGATACCGAAGCGCCGACGGATTGCGTTGGCCCGCACCCGAAACGATGTCACCGACCAGCGTCGCCTCAATCCCCTTCGTGGCAAAGAGTTCTTCCGCGACTTCGAGAAGTTTTTGTTTGGTCGAGAGCTCTCCCGTACTCATGGCGCTTAGTGTACCTTTCCGATTACTACTAATAAGGAGTATTAATGAGCCCCTTGAAATCGATGACCCCGGCCAGGTTCGGATCCCTACTCGTTGCCGCTACGACGGTGCTCGCGACAGGTTTCGGAAGCAGCACCGGAAGTATCGACGGAAGCCTCGAACCCGACACATCTGTCTACGCAGACACAGGTTGGGTTACCCTGCACGGCGATTCGGGCAATCGTCGTCAGCAACTGGGGGTTAAACCCGCGCAGAGTTACACCCGGTGGACAGCTCTGCAGGGTGCGTCGATTCTCACCGCTCCCACCATGCTGCCCAACGGAAACCTGGCCATCACCACAGGCAAGGCCGAGGGCAGCGCCAACCTCCATGTGCTCGACAAGTTCGGCACCATCGTCTGGGAAACACCGGCGTGGAGCGGCAAGACCGGCGTCGACTCGGCCGCGATCATCTCCTCCCCCATCATCGACGCGGACGGCAACATCTTTGTCAGCGACGCAGATCAACTGTGGTCGTACACCAGTGGCGGCGCCCTGCGTTGGGTCATCGACCTACCGGCAGCGCCCAGCCCCAACCCCTTTGCCGACGGATCGCAAGCGATCAATCCCTTTGTCACAGCCGCTTTCACCAAGGACGGTGCAGTTTTCGGCACCACCGTGTTCGGTCAGGTAATGGTGGTCGACCGGGCCACCGGAGAGCTGCGCGCACCCGTGTTCCAGCTTCCCGGCTCAATAGCCAAGCGGCACACAAAAACTCCGATGTCACCGAACATGTGGGCCGGCGGAATGATGGACCCTGCCATCAAGGATCCCATCTTCCAGATCATCATGGGCGGCATAGTCCAGAGCGCAAACACTCCCGCAGTGGACTCTGTGACCGGACGCGTCTACGTCGCGGCAACCGACAAGGAACAAGACAAGGGCGCGCTCTACGGCCTCGACATCACCCCACCGAAGAACGGTGCCCCCGGCTCGATTTCCATTGCCTTTGCAGCGCAGATGGGGCCAGGTAGCGGTTCGAGCCCCGTTATCTCGCCCGACGGCAAAACCGTCTACACGTGTGACGACGAGGGACTCCTCTATGCGTTCGACGCTGCATCCGGCAAGGAACTCTGGAACGCGCCGTCCGGCGCTGCCGCTGCCGCGGTAGCCGTGGACGCGCAAGGATCTATCTACGCACTCACCAATCCCGGCGTCCTCTCTGCATACAGTGCCGCAGGCGCAAAGCTCTGGGACGCCGATCTCAGCGAGCTGACAAACGCGACGCTCCCGGTCAGCGACGTGTACGGCGCGCCCATCGTGCGCGGCAACGGCAACCCGACGGTTGTGAACGGCTCAATTCTGATCGAAGTCTTCTACGGCTACGACGTCCCGATTCAGGGTTACCCCGTCTCGGTGCCGGTGAAGTCCGCCATCGTCGACATCGATCCGGCCACCGGAAAAGGAATGCGCAACATCGGCTTCGCCACCGACACCACGGAAGGGATTCTGGCGGTCACTCCGGACGGACGAATCTTCTCGACCTTGGGCGTCATGACGTCGACGGCTGTTGCGCCACTCGCGCCGATGATCAACCCGACACTGCCGGACGGACTCGAACTGATTGCACCGTCCGGCGGACTCGACGGGTTCATCCCGAACCCGTAGGGCAGCGCTTCTACTGACCGGGAGTGCTGAGTCGACCGGGTGGAGCGGGATCCTGGGCAGAAGTGTTCTTGCTGCCATTGAGTGGGACTGGCGCTGGATTACCTCGCCGTTGCCCCACATCGTAGGGACTCACACCCTGTTTGCAGAGCTTTGATCGAGGAGAGACACATGTCCGTAGAAAATGCCGCACCGCCGGCGCTGGACGGGCGCACACTGCGCGACGTGATGAGCAACTTCTGCACCGGCGTCACGGTGATCACCGCCCACGACGGTGAATCCCCACTCGGATTCACGTGCCAGTCCTTGGTCTCGGTTTCTCTCGATCCTCCGTTGCTGTCGTTCTGCCCGGCCAAGACGTCGACGAGTTGGCCGAAACTGCGTGAAGCCGGATCCATCTGCATCAACGTTCTTGCGCACGATCAGAAGGACATGTGCTCGGCTTTCGCTCGCGGCGGCACTGACAAGTTCAGTGGTGTCGACTGGGAAGCAGGCTCCAACGGCGCGCCTGCCCTCGACGGCGCCCTGGCCCGTATCGAAGCCACCATCGAAAACGAGCACGATGCAGGCGATCACACCATCGTCGTTGCACGCATCACGGATCTGACCGTGCTGCGCCACGACGGTCCGCTGCTCTTCTACCGTGGCGGTTTCGGTCGCTTCGACGCCTAAGCCTCCGACAAGCCACGGACGTCTGAACTGGACGTCCCGCTGCGTGGGAGAGATCGACGATAGGGACGATCAGAAGCGATAACGTCCGGTGAGGTCGGCGCCCACCGCCGACCTCACCGGGACACAACTGATCGGATTACGACGATGACTACTGTCGAACCAGATATCACCGCTGCGATCACCGCGACCGTCACCGCGTACCTCGACGCGGTTTCCCGCGGATCGAGCGCAGACATCGCAGCCCTGTACGCGGAGAACGGAACTCTCGAGGATCCCGTGGGCAGCGAACCCGTTGTCGGCCGCGAGGCGATTGCCGCATTCTTCGGTGCCCTCGAAGGTCGCACGCAGGAGATCGAACTCCTGACCCTGCGTGTCAGCGGTTCCAGCGCGGCGTTCCATTTCCGCGTCGTGACACCGATGGGTGACAAGATCTACGAGGTCTCCCCCATCGACGTGATGACCTTCGACGAGAACGCCAAGATCACCAGCACGCGCGCGTTCTGGGCGATGTCGGACATGGCCGTACGCTGATGCGGCAGGTCAGCTGCCGCAATTGCGGCAACCGAGTACTCATCGAGAAGTACAGCAACGCGCACACCAGCGTGCAGTGGCTCGAGGATTCCGAGCAGGTCTGCCCGGAACTTGCGCGCCCGTCGGATAATCCGTATGCACAGCGTTCGTGCTCGTCGTTGCGTCAGACCATCAACGACCTTGCCGACGCCGGAGCCGTCGAAATGAGCGAGCGCAGCTATCCCGTTCCCGGCTCCCTGTACTGAACAGGACTTCTCTCGCTCACTGGGAAGCTACATATACGACGCAATTGCGGCGCCATAGCTTTGTGACATGGATAACAATGTCGACGTAATTGTCATCGGTTCGGGAGCTGCAGGATCGGCTGCAGCTTTGCAAGCACACGCTGACGGCGCATCAGTGGTGATCCTGGAGAAGTGCGGACCTGACAACGCCGGCGGTAACACCCGATTGTCCGGCGGTGGATGGTTCGTCAACCAGGATCCCGCTGCAGCCCGAACGTTCCTGCGCGCCTTGAACGGCTCGTTCACCGTCGCCGACGACGTGATCGACGCGTGGGCCGAGAACACACACGGGCTTTCGGACTGGCTCCGCGAACTGGATGCACCGGTGTCGATGTCCGGCGAGTTCCATTCCACGGCGGAGTACGCCGAGCTCGACGGAAGTTCTTGTTACGCAGGGATGGACACCATCGGTGGGGCCATGGGCAACGAACTGCTCTACCGCTTCCTCGTCTCGGCCCTCGCGGAACGCGGCATCACAACACTCTTCGACACCGAGGCGACCGCACTGCTGACGGACGAGTCCGGAGCAGTGATCGGAGTCGAAACCGTCTCGGGTGGAACAACTTCGCAGATGTACGCTCGTCGGGGTGTCATCCTGGCGACCGGCGGCTTCGAGGCCAACCCGGCCATGGTCCGCGACTACCTCCGCCTCGAGAACCCGAAAATCTGGGGATCACCGGCGGCAACCGGCGACGGCCATCGCATGGCGCAGGCAGTTGGCGCCGACCTGTGGCACATGAACAACATGATGACCATTACCGGAATCTCCGGCGACACAGACGATCCGTCCGGGCACTACCTCGCATTGTGGAACGCACACAACTACGTGTTCCTCAGCCAGGAGGGACGCCGATTCACCTGCGAGTCGGCCGAAATGCGCCACGGCCATGTATTCAAAGAAGGTTCCTACCAACACTTTCCGGTGCGGTCGATGAACATCGTGTTCGACGAATCCATGAGGTTGGCCGGGCCACTGAGCCCCGGCCGCGACGTACTGGCTGTCGGGCGTCTAGTTCTCGACGAGGGCTACGAGTGGAGCGCAGACAACCAAACCGAGATCGACAAGGGGTGGATCGTCAAGGCGGACACACTCGCCGAACTCGCCGACAAGCTGGGCCTGGACCCCGCCGTCGTGGAAACGAGTGTGCGACGCTACAACGAGGCATGCACTGCCGGTGTCGACGAGTCATTCGGTCGGGACCCCGCGACGTTGGCTCCCGTTGTCACTGCGCCGTTCTACGCCGTATCCGGGCCGCCGCTCCTAGGGTGGAGCAACGGTGGTCCTCGCCGCGACGGCCACTCGCGTGTACTCGACACCGCCGGTAATCCGATTTCCGGACTCTACGCGGCAGGCACCGTCAGTTCCACGTACAGCGCAGCCAAAGACGGCGGATTCCACATCGCCGACGCCCTCGCGTTCGGTCGTGTTGCCGGTGCCCATGCGGCCACCCGGGTCAGCGCGGACGCCTGAGCTAGGAGCGGGCGGCTTTGACCGCGTCGAAGAACGCGATCACGGCCGCCTCCTCGTCCGGCGGAACCGTCAGCGAAGCACGCGCTCCGGCGACGGCAATGGAGTCGTCGGCAAGCCGGTTGCCGATCGTCAGTTTCAGGCCTGACTTCGTCGGCTTTGCTTTCACTCCAATATGTTCGACGTGCCAACGGCATACCTCACTGGTGCTCGCCGCGGTCCGGTCGAACACCTCGACGGTGCGGTGGTCGAGCACCAGGATGATGTTCGCGCCGACTGTCACTTCGAGATAGCGTCGTTCCGTCACGGTGTGCGCCTTTCGGTTAGGTGGAACCGACGCTACACACCGTGACGGATCTCAACGGGACGAGCTACCCGCGTCCACGGGCAATGCGACGGACGTGATGTAGCGGGCCTCGTCGGAGGAGAGGAACAGTGCCGCGTTTGCCACGTCTACCGGCTCGATCCACGGTATCGCGAGCATGTTCATCGTCATCGCCGCTTCGGCGAACTCTTCGCGCGTCGGATTTTCCAGATCGGGGCGAAACTTACTGCTCACCGCGGGGTTCTGAATCATCGGTGTATCCACGTTGGTGGGGTGCACGGTATTGACGCGCACGTTGTGCGGCGCCAATTCCTTTGCCAGTGACCGCATCAAGCCCACGACGCCGTGCTTGGCTGCCGTGTAGTGCGCAACACCGACGAGCCCTCTGAGCCCGGCGATGGAACTGGTGAGCGTCATCGATCCCCCACCCCGCGCGATCAGATGCGGCGCAGCGACGACAGTGGTGTGCCACACGCCGGTCAGGTTCACGTCCAGCATCGTCTGCCACATGTCTTCCGACATCGCCAAGGCACTGTCCGAAGACGTGATACCCGCTGTTGCGCAGACGATGTCGAGTCCACCGAGTGTTCCGACCGCTGAATCGACAGCACTTCGCAGCGCCTCGAGATCACGAACATCCACCACCGCTGATTCGATGCGCCGTCCCAGAGCCCTTACCTGCGCGACGGTATCCGCAAGATCAGCTTCGGTCGACGGCGGCGTGAGCGTCGTGTCCACCGAGGCACACACGTCGACCGCGACGATGTCTGCGCCCTCTTCGGCAAAACGCACGGCCTGAGCCCGTCCGATTCCCCGTGCCGCACCGGTGACCAGTGCGATCTTTCCCTCGAGTCTCATCAGTTCACACCTTCTGGGTCAGGCCGGCGTCGACCACCAACTGACAGCCGGTCATGTAGCGGGACTCCTCGGACGCAAGAAACAGCACGGCGTTGCTCACGTCCACCGGATCAACCCACGGCACTGGCAACAAGTTTCGAGCACTCAGGACGGCCGCGGCGTCGGATTCCGTGGGATTCTCGATGCCCGGACACAGGTTCGCAAATACCCGTTCGTTGATGATCATCGGTGTTCGCACCGAACCCGGATGCACTGAGTTGACGCGAATACTCTGCGCTCCCAACTCGTTGGCCAGGGTTCGAGCCAGTCCGACGACGGCGTGCTTGGCGGAACTGTAATGACCCGCTCCGGCAATGCCTTTGATTCCTGCCGTCGAACTGACAAGAACAACCGATCCGCCGTTGCCGAAGTGCGGAACACACGCTTTCACGGTGTGCCAGGTTCCGGTCAGATTGACGTCGAGCGAACGGTTCCACACGGACGGGTCGATGGTCCACGTAGGTCCGGGCGTGTCGTAGACGCCTGCGTTGGCAACAACGACGTCCAGCCCGCCGATTTCGGCGACGCAGTCCGCCACCACTGCTGCGAGTTCCTCGTAGTTGCGGATGTCGGCAATGCCCATGACCGCCGCGCCGCCGAGATCACGCACGGCCGAAGCGGTTTCATCGAGTCCGGACGCCGCCATATCCAACGCGATCACCGACGCACCCTCCTCGGCGAGCCGAATGCAGTGCGCACGCCCCATGCCGCCGGCCGCCCCGGTCACCAGCACGCGCGCGCCCTCGAGCCGCCTCATGCGTGGACCGCGCTGTTCAGTTCGAAGCCTCGATATCCCTGCGCCGCGACGTCCGCGCAGATGTCGCTGTAGACGCCGAACCCGCCGATGAAGGGCATGAAGATCCGCGTCTTGCCGGGAATGTTTGCACCCATGTACCAGGAGTTGGCCGAAGGAAACAGTGTGGCCGACGCTCGACGTGAGCACTCCTCGAGCCATCCGTCGACTGCTTCGACGCTGGGTTCGATGGTGGTCAGATTATTCGCGTCGAGATGGGCAATTGCGTCCGCAATCCAGTCGACGTGCTGTTCTGCCGCGAGGATCATGTTCGACAGAACGCTCGGGCTGCCTGGTCCGGTCACGACAAAGAGGTTCGGGAATCCGTTGACCCCGAGTCCCAGATACGTTCTCGGCCCGGCATGCCAGTTCTCACGCAGGGTTTCCCCGCCGCGTCCACGGATGTCGATTCGGTCGAGTGCACCGGTCATCGCGTCGAATCCGGTGGCAAACACCAGCGCATCCAGGTCGTAGTGAGATTCGGTGGTCTTGATCCCGGTCGCGTCGATTGCTTCGATCGGAGCCTTCTTCAGGTTGACCAAGGTGACGTTGTCCCGGTTGTACGTCTGGTAGTAGTTCGTGTCCGTCACAATGCGCTTGGTACCGATCGGATGGTCGTTCGGGATCAGGAGATCCGCGATCGACTGGTCTTCCACAACGGAACGGATCTTGGACTCGGCAAACTCGCGTGCCGTGTCATTGGCTTCGAGGTTGCTGGTCTGATCGGCAAATGTCTTGCCGAACAGCACTCCCCCGAGGCGCCATCGTTCCTCGTACGCTGCGGTCCGCTCGTCTTCAGGAACCTCCAGCGCGCTTCGCGAGTCCGAGATGAACGGGGAGCCGCCGCCGCTGCGCTTGCTGAGCGCGCGACGCTCGGCATAGCTTGCCTTGATCTCGGCGCGGCGTGCGTCGTCAAGAGGTGTGTTTCCAGCCGGGACACTGTAATTCGCCGATCGCTGGAACACATACAGATGATCGGCTTGCTCGGCGATCAGAGGCACCGACTGAATTCCCGACGATCCGGTGCCGATGACACCCACTCGCTTTCCAGTGAAGTCGACGCCTTCGTGCGGCCAGAACCCGGTGTGAAAAACATCCCCCGCGAAGGAATCTCGCCCGTCGATGTTCGGCATGTTCGCCGTCGAGAGACTGCCAGTGGCGCACACGACGAAACGTGAGGTGACGTCATGCCCGGTGGTGGTCTGCACTCGCCAGAGCGCCGATTCCTCTTCGAACTGCGCGCTCTTCACCCGCGTGTCGAAGGTGAAACCGCTCCGCAGGTCGAACCGATCCGCCACGTGGTCCAGGTATTCGAGAATCTCGGGCTGCGCAGCGTACTTCTCACTCCAGTCCCAATCCTGTTGCAGCTCTTCGGAGAATGAGAATGAGTAATCAAAGCTCTCGACGTCGCAGCGAGCCCCCGGGTAGCGGTTGAAGTACCACGTTCCACCAACTCCGGAGCCGGCTTCGAAGCCGTGGACACGCAGTCCCTGCTTGCGGAGTCGGTACATGGCGTACAGGCCTGCGACGCCGGCGCCGATGACTACGACGTCGAGTGGTGCGGTGGAGATATCAGGATCGGTCATGCCGGAAACGGTACGAGTTGCTCCATCGGTTCCGGAACGGCTTCTCCCGGTGGATGGGCAGTCATGATCACGCCTGACTCGTTTCAATCGCGTTGAGAGTTAATGACCCCGCAGTTACACCTGGGAAAACAGGCAAACGGGTCTCCTAACATTCGGGAGTCCCATCAGCCCTGTATTCGAAGAAGGTCTTTGTGAAGTCCGCTCAACGCAAGGTTTTAATACCTGCACTTTCCGCAACATTTTCCATAGCAATCGTTATCTCGACCGCAGTCGGCGCCGGGGCTCAGCCGATCAATTTCCCTACCACCGGATCTGCCTTTCTCGATACCGGTTCCCTGAGCGGAAGCACGGATCCCGCGCTAGCGCAGCGAATCAACGCAGCATTTGCCGCGCATGGCATTCCCGGAGCACAGGTCGTGTACACGGACGGCAAGGGACGACAGGAGTTCAACTACGGTGTCTCGAGCATCGAGACCGGCAGCACCGTCACGTCGGATACCGTCTTCGAGGCCGCCTCACTGACCAAAGTGGTGGCGTCGTACGTTGTCCTCCAACTGGTGGACGAGGGTGTCATCGATCTCGATCGGCCACTGTCCGAGTATTTTGAATACCCACGCATCGCTGCCGATCCTGCAGCCCACAAGATCACCGCCAGAATGGCGCTGACGCACACCACCGGCCTGCCCAACTGGGCGACCGGCCCATCGAGTGCAGAGTTCGAGACCACGCCGGTCAGTACTACTTTCGAACCCGGGACCCAGTGGTCATACTCGGGTGAAGGCTTCTATTACCTGCAGAAGACCGTCGAGTCGCTCACCGGCACATCGTTTGCGGAACTTGCCTCGCAGCGCGTCTTCCAGCGTTTCGGAATGACAAGCAGCGACTTACTGACCAACCCGGCCTTCGAGGCCGTCACCGCGGTCGGTCATACCGCCGACGGCACGGCAAAGGCCCTGCGCAATTTTCCCCGGGCAAACGTCGCGTACACTCTGAAGACAACGGCCGGCGACTACTCGAAGTTCCTGCGCGGAGCACTTCTCGCAGGCGAAGGACTCGAACCTGCAACTCGGGACATGATGTTCACCGCTGCTGGCAGCGCTGACCACGGTGGCAGCAACAAAGACGCGATCGACCACATCAAGTGGGGCCTCGGCATCGGTCTGCAGGAGAACGAACTCGGGAAGGCGATCTGGCACTGGGGCGACAACGGCGCGTTCAAAGCCTTTTTCATCGCTTACCCCGAGACAGGTCGCAGTGTTGTGATCATGACAAACAGCGAAAGCGGACTCGAAGCGGTCAACGACGTCGTTCACGAGTTCTTCGGTCCCATGACGATGTATGCCACGGACTGGATCAAGCAAGCCGAGTAAATTCACCCTTCGGACGGTTGCGGCCCGACATCACGAAGATGTCGGGCCGCAACCGTTCTGGAGCATTCAGGCGCGTTCGACCAGCACGCAGCGCGCACCGCTGAAGATAGTCGGCATGCACTTGTTGCAGTGGATGCACAGCGATCGGGTATCCGATTCTGCCGCAATCCGATTCACCAGGTCGGGTTCACGGAGCAAGGCGCGGGCCATCGCGACGAACTCGAATCCTTCCGCCATCGCGGTATCCATCCCCGCCTTGTCCGTGACACCGCCGAGCAGCACCAGCGGCAACTTCACCGCCGCACGGATCTGCCGAGCCTCTTCCAGCATGAACAGCGGCTTGTAGGGATACGCATGCAACATGCTCTTACCCACGAGATGCACACCCAGTCGAACCGGTTGCGGCATCGCGGCAGCGAACTCACGGATCGGCGCGTCACCCTTGAACAGGTACATCGGATTGAGCAGCGAACTGCCCATCGTCAATTCCAACGCGTCGACACTGCCGGACGCCTCCAGCCACTGCGCCACCTGAATCGCTTCGTCCACCCAGAATCCGCCTGGCACACCGTCATCCATGTTGAGCTTGGCCAAGATTGCAATCTTGTCGCCGACAGCGTCACGAACGCTGCGTGCGGTCTCGAGAACAACCCGGGCCCTGTTCTCGAGCGATCCACCGTAGGAATCCTTGCGACGGTTCAGTTTCGGGCTCAGGAACGAGCTCGCGAAGTAGTTGTGGCCGAAGTGGATTTCGACTGCGTCGAATCCTGCCTCGACAGCAAGTTGTGCGGCGCTGCCGTGTGCGGCAGCAATGCGGGTGATGTCCGCGGTGGTGGCGGTGCGAATCATTCTCATGCTCAACGGATTAAATGAGCTCGACGGTGCAAGTGCGGGCAGTCCGGTCGACTTCTGATTCGCGACCGGGCCGGCGTGTCCGAGCTGAGCGGACGCGGCCGCACCTTCGCTGTGAATCGCGTCGGTGAGCCGTCGCAGTCCGGGCAGGGCATCGGGCCGCATCCATAGTTGGCCGTATTCCGTGCGCCCCTCGGGCGCAACGGCGCAGTACGCGACGGTAGACATTCCAACGCCGCCTGCTGCCGGGCGTCGATGAAATTCGATCAGGTCGTCAGTGACCAGTGCATCGGGAGTTTTGCCTTCAAACGTTGCGGACTTGATGATGCGGTTTCGCAGGGTCACCGGACCGAGCTTTGCCGGAGCGAGCACATCAGGAGCAGTCATCGAGTTTGCCTCTCACAGGAGTTGTTCGACGACGGTAGGCGCATGCTCGACGGCTGGCTACGGGCCGTGCCACGGAGCGGGAGACAACTTCAGCCCGGCCGTGGTGGCCGGGCTGAAGTCCTTTTCGCCGCTGTTCAGACGCGTCCGAAGTACGCGTCCTTGAGAACTGCCAGGTCGTCGATGTCCTTGGCGTCGGCGTCGAGAACCACCTTGCCGATGTCGAGGACTGTCACGTGATCGGCGACGCTCATCGCCGCTTCGACGGCCTGCTCCACCAGCAGGACCGCCAACCCGGTTTCCTTGAGTTGCTGGACGCGGTCCATCACCTCACCGACGATCACGGGAGCGAGACCGCCCGAAGGTTCGTCGAGCAGGAGCAACCTCGGCTGCGCCATCAACGCCGCGCCGATCGCGAGCATCTGCTGCTGACCACCCGACATGGAACCGGCGGGAAGCGCACGCTTCTCCCCCAGGATCGGGAACATCTCGTACATGGATTCCACCGATTCCATGAGCTCGCCGCGTTTCACTTTGCGGGTGTACCCGCCGAGAAGAAGGTTCTGCTCCACGGTCTGCTTGTGGAAGACCCGCTTGCCCTCCTGCACGTACGCCATTCCTTGGCGCACCCGCTTGTGCGCGGGAACTCCGGTGATGTCGGCGCCGTCCATTTCGACGGTCCCAGAGGCCACCTTGTTGAGCCCCGACAGAGCACGCAACGTGCTGGTCTTCCCGGCGCCGTTTCGACCGAGCAGAGCTGTCACCTGACCGGGATAGACGTCGAACGAGACATCCCAGACGACGCGCAGATCGCCGTACCCGGTCTGCAGATTGCGGACCTTGAGAATCGGTTCCATCACTTCACCTCACTGCTCTGATGGTCGACGGCACCGATTTCTTCGAGAAGCGCTTGTTCGTCACCGGATTTCACCCCGAGGTACTCGCTCAAGACGCGTGGGTGGTGTTCGATGGCCGCAGCATCGCCGGTGGCGATCACCTGACCCTGCGCCAACACCACGATCTCATCGGCGAGTGAGAGTACGAGCCGGAAGTTGTGCTCTACCAACACCACTGTGGCCCCGGCATCGCGCAGCACCCGGATCAGGTCTGCCAGGCGTTCGAGTTCGTCCTCGTCGAGTCCTGACGCCACCTCGTCGAAGAGGACGACTCGCGGTTCGGCGATGACGGCGCGGGCAACTTCGAGCATACGACGCATACCCAGTGGCAGCGACGTCGCGATCTCGTTGCGCAGGTGCGACATCCCGACCAACTCGAGCACCCGCTCGGCTTCGACGATGTCGGCTTTCGCTACCTTGCGGAAGCTGGGCAACCGCAGCACAGCCGACGCCATCGACGCCCGGTGCACCGAATAGCGTCCGGAGGCAACAGCTTCCAGGACCGTGATGTTCTCGGGAATCGTCGGAGTCTGGAACGTTCGAGCGACACCGACACGCGCCACCGTGTGCGGTGAGGATTGGGAGACCACCGTGTCGCCGATCGTGATCACGCCGGCATCTGCGGTGTAGAACCCGCAGATCATGTTGAGCATGGTCGTCTTACCCGAACCGTTGGGTCCGATCAACGCGGTGACCTTACCGGCCTCCGCGCTCAGGGTCGCGGCGTTGAGTGCCTGGTTGCCACCGAACGCCTTGGACACTCCGTCGACCACCAACCGTGCACCGTTGATCGGCGCCAGTTCGACTGCGGCGCTGCCATCCTCCTTCGGAAGTACGGCGCCCAGACCCGCCCTGCGATCAAGTTTCGAGACCATCGAGCGGCCGACCTTCGTCAATCCACCCGAGAGCAGCACACCACCGATGATCAGGAAGCCGCCGTAGAAGATCAGCGAGTACTCCTGGAACGCCGTCGACTGATTGGGCCCGAGCTGCATGATCGCAGCACCGACAACGGCGCCGTACACGCTTGCCGCGCCGCCCAGGATCGATGCCGCCAGAACTGCTGTGGCAAAGGTGAACCCGAACGCTTCCGGCGAGATGAACAGGTCGGTGTTGGCGAACAACGCACCCGCCAGACCGGCCGGGAACGCGCCGATCGCATAGCCGAGCAGTTTCATCCGGAAGACCGACACACCCTGCGAGGACGCCAACACCGGCGACTGCTTGAGGGTGCGGAACGCGATGCCGTGGCGTGAGACCACCAGGTTGCGCATCACCGCGAACCAGAGGACGGTCACGACGACGACCACCATGTAGTACTGCTGGGTGTCGAGTTCGGAACCGAAAAGCGTCGGAGGCTCCATGCCGGTGAGACCGTTTCGGCCACCGGTCTTGCCGCCGAAGATCGCCAGTACGTCCGGCACGAGCAGCACCAGGAAGAACGACGTCATGGCGAGTGACCAATTGCCCAGGCGCAGACCGGGAACACCGGTCAGAATGCCGACGCCCAGAGCCACCGCACCGGAGGCAGCGAGCTGGACCAGGATGTCGGTGTGACCGGCTTGCGACATCAGACCCGCCGTGTAGGCGCCGGCCGCGTACATCGCGGCCTGCCCGAGTGCCAGTTCACCGGCAAAGCCGAGGCTCAGGTTCAAGCCACTGACCACCAGCGCCAGGATGCACGCCAACTGAATCTGCCGCGACGTCGACAGGTCGAGCCCCATCACGGGCAGCAGCAAGATCACCGCAGCCAGGACCAGCGGGAGGATCCAACTCGGAAGGGAACGGAAAGTCCGCCACGCGCTTACCATTTCATACCACCCGTTCTCGGACGTTGCCGAACAATCCGGCTGGTTTGACCATCAAGATGACGATCAGCACCGTGAAGACGGCGATATTGCTGTACTGGCTGCCCGCCCACAGCGCGGTGAACGATTCCACCAGACCGACGGTCAGCCCGCCGATCAAAGCGCCTGGCAGAGAGCCGAATCCGCCGATCGCCAACGCCACGAACCCCTTCAGTGCCAGCGCGGCACCCAAGGTCGCGACCGCAAACGTCTTGGGACCGACCAGGAGTCCGAGGACGCCGGCCAAGGCACCGGAGAAGGCAAACGCTCCCAGTGCCAGCCGTCGTACGTTGACGCCGCGCAGCATCGCCGCCTCGCGGTCTTCGGAGATTCCGATCAGGGCCAGGCCCGTCATCGTCTTCTTCGAGACGTAGCTCAAGCCGATGACCAGTGCGATCGCCGCGACCAGCAGGGCGATCTCCACCGGGTAGGTTCGGCCGCCGAGCAAGGTGATGGGATCGTTGGAGCCGAAGAACGGAACAGTGAGAGGCTCACTGCCCCAGATCAACTGCGTCGCACCGTTGAGCAGGGTGGCAACGCCGAGTGTTGTCACCAATTGATTCTGATGATCGGCGACCGGTCTGATCGCGATGATCTCCTCCACTGCTGCCAACAGCATCACCGTCACGGTGGCCATGACCGCCACCACGAGTACGGGGAGTTTCAGAGTGACCAACCCGGTGTAGGCGACAAACGTGCCCACCATCATCAGCTGAGCCTGAGCGAAGTTGAACGTGTTGGAGGAAACGAAAACGATGTTGTATCCGATGGCGACGAGCACGTAGACCGCGCCGAGCGCCAACCCGGACCACAGAATTGTCATGAGGCGGCCGGGTTTCCGAACTGGCCGTTGAGGATCTTCGTGGGGCTGATGAACTGCAGCTCACTGGTATTCGGGTTCGGACCGTGGTTGTCGGCACTGAAATTGTAGCGAGAGAGGAACGCCGTCTTGGCATTCTCCTGGACCTCAGAGGTTTCCAGTGCTTCGGCAAGCTTCTTCGGGTCGGTCGAGCTGCCGGCCTTCTCCGCTGCGGCCGCAACCAGGGGGAACGCGTCGTAGTTGTCCGCGAGGATCAGCGTGGACGGGATGGAACCCAGCGATGCCATCGTGTCCACCATCGTGTTGACCAGTTCGTTGTTCGGATCGAACACCGTGCTGGTGAAGACCTGCGTCACCAGGTTCTTCACCTGCGGAGTGCCCAGGACGCCGGCAGGCGGATCATTGGCGATGAGGTTGGTCGCGGAGACCGACGTGTTGCCGATCAGTGGTACATCCCAGCCCAGACGCTCGAGGCTCTGCAGGACGTATCCGAGCGGGGCGCCGTACGCGTCCAACGCAATTGCCGTGGCCCCGGAGTTCTTGAGCGACTGCAACTGTGCCGTCATGTCCAGAGCGGCAGCGTCGTACTCTTCGTTTCCGGCGGCCTTCAGCCCGGCATTGCCGAGCTCGGTTGTCATCTCCTCGCCGAAGAGCTCACCGTAGGCGGTGCTGCCATGCAGAACTCCGACACTGGTGTAACCCTTGGTCTTTGCGTACTCGGAGATTCCGCGAGCGGTATCCGTCGCACCAGGTGCGAGGTCGAAGTTGAGCGGGAACTTCGCGGGGTCCGTGGAATCGGGCGAGGGCGCCATGCTCATCGACAGGATGTTGTTCTGCTTGAGGATCGGCAGCACCGCAGCCGCGATGGACGACGGGCCGGAGTTCAGGTAGAGGTCCGGCTTGTTGCCCGAGTTGATCGCCTCACGCAGCTTGGTCACCGCGATGGTCGCGTCGCCTGCATCGTCCACCGTCGTCAACTCGATCTGACGACCATCGATACCGCCTGCCGCGTTCTGGACCTGGACGCCGGCTTTGGTCGCGAGCAGCGAGGTCTGCGAGTTCGCCGCCAGAACGCCCTGGGCGCTGATGCCGCCGGTCAGCAGAACCCGATAGGGCGAGTCCGCTCCGCCTTCCGAATCAGTGGAGCCACTGCAACCCGCGAGAGTCAGAGCCGCCGTCGCAGCAACTGCCGCCACAAGAATAGGCCGACGTTTCATGTCCGCACTCCTAGAACCCATTTGTATCGAACGTCAGGCGAATACCTGACGTGGAATTAGCCCGACCGATGGACACACCCCGTTTTGGGCATCAGTCGACCAAGCGCCCGCTTGATAATCCAGCAAGCGGTTGCTTGGGTTCGAAGCATAGGATGTGATCTGGCTAACGTCAAACGGGCCATCCAGGCGAACGCTATGCACATTCAGGCCGTCTCGACAGGGCAATTCCCGCTGGGTGGAAGTACATGAAAATCATCAAAAGAACGCAGCAAAACGGCCCGGTGACCTTTGCGAATCCTGTGATTCGAAAGGCCACCGGGCCGTGAGTTCGTGCTGCTACGCGCTACCGCTGATTACGCGGTTTCCACACCACCAACGCATTGTTGCGCGGTATCGGCACCAGTTCCCGGCGGTAGCCGGCATGGACCTTGGCGATCTCTTCAGCCATTTCCCGAACTCGATGCTGCAGAGCCTCGACCTGATTTGTCAGCTCGATGATCCGCTTGATTCCGGCAAGATTGACGCCTTCATCCTGCGAAAGGCGTTGCACCTCACGAAGAAGCGCAACATCTCTCGGGGAGTAACGGCGCCCGCCACCGGTGGTGCGGTGCGGGGTCACCAATCCGAGACGGTCGTAGTTGCGCAAGGTCTGCGCATGCATGCCCGCCAGTTCGGCGGCCACGGAAATTACGAAGATCTGAGCATCGGGGTCAAGCGATACGTCTCTCTGATTCTTCGGCTGCTCGGTCATCACACACCGGCCCACCCGGCCCGTGGATCAAATCCGCTCGCCTTCTCTGCTTCGAGATAGGTCTCGAGCGCTTCGATCGCCGCGTCGTCCAGCTTCTGCGGGACAGACACTTTGACAGTGACCAGCAGATCGCCGGCTCCTTCAGGCCGCTTCGGGATGCCGCGTCCGCGAACCCGCAGAACACGCCCGTCCACAGTTCCTGGTGGAACCTTGACGCCGACACGGCCTTCCAGCGTCGGTACCGACAGTGTGGTACCGAGAACCAGTTCGCCGTAGCTCACCGGCACGGTGACCGTGAGGTCGTCGCCGTTGCGTCCGAACACGGAGTCGGGACGCACCCGGATGTTGACGAACAGGTCGCCGGCGGGAGCGCCGCGGAGTCCCGCTTCGCCCTTGCCCTTGAGCCTGATCTTCTGACCGTCACTGACGCCGGACGGCACGCGCACCGTGATGGTGCGGGTGCGGTTGGTGACGCCGCTGCCGTGGCAGTCCTCGCAGGGCGAGTCGATGATGGAACCGGTTCCCCGGCAATCGTCACACGGCTCGCTGAATCCGAAGGCACCCTGGTTGCGGTTGATGACACCGGTTCCGTTGCAGTGCGGGCACACTCGCGGGCTTGTGCCGGGCTTTGCGCCGCTGCCGTGGCACGTGGTGCACGATGCCGGGCTGGTGATCCGCAGCGGAACCGTGACACCGAGCGCCGCTTCGCGGAACCCGAGCGTGGTTTCGGTTTCGAGATCCTTGCCCCGACGCGGACGATTAGCGGACGAGGTTCGCTGACCGGCGCCGCCGCGGTTGAACAATCCACCGAAGATGTCGCCGAGACCTGAATCCTGACCGCCGGCACCGCCGCCGAACAGGTCGTTGATGTCGAAGCCGCCGGCGCCGGGGTTGAATCCGCCACCGCCGCCTTGCGCCCGGGGGCCGAATCCGCCACTGGCAAAGAGCCTTCGGGCTTCGTCGTATTCCTTGCGCTTCTCCGGATCCGACAGGATCGTGTTCGCTTCACTGACAGCCTTGAAGCGCTCTTCGGCCTTGGGATCGTCAGGGTTGGCATCGGGATGCAGATCCCGAGCCAGCTTGCGATACGCCTTCTTGATCTCGTCGGCCGAAGCTGAGGACGAGACGCCCAGCTCCTTGTAGAAGTCCTTCTCGATCCACTCCCGTTGACTCACTGGGCGTCTCCTCCTCTCGCTGTTACTTTGATTCTTCTTCTGCGCCTGCCGCGTTGCCGTCGGTCGGCTCGTCGCCCACTCGATCGGCAACGCCTACCATCGCATGTCGCAGGACGCGGTCACCGAACTTGTAGCCCTTACGCATGACCACACTCAGGACCGGGTCGGCTCCTTCACCTTCGTGCTGCACAGCTTCGTGCAGTTCGGGATCGAAAGCGTCTCCCACGGCGCCGAACTCGCTCAAACCGAGACCCGTGAGGGTGGTGTTGAGCTTGTCCGCGAGGGCTCGCAGCGGACCCTCTTCGAGGTCTCCGTGTGCACGAGCGCGATCCAGATCGTCGAGGATCGGGACGAGCACTCCCACCACGGAAGCCTTCGCGTTGGCGATGTCGACCTGCTTGTCGCGGTCGACGCGGCGCTTGTAGTTCATGAACTGCGCCTGCAAGCTCTGCAGGTCTGCAGTGCGTTCTGCCAACTGATCAGCCAACGTCGCTTCTTCCACGATGGCCTCGGCTTCCTGCACTACCCCTGTGTCTTCCGAGTCGAGCGGCGGCCGGCCTTCGCCGGCCGCCTCTCCCTGTGCACCGGTCTCGGGGTCGACCGGGTTGTTCTCGGAGTTGTCCGAGGTCACTTCTTGTCCGAGTCGGAAGGCTCGTCGACAACCTCGGCGTCGACGACGTCGTCGTCATTGCCTGCGCCGTCGGTGTTTCCGGCTTCGCTGGCTGCGGAGGCTTCGTAGATTGCCTGGCCAAGAGCCTGCGACTCGGTGCCCAGCTTCTCCACGGCGGTCTTCACTGCCGAGATGTCGGTGCCTGCGAGGGCGTCGTTGACGTCCTTGATCGCTGCCTCGACCTTGGTCAGGATCTCCTCGGAGACCTTGCCCGCGTTCTCGCCGTCACGCTGTTCCTTGACGAACTTCTCCGTCTGGTGGACCAGCGACTCGGCCTGGTTGCGGACCTCTGCCTCTTCGCGGCGGGCCTTGTCTTCCTCGGCGTGAGCCTCGGCGTCCTTGACCATGCGCTCGATCTCTTCCTTGGACAGACCGGAGCCGTCCTGAATCTTGATCGTGTTTTCCTTGCCGGTGCCCTTGTCCTTCGCGGTCACGTGCACGATGCCGTTGGCATCGATGTCGAAGGTGACCTCGATCTGCGGGACGCCACGCGGTGCGGGCGGCAGATCCGTGAGCTCGAAGGAGCCGAGAAGCTTGTTGTGCGAAGCGATCTCGCGCTCACCCTGGAACACCTGGATCTGCACCGAAGGCTGGTTGTCGTCAGCCGTGGTGAAGGTTTCACTGCGCTTGGTCGGGATGGTGGTGTTGCGCTCGATGAGCTTGGTCATCACGCCACCCTTGGTCTCGATACCGAGCGAGAGCGGTGTGACGTCGAGGAGCAGAACGTCCTTGACCTCACCCTTGAGGACACCGGCCTGCAGAGCAGCACCGACGGCCACAACCTCGTCCGGGTTGACGCCCTTGTTGGGCTCACGGCCACCGGTCATCTCGCGAACCAGGTCGGAGACAGCCGGCATACGGGTAGAGCCACCGACGAGAACAACGTGGTCGATGTCCTTGACGGAGATGCCACTGTCCTTGATCACGGCCTGGAACGGCGCGCGGGTGCGGTCGAGGAGATCAGAGGTGATCTTCTGGAACTCGCTACGCGTGAGCTGCTCGTCGAGGAACAAGGGGTTCTTGTCCGCGTCGACCGTGATGTACGGGAGGTTGATGGAGGTGCTCTGCGAGCTGGAGAGCTCGATCTTCGCCTTCTCCGCAGCCTCACGCAGACGCTGCAGGGCCATCTTGTCCTTGGTCAGATCGATGCCGTTCTGAGCCTTGAACTTATCGACGAGCCAGGAGACGATGCGCTCGTCCCAGTCGTCGCCACCGAGGTGGTTGTCACCGGAGGTTGCGCGAACCTCGACGACGCCGTCGCCGATTTCCAGCAGGGAGACGTCGAAGGTGCCGCCACCGAGGTCGAAGACCAGAATGGTCTGCTCGGTGTCACCCTTGTCCAGGCCGTATGCCAGTGCAGCCGCGGTGGGCTCGTTGACGATACGGAGAACGTTGAGGCCGGCGATCTGGCCGGCTTCCTTGGTGGCCTGACGCTGTGCGTCCTCGAAGTATGCGGGGACGGTAATCACGGCATCCGTGATTTCTTCGCCGAGGTAAGCCTCTGCGTCACGCTTGAGCTTCATGAGCGTGCGAGCGCTGATTTCCTGCGGCGTGTACTTCTTGCCGTCAATCTCGACATTCCAGTCGGTGCCGATGTGGCGCTTGACGGAGCGGAGGGTGCGATCGACGTTGGTGACCGCCTGGTTCTTCGCAGGCTGGCCGACGAGGACCTCGCCGTTCTTTGCGAATGCGACGACGGACGGCGTGGTACGCGAGCCTTCGGAGTTGGCGACCACTACGGGCTCGCCGCCCTCCAGCACTGCTACTACCGAGTTGGTCGTACCGAGGTCGATACCGACTGCACGAGCCATAGTGTTCCTACCTTTCGTTCTGCGGTGCTCTGTCCGAGTGCTTGATCTCGGCCATGACCGCGCGTTTTTCGCTTGGTGAGCGTCCTCCGCTCAAGTTTGCCCTCAACCGAGGCTGAGAGTCAACTCGAAGTTGAGCCGGGGGCGCTCAAGCTTGTCGAAATGGTCAACTACAACACCGGTAAATTTGTTCCCGGCTTCCGAGAAATTTCCGAAATGTGCTCCGGATCACCCGGACTGGTTACGATCGGCCCGTGACGGATCCCGACAAATCTCCCAGCGCCGGTACGCGCCCCAGTCCCACGAGGCCCGCTGTCTCGATCCGTCCGCTGCACCAGCACTCGCCTCACCGAACACCAAAAGTCTCGATGGCGGCCTGGGCGGGGTCCGTCGTTGTACTCCTGGCAATCGCCGCGATCATGATCGTGAACCTGACCGAGATCCGTAGCGCACTAGAGGCGTCGATCGCGCGGGACAATCCCGATTACTCGGCAACCGACATCTCCGACGCGGTCACCGTCGTCCTGATCGGCAGTGGCGCCGCTGCTGTCCTTCTACTTCTGTTCACGCTTCTGACAGTGCAACTGTTGTCTGCCCGGAAGTCTTCCGCGCGGATCGTGGGCGCGGTGGTGGGCGTACTCGGGATTGCCGCAGGTCTGGGATTCCGGTCATTGGTCTCGGGTGCCGACCAGGTGAGCGCCGTACTCGGTTGGGGACCACTCCTGTACTGCACGGTTGTAGCGGTGGCGGCGATCACCGGCGTGCGCCGATGAAAGTTCACATTCAGCTCGACTCCGCACCCGGCGACGGGGCCGCCCGCAGTCGCGAACTTGCCCAGACCGGCGCCGGTGGGCTTTTCACGTTCGAAGGCCCACACGACGTCTTCTTCCCGCTCGTGGAAGCCGCGTCGTCGGTGGAGTTGGACCTCATGACCAATGTCGCCATCGCGCTCCCCCGCAGCCCGATGCACCTGGCGCATTCCGCGAACGATCTCCAACTTCTCAGCCGGGGACGGTTCCGCTTGGGCCTCGGTTCGCAGATCAAACCGCACATCGAGAAGCGCTACAGCGCAACGTGGTCGCGGCCGGCGGCGCGCATGCGGGAAACCGTCAGCGCGATCACCGCCATTTTCGACGCGTGGGAACACGGAACTCCCTTGAACTTCCGCGGCGAGTTCTTCACCCACACCCTGATGCCGCCCACCTTCAACCCCGGCCCCAACCCATTCGGTCGCCCGCAGATTCTGATGGGCGCACTCGGGCCGATCATGACGCGAACCGCGGCGGCAGTGGCCGACGGTCTGCTGGTCATGCCGTTCCACTCCGAGCGCCATTTCCTCGAGCGGACCCTGCCGGCCGTCGACGCCGGCCTCCACGAATCCGGCCGAACCCGAGAGGAATTCACGATCATCCCGCAGGTGATCGTGGGCGTCGGACGTGGCGGCGAGCAACTGGATGCAGCGGCCCGCGGAGTCCGCAGCCTGCTCTCGTTCTACGGCTCGACCCCCGCCTACCGGCCGGTGCTCGACATCGAAGGTTGGGGCGACGTACAGCCCCAGCTCAACGCGCTGTCCAAACGAGGCGGGTACGTCGAAATGGCGTCACTGATAACCGATCCCATGCTGACAACACTTGCTGTCGTCGGCACACCGGAAGAATGCGCTACCGAAATCCGGCGACGATTCGGAAATCATGCCACCGAAGTATGTTGCTATTTCCCGGGTTACGACGCGGATCCGGCAGATGTGGCGTCGATGATCTCGGCGCTCGCCCAGTCCTGATCACGCCCCCAGCGTGCGGGCAAGATCGATCAACGAATCACGGGCAGCGCTCAGGCTGATCTTCCCCTGCTCGATCAGCGGTGCCATGGGCGGAATACGCTGCGCCAAAGTCAGTTCCGCGGTGATAACGCTGACGTTCATACCCATCGAAACACCCAACACCTGCACCAGTGGCGGAACGGTGTGATCGTCGCCTTCGTTCCCGGAACCCGGCGCATAGGTGTTTCCGCGACTGGACACGATCACCACCGGCTTACCCGCCATGGGCTGAGCAGAAGTTCCAGCAGGCGGCGTATCAAAAGGCACAGTCGTTCCCAGGACATGCACGTAGTCGATCCACGCCTTCAACGTGGACGGGATCGACCAGTTGTACATCGGTGCACCGATCACGACAACATCCGCAGCAGCGAGTTGCTCGATGACCCGACCCTGCAGTGCTTCTGCGTCGGCATCCGGCTGCTCTCCAGCCACTCGCAGCCGCTGTGCGTAGTGCAGGGCCGCGTCCGAGAGGTGTGGCAGGGGGTCCCGGTGCAGATCCAACCCGACTACCTGATGTTCAGGGCTGATCTCGGCCCACGTCTGAGCGAACAACGCGGTGAGTTCACGGGACGTCGATGTGTGAAGGTCGGCTGACGAATCGATGTGCAGTAGCTGTGGCATCCTTCCATCAGTACCAGAGCGCGCTCAACTCTTCTCCTCTGCGAGATCGGATTCCGCCGCGTACTGCGCCAGCAGAACACGCTCGCGCTCGCGATGCGGGTAGAAGAACGTCACCACCGCGCCGCCGACGCACACGATGATGATTGCCGCAATGTAGGCCTTGGTATCGCCGTCCAGGAAGGCGCTTTTGGCGGCGGTCATGATCTGATCCGCGTATTGCGGGTAGCGCTCTGCCAGAACTTCGGCGCTGGAGAACGATTTGGTGAGCGCGGCCTGAGTTTCGGGGGTTACCTGGGAAGCTTCCGGCGATGACGAGATCGCATTCCCCAAAGATTTTGCGTACCCGGCCGTGAGTATTCCACCGAGAATGGACTGCATGATGGCGCCGCCCAGGTCGCGTTGCAGATCCGAGGTACCCGACGCCATACCTGCGCGGTGTACGGGAACTGACCCGGTGAGGGAACGCGATGCCGGTGTGCCGGCCAGGCCGACGCCGATACCGACAAGTGCGTAGGCGAGCGCGACCTGCCAGTACTGTGTGCTTTCGTTCCACATGAACAGCGCGACAAACAATCCGAGAACCACAAACAGGTAACCGGAGAGCAGAGTGACGCGGGCGCCGTACCTTTCGATCATCGTCGCCGACTGCGGCGCAACGATCACCATCGCCAGAGCGGCCGGAATGATGGCCGCACCCGCCGCCAGCGTCGAGTAACTCAGTACGTTCTGCAGGAACTGCTGGCCGATGAACATTGCGCCCATGAGCGAACCGAACACCACCAAGCCGCCAACGGCCGCTACCCAGAAGGTGGGACGAGCGGCTACGTGAAGGTCGAACAGTGGATTGACTGCGCGTCGTTGTTGCAGGAAGAACCCGATACCTGCGACCAGTGCGATCGCGCCCAGGACCAACGCCATTGTTCCGGAGCCCTTGACCGGTGCGAAGTTGATGGACAACACCAGCGCCCCGATGAAAACGACGGACACGATTCCGCCGAGATGATCAACCGGATCGGTGGTCTCGTTGACATGGGCGGGAACCAGAATCACCGCGCACACCAAGGCCAGGAGAGCCAACGGGAGGGTCACGAAAAAGACCGAGCCCCAATCGAATTTCTCGAGCAAGGCCCCGGAAACGATCGGACCGAGAGCCGAAATCGCGCCACCGATCGCAGACCACATCGCGATCGCCTTGGTCCTCGCCGGCCCCGCCCACAGTGCCGTGATGATCGCCAGCGTTGTCGGGAACGCCAAGCCCGCCGAGATACCACCGACGATGCGGGCCGCGAACAATACTTCGAAGCCGCCTGCGAACCCCGCGACGAGTGACGCCGGAATCGACAACGCCATACCCGTCACCAGGAGCATCTTGCGGCCGTACCGGTCACCGACCGCACCGAGATACAGGACTGTGCCTGCCAATCCCAGTGAATACCCGACGGCTATCAGATTGAGTTGCGTCTGACTCGCGTCGAACGCCTTGCCGATGTCAGGCAGGGCAACATTGGCCACCGACAGATTGAGGTTTGCCACCGCCGCAACCAGAATGAGTGTGCCGAGTACGTACGTGGCACGATCCGGAGACTTCGACGTGATGTCGTTCGACATAGGGCTGCTCCCAACGAGGCCGAATCCGAACCAGGCGTTTTGTCCGGATCATTCCGAACTCAACATAGATCCGTCGGCTCGCTCGCGCAGGACTAATGACATCCCTATTCGGCCACGATTTCCGCGAGTACACCTTCCGCGCTGCGCGCTGCGACCTGACACGCTCTCGCTGTGAACTGATCGAACAGTGGGTGCGACGACAATGTGCGCCACCGCTGCGCTGCGTCCGCGGCCTGGGCGCGCTGAGCATCGAGGCTCTCCCCTTCTGTCGCCCCCAAGCGCTCGTGCGTTCTGATTCCGTGGCCGCCGATCAATCGCTGCAGCGCTGCGAGATCGTCCGGCAAGAGATCGGTGTGAACCGATCCGAGCCGCCCGAGCAGTCGAAGTTCGCGAAAACCGTGCACGTCGGCGAGGAGTCGCGCCGCCGACGCTGCGATCGGTGCAGTGTTCTCGCGCGGATTGCGTTCGAGCAGTCGGCTCAGTGTTACCAGCGCTGTATGGGATTTGAGTTGGTCGGCGCGCTGGCCGAACTGAACATCGATCACCCGACGCAACTCGTCCAATCCACTGCGGCGGAGCAATTCCGCTGCCAGCGTGGGAGAATCGCCGACGCCCAACTTGACCGACGTCACCGCCAGCCGAATCCCGAACAGCCCGAACCGTTCCACCAACTGAGCCCGCATCGCCGCATCCACCGGCAGCGAACTATCTTCGCGGACAAAACGATCCGCCGACAGCATCGCCGAGCTCAGATCGGCTGCAGGCACCTCGGCAAGCGCCGCGAACGCCGCAAACTCGCTCTGCCGCAAAGTTCGGGCAGCCAGTGCCAACAGTCCGGCGACCGGCACCACCGACTGGCACAGGCCCGAGCGGCCGAGTTCCTCGGCAAACCGTCCCGCCACATCGTCGGCCGACGCCATCGCGTCCATTCGGCCCGCGCCCACTTCGTCCGCGCGCGAGAGCACCCCGATCACACCGAGCGGACCTGATTCACCACCGACGTGTTCGGCAACCTTCGTCAAGAACTGCAGGTCAGTCGCATTCAATGCCCGCAGCAAATACACGACGGCATCAGCGCCGGGCACCCCGTCGTCGGGAACGAGGGCTTTCCACGTCCGGGCCGACACGTCGGTGGACAGCGACGACGTGCCTGGTGTATCGATGATCGTCATGCGCGCCAGCGCCGACGACGGCCACTCCACGTCGATTCGATCGACGATCTCGGATGTGCGCACACCCAGATCGAACGTCAGCCGGCCGCTGTTGCGTGCCACCGGTATGTGGAACTCGGTGCCGCCGGAGTCCGTAGCGCTTACCTTCGGCGTCGTACCGTTTCGATACCAGGTGACAACTCGTGTGCATTCGGTGGCATCTGTCGGTGCAATATCTTGCCCGACAAGAGAATTGAGAAGTGTCGACTTACCGGCCTTGAGCGAACCTGCCAGAGCTACCCGCAGCGGCTCGTCCAACCGCGCCGCGCACTCGTCCAATTGAGCACAGAGTTCCGGGCTGTCGAGATAAAATCCTCGCGCCTGCTCGATCAACGTGCGCGCCGACTCCGTGGCGGTGACGTTCATGCTCCGACCTCAGCCTTCCGAGACCTGCCCGCTTGCACTCGCTCGCCGACCAACGATCCGGCACGCGTGGTCAATTCCTCTGCCGCACGCAGATTCTCTTCGAGTTGCGCGATGCGTCCGGCCCGCTCGCTCGATTCCAGTTTGGCCGCCTCCTGCGTCGCTCGCAACGATTCGTTGATCGAGCGCAAGGCCTGCTCGGCGATGTCCGTGAAATGATCACGCAGGAGCCGCTGCACCAGGCGGAGCCGGTCTTTCGATTCCTTGCCCACCTGGAAACTCACGTCGTCCGCGTAGCGCCTGATCGCCGACTTTGCATCGGCCCGGCGCTTGAGCACCTGTGTCTGCTTGTCTTCACGATAAGCCTTGGTGCCAAGCAGAACCCCGGCACCGATCGAGATCGGATTCACCAACGCCATACCCATCATCGTGGTGATCAGCCCGAACATCAGGACGCCACCGTACGAACCGCGCATGCCCACCAGAACTTTCTGCGTAATGCCGATACGGCCGGATTCGAGATCCGACAGCGCCGCAACAGGTTCGAGGAAAGCGTCGGTGTCGGCAAGGTCGATCTGCGGCAGCGCCACGTCACCGGTTTCGGCGAAGTGTTCGGCCACTACCTCCGCCAACCACTGCGCACGATCGTGCGCCCAGACGAAGTTGTCGCCGATGGCTGTTGCGATCTCTTGCTCGAGCCAGGTCCCGACGGCATCCCAGTCCTTGCCCGGGTCACACCCGTCGACGGTTTCCTCGGCCGCTCGGGTGACGCGGCGCAGGCGATCACGCAGGTCGTGATCGATATCTGCCGCGAGATCGGCGATTCCGTCGCCGAGGCTCTGCTGCCAGCGGGATGTCTTCTTGTGCAGTTCTTCTGCGACCTCCCTGGCCCGATGCAACCCGGCCACTGCTGCTTGCGCCGTCGACGGATCACGCAGCGCCGCAAGCTCACTGCCCATTTCCAGCGACAAGTGGGCGGCAATGGACTGCACGTCCATCACCACCGCTCGCCGCGTATTTGCCTCGCCGCGCGCAACAACCTTGTCCCGCAAGAACTGATAGAGGTCGGGAAATCCGGATTCCGCATCGAGTTCCCGGTCGTCCAAGCGCAGCGCATGCGATCGCAGGACGGAAGATATCGGAATCAGCGGAAGCTCGAGGCCGGCGCGTTGCAGGTGACCATGATTTGCGTCGACAATCCGACGCCAGTGAGGGTACAGATCCGTCTTGCTGACAAGACCGGCAACAACGGGGCACAGATTCAGGACCTGCCGGATGAACGCGACTTCAGGCTCGGTGAACTCCGCACTCGAATCCGAGAGCACCAGCACCGCATCTGCCGACGTAATCAATCCCAAAGTTCCAGCAGCATGCGGATTTCCGTGCCCTCCGACGCCCGGTGTGTCGATGAAGACCAGCCCGTCGGCCAACAGCGGGCTCGGAACGGAAACGTCGATGCGGAGGACTTCCCGTCCGTCGGCCCGTGGTGTTGCGGGCGTTATGCCGAGCAACTCGTCGAGCGGGAGCGGAACTCTCCGAGGTTCACTACCAGGTTCGGCCAGAACCAGCTCTGCGCCAGCGGTTTCCCCGTACTGAACTACCGTCGCAACGGCCGTTGTCTCGTCGTCTCCGACGGAACACACGTCGCAACCGAGCAGCGAATTCACGAACTGGCTCTTGCCCTGATTGAGCGGGCCTACGACAACGATGCGAATCCGGGGATCGGTGACGCGCACCAGCGCGCTCTCGGCGCGTGCGACCAGATCGGATCGATCGAT
Organism: Rhodococcus globerulus NBRC 14531; assembly: GCF_001894805.1. Taxonomy (GTDB): domain Bacteria; phylum Actinomycetota; class Actinomycetes; order Mycobacteriales; family Mycobacteriaceae; genus Rhodococcus_F; species Rhodococcus_F globerula. Next base: position 512,143 of record NZ_BCWX01000001.1, on the reverse strand, counting down.
ATCTCTCGCAAGTACCGCCGTTCGATCGAGCAACGACGCGGCCGCCGACGCGACGCGTGCCTTACGACTGCTGACCTGATCCGCTGCAGTTTCCATGTGTTCCGTCGACTCGCAGTTCTTCCGATTCGGCAATTCCGGCCCTGCACGCTTAGCGCACACAGGGCCGGAATTGTTACATCAGTCCGTTTCCCTACCCGCTGACTCAGGGGTGCAGGTTGTCGAGTACTGCCAGCGGATCGACCTGCTCGACAACGTCGGCAACCGAGTCCGGCGCGAACAACGACTCCGAGGAATCAGCAGCCAGCGATCCGCTTGATCCGGTCCCGAATACGTCGCTGGCGTCGATCGACGACCAGGGGTTGGTCGAGCTACCAAGACCGCCGTCGAATGAACCGCCCAGACCGCCATCGAACGATCCACCGAGTGCGCCTGAACCGCCAAGTGCGCCCTCGAGCGAGCCACCGATCTGCGTCGCCGCGTCAGTGACCGCGTCGAGGCCGGCTGTTGCATCGAGACCGGCACCTGCGTCAAGCACGCCGCCAACCGTCGAGTTCAGGCCCGCACTGACCCCGCCGATATCCAGCCCCTCGGCCGAGAAGCTGCCGAGATCGAGTTCCGGCAGATCCGCGCTGACGGAACCGAGGTTCACGGCCCCCAGGTCGAGGCTGGGCAGGGTTGCGCCGATCGAACCGGTATCGAATCCGCCGGCGTTCAGTGCTGCATCCAACGACGCACCAAGCCCTGCGACGGCGTCGCCGCCGATTGCCGAGCCTGTGGATCCGTTCAACACGCCGCCGAGTGCGCCGCCGAGGTCTGCTCCGACCGATCCTCCACCGCCCAGAGCACCGGACAGCACCGTGGAAAGCTCGGTTCCGAGATCCGCGCTTCCGCCAAGTACGGCGTCGAGGTCGAGTCCGCCGCCGAGAGCCAGAGCTGAATCCAGAGCGCCTGCCAATGCAGCTTCCACCCCGGTGTCGAGACTGCCGCCCACTCCCAGTGCGCTTGTCAGCGCCCCGCTGAGTACGGCGCCGAGATCAAGATCGCCGGCCAGCCCGGTCAGTGCGCTGACGTCCGTCAATGCTCCGAGAGTGCCGCCGAGAGACGCTCCGAGGTCGGTGCCGATCGATCCGCCGGCCGCGAGTGCAGTGGACAAGGCAGCGCTCAGATCGCCGCCGAGATCGATTCCGCCGCCCAGTGCCAACGCCGATTCCAGTGCGCCCGACAGCTCTGCGCCCAATCCGCCGCCGAGTGCGAGAAGCCCGTCGAGGCTCCCGGCGCCGTCGAGCACTCCGCCGAGCGCCAGACCGAGGTCCGCACCGATATCCCCACCGACCGCGAACACCGGTGCCAATGCTCCGGAAAGCCCGGCCGCCAAGTCCAGTCCACCGGCCGCGGCGATCGCAGCGTCCAGAGCCGCACCCAACTCGGTCGTCAGAGAGCCACCCACTCCGAGTGCCCCACTCAGAGCCGCACTGAGCTGAGCTCCGACGTCGAGAGCTCCCCCCAGATCAACCACGGAACCGAGACCGAGACCAGCTTCGAGGACTCCGCCAAAAGCAGCTCCGAGCTGCGAGCTGATGTCCCCACCGAATCCGAGCGCCGCGCCCAGAGCACCGGCAAGATCACCGGCGACGTCGATGCCACCACCGAGTGCCAACGCCGATTCGAGTGCGCCTGACAGGCCGGCACCCAACCCACCGCCGAGAGCGAGGAGTCCGTCGAGGCTAGCGGCGCCGTCGAGCACCCCACCGAGCGCAAGACCGAGGCCCGCACCGATATCCCCACCGACCGCGAACACCGGCGCCAACGCTCCGGAAAGCCCGGCCGCCAGGTCCAGCCCACCGGCCGCTGCAATCGCAGCATCCAGGGCCGCACCCAACTCAGCGGTGAGGGAACCGCCCACACCCAGCGCCCCACTCAGAGCCGCACTGAGCTGTGCTCCGATATCGAGAACGCCCTCCAGATCAACAGCCGAGCCAAGCCCGAGACCAGCTTCGATGACGCCACCAAAAGCGGCTCCGAGCTGCGCACTGATGTCGCCACCGATAGCGAGGGCAGCGCTCAGTGCCGCGGCAAAATCACCGGCGACGTCTATGCCACCACCGAACTCACCACCAAGCGCGCCGCCGAGACCCAATCCGGCTCCCGCGCCGAGACCGACGCTGCCTCCCAAACCGAGGCCAGCACCCAATCCGCCACCCAGCGTGCCACCGAGTGCTCCGGCCGCCTGGGTTCCGGCGTTGACGATCGCGGACAGGTCAGCGCCCGCTCCGGCAAAAAGTCCGGACTCGGCAACAAGAGGTGCAACGGCGACGATGTCGGCAGGACTCACCTCGCACAGGCCGGCTGCATTGAGTGCTGCGACGGGATTTGCGCAGTACTGAGCGGCGGCCTCGTCGTCACGCAACAGACCGAGAATGAATTCGAGTACGGCATTGGTAGCCATGATGGGTTCTCCTAGAATCTTGGTGAATATCGCGGTTCGAGCGGATGGTGCTTCGCTGCATGCGAATCGACTGCCGTCAACGCTAAGTCGATCGAGCGCCGACCCCAACGGGGAACGCCCCCACTCCTGCTCCAGATCGCAGGGAGAATCCCCCGGTATCGGCGTTAGGGGATTTGCCCCCGATAGGGGATCGCTCCCCTACTTCGCATCGAGGAGCCTCCGGGGAGTAACAAACCCGTCCTTCATCCCGACATTGCAGACAACTGCGACGGGCGTTCGACCATCCACTACCGAGGAGTTCACTTTCATGGAGGCAGGGCTCGGCATCGGTATCGGCTCGACAACTCTGGTGGCCGTCGTCGACAAACTCGACGACGCCCCCGCAAGCTCCCGACGTACCGTGCGGAGTGACAGTGTCGTTCAACTGGATCCGAGCAGCGTCTTCACCGATTTCGTGGAACGCGTGGGTGACCCGGTTCCGCTGTTCTCCGCCGACGGGACCCCACATCGCGGCGAGGACCTCACCGCGGTAGCGATTACGACGCTGATGCGCGACGCTCTTGCTGATCACGACCAGCCGAGCCACGTTGTCATCGCCCATCCCGCCTGGTGGAGCCGTCACGCGGTTTCGACATTGGAAAACGCCCTGTCTACCAGAATGATTCACGACGCCACCGCGGTAAATACGACGCTGGTCGCGGAGCCGATCGCCGTGGTGGACTGGTTGCGCACCTCCGGTCACCCCGATTCGGAAGGGCTCACCGTTGTCTTCGATCTGGGTGCCCGATCGCTCGACGTCACTGTCGTGACCACCACTGGTGGGAATACCACGATCGTCGGCAAGCCCCTGCACTCCGACGATATCGGCGGAGACGACTTCGATCATCTTGTCACGATGCATCTGCTCGCTGAATTCGACCGCGATACACACATCGACACGTCCATGCCGGAAACGCTCGACGCGTTGACAGCGCTGCGTGGCCACGCTCGCGAGGCCAAAGAGACACTGTCTTTCGATACCGAAACGGTTGTCCACGTTGATCTTCCCGGCGGCTCCCACAACCTACGGCTTGTCCGGTCTGAACTCGAAGACCTACTCCGTCCCGCGATCACACGATCGGTTGCCTTGGTATACGAGGCGATGCGATCAGCCGGTGTCGAGTCGAACGACGTCAGTCATGTTGTTCTCGCGGGCGGTAGCTCGTCCATCCCGCTGGTCGCGGAACTGTTGTCGTCCGAACTCCGAGTACCGATGATCGCCGCACCGGATCCACGATCCTGCGCGGCGGCCGGAGCTGCGACTCGCGCAACCGCAATAGGAAATACCGCTACTGCCGTCGAACATTCGCAGCCGAAACCGATTCCCGTTCCGGCATTCTCGACACCGATTGTTGTTACTTCGGACCCCGAGGCCACATCGGCGGCGCGGCGCTCGTCCCGAGTAGGCATCGTCGCAGCTGTCGTCGGCGCGTGTGCGATCCTCGCGGCTGGTGGACTCGGAATCGGTACCGCCGTGGACAAGATCAAACCCGCTTCGAGTTCCGCCGACCCGAGTATCGAATCCCCTACTTCCGCAACAGTGTCCAACCCGAGCGCGCCATCGGGCTCCGAACCGGTGGCCGACGCCGCGCCATCGACGGGCGTGGCCGTCGCCGTCACCGGGTCGCCCGCCCCCGGCACCCGATCTGTGGGCGTCGCGACGACGGGGGCTGCCGGAACGGGTGCGCCCGCCGCACCAGTAGCCACAGACCCACCTGCTGCCGCGCAGCCGAACTCCGATCCCACGACCGCCCAGCAGAACGTCGACTCCGGTTCGCCATTTCAGATTCCACAGGTCCCGGCGTTCGAGGTTCCGGAGCTTCCCGTTGTTGTCGCGCCGCAATTCCCGGACCAACTGACACTGCCAACGGCCATCCCACGCTTCCCCGTCGGATAGCCGAGGCTGCGTCGTGAACAGTGAATCTCCTTATATCCGTGACCTTCTGAGCACTATCGACCTGGAGGCCGAACCGCTGAGGTTGTTTGTCACCGGTTCCGGTGCAAGTGCTCGGCCACAGCTTGTCGCAGCGGTGCACCGACGCTTGATCGGCCGCGAAGCCGTCGTCGTGACAGCCGATTTCACCGGAGACGACCGTGGGCCCGATACCGTTCTCTTGATCGACAACGCGCTGGACCTCGACGCGGCCGAGCTTGCGAAGGTCCTCGAAACGCTGCGACGCCCCAACATCTCAGCCGTCGTGGCGACGGACATGGTCGATCCGCGTCTGGCCGACACTGCGGCCGACTTCTCCGCGTCAGGTTCGGTACTCCACCTGGACCGCTTGCGCTGCTCGGATATTCAGGCACTCGCGAACGGGTACGGGCATTCACTCGCGCCGGACGAAGCCAGCGATCTCGAGTTCTTGTCGGGTGGACATTTCGGTGCCCTCGACGCGGCCCTTCGGTCGCCGGTTCGGGGGCGTCAGACCGTCGACGATGCACTTCGGGGGTACTTCGCCCGCACCGTGGGTGCGCTCGATGCCTGGCAACGCGAGATTCTGCACATCTCGAGTATCGTGCACAATCTCGCGCCCGACGAACTGGAACTCGGCGGTCCGAGCGACGCATTCGATCGCGCGCTGGGAACGGGACTGTTTGCTGCGCAATCCCCCGCGATCGTCGAATCACTGGCGCATCCTCTCGGAGTCGGCTCCGAGCGCGCGACATTGGATCGAATACTGGACCGGCGCATCGAAGCGGGCGTTCTCGATATCGACACCGCTGTGCGACTTTTTGATGCAGGAGTACGTCACCCGGGGATCGCACACCACTTCTACGAGCACGCCAAGCGCGCCACCTCCGCTACGGCCGCCGATCTGTACCAGCGCGCTGCGGTGATCGAATCCCCTTCTGCCGAAACCATGCTGCACCACGCGGAGTGCGCGGCCTCGCGCGGCGACCTCGATACCGCTGTCAGCCTGACAGATTCGATACTCGGCGATCAGAGCGCACAAGACGCCGATCTAGCTGTTGCAGTGCGAATCTCAGCAGCGGTATCCGCAGTGTGCGGTCAAATCGCCTCCGGCGCAGAACTCTACGCGTGGCTCGGCCCCGCGCGAGCAGACGCGGAATCGGCATTCGGGGCGATCCTCCTCGTCGCGTCCGGCCGCATCGACGACGCCGCAGCGATGCTCGCCGGAACCAGCGGCGCACCATCGCCAGGCAGTACCGGTACCGGCCTGCTCGCCCGTGGACTCATGCAGTCGCTGACGGGACCGCCTCCGCTTGCGCTCAACACGATGTCCCGGGCGCTGACACTGCCTCGATCTCCTGGGGCTTCGCGCTTTCAGGCCGACTCCCCTGCTGCCATCGTCGCCACTGCACTCATGCACACCGGAGCACATGATCGGGCTAGAGACGTTCTGGCGAAAGCAACCCCGGCGCACGACACGTCCAGCCATCTGTGGGCCCGTCATCAGATTCTCGCCGCGTGGGCAGCACTGCTCGCCGGCAGTGAAAACCCCGTCGCCGACATCCCCGAATCAGCGCTCACGGATACCCTCGGCCAGCGCGACACATTGTTTCTCCTAGCGTTGGAAGTGGGTGTCGCCCGGAGATTCGGTGACCTCGAGGACGTGCGTCGCACGTGGTCTCGGGCGTCGGGAACCCTCTTCGAATGCAGCGTCAATCTGCTCGATCTGTTGCCGATCTGCGAATTGTGGCTGGCCGCAGTTCGTCTCGGCGATACGGAACACGTCGACCATCTCATCGACGAGGCTCAGGATCTGCTACGGCTGCTCGGCGATCCGCCGCTGTGGTCGTCGCTGTTTCACTGGTACGGCGTCCAGGCCGCGATTTTGGGACAATCCCCGGCTGATCTGCTGCCGCACGCGCGTGCGCTCGCGGAATCAGCCAAGATCCACTCGTATTCCGCAGGTCTCGCCGAAGCCGGCCGCCAATGGCTGCTTGTCCTTCAAGGAACGGTGAGCGGCGACGAAATCGAGACCGCTGCAAGAACTCTGAATCGAATCGGTCACTCGTGGGACGCTGCGCGCCTTGCGGGAGAGGCCGCGCTTCGGGCACCCGACACCAAGTCCGCAACAACGTTGCTTCAGCTCGCGCGCTCCTTTCGGGTCAACACACCTGAGCCTGGTTCCTCGAGAGAAGATGCCAACGCACTCCCCGACTCGCCCTTGACCGAGCGCGAACACCAGATCTCCGAACTTGTCGTACTCGGGCTCACCTACCGCGAAATCGGTGAGCGCCTCTACATCTCCGCGAAAACCGTCGAACATCATGTCGCGCGCATCAAGCGGAAAGTCGGAGCGCAGTCCCGTTCAGAACTCCTGGTAGTCCTGCGCAGCCTCACGACCCAGAACCGGAATTAGCTGAACATTCACCCTCCCGACACGAACGAGCTTTCGAGTGGTAGTTTCCACAGCCAGTGCATGTTTGTTGCGCGATGCGATGCGATAGCCACTGAGGGGGGACGCAGTGACCTGGGGAGTCGGACTTGATGTCGGCAACACACGTTGCACTGCGGTGATCGCCGTGCCCGACGCCGAACCGGTGATCATCGACCACGAGTCCGTGCTGCACCACGCGCCGGACGGAACTATCGCACTGGGTACTGCCCACACACATTCACCGGGCGTACGACGGTTCCTCGACCGAGTCACAACCGACAACGAAGCGGCTCCCACCCAGCGGACGCGCGGTGAAGAACTGGTCGCAACCGCGCTGTACTGCCTCGTTACGGAAGTGCACAGCCTCACCGATCAGCCGCTGCGCGTTGTCGCCGCCATCCCTCCCAACTTCTCGGCTCGATCTGTGGACACGCTGCGAACCGCGCTCGACAGCATGGATCTCGACTACATCGAGCTTGCGCCCTACTCCGCGACCCTCGGCGCCTACAACCTCGATTCCGACATCACCACGGGTGAACGCTCGGCACGGGGAGCCGCGATTCTGGCTGTTCCCCGCGCGGCGAGTGCTTCCGTCCCCGACATCGAGCAGGCGCCGGAGACGGAAGACATCCTCAGCACAGATGCCGCACCGAGTCGGCGGCCCGTCTACCTCGCAGCCGCCGTCGCCGGTCTCTTGACTGCCGCGGCATGCGCGCTCGCGGTGTTGATCGGTAACGCCCCCACAACGCAGGTGCCGGAAATTCGTGACGCCGCCGTCCCGGCGTATGCCGAAATAGCGCCGCCCACCGATCCCGCGCCCCTTCGCGAGGTTCCGATCCAATTCCCCACTGCCGCGCCCGTGGCCGTCGTCCCACAGAACCGCACGCCGACCCCGCGATATCAGGCTCCCACCCAGGACGCCCTTCTGGTCGACGAGTTCGACGACGTTCCGACCGAAGACGAGAGCGTCGAACCGCTCGCATCCGAGATCCCCGCCGTGGACGACTACGACGTTGGCGGCGAACAGACCGATCCCGTCGACCCTGGCACAACTGATCCGGAACCGGTCGATCCGCAGCCTGTCGATCCCGAACCGGTCGACCCGCAGCCTGTCGACCCGCAGCCCGTCGATCCCGAACAGGCACCAGAAACAACTCCCTAGCTGCACATATCGACTTCCCTCGACCTAGGCGCCCGATCTCACATCGGAGCCTTCCCCTATGGTGGGGCGGTACCTTCCGGCGTTACGGCCGAAAGACTCGAAGGGATTTCATGCGTAACTCGTCGGCGATCCGGACCGTTCTGGTCGGCGCCTCGGCACTTCTGCTCGCAACATCGTTCTCAGCTACAGCTTTGGCGCAGCCGGCAGAACCCACATCCGAATCATCAGTCGAACAGCTCTCCGCGGATCAGCTACCCGCCGAACTGGTCGAGGCGATCAGCCGAGATCTGAAGATTTCCCCACAGGAATATCTCGATCGCGCCGCCAAGGCCCAGGAGTTGGGTGCGTACGCGGAAAGCTTCCGGTCCTCGCGCCCCGGCGATTACGCGGGCTCGTGGATGAACCTCGACGGTCAACCGGTTGTGGCAGTTACCAGCGCCGATGCAGCACGCGTCGCGGCAGCCGACGGATTCGTCACGCATGTGGCACCGGTCTCCGCAGGCAGTCTGGAACAGAGCCTTGCCGACGTCAACGGATGGATCGCGAAACTGCCCGGCGATATCGCGACGGCAGTCAGCTCCACCTCCATCGACGTACTGAACAACCAGGTTGTCGTCGACGTTGCCAACAGCCCCGTCGGCAAGGCACTCAACCTGCCCACGATGCTCGAGAACACCAAAATTCGGCTCAGCCCGGATGGCGGCGGCGCGATCGACGCTCGCGCACTCGGCGGCGACATCTATGTCACGTCACCGGGTCCGATCCGCGAGACACCGACCGAGGACATCTCCGTCTGCTCGTTCGGATTCAATGCAGTCGACAGTCACGACAATGCGCTCAATATCAGTGCGGGACACTGTAATAAGGCCGAGGGAACCGCTGCACCCGTCTATCTGCCCAACCCGCAGAACATCGACGACAGCCTCCAGGTCGGCAACTTCGCCCAGTCCGCGGTAGGCAAGGCCGGCGAAGAACTCGACTACTCCGTCATCAAGCTCAACCAAGCGGGCGTCGACGCCGGACTCGACCGCGCATCGGTGCGCGGCGCCGGTGGCACGACACTCGAGATCACGGGCACCGCACGCCCCGTCATCGGAGCACCGATGTGCAAGTCCGGTCAGGCCAGCTCGTTCACGTGTGGCGTGGTCGCAGCCGATCAGGTCGAAATCCAGCTTGTCCGGCCCGGCGGCGAATCGCGCACCGTTCGCGGCTTTGCCGGAACAGCATGCACCCTTGCGGGCGACAGCGGCGGAGCTATCGTCACCGGAACCCTGGCATTGGGAATCACGAGCGGTTCCAACAGCACCGGCGCCCCCAACTGCACCGAAGCGAATCTTGTCCTCGCCATGTCCGGCGGGACCACGAACATCGGAATCCCCGTCGACAACATCACGCAGGCCGCTGACGCAGCCTCCAGTGGCGGCGTCGGATCCGGAATCCGGGTCCGCACAATCGGCTGATCACCGGAACTCACTCGTTGTAACGGGTGGGATTCGTGGGGAAGAACCCGTTATAGTCGTGTGCGACTGCGATACGGCTCGCCGAAAGGCGGGCCGTATCCGCGTGCACCCAGGGGGGCCGCACGCGGTCAATGAAGCGGAAAGGCCCACATGCGAAGCTCCACCGCACGTCGCGCCGCAGTGTTCGGATCGACGATGCTGCTGCTCCTCGGACCGATTGCCGCTGTTGCGAGTGCCGAACCGTCGACGCCCGGCGTGTCCGACCAGGCCGCACATCTGCCCGTCGAACTCGCCGAGGCACTTCAGCACGATCTGGCATTGACGCCTGATCAGTACCTGACGCGTTCGGAACTCGCGCAGAAACTTGCCGAGTTCGCAGACATCGCGCGGGTGCAGTTCCCCGACAGTTTTGCCGGAGTCTGGCTGGACGACCTCGGGCAGGCCGTTGTTGCACTGGCCTCCGGGCAGGGCAACGATGCAGCTCGCTCGGCCGCCGAAAAAGCCGGTTTCCAGGTCAATGACGTGGCACAGAGCGAATCGGCTTTGCAGAACGAGGTGTCCGCACTCAACACCTGGCTCGAGTCGCAGCCACCTGCCGTCGCAGATCTGGTTCGGGGAATTGCCATCGACGTTGTCGGAAACGGCGTCGAGTTGACCGCAGATCCGGCAGCCGGACTGACCCTGCCGGACTTCCTGAACACAACCGTCCGCCACGCCGCCGTCCCGATCTCCGTGCCGCCGATCGTTGTCGACCTCCTCCCCGCCACCGGTTCCCTGACCGGCGACGCCGCACTCGGCGGCGACGCGTTCGGCGGAATCTCCGGCTTCAACGGGTTCAAATGTTCCTTCGGTTTCAACGGAACCGATGCCTCCGGTCGCACCGTGAACATCAGCGCAGGACACTGCGACCCCAACCGCATCGCCGCAGGCACGCAGTACGCCTCTGAAGCCTTCCCGCTCGTCAACAACCAGCCGGGACCGCGAGTGGGATACTTCGCCAAGAGCGTGTTCGGGCCGCGGGACTACTCGATCATCAACATCGACGACCAGGCGAAGTACCGGTTCGACAACAACAGCGTCCGGGTTCCCTTCAACCGATCCGTCAACATCGACGGGGTTGCCGATCCCGTTGTCGGCGCACCGGTCTGCAAGGCCGGATCGACCACCGGCTACAGCTGCGGCGTTGTCACCAGCGTCAATCGCAATGCAGTGGTCTCGGAGCAGCCGATGTCCAACCTCTTCACCACCGACATCTGCGTCCTTCAGGGCGACAGCGGCGGCCCGATCATGACCGGCACCCGCGCACTGGGCATCACCAGCGCGTCGACGGTCGCAACATCATCCTTCTGCGAGGTCGCTCGGGCGGCGACACTCATCGGCAGCCCTCAGCCGATTCAGTACGGAACGCCCATCAAGGACATCCTCGCCGAAAACCCCGGCTTGAAAGTCCGCGACTACTGATCGCACCGCACCTACTGTGGCTCACCTCCTGTCGAGGTGGGCCACAGTTTTTTGTCGCAAATGCGCCGTTTCCCCCCGCCCCTACCGGCGCGAACGTACCTTTCATCGCCCTGGATGCGCCGAAAGGTGCGTTCGCTCCGGACGGGTCGGTCGGTACCCCCAAAAACAGCGCGGACGGCAGGTTAGGGCTGCCTGATTAACAGGGGCGAGATGCACACCACCTAACGTGACGGTAGATATGTTTGCGTAACGGCCCAGCCCGTCGTTGCGGAATAATTGATCTCGCCAGGCCAAGCATGGTTACTCGCCGGTATACATGGTCGACACATCAAGCTACTGGTGGGTAACATATGGCAGGTTAGTATCAGTGGGCTCTTACCAGGTGGCCGACGCGTCGCCCTCAAATGAAAGGCCGCGACATGAATGCCCTGACGATCACGTTGGGCACCATCGGTGTGCTGCTGAGCCTCGTGTGTTGGTATTCCTTCATCGGTGGCGCGCTCAAGATGGTGAAGGTCGTCCAAATCGGCCAATCAGCACCAGACCGCTGGCGTCCGTTCTTCCCCCGCTTCAAGCAGATGGTCATCGAGTTCATCGCGCACACGCGCATGGCGAAGTTCCGTACCGTCGGCTGGGCTCACTGGCTCGTCATGGTCGGCTTCCTGCTCGGCGCCATCGTCTGGTTCGAGGCTTACGGCCAGACGTTCAACCCCGAGTTCCACTGGCCGATCTTCGGCAACTGGGCCATCTACCACCTGGTCGACGAGATTCTGGGTCTTGGCACCGTCATCGGTATCACCACGCTGATCGTCATCCGCCAGCTCAACCACCCGCGCCTGCCGATCCGCCTGTCCCGCTTCGGCGGCTCGGATTTCAAGGCTGCCTACTTCGTCGAAACCGTTGTCCTCATCGAGGGCCTCGGCATGATCTTCGTGAAGGCCGGCAAGATCGCGACTTACGGTCATTCCAATCCGTGGACCGACTTCTTCACGATGAACCTGGCCAAGCTGCTCCCGGCCAGCGCCACGATGGTGGCCATCTTTGCGTTCATCAAGCTGATGTCCGGCATGATCTGGCTATACATCGTCGGCCGCAACATCACCTGGGGTGTTGCCTGGCACCGCTTCTCCGCGTTCTTCAACATCTACTTCAAGCGTGAAGACGACGGAACCGTTGCTCTCGGCGCGGCAAAGCCCATGATGAGCGCGGGCAAAGCCCTGACGATGGACAACGTCGATCCCGACACCGACACCCTCGGCGCCGGCCAGATCGAAGACTTCTCCTGGAAGGGCTGGCTCGACTTCACCACGTGCACCGAGTGCGGCCGCTGCCAGTCCCAGTGCCCCGCCTGGAACACCGGAAAGCCGCTCTCTCCCAAGCTCCTCATCATGTCGCTGCGTGACCACGGCTACGCCAAGGCCCCGTACCTGCTGGCCGGTGGCCGCAAGGACATGGGCGGCGACGAAATCGGATTGGTCGACGCCGACGGCAACGTCAACGAAGCCGCCCTCGCCGCAATCCCCGAGGCCGCCCGCCAGGAAGCCGAGCGCAAACTCGTCGGCGAGACGGTCGAGGGTGAACTCGCACCGGTCATCGATCTCGAAACCCTGTGGAGCTGCACCAACTGCGGCGCCTGCGTCGAACAGTGCCCGGTCGACATCGAACACGTCGACCACATCATCGACATGCGCCGCTACCAGGTCCTGATCGAATCGGAGTTCCCGTCCGAGCTCGCCGGCCTGTTCAAGAACCTCGAGAACAAGGGCAACCCCTGGGGCCAGAACTCCAAGGACCGCCTCAACTGGATCAACGAGATGGACTTCGAGATCCCCGTGTACGGCAAGGACGCCGACACATTCGAGGACTACGAGTACCTGTTCTGGGTCGGCTGCGCCGGCGCCTACGAAGACCGCGCCAAGAAGACCACGAAGGCTGTCGCGGAACTTCTCGCGACCGCGGGTGTGAAGTTCATGGTCCTCGGCGCCGACGAAACCTGCACCGGCGACTCCGCTCGCCGCGCCGGCAACGAGTTCCTCTTCCAGCAGCTCGCGCTGCAGAACATCGAAATGCTCAACTCCGTCTTCGAGGGTGTCGAGCAGAAGAAGCGCAAGATCGTCGTCACGTGTGCGCACTGCTTCAACGCCCTCGGTAACGAGTACCCGGAGGTGGGCGGCGACTACGAGGTCGTGCACCACACCCAGCTGCTCAACCGTCTGGTGCGCCAGAAGAAGCTGATCCCCGTCGCGTCGGTGAGCGAAGACATCACCTACCACGACCCGTGCTTCCTCGGCCGCCACAACAAGGTCTACGACGCACCCCGTGAACTCATGGAAGCATCCGGCGCCAAGCTCGTCGAAATGCCTCGTCACGGCGAACGTTCCATGTGCTGTGGTGCCGGTGGCGCTCGCATGTGGATGGAAGAGAACATCGGTAAGCGCATCAACGTCGACCGCGTCGACGAAGCGCTGTCCACCAACCCCAAGAAGATCGCAACGGGTTGCCCGTTCTGCCGCGTGATGCTCAACGACGGCGTCACCGCACGCCAGGAACAGGGCAAGGGAGAAGGCGTCGAGGTTGTCGACGTCGCACAGCTGATGCTGAACTCCGTCACCCGCCTCGAACCCAGCCAGCTCACCGAGAACATCAAGGTGATCCCGCGTGAGAAGGCCCCGGTTGTTGCCGAAGCCAAGGCCGAAGCTGTCGAGCAGGATCGTGTCGCCGAGGTCGAGGAAGCTGCCGCGACGCCGGAAGCCAAGGCCGCACCCGCCGGCAAGGGCCTCGCAATGAAGGGTCTGGCCAAGGCACCCGGCGCGAAAGCACCCGGCGCAAAGGCACCCGGCAAGGGACTCGGAATGGCAGGTGGGGCAAAGGCTCCCGGTGCCAAGAAGGCTGCTCCGGCAGCTGCCGAAGCTCCCGAGTCCGCAGCACCCGAAGCTGCACCCGCCGCAAAGCCCAAGGGCCTCGGCCTGGCCGGCGGAGCCAAGGCTCCCGGTGGCAAGGGCCTGCAGATGAAGGGCGCTGCCAAGGCGCCGGGTGCAAAGGCTGCAGCCGCACCCGCTCCTGAAACCGCTGCACCCGAAGCCGCTGCTCCGGCCGCACCCGCCAAGCCGAAGGGGCTGGGCCTGGCGTCCGGCGCCAAGGCTCCCGGCAAGGGCTTGCAGATGAAGGGTGGGGCAAAGGCTCCGGGCGCAAAGGCTGCTGAGGCTCCCGCCGCACCTGCTGCTGAGGCTCCCGCCGCACCTGCTGCTGAGGCTGCACCGGTCTCTGCTGCCGAGGCCCCCAAGGCTGCTCCGGTTGCCAAGGCCGGCGGGCTCGGATTCAAGTCGGGCGCAAAGGCTCCCGGTGCAAAGAAGGCAGCTGCCGCAGCTCCGGCTCCCGCTGCGGAAACCCCGGCAGCTCCTGTTGCCGAGGCACCAGCCACTGAAGCACCGGCTGCCGAGACTCCCGCTCCTAAGGCTCCGCCGGTTGCCAAGGCTGGTGGGCTCGGATTCAAATCGGGTGCAAAGGCTCCCGGTGCACGCAAGGCAGCACCCGCTGCTGCAGCGCCGGTTCCCGCTGCCGAACCGGTAGTGGAAGCAGCTGCACCTGAAGCTCCGGCTACCGAAGCACCAGCCACCGAGGCACCAGCAGCTGAGGCTCCCGCTGCGCAGGCCCCCAAGGCTCCCCCGGCCGCAAAGCCGGGCGGGCTCGGATTCAAGGCAGGCGCAAAGGCTCCCGGCCGCAAGTAGTAATCACGTCATCGAACGCCCTCGCCATTACGGCGGGGGCGTTCGTGTTTGCCTGGCTCGTAAGCGAGCAGGGTTTCTGGGTAGCGAGCACCCCTTCCAGGTCGCCGGAACCCTTGCTCACTGCACACAAACACTGCTCACTGCACACAAACTATGCACACTGCGCGACCTATCCACAGCACAGAAACCCGTCGGCCCAGACGGGCTCCGATGCACCAGGATTGTTCGGCATGGGGGAACAACCGCACATCGTCCGCAGACCCGAGCATCTCGCCACCGGCGGCACCGACTCCGAGATCCGTCGCAGCTGTTCACACGGCGACTGGACCCGCCTACATCGCGGCGCCTACGTGTCGACGCAGCCGTTCTCCGAACTCGACGCACATGCGCGCCATCGTCTGCAGGTCCATGCGATAGCGAAGGCAGCCACGTCCGACGCAGTTGTCAGTCATACCTCCGCGGCAGTACTGCACGGCCTCGAATTATGGAACACTCCGCTCCGCCTGGTTCACCTGACTCGAAACCGTCGAGGTGGCGGCAGCACGTCCACTCACAGGCAGGTGCACTCTGCGTTATTCACCGTGGACGAAGTCACGACCGTCGACGGTCTGCGGGTGACAACGCTTGCGCGCACGGTAGTCGACCTCGCCCGTTCACTACCGTTCGAGCCGGCCCTGGTCGCGGGGAACTCTGCGCTGCACCGAACACCGCTCGCTCTGGCCGACATCACCTCGAATCTGGCTGGGGTGCCGCGTCATCCGTCGCACCGCCACGCGTTCCATGCGATCGACGCGATGGACGGCCGGATCGAAAGCGTCGGCGAGTCAAGGAGTTTGGCGCTCTTTGTCTCCGAGCGCCTTCCGATACCCGAACCGCAAGTTCAGATCGGTGATGCTCGTGTCGATTTCCTGTGGCGCGAGCATCGCACTGTCGGGGAGTTCGACGGCCGAGTCAAGTACGGCCGCTTCGTTCCCGTCGGCCGCACCCCTGAGGATGTGCTCTGGGCGGAGAAGCTCCGCGAAGACCGTCTGCGGGATGCGGGTTGGCAGGTGGTTCGGTGGACGTGGGCGGACTTGTCGACGCCGCAGGTGGTCTCGGATCGTATCCGTGCGGCATTCAACCGCGGCCGCACCCCATAGCCGGCCGCCCAGCCAACCCTGCAAGTGAGCACAGTTTCTGCCCAGTGAGCACCCGTACCAGCGTGCCGCACACCATGTTCACTGCACACAAACCATGTCAGCTTCCCCACAACCACTGATCCCCGAGGACCAAGTACCCGAATTGTCCGCTTGGCCATCCGCCAAAAGTTCAGACCGGTTAGTCTGCAGCCACGCGGACTCTTGCAGTGGCAGTGACACTTACAGTGGCACTCACCCTCTTCCCCGGCACTGCAGGAGCCGCAACCAACGGCTGTACGTCGGTGACTCATCTTGTCCCCGAGAAGAACTGGGCGGTCACGATCCTCGACAACGGAAGCGGCACTACACCTCGTGAGTCCACAGCTTCAGCTGCGGAACACCTGGCGGCGTGAACCCCAACACCTGGCCGTAGAAGGACAGTTCCGCGTTGCGGGAACTGATGATCGTGGACTGCTTACGGAAGCCGTGGGATTCGCCTTCGTAGGCCAGGTAGGCGTGCGGAATGCCCTTCGATACCAGTGCATCTCGAAAGCGTTCGGCTTGTGACGGCGGAACGATCGGATCGTCGAGACCTTGCAGCAGCAATACCGGGCAGTTCAAACCGTCGACGTTGTTGAGCGGTGCGCGCTCCGCGTACAGCGCTGCGGATTCCGGCAGCGGCCCGATCAGTCCGTCGATGTACCGCGATTCGAAGTCATGGGTTTCCTTGACAAAGCCGTCCAGCTCGGCAACGCCGTAATAGGAAGCGCCACATGCAAACACGTCGGAGGTTGTCAACGCGGCCAGCACGGTCCAGCCGCCCGCAGACCCGCCTTCGATGGCCAGACGGGCAGGGTCGGCAAGCCCCTGCTCGGCGAGTCCGGTGACCGCGGTGATCACATCCTGGACATCGACGACGCCCCACTGCCCACGCAGACGATTGCGGTACTCGCGGCCATATCCGGTGGATCCGCCGTAGTTGACGTCCACGACGCCGATTCCCCGACTGGTGAAGTAGGCGTACACGAGGTTCAGAGCTGGCGCGATGTGCGCGGTGGGTCCGCCGTGCACAAAGGCGACGTACGGCGGGAGTTCACCGTCTTGGCCGCGGTAGCGGGGATTGCGGGGCGGGTAGGCAAACGCGTGGACTTCGCGGCCGTACCCGTGTGCAACAACGGTTCGAGCTTCCGGGAGATAAGCAGATTCGGGAAGCGCGTCGACGGACAGACGTACATCACGCAGCGCGCCGGTTCCGAGGTCCAGTTCACGCAGTCCGGTAGCCAGTTTTGCGCCGCCGCTTTTGATCAGCAGCTGATCATCGCGCACCTGCATGAGGCCGATGCTGGTGACGCCGGAGACGTCGATGTCGCGCAAGTCGCCGGTTTCCGGGTCCAGCACCGCGAGGGTATCCGTGCCGAAAGTGCGCACAGTCAACAGTTTTCCGTTGCCGAGCACCTCGTACCAGCGGGCGCCGAACTGCCACAGCGCGTCACCGAAGTCGGCATCAACCGGGCAGAGCGCGGCCACGTCTGTACCCACGCGATAGATATTCCACCACCCGCTGCGATCGCTGACCACGTACAGTTCGTCGCCCGATATCCATTCCGGTTGCAGCACTGATTCTTCCGTGCCGCCGAGAAGAACTCGATGCGGACCCGCCACTCCGTCGACCAGATCCGCGACCCGCAGTTCGGTTCCGTCCCAGGGCATCTGCGGGTGATTCCAGGCGATCCAGGCGATCTTGCTTCCGTCCGGGGAGGGCCGCGGGTATGCAAGGAAGTCCGAACCGCCGACGATGGCGCGAATCTCGCCGGATCCGTCGAGCGGAATGGCGCAGATGTCGCGCGTGATCGTGCCGCCTGGCGCGTGGGACTCGCGCACGGCCCACACGTCGGCGCCGACAATCGACAAATCCGCGTATCGCACCGACGACGATGTCGGAGGTGTCAATGCTCGCGGCCTGAGACCTTCGAGGATGTACACCCGCTGATCGGAGAACTCACTGAAAACCAACCGCCCGGCGTCCGTGACCGTCCACGCGCCGCCGCCGTACTCGTGAACTCGGGTGCGTGCGTTCCACGGCGCGGGCAGTACGTCGACGGGCTGATCGTCGAGTCCCAACCGTCGAATCGCGACGCGCCCGCCTTCGGTTGGCCGCAGCTCCGCCCACCACACCTCGTCACCGACGTAGCGGCCACCTTCTACCGGGTGACCTCCGTTGGCCAGATCTGCTGCGTCGATGGGCGATGCCCACGATCCGTACGGGGCTGCGATCACGTCGGTCGGCGTCATGCGCCCCAGAATAAGCCAACCGACGTGTAAGCCAACCGAACAGACGGCACCTTCTGTCGTGCCCGGAAGAATCCACTTGCGCACAGGTGGAATCATGTAAGTCGTGAGCACACCAGAACCCGTCCGCCATCGTCAGCCGCAGCGCGAGCTGGAGCAGTCGTCGAAGCTCCAGAACGTCCTGTACGAAATCCGTGGACCGGTGCACGCGCATGCCGCCCGGTTGGAGGCGGAAGGGCACCGGATCCTCAAGCTCAACATCGGAAACCCCGCACCGTTCGGTTTCGACGCACCGGACGTGATCATGCGCGACATGATCGCCGCTCTTCCCTACGCTCAGGGGTACTCGGAGTCCAAGGGCATTCTGTCGGCCAGGCGCGCGATCGTGACTCGGTACGAGCTGGTTCCCGGCTTCCCCGAGGTGGACGTCGATGACATCTACCTCGGCAACGGGGTGTCCGAGCTGATCACCATGACAATGCAGGCCCTGCTCAACAACGGGGACGAGGTGCTGATCCCAGCGCCGGACTACCCGTTGTGGACGGCAATGACCAGCTTGTCCGGCGGAACTCCGGTGCACTATCTGTGCGACGAAGGCAACGACTGGAATCCCGATATCGCGGATATCGAATCCAAGATCACCGACAAGACCAAGGCCTTGCTGGTCATCAACCCGAACAACCCCACGGGTGCGGTGTACTCGATGGAGATTCTCCAGCAGTTGGTCGATCTGGCGCGCAAGCATCAGCTTCTCCTGCTCGCTGACGAGATTTACGACAAGATCTTGTACGACGACGCCAAGCACATCTCGCTTGCGTCGTTGGCTCCCGATCTTCTGTGCCTGACGTTCAACGGTCTCTCGAAGGCGTATCGCGTTGCGGGCTACCGTTCGGGTTGGGTGGCGATCACCGGCCCGAAGGAGCACGCCGGCGGCTTCCTCGAGGGGCTCGACCTCTTGGCGTCGACGCGCTTGTGCCCGAATGTTCCGGGTCAGCACGCTATCCAGGTGGCGCTCGGTGGCCATCAGAGCATCGAGGACCTCATCCTCCCCGGCGGACGTCTGCTCGAGCAGCGCGATGTCGCATGGGAACGCCTGAACATGATTCCGGGTGTCTCGTGTGTCAAGCCGCGTGGTGCGCTGTACGCGTTCCCTCGCTTGGATCCGAATGTTCACGAGATCCACAACGACGAGAAGTTGGTTCAGGATCTTCTTCTGCAGGAGAAGATCCTGATGGTTCAGGGAACGGGCTTCAATTGGCCCGATCATGACCATTTGCGAATCGTTACCCTTCCGTGGGCCCGTGACCTCGCTGTCGCAATCGAGCGGTTTGGCAACTTCCTTACGAGTTACAAACAGTAGGAAGCTGGAAACCCACTGGCCACGGCCATGGACACTTGACCAGTTTGCTGTTCCACGAATGCCCCGCGCAGATAAATGTGCGGGGCATTCGTGCGACCTTGGTCACAAATTTCCGAAACCGATCGGTTTGGTTGAGCGTTTGACTAGTCGCGACCTGCCGCTACGGTAGAAACAGCGCAATTGGTCCGATAACTGTTGTAAATTAGTAGCAAGACAATGCACCAGATTGGTTTGAAATTGGGTACATTGGTTTCAGCACTTCGGTGCCGCGAGCACCTGGTATCCCTCCCCCCCCTGTGGATACCAGGTTGGTGGCGGGGACAACCCCCCCTGTTCCCCGCCACCCAGCTCGAACTCTTCCTCTCCAGCCGCCAAGTCCGGCGACTCACCTGTTCACAGCAACTGCCGCTAACATGGCACCGGTGCAAATCCCCAGTCCGACACTCAGTTTCCGATGAGCCACGGTCACGGCCATGGTCATGACGGCCCACTCCACATCGGAGCCACTGCTGCCCGCGTCGTCGTCGGCATCCTCACCGTCGTCGGTCTAGCCGTACTCGTCGGCGTCATCGCCCTGTGGCCGGACAAGGCCAACCTCGACATCCCGTTGCCGTTTCAGAACTCCGACGGCGGGTCAGTGGTCACGGAGGCCGGCACGGTCACCCTCCAGGAGATCGGCGCCTGCGGAAGTGTCTCGGCGGGAAGACCATTCGTCGGCGAACCGGCACCCCCGGCGAATACGAGTTATCAGTGTCAGCGAAGCATCGTCGACATCGAATCGGGTCCGAACGCCGGTACCCAGACATTGCTGGAGATCATTCCGGGTCCCGGCCAACCTGATTTGCGAGTCGGCGAGCATATCCGTCTGCTGCGCCAGACCGATCCGACCGGGGCGACACAGTATTCCTTCGAGGACTATTCACGCGGATTGTCGCTGACGCTGATCGTCGTGGCTTTTGCCGTGGTGATCATCGCTGTTGCCCGGTGGCGCGGATTGCGGGCACTTCTCGGGCTTGTGGTGGCGTTCGGCGTGGTGGTCGGCTTTCTCCTCCCCGCATTGTTGGACGGAAAACCCGCGATACCCGTTGCGCTGGTGTCGGGCGCCGTCATTTTGTATGCCGTCCTGTACCTCGCGCACGGGGTCTCGCTCCGAACCAGTTCTGCGCTTCTCGGAACGCTCGCCGCCATGGTTCTTGCTGCGGTGCTGTCTTACCTGTCGATCGAACTGACACAACTCACCGGGCTCTCCGAAGAGCAGAACACCAACGTGCAGACCTACATTCAGCACGTCGACATCACCGGACTCCTGCTCGCAGGCTTCATCATCGGCTCGCTGGGTGTGCTCAACGACGTCACGATCACCCAGGCGTCGTCGGCATTCGAGTTGGCGCAGTTGGACAAGGGCGCGACCCGACGCCAGGTGTTTGCCGGCTCGATGCGCGTGGGTCGCGATCACATCGCCAGTACCGTCTACACCTTGGTCTTGGCCTATGCGGGCGGCGCTTTGCCGTTGCTGCTGTTGTTCAGTGTCAGTGGCCGTCCGCTGGGCGACGTTCTGGTCGGCGACGCCGTAGCCATCGAAATTGTGCGATCTGCTGTCGGCGGCATCGCGCTTGCGCTGTCGGTTCCGCTCACGACGGCTATCGCAGTGCTCCTTGCCCGTCCGCCGGGAAGTTCGACGGCCACCGCATCGAACGGTGGGCGTCACTCCAAGCGCTAGCTCACAAACCGGGGATGGGCGGCAGAACGGGAAGCAGGATCGGGGGCAGCCCGGGAATGTACAGCGCGGGCGGCGGCGCCGGCGCAGGTGCCGGCGGGACGTACGGCGCCTCGTATGGTGCCTCGTACACGGGAGCTTCCTCCGTCACCGGAGGCGGCTCTGTTGTGGTGGTAGGCGGCGGTGTTGTGGTGGTGGTCGGAACCGTCGTCGACGGCGTTTGTGTTGTGGTGACCTCTGTTGCTACCGGGCCGGCTTCGCCCGAATCGCCGAACACCTTCCCGCCGTAGCCCATTCCCAGACCGACGATGACGATCGCGGCAACAACACCGGCTCCCAGTCCGGCGAATCGGAACTGCCTGCCTGACTCCGGGGTGGTTGTCTCGTCGTGTGAAGTAGTGGCGAGCCAGGTGGGTTGTCCCCCACTGACGTCCTCGTGAACAGCCGAGTACGCCTGGGCATCGACCATGACGGGTTCTTTGACGTCTGATTCGTCGCTGTCGTAGTCGGCGGCTGGTTGAGCCTGGGTCGGTACTGACTCGGGTGCGGGCGCCACCTGCGCATGCGCGGGCGCATGGAGATCGGCACTAGCCGGCGCAGGCCCTGGCCCGGTCATCGTTGCAAGGCCACCGTGGGCGAATGCCTGGACGGGCGCCGGCGCCACAGCAGGAGTGTTGATCGGGTACGGCGCAAAGATCGGCGCCACTGCCGGGGCCGCAACAGTCACGGCGGGCGCAGCGACGGGTTCTCTGCGGGGCGCGCCGCCGGCAAGTAGTGCGGCTCCCTGCGTGGCGAGGAGGTCTGGCTGTTCCGGCGCTATGACGGGGATTTCGATCCACCGTTCCAGCACGGTGCGAATGATGGGGACTCGGGCGCCGCCGCCGATCAGTAGAACGGAGTCCGGGCGCCGACCGGAGGTGGCAACCACCTCACGGACCTCTCGGGCCAGAGCCTCGACGCTGGGCGCGACCAAGGAGTCGAAGACTTCTCGGGAGAGGAGTAGTAATCCGCCTGGTCCGGGGAGGCAGACTGCGCTGCGGGTCGAGAGTTGTTCCTTGGCCAGTTGGCTCCGGGCTTGGAGTTCTGCGATGCCTTCGGGATCGGTAGGCGTCGCGATGCGACGTCGTTCGGTTTGGTCGAGGTAGACGAGTGCGTCGAACTGATCGCCGCTGACTTGACTGGATCTGGCGGTGACGACGGTTGCACCGGTGGTGCGATCGAGGACGTCGACGGTTGCACCGGTGGCGCCGAGGTCGATGACCACCAGGGTGTTCTGTGCGCCCAGCGTTCCCGGTTCCTCGAGCATCCGCAGAATCGCCGCAGATTCGGGTATCAGCCGGTAGTTGTCGATCCGGCCACGATCAAGTGCCTGGCTGAGGGCGCCTGCCTGACTCTGATCGCGATAGACGACGGCGACGGAGTTGTCTTGGCCGGCGAATTCCGCGAGCGCGACGCGAATGGAATCGGCTGCCACGTCTTCGGGGGTTTCGTGTCCGCGCACGATCGCTCTGGATCGAAATACCGGCCCACCGTGCTCCGGCGCTCCTGGGCGTGCCAAGCGCACAGCGCTCGCCCCCACTGTTACACCGAGCACCAAGTTCATGAGCCACCTTCGTCGACTGCAAACAGATCCATGAGCAGACCCGTCACCTTCCGGCGGGAAGTCTACCCATTCGATTGCATCGGGGAGGTGTGCAGAGTCGAACCGACCGTACGGCTGGCAACTTGTCAGTTATTTACCCTTAGCTCTCACCGCCCTACCCCGCGATAAATCCAGCCGGCCGATCGCCAGAGTGACGGGTCGAGGCAGTTGCGTCCGTCGACGATCACCCGCCCGTGCACAACCGAATCCAGCTGTGACGGTTGGAGTTCGGCAACCTCAGACCATTCGGTGGCAACCAGTACGACATCTGCGCGCTTGCACGCCTCTGACGTCGACGTTGCATAGTTGAGCGTGGGAAAAATGGTGCGCGAATTCTCAATCGCCTTGGGGTCGTACACCGTCACGTTCGCGCCGTGCAGTTGCATCATGCCCGCAACATTCAGTGCGGGCGAATCGCGCACATCGTCCGATTCTGGCTTGAAGGCCGCCCCTAGGACAGCCACGTTCATTCCCAGCAAACTGCCCCCGCAGGCTTGCGTCACCATCTCGAGGACCTTGGTTCGGCGTCGCATGTTGATGCTGTCCACCTCACGGAGGAACGACAAGGCTTGATCAACGCCCAGCTCCCCGGCCCGCGCCGCAAACGACCGAATGTCCTTCGGCAGGCAACCGCCGCCGAATCCCAGACCGGCATTCAAAAAGCTCCGCCCGATCCGCTCGTCGTGACCGAGGGCGTCAGCTAACACGGTGACGTCGGCTCCGGTTGCCTCGCAGATTTCCGCGATCGCGTTGATGAACGAAATTTTTGTGGCCAGAAAGGCGTTTGCCGAACCTTTCACGAGTTCCGATGTCGCCAGGTCGGTAACCAGAAACGGGATGCGCGCGTCGAGCATCGAGGCATAGACGTCCCGAAGAGCAGATTCGGCGGTGCCGGGGCGATCCCGATCGACGCCGACAACCAGCCGGTCCGGACGCAGCGTATCTGCGACGGCTTTTCCTTCGCGCAGGAATTCGGGATTCCACGCCACCTCGACGCCGTCGCCGGCCGGGGCAGCGGCCCGAACCCGCGCGCCTAGCCGTGCGGCTGTCCCCACGGGAACTGTCGACTTCCCGACAATGACGGCCGGACGCTCCAATAGCGGTGCCAGCGTGTCGATCACGGCATCGACGTGAGAAATGTCCGCAGCCTTCTCGCCGCGCTTCTGCGGAGTGCCCACGCAAAGAAAATGGAAATCCGCGAACTCCGAGGCCTCCGCGTACGACGTCGTGAAGCCCAGCCGCCCGGACTCGAGATTCCGCGTCAACAGCTGTGCCAGTTCAGGTTCGAAGAACGGAACATGACCGGCGCACAGCATCTCGACCTTCGCGGCGTCGATGTCGACGCCCAGAACCTCATGTCCCAGTTCCGCCATACACACGGCATGGGTCAGCCCCAGGTACCCGGTCCCGAACACGGTCAGTCTCATGAGTAGTTCATATATCCCAGCGACGGACGCGGCGGGAACACCGCGTAGTCGATGTGCAAACATTTCGCGACATCATGGTGCCGCATTGTGGCGCTGCCCCTTTATGATTGACCTCATGCACATCCTCTTTGTCTGCACCGGAAATATCTGCCGATCGCCAACAGGGGAACGCCTTGCTCGAGCATTTGCGGAGGAAGCGGGAATCACGGATCTCACGGCGTCGAGTGCCGGCACACGCGCCCTTGTCGGTCATGCGGTGGAACCGACAGCGGCGCTGGTACTGGAAGGGCTGGGAGGCGATCCCTCCAATTTTCGCGCTCGCCGACTTACCACTGCGATCGCGTCTGAAGCCGATTTGATTCTGGCTATGACGGAGCGTCATCGCGACAAGATTCTGGCGTTGGCGCCATCGCAGTTCAAGCGAACTTTCACATTACGTGAGGCCGCTCGGTTAGCGGAAGAATCGGCGGCAACAACCGTTGCCGAACTCGCCGACGCTCGCCCGCGCTATCACGTTCAGGAAAGTGAAGACGTTGCCGATCCTATAGGCGCGGATGAGGAAACTTTCCACGCTGTGGGTTTGGAGATCGCCACTCTTCTGGGGCCTTTGCTACGGCGCATTGCGATTCCCGCTCAATAGGACTCCGCTTGCCGATCCTCTTCGGTAATCATTGCCCTCAGACAGAAAACAGCCCCTGTCCAGCTCAGTTGGACAGGGGCTGTTTGTTAGCTACTACGCACTCACGTTCAAGATCGACCCGATGCCCTTGCCGATGAATGCCAGAATGTCATCAACAGACGGGACGCCAATTTCTGCGCTGAAAGAATACAGGGAACCGAGCATGAGATCCTCCGGATCATTAAGGTGAATGGCGGATTGCCACCGCCGTGATACTAACCTTTTTTAGCACATTCCGGGCATTTGGTCGGAAAAAAAGTGATCGTTTCCGGACCAAAGTCCCGTTTATGTACTCAGGCTGATTCGGCGGTAACAGAATCAATCGAGATAGCGATGTCCGTTTTCACTCGTCCGGAGCTGGAACTCCTGAGTTGGCGCATCATCGAACGGTATCGAGGAGTGTGGGGCTTCCTCGGAAGCCTTCACGGGAGCCTTGACGGGAGCGGCGTTGGTATCTGCGGCGTCCGTCGCGGGTGCCGGCGCCTTCTTCGGTGCGGTGGCCTTGGCAGGAGCCGCAGAACCTTCGGAGGCTCCCGGTAACGGCGCAGCTTCAGCGAGCGCAGGCACCGTCTTGTCGGTTTCGTAGTAGTACTTGTACTCGTATCCACCGCCGCGCTTGTTGGCGGGCGTCATCGTGATGACGGTGCCCAAGATGCGTGCGCCGACGCTCTGAAGGTTGCCGACGGCCCGGGCAAGCTGGTCTCGCTTGGTGCTGGCGTGGCGCGCAATTACCAAGGCGCCGTCTGACATTGCGGTCAGAACTGCAGCGTCCGTGACCGGAAGCAGCGGCGGCGCGTCGATGATGACGTACTCGAAGCGATCACGAAGTTCGGCAAGAACCTGCCGAGAGTGATCGGTGCCGAGCAATTCGCTCGGGTTCGGCGGAATAGGTCCTGAGGCAAGGACAACCAGATCGCCGTGCGTTGTCGGCTGCAGTACGTCGTCGAGTTGCGCTTGACCGGCCAGGACCGAGCTGAGGCCGACGGTACCGATCATGCCGAGATACTTCGAGACTCGCGGCTTGCGCAGGTCGCCTTCCACGAGGCAGACCGATTTTCCGGCCTCGGCGAGAACCAGAGCAATGTTGACGGCCGTCGTCGTCTTACCTTCTGCGGAAAGCGAACTCGTGACAACGATGACGCGTGGCGGGTTGTCGACTTCGAGGAACTGAAGGTTGGTACGCAGCTCGCGGTAGGCCTCTGCGCTGGCAGAGTTGCCTTCGTTGAATTCGATGGTGTGCTTGGTCTGCATTTCCTTGTCGAAGGGAATGGTTCCGACCAACGCCGAGCCTGCTACCTCTTCGACAACCCGACGATCCTTGACGGTGTTGTCGAGACGGTCACGCAAGACGGCAAGCGCGATACCCAGAAGCAGACCAACTGCTGCGCCGAGTGCGATGTTGCGCTTGGTGTTCGGCGAGACCGGTGTGGTGGGTGTTCCCGCTTCCTGCTCGACGACCACACGGGCCGCCGGGGTTCCACCCGTCTCCGGGGTCTCCAATTCCTTTGCCATCAAGACAAACTCGTCCGATAGCGCGTTCGCGATATCGCGTGCACGTTCGGGCGACGGATCCTTCACGCCCACGTCGATCAGAACCGTGTCGGGTGCGGACGTCGCCACAACGCTTGCCGCGAGTTGGGCCGGCGTCATTCCGTTGACTGCATCGCTACCGAGCCGATCGATAGTGCGCTGTGCGAGGGTTTGTCCGGTCAGCAGCTTGGTGTACGACGTAACCCGCTGCTGTGACAGCAAGTTTCCCTGGTATGCCTCGTTGACGGAGCTTCCCAGCGTGGTGGACACGAACAGCCTGGTAGAGGCCTGGTAGATCGGGGTCGAGATCAGCGAGGCGCCCAACGCGCCGAGAATCGCGACAACGGTGACAACAGCGATGATCTTCCAGCGCGCCTGCAATACCTTCAGGTAGTCCTGTACTTCCATCTTCAATCCCTTTCGGCTCACGCACTGAGCTGCGCGTTGGAGCGATGATCACAAGCGTCACGTCAGAACCCGCGACATTTGCCGCATACCTGACATTCAATTGAACAGCAAATCCTTAGACACTGCTTGCTACGTCACATCAGAATCCTCTCGATACCGCACCAGGTCAAAGATCTGAGAGAGAACTGATGGCGCCATCATCTCGGCATGCGTGGCATCGACCGAGTGTTCGCGAATGATCGCGACCCGATCCGACCATCGCTCGACCAGGTCGCGATGACGATGGAGATCTCTCTGCGCAACAACAAAATCCACAACTCCGCGGTAGCTCCTCGGTTCGTGGTCACTCGCCATTCTGGCAAGTTTCTCCACTCTCTCCGAAGCAGCTTCCAGGAGTTCAGCGGTCACAAATTCCAGGTGAGCTCTGGTGCGGATCTCGTCGGCCGCCTGCGCAAAGGTCAGATCGACGCGCGGCGCTTCCAGCTCGGTCAGACCCAGTTCGGCAAATAGCTCGCCAGCGGTGGGAGCTACTTGAATGGCCGGTATCCTCTCCGGCGGCAACGTATCGAGCATGACAACCGATCCGACGCTCGCGCCGGACTCCTCGAGCGCCACCGCCATCTCCTGCGCCACGGTTCCACCGAGCGACCAGCCGAGCAGGTGGTACGCGCCCTCGGGTTGAACGATCCGCACCGCGTCCACGTACCGTTCGGCGAGCGCGTTGAGGGTTCCGGGCAGCTCGCCCGCACCCGTTGCCTGCACTCCGTAGACCCGACGTCCGCCCAGGTGCTGCGCCACACCGGCGTAGCACCACGCCAATCCGCTCACGGGGTGAACGCAGAAGAGCGGCAGACGCTGATCGAGTGGATCTCCCCCGAGCAGGACAATGGTGTCCATCGGATCGGTCTTTCCGCCGGCCTCGATACGTTCGGCAAGTTCGGCCACGGTCGGATCGGTGAAGATCCATTGAACCTGCACATCACGATCGAGCCGCGTGCGTAGCGTCGACGCTACGTCAACCGCGCCCATGGAGGTTCCGCCGAGGTCGAAGAAATTGTCATACCGACCAACCGTGTGCGCGGATGTGTTGTGCGCAAACGCTTGTGCGATGCACTCTTCCAGTTCCGTTTCGGGTGGCTCGATCACACCTGAGACGCGGTGGTCCGGCGCCGGCAATGCCACCTTGTCGACCTTGCCGGACGGTAGCACCGGAACCGCGTCGATCACCGTGACGGTTGCGGGAACAAGGTGACTCGGCAGGGTTGCCGACGCAAACTTGCGCAGACTGCTCGGATCCGCCGACGCATCCTCGAGCGTGACGTACGACGCCAGTTCCCCGTCCACCACAACGGTTACCGCAAACGTGACAGCGGGATGCTGACGCAATCCGGCGTCGACCTCGGCGGGTTCGACGCGGATGCCGCGGATCTTCACCTGGTCGTCGTTGCGGCTCACGAATTCGAGGGCACCGTCGTTTCGCCGTCGTCGAACGAGGTCTCCGGTGCGGTACATCCGGGCACCGGGACGGTTCGGGTCGGCAACAAACCGAAGAGCTGTCCGCTCGGGCGCGTGGATGTATCCGCGGGCAAGGTTGTGGCCGGCGATGTAGAGCTCGCCGGTGACGCCGTCGGGAACCGGATGCAGCCTGGAGTCGAGGACAAGCGTCGACGCTCCATGTACCGGGGTTCCGATCGCTGTGTCGCCGCCGGTTATCTGCGCCGACGTTGCCGCCGCGATCGTGGTCTCACTGGGTCCGTATCCGTTGAAGATCCGGTGCCGAGCGGACCACTGCGCCGCCAGATCCACGCTCAACATCTCTCCCGCCGATTCCACTGTCAACGAGGGGATCTCGTTCGGGTCGAGTGTCGAGAGAACAGTGGGTGTTGCGATGAGATGGGTGATCGCGTGCGAGACGATGAACTCCGTCAGTTCGGCTCCCGCGAAGACATATTCCGGTGCCAGTACCAGCGTTCCGAGCGCGGCCGGCGCAATCATGAATTCGAGGACCGAGGCGTCGAAGGTAGGTGACGCCAGCTGCAGGATGCGCATGGCGGTGCCCGTCTCGAACATCTCGAGATGGGTGGCACACACATTTGCCAGGCCGCGATGAGATACCGCAACGCCCTTAGGGGTACCGGTCGATCCCGAGGTGTAGATGACGTAAGCGAGGTTGTCCGGGTGAGCTGCCCGCGCGCCGGTCAACGACGTTGTCGCAGTGCGATCGGACATCGGAATCCACGTCGTCACCGCAGGCAGGGAGCGGGCGCCCGCCACGCACAGTCCAAGGCTCGCTCCGCTGTCGGCAACCATCGCTTCGAGTCGCTCATGGTGCTGATCCGGGTCCACGGAAACCCAGGCGGCGCCGGCTCGCGCCACGGCCCACAGTGCAACTACCCACAGATGTCCGCGACCAGTTGCAACGGCAACAACGTCGTCGGGCCCGATTCCCCGATCCACCAGTTCCTGAGCCCAGTATGTTGATTGGTCGAACAGCTCTTGGTAAGTCCATACCCGGCCGTCTGCCTCGAGCGCGATGGCCTCGGGAGCTTCAGCGAGCACATTGCCGATGAGTGCGGCCAGGGTGAGCGGCGCGATATCACCGCGACTGCGCTGCGGCTGGTTCGCTCGGTCACCGAGTACATCGATATCCCCCACCACACTCTGCGGATGCGCCACCACTTCGCCCAGAATCCGCATGAACCTCGCGGCAAACAGTTCTGCTGTCGACTGCTCGAACAGGTCGGTGGCATACAGCAATCGCAGGCGCACACCGACGCCGGTGTCGGTCAGATCCCAGGTCAGATCGTAATCGGCGGTTACGGGGGCTTCCCCGGTCAGCCGGAGCGGTTCGATCCCGGGCACACTCGGAAGTTCGTGTGCACGTTGGTACGCAAGCATCACGGTGAAGAGCGGGTGTTCGTTTGCCGTGCGCGGCGGCGCGATTCGGGCAACCACGTCGTCGAAGGACACGTCGGCGTTGTCCATGGCCCCGAGATCGACGCGTCGTACCTGGTCGAGGATGTCCGAGAATTGATCGCCTGGACGGATATTCGTCCGCAGCGCGACGGTACCCACCATCATTCCGACCATCGACTGCAGGTCCGGATCGTTTCGTAGGCTTACCGCTGTGCCGACAACCACGTCGTCGGTTGCGCTTTCACGCGCGAGCAGCACCGCGATCACGCTGTGCAGGAGCATGAAGACAGTCACTCCCTGCGAGTGGGCCAGAGCTGTCAGCCCCGCGTACAGGTCACCGTCAACCGCGGCGGACACGACGGAACCTCGTTGTGTCGGAGCAGCGGGCCGCGGGTGGTCTGTCGGCAGCGGCAAAACGCCGTCGACACCGCGGAGAACTGTTGTCCAGTAGTCCAGTTGGCGGTGAGCGAGTGAGGTCGGATCGTTCTTGTCACCGAGCACGCCGCGCATCCAGATGCTGTAGTCCTGGTAGTCGACGGGCAGCGGGCGCCAATCCGGTTGATGCCCCGCACCTCTCGCAGACAGTGCGGCGGCAAAATCCGTGAGCACGATGCCCGTCGAACCGCCGTCGAGCGCAATATGGTGCACCACAACAACCAAGGCCCGGGCGCCGGAGCCGTCAACGGTCAACTGCACGCGCATCGGCGGTTGGTGTTCCAACTGGAATGGCGCGGACGCAAAGAGCGCTGCGCTCTCGTACAGATCGCCGACAAGCACGGGATCAAGATCGATTGCCGCGACATCTGCGACTACTTGGTGTGGCCCGACGGAATCAGCGGGAAAGACGGTGCGCAAAATACTGTGCCGGCCAACCACATCCGATATGGCTTCCGCCAGAGCGTCTACCTCGATGTCCGGTCCGATGGCGACCGCGAATACCAAGTTGTATGCCGACGACGCCGGACCGAGCTGCGAGCTCAACCACATACGCTGCTGCGCGGGAGCCAACGGCACCCGGCTTTCGGCGGCACGACTGGTGAGCGGTGGCCGGACCACAACGTCTTCGGCCGCATCGATCCAGCAAGCCAACGCACGCGGCGACGGATTCTCGAAAACCGCACCAACGGATACGTCGCGCCCGAACACCGAAGCCAGTCGACCCGCGACCACCGTGGCAGACAGTGAATCTCCACCGGATTCGAAGAAGTTGTGGCTCACACCCACAGTGCTGCCCGCGTGGTGCGACATCACTGCCGTCACCAATTCTTCTGTGGCAGTGAGCGGCCATGCGTGAGGTGTGGATTCGCCGAGGTGCGCGTGCAGTGCGCTCACATCCACCTTGCCGTTGCGGGTGAGAGGCAACGCATCGAGCATGACGATACGTCCCGGCACGAGGTACCCGGGTAGCTGCGCCGCCAATTCATGTCGGAGCGCGTCTTCGCTGGTTTCCTCGCCAACGACAAATGCGGTGATCACGTCGCCAATCAGGAGCGCGGACACAGCACTCACTCCGGGGAGCAACCGCGCCGCAGTCTCGATCTCGGCCAGTTCCACACGCACACCGCGCACTTTGACTTGGCGGTCCGACCGACCGACGAATCCCAATGCGCCGCTCGCTGTTCGGTGTACCAGGTCCCCGGTGCGGTAGCGTCGCCGCCCGCCCGCTGCCGCCACAAAGGATGTAGCCGTTGCGGCGGGATCGCCGAGATAACCCATCGCGAGACCGGGACCATTGACGTACAACTCCCCCACCCCGCCAAACGGGACGGGGCGCAGAGCGGCGTCGAGCACTTCGGCTCCGGTACCGGTGATGGGTTCACCAATTCCGTTGTCCGAGTCGATATCCGCAAGAGTTGCCACGACGCTGGCTTCCGTGGGGCCGTAGGCGTTGAGCATCCGCGCGCCGGTACTCCAGGCGTGTGCGGTCGCGGGCGAGAGCACGTCGCCGCCCACGGCAACCACGTCGAGCAGTGGCAGTGCGGCCGGGTCCATCGTGTCGAGCACACCCGGGGTGGACAGTAGGTGCGTGATGCGGTGTTCTGCCACGAACTTTTCGAGGTCTCGGCCACCGTAAACGTCGGGAGGCGCCACAACCAATGCTGCTCCGCTGCCGAAAGCAAGCAACATCTCGAGCACAGCGGCATCGAAGCTCGGATTGTAGCCCTGCAGGACAACCGAATCCGGTGTGACGCGGTATCGCGCCACAGCTTCGTCAGTGAGCGGGCCAAGCCCGCGGTGGGTTACCGCAACTGCTTTGGGGTTGCCGGTCGACCCGGAGGTATGGATGACATACGCCACGGCGTCCGGATTCTGCGTGCCGGGAACAGGGCTGACCGAGTGCAACACCGCCCGCAACTGACGCAGACGGGCGTCGGGGAAATCAGGGTCGATCGGCGCAAAAGCAGCGCCGGTCTTGGTTATCGCCCACAGACGGATGACGTAGTCGATCGATCGCACCGCGCTGATCTCGATCACCGCGCCCGGTCCGGCGCCGGCAGCTACCAGCTCACGTGCCAGTTCGTTCGACGCGTCGTCGAGTTCTCGATACGTGAGCATCTCTGTGCCGTCGCGCAGTGCGACGTTGTCGGGAAACGCCGCTGCGGTACGGGTGAAGATCTCACTCAGAGTCCGGGACGAATCAACGGGTGTTGCCACCCAGCTGGGTGCTGAGATCGTTGATGCTTCCGACGCCACCACGGAGGGGTTGGCCAGCGCGCGCTGCACAACGTCGACAAACAGGTCGGCCACCGATCGCGCAGTCGCTGCGTCGAAGTACTCTCGCGCGTACACAACCAGCCCGTCCGTGTGGCCGTCCGGCCGCTCGGTCAGCGATACCTGCATCTCGAACTTGGCTGCACCGGTATCGATTTCGGTAGCACTGACGGCCAGGCCGGCGATGTCGACGTCAGGAATGGTGAAGTTCTGCAGGGCCAACGCAACTTGCGGCATCCGGCCACCGAGCATCGAGGTCAGAGCTTCCACGGGCACATCGCTGTGCTCGAAGGCCGCAAGATCTCGGTCACGAACCTGTTCCACGAGCTGCAGCATCGTCGTGTCGCGGAGGATCTGTGCCCGCAGCGGGACAGTATCGACAAACATTCCGATCAGGCCGTCCAAGGCAGGTGAGCGGCGTCCGTCCACCGCGGTTGCGATCACCACGTCCGAGCTGCCACTCAACCTCGAGAGAACTGCTGCCAGTGCGGCGTGAAAGACCATGAAGGGTGTTGCCTGGGCCCGGCCGGCCAAGTCAGCGATCGCCGACGTGGTGTGGGCGTCGAGGGAGAACTCC
Organism: Rhodococcus globerulus NBRC 14531; assembly: GCF_001894805.1. Taxonomy (GTDB): domain Bacteria; phylum Actinomycetota; class Actinomycetes; order Mycobacteriales; family Mycobacteriaceae; genus Rhodococcus_F; species Rhodococcus_F globerula. The sequence goes on along the minus strand of NZ_BCWX01000001.1, from coordinate 479,126 downwards.
ACACGATCTGCTGTCCACGTCGTCGACACGAGGCCGCGATCCGGCGTCAGCGGCGCCACCGAGGTGACGTCCGCGAGTTCCGTCTGCCAGTGAGATACCGATTCGGTTTCCGAAGCCTGTTCCCACACTGCATAATCCGCGTACTGAACCGGCAGCGGCTGCCACTGCGGAGCCGAACCTGCGCGCCGGGACGAATAGGCAGCAAGCACGTCGCGAACGATCGGCACCAGAGAGCCACCGTCTGCGGCAATGTGGTGCACATTCACCGCGAGCACATGATGCTCGGGCGCGAGTATGAACAGTGCGGCGCGAATGGGGAGCTGATTGCTCACGTAAAACCCTTGGGATGCAAAGGCATGCAGATCGGCATCCAGTGAGTCTTCGGTGGCAGAACGGGATTCAAGTATCAGGTTCGCATCGGCCAGAATCTGCTGCACCGGTGGCCGCTGCGGATAGACGGTTCGCAGGATCTCGTGCCGGTTCAGCACGTCACCGAGGGCGAGTTGCAAAGCCGCACCGTCGAGCTCACCGCGTAGGTCAACGGCAACCGGCAGGTTGTACGCGCTGCTGGTGGCGTCGAGGGTGTTGAGCACCCACATACGTTGCTGATTGCGTGAGAGCGGAATTTCTACCGGACGCGGACCGGCAACAATGTCCGCTACACCCCGATCGGAATCCGGCTCTTGTTCCAGCGCCGCAGCAAGTTCCGCGACGGTCGGGTGTGCAAACAGCAGTCTCAGCGAGATGTTCCGTGCCAGGGTGTTTCCTACTTGCGACGTCACTCGGGTAGCAAGTAGCGAGTTACCGCCATGATCGAAGAAGTGTGTGCCACGGCCGATGTGGTCGGTTCCGAGCACGCTGGCGAATACGTCGGCCACAGCACGCTCGGTGGCGGTGCGCGGAGGTTCGAAGGGCAAGGCGGAAACGCGGGGTGTCGGCAATGCGCGCACGTCGAGTTTGCCGTTCACCACGGGCGGATCGCCGTGGAAAACCACAACGGCACCCGGGACCATGTACGACGGGAGCGCATCGGCGAGCCTGCGGCGCAGGTCGTCACCGTCAAGCTGCGCACCACGTTTCGGGCGCACATACGTCACCAGCATCGGAGTGTCCGCGGTGCTGGTGCGGAGAACCGTTGCGCAGAAGTCGACTTCCGTGATCGCTGCGATGGCCGCTTCGATCTCGGCAGGCTCGATCCGCACACCGTTGACTTTCAACTGCGCGTCGTTGCGGCCTAGGTAGTGCAGCCGGTGGCCACTACCGGTGTTCTTCCACATCACCAGATCGCCGGTGCGGTACATCCTGGCGCCGCCTGCGGTGGCGACAAAGCGTTCGGCCGTCCATTCGGGGTGACCGGCGTATCCACGCGCAAGCGCAGCGCCCGCAAGGTAGAGCTCGCCCGCGACGCCAGGTGGAACCGGCTCGAGGAAGTTGTCGAGCACAAAAGCGTCGACGCCGGCGACGGGATACCCGATGGGGATGTCGCGGCCGTTTGCGATAAGCGGTTCTGTCGCAACGGTGTACATGGTTGCCTCGGCCGGACCGTAGCCGTTCACTACGCGTCGTCCCGGTGACCATCGTTCGACAATGTCGACGGTCAGGCGCTCACCACCGAGCATCACCATCTCGAGGTGCGGCAGATCGTTGTCCTCGACCGTCGCCATCACCGTCGGTGTGATGCACAGGTGTGTGATCTGTTCGCGTCGAAGCAGGTCGGTGAGCGCGGGACCGGCAAACTCGGCATCCGACGCGAGCACCAGTGTTGCCCCGCTCGAGCCGGCGATCAACACCTCCAGGAGCGTCATGTCGAATCCCGGTGCGCCGCGGTGAAGTACGCGCGAACCAGTGCTTGCGCGGTAGCGCGCTGCCAGATCGGCGTCGAGTGCTCCCAGACCCTCGTGCGTGACCACGACGGCTTTGGGCGCGCCCGAGGTACCCGAGGTGAACACGACGTAGGCGGCGCCGCCGCTGGGGATCGTCTCTGTCGCTGCAGCACCAAGATCTGGGGAAAGCACCGCGCTGAGCGCATCGAGGGTGCGCGACGCCGGTTGAGCGGGGTCGATCAAGGCGGGCGCCGCACCGGTCTTGGCGATGGCCCACAACCGGACGATGGAATCGACAGTGCGATCCGCCGTCCACGGGATCACCCGTTCGGGCCCCGCACCGTCGGCGCGCAAGTCCGCCGCGGCAACGTCGGAGCGGCGATCGAGTTCGCGATAGGTCAGGGTATCGCCGTTGCCGGTAACTGCCAGCGCGTCCGGTGCGGTGCGCACTCCACGGGTGAGCATCGACGCCAATGTGGTTGTCGCGCTAGTGTCGACCCCGCTGGCCGGAACCAACGCTGCTCGCTCGCCCGAGTCCAGAAGATCGATCCGCCCGAGAATCACCGACGGATCAGCGGTTACCCGCTCGAGCAAGCGCACGTACCGTTCCGCGAACCGGGTGACCGTGTCTGCGTCGAATAGATCTGCGTTGTAGGCAAATTCCAGGCGCATCGGGTGATCGTCGGCGGCGTCAGTCACATTCAGCTGGAGATCGAAGTTCGCATGTTCGAACTCCGCAACCATCGGGGTGAGAGTCAGGCCCGGCAGTTCCCAGCTGGTCGGCCGCGGCGCCTGGAAGGACAGCGCGATCTGGAACAGCGGGTGGTGCGACGGCGACCTGGCCGGATTCAGCTGTTCGACGAGCGTCTCGAAAGGCATGTCCGCGTGGGTGTATGCGGCCAGGTCCTGCTGGTGAACGTGGCCCAACAACTCCGCGAAGGACGCGGTTCGATCGATCGTGGTTCGCAGAACCAACGTGCCCGCGAACATTCCCACCAGATCGTCCAGCTTGGGATCGGAGCGGCCGGCCACCACTGTCCCGATCGGCACGTCGGCGCTGGCGCTGTACCGCGAGACGAGTGCGGCCAGCGCGGCATGCATCACCATGAACGTGGTGGCGTTGTGTGATCGTGCCAGGGTGTCGAGCAGCCCGCGCAAGGAATCACCGAGCTCGACCTGATGGGATCGGCCCAGGCCCGACGGCGTCAGCGGCCGTGGATGATCCAGCGGCAACGTCACCTGATCTGGCAAACCGGCCAGGTTCTCCAGCCAGTATTCGGCGACATGATCGGGAACTCCCGAATCGCGCTGCCACACGCTGTAATCGGTGTACCGAACCGGCAACGGCTGCCAGGACGGCGCGACGCCCTTCGCGTGGGCGGTGTATGCGGTGACGGTGTCTCGAATCAACGCGTCCATCGACCACGCGTCCGCGGCAATGTGGTGGATCACCAATGCCAGAACATGAGAGCCCTCGTCGAGGCGGAACAGTTCGCCGCGAACCGGTGGATCCACCGTCACATCGAAGCTTGATCCCACCAACTCGGCAACCCGGTCCATGACCGATTCAGAGCCGATTGTCACGGGTTCGAGTGCGGGAGTGACCAGTTCGGCCTCGAGCACCACCTGACGCACACCGTCGACTCCCACCGGGTAGACCGTCCGGAGCGTCGCGTGCCGCTCTACTACGTCAACCGCGGCTTTGCGCAGCGTCTTGGCGTCGACGTTTCCGTCGAGTCGCAGAATCACGGGAATGTTGTATCCGGCTGCGGTGGTGTCGAACTGGTTGAGAATCCACATGCGGTGCTGCGCCGGCGAGAGGATCAATTCTGCATCGCTGCCGGCAGGTTCGAGAGCGATGCGTCGACGGCCACTGCCGATCCTGGCGCTGATGCCTGCGGCCAATTCGCTGACGGTGGGGCGCTCGAATACTTCACGCACATCGATGTCGGTGTCGAAGACCGCGCTCAACCGGGTAGACAGACGGGTCGCGATAAGAGAGTTTCCGCCCTGGTCGAAGAAACTCCGTGCGACGTCCACGGTTTCGAGGTGCAGGAGTTCGGCGAATACTGCTGCAACGGTTTCTTCCATCGGGTCGCGCGGTGGCCGCCCGTGGGTGGGGCGCGAGGCAGGCTCAGGCAATCCTGCTCGGTCGAGTTTGCCGTGCGCGGTGATCGGCAGTGCGGGCAGCGGCACAATCAGCGTGGGCACCAGATGAGCGGGCAACTGGTTGCGCAGATCCGTGACAACGGCGTCCGCATCCCCGCTGTCCGGCGCGATGTAGGCCACCAGCGCCGGTCCGGTGGGCAGCTCACGCAGAACTACTGCGGCCGCGCTGATCTCGGGCCGACGCAACAGCGCCGCTTCGATCTCGCCCGGCTCGATGCGATAGCCGCGCAGCTCTACCTGACTGTCGGCACGACCGATGTACCGCAGCGCGCCCCGGTACATCCGAACCCTGTCGCCGCTGCGGTACATCACCGATCCGGCAACGGCGGGTTCGGGAACAAATCTGGTTGCACTCAGTGCGGGCTTACCGAAGTATCCGGCCGAAACCTGCGGGCCGGCAACATACAGTTCGCCGACGGTACCTTCCGGCACCGGCCGCAACGAGCTGTCCAATACATACGTACGGAGTCCGGGAAGCGCCGTGCCGATGACTGAATCGTCGTCACCGGCGCCCGAAAGATCGAATGCTGTGACGTGCACCGTGGTTTCGGTGATGCCGAACATGTTCACGGCGCGAATCTCGCGATGGCTGTCGAGCCAGCCGCGAACCGAGCCCACATCCAGTGCTTCCCCGCCGAAGATCAACAGCCGCACGGGCAGTTCGGTGGACTGCGTGATCGCGGCAAGCGCCTGGAACGCCGACGGAGTCTGATTGAGAACAGTGACTCCTTCGTCTACCAGCAACTGCGCGAACTGCGGAGTGGACCGGGCGACATAGGCGTCGACGGGAACCAACCGTCCACCGGTTGTCAACGCTCCCCACATCTCCCAGACCGAGAAGTCGAATGCACCGGAGTGGAACATCGTCCACACGTCGCCTGCGCCTACATCGAGAATCTTTTCGGTTGCCGCCAGCAACGCGATGACGTTGGCATGTGACACCACAACACCTTTGGGGGTGCCGGTGGAGCCGGAGGTGTAGATCAGGTACGCGTCCTGCGCAGGTACCACCGCGCGGCGTCGGGCAAGGTCGGGATCACCCACTGCCGCAACGTCGATCAGTTCGCGGCCGAAGTTCGTCAGGCGGGGTACCGCAGATTCGGCGCAGAGCACGTGTGTCGGTGCGGCGTCGCCGAGTAGATACTCGACCCGCGCGTCGGGATAGTCGAGGTCCAGGGGAACGTACACACCGCCGGACCGAACTACGGCCAGCACCGCAATCACAAACTCCGACGAGCGCGGCAGCGCAACGGCCACCCGGTCTCCCACTCGCACACCGCGCTCGATCAATGCGCCGGCAAGCACTGCAGACCGATGTTCGAGCTCGGAGTACGTGAGACGATCTTCGCCGACGCCTACTGCAACGTCATCACCGTGTGTAATCGCCTGTGCCAGAAACAGTTCTGCCAAGGAGTGTGCCGAGTAAGCAGGCGCCGCAACAACTGGCGTCAGCGCATCATGTTCGCCGCTGCTCAGGATGTCGACAGCACGAAGCGTGATATCCGGCGTGGCCGTGACGGCTTCGCAGACTAGCAGCAGCCGGTCCATCCATCCGGTCACGGTCTCCGCGTCGAAGATATCGGCAGCGTAGGTGAGTGACCCGGCGATTCCTCCGGGCGAGCCGTCGGGAAGGCGTTCTTCACGGACGGCGATTTCGATGTCGAACCGAGCGTGATCGGGGGTGCGTCCCACGCCGTGTGCCGTCGCCGAGCCGAGTGCCATATCGGCCTCGGTACCAAACGCGTCGAGCGCTAGCACCACACGGAACAACGGATTCCGGTTCAGTCCACGGTTGGGTGCAACCCGATCGACCACCCAATCGAACGGCACGTCCGCGTGTGACATTGCGGCGAGATCGACATCGCGAACCTGTTCGAGGAATGCAGCAAAGGTGTCCCCCGGCTTGGTCGCCGTGCGCAGTGCCACCGTGCCGGCAAACATGCCAACTGTGGAATCGAACGCAGGGTGTGCGCGTCCGGACGTGGGAGTCCCGATCGCAAAATCCTCTGCGCCGGTGATCTTGTGGAGCAGGATTGCGAGCACTGCATGCAGCGCCATGAACGTGGTGGCGTTGTGCTGGCGGGCAATCGCCGTCAGCCGTACGTGAAGATCTGCCGGTATGTCGAACGCGATAGTGGCAGCGGGCGGCTCCGTGCCCATCGCCCGTCGCCTGTCGGTGGGCAGATCCAATTGCGTCGGCAGCGACCCAAGCGTGTTCTCCCAGAACGCAAGTTGGTCATGAGCAAGGCTTCCCGGCTGATCGGGGTCGCCGAGCGCTGCTCGCTGCCACACCGAATAGTCGCGGTAATCCAGCAACTGCGCCGGCCAGTTCGGCTGTGCGCCGCTAACGCGATCGTCATATGCCCGGACCAGGTCACCTACCACCGCACCGAACGAGAGTCCGTCTACAGCAATGTGATGAGCAACGACGGTCAAGCGGTGGTCGTGTTCGCCGAACGACGCCAGCACCAAGCGCAGTGGCAGTTCGGCAGCGACGTCGAATCCGCGTCCGGCTGCATCTGCGGCCGCGCCGGCGTATTCGTCTGCGCCAACCTGCAGCAGGCTTGTCGTGGAGTCCGACAGGACCTGCACTGCTGTGCCTGCAGTTCCGATGGGATACGTCGTCCGCAAGACGCGATGCCGCTGTTGGACGTCGGCAAACGCCTGCTCGAGCGCGTCGATGTCGAGCACTCCGCCGAGTGTCACCTCGAAAGAGACGTTGTAGGCAGAAGATTCCGGGGCGAGACGCGAGAGCAGCCAGATACGTTGTTGCGCCAGTGACGGTTCCACCACGACATTGGCGGTGACCACAACAGGTTCCGGCAACGCCGAACCTGCGGCCGATCGGCGAAGGTGCTGCGCGAGTCCCGTGGGTGTCGAGGCCTCGAACACGTCGCGGACACCTACGCGAATGCGAAGGGCCTCGGACAGCCTGTTCGCGACATACACCGCGGCAAGCGAGTTCCCGCCGGAGGCAAAGAAATCGGCATCGGCACTCAGCGATGCAACGCCGAGTACATCTGCCATCACGGCGGCAACAAGAGCTTCGTGGTGATCGACCGGTTGCAGCGCGACGTCCGCTTCGCGATGCGGCGTGGGTAGCGCGTCTCGGTCGATCTTGCCGTTTATTGTGGTCGGCCAGGTAGAGACCACGGTGACCGAGGACGGCATCATCGCAGCGGGTAGAACATTCACCAGATGCTCGGTGACAAACGACGTCTCGGTGACAATCGACGTGTAGGTGGACTCAGGCCCCTCATCGGCCTTGAGTACAACGTACGCAGCGATTTCGCCGTCGCGAGCGACAGCCAGCGCCGACGCCACACCTGAGACGGACGTCAGTGCCGCTTCCACCTCACCGAGTTCGACCCGGACACCGCGGATCTTGACCTGATGGTCTGCGCGCCCGACAAATTCGAGCTGGCGCTCTGCCGTCCACCGCACGAGGTCGCCGGTTCGGTACATGCGACTCGACGGGTCTCCGTACGGCGCCGCAACAAACTTCTCAGCGGTGAGGCCCGCGCGGCGCACGTATCCGCGTGCCAGTCCGGGGCCCATCACATACAGTTCGCCGGTTGCTCCAATTGCGCTCGGCTGCAGACGTGCATCCAGCACAACAGCGGATACGCCGTCGATGGGCCGGCCGATCGGTGGTCGCTGCGCCGGGTCCAGCGGTTCGCTCATGAACGCGGTCACACTCGCTTCGGTGGGACCGTACGAGTTGACGACGCCGACGTACGGCGACCACCGCTCGATCAGATCCGGCGAGGGCGACTCGCCGCCGACGTTGAGCATGCGCAGGTCCGGCAAGCCACTCGGATCCATCGACGACGCCACCGCCGGCGTGGACAGGAAGTGCGTCACGCGTTCTGCGCGTAGGTAGTCGGCCAGATCAGCACCGCCGATCAAGCCGGGCGGCACCACTACCGCGGTTGCGCCGGTTCCGTGTGCAAGAAGGAGTTCCAGTACCGCAACGTCGAAAGCGGGTGAAACAAAGTGAGCGACCCGGGCCGACGCGTCGACAACAAGATTCCTGGAGTGGCCGCGCAGCAGCGAAGTCGCAGCGCGGTGTGTCACCGCAACACCTTTCGGCTGCCCGGTGGAGCCTGATGTGTAAACGATGTAGGCGACGTCATCGATCGCCGCAGCGCGCAGTACAGGTGTTTCGTGTTGATCGGCATCGTCGTAGTGGTCGGTGTTGATGTCCACGTGCGTAATTCCCGTAGGCGCCGACCACGATCGCGGCGCAACTACGACGCTCACGCCCGCGTCTGCCAACATGAATTCGATACGTTCGGCCGGGTAGTCCGGATCGACGAACATGAAGGCGGCGCCTGATCGGATGACCGCGCGGAAGGCGATTACCGACCCCGCCGAACGCGCTGCGATGATCGCCACCACATCGCCGGCGCCAACCCTGCGATCAATCAGCTTGTTACACAAGAAGGCTGATCGGGAGCGGAGCTCACCATAGGTGATCGTAGCGCCGTCCGCGCGGACTGCCGGTGTTCCGGCGCCGCCGGATCCTTCGGACAGAACTGCGTCGAGTGTCTGCGGCGCGATTGCCGGTAATCCCCTGCTGGGCACCAGCATCGCGTAATCCTCGGCGGTCAGCACACCGAGCCTGCCCACCGGAAGATCCTCGGGCGCATCGACAAGCTCGGTCAGAACCTGCACAAACTGCTGGTGGTGAAGCTCGAGGTCTTGCTCGCTGTAAACACCGGGGTTGGCCTCGAATCCCAACCGAATATCAGCGCCCGCAACCGCTGGGTAGATGCTGAAGAACAGATCGTCGATAGGGCCGGACGTGAGTACGTGAAATTCTCCGACAACGTCGCCGAGGCGAATAGTGTTGTGGAACATCATGATGTTCACGGCGGGCCCAGCCGAATCACGGGTCCCACCGCGGCTGCCGGGGCCGGCCATATCTTCGTAACGGAATCGTTGATGGCGCAGGGCGCCGGTCAACTGCGTGGACAGCTGACTCACGAGTTGGGCCGCTGTCAATTCCGGATCAACCGACACGCGCATCGGCACGATGTTGGCGAGCATTCCGCCGGAGCGTCGCATCGCGGCCGTCGTCCGTCCTGAAATGGGAAGGCTCAGAGTAACTTCGGTAACTCCGGCCATGCGGGCCAGGTACACGGCGTAGGCACCGGCGATAATCGGAACCTCGCTGGTTTCCCACAGTTTCGCAACTGTGGTGATCCGCGCGGCGAGATCTGCGTCCATGGTGCGGGTGAGCATGCGCTGCGGCATCGACGGCGCTGCGCGGCGCTCGGTCAACCGCACGGGTTCTGGCATACCGTCAACCAGCTGAGCCCAATATTGCCGGTCTGTTTCGAATCGGGAAGACGAACGATACGACGTATCCAACTGGTACAGCTCATGCAATCCGAGCGCACGTAAGGGCGGCACCTCAGTGTTTTCCACCAAATGTGTGTAATGCTCCGCAACTCGATTCATAAGCGTCATTGCGCCATGTCCGTCGAGTACCAAGTGGTGGGCGTGCGAATACCAGAAGTAATGATTTTCTGAGACGTGCAACAAAGTGGCGGCAATTAGACGATCGACCGACATATCAATCGGGCGTGAATATCTCAGCGTCATCCACTGATGTGCTGCTTCGAACGGATTCTTACTGCCGCGTAGGTCAACATAGCCAAGCGAATCGGGAATTGAAAGGTCAACAACCTGGTGTGGTGCCGCATCCGTCTCGACCAGCCGTACCAGCGCAGATTCGATCTCGCGGCACCCACGGTCCGTTGCTTCGATCAAAGCGGACACGTCGATAAGTCCCCGAAGTTCCACGTACTGGGCAACAACAAAAGGGGTTGAAGGATTGACTTGCTGCGCCAGCCACAGCGCCTGTTGGGCACGAGACAGCGGGAAAGAGTTCAAACCCGATACCTCCACCTTCATCAGCCCCGAATTATGTATTGGAAACGCCGGCTGATCAGGTCCATCTAATTACGCGCACAACAAGAACGGCCAGGCTGAAGTTTACGGTGCAACGCCCCCTCCCACCACTTCAGGGTCAATTCTGGCACACCGCGGTAACCTCTGACGACCCCGAAAGTCAGGAGTAATTCGCAATGTCCAGCACCACATCGGGACCAAGGTCCGATGACGAATCCGAAGCTATAGATTCCACATCAACATCTACTACTCGGATTCGACGCCGAAGCCGCATCAAGACGTCAAATCGACGACGCAACATCATTGCCGGATCGAGCGCATTTGTGCTGGTAGTCGTCGCTTTTGGAGCCTGGATGGGCTACTCCGCCATCACAACAAAGGGTAATCTCGAATCGGCTCGAGATCACGCGCAGTCCACCAAGACGGCACTCCTCGCTGGCGACACGGAGGCCGCCGAGCAGTCTGCAGCAGATGCCGACAAATATGCGAGTTTGGCATATTCGGAGACGCAATCCCTCCCCTGGAGCATCGCGTCAGCAATCCCAGTCGTCGGCAGCCCGTTCGAGACCACCAAACAAATGACAGATGTGGTCCATGGATTGACCAACGACGTCCTCTTGCCTGCGGTCAATGCTGGAACCGCGCTTGCTCCTGGTGAATTGATTCAGTCAGGGGGCCAGATTGCGCTCGAACCATTGCGGCAAGCTACACCCGTTCTCGAACAGACAGCAGCCTCCGCGGCCGAGTTGTCGACCCGAGCGGCGGCCGTCCCGGAAGCCAACTTCATAGGCGCAGTTAACGATGCGCGCACCTCGTTAGTGGATCAAACTACTGAGCTGACTAACCTTCTGGAGAACACGGCGCTCGCGGCACGGCTCGCACCGACGATGCTCGGAGCCGACGGACCACGCAATTACTTCATCGGATTCCAGACAAACGCCGAGGCACGCGGTACAGGCGGACTGCTGGGCGGCTACGGAATTGTCCGAGTCAACGACGGGGCCGCGCGAGTCGACACATTAGGTCGCAACTCCGAATTGGGAGTGGACAACAGTCCAATAGACCTAGGTCCTGACTTTGCCAACCTGTACGGAATGAGCCGTCCTACCACCGATTTCCGCAACAGCAACCTCAGTTCACACTTCCCCTACGCTGCGCAAATCTGGCAATCGCTGTGGAAGCAGGAGTCAAACGGCGAGATGGTTGACGGAGCTATCGCAATCGATCCAATTGCGTTGAGCTACATACTCAAAGTTGTGGGGCCGGTCACAATGCCCGACGGCGAAAAAGTTACTGCCGACAACGTTGTGGAACTCACCGAATCAACGGCGTACATACGTTTCGCAGATGACAACAACGCACGCAAGGAGTACCTGCAGACTATTGCCGCACTTGTGGTGGACAAGATGACCGGCAATATCAGCTCTCCCAGTGCACTTCTCGACGCTTTGGGCCGCGGTGTCTCCGAGGGCCGCATCGCAGTGTGGAGCTCACATCCCGATGAGCAGGAACTACTTGCCACAACACCGTTGGGACATACCGTGCCCACCGACGAGGCGCCTTTTGCGGGTGTGGTGATCAACAACCAGGCCGGCAACAAGCTCGACTACTACCTGACGCGCTCGATCACCTATTCCGCTGACAGCTGCGAGGGCGACACCCGGAGTTCGAAGGTGACCGTCAGCCTCACCAATAATACTCCGGCAGGTGATCTTCCGGACTACGTGGACGGCATCGTAGCGAACCCCCGAAACCTCCCTCAGGGCACCAACATGGCTGCTATTTCACTGCTTGCAACCCAAGGAGCGAAATTGGAAAACGTTGCAGTGGGCGGAAAGATCGCCTTCTCCGCGACAGGACAGGAACTTGGTCACCCTGTTTTCATGACTTTAGCCGAGATTCCGAAGGGCCAAACGGTGGATATTGTTTTCAACCTCAAGGAACCCACTGCGGCCGGCGCGGCACGAGTTCCCGTGCAGCCGTTGGTCGATGACCCGACCATCACAATCGACGTACCTACTTGCTAGATCAATAGATTGACGGGCCGCACAACCAACATGAGCTGGCGGCCCGTCAATCAGCCGATCAGTACGTGTCCGATGAAATCTAGACTCGCGCGACTTCGTCGTCGAATTTCGGCAGGTACCCCGCAGCGAGTGCGTCGGCGAGCGACGGAGCGGCTTTGTCCTTATCCGAGAGTTGGTAGGTCAGTACGCTGCCATCGCGGGCGTGAGTGGGCCAATCGATTGCCAACTCAGCATCGAGCGGATTGAGATCCCGATCGAGCGACGGCGTGTATTCGATCGAGCACAGGTACATCACGGTCGAGTTGTCTTCGAGCGACAGGATTGCGTGCCCCAGCCCTTCGCTCAGATACACCGCACGGCGGTCGATGTCATCGATCAGCACGCTGTCCCACTGGCCGAATGTCGGGGATCCAACACGTAAGTCGACGATGACGTCGAGAAACGCGCCCTTCGTGCAGGTGACGTATTTTGCTTGCCCGGGCGGTGTATCAGTGAAATGAATGCCTCGTAGTACCCCAGCAGCGGAGACCGAGCAGTTCGCCTGCTGCAAGTCCAACGGACGGCCGGTCGTCTCCTGAAACGCGGAGGACTTGAACCATTCGAAGAAGACGCCGCGGTCATCTCCGAATTGACGGGGGGTGTACTCCCACGCGCCAGCAATCTTCAGTTCGCGAAAACCCATGCTATTCACTGTTCCCATCGAGGAGATCGAGAAGGTACTTGCCGTATCCGGACTTGATTAGCTTCTCAGCTCGTTCGCGGAGCTCATCATCACTGATGAAACCGCGGCGCCAAGAAACTTCTTCAGGCGCACCAATTTTCAGACCCTGACGTTGCTCGATGGTGCGCACGTAGTTAGAGGCGTCGAGCAACGAATCAAAGGTGCCGGTATCGAGCCAGGCGGTACCACGGGGCAAGACCTCGACTTGAAGCCGGCCGGCATCGAGGTAATGGCGGTTGACGTCGGTGATCTCGTACTCGCCGCGCTCCGACGGTCTGAGGTCTCGAGCAATGGAAATGACATCGTTGTCGTAGAAGTACATCCCGGGGACCGCGAAGTTCGATTTCGGCACCTTCGGCTTCTCTTCGAGCGAGATCGCCTTGCCCGCAGAATCGAATTCGATGACACCGTATGCGGAAGGATCCGATACCTGGTACGCAAAGACAGCTCCGCCGACGATGTCATCAAATCGGTTCAACTGCGAGCCCAGCCCCGGACCGTAGAAAATGTTGTCGCCCAGGACAAGTGCTGCACTATCGCTACCGATGTGGTCGGCCCCCAAAACAAACGCCTGCGCGAGTCCGTTCGGTTCTTGCTGGACGCTGTAGGTGAGGTTGATGCCAAACTGGGAGCCATCACCGAGCAGTCGCTGGAACTGATCCGAATCATGCGGCGTCGTAATCACCAGGATATCGTGGATTCCCGCCAAGATCAGAGTCGACAGCGGATAGTAGATCATGGGCTTGTCGTAGACCGGCACGAGCTGCTTGCTGATGCCCATCGTGATCGGATGTAGCCGGGAACCAGTTCCGCCCGCTAATATTATTCCGCGCATAATGGCTAATACTCTCATATAACAGCGAAACCTCGCGAGTCGACTAATCGCGAGAACAAAATTGACCAAGCAGTTTGCAACTCGGCAGAATACGGACTTTCCGGTAGAGTCACGAGTTATGAAACTGCTCGTAACCGGGGGTGCCGGGTTTATCGGCGCGAATTTTGTCCTTTCAACTGTGGACGAACGTCCCGACGTTGAAGTTACGGTACTGGACGCCCTCACTTATGCGGGTAATCGCGCATCCTTGGATTCCGTTGCGGACAAGATCGAATTCGTCCACGGCGACGTCGCCGATGCGGCCCTCGTTGACAAACTCGTAAGCGAGTCCGATCTTGTTGTCCACTTTGCTGCGGAATCACATAACGACAACAGCCTGAGCAACCCATGGCCGTTCGTCCATACCAACGTCATCGGCACAACAACACTGCTGCAGGCGGTTCGTGAACACGACGTGCGCTACCACCATATCTCCACCGACGAAGTGTATGGCGACCTCGAACTTGATGATCCCGCGCGGTTTACGGAGTCGACTCCGTACAACCCGTCAAGCCCCTATTCCTCAACCAAGGCATCAAGCGATTTGCTGGTTCGGGCATGGGCCCGGTCATTCGGAGTGCGGGCAACGATCTCAAACTGTTCCAACAATTACGGGCCGTATCAGCATGTAGAGAAATTCATTCCTCGGCAGATCACCAACATACTCAGCGGTCAGCGCCCCAAGCTGTATGGCGCCGGTCAGAACGTACGCGACTGGATTCATGTCGATGACCACAATCACGCGGTCTGGACCATCATTGAGAAGGGCGCTTTAGGCGAGACGTACCTGATAGGTGCGGACGGCGAGAAGAATAACCGAGAGGTCCTTGAGGCCATCCTCGAAGAGACCGGACAGTCTTCCGATGCGTTTGACTTTGTAACGGATCGCCCGGGGCACGACCTGCGATATGCAATCGACTCGACCAAGCTGCGCACCGAATTGGGGTGGACACCGCAATACGTTGACTTTCGGAGCGGTTTGAAAGCAACCGTCGACTGGTACAGCGATAACGAGCAATGGTGGCGTCCACAAAAGGATGCAACGGAACGCAACTACGCTCGCATCGAATCGATCGTGCCGTAACCATGAAATCTCCGGCATACTTCTGTGGCACCAGAGGCCCCGACAACACCCACAATCGAATTCGACTGAGACTGAAAACACCAAGAGCTTCACGTAGGACATCTGTCTGTCACGGTCGCACGCTTCGATAACCGAAGCACATTCGATCTTCCTTACAAACTTCGAAGATAACGGTGCTGTACTACAATTGTATTCAGACCGCTCACGACGGCCCAACTCCAGGTAGCGTTGTCAGCCTTCTACCATTTTAACAGTTTCCTAGGTATGTATAACATCGAAGTGTGGGAGTGCCGCAGTCCCGTCGCCGCCATGTGAAGCTAGAATTTTGTAGTTGAATACATTTGGATATTCGTTATGCCAATATAGCGATTGCTGAATAGGTCAGATTTCCATGCCCCTCTAACAGACTCGAATCTCTGACACTAATGCCGGTTCAAATAGTCTAATATGCTGCAGATTAATTTCACACAGTCGACAACTCTGAGTGCTTGTGCAGGTAACGTCGCAATATCAACAGCTGGTAGAGCGACACAGCTATCTGACTCATAAGTACCGCATAAGCCGCGCCAACCCCACCTCCAATGAGAATAAACGGTACGATCGTCACTAGGATTGTGACCGTACCTAGCGCTGCGCTAGCCGTCACATACCTTTCAAGCCCTAATGGGACCAAGCATGCAACCCCGACCGTTAGAGAGATAATATTCATTCCGAATGCGAGAGAAAATGGAATAATATACATGACTCCCACTGAGAGACTGTTGCCCCCTAGCACTGAAGACAATATAGGCAAAGCGATACCGAAACCCAACGACCCCAGAAGCGATGTCGCCAATACCGCCCAAGTCGCTCGCCGAATTCTCGGTACCAACGACGTATCGCCGCCAGCCGGTGTCCACCCCTGTATTACCTGTGAAATCGGCCGATACGCTGATAACGCTTGCTGCTTCACCTTGTCAGCAAGCGCGTACACCGGAATAGCGGACGGAACCATGTGTTGCAAAACCAGCATCGGCGCCTGCAAATAGGCCGTCGAGAGCACAGCGGTCCCCACACCATGACGTTGGTCCTTCAAGATATCCAAAATCCTACGAGGCGGCCCGGGATCTACCCGTCTGCGACCATAACGCCGGAAGATATCGACGCTGGAAACAGCGACTGCAATAAGCGAACCTCCTAGAACCAATGCAGTGTAGTACACGATGCTCAGACCAATTGAGATCGCGAAAGTCGCTGCAATTATCGAACCGACCCGGGGCAATGTGTCAAATAAGAAAAGCCCCAGTGGGTTCGACTCGCCAACATAGAACCAACCAGCTCCAACGTTAATTACCAAGTATGAGCATGCCATTAAACAAGTCGCCGTAACGGACGCCGTACCAAGAAGAAATGATACCGCGATAACCAAGACAGACGCGGGTACCAGAAATATTAGACGAACACGAAGGCTCTCTAGATAGAAGAAACCACGTCCGGATTTTCTCCTCGCCACATGTGTAGGTCCAGACTGCCAGTAGCCGAACATGGTTAGAATTCCGACTAGTGCTCCTAAACTCTGTCCCACTGCGACTGAGGACCAACCACTCTGCCCAGTGTGAGACATAATGAATGGAATTGTCGCCAAACTAACAAGCCCACTTAATACGACCGAGGACCCGAAGCCTCCAATTCGTCGCAGAACTCCTAGTGCAGATTTCACCGATTCGTGATCACTTCGTCATTTTTTCTGACAGAAAACATATCTTTTCCGCCATCATAAATCAATGCTTGCGCAACTGGCACCCTGCTGGATGCAGCAACTACGTATTCTTCTCGGAGCTTACCGAAACCAATAAGCATGACAATAGCGTCTTCTTGTGGAATTCCGGCAGCGAGCCTCATTTCTTGATCCTTTGAAGGCTTTTTGCTCCAGTTAAGGCAGACTGACCCAATTCCCTGCGCATGCAGTCCAAGTATGAAGCTCATCGCAAATAGACCACCGTCGACCCATGCCTGATTCCGTTGACCGGCGTTCCAATACGCACGAAGATTGGTTGTAACAATCGCCAATCCCTTTATCTCAGACGCGAACCCGTTTGCGCCCCCCTGAACGTCTAATAGCCTTCGAATCGTGTCTTCGTCGGTAAAAGCATATATTTTGCCGAATTGCCGGTTACAAACCGCCGGTGATTTCAGAGCAGCCATGGTTGCAACGACAATTTCAGATTCCAAGATTGGTTCATCTGAGTATTGCCTGACTGAACTACGGCTCGTAAAGAAATCGAGATCGACGCCGTTTGTGGCAGCGTATACAATATCCCGATCAACAGACTTGATGCCAGCATCGTGATCCGGCATTCTTACAATCTCAAGCGCCCGTGATATACGGCTGTATTCAGGAATTGAATCGGGGAGCACACCAACTTTAGCGTTAAAGTTCACGTATTCATCAAGAACCCCAGCCACCACATCTAGAAATTCATCCCGTCCATACAGATCCAAATATATATCGACATAATCTAAAAGACCGCGCAATGGAGCAGCACCGAATGCCGGCCTCGGAGAGGGTAATGAGAGTCCCTTCTCAATACTATGATACCGCTCCGTTATCGCAGCTTGAAGATTGACCTTGTGATGTTCAGCGCCGCGAGAGGAAGAGAATTGATAATAACGCTTTAGGTCATAAAGATAGGCTGGCGCGAGGTCGAGTGCAGCGCGAGCTACCCGAGCCAAGACTACAACTTGTTCTGGCAAACGCGCCCGGATGACGGAGCGCGCCATTGCATATCTGCTAGACATTATGCCTCGAAACGTAATGTGATCCAGAATGGAGTAAATTGACGTTGTGTGACGGATCGCTTCTCCCGATTGATACCACCGGCCGAACCGATTCTGGCCTACGATTCAATATCGCAAACCCCCGTCCCTCGTGAGACCGACCGCCCAAATCAATTGGAAACATCGCTCTTCCAATTGACCACAGCCGAAAGTTTGCGTGAGTAGTCTCCGAGGCTGCTGACGGCTTTCGCTCGAATGGAGTCAATTAGATCCGCCTCTGGATTCGCAGTCAGGCTGTCAATCATACTTACGGTTTCTGCCGCGGGTGCAGTCGATGTAGACAGGTCGATGACGTATCTCCAACCTAGATCACCGAGCAACGGGGCAAACTTCCGGGAGTAAGCCCATGGTATCGCCGGAGTGCCGACAGAAAGTGCATTGAGACATGCGTGCATGCGTGCACCAATGACGACTTCTGCTGCAGACATAAATGAGCGCATCTCGGTCAAGTCCGACGCTATTAGGGTGTCGACACCATTGACCCCGGAATCAGTAAGCAGCTCTGTGAGCTCCTTAGATGCATCGACGTCGTCGTTTCCACTTTTGCTCGCGATAACATGTGGGAGCAAATCCACGCGACGACCGGACTTGGTCAGCCTAGTTATTGCCTCAATTGTCTCGGTCCGGTATCGCGAAGAGTTTCCGTGATCATCTGAGAACCAGAGAAGTCCAGAAACATTGAAAAGAATATCATAGGTTTTCGCCCTCGCGACATGCTCAGATGGAAGCGCAAAGACGACATCAGTCGCAGTTGCATCCGCCGACCGACCAAGAGTCTGTACATACTCGGCACTTGCAGTATCTCGAACAGTAACCAGTCTTGCGATCTTCAAGGAACGTCGAGCGAAGAATCGTCCGATCTTGGTATTAAATGGTCCAATTGTTTGAGGCGCCAGAACTAAGGGAATATTGTTCTTCTTTATAACCTGATGAGCGTAGGCAATGAAGAATAGTCTCTTAAGACCATAAATGTCGGCGAAGCTGTCCCCGGCACCCGTGTCCACTATTAGATCATATTTACGAATTTTCTCCGTGATGGGCCCGGAACGTCGAAATATATTTCGAATAATAGATTTCGTCCCAAAAGAGGTATCTGAATCTCCTGGGCCGAAGTCCTGAAAGTCTACCGTTGCGTCACTTGAGAATGCGTCTTTAATTAACCCCGCATTCCCATGTGACAGGACGCGCAATCCAAAGTTAGCGGCACGCGTATCTGCCCAAAGAACCAGTACGTTTAGTTTCCGTTCATCACTCATCGATTCACACTTTCAGTAGCGCCTCGCGCGTCGGAGCTTGTATATGTGAGATCGCGAAGGATGGGCGCAGTTAACGATCCAGGATTTCGAAGGCCGCTCCGCTTCCATCTTGCGGCGGCTATTCTTCTTGAAGACCACGGCACTTTTTTTCCGATAACGACTCGAATAGAGTCAAATATCAATTCATCGAAAATATAGAGCGCTACTCCGAAACGCCCAAAACGGCGACTGGCGACTCGAATAGACCCATCGGACTTGGCTATAGATACAAGTTCCGATACAGAGGTTCCGCTAACACCGCCGGCGTGCCGAATTCGAACGGACTTCACGAAATGAATATCAATTCCGCGTTTACGTACTCGCCGAGTAAGGTCCCGATCTTCAGCGTAGAGAAAGAATTCTGGGTCGAATGGAGATTTGAGCTCACGAGCTAGTTGCAGCGGCATTCCAACGAACGCACCTGAGATCTTTGCATATCTGGGAAGTAAGTCGCTTGATCGATCTCGAAGCAAGTGATGCTGACAAAGATATGCACTGATCATACGACCTGGTGTAAATGTCCAGTTCTCGTAGGTTTGGTAGTCAAAATCCCCAGCCGAAGTCTCAATAACTGGCACGGTAATACCTGCCCGAGTCGTTGACTCACAAATGAATGCTTCAACCTGCTCGGTGTTGACGTCGCAGTCGGGGTTCAAGAATATTAAATAATCTTCTGTAGCAATATCAACTGCCATCTTGATACCACCAGCAAATCCAACATTGCCGTGCCCGGATATTACGGTAACCCCGGGCTCAGCGCAGATCTGAGATTCGTCGTTTACGACGATATACGTAGTGGACGCGAGTCCCACAGCTGACGCCGAGCTCAGAAGCTTCCTGCAAAGTCGCGCTAGATCCTCAGTTGAGTTTCTATAGGCAACAATGATGTATCCAATTGACCCTGGAGGCTTCATGGTTTCACCCCATATGTGGATTTTAGCCATTTACGCGGAGACGCGATTGCATTTTTCAGTTTTCCACGCTGTTCTAGTGCATGCGCGCGCCTGAGATGCTCAGAATAGGGACTTGCGGAAGCTTTTAAGTAGCCTGCAATCATCGCAAATGATCCTACAAAATAGGGTTTGCGAAACGCATAACGGGTTGCATGCAAGACGAAATATGGTGTCCAGTACCCGGTCCATTTACAGACCTGACCATTCCGTCGTCGCCCGTGAACTAGACCCTGACTTGCTCCAATAGGGCGACGTACGCGGAACGGAAGGTCCTTTCGTACAATAACTTTAAGGCCAGCATCTTTGATTGCAATTTCGTCCATGACATCGAACCCGACTACACGCGGAACTGAATCCAGAGATCGATACCCCGCGGCGGAGTACATCTTGACTGGACCTGGGACATGTATTGTTTGCTCTCGATCGGCCTTTTCAATGAGCACTCCACCGACCAATGCAATTTCTGGTGAATCAGCGAACGTTTCCAGCACTTTCTGCAGATAATCACTCGGCAATTCCACGTCTGCATCAAGTTTCATTATGTACGACAAGTCAGGGTAGAGACTTAAAGCATGGTCGACTCCGTACTGCCAGGCTGTGAAAGCCGATCCGCCGATTAGCCCACCGGCGTTGTCACGCGTAAGCACAATTGTATTGACGTCAGTTGGAACCGACGAAAGAGATCCCCGACTGTCGTCAGAACTCCCGTCATCAACGACAATCCACGCAATTGGCTTGACGGTAGATCTCGTCAACTGTTGCGCGAGGACTGCAATATTGGCAGCCTCATTGTGCATCGGTGTGACAATTACACAGTCCATTTAGCGAGACCTCACATTATTTATCATTAGCGGTACTAGAGACCGCGCGTCATTGACATAGCGGGGCAATAGGCGTTGACGTTCTTGCAATATACGGTGCAACCATTCAATTTTGGCTTTCTGCATCCAGCTGGGGGCCCTCTTCATGACTCCTGCACTGAAATTGATGGCCATCCCTAAACAGAGAATGTAGCCTTGCCCTGGTCCGGAAGCGAGTGCCGTAGCAAACTGCTCCTGTTTTGGCGCTCCTAAACCCAGGACCACGACTCCATCGGTACCTGCCGCGGCCACTCGCGCTTGGAGAGCGTTTCTCGACTGCTCATTCGCTAACTCTGACGGCGGAGCAGGCTCCGATACGACTGCCCACCCCGCCAATTTCGCACGACGTTCGACTACCTTTACCGCCATCTCGTCTCGACCACCGACCAAGACCAGCGGTTTGCCCTTCCCATCAGCCGACAGAAGCAATTCAAGCAAGTCAGACCCAGCGACACGACCTACCCGGCACCCCTTCACCCTGGAGAGCACCCAAGCTACCGGCCACCCGTCGGGGAGGACTATACCGGCATTCGAGTAGATCGATGCTAACTCCGGATCCTTTTCGATTAGGTTAATGTGATGGAGATTGGGCGTGACGACCGTCTGCCATTTTGTCGGTGTGGCACGGGTTAAAATGCTAATAATCTCGGCTATTGTGCGCGTATCAAATGATATCGACACGCTACCGACCTTCAGGTTCGTCAATATCTGACGATCGTCGCCCGTGTTGTCTGATGATCCAATCAAAATCTCCGGAGCGACGTCATCTGTACTTGCTGCAGCCTTTGTGGTGTTGGCGCGGATTTCAAGATCGTCGTCTGAATGTCCCACAAGCGTTCGACTCTCCGTCGAATCTATCTCTGTCACGGCCGACCCAACCCGCGGTACGACCAGCCTGCTGAACGCCACTGTTCGGGACTCAGGCAGTTTCTTCCATCGATCAACTTCTTCTGTCGCACAACGGAATCCAACGCGCGTGGTTTGAGATCTTTGAATTCCTTCCATTCGGTGAGCACAAGAACCACGTCCGCACCCTCACACGCTTCCAAAGCAGATGTGCTGTACGTCAGCGTTGGAAACAGTGCGCGCGAATTTTCCATAGCTTTGGGGTCATAAACGTTCACAGCGGCACCCTGAAGCTGGATCTGGCCAGCAACGTTCAGTGCGGGTGAATCGCGTACATCATCAGAATCTGGCTTGAAGGCTGCACCAAGCACTGCCACTCTCGCGCCCAATAAGGAGCCGCATGCCTCCCGCGCTAGTTCCACCATGCGCGTTCGACGACGCATATTGATGTTGTCGACCTCTCGCAAGAACGTGAGTGCTTGGTCAGCGCCGAGCTCACCGGCGCGTGCCATAAACGCGCGGATGTCTTTGGGCAGACATCCACCGCCGAACCCAATGCCTGCATTGAGGAATTTTCGCCCAATGCGCTCGTCGTGGCCGATCGCATCAGCCAGCACCGTCACATCGGCACCCGCTGCTTCACAAACCTCCGCGATTGCATTGATGAACGAGATCTTGGTAGCTAGGAACGCGTTGGCGGAAGCCTTGACCAGCTCAGCCGTTGCCAAATCGGTCACAACAAACGGGATCTTCTCATCAAGCAATTCTGCATACACTTCACGTGCGATTTCCTCGGCTCGCCCCGGCCGAGCGCGATCCACGCCTAGGACCAGACGATCCGGATGCAAAGTGTCCTTGACGGCGTATCCCTCCCTGAGGAACTCCGGATTCCATGCGACCTCAACACCATCGCCGGCAGGCGCCAACTCACGCGCAGTTGCACCAAGTCGTGCAGCGGTGCCTACGGGTACCGTTGACTTGCCGAATATGACTGCGGGCTTAGTCAGCAATGGTGCCAACGTTTCAATCACCGCATCTACATACTTCATGTCGGCGGCGTACTCACCCTTCTTCTGAGGCGTGCCGACACCAAGAAAGTGAACCTCGGCAAACTCAGCGGCCTCTGCGTAGGACGATGTGAAGCGCAGACGTCCAGCCGCGATATTTCGCTGCAGGATCTCCTCAAGCCCTGGCTCCCAGAACGGGACCTCACCGGCCTCAAGCTTCTGCAACTTCGACTCATCGACATCGACTCCGAGCACCTCATGCCCCAGCTCAGCCATGCACGCCGCGTGCGTGGCCCCAAGATAGCCCGTACCGAAGACTGTGATTCGCATGCTCTCGCATTTCCTTTACGTTCAGCCGACATGTGTGGCAATAGTTTCTAAAGATCGGTTTCCGCTGCATCGACACATACGATTTCGCCCGGGTTAGACGTCAGATCAGTACGCGCCGTCGCTGGCCACTACAGCCTTCAATGTCTTCGCGACGATCAAAATATCGCCCATCATTGACCAGTTGTCGACGTAGGAAAGATCAAGTCGCACAGTGTCTTCCCACGAGAGATCGGAGCGCCCACTTACCTGCCACAGTCCGGTAATTCCGGGCTTGACCAGAAGCCGTCGGCTCACCGTACCGTCATAGGCCTCCACCTCGCGCCGCAGCGGAGGTCGCGGTCCAACAACACTCATCTCACGACGCAGAACGTTCAGGAATTGCGGCAGCTCGTCGATCGAGAATTTGCGCATAACACGCCCCACCGACGTGACCCGAGGGTCGTCACGCATCTTGAACAGAACGCCGGCACCCTCGTTGTTCTTCATCAGCGCGTCAACTTGCTTGTCTGCATTCTGGACCATCGAACGGAACTTCAGCATCGGGAACGGTTTGCCGTCCAAGCCCATTCGCTCCGACTTGTACAAGACCGGGCCTGGGCTGGTCATCTTCACGGCCACCGCGGCAGCGAGCAGCACAGGGCTGATGAGGATCAAAATCATTGTGGCAAAGACGATGTCGAAGGATGTCTTCGCGAACTTCTGCGCGCTGTGATATCGCGGGCGTTCCACGTGGATCAACGGAAGACCTGCGACGGGCCGCATCGAAAGCCTGGGTCCCGAAACATCCAGGATGCCCGGCGAGACAACAAGATCTACCCGCTTGCACTCGAGATCCCATGCGAGCTTGCGCATTCCGTCCAAGCCCAGATGCTCGGTCGCGGTGACGGCGACGGTATCTGCACCCACCACATCAAGGGCACGGGTGACGTCGTGTTCATCACCCAAGACCGGGATGCGTCGCCCTCCGACCGTGATCACATCGTTCATGTCGCTGTTGTGGCCCGGTGTGCAAACACCCACCACTCTGAATCCGTCAGCTGATCCGCGTTCGAAGTTCTCTGCCAGATTAATAACGGCATGACGATTTCCCACAACGAGTACCGAGGTTCTAAATTCACCTCGTGCACGGCGACGGGCGATGAGTCGGCGCCAGAACCAGCGGTTAGCCATCAAAGTGATCATGCCGACGGGGAAAGCAAATGCCAGATAGAGGCGGGCGATGTCGATCTGAAGAAGCAGGCTGCCTATCGCGATCAAGCCGAAGAGTCGTACCGTGCTGACAAAGATTCGCCGATACTCTTCCGGTCCGCTCCCGATCACTCGAATCGACCTAGTCCGGAAGATGCTGAGCGTTGCAATCCACGCGACGATCAATACGAGTGAGACGGCGGTGTAGCTGTAGTTTCCAACGCCGCTGGTACTCACCCCACCTGACTCCGCGCCAAAACGGAACCACTGAGCAAGAAATACCGCTGCGACAATAATTGCCGCGTCACTGACGGCCAACCGCCGAACGTAAGCCGCTTGCCACCGATGTCGCGAAGACACCTCCGAATGAGCGTCAGGCGTCACCGGTTGAACTTCCGGCACCACACGAGAACTCGTGGGAGACCCTTCGCTTTCGTTGAGCGCTGTCACCTTGTCAGCTCTCCTTCCTGGTCAGGAAATTTCCGAATCAACTACTCATCTGAAAGTGCTCGAAACAATCCGAAATTGCCTGACCACCAGACCCGACTTGAGCAAGTGTCCCGCACATCCGTTTCACACTGATTGATCGCGATCTGCGGCTGTCCGTTACGTACCATGCGGGATCTATTTCACCACCACCTGGCAGATGGATCAAATTTCCGAACGGCGCAGGTTGACAGCGGTGATCGGCACCAATCACCCACTTCACCCCAAATGACAGACCGTCAACGATTTTTTTCGGTTGTCAAGTCAATCGGTTGATCGGTCGAGACAATTTCAAACCAGACGGCAAATATTTAGCAAATGCCGGATCTCGCCCTCTTTGTCATTGCGGCAACAGTGCGCCGATCAGTTGCCAGCCGCACAAACAGGGGAGATACATGCAGATCAAGGCCTTTTCCGTCAAGTCAACTGTAATTGCGACTGCACGATCGGGATACAGACCAAATCACCCGAGAAGATTGCGACCTTTGTCCTGTTTCGATTCTCGGCCATTCTCATGCGATAACGACGGCTACCTGGAAGCGAATGAACCGATGATACAAAGTTCAAACTGGACAATCCCGAAGATTACTGCTGGACGATTGTCCATTTACGGTCTATATTATCTTGCTCACACTGTCGGCGGAATCTCACAATGTGAAATGGTGACGTATTCAAGTACAAGCCTCACATGATCACCGGCGGATGCGCCTTTCGTCCACCAAGCCGAGAACCAGACAAATTGCCATTATCCGATACGTGAGGTTTGTGATACCTCGAGATTCACCAACCCGGAAATTGCCTACCATTGCCAGCCCCAGACTGCACCTCTCAAGTCAACAATGCTGACCGAAAGTAACCATCTTTCGGGACTTACGTCCCTATAGGTGCATGCAATCAATCAGGGCGAATACACATCCGAGATATACATTCCGCTGTCGAGCTTGGACGCGGACTACAGCGCGTACAAACCTGATGTGAGGCAACAACCGGCCGGTGAAACGCCCATATCGTCCGATTCGTGCGTCGCGCAAAATCGCGTAAGGTCAAAATTCGGACATACACCCGAAGACTCCCCAACGAGGTCCGCAATCCGGTTCGTTGACCAGTCACGCTCGAATGGGACTACACACCTTGAAGATCAGCACTATCCGCGCTGAGTCGGGAATTGTTCCGCGGCTCACGGTCCGTTGGTTGATGATCGCAGCAGCCACAATATTTGCGTTCTGGCCAACGTGGAACAACCTGTGGCGCAGCACAGTCGATGGCACCGCGATTGGGTTTGTATTTGTACTGCCCCTGCTGTGTGTTGTTGCGGCTGTGGGTACAGACCTCAGGCGGGGTCCCGAACTCCCGATCCATGATCGGGAAACGGACAAGATCGTTGGCGGCATCGGCTTACTCGTCGCGCTTGGTATGCAGGCGCTGCTGATGCCGCGATTCGGGGACAACTACGAGCTGATGCACATCGATGCGTTGGCGGCTTGGGTCTTTGTCTGGGGCGCAGCAGTTCTCATGTTCGGACTTCGCCCCGTCAATCGGTACTGGTTGATCTGGCTGACGCCCATGGTTTTGAGCCCGCTTTTCTACCGAACGTTGGCAATCGAATTGGGCGGTACTCGGTTCGACTACAGCGTCATCATGGTTGTTGTCGCCTCCACGGCCACCACCATTGCCGTCAGTCGAAACTGGCGACGAGGTTTGGTTGCCTTCTTGATCTCCATCGCCCTCGGCACTGCCTTGGTGTACTACTTGTCGAACCAGTTTCCGACGGTTCCGCTATTTCTGGTTCAACTATTTCCTGCAGTCGGAACTGCGCTGCTGGTCGGCGCTATCTTCTATCTGTATCAACGCCGCGGCAAGTCGCTAAAACCTTTCGATCGTCCGCTCCGCAAGCCGTCAACCAAAACCAGCGACTGGACCATCCTCTTCGTGTTCGGCGTTGCAATACTGATCGCCCTCACACCGCTCCCCAATGCCGACGATATTCCGATTTCCCAAGGCCCACCGGCCACTGCGGATCCTCGATTGGTGGTGCCGGCGGGGTGGAGTCAAATCTCCACTGAAGAGTTCGATTGGCCTCAGCGGTACTTCGGGTCTACATCCACGCTGACGCGACAGACAATTCGCGCCGATACGCCAAATCCCGCGTGGGACGCTCTCATGCGCCAGCGCACTGTCCAAATGGATGTGCTGCAGGTCCGTCGCGCGGCTACTCTCTCTGTTTACCCGAGCAGTGCCACGTACGAGTTGCAGAACGCGCGTGTCAGCCCCACTGTGCAAGTCGAACTGACGCGCGGTGTCGTGGCCGAGATGTACACCATCGTCGACGACGCCCTCCTACTCACCTGGAGCAATCTCAACTTCATCTGGACTCGTGGTGACGGTGCCGCACAACGCGTCAGTCTCATCACCGTCGACAATCACGAACCGGACGCCTATTTCCCGGAGCCGAGTCCGTCGATGGCCTCGAATGGAGGCAATAGTCTCGCTCTGCTCTTACGCGGGAAAAGCTCAACCGAGGACAACGAATCACAGTACAAAGACCTCGGGATGCTCGAGGCCTTGGGACGACACATCGTGGAGGCGCAACAATGGTGAATACCGATCTCTTGGTGCACGGAAACAAAGCCTCCGACGCATTCAAAGCTGCTGCCCTCCATGATGCAGTGAACGGTCTGCGTGAGCGCAAACCGATTTCCTCTGCCTCGGTGGCGTTCTACCCCTGGCAGCGCAATGTCCTGTTCACGCTTCTCGCGGTCGCAATCTTGTGCCTGATCTTTTTCCTCACTCCCACTCTGATCACCCTCACTCTGCTGTGCACGCTCGGGTATGTCTGGACGATGGTTGATCGGCTCATCCTCTTCATGCGGGGCCTGGACGCATCGGCCATTATGACGATCAGTGACGAGGTGGCACTTGCCCTTACCGATGACGAACTGCCGCTCTATACGATCCTGGTGCCCGCCTACAACGAACCAGAGGTTGTCGGTGATCTGATCGCAGCTATGCGTGCCATCGACTACCCGAAGGAAAAACTCCAAGTTCTCCTCCTTCTCGAGGAAGACGACATGATCACCATCGAAGCCGCTGAATTGGCCGGCGTCGACAAAGTAGTCAGCATCTTGAAAGTCCCAGCGGCGGATCCACGCACCAAACCGAAGGCCTGTAACTACGGACTTCATTTTTCCACAGGCGAGATCATCACGATCTACGACGCTGAGGACTCGCCAGATCCACTTCAATTGCGCCGAGTAGTAGCAACTTTCGCTCAGTTGCCGGCAAATACCGCATGTGTCCAGGCGAAACTCGCCTTTCACAACGGCACACAAAATCTGCTGACGGCATGGTTCACCGCTGACTACGCCCTGTGGTTCAACTTCATCTTGCCCGGCCTCATGCGAAGCAACTCCCCCATTCCCCTGGGTGGGACATCAAATCATTTGCGACGCAGCGTGCTTGACGACATTGGCGCCTGGGACCCGTTCAACGTCACAGAGGACGCCGACCTCGGTGTGCGGATCGCCGAAAGCGGCTACCGCACAGCCGTCCTCAACTCGACAACACTCGAAGAGGCGAACAGCGACACAATCAACTGGATCCGTCAGCGATCCCGCTGGTACAAGGGCTACTTGCAGACTTGGCTGGTTCACATGCGCCAGCCGGTGAAGCTGTGGCGCGGGATTGGGACCGTCGGGTTCTTGCGATTTACCATCCTGATGGCGGGAACGCCGGTGGTTGCCGCACTGAACACGATCTTCTGGCTTCTGAGCCTGGGCTGGATTCTCGGTCAACCCGCGATAATCCAACAGATTTTCCCCACCTACGTGTACTTCCCGGCCCTCGCGTCGCTCGTCTTTGGAAACGCCGCTGTGATGTACATGAATCTTGTTGCGTGTCGCGAGACGCGGAATGCCGCCCTGTTGATTGCGTGCCTGACAGCGCCACTGTATTGGGTACTGATGAGCATCGCCGCGATCAAGGGCACCTACCAATTGATTATGAACCCGTCATACTGGGAGAAGACGTTTCATGGTCTGAGCAACTGATTCTTCCGACCGCACGCACACAAACAACTCCGCCCGGGACGATGTCCCGGGCGGAGTTGTTTATCTCAGTAGGTAAGTTGCGGGTCTGGTTGGCGAAGACGCTCCTCCAGCCAGATTCGCAATTCCGGGCCGTATTCTTCGCGCCCCAGTGCATGGTCAAGTGAGGCTCGTAGGAATCCGCCCGGGTTTCCGAGATCGTGACGCGATCCCCGGTGCACCACGACGTGGACGGGATGCCCCTCACTGATCATCAAGGCAATCGCGTCGGTCAACTGCAACTCACCGCCCTTACCCGGTTTGATGGAGCGCAGGGCGTCAAAGATCTTGCGATCCAATAGATACCGGCCAACAGCAGCTAAAGTTGAGGGCGCACTGTGCGTATCCGGCTTCTCCACCATACCAACGACCTTGAGAACGTCAGGGTTGTCGGAGTCTGGCTCCACGTCAAAAATTCCGTATGCACTGACTTCATGTCGCGGCACGTCGAATGCGCAGAGAACAGATCCTCCGCGCTCATCCCTGACCCTCGACATGGCCTCGAGCACCCCACCGGGATGCACTAGATCGTCCGGAAGCAGAACCGCGATGGCGTCCTCGTCGGCGCCGAGAACCGATTCCGCCAGCCCGACGGCGTGCCCCAAACCGAGAGGAGACTCCTGAACAACAGGTTCCACCGAGATCAACCCCGGCGCCTTTCGGACCCGCTCCAGGAGATGATGTTTTCCCGCATCCTGCAATCTGTTTTCGAGCACAACATCTTCCAGGAAATGCGCCATGACACCCGCTTTTCCGGGCGCCGTGACGATAACCAAACGTTCCACTCCCGCAGCAGCAGCCTCACTGGCGACCAATTCAATCCCCGGTGTATCTACCACCGGCAGAAGCTCTTTGGGAACCGTTTTGGTGGCCGGCAAGAAACGAGTGCCAAGCCCAGCTGCCGGCACCACCGCAGTCTTGATCGAGGATGGTCGCACTGTAGTCATCATTTACCTTTCCTGATGCAGACTCATTCATCTACACGCCACTGATGTTTCATCTACACACCACTGATGCCGCGCGGATCTCTTCGATGAGTGCCTATCGGATTCTGAGCTGCACGTTGCAAACTACTGCGAAACATACGTCAGTTTTGCAATACATTACACCGGCTCCGCTTCATGAAGGAAGCTACACAATTCCCCAAAAAGCCGCCGAAAGAACTAGTGCCCCTGGGACCTTAGTCCCAGGGGCACTATTAGAATTCGGAGCTTCTCAGCCCCATTCGGCTTCAGCCGCGACAACTCCATATAGCGGGTCGTCGTAACCGATATCCATGGTGCATTCCGTCGGACGAGGATCCGGCACAAAGGCCCACAGCAACGCCCCGGCGGTGCCGGCTGTCTTCTGACCCGCAATCTTGTCGCCGATGTGTGTCGCCCGAGTTGCGAGAGGCTCACAGCTACCGGCCAATTCACCGATTTCGGCCACCAACAGCGGTTTTCCTGCCGCAGTGGCCTGGGTAATGCGACGCGCCAGTCCATTCCACTGGTCACCGGGAAGAGCAACACCATCAGCGCCGTAATCGTGGTACTGAACAACGTCGACGTAGGGCGACTCGCTGACGTACTGGTAATCGTCACCGCCGGTGCCACATTGGCCGCCGCCGAGAAGCCCGGCCGTAATCAAGGTCTTGGGATCGAGCGCCCGCACTTCTGCACCAGCCGCGTCGTAGAACGAGCGCAGAATCTGCGCTGTGTCGGACGGGCACGTCCTGGTCCACCAATTGCACGCCGTGTCGGTGCATAGGCTCGGTTCAGGTTCTCCCACCAATTCCCACGCCGCCAGCGACGGAGAGTCTTTCCACCTGGCAACTGCTATATGCATCCAGTCCTGAAAGCTGATCAGCGACTTCGCAGCGTTGGCGTCGAAGTCTTTCCAACCATCGACGTACCAGCTACGTTCCTTGAAATTTTCGTCTTCGCACGCTCCGTCCTGCGGCGAGAGGACGGGCAGGATCATCTGGTTGTGATCCTCAGCTGCGGCGAACACCGCGTCCATAGGTCCAAAATCCAGCTCACCCGTGAACTTGTTGATCGCCAAAGCCTGAAACAGATTGAAACGCGTCAGAGACTTTGCCGGCAGCGATCCAAAATAGTCGTCGAGATCGACCATCGCACCGCAACCCCAGTTCACCCCCCAATCTGTGGCGAGCTGATAGGCATTGAATCCTGTTGGCCACCAATCTTGTCCGTCGAGCTTCAATCCATCGACGGTGGCGGTGACGCGGGCTCCCGGTTGCGGGGCCGCATCCACCGTGCGTGCGGCCACGCCACTCACGGTGAGAACGGTAGCGGCACTGACAAGAACTGCGGCCACTCGACGCCACACAGACGTTGGAGGTTTCATTTTATTCACTCTCGGAGACATGTTTACCCATCGCTCGAACGCAGCATCCCCCCGCGTCCAAAGTGTCCCATAAATCCGGAGTTTTAGCCTCCCTCTTGCTTATTGCCCGTCAGCCGATACAGCCGCCAGTTTGGCGGTACCGTTCCCCCATCGTTCTCCACTTCGATGACCAACGCACCAATTCCACCGGAGCCTGTTTCGTACATGGTCGGATACCGTCGATTAATGGCGTCAGCCACTCCGCGCTCCTCGTTGGGAACGGTCAATATGTACTCAACTCCGGACTCCGACGGATTATTCAATATCTTCACAAAATCGGTGTCGGAGGTAATCACAAACTGTTTCGGATTATCAGACGCAGTGATGACACCGAAGGCCAAGACCGTATCGGTCAGCACTGATCCATCAGGCAGATCGAGGTCATCGAGATAGTCGGCTATCCTGCGTTCTGCTCCGAAGGTCCGCAGAATCGCCTGTTCGGCGGCATCCTGGCGGCCTGGGATGACGACACTCGCAAGCGAGTGTTCCAAGGACGCCAGTCGCGGACTTCCCATGGCGACAAAGGTGACCGCAGTTGACCCGAGCAGTAGTACCAGCGCAACAACGAGCATGATCGACGGACCGGAGTATTTCGGCTGATCCCGGACCAACTCGGGACTGGCGGCACGCCCAGGCCTACGCGACACAACGGGCAGCTCGCGTGGTGAGATCAACACTGCCAACACAAAACACAGCGGGACGACAGCAAGATAGAAGCGCAGAAACGGAAACGTCGAGCCCATCATGTAGAGCAGGGTCTGTGCGCCGAGCACTGAGCCGAACAGCACAATCGGAACGATTACTTCGGGATCGCGCCGCCGCCACGCCAAGAAAATTGCCGCGGCCGCTAGCACCGGGAACGCCGGCCCGAGTACCGCTATCTCCGTCAGCGAGAACATCATCCGGGTCAGCGGTGTATCGGCAGCTCCACCGGCCTGCTCGATAATCGCACTGTTG
Source organism: Rhodococcus globerulus NBRC 14531 (assembly GCF_001894805.1). Lineage (GTDB taxonomy): Bacteria > Actinomycetota > Actinomycetes > Mycobacteriales > Mycobacteriaceae > Rhodococcus_F > Rhodococcus_F globerula. The sequence goes on along the minus strand of NZ_BCWX01000001.1, from coordinate 447,300 downwards.
CCGTACACCGACGAAAACTGTTGAAACGCTTGCCCTGTGATCAACCAGCTCGAGGCAGACCAGGCAAGAAATGCGATGAGCCCCGGAAGCAACACAACGGTCGCGTCAATCGCAGCTGCCCACGACCGATGAAACTTGTCGTCGGTGTCAGTCTTCGGAAATCTCAACCAACTGACCACGAACACGAGCACCACCGCAACGAACATAGGTGCAAGGGCGTCGTACCGGGTCAGATAGGCCAGTGCGAGCGCCAAACCGGCTGCGATCAGCTCATGCGCGTCGTCGTTGCGCATCCATCTGATGAGGCGGCGAACAGCCCAGATGACGAAGAAGAGATACAGCGCCTCACTCATGCCGTTGGCCGCGTACATGAGAATCATGGGATTGAGAGCAAACAACACAGTGACCACGATCGTCACCCATCGAGCGCACCCACGATCACGTGCAATACCTCGAATCTGCATGACCGCTCCGGCCATGAAAAGCGCCGACGTCACAGATGCAGTGATGTTCCAGCGCAACAACTCCGGAAACCAGTTCCCCAACAGACCCAGCGGAATCTGTGCAACTGCGGTTAATGGAGTGAAGACGAATCCGATTGCTGCAAAGTGCGGATCGCGACTCCACAACATTGCAGATACTGCAGCAACCCGACTCATTGCATCGGTGAAGATGAATTTGATCTCCGCGTTCAGCCACACGCCAAGGACGATGTACACCACGGCCACCGCGGTATAGACCCCCCACGGCAGTCGTTGACGTTCTTCCTCAATGGGACCAGCAGCGTCCAACGTTCGTGATTCCGCTGATGCGGCGACAATCATTGTGAACGGCGCCTGAAGAACAGCACGCCACCCACAGAAATAACTACCAGTGCTGCGGTGCCTGCTGCGATCAAACCGATTGTGGTGGAGCTGATGCCGCTATCGTCGTCGCTGGTTTTCGCCCCACTTACCGGTGCAAGTTTGACGCTGATGTCGAATGGATCGACGTCGCGAGGAGCAACAAGAACATCACCAGCCAGCCTTCCGAACCGTGCCGGATCACCTTCCAGCCAGTTCAGCATTTTGTCGACATCTACTGCGTCACCGTTAGAGGTAACAACAACGATTTCGTGGTTTGGAACCACCGCAACCTGCATGCTGCCGTATGGCGCATTGAACTGAAGACCGCGCAACCGCAGCAAGCCTTGATCGGCGGTTTCCATCGGCAGGTCGAGATCCACGCCATCCGGGAGCTTTCCGTCTGCAGCGACCAGCACCGCCGGCAACGGACTGGAAGCCGCATCGACAAACGACTGAACTCGCGGCTGCAACGGCAAGTAGCTCAGCCGCTGCATCTGAACCAGAACACGTTGCGCCCGAACAGTATCGGCAAAATCTCCGCGCGTGGTCCCCACTTCTACGATCGGCAGCATCGACTGTGGCAATGACTGGAAGCCCCCGGGATTTGCCGGTTCAGCGACGTTTGAGCTGATCGTGCTTTCCGGATCAATCGTCAGCGTCGATCCGTTGCTGCTCCCACATTGAAAATCGCCGGACACATCCAGCGCTGCCGTCACGTTCATCTCCCGCGTCACCAACTCGTCAGGGATCGTGAATTCGATGTCGAAGCGACCACTGTTATCCACTGCACGACTGTCGAGACGCTGATCCCCCACGCTGAACGACAACTGAGCGCTTCGTGTACTCGGCATCGGAACATAGGTACCGATCATGCGCACGGTCACATTCTTCATTGCTCGGCCCAATTGAGACTGGGTGAACGGCACCTCAACCTGGACGTGCTCGAGCCCTGACGACGTCAAAGAACCGAGCCGTAAGTCGCCGACAGGAACAACGTCGCGAGAGATTTCCGCGACGGCCTTCGCCGATGCCGTCAGTGCCTGGCTTGCGGCCCAGAAACCATTGAAGTTTGCCGCGAGCAGATTAACCTGCGGGACAAGCGATCTGTCGTCACCGGCCAAACGCAGGACAGGGTATCCATTGGGTCCGGCGACGAGGTCAATTCCGCCCTCACCCTCGGCACCAACCAGAATGTTCCGCTCGAACAGACCGGGAACGCTGCCTGGGAGCGACTGCCCGGCCGGTAGCTCGGCGAGAACCACTGCGTCTGGTTGACTGCCATAGCGATTCACAATCGATGTGCTGAGAAGCAGTGCGGCGGTCTGTTGTGCCTGTGACGTATTGTTCGCGAGATAGATCGTGGCTTTACGCAGAATCGGCGGAAAGAAGTTCGAGACCGTCGACGGCTGCGCTTCGGTGCCGTCGTAGACGATCGACGTGTTTCGCAGCGCGAGTGGTTGGTAGTTGCTTCTGTCGTAGCAACGATCGTCGACGGGAACGAGATGCCCGATCATCGAAACGGCGATGCTTCGATCGATAACATTCAGACCGGCAAGCGGTATCGAAATCGGCAGTCCCTGACCAACTTGAGCAGCATCAAATTCCACTCGCGAGACGGGGCGACCATCAGCGCTCACTTCTATCCACCCTCGACTGAAATCGATAGGTGCCGTGACGGTCCCGATGAGAGCAGTTGCAGTGAGGCCGTCGGGTACCGGTAGCGAAACAGTCAGCGGCTCGTCATTCGCCGCGAACACTACATCAGTTCCCCGGCCAAGTTCCTTGAGAGAGATCGCACCGACGTTCGCCGCGGCATTGGACTCAGCAGCATTCTCGACCACCTGTGCCCCGGCAATTGTGTTGAACGCAAAGACCAAGCAGAAGGCAGCCGCAAGCGTCATCGTCAGATTACGACGCAGCCCGTTAAAACTGGGGACCATCTACAAACTCTCCTCGGGAACGATCACACGAAACACGAACAATGTTTCAAGGGCAGAAGAGTTACGACCGTCCCGCCCCCACGATCACGTGATCGGGTTAATTTCAACAAACAGACCATAACCGCCAATTGGTACGGTGGCTAATTATCCCGGACAATGAGATTGCGCATCTGCGCCGACCAGGATCTAGGCCACAACGGGGTATACCAAACGTCCCAGAAATCTGGACGGTATGTAGATTCACAGCGAGTTCGCTGGTGGGGCACAGGAATTGCACTGGTGCTACCTTGTCGCAAATTCCTCTGCCCTGATCCCTTTGGAACCAAGGATCACGATGACTACTGAATCCGAACACGCTGCGGCCACGAATCCACCAGCACGACTTGTCGGTCAGATTGACTGTCAAAGCAGTTTGCCAATGCCTCGTATGTGCGTCAGCTCCGATTCATATACACGGAGCATCACTCCAGTCTCACAATCGCATGCCCACTTAGCGCGAGACCACCGTCACGAGCGCGAAATACACTAAAAATGTTCGCGCACTGCACTATTCGATTTATTCGCGATCCACCGACAAGCCAGGTGGTCCGTCCCGGAGACGCAATGCGCTCTTCACCTTCGAGACTTAAACCGCCGCGGAGCCAGTAGCAATTTCGCCTCCACCTTGTCGAGTTCGCGAATTCGACAATCTCGAACGCAAACACTTGTACAAACGTCCAAGTAGAGATCTTTGACACACACTTGAAAGGCTTGTCGCTCAATCAGTTTCCAGTTCACCGATAACCGATGCATTGCCTAGACGCGCTCGAATCCACCGCCTCGCAATGACATTATCTCCCAGTTACTCTGCAGCCGGAGCGGATCCACTACATTTCATGCCGTATCAACCGCGACAACATTAATCGTGGTCGCGATTCCAGTGACGCACTCCACCTTTGCCCGCGTGCCTAACCACATAGTGCACAGCGAGGGACGAACTTACCGTTCAAGACGCTCAGTCAGGTTGCGCGGCACATCGGCTGTGGAGCTAGTGCGCCTAACTGCGTTGATCAGACTCACTCACCGCGAGGCCGGTGCTGTCTGCCATCTCGGCGTGATTGATGGCACGGCCTAGCCAGACCGCTAGGAACGCGCCAGCTGCAATCCATCCAGCGACAATTTCGGTAATCCACCACATACCGGCAAGTGTGACATGGTTTGGGAATAAGCAACGGTATTTGGTCCCATGACGTCAGGGAGGAAGTTCCCGATGATCGTGCGATCATCCCCGAAGGGCATTCTCGTTTCAGCGTGGTACTTGGTCGCAGAAGTGCGACTCAGCCGATCCGTGAGCTAAGACGCGGATGGACCCAGCAAGCCAGATCGAGGCTTCCGCAAGCCTGTCCGGGGCAATCGTCCCACGTATGCCCCCTGGTGACTACGTGACACCGAACTCTGTGCAACCCTTGGTCACCGAAGCGGTTGGTGATGCTGGCGCGGGCATGGATCGGATTGAGGATCGGATTCTCGTCTCTTGGTTATCGAGTCGGAGTTCGGCAGCAGTTCTGTTCGGCGCGAAGGATGTGAGTGGGCGGGAGTCATCCGCAATCCGACAAGACGGCACGACCGATATCGCACTTCCGAATCTTGCGGGAACAAAGTATCGGGCAGCGGAACTACCAAGTACCTGGTCGGTGCACAGGATGCCTCAGGACGCGTAGCCGAAGATGTCATTGGCCCGGATGGGCGTGTGCCGCAATGGGTGCTCGATGCATGGGCGCTACGGATGAATATCGCTCCCGAGGCGATGCGGCCCCGAATGACCCTGCTCGGCCTGTACCCCACACTTCCGATTACGACGACCGCAGCAACGCTGGGTGGCTATGCAGTATCGGCGCCGAGTGCGGCTGTCACGTCCGACTACACCGGAAAGATTGGTGAGCACATCATGATTTCCGGGGTGCTTACATCCGGTGATATCGCAACCCTGCATACAGCTCAAAGCGTCTACTTTGGCACTCCGTAGCCTGGTCGGGACTCATCAAGGCGTCGCGGCGACAGTGGAACGAACTGGAAAACGCCGACGCCGGCCCAGTGTAGATCCTCCAGCGACACGGGATCGATTAGAAGTCGGTGCGAATCAAAAAATCCTCGTGGCATTGCGGTGAGCAGAGGCCGCACATTTCGAACCCGGCAAGATCCTCTCGCGTTCCCGACATGCCCCCTGGATGAAGCTGACTGCGCCACCAGCCACGCGGTTTGGTTAGCATCATGTACCGACCATTTTACCTGCACCCACAATGGTCGCCCCAGCTGGAACATTGTTTCTCACGACTGCGTTCGCGCCGATGATGGCACCCGCACCGATCACCAATTGCGTGCCGCGCCTCGGCGCGACCACCGCTCCCGTCGCGATAGTTACGCCATCTTCAATGACAACGCCGAACGGAGTGCCAGTTCCGGTGGTTCCAGCTCCAATGGTGACGTGGTGGGCGATCTGAACACGCTGACCGATCCTGGTGTCTGGGTGGATTACAACGCCTAGTGCGTTGTGCCAGAGTCGTACGTCGTCTGCCACGTGCGCCTCTGGCGGTAGGGCGTTGCTGTAGATCAACGCATTGATCGCTTTCAATACCCGCGCCGAGCGTCGCCATCCTTTGTGATGAAGACGGGTGCTGATCAGCCAAAGGCGTTCGGGTTTCATTCGCGCATCATTGCATACGCAGCGGTTTACTGATGTAGGCCAAAGGTCATCACTTCCGAGCTTGTCCCCGTCCCAGAATTGTTTGGAGCGTATACATGGCCGCACGGTAAACCCAGAGAGTGAAGAAGGTCCTACCGGCGCAGGGGCCTTCTTCACTGCCCGCTGCCACCGCAGGCTCCCGCAACCGCCTCGCCCCCATTTCGCGGTTATGCTCATCCCAGCATTTGTGGTTTATGACGGGAAATTGCGTATATGACAAACTTGATACTCGCGCTGATTGCTGGGCTAGCGCTCGTGAATGTACTGGTAGTTCGACCTAACTGGTGGATCGGGATTGTCATCATCAGCGTAGTTGGCACGTTTCCAGCGCAAGTGCCGGAGCGGATCTACATTGGAGGCTTCGGGGTCGCGCTGTCCGAGATCGCGCTTGCTGGCTCAGCGCTTTACGTCGCCGCTAGATACGAGCCGTCCCGGCTAACCGACATTTGTGCAGCCGTAATTTTCTCGGTCACAACGTTTTTCGCATTTGTTGGCTATTTGGGTGCACATCCAGTGAACCAGATCGCGAATGACGTGCGAGGTCTGCTGGCGATGTCAGTCGCGCTTTTCGTGGCCGGTCGGATTGCCCAGACTTCGCTAGCATTGACCGCACTGAAATCACTGCGACTGGTTCTCTGGCTGTCCTTTGCCATAGTCACGCTCGCCTCGTTCGGATCTATGCAGATTTCCGGGCGAGTATCGGATGCATCACTGGACAATGCAGAGTCTGGCGTTACTCGAATTCAGTCGGCAACCACGCACACGGCCGCAGCGGTTTTGGCAATTTGCGTCACGCTTTGGATACTCAAGGCTTCATCAACCCGCACCTTGGCGTGGTACTTCGTGCCCGCGCTCGGGATAACGATCCTGGGATTCTCACGAAATGCCCTGGTTATTCTGGGCCTCACCGTCGTTGTCGCATTACTGCTTGAGCGCAGGTTCCGAACATGCATGCGAGCGGTCATCGCAATCGGCGGCCTTGCGGCATTTTTCATGGCAACAGGTTGGCTTCTTTCGCAGCTCTCCGACCTGCCAGGATTCAAGTACGTGCACCAGATCTTCTCTGCGTACTCCGAGCGCGTCGTTGGTGGTTTCTCTGCAGACGTGCAGGCGACCGACTCCTCGACTGTCTATCGAGAGCTTGAGGCCCACAACATGCGTGCCGCGATCACTGGCCATGAGTTGTTTGGGCATGGAATGGGATACGCCTACCAGCCCGTTAGGGACAAGAAGACTCCCACATCTTCGTACTACGGGCACCAGTTCTACCTATGGGCAACCGTCAAAACCGGATACGCGGGCGTAATCGCATATCTATTGGCTTTCGCCGCACCGATCCTGAGGGCTGTAAGGCAGCCAGGTATGCCGATCCGCTCGGCCTGTGCAGCCTGCGCAGTGTCTCTGCTATACGTCAGCACTGTGGCGCCACTACCTCTGAGTTCGAATGGCGGACCACTGATTGGTGCACTCATGGGAGCGGCTGCAGGACTGTGCTCTCAGCGGACGCGCGACTCGAAGAGCTCGTCGTCGCATTTATCGGAGCAGACCCCGCCCTTTTCGGAGGGTATCAAGCCTGATCCGCAGTTCGCGCATTTGATCGCGCCCATTGAGGACATCCACCAATTACCAGCGACGAGCAGAGCGACTAGCGGGATTGCAACCGCAAGAAATTCGAGTCTCTCCACATTGGAATGATCACACACACCCGCGCCGCCCGTCCGGGGTCTGTTATTTTCGCTCCCCCTGACTGTGGTCGGCTGCGGGTTCAGGCAATCAGCAATCGCTTTACCCTCTGCGCTATGAAATTGATGGTTACAGCCCCATACCTCCTGCCCCACTCCGAGGTTTCAAGAACGGGTTAGACAAATTTCGGCGCCCTTCCGGGATCCCAAGAATCGATCCAGCCATGAAGTCTTTCCGAGATTTGTGACGTGCCCGCATTCGACGCATTTATTTCTGTGGAATATCGACGCACACATGGCGGAGCCTGGCCTTCTAGCAGTCAATCGCGGAGTCCGGCAAGGGGCATGACGGTGCTATTGTAATGCGTTTCGCGTGGGTAGGGCCAGTATCACCAGGTGGAGGAAGGCAATTGCACTCCTCCACCTGTCGTTGGTCTATAGCCCTAGTTCATGCAGTGTTTCTGCAACCGCAGGGGAGATGACCGCCTGGTATTCAGGAGTCATATGTGATCGGTCCCTTCTGGTCGGTGTGGTGCCAACGAAGCTGGGGCAGTAGCCGCTTGGGGTGCAGAACCACGCGCGCGAGTCCACAAAATGACCATTGACATCAGCGGCCAATTGCGTCTCCGCTGAAGCGCGTTTCGTCCATTGGTCAATTACCTTGCCGAGGCAATCAGCAGGCTTCGCCGCGCGGGTGTAGCAGTCACCGATGTTGATACTTGCCGGCGGAGCTGACAGGAATACGATGTTCTTTGCACTTGTCGAGAACCGATCAACGAACCGCTTCATTGCAGCCGTCCATTCGGAGGGCTCCTCTGATGTGTAGTTGTTGGCGATAACCACTGCGTCCGGCCGAATCTCGTTGATCAGCGTGATTGAATCGTCTCGATGTCCAGTGCAGGCTGCACCGATTGCGCTACCGGTTGTCTCGACGGGGAGGTCGACGAAGCGGCAACCGAACATTGCATCTACTTGGATTTTCCACTGTCCGTTGCTGGCTTCGACGAAATTCTTGAGTGGTTGTGCGTATGTCATGGCGATGGAATCACCAACAAGGACCATCGTTTTCGGAGCAGTAGGCGACCCCCATGTGCATTCCTTCGCCGTCAGTCGAGTCGGGTTTCCGCATCTCAGGATCTCGGCTGGCGCTTGCGCTCCTCCAATTGCGTCGTCCATAGAGGGGCTGAGGTCAGGCCATGCCGTAGCGGAGACGGCCGCTTCAATGTCGGCTGCTAGTGCGGTCTGTGCCGGGCCGAGGACTTGCTTGCCGTCGGTCGATTCACCGGATTGTGATGCGGGAACGTAAGCGGAAACGGGCGCCACTGAGACCTGAGTTGGTACCAATGCGAACGCCGCTATCCCTGCAACCACAAGAGCGAGTGCTCCGATACCTATACTTTGATTCGTTTCGCTCATCTTCAGCGTCGGCAGCCGCCAACGAGACACGTCAAGGAAGGATCGATCCTTCCGTTCCGCGCTAGTCTCCAACCACTTCGAGGCCCGGATGGGGTTCTCGAAGAAGTGGTATGCGGCAATCGAGAGTCCGAACATCAGGAATAGGGCCGAGGTGTAGTAATAGATGCCGCTGTCCATCAGTGCTGCGAGCAGAATAATAACCGGCCAGTGCCACAGGTAGAGCGAATACGAAATATCGCCGATGTATGTACTGACACGGTTCGTCAGCACCTGGAGATACTTCTGCTCGCCACTCACTCCCGCGCAAATGATCAGCGCCGCACCGGCTACTGGCACGGCCGCCCATGGCGCAGGGAAACCACCGTCACCCTCGCTTATCGCGAACGAGCCGACTGCAATCATGATCAGTCCGGCCCATGCAATTAAGGGACGGAGTAGGTCAGGGATGCGCTCGAAATAGCTGATTGTGATGGCCAGTAGCGCGCCGACGCCCAGTTCCCACACTCGTGTGAGAGTTGAGAAATACGCCCATGTCGGGTTGCTCGCAGTGTCAAGAACCGAGTAGATGAACGAAGCCATAACGACGACTGCCATGACTCCGCCGGCCAACGCGATTCGCGCCCGACCCGTCCACGCCATACGCGCAGCGACAACGGCGATGACGAAAATAACTGCAGGCCAAACGAAGTAGAACTGTTCTTCCACGCTGAGCGACCAGTAGTGTTGCAGAGGCGAGACTGGGCCCGATGCAGTGAAGTAGTCAGTTCCTTCGATCCCGAAGCGCCAGTTCGACACAAAGAAGAAGGCGGCAACCGCATCGAGTGTGGTCGATTTGAATCGTGCAGTGCCGTAGATGAAGTACGCAGCCGCGATTGTGGCAGCGAGAACGAGAGTGGCGGCGGGCAGGATGCGCCGGACGCGCCGACGATAAAAGCTGGAAAACGAGATCCGCCCCGTCTTCTCAACGGTGTGCATCAGCGATCCGGTAATGAGAAATCCTGAGATCACGAAGAAGACATCAACGCCGATGAAGCCACCACGAGGCCAGTCGAAAAGGTGCGACAACACGACTAACATGACGGCCACCATACGTAGCCCTTGGATGTCGAGTCGTTGATGCGGTCTCGGCTCTTGATCCTTATTGTGTCGACGGCCACGACTGGCCCCAGACAGTAATGCAGTAACCACGATCGACCCCTCAATGAATGGGCCCTCGAAAATGTTTGAGGGTCTGACGAAATATAGCCGCCAGTTGGGGTATTTGCCCGATTGTAAAATCTGCAATGGACCTTGGTCCGTCAGATACGGGAAGAAGGATATCGGGGCGACTAGTCCGCCCACCATTGCTCAGATCTCAGCGCGAGGTGACCGCCTAATCGCGATAATCCCCAATACGCAAACGAATGCCACATATGGTGTCAGTACTGTCAGCGCAAGGACTAGATCAGGATGCCGTTGACAGAAGTCGTATCCGGGACTGCCAACTAGCGCCGAGCACTGGTCAGCAGAACTGCCCAGTATCCATAGGGCAAGAAGTACCACTGCCGCTACAAGCGAAAGTACTGCTGGCACAGTCAGGACGACTTCGTATGTCCGGTCACCTATTGGGGTGCGCAACGGGCGCGGCTTTCGATGACGTCCTTGGGTCTTCACCAGAAATAGTATTCACATCGCTAGTCGGAAGGGTTTTTCGACCCTCGCCACAGCTCAGTAGCTGTTGTCGTAGAACGAGTCCGCCTCACATGTGTCAGTGCATTTGCCGTCGCTTGTGAGGACCTACCGCACCAATCGCAGAAACCTTTGGGTGCAGATCCTGCGCACACGATGAGCCAGAAGACGTAGTGCGCGAGGGCAGATGGCCGTGAGGATCACTCGCGGCCATCTCATACCGAACAATCGGAGATGTGCCGAACGTCTCGAATGTGGGTGGACGAACTCCGATTGAGGTCTATTTGGATTGCTGAACCTTCGGCGCAGGAAGCCTCGGACCGATGGACTCGGCAAGAAGTCGATGCCCTGCATCGGTCGGATTCATATTGTCCGTGCCGATACTCCCCTGCGCATTCGTCAGAACGCTCGTGGCATCTAAGTACGTGGCACCGATCAGGAGTGCCTCCGACTTCAGGATCGCGTTCATGCGGTTGATCTTCGGCTCGCGACCAGGTGCGAGTACGGACACCACTGCGATCGGAACGTCCGGGACGAGTTCGCGTGCCCGTGTCAAGGTCTCGTGGACAGCGGGTTGGATCAGGTGCTCCGCCGTTCGGTGGACGTCGTTCAGTCCGCCTGAGATGACGACCATGTCAGCATCTTGGAGGCTTGAGTTATTGATCCGCTCAAGGTAGGTCTTGCCGTCTATTCCCTTCTGGAGGTATCCAGACAGGTCCACGCCTAGGTCACGGACAAACCACTTTTTATTGCTGGCAATCATGTCCGGCCATTGCGTTCCGGAGTCCATTGGCGAGCCAACGGTGTACGCATCGCCAATGAAGTACACCCATGGATTCTCCGAACCTTCTGGACCGAACTTCAGCGGTGTGGAAGATTCAGTGGACGCGTTGGAAACGTGGGAGCCGCGTGACTCGCTCAACCAGTACATGCCTGCGCCTGCAATCAGGGCGACCACCAAGAAGGCCCCGAAAGCCAGAGTTTTTGGATCGCGTTTCTCGCTTCGGGCATTTCGAGGTTTGTGGCTTTCCGGCATGCCGCATCTTTTCATACCGGGTAGTTCATTCATCCAGGTAGGACATAGGTCCTGAGCCGTAAGGCCCACCGAGAATTGCTCACACCGGCGGTCGGGAAGAGCTCACCGGCGCAAGCGTGTGAATGCGGTGAGCCATACGCACCGGGCCGGACAACGACGAGTTGGGCGACGGTGCGTAGTTCAACGAGGCCCCCAGGCAAGTGACAACCGGTAGGCAGACCATGCGTGAAGGGACCTCGTCCCTGACTGTTACCGTCACGTCAGACTTATCGCACTGATCCTTCGTACCGATGGCTCGACGGCCGGCGGATCGCGTGGTCAAGTGATTGCCAAAGCAGGCTGGGAAAGCGAGGCTGTGCGTCGCGCTCCCGCCACTGTTCACGTTTTGCGCCACACCTTCGTAACGGCTGCTTTCGATGCGAAAGTGCGCTTCGTGACGTCCAGGTAGCTGCTCATCATACCGACGTACGTCAGACGCTCGCCGATAACCGTGTGCGGACGGGTCTCGATACTCACGCAAAATACGCGCTCGCGACGTCTTTGGGTCTGGCGATGACGACGAGGCCGAACCATAGGGAGTCCACTTCTTTAGTCACTATGCACCCCGCATTGCTTCACAAATTCACAGCGCTACCAGACCCCATGATCATGAGGATCGCGGCGGCGGGCACCTAGCATCTGCAGTATCCCCCGATACAGCGCGGTTCGCGAGGAGGGCAGGAACCCATGCGACGGGTCTTCGGACTCTCGTTTTGTAACTAGCCGAATGCGCGTCTTGCACGGAAATGTTGCCGAGCCGTCGCACAACAGACAACGTCACAACAAGAAATCGCTGCGCTCTCTGGCGTGCAGACCCACACTCAGGCAATATGTCCGATATGAGCGGTTTCTCTCGATGGGTCGAGCGTCAACTAGAACTTCGCCCTGACCAAGACATCTCCGATGCTGCGCGTGCGCTACAGATCCGACCGTCCGAGTTGAAACGGTGGCTCGGATCGAAGCGCCCACCCACCCAGGAGACGATGCGCTTGGCCAGTCGTGTCTTCGATGCCCCCATCCGGGAGATCCTGATCGCTGCGGAGTACCTGACAGTCGAAGAGGCCTCACCCGACGGACTACCGACGTCGGAGCTAAGCACGCAGGAACTATTGGCGGAGCTTTCCCGACGCGAAGACTCCACAGTAAAGATCCTGAGCCGCACTGCCGACAACGGAAGTAAAGGCTGGTGAGACTCCTCTAACAGGGTGTCGACCCGGCGAATACTTGCGCCGGCCCACCATCTGTAGCTGTCATCGTGACCGAATCACCTGCCGGCAGCCATACGGCCTTTCCACCTGAGATTTCCATCTGTTGATCGCCCGCCCGGATCTTCACCCGCCCCGCTGTACACAGCACCACCGCAGGGCCAACTCCGCTGAGCGCCGCTTCGCGGTTCCCGTCGAGTTCCCATCTCCGAAGAACGAACTCTGGGACGGGAGCCGGGTAGATGTATTCGCTTCCACGGTCGCTCGGCTCCGGATCGAGAACATCTACCGGGATCGGAGTGAAGTCGAGGATTCTCGACAATTCGTCCACATCGATGTGCTTGGTTGTCAGTCCACCGCGGAGAACGTTGTCTGAATTAGCCATGATCTCGACAGCGCTTCCGCTGAGATACGCGTGGAGATTCCCGGCCGGCAGAAAAAGCCCTTCCCCCGGCGCCAAGGACACCCGATTGAGCAAGAGTGACATCAGTACCCCCGGGTCTCCGGGATAGCGGCGAGCCAGGTCGACTGCGGTCGACAACTCTGCCTCGAACCGGTCGACGGCCCGTCCTCCCGAGTCCAGCAGCGCGGTTGCCCTCTCGATCACCTCGAGCGCCAACCGATCGTGATGTTCGCGTGAGCTACGCATCCAACGAAGCGCCACCGCCTTCAATTCCGCTGGGCAAGGATTGGCCGCCAGCGATGCGATGTCGTCGGCCACACCCGAAAGGTCCAATGCGGTCAGCAGCGTCACCGTCGAACTAATGTCGCGAAAGCCTGCCAGAGCTTCGAATCTTTCCAGTGCGACAACAAGTTCCGGCTTGTGCCGGCTGTCGCGATAGTTGCGATAACTGGCCGCGAGATCAATGCCGGCAGCATTTTCGCGAGCAAATCCCGCCTCGGCTTGTGCACTGGTGGGATGAGCTTGCAGAGACAACGGCTTTTCTGCTGCCAGGATTTTCAGCAGAAACGGCAACGTTCCGTCGTAGGCCTCGGCGCACTGCGCGCCCAATTGCGTCTGAGGATCTTCGCGGATCCTGTCGATCAGAGTGATCGAACCGGATGGTTCCCCCACTGCCGAGGGTGCTGATTCGTGCGCACCGAACCACAGTTCTGCTTCTGGTGTGGGCGACGGAGATGGCCGTCCGGCCAATTCTGCGAGGGTGCGGCGCGAACCCCAGTCGTAGGATTTGATCACTCCGGTGATCAGTTCCATCGCACACCTCCCCACATAGCAAGAATCCTCCCGCGTGAAGGATCGGCGCGCTCAGACTCGCACAAAGGCCAACACAAGGGAAAACAGCAACCACACTCGCGCACTACGTCCACCAGACTCACGGACCAAAGTCCCGCACGCCTCGCTGAAATTTCCTACGCCGCAATGAAATCGATCACCAAATTCTGCGATCAACGAAATTCGAGATCCTCGACTACATGCTCGGAATACTGAGCAACGGTCACACCCCGCGCCTGTGACCGGACAGCCAAAGCCTTATTGGCAGAGTCGATGTCGACCTGATCGAGTTCGGCAATCACTCCACCGTCCTGTTCGATTGTGTTGCGGGAGGCGAGAATATGTTGTGCCGCAATGATTGCCGCTTCAGACCGTTCGTTGACGTCGGACATCGACAGTGCAATTGCAGCCAGATCAGCCAGCGACTGGCCTGACGCGTTATCCCGGGGGCGAGAATTCCACGGATCGGTCGTGAACACAGCAAAGTGCACCTAGTAGCCGCTCGGTAAGCCTCAGCGGAAACACGCGGCAGGCGCCGAGTCCGGAGCGCGCCGCGGATTGCGCAAACGCATGCCATCTGGGACCGGCAATCTCGAAGTCGTCGATCAGGACCACTGACCCCGTCAATGCGCTCAGCACCACCGGATTGCGGTGCACCAGATTGCGGTGCGGTTCAAACCCCTCATCGACGGATTCGCAGACGATATCGGCACCGATTCAATCTGTGGCCCGCAACTCTTGCAATCCCCCAAGCAGATTCTTCAATCGCTGTCGCCTCCCCGTCCGAGAGTCAGAGTCGGCGATGAACCACGTCACCTGCCACCTACCAGTCGGCTGCAATACCGCTTTTGCCGGACAATCACCGGCGGGTTCGCTCAAGTGCTCTCGAAGTTGCAGCTCATGATGACAAGCGCGGCCGAGCCGCTAGTGCTCGTCGCGACGCGATCGGGGCGCGCGTCGACATCGGACGTGCGGTGGGCGTCGTTATGAACCAAAACGATTGTGACGCTTCGGTTGCATTTCGTGAATTGGAAACCCGATCCGCCACAAATTCGGACAATATACTGATGTAGTCCGTCAGATACACGCGTCCATTGATGACGGGCCGGCCTGAGTAACCAGTTGAGCGGGGTAGCCATGAAGGAGCGCTCTGAAGACAACGTCCTCGACAGAGCACTGGGCGAGGACATCGATCCCGGCGAGCTCGTCGAGAAACTCGACGCGCTCGTCACCGCATTGTCCGATGTCGCCGCACGCGTAGGTCCAGGCAGCGCAACCGATGCTCTCTTGGAACGCGTATGCGTACGCACTGTGGAGACAATTTCCGGAGCCGACATGGCCGGGGTGACTCTTCTCTCCGAATCCGGGGTCCCCCGGACCGCAGCGAGCACCGACAAAGCCGTCCTGGATGTCGACTTCGAACAGTACGTATCCGGGGAAGGCCCGTGTCTCGAGGCCGCGCGGACGCGATCAGTCGTGCGCGCTACTGTCGCGGATTCCGAAGTGCGATGGCCGACCTTCACAGCAAATCTGCGCGGAGCGGGAGTACAGAGTTTCCTGTCCGCCCCCATCTGGATCTACGACCGGCACGCTGGAGCACTCAACATCTACAGCCGTGGCGCCCACGGATTCAGCGAAGTGGACGCGTTGATCCTGCGTGTGTACACAACCTCGATCGAGGGTTTACTGCGTGTGTCGAAGGAAATCGAGTTCGCGAAGCACGAAATCGCGGGTCTCAACACCGCGATGAAGTCCCGGGCAACCATCGAACAGGCCAAAGGAATCCTGATGGCAATACACGGGTTCGGTTCCGAAAGGGCGTTCGACGTCCTCGTCAAGGAGTCGCAACGAAAGCAGCAGAAGCTGCATGTCATTGCCGAGGAGATTGTCGAGCGTGCCAAAGCCACAGGGTGAATTTGGACAAAACAAACCAAGGGTACGACTTGCGTCACTTTGCCGAACCATTGGTTTATAACGAATTACACCTGGGTATGCCTCTGTCTGTGGAGCGAAGTAACTATAACCTCGCTTACCCGATTTCAGACCCTACGACACGACCCAGGAGCATAGCCAGTGACAACCTTGCCGACTGATCTGCACGCGGGATCGACAATCCCCACACTCGCCTGTATTCGAGTGCGCGCCGCAGCCGACCAACTCAGCACCCTACGTGGAATGACCTGCAACATCGCCTACAACCACGGGTTCGACGTCGACGGCGTAGCCGACCTCGAATTGGCCATCGACGAAGCAGCCAGCATGCTGATCGCGCTGGCAGCACCAGGTACCGACATCACCTGCACTTTCACAGCCCCGGAGAACGCGCTCCGTATCGCCGTGTCGGCAATCTCGACCGCAGAACAGCCCGCCGGCAAAAGCTCGTTCAGCTGGTTTGTACTCGAGTCGCTCACCGACCACGCCGAACTCGACGTTGTGCGCCAAGGCGCAATTGCCTACATAGGGACCGACGACGCTCCCCGGCGTGATGCAACTAACGCCGCTACCGTGACGGTAACCCTGCAAAAGAACCTTCTTCAGCGCCCCGAGTAACACGTATCGGATGGGTTCTCCACCCGACATCCCGCCTTCGATAACACGCCGAGCGTAAAAAAATTCGCAACATCGCCTATGACGCGCAAGCCCCTCAGACACAACTCCACAGCAGGTCAGAGCCACTATTAGGTGAATCGCACTCGTGAGTCGATGTCCTGATTGTCGATACTCGTCAAGGTTTTGTGGAAGTTATCGAAGACAGAAAAAGAAGAGCATGGCAGGATCAAGGGTGAGACCGAACTCTCGATGGGAGGGCTCGGCTCGATGGATCCAGGAGAATTTGGTTATGGCTCAGGGCAGTGTCAAGTGGTTCAACGGTGAAAAGGGCTTCGGATTCATCGAGCAGGAAGGTGGCGGACCGGATGTGTTCGTTCACTACTCGGAGATCCAGGGCAGCGGCTACAAGTCCCTCGACGAGGGCCAGAAGGTCGAGTTCGAGATCGGACAGGGCCAGAAGGGCCCCCAGGCTCAGAACGTTCGCGCCATCTGAGTTCGATCCCCGTCTGACTTCAGACTGAAAAGGCTGGAAGCCCGCACAAGCTGCAGGCATCCAGCCTTTTCTCATGTGTAATCCCGGTCGTCATTTTGTTGCGCGAATGATCACCAGTTGCTCGGTATCCTGATCGGCCGTGATCAACCCTCGCGATTCCAGCATCATCCGGCGCCCAGTCATCACCGGGCCGAACGGAACCGACGCACGCGCCGACACTTCGACAAGCATCCCGAATTCCTCCAGTATCGCCGCGGTTTTGTCGACTCCACAGAGCGCGGACTGGAGCAACAGCAGCGTTCCGCCCGGAGCGACATGATCGGGCGCTCTCGCCGCGATCCGGTCGAGGACGCTACGTCCGTCTTTTCCCGCGTCCCAGGCACGCGCGATTCCTGCCGTCGGCAACGCGTCGTCCCACGCTGGGACATACGGCGGATTCGAGATAATCAGATCGAACAACTCGCTGCCCACCGCATCCGTCAGGTCACCGCGGCGCGCGTCGACGCGTTTTCGATTGATCACAGCATTGAGCCATGTGTTGACCTGTGCGCGCCGGGAGATATCAACCGCTACGACGTGCCCCGCACCGGCGCGCCTCGAGGCAACGGACAGAGCGCCGGTTCCGCAGCACAGATCAAGCACTCTGCTGTCAGCCGTCAACGGCTCGAACAGCAGCGCGTCGCTTAGCAGGGATGTGTCGTGCTGCGGTGGATACACGCCTGGTAACCGCACGATCATGATCGACTCCTCAGTGGGATGGTCAGCGTGAAGTCTTCAATTCGTCGCTGAAGTCGGCTACCCGACGGGGCACATGTTCACACCACCGAAGGACGCGCCAGGCGAGATGGCTTACCCACTTCCTCACTGCTCCAAACTCGATCGAGACATGTTTCACACAAACATCTTTCGCCTCGCGGGCGGATCGCGGGAAGGGCGCGGATAATTGCGGCCATATGGTTTCCTTGAAAGTCCGCGCCGGAAGAAACACGGCGTGACGCATGGGTGAGGAAAGGATCGTCGCTATGACCATCGACCAGGTTCTTGTAGTAGTCCCCGCCCACAACGAAGCGGTCGACCTCCCGCACTGCATCGACGCACTGCTCGAGGCCACGCGTCGGATCGATGTTCCCGTTCGGATTGTCACGGTCCTGGACAGCTGCTCCGACCGATCGAGTGAAGTGATCCCGAGCGGCATCGACGTCATTCGAGCACAGCACCACAATGTCGGAAAATCTCGTGCCACCGGATTCTCGACGTTCGGCACCGACAGTCGCACTGCGTCCGCGTCGACGTGGTTTGCCACCACCGACGCGGATTCGGTTGTCGGCCCGACATGGCTTGCGCGGCAACTCGAGTACGCGCAGAGCGCGGACGTTGTTGCCGGAACAGTGCGCATCGCCGACTGGGATGATCAACCGTCGTCCGTCCAGCAGCTTTACGAACAGCGGTATCACGCGCATCCGATAGGTCGCCACGGGCACATCCACGGCGCAAACCTCGGCATCCGAGCCGACAAGTATTGGAGCGTAGGAGGATTCTCCCATCTCGAGGAAGGTGAGGACGTCGATCTGGTTCGCCGTCTCAGCGAGGACGGTGCCAGGATCGCGTGGGCGCAGGACATTGCAGTCACAACCTCGGCTCGCACGGATGGACGGACACCAGGCGGTTTTGCCGGGCATATACGAGAACTCGGCACCGAGACAGTGGATGTGGCGCGATGACACGACTACAAACGCTTCTGAAAGAAACCGACCTCTACCTGCCACTGCCGGGCAGCGGCGCAACGGCAGCACGATGGAATGCTCTCGCCGAACTCGCTCGCGAAAATGTCGTGCTCGGCCGAATGGCGGAGGCGCACACCGACGCGGTTGCGATACTCGCGGAACTGGACGGACCGGAACCCGAACCTGGGCAACTGTGGGGCGTGTGGGCAGCTGAGCCACCGCAACCAGTGGTGAATGCCTCGGAGCACGTGGGTATCTGGACGCTCACCGGACGTAAGTTGTGGTGCTCGGGAGCAAGTATCTGCACGCACGCTCTGGTCACCGCACTGATCGACGGCACACCCTCGCTGTTTGCCGTCGAACTCGGGTTGCCCGGCGTACATCCGGTCCCCGGTTCGTGGAAAGCGGTCGGCATGGCCGAAAGTGATTCCAGTGCAGTTGACTTCGACGCCGTACCGGCAATTCCCGTCGGCAACATCGGAGATTATCTGACCCGGCCGGGTTTCTGGCACGGGGCTATCGGTGTGGCGGCCTGTTGGTACGGCGCCGCCTGCGGTGTCGCCGACGCGTTGAGGAACAAGGCAGCGCATTCCGAAGACCCTTACATCCTGGCCCATTTCGGGGCTGTTGATGCCGGGTTGACCGCCGCTCGCTACACCCTCGACGCCGCCGCAGCCGAAATCGACGACGATCCTCTCGACAAGAACGGAAAGGCACAACAGCGAGCACTGGCAGCCCGTTCGATCGTGGAACGGGCAGCTACCGAAACCCTCGATCGAGTCGGGCGAGCTCTGGGAGCAGCACCCTTGTGCCTGGACGGCGACCATGCTGCCCGCGTTGCCGATCTCACCGTCTACCTTCGGCAAAGTCATGCCGAGAAGGATCTCGCTCAGCTCGGCCGCCTGACAGCACAAGGATCATCGACGTGGTGAACTCGAAACTGTTCGCGCAGAAGCCCGTCGACGACGGCGGCACACCGGAATCCGTGTGGCAGCAGTGGCAGCGCCCTTTCCCCGAGCTCGATCTCTCGTCATGTAAGCGTCTGGTCATCGTGGCCCCTCATCCGGATGACGAGATTCTGGGCCTCGGAGGAACAGCGCTGATGGCGACGCGTTCGGGCATCGATGTTCAGATCGTCTCCGTTACGGACGGCGGCGCTTCACACCCCGGTTCTCCCACCCTCACGAGAGCTGAGCTCGAACAGCGTCGACGGGTCGAGTCTGTCCGAGCGGCAGAGGAACTCGGTACCCCCGTCCCGGTCCGGTTGATGTTGCCTGACGGAGACATCCGCACGCACAGCAACGAGCTAGCCGAGCGACTCCACGAGATTCTCGCCGAAGCACCAGACGGAACCTGGTGCGCCTCGACCTGGCGCGGCGACGGCCATCCCGACCACGAGGCAACGGGAACTGCAGCAGCGCAGGCGTGCGCCTACACCGGTGCTCGCCTGATCGAGTACCCCGTCTGGACGTGGCATTGGGCAACTCCGGAACACCCGAGCGTTCCGTGGGATCGCCTGCACACCATCACCCTGCCTGCCGATGTGCGTCAAGCGAAAACCTCTGCGGTGCAACAGTTCACCACCCAGATTTTGCCGCTCTCCAATCATCCCGCCGACCAACCGATACTCCCGCCACACGCCCTGACCCGGCTGCTACGCACCTATGAGACCGTATTCGTATGAGTGATCCGCAACTTCCACCCGACTACTTCGACAAGATGTACGCAGCCCAGTCGGATCCGTGGGACTTCGAAACACGCTGGTACGAAAAGAGAAAATACGCACTCACCACCGCAATGCTGCCCAAGCCCCGATACCGCTCGGCCTTCGAACCCGGATGTTCCATCGGGGTCCTCACCAAAATGTTGGCGGATCGTTGCGACGCGGTGATCGCCACCGACATCGTGCCGTCAGCGCTCGAAACGGCTCGTCGACGACTCTCCGGGTACAACGTCGAGTTCAGGGAATGGGCCCTGGGCGACGACACCTGGCCGGACGCCACCTTCGACCTCATCGTGCTCAGCGAGATCGGCTACTACCTCAGCATCGAGAAGCTCACCGAGGCGATGGGTCGTACCGTCGAACACCTCGAACCCGGTGGCACGCTGGTGTGCGCCCATTGGCGTCACATCGTGCCCGAGTATCCGCAGGCCGGCGACGGCGTTCACTCGCTGGTGCGGCAGACTCCCGGCCTCGCGCAGCTGGCGACGTATCAAGACGAAGATGTCGTGATCGACGTACTGGTCAAGGACTCGCGGCAACCGCAGTCTGTGGCCAGGGCAGAGGGCCTCGTCTGACGCCGGAAATCTCAGCGAACCTTCTGCGGCACCGAAACCTCGCTGCCGGCCGCATTGCGGGCCAAGGCAACGGTGGCCGCGATCATCGCAACGACGGCGAGTGCAAGAACCGCGGCCACTTTACGATCCGCGTCGAGGTATTCGCCGAGAACCACAAACCCGAGCAGCGACGCGATCACCGGCTCCATGATTGTTGTCGCCGGCAGCGACGCTTGTAGATCCCCCGCTTGAAAAGCTGACTGCTGCACCGAAGTCGCGACCGCTGCAACCGCGACAAGTGCATAGAACTCGAAGGACGTAAGAACGGCTGAAGGTCCGAGCGTCACAAGGTGCACAACACCTTTGGTGAGCACTGCAGCAACTCCGAACAGTGAGCCGCCTGCAATTCCGAGGAGCAATGCCCTCGCCGATCCCGTGCGCCGATGTGCTCCGACAAGACACAGCGCGACGAACGGCAGCCCGATCAGCGTGATCATGACCCAATGGTGCGTTTCCGCTCGCGGTTGCCCCGGCCGCGGATCACCGACGATGATCAGCACCGCCACCGACGTTGTGAGCGCCGCCGCCCACAACCACTCCCGCGCGCTGATCGTGCGCCCACTGAATCTTGCGCCGAGCGGGAGCGCAAACAGCAGGGACAACACCAGAAGCGGCTGCACCAGCAGCAGCGATCCCAAGCCGAGCGCAGCAGCTTGAAGTGCGTAACCCACCATCCCGACGATCGTGCCCAGCCACCAGATCGGGCTGTGCACGAGCGTCGTGATCGGTCCGAGTGCACCGATGGAATCATCCGGGACCACCGCTGCCGTGCGCTGGCGAACTACTGTGCCGATCGCGATACAGACCGCTGCACCGATGGCAAACAACACTGCGAGGAAAGTGTGGGACACCTCGTCAGCCTCGCACAGGATCAGTACTTCTTGCTCGGCGCCAACTCGGAATCGAGTGCAAGATCGGTATCGGCCTGCAGTTCACCGACCTCGGACTTGAGAATCCTCATCGACCGCCCCAGCCCGCGGGCCGCATCCGGCAGCTTCTTGGAACCGAACAACACCAGCAGCACTACCGCGACGATGGCCCAGTGGGTCGGGCTGAGCGCGCCCATCAGGCGGGTTCCTTACCCTCGGGGTACACCGCGTCGACCTCTACCTCGACCAGCCAGCCGGCAACCGGCAGTCCGGCAACTTCGAGCGCGAAGCGAGTGGGGCGAGCGCTGTTTCGTTCGATCGGCGCGATGGGTGCCGCGGTTCCCATCGGAACCAACTCCGTCTCACCGGAGTCGAGGTTCGTGTTGGCAAAGAACTGACGGTAAGCGCGGTTCCAGCCGGTGTAATCGGCCTTGTCCGAGCCCGGTGCGTTGTCGAGGAAGACGCGCATCGTGACTACGTCTTCGAGTGTCAGTCCCTGAGCTTCGAGATTGTCACGAATCTTCTTGAGCACGTTGATGCCCTGAGCTTCGGTGACTGTCACGCCGGCAGGCAGCACGCCACCGGAGAACTGTGAGTCGATGTACGACTCGGGAGATCCTTCGGGTGCGGCTTTGTTTCCGGCCGAGGGTCCGATGCCACTGGTCTTGTAAACCGCTGTATCAGCGCCGATGGCGACACCCTGCGCGATCATCGGATTGGCCTGTCCGGCTTCGAGTACCGACCTCGAGACGAAGGAGCTGGTAACGGTTTCCGCCTCGGCCGTTTCGGACGAGCACGCGGTCGCGGTGCCAAGCAGCACGGACGCGGCAAACGCTGCGGCAACAACTTTGGTGGTACGAGATTTCATGGTGACTCCTCGGAAGTGGAAGGTAGTTGAAAAGCTATGCGCCCTGCGCGACGCGCTGGTGCAGGTGGGTGACAACGTCCTGCGCCGACGTGAAAGCGCCGTGCTGCCAAGCAATTGCGTTGGAGAGGTGATCACCGGCGAAGTAGATGCGGTCGACGGGCTCGAGCAGTTTCGTGTATTCGGGAGTTGCCATGCCGCCGTGCGAATCTCCCGCTCCGGCCCATGATGCCCAGGCCGACTCCGAGTACTTGGTACGACGCCAGCTGCCCGAGAAGGAGGAGGAGATATCGCGGGTGTACTTCTCGCCGTGGATCTCCGAGCCTTCGGCGATGGCCTTGGCGAGGCGCTGCTTGTGCGTCAGGGATTCGAAAGCCTGTTGACGCTTACCCGAACTGTAGTACGCGACAACAATTCCGCGGTCGGAGTTGTAGTGGTCGTAGGGGAACATGATCTGCGAGATATCGCGGTCTGTGTTGGATGCGCCGCCGTAAATCCGGTCTTCGGTCTCCCACCAACGACGCGAGTACTCGATGCCGAGCTTGCCGGACGACGACGGCTTTGCTCCCTCCAAAGCGAGGAGGATGTCGGAGGGCAGGTTGTTGTTCAGGCGCTTGATCAGGTGCGGCGGAATGGTGCAGATGGCGTAGTCGGCGGTGATCGACTTGGCCTTGCCGTCCACGACGTAGTCGACGGTGACTCCTTCGGGAACGTTCTTCATTCCGCTGACCTCGGCACCGAACTCGATGTTCTCCATGCCGATCTTGTCCTGGAACTTGTAGTAGATCCGGTCCATCCCGCCGACGGGGGTCATCATGGTCATGGCCTGGTCGTAGCCGAACTCGAAGGAGAACGCGCGTCCGATACCGCCCTGGATGACATCGCTCATCCCGAAGGGTTCGATCTCGGTGCCGAAGTTCAAACCGGCACCCGGTTCGACGGAGTGCCCGCGGCGCGACGACCCCACGTAGCGTCCGTCACTGCCCAGATCGCCGAAGTCCTTGAGGAACGACGACAGCGCTTCCTTGTCTTCCTTCGTGAGAACCTCGTCGAGAGCGCCCTGGTTGGTTGCCTTCTGCAGCAACTCGGACATGTAGCCGTAGGTGTCAGCCTTTGCTGCGCGGTACGTGATCGACTGATTGGCAAGGGGCTTGCTGCCGGTGTAGTTCACGAGCGTGTTGGCATTCTGGTTGCCGAACATCTGCAGCTCGACCCCCAACTCGCGGCAGTAGTCGATGGTGTTGTGATTCTGCGGGATTCGAGTGGCACCCAGGTTGTAGAAGTGGCCCTCGGAGAACGTGCAGGTCTGGGTCTCGCCGTTGAGATCCGTCTCCTCCGTCCCGTTACGAATCGACCACACTCGTCCACCCGGACGGGTGCGGGCTTCGAGGACGGTGACCTTGTATCCGGCCTTCTGCAGCTCGTACGCCGAGCACAGACCGGCGGGGCCACCGCCCAGGATGACAACAGAATGACTGCCCTTGACCTGTCCGATCAGGTCACCCGCTGCCGGTGCCTGAAAACGTCGCGGCGACGCCGATGCTGCCGGCGCCAAACCGATGGACCCCATGGCTCCCAGCGCCAGGCCCGCGCCGCCGGTGAGTCCCAGACTGCGCATGAAAGATCTACGTGTGTACGACATTCAAGCTCCCAAGTGTGCGCCCGGCGACCCGGGTTGTTGGTGTGGAAACAACAATGGCTCGGCGATGGGTCGAGAACTTGTCGCGCAGGAAACAGTCCGTGGGAATCGAGTGAGAATCAACCGCCGCACCGACAGGTGCTCTCTCAGCCGGGTGCGATCAGGGGACTCACGTAGGAAACTTCTCCGTTACAGAAGTGCATTAGCGTCCCGCGCATGTCCGCACTCACCGAGGCCATCGCGCGATCGTTCACCACGCGCGAGAAGCAACCACCCGCGCGCTCACCGCTGCGCGCACTCGGGCGTCGCCAACTCTCGGGCGCCGAAGTCCTGGCGCAATCGGTGGCAACCACAGCACCGGCTGTCTCGATGGTTGTGCTGCCGGTCACCATGCTGACACACGGACACCTTCTGAGCGGGATGATCACGATCATCATCGCGACCGTGCTGGTCACCTTGATCGCGTTCTGCATCTCCCAATTCACCAGACGGATGGCAGCATCGGGCGGACTTCACAGTTTTGCCTTTCGCGGACTCGGTACCCGGGCCGCCATCACCACCGGTATAGCCATACTCGTCAAATACGTCGGCAGCGCAGTGATGACCCTGTATCACGGTGGGCTGGCGGTCATTACGCTGCTCGGTTTTGCCGGCATACGCGTCCACGGCACATTTCAGCTGATCGCCCTGTACACCGTGCTCGCCGCACTCATCCTTGCGTGCCTGCTCCGGAGCGTCAGATTTGCAGCACTCGCAATTCTCGTGGCCGAAAGCTGTTCCCTGCTCTTCATAGTCGCGCTCATGCTGATCGGCGGAGATCAGCACGCACAGATCATTCCGTCCACCTCCGGCCACGGACTATTGATCACCGCACTCGCCGCACTCTTTGCGCTCGCCGGATTCGAGAGCGCCGCCTTCTTCGGCCCCGAAGCCCGTCGCCCACTGGTAACCGTGACGCGCACAGTCCTTTTCACTCCAATGATCTGCGGTGGCCTCTTCATCTTTGCCGGCTGGGCCGCCTGGACCGGACGCAGCGACACCCTCGTCAACGCCTATCTGCACGGAACCTCGACCGGTGTCAGCCCAGCCGTGGTGATCGCGCTCAACATCGGAATGGGCTGCTCGTGGCTGGCGTCGTCGATGGCGTCGTCGAACGCCGCGTCGCGCCTGCTCTACTCATTTGGTGTGGAGCGCCTACTCCCCCGCGCTTTTGCGCACGTACACAGCGCCTTCCGCACCCCGAGTGTCGCGTTGAGCGTTGT
Source organism: Rhodococcus globerulus NBRC 14531 (assembly GCF_001894805.1). Taxonomy (GTDB): domain Bacteria; phylum Actinomycetota; class Actinomycetes; order Mycobacteriales; family Mycobacteriaceae; genus Rhodococcus_F; species Rhodococcus_F globerula. The sequence goes on along the minus strand of NZ_BCWX01000001.1, from coordinate 421,774 downwards.
TGTTGCCGCCGTACTGTTCGGCGGTGGCACCTTCGCCGTGATCGGACGAGGTGTGTTCTTCGAAGATCTGCGCCTCACGGTGCGGGCAGCCGTGATTGTCGCCTACGCGCTGGTCGCGATCAGTTCCGTCGTATTCCTCACGCGCATCGGCGAAGACACACCCCGTGTACTTGCCGCAGCGTCCTGTGGCAGCGGTGCGGGCGCAGTTGTCCTCGGATACCTGGTGTACGCGAACATCGTTGATCACACGTACATCGCACCGATCGCAGTGCTGGTGATACTCAGTTCGGGCACACTGTGGCAGTTCTATCTGCGTCGTCGCAGCCCTCAAAGCCTCCTGCACATCGGCGCCTTCGATCGGCCCGAAACCGAGGACGTACTTCCCGGCGCCGGAGTTTTCGGCACCGATGCCGCCGGCAATATCGTGCTGGTAGGCGAATCCGCTGCCGGTCCGCGCTGATGGTCGGTCGCCCGCGAGATCTCGGTGGACATGAACCGAGAGCAGTCCAGCGTGCATTGGCACTGCTCGAATCCGCAGCGCAACTCGGTTCCGGCGCTACCGCCAAAGACATTGCGGCGCTGGCCGGCATTCCTCCAGCGACCGCCTACCGATTGCTCAACATCCTTGTCGCCGACGGCTATCTGGTGCGTATCGCGGATCTCTCCGGATTTGCACTCGGTCGACGCACCCGCGAATTGGCCGGAGCTGCTGCCGAACCCACCCCCGTGGATAACTCCGTACTTCTCGAAGAACTACGCGAACAAGTGCGCTACGGCGTGTATCTCGCGTCGTACGACAGGGGAAAGGTCCGGCTGATCGACCGCGACCCCGATCACGAACTCAGCGGTGAGCGCACCCTCGTGAGCGCGCTGCACGCGTCTGCCATCGGAAAACTGTTGTTATCTTCGCGGCCCGAACTGGCAGCTTCACCGCTCAAGAAGATCACCGCGCACACCATCACCGACGCCGATCACCTCGAACTCGAACTCTCCCGCATCAGACGCGGTGAGCCGGCGCGGGAAGTCGACGAGATTCGCATCGGCCGCTCAGCGCTCGCCGTGCCGATCAGCGACGGCCAGAACGGTGTTGTGGGCTCGCTGGCCGCTATCGGCCCGACCGGCAGATTGTCCACCGAGGACACCGGACTGGAAGCTTTGCTCCGCGACTATGCCGGCCGGATGGTCTCTCCATCATTGTGCCGAGCTAACTGATCATCACAGCCCGAAGATTCGTTTCACGAAACCGAGGTGTTCGTCGGCCCACCCGATGAGTCCGAGCGTCTGATCCAGATTCTGCGGCGGAGTGCGCACCAGCGTGTCCCGTCTGACGAGGCGATCAAAATCGACAGTCGGGGAATCGAACTGCACACCGGCGACGGACATGATGTTCATGAGCTCTTGGGCCAGAACCCCATAGGCCACCGTGGTCGGATGAACGCCGTCCAGAGAGAACAAGCCACCCGACGCTCGGCCGCCCAAACCGTCCGCGGCCAGGAATCGTGAATCCGGCACGGGTGCAAGATCAGTCAACGCCTTGGGCAGTGGGTACGGCGTCCACCACGACGGTCTTGCGTTGACGTCGTCGACATACCGCCTCGATGCGACGCGCTCGAGTAGCCCCGCGACGTCGAAGAGGTGCCAGTCCTTGCCTACCCGGCGTGCGCTCGCTACCGCCCGCTCGATCCCCGTGTTGTACAGGTCGATCGCAGTATCAACCGCCCACGCCTGCGCTCCCGTGATGTGCTGATCGCGTCGTGGATCGAAGTCTGCGTCGCGCACCCACGGCCGGGCGTAGTACGGAAAATACCGTGACCCGGTCTCGACTTTGCCACCCAACCCGCGCGCGATCGGGGCGATTGTCACGTGCGGCACTGTGCACAGGATGACGTGCTGAGCGTTGATCTTTCGGATAGCGGCAAGCACCTCGGCGTACTCCTGGGCAAAGTGATCGGGCTGCCACACTGTGTAGTCCCGTTTGCCATCCGGGTCCCGAAACTTGTTGCCACTCCACTGCACTCGCAAGTCAGTCACGGTCCGCAGCGCATTGTTCGCCCCGAGAAACACGACCAAGGTTTCGATGCACTCCTTGCCCAGTTCGGCTGCCGCGTCGAACACCGTCATCTTCTTCTCGGCATCGGACCCTCGCGGCAGGACTCGCAATGCCGTCCGCTCGCCGTTGTTCTCGACAATCTGGCTGAGCAGATCGTCGTGTGGTTGATGCAGTGCCGCTTCACAACTCGCAGCGGTTTTCGTCAGAGCGTCGCGCACATCCCACCCATACACCGACAGGTTGTGATTGATTGCCGAGAACGTCGGCGCGACGCTGCCCGGGCCACGCTCCCAGTAGTCCTCGACCTGATCCATGAATCCGCGTGCCGCGAATAATGCCAGCGGAATCTCCCACACGTCCGTCGAAGTTCCAAAGCGCTCTTCCAGTGTGCGCAGCAACAATTCGATGTTCAGCGGTAGCCCACCCGGGCCGCCGTAACGTGGGAATCGGAAGCTATCGAACCAGCCGAGTTGCCACGCGATGATCGACGGATACGACAGGTCGGTATTGAAGACAGCCCCACTCTGAAACCCTTGTGAGAGAGAATCTCCGATCACCACCAAGCGGTGGCCGACCGGCCCGGCGGCCGGAACTACCGAAATGCCGAGTGTGGAATCAAATTTCGGAACACGAGGACCTGCTGCCGCAGCCTCGACCACATCGGCCGGAGTGTCGGACGGCAATTCCATGGCCGATCACTTCTCGGTCTCGGGATCGGTTTCCGTTTCGATCGACCTGGCCAGCTCGGCAGACCAGTCCTGATCGCGGATTTCGAAATCAGCGCGGTCGCGTCGGGCGATGGCTTTACCCCAGATAATGGCGATAGGTACGGCGCAGGCCACCCAGAGGATCAGTCCGCCGACAACAATCCACCACATAACCTGCAATTATGCCCGGTTTGGGGGAGATTCCCCATAGCTGACGTCTATCTGCCTGCTATCGCCGTCCGAAACGATTCCCGCGCCTGCGATTGCCCGCCACAAACCATCCTCGTGCGGCAATACCGAACGCCACGAATGAGAACAGATCCGACACGGTGAGGCCGTTCTCCGGAGTCAGCGACCACAACACTTGCCCTTCGAGCGGGCCGTTGAGGAGCAGCCACATCAGCGCGGCAAACGCGGCGGCAATCGCGCTGATCCGCGAAGGCTTGACCAAACACACCGTGCTGGTCACAAACAGCAGGTTCATGAAAACCATGCCGTAGAACAACGCGGTCATACGTGCGGACTTCCGTCAGCCGCGGTTGAAGTTCAGGTACGCCTTCGACGGCGTCGGACCGCGCTGGCCCTGGTACTTGGAACCGGCCTCGGAACTTCCGTACGGGAACTCTGCAGCGCTCGACAGCTTGAGCAGACAGAGCTGACCGATCTTCATTCCCGGCCACAGCGTGATCGGAAGATTCGCGACATTCGACAGTTCCAACGTGATGTGGCCGCTGAATCCCGGATCGATGAATCCAGCAGTCGAGTGCGTCAGCAGACCCAGACGACCCAAGCTCGACTTACCTTCCAAGCGGCCGGCAAGGTCGTTGGGCAGCGAGCACACTTCGAGCGTCGAACCGAGGACAAACTCACCGGGGTGCAGCACAAAAGGCTCACCCTCCGCGGGCTCCACCAGGCTCGTCAGCTCGTCCTGGCGCTGCGCCGGATCGATGTGCGTGTATCGCGTGTTGTTGAAAACCCGAAACAAACCGTCCAGGCGCACGTCGACGCTCGACGGTTGGACCATCGAATCGTCGAACGGGTCGATTCCCAGGCGTCCAACGGCAATTTCGGCACGGATGTCACGATCGGAGAGCAGCACAGGTAGAGGTTACCGGGTCGCCACTTCAGCACAGACCAATCACCAGGCAGATCACACAATGCTGTGACGAACAGCTCGGGTTCTTGTGTCGCGAGAAATCGAGCGTGAGCACTAGTTGCCGGGCGGGGCTCCCACACATCGGAAATGGCGTCTGATAACCTTCGGAAAGCACGTTGATCGGGGGCGAAAACCCCTCCGACCGGCTGCGACGCCGATGTAGTTCAATGGTAGAACATCAGCTTCCCAAGCTGAATACGCGGGTTCGATTCCCGTCATCGGCTCCATCTATGAATCGGGACCAATCGTTCCTCTGCGAACCGTCGCCGCCACGCACTAGCCGGAATCAGATTCGCCTGCACACCACGATGTTTCGAGCTCAGAATGCCGCGCAGTCGGTCGGACTCGATTTGCTCTGACACAGGTGAGAAATCGAGAGCTTTCGAATCGCAATCAGGCTATATCTTCCCTCCACGTCAGCGAAACATTACGGTTAGCCGTAAGGCAGGACTTTCGACCCTAGAATGCAATGTCAAAATTCCCATTCTGGTACCGAGAGCCAGTCCGTCTGCTTCAGTCCGCATCACCAATATTCATAAATACAGCAGCATGAGGTATGGATATGGGAGATGCGGCGCCGAGCGGACCAATCGCGGTAATACATGTTGCTACCGATTCACCAGGAAAGAGATATGACACCACCGAGTCCGACAGACGCAACAAGTTCCGATAATGCAAGCGACGACGGCGCGGGTCAACGCGAGCAGACGATCGCGGATTCTGCCGAACGCCCCATTCGCGACCCGTTCGCTGCGATCAACGAGGTGTATACGGATCCCGCGCTTGTCGCCGTCTTCGAAGGGCTGCGTGCCGCTGTCAGCGGCGAACAATCACACGTGTGGTCGGCACTCAACGACAGTGCTCGCTTGCGCGCTGTCTACGACACCGGACTACTCGCGCCCGGACCACATCCCGAAGTCGATCAGATCGTCGGACTGACCATCGACGCGGTCGGGATCCCGAACGCTGCACTGAACATGATCACCGACGTCGAGCAAGTCAACGCCGCGATCGCCTCCCGCTCAGGCGACACCGGGGAACAACGGACCCATCCCCTCCCCGACTCACTCTGCGTATACACAGTCGTGAGCGGTTCCCCACTCATAATCGACGACATCGCCGACCACCCGGTACTCAGGGATCATTCGGCCGCCCAAAGCGGCGTAGTGGGCGCTTACATCGGCATCCCGATCATCGACGACGCAGGTCATCCAGTAGGGACGCTGTGCGCGTGGGACAGCCAACCGCATCATTGGTCGAGTGGTGAGGTCCAGATCATGACCGACCTTGCCGACGTCGTCCAAAACGTAATCTTCGACAAATAAAAATACCGCTGCCGAGTATCTTTCGATTGCTGACTGTGACGCCGAGTCGCATTCAAACCAAGCGCGAGTTGCTACGGCAAATATCGTTAGGCCCCCTATAGAATGCGATTAATGGTGAATGTACGAATTGTCTGATTAATTCGGGATTGTCGTGGATGGAGTGGGAATTGCCGCAATTGTTGGAGGTCGAGACTTCGACCGCCCCCGGAGGCCCCCCACCTACTTCTTCGAATTCTCGTAAAACATTCGGGCAGCTCATTCGGACCGATCCGCTGAGCACCATCGTCAGTGTTTCCATCGATGTGTTGTCGGCGACAATCGCGGTGGCACTCGCATGGTGGTGGGCGCTCACATCAGTTTTGGTTCATCCACCCATGTGGTGCTTCGCACTCTTTGTTCCCCTGGTCGTAATCGTCATGGGCGCGCGGTCCTTGTATCGCCGCTCGCTCAACCGCCGATTCCTCGACGAGTTCTACGGGATCCTGTCCTCTGGATCGATCGCAGCAATGCTGCTGCTGTGCGCGCTGGTCCTGTTCGGGATCACCGATCGCCCCGGTGCTGCCGTGACCAAACTGTGGGTGTGCGCGAGCATCCTGATTCCATTCGGCCGTCTGGTTCGCGTGGTGGTCCAACGACGCCTGCAACAGAACTCCCATCTCGTGTCCCCCACGTTGGTCATCGGATCCGGACAGCTCACCCAGCACGTGATCACTCGGATGATCGCGGCTCCTGAACACGGCATGAACCCAGTCGGAGTGCTGTCGCACGAATCCCCCATACGCAGTGACCAGGGGACGGAGGCCGACCAGGTGCCGTACCTGGGCGCTGTTGATCGCCTAGAGTCCGTCATTGCCGAAACCCAGGCCGAACGCCTGGTCATCGCATTCACGAGAGTTCACGGTGAGCTGCTGACCGGAGCAGTCCGCATCGCCCACCGCCACGGACTTCGGGTATGGGTGGTGCCACGCATGTATGAGGTGATCGGCTCGAAGAGCCTCATCGACCACATCGGCGGCATGCCCTTGCTGTCAGTGCCTCACACCAATCCCCGAGGCTGGCAGTTCCGGGTCAAACACATCAGCGACAGAATCGTCGCCGGCTGCATCCTTCTCGTGCTGTCCCCCCTCTTCCTCACTCTCATGCTCTTGGTGCGCTGGAGTTCGCCGGGACCGATATTCTTTGCTCAAGAGCGGGTGGGGCGCAACGGCCAGATCTTCGGCTGCCTCAAGTTTCGTTCGATGCGGCTACCCGATCCCGACCACGTGACGTTTGTTCCGAAAACCGGTAGCGCACCGGGCGGCGTCGAGGGAACCGATCGACGGACCCGGATCGGAAAACTTATGCGGTCGACGTCGATGGACGAACTCCCCCAGCTGCTCAATGTTCTCCGGGGTGACATGAGTCTGGTCGGACCGCGTCCCGAACGTCCAGAGTTCGTAACCCTTTTCGAGGCGCAGATCCGCCGCTACGGCGAGCGACACCGGGTCAAGGCGGGCGTCACGGGTTGGGCTCAGGTCAACGGCTTACGCGGACAGACCTCCATCGCCGACCGCGCCGAATGGGACAACTACTACATCGAGAACTGGTCTCTGTGGCTCGACATCAAGATTTTGATGCTGACCGTGCTGGCAGTTTTCAAAAAGGCCGAATGACGGGCGAGGCAGTCTTCATGCCTTCTCGGACGCGAGTCCGTTCGCTCGCTTCCCGCTGAGGAAGACCGAGTTGTACTCCGGCGCTAACCTCGCGGCTGCCACGTGATAGGGCACGAACATGAGCACCTCGGTGATGACAAACGAAAGAAATACTGCAGTGCTGGAATGGAAACTGAACAAGAAAGTCAGTCCGAGCACCACGTAAAGAGCAGTGTTCGCCGCCCTGAGCCAGAACACCATTTTTGTGCGCCCCGCCCGGCGCAGAGCCGCAAAGGGGACGGTTGTCACCAACATGCACAACTTCCACGCACAGGCAACTGCCAGAGCGACATACAGTGAACTGTTCCAAGCAGGGCCGAAAATCAGGCTCCACACACCCAGATAGGCACTAGCGAAGATCGCCACTGTTCCGACCACAATGATCATCGCAACGTTGGCTACCTCGCCTTTGTGTCCGTGGGCGAGTTGACGTACTCGGCCGTAGGCGAGAATCGGTTCGAGGATCCCCGAAATGGTTGATACAACCCGGAATCCAACAGCAGCTGACGGTCCGAGGACGGCCAGGATGAAAGATGCCAATGCCGGCTGGACCATACCGACTGTCGCAGTTTCGCCGGTGACCCACGCAGCCTTGGTCAGGTCAGGCGGGAAGCCCAGATCTCGGCGAGCAGGCAGAGGCCAACATCTGATGAGGATGGCCAGGAGAGCTCCCGCTGCAAGAACCCTGACACAGTTGGAGTTGTCGTACACGGCAAGGACCAATGCGCTCAGGCAACCGGCCATAAGGATCGAAGCGGCAACCGATTCCAGCTTCCATCTACCCCGCACTACGCCGATCGTCCGGGCCATCAGCAAGCCCGACGACAGTCCCAGAACTCCGATCAGTGTGATGGCCGTTGGCGGAACCGCCGGACTCACAATGAGGAGGGTCCCGGATGCCAAGCTCATCAACGCTATCCACCAGGGCATCGATACCTTGTGATCCGCTTCCGGGGTGGCAAGGCGCGACTCGACGACGAATGCCGACAGCAGCTGCGCCACGTAAGTTCCGATCGCCAGCGAAACGGCAAGGCGGCCTTGTTGTTCGATGGGTGCAATGCGTGCGAATACTGCGATGAAAATTGCCGGGAAGGCGTTGAGTGCCAGGCCCGCGACGATTTGCACCAGTGGCTCAACGCGCTTCACGTCTAGCACCGATCGAATGCGCGTCACTCTCTGGCCTCGGAAGACGCGGTCCACATCATCGATTCTTCGAAATTGATGGCGATAACTGCTCCGTAACGCGGCAACCTAACGTTAATCACGTTGGCACTCAATTTGATCAAGTTAATTCCGAGTGGCCAGTGCGCATCCGCGCTTCTGTCCCGTAATGCACACTCCACCTGTAGTAGTGTATGCCACGGATTGGCTGCCGTGCTCGCTGAGATCGAGCCACTTTAAAGATGGAGGGAGCTCAGCGATGTATGGTTCGAGATCCTTTCCCCCTGATCGAAGTTTCATTCCTGCGCTGCCGCAGAATGATTCCGCAATGATGCACCAAGACAAACATGCATTTTGATTTCTCGCCGAAAGCGGCTGGCGATAACTCGCCCCAAAGCAGTACAGCGACATGGTGGCTCGCACCGGCCGTCCTAATCCTGTTACCCGTCCTGGGATCTTTCACTGCATGGGCGTCCCTGATCGGTTGGTGTTCGGCCGGCAAGTGTCCGGCCGGCTCACTGCTGAATTTGCGCGGATTCCTCCAACCCGCCCCTTTCACCATTGCCGGCGTGACGTTGCTTGCGGTTTGGTACGGCACGGTTGTGGTGCTCGCAACGATCGGTTGGAGATTGGGACTGGGCACAACGCCGACACGGGAGTTCGTCGAGCGAACAACCAGCACGAACTTCGAACGGCGCTACTTTTTCCTCATCCTCGCAGTGTCCACGATCGGCGTGGCGTATGCGTACTACCGAATTACTGCGGCGACATCCATTGTCGACGCCTTGACCACCCAGACCGGGAACGCCTTCACGGAGGCACTACCCGACTCGGCCGGAATCGCGACGCTTCGATACGCGACCATCCTAGCGGCACCCATCAGCGTTTACCTCTGGCGAAAAAAGGTGCTCCATCCTGGATTCGTACTGTGGGCCGTTCTTCTCCTGGTGGCAAACTCGATGGTCGCGTCCCGCCTCTCGCTACTGATGGCGGTCGTGGTGTACGTCGTCTTACAGACAGCGGTGCCCCGCAAATCCGTGGGCGCGGACCGTAAATCTCTGCGGCCTTGGCACATCATCACCGCTGTAGCGATCATGTTCCTGATGCTCACGGCGCTCAACTACGTCCGGAACGGCAACTACTACCGCGATGCGGGAGTCTCGAACCCGATCGCGATGAATCTCTATCAGTCCGGCGCCTATCTCGCTGTGCCGGCTCAGGTGTCCATGGGCGTGTCAGATGCGATCATGCGCGGCACTTTCGACAAGCCAGGGAGTGTCGTCGCCTCCGTGTCGGCGGCGCTGCCCAGCTTTCTGGTTCCGGCACATGAGGTCAGAGCAAAGGAGTCGCTCGGCGCAGACTCCTACGATTTTTCGGTCTCGTTTGCACCGAATTTCACAACTAACTCTGAATTCGCTGACATCTATACGGATTTCGGAGCGTGGGGGTGGCTATACACGCTCCTGCTGTTCCCGCTGGCCGGTTACGTTTTCGGTCGGTTCCTGACATACGGTCCAGTGATCGCCGGATCGGCAGGAGTTATCGCCTACTGTTTTGCCGAGGTATGGCGGATTCAGCTGCTTACGCAAGGAATTACCGTTTTCCTGGTCCTCCTGACGCTCGTCTGCGTGTTCGTGGCGGCACGAGGGCAGTCTCCCACCAAACTGGAAGACATGGTTTCGAGAGGAAATGTGAAGTCAAGTGACTGACAAGTTTGCAGGGACTACATACCGGCCGGGCAATGCTGGCAACGAATGGCTCCGCTCAGCGGTTGGCGCAGTTCGCAATCGATGGATCATCCTGCTTGTGTGCGCACTGTTCGGGGGCTTCCTGGGAGCGATCTTGACCAGTGTGCAGTCGCCGAGCTACGAATCTTCCGCGGTGATCTACCAGACGCCTCACTTCGGCGACACCGACGGTACAAGTCGTCAGCGTACTGAGGCGTACACGAAGTTGCTGAGCTCCGATTTCCTCATCGAAACCGCTCTGGCAAACACCGGATTGGAGATGTCGAACTCTGACGTGCGCGAAATGACCACGGCCAGTGCCAATGTCGGAAGCGCGATCCTGACGGTGACCGTGCGCGCGGAGGACGCCGATACCTCGGCGGAGCTTGCTAATGCTCTAGCGCAAGCACTTCCCGGTGCCGTTGCTGTTTTGGACGGGAGCACACCTGCACAACCGGCACCGGATCAGTCGGAAACCGTGGTTCCGGACCCAGTGCGATTGTCGGTGATCAGCCCGGCGGTGCCCGACGACGCTGAGGGCGGACCGCAGTATGTGCGCAATACCGCACTCGGTGTGATCGCCGGGCTTTTGGCGGGGTTGCTCTACGCATATCTGCGCAGTCAAATGAGCCGGAAAGTTCAGGATGTCGCCGCACTCGGCAAGTTTCTGTCCGGGCCGGTGCTGGCCGCCATTCCTGCGGACAAAGCGCTGGAAACCGGTGTTGTCGACTTCTCGAGAGAGAGCCCTGCCGCAGAGGCATTCCGCCGTCTCCGCACCGTGATCGCCGACCACGAACCCGGTCGGGGCGAATGCCGAACCATCATCGTTTCGAGTGCAGTCACCGGCGACGGCAAGACAGCGGTCGCGCTGAACCTCGCAATCGCTCTCGCTGAGAGCGGCAATGAGGTCGTATTCGTCGATGCCGCAGGAAGAGACGAAGCGAACGTGCGCTCCGGACGCCATGGTTCTGATCATGAAAAGAACGCATCACCAGCCGGGTTGATCGATTACCTACTCAATGGTGACGACATCGACCGATACATCTCTGCGAGTTGGCATCCGAAGCTTTCGTTCATCCCGGCGGGACGCACCGCGCCCGGCAAGTCCGAACTACTCGGGAGCACTCGGATGCGCAACGGACTCGCAGATCTTGCTGCTCGCGCAAACTACGTCATCGTCGATACCGCACCGATGGCTGACCGATCCGACGCCCTTGTGCTGGGACGCTGGGCCGACGGTGTCCTGCTGGTGGCGCGATCTGACCATACGAGGTACGCCGAACTGGGTGCTGTCATCGAACGTTTGTCGTTGGCCGAATTACGAGTCTGGGGCGTTGTACTCAATGACTCCCCGAGGCCACTGGCACGCAGCGCACGCAAACGCGGCGCACGATTGTCAGCGGCAAAGCTGCTCACACGCGAGTCCCGCCCGGTCAAAACAAACGTCTGACAGAAAACCGATCGGCATCGAATTCGTCATCGGCAGGCGACGAAGACCGGCTCTCCCTTCGGCGGGGTGGTTGTCACGGTACCCACGCTCACTTCCGGGTTCGTAGGCGTGCCACCGACACAACTGTCACTGAAGATCAAAACAGGTAGCCACGACGAGGGGGCTTGCTCCCAAACCAAATCCGCAGCAACCACTGTCCCGGATGAGCCCTGGAACACGGCGAATGGTCCGCCGGCTTCGGAACCGAGCGGCGGACCCGTCACAGTCACGTTGAGCTGATCTATCGTGAACTGTGCCGAGTTGTCGGCTGAGAACGCCACCGCAGACTTCGCCGTCGTGATGGAGACGGCTCCCAGTGAAACATCTTGGGTCCTCTGCAGCCCGACAGCTCCGGTACCTGGACCTATTTCGGTGTCGATCACCGTGCAATCGATCAGCGAAATCCCGGTAACAGGCGGGGTTGCAATAGATTCCACGAGAACCGACCAGTAAAGACAGTTGTTAACGGCAACGCCCGTTACCTCTAGGTCGAACCGGCTGAAAGCGTCGCCAGTCGACCCGTTCGGTCTTGCCAGTACGTGCAGCCCTGTGTGAGAGTCCTCAACGGTGATCCCATCCAGCTGCACACCGCGCGATGCCACATAGTGCCACCCGGCGCCCGAGTCCGGCGATGCCGAGTCGACCATGACACCTGCTCCGTTCGATACTCCGTCGACCACTACGGCAGCTACCGTTGATCGATTGACCCCCGCCAAACGCACTCCGTTTGCCGCACCGCCCGACACTTGGACGTCGGTGACATCGAAGTCGGTGTTCGACCACTCGGTCAACGCCGGGAAGGAAAAGGTCTCGGAAGCGTTGTCGAACTGGGCTTCTGGAGAGTAGTAAGTCACCAGTGCCAAACCGTCGTCACCAGTGTTCGTTGCTGAATACCTTTCGACGGTTCCACGTCGGCACGCGTTGAAATGGAGTCCGTCGGCCATGGTGTTCTCGACGTGAAGTCCGTCAACAGTGATGTCGGAAACGCCCATCATGATCACACCTGCCTGCGGGCTCGACTCGACTCTGCAGTCGCTCAACGTCACCCAACTAACCGGCCTGCCGGGTCCGGTCCATCCATCTGGCACTGCCGACGTGTCCGATGCATATCCCACGACCCGGATTCCGTCGCCCATCGACCGCAGCGCCGGCTGGCTTGCCCACCGCACTGCCACGTTGTGAAGAGACACACGCTCCAGCGGACCACGCAGCACGATGCCGTGGCTCGTGCCGGCTCCGTTGTCGTCCAGGTTGTCCATCAGAAGTTCGGCACCGGTGTCGAAGTCGATCGAAACGTCGGAGATCCCCACTATCGAGATCGCCGCACCGCCTGTTGGATGACGCTGAGCAAAGCGGTACTGGCCGGACGGAAAAAGTAAGACGTCTCCAGATTTCAGTACGGCGACGGCATTGCGAATGGCAATCGAGTCATCCTGTGTCCCATCACCAACCGCACCGAAATCGCGAACATCGATGACGTCACCGCCGCCCTCGACGCGGCGAACGGCGTTGAAGGATTCAGGCAGAGCGGCAGGCAGGACCAACGCTGCCGGGAACATTCCGAGAAATTTGCGGCGCGACAGCGCCGACGACCAGTTAGCCAATGGGCACCTCACTCAGGAAGGAACATATCTTCTCGGCAGTAGCTGTTGACACGATCTCGGACTGGCGCCGCTTGACATGCAACTCTCCGCGATGACTCAACGACGCCCTGGCGTCTTCGTTGTCACAGTACTTCTTCACGAGTTCGGCCAAGGCTTCGGAATCGTGCGGATCAAAATACTCTGCTCCGTCGCCGCACGTTTCCCTCAACACCGCGATGTCGGACGCCAGAACCGCGGTACCGGACGCCATTGCCTCCAGCGGCGGAAGACCGGCACCTTCGAAAAGTGAAGGCATAACTAATAAGTCCGCCTGAGCCACCAGAGCACGCAGACTGTCGAACGGAAGTCTGCCCGTTAACTGCACACGTTCACCCAGGCCTGCCACAAGCTGGTTGATTCGGTCGTCGAGTGTCCTGAGTGACTCATCGCCACCAGCTATCACCAGTGTGTGTGGGATGGAATCCGAGATCGTCGCAAATGCGTCCAGAAGTACCGGCAAGTTCTTGTGCCGCTTGATATTGCCGACATACAAAATGTAGGGGCGTTCAATTGGCGACGACGCCGAGTCAGCTTCAGAGAACCACACGTCGTCTACTGGGATCGGCGTCACCAGCACCTCGGATGAGGGTGCGATTGCAGCCATTGAACGGGCGGTGGCCTGGGACGGGGTGAAAATCGTTGCGGCCCGTCGTGCGCTGAGTTTCAGCATCGTCCACGCGTACGCGTTCTTTGCGCGATTCTGGTCGCTCAGCTTTTTGTCTTCGATATGGAGGGTGTCATGCACCGTGGAGAAGTATCGAACGTCCCGATTACGAGGAGACGTTAGTGCAAAAGGAAAGGGGTAGTGCGGAACCCACAGTGCCTGCGGACGGGTTGCCGACAATGCGCGACGCCACACACGTTGTTCACCCATTGAATACATTCGGGCCTCGGCGGGATCCGCAAAAACCACACGAGTTTCTTCGCTGGTGTCAGGTGCCGCATTTCGGTCGGCGAGGATGGCCAGCCGGAATCCACGTTCTTTCAGCACTTGCTCGAGCACAGGAATTTGGGTCCTGATGTAGGTGCCGATACCACTCTGACGAATATGTCGGGCATCGAACAACAGATCAACCGACTCGCCATCTCGGCTCGCCTGACCGGCACGGGGAGTATCCATAAGTGAATTGTTGCAGGTCCGTCAATTTGATGGAGATAATGATGCCCTGTCAAATGTCCGACTTTGCATATGAAATGGTACCTTCGGCACGAAGGAACTGATCTTGTCGGATCACCGGTAGTTTCAGGTGCATTCACGGCAGCAAATGGCGACTTCGGCTGGGTATCAACAAAGCTCGATCAGCCGGATCGTCAGATAAAAGGGCACACACCAAATAACTGTCACACGTTGCGGGAGTCTCGAAGCAAACATGAACGAACCCAAATTAGCGATAGTGCACGAGCGATTCACTGAGATCGCGGGTTCCGAACATGTGGTCGAGCAACTGTCCTTGACCTGGCCGCACGCCGCCGTCCACGTGCCCCTTGCCCGGCCTGCAGGCATACCTGCAGGACTTTCGTCCCCTCCTGTCACGACATGGGTCGACGGTGCCTACCGGATGCTGGGAAGGTCTTCGTACGCACCGCTGATGCCGCTGCTGCCCAGCGCTTTTCGCGGCATGAAGCTGGGAGAGGTCGATGCGGTGGTGGTGAGCCATCACGCATTCGCCACACAAGCAGCCTTCGCCACCGATGCGCCCGTGATCGCATATGTTCACAGCCCGGCGCGCTGGGCCTGGGATCCCGCCTTTCGCGCGCAGGAGTCGGGTGGCGCGGCTGGCGCAGCCGTGCTCGCAGCACTTGCGCGAGTAGCGCGACGGGGAGAGCTGAAAGCTGTGAGTCGGCTCGACCAGGTAGTCGCGAACTCGACCGAGGTTGCCGACAGGATTCAACGCTGGTGGGGCAGAGAAGCAGTGGTGGTGCACCCACCCGTGGACACCCATGGATTCACCCCTGATTTCTCGATCGAACGGGAAGATTTCTTCCTTCTTGCCGGCCGCTTGGTGCCTTACAAACGGCCAGACCTTGCAATTAGAGCCGCACGGCAGGCGGGCAAGAAACTCGTCGTTGTGGGCGATGGCCGATGGATGGACGTCTGCAAGGAGTTGGCAGCCGAGGACACCGTCTTTGTCGGGCGAGTCCCCCACGATCAACTGCTGGATCTTTACCGGCGGGCCCGAGCCCTGCTGATGCCCGGTGTCGAGGACTTCGGCATCGTCCCGGTCGAGGCGATGGCCACCGGAACCCCCGTGATCGCTTTGGGCGAAGGCGGCGCGCTCGACACAGTTATCCCAGGCAAGTCCGGTGTTCTCGTGTCCCCTGGCGACGATGCAAAGGTGGTCAGCGGTCTCGCAGAAGCAATGGAGGCATTCGATCCAAATGATTTCGACGCAAAGGTAATTCGCGCATGGGCCGAAGGCTTCTCACGGAAGGCCTTTGGAGAGAACATGATGAGAGTGGTTGACGACGTGCTTGGGAGTAGATGACCGGTAGGCGGTCGAACATGCCCAAGTAGAACCGGACGTGGTTCCGACGCCGGCAAAACGAATTCGACACTGCGGTCGGCCGGAGCCCAATCCTTTGTGTGCGTCCGATATCAGGCAACGCAATCCCAGATTTCGATTCGGGTGGCGTAGCGGGTAATCCGCGTCCCGCAAATGACGGTACGACCGCAACTACACGGCGTGCCGAGGGCACTCGCGTGACTGACAACAACTCGACGCTCTATCGGTACTACAGCTATTCCCGCATAGCGCAGTCCGAGGTTTTCCAGTCCCCGTCCACCAAAACCCAGGGCATGTTCGTATCGAAGTCGGTTTCCTCAGCGAACGAGATGCCGACAGTTCCCTTACCGCTGTCCGCTTCGGCGGTCACATCGGTCACTGTCCGGGGCGTCGCCTGAGCGACGTCGGAAAAGGCTTTGAACTCCTCCTCGGAGAACTTCTCTTGACATTCTCGTATGAAGAGAGCGTAAGCGGCCGACGCATCGCCCGAGTAGAAACTGGTAGCCCACTCTTCAGCAGCAGACTTCAGTGTGCCCACCGGATCTTCGGCCGCAGTCGGCGTTGATTCTCCACTGCAGCCAACGGTAAGCAGCGCAAAAGACAGAACACCGGCGAATACAAACCTCTTAGCCATGAATACTTCCCCTACCTCGGCATCACAAGTGCCACGGAGCATATGCCCAACCGACCAGAATGACTGCGTCAGCTGATTGTCGAGCTCTTAATCTGACATCCCTGGAAGAACTTGGAACTCACACTTGTGGCGCTCGAACGCAATCGCGTCACAAATTTCGACATGTTTGACGCTGACCCGTTCCTGGTCAAAGCTGTAGCTCAGCGAGACGGGGTCATAGCTGTTGTCGCGCACAGCGATTGATATGTATCCCGGTGATCGTCGAAAATTTCGACGGCACGTGACATGTGCCCACATGCTGATCGGTTCGAGACAACGCAGACGGGAGAAAAGCATCAAACAATCGGGTTGGCCGGGACGCACAGCGGTTAAACGACGTTCGCCATGGCGATACTCTCGACATCTCCTGCGATAGATCGGTCCGCGAACCTTGTTGTCGCGCTATGTAGTACGGTCCTTCCGATCCGGGTTTTCGCGGAGTTGTTCCCACTGGCGGAGCCGGTCGGCGATGATGTGTTCGTAACCGTTGTCGGTGGGTTCGTAGAACCGTTGACGCGCCATGCCGTCAGGGAAATAGTTTTGGCCCGAGAATCCTGTTGCGGTGTCGGGGTCGTACTCGTAACCCGCTCCGTATCCGAGGGACTTCATCAGACCTGTAGGGGCGTTGAGGATATGTGCGGGCGGCGGGAGGGATCCGGACCCCTTCGCCGCTCGCATCGCCCGGCTCAGGCCCCGGTATACCGCGATCGACTTCGGCGCGGTCGCAAGGTATACAACGGCTTGTGCAATGGCGAGTTCCCCTTCGGGAGAGCCGAGCCGCTCGTAGACATCCCATGCCGCAAGCGTCTGATGCACTGCGTGCGGATCGGCGATCGCGATGTCTTCATTGGCGAACCGCACGAGTCGCCGCGCGATGTAGAGCGGGTCCTCACCGCCGTCGAGCATGCGCGCCAGCCAATACAACGCAGCATCAGGGTCTGATCCGCGCATGGCTTTGTGGAGGGCGGAGATGAGGTTGTAGTGCCCTTCTTGCGACTTGTCGTACAGTGGCGCTCGTTTGTGCACCACCTGTGCCAGGCCGGCGGTGTCCAGCGGCGCGCTCTCCGGTGGCAGGGTAAAGAGTTGTTCGACGAGGTTCAGCAGGTAACGACCATCACCGTCGGCCATAGCGATCAAGGCCTCCGCAGCCCCCGTATCCACCGGGAGCGTGCGGCCGGTGAGCTGCTCGGCGCGATCTACGAGGGTGCGCAACGCCGACTCGTCGAGCCGCTTGAGGACGAAAACCTGGCACCGAGAGAGCAAAGCGCCGTTGAGCTCGAAGCTGGGATTTTCGGTCGTCGCTCCGACCAACACAATCGTCCCGTCTTCGACGTACGGAAGAAACGAATCCTGCTGAGCGCGATTGAAGCGGTGAATCTCGTCGACGAACAGCAGGGTGCCCTGCCCGACCTCTCGCCGCTTGCTGGCCGCTGTGAACACCTTACGAAGGTCCGCAACCCCGGAGAACGTCGCCGACAACGGCTCGAACATCAGATCTGTGCGTTCGGCGAGAAGCCTTGCGATTGTGGTCTTCCCACATCCGGGCGGCCCCCACAAAATCGTGGAAGACAGTTTTCCCTGTTCTGTCATTCGCCCGATCGGGGCGTCCGGGCCAAGCACATGCCCCTGGCCGACGACATCCTCGAGTTGCGTGGGACGGAGCCGATCTGCGAGCGGGCGTGAGGTGTCATCGACCTCGAACAGCGACGCCGCGTCAGGATCTTTCGTCATCGCTGTCCTCTTTTCTCTGGCTGTCGGCCGCGCCCGCCGATCTGATTCCGGTTTGCTTCAGGTCTTCGATGCTCTGGCGCAATAACGTTCGCTGGGAGGATGGAAGCTGCTCGGTCACCAATTCGTAGGAGTTGTGGACGAGTCTCTCGGCCAGCGAGGCAGTCACCGATTCTCCAGCCCCAACGGACACCCAATGACGTTTGTCGAAATAGCGTCCTCGCTCGATAGTGTCGTGCTCACCGATCAGGGCCGCCCCATGAGCAGGATCGACCTTCACAGTGATGATCGGCTCGCCCGGATCCTGCGTGACGACAAGGAACACGCGTCCGACGACTTTGAAAACCAGCAGATGCTCGGTGAACGGGTATCCCTCCGTCACCCCCGGCAGCCCCTGGGCGGTAGTGCAGGCGAGCCGCTGTAACCGGGTCCCAGTCAGACTCACCCGTGTCGTCCGAACGTGTCGGGGTCGACCGGCCGCTCCCGCTTGGGTAACTTCTCGACAACCAACAGATACGACTCTACGACCAAATCGTCGACAAGCCCGGCATCGACGGAACCTCCCGGGTGAACGGTGATCCAGTGCTGCTTGTTCATGTGATAGCCCGCGGTGATATCCGTGTGCGACTGCCGGAGTGTTTCCCCGTCCGCGGGTGCTGCCTTGACGATCACGATCGGCTCCCCGGTCACCTCGGTCTGCAACATGAACACCTTCCCGCATACCTTCCACACCTTCCAGTCCTCACCGAACGGATACGTCAGCTCCGCGCCCGGCAGTTCCGTCGTGCGGGCTGCAGCTCGCTCCTGAAGTTCCATGCCCTGCACCATTACCCTCCCACCTGAATGTACGTACAAACGTACGCACCAGCGCCGACACACTTACACCGATGCGATCGCCCACGCCCAAGACGAGAAAGAGGTTCGCGAGATCCTGGTCGACGCAATCTGCGGGGACAGCCGAGCCACCGAACGAGAACTGCGAACAGCGCGCGAAATGTACGCCTACGGATCAATCAGTTCTGGAGTAGGCGACCTGATTCGTGCGGGCGAAGCCGCCGCCATCGCGGCCCTTGCCGTCCGCTTCTCCGAGCGAGCTGCCCACTCCCCGCCTCGCCGCGATTGTCGGCGAACAACCGGGCGTCGCTGTGTTGCACGTGCGCCGCGCGCCCGGGGACGGAAACCCGCACTCCGCGGTAGTCCACTGGGTGAGTCTCGGCACCGGAACATACGGAACCGCATCATTTCCGACGCATCGCATACGTCGACCCCCAGACGATCGGAACACCGGGATTCGGGACCTTCTTCGTTCCCTGACACGGCGAATACTACAAAGTCGCCTTACTACCTTGAGCCGGAACGCTATTCGCACGTACCGCATCAGACCCGACGCACAAAAGATCGACCATGCTCACTCCATTGGGCCAATTCCCTTCGAAGATAATCCAAACGGCGGACCGCAAACCAGCCGACAAATGTGGCACGTAGCGGTCCGCGCGGTGGTGAGATGCCAGCATGGCTACCGCCGCCTTAGCGCGTCACGGCCGAAATGCTAGGAACTCCGGCCGCGGCGCCGTTCCCGAGAACGGCTTCCCGAGCGAATTCTCGACACTGTTGAAAACCACGAAGATGTTCGCTCTCGGCACCGGGGAGATGTTTCCTGACGATGCATGTAGAAGGTTGCTGTCGAACACAGTCATCGAACCCGCATCCCCCGTCAACACCTCTATTCCGTGGCGGGCGTAGAGCGTGGTGATCATCTGCTCGGAAGGAACACCGACCCGAGGCACTTCCTCGACCAAGGACTCCTCGAAGTAGCGGTCCGGCGTCGCCCCCGCGCACTGCAGGAAAGTTCGATGCGATCCGGGCATCACCATCAAAGGCCCATTGAAAAAATGATTATCGGTCAACGCAATTGACGCGCTCACCGCCCGGGGAGCCGGCATCCCGTCCTCTGCGTGCCACGTCTCGAAATCGGCATGCCAGTAGAACGCTCCGCCGCGGAAACCGGGCTTGTAATTCAACCTGCTCTGATGAACGTAGACCTCCGAACCGAGGATCTCGCGTGCGAGGGCTGCTGCCCCGGACTCGTCTACCGCCGCGCGCACCACCGGACTCAAATTCACGATATCGAAGATCGATCTGACCGCCGAGGAAGTTTTTTCCCGCACGATCCGCTCGTCGCCGGCAAGTTCGGGTGCGGTTCCCAAACGTTGGACTTCACTCAGGCACCGTTGCACTGAGCTCGCATCAAGGACACCACGACGAACCGTGAACCCGTTCTCCTCGACATCGCGATGCTTCACTCGCATCTGCTCGCTCCACACAATCGGGTCGACACGGTCCAACTCGGTCGGGACGGTCGAGATCCGTGTGGCGTAACGATCAACAGTGACAACCATCAGTGTGAATTCTCCTACTCGTTGCTCGAACCGCGACGACAGCAGATGCGGCGCAACACACACGTGCGCACTTTCAAAACTTGCATCTACCGTGCGTCGAAAGGTCTTTCGTTTATAACACCGCGAGCAACACATACCCAAACATGTTGGAAAACAACAGCTCTTATCCAACCGTGCACGAATACGCGATCCACGGACTGGGCCGCTGCAAAAACGCAGTGGCGGGCCCTGATGTCGCCCTAGTCGGACGGGGCGCAACGGACTGCGCACAACATGTGGCGCGGTTCCGGGTTTTCGGAACACGACCGAACTCGGTACCGATCTGGCGTCGATCACAAGAGGTGGCCGAAGCCTGGAAATGCTGGGTATCCTCCGGCGGTAGAGCACCCCAACCCAGGCTTTACCTAGCAAACTGTCACAGCCTCGGTCGAGTCCGATCAGCTCCGTCCGGTCGAGGGCACAATGATGACCTGCCCAGTACCCTCACGAGCTCAGGCGCTCAGTGCGTTCCCAGATCGATGGGCGAAACTGAATCCGAAGTCCTTGTTAGCCAAAGGATGTGGGAATAGTTCTGGAACTAACGCCCGCAGAGGCCTCTGCTTCCGGACCTGAATATCGCCCTGGACTTGGAGTGCGCCAGTCCCCTCCCCACCGAACTCGCGCATTCCGCGGGCCCGATCATCCGGCACCCCAGTTACGGCGCCTCACGCGCCGAGCGCATCACCGGCATCCATCCAAGGCACTACAACGATCAGATAGCGAACCCCCGAGGATCCGAACCAAATCGTCACCACAAGCAATAATTCGTTTCGAGGACCAGTACCGGACAGTGATTTCAGCCAAACTTGATGCTCATCATCGACCACGAAAAAGATTGTCATCGAAAGGAACCCATGAAGACAGAAATCAGTTGCGGGCCCGCATTCGCGCTGGCCGAAATCAGCGTCCCCGCCGGCGGATCCGTCCGTGTCGAAGCAGGAGCAATGGCGATGATGCGGGGCGACATCTCGATCACCACCTCGACCCGAGGCGGCTTCATGAAGGGACTCCGCCGCTCCCTGGGTGGGTCGAGCTTCTTCGTCAACGATTTCGGCAGCGACCAAGGAGGTGTCGTCGGCGTCGCCGGCGCACTACCAGGCGACATAGTCGAAACCACCATCAACGAAGAGACACCGCTGCTCGTCCAATCCGGCTGCTGGCTTGCATCAGACCCAACCGTCGACGTCGACTCCAAATGGGGCGGCAGCAAGGGATTCTTCAGCGGAGCCGGACTTGTCCTGCTGCGATGCAGCGGAACAGGCGAGATCCTGCTCTCCAGCTACGGCGCCATCCGCCCGATTACCCTCACCACGGGGGAAACCATGACACTCGACTCCGGCCATGTCGTCGCATTCGACGAATCCGTCCAGTACCGCATCCGCAAAGCCGGCGGCTGGAAATCGATGATCCTCGGCGGCGAGGGCATCGTCACCGAATTCACCGGGCCAGGCCGAATTTGGATGCAAACCCGCAGCGCAACAGACCTCGTCGACTGGCTCCGCACCCGAATGCCATCGAACAGCACCAGTAGCAACAGCAACAACAGCTGAGTCCTGAACGCAACAAACAAGTCGACGGCAGTCTCCGGGGGCGACATGCCCCCGTGTCCATTCCGGACACCGATCTCCGCGATGTTGCGTTGCGGCCCAAGGTCCAACGAACCCGGAACAGTCGACATGTCATTTTCTCGTTGGACAGGTCAGGCCCTCGCCTTCCAGCGAGGGCCTGACCTGAGGACATGTTCGGTGCCGGTCGGAGGCGCTACTTCTTCCGGCTACCTACCTACAGCGGTGCAGTGATCGGGGCCTCAGGCGCATGCGTGACGGAGGTACGCCCCGTCTCGAGGTATTCGGTGACGGCCTGATCGATCACCTCGTTACCGCCCTGGATGCCGGCGCCGTGATCGCCGCCTTCCACGGTGACCAGGTTCGCCCCCATGTCGCGGGCTAGCTGCACCCCACCCTGATACGGCGTCTGCGGGTCGCGCAGCCCCTGCAGAACAAGCGGCGCCGTCGCCAGCCCCCGGTTGCTCAGCTCGGGCAACGCGGTTACGGGCGGCGCACCGGCACAGAAGGTCCCGGCACTGTAGCCATACCCGATGAGCTCGAAGAGATCTCCGGTGATGAAGGTCGAGAAGAGCCAACCCGGGATACGATCCGGCCGATCCGCGACACTGTTCTCGTTACACAACATCAGTGATTGCATCATCTGGGACTGAGCAATTCGCTCCAGCTCCAGCTCCGATATGTCGTTCATCCCGGCACCACTGGGAATCGCGTCGACACCGTCGCGGACTACCCGGGCCATGAGCGGCCAACTGTTCCGAGCTGGAAGCACCTGCCGCGTCATCACGTAGATACTCGACGACATTTGCGTGTGCGACGGATCGGCGAGTCCCCGAATGAATGCCTCGAACTGAACGCGCGCCGGCCCAGTCAGATCGACCCCGCTGCGGTAGGCATTCGCGAGTGCTTCGAGACCGGGCGGTACGTCACCGATTTGCGCAGGCGGCGGCGCAAGCGTCGGGTTACCACCGGCCTCCGCGACAATCCGGTCTGACCATCGCTGGTAGACCTTGAGCGGAGTCTCACCAAGCCCGTAGGTGTCGTTGTTGGCGGCGATCCAATCCATGAGGTCGTAGAAGCGAACTTTGTAGCCGTCGTTCTGCTGCCACAACACGTCGTTCCACAACCAATTTTGGTCGACCGCAGAATCGAGAACCATGCGACCGGTGTGCTGCGGGAAAAGCGTCGCGTACGTGGATCCGAGAATTGTGCCGTAGGACAGACCGTAAATGTCGATGACATCCTCGCCGAGCGCAACGCGGACCTGCTCCCAGTCCCTCGCCGTGTTCTCGGTAGTCAGGTGCGCAGTGGCGCCCGGCGCACCCGCCTCGCATGCATTTCGTGCCGCAGCCCCACCGAAACCGAAGCCTGCCGCCGTCGCCAACTCAGGGCCCACTGCGCACGAAAGCGCGCCGGCGTACGGGAGTCCGCGCGGTTGAACTCCGATCACGTCCCACTGTGCGCGAATCGCGTCGGGCAGGACGTCGACGAACATTCTGTTCGAGCCGATCGCGTCTCCACCAGGTCCTCCGGGATTGGTGAACAGCACGCCTTTGCGCGAGCCCGGATCTTCGGCGCGGTGACGGGTTACGAGCACGTCGATCGTGCCGGCGTCAGGTTCTGCGTAGTTGCGGGGAACGGTGACCGAAGCACACTGATCGGATGCCGGATCAAGCTCGTATTCGGCCGGGCAGGACTCCCAACGAAGATCTCCACTCGGTACCGGCTCCGCGGCGGCAATAGGTGCGACTCCGACGGAGATCACCGCGGTGACGCCGACGGCAAGAGTCACGAATCGACTGCGCCGTGAGAATGTAGTTTCTTTGCGCCGCATCAAATGCAAATTCCTGTCAATCCCCGACATACTCTCGCAGCCCCCTCGTAGTCAGTGCCGTAACGGCGGTGGCGCCCACCCCGCCGCTTCGCTGCCAGTATTTCAGACGCACCACTGAATTCATGAGTCACCCTCGAAGGTGTGGGCACCGATTCCCACGCTGCTGTCGCCGACATAGCCACGTGCTCGATCGAATCACTCTGCCCGCGAAACCATCTCGCCAAACGACGCGCAGAACGCGCAATAACGCTGGCGCACTGGCCCAACTGTGAAAACCACGGATCGGTGACGGTGCGCAAAGGCCAACGGCCCGTTTCGCGGGCGATGCGCATTGCGACGCGGCGGCCACGCCAGCGGCAATCTGCGATGATCGCCGCACGCCACAGCGGCTGATGATGGTGTATGCCGCCGCGCGAGTCGAAGTATGTGCACGATCAAGGGTCGAGGCCGCTCGGAGTGAGTGCCGCATGGGAGTCGAAGGCGTCGTCGAGGATGGTGAGCCAGTTGACAGCTCCCTCGTGCGCGCACCACTCGTCGTCGGCAAAGCTCACGATGGTGAAAGCAATTGCGGCAGTGAGTCGAACGTTCCGGTTGTCCGGGAAGGTACCTGGTCGTTTCGCCAGGACAGCTGCGACCTCGCGCTGCCATCGTTGAGCGACCAAGTGGGCACGCCCACGCAACACGGGAGTGTCAGCAACCACGCGGTGCTGACGCAGGCGGCGCTGACGCTCATCCCCGTGCACCTCGCGCACACGAAACATGCGTAACACCTGGTGGATCGCCTCGAGGTCCGGCTCGTGCGTCGGGCGCGCCTCGAGCGCGGCACAGAAGTCAGGGACCGTCCATTCGGCGTCGATGAAAAGGACTTCCTCCTTCGACCGAAAGTAGCGAAAGAAGGTGGTTACCGACACCTCGGCGTCGTTGGCGATTTCCTCGACCGTGGTTACGTCGTAACCATTTTCAGCGAACCGCTCTAAGGCGACATCAACAATGCGATGCCGCGTTGCAAGCTTCTTGCGTTCTCGTAAACCCATAGTGACCTCAGCGTACGGTGGACTGCCCCGGACCTGCCACACACGCGGCGTCACAGACAGCATCAGCCAATTTCGCGGACCAGTGGCGCGGTTTGAGAGTGAATAAAAAAGTGGTAGTTGACTAACATTTGGTAGTTGACTTATGATTTTCACGTAGTCGAGGCCTCCACAACTTCAGGACAACCCCACACGACGTGCCTGAAGGGCGCCGACACTACAGACTTGGTCACTGCCTGGCTTGCCACAGAGCGAGCGCCGGCAATGACCTGTGTACCGATGCGCATCGCCACGAAAAGGACTGCGCGCCAAAGTGATCCAATTTCTGATCAACCGCATGTATCACCAGACGCGGACGCTGTAACTCAGCACCTGAATTCGGCCGATCCCCAAGAGAGGTAAAGAAATGGGTTCATCTAATCTTGCCGTCGATTCTCAAGCCCCCGATGTACACGAGAGCCGGCGCATGCGCATCACACCACTAAGTGCCAACATTGGAGCACTCGTAGAAGGGGTCAGCCTCAACGCCCTCAACGAAGACGAGTTCGACGAACTGCACCAGACCTTACTGAAGCATCACGTGATCTTTCTCCGCGATCAAAACTTGTCGGAAGCGGATCACGTCGACCTCGCAAATCGGTGGGGCACTCCGATGGCTAACCCGGTAGCGAAACTCCACGGCGACGAAACAGTCTTACATTCCGTCGAAAACAACGCGAAAAAGCCGCCGCTTGCAGACGGATTCCATACGGATCTCACCTACTGGCCGGAGCCACCTAACCTGGCCATCCTCTACGCGCTCGATATCCCCGCAGTGGGAGGCGATACCCTCTGGGCCAGTCTGTACGCCGTCTACGACAGTCTGTCTGACGAAATGAAGCGAGTGTGCCAGGACTTGCGCGCATTGCATAAGCCCTCCGACCACTTTATTCAGGCAAATGTGGCCATGTACGGAGCTGAATCCGAGCAGGTGATCCGGCAGAATCTTCAGGGCGCGGTTCTTCCGTTCGTCCGTACCCACGAAGAGACTGGGCGTCAAGCCTTGTTCCTGAGCTCCTTCATCGATCACCTTGTGGGCATGCACAGGCCGGAGAGCGATGCGCTTCTCGGTTACCTGAGCAATCTCGTCAATAATCCGAATTATGCGGTTCGGTGGCGTTGGCGAGCGGGCGACGTCGCGATTTGGGATGAGCGCTGCACTAATCACCGCGCGCTTTCGGATCACTACCCTCAGTACCGGCTGATGCGCCGCTGCACGGTCGAAGGAGGGCGGCCCTTCTATCGCCCTGACGGAGCGTCGGAACCCTTGTTTGAAGGAACCTTCGCCTGACAACGATTCACCCTTTCAGGCGGACAGCGCAGAATGTCTCAATTGCGGGCGCGAGGTCGGACCGTGCCGAGATGCACGGTACACCTTGCCCCGAGATATCGTCCGAACTTGTAAACCACCGGTCACGCGCCTGTCGGGAACAGGTCGACGTCCTTGAGCTGCAACAGATTTAAGCCAAATGTGCTGACAGACAACCGCCTGAAAGAGGTGAATTCCAGATGGAACGAATGGAAACATCAATTGAGGTCAACTATGTAGGCGCCCTCGCTACACCAGTACAACGCGACGGCGAAGAACTGACCCGAAGGATTTTGGAAACAGACACCTACCGCACAGCGATGAGAAGCGTCGAAATGCTCTACGCGGCCGACCCGCAGGGCTCGACACCGGCTGGAAAAGCGACGATCGGCAGAGCTGCCCATTCACTGGCCACCGCAGCGACCCAATATGCCATCTGCTCGGACCCGGAAATTCCGATGCTCATGTGGGGCGTAACCGCTCCACACGAGTTTCAAGGACTGAGTTCCCCCAGGTCCGGTTTCGGAATCGAGAACCCGGACAACGTTTACCGGCACACAGCGGTATCAGGGTCCTCGACATATGAGATCCGCGGGAAGATCAACTACCCGAGACCTACTGAGCAACACTTCGAGCTGCGCGACGCCATCCCTGGGACCACCTCCCTCACCGCCGAAGGCGGCATACAACTCGCAGGGTTGCACAGCGACGACATCGCGGTCGAAGCGGACGGGTCTTTTGTCATCACTCTGGACGCCCAGCCCGCCAACGGGCGGACCAACCACATCCGGATCCCTGCAAAGCAAGATTCGTTCTTGATTATCCGGGACCTCCTCGACGACTGGTCAACGGAAAATGTTGTCCGCCTCGATCTGGTTCGGACTTCAGGTCCTGCGGCTCGCGAACCGCGAAGCTTGGAACAGCTCACTACACGTTCGGTAGAGTTGCTGACGCAGATGGCGCCGTTCTGGCTCGACTACTTCAACAAGTATTTCTATAGCGAGGCAACAAATTACGTGCGCCCGGCGCGTCTGCGTCCCGCAGGTCGCGGACTCTCGACGGGGGGATGGTTTGACCTGAACGATGGAGAAGCGTTGGTTGTCACCGTCGATCCACTGGGTGCTGCGTCCCTCGGAATTCAACTCTCCGATCCGTGGGGAGTGGCTTACGAGTACATCGATCGAACAAGTAGCTTGAATACCGTTCAGGCAGAGCCTAATCCGAATGGCACGTACTCGTTTGTCATTTCCCGTGAGGATCCCGGCGCCTACAATTGGCTCGACCCCGAAGGGCACAACTCGGGAATGGTTGCAGTCCGCTGGCAATCACTGCCAGTCAACGCCCCCGTCGAGTTGGCCATCCGGCGCTCCGAAGTTGTCAAATTGGATCAACTCAGAGAGCGTCTACCGGCAGGTACTTCCTTCATCACCGCGCAGCAGCGTGAACACCAGCAGACCTTCAGAGCCAGCAACTTCTTGCGTCGATACACCGACTAACGCACTTGCAGGCTAAGGAAAACAGCCCAAGATCGAGCGATATCGATTTCGATGGAACGTTCCTCACTATGAGCGACACGTCCGACATCGATGTGTCGGTCGAAGTGGACCGTTGAGCTATTGTCGTTCCCCGCCTTGGGACCGAAATTTGCGTGCTCGCAACAGAACCCGGCTGTCCGCCAGGTTCCGGTCAGCGGGACAACTCAACTGCCACCATGGTGCACATCACACAATAGGGAATCTTCGCTGAAGATTTCACTCATCCTTCCATTTGGAGGCGTCCCAATGACTCGTAGCTCCCTTCGTCGTCCACGCAGATTGACGGCGGCTACCCTGGCGATCACCGCAAGCATGTTGCTCGCTTCGTGCGCAAACAGCGAATCAAACGGCGGTGCAGGGGAATCCGCAGATTCAGGTTCCGCGCTCGAGATCGGCATGGTCAACGAACAAACAGAGCCCGGCACGCCCAACAAGGGTGGAACCTTGACGTTCAGCGGCTTCTCCTCGGTGACGACACTTGATCCGGCGAAGTCTCAGGTTGCCGGAGCCGTCGGTGGCAGTGAACTCGGAGCGATTTACGACTCGCTGATGCGCTACGACCCTATCGAGAAGACATTCGTTCCGCAGTTGGCGCAGTCCCTCGAGCCCAGCAGCGACAGCAAGACGTGGACGCTGAAGCTTCGTGACGGCGTCAAGTTCAGCGACGGAACGACTCTCGATTCCAAGGCAGTTGTCGACAGCATCAACCGCTACGTCAACAACAAGGGACCGCAGTCCAGCCTCTGGGCAGCCAAGGTCGCCTCCATGGACGCTCCGGACGCGTCGACGGTCATCTTCAACCTCGTTGACCCGTGGACCGGCATTCAGTCGATGCTCTCCACCGGCCCCGGAATGATCGTCGCCCCGACCGCGCAACAGGGCGATCAGTTCACCCCGATCGGCGCCGGCGCATTCACCCTCGAAAAGTTCACTCCCAACGAGGAACTGCTGCTCGCAGCGCGGCCTGACTACCACGGCGGCGCACCGAATATCGACAAGCTCAAGCTCATCAGCATCGTCGGAGCTCAGCCCACTGCCGAGTCTCTCAAGACCGGTGGCATCGACGCGGCGTACATGCGTACGCTCACCCCGATCCTCGATCTGATCGAGTCCGGCTACCCGGGATTCATCGACATCCCGTCGCTCGGCTACATCGCAAACGTCAACATGGCCGAGGGTCGCCCCGGCTCCGACGTGCGGGTTCGTCAGGCAATGGCACTGGCGATCGACCCCGAAACCCTCAACACCCGCGTCAACAACGGCAACGGCCTTCCCGGCCAGGAAATCTTCCAGGACACCTCCCGCTGGCACAACGACGTCGCACCGACCGGTGTCGATCCGGCCAAGGCCAAGGAACTGCTCGATCAGGCCAAGGCAGACGGCTACGACGGCAAGGTCACTTTCCTCTCCATCCAGGAGCCGTCCTCGCAGGCAACAGCCCTTGCTGTGCAGGCAATGCTCAACGCAGTCGGATTCGATGTACAAATCGAATACGTCACCAGCGCAAGCGACGTCACTAAACGCGTCTTGGTGGATCACGACTACGACATGGGAACCGGCGCGCTCAGCCTGTCCGAGGCTGATCCTTTTGAACGCCTGTATGCCAATCTCAAGACAGGTGGCCGCAACAACTCCACCGGTTACTCGGATCCCCAAATGGATGTCCTACTCGATCAACTCGGAGTCGCTACCACCGACGAGGACAAGAAAACCGTCCTCGCCGAGATCCAGCAACGCGCCACAGACACTGTCCCCTGGCAGATTTGGGGCAATGTCCCCACGCTGGACGTGTGGAACAAGAACGTGCACGGCCTCCAGCAGAGCATCGACGGAATCATGTTCTTCGACGAAGCATGGAAGGAGTGATCCGGTTGGAGGCCAACAGCACAATGCCGGCTTCGATGTTCGGTAATTGCGCCTCGCCGCGCGCCCCATACCGGACTGCGTCATGACGCTGCCTGGGCAGGCTAGCGTTCCTGCAGAAGCATTCACCTACCTCGCCGACATGATCAGGGACTTCCCCGAAAAATTCGCACAACTGCCGATGCCCGACAATGCGATCGACGCCGCCGAGGGCAACCGACTGTTTCTGCGATACCTGACGATCGGGATCGAGCAATTCATCGAGTACACCGACCCCGCCTACCCGGACTTCCAGCAGAAAACCCGAGCAGGAGTGCGAAAGTTCGCGGGAGACAGCCCTGCTCAGCTATACGACTCGAGCCCCGTGTCGTCGAAGTACCAGTACATCGTCACGGGAAGCATGGCCGAGACGGAGCTCATCGAACTCACCGTCTACTCAGGCGATTTGAGTGGCGCCAACAAAACACCGCGACGTCTCATCGATGCGATCACAGAAGCCGAGATCGACACCACGACGGACGGCAACTTCACGCTCACAGTTGCCGCCGGGCATGAAGGACGCAACGGGGTAAAACTCGATACAGACGCCAGTGTCCTTTCGGTTAGGCGATATCTCCGTGATCCTCGCGTCGACAGGCCGCGGCCATTGTCCATTCGAAGAATCGGCGGGCCCGTAAATCCACCTCCCCTCACCGCTGATGCCTTGGCCACCGGACTCGAGCGCGCCGCGCAGTTCGCGTGGTTCAACACCCGAACTTGGGCGCAGTGGGTGGGGACAACCAAGACCGAGAAGTTCAATGCCCTCAGCCCCATGCACGATTCGGGCGACATCTTTACCCCGGCCGGACACAAATACCTGAACGGCTACTGGGCGGTGCCGGAGGGGTATGCGCTACGTATCTCGTTCACACCGCCTACTGGAGCCTACTGGAGCTTCGTCCCGATGAACTACTGGATGGAGTCCCTCGAATGGCGCTTCGGCAACCGCGTCTTCGCCACCAGTTTCGATACCGAACCTGACGAAACCGGGCGGATCGAATTAGTTCTGGCGCATGATGATCCCAAGATTCCTGGCGCGACCTGGCTAGAGACACTGGGACACAGCGAAGGCACAATGGCGTTCCGATTCGCGCGCTGCCACAACGAATTACCTGAGACGACGATTGAACTCATCTGCCTAGACAAATGTCGCGGGGATCGGACGAAATGAGCCACGACGCTACGGATTCTGCACGTCACCAGGCCCGAATTCCGGCAGTTCCATGATCGCGCTCAGCAGATCAGCCATCCTCAATTCGATATTGACACGGTCGGAGCCCGCAACGTGTGTGTTGTTCAGGATTTCACTTCCGAACAGGGACCAGCCGGCAATAGCAGCGAGCCCGAACATGATGCGTACATCCACCGAGTCGGACGACTGACCGCTCCGAGCGAGGATGGTGCCACCGTCGGCTTCGTCTGTAGGAAGTAAATCCGTTCGGCCGTCCAAAGTCAGCCACGTTGCTATTCGTACATAGTCGGGATCTGCAACACCTACAAGAAAGAGACGACGCATAGCCTCTGAAAGTGATTCCACATTTTCGACGACGCTCGCAGATTGTTGACTATTGCGCGCAAGGACCGCGCGCAGGATGTCGTCCTTGTTGCCTAGATGTTTGTGAATGAGTCCGAGATTGACCCCGGCATCTCGAGCCAGCTCCCGAAGCGTTACCGACATCCCCTTGGCAGCGAACTTGGTTCGGGCCGCTCGCAATACCGCATGCCGTACTTCGTCTCTGCCCCAGGCTTTTCCCACTGACTTCTGCTCGACCACCCCTTGACAGTAGACGCTTGTCTACTGTCAAATCAACGGGCACCGAAAAGTGACCTAACTCATTTCGTATTTGCTGTCGGGTCGTGCTGAGGTGATGGTCCGCGTCCCCGAGACGCATCCTGCTCGCCGAGCACAGCAATACACCTGGACACCGGGACTCACCCGGGGTCCACGAACCGCCCCGAGCCCTGCCGATTCGTCACGACGTCAACCAAACCAGTTCAGCCGAACGTCTGACCACATCGGCAGTTCCACGACCAGTCAGTGCCGTAGCCGCACCTGCAACGATCAGGGGGAAGGACAACTTCTTACGCCATGGAACGACGCGTTCCACGTACCCATCATATTTCGAAGGACAGTGCTGAGTTGATCACCACAGATGAAGAGAGTGAATTACCCTCTCCAACTACGCGTTTCTGCTAGTCCAGAACGAGACGGCAAGCGTCCGAAATATCCTGGGAAGTTCATCCAGGGTGGACACCATTTACTTGCTACTCGTTCATTACCGATCTCGACCGAGCCGAGCATCGTCCGCAGGTCGCATGGTCAGTCCCCCAGTACGAAGGACTTTCAGTAGATCTACGCCCAATAGATATTAGCGACGACAACTTTCGTCGCCTGGACCGTCGGAGCCTAACCCCGGAATTCAACTTCCCGGGCAGAGGTGTACGCACACATCGACCGAACGAACACGAATACCGGCCAGACAGAAGCAAATCCGGATCCCGGGGATATCCGCTACTTCCGGCGAGCGGGACAACATTCAACACCAGGCACATCACATAACGAGGAATCTTCGCTGGAGATTTCACTCATATTCAACTTGGAGGCGTTCACATGATTCGCAGTCCCCTTCGCCGTAGTCGCAGATTGACCGCGGCCACCCTGGCGATCACCGCAAGCATGTTCCTGGCGTCGTGCGCCGACAACAGTTCGAGCGGCGGCGGTGAATCCGCCGAATCGGGCTCCTCGCTGAAGATCGGAATGGTCAACGAACAGCCGGATCCCGGCACACCCACCAAGGGCGGCACGCTGACATTCAGCGGCTACGCAGCAGTGACATCGCTCGATCCAGCCAAAGTTCAGATCGCCGGATCTGCCGGTGGCAGTGAACTCGGCGCGATTTACGACGTACTGATGCGCTACGACCCCATCGAACAGACGTTTGTGCCGCAGTTGGCACAATCCCTCGAGCCCAGCAGCGACAGCAAGACCTGGACACTGAAGCTTCGTGACGGCGTCAAGTTCAGCGACGGAACGACACTCGACTCCAAGGCAGTTGTCGACAGCATCAACCGCTACGTCACCAACAAGGGACCGCAGTCCAGCCTATGGGCAGCCAAGGTCGCCTCCATGGACGCCCCCGACGCGTCGACGGTCATCTTCAACCTCGTCGATCCGTGGACCGGCATTCAGTCGATGCTCTCCACCGGACCCGGCATGATCGTCGCCCCCACGGCGCAGCAGGGTGATCAGTTCACCCCGATCGGCGCCGGCGCATTCACCCTCGAGAAGTTCACCCCCAACGAGGAACTACTGCTCAACGCTCGCCCCGACTACTACGGCGGCGCACCGAACATCGACCAACTCAAGCTCATCAGCATCGTCGGCGCACAGCCCACCGCCGAGGCTCTCAAGAGCGGTGGCATCGACGCGGCGTACATGCGCACACTCACCCCGATCCTCGATCTGATCGAGAACGGCAACCCCGGCTTCATAGACATCCCGTCGCTCGGCTACATCGCAAACGTCAACATGGCCGAAGGTCGCCCCGGTTCGGATCTTCGTGTGCGCCAGGCAATGGCACTGGCCATCGACCCGGAAACGCTCAACACCCGCGTCAACAACGGCAAGGGCCTGCCCGGCCAGGAAAT
The DNA here is from genome assembly GCF_001894805.1 of Rhodococcus globerulus NBRC 14531. GTDB lineage: Bacteria > Actinomycetota > Actinomycetes > Mycobacteriales > Mycobacteriaceae > Rhodococcus_F > Rhodococcus_F globerula. Next base: position 388,619 of record NZ_BCWX01000001.1, on the reverse strand, counting down.
CTTCCAGGACACCTCCCGCTGGCACAACGACGTCGCAACGACCGGAATCGATCCGGCCAAGGCCAAAGAACTGCTCGATCAGGCCAAGGCCGACGGCTTCGACGGCAAAGTCACCTACGTCGCGATTCAAGAACCCTCCGCGCAGGCAACGGCTCTCGGAGTGCAGGCAATGCTCAACGCAGTCGGATTCGATGTGCAGATCGATTACGTCACCGGCGCAGGCGATCTCATCAAGCGCCTGTACGTCGACCGCGATTTCGACATGAGCTCGGGTGCGGCCAGCCTTCCCGAAGCTGATCCGTTCGAGCGTCTCTACACGAGTACCAAGTCCGGCGGCCGGAACAACATCACGGGCTACTCCGACGCCGAAATGGATTCCCTCCTGGACAAGTTGGGTGTCGCGACCACCGACGAGGACAAGAAGGCAGTCCTTGCGCAGATTCAGGAACGCGCCAATGAGACCGTGCCGTGGATCGTCTGGGGCAATGTCCCGAACCTGGTCGTGTGGAACGAGAACGTCCACGGACTGCAGGAGAACATCGACAGCATGATCCTCTTCGACGAAGCATGGAAGAACTAGACTCGACCATCTGTAGCAGACTGCTGCCGGCCTGATCGTTCATCGATCAGGCCGGAACAGCCGAATCCCTTTCCGGCGCAGCTGAATCGCCCCGTGCAGCAGAGGGATTGAGTACCGATTCTCAGCTCTCGCTGACCCCTGCGTAACCCAGCATGCGATCACGCGACTTCAGTGGGTGGCCATGCATGCACATCACCAGCAACCACTCCGGCGCCGCCTAAAGTGTTGTTGCGACTTTCCACGCCGTGTGCATGGCACCCTCGATGTAATCGACCTCGACAGCGTCGCCGACGATCCGTACGTCGGGCACCACACCTGCCAATGCGTCGGCCAGTGGTGCCTGAGCCGACACGCCCGATGCGACGACAACCATGTCGGCCGGAGCTGTCAGTGTCTTGTCACCGGAACGGAATTCGACGTGTTCCTTGGTGATTCGCTGCACCGTCGAATTGCGGTGAATGTTCACACCGACATGCTTGGCGTGGCGCACAGCGGTCCAGCGGCGCGGCATCGCCATCGGAATGCCCAACTGCTGGCCTTCTTCGATCAGCGTCACGTTGCGACCGCGCTCGGCCAGGAACTCCGCAAGTTCAAGCCCGACAAGCGAACCACCGATGACCACGACGTCCTTGCCCATAGGCAGGAACTTGCGGGTCACCGCACGAATCGCGGCGGGGCTCTTGGTGATTCCGGAGAGCTTGCCCAGCTTGGCCATCGTCCGCAGGAACGGCGGAACCTGCGACGTGTCGCCGGCCCCGGTCATCAAGGCGCGCAACGTGTCACCGGTGTACACGTGCGGGAGGTCGCCGCCGGGAACGGACGGGCGGTCACGAACAGCGCCGGTGGCCACTACAACTACGTCGGCGCCCAGCGCCTTGATCGAAGCGACTGTCGCCTCGGTGTTCAGCCGGATATCGACGCCCAGGCGCGAGGTTTCCACCTTGAGCCAGTCCAGCAGACGACCGTTGTCCGGCGTCGTGAGGCTCGAGAACCAGAGCGTGCCGCCGAGTCGATCTGCCTTGTCCACCACCGTAACTCGGTGTCCACGTTCGGCCGCCACGCGAGCAGTCTCGAGTCCGCCTGGGCCCGCGCCGACAACAACCACGTGCTTCGGGGCTGCGGTGCGCACGAACGGAATCAGCATTTCATTTCCCAGAGCGGGGTTCACCGCACACAGCGGAGTGCCGTCCCAGAAGTTTTCCTGAACGCACACATAGCAATTGATGCAGGGGCGGACCCGCTCCGGCGTCCCGGCTTTGAGTTTGTTCACCAATTGCGGATCGGCAAGCAACTGGCGACCCATTGCCGCAAAGTCGGCCTTACCTTCGGCGATTGCCTTCTCGCCGACTTCAGGCAGTACGCGGCCCACGGTGATTACCGGAATAGACACGGCCTTTTTCACTTCGCCGGCCAGTTCGATGTACGCGCCCACCTTGTCCGGCAGCGGGCCGTCGGTGAAGTTCGAGAAGGAATTGCGGGCCCAGCCGGTGACATGGATGGCATCGGCGCCGGCAGCCTCGAACAGCTTCGACGCCGCAACAGCTTCGTCGGTGGTCAGGCCGTCGTCCTCACCGAATTCGCGTCCCGCGACGCGGAGCAGTACCGCCAGCGAATCGCCGACCTCCGCCTTCACTGCTCGGATGACCTCGACAGCCAAACGCGCCCGGTTCTCCAGGGAACCACCGTAGTTGTCGGTGCGCTTGTTATCTGCTCGGCTCAGAAAGCCGCCGAGAACGTAGCCGTGGGCGCAGTGAATTTCGACGGCATCAGCGCCTGCGGCCTTCACTCGCCCGGCAGCTTCGGCGAAAGTACGCACCAACCAGTCGATGTCGTCCTGGGTGGCCTCGTGATAGGTGTCTTGCTTTCCTGCGGTAACAGCTCCCATCTTCTTCAGCTCTTCGGGAGTATTGTCGGCCAGAGCAGACCTGTCACGGGGAGCAGAAGGCGTCGACGGGACCAGCATCGGGCGGTCCTGAACCGTGTCGATCCGTGCGATCCTGCCGTGGTGCGTCATCTGAACGCACAGCTTGCTCCCTGCTGCGTGGATGGCGTCGGCAAGCGCCGTGAGGCCGGGAATGAACCGGTCCTCGGACAGGCCCGGTTCCTTGGTGCTTGCGGATCCGGCTGGGTAGGCGACAGCGCAAGCACCGGTGATGATCAAACCGGTTCCACCGGCCGCGCGCGCCACAAAATGGTCGATGTCGCCCTTCTCGATTTCACCGTCTTCGCAGAGGTTCATGTCCATGGCGGGCAGAACAACGCGGTTGGGCACGGTGATGGGACCGATGGTCCCGGGTGCGAGCAGGTGCGGGAAGGTCTGGTTGCGGATCACGAGTAGACGCTAAATCTCCTGACAACACCACATTGCACATTTCCCGATCATCGAGATGTCACCGGGCGTGCCCGTCGAGACAGTCCGCAATCACATCGGCAAACTCGCCACCGGAAAGCATTGGGGACTGTGCCGTAACGTCTGGCGATAGTCCGGCTACTGCCCAATACCTCCAACCTCAGGAAACGACATGTTCTCTCCCCCTGTCGCGTACCGGGGTCTCCGGCCGCGAGCGAGAAGCTGGCGGTCGGACCGGTTTGAGGAGGTCCGGGGTGTTGTTGTGGAGCGAGTTGACCGCGGCGTCGACTTCGTAGGATTCGAGGTGCGATTCAATGACCGAATTCAGCAGCGCGTAAATGCCTTTCGAAGCTAGAGCCCGAGCCCTGCTGATGCCCGGCGTCGAGGACTTCGGCATCGTCCCGGTCGAGGCGATGTCCACCGGCACCCCCGTGATCGCTTTGGACGAAGGCGGTGCGCTCGACACAGTTATCCCAGGAAAGTCCGGTGTTCTCGTGTCCCCTGGCGACGATGCGAAGGTGCTCAGCGGCCTCGCCGAAGCAATGGAGGCATTCAATCCAAAGGATTTCGATGCAAAGGTAATTCGCGCATTGGCCGAAGGCTTCTCGCAGAAGGCCTTTGGAGAGAGAACGATCAGAGTGGTCCTCCCACACGAGACCACCATGTTGGGACGGCATCCGCAGACCCGTCTCGGTGAAGGCCTGAAACGCGAACCGACACCGCGTCGCCGGTCACATGACTAGAGTCGACCCGTATGACTGCACTCAACGCTATCGGACGTATCGGCGCCACTGCCCTTGCGACGCTCGCGATCTCCTGCTTCCTGATGTCGGGAACCGCGACAGCGGCGCCGAGCACAGTTCCGTTCCAGGTCGACCCCTTCATTCCGCTCGTCGATCTACCCACGCCCCGCCTTGCCGCGATCGTCGGCGAAGAACCGGGCGCCGCCGTGTTGCACGTGCGCCGCGCACCCGGGGACGGAAACCCGCACGCCGCAGTCGTCCACTGGCTAAGTCTCGGAACCGGAGCATATGGATCCGCATCGTTTCCGACGCTGGATGCTCAACCCGTCACCATCCGTCCGGGCTCGGGTCAGGTCGTCGCATACGTCGACACCCAGGCGATCGGAACACCTGGCTTCGGCACCTTCTTCGTTCCCTGAAACCTGCGTAACCGTCAAATCATGGTCCACTCGAACTTCGCGATGTCGCCGACGGTGAGTTCAAACAGATCCTGCCCTACACGCTGCCGCAGACTCTCGGACACGACGACGCAGGCACCGTCACCCAGCGTACGCGCGCCAAAAGGCCGCCCGAGGAACCTCAAAGTGATCAACACGCAGAGCGAGGGCGCTGGTAGCGCATGTACAAGTATTCGGCTTCGAGCAAGACGTGCCGGAGCTGCAACGCCTGGGGAACCTCGAGTGGCGGGGCAGCGATCGGCCCGGAGACTGGTTGGGGTCCCGCCAGTTTCGGGGAGAGAGTAAAGCACATGTCGTCAACGAGATCGTGGGCCACGAGGGTAGACAGAAGGGCTGGGCCTCCTTCGCAGAGCACACGCATCAACCCGCGATCGCGTAGACCGGCGATCATCGCGACCGGATCAACATAGTCGTCCCCAGCCACCATGATCTCGACACGGGACCGCACATCGGGTCCGAATGTGGCGGCCACCTGTGCACTGGTGACGACGATTGGGCGTGGCCCATCGGCGGTGAACAGCGCGGATTTCCAGGGAAGGTCACCGCTGTGCGTGACAACCGCAACGGGCGGCAACGACACTTGCCCGCACGCGTCGCGGCGGTATCGACGGAGTTCCGCATCGAGCGTTACAGGTCCGTACCGTTCCGCGCGAATCGTTCCGGCGCCGACTAGGAGCACATCGCAGTAGGCGCGCAGGGACCTCAGCAACTGATGATCAGCAGTGTTGGAGATTGGGCGTACTCGACCGTCGAATGCAGCGGCCCCGTCGAGGCTCGAAACCATGTTCACTCGAACCCCTTCGGGGGCGTCGGCGTAGAAGTCGTGAAGGGTGCGGCCTTGGGCGTCTATGGGAAATAACGATCGCCACCGATGCACTGTCATGCGTCGTGTCCGGGTTCGAGCGCTCGAACGTCCGCGAACGTGATGTACTCGTCGAGTTCTTCAGGTGCGTAACCGGTTTCGGGTTCGAGCAGGAAAGCAACATGGTCACCCGTGTCCACCTGTTCGAGGATGCGCCCAGCGAACCAGGCCTCGGCTTCTTCGAGAATTGGAAGCCCGAAAGGCCCATGACTCCACTCGCAGCGTGTGAACTTGTCGATATCGTCGCCCGTCGACTCCCCGAACAGCTTCGCTATCGCGTCGTTTCTGCGGGGGATGAGGTGTACGGCCAGATGCTCGGCGGCGGCAGCGAGTCGGTAAGTGTGGTTCTTGTTCGACAGACCGATGAGGAAACGCGGAGGCGAAATACTGATCTGCGAGGCGAAACCGACGAGGCACCCCGCCCGCTGGTCTCCCACCTGAGTGGTCACGACGAACATCGGATAATTCAGTGCCCCCACGATCCGCTCGAAGGCACCGCTGTCCGGCGACTGAAGGTTCTCACTCGAATCCTGCATCGTTGCTCCCTTCACTCCGCTAGCTACCCCTACGGGAGGGACAGCTAACTGCGATGTCCTTATTGCACAGCAACCCATTCTCACTGTTGCCGATTATCTATATCAGATGGTATAGATTTGAGGTAGCAAGAGATGCACATACCGATGGACAAAAATCAGATCAGGTGCTGCCAGGCGCAGAGCATGACGTCGGGAAAATTCTCCTGGCACCCCAACACCTCGGGAGCTGGACAATGACGATGATCGGCATTACACCCGCTGAGAGCGGCACGACACGCACTGGCGGCTCGACTGCGCGCCGCCGAACTCACTCAACGAAGCTCACGAGGGCCTCGTTGAGCTCCCGGGGCAGCCACACCTGAATCTCTTTATCCAGTTCTACGCCGGCGAGTGAGGATAACCAATGGGCAAGTGGGTTTCCCTGCCATGGGACGTATTGCGCTTGCAATACACGGTAATTCGGTTTCCGCTGACACTTCTGGGGCGCCTGGTCGTACGCGCATTCGACACCGATGCGCCATGTCGGCTCACGTACCAACAGATGCTCGAATCGATCGACGGTACAGCGGGGACCATTCTCGGTGACCGCACCCTGGCCCGCCGAGCACAGGCAGAGATGGGGCCCACCAGCACGGAAATACTGTCGCCGACAAACTACAGTCCCCCGCCCGTGGGCTTCGATTCGGACTCACATGTACGAACCGAATCCCCCGAGGATGGACGACTGCACGCGCATCACATGGCGGATTGGCGAGAGCCTGGCCCGATCGGCACCACTTACCCGGCCAATGACGTAACACCTTTGCGCCACATCGAAGTTCAGCACACACTTCCCACCACCTTCTGACGCGAAGTCAACTTTCGGAAAAGAAATCGAGGAGGCACAGTGCCCAAGAAGACGCCCACAAAGAAGCCCCAGATCCCCGGGGTACCAGGCTCAGTAACACCGCCTCTGGAAGAACCAGCCGAGCCCAGCGCTCCATTGCCACCGAAAGACGATCAACGCGCCCCACAACTTCGCACTGCGACAGCCGCAGCTGTCGAAGGACCACCGTCGGCGCGCTCGCAGCAGGGCGAATATCTGACCACCGCACAGGGCGCCCGCCTTTACGACACAGACCACTCCCTCAAAGCCGGAGAACGCGGCCCAACTCTGCTCCAGGACCACCACTTACGGGAAAAGATCACCCACTTCGATCACGAGCGGATCCCCGAGCGCGTCGTTCACGCCCGCGGCGCCGGCGCCCACGGAGTGTTCCGCGCCTTCGGTGCCGCTGAAAAAGTGACTAAAGCAGGCTTCCTCCGCAGAGGAGTCGAAACCCCCGTATTCGTCCGCTTCTCCACAGTGCTCGGCTCACGCGGCTCGGCAGACGCAGTCCGAGACACCCGCGGCTTCGCCACCAAGTTCTACACAGCCGAAGGAACATTCGACCTGGTCGGCAACAACATCCCGGTCTTCTTCATCCAAGACGGAATCAAATTCCCCGACATCATCCATGCCGCGAAACCACATCCCGACCGCGAGATCCCGCAAGCCCAGAGCGCACACGACACATTCTGGGATTTCGTCTCCCTCCACACCGAAGCCACCGCGCACACCCTCTGGAACATGTCCGACCGCGGTATCCCACGTTCCTATCGGATGATGGAAGGATTCGGCGTTCACACCTTCCGTCTTCTCAACGACGACGGAGAAACCTCGCTCGTAAAGTTCCACTGGAAGCCACGCCTGGGCGTGCACTCGGTGGTATGGGAAGAAGCACAACTGATCAACGGATTCGATCCCGACTTCCACCGCCGCGATCTCGCCGACGCCATCGAAGCGGGTGCGTACCCGGAATGGGAACTGGGCATCCAGATCTTCCCCGACACCCCCGAGCAGATGTTCGAGGGCATCGACCTCCTCGATCCCACCAAGTTCGTTCCTGAAGAACTGGCCCCGGTTCAACCGATCGGGGTGATGACGCTCAACGCGAACCCGACCAATTTCTTCGCCGAAACCGAACAGATCGCCTTCCACCCAGGGCACCTCGTGCCCGGTATCGACGTCACCGACGACCCGCTACTACAGGCCCGCCTGTTCTCTTACCTGGACACCCAGATCAGCCGGCTGGGTGGACCCAACTTCGGTCAGATCCCGATCAACCGCCCACATGCACCGGTCAACGACATGTTCCGCGACGGAATGCACCAGAGCGCAGTACATTCCGGTGTCGCCCCCTACAAGCCGAACTCCCTCGACGGGGGTTGCCCCTTCATGGCCGGCGCAGAAGTCGGGGCGTTCGTCGAAGTACCGGTAGCGCTCAAGGCCGGTACAAAACTTCGCGGCGCGCCAGCAACATTCGACGACCATTACTCGCAGGCGCGTCTGTTTTACAGCAGTCTCACTGTCATCGAACAAGACCATGTGGCACAGGCGTACACCTTCGAACTAGGAAAGTGCTACGAACAAACGATCAAAGAACGAGCCCTCGGTGTGATCGCCAACATCGATCCCGACCTGTGCGCGAAGGTCGCCGCCGGGCTCGGCCTGCCGGCCCCGAAGCCGTCCGTCCCGTTCGACGACGCACCGATGCCTAGCTCTGCCCTGTCCCAGATCGGCGCGCAGTGGCCGGTTGCCGGCCGGGTGATCGGCATCGTGGCCGATGAGAACTCCGATCTCGCCGCGGTCACCGCAGCGGTGTCAGCTATAGCAGCCGACGCAATGGTGCCATTGGTGATCGGCCCCCACGGCGGTGAATTGGTCTCGGACTCGGTCACTGTTCCCGTCTCGCGCACCTTCGATACCGCACGATCGATCGAATTCGACGCTCTCCTGCTCGCCGGGGCACCTGCAGACCCACGAGTGAATATCCTCCTGTCGGAAATGTTCCGGCACGGCAAGGCCATCGGGGGCTGGAACGACGGGATAACACTCCTCGGCAACGCTGGCATCGCTGATTCGGACGGCGTCGTGACCGGGGAGGACGGACCGTCGGCGCTCGAACAGGTAGTGACGCTGCTCGCATCGCATCGAGTCTGGAGTCGCCTCTGAGCAACGGCCGGTGAGTGGGCAGTTCCGATCGGCACCGCGGACTGGAAACTACCCACTCACCGCGCCCGCGACGGTGTCGTCGCGGGCCAGCGAACAAAAGTCGAAAGCGTCAAGATTTCAGCTCGAAGTCACGATCGATGGGTAAGTGACTGAATCTGAGTGGCGGCACGGCCACAGTTCTGAGTAGCGGCACAGCCACAGTGAAGACAGGATGACCCTTGCAGAAGCGACGCGCCTCACAGTCGGTGAACCTGAACGAGACTGAACAGTCCGACAAGAACGGACAGCGAAACATTCTCGCCCGGGCCATAACTGGGCCACTTCTTTTCATCTTCATACTCGGCGACGTTCTGGGCGCCGGAATCTATGCACTGGTCGGTGTCATCGCCGGTGAGGTCGGGGGCGCGGTCTGGGTGCCGCTCCTGGTAGCCCTGGCGATGGCGTTGCTGACAGCGACGTCGTATGCCGAATTGGTGACGAAGTATCCGCGCGCGGGCGGTGCCGCGGTGTTCGCGCAACGAGCGTTCCGTAAACCTCTCGTCTCGTTTCTCGTCGGCTTCTCGATGTTGGCGGCGGGAGTGACGAGCGCAGCGGGACTTGCACTGGCATTCTCCGGCGACTATCTCAAAGCCTTCGTTGACGTGCCCACTGTTCCGGCTGCACTCGTGTTCCTGTTACTCGTGGGCCTTCTCAACGCGCGAGGCATCAAGGAGTCGATGCGCGCAAATGTTGTCATGACAGTCGTCGAGGTCACCGGTCTGGTGCTGGTCGTCGTCCTCGCGTGCGTCGTGCTGGGGCGCGGTGACGGAAACTTGACTCGCCTCGTCGAGTTCGACGACAGCCGTTCCCCGGCATTAGGGGTGCTGGCTGCTGCGCTGCTTGCGTACTACTCGTTTGTCGGCTTCGAAACGTCCGCGAACGTTGCCGAAGAGGTGAAGAACGTGAGCAAGGTCTACCCCCGTGCCCTGTTCGGAGCTTTGGTGACGGCAGGCGTCGCCTACGTGCTCGTGGGATTCTCGGCTTCGGTAGTTCTGCCCGCCGATGAACTGGCCGAGTCGTCCGGCCCGCTGCTGGCAGTAGTGTCGGCGGCCGACGTCGGTTTTCCACCTCGACTGTTCAGCCTGATAGCGCTCGTCGCCGTCGCCAACGGTGCGCTGCTGACGATGATCATGGCTAGTCGGCTCACTTATGGAATGGCATCCGAAGGGTTGCTTCCCTCATCGTTTGCGAAAGTACTTCCGCAGCGACGCACCCCGTGGTTGGCAATTGTCGCCACCACTGTTGTCGCCATGGGTTTGTGTCTGACCGGGTCGCTGTCTGCATTGGCTGAGACGGTGGTGTTGCTATTGCTGGTCGTCTTTATCAGCACAAATATCGCCGTACTCGTTTTGCGTCGTGATGTGGTGAAGCACAGCCACTTCCGAGCGCCGACCATCTTCCCGATCCTTGCTCTTCTCACCTGCGTCGCGTTGCTCACGCAGCAGAGCGCGGCGACTTGGCTACGCGCCGCAGCGCTACTGGCGGTCGGGATAGTTCTCTACGCCCTCTCACACCGCGCCACGAAAAATGACACAACGAGCTCCAACGCGTAACCATAGGACGAGGTTTTCTGCTACCGCCGCGCTCCCGCGAGGAGGCTAGATTGGTGTAGCGGGTCCTGGCAACTACAGGAACGACGAATATTCCGACCGAGGAGTTTAAATGGCGAAGACGGATCGCAGCGACAAAACCCCGAAGGCTGGACATCCCGGCCCCAAAGACAAGGGCGAGGGCGGTGGTATGGCTACGCGCGAGCAAGCCGCGGAGTCTGCTCCGAACTCAACTGATGAAAAGAAAAAGCGTCAGTCATAGTCCTGATTGATCAATCGCTTTGGATCAGGACTTTCCCTGAGTCGGTGCCCAACGAACCGTCGACTGTAACCGATGTCGCGCGCGAAAATGCGAGGTACATGATTGATCGTCGAGTTGTCGTACAACTCCCACGAAGAATTCGTTGAGCGCCCGGAGTGGGTTGATCAGGCGTGGTAATCGCGCCGTTCGAATAGTGCGTTTCTCTGCCTATGGCGGCTGCTGGGCATCGATCGTAGCGCCGTTCGAAGCCCGGTCCGCAGTCGTGGGGCCGACGTCTCGGACTTGGACAAGATGGTGCGGAATTTCAGTTCGGAAGCAGTCTCAGGGGCGTCGTCGGCTGTCGCACGGAGAAATCGGTCGGGCAGAGACAGTTTGTGAATGGTGCGTAGGGTTAGAAGATACTGCCGTGCAAGGGAACCCGTGGTGTAGGGCAGATCATATTTTTCGCACAGCGCACGGACCTGGGTGGAGATTTCCGCGTAGCGGTTGCTGGGCAGGTCTGGAAATAGGTGATGTTCGATCTGGTAGCAGAGGTTGCCGCTCAGGAACGCCATCACCGTCCCGGCACGGAAGTTAGCTGAGCCGAGCATCTGTCGCAGGTACCATTCCCCGCGAGTCTCGTTCTCGAGTTCGGCGACGGTGAACTTCTCGGCGCCGTCGGGGAAATGCCCGCAGAAAATCACCACATATGCCCATACGTTCCTAAGCAGATTCGCGGCCAGATTCGCCGTCAAAGTCCGTCGCCACCGACGTCCGCTGAGGGCGGGGAAGAACAAATAGTCCTTGCCCATTTGCCGGGCGATCTTGCCGACCAAGGCTCGTGTATCGGCAGATTTTTCGGAGTCGGTGTCGGCGTGGTCCTGTTCGGAATACAGGCTGTGCAGGGCGATACCCCATTCGAACGTCGCCGCTAGCAACAGATTCCGCAGCGGCTGAAAGAGATTCCCCGGACGCCACGGCTGGTCCCGGGTGATGCGAAGCACGCCGTAGCCGAGGTCATCGTCCATCCCCACGACGTTGCTGAACACGTGGTGGCGATAGTTGTGGGAATAGCGCCACTGCGAGGAGAGCCCAACCATGTCCCACTCCCATGTGCCGGAGTGAATTTCAGGGTCGTTCATCCAGTCCCATTGACCGTGGGAGACGTTGTGCCCGATCTCCATGTTCTCGACGCTCTTGGCCACCCCGAGAGCCGTTGCCCCGATTACCCACGCCGGCGTGGTTCTGGTGCCGTGGATCAACAGCCGTGCAATGACATCGAGTACTCGCTGAAACGCGATGGTGCGGCGGATGTATGAGGCGTCCGCTCCGCCGAGCGATTCGGCGACTGCTCGGCGGATGTCGTTCAGTTCGTCGCTGAGCGACTCGACGTCTGCTGCGGCGAGGTGCGCGTATTCCTTGATGTCGGAAATGGCCATCAGTGTGTTCCTGCAGTGGTTCCCGCGGGTGTTGCTGTCGTGACACAGCCGCATACGGGGAGGCTGTCAGTAGTAGTGGCGCCGACCGGCCACTGCGTGGCCCATCGAGCCCATAATCTCCAGCACCGCTCCGATGACGACGAGTGCGATCCCGACATACAACAGGACAGGGACGCTGATCACCACGCCGACGATGGCGAGGATGATACCGAGAATAATCATGATGATTACCTGATTTCGGAGTTGAAGGAAGGTACGGTGCTCTGCACGACATGCACGGCGGGAATCTTCTTCCTCTAGGGCGCTTCGTCGGTGCCGACACAGCGCGTTGTCGATGATTCGATGACGTGCCGTCCGATCATTGTGTGATGCTGCGCCTAGCCGTAGCCCCAGATGTTCGACGGCCAAAAGGAATTCGACGGTCGAAAGAGACCACAGGTGGTCTTTCAAGGCTCACCGGGGCCCTCCTGGCCACTACGTTCAATGTCCAGTGAACGCCGCGTTTCCCCAGCTGTCAACGCTGTATATCTACGCTTCCGGCCTACAGTGTTAGGTAGTCGAAAGGAGACGGCGATGGCGAAGTCCCCTGCACGTGGCAGCAGCCGTTCCGTCGACGACGGCTCAGACGGTAGCGCACTCACCAAAGAGCGAATCCTGGTGTCGGCACTCGAAATTCTCGATCGTGACGGCATCGACGGACTTTCGATGCGACGCCTCGGAAAGGCACTCGGACGGGATCCGATGACTCTGTACCGACATGCACCCAACAAAGCAGCACTCCTCGACGGGGTTGCCGAGAAGGTCCTCGAACAGCTTGTCGTCGACACCGACGACAACGACTGGATGACCCAGCTTCGCTCGATCGCCCGGCACTTTCGTCGCTTGGCGCTCGCGCATCCTCACGTGGTCCCCTTACTGGTCACCCGGCCCCTTGCGACACCTCTGGGAATGCGACCGCCAGGAACCCTGCGTCCATTCGAAGACATCCTGAGTTTGCTCAGCCGAGCGGGTTTCAGCGCTACCGACGCGTTACGCGTCTACCGGGCGTTGTTCGGTTTCCTTTTCGGACATATCCTCCAAGAGCTGCAGGAGCTCGTCGAACGACCCGACGAAACCGACAACTTACTTCGCCTGGGGCTGAATCGGCTACCGATCGGGGAATTCCCGTTGGTGCGTGCACTCGCACCGGTTCTTGCGTCCTACGACGGCGCCGCCGAACTCGAACGGGGCCTCGATATCCTCTTCTCCGGTCTGACCTCCACACTGACCTCCCCGGAAGGACGGACAGATACCAATTAATCGACAGTGGTTCGATGCGCGGCCCGCGCATCGGAATTCCTGTCCTATGACTCCTGACCTCAGGTGTCGTTGGACTGGCTATTCGTTGGACAGCAGCGGTCCCAGCGGTCCGAGGTCGATGTTGAGGTCTTCGGGTGTGAGACCGAAATGCTCCCTCAATTCGGCCATTCGATCCTCGAGCAGCATCAAAGTCGTGCCGATGCGCTCGATCTGTTCGTCGCTGAGATCTCCGTGTTCGACACGGCGCAGCGCCTGGCGCTCCATGAGTTGACGTAGGAGTTCGACGAGCGTGAGAACCAGGGTGACCAAACCACGTTCGACTGATTCGGGGTCTGCGTCGATCCGCTGTGGTAGAACGCGGCGGCCGAGGTCTGGGTTCGCATCCGAGTTGAAGTCCCCCGGTTCAGTCATCGGTGATGTCCGGTTCTGTTGGATCAGGAACGAGCGCGCTAACCGACGCGATCAGGGTTCGTAGCGAGATCCGCACCATGTCGACGTCTGCCAGCGAGAGAGTGATCTCGCCGGTGACGACAACTCCCCCGCCGAGCACCCGGTCGAGCAGGTCTACGAGAGCGATGCGACGAGTATCGTCGGCCGGGACCATCTCGCTCATCGAGTCACCATGTCGATCCCGGAAAATGAGTACGGGGGCCACGGTCCGGTCAGTTCCACTGTGATGCCCTCACGTTCGGCGTCGAGCGTCGCAACGAAGGTTGTGAAGTCGTCGACCCGATCGTCGTCCACAAGGTAGGTACCGTTGAAGATCATCCAGGCGCGTTTTCCGGACAGGACAGGATCGGTGACAGGCCGCCGGAGACCGTCGACGGCGCGTTGGAGTAGCGCAGCATGTAAGTCGTCTGCCTCGGCCGCTGCGCGGCGTTCCACGTTCTGTTGCGCAGTCAACTCGGCCCGGCGTCGAAGCAGATAAGCTGTTCCCTTTCCAGTCGGACTGGGCTCGGGTTGTTTCTCGGGTGATGTCTGCGCCAGCGCACGTGCATCGCCATAACCCTTGACTCCCCATTCGCTTCGCCCGGCCACGGAACGTAATGCGGCGCAAAACTTTTCACGCCCGACCTCGAGCAAACTGCGAATTCGGTCGTCGTCTAGGTACAGGGTGGCCAAGCGCAGCGGAATCGTAGGACCGCAGCGCAGCACGGCAGATACGACGCGCTCATGGGCTCGCGCGGTTGCTGCCAGCCAGTCGAGATCGTCGAGGTGCCGTCGCAGTGGAACCTCACCGAATTCGTCGAGATCAACCGAGCCCACTACCGCCGCCAGGTCGGTCGAATGCACCACCCGGACAGCCTCACCCGCCACGCCGAGGACCCCGCTCAGGGACACGCCGTCGAGACTCTCGGACGTGATGGCGTAGAGCCACACGCCTTCATTTCCTGTCATCGTCTTCGTCCCAGCGCCGCGTCTCCACCTCGATCGGCTCGTCCGAGGTAAGTGCGGACTTCACTGACCTGTCGGCCTCGAGTTCGGCGATCCGTTCCCGCAAGCGTGTGTTCTCCAGTTCGACGCTGTTGTTCTTTCCGGTAAGCCAGGGATCGTGCTCCCACCAATCGATACCCACCTCCTTCGCCGTTTCCAGCGAAGCGATCACGAGTCGCACCTTGATCGTCAGTAATTCGATGTCGAGCAGGTTTACCTGAATGTCCCCGGCGATCACCAGACCTTTATCGAGCACCCGTTCGAGAATGTCCCCAAGGTTGGTCGACTGGCGCCCACCGCCCATGCCGCCACCTGAGACCTGTGGCAGGTTGCTCGAACCGCCGCCGGCGACGGTCATGACCGTCCGCCCATACCGTCACCCGCACCGCGGGCATAGCGGCGGGTTCTGCGATAGGACAGCAACTCTCCGTCCATATCCAACACCACCTCATATAGTGCGAGCATGTCCGTCGACGACGGGACGCGCCGATCCTCGATCACCTCCACTTCCACAGTCCAGCCTTCGTCGGTCGGCATCACCGACGTCGCACCCAACGGCTTCTTTCCAGTCAACTGCGTGATGTCGCGCAATGCGAGTTCGGCGACGTCATGTGCAGGCAGGGGCGGTGGCTCCTCTTCCACCATGGCGCATCACTCCTCCTCCTGAGTGATCGTCTGTCGAGTTGCAGCCATGTCGTCGAGGATGACCTGCTGCGCTTGTTGTTCTTCTTCCGCCGTGATCTCGCCCGCAGCCCGCGCTTCCTCCAACTCCTCGAGAGCGCGGCGTGCACTGGCGGGATTGTGCAGTTCGTCCTCGACCTGTTGTTGAATCAACTCGGCCAGCGAGATCACCCCGCGCACCGGGGCGAGTGGCAACGTGACGATGAAGGAGAGCAAACCCATCGGTCAGCCCTCCGGTTTCTGTGTCACCACAAAGTCGTAGGCCGCGAGCGGGCCGAGCAACCGCATCTCGACCCGGCCGTCCCATTGCTGCGCCAACTCGCCGACAATGTTCTCGAGTTCGTCTTGTCGTGCGACCTCGACGAGCACCGCCACTTGCGCGGCTTCCTCCTCGTGCGTGGGTTCCCGCACATTGAGGAAGTCGGTCAGCGCTGTGAGCGCATCGACCACCGCGCGAGTGTCTTCCTCTCGCTTGGCCACGATGGCGTTGCTCACGATCTCACCGAGGGCCATCCGCGCGTCACGAGTGACCTCTTCGGGCTGATCACGGATAGTGTCCCGCAGCCTGCTCGCCTGTTCGTTCTCTTCGATAACTTCCCGTAGGATCGCCTTTTCGACGTAGCGCCCCTTCACGATGTACTGCGCGAGTCCTTCGAGTTCTGCCAATGCTGCGGCGAACTCGTCGGCGTGTGCTGTGAGTAATTCGTCCTTCACGGCGTCAGTGTCGGTGAGGACCGCCCCGAACCTCAGGGGAAGAACGGGTGCAACGCGAGCAGTTCCGTTCAACAGATTCGCGTGGGCTTGTAGGTCCTCAGGCTTACCCAGCCGTCTGTCTACCGAGATTTCGCTGACGAGCGCGGCAATGTCGCCGTGTGTGACTATGCTGACCGCCTCGTCACACACGCCGACCGCGTCCTCTCCGGCCTCCACATCTGCAGGCACGATGCCATACACGTAGATCCCGCTGGTTCGAGGCTCCTGGCGCGCGTCGGCTGCTTGGTTCGAGGTAGACGTATTCGACGTGGACATCATCGGTCACCTCGGCTCGACTTGCGTGAAACTCGTTCGCGCTCAGGCTCTTCCTCGCCACCCCCGAGGATTCCGCCGAGCTTCTCACCAGCTGCTTCGAGCGCGCCCTTGGTTTTCGATTTGGCACCGCTCTCGGTGACATCCCCGACCAAATCCGTCAGTCCCTTGGGTTCATCGCCGATCTCGAGCCGGTTCACCGCCTCCGCGAACCGCAGATAGGTATCGACACTGGCGACGACTACGCGGGCATCAATGGTCAGCAGTTCGATACCGACCAGGGAGACACGCACGTAGGCGTCGATGACCAGGCCCTTGTCGAGGATGGTGTCGATGACATCGGCGAGGCTACTCGAACTAGGCCCGCCGCCGACTGCGCCGCCACCACCTCCCGCGGGTTGTATCGACGTCATCGTCGTGCTCCCTGCTTCGAACCCGCGGACTTTGCTGCCGCGGTCTTGCGTGGGCGGCCTCTACGTACCGGCGCCTTGTCCTCACTCGCGGGCGCAGTTTTGCGGGGGCGTCCTCGGCGTACCGGCGGAGGCGGTGGCTCCTCCTCGGGCTCTTCCTCAGGTTCCTCGTCCTCGTCTGTTTCCTCAGGTTCCTCGTCCTCGGGCTCTTCCTCAGGTTCCTCGTCTTCGTCTGTTTCCTCGGGCTCCTCGTACTCGTCTGTTTCCTCGGGCTCCTCGCCCTCATCCAGTTGTGTTTCGTCCTCCTCGGCCTCCACGACCTGGCCGTCCCGGATTTCTCCGCGCCAGCCCTCGATGTCATCGGGATGGAGAATGGCCTGCGTCATGACGTGACGTTGAAAGTGCTTGAGTTCCAACCGTGCTCGCCGTCCAGGCGCACGCCACAGGTTTCCCGTCTTCTCGAAGAAACCCTTCGGTTGATATTCGAGGATCACGAGGATGCGGGTCAGATCTGGCGTTACCTCGTGGAACGTCACCGCTCCGTCGACGTAACCTTTGGCACCCTTCGAACGCCACACGATCCGTTCATCGGGAACCTGTTCGAGGATCGTCGATTCCCACGTTCGGTGCGACAGGAAGACCTGGGCCTTCCACTCGAGTTTCTCGTCCGATTCCTGCTCCACTCGTTCAACCTTCTTCATGAACGACGGAAAGTCGGTGAACTGAGTCCATTGGTTGTAAGCCAGTTGAACAGGGACCCCGACATCTATCGATTCGATGATGTTGGTCAACTTGAGCTTCTTGCCCTTACCCCCGCCCTTGCCTCCACCGTCACCGCCGCCGGTGACCGCGTCCTTGACGTCGGAAGCCCTGTCCTTGACCATCTGCTTGGCGCCCTCCCAGCCACCGCTCACGGCTGACTTGAGGGGTGACTCACCGTCATCCGATTTCTCGGAACCGGTAACAGCGGCGAGCAACCCGCCGCCGCCACCCTCGGCGTAGTCGTTGAGCCTTTCCGAGGTGTTCGACACAGTTTCCG
The DNA here is from genome assembly GCF_001894805.1 of Rhodococcus globerulus NBRC 14531. Lineage (GTDB taxonomy): Bacteria > Actinomycetota > Actinomycetes > Mycobacteriales > Mycobacteriaceae > Rhodococcus_F > Rhodococcus_F globerula. Next base: position 370,898 of record NZ_BCWX01000001.1, on the reverse strand, counting down.
AGACCGACGACAAGGCACGTTCAGCCACCGCACCGAGTAGCTTTTGGAACGAGTCCTGTAACACGCTCGACGAACTGTGTCCGTCACCCGGTATAGCTTCTTGTAGTTTCTTCGCGGCGTTCGTCATCGTCATCATCTCCGTGAGCGTCGGACTGGCGCAGAGTCCGTTGCGGCTTTAGCTCGTGTTCTGTGGCTGCTTTCGGTAGCCTCTTCTCCCTCACCCTTGTCGGACTTGGTCTTCCGCGCCGAACTACTGGATCGGGTGCTGCCGGTACTCGAGGTGCGGCGGCGCGGCGCCGGCCGCTTGCGTGGAGTCGACTCCTCTTCCTCAGGTGCGTCGTCTTCCTCCTCGTCGCGTTCCTCATCGTCGCGCTTGTCGTCCTGCGAGTGAGCGCTTTTCTTGCGGCCGAGCCTCCGGACCCCTGCGACGTCACCGACGGCGTCTGAGACGTCATCGACAGTGCCCGATACGGAGTGACCGCCCGCCAACAACCGGTTACTCAGAGAATCGATGCGTTGACTGGCAGCGGTGACTGCTGCGGCCTTCGCTGCGCTGACCAATTCTTCCTTGACCACGTCGCCGATCTTGGCGGCCTCCGGCGATTTTGCCAGCATCTTGGTGCCGCGTTCCAGCAAGTCACGCGGTCCGCCGGGGAAGCGGCCAGTCGCGCCCGCGGCCGCGAGCATCAACGCCATCTTCATTCTGCGGGTGCGGCCCAGCATGTAGCCCGCGCCGACTGCCAACGCCACTTGACCTTTTGCTTTCATTGTCGAACCCCTTCGCCGAGTAGTCATAGCGCACCTCTTGCCAAACGTCGGCAATGTGTCGCAGGACGGTTCTCGGAGGTGGGCCGCACAACCGTGTGCGGTAAGGGTGCGCATTTCGACTACCCTGCCCGTAGGGCACTCAATCATCAGCAGAACACTTGATTCGGCCGAGTGTTGGTTCCCGCTTTGCACCAGGCGGCCATCGCCGAGTATGTGGGTCGTGCGTGATCACCTCCGCGACCGTGTCGATGGGACTGACGTGCGCGTTGTTGTTCAACAGCTTTCGACGGTTGTGGCCTATTTGGCGGCGGCTCGCACCGCTGCGATCACCCCCGCGACAATGAGCGCCAGCACGAGGACGACGAGCAGCACCGGCCCGAGCAGGAGCGCAAGGGCAAACAGGAGGACGAGCATGACTTTCGTTTTTCCACTCAGTCCTGACACCATGCCTTTGACCGCGGGCAATACAGGATTCTTCCCCGTCAGAACTGCCCGGACGCCTGCCAGCCCCGCTGATACGCCCGGCCCGTGGGGTGTGGCCCCTTCGACAAAGGTCTTCATCCTCTCCTGGAGCTTGCTCCTCACCGCCCCTACCCGATCCTGCACCGAATCAGCAAGGTGAGTGTGGGTTTTCAACCACTCGAGGGCGGCCTCGACCGATCGCCACACCGGACCGCGAGCAGTGCCGGTGGAGACGCCTTCGGGCGCAACCGTGGCACCTTGCTGTGATTGCCGCGGCTTTGATCGTCGTGTCGGCTCCGCGCGCTTTGATCGTCGTGTCGGCTCTTCGCGCCGTGGTAAGCCGCGACGAGATGCGACGGTGGTCGAATCCGCAGTCGCCTGCCGCGCCGCCAGGGCTTGCGAAGATCCCCACCCCAACCTTGGTGAAGCCTTCGACGTCCGCGCCGAACGCGACGTGGCGGACACACCTCGCGTGGCACTACCACCGGCTCTACTGCTGCGTGCCGTGCCTGTAGTGGGTGTCGCGCCCGTACGTCGCGTCGTGGCCGGTGCAGCCCGTCCTCTCGTATTCTGTTGTGCACTCATACTTCTCGCCTACTCTCGCGTGCACAGGCACCTCGCAGCGCGATCCTGACGTGCACCAGGATTGATTGCTTATTACCCCAACTAATGACGGTGCGGGACCAAGTCAGTGCTTGAAGATGTGTTTGACCTTCTGGCCCGCCTCCTTGAGCTTGTCGCCGGCTTGTTTGGCCTGGCCCTTGGCCTGGTCTGCGCTTCCCTCGGCCTCCATCCTTTCATTTCCCAGGCTTTTGCCGACAGTCTTCTTGGTAGCGCCCCCGGCAGTTTCGGCCTTGTGTCGGATCTTCTTCACGATGCTCATGGCGTTTCTTTCTCTACGGCGATCGGCGGCCGAACGGTTTTGCCCAGTCGTCTTCCCCTGGATCGCCCATGGTGATCGACGTCGTAACTGCAGACTCCGAAGTTGCCCGCTATCGGATGTGCATGACTGCAGTTGCTCAACGGGCGCGCGACTGCAGCGGTCGCCGCGAAAACCAGGACGACCAGTCCGAAGACGATGAGCATGACGGCCTCCCGGCCATGGCGTAATGCCTAGTCAACGCCGCATTCTGCAGCGCGTCAACACCGTAGGTCTCGCTGATGGCCCCGGGGTGAACCGTCCGCGACACCAGGTCACTCAATTACGTTGATCAGCAGCGCGATTCCGTCATTTGTCCGGAGCGCGCAACAATGCGCGGACCCTCCGTATGAAGCGCCCCAAGTTTGCTACGCGTGAAATTCGTTCGCTACATTTTGCGAACGCAGCGAGGATCGCCTCGGAAGTCTTGGTCCAGACGAAAGGTTTCGGGTTCTCCCATCTCCGCCGCGAGTGCTCACAGCTTCCGTACGCGCGATCCGGAACGCGCCCGCGGCGGACGCGCGTCGAGATAGGTCGCGCAGTAGGTGGTCACTGTGTGCGGCATTCGCCCGCCTCACAGACTCACCCGGTGGGGCGTTTCCGGCCTCAGGAGCGTACACCAGCATGAGACGCGAAAGTTACTGCACTACAATATGATATCAATCTAGTCGCGAAATACCTGCGGCGTTTCCGGAAGGTGCCGGCATGCACCTCGACATTGCGACAGGATCTTCACGATGATGCTGTCGACCCCTGCACCGGGCGGATTGTCGATCCGGACAGGGGGCTGCGCTCGCCGTACGTCTCGGTGGCTTCACAACGAGAGGTCCCCCGCCCGGCGCCCCGGTAAACCCAGGAAGCAGCTAAACCATGCGTCACAACGTATATATGGGTTCGACTGCTTTCCTGGATAGGCTGACCAGTATCATCCCGCTTCGACGGACCGTCCCGTGTCAGGCGGTCGGTGGTACCTCGAAGCGCTCCCATACCCGGTGCGTCTTCAAGAGCTGGGCGACTGCGGCCAGAGCCGCTTCTGCATCCGCATCAACTCCGACGCCTGGTGCAGCCTCGTCGATACCGGCAGCAGCGAGCACACCCGTGTTCTCACCCCAAACGCCAATCGCCTTGCAATGTCTGTACATTTCGTTGAGAAGCGTGTCAACACGGGGATCCAGCTTGTCTTCGTCGATCCTGAACGCGTCACCGCTCAACAGGATTGCGTCGAACTCGATCGAACGCGCTGTGAGATACGTCCTCTGCACGGTCACCGCGTTCTTCCCCTCTCCGATCGTCCCTCCGTGCGGTCCGAGGACAAGCGGCACCATACCGGCGTCGACGATCTTCTCGCGCACAGAGGCGACGGTATCCAGATCGGAGTTCTCGTCGACGGCCAGCGCGATAATCCTGCCGTCGACGGGCCATTCCGCGCCCACTTGCGAGAGCGCTGGGCTCGGCTCCGAATCCTCCAGTGGCTCTGTAGGTTCGGGGACCTCGAGCCCGATCCCCCTCGCCACCGTCTTGGCGAGCACTGGGTCGATGTTCGCCAAAATCTCCAGATTCCGAATCTTGATGTTCTCCTCGAAGCACTTCCCCAATTCGAAGGTATATGCCCCTGCGACGTGCTCCTGCTCGATCGGAGACAGACTGCGGTAGAACAGACGCGCCTGCGAGAAGTGATCGTCGAACGTCGCCGGTGCCTGACGCACCTTACGGCCTGAAACTTCTTCGGGCACTTCGATGTAGGCGGCGCTCTCTGCCGAGGCCAGGAACGGGCAACCCCCATCGAGCGAATTGGGATGGTACGGCGCTACCCCGGTGTGGACCCCGTCCTGGTGGAAGCCGTCGCGAAGCATGTCGTTGACGGGTACATGAGGACGGTTGATCGGGATCTGATCGAAGTTGGGACCGCCGAGACGCGTGATCTGAGTATCGAGATACGAGAATAAACGTGCCTGCAGCAGAGAATCATTGGTGATGTCGATACCTGGCACCAAATGGCCCGGATGGAATGCAACTTGTTCGGTCTCGGCGAAGAAATTGGTGGGGTTGGCGTCGAGTGTCATCGTTCCGATGATCTGAACCGGCGCAATCTCCTCCGGAACGATCTTCGTGGGGTCCAGCAGATCGATGCCTTCGAACATTTCGTCTTCGGTATCCGGAAACACCTGAACCCCGAGATCCCAGGACGGATACGCGCCGGCTTCGATGGCATCCGCGAGGTCGCGGCGATGGAAGTCCGGGTCTACCCCACCTGCTATCTGAGCTTCCTCCCACACCAGCGAGTGAACGCCTGCCGCCGGTTTCCAATGGAACTTGATCAAATTCGTTTCACCGTCGGGGTTCACGAGTCGGAACGTGTGGATGCCGAAGCCCTCCATCATGCGATACGAGCGGGGGATGCCTCGATCGGACATATTCCACAACGTGTGAGCGGTCGCCTCGGTGTGAAGGGAAACGAAATCCCAGAACGTATCGTGCGCGCTCTGTGCTTGCGGGATCTCACGATCCGGGTGAGGTTTCGCAGCATGAATGATGTCGGGAAACTTGATTCCGTCTTGAATGAAGAAAACCGGAATGTTGTTGCCTACCAAGTCGAAAACACCTTCGTCGGTGTAGAACTTAGTGGCAAAGCCGCGTGTGTCTCGCACGGTGTCCGCAGAACCTCGAGAACCCAGCACCGTCGAGAATCTCACGAATACCGGGGTCCTTGCGCCCGATGCGAACATGGCTGCTTTGCAAATACTTTCGGCTGCCCCATTAGCCAGGAACGTTCCGTGTGCAGCGGCACCACGTGCATGCACAACCCTCTCAGGAATTCTCTCGTGATCGAAGTGAGTGATCTTCTCGCGAAGGTGGTGGTCTTGAAGGAGGGTCGGCCCCCGCTCACCTGCAGTGAGTGAGTGGTCGGTCTCGTACAGTCGCGTCCCCGTTGCAGTAGTGAGATATTCACCCCGCTGCCCGCGGCCGTTACCCTTCACCTTCTCTTCTGCGCCCGCAACAGTGCGCACCTCAGGCTGTCTCTGGTCGTCCTTGGGAGGCAGCGGTTGGCGGGGCTTGACAGGCTCGCGCAGGTCCGGCGTTTGCGAGGATGGTGCGCCTGGGACGGATTCAGGTGACGGCATTGAACAACTCCTCTTGATTACAGGATGGATCGAGCAACCGAGCACTTCGGCTCAGGTACGCCCCGAACCGAGGGTGACGAGTGGGCCTCGACTATTGCTCGGACCGTTGTCGTGCTTGGTCCGCGGCCGCTTCCGCGCGAGCTTTCTCGGCTGCTGCTTCATTCTCGGCGACTTCCGCTGGCTCTCGGCCTTCTCCCGCTAGGCTCGTCCTTCCCGAGACAAGCTGTCGTTACCGCTGACCACACCAGAAGCTTCCTTCGCCTTGCCCTTGACGCCTTCGACGCCTACGCAGGGACTGCTCCTGTCCTCCGGCATGTGAATCCTCCAGTTTCGATACGGAGACATATGTTGCGATTCATACACTCAAGGCACTACCCGAAGCTAGATCTGACAAACATCGGTGTCAGTCAAGGGATCGGCGCCGATGGCTTCGCGGCCCGATTGACGTCACTCGACAAGACTATAGCCACGCTTGACGTGCTTTCCTTAATCGCCGAACGGCAACAATGGAGGATCGCCTGAGGCCAAGTAGACACGTGCGAGAATGCCTCATTCGACTCGATCGGGTCGGTATTGATCGGTCTCGGCGCTTCGATGCGCATTCGGTTTTTGCGGGTGGCGGGCGGGGTCGGTTGTTGGGCGGTGGCACCGCGAACGTTCAGGACGTTCGGGATCTCAATACGGGAAGCAATCCCTGAACATCGAGAGGCATTCGTACACATCAGCTTTCCCATTGCGACGCGGTGAGATCAGCGCCGCAACGATGAAGATCGCTGGTATCGGAATTGTTTGCTCATACCGATTCCCCGCTCAGGGCCGTTTCAGTCAATTGCAGTGGGGGCCAGTCGTCGACGTCGCGAAGAAGTTGGCGATCGTGGGTGGAGAGAACGACCGCGGCGTAGGTCGCGGCCAATGCCTCGGTGAGTTCGTCGACGAGGGCGACTGAGAGGTGGTTCGTCGGCTCGTCGAGTAGGAGCACATGCGGCTTGCCGGCTAGTACCATCGCGAGGTCGAGACGACGTTGTTGTCCCATCGACAGTTCACCGATCCGCTTGCTCGACTCACGCGCGCGCAGGAGGCCGAGGTGCGAGAGCCCGATTGCATCGGACGGCTCGAGTGTCCCCGCTGCAATGAGCGCGTCGAGGTGAGCGGCATAGACCTCACCCGCCCGCCTGTGCAGGGGCAGATCGGTTTCCTGACGGAGGTACCCGAGACGGGTGCCCTGCGACCTCCGGACGGAACCCGTACTCGGTTGCAGTTCACCGGCTACCACGCTCAACAGCGTCGACTTCCCGGCACCGTTGGGGCCGGCTACGACGAGGCGATCGCGGCGAGAGAGCGTAAAGGAAACCTGGCAGCCCAAGCGCGCCGCTACGCAGACCCGATCCGCACTCACCAACACCTGACCGGCTGTTGTTGCTAGTTCAGGGAACCGAAATTGCTGGGGTGGTTCCGGCACCGTCACCGCGTGCGCTTCGAGCTGCTCCTGGCGGCGATGAACGCTCTGCACGAGCCCGCCCGCGCGCGTCACGCGACCGTGCTTGTTCGTTCCCTTCTCCGGTCGCCATCCAGATTGGAGACGGTTCTGCGCTGAGCTGAGACTGTCTTTCAGTCGGGCATGTTCGGCTTGTTGGTGGTCGTACTTCTGTTCCCAGAGTGTACGTTCGGCGAGGCGGCCCTCGCGGTAGCCGGCGTAGCCGTTGCCGTACAGGCGGATCCGGTCATCGGGTGAGGGGTCGAGGTCCACGATGGTCTCCGCAACATCGGAGAGCAGTGCGCGATCGTGGGTGACGACAACGACGCCTCCCTGGCGCTCTCGGAGCCGCACAGTCAGGAATTCGAGACCACTTCGGTCGAGGTGGTTTGTGGGCTCGTCGAGTAGCAGAAAATCGTCATCGGCACCCAGAAGGCAGGCCAAACGTACGCGGTATCGCTGCCCCACAGAGAGAGTGTCAAGCAACCGGTCAGGATCTGTTTCTGCGTCGAGCGCTTCGAGGGCGATGTGCACCCGTCGCTCGGCATCCCAAGCGTTCAGCACTTCGGCATATTCCAATGCGGCCGAGTATCGCTGCGCGCCGTCGGCGGTTCCATCGGATATCGCGAGTATGGCGGCGTCGAGTGACGCCAGCGCCGCGATTGATTCGGCTATCGCCTCCGCGACTGCTTGACCGACTGTTCGATCGTCGTGTGCCGGCATCTCCTGCTCCGCGACACCAAGTGTTCCGATGCGTTGCACCGTGCCGGAGTCAGGACTGAGGGTTCCGTCGAGTACGTGGAGGAGGGTGGATTTCCCTCGCCCGTTCTCTCCCACAATGGCGATACGCGATGTAGGAGTGACATTGAGGTCGACGTGGTTCAAGACCGGGTTCGCACCGCGCATCACCGATACGTCGGAAGCGATCAGCTGGGCGCGTTGGCGCATGGATTGAGGGTTCGTAGAAGTGAGCATTCGGATCCTTAGAGAAGGCCCACCGGCTGCCAATGGCAAACAGGTACGCCGAAGACGGCGACCCCACGCAGGGGTCGATAACGAGCGGCCGCCGCAAGCTCGGATGACTCGACGAGCGCGGAAGGCCTTACTCAGCCGTCTTAGAGAAAGTACAAATGCACGTCCCAAAGGTAAATGTATTAAGAACCTTTTGCAAACGATTTAGGCGGTTCCGGCTTGGGCACAAGGGGACGCCGGCGGCTGGATGTCGTCTATTCCACTCGACCGAACGAGCACCGCCCCAAGGACAGCGTGCAAACCGAGGTTTCTGCCTCGAATCGCTTTGCGTGTCAATCGAACTCCTCGGCTGCGACTGTGGTGAATACCTGTGAGTGCAAGTCGAGTTCGGCATCGATGGGTAGGTGTGGAATGTGCACGGCGAGAAGCTTGACCTCGTCCTCTCTGATCGGTTGGTCGGGTCCGAGTGGCAACGGGTACCACCTGAAATCCTGGATGCTTGGGCCGCAATACTATTCACACCCACCTTGATCTGCGCCATCTACTGCATGAACTTCGACACCATGCCAGAGCTGCACTGGACGTTCGGATACCCGCTCGCCTTCGGTCTGATGCTGCTCGTCGCCCCGAGTGGAAATCTCGGCCTCGGTGAACACCGATAAATCTGTTGGCGAAGACGACGGCCACTGCTATTCTCTCCTCGAAGCCGTGCGAGAGAACGAGGAGGTGGTACCCGTGAACGTATCGACGTGGGTGCTCCTTCTCAGGGTCACGGTCGGGCGATAGGTCGTCCGGGAGCGCCGTTCAACGAGCACTCCCGAAAGGCACGACCATGCACTTCACTACCGAACGGCGCCTCGAAAACGGCAGCCTCGAACGCGATTTCACCCTCGGCGAGATCCCCGGCACCCTGTGGACGCCCACATCTTCGCCGGCGCCACTGATCCTGCTCGGACACCCCGGCGGACTCCGCAAAATGTACCCCCGGCTGGCGGGACGAGCCCGGCACTGCGTGGCGAACGGCTTCGCCGCGGCCACCATCGAGCTCCCCGGGAGCGGTGACCGGCCCCGATCAACCGAAGCCGAGCAGGCCCGCGCCGATCTACATCGGGCGCTGACGGCCGGCGAGCCGGTTGACGAGAAGATCATCGACCGACTGGTCCTCCCGCTGGTCGAGAAGGCGGTCCCGGAGTGGCAGACCACCCTGGACGCCCTGCTTTCACTGCCCGAGATCCGCGGCCCTGTCGGGTACTCGGGTGGGGTGATCGCTATCGGTATCCGGCTGGCTGTGGTCGAACCGCGAATCGTGGCCGCCGGTCTCTTCGCCGGGAGTTTCGTGCCCCGCGTCATGTTCGACGAAGCCAGTCAGGTCACGATTCCCCTGCACGTTCTGTTGCAGTGGGACGACGAAGGAAACGACCGACAGTCGGCACTGGACTTGTTCGACGCCTTCGGATCCCAAGAGAAAACGCTGCAGGCCAACATGGGTGGGCATACTGGCGTCCCGCAGTTCGCGGGGGACGATGCTGGCCGGTTCTTCCTCCGCCACCTCCAGTGAGGCCTGGCCGTCAGAGCTGGCGATAAGCGGTGTTGGTAAAGCCCAAGGTGTCAATTCAGTTGTCGGGATCGACCGTGAGTGTGGGCACTCGAACAGCGAGTTGGCGGAGAATCCCATTGAGTGTGTCGGTAGCGTCAATCAACAGCAATTCTGCGGCATCGGGTGTTCGCCCGCGAGCTGTCAAGGTCATTCCAGAGCGATCAGGTGCCCGAGTCACGGTCAATGCTCTCGAGTAGTCGGATACTGTGCCACCGTGTGCGGCCGCGAGCCGATTACTCATCATCCCAACCAGTTCCGAAGAGTCGAAGCTCTCGTAGGCAATGTATCTGGATTGATACGTATCGACTACATGCGCAGACGGAGGAGGAACACTGAACTCTACGAACGCGGTCTTCGTGAAGGTGATCGCCTTTGTCCACCAGAGAAGTCCGAAGACAACTACCACAACAGCGATGAGCGCCAGCAGTACCGGGCGGAGTCGCTGCGAGTGAAATACTCCCATCGGTCAGTTGTACCGGTCTCCGTCACGGACGACGCTTTAGCGTGGACACGCTGGCACTCCGGCCATGTCGCATCGAACCATGTTATTGCCCGCCTCCATAGACCAAGACGGGCGGACAGCCCAGAGTCGGAACAATCGCAAGTCAGGTGAAGTCGGCTGCCCCAGCAAGCCATTCGGTATGGTCCAGAGATGATAGTGCTTGGTGTGATCTTACTGATCGTTGCAACAGGTTTGAACTGGCTGTACGCAGTGCGGTTGTCGACGATCAATGCCGGGCGTCGACTGCCGATCGTCACGGGGCAATACCCGATCAGGCCGCCTCTGCGTGTGTCCGCTCTTCGAGGCGTCGGTGCCGGTGTTTCGATACTAGGTGCATTGATACTGGCACAAGAACTTTGGTTCGATCGGCCCCTACTTGGATCGCTTCTCGGTGCAGTCCTCGCGGTATCAGCCATTGTGGTTCCCGCACTGATCGCTACCGTTGCACACAACGGGCCCCTTCGTGCGCGGCCACAAACTAAAGCCTAGAGTTCTGCAGACTCCGCCCAACACAGAGATATCCAGGCAGTAACAGGCCGGGGCGGGCACTGGGTAGCGTCGTCGGCATGAACCCGCTGAATGTCGCAGGACGCGCTCGCACGATTGTCATGCAGATCGACTAACGCATCAAGAGAACTTCACGTACGCATCGGGGTCACGTTCCCACGACAATAACCATGCCAGGTGCATACTCCTATAATGACCGTCGATTCCGAATTTGCTCTACCGCAGTTTCTTTGGATGGTGCTCATCTTCGTCGGAGTGCCCACGATGATCAGTGCAGGCATCATCTCGTCAATCTGGCGATCAGAGCGAACTAGACCCGAGCAATCGTCGAACCGATCCGCAGCTACGCAGCCAGCCGGCGGGGGTCCGCTGGGGCTGTGGACTACCGGCCTGGTCGCGTTCTTGCTGGGACTTCTGTCCTGTGTGGGCTGGCTGAGCTGGTCCGTCGACTATCGGGGCGAGTTCCGTAGGCCCGGCCTGCCGGCACCGACCCAGTTCCCCACTTGGCAGGTGGTCGCCTGCGGAATAACCGTGATTCTGGCATGTTTCGTCGCTGCACATTTCTCGCGTTGGACCACGGCAGGTGGTTTCGCCGCCGCTGTAGGTACGACCGCAGGATTCACGACTGCATTCAGCGTTGCAGCCAGTACTGATGCCACCGGCCAAGCAGGCGTAGGCGTGGTGCTGTCCGCGCTTGGATGGGGCGCTTGCCTAAGCGTGCTCATGCTCCTGCGTGGTATCTGGGTAAACCGACAACGCGACTAGAGATCCTATCCGGAGGTATTTGTATACGGCCGCAGTTCTTTCCAGCCCTTCCTCGATATGGTTGACGCCGTAGCCCGCAGATTCTCGTACAGCGAACCTGAGTCAAGTCGGCAGCGAAGGCAAATCATGCTTGCCCGACGCGGGTTCGGCCCGTTTCCCGGGAGTTGGCCACAAGCGGAAACGCATATGCTGCCATTTCGGCTTGATAATCAGCGACCGCTTCAACCAGCGACGCGTGAGGGCTCCTGGCTTCACAGAGCGTCCGGGTCAACTCGGACGCGTCACGCATCGCGGTGTTTGCTCCCATCGCCAGTACCGGACTCATCGCGTGGATCGCATCGCCGATTAGCGTGACGCGACTCGGTTCCCAGTCACGTACAGGCGCCGCGGTAGAGATTCGAAGAGGCAGTACACATTGCTCGGGATCTTCCCCATCGCAGCACTCGTCGGCGTCGCCGTCGCAAAACGGAAGACAACAGAGCGACACCGAAATCCGCTACCGTTCTTCGACTCTCCTGAGCGGGTTCTGGACGAACTCGCACGGAGATGCATGATCGACTCGTACGGGCTGATCACCCGTCAGTTCAACAATCGTTCGCGAACGACGTGGACCAAGATTGTCGACATCCTGGTCGGTCACTACAGACAGCAGTACACAATTCCACTGATTCGCGAACTGTGGGTCGGGCAACATCTGAATGCGAGCATCCGTAGTCTCGACCAGATCTGGTGCGACGAGATAGCTGTTCTCGTCTTCGAGCAGTTCGAAATTCACGCGCCACGCTTCAACCGCTTGTCACACCTACAGTGCGCCATTGCCGTCGAAATTATCGAGCGACTTGCTCAGTACGCCTTCCGGACCAACCCGTCCGGCGACGAGACGGTACTGGCCGAGTCGCACGACGCACTTCGCGAGTACTTTTCATCCTTTGAATAGGTACCACGCGTACGAGTCGGTCTACGCGCACGAATCAACACGACGACCAGGTTCCGGCGCTTCACCCCTTCGCGGAGAATCCGTCTTGTGCGCAATGCATTTCGCGTCTACTTCCGCGACTGAGTTCAGCAAGCGTTATACAGCAACAGGTCTCACACCCGTGAGCGCCATAAGACGATCGAGCACCGCTTTGAGTCAGACGCAGTGGGCCGCCACTACCCACGAGTTTCCGCTCAGAACCTTGCAGTGAGATTTGGGTTTTGGGGATTCTCGAAAATCCGAACAGCTTCTGCAACAACGGCGTAGGCAAAATCCGGAACTTCAGCTTCAGCCGGCAGGGCTGACAGCTTTTCCTTCGTCAACGGAGAATTGAGTGCCCGAAGTGGTGTCGCGGCTTGCCCCATCCACGGGGCGAATACCTCGACAGCAGTCGTGTCCGCGATACCGAGGCGTCCGATTTCATCGACAACCTTGTCGAATGTGAGCCACACTTGGTCTCCCAATTGCTCGGCAAAGAGTGTGTACGAACCCCATGACCATTGGGCACGTTGGAGATTCGCAGTCAGCCTCACGGCGCCGCCGGCCGCCACGCCTCGTAGTTGCCCGTCTTCCCATACCCAATCGACTTCGAGGTCGGGGTCGATACTTTTTTGCGGCGTGGTCATTTCGATCGCGTTCGCTCTCTTCGTTTCCTTGCACTTGCGCATTTGTCGAGGCACCGGTGTACCTCTATTGCGTTCCTTGGATCACGACCCATGCAATCACGAATGCCGGCCGCTGTGAACCGAAGTTTCGATGCCTAGCAGGGTTTACATCGAGGTTTGCGCAGGTATACGCACTTTCCGCCGGTTAAAATTGAGACCCGACTGTAACATTCGGACATCGTGGAATCGCTCGCCGATCAAACATATTGCAGCAGAAACACATTAAGGATTCTCTGCGCACAAAGCTGCTCCGCAACTGCGGAGTAGACATGACACATCTCACCGAAGACGGCCGATGCGGAATTCTCTCCGGACCAGTGTGTTGCATTGACTGACGCTGTTTTGCCGATTGGGCCTGTCTTCGGGTCCTGTCTCCAACGAAAGGTTGTGCAATGACCAAGTTGCTGTTTGCCGTCACCTCTGCAGATCACTGGACGCTCAACGACGGGACCGCCCACCCCACCGGATACTGGGCCGAGGAGCTGGTCGAATCTCATAAGGCGTTCGTCGATGCCGGGTACGACATCGTGATTGCAACACCCGGCGGCAAGGTCCCGGTTGTGGATGAAGGAAGCCTTGCCCCCGAGGTCAATGGAGGTCAGGAGGGCGCCGACCGTATGCGCAAGTACATTGCCGATCTGCAGCCGGCGCTGAACTCGCCCCACATTCTCGAAGATATCGACGCCGACACCTTCGACGTGGTCTTTGTTCCGGGCGGGCACGGGCCGATGGAGGATCTCGCAGTGTCCACAGCCTTCGGCGAGCTTCTGGTGAAATTCTTGGACGCAGGCAAGGTTGTCTCAGCAGTCTGTCACGCACCGGCAGCGTTGCTTCCCGCACGCAGATCCGATGGAAGCTGGCTGTTCGACGGCTACAACCTCACCTCCTTCACCAACGAGGAGGAGACCCAGGCAGGTTTGGCGGACAAGGCTCCGTGGCTGCTCGAAACGAAGCTACGCGAGCAGGGCGGCAAGTTCTCGAATGCCGAGGCGTGGTCCCCTTACGTTGTAGTGGACCGAAAGTTGTACACCGGACAAAATCCCGCGTCGTCCAAGCCCCTCGCAGAGCGAATCATCGCGGACTTGAGCTGAGCGAAATCCCTAAGCGGGGAGCCATGCATGCCCCGCTTAGGGAATCGTCATGTGCGAGAGCGCTTTTCCATCGCACGCAAATTGATCTAGATCTGGGTGTAAACCGACTTCGTCTTCATATATCCCTCGATGCCCTCTCTGCCGTGCTCGTAGCCCCATCCGGACTGCTTGTATCCGCCGAACGGCATAGCGTGGTCGAAGACCATCTGGCAGTTCAGGGTGACAGTTCCGGCGTCCAGTCGCTTCGCGAGGCGGTGAGCACGTCCGACGTCCGAGGTCCACGCCGTGGCAGCGAGCCCGTATGTGGTGTCGTTTGCCATGGCAACCACTTGGTCATCGTCGTCGAACGGCATGATCGGAACGACGGGTCCGAAAATTTCCTGCTGATAGAGCCGCATGTCGGGCCTGACATCGGTGAGGACGGTGGGATGCACGAAATAACCCGGCCGGTCGATCCGGGATCCGCCTGCCACTACCTCGACACCGTCGCGCTTTCCCTCTTCGACGAAGCCCATGACTCGAGTGAGCTGCTTTTGACTGATGAGCGGACCGATGTGGACGCCCTCATCCTTAGGCCCGCCCAGCTTCAGCGAATTGGCAATCGCCGCAATGCCCTCCACGACCTGATCGTAGACACCGCGCTGAACGAAGATGCGTGAGCCGCTGATGCAGCCCTGACCGGAGTGCACGAAGATACCCATCGCGGCACTCAGGATGGCCGTGTTCAGATCGGCGTCGTCATAGATCAGTACGGGTGACTTGCCGCCGAGCTCGAGCATGACCTTCTTGAGGTTGCCACTGGCTACTTGCACGATCTTCTTGCCGACTTCGGTGGATCCCGTGAAAGCGATTTTGTCTACATCGGGATGCTCGCTCAGTGCCGCGCCTGCAGTGTGGCCGTAGCCGTTGACGAGGTTGACGACACCATCGGGCACGCCGGCCTGAGCCAATAACTTAACCAGTAGCAGTGCCGACAGCGGTGTTTCTTCGGCAGGCTTGACGATGACGCTGCACCCTGCGGCAAGGGCTGGAGCAAGTTTGGCGCACGCGTTGAAGATCGGGCCGTTCCACGGGAAGATCAGCCCGACGACACCCACGGGTTCCTTGAGCGTGTATCCGTGCATATTCGAATGAGCACCAGTGATCCCGCCGGTCATGTGCACGTCATGGGCGATGCCATTGACCTTCGTGCACCAGCCGCCGTAGTACCGGAAGAATTCGGCACTGGTCCCGACGATGGAATGCGCCTGAACGAATGGCATCCCGGTGTTGATCGAATCGAGCTGGGCGATCTCAGTTGCGTATTCGTCGATCAAATCGGCAGCGCGCCAAAGGATTTTAGCCCTTTCACTGCCGGGGAGACCGTGCCACACACCGGCCTCGAAGGATTCGCGCGCACGAGAAACGGCTTCCTCGACCGCCTTTGCCCCGCCATCGGTGAACTCGGTGATCTGTTCTTCGGTCGCCGGGTCGATGACCGCAATGACTTCACCGGTGCCCGGGAGATTGCGTACCTCGTCCATGATCGATTGGAGTGTCATTCTGACTGCTTTCGGGTAGTTCGAAACTTGAGTCGATATCGCTGGCCGATTGGGTGATCGAATAGCGCGCCTGGGTGAAGATTCGGGCTGTTGGCACTAGCAGCCGGGAACGGTGGCCCCACTCCCCTGGATAGCCATCAAGGTGCAGTACGTCGTTGCGGAGACCTTCCAGGTACCAGCTTCCTGTACTGCCTCACCGGACTGGTCGGGAAGTACGGGAGTACCGCCCATCACGAGTGTCCATTTGACAGAGGCGTTGTCGGCGCCGGCTGCGGTGACGCCTTCTACGGTGGCAGTAGTTGCCATCGACTGCGGATCAGCGGCCATCGCTTCGAGCGTTGGGAGAAATACATCGCCGTTCTCGAGCAGGGCGGCACGCGCGGCAGGGGCGGTAGTTCCATTGAAGAAGGTGATGTACGCGTCCGTGATTTCTTTGGTCGCCGCAGCGGACGCCACAGCGCTGGTTGTCGCTGCTGCCGGCGCCGAAGAACTTGTCGCCTTGGTTGATGAGGTGGTCTCGCTCGAACTGTCATCGGAGCTGCTACAGCCCGTCGCGAATGTAGTGACGATGAAGGCGCCGACGATCAGGGCTCGACCGATTACAGATTTACGCATGGTGAATCCTTTCCGGTGGACGGAACGGTTCCGCCACCACATGTTTCGAACTCCTGGCGTGTCAGAAGGTCACGACTGTTCTCCGTCGAGGGAGGGAAGTCTCGTTGCAAGTGCCAAGTCGTAAGATTGGCGAGCCATCCAGAATCTCAGGAAATTGGTCAGTGAATAGCGCAGGAAGATAGCAGCTCCGTTGATTCCTACGACTATTCCGATCACAGCGACAATGATGGCGTCGCGTTGAACAAGCGGATCAGATGTGTTGTGTGACAGAAGATAAGCCCCCACTCCCAACGCCGGACCCAGCACCATCAGCGCGATTCCGAGTCGCAGCCAGAGACTGGACCGGCCCGCGGACGGGTCGGGAATCTTCAAATCGGCAAGCTCGCGGGAAAAGCGCTCTGCGCGTGTTTCAGTCGTGGTCATGTAGAACTCCCTAGGTAGAGGGTGGCAAGTTCGGTGCGCAGTCCGTCGTCCGGGTGACCCTGCTTTTCGATCCGACCTCGAACGAGAACTGCAGCATGGTCAGCGAATTCGAGTACGGCGTTCGCGAACTGTTCGACGAGTATCACGGCGACACCTTGCCTCGCTATCTCGGCGACCTCCTCGTAGAGTTGGCCGACGATCAAAGGCGCTAGTCCCATGGACAATTCGTCGAGCAGAAGCACAGCTGGTTCGGTGGCCAAGCCGCGAGAGAGAGCGAGCATCTGCTGCTCGCCACCGGACAGCGTTCCGGCAATTTGTGAAGCTCGTTCCGCGAGGATGGGAAAACGAGTGAATGCGACCTCTTCGATCTCGTCACGAGACCGACCGGTGAAGGTCATCATCGACAGATTGTCCCGGACGGACAGATTGGGGAATACGCCGCGCCCCTCGGGGATGAGACATACACCCGCGCGCGCCAATTCCCGCGGTGATACTCCGGTCATGTCTCTGTCACAGAACAGGAGCTGTCCTGAGGTGATCGTATGGACACCGGAGATGATGCGCAGCGTGGTGGTCTTGCCTGCACCGTTCGGACCGAGCAAAGCCACTACTTGCCCTGGTTCGACTGCAAGATCGATGCCGTGCAGGACAGCGATATCGTCGTAACCCGCGCGGACGCCGCGTAGTTCGAGAACGGGACTCATGATTCCCCCAGATACGCTGCCAGAACCGCGTCATCGCGCCGGATCATCTCGGGTGGGCCGACCGAGATGATCTTCCCGAGATCGAGCACATACACCTGATCGCACACGCTCATCACCAATTCCATGTCGTGTTCGACCAACAAAACCGCTGTTCCCTGATCCGCCAGTGATCGCAGCAGCACCGAGAACCGTTGTGTCTCTTCGGGGTCCTGCCCGGCAGCCGGTTCGTCGAGAAGAATGACGGACGGGTGCACTGCCATTGCCCTCGCCACCTCGACGAGTCGTCCCATGCCGGTCGACAGCGAGTCGGCGGTGACGGCGGCCACCGCAGCCAATCCCAGTCGATCGATGATGTCGTCGACAACGGCTGTCGCGTTGCGTCGTTGCGGCCCAATTTCGGCGGCAACGAGGAGGTTGTCTCTGACGCTGAGGCGACCGAAGAGTTCGAGGCGTTGGAACGTCCGTGCCAGGCCGTGTTTGGCGCGCCGAGACGGTCCGGCTCGGGTCACGTCGCAGCCACCCAGGAACACACTTCCCGTGGCTGGCTTACGGAGTCCGGATATGACGTCGAACAGGGTGCTCTTTCCGGCACCGTTGGGTCCGATGAGGCCGGTGATGTTGCCTTGTTCGGCGGTCAGTGAAACGTCGGTGAGTGCATGGTGGCCGCCGAATGTGACCGTGATGTCCTTAACTTCGAGCTGCGATGGCACGATCGAGCACCTCCTCGTCTTCCGTAGTCCAGGGGCGCTCCAGGCCCCACCACTCCACCGGAATCTCCCGCTGCGCCGGAGCCTCCCGTTGCCTCGATACACCCCAACTTCGGGCTGCGAGAATTCCGGCCACCGCCCCGATGATCAGCACGTACCCGTTCACGACATCGACGAGTCGCAGAATCCACAGCGCCCCAATCCAACCGAGCAAGGCAGCCATCACGACGGGGTACCGAAGTGCGGGCTCCCAACGCCGACGCAGACTGGGTACGAGTCCATCGTCGACAGCGCCGGAACTGTATGCCAAGCCGGCAGCAGCGGGCAGCGTCTGCACGAGGTTGGCGGCCGCCGGCCACAACGCCACAATTGCATTGAGAGGACCGGCAATCATCGTTCCGGTGAAGAGTCCGTTTCCGACCACACCGAGTCCACCGACTACGGCGATCAGGAAAATACCTAGTCCGGCAACAAAACTGAACTGCTCCGCCGAGATCGACATCAGTTGCATTCCGTACAGCGCCCCACCGAGACCGGCAATGCCGGCGGACAGCGCAAAGACCAGCATTTTCGTCAGCAGCAAGCTGCCTCCCAATGTCGCAAACGCTGCCTCGCTGTCGCGCAGTGCAATCAATCGTCGGCCGAGGCGCCCTCGCCGGAGCATTGCCACGCCCAGTGTGACGAGCGCCAGACACACTGCTGAGAACACCGTCAGTTCTGCCGGGGTGTCGATCGCGAATCCGAACAGTCGCGGGCCTACCAATTCCACTGAACCCTGATCAAACAGTGTGATCTCCGTGCCGAACACCTCGAAAGACGGCAACGTGAAGATCCATCGGTCGAAGATGGCCGCGATTGCCGCCGTCCCGAGCGCCAGGTACACCCCTGAGAGTCGCAGCGCGGGCACTGCGATCACCGCACCGACAATGCCCGCGATGACCATCACCGCCAAAAGTGCCCACCATTGCCCATTTCCGCCCAAGCGTGCACAGACGATCGCCCCGACCCCCGCCATCGTGAGCTGTGCGAGCGAGATCTGACCGGCGTAACCGACTAACGGAACGAAGGACAACGCGATGACGCCGAATGCGAATATCTGTCCATAGGTGATCAGATCACCCTCCCCCAGTACGGTGGCCAGAATGAGTCCGAACGCGACGATAACTCCTGCGAAGGCGATTGTGCCGCGAACTGTCGGTAGCGGAACTTGACTGAGGTGACGGTCGCGTCTCCGAAGTCGCCCGTGCGGAAACAGCAACAGCGCGAGCAGCAACAGAATTGCCGGCGCAGCGAGTCGCAGCCCGGGAAGGTAGGGACTCTGCGGTAGGTAACCGGTGAGGTAGCTTTCCATGCACCCGACGACGATCGCGCCGACAAAAGTCATCGGCAAGCTCTTCAACCGTCCGAATATCGCTGCGGCATAGGCACTGACAATCACGAGTGACAGTTGGGTCGCATCGAGGGCGACCATCGGAGCGATGAGAATGCCGCCGATTGCCGCCAATACCGTCCCCAGAATCCAGGCAACCCGGTTGGCGCGAACCGGGTCTGCCCCGGTGAGACCCACCAAGGCACGGTCATCGACAGTCGCTCGCATTTCGGTTCCGGTTCGAGTGCGCAGCATCAGGATTCGCAACCCCGCCGCGACGACGACCGCTACCAGCATGGTGATTGCCTGGTGCCAACTGACCGTCGCAGCACCGATCTGAAAAGAGTCTTGCTCGGCAAAGAACTTGGGAAGCGTGCGTGCCTTGTTCGGACTCCAGATCCATCTCGCGAGCGCAATCAGACCGCTCAGCAAGGCGATCGTCATCACCAGCTTCTCGGCCTCACCAAGGGCTTGGACCGGCCGCACCAACAGTTCGACTAGGAGCCCGAAAGCTGGTGCCAGAACCAGAAGTACGGTCGCTACCGACAGCCACACCGGCCAACCCCAACCGACGCTGAGTTGCCAATAGGAGAAAGCCGCCATCATGCCCGTCGCGCCGTGTGCGAAGTTGAACACGCCGGTGGTCGTGTAGGTAACCACCAATCCGCTGCCGATGATCGCGTAGATCGCCGCAGTGCTCAGCCCGACGATCCCAAAGGAGATGAACTGTTCCATTATTCGAAATCGCCGATGCTTTTACCGACTTCGGCCAGGGTCATCGGCGTCCCGAAGTCAGCTGTCAATTTACGAGCGGGGATATCGCAACGGTAGAGACCGTTGTCGGGATTGAAATCAGCTGCCTCCCATCCGTCAGATGTCGCTCGCTCGACGTTGAAGCACGGCTGCGGCGGGATAGGATTCGCCAAATCGTTAGCGACATGCAAACCTCCCCCGGTCCAGGCAGTTTCGGCGACAGCTGCGTTGTAAAGGCACGAGCGGGTGAGATCGGCACCGCAACTGGCGGCCGACTTCGCGAACAGCAACCACGACGACATGGCGAGCATCGACGGAAGTGTGATCTGCGCGTCCGGGGCGTACTTCTGGTACATAGCCTTGAGCTCCGCCACCGCTGGCTCGTCACTCTCCAATGGCGCTACCCCGCTGAGAGATACGAGATTGTTCTGGAAGTCCGCGGACTTCCCCAACAGTTCGATGAACGAGGCGTTATACGCATTGTTGTTGGCATCGATCCAGTCGAGCTTGTAGTTCATGCTGGTGAGGACCTCTTCGAGCTTGGCCAACTGATTGAAGTCGCCCATGAAGATCAGACCCTTGACGCCCTTGCTCTTGATCGCCTGAGCGTATGGAGTCCAGTCCGAGACACCCATAGCTGGATAGAGCTCGTCGTAGATGAGCGTTGCACCGGTCGCTGCGAGTGTTTCTGCGGTCAAGGCACCAATTGCCTTGGTAACCGCCGAATCACCGTTGATGATCCCGACGGCGGCTTTCGAGTCCGGGTAGGCCTCGTCAGCGATCCAGGTCCGAAAACCGTTGTAATTGTCGTATCCGGGAACCATGGTCGGTGACGCACTCACCTCCAGGTCTGCGCCGGCAGACCGTGACTGGACAGCCTGCGCGGGGAAACTCGGCAACATACATGTCAGCCGGTCCTTGACACCGAGAGCATCCAACGCTGCGCCGCCGCCGACGAGAGCAAAGTCGTCACGACAGGCTTCGATCATTCTCTGACGAACTTCCATCAACTTCGAATCGCGGATGTTGGCCACAATCCGGCGACCGTTGATGCCGCCGGCATCGTTACACCACGACGTGAAAACCTCTGCCGCGTCGGCAAATTCCGTGTTCTTGTTGAAACCCATGTCGGAGAAGACTCCGACAGAAATTTCCTCCGCGGTCACGCCTTGGGCCGGTGCGCCCTTGACATCGCCAGGCTGACACACGCCTCGAAGGTCGCCGAAGTCGCTGGAGGCGGCCGCAGCGCTCGTTCCGCCATCGTCGGCGCCCTCAGCCGGACTCTCGCTCGAACTTCGGCCACTGCATCCGGTGACGGCTGCCGCTACCGCCACCACGGCGAGGAAGGCAGCGAGTGTTCGTTGTGGTTTCACAGGTCTCCTACATTTGGTCAAGGCGGTCAACTGACGGAATCGACAGATCACCGTGCATTCCTTGACATGGCACGTGCGTAAGTGAGAGTTCCGCTGCTGAGAGGGAGGATTGATCCGGTGATGAAGCCGGCTTCCTCGGGAAGGCAAGGAAGCGCAGGAAGCGGCAATATATTCCGGCCGACCGAGCAGCATTGATACTGCGACGAATTCAGGTGATACGGGTCGACAGTGTTGCCCGTGGGTGTGGACGCTCTTTGGCGGCACACGCCGCGGTTAATCGCGACGTGCCAGGTGGCTTTCTGTCATCGCTGTCGGTACCGGGCCCGCACGGAGTGGAGTGCACAACCCGGTACCGAAACGTAAAGCGGAATGTCACTGCTACTTGAGGTTGCTACCGGCATCGATGGTGAGAGGAAGCCCTGTGACGTAACGGGATTCGTCAGAGGACAGGAACAGCACAGCATTGCTGACGTCCTCGGGCTCCACCCAGCCGATCGGCAGTACATGCATGAACTGCGCGGCGGCCTTCAGATCCTCCGGTCCGGGACTCTCGAGGTCGGGACGGAACATCTTCATCGTTCCCTCATTCATGAACATCGGTGTATTCACGTTTGTGGGATGAATGGAGTTGACCCGGATGAAGTGCTCTCCCAGTTCGACTGCGAACGTACGCATCAGCCCGACCACACCGTGTTTCGCGGCGATGTACGGACCCATGTGGGCGTATCCCTTCAGACCTCCCATCGAACTGGTCAGAATGATCGACCCGCCGCGACCGCCCTCGATCAAGTGCGGAATACCGGCCTTCACCGACTTCCACACACCGGAGAGATTGATGTCCATCATCTCTTGCCAGTCCAGTTCACTGGTCTGGTCGAGGGTAGGGCCACCGGTTCCGATTCCGGCGTTGGCGACGATGATGTCGAGCCGGCCCA
Organism: Rhodococcus globerulus NBRC 14531; assembly: GCF_001894805.1. GTDB lineage: Bacteria > Actinomycetota > Actinomycetes > Mycobacteriales > Mycobacteriaceae > Rhodococcus_F > Rhodococcus_F globerula. The sequence goes on along the minus strand of NZ_BCWX01000001.1, from coordinate 348,658 downwards.
ATTGCTCGACGCCGCTGTCCACCGCAGCTTTGAGGGCGTCGAAATCGCGGACGTCGACCTCCGCCGTCACGATGCGACGGTTGAGTCCTTTGATCAGGTCTGCGGTTTCGGCCATATCGGCCGGCTCAGACGGGGCTATCTGGGCGTTCGGTCTGATCGGTCCGCAGATGTCGATGGCAATGATGTCCGCACCTTCTTGTGCCAGTCGCACCGCATGACTGCGTCCCTGACCACGTGCCGCGCCGGTAACGAACGCGACCTTGCCCTCTACTCTGCCTGCCATGAAATTGCCTCTCTCGGTTGGGACATCGAGCAATCGCCCGATGCTGTTGTACGACGAATTACGGCTTTCGGATCGGGTTGAACTCGATGTTGAGTTCCATGAGCCCGCGCAGCAGGAAGGTGGGCTCGTATACGTATCGACGGTTGCCGGCCGGGCCATGTGCGCGTTCGCTGATGGCGATGTCGCTCATCCGGTCGAGCAGACGGTTCAAGGTGACGTAGGCCTCCACTCGAGCGAGCGGTGCACCGGCGCAGGTGTGCAGCCCACGACCGAACGCGATGTGGTCGTGCGAGTTCTTCCGATCGAGCCGAAACTCATTCGGATTATCGAACTTTCGCGGATCACGGTTGGCGGCGGCGAGACCCAGCATGACGACAGTTCCGGCGGGGATGTCGAGATCGCCGATTCTGGTGGACTTGCGGGCGAGGCGGAAGTCCACCTTCGTCGGACTGTCGAAACGAAGTGATTCCTCCATGAATGGGCGGATCAGACTGCGATCCTCACGCAGAGTTTGCTGGAGTTCAGGGCGTTCGGCAAGTACTCGTAACGCCGAACTGAGTAGCTTCGTCACAGTCTCCTGGCCGGCGGCGAACAGGAACGTTGCAGGCCGGACGATTTCCAGGATTTCAGGTGTTGATCCGTCCGGATACTTGGCCGACGCCAGACCGCTGAGAATGTCGTTGCGGGGTTCGCGACGCCTTTCGGTCACGTAACCGCTGAAGCGCTCCTCCAGGTATTCCAGCGGGTTGATCCCGACAGGATCATGGTTGAGCGCTCCAACATGGTTACCGGGTGGCTTCCCGGCGCCCAGCATCCGGCGAAACTCCGCCCGATCTTCTGACGGAACACCAAGTAAGTCCGTAATTGCCAGCGTAGCAAAAGGTTTAGCGTACTCACCCAGAAACTCGCAGTCCCCGTTATCGATGAATTCGTCGAGCTGACAATCAGCCAAGTCCCACAGATACTGTTCGTTCTCCTGCAGGCGCTTTGGGGTAAGGAGCCGTCCCAGTAGCGATCGAGCTCGCGTGTGCTCAGGTGGATCCATCACAACTATGTGCTCGAAGATCGGGAAATGGTGACGGTGCGCTTCGATCTGGGCGGTGATGTCGTCACCCTCGGGTTCGAACGGCAGCGGAGGAAACGGCCCGCCGATCGCATTTACGGCCGACAGCGCGTCGGTGTTCTTGAATCCCTCGATCACCTCTTGATGTCCGGTGACTGCCACCACGCCGTAGTGCGGCTCACGAAAAACCGGATTCTGTCCTCGAAGGTAGTCGAAGTATTCGAAGGGATCTTGTGCGATCTCTCCGTCGGAGAAATAGTCGACTGATGCTAGATCGGTCATCGGATCACTGACCTTTCGGGTGAAGTAGCAGGCAATTCGTCCACGATGCTGATGGCCTGGCGCGGGCAAGCACTGACCGCGGCCAGCGCTTTGGGCCACAACGCTTCCGGAGGATTCTCGTTGCAGCTTGCGACGTCATCGTCGACGAGGTCGAAGATCTCGGGCGCGATCTCGACACACAGCGCGTGCGCCTCGCACATGCCGCGATCGATATGTACGCGCTTTGGGGAACCAGTCATTGGGTGCTCCGCATTGTGAATTCGAACTCGAACAGCGGTGGTCTCGCCGATTGCCGACGGCGCGGACATTTTCCGTGCGGCCACCGTAGGATGTGAGGTAAGTAACTGAGTTACTAAGCGCTACGATAACCTGGTTATCCAGACAAGGCAAGGGAATTCACAAAATGGAGAATGTAGATCTTGCGGGCGGTCCGGAGCTCACACGAGACCCACTTCTCGACACCGTCATCGACTTCCTCGAGGACGAAGGGTACGACGCGGTGCAACTCCGCGAAGTCGCGCGTCGTGCCCGCACGTCGCTGTCGACTATCTACAAACGGTATGCCACTCGAGAAGAATTGATCGCTGCTGCCATCGAACGGTGGATGATGGAGAATCACTCCGGGCTCGTCAATCACACGCGCGGCCCGAATGAGCCCCTGCACCCGGCCATAATGCGGGTGATGGGGTCGATATTCGAACCTTGGGAAAAGCACCCGACGATGCTCTTTGCGTACTTTCAAGTACGGACCGTCGTCGGCGACCGTGATCTCGGCATGGACAGCTTCGACCCCGTCATACGCATCGGCAGATCAGTCATGTCCGACGTAGACCCTGAATTCGTCACAGAACTGCAGTCGATACTTTCGGCCGTCGTCTACGGACTCGTAGGTCGGTGCCGCGAAAACCAGATCGCGATCAGCGACATCATGCCGACAATTGATCGCACCGTCTTCTTGCTGACCACTGGCTATCAGGCCTCGCAGCACAACGAGACAGCTGGGACCGATCGGCCGCCCGCTTCTGTGACTCGCTGAACGCGAGACGGGTCGCGATCGTGGAGTTATCCAAGTGCTGCAAGCGTTTCCGTCGAGGGTGGAGTCGTAAGCATGGCTACGAGCGTGTCGAGGAGTTGACTGACATATACGGCATATGACGCAACGGGGGCGCCGAGCAAACGTTGACGGTGGCGGTCGGCACTTGTGTGCAAGCACATTCCGGAGGCTTGGTGAATTCTGATCTCGCGCAACGCTTGTGGAATGTGTCCAAGGAGAGCGCCAACTCGCTCGTAGTAGACACGTTCAGAGTCTCGAGACCCCTCAGGTAGGTCGTCAAGAGGATGCACCACCCGAATGAGTTGCTCGAGAAACGGCAAGTAGTAGCAGTCTTCGTCCTCAGCGAGTTCCATCAAAGGCAACTGATGCGCTTCGAGGACACTTCTCAGGTCCGTTGCAGAAGAGCGCGCGCCGAGAATTGCTCGCCTCCGTGTCAGTTCTTCGACCCGGTACGCCAGGATGGCTTGTATCAAGCCCTCTTTGCCTCCGAAGTGGTATTGCACCGCGGACTTGTTGGCCATACCTGCCGCAGTTCCGATGTGCCTCAGCGGCACACCATCGAAGCCATGCAGAGCATAGAGTCGCTCAGCAGTGAGAATCAGCTGCTGTTTGGCCGACAGGTTTACGGCTGCAGGGGCGTATTTTGGCACACCTAATGTAACCATCATCGAAGCCTAAGTCCAAAGACTTAGGCTTCGACGCCTCGCCTGAAGGCGGGATGCGGCACGTGGCGTCCCCACACCCGACAAGCGCGGCACAGAAGGACGAAACCACCGAGCATGTGGAGAGGTACTCGAAGGGAAACTACGGCGATTCTCGATCACGACATTCCGATACGAATGTTCTTCACTTGCTGAAACTCGTGGAGGCCCTCGAGTCCCCCTGCTCTACCTGTACCACTCTGTTTATAACCGCCGTAAGGACTTTGGGGTGAGATATCGCTGTTGCGATTGACCCAGACCGAGCCTGCTTCGAGCTGACGCGCAACTCGATGTGCGCGTGTGAGGTCGTTGGTTTGAATGTAGGCGTTGAGTCCGAAAACGGTGTCGTTCGCGATGCCCACGGCCTGTGCTTCGTCGGTGAATCGCATTATCGAGACGACTGGGCCGAATGTTTCGATCCGGGCCAACGGTGAGTGATTGTCGACGTCGGTGAAGACGGTGGGTTCTATGAAGAAGCCGTCTGCCAGGTCTCCACCGAGTCGTTTGCCACCGGCGATGAGTTCACCCATCTCCTCGGTTGATGCCCGATCAATGGTCTCGAGGATGCGATCCGCCGCCACCTGACTTACCACTGGCCCGACTACGACGCTTGGATCGAAAGGTTCTCCGATTTTCACCGACTGCACCACAGCGAGAAATTTCTCGATGAACGCGTCGTAGACGGAGTCCTGCACAAGGATTCGACTACCACACGCACAGCTCTGACCGGCCTGTCCAAGTGGACCTTGAAACGCCGACAGTTTTGCCGCCGCATCCAGATCGGCGTCAGCGAAGACGATGTTGGCGGATTTGCCACCCAGTTCGGTGGCCACCGGGGTGAGATTGGCAGCAGCTTCGGCGATGATCTTTTTTGCGGTGTCGCCTCCGCCTGTGAAGTGGATCTTGCTGATCCCGCGATGGCGGACGAGCGCGGCACCGCCTTCGGGTCCGGATGGCAGCACATTGACCAGTCCGGGTGGTAGACCTACCTCGAGACAGAGTTCGCCGAATCGCAGTGATGTGAATGGGGAGAGTTCGGAAGGTTTGAGTACGACTGCGTTTCCGGCGGCGAGGGCAGGAGCAACGTTGAGTCCGACGACCACCATCGGCCCATTCCAGGGTGCGATGATGCCGACTACTCCGTAGGGCTCGCGTTCGATCAGGTTGACGTCGAACTTGTTGGACACGGGGGTACTCGATCCGTGGGCCTTGTCGACGTATCCGGCGTAGTACCGGATGAACTTTTCAGCCAATCCGATGTGCCCGGCACTCATCATTATCGGAACACCGAAGTCATGCACGTTGAGCCGCGCGAGACGATCGACGTCAGCTTTCACCGCGTCGGCGAGGTCGAACAAAAGATCGCGACGACGCTCAGGCGTGTACGCGATCCACTCACGATGAGCCTCCCACGCAGACTTCACTGCACGGTCGATTTCGACTTCGCCGGCGATCTCGATCGTTGCGTTCCGTCGGCCGCTTGCCGGATACACGTGCTCGTACGATCCACCCGAGGAGCCCGAAACCCAGTCACTGCCGATGAGAAGTCCGCTGGGAAGTTCATCGAAAACGGTTGCAGCACCATATGTTGCAGTCATAGAACTTCCTTGTCTCGAATGACTGTCAGCGAATCATGAATCCGGCGTCGAGTGGCCATTGGATGCCGGTGATGAATTTGGCTTCATCGGAAACGAGATATGCGACAGCATTGGCGACGTCTCCACACTCGAGCATTTGCAGCGGTAAAGCGTTTTGCATCCCGGAGATCGAGTTCGAGCCGCCGGCAGCGGCATGCGCCATGAGGGCGTCCATCGCGGCATTCTGGGTCATCCCGCTGGCTACTCCGGTGGGATGGATGGTGTTGACCCGAATCCATTCCGGGGCGAGATGTGCTGCCAAACCCTGCATCAGAGCCACAACGCCACGTTTGGCAGACGCGTACGCATTGCCGCTGGCTGACAACGACGAGGAAGCTTTGAGACCGGCAGTCGAACTGGTGATGACGATCGACCCGCCGCGCGCAGCCTCGCGCATGGCAGGCAGCGCCGCTCGCACCGTGTGATAAACCCCGGTCAGATTGGTGTCGATGACATCGTTCCAGTCCGCCAGAAAATCCTCCGATTCTGCCCCCATCCGGATGATGCCTGCATTGGCAATAACGATGTCGACGCGACCGAACTGCTCGTACCCCTCCTCGAAGGCGGCAGTGAGTTGTCGATAGTTCCGCACGTCAGCTTTCAGGCCGACCATGCGCCGAGATTCCTTCTCCACCAACCGCACTGTCTCTTCGAGGTCAGCTTCGCTGGCATTCGGATAGGTCATCGAGTCCACGTTCTCGCAGATATCAACGCCAATGATGTCGACGCCTTCACGGGCGAGCCGTATCGCATGCGCTCGGCCCTGTCCCCGCCCGGCTCCGGTGATAAAAGCGACGCGGCCTTCTAATCCTGACATGTTCGAAGTTCTCCTTTAGACATCAACTTTTCGAATGTAATTTCTGGCGACGTACTAGGCGCTCTCATGTCGGACGCCGCCAACGGCAGTCCGGGCCAGGCTCAGTCGATCCCATGCTTCGTCGGCAGTCGTCTGTAGGGCTTCACCTTTGGCAAATCCCGAGTATGCGGATAGCTGGAGAACTACTTCATCCATCTCCGACTTGGTGATATCGCCCGATTCCAAGGCCGAGCCGACATGTGATTGCAGCGGCGTCACTGCATCGTTCACCGCCACGGATGCAACAGTGATGAACCGTCGATCCCGCCTCGTCAAACCCGGGCGCTGCCAGACGTGTCCAAAGACGAAGTTCAAGATCCCGGCGTGAATATAGGGAGTATCGGGCGATGGAGCGTCGATCAGATTGACGTCCATGAATTCTTTTACACCACGTTCGATCCGATCGTCCCAATCATTAAGCCCGAGAGTGTCATTGCTCGCAGGTTCAATTGGGGAACGCTCGAGACCTCGGTCCTTCTCTATCCGGGCCCACTGGCGGCGAACGACGCCTTCGAGATGTGAAGCTTTAGGCCAACCGTTGTACACAGCGAAATGCAAGACAAACTCGAGCATCTCGTCGACGGTCATGTCACCGCTGTTCAGCGCGCCATAGACCTGCTCGTCTATGGCACGAGGCGCAACAGCAGCCCCAACGCAGGTCAGTGTGACCCAACGTCTGTTGCGCCGGCTCAATCCAGGGCGGGACCAGATCTCGCCGAACACGAAGTCTTGGTTTGCCTCATCGAACGCCGAACCGATCTCGGCGGGCCGAGTCGTCATCACCGCGTATACAGCTTCCTTACCTAGATTTTCCATCCCTGTACTCACCTTTCAGTCGTTGGACTGAACTCTAAGTCGTGGGACTTGTTTATGTCCAGCATGGATTTTCTCGCGCCATGCCCGAACTGCCGAACTGAATTCGGCCGCTCACTCGGAGGCCGCCTTTTCATCACAGTCTCCGCGCACCTCACCCCGAGTCCGTGGCACGCAACTCAGGGCGATTGGGTTCGTCACGTCGGTTGCAGCGACTACTACGGGTCGTTCCGCACTACGACGTTGGCCTTCGGAAAGGGATCGCGCGCGAAGTACATTGCCCCGCTTCTTGTTTCCATCGACTTTTGCACGTCGACGACCGAGATACCCACCTTCTCAGATGCTCTCGCGCGAAAGCCTGTGGACGGAATATGCGGCGATAGAGTTACATCGAGGCATGGTGCGTTTCCAGTTCGAGCTGGTACCGGTGGACGAGGTCGAACCGTGGGGAGAGAACCGGAACCTGCACTGGTTCGGGCTCACCGAGGGTTGGTATTGCCTCGATGTGGGTGGAGTCGATTTGTTGCGCAATAGCGAGCAGACAACGGCCAGGCGCTCCCCCACGGACGGGCGAACCGTCCCCCGTGCGCGGAATATTACGTGGTCCGCCTCCGGGAAGACATGCTGCAAGCGTTGCCCTACATCCTCGAACCAGTACCGAATGACCTGGTGGATTTCGTGACTGCCGGGTGGTCAATCGATTTCGATGACATCGACGACGCAGAGCTCCTGGACAATACGCAGATCGACGCGGCCATCGATGCATACAGTGATCGGAGCGTCGACACGGGTTATCTGCGTTTCGGGCCCGAACTACAGTGGTGGCGCACACTCGAACCGGTAGACACCGTCAACGTGGACTGGCGGTTCCCTGTCGACCCCGACGGCGATGTCGCGTTCACCGCGCCGCTATCGGGCCGGGCATCGGGCAGCACCAACGAATTTGTCTCCGCAATAACGGATTTCGACTACCTCCTCCTCGAAGCCATGCAAGTGAGGGTGGACACGATCGCCGCGACCGACGTTCTCTCGGGGTTCGACCTCGACATCCCCGGTCTGATCCGGGAGCAGGCCGAGCGTCGGACCTGGCTCTCGCAAGCGATGGCGCACCAAGTGAACACCGACTGGGATGCGGTACGGGCAGGCGCGTCGTTCCTGACTCGGCATTCGAGGTGAGTTCCGGCTCGCGCCATTCACGTCGCTGAACGAACCGATGTTGCAAGAATTCTCAGGCCACACCTGGAACGGGCACGACGTCACCGGGGGTTGCCAACACCCCTCACTAAGTTCTATGGTTCATTACATGAGTAATGAACCAGTGAGCCCCGGGCGTGGATCATCGTGATCGACGACGGGCGACCACTGTTCCAGCAGATCGCCGAGCAGATCGAAGGCTCGATCATCGACGGCTCACTGCCCGAAGACGGGCAGGTGCCCTCGACCAATGAACTTGCGGCGTTCCACCGGATCAACCCTGCGACGGCAGCCAAGGGCCTCAATCAGCTCGTATCCGAGGGGATCCTCTACAAGAAACGAGGAATCGGAATGTTCGTCACTCTCGGTGCGCGCGACGCACTCAGGTTCAGACGCCGAGAAGCATTCTCACGTCAGTACATCGAGCCGCTCGTAGCGGAGGCCGAACGACTCCAGATCCCCCTCGACGAACTCAAATCCATGCTGGACGACAGGAAGGTGGCCCGATGAACGCGAGCATGACAACGACCGAGTCCGACATCAGGCGTTTCACCGACTTCGAACTCGCCGCCTCGATGCGCGCAGTGAACAGAAGATACGGGGATGTCGACGCGCTCTCCGACGTCTCCTTCGAGATCGAGCACAACAAGATCTATGGCCTGCTTGGCCGTAACGGCGCGGGCAAGACGACGATCATGCAGATCCTGACCGGGCAGGACCTGCACACCAGCGGCGAGGTCGAGGTATTCGGCGCCGCCCCGTTCGAAAATTCTGACGTGCTGGCGAACGTGTGCTTCGTCAAGGAAAGCCAGACATACCCCGAAGACCTCCGGGTCAAGCACGTACTCACCGCCGCGAGCCATCTGTTGCCGAAGTGGGACCACACGTTCGCCGAGGCACTGCTCGACGACTTCCAACTTCCTCTGGGCCGCAAGGTAAAGAAGCTTTCGCGCGGCATGCGATCGGCACTGGGGGTAATAATCGGGCTCGCATCCCGCGCGCCGCTGACGCTCTTCGACGAGCCGTACCTCGGTCTCGATGCCGTTGCACGCCAACTGTTTTACGACCGACTTCTTGCCGACTACGCCGAACATCCACGTACCGTGGTGCTTTCGACTCACCTGATCGACGAGGTAGCCAATCTGCTCGAGCACGTGATCGTCGTCGACCACGGCCGAATCGCGCTCGACGAGGACGCGGACACACTGCGCAGCCGCGCAGTAGTGGCAACCGGTCCCCTCGCTGCTGTAGATGCTTTTGCCGCGTCCGGCACGGTTCTGCACCGTGAGTCCCTCGGCTCCCACGCCCGAATCACGGTGCAGGCCGGCGTGACCGATACCGAGCGGAACCGTTTGCGGGAGGCTGGGGTCGAACTGGAGCCGGCATCTTTGCAGGAACTTGTCATCGCGACCACCACACAGCGCAGGGAGACCACCGTATGAGCATCACAACGACCGCGCCCCGGACGATCCCGAAGGCACCCACCCGGTCCCGGATCGGTTCCGTCCTCCAATTGCATACGGTCGCATGGCCGCTGCTGATCGCCTGGCCGGTCGGCATTCTGCTGGTCTCGTTCCTGATCAGCTTCACCATCTACGCGATCGTCAGGAACGAGCAGGACGAGGGTTTCACCGGCAGCGTGTTCTCCGTCTACGGTTTCGTGCTCGCTTTCTACCTCCAGTCGATGGCCCAGACATTCCCGTTCGCACTCGGACTGAGCGTGACTCGCCGCGAGTTCTTCACCGCCACAACGGTGATGGCGCTGGCGCAGTCCGCGGTCTTCGCAATCGCGCTGCAGCTGCTGTCAGTGGTGGAGTCCGCTACCAACGGCTGGGGTGTGCACATGCGTATGTTCGGCATCGCACGCTATTTCACCGACAGCACGGCCGTGCAGCTGTCGGCGCTGTTCGCAACGCTGCTGCTGACCAGTTCGATCGCGATGCTGACGGGTGCGATCTACCAGCGGTGGCGGATCACCGGTCTGCTTGCCTCCCTCACCGGACTCTTCGGCGCGCTCGGCCTGTCAGCGATCGTAATCACCTGGGCCCGCTGGTGGCCGGCGATCGGTTCGTGGTTTGTCGATGTCCCACGGGTGGTGCCGATGGCGCTGCTCCCTCTCGTCCTGACCATCGCGTGCATCGCCGGCGCCTGGGCGACACTGCGGCGCGCAACGCCGTGACGGCCACGATCAATTAGAGGCGCCGAGGAGCGATGATGGGCAAGGACGTCACAACAGGCACGGGTGATGACGTGCAGGCAGACATACTCGCGATCCACGAGCAGTGGTCCACGGCGATCGTCTCGAACGATGCCGAACGAATCGGCAGATTCATGGCGGACGACTGGGTGATCGTGTCCTATTCAGGCATCACGTCCAAAGAACAATTCCTGTCTATCATCCAGTCTGGCGAGCTCACCCACTCGACGTTCGACCGGGTCAACGACGCCAGAGTCCGCACCTACGGTGACACCGCGGTTCTGACAGCGCGGTTGACGAACACGGCGCACTACCGCGGCCGACAATTCGACGCCGACGAGTGGACTACCGATGTCTTCGTTCGACGGAATGGCCGCTGGCTATGCGTGTTGAGCCATATCACCGCAGCTGCCACTCCCTGACTCTCGATCCTGCAGGTTAACGGCGAATTCGTCCAGCTGGGTAGGCCAACTCGGGGGTGCCCGAGAAGGTCCTGTCAGCTGATGATGTTGCTAGCTTGGTTACTCCACGCCGGCAGACTGAACAGCTCACCGGCCCCGGAGATGAAGGCACTGTGCGCATGCGCGTCTCCGCGCAAATTGTCCATGTTCCACGCAGTGAGAACACCAAGGAACCCCTGCACTCCGTCGACGCAGCCCGGATCGTTTGCCGGGCAACCGGGTTGACCTTGAATGTCGTTGTGGTTAGGACCGTTCAGAGTCGCGCGCACCTTCGGCACAGAGTCCGGGGTGGCACCGAAATAGCCCTCCGCGGACTGCGCTCCGATCAAGTCCCACGGCAACGGCTGGATCGACTGCGAAATGGGGCTGTTGGAGCCGTTCACGTACAGCACAGAACCTGTGGTCAGCGCCCGCGGATCCGTGCAGACGTTCATCGCCGCATCAGCCTTGGGCAGGCCACACATGTACTGGCCCGGAAGCTCTATGGGGACAGCGGTTTTCAGTTCGCCGCCGGAGCTGATCGCCGCGTTGAGGGCACCGACCGCCCCCTGAGAGTGCCCCATCGCACCGACATTGCCGGTATCCAAACTCTGATAGAAAATGCTCGACGGATCGCTGTCCTCATGTCGGAGGAAATCCACTGCCTCCAGCATTTCCTGACCTGTGCCGGTATTGGTGTTGTCGGCCGCGATCACCACGAACCCCCACGATGCCAGATGGGAGAGCAGATAGTCGTACTGGAAGGGGTGCGCCCACGTCCCGTCACCCCAGGTGATGATCGGGTGCCGATCTCCGTTCGCGCCCAGGTCAGTGGGATACCAGACGTCGAACTTGTTACCGGAGGAGTCGCAGCAACCGAAACCTTGCCGACTGGTCACCTCCCACGGACCTCGCTCGGAGTACGTGGCGTCGACGGTTCTGCCGTTCGCGACAGGCTCACTGGTTCCACCCGCCTGCGCTGTGGCGCCGGATCCCAGCAGAACCAGAGTTACAGCTGCGAGGAGCACGACGCTTTTGCTCATCAGACTTTTCATGTGATGCACCCTAACGACGAGACCTAATTCAACTTAGGCTTTGTTATTTAATCGTTACAGTTGCGAGTTCGCTTGCCGGAGAGCCACCTTCGACACCAATCCCGCCATGATATAACGTTTTAGTAACAACACCTATCATTTATTAAGTTTGATGGCACGATGAGTTTCCATCGGACGGGCAACCAACCCACACCATGTCGAAGGAGTGCACATTGCGGGACGAAGCAACTTACGAGGCCGTCGAATCAGCACTCGCCAAGCTCGACCTGGATGCGAAGGCACGACTCCTCCAGGGCCAGGACATGTGGACCCTTCCTGCCCTCCCGCAAATCGGGCTCGGGTCGCTGGTGATGTCCGACGGACCGGTAGGTGTGCGAGGCGTCTTCTGGGGACCGGACGATCCGTCAATTCTGCTGCCGTCGCCCACCGCAATGGCCGCGACCTGGGATCCTGACCTGATCGCGCGTGCTGGAGTTCTGCTCGCGCAGGAAGCCAGGCGCAAGGGCGTGCACCTGTTGCTCGCTCCGACCGTGAACATGCACCGCACCCCGGTCGGCGGCCGACACTTCGAGGCCTACTCCGAGGACCCTTTGCTCACCGGCGCAATCGGTTCCGGCTACGTCCGCGGGGTGCAGTCCGGTGGCGTCGGCGCCACCGTCAAGCATTTTGTAGCCAATGACGCCGAGACGGACCGCATGTCCGTCGACAACATTGTGTCCCCGAATGAGCTGCGCGAGATCTATCTTGCGCCCTTCGAGGACATCGTGAAGAACTCCCGACCCTGGGCAATCATGTCCGCGTACAACAGCGTCAACGGCACCACCATGAGCGAGCACAACGAACTTCTGAACGGAGTATTGCGGGGCGAGTGGGGATTTGACGGCTGCGTAGTCTCGGATTGGATGGGAACGCGCTCGACCCTTGGCGCGATTCTGGGTGGCCTCGACATCGCGATGCCCGGCCCCCGCTCCGTCTACGGAGAGCTACTGGCCGAGGCAGTCAGGAATGACGAGGTCGACGAGTCGGTAGTCGACGACGCAGTGCGCCGAGTCCTACTGCTCGCGGCGCGCGCGGGCCTCCTCGAGGACGCCAATCCTGCGGTGACCGAACTCCCCGCGCCGGTCGACGGCCGCGCTCTGGCCCACGAGATCGCCAGCCGTTCCTTCGTACTGACCCGCAATGCTCCCATCGGCGGTGAGACGATCCTGCCGATCGACCCGAGCACTACCACCGTCGCACTGATCGGACTGGCCGCCCGCGACGCCCGCGTCCTCGGTGGCGGCTCCGCAATGGTCTTTCCCGAGTCCGTCGTGTCCCCACTCGACGGACTGACGGCAGCACTGCCCGAGGGCTCGCTCAGCTACAGCATCGGCACAACGTTGACCGACCAGATGGGTACCGCCGAAAGAGGATTCGATCTACGCGCCCGGTGCTACGACGCTGCGGGAACGCTGCTTCGAGAACTCGACCTGCCCAACGGAATGATCACATGGATGGGAATCCTCCCGGAAGGCCTCGACTTCCAAGCGCTGCACACAATCGAGCTTCTCGGCACTTTCACACCCAGTGAGAGCGGTTCGCATCGATTCGGCACCAAGGGACTCGGCATGTTCACCCTGACAGTCGGCGGTGAAACTCTGTTCGACGGTGACCAACCCCTGGAAAGCTTCGATCCGTTCGAGCTGTTCTTCGGTGCTCCGAAGGACCGCGGCTCCGTCGAACTGACTGCCGGAGAACCTGTCGAAGTGGTCCTGAAGCACACTCCGATGAAAATGGAGGGTTCGCCGATCGACATCCTCAGTTTCAGTCTGGGACACCAGGAGCCGCAACGAGACCCGGAAGAGCTGCTGGCCGAGGCGGTCGATGCCGCGAAGGCGGCGGACGTCGCCGTCGTTGTCGTCGCGACAACTGACCAGGTCGAGTCCGAGGGCTTCGACCGCAGCACACTGAAATTGCCGGGGCGTCAAGACGAATTGGTCTCCCGCGTAGCTGCCGCTAACCCGCGAACTGTCGTTGTCGTGAACTCGGGTTCGCCGGTGGAGATGCCCTGGCGGAACGATGTCTCGGCGGTATTGTTGAGCTGGTTCCCCGGCCAGGAAGCCGGCGCCGCACTGGCCGATGTTCTGGTCGGACTGACTGAGCCGGGTGGCCGGCTACCGACCACCTGGCCCGCAACACTTGTAGATTGCCCGGTCACGGATGTCACACCCGTCGATGGCAAGCTCACGTACTCCGAGGGCCTGTTCATCGGCTACCGCGCCTGGGACCGAACAGATGTCGCACCCGCGTTCGCGTTCGGACACGGTCTCGGCTACACCACGTGGGAATACGAGAGCGTCGAATGGCAAGGCGACACCGTCACGGTTCGTATCCACAACACTGGATCTAGGCAGGGACGCGAGGTTGTGCAGGTGTATCTCGCTACCGCCGACATCGACCCGTCCAGACCCGCCCGTGCGCTTGCCGGCTTCGCGAGCGTGGTGGCAGAGGCCGGCGAAACCGCAACGGCAACAATCACTCTGCCGCGTCGTGCGTTCGAGGTCTGGGACGAGCAGAGCCGTAGTTGGTGCTACCGACCCGGATCGTACGATCTCCACGTCGGTGCCTCGTCGGCCAACTGCCCTCTCACCCTGCGCATCGAGACTCGAAATTGAAGTCCTTGAACACCGTTCGCGTCATCGCGGGGGCCGTCACCTTGGCAATGCTCTCGCGCCGACCCAGAGCCAGGACGCGGGACTGATGGCCGTCATCCTCACCCAGGCGCGATGAGAAACGCTTCCGTCGATAGGCTCACTGCATGACTGAGCGACAACGGGGTGGCCGGGCGGTCAAGGCCGAGGCCCGGCGCGAGGCCATTCTCGATGCGACGATGGCCGAGATCGCGGAACGCGGATACCGCGGCACCACTCTCGCTGCCGTCGCCGAGCGCGTCGGCCTGACGCAACCCGGACTGCTGCACCACTTTCCCAGCAAGGAGCACCTCCTGATCGGAGTGCTCGACGCTCGCGACCGATGGGACGCCGCAGCCCTTCTCGCGAACTCGACGGATGTGCGCCTGTCGCACCTCGAACAAATCGTGGAATTCAATGCCGACCGGCCCGGAGTCGTCCAGACCTTCACCGCACTCGCCGCCGAAAGCGCGACCGGGCAGCACCCAGCGCGTGAGTTCTTCACCGAGCGCTATGCGTCCGTGCGAGAGGGCATGGCCGAATTGCTGCGCGCGGAGCTCGGGGACCGATTGGCCGGCGGGCTCACACCCGAGCAAGCTGCACCACTACTCATAGCTGTCATCGACGGCATACAGATCCAGTGGCTCTTGGCGCCGGACGAGGTGGACATGCCTGCCGCATTCCGGAACTTCCTCGCGCTACTGACCGCGATGACGCCTTCCGAGCACCCGACCGCCTGACTGGACGGGCTCCTGGTCACTGTGGAGCAGCGACGCATCCGCTACCTACGTCCAAGGCCACAATCAGCACGCTGCGCCGCATTCGACACGGATGGACCGTCCTCACCAGCAACGCGGTGGACATGTCGATGCATGCGAGAATCGGACAATGATCGACACCAGCCGTAGAGTGTTGCACCCGCGCCCAACGCGACTTCTGTGTGTCGGCGTCCTCTTCGCCGCAGGCTTGCTGTGGCCCACTCCCCTCGCCGCGGCCGCACCCGCCGAGGCCGGACCAGCGAGCTGCGTACCGTTCGGGACCGCCCAGCTGCCGCCGGGCGCTCCATCGGGCGGAGGGCGCATCGGGCTGGCCGAACTGCCGACGTTCACCGGCTCGACCGCCCCGGAATCTATCGAGGTTCGCACGCCGACAACGCAATTCAACCGATTCTGGGACTTCGCGCTTGTCGGCCACGACCTGCTCACTCGGCCACGGGAAGCCGACGCGTCTACCACCGAACCCTGGCGATTCGTACCGATGCCCGAGTGCCTGCGCGGCCGACTGGTCGGGATATCGCTGGACGACGACGAACTCGTCGCGGTCGACGACAACGGCTGGATCTACACGATGGACAACGCGTCCCAGCACCCGCTCGCTTGGAACTGGACCTCCGCGTGGGGCGCACCCCTGTGGAGCGCCCCCGGCCGCCAACTACCAGGAGACCGGCCGAACGGATGGGCGCTGAGCGTGTCGTCGCCGTGGGACAACCAAACCTTCACCGACATCGCCGGACGAATCCACTTCGTCGGATTTGGCAAGATGACAATGCTCCCCGCGCTGACCGGGGACGGCAGCCGCATCACGTACGCGGACCCGTGGCTCCCCAACGACGACAGCTACGAGATCGGCGGGCCGCTCGGCGGGCGGTTCCAGGCCGACTCGTTGTCGGCGGCCGGATCGACCACCTTCGTGATGAACAAGTACGGCGACATGTACACCCGCACATTCGATTTCGATTCGTCGGGATCGGACTCGATCTTCTTCCGCTACAGCTGGGACGACCAGTCGGATAAACCGTCCGCGCCCAACCTCGTCGCCGAAACGCTCGACCGCAGCACCGCCGCAATCCAACTGCCGGCTCCGGACTGGGTGCACCAACCCAAGATTCCCGGCGAGATCACATCCGCGATCAGTGTGCACTCCCTCGGCCCCGGCCCGAATCGGCGCGAGTTGCGCGTAGAGGGCCGTAACGGCACCGAATCCGGCTTCTGGCACAAGGATCTCGTAGGCGGCCTGTGGGAGTTCACACCAACGGGCGCGGACCTCCTCGGCTCGCCGATCGAGAACACACCGATCGACCGCTCGACAGATACCCTTGCCCCCGCGGCCCCTTGGGACCTGTCCACAACGCTGCCCGCCCGCAACGGCGCCATCGACGGTCAGGCACTGATCGACATCGGTTTTCCGTACACCGTGGTGGACCCGCGCATGCTCGACGCGATCGGCCAGCACGCACAGCCTTCTGGCTACCGGTTGGACGTGGAACACTTCGATCCCGTCGCCACCACCCGGACCGCGACAGTCACCGCACCGGACGGCACCTGCATTCCAGTCATCCTGCACACCGCCGACGGACTCCGAATGACACCTCGCGGGCCCGGCCTCGACGCCAACCCCCGCCACCTCGTCGGGGCAATCGAAATCCCGGTGGACGCGTACGCGACTCGGGAATCGAACCCCGCACTGGACGCGTTTGTCCGAGACTGGATGCGCGGCAACCACATTGCAGCGATCACCCTCAGCGCCACCGACCATGACCTAGTTATTCGCTGACACGAAACCCCGCCGCGCGACCCGTCAAGCGAGCCCAGCTTCGTGCTGACGACGCGACTCGATCACCTCCGGAAGGTGTTTTTGAGACCACTCACAAGCAGCCTGCAGCGGCTGCGTGAGCGTGTATCCGAGCGTGGTCAAAGCGTAGGTGACGTGACGCGGTGATTCCGAATGCACTGTCCGACTGACGAACCCGTCACGCTCCATAGTTCGCAGAGATTCGGTGAGGACTTTCGGCGCAACGTGCCGCATCGGGACTTGTATCTCGGAGAACCGCCGGGCCCCACCGAGGAGGCAGAAGATGATCTGAGCATCCCATTTACCGCCTACCTGCACCGGAGGACGAACCGTCCCGCACGAGGCGAATAGTTCTGAATCCAGAGGTCCAGTCATGGAATCCACACTACGGATGTCGGGTCGCTTACGTTGCGGTAACCGAGGGGGCGCGTTCTACCGTGAACGCGTCCCCGTCGCCATCTCGGTGACGCAGTGAACGGAGGAAAGCATGAGCCGGATTGTGTTGTTCGGAGCTGGCGGCCGCGCGGGTCGTCGAATCTTGGCACAGGCCCGCGCCCGGGGCCACGACGTACTAGCCGTGATGCGCCACCCACATGCGCACCCCGACATCGACGGCGTCACGGGCGACGTCACCGATGTCGCTGACGTACGCCGACTCACAGCAGGGGCCGATGCGGTGATCAATGCCGGCGCTAGCATGGATGTACCACCGGACCAGTTCTTTTCCGCATCCACGCATGCATTGATCGGAGGACTGCAGACCAGGCGTCTACTCGTGATCGGGATCGGAACAACCCTCGAACCGACCCCGGGAATACGACTGGTGGATACACCTGACTTCCCCGACGAAGCGAAGCCGTTCACCGTCGGTCATGCCCTCGAACTCGAACTCCTCCAGCAGAGCCCGAGCGAACTCGACTGGGTGGTAATCACTCCCCCTCCTGTGGTCATCGCAGAGCACGCCGAAACCGGCCCACTACTAGTCAGCGCCGGCCCGGAACTCTTGCATTCATCCGATCCCGCATTCACCTATACCGACCTCGCTGTCGCGACGGTTGACGAAATCGACAATCCGACGCACCACCGAACACAGATCGCCGTGGTCAGAAACTGAATCCCCATTGGGAAGCCGTGGATCGATCAACGAGTCGAACTCCACTTGGACGTAGGCTACGCCCGCATCGAGATGCCGATCCAGAGGCTCGAAGCTGTCGAACAGCGACACGTCGTCCTTCACGACGAACAATCCGTCTGCGATTTTCGGCGGTGCCGGCCTGTAACAGATCCAATTGTTCGTCGACTTCCGATTTCTTGGCCGAATCAACCGAGGTGAACTCGAAACAGTTGAGGCGCAGCGAATCGAGGGCATCAACGACGCTGTACGACTGGTAACCCCTGACGCGTCGACGTACAACGACATTCGAGAGCAGATAGCGGAGAGCAGATAGCGGAGTGCAGAGCCTCGAGCGTCTCCGCGTTCACCACGCGCCTGACCGTCGCCGCCGGACGGGCAGGAGGACGAAGCAGCCGAGGTCAACGTCAGCTAGCTCTTCACTCGAGTTTCGGACTTGACGGCGGCCCATCCTCATCCTCCGCGACAATGGCTCGGGCGTAGCGTGCGGCATACCGCTCCAGTGCGACGCTTGCCTCGTCTTCACCTTTCCATTGGTCAGGCACAGCTGTGCCGTCGCTCGTCGTTCGCGAGACCTGTGCCATGCCGAAATCGATGATGGTACGGGTGAACGAGCACCGCACGAAGCTCGTCGACGCGGAGAACCGCACGGCACCGAAGGTGCAATCGACGAACGAGGTGTCGGAGAACTGCGCACCTGCGAGGTCCGAGTCGTCGAACGTGCACCGATCGAACACGGTATTGGGCACGGAACGTAGCTTGTGGGCTTTCGCTCCAGTGAAATCGCAATCGACAACCTTCGGCCCGAGCGCCAGACGAGAGAGGGTGGCGCCGCGGAAACTGCATCGTTCGAATCTGCGGTTCAAGCGTGGTTGGCCGGTCAATGCGGCGAAATCGAAGCGGCAGTCGAACAATTCGGCTTCGAACGCCGTGAGCGCACCGCGCACGAAACTCAGATCGATATGTTCCAGCGTGACGAATCTGATGTCCAATCCATAGCGACCCACCGTCAGACCACACAAATCCAGCAGCTCATTCTCGGTCGCGGGCCACGGGGAGGTGAGCGTGTGAGGGGGCTTGGTGATTCGCGACTGATCGAGCAGCTGCGCCCGTAGATTTTCGACGTCCTCTACTGACCAACGGCGGCGCAGAGCGCTGATCTCCGACCTCTTCACAGCCCCGATCGTATCGCTTACATCGGCAGAAACTGGCGGTGGCTGCCGAAGACCCGATTGGAAATGCGATTGCAGTCAGCTGCGCAGAACTCCACCGATTCGGATTCGAGATCAACGGTCCGCAGCCCCCGCCTTCGAAGCGGCAGGCAACTTGACAATGTAGGACGTGGACGTTGGGCCGCAACCGGTTTCGTCCGACGGCGGCAATCCTCCAGCAAAGAAATGTGACCCTTGACACAGTTATTCGTCACTCCATACAGTTCAGCGGACGATAGTCGTCTCTTATTCGGTCGACCCGTAACCCTTGACGAGAAGGACACGAGAACCCATGCCTGACAACTCAACTCATGATGAATATTCCAACGGGGCGTGCCAGTGACCGAACCAAGCATTCAGTCAAATCTAGCGATGTCTCCACATCAAGCCGGAGGACTCGCAGCCGTTGGATTCCTGGCTTTTTCCGAAGTCATCAGCGGAATGCTGCAGTCGTGGTACATCCCGCTCTTACCGCACATTGGACAGCAGCTCAGTGTCAACCCGGCACAACTCAACTGGGTGTTGGCTTCCTACCTCCTCTCGACCGTAATTTGCGTGCCTTTGCTGGCCAAACTGGGAGACAAATACGGCCACCGTCGCATGGTATTGATCGTGCTTGGCACCGTAACCGTCGGAACGACCCTTACCGCGATGGCACCCTCATTCGGGATCTTCTTGTTGGGCAGAATCATCCAAGGAACGCTGGGCGCGCTTCTCCCTCTCGAGTTGGCAATTCTCCGAGAACGCGCTGGCGCTGACGCAGGACGCGCAATCGGAATACTTGTAGGGTGCCTTGGCGCCGGAGGCGCGGCGGGGACACTTTTGGTCGGGATACTCGGAACTACAGTCGACCTGACTCTCGCCCTCTTCATTCCCGCCGCACTCACACTGACAAGCCTTGTTTGCATTGCATATTTCGTGCCCGAAACCTCCACTCGTGCAACAGGTTCCATCGACTGGACGGGTGCTGCACTGCTGGGCACCGGCCTCGGGGCCTTTCTCATCGGGATAAGCAATGGAAGCAACCTAGGGTGGATTTCTACTACAACCCTGATGACAGTTGGCGGCGGCGTGGCATTACTTGTCGCCTTTGTCATGATGGAAAAAAGAATCAGCACCCCCCCTAGTCGACTTCAACTTGTTGACGAAGGGAGGAGTCGGATTCCTGTTAGTTTTGACATTAGTATTCGGATTGCAGTTTTACGGAGCCGTTACAGTTTCTACACTGTATTATTCATCCAAACCTGACATCGTCGGATACGGATTTGGTCTCGATTCGATGGGCATCGCGTTTGCGATAACCCCAGTACCCATTGCCCTCATGATTTCGGCGGCGCTCGCCGACAGATTCGCGCGACGATTCGGTACACGAACGGCACTGCAGATTTCTGCTGCATTGATTTCCACTTGGTTTGGTGGGTTAATTGTATTTCGACACACACTGTCCGCCTTCATTTCAATGGGATTCGTTGGCGGCACCGGAATTGGTCTATTCGTCGCAATCCTTCCCGCACTCGTGATTTCTCGCGCACGTCCGGAAGACTCCGCAATCGCGGGCGCTCTATATAACACCGCGCGAACGGTGGCTGGGGCAACCGCTGGAGCGATATGCGCCGCGATCATGTCCGGGATGTTGATCAGTGGGTCGAAAATACCAAACGAAGGTGCATTCATCACAGTTTGGTCCGGCTGTATCGGAGCGGGAGTTCTAATTTTCATGCTCGTCCCGTTCCTTAACAAGCTAGGCGGAAAGGCCTACCAACCCGAGTCGCCGGAGCAAGTGATCAATCATCCGGTCCGAGAATCATCGTGAGACTGCGTACGAGATCTTTCGAACACCAGTTTTGAGCAGTGAGCGGGCCGTACCTCGCTACTGCATCGGGCTTGACCAGAAACTGACGAGATGTCCTGAAGAAAGTGCCGGATGGCGCGTGGCATGATGGGCCAATGTCACGCGCCATCCAGCAACCATCCGGCCGCGGGCGCCCGATCGATCCAGACATAGAAGCACGTCTTCTGTCCACTACGCTGGAATTGTACGGAGATCTGGGGTGGGCAAGACTGAATCTCGATCTCATTGCGCGACACGCCAAGGTTGGAAAAGCGGCCCTCTACCGGCGATGGCAAACGAAAGAACAGATAATGTCAGCCGCGTTGCGATCCCACCAAGGTCCCCAGGTCGACTTCGATACCGGAACGTTTCGTGGCGACCTTCTTACTCTTGGCCGAGCGACGGCAGATTGGCTACTAGGCGATTACGGCTTAGTGCGAATGCGAGCCATGATTGATGCAAAGATTTATCCCGAACTATTCGAGGGCGAAATAGCCGATTTGCGCAGTGAAACTATTGCCAACGGTCGTGGAATTATCTTTCGCGCAATCGAACGCGGTGAAATCATAGAGGGTACGTCGCCAGCCCTGGTACTCGATGCTGTCACAGGAACAATCGAGCACCATTATTTGATGACCCCGATGTCGAAACTCAAAGAGTTCGAATCCGGGGCCGAGAAATACATCGAATCAGTCGTCGACCTCGTTCTCGCGGGCCTCAACTGCCACAGTAATTCTGCCGACAAGTAATCACGAGTATCACCTGTCGACCAACCGGGAATCAAGCGCTCAACTTCTGTTCTCGCGGTGCACCGGCAGGCTGAGCCATTGAACGACCGACTCGCCTGTTTAGGCGAAAGTTGTTGACGTACATATACATCGAGCGTCTATAACCGACGGACCTGGCCGACGATGGTCGGCAGCGACGGGTCCGATCCTTGGTTGCGTTCAATCGGATCGCGACTTCCTGATGCGCGTAGGTAGAGAAACGAGACACTATGGAAATGCCATAGATCGATACTTCCACGTCACTGAGATGGTCAGTGAAAGAGTCATTGCTGCAATACGTTCGAGCACTTGGCGAGATTTCATATGATTCTGCCATCGTCGAACGGGGCAACGAACTGGCCTGGCCACTCGTCACCGATCATCATAAGCCCGACGGAACTCGGATTGCCCAGTACCGTGGCCGGATCCATCTCCGGGCACACGACGGACTTCTGGATATCGTCATCGCCGATCCCCAGGTTCGTTTGACCGGGGTGCAGGGGCAATTGAGCGTAGCGGCATCCAATGAACGATCTGAACGCGTCGTTGTTGCAACCCTCGATGTCATAGACAACTCAGCATCAGGTGTGCGCGCCGAAGTGCGGGTGACCACCGCCGGCTCTATGCTCTTCGGCTCCAATTGTCCTTCAGGAAAAAAGCTTTCGCTGTTGACCATCGGGTTGGCCCACAGTGACAGACACCGAACGCTCTTTCTTGCATGCCGCCGATCCCTCGTCAACCTCGACAAAAGTCACACCAAAGCGACGCTGGACGATTTTCATGGTGACGTTCCAATTTCGCTGTGAGTACCGACCGGCTCGATCAACCGTCGGGCAGCGACGCGGAGCCGGTCCTCGACACAGGCGCCGCTGAGCCGGCATTGCCACTTCTCGAATGTGAACACCTTCGTAGCAGCCGACTGGCGCGAGTTCCCCTGCCACTACGAGGACGCGTTCGAGCCTAGGACGCCTAACATGACGACGCAGCAGATGGCGCGGCTGAACAGGTCTGCAACAGCACGATATTCGACACCATCCGCAGTCCTCCTTCGCATTCCCTGTTTCACTGCTCCACTGCTCCACTGCTCCACTGCGCGTCATCGGACCCGCAGAGAGGACAGATTGCGCGGGCAGAACAAGCATTCGGTACCCACGGCCCAGAACCGAATGCGTAGCCCCTCTTCGCGTCGGGTGTTGTTTGTGGAACTAGGCCGGACGGGGTGCTCCTTTCTGACTACACAAACCAACCGTCTCGGCACACGAAAGACCTCGAACGTGGCTCACATCGGGTGAGTCCTGTCCGCTAAACCTGGATCATCGTCCAACAATCGGAACGTGTTACGCTTAGCTAGCGTGGACCTCGCTCCACGTATTGTCAAGTCCCCCTCACTACTTCACCGGCCAGTGCGATCGAATCGCAATCTTTCGATCAGGCGAAGAAATGAAGCTCCTGTTGAAAATATTCACTCGATATGCTCAGGTATAAAGAGAACAGGATCCGATTAGGCAAACGGGTCTTCCCTGAACCTGTGGAGTGCTGCGCCCTACTGTCGGCGCCGCAGGACACCCCAGGCAGCACGCCAGGTCGCGGACCGATACCGCTGACCTCTCGAGATAAGACGAGGTACTAGATGTTCGACGAGTCGTGGGTGGGTCGGCGAAGTGAGACGATCACACGCAGTTGGTCGTCCAAGGATGCGTTGCTGTATGCACTTGCAGTGGGTGCCGGGCAGGGCCACCCGTTGGAAGAACTCGAGTTCACCACCGAAAACAGCGAGGCAAAGCCGCAGAAGGTGTTGCCGACATTCGCGAATGTCGCCCTCTCCGGTGGCCTCATTCCGTTGCCAGACGGTGTGGACCTGTCGAAAATGCTCCACGCCGAGCAGGGATTCATCATCGACGACGCACTCCCCGTCGAGGGTGAGGTAACCACGTCCAGTGCCATCGCGGGCGTCTACGACAAGGGTTCCGGAACACTCGTCGAGGTCGAATCCGAAGCCCGCGACGATACGGGACGTCTGCTGAGCGTCGTTCGATCCGCTATGTTCTTCCGTGGATCCGGAGGGTGGGGTGGCAGCCGGGGACCGGCCTCGGAATGGGAGAAACCCGCTGGCAAACCCGATCATCAGGTCACCTACCGCACTCGCACGGACCAGGCACTTTTATACCGACTGACTGGTGACCGAAATCCTCTGCACACGGACCCTTCGTTCGCGTCCCGAGGCGGATTTCCACGACCAATCCTGCACGGTATGTGCGCGTACGGGTTCACCGGCCGTGCGCTGTTACATGCTGCTGCCAACTCGGAGCCGAAGCGATTCCGCGCGATGCAGGGTCGTTTCACGAAACCCATTCTCCCCGGCGAGAGCCTCACTGTCTCGATGTGGATCGACGGTACGGTCGTGCGATTCCAGACAACAGATGCAGCAGGTGCACCCGTCATCGACCAGGGCACCGCCACCATCGTGTGACCGTAAGACACACATAATTTCCGAAACAATCAGGCGGACAACGACATCATGGGATCTCCCGCGAGCAGCGAAGCGATCTGCACGGGATCAGGGCGAAGTATCGGAGCAGCAGCTGTCAGCACGCTCTCTCCGACTTGGGAACTGAGACCCAGAACCGCGGATACTGACCAAACTTTCCACTAGATAGCGAAGCTCGCTGTCACTCAGTCCGGCAACGCTATCTGTTTGTTGCGCTCACCACGGTTGACCACACCCGCGTCGGCCATCTCATGTTTCCCTGCCTTACCAGCCATGTTGCCAGGAGTACCAATGAAGATATTGTCACGTTCGCGTCCGTTCGGCAGGGAGATACATTTCGGCGTCAGGTCGACGATTTCCGTTGCGGGAGAAAATAATCGCGTGGTCATCGGCAGTCGAGCAGTAGCCCAGCCGAAAGCGCTCTACCGATGACGCGCACCGTAAGTGATCCTGCGACAGAAGTCACCGAGAACGCTCGTGTGCCGTCAACCGTGTGGGTCCTCTCGTTTATCGCTGTCGCGTCCGGTCTCGGCTACGGAATGCTAGGGCCGGCACTGCCGGCGCTGGCTGACCTTTACTCCGTCGGAGCAGCGAGCGTAAGTCTTGCCGTCAGTGGACTCGCGGCGGGCCGACTGATCGCAAACGTCTCCCTGACGGGCTTGTTGAAAAAATTCCGTCTGCGGAACGTCCTCGTACTCGGACTCGCCATTCAAGCTGTATGCAGTGTCGTCGCCGGCTTATCGCCGACCTTTGAACTCTTTGTTGCATTTCGGTCGATAAGCGGCATAGGCAGCGCCGGTTTCACCGTCGCAGGTACCGGATTGTTGCTCATCGTCACGACTTCGGCGCAACGCGCCCGCTCGATGAGCGTTTACTTCACAGCCACATCGTTGGGAATGATCTCAGGACCGGCGATTGGCGGGTTGATGGCAACGATCGACCCGCGCCTGCCGCTGATCATCTACGGCGTGCTTCTCGGCGTGGGGTCGCTGGTTGCTTTGGTCGCGCTGCGCAGCGTGCGAGGACTCCGCACGAGTGACGGCATTAGTGCCGAAGATGTTGTGCCCGTCTCGACCTGGAATCTCCTCCGACAACTATTTCGCAGCCGCACGTTCGTAGCGGTAGTGCTGCTTCAGTTTGCGACGGGATGGGTGTTGTACGGCGTGCGCACCGTGGTCATGCCGGTCCGGCTTGATGACCTCGGGTTCGGTATTGGGGTAATAGGCATGTTGTTGACAGTCGCGGCCGTCGCCCAAATTGCCGCAAGCAGCTTGGGCGCTGTAACCGGACGGCTGAGTTTTCGAACGGTCACTGTCACAGCTCTCGTTGTAGCGCTGGTCGTGACCGCTTTATTTGGTGAGCTCGAGGAAATACAGCTGATCGTTGCTGCCTTCGTCGGACTCGGGCTGGCTCACGGACTGACTTCCACCACGGCACCATCGCTCCTCGGAGAGGTGGATGGTGGCGACAGCGGTCTAGCGGTGGCCGCCTTTTGGATCGCGTTCGACGTTGGCGCGATTCTGGGACCGTACACAACAGGTGCTCT
Organism: Rhodococcus globerulus NBRC 14531; assembly: GCF_001894805.1. Taxonomy (GTDB): domain Bacteria; phylum Actinomycetota; class Actinomycetes; order Mycobacteriales; family Mycobacteriaceae; genus Rhodococcus_F; species Rhodococcus_F globerula. The sequence continues at coordinate 322,868 of NZ_BCWX01000001.1, read as the reverse complement.
CCTGGATGCGGCCGGCGCCCCCGTAGCGTTCCTGTCGAGCGCCGGTGTCCTGGCTGCCGCCCTCATTGCCTGCCTGTGCATACCCCGAAAACCGAGAATACCCTCCCCAGGCGAGCCGTCTCCCCGGGTCAGGACCGAAAATCCGTCCAAGACAGCTCACAGCAGCGACTGAGCAGCTCCCACAAACAATTTGAAATTGGTCCGAGAGTCGCACTCACGCCGCCAGGAGACCGTCGTACCCATCCCTGACAAACGTCGGAGCTGTGGTCGACGGTCTCATGGTTGTCGAAGCGAACCTCGCTGAAGTGCGCTGTCTCAGTGAATAGCTCGACTCGGCGCGGCCTGACGATTGTATTCACTGGTCTTCGACCAATTTCGTTGCCGAGCTGTTCTTCTGGTTCGTCGCGGGCATCACTTCGACAACGCTTGCTCTCGAAATCTCTCGACCGCAGAGTCGCGATCGTCACCCTTCCCGCCGGGATGGCAGGTGCCTGAACGTCACGATCGGGAGTAACGCCGCCAACCCGAGCACGCAGAGGCTCGCACGCAGCGCAACCAACCTGGATTCGACATTGATCTCCACCGCCCGGTCGAGCTGCGCCGAGGTCAACTCCATTCCCGCGAGGCGGCTTCGGAGGTCGTCGTTCTCGACGAAGCTAACCGAACTGGTTGTTACTTCGATTCTACTGTTGGACAGTAGATCCGAGCTTTCGGCGACACGGACCGAGGCAGACTGCGCAAGCACGGACATCAGCACGGCCCCCGCGACGGCGGTACCCGTGCACAGGCCGAGAAAGTTCGCCATTCCCCGAGCGCTGCCGATCTCTCCGGAGAGAGACGGTGGGCTGGTCTCCATGAGCAATGCACTGCCCGCACTCAGTCCCACTCCGATACCGAGGCCCAAGGCGACCTCACTGATCAAAGTCCACGCACCTGACCATTGGTTGGAGATGGTCATTGCCAGCAGTATCACCGACGCGGCAGCCAGCACGTGGGCTGCTGTCAACAACCATCGGCACGCAAACAGTCGCATCAGAACTGGTGTGGCAGCAGCGGAGGCGAGTGCGGCAAGGGAGATCGGTATCAGCATCAGTGCCGTCCCCAGTGGACTCTTGCCCAGCACCATCTGCGTATAGAGCGGCAGCAGGTAGCTCACGCCGGCCATCAACAGGTTCACCGCGACCAGCCCACTCAGGCACGCACGGTTGAGCCCAGAGCCGAACACCTGAGGGGCAAGCAGGGGTGTCCTGTCAGCGTCGAGCAACTCGTGTTGGCGCGCGACAAACGTGTGGAGCACCAGGCCGCCGATCACTACCAACGCGAGCACGGGAGAGAGGCCGAGCACACTCAAGGGAGCACCCTCGGCGGCGAGGACAAGCCCCCACGATCCGATCTGATTGATGGCGGCGACCAACATCAGCACGCCCACGGCCGAAAGCGCGATACTCGTCTTGTCGATGGTCCCTCGGAACGTAGTCCGGGGAAGCCGTAGACGGGACGCGACGACGCTCGTTCCTGCAATTACGACGAGCAGCAGCACGAAGGGTGCTCGCCAACCCCAGGCCTGCACGAGGAATCCACCGACCAGCAAAGCGAGCGCCGCACCGATTCCGGTTGTACCCGCCAGCACCGACACCGCAACGGTGCGCTGCGTGCCGGAATATGTCTGACCGAGAATCGCCAGCGCGTTGGGCACAAGAAGAGCACCACCGAGTCCGGCGATCGCCTCACCTGCGATAAGAACCGAGACATTCTGTGCCAGAACGCAAGACAGCATTCCCGCGGCGTAGACACTCAAGCCGAGCAGCTGAGTGTTTCTAGCACCCAGCACCCCGCTGATCTTGCCGCCGGTGATCGTGAAGGCTGCGACGAACACGCCGTACGCGACGATGGCCAACTGCACGTTTGAGATCGTGGTGTCCAGCCCGTCGACGATCCCACTGATCGCCATTGGCAACACCGTAGCGTTGAATACCGAGACCAAACCGGTGCAGCACACGAGCACGAGCGGCAACCAACTCGCCCTGAGTTGAGCGTCGACCGCACGCTCGGTTGCCACAGGAACGGAAGGCAGCTGATCCGCAGTATCCATATGTACACCCCTCAGGGATCGATGATGTCGCGGCGATGGCGTAACCGACGGTGAGCTGACCACCCACGCAGGGAGAGCTGGCTGCTGTCGATCAGGCCGGCAGAGTCAGAAATTGCATAGGCGGCGTTTCCTCGAAGCGGCGAGAGACGTTACCGGCGAGTCCGCCTTCGAGGGACGTGTCGCCCATCAGGTCGAGCTTGCCTGCCTGCGCGCCCACACTGAAGTCCAGCTTGTCGAAGTCCACCCACAAGACATTGGGTCGCGTAGTCGAGTCGAAGACGTACCGCTTGTTGGTCAAATCGGAGACGGTCTGCCAAATCGTCTGCGAGGCATAGGGTTTGTCGGGATCAGGGATCCTGAAGGGTTGCGCAGCATTGCGGATGACGCTGAACATTCCCGCCACCGCCTCGACCTCGCTCTTCGGCTCAGGCAGCCGGCCCACGTAATATGCTGCGCGAGCGAACCGGTCGGACGCAAGCGTGGTCCCCGGTAGCGGCTTGGTGCCACCGAACCCGTCGACCTCTTTGAGAAGTTCGATTTGCTTGTCGAAGGACGGGGAATTGGTCATCACACGGTAGTCACGGTCGTGCCAGACGGTCGCCTTGCCGTCGAGGTACTCGATGATCGCCGAATCGCCGGTCGCGTCGTCCAACGCAAGGTGAACGGCGGGCACCTCGCCAGTCGCCGGATCGCCCAGCGGTACAACCTGGACGTCGGAATCGACGATCCAGGCGGCGGCATCCGCAACAGTGGCAAAGTTGTCCAGGAAGTACTGCAGCCAGATCGCCATGCTCAGACTTGGCTTCGATGTGTCACGACTACCGTAATCCGATTCCGCGAGCCACAAGATATGGCCCGCCAGTCCAGCCTCGTTCATGCCGTCCACCGACATCATGTCGAATGCGCCAGCCACGACGCTGCCGTATTCGGCTGTCCAACTGAGGGAACCGCCGACGCCATCGTTGCGTTCAACCCCCTGGGGAAGCAACCACAGATTTGTCCCGGTGTCGCGGTGATAGTCCATGTTGCGGCCGACGAGAACAGACCCCGCGGCATCAGGCCAAATTACTCTGGTACACATCGTTTCACCTTCTGTAGATTTCGAGAGAACCAGTGTTTGCCGATATTCTTCTGCTACGCACCTGAACTATGAAGACCTTTCCGCGACAGCCGATCCCGGCCACCGACAGCTATTCGTTTGCGAATTCAGTTGGTTGGCTTTTTACGGCGGGTGAGAAGGCCGGCGATCCAGCCGAGTAGGAGGATCACGACGAGGGTGAGCCAGAGCGGTGACTGCACGGATACCCAGAACAGTTTGATCGTGGTTTCGCTCCGGTTCTGGAAGATGAAGATCAGGGTCAGAACCACCAACACCGCAGCGAGGATGTTACGCGGGTGAGTAACGATGGGGCGGAGTCGATCTGGGCGCCTGAACTCATGGGAGCTACCTTTCGTCGCCGCAGTCGGTGAGTAATCGGTCTGCGAGGATGCGTGCTTTCCGAGCGGGAAACTTCGCGTGCGTGAGACTGCCCGCGGTTACGGTTCGCCGACCATTGAGGAATTGATCCAGACATCCGTGTCTACGAGGACGGCTGGTCGGCACAGTCACAAAAACTTGCCCGAGAAATCCGAGCCGGACTCGGCGGGCGCTACGACAAAGATTGGAACAATCGAAATCTAACACGTGAGACGCAGCGCGATGGTCGATTAGGGCGAATTCTTAGACTAACCACCCTCCTTGTCACTGCCTTTGTCCGGCCGGCCGATCGACCACTTGCTACATGCGGCAGGTGCCGTTCGCCTGACACATCATGCGTGTACATCACGCACTAAATCGCGAAATTCACCCACGATTTCACCCCTAGCCAATGTGCCGTATGCCCATGCAAACACGTGACTCGTGATACAAAACAAAGGAGAGTTGCCTGCACACATCTTCTTTCAGACCCTTTACCAGACGGCAATTCTTGGAACGCGTTGATCCGCGACATACGTCGAAAACGGCAGCGAGGCGCCTGTACACGGAGGTGAAAAGCAGATACCTCATGAAGACCGGCGGGGTAATTCGCGCTGCTGGTCATTGGACTCGATTGTTCACAGCGACTACGGACTATCCACCGATAACGCAGATGAATCGTACGCTCGCCTGCCGAGTTGCGGACCTCGTGCGCCAAAATCGGAGGGCATTCCAATAACCATTGCCTGAGCAGTTGATTCGTCCCACATCTGATCCAGGGAAGGTGAAAGTATGTGCACTCGCGTCATCTGGAATGAACCCGGCGGAGCGGTTCTCGTCGGTCGAAACATGGACTACCACCGGGATACCGCCACGAACCTGTGGGTTATGCCTCGGGGGATCAAACGAGACGACGGCGTCGGCGGCCAACTGTCCTGGGTAGCCCGATACGGCAGCGTCGTGGCAGGCGCGTACGACATGATGACCGTCGACGGGATGAACGAAGTTGGCCTCGCCGGGCATATCCTCTGGCTCTCCGAATCAACGTACGGCGAGCACGACAAAAGCAAACCCGCCTTGAGCATGGCGGTCTGGATGCAGTACTTCCTCGACAACTTCGCAACCGTCGACGAAGCAGTGGCCTGGATCGAGGACACCAGTGTCCAAGTCGTCCCGCTGGGAGACCCGAGCACCGGTGAAGTACCCGCGGTGCACCTCGCGTTGGTCGATGGGAACGGCGACTCCGTAGTCATCGAGTACATCGACGGAAAGCCCAACGTGTGGCACAGCCGTGACTACCGCGTGATGACCAACTCCCCCACCTACGACAAGCAGATCGAACTATTGAAGCAGGTCCAAGGGTTCGGTGGAGACAGGCCACTTCCCGGAACCACAGTGGCCTCCGACAGGTTCGCGCGCGCAGCGTATTACGTCGGACGCCTTCCCGAACCCAAGAGCCAACTCGAGGCAATCGCCGGCATGTTCAGCGTCATCCGTAACACCGCGCAACCGTTCCGCATCCCTGATCCCGACAAGCCGAACGCGTCGCAGACGATTTGGCAGACCGTCTCCGACCTCACCAACAAGCGGTACGTCTTCGAGTCGACAACTCGACCCAATGTCGTCTGGGTCGAATTGAGTGAATTGAACTTCGAGGAGGGCGCTCCCGCCGGCAAGCTCGACCTGATCGGGGACACCGCTCTCGAGGGTGGGCTGGCCGGAAATGTCACCGGCCGCTTCGATGAGACCGCACCTTTGAAATTCCTCGCCCTACCGTCCTGATCGGTACCCGAATCATCGGTGGTTATATGCGCTTGCAAGATATGGGCAGCGCACATAACCGCCGGTATTCGCGCGATCATATCGCGCGATAAACATTGCTCGATCGTGTCTCACGATTCCTCACGTACGCACCGCTGTTTCCTCACGGTGATGAAACTGGTGCACTCAGACCGCTTCTGCCATTGCCGACACTGGCCGGGTGCTTTTTCCCAGGAATACCGCGGAGGCGAACAGGAAGAACAACGCACCGACGAAGGTGCCGATATTGGCCATATTGGGATCAAGTGTATTTCCGTCACGGAGTATGAACGATCCGACGGCAGATACGCCGAAAGCAATGGATCCGAATGTGTTGAGCCAGACGCTTTGCCATTCCGTCGATCGCGGCGCCCAGTACGTCTTCGCGCGCCATAGGATAAGCACAGCAAGACCGCTCGAAACGAGGAATGCGATGGAGCCCTCCGCGTTGGGATTCCAGACGAGGTGCATTTCTCCTTGCACGTTGAGGTCGTGCAGAGCTGAACCGGTACTGATGTTGAACAGTATCGTGCCGAGAAGCTGCACTGCTGCCGATAACCACACGGCACGGATTGCAGGCTTACCGGAGTCGGAAGTAGTGGCCGATCCACTGAGTATCAACTGGATAAACGCGGCGCCGGTGAAAAACCAGGACCCGGCGAAAAAGAAAACGTTCGCGAGGGCGGCGCCGAAGAGCGACGAAAGGAAGGGTGCCGAACCGAGCGCGAAGAGAGTCGATCCGATCACGAAGCCCCAGGACTGCATCCGTAATGTCGGGTGAATCAGCATGCGCCGCAGTGTAGTTCAACTCCGACATAATATTTCGAGGATCCGAGATTTTGCGCATACCCCCCGTCTACGACGGCATCTCCGGATCGGTTCGCCAGGTCTGATCGTTACCGAATCAATAGGGTGATTTTTCGTTATTTGCCCTCAATGTCCGAATTTCACTGTTAGCGTGCGAGTTATGACAGCCCCTTCAAAAGCTGGACATCGTTTACTGTTCCGCAATGTTCGTATCTTCGACGGCGTCGCTGCGACAGTAGTTTCGGGTGACGTGCTGATTGACGGAGAGACGATTGCGGGAGTCTCGCAATCCCCGATCGGAGACGACCCGAGCCGAGAGACCACCGTCATCGACGGTGGAAATCGAGTCTTGATGCCGGGTATGAGCGACGCTCACGTGCATCTGGTCGGCAACGCCAATTCATACATGGATATGGTGATGGGCAGCGAAGCGCATATCGCGCTCAATGGCCTCGCCGAGGCAAAGAACATGCTCCACCGCGGGTTCACCACGGTCCGGGACATGGCCGGCGACACCAGTAGCATCAAATCGGTCATCGACCGGGGACTGTTCGAGGGACCTCGAATCTATCCCTCCCAGGCCGCTATTTCGCAGACCAGCGGGCACGGCGACTTCGGATTCGTCTACGAATGCCCCACCGCTTTGGGCGGAAAGCAAAGTCGGGCCGAAGAAATCGGCTTCATGCGCGTCGCAGACGGTCCGGAGCGAGTATTGGCCGCAGTTCGCGAACAACTCAAAAAGGGTGCCTCACAAATCAAGATGATGGTCGGCGGCGGCGCAGCGTCGATGTACGACCCTCTCTACACAGTCCAGTTCACCGATCCCGAACTTCGTGCAGCGGTGAATGCCGCCACCGACTACGGAACCTACGTCGCTACCCATGTCTACAACGTCACCGGCATTCGCCGCGCGATCGATGCCGGCGTGAAGTCCATCGAACACGGCCATCTCGCCGACGAGGCGACGATCGCGCTGATGGCCGAGAAGGACATTTGGCTTTCGATGCAGCCCTTCGCCTTGGGCGATCATCACTACCCCGACCCTAGCCGTGCAGAAAAGGACCGCGAGATCTGCACCGGTACCGATGACGTATACAGCTGGGCCCGCAAACACGGCGTCAAAACAGCCTGGGGCACAGATCTTTTGCTCGAACCGCAGATCGCGCCCCGGCAGAGCGAGATGGCCGCCCGACTCGGCGACCATTACAGCAATGTCGACGCCCTTCGGATGCTCACCTCCGGAAATGCCGAACTCTTCCGGCTCGCCGGCGAGCGGGATCCCTACAGGCAGGCACCACTCGGAGTAATCACCGAGGGCGCCTGGGCAGATGTCCTACTCGTCGACGGAAATCCACTCGAGGACCTCAACCTGCTCGCAGAGCCAGGCAAGAGCCTAAGGGTCATCGTCAAGAACGGCCAGGTAGTGAAAGACACTTTGTGACATCTCTCGTCGATGCGTGATCCTCCACGAGACGAACCCACCGGGGACCTCTCGCGTAGCTCCGCGCCGCCGTGCCGCACCAAGGTCGGGAGGCCTCAAATTGGTTGAAACCAGTTCAGAGAGTTGGCAATTACCCGCCGAAGCAGCGGCGGGGACATTGGTCTCCGCTCGGGGCATCGAATTACACGGACCGTGGGGCCACGTGTTCGGTCCACTCGATATGGATATCGACGCAGGCGGTGTGACGGTGCTGGCTGCGCAGGCCGGCGCCGCGCGAACCGCCTTGCTGATGACACTGTGCGGACGAATGCGATTGTCCGCGGGGACATTAGCCGTACTCGGCTACGACAATCCGACAAGAATCTTGGCCATCTCGGCGATCGCATGTCTGAACGAACTCGACGACGTCCGACCGTCGGTGACCGTACGTGACATGGTGACCGAACAACTGCGATGGAATTCTCCGTGGTACAAAATCGTTCCCCGCGCGAGCGAGGTAGAAGTCGCGAACATGTGCGCGGACACGTTCGGTGACATCGAATTACCCCCGCTCAATGCCTTCGTCGACGACCTTCCCGAAATCCAACAATTGTTGTTGCGGATCGCCGTCGCGAACACCAAACGCCCGCCATTGCTCGTTGTCGGGCGCATCGACAAAATCGCCGACGACCTCGAGAGAGCCGCCTTGCTGCAACGGCTTGTTGCACTCGGCGAGCACCAGTCGGTGATCACTGCAGATGTCAACGCACTCCCGCCTGATACCGGCGTCCACGCCGTGGTGAACATGCACGGATTGCTCGGAGCCGGCGATATCGGCGTTATGACCGAAGGAAGGTGACTGATGCTCGCAGGTATATCTCTGGGCAGCGATGTCAAACGCTATTCCCGCGGCACCCTGCCACGAATCGCGATCGTCACCATCATCTTGTTGCCGCTGCTGTACGGCGCGATGTACTTGTGGGCCTTCTGGAACCCCTTCGGCGAGGTGAACAAAATCCCCGCGGCGATTGTCAACAACGACTCGGGACGAACATCGACAGGACAACAAGTCGACGCCGGCGATCAAGTCGTCAAATCGCTCATCGCCTCCGGACAACTTGATTTGGCGGAGGTCTCGGATCAAGAAGCCCAAGCCGGGCTCTCCAGTGGCAAGTACTATTTCACGATCACCTTGCCCGAGAACTTCAGCGACGCTGTCGAATCACCCAACGGTGACAACCCCGAGAAGGCCGATCTCACCTTCACCTTCAACGACGCCAATAATTATCTGGCCACCATCATCGGTCAAGACGCCTCCGAACAGGTCATCAACCAGGTCAACTCGACCATCGGCGCCCAAGGCGTCGGCCAGGTCCTGACAGGTCTACAGACCGCCGGTTCGGGCCTGGGCCAGGCTGCCGACGGAGCAAAGACCCTCGCGAACGGTATCGACACAGCCAAGGCCGGAGCGGATCAACTCAGCTCCGGTGCCGATGAGCTCTCCACGAACATGGTCACCGCACGCGATGGGTCTGCGCAGCTCGCAGCAGGCGCCGGCCAGCTTGCCACGGCGATCGACGGTGTCGCGGATCCATTGCTCAACGCCCTCGACTCCAGCAACGTGCCCGACCTCGGAGCCCAAGCGGCACAGCTGAGGCAGTCCCTCACTGCTCTCGGCGATCGCCTCCCCCAGCCGCCACAAGTCACCGTCTCACCAGAGGTCCAGCGGGTGCTCGACCTTCTCGGGCCCAGCACAGATCCTCTCGCACAACAGGCCGTTGCAGCACTCACCCCACTCGCTGCAGCACAACCCCAAAGTGACACTGCCGCACTACAAGCGGAAATCAGTCGCCTCAGCGAAGACGCACGCGCACTCGAATACCAGTTGACGGATCCAACCAGTCCCCTGCAATCCGGACTCGCACTCCTGCAAAACGGTGGACTGGCTTCAGACGTGCGGCAACTACGCGACGGCGCCGACCAGCTCAGTTCCGGAGCCACGACTTTGAACTCCGGGCTGATCCAATTGACCGATGGCAGTATCGCGCTCGCGAGCGGAGCCGATCAGCTCGCTTCGGGAATGGTGGAACTGCAATCGGGCTCGGATGAACTGGCCGACGCACTCGCAAAGGGCGCCGGGCAGGTACCGATTTGGACTGACGATCAACGCACAGCTACCGCGGACACCCTGTCCACTCCAGTCGCACTCAAGCAGGACTACACGAACGAGGCGCCAACGTTCGGTACGGGATTCGCACCGTTCTTCCTGTCGTTGGCCTTGTTCGTCGGCTGCATTATCACCTGGATGTTGTTGACCCCGTTGCAATCCCGCGCAACCATCAGCAATCTTGGCCTGTATCGAACAGTTCTGGCCTCGTACTGGCCGGCACTGCTCATCGGCATCCTCCAAGTGATCACCATGTACGCAGTGGTACACATCGGAGTGGGCCTGGACGTCAAACACGTTCCAGGAACGATCCTGTTCCTGATGCTGGTCTCGGCGACCTATCTGGCGATGATTCAGATGTTCAATGCTCTCTTCGGAGTTGCAGTCGGCCGAGTGGTGACCTTGGCCTTCCTGATGCTGCAGTTGGTCTCCGCCGGCGGAATCTATCCGGTACCGACGACAGCTACGCCATTTCAATACATCCATCCGTTCGACCCGATGACGTATACCGTCAACGGACTCCGGCAACTCATCACCGCCGAACACGTCGATTCGCGACTCTGGACAGCAATCGCCGTCCTTTCCGGCATTCTGCTCGTATCGATGAGCATCAGCGCACTCTCGGTACGCCGCAATCGCCGCTACACGATGGAACGTCTGTACCCGTCGATCGAAGTGTAGAGCGCTGCGGCGCTACAACTTCCGACTCGATTCTGGACTGTCCGACTGATCCGCAATCGCTCGTTCGACTATTGGAGGAGAAAGATGTCAGATATTTTTGCAGCTCCCACCGAAACCCTCGCACCTGCGTACACCGGCAGGCTCGGCACGGATCCGATTCCCGCGCTACGACTACCCAAAGCCGAATCCGATCCCGAAGCGGCATACCGGTTCATCCACGACGAGTTGATGCTCGACGGTAGTTCACGACTGAATCTCGCCACTTTTGTCACCACGTGGATGGACCCTCAGGCTGATCGTCTGATGGCCGAAACGTTCGACAAGAACATGATCGACAAGGACGAGTATCCAGCAACGGCGGAAATCGAAACTCGTTGCGTCAACATGGTTGCCGACCTCTTCCACGCAGAAGGACTGACATCCGACCCTGCCTCCGCGACCGGGGTCTCCACGGTCGGCTCCTCCGAGGCCGTCATGCTCGGTGGACTCGCCCTCAAGTGGCGGTGGCGCCAACGCCGCGAGCAGGAAGGCAAAGACGCTACGAAACCGAATCTCATCCTTGGTAGCAACGTCCAGGTCGTGTGGGAAAAATTTTGCCGCTACTTCGACGTCGAACCCAAATACCTTCCCATGGCCAAGGGCCGCTATGTGATCACCCCCGAACAGGTCCGCGACGCTGTCGACGAGAACACCATCGGTGTGGTCGCGATTCTCGGCACCACGTTTACCGGCGAACTCGAACCCGTTGCCGAGATCGCCGCAGCACTCGACGACATCGCGGCCAACGGCGGCCCAGATGTACCGCTGCATGTCGACGCGGCAAGTGGTGGCTTCGTGGTCCCGTTCCTGCACCCGGAACTGAAGTGGGACTTCAAGATTCCACGTGTTGTATCGATCAACGTCAGCGGCCACAAGTACGGCATGACCTATCCGGGCATCGGGTTCGTGGTCTGGCGCTCGAAGGAGTATCTACCCGAAGATCTGGTGTTCCGCGTCAACTACCTCGGCGGAGACATGCCGACCTTCACCCTGAACTTCTCCCGATCAGGTAATCAGGTCGTCGGGCAGTATTACAACTTCATCCGCCTCGGAGTAGCTGGTTACACCCAGATCATGGAATCTCTACGCGATACCGCACTGATGCTGTCCGCGGCGATCTCGAAAATAGACAACATGCACATCATCACCGATGGCACCGCCATCCCGGTCTTGTCCTTCGAAGTCGTCGACGACCCAGGCTTCACCGTCTTCGACATCTCCCACGAACTGCGAGCACGCGGCTTCCAAGTTCCCGCGTACACGATGCCCGCAGATGCCGAAGATGTCGCCGTCCTGCGCATCGTGTTACGCGAAGGCTTCAGTCAAGACCTCGCATACAAACTGGTAACCGCGATCAACGAAGTCGTCCAGCAACTCAGGAACAGCGCAGCCGACCGACCTGCGAGGAAGGCATTCGCACACTGACCGCCACATGCACCCTGAATAGGTCAGGCCGGCCGAAGGTGGCCTGACCTATTCTTCAACATATTCAGTGTGCCAATTCGTCCTTCTTGGCGCGAACCTTTTCGAGTGCTGCCTCCGCACGTTTACGTGCGCGCTTTCCCTGCACCTCGGTTTGTTCGGATACAACCTCGGCCCAGTCGTTGCTCTTCGCGCGTGCAAGTTCTGCGATCTCGGCACTGTGTTTGCGCGTCAAGTCTGCCAGTTCAGCCCGACGCTCGCGCGCGGTCTCGGCGAGTTCGGTGCCACGCTCCAAAGCCGAATCGGCGAGTTCGGAGCCTCGCTCGCGCGCCATCTCTGCCAGTTCGGAGCCACGCTTCTGCGCGACCTCCAAGAGATCCGGCCCGCGCTCCTTTGTAGCTTCGCCAAGTTCCGCTGCTCGTTTGCTTGCGATCTCCGCAATCCCCGAACCCCGTTCCTTGGCCAGTTCGATCCAATCCGTACCGTGCGCTTTGGCAGTGTCGCCGAGTTCGGAGCCACGCTCCGATGCCACAGCCATTGCATGTTCGACACGAGAACCAGCGTTATGGCCCTGTGCCGCGACCAGCGGAAGTGCAGCGACAACCGATGCCCGCGCCTTTTTTGCGGCGCGACGTCCGCGCCACCCCAGAGATGGTTTTCCTTCGGTGTCGACGGATGCGATTATCAACCCACCGAGCAAGCTGACATTCTTGAGAAACTGCGTACGCTGCATCGCGCGCACCGAGGGATCGGTCTCGTTCCAAAAATCGTGACCGACGAGCGTGGTGGGCACCAGGCTGCCAGCGAGGGCTATCGACGCAAGGCGGGGCGCTTTGCCGCTGGCCAGCAACACACCACCTCCGATCTGGATTGCAGAGTTGATCTTGACGAGCGTTTCCGGATCAGCAGGGATCTTCTGCTTGACCGCTTCGGGTAACGTCGCGACACATTTGTCGATCAATGGCGCCGCTTGAACTGCTCGCTGGGCAGGATCACGCAGCGCATCGATTCCTCCTGCGATGAAAAACGTAGAGAGCAACGGACGAGCGATTCTGCGTACCAACATGTTTCAAGCCTCCCGATATAGATTCGTAATTCACCACAGCGATCAACGAAAGAGTTCGATCCGACTACGTACTCGCCAGGCTCTCGTCGTCGACCGCTCGGTTCGTCGCGCACAGTAAATCTAACCGCCACAATACAGATTTTGTGCGAAGAAGTTGGGCAGTCGAGCCGTCACTGGGCGTTCCAGTCGACATTTTCCGCCCAGTTCGGCGTTCCGAGGCCAGTTCAGATGGTCATTTACGATCGCAGTATTGCCAATTATCTATGCGTGCTGGTATAGATTTTGGTAGTTGACAGACAGACAGAAAGACGACGCGTGCGGGTGGCGGGAAGCTGGAGGACACGACCGCGAAAAAAACGGCACCCACTTCACGAAGGAGCCGTACGCCTCGGCTGGCGATAGAGCACGAAAACCTTTGTCTATCAATGAAAGCGAGTCCCACATGCCCGACGAACTCATCGTCCGGCGCGTCATCGGCGCACCCACCTCGTCTATATTCGCCGCGCTGGCGAACCCCGAGGTACAGGCAACGATCGATGGCTCCGACATGCTCAGAGGAGCAATCGATCCGAAGCCGCTGAACGGTGTCGGCGACACGTTCACGATGCAGATGTATCAGCCGGCACTCGGTGAGTACGTCATGGAGAACACCGTATTCGTATACCGAGTCAACGAAGAGATCGGCTGGATTCCGAACCGCCAAGGCATGAAGCCTCGCGGCACGCGTTGGTCGTGGCGGCTCGACGTCGTGTCGGAAGGCAGCACCGGCCTCACCCAGGTATACGACTGGTCCGGCGTCAAGGACGCGGAGTTCCGCCAAGCGGCGCAATTCCCAAGGGTCACGGAGGAGCAGATTGCCGCAACGATGAACCGTCTAGCCGACCATCTCGGCGTTCCTGTCGAAGAATGGCAAGAGAAGAGTGAACAGAACTGAAGCGTCGATGCCACCGCAGGGGTGAAATGCACACGAATGCGGTGACACACTCTCACCTCGGGGGCAGCATGACAACCACAGACATCCCATCCGGACACGATGGCGGGCGTGACACCGCAAGCCGAGCCTCGGACGATCGAGCTGATGCTACGCATCGCCCAGAGCTGACAAGCCTTGCCGGTGCGCTTGGAAATTCACATGACCCGGCATACCCCTCTGACGTGTTGTTTGCCAGTTTGTCCGAGATCAACGGGGTCACCGCCCTCTGTGTTCGCGGCGAAATCGACGCAACGTCTCTGGCTTCGTTAGGCGCTCACCTGCAAGACATCAGCGATGAAGGACGCCCCTTTGTCATCGACTGCACCAACTGCCACTTTCGCAGCACTGCTGAACTGTCCATCCTGAGCGCTCTGGCAGCGCGCGTGAACAGACTCGGCATCACCTGGGCGCTCGCAACCGATCACAGGACCATACGGTTACTCGAACTGATGGAATTCGATACCAGGATCGATGTCTTCAGCTCCCTATCGGAAGCTGGAGCTTTCGTATCCGCTTCCGCAACGGAAAGAACCTCCTCATGAACAACATTCGCCAAAATGGCGAGGGCCACGCGGACTTCGTCGTGGTCGCCAACCGCCTACCTGTCGATTTGGAACGCCGTCCCGACGGCACCACATCATGGAGACGAAGTCCTGGCGGTTTGGTGACGGCTTTGGAACCGATTTTGCGAGCAAAAAGTGGTGCGTGGGTGGGCTGGCCCGGAGTGCCGGACGAACACGTCGAGCACTTCACGGAAGACGGCTTGGCGCTGTACCCAGTCTCGTTGTCGTCGCAGGAGGTTGCGGAATACTACGAAGGTTTCTCGAATGACACCCTTTGGCCTCTGTATCACGACGTGTTGGTACCGCCTACCTACGATCGAGACTGGTGGGGTTCGTACTCTGCAGTCAACCGCAGATTTGCCGAGGAAGCTGCACGATGCGCCGCTCCCGGAGCGACGGTCTGGATACAGGATTATCAGCTGCAACTCGTACCGAAGATACTGCGCGAATTGCGCCCCGATCTCGAGATCGGGTTCTTCCTGCACATCCCCTTTCCACCAGTCGAACTGTTCATGCAGCTGCCGTGGCGCCGAGAAATTATCGAAGGCATGCTCGGTGCCGACCTCATCGGTTTTCATCTACCCGGCGGCGCCAACAACTTCCTTTTTCTCGCACACCGACTTCTCGAATTGGAGACCACCCGAACGGAAGTAGGGAGCGTTCTGGGACAGGTCCACACCCACGATCGAATCGTCAATATAGGCGCCTTCCCCATCTCCGTGGATTCACACGAACTCGAAGCCGCAGCCAAGGAAGACACGATTGTTGCTCGCGCCATCGAGCTCCGGCGGGAACTCGGAAACCCCGACAAAATCCTTCTCGGCGTGGACCGGCTGGACTACACCAAAGGCATCGACCTTCGACTCGAAGCGATCAAAGAACTACTCGACGAAGGACGTCTCGATGCCGAGCACACGGTCATGGTGCAACTGGCCACCCCCAGTCGCGAACGCGTGCAGCACTACATCGATCTCCGCGGTGTCATCGAGGAACACGTGGGGCATATCAACGGTGACCATGCTCAGATCGGTCACCCGATCGTGCACTATCTGTATCAACCGGTCTCACGAGACGAGCTGATCGCACTGTTCGTGGCTGCCGACGTCATGCTTGTCACGCCGAAACGCGACGGAATGAACTTGGTTGCCAAGGAGTACGTAGCCTGCCGCGGCGACCTTGGCGGTGCACTCGTTTTGAGTGAGTTCACCGGCGCTGCAATGGAATTGCGACAATCCTACTTGGTAAACCCTCATGATCTCGACGGTGTGAAGAATATGATCATGACGGCGCTCCACCAAGATGCAGAATCAGGACGACGCCGCATGTCCGCCCTGCACCGTCAAGTCATGTCCCACGACGTCCACAGGTGGGCCCACTCATTTCTCACTACGCTCACAGATTCTGCGGCCAACGGCACCGTCCGCGATCTCACCGACACCGAACACGACCTCGCCGTCAATGCATGACGGGCGAACGACCATCCGACGACATCGACGAAAGGCAGGGCTCTCGATCCAGAGCCTGATTAACCGGAAAGCACGCGGAGGTTCAACATGCCTGACCAGTACGCAATGCAGGATCCCACCACTCAATATCCCGCGCCGATACGCGACCGGCAACCGGAGATAACGCACCCCGGCCTCACGGCTGAGGTGGTCACTACCCCCGACCACGGCGAACACACCTACCGCGGTACCGGACGTCTCGAGGGGCGCCGCGCGATCATTACGGGATCAGATTCCGGAATCGGGCGAGCAGTAGCGATCGCCTTCGCTCGTGAAGGTGCAGATGTGGTGCTGAGTTATCTCGACGAGGAAGAAGCAGATGCGCGGGAAACAGCCCACTGGGTCGAGCGGGCGGGCCGGAAAGCGGTGGGAGTCCCAGGCGATCTCCGATCCGAAGAGCACTGCGCTGCACTTGTGGAGACTGCCGTCCGCGAACTCGGCGGCCTCGATATCCTGGTGAACAATGCGGCCTTTCAGATGGTGCAGCTCGGCGGGATCGCCGACATCACCACCGAACAATTCGATCGCGTGATGAAAACGAACCTCTACGCACTCTTCTGGCTTTGCAAAAATGCGATTGCCGTGATGAAGCCAGGATCAACGATCGTCAATACATCATCCATCCAAGGCGCCGCTCCCTCGCCTGAGCTCCTTGACTACGCCACCACCAAAGCCGGCATCATCGACTTCACGAAAGGACTGGCCGCCGACGTCGCCAAGAAAGGGATCAGAGTCAATGCCGTTGCTCCAGGGCCGATCTGGACCCCGTTGATTCCGGCGACGATGCCCAAGGAGAAGTTCGAGACATTCGGGGACGACGTACCGCTCGGGCGAGCCGGCCAGCCTGCCGAACTCGCACCGGCCTACGTGTTCCTCGCGTCCGGCGAATCCAGTTACACCACAGGTGAAGTCATCGGAGTTACCGGCGGTAAGCCACTTACCTGACGACCGCCGTCGTTCGCACTCACCTGCCCCCTCTAGTCCCCGCAACGATTCGGCTGCTTGTCGTGATTCGCTGTACGGCGCAGTTCGGCGGCCGATTCCTCGAGATCGGTGTGGCTGATCGACCGACCTATCCAGAGCCCCACTAATGCTCCCAGGACGATCCAAACTACGACAATTCCGACAATCCACCACATAGCTGGAAGTGTGCCACAACCAACCCGAGTTGAAGACCTTGGTCCCGCATATGGGCCGAAAGCGTTCAGACATTCGAGCGAGCGGACTGCAGGGAACGTAGGCCAGTGCGCAACTCAGGTGGTCCGCCGACCTCAGGTGTGAACATCTCGTCGGCGGACCAAACCGTAACCGCCCCACCGTGCCTGAACGTAAACGCAGAGTGGTCTAGTTCACATCCGAGCGATGCGCCGACAGCGCCTACCAGGAACTGAAACTGTTTTACCGGCGCAGTTCCAGCCTGTCCGTGACAGCTGTCGTAATTGACCGCGACAGTTACTCATTTCGCCTAGCCGACGTTGAGACTGCGTCGACACAACCATTGCCAGAGTGGTCGGCGAACTGCTTCCGGTACGAGGAAGGAGTGGTTGCGAACGCGGATACGAAGTTCTGCCGGAAGGTGACAGCGCTCCCGAACCCACACGCGCCTGCAATGGCATCGATACTCCAGTCTGTCGTCTCCAGGAGAACTCGAGCCTCACCCAGTCGTTGTTCTTGAACCCACCGTGCCGGCGTAGTCCCTGTGGCAAGACGAAACTGACGGATGAAGTTTCGCCGACTCATCCGCGCCTGACCCGCGAGGCGGTCGACGGAAAGCGGTTCGTCAAGCCGACCGAGCGCCCATTCCAGCACGTCTGCAACAGCTGTGTCGCCGGCAGATTCCGCAAGTGGTCTCTCGATGTACTGAGCCTGGCCACCCTCTCGATGCGGTGCAACAACAAGGTTTCGCGCCACGCGGGTGGCCGCTGCGGATCCGAGGTGTTTCCGCACAAGATGCAGGCACGCATCGACCGAGGACACCGTCCCGGCGGACGTCATCACGTCGCCATGATCGATGTAAAGCACCGATTCGTCCAAGCGGATGCTGGGGTGGCGTTCGGCAAGCGTGGGCATCATGTCCCAGTGTGTGACAGCCGAGCGACCGTCGAGGAGTCCTGCGTCAGCGAGAGCAAAAGCGCCGAGGCACAGCCCTACGATCGGCTTGCCGCGGGAGTGCGCTCGGGAAAGTTCGGCTCGCAAGAGCTTGCTGATCGGCGAAAGTGGTAGCGGCCATGAGGGAATGATCACGATGTCGGCCCAGTCGAGCGTCCGCAGTCCCGCTACCTCGCCGATCGAGTACCCCTCGGTGGTCCGAACCGCGCCCGCTCGGTCGGACCAAAGCCGGGTTTCCCAGCCGTGTGCAAGTCCGAGGCGACCCACCTCACCGAACACCATCATCGGTGCCGCAAGGTGAAACATCGTGACATCGTCAAACGCGTACACGGCGATTCGCATCGGCTCTCCCAGACGTGGCGCAAAATCATCGAAAGTATGCACCCGTGCCACTCACGGATGCATACAAACCTACCGAAGAATGGAACACGATCATCCGGATAGCCGATCCGGAACTGTATCCGAACTGCCATCAGGAGTGATGAACTGTGACTACACCCCGCCGTGCCCTTATTGTCGTCGACGTCCAGCAGGAGTACTTCGACGGGCCTCTGCAGATCCAGTACCCGCCGCGTGAAGAATCGCTGGCCAACATCCTCAGCGCGGTCAAGGTTGCCGGTGCCAACGACGTTCCCGTCGTCGTCGTTCAGCACCAGATGCCCGAAGGCGCCCCGGTCTTTGTCGAAGGGACACCCGGATGGTCACTTCACCCGGAACTCGAGGGGCATATCGACCCGGCGACCAAGCGAGTGCACAAGCAGTACGCGAGCATATTTGCCGGCACCGATGTAGCAGAATGGCTGCGCGCGAAAGACATCGACACCATCACGATCGTCGGCTATATGACCAACAACTGCGACCTCGGCACCGCAGTGGAGGCCGAGGCACTCGGGTTCTCCGCAGAGATTCTTTCCGACGCCACCGGGGCGATCCATTTGGCAAACGAGGCGGGACAGGTTTCGGCCCAGTCACTGCACGAGACACTCATGGTTCTTCTGCAATCGAACTTCGCAGCGGTCACGACGACAACCGAGTGGGCCGACGCCGTAGATTCCGGGACGAGTCTACCCAAGAGCAATCTTGTGGTCTCGGCGATCCAAGGGCGCGAGTCCGTGACAAGCTGACATCCCAATAGCACAGGGCGACAATCGGATCGGTTTTCCGACTCCGCACCGGTGCCGACCGACACCAGGTCGGCACCGGTTCAGTTGTTGATTGCTCGCCAGACACGGTATACGTCCCTCGCCCTCCATGCTCGCCAACATATGCTGTCACGGACCGGTGAAAAAGCCGTCGCCCATGTCGATCCCGGTTTCCAGCTCCGATATCTCGTGGGTGCACGTTTTATTTTTCCACCGCAACGGAATTCCGGTTTCCTCGTCGAACGCAACAGTGGAATCAAGACCTGCCCAGTCCGGCGGCATCTCGAACTCCCACGCGCGCCGCCCATTGACCTCTACTGCCCGGCCGGCCGTATCTGGCGGAAGAAGGTCGGCGAATCTAGCGTCCGGCCAAGTCCTGTGTATCTGGAGAAGTTGCGTGATGTGAATATCGAGACTGTAACCACCACTTCGCACTTCGAGCACACCGTCGGTGCGGAACCATGTCTGCTTCTGCCGGTTCTGCAGAAAGAGCACTCCTTCGTCGTCAGCCAGACGGATACAGGTGCGAGGTTTGAACCAGAATTCGAGTTCCGCGCTGGGGCGACCGCCAGGAGGCCTCTCCTTGAACATCATTCCGTGCAGCGGAATCCGCTCCGCAGCCTTGTAGTGTCGCGCTACCTCGCGCCACTGCGAGGGTGGGTTCTGTGTCGGGGCAGCGCGACGATCCACCTGGAGGGTCCTCCCCTCGCCGGGTACAACTGCGACCGTAAATGGTCCTGCCTCAAACAATTCGGCGGTTACAGCCACACCGGTGATCCGCTCGGCCAAAGCAAAAGCGCCTTCCATGGCATGCTCGCCCGGTTCGTTGAGCGCATCGTCGTCGATTCCGATTCCACCGACTTCCCAGATCAGATCCACGACTCGCTCGTCCCCGATCACCGGGCCGGATCCAAACAGTTCGAACGCGGCCACACGTTCGCAGTTCGACCACCAGATGAACTGACTGTCGGCATTGACGCTGAGAGAGTGCGCTACCACCTCGCGATCGGGTAGCAGCGGCCGCATCAGCGCTTCGGTGACAGCGAAGGACCCGCCGTTGAGCTGGATCAACAACGTGTCATCGCCGTCTATCGCTGCAACCGCGATCACATGCAGACTGCCAAGTCCGCTTGCGACGGCCTGATCCGCGAGGTCTAGCTCCACCTCGCCGACCTCGGCAACGCCAACTGCCTCCAAGTGCACGTCCGAGTCCGAGTGCGAACTCGCGGCACCAAGAAGACTCAATACCTCTGCCGGAGAGCGACCGGGGATGACAGCAGCGCAGTATCCGAAGGCGAATCGCTTGTCCAGGTACGGCTGAAGCCATAAATAGTCGTGATAGGTAGGCACAGTCACACGCTGCCACAACGCCCGTCAAACGACGTACGGTTTCGGCAACGTCACCAACCCGGGGCAGGCCTGAAGGGAGAAGGAATAATCCCCCGCATGAATTGGAATTACAGGCCCACAGAAACCGGGTGGTTCGTCAAAGTTGCCGAAGAGGACTCGACAATAACGATATTCGACCCCGCGGGGATCCTGCGTGGCGAGTTGTTTCCGACCCCTGTCGACGGGATCGATCGCGACACGCTGACGCTCCGCAAAGGCCATCCTGCCGTACTCCGCTTGCCCGACGGCACGATCGGCACATTCCTCGATCAGAAGCCAAAGGCGATGCGCCGGAGAAACAAACGATGTGAAGTCGCGATCGCAGACCGGACGTATCTCTTCGCACACACATCAGGCCGAAAGGCAACGGCGCTGCGTGACGGAATCCCTTTGGCGCGCATGGAACGTGGACGCTGGTCCCGCAGAAACACCATCACCCGAAAATCGCTCGCGGTAGTGGACGCTCTCGACGAGTGCGTACTGACGATTTTCGAAAAAGTCGTGACACCCGGGCGCACGGGTGCATTTGATCAAGTGATCTCTGATTTCAGCAATATCTGAACTGCGTTTCGCCGCCGAGCACGACAGCAGCCGGGCCGTAATGTACGGCCCGGCTGCAGCACTCACGCGCATCAACTTGAACTCTGAATTCGCCTAGCTGCTGAACCAGATGGACGCGATGGACTTACAGGTTGATTACGTCACCAACGAAGATCTGGTCAGGATCAACGATCTGTGGGTTCATGTCCCAGACCGCCTGCCAGGTGAGGCCTCGCTCTGCACCGATCTCGAACAAAGTATCGCCGGCTGCAACAACCACCGATTCGCCCGATACGGGAGCCTCTACCTCCGGAATGCTTTCTACCGGTGCGGGTTCGGATACCTCAGACTCGACAACCGGAGCCGGATCCGCAGCAGGCACGGGTTCCGGTGCAGGCGCGAGTTCCGGTGCAGGCGCGAGTTCCGGTGCAGGCGCGAGTTCCGGTGCAGGCGCGGCCGCGAGTTCCGGTTCCGGTTCTGGTGCGGGTGCAGGCGCAAGTTCAGGTTCGGGTGCAGGTGCAGGTGCACTGCTCACGCCAGTTTCACACGCGCCGACCGAACTCAGGAAGGACATGGGATCGACGGCCCCGCCACTGTGAATGCGGAGATGCAAGTGTGGCCCGGTGGAGCTACCGGTGTTGCCCGTTGCGCCGATCTGGTCGCCGACCGCAACGCGCTGTCCGACACCGACCCACGTTTCGGAGAGGTGACCCATCTGGATCTGCTCACCCGAATCTGCTTCCAACTGGATGTACGTGCCGTATCCACCCGGATCGTTCGGTCCGGCAACAGAGATCGTGCCCGACGTAGGCGCATGGAGCACCGTGCCGACGTTAACGGCGAAGTCGACGCCGTCGTGCCCTCCGTGGTAGCCCTGCGAGAGCGAGCCATTTACCGGCCACTCCCAGTTACAGCTCGCCGACCAGCTTTGTGCACCGGCCATACCGGAATTCACTACTGCCCCGGCGCCCACGAGAGAGCCCACTCCTGCAGTTACGGCGATGAAACGAATTGTGGTGGAGGTCTTGCGTTTGTTGTGCTTACTCATATTTTCCTTGACTGATGTGGTCGGAGCAGGTGCATGCAGGCGGCACTCAGTGCGTGCTGAGCCGCGTGGCTTTCAGCACCAACCCCGTTGGGATGACTTTTGGAGACACGCCATGGCGAGAAGTGCACTTAGGACTCTCACGACCACGGACGCATGGGTATCAAGCGAACGTCCAACTGTTGCGCCGTGAAACCGCGCGGGAGGACGGTCGGTCCGAGACACTCGCTATCTGCTGGCGACAGCCCTGACCGAACTTGGATCCAGAGCGAAACGGCATTGGACCCGATCCTGCGTCGGGGGCTTCGAAGCTACATCACCAAACCGATAGCTCTTCGAAGACTGCTCAACGGCGGGCGGGTGTCTACCCAAGTTGTCGGGAATCAGGGGGTGAAACATGCAGATCCTTGCGTTGCGGACGGAAGCACTCCATACGATGCCGCTTCCAGAAGCTGCGTGCGACGGCTGAATTACCCAGGCGCATACCTGACTTGGTGATTTCGACCCGACCGGTCGATATCGCGACTCAACGATCGCTCACGACCTCGAACTGAGCACGATTTCTAGGCAGATCCGTGCGATCGGAATACGCAATGCCGGGAGGCCTTTACCACTGCTCCAGCTCACCGTGATACCAATCCGATAACGAAAGCTCCATCAGCTGGGCTCGTTCATAACAGAATCCAAATCTGATGCGTGCCAATTCAATTCGGATGACACCGGGCAGCGACGCCGCGACATAGATGCTACTCGCGGCGAGCAACGCGTTCTGCTCCAAAGACTGCACCCTCGGAAGGCTCGGCGAGTGCCCCGAGTTCGGAAGTCAAGCGAAGACGCCGATTAAAACCCGCTGTTTGGTTTCGTTGCTGATTCAGCGAGGCAAGGGGGTACCTACCCGTACCGGTTGAATTACCTGTTTCGGTACCCGTTTTCAGCTGCGTCGATGCGCGTCACACTGCTGCGTGAGAACCAGAGCGGACAATCGGGTTTTTCTCGAATAATGCCGTCAACTGCACTTATCTCTTTCGACTGGGATGCCGACGCGACGGTTCACGAGCGGTCTCCCCCTAAATGTCGTCTGCTACGCGGCGAACGCTGGACCATGCCCGCGATCGCTTACTCCTGCCCGCATCTGTCGATTCCCAGAACTTCACGCCACCAGGACTCGCGTTCGTCGGATTCCGTCCAAACAACTGGATCCATGTCACTCCTATTATTCAACCCACCTTCCCCACTGTTACCCATCCCACAATTCCTGAAACCCTGCACCAACGTGACGGAATGCGTGGATGAACGTCAGAGGACGGGGACGAAGGACGAATCGACGGCAGCGCAACGCTCCCGACCTCGACACAAAAGCTGTAGCAGAGTGGGCGTGAACACATCCACGTGAGCGACCGGCAACGACGGCACGGCCAGATCTGGGACATCGCCGCGAGCTGACCGGCGGCAGTCCGGCGCGGTGTTATTCGGGCGCGGTGCCGGTGTCGTTCTCGGTGTGCCGGGCTTGCTGGAGTTCGGCATTGATACGACGCGCTTCGGCAAGTTGATCTTCGAGGATGATGATGCGGCACGCCGAGTCCAGAGCAGTGCCATTGGCGACAAGCTCGTGAGCGCGCGCAGCGATCCGGAGTTGGTAGCGAGAGTAACGGCGATGCCCTCCCTCGGACCGTTGCGGAGCGAGGAGCTTAGCGGCGTCGAGACTGCGTAGGAAAGCTTGCCTGACACCGAGGATATCTGCGGCCTGGCCCATGCTGTAGGCCGGATAGTCCTCGTCGTCGAACTTGTCGGACAGCGCACTGTCAGGGAGCTCAGCCGGAATGAGTGGCCTCTTTCTGTTAACGGACGGGACCCCCGGCGCCGTAGAGGCCGCCGGGGGTCGGGGTTGAACTTCCATTACACAACTGCACTCTTTCGAGCTCCCGGACCCAAACATGCTGTCCGGTAGCCGCTCTCAAGGGGCTGCCGAGGTCGTACACACTGACAACACAACCAACGGCCTCGACGCGACCCTGCCCTGCGGTACCGCTTGCGGGTAGTTCATTTCTCCCGCACTTCTTGGTTCTTTCTTCCTTGCAAGAGAAAACTTACAACGACTTGAACCAAATGTCTACCCTCGTCGCTACAGAAATTTTCCAGTGGCGTCTGGAACAATGCTCCTATGCGAAATACCCCGAAATCCGACTCCTTGCTCCGCGCCCAGTTGGACAGGGAGGAGTTCGAAGCGTCTCAGGAGGGTCTCGACCGTGACGTATCGAGGTCGGATGAGGACTTCACGGGGCCAGGATCGCGAAGTCGCGGTACTACGGTGCGTACCGCACGGGCGGATCTGTCGACGCATGCGCGCGGGGTGGAGAACATGAACGAGGCCTTGCACCCACGACAGGATTGATGTCCGGTATCGCTCTGCGGCAGGGGTGTTGGCATCGGCGATCACCTCCGCCCATGGATCTCGAACATCACCCTTTATCCAGCGGCGCGAACCGCCGCGACCAACCCCGTAACAATGAGTGCCAGCAAGAGAACGACGAGCAGCACTGGCCCGAGGATGAGCGCAAGGACAAGCAGGACGATGAGAGTGACTTTCGTTTTTGCGCTCAGTCCGCGCCGCAACGGATGTGTATCTCTCCGTTGCGCATGTCGCGTTTGTCGCGAGACCGCACCGCTGAACGAGGAGGTGCGTCTCGTGTTGCACTGGTAGCGATTCGGCTGCTCGTATTCTGTTGTCCACTCATACTTTTCGCCCACTCACAGGTACTCGCACCAGTCGCCTCACCTTCGCACCACTGATGTACCCCGGTAGCAAACTTCGAAAGAGGGGTGGGTCAATGTTTGAAGGCGTCCCTGAACTTTCGTCCCGCCTGTTTGAGCTTGTCGCCGGTCTGTTTTGCCTGGCCTTTGGCCTGTTCAGACCTTCCCTCGGCCTCCATCTTTTCGTTTCCCAAGCTCTTGCCGACGGTCTTCTTGATGACCCCCTCGGCGGTTTCTGCCTTGTGCCTGATTCTCTTCACGATGCTCATGGCGGTTCCTTCTTCTCGATGATCGTCGGTCGAACGGGTTTCGCCAGGCGCCTCCGCCGGAACGTACATGAAGACGATGATCATGTTGGCCTCCCGGCCAGAGAGTAATGCCCAGTCAACGCGGCATTCCGTTGCGCGTCAACACCGTAGATCGAAGCAATGAACCGAGAACGGTGGGCCATAGGTGAGAAGCTCGCGACACGAGCGAATGACGACGGCCCGACCACTCGAAGGTGCGCGCTTACATACGCGATTGGGTTGACTTCGCGGCGAGATCGCGTCCAATCCAGTTGGCTGACAAAAGAACCTGCGGCGACAGTGCGTCCAGGTCCGGAAAAGCGGAGACTGGAGACAGGAGGTCATCATGCGTGTGCTCCGTGGTTTGTTCGACGCGCTGCTAGGGATCGTCATGGCTGTGCTCGGCACAGTGCTCGGAATCCTTGCGACCGTGGTGTGGCTTGTCGGTGCCGTACTGTGCGTGACGGTGATTCTGATTCCTCTGGGGATCCCCGTCATCAGGCTCGGTCGCCGACTCTTCACTCTTGCGAGGCAGCTGATGCACCTTCCATAGGCTTGCCCACACGATTTCCACAAATTGTGTTCATCCTGTGCGATCCCGGCGATCATCACCGAATCATCTCGGAAACAGGGAACCACCGCATTAAGTTGTCGGGTTCAGAGGGGCGTGGAAAATCGAGAAAGGGTCTGGATTCATGCCTACTCCCACGTCCGTCGATGTCGACGGCACATTACCAGCGACCGCGAGACCAAACTACCCACCAATCAGACTGTGCACCAATAATATCCGACTTCCGGGGTGCAATGTACGGTCGTTCATCGCTATGGACAGCTCATGCCCGACTGAACAGCTCGATGCCCGACGCCAAGGCCGGCGAGAAGGTCAGATGGGCACTCGCGACGCCTGCCTGAACATCACATCCGGCCACCACATCGGTATACGTGCTTGCCCGATCAACAGCAACGGCCCCTTGGCATTTCGACGTGTCGCTTGCCTCAACGCCCAGAGAGATCAGTTCCGACACCTGGACGACCTACACCCGTACTCCCTTCGATCCTGCGCTCCCGGCTCGGGTGACGACCATTACCCGAGCCGGCAACGTCAGTGATACGGACATTCCGAGCCTGTGGTGGGTGTGCGAAATCGACCCGAACCCGTGTTCGTCGTTCAACCAATCAACGACACCGCACTTCGTGACTTTCGCCCTGGCGAAATACCCGTGTCGGTAGTCACTGCGGTTTCGGTTCGCGTCGCGCAAGACCGCGCCCCATTCCCAGTGCAGCTGTGGCGAGACCTAGAACGCAGACAAGCGCTCCCACAACCACATTGGACCAGATCATGGAAGTGCTGGTATCGACACCCGCAACGATCCAAGGCGAGACGATCAGCCAAATCCCGAGTAACGGTGCAACGAATGTCATGCCGTGGGTGCGGCCGTAAGCGGATCCGAAAGCCACCGCAAGCAACCCGATCGCAGCACCACAGATCAAGTTAGTGACACTGAGGTTGGTTTGAGCGGTGAAACCGATGATCCACGCGGACGCCGCTGCGTACAGTCCGGACAACAACATCAGCCCTTCGACAACTTGGGCGGTTGGTTGTTCGGCGGCCTGATCGTAGCGCTCGCGCAGTGCAATGATGTCAGGGTGAGTGTGCATCGGTGCGTGGGTAGATGATGACATGTGATTCATCTCCTCGACCGGAGCGGAGGGCAAAGGTTGCCCTTCCGATCCGTATGTATGTATGGCAGGGGTACAGACGCTTTCCGATTCGGTCGTCACCGGATTGCCTGGCGAATTCGAGCATTGTCGGTGCCGCCGAAATCGGTGAGTGCACTGGACCACCACATACGTACCCAATCGGGCGTCTGCCAAGCAACAATCGAATCAAATAATCGAGAAGATGACGGTGCTCGGAGCCTTGCATGCCGAACGGGAGACCAGGGCACGTTCCGGCGTCGGAAACGTGCGCTGATCTCCCGTTCGGTGGTTCTATTGCTTGGTTGAACTACCGCTTCGCTGCGTGATGCGCTGCGATGTAGCCGTAAACCAGTCCCTGGCCGATCGTCGCGCCCGCGCCCGGGTAGGAGTGGCCGAACGCATTCGCAGCGGTGTTGCCGATCGCGTACAGCCCGTCGATGGAGCTGCCGTCCTCGCGGAGGACTCGGGCGTGGTCGTCGGCGCGCACGCCGCCGCACGTGCCGAGGTCACTCAATGTCATCTTCACCGCGTAGAGAGCGTTCTTGTCGAGCGGCCTCAGGTTCGGGTTCGGGGACACTGTCGGGTCGCCGTAGTACCGGTCGTATGCGCTTCCGCCGCGGCCGAATTCGCCGTCACTACCGGCTGCTGCGGCATCGTTGAACTTCTGGAACGCCTCAGCGAACGCATCTTCGGGCAGACCGGCCTTACGGGCGAGTTCGGTCGGGCTGCTCGCCTGATGCGCGATACCCTCCTCGAAGAACGACGGCGGAAGGGGCTGGCGCGGGAAGATGCCGCCGGCGAACACGTAGCTGTTGCGGTACTCCTGGTCGAAGACGATCCACATGGATTCTGCGGGGTCGCCCGCCTTCTCCCGGTCGAGCACACACTGACCGAACGTCATGTAGTCGGTGGCCTCGTTGACGAAGCGTCGACCGGTGTGGTCGACGATGAACGAGCCAGGCAGCGCACGCTCGGCGAGCATCACCATCGGTGGTCGTCCCTTGATGCTCGCGACCGCCGGGAACCACCACGACTGGTCCATCAAGCCGATGTCTGCGCCCAGTTCCTGCGCGACCTCGATAGCCTCGCCGGTGTTGCCCTCGGCGCCGAGGCTCTCGTGCTCACCGAGGCTCTCCGACTGGTACTTGTGGCGCCACTCCATGTTGTGATCGAAGCCGCCGGCGGCCAGCACGACACCGCGCCGGGCCGTCACAGTCACCTCACGTCCGTCTTGCACGACTACTGCACCGGTTACGCGGTCACCTTCGGTGATCAGCCGAACCAACGACGTTTCCGTCCACACCGGAATACCTGCCTGGACCACACCGGCAAACAGACCGGCGGCCAGCGCCTGACCGCCCGCAATGTATTCACGCTTGAGGACGTACTTACCGAAAACGCCCTGCGACAAGCGGCGGATGATGCGCGGGAAAGCCTTGGTGGGCTTCTTCGCCATCAGGTTCATCCACTTGTAGTCCGCACCGGTCACCGGCATCGGCAGTCCGGCTTCCATCAACCCGGGGCGCAGACGGCCGCGTTCCTCTCCCAGCACCGAAGCGTCGAACGGCTGGCACTCGCAGGTGCGGCCTGCAGCGCTACCGCCCGGCAGTTCGGGGTGGTAGTCGGAGTATTCCTTGGCCCAGAAGAACTTCATGGGCGTCGTGCGGGAGAGCATGTCGATCGTGGCGCCACCATGGTCGACAAATGCCTCGCCACGTTCGGCTGGTGCCGTATCACCGACCACCGCACGCACATACGTCTTCGCGCGCTCAACGGTGTCGCCCGCATTGGCAGCTGCAAGTACCGGGTTGGCAGGCATCCAGAACGCCCCACCGGACCGCGCCGTCGAACCGCCCACGTACTGCGTCTTCTCCACGATCAGCGTGGACAAGCCGAGCTCGTTTGCGGTGAGGGCGGCAGCCATGCCGGTACCGGACCCGATTACCAGCAGGTCGACTGTGATGTCGTCGGCCCGTGTCGCGGGGGGTGCCTGATTCTTAGCCATTGAACAAATCCCTTCACGTGGTTTATCGAGGTAGAACGCTAGGGCAGGCGCAGCGCGAGATGGTCCGGATGCCCAGTCAGCGGGATTTTTTACGCGGATTGTTGGCGCGTTGCGGCCGTCACAGCCGAATCACGACCTGCATGTCAGCGCTTTTCGTACCTGATCCCGAGAGCAAGAATGATCGTGACGACACACATAGCCACGAGCATCGCGCAGACAGCACCGAGCGCGGCAACCGTCGGTGTCGACGTTCCGGGAACCACGAGAGATGCGAGTAGAACTGTCGTAATCGACGTTCCGACGGCCATCGCTGCAGTTCGCACAACCGACTGACTACCGACGGTCTCGCTGGTGCTGTGTTCGGGAACGAATTCCACGAGGAGATTCGACAACGCCGTGTATGCAAAGGCCGTTGCGATCGAGACGACCACGATCAGCATTGTCATTCCGACCACTGAACCGTGGAACACGAGAAAACCGGAACATGCCCCGAGGAACAATGCGGTTCCGATCAGCAACGCGGTGCGTGCGCCGACCGACGCTGCCAATTTTCCGGCGAGCGGTGTGAACAACATGCCGACCATCGCGCCGATGAACGACAGGAGACCGGCGGTGGTGGGTGAAAGCCCGAGCCCGAACGGTGAGGTTTTCGGAGATTGCATGATGATCGGAATGAGCATGGTGACCACACCGATGGGACCGAGCCCGAGAGCGATCGTGCTGAGCATGGTCAAAGCGATGTTGCGTTCAGCAAGCAAGCGCAAGTTGACAATTGGGGATGCGCAGTTCAACTCCCACCTCACCCACCAAGCAAAGATGACGGCGCCGACGACCAGGAGGCTGAGTACCCGAAGATCGTCCCAGCCCCACGACTTTCCTTGCGTGAGCCCCAACAAGATGGACGCCACTGCGACGGCTAGCGCCACTGCCCCAGCGAAATCAACGGGCTGTCGATGGTAAGTCCGACGGCGCCACGGCAATACAACTTCGACCAAGATGATGCAGACGACGGCGTAGGCGGCAGTGACGACAAAGATGTACCGCCAATCGCCGAGGTCGATGATCACACCCGCAACGACCAGCGATGCCGCACCGGCGGCAATGGCAGATCCGGCGATCAGCGCAACAGCCATCGCAACCTTCTCCACGGGCAGATGTTCGCGGGCCAAACCGATGCACAGCGGCAGAATCGCCCCCGCGACGCCTTGGATGGCACGCCCGATAATGATGCCCTCGAGCGTTCCGACCGCCATGCTCACAATCGAGCCGACTGTGGCGAATGCCAGTACGACCATCAGCACGCGTTCGCGCCCGTACATATCTCCGAGCCTGCCGCATACTGCGGCAGAGGATGCCGCGACCAGCAGGAACGCGGTGACGGACCATCCCACAGCCGAAGCGTCGGCGTCGAAGATCTCGGCGAAAGTCGGCAGCGCCGCATACATCATCGAAGTCTCGAATGCGCTGATCACCTCGACCGTGATCAGCACGGTCAGTATGAGCCAAACCGGTCGGGACCGTTCGTATCGACGTTCGGCGTAGCCTGCCAGCGGCCTAGTTGGTCTCACCGTTGTCCGCATTCATGCTCCTCTTGGGTCGATATCGCTCGAAAACGGTAACAATGTGACTCTTGATACAACTTTTCCATTCCGATCAGTGAGACTGCCTCGAAGGTGTATACGTCTCGTGCGCGAACGTACCCATTCTGCAGCGGAACAACCGCTCGGATGTGTCGCAGAGTTCGGTCGGCGGCATTACCCGATCCCTTCGCGCTAGCACCGACCAGCACCGATGCTCACGCGTCGTAGGAGTCGTAGAGTCGCGGGCAGAGATCAAGGAGGCGATGACGTTGAGCGCACAGTTCGATGACGAGACGACGACCAATCCCGACAACGAGTCACAGTCGCATAATCCCGCTGACGAACATTCATCCGGCGAGGTAATCACGCCCACCAAACGTGACCGTGAACTGTCCGAATTGGTGGACGGTCTCGAAGAACGTATCGCCGCCGAGCGCGAGGCGGCGGCGGTGCCGGGCAATGCCGCCGAACGGAAAAACACGACACGGACCGATCCCGACGACAAGGCACCGGACTGACTTCGCCGCAACACATTCGCCCTGCGGGGAAATTGGGCAACGTTAACCCGGGAGGTGAGGTTTCACCGCCTGCCGTCGAGTGTGAACAAACGGAACACGGTCCGCATGCACAGAACGACTCCTACGAAGCCCAGTACCGCACTCACGAGTGCGTAGCCCGACAGCTGAGGTGTGAGTTGTGGTCCGCCAGGTACGAACAGCAGGATCGCCGCGACAATCAGCGCGGTAACTCCAGCCGCCATTCCCAGGGCGTTGTTCGCCGACCGTCGGAGCCATCGCCTGTCGTCGGGATGTGCGACAGAACGGGTGCGGAGAGTGAAACTTCCCGACGCGAGGGAGGTTGCGATCTGGTCGAGCTGACCAGGAAGACGCCTGGCTACCGCGGTTGTGACCGCCGTCGTCGACAGGATCGCCTGCGCGGCCGCAGTCGGACTGGCGACCTGGGTCAACAGTCGGGGAACTTCGGCGCGAACGGCAGCGACGAGGTCGATGTGCGGATCCAGGAGTCGGAGGGCGCGCTCCAATGACGCGAGTGAACGGAATGCGGCGGCGACGTCTCCCGGCACTCCTATTCGATGATCTCGAAGCACGGTGAACATTCGCGCGAACGATGCCATGGAAACATTGGGCTGAACACTGAGCAGGGTGATCTCGCGGCCCACCTGGTGTCGCAGCGCTCCGCGTTCCACATCGGCAGGTACGTCGAATGCCATCAACATCGCGTCGACGGTCGCCACCGGGTCTCCGGCCAGGGCAGCGTTCAGGAGTACGGCGAACAGTATCCGTGTCTCCCCGTCCAGCACGCCCACTGCGCCGAAGTCGAGGAGCCCGACCCGGCCGTCATCGAGGATCATGATGTTTCCGGGGTGCAGGTCCGCGTGGAACACCCCGTGGACAAAGATCCCGTCGAGCAGTGACGCAAGCAGTTCGGTGGCAATTCTGCTGCGGGTGTCGCGGTCGAGGCCGGTGAGCGCGGCCTCACCGTCGGAAAGCGGTGTGCCGTGAAGACGTTCCATCACGAGCACCCGTCCGCTACTGAGGTCGAGGTAGACGTGCGGAACGACGATATCCGGGCGGTTTGCCATGGTGGAGGCAATCGCGCCGGTATTCGCTGCCTCGGTACGGTAGTCGAGCTCTTCGAGCAGCGACGTGACGAGCCCGCCGGCGAGTCGGTGAAACGCCGATATCGCGTGCCCAGGGAAAACGGGTCTCCGCGAGGGATGAAACGCGAAGGAAGATATCGCAATCCACGCTCACTTGTGCGCTCGCATCGGGGCGTTGAACCTTCACCACGACGTCGACGCCTTCAGTGGTGCGCGCGGAATGTACCTGTGCGACAGAGGCAGCGGCGAATGGTTCCACTTCGAACGACGCGAACACCGCTTCGGGGACGTCGCCAAGTTCCGATGCCAGCAGCTCCGCAATGCGGTCGGGATCGGCCGGTCGCGCCGAACTTTGGAGTGTCGAGAGGGCGCGAGCGAGCTCGGGTGG
The DNA here is from genome assembly GCF_001894805.1 of Rhodococcus globerulus NBRC 14531. Taxonomy (GTDB): domain Bacteria; phylum Actinomycetota; class Actinomycetes; order Mycobacteriales; family Mycobacteriaceae; genus Rhodococcus_F; species Rhodococcus_F globerula. The sequence continues at coordinate 290,319 of NZ_BCWX01000001.1, read as the reverse complement.
TACCAGGTCGTCTCGTGTGCCGAGGATCTGTCCCAACTTGACGAAAGTGACACCGCATCGGCTGACGATCTCCACCAACGCGTTCCCGAACTGAGGTGCGGACGGTCCGGCGCGGAGAGCTGACCCGCCTCCCGCTCGCATGAAGATACTCATGATCTGGACGTACCGCTTCGTTCGGCGCCACGATTTTCGGCTGCGCCGCAGCGTTTCTGGCACACCGGGTACGGACCCCGTAGGAATGACAACTTCAAGGAAGACCAACGCAGCCAGGCACGCCGCGAAAACCCAGAGCGCGGCGACTCCGAAGAAGGTGAGTGCAATTCCCTCGCTCACCAGTAGTTGACCGTCCGGGCTCGCAATTCCGGCGAGCGTTGCGACGTAGCTCGCCAGCGAAACACCCACCGAGAGCGCTATCACCGAGACCACCAGTGTTCGCGGCCACCCGACTTTCGCCCCCAGCGTTCGTCGCATGGCGACCGCGAGTGCTGCGGCAAGAATCGGCGTCGCGATAATCCAGACGATCAAGTCCATGGCGGTAGCGTAGAGGTTCACCACCTGCGTTTCATCCGGGAAAACCCCGAGTCCACCAAGTTTGAATTAAGGTGCCGGTGGCGTCGATTCCACCCGCGCCAATACCGGAAGGCTCGGGTACCGAATCGATCGGCCTCACTGCGACACGGGCACTTTAAGCTGATCTCGTGACGACACACTCCGACTCCGCAATCGTTGACGAAACGCTCGGCACTTTTGTCCGCGGGCATCACATCTTGTCCGACGGCGTGCGATTGGACGACGACTACTTCAGCCTGACCCGCAACATCGACGGGCGGGACGTTGGATTCATCGCCCACTCCGTCGACTCCGACGCCGTACGCGGCATGCTCCCCCGCCTGCACCACGTCTTCGATCAACTCCAACGCCTCCATCACCAGGCCGTCGAAGCGGTCGTCTACGAGTTCAGCGAGGACCCTCCTTCCACGGAAGAACTCGACGACGCACTACGAGACCTGGCACTCGACGCAGTGGTGGTATTTCCCGACAACGAAGTCGTCCTTGATCTGGCAGATACGTGCGGTTCACACTTCATGGACGGATACTGGCCGGCGGTCCGATTCAACGGCGACGACAACGTCGTCAAGGTAACTGTCGAATCCTGAGGGCGACTCGGAACGTCGGAAAAAAGTTGGCGTTCACTCGAAATAGGACGCATAGTCGCTGAAAGAAACCTGGCCGGTAGGGCTCGACGTTATCGCGTCGGCAACCGCCGAAGGAATGGGAGCCCACTGGGCAGGCATCGCAGCCGCCAGGGAGGGCTTCAATATGTAGAGCAGCGCAAAGTTCACTATCCAGAGCGGCGGCGCCATCGACATACCGACCTCTGAACTCGCACCTCCCTTGGTGTTGGTCACCAGTTGCGCTGTGCCCGACATCTGTTGCGATGCAAAGCCATAGACCGCTTGCACTGTGTACGCCGACTGATAGAGCGCAACCAGGGTTTGTGTTGCGCCGTTGTTCCTCATCCATGTGCCCACAAATCCGCCTGGAGCGATCAAGGAGTTCACCTGCCTCGTCGGCGCGTCCGCGTTGGCCGGACTCTCCAGCAGCCCAATGGAATTCACGTACAGCCCGTAGCTGGCCAGAACCGACGACGTGACGTTGCCGTCGTTTGTGGAATAGAGGGGACGCCCGTTTGTATTGGTGAGGATCCGGGCGCATTCGTCGATAATCTCGGCGGCCTCGCGACTGCCGCCGACCCCACCGCCCGTGACGAGGTCGCGATACTGCTGCTCCGACAACGCATCCTCGCTGTCGAGCCCGATCTGAGCGGCAATCTCGTCCGCCGCTTGCTGACCGAGTGGCTGGTTGAGCTGATCCGGACTGGTCAGCTGCATCGGCGCCAGGTGTTCGTAGCCAGGTGCCCCGGAAAACGGGATCGCGAACCCGGTGTCGACGGTTCCTGCGGCCGGTTCGCTGCTGGCAGTCTGGGGAACTGCCAGAGAAACGAGGCAGGCTCCGACCAGTGCCAGCACCGAGACGCCCTTGCGGCGGGCTCGCACTCCGCATCGATGTCCCGAACTCGTCAAACCTATGCCATACATGCGGCGACCTCCCAGAACACTGTCGGGCGATTCAACACGAGCGCGCATCTCAGTCAAACGCCGTAACTGACGCTGTGTCAAGGACCACGTCGTCAAGGAGCACGTCGACTCACGCAAGATGCGCGATCGCATAACCCGGACTGCCCGCTGTGCCGCCGTTCTCGGTGGGCGGTAGGTGACGGCACGCACTCCGTTCCCGCCATTCGTCCCATTTCTGGGATAGTCAATACACATTCGGCACAATGGGAACGAGGAATTTTGAGCATTATCGGGAGTATCCCGTCGAAACACGAACACAGAACGCATCGACGACGGCCACCAGTCGATCACCGCTTCCTCGGGTTCGACACACGCGTGTTTCCGCACGCAGCCGCAATTCTGGCCGTGTGGCTGCTGTGGGTTGTGATCGTTCCGGCCATCGATTCCGCTGTGTCGTCGGAAGATCCGACAGTTGCCGGCGACCGCCTGGCTGTGACCGAGTCGGTGTCGTTCACTGTGCCCGCGGGCTGGAATATCGATAGCGGCTTCCTCATCGACCAACGCAGTGCGTCCGGTTCCGTGCCGAGGGTGGAATTGACCGGTGGCAGCGTGAGTTTCGTCGTCGACGCTGACGACTTCACCGGCACCGCCGACGAACTTCTCTCACAGGTCGACGCCGTAAGTCTTGCGACAAACGGAAGCTCTGTACTCGCCATCTCCAGCCCACCGCAGCCAGTCACCACCGATGGTGGCTTGACCGGCGTCCAGATTCGCTTCGATACGCCCCGCGCCGCGGGTTCGATGGCGACTTTTGTCGTCGGCGACAAGGGAATTCGGGTGCAAGTGGTCGGTCCGCCCGACCAGATTGCAAGTCACAGTCAAGAAATCGCCGATATGATCGCGTCATTCGGCACCACTGAGGGAGATACCAAGTGAGCGCCGACCTGCTCGAGACACGCTCCCAAGCACTAGAGGCGACGGCGTGGGGCGAGAAGTTCCGGTTTATCCAGCCGCGCAACGTCGTGTTCTGGATATACCTGTGGATGTGCGGCGTCGGCGTGGTCAAAGCCTGGCAGATGTTCGCGCCCTATTCGGGATACTTCGGGCAAGCACTCCTTGTCGCCGGCGTCGTCTCCGTCATCAGTGCTGCGGTGTGGACATGGTGGTTCCGGCACATCGACCGGTACGAACGCCAACCCGTGGGATTGGTACTCACCGGCTTCGTCTGGGGAGCCTCCGCGGCGACGTTCACCATCGCGATCTCCGGTAACTCCGCACTCGGTTCGCTCTACTCGAAGCTGTTCGGACAGGTTTGGGCGGAGGATTGGCAAGCCGGACTCTCGGCGCCGTTCGTGGAGGAAACCGCGAAAGGCATCGGCATTGTTGTCCTCCTCGCTCTTGCGCCGCGACTGGTCCGCACCGCAACCGACGGACTGCTACTCGGCGCGTTCATCGGCCTGGGATTTCAAACCAGCGAGGACTTCTTGTACTCGGTTGTCGGTGCGACACAAGGTTTCGGCGCGCACCAGACCGACGGGCTGATCGGTTCCATTGCGCTTCGCGCATACTCCGACATCGTTTCGCATCCTCTCTTCACCGCACTGTTCTGTGCCGGAGTCATTTATCTGATCGGCACCCCGGCACAACCTCGCAAAATCAGACGCGGGCTGGCGTTGATCGTGGCCCCGATTCTGATTCACGGCGTATGGGACTCGATGCTGGCACTCGCCGGCGGCAACTCATCCATCGTGTTGGTCGTCATGGTCGGCGACATCATCTTCGCCTTGACGGCATTGTGGATCGCATTTGTCTGGGCGCACCCACGCGAGTCCCATTTCGTCCGTGATGTTCTCGCTCCGGAAATCGAATCCGGAGTGTTGACCGACGACGAAGTTACTGCTGCCGGTGGGTGGCGACAACAGCGCGCTTACGTCAGAGCCGCACAGACCCGCCCCGAGCGACGCCAACGACGTCATATCGTTCGCGCTGCATTGGATCTGTGTGGGGACCTCGCTGTCAGCAAGGGTCTCGACAGTCCCGAAGTTGTCGAAGCACGCAACGAGATCACTCGCCTCCGACACGGAATTGCCGCAGGCTCGCAGTCCTCGGTGGGGACTAGCTCCGCGTAGGAACGGCGGGTTGTGCCGCAACAATCTGGGCGCCTGATCAATCACATTGATCAGGCGCCCAGCTCTATCCGCAGGCAGGACCACTCGTGGTTCTCAATGATGTTCCCTACCAAGTGAATAGCTCTGACGTACACCGAACTCGGCGGCTCGGTAATACCTTGTCCATTCACCGGGACGTAGAAAGACAAATACTTGTCGGGATAGACCATTGACTCCGACCCCGTCCCGGTCTCCGACATCGACCACACAGTCGAGCGCTGCCATTGCTACTGTCCGGACCGCAACATCGAATTCGCTGACACGCGTGCATGTACTACCCGAGGTCGGCCGCAACACTAACCACACCAAGGAGACCCGATGACCGATATCACCGCGCTGGTCCACTCACTCCTCGAACGAGTGCAAATACTCGAAGACGAGATTGCGATCCAGAAACTCGTGACGGCATACGGTCCCGCCGTCGACGCCGGAGAGGCGGACAAGGTCGGTGCGATGTGGACTGAGGATGCGGTGTACGACATCGATATTCGTACCCTGAACGGTCGCGCCGAGATCGCCGAGATGGTCCGCACCACACCACACCAGGACTACATCAACACCGGTTGCGGCCATATTCTCGCCCCGCTCAACATCGTCGTCGACGGAGACAAGGCTACTGCGACGGGCCATTCCCAATTGTTACGGCGCAACGAAGGCGAGGATTCCTTCCGCGTGTGGCGTGTCGCGGCGAACCGGTTCGATCTCGTCAAGACGGAGGGCGAGTGGAAGATCAAGCAGCGCACGACCCGGCTACTCGACGGAAGTTCTCCCGCACGCGACCTGCTTGCCCGAGCCGGCAACTGATCAAAATTCTCGGCTGTCAAAGATAGCGTCGCCACAATGACTGGCACCGCGCTGAGCGGGCGCGTGAAAAGCCTGTCGACGGGTAATGTCCATGCGATGGCTACAGATCCGGCAAGGTCATGGTGGGAGCGATGCAACGACGGCGTCCGCAGCATGCACGAAACCGGCTGGGGCGAGAGCACTTCGGTGCTCTCGCGAGAGATCTGCGAACTACTCGACGATGTCGACGAGCAATTCGCCCTCACCGGCGCACACACTCCTGAGTGGCCGAACCCGTACAAGGATGGTCCCGATCGGGCCGAGGCAGACTACGAGCGTTCCACCAACCCGGAGAAGTACCTGATCGTGGTCGCGAGAGTGCAGGCGTGGACAACGGTTCTCCTCGACCGGGGCTGGGCGCGAGAAGCATCACCTGTGCGGTGGGCGCTTCGCCCTTTCGATTCCGGCGGAGCCGACACCGTTCTCGAACCTACCGCCGACGGCGCCGTCCCACTGATTTTGACTACGCACACTCCGGTGGACTCCAACCATCCGTTCAACATCTCGATCAGCGCAGGCGATCCGGCGGTGTGCTTGGCATCGATTCCCGACTGTGCCTGCGACGGGTGTGACAGCGGGTCCGCCACGCTGCTCGAGGAAATCGACACATGGGTGCTGTCTGTCGTCGACGGCTCGCTCCACGTCGACGTTGCCGGTAATTACTCCTCAGTTCGCACATCCTTTGGTACCCGAGGCAGCACGGTCCAGAATCTCGACGGACCTACAGAATTCACAGCCGCACCGTGGCCCGCGAACTGGACGGCACGCCCGCTGGCGTCCCAGATCAGGACTGCGCACCCCGATCCCCCATTCCCGCGAACGGTGTTCGGAACTGCTGCCCGGGAGGGCTTCCGTCGACTCTTACGCAAGCCTGGCGTTGCGGGTGCATCGCAAATCTACTGGCGCACAGACGAATAGAAACGGAAGATGACCCACCTCGAGTTCGGGGCTCTGGCCCCGGCCCGAATCAGGGTTATTGCATGCGCCCGGATATCGAACACTTCGGCCAGTCCACAGAAGCATGGTCCAATCGCGAACTTCACGCGCGCCTGGGAAGCCTGCGCGGCGCAGGTTTCATCGTCAGCCGAGAAAGCGAAACCAGCATCCCTAGTGGCTTGACCAATTCTCATGCAGCCCAGCATGAATCGCGGCTGACGAAGATCCGTCTCGCTCCACGCGACTCACGGCGGGCAGGCTGTTCAAGTAACGGGAGATTACAAGCCCTGTTCACGTCGGGGTGATGGTGGTGTAGTGGATAGGTGGGGGAACCCGACATGAGGAGCAGACAATGGCCAAGGCATTCAGGGGCGTGGTCAACCTCGACATACGAGACTCCGTCCCGGACTGGGGCCCGTACGAGCAGCCTAAAGCACCGCCAGGCTCACCGAACGTGCTGTACATCGTCCTCGACGACGTCGGATTCGGCGCGCTCGGCTGTTACGGAGGCCCGATTGAGACGCCGAACATCGACAAGATCGCTGCACGCGGACTGCGCTACGGGCAGTGGCACACCACAGCCCTGTGCTCGCCGACTCGGTCCTGTCTGCTGACGGGCCGTAATCACACAACCAACGGGATGGCCTGCATCAGTGAAGCGGCCATCGGATTTCCGAGCGCAAACGGGCACATTCCACCGCAGTGCGCCACACTCGCCGAGGTCCTCGTCGAGCAGGGTTTCAGCACTGCAATGGTCGGCAAGTGGCACCTGTGCGCCGAGGACGAGATGAATCTCGCTTCCACCAAACATAATTGGCCGATCGGCCGCGGATTCGACCGCTTCTACGGCTTCCTCGGCGCCGAGACCAACCAGTGGTATCCCGACCTGATCCACGACAACCACCCCGTACAGCAACCGGCCACACCGGAGGAGGGCTACCACTTCAGCGTCGACATCACCGACAAAGCCATTCAGTACTTCGACGACGTCAAGGCGATCGCTCCCGAACGGCCGGTTTTCCTCTACTACGCCCCGGGCTGCGCGCACGCCCCGCACCAAGTACCGCGTGAGTGGGCCGACCGCTACCGAGGCCGGTTCGACGACGGCTACGAGGCGATGCGCGAGCAGATCCTGGCCAGGCAGAAGGAAATGGGCCTTGTCCCTGCCGACACCGAGCTACCGCCGCTCAATCCGATCGGCACTCCCGACACGCGCACCGGTCCGGACGGGCAGCCATTCCCGCCTCTGGATTTCACCCGCCCCTGGGATACCCTCTCCGCCGACGAGAAGCGACTGTTCGCCCGGATGGCAGAGGTATATGCGGGTTTCTTGTCCCACTGCGACAACCAGATCGGCCGACTACTGGACTACCTCGAACAGGTCGAGCAACTCGACAACACCATCATCATGCTGGTCTCCGACAACGGCGCCAGTGGCGAGGGAGGTCCGAACGGCTCGGTAAACGAGAACAAAATCGCTAATGGCGTGCCGGACGATCTTGCTGAAAACCTCTCCATGCTGGACGAACTCGGCAGTACCAAGACCTACAACCACTACCCGAACGGGTGGGCGATGGGCTTCAATGCCCCGTTCAAGATGTGGAAGCGATACTCGTTCAACGGCGGAACCTGCGACCCGTGCATCATCTCGTGGCCGGCCGGGATTGCCGCCCGAGGAGAAACCCGTGATCAGTACCACCACGCCATCGATCTGGTTCCGACCGTGTTGGACTGCCTCGGACTCGAACTGCCCGACGCCGTGAAGGGTTACACCCAGCATCCGTTGCAGGGCGTGAGCATGCGCTACAGCTTCGACGCTGCCACCATCCCGACAGCCAAACACACTCAGTTCTACTCGATGCTCGGCACCCGAGGCATCTGGCACGACGGCTGGAAGGCCGTCACCACCCACCCGGCGATCAGTGGCTGGGGCCGGTTCCCCGAGGACACTTGGGAGCTCTACCACACCCAGATCGACAGATCCGAGCTGCACGACCTCGCCGCCGAGGAGCCCGGGAGGCTCGCCGAGCTGGTGGGCCTGTGGTTCCACGAAGCCGGCGCCAACCAGGCATTTCCGCTCGACGACCGCTCGGCTGTCGAGATCCTCACCACCCCTCGCCCGCAGCTTGCGGCTCCGCGTAACCGCTACATCTACCGGGCGGGTGGCGCCGAGGTCCCCGAGTCCGTTGCCGTCAACATTCGCAATCGCTCCTACTCGATCGGCGCGTTGGTCGATCTCCCGAACCCAGGGGCATCCGGGGTGCTCTTCTCGCACGGCAGCCGCTTCGGCGGCCACTCCCTCTATGTCAAGGACAACCGCCTGCACTACGTCTACAACTTCCTCGGCAGCGAACAGCAGCGGATCGTCGCCACCGAGGATCTGCCGACCGGCGAGAACCTGATCCTGGCCGCCACATTCGACAAGGACGGTGAGGATCCGCCTGGCACGGCCCACGGCACCCTCGGCCTGTTCTACGGTGACCGGAAGGTCGGCGAGGGCCGAATCCGAACTCAGCCAGGCAAGTTCAGCATCGCAGGCGAAGGTCTCAGCGCCGGTCGCGCCATCGGGGAACCCGTCACCGATGACTACCCGGGCACCGCACCATGGGCGTTCACCGGCGGCTCCCTGAACCGGATCGTCGTAGACGTCAGTGGAGAACCCTACGTCGACCTCGAACGCGAAGCCGCGGCCATGCTTTCCCGCGAATAGCAGGACCATCGTGTGGTGGCAACATCGAGGAGGAATCAGGTTATGCCCGAACACGTTCGATCCGATCTGGACACCGGCGGACAGATCGGTGATCCGCTCCCCAGCTGGCACGAGGGTCCGAGTAAGCAAGCAATCCTGGAGTTCGTCGGGCGGGTGACGGATCCCGGAGGTCCGGGGGCCGTCCCCGCCGAAGAGCGAATCGCGGTGTTCGACAACGACGGAACGCTGTGGTGTGAGAAACCGATGCCCATTCAGCTCGACTTCATCCTGCGCCGCCTCGTGGTCATGACTGAGGAGGATCCCGCTCTGGGCACCCGCCAACCGTGGCTCGCCGCCGTCACCCGCGACTACGGCTGGTTCAGCAGTGTCATCACCGGTCACTACCACGGCGACAACAGTGGGGTGAAGGTGTTCGCCAAAGGGGTGCTGATGGCGTACACCGACATCACCGTGGAAGAATTCGAGACGCTGGCTGACCAATTCTTGCGCACGACAGACCATCCCACCCTAGGACGTACCTATCTGACATGTGGCTACGTGCCGATGATCGAGTTGCTCCGGTACCTCGAGACGAACGAGTTCCACAACTACATCGTCTCCGGCGGTGGGCGTGACTTCATGCGGCCGATCAGCCTGGACGTGTACGGGGTGCCCCGTCAGCGAGTCATCGGTAGCAGCGCGTCGCTGGTATGGAAGGCCGACGGCCGCGGCGGCACGCTCGTCCATAAACCCGCATTGGACGTATTGGTCGACGGCCCCGAGAAGCCGGTCCGAATCTGGAGCCGTATCGGGAGACGGCCGCTCCTCGCCGCGGGGAACAGCAACGGCGATATCCCGATGTTGCAGTTCTCGGAGCGAGCGGACCTCCCATCGTTGCAAATACTTGTACAGCACGATGATTCACGTCGCGAGTTCGCATATCGGGAGGGCGCCGAGCAGGCATTCGATCTCGCGGATGCCCGGGGTTGGACCATAGCGAGCATCGAGAACGACTGGAGTGCCGTGTTCCCGAGCTGACCGTAGGGCGCTCAACGGCATAGTTCAGTAGTCGATATCGCCATTGCGGTTGAAGAACTTTCCGGTGGGTCCACCGGTGCCTAGTTGGGCCAACATCACCGTCGCATCAGTGCCTTCGGTGATGGTCTGGTGTCCACGGTGGCCGTTGAAGTCGGTACTGGTGTAGCCCGGATCGCTGGCATTGACCCGAAAGTCCGGCAGGTTCTTCGCGTATTGGAGCGTCAAAGCGATCACGGCCGCCTTCGAGCTCGCATACGGCACGGCCCGCACAAAGTGCTCATCCGTACCAGGGGTGGCTAGCGAACGGGCGAAGCCGACTCCTGAGGCGACATTGACGATCACCGGGTTCGACGAGCGTCTCAATAACGGAAGCGCGGCCTGCGTAAGACGCACGACGCCGAAGACATTCGTGTCGAATACTTCCCGCATGGCGTCGGCGTCGAGGTCGTCGACGCCGAACGACCTGCCGAGGACGCCGGCGTTGTTTACCAGAACGTCGAGCTCGGGCAGCTGCGCGAGCGCCGCCTCGATGCTGCGCTGATCCGTGACGTCGAGTTGGACCGGGTGAGCGCCGACGTTCTGCACCTCGGCAGCTGAAGCCAGATCCCGCATCCCGGCGTAGACGGTGTGGCCGGCGTCGATGAGCCGTCGCGCGGTCTCCAGGCCGAGGCTGCGGTTGGCTCCTGAAATAAGTGTCGTAGTCATGTCCACAACGCTCGCTCAACTTCGGTGCGCGCACCAGGCACCGATCGACGGTGGGACCAGCAGTACTACCCACTACGCGCCAACAGCGAGCAGGATGAGGGCATGGACGAGTTCGCAAGTGTGCTGCGCGCCTGGCGTGACCGTGTGCAGCCTGAGCACGTCGGTCTGCCTCCAGGTACAGGTCGGCGTGCCCGAGGGCTTCGCCGGGAAGAGCTCGCGATGCTCGCCGGAGTCAGCGTCGACTACATCGTGCGCCTCGAGCAAGGCCGGGCAACCAATCCCTCGGCGCAACTGCTCGGCGCGCTCGCGCGGGCATTGCGACTGACCGACGAAGAGCGCGACCACCTGTATCGAGTCGCCGGAGTCGCTACTCCGACGCCTGCCTCATTGCCGCGCCACGTGGGTCCGAGCGTCCAGCGGATCGTGGACCGTCTCGGCGACGTGCCGGTCGGCGTCTTCAGCGCCGCGCATGACCTCCTGTTGTGGAATCCGCTCTGGGCAGCACTGCTCGGCGATCCCTCACTGTTGGCCGGGTTTAAGCACAATCTTGTCTGGCGGGTTTTCACCGAGGAGAACACACGTGTCACTCATACCGCCGTCGGAGAAGACGAATTCAGAGCGGATCTGGTCGCGGACTTGAGATCCGCAGTGGGGCGCTATCCCGACGACGCACCGCTCAGGGACCTCGTCGACCGCCTCCTTTCCGAATCCGACGAGTTTGCAGCGCATTGGGAGCAAGCACACGTAGCCCTGCACCGGTCCAGCCGAAAGACAGTGCATACCCGCACTGTTGGCGACATCACCGTTGACTGCGATGTTCTCAGCGCGCCCGGTAGCGGCGACCTGCGGATCGTCGTCTACACAGTCGCGCCCGGATCCGCCGACGCAGCCAAGCTCGATCTGCTTCGTGTCGCCGGATTGCAGGACCTGACGCATCACTGACGAACACGGCGACACACTCATACGTAGGGCGGCACATTACCCCTGAGGTAATCGACGCGGCGCCGTTGCTCCTGCAACACTCGATTCCAGAGCGAATCTAGCTGAACCTTACTGAGAGACAAACGATTAGTTATACACGCGCTCCTCCGAGAGGCAGGAACCAGACATGACTGAAAGCTACGTAGTTGGCATCCTCAACAACGTCGCCATGGGAGACGACATCACCGAATACCTCCAACGCATCGACAGCACCCTCACACCGTTCGAGGGCCGCTTCATCATCCACGGAGGCTTGCCTGACGTCCGCGAGGGACAGTGGTCAGGCGATCTCATCATCCTCCGATTCCCCACGTCCGCTGCGGCCCAACACTGGTATACATCGGACGCCTACCAAGCTATCGCTCCGCTTCGAATCAATAACTCGACTGGCACCGTGGCCTTTTTCGAAGGCGTAAACCAAAACCACCGAGCAACCGACATCCTGATCTGACCGAATCTCAAACCTATTCCCCTGCAGACTTACTCGAGTTCCCCGAGCCGCACTCGATGCAAATCGAATGTGCCCGATATGCCTATTGATTCGAATAGACGTTCGAGTATAATTGGGTCAAGGGTGGGGAGGCCTTGATGACTACGGTGAACGATTTTGTTTCGGTGGAGGATGTTGTAGCCGGTTCCGCGACGGGTGTGCGTGGCAGGTTGTGGCGGTTGCGACCGGCCGATGTTCGGGACGTTGCCGTTAGTGTGTCTGCGGAAATTCTTCGGTTGGAAGCGATTCGGGTTGCCGCAGTAGATGCGTTGGCGCTCAATCCTGATGAGCAGGTGCTGTGTTATCGAGGTTTGGGTCGGTGGTTGGCGGCGAATACGATGTTGCAGAACGCAGCCGGCAACAAAATTGCCGCCCTCGGTGCCGCACTGCGGGCATTCCCGGACATTACTGCCCAATTCGAGGCCGGCGACCTCTCGCTCGATCATGCGGCAATAATTGCCGCGTTCTGCGAATCCCCACCAAAAGGCATGCCCGACAGGGCGTTACCGTCCTGCATGAAAACCCTTCTCGCCGCGGCATCCGGCGTGGAAGCGACCACCATCAAACTCCGCTACGCGATTGCGGTTCTCGAGCGGATCTTCGAATCCGACGACACCCCACCCGGTGAGGACGACGACCTCAACGTCTTGCGGATTTCGCCGACGCTTAACGGACGGGTCGCGATCAAGGGTGAATTCGACGCGTTGACCGGCGAAATGCTGTTGTCGGCTCTCTCGGGTTTGTCGATGCCGAAACCAGCAGCGGACGGAACCCCGGATCAGCGATCAGCTGCCAAACGAACCGCCGACGCCTTCACTGAACTGATCCGCCGGTACCTCGACAATGCCATGACCGGTGTCGACGGCGGTCAGCGTCCGCACGTGAACGTGCACATCACCGCGAAAGACCTTGCCGAGCATCGGGAATGCGCCACCATGCGCAGCGAAACCGCATCGGATGATGGCGAGTTCTATGGCAGTGCCTTCGATGACGATGAGCCTGATGTCGAGGATCTTGATGTGGGGTACATGCCGTGGATGGGGCCGCTCAGTGTGAGCCTGACCCGGATGCTCGCCTGCGATTGCATGCTCTCCACCGTCCTGATGGACGGCAACGGCGCACCGCTCGATGCAACGCCGCACAAACGCCTCGTCACACCGGAACAACGTACGGCGCTGATCGCCCGGGACAAAGGCTGCGCCTTCCCTAACTGTGATGCCGTACCGGCGTGGTGCGACGCGCACCATATAAAACCCTGGTCAGTGGGCGGTCCGACGGTGATGGACAACCTCACCCTCCTCTGCCGTAACCACCACCGGTTGATCCACAGCACCAGCGGATTCCGCGGCATCTGGGAAATCAAAATGGGCGATGATCACAAACCGTGGTTCATCCCACCAGCCGCGATTGACCCAAAACAACGACGCCGCCGCTCCACCACCCGCCAAGGCCCAGTGCATCGAGACTGAATCCGGCTCTGCCGGAACTGCATACCGTGTGAGAGCTTCGCATCACCAGCCAGACGATGCGAAGCCCACACGCATGTCCCGCGCCAGAAACATGTCTTCGTCGCCATAATCCTAGAGATCGAGCTACCGTGCGGAGATGAACGTAAAGGCTCACATCCTCGCTGAACGTCGGGAGCTGGTCACACTACTCGAGACCCTGAGCCCTGATCAATGGTCAACGCCGTCACTCTGCGGACACTGGTCGGTGCGCGACGTTGCGATACATGTGTCGATGGATTCCGTTACGATGCCTCGCTATTTCCTTGCAGCGCTGCACAATCTATCCGCTAACCGTGTCAACGAACGCTACGTCACCGCCCAGAATGACGTGCCGACAGACATCCTCGTCGATCGTCTCGCAGCTTCCGCGACCACGAGTTGGTTCGCAAGATATGCCCCACGCCTCACCCTTTCCGACCATGTTGTGCACCAGCAGGACATCAGGCGACCGCTCGGGTTACCTCGAACGATCGATCCGGAGCGTCTACGACTTGTACTCGATCGACCCGATCCCTTTGCACAGCCGCGTCGATTCACCAAGGGCCTCCGGTTCACTGCTTCCGATCTCCCCTGGGAACGCGGCACCGGACCAGAAGTCCACGGGCGAGCGGAGGCGCTGGCCCTCGCAATGGTCGGGAGGGCATCGGTGCTCGACGATCTTGACGGCGATGGCGTTGATGTTCTCCGCGCCCGCATGTTTCACGACGGCAACTGACGCTTCAACACCAATGGAGCGTGCTTCAGTCGGCGATAGCGGTGGCATACTCCGGTCGCCCGGTGGGCCGGTAAACCTGAATTGTCACGCCCTTTGACGTGACTTGCGAGTCGACCAGGTCCAGTGCGATATCCGGTCCCGACTCGGGGAATAGCCGCGTGCCCTGGCCGATGATCATGGGATAGATGAGCAGGGTGATCTCGTCGACGAGCCGGTTGTCGAACAGCCAGCGAACGAGGTTGCCGCTGCCGTGTACCTGCAACTCACCCCCAGGCTTGGCTTTCAGCTCGCGGATAGCCGTCGCAAGGTCGCCGGAGAGTACGGTCGTATTCGCCCAACCCGGTTCGGTGAGCGTTGTCGATGCCACGTACTTGGGCCGCGTGTTCAATGCCGTTGCAATGGGGTTACCCGAATCTTCCATCACTCCCCAGTACCCGGCGAAGATCTCGTAGGTCCGCCGGCCGAACAGGAAGGCGTCGGCGCGCTGGTAGACGTCCTTGATGAACGCCGTACCCTCGATGTCTTTGCCGAACAGTGGCAGCGCCCATCCGCCACGCTCGAATCCGCCTCTGCGGTCCTCATCCGCCCCGCCGAGCCCCTGCATAACGCCGTCGAGGGAAATATTAGTGATGGTCGTCAGTTTCATGGTCGCAGTCCCCTTCTCCACCATCGAGCGTTCACGGACATCCTCAAATGTCACTGACCTCAGCTTGCTCGGACGGGGTCCGGGGCGTCAATCTGCGACGAGTTGCATCCCATTGATCGCCCGTCCGGCGCCCCGCTCTCGCTGCCGTCCGATGACATAGCGGCCTGGCGCGATTCCAGTGGCGCCATGCTCTGGGTGGATGAGATAAGCAGTCCCGTGGGTATCAAGGATGCCTAAAGCAAGACCCCGGGAATCTCTCACCGGCGACGACCACGTGCACACACCTTCGTCGGCGACCAGGCTGTGCGGATTCCCGCCCGCCGCACTGCGTAGCAATTCCACTCCGGAGAGTGGTACGTTCACCGACCTCGTCCACGCTGCGGGCGAGACGATGTTGGCGACAAGCGAATACGGGACCACGATGAGATCACCTTGTGCCTGCAAGCCGTCAACGACGGGTATGGATACTTCTCGGTCGAGATAGTCGAAAACATCGAGGCCCGTGAGGGCAGTGAGCGCGGACAATGTCATGGTCGAATTCATATGAGCCACCTGGGAGTTCATAGTTGGATGTTCGGAAATTAGTGTTCAGAATTTTGTATTCGCGGTTGGGTCAGGTCCGACGAACGAGTCGGGCGTAGTCGACGCCGGCTATGCCGTAGGTCCATCCTGCAGCGTCAAGGGCTGATGAGAACCATCCAGGGACGTAGAGCCCGTAACGACGACGCCGTCCGTCACGTTCAGGAGAGCCGTTGACTGCAAGCAGGATTCGACCGCTGCGTCCCCAGCCGTCGGGCGATGCATAGAGTTGTAGCGTGTGCCCGGCATTGCCGGGATCATCGACTCGGTCGATCAGTGCGAGTCCAGCCGTATCGATGTAGGTGTCCCATCCGATGCGCTCGATCGCACAGCGGCGGACCTCGATATTCCGTTCGTCCGCAATGCGTTCGGCCGTCGGATCGAGAACTACCCAGCTGGGAACAATCGTCCCATGCTGAACGTAGACGCGGTGTCCGTCGCCGAATTCAATTGCTGGAGAATCCGAATGATGCAACCGACGTTCGTTGTGCACTCGGCCCGGTGTGGGTTCGGTATGCAGGACGGTGGGCCTTTCCGACATGACGCATATGGTGTCGAACGCCCACCACCATCCGGTTGCACCAGCCAGAGCGGTGTGAATGTCGAGTAGTTCGTCATCGTCGGAACGGAAAGAAGCAAGACCACATCGACGGTACGCGTCGTAGTAGGCGATTCGATGAGCTTCCTGCTGTCCGTACCACGTCACGCTTCCCGGGACGGGAGTCGACATCGTCCGTATCGCAGCCGCAACCCCGTCGAATAGTGTGGTGTGCAACGAGTCCCAGACAGCTGCTCTCATGATCCGATCGGGGCTGATTCCCAGCCGAACCGCATCCTCGGGAGACTGAGTACGTGCAGTGTCGATCCCCCAGCGTTCGTTCGGCAAGTCTGATCTTCGACGCTCGATGTGCGCATCCATACGGCCGCGTAAGTCCGAAAACATGCTCGCAATGCGGGCGGAGGCGCAGCGAAGTCGGTTGCTGTCCAACGACATCGACAAGCCTTCGGCCACAATCAGATCTGATCCAGCTGGGGGCGACGGAACCCAGAGGAACTCCGGTTCCGGAAATCCTGATCGCCGATACAGTTGCGCGACAGCCCATTCTGCAGTGTCGCGGTCGGAGGGGCGTGCGCAGAGACCGTGTTCCAGCCACTCGTTCCGCACAGCATCAACGTTGCTGGTGAATGATGCTCGGTGTCGCGACACCGAGTACATCGGCGCGGCGCTCACGCGATGGTGGCGGTGTCGGCCTTTCGTGTAGTCATAGTTATCGAGGGTGACACGAGGAAGCGCGGAACGCAAGGCCGGTACCTCATCAGCCGAACACCGACCAGCAGATGTCATTCCGTAGCCGCTGGTCATCAAGTACCAACTCACGAATCGATACCGGGAGCTGGTCGCGCTGCCACTGGCACTCGAGTCGGCCCGCAGCCTCCTCGTCTTCCGTCGCAACAGCACGTGCGGCCTTGATCGCGTAGGCGGCAGCACCAAGTTCGTGCGCGGCGACGTGTGCGACGGCTCCGGCCTGTCCGGCAGCGTACGCAGCATGCCGCGCCGGCCCACGCAGGTCCCGAGCCGCGCCCATTGCATGACCGCCCGCAGCGCGAGCTTGCATCATCGTGACCTCACCCCGCACCCAGGCTCGCGCACCCTCGATCGCTTCACGCGGCCGCGGATCCTGCGGCTGAACCGACTCGAAAAGGTGAAGGACGTGCTCGGCGCACGATGCCGCCCAGAGAGCGAGGAGGTGGTGATCGGAATCTGTGAGGGTCCCACCACGACGGATCGTCACGAAGCGCGGATCCCGGACCTTCGGGAGGATCATGGTTCGTACGCTCCATCTGCTCGCGCTGGCCGAACACTGCTTCCTGGGGAACTCGGCAGAGACTTTGCCGCCCTTGACAATTGCTCGGAGACAATTGCTCGGAGACAATTGCTCGGACGGCTCTACGTTACTGGACCAGGCGAGGTGGAAGAATTGCTCACGCCGTCAGACTCCGTCGACGGTTCGGCGTCGACGTCAGTGGTACCCAGCCTCGAGAGTTGCGCCGGGTCGCGTCGTGAAAGCCGGATACCGAGAAGCCAACCGACAGCCAGGCTCACAGGCGTGACGGCGACGAGCACCACGTTCACTGCGGTTCCAGCGGCAGTAATCAACTCCATCTGGTCCACAATCAAATACGTTGCATAAGTCAACATCAGAAGTGCGGACACGGGAGCTACGAGCACCCTCCAGGCCGAATGCCCGCGACGATCGTTCCAGAAGAATGCGATAACTGCTGCGGCCGCCATGACCTGTAGCACGACGATGCCGACGATACCGGGCGAGTTCACCCACAGCAGGAGCTCGAGGTAAGGGTCGGCGCCGACGACTACGAACACGACGATTACCACCATCGCCAGGAGACTCTGTACCGCACTGGCCACATAGGGGGACTTGTAGACCGGGTGTAGTTTGCCCAGGAACTGGGGCAATACACGTTCGCGCGAAAGCGCAAAGACGTAGCGGGTGATTGCGTTGTGGAACGCGAGCAGGCTGGCGAGAATGCTCGTGATGATCAACAGCTCCATGAGGGTACTCGCCCAACCTCCGACGTAGTGCTCGATGGCGTTGAAGTACATACCGGCGGGATCGTTAGCTGCTAGCTCGAGAGCCTGATCCGGTCCGTACGCCTGGATGATGATCCACACCATGAATGCGTAGAAGAGACCCAGGAATGCCACCGCGATGTAGGTCGCCCGCGGAACCGTCCGAGCGGGATCTTTTGCTTCTTCCCGGTACAGGGCAGTCGCTTCGAATCCGATGAACGCAGCAAAGGCCAGGGTCAGCACCCCACCGAGACCGGGGCTGAACACGTTAGACGGCGCAAAGGAGTCGAGATCAATTCCCCCGGCACCGCCTTGAAAAAGAACGGCGGCTGCGAGCAGCACCAGAATCCCCGTCTCCGCGGTCAGCAACAGGATCAGGAACCGAGCGCCGAGATGTACCGATCGAGATCCGAGGAACCAGACCAAGGCAACCCCGAGTAACGACCACACTCCCCACGGCAGATCCAGCCCAACCAAGTCCGCCATGGTTGACTGCGCGAAATAGCCTAGGGCCCCGAAGATTCCGATCTCGAGCGCGTTGTAGGACACCAGCGCAAGCACCGCTGCGGCCAGGCCCCACCGAGGGCCGAGCCCGACGGAGATATAGGCGTAGAAGGCGCCCGCATTGTGGATGTACTTGCTCATCGCAGTGAAGCCGATTGCGAACACTCCTAGCGCGAGCCCGGCCAAAATGTATCCGCCGGGGGCCCCGATGCCGGCAATGTTCAAGGCCAGAGGCGCAACCCCTGCCATCACCAGTAATGGCGCCGCCGCCGCCACGACAAAGAAGACGATGCCGGCGGTGCCGAGGACGCCTCCTTCCAGCTTCAGAGCGGGTTCGGGTGCAGTTTTCTTCATGAGCAACTTCTCCAGTCAGGGCGAGGGGGCGACTATCCGAAACAGGCAGATATGGGTGCAACCAGAATTAATCGAATCAGTTTCGATTATGGTAGATCGTTGTGACCGGCGCCACAAGGGCATAATCGAATGAACTTCGATTTGAGAGGTGGGGGGACGATGGGAAGACCGCGTATCGCACGTCTGGACCGCGAACGAATTGCGGAGGCAGCGCTCGCGCTCGTCGATCGTGACGGCGACTTCAAAATGCCTGATCTTGCAAAACACCTGAATGTGCAGGTGTCATCCATCTATCACCATGCAAAGGGTCGCGCGGCCGTGGTGGAACTCGTTCGAAACCGCGTCGTACGGGAAATCGACGGGTCGGCGTTCGAGCGCCTAACCTGGGACGACGCGTTTACTGCATGGGCTCGATCGTATCGATCCGCGTTCAGTAGACACCCCACCTCGATCCGCCTCCTCGCTACGGAGACGGTGCGTGATCCCACGTCGCTATCGGTCTACTACGCTCCCGCAGAAGGCCTCCGCAAAGCCGGATTCCCGGACGACCACATCTTGGCGGTCATCACCGCTGCCGAGAACTTTCTCCTCGGCGCCGCACTGGATGCAGCGGCACCGGAAGTCATGATCGAAGCGGACTCGACAACACCCGACGACGCTCTGACTCTGGCGCTTGCTGCGGCGCCGCAGGGTCCAGCCAGAGCCGAGCAAGCCTTCGAACTCGGTTGGATGGCTCTGCTGTCAGGCTTTCGACGCCTCCTCGAGGAAGTGCACGAGGTATCGGCGCGCCCAGCATCCTCCTCGTGAGCCGCTGTGGCAGATCCAGGCAATGCACGATGACAGGCAGTGCTCAGTGAACTTGCTTACCTCCCAACCACGTTCGGGAGACAACCAGGTCGCTGAGCTCCTTGGCGGAGCCAAGTTGGCCGGGATCGACCGGAAGCTGGATCATGTCGGCTCGCATTCCCGGCCGAAGGCAACCCCACATGTCCTCTTCGAATCCCTGATAGGCGACGCCCGCCGAGTATGTTGCCAGGGCCCAATCGAGGCCGACGCGTTCGCGAGGCAGCCATCCTTCACTCGGGATACCAGCCGGCGTCTGGCGGTGAATCGCAGTGGCAATTCCCTTGATCGGTTCAAAGGCGGTGATGGGCCAATCGCTGCCGAACGCCACCCGCGCGCCGCGCTCAGCGAGGGTTCCGATGCGATATTGGCGGTCACCACGGTCGGCGCCGATCCGCGGAATGGTCAGCTCCGTCATCAGCGGGTCGAGCTGGGCCCATAGCGGCTGAAAGTTGGCGATCACTCCCAATGACGTGAATCGGTCCAGGTCGTTGCCATCAACCAATTGGAGATGCGCGATAGTGGCGCGTCGATCACGCGGGCCATTACATCGATCGACGTATTCGATTGCATCGAGGGCCATGCGTACACCTGCATCGCCGATGGCATGGATATGAATCTGAAAACCCAACCGGTCCACTTCAGCGGCAGCTCGACCGAGTTCATCGGTTGTCCAATTGCTGATTCCGTGGGAATGCGGGCAATCCGTGTACGGCGCGAGGAGCGCTGCCGTTCCGGCCTCGATGACACCGTCGGCAAAGAACTTCACCGTTCCTGCCTTGACTGCGTCGCCACCCCGTTCTGCGACCTTCTGCCGGGCTTCGACAAACGCCGGCAGGTCGCCCTGCCAACTCTCAGGTGTCGCTCGGAATGCAAGATTTACCCGGGTGGACAGGCGCCCACTTTCAGCGGTGGCCAGCCAGATCTCGACATCGCCTGGTTCGGTCCACGCGTCCTGCACCCAGGTGATACCTGCTGCGGCAAGCATTTTCGATGCTGCCGCAAGCGAATCAACTCCCGCATCGAGGGTTACGGCGGGCAATAATGCCAGTACCGGGTTGATCGCTCCCCATTCACGTAGGGTCCCGAGCAACTCACCGTCCGACGTTCGCACGATCTCTCCGCCGACCGGATCCGGCGTATCGCGCGTCAACCCGGCGCTTCGCAGTGCAGCGCTGTTGACCCACGCGGTGTGATAGTCCATCGTGCGCAGGACGACGGGTCTGTCCTCGACCACGCTGTCGAGCCAGCGAGCATCGAACCGACCGCCCGGAGCGAGGGTAGGCGACACGCCCTCACCGAAGATGCACTCGGCGTCGGGGTTCTCATCCGCCCAGCGACGCACCTCCTGCAAGACCTCATCGATGCTGTTGCAGTCGCGAATCTTGGCACCACGCATTTCCAGGCCACCCATCAACGGGTGAACATGGCCGTCGCCGAACGAGGGCAGTAGTGCCCCACCCTCCAAATCGATGACTTCGGTTCGCGTCGACTTCAATGCACGAGCCTGCTCCCCCAGTCCAACCACGCGACCGCCGACCACAGCGAGCGCGTCGCTGACCGTCTGGACCGAATCCCCCGTGCGTATCGTGCCTCCGACAAAAAGTAGTTCGGCCTCCACCTACCGCACCTCCATGCATTAATCGAATTTGATTCGATTAATTTAGACGGCAGATTCATCGACGTCAATAGCAGTTTCCACGTTGCGATTTGAGTGCTTTACGGCGATTTCTTCTGTAGATGGGTGTGGGTCAAACGCGAGGCAATGCGTCAACGCCACTCAGACAACCGTCCGGTACGGCCTTCCTTGCCGTGATCTACCGGCGCCGCAAATTCACACCACACCCCGACCGCCCCTACGACGCGGTGCGGTCGGATTTGTTTGCAACACAAGCAGTGTCACCAGAAGATGTCGGCGACCTGTCCGACGCGCAGGTCGAACGCATCGGTACCACACTGATGTTGCTCGAGGAGAAGATGGAAGAGTTGCGCGAGCATTTTGATCCGACGCCCGAAGACCTCAACATCGATCTCGGCCCCCTCGGACCATTTCTTGCCGACAAATAAGTTTTCAGGGATGTTCTGCTGTCGCCAGCCACGCCGGAGCCAGAAGCCGGTCGCGGGAATCGAAGCCCAGCCCTTCGACGATAGCAGCCAAGGGCGAGTTAGCTTGGCGCGCAAACTCTCCGCGGGTGAACGCCGTGGTGTAAGTGGTACGTTCGAGGTGCCGGACGATCCAACCAGCGTCGGCTAACGTTCGACGCAGATTGTCCTCACTGATTCGATAAGGACCAGGAAATTCCTCTGGAACCTCATCCGAGAAGCACACCAGGTGAAGCCGGGCTTGGGGTCGGCAGGCTCGTAGTACTGCCTCGGCATACGGTTGGCGCTGATCTTCCGGGAAGCAGTGGTACAGCGCGCTGTCGAGAACAGTGGTGAACCGATTCTCGTATCCATCAAGCGTCATGGCGTCGGCAACATCAAAATCCACTGCCTTCTCGAGTCCCCGCAGACCGGCGCGTTCGCGTGCGATCCCAATCGCCGTAGGTGAGGCGTCGAGTGCACACACCTGGTACCCACGGTCGGCAAGAAACAGAGCGTTTTCACCCAGACCACAACCAATATCAAGGACTTCGCTCGCTAACTGGCCGTCAGCTTCGAGTTTCCGAACCACCGGTTGAGCTTCGCCGATATCCCATGGCACTCGGTCGAAGTCGAGCTCGGTGCGCTGTGCGGCGTCTGGCAACTCCGTATTGCGCGCAAAGGCATCGAAGTCGCCGCGATACAGCGCATCAAAATCGGCTGAGCTCGGTTGGCGAGGCGGTTGGGATCCGTCGGCGGTCACAAACTCCTCCTACGCGTAGGGCATCCTGAGCTTTAGGGGTAGCCCTGCTCATCCAGCCCTAAACCCTTGCGCAGATTCTTGGCACGTGCGTGCTGGCTTCGCACCGTCTTGACCGGCGACGAGAAGCTTTGGCGCTGGATTCATTTCCGGCGCAGCCGGATTCAGTCTCGGTGGACCGGGCCTTGGCGGGTGGTGGAGCGGCGGGGTCGTTGTTTCGGGTCGATCGCGGCCGGTGGGATGAACCACGGTTTGTGATCATCGCCCATTTTGATTTCCCAGATCCCGCGGAACCCGCTGGTGCTGTGGATCAATCGGTGGTGATTTCGGCAGAGGAGGGTGAGGTTGTCCATTACCGTCGGACCGCCCACCGACCAGGGTTTTATGTGGTGGGCGTCGCACCAGGCGGGTACGGCGTCGCAGTTGGGGAAGGCGCAACCTTTGTCCCGGGCGATCAGCGCCGTTCGTTGTTCTGCTGTGACGAGACGCTTATGTGGAGTCGCATCCAACGGTGCGCCATTGCCGTCCATCAACACGGTCGAGAGCATGCAATCGCAGGCGAGCATCCGGGTGAGGCTAACGCTGAGTGGTCCCATCCAGGGCATGTATCCGACGTCAAGATCTTCGAAATCAGGCTCGTCGTCATCGAATGCACTGCCGTAGAACTCGGCATCGCCGAAATTGGCATCGCTACCTGATGCGGTATCGCTGCGCGTGGTGGCGCATTCCCGATGCTCGGCAAGGTCTTTCGCGGTGATATGCACATTCACATGCGGACGCTGACCACCGTCAACACCGGTCATGGCATTGTCGAGGTACCGACGGATCAGTTCGGTGAAGGCGTCGGCGGTTCGTTTGGCTGTCGATCGCTGATCCGGGGTTCCGTCGGCAGCCGGTTTCGGCATCGACAGACCCGAGAGCGCCGACAACAACATTTCGCCGGTCAACGCGTCGAAATCGCCCTTGATCGCGACCCGACCGTTCAACGTCGGCGAAATCCGCAAGACATTGAGGTCGTCGTCCTCACCGGGTGGGGTGTCGTCGGATTCGAAGATCCGCTCGAGAACCGCAATCGCATACCGCAGTTTGATGGTGGTCGCCTCGACACCCGACGCGGCAGCGAGAAGGGTTGCCATGCAGGACGGTAACGCGTTCTCAGGCATACCTTTTCGTGGCGATTCGCAGAATGCCACGATTATCGCCGCATGATCGAACGAGAGGTCACCGGCCTCGAATTGAGCATTAATGTCCGGAAACCCTCGCAGCGCGGCACCGAGAGCGGCGATCTTGTTACCCGCCGCGTTCTGCAGCATCGTGTTCGCCGCCAACCAGCGCCCCACACCGCGGTAGCAGAGCACCTGCTCGTCCGGATTGAGCGCCAACTCATCCACTGCGGCAACCCGAATCGCTTCCAACCGAAGAATTTCCGCAGATACACAGACTGCAACGTCCCGAACCTCGGCTGGGCGTAACCGCCACAACCTGCCGCGCACACCCACAGCCGAACCGGCAACAACATCCCCCACCAAAGTTGAATCACAAACCGTCGTCATCAAGGCCTCCCCACCCTTGACACAAGTATACTCGAACAAACATTCGATTCAAGGGATATTTCGGGCACATTTCACGCGTAGACACGAACGATCACAGCGGCCACCTCTGGCGAAAGAGATTCTCAGCCAGTGACATTGATCAACCGGATCCGGGACAACAACTTTCAGCGCGTCACCGGCGCACTCCAGAGCCCGACGAGCGCGTCGACGATATCTGTCGTGAAGTCATCCCAGTTCGAGACCTCTACCGATTCGTCGCCGGCAAGGAGCCTTTCGCGTTCGGCACACATGTGCAGCATCACATACCGCGCCATTTCACCGCGGGCGCGCCGAACGTCGTCCGGCATGTCGGGCAGACAAGCGGCGAGCGCGCCGAGCATCTTTTGCAAGAGCTCCGATGACGAAACATCTTCGTAGACAACGGCCCGCAGCGTGGGATCGGCCATCAGCTGAACACTGAACCGCGCATACCACGCGGGTCCGGTCAATTCGTTGTAATGATCAGTGGACGCTCGAACCAGACATGTGATCCAGTCACGGAGATCTGTCGAACCTTTGACGTCGGCCAGCAACTCCTTGCGCTTCTGCTCGATCGGCGCGGCATGTTTGTTCACGATTGCACGGAGCAGATCGATTTTTGTACCGAAGTGATATCCGACGGCGGCGTTGTTGCCCTGCCCAGCGGCCTCGCTCACCTGACGATTCGAGACGGCAAAGATCCCGTGCTCGGCAAACAACCGCTCCGCGACTTCGAGTATCCGCTCACGGGTTGCAACGGAACGAAGAGAGCCCGCCGAGGTACCCGAATCGCTGATCGCATCTTCAGTTCTTGCTGCCACATCTACCGCCACAGTCAGGTGCTCGGCACTATGTGCGCACCGAGACGTTGATCACCATCGACCTCGCAGCGCTTGCGCGAAGTCAGTCAGCTGCTTTAACTTTATTCAATCAGTTGACTTAATTCAAGACTTCTTTACTTTTCTCTGATGGAGCTTTCCAATGTCGATATCCACTTCTGAACCCAGTAAAGCCGCACCGCCGTCAACTACTGCCGTAGTAGCAATTCTGGCGTTTGCCGGCATCGTGGTCTCGCTGATGCAAACGCTGGTCATCCCGATCATTCCGCACCTTCCGGAATACCTGAACGCGTCCGCCTCGGACACAGCCTGGGTAGTGACCGCCACCCTCCTCGCTTCAGCCGTTGCCGTCCCGACGATGGGCCGGTTGGGCGACATGTTCGGCAAACGCCGCCTACTCCTGATCAGCTTGGCACTTCTGGTGGTCGGCTCGATTGTGGGTGCCATGAGTTCGAGCGTTGTCCCACTCGTCTTTGGGCGCGTCCTCCAGGGACTCGCCGCTGGTGTCATCCCTCTAGGTATCAGCATCATGCGTGACGTGCTTCCGCCCAAGAAGCTGGCCGGCGCCGTCGCGATGATGAGCGCAGCCATGGGAGTCGGTGGCGCACTGGGACTTCCGATCGCAGCTATGATCGCCGAATACGCCAACTGGCACGTTCTGTTCTGGGCATCGGCAGTCCTCGGCGCCATCGTGACGGGTCTGATCCTGGTCATCGTGCCTGAATCGACTGTCCGCACCGGCGGCAAATTCGACTTCGTCGGAGCCCTCACACTCTCGGTCGCACTCATCACCCTGCTTCTGGCGATTTCCAAGGGCAATTCCTGGGGATGGGCGAGCGCACTCACAGTCTCGATGCTCGCTGCCGCCGTCATCGCATTCGCCATCTTCGCCTGGTGGGAACTGCGCAACCCGAAGCCACTGGTCAACCTGCGCGTGTCAGCGCGTCGCCAAGTACTACTGACCAATCTCGCTTCCGTCGTCTTCGGATTCGCGATGTTCGCCTCCAGCATGGTGTTCCCCCAGGTTGTCCAACTGCCGGAAGCCACCGGCTTCGGACTCGGCGGGTCGATGCTCATCGCCGGTCTGGTCATGGCCCCATCCGGCATCATCATGATGCTCATCGCGCCGGTCTCCTCCAAGATCACCAACACCCACGGCCCCAAGATCACACTCATGATCGGTGCAGTCGTCGTTGCGATCGGATATCTCATCGGTATCTTCGCGCTGCACTCCATCTGGCAACTCGTCATGATCGCCCTCATCATCGGCGCAGGAACGGGCATGGCTTACGGCGCGATGCCAGCCCTCATCATGGGTGCGGTTCCCGCCTCGGAAACCGGTGCGGCCAACAGCTTGAACACCCTGATGCGCGCACTCGGCACATCGTTTGCCAGCGCAATCGCCGGCGTCGTCCTGGCTCAGATGACAATGACTCTCGGCGACACCACGCTGCCGACCGAGAACGCGTTCCGCGTCATCATGGCCCTGGCCGCGGGATCGGCCCTCATCGCGCTTTTCCTGGCAGCATTCCTGCCGAAGTTCCGTAACCCGGCCCGCGACGTTCCCGACTACGTACCCGCGGAACCCGCAGCGGCTCACTGAACCGACACCGACACAGTGCGAAAGCCGCCGCTACCCATGAGGTAGCGGCGGCTTTCGTATTCTTTCGCTGCGAGATATCCGCAGCATCCGTCACGTCAACATCCCAGAGGCGTCAACGAGCCGAAACCCAACCTACGCAACGTTTCTGAGAGTCTTCTGAGTGCAGCCGAGGCTGTCTCGGTATTTCCCAGAACATGCAGGCGCTCGAGGTAGGTGCCCATTCCTGACCAAGAGTAAGTAAAGTACCCACGGTCTGCGATCGGCAAACTGGTCGTTCGACCCGTGCGTCGTGCCGCTCATTCAACCCTTTGGAGAAGTCAGATGCGTTTGCCCACCCAACGGTCTCGCCGCCGCAGCACTGCCGCAGCGGCGCTCGTCGCCGCGACTGTGCTCGGAATCCTCTTGCCCTCGACCGCTCAAGCGCAACTCACCGGATCGGCCGGCTCGTCCGGTGGTGGCGTCAGCGGGACGCAAGCAGCGCCGCGCGCAGCGTTGCCCGGTTGGCGTGAAATCTTTGTCGACGACTTCACGACCGATGCTCCGATCGGTAGCTTCGCAAACGACGAGTGCAACAACCCCGGCAAGATCGTCTACACCGGAACCGAGAACACACGCTGGCGGACGTACCCCGAGTGCTACCTCGACACGTACAACAAGAACCCTTACCGCGCAGACGAAGTAGTGAGCGCACACGACGGCGTACTCGACTACTACCTCCACGACGTCGACGGCCGCCGTGCCGGAGCCAACATGTCCCCCGTCATCAACGGCAGCAGCCAGGCCCAGGTGTACGGGCGCTACTCGGCGCGCATCAAGGTCAGTCATCCGGCGATCACCGGTTACCGGTTGGCGATGCTGCTGTGGCCGGACTCCGAAGGATGGCCGGAAGAAGGCGAGATCAACTTCCCGGAGGGCCCGCTGACGGGACCCATCTACGGTTTCCATCACTACGCCGAGGACGGCGCGGACGCGAACTCCCAGGCACTCTCCGATGTCGACACCTCTACCTACGCGGATTGGCGTGTTGTCACGATCGAGTGGACCCCGTCGGTTGTTCGATTCATGCTCGACGACAAGGTCTTGCTCGAGTCCACGCGGGGAATCCCCGATACCGCGATGCGTTGGCAGCTCCAGCTCGAGTCCAGCCTCTACCCGGCTCTTGGCGGCGGCAATTTCCTCGTCGACTGGGTGACAGTGCACGCGTGGGACGGCGCGTAACAATTTCCTGACAGCTGGTCGAGGCACAAAGCTGTGCCTCGACCAGCCCAATGGGCGTAGATTCCCGTTTTCGGACCCGATTGCCTAGACTCCCAAAAGTCATCGAAAGTAAGGGAAGGCAAACCTGTGCGCACCGCGGTTACCGGAGGAGCTGGATTCATCGGCTCGACGCTTGTGGATCGCCTGCGCAAGGACGGTCACCAAGTGCTCGTCATAGACGACCTGAGCCGCGGCCGGGTAGACAACCTCGACGCGGCGCTCGCGACCGCAGATGTCGACCTCGAAGTTCTCGACATTCGGGACGACAAGATCGGTCCGCTGTTCGAGACGTTCGCTCCCGAAGTGGTTTTCCATCTCGCAGCGCAAATCGACGTGCGGCACAGCGTCGCCGACCCGATCAACGACGCCGACGCCAATATCCTCGGAACTGTGAAAATCGGATCTGCGGCGATCGCGGCACAAGCTCGCAAGATCGTGTTCATGTCGTCCGGCGGTTCCATCTACGGATCACCGGAACACCTGCCCGTCTCCGAGCACGCTCCGGTCAACCCGCTCTCGCCCTACGCATGCAGCAAGATCAGCGCCGAGAACTACCTCAACTGCTTCCGGCAACTCCACGGTCTGGATTGCTCACACATCGCCCCGGCCAACGTGTACGGACCCCGCCAGGATCCACACGGCGAGGCTGGCGTCGTCGCAATCTTCGCGCGCGAAATGCTTTCCGGCGGAAACACTTTCCTGTTCGGCGACGGTGGAAATACGCGGGACTACGTCTTCGTCGAGGACGTGGTGACGGCGCTGATCGCAGCATCGGGCACCGCGGGCTCGGGACAACGCTTCAATATCGGAACCGGAGTGGAGACGTCCGACCGCGAACTACACGCATTGCTTGCGCACGCCACCGGCGTCGCGGCAGAACCCACGTGGATGCCCGCGCGACTCGGGGATGTTCGCCGGTCCGCGCTCGACGCCGCACTGGCACGCACGGAATTGGGATGGACCCCGTCGACGTCACTGTCGGAGGGGATCGCCCGCACCGTCGACTTCTTCCGGAAACTTGATACAGCGTCGTCCGATACAGCACCGTCTTCCGATACAGCACCGTCGACGCTCGTCTGAAAAATGCCGCCATCCCCCAAAGCATCTCTTCGCGTCAGCCATCTGGACGTGATGCACAGCCGGACGCGGATCACGTCCGTCATCGGCCCCGTACATCTCCCTGACGACGCCACCATTGCCGCTCGACTTCGCACGATGGCCGAAGCAGGGCCACACACACGCCTCGGACTCAGACCGTCAGCGCACGGCAATCGGTGGACATTCGATCCCGAATCGTGTGCCCCCGAAGTAGTTCGGCTCGATCCGCCGACCTCCCCGATGGACCTGCTCGATACGGCGTCGAACGTCTCACGAGAGGATCACCCCACAACCGTCACAGTGGCCGGGAACTATCTCCGCACCGACCACAACCACGGTCTCGGTGAGGTCGCTCTGACGCTCATGATGAACGAAGTCATCCTCGGCATGATCGACCCCGCCGATCCTCAGGTGTGGCAACCGTCGCGTGCCTCGCGCTCGGGGATCACCACTGCCGCGCTACGCACCTACGGTTCGGATCCACGGCGCGGCTGGGCGCTGCGTCGGTCACTCGATCGGACGCCGCGTCCCACACAGTCCGGGCCGGTGGAACCGTGGACGCCCGCCCGCACTGCTGCCGTGGTCACCACTGATCCCGACACCGTTCGGTCGTTGCGCATGTGGCGGGACCGGAATCTTCCGTCGGTGTCGATGTACGCCCTGACCGCTTCGGTGCTGCACCGCGCGCTGGCCGACGCCGGGCTCACCATCAATCCCGTTGCAACTGTGACCCTCGATGCCAGACGCTACCTTGCGGCAGGTCGAGTTCCGTTGGGAAACTTCGTCTCCGGACTCGAATTCGATCTGGGGGCGAACCCGACGCCCGGCCGCATCCACGAGGCCACGTCCGAGGCGGTGGCAACGGGCCGGCCCGTTGCGAACCTCGCCCTGAACATGATGCGGACCCGAATCGGCTTGCGAATCAACAATTCCGGCGCATATCCGATCAGTCGCCCTCGAGATCCCCAGGCCCAGCTGCTGTTTTCGAGCATCGGCCCGGTGCCGCGACAAGGTCAGGTTCCGTGGCTCACCGACGCGTCACCGTTCTACTCGGCGCACAACGACCCTGTCGGCCCAGAGGGCATAACGCTCACGTGGGCAATCGTGGAAGGTGCGCTCGCGACGACGGCGTCGTTCCACGGAAACGTGTTTGCGCAGGCGGTGGTGACGTCGGCCCTGGAGTGCGCTGCCACCGATCCGATTGCCTATTTGTCTTCTGTTAACTGACCCGATGTGCCCCGAGCCCATGGACGTCCGATAACATAGGTAAGGCTGCCC
This sequence comes from Rhodococcus globerulus NBRC 14531, assembly GCF_001894805.1. Taxonomy (GTDB): domain Bacteria; phylum Actinomycetota; class Actinomycetes; order Mycobacteriales; family Mycobacteriaceae; genus Rhodococcus_F; species Rhodococcus_F globerula. The sequence continues at coordinate 260,164 of NZ_BCWX01000001.1, read as the reverse complement.
TTCCAGGGGTGGTGTTGCACCCCGCCTAGACCCCGTCGGAGTACGTCTTGACAGCGCAGACCCACCTGGTCCCCGGGATCACCGTATTGATCTGCTGCTACACCCACGACCGTCTGGATCAGCTGTCCACCGGCATCCGCAGCGCCCAGGCGCAGCTTCGCCCGGACTCGGACGAACTGATTGTGATCGTGGACCACAACGACGCACTCCACGCAGATCTGATTTCCGCCTTCCCGAGTGGCATCACCGTGATTCCGAACGCGGCGACCCGCGGCCTGTCCGGCGCCCGCAACACCGGTGTCGCGGCAGCGCGGACTGAGTTGGTCGCGTTCGTCGACGACGACGCGGTGCTCCGACCTGGAGCCCTGGACAGCGTTCGCAGCGCCTTCGCGGACGCTTCGGTTATCGCTGTCGGCGGTGCGGTACACGCCAAGTGGGAAGCAGGAGCCCCGCCATCGTGGTTCCCGGACGAGTTCGGCTGGGTCGTGGGCTGCGACTACCGCGGGCTTGCCGCCGACGGCGCCGAGATCCGCAACCCGATCGGCGCCGCCATGGCTGTCCGCCGTGCCGAATTGCAGAAGATCGGCGGTTTCTCCGACCGCCTGGGCCGCGTCGGAACAGTGCCGGCCGGCTGCGAGGAAACCCTCATGGGAATTGAACTACGACAGCAATTCCCGGGATCCAAGGTTGTGCGGATCGAGGAGTTTGCCGTCGACCACTTTGTTCCCCGCACCCGTAGTACCTTGCGCTACTTCATCAGTCGCTGCCGCCACGAGGGCCGCTCCAAGGCCGTGCTGTCCGACATGGTGGGCGGCAAGGCCGGGCTCGCAGCCGAACGAAGTTTTGTCATTCGTACTCTGACCACCGGGGTTCTCCGCTACCTCCGCGGCGCGGTAACGGGCAACGGCATCAGCGCGGTGTCCCGGATTCTTGTCATGATCCTCGGATTGTTTGTCACCGCATCAGCCACTGCGGCCGCGGCCATTCGCCAAGGCCGTCGCACCACCAGCTCGGAAGTACAAGCGCCAGTGGAAAAACCGGTCGAAGCACCCGTCGCCGCCGACGAGTTGATCACCGTTGTGATTCCCACTGTCGGTCGCGATTCGTTGCTCAACACCGTCCACACCGTGCTGGCGCAGGACCACCGCAATATCGAACTGCTGGTAGTCGACAACCGTCCCCACCGAAGTGAGGCCGCGCGGATTCTGGCCGACATCGACGACCCCCGCCTGTCGATCCTGGAACAGCCCATCCCCGGTGTCTCGGCGGCCCGAAACAAAGGACATCAGAGCGCCAAGGGCCGCATCGTCGCCTTCACCGACGACGACGCAGTCCCCGATCCCGGGTGGATCTCGGGCATTGTCACCAGCTTCCATGCCGACAACACCAGTTCAGTCGGAGTCGTGACCGGCCGGGTGCTCGGTACAGAATCCAACACCAGGGAACAAGCCTGGTTCGAGGAAGCAAAGGTCTTCGACAAGGGTGAGGTAGCAACGCTCTGGGCGATGAACTCTCGCGAAGAGACTGCGCTCGGCACAGACGACACCCTCGGCGAGTACGGTCCGCACGGTCCGTTCTTCCCCTACACAGCGGGCGAGTGCGGATCGGGCAACAACATGGCGTTCCGATCGACTGCCCTGCACTCGATCGGCGGATTCGACGAGCGTCTCGGCACCGGCACCCCCACCCACGGCGGTGAGGACCTCGACGCTTTCCGCGCCGCACTCCTCGACGGTTGGGCTATTGCCTACAACCCGAACGCCGTTGTGCGGCACTACCACCGTGACAACATGCCGGAACTTCGGGTGCAAAGCTACGGCTACGGCACCGGCATGGCGGCATCGTTGACCAAGTTCGTCCTGTCTGGATCACCGCGACCGATCCTCACGCGTATCCCACGGGGTATCCACATGCTGATCTCGCCGACGTCCACGAAGAACATCGACTTCCCGTCCGATTGGCCGCTGCACCTGCGAATCCTCGAAGCCCTGGGTTACCTTGCAGGACCGGTCCTCTTCGTCCGTAGCCACCTGAATGCGCGCCGGGTCGGTGCCGGCCGATGAGCACCGAAATAGACACCGACACAGACATCATCGATCTCCGGCCGGGTAAGCCTGCATCACCGCTCCCCCACTACGGGTGGAATCCCCGCATCTGCCTGAGAATCGGCATGGCAGTTGCGGTTGCCATGTTCGTGCTCAACCTCGCCGTGGCTACCGACATCGCCGACTTCGTGCCCGCGCCGATCCGACTGCTGATCGCGCTTGCCGGTATGACCCTGGTTCCCGGACTGCCCGTCGTTGTTGCGCTACGCATTCCAGGCCGCGCGCTCTCGGCTGCCCTGATCGTGTCGGTGTCGTTGGCCGTCACCATCCTGGCCAGTCAACTGACGATGGTGGCCTCGTGGTGGAGTCCGCTGCGCACTCAGTTCATCTTGGTGCTCCTCGCACTCGCACTCTGCGCCGGCGCCTCGCGCACTGTGCCGTCTGACTTCCGACTGCCGAACGGCGAACGCCAGCGCCTGCGCTATGTCGACCGGAGCCGGGCAATCGGTTTCGGTGCACTGCTGATCGCCCTGATCCTGTTCGTGGTCGCGGCCGCAAGGTTGGATGTCGCGGCGGCGGGCCACTTCGGCATCGTCACCGAAATCGGGCCGATCTACGTGCTCGGACTGGTAACGCTCTGCGGCACAATCGCGTACACGCTGCGTCGACGCGTGATCGACCACGTGTTGATGGCCGCAAACACCGTCATGCTGATCCTCTACACCACGATGCTCGTTCCGGTAGCCACCGGCGAGACCACCGTGCCGGTCGCGTTTGTGCATCGCGGATTCATCAACATTCTTGCCCAGAGCGGCACCCTTCCCAACTCGATCGACGCGCGATTCAGTTGGGCCGGATTCTTCTCCGCCGGGGCACATCTGATCACGGTCGCCGATGTTCCCGACGCGACCGTGCTGCTTCTGTGGGCGCCGCTGTACATGGGTGCACTTCTGGCGTTTCCGCTGTACGCTATCGCGATTGCCATCACCGGCCGCGTTCGGCTCGCCTGGCTGGCTGTGGTCATCTACCAACTCTTCAACTGGTACCAGCAGGATTACTTCGCCCCGCAGGCCGTCGCGACGATCTTCTACACCACCATCCTCGCGACGCTGTTGTGGCAGCTTCGACGCTCACCGCTTCCGGTAATCGGTTCCGGGATCGGTCGATTCATCGTCTCGGCGCCTCGGCGCACCCCCGGGTTCGTTCCCGGTTTCGATTCACTCCGCACACTCGCGGTGGGCGCGGTTCTGCTACTCCTCATCGTCGCCACCACCGTCAGCCACCAGATCACCCCGATCCTCGTCATCGTGGTCCTCGCATCATTCTCACTGTTCGGAGCAACGCGCTACCGGACCATGTGGCTGGCAGCGGGTCTGGTGTTCGCGGCATGGTTCAGCTACGGCGCCACCGACTTCTGGATCGGCCACCTCCAGTCGATCTTCAGCGAGATCGGGCAGGTCGGCAATTCCGTGGGCCGCGGTGTGGGCGAGCGCATTACCGGAGATCCCACGTACCAGCAGATGCAGTACCTGCGTATGGGTGCGTCGGGGATACTCGCCGTGGTTGGCTTTGCAGGTTGGGTGCTCTCACGCCACCGACGAACCTGGCTCGTGGCAGGAGCTGTTGCCGCAGCGCCGTTCTCGCTTATCCTGCTGCAAAGCTACGGCGGCGAGATGATCATCCGTTGCTTCGTTCTCGCCTCCCCGGTCCTGGCTCCCTTTGCCGCCGTCGCCCTCGCACATGCGGGCAACCAGATCCGCAAGGCACTCAACCCGGTCTCGTCGGCGAATCACACGCGGCCGCGCAAGACACGACCGTCCTACGGGGTTCGGGCGGCCGCTGCAACCTTGGCATTGGTCTCGCTGGGATTACTCTTGACCACAAACCGCGGACTGAACACCGCATTCGAAGCGTCGACAACCGATCAGGTCACGGTATCGGATCAGTTTGTCGCCGCGGTTCCGCCGTCGACCACGATCATGACGTGGAGCCATGCGTCTCACACGAACGGTGTGCGACGGACGCTGGACCCGCTCGGGCCGCGAATGATGTTCGTCGACAGCTACGACTGCGCCAACGACCTCAGCGGTTGCGCTCTGGCACGTAACCCCATGTACGTGTACGTCACGAGCCAGGGCATCGGAATGGCGTTGCTGCAGCAGGGAATGACCCAGGAGTACCTCGACGCCGAACTGGCCGCTATCATCGACAGTGGCCTCTACGTCCCGATGATCGAAAAGCCGAGCATCACGATCCTGCGCCGTGTCGACGCACCCGCTATCGAATTCGAGTCCCCATGAGTGTTGCGATCTTCTTCTTCCTGGCCGCCGGCGTTCTCCTGGTCGCCGGCGTGATCCTGCGTGAACGTGAGGTTCCTGCCACCGGCAGCATCGGCCGCGGACACGCGGCCCAACTGATCAGCCTTGCGCTTGCCGTCTGTGTGATCACCGCTGCGACTCTGACTTTCGTGCGACTGATCGCAATGGCTGTATGAGCCGTCGACGGCTTCGCGCTGCCGGAACTATCGCGGCGCTCGCCCTCATCGCATCGTGTACCTCGTGCACGATCGCGACCGATTCGCCGGCCGAGAACCCCTGCGCGCCCGAATCCTCACCTGGTGGCGTGTCACTTCCTCGCGGTGACCTGCAAGGTTGGAAGCAGATCTTCAGCGATGATTTCGACGATTGTGATCTCGGTTCCGACTGGGGTACCTACAGCGGCCAGCCAGGCGGCAATCCGAACAGCACATGGGATGCGTCGATGGTTCAGGTCGACGACGGTCTGCTCCACCTGAATTCGCAACGAACCGATTCGGGATGGATCACCGGAGGGGTGTCGAATTATCCGGTCACTCAGCAGTACGGGCGCTGGGAGATCCGAATGCGCGCCGACAACAGCGACGACATCTCGTACCACATGCTGCTCTGGCCACAGAACGAGAAGTGGCCACCGGAGATCGATTTCGCAGAAAGCGTCAGCGGCACGCGCGACGAGATGTCCGCCTTCCTGCACTGGGTCGACGACAAAGGCACCAACGACAAAAAGGGTGTATCCACGGGGGGAGATTTCTCCGAGTGGCACACCGTCGGGGTCGAGTGGGGACCTGGCATCGTCCGCTACCTGCTCGACGGCAAAGTCTGGGCCGAAGCACATTCGGAGACAATGGTTCCGGACGTCCCCATGTGGCTCGGCCTGCAAGCCGAGGCCGGAGCGTGTGAACGTCGTGAGGACTGGGGCATGACACCGTGCTCCGACTTCTCGGAGCAGCGCCCGGACAACGTTGCCGTACAGGTGGACTGGGTCACTGTGTATGCGGCAGACTTCGACGAGTTGGAGAAGATGCAGAAATCCGGTTACTACGATCCGTCACCGGATGCCATTCAGTTCACAGACTGAGATTCACTCCGCATAACAAGAACAGCACGGGTAAGTGGCACAACAAGGATCACGGCAGACACAGACTCAGCCACGATGTACGCCCAGCCCAACGCGACAAGTCCGTGCTCGTCGATCAATGCCAGACTGAGTCCGAGAATCAGTGCCGCATTGCAGATCTGCACTGCCACCGCCAGGCGTAAGCGGCGACGCACACGGGCAACCGCGGTGTACGCGGCCACTATTGTCGCGGGAACCAGCGCAATCGCAGCCAGGCGGAGCAGCGGAGTTCCCTGCTCCGCGTACGGCTTACCGACGATGTCCAACATCACGGGCGCGATCACTGCAAACAGCAGCACACCACTCAACGCGACAGCACCGAGTATCGCAAAGAATCGAAGGGTCAGACCGTACAGGCGCGTCGGATCACTACTTGCCGACGCGGCAACGTACGGCCCCAGCAGCATGGTCATCAAGACCAGTACGGCGGTGACCAGGGACCAGGAGATTGCAAAGTACGCGTTGGCGTCGGCACCCATTCGCGATACGACGATCAGTGGGAGCAGCAGTGGCGCAAGCGCACTGACCACGTAGATGCCGTAGGAACCGGCCAGGTAGTTACCGATCTCCCGCCGAGGCGGCAACTGCGACGCCGCGCTCTGGTAGTCGGGCGTGCGTAGCCGCCGGGCAACCATCACGCCCAGAACAAGTGCGGCGATCAGCGCCGGTACCGTCCACGTCCAGATGATGGCGAGGTGTGAAGCGGTAAACGCCAATGCTGCGGCAAGCACCAGCTTCACAATCGCGTGCGCGACGTTCTTCCCTGCGGCCCAACCGGCTTCGCGGAACGCCACCGCGGTGTGGTCTAGCATGGCAAACGTGGAGAACACCACCACGACCACCGGAAAGAGCCAGTATTCGAACGGATGGAGGAACATCTCCGACGTCGGGCCAAGCAGCAGGAATCCGCCGCCCAGGAGAAGGCCGCCCACCGCACCGACGGCAAATCCCGCCCCGACCATCGACTTGGAGCGCTGCCCGGCAAGCGGGAGGAAGCGTTCGAAGAGTCCACCGATACCGAAGTTGCCAAAAGCCGAGAGCATGGTTGCCGTGGTGATCACGGCCGCGGCAGCACCGACCTCACGGGCCGGGTAGAGGCGTCCGAGAATCGCCCAGTAGACAAGACCCACAACACCGGTCAAGAGCGCTGAAACGGTAAGCGCCAGACTGTTTCGCTCGAGGCTGTGGCCTTCAGCACTGGGACCTTCCGTGCTGAGACCCTCCGTGCTGGGGTCACCTGCGATTGCCGCCTCCGGCGATACGACGGTGTCGCCGGAGGGGGCGGTCACAGCGTCAGTTCGCGGACGTCAGCCTGTGCGGTCTTCTTCTGGATGGTCTTGGTCTCGCGCCAGTGCTGCCATTCCTGACCGATGGTGCGCAGCACTCGCATGCCGTCGCTGTAGGCGTTGAGGTTGCTGCGTCCGTGGATCCGGGGACCCTCGAAGCTGCCGACCTCGACGATGTTGAGGCCGCTCGTCGCAAGACGGACGTTGATGACGGTTTCGATCTCGAAACCGTCGCCCCACTGCGCGCGCTGGTACTCGACCGGCGCCAGTTCGAGCAGCGGGATGTGCTTGCGCCAGAAGGCGTTGTAGCCGTAGCAGAGATCGGAGAACTTTGTTCGGAAGATGAGGTTGACCAAGCCGTTGAGGCCCTTGTTACCGACGTTGCGCAATCCGGTGATGTCGGAACTTCCACCGCGGCCGACAAATCGGCTTCCCTTGGCGAGGTCGGCCCCGCCGACCAGTGCCTCGACGAAGAAGGGAATCTCAGCGGGGTCGGTCGAACCGTCGGCGTCGATGGTGACGATGATGTCGCCGGTCGATGCCTCGAATCCACAGGCCAGGGCGTTGCCCTTACCGGAACGGGTCTGCACGACAAATGTTGCATCCGGCCACAATTCACGGGCCACAGCTACGGTGTCGTCAGTGGAATGTCCGTCGACGAAGACGATCTGATCGATATCCGTAGGCATCCGCGACGCAACGAAGGGCAAATTTTTTGCCTCGTTCATGGCCGGGACGATGACGGAGACGGTCGGACGGTTCCCGCCCTTACCGGATGCCGGTTCGGACGGTGTCGCTCCGGTGATGTCAGCAGCCGGGCCACCTGTCGGTATCGAAGTACTCACGACGATCGTCTCCACTCATATTGACAGTCCGATGCCTGGAGAATGTGTTGGCCACTGGCTCACACCCAGACAATGTCCCTCTCCAAGAACTGGATTCGGGAGGTCATGCAGTTCGTCGAACTGCATGCCTTAGAGTAGAAGATAGGCAAGCCTTAGCAAAGCCCTAGAGGGCTTGTGTGTCGACAGTCACATAACATCCAGTGGCCGAGGTGCGGGTGATCCGGTATTGCAACAACGAATACGCTCGAAGACAAACAAAGGAACTTACACGTGCACACTCAGGTTGCGATCATCGGTGCCGGACCCGCCGGACTGACTCTCGCCGCTTTGCTTCACCGACAGGGTATTTCCTCCATCGTCCTCGAACGTCACGACCGCACATACATCGAGACACGAACCCGAGCGGGAATCCTCGAGCAACCCACCGTCGATCTCATGCACGAAATCGGCGTGGGTGACGGAATCACTCGCGAAGGCATGGTGCACAACGGGTTCTATGTTCGGTTCGACCGAACCACACATCATCTCGACTTCACCAGGCTCGTCGGCGGCCACGCCACCGTCTATCCGCAGCAGAAGCTGGTTGCCGACCTCGTTGCGGACCGGGTCGGGGGCGGCGAGCCTCTACTCTTCGAGGCCTCGGTACGTTCGATCGACACCACCACCGACGGCGCCCGCCTGCAGGTCCAGACACCAGAGGGATTGCTCGAGATCACCGCGGACTTCGTCGCCGGCTGCGACGGATTCCACGGGGTGAGCCGCGCACACCTTCCCGCAGACTCGGTCCGAGAGTTCGAGAGGACCTATCCCGTTGCGTGGCTGGGCATCCTGGCGCACACCACCCCCACCACCCCCGAGGGCATGTACTGCGCGCATGAGAACGGCATCTCGGTGCACAGCATGCGCGGGCCGAACATCACCCGCCAGTACCTGCAGGTTCCCGCGGACACCGACCTGGGCGACTGGTCTGACGAACGCATCTGGGACGAGCTGACACTCCGCAGCGCCAGTGACGATTTCCCGGTACTCGAGCGCGGCGAGATCTTCGACAAATCACTGGCCCCGTTGCGCTCGTACGTGTGCGAAACCATGCAACACGGAAGGCTTTTCCTACTCGGCGACGCCGCCCACATTGTTCCCCCCACCGGCGCAAAGGGTCTCAATCTTGCAGTGTCCGACGCAGTCACGCTGTCCTATGCACTCGGTGCGTTTTACCTGACCGGCGGCAGTGAGCACCTCGACGCATACTCGAGCACCTGCCTTCCACGTATCTGGAAGGCACAGCACTTCTCCGCAATGCTTACCGAAACACTGCACTCGCTGTCCGCAGATCCATTGGATTGGCAGCTGCGACGCGCTCGCCTGACCAGGTGGGTGGAGTCCGAGCACGAGCAGTCCGCACTGGGCGAGGTCTACCTGGGCCTGCCATTCCCCAGTCCCTGGCAGTATCCGGCATAACAGCAGTATCCGGCATAACGGCAGTTACCGGATCAGGTATTTCAGAATCGAGCCGGTCGCGGAAGTTCGGGCAACCGGATGCCGAACTCCGCGGCCAGTACGGCAAGTGCTTCGTCTCCGTCCAGGTCGCGGGCACTGCGTAGCGCCCCGTCCGTAACGGCTAGCAGGTACTGCTCGTCAGGTTTGCAGGAGAGTGTCTTTCGCACACTGCCCTCGGTCAGGGAGCACACGATTCCGCTGGTGAAGCGGGCCAGCGGGGAGGTGCTGTGCCACCACGCCATTGCCGCGAAATCTGCGAGTGGCCTCGTGGTCGCGTCCGTCAGGTACGACGCGCCGGAAGGAAAGCGCACGTCCCATCCGGCGACTGCGCCGGCGTCGACCTGGTGCACTATCGCGTCGCCACCGAACCCGACGTCGACTAACCACGTCTCGCCTGCGAAGCCGACAACGATTGCGACGTGGCCTAGTGGAAGCCCCGGCCCGTTCGGAGTGACGACGGCTGCGCCGACCAACTGTGCGTCGAATCCGACGGTGCGGAGAGCGCGGGCGAGCAGGCCGTTGAGTTCGTAGCAGATTCCACCTCGCTCACGCCGGAGCAGCTTCTCCTCGATCGCAGCTACCGAGACCTCGACCGGGCGTTTGCGGTGAATGTCGAGATTCTCGAACGGGATTCGGGACAACTGAGCGTCGGCGATGCGTCGCAACAAGGACGCGTCGACGGGACTCGTCAGGCTATCGTCGGGCAATGCGACCCTGCGGAGATACGAGTGCATTTCCGCACTCGACATCACGTCGGCGTCGCGGCGCATATGACGCATTTGCGGTGCTACCGACGGTGTTTGTGGTGTAGATCGCAGTACTGCCTCTACCCCGATGGAATCCATTTGTGTAGCCTACCCTAATATTGCGGAGGCACTCGAGAACGTCAGCCGCACGTTCGATGCCCGATTGGAGAACCTCGGTGTTCACATCACCCAACTATGCGAAGTCGCAGTCCTCGGGCGGTAAGTCCATCCGACTCTCCCGGATCAGCGACTACGCTACCGGGCGCACTCTCGTCGTCCCGCTGGATCATTCGGTCACCGTCGGTCCACTCGGCATGGCCGACCACGCGAACTCGTTGGTCCACACTCTTGCGCAGGCCGGAACCAATGCCGTAGTTCTCCATCGCGGCCGCGCCAAACACGTCGACCCTGCCCACTTCGCGCGCATGGGATTGATAGTCCATCTCTCAGCGGGAACGACCCGAAGCATGGACCTCGACTCGAAGGTTCTTGTCGGCGGCGTCGAGGACGCGCTACGCATCGGTGCCGACGCGGTCAGCGTGCACGTCAATATCGGATCGTCCACCGAACGCGAGCAACTCCAGGATTTCGGCAAGGTCTCCCACGAATGCGAAACACTCGGAGTTCCCTTGCTGGCCATGATGTATGCGCGCGGTCCCCTACGTGGTGATCTCCCGTCGGACGCGGCGGAACTGAAGCACCTGGCGGCTATCGCTACCGATCTCGGTGCAGACCTGGTCAAGCTCGACTACAGCGGCACCCCCGAATCCATGCGTGAGGTTGCCGAGTCCTGCCCGCTGCCCATCTGCGTCGCGGGCGGCCCGCCCCTCGAAGACGTCGACGCGCACGCACTCGCGCTCGGCGCCGAAATACTGAGCTCAGGTGTTGCCGGGTTGAGCTTCGGCCGTAATGTATTCGAGGCACGCAATCCGTACGCGGTGGCCTCTGCACTGGCCCGGATGATGCACTCCCCACAGGAATCGGCATCCCGGTCCGAACTCGAGATTGCCTGATCTTCAGTTTTCACCACCTCGCACGCACGCGCGCTTGTTCAACCAACGAAGGGAACGTGTCCAACTATGGACAGCACTATCGTCACCGACCAGATCCTCCCGGCGACGGGGGCCGGCACGGACAGTCGACGGACACCGATCAGCCGCGAAGGCCACTTCGCCTGGCTCGACGTCCGTTCGGTCGAGCAGAGCTTGCTGCCGGCAATTGTGCAAGCCGCATTGCACCATCGCATCGACGGCATCCTCTCGGACAAGATCGAGACCTTCGACGGCCTTCCCCCCACCGTGCGCCGCATCCTGAGCGTCGACGCTCCACTGGCAGAGGACTTCCCGTACGACGGAGTTGACCTCGTCGTGGTCGCCGACCGCGCGGACGCGTTGTCCCCCAACATCGGCCACACCCCTGACCGCGGCGTCCACGTTGTCGTTTCCGACGCACCGACCCTGCAGCTGGCGTGCGAGGTTGTCCGTGAGGTGCCGTGGACGCTCCTCACGTTCACCGACCCGACCAAGATCCCCCTCGAGATCGTCATCGCCGCAGCCGAGAACTCCGGCGGACGCACGGTCACCACGGTTACCGACGTCGAAGACGCCGAAATCGTGAAGCTGGTCCTCGAGCACGGCTCCGACGGACTCCTGCTCGCACCTCGTAGCGCCGACGACGTCGTCCGCATCGCGCGAATCGTCGATCACCAGATCGAGTCGATGGAGCTCTCCGAGCTTGTCGTCACGAAGGTCGAGCACATCGGCATGGGCGATCGTGCCTGCATCGACACCTGCTCGTTGCTCGAGAAGGACGAAGGCTGCCTGATCGGTTCGTTCTCCACCGGAATGTTCCTCTCCTGCAGCGAGACCCACCCGCTGCCGTACATGCCGACGCGTCCCTTCCGCTGGAACGCCGGCGCGGTGCACTCCTACGTCCTCGCTCCGGACAACCGCACGCGCTACGTGAGCGAACTTCAGGCGGGCCAGCCGATCCTCGCGGTCCGTTCCGACGGCAGTGTTCGCGAAGTACGCATCGGCCGCGTCAAGATCGAGAAGCGCCCGCTGATCTCGATCACCGCAGTTGCCCCGAACGGCAAGAACGTCAACGTCATTGCGCAGGACGATTGGCACGTGCGCCTGCTCGGACCCGGTGGCAGCGTCAACAACGTCACCGAACTGGAACCGGGCGACAAGCTGCTCGGCTACGTTCCCACCGAGGCGCGCCACGTCGGCCTGCCGATCACCGAATTCTGCGACGAGCGCTAGGAAAGATGTCCGTTCCCGAGATCCTCTGGTACATCGGAGCTAACGACGGAGAGGTGCCGTGGGATCCGCGGCACCGGTTCGAGCCGTCGTTTTCCGCTCTGCGTGAGCAGGCGCGCACTCTCGACCGACTCGGCTACTACGGCGCGTTGACAACGGCCCGCGAGCCGATTTCGCTTGTCGCAGATACCGACCGGCTGCGCTTTGTCGTACCCGAGTATCCCGGAGTCAAACCGCCGGCGCTGCTTGCCGAGGAGGCACAGGTCTTCGATCAGTACTCCGGCGGCCGGTTGATCTACAACCAGGTCAACGGAGCCGATCCGGTGTTGGCGCGTTACGGACGATTTCACTCCAAGGACGAACGCTACGGCGTGTCCGAGGAGTACTGGCCGTTGTTCAAGCGACTCTATCTCGATGAGGCGCAGGCGTTCTCGGGTGAGCACTTCGAGCTCGGTCCGCGATACAAGCCGGCCATCGCCGGACCCCGTCAGCCTGACGGGGTTCCGGTCTGGGGTACCGGGGCCTCCCCTGCCGGAATCTCGCACGCGGCAGAGGTTCTCGACGCCTACCTCATGTTCATGAGCCCGGCTGAAGCGATGTCGACGCTGTTCACGAAGGTCAGGGCAGCAGCATCCGACAAGGGCCGCGAACTGAAGTTCGGAGTATTGGCCAGCGTCATCGTCCGGGAAACGGAAAAGGAGGCCTGGGAGCGGTTCGAATGGCAGCTGTCCCAGACCTCACCGGAATCGGTGCTCAGCACCGCAGACCGCAATCTGACCAGCTTCGGGTTCCCGCCGTTGGCGGAACTCACCTCCGACGACGCACAGGTGCAGGCCCGGATCGACGCTCTGCGAGCCGGCCGCCTGCCCACCCGATCGGAACTCGAGTTTGCCCCGAACATGGCTGCCGGACTGACCACGTGGTCCGGCGCCGAACCACCATTCGACGTCGCCGGTAAGGGCACCGGCAATTACCTCGTGGGCAGTGCCGACAACGTGGCCGCGCGCATGCTCGAGATGAGCGAAAGGGTGGGCATCGACATCTGGATCCTGTCCGGGTGGCCACTCATCCGCGAGGCCGAAATCACGGCCGAACTGCTTTTCCCCAGGCTCGGCGTGACAGCTGCGTTCGGAGCAACTGCCGGTGTCTGATATTTCGACATTCGAGTCTTTCCTCGCTCCTAGTGGACACGAACCGTTCCCGGTGCCGTGGTCCTCGGTGCGGGAACGGTTCGAATCCGTTGCAACCGCAGTGCCTGACAACATCGCGGTGGTCTGCCGCGGTAGCAGTCTGAGCTATCGGGAGCTCCACTCGCTTGCAGATGCCCACGCCCGGGCCTTGGTGGGTCATCTCGGTAGCGATCGACGCCCCGTTGCGCTCGACACCACCTGCAGCCTCGACTGCGTCGTCGCGCTTGTCTCCGTGCTTCTCTCGGGACATCCGCTGGTGTTGCTCGACTCGCAACTGCCCGAGGATCGGCGCCACAACATTCTCACGCGCTCGGGTGCTGCTCGCATTTCCCCGGCCGAGTTGGCTGCATTGCCCCGACATCCCGAACAGCCACTGCCCGCTGTCAGCGAGAGCGACTGCGCAGTACTACTTTTCACATCCGGTTCCACCGGTACACCGAAGGCAGTCCGCCAGGGCCACCGACTGTGGCTCAACCAGGCGGCGGATTTTCACGCCACGCTCGGCATCGGTTCGGGCGATCGGCTGGGAATGGCGTTGCCGATCAGCTTCGGCGGCGGACTCGACGTCGTGTTCAGCGCACTACTCAACGGTGGCGAACTGCATTTTCTCGATCCCCGCGAAGTAGGTATCGAGGAAGTCCCGCAGTGGATTTCGAGCCACATGCTGACCACGCTGCACGCCACCCCCTCACTACTGCGCGCAGTCATGAAGGTGTGCGCCGGCACCGCCACACTGACCGGTCTCCGCTTGGTCACCACGTGCGGTGAGGCAGTGCACGGCGACGACGTGACCAGGCTCCGCACCTTGCTCAGTTCGACTGCTTCGTACTGCAATCTGTCGGGTTCCTCCGAGACCGGCAATCTCGCGTTCAACGAATTCCCCCCTGGCCGCGACGTTCCCGACCGGGTACTTCCCGTCGGCGTAGTGGCCGCCAACAAAGTGGTGCGGTTGCTCGGCCCCGACGGCGCCGATGTGGCGCCGGGTGAGGTCGGCGAAATCGTCGTCGAATCGCCCTATCTTTCCGAAGGTTATTTTGTCGAGCGAGACGGCACCGCTACGGCAGAGATCACGAAGTTCGGCCGGGCAGCAGACGGCACACGATCGTTCCGGATGGGCGATCTGGGCCGATTCGACCAGCACGGACTGCTGCATCTGGTCGGCCGGAGCGACGACGCTGTCAAGGTGCGCGGTTACCTGGTTGAGCCGTCGGAAGTGGAGTCGGCACTGCGACGCCTACCTGCTGTCGAAGATGCCGTTGTGCTGGCTCGGCAAACAGACTCAGGCGCCGTGCTGGTCGGATACGTTGCCGTAGATCCCGCTACACGCGCGCCGTCTGCGGCAGACTTGCGACGAGATCTTCGAAAGACTCTGCCTGACTGGATGATTCCTGCCAATCTGATGCTGCTTCCGGCGCTACCGCGCAACGAACGCGGCAAGGTGGACCGCGGCGCTCTTCCAGCGCCCTCCCCCAGGCCCGCCGTAATTCCCCCCGCCGTGGGTGTCGAGTCCGAACTGGCAGCACTGTGGTCCGAGATCCTCGGGATCGAGCAGATCGGCCGGGACGACGACTTCGTCTCTCTCGGGGGCGATTCCCTGCAGACTCAGCAGATGCTCACCCGTGCCGGCCAGAAGTTCGGCGCCGAACTGTCGTCGGCAACGTTGGCCAACTTCCCGACCCTGCACCAGTTTTCCGCACATCTCGAGCAGGCCGCTACAGGTACGACGCTGCGCACCCGTGTGCTGGTGCCGTTGCAGACCGGCGGCACCGGGGACCCGTTATTCGCCTTTGCCGGAGCAGGTTCCACCGCGCTGGCGTTGCTGCCGCTGGCGAGGGAACTCGGACCTCAATGGACGGTGCACGGTCTCCAGGCCCACGGACTCGAAGGCCGCGGATTCCCCGATTGGACGGTGCGCTCAGCAGCGAAGCGCTACCTGCGCGAGATCCGCCAGGTACAACCGCACGGCCCGTACACCTTTGTCGGTCACTCACTCGGTGGTGTGATCGCAATGGATGTCGCGCGTCTACTCGAAGCCGAGGGCGAAACCGTCAACGCGGTGATCTGCCTCGACACGATCCTGAGTGGACCACTGGGTTCGGGAATTCTCGATCTGTCTCGCAGTGAACCGGATTCGGGTGAACAGTCGATCCCTTTGTCCGAACCTGCTCCCACCGATCGTCGCACGCTGTGGAAGACTCGCGCCATGTTACTCACGGCGGGACTGTGGCAGTACCCGGCACAGACGCAGTGGGATCTATTCCACGATCTGGGTCGACGCGTCGCGCTCATGCACCGTTTGCAGCCGTGGGACGGCGCAGTATCGGTTGTCATGGCAGAAGACAACCCGGATGACCCCGCGTGGTGGACTCGAGTTGCACCCCATGTTGTTTCGGTGGAGCGTGTGTCCGGCGATCATGTCGGTATGCTCCGACCGCCGTATGTCGCGCACACTGCCGCACTCGTGCGCGAGGCGCTGAAGTGAGCTTCCGGGCCGCAGTTCTGGTCATCGCGCATCACCAGCCAGAAGTCTTTGCCGCACTCGTTGATTCACTGCGCCACCCGTCTATCGACGTCTATGTCCACATCGACGCCAAAGCCGATCTCGCATCGTTCGAGGCCGTAGTGCCGGAAAGTGACGGGGTGACCTATCTGCGCGACCGTCGCTCCGTGAACTGGGGCGGGCTGAGCGTCGTGCACGTGATTCTTCGATTGATCGAGCACGCGCGATCCTCCCGCAACGAGTATCAGCGGTACGCCTTGTTATCGGGTTCCGATCTGATGATCGCGCCGATCGAGGAAGTGCTGGCGGCCTGGCAGAGTTCCACCGAGTTCATCCGAGTTGACTGGCGACTGACCGGCCCCGGTGCGCAGCGCGCCCATCTGGTGGACCGTCGACACTTTCCGGACGACAGGTCCCCGCTTCGCGCGCGACTGTCCGGGCGCATTCCGCGGAAGGTGGATCCGACTATCGAGCTGTACCAGGGATCAACGTGGTGGGCACTGACCGCCGGCGCAGTGGATCAGGTCACCGGATTCATCGCGGAACATCCGCGATGGCTCGACTTCCATCGGCACACACTGTGTTCCGACGAGATAGTTTTCCATTCGATCCTCAAAGCCGCGCCGCACGCGCGTCGGATCGTTCAGGACGTGGAGCAGTGCGCCGACGTCGACGCATTCATCGCCGACCCGGTACATGCGCTTCATCACATCGACTGGTCTGATCGAACTGCGCTGAGCCCGCGGGTACTCGGAATCGACGACGAACCGACACTGCGTGCGTCACGGGCACTGTTCGCCCGCAAGGTCGACACGACCTCGACGGCGCTGATCGACGCTTTTGCCGTGAACTCGGATTCTCTCCGATGAGCCGCTTGCCGACCCGTCGCCTGAGCGCTGGACTCGAGTCCAATGCCGCGGCGCTGATGCTCTCGTCCGTGGCAACAGGTGCACTCGGCCTCGTGTATTGGGCAGTGGCAGAACGCTTCTTCAGCACGGCAGAAGTCGGTCGCGCGTCGGCGGTCATCAGCACGGCAACCATGCTCGCATCGGTGTCCTGCCTGTCGCTCGGCGGTGCATACCAACGTTTCCTTCCCGTCGCCGGACGCGCCTCGACGCGTCTGGTCCTGGGCGGGCTGGCACTGACCGCCACCGTGGCCGTTCTTCTCGGTTGCGGTTTCCTGCTGGTCAATCCGACCAACGAACGCCTCTTCACCAACACGACCGAGCGCGTCGCCTTCCCGATGTTGGTGATGACACTGGCGATCTACGCTCTGACCGACCCGATCCTGACGGGTCTGCGGCTGGCGAAGAGTGTTGCGGCCAAGAACATTGCACTGTCGGTACTCAAGATCGTTCCGATCGTTGCACTGGCGGGCACCGGATCTACCCTCGCCCTCACCGGGTCTTGGGGCGTGCTGGCGTTTGGCGTCACCGCGGTTGCGCTGGTTCACATTCTGCGCACCGGTGTGCGTGGCCGGAAGGCAATCGCGCCAAACCTGCCACCGGTGCGAGAACTGTGGGCATTCCAGGGCGTCTTCTTCACGATGACGCTTGTGCTCACGGTGACGCCCCTTGTGCTGCCACTGATCGTGGTGTCGCAGTTGGGCGCCGAACAAAACGCCTATTTCAACGTGGCCTGGACCATGTGCTCGGCAGTGGGATTACTCCGTAGCGGAGTCGGTTCGTCGTTCATCGTCGAAGCCTCGTCGCCCGATGCCGACCGTAAAGCCCTGCTGAGGCGGTTGTTGCGAATGCTCGCGGTGGTGACCGCGGTATCTGCTGCGGGGCTGGCGATCGGTGGACCACTGGTTTTGTACGTGATCAGTCCCGACTACTTCCACGCGGCAACAACACTCGTCCTCGTGATGGCGCTCGATTCGATAGCCGGAGCTGTTGTCGTGGTCTATTTCCTTCTCTCCCAGATCTTGCGACGACTCCGGCTCATGTTGGCGGTCCAGTGCGTCATCGTCGTCACCACAGTGTCGCTGGCACTGGTCTTGATTCCCCGGCTGGGCCTGATCGGGGCCGGACTGGCAACGCTGAGTGCTCAGTTGGTCGCCATAGCAGTGATCGCGGTGCCACTGCGCCGTGCGGTCGTCGACTTCTCGGCCACCCCGGTGGTCGCGAAATCCGACCCCCGTCACCTCAACATTCAGGACCTCGATATTCCGGAACCTGACGTGCTGGATTCTGCAAGAACCTAGTGCGCTGCTCGCACTTTCGCGAGCGTCTCGACTATTTTTCGTCCGGTGAACCGGATGGTCTCGACGCCCGGGCGTCGTATCACCACAGAGGCAGCCGGGCGCGCGATGTCCGCCAACGCCCGCACCGCCGCCACGGGCAACGGCCCCGCCGGTACCTGCGGCCACAGCAGCGCAGTCAGCGCCTCGTCCGAAAGCGGCCGGACGCCAATCGACTCCGCGTACTCGCGAGCGATCCGCTGGTGCGCAATCCGCTGCTGCGACCCGTGCACGGCACTGACCTGGTGGGGGTAGATCCGGTACTCGTATCCGATCATCGCCACGTTGGCGAGACGACCGAACTCCGAGAGTTCCGCGAACATCCGGTAGTCCTCCGCGTGAGCGAACTCCGTCCGGAACTCGAGACCACTGCGGTCCAGGATGGGCTTGCGGATCATGACCGATGCGCCGCAGTGACAACTGCCGAGCAACAACCTCTGGCGGCAGGCCGCATCCGAACGCGGCATCCGAACCCTGCCCGACATTGCCCCGAACAGTTCGTAATCGGTACCGCACGACACTATCGACGGATCAGCCGTCAACACTGCCAATTGGGCGGACAACCGGCCGACACCCATCCGATCGTCGGCGTCCATCCGCGCCAGGAACTGCCCCCGTGCTTCCGCGAGACCTCGGTTCAGAGCACCGACCAGTCCGGTGTTGTCTTGGCGCACCACCCGCAGTCGCGGATCGGACACCGACGCGAGCACCTCGTCCGTGTTGTCGGTGGACCCGTCGTCGATCACGAGTAGTTCGAAGTCACGGAAATCCTGTGTAAGAACCGAATCCAGCGCCTCGCGCAGGTAGGGCCCGGCGTTGTAGGCGGGGATCAGGACGGTGACCAGCGGTGCGCTCATCGGTGCCCTCATCGGTGTCTCAGAATCGCGGAGTACAGGCCTGGGGTGTACTTCACCATCACCGCGAACAAGGCCTCGCGGCGGTGACCGGTGCGTACCAACGGAATCACGTCGTCCGTCGAAATCGACCGACGCACACGGGTAATCGCCTCGTCGTAGAGTGCGGGCCGCGTCGGCGACGCGTGGCGGGCGCGCATGGCCACGTGAGCCACGGACGTCAGCACCTCGCGGTAGCGGAAGGCGCGTATCTCATTGCCCCACGTCGTGCTCAGAGAATGGTCGCCCAGTGCACTGTCGATGTCGCGTTCGACTTTGAACAAGTCCAGCGTACGCGGGGTGAGCGAGGTACTGATCGAGCCCTCACGGTAGAGATACCGATACAACGGCTCCTCAACCAGGGCAACTCGCTCGGCAGCCAACGACATTCGCAACACGGGCGCCATGTCCTCGTACCCCTGCCCCTCGTCCCATGTGCGCTCCCCCAGTAACTCGCGGCGGAAGAGTTTGGTGCATGCGTAGGCTTTTGCGTCCCCGAGAATCAGGCGTCGCGCAAACTCCTTGCCAGACACCACCATCGCGTCGAACGGCGCCTCGTCGATCTGGATGGCTCGACCGGATTCGTCGACGCGAGTTGTTCTGGTGCAGGCGAAGTCGGCCGAGGCAGTAATCAGCGCCGACTCGAGTCGTTCGACAAAATCAGGTGCCGCCTCGTCGTCGCTGTCGAGAAACCAGACGAGATCTTCGGTCACAGCACCCAGACCGGAATTGCGAGCGCGCCCCAACCCCTC
Source organism: Rhodococcus globerulus NBRC 14531 (assembly GCF_001894805.1). Classification (GTDB taxonomy): domain Bacteria; phylum Actinomycetota; class Actinomycetes; order Mycobacteriales; family Mycobacteriaceae; genus Rhodococcus_F; species Rhodococcus_F globerula. The sequence continues at coordinate 240,472 of NZ_BCWX01000001.1, read as the reverse complement.
ATTGCGCTCGTGAACCACGGAGGTGAAATCGACTCCGCGCGAACGTAGATAGGACTCCGCGCGTGCCATGGACTCGTCCCCACCGCGATCGTCCACCAGAACGATCTGCGTAATCGGGCGAGTCTGCTCGAGCACCGAACGCAGGCAATTCTCCACGTACGGCAAGCACCGATACACCGGCACAACCACACTCACACCGGCAGGGTTACGGTTCACCGATCACTCAGGTCTCTCGATAGAAAACACCAACAGAAAGTTAGGATAACCTAGGTTCCGTCAAAATGGGGTGTCACCGTCGCCACCAGACCATGGTGATCCGAACCCTCGATCTCGATCCGCTCGAAGTGCGTCACTGTCGCCCTGTTCGTCACGATGTGGTCGATCCCGATCAACGCCGGATACCACGTGTCGGCGGGGAAAGTCATCACAAACCCCGCGCCCGTCTGTTCCGCGGCATCGGTAAAACCGTCCGTCAGGATCGCACGAAAACGGCTGTGCGAGTATGTCGAATTGAAGTCGCCGCCAACAATCATCGGCTTGCCGTCGGCCGCCTGCTCGTGCAGCAATCCGTTCACCTTGCCCATCTCCGACGCCCACATCCAGGCAGGGGACGGATAAGGCGGCATCGGGTGCACCGAGGCCACCGTCACGCTGCGGCCGTCACCGATATCCGCTGTTGCGACGAGATTGGACATCGCGAAACGGCCCAACGACTCCTGCTCCGTGAGCGGGAAGCGACTGTAGATTCCGGTACCACCGCCGCCGTCCTTCGGCTCGACGAACCGGTACGGAAGCAATGCAGCCAGACCATGCGTGTCCAGCTGCTGCACCGCTGAGTCCGTCAGTTCCTGAATGGTGAGTACGTCGATCGAGTGCGAGCGAACCTGATCCACCAACGCATCCGGATCGGCCTCTCCCAGGCGGATATTCGCCTGCATCACCCGGATTCCCTCTCCGGCAACCGTGTCCGGCGTGTTCGAGACAAACAGCGGCGCCTGGGTGAACGCCCCCGCCAACACAACTGCAACCCCAACGGCGAGAGTCCGCCACGATCGTGTTGCTGCCAGTACCAACAGACCCAACAGACCGACACCGAGCATCAGCGGAACAAACGACGACGCGATGATCAACGTGTTGGACTCAGGCCCGACATAGAAAACAATCACGCCCAGCGCTGCCACACCGACGGCGGCCGCTCCGGCGAGATATACCGCCCGCCGAACTATCCGGCGGCCGCCGGTCACAGAACTCGTGGTGGACGCTGGGTCGACCGCGCCGCTATTCGGCACCCATTACCTCGAGCCAGGCACCCACCTGCGGGTCCGATGCCAGATCCACGAAATCGATTGCCGCTCCCTCGAATCGCCAGCGCTCGACCAACGACATCAGCCGCACCGAATCCAGGCCAAGGTCGATCAGGCTCACGTCTTCGGTCAACTCGTCAACGGGGAGATCGAGGACCTCGGCAAGATCGGAGATGATGCGCTCGCGGGTGAATGCAGTGGTCATCGGTGTTCCTTTTCGAGTTCTGTTTCAAGGTCTGGTGTTTGCAGATCTGGGGTCCCGCCGGTTACTCGCCGTAGTGACCCGAGCACCACCGTCGACAGTAATGCGACACCGCCGAGGGTCAGGCTGTAAACGACAACAGCAGTCGACGGCAGGAAGGCTGCTCCGAATGCGCCGGCAATCAATGCACCGACCGAGAGTCCGGCAACTTCCTGTGCCGCCCACAATCCGTTGACTCGCCCCAGCAGTGCTGTCGGCGTGTGGGTCTGGATGATCGAATACCGGAGCACTTCCTGAACGGAGGTGACGGCACCCACCACGACCAGCAGGAGAACAGCCACTACCAGTCCTGTGGCCAAGCCGACCAGGGCTTGCACGGCAAAGGCCGCAACCAGTGCCGCCATCAGCACACGGCCCGGATGTGCAAGGCGGCCAAGCCAACCGCTGGTGACGGTGGCCAGCACCGCACCGATGGCGCCGGCCGCGTACAACATGCCCACCGCGCGCGAGTCACCCGTGAATCGTTCGTCGACGAACCCGGGAACCAGAACGAGGACACCGCTGCCGAGCATCGCGATCACACCAACTGCCATGACACCGCCTACCACGCGGTGCCCGAAGATGAAGCCCGTCACGGACACCGGCGGTTCGCCGTGCCCGGACTCGTGCTCGTGGACCGGTGGCATCATGGACGGTAATCCCGCGAGAAGCACGATGGTGATCACGGTTCCGGCGGCCGCAACCCAGTAGTTCCAGGCCACCGATGTTGCCGCGATCAACAACCCGCCGAGTGCCGGGGAAATCACGGCGCCCGCCCGCGCGCTGAGCACGTTGAGCGCACCGACACCCACCAATTGGTCCTTGGGGATAAGACTGGGGATGACGGCAAAGAGCGCTGCGATACTGATCGAACCGATAAGCCCGTTGACAACGGCAAGCACAAAGATTGCCACCGTCGACGGATTCTCGAGCATCGCGTTGAGAGCCAACCCGACAAACGTCAATCCGGATACTGTGCGCGCAAACAGAATCAGGGTCTTCCGGTCGTATTTGTCGGCAAGTATTCCGCCGACCACCATGCCGCCGATGGACGCACCGCCTTCGACGGCTGCCACGAGACCGACCATGAAGGACGATTCCGTGAGCGCGTACATCTGGATCGGCACACCGACCATCAGCATCCCGATACCGAAGATCGAGATGGTACGTGCAATGAACACTCTCCGGAACGGCGCGCTTTCGCGCAACGGCCGTAGGTCGAGTAGCACTCCGCGTTCGCTCATCGCTAGCCCGCTGCGCCCTTCGCGACCGCGTCGGAGATGAGCGGCATGACCTGGTCGGTAGCCCAGCCGAGCGAGAGCGCCGACGGGAATCCGACGGCGTTGGGCAGACCGGTGTTACGGGCCAGCGACACCACGGCGCCGTCCTGCACGGCAGGCAACGCGTTCCAGCCCTCGAACTTGGTGAGGTAACCCAGGTCTCCGGTGGGTGAGACGACAAACAGCACGTCCGCGTTCATGTCTCCGACATTCTCGTAGGACAGGATGCCCCGACCGTCCGCGTCGACGGGAAGCGTCGTGGCATACGGGCTCAGGACCAATCCGAGCGAGGTGAGGAACTGGCCGATACCGCGTTCGTCGGAGGCCAGCACCGACAACTGGCCGCCGGTGTCGCCGATGATCGCGTTGTACGTCTTGCCCGCGATCGTCGGGTTATCGGCGCGTGCCTTGGCCAGATCCGCTTCGGCAGCCGCGATCACCTCTTCAGCCTTGGCCGGGATACCGAGTGCGGCAGCAACTTTACGAGTCGAGTCCTGCCACGGCTCGCCGTTGGCCTTGGTGTCGAAGTGGACCACCGGGAACTGCTTGCTCAGCTGGCCGTACGCAGCCTGGTCGAGTCCCCAGAAACCGGTGGAGACAATGATGTCGGGCTCGAGCACAGCCAGCTGCTCGGTGATCGATCCGGCACCCGTTTCCATGTCGAGGGTTTCGGGTGTCTTTCCGCCGAATGCCTCTACCTGCCACGGCCACACTCCGGAGCCGCCGGTCGCGGCACGGTTCTGTGCATCCACCGGAATCGCGATCGGCGTGACGCCGAGCGAGAGCAGAATGTCTGCGTCCTGCGGGGAAAGCGGCATCGCGCGGGTCGGGGCGGACTCGATGGTCGTCTCACCGAACTTGCCGGACACCGTCACCGGGTACTGGCCGGCGTCGGCGCTCGCCGAGGTGGGCTTGTCGGCGTCGGTGGTACCTGAATCGGACCCGCACGCCGTAACACCGAGCAGAACGGTTGCCGCGGCCAGCGCTGCACCGATCCTGCGATTCCATCGAGAATTCATACCGCTTCCTTCGTAGTTGGGGCTAGTACTTCTGCCAGTTCGCCCAACGAACCGGCGGCAAAGACCTGGGCGGCCTCCACCTCGCAGCCCGCCTCACGCAGCCTGCTCATCACAGCCATCACGCCGATGCTGTCACAGCCGAGCGCAAAAATGTCGTCGCCGAGTCCCACCTGATCGAGCCCGACATGCTCCGCCACCACCCGGCACAGGATCTTCTCGATCTCAGTCACCGGTTCGCGATACTCCCCGATGGGCGCGATCTCCGGACGCGGCAGGGCCGCTCGATCGATCTTGCCGTTCGGCAACGTCGGTATCTCGTCGAGAACCACAAATGCAGACGGGATCATGTAGTCCGGCAACACCGCGCTCAAGGACCGCCGCAAGCCCGCGTTGTCGGGTTCGATCCCGTCCGCCACGACGTATGCCACGAGTGCCCGGGCACCGATATCATCGCGGACCAATACCAGTGCGGCACCGATTCCTTCGGTAGCGAGCAGCGAGGCCTCGATCTCCGCGGGTTCGATGCGGTAACCACGAACCTTCACCTGGTCGTCGGTGCGACCGCGATACTGGATGTGCCCCGACGCCGTCCACTTGGCTCGGTCGCCCGTGCGATACATCCGGGTTCCGTCGGCGGCAAATGGGTCTGCCACAAACCTTTCCGCGGTTCGTGCGCGTGCGCCGAGGTACCCGCGCACCACACCGTCGCCCGACAGGTACAACTCGCCTTCGACGCCAACCGGAACGGGGCGCAACCACTCGTCGAGAATACGAGCACGCGTATTGCCGACGGGCCGACCCGCGACGGGCGATGTGCTGTCCGACACCCGCGCAACCAGCGCGTCGACGGTACTCTCACTCGGTCCGTACAGGTTGTACGCCTCAACTCCGTCTTTCTCGCGCAACAGATTCCACAGCGGCTGCGAGACGGCCTCGCCGCCGAAGCCCAGTGATGCGGGCACGCGGGTCCCGTCCAGCAGACCGTTGTCGATCAGCTGAGCCAGGTGCGACGGCGTCACTTCGACGAAGTCCCACTCCTGCTCTCGCGCTTGTTCGACCATGCGACGCGGATCCCGCTGTGTCGTCTCGTCGACAACGCACAGGGCGTGGCCGTCGAGCAGCCACAGCTGAGGCTGCCACGACGCGTCGAACGCAAACGACCACGCGTGTCCTACTCGCAGTCGATCTCGCTGCGCCCGTTCCTGCGTCGGGACATACAGGTCCGCGCGATGACTGTGGAACAGCGTCACCAGGCCACGATGCGGCGCGACAACGGCTTTCGGTACACCGGTCGATCCGGAGGTGAACACGATGTATGCCGGATGATCCTCTTGCAGTGGTGCGAGTCGATCCGCGTTGGTGACCGGCGTTGAGGGCAGCTCATCGAACTCCAGGCTGTCCATCGCCAGCACCAGCGAGGCAGGAATCCGGTCGACAAAGGCTCCCACCGTCAGAGTCACTGCCGGCGAGACGGTTTCGAAGATCGCGTCCAACCGCCCTGCCGGAGCGTCGGGATCACACGCGACATAGGCGCCACCGGCAGTGAGTACCGCAAGGATCGCTACGACGCTCTCCGCCGAGCGCGGCAGCATCAGCGCCACCACAGTCTCGGGGCCGACGCCATGTCCGATCAGCACGCGCGCCAACCGGTTGACCCGCGCACCGAGTTCTCCGAAGGTCCAGGACACGTCGGCGGCCAGCAATGCGGTCTCGTCGGTGTAGCGAGCCACCGCCGTGTCGAACAGATCCGCCGCCGTAAGAGTCGGCACCACAATCGGATTGACACCCCACGCAGCCTCGATCAGTTCCTGATCCGCAGCCGGAACAGCTACGATCTCGGACAACCTGCGCTCGGCGGACAGCGCCGTGAACTCCTTCAGCACCTGCGCCAGCCCGTCAGCCAACCGCTGGACTGTGCTGCGGTCGAAGAGTTCCGAGCTGTACTCGATCATGCCGACCACGGTGTCGGTACCCGCGTACTCGACAAAGTCGAACGACAGGTCGAACTTGGCTGTCGCCACCTCGATCGGCTCCGGCGTCATTGCCGCGCCCAGGCTTTCGGCCGGGTTGGGCTCCGTCAAGTACACGATCATGGTCTGGAACAGCGGATGCATCGATCGAGACCGTTCGCCGCCGCCCAGCACCGAGTCGACTACCTGCTCGAACGGCAAGTCCTGATGCTCGAAAGCACCGAGATCGCTGTCGCGGATTCGATTCAACAGTTCTGCGAGCGTCGGATTGCCCGACAGGTCGGTGCGCAGCACCACCGTGTTGAGGAAGAACCCGACCAGATCCTCGAGTTGTGCATCCCCGCGTCCGGAAACCGGGGTTCCCAGCGGAATATCCACGCCCGCACCGGACTTGTGCAGAAGTACGGCCACTGCTGCCTGCGCCAGCATGAACATGCTCACGTTGTGCTCACGGGCCAACGCTCGCAGTCCCACAACCACTTCAGGTTCCCAGGCCAGGTACACAGCGCCGCCGGTGTAGCTCGTCCGGGCAGGCCGCGTCCGGTCGAAGGGCAGTGACAATTCTTCCGGCAAGCCCGCAAGGTTCTTGCGCCAGTAGATCTCCTGTGCTGCGGCAAGACTCTCCGGATCTTCGCGATCTCCGAGAATCTCCCGCTGCCACAGTGTGTAGTCGGCGTACTGAATCGGTAACGGCGCCCAGTCCGGGCTCTGGCCGAGCTGGCGCAACGCGTAGGCCGACATCAGGTCACCCAGCAACGCGCGGGTCGACCATTCGTCCGTCGCGATGTGATGGATCAGCAAGAGAACGACGGTGTGTGGCTCCCCCGCGTTGTCGAACTCGAACACCGACACTCGCACGGGAATCTCACGTTCGAGGTCGAAGCTGTACCGCGAGGCGTGCGCAACTTCTTCGGTGACGTCGACGGCCGACACCGCGTGCCGGTGCACCTGCACGTCAACGGCATTCTCCGGCACAACCACCTGGTACGGCTCGCCGTGCGCAGAGTGAAACACCGTGCGGAGCGCTTCGTGTCGAAGAACGACGTCCTGGACTGCCGCCGCCAGCGCGGCAACATCCACCGATGCCGGCACCCGCCACGAGATCGGCACGTTGTACGCGCCGCCGTCGACGCCCAGCTGGTCGAGGATCCACATCCGCCGCTGGGCAAACGAGACCGGCACACGTTCCGGACGCTCCCGCCGTCCCAGTGTCGATCGAATGCCGCTTGCGGCGTCAGCAGCCAGCACGGCCAACTGCGCGACCGTCGGTGCTTCGAAGACACTGCGCACGGCAAGCTCGACACCCAGTTCACTGCGCAACGCATTGACCAGGCGAATGGCCGTCAACGAGTGGCCGCCGAGCGAGAAGAAATCGTCGTCGATTCCCACCGTTTCCAGGCCGAGCGCCGACGCGAACACCGCGCACACCTGGCGTTCGAAGTCCGTGCGCGGCTTCCGCACGGACACAGCGCTCTCGAAACTGGGGCGCGGCAGTGCCTTTCGATCCAGCTTTCCGTTGAAGCTGACCGGAAATTCGTCGACCGGAATCACGATTGCCGGGATCAGGTAATCGGGAACCGAGCCGCTCAGTGCATTACGCAACGTCGTCGCGTCAACCACGACGCCGACCGCCGTCATGACGTAGCCGACCAGTACGGCTTCGCCCTCGGGGTTTCGATGCACCGCGGCGACCGCCCGAGTCACGTCGGGATGTCCCTCGAGGATCGTCTCGACCTCACCGAGTTCGATGCGCAAACCGCGGATCTTGACCTGATCGTCCAAGCGGCCGAGGAATTCGATGGTTCCGTTCTCGGTCCAACGAACCAAGTCACCGGTCCGGTACAGCCGTGAACCAGCATCGCCGTACGGATCGGCCACAAAACGATCCGCGGTGAGCGCGGACCGGCCCAGGTAGCCGTACGCCACCTGCACTCCGCCGATGTACAGCTCGCCGGCCACACCGGCAGGAGTCGGCTGCAGGCTCGAATCCAGAACGTAGAGTTCCACGTTCGATCCCGGGCCACCGATCGAGGAGGATCCGGCGGGGTCGACTTCCAAATCACGAGCAAGGTCTGCTGCCAGAGTGACCTCGACGGCGGCCTCTGTCGGCCCGTACAGATTGTCGAGTCGCACGCCCGGTAGCGCAGCAGCAAATCGTGCGACGGTCCGATTCTGCAGCGCCTCACCGCTGCACACGACGCGTCGCAACGACGTCACGGCGGATATCTGCTCGGTGAGTGCCTCTTCGAGCATGGCCGGAACGAAGTGCGCGATGGTCACGTCGTTCTCGCGCAGCAACTGCACCAGCGCCACCGGATCCCGGTGGGTATCCGGTCCTGCGATCACGGTGGTTGCACCGTTCACACTGGGCCAGAACAACTCCCAGACGGAGACGTCGAAGGTGGTCGGTGTCTTGAGAACGACGCGGTCCGTTGGCACCACGGGTGATTCCGCTTGCACCCAGGCCAACCGGTTGACCACGGACTGGTGGGACACCAACACGCCCTTGGGGTTTCCGGTGGAACCGGAGGTGTAGATGAGATACACCGGGTGAGCCGCGGTCAGGGTGCTACGACGCTCGGTCACCGCGTCACCACTGAGCGCCTGCAACCGGGCCTGCACTACCGGTGCGTCGACATCGGTCCGGGCAACACCGCCTGGAATGGATACCGCGCTGGTTGCGAGCACACGCACCGGCCGAGCGTCACCGAGCATGTACTCGATACGTGACGGCGGCAATCCCGTGTCGATCGGCAGGTACGCCGCACCGGATTTCACGACCGCGTGGATTGCCACGATGAGATCTGCCGAACGCGGTACCGCAACGGCCACCACGTCACCGGGACTGGCACCGTCTTCGATCAGTAGGCGGGCCAAGCGGTTCGAGCGTGCCTCGAGCTGGGCGTAGTCGATCTGCTCGCCGAAGGCCGACAGAGCCGTGGCTGTCGGCGACAGCGCCGCCTGCCGCGAGAGAAGGTCACCGATCGTCACGGATTCGACCGCGGCGCGGGGTCCGACGCCCACCGCGAGTCGGTGCGCCCGCTCACCGGCGTCCACCAATTCGACAGCCCCGACCCGCGAGGACGGCGCGGCCGCAACCTGATCGACAAATCGTGACAGGACGGCCAGGATCATCGCCACCCGCTCACGATCAAAAAGGTCTTCGGCGTACTCGGCGATGACGGTCACTTCACCGGTATCCGGCGCGTCGACAAAGGTGACGTTGAGATCGAACTTCGCACGCACGTTGGTCAATTGCTCCCAACGAGTGGGCACACCGAGGAAGTCCGGAAGGACTCCGGCGCGTTGGAGATAGCTCACCATCACCTGGAACAGCGGATTACGGCCTTCGATGCGTGGCGGTGCCAACTCCTCGACCACCCGCTGGAACGGGATGTCCTGGTGGTCCATCGCGCTGAGGTCGGCGTCGCGGGTGCGGTCCACCAGCTCGCCGAACGTCGGATCTCCCGACAGGTCGGTGCGCAGCACAACGGTGTTGACAAAGAACCCGACCAGGTTGTCGAGCGCGCTGTCCGAGCGACCGGATACCGGGCTACCAACCGCAATATCGTTGCCACCGCCCAGTCGCGAGAGCACTGCTGCTGTAGCCGCGTGCAGGACCATGAACATCGTGCCGCGGTGGTCATCGGCAATGCCGCGTAGTTTCTGCACGACTTCAGAGCCCAGGGTGATCTGGACGTTACCTGCAGTGCCAGTGGGCTGAGCGGGGCGCAGACGGTTGGTCGGCAGGACTATCTCGTCCGGCAGTCCGGCAAGGCTCTCACGCCAGAATCCGAGCTGGCGATCCGACAGATCGCCCGACAGTAGATCGTGTTGCCACAGTGAGTAATCCGCGTACTGCACCGGCAGCGGCTCCCACTCCGGAGCATGCCCCTGTGTCCGGGACAGGTAGGCGCGGGTGAGGTCACCGAGCAACGGCGCGTCCGACCATTCGTCGGTCGCGATGTGATGGAGCACCAACACAATGATGTATTCGGTGGGCCTGATCCGGACCAACGTGACACGCAGCGGTACGTCGGTGCGGAGATCGAAGTTGGCCGTCAGCCGCTCGATCACCAAGCCCTGCGCCGTCTCCGCATCGGCGTCGACAATCTCGAGACGGGTCGCATCCGAGACATCCACGATCTGCTGGAACGGATTTCCGTCGACGATTCCGATGACGGTGCGCAAACTTTCGTGTCGCCCCACCACGTCCTGCAGAGCCGCTGCCAACGCGGCCTCGTCCAGCGCGCCGTCCAACCGGGCCACGTGCGCGTAGTGGTAACTGAGGCTGTCGTCCTGAAGCTGCGCGAGCATCCAGAGTCGTTCCTGCGCTGCAGACAGCGGCACGAACTCGGGCCGGTTGCCCACGACAATCGACGGTTGTGCACTTGCCGCGCTCGGCAGCAGTTCGGCAATCAGCGCCGGCGTGCGAGCCTCGAACAGATCCCGAATCGTCAACTGCACGTCGAACTCCGCACGCACCCGCGAGACCACCCGCATCGCGATCATAGAATGCCCACCAAGTTCGAAGAAGTCGTCCTCGGCACCAACCGAATCGAGTTCCAGCAGGTCTGCGAAGACGTCGCACAGTGCCTGCTCTGTTGCGTTCTTCGGCGGCCGCGACGACGCCCCGGTGCGAATCTCCGGCATCGGGAGCGCCTTGGCGTCGAGTTTGCCGTTCACCGTCATGGGGATTGCGTCGATGATCTGCAGAGTGCTTGGCACCATGTAGTCGGGCAGCTTTGCTCGCAGGTACGCGAGCACGGTGGCGACGATGTCCGGGTCCGAATCATCCGTCACAACCATGTATCCGGCAAGACGCTTCATACCGGGGACCAACGGGTCTTCCACCGCAACAACCGCTGCGGACGCCGCCAGAGGATGTGATTCGACGGCCGATTCGATCTCGTGCAGTTCGACGCGGTAACCACGAATCTTGACCTGGTCGTCGATGCGACCGAGGTAGTCGAGGTTTCCGTCGCGCCGCAACCGGACGAAGTCTCCGGTGCGGTACATGCGGTCGCCGCCGAACGGATCGGCAACAAAGCGGTCGGCGGTCAGATCGGTGCGGCCAAGATAGCCGCGCGCCAATCCGACACCGGCGATGTACAACTCGCCGGCAACTCCGTCGACGACGGGACGAAGCCACGCGTCGAGGATGTAGCCCCTGGTTGCACGAATCGGAGTTCCGACGGTGGGTGTGACGCTGTCGTCAGTGCCGGCGCCGAGGGTGTTGATCGTGTACTCGGTCGGCCCGTACAGGTTGTACCCGAGCGTTCCGTCGCTCTCGCGCAAGCGATTCCAGACCGAGTCCGGGACCGCTTCGCCGCCGAGCAGCACCAGCGACGGACGATGCCCGGTGCGGTTGCCGTCGATCGGTTCGCGGTCTAGCAGGCCCTCTGCCAGCAATGCCGTTGCGTAGGTTGGTGTCACGTTGACGACGTCGATCTGCTGCCGGTCGCAGTAGTCGACCAGCGCATTCGCATCGCGGCGCAGGTCCTCGTCGCAGATGTGCACCTCGTGGCCCTCAACGAGCCAGAGCAGCTCCTCCCACGACATGTCGAAGGCGAAGGAGACGGTGTGCGCCACCCGAAGTCGACGCCCACCCTCGGCGGCCACAACCGGCTCGAAGATCTTTTCCTGATGGTTGCGCTGCATGTTGGTCAGGCCGCGGTACGGGGTGAGAACGCCCTTGGGCTTGCCGGTCGAACCGGAAGTGTAGATGACGTAGGCGGGGTGATCGAGACGCCCGACGCGACCCGGCGCAAACGCACCGAGCTCCGCCGCAGTGAGCGGGCTGGTATCCCAATCATTGCTTCCACCAAGGAGAATCGACCGATCAGCGGGGAGGCCCAATCGCGCCGCCGCAGCTGCATTGGTCACGAACAGGACCGGCTCGGCGTCTTCGATCACCGTCGCGAGGCGGTCGTCCGGCTGGTCGAGTTCGAGCGGCAGGTAGGCGGCACCGGCGCGGAGCACCGCAAACAGTGCAACCACCATATCGACGGTGCGCGGGAGGCCAAGCGCTACTACCGATTCCGGACCGCCGCCGCGAATGATCAGTTGGCGGGCAAGTGCTTCGACTCGGCCGGCCAGTTCCTGATAGGTGACCCGCTCGTCACCGAATACCAGTGCAACCTCGTCCGGAATGGTTGCGGCCCGCTCGATGAGCATCTCGGCGATCGTGACGTCTTCGACAGCGGGTAGCGGCGCGTCCCAGGACAACGCGGCACGCCCCAATTCGGTCGGGGTGAGGGCAGGAACGGCCGCGACCAACCGATCACCGTCGTGTGCAACAGTTTCCAGCAGTGTAATGAACCGCTCGTGCAAGGCGTGAGCGCGGGTGGCATCCACGATGTCGTGACGGTAGTCGATCTTGACGTGCAGTTGCTCACCGGGCGAGACCACCACGGCCAGCGGGTAATGCGTATGGTCGAGGCTGTCCTCGGCAACGATATCGTGGCGGGCCGACTGCGCCGCCATCTCGGTCGCGTTCTTGAAGTTCTGCAACACGAACAAGGTGTCGAATAGTTCGGTGTGCCCAGTGGCACGCTGAATTTCGCCGAGCCCGAGGTACTCGCATTCCATCCGCTCGACGTACTCGTCCTGCATCCGCCGAAGCAGCTGCGACACGGTTTCCCCTGGCACCAGCGTCACTCGCACGGGCACGGTGTTGAGGAACATGCCGAGCACACTCTCGAGTCCGGCAATCTCGGTCGGCCTGCCCGCCACCGTCGAACCGAATACCACGTCGGTGCGGCCCGATTCCGCAGACAGCAGTAGTCCCATGACCGCATTCATCAACGCGTTCAGCGTGACTCCGCTGCGCCTGGCCTGCTCACGCAGTGCCGCAGTCAGTTCCGCGTCCACGTAGGACTCGATACGGGTAGGCACCACCGGGGCGCCGCCCTTGGCGCCGGCTGCGATCAGCGTCGGGTTCTCGAATCCCTCGAAGTTCCGTCGCCACGCCTGCGCTGCAACGCCTGGGTCACGGGAGTCGAGCCACGTCAGATAGTCGGTGAACTGAGCGCCGGCGGCTGGTACGGCATCACCGGCGTAACGGGCCAGCAATTGGTCGACAAACAGTGCGCCCGACCAGCCGTCCCACAGGATGAACTCACGGTTGATCACCAGACGGTCGATGCCGTCGCCCAGGTGGATGAGCAGCATGCGCCACAACGGTGGTGCGGTGAGGTCGAACGGACGTGCGCGGTCGGCGGCTGCCAACTCCTCGGCACCGGTCTTCTGCTCGGCGGGAGAGAGCATCGACAGGTCGGCTTCGACAAAGGGAACTTCGAGTCCGGTTCCGATGAACTGGACCGGGTCTCCCAGACCGTCGTTGGTGAATCCAGCTCGGACCGTAGGGTTCTCGTCCAGAAGCGAGGCTGCAGCGCCGCGCATCCTGGCCACGTCGATGCGATGGCCGAAGTCCAGTGAGAACTGTGCCGTGTAGATGTCCTGGCCGGAATCGAACACCGACTGGAAGAACAATCCCCGCTGCAACGGCGAGAGCGGCCAGATGTCTTCGATCACCACGTCGCTGACGGATTCGACGAGTTCGATCTCGCTCTGGGTGAGTGCGATGTGACGCAGATCGGACGGGGTGAGCCCGAACGTCGCACCACCTTCCACCAGCGCCACCAACTCGCGCAGCGCATCTCGCCACAAGCCCGCCAGGGTTGCCAATTCCGCGTCGTCGATTCCGAAGTCGGATGCAAACTCAACCGTGGCACCACCGGACTGGTCGGCATGCACAGCGATGTCGAGGGCGTACCGACCGATGCGGTCACCGCCCGTGCGCACCAGTACCTGAGGCTTCGGCAAGGCTGCCAATGCAGGTCCGGCCTGAACGTTGGCGTAGCGCAGCAGCGGCCAACCGGAACCTCCTGCCGCCCTTGCTCGTTCCTTGGCCGACCGTAGAGCGCTGTGCGCATCGTCGGTCAGCACCAACCGAATCGGAGACGTGGAACCGAGCGGTCCGACGGTACGGCTCAGGTCGACATCGTCGCCGGCTCCCCACGGTTGACGACCGTCGCGCCACACGTCGACGGTAAGTTCGTCACTACCAGCGATGCGCTTCGTCCAACGGGACACTGCGAGCGCTGTGGCCGCAGCCCATACATCAGCCGGTTCACCCTTGACCAGGCTCGGCACTCGCGTTGTTGCAGTGTCATATTCAGCGGGCGTCAGCAGCTCCGTCCGGGCTGCCGGTGCACCCGCGGTGTCGGTTGCCATCACAAGATTTGCACCCGGCCCCAGCACCGACGTCCAGGTGACCAACTCGGCCAGACGGCTCGGCGATGTCGCTTCCTCGGCAAACCGTCGAGCATGCGCCTTCAGCGACGTGGGCACCGGCGGCAGCATGACCTTTCGCCCCCTCGACACCGCCCGGAGCGCGGTGGCAAAGTCCTCCGTGACGACCTTCCAGGACACGTCGTCGATCAAACCTGCTGCGGCAGTGAGGATCAGGTCGCCCTCGGCCGAGCAGGAGACACACAGCCCTCGACCGGTTGCGGGGTCCGGAACAACATCATCACCGACCAGTGAATCTGCCTTCACCGCATCGGGTTCGGCTACGGCAAGCATCCACAACACCGGCACGGGCGCAGTAAGAGTCGCTCGCAACCCGTGGTGATGAGTGACAATCGCCTCGACCGTGTCGACCAACTGCTCCCGGGTCAGATTCGCAGGAGCGGTAATACGGTGCTCACGCAGGGTGCCGGCAACAGGCTGTCCGTTGTCACGGCGGGCAGCGAGACTCGGCAGCAACGTCAGTGGTCCCGCGCCGTCCTCGTCGTGAGGACGATCCGCAGCCACGACGTCCAGTCCGTCGACGTCGTACGACCAGACGGACTCGTCGACTGCCTCGAGGAACGAGTCGATGAAATCTCCGAGACTGTCGGCAATCTCGTTGCAGCGCTGCGCATTGTCCGGGTGACTGCGAAGCCCGATCTCGATCGGTTGGCCCGACTTGTGCAGCAACACGATGAACTCGAGTTCACCGACCGGCCCGGACGCAAGCATCTCCACGTTGGACTCTCGACCGATGGTGAAACGGGAGGTCGAGTTGGGCATGATGTTGATGCCGATGCCCGGCGGCCGCCAATCCGGGTTCTTGGCAGCCAACTCGCGGCCGATCGCCTCGCCCCGGTAACGGCCGTGCTTGAGCAGTTTCCACATCTTCTGCTCGGCGCTCGTTGCGATATCCGCGAGTCGGGCCTGCTCTCCGACGTCGATACGCATCGGAAGCACGCTGGCCACCATGCCGGGCACGGCCCGCAATTCACGCGTTCCGCGGGCCGTGGTTGGCAGGCTCAGCACTACGTCGGTGGTGCCGGTCGCTCGCGCGACATAGCCGCCGAGCAGCGCAATCACCAACCAGGACAAGCGCAGTCCGTGTGCCTTGCCGTACT
Organism: Rhodococcus globerulus NBRC 14531; assembly: GCF_001894805.1. Classification (GTDB taxonomy): domain Bacteria; phylum Actinomycetota; class Actinomycetes; order Mycobacteriales; family Mycobacteriaceae; genus Rhodococcus_F; species Rhodococcus_F globerula. The sequence continues at coordinate 225,242 of NZ_BCWX01000001.1, read as the reverse complement.
CCTCGAGTCGCTGACGGCGTTCGAGGTCGAGCGTGAGAGTCACACTCGTGACGCCGGGCGCCGGTTGGTGGTCGACGGTGATCAACCGTGGCGACGTCGGAAGATCGCCCAACTCGGCAATCCAGTAGTCGCGATCGTCGTCGATCGTGGTGCCGGAGGTGTATTCGACATCGGTCTCGACGAACCTTGCCAGCGCCCATTCTGCGCTCAAATCCGGTGCGGTGCCCTCGACGTATGCACGCATGATCTTGTTCAGAACCAGCGCGATGCCGTAGCCGTCGTTGATGATGTGGTGGTACTGCTGGTACAGCCGCATCGTGTCACCGTCGATGAGGTGCACGGCAAAGGTGAACAGCAGGTCGGTCGCCAGGTCCACCGGCGATTCCATCCGCTCGCGCATCCACCGCAGTGATGCCTCTCGCGGGTCGGCCTCGGCGCGGAAGTCGATGACTGGCAAGTCCCAGTCGCGGCTCTCGCGCGCAATCTGCACCAGAGCGCCGCGAGCATCCACGTCGAAGTTCACATGCAGTGTCTCGGCTTGATCCAGCACAGAGCGGCAAGCCTCGACCACTCGATCGATGTCGACCTCACCAAGTGTCTCGGTGTAGATACCGGTGTTGTAGAGGTGACCCACCGAGTCCAACTGGTGCCCGAAATAGATGCTGCGTTGGGCCGCTGTCACCGTGAATTCCGACTGCACTGTATTTTTCTCCAAGACTTCAAGATCCACTGTTGGCTCACCAGCGTGGACAACTGCTGGTTAGCCTATCCAAACTATGGAACGGCACTCAATTCGACCTGCCCGAACGCTGCGGCAATCGCTCGTGCATCGTCTTCACCGAAGAGAGTCGCGTCGAAATCGAACCGGATTTCCACGAGTCTCCCGTCGTCGGTGACGTAAGCCGTCACATCGAGAACGCGCGGGTCGACGCGGCGCTCGTCGCCGGAATTTCCCACACCCCGACTTTCGACATCTCGGATCACCCTGACACTCACTTCCGGCCGTCCCCACATCGCAAAGACGGGCGCGGTTTGCGCATTGAGATACCGCAACTTGCCGTAGCCCGTGCCTATACCGCCTGGTACGACGCTCAGAGCGGCCGCCGCTGCCGCCAACGCATCTTCTGGGGTGACCGAGACGGCCAGTGCCGGCAACCGAACCGGCACCCCGGCGGCAAAGGGACCCACAGTCGCCAACGGGTCTGGTTCGTCCGAACCGGCAATGCGAACGTCACGCTCGAGTTCGACGGTCAACTCGGCCGGCGCGGCGCGCCACCTCGCCAACCCGTAGGTGAGGGCGGCCAGCGCAGCCGTTTCCATATCGCCTTCGAGTCGCGCCTCCAGGGTCGCCCGATATGTCCCCCTCGGGCCACCCGTGAGAATCGCGGGCGCTCCCGGGCGCAACTCGGCTCCCGGTGCCAGAACCTGCGACCAGTGCGTCAGTTCACCCATCAACGCCGGATCCTGCGCCAACTCGTTGAATCGCTCCGCGAACCCGTGCGCGGTCGCGGCGGGACGACGAAGCGACATCACGCCGCCGCCCTCACGCCATATCGTTTCGAGATCCGCTCGCAGCTTCGCCACCGACGCCGGATCTGCCGCCAACGCATGCACGGCAACAACCAGGGTTCCACTGCGGGATTCGCCGGCATCGAGCCAGCGCGCCGTCACGGTCCGGCCGTTTTCCAGGTCGAGTTCGGCAATCAACGCCGTGGCCTCCGCCGCGGCACGCACGGCAAGATCGGCATCGCCGAGGTCACTGCAATCGACATGCTGCACGACTGCAGCCACATCAGCGTCCGTCTCGAGGGACCACAAAACCGACGCAACCCGCGCCAGTCGTAACCGCAACGCATCGTGCGCTTGCAGTAGTGCCGACATGGCTTGCTCGACGTCGCCGACGGTAGTTCCTGCGGGAGTCGAGACAGACAGCGCGATACCAAGACCTGCGGGCGAGACTCCGGATTCGCGGGCGCGATGCACCAACGGTGTCAATGCCAACGAACCCGTCACGTCGCTCGGGTCCACCGGCCCGCTGTGGGCGGTCTCAGCGTCGCCTGGCGCGCCGAAATCCACGACCTTGGCCAGCGCCGCGGGCGTGCGCCATTGGAATATCTCCTTGGGCCCGAACGTAATTCCGCGCCGACCGGCAGCGTTCACGACCTGAATCGAGATGATGCTGTCGCCGCCGAGCATGAAGAAATCGTCATCGGCACCCACTGCGTCGACGCGCAGAGCCTCGGCGAACAATTCGCACATCGCGGTCTCTTCAGGACCCTCCGGCGCTCGCCGCTGCGACTCGTCGGGAGCAACCGGCTCCGGGAGAGCCCGACGATCCAGCTTCCCGTTCGGCGTCAGCGGCAGCGTGTCGAGCACAACCATGGCCGTCGGAACCATGTAGTCCGGCAGCAGCGTCGACGCAAAAGCGGCAAGTTCGGCCGGGACAATCGTCGCATCCGGAACCGGGACGACATACGCGTGGATCTGACCGCCTCGCGCAACAACAGCGCATTGAGCCAGCGTCGGATGCGACGTGAGCACGTTCTCGATTTCGCCCAGTTCGACACGCAGCCCACGCAGCTTGACCTGACCGTCCGTACGGCCGAGGTATTCGAGGGCCAGGCCATCGTCGCCGTACTCGCGCCACCGCACCAGATCGCCGGTGCGGTACAGCCTTTCGCCGAACTCTCCGAACGGATCGGCAACAAATCGCTCCGACGTCAATGACGCCCGGTCGTGGTAGCCACGCGCCAACTGCACACCGCCGAGGTACAACTCCCCCGCAACTCCCGGTGCAACGCGCCGCAACCGGGCGTCCAGAACAAGTACACGGGTATTCCACAGTGGACGCCCGATTGTCACCCAGTTCGTGTCGACAGCGGGAACGATGTGCGACGCCGTCACGTCCACCGCTGCCTCGGTGGGTCCGTACAAGTTGTGCAATTCCGCATCGACCAACGCGTGGAACCGATCCCGATGATCAGGCGTGAGCGCTTCGCCGCTGCACAGCACCCGAGACAACTTCGGGCGAGGATCCGTTTCCACAGCCACGTGATCGAGGAAAGCAGCCAGCATCGACGGCACAAAGTGTGCTGTGGTGACAGAACGTCGCTTGACGACGTCGCGCAGGTAGCGCGGATCGCGATGCCCGTCCGGCGCAGCCACCACCAGTGTTGCTCCGGTAATCAAGGGCCAGAAGAACTCCCACACGGACACGTCGAACCCGGCCGGCGTCTTCTGCAACACACGGTCGTCGCTGCCGAGGTGGTACTCGTCTTGCATCCACGACAGCCGGTTGACCACGGCGCGATGGCTGACCAGAACACCCTTCGGCCGCCCGGTTGATCCGGACGTGTAGAGCAGGTACGCGGCGCTGTCGGGATGTACAACCGTGTCCACGGCCGTAGCCGTGTCCGATTGCGTTGTTGCAGTACCGCCCTCGTCTACCTCCAGCATCGGAGCGGGGCAGTCCAACGGTTCGATACCCGGGCCCACCACCAGCAACGACGGCCGTGCGTCCGCGAGCATGTACTCGAGTCGATCCACGGGGTAGCTGTCGTCGAGCGGAAGATAGGTGGCACCGATGCGGTGGATGGCCAGCAGCGTGACTACCAGTGCGGCACTGCGTCGTACCGCCACGGCGACAACGCCACCGACCGGCACCACACCACGAAGCGTCGCGGCGAGACGCTCGGTTCGCCGATCCAATTCGGTGTAGGTCAGCGACTCCCCGCTCTCGTCGACGATCATGGCGACGGCGCCCGGTGTGAGCGCGACCTGGCGAGCGAACATGCCCGGCAAGGTCAGCGAACTGTCAAGCGGCACAATACGGCCTGACTCGGCAGAATCGATCGCCGCCCGGTCTGTCCGAGTCATCGAATCGAGCTGGGACAACCGCAGTTCCGGGTTTGCCGCACACTGCCGCAGCACCTGGACCAATCGCCCGGCAAATGCGTCAACCGTGCCCCGATCGAAGAGATCAGTGGCGTACTCGATACGACCACGGATCCCGCCGTCGGCGGTTTCCGCGAGGTCGAACGTCAAGTCGAATTTGGCCGTTCCGGTTTCGAGGAATACCGGACTCGCGTCGAGGCCCGCCATCTCGATCCGGTCCACGGCATCGCGGTACTGCACCAGGATCTGGAACAGCGGCTGGCGGGACAGGGAACGGGCCGGGGCCATCGCCTCGACCAACTGCTCGAACGGAACATCCTGATGCGCATAGGCATCGAGGTCCGTAGCGCGAACACGCTCCAGGAACTGCACGAAGGTCGGGTCTCCCGACAGATCGGTGCGCAGCACCAAGGTGTTGACAAAAAAGCCCACCACCCGTTCGAGCGCGGCATCGGAGCGCCCGGCAACCGGTGAACCGACGACGATGTCGTCCCCGGCACCGAGTTCGGCCAACAGGACTGCAACTGCGGCGTGGGTGAGCATGAACATCGTTGCCCCACCGGCAGCGGCGATTGCCGCCAAAGAAGCCCGCACTTGCGGCTCGAGATCGAACGCAACCGCTGATCCCCGGTACGTCGACACCGCGGGGCGCGCCCGATCACGGGGTAGCGCAAGCTCTTCGGGTTGCCCGGCAAGCGCACCCGTCCAATACTCGAGCTGACCGGCCAGCACGGATTCGGGATCGCTTGCCTCACCGAGGACTTCGGGTTGCCACGCGCTGAAGTCGCGGTACTGCACCGGTAGTGGTTCGGGCATCGCCGCTGTGCCGGACACGAGGTGTGAGTACGCCCGGGTCAGATCGGACACCAATGGACGCGCAGACCATTCGTCGGCCGCGATGTGATGCACCAGCACCATCAGGTGCGCGTCGTCGGTGCCGGTGCGCAACAGAACAGCGCGCACAGGCAGTTCGTGCGCGATGTCGAAGGTGTAGGCGGCTTCCCGCGCGAGTGTCGACTCCAGTTGGGCTGGAAGCACGTCGAGAACGTCCAACGGCAGTTCGCACTCGCTGATCGGACGAACCACCTGGTAGCCGATGTGCCCAGCCTCGCCGTCACCGGACTCGGCGGTGAATACCGTGCGCAGTGTTTCGTGTTGGCTCAGAACGTGCGCCAGCGCACCGCGCAACGCATCCAGATCCACTGAACCCTGCAGATGCATGGTGTACGGGATGTTGTAGGTGGAGCTGGGGCCCTCGAGCTGGAACAGGAACCACAGGCGTCCCTGCGCGGCAGACATCGGCACGATTGCCCCGTGATCCCGGCGAATCAGTTCAGGCCGCCTGACCTTCCCGATCTGTGCTGCCCGAGCCAGTTCGGCGGGGGTACGGAGGTCGAACACCTCGCGGATCGTCACGTCGTGACCGGTGCGGGCGCGGATCGCCGACGCCAACCGGGTGGCGAGCAACGAGTTGCCGCCCAGAGCAAAAAAGTCCTCGTCGGGGCCGACGGTGGTGATGCCGAGGAGTTCGGCAAGGAGCTCGCAGTAGATCCGCTCCAGTTCGGTTGCCGCCTCTCGCCGTCCCTCGCTGCGTACCGGCGCCGGGAGCGCGTCGCGGTCTACCTTGCCGTTGGGTAGCACGGGAAGGCCGTCGAGAACGACGAATACCGCGGGAATCATGTAGTCGGGCAGCAGGTCCCGAAGATGCGCCCGCAACTGGGAATCGTCCGGCACGGCGGTGCCTGGTGCCCGAACCGCGTACCCGACAAGCTGATCTGACCCAGCCGCGCTCGCGCGCACCACAACCAGTGCTCGTTCGACGGATGGATGGGAAGCCAACGCCGCCTCCACCTCGCCGGGTTCGATCCGGAATCCGTGCAGACTCATCTGAGCGTCGGCGCGAGAAACGAAGTCGAGTTCGCCGGACCGAGTGCGACGCACCAGATCTCCGGTGCGGAACAACCGTCCACCGCTGCCCATCGGATCCGCGACAAACCGAGTTGCGGTCAACTCCGGTCGGCCGAGGTAACCGCGGGCAACCTGGATGCCCTCGACATACAGTTCACCTGTCACCCCGTCCGGCACCGGGCGCAGGTATGCGTCGAGTATCCGCGCACCCACTCCGGGAACGGGAGCGCCGATCAGCACTCGGTTGGCGGAAGATGTTGCCGTCCAGAAGGTCACATCACCGGCAACCTCCGAGGATCCGTACGAGTTGATCACCCGTGTGTTCTTCTCGTCGAACAAGTCGATCACTGCGCGAGTGAGCGGTTCACCACTGAGGAACCAACTCGAGACCCGGTGTGCCGATTCTTCTCGGAACTGTGCCAGCGCCGCAGCCAGGCTCGGCACCGCGGTGAGCTGACGCACGCCGTGCCGGTCGATGAGATCTGCGAGTGCGCCGGCATCACGAGACTCCGCGTCATCTGCGAGAACCAAGCGGGCACCGGCCAGGAGCCCCGCCAGCAGTTCGGTGGAGCCGTCGATGAAGCTCATCGAACTCTTTGCCAACCGAACATCCGCCCATCCGTCGGCGCGCACGAGATCACGCTGCCAGACCAAGCGATTAGCCAGTGCGCCTGCAGTTCCCATCACACCCTTGGGCTGACCGGTGGAGCCGGAGGTGTAGACGACGTACGCCGCAGCGGCAGGCGACACGACTCTGCCGACCCGGTCGCCGCGAAGGCCGGCAGCGGCGGCCTCGAGTTCTGCGATGGTCGCATCCTCCGAGTCCGGCCGAATCCACTGCACGGTATCGGCGTCGACAATCACGAGCGCCGGATCGGCGTCGGCGAGCATGTACTCGATGCGCGCACGCGGATACGACGGATCGATCGGCAGGTACGCCGCGCCGGCGGCAATCACGGCGCGGAGCGCAACTACACACTCGATGCTCCGCCCGACGGCGATGCCCACCACCACGTCGGTGCCGATACCACGCTGGATCAGTAACCGCGCCAACCTGTTCGAGCGATCAGCCAGCTCCCGGTACGTGTACTCGTCCGGTCCACAGATCAAGGCCACGTGATCGGCGAACTCATGTTCAGCGTCGTCCAGCAGTTCGGGCAACAGACGGGTTGTGTGACCTTCGACCGACTGGGCATTTCGTTCGGCCGGCAACAACACGTCCACGCTCTGCAGGCCGGCGCCCGTATCCGTGGCAAAATGCTCGAGGACCGTGCGCAAGCGAACCGCGATGGTCTCTGCCGTCACCCGATCGAAAAGATCCTCCGCGTACTCGATCCGCACGTCGAGTCCGTCGGCAAGTTCCACGAACTCGAAGGTCAGGTCGAACTTCGCGGTGCCCGTGGAAACGTACGACGGGCTGACCGCCAGTCCGGTGAAGCTGGGTACGGAGTGCGGTGTGCGATGCTGAACCATCGTCTGGAACAAGGGATGCCGGGCGAGAGATCGTGTCACGCCCACCGCGTCGACTACCTGCTCGAACGCGACGTCCTGGTGCGCAAACCCGTCCAGGGCGCCGCGTCGCACGCGTGAGAGCACCTCGGCCAGCGAGGGGCGCCCGGTCAGATCGACCCGCTGCGCCACCGTAGTGACAAAGAATCCGACGGTATCTTCGAGGCTGCCGTCCACCCGGCCTGCAATCGGGGCACCGAGCGTGATGTCCTCACCGGCACCGAGTTTCGACAGCAGAACTGCGACCGCCGCTTGCGCCAGCATGAACATCGTGGAGCCCGACTTCTCGGTCACCGATCGCAGTCCGTGCACCACGCCTGCACCGGTGTGGGTCCAGACCTCGCCGCCGCGCCACGTCGGCACTGCTGGGCGAGCACGGTCGTACGGCAGCTGCAATTCTTCGGGGGCACCGGAGAACAGGTCTCGCCAGTACGCGAGCTGCCGGTCGGTGGACGCGCTCAGGTCAGGATCTTCTGCGCACTCGCGCTGCCAGATCGCGAAGTCCGAGTATTGAATTCGAGGCTGCTCGGCCGGCAGCTGCTCCCCGTTGTAGACCGCTGCCAGATCGGTGAGCATCGGTCCGGCCGACCACTCGTCACCCGCGATGTGGTGAATGACCAACAGCAGGACTGCGGTGTCGGTGCCGGACCGCACCAGGTGAGCCCGTACCGGAATGTCATGTTCGAGATCGAACGGCACACAGGCCGCGGTCAGCAGCGCGGACTGCACGTCCACCTCGGAGACCTCACTGTCGGTGAACTCCGGCTCCGCATCGAGTACCCGACCGAACCCCACACCGTCGATGTCGACGACAACCGTGCGCAGTACCCGATGCCGGGCGACAACTGCCGCAACCGCATTTTTCAGCGCTGTCGCGTCCACTGCGCCGTTCAGGTGCAGCGCAAACGGAATGTTGTAGGTAGCGGATGGACCCTGGGTCTGGTGAACGAACCACAACGACTGCTGCGCCGACGACAGCGGCACAATGTCGGTCCGCTCGTGCGCCACAATGGCGGGACGAGCCGGCGCAGCGGATTCCACCCGTAGCGCCAGTCCGGCCACCGTCGGCGTATCGAAGACGTCACGCAGCGACAGTTCCACTCCGAGTGCGGATTTGAGACGGGCCACGAGTCTTGTCGCGGAGAGCGACGTGCCGCCGAGTGTGAAGAAGTCTGCATCGACGCCCACCACGGTGAGCCCCAGCAGGTCGGCAAACATGCCGGACAGTGCGATCTCCGCAGCCGTCTCGGCTGAACGCCCCGTGTCCGCATCCCCGAAGTCCGGCGCCGGCAATGCCTTCCGGTCGATCTTGAGGTTGGGGGTAAGCGGGAACTCGTCCATGACGACAATCGCCGACGGCACCATGTACGCGGGTAGACGATCGGCTATGAATGCTCGCAGTGCCGGAAGATCGACGTGAGCGCTCTCCACGGCCGTGACGTAGGCGACCAGATGAACGGTGCCACTGCCGTCGCTTCGAGCGACCGCGACGCAGGCACCGACTGTGTCGAACTCCCCTGCCACGGTCTCGATCTCGCCGAGTTCGATACGGTGCCCACGCACCTTCACCTGATCGTCGCCTCGGCCGAGGTATTCGAGCTGACCGGATTCGGTCCACCGCACCAGGTCGCCGGTTCGGTACATCCGGCCGCGTCCGAACGGGTCGGCCACAAATCGGGTTGCCGTCAGGTCAGGTCGACCGCGGTAGCCGCGCGCGAGTTGTGTTCCCGCAACGTACAGTTCGCCGATCGCGCCAACATTGACTGGTTGCAGGTAGCGATCCAGCACCACTGCGGCGGTGCCCGCGAACGGCCGGCCGATCGAGCCTGTCCAGTCGATGTTCGGCAAAACCGGGGTGCTGGTGCACCACACCGTGGCCTCGGTGGGTCCGTACATGTTCTGCACCGAACGGGCCAGCTCACTCAACTGCTGCGCCGTCCGGGTGGGCAAGGCCTCACCGCCCACCAGGACGTCGACTGCAGCCAGATCGGTTACGCCGTGTTCGAGCACCGTCCCCCACTGCGAGGGAGTCGCCTGCACCGCCGTGACGGACTCCGAACTCACCAGTGCCGCAATGGCTGCCGGTTCCTTGGCCTGATTCTCGTCGGCGAGGATCACCGATCCGCCCGCGGTGAGCGGGACAAACAGTTCGAGGACCGCAATGTCGAAGGACAGAGTAGTCAGGGCGAGCAACCGCGTGTGCGCGCCGATACTCGTGAGATCCGTGGCCGAGCGGACAAACCGTGCCAGGGCGCGGCGGTCCAGCATCACTCCCTTGGGGTTTCCCGTGGAACCGGAGGTGTAGATGACGTAGGCGGTGTTGGCCGGCGCGACACGCGCCCCGCTCGCCGCGCTGGATGCTGCTGCCGACCAACTGATCTCGTCACCGGCGATTGTTGCGACGGCAGTATCTTCTGGGACCGAAATCCGATCGGTGAAGCTCGCGGCGGTCAGCAGGATCGCCGGCCGAGCGTCGTCAAGCATGTACTCGAGTCGCGACGAGGGGAACTGCGGGTCGAGCGGAATGTACGCACCGCCGCAGCGCAGCACCGCGAGGAGCGCAACCACGGCCGACGCACATCGTGGCAGAGCCAGCGCGACCAGCGACTCCGGGCCGGCGCCGCGGGAGGACAGTTCGGCTGCCAAAGCGTCGACGCGCGCAGCCAATTCGGCATAGCTCAGCCGTTCAGCGCCGGCAACCAGAGCAAGATTGTCACCGTGCTCGTCGACCTGGGCGTCGAACAGGTCCATGACGTCAGGGCAGTAGTCATCGAAAGCTGTTGCTCGCCCGCCCCATTCGGCGAGGATCTGCAGGGCTTCCGGTTCGAGGAGCGACACCTGAGCAATCGCGGCGCCAGTCCCCTCGGCGGTGACGGATTCGAGCAATTTGGTGAGAGCCGAAGCATGGCGCGCGAGCTCCGCACCCGTGTAGCGGTCTGCGTCGGCGTCGATCTGAATCTCGAGCTCGCCGGTCTCGTCGAGACGACGCACGATGAAGGCGATGTCATGGACAGGACCACGGGCCAATGAGTGGACTGTCGCGCCGGCCCCGTCGAAACGCAGGGTGTCGCCGAACGGCTTGATGTTGACCGTCGGGCCGACGGGGCCGGCGCTGCTCGCGGGCAGTCGCAGGTCCCGGTGGATTGCCTCGGAGCGATACGCGGCGTGCGGGGCCGTGCGCTTTACCGCAGCGCGGACGCCCGCAGCCAGGTCGATGAGATTCGAATTCGGGTCGACCGCGATGCGCAATGGCAGGACGTTGACTGCGGTGGTCAGAACTTTTGCGGCAACGGTGCCCATACGATTCATCGACGGGAATCCGAGCGTCACGTCGAGGCTGCCATTCGAACGTGCCAGGTACGCCGCCACTGCAGCCGTGACGACGTCGGCCCAACTTCCCTCGACAACGCGTCCGGCGGCAGTGATGCGCTCTGCCGATGCTGCGGAGATCAGCGTGGTGTGGGACTGAAGCGTCCGTGCAACGGACGACGCGGGCGGGCTTGCGATCCGCGAGAGACTCACCGACTCCTGGGCGCCGAGCAGTTCGGCCGACCAGAAGTCCCGATCGAGGCTCTGAGCGTCGGAATCCGCGCGAGCGGCGTCCTGGTCGAGGATCACCTCGAGTGGGTCGAAGCGGTTGGCCGGCGGTTCCTTGCCCCGAACCTCGGCATTGTGAACGGCGACGATCCTGCGGCCGAGCAAGCTGTACCCGTAGACGTCGATCAACGTGTGGTGGACGCGGAAGAACAACGCGTGGTGCGACGGTCCTAGCGTGAAAATAGTGACCACGCATCCCGGACCGGCGCTCGGATCGAGGGGCATCCGGAGCTGTTCACGCATCTCCGTGAGCGCGACCTCAAAGCTCTCACGTGCGACAACATCCGTCCCGGGGTACTCCCAGGCGCCGAGTTCCTGATACACCTCGCCGGAGTCCACGGCGAACCTCGCCATGAGCGACGGGGTTTCCGCGACCACACGATCCACAGCGCGCGCGAGGACGGACGGGTCGAGCGGGCCGACGATCTCGATGCATTGACCGGTGACAAAAGTGGGGTTCTGCGGGTCGAGTTGTTGCGCGAACCACATCCCTGCCTGCGCAGCCGTCAACGCCAGACGCTTCCTCGACACCACTGGATCTCCTCGCAGTCCTGCAAGCCCTGATCGCTCTCTCGAACGCACCAAGGGTTAGGGTTACCTACCCTACTGGAGAGCGAGTTGGCGCCGTCTGACACCCTGGGTATAGATAGGTCCATTCGCGAGAGGAATTCGCTCATGCCGGTTACCACCCCGTCCCGACGGCTCGACCTGCCGATCGTTCTGCGAGAGCTGACGGTCCTCCGAACTGTCGAGGTCACACCGCGCATGCGCCGAATCACGGTCGGAGGCGAGCAACTGGGAACCTTCCAGTCCGGTGAATTCTCCGTCGCCGAGTTCCGCACCGAGGGTGCCGACGACTACGTGAAGATCTTCCTCCCCGAAGAGGGATCCGCAGCTCCGGTGCTGCCCGAGCAGCATGACGGTCATCTGCACTGGCCGAAGCGCCCGGCACCGGTTGCCCGCTCCTACACGGTGCGCCGCTTCGACGCCGAGGCCGGCGAACTGGATCTCGACTTCGTACTGCACGGCCACGGAATTGCCGGTAACTGGGCGCGCAACGCGAAGCCCGGCGACACCCTGCACCTGGCCGGCCCGAAGGTGTCGACCATTCCGCCCATCGGCGCCGACTGGTGGCTGCTTGCCGGTGACGAGACTGCGCTACCGGCGATCGCACGTTACGTCGAGGAACACGACGGTTCGGTGCCGCTGTACGTTGCCGTGCTCGTCGACGGTCCCGCCGAGGAACAGCGCGAACTCCCCGGCGTCACGTGGGTGCACCGCCGCGACGGCATCTCGGACGCCCGCCTGTTGGCGGATGCTGCCCGCACTCTCGGTCCGAGCACGGGCGCCGGCTGGATGTGGATCGCGGGTGAAGCATCCATCGTGCGCGAATTGCGCGCGACGGCAAAACAACTCGGCGTGACGAAGGATCTCCTCGACGCATCGGGCTACTGGCGGGTGCAGGTCGGCGACGGTCCCCTCGCCCGAGTTCGGACGCTGCGCGACAAAGCTGTGGAGTCGCTCGAAAACCGCAGGCGCGAGCACGCCTGACCCGCTACCGGGGTCAGCGTGAGGCGAGCTGGTCCCGGGCTCCGGGCACCGGCTGCGCCGGGTCCGAGCCCAGTTCCACAATCATGTTCTTCGTATCGACATGGACGACCCGCGGTACCAGCGACTTCGCCTCACGGTCGTCGACGTGGCGGTACGACATGATGATCACCAAGTGCCCGGGCGAGATCAGATGTGCCGCAGCGCCGTTGATGCCGATCACCCCGGAACCTCGTTCGCCGGTGATGGCGTAGGTCTCGAGCCGTGCACCGTTGTCGATGTCGACGATGTGCACCTGCTCACCTTCGAGCAGATCGGCAGCTTCCATCAGGTCCTGGTCGATGGTCACGGATCCGACGTAGTGCAGGTCCGCCTGAGTGACGGTGGCACGGTGAATCTTCCCGGAGAGCATGATGCGGTTCACGGTCTTACACTCCACTGAGCTCTGCGACGGATTCGTCCACGCTGATCGCGCCCAGTACGTCGGCCGCGGTGAACACCCGGCCACAACGCTTCGCGACGTATTCCAATCCCATCAGATGCTCGTCGCGCGAGAAGTCTGCTGTGGCATCCGAGACCATGAACGGCTCGACGTCACTCATGAATGCCTCGGCCGCGCTGAGCATGCAGCCCATGTGCGCGTACACGCCGGTCACGATCAACTGATCGCGGCCGACACGGGCGAGGAGCTGACGCAAATCCGTGCGCTGGAATGCCGAGTATCGCCACTTCGTCACCTCGATGTCGGACTCTCCGGGCGTGAGCGCGTCGATCACCTCCGTATCGCGGCCGGTTGTCATACCTTCGCCCCAGAAATCGGCCAGGATGCCTCGCCTGGACGGATGCTGATCACCCGGCTGCATCGTGTAGACAACCGGAATCCCGGCCCGAACACACGCGTCACGAATCGCCACCATGTTTGCGGTCGCGGTGGAGATGGGCTCCTCACCGGCGTTGTAGGCGTCGATGAAGTAACGCTGCATGTCGTGGATCAAGAGCGCGCAGCGCGACGGGTCGAGTTGCCAGTCGACGCGGTCCGCGGTTACCTCGTCACGGCGGGGCAGAACGTAGCCGGCAATGGGGGGGATGGCCATCGGGCGCTCCTATTTGGTTCGATCGGTTGTGTATGAGGACTTCACATGTCGAGCGTGGCGCCGCCGTCGACGCGGAGGTCGTGCATCGTGATGTGCCTGGCCGCGTCCGAGCTGAGGAACAACGCCGTGGCGGCGATGTCACCCGGTTGCGCGAGTCGGCCGAGCGGAATCCCGAGGCGATAGGCGTCGGCGTCACCGGCGATCACCCCGGCGGATTGGTCTGTACCGTCCCACATTCCGCGAAGCATGGGAGTGTCCGTCGATCCCGGAGAAATGATGTTGCAGCGGATTCCGTGCGGAGCGATCTCGAGACCCAGGCTCCGCATGTAGGCGGTTGCCGCAGCCTTCGACGCACCGTAGGCAGCCATGTTCGTGCGCGGTGTCGATGCCGCGTTCGACCCCACTGCCGTGATCACGCCGGCACCGGCAGCGACAAAGCGGCGAGCCGCTTCGCGGGCGACGTTCATGGTTCCCGTCGCGTTGACGGCCATGCACGCATCCCAGTCGTTGTTGTCCTCGGTCAGCGCAGAACCCGCCCGCAACACGCCCGCAGTGTGGACCAGCACCGACACCGTTCCGATTGCATCGGTTGTCGCGGCAAACGCCTGCTCGACGGACTGACGATCCGTCACGTCGACCGCGAGCGCGATTCCGCCAACGGGTACCGTCGGAGCTGCAAGGTCCCACCGAGCGACCGTGGCTCCGGCCTCTTCGAACAGTGCCGCCGTTGCCGCGCCGATACCGCCGCCGGCACCGGTAATCACGACAGATCGCCCAGTCACACCCTTCACGTCCATGAGCCTAGGCTATCCTTATCGAAATTGTTCACGCCGACGGGCCACCACCAGTGAAGGAAGACATGCTTTCCGAAGTGTCACCACCTCAGCTCTCCTTCACCCCGTGGCCTGCAGACGACGCCGCCCGATACCGCAGTGAAGGAATCTGGGCCGGAAAGACTTTCGACCAGATTCTGCGCGAGAGCGTGGCCGCCCATGCCCACTCCGTCGCAGTCGTCGACGCCGAGCAGACATGGACGTACGCCGAGCTCGACGCCCGCGTGGACGCCCTCGCTGCCGGACTCGCCGATCTCGGCATCACCGCCCAGCATCCGGTGATGGTCCAACTGCCCAACCAGGCCGAGTTCGTCGCCGTGGTCTTCGCGCTTTTCCGGATCGGCGCAGTACCCGTGTTCTGCCTCCCCGCGCATCGTTCCTCGGAATTGACTGCACTGGCCGCCGCCTCACGCGCCGTCGCCGTCATCACCTCGCACCACATCGACGGGTTCGACCACGGCGCTCTGGCACTCGAGGTCGCTTCATCGACCCCGAGCTTGAATACCGTTGTGTGCCTGCCAGATCCCGGATCGGACGCACCGGCCGGCACCGTGAACTTCGACGCGGTGAGCGCCGTACCGCGCGAATTTGCCGCCGCAGACCCGGGATCCGTGGCGTTTCTGCAGCTGTCCGGCGGCAGCACCGGCATCCCCAAACTGATCCCCCGCACCCACGACGACTACCTCTACAGCGTGCTGCGCAGCAATGAAATCTGTGGTGTCACAACATCGACGGTCTATCTGGCGACATTGCCGGTAGCCCATAACTTCCCGATGAGCTCGCCGGGAATCCTGGGAGCTCTCGCCGCCGGTGGAACTGTGGCGTTGACCCCGTCCCCAAGTCCCACCACGGCCTTCGCGATGATCGAGCGCGCCGGAGTGACCATGACGGGACTCGTTCCGCCGCTCGCCCGGTTGTGGACCGAAACAGCCGAACGTGGCCACTCACACGACCTCTCGACTCTGACAGCTGTACTGGTCGGCGGCGCTCGCTGCCCCGACGAGTTGGCGGCCCGCATCGGCCCCGCGTTGGGCGCACGACTCCAGCAAGTGTTCGGGATGGCCGAGGGTCTGGTGTGTTACACCCGCGACGAAGATCCTCTCGACGTAGTCCTCACCACGCAGGGCCGCCCCATGTCCCCCTTCGACCAGATCCGGGTGGTCGACGACAACGACAACGACGTACCCGCGGGCACCGAAGGTCAGCTGCTCACCAAGGGCCCGTACACAATTCGCGGCTACTTCGACAATCCCGCAGCCAATGCCCGTTCCTTCACCGCCGACGGGTGGTACCGCACCGGCGACGTGGTTCGAGTTGATTCGGCCGGCAACATCACCGTCTGCGGGCGCGCAGTCGACCGAATCAACCGCGGCGGCGAGAAGGTATCTGCCGAAGAACTCGAAGAACACCTCCTGGCGCACCCCTCGGTACGCGACGCGATCGTTGTTGCCATTCCCGACGAATACCTCGGCGAACGCACGTGTGCCTTCCTCCTTGCCGCCGACCCGTCGAGTCCGCCGAAAACAGCCCAGATACGAGCCTTTGTTCGCGAGCGCGGTCTGGCGAGTTGGAAGATCCCAGACCGGGTGCAGGTACTCGAAGAATTCCCGGAGACCGGCGTCGGCAAAACCAGCCGTAAGGATCTGCGTCGAATGCTCGCCGCTCGCTGATCCAACTCAACTCGCTGCGGCCGCGGCAACGGCGCTCAGCATCGCCAACGCCCGATGTTGTTCCACCAGAACCTGAGCGCGTGTTCGCCCGAGCACAACTGCGGTGTCGTCGACATCGAGGCCAACGATCAACCTCAAAATCAACACCTCTCGCAGCCGCTCAGGAAGAGCCTCGATATCGGCGGGCAGTCCTATCCTGGATTTCGAGTCCGTTCGGTCGATCAATCGACGAGTTGTCGAGTACACCAGACGCACGAGCGAACCATCTGACGCTGCCCGGCCCGGCACCGAATTCACGACGGAACGGCACACGGCGTCGGCTACTAATTCTGCTGCGTGAGGCTCGAGTTCGACGCGAGCACGTCGCACCGCCAACGGCCGGACAGCGCAATACAGCCTCGCCTTCGACGCGGCGCCACCGTGTCGTGCGGCAACCTCCAGACCATCGAGTGCATCAGGGCGTTGCAACTTCGTCATCGCCTTCCTTGCTGATTGTTGTGCGCTAGGCCTACGTCTACTGCGCCCGGACCACACTCCCTAGTCAAAGCGCGAACCCTGACGGCCGCCTCCACTGAGTCTGCCAATCACCTGGCAATCTTAAAGCAGACCGAACCCCTTGAACTGCAACAGAAATACCGACACTCGAATTGGGAACCACCACGAGCGTAGGATCAAAAACGTGCGCAGCGACGGCGATACCTGGGACATTGTCAGCAGTGTCGGCCTGACTGCGCTGGGAGTGGCCGCATTTCGCGCCATAGAATCACGTCGCCCCCACGCCCTGATCGAAGATTCCTACGCGCCGTGGTTTGTCGCGGCCGCGGGCGAACCACACTTCACCGCGCTACTGGACAACCCGTCATCGCTGGAAGACCTCCCACTGTCCGGATTCATGGGCATTGGCATGGGCATCAGAAGTAAATTCTTCGACGAGTTCTTTCTCGACGCCGCCAGATCAGGAGTCGCCCAATCAGTCATCCTGGCAGCAGGATTGGATGCACGGGCCTATCGACTGAACTGGCCCACCGGCACTGCGGTTTTCGAAGTCGATCAGCCGCGGGTACTGGAATTCAAAGATCAGGTGCTCACCGAACACAGAGCGGAACCGAAAGCGGACCGTCACACGGTGGCTGTCGATCTGCGAGAAAACTGGCCCGCCGCTCTCGAAGCGTCAGGATTCGATCGCGCCAAGCCATCGGCATGGTCGGCAGAGGGACTTTTGGCCTATCTTCCCGGCAGCGCACATGACGCACTGTTCGAAAGAATCGACGAACTCTCCTCGCCAGGAAGTCGACTTGCCTTGAACTACTTCCCATCCGGAATGGACGGCAAACGATTCGCCGACATCAGAGCAAAGTACTTCAAGAAAGACCCATTCGGCGGCTTGGACTTGTCCGCATTGTTCTACGACGACCAGCGCGCCGACCCCAAACAGTGGTTGACCGACCGCGGTTGGTCGGTTCAGTGCCGCGACACCCTTGAACTGGCAAACGAGTACGGCCAACCGATCCCGGAACTTCCACCGGAACTTGCCGATTTGTCGAAACGCTCAGGCTATCTGACGGCCACGAAGTAGCGCCGACTCAGAGCGTCTTGATCAAGCCGCCGTCTATGACAAAATCCGCGCCTGTGATGTTTGCGGCGCGGCCTCCGGCAAGAAACACCACCAGATCCGCGACTTCTTCCGGGTACGTGAATCTGCCCGTCTCCGAGCCTGCGGCTGCACTGTCCACAATGTCTTGGGCGCTGAGTCCGGAGACCCCGGCGAGCGTCGACGCTACCCCGCCCGACCCGAGCCACAACGCCGTCCGCACAGGTCCTGGGCTCACGGTGTTCACCCGAATACCTTGCGGAGCCAACTCTTTCGACAACGATTTGCACAGGTTACTCAAAGCGGCTTTTGCCGCGCTGTAGTCGATCACCGCTGGGTCCGGAAGGAACGCATTCACCGAACTGACCGTCACGATGCTCCCACCGCCGACCGCCATCGACGGCAGGGCAGCCCGGATCATCCTCACCGCGGACATGAACGTCACGCGCAGCGACGCATCCCAGTCGCCGTCCGTGACGCTGAGAAATCCCTCGGTCCGCGGCGTCACGGCGCCCACGTTGTTGATCAGGATGTCGATACTGCCGCGCTCTGCGGCTGCGGCAGCCAATGCCGGCGGACCGTCCGCACTCGCCAAGTCGACGGCAAGGAACGTGACACCGTCGCCGGTCTCGAGTTTCTCGATTTCTGCCGTGCGAGTTCGTGAACCCGCGATCACATGGGCTCCTTCTTCGACCAATGCCTGGGTGATCGCGAGACCGATGCCCTTGCCGGCACCGGTGACAATCGCGGTCTTCCCTTTGAGCAGTAGATCCATCGAACCGGCTCCCGTCCGACCGGTCGAAATCCGGCTTCGGCCGTAGAGTCTCCACTGCGATCGGGGGATAAACCTTGCGCCCGTAAGGTGCAATCCTCACTTTAGGGACCAAAATCCCAAAGTATGAACTCAGAAATATTTTCTCCGTAAATCGTTGGCAAACACGTCCGATGCGCCGTATTGTTTTCGACGCATGCTCCGGCGTGCTGGGACTCGTTGACGCTCATGGAGATGTTGGCAAGACCAATCGGAGGCAGGTCCTGCACTCCCACAGGGTGTGGGGCCTGTCCTCGATCTGGCGAATATCCCAGCTAAGATCGATCAGGTCGCGCAAATCAGATCAAATCAGCTCAGTACCAGTGCCGTCGGCCACCGACCGCGCGCCCCGTCGAGCCCAGCACGAACAAGATCAGCCCGATCACCAAGAGGACAACACCGATCGTCCACAAGATCGGAATATTCAAGAGAAATCCGATCAGCAGCAGGATAATTCCGAGAATAATCATGGCAGTCTCTTTCGACGACAAGCCCGCCACATACACGCGAAGTGACGGCACTCTACCTTCGAATACCCCGCTCACTTGCGTTTCATACCCCTCCTGACCGGGTATTTCGATAGTCCCCGCGCCACACAGCTGAGGAATCGAGCGGTTCCATGCGACGGATCGTGACTTTGATCGTGTTGATCTGGCTTGTTGTCGGTGCCATCGCGGCCGGCCAGCGAGGCTACTACAGCAACTCTCCATCCAACTGCGCCGGCGTGGGCACCATCGCCGTGACCGTAGTGGCGGGGCCCCTGAACTACTTCGGCGTCAACCCCAAGGTTACGGATTGCACTCTGCCGCAACCTAGTTCCTGACGAGTGCCGCACCCGCCCAAAGCCAGCCAACCCAAAGGCGGTGCCTGACACTGAAGGCAGTCAGCGCCAGGCACCGGGTTCTGGCGTGGGGGTGATGCAGGCTTCCCACTGCACCATCCCCACGGGGAGCAACACTAGCAAGAATCGAACAAATGTGCGAGTCCAATGGGGAGTTTATTGCGGCGGGCCATAAGCACCCGCACCGAAACCGGAACTGATCAGCATCAACACCATCAGGCCCCACCCTGCCCCCTGCCAAATGGGCCACACCCCACCCCGTTTCCACACCCGATACGTCTGGACAAAGGCAATCAGCCCACCGATCAGGAAGACAGCGGCCGGCGCGAAGGCCAGGGTGCCGAGCCCTGACGACCGGTCGAACAGCAGCAGCGAACACAGAACCGCAAGCGCGAGCCCGATCACCACACCTGTGAAGGTCGCCGCCCTGCGGAACTCCTCCGGATCCGACCACCGTTTCTCGGTATCCATCGCTGCGTTACAGCGCCGGGCCGACATGACCTGCTCCCTTCACTGGAATCTCTCGTGTGAATCTGCGGCCAATCGCATTGGATACCCAGCTCTCGTGTCGAATCAACCTCGAGCGGGTACGCGTGCGGAGAGACGAGCAACAAGATTCGACGACTACTACAGAGAGGAGTCGCCATGCATGCTGCGCGACTGAAGAAGGTCGGTTCGAGCGAAGGACCGTTTGCCTCGGTGTACTTCGAGGACGTCCGCAATCGTGAAAACTCACGTGAGCGCTTCGAGTTGGAGTGGCGTTCGATGCACAATCAATTGTCGAAACAGGGAGCACCAGATGCATTGATCGAACAGTTCGACAGTGTGAAGGACAATCATCACGGAATTTCCGGCCGGGCCGGACGCGCACTGGTGATCACGCCCGATGCCGTTCTGGTCGACGACATCATGCTCGAACCCACGGCGTCGACCGTCGTGACGGTTGGTTCATTGCCCTACCTGATTCCGCTCGTTGCACATGGACACGACACCGAGCCGTTTGTCCTCGCCAAGGTCGATCACACCGGCGCGGATCTGTGTGTGCGCGATGCGCGCGGGCGAGATGTCTACGGCGAATCCGTGGACGGAGACGGGTTCCCGGTACACAAAGCTCGAGTGGGTGGCCCCGACCGCTATATCGACACTCAATCCCTGGCGCAGGAGAACGTGCGAAAGAACTTGACCCAAGCCGCAACTCGCACCGCCGAACTGGCCCGCGAACACAAGGTGCAATTGGTGCTGATCATCGGCGAAGTTCAGTCGCGCACAGCATTCGCGCAGTATCTTCCGGCGTCACTACGCACTGTGGAGATCGAACGCGGATCACGCGCAGCAGGTTCTTCTCCGACCGAAGTAGCCAAGGCGATACGCGAACTCATCGATACCGAGCGGTTGAGGCGTATGGACACCGAAACCGAGCGCTTCATGGCCGGTCAGGGCCGCGACACCGAACTGTCGGTCGACGGCACTGCCCGTGTGCTCGATGCGCTGGAACAGGGCAAGGTCGAGACTCTGCTCTTCACCGATCCCGATGACAAGGAAGTATCCAGTAATTCACACTTTGCACCCGCGAATCGACTACTCCCCTATCTAGCGATCCGAACCGGGGCCGAACTGATTCAGGTAGACGAACGCCTTACTCTCGCAGACGGATACGGAGCGATATTGAGGCATCCGTGAAGTACTCCGTCACCGTGACGCGTGGCGCCCCTGCGAATCCGGGAAGCCGTCGGCGATAGCGGCGACCAACTCGAGATAGGCACGCGCAGTGCGTTTGTTCAACAACTTCAGATCTATGGGCCCGCCCTCCCCGAGATGGTCGTCGTACGGGAGGGTGCAGACCGCCCGAACTCCGCGCTGGGAAAACACTTCCTCGAGCTGGTCCAGATCGAGCGACGACGATCCAGGCCGCGTTGCGTTGATCGCAACCACCGACCGGCTCACGAGGTCGCCGTAACCGTGTTTGGTCAGCCAACTCAACGTGGCGGCTGCGCTGCGCGCTCCGTCCTGAGCCGTCGGACTGACTACTACCAAGGCGTCAGCCTCGTCGAGGATTCCGTACATCGCCGAATGCATGATGCCGGTGCCACAGTCGGTGATGAGAATGTTGTAGTGCACTTCGAGGATGCGTAGCGTGTCGAGGTAGTCCTGCTCGTTGAACGACTCCGATGTTTCCGGATCCGCTTCGCTGGCAAGGATTTCCAACCGGCTGTCACCTTGCGACGTGTAGTACCGCACATCACTGTACGTACGAATATTACTGTCTGCCAACAGATCACGAACCGTCAAGTGATGCTCGCGATGTTCTCGATCGGCGAGGGTACCGAGATCAGGATTGGCGTCGATCGCAACAATCCGATCACCACGGATCGACGCAAACGTGGAGCCGACGGTCTTTGCCGCCGTCGTCTTCCCAACCCCACCCTTGAGCGAGATGAAGGCGATCTTGTACACGCCGCGCACCGTCCGATTAGCACGACGGACCAGCGCCTGATGTTCGAGTTCCACCGCCGACTGCCCGGTGTTGATCCGCCCACCCGAAAGCTTGAACAGCAGAGCACCGAAACCGTGTTCGGGCGGACGTTTGGCGCGCTTGATGATGTCCAGGTCGTCGACGGAGGTCATCGCTTGTGGCGTCGAGGTTCGGAAATCGGCCGGCTCGTCGCGTCGCACTTGCCGCATCCGTTGACTCGGAAGCGGTTTGACCGGAACCTCGTCGCTCTGCGGTAGATCGAACTGCGGCGTAAAGGTAACGGTTCGAACCGAATTCGCGTAGGTATCGTCAGAGCCGCTCAGCAGATCATCCGTGTCGGCTGTTCCGGAACCGTTCTGTTTGAATCCACCATTCGAACCGTTGTTATCGCTGTGCACCGTTTTCCTAGGTCAAGGTCGAATCAATTCGGACATCACATGTCGGGACGCTATCACTGCGGGGCCGCATCGGCCCGTCGGTGATACCGCAAATGCGGGCCGATTTGTTACACAACACAGTTCGATGACTTTGGTCCTCGAAACTCCCGATCCGCCAGCAAATCAACCGGCATACCAGTTGTCCGGTACGTATTGCGCCAGAACGCATCCGAAATCGCCTGCCGCAATGTGTGGGCAAAGAAAACGGGCACTCAACCGAACAAATGTCCAACTTCGGCGCACCTACTAACCGTGGTAGTAGGTGCCTGTATCCTTTGCACCTATGACCTCCCGCCTCGCTGATGTCGCGCAGTTGCGCGGCGGATTTGTCGGCGGCACGTCCGGAGCGGTATCCCTCGCCGCCCACGCACTCGGCGGCGGAGGCATGGCGCCGTCGCAAAGTGCGGTGGTCTTGTTGCTCCTCGCCTGCGCGAGCGTCGGCGCCGTCGTTGCTTCCATCGATACTCGTCGCTCGCCCACCGCGGCCTTGGCTCTCATGCTTGCTGCCGGGCAGGCGATCGGCCACACAACACTGACCATTGCCTCGGACCACCAGCACGGCGTTGTTCCGTCGCTCCCGATGCTCGCGGCTCATATCGCTGCGGTCGGAGTCTGCGCGGCGGCGATCCGCGGCGCCGAACGCGGCTACGTCGTTGCGGCGTCCACGGTGGCAACAATCGTTGCAGTCCTGCTGCGGCCCTGGGCGCCGCAGCACTCACCCCTCACCGTCCGCACTCGCTACCGCGCCAAAGTTGTTCTCCGGCAACTTCTCACCTCCGGTCTGGGCACGCGCGGCCCGCCGGCATTCGTGTAACTCACTTTTCCTTTCCCTTTCCTTTCTGCGCACGAAATCCCGTGCGCCCCATTGCTGTGCGCCTTTACCAACCGCCGACGGTTAAGAAAGGCGCACAGCGGGATCGAGTACACGCATGTCCGCACCCGAAATGGAGCGCGCGCAGCCGCACGCTTCCAACGACAGTTCCCCTCCGAAGAAGAAGGCCGGCGGCGCCAGACCCCTGATCCTGCGCCTGCATTTCTACGCCGGAATTCTCATCGGACCGTTCATCCTCATCGCGGCGTTGAGCGGTGGCCTCTACGCGGTGGCACCCACCATCGAGAAATTTGTCTACAGCGACTACCTACAAACCGACAGCACCGGACAGCTCGCATCACTGAACGATCAGATCCGCTCCGCTCAGCAGTACCGCCCGGACTTGACGGTCTCAGCGATCCGCCCGTCTCCTGCCGCCGGCGAAACCACCCGAGTTCTGTTCACCGATCCGTCTCTCGGCGAGTCCGAGAGACTCGCGGTATTTGTCGACCCGGTGCTCGCTCAACCGGTCGGCGAGTTGACCGTGTACGGCAGTAGCGGCTCGCTGCCGGTCCGAACCTGGATTTCCCAGCTCCACCGCAACCTTCATCTCGGCGAACCGGGACGCCTGTACAGCGAGCTGGCCGCGTCGTGGATGTGGGTGGTTGCCCTCGGCGGTGTCTACCTGTGGTTCCGCCGGTACCGAACCTCTCGCAACGCCCGTCTGCTCACCCTGGATCGAACGTCCGCCGGGCGTAACCGAACCCTGAACTGGCACGGAGTTGTCGGCATCTGGATCGCAGTAGCACTGGTGTTTCTCTCGGCAACCGGGCTCACGTGGTCGACATACGCCGGTGAGAACGTCAGCAACATGAGAACCGCACTGAGTTGGACCACCCCTTCGGTGGTCAAGACACTTGGCGGCGCTCCCGCGCAGCCGTCCGGCGGACACGACGGTCACGACATGGCCCCGATCGCCACCGGGACTCTGACGGACACGAACGTCGGACGGGTCGACGCGGTCCTCGGCATCGCCAGGTATCACGGCATCACCGGCCCCGTCGAGGTGTCGATCCCAGCTGATGCACACACCGCTTTCACCGTCGCCCAGACGCGTCAGCCCTGGGTTATGAGCAACAACACCATTGCAATCGACGGAGCAACACAGAAGGTCACCGACGAGCTGTGGTTCGCGGATTGGCCTATCGCGGCAAAACTCTCGGCCTGGGGAATCCAGCTGCACATGGGACTTCTCTTCGGTCTCGCCAATCAGATCGCGCTCGCCGCACTCGCCGTTGCGTTGGCGAGCATCGTCATTCGCGGCTACATCATGTGGTGGCGTCGACGACCCATCCGAGGATCCGAGTGGGCTGTAGGCCGAGCACCCACACGCGGTGGCATCCGAAAACTCGCTCCGATCAGCGTTGTTGCACTGATCGCCTGCACCGCCCTGATCGGCTGGTTCGTTCCGCTGCTCGGCCTCAGCCTGATCGCATTCCTCCTGATCGACCTTTCCGTCGCGGCACTCCGACGCCGCGCAACCACCTGATACTCGAACTACGGAGATACACATGTCTGTTCGCACCACACTGTTCACCGCCGCCGCGTTGGCAGCAGCCCTGACGCTGACCGGTTGTTCATCGGAGTCCGGCAAGGAAACCGAAGCGGCACAATCCATCACGATCGAGGATCAATGGGTCAAGGCCGCGCCGGGCGGCATGAGCGCGGCCTTTGCCGAGCTCGTTAATTCCAGCGACAAAGACGTACGGGTCGTCTCGGCCACCAGTCCGGCGTCCGCTCGCGTCGAACTGCACGAAGTTGTGACCGGAGACGCCGGGACAATGACAATGCGCCCCAAGGACGGTGGTTTTCGGGTTCCCGCGAACAGTTCCGCCAGCCTTGCGCCAGGCGGCGATCATCTGATGTTCATGGAACTCGCCGGCCCACTCCTCCCCGGCGCCGAAACCGACGTCACCCTGATCTACGACGACGGTTCCAGTTCCACCTTCACAGCCCAGATCCGCGACTTCTCCGGTAACCAGGAGAACTACGACCCCAATCACGGTGGCTGAGAACAGCAACCTGCGACTGAGCCGGCGGCGCCTCCTCGGAGGTGGCGCTGCCGCGCTTGCGGTCGCGGGAACAACGTGGGGTGCAGCAACTCTGGCACAGGCCGATGAACCGTCTCCGGGTAAAGCCGTCGTTCCGTTCCACGGCGTTCATCAGGGAGGCGTCAGCACCCCGCCGCAAGCACACGCCACCTTTGTCGGCTTCGATCTGCGACCAGGAGTCGACCTGGCCGCCGTCATCGGAATCATGAAGATGTGGACAGCCGACGCTGCTCGCCTCACTGCGGGAATGCCCGCTCTGGCCGATACCGAGAAGGAACTGGCGGTTGATCCGTCGAGGCTGACGATCACCGTCGGCTACGGGCCCGGACTGTTCACCGCTCTGGGGTTACAGGATCGGGCACCAGCGTGGTGCGCTCCGCTACCGAGCTACCCGATCGACCGACTCGAAGATCGCTGGGGCGCAACGGATCTTCTCCTTCAGATCTGCAGCGACGATCCCGTCACCGTCGCGCATGCGGTACGGGTACTGACCAAGAACGCCCGCTCACTGACCTCAATTCGGTGGACGCAGAAAGGGTTTCGCAGCGCACGGGGAACCGCGCCCGAGGGAACAACTATGCGTAACCTCATGGGCCAGGTCGACGGTACCGTCAACCCGGCGCCGGGAACCACGGATTTCGACTCCCTCGTATGGAGCGACGGCGCCGATCAGCCGTGGTTAGCCGGGGGAACGTCGTTGGTGCTTCGGAGAATTCGCATGGAAATGGATACGTGGGACGAACTGGATCGACCGGCGCGTGAACTCACGATGGGTCGCACGTTGTCGAACGGCGCTCCGTTGACCGGCACCGACGAGTTCGACGAGGCTGATTTCACCGCTACCGACAGGTTCGGTATCCCGGTCATTCCGCCGGGATCACACATCGCACGCTCGCATCGAATGCACGAGGGAGAGCAGTTCTTCCGTCGTGCCTACAACTACGACGACCCACCGGAAGGCGAGGAAACGTCCAACTCCGGGCTGATCTTCGCGGCGTTCCAGCGGGACATCGCGGCGCAGTATCTGCCCGTTCAGCAGCGACTGAGTGACTTCGACGCACTCAACGAGTGGACAACGCCGATCGGTTCGGCCGTCTATCTCATTCCGCCCGGATGCGAGGAAAACGACTACCTCGGCAGTGGACTACTGAAATAGACGAGGTTGGGCTCCGAAAACTCCGGAGCCCAACCTCGTCTTACTTCTTACGCGGACCTTACTTCTTACGCGGACCCGGCATCGCCGCCCCGGGGCGAGCGGTGGTCAGTCGGGTAACCCAACCGCTGACCGGCCACTTCTTGAGTCCGACGTTGTGCGGAGTGATTTCGGTGCCGACGTACTTGGCCGCCAGCTCCTCGTCGACGTCGCCGGTGAAGCGCCACAGCATGCTGCCGTCGGCGTTACGAGTGGACACCTCCCACGACTGCGCGCGGAAAGCGCCACGAATGACGCTGTCCGCGAAGACGAGTACAGGAATCCCGGCTTCGGCACGCACTGCGGCGCCGGCCGCCCATTCCTGGCGGGCGAGTTCGTAGATCTCTTCTGCGGTGGCGCCGGCGCGAGCAGAACCCGGAACGTGCAGCACCACACTGGGTGTCGGCAATTCCGGTGCCGGGTCTGCCGAATAGCGAAGGGCGATTTCCTCGACGCGGGTTGCCCGCAGATCCTTGTCAGTGACCTCACCCGCAAGGTTGGTCAGGTTCTCGCCCGCCTCACTGATCCGCAGCGTCTCCACGATGCCGCTGACCACGGCGTCTGCCGTGCCGCTTGCATCCGCCCCGGATAC
Source organism: Rhodococcus globerulus NBRC 14531 (assembly GCF_001894805.1). GTDB lineage: Bacteria > Actinomycetota > Actinomycetes > Mycobacteriales > Mycobacteriaceae > Rhodococcus_F > Rhodococcus_F globerula. Next base: position 198,330 of record NZ_BCWX01000001.1, on the reverse strand, counting down.
GCTGCGGATGAGAACGTAGTGCTCGACTGCCGAACCGGCGTCGTAGATCTCGCGAATACGTGAAATTTTTGCAGCGGTCACTCCGGGTGTATCCGCTGACCCGGAGGCTCCTTCGAGGTTGTCGAGTTCACCGAGTGCCTCGAAAACCGAAGCGAATACCTGGTTTCCGGTGCCGTGGCCGACATGGAACACCTGGTTGTTACGCGGGTCACGCAACGCGAACACATACTCTCCCAAGCGCTTTCCGACCTTCTCGGAGAACGGTTGTGGAGCCGGCTTACGGACGAGCACCTCGGTGGACAGCGTCCGCATCACCGCGAGCCTGAGCGCATCGGGCACACTCGACGATGCTGCGGCGCCCGAGAAGATGGCTGCCGACGCCGAACTGATCGACGTGAACGTGCGACCGACCTGCTTCTCGAGCGAGGCACACACAATGCCGACCGCGCTCAGCCTCGAGTCGAGGGTGCCTTCGCCCTCGGCGAGAAACTCCTTGATCAACGGTGCTACGAGCAGGGTGGGGCTGATACCACGCGGAACTGTCCAGACAATAGCCATGCCACGAGCCTAGGCGATCACAAGCAGGCCCGAGGTCAGTCGCACGTCATCGGGACGTTTCCGGCCAGCGGGACTGCCCGATACGGACCCGGCGCTACCGCCACAGAATCGGTGCATGAACAGATTTGTAGGCAAGGTAGCGATCGTCACCGGCGGTTCTCAGGGAATGGGAGAAGCAACCGCCCGACTCCTCGCAGCGGAAGGCGCGACGGTTGTCATCGGCGACGTGCTCGACGAGAAAGGCGCCGCGGTCGCTGCCGATATCGGCGGCGTCTTCCACCATCTTGATGTCAGCAGCGAATCCGATTGGGTGAGCCTCGTCGAAGACACGACTTCCCAGTTCGGCACTGTGGACGTCCTGATCAACAATGCGGGCATGCTTGCCTTTGCCGCTGTCGAGGACATCGACGTCGCTGCCGTCGAAAAGTTGTTCTCCGTCAACGTCATCGGCGCAATGCTGGGCGCGAAGACTGTTGTTCCCGTGATGAAGAAAGCCGCGCGTGGCGTGATCGTCAACATTTCGTCCGTCGACGGCTTGCGCGGAGTGAACGGCCTGAGCGCCTACACCGCCAGCAAATGGGCGGTCCGTGGACTCACCAAAACTCAGGCACTCGAACTCGGACCGTCGGGCATCCGCGTCTGCTCGGTACATCCCGGTGGCGTCGATACCCAGCTGGGCAACCCGATGGGCCGCACGGGCGACGACCTGCAGAAGCCGTACGGTCAGGTTCCGCTGCGGCGAATCGGGCTCCCCGACGAGGTGGCCCGGGTAACGGCCTTCGCTGCCAGCGACGACGCAAGTTACATGTCAGGAGCCGAGCTGGCCGTAGACGGCGGTTGGTCGGCAGGCACCTACTACCCTGGGTTGCCCGGCAGCTGACGCACTGATATCCGACGCACTAACATCAGTGGTTCCTCGTACATCCGAAAAAAGGAACCGGCACTTCCATCATGACCTTGCTCGTGCGCGGTATCGAATGGTCGGATCCGGCAGCTCCTCGTATCCGCCTCGTCGACGACACAACCGGCGACACCACGTTCTTCACGCACACGTCGGTATTCCGGTTTTCTGTGGACGAGCGCCGGGGACGGCGGTGCCTCGGGTGGCGCGACATGACGGCCGACGGACCCGGTTACCTCCCGTGCGATCGAGGCGCGAAGGTGACCAGCGGACGCCAATGTGACCGGTGCAGAAATCGCGAAGGATTCACAAGCGTTCACCAGGCTCACGTGAACGGTGCGCACATTCACCCGAATGTGCGCACCTACCTCACCCAGCCACAATGGCTGTATATCGACATCTTCGCCGGTGGCCGGATGAAGGTGGGGACGGCGTCGCAGTTCCGCAAGTACCCGCGCGTCGCGGAGCAAGGCGCCGCAGCCGCCCTGTACGTCGCCGGTTCGACGGACGGTTACAACATTCGAACTCTCGAAGCTGACGTGTCGACGCAGTTTCACCTGAGCCAGGCGATCCGCACATCCCGCAAACTCGAGGCACTGACAAACAGAATCGACACCGCTGCGTTGCGCAACGAGTTGCAACAGTTCATTGTCTCGAACCGAGAAGAGTTGTCCTACATCGGATCCGGAATCGAGGGCATCGAGATTTTCGAACAGCCCGAGGTCTGGACACCACCGGCCTGCTCGCAGATCGTTTTCGACGCCACCCCGGCGCTGATGTATCCCCATTCCTTCGAATCGGGTGAGCACTCTCTGTACCTCGAAGGCCTGACCGGGCCGGTGGCACTGTTCCGTACCGATACCGACCCGGAATCCCCTCACTTTGTCGCAGACATCTCGGCGCTGGTCGGGCGTACCGTCACGGTGGGCAACTTCGACTCTCCGGGCGTCGCAATTCAGGAGTCACTGTTCTGACGGTCGGGTGAAGGTTGCCTTCAGCAGCTTCCGGCGACCGCTGCGTCGAATCCGCGCGTTACCTCGGCCTGCTCGTCGGCGGACAGAGTCGACCATTCCGGGTAAGCCTGCACCGACGTCAGCATGTCGTTCGCCAGCGACTCACGGGTCAGTCCGATGTCGTCGCCTGATTCGTCGATCGCCTGCTGATATCCGTCGAGAAACTTGAGGACGTCGTTGCAGGCTTGCTCGTACGTGCGCGGAAGCCCCGCTACCGCGGTGCCCTCGGTAGCGGTAACGCCATCTGTATCGGTCGCCGGCGCAGTGGACGTCAGAGTCCCCACTTCGGTCGGCGTCCCGCCGTCGGAACCGCAGGCCACCAGCGCTATCAATGAACAGGCTCCGATGAACCCGACAATCGTTTTCTTCATCTCTTCAGAATGCCAGAGCTGACTGGGCAGCCGAGCCGCAGAGCCCCGGCCCCGATCGCGACACCGTGATAGTCTTACGTAGCTGCAAGGTAACTAGGGGCGGGTTTCCGCAGTCTCCTACTCGATTCGAGCGGGATGTACAGTAGAAGAGATTCGTCTCAAAAGGGGTAGAGGCTTGTGGGACTCTTTCGTAAGCGCGGATCCCGAGAAGAAGACGACGATCGTGAGGCGAGCCTCGATCGCGAAGACCCAGGGTATGCCGTGTGGTTCTCGAACGTATCCGATTCGGAGGGCCAACCTATCCCGTACAAACGGCCACTGACGTCCCCGGTGTATCCGCAACTTCAGCCGCCCCCGCTCGACCCACCGACAGTGGTTCCGCCACCCCTTTCCGGTTCCGCCGGCGAGTGGCTGACCGCCGATCGTATCGGTGAGGCCGAAACAATAAATGTGTCTCTATCTGCGCATTACGGACCTATTTCGCAAAACGCGCAAGCAGGACAAACCCCTCGCGCGCTGGATCCAACCCGCCCCCAAGCCCCGCCGAAGAATGTACCGATGACTTCGCCGCCGAAGCATCAACTGGAGTCGCAGCGCTCCCCTGCGCCCTATCCCACGCCCTACAAAGGAGAAGCAATGAGCAACATCGACAAGGTCCTCGGCGAACTGATGCGTATCGACGGCGCCACAGGTGCAGCCGTCGTCGACGCCGACAGCGGCATGGTTCTCGGCATGGCCGGAAACCCGTCCTTCAGCCTCGAATACGCCGGTGCCGGAAACTCCGAAGTTGTGCGCGCAAAGCTCCGCACGATGAGTAACCTGGGAATTACCGACACCCTCGAAGGCATCCTGATCACCCTGACCACCCAGTACCATCTCATCCGCGTGATCGAGACGCCCGGAATGTCCACACTCTTCGTGTACCTCGTCCTCGAACGCACGCGCGCGAACCTGGCACTGGCTCGCCACAAGCTGGGTGAGCAGACTCCCAAGATCGAGATCTGAACAAACTCGTTCCACAGGCCCGGAAGTCGATACCGACTTCCGGGCCTTTGTGTTGCTTCGACGCTCCGCCCGACTCCCTGTTTCAGAGCGAACGTACCTCTCGGCGCATCCAAGGCGACGAAAGGTGCGTTCGCTCGGTCTGTTTCGGTCCACTTCGTCCGCTTCAGACCGAAATGTCGCGAATGACATACTTGTAGTTCGTCTCTAAACAGAAATGAGCTCTCGACACATGTCACGCACGGCAATCAGCAGGCGCAGCGCAGCTGCTGTTTCGATCGGCTTTGTTGCCGCACTGATCCTCGGAGGGTGTTCCAGCTCGTCAGCCGCCGAAACCGGCAGTCTCGGTTCAGGTATCGGATCCGGTGTCACCACCAGCTCGTCGGCGCTCACGAGCGACAATGCTGCTGTATCCGCCGCTTCCACACTGTTGGCGCAAATTCCGATCAAGGGACGCGCCCCCAAAACCGGATACGACCGCGCGTTGTTCGGCACGGCCTGGACCGACGATGTCGACGTCGAGTTCGGCCACAACGGCTGCGACACCCGTAACGACATCCTGGCCCGCGACCTGACTGCCCTCACGTACAAGGACGGCAACCGGTGCACGGTGCAGACCGGAACGCTCGAGGATCAGTACACCAACACCACGATTGCCTTCACCCGTGGTCAAGACACGTCGTCAGCAGTCCAGATCGACCACGTCGTAGCGCTGTCCGACGCCTGGCAGAAGGGCGCTCAACAACTCGACACGCAGACGCGCACCAACCTCGCCAACGACCCACGCAACCTGCGAGCCGTCGACGGTCCCGCCAACCAACAAAAATCCGATTCCGACGCCTCGTCGTGGCTGCCGCCCAACCGGGGATACCGCTGCCAGTACGTCGCTGCGCAGGTCGAGGTAAAAGCCGCGTACAGATTGTGGGTGACCCAGGCCGAACACGACACCATCGCCGGAATCCTCCAGGACTGCACGGGAACTGCTCCGGTGCAGCCCGCCACATCCCCGCCACTTGTCACGTCCAAGCCGATTGTCACCTCGGCTCCGGCAGCGGCGGTGACCGCGCCGTTCAAGAACTGCGCGGCGGCCAAAGCTGCGGGCGCAGCTCCCGTACGTATCGGTGACCCCGGCTACGGTGCCCACCTCGACGGCGACGGCGACGGCGTGGCCTGCGAGAAGTAACCGCCTGCGGGAAGTAACGCTCAGCCAGGTGTGTCCTCGATCGTCCACTGAGGATGCTCCCGCTGCGGCGTGACGCTGATCGCGCGGTAGGAGTAGCCGTCCTGCTGCGTGATCTCCCAGGTGAAGTCGACGGTTTCACCGACAAAAAGTTCCCTGTATCCGCCACGGATCATCCGCGAATGGCCGGGCTTCAGTTCAGGCATCGCATCGGCCCAGATATGGGAGAAGAAGGCCCAGCAGCCGCCAGGGGTATCAGCGGATTCGATCACGCCCCAACCTTGCTCGCCGTTCCAGATCGAGACGGTTCCCTTGCTCATCGTTCGATACTCGCACGGCAGCCTGGCCCCTGACGAGCAGATTTACACTCTCCCCTCCCGGGAGGGTAGGGTCTGACGATCTCGTAAGGACGGAACCCTGATGGCTGCAACCACACTCGACACCACCGCCGACGACGGCACCGTACGGTCTGCGCTGCGCTCGCCCCGGCGCCTCAAAACCGAAGTGCTCGGCGGCCTCGTTGTTGCCCTGGCACTTATCCCCGAGGCGATTTCGTTCTCGATCATCGCCGGTGTGGATCCGCGGGTGGGTCTGTTCGCGTCGTTCACCATGGCCGTCACCATCGCGATTGTCGGTGGCCGACCGGCGATGATCTCGGCAGCCACAGGCGCAGTTGCACTGGTTGTAGCGCCCCTGACGCGGGACTACGGCATCGACTACCTCATTGCCACTGTTCTGCTGGCCGGAGTCCTGCAAATCGTGCTGAGTCTGCTCGGGGTGGCAAAACTGATGCGGTTCATCCCGCGCAGTGTGATGGTGGGATTTGTCAACGCACTCGCGATCCTGATCTTCATCACCCAAATTCCCCACCTGATCGGTGTGCCGTGGCTGGTCTATCCACTTCTTGTGTGCGCCATGCTGATTCTGATATTCCTCCCCAAACTGACCACCGCTGTCCCGGCGCCGCTGGTGGCCATCGTCGTGCTGACCGCGGTAACAGCCGTCTTCTCGTTCGACGTGCCCAATGTCGGTGACGAGGGCGAACTTCCGTCGAGCTTGCCGACTTTGATGTTCCCCGACGTCCCACTGACGATGCACACGCTCTCGATCATCGCGCCGTTTGCTCTGGCCATGGCATTGGTCGGACTTCTCGAATCATTGATGACTGCAAAGCTTGTCGACGACATCACCGACACTCACTCGAACAAGACTCGCGAGGGCTGGGGGCAGGGAGTTGCCAACATCGTCACCGGAATCTTCGGCGGCATGGGCGGTTGCGCAATGATCGGACAGACGATGATCAACGTCAAGGTCTCGGGAGCGCGAACCCGGATTTCCACCTTTCTGGCCGGAGTGTTCCTGCTGATCCTGGTGGTCGGCCTCGGCGATGTGGTGGCCTTGATCCCCATGGCTGTTCTGGTCGCAGTGATGATCATGGTGTCCGTCGGCACCCTCGATTGGCACAGCATCAATCCTAAAACACTGCGGCGCATGCCCCTTGGCGAGACCATCGTCATGCTCGTGACCGTCGCCGTCACGGTAGCGACGGAAAACCTCGCGTACGGCGTCATCGTCGGAGTCATCACAGCCATGGTGATATTTGCCCGTCGCGTCGCTCATCTGACCGAGGTGGTCGACATTGCGCATCCCGACGAGAACACGCGGGTCTACGCGGTGCGCGGCGAACTGTTCTTCGCGTCGAGCAATGACCTGATCTACCAGTTCGACTACGCCGGCGACCCGCAGAACGTGATCATCGATCTCTCCGGCGCCCATATCTGGGATGCGTCCACCGTCGCTACGCTGGACGCGATCACCACAAAATATGCAGCTCGTGGCAAGAACGTCGAGATCGTCGGCCTGGACGCCGCATCCGCGGAACGTCACGTCCACTTGTCCGGCCGGATGGGAGCAGGTCACTGACATGGAAAACAAGCCCATGAGGATCGGCCAGGTTGCCGAGCGCACCGAATTGTCGATCAAAACCATTCGCCACTACGACGATGTCGGGTTGGTGACGCCATCCGAGCGCAGCGGCGGGGGTTTCCGGCTCTACACCGAATCCGACGTCGAACGCCTGCTCGTGATTCGGCGGATGAAGCCACTCGGATTCACCCTGGACGAGATGAAACAGCTGCTCGAATCCTTGTCGATCCTGGCCGACGACGCCGCTGATCCCCTATCGCGGACCACGGCAACCGAATTCATCTCGGCCTGCCATACGCGCGCCGAGGACAGCTGCAACCACCTGCGCAAACAGCTTGCCTACGCCGAGGAGTTGACGGCAGTGCTCGCAGCACCGATTTCGGCAGAGTTCCCGGCACAGCTGCGTCCCTGAACTAGGCTGGACACATGGCCAGATACTTCGATGTCCACCCGCACGACCCGCAGCCGCGTGCGATCAGCCAGATCGTCGCAATGCTTCGGGACGATGCCCTCATCGCGTACCCGACAGATTCCTGCTACGCCTTGGGCAGCCGGATGGACAACCACGGTGGCGTCGATCGGATTCGCGACATCAGGGCGCTGCGCTCCGATCACCATTTCACCTTGGTGTGCGCGGACTTCTCACAGCTCGGCCACTTCGTGCATGTGAACAACGCCGCGTTTCGCGCTGTAAAAGCTGCCACGCCAGGGCAATACACGTTCATCCTGCCCGCAACCAAGGAAGTGCCGCGGCGCCTTGCACATCCGAAGAAGAAAACCGTCGGCGTGCGAATCCCGAACCATCCGGTAGTGCGTGCCCTTTTGCACGAACTCGGCGAACCGCTGCTCTCGAGCACCCTGATATTGCCCGGTGCAGAAGAACCCATGACGGATGGTTGGCTGATCAAGGAAGAACTCGACAACCAGCTCGACGCCGTTATCGACTCGGGCGATTGTGGCACCGAACCGACAACTGTCGTCGACTTCTCGTCCGGTGCACCGGAGGTTGTCCGCGTCGGCGGCGGCGACCCGTCACGTTTCGAGTAAGCGCTTCGATTTCATGTCGCAATCTCAGGATCTGGTCGGCGCTGTACTCGGATTGTCGATCGGCACCATAACCCTGGTGGCCGTTGCATCGCTGATCGCGAAGTTTCCCGGCGACGAGCCGAACTCCGTGATGGGAATACGCACCAAAGCAACCATGTCGAGCCCCGAAGCTTGGCAGCAGGCCCATCAAGCCGCCCGCCCAGGGCTGCGGCGGGCAACATGGATTGCGCTGGCCGGCTTTGCTGTTCAGCTTGGCATCGCCATCACGATCGGCGTCGGGACTGCTGCTTCTGCGACGGCGGCCGCAGTCGTGTTTGCCGCGGTGACGGTCGCGATCCTGGCTGCCGCACTGACCGGCAACAGGGTCGCGCGAGAAATTCAGTGCCGCAACTGAATCCGCTCTCCTAGGTGGGAATCAGGACACTGGCAACAAACGCCTTCACCAGAGCCCGCTCGTCACGCGCGTCGACGCCAGGCACCATGAGGAGCGAGAGAATGACTCGTACCGTCCACTTCGCCTGAGCCGCGTCGGCACTGCTGCCGAGGAACGCGGCGCCCAATCCGTTGATGACCTCCGACGAATTCGCAAGCTCACCGGCCAGACTCGCATCGCCCGGCAAAAACCACACCGCCAGGGTCGGGGTACTGCGCACCGCGGCCACCGCCGAGAGAATCGCCGTTTCGAGTCGCTCGCGCGGATCGGTGATCGGCGCAACAGTCGTGGCAATGGCAGCACCCAGCGTGCGAGCCTCACGGTGAACAAACGCAACGTGCAGGGCCTGCCGATTCTCGAAATAGCGGTACAGAGTGGCCCGGGAACAACCTGCAGCAGAGGCTATCTCAGCCATTCCCACCGCGCCTACGCCCTTCTCGACAAACAACAATGCCGCGCTGTCGAGAATCTTCTCGGCAGCAGCAATGGCCCGGCCGTCCCCCAGCCAGTCGCTGCTCACGACGCGTTCACCGACAGCGGAGCCGTCAGCGGACGGCGGACGTAGTTTCCCGGTGCGTAGGTCATCGCGTCGATGTCGACGTGGAAGTCGGGAATGCGAGCCAGCAACTCTTCCAACGCAACTCGTGCTTGCATACGAGCAGCCGACGCACCCAGACAGTGATGTGCTCCGTGACTGAACGTCAAGATCTTCTGCGGTTTGCGCAGCACATCGAGTTCACCGGCATCGGGGCCGTACTTCGACGGGTCACGATTAGCTGCTCCGTACATCAACAGCACCTTGCGCCCGGCCGGAATAGTCTTGCCGCCCAAGCTCACATCGCGGGTGACGGTTCGAGCAAGACCCTGCACCGGCGACGTGAGTCGCAACAGTTCCTCGACCGCGTCGGTGATCAGTTCCGGATCGTCGATCAGAAGCTGACGCTGGTCGACTCGCTCGGTCAGCATCGCCACCGAACCGCCCAACATCCCTGTTGTGGTGTCGTTTCCGCCTGCCACCATGGTGAACGCAAATCCCAGGATCGACAGCAAACCACTGATGTCCCCCTCCTCGCCGAGTCCTGCCGCCAGAAGGTGTGAGATCGTATCGTCGCCCGGTTCCACCTTGCGTCGCTCGACCAACGACGCGAAGTACATCATCAACTCACCGGTCGCGGCCTGCGCCGTTGTTGCTGCGGCGAGCGCACCCCCGGCAGAATTGGCCGCAACGATCGCCTCCGTCCACCCGTCGAACTGGTCGCGATCGGATTCCGGAACCCCCAGGTAGTGCGCAACAACCATCGACGGCAGTGGCTTGAAAAGTTCGACGACGATGTCACCGCCGCCGCGAGCTTTCAGTGCCTCGATGCGCTCGACCACAAACTCCCGAACCATCGGCTCGACGGCAGACACCTGGCGGGGCGTGAATCCCTTGGAGACCATGCGGCGAAACTCCGACTGAGCCGGCGGATCCTGCATCACAAAAGGCGGATTGTCCTGCATACCTATCTGTTCCAGCTCGCCGTAGACGGTGGTCAGACCCTTGGCGGACGAGTACGTCTGGTAATCCCGCGCTGCGTTGTAGACATCCTCGTGGCGCGTGAGAACCCAATAGTCGTCACCGGGCGCCTCGGGGACCACATGATGAACGGGGTCGTACTCACGCAAGGCGTCGTACATCGCCCAGGGCGATCGCCAGGATTCCCCGGTCGACGGAACAAACCGTGGCAAGTGTGACACAGATGACGTCATGCCTCGACTATGAGACAGAATCACGATTATGTCAATGCTTGGTGTTCAATGCTTGGTGCTCATGGGATGCATCCGCCGCATTATCGTGTTGCCATGAGCACGGAGCACAGTTCCAGCAGCAAGACCCGCACCGTTGTCGCAGTCCTCCTCCCCCGCGAACACCTGCCCTTCATCCGCGATTGGTGCGTGCACCACATCGAACAGGGATGGGACATCGTGTTGTACGACAACACCGGCTCCGTTGGATCGTCGCGGCGCAGCAGCGCATTCAGCCTGAACCGGTGGCACGGAGGAAGCGTCGACAAGCGCGGAAACTCCTACGGCGCGTACACCGAAACACTGTCCGACAGTGACGTTCAAGCAGCATTTCGCCGCGAACTGCAGGGCCTCCCGGTCACGGTCGTCGAATGGCAACCCCGGAATGCGGAAGGCCGGATAGTGCACGGCCAGGTCGAGGCATACGTCGACTACATCACGAGATTTCGCACTACTGTCGCCTGGAGCGCCTTCATCGACGCCGACGAATACCTCCAGCACGCACCGGGATTGAACTGGGACGACCTACTGCACGCTGCATCGGAACAGGACTGCCACCGCATCCAACTCGACGCACTGGTCTACGAATCACGCTGGACCAGCCGCGGCGAACCACGCGAACTGCGAAGCCTCACATGCCAAGGGCTGCAAGAGTACGGCTGCAAGAACATCGTTCGCCTGTCGGAAGTTCTCGACGCCGACATTCACTGGTACTGGAAAACCACGGGGGAAGACACCCGCATCACACCGGACCGCTCGCTCTTCTGGTTCCGTCACTACCGCGGCAGCGAGGCAGTCCTCGACCTCACGCCGAAGGAGAATTACACCCGGCCGGACACTGCCGAAAGTCTGGAAGTTCCGCAGGCCCGCTTCCAATGAATGTGTCTGCAAGACACAGATATTGGAACGGTAGATAGACCTCCGGCCCGCGACCTGTTGCCAGTTCGCGGGCCGGAGATTCAGATCAGAAACAGATCAGGAGCCGGTGCCGGCGTTGATCAGTCCGGCGAGGCCGAGGATCGCGCCGACGCCGCCGATGAGGCCTGCGATGGGCGAAGCGTACTTAGCCAGGTCGCCGAGCAACTTAGCGGTATCGGCGTCAATGCTACCTGTGGTTGGCATTTCAATCTCCTCATCATGGAATGTGTGCGTGTGCCCCACGCCGGGTATGTAACGGCGCTCACACTAGCTGTAAGACGACCGATTTTAAAAGCGGTTCCACTGAGTGGGATGCAAATCACATCCCGACCAGTAAGAAGCCAGGAGAAATACTGCGCGGAGGAGGCAACCATTCGGGGACCGCTAAATGACGAGCAGGAGAACAACAGTGGGCAAATTGGACGGAAAAGTGGCGCTCATCACAGGCGCTGGCCAAGGTGTTGGGCAGGGAGTCGCATTTGCCCTGGCCAAGGAAGGTGCGTCCATTGCAGTTGTCGGTCGCACCGAATCGAAGCTCGTGGACACGTGCAAGGAAATCGCCGACCGTGGTGGCCGCGCCGAGCCGGTGCTGGCCGATGTCAGCGACGGAGACTCAATCACCGCTGCTGTTGACCGAACCGTCGAACTGTTCGGCGGCGTCGACATCCTCGTCAACAACGCGAGCCTGAACCCCTTGGGCAACATTCTGGATCTGACGCCCGAGAAGCTGGCTGCCGGACTCGAGTCCGGGCCCGTGGCAACTCTGCGCACGATGCAGGCGTGCTACCCGTCGATGAAGGCCCGTGGCGGCGGCGCGATCATCAACATGGTCAGCTCGGTGGCCGTTCGTTGGGACGCCAGCGGCTACGGCGGGTACGCGGCCGTCAAGGAGTCCGTGCGTGCGCTCACGCGAGCAGCAGCCTGCGAGTGGGGTGTGGACGGGATTCGTGTTCTTGCTGTCGCCCCACACGCGTCGTCGCCCGGTTTGCAGCGGTGGGCCGAGGCTCGCCCCGAGGAAGCAGCGGCCTTCGTTGCCAGCATTCCGATGCGCCGCATCGGTGACTGTGAAAACGACATCGGCACTGCCGTCGCGTTCCTCGTCGGACCCGACGCCGGCTACCTGACCGGTGCCACAATCCCGCTCGACGGTGGACAGTCCCGCTGGGGGTGACAGAACTGTGGACGGCCCTGGATCGATTACCGATTCAGGGCCGTTCGACTGTGCTTTTACTACGATCACCCAGCAATGTCCTGTCCTCAGCCGTTGATCGGTGAAATACAAATGCCACCAAAGCGGACGACAGGCTCAGAACAGTCAGAATGATTAACCCGACCATCCACCACATGGCTGCCAGTATGCCGGACGGTGCGTCTGCGGTGACAAGCACCCAAATGAGATCGGGCAAACCGGACAACTGCGAAACCGTTTCTGCCACAGTCCAATAGACCAGTGGCGTTCGGCGCCGCTACAACACTGCGTGATCGACGGCACAGGGCACTCACACGATCAACAAATACAGGGCATTCTGGAGGGATGACTTTGCCCCGTTCCGCCGTGGAAGCCGTCGACACTGCGCTCAGTGCCCCGTGGGGCGGAATCAGCAACATCGCCGACCTCGACGGGGACATGCACTGGGTAGACTTCGGTGGACCGGAAGACTCGACACCTATCGTCCTGGTTCACGGACTTGGCGGCTCGCATTTGAACTGGGTCCGGGTGGCGCCCACGCTGGCGAATCACGCCCGTGTCTACGCGGTGGATCTGCCCGGCTTCGGCCTCACACAGGCTCTCGGTCGCACTACACACATTCAGGCAAATGCTGCACTCCTGAACCGGTTTATCGACAACGTTGTCGGGAAACCGGTCATTCTGTTCGGCAACTCGATGGGCGGAATGGTATCTGCCCTCGCTACCGCCGCCCGCCCTGATTCGGTGGCCGGCCTGGTATTGGTCGACCCGGCACTGCCGCTACCGATTCGGATCCCCGACCCCGTTATCGCTGCCCAATTCCTCGTGTACGCGCTGCCCTATGTGGGGGAACGGGCAATGAGCCTTGGCCGACGGACGATGACGGACGAGCAGTTGGCGACGCAGATGACCAACCTCTGCTTCGTCGACCCAGCCCGCGCCGACTCCGAGGTGGCTACAGCAGGCGCGGCCCTGGCGAAGATCAGGCGCGAATTCGCCACTCAGGATGCAGACTTCCTGCAAGCTGCACGATCACTGCTCACCGTGTTGGCCCGTCCACAGAAGTATCGAAAAGCATTGCGCGACATCAGTGCTCCCACCCTCCTGCTGCACGGCGAGCGCGATCGCCTCGTCTCGGTAGCGGCGGCACGATCTGCCGCCGCAGCACATCCGCACTGGACCACGATCATCCTCGGCGACACCGGGCACACTCCCCAGCTGGAATTACCCGACGAGTTCAACCGTCATGTCCTGGCCTGGCTCTCGCACACGAGCCTGATCACGACCTGACACTCACCGGAACCACACCCATGGATCGGCCGTCCCGATCGAGCAAGTGCCCCATCAGTTTTGGCGTGTCCAGAACAACTCGCCGGTCCACCACTTCGAGCGTCGGCGCCCGGGCAGCCAAGTCCGCTTCGAGTGCCGCGAGGTCAGGCAGTGCGCGAAACCACCCGGCAAAGAAGAGGTTGTTCGATCCGGCAACGGCGACAACAAGACGAATCTCCGTCCGGGCCCGTAGGATTCGCGCCGCACGCTCCGCATCGAGCACTGGAATCCGAGCCGTGAACAGTACCCGGATCGGCCGCCCCGTCGCGAATCTCGCCAATTCACAACGCAACAGAGTGTGCTGCGACAGGGCGCGGCCCAGCCGTCGACGAGCCGTCGAGGTGCTGATCTCGAGTTCATGAGCCAGTTCGGTCACCGACACGCGCGGTCTGCGTCCGAGAACGTCGATCACGGCGACCGTTGCCCGGTCCAACGGATGTCGGCGGCCGAGTGGCGGCGGTGCCACCCCTGATTCACGCAACGTCCGAACACCGGACGGTTCGAGAGTGCCCAGCCGCCAACGGCTTCCCTCGGTGAATACCCTGGTGACAGGATGCACCACGACGTCGGTCACCCCGTCCTGAAGTTGCAGATCGTCGAGTACGTATCGAGCCAGCGCATCTGTGCCGACAAACAACGCTTCCGCCATGACTGCGCAACCACCCGAGTGAACGTTCACGCTCATCACATGCGCGTGCGCCACGAGTTCGTCGACGATCCGTTTGCGTGATCGAGGTTCGCACCGGATGTCGAGGAATGCCAACACCGATCCCGCGTCGGCAGCCGGGTACGCCGCTATCCAGGCAGTGCCCGAGTCGGTGAGAGATCTCCACCGACGCGCAGCGGTCACCGGATCAACCCCGACAACGCTGCCGATCAACGCCCACGGTGCGCGCGGCTGTACCTGCATCGCGTGGACGATTCGCAGATCGATCTCGTCCAAAACTATCGAATCCTGCATGAAGAGATAAATTAGTACACAAATACTGCATTTTGGTCCGCAGATCCCAGCGCGAACGCAGTCTCAGACGATGACGACAAAAGATCGCGCGGCCAAGCACCTCGACACCATCTCCGATGCCGCACTGGCACTGAGTCACCAGATCCATGAAGATCCCGAACTCGCGTTTGCCGAATACAACGCGTCGGCCGCCGTCGCGGACATGCTCGAGGGTGCCGGTTTTGCGGTCGAGCGCGGTGTTGCCGGACTCCCGACCGCACTCGCCGCTACGTACGGCAACGGCGAACTCGTGATCGGACTGTTTGCCGAGTACGACGCGCTCCCGGACATCGGACATGCCTGCGGGCACAACATCATCGCCTCTGCCGCTGTGACCGCGGGATTGCTCCTCGCACCGTTGGCCGACGAATTGGGAATCACCGTGGCCGTCTTCGGAACTCCCGCCGAAGAGGGTGGCGGCGGAAAGGTCGTCATGCTCGAGGAGGGCATCTTCGATTCACTGCACTGCGCCATGATGGTGCACCCCGGCGCGGGAGACCTGCGCGCCCCCAACATGCTTGCCATCTCGCACCTCGACGTCGAGTACACCGGAGTGTCCTCGCACGCGTCGTTTGCCGTCGGCGCCGTCAACGCGGCCGACGCGTTCACCGTCGCCCAGGTGAGCATCGGTTTACTGCGACAGCATCTTCCGAAGGACGTTCAAGTTCACGGCTACGTCAGCGACGCCGGTGTCGCACCCAATGTCATTCCCGGTAGTTCACACGGGACGTACGCCGTCCGAGCCGAAACGCTGGGCGGCGTCGAGGCAGCCCAGCCCAAGGTGGAGCAGTGCTTCACCGCCGGTGCCATCGCGACGGGTTGCGACATCGCGATGACGTCACCGTCGCCCGCGTACGCGGAGTCACGGTGGGATCAGCAGTTGAGCGTTCTCTACCAGGAGAACCTCGAGGCTCTCGGTCGCACGTTCTTCGATTACAACGGTCCGGCAGCCGGATCGACGGACATGGGCAATGTCTCGCACCGCATCCCCACCATCCATCCCATCATCGGAATCGAATGCAACGGCGCCGGCAATCACCAGCCCGAGTTCACTGCGTACTGCCGCTCCGAGACCGGCGACAAAGCCGTCCTGGACGGCGCGCTGGGACTGGCGTGGACGGCGATCGACTGTGCAACGGATGCGGAGGTGCGTGCCCGGCTCCTTGAAGGACCTGCCGCCCCGTGAGTCTTTTCGGTAGCGTCAACCACCACAACGACGCCCAGGAGGAACTCATGCTCGACGGAACTCCCTGTTGGATCGACCTCACCAGTTCGGACACCGAGGTCGCGAAGAACTTCTACACCAACGTGTTCGGCTGGCAGGTCGACGGCAACGACGATCCGCAGTACGGCGGATACGCCATCTTCAGCAAGGACGGGCAGCCCATTGCCGGTCTCGGCCCCCAGCAGGAGGGCAATCCGTACGGCAACATCTGGACCACCTATATCTCGTCCTCCGACGCGGCTGCCTCGGCCGCCAAAGCGGAGGCTGCCGGCGGCACGATCATGATGCCGTCCATGCAGGTCGGCGATCAGGGGAGCATGGCGATTGTCGGCGATCCGGCCGGTGCGGTGATCGGAATCTGGCAGCCCGATCAGCATGAGGGATTCGGTGTGGTCGGAGTTCCCGGCGCTCCGGTATGGCACGAGACGATGTCGAAGAATTACACGGCGGCTCTGCCGTTCTACGCGGATGTGTTCGGCTGGCAGTTCGAGTCGATGGGTGACACGGACGAGTTCCGCTATTCACAGGCCAAGCTGGGCGGCCCCGCGATTGCCGGCGTCATGGATGCCAGTTCGTTCCTGCCGACGGAGGTGCCGTCGTTCTGGCAGGTGTACTTCGGCGCCGACGACACCGATGCCGCGGTCGCAAAGGTCGTCGAGTTCGGTGGCAGCGTCATCGCGGCCCCTGAGGACACCCCGTTCGGACGCCTGGCGGGTGTCGCAGATCCACTAGGGGCGGCGTTCCGTATTTCGACCATCGTGGGCTGAGGGCCTGCGGCCCTGTGCGCCTTTCCGGTAGCGCCGACTACCAAAAAGGCGCACGGGGGCTTCGCCCCCAATTTGAACGCATGCCCAGAAGGTATGCAGTTTTCGGCGTTCACCGCCTAATCTCATGGGATGCCCGCCCCCGCACCTCTCCTCGATGTGTACTCACAACCGACACTGTCGACCCTTGCGCCGTCAATTCTCGCCTCGCTGGGAGTTGCCGGCGAGGCCAATCGACTGAATCTGCCACCCAGCAAGAGAACGGTGATCTTGCTGGTCGACGGTATGGGAGCCAATCTCCTGGCGCGCAATGCCGAGCATGCCCCGTACCTGAACTCTTGGGTGGGCTCCCCCATCCGCGCCGGATTTCCCACGACGACGGCCACCAGCATCGTGTCCCTGGGAACCGGCCTCCCGTCAGGCGCGCACGGCATTACCGGCTACCAGTCGTACGTCGAGGAAGCCGATGCGGTGTTCAACTGGCTCGGATGGCATCCCACCGGGAAAAAAGAGTCGTACGCCGATTCGATCGTCCCCGAGGTTCTTCAACCGGAAGCCACGACGTTCGACCGGGCCCAGGCCGCAGGCATCACTGTGACGACGGTTGTCCCGTCCAAGTTCGACGGCAGCGGACTTACTCGCGCGGGCATGCGCGGTGCAGCTTTTGCCGGCATTCAGGCGTACGGCGATCTGGTGGCTCGCACGGTTGCCGTCGCAAAATCCGCGGAGCGCACGTTCACGTATTGCTATATCAGCGAGATCGACGCCCTCGGGCATGTGTACGGACCTGAATCGGAGCCGTGGCTCCAGCAACTGTCACTGGTCGATCGTGTTGTCGAACAACTCGCCGCTGCTCTCGGTCCGGACGTGACTCTGATCGTGACCGCCGACCACGGAATGGTCGAGATCACCGACGCGAACAAGATCGACTACGACAACTCGCCGGTCCTGTCCAAAGACGTCCTCGCGCTCGCCGGCGAACCACGCTGCCGGCACATCCACACCCGCGAAGGTGCGGCAGCCGACGTGGCTGCGCGGTGGCGAGCCGAACTCGGCGACCGGATGTGGATCGGCACACGGGCCGAGGGCATTGTCGCCGGATTATTCGGCCCCTCAGTACATTCCGCGTTTCACGGGCGAATCGGCGACGTCATCGCCATCGCCACCGACGATGTTGCTGTGGTGCGCCGCTCGGTGGAATCAGGCTTGGCCGGGCTGCCCGGTCAGCACGGCGCCCTCACACCGGACGAACTACTGATCCCACTACTGTCGTCGCCGACCCGCTGAGCCGAACCAAACATAACGAGAGCCCGCGAACCTGTTCGGTTCGCGGGCTCTCGTCTGTGAGGAAGATCAGGCGTTCGGATCAGTTCCGAGCGGCGGCAGGATGACAACCTGGCCGGCGTAGGACAGTCCGGCACCGAAGCCGACCAACAGGGCCTTGTCGCCCGGCTTGACCTGGCCGTCGCGGAGCATCTGCTCCATGGCCAGCGGCACCGAAGCTGCGGACGTGTTGCCCGTCTCGGCAATGTCGTTGGAGACCGGGAATCCCTCGGGCAGCTTCATGCTGCGCGCGATGACCTCGTTGATGCGCTGGTTGGCCTGGTGCGGCACAAACGCGTCGATGTCATCGATGGTCAGACCCGACTTCTCGAGCGTGCGCGTGGCAACCTTGCCCATTTCGAAAGCAGCCCAACGGAATACGGCCGTGCCGGCCATCTTGATCCACGGCCGAGCGCCTTCGGGCTTCTCGATGAACTCGAGCCAGCTCGGCTCCTGCTTGATGGCGTCGGACTGACTTCCGTCCGAACCCCACTCGACGGGGCCGATTCCCACGGTGTCACTGACACCGACGATGACGGCGCCGGCGCCGTCGCCGAAGATGAAGCGCACACTGCGGTCGGTCGGCTCGGTGGTGTCACTCATACGGTCGACGCCGACGACAAGTGCGTAGTCGGCAGTTCCGCCGCGGATCAGGTCGTTGGCGACACCGAGTGCGGTGCTGAATCCGGCACAGCCGGCAGCCAGGTCGAATGCGGCCGGACCGTTCATACCGAGTTCGTGAGCGATCACCGATGCGGCCTGCGGCGTCTGCAGGTCGTAGGTGGAGGTGGCGATGATGACAGCGCCGATCTGCTCGGGAGCGATGCCACTGGCAGCCAGGGCGCCACGTGCGGCACCGAGAGACATCGCGACGACGCCTTCGCCGTCGCCGGCAAAGCGGCGCGACTTGATGCCTGTGCGGGTCTGAATCCACTCGTCCGTGGAATCGATCGTCTCGCAGATCTCGTCGTTGGTCACAACCCGCTCAGGGCGGTGAACGCCGAGCCCGAGAAGGACGGACTGCCGACCTCCGGCCACACTGGCAATCGGCTTACCCATTGATCGATCTCCTCGTTGCTTCAGGTGCTTGACTCGTTTCCGAGATCACACGTTACGTAGCGGACATACGCCCACGCCTCTCAGGTCACCGTTAGGTTACGACAACAACATGAGGCTGGCTCACATTACGCTTGCGGCGCGTCCGCCGTCCAGATGTTCGGTCAAGCCCGCAAATGGGCTAGAACAGCCAGAACCCGACGATGTCCGCTTTGGGAAGTCGACAGGCCGAGCTTCGCGAAGATATTTCCTATGTGCTTGCTCACAGCAGTGTCGCTGACAACCAGTTTCTGCGCGATTTCCTGATTTCCCAACCCTTCTGCCATTAAACCGAGCACTTCCGATTCCCGCGGAGTGAGTGCGCGAATGGGATCGTCGGCGCGACGACGGCTCATCAGTTGGGATACCACCTCGGGATCCATGACGGTTCCGCCGCCGATCACCCGCTCGAGAGCGTCGACAAATTCGGCGACCTTGCCGACACGTTCCTTCAGGAGGTATCCCACACCGCCTGCGCCACCCGCGAGCAGCTCACCGGCGTAGCGGTCCTCCACGTACGCCGAGAGGACCAGAACGGGGAAGCCTGGCCGTGCCTTGCGAACCTCTATCGCGGCCCGCAGACCCTCGTTGGTGAATGTGGGCGGCATCCGCACGTCCAGGACACCGGCGTCTGGGGCCGTTTCCTCGAACACCGACAGGAACTGGTCCGCGTCCGGCACCGCGACGACCTCGTAGCCCTCCCCGCGCAACAGCAGCGCCAGTCCCTCACGCAGCAAAGCATCGTCCTCGGCAATCAGTATCCGCACGGCAGTTCCACCCTCATCGTTGTCGGCCCACCGGCCGGACTGTCCAGGACCACAGTTCCCTCGAATGCTTCGACCCGACGCCTGATGCCGGCGAGACCGCCCCCGAGGCGCTCGCTCGCGCCGCCGTGTCCGTTGTCGAGAACATCGATTGTCATGGTCTCAGGATCGGATTTCGTGGCCGCTCGCACAGTGACGGCGTGTGCTCCACTGTGTTTGGCGACGTTGGTCAGCGCCTCGGCCACCACGAAGTAGGCAGCGGCCTCCACCGCGGCCGGAGCGCGTCGTAGGTTCTCGATCTCGAGCACACAGGGCACGGTTGAACGTCCTGCAAGAGCGGACACCGCACCGTCCAGACCGAGTTCGTCGAGAATCGGCGGGTAGATGTCGTGAACAAGCGCCCGTAGCTCGCTCAGCGCTTCCGTGGCCGCTGCCTGTGCCCGATGCACCTGCGGAAGCGCCTGATCCGGATTGTTCGCCAGGGCCCGCTCGGCCATTCCCAGCATCATCACCACCGCCACCAGACGATTCTGGGCACCGTCATGCAGATCCCGCTCGATACGTTTGAGTTCTGCCGAGTGTGCGTCCAACGCCGCCGCACGACTTGCGGTCAATTCGCTCACCCGCCGCGACAAATCCGCCCGGGCATCATCCGCAAGGAGAGACGACGCCAACAGAGCGAGCCACCGCGCCATCGCCGGAATCAGCCACCACGCCAACAACAAATACAGGGCACCGATGACGGGCATGCCGGCCGCGCCCCACCACGACGTCACGGGATAAGGATTGGACACCGGCTCGTCGGCGGGCATCGCCTGCCAATAGAACGGAACCGCAAAGGTATTGAGCGCGCCCAGTGGCAACGCGACGGTGAGAAGTCCGGCAACGGGTGCTCCCATCGCATGGAGCACCAACCAGCCACCGTCGCGTCGCGTCGACCGTTCGGTGAGCAGTCGACGCAGATCCCCGATCCCCGGATTGGTCGGCATGGGCGGATAGCGATGGGGAACAGCAGAACCCGAGTAGCGAGCCGAACGAGCACGGGCAAGATCCGCCCACCACCGCAACACACGCACGTACGACGGAACCAGCGCCCACCCCACGATCAGCACCGACAGCGAGAGCAGGACCATGCCCGCTATCACCAAAGCCAGGGACACCACGCCGGCGCAACCCTCGACAAGCACGTAGCGCACTGCCCGAAACCTCTGCTTCACCGTCCCAGCATGCCGCACTCACCGCGCAGATCCACTACAGCTGGCTACACCATTGATTCGGGACTCTGCAGGATGTCGGGACGCGCCGAATCTCCCTAGCGTCTATTTCATGAAGAATCGACACGCGGCCCTCAATCCCCCGGCACCGACGGCGACCACTGCGGCTGTTCGTCTCGAGGGAGTCAGCAAGGTCTACGGCAAGGTCTACGGCAAGGTCTACGGCAAGGGCGGCGGCGTCACTGCTCTCGACAATGTCAGCCTCACCCTGCCCCGCAGCACGTTCACCGCGGTCATGGGCCCGTCCGGTTCCGGCAAGAGCACCTTCCTGCACTGCGCTGCCGGTCTCGACAGCCCGACCAGCGGATCGACCTGGCTGGGCGGCACCGACATGTCACGACTGAAGCCGAAGGCCCGCAGCATCTTCCGACGCGATCATGTCGGTTTTGTCTTCCAGGCGTACAACCTGCTCGGCGCGCTGACCGTGCAACAGAACGTCACACTCCCCCTACTCCTCGCCGGACGCACCGCCGACAAAAACTATCTGACCTTCGTTCTGGAGGCCGTCGGACTCGGTGCGTTGCGCAATCGCGCACCCGCCGAACTGTCCGGCGGACAACAACAACGAGTTGCCATCGCCCGAGCACTCGCCACTCGACCCGACGCGCTTTTTGCCGACGAACCCACCGGCGCGCTCGACTCACGCAGCGCGAAGCAGGTTTTGGAACTTCTGCGCCACACCGCTGCCGAGTTCGATCAGACCGTTGTCATGGTCACCCACGATCCCGTTGCCGCGTCGTATGCCGACCGAGTGCTGTTTCTGGCCGACGGAAAACTGGTCGGGCACATCGACCGGCCCACTCCGGCGCAGGTCGCCGAGCGCATGACGCACCTCGGGGACTGGTGACCGTGAAAGCTCATACCGTTGCCCATCTGAAGGCACATCGCTCCGGCTTCATCGCCGTATTCGTATCCGTGTTCTGCGCCGCCCTCCTCACCTGCGCGTTGGGCATTCTGCTGGAATCGGGAGTGCGAGGTGGAGTCTCGCCGCACCTGTATGCCGGAGCCGATGCCGTCGTCAGTGCGCCGCAGGCATTGGCGGTCAAGGAAGACGCCGATCAGCCCTTTGCCGAGCGGGTTCTGCTCGATAGCGATGTGGTTCACAAGCTCGATGCACTCGATGCCACCGTCGTTCCCGATATCTCCATCCCCGTCAGCACCGCCGACGGCGTCGTACTCGATGCACATCCTTGGCGTACAGCGCAATTGGCACCGTATTCGCTGACCGGAGGACGCGCACCGCAGAACAGCAATGAAGTTGTCTCCACCACCGGCGCTGCCGTCGGTGAGCGAATCACGCTGGCGCACGGCGGGATAGTGGACGAGTACACCGTTGTCGGCACAGCCGATTCGGATTCGGAAGCATCACCGGACCGTCCGGCACTCGTCTTCCTCGAAGACCAGGAGGCCGAACGGTTGTGGCCGCATCACGGCTCGGTCACCGCCGTCGGTGTGATCGCACCCGAAGGCGTGAACGCGGCCGCTCTCGCCCGCGAGGCCCTGTCCGGCACCGACGCTGAGATCTCGGCCGGCACCGCGCGTGGCGGCATCGAATTCCTCGACGCCGGTGCTGCGCGGACCCAGTTGATCGCGCTCTGCGCGTCGTTTGCGGGTCTCGCTTTGATGGTCGCCATGTTTGTCGTGTCCAGCACGCTGTCTCTCTCGATCAACGCACGCCGTCGAGAATTTGCTCTGCTGCGCGCAATCGGCGCAACCACGTGCCAGATTCACACGATGATCGGACGCGAGGTGCTCTTCGTCGCTACCGCCGCAGCCGCCCTCGGGCTGATCCCCGGCTTCCTGCTCGCGAAAGTTCTGGGCGCACAGTTCGCGAGCGCCGGCGTCATCCCTCCCGATTTTGCCTTGGTATACAGCCCGATTCCCGCTTTGAGCGCGTTTGTCATCTGCGTTCTGACCGCGCGGGGCGCAGCGGCGGTGGCTGCCCGCCGCCCGGCAAAACTCGAACCTACCGAGGCGCTGCGCGAATCCGAGCGCGGCCCAGCCGAATTGAGTAGGCCCAGGATTGTCACCGGAGCCGTGCTCGGCGTCCTCGGTCTGAGTATGTCCGCACTCCCGGCGTTCCTGCCCGGCGAGGCTGCAGCTGCCGGAGCGGGCAGCAGCGCGCTGTTGCTGATCTTCTCCGTCGCCTTGCTTGGCCCACTGCTCGTGCGCGCCATCATCCGGGCCGTCGGCGGACCACTGCGTCGTAGCACCCGAGCGCCGCGAGTTCTGGCTGCCGCAAATGCCGAATCTCACTCGCGTCGGCTCTCCTCCGCCATCGTGCCGCTCGCTCTGGCCATCGCCCTGGGCTCCGTGCAGTTCTTCAGCCAGTCAACCGTCGCCGCGGAGGCAACCGATCAGTCGATCAAGGGAGTGACCGCAGATCTGATCGTGGGCGCTCCGGCCGGCATCGCACCCGCGCTCGTCGATTCCGTCAGGGCAATTCCGGGAGTGAGCGCCGCCAACCCCGTCGTCCGCAGTCAGGTCCTGCCGGTGACGAGTGGTGACGAGGCCGGCGCAGCGGTCACCCCGATCTCCGCGCAAGGAATCGACGCCGCTCACGCCGCGTCCACTCTCGACCTCGATGTCATCGAGGGAGATTTGGTCGATCTGACCGACGACACCGTTGCCGTGAGCAGCGACGGTGCCTTCGCCCTCGGTGCCCGCGTCGGTGGTCGCATCGATCTCCATCTCGGCGACGGCACGGTGATACATCCGTTGGTTGTCGCGAAGTACGGTCGTGGACTCGGTTTCGGCGACGTCACTCTGCCAGTCGATACGCTGCGGACACACTCCACCGACGCGCTGATCGACGCGGTTCTGGTGCGCGCCGAACCTGGACGCATCAATGAGGTGCAGCAGTCACTGCAGTCCTTCTCCTCTATCTCGGCAATGAACCAGGACCAGTTCGGGGCCGCCGGCGCCGACGAGCGTCGGATGCAGTCCTGGGTGAGCATCCTCGCGGTCCTGGTTCTGCTCGGTTATCTGGCTGTCGCTGTTGTGAACACCTTGGTCGCGGCCACGGCGGAACGCGCGCGAGAGTTTGCCCTGCTGCAACTCGTGGGCGCCAGAACCAGTCAGGTTCGCGCAATGATGCGGATCGAATCCGTCATGGTGGTCGGTATCGCCATTGTGGTCGGGACGCTGATCGCCATACCTCCACTGGTGGGGATCGCGATAGCCGTCTCCGGCGCGCCGGTACCCACCGTCTCGCCGGCGGTCTACGGATCGATCGTTGCCGTCACTGCCGCCTTGGGATTCCTGTCGATCGCCGTCCCGACGCGGGCGGCACTGCGCAAGAACTGAGTGCCACTACCGTCGTCACTTATGGACGCGGCCGACTGGGACAAGAAGTACGAACGATCGGAACTCGTCTGGGGCGCTCCCCCGAACGAGCTTCTGGTGGAATACGCGACGGCCCTCCCCCACGGCAAGGCATTGGACCTGGCCTGCGGAGAGGGCCGCAACGCGTTGTGGCTGGCAACACGAGGCTGGGAAGTGACCGGCATCGACTACTCGGCCGTCGCGATCGACAAGGCCCGCACGATCGCCTCCCGATCCCCACGCTCCGTGGTCGATCGACTGGACTACCGCTGCGGTGACGTCACCACGGTCGAGTACGGCCACAATTACGATCTTGCGCTCGTTCTGTACCTCCATCTGCCGGCACCACAGCGCACGTTGGTTGTGAACCGTGCCATAAATTCTCTGAAACCTGACGGAATCCTCATGATTTTGGGTCACGACCGAAGCAACGTCGATTACGGCGTCGGCGGACCACAGGATCCCGAAATCCTCTACACGCCAGAGGATTTGATGGAAGAATTCGGAAACCGGCTCAGTTTCGAGATCGCCGGAAATCCGCACAGACACACCGAAACGGGAATCGCGATCGACGCACTTGTCATCGGACGGAAATTCGATGTTGGCAGTTGAAAGAACGACTAGTAACATGTATTAAGTTACCGACGAGTAATAAACTTCGGGCGGTACTAGGAGTGCTGGACCGCACCACCTCACTGGGAGAAGCAGACATGGGCCATTACAAGAGCAACGTCAGGGACCTCGAGTTCAACCTCTTCGAGGTACTCGGACTGGAAAAGCCACTGAGCGAAGGCGCTTGGGGCGATCTCGATGCCGACACCGTCCGCAGCATGCTGGCCGAGGTCGCACGACTGGCTGAGGGACCGCTCGCCGAGTCCTTCGCCGACGCCGACCGTAACCCGCCTGTCTTCGACCCGGAGACCCACGAGGCGAAGCTTCCCGAATCCTTCAAGAAGTCCTTCCGCACCATGTGGGACGCCGAGTGGTTCCGCATGGGGCTGAGTGAAGAGGTCGGCGGCGTTCCCGTCCCCCGCACGGTCGTGTGGGCGATCGCCGAAATGCTCCTCGGCGCGCAGCCGGCCGCATTCATGTACCAGGCCGGCCCCTCCTTCGCCGACGTGCTGTTCAACAACGGCACCGAAGAGCAGAAGAGCTGGGCAGCCACTGCTGTCGAACGCGGCTGGGGCGCCACTATGGTCCTCACCGAGCCCGACGCAGGCTCCGACGTCGGCGCCGGCCGCACCAAGGCGATCAAGCAGGACGACGGCTCCTGGCACATCGAAGGTGTCAAGCGCTTCATCACGTCCGCAACCTCGGATGATCTGTTCGAGAACATCTTCCACCTCGTCCTCGCTCGCCCCGAAGGCGCCGGCCCCGGCACCAAGGGTCTGAGCCTGTTCTTCGTCCCGAAGACGCACTTCAACTTCGAGACCAACGAACTCGGCGAGCGCAACGGCGTCTTCGTCACCAACGTCGAGCACAAGATGGGCCTCAAGGCATCCACCACGTGTGAGCTCACCTTCGGTGGCCACGGCGTCCCCGCCCAGGGCTGGCTGGTCGGCGAGGTTCACAACGGCATCGCGCAGATGTTCGACGTCATCGAGCACGCTCGAATGATGGTGGGCACCAAGGCTATCTCCACCCTTTCCACCGGCTACCTCAACGCTCTCGACTACGCAAAGCAGCGCGTCCAGGGTGCCGATCTCACCCAGATGACCAACAAGGCCGCACCGCGCGTCACCATCACGCACCACCCCGACGTGCGTCGTAGCCTCGCGATGCAGAAGGCATACGCCGAAGGCCTGCGTGCGGTGTACCTCTACACCGCGGCGCACCAGGACGAGATCGTCGCCAAGCATGTCTCGGGCGCCGACAAGGACACCGCGTTCCGTGTCAACGACCTCATGCTCCCCATCGTCAAGGGCGTCGGCTCCGAGCGCGCGTACCAGTACCTGACCGACAGCCTCCAGACCCTCGGCGGCTCGGGATTCCTGCAGGACTACCCGATCGAGCAGTACATCCGCGACTCCAAGATCGACTCGCTGTACGAAGGAACCACCGCCATCCAGGCGCAGGACTTCTTCTTCCGCAAGATCGCTCGTGACCGCGGTGTCGCCCTCGCTCACATTGCCGGACAGATCAAGACGTTCATCGACAGTGAAGCAGGCAACGGTCGCCTCAAGGCGGAACGCGCACTGCTTGCTACCGCCCTCGAAGACGTCCAGACCATGGCGGCAACCCTCACCGGGTTCCTCATGGGCGCTCAGGAGCAGCCTTCCGAGCTGTACAAGGTCGGACTCGGCTCGGTGCGCTTCCTGATGGCTGTCGGCGACCTGATCATCGGCTGGCAGCTGCTGCGCCAGTCGGAGATCGCTATCGCAGCGCTGGACAACGGCGCTTCCGACAAGGACAAGGCGTTCTACGAGGGCAAGGTCGCCATCGCGTCCTTCTTCGCCAAGAACGTACTGCCGGAGCTCACCGCGTCACGCGAGATCATCGCCAACACGGAGAACGACATCATGGAGATCGACGAAGCTGCATTCTGATTTACTGACGGGTCCGGCCGCTGAGGGTTTTCCCTCGGCGGCCGGACCCGTTTCAGTTCGCTGATCGTGAAGGTTTTTACTCGCGCAGCGAGCAAAAACCTTCACGATCGGCCGCCCACTCGGGGCACCAGTTCGGGTTGTCTGTGGTTGGCTGAACCAGCACTGCCGACTCCAACCCGAAAAGGTGATCGCCGTGGCCGCTCCGCACGAGGCGTACGAATCTCAGCCCGAGTACACGCGCGAGACAGCAGTAACAGCGCGGGGATTACGCCTCGACGGACCGTGGGGCCCGGTATTCGGCCCGGTAGACCTCGACATCGGGGCCGGCGGCGTCACCGTCATCGAAGGCTCGGCCGGATCCGGACGCACCTCACTGCTCCTGGCACTGAGCGGGCGATTGAAGCCCAGTTCCGGGTCACTGAGCGTATTCGGACGTACCCGCCCGCGCGACATCTTCGACATCTGCTCCATCGCCGGTTTCGAGGACATCGACGAACTGGCACAGTCGGTCACCGTTCGCGACCTCGTCACGGAGCAGATCCGTTGGGATGCACCATGGTACAAATTGATCGGCCGCGCCGGTGACGAGCAACTCGCCGCCGTCTGCGGGCCGGTGTTCGGCGATCACCCACTACCGCGTCTGGGTCAATACGTCAGCGATCTCGGTGAACTCGAAGCCACCCTGCTGCGGATCGCCGTCGCGAACACCAAGAAGACCGCGGTGCTTGTCATCGACGACCTCGAGCAGGTACGACGCGATTACGAGCGCGCCTACCTGGTGGAGCGACTCGCCGACCTCGGGCGATATCAGACCGTCATCTGCTCCACGGTGAATCCGCTGCCCGAAGGGTCACCGGTCGATGTGCTCACTCTGCGCGACGATGTCACCTATCCCGATCAAGAAGGCGCGAGGTAGCGGCGATGCTTGCAGGAATGTCACTCGGAACCGAACTCAAGCGGTTCTCCCGGGGAGTCATGCCCCGAATCGCACTCGTCACCATCATCCTCATGCCACTGCTGTACGGCGCAATGTACTTGTGGGCGTTCTGGAATCCGTTCGGCGAGGTCAACAAGGTTCCGGTCGCGCTGGTCAACATCGATCGCGGCGCCATGGTTCAAGGGAAAGAACTCAACGCGGGTGACCAGGTGAGCCAAGCCCTCCTCGACTCCGGCGAACTGGACCTACACCTCGTCTCCCCTGACGAAGCAGCGCAGGGCGTTTCGGACGGCACGTACTACTTCTCGTTGACACTGCCCGAGAATTTCAGTGAAGCGGTCGCGTCGCCCACGTCCGACAACCCACGTAAAGCCCAGTTGCAGTTCGCCTTCAACGACGTGAACAACTACCTGGCCACGATCATCGGCCAAAATGCCGCCCAGCAGATTCTCAACCAGGTGGGCGCCACGATCGGCGCACAATCCGTCGAGACCGTGCTGCTGGGACTCACCGACGCGGGCGCCGGGCTGAAACAGGCCGCTGACGGAGCACAACAACTCTCCGCAGGCATGACAACCGCAAACGACGGCGCAGCCCAACTTGCCAGTGGCTCGAAGACTTTGGCGGACAACATGGTGACCGCCCGCGACGGCGCCGCCACCCTTGCCGACGGTACCGCGCAACTATCGGCGGGAATCGACACCGCAACCGGTGGAATCCTGGCGCTCACCGACGGATTGGGACAACTCGATGTGGGTGCCGGTCAACTGGGCAACGGCGCAACAGAACTCAGCGGCGGCGTCACCCAGGTTGTCGACACCCTGAATGTTCTGGGCGACACGCAAGCTCAGGCAACACAGTTGGTGGGCCAAGCCGTGGCAGCACTGCGCCTGAATCCCGATCCCGTTTCGCAGCAGATCGCCAACGCGTTGGCACCCGCCCAGGACATCCTGCGCACCCAAGGGTTCGGCGAATCCACCATGGGACAACTGGCCGAGCTCAAAAGCGGCGCACAGCAACTCGCGTATCAACTCGGAGATCCGTCGAGCACCTTCCGTGCCGGCCTGAGCGCGGCAGTCGGCGGCGGCGGCGAACTGCGCAGCGGACTCGTCCAGCTACGCGACGGAGGCCAACAGGTCAATGCCGGCGCCCAAACACTGAGCAGTGGTCTCGTACAGCTCACCGACGGCAGTATCGAACTCTCCGACGGCGCTGCTCAGCTCGCCGAGGGAACCCCGAAGTTGCAGGCCGGCGCGTCCGAACTTGCCACCAAGCTCACCGAAGGCTCCGGGCAGGTGCCGAGTTGGACTGACGAGCAGCGCACCGCGGCAGCGCAAACGCTCTCCAGTCCGGTCGAACTGCAGGAAACCTACAAGAACCGAGCCGCCACCTTCGGCACCGGTTTCGCTCCGTTCTTCCTGCCTCTCGCATTGTTCGTGGGCGGCATCATCACGTGGATGTTGCTCAAGCCACTACAGAACCGCCCGATCGCCAACGGACTGGGAGCGCTGCGCGTTGTGTTGGCGTCGTACTGGCCGGCGCTGCTGATCGGCGTCTGCCAGGTGATCGTCATGTACGTGGTGGTGCACTTCGGAGTGGGACTGCATGCCACGCATATCGCGGGCACCGTCGGATTCCTCATTCTCATCACGGGCGCCTACATGGCACTCATCCAAGCCTTCAACGCGATATTCGGTGTGTCCGTCGGACGCGTTGTCACCCTGGCGTTCCTGATGTTGCAGCTGGTTTCGGCCGGCGGAATCTATCCCGTCGAAACCACAGCCAAACCCTTCCAGATCATTCATCCGTTCGATCCGATGACGTACGCCGTCAACGGTCTGCGCCAGCTCACGGTAGGCGGAATCGACTCTAGGCTCTGGGTGTCCATCGCGGTGCTCAGCGGGGTTCTGATCGCATCACTGACCGCCAGTTCGCTTGCCGCCCGGCGCAATCGGCAGTGGACGATGGATAGATTGCATCCGCCGATCGAGGTGTAGCGCTATGACAAGTCTACTTGACATTGAATGACAAGTGTCCTTTACTTTTTCCATGGTCGAAAGAGCCGGAGACAACCGAGTGCGTGAGCACCGACGCCTCATTGGGCTCACCCAGGCGCAGCTGGCCTCAGCTGGCCAGGTGAGTCGGCAGAGCATCGTCTCCATCGAACGCGGTGACTACGCACCCAGTGTCTACCTGGCAATACGGCTGGCAGGAGCGCTGGGAACCACCGTCGAAACACTCTTCCCGCTACCGGAACATGCCGAGGAGACAGTATGAGCACGATGATGAAGGCACTGCGGTTCGTCGGCGATCTGGACGACGACTTCTACAAGGACGAGCGCCAACGCGACGTGTGGAACGAAGCCTCAGCGGTCGGGTTCCAACTGGCGTACTGGATCGCTTTGATCGCCGCCGCGATTCTGCCGTGGGTTGCCGGACGAACCGGCGCGTGGATTTCATTCGGACTGATCATCGGGTGGTTTGTCTGTTCGATGGTGGTGCTGCGCTACGCACAGGCTCACGATGTCGATGTCTACGCGAGCATGAGGGGTCTCGAGCCCCGAGTACTCGTGGCCGGGTCCGTCTACGTGATCGCACTGATCGGCGTCGTCGCACAACTGATGGCTCGGCCGGGCGAGGGAATCGCGACCTGGGCCGGCGGTGGAGTCGGTGCGCTCATCGGACTCACGGCTGCCGTCCTGGGTGTAAAACGCCACCAGAGGCGCGCCGCCCTACGCGACGAGGCGGACGAGCTTCTCTGAACGCCCATCTTTCTGACAGCCCATCTTTTCTGACGGCCCAGAAGTTCGCGGCAACCGAATAGAGTGGAGGCGCGCTCGGGCTCTACCTGCTCGGGTCCCCACTATTCGGAGGTCAGATGCCCAGCCCACTCCCGGACTTGGTGTCGGTTGTCATACCCGCGTACAACGCCACCGAACTGATCGACGAACAGCTGGACGCGCTGGCCGCACAGGATTACGTAGGCCGCTTCGAAGTAATCGTCAGCGACAACGGTTCTACCGACGGTCTTCGGCGGCACCTGGAAAACTATCCCCATGCGGCCGCGCTCGCGCTACGGCTGATCGACAGCAGCGACAAGCCCGGTGCGGCGCACGCCCGCAATGCCGGTGTGGCACAGTCCAAGGGCGAGCTGATCGCATTCGCCGACGCCGACGACCGCGTCCACTCCGGGTGGCTCAGCGCGATGGTGGAAGCATGCACGCGCTACGACGCAGTGGGCGGCACACTCGAAACGGCGTCGATCAACTCTGCTGCCGTCGCCTCCTGGCGCCCACTTCCGACAAGCGGCACATTGCCGAACATCCCCGGATTTCTCCCTGTCACTGCAGGCTGCAGTTTTGCCGCGCCACGGTCCCTCATCGACGAGCTCGGTGGATGGGACGAGGAATTCACCGGTTCCGGTGAAGACTTCGAGTTCTGCGTTCGACTTCAATTGCGGGGCTTCACTCTCGGACAGGCCACCGACGCCGTGACCGCTTACCGCCTGCGTGACTCGTACCTCGAACACTGGCGACAGAACGTGGCGGGCGGACGTGCCGATGCCAAGCTCTACGCGAGTTTCCGCGACCACGGAATGCCTCGCCGATCGCCCATTGCGCTGGCTGACACGATTGCCTACATTGTCTTCCGAAATCCCTTGATTCCGAGGAAGGTCCGGAGAAACACCACGGGAATGTGGCTCTTCCACCTCGCCAATCTCTACGGACGCATCCGTGGCAGCATCGAAAACCGTGTCTACTACCTCTGAAAGTCAGAGATAGACGATGCGGTACTTGATACTGCCTTTGATCCGGCCCACCAGATTACCGGTGGTCCATACCCATTCGCCCCGACGACTACGTGACCATGCCCAAGGCCACACCGGCAGCAATGCCACCACGACACCGGCATGCACGAGCGGCCAGTACCAGGCGCGGCCAGGAGCGTCGTACTGCCGCGCCACTCTGGCTTCTTCCTCGGCGTAACTCACCACCTGACGCCACGACTCGCGCATACCCGTCCGAAAGCGGTAGGCGACAATCGCTTCGGGGCTGTTACCCAAGGTGTAGCCCTTTATCTGCGCGCGCCAACAGAACTCGACATCGCTTCCGGCTGCCGGATAGCTCTCGTCCCAGCCCCCGATATCGTCGAATACCTCGCGCCAGATGCCGAGGTTGCAGCCGAAGGTGATCGGTAGGAAACGACCGAGCACTTGAAGTTCGTCAGGTTCCGGTAACGCACGCCAACGTGCCACAACCGGGTCGTTCAGGGTGTGTTTCTCCAGTGGGCCACCAACAAGATCGAAGGACGCCGACGCCGACGCCATAGCGGTGAGCCACCCCGGATGGACGCGATCGTCCTGATCGCAGTACGCCACAAACGGATACCGGCTCGCCCGCGTACCGACGTTACGCGCGGACGACGTTCCCGGCACCGACGAGGAATCGACCCAGCGAAGTGTCAGTTGATCGCGAAGCGGATGCCCCTCTACATGTGTACGCAGCGCGGACTCACCCGCGTTGTCGCTGATCACCACTTCGAAACGGCCGTCGAAGTCCTGACCCGCCAGTGCATGCAACTGCTCGTCGAGGAGAGGCAACGCGTGGAAGGCTGCAATCACCACCGAGATGGATTCTGCTGAGCCTGCCGACCTTGCCGAATTTCTCCCCACATGGCTACTCATGTGAGTTGTCTCCCCAATTCCTCGACAGTACGACCTTCGGCCGAGAGTACCGACTCCACTATCCGGATGTAGTCCCGCACTATCTGTTCGGCACTACTGCGACGCAGTAACGCCACCGGATAGATCAGGGCTCCAGTCAGTCCACTCGGCACGTTATCCGAGAAGTGTTCGGTGATCGCGTATTCCAATTCATGCTTCGCCACACAGTTCGAGAAGGGCTCGGATCGAACCGACAGGCCATGGGCGTCGATGTCGATTCCGGCTTCGGCACGTTGGAGGATCATCGTCGCAGGGAAGAGCACATTCATCGACTCCGACTCCGGCAAGCCCAGCGCCTCGATCAACCGCGGGCCCGAGATGTCGGGATGAGCCAAACCGTCGAGCAACGACGAACGAACCTGCTCGACAACATCATCGAACGCGATCCCCTTGTCGACGTGTATCCGCATGAGTACGTCTTCGGCGAAGTTACCCACCATGTCGTCGAGAAGCCGATCGCCACGACCGGCGTTTGCCGTCGCTACCCGAACGTCGGGATTCTCGGCGAGGGCGCTCAGTTGAACGGCAAACGCGGCTTGGAGAATCATGAACAGACTGACACCCCGGTCGTGCGCATACGCCGTCAAATCAGCATGCAACTGCGAATCGACGTCGAACTCGACGGTCTCGCCTGCCGTCTGCCACACCGCCGGCCTGGGATGATCGGATCGAAGCATCGGACGCGGTTCCCGGCCGATAACGTTCTGCCAGTGACGAACCTGTCGATTCAGTTCACTGTCCGGATCGAGCGCCGAACCCAGAATCTTGTGCTTCCAGACCGAGTAGTCACCGAATTGAACCGGCAATTCCTGCCACGAGGGTTCGAGGCCGGCGCTACGTGAGGCATACGCGATCAGAACATCACGCGTCAGCGGCCCCATTGAATACCCGTCCGCGGAAATGTGGTGCACAACGATGGCGAGAACAAACTCCTCGGTTCCCAACTGCAGCACTTGCATTCGGAACGGAAGGTCGGTGGTCACGTCGAAGTCGGACCAGAGGAACCCGTGCAGCACCGCAGCCAACTCCGACTCCGACACCTGCTTCGGCTGCAGATCCAGGGAGACGTCGGCCACTGGCACGACAACCTGAACGGGTCCGTCCGGCGTCGGCGGATAGATCGTGCGGAGCGATTCGTGGCGGGTCAAGAGATCGGTAGCGGCTGCAGCCAGCACCGTGTGGTCGATCTTGCCCCGTAGACGCAACGCAATCGGCACATTCCAATCACTGCCCTGCTGGGCGCGATTTGCCGCCCAGATCCGCTCCTGCGCAGGCGCCAGGGGTACTACCGCGCCCGCCGGACGCCTCACCAAATCGGGTCCACGGTCGGCACTGCTCGCCGCGGCGCCGACGAGAACCGCCAGTTCGGCGACGGTCTGCGCGTCGAAGACAGACCGGACCGCGATCTCTGCCGAACCGGACTCTCGCAGCCGTGCAACCACTCGTGTTGCCAGCAAAGAGTTTCCGCCGACCTGGAAGAAGTTGTCATTCATGCTGACGCTCTCGAGTTCGAGCACGTCGGCAACCGTGGCAGCAACCAATCGTTCCGTTGCATTCGTGGGCGCAACAAACACCCGCTGCGGGATTCGAGGCTCGGGCAGACGGCCGCGGTCGATTTTGCCGTTTGCATTGTGCGGCAACTGCTCGAGCACCTCGACGACGGAAGGCACCATGTATCCCGGCAGCCGGGACCGAAGGTGTTTGTCCAGCTCCTCGAGATCGAACAGATCCGAACTCGGTGCGCTCACGTAGGCGACGAGTCGCGCGTCGGCACCGTTCGGCGAGTAGACGCTCACCACTGCTTCTCCCACACCGGGATAGCCGGCCAGGGCGGACTCGATCTCTCCCAACTCGATGCGGAATCCACGGAGCTTGAGCTGCAGGTCGATGCGGCCCAGATAAGTCAGCGAGCCGTCGCGGCGACGACTGACAAGGTCGCCCGTGCGGTAGAGCCGACCGCCCGGGGCACCGAACGGATCCGCCACGAAGCGCTCGGCAGTAAGCGCCGAACGACCCAGGTATCCACGTGCCAACTGAATTCCCGACAAGTAGAGCTCGCCCGCTACTCCGTCCGGAACGTGGTGCAGACGAGAGTCCAGAACGTACGCAGACACACCCGGTTCGGGCAGGCCGATAGGTATCGCGCGGGTGTCGGCGCCGGACACCCGATGCCGAGTGGCGCTTACCGCTACCTCGGTGGGACCGTAGAGATTATGCAGGGTCGCAGGGGATATAGCGCCGAACCTCGCTGCAAGTGATACCGGCAATTCCTCACCGATGCACAGCACATTCCGCACGCATTCGGGGAATCCGGTGTCGGCCGCTGCGGTAAGCATCAGCAACATCGAAGGAACAAGATGTACGTCGGTGATCGACTCCTTCTCGATGACCGACAGCAACACCTCGGGTTCGAATTGCGAGTCCTGCGGTGCCAGCACGAGTCTGGCACCCACGTGCAGCGCCCACCAGTACTCCCAGATCGACAGATCGAAGCCTGCCGACGTCTTGACGAGCACAGCACTCGACGCGTCCATCGGGTATTCCTGCTGCATCCCGCGCAACTGATTGACCACCGCGGCATGAGGTACCACGACGCCCTTGGGTACACCCGTCGACCCGGACGTGAAAATCACGTATGCCGGGTGATCACCACGCAACGGCGCGCGGCGCTCGACATCGGTCATCGCACCTGTGGAATGACCGCTCAGATCGAGTGTATGAAGGTCGACCTCCACCCAACTTCCACTGCCCACTCCGTCCGCACCACCTGCGGTCACCACCACGCTGGGTGCAGCCGTGTCCAACACGAGCGCAACTCGCTCTGTGGGCTGCGTGAGTTCCACCGGCACGTAGGCGCCGCCCGCCTCGACCACCGCGTACATCGCGATCACCTGGTCGATCGAACGCCGAACAGCAACTGCCACCTGAGTTTCCGGCCCAACTCCGAGCTCGACGAGATACCGCGCCAGCGCGCACACCCGCTGCTGCATCTGCGCGTAACTCAGCGTCTCATCGCCAGAGGTGATCGCGGGTGCGTCCGGACTGATCCTGACCTGTGCGTGAAACTCGGAAGCAAGTGTCACAGCTCCGTGCACCAACCCGGTTCCACCACTGGCAATCCCGTCGATGCGGCGATGATCCGCACTCGACAGCAGCGGGATATCTCCACAAGGGAGGTCCACAGAATCGATTGCGGAATCGATGATCCGGAGGTAGCGATCGGCAAAGTCGGCGATGGTACCCGAATCGAAAAGGTCGGTGGCGTAGACAATTTGCGCCGCCATGGGTCCCGATTCGCCGTCTGCGCCGGGAACCAGGGTCAGATGGAGATCGAATTCCGCCAGTTCGATATCCGGATCGACGACGGACACCTCCAGTCCCGGCAAGGCAAAGGTCATATCGCCAAGGTTCTGGAACGAGAGTGCGACCTGGAACAGGGGATGATGAGCCTGTGTCCTCGTCGGCTCCAGTACCTCCACCAGCCGTTCGAAGGGGATATCCGCGTTGGCAAATGCACCGAGATCCACTTCTCGCACCATGTCGACCGCATCGGAAAAACTCGTTGACAGCGGCAAAACCGTCCGCAGCGCAAGGGTATTGACGAACATACCGACCACCGGATCAAGAGCCTGCTCGCCGCGGCCGGCGACGGGAGTTCCGATCGTGACGTCATCGGTGCCGGCAAGTCGCCCGAGGAGCACCGCCAAAGCGGTGTGCATGAGCATGAATACCGTAACGCCTCGAGCAGCGGCAAGATCGCGCAGCGAAGTGTGCAGTTCTGCGTTCACCTCGAACTGATATCTGGCACCCACAAACGACTGCCGTGCAGGCCTAGGACGATCACAGGGAAGATCGAGCACTTCCGGGGCACCACTCAGTTGCCCGCGCCAGTAGCCGAGTTGTTGCGCAGCAACCGAACCCGATTCCTTCTCGTCACCGAGCACCGTTCGCTGCCAGATCGCGAAGTCGGCGTACTGGATCTCGAGTGGCTCCCACGTAGGTGCGAAGCCGCTGATGCGAGCCGCGTACGCAGTCATCGTGTCTGCCGCCAGCTGCGCCATCGAATAGCCGTCGGCACTGATGTGGTGAACCACCAGCACCAGTACGTGGACAGGAACCGCATCCGCATCTCGGCCACCCACCCGGAGCAGGTCGACATGGATCGGAACCCTCGCGGTGACGTCGAAGGGTGTTCTCGCCGACACCAGAATACGCTCGTGCAGAGAAGTTTCCGGAGTCCACTCGGCTTGCAACTCCGCGTCGAGCGATGACGGCGGCAGCACGTCCTGATACGGACCGGCCACCGAATCCGGGTACACCGTCCGCAGCACCTCGTGCCGTGTTACGACATCTGTGATCGCCGACCCGAGCGCTACCACGTCAAGGTCACCCGTCACACGCAGCACAATCGGAATGTTCTCCGTAGCCGACGTCGGATCGAAACGATTGAGGAACCACATCCTCTGCTGCGCAAGCGACAACGGGACGCGTTCGGGACGTGCAAACGCGCGCAGCGGTGGACGCGTCGAAGCACCCCGAGTGATTCGTGGCGCCAACTCCGCCACTGTGGGTGCGTCGAAAAGATCACGCACACTCAACCCTGCGTCGAATGCCTCGTTTGCACGGGCTACCAATCGAGTGGCAAGCAAGGAATTGCCGCCGATCTCGAAGAATCCGTCGTGAATACCCACGGTTGCCGAGCCGGTCACTGTTTCGAAGATGCCGGCCAGTGCCATTTCGTCATCGGTTCGCGGCGCCACGTACACACGTTGCTCGAAAACAGGTTCAGGCAGGGCTTTTCGATCCAGTTTTCCGGCCGGCGTCACAGGCAGCGAATCGATGAACGTAATCGATGCCGGACGCATGTACGTCGGCAGATGTGCCGCGAGGTGTGCGCGCAATCCTGCACGTTCAATCTCGACACCTCGGTGAGCGAGCACATACGCCACCAGCACCGGTTCGGATGCTTGCGGACCACGGTAGGCGATCGCCACCGCAGCAGCGACATTCGGATAAGTCGCTACGGCCGACTCCACCTCACCCAATTCGATCCGGTAACCCCGGATCTTCACCTGATCGTCGCCGCGCCCGCAATACCGGTGCTCTCGAGTAGCGGCGTTCGAACCCGTCACACGTACCCGGTCGCCCGTTCGATAGGTGCGAGAACCCGGAGCGCCGTCCGGGTCCGCGACGAAGCGGGACGCCGTCAGGCCTGGTTTTCCGTGATAACCCCTGGCCAACGCAGCGCCGGACAGATACAGCTCACCCTCGATACCCGGTGGAACCGGCACAAGCCCGTCCCCACGCACCACGGCCGTTGTACCCACTACGGGAGCGCCGATCGACACCGGCACTGA
This sequence comes from Rhodococcus globerulus NBRC 14531, assembly GCF_001894805.1. Classification (GTDB taxonomy): domain Bacteria; phylum Actinomycetota; class Actinomycetes; order Mycobacteriales; family Mycobacteriaceae; genus Rhodococcus_F; species Rhodococcus_F globerula. The sequence continues at coordinate 160,346 of NZ_BCWX01000001.1, read as the reverse complement.
CGGATCCATCGGACCGCATTGTGTTGCCATCACCGTGGATTCGGTAGGTCCGTACGCGTTGTACATCCGTCGCCCGGCGCCCCACGTCCGAACCAGAGCCTCGGCGCATTGGTCACCGCCGACGATGACCACCGACAGTTCCGGTAGGTGTTGCGCATCCATCGACTCCAACGCAGACGGGGTTACAAAAGCGTGAGTGACGTGCTGTTCGCGAAGGAGCTGCGTCAGCTCTGTGCCGCCGTACACATCGTCGGGGACGACAACCATCGCCGCACCCACACCGAACGCCAAGAGCAACTCGAGTACCGAGGCATCGAAGCTCGTCGACGCGAATTGCATAGTGCGCGAACGGGCATCGACTCCGTAGTGCTTCTGCGCCTCCACAAATGCGGACAGGCCACCGTGAGTGACCGCTACTGCTTTCGGCGTGCCGGTCGAGCCTGACGTGTAGATCAGATATGCGACGTTGGACAAACGAATCGGGGAGCGTCGGTCGCTGTCCACGATCGGGGCACCATCCGGCTCACTCCGGCTCCGCAGATCACCGAGGTCCAACACCTCGATCCGAGCAGAAAGATTCGCCGGCAGAACCCGTTCCACGTCAGACCCTATAACTAGCGTCGTACCCGAATCCTCGAGCATGTGCACGATGCGATCGGCCGGGTAATTCGGATCGACGGGAAGGAACGCGGCCCCGGACTTTGCTACTGCCCACACCGCAATCACGTAGTCGAACGAGCGGGGTACACAAATCGCGACAACGGATTCCGGACCGAAACCGCGTCGAATCAATGTGCGCGCCAGAATATTCGACGCTCGGTCCAACTCGACGTAGGACAACTGGTCGCCGCGGTCAGGATCGATCAGTGCCGTCGTGCCGAGCGAAACCCCACCCTCCAGGATCTCGGGCAACGTCAGCCGCGTTCCGTCGAACGGCACGGCCTCCGGAAATTGATCCGTGGCAAGTCGCAGATCGATCGAACGCACGGCAATCGTTGCGTCGGCCGCAACCACGTTCAACACGCATGCGAGCCGATCTACCAGGCTCTGAGCCGTCGACTCGTCGAACAGGTCTGTGGCATAGGCCAATTCCAGATCCAGCCCGGAAGGTTCACCCGAGACACCCAGCGTTGACGTTGCGCTCCACTCGAGGTCGAAGCGCACCGAACCGGTGTCGATTGGTTCCACCTCGACGCCGCCGAGATCGCCGGTCGCAATCTGCACCAGGTCTGCAGCCGATTCGGCGACCGTGACCGTGCTCTGGAACACCGGGTGGTGGCTTCGTGTCGGCAACACTCCGACGGCCTCCACGACGTGCTCGAACGCGACGTCTGCATTTGCCAGCGCCGCGAGATCTTGTGCGCGCACCACGGCAAGAAGCTCGCCGAACGAGGCAACGGGATCAACTGCCGTACGCAACGCCACCGTTCCCACGAACATGCCGATCGTATCGGCCAAACGCGGGTCGTTTCGGCCCGAAACCGGTGTCCCCACAACGATGTCCGACCCCGCGCCCAGTTGGGACAGCAAGGCCACCACACCGGCGTGCACGACCATGAACATCGAAACCTGCTGCGCTCGGGCGAGATCTGCCAAGCCTTCGCGGACAGCCGGCGTCAGAGGGCAACTGACCCGCGCTCCGCGCTGAGTGGGCTGATCGGTTCGTGGCCTGTCCCACGGAAGTTCGAGCAGGGCCGGAGCGTCGGCAAGCGCTTCTCGCCAGTATGCAAGCTGCTGCCCCGCAACAGACTGCGGATCGCGTGGGTCACCGATCGCCGCACGATTCCACAACACGTAATCGGCATACTGATGCACCAGCGGAGCCCACTGCGGGCTGCCGCCCGAAACTCGAGCAACGTACGCCTGCACCAGTTCCCGCAACAGGATCGGTATCGATGCGCCGTCTCCGGCAATATGATGCAGTACCAGAACGAGTGTGTGGCGGTCTGTACCGACACGGAGGCAGTGCACCCGCAATGGCCCACGAGCAGTGATATCGAAGCTGCCCGAGATCAACTCACGAATCCGCGCGGTGCGCTGTTCGGAACCGGTATCGCTCAAGTCCTCGAAAGTGACTGCCGCACTGTCGGTACCTGGTGCGTCCGCTTCCTGGACGACCTGTGCGACGCCGTCGCCGCTCTCGACATACACCGTGCGCAGAACCTCGTGCCGGATCACCAGATCACCTACCGCCGCAACAAGTGCCGCGACGTTCAGGTCGTTGTTCACCGTTACTGCCCCAGCGATGTTGTAGGCCGCCGACGAGGGATCGAGTCGGTTCAGAACCCACATTCTCTGCTGAGCCGGCGAGAGCGGCAACCGCTCCGGCCGAGCCAGCTCCCCCAGACGCGCGGACTCCTCGATGCGGCGAGGCAACTGCGCGAGTGCATCTGCCAGCCCGGCCACTGTCGGATTGTCGAAAATATCGCGCAATCGGAGGTCAGCGCCCACCCGTGCGTTGACCTCACCGATTATGCGATTGGCCACCAGCGAATTTCCGCCGAGATCGAAGAAGTCCCGGTCGACGCTCACCTCGTCGTGGCCCAGCACCGCGCGGAACACCTCGGCGATCTCGGCTTCGGCCGCGTTTCGCGGTGCGAGAACCACTCGGTCGATCGGCCGTTCCGGCGTCGGCAGGGCTCGGCGATCGAGCTTGCCGGTAGAACCGAGTGGGAGTTCGCTCAGCACTGTGACCGAGCTGGGCACCATGTACGCAGGCAAAGTCTGCCGCACATCCGCCAGGAGCTGTGCCGTGTCGGGAACGATGTCACCCGTAAGCATCACGTAGGCAGCGATTTCGGCACCGGTCGCCGGATTTTCGTACACCCTTGCCACCGCACCGGCAACACCCGGCAGTCCGACGAAGGCTGCCTCGATGTCCCCCAGCTCCAGTCGCTGACCTCGCAGCTTCACCTGGAAGTCACTGCGCCCCAGATATTCGAGTGTCCCGTCAGCACGCCACGCGACCACGTCGCCTGTTCGGTACATCCGTGTGCCCGGGGCGAACGGGTTCGCGAGGAAGCGACCGGCCGACAGATCGCTCCGCCCGACATAGCCCCGCGCCAACTGAACGCCCGCCAGATACAACTCTCCACGCACGCCGACAGGGACGGGATTCAATCGCGAATCCAGGACGTAAACAGCGGTGCCGCTTACCGGGGAGCCTATCGAGATCTCCCGCCCGTCTAGAGCCACCGAGCGAGGCACCTCGACTGCGGTGACGTCCACAGCGGCCTCGGTGGGGCCGTAGAGGTTGTGCATCTCGACCTGCGCCAAACGGTGAAGCGCGGCAGCGCTCGTCAGTGACAGTGCCTCGCCACTGGTGAATACGATGCGCAGGCTCCGGAACATGGGTGCGCACTCGACATGAGAGCCGACAAATGCATCCAGCATGGAAGGAACGAAGTGAACCACCGTCACCTGTGACCGGTCGATCAACTCCCCCAGATATCGCGGATCGCGGTGGCCGTCCGGCGAGGCGATCACCAGCGTTGCCCCGATCACCGCAGGCAGTAACAGCTCCCACACCGAGACGTCGAACGTCACCGGTGTCTTGAGCAGGAACACGTCTTCTCGGTCGAGGGAGTAATCATCTCTCATCCATGTCAGACGGTTGACCAGACTCTCATGCGACACCACAACGCCCTTCGGCTCACCGGTGGAACCAGACGTGAAGATCACGTATGCCGGATGTCCACCGAGCAGCGGGCGCATGCGGTCGCAATCCTCGATCGGATCGGACGAGTAATGCGCAGTGTCGAATTCAGCCAGTACCGCCTCGGTGATCGTCAGCGTCGCACCGGCAGCTGACATCATCGCGTCGATCCTCGGGCGAGGCAGGCCGGGATCCACCGGTAGATAGGCTCCACCAGCGGCCAGCACGGCGTGCACCGACACGACAAGGTCGATTCCGCGCGGAAGTTCCAGTGCCACTATCTTTTCCGGACCAATTCCGCGATCGATCAGCAGCCTGGCCAAGCTGTTCACCCGAGATCGGAATTCGTCTTCGGTCAGTACCTGATCCGCCGATCTCAACGCCACGGCGTCGCTGCTCGGTGCAGCTCGCTTTGCGAGCAACTCGGAGTACGTGCAGGGCACTCCGACAACAGTTTTCGGCCCACTGCCCCAATTGTCGAGGATCAACTCTCGCTCGGTGCGCCCGAGAATATCCGCCGAGCCGATCCCGGCGGCGGGATCGCCGACCAACGTCGCAAGCAACCCGGCGAATCGCTGCGCAATGGACACTGCCGTCGCCCGGTCGAAAATATCAACGGCGTAGGTCAGCAGGACGTCGAGCGCCTGCTCCGGATCCGGATCCGTCGCAACAGTCAGATGTAGATCGAAACGCGACACCGGTAGATCGATCGGGATCGGACGCGCTCTCACCCCGGCCAATTCGATCTCTGTGGGAACCGCATCCTGAAAAGCCAGCATCACCTGGAAAAGCGGGTGAAATGAACCCGAGCGCGGTGGATCGAGTGCGGCCACAACCTGTTCGAACGGAACATCGCTGTTACTCATCGCCTCGATGTCCGAGCGACTCACCTGCGCCACGAGGTCGTCGAACGAGAGGTCCGGATCGACGGCAGTACGCAGAACCACTGTGCCGACAAACATTCCGACGAGGTTGTCCACCGACTCATGGGTACGTCCGGCAACGGGCGTACCGACCGCGACGTCGCCCTGACCGGACAACCGTGCCAACAGAACCGCGACGACAGAGTGGACTACGGCAAACAGAGTTGTGCGGCGCGAACGAGCGAACCCTCGCAACAGTTGGTGCACGTCGCCGCTCACCTGGAACCGCACTGTGTCGCCCTCGGCAGAGCGCACCTGACCGCGGGGCCGATCTATTGGCAGATCGAGCACCGCTGGTAGGTCGGCCAACGCCGACTGCCAGTATTCGAGTTGCCCGTCGAAGCGCCCGGTAGCGGTCGCGGTATCGGATACAAGACTCCGCTGCCATAGTGCAAAATCTGCATACTGCAACGGAAGTGGCGACCACGCCGGCGCGTTGCCGTTGGCCCGTGCCGAGTACGCGACCATCAGATCACGGATCAAGGGGCCCATCGACAGACCGTCCGCCGCAATATGATGCACCACAAGCACCAGAACGTGCGCATGGTCACCGATCCGGAGCAGAACCCCACGGAGCGGTACCTCGCGGGTCAGATCGAAGCCCCGACCGGCGAGTTTCGCGATCAGCTCGCCCACGTTCTCCGGTTCGACGTCGACTGCCGGCTGCAAAATCCACGACGGTGCGTCGAGAACATGCTGGCGGGCAACACCATCGAACTCCGGGTAGTAGGTCCGCAGCACCTCGTGACGATCGACGATGTCCGACATCGCCGTCGCCAAGGCCGACGGGTCGAGATCGCCGTCCAGACCCAGGGCAACCGGAAGGTTGTACACCGGCGACTGCGGATCGAGCCGGCCGAGAAACCACATACGTTCCTGCGCTACGGACAGCGGCACAATGTCCGGACGCGGCGGTGGCGGCAGCGGCGGCACACCGAAGGCGGCCGAGCTGCGGGGCGCACTCTCGATCCAATGGGCCAACTCGGCAACGGTCGGAGCCTCGAAAAGCGCCCGGATCGGAACCTCCCGGGAGAACACTCCCGTCAGCTTGTGTGTCACCCTCGTTGCGACCAGTGAGTTTCCACCGATCTCGAAGAAATTGTCGGCTCGTCCGACGTTCTCGATCCCGAGGATCTCCTCGATGATGTCGGCAACCTGCTGTTCGACGTGCCCTTGCGGCGAGCGGTATTCACGAAGCACCGGAGTCGGTTCCGGCAAAGTCCGCCGATCGATTTTGCCGTTCGCATTCAGTGGGATCGAGTCGAGAACCTCGAGAACAGTGGGCACCATGTAGCCGGGCAGCACGCCCTTGAGATCAGCAAGAACGGCTGATCCGTCGAAGGTGGCGACCTCTGCGGGAACTATGTACGCCACCAAGGACGCCGATTCCGGAGCCGACCGCCACTCGTGGACGATGACCGCGCACGCACGCACACGCCGATCTCGGCCGAGCGCCGCTTCGATCTCCCCCAGTTCGATGCGCTGGCCCCGCAGTTTGATCTGGGAATCATTACGGCCCAGGTACTCCAGCACGCCGTTCTTACGATGGCGAACCAGGTCACCGGTGCGGTACATCCGTCGTCCTTCTCCGGACCACGGTCCCGCCACAAATCGTTCGGCGGTCAGATCCGCCCGCCCCTCGTACCACGACGCCAACTGTGCACCGCCGAGATACAACTCGCCGGGAACGCCGAGCGGGACCTGCTTCAGACGCGAATCCAGCACCAGCAGCTGTGTATTCCACACCGGTGTGCCGATCGGGACGGTGACGTCCTGCACGTCGTCGCAGTCGAACGCAGTGACGCTCACCGCTGCCTCGGTCGGTCCGTAGAGGTTGTGAATCTCGACGTCGAGATTGCGTCGAAGTTCTACAACAGTGTGCGGACGCAACGCTTCACCGATGCACAGAACACGGCGCAGCGACGGCTGATCCACTCCGCCACCGGATTCGAGAAACGCGTCGAGGAGCGAGGGAACAAAATGTGCTGTCGTGACCTCGAAGTCACGCATCGCCGTGGCGACATACTCCGGATCACGATGTCCGTCCGGCCGGGCGAGCGCCAACCGCGCGCCGCTGATCAACGGCCAGAACAGTTCCCACACCGACAGGTCGAACGTGATCGGCGTCTTCTGAAGCACGGTGTCTGTGCCGCCGAGCGGGTACCGATCCTGCTTCCAGAGCAGTTGATTCACTACCGCCGAATGCGAAACCGCGACGCCCTTCGGCATTCCCGTCGATCCCGACGTGTAGATCACGTACGCCGTGTTGTCCGGTCGCAGGGGGCGAATCCTGACTCGGTCCGTGATCGGACCAGACCTCTCGGCGGGCACGCCTTGGCTATCCACCACCAAGACGTCGACCGGGCTGACTCGGGCCGCAGCCTCACACTGGGTACGGACCGCTTCTACGGTCAGCATCAAGACGGGCGACGCGGAGGACAGAATCCGCGCAATCCGTTCGGTGGGAGCACTCGGGTCGACGGGTACGTACGCGGCACCCGATTGCAGTACCGCGCAGAGTGCCACCATCATGGCCGGCGAACGCTCGATGGCGACGGCAACACGATCCTCGGTTCCGATCCCCTTCGAGATCAGCGTCCTGGCCAGGTTTTCGACCTGGCAAGCGAACTCGCCGTAGGACATCGACATCGTGTCCGTGACAAGAGCAATCGCCTCGGGGGTGGTGCCTGCCTGAGTGGACAGCAGGTCGGCAAGGGTCGTGGGCGGCAGAGCATGGCGCGTGTTGTTGAGCGCACCGATCACGGTCGTCGATCGATCGGTGGTCAGATCGATATCGCCGATCACCCGATCCGACTGCGCGACTACGGATTCCAGGATGTGCACGAACTTGTGAGCGAACCGGGCGACAGTTTCTTCGTCGAAGAGTGCGTCGGCATAGTCCCACTGCATGTGCACCTCGGTCGGCGCAGTCGGGCTGGTCTTCTCGGACAACGTCAAGTGCAGGTCGAACTTCGAAATGCCCAGCGGCAGATCGATGATCTCGGCGTCGAGACCGTCGAGCACCAACGATCCGGAATTGAGATTCTGATAGGAGAATCCAACTTGGAAAAGTGGATGATGTGCGGCCGAACGCTCCGGGTTGAGTAGTTCCACCAAACGCTCGAACGGTATGTCGGCATTCGCGAACGCCCCGAGGTCTACGTCTCGAACCTGGTCGAGGAGTGCCGAGAACGTCTCGTGCGCATGCACCTTGGTACGTAAGACCACCGTGCCGACGAACATGCCGACAAGATCGTCGAGAGCCGGATCGCCGCGTCCTGCAACGGGAGTGCCCACCGAGATGTCGGACGTGGCACTGAGTCTGGCAAGCAGCACGGCCAACGCCGCGTGCATGACCATGAAAGCCGTTGCACCGGAGCGTACTGCCAGCGCCGAGACCCGTGCGAACAGATCGGCGTCGATCGAGCCGGAGAACGCCTGCCCGCTGGTCGACACAAGCGCTGGGCGAGCACGGTCGCTTGGCAGATCCAACCGAACCGGAAGGCCGCCCAGTTGCCGTGACCAGTACTCGGTCTGCGTCCGCGACAACGAATGCGGATCGAGTTCGCTGCCCATCAATTCTCGATGCCAGAGAGTGTAATCCGCGTACTGAACCGGCAAGGGCTCGAAGCCTGGATCTCGGTTCTCGAGCCGAGCCAGGTACGCCTGAGCGATATCGCGAGCCAGGGGCGCCGTCGAGGACCCGTCGGCACTGATGTGGTGGATGACGAGGATCAGTACATGTTCGCTCGGCCCGACCTTGAACAAGGCGGCGCGAAAGGGAATCTCGGAAGAAACGTCAAACCCTCGACGCGCGACGCGTTCGAGTTCGCCGGCCAGATCTTCCCGTGAGACCTCCCGCAACGGTAGCCCCGTCGCCTGGTCGCTGATCGGAGCGATGCGCTGAATCGGTCCGTCCGGTGAATCCGGATAGCTCGTGCGCAGCACCTCGTGTCGATCGACCACGTCGCCGAATGCACCGGCAAGAGCCACATGATCGAGTTCACCCGACAGTCGAACTGCCACCGGAATGTTGTATGCAGCTGAGCCGGTGTCGAATTGATTGAGAAACCACATGCGGTGTTGTGCGGGCGAAACACCGATCGGGCTGGTTCGAGGCATGGGCCGTAGTGCGGGTCGGCCGACCTCCGGCGTGAGACCGGCGAGCTTGTCGGCAAGCGCACGCACCGACGGCGCTTCGAAAATCGATCGCACAGCAACTGTGGTGCCGAGCGCTCGCCCGAGCACACTCGCCACCCGAGTAGCTGTCAGTGAGTTTCCACCCAACGCAAAAAATTCGTCGTGCGCTCCGACGGTGTCTGCTCCGGTTGACTCGGAATAGGTTGCAGCAACCAGTGATTCCAAACCAGGTGCGGGTTCGACATACGGGGCCCGGTTCCACACCGGCGCCGGCAGAGCCGTCCGATCCAGCTTGCCGGCGGAGGTGAGCGGTATCCGATCGATCACCATGAGCGCAGAGGGAATCATGTGCGACGCCAGGAGCGGTTGCACGTGTGCGAGGACACCGGCAGTGTCGATCTCCCGACCGGAGACGGGAAGCAGATACGAGACCAGCGACGCGGAATCACCGGACGGCCCACCTTCGTAGGTGATCGTGATTGCCGACTCCACGTCGCGGTGGCTGGTAAGCGCCGCGTCGATCTCACCCAACTCGATGCGAAAACCACGGATTTTCACCTGGAAGTCGGCGCGCCCGAGATAACGCAACGTACCCTCGGGTGTCCACTGCACCAGGTCTCCGGTCCGATAGATCCGGGAACCGTTGGCCGCCAGTGGGTTTGCCACAAAAGTTGCGGCAGTCAGGGATAGTCTCCGATGGTAACCACGGGCGAGTCCCCTGCCACTGACATACAGCTCGCCGGTGACGCCCCGAGGAACCGGCTGCAGGAACTTGTCGAGCACCACCACCGACGTACCGGTGATCGGATAACCGATATCAACGGGTGCACCAGGATCCAACGGTCCGGCAACCGTCGCCATGATTGTCGACTCGGTCGGTCCGTACGCGTTGAACATCGCGCGCCCGCGCGCCCATTTTGCTGCCAGTTCCGGCGGACACGCTTCACCACCGACAATGACCACAGCAAGGTCCGGGAGTTGTTCGGGCTCCACCGAGGCCAGCGCGGAAGGCGTCAAGAACGCGTGCGTGATTCGCTCGGCACGCAGGAAATCGGTGAGCTGTTCACCGCCGTAGAGATACGGGGGTGCAATCACCATTGCCGCCCCGGCTCCAAATGCGAGAATCAGCTCGAGGATGGATGCGTCGAATCCGGGAGACGCGAATTGCAATGTGCGAGAGTGCGGTTTCACACCGTAGCGATGCTGTTGCTCGGCCGCGAACGACGCGATCCCGGAATGGGTGATCGCCACACCTTTGGGCTTTCCGGTCGAACCGGAGGTGTAGATCAGGTATGCCACATCGCTGATCCGAATGCGAGGACGCTCAGCGTCGGTGATCGGAGCCGCAGAGGTGGAAGCGAATTCGGATCGCGCGAGCTCGTCGTCGAAATCCACAGTGATCGGGTGATACGGCCAGTTCCGACCGGCCGCGATCACCACGGCAGCGCCACAATCGGCGATCGTCGCTTCGATCCTGGCCGTCGGAAGGTCCGGATCGATGGGGACGAATGCGCTTCCGGACTGGAGCACTGCCAGTTCTGCGACAACCAGTCGCGGCCCCCTCGGCAGCACCACTGGCACAAAACTTCCCGGTCCGGCACCGCGGGCCAGCAACATCCGGGTGAGCTTGTTCGCGCGGGCGCCGACTTCGCGGTAGGTCAGAACCTCGTCCCCGTGAACTATCGCGGGGCTGTCCGGATGACGGCTGACGGTGCCCGTGAGGACGTTCTGCATCAGAGTGGGTTCCGGGGCGGGTCGACCGTACGCAGGTACCAGGTCACGCCGATCGTCTTCTCCGACAAGCGAAATCTCGGCGACGCGCCGATCACTGGGCGCGTTGACAAATCGATCCAGTAACTGCAGGAAGCGACTGTGGTGATTCGCGAGCTCAGCGCGGCTGTACAACGATGGGTTGGCCTCGAAGTCCACGCGCGATTCCTGGTCCGCGACGCTGGGATAAACGTTGATCGACAGGTCCTCGACCGGCCCGGTCGACAGAATGTGCAATCGTCCGGTCATCGATCCGAAAGTGAGTTCGTTGCCGAACATCATGATGTTGACGGCCGGTCCGAAAAGCCCACGCCGGCCGGAGGATTGAATCTCCCCGCGATCGGCTGCGTCCCGCCTCATATCTTCGAATCGATACCGCTGATGACGGAGTGCGCCTGTCAGCTCCAACGACGCATCCGCCACCAGATCGGCAACCGTTGTTGTTGCGGTGACCGACAATCGGATCGGAACGACGTTGGAGACCATCCCACCCGAGTTGCGCAACAGAGCATTCACTCGCGACGAGACCGGCAAGCTCAGTACTACATCGGAGCTGCCGGTCATCTTTGCGAAATAGAGCGCTGTGGATGCGACGGCTATCGATGAAAACGTCGCTCTCAGACGCACTGCTGCGCTGTCGATCGCGGTGGCCGTCTCCGCGGGCAATGCTCCGCTGACCACCTTCGAGTGGGTGTCGAGCGTCCCGGTTCGATCGGCCAGACTGATCGGATCGGGTAGGTCGCGTAGCCGCTCCGCCCAGTGCTTCGCGTCCAGCTGGAATCTGCTCGACAGTCGGTACTTCTGTTCATCGGAGACGATTTCCGGCAACGGCACCGCCTTGCTCGGCCTGGGTTCACGACCGGCCACCGCCGCTGTGTAGCGCTCGGCAACTCTGTCGACAAGTGTCTTCGCGCCGAAACCGTCGAGCGCGATGTGATGGATGCGGGCGTACAGGAAGTGCCTGCGATCGGCGACACGAATCAGCGCCACCTCGATCGATCGATCCCGAACGATGTCGATGGGCGTGCTGTACTCGTCCTGCATCCACTCCTGAGCGGCGGCCTCGGGATCGAATTCGGAACGCAAGTCGAGTCTGATCAGTTCGTCACGCTGAGTGTCGTCGACGACTTGATACGGCACCGGCTCAGCCGCGACAAAACGAATCATCGCCGTTCCGAGTTCACGGGCGGTGTGTCTGGCTGCCTCGGTGAGCAGATCAGCGTCGAGATCCCCGTCGATCGCGACGTACTGAGCAATCGTGATCGGAACGGAGCCGGCCGCATGTTGTGCGAACCAGATACTCTTCTGCGCTGCGGACAGCTCGAACGCCCCGGCCGGCAGATTCGAGAAATCCCGAGCGCCACCAACAACTACCGACATCGCTCGTCATCCCCAATTCACACATCCACGAAACCACGCTGCACACGCAAGCAGAAAAGCTTAGGCTAACCTATAGCTTCGTTCGCGAATCGACGCGGTGGCGATCGGCACAGATCAGGTGACATCCTCTCAACTCGATGGATCCCACGCGAAACCTGGTCTGTACGCTCGTTCACGGCGAGCCGGCACGCCACCGGACTTACCCGATATCGACAAAGTGCTAGGTCGGTTCGATCCACCGACAGCGCATGGAGAGCAAATGCCCGAAGAGCCCAAAGCCGTCGTCGTCGAGGGCATCACCAAGTCATTCGGCGACGTCGAAGCACTCCGTGGAATCTCCTTCGAAGTCGAACGAGGCAGCATCCTCGGGATACTGGGCCCCAACGGCGCAGGCAAGACCACAACCGTCGACGTCCTGTCCACACTGCTCACCCCGGATTCCGGACGCGCCACTGTCGCCGGCTTCGACGTCGTGGCAGATGCCGCTCAGGTGCGCGGGTTGATCATGATGACCGGCCAATACGCAGCCATCGACCCCACTCTCACCGGCCGCGAGAACCTGATGTTCTTCGGCAGGATGATGGGGCTCGGTCGCCGCACCGCAAAACTACGTGCGGACGATCTACTCGAGCGATTCGAGCTGACCGAAGCCGGCGTGCGCACGGTCGACGGCTACTCGGGTGGCATGCGCCGACGACTCGACATCGCCTGCGGACTTGTCGTAGAACCCTTGGTGGTCTTTCTCGACGAGCCCACCACAGGCCTCGATCCGCGCAGCCGACAAGGTCTGTGGTCGCTCATCGGCTCACTCAAAGATCTTGGGATCACCACTCTCCTCACCACCCAATATCTCGAAGAAGCCGACGTTCTCAGCGACAACATCATCGTGATCGACAAGGGACGCGTCATTGCCGAAGGCACCTCGGACAGCCTCAAAGCCGAGATCGGTGATCGCTATTGCGAAATCGTGCCGGTCGATCCGGGCGCGATACCCGCCATCATCGAACTGCTGGGAGATCTACTTCCCCCGTCTTACGAGTTCGATCCGTCGACGGCTGCCGGCACGCTGTCCATTCCTGCCGAGTCCGGAGTCGACCTGATGGCCGAAGTCATCGCTCGCACTCGTCATGCCGGTATACGACTCACCGACATCGGATTGCGAAAGCCGTCACTCGACGATGTGTTCATGACGCTCACCGATCACGAAAACAGCAGCCGTGGTTGACCGCTCCGAACTGCGAGTTCCCGAAACCGAATTCGTCGCCCGCACTCCCATCCGGCCGGCGTTTCTCCCCCAATGGCTCACCCTGACCGAGCGATCACTGCGATCGATGGTGGCGGAAGGCGAATTCGTCTCGGCTGTCGTCGCGCCTTTGGTGTTCGCACTGGGTTTCTACCTGCCGCTGCGGATCGTGATGGAGGACCGCGGTCTCGACTACGCCCAGTTCCTCATGCCGATCATTGTTCTGCAGGCAATGACGTTCACCGCGCTCTCAGCGGCACAACGCTCGGCGATGGACTCAGTTCGAGGTATGAGTAAGCGACTGCAGACCATGCCGGTCGGACCTCTTACCCCCCTGGCTGCACGAATGAGCGTCGCTCTGGTGCGCTCGGCAGTCTCGCTTTCCGCCTCGATCGTCTACGGCTACGTACTCGGCTTCCGATTTGTCGGTCCAAGCGCAAATATCCTGTACTTCTGCGCGTTTGCCTTGGTGTTCAGCCTCGTTCTCTCGCTCGGCGCCGACGCCATCGGATTGCTCTCGAAAAGTCCGGAGGCATCCGGGCAGGCGTTGGTTCTGCCACAGATGATCCTCGGAATGCTGTCCACCGGCTTTGTTCCCGAATCCGGTTTTCCCGAATGGGCCCGACCATTCGCTCGCAACCAGCCGATCTCGCACTTCTCTGCTGCCATGCGTGACATGGCAACCGGAACACTCACCTGGCCGACTCTGGCGCCCGCGTTGCTGTGGGCCGCAGGGTTGGCTGCCGTATTCGTTCCGTTGGCACTATGGGCAGGGGCACGTCGATCATGACCGATTCCACAGCGACGGAAGCATCCACCCCACCGGCACCGCCGTCGAACACCGCGGCGACGCCCTTCGGTTTTCGCCCGCGTGATCAAGCCCATCACGAGACCTCACTGCGCGCGTTGTCGGTCCAGAGCGGACAACAGTGCAAGCGAATCCTGATCAAGTGGTCACGCGATCCGGTCACCTTGGCGCAGTCGCTGTTGTATCCCGCGCTCATGGTGTTGATGTTCCGACTCGTACTGGGCGAATCGATCTCCGAACGAACCGGAGTGAGCAGCTCGTACGGAATGGTCCCGATGGTTGCGTTGGTGGGAGCCATGGCCGGTGCCTCCGTCAGCGGAATCGGCCTGCGCCGCGAGCTGGCAGGCGGAATGCTCCACAAGTTCTGGACGATGCCGGTGCATCGGTCGTCGGCACTGCTCGGGCGTCTGTGCGCCGAGGTCGTGCGGATCCTCGTCACCACCGTGCTGATCTTCGTCGTCGGAACGTTCATCGGCTTCCGCATCGAGACCGGGATACCCGGTCTGCTCGGAATGCTGGGCGTCGCGGTGCTCTTCGGTATCTCGTTCTCGATCATGGTCACCGCGATCACGCTGCTGACGAACAAGTCGACCATCACCGAATGGATCGCGATCACGACCAATCTGCTGATGTTCTTCAACTCGGGATTCGTTCCGGTGGACGCCTACCCGACGTGGCTCCAGCCCGTCGTGGAGTACCAGCCACTCAGCTGCGCAGTCGATGCCATCCGTGGCCTCGCGCTGAACGGCGAGATCGCCCGCCCGATGTTCCTGACCTGTGCGTGGTCCGTCGGTATCCTCGCGGTGTTTCTGCGTCCTGCCGTCATCGGTTACCGCAAAGCGTCCCGCAAGTAGTTCAGAGGTAGTACACGCGGTGGCGCACACTTCCGACAATCCGCCCCCACAGATTCCCGGCATGGAAGAGCCAACGGCCGGTGGGTACCCGCGAGATGAACTGTGGCAGTAGCGGGTTACGCAGGATCAGATAGGCAACGGTGTCTGCCAGTGCGAGCTGACTGCGCCTGGGCATCCCGTAACCGCGGTACTCGGCGTACAACCGAACATCGCCCTCACCGCACATCACCGATTGCTGCCAGATCCCGGCCAACGTGTCGCGCTGCCGATAGGCAATCTGCGCGTCGGGGGAATGACCGAAGGACATGCCCGCCAACTGGATCCGCAGGCACATGTCGCTGTCTTCGCCGCCTCTGGTGAAGGTTTCATCCCAGCCGCCGACCTCTTCGAAGGCTTCTCGCCAGATCCCGAAGCTTCCACTGAGGCCAACCGGCAGGAAACGGTACAACGAATAACCCTCGTGACGATCCGGCATCTGCCGCCAGGACTGCACCAATTCACTGTTGATGGACTCGATCTCGGCGGTGCCGGTTACCGCGTCATGTTCGGCCGCTACCCTGACCAACTCCGACAGCCAGTTCGAATGCACCCGGTCGTCGCCGTCGCAGAACGCCAGAAACTGTGCAGAGGTGCTACGCGCGCCGACATTGCGGGCGTGCGCGGCGCCAGGGCGATCCGAGGCGTCAACCCGCCGCAGTGCCAACTCCTCGGTTCTCGGATACCCGGTGAGATACTCGGCAAGCCCGTCGGTGGAACCGTTGTCGGCAACGATCACCTCGAAGGAACCCGAGTAATCCTGTGCCGCCAACGCATCGAGTTGAACGTCGATCATCGCGCGTCCGTTGCGGACCGGAATGATCACGGCCACCGACTCGGGTTTCTTCGGTGCACTCACGAGCGAGATCTCGACAGAACTGCCGCACGGCGCAACACAGCGCCGGGGACCTTTCCTCGTTCACCGCGAGCGGCGCCCCAGAATCCGCGCACAGTCAGATACGTACGGGCCATTCTCTCGGTACCGAACAGCATTGCCCGTCCACGGCTGAGAACGTCCTTGGCCACAGAAACCATGCACCACAGCGGTTCCGTTCGCCAGTACCGCGCGTACATGATCGCGCGGTTTCGCGCGATGTAGTAGTGCCGGAACGGCGCATCCTCCGTGAACGTAAACCCGCCACGTCCCGAACCGAGCACCAAGCGCAGTGGTCGTGGTGGAACCCAGGTGGTCGGCGACCCGAAGCCGTGCTCGATGTCGGTGCCCGGCGTGATCAAGGAATGGACGCCCTTGGCGCGCGCCCGCAAATAGAACTCGGTCTCGACACAATCGATGAACAGTTCTTCTTCGAACAGTCCGACGTGCTCGAGCACTTCCCGGGGCAACAGCATGCCGGACTGGATGGGCTCGAAGGCCAGCGTCAGTCCCCCTTCCGCATGCCAGAACGGAGCCACCTCGCCGTTGATCGTGCTGGTAGCCAGTATCGTTCGATCCAGACCGAGAGACCGAGCCAACTCGAGATGCTCGGACATGCGACGCAGATATCCGTCCGAAAGAACGGTGTCCTGATCCAGCGTCAACACGTGGTCGGCGCCACCGGCCAAAGCCCGCTCGATGCCACGATTGAGGGCGTGCGCAATCCCACGATTGGTGCCCAACTCGATCACTTCGTAGCCCGCTGCGCGGCACTGCCCGAGAACACCGGACACGTCCTTTGTGGACCCGTCGTCCACGACGACAACAACATCGACTTGCTCACGCACAGCCCTGCACGTATCGAGCAAACCTTCCGCCGGATTGAAACTGCTGACCACAGCCGCTGTTGTCATGACCTCTCGTTCCCCAGATTACTCGCGCCTTGCCGGCCGGACACAGCTGCGTCCACCACTGCCGCCGTGCGAATGACAAACGGCTGCCGCAGAATTGACTGATGATCACCGGGAACACTCTCGATGTGCAGGTCGTCCGGCGCGAGGACTGCCCATAGCTTCGACTCGGCGGCCACGTCTCTGTCCCCGATGTCACCCGGTTCGGATGCGGTGATCACCTGAACGCGGCCCACGTGCCGACTCGGCTCGTATTTCGCCAGCATGCGCCGGCTCAGCTCGTAGTAGACGATCCATTGCGCCGACGCTCGCAGTCGGAACAAGCCTGCAGTCGCGACCAACGAATTCATCAACACCTTGCTCCACAGTCGAGCAAACACGTTCTGCGGCACGTACTCCTGCGGTGTCTCACGCTGCGGCAGTTCGGCCGCAGTGCGGGACTTCGCTCTCTTGCTGATCGGCAGGCGCGCGCTACCGAGTGCTCCCACCTTCGCTGCCACGTCGCCGTCGAGCACCGCATCCAGCAGCACAACTATTTCGACGTGCTCGCCCGCGCGCTCGAGTAACGACGCAATTTCGAGAGCGACAAATCCACCGAATGAGTATCCCCCCAGCCGATACGGACCGTGTGGTTGAACCGTCCGAATCGAACGCAGGGCTCGGGCGGCAGCGGCAGCAATCGTCCGATCCGCGCGACCGCGGTGCTCGAGTCCGTGAGATTGGATTCCGTATACCGGTACGCCACTGCGCATTTCCCGCACGAGATGAGCAAAGACCGCAGCGGGTGCTCCACCACCGGCAATGAGGAAGAGAGCCGGCTCGCTGCCGTCGGTTCGCAGCGGCACCAACGAGGAATCCGAAACCGGCGAACGGCGACGGCCTGCGGAATCGACCAGTTTTGCCAAACCCTCGATGGTCGGCGCCTGCGAGAACTCAGCCGACGAGATCTGAATGTAGAACTGTTCAGCCACTTCGCCGAGCATCTTTGCCGCAGCAAGCGAATCACCACCGAGCGCCGTGAAATCCTCGTCTCGTCCAACCGCTTCGATACCGAGAATCGGTTGCCAGATGAACGAGAGGAGCGTCTCGGTGGGGCCGCGCAATGGGACCGGTTCGCCGCGCACCGGAACGGGAGGAAGGCCGGCGCGATCCACCTTTCCCCGTTCGTTGCGAGGCAAAGCCGCCAGAATAACGATATCGCGTGGCACCATCCACGCCGGGATTCGCTGCCCAAGCGCGCTGCGCACCTCGGCGGCAGACGGCGTCCACTCCGATCCGCCGACTGCCACATAGCCGATCAGAATCGGTTGTGGCACAGTCTTGTCCGCGACAACGACCGCGTCGGACACCCATTCGAGGGAGCGCAACGCCGCTTCCACTTCGGCAGGTTCGACGAGGTAGCCACGGATCTTCACCGCGTCGTCGCTGCGACCGGACAGATGCAGATCACCGTGTTCGTCGAAGCGTCCGAGATCTCCCATCCGGTAGCGCGTCGAACCGTCGGCCTGCACCGCAAATTTCGACACCCCAGACTGGTCTTCGCCGTAGTATCCGTTAGCCAAATACCTTGATACAACGTAAATTTCGCCAATACACCCGACCTCGACGGGGTTCTGATCCGCATCGAGAATCAGAACGTCCTTGTTGGCCGCAGGACGGCCGACCGGGACCACACCGCCTGGAAGCTCTCGATCACTCGGGTACGGATTGAACGCGAGGTGCCCGGTCTCGGAAGATCCGGACCAGCTGCAGTACAACGCATCCGGCCGTAAGTGTGGCCGCAGAGCTGACACGTCAGAGCTGTGAATCGACTCGCCGCACGTTGTCAGAACCCGTAGCGAGGAAAGCGCCGGAGTGTCTCCGGAGGTGAGCTCCGGTAGCCAGGATCTCAGGAACGACGGAGTGCAATGTGCGGTGCTGACGCCGCACTCGGACAACCACTCGGCCAGCCCGGTTGTCGACTCGGTGCGTGGATCCCAGTAGTACAGGCCGGCGCCGTTGAGTAGCGACATCACGATCACGTCCAGTCCGGCACCGAAACTCATCGGCAACAGCATTCCGACGCGATCACCCGGTCCGATCTCGAGTGCTTCCTTCGCTTCGAAGGCCTGGTTTATCCAATTCTCGTGACTGTGCAGAACGCCCTTCGGCTGCCCCGTCGAACCGGACGTGAACACGATAATCGCTGTGTCCTGCGCATTCGGCTCGGGCAGTGTGACGTGCGAAGCCTGCGGGAGTTCGGTCAGCATCGGCACGTCGACGCGCAGTGCGCCGGTCAGCGAGAGGATATGTGTGCGTCGTTGCTCGGGCAGTAGAGGATCGAGCATGATCAGCGGGTGTCCGGAAGCGATGACCGCTAGCGCAGCGACAACAGATTCCGCGCCGGCGCCGGGCTCGAGCGCTATCGCACGCGATGTGTCCGGTTCACAATCGACCAACGCGCGTGCCCATGCTGTCGAGAGCGCGTGCGCCTGCGCAAACGTGAACTCACGATCACGGGTACGCACAGCAACCGCCTCGGGGGTATCGCCACAGACGGCGTTCCATCTGGCAGTCATCGTCTCGGCATGCACCAGGCAAGGCTAACCTACTGAAATTTTCACAGCATTTTCGCAGTTCATGTCGGCGGCCCAGCGAGTAGCGTCGAACGAGTGAGTACTCGCCTCGGATACCAAATGCCCAATTTCAGCTACGGTGGCCCGGTCAAGGACCTCTTCCCCACCGTCATCGCGCAAGCTCGTGAAGCCGAAGCCGCCGGCTTCGACACCGCGTTCGTGATGGATCACTTCTACCAACTGCCCGGCATCGGAGACCCCGATGCGCCCATGCTCGAAGCGTATTCAGCGCTCTCCGGGCTGGCGACAGCCACCGATACCATTCAGCTGTCCGCCCTCGTTACCGGCAATACGTACCGAAACCCGCCGATGCTCGCCAAGACCGTCACCACACTCGATGTAGTGAGTGGTGGTCGCGCCATCCTCGGTATCGGAGCGGGTTGGTTCGAACTCGAACACGATTCTTTCGGCTACGAGTTCGGCACCTTCACCGAACGGTTCCAGAAACTCGACGAGGCTCTGCAGATCATCGAACCGATGCTCCGCGGCAAACGCCCCACCTTCGACGGCACCTGGTACCACGTCAAGGAAGCCATCAATGAACCCCGCGTCCGCGACGACCTGCCGATTCTGCTCGGTGGCGGCGGCGAGAAAAAGACGTTTGCCCTCGCCGCGCGCTTCGCCGACCACCTCAACATCATCTGCGACCCGTCCGAACTGCCGCGCAAGATGGATGCCATTGCGGCCCGATGCGATGAAGAAGGACGCGACCGCACCACACTCGAAACCAGCTTCCTCACGTTCATGATGATCGACGAGGACGGCGACAAGGCTCGCGCGCATCAGCGAACATTCCTTGCCGAGCGCGGGCTCGACATCACCACGGCGCCGGACGACGTGGTCGCCAAGGCCACCGAGCGTCACTTCGTCGGCAACCCCGACGACGTCGCCGAACAGGTTCAGACGCGCATCCTCGACCACGGGATCGACGGCGTTGTCATCAACCTCATCACCAACGGCAACGAGCCAGGAATCGTCGACCTGGCCGGGCGGACACTCGGCCCGCTGGTCGGTAAGTAGTAGTTTCCTACTCGCACTTCACGATCGGAACCGGATCGTATTTCACGGTGCGAGTATTCGAGGAAACCTGCGCGCCGGTGGCGTGATCGGTGATCACGCGGGTATCACTCGCCGTGAAGCCGGGCGCGCCACTGGACGCGATACATCCGTCGCCCTTGGGGAGGACCACGGTATTAGGCGATGTGGGAGACGTACGCGGACCGGTGATCGACTCCACGTCGACGGTCTTCGTTCCCCAGATCTTCACTGTCACATTCGATGACGTCGTGATCGTCTGGATCATCACACCGGTCTTCGACGGGTTGCGGAACTGCAGGTCGATCGCGCCGTCGAAGATCGTGGCCTCACGGGCCTCCGGGTACCGCGAGATGTAATAACTGTGCTCGGTGTGCGCGACGTCTTCCATCCCCGCGAAGTACGTTGCGTTGTAGAGCGTCGTCGCCAGCTGGCTGATGCCGCCGCCGACGGCTTTGTCCGGTCGACCGTTGTTGATGATTCCCGATTCCACATACCCCTGGGCAGCGCCCCGAGGTCCGGTGTACTCGTTGAACGAGAACGTTTCTCCCGGTTTGACTATCGCACCATCGAGCACCGACGCCGCCAACGCGATGTTCACACCGGACGCGTACTCGAAGCCGCCGGTGGTGAACTCACCGATCACTTCCTTGATGCCGAGAGCCTCGGCTCCCTCGGTGGTGAGTGCCGGTGGAACCGGCGCATACACCGCCGGAGTTGCCCGAGAACCCGTGCTGGTGAGCAGAACCGGCAGATCCTTCACGGTTTCCGGCCAGTTGATCAGGTCGCCGACCACACCCGGAACCACAGTCGGTGCGCCGCCGGCCAACGTGATCGACGCGTCCTTGGGCTGAACCTCCGTCGACACCAATTGCGGTGCCAAGATCTTCACTGCAGCTTCTGTGTTGTACTGCGGCGCCAATCCGCCCGAACCGTCGGGAGCAAACGTCAGAATCTCACCGATCTGGTCGACGCCGACGGTTGCTTCCTTGCCGTCGCGGCCGTTGACTACAACCTCACCGGACACAGCGGGCTGCGCAACGTCCTGCAACGCACGATCGACACCGGCCTGCGTCACCGTCACGGGGGTGTCTTCCACAGGCAGGTCGACAACGTCGCCCGAGGACCACTCGTCACTGAATGTTGCTGCCGCACCGGGCAGATCGAGGGCGCGGCCAACCACCGGCGACACACCAGACGCTTCACCACCGGAAATGACAACAGCACCTTCGACCGGCGCGCGATCACTGGTGGCCGCGACAACCGTCATCGACGCGTCCAATGCCGCCTGATCTACCGTCGACACCACCGGCACCTCACGCGAGCTGAAGAACGAGGTGATCCGGGTGATCGGATTGAGCGGTTGCTCATTCACGCCCGCCAACGTCGCCGACCAGTCCACATCGATACCGGCTGACGCGGGAATGATCGTGGATTCCACATCGTCCGCCCTCACCGTGACGGGTTCGACGAGCTTCGGAGCCAACTCCGCGCGCAGGACTGTCTCCGCGTCGGCCGGCGAGCGGTTACCGATGTCGATCCCGGCGACCTGAGTTCCCCGAGGCGTGTTTCCGGACGACGTGAACACGTCCACTCCGTATGCAAGAACTGCGACCGCAAAAATGCCGCCGACAATCAGAGCGGGCTTGACCCACTTCTTCGACGCGGGCGACTGATCAACTGCCACAGGCTCGGGCGCGACTGCCGGAAGAACCGGTTCGAACTGTTGGGTCGGCTCCGCTGCGCCGGCCGGAACCCCTGTATCGGTTGGAACAGTCGGCGGAACAGCCGGGCCAGTCGGAATCTCGGAGTTAGCTGGAACTACCGGAATGACGGTCGTGATCTCGTTGGCCGATTCATCCGGAGCCGACTCGCCCCGGGCTTGCTCCTCTGGAACCGACTGATCCTGAGGTGCTTGATCCGAAGCTGGTTGATCCGAAGCTGGTTGATCCGGCGCTGTTTGGTCGGGCGTTGATCCTTCCGAATCCGACGCGGAGCGCTCGGGAGTGTCGGAATCCGACGCGGAGCGCTCGGGAGTGTCGGAGCCGTCCACACCGTTGTTTTTCTCCGGGGGTGAACCGTCTGCGTCACTCACTCGTTTGACTCCTCGCTGCATCGACCGGGGCTGCGGCGCGTACCCAGCACTACTCAACAGGGTATCTGGACATACAAGAGCCCCGCGTTGCTGCCAGGTCGGGGGTCAGGCAGCAGCACGGGGCTGTCTTGAATATCGGTAGCTATCCGTCAGCGTTACAAGGCCACAGAAATTTGTCCGAAAAAGAAAAGGAGATCCGGTCACCCCTCGCGACCGGATCTCCTTCTTCACCACCCCAGACCGGCTGTTACCGCAGGTGAGCGCAGCAATTGCCAGTCACGGGACTACCGCTCGATGATTGCGGTGACGCCCTGTCCGCCCGCTGCACAAATCGAGATAAGACCGCGCCCTGAACCCTTCTCCGCAAGCATTTTTGCGAGAGTCGCCACAATGCGTCCGCCAGTCGCAGCAAACGGGTGTCCGGCGGCCAAAGACGAACCGTTGACGTTGAGTTTGCTGCGATCGATCGAGCCCAATGCGCCGTCGAGGCCCAGGCGTTCCTTGCAGTACTCGTCGGACTCGAAAGCCTGCAGGGTCGCGAGAACAACAGAGGCAAATGCCTCGTGGATTTCGTAGTAGTCGAAGTCCTGCAAGGTGAGTCCGTTGCGGGCCAACAGTCGCGGGATCGCGTACGTCGGCGCCATCAGCAGGCCGTCCTTGCCGTGGACGTAATCGACGGCTGCTGTCTCCGAGTCGACGAGATGTGCGAGGACGGGGAGGTTGCGCTCGGCTGCCCACTCGTCGGTCGAGAGGAGCACAGCCGACGCGCCGTCGGTGAGCGGCGTGGAGTTGCCTGCCGTCATGGTGGCGTCGCCGAGCTTGGTGCCGAATACGGGCTTGAGCGTCGACAGCTTCTCGACGGTCGAACCGGGACGGAGGTTGTCGTCGCGGGTCAGGCCCAGGAACGGGGTGACGAGGTCGTCGAAGAATCCGCGGTCGTATGCGGCTGCCATGTTCTTGTGGCTGGCGGCGGCCAGTTCGTCCTGGTCCTCGCGCTTTACGCCGAATTCCTTGGCGGTGATGGCAGCGTGGTCGCCCATCGACTTTCCGGTGCGCGGCTCGCCGTTACGCGGGATCTCGAGACCGAGCATGCCGGCGCGTACGTTGCCGAGAAGCTTGATGCGGTCGCCCGTCGACTTCGCGCGGTTGAGGGACAGCAGGAACTCACGAGCCTGATCGTTGACGCCGATCGGGGCGTCGGACGTGGTGTCGGTACCGCCGCCGATGCCTGAGTCGATACGCCCGGCCGAGATGGCGTCGCCGACTGCGACGATTGACTGCAGGCCGGTGCCACAGGCCTGCTGAAGGTCGTACGCGGGTGTGTACGGGCTCAACGCACTCCCGAGAACCGACTCACGGATGAGATTGAAATCACGGCTGTGCTTGAGGACCGCGCCGCCGACGACCATGCCGAGTTGCTCACCCTGCAGGTTGAAACGGCTCACCAGTCCGTCGAGCGTGGCGGTGAACATGTCCTGATTGGACGCCTGCGCGTAGGCCTTGTCCGAACGGGCGAAAGGAATGCGATTGCCACCGACGATGGCAACGCGGCGGCGCTGACCTGCAGGCTTTGCGGCCGGCGTCGTTTTGGCTGCGGATTGTGCGTTCGAACGGGCTTTGCTGGTCACTTGCGTCTCCAAGGATGGTGCGATTACCTGTTGAAGACTATTCTTACTCAGTAGTAAGTTACTTGTCTATCGCCACATCCGATTCGGATACACGGCGCAAGGCACACCGAAACACGACAGAAGGTAGGACCGTGGCAGCCAGCAAGGGAGCTCCCGACCTCTATTCACAGTTCCTCTCGTCCGGCCCCGGCGCGTTCATCGCGTCGAAGGCAGGCCTGCCAAGGCCCGAGAACCTGCGCCGCTACAAAGCCGGGGAACCGCCGTTGGCCGGACCGGTCCTCATCGGCGGTAAAGGCCGACTCGTAGAACCTCTGCGCGTCTTGCTCTCCGATTACCCCGCCGCGCAGGCCCACGACACCACCTTCGGCGCGCTGGTATTCGACGCCACCGGCATCACACAGGTCACCGAACTCGAGCAGCTGTTCGAGTTCTTCCAGCCCGTGATCCGCAATCTCGCATCATGCGCTCGCGTTGTTGTACTGGGCACGACGCCCGAAGAGACGTCGAGCGTCGACGAGCATGTCGCGCAGCGAGCTCTCGAAGGCTTCACCCGCAGCGTCGGCAAGGAGATCAAGCGCGGCTCCACCGCGCAGCTCGTCTACGTCTCCCCCAAGGCATCCACCGGCCTTTCGGGCGTCGAATCGACTCTGCGCTTTCTGCTTTCGGCCAAGTCCGCATTTGTCGACGGCCAGGTCATCGTCGTCGGAGATGAAGATTCCGTTGCGCCGGCCAACTGGGACAAGCCGCTCGACGGCAAGGTAGCCGTTGTCACCGGCGCGGCCCGCGGCATCGGCGCCACCATCGCCGAGGTCCTCGCCCGCGACGGCGCGCACGTGATCTGCGCCGACATCCCCGCTGCGGGAGAAGCACTTTCGGCCACCGCCAACAAGGTCGGCGGAACCTCCCTCGCACTCGACGTCACGGCAGACGACGCAGCCGAGGTCCTCGCGGCGCATCTGCTGGAGCGTCACGGCGGCGCCGACATCATCGTCCACAACGCCGGAATCACCCGCGACAAAACCCTCGCCAACATGGACGAAGGCCGCTGGAACATGGTTATCGGCGTCAATCTTCTTGCACCGCAGAAGATCACCGAGCACCTTGTCGCGAAGGGGGCACTCAAGGAAGGCGGACGCGTCGTCGACGTGTCCTCCATCGCCGGTATCGCCGGCAACCGCGGCCAGACCAACTACGGAACCTCCAAGGCCGGCGTCATCGGCCTCGTCCACGCCGAAGCTCCGGTCCTGGCACAGAAGAACATCACCATCAACGCGGTGGCACCCGGCTTCATCGAAACTGCCATGACCGCAGCTATCCCCTTCGCGACCCGCGAAGCCGGCCGCCGCATGAGCTCCCTGCTGCAGGGCGGCGAAACCGTCGACGTCGCCGAGACGGTCGCCTACTTCGCCAGCCCGGCATCCAATGCCGTTACGGGACAGGTTGTTCGCGTGTGCGGCCAGAGCCTCCTGGGAGCATGATGGCAGCCAAGACCGTCGCACTCACCGAGCAACCCAAAACCCTCGATATCTACTCCCGCGCAGTGCTCGGGTTGATGCCGTGGAACAAGTCGGACTCGCGCTCGGTGCCGCAGCAGAGAATCACCCTCACCGGATTGAAGGTCGACACCGACAATCTGGCCGCGTACTGCCGAGTCACGGGTCTGAGATTCGGCGATTCACTGCCGATCACCTACCCATTCACCTTGGCATTCCCGACGGTGATGAAACTGATGGTGTCGAAGGAATTCCCCTTCCCCGCAGTCGGTTCCGTGCACGCCGAGAACGTCATCGAATCACTGCGCCCCATCTCCGTGAGCGAACCGCTTGATCTCTCGGTGCACGCCGAGAACCTGCGCGAGCATCGCAAGGGTCTGCTGATCGACGTGATCACCGAAATTCGGGTGGGGCGGGAACTGGTGTGGCGTCAGACGTCGTCGTTCCTCAATCAGCAGAAGACCTCACTGTCCGGCGAAGCCCGACCGGAACCGAAGGCCGACGAGGTTCCGCCGATGCCGATGACCACCATCCGCGTCGACCAGACCACGATCAGCAAGTACGCATCCGTTTCCGGGGACCGCAACCCCATCCACGTCTCGTCCCTGGGCGCCAAGGCTTTCGGATTCCCGAAAACCATCGCTCACGGAATGTGGAGCGCCGCAGCACTGCTGCGAACCGTCGAAGGCGATGTGGCCGACACGGTCACGTACAGCGTGCGATTCGGTAAGCCGATTCTGCTGCCTGCAACACTGAACGCGTACGCCGATCGCGTCGGCGAAGGTTGGGATCTGGCGCTACTGCACCCGAAGAAGGGCTACCCGCACGTCACAGCGACGCTGCGCTGAGCCTGGTTTTCACCCGCCCCATTTGAGCGAACGTACCTTTCGGCGCATCCAAGGCGCTGAAAGGTACGTTCGCTCGATGTGGCTGGGGACTATTCCGACTTCTTCTTGCCCGACAATCCGCGCCACGCCAAGGACTCGAGAAGATCGGCTGCCTCGTCCACTTCGATTTCTCCGCCGGCAACGCGGTCGGCCACGGCCTCACCGGCACCGACCAAGGCGATTGCGATGATCCCGAAGTCGTGAGACGCATCCGGATCCTTGGTGCTGGACTCGAGCAGATGCGCTGTCAGTTCGATCAACCGGTCGCGACTTGTCTGCACGGTGCCCGCAAAAGCCTGCTGCCCGACGGCCTGACGGTAGAGCACCATCCACGATTTTCGGTTGGCCCCCACAAATCCGAGGAAACCTTCGAGAGCGGCACGCAATTGCTCACGTGGCGACAGATCAGGTGCGCCTGCAGGAGCCAAGGCTTCGACAAAACGCAGACCTTCACGATGAATGCACGCGGCAAACAGTTCTTCCTTGGAGCCGTAGTACAGGTACAGCATCGGCTTGGAAATCTCTGCTTTTGCCGCAATGGCGTCCATCGAGGTTTCGTGAAAACCTCTGTCGGAGAACACGTCCACGGCCGCGTCGAGCATCTGCTGCTCGCGTACCGCGCGTGGCAGTCTCTTCGTGCCACCGGCCATGTATCCTCCAACCACAGGGTAAGTATCTATCTTACTCTACGGTAAGATCCGGCGTCGAATCGCACTTCGACTCAGCAGGTGAGAGCACCCTTCGCCTGTGCGACCGTCACTACAGCCTGGTCCACGCGGGTCTGGGGCAAAGCACCGGACGCAACGGCACCTTCGAGCTGATCGAGCACCCGCGGTACGTCATCGGTTGTGAGCCACAAAGCCTGGTCCACGCCTGCCACCAGTGCAGCCTGCACCGCGTCGGCAATATCGTAGCGGTCGGTAATCGCCTGCATACCGCTGAGGTCGTCGGTGAAGATCGGCCCCGTGAACGGCGCTGCGCCGTAACCTACTCCGTCGCGAAGCAGCGACACCGCGGCCGGACTGATACTTGCCGGGACACCCGGTTCTGTCAGGCCAGGAACCTCGAGGTGACCGATCATGACGCCGACACCGGTATTCACCAACTCCCGGAAGGGAACAAGATCCGAGTTCATCAGGTCTTCCAGAGGAGGCGTCGTCACCGCCCCGGTGTGCGAGTCTCCGGATGCGCTCCCGTGTCCGGGGAAATGTTTGATCACCGGGAAGATTCCGGCGTCGCGCATTCCCTGGGCATAGGCGCCGGCGTAGGCGATCACTGTTGCAGGATCATCCGAGTACGAGCGGTCACCGATTACCGAATTATCAGGCTGCGAGCTGACATCGACGTCCGGTGCGTAATTGACCGTGATGCCGAGGTCCTTCAGACCCCGGCCCCGCTCGAGCGCCATCTGGTACGTCTGTTCCACTGTCATCGTCTCGGCAGTCTCACGCGCCGACGGATCGGGCCCGAGAATGTCCTCGACGCGGGACACCCGGCCACCTTCCTCGTCGATTGTCACCATCAACGGAATCTTCGACGCCGAAGCCACTTGCGGTACTTCACGATTGGTCAGCATCGACTGATCGGTCCAGCTGCCGACGAAGATGCCACCGATCTGCTCGCTCGCCACAATGGCCAATGCGTCGTCGGTACCGGTCACGCCGACGTTGAGGAGCTGGGCAAGTTTCTGCCTGGTGGACAACGACGCCAGGAGATCGCTGCCGCAGACGGTAGGTGCGGGGAGGGCGGTGGACGTCTCCGATGTTGTCGTGATGTCGGACGTGACACTCGCCGCAGCTGACGTCGATGGCGCTGCCACGTCCCCTCCGTCGCCCGAGCATCCCGCCACCAATCCGCCACACAGGGCAAGAGTGGTTGCCGTTTTCACAAACTTGATCCGCATTCCTACGACGGTATCGGACTCCGTACCCATACACTCCCCTCACCGGCACGGCAGGAAGGTAACCTGGACGTGAACCGATTCCCCGCTGACGAGGAGGTCGTGATGCCACAAGGACTGATGCTCATCGCGTACGACGGTTCCGAGAACGCCCGACGTGCCGTCGAGTACGCAGGACGTTTCCTGTCCGCCAATCGCGCGATTCTTGTCACCGCCTGGGAGCCGATGGTTCGCCAAGCCGCCCGGATGTCCGGGCTCTCCGGTGTCATGCAGCCCGAGTGGATTCCCGACGACGATGTCGAGGACATCGCGTACACCGATGCCAAGGCAACTCTCGCGGAAGGCGTCGCATTGGCCGAGGCCGCCGGTTTGACCGTCGAAGGCCGTAGTGCCGAATGCCGGTCGGCCATCTGGTCCGCAATCGTGGAGACTGCTGACGAATTGGACGTCGACATCATCGTCACCGGCACTCGCGGCACAACCGGTTTGCGTTCGTTGTTGCAGAGCAGCGTGGCGGATCATGTTCTGCGTCACAGTCATCGGCCGGTGTTGATCGTCCCTCCTGGCAAGTGAGCGTCGGTCCCAGGCGACTAGTGTTCTAGTCACCATGGACGGTTTTGTTCTCTCTCGGCCTGATCACAGCGTGCTCACCCGCGGCGTACGACGCAGTTTCGACGACGCGGGCGCGGCGACGCATGCATTGTCGGAAGGTTCGGCGACTCTGATCGTCGGTGCTCTCCCCTTCGACCCGTCTGGAGCGACGGCGTTGTACGAACCGGCCGAAGTAACCGTTACCGGCAGCGCGTGGCGTTCGGACACTTCAGTGGACTTGCCGCACACGCATGCAGTGCGAGAAATTCCGTCACCGGCAGATCACCTTCGACGAGTGGAGAAACTGGTCACCCGTCTGCGTGACGGCGACCTGGGCAAGGTGGTCTCGGCTCGGACCGTCGAACTTCGCGCCGAATCTCCCATCTCACCAACAGCACTCGCGGCTCGGATGGCTACGCTCAATCCCGCGGCAAATACATTTGCCGTCGACCTCAGCGCTGCCGGAACCGATTTCGTCGGCCACTCTCTGGTCGGCGCGACACCCGAGGTTCTTGTGAGCCGACGCGGAAATGTCGTGACCTGCCGTCCGCTCGCGGGATCCGCGCGTCGGACAGCTGAAACCGAGGCGGATCGGGTTGCCGGCGACAGCCTTCTGAGTTCGACGAAGAATCTTGCCGAGCATGCCTTTGTCACCGACTGGATTCGGGACGTCCTCGGCCCGCTGTGCAGTGAGTTGTCGATCCCGTCGACGCCAGAATTGACCAGTACCCATGAGGTCTGGCACCTGGCCAGCCCGATCCGCGGCATTCTGCGTGACCCCACCACTGCCCTCGAGTTGGCAATCGCGCTCCATCCGACACCCGCACTGTGCGGAACACCCACCAGCGCGGCATTGAACGTCATCCGCGAGACCGAGGAGCCGCGACGCTTTTACGGCGGCGCAGTGGGGTGGTGCGACAACGCCGGCGACGGCGACTGGGTGGTCGCGATCCGATGCGCCGAAATCAGCGCCGACGGTCGAACTGCCTGGGCAAGCGCAGGGGGCGGGATCGTTGCAGATTCGGACCCACAGGACGAATTGGACGAGACAACCACCAAATTGCGGACATTGCTCACGGCGCTGGGCGTCTCGGACACAAACTAATCAGTCCGCTGCGGGGCCAATCGTCCGAATTCTCGGCAGCGAGTGATACCTTGACGCGAACAGTTCGTACGGACCGGTAAGTCCCGGCCGACCGACACGACCTATTGGGAGATCCACGATGACGAAGTTCCTTGTCCCCGGTGTGGCCAGCGCTGTCGTCGGCGTCGTTCTGGGCGCTGCTGCAATCTTCGGTGCCACGGCTGTAGCTGCGGACAACACTCGTCCCGACATCGACCGCAGCGGAAATGCCGATTCTTCCGTCCTGAACCAGGTTGAGTACGGCAGCCGCTGAGAGCGCAGGCCTCGCGAGTTCCCGTTCTTCCGCCGAAGGCACCATTGTGCCTTCGGCAGAGCCTCTGTCGAA
This sequence comes from Rhodococcus globerulus NBRC 14531, assembly GCF_001894805.1. Classification (GTDB taxonomy): domain Bacteria; phylum Actinomycetota; class Actinomycetes; order Mycobacteriales; family Mycobacteriaceae; genus Rhodococcus_F; species Rhodococcus_F globerula. Next base: position 130,039 of record NZ_BCWX01000001.1, on the reverse strand, counting down.
GCGGTGGCTGTTCGGCGCCTCCGTTGTAGCGTTTCTTCTCACCTTTTTCCAGTCGCCAGGGCTGATCACCGCCGACACCAAGTACGACCTGACGCAGAATCCGTTCGGCTTCCTCGAACGTGCTTCGCATCAGTGGAGTAGTCAGGCCCCGCTTGGCCAGGTGCAAAATCAGGCCTACGGTTACTTTTTCCCGCACGGGCCGTTTTTTGCGTTGGGCGAACTCGCCCACATCCCGCCGTGGATCACGCAGCGCATCTGGTGGGCGCTGCTGCTGATTGCCGGGTTCTGGGGCATCGTCCGCGTCGCCGAGGCGCTGGGTGTCGGTAGCCGCAGTTCTCGTGTCCTCGCCGCAGTTGCGTTTGCGCTCTCTCCGCGCGTTCTGACAACTCTCGGCTCGATTTCCTCGGAAACCCTGCCGATGATGTTGGCGCCGTGGGTGCTGTTGCCGGTGATTTGGGCGTTCCACCCTGTGCGCCTTTCCGGTAGCCCGGACTACCACAAACGCGCACAGTGGAAATTGGCCGCCCAGTCCGGCCTCGCCGTTGCGCTCATGGGTTCGATCAATGCCATCGCTACCGCCGCGGCCTGCCTCGTCGCCGTCATCTGGTGGCTCTCGCACAAACCCAACCGGGCGTGGCTGACCTTCACCGCGTGGTGGGCCCTGTTTGTTGCGCTGGGCACGCTGTGGTGGATCGTCCCGCTCCTGCTGCTCGGCAAGGTCAGCCCACCGTTCCTCGACTACATCGAATCGGCCGGCGTCACGACGCAATGGGCGTCACTCGCGGAGATCCTGCGCGGCACGGACAGTTGGACGCCCTTCGTCTCACCCGAACGCATCGCAGGCGCGGTCCTCGTAACCCAACCGGCGGCCGTTGTCGCCACCGGACTGGTTGCCGCCGCCGGACTCGCCGGACTCTGCATGCGGTCGATGCCCGCCCGCGGACGCCTGACGCTCATCTTGTTTGTCGGCATCACCGGTTTGGCTGCGGGATACGTCGGCGAACTCAGCTCCCCGATCTCCGATCAAGTGCGCCTGTTCCTGGACTCCGCGGGCGCACCGCTGCGCAACGTCCACAAACTCGAACCACTCGTGCGTCTGCCGTTGGTTCTCGGCCTCGCGCATCTCCTGGCAAAAGTTCCCTTGCCCGGTTCGGTTCCGATGCCGCGGTGGCGACGCGCCTTCGCTCATCCCGAGCGCGAACCGATGGTGGCGTTGACGTCCCTGATCCTGGTGGCTCTCACCCTCTCGACCGCCTTGGCGTGGACCGGCAAACTCGCACCGCGCGGCGCGTACCCCGAGGTGCCGTCGTACTGGACCGAAGCCGCGCAGTGGCTCGAGGACAACACCGCACCCGGCTCCGAAGCCGAGCGCGCCCTTGTCATCCCGGGAGCACCGTTCGGCAGCCAGGTGTGGGGACTGACCCGAGACGAGCCGCTGCAAGCACTGGCCACCACACCGTGGGCCGTGCGAGACTCCGTCCCGCTGACACCGCCCGGCGCCATCCGCGCCCTCGATTCGGTACAGCGCCTGATCGCGGACGGTCGCCCCTCCGACGGTCTCGCGCAGACTCTGCTCGGCCAGGGCATTCACTACCTCGTGATGCGCAACGACCTCGACGGCGACACCTCACGCTCAGCCCGCCCGCTCCTCGTTCACCAAGCCGTCGACGGTTCCCCCGGCATCACGAAGGTCGCCGAGTTCGGTGAGAACGTCCACCCGGAGCCCATCGACGGGCTGGTGGCCGACAGCGACCTGCGACCCGACTACTCACCGATCGAGATCTTCGCGGTCACGCCGCCTGACGGAAGCACTGCGCTCAGCGGCCCGTACTCGGTGGATCTCGATCAGGTTCCCGTGGTTCAGGGCGGACCGGAAGCCGTTCTCCGCCTTCATGAAAGTGGAACACTTCCCGGCACCGGTCCCGTCGTTTTTGCCGCCGACGCCGCGGCGGCCGGACTACCGGTCGATGCGCTCACCGTCACCGACACACCGCGTGACCGTGAAACCGATTTCGGACAGGTCGACAATCACAGTTCGGCTCTGCGGACACCGGACAGCGAGCGACGCACGTACAACCTGGTTCCCGACTACCCCGTCACCGATACGCCGCTGGTGCAAGGCCGTTGGAACGGCGCCGAGATCACAGTCTCCAGTAGCGCCTCCGACGCCACCCAGCTTGGCGGGACCTCGCCGTCGAGTAGCCCTGCCGCAACGGTGGACGGCGATCCGGGCACCGGATGGTTCAGCAACGGAATCGAGCGCGCGTTGGGGCAGTGGCTGCAGATCGACTTCGACACTCCCATCTCGAGCGGTCTACTGCATCTGACCACCAGTGCAGCTGCGATCGGCGCTCCGGTCAAGTGGCTCGAGATATCCACTCCCAACGGAACCAAGGCTGTCAAGGTCGACCGGCCGGGTGAACCCGTCGCGGTATCGATTCCGGGCGGCACCACACCTTGGGTGCGAGTAACAGCGACGCACACCGAAAATGGCTCGGCGGGAACACAGTTCGGCATCAGCGAACTGTCGGTGGAGGACTTCTCCGACCGCAGTGCGCCCACATTCGTGCCCATCACGTTCGACACCGTGCTGCCAGCGGTTCCCAACGACGCGTCGGTGACGTCCTGGAATCTGACGCAGGAGTTCCCGGGCCGAGATTCCTGCGCCGACAGCGCCGATCGAGTGCGCTGCAGCAACGCCTTCATGGCGATTGCCGAGGAGCCGAGTCGATTCCAGCGCACTCTGAGTGTCCCGGAAAATACTTCTGTCACAGCCGAACTGACGGTTCGGGCCCGACAGGGCAGCGAGCTGGACTCACTTCTCACCGTCCCCGGCCGCATCACCGCATCAGGCTCGAGCGACATCGGCGACACCCGTGGTTCAGCCTTTGCCGCCACCGACGGCGACGCGCGGACAACGTGGTCGGCACCGCAGAGCACCACCGAGCCGGGTGGCCCGAAACCGACTCTCACGCTGACTCTTCCGGAACCGACACTGGTGACAGCACTGGATATCACCCCCAGCGTCGGAATCCTGCCGTCACCGCCCACCAGTGTTGCCGTCAACCTCGGGAACGGGCCTCAGGTTCGCGAGTTGCCGGAGGGCGACACGCGAGTGCCCCTGTCCCCCTTTGTCACCGACACGATCGTCCTGAGCATCACCGATTGGGATCCCGTTCTCGATCAGAACGCGCTCGGCTTCGCTCAGGTACAGCCCACCGGGTTTGCGGAAGTCGGCGTGATCGGTGCGGACGGCACAGTCGTCGCCGATTCCGGCGTACAGACCGACAACAGGCTCGATAACCGTCAGATCACGGTCCCGTGCGGTATCGGTCCCACGATCACCATTGCCGGGCAACAGTTCCCGACGTCGATCGAGACCACGGCGCATGAGCTCCGTACCAGCGCTCCCATCGTGGTGAGCGTGTGCGGCCCCACCGGAACGGCACTGTTACCAGCGGGTCAGCCGGAGGTCTCGGTCGAGCCGGGAGCGGCGTTCTCCGTCGACAACCTGGATCTCACGACAGTTGGCTCCGATCCCCTCCCACTACAGAGCCAGAGCGCTCTCACCTCGACAGCATGGACAGAAAACCATCGCGAACTTGCCGTCACCGCATCGGCGACCGATCAGTTGATCGTGAACCCCGAAAGCACCAGCATCGGCTGGATCGCTACCGCGCCCGACGGTTCCGAGCTGACTCCGGTAGTGGTGAACGGTTGGCAGCAAGGCTGGATAGTGCCCGCAGGCACGTCCGGAACGATTACCCTCGATTTCCCCAGCGACCGCTGGTACCGCCTGGGCATCTTCGGCGGCCTGATGCTGCTGATCCCTCTGTTCCTCGCTGCCCTGATTCCGGTGCGGCGTGTACCGAAGCCCAACGTGCCGCCGCGCCCGTGGCACAGCGTCGTAGCGGGGTGGCTGGGTGTGGCTGTGGCTGCCACCGTGATCGGCGGCGTCGTGGGAACCGGGATCTTCGTGGCGTGCTCACTCGTCGCGCTGGCGCTCGTGCGAGCAGTCGGCCCGGATCGCACAGCCCGAATTCTGGTCGGCACCGCCGGCGTGGCAGCAATTGCCGGAATCACGCTTCTTTCCACAGGACCATGGCGAGCACCCGGCGGATACGTGGGCGATTCGTTCCTGATTCAGTTCGTGATGTTGCTGGCGTTGGTGGTCACGGGGTTGGCGGCGTTGCCATTTGCGGGTTCACCGATGTGGCGACGGTTCTCCCAGCGCTTGACTGCCAAACGAGCAGGTTCCTCCACCAAGGCGTAGCTGGCCGACGCGACAGCCACACTCAGAACAAGCGTCAAGGCAAGTACGTAGAAGAAGCTGCCGGAGAACGGCGCGATGCCGAACACCGGGAACACCGCATTGAGCACCGCCAGATGCCAGATGAAGATTCCGTACGACCAACGACCGATCGCCAAGGCAAACGGACTTGCCAGGAATCGGTGCTGCGCCTCGTCCCGCAGAACCAACGGTGCGATCAACGAAAAGCTGATGATTGCTCCGAGCGCGATCTTGACGGCGAACTGCCAAGGTTCGGGACGTACCAGACCTTCCGGGCCGGCGAGGTCGGTGCACGAGAGAACAAACGCCACCAACGCCACACCGGTCAGCAGAAGCCGGCGGTGCGCCAGACGGTGAACCCACGTCGAATCTCCGACGGCGAGTTCGGCCAACACCATGCCGACCCCGAACCACGGCAGGTATCCCGGCAACCAATTGTCGTGGTGGATGAAATCCGGCGCGGGAATCGGCAGGAACGCCCAACTGAGAGCAATCAGCGAGACAACGGTGAGAAGTGGGATCCGGAACCGGGCACTGCTCCCGCGCAGGCGTACCAGGAGAACCGCGAACAACGGCAGCAACAGATAGAACATCACCTCGACCGACAGGCTCCACATCTGAGTGAGCCCCTCGGTGAGGGTGAGCGGAACAAAGACCTGCACCAGGCCGAGGTTCGCCAGCCACACCTGATAGCCACCGCCTGCACCTGGCAGGAACAGGAGAATCAGCGTCACTGCCACCCAGTACGCGGGAAGAATGCGCGTCGCTCGGGAAATCCAGTACCGCACGGTGGCCTGTGGCCGACCGATTCCGCGGGCAGCGGCCGCATGCGGACGCCACAACAGAAACCCGGACAGCGCAAAGAACACTGCAACGGCCAGGTCGAGCCGCCCGAAAGCCCGACCGATCGCGCCCGACTGAGCCTCGCCCGTCTGGAACGCGACGTGGGTCACCAGAACCCCGAGCGCTGCCAAACCTCGCATACCGTCCAAGGCCGGAACGAAGCCACGGGCCTGCGGCGGGACGGCTGCGGAAGAATTCACGGGACTCATCATCACGGATAAGTGTGCACCGGGGCACGTTCGCCTTAAACCATCCGGACGCCCTGTAAAAAAATGCGAGGCCAAATCGCCACCTCATGCGACAAACCGGGCCGCTGGACTGTTAGTGTTCTGCCACACATGGGTTCTACTGTGACCCCATACGGCCAGCACAACTCATATTGTGCAGGTTGCACCACGTCTAAACTACTAACGGGTAGGAGTCCCAGCATGGCGGAACGCTCAGGGTCGAGCCGGATACTTCCTTGCATTCTGGTAGGTCTCGGCGCCTTCCTCTTGGCCATCGCTGTTCTCATTCCCACCTACATGGTCGGCAAGTTGGAGAAGACGCCGCTCGACCTCGAGGTCACCACGATCGCCACGGGCAACGGCAGCGTCCTCAACTCTGCCGCGCTACTTGCCGGCAAAGCTCAGGTCGACAAGAACGTCCCGATCGTTGCTCAGCGCTACGTCACGACGCAGGAACCGTCCAACGCCGACGACATCACCGTCCAGGCCGGCCAGACTGTCATCCGCACCGACAAGCAGGGCGAGAGCGGCCTGCTGACGGCAACCGTCGACACCGTCACCCTGGACCGCGTCAGCTCGATGCCGACCAACGATCCGGTCGGAACGATCCAGACGTCAGCTGATCAGCCGGCGGAAGAAGTTTCCCGCGAGGGTCTGCAGTACAAGTTCCCGTTCAACACGGAGCAGCAGACCTACCCCTACTTCGATCTCAACGCTCGCGCGAACTACGACATCAACTTCGTCGAAGAGACCGAGATCAACGGCATGAAGGTCTACCACTTCAACCAGACCATCGAGCCCGTCGACCTGTCCAAGGTCGTCAACTCCCCCACGAACAAGCTCACCTTGCCTGCCGACACCTGGGGCGTTCCCGGCGGCTCCACCCCCGTCACGATGACACGCTGGTACACCAACGTCCGTGACCTGTGGGTCGAGCCCAAGACCGGTGTTGTCATCAAGGGCCAGGAGCAGCTGCACCAGTACTACGGCCGCAACAAGAACTCCGTCGACGTCGACGTCCTCAACGTCACGCTGCCGTTCGACGAAGAGACCATCGAGTACCAGATCCAACAGGCGCAGGACGGCATGGACACGCTCAACCTTGTCGGCCGCACCGTTCCGATCGTCGCCGGCGTCCTCGGCGTGATCGCTCTGATCGCCGGCATCTTCCTCGGTGTGCGCGGCGGTAAGGGCGGAACCCCGGCGCCTGCACACGGCGGCGGTGGCCAGTCTCCGAGCGGAGCAGGTACCCCCGCTCCCGGCGAACACGACTGGACCAACGACGACACCCAGGTGATCCCGCGCCCGGATCTGCGCAAGGAATAGCACGTCGCCAGTGAACCTGGCACAGGTTGTATGAAGCGAGCACCCCTTCCAGCTAGTCGGAAGGGGTGCTCGCTTCATACAGGGGTTGCTAGCTACAGGGGTTGCTAGCTCGCGCTTGCCCGGTCTGCGCTGCGCACTGCAGCAACAGAGACCGCCACCGCCGTCACCGACGCCACGACAACCGCTGTCCCGATCAACTGCCCCGGCGTCGTTGCCCACAGGAGCATCACGACGGCCTCGACGGCCAATCCGATCCAGGCCAGCACGGCGACTCTCGTGCGTTCCGACGCGATTGCGGACAGCAGGGCGCACTGCAGCACTGCAAGGACGGCACCGTGCAATGCAAAGGCCCACAGCATCGGTGCCACGGCAGCGTAGGCGTCGCCCACCAGGATCGGTACCAACGGACCGGCGAGGGCCGCGCCGAGCACCAGCACAGCCCCGATTCCCACCAACACAGCCAAAGCTGTGCGAACGGCCTGCGCCGATTGGGCTGGATTGGCCATCTTCGGGTACAGGACAACACCAACCGCTTGTGGCAGCCAGAACGCGGCTTTGGTCGCGACGGCGCCCAGTGCGTACACACCCGCGTCGTATTCGCTCAGAACCACGCGCACGACAAGCAGGTCCAGCGACGACAACGCAATCAGGGCGAGCTGAACCTGGGAGGCGGCGAGCACGGATACAACACCGATCCGCACTGCTTTGTTCTCGCTCACCGGCGCCGTGCGGTCAAGCACCCGGACAACCGCGACCAGAACCGCCGTTCCGGCCGCGCTCGCCACCAACGCTGCGGCCGCAGCTCCGCCCAGCGCCAGGACTGCCACTGCGGGAAGAACTTTCATCACACCCGCACCGGCCAGGACTGCGCTGAGCACGCCAAACCGGCCGTGCCCCTGCAACAATCCCTGCTCCGTCGCCAGCAGCACCAGCATCGGCGCCGTCACAAGAGCCGAGAACGCTGCAACTATTCCGGTGTCGAGTAGCCACGCCATCGCCGGGGTCAGCACCACCGCCAGAACAGCCACGATCGCTGCGCATCTGTACCCGAGCGATCGCAATGTGTCAGCGCTCTTGCCGCGCACAGCCTCTCGGGCGACCACTGTTTGCAGCGCCAACGCCGGCACGGCCAGCACCAACTGCGCGGCGAGAAGACTGGCGAATTCTCCGTAGCCCGCCGGACCCAACCAGCGACTTGCCAACCAGGCCAGCAGATACGACGCAACATTTGCCGTCATCGAACCGGCCAACACCATACTGACCCCGGCCGCAGCGGAACGATCAAGAGGTTGGCGGGCCATGCGACCAATGATGCACCACGTATCGTGCCCGTCATGACAGTGCGGCCGAAACACCACAGCGTCGTGGCCGCGGTGTACAGCCTGGCGTTGACATTGTTGATCCTCGGACCACTGCTCGGTCCCGGTTATCTACTGCTGCGCGACGCTGTCAGCACTCCCCGGTCGTACCTCACCGACTCCGCCCTCGGGCTCACCGACGCCGCCGCCCGGGCCGTGCCGCAGGATGCGCTGATCGCGGCATTGAGCACGGTTGTCGACGGCGGGTTGGTGGTGAAGGCGCTACTCCTCGCCGCACTGTGGCTGGCGGGGTGGGGCGCTGCCCGCTTGGTCCGAGCCCTGCTGCCGACAGCCGGGCTCGGGCCGCAGTTGGTGGCGTCAACGGTCATGCTGTGGAACCCGTATGTGGCCGAGCGTCTGCTGCAAGGACATTGGAGCCTGTTGGCCGGGTACGGCGCTTTGCCGTGGATCGTGATCGCGGGCATCGGGGTTCGACGCGCTCAGCCCGGCGCCTGGTGGGCATTGGCCGCATCGCTGGCATTCGCGGGCCTGACACCTACCGGCGCGCTCCTGGGATTGACCATCGCGTTGGTGGCCGTAGCCTCCCCGGGCGGGCGAACGTCGGTTCTACGACGCGTCAGCGGCGTCCTCGCGCTCTTCCTGATCACTGCCTCGCCGTGGCTCGCGGCAACACTTCTGTCGAGCGGCGCCGCCGACGGTTCCGATCCCGCCGGTGTGGCAGCCTTTGCCGCCCGCGCGGAACCGGGCCTCGGAACGCTCGGCAGCGTCGCCGGGCTGAGCGGCGTCTGGAACTCCGCTGCCGTCCCGGACTCTCGCACAACACTCTTCGCGGCGGTAGGGACGCTACTTCTGCTGATCGTGGTGCTCAGCGGTATCCCCGCGCTGTGGCGACGGCGTCGCAATCCTGTGGTCACCGCCCTGGGAGTGCTGGCACTCGTCGCGGTCCTGGCCCCGGCACTCGGCGCGACACCGTGGGGCCTGGGTGTTGGTCGCTGGTCGGTCGAATACTTCTCCGGCGCAGGCCTGCTCCGCGATTCACAGAAATGGGTGGCGCTGGCGGCGCCGTTCTACGGACTGTCCGCGGCAGCGGGCGTGATGTGGGCACAGCGACGCTTCACGCTTCCGCGCCCTACGTGGTCGATCGCCGCTGTTGTCGTGACGGTCATGGCTCTGCCCGACCTCGCGTGGGGCGTCGGCGGGGCTCTGAAACCGGTGCAGTATCCGCAGTCCTGGACCGTTGTCGCCGAGCAGTTGCGAGGCGAAACCGGTGATGTGGCAGTGCTTCCCACCGGAATGTTTCGAGCCTTCTCCTACACCGGTGACGCTCCGGTTCTCGATCCGGCTCCGCGATTTCTCCCGCTAGATGTACTGCAGACCGGCGAACTGATCGTGGCCGGTGGCTCTGTCGGCGGCGAGGGAACACGCGCCGCCCAGATCGAGGAACTCCTCCTCACGGGCGGAAGCAGCACCGAACTCGCGGCCCTTGGCGTCGGCTGGGTGCTGGTGGAACTCGACACTCCTGGCCGATCCGACGACGCGGCGCTGCGCAACCTCGAGAGAGTGTTCGCAGACAACTATCTCGAGCTGTACCGGGTGCCCGGAGATGTTGCACTGCACCAGGCTTCGGCATCTGCCCGGATCATCGTCGCGCTCGCCCACATCGCCTGGGTGATGACGGGCGTTGCGGCTCTACTCGTGCTCGGACTGAACCAGAACCGGATTCGACTCGCGCGACGTGACAAGACCTGAAACGCGCTGTCCGACCGTCGTGGCCGACAAAACCTCGAAAACACCGGTTCCCGTTTGTTCCCACGAGAATTCGCTCGACCACACCCGAGCTTTCTCACCGAGCACCGTCCGCAGTTCGTGATCCTGCAACAGGGTGCCTGCAGCCTGCGTCAATTCCGCCACATCGCCGTCGCCGACACTTTCGCCGCCTACCAGAAGACCCGTCACGCCGTCGACGATGGAATCGGTCAACCCCTTGGAACTGCGGTAACCAACAGTCGGAACTCCGTGTTGCGCGGCCTCGATGACGGCGAGGCCCCACCCTTCCTTGCGGGACGGCATGAGGTGAATCCAGGACTGCGCCAACAGTTCATGTTTGCGGGACTCGTCGACGTGCCCGTGGAATGTCACCGCGTCGCCGATCCCGAGTTCGGCAGCGCGATCACGCAGGTTCTGCTCCCACCAACCGCCGCCGATGACGTCGAGGTGAAGTTCGGGCTGCGTCGGGCGAAGTGTCGCAACCGCTTCGAGCGCGTCTTCGATCTGCTTGTGCGGCACCAACCGCGAGAGCACCGACATGGTAGGCCGGATCGCCCGGGTGATCGAACCACCCGCGTCGACGCCCATCGGAAGACGATCAGCTCCGTTGCGCACCACGGCAATTCGATCGCGGTCGACCCCCAGATCCACCAGTTCCTCTGCCGAGGGTAGTGACACCGTCAAATACTGGTTGTCGCTGTGACGCTTCGGCGACAGGCGCGATTCCACCCACCACCCGATCCGTCCGACGAGTGTGCCTGCCACCGGCCACTGTTCGCGGTGGCAATGGTGCACGAGCAGCGTGACCGGCGCACCGGCCACCATCTTCGAGAAGAAGGGAATCCCGTTCTGCGTGTCGACCACGGCGTCGGGGTGAAGGCCTTTCAGGGAACCGAACCCGAGGCGTCCGGCCGCAATCGCGGCCAGTGCCCGCGGGTACACGCTGAAACGTCCGCCGGAACGACTGATGGTGATGCCGTCTCGATACTCGGCGGCGGGCGCACCCGGGTACGACGCCGTCCGCAGAGTCACCTTGATTCCGCGCGCCGCCAACTGGGTTCCGACCTGTTCGAGGTACCGCTCACTTCCGCCGCCCTGCGGATGCCCGGTGTCACGCCAACAGAGCAACAGAACCTCGTGCACGTGCGTTACTCCCTAGAGCTCGTCGGTGACCGGCGCGGATGCGAGTGGTCCTGCGGGGGATGCCCACCCTGACCGGTCGGTAACCCTGCGGAACACCCTAACTGTTTCCGCGTCCGTATTGCCGCGCTCCTCACAGTGAAATTGACGGTGTTCATGGAGCAGAAGTCGCAGTCGCTAAAGTTGATTCTCGTGACCAAGCCCGCAGTGACCCGCATTTTCGGCCGACGGGCAACCCTCAAACGATCCGTCGGCTTGCTCAGCGACTTCCGCCACGAGCAGACCGCGCCTGACATCTTCTACGGCGCGCTCGCTCGCGATTCCGTCGAATTGATCTCCGACCTGCATGAAGGTCACACCGGTCACACGCTCGACGGCCTCACCGTCCTCGACGTCGGCGGCGGACCGGGCTACTTCGCGGAAGTGTTCCAAGCTGCCGGTGCCCGCTACATCCCGGTCGAACCCGATCCGTCGGAAATGCATGCCGCGGGCCTGACCGTCGGCGGCGCGGTGCGCGGATCAGGCCTGGCGTTGCCCTTTCGGGATTCGTCGGTCGATATCTGCTTCTCCTCGAACGTGGCGGAACACGTCAGCGAGCCGTGGCTCATGGCGGAGGAAATGCTGCGCGTCACCAAACCCGGCGGACTGATGGTCCTCTCGTACACCCTGTGGTGGGGTCCGTTCGGAGGGCACGAGACCGGTCCGTGGCACGCTTTCGGTGGTGAATACGCAGCCAAGCGGTACCGCCGCACAACCGGCCGCGAACCGAAGAACAAGTACGGAGAGTCCCTGTTCAAAGTGGGTGCCACCGACGGTTTGCGCTGGGCCCGCGGAACAGACCAAGGTGAACTACTCGCCGCGATCCCCCGATATCACCCGTCCTGGGCGTGGTGGATGGTTCGTGTTCCCGGCCTTCGCGAATTCCTCGTGAGCAACCTCGTTGTGGTCCTCGAGAAGCGTTGACGTGATTCGCCTCGCCCTCGACATCGGCGGCACCAAGATGGCTGCCGGTTTGGCTTCCGAGGACGGGCGCGTTCCCGAATTCCGCACGGTTCCCACACCGAAAACGGATACGTGGGCAGCCTGCGCGGCATTACTTCAGAACGTTGCCGACGGACGCGCGGTTGACGCCGTCGGAATCGCCTGCGCCGGCCCGGTCGATACCGTCGGCGGTGTTGTGGCACCCATCAACATCTCCGAGTGGGCTGGCGGCTTCCCCCTGCAGGACGCGGTACGCAGGGTTTTCCCGGGCGCTCGAACCGCTCTTGCCATGGACGGGGCTGCCGCCGCACTGGCCGAACATCACCACGGCGCCGGACGCGGAACCCTGGACCTGTTGAGTCTGGTCGTCTCCACCGGCGTCGGCGGCGGAGTTGTCCTTGGCGGTCGCATCGCACCTGGTCGTACGGGAAATGCCGGCCACATCGGGCACCTTGTTGTCCCTGGAGCCGACGAACCCTGCTCGTGCGGTGGCGTCGGCTGCCTCGAGACGGTCGCGAGTGGTCCGGCAGCAGTTCGTTGGGCTCGCAGTCAGGGGTGGACCGGCACCACCGGCCTCGAGCTTGCCGACGACGCCCACCGCGGCGACGCCCTCGCCCGGGCAGCGCTTCACCGTGCCGGAACCGCGCTGGGTGTTGCCATCGCGTCGGCTGCAGCACTCCTGGATGTAAATCTTGCGGTGGTGGGCGGCGGATTTTCCCAGTCCGGCTCAACCTTGTGGGACCCTCTCCGCGAATCGGCCGCCCGACATGCCCGTTTGTCGTTCATCGAGGACCTAAGAATCGTCTCCGCCGAGTTGGGTGAGCGTGGAACTCTGACCGGCGCGGGGCTCCTGTCGCTCGTCGCCGCCATCTGACACGCGTTCTTCTCCGAGAAATCCGCAGGGAGTCCCACTAAACGGGTGCCACCTGTTCCCAATTTCTGTAACGTGTTTTAGTGTTCTGACTCACACCGTTACGGGCATTGCGCGTGACACAAGCGGGAAGGAGGTGACCGTGAGCCCCGATGTTTCCTCGACAGAAGCCGAGCATCACGCACAGGTCGCCCGACCAAGTGATTCCCTCCGCGACACCGAAGACCTCCGCGAACGCCTGGAACGCTGGATGGCCGGGAAGGTGCCGGCCGGATCCACCGTGACCGTCGCCGATGTCACCCTGCCCGCAGCCAACGGCATGTCCAGCGAAACCATCCTCTTCGACGCGACCTGGGACGGCGATCATCATCCGCTGGTCGCCCGTGTCGCCCCGGCAGAGACCACCATGCCGGTGTTTCCGACCTACGACCTCGAATCCCAGTTCCGCACCATGGCGCAGGTGCACGAGCACTCCGCGGTGCCCGTACCGACGGTGTACTGGTCCGAATCCGACCCGGATGCGTTGGGTGCGCCGTTCTTCGTCATGGAGCGCATCTCCGGTGACGTACCTCCCGACGTCATGCCGTACAACTTCGGATCGTGGGTCACCGAAGCGTCCCCGGCGCAGCGAAAGACTCTCCAGCAGAACTCGGTCGACGTCCTGGCGCAATTGCACGCCATCGACAATCCGATCGAGCGCTTCGATTTCCTCCAACTGCCTGGTTCGGGACCGACTGCGCGAGAGGCATTCTCGGCGCACATCGCCGAGCAGCGCGCATACTACGAGTGGGTCGTCAAGGATGGCGTCCGATCGCCACTCATCGAGCGGGCACTCGACTGGGTCGAAGCACACAATCCCGCCGACGATTCACCGGCCGTGCTCTGTTGGGGCGACTCACGCATCGGCAACGTCATGTACCAGGACTTTGCACCAGTTGCCGTACTCGACTGGGAAATGGCAACTCTCGGCCCGCGTGAGATGGACCTGGGCTGGATGGCTCTCCTGCACAGGTTCTTCGAGGACATTGCCGGGTTGGCAAACCTGCCCGGTCTTCCCGACTTCCTGCGACTGCCGGACATCGCGGCAACTTACGCCGACATCACCGGTCACACACCACACGATCTGGAGTTCTACGTTACGTACGCAGCGCTGCGCCAGGCCGTCATCATGTGGCGAATTCAGGCCCGTGCCATAGCTTTCGGTCAAGCTGAGCAACCCGCAGACCCCGACGACATGATCATGCACCGCGCATCGCTCACCGCGATGCTCGACGGCACTTACTGGGAGAGGTTGAACTGACCATGTTGTCGCCGATGGACGATTACCCCATTCACCAGATCGCGGAACCGGTCCGCCACGTCGCCACCTCGGACCGAAACTTCTACGACCGCTACTACTTCAACTGCTACCCCACCGGCAACAACGACACCTTCCTCATCGTCGGTCTGGGCCAGTACCCCAATCTCGGTGTCATGGACGGTTTTGCCGTCCTACGCCACGGGGATCACCACATCGTGGCCCGCATGTCGAAAGCCCTGGGCGCCGATCGCACCGACACCACGGTCGGACCACTGCGCATCGAAGTGCTGGAGGGCCTGCAGAAACTTCGTGTCGTCCTCGAACCCAGCAGCGAATACGATCTCTCCTTCGACATCACCTTCGACGCCACCATCCCGGCAGCGCTCGAGCCCAAGCACTTTCGACGCCAACTCGAACGCGTCACCTTCGACACGTCCCGTTTCCTGCAGACCGGAACGTGGACCGGCAACCTCACCGTCGACGGGGAAAAAATCTCGATCGACCCCGATACCTGGCGCGGAAATCGTGACCGCTCCTGGGGCGTACGGCCGGTCGGTGAAGCCGAGCCACCCGGCCGACGCGCCGTCGACGGTATCCAGAACTTCTTCTGGATCTACTCCGTCATGCAGTTCGACGAGTTCACCATCTCGGTCATCATGCAGGAAGACGAGCAAGGCCGTCGCATCGTCGAGGAAGCGATGCGAATCTGGCCGGAAGAAGGACGCGATCCGGAATGGCTCGGCCGACCCGAGCACGACCTGATCTTCTGCCCCGCCACCCGCGACGTCACCGGAGCTACCCTCACCTTCCACCGGCCCAGCGGTGAGGTTCTGACCGTCGACTGTGAACTGTTGCTGGCCAACCACATCGGCATCGGCACCGGGTACGGCCTCGAACAGGACTGGCGCCACGGCATGTGGCAAGGCGAACTGGTTGTCCAAGGCCTACGGCACAAGGTCCACGAATTCGAACCCATGCAGCGCATGTTCTCCCCCGTGGACAATCTCAGCAAATTCCATCTCACCGAGGGTGACCAGACCTTCGACGGCACCGGCCTTTTCGAAGTCGCTGCCATCGGACCCCACGAGCGTTACGGCTTCACCAGTTTCATCGATATGGCACCAGAGCGCGAGACCGACAACACCGAGGAAAGATTGTGATGACGAACTACGACAAGCTCTACATCGGCGGCGAGTGGGTAGCCCCCGCCACCGACCAGGTACTCGAGGTGTTCTCACCGGCAACGGAGGAGCGCGTCGGAAGCTGTCCCGTCGCCGCTCCGGCAGACATCGACGCCGCAGTCTCCGCTGCGCGCAACGCTTTCGACAACGGACCGTGGGCCAAGACGACCCCTTCCGAGCGCGGTGCGATCCTCGCGAAGGCAGCCAAGCTCCTCGAAGAGCGCAGCGCAGATCTCAACCAGCTCATCTCAAACGAGATGGGCCAGCCGCCCGCCATGGTCGGCATGATGCAGCAGACCCCATCGATGGCGACGCTCGGTTTCTACTCCGAACTGGCCGACAAGTTCGCGTGGGAAGAGAAGCGCACCGGCGTCTTCGGGCAGACCAAGGTCACCCGCGAGCCCGTCGGCGTTGTCGCTGCCGTTCTCGCGTGGAATGTTCCGCTGTTCCTCGCGATCAACAAGCTGGCCCCCGCGCTGCTCGCCGGCTGCACCGTCCTGCTCAAGCCGGCCCCCGAGTCACCGCTCTCGGTCCACGTGATCGCGGAAATCTTTGCTGAGGCAGGCGTTCCCGCCGGCGTCATCTCCGTGCTTCCCGGCGGCGCCGAGACCGGCGAATACCTGGTCTCGCATCCTGACATCGACAAGATCACCTTCACCGGCTCGAGTGCGGTCGGGCGCAAGATCGGCGCCATCGCCGCGCAGAACCTCAAGCGCTGCTCCCTCGAACTCGGTGGCAAGTCCGCCGCCATCATCCTCGAGGACGCCGATCTCGCTGCCGGAATGCCGATGCTTGTCATGTCGGGCCTGATGAACACCGGTCAGGCGTGCGTCGCGCAGACCCGAATCCTCGCTCCCCGTTCGCGTTACGACGAGGTCATCGAGGGCCTCAAGACCGCGGCTGGTTACATGACCGTCGGCGATCCGTCCGATCCGGCCGCGCAGCTCGGCCCGCTGATCTCCGAGAAGCAGCGCGAGCGCGTCGAGGGCTACATCGCCAAGGGCAAGGAAGAGGGCGCTCGACTGGTCCTCGGCGGCGGTCGTCCCGCCGGACTCGACAAGGGCTGGTACGTCGAGCCGACCATCTTCGCCGACGTCGACAACTCCATGACCATTGCCCGCGAAGAGATCTTCGGACCCGTGCTGTCGGTGATTCCGTACGACTCCGAGGACGAGGCCGTCAAGATCGCCAACGATTCCGACTACGGCCTCGCCGGATCCGTCTGGACCACCGATATCGATCACGGCCTCGAGATCGCGGCGCAGATCCGCACCGGCACCTACGCGATCAACTGGTACGCCTTCGACGCCGGTTCACCGTTCGGCGGTTACAAGAACTCCGGAATCGGTCGCGAGAACGGACCTGAGGGCCTCGAAGCCTTCTGCGAGACCAAGTCCGTGCTCATGCCACCCGGATACACGAGCTGAGTTAGCACCCGTTGTGCACAGTGAGCACCCCTTCCCGCACGACGGAAGGGGTGCTCACTTCACAGAAGCTGTGCTCACTCCCCAGACATAACCGTCCGAGCGGGCTTAGCCTTAGCTCCGTGACCACCGAAACGGAAGCATCGGCTGACGAGAGCACCACCACCGTTGTCCTGGCCTTTGCCGCAAACGCGCTGATCGCCGGAGCAAAAACAGCGGCCGCGATCGTCACCGGATCGGCGTCGATGGTTGCCGAGGCCACCCACTCGTGGGCCGACACCGGCAACGAGATCCTGCTCCTCATCGCAAACCGACGATCCAAGCGGGTTCCCGATCGCGATCAACCCCTCGGCTACGGCCGCGAAGCCTACATCTGGTCGATGTTCGCGGCCCTCGGACTCTTTGCGCTTGGTGCCGGAGTGTCGATCACCCACGGAATCCAGGAACTGTTCCATTCGGAACCGGCCACCGATTTCGGAGTTGCCTACGCAGTCCTCGGCGTCTCCTTCATCCTCGAAGGCATCTCGTTCCGCCAGGCCTACAAACAATTGCGGGCAGAAGCTTCGGCCGTCAACAGCGATGTTCTCACGCAAGCTCTCAATACTTCCGACCCCACCACGCGGGCTGTGTTCGCCGAAGATGCTGCGGCACTTATCGGTTTGATCATCGCGTTCGCGGGCGTCCTGCTTCACCAGATCACTGGTTCACCGATCCCCGACGCCCTCGGATCCATCTGCGTGGGCATCCTGCTTGGTGTCATCGCGGTGATTCTGATCGACCGCAACCGACGTTTCCTGGTCGGCGAGGAAGCGTCCCCGACCCTGCGCGCCGCCGGCATCGAAGCACTGACACAGCTACCCGACGTCAACCGAATCACGTTCCTGCGCATGGAATACCTGGGGCCGCGGCAGGTGTACCTGGTTGCCAGCATCGATGTCGTCGGGGACTACGCCGAATCTCGAGTAGCCCACACACTGCGCGACCTCGAGCGCACACTCGAGCAGAGCCCACGCGTCGTACGGGCGATCCTGACACTCTCGACACCGGAAGAACCGTCGATCACCGCCTGAGCGATACGCTCATTTGATGCGCGCTCTGGTCGTTGTCCTGATGGTCCTCGGATTTGTCGTCGGGGGAATTCCCTTGTTGGGCGTCCTGATCGACGTGATGACCAGTTCGGACAAGGAGATCGTGTACCAGGGAGGGTACGCACCGCTAACAAATGTGCAGATGAACCGGGATTACGAATCGTCTCTGAACCTCTACTTCGATTCTCAATCGAATGCGTCGAGGAATTGGTTCCTGCTTGCCAGTTTCCCATTCCTCGGAGCAGGTTTGGGTGCTCTGACGGCTGCGCTGATGGGGCGCCGCGGGTGGCACCTGACGCGAGTCTGAAAAGACGCCGGTGGCCGCCCCACCGTCGAAACGAGGGGCGGCCACCGTCAGAACAGAGTCAGATGTACATCGCAGGATCGATGTAGCTGTTCGGATCCACCAACTTCTCCTTGGCGGTCCGCGGCCGAGCCACTGCCGGAATACCCGTCGCAATGGAATCGGCTGGAACATCACGCGTCACAACAGCATTGGCGCCGATAGCACTACCTTCGCCGATGACAACCGGTCCCAGGATCTTGGCGCCCGCGCCCACCGTGACCCGATCGCCGAGCGTCGGATGGCGCTTGACCTGCTCGAGTGAACGGCCGCCGAGCGTGACACCGTGATAAAGCATGACGTCGTTGCCGATCTCAGCCGTCTCACCGATCACGACGCCCATGCCGTGGTCGATGAAAAACCGTCGACCGATGGTCGCGCCGGGATGGATCTCGATGCCCGTGGCAAAACGTGTCAGCTGCGACAACACCCGGGCCGGACCGCGCAGAGCGGGCACAGCCCACAACTTGTGCGCGATCCGATGCGACCAGATGGCATGCAGCCCTGAGTAAACGAGGGCATTCTCCACATTGCTGCGCGCGGCGGGGTCCTGACCGCGCGCAGCCTGCAGGTCCTCGCGAATGACGCCGAGGATACTCACGTATCTCAGTCCCGGATGTGTTCGAACAGCGGGGTGGAGATGTAACGCTCACCGAAGTCGCAAACAACTGCCACGATCAGCTTGCCCGCATTCTCGGGGCGCTTTGCCAACTCGAGGGCGGCCCACACGATGGCGCCGGACGAGATGCCACCCAGGATGCCTTCCTGAGTTCCGAGAGCGCGAGCGACCTCGATGGAATCGGGGAACGAGACGTCGATGATCTCGTCGTAGATTTCACGATCGAGGATCTCGGGTACGAAGTTCGCACCGATTCCCTGGATTTTGTGGGGGCCGGGCTGGCCACCGTTGAGGATCGGCGAATCGATGGGCTCGACGCCGACGATCTTGACCTCGGGCTTGTACTTCTTGAGAGTGCGTCCGACGCCGGTGATGGTGCCGCCGGTGCCGATACCGGAAACGAAGATGTCGACGGCGCCGTCAGTGTCGGCCCAGACCTCTTCACCGGTCGTCACCTCGTGGATGGCCGGGTTGGCGGGGTTTGCGAACTGGCTGGCCGAGACAGCGTTTTCAGTCTGCTCGACAATTTCCTTGGCCTTGGCGACTGCGCCGGCCATGCCCTCGGAGCCCGGGGTCAGCACGATCTCGGCGCCGTACGCACGCAGCATGACGCGACGCTCGGTGGACATCGTCTCCGGCATGGTCAGGATGACCTTGTAGCCACGAGCAGCGCCGACCATGGCAAGTGCGATACCGGTGTTACCACTGGTGCCCTCGACGATGGTTCCGCCGGGCTTGAGTGCTCCGGACTTCTCGGCAGCGTCGATGATCGCAACACCGATCCGGTCCTTGACGCTGTTGGCCGGATTGTAGAACTCGAGCTTCACTACAACCTGTGCGTCCAGACCCTCGGTCAGGCGGTTGAGTCGCACCAGCGGGGTGCGCCCGACCAATTCGGTGACGTTGTTGTAAATACCGGTCATTTCCGTACCTCCATGTGGCCGCAGTGTCGACCGGGTCGTTTCGTTAATGACGTTATTGCATCATTCGGTGTGTCCTATAGCTCAACCGGGCCGGTAAAAACCCGAGAACTACCAAAATAATCTCCTCGAATGCCGAATGCCGCATCTGTTCGATCAGATGCGGCATTCGGGTTACGCAGAACAGAATCGCGAGGGACTCAGCCCAGGCGCTGCTTCAGAGCTTCGAACTCGTCACGGATACCGGTGGGCAGCTTCTCGCCGACGAAGTCGAACCACTCCTCGATCAGCGGGATCTCGGCCTTCCACTCGTCGATGTTCACGGCGAGGGCCTCGGTGATGTCGGCGTCCGACACGTCCAAGCCGTCGATGTCGAGTGCCGATCCCGTGGGAACGACGCCGATCGGGGTGTCGATACCGGCAGCCTTGTGCTCGATACGCTCGACGATCCACTTCAGGACGCGAGAGTTCTCGCCGAAGCCTGGCCACAGGAAGCGTCCGTCGTCGCCGCGGCGGAACCAGTTCACGTAGAAGACCTTGGGCAGCTTGGACTCGTCGGCAGACTTGCCGAGGTCGATCCAGTGCTGGAAGTAGTCGCCCACGTTGTAGCCGAGGAACGGAAGCATTGCCATCGGGTCGCGGCGAACCGTACCGACCTGGCCTTCGGCTGCTGCGGTCTGCTCAGAGCCGACCGTGGCACCCATGAAGACACCGTGCTGCCAGTCGCGGGCCTCGGTGACCAGCGGAACCGTCGTCTTACGACGTCCACCGAACAGGATTGCCGAGATCGGCACGCCCTTCGGGTCGTCCCACTCGGGAGCCATGATCGGGCACTGCGACATCGGGGTGCAGTAACGCGAGTTGGGGTGAGCGGCCTGCGTACCGGATTCAGGCGTCCACTCGTTGCCCTTCCAGTCGATCAGGTGCTGCGGGTCGCCTTCGAGGCCTTCCCACCAGACGTCGCCGTCGTCGGTCAGTGCAACGTTGGTGAACACCGTGTTGCCCTGGTCGATGGTGCGCATCGCGTTGGGGTTCGAGGACCAGTTGGTGCCCGGTGCCACGCCGAAGAAACCGAATTCGGGATTGACGGCGTACAGCTGTCCGTCGTCACCGAAACGCATCCACGCGATGTCGTCACCGAGAGTCTCGGCACGCCATCCGGGGATGGTCGGCTGGATCATCGCGAGGTTGGTCTTGCCACAGGCGGACGGGAATGCCGCCGCGATGTAGTAGGCCTTGTCCTCGGGGGAGATCAGCTTGAGGATGAGCATGTGCTCGGCCAGCCAGCCCTCGTCGTGCGCCATTGCCGAAGCGATACGCAGCGAGTAGCACTTCTTGCCGAGGAGAGCGTTTCCGCCGTAGCCGGAACCGAAGCTCCAGATCTCACGATCCTCGGGGAAGTGAGTGATGTACTTGGTGTCGTTGCACGGCCACGCGACATCGGCTTCGCCATCGGCGAGCGGAGCGCCCAACGAGTGCAGCGCCTTGACGAAGAATCCGTCGGTGCCGAGCTTGTCGAGAACCTTGCTGCCCATGCGGGTCATGACGCGCATGGAGACGACGACGTACTCGGAGTCCGTGAGCTCGACACCCAGCTTCGGATCCTCGGCGTCGAGGGGACCCATGCAGAACGGCACGACGTACATGGTGCGTCCACGCATGGAACCGCGGTACAGGTCACCCATGAGGGTGCGCATCTCCGACGGGTCCATCCAGTTGTTGGTGGGGCCTGCGTCGATTTCTTCCTTCGAGCAGATGTAGGTGCGCGATTCGACGCGAGCCACATCGGAAGGATCGGAATTACCGAGGAACGAGTTCGGCTTCTTCTCGTCGTTGAGGCGCGTGAACGTGCCTGCCTCGACCAGCTTGTCGGTCAGCCGGTCCCACTCTTCGTCCGAGCCGTCCGCAAAGACGACGCGAGCGGGCTGGGTGAGTTCGGCAACCTCTTGCACCCATGCAAGCAGTTCCTTGTGCTGCGTGGGGGGCGTGCCGTCAGTTCCGTTGAGACCGGGAATGGTCGCTGAGGTCATCAAACTCTCCTGGGGTGAGCCGGAACCGGGTTCTCGTGACACCGGATGCAAACTGCAGCTCCCCGATACCAGTTGATCCCGGTGTCCCCCTCTCGACGGGGTCCAGCCGCGTCATCCACTCACGTGGATTTCACGGACGCCGGGTGTCCTATGTACTGAGGTTAACGCTGGCTGTTCACCTGCAGGTAATCGGGTGCGGTCAGAAATGTCACAGAAACGATTCAGATGGTGTATCCACAACGCGTACCCGGCTTCGAATAGAGGCAAACGGTCCCGGATCGCAAGGCGAACAGTCCTCCAGGTACGTCACTCAGTGCCTATTTTGCGTGTCACGCAGTGCCTATTTTCGGTGTCACACAGTGCCAGAATCGATGCGATCCCACACCAACGCACCGTGCGTGTCTCGGTGGCATTCCCACGCCGCGAAGTCTCCGTCCGACTCCACCATCGTCACGCGGTCGGCAGCGCCGTCACGATCGAAATCCGACACCACGACGATGGCAGCTGCATCGTTGTCCGGCGACACGACGCGACTGTCGACGATCCCGTCGCCATCGAGATCGAATGCGTCGAATGTCGTCGTCAGATCACCGACGTCGACAGTCCCCGTACCCGGTCCGAACGTTGCCGGGTCGATGCCCTCTGCCGGTAGATGATCTGCCGGCACGTCGAACCGTCCCATGTCGACGACGTCGGCGGTGATCAGAAATCCGTCCATTACTTCCCCCTGTGCTTGATCTTGCTGGTGTCTTCTCCCGGCAACCCCTACCGAGATGCATCAGTACTACCAGATTTCCGTCGACAGTCACCGACAAAAATCCGGGCCTGTGGACAACTCGTTCAGGCCCCGGCACCGTTCAGAATTGCCAGGTCACGTTCACAGGCGGCCAATTGTCCGGAACGTGCCTGTCCCAGTGCTCGGAGCTCGACATCGATCTCCGCAATTCGCGCTTGCGCCGACGCAACCAGCTCTCGACTCTCGGCCAGGATCGCGCTGCCGAGATCCACTTCCGCGTCAAGGAGTCGGTTCAGCACGCGCTGCTCCCATTGCGCTCTGACGGTGGCCATCGTTTCCGCCAGCCACGCACGCGCGTGCGCCCGATCTGCCGCAACGCCTCTCGTGCGGCTCAACCACCACGCCGCAGTTGCGCCAAGCACCAGAGTTACCGGAATGCTCGCGATGTCCAGGGCCGGCACCATCTCCAGCGGAATGACCGCGATCCGCCCCAAACCGAGCCCCGCCGAGGCACCGACCAACACGGTGATGCGCTCTTCGTTACCACGCGGCCGTGTCGCGGGGTGGTCGGGAAAATGTGGGAGTGCGACGCTTACACCCGTTTCGCCGATTCCGACTGCTGTGGCGATCGCAGCGTCGAAAGCCACTGTGTTGCTCTCGACTTCGTGTTGCAGACGTGCCGGCAAACTGTCGAGTTCGCTTCGGGTGGACTCGTCGATCCACAGGCGCGCCGACGCCACTGTCGTTCGAGTGGCGTCCGCGATCTGCTGCGAAAGTTCGGCTCGCGCGCGCTGGAGCCTGGTCCTCATCTGAGCAAGTCGTTCACTACGTCGACCGTCACGGTCGGTGAGTAATTCGCTGCGCTCCGCACGCAGTTCGCCGCCGGGATCGCTCTCGCGCAGGTTTCGGACCTCGAGGTCGATCATCCGTCGGGTTTCCGCGATCACACCGCCGCCAGGCTGAGATACGGCGCATCGACGAACTGCGTCGACGGCGTGGAACAACGGTGCGACACCGCCATGCTCGGACAGGACGATGATTGCCGCCCCACCGTAAACACCACTGTGATCTGCAAGAATGAGCTGATCGCGGTCGCGAACCGATTCCCAGTCCGGGTTCACATCCGTCTTGGTCATCACAACCACAAACGGCAAGCCTCCCACTCCGGACTCGTCGAGCAGTTCCAACTCTTCCCGCCCGATCACACTTGCCGCGTCGACCACCAGCAGCACGATGATGGCATCGCTTGCGTGATCGACGCTCGTGTACCCGCCCGCCACGCTCAGGAGCCTTTCGACCTCTTCGCGACCACATCGCGGCAAGCCGAGAACAAAAACACTTGCATTACTTGATGATTCATCAGCCCAAGCGACATCGACATCACCAGAGAGCCCAGCTGGGTTCCATCTCCGAACCACAGGATGGACCGCCGCCGGCAGCACGGAAGCTACATCGCTCACGCGCTCATCTCCGACCGCTCTCGCTCGCCGCCGAGAAGCACCCACCGCCTGACGTACGCCCGGTGGACCAGCGATATCGCGTCGGCCCATGCGCGATGTTCACGTTGCGTCGGCCCGCCCCACCACTGAGCGCATCTGCGCGCTTCCTCGACCGTTGTCGGCGCAGGCGGTGCGCTTGCCACAAACCCACGCAGTTCCGGACGCACCAGCGCACCCGTCGCGGCAAAGATCAGACCGGAATCGGTCCGTAGATACTGTTCGATCTCATCTCGGGCACCGGCGACCTCCGCCGCCTCGGCGCCGGCAGCAACGCGCTCCAGTATCGATCGAATTCCGTCGACTCTGCGCCACCACCACATCTCGAGTAGCGGCGACAACTCACCGAAGAACGCCTCTCGACCTTGTCCGGTCAACGCGACCAGAGGAACGGTGACGGCGGAGAGCTCACCGGAAATCTCGGCTGCACGCGTGAGCGCATCCTCCCACCCGTCACCGATGTGGTCGGATTTGTTCAGAACGGCAAGGCAGTGATCGGACGCGCGACCGACCGCGCGTCGATCTGCGTCTCGGAGTGCGTCGACCACGACGACCACGACGCAGTGACTACTCAGATCCGGATCTATCGCACCGGGCACGTCGAACGCCCTCGTCTCCGTCGGAATAACCGGCGCGCCTCCCACTCGATGGCTCGCGAAGACATCACTCTCGAGCAACGTGGTCACCGCGGACCGGCCGACTCCGCTACGACCGGCAACCAGTACCTGCAACGGTGCTGTCAACGATCCGACTATCGAATGCACCGCCTCCGCGGCGTGCTGATCGATCGACATCAACCGGTAGGCAAGCCGTCGCAACTCGTCCATCGGCGGCGCGCAAGCGTCGTCGAGTGAGACTGCGGGCACAATTCGAGCCCACACCTTCACATTTTCCCCTGTGTTCATCCCCACCCCACGTTCCCCTTCGTGATGGGCAGATTCTGTCAGGTTTACGACGACACGGCTGTTCCCGGCAGGTCATCTCACGCTCAGCTGTCCGATTTCGCGGGCTGTTCTCCGGAATTTTCCCAGAAAGTCTCAACTCGAACTTCAGACCCGTCTGCGCTATACGGCAGTCATGCGTGACAATGGACGCGTGAACGAAGCCGATCAGCACGCACTGCCAACCCCGAACGCGGGCGAGACGGAAGACTCCAAGGGTTCCCGTCTCCATCCGCGCGTGACAAGTTTCCGTTCGCGCAGGGGTGCGCTGACCGACGCACAGCAGAAGTCCTGGGACCGCCAGTGGCCCCTTATCGGCGCCGATGTGTCCGACACTCCCCTCGACTCGACCGCCTGGTTCGGACGCGATGCCCCGCTGATCATCGAGATCGGATCGGGCACCGGAACCGCGACCGCTGCGATGGCCAAAGCCGAACCGCACGTCAATCTCATTGCCATCGAGGTCTACCGCCCCGGGCTCGCGCAACTCCTTCAGCAGGTCGAACGCGAAGAGATCCCGAACGTCCGCGTCCTGCGCGGTGACGCGATGGACGTACTGGAAAACATGATTGCCCCGGAGTCGCTGACGGGTGTTCGGGTGTTCTTCCCGGATCCGTGGCCCAAGGCTCGCCATCACAAGCGTCGCCTGTTGCAGGCCCCGACGTTCTCGTTGATCGCCAATCGCCTCAAGCCAGGCGGAGTCCTCCACGTTGCCACCGACCACGCCGAATACGCGGAGTGGATCGAGGAAACCGGAAACGCCGAACCGCTCTTGAGCGCTCTCGACTGGGAATCACCGATGACCCACGAGCGCCCAGTCACGAAGTTCGAAGACAAGGCCCATAAGGTCGGAAGCGCAATTACCGAGCTTATATGGGGGAAGATCAGAGCATGAGCGTCAGCGAACAGTTATCCGACGACCTCGAGTCGTCAGGATCTCCCCTCGACCTCGGTCGTGACTCCCGCCACCCCAAGCGGGTTCTCCTGGTGTGGGACGCCCCCAACCTGGACATGGGCCTCGGCGCCATCCTCGGCGGCCGACCTACCGCTGCCTACCGGCCACGATTCGACGCACTCGGACGTTGGTTGCTGTCACGGACCGCTGAACTGTCCGCGCGTGAGTCCGGCAACCTCGAACCCGAAGCAACGGTCTTCACCAACATCGCCACGGGCAGCGCCGACGTTGTGCGCCCATGGGTCGAAGCGTTGCGTAACGTGGGTTTTGCGGTGTTCGCCAAGCCGAAGGTCGATGAGGACAGCGATGTCGATTCAGACATGCTCGAGCACATCGCTCTGCGGTACGGCGAGGGACTGGCCGGAATCATGGTCGCGTCCGCCGACGGTCAAGCATTCCGCGAACCGTTGGAAGACATCGCAGCGACCGGCATTCCGGTTCAGGTACTCGGATTCCGCGAGCACGCCAGCTGGGCTGTGTCGTCCGACATCCTGGACTTCGTCGATCTCGAGGACATTCCCGGTGTCTTCCGCGAGCCTCTGCCGCGGGTAAGCCTGGATACTTTGCCCGACGAGGGCGCCTGGTTGCAGCCGTTCCGACCGCTTTCCGCCCTGCTCATCGGGCGAAAAAGTGTTGCCGAGTAGGAGTTGATCAGTGTTCGCCAGCTGGGGAAGCATCGTCTATCGTGCCCGCTTCACCGTCATCGCTGTCATGGTGGCGGGGCTCCTCGGGCTTGCCGCGTACGGCATGAGCCTGCAGGACCATCTCAGCCAGAGCGGCTGGGACGATCCGGGGTCACAATCGGTCGAGGCTGCAAAGCTCGCCGACGGCACGTTCGGACGTAGCACCGCCGGCGACGTTCTGGCGCTGTACACAGCGCCCGAAGGAAAAACCGTCGACGACCCGGAGTTCCAAGCGAAGGTCATCGACAGCCTGCAACGACTGGTCTCGGACCATCCGGATCAGATCATGAAGATCAACGGTTCGTACTTCAAGGTCGGTGACGGACTTTCCGTCGCCGCCTTGGCAGACCCGACGAAGCAACATGCCGTTGCCAGCGTGGCCATTGCCGGCGACAACGACACCGCGGTGTCCAACAACTTCCGCGATGTCGAGAGCGAGTTCTACATCGACGGTGTCAACGTGCAGTTGGCCGGTCTGCAACCGGTCGCGAACTCGTTGAACGACACGATGGCCAACGACATCAAGCGCATGGAAATGCTCGCAATTCCTGCTGTCGGTGTGCTGCTCTTCTTCGTGTTCGGTGGCGTCGTCGCTGCTGCCCTGCCCCTGATCGTGGGCGGCCTGACCGTCATCGGTGCCAACGGCATCATCCGTCTGATCACCAATTTCACCGAGGTCAACGCGTTTGTCGCGCCCGTGGTGTCCTTGGTCGGGCTGGGTCTGGCCATCGACTACGGGCTGTTCATCGTCAGTCGTTTCCGTGAAGAAATCGCCGAAGGGCACGAGACGCCGACGGCGGTCCGCAGAACGGTCATGACCGCAGGCCGCACTGTCATGTTCTCGGCGACCATGGTTGCCGTCAGCCTCGGCGGCCTTCTGCTGTTCCCCCAGGGCTTCCTGAAATCCGTTGCGTACGGCGCAATCGCGGCCGTCATGCTTGCGGCCATTTCGTCCGTCACGATCCTGCCTGCCATCCTCGGAATCCTGGGCAAACGGATCGATGCGTTGACGTTCAAGAGGCTTCGCCAGACCAAGACCAACGAGGAAATCGAAAACGGCTTCTGGGGCAACCTCACCAGGTTCGTGATGCGGCATCCGCTCAAGGTTGCCGTTCCGATCGTGGCCGCACTGCTTCTGATGATCATTCCGCTCACCGGCATCAAGTTCGGTGGCATCAACGAGACGTACCTGCCGCCCGACAGCCCCACGCGCGTAGCTCAAGCCGAGTTCGACGAACTCTTCCCGGGTAACCGCACCGAACCTGTCCGTCTGGTCATCCAGGGCGCAGACAACACCGCGCTCGGCCAGATAGCGAAGACCGCCAACAACGCACCGGGCCTGGTCGAGAAGTTCACCCCCGAAGTGGCCACCAAGGACGGCGTCAACGTCCTCAAAGCCGGCCTGACCGAGCGCAACGAAGCTCGCCCCACCATCGACTACCTCCGCGCCGCGGACTGGCCGGAAGGCACGACGGTCCTTGTCGGCGGCACCCCCGCCATCGAGCAGGACAGCGTCGACGCATTACTCGACCGTCTACCACTGATGGTCATCACGGTCATTTTGCTGACCACACTGCTCATGTTCCTGACCTTCGGATCGTTGGTCCTGCCGATCAAGGCAGCTCTGATGAGCGCTCTCGGACTGGGTTCGACGCTGGGCATTTTGACGTGGATCTTCATCGACGGCCACGGCAGCGAACTGCTCAACTTCACACCCGGCCCGATCATGTCGCCAGTTCTGGTGTTGATCATCGCGATCGTCTACGGGCTTTCCACCGACTACGAAGTCTTCCTGCTCTCACGAATGGTGGAAGCGCGCGCGCAGGGTGCGAGCACCACCGAATCCATCCGCATCGGAACAGCGCACACCGGCCGCATCATCACCGCGGCGGCGTTGATCCTCATCGTGGTGACCGGCGCGTTCGGCCTGTCCGAACTGGTGATGATGAAGTACATCTCGTACGGCATGATCGCGGCCCTGGTCATCGACGCCACGCTCATCCGCATGTTCCTCGTGCCCGCCACGATGAAACTGCTCGGCGACGACTGCTGGTGGGCCCCGGCCTGGATGAAACGAATCCAGGAGAAGATCGGACTGGGCGAGCCGATCCTCGACAACGAACTTGCGCTCGTCGATGTCCCCCAGCTCACGCCCGTCGGCGCGATCGCCGGACCCGGCCAGGCAAAAATCACCGAGTCAGCGCAGGCAAAAGCTGCGGCGCCGTCGCGGGTACTCCCGCCCCCAGCACCGGTCGGGGGCAAGCGCGAACCCGATCCCCTCACCGAGCCCATCCCCCTGAGCGAGATGTCGGTCAAGGCGCCAACGCCCAGGACATACGCGCCCGGCGAGACACCCCGCCGCCGCAGTACCGACCGACCGGCCGGTGCGCCGCAGGACCTGATCGAAGCACCAGTCCCCAACCCGACGTACAAGGCGGCCAAGCCGGAACCAACGGCAACACCGACACCGGCTCCGACCGCTCGCCGCACCTCCCCCGCTACACCAGCTTCCACTGAACGACCGATCGAAAGCTGGTTGTCGGACCTGCGCACCCCGGGTGAGGCGCAACCTGCATCGAGGCCATTGCCGGCCGTCCGCACTTCGGCACCGACCAACGGTGCAGCCACAAACGGTGCAGCCACAAACGGTGCAGCAACAAACGGTGCAGCAACAAACGGTGCCGGCACCAATGGTGCTTCAACCAACGGCGCAGGCAGTAACGGAGCGGGCAGTAACGGAGCGGCCACCACCGGCGCGGCGTCTGAATCCACGCCCAACGGTCCGTCGTCCGGCAACGCAGTCAGCGGACGCCACCGCCCCGACGACGGTAATGCCGTGAGCGTCAGCGAGCTCATCGCGCGGCAGAAGCGGAGTTGATCTGGTCCGCCTTGCCGAAGGCGCGTGCATAACGCGTCCCGACAAGCAGGAGCAGTAGCCCGACCACCAGGAACGCGACACCGCGAACCAGTCCGCTCAAGGTGGCGAGATCGAACAGGAAGAGTTTTGCCAGCGCTGCGCAGGTCAGCGTCAGGCCGGTTCCCAGCATCGTGTGTGCGTGCTCGCGATTGTTCAGCCCGAATACGAGTGCGGATGTGGCGGCCAGCATCCATACGACCGTTGCTGCACTGTGGCCGAACACAAACCCTGTTGTGCCGCCCCATATCTCGATGCCCGAAGCAACCAGTGCGCAGGTAGCGGCGTAGAGGATACCCATTCCGCTGATGGCCCAGGCGACGGCGATGTTGTTCTTCGAGACCAATGCCAATCGACTCATGACCCACACGAATGCCACGAGCACTCCGATCGCCGTCAGGCTCGTGAGTGCCGTCAGCGCATCGAGATGGGCAGACGCGGCACGGGACGTCATCAACATGGACGGCGACGCGGATTCCAGGAATCCGATCAATCCGATTGCGGCAAAAACGGATCCGAGCGCACAGACGAAACGTGATCCGGTCGAACCTGCGATCACGATGAAGACGGTGGCGACGGCAAGCAGAACTGCAGCAGTCAACGACTGCGGCGACCCGGCAACACAGCACAGCAGCAGAGCCACTGCACCGGTACCGGCGATACCCATGCGCAGGTGAGTCGACAATGCCGCGCCTGCTGCAGCACCGACCAGGAACACCAGAGCCATGACGCCGTAGAGCAGGGAGGCCATCTGATCACCGAGGAGTACGTCGACTCCCAGCAGTGGGAGCGTTGCGACAATGAACGTTGCGCTCGACCAAGCGCCCGCAACACCGTCACGCGACGGTGATCCCTTCCACTGCAAGGCAACTGCGCCGCTCAGTCCGATCAGGGAGACAACAACCGCACTGATCGTCAATGCCGATGAATCAACCTGCATTCCATCGAAGAGGGACACTCCGATGATTGCTGCGATCAATACGATCACAACCGGCGCTGTCCGAGCCATGCCAAGATATTTCCAGTCGCGACCGAGTTGAGCGGAGAACCCTGCCACTTGGAGAGCAACAAGAAAACCGATGAGCGACAACGTCAGTGCGCCGGCCAAGGCGGGGGCTGCCAATGCCGCGCCGAGCACGATCAGCAGCGCAAGAGGTTCGGAGTTCCACCTGACCGCCACCGAGACTCCGGCAGCAGCGATACCGAAGGCAATCACCATCGACAGCGGCGAGACGATCCAGCCGTACAGGACCGACGCTGCCATCACATCGAGGTAGAGACCGGCAAATCCGGTGGCCGCCAGCGCGATTGCTCCCACCCGGCCGCCCGGGCGTCCGTACACCCGGAACCCTGCGAAGATCAGGGCACCGGACAGGGCTGCTCCGCCGATCACTCGAAGAGGTGGTCCGAAGAAACCGGCCTGGGCTGCCAGAACCAACAGCATGACAACACCGATCAAGGTGACTGCCACCCCGGCAATCGCGAGGAGTCGGCTGATCACGCCGTCACGTTGCCACCACGGCACACTGGGCTGCTTCGGTGAACTCGGTTGCATTGGCGGACTTGGCGGGCGCAGGTACTGCGGCTGCGGGGCCGGCTGTGGAACGTACGCGGGAACCTGAACGGGCGCCGCAGCCGGCGCTGCAGGCCGCATCGTGGTCAGCTGCGTCTGCAGAATCGACAGGTTCTGCCCCATGTGGCGCAACTGCCGTCCGATGCTTTCGCACTCGTCCGACAGAGCGGTCACCAGTCGCGGATCGACGGCAGGAGAACTTGGTGTGGTCATACACCGAGCTTGCTTCAGTCAATCCTCGATTGAATGAGTAGTACTACTCGACCGACATAGGGGCTTTCGGTGAGCACACCGGCGATCTAGGACCCAAGGAACTTGCGAAAGGTGGTTCCGAAGGGATGCTTTGCAGTGACGCTACCGAAGCGCACCTTGCCGTGCACCACTACGTGAAGCGGGCCCATCTGAGGCCCGGACCGCACCTTGTTGGAAGCGCTGCCACCGATGGCTTCGACATCGTTCATGTCCACCGTGGCTTCTTCGGGGACGATCAGCGAGATCGAGCTTGCATAGTCGTTGATCGAGACATGCACGATCTGTGTTTGCATGACCGCACGCGTGAAATCGACGGTGACACTGGACATTCGAGTGTCGATCACAACGGCCGGCGGGACGATCCACGCGCCGTTACGCGTCACTGTCGACATCCGTCCGCGGATGATCGCGGCATTGGCTGCGCCGTAGGCACCGGCCGCCGGAGGCCCACTCTGTCCGGCATAGGGCTGCGGCTGCGGCTGCGGCTGCGGATACTGAACCTGCTGATGAACCGGCGGCTGCTGGTAACCCGGCGCCGGATACTGATAACCGGACTGGCCGGCCGACGCGGGATACGCGGGAGGCTCGTAATCCGAGATCAAGGTGATGCCCGGGAGATCGGCAAGTACGACGTTGAGTTCGCCCCTGGTCTTTGCAGCCAGCGCGGTGTCCATACGTTCGGTGAACTCACCGAGTGAGAGCATCCCCTGACCGACGGCTTTCTGCAGCAATTCGCCGACATGCTCTCGTTCTGCATCCGATACGCGTAGATTCCTGGCCTCCATGGTTTCCAGGATAAGCGTTAATCGAGACTTTCCCGGATATCAATCAAGACCCTGCTCGATTGCGTAACGCGTCAACTCGACGCGGTTGGCCAATTGAAGTTTGCGTAGCGTGGCTTGTACGTGGTTTTCGACGGTTCGGTGGCTCAGCGAGAGCCTGGTCGCAATCTGCTTGGCGCTGAGCCCTTTCGCGACCAGTCGCAGCACTTCGGTCTCCCGTTCGGTGAGCTTCGGGACCTCGGGTGCACGGTCGTCGGCGGGGGCGGTGGACATGCGTCGGTATTCACCGAGTACCAGTCCGGCAAGGCCAGGGGTGAAGACGGCTTGCCCGTCGTAGGTTGCGCGTACGGCTCCCAGGAGTTCGTCGACGGAAGCACTCTTGACCAGGTAACCGGACGCTCCCGCCTTGATCGCGTCCAGTACGTCGTCGCGTTCCGACGACGCCGACAGCACAAGGATCTTGCTGTGGGGCGAAACTTCGAGCACCGCAGTAGTTGCGTCGGCTCCGTTTCCGTCGGGGAGGTGCATGTCCATGAGAACAACGTCCGGTGTCACTGCAGCGGCGCGGTTTCGGGCACGCTCGACGCCGTCTGCGGTGGCTGCGACGATGAATCCGGCTGCTTCGAGGTCGCGGGACACTCCGTCTCGCCACATCGGGTGATCGTCGACCACCATGACGGACACCCCTGCTACACCCTGTTGCTCAGTCACTTCCACTACTTTCCTTCGGCACCGTGATTTCCCATTCTGTGCCCTCTCCGGGTCCGGTGTGCAGGCTCGCGGTACCGCCGAGCAGCGCGACGCGTCCGAGAATGGACTTCGATACTCCCATGCGGCCTTCGGCTTCGGCTTCGGCCAACCGGCCGTCGGGGATACCGACTCCGTCGTCGCGGATGCTGACGATGACCTCGCCCGGTAGATCTTCGAGCAGTACGAACACCTTGGCGCCTGAGCCGGCGTGGAGGGCTGCGTTGGACAGGGCGTTGTCGACGATGGCGGCCAGTTCGATGGCGCGGTCTCGGTCGAGGATGACAGGGTCGGCTGGTGTCGAGACGGATACCGTCGCACTCGCCCCAGTGGTGAGCAGTGGGCACAGGTCGACGCTCTGACCTCCCGTGTCGGCGGTTGCGCCTGAGCCCTGTTCGGAGATGAGCATGCGCAGTGCCACTTCCTGCTCTCCGGCCAGTTCTGCGAGTTCGGCCGCTTCACCGCCTAGGGCTGCGCCTCGTCTTCGGACCATCGCGAGAACTTGGAGTACTCCGTCGTGGACTTCACGGGCGAGTCTTTCGCGTTCTTCGGTGGCTGCGGCGAGGCGCACGGCTTGTTCGAGTTGGCGATGTGCGCGCCGTGCGGTGGTGGTGGCGAGGCCCAGCGCCAAGCCGACTGATACGAGGACCGGGGCTGTGGCGTCGCGCCAGAGATCAAGATTGATCTGGTCCCGAATGATCGCGCTGGCCGAGGAGATGACAACGCCTGATGCGATTCCGAGCCACGGCCCGCCGAGGATCGCCGCCGAGATCACGGCGTTGGTGGCCCACAGCGTCGTCGGTAGGGTCTGGTGATTTTGGTACCACTCGTGATCTGACACAAGCCTCGTCGACGCCATGAGCGCGATGACGATCAGCTGATCTGCCAGTACGACATATTTTCGTGGGACCGTTTCAGCGGCCAACATGACTGCGGAGGCACCGGACCACACCGCCATGAGCGCGACGAAGAACCAACTCAGACGTGCGTTGGTGTAGTCCGACGCCGAAGCGAACTGGTAGCTGATCGCGTACACCAGAGTGACCAGCCGAAAGGCCTGCGCGGCCCGCCACAGCGGTGCGTCAGGGTCGGTGTCTATTCCGGATGCTTCGCGGACGGTGGGCCGGTAGTGCAATCGGCGTCGGCGGGTCGGGTCAGTCATCGTGGGTGGCCTGGTCGGGTGGGATCGGATTTTCGATGCGCGGTTCGGTTCGTGGTTCGTCGGGTTCCGCCGGATAGAGCGGTGTCTCCGGATCTTCGACGTGCAGTTGGGCGTACACGGCGTCGGGATCGTCGGCGAGCAGTGAGCGGATGGCCGTGTTGAGGACCGCGACGATCGGTACGGCGAGGAGCCCGCCGACTATCCCGGCAAGGACGATGCCCGCGGTGATCGCGAGAACCACGGCCAGCGGGTGGAGCCTGACTGCGCGGCCGAGCAGCAGGGGCTGCATGACGTGCGCTTCGAGCTGCATGACGCCGATGATGATGCCGAGCACGATCAGGGCGGTCAGGAATCCCTTGGTGACCAGGGCGACGAGGACTGCAAGAAAACCCGTGAGAAAAGCACCGACGATCGGGATGAACGCGCCGATGAACACCAGCGATGCCAGGGGCAACGCCAGCGGGACTCCCAGAATCGCGAGGCCAGCGCCGATACCGATGGCGTCCGCTGCGGCGACGGCAACCGTTGCGCGTACGTATCCGATGAGTGAACCGAAGCCGGCGGCGCCCGCGATCCGGATCCGACGCCTCGAATCGCGCGGAACGATCCGGGTGACGAACTCCCAGATCTGGTCTCCGCCGTACAGGAAGAAGATCAGGGTGAAGAAGGTCAACAGCGCGCCGGTGAAGATCTCGGTGACAACCGCCGCGGTGGTCAGCGCGCCACTGGTCAGTTCTTCGCGATTGGACTGCACCGATTTGACGACGGAATCGCCCGCTTGGCGAATCTGGTCCTCACTGAAATGGAACGGACCGCTGGTCAACCAGTTCTGGATTTGTGTGACGCTGGCAGCAAATTGATCGGTGAGCTCTGGAAGACCGTCGATGAACTGCTCGACCACAAACGTCATGATTCCGGCAACGATGCCGAGGGCACCGAGCAACACCACTACAACGGCAGCTGATCGCGGCACGCCCCACGTTTGCATCCGGTCTACGAACGGAATGAGCAGCGCCGACGCCAGGAGCGCCAAGCCGACGGGAATCAGCACCGTCTCGAGCCGCAGCACGACGTATCCGAGGACCGCCAAGCCGGCAAAGATCACGATCAGGCGCCACGACCACTCGGCTGCGATCCGCACGCCGGGATGAACCGACTTCGCGTCGGACGTGATGGGCTTGTTCATTCCCGCTCGAACTCATTCTCGAACTCATTCATGGGCCGAATCCCCTCCGCATTCCCCTTATCCTGCGTTCCCTTCGGGAGCCTAACCGCCGGAGCCGACAACCGTGGGCAGACGCAAATGGGACGCGCATACCAGTACTTCGACCCTGGCCAGCTAAATTGAACGCTGTGCGGGCTTCATACAGAGCGATAGCGGTGACGATCCGCAGTCGATGGCCCATCTATATGGTTTCGATGCTCGCAGCCAACCTGATCGGCGCGGTGCTGGTCTTTGCCTTTGTGCGGTACGGCGTCCCCATCGAGGAATCCGACGCGATCGTTGCCGATCATGTCCGGAACTTCGCGGTGTTCGGCATCTACCTCGCGTTTGCCGGTGTTGTCAGTCTGACGGCGGCAGCCATGATGCTCCGCAAGGTCATCCGGTGGAGATTGCGCGGCGGTCCCCCGACGCGCAGTGAACAGATGGCAGCGCTGCATGCGCCGCTGCGCCAAGCCATCGTCCACCTTGTTCTCTGGTTCCTCGGCGGCATCATCTTCGTCATTCTGACGATCAACGAGATGCCCGGGTTGGCTATCGCGGTGATTGTCACCGTCTGCATGGCCGCGACCACGACGTTCGGGTTCACGTACATGCTCGGCGAGCGAATCCTGCGTCCCGTCGCTGCACTCGCATTGAGCGAGGGCGAATTCGATCGGACCATGGCTCCAGGCGTCGGCACCCGTTTGGCAATGACGTGGGGATTGGGCACGCTCATGCCCGTCGCCGGCATCATCTTGCTGTGCGCCACCCAACTCACCACTGATCTCGAGTTCTCACCCAACTCGTTGGCGTGGGCGATCTTGTTGATCTCGATCATGGCGATCGTGCAGGCATTTGCGCTGTCGATGCTGACGGCCAGCCAGATCTCCGACCCCATCCGCCAACTTCGACGCGCCATCGAGCGGGTCCAGCGCGGTGCGACGGACGTTCGTGTCGAGGTGTTCGACGGCAGTGAGATCGGGCGTCTGCAGGTCGGGTTCAACCGCATGATGAAGGAGTCGGACGAACGTCGTCTGCTGCGCCAGTTGTTCGGCCAACATGTCGGCGAGGACGTCGCTCGACGCGCTTTGCAGTTCGGTACGGAACTGGGCGGTGAAACACGCTTTGTCGCGGTTCTGTTCGTGGACATGGTCGGGTCGACGGGCGCTGCGGCTGAACGTCCGCCTGGCGAGGTCGTCGAATTGCTCAACGAATTCTTCCGCATCGTCGTGGACGTGATCGACCGTCACCACGGCTTTGTCAACAAGTTCATGGGCGATGCGGCGCTCGCGATCTTTGGCGCTCCCCTCGATCGACCCGACGCACCGACGGCTGCGCTGGCTGCTGCGCGCGAGTTGCGGTTCAAGCTCGACGCGATCACCGGCCTCGACATCGGTATCGGTGTGAGCGCAGGTTTGGCGGTCGCGGGAAATATCGGTGCGGCGGAACGTTTCGAGTACACCGTGATCGGCGACCCGGTCAACGAGGCCTCGCGTTTGACGGAGCTCGCGAAGTTCCGTCCCAGCAGAGTCCTCGCGTCGACGAGTGCGCTGTATTTTGCGGACGAGGAGGAGCAGGCCGAGTGGGAACTGGGCGAGCAGGTTCAACTTCGTGGGCGCAGGCGGCTCACTCATCTAGCCTGGCCACAGAAATATCCCGAGGTAGATCCAGAACAGATTGGTTAGTCTGAATCGATGGCACTGCCTGGAAAGACCCCGTGGCGACTGAGACGGCCCCCGCCGTCCGTCGCCGAGCCCGGTCGGGTTCGTGGGCGATTCTGGTGGCTGAAGTATGTTCTCGGGCTCGCGCTGATCACTCTGCTGGTTGTCGAGGGGACACTGCTGTGGCCAAAGCTCAATGAGTCATGGCAGGCACTGACGGAAATCCACTGGGGTTGGGTTGCGGCCTGCATCGCCGCCCAGGCCGTCTCACTCAGCGGATACGCGTCGGTTCAGCAGCGGCTTCTCAATGCTGCCGGTGTGGTGGCCGGCCACCTGAAAAATCTCTCCGTGATCTACGCAAGTACCGCGATGGCGCTCACATTGCCTGCGGGGCAGGTGTTCTCCACTGCGTTCACATACAAGCAGACCCGCAAGTGGGGTGCGACGCCCATTGTCGCGTCGTGGCAATTGGCTATGTGCGGTGTGATCGCCGCAGCAACGCTGGCACTTCTCGGCGCAACCGGCGCTTTGGCTTTCGGCACCAAGGTCAGTCCGGTTACGCTGACCATCTCGATTATCTGCGTGGCGCTTCTATTCGTCGGCTTGCGATATATCGCCCAGAACCCCGGTAGCCTCGAACGCCTAGGACACTGGGTCCTTGCTCGGTACAACAGCTTTCGCGGTAATCATCCAGACCGTGGAGTGTCACGCTGGTCCGAGATTCTCACTCAACTCGATTCCGTGGAACTCGGGCGCACCGATACCGTCATCGCTTTCGGCTGGTCGGCGATCCATCGTGTTGCCGACGTCGCCTGTCTCGGGTTTGCCTGTTGGGCTGTGGGTGCGCACCCCTCGTTTGCCGGTTTGCTGATCGCATTCACCGCAGCCAAGGCCGTCGGGAGTATTCCTCTGATGCCCGGTGGTTTGGGATACGTGGACACAGCACTGATCACTGCGCTCACCATCGCCGGAGCGACCGGCGCACAAGCTCTCGCGGCGGTCTTCGTCTACCGAATGGTGAGTCTTGTACTCGTGGCGCTCGTGGGGTGGGTCGTCTTCCTGATTTCGTTCCGAGCGACGCATCGCGACGACGCCGACATGACCATCGACTTCGAACGCGGCGAACAACCCGGCGTTTAGCGTCGCAACGCTGCTGCCATGTCATCCAGATGGGCACGGCTGATTCGCACGGCAGCCTCCGCGTCACCGGCTTCGATGGCGTCCACCAACATTCGGTGTTCGTCGGCATCGGGTTGGCTGTGCGGATTGAGATCGAGGACGCCGATCAGCTCGATCAACGCAGTCCGAAGTCGTGGGACAAACGTTTCGAACAACTCAGACAGAACCGGATTGTGCGCCGCCTCGACCACCGCGCGGTGCACCGCGATGTCGGCGTCGACAAAGGCGGCATCACCGGAATTCGCGGCCGCGGCCCTACCGCCGAGCGCACGCCTGAGTTCTGCGATGTCGGTGTCGTCGCGTCGTTTGGCTGCCAATCCAGCTGCCTCCACCTCGACGGCGTTGCGCACTTCGACTACATGCAGGATGGCTTCTGATTCGAGGACCCGAGGCCACTGGTCGGGTGGAGTTGTACTGCGCAAGAACACTCCGGCGCCCTGACGCGATTCCAGCATGCCGAGTCCGGCGAGGGTGCGAACGGCTTCGCGGATCGTGGAACGACCGATACCCAATTCCGCCGCCAGAGTGGTTTCACCTGGAAGTTTGTCACCGACTGCCCATTCGCCACCGATGATACGAGCACGAAGAAGCTCAGCGGCTTGATCGGTGAGTAGACGGCGTTCGACCATCGGCGGCACGGAAACTCCTCAGGTTGTCTGATAAGTGATTTCATTCTAGTGTAGCCCTCATGGCTTACCGAGGACTCCTTCTCGACTGCCGCGGCGGGGCCTGAAAAGACCGGCACCCCTCCGCGGGGTTCCGCCATGGCCGGTCTCTCACCAAGACCCGCAGGAGAACCCCCGATGAGCACCACCTGGAACAACCAGAGCACCACCTGGAACAACCAGAAACCCTCCCCCATGCCGTCCGCGCGTTATCGCGCCGCGTGGGATCGAGTCGACATTCCGGCATTCAATCGAACCTGGCCGGCCAATCGCACCACCGAAGCGCCCCTGTGGGTTCCCGTGGATCTGCGCGACGGCAACCAGGCCCTCGCCGAACCGATGGACCCGGCCCGCAAACGCCGGATGTTCGAACTGATGGTGGCGATCGGCTACAAGGAAATCGAGGTCGGCTACCCGTCCGCCAGTGCGACGGACTTCGACTTCGTTCGCGACCTGGTGCACCTCGACCTGGTTCCCGACGATGTCACGATCGTTGTATTCACCGCAGCCCGAACAGATTTGATCGAGCGAACCTACCAATCCATCGCCGGACTGCCGAACGCGGTAGTTCACATGTACACCGCTACTGCACCAACTTGGCGCGATGTGGTCCTGGGGAAGGAACGAGACGAACTGCACGGCATGATCTTTCGCGCCGCCGAGGATGTCGCTCGCGGCGGTGACGCTCACGACGGGTGGCGGTTCGAGTTCTCACCCGAGGTCTTCAACCTGACGGAACCGGACTACGTGCTGCAGATCTGCAACAGCCTCAGCGAACTCTGGGATGCGAGCCCAGATCGCCCGGTCATCCACAATCTGCCTGCCACAGTGGAAATCGCCACTCCTAACATCTACGCGGACCAGATCGAGTACATGCACCACAATCTCGCTCGACGCGATTCGGTAATCCTGTCCGTACATCCGCACAACGATCGTGGCACCGGAGTGGCGTGCGCCGAACTGGCAGTACTCGCCGGCGCTCAGCGGGTCGAAGGCTGCCTGTTCGGTAACGGTGAGCGCACCGGCAATGTCGATCTGGTGACGCTCGGACTGAACCTCCACGCGCAGGGCGTCGACCCGCGAATCGACTTCACCGACATCGACGAAATTCGTCGAACAGTGGAGTACTGCAACAGAATTCCGGTGCACGAGCGCCACCCGTACGGCGGCGATCTGGTGTACACCGCATTCTCGGGAACCCACCAGGACGCGATCAAGAAGGGGTTTGCGCATCACTACGAGCGCGCCGAAATCCTTGGCATCGATCCGTCGCAGGCGCCGTGGGAAGTGCCGTACCTGCCGATCGATCCCGCTGACGTCGGTCGTGACTACCAGGCAGTGATCCGGGTAAACAGCCAGTCAGGCAAGGGAGGCATCGCCTACTTGCTGGCATCGGAATACGGCGTCGAACTCCCCCGACGCCTGCAAATCGATTTTGCGGCACGAGTTCAACGTGAAACCGACGGCTCCGGACTCGAGATAACCGCCGACCAGCTGTGGAACCTCCTGCTGCGCGAGTACGGGTACAACGGAGGAATGCGCCGATATTCGGTGGAACACAGCTCAGATGGTGATCGTCTGTTTGTCGTCCTCGATCGCGACGGCAAGGAAATTACCGCCGAGGCCAGCGCGTCCGGACCCGTCGAGGCATTGAGTCGAATCCTGACCGAGAACGGCACCGGCGTCGAAGTTCTGTCACTCACTCAGCATTCACTTCCCGGCCACTCGGATTCTCCGGCCAGTGCAACTTCGGCAGTCACCATCACAGAAGCCCTGGTCAACGGAGTCCAACACTGGGGAGTGGCTGTTCATCAGTCCGTCACGGCGTCGGCGCTTCATGCCGTCTACGCGGCTTCCTCCCACACATGTGATGACAGTCACATGAACTTGCGGAAGAATTCCCGAGGGTTCATAGTTGAACCTACAAGCAATTGAACATTCAACTACTTATCAAGGAGCTTCGATGACCGCCGCTACCACCACATTGCCCGCATTGACCGCCGGAACCTGGGTTATCGACACGGTCCACTCGACCGTCGGCTTCTCGGTTCGTCACCTCATGGTGTCCAAGGTTCGCGGCACGTTCGACGAGTTCTCGGGCGCCATCACGGTTGCCGAGGACGGCACCCCGGCCGTCGAAGCCGAAATCTCGGTCGCCTCCATCAACACCAAGAACGAGCAGCGTGACGGCCACATCAAGTCCGCTGACTTCTTCGACGTCGAGAAGTACCCGACGGCTACCTTCAAGTCCACCGCAGTGCGCGCCAAGGGCAGCGACTTCGTACTCGCAGGCGACTTCACCCTCCACGGTGTCACCCGCGAGGTCGAGCTGAACCTCGAGTTCAACGGCGTCAACCCCGGTATGGGCAACGGCCCGGTTGCCGGATTCGAAGCCACCACCGTCATCAACCGCAAGGACTTCGACATCTCCATCGAGATGCCCCTCGAAGGCGGCGGAGCAGTTGTCGGCGACAAGATCACCATCACCCTCGAGATCGAGGCTGGTCTGCAGGCATAAGGGCCTTCGGCCACGTGCGCCTTTCCGGTAGTGCCAACTACCGGAAAGGCGCACAGTCGTATGGTGACCAGGTGAAGAAGTACGCACCATTCCTGCTGATCGACGCCGTTCTTGTCATTATCTTTTGCGCGATAGGGCGCCGTACACACGAAGAAGCCAATGCGCTCGCCGGACTGGCGAAGACATCATGGCCGTTCCTGACCGGCCTGGTAATCGGATGGTCTGCCACGTTCGCGCTGTACCGCGACAAGTTCAACGCCGTTCTCCTACTCCCCACCGGCATAGTCGTATGGCTCTCCACCGTCGTCATCGGCATGGTCCTGCGAGTGCTCAGCGGTCAAGGTACGCAGTTCAGTTTCATCGTGGTCGCCACGCTTGTCCTCGGCGCTTTCCTACTCGGGTGGCGCGCACTGGTTCCGGTCATCGCAAAAATCCGTGCCAGGTCGTAACCGTGTCGAGCGGTCCGGAACTACCCGAATTGCGCTACGAAGTAGGACACTTTTCGGATGAGTAACACTACGGAGCCTGCCGAACGGACCGAGAAGGAAGACAAGGGCTTCTTCGGCCAACCGTTTGCATTGGCCAATCTGTTCGGCGTGGAGATGTGGGAGAGGTTCTCCTTCTACGGGATGCAAGGCATCCTGATCTATTACCTGTATTACACCGTCGCCGACGGTGGTCTCGGTATCAGCCAGGCCGCCGCGACAAGCATTGTCGGTGCGTACGGCGGCACCGTGTACCTGTCCACGATCCTCGGTGCGTGGGTGGCCGACCGCCTTCTCGGTTCGGAGCGGACGCTCTTCTACAGTGCTTCGCTGGTCATGGCCGGCCACATCGCGTTGGCGGTGTTCCCCGGTCTGTGGGGCGTTGGCATCGGTCTTGTCATGGTGGCCTTCGGCAGTGGTGGCCTCAAGGCCAACGCCACCTCGTTGGTCGGCGATCTGTATTCGCCGACGGACGAGCGCCGCGACGCCGGTTTCTCGATCTTCTACATGGGCATCAACATCGGCGGTTTGGTCGGTCCGCTGCTGACCGGCGCAGTGCAGGATGCCTGGGGATTCCATGCCGGATTTGCTCTGGCGGCCGTCGGCATGGCGCTCGGCCTTATCCAGTACACGTTGGGCCGCAAGCACCTTCACGGAATCGGCGCCGCACCGGGCAACCCGCTTCCCGCGGATAAGCGCACCCTCTACATCGGAATCGGTGTTGCTGCGATCGTTGTGGTCGCCATCGCATCGATTACCGGTTTGATCACCGCGGACAACATGTCCGACGTTGTGGTCGGTCTGACTGTCATTGCATCGGTCGGATATTTCCTTCTGATGTTGACCAGCAAGCAGATCACAAAGGTCGAACGCAGCCGTGTGTTTGCGTTCATCCCGATGTTCATTGCCAGCGCTGCCTTCTGGTCGCTGTTCCAGCAGCAATTCACGACGGTTCCGCTGATCTCGGACAAGCTTCTGGACCGCAACCTCTTCGGCTGGGACTTCCCGCCGAGCTGGGTTCAGTCCATCAACCCCGTGTTCATCATCGTCTTCGCAGGCGTGTTCGCGGCGATGTGGACCAAACTCGGCCCACGGCAGCCGTCGTCGCCCATCAAGTTCGCAATCGGCACCGGGATCATGGGCCTGGCTTTCCTCGCCTTCATTCCGATCACCGGCGGCGGTCCGAACAGTGCACCGCTCCTCGGGCTGGCCGGAGTCCTTCTGCTGTTCACGTTTGCGGAGCTGTTCCTCTCCCCCGTCGGATTGTCGCTCGCAACCAAACTGGCGCCGGAGCGTTTCCACACGCAGATGGTCGCGTTGTTCTTCCTGTCCGTCGCGTTGGGATCCTCGATGGCCGGAACCCTTGCCGGTCATTTCGACATAGACGACAGCAAGCCGTTCTTCCTGATCATCGGATTCTCGTCGATCGGAATCGGCGTAGTGCTTGCTGCCGCGTCGCCGTGGATCAAGAAGCTGATGCAAGGCGTGCAGTAAACGCTATTTGACCCTGCCCGCTATTTGACCCACAGCCACAGCGCCAAAGCGAATCCCGCTATCGCTACTGCCACCCGCAGTACCGATGGCGGGATTTTCTTCACGACGGGTGGCCCGCACCAGCCACCCACCAATGCGCCGAGAGCCATGGCCAGCGCGGCCACCCAGTGCACTTGCCCGGAAAAAGCGAAGATGAGGGCGGCAACCAGATTCGCAATGCCGAGGAAGAAGCTCTTCAGAATTGTGGCCCGCCACACCGTTTCGGATGTGAGGATGAGGGTTGCCGCCAGAAAGATGACGCCGGCACCCGCGCCGAAATACCCGCCGTACACGGCCACGGCAAACAGGGCGGCCGAGTAGATTCCCGGACGGTCGCCGCCCCCGGAGAGTTCACGAATCTTCGGTTGAAGCAGCAGTGCCAGCGCCGCAAACGCAACCATCGCCGGCACAACCGATTCGAACGAACCCTCCGGTGCGAGCCACAGAATCAACGCACCGATGATG
This sequence comes from Rhodococcus globerulus NBRC 14531, assembly GCF_001894805.1. Taxonomy (GTDB): domain Bacteria; phylum Actinomycetota; class Actinomycetes; order Mycobacteriales; family Mycobacteriaceae; genus Rhodococcus_F; species Rhodococcus_F globerula. The sequence goes on along the minus strand of NZ_BCWX01000001.1, from coordinate 86,418 downwards.
CCGCCCGCAGCCGAATACAGAGACCAGCGAACAAGTTTGGGTCCCGTATCGGCAACTTCGCGCGATGAGTTCGCCAATGCACCGACTCCGACGGCCACCAGTGCCACGGTGTTGGTCATATTGGCGCTGACTGGCGACAACCCGACACTGAGCAGCGCCGGGTACGACACGATGGACGCCAGTCCGGTGACAAAGCCGACTAGACCGCTGAAGAATCCCGCTACGACAAGAAAGAGGAAATCGAGCAGGTTCACAGCTCATGAACCTACCGGGCGCGGATTCTCACCCGCGCCACGCGTCTACGCGTGCCCCTCCAAGAACCGCGTCGGTGCGTAGTTCGCCCAACCCGTGTCCGGCCAGTTGAACCACCCGGACGACGCCAATGTTCCACCGTCGGGATGAAGTGTTGTCCCGGTGATGAAGGTGGATAGTCCGGAAGCAAGAAAGACGACGCTGTTCGAGACATCGGAGACATGCCCGACTCGTCCCATCGGTATGGCCACCCGAGCCCCCACCGGGGTTGCCATCGAATGGTCCCCACTGCCGAATCGGGCAAGATTTGGCGTCGGGACGAAGTCCGGTGCAACGTTGTTCACGCGAATCCGGTCCGGGGCCAGTTCGACGGCCAGTGTCCGCGAAAACTGCTCGACGGCAGCCTTTGCCGCAGAGTAGACGGCAAAACCGGGCGCCGCGCGGTGCGCTTCGATGGTTGTCACGTTGATGATGCTGCCGCCTCGCCCACCGCTTTTCATCATCGGCACCGCGAGGGAGCACGCGTGTAGGACGTGATGGAAGTTCGTGCGCAAAAGCGCGTCCCACCCTTTCGGTGTCGATTCCGCAAATGGTGTTCGGAAGGTGCCACCGACAACGTTGACCAGGATGTCGAGCCTGCCCCACCGCTCGTGAGCAGCCTCGAACAACAAGTTCAACTCGTCCGGATCACGCGCGTCACCGTGATGTACGACGGCGTCGCATCCGCCCTCCGCCAACTCACTACGCAGACGCTCGACGGCCTCTGCATCGATGTCGACGACGGCAAGCCGCACTCCGTTCGCGGCAAGATCAGCGGCAATCGCACTGCCGAGCCCACCGGCGCCGCCGGTGATGACGGCTACGCATCCGTCCAACCCGGCCCGATCTTCGAACCATCCTGTGCTCATGACAGGTACGTGGACCCGAACGCTTCGAGGAATTCGACGGTGGCGGCCAAACCGTCGATGGGACCGGAAACCACCACTGCGGTGACGCCTGATTTTTCGAGGTCGGAGAATACTTCGCGGTGCCGGTCAGATTCGACTGTCGGGGTGTGTATCCCGTCGCCGTGATAGGAGTACACAACGTCGATGGGCTCGGCGCGTCCGGCGGCGAGCGCCGCATTTCGCAGTTCGGTGATGTGGCCGCCGATCTGATCAACCGATCCGAGCGTGGGTGTTCGCGCGGTAGCGCTCAACTCTGCCCCACCGGACATCGGCATCCATCCCTGTGCGCGCTCGGCTACTCGGCGACGAGTCAGCTTGGAGTTGCCGCCAATCCAGATGGGGATCGGATTCTGGATCGGCCTCGGCCGGGCGATGACGTCGAGGGCACTGAAGTGCTTGCCGCGATACGTGAACGGTTCACCGCTCCAATGCAGCGGAAGCACATCGAGCGCCTCGTCGAAGAGTTCGTTGCGCTCGTCGAAATCGATTCCGAGAGCATGGAACTCGCTCTTCTGATATCCCGTTCCGAGTCCGAGCGTGAGGCGGCCACCGGACAGTTTGTCGAGGGTCGACGCGGATTTTGCCAGCAGGAAGGGGTTTCGGTACGGCGCCACCGCCAGATACGTGAGCAACCGCAACCGTTCGGTTGCGGCGGCGACGTAGCCGAGGGCAACAAATGGATCGAGCGTCTGGTGCCCGCCGGAGGCCAGCCATTTTGCGCCGGGTATCGGGTGTTCGCTGAGAGACAGCGTGTCGAATCCCGCCAGCTCAGCGGCAACGGCCACGTCCCGCAACGGCCCTGGATCGAGGACGTCTCCGTCCAGACCGCTTATTTCCGGGTAGTGGTAGATGAATCGCATTGTCACCGAGTGCGCCCTCTCTGGCAGATACTCTTCCAGAGATGAGAATAGCGATTACATATTTGAAAGTCACGCTCTCATCTATTTGTCGGCAGGCTTTGCCAGCTCCTGGAACAACTTCTCCGTCATCTGCTGTGCCCGATCATTGCCGTCGGCATCAGCGACGAAGACCGCAAAGGCCAGGTCACCACGTGATCCGAAGAACCAGCGATCGTCACCACTTGCCGCACCGGCAGCGATCAGATCCGGGTATCCGACCAGGCCGCCCGCGCCGCGCATGGAATCACGGAGTCGGTTGGTCACGTCCTCCGGCAGCGCTGACGCCGCGGTATCGGCGGTCGCGGGCTGACCGAACACCATCATCGGCGTCGGCGCACTGCCGCGGGCAATGGACGCCGCGAGCATAGCCATACCGAATGGCGTGACCTGAGGTTCACCGGCACCGGAGGATGTCCGATTAGCCACGATATTGTTCACCGACTCGTTTCCGCCGGAACCATCCGACGCAAACGTGGCCGTCTGCTGCTCGAGGCTGGGGATGTGGAATCCGTTGCCCAGACCGAGTTGCCGCGCCGTGTCGGCCAGCTGTTCGCCGGACACGGCGCGCGGCTCGACGCCGTTCTGCATCGACGAAGCCAACCGCACGAGGTCCAGCGCGCCGCCTGCCGGACGAAGCCCGGTGAAGGCGATCGGCCCCTGCTCGATGGCCTGATTGTTCTGTGCAGCAGCAAGAATCGCGCCGTCCGAGGGTCGGATCGCGACTATCGCCGCCGGCGTTCCAGCGCTCACCACAGCTTCGATTGCCGCGAGTTGTGTGTGCGAGTCCATGGTCGCGGCAACGTCGGGTCCTGAAGGTCCCTGGAAACCGGCTTGTTTGACTGCTGCTCCGTTTTGGTCGACAAGATTGACCGCCCAACCTGCGGTGGCGTCGCGGTTTGCCTGCCACGCGGTACGCAACGGGTCCAGGAGCGGCGAATTGATCCGGCGATCCGACGCAATGAGCTTGGGCGTCTTCACGACAACAACTCCGGGGATGGCGAAGTCGCTTTCGAGGTACAGATAGTCGGGGTCGCGCAGGAGAACTGCTGTAATCGACTGCCCCGGGTGCGCCGCGAGATCAGCGAGCATCGATTCGCTGGTCACCAGCGGAGCGACGGGTTCGATGACTTTCGCGAGCCGGCGCGTCGAGTCGACTGGATCGGGCATGGATGCCGGGTCGAGAGTGATGGCATTGATGGTCTGCTCGTTCATGAGCAGAGTCCCGCCTGCATCGACCACCTTGGGCGGAGCGGCGTCGGTCCGGGTGTAGTCGACGGTGCGTCCGCTGCCGAGGCCGGGGACGATGACCGACGGATCCCAGGACACTCGCCAACCGACGGAGAGGTCTCGGACCTCACCTTGTGACTGGTATGTCCAGTCCTTGCCTTCGCCGAAGTTCCAGGCCGCGTCGAGAGTGAAGAATCCGGAGTCACTACCGAGGTCGATGACCTGGGCGACGTCGAAGTCGGTGGAACGTGCTTCCAATCCGTCGAACATCTGCGAAATGGATGCGCGTGCGGCATTGGGGTACGACGTGAGGTTGGCGGCTCCGTCGACGTCGTGATTGTTGAGTGCGGTGACAAAGTCTTCGACGACCGTCGCGGCGTCAGTTTCCTCTTCTCCCCCGACGACGCACGACGCGAGTGCCACTGTCATGACAACAGCAGCTATCGAAGCAATGACGTATTTTCCACGGCTGCTTTTCTGTGCTCCGGGCCCCATTGGTGCAACTCTTCACTTCTGTCACAGCCGTAACAAGCACGGGATGCCTACGAACGTGTCACGGTTGAGCCACGGCGGTGTCATCGAACTGCAATCGAAAACAGGTTTCACCGCAGAAAAGTGCCCGCGACCTGCACTGCAGGAGCGGAGCTGTCTGCCCCAGCGATAAAAACCACAAACGCCAGATCTCCCTTGATTCCGACAAACCATCCATGCGCGGGACCGCCGTCAACTTCGGCTGTTCCGGTCTTGCCCAACAGTCCGTCGATGTCAGCGAGAGTCGTCGCGGTTCCACCGGTGACGGTCTCACGCATCATGGTCCGCAACTGTTCGGTCACCACCGCGGGAGTGGGCGCCGCGGTCTGATCGGCAACCCCTGGCTGCCCTTTCACGAGCATCGGGGTCGGCGTTTCACCGTGTGCGATCGACGCCGCGACCAACGCCATCCCGAACGGCGTGGCAGTGACAGTTCCCTGCCCGATCGCCGATTCGACGCGTTCGGCCGGAGTGTTCGCGTCCGGTACGTTTCCGGTCACCGTCGTCAGGCCGGGAGTGACGTAGTCGACGCCTAATCCGAATTGCAGTCCCGCATTGTGCAGTGCGTCCGCAGGCAGACCGACGGCTAGGCGCGCCATCGTCGTGTTGCACGAATGCGCGAATGCGGTGTGCAGGGGCACCGAGCCGAGATCGAATTCGTCGTCGTTGGGGATCTGTCGTCCCTCGACGTTCTCGGTGCCAGGACACGGCAGAATTGTGTCGGGGGTCGCCACCCCGGCTTGCAGCGCCGCCGACGTTGTCACGGTTTTGAATGTCGAACCGGGCGGATACAGACCTGTGAGCGCGATCGGCCCCTGAGCATCGGCGGCCGAGTTCTGGGCCACGGCCAGAACAGCGCCGGACGACGGTTGCAGCGCCACGATCACCGCAGGCTGTGTCACCCCGGCGAGTGCGTTCTCCGCGCCCAGTTGAAGGTTGCGGTCGATTGTTGTCGCGATATTCGGCGCAACCGGGCCGTCCTGTCCGGCGATAGTGGTCGCCGACCCGTTCTCCTTCACCATCTGCACCGCCCAGCCGGCGGATTTGTCCTGCCCTTCCCGCCACAGGTCGCTCAGTCCGGTGAAGGTCGGCGAGGTCAAAGCCTTGTCGACGGACAGCAACCGGGCCTGTGGCGCAAGCGTCACTCCGGGCAGGGAAGCCAACCGATCTTCAATGGGCGCAAGATCTTCCGCACGAAGCGTGATGGCAGTGATCGGTTTTCCGGCAGCCGCGGCGAGGTCACTGCGTAACGAATCCGCCGTGATTGTCGGGGCAATCGGGGAGATGAGCGCCGCCACGGCAGCGGCATCAACTGTGGGCTCGAGATTGACCAGTGTCACCACCTGTTGCTCCATGACGGGCTGCCCGGCCGAATCGAGAACCGACGGCGGTGCACCGGTAGTGGGTGTGTACCGCAGGGTGGTCGACGCCCTCAGATCCGGTGCGAGCAATGCCGGATCCCACTCGATCAACCACTGATCACCACTGGCCGATGCGTTCCCGTGTGTCGAGTACGTCCAGTCCTGGCCTTCTCCGAAGTTCCAGGCCGCATCGAGAGTGAAGGTGCCGGCGTCATCGCCGGATTGTTCGGCTTCGGAAACCGTGAACGTTCCCTCGTCCTTCCCCAGTCCGTCAATCATGGCGGTGATCGCGGTGGAAGCCGCCGCGGGATCGGTAGTCAGGTTTGCCGCCGCCGACACATCGTCGTCGGTGAGAGCAGTCGCGAACTGCTCAGCCACTGATCGCGGCTGGTCAGGGCCACTACTGCACGCGACGATACTACTCGCGGCGGCTACTCCGATCACCGTGAACACGGTGATTTTTCGGATCAACGGGTGGCGAATATCAACTCTCGATGGGCGCACCTTCTCGATCATGCCCGAAATTGTGGCGAACGCCGGAATATCGGTGTAATCATGTAATCAGAGCAATAAATGCTCCCGACGACTTTCAGGAGAACGTCATGAAGAACTCACACGGCCCCGGCGAGCGCGGATTCGGACGCCCCGGAGGTTGGCAACAAGCATCGGTTCCCGACGCGGGTGATGCAGGCGACTGGTTTGCCGGCAGACTCCCCGACACCTGGTTCACAGGCCCGGCCGACGTCCAGGTGGACCGCGAGGAGATCGTTGTCATCGGGGAACTACCACCCGTCGAGGGCGGGTCTGCGGCAGCGGAAGGTCGTATCTCACGCTTCCGTGAAACCACGCGCGCCGATCGCATGCGCATCGCCGACGAGGCCGAGGCCCGATACGGCCGGAAGGTGGCATGGGGTGTGAAACTGGACGAAAAGACGGTCCTGTTCACACATCTCGCGGTGCCGGTGATGACGCGATTGCGTCAACCCGAGCGCAAGGTACTCGACACGTTGGTGGATGCGGGTGTTGCCAGGTCGCGGGCCGACGCACTCAAGTGGACTGTCCGCCTGGCCGGTCAGCACAGCGAACAGTGGCTCGCGGAACTGCGGGACGCGATGAAGAAGGTCGACGATCTGCGGACGGAGGGACCGAAGATCTGACGATGCACATCACACGTTAATTCGATTGCCTACGTCAACGGTCATCGAGTAGCGTCGACGTCGAATCATCCCCGACGAACAGGAAACGGGCCGTTGCTCATCTAGAGGTTCATTACGCGAAGGCATCCACACCCATCAGTTGCGGCTGAGCCGGGTGGTCCCCGCACCCTCTGGAGTTCACATGACCCACTCTCATTCCTCTCTGTCTCTGTCCGACCTCACGTTCACCTGGCCCGACGGCGAGCCTGTCTTCTCCGGTCTGAGCTTTGTGTTCCCCAGCGGCCGAATCGGTCTGGTGGGATTGAACGGATCCGGGAAGTCCACGCTGTTGCGCCTGATCGCCGGTCGATTGACACCCGATGCCGGTTCCGTCCACGCTTCCGGCGAGATCGGCTATCTGCGCCAGGACATCACCCTCGACCCGAATGTTCGAGTCGACGACATCCTGGATATCGGTGATCTACGTATTGCCTTGCACCGCATAGAATCCGGCGAGGGCACAGAGAAAGACTTCGCTGTGGCCGAAGGCAACTGGGACATCGAGGAACGCGCGATTTCGACGCTGCACCGCCTTGGACTCGAACGCGTTGTGCCCGACATCGAAGCCTTGGGACGCACCGTCGGCACGCTGTCCGGTGGCGAGACGGTACTCCTCGGCCTCACCGCGACCCTGCTGAAAAATCCGCAGGTACTGCTACTGGACGAGCCGACCAACAATCTGGACCGGATGGCACGCGCCCGGGTTCACGCCGCTGTCCAACAATTCCCCGGCACCGTCGTGGTGGTGAGCCACGACCGGGAGTTGTTGAACAGCATGGAATCCACCGTGGAACTGCGTCGCGGCAATCTTCGGACATTCGGCGGCAACTACTCGCTGTACCAGGAGGCGACAACGGCGGAACAGGAAAACGCATTGGCTGCGGTTCGCGACGCCAAAACCGATCTGGCAAAGCAGAACCGCGAATTGATCGAGGCGCGAACCAAACTGGATCGGCGCAAGCGATACGGCCAGAAGATTCAAGACGAGAAGCGGCTACCGCCGATCCTGGCGCAGACCCGCAAGCGAAAAGCCGAAGTTTCAGCGGGAAAACTGTCGGTCAACCATATCGGCAAGGTCGACGACGCGAAGTCCGCTCTTGCCGATGCGGAGAAGCTGCTTCGCGACGATCGCGAAATACGATTGGATCTTCCTGATACACAGGTACATCCGGGCCAGCAGGTAGTGACGCTCGAGGATGTCGTGCTGCGCAGCGGCCAGATTGTGTCGCTGCATGTCACCGGTCCCGAACGGATCGCGATTGTGGGGCCCAACGGAATTGGGAAGACAACCCTTCTCGACGCCCTGGTGGAGAAAAAGCCATTTGTTCCCTGCCGCGCACTGCGTCAGCGGTTAGACGTGTTCGACGAAAATCTGTCGATTGCGGACAACGTTGCACTGGCGGCGCCACACGCAACCAGCGAGGAAATTCGTGGCCAACTGGCTCGATTCCTTTTTCGTGGAACAGATTCCGACGTGACAGCCTCCGCCCTGTCCGGCGGCGAACGTCTCCGGGCAGCGCTGGCGACCATCCTCCTCGCGCAGCCCGCACCCAAACTCCTGATCCTGGACGAGCCGACCAACAATCTGGATCTCCCCAGCCTTGCCCATCTCACGCAAGCGCTTCACGATTTCCGGGGTGCACTCGTTGTTGTCAGTCACGATCTGCCGTTTCTGCGGGAGATCAACATCACCCGATGGATCAGGATGGACGAGAACGGAATTCAGGAAATCGATCCCGAATGGCAATGACGCCATTCACACGTCCATAATGGATCGGTGATGCAGGACGCGAGAAACCCCGTTGACGGTACCCGGATCGCGTATCAGGTTGTGGGGACGGGCATCCCCCTGCTGATGGTTCACGGCAGTGCTCTGTCACATTCGATCTGGCGCGGCTTCGGTTATGTCAAAGCCCTGCAGGATCGGTACCGGATGATCCTGGTCGACATGCGCGGGCACGGTCGCAGCGAGAAGCCGCACACGCCCGATTCGTACGCGATGGATCTGGTGGTCGGCGATCTCCTCGAGATCCTCGACACCGAGTCGCCGTTCGAACCCGCCCACGTCCTGGGGTATTCGTTCGGTGGGCGCGCCACACTGTCGTTGGCAATCGAGCACTCCGAACGGGTGCGGTCGTTGACCGTCGGCGGTGGGAGCAGCCGACCCATGACCGGCGCGTTCGACGCACTGTTCTTCCCAGGCTGCGTCGACGCCCTCGAGCAGGGTGGGATCGAGGGCTTTCTCGACGGATGGGGCGCTAGGCGGGGCAGGCCGGTTGATCCGCAGACCGCGGCAGCGTTTCGTCGGAACGATCCGCTCGCCCTGGCCGCGTACATGCGACGGTCCGACGTCGAACCAGGTATCGACGACACCGTGCTTCGCGAGATGATCACTCCGACATTGATGTTCGTCGGGTCCAAAGACCGGGAGCGGCGGCCCGATACCGAGCACGCCGCATCCCTGATCCCGGATTGTTCGTTGACTGTCATCGACGGCACCGACCACGCCAGCGCCGTCGTGGCGTCTGACGCCGTTCTAGCGTCGTTGATTCCGTTTCTGCGCCGGCACTAGCCGAGCAGTCCCTTTGCGATGTGCGTTACCTGGATTTCGTTGCTGCCGGCGTAGATCATGAGCGACTTCGCGTCGCGAGCCAACTGCTCGACGCGATACTCGGCCATGTAGCCGTTTCCGCCGAACAACTGGACGGCCTCCATGGCAACTTCGGTTGCCGCGCGCGAGGAGTACAGCTTCATCGCCGACGCCTCCGCCAGGGTCACCTTGTCGCCTGCTGCGGTTCGCTCGATCGCGTTGAAGACCATGTTCTGCACATTGATTCGAGCCACTTCCATCTCGGCGAGCTTGAGTTGGATGAGCTGGAACTGTCCGATTTCGCGGCCCCACAGTTTGCGGGACTTCGCGTAGTCGATGCAGAGCCGGTGGCATTCGTTGATGATTCCGAGGGACAGGGATGCGATGCCGATGCGTTCGGCGGCAAAGCTTTCCTTGGCACTGGACTTTCCGTCGGATTTTCCGCTGTCCTCTGTTTCGCCGAGCAGGCGGTCCTTGGTGATGCGGACGTTGTCGAAGAACAGCTCGCCGGTGGGTGAGGAGTTCATGCCCATCTTCTTGAAGGGCGGGCTCTGGGTGAACCCTTCCATGCCCTTGTCGAGGATGAACGCGAGCACCTTGCGGTCACGACGGTCGACGGAGGCGTCACCTTCGTCGAGTTTGGCGTAGACGATGGTGACGTCGGCGTACGGTCCGTTGGTGATGAACGTCTTGTTGCCGTTGAGGATGTAGTCGTCGCCATCGCGGCGAACGTAGGATTTCATGCCGCCGAAAGCGTCGGATCCCGAGTCGGGTTCGGTGATCGCCCAGGCGCCGACGGTCTCGAAGGTGACCAGTCCGGGCAGCCAACGTTCCTTCTGAGCGAGGGTGCCGCGGCTGCGGATCGTTCCGGCCGCGAGCCCGAGGCTGACGCCAAGCGACGCGACCAGGCCGAGGCTTACGCCGGCCAGTTCACTGTTGAGCACGACGCCCATGCTCCCGGCCCCGCTGAAGGCGCTGCCCTTCTCACCGTCACCGACTGGTGCGTCGCCACGCTCACGGGCAAATGATTTCTCGAGGCCCTCGCGTGCCATGTCGGCCAAACCGAAGGTCGCGTACAGCTTGCGGATGATGTCGAAGGGCGGGAGCGCTCCGCTTTCGAGTTCGTCGACGTGAGGCCGTACCTCCTTGTCGATAAAGCCCCGCAAGGCGTCGCGGAACATCAGGTCGGTGTCGGACCACTCGTACATGTGCGTGCACTCCACTCGCTGAACGGTTGGCTGCCGGAAAAGCAGCCTCACTCCGAATATAGAACACGTTCCAATTGGTGGGGTAGAACTGAGTGGATGAAACTCAGCCGATCAGTCCCATCCGCTGCGATAGCCACTCCAATTCCTGCTTCATAGCGGCCGACCACACGACAAAACTGTGGGCTCCGGGCAGTTCCAGATACTTGACGTTCATTCCCGCTGCCTTGGCCGCGTCGTAGATCTTCTGCTGCCCGGACTTGAAGTCGTTGTCGTCGGTTCCGACCACCACGATGCCGGCAGAATCGGGGAACTTCCGGTTCGCCATGATGTCCATCGGATTGACCTTCTCGAACGCGGCCTCGTTGCCGCCGAAGATCTGATCGACTGTCCTTTGCCGATCACCGAGCGATGGCTCGACCTGCCCGGAGAAGTCCAGGAACGTCGGGTAGATTTCCGGGAAATTGGTCGCCATCTGGAGCGAGCATGTCCCGCCGTACGAGAGTCCGCCGATGGCCCAGGCTTTGGGATCGGTATCGACCTGGAATGCCGAGGTCACTGCCGCGGGCAGATCCTTGGCGAGATACGTCGCCACATTTCCTGCCGGCGAGTCGGTGCACAAAGGATTGGCGAACTGCGTCCCGGTGGCGTCCGTCATCACGACGATCGGCGACAGCCCGGAATGCTCGCGGGCAAAGGAATCCATTGTGGCGGTGATCTTCCCGCCTTGCAGCCAGTCCTGCGGGCTTCCGGGTTGCCCGGCCATCAGAACCAGAACGGGAAGCAGCGGACGAGGATTCGTGAAGTACGACGGTGGCAGATACACCTCGGCGTCGCGCGCACTGAATCCCGAAATCGTGCCGGGGACAGGCAGAGTCGTCACCCGGCCACGATTCGGCATGTCTTCCGGGGCTTTCCAGACCGAATCCGTGGGATCACCGCTGATAACAGGATCGGTCGGACCGGGTACGTCCGCGAGCTCGATCCGGTCGAAATCGTCGTGGCCCAACACAATTCCCACGGTCGGATATGCGGAGAATTCGAGGTTGATCTGTACCGCGGCCGTAAGCACCATCAGCAGCGCTGCCACCACGGACAGCACTGCGCTAGCGATACTGCCCCCGGCTTTGATGCGCGGGCCGAGAAGCAACAGCCCGTACACGGCAAAACCGATCCACACGTAGATCGACATCGCAATCGGATCAGGGAAAGGCACGATCACCTTCTCCACCAGAATCCATGCCGCCACCATGATCACCAGCGCGGCAACACCGCACACCGGGATCGCGTAGCGGTAGAACCACCGAGGCTTCCCGCTGAGCAACCACACTCCGCCGAGTACGCCCAGAATCGTCAGGACCACAGGCACGGGTCCAGAGATCACACTCGTCCGGTAGAGCCAGTCCACGTGTCGCCTCTCGTAATGCCGCTACGCCTGTCCGTCGAAAGCCTAGAGCCGTAATCGAGGGTTCGCCACGATCGAGGGGTTCTCGGGTACGGCTAGTACCCTGAAGCAGGTGACTTTCATCAAGATCTGTGGCCTCCGCGACGCCGATACCGTCGATCTCGCCGTCCGGCTCGGCGTCGACGCCATTGGTTTTGTCTTTGCCGAGAGCGTCCGCAAAGTCGACACCGAGCTTGCGGCCGACCTCATTGCCCGAGTTCCCGACACCATCAGAGCTGTCGGCGTGTTTCTCGGTAACCCGCTCGAACAAATCCTCGAGATCGCCAAGTCCACCCGGCTGAAGTATGTCCAGGTCCATGATCTCGAGGCACCCGAGCAGGTGAAGCAACTACACGACGCGGGTCTCACGGTGATTCGTGCCGTCGTCTCCGGCCGGGTTCGCGACGGCTACAGCCTCGACCTGGGCGAGGACGAACTCCTCATCGACGGAGCCGATGCCGGTTCCGGGGTGGCCTGGGATTGGGCGCAGCAGCAGTCCAGGCCCGCCGGCCAGTGGATTCTGGCCGGCGGTCTCGGCCCCGACAACGTCCGTGCCGCGCTGGACGCCACTGGAGCCTGGGGAGTCGACGTGTCCAGTGGCGTCGAGTCCTCGCGCGGGGTCAAAGACCACGCGTTGATCGAGAGATTCGTAGCAGCCGCGCGGGCCTAGATCGGAGCTGCCGATCTGTCGGCCGCAGCCCACGCCCCGAGCACGGTCCGCACTCCGGTTACCAACGGAAGTGGCTGATCGATCATCACATGGTGGCCGGCCTCGGGAATCTCCGCGACGATGGATTCCGGTCCCAACAGGATTCGGATGTCGGCCATCAGTTCCTCGGAGACAATTCCGTTCTCCGCTCGGAAATATGCTGTGCGGCAACGTGGACGGTGATCGGTGACGTTGCCCGTACCCTCGCGCACAAACACTCTCGGATCGAACTTCCACGACCAACCACCGTCGACGGCTTCCATCGAGGTCTCGGCAACGTGGTCTCGGATGCACGGCAATCCGGTGTCTTGTGCCGGAACAAAGCGGAAGCGCGCCTTCGCGTCCTCACGAGTCGGATAAACCTTCTTCGGACCGAAGGCGTTTTCTTTTCGGCTGGCTTCTTCTTCCGGGGTCAATGCCCGCACCGGCGAATCGATGATGACGACACCACCGAGTTCGTCGCCGTGGAGGTCCGCGGCCACGAACGAGATGATCCCGCCCATGCTGTGCCCCACCAGGATCGGCTTTCCCTCGATCCCGCCGGCTCGCGCGGCCTCGACAATCTCGCGCGCCCACATCGCCAGTCCGTAACTCTCCCGGGTGCCGCTGTCTCCGTGCCCGGTCAGGTCGAGTGCGACAACTCGGCGATCGGCAGCCAGCTGCGGGCCGATGTGATCCCACCACCGACTGTGGGCGGCGCCGCCGTGAACCAGCACGATTCCCGGCCCGACGGGCCCCCAGGCGCGGAATCGTACGGCTACACCCTCGACATCAACCGAGCCTGTTTCCGCGGGCGTCGACAACGCCTTCGTGAACCACTCCGGCGCCTGCTGCGCCTCTTCGACGCTCGTGTTGCTCATTTCCTGAACATAACCCACCCGTCTCGATCCCTTCGGAGCCCTTCCCCTGTAACCACACCATCACCTATATTGAATCCGGTCTCAAGTTCAATTGTTCAACCGAGAGGGACACATGCCGAACCGCCAAGTACGCCTCGCCGCCCGACCGACGGGACTCCCCGACGCTTCCACCTGGGAATACGTCGACGCCGACATCCCCGTTGCCGGGCCGGGCGAGTTTGTCGTCGAGGTCGAATACCTCTCGCTCGACCCAGCTATGCGTGGTTGGCTCAACGACGTCAAGTCGTATGTTCCGCCGGTGAAACTCGGTTCCGTCATGCGCGCTCACGGCGTCGGCCACGTCACGCAAACTCAGCATCCCGAGTTCAAGGTCGGAGATGTTGTCGCCGGAGCTTTCGGCGCAGCCGAGTACGGACTCTCCGACGGTACCGACGTCACGCGGGTCGACGAATCGATCGCACCCATGCCCACCTGGCTCGGCGCACTCGGATTCCCTGGCGTGACAGCCTATTTCGGCCTCCTCGAGGTCGGAAAGCTGAAAGACGGCGACACCGTGGTCGTTTCCGGCGCCGCTGGTGCCGTCGGCAGTCTCGTCGGCCAGATAGCAAAGATCCACGGCTGCAAGGTGATCGGCATCGCCGGTGGCCCCGAGAAGTGCGCCTGGCTCACCGACGAACTCGGATTCGACGTCTCGATCGACTACAAGAACGAATCCGTCTACAAGGCCCTACGCGCTGCGGCGCCCGACGGAATCGACGTGTACTTCGACAACGTCGGCGGTGAAATCCTCGACGCCGCACTCTCCCGCCTGCGTCTGGGCGCTCGCGTTGTCATCTGCGGCGCCATTGCCGGCTACAACGCCACCGAGCCGCAGCCGGGCCCGTCGCACTATCTGTCGCTTCTCGTAAACCGGGCAACCATGGCCGGATTCGTGGTTTTCGATTATCTCGATCGGTACTCCGAAGCCCAGGAACAGATCGGGAAGTGGATCAAGAGCGGTCAGTTGACGGCTCGCGAACACATCGTCGACGGTGGCATCGATGCGTTTGGTGACAGCCTCAATCTCCTCTTCGCAGGGGCTAACACGGGAAAGCTGGTTCTGCGGGTGTAGCCGAATCCTCCCCCAGGCGCGGCGGCGCGGTGCGGTAGGTGGCCGGAGTGGCGCTGAGCCGAATCGGATTGGCCACCTGCCGGATCGGTGCCGCACGGCGCGGATCATCGATAGTGGCAACCGGATCGAGGTTCAGGCGTTCGGCCAGCGCCATCGCGTCGGCAATGTTGTTGAGTGGACCGCACGGAACACCGCGCGCCGTCAATCTCTCGAACCAGTAGTCGGCGGTGTGAGACGCCAACGCGAGTGTCAACGCGTCGAACAGTTCCTCGCGATGCGCAACCCGCTCACGGTTGGTCATAAAACGTGCGTCGGTCGCCAGTGAAGGCCTTCCCAGAACGTCTACCAGAGAAGCGAATTGACGATCGTTTCCCACCGCCAAGACGAGCTGCCGATCAGCCGTGTCGAACAGTGCGTAGGGCGCGATACTGGGGTGACGGTTACCCATCGCCTGCGGAACCACCCCGGCAGCGACGTAGCCGGACGACTGATTGACCAGTGCCGACAGCAAGGAGGACAACAGATTGACCTCGACGTGTTGACCTTCACCCGTCCGGTCCCGATGACGCAGCGCGGCAAGGATTCCGACACTGGCATGCAGTCCGGTGATGACGTCCACCACCGCAACACCGACCTTGGTAGGCGAGCGCGGGTCCGGCCCGGTGATGCTCATCAACCCGCCGACGGCCTGAATCAACAAATCGTATCCCGGTAGTGAGTTGTTTCCACCGAATCCGCTGATCGAGCAGTACACGATCGACGGATTCATCTCTCGCGCAGCGTCGTAACCCAATCCGAGCCGGTCCATGGTCCCGGGAAGGAAGTTCTGCACCACAACATCCGCCGTGCGCACCAGGTCCTGTGCAACTTCCAGGTCCTGAGCGTCGCGCAAGTCCAAGGTTACCGACTTCTTGTTGCGGTTCACGGAGAGAAAGTAACTCGACTCCTCACCCACCCACGGTGGACCCCAACTGCGGGTGTCGTCACCAACACCGGGACGCTCGATCTTGATCACCTCGGCGCCGAGATCCGCCAGGATCATGGTGGCGTACGGTCCGGCGAGTACCCGGCCGAAGTCGGCGATCACCAGTCCGTCCAGTGCGCCAGGCGTTGTCACCGGAATGCTTCCTCACCCGTCAGTGCCCGGCCGATCACCAACTGGTGAACCTCGGAGGTGCCTTCGTACGTGAGCACGGATTCGAGATTGTTGGCGTGACGGATGACCGGATACTCCAAGGTGATGCCGTTGGCGCCCAGGATCGTTCGGCACTGTCGGGCAATCTTGATGGCTTCACGCACGTTGTTCAGTTTGCCGGTACTGACCTGCTCGGGACGTACTGTGCCGGCATCCTTGAGGCGTCCGAGATGAATCGCGAGCAACTGCCCCTTACCCAATTCGACTGCCATGTCGGCGATCTTGGCCTGCGTGAGCTGGTAAGCCGCCAGTGACTTGTCGAAAACCTGTCGATCGCGGGCGTAGGCAATTGCAGTTTCGAGGCAGTCGCGGGCAGCGCCCATCGCGCCGAAGATGATGCCGAACCTGGCCTCGTTGAGGCACCCGAGCGGCCCGGACAGTCCGCGGGCCTTGGGCAGCATCGCAGACGCGGGCAGTCGTACATCCTCGAGCACGAGTTCGGAGGTAACGGACGCACGCAGCGACATCTTGTTCTTGATTTCGGGGGCCGAGAACCCGGGAGTGTTTGTCGGAACTACAAATCCGCGCACACCGTCCTCGGTTCGCGCCCAGACCACGGCGACGTCAGCGACGGATCCGTTGGTGATCCACATCTTGGTGCCGTTCAGAATCCAGTCGTCACCGTCGCGCTTGGCGTTGGTGCGCATACCGCCGGGATTGGAACCGAAGTCGGGTTCCGTGAGACCGAAGCAGCCGAGGGCCGTGCCCGCCGCCATCCGCGGAAGCCACTCTTCCTTTTGCTCTTCGCTGCCATTGTGGTGAATCGCGAACATCGCCAGCGAACCCTGAACGGAAACCAGACTGCGGATACCTGAATCGACGGCTTCGAGTTCTTGGCACGCCAGACCGTAGGCGGTTGCACTCGTTCCGGCGCAGCCATATCCCTCGAGGTGCATTCCCAGCACACCCAACGATCCGAGTTCCTGAGCCAACTCGCGCACCGGCAGTGCCGCGTCCTCGAACCACTGACCGATGTTCGGGCGGATACGGCTGTCGACCATCGCGCGCACCGTGTCGCGGATCGCGATTTCCTCGGCGTCGAGCAGCGTGTCGATGGAAAACAGTTCGGACAGGGACTGCGGCGTGTTCACGTTGCCTCCAAGGATGTACGTACGGGATTCATCAGGTATGCGAGAACGATTGTGCAATCGTTTGCATCACCTAGAGTAGGGACCGACCTAGCATTACGTCAATCCCCGAAATGAGTCTCAGGAGCCCCCGAGTTGATGTCGCCGGACCCGTCGACCCGCAGCAGCGGACGCCCACCGACGCTGCGTGAGATCGCAGACAAGGCGGGCGTCCACATCTCGACGGCATCGCGCGTCCTGCGCCAACCCGAACCCGTCGACGGCTGGTCGGACTCGGCTCAGCGTGTGCGCCAGGTCGCCGAAGAACTCGGCTACCAGCCAAATCTGTGGGCAGCAAGTCTACGAACGCGCAAGACCACAACGATCGGTGTGGTCATGCCGAGACTCACCGATGGCGTCGTCGCCACCATGTTCGGCGGCATCGAGGAAGCCGCGACTGCGGCCGGTTATTCGGTTCTGCTGTCCAGCCCACCCGACGATCTCGATGCCCAGCGCAAAGCCGTCGAGTTCCTGATCAGCCGTCAGGTCGACGGCCTCATGCTCAGCAGCATCCACCTGCCCGGCACCGATTTTGTCAGTTCGCTCCCCATCCGTTCGCTCCCGGTTCTGCTCCTCAACCGCCACATCGACGTCGGGCTCCCCTATGTCAGCGGCGACGACCGCCGCGGTGGGTACCTCGCGGGCAGACACCTGCTGGACTGCGGCTATCGCGACCTCGGCGTGATCGCGGGGCCGGATCACGCCAGCACCTCGCGCGAACGCGTCGCCGGATTCCGCGACGCACTCGCCGAAGCAGGCCTGGAATTACCGCCGCACCGGATCGTTGCCTCCGATTTCGAAGTGGAGGGCGGCGTTCGAGCAGCAACACAACTGCTGAGCACCCCGACGCGTCCCGACGCCATCTTCACCGTCAGCGACACCATCGCCATCGGCGTTCTCGGTGTTGCCCGCGATCTGGGACTGAGTATTCCGGACGACCTTGCGCTGGTGGGCTACAACGACATTCCCGTGGTCTCGCAACTTCCGGTTCCACTGACTACGGTTCGCTCACCCGCCCGCAAGATCGGCGCAACCGGGGTGCAGAATCTGCTCGCCCTCATGGCAGGACGGAGCGTCGAATCTGTAAAGCTGCCGGTCGAACTGATCGTGCGGGCATCGACGCGCTACCAGACTTCGGATTCCTCGATCCCCAACTGACGGGCGTAGCGCGAGTTGAGATCGTCCCAGCCGTACTCGCGCGCCTTCGCTCCCACGATCGGACCGAACGGCGAACCGGCAAGCAGCCCGTCGAGAACGTCGAAACACAGGTGCCACCCCGCCGCCAACGCGGACGCCATTCCTTCGGCGCGCGAACGCTGCGTCAGAACCACCCTGGTTCCGCCCTCGACCGGAGTGAGCTCCCAGATCAATTCGTCCGGGCCCCATTCGTGTTCGAGTCGACGAGCTTCGTCGACCACGCGGACGGACGCCGGAAACGACATCTCCGGATCGCCTTCCTCAGACAGCATGGCGATGACCACTTCGCCGACGCTGCCCAAGTTGCGATCAGCCGTGTACGGAGTCCACTGGGCCAACATTTCCGGATCGGTCACCGCCGCCCACACCTGATCCACGGGATAAGGCAACGTTCTCGGGAAGGTGACAACCGTGTCGTCGCCGTCGACGGTTACCGTCACGTCGGACAGGGCACTGGGCTGATATTGCTGGGCACTCATTGTTCGATCTCACCAGGTGCCACCGACTGGAGCAACCGGCGTCAGCGTGGCCTGATTCCGAAGAGCCCGAATGCCGCCGCGACAGTCTGTTCGACCACGGGAAACTTGGTCACCCCGAGGTCGTGTTTGGCGCCGTCGAACTCCACCAACGTCGTTGCTGCGGGGATCAAGTCAAGTGCCGACTGCATCTCGTCCGTCGTCGCGAATTCGTCCTTCGAACCGTGGACCACCACCGTGGGGGTGGTCAGTGCCGGAAGGTGCTCGGTGCGCAGTTTCTCCGGCTTCTTCGGCGGATGCAATGGGTAGGACAGCAAGATCAGCCCATCCACCAAACCAGGGTTCTCGGCCGCCGCCATCGAGGACTGGCGTCCACCGTACGAATGTCCACCGAGAAGTAGAGGTCCATCGCTCGGGTAGTCCTTACGCAGTGTCGCAACAACATCAGCGATTCCCGATCGGTCTTCGGCGGCACGGGACGGGTGCGGTGGCCCCTTCGGGCGGCGCACCCGGTAGGCAAGATCGAATCGCAAAACCTGCACTCCGGCTTCGGCAAAACCATCGGCAACAGCGCGAAGGAGCACCGTGTCGCAGTTGCTTCCGGCGCCGTGTGTCAGAGCCACGGTCGCGATCGGGTCCGTATCCGGCCGATGCAGGAATCCTTGCAGCTCACCGCGGTCGACGGTCTCGAAGGTGGTCATGGTCGCATCCTTGTCCGGCCCGCGCGGGCCTGCTCGACTGCCGCCGTCATCGTCCCCTCGTACGCGGGCCCGTGCCCCGGGAAAATGACACCGGCCGGGGTTTCCGCAATGGCGTCCAACGCCTCGTCCGTTGCTTCCCGGTGGTGATTGAACGGGCACACCAGGAACTGCGGCCCCGTCTGCCGGGACGTGGCATGGCCAGTCACCAGAGCGTCACCCGAAGCAACGACGCCGGCACCGGGAATCAGGTACGCACTGTGTCCATCGGTATGCCCATGCGTGGGAATCGGCACGATACGGCCGGGAACATCCAAGGCGCTACCCTCCGCAAAAGCCTGTGCCTGAGGCAGTTTCGCTCCCTTCAGCGCGCCGGCGCCGATCACGTCGAACAGCCACTTCGGCGCGCCCCGGCGCCACAGCAGTAACGGAACTTTGACCGGCCCGAGTTGCTGCAGGTATTCGCGTCGCGCATGCGGTACTTCCAACGGGTCCATCAATACTGGTAGGTCGTGGCGGGTCAGTATGTCCGCGATCCCGCCGATGTGATCGATATGGGCGTGAGTGACAAGCACGGCGCGCACATCGCCGATGCTGTGACCGATCTGCTCGATCGACCGTTCAACGTCACCGCCGTTGGCGGGATACCCACCGTCAATCAGAGTGAGATCGGAGCCTTCCTCGACGAGAACCCAATTTGCGTGCCCACATTGAACGAGGTGTGTGTTGTCGACCCGCGTGATCGACAATGCCTTGGTACTCATGATTGACAGTCTGCGGCATTGAGCCCCGGAAACTCAGCCGACGAGCTTGTTCACCAGTACAGCGATTGTCTGCGGAGACAGGTTCAGGCCCGTGAGCAGATAGTTGTACACAGTGCCGTAATCAGCTTCGAGTTGCGCAAATCCAGCCTCGAGATAGCTCGCATCGACGTGCAGAATCGGAGAGTAGATCGCTGCCATTTCCGGCCCACTCGCCGCCGCAGCACCCGCAAGTTGACGATCAATCGATAGGCGCGAGTACTCGTTGGTCAGTAGGTAGTCCGCCATGATCGTGTCCCACGGCACTCCTACCATGGACTGCAAAAGTGCCGAAGTCCATCCGGTGCGGTCCTTTCCGGAGGTGCAATGAACGATCTGGGCACCGGACGTATCTGCGAGAGAATTGAATAGCGTCGCGAAACTCGCTCGCACCGCCGCGTCCGTTACAAAAGATCGGTTGAGATCTTGCATGAAGGCCACCGCGTCCGCTGGGCTCTTCAGTTTGCCCGATATACCGCCCAAATTGCCGGACAACGTGGGCAACCAGGTGTAAGTCGCCTTGGCGGGCAGACGATCTTCCTTGCCAACAATCTCCGGTTCGGTCCGAAGGTCGTACACCGCCGTGATTCCGAGCCCGTCGAGAGCAGCGAGGTCGGCATCGTTTGGCAGCAAGGCATTCGAACGGTAGAACACGCCGCGATTCATCTGGACTCCACCGACGCCCCGATATCCGGCACCGTCCCCCGCGACATCCCGAAAATTGTCGACGGACGCCAATCGGGGTGTCGGCGCCACAAGCTCCTGACTCGACCCCAGAGCGGACGAGCCGAATCCCAGCGCCCCCGTCGGATCAGCAACAGCGACAGTTGATCCCGCAAAAACCAGGGCTCCAGCAACTGCGAGCGTGACTGCCAAACGATTTTTGCGAACTGTGGTGCTTACTGACAAGCCTGTCATCAAAGTTTCCCTTCGAGCATCGTCATTGCACGGACATCAGTGACGGTATCTCAATTCTTGAATTCGTAAATGCAATATCAATTAAGAAGAACGTTATTCTTGAACATTGGTTGGTAGTGTGCGCCACGTGCCGGAATCGTGGAACAGCGCCAGTGATCGCACAGTTCGGGGCCTCGCCGAAGCAGGTCTGGTCGCAGCAGCATTCGCACTGCCTGCAGCCGTAAAACGCCGCATCACCGGACCGCCGGTGCACAGAGACGGGCACACTCTCGACGCCGACGCGCACATGTTGTTGACTCTCGCCAAGGCACGCCCACGGCCCGCACTGTCGTCGGAGCCACATGTACTTTCCGCCGCGCGCGCCGAATTGACGCGAACGGCGATGTTGATGGCCGGCCGACCGGCGTCGGCGCACACGGAAGACATCTCCGTACAAGGCGCCGACGGCCCACTTCGCGCTCGCCTCTACGTGCCCACCCACGAGTCCGGGGCACTGCTGGTGTTCTTCCACGGCGGCGGCTGGGTTCAGGGTGATCTCGAATCACATGACGCACCGTGCCGACTGTTGGCTGAAACCTCAGGGGCCAGAATCGTCGCTGTCGAATATCGACTTGCACCCGAATTCCCTTTCCCCACACCGGTACACGACGCCTATGCGTCGTATCTTGATATTGTTTCTCGGGCAGCCGAGTTCGCCGTCGACCCTGCTCGCATTGCGGTGGGTGGCGACAGCGCGGGTGGACACCTGTCGGCTGTTGTTTCACTCCGCGCCCGCGATGACGGATATCCGTCACCGGCAGCCCAGTTGCTGATCTATCCGGCCACCGACTTTCACGAGAGAAGGCCGTCCCGAACGACGTTCGGCGAAGGATTCTTTCTGACCGAGGCAAATATGAACTTCTACGAGCGCAGTTTCCTCGGCGAGAACTCGGATCGGCTGGACCCGTGGGTGTCTCCATTGCGTGCCCAAAGCCACAACGATCTTCCACCGGCAATTGTGGTGACAGCTGGATTCGATCCACTGCGCGACGAAGGTGAAGCATACGCACAGCTGCTGCGCGACAACGGAGTTCGCGTTGTCGCGCGGCGCTATCCCGGATTCATCCACGGGTTCGTGAATGTTCTCGGCCCCAGTGCCCGATCGCGTGCGGCGGTTGTCGAAATAGGCGGAATGCTCCGAGCACTGTTGAGCTAGAGCACCTATGCCGTATTGAGCGCAATCGCGGCGTGAATGAGGGCCGTGAAGGCTTTCTCGTCGATGGTGTCGCCTTCGTTGAAGTCGATAGCGCGCCTGGTGTTGCCTTCGAGGCTGGAGTTGAACATTCCCGTCGGGTCATCCAATGCGGCCCCCTTGAAGAACGTCACCTTCACAGCCTTCTTGTACGTCTCACCGGTGCAGAGAATGCCGTCGTGTTCCCACACCGGAACTCCACGCCATTTCCACTCCTCGACCACATCGGGGTCGGCTTCCTTGACCAAAGTCCGGATCCGAGCGAGCATCTCCCCTCGCCAGTCACCGAGTTCCTCGATCCTCGCGTCGATCAATTCCGAGGGGGTACCCCCTGCTGCGTCCTTCTTCATGGTCGGTCACCCTCTCCACGATCGACTCGCTCCAAGTCACTCGAGTATGCCCGATCGTCTTTGCACCGTGCGGCAAATATGTTGCGTGTGCCCGCATCCAGAATTTCGTGATGAATAATGCAGCGATGGCACCACTCGGAACGCGAGTAGCAACTACCCTGTCGGCGAAAACGCGAAGCGGGTTGTTGGTCCGGTCCGCACTCATGGGAGTCGCCACCGTCGGCGTAGTCATCTCCGCGGTCCTCTCACTCGGCGGTGACAACCGTGAAGCCGGCACCGCATCAGGATCACTCACCGCTACGAATGGTGGAACCCACAACAGCGCCGAAGCCATCGTCGGGACGTTCCCGCCGGCCCTTGCCGAGGCGAGCATCTGCTCGCCGGGCTCGCTCAACTCGACCGGCGACTTGTACCTACTCTGCACGGTCGACTCCGGGTCAGCTCTCGCCCAGAGCGTCTCAACCGACTACAACATCGCATTCATCACCTGGGTGAACCAGACCGAAGCTGGTAAAACACTCGTCGACTGGCGCGAGAACGAGCGGCCCGAACTCATCACCGAGAACCGCTCGCGTACCGCAGCCGCCCGCATCGAGTATCGAGACGCCGTCAGCACCACGGAGTACGCCAACTCCGACAGCGGGCTCCACATCACCTCGAGCGCCGTTTTTCCGAATGCGGTAACCGCCAAGGCATTCCTCGAACGCGCCGGACTGATCTGAGAATGCGCAAATTCCTGGTTGTCACGTTCATTGTCGCGGTGAGCGTGTTCGCAGTGGCAGCGATGTACCTTTCCGTGCGCGGCGATAGCGTCTCGTTCACTCCTGCGGTGGCGTCCGTAGTCGACCATGCGGAATGCACTACGCCCGATATCTCCGTGCCGCTCAGCGGGCTCGCTCAGATGGATTCACAATTCCCGCCAACAACCGAACCCGGCTATCCGCCATCGGATTTCGAACCGGTAGCGCTCATCCGGTGCGAACGCGGGGAAAACGCCGCCGGTGGGTTGACTATCGACGCGGTTCGCCTTGAAGGCGACGTATCTGCAGTAGCCGAAGCATTCCGAACCGACTCGCACCGGTTCCGCGACAACATCTCTGCTGACTGCGCGATACGGGAAATCGTCCCCGTCGGCCTGTGGTTCGTCGACGCGTCGGGTAACGCATTTCGTCCAGCTTGGCCGTCAGCGCCGTGCGGATTCCAGGACGCACCTCTCGAAACGCTGGACACCTTGCATGAGGTCAGCCGTCAGCAGCACCCGATCGACGCCATATCGGCGGACGAACCGGGAATCTGCACAACGTCGATCGGATCGTTGTTCGATCTCACCACCCCCGACGACGTCGAGCGATCAGTGCGTTCCGAGAACACCGGATACTCACCTCTCGACAGTCCGTTGGCCACACCCGTCGACGACGTCGGCCGACTGCAGGTATGCCGCTACAACCTGGGCCGGGAATCCCCGCATATCCGCCTGACCTTGACAGACAGTGCCGAGCTGATGCATGCCGCGGCCGCAGCACCCATCGCCCCACCGTGCGATCTGATCGCGCAACAGGTGGCGTCGATCGATCTCCGTCGAGCTGACGGCTCCGGGGGAACCCAAGTTCTTGCCGAACTCGACGGTTGCCAACGCATCAGATTCGGCGGATACCGCCAGATACCCACATCGATCACCGAACTGCTGTCGCGATGATGCCATTGAGAAAGCCATTGCATCACTGTGTATTTCGAGCCAAATAGTTGGTGAACGCGGAATATAGAGTCGCACGACGGCAGCTACCCCGGGTAGCTTCGTACTCCATGTACATCCGCCGCGAATGCCCGTCCGACCGTGACGCCGTCTACTCACTTCTCGACGCTGCATTTGCGGATCAGGCACCGCCGGGCGAAACGCCGTACGAAATCGAACTGACGCGCCAACTCTTTGCGTCCGACGAGTACCTGCCGAAGTTGTCCCTGGTGGCCGAGGCAGACGGCGAGATTCTCGGCTTCGTCATCGGAACCCGGGGATGGGTCGGCGAGGTGGAGGCTGTGGGCCTAGGCCCGCTGGCAGTGACACCCGAAAACCAACGGTCCGGCGTCGGCTCTGCGTTGATGCACGCGGTCATCGGCGCAGCGGACGCTCTGGACGTGCCGTTGCTCGCGCTACTGGGCAGCACTGAGTACTACCCACGGTTCGGGTTTGTGACCAGCACGAAGGTGGGCGTCGAATCACCGGAAGCCGAATGGGGTGCCCATTTCCAGATTCGCACCCTGTCTGCGCACACCCCAGATCAGGTGGGCACGTTCAAATACGCGGCACCGTTCGATATGCCCTGACCGTCAGTCGAACAGTGTCGGTGACACGCCCTCGTCGGAAGCACCTTCGGCGGGAGCGATCTTCTTGCCGCCACCCTTACGCACGACAGTCAGACTGGTCGTCCGTAACGACAGCCTGTGCCCGTCACCATGTTCGAGCAACGCCATACCCTGCCGGACTTCGACTACCGTCCACGGACCCGCATGGTCGGCCGCCTGTACGAGGTCACCGGACTCCACCTCAGTTGCCATGACCACTCCTTAGTTCCTCGTGTCCTGCACGTTCTCCTTCACATTATCGACGTGACCATGTAGCGGCAGACGCGCAGGGTAGGGCTTCGCCCCGTGCGCCTTTTTGGTAGCGCCGACTACCAGAAAGGCGCACAGGGCCGAAGGCCCAAAACCACCCCGAACGAACCTGCAACAAGTTACAGTTTTTCGACGGACCACCGAAGGAGAAGCCTGTGCGCTACGGAGTCAGCTTGTTCACCAGCGACCGCGGCATTCGCCCTGCTGATGCGGCCGTTGCCGCCGAAGCTGCCGGGTTCGACGCCTTCTACGTTCCCGAGCACACGCACATCCCGGCATCACGGGCGTCGGACCATCCGGGGACCAAATCCGCGGAACTTCCGGACGACCGCTACATGCGCACCCTCGACCCCTGGGTTGCGCTCGGCACTGCAGCATCGGTCACCAGCACCATCCGCCTGGGCACGTCGGTGGCACTCCCCCTCGAACATGATCCGATTACTCTGGCAAAAACCATCGCCTCGCTGGATCACCTGTCCGATGGACGTGTTGTCTTCGGTGTCGGATTCGGCTGGAATGCAGAGGAACTCGCCGATCACGGGGTACCCCCGAACAAACGTCGTACGGCTCTGCGCGAATACCTCGAAGCAATGGGTGAACTCTGGTCGAAGGACGAGGCATCCTACGAGGGCCAGTTCGTGAAGTACGGGGCCAGTTGGGCATGGCCCAAGCCCGTACAGAAACCGCGTCCACCCATCCTCCTCGGCGCCGGTGCGAGCGAAAAGACCTTCAAGTGGATCGCACAGTCCGCCGACGGCTGGATCACGACGCCGATCCAGCAAGAGATCGAGGAAAACGTAGAGCTGTTTCGCAAGATCTGGTCCGAAGCCGGTCGAGTCGGCGAACCTGAAATCACTGTCCTCGCCGGAAAGCCCGAGGCGGACAAGCTCGCTCACTGGGAGAGCATCGGAGTTACCGAGGCAATGTTCGGCACGCCGGACGCCGCTCCCACCGACGTTGTGGAATACATCAAGAGATTGGCCGCCAAGCTAGGACGGTGAACCCCGTCACATCACCTTGATCTCAAGCGCGCTCGAGGTTTTACCGTCAATACAGCACAGGCCACGTGCATCGGCGGAATTACCCGAGTAGCGGAAGGTGAACTCTCACGTGACGACGGAACTAGTTGGACCGCATACCGATTCGATACCGGAACCGTCGATTCGTAAGTCTTTTGTCGATGCCTTCCGTCGACATCCTGCGGGCGTCGCCATTATCACTGCCGCCGGCGAAGACGGCCCGGTCGGGATTACGTCGTCGTCGGTGATGTCGATCAGTGCCGACCCCGCTGTACTCGCGTTCTCACTACAATCCCTGCGAGGATCTGCTGCAGCGATCGCGGCCGCGTCCAGTTTCCTTGTTCACCTTGCGCATTCCGACAATGTAGAGCTGGCAGAAACATTTGCCACGCGTGGCGCCGTCCGATTCGGCGCGGACATGGACTGGTCGTTCCTGTCGACCGGTGAACCGTTCCTACACGGAACGGCGCATGCTCTCCGCGCGGTCCCACTCGGCGCCACCGCTTGTGGTTCGGCGCTCATCGTCACGGCAGAAGTTGTCGAGGTCATCGCGCCGACGCGTGCTCTCTCCCCACTCGTCTACCACAACCGGGCGTACCACCATCTCACCCCAGCGACTCATCACCGATCGAAAGGCACACCACAATGACCGAATACGTCTTGCCCCAGCTCGATTACGATTACGCAGCCCTCGAACCTCACATCTCAGGCGAGATCATGGAGCTGCACCACAGCAAGCATCACGCGACCTACGTCGCCGGCGCAAACAGTGCAATCGAGCAGTTGGCCGCCGCACGAGAAGACGGCACGATCGCAGCCAAGGCTCCGCAACTCAGTAAGAACCTCGCCTTCCACCTCGGCGGCCACACCAATCACTCGATCTTCTGGAAGAACCTCTCCCCCAACGGTGGTGAGCGACCTGAAGGAGAACTGGCTGCTGCCATCGACGAACATTTCGGGTCATTCGACGCGTTCGTGACGCACTTCTCCGCGGTCGCAACCACTTTGCAGGGCTCCGGCTGGGCCGTACTGGCCTACGACACGATCGGTCAGCGTCTGATCATCGAGCAGCTCACAGATCAGCAGGGAAACATCAGCATCGGCATTGTCCCGCTCCTGATGCTCGACATGTGGGAGCACGCCTTCTATCTTCAGTACAAGAACGTCAAGGCCGACTACGTGAAGGCATACTGGAATGTCATCAACTGGGACGACGTGGCGCAGCGCTACGCCGACGCCACGTCGGTCCTGGGTTCCGGAAAGTAACCCCCCTTAACGACTTACAGTCCGTGCAGTGATCTTGATGCGAGGGCGGCCGGCAGCTTTACCGGCCGCCTTCTCTTGTGCGTCCCGGGCCGCCCACCCCGCCTTGTCGATCATGTCGGGTTGACGTTCCGTCACCAGTTCGACCAAGGATGTCCGGTCGAGTTCAGGCGCGGTCAGCAATCCGGCGTCGAAGTCTGCCAGTAGTTGCGCGACGGTTTCCTTCGCGTCGACTCGGTTGGTGCCGATCACACCGCGCGGGCCCCGCTTGATCCAGCCGCTGGTGTAGACGCCGACCGCGCCGTCCACCCGGCCCTGATGGTTGGGAATGATTCCCCGTGCTTCGTCGAACGGAACGTCAGCGACTGGTTCGCCGCGATAACCCACCGACCGCAGAACAAGCGACGCTTCCAGTGTCTCGACCTTCTCGGTCGCCGATGCCGCAAGGTCGTCGTCAAGTGTGTTGTGCACCAACGTCACCGATTCGACGCGGTCGGTGCCCTGCAGTTCGGTGGGCGCGACGAGATACCGGAAGACGATTCGCTTATTGCCTCCGTCCGCCGGCTTCTGTGCGTACTCACGTGCAAGGTCAACTTTGAGTTTGTCGGACAGCAGCGCATCGGGATCATCCAGGGCTGCTGCGCTTGCCGCGTCCAGCACGACGTCCTGTTGGTCGATCACGACGTCGACACCGTTCAGGTGACCCAGCGCGAGAAACTCCGGGGCGGAGTACGCGGCCTGGAGTGGGCCCCGTCGTCCGAGAACAACAACCTCACGGATATTGCTGTTGCGCAGGGCATCCAGCGTGTGATCGGCAATGTCGGTTCTTGCGAGTTCGTCGACATCGCACGTGAGAACACGCGCGACATCGAGTGCCACGTTGCCGTTTCCGACGATAACCGCGCGCTCCCCCGAAAGGTCGAATTCACGATCCGAAAAGTCCGGATGCCCGTTGTACCAGGACACGAATTCCGTCGCGGAATGACTGCCGGGCAATGATTCTCCGGGGATGCCCAGTTTGCGATCGGTTGCGGCGCCAACGGCATAGATCACGGCATCATGGTGCCGCAGTAGCTCGTCGTGCGAAATATGCTTGCCCACTTCGACGTCGAGGTAGAACTGAAACGACTCCGATTTGAACGAAGATCCGAAGACACTCACGACGCCTTTGGTTTCCTGATGATCCGGCGCAACTCCACTGCGCACCAACCCCCAAGGCGAGGGCAAGCGGTCGAACATCTCGACCTCCACTGATCCCCGCGCCAGCAGTTCGGCAGCGCAGTAGCACGCTGCCGGACCGGATCCGACTATCGCAACACGTATTCGAGGCAGATCCGCTGACGGGCGTTTCGGCGGAGTGGGGAATGCAACGTCATCGGTGTCCAATGGATTCTGCTCGAAGTACGCCGCATTGATCTCCGTGTACCGACTCATCGACTCACTGAGATCGTATTCGGAGTAGATCGCATCCACCGGACACGCGTCGACGCATGCCCCGCAGTCGATGCAGGTGTCCGGATCGATGTACAGCATCTCAGCGGTGGTGTATCCGGGGTCTCCGGGCCGCGGACGGATGCAGTCGACCGGGCACACCGCTACGCAACTGGTGTCGTTGCAGCATCGTTGAGTGATCACAAAAGTCATGTGGAGTCCGTAACTGGTCGGAAAGTGCGGCACCGATTCGCACGCACTCGTAGGATTTCAGTTCACTTGTTGCGGTTCATAACCCGGTCTGCTGCTGCCCAGTGTTCGTCGGTAATCCACAAGCGCGCAAAAGCGTCGATGGCTTCGGGAGGAGCAACCCCGGACATCACCCGTTTGATGCTCTCGGCCGGAGCGTTGGCAAGAGACTTCGCCAGTGAGCGCCAGCCCTCGTCGAAGGATTCTCGGGGCAGGACGCGATCGACGAGTCCGAGCGATTCCGCGTCAGCAGCACCCATGATCGTTCCGGAACCGGCCAGCATCAATGCCCGACCGCGCCCGACAAGTGCGGCAAGCCGCTCGGCTCCACCCCACGCGGGCATGATTCCGAGACTCACCTGATTGAAGCCGATCTTGATGTCGTGCGCGGCAATTCGAATATCTGCCGCCACGGCAACTTCGGCGCCGCCGCCGAGCGCATGCCCGTTCAAGGCAGCGATGACGGGTCCGGGGAATTGTGCGATGCGGTCACAGATCGACCGCATCCGCCGGGCCATGTCCGCCGCCTGTTCCAGCGTCCGGAGTTTGGCCAGTTCCTTGAGATCGCCACCGGAGACAAACGCACGATCACCAGCGCCGGTGATCACCAGGGCGCGGGCCCCGCGAACCGAGTCGAGTGCCTCGTCCAATTGGTCCATCGTTTCCGGCGCGATGGCATTGCGTGCTTGTGGACGGTCGATGGTGATGATCGCCAACTCGCCGTCCATTTCAACGATAACCAAGATGTTCTCCGTTACGATATTGGCATTCTTGTTTTGTGAGAATAACATATTCACGACTGGCAGAAGCCAGTTCGACCGCTCCCGTCTCGTGCCGCAGTTCGGCCTAGGAGCGGCCCGGTTACCTGCATTGGAGCTCATATGCGGCACATTCCCACCACGCTTGCCACCCGGTACCTCGAAGAGGGTTGGTGGACTCAGGACACGATCGGCACGATGCTCACCCGAGGCCTCGCTGCCGCCCCCGACACCGAATTTCGTATCCACTCGAAGATCCGTCCGTGGACCGGAACTTTTGCCGACGTGGACCTGGTGGCACGCAGGTTGGCCGGCGGCCTGCGCGAACGGGGCGTCGGCGCGGGTGATGTCGTCGCGTTCCAGCTTCCGAACTGGATGGAAGCAGCAGCGGTCTTCTGGGCCTCGACCTTCCTCGGCGCAACGGTTGTTCCCATCGTTCACTTCTACGGCCGCAAGGAAGTTGCCTACATCCTCGACGAGACGAAGCCGAAGGTCTTCATCACGGCCGAGAAGTTCGGACGCACCGAGTACCAGCCGGATCTGTGCGCGAACATCCCCGTCGTCGGAGTTGTCGGTCGCGATTTCGAAGATCTGCTCAGCGACGTACCACTGGCGGAGAACATCGACACAGACCCCACTTCCGCCGTGCTCATCGCTTTCACCTCCGGCACGACGCGCGCCCCCAAGGGCGTCATCCACAGTCATCAGACACTCGGGCACGAAACCCGTCAGCTCTTGGGTCTGTACCCGAAAGACCGTGGCAAGCAACTCACGTCGGCCCCGGTCGGTCACTTCATCGGCATGGTCAATGCCTTCCTCATTCCAGTCGTCGACGGCTCCCCGATCAACCTCACCGATGCGTGGGATCCGGAACAGGCACTGGAGTTGATGACCAGCGATCAACTCACCGTCGGCGGCGGCGCAACCTACTTCCTCACCAGCCTGCTCGATCATCCGAAGTTCACGCCGGAACATCTCGCGTGCATGAAATATGCGGGACTCGGCGGCTCGTCCGTCCCCGCGGCGGTCACGAGAAGACTGGCCGACTTCGGCATCACCGTCTTCCGCTCGTACGGGAGCACCGAACATCCGTCGATCACGGGATCGAGCCACCTTGCCCCGGAAGACAAGCGGTTGTTCACCGACGGAAATGTCATGGAGGGCGCGGAGATCCGGCTTGCCGATGACGGAGAAATCCTCAGCCGTGGACCCGATCTCTGCATCGGGTACACCGACCAGGCGCTCACCGACGCGACATTCGACGCCGACGGTTGGTACCACACCGGGGACATCGGTGAAATCGACGAGGACGGCTACCTGACGATCACGGACCGCAAGTCCGACATCATCATTCGCGGCGGCGAGAACGTGAGCGCACTCGAGGTCGAGGAAATCCTTCTCTCGATGCCGGGAGTCGCCGAAGCCGCAGCGGTATCCGCCCCGGACGAGCGCCTCGGCGAACACGTTGCCGCGGTGCTGCGCCTGCTGCCCGGCCACAGCTTGCCGACGATGGACGAACTCCGCGCTCACTTCGACCGAGCCGGCGTCGCAAAACAGAAGTGGCCGGAGGAATTGCACCAGGTGGACGACTTCCACCGGACGGCCAGCGGCAAGATTCAGAAGTTTTTGGTCCGCCAGGATATTGCGACCGTTTAAAAAAGAGAATAGTGTTCTCATCAAACGCAAAGGAGAATCTCATGCCCCCGAAGGACCTGCCTTACCCGCTGTTCGACGCAGACAACCATCTGTACGAGACTGCCGAGGCCCTCACCAAGTACCTCCCGGCGAAGTACAAGGACGCCATCAAGTACGTCGAGGTCGACGGACGCACCAAGATCGCCATTCGCGGACAGATCAGTGAGTACATCCCCAACCCCACGTTCAGCGTCGTTGCACGCCCGGGTTCCATGGAGGAGTACTTCAAGAACGGAAACCCCGAAGGCAAGAGCCGTCGCGAGATCTTCGGTAAGTCCATGAAGGCAATCCCCGCCTTCAGCGAGCCGGGCCCGCGCCTGGAACTCATGGACGAGTTGGGCGTCGACCGCACGCTGATGTTCCCGACCCTCGCCAGCCTGGTCGAAGAGCGGATGCGTGACGATCCGGACCTGATTCACGCTGTTGTGCACGCACTCAACGAGTGGCTGTACGAGACATGGCAGTTCAACTACAAGGACCGCATCTTCACCACCCCGGTGATCAGCCTGCCGATCCTCGACAAGGCACTCGAAGAACTCGAGTGGGTTGCCGAGCGCGGCGCAAGGGCTATTCTCGTGCGACCGGCACCCGTCCCCGGATTCAAGGGCCCTCGTTCGTTTGCCATGCCGGAGTTCGACCCCTTCTGGAAGCGCGTCGTTGAGCTCGACCTCCTCGTCGCGATGCACTCGTCGGACAGCGGATACGCGCGCTTCGACGCCGAGTGGGAAGGCACGGACGGCGAGATGCTGCCGTTCCAGACCAACACGTTCCGCATGGTCAACGAGTGGCGTCCCGTACAGGACACCGTGGCATCGTGGGTCTGCCACGGCGCACTGTTCCGCTTCCCTGACCTCAAGCTTGCGGTCATCGAAAGTGGATCTGCCTGGCTGCGGCCACTTCTGGACAGCCTCGCCGACACCTTCAAGAAGGCACCTGAAGGCTTCGGTATGCAGGATCCCGTCGCTGCGATCAAGCGCCAGGTCCACGTCAGCCCGTTCTACGAGGAGGGCGTGACCGATCTGATCGATCTCGTCGGAGTCGACCGAGTGCTCTTCGGCTCGGACTACCCGCATCCGGAGGGCTTGGCAGAGCCGCGGCACTTCGCGGACATGCTCGGGCACCTGGACGAGAAGGATCAGGCAAAGATCATGGGCGGCAACCTTGCAGGGCTCCTTTCGCTGTGAAGTGGCAGACCATCCCTGAGATGGTCCTGAGTGCGGCCGACCGCTTCGGCACTGCCGAAGCGGTCGTCGACGGGCCCGTCCGGATCACCTTCGTCGAACTCGCTGATCGGGTCCGCCGGGCCGCTGGCGCTCTGGCCTCGATCGGCGTGGACAAGGGCGATCGAGTGGCGATCTGGGCGCCCAACTCCGCCGAATGGATCATCGCCGCATTCGGCATCTTGACCGCCGGCGGAGTGCTGGTTCCCGTCAACACGCGGTACAAGGCCGACGAGGCCGCCGACATCATCCGACGGAGCGGCGCCAAAGCCGTACTCGTCCAGAAGGGGTTCCTGGGCCTCGAGTACAGTGCACCCGATGACGTACCGGTCATCGACTTGAAGTCGGATTTCCTTTCCAGCGGTGCACCTTTCGAATGCGAGATCAGCGGCGACGACATCGCCGACATCATGTACACGTCGGGAACGACCGGCCGCCCCAAGGGCGTCATGATGAACCATCACCAGACACTGCGAATGTTCTCGGAGTGGTGCGATCTCGCAGACCTGAGGGAAGGCGATCGCTACCTGGTCGTCAACCCGTTCTTCCACATGTTCGGCTACAAAGCAGGCGTTGTCGCGTCGTTGATTCGCGGCGCCACCATTCTGCCCGTAGCCGTTCTCGACGTGGATCAGGTACTGGAACTGGTCGAGACCGAGAAGATCACCATGCTCCCGGGACCGCCGACGCTCTACCAGTCACTGCTGTCCGCTCCCAACACCCGAGATCTGTCGTCACTACGTGCTGCGGTCACCGGATCGGCGGACATTCCGGTAGAACTCATCCGCCAGGTCGCAAAGGAACTTCCGTTCCAGACCATCATGACGGGTTACGGCTTGAGCGAAGGGGGAACGGCAACCGCGTCGCGCCCCGGCGACTCGTTCGAGCAGATAGCAACTACCGTCGGTACACCATGTGACGGAATCGAATTGCGAATCGCAGACGATTCCGAGGTACTGATTCGCGGATACAACGTCATGCAGGGATACCTTGACGATCCGCAGGCAACCGCCGAAGCGATCGACACGGACGGTTGGCTGCACACCGGCGATCTCGGAAAGCTTGACGACGAGGGACGGCTCAGTATCGTCGGCCGCAAGAAGGACATGTTCATCGTCGGCGGGTTCAACGCATATCCAGCCGAGATCGAAGGTTTCCTCCTCGAACACCCGGCGGTCGATCAGGTTGCCGTGATCGGCGTTCCCGACGAACGAATGGGGCAGGTCGGCAAAGCGTTTGTGGTCACCAAACATACAGTGACAGAACAAGACCTACTCTCCTGGAGCCGCGAGCGGATGGCCGGGTTCAAAGCTCCTCGCACTGTCGAGTTCCTCGACGCACTGCCACTCAATGCGACTGGCAAAGTCATGAAAGACCAATTGAGATAACCGAACTCACGTTTGAATTGAGGAGGCGTGTAATGAACGACCATGATGCGATATTGACGTTCGCCCTGAAGTGGCGACATTGGAACGGCGGACCCGCCGAAGACATTTTTGTCCAATTCGGGATCACGCCTGATCAATTCTTCCGTCGCCTCCACAGCATCCTGGAGGTCGGAGAGCAGAGCGACCTCTCACCCGAGATCGCGGCAGAACTCGCGTACATCTGCGATCTGCGACTGAACCCCGTTGAACTCAGGCTGGCCGGTTGAGCACCCAGAGTGGTTTGGACCAGACTGATTTCACCACCTTCGACGATATCCGAGCCGCTGTCGGGACAACGATCGGCACCAGCGATTGGATCACGATCGATCAGAAACGGATCGATCTCTTCGCGGCAGCCACCGACGACGACCAGTGGATACATGTCGATACGGACCGTGCTGCAGACGGACCGTACGGCGCCACCATCGCACATGGATTCCTGACATTGTCATTGCTGGCACCGATAGTTCAGACAGTCATGGCCGTCAGTTGCGCCCGCATGGCGCTCAACTACGGACTGGGGAAAGTGCGGTTCATCAGCCCGGTCTTGGTGGACAGCCGGGTGCGGGGAACAGTGGAGCTCACATCCGTCACCGACATCGACGGCGGAATCCAGGTGGAGCGCACCGTCACGATCACCGCCGAAGGGTCCGAGCGGCCCGCCTGTGTCGCACAAAATCTGGTTCGATACTTGAGCTGACATCTGTTGGCGTGCACGTGCATGCGACGTCGGCGCCGGTGCTACCGGCGTCGACGTCGCGTCGTTGTGGGCGATCAGCAACCGGGAACCGGCGCCCCGCCGCCCTGAATCGCCAACAGCGTGCAGAACGTCGCGGCCGACACCTTCCACTCACCGGCCTGCTCTAGCGCTTCACCGGACTGGTCCGGCAGAACCGGAGCCCCGTTCATCAGAAGCGTCCACTTGACGGCAGCGTTCGTACCGGTGGCCTCGACGCCTTGCACCGTTGCAGTGGTTGCAGTGGCCTGCGGATTTGCCGTCAGCGCTTCGAGAGTCGGCAGGAACACGTCACCGTTTTCGACCAGAGCGGCACGATCCGCGGGCGGAGTAGTTCCGTTGAAGAAGGTGACAAAGACGTCCGTGATCTCCTTTGTCGTCGCGTCGTCGGCCGCAGCCGCCGCGGTGGTCCCCGCAGACGACGTGCCCGAAGCCTTCGTGGCCGCTGCCGAAGTTGTTGTGGTGTCAGCGGTGTCGCTGTCGGAATCACTGCTGCAGCCTGTGACCGTGGCGGCCACGACGGCAACAAAACCGGCGGCGGCCACGACTCGACGAATTACCGAATTGCGCATGACGGATCCTCTCCGATGGGCGGACGGGTTCCACCCACCATGGGCTTTCCACCACGATGTTTCGGAACACCGTGGTTGCAAAAAACTTTCACCAGCTCACGGACGCGCCCGTCCGCACCGAACCGCCGCGAGGAACAACGGCAGCTGCGGCTGTCAGGGTTGAATATCGTGCTCGGAGAGTCGATCTCCCACCAGGCTCAGGTCGTAGGACTGCCTGGCCATCCAGAACCTGAGGAATCCGGTAATGGAATAGCGGATGTACAGTGCCGACCCGCTCACGCCGAGTGAAATCCCGACGAGGGCAAGAATGATCGCGTCGCGCTGCACCAAGGGATCGGAAGTGTTGTGCGAGAGAAAGTACGACGCGATACCCAAGGCCGGACCGATCACCATCAGCACCAGTCCCAACCTGAGCCAAAGGGCGGATCGGCCGGCGGAGGGATCGGGAATTTTCTGTTCGGCCAACTCGCGAGTGAAGCGGTCGGCGCGGGTTTCAGTCGCGGTCATGTGACACTCCCAAGGTAGAGGGCAGCTAGTTCGGAACGCAGTGAGCCATCTGGGCTGCCCTGCTTCTGGATCCGGCCACGCACCAGAACTGCTGCGTGATCGGCAAATTCGAGCACGGTGTTCGCGAACTGCTCGACCACAAGTACGGCGACACCCGCTCTGGCAATCAGGGCGACCTGCTCGTAGAGTTGGCCGACGATCAACGGCGCGAGCCCCATCGACAACTCGTCGAGGAGAAGGACAGCGGGGTCCGTCGCGAGACCGCGGGCGAGCGCGAGCATCTGCTGCTCACCGCCGGACAGTGTGCCTGCCGTCTGCGATGCGCGCTGGGCGAGGATCGGAAACCGAGCAAACGCGATCTCCTCGATTTCCTCGCGCGTGCGACCGGTGAACGTCATCATGAGCAAGTTGTCCCGGACGCTCAGGTTGGGAAACACACCACGGCCTTCCGGGATCAGGCAGACACCGGATCTGGCCAGATCCCGAGGACGAATCCCACTGACATCGCGCCCTCCAACCACGAGTTGCCCCGAGGTGATCGGATGAACTCCGGCAGCGACTCGGAGAGTCGTCGTCTTCCCGGCACCGTTGGGCCCCAGCAAGGCAGTTATCTGACCTGGCGCCACACTGAGGTCGATCCCGTGCAGAACCGTGATCTCGTCGTAACGCGCTCGTACACGCCGCAATTCGAGGATCGGATTCATGATCCCCCCAGATACGCTGCCAGAACAGCGTCGTCGCGGCGGATCAGCTCAGGCGGGCCGACGGAGATGATCTTCCCGAGATCGAGTACATACACCTGGTCGCACACGTTCATCACCAATTCCATGTCATGTTCGACAAGCAGGACAGCCATCCCCTCCTCCGCCAGAGAGCGCAAAATCAGCGAGAACCGCTCTGTTTCTTCGCGGTCCTGACCTGCGGCGGGCTCGTCGAGCAAAAGGGTGGTGGGATTCACGGCCATTGCTCTGGCCACCTCGACGAGGCGACCCATGCCGGTGGACAAGGAGTCCGCGGTTGTCGTGGCAACCAGTCCTAATCCGAGTCGATCGATGATGTCGTCGGCGACGGATCCGGCCTTGCGTCGCTGCGACCCCAGTTCCGCGGCAACCAGGAGGTTGTCGCGGACGCTGAGTCGGCCGAAGAGTTCCAGTCGTTGAAACGTCCGCGCCAGACCGTGTTTCGCACGCCGGGACGGCCCGGCTCTGGTCACGTCGCGGCCACCGAGAAACACCTTTCCCGTGGCCGGCTTGCGGAGCCCGGAAATGACGTCGAACAGCGTGCTCTTGCCTGCCCCGTTCGGTCCGATCAGTCCGGTCACGTGACCACGCTCCGCCTTCAGCGAGACCCCGGAGAGCGCGCGTTGACCGCCGAACATCACCGTGATGTCCTCAACTTCGAGCTGCGACTTCACGACTGAGCACCTCCCCGTCTTCGGCGGTCCATGGGCGCGATATGCCCCACAACTCCACCGGAATTTCCGGCTCCGCCGGAACCTGACGATGCCGCGCTTCGGCCCAACTGCGGGCGGCCAATGCCCCGATCACTACGCCCACCACGAGTACGTACCCGTTGACGACGTCATTGACACGCAAAACCCACAGCGCTGCAATCCAACCCAGCAAGACCGCCATTACAAGGCGGTCCCGGAGAGCCGATTCCCAGCGCCGGCGCAAGCTCGGCACAACTCCGTCGTCGACCGCGCCGGAACTGTAAGCGAGGCCGGCAGCAGCGGGCAGCGTCTGCACGAGGTTGGCGGCCGCCGGCCACAATGCCACGATCGCGTTCAACGGGCCGGCAATCATCGTGCCCGTGAAGAGCCCGTTACCCACAACTCCCAGGCCACCCACGACAGCGATCAGGAAAATCCCTAGCCCGGCAACAAAACTGAACTGTTCGGCGGTGACCGACATCAGTTGCATTCCGTACAGCGCCCCACCAAGCCCCGCAATACCAGCGGCAAGCGCAAACACCAGCATCTTGGTCAACAGCAGACTGCCCCCGAGGGTCGCGAAGGCAGCCTCACTGTCGCGCAGCGCAATCAACCGGCGGCCGAGTCGCCCGCGGCGCAACGCGGCCACGGCGATCGTGACGAGGGCAAGACAGATCGCGGAGAACACCGTCAGTTCTGCCGGAGTATTCACCTCTAATCCGAACAGTCGTGGGCCGACCAAATCCACTGAGCCCTGGTCGAACAGCACGATCTCGACTCCGAACACCTCGAAGGACGGGATCGTGAATATCCATCGGTCGAAGACGGCCGCAATGGCCGCCGTCCCGAGTGCCAGGTAGACACCATTGAGCCGGAGCGCGGGGATCGCGATGACCGCTCCGACAATGCCCGCGATGACCATCACCGCCAAAAGTGCCCACCACTGCCCATTTCCGCCCAAGCGTGCACAGACAATTGCACCCACCCCCGCCATGGTCAACTGCGCAAGTGATATCTGACCGGCGTAACCGACAAGTGGAACGAAGGACAACGCGATCACGCCGAACGCGAAGATCTGTCCGTAGGTGATCAGATCACCTTCACCCAGCACTGTGGCCAAGACGAGACCGAACGCGACGATCACCCCGGCGAAGACTAACGTCCCTCGAACGCTCGGTAGCGGAACCGCACTGAGGTGACGGTCGCGTCCTCGAAGTCGCCCGTGCGGAAAGAGCAACAGCGCGAGCAACAGCAATATCGCCGGCGCCGCCAGCCGCAGACCTGGGAGGTACGGATTCTGCGGGAGGTAGCCGGTCAGATACGCCTCCATGCAGCCCACGACAATTGCGCCGACAAATGTCATGGGCAGGCTCTTCAACCGACCGAATATCGCTGCGGCATAAGCACTGACGATGACCAGCGACAGTTGGGTCGCGTCGAGCGCAACCATCGGAGCGATGAGGATACCGCCGATTGCGGCCAACACGGTTCCCAGAATCCAAGCAACCCGGTTGGCCCGTACCGGATCTGCCCCGGTAAGTCCCACCAAGGCACGGTCATCGACGGTCGCTCGCATTTCGGTTCCGGTTCGGGTGCGCAGCATCAGTATTCGTAGAGACACCGCAACGGCGATCGCCACCACCAGTGTCAAGGCTTGATGCCAACTGATTGTTGCTGACCCGATGTGAAAAGAGTTCTGCTCGGCAAAGAACCTGGGAAGCGAGCGAGCTTTGTTCGGATTCCAGATCCATCGGGCGAGCGCAATCAGACCGCTCAGCAACGCGATCGTCATCACCAGCTTCTCGGCCTCGCCGAGAGCCTGAACCGGCCGCACCAACAGTTCGACGAGAAGCCCGAAAGCCGGTGCAAGAACCAGAAGTACGGTCGCTACCGACAACCACACCGGCCAGCCCCACCCGACACTGAGCTGCCAGTAGGAGAATGCCGCCATCATGCCGGTCGCGCCGTGTGCGAAGTTGAACACTCCGGTGGTGGTGTAGGTGACCACCAAGCCGCTGCCGATGATCGCGTAGATCGCGGCCGTGCTCAGACCGACGATCCCGAAGGTGACGAATTGTTCCATTACTCGAAATCGCCCATGCTCATACCGACGTCTGCCAGTGTCATCGGCGTGCCGAAGTCGGCGACCAACTTGCGAGCCGGGATATCGCAGCGGTAGAGACCGTTGTCGGGATTGAAGTCTGCTGCCTGCCAACCGTCCGACGTGGCCTGTTCGACATTGAAGCACGGCTGCGGTGGAATCGGATTCGCCAAATCGTTTGCGGCATGCAAACCGCCTCCGGTCCAAGCAGTCTCGGCCGTCGCTGCCTTGTAGAGGCAAGCACGGGTAAGTTCGTCGCCACAACTGGCAGCCGACTTCGCGAACAGCAGCCACGATGACATCGCCCGCATCGCCGGGAGTGTGATCTGCGCATTCGGTGCGTACTTCTCGTACAGAGCCTCGAGCTCCTCCACCGCAGGCTCGTCACTTTCCAACGGCGCCACACCACTGAGATCTACGAGGTTGTTCTGGAAGTCGGCGGACTTCCCCAGCAGTTCGATGAACGACGCGTTGTAGGCGTTATTGTTGGCATCGATCCAGTCGAGCTTGTAGTCCATGTTGGTGAGGACCTCTTCGAGCTTGGCCAACTGACCGAACTCACCCATGAAGATCAACCCTTTGACGCCCTTGCTCTTGATTGCTTGCGCGTACGGAGTCCAGTCCGACACACCCATCGCCGGATACAGCTCGTTGTAGACCAGCGTGGCACCGGCGGCCTCGAGGGTCTCAGCGGTAACGCCCGCAATCGCTTTGGTGACAGCGGAATCGCCGTTGATCATTCCCACCGCACCCTTCGAATCCGGATACGCCTCGTTCACCACCCAGGTTCGGAAACCGTTGTAATTGTCATAGCCCGGGATCTTTGCGGGAGATGCACTGACTTCGAGATCAGCTCCGGCAGAACGCTCTTGGACGGCCTGAGCTGGGAAACTCGGCAACATACACGTCAGCCGGTCCTTGACGCCGAGAGCATCCAAGGCGGCGCCACCACCGACGAGCGCAAAGTCGTCACGACAGGCTTCGACCATTCGCTGACGAACCTCCATCAGCTTCGCATCGCGGGTGGTAGCGACCACTTTACGACCGTTGATACCTCCGGCGTCGTTACACCAGGACGTGAAAACTTTTGCGGCTTCCTCGAATTCGGCATTCTTGGTGAATCCCATGTCCGAGAAAACTCCAACGTCGATCTCGTCGGCAGTGACACCTTGAGCAGTGCCGCCTTGGGCGTCCCCAGACTGACAGACGTCCTGGAGATCACCGAAGTCGCCAGATGCAGACTGTGCGGTAGCCCCCTCACCACCGCCTTCGATGTTCTCGCTGCCGCCGCTCTCGCGGCCACTACATCCGCTGACAAGAAGTGCTGTCGCCGCGACGGCAACAAGTATTCGCTGTAGTTTCAACCGTTCCTCCTCGTTACTTGGCCCCACGGGCCGACCGATACAGGCTGAAGAGACCGGCGGACGCCGGCGGCGTGAGTGCCAAGGCCACGGGTGGGAGAGGCAGCGCGCCTAGATGAATTCGGACCGAACCCCGTGGCCGGTGGATCTCCGACGAGCGAGGGTCGAGTAAGTCGAAATCTGAACGGAATCGTACTGTGCCACTGGAAAAGAAACCAGGAAACGGACAATTTACATATACCAACCTCCGTTGACACCGATGAGCTGTCCCGTGATGAAGCCCGCGTTGTCTGTACAGAGGAACGCGCACGCCGCAGCCACATCACTGGGCAGTCCGGCACGACGGACCGGCGTCATACTTGCGATAACGTCGACGCCGGGAAAATCTCCGTCCGCTTCGGACTTACGAGCCATCGGGGTATCGATGATCGACGGCGGGATCGAGTTGACGGTAATCCCCTGCGGCGCAAGCTCGAAGGACAGTGCCTTAGTAAGTGCGATGACCCCACCTTTGGACGCTACGTAGTGGGCCATGTTCGGCGCGCCCGACTGAGCGCTCGACGACGAGATGGTGACGATTCGACCCCACCCGGCTTCGATCATGTCGGGAACAACTGCCTGGATGGAGGTGAAGGTTCCGGTGAGGTTGACCGCGACGATATGGTCCCACTCTTCCGCACTGATTTCGGTTACCGGTGTGAACGTCTCGACACCCGCGCTGGTGACGATGATCGAGATCGGGCCGAGTTCACCGCGTACCGCGTCCATGGCCGCCCTGACACCAACACGATCGGTGACATCCACTTGGTACGCCATGGCCTCGGTGCCGTCCGCACTCAACTTCTCGGCAACACGTTGCGCTTCGTCGATATTTCTGTCCAACAATGCAACTCGGTGACCCTGCTCCGAAAGAGCCTGAGCCACAGACAGCCCGATACCCGATCCAGCGCCGGTCACGACCGCCACACGGTCGTTCGCGGAGGTCCCCTGAGTGGATGAAGTCATGTTGTTCTCCTTGTTCGTCAACGAGTTTCAGTCAACGGGTGCTAGTTAGTGGGTGCTAGTCAGTGGGGGCTAGTCAGTGGGGGCTAGTCAGTGGGTTTCAGTCATCACGGATTCCGCCGACGAGGATTCCGTCGCGGGGGTGTAGTCGAGATGCAGCGCCTTGAGGCCCCGCAGAATGTATGTCGGTTCGTATTCGTACGTCCGCGAGTCAGCTGGTCCGTGCTCGGCCTCGGAAATCCGAATGTCCTTCAGTCGATCCAGAAGTCGAGTGATGCTGACACGTGATTCGACGCGGGCCAGCGGACCACCCGGGCACGCGTGTATTCCTCGACCGAAAGCTATGTGCTCGCGCGCATTCTGCCGTTCGATGTCGAACGTGTCGGGATCTTCGAACCTTTCCGGATCACGGTTCACCGC
The DNA here is from genome assembly GCF_001894805.1 of Rhodococcus globerulus NBRC 14531. GTDB lineage: Bacteria > Actinomycetota > Actinomycetes > Mycobacteriales > Mycobacteriaceae > Rhodococcus_F > Rhodococcus_F globerula. Next base: position 44,291 of record NZ_BCWX01000001.1, on the reverse strand, counting down.
ACTGTTCAAGATCATGACGATGGTCCCGGCCGGAACATCCATGTCGCCAACAGTTGTCGGGTTCTTCGCAAGCCTGAAGTCGCTCTTGACCGGACCCTCCATCCGAAGTGTCTCCTCGACGAAATTGGGTATACGTTCCGGTTCGTCGCGAAGCAGTTGCTGCAGTTCGGGATTCTCGGCGATGAATCGGAAGGACGCGGTCAACAACCGCGCCGTCGTGTCCTGGCCGGCAGCGAACAAGAAGCACGCGACGTGCACGAGATCGACGACCTCCGGAGTCGAGCCGTCGGGATACTTGGCTGTGGCGATGGCCGTCAGAACATCGTCGCGCGGTTCCCGTCGACGGTCCTCGATGTACGACGTGAATCGCTCTGCCAGGAACTCGAGCGGATTGCTCGTGAAGGCCTCGGACTCGTCGATCGAGCCCGCCTGTTGCGCGCCGAGCGTCACGCGAAATACCTGATGGTCCTCTTCCGGTACACCGAGCAGATCAGCAATGACAAGCAGCGCAAACGGTTGCGCATAGTCGCTCATGAGGTTGCACGAGCCCCGGGCGATGAACTCGTCGATCTGGCGATCCGCGAGCCGCCACATGAACTCTTCGTTCTCCGCCAAACGCCTGGGCGTCAGCAGTCGCTTCAACAACGACCGGTGCGCCGCGTGCTGTGGCATGTCCATGGTCACCAGATGCTCGTGCAGCGGGAAATGATCGCGGTACTGCTCGATCAGAGCGCCGAGGTCGTCACCCTCGGGTTCGAACGGCAACCCGGGGAAGGGGCCCGTTGCCGAAACACACGACGAGAACACCTCGGAGTCGCGGTACACAGCAGTCGCCGCGTCGTACCCCGTCACGGCAACAACACCGTGGTGTGGCTCTCGCACGACGGGACACTGCGCGCGTAGGGATTCGAAGTACGGGTACGGATCATCCACGATCGACGGATCGGTGAAGAAGTCGACCTGATCGATTTCAGTCATTACGGGTCTCCTGTGTCGGAAAGCAGGGCATTGACGTCTTTGGGGCTGGGCACGTGTGTCGGAAGGCAGCGCACCCTCGGGACGGGCGGGGTCGACGGGCATCTAGGCGAGCCGAATTGTCGACGTCGCCTGGCAAATGCTGATCAGTCGATCAACATAATGCTGAGCATATGCGTAGCTTAGGGTGTAGGCAATGGTCTAGCGGAGTTTTCTTCGCATTAGGCTGTAGCGAGAACCGTTCACATGACCAGCCTTTGACGCTTAGGGAGCCACGGATGACTTCGCCACGCAGAATCGGCGCACCTGATGCAAAAAATCGAGCACTCCTCCTCGACGCCGCAGAACAAGTCATGCTGGAAGAGGGGTATGCGGCGGTCAGCTCTCGCCGCATCGCAAAGAAGGCCGGACTGAAGCCGCCGCTCGTGTACTACTACTTCCGCACGATGGACGATCTGTTTCTCGAACTGTTTCGTCGCCGCGCGGTAGAAGGTCTCGAGCGTCAGGCCGAACTACTGAAATCGCCACAACCCCTGAGAGCACTGTGGGAGTTCAGCATCGCAGCGGAGGGCACCGCCTTCACTATGGAGTTTGTCGCCCTCGCCAATCATCGGAAAGTCATCCGGGCGGAAATCGCCGACTACTCCGAGCGATTCCGCGCAGCTCAACTCGAAATAATGGGAAATGTGTTGCAGGAGTACGGTATCGATCCGAAAACATGCCCGCCTGCCGCAGCGCTGGTATTGATCACAAGCTTGTCACGCGTACTCGTGATGGAAGAGTCACTCGGCGTTTTCGGTGGGCACGCGGAGACCTTCGCCTTGGTCGAGGAGTATTTGGTTCGACTCGAAGGCAAACGGCTCGAAGACACGAATTAGACACAGCCCTAACCCTTTTGGGGCTTGCAATCTCTTCTGCGAAGGTACAGTATCCAAGGTGGTGGATGACTTTACATTCACGCGGGTATGCGTTCCGATCCGCTGGAACCAATTTCGTTCGCGCACTCAGTGCAACACGGCATGGATTCGAGCCGTGAACTTGATCAGGGAGGACTCCGGATGCGCGTCGTCGTCGACAAGAATCTGTGTGAGGCAAATGCACTCTGCGTGGAAAACGCGCCGGAAGTATTTGCCCTCGACACCAACGAGGAATTGGAAGTAACTGCCGGCCAGGTACCGCACGACGCCGAAGACCGAGTTCGCACGTCGATTGCACAATGTCCCAGAGCGGCTCTCTCCGAACGTGAATGAGTGCGGAGCGGGGCCGTCCAAGTGGCATCCCCGCTCCCCGCTCGCGGTGTCACGGTAGATCCACCTTGCCGGCGAGCCAGCGACCGTCCACCAGGTTCATCGTCATCACGACTCGACTGCGGTCGATCCGCGGATCAGGTGCGACGGTATTGCTGACGGTCTGGTCGATGAACAACAGGACCTCGACTTCCGTAGCGGTCGCCGATTTGATCCCGGCATCGATCACAACTCCCTGAGCTGCGGCCTTGTTGTCGACCAGCAGTTGCTTCAACTGTTCACTGGACTGGGAATACATGTCCTTGAATTCCCCGGTGGCTCCGTCGAGTACGGCCGCAAAGTTCTGATCGAGCGAATCCGAACTCACACTTGTCAGAGTCACCGCGTACTGGCGCGCCGCATCGAGTGCGGCGGCCGCTGCCGAGTCGACAGCGCGCGCTTCGTGTAGCTTCCAACCGAAAACTGCTGCCATGGACAGTGATATGGCCACCACGGCTGCAATCACAGAGATTCCGACTACGCTCCCCCATCGGCGAACGCGAACCTCCGGCTCCGTGTCGCTCGACCCCACATCACTCTTGCCCTCCGCTGCGGATTCGTCTACTTCCGGGTCCAGATCTGCAGCCTTGTCGATTGTTGTCGTCGAACCGCGTTCGCTCATTTTTCCTTCTCCTCTGCTGCGATGTTCCTGTTTCAACTGCTCTTCCGCGTTCACCCCGGTGGACTCTGTTCGAGATCAGGACCTCCATAGGGAAGTGGAATCGATTGAGGCCCAATCGGTGTCGGCGACGCTCGCGTGTCGGGTGCAACACCGGCAGGCGGGCCGGCGGTGTCGTCACCTGGTTGACGTGGCGCATTCCGAGCGCCGCGGACAAGCACCGACGGGTCCTCGTTGTCGCAATACGTGTACAGGTACGGTTCCGGGAAATCCGGAACCGTCGCCGGTAGACGTGGCAAGTCGTAGTCACACGAATAGCGCGGGTAGATGTTGACAAACGCCCAGATTCCACCGTCGTGAAAAACAGATGTGAGTGCTTCGAGTGTGGAGCCTTGACGGTATGTCGGGACGAAGAACTCTTGCAGCGCAGGTACGTTCAAGTAGGCCATCTGGGCTACCGTCGTCAGATTGCCGAGGAGCTGAACCATTGTCGGCGAGTTGTCGGCGATGAGCGCGTCAATCGACTTCAGAGTCGACGGCGTACCGTCGAGGAACTCACGAAGCCCCGTGTCCTTCGCTTCGACGCCGAGCAGAAGTTCCGACAGATTGCTCGCAGTACTGCGCAGCCCAGGGCCGCTGTCACCAAGTGTGCCGAGCAAAACCTTGCTGCTGCGCAGAAGGGTTGCCGTCTGCGGTAATACCGAATCGAGCGTCGAGACGAGGAAGGCGCCGCCGTCGAGTATCGCCGACAGTTTCTTCGGCCCTTCCGGTCCGACGCCGAGTTCCGCGACGATCATCTCGAGTTCGGCAGGATCGATTTGGGCCAGCATGCCGTCAAGGTTTCCCAACATGGACGCCAGCGGCACCGGGGTCGACGTTTCGTCGGAAGAGATTTCCGATCCGTCGACAAGATACGGACCACTGTCGGTGGTAGGCCTGAAGTCCAGATACTGTTCGCCTGCCATCGACAGTCCCGCCACACGCACTTCACCGCCCAGTGGAATCTCGACACCCCCGTCGATCTCCGCGACGGCAACTACACCACTGTCGGTCAACTCGACCGAATTCACCTTTCCCACAGGAACTCCGCGGAGCATCACCTCCTGCTGCGGCAGCAGCCCGCCGGATATCGAAAAATGCACGCGCACGGTAATCTTCGAGCTGATCGGGCTCAGGTGAAAGACCCCGAAGGTCAGGTACACCACGCCGACAACCAGGGTTGCGGCGAGTGCAACCACCGACATTGTGAGTCGGTGAGCGCTACTGAAGCGGACGGCGCTGACGAGAGCTGCCGCGGGGACTTCCGACAGCCGCGCAACCGGGCCCATCTCACCCTCACCGTCAGGGATCTGCTTGTTCATCGGCCGGTCCCCAGCACTCTGCCCTGCAACCGCATCAGCGTGTAGGTAATCGTTCCCACCAGCGCATCCCAGTCGCTCGAATCCGGAAGTCGGCTGCCAGGGTCAGCGGGATGGTTCGGATCCGCAATCGCCCCGATAGCGAGCTGTTCCAGGTCGGCATTGACATGGGCGGACGTCGAGTTGGTGATCTTGAGGAGTGGCGGCAAAAGCCTGTTGACGGCTGCGAGGCTCGCGTTGGGATCGGTTGCCGCGTCGTTGAGTTCTGCAGCGATTGTGTTGATGTCGGCGACCATCCCGCCTGCGCCGGTACCGCTCACCGACGGGAACTTTCCCACTTGACTACTTACCTGCGCCACCTGTGCGAGCAGATCAAGCATTTGCGCAGTGTTGGCGTTCAGAGTGCCGAGCGCGGGACCGGCTGCCGAAATCGCGTCGTCGATCGACGATTGCTGCTCCGACACCGTCACGAGAAGCTGATTGGTCGACGCAAGCGTCTCACGAATCTCGTTGCTCCGGCTCGACAGTGTCCCGATCAGAGCGGTCGATTCACCGATCAGGTCCGCCATTTCCTCACCTCGTCCGCCGACAGCTTCTCCGAGCCCGTTGACAACCTTCGTCAGGTTGCGCAGGACGCCTCCGTTGATCAAGAACGACGATGTGGTGAGGAGTTCTTCGATCGTCGCCGCAGACGAAGTCGACGCAATCGGGATGCTGTCTCCGTCGGACAGAAGAGCACCGTTCGACGCAGGTCCAGGCGGGGGTTCCACTGCGACAAACACGTCTCCCAGCGGTGTCGCCGACCGCAATTCCGCGCCCGCCCCGACCGGCAGGCTGATTCCATCCTTGATCCGCATCGTGACTATCGCTTCGTAGTTCTGCACTCTCATCGCTTCGACCTCGCCGATGTCTGCACCTTGGAGTTTCACCTTCGCTTGGGCGGGCAGATTGAGTGCATTGTCGAAGACCGCGTACAGCGTGTAGTAGTCCCCGGAAACTCCAGGTGCCGGCAACGGGAGACTCTCGAGCCCCACACCACACGCTGCCGTGGACAGCATCAGACCGGCGCATGCCCCGGCGGAAACAACCCGCCACCCTCCGGGCGTCATCGCGGCAACCCCGCCAAGCCCTCGAGCATCCCGGAGATCCCGAAGTCCGGGCCGAAATCTTCGAGTGTTCCCGTGCTGCAGCCAAGCTGACGCAGGCCGAGGACATTGCAGATCTCCTTGACCAACTGCCCGTCGAGAAAGACCTTTTCCAGCTGAGCGTGCACCCTCGCACCGCCGTTCTCCTGATCGATTGCGTTGTAAGCGTTGTCCATCAAAAGTGGTGTGACAGTAAGAAATTCAGAAAGTTCACGCCGATAGTCGGCCAATGCGGTCACCACGGTGTTTGCGTTGGTCACTGTCGATTGCAGAGTTCCCTGGTTGGCCGCGAGAAGTTTATCTGCCTCGACAAGGATTTCGTTGAGCTTGGTACCGGTGTCCCCCGAGCCCAAGTCCGCCTCACCGAGCAGATCACTCACTTGCGCCAGGGCTGAACCGAATTCACGAATGTCCTGATCATTGTTCGCGGCAACGGAAGTCAAGACTGCAAGATTGTCCACAACAGTCGTGATGGCATTCTGTGTTTGCGCGCCGCCGTCGCTACCCAGTTGCAGCGCCGACGCCAACTGGCTCAGTGACGACTTGATGGCTTGCCCGTTCCCGTCGACCATCGCGCTGCCGATCCCGAGTAGGTCAGCGACCGGGCCGGAACCCTCTCCATCGCCCTGCAACTCGATCGCCATCTTGTCCGCCATGGCGATCAGTCGATCGAATTCGACGGGAGTCTTTGTTCGGTCCATCGGGATGATGTCGCCGTCCGTCATCACCGGGCCGTCCCGGTATGGCGGAGTGATTTCGACATGACGGTCGGTCAACACCGACGTCGACACAGTTACTGCCTGCGCAGTTTCCGGGATCTTGACTCCGCTGTCGAGGCTCATCGTTACTTCCACCACGGTGCCGCGGGGGACGATGCTGGTCACCGAACCGATCGGAACGCCGAGAACCGAGACGGAGTTCCCTTCGTACAGTCCTGCGCCACTGTCGAATTGCGCCGTGACGGTGATCGTATTGTCCATCGAGGTTGCGCTGCGAATACCCGAACAACCGGCAGTAGCGAGAACAACTACCAACGCGACCTTCGCTATCGATATGAGAGATCTCATTTGCAGTCCTTCAGATAGGGCGGCAAGTTCATCTCGTTTGCATGGCCGCTGACAGCGCACATCCACGAGTCGATGAAAGGCCCAGCGGGGGCCGTGAAATCGACTTCGTTGGCGGTCCCGGAGGTATTGGCGAAGTTGCGCAACGGAACCGGCAGGATCTCCAATGTGTTGCGCAGCAGATCGTCATTGTTGCTCAGGCTTTGGAGCAGGCCATTCAGATTGTTGATCAGTTCGTCGATTGCCGGACTGTCATTGACAACGACGCTGTGCAGTTGGTCTACGAGTGCGGTGGTCGATACGAGTAGTTGGTCGACTACTTCCCGTCTGGCGTTGATTTCAGCCAACACGTCACGGCCGTTGCGCACCAACTCACCCAGACTGTTCTGCTGCCCGCGGATTACAGTTGTCACCTCACTTGTACTGGTCAGCAGCGAACCGATCTGTCCGCGCCGTTCGGCCAGCACCGAAGACAAGTTCTCGATGTTCGCGAGTACCTGCGGTACGAGCGCAGGTGTGCCCTCCAGTTGATCGGACAACGTGGTAAGTGTTTGCCCGATCTTCTCCGCGTCAACCTGCTCGAATGTGGTGGTCGCATTATCCAGTGTCTGCTGCAGATCGTAGGGAACTTCGGTGTTGGCCAACCCGATCCGATGATCGGCAATGTCACCGCCACCGCCGGGACGGATCTCGACGTATCGCGATCCCAACAACGTCGTCAACTTGATGGAAGCTGCGGTACCGGCTCCCAGTGAGACACCCTCGTCGATCTGCATGGTCACGACAACGTGATCTCCTGCGAGTCGAACACCATCGACGGTTCCCACTGGAACACCCGCGATGGTGACCGCGTCCCCCGCGCTGACTCCGGCGGCCTGAGTGAATTCGGCGTCGTAGCTGACCTTGCCGATTCCCGCGGATGTAACCCAGAGGGCAACGACCATCGCGATGGCAAGACCTGCCACCGTCAAGACCCCGATCCCCAGTGCACTGCGATCCTCGAGGGGCTTACGCAGTCTCCGAGCGTAATTCGATGTGGCTTCTCTGATCATCTTTCGCTTACCTGCAAATCTTCGACTGGGTAATCTGACCACCGGGCGTCGACTGCGCAACGATCGCGGGGATCACGGCACTGATCGCCGGGACGAGGGTGACATTGAGATTGCACAGGTACGTGTTGATGTAACTTCCGTCCTGGCTCGCTCGCGCAAGCCCTTTCAACATCGGCGGTAAGTTGAAACCGAAGTATCCGAAGGTGTCCTTGTTGTCCAGGAAGTGCTGGGCGAAACCCGGTTCTCGAGTGAGGAACTCACTCAGGTCTGGGGCGACGTCGCTCGACAGTGTCGCTACTTGATCGGCAACGAGCGCGATCGAATCCAACGAGTCGACCATTTCGCCGCGCCTGGCTGCCAGCTGTTCGAAGATCGTCCGTGCCTGCGTGATCATCGTGTCGACGTTGGTGCTCTGCAGTGCGAGGCTGTGAACGATGCCGTCCAGATTGACGATGATGTCGCCCAGAATCTTGTCCGGGCCGGCAAACGACTCGGCAAGGGTCGACGTCTCGGATACCAATGTGGTGATCGATCCGGAATCACCTTGCAGTGCACTGACAATCGCGGTTGTGACATTGTCGATCTGCTGCGGATCGAGCACGCTGAACAGCGGTTCGAAACCATTGAGAAGAATCGAGATGTCGAAGGATGGTTCCGTGTTCTCCACCGGAATCTCGTCCCCACTCACCAAAACTCGAGGTTCCCCCTGCTCACCGAGGGACAACCCGAGATAGCGCTGTCCGATGATGTTCTGATACGTGATCGCGGCTTTGGTGTTGCCGTACAGCGCTTGGTCCGATTCGATCCGAAAAGCCACCCGCGCGAGCGTTCCGTCGAGACTGACCGAATCGACGCGCCCCACCCGAACCCCAGCCATCCGCACGTCGTCGCCGGCGCGTAATCCCGATACGTCGGTGAAGACCGCGGTAAAGGATTTAGTCTCGCCCTGAACACCGCGCTGCAGTGTGACGAACACCGTCCATGTGAGGCCACAGGAGATCAGCAGGAACACGGCGATTCCGATCAAGGGTTTTCGATAGCTCATCGGATCCCCTGCTCGAGTTCGAGTGGCACGTCGGGTTCGGGTGTCACCTGCACGGTGTTGCCCCGGGCCAACGGTCCGAGGATGAACTCGTCGGCAGGGGTCGATTCGCCTCCCAGAAGATCGCCCAGAAGTTCCTTCTCCTGGGCACTTCCGACCGGACCGACATTCCCTCCGGACGTCGGGGCAAAGTCGAATTGACGGGCAACGCCGTCAGCTACCACAGGTGGCGCGGCGGTCTCCGGCGCAGTCGCGCAACTCGGACCGGCCAACTCACCGTAGCGGGGACAATCGGCGCGGGTGTACATCTTGTGCGGTGTGAATTGGAACAGGAATTTTCCCGTCGCGTTCTGCTGACCCACCGGCCAGAACTCGCTGAACCACTTGTCGGATATGACTTTCATCCGCGTGACGATGGGCGCGAATTCCGTACTGCCGTCGGCAACTACGCTGAGAACCGGTGAAAGTTGTGTGGTGATAGCGACGATCTTGTCCGTGTTGTTGTCGAGAACGGAACCGACTTCCGACAGTGTTGTCGAACCGGCAGTCAGCAGCGCGGTCAACGCGGCATCCTTCTGTGCCAAGGTCCGCATGGGTACGACGGAATGGTGTACGGCATCAAGGAGGTCGGGTGCAGCTTCTTGGAGACCGCGGATGGCGGAGGACAACGCACCCAAGCTGGAAGGTTCACCGTTCGGTGTGGTCAACTCACCGAGTTCGGCGGCAATTCGGCGGAGTTGCTCACCCGCAGTGACGATATCGGCGCCCCGACGGTCTGTTGCCGCCGCAACGGCCGCGAGCATTCCGAGTGTGCGATCCGTCCCGATACGTGCTGTAGCAGAGACGATTTCACGGAGTTTTGTCAACGCGGTCTGCAACTGTACCGTCGACAGACTTTCGTCTTGCGGGATTTCCGCGCCGGGCGACAGCGGGGGGCCGCTCCCGTTGTCGACCAACTGAACGGACGACACGGCAAAGACGTTGCTGGGCACAACACGAGCGGTCACGGTTGCCGGAATCCCGGCCGCGTACTCCGGTTTCAGAGCGATGTCGACATACTTCGACTCGCCGCCGCTCGATGTATCCACACTGTTCACCACTCCGACCAGCACGCCTCGAAATTTCACGTCCGAGCGCGCAGGCAATCCGTCCCCGACATCGGCAAGAACCGCTGTAACCTCGAATGCCTTGTCGAAGACTCCGTTCATTTTCGCGATCAATCCGGTGATCAGCAGCGCCACGACAATCAGCGCACCAACACCGTGCAGGAGAAGTGTTGTCGCAGAGGGGCCTCGGCCGTCGGCTTCGAACAGTATCGGCATCAGCTACCCACCGAGCCTTGCCCCGGAGCCGATGCCCCAGAACGCTACCGTCAGTAGCAGATTGACGACAATCATCGCAGAGATGCTGGCACGCATCGCTCGGCCGGCGGCAGTCCCGACCCCTTGTGGGCCACCGGACGCGAAGAAACCGTAGTAGCACTGAATGGTAGAGGTAATAATCACGAAGACAACAGCTTTCACCAACGAGTAACCGATGTCCGTCGCGCTGAGAACCAGGCGGAAGTAGTGCTCGTAGGTACCTGTCGACACCCCACCCGACAGCCCGATGACTACCTTCACCGCAACGTAGTTCAAGGCGAGGCAGAGTAGATACAGCGGCACCACCGCAACCACGGATGCCATCAGCCTCGTTGTCACGAGATACGGAATAGGACGGATCGCCAGCGCTTCCATCGCGTCGATCTCCTCCGAGATCCGCATCGCACCCAGTTGCGCTGTGAAGCGGCATCCTGCTTGCGCGGCAAAAGCCAACGACGCCATGATGGGTGCCAGTTCCCTCGTTGTTGCGGTCGACGCGATCATCCCGGTCGCCGGCTCCAAACCGAGCAGATGCAACGCGTTGTAGCCTTCGATTCCCACGATCGCCCCCGCCGCCGCACCCAGAACGATGATCACACCCGCCGTTCCGCCGCCAACTACGATCGAACCGTTGCCCCATGTGACATCGGCAAGAATCCGCAGAAATTCCTTCCGGTAATGCCTCAAGGTCCAGGGAACTGCGGCCAGTGCCCGGCCCAGAAAGGTGACCATGTGACCCAGACGCATGACAACTGTTGCCTGCGCCGAGACCACCTTGACCGCTGACCTCATACCCGGCGGGTAATACCGCGATGCCATCTAGAAACCCGTCCGCGGGAACATCAACACGTACAACTGTGTCAGGACCACGTTCACGACCATGAGGAGCAAGATCGACGCCACCACTGTGGCATTGACCGAGTTGGCAACGCCTGCGGGTCCACCGCGAGTGGTAAGTCCCTTGTGGCAGGCGACGATTGCCACGATCGCGCCGTAGAGCACTGCCTTGATCATCGTCAGGAAGAAATCACCGACGGTGGCAAAGGATGCAAATGTCGACACGAAACTGCCGGGAGTGCCGTTCTGGACAAAGGTGTTGAACAGGTAGCCGGAAAAGAATCCCACAAAACAGACGAGCCCCGTCAGTGCAACACCAACCGTAATCGCCGCTACAAGCCTGGGCACCACAAGCCTGCGGATCACCGAAATCCCCATGACCTCCAACGCATCGATCTCGTCGCGGATCTTGCGAGATCCGAGGTCAGCGCATATCGCCGATCCCGCTGCCGATGCCATGAGTAATGCAGCGACCATCGGAGCGCCCTGTCTGATCACCGCGAGGCCACTGGCAGCGCCCGCCAGGGATGTCGCACCGACCTGTCCGGCGAGCAAGCCGAATTGAATCGACAATGTCACGCCGATCGGTATAGCGACAAACAGAGTCGGAACGGCGGATGCCGACGCCATGAAGGCCGTCTGACGCACGAACTCCGCTACTGGAAAACGGAATGTCGCGATGTCGATCACCAAGTACTGGATCGCACGAAGCCCGAGAACGCATTGTCCACCAACTGTTTCCAGTGCGGCAACGGGATGCCGTCGCGTATACCCGTGCATCCAACTCGTGATTTCACTTGATGCAGAACGCTTCTGGCCAAAACTTCGATCTGGGATCTCCATGGATCTTCCACTTTCCGTTCGCCCACAAGTTCAGTCCGCCGCCGCATACGAGAGTGGGCACGCATTGCGTCGAACCTGCCGTCACCGCTACCGAGTGATCTGCCACCTTCCGAACTGAGCATTGCCCCCGAAAGATGATGACCACCTGTGCGGATCTCAGCTTTCACACTAAAATGCTGAGCACCTTCTTAGCACGAGTTGCCGAATGAGGTCAAGATCACAGTGCTTACCGAACCTTCGTCGCCGAGTGCGCATTACAGTATTTCCCCCGTCGAACACACTGAAACACCGACTCTCACAAGGCGAATCGACACCAGAAGCGCGACCCCACCTCGATCACTGCAATGAATCAGTGTCTATTGCAAGGCAATCGGTAAAATCCGCGCCGCCGCCGGCCCAGCAAAAATTCCGTCACGTCACCCACGGACACTGCTACCCCCTCGAGAAATGCGCGGAACGGAGATCAACCCACCCGGGCTCGGCTTGCAACGGCAAACCCTGCCGCAGTAAATCTGGCTGAGCGGCACCTGGCTGAGCGATCATAAAACTAGACACTATTGCGCAAAGTGTCAAGGAAAATGGTTCTGCGCAGGTCCGCACGTCGAAGAATGCCCACGTCACCGGAATCGAGTACCCAGGAAGGAAGAAACACACAGACGATTATCGAGATCTTCGGCGCCACTGGTGAAAACGACCGACACGGGCCACGACAACAAGACCAGCCGCCTGGCGCGTGAACACAGGCGGCTACGGCAAATCTCGAGCTATCGACACAGTCGATCAGCTTTCAGTTGCACTGCAAAAGAGCACCATTGACGACGCGCTCACACACCATGTCGGTGATTCGCGCGTCGCCTTCTGGGCAGCAGTGAGTGAGCGTCGCTCGACGCTCGCCCACTGCCTGAAGTTCTCGGTACTTATTACTGTCAGACGTTCGGCCCCTCCAAAATGGTCACTGCTGCAACGGCTGTCGGTCCACCCACGTTGTGTGCCAAACCGATCCGGGCACCGTCAACTTGATTGACGGCATCACCGCGTAGCTGTTCGAACAACTCGACGCACTGCGCGACACCCGTTGCTCCCGGCGGGTGCCCCTTGGCGATCAGACCTCCACTCGGATTCACCGGAATGGAGCCGCCGATTCCGGTAGCTCCCGATTCGATGAGTTTGAACCCCTCGAACCGGTCGGCGAAGCCGAGATCCTCGTAACTGATCAACTCGATGCCGGTGAAGAAGTCGTGTACCTCTGCGACATCCACGTCGGAAGGGGTCATGCCGGCCATCGAAAAGGCTTGCTTCGCAGCGCGAACCGTGGCGGGGAACGACGTCATGTCACGCTTGTGCTGGTGCATGACGGAATCCAGGCCCAAGCCGACGCCGCGGATCCAGACCGGACGATCGGTGTATCTCTCCACGACGTCTTCTGCCGCCAGCACCAACGCTGCCGCGCCGTCGCTCTGCGGTGCGCAATCGTAGGCACTGAACGGCGTCACGATGGTCGGTGCGTTCAGAGCTTCCTCGATGGTGATCTCGAACCGCTTGCAGGCCTTCGGGTTATTGACGCCGTGAAGATGATTCTTGACGGCCACCATGGCCATATGCTCCCGGGTGGCAGGAGATTCGTGCAGGTAGCGACGCACGTGCAAGGCGAAGCCGGCCGGAGCCACCAGACCGAGCGGGTAATCCCACGCCATGTCGCGGGCCATAGCTTCCCACTCCCACAGCATGTCTTTGGACGCACTCTCGCGGAGTTTGTCCGCTCCTACGACCACTGCGACGTCGAAGGCACCGGACGCGATTCCGAACAGCGCGTTGCGCACGGCATCATGGCCTGTTGCACAGGAGTTTTCGATGCGTGTTACGGGGATGTCTGCCAGGCCGAGAGTGTCCGCGAGAATGCCGGACGGAAAGCCGTCTGGAGTTCCCATCGCACCGAACCAGGCCGCCTGCAGATCGGACTTGTCCAAGCCCTTGTCGATACTGGCGGCGCATTCGGAGAACGCCATGGGCAACAGGTCTTTGATACCCAGGGTGAAATGCTCGGCAAAGGGTGTCATCCCCGCGCCGACTATCGCCACGTTTCTCATACCGCCTCCTGCTCGATCAGAAATGCTGTTTCCGGTTCGAATGCGTATCCGTAGTCCGGCACCCCGGAGCGGATCGCCACCCGGCGTAGAACCATCCGGCCACGATCGCCGAGATCAACAGTTCCCGGTTCGACGCCGGTCACCTTGACGAGCGCTCGAACGTCGACGTCGTCGAGTTCCACGATCACCAAGGAGTAGGGAGTCTTCAGTCCGGGAACCGGAACATGCACGGTTACTTCGGTATACACCGACCCGGTTCGTGGTAGTGGCACAAACGTGTAGTCCGTCTGCAGCGTGCCGTCGTTGTCGACCCGATAGCGAGGGGGAAAGTCCAGGTCGTCGCTGTCCTCGTATTTTCCCGCTTCCCACCGGACTTTTGCGTCGAAGGCACGCTCGTAGGCTGCCAGCGAAATCGGAATATCGGCGCCCGGCACGAACTGGCCTTCCACTTTGGGACGCGGCGCGGGCTCCCGGCGGTGTACCTCAGCAGTGCCGTCCGCGACCCGGACTCCCGAGAGGCTGGCCTGCTCGACACCGACGAGCGATCCGGTGCTTCCCGAATCGACCATGGCAGCAAGGGCAAACAGACCCGAACTCGCGCCGAGTGTCGGTAGCCGAACCGGCTCTGCGGCGCACAATGTCGTGGCCTGCTTGTGCTCGACACCGGCTACCGCAACCGGTGCATCCACCCACGCAGCTGACAGCGATGCAACAAATCCGCGTTCCTTGAGCAACCGCGGATCGCCGTAATCATGTACAACGCCAATGGAGTTACGAGTACGCACCGGAAGGCTGCGCGACACCCGAGCAGCGGTGCGGACTCGCAGTCCGTGGTCCGACGTCAGTACGGCGGCTGCCCCTGCCGGTTCAAGGTCGACGCCGATGATCAGTGTCCGCGGCCGAGCATTACTGACGGCGTCGAGCGTTGCGGGTGCGCCGCCGAGGCGCTCGACCACCTCCAGCTCTGGATCGAGTCCGAGTCCGGCCAGCAGAACCGCGGCATTACTACTTTCCAGCAGCGGCAGATCCCGGCTCACCAGAATGACGTGTTCTACGGAGGTGCTGGTGCTACACGCCGCTCTGCCGGCCTCGACCGCGAGAGTAATCGCGTCCTCGTCGTCACCCGGCACGCGGGAATCCGACGTTCCCCAGCACGGTAGGTACGTCCCTATCGAAGCGATGTATGACATGCCAGTCTCCCCGTAATCGTGAAAATCGCTCAGAACTTCAAGCGAGAGCAGGTACGCGGTAAATCAGGAGGTCACTCCTGATATCCATCGAGTGCATCTCGCCTCCCTCTGATTTGAATACGCCATTCTCACAAATGAGAATACTGCATTCTCGCTCCGGGAATTGTAGCAATCAGACAGACTCTCGCATAGCCCCACAGGAACGAACCGCGTTCCCCGATCGCCGGACTTCCACCCGAGTGATCTGCCCTTCTTCGACTCTTGCGGGCATCATGAAGGCGAGAGTATGGTTCTCATAAATTGAAGGGAGATTCTTCTGATGGAGACTAAGGCGCTCAGCCCGGCATTGGGCGTAGAGGTCATCGGTATCGACAGCTTGGACGACGAGGCTGTAGTTGCGAGATGCCTGGAGGCATTGAAGTGGCGCGGGGTACTGCTCATCCGCGGTTTGCACCTCGACGACGAGGCTCAGGTCGCATTCAGCCGCAAGCTCGGACCGGTATTGGCCCCCGCGGGCAAGGAAATTTTCAAGGTCACGCTCGACCCGGCCAAGAACCCGTCGGCCGAATACCTTCGGGGCACGTTCAATTGGCACATCGACGACACCACCAACGACGTGCCGGCCAAGGCGACAATGCTGACGGCACGGCACGTGGCCATGACTGGCGGTGGCACCGAATTCGCCAGCACCTACGCGGCTTACGAGAACCTGCCGGAGCAGGAACGTAAGCGTTACGACGATCTTCGCGTCGTACACAGCTTCGAAGCTGCGCAGCGACTTATCGAGCCGAACCCCACGGACGAGCAACTTGCATCCTGGCGCCGTCTGCCCACCCATGAATCATCCTTGGTCTGGGAACACCGCGACGGACGCAAGTCACTCGTCCTCGGCGCAACGGCTGACCACGTCGTCGGAATGCAGCCCGACGAAAGCCGGGCGCTCCTCGACGAACTGCTCGCATGGACCACTCAGGAGCGCTTCTCCTACAGCCATACGTGGGAAGTCGACGACGTAGTCATCTGGGACAACACCGGAATGCTGCACCGCGCACTTCCCTACGACCCCAAGTCGGAGCGAACGATGCACCGCACCACCATCCTCGGCAATGAGCCGTGGGCATGAGCGAATCCGCGAACGGAGAAAACGTGAGTACTCAGATCACGCGAACTGCAGTTGTCACCGGTGGCAGTTCGGGTATCGGCCGCGCTGTCGCAGAACGCCTGCGCGCCGACGGTTACAACGTTGCCACGATCGACCTCACACCCTCGGACGAAAAGTATTCGTACACAGCTAATGTCACGGACCGCGCGCGGTTGGACGAGGTTCTGGCGGAGATCCGCACCGAGTTGGGTCCCGTCACCATTCTGGTGAACGCAGCCGGCCTCGACGGATTCCAGCGATTCACGAAACTGTCGTTCGACGATTGGAAGCGCGTCCTCGACGTCAACCTCGACGGCGTATTCCACTGCTGCCAGGCGGCGCTCCCCGACATGCTCGAAGCCGGCTGGGGACGCATCGTCAATATTTCGTCGTCCAGCGCGCATTCCGGGCAGCCGTTCATGACTCACTACGTCGCGTCCAAGTCCGCGGTCAACGGACTCACCAAGTCCTTGGCGCTGGAACTCGGCCCCGAAGGAATCACCGTCAACGCCGTGCCACCGGGATTCATCGACACCCCGATGCTGCGTACGGCCGAAGGCAAGCGTCTCCTGGGCGGCACCGTCGAAGACCACATTGCCAAGACACCGGTTCGGCGCGTCGGCCGACCGGAAGACATCGCCGCAGCCTGCGCGTTCCTCATCTCCGAAGAGGCCGGCTACATCACCGGTCAGATCCTCGGCGTCAACGGCGGCCGCAACACCTAAGTCCTTCCGCTGCACGCGTGGCAAATAACACTGTTACGCAACCAGTTTGAACAACCCAACACATCAAACGAAGGGATTCACCATGGGACGCGTTGAAGGCAAGGTTGCGTTCATCACCGGCGCAGCACGAGGTCAGGGCCGAAGCCATGCGGTTCGTTTGGCCGAAGAGGGCGCCGACATCATCGCCGTCGACATCTGCGCCGACTTCGATTCCATCACCTACCCGATGGCCACTCCTGAGGATCTCGAGGAGACCGCTCGTCTCGTCGAGAAGCACGGTCGCCGCATCGTCACTGCCAAGGCCGACGTCCGTAAGGTCGACGAACTGCGTGCGGCACTCGAGCGCGGCGTTGCCGAGTTGGGTCACCTCGACATCGTTGTCGCGCAGGCAGGCGTCGCCGGAATGCGCGGCGAACCGGATATCGCGGCCTGGTCCGACACCGTCGACACCAACCTCGTCGGCACCATCAATGCCATCCAGGCAGCGCTGCCCTACCTGGGCAAGGGCGCCTCGATCATCGCCACCGGTTCGACGGCGTCCATGATCGACACCAGCAAGGTCGATGTACCAGGTAAGGACCTCGGCGGAGTTGCCTACGTGTTCTCCAAGCGTGCACTCTCCCACTACGTACACGAGCTGGCGACGCACCTCGCACCGCGCGGAATTCGCGCAAACGTTGTGCACCCCACCAACTGCAACACCGACATGCTGCACAACGAATCGATGTACAAGTCATTCCGCCCCGACCTCGAGAACCCGGGCCGTGAAGACGCTGTGCTGTCCTTCCCGGTTCAGCAGGCAATGCAGATCCCGTGGGTCGAGCCCGAGGACATCAGCGAAACCGTCCTCTTCCTCGCGTCGGAGCAAGCTCGTTACGTCACCGGCATGCAGATGCGCGTCGACGGCGGCGGCTACCTGAAGTCGTACGACTACCACATCTGATTCGAGACTTCGCCTTCACGAAACGCATTCGTGAAGGCGAAGTTTCAATGCTCACCCTGCTCGCTATTTTTCAGGACGGATACATGAGCACCACGAATACCGTAGTAGCCAGTTCGGCTGGCACGACCGCTTCAGGCCCCGTTCCCGTACACCGGATCGTCGATGTCGACGGTATTCCCATGTCCGCGTTGCTGATCGAGGTTCCAGAACCGCGCGCGGTCATTCTCGCTGTGCATGGCGGAGCAACAAACTCTGCGTACTTCGACTGCCCCGGGCACCCCCGCCTGTCGCTGTTGCACACCGCAGCAGCCCTCGGATTCACCGTGCTGGCGCTCGACCGGCCGGGTTACGGCAGCTCGAATCCCCATGCGACCGAATTGGTCGATCCCGATGTTCGCGTCGATGTAACGTATGCGGCGCTCGAGCGTCACCTCGAGGGAATCGACCGCGGCGCAGGAATATTCGTATTGGCTCACTCCATCGGCTGCGAATTGGCCACCAGGTTGGCCGCGGACGATCGCGGAGACGCCTTCCTCGGAATCGAACTCTCCGGCACCGGCCGAGAGCAACAGCCCCTTGCCCAGGAAATCCTGGGCGTCACCGCCCGCAACGCCGATCCGATCGCCGTGCGCGAGTTGCTGTGGCAGCCGAGTCGGCTGTACCCGGAAGAACTGTTCGGCGGTCTTCCGATCGCATCCCGGACACCGAAGTACGAAGGTGACGTGGTGCGAAGTTGGCCCCGCGAGAACTTTCCGAATCTTGCTGCACGCGTGAATATTCCCGTCCATTTCACTGCAGGCGAATACGAGCATGTGTGGCGTAACGATCCCGAGGCGTTGCTCACCGTCGCCGAGTTGTTCACCGCTGCGCCGAGAGTAGTCGTGGACAAGCAGTTCGACGGTGGACACAACCTCAGCCTTGGCTACACCGCGACTGCATATCACCTCCGCGTCTTGGCGTTTGTCGAGGAATGCATCGCCGGCCGATCCGAATTCGCAGACCTGACAACAGACGACAGCACGGCCGCGCACGCGAGCCACGGAAGGTGACCCCATGAATTCCGCAGATGTTGCACTTCTACTGATCCGATTGGCCGTGGGCTCGACCATGATTGCTCACGGAGTCAATCACTGGGTCGGTGGCGGAAAGATCGAGGGCACGGCTCGCTGGTTCAGCGGACTGGGACTACGCAACGGCACATTCCAGGCCTGGATGAGCGTGGTCACCGAAGTCGGTGCCGGTGTCTTGCTGATCGTCGGATTCCTGAATCCGTTTGCCTGTGCGGCGGTCATCTCGGTCATGCTGGTTGCCGGGATACTGGCACACCGCCCCAACGGATTCTTCATCTTTCGTGACGGCTACGAGTATGTGATGGTGCTCGCGCTTGTAGCGCTCGCCGCAGCCATGCTCGGGCCAGGCAGCATATCGCTCGACGGCGCACTGAACATCGAACTCTCCGGGTGGGCAGGTGGCGGTATCGCCCTCGGAGTGGGCGCGGTCGGCACCGCCGTACTTCTCGGCTTGTTCTGGCGGCCACAGCTACAGGAGGTTTCATGATCACTCTAGGAGGACCCGCGATGCACGTAGGATTCATCGGACTCGGTAGCCAAGGCGCGCCGATGGCACGGCGAATCGTCCACTCCGGCTACGAAACCACGCTGTGGGCACGACGTCCCGAAGCCCGCGTTCCCTTTGCCGACACCGCAGCCAAGTTCGCCGAATCTGCGGCGGAACTAGGCGCGGCAAGCGATCTCGTGTGCATCTGCGTCGGCAGCGACGCCGATGTTCTCGACGTTGTCACGGGTGAGGACGGCGTCCTCGCGGGCATGAAGCCAGGTGGAATCATTGCCGTGCACAGCACGGTTCACCCGGATACCTGTCGCGAACTCGGGGAAATAGCGGCTACTCGAGGAATCTCCGTCGTTGACGCTCCCGTCAGTGGCGGTGGCATCGCCGCAACCGAGGGCCGCCTTCTGGTGATGGTGGGCGGCAGGGACGAAGACTTCGAACGCGTCCGTCCCGTCTTCTCGATGTACGCGAATCCTGTTGTTCACCTTGGACCTTTGGGGTCCGGTCAGATCACGAAGCTGCTCAACAATCTCCTCTTCACGGCAAATTTGGCCACAGCCGCGAACACGCTTGCGCTCGGCCAGTCGCTCGGTGTTGATCCCAACCGCCTCGGAGACGTGATCTCACACGGCACGGCAAACAGCTTCGCGCTGAGCCGGATCGTCTCTGCCGGTGGAACGCTCGAGCGTATCGCCCAGCACGCGGGCACATTGCTGCAGAAGGACGTCGGGCTGATTGCAGATCTCGCGACAACAGCCCAAGCACCCACCGGAGTCGTCCTGACCGCAGCTGACGCCACCCTCGAACTCATGGATCACCGCCGATGACACGCGTCGGGTTCATCGGCGCCGGGCGGATGGGCGGACCGATGGTCAGCCGTCTCGTCGAAGCCGGTCACGAGGTTCGCGGGCTTGCACGCTCCGCCGCAACAAAAACTGCGCTGGAAGCCTCCGGTGCGCAGGCCGTGTCCACCTTCGCAGAGGTCGGCGGCGATACCGACCTCGTGATCATCTGCGTTTTCACGGACGAGCAGGTTCGCGAGATATGTCTCGGCAGCGACTTGCTCGCGTCGATGCCTCGCGGATCCACCCTGGTGTTGCATACAACGGGAAGCCCGCGCACAGCTGAAGCCGTAACCGAGCACGCAGCACAGTTTGGTGTCGCAGTCGTGGACTCACCGGTCAGCGGTGGACCGCACGATATCGCCGCAGGTAGGTTGACCCTCTTTGTCGGCGGCGATGCCAACACCCTGGCACGCATCCAGCCGACCCTGGAAAGCTACGCAGATCCAGTTCTCTATGTCGGCCCCACTGGCAACGGACAGCGGGTCAAGCTAGTCAACAATGCTCTGTTCGCCGCTCAGATCGGCCTTCTCACCGAAGCTGTCGCACTGGGAACACAACTCGGCATCGACGAGGGCGATCTGCTCGCGGCCCTGCCATACGGCAGTTCCAACAGCCGTGCACTGACCAGTGTTTCAGCCAAGGGCTCAGTGTCCGCATTCGCAGATTCGGTCGGAGATTTCCTGAGCAAGGACGTGGGCGTCGTCCGAAAGATCGTCACCGAGCTGGACGGCAATCTCGGACTGCTCGACGACGCAGTCAACGCCGCTCTACCGAATCGCGTCTGACTCACGCCGGTTCTTCCGAATGGGATAGCGTTGCCGATGACACTATCGGCAGTCAATCGACCATGATCTGGGAGAACAAGATGGGCGGGTCAGTCCTGTCGGGCAGTACCGATCTACCGGGGTACCGGCGCCTGGCTCTGACGCTCGCCGAAGCGGTCGCTGCCGGCAGGTACGACAAGGACACTCCGCTGCCCACCGATACCGAACTCATGACCGAGTACAGCCTCGGACGGCAAACGGTGCGGCGAGCGTTTCAGGAGCTTGTGGCGGACGGACTGGTATATCGCGTCCGCGGTCGGGGAACATTTCCGACGGATCAGCCCAGCACCGGCCGCTCCGTCCGCTCCACCGATTCGATCGAACAACTCGAGGAGTGGCCGGGCACCGAGATGGAAGTCATCTCGCCTCTCGAACTCAAACGCGACCGTGTCCACGCCGAGAAGCTCGAACTCGACAGTCTTGTTGTGGCGCAGTTGAAGGTTCGGCGCTGGATCGACAACCAGCCGTATGCGGTCAACACGATCATTCTTCCGCCCGACGTCGCCGAAACACTGATATCGGAGAACCTGATCCCGACAGTCCGTACTCCCGGGACCATCCTTGCCTCGGTCGGTAGCGTCGCGGGTCCTGTTGCCGGAGCTGAAGAAACTGTCACCGCGATTCTCGTATCCGACGACATCGCCGAAATTCTGCACACCCCGCCGGGCAGACCCGCCCTGCACATCGAGCGGGTCTACCGGAACGGCAATGGAGTTCCGGTCGAGATCTCGTTGACGGTGCATGCGTCGGAACGGTACGAGCATCGACTCTCGATTCAGCGCGCCGGTCGTCACGGCTCCTGAAACCACTTCGGCTTTGGTCAAAGATTCTGGCTACAAATATCATTCGGCCGAAATGTGCCCGAAATGTCTCTTGATTCGAATGTTTGTTCGACTATAATTGGGTCAGGGTGGGGAGGCCTTGATGACTACGGTGAGCGATTTTGTTTCGGTGGAGGATGTTGTAGCCGGTTCGGCTGCGGGTGTGCGTGGCAGGTTGTGGCGGCTACGAGCGGCCGAGGTTCGAGACGTTGCAGTCTGCGTATCGGCGGAAATTCTTCGGTTGGAAGCGATTCGGGTTGCCGCGGTCGACGAGTTGGCACTCAATCCGGACGAGCAGGTGCTGTGCTACCGCGGTGTGGGTGGTTGGCGGCGAATACGATGCTGCAGAACGCGGCCGGTAACAAGATCGCTGCCCTTGGCGCCGCGTTGCGGGTGTTCCCCGACATTGCTGCGCAGTTCGAGGCCGGTGATCTCTCGCTCGATCATGCGGCAATAATCGTCGCGTTCTGTGAATCCCCACCAAAAGGTATGCCGGAGAACGCTCTACCGTCCTGCATGGCAACACTGCTCGCTGCGGCATCCGGGGTGGAAGCGACCACCATAAAACTCCGCTACGCGATTGCGGTCCTGGAGCGGATTTTCGAATCCGACGAGACCCCACCCGGTGAAGACGATGATCTCAACGTCTTGCGGATTTCGCCGACGTTGAACGGGCGGATCGCGATCAAGGGTGATTTCGACGCGCTCACGGGCGAAATGTTGTTGTCGGCTCTTTCGGGTTTGTCGATGCCGAAACCGGCCGCGGACGGAACCCCGGATCAGCGGTCGGCCGCCAAACGCACCGCCGACGCCTTCACCGAACTGATTCGCCGGTACCTCGACAATGCCATGATCGGGGTGGATGGTGGTCAGCGTCCGCATGTGAACGTGCATATCACTGCGAAAGATCTTGCCGAGCATCGAGACTTCGCGACCATGCGCAGCAATACCGCGTCGGATTTCGATGAGCCTGATGTCGAGGATCTCGACGTCGGATACATGCCCTGGATGGGACCACTCAGTGTGAGCCTCACCCGGATGCTTGCCTGTGACTGCATGCTCTCCACCGTCCTGATGGACGGCAACGGCGCACCGCTCGATGCAACCCCACACAAACGCCTCGTCACACCCGAGCAGCGGACCGCGTTGATTGCTCGGGACAAAGGCTGCGCCTTCCCCAACTGTGATGCCGTCCCGGCCTGGTGCGACGCCCACCACATAAAACCGTGGTCGGTCGGCGGCCTGACGGTGATGGACAATCTCACCCTCCTCTGCCGCAACCACCACCGATTGATCCACAGCACCAGCGGGTTTCGCGGTATCTGGGAAATCAAAATGGGCGACGACCACAAACCCTGGTTCATCCCACCAGCTGCAATCGACCCGAAACAACGACCCCGCCGCTCCACCACCCGCCAGGGCCCAGTCCACCGAGACTGAACCCGACTCTGCCAGAACCATATACGGCGTGCAAGCTTCGCATCACCAGTCAAGACGATGCGAAGCCCACACGCATGTCATAGTCGCAAATAGTGTTCACGGACTCGGCCAATCCTCAACCACCACAGACCCTCAACCACGACAGACTGATTCCTCCCCCGCCAAGGTCGTGCGGTGCATGAGCCGCTGAGACGAGGGCTCGAACTCCGTCGCTCGATGCAGCATTCCGGTGTTGTCCCAGATGACCAGGTCACCTTTGCGCCACACCTGGCGCAGTACGTATTCGGGGCGTGTGGACCACTCGAGCAGTCGATCCAACAACGCACGACTTCGCTCGATCGGCCAACCGACAACTTCGGACGCGGTAGCGCCCAGCAACAGCGACTTCCGTCCATTCTTTCTCGTCCATACCAACGGATGAACCTGCGCTGGTACCCGTGCCCAGGCTCGCCTGGTTGCTTCGTCGGGATCCGGGTTCGCCAGCGACTGTGCATGCCCAAACGTGTGCACAACCTCGAGAGACTCGAACTCGGCCTTCTCCTCGTCGCTCAAGCCGTCATACGCCGCGTACGTACTGGCGAACTCGGTGTCGCCCCCGGCTGGATCGACCTCTCGAGCGCTCAGGAGCGTCGCCTGCTGCGGAATGACTTGTGTGGCACCGTCGATGTGCCAGTGGAAGTTCCCCGCTCGATACGACGCGAGAATTGCATTCGTTTTGGACGGATCCATGGTGATGGTCTGAATCTCCGGGAGGCGGTGCTCGCCGGTGGATTGGACTACGACGGTGCCCAGTGCACGACTGAGAGACAACAGGGCGTCGTCGTCGATGTTGATCTCGCGGTACACCAGGACCCCATGCCGGTCCAGGAGTTGCCGAATCTCTCGGGCAGAATCCGACTTCATGAGATCGTCGGCAGTCAGACCTGTGACCTCCAGTCCGACGGTCGACGTGATGGGACGTATGGAAGCAGGCAAGAAGAACTCCTCGATCGGCACGTTTCTCGAAAAATACTGGGAAGAGGTACTTTTGGCGCTCGGTAAGCAGTCTGAGGTCAAGCGAGCTCGCGCACTACAGGACAGTACCGCACTTGCTATACAGTCGTACCAATTTTCGAAAAAAGTCGCGATCCGTTTCTTATGTCCGCGGTCGCTTGGTGCGCGCAGTCTGCGTGATGCGAGGCTCCACCGAATCGATGTAGCCCTCGAGTGCTTCCACCACTTCGGCATGCGCAGTGTCGACGCCGATACCCGATTCCAGATTGAGGAACTTGGGAATCCCGGTGATCAGCAACACCATTGCGCCGAGAGACAGCCTGCCGTCCGGTCGAGCACCCGGCCCGAACTTGCGAGCCACGGCCTCCATCTGCAGTTGCCGGACCCGTTCGGTGACTTCGGCGATTTCAGCACGGATTGACTCACGGTGATTGCCGAGAGCCATGAACTCCGTCATCAGAGCACTTGTGGCTTCATCCCAGCTGTACTCCCACAACACATGCAACGGATCTTCGGCTCGTTTCTGCAGCGCAGATTGCAGTACCGCGAGGTTGCGATCGGTGTACCTCGCAATTGCGGCGCGGAAGATGTCGTCAAGAGTGGGAAAGTAATACTGGACCAGGCTCGCGGTCACACCGGCCTCTGCTGCCAAAGATCGATAGGTCACGCTGGCGTAGCCGGTGTCCAGCATCATCTTCTCGACATTGTCCAGCAGAACATCTCGCGTCTTCGACTTCTCGGCACCCACGCGCCGCGGCGATGAAGCCATGACCACCTCACTCCGCTGAATTCGAAACCCCGTTGGATTCGAATCATCTTCGCATCCGACGGGGTGTCGTGGAATGAGGGGTACGCGCCTCGCATCACCTACACGGAGCTAATCGTGAAGCGACACCTGCGCAAGCTCCTCGAGGTATCGCACAACCTCGGTTTGGTCTGCTCCTGGAGCCAAGCCGTCGACAGCGGTTTCCCAGATCTTGCCGAGCGTGTCGCCGAGAACAGTGGATACGTCCTGAGAACGAGCCAAATCCAAAGCGATTCCGATGTCCTTGCGCATCAGAGTTGCGGCGAATCCTGAGTCGAATGTTCCTGACAGAACGAATTTTTCGTACTTCGTCTCCGTTGCCTGGTTCCGGCCGCTACTGGCATTGATCACCGAAAGGAGCGTCGCCGGATCGATACCGAATTTGCGGCCCACCAACATGGCCTCCGCTGCGGCAACAAGACCGTTGGCTGCAAGAAGGTTGTTGAGTGCCTTTGCAGCGTGCCCCGACCCAACCGGACCGACGTGGATGATTGCCGTTCCGGTGGCACGCAGGAGCGGCAGAACCTCTGCGACCACATCGGCGTCACCGCCCGCCATCACGGCAAGATCCGCCTTCAGTGCACGTCCGACTCCGCCACTGACCGGGGCGTCGACAACTCGAACACCCTGCTCGGCGGCTATTCCAGCCAACTTCTGAGTGCGGTCCGGAATGCTCGACCCCATGTCCACGATGGTGCTACCTGCCTGCAGTTGCGACAGTAGTCCCCCCTCACCGAGAACCACGGCATCGACGATGTCACTGGTCGGCAGGACCAGCACCACCACGTCGCACTTCGCGAAGTCCGCGAAATCCGTTGTGCCCACAGCGCTCGGATGACTGTCGAGAAACCGTTGCTGCGACGCGGCATCGGCGTCACGGACAATCAACGGTTGGCCGGAGTTGACGAAGTTGCGGGCTATCGGGCCACCCATCGCACCCAGCCCGACAAGACCGACACTTTTGCCCGGCAACGGAATCACGCTCATGCCGAGACCTCCGCGGTGAGGGGGCCCAGTTCGGCAGTCAGGGTTTCCTGAACCACACGCATCGCCGCCATACCCATGGGCACTCCCACATAGGCGGTGGCGTGGATAACGGCCTCGGTGATCTCTGTACGAGTCAGGCCGTTGCTCAGACCCACGCGAACGTGGACGGACAACTCATGGGGCTGGCTGAGGGCGATCAGAATTCCGAGATTGATCAGCGAACGACTCCGACGGTCCAGGCCTGGCCTGGTCCAGGCACCGCCCCACACGAACTCGCTCACGAACTTCTGTAACTCTTCGCCGTCAGTCCCGGCATTCCGGGTCATTGCCGCATCGACGTATTCGGCACCGAGGACTTCCCTACGCACTGCCAAACCGGCCTCGAAGACGGTCTGGTGAGCCAGATCGAGCGGGCTATCTTGTGTCACTGTGAATCTCCCTCGAATTTGATGGTCACGCACTTGACCTGGCTGTAGTGATGGAGTGCCTCCACACCTTTTTCGCGCCCGTAACCGCTGTTCTTCCACCCGCCGAACGGAGTCTGCACGGATCCGGTTGACCAGGTGTTGACGAACACCTGACCAACTCGGATCCGCTCACTGACCCGCAGTGCCCGCGACACATTGCTGGTCCAAACACCGGCTACCAGTCCGTAATCCGAGTCGTTGGCCAGTTCGATCGCCTCGTCTTCGGTATCGAACGCGAGCACGAGAACCACGGGTCCGAATATCTCTTCGCGCGCGATCCGGGCCGAGTTGTCGACTCCGATGTACACCGTGGGATCGATGTAGAAGCCGCCGGTCTCCTGTGCCACCACAGAGACTGTTCCTCCGGTTACAGCCTGTGCACCTTCGGATTCCGCGATCTTGAAGTATTCCTGCACTCGTTCGAACTGCGCCCTGGTAATGAGTGGACCGATATCGCGCCCGGGACGCACCGCTGCGGCACCCGCAGCCAATTTCTGTACGACCTCGTCGTGGATCGATCGATGAACCAGGAGCCTTGTGCCGGCGGAACACACCTGGCCGGCATTGGCCGTGAAAGCAAGCAGCGAACCTGCAACCGCCTTCTCCACATCGGCGTCGGCAAAGACGATGTTGGCGGACTTTCCACCCAATTCCAGTGTCACCGGGATGATTCGGTCTGCAGCAACATGCCCGATCGCACGGCCGGTGCCCACGGAACCCGTAAATGCCACCTTGGACACATCCGGATGGGCCACCAAAGCAGCACCCGCATCCTGACCCGTACCGAGAACCACGTTGAAGACTCCGGCCGGAAAACCCACCTCGGTCGCGAGTTGAGCCAACCGAACCGTCGACGCCGACGTGCTCTCCGACGGCTTGACCACCACTGTGTTGCCGGCAGCCAAAGCTGGTGCGCACGCCCTCGCTGCCTGGTTCAGTGGCACATTCCACGGCGTGATGACTCCGATTACTCCGAAAGCCTCACGGCGGGTGTACACATGCTGATCCGGTGCCACGTCGAGAGTGTCACCGGCCGGCATGCCGATCAACCCGCCGTAGAAATCGAAGTACGTCGCCGAGTTCTCGACTTCAGCCAGTGCAACGGCCTCCGGTTTACCGGTTTCACTGATCTCCAACCGGGCCAACTCCGCAGAATCGGCGCGCATGGCCCGGGCGAGGTCACCGAACAACCGCGCCCGAGCAAGCGCCGGTATCTGCTTCCATGCCGTTTCGGCAGCAGATGCGGCCTGAACCGCCAGGTCGACGTCGTGAGCATTGCCGCACGCGAGTTGCCTTGCCTCACATCCGGTTGCCGGGTCTGTGACAGCCATGTAGTCGGCACTGGTCGGCATCACCGCACTACCGGCGATCCAATGATCGAGCTTGTCCAACGCACTTCCCATCTACAAGATGACGTAATAAGCCGACTCTAATGTCGAGAATCTAACAAAGTGCCGACCCTTTGTCGATGCTTTTCAGAAATTGAAGCTGCTACAACTCCTGCGGCTCCAACACCGCGCGCCGCTCGTTCAGGAAATCGTGCGGATAGCCGAGTCGCACCCGCGATGCTGCGTCGAGACGCTCCTGCTGCCCTTCGTCGAGCATCACCTGCAGAGCGCCGAGGTTGTCTCGAAGCTGTTCCACCGTGCGCGCGCCGATCGACGGCATGAGCCCCCGACGTATGACCCACGCCAAGGCAACCTGCGCGGGGCTGACTCCCAGTTCGGCCGCAATGTCTTGGGCAACGGTTCGGGCCTCCCGACCGGCAGGCGAGAGTCGTTCGGGGTCTCCCTTTCCGGCAAGTAGGCCGCGAGCCAAAGGACTCCAGGCACACAGGGCTAAATCCAATTCGCTCGCCATCGGAAGAAGCTCACGGTCGGGACTTCGTGCCACCAAGGAGTATTCGACCTGCATGGCGCAGTAGGCGCTCCAACCGCGCAACTCGGCGATTGCGTTCGAGCGGGCAACCACCCAGGCCGGAGTATTGGTGATACCGATCGCCAAGACCTTGCCACTGCGGACCAGATCGTCAAGTCCGCGGAGCGTCTCCTCGGCCGGCGTCTGCCGATCCCACGCATGCACCCACAACAAGTCGACGTAGTCGGTGCCGAGGCGTCGCAGACTCTCTTCGACACTGCGACGCAAGCTTTTCCGATGATTTCCACCGGAATTGGGATCACCCGGATGTGTCGGCAGCGTGTACTTGGTACTCACGACAACATCGTCACGCTCGGACGCGATCAGCCGCCCGAGAATCGTCTCGCTCGCACCGTTGGTGTAATTGTTGGCTGTGTCGATGAAATTACCGCCGACGCTGCGGAACTCCTTGTAGATATCCTGACAAATGGACTCGTCGGCTCCGAAGCCCCAGTCCGTTCCGAACGTCATGGCGCCCAGACACATTTCGCTGACTCGTAGTCCGGATCTGCCGAGCACTCGCAGCGGCATGCCTGCACCACTCACGGCTTCAGGCATCGTCGTCCACTACCCAGTTGACGAATCGATGCAACGGGTACATGCCGTCGTGCGGGCTGCCCATACTGCCGGTCAACGCGCTACCGAGCTTCACCACACGCTGAACTCCTGCTGTTGCCAGGCGATCTCGTACCTCGGCCTTGCGGTGTGTCGGGTAAACACCCACGGTCTGTGTTGCCACCGTCGCGAAATGCGCCGCGTCGGCCATCGATGCAATGGGGACGACGTTGACCGTCTTGTTGGTCGGGTGGAAGTCCACCGGTTCCGGTGAGCGGACAACAAGACCACTGCCGTCGTAGCTGCCCCAGATGCGGTAGTCGGGCTCGAGGAATCGCATGCCCTCAACTTCTTCGCGAATATCGCGCGGCGTCTTGGGACCAACGGCCTCGGCAAAGTCGCGGTCGACTCCCAGACGCTCACACAGCAACGCACAGAAGCGATCCACCTGCTCGATGTCACCCTCGACGGCAATGTGACGCGCCGCGAGGCAGGCGTCCTGGTTGAAGATAGTGGCGTCGGACGCTGCCAACTCCGCGACCTCGCGGAGAGTCTCTTCGGACTCGAAGGCTTCACGTCCGATGACGGACATCGAGACCTTGGGGTCGAAGGAGATCAGCTGAAAGCCGGGACCGGCGTACTTCGCGGCGTTCTCGATGGCGGGGCCACCACCCCACGCCACAAGCTTGTCGAAGTACTGGGAGCGGTAGAGCACGCTCTCGACCTTCTCGTCACCGCCGCGCCAGTACACGGCGGACATCGAGCGCAGGATCGGATGATCGGGTTCGATGTCGGACATGGTGCGCAGTACCGCCACGGTGGTGAACGGGTCAGCCGATGGCATCTTGAAGACGTTGACTGCCTTGACAAGCGCCGCGTCTGCGATCGATGTCATAGCGGCGCTCGGCGAGTTTCCGGCAAGCATGTGCACGAGGCGGGGTGGGAATGCCCGGACCCGGCTCACACGACCGTTGGGGTCGGTGCGCTCCACCCATCCGTCGAGGAGGTTGCGATCACCGAAGGTGCGGTCAAGACGGTATTCCAGCGCCTCCCGCGTCAGGAACTGGCCCGGCCGCGCGAAGGTGTTCTCGATGATTCTCCTGGGCAGCGCACTGACCTGAAGGGTCATCTCGAGGGATTCCTGCAGGTACTCGTTTGTCTCTAGCGTGAGATGCTTTGCCGTCTCGACCAGGAAGTCGATGATGTCCGTGACCGGCACGTCGAATGCCGGTCCGGGTTCGGTGCGTGGCACGAACAATCTGTTCAGTTCCAGAGCCGGCGTGACAAACGGAACCCCGAAGTCCCGCGACAGATACTCGGTGTCCTCACCCCAGACGAGCTTGCCTCGGATGAAATGAGGTACACGGATCTTGGACTTACTCGGTGCGAGTGTTGATGACGTAGTCATTGAAGTTTCTCTCAGTCCTCGAGGAATCCGCGGACGTACGCGTCCGTGGTGCCGGCACAGGTGATCTTGTCGTCGTCTGCCAGATCGGAGTAGCGGGTGATGTCTGCGTCAACCGTGGGGCCGGTTCGGCCACAGGAGCAGTCACCGAGTTCGACCGAGATCTTGTCTCCGGTGATCGTTCCGCCCCAACGTCCGTCGACGGTAGTGTCGAAGAACGCGGCGCGGCCTTCCACCTTGCCATCCGACTCGGGTGCAAGCGCTTCGCCGTTCTTGTCGAGAACGAACAGAACCAGCTCCGAAGGAACGTGGTACCGACCCGACGCGCATTTCGGCAAACGAATATTCAACTCTTGCATCGAGTAGTAGTGAAAGAACCGGCTCGGATCGATATTCAGCATTCGAAAGATCTGGTTCTGGTAGTCAGCCGGCAGTGACATGCCCTTGAGCCCGCCGCCCGCAGTCATCGCGTTCTCCCCCGTGATGTCTCCCTCCTTCATTCCGAGTTCTCGCAGAATCTCGGTGAGGCGGAACAGGTTCGGGAACTGAGAATTGAAAAAGATCTTCTCGGTGCGGTGTTCGATGATCTGCTCTGCCCAATGCCGCAGACGGCGTTCGTTTTCCGCCTGGCGCGCGGCGGCTGACGCCTCATGGGTAGCTAGCTCGTCCGGTGCCGCGGTCCCGTCTGCCATTGCCTTACGCATGGCAGACAGACGCGCCATATACGCATAGTGACCGCTTGCCTCCGCGCCCGACGGCCGCTCGATTCCGTCCGGTCGGCCGTACTCCTTGTAGATGAGATCACGCAGGGCGTTGTGTCCACTCAGACCCGTTTCCGGCCCGACCGGGATAACGTGCCACGAGTTGTCGCGATGAATCCCCAAGTCCGTCAGGCAGTCCAGCATGTTCTGCATGGACACTTCGCGATCCTGTACGGACTTGTTGAGGAAGGAACTCTTCCCGCTCGTTCCACTCGAACTCGACACCAGGTGCCCGACAGCTTCGAGGGCGTCGATATACCCGTCGACGTCGACGACGTCCGACACGTCCACTCCCTCGACGCGATGCGCCGAAAGCGAATCGAGCCACCGATTAAGCTGCGCCCATTGACCTTTAGCGATCAACGATTCCGGGTAGCTCTTATACGTGGTATGCGGAAACAGCAGAGGAATCATGTCCTCACGCCGTGCGATTTCGGTGATCCCCTCGTCGTCCGCCCGCTGCTTCAGTACCGGTACCTGCTGACGCAGTTCCTGGAATCGCGCGTCGAGTCGCTCGACAATCTCATCTCGCTGTGTGGTCGTCCCTGACATTGTGCCTCCAGTCGATGTTGCCCCCCGGAATTAACTTTACCCATGGGTTTAGTTTTCTGTCTATAGCTGAGTTCGACTGGCACACTGATGTTCATGACGTCGCACAGGTCCGAACCGGGCGCAGCCGGAGCACGCCGAAGCCGCGGGGGGCGCCCCACTCTCGAGCAGGCCACCGCACTGGATCACGCCATACGTGAAGGCGCCCTCGCCATGTTCCTCGAGCATGGATACGAGGGGACGTCGATGAATGCCATCGCTGCCGCGGCCGGCACTACCAAACCGACGCTGTACACACGATTCCCCACCAAGGAAGCAGTCTTCCGCTCGGTTCTCGGCTGGGCCGTCCAACGCACGGATTGGCCTGTGCCAGAACCACCTGCACCTGATCTCGACAATCTGGAAGTCGCGTTGACCACCATCGCGAGGACGGCACTGAGCCGCGCCCTGAACCCGTCCATGATCAAACTCGAACAGATCGCGATCACCTACGCTGAGCGCTTTCCGGACATCGCTCGTCGAACGCACGGCACGGGATTCTGGCCGCGCAAACAGTTGGTCACAGATCTACTCGTGCGGCATGCCGAGGCCGGCGAGATCGTCGCCGAGGAACCGGACGTACTCGCCGAACTATTTCTCGGCATGGCGTCCGGCGGTCCGGCCCGCCTGGCCTCGTTCGGAATTGTGCATGACCCCGCAGATCAAGAACGGCATGTTCAGTCCGCGGTAGCACTGTTTCTTCGAAGTCTCAGACCTGATTGAGATCGACTAGGCGGGCGTTATTGTGCGTAAACAGAATTCGGTGATCCGGTCGATATCCGAATCGGTAGGCTGAATCCGCTGCCAGAGGTAGTCGGAGAGCTTTCCGACTGTCGCGTGTGCCGCCAATGTGGCATCGAACTCCGGTGCTGCGCTGCCCAGTTCCGCAAGGGGACCACGCAGCAGGGTCGCCAGTGGACCGCTCGCCGACGGTGGCCCCGATACTGCGCCGACGCCCGTCCCACCCGCATTCCAGAGCACTGCTCGGGTAGTGGCCGCCGAATCTTCGTCGGCCTGGGACAGGACACCTTCGACCCACCGCCGAATCTTCCCCTCTGGGGTGTTCTCCTTGTCCATCTGATGCGCAACATACGTTGCCAAACGCTCGGAACCATCCTCCAAGATCGCCGAAACCAGTGCATCTTTCGACTTGAAGTGCCGATAGAAGACATCGTTGGACAGTCCCGCTTGTGCCACGATATCCGCGACGCGAGGGCGGGAGTTCGTTCCCAGTGACCTGATGACCACCAACGCGGCGTCAAGCAATCGGCGAACCTCGCTGGCATACACAGCGCCTCGATCTGCCAAGGCCCGCGCAGCAATTCGGGTTGCCAGATCTTGTGTCGGCTCGGTGGTCGAACCACTCATGTCCATCGGAATAAGATACCCCGTCACGAACGAGCCGCACTCAGTCCGCCGCTGGTATGCACCGCGGCGCAGATTCCACCGTCGACGAGAATATCTGTTCCGTTGAGGAAGCTGGCGTCATCCGAGAGCAGGAACGACACGACTGCTGCTACTTCGTCAGCAGTACCGGTCCGGGCAAGAGGCGTCTGTGTGACCAGCGCACGCAGATGCGCGTTGTTCTCGGCTTCTTGTCGGCCTTGAGGGGTGTCGATCAATCCGGGTGACAGCGAGCAGACGCGTGCGCCGACGGCGCCCAATCGCACGGCCTCGTGTTTCACGAAACGCTGAACACCGTATTTCGCCCACGCGTACGCGGCGCCGGTGTGTTCGATCGCGGGCCCGACCGCTTCGTAGATCTCGTCCAGAAAGTTTTCTCGCAGAGGATCTTCCAGCGCTGCAGCGGTTGCAGCGTCCGGCTCGAGTGACGCCAGTGTCGGCGCCATGGATGCAAAACACACCATTGCCGTGCCAGCCGTGGCGAGCGGGCGCAACGCTTCCGCGAGCAAGGCGGTACCCACAAGATCGACAGAAAAGATTCTGCGCCAGTCGGCCATGGTCGGCGAGATTCCGGCGACATGTGCGACCGACCGCAAGGTTCCGAGTTCACGCACTCGATCGACTAGACGAGCAAGGCCAGCAGGGTCCGTGACATCGAGAACAAACGGTTCTACGACGGCGCGGCCGGTCCCGGAAAGTTCAGCTGCTGCCGCCGCCACGGTTTCCGGGTCCATGTCGACCAGCAACAAACGGTCCACCGAGTCGGTCAGACGCCGCGCGCAGGCAAAACCCATGCCACGTCCCGCGCCGGTCACAATTCCGACAGTAGTCATGACTTCGCACCAACTTCCGCTTGCCGCGCGACCGGTGTCGCCCAACACTGTTCGAGGCCGGTCTTCGCGGTTCTGCTCACGAGTTCGATCCGAAATCCCCAAGGACTACGCTGGAACGAGAAGAACGGTATGCCATCAGACCCGAGACGTGTTGCCTCGGTGACGTATCCGTGACGCGCCAGCTCTGCAGAATCTGCCGCGACGTCGTCGGACCAGTACCCGACATGATGAATGCCTTGCCCTCTACTTGCATCCCACAGAGTCGACTGCGGAACGGCGCGAACGATTTCCACGCGCGGCGCGGTCACCGAATACGCACATCGCAGATCAACGGTGGCATCGCCGCTCGGCAATGTGACGTTGATCGGGCCACCGACCTCAGGGCCCCATTCGTACCCGAACAGCGACGACAGTTCGTCCCTGGTCTGCTCGAACGTTTCGGTGACGATCCCGAGATGGAAGAGATCCTCGGCCTTCATTCCTCGATCACCTCGGTCCGCGGCGCCTGTGACACCCGTGCGCCCAAAACACCCAGAACAAGATTCTTTGGCATGAGAAGAATATTCTCACCCGGACGCGCGGAATGCAAGGAAATCTCGCGATCCCCGCAAAACAACACGCGACCAAGACATTTGCCCGTCCCGACTAGTTGGGCTGGACCGAGTTCACCTTCATACCCCGAGCCATCGCCGTCAGTGCATCTCGCCGAGGAATCGACAGGAGTTGATCGAAAACCGCTTTGTGATGGTCGCTGGGAAACAGCGTCGGCCCGTTGTCGATGTTGTCCAAGGTCAGCGTCACCACCTCGTCCGGCGACATGACATTATTCATCGTGGCCGGGTCGATCCCGCTCCGCCGCAGCGCTTCGGTATCGGTAGCCCCCGGGCAAATCGTCAGTACGTCAATACCTTCCGGCGTCAGCTCACCCCACAGGCCCTCTCCCAAACTGTTCAGGAATGCCTTACTCGACGAATAGGCCGTGGAATACGGGCAACCCAACAATGCTTCGATCGAGCTGGTCACAATGATGCCGCCACGTCCACGCGCTCGTAGGCGCGGAATGAAACCACGGGTCAGCAGCATGGGCGTTGTGCAGTTCACCGTCACCATGTCCGCCAGCTCTGCTGGGTCCATAGCGGAGTGTTCTCCTTTGAACCCGTAACCGGCATTACTCACAACCAGCCCGATATCGAGGCCTGATGTCGCGTCGAGAATCGACGCCGTCGCCGCAACTTCAGCAAGATCTGCAGAGCAGACAGTTACTTCGACGCCGTGCTCGGCTCGCAATCTCGAGGCCAATTCCTCCAGGAGCGATTCCCGGCGCGCAACCAAGACCACATCGAGGCCCATGGCCGCCAACTGTTCGGCAAACGACTGACCGATGCCGGAGGAAGCACCAGTCACCAGCGCTACCGGGCCATATCTGCTGACAAAGTCATTACTGTTCACATGCACTGCTTTCTCACAACAATGCTCCGCCTGTTGATACACGTTCACGCGTATCAACAGCCGGAGCATGCGGCTTCTCGATCCTTCCCGCACCGGACCGTGCGCGGGAAGTAGTTCACTAACCGACTGACACGAGGTTCACTCCGTCTGCCGGACACTTGCCGAACAGACTGACCCCACGAAACATTTCGGTCGCACCGACGGGATCGGGCGAGCTGGATGCGGCCGCAAGTGCGTGGGACTTGAAAACCATTGCAGCGCGGCTTAACTGGTGCGAGCTCGGCCCGAAGTGATGAGCAAGATCGCTCGGGACCGTGTCACCCCACAACGTGACGTCGATAATGCCGCGATCGAGGGTATCGAGCAATCCTTCACGCACCATCGCATTGGACTCGAACAGATCACCCGCCAGAGCAATCGCCTGCGGGCGCGGCCCGTTGGGCGCGGCCATCACGGACTCCAAATCCAACGTGGTTGCCCCGAGAATCTGCAACGGCCGAGTGTTCTCGTGCTTTTCGACGATAACCGTGACGTCCCAGCCAGCCATTACCTGGTCGAACATCCACCCGCCGGCATGGCGCACCACGTCGACAACGCTGGGCGCGAGGACTGCCAGACGGTACCTCAGGCTGTGCCGGCGAGCGCGAGCTGTCGAGTCAGCGATTGCGTGTAGTCCTTGAAGATTTCGGTCAGTGGAATCGAACGATCGAGCAGCCATGAGGTCTCCATTCCGTTGAGAAACGCGACAATCTCTACGGCCTTGACGGCCGGGTCAATATCATTGCGGTATTTTCCTGCGCGTTGACCGCGCAGAATACCTGCGGCAATCGTGTCGATTGCCGCACGCTGCCGAGCGAGCAGGCGACCATGCAACGGGGCTTCCGGATCCAAACTCTCGATCAGAAGCACCGAGTACATCCCGATCAAGTGAGGCGAGCGTTCGAACCGCGCACCCACTTGCTCGAGCTGTTCTATGACATCGCCAGTTCGATCAGCATGAGCATCGTCATCTGCATCCCGCGCGTCGAGCACGGCATGCAGTAACTGTTCTTTGGACTCGAAGTGGTGCAAAAGTCCAGCCGACGTCACACCGGCTTCACCGGCGATCTGCGCAAGCGTCGTGCTGCGCCACCCGTTTAGTGCAAGTAGTCGCTGAGCAGCGGAAAGGATGAGCTGTTTCCGGTCTTCGCCCTTTGCTAAAAGAGTGGCATACGGGCGCTGCGCGGTCATCGAACTCCTCTGCTCAAAGCAACCTACTGAACACACAGTAGGTTGTTTTCAGCTCTGTGACAAGCGTCTCATCAAAGATGAAGTTGTGCAACAGGACACAGCTAATGTGCCGCTTTTCGGTCGCCGCGCGCGCAAAGACCCCTAAATCGCTTACAACCCGAGGGACTTCGCGATTATCACCTTCATAACCTCGCTCGTACCTGCATAAATACGTGCCACCCGGGCATCTGTGTACAACCTCGCGATCGGATACTCCATCATGTAGCCGTAACCACCGAAAAGCTGAAGGCATCGGTCGACCACGCGCGCTTGCATTTCGGTGCAGAACAACTTGACCCGTGCTGCATCAGCACCCGACAACTCGCCGTCGACCAGATCGAGAACCGCCCGATCGATCATCGTCTGCCCGGCCTCGATCTCCGCCGACATAGCCGCCAATTCGAACTTCGTATTCTGGAACGACGCAACCGGTGTCCCGAAAGCCTTGCGCTCCTTGACGTACTCGATAGTTGCCGTCACCGCGGCCCGAGCCTGAGCCACCGAACCGACAGCAACAGTCATCCGCTCCTGCGGAAGATTGCGACCGAGGTAGCCGAACGCGGCGCCTTCGTCGCCCAATCTGTTCGCAGCAGGCACTCGCACATTGTCGAACGACAACTCGACTGTGTCCTGAACCTTGCAGCCCATCTTGTCGAGGACACGCCCGCGGGTGAACCCGGGCATTCCATCCTCCACGACCAGCAGTGAAAGACCGGCGCGTCGATTCTCCGGATCCGTCGACGTGCGCGCGACAACGATCACGAGATCAGCGAGCAAGCCGCCGGTGATGAATGTCTTGGCACCGTTGACCACGTACTCGTCCCCGTCGCGCACCGCAGTGGTGCGTACGCCCGCAAGATCGGAACCGGTACCCGGTTCGGTCATCGCGATCGCCGAGAGAAGTGTTCCTGCCGCCAACCCGGGGAACCAACGTGATCGCTGTTCCTCGTTAGCGTAGGCAAGGAAATACGGAAGGATCACATCGAGTTGTGTGCGGACCGTGCTCAACGTGACCAGGGCGCGCGCCGACTCCTCTTGCAAAATGACGTTGTACCGATAGTCGGGCATTCCCGCTCCCCCGTACTCCTCGGGGATTGCGGTACCGAGCAGCCCCAACGAGCCGAGTTGTTCGAAAGTTGCCCGCGGCATCTGGCCGGCCTTTTCCCACGACGGGTACTCGGGGACAACGTGCTTCTCGATGAAATCGCGGGCGAGCTTACGGAATGACTCGTGATCGGGAGTGAACACTTCTCTGCGCATTTTGTCTCTTCCTCACACAGCCAGTTCGACGAGCGTGGCGTTCGCGGTGCCGCCACCCTCACACATTGTTTGCAATCCGTACTGAATTCCGTTGTAGCGCATGTGATGAATCATTCGAGTCATCAGAACCGCTCCGGAACCACCGAGCGGATGTCCGAGCGCGATCGCGCCGCCGAGGGGGTTGACCAATGCCGGATCCGCACCGGTTTCCGCAAGCCACGCCAGTGGCACCGACGCGAAGGCTTCGTTGACCTCGAACACTCCGACCTCGTTCAGGTCGACTCGAGCCTTCTTCAAGACCTTGTCCGTCGCCGGAATCGGACCGGTGAGCATGAGCACCGGATCGGAACCGGTCACAGCGCCTGCGCAGTAGCGAACAATCGGCGTCAGTCCGAGCTGGCGTGCCCGCTCCGGCGTCGTCACCAACAGTGCTGCGGCGCCGTCGGAAATCTGCGACGAGTTGCCCGCGTGAATGACTCCGTCATCTGCGAATGCGGGCTTCAACTTCGCGAGAGTCTCCACCGAGGTTCCGCGGCGAATACCTTCGTCAGCCGAGACGACTCCGGAATCGGTTGTCACCGAGACGATCTGGCTCTCGAAAGCGCCGTCGTCCTGGGCTGCGGCGGCGCGCTCGTGTGAAAGCGCGGAGAACTCGTCGAGATGTGTACGCGTGAGAGCCCACTTCTGTGCGATGGCCTCGGCCGACAATCCCTGATTGAACGAGAAATTGTCGTAGCGTTCGAAGACTTTGGGGCCATACGGCTGCCCGGACGCCTTGGCGGCGCCCAGCGGAACCCGACTCATGACTTCGACGCCGCCCGCGACAACAACATCCTGCTGACCCGACATGACGGCCTGCACCGCAAAATCGAGTGCCTGCTGGCTCGAACCGCACGCCCGGTTGACCGTCGTACCCGGGATGGACTCGGGCCATCCGGCTGCGAGTACTGAGTAGCGGCCGATATTGCTCGACTGGTCACCGACCTGGGAGACGCAACCCCAGATCACGTCGTCGACGATCCCAGGATCAATTCCGGTGCGCTCGGCCAGGGCGGCGAGGACCACTGCGGACAAGTCCGCCGGATGTACGCTCGACAACCCGCCGTTGCGCTTCCCCACCGGAGTCCGAACTGCTTCGGCGATTACAACTTCACGCATGTCTCTCCACTCTCCGAACTGATTCTGTTCAACTACCGATTCGCGGCACGGCCCAGCGGCCGGCAAATCGTGGTTCACGTTTCTCCGCAAATGCGGCGTACGCCTCCGGTGCGTCGGAGGTACCGAAATTCATTGCCTGCGCGCGTGCCTCGTTGGCGAGCGCATCCCGCATCGTGCGGTCGGCGCCTTCGTGCAACAACGATTTACTCTGTGCCAGCGCGATAGGTGGTCCTGACGCCAATCGCTGTGCCAGGTCGCGGGCATATCCGTCGATCTCCGATTTCGGCACAACCCAGGTCACCAGGCCAAGTTCCTCGGCTTCCTCGGCGCCGATGGTCTCGGCGAGCAATACAAGGCGTTTGGCCTGTTGTAGACCGACAAGTTTTGGCAGCAGCCATGATCCGCCGAGGTCCAAGGACAACCCGCGCTTGGAGAAGATCTGCGAAAACGTCGATTCGGGTGTGGCCACCACCAGGTCGCACCCGAGCGCCAGATTCCACCCTGCACCGACGGCCACTCCGGACACCTTGGCGACGGTCGGTATCGGCAGTTCGTGGAGCAGCAGGGCAACATCGGTGAGGACGCGCAACTTGTGCATGGGGTGGATGTCGGCGATTTCCGACAGATCCGCACCCGAACAGAACGCGCCGTCTGCCCCCTCGATGACCAGCGCCCGAACATCGCGGTTGGTCTCGAGGGATACCAGCGAATCGCGCAGTGCTGCCCATAGTTCCGGATTGATCGCATTCTTACGGTGCGGGCGGTTGAGCGTCAGTGTCCGAACGCCGTCGCGGTCGTCGCTCAGCAGGACGGGGCCGGGCGCCACCGATGTGTTTTTCTCGTGCGCCATCAGCAGTACGCCGGTCCGATCGCGCCGTCGCCGCGCAACGCCGCGATGTCGTCTCCGGTGAAACCGAAGTCCGCGAGCACACGATCCGTGTGCTGCCCGAGTCCCGGTACCGCCCCCATCGGCGGCTCGAAGCCCGCAATGATCGGCGGTGGCAGCAGTGCCTCGATCGGGCCGGCAGATGTGTCGACCTGCCGCCAGCGGTCACGAGCACTCAGTTGTGGGTGCTCGAGCACTTCGCTGGGGAGGTTGTAGCGAGAGTTTCCGATTCCGGCAGCGTCGGCAGTCTTCTGAATGTGCTCGAGATCGTGTCGACCACACCATGATTCGATGGCCTCGTCGAGAACCTCCCGATGACGAACCCTCCCGGAGTTGCCGGCAAACCGCGTGTCGTCCGCCAGGTCGGGACGCTCCAGTATCTCGCGGGCAAGTCGCTGCCATTCACGGTCGTTGGTCGTGCCGAGTACAACCGTCTGCCCGTCTCGGGTCCCGTACGAACCGTACGGTGATACGGCAGGCGAACTCATCCCCAATGGTTGCTGATCGATCCCCGAGTACTTCGTGTACGTGAGCGGGTAGCCCATCAACTCCGTCATGGTGTCGAACAGACTCACCGACACCGACGACAGTTCGCCGCCGTTTCCACGACCCTTGCCGCACAGCAGCGCCAGGATCGACAGCGCCGCATACAGTCCCGAGGAGATATCGGCGACGGGCGGTCCGGGTTTTGCCGGCTCGCCCGGGCGTCCGGTGACGGCACATGCACCGGACTCTGCCTGGACGAGAAGGTCGTACGCCCGCTTGTGCGACAGCGGACCACCGGCGCCGTAGCCGTCGATTTCCACCGTGATCAAATCCGGATGCCGTTCGGCCAGATCACTCGCCGACAGACGAAGTCGTGCCATCGCGCCCGGCGCCAAGTTCGACACCAACACGTGAGCCTTGTCCAACAGCCTGTGCATGGTTTCGATCCCGGCCTCGGATTTCAAGTTCAAGGTGACTGATTCCTTACCGCGATTGGCCCAGACAAAATGTGCGGCAAGACCATTCACGACATCGTCGTAGTCTCGCGCAAAATCGCCACCCTGCGGATTCTCGACCTTGATCACGCGGGCGCCGAAATCCGCCAACGTACGCGTACACATCGGAGCGGACACGGCTTGCTCCAACGTCACCACGGTAATTCCCGCGAGCGGCCCCCCTGATGTAGCAGAGGAGCCCGCGGCAGGCTCCGAACCCGACATCACATCACCATGCCACCATCCACCGGCAGCACCTGCCCGGTGACGAAGGAAGAAGCATTCGACGCCAGGAACACAAAGGCACCCGCGATTTCCTCGGGCTCCGCCCAGCGGCGCAACGGGATTCGCGTCATCATGTTCGCGGCGAACTTCTCGTCGGTGCGAATGGTCTCGGTCATCGGCGTTGCAGCCAATGGGGCAAGTGCGTTGACCAGGATGTTCTTACGCGCCAGTTCCCGAGCCAGAGACTTGGTCAGGCCGATGATCCCGGCCTTCGCGGCCGAGTAGTTCACCTGGCCGAGCGTTCCGGTGATTCCGGCCGAGGACGTCACGTTGATGATTCGCCCTGTCCCGTCGGTAGCCAGGAACGGCAAAGCTGCCTGCGAGCAATGGAATGCGCCGAGCAGGTGGATGTCGAGCATCCGCTGGAACGAATCCTGCGCAAGATCCTTGAACATCGCGGGCGCGGTCACGCCGGCATTGTTCACCAGGATGTGCAGCTTCCCCTCGGTGAAACCGGCGGCGCGTGCCACCGCGGCGTCGGCGGCTGCACGGTCCCTGACATCGAGCGCAAAACTGTCCGCCTTGCCACCCGCCGCCGTAATACGTTCTGCAACAGCAGCTGCCGCGTCACCGTCGACGTCGGTGACCAGCACGGTCGCTCCAGCCGTCGCAAACGCCCGCGCAACGGCGGAGCCGATACCGCCGGCCGCGCCGGTGACCAGTGCTGATCGTCCCGTCAAGTCGAACATCGGATTGGTTGCGGTCATCAGTAGCTCCTCGGCATTCCCAAAGTATGTGATCCCAGATAGTTCAAAATCATTTCCTGACTGATGGGTGCAATCCGCATCAGTCGGGCCTCACGGAAGTAGCGGGCGACGTGGTATTCCTCGGAATAGCCCATCCCACCGTGAGTTTGCAGTGCTCGGTCCGCAGCGGCAAAACCTGCTTCGGCACACAGATACTTGGCCGTGTTGGCTTCGCGACCACACTGATTCCCCTGGTCGTACAACCAGGTTGCCTTGCGCAGCACCAGCTCTGCGGCATCAAGATGGGCAAGCGCGTCCGCAAGCGGAAACTGAATGCCCTGATTCATGCCGATCGGCCGACCGAATACCTCACGCTCGTTGGCGTACTTCACTGCTTTCTCGAGTGCCACCCGGCCGATACCGAGCGCCTCGGACGCGATGAGCATGCGTTCCGGATTCAGGCCGTCGAGGAGGTACGAGAACCCCTTACCTTCCTCACCAACCCTGTCCTCGACGGGAATCCGAAGATTGTCGATGAACAATTCGTTGGACGTGACGGCGTTTCGACCCATTTTCGCAATCGGCCGGATGTCGACACAACTGCGGTCCAGATCGGTCAGGAACAACGTCATTCCGTCGGTTTTCTTCTTGACGTCGTCATAACGCTCAGTACGGGTCAGAAGCAGAATCTTCTCGGATTCAAGTGCTTTCGAGATCCACACCTTACGCCCGTTGACCACATAGTGGTCTCCGTCGCGCTTGGCGAAGGTCGAGATTCGAGACGTATCCAGACCGGCCCCAGGTTCCGTCACTCCGAAGCAGACATGCAGGTCACCTGACGCGATACGCGGCAGTGTTCGCGCTTTGAGTTCATCGGATCCGTGGACCACCACCGGATGCATGCCGAAGATGGACAGGTGAATCGAACTGGCGGCGTTCATGCCGCCGCCGGACCTGGCCACCTCTTCGAGAAGTATTGTGGCTTCGGTGATTCCGAGCCCGTGACCGCCGTATTCCTCGGGGATGGTCATTCCCAGCCAACCGCCCTCGGCGATGGCGTTGTAGAACTCGACGGGGAACTCGTGCGCCCGGTCCTTCTCCATCCAGTACTGATCGTCGAACTTCTTCACCAGTTCAGCGACCGACTTGCGGATCAATTCCTGATCCTCGGTCAGTTCGAAATTCATACCGCCGGACACAATCGACTCCTCTGCTGTGCATCACCTGAAGGCTCGTCGGTGCGGCGCCCGGTTACCCGAACTCCCGCACCGACTTTCGTTGCTGTCTACGTGTTCAATCGGAGGCGGGGAGCGCGTTGGCAGCCTTGAGGGTCATGGCAACGCCGTCGCAGCTCAGTTCACCTACTCCGGACGACGTGCACAGCACTTCGAGGCTCTGATCGGCGTCTACATAGCGTTTCCCGATGAGCGTGACCGCGTCGGTGACTGTTGAGGCGGCCGCCTGCCCCGGCGCAGCGGGAACCATTGGGCTACCCCCACAGGCGATTACCGGGTTTCCGGCTGCAGGTGCGCGGACGACGATCACCCGCGTGGTGCACACGGAACTGGCGAGCTGGCCTCCCGGCCGCAAAGGTATTGGTGCGGTCATGGTGAACCTCCCTTTTCGATAGGTCGATCGCCGAGCAGGGCCGAACCTGTGGGCGTCAAGTGTCGACGCGAAGAAATCAGGCCGAGCCGACAGGTACTCGTCGGTGGATCGTCCAAATTGACGACTTCCTAGGAAATTATATTCTCCATACTAGAGAATCAAGCTCTCTTTGACTATTCGCAGGAGGAAAAATGTCAGGACAGCGTCGTGGAACCGCCATCGCCATGACAGAGGAGGAACGCCATACGTTCCTCTCCGCGCAGCCGATCTGCCGAGTGGCGACCGTCGGACAGAGCGGAAGACCGCACGTCAGCGCCCTGTGGTTCGCCTGGGACGGAACCTCGATCTGGCTCAATTCACTCACCCGGAGCAGACGGTGGACCGATCTCGAACTCGATCCCCGGGTAAGCGTCATCGTCGACGAGGGAGATACGGACTTCCTCGGCCTACGCGGCGTTGAGCTGGAGGGAAAGGTGCGACAAGTAGGCGAAATACCTCGCCACGGGGAACCGGACGACGCCTTGATCACCCCCGAGCGCCTGTTTGCCGACAAGTACATCGGCAAGGACGGGAACTTCAGTTACGACGGCCGGCACGGCTGGCTCCAACTCGTTCCGGAGAACATCGTGAGCTGGGATTTCTCCAAACTCCGGCGATAGCGGTTGACTACCGACATTCGCGTATGGCAGTCTGAATTTCGTTGTTGAGAATCGCATTCTCATTCGAGAGAGTGCATCCTTCAGAAATCTGTACCAGCCGAACCAGCCGCAGCGCACAGCCAAATCACGCTTCGGCATCGCGGCGGAACACGAACATGAGAACGAGAGG